>NZ_FMCX01000020.1 GCF_900091555.1 Micromonospora mirobrigensis
CGACTGACAGTGAGGATGTAGGTGGGGTCACCCGGTCCGGTCTGACTCACCGACTGACCGACGTTGCTGTCCTGTTGAGCGATTCGTCGATCGGTTCCGGGTGACCCCGTCCTGCACGTCACTGGCAGGGGCGTCGTGACCTGATAGGAGCCTGTGCAAGAGGCCCCGTCACTGTCCTGTCCGCCCGTCCCGGCGGGTGCGTGCCGACCCTGTCGGTGCAAGCGAAAGGGACGACGGTTCCAGGATGACAGCCAAGAAGCGCCAGGTCACGGGTGGGGTTGATACCCACGGGAAGACGCATCACGCCGCTGCGGTCGACCACGCGGGTCGGGTGCTCGGTGATCAGGAGTTCCCGGCCACCGCAGCCGGGTATCAGCAGTTGCTGGCCTGGCTGCGCGGCTTCGGCCGGGTCGTCAGGGTCGGGGTGGAGGGCACCGGCGCCTATGGCGCTGGCCTGGCGCGGCACTTGAGCGCGTCGGGCGTCACCGTCGTCGAGATCGACCGCCCTGACCGCAAGACTCGCCGGAGCAAGGGCAAGTCCGACCCGATCGATGCCCTCGCCGCCGCCCGCGCGGCCCTGTCCGGGCAGGCCGCTGGTGTCCCGAAGACCCGCACCGGCCCGGTCGAGGCGATCCGTGCCCTGCGGGTCGCCCGCCGCGGCGCGGTCAAGGCCCGCACCGCCGCCCTCAACCAGCTCCACGGCCTGATCACCTCCGCGCCGGACTCGCTGCGGGAGGATCTGGCCGGCCTCACCGGGGCCGCGCTCGTCCAACGATGCGCCGAACTGCGTGTCGATGAGTCCGCGATCATCGACCCGGTCCACGCCACGAACGCCGCCCTCGCCGCGATCGCCGCCCGGATCGCTGCGCTCAACGCCGAGATTTCCCACGCCGATCGGCGACTGCGCCCCGCCGTCGCCCGCACCGCACCGGCCCTGAGCAGCCTGTTCGGCGCCGGACCGGAAGTCGCGGGGCAACTGTTGACCACCGCCGGCGACAATCCCGACCGGCTACGTTCCGAAGCGGCCCTGGCCCACCTCTGCGGCGCCGCCCCGATCCCCGCCAGCAGCGGACGCATCGACCGGCACCGCCTCAACCGCGGCGGCGACCGAGCCGCGAACAACGCCCTGCACACGATCGTGCTCAGCCGGATGCGCTACGACCCCCGAACCCGCGCCTACGTTGAGAAACGCACCAAACAGGGCCTCGGCAAGAAAGAGATCATGCGGTGCCTCAAGCGATACGTCGTCCGCGAGGTCCACGCCGCCCTCCTCACCGACTTCACCGCCCTCAACACCCCTTGACATCCATAGGAGCATC
>NZ_FMCX01000021.1 GCF_900091555.1 Micromonospora mirobrigensis
AGGATGCCAAGCAGGACTGCTACGAGTAGGCCGGGCAGACCACCCGAGACCCGAAGGGGCGGCACCGACCACACATCGGAGCCGCCCCTTCGGCGCGCGCAGTAAATTCGCTTGTGGACGGTGACGAGAATCCTTCCCGAACCTGGCAACCCTGGTGCCGGAGGACGACGTCTGGGAGGGCGTCGCGCCGCTGCACCACCTGACCCCGAAGGGCCGGCCCGTGTGGATCCTCTCCTGAGTGAGTTCGACTCGTTCGTGCGTACGCGCACCCCCGCACTCCTGCGCTCCGCCTACCTGCTCACCGGCGACCAGCACCTGGCCGAGGATCTCGTCCAGTCCGCCCTGGCCCGTACCCACCGTTCGTGGAACCGGCTGCACCACAGCGGCAACGCCGAGGCGTACACCCGCAAGGTCATGTACCACCTGCAGGTTTCCTGGTGGCGCCGCCGCCAGGTGGCCGAGTCGATGCCGGGCGACCTGCCCGAGCCCAGCGGAGGCGGCTCGACCCCCGACCACGCGCACCAGACCACCCTCCGGTTGACGCTGCGGGCGGCGCTGGCGAGGTTGTCGGCCAAGCAGCGGGCCGTGCTGGTGCTGCGATTCTTCGAGGACCGCACCGAGACCGAGGCCGCCGAGCTGCTCGGGGTGACCGTCGGCACCGTCAAGAGCCAGACCTCGAAGGCGCTGGCCAAGCTCCGTACCGTCGCCCCGGAACTCGCCGAGTTGTACGTCCTGGGAGGGAGTACCCGATGAACGAGGATCGTCTCCGGTCCGACCTGGCCGGCCTGGCCGCGCAGGTCGACCCGGTCGACCTGCGCGACCGTACATTGCGTACGTCCCGCCGGCTCGGCATCCAGCGGGCCGTCGCCACCTCGGCGGCCGTCCTGGTGGTGATCGCCGCCGCGACCGGCACCGCGCTGGCGATCCGGCCGCAGGGGCAGGGGGTGGCGCCGCAGCCTGCGGAGCCGACGGTCGTGGTCACCACGCCGCCGGTGGAGGTGACCCCGTCACTGTCGCCGTCACCCGCGCAGCCGCTGTCGCGATCGCCGTCGGTCAGCCCGTCCGCGGTGGCGACCGAGAGTCGGACGGCAACCGCGAGCGCGTCGAGGACCGCGGACCAATCCACGAGCACGAGCCCGTCCACCAGCGTCAGCGCCTCTCCGAGCGCCCGCCCGTCCGTTGGTTCCCGGCTGGTGTTCGACCCGGATGGGCTGGGTGAGTTGAAACTGGGCATGACGAAGAAGCAGGCCCTGGCC
>NZ_FMCX01000018.1 GCF_900091555.1 Micromonospora mirobrigensis
AAGCCAGGTCGGTCTGGACCAGCACCAGGTCCGCCGTTGGGACTCCTGGCACCGGTTCACCACCCTGGCCCTGGCCGCCCTCGCCGTCCTGGCGATCTGCGCCGCCGACATTGCCGACCAGGACCACGCCGATAACGGCCTGATCAAGCTCACCGTCAACGAGATCCGCCGACTGATCAACGCCTGCATCATCCACCCGATCAGCGACCTCGCCCACCGTTTGCACTGGTCAGGCTGGCGACGCCGGCATCAAGCCCGAGCCCGCCGAGCCCACTACACACGCCGCCTCAACCTCGAACTCCAGCCATGATCCCGAACGGCGGCTGCCGTACTAGCCGATCACGAGAAGACAGCGCCGCATCCACAGGGATGCGGCGCTGTCCCCTGCGCAGGTCTGCCACTCTGGGCGCGGCCCCAGGCTAAGCGGAACCCTCCCCGCGGTGAACCACGAGGCGGACAACCGGGCGGTGATCGCGCAACCAGTGCCGCCGCACCGACGCTGTTTGTGAATCGGTTTAAGGCGTGTTTCAGAAGCCGGGAACCAGTTGCTGCGTACTCCTCCGTCGGTGGCGTTCGTCGAGCGGCGACCCCGGCACGATCATCCGTAAACGTCAACGCCCGCCGTGTCCCATCGTCTCGCCTGCGGTAAAGGACTCGGAGTGGATTCCGCAGGTCGCGGGCCGGGGCTGGTTGATCATCACCCGGGACCGCCACATCCAGGAGCACCGACTGGAGATCGCCGCCGTACGAGAGCCGAGGGCCAGGATGGTCGTCCTGACAGCCGCCGACGCGGGCAGCGTTTTCGGCTAACTGGAGGTCGTGATGAGTCGCTGGCGCGATATCGAGCGCCGCCTCGCCGAGCCGCCACCCTTCATCCATGCAGCCATGCGGACCCCGATGCGGCAGATCCCGCTGGCCTGAGCCGACGGTTATCAGCGGGGATGGTGCTCCGTTGGTGCTCGGATGTTCGGCGCTGAACCAGCACGTATCGATCAGGACCGGCAAAGGACACCACACACACCCGGTCAACTCACGGCAGGGCCTGGTTCCCCATTCTCTGTAGCGCCCTGACCAGCCGATACTCAACTGCGCATTTCAGCACTCATCAGCACTCCGCGGTACGCGTGAAGGCGCTCTTACGCACCATAGAAAGCATCTGATGGGTTCGGACTACGGATCAGAAGGTTAGGGGTTCGAGTCCCTTCGGGCGCACTTTACAAGCGAGGCCGTGACCTGCTGGAACGCAGGTCACGGCCTCGCTCGTTTCCACGATCGGGACCAACCCCCATACCGCGATCCGATGTTCCGGTGACGTCGGTCGTCGCGGTGCTGTTCCGGCGGGGGGTCCGTGCAGTCCATTACCTGTTGTCCGGAGCCTGCGGGCACAATCGGGCGGTGGAACGTCTCGAGTTCGGTGCCGCGGTGCGCCAGTTGCGGGAGAGCACGGCGCCTGCGGCTGTCGGGCTACCGATCGGCCGTCGGCGGGTGCAGGGGTTGCGGCGGGAGGAACTGGGCGAGCTGGCGGGAATGTCCGCGGACTACGTACGCCGGTTGGAGCAGGGGCGCAGCCATCCGTCGGCCGGGGTGGTGAACGCCATCGCCCGTGCGTTACGGGTCGGGCGGGCGGAGTACGAGCGGCTCTGCGCGCTGGCCGGGTACGCCGCCGCGGACGGGCAGGTGCCGAACGAGGTCGGCCCGGGGGCGATGCGGCTGCTGGAACGGTTCACCGACACTCCGATGTTCGTCTCCGATGCGGCGATGAACCTCGTCGCCGTGAACAGTGCGTTCATGGCCCTGGGGCACTGGGAGCTCACCGGGGATCCGTGGGATTGGAACGTCGCCTGGCGTACGTTCTGCGATCCGTTCGACGGTTTCAAGCAGTCGGCGGATGACGCGACCGATCATGAAGCGATCCTCGCCGCCCGACTGAAGAGCGCGCTGTTGCGCTATCCCGCTGACGGGTCGCTCGCCGCACTGGTGGACGAGATGCGGAGCCGGAGCGGCCTGTTCGACATCCTGTGGCGCACGCCTCGGCCGGTGGCGGCCTACGAGAGCAGTGCCGCGTTCGTCCATCCGGACGGCGGCGCCGTCACGCTCGTCGGCAGTCTGCTCGCCATTCCGGGTGACGATCTGGCGGCACTGATGCTCACCGCAGCGCCGGGCTCGACCGATGCGGCACGGCTCGCGGAGATCGTCGGTGTCGTCGAGGAGCCGACCATCATCAAGGTGGGCCAGGCCGGCCCAGGCTAACCGCGCCGAATCCTGCGAGGTTGGGTGACGTCACCAGCAACACGCTGACGGCACTCACCGAAAGCAGGTTCAGCAATGAAGGCAGTGCGTTTCCACGAGTTCGGTGGTCCCGAGGTGTTGCGCTTCGAGGACGCCGAGCGGCCGACCCCCGGTGCCGGTCAGGTCCGGATCCGCGTCGCCGCGACGTCGTTCAACGGCGTCGACGGCAACATCCGCGCGGGCTTCATGCAGGGCCCGATCCCGGTCGAGCTGCCACACACCCCCGGCCTCGACGTCGCCGGCACGGTCGACGCGCTCGGCGCCGACGTGGACGACGTCGCGGTCGGTGACCAGGTCATCGGCTTCCTGCCGATGACGGGGATCGGGGCGGCCGCGGAGTACGTGATCGCGCCGGCGGAGATCCTGACCGGGGCGCCCAGGAACATTCCGTTGGCCGATGCGGCGGCGCTCCCGCTGGTCGGTCTGACCGCGTGGCAGGCGCTGTTCGACCACGGCAAGCTCACCGCCGGTCAGCGGGTACTGATCAACGGCGCCGGCGGGGCGGTCGGCGGATACGCCGTGCAGCTGGCGAAGGAGGCCGGTGCCACAGTGATCGCCACGGCCAGCGCGCGCAGCGCCGACCGGGTCAGCGCCGCCGGCGCCGACCAGGTGATCGACCACACCGCCACCGACGTGGCCGGGGCGGTGACCGAGCCGGTGGACCTGGCACTCAACCTCGCGCCGGTGACCCCGGAACAGCTGGCCGCGCTGGTCGCGCTGATCCGTGACGGCGGGGCCCTCGTCAACACCACCGTCTGGATGCCCGCCCCTTCCGACGAGGAGCGCGGCGTACGCGGCATCGACCTCTTCGTCCGCAGCGACGCCGACCAGCTCGCCGACCTGGCCGCCCGCGTCGGCACCGGTGAGCTGCGCGTCGACGTCGCCCGGCGGGTAGCACTGGCCGACCTGCCCGCACTGCACGCCGACGCGGCCGCGGGCACCCTGCCCAGCGGCAAGGTCGTCGTCACCGTCGCCGACGCCTGATCGCCCGGCCACCGACCAGAAGGAACGAAGCCTCATGATTCCCGACGACGATCCGTCCCGCTCGTTGACCGTGGCGAATCCCGACGACCCTGCCACGACGTACGTCTCGCTGGTGGGAAACACCTACGGAATGCTGGTCACCGGCGAGCAGACCGACGGCCGGTACTGCCTGATCGACATGCGGGTGCCCGCAGGCGGCGGCCCACCGCCGCACCGGCACGACTTCGAGGAGATGTTCACGATCATCGAGGGCGAGATCGAGTTCACCTTCCGCGGCGAGAAGCACCTCGTACGGGCCGGGTCCACCGTCAACATCCCGGCCAACGCGCCGCACCACTTCCGCAACGTCTCGGGCGCACCGGCCCGGATGCTGTGCATGTGCACCCCGGCCGGGCAGGACGAGTACTTCTCGCGGATCGGCGACGTCGTCGCGGGCCGGGACGCGCCACCACCGCAGCTGTCACCGGAGGAACTCGCGCAGCGCCGCCGCCGCGCGGCGGAGCTGGCCTCGACCTACCGCAGCGAGTTCCTGTAGCCGTACGCGGAGCGAGGGTGCCGGTCGGGTGCTCCCCGGCGCCGCGGGCGAGCCCGGCCCGGGCCGGGCTCGCGGGAACCGGGGGAAAACCACCGCCCCGAGTCGGGTGGTTTCCGGCTTCTGAGCGGCGACGGCGTTGCCTAGCGTCGACCACGTGATCGAGTTACGTGAGTTGACCAAGCGGTACGGGGACCGGGTCGCCGTTGACCGGCTGAACGTCCGGGTTCAGCCGGGTGTGGTGACCGGCTTCCTCGGCCCGAACGGATCCGGCAAGTCGACGACGATGCGGATGATCCTCGGCCTGGACGCCCCGGACCACGGCGAGGCGCTGATCGGCGGCGTGCCGTACGCGGACCTGAGCTGGCCGTTGCGATCGGTGGGCGCGCTCCTCGACGCGGGGGCGTTCCATCCGGGCCGCAGCGGCCACGCCCACCTGACCGCGCTGGCCGCCAGCAACGACATCCCCGCCTCCCGGGTGGAGCGGGTGTTGCGGGTCGTCGGCCTGTCCGACGCGGCGACCCGCCGCGCCGGGACGTACTCGCTCGGCATGCGCCAGCGCCTCGGCGTCGCGGTGGCGCTGCTCGGCGACCCGGGGGTGCTCCTGCTCGACGAGCCGGTCAACGGACTGGACCCGGAGGGCATCCGCTGGATCCGGAACCTGCTGCGCGGTCTCGCCGCCGAGGGCCGGACGGTGCTCGTGTCCAGCCACCTGATCACCGAGATGGCCCTGACCGCGGACCGGCTGGTGGTGATCGGCCGGGGCCGGCTGCTGGCCGAGACCACAGTCGCCGAGCTGGCGGCCGGCCACGACACCCTGGAGGACGCGTTCCTCCGGCTCACCGCACCGACCACCGACCACCGGGGAACGGAGACGTCATGAACGGGTACGGATTCCGGCAGGTGGCCCGGATGGAGTGGGTCAAGCTACGCAGCGTCCGGTCGACGCGGTGGCTGGCCGCCGGGACGGTGGTCGCGATGGCCGCGACCGGGGCCGGGGTGGGGCTCGGCTACCGGTGGCACACCCCGGTCGCCACCGCCGCCCAGATCCTGAACAACAGCCTCAGCGGGGCCATCCTGGCCCAACTCCTCCTCGGCGCGCTCGGCGCGCTGACGGTGACCGGCGAGTACGGCAGCGGGATGATCCGCTCGACGTTCGCGGCCGTGCCGCGGCGGCGGACCGTCCTGGCGGCGAAGGCCGCGGTGGGTGGGGGCGTGACGCTCGCCGTCGGCCTGGCCGGGAGCCTCGCCGGTTGGCTGGGTGGGCAGCTCGCGATCGCCGGTACCGCGATCCCGACCGCCCCCCTGGTCGACTGGACGAACCTGCGCCCGGTGCTGCTGACCGGCGTCTACCTGGCCGCCACCGCGCTGATCGGGGTAGGTGTCGGGGCGCTCGTGCGGCATTCCGGCGCCGCCGTCGGGCTGCTGTTCGCGCTGCTCTTCGTGCCGTCGTTCGCGGTCGGGTTGTTCGGCGAGAGCGGTGTGGCGGTCGGCCGGTTCGTGCCGCTGCTGATGCTGCTCAACTCGATCGCGGTCACCTCGCCCATGGCGGGACTCTTCGCCGGCTGGGTCAGCGCGCTGGTGATGTGCGGGTACGCGGCGGTGGCGGTCCTCTGCGGCGCCGTGCTGCTCCGCCACCGCGACGCGTGACCCACGACGACGGGTGAGTGACCACAATGGGCCGGTGACCGTGCTGCGCGCCCCGTTCTCCGCAGTGGCCCTGCGACAGGCCGTCTACTGCGTGTGCGGTGTGCTCAGTGCGGTCGCCGTCCTGGTGGTGCCGGCGATCGTGCCGACCCTGGGCGCCCTCTACCTCCGGGCCACCGGTGCCATGTCCCGGGAGCCGGCGCCGGCCGTGGCGCCGCTGTTCCTGGTCCTCTTCCCGCTCACCGTCGTGCTGCTGGTGGTGTCGGCCGCCCCGACCGGCCGGGCGGCGGGAGCCGTGCACCGCCGGCTCGCGGGGCGGCTGCTCGGCGTGCGGGTGGAGGCCCCTCCACCCCGGTCCGGACGGCGGGTCGGTGCGCTGGTCGCCGACGGGCCGGGCTGGCGAGCCGTCGGGTACGGGCTGCTGAAGGTGCCCCTCGCCGTTCCCCAGGGCTACGGCGCGTTCTGCTACCTGTTCGGCCCGGTCAACCTCAGCTACCCGCTGTGGTGGCCGCTGTTCCGCAACCATCCGCCCGGCACCCGCCTCGGGCCGGTGTGGGCGCTGACCCCGTTCGGCCCGATCGGCGCCCGGACGTACGCCGGCACGTTCGTCATCGCGGCCGCCGGGCTGGCCATGCTGCTGGTGGCACCGTGGGTGATGCGCGCCGGCACGGCACCGGACGTGGCCGCGATGCGGTCGCTGCTCGGCCCGCGCCGGCTCGCCGAACGGGTACGCGAACTCCAGGCCAGCCGGGCTCGGGCGATCGACGACGCGGCCACGATGATGCGCCGGCTGGAGCGGGACCTGCACGACGGCGCACAGATCCGGTTGGCGACGTTGGCCCTGAACCTCGGCATGGCGACCGAGAAGCTCGGGGTCGACGGTCCGCCGCCCGACCTCGCGCAGGTCCGTGAACTCGTGGCGCTCGCCCACCGGGGCGCGAAGGAGGCACTGGCCGACCTGCGTGACCTGGTCCGCGGGATCCACCCGCCGGTGCTGGACAACGGGCTCGCCGACGCGCTGGCGACCCTCGCC
The DNA here is from genome assembly GCF_900091555.1 of Micromonospora mirobrigensis. Taxonomy (GTDB): domain Bacteria; phylum Actinomycetota; class Actinomycetes; order Mycobacteriales; family Micromonosporaceae; genus Micromonospora; species Micromonospora mirobrigensis. The sequence goes on from NZ_FMCX01000018.1 coordinate 6,486, forward strand.
ACGGGTAGCGCGGTCCCGGTGGAGGTGCACATCGCGCTCCCCGACCGGCCGGCGCCCGCGATCGAGACCATCGCCTACTTCTGCGCCGCCGAGCTGCTCGCGAACGCGGCCAAGCACAGCCGCGCGACCCGCGTCGGGCTGGGCGTCGTCGGAGCCGGCCGACACGTGTTGCTGACCGTGACCGACGACGGCGTCGGCGGGGCGGACCCGGCCGGCCCCGGGCTGACCGGCCTGGCCCGCCGGATCGGGGTGGTGGACGGCCGGGTGCGGGTGCACAGCCCGCCCGGCGGCCCGACCCGCGTCGAGGTCGAGCTGCCCGGACAGGTGTGAACGGAACGGAGGGAACGGCATGCGGGTGGTGATCGCGGAGGACGCCGCGATGATGCGTGAGGGGTTGGTCCGGCTGCTGACCGACCGGGGCTTCGACGTGTGCGCGGCGGTGGCCGACGCGGACGCCCTGCGGTCGGCGGTCGCCACCTCCGGGCCGGACGTGGCCGTCGTCGACATCCGGATGCCGCCGACGCACACCGACGAGGGGCTGCACGCCGCGATCGACATCCGGCGCGACCATCCCGACGTCGGGGTGCTGGTGTTCTCCCAGTACGTGGAGACCCGCTACGCGACCCGCCTGCTCGCCGACCGACCCGACGGCGTGGGGTACCTGCTCAAGGACCGGGTCGCCGACGTCGCCGACTTCGTGGCCGCGCTGACCCGGGTGGCGTCCGGCGGCACCGCCCTGGATCCCGAGGTGGTCGGCCACCTGATGCGGGCCGGGCGGGACAGGGCGGGGCTGGCGTCGCTGACTCCCCGGGAGCGGGAGGTGCTGTCGCTGATGGCCGAGGGGCGGTCCAACGCCGGGATCGCGGCGGCTCTCGTCATCACCGCCGGGGTGGTGGAGAAGCACGTGGCGAACATCTTCGCGAAGCTCGGGCTGTCGTCCTCCGACGGCGACAACCGCCGGGTCCTGGCCGTCCTCCGTCACCTTGGCGGGTGACGGCCCCGCCCCCCGGGGAGCCACGCCCGCCGGCCGGCGGCCGAGGTGGCTGCCGACCGGCGGGGACGTGCTCGTCTCAGGGGACGAAGGTGACGTCGCGCAGTCGCGGCGACGGGCCGTCCAGCAGGTGACCGTCCCGGCCGCGTAGCCACCTGTCGAAGAAGGCGGCGACCAGGGTCTCCTCGGTGCGGACGGCCCGGTTCGGCGCGATGTCGCCGATGGCGTCGGTGACGAAGCTGTCGGGAAGGTCGAGCTGCCGGGCGATCTGCGGGAGCAGCGGCACGGTGTCCTTGTAGGAGTTCTCGCTCTTCGCGCCGTCGAGCCGCAGGTCGACGTGCCAGCCGCTGCTGTTGTCCCACAGCATCCGCCAGGACGCCGTCTGCCGGTGGTCGGTGCCGGGGTCGCCCATGAACATGAACGGCCGGTCCAGACCCCGCCGTGCCACCGGCCACAGCCGGAGAGGATCGGGGATGATCGACGGCTCGATGCTGCCGCCCATGTCGATCGCGGCCCTGATGCGGGGGTCGTCGCTCATCGCCTGGAAGGCGGTCAGTCCACCCGCCGAGACGCCGAACATGCCCGTCCGGTGCAGGTCCAGGGCGCCGGCGAGCCCACTGGGGAGCGGTCTGCCCTCCGCGTCCGGGTTGGTGCCCCGGTCGAGGGCCGCCAGTTGGTCGAGCACGAAGCGGGTGTCCGCGACCCGGGTGTCGAAGATCGTGGCGCCCAGCCGCTGGAAGTCGTCGGGCTGCTGCGCCTGCTCGAACGCCTCCGGCAACACCGTGCCGACGACCCGGCCGCCCGGGAACTCGACCTCGGAGGCGTCGTAGGTGTGGTCGACGGTCACCACCAGGTATCCGCGGCTGGCCAGGTCCTGGACCACGGTGGTGCCCCAGGTCCGGGGGTCGCCGGCGCCGGCGGAGTACAACACCACCGGAAACCGTCGCCCGTGCCCGGCGACCGGCGCGCCCCGGTGGCCGCCGGTGCGGGTCGCGGCGAAGTCCACCGAGCCCGCCGGAAGGTGATACAGGCTGGTGCCGACGCCGGCGGCGCTGCCGAAGTGGGCCGCCGCGCCGGGCAGCATGTGCGGCGCCCGCGGGAAGCGGCCCACGTCCGTCGCCGGGTACCAGAGGCTGACCATCAGCTCGCGGTACGCCGGGGTGGCCGTCCACGGGTCGCTACGGGAGCGGTCGATCAGGTGCAGGTCGGCCGTGCCCACCGGATAGGGCCCGGTGGGTGCCGGAAGTCTGAGCCGGGCCGGCCCGTCGGCTCGGGGTGGGGCCTGCGGTGCGGCGTCGCGGGAGGCGGAGGCGGGCGCCGCGGATGCGACCGTGACACAGCCGGCGATCAACGAGACGAACAGGGCCGTGCGGAATCTGTGTGCCATGAGCGACTCCTCGGGGAACCAGGGCGGCGCCTGCGGCTGCCCTTCATCGGTCTCACGCTATGAGTGCCGGTGGTTCGCCAGAAGGCGGCTTTCCCCCGGATCCGTCCCGGGGAGAACCCCCGGAGCCGAGCCACCGCGACGCGGATCCGGCTCGCCGGCGTTCCCGTCGAGGCCGGGCGGGACGGGGTTCAGGTGACGGTGGGGCTGCGACGCTCGATGAGGACCACGTCGCGCCAGGTTCCGTGGTGGCGGCCGACCCGCTCGCGGGTGCCGACGATCCGGAAGCCGGCCCGCCGGTGCAGGGCGAGGCTGGCGGTGTTCTCCGGGAAGACGCCGGACTGGACGGTCCAGATCCCGGCGGTCTCGGTGGCGGAGATCAGGGCGTCGAGCAGCAGCCGGCCGGCGCCGCGCCCCTGCGCGGCCGGGTGCACGTAGACGGAGTGTTCGACCACCCCGGCGTAGACCGGTCGGGTGGAGGTGGGGGACGCCGCGACCCAGCCGACGACCGCGCCGGTGGTGCCGACGGCGACGAAGCGGTGCCCGGGCAGCCGGGCGGCGTCGAAGACGGGCCAGCCGGGGGCGCTGGTCTCGAAGCTGGCGTTGCCGGCGTCGAGGCCCGCCTGGTAGATGGTGAGGACGGCGTCGGCGTCCGCCGCGACCATCGGCCGTACGCCGATCCCTCCGGCGCTCCGGCCTCCACCGGCAGCAGTGGTGCCCATCGCCGTCCCCCGTCCGATGCCGTCCCGACGCCCGTCGAAGCGGAGACTTGCACGCTGATTAGAGAGCTGTCAACCTAGAGACATGTCGAATCAACCGGTGCTGGCGGCCGCCGACCCGACCGCCGCTGCCGCCTGCTGCGCTCCGCTGGTGCAGCGGCGGGTGCCCGCCGAGACGGCCGTCGCGCTCGCCCCGGCGTTCAAGGCGCTCGGTGACCCGGTGCGGCTGCAACTGATGTCGATGATCGCCTCCGCCGAGGGCGGCGAGATCTGCGTGTGCGACCTCACCCCGGCGTTCGACCTGACCGGCCCGACCATCTCCCACCACCTCAGGGTGCTGCGCGAGGCTGGCCTGGTGGACACCGAGCGGCGCGGCACCTGGGTCTACTACCGCCCCCGGTCGGCGGCGCTGCGCCAGTTGGCGTCGCTGCTCACCGTCGACCCCGCCCGCCCGTGACGGGCCGGACCGCGCAGCCCCTCACCGACCGGGAGAGCACGAACCCATGACCATCACCCTCTGGCGGCGCCTGCTGGCCGAGTTCACCGGCACCGCCCTGCTGGTCACCGCCGTGGTCGGCTCCGGGATCATGGCCAGCACCCTCTCCCCGGCCGACGTCGGCCTGCAGCTGCTGGAGAACTCGATCGCCACCGCGCTGGCCCTCGGTGCGCTGATCCTGATCTTCGGCCCGGTCTCCGGCGCTCACTTCAACCCGGTCGTGTCGGTCGCCGACTGGTTCCTCGGCCGGCGCGCCGGCACCGGCCTCACCGTCCGCGACCTGGCCGGTTACGTCCCGGCCCAGATCCTCGGCGCGATCGCCGGCTCGGTGCTGGCGAACCTGATGTTCGACCTGGCGGCGGTCGACCTCTCCGGCAAGGAACGGACCGGCGGTCACCTGTGGCTCGGTGAGGTGGTCGCCACCGCCGGGCTGATCCTGCTGGTCTTCGCCCTGGCCCGCTCCGGCCGCGCGGCGGTCGCCCCGGCGGCCGTTGGCGCCTACATCGGTGCCGCCTACTGGTTCACCTCGTCGACGTCCTTCGCCAACCCGGCCGTGACCATCGGCCGCGCGTTCACCGACACCTTCGCCGGCATCGCCCCGGCCTCGGTTCCCGGCTTCGTCGGCGCGCAACTCGTCGGCCTGGCCGTGGGCGCCGGTCTCCTGGTCGCGCTCCACCCCGACGCCGGCCTGGCCGCCGACCGGGTGGTCGTCCCCACCGAGGGCCCGGACCCGACCCTCGACCACCGCTGATGACCACCGGCCCCGGCCGGTCCCGCCCGAAAGGCTCGTGATGTCCGACAAGCCCAGCGTCCTGTTCGTCTGCGTGCACAACGCCGGCCGCTCCCAGATGGCCGCCGGCTGGCTGCGCCACCTGGCCGGCGACACCGTCGAGGTCCGCTCGGCCGGGTCCGCCCCGGCCGGGTCGGTCAACCCGGCCGCGGTGCAGGCCATGCGCGAGGTCGGCATCGACATCACCGACCAGACCCCCAAACTCCTGGAGTACGCCACCGCGGAGTCCTCCGACGTCATCGTCACCATGGGTTGCGGAGACGCCTGCCCGGTCTTCCCCGGCAAGCGGTACGAGGACTGGAGGCTCGAGGACCCGGCCGGCAAGGGCGTCGAGGCGGTCCGGCCGATCCGCGACGAGATCCGTACCCGGGTCGAGAAGCTGCTCGCCGAGCTGCGCACCGCCTGACCCGCCCGTCCGGCGCATCCGCGCACGGTCGACGTGGCGTTGCACGGCGCCCGGGAACGCCGACGGCCGGCCCGCCGGGTGGCGGACCGGCCGGACGGGCAGGGGTCAGTCGGTGGCCGCGACGGTCAGGCCGCCGGCGATGCGCATCGTGGTGTCGACGACCTGCCACAGCACATCCGGCGCGTCGGCGCCGTCGACCGTGACGACCGTCTTCGTGCGCCCGTTCGAATACGCCACCGTGACGGTGTAGCGGAACCGGTCCGCGCCATTTCGCACCGGCAGGTACGACGGCGCCAGGGACCGGAACTCACGGCTGCTGACCGATTCCATCAGCGTGGCGGCGAAGGGCGAGCCGGGCTGTGACGTGACGGTGTAGCTCTCGTCGACCCCGGCGAATCCGCCGGTGCGGACGACGGTCACCTGGTACGCGGTGCTCCGGGCGGCCTGGGCCGGCGAAGCCACCGCGAACAACCCGGCGGTGACCGCGATGAGCAGGGCGAACGTCGCCGTCAGGCGGCGGATGGCGTTCGGCGTTACGGACATGACTGAGCACCTCTCCTCGTGGGAACGCCCGGAGCGTCGGCGGGGCGCGGTCGGTGGGTGACCGACCGGCCCGGGTGCTCGACGATTGTTGTCGAAAGAGCCCGCCGACGTTCCGGTGCGCCTTTTTCTAGCACCGGTGGAGAGGGGATTTCCACGGGCGATCGACCATTGTGGAGAAGCTCACCCGACATTCATTGTTTTGATTGTTTCCATGCATTTAAGAAATGCAGGCGGGGGCTCTTCACAGCGATTTCGCCATGATCTTCTCGGTGGCGTCGTCCGCCGGGGTGCGGCCGGTGTCGGTGAAGCCGTGCCGGGCGTAGAGGGCGATGGCCGGCGCGTTCGCCACCCGTACCGCGAGTTCCACGGTGGTCGCCGACGCCCGCCGGGCCCCGCTCTCCACGGCGTTGACCAGCGCGTCGCCCACGCCGCGCCCGCGCCCGGCGGGGGCCACCCACATGGAGATCAGCTCCACGGTCCGGTCCCCGTCCCCCGGCACGCCGCTCGCCATGCCGACCGGCACGCCGTCGAGCAGGGCGACCAGGTTCACCGAGCCGACCAGCGCCAACCGGGCCCGCCACCGGTCGTCGCCCGCGTCCCGCCAGTCCGCCAACCGTGACCCGAACGCGTGCGGCGACTCCGCGAGCGCCGCCAGCCGCAGCTCCCGCCACAGCGCCCAGTCCTGCGGGGTCAACTCCCTCAGCTCGATCATGTGCCGCAGCCTGCCCGAGCACGGCTGCCCGCCGCCACGGGTTTCCGCCGGCCGCGGCTGGCGACGGGGCGGCGGGCCCGGCGGACGATCGCTACGCTCACCGGCATGACGGTGCACGCCCGGGTGGTGGCCGACGACTTCCCGGCCACCCTGCGCTTCTGGACCGACCTGCTCGGCGAGCCCGAGAAGGTGGTGCCCGAGTTCGAGTACGCCAGCTTCGACCACGGCGGTGAGACCGTGCTCGCCGTCCTGGGGCGCAAGGCGGCCGAGGCGGCGCTGCCGGTCGGCCGGGGTGACGGCGGCGTCCTGGTGGTGGTGCCGGTGCCGGACGTCGACGCCACCGTCGCCGCACTGCCCGCCGGGACGGTCGTGGCCCCGCCCGCCGACCGCCCCGGCTGGGGCGTCCGCTCGGCCTACCTCCGCGACCCGGAGGGCAACCTGGTCGAGGTGCAGAGCTGGCCGGCGGGCTGAGCGCTCACATCCGCTCCGGCGTCCGGATGCCGAGCAGTTCCAGCCCCTGCCGCAACACCCGGGCGGTCAGGTCGGCCAGCAGCAGCCGGCCGTCCCGCACCGGCTGCTCGGCCCGCAGCACCGGACACCGCTCGTAGAACGCGTTGAAGGTGGTGGCCAGCCGGAACAGATAGCCGGCCAGCTGGTGGAACTCCAGCCCCCGCTCCACCTCGGCCACCACCGGGGCGAAGCCGAGCAGCTCCAACGCCAGCGCCCGCTCGGCCGGCTCGGCCAGCGGCACCGGCGCGTCCGGCCGGACCGTCACCCCGGCCTTCCGGAAGATCGACCGGATCCGGGAGTACGCGTACTGGAGGTAGGGGGCGGTGTTGCCGTCCAGGGAGAGCATCCGCTCCCAGTCCAGCACGTGGTCGCGGTGCCGGTCGTTGGCCAGGTCGGCGTACTTGATCGCACCGATGCCCACCGCCCGGCCCACCTCGGCCGCCTCCGCCGCGCCGAGTGCCGGGTTCCGGGTCCGGGTCAGCTCGGTGGCCCGGGCCACCGCCTCGTCCAGCAGCGCCTGGAGCTTCACCGTCCCACCGGCCCGGCTGCGCAGCATCCGCCCGTCGGCGCCGAGGATCGAACCGAAACCGACGTGCTCGGCCCGGGCCGGTGCGGTGAGCCAGCCGGCCTGCCCGGCCGCGGCGAAGACCATCTCGAAGTGCCGCCGCTGCGGCAGTCCCACCACGTAGACCAGCCGGGTCGCGCCGAGCTCCCCGGTCCGCTGCCGGATCGCCGCCAGATCGGTCGCCGGGTAGCCGTACCCGCCGTCGGACTTGCGGACGATCAGCGGCAGCGGTTCCCCGTCCCGGCCCACCGAGCCGGGCGGGAAGACGCAGGCCGCCCCGGCGCTGTCGCGCAGCAGCCCGAGCCGGTCCAGGTCGGCGACCACCTCGGGCAGCAGGTCGTTGTAGCTGCTCTCGCCCCGGAAGTCCCGGTCGGTCAGGGTGACGTCGAGCAGGTCGTAGACGGTCAGGAAGTAGTGCTCCGACAGGTCGACCAGCAGCCGCCACAGCCGCCGGGTGTCCGGGTCGCCGCCCTGCAACGCCACCACCCGCAGCCGGGCCCGGTCCCGGAACCCCGCGTCGGCGTCGAACTTCGCCCGGGCCGCCGCGTAGAACGCGTCCAGGTCGCCCATCGACAGGTCGTCCGCCGCCTCGGCCTCACCCAGGTCGACGAGGTGTTCGATGAGCATCCCGAACGGCGTGCCCCAGTCGCCCAGGTGGTTGGCCCGCACCACCCGGTGGCCGGACCACTCCAGCAACCGGGCCACCGCGTCGCCGATCACCGTCGAGCGCAGGTGCCCGACGTGCATCTCCTTGGCCACGTTCGGCGCCGAGTAGTCGACCACCACCGTCTCGGGCCGGGCGACCGCCGGCACCCCGAGCCGCGGGTCGCCGGCGAGCCCGCCGACCATCTCGGCCAGGGCCGCGTCGGAGAGGGTCAGGTTGAGGAAACCGGGCCCGGAGACCTGCACCGACGAGCACAGGTCGGCCAGGTCGGCCCGGTCGCGTACCGCCGCGGCGATCTCCCGGGGCGGCCGGCCGAGCCGCCGGGCCAGCGCCAGCGCCGCGTCGGACTGGAAGTCCGCGTGCTGCGAGCGCCGCACGACGGGGTCGACCGGACCGCCGGCGACGGCCCCGAACGCCGGCGCCAGCCGGTCGGTCAGCAACATTTCACAATCCATGGGTACGCCGATCTCGTGCGGATCCGCGGCAGGGCGGATCACCGGACGGGGACGGACGGACCGAGGACGATCGGCGGGACCGGCGGCTCGATCCGCCGGTCGCGGGGAACGTGTCAGCGCGGGCGGTCGACAGTGCGACGCACCGTGGATCGCCGGCGTCGCAGCGCGCCGACCGACACGTCGTACGACGTCGGGGCGGGCTGCGGCGCGGCGCTGGTCACGCGGGCAGACTACCGGCAGCGGCGGTCCGCCCGCGCGCCACTTTCCCGGCGTACCCCCTCCGGTCAGGACGGAGTGGCCGCGGCCCTGCGGGTGCGTTCGGCCCGGCGCCGGACCCGCTGGTAGACGGCGGTGAGGCCCATCGCCCGGCGGACCTCGACCAGGGTGCTTCGCACCTCGGCCCGGGTCCGTTCGGTGCCCTCGACGATCAGCCGGTCGACCAGGCCGGGGTCCGCCTCGACCCGGGCCCGGCGTTCCCGGATCGGGTCGAGGAACCGGTTGATCGCGTCGGCCAGCTCCTCCTTGACCGCCACGTCACCGACCCGGCCGGCCCGGTAGCGCTCCTTCAGCTCCGCCACCCGGGCCCGGTCCGGGTTGAACACGTCGTGGTACGCGAAGACCGGATTCCCCTCGACGGTCCCGGGCACGTCGGCGCGCACCCGGTTCGGGTCGGTGTACATGCCCCGCACCTTGCGGCGCACGGTCGCGGCGTCGTCGGCGAGCCCGATGGCGTTGCCCCTGCTCTTGCTCATCTTGGCCCGGCCGTCCGTGCCGACCAGGGTGGGCGTCTCCGCCGGGACCAGCTCGGGCACCGGGAAGACCTCCCCGTAGAGATGGTTGAAGCGGCGGGCGATCTCCCGGGTCACCTCGACGTGCGCCGCGTTGTCCTTGCCCACCGGCACCACCTGCGCGCGGACGCAGAGGATGTCGGCGGCCTGGAGGACGGGGTAGCCGAGCAGGCCGTAGGGCACCTCGTCCTTGCCGGCGTCGCGGGCCATCTCCTTGATCGACGGGACGCGTTCCAGCCGGGGCACGGTGACCAGGTTCTGGAGCAGGGTGTTCAGGTCGCCGACCTCGGGGATCGCCGACTGGAGGTAGAACGTCGCCCGGTCGGGCTCCACCCCGGCGGCCAGCACGTCGGTGACCATCTCCCGGGCGTTGTCGGTGGCCCGCTCGATGTCCTCGCGGGTGTTCCTGGTGGTCAGCATGTGCAGGTCGGCGATGATGAAGAAGCTGTCGTAGCGCTGGTGCAGCCGCACCCGGTTGGCGATGCTGCCGACGTAGTGGCCCAGGTGCAGCCGCCCGGTCGGGCGGTCGCCGGTGAGCATCCGTGCTGCGGACATGGTGGTACGCCTTTCGTGCCGTGGAGCGGGGAAGGAACGCGCGGGCGCGCGGGGACCGGGGCCGGTCGGCCCCTGGTTCAGTGGAGTCGGCTCGTCAGAGCGCGGAACGCCATCGCCCGCCGGCGCGGAACCGCAGTCCACCGGCACGGAGTACGTCGAGGAGCTGGTCGCGGCCGCCGTCGGCGCGGCCGGGCAGAGCCGGCGCGGCAGCCACCGGGAGACCGTCGCCGGTCTCCGGGGCGGGATCGAGGACCCGGACCATGCCTGACACGGTAACTGCCGGTCCGCCGGCCCGCCGCCCCCTTTCCCGGGTACGCGCAACGGCGGCGGGCCGTCGGCCACCGCCCCTGCGACGCCGCTCAGCCCTGGCGGTAGCTCTCGGTGTAGTAGTTGCCGACCCGGTCCCGGTACTCCGGCCGGGTGAAGTCGTCCGGGTCGAACGCCGGCGAGTCCTTCACCTGGTCGCGGGTCCGGTCGACGTGCACTGTGCGCTCCAGGTGGTCGACCCGCTCGATCGTGCCGGCGGGCAGCAGCACCTTCTTCCCGAAGATCCACGGCCCGGTGTCCACCACCAGGTAGCGCGCGTCGGCCTCGTCGCTGGCCTCGTCGATCTCGCCGATCCGGCCGTCGTTCGCCTCCACCCGGTAGCCGACCAGGTCGATCGGCGTGCCGGGGCCGGGTGCGTCCGGTCCGTCGTCCGCCGCCGACCGCTGCTCCGGTACGTCCGCCGCGGTGGTCTGGTCGTACCCGCCGGCGAGCGCGGACGGGTCCCGCCAGGTCCAGGGATTGAAGGGCTGCATGGCCACCTCCGGTCTTCGGTCCTGAACCGGCGACAGTGCCCGGGCCCGACGCTGCGGAAACCGCTGCTCGGCCGGGACTCGGGACCGGCTCCGACGCGGCCGGGCCTGGGCGGCGGCGCTGGCATACTGGCCAGCCATGGTGCTGTCGCGCGGTTGGTCGCTGTTCCTGGTCGGGGTCGGGGTGTGGACCTGGGTGATCTGGCCGAGGTTCGCGCTGGCCATCTGGGACGACCCGCGCGCCTGGGCGACGGGGGCGGTGGGCGAGGGATCGCCGACCGGGTTCCTCTGGGTGCACGCGCTGCTGATCGCCGCCTCCCTGCTCATCGGTACGACGGTCGGAGTGCTCGGTGTCCGGGGCGTGCGCGCCGCCCGGCGCTGGTCGTAACCGCTCTGAGCTGCGAAGATTCGCGTACGAGGATGATGTGACGCGGGACGCTACCCGCGGATTTGACGATCAAACCCGCAGACGCGTAACTTTCTCTCTGCCAGCGCGGAACGGGGCAAACGGGAGGAAACGACCGGAGCGCCGAACCGGACTGGCACCGGGTCAGCCGGGAGCCCAGCTCCTGACCGACACGGTCCGGGTGGTGCCCGACGGAAACGCCGCGAGGCGGATTTGGCGGAGCGGAACCGACCGGGTAAGGTTATCGACCGGCAGGGAAACGGACGAGCTCGCGGGGGACCGCAGGGCGGCCGGCCTGCCAAATCCGATGATCAAACGCAGCGGTACGCCGCTGCGCGCGCTCACCGGACGCTGACCCGTACGAAGCGTGACAGACCGGGACACACCGGTTGACACGGAGAAGACGGTAAGGTAACGTAGTAAAAGTGCCCGGCGCGAGAGCGGCGGGGACGCGGACGAAATGCCCCGGACGGGGTCCTGCTGATGCGGGGCTGCTGGATGGTGTGTGGTTGTTCTTTGAGAACTCAACAGGGTGCTTGATAAGCCAGTGCCAATTATGATTTATACCCCGGACTGGCGACCTTTCTTCGGAGGGGTTGTTGGTTGGGATTCCTTTGGCAACACTTTTGTTGTCAGGATGATTGTTCAACAAGTTTTTGTTGGAGAGTTTGATCCTGGCTCAGGACGAACGCTGGCGGCGTGCTTAACACATGCAAGTCGAGCGGAAAGGCCCTTCGGGGTACTCGAGCGGCGAACGGGTGAGTAACACGTGAGCAACCTGCCCTAGGCTTTGGGATAACCCCGGGAAACCGGGG
>NZ_FMCX01000015.1 GCF_900091555.1 Micromonospora mirobrigensis
ATGATGTGTCCACAACGCACAGACGATCACGCGGTGGCCGCCTCGCGTCCACCCCGGTTCACCAGCAAGATCTCAAACGGCGGCTGCCGTACTAGTCAGTACGCGCCCTTGCGGGCCAGCACCACGCCCACCGTCCGCCACAGGATGCTCAGGTCGTACGCCAGCGACCAGTTGTCGACGTAGTAGAGATCCAGCCGGACCGCCTCGTCCCAGGACAGGTCGGAGCGGCCGGAGACCTGCCACAGCCCGGTGATGCCGGGCCGGACCAGCAGCCGGCGTCGCACGTCGCCCAGGAAGTCACCGTCGTCGGCGGGGAGCGGACGCGGCCCGACCAGGGACATCTCCCCCCAGAGCACGTTGATCAGCTGGGGCAGCTCGTCCAGGGACGAGGCGCGCAGGAAGCGGCCCACCGGGAAGACCCGCGGGTCCTGCTTCATCTTGAACAGCAGGCCGTCGGTCTCGTTCTGGTCGACCAGGCCGGCCAGCCGGTCCTCGGCGTCGCAGTACATGGTCCGGAACTTCCAGACCCGGAAGGTACGCCCCTCGTGGCCCACCCGGGGCTGCCGGAAGAAGACCGGGCCCGGGTCGGAGAGGCGGATCGCCACGGCGACGGCGAGGAAGAGCGGGACCAGCAGCAGCAGGCCCAGCCCGGCGGCGACCTTGTCCATCACGTTCTTGGCCAGCAGCGCCGGCCCGGACAGGGTCGGCTCCTCGACGTAGAGCAGCGGCAGGCCCTCGATGGGGCGGATGTGCACCCGGGGGCCGGCGATGTCGGTGAGCTGCGGGGCGACCACCAGGTCGACGCCGGAGCCCTCCAGCTGCCAGGCCAGCCGGCGCAGCTCGCCCGGCTCGGCGCTGGCCGAGCCGCAGACGGCGATGGTGTCCCCGCCGACCTCGCGGACCAGGGCGAGCACGTCCCGGCCGGCGTAGACCGGGACGGGCGTGCGCATGCCCCGGGCGGCGGCGTAGCCGTCGGTGATCTGGATGGCCACCGGCACCAGTCCGGCGCCCGGGTTACGGGTCACCGCGGTGTAGACGTCCAGGCACTCGGGCAGGGTGCCGACCAGCACCATCCGGTGCCCGGCCTGACCGGCCCGGGCGCGGACCAGGTGCAGGACCAGCCGGGCGAGCATCCGCCCGAGCAGGATCAGCAGCAGGGCACCGAGCAGGGCCGTGCCGACCGTCCAGCGGGACAGGTTGGTGGTCTTGGTGGCGAAGGCGAGGAAGGAGACCGTCGCGGCGACCGCCACCCCACCCCGGGTGACCCGCTTGAACTCGTCCGGGCCGAGACCCAGGTAGCGCCGGTCGTACGCCCGGTTGCCCCAGAGCAGGACCAGCCAGCCGAGCGGCAGCAGCAGGAACGCGACGGTGTAGAACCAGGTCGGATCCTCCCCGGCGTTGTAGAAGCCGGAGGAGGCCTGCTGGAAGATCTGGATCGAGATGAAACTCGCCAGGGCCGCCGCGCCGAAGTCGAGCAGCAGCAGCGCGGCGATGTAGGGGCGGTGCCAACGGGACACCCGACGGCGGGCCCGGGCCCATGCCGACCGGGGCACGCCGTTGTGCGACGGCGGTGTCGGCGGCTGGATCTCGAAGCTGTCGACGTGCCGCACTTCTTTGCTCCGGCCTGTGTAGGTTCCCGGGCGCTGGAGGCTTGTCGTCACCTCACCCATGTCCTCCCGCATGACTCGCGTCGCTCACTCGCCGTGAGGACACGGGTCGCCCACCGTTCCAGTCTCCCACGTGCACCCGACCCTCACTGAGGTCCGGAAGGACCTCGTCCACGCCGTCGTCTGCCTGGGATCCGGCCGGCTCCGCGCATTTCTGGTAGCCGGGGACCGGGCCACTATACCGATGGATGGTGGGCCCGCCAGGGGTGCGGATGGGCAGGTTCGCCCCGGTCGGGGCGATATCTCTGCGTAACCGGGGAGTGGTGTCACTCACCGTACGAGTCGGGACAACCGACGGTCAGCGAGCGGTTTACCGCCGGTCTGGCAGGTGGGGCAGTACTGGAGGCTGGAGTCGGCGAACGAGACCTCCCGCACCGTGTCGCCACAGACCGGACAGGGCAGCCCGGTCCGGGCGTGGACCCGCAGGCCGGAGCGCTTCTCGCCCTTCAACTCGGCCGCCCGCTGCCCGGCGGAGCGGGCGACCGCGTCGCCGAGCACCTGCCGGGTCGCGGCGTGCAGCGCGGCCACCTGGTCGTCGGAGAGCCGGTCGGTGATCGCGAACGGCGACAGCTTCGCCGTGTGCAGGATCTCGTCGGAGTACGCGTTGCCGACCCCGGCCAGCACGGCCTGGTCGGTCAGCACCCCCTTCACCTGACCGCGTCGGCTGCGGATCCGCTCGGCGAAGGTGGCCAGGTCGGCGGCGAGCGCGTCCGGGCCCAGCTTCGCCACCCCGGGCACCACGGCCGGATCGGTCACCAGGTAGGCGGCGAGCTTCTTCTGGGTGCCCGCCTCGGTCAGGTCGAAGCCGGAACCGTCGTCGAGGCGGACCCGCACCGCGATCGGACCCTTGCCGGGGCGAAGCGGGGTGGTCGACCCGAACGCCTCCCGGTAGTGCAGCCACCCGGCCCGGGCCAGGTGCACCACCAGGTGCAGGTCCCCGTCGAAGAGCACGTCGAGGAACTTGCCGTGCCGGCCGGCGCCGATCACCGTCCGACCGGACACCGCGCTCGGCGGCGGATCGTACGTCTTCAGCGCGTTGATCGCGGCGACCTCGAGGCGTTCGACACGCCGGCCCACCGCCCGCTCGCGCAGGTAACCGGCGAGCGCTTCCACCTCCGGTAGTTCGGGCACCGTACAACGGTAGCCTTCTTTCCCGTGAGAATCGTGGTGGCGCACAACCGGTACCGGGAGGCTCAGCCGTCCGGCGAGAACACCATCGTCGACGCGGAGATCGCCCAGCTCACCGAGGCCGGGGTCGAGGTGCTGCCGTTCCTGCGCAGCTCCGACGAGATTCCGTCGATGTCGAAGGCGGCCAAGGCGCTGCTGCCGATCTCTCCGATCTGGGCGCCGAAGGCCCAGCAGGACCTGGGTCGCCTCCTCGACGAGCACCGACCGGACGTGCTGCACCTGCACAACCCGTACCCGCTGCTCTCGCCCTGGGTGGTGCGGACCGCGCACCGGCACGGCGTGCCGGTGGTGCAGACCGTGCACAACTACCGGCAGGTCTGCTCCTCCGGGCTGTACTTCCGCGACGGGGTGATCTGCCAGGACTGTCGGGGTCGGGCGCTGGGCGTGCCGGCGATCGTGCACCGCTGCTACCGCGGCTCCCGGGCGCAGAGCGCGCTGATGGCGACCACCCTGGCGGTGCACCGCCCCACCTGGCGGTCGGTGGACCGGTTCATCGCGCTGACCAGCGCGGTCGCCGACCACCTGCGCGACTACGGCGTCCCGGACGAGCGGATCGTGGTCAAGCCGAACGCCGTCGGAGACCCGGGCGTGCCGGCGCCGCTCGGTGACGGGTTCCTCTTCATGGCTCGGCTGAGCCCGGAGAAGGGGCTGGACCTGCTGCTGGAGGCGTGGCGACGGCACCCGGTCGGCGCCCTGGGTCAGCTGCGGGTGGCCGGCGACGGCGAGCTGCGTCCGCTGGTCGAGGCGGCCGCCGCCGAACGCGCCGACGTGACGTACCTGGGCCAGCTCGACCGGGCCGGGGTACGCGCCGCTCTGTCCGCGAGTGCCGTGGTGCTGGCCACCTCGACCTGGCACGACGTTCTGCCCACGGTGATCATCGAGGCGCTGGCCAGCGGCCGGCCGGTGCTCGGCACCGCGCTCGGCGGCATCCCGTACCTGGTCGGCGCGGACGCCCCCCGCGAGCCGGCCGGCACCGGCCCGGCGTTCGCCGCCTCCGCCGTCGCCGGTCACGTGCCGCCGCCGGCGGGTCCGCCGGCACTGCTGGCCGGGCTGGTCACCGGCGAGGCCGGCTGGGTGGTCCCGCCCGACGCGGCGGCGCTGGCCGCCGCGCTGCCCGTCGCCCGGGCCGGCGCACCCCGGCTCGCGGCGACCGCCCGGTCCCGCTACGAGCGCACCTTCCACCCGGATGTGGTCATCAAGCAGCACCTCGACATCTACGCCGCACTGACCCGCAAGGGGGGCGTGGAGTGAGTGCCCTGTCGCCGTCGGCTTCAGGAACGCTCGGCAGATACGAGTCCCTGGTGGCCAAAGGGGTGATCCGTCTCAGAACTACCACCATGAGTGACATCCCCCGGTACGACGTGCGGCTCGATTTCTCGCCCCTCGAGCTACTGCTGACCGAGCGCGAAGACGATCAGCGGTGATCCAGTGGGCTTCATGGAGCCGATGTCAGAGGCCGAGGATCTGCCGGATGCGCTCTTCGACGTGACGCAGCTCGGCGGGTGCCAACCGGCCAAGTCTTCGGCGGAGGCGAGGTTTGTCAACGGTGTGCAGGTCCGTGCAGTTGATGTACGACTGGTCGTATCTGGTGAGGCCAACCTCGCGCCCAACCGGTACGTGGGTGGCCGGGGGTCCGGCGGTGCCGGTCACCAGCGCGACCGTGACTGACGACAGGGGCAGGGCAATGCGGTTGGCGGTCAGCACGAGCGCAGGGTGTGGCCCGATCGGCTGAGGCATCGCACACACCCACACCTCACCTCGCAGGGCGGTCTCGACAGCTACCACTGAGTATCGTCCGCTGCACGTAGCTCGGCCTCAGTGGCAGGGACAACGCCGTCGGGGCGGGAAGCCTGTTCACCGTGGTAGTACGCGCGAATCTCCTCCGCTGCCCGCTCTTCCGCCGCCTCGCGGACCAGCAGGCGCAGCCCTTCCCGTAGGGCTTCGGAGGTGGAGCCGAGGTTCAGGTGGCGCACCACCATCTCCAGGTCGGCCACCTCATCCGCTTGGAGGCGGACCTGAGCGACCTTGCTGCCGGAAGTCGCGCCTTGTCCTTTCCCGCGTGCAGCGCGGCCTTCCTCGCGCTTCTTGGCCACCCGTCCAGCAGCCGCCCCGCCGTGTCCCAGCTTGGTGGTGCTCTTGGCTGACTTGCGAGCCTTACCGCTGGTGGCGGCGGGCTGGTCTTGTCGTACAGGTGTCATACGGCAAGTGTGGCGCGGTCCGGCCAGTCCGGCAACCACCCCGCCAAAGCTGGTGCCGCTCTCCCTACAGCGAGGCGCGGGCGGAGAAGGCGATGCTGGCCAGCAGGAACCCACCGTTGACGATCGTGAACGCCACGATCACCCAGAAGGTCAGCGCCGGGGCGAAGATCAGCACCAGGCCGGCCACGAAGATCACCGCGCCGTAGTCACGGACCAGCTTCACCACGCGGACCGGAAACGAGGTCGAGGTGACCATGCTGGCCGCGTTCGGGCCGGCCTGCATCACCGAGGTGACCAGGTTGACCATCCAGGTGCCGGCGAAGACCGCGACCAGCCAGGTCGGCATTGACGGGCGCTGCGCCACGGCGGTCGCCGACAGGGCCGCCACCAGGGCGATCTGGGCCGCCACGTCGCAGAGCACGTCGACCCGGGCGCCCGCCGCGCTGCCGGTGCCGGTCACCCGGGCCAGCTGCCCGTCGGCGCAGTCCAGCGCGTACGCCACCTGCCAGCCGACCAGCGCGACCAGCCCGACCACCCAGGCCGGCACGTCACCGGCGGCGACCTTCGGTGCGAGTGCCACCACGGTGGCGGAGGCGGCCAGGCCGAGCACCAGGTTGGCGATGCTCAGCGCGGTCGGCCGCAACCCGAGCCGCTGGGCGACCAGCGCGAAGACCGCGCCGAGCCGCTGGCTGACCGACTCGCTGAACAGGCCGCCACCCCGGTTCACCCGGTAGAAGTCGGCAACGGTGGGACGGGCCTCAGCCACGCTGGTCGCGGATTGCACCGGCGTAGTCTGCCAGCCGCTCCCGCGTCCCGGTAGGCGACAGGGCCAGGTGTTCGAGGATCGTGTACCGGTCCGGCCGGGTGGCCGGCGCGAACTGCACCGCCTCGACGAACTGCTCGTCGGTCAGCCCGACGTCGCCGGGCAGCCGGGGCAGACCGTGCCGGTGCAGGCAGGCCGAGATCTCCGCGAACCGGCGCTCGTCGCCGCGCAGGAAGGTGCAGAACAGCGCGCCGAGCCCGGCCAGCTCGCCGTGCGAGGCGGTGCCGGGGAAGAGCGCGTCGACGGCGTGCATGATCTCGTGGCAGCCGCCGCTGGCCGGGCGGCTGGTGCCGCAGACCGCCATCGCCAGGCCGCTGGAGATCAGCGCCTCGGCCAGCACCGTGACGAACGCGTCGTCGTTCATGTCGCCCCGGTGGGCGAGCACCGCCTCGGCACCCATCCGGGCCAGCGAGGCGGCCAGCCCGTCGACCGGCTCACCGCGTACCTGCCGGGCCAGCTCCCAGTCGGCCAGCGCGCTGATGTTGCTCACCACGTCGCCGATGCCGGCCCGGTTGTGCCGCTCCGGCCCGGACTCGACGAAGTCCAGGTCGACGATCACCGCGATCGGGATGTGCACCCCGTAGGAGCCCTTCACGCCCTCGTTGAGCAGGCTGGCCACCGGGGAGGCGATGCCGTCGTTGGCCAGCGCCGTCGCCACGGTCACCATCGGCAGCCCCCGCCGGGTGGCGGCGTACTTCGCCACGTCGATGGTCCGGCCGCCGCCGATCCCGACCACCGCGTCGTACGAGCGCTGGCGCAGCTTCACGCCCAGGTCGTCGGCGGCGTCCAGGGTGCCGCCGGCCACGGTGAACACGTCCGCCGTACGCAGTGACGGCCGGATCAGCTCGGCGATCTGCTCACCCTGCCCCGGGCCGACCACCACCGCCACGTCCCCGCCGGCCGAGATCCGGCCGTCGACCAGGATCGTGGCCAGGTCCGCCACCGCGCCCCGCCGCACGTCGATGTGCAGCGGGGTGAGGACGGTACGGGCTAGTAGTGGCACGCGATCTCCCGCGCCCGGGCCAGGTCGGCGTGGTTGTCGACCTCGACCCAGGACACGTCACCGATCGGCGCCGCCCGCACCTCGCCACCGCGGTCGGAGAACTCCTGGTAGCCGTCCTCGTAGTAGAGGTTCGGGTCGCGCCGCCAGGTCGCCTCCAGCGCGTCGGCGAGCGGGTCGGCCACCTGCGGCTCGATCAGCGTCGCGCCGATGTACTCCCCGTACGCCTCGCCCGGGTCCATCAGCTTGGTGATCCGGGTGAGCTGGCCGGCGGCGTCGAAGGTGGTCTTCATCTCCTCCTCGGCCAGCGGCTTGATGGTGTCCACCGCGAGCAGGATGCCCGGGCCGCGCTCGGCCAGCAGGGTCTTCTCCACGCTCACCGGGTGCACGGTGTCGCCGTTGACCAGCAGCACACCCCGGGCGAAGTGCTCCCGGGCCAGCCAGAGCGAGTACGCGTTGTTCCACTCCTCGGCCCTGTCGTTGTGCACCAGGGTGATGGTGACGCCGTACTTCTTCTCCAGGTCGGCCTGGCGGTCCCGGACCGCCTCCGCGGCGTACCCGACGACGATCACCACCTCGGTCAGCCCGACCTCGGCGAGGTTGCGCAGCGCGATGTCCAGGATGGTGATCTCACCGTCCACCGGCACCAGGGCCTTGGGCAGGGTGTCGGTGTACGGGCGCAGTCGACGCCCCGCACCGGCCGCGAGCACCATCCCGATCATGCGGAACTCCTGTTCGTCCGGGTCCGGGTCACCGGTGGAGGATAGCTCCGGGGGAGATCGGCGCTGAGGTCAACCGGGCAGCGCGGCCAGGTCGGCGAGCATCGCCAGCCGCTCCTGCGCGGTCAGCACCGCGTACGGGCCGGCGGCCCGCCGGTCGGTCTCCAGCTCGATCGCCCGTCGTTCCGGCCCCGGCGGCAGGCCGGCCACGCTGGTCGCGGTGTGCCCGGCGGCGGTCCACGCGGCGGCGTGCGCGTCGGCCCGGTGGTAGCGCAGCGCGCCGAGCCGGTTGAGCAGCAGCACCCCGTCGGGCGACCCGTCCGGCTCCCACGGCGGGGCCATGGTGGCGAAGGCCGGTCCCGGTTCGGCGTCCGGCTCCCCGGCGAGCAGCAGCGCGTACGCCAGCAGCCGCCCGCACGCCTCGACCAGCCGGGACACCCGGTCCTCGTGCCCGGCCCACAGCTCCTCGGTGACCTCGGCGTGCACCTGGTAGATCTCGGCCAGGAACCCGGCGCCGCGTTCGGTGGCGGTGAAGCCGCCGTCCGCCCGGCGGGTGATCATGCCGTGCGCGACGTGCTTGTCCAGCGTCCGTTGGGCGACCGCCGGTTCCCGGTAGCGGGTGACGGCGGCGAAGCCCGGCCCGTCGACCGTCCCGCCGGGCGCGGCCAGCCGGGTGCGGAACTCGACCAGCAGCCCGGTGGCGGCCGGCCCGCCGTACCGTTGGCTCAGCTCCGCGCCGCCGCCGTCGCGGCCGGCGAGCATGCCGGCGACGAAGGTCCGGTCGATCGCCGGGGCGACCAGCCCGGCGAACCGGTGCGGCGCCAGCTCGACGTCCTGGCTCACCGACCGGTCGATCAGCGCGCCTGCGCAGCGGAGGGGCTCGGTGGGCACGCCATCGACAGTAGCGAGACCGGCGGATTCCCGCCGCCGTGCCGGTGCCTCTTGTCCCGGTACGCATCGAGGGCCCACCATGTCAGCAGCGGTGCCGCCCTCGACGAAGAGGTGATGCGTGATGCAGGTTCGTGAAGCGATGTCCCACGAGGTGCTCGTCGTCGGACCGGAGCACACGCTCCGCCAGGCGGCCCGGATGATGGCGGCCCGCCGGGTCGGCTCGGCGGTGGTGGTCGATCCCGAGTCCGAGGGGGTCGGCATCATGACCGAACGTGACGTGCTCAACGCCATCGGGGCCGACCTGGACTGCGACACCGAGCGCGCCCGGGCGCACGTCAGCTGGGACGTCGTCTACGCCGGTCCGGACTGGACGGTGGAGGAGGCGGCCGCGGCGATGGCCCGCGGCGGGTTCCGGCACCTGGTGGTGCTGGACGGCCGCGAGGTGGCCGGCGTGATCTCGGTACGCGACCTGATGCGGGTCTGGTCGGAGCAGCGGCTGGCGGTCCGCTGACCCGCCCACGACCGGCCGGAACGTGACCGTCGCTCGGGTCCGGCCGGTGTTCCGCCGCCCACCTGTTGAACTTGGCGTGTATGCCGGTCGGAGCGCGGGGGGCAGGCCCTAGGCTCGTGCGCATGACCGCCGAGCAGCTGATCTCGTTCGCCCGTGGAGCGCCCTCGCTGGACATCGTGGATGTCGAGGGGCTCAAGGCCGCCGCCGTCCGCGCCTTCGACGCCGACCCCGCCGGGGTGACCGCGTACGGCACCTCCGTCGGCTACCCGCCCCTGCGGAAGTGGATCGCCGACAAGCACGGTGTCGAGGCGGATCAGGTGCTGATCACCAACGGCTCGTTGCAGGCCGACGCGTTCCTCTTCGACCACCTGGTGCGGCGCGGTGACGCCGTGGTGGTGGAGCGCCCGACGTACGACCGGACGCTGCTCAACCTTCAGAAGATGGGCGGCGAGGTGCACGGGGTGACCATCCAGCCGGACGGCCTGGACACCGCCGAGCTGCGCAAGCTGCTGGAGTCCGGGGTGCGCCCCCGGCTGGCCCACGTCATCCCGAACTACCAGAACCCGGCCGGCGTCACCCTCTCCCTGGAGAAGCGTCGGGAGCTGCTCGACCTGGCCGCCGAGTACGAGTTCACGATCTTCGAGGACGACCCGTACGCGGACATCCGGTTCCGGGGCGAGCCGCTGCCGTCGATGCTCTCCCTGGACAACCGGGACGTGGTGGTGCACGCCTCCAGCTTCACCAAGACCGTCTGCCCGGGCGTACGGGTCGGCTACCTGGTCGGCCCGGCCGGCCTGATCGCCGACATCGCCAAGAGGGCCACCAACCTCTACATCTCGCCGGGCATGGTCTCCGAGGCGATCGTGCACCAGTTCTGCGTCTCCGGTGACGTCACCCGGTCGATCCAGACGGTCAGCCGGGCGCTCGGCGAGCGGGCCGGGGTGCTGGCCGAGTCGCTGCGCCGGCACATCCCGGAGGCGAGCTTCGTCGAGCCCGACGGTGGCTACTTCCTCTGGGTGGAGCTGCCCGAGGACGTGGACGTCGACCGGCTCGCCCCGGCCGCCGCGGAGCGGGGCGTGGCCGTGGTGAAGGGGAGCGACTTCATGGTCGACGGCGGGCGGCACGCCCTCCGGCTGGCCTTCTCGGCGGTTACCGCCGACCGGATCGACGAGGGCGTGCAGCGGCTGGCCGCCGCCATGGCGGCCGTCCGCGGCTGATCCCTCCGCCGGTTCGACGAGATCGGTCGCCCCGGGGGGCTTCCCTCGGGGCGGCCCACGGCCGCACAATGCTGCGAGCGTCACCCCGGGTCACGCCGGTCGGCCGACCACGCCCGGGCGACGCCCGCAGCATCACCCCCGCCCCCCGCGGCGCCGGGTGGGCCGTGTCGCCCCTCACCCCCCTGACGCGGCCCGGCCCGCCCGGCGCCACCCTGGAGTGACGCGGCCCACGTCCCGTCCGGCCGAACCTCGCGGCCCGGCGTAACCTGCAAGCCGCGGCATGCAGGGGAGGGGTGGGATGAGCGACCGGACGCAGCGGGGAAACTCGACACCGCAGGACGGCGGGCGGGTGCTCCGGCCCCGGGCGTGGGCGGCGCCGGTGCGGGCCATGACCCGCATCCTCAACGCCGACGGCTCGCCCCGCGACGCCACCGGGCCGGTCGATCCCCGGCGCAGCTCGGTGGTCGACTGCGCGCTCTACGTCGAGGGAGTACGGCAGCCGGGCGAGTGGACGTACACCGACGCGCTGGCCGCCGCCGCCCGGGAACCGGAGGGGTTCGTCTGGCTCGGGCTGCACGAGCCGGAGCTGGCCGAGATGACCGCCATCGCCGAGACGTACGGCCTGCACGAGCTGGCCGTCGAGGACGCGGTGAAGGCCGAGCAGCGGCCCAAGCTGGAACGCTTCGGCGAGGTGGCCTTCCTGGTGCTGCGGACCGCCCGGTACTGCGAGCACACCGAGCTGACCGAGACCTCCGAGGTGGTGGAGACCGGCCAGGTGATGCTCTTCATCGGCCCGAAGTTCCTGATCAGCGTCCGGCACGGCGACGCCTGCCGGCTCGCCCCGGTTCGGGCCGACCTGGAGGCCAAGCGCGACCTGCTGCTGCACGGGCCGTGGGCGGTCGCGTACGCGATCACCGACCGGGTGGTGGACCTCTACCTGGAGGTGGCCGACCAGATCGAGGACGACCTGGACGTGCTGGAGGCCGACGTCTTCGACCGGTCCGGCACCGGGCGGGTCCAGCGGATCTACCAGATGAAGCGGGAGCTGGTCGAGTTCAAGCGGGCGGTGGTCCCGCTCCAGCGGCCGATGTCCACCCTCACCTCACAGGTCAACCGGGACGTGCCCAAGGAGATCCGGCGGTACTTCCGCGACGTCCAGGACCACCTCACCCGCACCGTCGAGCAGGTCAACTCCTACGACGACCTGCTCAACTCGATCCTCCAGGCGCGGCTGGCCCAGGTCACCGTCGAGCAGAACAACGACATGC
The DNA here is from genome assembly GCF_900091555.1 of Micromonospora mirobrigensis. Classification (GTDB taxonomy): domain Bacteria; phylum Actinomycetota; class Actinomycetes; order Mycobacteriales; family Micromonosporaceae; genus Micromonospora; species Micromonospora mirobrigensis. The sequence continues at coordinate 11,483 of NZ_FMCX01000015.1, forward strand.
GCAAGATCGCCGCGTGGGCCGCGATCGGCGCGGTCTGGACGGCCGTCGCCGGCATCTACGGCATGAACTTCGAGAACATGCCGGAGCTGAAGTGGACGTACGGCTACCCGGGTGTCTGGGCGGTCAACCTGGCGCTCTCCTTCTTCCTGTACCGCTGGTTCCGCCGCAACGGCTGGTTGTAAGCAGGGGCCCCCTCTTAACGCCTCCGGTATAGCAAGGGCCCCCTGTTAACACCCCGGCAGACCGAGCCGGGACAGCCGGAAGCGCCGGCCGCGCGGGGTCTCCCCCGCACGCCGGCGCTTCCCGGAGGGGTCAGCGACCGCTGGCCTTGGCGCCGTTCCTGCCGGCGCCGACCGCCTTGCTGATGTCGTCGGCCGGCCGGCCGGAGACGTCCCGGGCACCCTCGGCGACCGAGGGGACCTTGTCGTTGGAGTGGATCACCGGCTGCGCGCCCACGGTGGTGGTGGAGGCGCTGTCGCCGCCGGCCACCGCCGAGCTGCCGGCGCCGGTCGGGCCACCGGCCACACCGGAGGAGCTGGACATGGTCGAGGCGTCGGTGACCTTCGCGCTCGGGTCCGGGGTCTCCACCACGATGGTGTCCTCGTCCTCCCGCATCGGCGACAGCGTCGCCGCCGGGTCGTACTCGGCCCACTCCTGCTGCTCGCGGCGGCGGCGCATGGCGACCGCGCCGGCCAGACCGGCGACGGTGCCGGCGGCCAGCAGGCCGGTCATCAGCCCGCCCCGCGACTTCTTCTGCTTCTTCTTCGCGGCCTTCATGTTCTTCGCCTTGACCTTCTTGCTCGCGGCGGCCTGCTTGGTGACGGCTGCCTTACGGTCGGCGAGCGCCTTGGCCGCACCCTGGGCCTGGGCGTTGCGCAGGGCCACGGCCAGCGGCGCGAGGGCCGCGGCGGTCGACGCGAAGCCGCTGGTGGCGCGGTCGCGCACCACGATCGCGGTGGGCGCGACGGCGCCCCGGGCTGCCTGGACCCGCGGGCCAACCGTGGCGCCGGCACCCCTCGCCGCGTACGTGGCAGCCTGCTTCAGGTGACCGATGCCCTGGTTCAGCTCGACCTTCGCGAGCTGCCCCTGGGTCTTACGCCGCCCGATTCCAAACACGGTCCCACCTCCTGGGAGTTGTCCTTCGTCATCCTCCACCTTCGGATGCCTCCGCGATGCCAGATCGGGCACATGGGAGGATCCGCATGGAACTGACCAACGAGTGAGGAGTACCCGTGGCCGAGGCTGTCTACGCCACCTTGCACACCAACGCTGGCCCGATCCGGCTGGAGCTCTTCCCGAACCACGCGCCGAAGACGGTCCGGAACTTCATCGAGCTGGCCGAGGGCACGAAGGAGTACACCGACCCGCGGACCGGCCAGCCGGGCAGTGGGCCGTACTACGACGGCACCATCTCGCACCGCGTCATCAGCGGCTTCATGGTCCAGATGGGCGACCCGACCGGCACCGGTCGCGGCGGCCCGGGCTTCAAGTTCGGTGACGAGTTTCACCCCGAGCTGCGCTTCGACCGGCCGTACCTGCTCGCCATGGCGAACGCCGGGCCGGGCACCAACGGCTCGCAGTTCTTCATCACCGTGTCGCCGACCCCGCACCTGAACAACCGGCACACCATCTTCGGTCAGGTCGCCGACGAGCAGTCCGCCAAGGTCGTCGACCAGATCGCCAACACCCCGACCGGCCCGAGCGACCGTCCGCTCCAGGACGTCGTCATCGAGCGGGTCGAGATCGAGCGGCAGGCTGCCTGACCCGCGCCGCGAGGTACCTTTGCTCGCATGACTGAGCGCCCCGGCCGGGTGGCCGGCAGCAGCCGGGTGGTGGGTACGCGATCCGCCGTCACCGTCGGGCGGTGCCCGTGGTGAACGAGTCGCCACCCACCACCCCGGTCTGCTATCGGCACCCCGACCGGGAGACGTACGTCCGCTGCACCCGCTGCGACCGGCCGATCTGCCCGGACTGCATGCGGGAGGCGTCGGTCGGGCACCAGTGCCCGGAGTGCGTCAACGAGGGCCGGCGCAGCGTACGCCCGGCGCGGACCGCGTTCGGCGGCGGCGAGACCGGCCGGCACGGCTACGTGACCAAGGTGCTCATCGGCCTGAACGTGCTGATGATGCTCCTCTCCATCGCCTCGGACCGGGGCGGTGACGCGGCGGCCGGCGGCTCCGGCTTCGGTGGCCTGCTCGGCGGCAGCACCCCGCTGACCGACTGGGGTTCGGTGCTCGGCCTCGCGGTCTTCTCCGACGGCACCGTGGGCGGCGTCGCCGACGGGGACTGGTACCGCCTGGTCACCGCGATGTTCCTGCACTACGGCGTGGTGCACCTGCTGCTCAACATGTGGGCGCTCTGGGTGCTCGGCCGGACCCTGGAGGCGGCGCTCGGCCCGCTGCGCTTCCTGGCGCTCTATCTGATCGCCGGGCTCGGCGGCAACGTCGCGGTCTACCTGTTCAGCCCGGTCAACCAGCCGTCGGCCGGCGCGTCGACGGCCATCTTCGGGCTCTTCGCCGCCATCTTCGTGATCATGCGCCGGCTGGGCCGGGACACCTCGGCCATCGTGCCGATCCTGGTGGTCAACCTGATCTTCACCTTCACCGTGCCGGGCATCTCGATCGCCGGGCACCTCGGCGGCCTGGTCGTCGGCGCGCTGATGGGGCTGGTGCTCGCGTACGCGCCGCGCAGCCGGCGGACCCTGTTCCAGGCGGCCGGCAGCGCGATCATCCTGGTGGCGCTGATCGGCGCGGTGCTGGTCCGCACCGCCGCCCTCACCGGCTGACCGTGACCTGTTAAGAAGGGGCCCCTGCCATACCGGAGGCGTTAATAGGGGGCCCTTCCTTCGCCTCGGGCGGCGCGGAGGGTGGCGGCGACCTCGGTGAGCGGGGCGTCGACGTCGTACCGGCCGACCACGTGCAGTGACTCGCCCGCGTCGATCTCCAGCGCCTCGGCGGTCAGCCCGCGCCGGGTCCGCCGGTCCACCGTGATCGCCTCGACCGCCGCCCACGGCAGCCGGCGCCGCCCGGCGAAGCCCTCGACCACGGTGATCCCCTCCGGGTCGACCGCCAACCGGACCGGAACCGCCAGGTCGCGTACGCCCCAGCCGGCGAGCGCCAGGCCGGCCGCGACGGCCAGCACCAGCTGGACCGGGTCGCCGTCGGCGAAGAGCAGGCCGATCGCGGCGATCACCACGGCGCCGGTCAGCTTGGCCGCCGGCAGGACGGTCGGTACCCGCCACTGCCGGACCGGGGACGACTCATCGACCATCGCCCCAGCATGCCAGCCGACGGCGGGGGAGGACGGCCGGGCCGACAACGACGTAGGATCTCAGCAAGCCGAGGTTACCGGGGAGTAAAGATGAGTGACGCGGTCATCGTCGCAGCGGTACGCACCCCGGTCGGCCGGCGCAAGGGCAGCCTGGCCGACGTGCATCCGGTCGACCTGTCGGCGCACGTGCTGCGCGCCCTCGCCGAGCGGACCGGCATCGACCCCGCCCAGGTCGACGACGTGGTCTGGGGTTGCGTGTCGCAGGTCGGCGAGCAGTCCTGGAACGTCGCCCGCAACGCGGTGCTGGCCGCCGGCTGGCCCGAGTCGGTCCCCGGCACCACCCTCGACCGGCAGTGCGGCTCCAGCCAGCAGGCCCTGCACTTCGCCGCCGCCACCGTCCTGTCCGGACAGGCCGACCTGGTGGTCGCCGGTGGGGTCGAGTCGATGACCCGGGTGCCGATGGGCGCCAGCATCGCCGGCGGCATGCCGTTCAGCGACGCGATCTTGGAGCGCTACCGGGGGGTCGAGGGCGTGGCCGCCGACTCTCCGCTCCCGTTCAACCAGGGCGTCGGCGCCGAGCTGATGGCCCGGCGCTGGCACTTCTCGCGTACCCAGCTGGACGAGTTCGCGCTGGCCAGCCACGAGAAGGCCGCTGCCGCGCAGGACGCCGGAGCGTTCGACCCCGAGCTGGCCCCGGTGGCGCTTGCCGACGGCGGCAAGTTCGCCGCCGACGAGGGCATCCGGCGGGACACCACCCTGGCCAAGCTCGGCGAGCTGAAGACCCCGTTCAAGGACGACGGTGTCGTCACCGCCGGCTCCGCGTCGCAGATCTCCGACGGCGCGGCGGCCCTCGCCGTGACCACCAGCGAGTGGGCCAGCCGGCACGGGCTGCGCCCGCTGGCCCGGGTGCACACCGCCGTGGTCGCCGCCGCCGACCCGGTCACTATGCTGACCGCGCCGATCCCGGCGACCGCGAAGGCGCTGCGCCGCGCGGGGCTGGGCATCGAGGAGATCGGGGTGTACGAGGTGAACGAGGCGTTCGCCCCGGTGCCGCTGGCCTGGCTGGCCGAGACGGAGGCCGACCCGGAGCGGCTCAACCCGCGCGGCGGGGCGATCGCCCTGGGTCACCCGCTCGGAGCGTCCGGCGCCCGGATCATGACGACCATGCTCCAGCATATGCGGGACAACGGGATCCGCTACGGCCTGCAGACCATGTGCGAGGGCGGCGGCATGGCCAACGCCACCATCGTCGAGCTGCTCTGATCCTCGGCGGGGCCGGGCGATATTCGCGTGCCCGAGCGGGCCGGGGTTGGCTAGCCTGCGCACCGTGACCACCGCCTCCACCACCGACCGGTCCAGCCCGCAGTGGCATGACGCCGCCCTGACCTGGGTCGGTGACGCGCTCGCCCGGCACGGCCGCCGGATCACCGGCCCGGTGCAGGAGCGGGTCCGCCCTTGGTCGCTGGTCTGGCAGGTCCCCACCGACGCCGGCGACGCCTGGTTCAAGGCCAACAACTCCGGCACCCGCTACGAGACGGGCCTGCTGGCCACCCTGTCCCGGCTCACCCCGGACGCGGTGCTGCACCCGCTGGCCGTCGACCCGGAGCTGGGCTGGACGCTGCTCCCCGAGGGCGGGCCGAGCCTGCGGGACGTGCTGGCCGGCGGGGACGACCGGGTGGCCCGGTGGGAGCGGGTGCTGCCCGCGTACGCGGAACTCCAGCGGACGGTGGCGCCGCGGGCGGGCGTACTGCTCGACGACGGGGTGCCGGACCACCGGCCGGAGCGGCTGCCGGGGCTGCTCGACGAGCTGCTGGACGACCGGGAGTCGCTGCGGCTCGGCCAGCCGGACGGGATGGACGCCGAGCTGCACGAGCGGCTGCGGGCGTACCGGGCCGAGTTCGGCGTGCTGTGCCGGCGGCTCGGCGGGACCGGGATCCCGGCCACCGTCCAGCACGACGACCTGCACGACGGGAACGTCTTCGCGGGCGCCGACGGCTACCGCTTCTTCGACTGGGGGGACGCCTCGGTGGCCCACCCGTTCGGCACCCTGCTGGTGACCCTGCGGTCGGTGGCGCACGCCGCCGGGCTGGCCGACGACGACCCGGCGCTGCCCAGGCTGCGGGACGCGTACCTGGAGGCGTGGACGGACCGGTACGACCGGGCGACCCTGCGCGAGGCGGCCCACCTGGCGACCCGGGTGACCACGGTGAGCCGGGCCCTGTCCTGGCGTCGCGCCCTGGCCACCGACGACCCGGCCCGGGCGGAGTACGCCGAGGCGGTGCCCGGCTGGCTCGGCGAACTCTTCGCTCCCGTCCCGATCTGAGCCACGCCGGCGGAGAGCCGCACAGCCGGTGCGACACGCACGCGTGGAACTTCCAAAAGTTCGGCGTGACCCACATCACCCCTGGTCACGGGTCGTTGGGCAGGTCATGGACGTGTTCTCCCGGACCTTCCTGCCCGCCGCCGCCGAGACCGGCCTGGCGGCCCAGACCGTCACCCGGCACATGCCGATCTTCCGCCGCTGCGTGGGCTCCGGCGACGCGCCGGTGCTCGTCACCCGGTGCAGCCGACCCGGCCGGCCGGTCGCCGGCGACTACCTGCTGCTGCTGACCCACCGTCGGCTGGTGGTGACCCGGCAGTCCCGGGTGCTGCACCGCCTCCAGCTGCACCTGAACACCGAGCTGCGCGAGCTGAGCAACGTCACCTGGAGCCCCGACCCGCGGCTGCACGCCGTCGAGCTGGCGGCCACCGCGATCGACGGCGTCCGCGAGCGTTTCCTGATCCGCACCGGCAACCCGAAGCAGGTGTGGCAGCTGGATCAGCTGCTCCACCACGCCTTCCGGACCCGGCTGCGCAGCCCCCGCGAGCGGGTGGTCACCACCGTCGGCGCCCGAGTCCTTACCTGATCCGAACACGCACCTGACGCCGGCCGCACCCACCGGTCGCGCATCATGGGCCGGTGACCGTCGACGTACCGCAGCGCGGCCTGGTCCTCGTCGTCGAGGACGAGCCGGCCATCGCCGACCTGGTCCGGCTCTACCTGAGCCGGGACGGCTTCGGCGTACACCTGGAACGCGACGGCGCGGCCGGGCTGGCCGCCGCGCGGCGGCTGCGCCCGGTGGCCTGCGTGCTGGACATCGCCCTGCCCGGCCTCGCCGGCACCGAGATCTGCCGGCGGCTGCGGGCGGCCGGTGACTGGACGCCGGTCATCTTCCTCACCGCCCGCGACGACGAGGTCGACCGGATCGTCGGGCTGGAGTTGGGCGCGGACGACTACGTGACCAAGCCGTTCAGCCCCCGTGAGCTGGTGGCCCGGGTCCGGGCGGTGCTGCGCCGGACGGCCGGCCCACCGGCCGGCGCGGAACAGCCCCGGACGGTCGGCCCGGTCACCCTGGACCCGGCCCGCCGCACGGTCACCGCCGCCGGAGCGCCGGTGCAGCTCACCTCGACGGAGTTCGACCTGCTCGCCCACCTGATGGCCCGGCCCGGTCGGGTCTTCACCCGGGAGGAGCTGCTCGCCGCCGTCTGGGGCTACGCCGCGCACGCCGGCACCCGCACCGTCGACGTGCACGTCGCGCAGGTGCGGGCGAAGCTCGGCCCGGCCGGGGTGATCCGCACCCACCGCGGCGTCGGGTACGCGGCCGATGCCTGAGCAACCCACCGTCGCGCTGCCGGTGCTCGGTGCGCGCCCCACGCCGGCGCCGGTGCGCCGCGGGCCGGGCCGGACGCTGACCGCCCGCGCGGTGCTGGTGACCTGCGCGGTGGCCCTGGTGTCGGTGCTGGTCACCGCCCTGGTGGCGGTGCCGCTGGCGGTCCGCGGCGCCGAACGGCGCGACCAGGAGGCGCTGGCCGCGCAGGCCCGGCTCGCCGCCGACGTGCTCCGGGTGCGCGCCCCCCGGCAACGGGACACCGCCGGGGACCGGCTGATCCGCCAGCTCCGCCAGCAGGAGATCGAGGTGTACCTCATCCGGGGCGGGGCCGCCGACCGGGCCGGCCTGCCCCGTCAGGTGGTCAACCGGGTGGCCACCGGCCATCCGGTCTCCGGCCGGCGGCTGGTGGCCGGGAAACGCGCCCTGGTGGAGGGTCGGCCGTTGTCCGGCGGCGACGGGGTGGTGCTCGCCCGGGCCACCGGCGGCGGGCCGTGGCGGTCGGTCCTGCGTACCCTCTGGCTGCCGTTGCTCGCCGGGTTGGCGGCCGGGGCGGCGGCGGGGCTGCTGCTGGCCCGCCGGCTGGCCCGGCCGATCCGGACCGCGGCCACGGCCGCCGCCCGGTTGCGGGCCGGCGACCGGACCGTGCGGGTGCCGGTCGAGCCGCCCGACGAGGTGGCCGACCTGGCGTACGCGTTGAACGGGCTGGCCGCCGCGCTGGCCACCAGCGAGGGCCGGCAGCGGGAGTTCCTGCTCTCCGTCTCGCACGAGCTGCGCACCCCGTTGACCGCGATCCGGGGTTACGCCGAGGCGCTCGCCGACGGGGTGATCGACGGCGACCGGGTGCCGGAGACCGGGCGGACCGTGCTGGCCCAGGCCCAACACCTGGACCGGCTGGTCAGCGACCTGCTGGCGCTGGCCCGGCTGGAGGCCGCCGACTTCCCGCTGGAACCGGTGCCGGTGGACCTCGCCGGGCTCGCCGCCGACGCCGCCCGCACCTGGTCCGACAGGTGCACGGCGGTCGGGGTGCCGTTCCGGCTGGAGGTGCCGGCGGCGCCGGTGCCCGCGTACACCGATCCGGGGCGGATCCGGCAGGTGGTGGACGGGCTGCTGGAGAACGCGCTGCGGGTCGTACCCCCGGGGGCGCCGATCGTGCTCGCGGTCCGGCCGGCCGGTCCCGACCCGGCGGCCGGCGGGATCGTCGAGGTCCGCGACGGCGGACCCGGCCTCGCCGACGACGACCTGGCGGTGGCCTTCGAACGCGGCGCGCTGCACCAGCGGTACCGCGGGGTACGCAAGGTGGGCAGCGGACTCGGGCTGGCGCTCGCCGCCGGGCTGGTCCGCCGGCTCGGCGGGGACGTCACCGCCGGCCACGCGGCGGAGGGCGGCGTGGCATTCACCGTCCGGCTCCCCGGCAACCCTTACCTGACCCGAACATCGGGCTGACGTTGCTCCCACCGGAGTGCGCGAGGCTGGTTGCACCACCGACGAGAGGGAGACTCATGGCACGTCACGGAATCGCCGCCGGGGCCACGTCACTGTTCGCAGCGGTCGCACTGGGGGTCGCCGGCTGCGGGCCGGCGCAGGTGGCCCAGGGCCCGGCGACGCAGACCGCGGTCGACGTGGCCGCCGCGATGGGCGTGGAGGGTCAGGCGCTCGCCGCGATGGGCTTCGACCCCGCCGAGCTCGACCCGAGCGGTGCGGCCTCGACCGACGCCGAGGATCCGGCCGGTGCGGCGCCCTCGGCCAGCGCGGCGCCCAAGGGCGAGCGGGTGAAGGAGTGGCGCAAGCGGCACGGGGCCCGGGTGCTGCTGCGGAGGAACACCCTGCACGGCGAGGCGGTCGTGCAGACCAAGGACGGCGGCACCCGGACCGTCGTGGTGCAGCGCGGTCAGGTCACCGCGATCGACGGCGACTCGATGACCGTGAAGTCCACCGACGGGTTCACCCTGACCTGGGCCTTCGGCGAGAAGCTGCGGGTGGTCGAGCGGCGGGCCACCGTGCAGCCGACCGCGGTGAAGGTCGGCACGACGGTCGGCGTGGCCGGCGCCAAGGACGGCGACCGCGACGTCGCCCGGCTGGTCCTGATCCCGCTCAAGCAGAAGTGAGCCAGCCGGAGGGCCCCCGTCCCGGGGGCCCTCCGTGCCGCGTCAGCGGCCCGGCGGCAGCGCGTACCCCACGTAGCCGCGCCAGCGGACCGTCCACCCGGGCGGGACGAGTTTCGTGCAGGCCGGACGGCTGCCGGTGCAGACGATCGCGTCCACCGAGGTCGGGTCGGCGGGCGGCCGGTCCGGCAGGACCGACTGCAGCGCCACCAGCTCCGGTGGCCGGCCACCGCCCTCGCGCAGCAGCACCCACCACGGGTACTCCCAGTTGTCGTACTGCTGGCCCAGGCCGACCCGGCGGGCGCCGCTGGCGCGTACCGCCTCCGCCGCCCAGCGGAACTCCGCCGCCCACTGCGGCCGTCGGACGAACCGGTTCTCCCAGTCCGACGAGGTGAGCACCGACGCCGAGCCGACCAGCCGGCGCGGATAGCCGTACACCAGGCTCAACGTCCCGGCCAGCGCCGAGGCGGCCAGCACCGCCACCACCAGCCCGGCTGCCACCGGCCGTCGCCCCGGCCGCGCCCGCCGGTGCAGCAGCGCGTCCAGCCAGAGCCCGGCCAGCGGGATCGCCAGCACCAGGGCGTAGAGCAGCAGCCGGTTCCCCCAGGTCTGCCACTTGATCAGGCTGGCGTGCAGCAGCACGGTGGTCACCGCGACCGCCGCGTACGCCCGCAGCTCACCCGCCCACCGCGGGCTGACCCGGCGCGGCCGGGCCAGCGCCAGCACCGCCCCGACCAGCGCCAGCGTGCCGGCCACCGGGAAGGCCGCCCGGTCCTCGTCCGGATACCAGGCGGGCACCGGGAACCGCTCGTTGCCGAAGGTGATCGCCCGGTCCTGCGGGTCCACCCCGATCGCCCGGGCGCCGTCGTCGATGGCCGTGGCCGCCGCCCGGCTCAGCGGGAACAGCGGCGTGTCCAGCGCGGTGTGCCCGGTCCGGGCCAGGTTGACCAGGATCGAGGCCGGGTCGTGCCGTTCCATCGGGATGGACTCGCGCAGCCGGGGCGGCCCGAGCGGATGCCCGAACTCGGCCGTCTCCCGGGCCAGGAACGGCCCGACCAGCACCGCCGCCACCAGCACGATCAACAGCGAGCCGCCGACCGTCCCGGCCATCGCCCGGCCCCGCAGGCCGCCGGCCGGGGCCTCCCCGTCGACCGGGGTACGACCCGACGCCCCGACCCGGGCCAGCCGCAGCTGCGCCACCCCCCAGAGCAGCAGCAGCGGGCCGACCGCGATCAGGCCGCTGGTCTTGGTGACCGCGGTGAGCCCGGTGGCCGCGCCGAGCGCCAGCAGGTCACCGAGGCCGGCCCGGCGGCGCAGCCCGTCCACGACCAGCGTGGCCGCTCCCGCCACCCAGGCGGCCACCACCAGGTCGGTCTGGGTGCTGGTCGCCTGAAGCACCACCATCGGCGTGCTGGCCAGCACGAACGCGGTCAGCAGCTGGGCCCGCCGGCCGCCGCCGAGCTGGGCGGTGATCCGGGTGACGGCCAGCAGGCAGCCCAGCCCGGCGCCCCACTGCACCAGGTTGTGCAGGGCGTCACCGCCGGTGAGCAGGCGCAGGTGCAGCAGCAGGTACTCCGCGCCGGGCGGGATGGTCACCTGCCGGTGGATCGCGGTCGGCCAGAACTCCAGACTCCGCTGCGCCACCCAGTGCTCCACCTTGGGCAGGTGGTAGGTCTGCGAGTCGTAGTTGTTCGGCGATGCCAGCAGCGCCACCACCAGCTCGACCAGGACCAGCAGCAGCACGGTGCCGGCCAGCAGCAGCTCGCCCCGCCCGGCCGTACGCCGGAAGTCGCGGACCTCCGTCGCGCGGGCCCGGACGATCCGCTCGGCGCCGGAGCGGACCCGGCGCCACCACGCCGCCAGCGCCACGACGGCGAGCAGGAGCAGCCAGGCCAGGGCGAAGGCCGGCAGCGTCAGCGCGTGCAGCGCGCCGAGCAGTTCCACGGTGAGCACGGCGAACGCCCCGACGGCCAGCGCGGCGCGCAGCACCGCCAGCCGGACCGGCGCCACCGCCTCCGCGTCGCGCGGTCGGAGCAGGGCGGAGAGGAGGGCCAGCGCCGCGACCGGCGCCAGGACGAGCAGGGACCCGGCCACGGACATGCGCGGAAGTAAACACCATCAACCTGCGGAGCGCGCGAATCCTCCCCCGGTGGGTGACTCCACCTCGACGGACGGCCAAGCTACGCTAGGGCCGACTTATCGTCGCCACCGTGGAGATCCCCGTGAAGCTCTCGATCCTCATGCCGGTCTACAACGAGGAAGAACGCATCGCGGATGCCCTCAAGCAGGCATTGGCGGTCGACTACCCCTGCGAGATCGAGCTGGTCGTGGTCGACGACGGCAGCCGCGACGGCACCGGCGAGATCCTCGGCCGGGTCGACGACGCCCGGCTGCGGGTGATCACCCACCAGCGCAACGCCGGCAAGGGCGCGGCGATCAAGACGGCGGTGGACTCCGCCGAGGGTGAGTACATGGTCATCCTCGACGCCGACCTGGAGTACGACCCGCAGGACATCCCGCGGCTGCTCGCCCCGGTCCTCGACGGCCACGCCACGGTGGTGTACGGAAATCGGACCTTCGGCAGCCACAGCGCCTACAGCTTCTGGTACGTGATGGGAAACAAGGGCGTCACCATGGCGGCCAATGTGCTGTTCAACTCGTACATCGGCGACCTGGAGACCTGTTTCAAGCTGATGCCGGTGGCGTTGTACCGCTCGCTGAACATCCGTTCCCGGGGCTTCGGCATGGAGGCGGAGGTGACCGGCAAGCTGCTCCGCCAGCGGATCCGCCCGTACGAGGTGCCGATCAGCTACCGCGCCCGGGGCCGCGAGGAGGGCAAGAAGATCACCTGGAAGGACGGCGTCGAGGCGATCTGGATCCTCGGCCGGGAGCGGGCCCGCCGCCGCCCCACCGCCGGCTGACCCGGCCCGATCCCGGCCGGCGGCGCGGACCCCCGTGCGCCCGCGCCGCCACCCGGTCAGTCCAGGAACGCGTCGATCGACCGGCGCAGCCCCGCCGCGTCCAGCCCGTGCCAGCGCTCGTGGTCGGCGGGGTCGCCGTACCGGCGCAGGTCGGTGGCGCCCACCCCGAGGGCCAGCAGCCGGTGCGGCACGTCGGCCAGCGCCCGGGCGGCCACCGCGGCCGACGTCCCGGCCAGGTACGGCTCGACCAGCACCACCTCGGTCCCGGCGAGCGCCCGCAGCCCCGCCGCGTCGAACGGGCGCGGCGTGTGCGTGTACGCCACGGTGACGTCCCGCCCCCGGGTGGCGGCCAGCGTGGCGGAGAGGGTCGGCCCGACCGCCACCACCACGGGCGCCCCCGCGCCGCCCCGACGCACCACCCGCAGCCGGTCGGCGTCCGGGTACGCGTCGCCGTTGCGTCGCTCGCTGAGCCGCAGGTAGACCCGGTCGTCGTCCCCGGCGGCGGCGCGCAGCAGCGGCGGCACCTCGTCCGGGTGACCGGGCACGTGCACCCGCCAGCCGTCGCCGAGCGAGTCGAGGAGCGCGACGTCCCCCGGTGACATGTGCGTCCGGCCCGACCGCGACCCGTCGTACGACGCGCCGACGCTGACCAGCACCGCCCCCACCCCCTGGTGCCCGAGGTCGAGCTTGATCTGCTCGTACGCCCGGTCGACGAGGAAGGTGGCGTACGAGTGGACGATCGGGCGCAGCCCGGTCAGGGCCAGCCCGCCGGCCACCCCGATCATCAGTTGTTCGCGGATGCCGACGTTGAGCACCCGGTCCGGGTGCCGCCGGGCGGCCGGGGCGAACGCGGTGGCGGAGATGTCCGCCAGCACCAGGGCGGTACGCGGGTCGGCGTCGAGCAGGTCGGCCGCGGTGTTCAGGAACGTGGTCCGCACGGCGGTCACCCCTGGCTCTCGACGCGGGCCACCACGACGTGCGGCCGGTCGGGCCGGTGGCCGGTGAGCGCGGCGTGCAGGGCGGTGTGGTCCCGGCCGTCGACCGTCTCGCCGGTCCAGCCGTTCACGGTGAACCGGGCGGCGATGCCGCCGGGCCAGCCGTGGGTGGCCGAGGCGTTGTCGACGACGATCGCGGTGACGGTGTCCAGGCCGGTGGCGCCGGCGTAGGCGATCGCCTCGTGGTTGGAACCCTCGTCGAGTTCGGCGTCGCCGAGCAGGACGTACACCCGGGGGTCGGTGCGGCCCTGGGCCCGCAGCCCGAGGGCGGTGCCGACGCCGAGCCCCAGCCCGTGGCCGAGCGAGCCGGAGCCGATCTCCACGCCGGGGACGAGCCGCCGGTCCGGGTGGTGGCCGAGTCGGCTCTCCGGTCCGGCGAGGTCGTCCAGCCAGTCGGCCGGGATGAAACCCTTCGCGGCGAGTACGGCGTAGTAGGCGGCCGGTCCGTGTCCCTTGGAGAGCAGGAAGCGGTCCCGGTCGGGGTCGTCGACGGTCTGCGGGGTGACCCGCAGCACCCGGTCGTAGAGGACCCAGAGGACGTCGAGGGTGGAGTGGGCGCTGGGCCCGTGCTTCTCGTCGCCGGTGATCCGGCGCAGCAGCGGCCCGAGTGGGGCGGTGCCGCTGGAGGTGAGGGTGTCCATGCGGATAGCGTGTGAGTTGAAGTGCGCTTCAACTCAAGGACCGGGTGATGCAGGACTCACTGACGATCGGGGAACTCGCCGCCCGCTCCGGGGTGGCGCCCTCCGCGTTGCGCTACTACGAGCGGCTCGGCCTGGTCCGGGCCGAGCGCACCGGCGGCAACCAGCGCCGGTACGCCCGCTCCGAGCTGCGCCGGGTGTCGTTCATCCGGATCGCCCAGCAGGTCGGCGTGTCGCTGGACGAGATCAGGGCGGCGCTGGAGTCGCTGCCCGCCTCGCGTACCCCGACCGCGTCCGACTGGGCGGAACTCTCCGCGAGCTGGCGCAGCCGGCTGGACGAGCGGATCCGGCTGCTCAGCAAGCTCCGCGACGACCTGGACGGCTGCATCGGCTGCGGCTGCCTGTCGTTGCAGCGCTGCACGCTCTACAACCCGGACGACAGCCTGGCCGCCGAGGGCACCGGGCCGCGGCTGATGCTGCCCCGCCCGCCGGGGGGTGCCGTCACGCCGTCGTGAGCAGCACCTTGCCCACGTGGTCGTTGCTCTCCACCAGCCGGTGCGCCTGCGCCGCGTCGGTCATCGGCAGCCGCCGGTCCACCACCGGGCGGACCTTCCCGGCCTCGACCAGCGGCCAGACCTCCTCGCGTACGCCCCGGACGATGGCCGCCTTGTCGTCGAGCGGCCGGGAACGCAGCGCGGTGGCCGCCACCGACGCCCGCTTGGCCAGCAGCGCGCCCAGATCCAGCTCGGCCTTGCGACCACCCTGCATGCCGATCACCACCAGCCGGCCGCCGTCGGCCAGCGCCGCCACGTTCCGTCCCAGGTAGGACGCGCCCATGATGTCCAGGATGACGTCCGCGCCGTGCCCGCCGGTGGCCCCGGCGACCTCCTCGACGAAGTCCTGTTCCCGGTAGTCGATGGTGTGCGCGGCGCCCAGCTCGCGCAGCCGGTCGTGCTTGGCCGCGCGGGCGGTGACCAGCACGGTCGCCCCGAGCGCCCGGCCGAGCTGGACGGCGAAGGTGCCGATCCCGCTGCCGCCGCCGTGCACCAGCAGCGTCTCCCCCGCAGCGAGCCGGGCCAGCCGCACCACGTTCGACCAGACCGTGCAGGCCACCTCGGGCAGCGCCGCGGCGTCGACCGGGTCGACGCCCGCCGGCACCGGCAGCAGCTGTCCGGCCGGGACGGCGACCCGCTCCGCGTAGCCGCCGCCGGCCAGCAGCGCACAGACCTCCTGGCCGACCGTCCAACCGGTCACGTCGCGGCCGATCGCGCTGATCACCCCCGAGCACTCCAGCCCCGGGTACGCGGGCGCGCCCGGCGGCGGCGGGTAGTGCCCCTGCCGTTGCAGCAGGTCGGCCCGGTTGACGGCGCTGGCCCGCACGTCGACCACCACCTCGCCGGGGCCGGGCTCGGGGTCGGGGACCTCCGCCCAGACGAGTGCCTCGGGTCCGCCGGGTTCCGGGATGGTGATCGCACGCATGGCTCGTTCATACCCGATCCGGCCCGCGGGGCACCTGGCACCCGCCGGTCGGCCCAAGTTCGGCGGTCGGCGTCTGGCGTCCGGCGGCGATGCTCGCGGGAGCGCGATGGCCGGCCGGGGACAGGTTTTCGGGCGAGCCTGATGACCGAGAGGCATATTGATGACCGAGAGGTATCACGCTCGCGGAGCAATCGACTTCCCGCAGCGTCGGGGCGGCCATGGTGTGCCGGGGCGGTGGCGCGGGCGGCGGCCGACACGTCATGGCAGACTAGGCACCGCCGCCGCGGCCCTCGGGACGCGGTGCCGGGAGGGTTCGCCTAGTGGCCGATGGCGCTGGTCTTGAAAACCGGTAAGGCAGCGATGTCTTCGTGGGTTCGAATCCCACACCCTCCGCCCATGGGCACCAGCCCCGACGCGACCGCGCGGAGTGCGTTCGACGAGGGGCTCGGGCGGGGTATGAAGAGCGCAGGATTCACGCGCAACCGGAAGGACCCGTCCCGATGACCTTGGAACGACCGATCGCCCCGGACCCGTACGAGCTGCTGCCGACCGTTCCGTCGTTCAACCTGACCAGCGACGACGTGGTCAACGGCGAGCCGATGGACGCCGCCCACGCGCACGGCAGCGCCGGCGGCGACAACGTCTCCCCGCACCTGGCCTGGTCGGGCTTCCCGGCCGAGACGCAGAGCTTCGTGGTGACC
This sequence comes from Micromonospora mirobrigensis, assembly GCF_900091555.1. Taxonomy (GTDB): domain Bacteria; phylum Actinomycetota; class Actinomycetes; order Mycobacteriales; family Micromonosporaceae; genus Micromonospora; species Micromonospora mirobrigensis. Next base: position 27,239 of record NZ_FMCX01000015.1, read on the forward strand.
TGCTTCGACCCGGACGCCCCCACCGGCAGCGGGTTCTGGCACTGGGTGCTGGTGAACCTGCCCGCCTCGGTGACCGAGCTGCCCCGTGGGGTGGCCGAGGACAAGCTGGGCGGGGCGTTCTCCGTCCGCAACGACTACGGCGAGCAGGGCTTCGGCGGTGCCGCGCCGCCGCCCGGTGACCGCCCGCACCGGTACGTCTTCGCGGTGCACGCCCTCGACGTGGAGCGGCTGGACGTCGGCCCGCAGGCCAGCCCGGCCTTCGTCGGCTTCAACCTGGCCTTCCACACCCTGGCCCGGGCGGTCATCCGCCCGTCGTACCAGGTCAAGGAGTGAGCTGAAGGGTTTGCTGGGCCCCTTGTCGTCGCGCGGGCGTCGACGAGGGGCCCGACTCCGGTCTCAGGCGGGGACGCGGGCCACGGCGAAGACGGACTGCCCGAACGGCGGGCGGACCCGCTGCTCGGCGGCCTTGGTGACCGGGAGGACCAGGCTGTCGTAGACCTTGACCATCGGGCCCTCCTTCGGCATCAGCCGGAAGACCTTGGTCGCCATGAAGTAGCCGATCAGGCCGAGCGCGTTGGCGTAGTGCAGCTCCTCGACCTCCAGGCCCGCCTCGGTCAGCGCGGCGCCCAGCGTCTTCCTGGTGTAGCGCCGCACGTGGCCGGTGGCGATGTCGGCGGGGCCCATCGCGAACTGGAACGCCGGCACGATCAGCACGATCCGGCCGCCCGGCCGGACCAGGTCGCGCATGCTGCGCAGCGCCCCGACGTGGTCGTCGATGTGCTCGAGGACGTTGTACGACACGGCGGCGCTGTAGTCGCCGCGCTCCGAGTGCGGCAGCAGCATCTGCCGGACCTCGATGTTCGGCCGGTCGGCGAGGCGCTCCTTCAGCGAGACCAGCCGGTCCGGGTCGGCCTCGGTGGCGGTGAACCGGGGAAAGTGCTCCGCCCACTCCAGCGCGTAGTCACCCAGGCCGCTGCCGATCTCGATCGGGTTGTCACCAAGGTGGGGCACGGCCAGTTCGACGAACCAGCGGCGGTGGTTCACCGCCGTCGCGAGGCCTTCGAGCACCTCCGACTGGACGCGCTGATCACCAGTGATTTCTGCCATGCGTCGATTCCTCACGGTATGACTCGACCCGCGCCTGGACCGAATGAGTGAACCAGCTACCGGCACGGCAGCAAAATCGGGTCGGTCGGGACCGGATTTGTGGTCCCGGGGGCGGCACGAGATCGGCGGTCAGCGAACCCGGCAGATAGTACCCAGAAAGCCAGAAGGCCGAAACAAGTCACGGTCTGGTCATAGTCTGACTACGCTCTGAATTGTCATGACTGCTGCTGAATCGGACCGGCCGGCATTCGATTCGGAGGCCGGCCCGTCGGCCGCCCGCCGGGTCCAGCCGGCCGGCCCACGCTGGATCGACGCCGCCGCCGTCGCAAGCTTCGCGCTGCTCGCGCTCTGGGTCACCGCCCGCTTCTGGGTGAGTCCGGCTGCCGGCGTACGGGCGAACCCGGCCGATCAGGCGCAGTTCGAGTGGATGATGGCGCACGGTGCCCGGGTGGTCACGCATTTCGCATATCCGTTCGCCAGCAACCGGATGAATGTCCCCGACGGCGTCAATCTCATGGCAAATACCTCGGTATTGTCCATTTCGCTGCCGATGACACCGGTGACCCTGCTGTTCGGGCCGCACGTCACCTTTCTGCTGTTCCTCACCGGTGCGCTGTTCGCCACCGGTGTCACCTGGTATTTCGTGCTTTCCCGGGTGGTGGTCCGGGCCCGGGCGCCGGCCTGGCTGGGCGCCGGTTTCTGCGCCTTCGCGCCGGCGATGGTGTCGCACGCCAACGCCCACCCGAACATCGTCGCCCAGTTCCTGGTGCCGCTGATCGCCTGGCGGACCCTGCGCCTCGCCGAGCCCGGCCGGTGGCTGCGCAACGGGGTGCTGCTCGGGCTGCTGATCGTCTGGCAGGCCTTCCTCAACCTGGAGATCCTGCTGATGACGGCGATCGGGCTGGGCGTCCTGGTCGGGGCCCTCGCGCTGGGCCGTCCACCGCTGCGCGGGGCCGCCCGCCCCTTCCTCGCCGGCCTGGGGGTGGCCGCGGCGTTCTCCGTCGTGCTGCTGGCGTACCCGCTGTACGTGCAGTTCTTCGGGCCCGGCGCGTACCAGGGGCTGTCCCGGCTGATCCGCGGCTACCGCACCGACCTGGCGTCCTTCCTCGCCTGGTCCGGCGAGTCGGTCGCCGGTGACCCGCGGGACGCGGCCCGGCTGGCGAAGAACCCGACCGAGGAGAACGCCTTCCTCGGCTGGCCGCTGGTGGTCCTGGTGGCCGCCCTGGTCTGGTGGCTGCGGCGGGACGTCGTGGTCCGCGCGTTGGCGGTGCTCGGCGCGCTCTTCGCGCTGCTCTCCCTCGGCCGGGAGGTCCGGTTCAACGGGCGGGACACCGGGGTGCCCGCCCCGTGGGCGCTGCTGGAGGGGCTGCCCGTGCTGCACTCGGTGGTGCCGACCCGGTGGTCGCTGGCGCTCACCCCGATCGTCGGGGTGCTGCTCGCGCTCGCGGCCGAGCGGGTCCGGCGGCTCGCCGGCCGGCACCCGGCGGCCCGCCCGGGCATCCGCTTCGGCACCGGCACCGTGCTGGCCATGGCGCTGCTGCCGATCCTGCCCACCCCGCTGCCGGCGGTCCGGCTCGATCCGGTGCCCGCGTTCGTCACCTCCGGCGCCTGGCGTGCGTACGCCGCCGGCGGGCGCAGCGTGGTCACCCTGCCGCTGCCGGACAACGTCTACGCCGAGCCGCTGCGCTGGTCCGCCCGGACCGGGCTGGACCTGCCGCTCGCCCGGGGCTACTTCCTCGCCCCGGACACCCGGCCGTACGCGCCGGAGGGCAGGATCGCGCTTTTCGGCGCCCCGCCCCGGCACACCAGCACCTTCTTCGTCACCATCCGCAACACCGGCGCGATCCCACCGATCACCCCGGCGGACCGGCTCGCCGCGATCGAGGACCTGCGGTACTGGCGCGCCGGGGTGGTGATCCTCGGGCGGCACCCGTACGCGGACGCGCTGCGGCGGGGGATGACCGCGCTGACCGGCGTCACACCGACGTACACAGGTGGGGTGTGGGTGTGGGACGTGCGGCCGCTGGTCGGCTGAGGCGCCGCCCGCGGCGGGCGCCGAGGGTCAGGCCGGACGGACGCAGCAGCCCTGGCAGATCTTCGGCCGGGGCAGGGTGAAGGCCAGGCAGCAGGTGCGCCGCTGCACGGTGGGCCGGCCGCCCGGGCCGGGCACCAGCTCCACCAGGTCGGCCAGGTCGAGGGCGCCGAGCAGGGTGTCGACGCTCGCGGTGGCCGAGCCGGGCAGCGCGTCGGCGGCCCGCAGCACGGCGTGCGCGACGCCCGAGGCCACCGAGCCGAGGAGGGTACGCGTGCCGATCCGGACCTCGGCCTGGATCGCCGTGATCAGCGGGGCGAGGTGCGCGTCGAGCAGCGAGGCGCGGAGCGCCGCGAGCAGGGCGGTCTCGTCGGCCACCACCCGCACCTCGGGCCGGCCGGAGACGGCCAGCGGGTCGTTCGGGAGCACCGCGACCGGGGTGGACCGGCGCAGGCCCAGGGTGACCAGCGGCCGGTGGTCCTCGAAGTGGATCAGCACGTCGGCCGGGTCGAGCAGCGGCACCCGGCGGGCGGCGGCCCAGCCCAGCACGGCCGGCAACGCCGCCCAGTAGCTGTAGGCCTTCCAGGCCAGCGCGGCGCAGGCGTGCGGGGTGCCGCCCCAGCGGAGGGTGGCCGCGTGCAGCAGCTCCGGCAGCCGGCTGCCGTCGACCAGGGTGCTGGCCGGGGACCAGCCGAACTCGTCGGCCACCACCAGCCCGGGGGCCAGCCCGGGCAGGTCGTCGGTGCCGAACATGGCGCGCAGGGTGGCGGTCACCGGGGCGAGCGGGGCGAGGGTGTCGCACCCGGGCATCACCGCTGTCACCTGACCGTCCCCTCGTCCCAGTTCCCGCGCTTACAGATAAGGCTAGCCTAACCACACTCGGGGGCCCGGGGGAAGATGCGGCGGGGGTGGAACCGGGAGGCCCGGGTCACTCCGTGGGGTCGTACTACCCGGCGGCGACGAGGGGAAACGGCACCCGACCTGTCGGTGGAGCGACGACGGCGAAAGCATCGAAAGATCTACCTGCGTTGTCAATACTCCTGTCGACATGATGCCAGTCCGGTACCCGTCCGGACACGGAACGTGAAACCTGGTACTTCCCGGCCACGAGGAAGCTGATGACGACCTCCCCCATCGAACGGGCAGCCGACTCGTTCGCGGCGGAACTCGCCCGGCGCCGCACCGGCCGCGGCCTGTCCAAGAAGCAGCTCGCCACCCTGATGGGCTTCGACCCCTCCTACATCAGCCACGTCGAAGGGCGCCGGCACCGCCCCACCGAGGACTTCGCCCGCCGCGCCGAGGCCGTCCTGGAGGCCAGCGGCGCGATCTGGCAGCGCTTCCGGGAGTACGACGAACTCCGGCACGCCCGCTCCGCCCCACCGCACCGGGAACCCCCACCCCCCGGCCAGTGGATGCCCCCCGGCACCGGGCTCATCGTCGAACGCGAACAGGCCCGGCTCCGCTACGCCGAGGACGCCTACCACTGCGTCATCCGCCGGGAGCTCTACAACGCCGGCACCGAACCGGTCACCCGCTACCTCGTCCGGGTCGCCGTCGACCGCTACCCCAACGACCCCGGCCGCTCCAACCGGCACCACCGGGAACACCCGCTCAGCTTCGCCGAGCTGCGCCTGCGGGCCTACCGGGAGGACGCCGGCGAACGCGAACCGCTGCACTGGCGGGCCAAGCACGACCGGGACGCCTTCAAGGAGATCTGGTTGCTCTTCGAGAACGGCGACGGCCGGTTCCCGCTCTACCCCGGCGACCGGGCCACCATCGAGTACGCGTACCAGGTCGGGCGGGAGAAGTGGGGGCCCTGGTTCCAGCGCGCCGTCCGGGTGCCGACCCGCCGGCTGGAGGTCCGCCTCGACCTGCCCGCCGGCCTCGACCCGCAGGTGTGGGGGGTGGAGACCTCCCTCTCCGCCGAGGAGGGACCACTGCGTACCCCGGTGGCCCGGCACGACGACGGCGACCGGGCGATCTTCGACTGGGGGACCGACGAGCCCCCGCTCAACGCCCGGTACCGGATGCAGTGGCGGTTTCGAGGCGGGCCGCCCGACGACCCCGCCGACCGCCCCGAAGGGGTCCGGGCCAGCGACCGGATGCGTGCCATCGGCATCGTCCAACGCGGCGCCGATCTGCTCCGCCAGCCGGCCCGCCAGTTCGACCTGCCCCGCGAGGAACGGACCGCCCGCGAGGTCGTCGCCCGGCTTTCCGGCACGCTGGCCCGCCTCGACGAACTGCACCCGTTCAGCAAGGGCGTCGGCATCGCCGCGCCGCAGCTCGGCATCGGCTGGGCCGCCGCCCTGGTCCGCCCCGGCGACCGCGGCGCCGAACCGGTCGTCCTGCTCAACCCGCGGGTGGTCGACGCCGCCGGGGACACCGACGAGCAGTACGAGGGCTGCCTCTCCTTCTTCGACCACCGCGGTCTGGTCCCCCGACCGCTGCGGATCGACGTGGAACACACCCAGTGGGACGGCAGCCGGGTGATCACCTCGTTCGAGTACGCCATGGCCCGGCTCGTCGCCCACGAGATCGACCACCTGGAGGGGCGGCTCTACGTCGACCGGATGGCCCCCGGCGTGCCCCTGGTGCCGGTCGAGGAGTACCGGCAGACCGGCAGCCCCTGGCGGTACTGACCGGCCACCGGCCGTGCCCCGCTCCGGCGCGCGGGCCGGTTGCCGGCCCGGACCGCGCACCGGAGCGGGGGACCGGGCCGCGTGCCCCAGGGGGCAGGGGCACGCGGCCCGGTTGGGGGGAGGAAAGTCGTCACACGTTGCCGAACGTGTCGTACCGGATGTGCTGCGGCGGGACCTCGTCCTCGGCGAGCGCCCGCAGGGTCGCCCGGACCATCCGCGCCGAACCGGAGACGTAGCAGTCGTGCGACGTCCACGGGCCGTAGCGGGTCACCACCTCCGAGATGTCCCCCAGCTCCCCGTCGAAGTCCGGGTCCTCGCTGCACGCCGGGGTCACCGACAACCACGGGTACGTCTCCACCAGCTCCTGGAGGGCCGGCAGGGCGTACAGGTCCTCCGGGCGGCGCGCGCCGTAGAAGACGTGCACCCAGCGGGTGCGGTTGACCTTGGTCAGCTCCTCCACCAGCGCCTTCACCGGGGCCAGCCCCACCCCACCGGCCACGCAGAGGATGTCCCGCGTCGACTCGGTGTCCAACGTCATCGAGCCCATCGGCGCGGCCAGCCGCAGCAGGTCACCCGGGCGGGTCCGCCGGACCAGCGCCCCGGAGACCCAACCCGCGCCCTCCGGCGTACGGACGTGGAACTCCAGCACGTTGTCGTCGTTCGGGGCGTTCGCCACCGAGTAGGTGCGCCAGACCCGGGGGTGGTGCCGGGGCGCTTCCAGGCTGACGTACTGGCCGGCCCGAAAGGGCAGCGGATGTTGCAGGGCCCGGACGGTCAGCACCGCCGTGTCCGCGCCGTGCCGCTCGTGGGTGAGCACCTCCGCGTGCCAGAACGGCGGGTTGTCGTCGGCGTCCGCGCCGGCCACCATCTTCGCCGTGATCGCCTGGTACGCCTCCCGCCACGCCTGGTCGTACTCCAGGTTCCAGCCGTCGCCGGCGGTGCTGCGCAGCGCGTCCAGCAGGGCGACGCCCATCGTCGCGTAGTGCGCGGCGTCGACGTGGTACTTCCGGTGGTCCCGGCCCAGCGCGCGCAGGTACTCGTCGAAGCTCTCCGGATCGTCCACCGTCTGCGTGGCGGTGACGATCGCCTCCAGGATGCGGTCGCCCTGGCCGGACATCTGCACCGGGAAGAGCTGCCGCAGGGCGGGGTCCAGCAGGAACAGCCGGGCGTAGAAATGACCACTGAGCCGGTCCCGGTCCTCCTCCACCAGGGTCCAGCTCTCCTTCAGCAGCCGTGCGAAGTTGTCCACGGGGGTGCGCTCCTTCGGGGACTGCGGATCGGGGCCCCCATAGAATGTCCACGGAGCGTGCACACCGGTCGCACAGACTGTGCGACCGCCGCGCATCGTCGGATCGGCCCGTGTCGGCGGGCCATCCGGTGGGGCAGAGTGGTGGGCGTGACGGTCGACGAGCTCACCCGGCCGGCGGTGTCCCGCCGCACCCTCGGCACCGAGACCCTGCTGGTGCTCGGGCTCTCCCTCGGGCAGTCCGCGATCTACGCCCTGGTGTCGATCATCGCGAAGCTGACCGCCGACGGGCCGCTCTCCAGGCAGACCGCCTCGCTCAACACCTCCCAGTCGGCCCGGCCCTGGCTCGACCTGACGTACCAGCTGCTCGGGATCGTCTTCGCGCTGCTGCCGGTGCTGCTCGCCGTACACCTGCTCGCCCGCACCCCCGGCGACCCGGCCCGGACCCTCGGCGTCGACCTGCGGCGGCCCGGCTCCGACCTGGCCCGCGGCGCCGGCCTCGCCGCGCTGATCGGCCTGCCCGGCCTCGCCCTGTTCTGGGTGGCGGCGCACCTCGGGATCAACGCCACCCTGGTGCCGGCCGGCCTGCCCCACCTGTGGTGGGCGGTGCCGGTGCTCATCCTCGCCGCCGTGCAGAACGCCGTCCTGGAGGAGGTGATCGTGGTCGGCTACCTGGTCACCCGGCTGCGCCAGCTCTCCTGGCGGCTCGGCGCGGTGGTCACGGCCAGCGCCCTGCTGCGCGGCTCCTACCACCTCTACCAGGGCTTCGGCGCCTTCGTCGGCAACGCCGTGATGGGTGTGGTGTTCAGCCTGTTCTACCTGCGCACCCGGCGGGTGATGCCGCTGATCGTCGCGCACACCCTGCTCGACGTGGTCGCCTTCGTCGGCTACGCCGTGCTGCCCCGAGCCTGGTTCAGCTGGCTCTGACCCCCCGGGCGGTCAGCGGGGCCGGTAGGTGCCGATCGCCCGGGCGGCCAGCCGTTCGGCCGCTGCCGCGTCCCCGGTGGCGGCGGCGAGCACAGCGGCCCCGGGCAGCAGCCGGGAGGCGAGTCGCAACGCCAGCCAGCCGCCGGCCTGCGCGGCCAGCGGGAGGGCCAGCCGCCACGCCGCCTCGGCGGCCCACGGCCACGACCGCTCCGCGGGCCCGTCGGCGGCCCGGGCGGCGTCCAGCGCCGCGCGGGCGCTCGCCGCGTCCGGGTGCACCTGCGTGAGCACCAGCAGCTCGACCGCGCGCTCCGGGTCGAGCGGGTCCCGGCCGTACGTCGCGGCCAGGTGCAGCACCAGGTTGGCCTGGGTCCAGAGCACCGCCGCCAGCTCGGCCACCGGCGCGAAGAGTCCCGCCACCGCTGCGCCCGCGCCACCCACTCCGGCGGCCCGGACGAACCGCCGGCTGGCCAGCCGGGCCAGGGCGTCCGACTCCGCCTGCGGGTACGCGGCCCGCAGCCGTTGCGTCCAGTCCCGGGCCCGCGGCCCGAGCGCCTCGACGGCGGCCAGGGCCAGCAGCTCCGGCGCGAAGCCGGGGTGGTCGCGCAGCCGCCCGGTGAGCGTCGCCAGCTCCCACTCCCGGGTACGCCCCGACGCCGGCATCTCCGGCACCGACGGGTACGGCAGTTGCGCCGGCACCCGGACCGGCGTCGCCGTCACCTGCTCCTGCTGCACGGCTGCCGGCACCTGCTGCGGCTCAGCCGGCGCTGGCGTGGCCTTCGTGGCGGAGGCGGCCTTCCTGGGCGCGGAGCTCTTCCTGCCGGCGGCCACCTTCGGTGCCGGCGCAGCCTGCCCGGTCGCCCCCGTCGTCTTCTTCGCCGGCGCGGCCTTGGCCGACTGCGGCCCGGCCTTCTTCACCGGCGGCACCGCAGCGGACGATCGGGCCGTCTTCGCGGGCGGCACGGCGGCGGGCGACCCGGCCTTCTTCGACGTTGCCCTGCGCGCCCGGGGTGCCACTCGTGGGGCCTCCTCGGTGATCCCGCTCACCGCTGGCACGGTGCCGGCACCGGATGTGGCCGGTGGGACCGCCGGCTCGGCGGCACCCGCCCGGACCGGCGCCCCCGGTTCACCGGTCGGCACGTCGACGGTCGCCGCCTCGGGTCGACCGTGTGCCGGATCACCACCTCCGGCCTCCGACGCGGCATCCTGTGGTCGGGGCGGGGCCGCCCGACGAGCGGCCGGTGCGGGCCTGGGGACGGGTGGCCGCTGCGCGGGCGCCGGCCGTACTCCCGCAGGGCCGGCGTCGCTCCGGTCGCCGACGCCCGCAGGCGACCCACCGCCACCGCCCGCCGCGGGCCGGTCGGGCGGCTGGAAGAGGACACCGGGGGCCGGCCTGGTCCGGGGCGCCCGTCCCGGCGCGTCGCTGCCGTCGCCCCGCTGCTGTTCCGCCGGCCCCGGATCCGCCGGTGCCGGCGTCGCGGGCGGCGTGAAGGTGGCCTTGGGTGAGCGGCTCCGCCGGGGCTTCTCCGCAGGCTCGCGGCGGGGCGGATCGCTGGGCGGCTGCTCCTGCATATCGACGGAGCCTAGTCCGGACAGCGCCCGGGCACAGGATGGAAACGCGGGATGGCGGTGGACGCCGACGAGGGCTCACCGCACGGGGTAGGAAGTCGCTTTGCTCCGGGTGGGGACGGACCTGTATCCTCGGCCGCGGTGGTCTCCGGACCACCAGGGAGACTTCGCCTAGTCTGGTCTATGGCGCCGCACTGCTAATGCGGTTGGGGTCTTAAAGCCCCTCCCGGGTTCGAATCCCGGAGTCTCCGCGCGAAAGTCGGTCGTGTAGGCTGGCTGAGCACGAGCGCCCGTAGCTCAATGGATAGAGCATCTGACTACGGATCAGAAGGTTAGGGGTTCGAGTCCCTTCGGGCGCACTTCACGATCAAGGCCGTTACCAGCGGAAACGCTGGTAACGGCCTTGATCTCGTTCCAGTATGTGGTGCGAGCTTCCATGATGTGGACGCTTGGTGCTCCGTTGGTGCTCCTGTTTGGGACCACACCAAGATCAACCACAAAGTTTCTGACAGGCTCTCCGGCGGCGGGGGCAGTGTTGCTTGAGCCGCTTCTTGGTGTCGCGGCAGCCGCACCGCTTGTAGACCTTGCCTTGACCAGCCTGACCTTCTCCAGGTTTGGTGTGATTTACCAGAAGTGTGAGCATCGGTAGTGCTCCCGCCAAGGGTTCGGCGCAGACGGCGACCGATTGCCTGTCGTGGTGGTCGATCGGGTGCATCGTCGGCTCTGGGCTCGGGCTGAGCTGTGCCGGTGAGGGGGTGCACCACGCCACGCCGGAGGGCAGTGGTGCCATCGCTGCCGCCAGGAGGGCCGGCTGTCGACCTGCTTCTCGCCGCCAACGGTGGAGTCACCAGCCACGACCGCCGAGCGCGTTGATGGGGAACACGTTCCGCAGCCACTCGCATTCGGGCGGTTGTATCGAAGGTCGTCTTCTGCGAAAATCGTGATCTCAGCGAAGCGGCTACACGGGGATTCATCGCATGACCGCAGTTCACTTCCGGCGTGACACGTTCTCGTAGAACTCCGCCGCGCTGACCGATCACGGGCCTTACTTCGGGGCTTGCAGATTCCAGCGCCTCCATATTGTGGGCACCTCACTCCTTGGCTGGATTACGTCGACTGCAGCGACGTGTTCCCGGTCAATGAGGCGCGCCGATACACCCTTTCCGAACTGGTGATGGCGGACTTCTCCGACATCCACCGCAGCAGAATGAGGAGCGTCATGTCGCACCTTGTCAAGCGGCTCGTAGCCGCGACATCCACCGGGCTTCTCCTCGGCGTGGCAGGGCTTGCTGCCCCGGCCTACGCCGCCGGCACCTGCAGCAGTGGCAAGATCTGCATGTGGGAGGACTTCTCCTACAACGGCAGCAAGTACGTGGACTACACCCCCGGCAGCATCTCGAACGACAAGTACGAGATAAACGGCTTCAACGGCGACAACGAGATCAGTTCTGTCATCAACAACACGGACAAGTGCGCCGTGTTGTACGACAACGACGGCTTCTCGGGGACTCGCATCACGATCGGCAAGAAGACATCGGTCAGCAACTTGCGGACCTTCGCCAACTTCGACAACGAGGCGGAGAGCTTCGCGCTCGTGAGCTGCTGATCGCACAGAGCGGGCGGTCGCCGATCGACGACCGCCCGCTCGGCGATTTCTACCCCCATGCCGCCGAGGAAGGGTTATAGGGTCCATCCATGGAACTGTCTGGTTCGAAGTCCACCGGTCTTGCGGGATGTCGCGGCGTGCGGCTCGCCTACGGCTCCACCATCGCTCTGGACGACGTGTCGTTCGCCGTCGAGCAAGGCGAGACCGTTGCGGTGACCGGCCCGTCCGGCTGCGGCAAGACAACGCTGCTTCACGTTCTGTCGGGTCTGCTGCGTCCGGACGCTGGTGAGGTGTACTTCGAGTCGGAGGACTTTTCGACAAGGTCGGACGCGGCGCGTAGTCGTCTGCGGTTGACCTCGTTCGGTTTCGTGTTGCAGTTCGGGGATCTCGTGCCGGAGCTGACGCTGCGGGAGAACGTGGAGTTGCCGTTGCGGGTCACGGGCACGCGGGCGCCGGTGGCGCGCCGGCGGGCGGAGGATCTTTTGGGCGAGTTGGGTATCGGGGACTTGGCGGACCGGCAGGCGGGTGCGGTGTCCGGTGGGCAGGCGCAGCGGGCGGCGGTGGCTCGGGCGTTGGTGCATGAGCCGCGGGTGGTGTTCGCTGATGAGCCGACCGGGGCGTTGGATTCCGGCAGCGGCGAGGCGGTGCTCGATTGCTTGTTTGCCGCGGCGCGGGAGCGGGGCGCGGCGGTGGTGATGGTGACGCACGCGCCCGAGGTGGCCGAGCGGGCGGATCGGGTTGTGCGGATGCGCGACGGTCGGGTGCTGCAGGCGGTGACGGTTCGATGAGAATGTTCGGACGCTACGTGCCGTGGCTGTGGTTGGGTGCGCGGTTGACGGTGCGCGGTGGGCGGCAGGCGCTGATTCGCACGGTGTTGCTGGGGACTGGCGCGGCGGTGGGGATCGTGCTGGTTCTCGGGGCGCTCGCGGTTCCGGCTGTGGTCGACGCGCAGGATCTGCGGATCATCGGCCGCACGCCGGTCACCGCTTCTGGGTCTGAACAGACGCTGCGGGCAGTGACGATCGACGACGCGGTGGCCGGGCGGATTCTGCGGCGGGTCAATGTCAGTGGCGTCACCGCTGGCGGCCCTGTGCCGCCGGGAGTGAGCGCACTGCCCTCTGCCGGTGAAGTGGTGGTGTCCCCGGCGATGCGGAAGCTGATCGCCGATAACCCGCACGCCAAGCGGCGCTTCCCGCAAACCGTGGTCGGCACGGTCGGTGCGGCAGGTTTGGTCGCCCCGGACGAGCTCATCGCCTACGTCGGTGTGACCAGCGCGCAGATGCCCACCGACGCCGACCCGGTCACCGGTTTCGGTGATTCCACCGCCGACCGGCAGCTCGCCGCGCAGCGGGGCACCTCGGATCTGGAGCGTCTGCTCACTCCCGGGCGCGTTGTCGGCTTCGCGTTCGCCTTTTTCATGCTGGCGCCACTGGCGGTGCTGCTGTCCACCGCGGCGGGGCTGTCCGCGGCGGCACGAGAGCAGCGCCTCGCCGCACTCAGGCTGCTGGGCGCGTCGGCCCGGCAAGCTCAGGCGGTCAACGCGGTCGAGACCGGGGTCGCGGCAGCGTTCGGGGTCCTGCTCGGCTACGCTGCGTTCCCGGTGCTGCGCGCCCTCACCGCCGACTGGTCGATCGGCCGGTTCCACTGGTACGCCACTGATGTCGCCGTGCCCGCCGGTCGCGCCGCAGTCGCGGGGGTGCTGATCGTGGCATTCGCGGTGGTGGTTGGGGTGGTCGGGGCGGCGCCGGCGGTGCTGCGGCCGGTCGCTACCCGCCGTCGGATCGTGACCGGGGCGGCTCGGCTGTGGCGACTGGTCGCCTTCGCAGCGTCAGTCGTGGCGTTGCTGGTCGCGGCGATGCTCGCCGAATCAAGTACGGCGGCGCTGGCGTTGCTCGGCGTCGGGATGATCGGTGTCGCACTCACCCTGCCACTGCTGCTGCCCGCGCTGCTGCCTCGGCTCGCCGCCCCTCTCCTGCGATGGGCAGGCCGACCGGCGTGGCTGACTGTCGCGGTCCGCAGGATCCGCCAGGCCCCCAGTACGGTGTTCCGACTGGCGGGGACGCTGATGGTCGCCCTGTTCATCGGCGCGGTCGGCACGATCGGCGCCGCCGCCTACAGCGCCGCCAACACCGCGACGCAGGTCTCCGACACCGGCTGGCTGCCACAATCGATCCTCGGCGCCGACGAGCGCCTCGCCGAGCAACTGGTTCCCACTGTCGGCGCTGACAACATGGCCTACTACGACACCCTCAGCGGTTCTGCCACGATCGACGGGCGACAACAGCCTGTCCTGGTCGTGCGAGGCAGCTGCGCCAGCCTCGCGGTGTTGTTCGACACCACCTGGTCCTGCGCCCCCGGCAAGGCCTACCGGGCCGCCTGGTCCGACCAGCTACCCGCCGGAACTCCACTCACCGCATCCGAGGGCGGAGACACCGAGGTGGCGGCCTACGCGATCCCGGCAGACACCGCCCCGCTGAACATGTCCCCGTTCGGGCAAGGTACCGACATCGTCGTCGCCGAACCGCCAAAGGCCGGCACCATCGTCGCCAAGGTCGACGCCAACCAGTCGGCCCTGGAAAACTGGTACGCCACCGCCGCCGCGCTCGCCCCCACCGCCGTCGTGCAGGGCTACCGCGAGATACCCACCGGATTCGACGCCGACGCGGTCACAGCGCTCGTCACCGCCGGGCTGCTCATCACCGCCACCATGGGCTTCATCGCCTTCGCCATGTCCACCGTCGACCGCACCATCACCACGCGCCGGGCCAACGTTCCACTCGCTGTGATCGGCGTACCCCGACGCACCCTTACCGCTGCGAATGTCACCGAATCTATCAGCGGCCTCCTCCTCGGCCAACTGACCACCGCCGCCGCCGTCCTGCTCACCGCCTGGGCCGGAGCAACCGTCATGCGCACCACCAGCTTCGACAACCTGCTCGACACGGTCATGCCCGTGCTCACCCTCGCCGCGGCCGGAGTCGCGCTCGGCATCCTCGTCACCGTCCTCGCCACCACGTCCACTGGACGGCCAACACCCGAACTACTCCGACGTCAATAACCGACAGTGGTTGGCCGGCGGCGACGCGACCTCGTCGCCGCTGCCACCATCGGGGTCATTCGCTGCAGGGCTGAGCGAGACCGCCCGAGAGGGCGACCTCGCCGCCGCTGCCCAAGGCGTCGGCAAAGCGGCCGACCGCCGTGCCCTCGCTGGCACCCACCCGAATACGGCTCGTGGCAGCAGCTGCCGGCCTGGGTAATCGCGGTCGGCGTACCCGTGGTTCTCGCCGCCGATGACCGCTGCCGCTGCATCTGGATCGCCCTCGCCTGGTGCGCCGGCCTGCTCGTGGCCGCCGACGCCGCCGCCACAGCGATCTACCGCAATAAGATCAGCTAGTACGGCAGCCGCCGTTTGAGATCTTGCTGGTGAACCGGGGTGGACGCGAGGCGGCCACCGCGTGATCGTCTGTGCGTTGTGGACACATCATCAGATCTGGCGGTGGCCGCGTGCCACAGCGTAGCTGTTGGTCGGTGGGAGCGGGTGTTGGCCGAGGTGCTGGGCTGCTTCGCGGGCCGGTTTGGTCGCGTGGAGCCGCGTCGGGCGGCGGGACAGTTCGTGACCGGGCTGCTGTCCGAGCTTGAGGTGAAGACGTGCTGGCAGTTGGCCGAGCAGGCCGGACATGCCCGGCCGGACGCGATGCAGCGCCTGTTGTATCGGGCGGTGTGGGACGCCGACGCTGTCCGTGAC
>NZ_FMCX01000011.1 GCF_900091555.1 Micromonospora mirobrigensis
CGACAATCCCGACCGGCTACGTTCCGAAGCGGCCCTGGCCCACCTCTGCGGCGCCGCCCCGATCCCCGCCAGCAGCGGACGCATCGACCGGCACCGCCTCAACCGCGGCGGCGACCGAGCCGCGAACAACGCCCTGCACACGATCGTGCTCAGCCGGATGCGCTACGACCCCCGAACCCGCGCCTACGTTGAGAAACGCACCAAACAGGGCCTCGGCAAGAAAGAGATCATGCGGTGCCTCAAGCGATACGTCGTCCGCGAGGTCCACGCCGCCCTCCTCACCGACTTCACCGCCCTCAACACCCCTTGACATCCATAGGAGCATCACCGGCGCACCGCCCGGCCGGAAGGGCCGGTCAGGCGGTGCGCCGCACGTCGGTGATCTGGAAGCCGCTCGGCGGCAGGGTGGGCATCCGGCCCAGGTCCAGCGCCAGGTCCTGCGGCGGCACCTCGTAGCGCATCGCCGTGGTGAGCAGGGTGACCGCCTGCTTCATCAGCTCGATGGTGAGCCACTCGCCGGCGCAGCGGTGCCCGCCCAGGTGCTCCCCGCCGCCCTGCGGCACGAAGCCGTACGCGTCGTCGCGCCAGCCGGTGAAGCGTTCCGGATGGAACCGCTCCGGCTCCGACCAGACGTCCGGGTGGTGGTCGGTGCCGTAGAGGTCGAGCAGGACCCGCCGGCCCCGGGGGAAGTGGTGCCCCTGCCAGTCGAAGGAGCGCCGGACCCGGGCGGCGGCAACCGGGAAGAACGGGTAGATCCGGCGTACCTCCTGCACGAAGCACTCGGTGACGTCGTCGCCGGCGCGGACCCGTTGCCGCCACAGCGGGTGGTCGTGCAGGGCCAGCGCGGCGAAGACCACGTACCGGTCCACGGCCACCGTCGGCCGCAGCACGTTCAGCAGCTCCACCGCGGCGATCCGGCGGGGCAACTGCCGACCGCGGGCGTCGCGGTGCTCGGCGATCACCCGCAACGCCGCGTCCGCCGGCACCGGCAGGGCGCCCGACCGGACCCGGCGTACCAGCTCCCCGGCCCAGCGTTCGCCCCGGCGGCGGGCGAGCAGCCCACGCCAGTGCCGGGGGCCGAGCGCGGCCGGGCCGTCGATCATCGCGTGCAGCTCGTCGGTACGCCGGACCACGTCCCGTTCGGCCAGCGGCACCCCGGCCCAGGCGCAGACCGCCCGGGTCAGGATCCGGCCCACCTCGTCGTAGAGGCCCACCACGCCGGACCCCTCCCAGACCGCGATCCGGGCCCGCCACTCGTCGGCGAAGAGCTGGCCGAGCCGGCGTACCGCCGTCGGGGTCATCAGCGACATGAACATCGCCTTGCGGTCCGCGTGCGCCGGACCGTCGAGCCCCTGCACGCCGCCGACGCCGGTGAGCGTCCGCTGCGCCCGCTTCGGCATCGCGCCGGCCCGGACGAACCGCTCCGGGTCGTAGAAGAGCTCCGCCGCCGGCCGGCCGCGCAGGCAGATCGTCGGCGTGAGCAGCAGCCGGGTGGTGAAGATGTCGCTGCCGTACCGGTCGCAGCGGGTGCCGATGAACCGGTACCCCTCGCGCAGGAAGGCCAGGGAACTGTCCGGGCTGCGGTCGGCGGGGGTCGGCATCGGCTCTCCTGACGCGGGCGACGGTCGGCCGGGGCCGGCCG
Source organism: Micromonospora mirobrigensis (assembly GCF_900091555.1). GTDB lineage: Bacteria > Actinomycetota > Actinomycetes > Mycobacteriales > Micromonosporaceae > Micromonospora > Micromonospora mirobrigensis. The sequence continues at coordinate 1,643 of NZ_FMCX01000011.1, forward strand.
GATCGGCCATATCTACCCAGGTCGGGGCCGCTGAATCCCGTCCGTCCGGCGGCGCCGCGCGGGGGAGGGGCCCGCGCGGGCCCCTCCCAGGACGCCGGCGAGCTGGTTGGCTCGACTCCGCAGCCGGCGCCGCCGGCCCGCGGGTCACGAGGAGAGCGAGGGGTCGATGCGGGAGAACGGGTCACCGTACTGGCGGACCCGGCGGGTGGTGGAGGCGCTCGGCGCCGCCCGGCCCGCCGGCACCGGATCGTCGGCCGCCGACCCGCCGCTGGTCGGCCCCGCCCGGCGTACGCCCCGGCCGCGCCGGCACTTCACCGCCCACCTGGGCTTCGAGGCCGACGGGCCGGAGCAGGCACGGGAGCTGGCCGTCGCGTACGCCGAGGCGCTCGGCCTGCTCCGTCCGGAGCTGGCCCTGGGCGCGGCGGCGCTCTCCCCGGCCGACGCCTGGCACCGCGCCGAGCGGCTCTTCTGCGGCGCCGTCGGCCCCGACGGCGAGCGCTGCGCCGACGTGGCCGGGCATCCGGGCTTCCATCACGCCGCCGGCCCGGGCGGGCTGGGCTGGGGCGAGGGGGACGGGTGACCCGCCCCGGCCGGGCCGCTCAGTCCAGGTCGAACTCGCCGTCCTGCGCACCGGCGACGAAGGCGTCCCACTCGGCCTGGGTGAAGACCAGCACCGGCCCCTCCGGCTCGGCGGAGTTGCGCATGCCGATCAGGTCGTCGACGAAGGCCACCTCCACGGCGCTGTCGGAGGAGTCTCCCTCGGCCCGCTGCCAGACCGCCCGGGACAGGTCGAAGTCGCCCTTGGGGTGCGCACCCATTGTCGTTCCTCCATCACCACGCGTCGTCCGGGAACGCCTCCGTTCCCCATCGGGCAGGATAAGCGGATGCCGAGCCTGACCCGTGTAGAGGCAACCGCGCGTGGCGCGTTGATTACCGTCGAGTCCTACCAGGTGGACCTGGACCTGACCGGTCCCGGCGAGCGGTTCCGCTCCACCACCACCATCCGGTTCCGGGCCACCCCCGGCGCGGAGACGTTCGTCGAGCTCAGACCGGCGGTACTGGAGTCGGTGAGCCTGAACGGGCAGCGGCTGGACCCGGCCGCGCTGGCCGGCAACCGGCTGCCGCTGACCGGGCTCGCCGCGGAGAACACCCTCACCGTCGAGGCCGAGATGGCGTACTCGAACACGGGGGAGGGGCTGCACCGGTTCGTCGACCCGGCCGACGGCGAGACCTACCTCTACGCCATGTCGTTCCTGGACGAGGCGCAGGGCATCTTCGCCGCCTTCGACCAGCCCGACCTCAAGGCGCCGGTCACGCTCTCCGTCACCGCGCCACCGGAGTGGACGGTGGCCGCCAACGGCGCGGTGGCCGACACCCCGCGCCCCGGGCGGTGGGAGTTCGCCCCCACGCGACCGCTGGCCACCTACTTCGTCTCGCTGATCGCCGGCCCGTGGCACGTCCGGCGGGACATCCACGACGGCATCCCGCTCGGGTTCTACTGCCGTCGGTCGCTCGCCCCGCACCTGGACGCCGACCTCGACGAGATCCGCACCGTCACCGGGCAGTGCTTCGACCGCTTCCACCAGCTCTTCGCCGAGCGCTACCCGTTCGGCAAGTACGACCAGGCGTTCGTGCCGGAGTTCAACGCCGGTGCGATGGAGAACCCGGGCCTGGTCACCTTCCGCGACGACTACCTGTTCCGGTCCGCGGTCACCGACACCCAGCGCGAGCTGCGCGCCACCACCATCGCCCACGAGATGGCCCACCAGTGGTTCGGCGACCTGGTCACCATGCGCTGGTGGGACGACCTGTGGCTCAACGAGTCCTTCGCGGAGTACCTGGGCACCCGGGTCACCGCCGAGGCGACCCGCTTCGGGCAGGCCTGGACCACCTTCGCGCTGCGCCGCAAGGGCTGGGGATACGCCGCCGACCAGCGTCCGTCCACCCACCCGGTCGCCCCCGAGGAGGTCGCCGACGCCGCCGAGGGCCTGCTCAACTTCGACGGCATCTCGTACGCCAAGGGCGCCAGCGTGCTGCGCCAGCTGGTCGCCTGGCTCGGCGACGACGCCTTCCTCGCGGGACTGAACGCGCACTTCGCCAAGCACCGGTTCGGCAACGCCACCCTGGCCGACCTGCTGGAGAGCCTGGCCGGCGCAAGCGGCCGGGAGCTCACCGACTGGGCGCAGCGCTGGCTGCGCCGCCCCCAGGTCAACACGCTGCGCACCGAGGCGACGGTGGACGCTGACGGCCGCTGGACGGAGGTGGCGGTACGACAGACGGCGGTGCCCGGCCACCCGGTGCTGCGCCCGCACCGCATCGGCGTCGGCCGGTACTCCCCGACCGGCGAGGCGCACCGGCTGGAGGTCGATCTCGACCCGGACGCCGACGGCGGCCGGACCGTCCTGCCGGAGCTGGCCGGGTTGCCGGCGGACGCGCTGCTGCTGCCCAACGACGGTGACCTGACCTTCGCCAAGATCCGCCTCGACCCCGCGTCGGCGGCGATGGTGCCGACGCTGCTGCCCGGTCTCGCCGACCCGCTGGCCCGCGCGCTGCTCTGGCGGGAGGCGCTGGACGCGGCGACGGACGGGGAACGACCGGTGTCCGGCCTGGTCGAGCTGGTCGGCGCGGCGCTGCCCGCCGAGACCGAGGTGATCATCACCGAGGACGTGCTCACCATCGGCCGCGACCTCGTCGACCGCTACCTGGAGCCGCTGGCCCGGGAGGCGGCCCTGCTGCGGATCGCCGGGGCGTGCGGGACGCTGCTGGCGGGCGCCCCGGCGGGCGGCTCCCTGCAACTCGCCGCGGCCCGGGGACTGATCGGCGCGACCACCGACACCGGGCTGCTCGCCGGCTGGCTGGCCGGCGAGGGCGTACCGGAGGGGCTGGCGGTCGACACCGAGCTGCGCTGGGCGCTGCTGCGCCGGCTCGTGGTGCTCGGCGCAGCCGGTGAACCGGAGATCGCCGCCGAGGCCGCCGCCGACCAGAGCGCCACCGGGGCCGAACGTGCCGCCGGTTGCCGGGCCGCCCGGCCCGACGCCGAGGCCAAGCGGGTCGCCTGGGAGATCGTCGTGAGCAACACCGAGCTGTCGAACCGGATGGTGGAGGCGACCGCCGAGGGGTTCTGGCAGCCGGAGCAGGTCGGGTTGACCGCCGGATACGTCGAGCGGTACTTCGCCGACATGCCGGCCGCGGCGCGGCTGCGTACCCAGTGGGTGGCTGACCGGGTGGCGGCCCTGGCCTTCCCCCGCTACGCCGTGGCGCAGCCCACCCGGGAACTGGCCGCGGCGCTGCTGGAACGCGACGACCTGACGCCGGGGCTGCGTCGGCGGGTCGTCGACCTGGACGACGACCTGCGCCGGGCCCTGGTGGCCCGGACGGCGGTCGCCGCGGCGGGCGCCTGAGCGGCCGTGATGGCGAGGGCGGGCGCCTGAGCGCCCCGGTCGGTGGTGGCGCGGGGCGGGCGACGGTGGCCCGTCCCCGCGCCGCCCGTGGGGTGCCGGCCTAGGATCGCGGGGTGGAGGAAGACATCCGGCGGATCGGCATCATGGGTGGCACGTTCGACCCGATCCACCACGGCCACCTGGTGGCGGCCAGCGAGGTGGCCGACCGGTTCGGTCTGGACGAGGTCGTCTTCGTCCCGACCGGTCAGCCGTGGCAGAAGGCGGACGAACCGGTCAGTCCGGCCGAGGACCGCTACCTGATGACGGTGATCGCGACCGCCTCCAACCCGCGCTTCCAGGTCAGCCGGGTCGACATCGACCGGGGTGGTCCCACCTACACCGTCGACACCCTGCGCGACCTGCACGCCGAACACGGCCCGAAGGCGCAGCTCTTCTTCATCACCGGGGCCGACGCGCTGGAGCGGATCCTCTCCTGGAAGGACCTGGACGAGGTCCTCGAGCTGGCCCACTTCGTCGGCGTGACCCGGCCGGGTTTCGAGCTGACCGACAAGCACCTGCCCGCGGACACGGTGAGCCTGGTGCAGGTGCCGGCGATGGCCATCTCGTCGACCGACTGCCGCGCGCGGGTGGCCCGGGGCGAGCCGGTCTGGTATCTCGTGCCCGACGGTGTGGTGCAGTACATCGCCAAACGGCGGCTCTACCAGGGAGAAGTAGGGGCGTTATGACCCCTTTCGCCCTGGTAACCAGCCAGAACTGACAAGTCGTGACAACGCCGGGTGTGAGACGCTTGGAGGGTCGCACGGTTGATCGAAGGAGAACGGTGACAGTTTCCGAACGCGCTCACGAGCTGGCGATGGCCGCCGCCCAGGCCGCGGCCGACAAGAAGGCGCAGGACATCGTCATCATCGACGTGGGTGACCAGCTCGCGATCACGGACGCCTTCCTGGTCGCCTCCGCACCCAACGAGCGTCAGGTGCTGGCCATCGTCGACGCCATCGAGGAGCGCCTCCTCGAGCTGCCCGAGAAGGCCAAGCCGATCCGCCGCGAGGGCGAGCGGGGCGGTCGCTGGGTGCTGCTCGACTACGTCGACATCGTGGTCCACGTGCAGCACACCGAGGAGCGCGAGTTCTACGCCCTCGACCGGCTCTGGAAGGACTGCCCGCAGATCCCGTTCGTCGACCGGGACCTGGCCGACTCGGCCGCCGGCACCACCAGCGCGGAATGACCCGGCTGATCGTCTGGCGGCACGGCAACACCGAGTGGAACGCCACCAGCCGGGTGCAGGGCCAGACCGACGTACCCCTCAACGACCTCGGTCGGGAGCAGGCCCGGGCCGCCGCCCCGTTGCTCGCGGCGCTGCGCCCCGACGCCATCGTCGCCAGTGACCTGCGCCGCGCCGCCGACACCGCCGCCGCGCTCGCCGCGCTGACCGGCCTGCCGGTCCACAGCGACGCCCGGCTGCGGGAGCGGCACTTCGGGCAGTGGCAGGGGCTGCACCTCACCGAGGCCGCCGAGCGGTTCCCCGACGAGTTCGCCCGGTGGCGGGCCGGTCACCCCGACCCGGGCGCCGGGCTGGAGACCCTGGACGACCTCGGCAAGCGGGTCGCCGGCGCGCTCCAGGACGCCGCGGACGCCACCCCCGGTGGCACGATCGTGCTGGCCACCCACGGTGGTGCGGCCCGGCAGGGCGTCGGTCACCTGCTCGGCTGGGAGCATGCGGTGCTGCGCGCCGTCGGTTCGCTGGCCAACTGCCACTGGACCGAGCTGCGGCACGACGACACCCGGGGCTGGCAGCTGCGGGCCCACAATGTCGGCCAGATCACCCGCGGCACGCCGACCGAGGCGGTCTGAGCCGTCCGGCCCGGGCGTACGCGGTCCGGATCGGCTAGCGTGCCGGGCATGCCCGTCGCGGTCGTCACCGACTCCACCGCCTACCTGCCGCCCGAGCTGGTGCGGACGCACCGGCTGACCGTCGTCCCGCTGACCGTCGTGCTCAACGGCGCGGAAGGGCTGGAAGGGGTGGAGACCACCCCGACCGACGCCACCCAGGCGCTCGGTGGCCGGCGGGTCTCGGTGAGCACCTCCCGTCCCGCTCCCGAGCAGTTCGCCGACACCTACCGCGAGCTGCTCGACGCCGGGGCCGACGGCGTGGTGTCGGTGCACCTGTCGGCCGAACTCTCCGGCACCGTCGAGGCGGCCCGGCTGGCCGCCGCCGAACTCGACGGGCGGGTCGAGGTGGTGGACAGCCGCTCCACCGGCATGGGGCTCGGCTTCCCGGTGCTCGCCGCGGCCGCCGCCGCCGAGGCCGGGTCCGACCTGGCCGGCGTACGCGACGCGGCGCTGGCCGCCGTCGACCGCACCACCATCTACTTCTACGTCGACACCCTGGAGTTCCTGCGCCGGGGCGGCCGGATCAACGCCGCCTCGGCGCTGCTCGGCACCGCCCTGTCGGTCAAGCCGATCATGCACATGCCGGACGGCGCGATCGTGCTCAAGGACAAGGTGCGCACCGCCAGCCGGGGGGTGGCCCGGTTGGTCGACCTCGCGGTCGAGGCGGCCGGCGACGGGGCGGTCGACCTGGCCGTGCACCACCTCGCGGCGCCCGAGCGGGCCCAGCAGCTGCGTCAGGTGCTGACCGAGCGGCTCGGCGACCGGCTGGTCGACACGTACGTCACCGAGGCGGGCGCGGTGGTGGCCGCACATGCCGGCCCCGGCCTCGCCTGCGTCGTCGTCCACCGCCGCTGAGGTGCAAGCAGGGGCCCCCTGTTAACGCATTCGGTATAGGAAGGGCCCCTTGTTAACACCCCGCTGCTGAGAGGCGGACCGATGTCCCATGTGGTGACCGGCGGCGGTCGGGGAGTGGGCCGCGCCGTGGTGGAACGCCTGCTCGCGGCCGGCGGCACCGTGGTCGTGATCGAACGGGACCCGGTCGCGGTGGACTGGGTGCCGGCGCACCCCGCCGGGGGCCGGATCGTGGCGGTGCTCGGCGACGCCGCCGACGAGCAGGTCGCCGCGGCCGCCGCCGACCGGGCCGAGCGGGCCGCCCCGCTGGCCGGCTGGGTCAACAACGCCGCCGTGTTCCGCGACGCCTCCGTGCACACCGCCCCGGCCGCCGAGGTGTTCGCCCTGATCGAGGCGAACCTACGCCCCGTGGTGACCGGCGCCGCCACGGCGGTACGCCGGTTCCTCGCCGCCGGCACCGGTGGCGCCATCGTCAACGTCTCCTCCCACCAGGCCGTCCGGCCGGTCCCCGGCGCCCTGCCGTACGCCACGGCCAAGGCCGCCGTGGAGGGTCTGACCCGGGCCCTCGCCGTCGAGTACGGGTCGCGCGGCATCCGGGTGAACGCGGTGGCGCTCGGCTCGGTGCACACCGAGCGGCACGCCGCCTTCCTCGCCGGGCAGGACCCCGCCGAGGCGGAGCGGATCTCCGGTGAGTTGGCGCGGCTGCATCCGCTGGGCCGGATCGCCGGGGCGGACGAGGTGGCCGCGGCGGTTGCCTACCTGCTGTCGACGGAGGCGAGCTTCGTCAACGGGGTGACCCTGCCCGTGGACGGGGGGCGGGCGGTGCTCGGCCTCGACCCCGAGGCGCGCTGACCGTCCGGCCGGCGCTCCGCCTGCGGTTGTGCCCGTGGTGCTGCCGCGCGCCCGTAGCAGATCCGGCCATGATCAGGCCCTTGTCCACAGGTGACCGCCCCGTCCACAGGGGAGGGCGTCGGACGGGCAGCGGCGGCCGGGGCCGCCCTAGCGTCGCGTCGTGTCAGACGACGAGGAGGCGCGGGTGCGGCGACGGCTGTTCCAGGTGACCGGGGAGCGGGCGGAGGATCTCGCCGACCCCCCGAAGCCGCCCGTCCCGCACGGTGCCCATCCATCCGCCGCGGCGCCACCCGTGGGGCCGTTTCCCGCCGCCGGGCCGGAATCCGCGATGCGATCGGGTCGGAACGCCCTGCCGGGTGCCGTCCGGTCCCGGCTGCCTGGTCCGGGGGAGGACGACGTGTCGGGTGCCGTCCCGTCCCGACTGCCGGGTCCGACGGACGGCGACGCTCCAGCGGGTGCCGTCCGGTCCCGGCTGTCGGCTCCGGTGGGGGATGACGCGCCGGGCGCGGTACGGTCCCGCCTGCCGGGGCCGGGCGCCTTCGACCCGGGGCGGCGCGGGGTGCGGGCACTGGCGGTGGTCGCCGTCCTGGTGGTGCTCGGCGCGGCGTTCTGGGCGTGGTGGTCCCGGCCGCAGGCCGAACCGGTCCGCCCGTCGGTGGCCGTGGCCGCCTCCACCGGTGCGGAGCCCGCCACCGCTCCGGGCCACGGCGCACCGGAGGCAACCCCCGCTGCCACCGAGCTGGTGGTGGCGGTGGCCGGAAAGGTTCGCCGCCCCGGCCTGGTCCGGGTGCCGGCCGGCGCCCGGGTCGGTGACGCCCTCGACGCCGCCGGCGGCGCGCTGCCCGGGGTGGACGTGGCACTGCTCAATCCGGCCCGGAAGGTGAGCGACGGCGAGCTGATCCTGGTCGGTGTCTCCGCCCCACCGGGACAACCTGCCCCGCCCGGACAACCTGCCCCACCCGGACAGGCCGGCCCGGCCAGCCCGGCTGCGGGCGGAGTCGGGCCCGGGACCGGCGGACGGGTCAACCTGAACACCGCCACCCTGGCCGAGCTCGACACCCTGCCCGGGGTCGGGCCGGTGCTGGCCCAACGGATCATCACCGAGCGCGACCGGCTGGGCGGGTTCCGGTCGGTCGGTGACCTGCGCCAGGTCGAGGGCATCGGCGACGCCCGGTACGAGCAGCTCAAGGACCTGGTGACGGTGTGAGCGGCGGAAGTGGCCGGCGACCGGCGCCGGCGGAGACCGGTCCGGAGTCGGCCCGGGCGGACGCACCGGACCTACGGCTGGCGGGGCTCGCCGTGGCGGCCTGGCTGGCGGCCCTCGCCGCGCTGCATCTGGCCGCCGTGACCGCGGCGCTGCTGGCCGGTGCCGCCGCCGCGCTCGCCGCCCTGGCCGCCGGCCACCTGCTCGGCGTCCTGGGCCGGCCCCGGGAGACCGTCCGCCGCTACGGCTGGACAGCGCTCGCCGTCCTGCTCGGCGTGGCACTCGGCGCCGGGGTGACCGCCACCCGGCTGACCGCCCGGGATGCCGCTCCGATCCGGGCCCTGGCCCAGGAGCGGACCGGCGTCACCGCGGAGCTGGTGGTCCGGGACGATCCGCGTCCGCTGCGGGGTGGCACCGGACGCCCGGCCACCCTGCTGGTCCCGGCGGAGCTACGCGCGGTCACCACCCCGGATGGTCGGCGGGTCACGGCGTCGGTACGGGTGCTGGTCCTCGCCACCCACCCCGGCTGGCGAGGACTCCTGCCCGGCCAGCGGCTCACCGCGCACGGGCGGACCGGGGCTCCGCGCGGTGGCGACCTCACCGCCCTGGTGCTGACCGCGACCGGCCCACCGGCCGCGCAGGGCCGGCCGTCCTGGCCCCAGCGCGCCGCCGGGGCGCTGCGGGCCGGCCTGCAACGGGCCTGCGCACCGCTGCCCGAGGAGCGTGGCGGCCTGCTCCCGGGCCTGGTGGTGGGGGACGTCAGCCGACTCCCGCCCACCGTCGCGGAGGACTTCCAGGCCACCGGGATGACGCACCTGAATGCCGTCTCCGGCAGCAACGTCGCGATCATCCTGGGTGCGGTGCTGCTGCTGGCCCGCTGGGCCCGGGCCGGCCCCCGGCTCGCCACCGCACTCTGCGGCGTCGCGCTGGTGGGTTTCGTGATCCTGGTCCGGCCCTCGCCGAGCGTCGTCCGCGCCGCCACGATGGGCGCGATCGGGTTGGCCGCCCTAGCGGTCGGGCGACCCCGGGCGGCGCTGCCCGCGCTGGCCGCCGCCGTGACCGTCCTGGTGGTCGCCGACCCGGACCTGGCCGGTGATCCGGGCTTCGCGCTCTCCGTGCTGGCCACGGCCGGTCTGCTCCTGCTCGCCCCGGGTTGGCGGGACGGCCTGCGCCGTCGGGGCGTACCGGTCGGGCTGGCGGAGGCGCTGGCCGTGCCGGCGGCGGCCCAACTGGCCTGCGGTCCGGTGGTGGCCGGCATCTCGGGGACGGTGAGCCTGGTGGCCGTGCCGGCAAACCTGCTCGTGGTGCCCGCCATCGCACCGGCGACGATCCTCGGTGTGGTGGCCGCGGTGGCCTCCCCGGTCTGGCCGGCCGGGGCGGAGTTCGCCGCCTGGCTGGCGAGCTGGCCGGCGTGGTGGCTGGTGACGGTGGCCCGGCACGGTGCCCAACTGCCGGCCGGCAACCTGCCCTGGCCGGAGGGGACGCCCGGTGCGTTGCTGCTCGCCGCGCTGACCGTGGCGTTGCTGGTGGCCGCCCGCCGGCCGGTCGTCCGCCGGGTGGTGGCGGTGGTCGCCGTGGCGGCGGTGCTGGGCGCCCTGCCGGTACGCCTGGTCGCCGGTGGCTGGCCACCGTCGAACTGGGTGGTGGTGGCCTGCTCGGTCGGGCAGGGTGACGCGCTGGTGCTCCCGGCCGGGCCGGGGCGGGCGGTGGTGGTCGACGCCGGACCGGAGCCGGGCGCGGTCGACGGCTGCCTGCGCCGCCTCGGCGTACGGGAGGTCCCGTTGCTGGTGTTCAGCCACTTCCACGTGGACCACATCGGTGGGGTGGCCGGGGTGTTCAACGGTCGGCGGGTGGCGACCGTGCTGGTGCCTCGGTGGTGGGAGCCCGTCACCGGGCACGCCCTGGTCGCCGCGGTGGCGGCCCGGGGCGGCACGCTGCTGCGGCCGGCCCTGCCCGGGCAGCGGTACCGCGCCGGCGGGGTCGAGCTGGCGGTGCTGGGCCCGCCGTACGCCCTGCACGGCACCCGTTCCGACCCCAACAACAACTCGATCGTCATGCGGGCCACGGTGGCCGGGGTGAGCATCCTGCTGCCCGGCGACGCGGAGACCGAGGAGCAGCAGGCGCTGCTGGAGCGGGCCCCGCCGGGCGCGTTCCGGGCCGACGTGCTGAAGGTGGCCCACCACGGCAGCGCGTACTGACACATGTTACCGTACTTCTCTTCATCGGTCGACCAGCGGAGCGGGAAGCTATGCGCGCGGCACTCTACCTGCGGATATCGAAGGATCGAACTGGCGAGGCAGAGGGAGTGGAGCGCCACGGCGAGGACGGCCGAGCACTGATCGATGTCAAGGGCTGGACCCTGGTCGAGACCTACACCGACAACGACACGTCCGCCACCACGGGCCGGCGCCGGCCAGGTTTCGAGGCACTGATGGCTGCCGTTGAGCGGCGCGACATCGACGTGATCGTCTGCTGGAACACTGACCGCCTCTACCGCAGCCCGGCTGACCGCCTACGGGTAGTCGAGGCATGCCGGCAGCACAGCGTGTCCATCGCCCCGGTACGCGGTCCCGGCATCGACATGGCTACCCCCAACGGCCGGATGGTCGCCGGCATGCTTGGCGAGATGGCATGGGCGGAGGTCGAGGTCAAGTCGGACCGGCAACGGCGTGCCAACCGGCAGGCAGCGGAGAAGGGCAAGCCGTGGATGACGGGCCCACGCCCGTTCGGATACGAGCGGACCGGCGGCACCCTGGTCGAGCACCCAACCGAGGGCGAGTTGGTCCGCCAAGCGTTCACCCTGATCACCTCGGGTGCCTCGCTCAACTCCGTTACCCGCATGCTCAACGGGGCAGGTGCCCGAACCACCCTCGGGAACGAGTGGCGGCACAACAACGTGCGGGTGATGCTGCTCAACCCGCTATACGCCGGCCTCCGGGCGTACGCCGAGATGCCCCCACTCGGGTCCAAGCAATCCGCTCGATCCCGTCCGCCGGTCGAGAGCCGGAAGCTGGTCCCGGGTACCTGGGAAGCACTGATCACAGAGGACGTGTGGCGAGCATCGGTTGCCGTGCTGCGCGACCCTGGCCGGCTCACCAACGTCGGCAACTTCTCCGCCGTCCGCCACCTCGGGAGCAACCTGTTCCGCTGCGGCCGATGCGGGGACCTGACGGACGGCCAGCGCAGCGGTGAGCCAGTGATGGGGGTCAACTACACCAACCCTCGGAAGGATGGCCAGCAGGGGCATCGGATCTACAAGTGCAAGCGCTGCCACATGAGCCGGCGAGCCGATCCCGTTGATGCCTTCGTGCGGGGGGTGATCGCTGCCCGGCTTGACCGGAGTGACGCTGCGGACCTGGTCGACGCCGGGAAGGCGGATGGTGCCGACCTGGTCTCGCTGCGACGTGAGGCGGGGGAGTTGCGAGCCCGGCTCGATGTGCTCGCCGACGCTCTCGCCGATGGGGACATGACGCGCGACCAGTTCGCCCGCGCCAACCGCAAGGCACTTGACCGGCTAACGGAGGTTGAGGCTCGGCTGACCGAGGGCGGCGGCAGTCACGTGCTGGCGGGTCTCGCTGGTCCTGGTGCCGGGCAGCGCTGGCTCACGCTGGACGACATGCCGTTGCAGCGCTCAGCCCTCGATGCCTTGGTCGAGGTGGTGTTGCACCCGGTCAAGGCGGGTCGCCCCCGTAGGGGCGAAGAGATCGACCCGGCCACCGTCGAGTTCCGATGGAGGGGATAGCCGCGCAGTGAGGGTACGGCCGTCGCGCTGGCAGGAAGAGGTTGAGCACCGTCGTTGATAGCCTGACCCCCGCATCAACGTCGAACCTTCACCAAGGCAGGCAGAGTGACAACGGCTGAGAAGATCACTATGGGCATCAGTCTTCTCACTGCGCTGGGGGTAGGTGCCTTGCTTCCGGCGCTGGTTGGCCACCTGCTCGGTCGCGGTGAGAAGAGGGTCAACATCGCCGAAAAGTCAGTGCAGATTGCGGAGGCACTGATGAGCCGGATGGAAACTGAGCTAGCGCGGGCTCAGGAAGCCCTCGCCAAGGCGCAGCAGGAGAGCGAAGAACTGCGCGCCGACTTGGTGAGGAGTGGTGAGAAGTTGGCCCAGTCCGAGGCCGAGAAGAGCCGTGTGAAGGCGACGGTTGAAGAGCAGATGGAGCTAACCCGGGGAGAGTTGGACCGGGCAAGCAACGTCATCGGCAACATCCAGTACAACGTGTACCAAGTTAAAGAGATCAACAGGCTGTCTCACACTGCCGGAATCGACAAGTGGGGTGCGGCGGTCGAGGCACTGGTCAAGTCTGGGTTCGACATCATGACGCGCCCTGTTGACGACCCGGATGACGACGGCGGAGCAGTGCCCGCCCAGCCGAATCGACGGTGACCGGCAGCCCTGGGGGCATGACCCCTTGCGAACGGGAAGCCGGACCGCCAGGTGATAGCAGCGGAGATCGCGCGCAGCCCCAGGGAACTTTAGAACTCCACCCCTCGCGGGGGCCCTAGGCGGGTGCGCCTAGGGCCCATCAGGACCGGCTCAGCCGCTCCGCTCGCGCATCTGCCGGGCCCACTCCACGAAGCCGCGAGCCATGGCCAGATACCCGGCCCTCTCGGCATCGTTGAGGTTCGGCCCTTGCGCACGCTTGAACCAACCCTCCGCATGGTCGCGGAGCACCTTGTAGGCGAGTTCGTTCACCGGTTCGCCTCGCCTTCCGCCTCGGAGATGGCGGCGTCGATCTCGTCGAGGGTCAGCGCATGCGGAGCCGGCGGGGGTGGCGGCTCGATGGCCACGCGCAGGCGCAGCCGGTCAGCCGGTGGGATGATCACGCCGCGCAGCAGCCGATCTACGGTGTCCAGCGCTACGGCGCTCTTGCCCTTGGTGCGGCCCCGGCTCGCGTAGTCGCCGTTGAGGTAAGCGCTCAGCTCGCCGAAGCAGAACCGGGCGTACGCCCAGTCAACGCCGGTCATGATGCCGGCTTGCGGGGAGTCCATCAGGGCTAACCACATGTCGCGTGCGACCTGGTGCCACTCGGGATCGGCTGGAGGGATGAGCACTTGGCCCTCGCCCCGGAGGACGAACACGGGCGCAGCGTTCCGCTCGGCCCGGACCTGGTCGCGCTCACGGCTGTAGTCGTCGGGATTCCTCACCCGGTCACTTCCTCGGCTCGGTGGATCATGATCCAGTAGGCGACGCCTACCGGCGAGAGGCTGTCGCCGATCAGCCGGCGATGCGTGCTGTCGTACCGGGCGTGGCAGCCACGGCACATCGGCAAGTAGTGGTCAGGGTTGGTGCTGTATGGCCTGCCGGTCTCGCGGCCCTCGGTGTCGGCCCGCTGCCTGAAGTCGGCATGGCTGTAGGCCCACTGCTCGGCCTGGTTGCCGCAACGGCAGAGGTAGCCCGAGGCGCTGCCTCGCTGGCCCTTCACGCGGTTGTGTGCGCCGTCGTAGGTCAGCCGGTCCTTGCGCCGGGGGTCAGGGTGGTTGACCCGGTCGGCGCAGTTGGTGGTGATGCCTTGGCTGACGTTGTTGATCTGCAACGCCTTGACGTTGCCGCAGTCGCAGCGGAACAGGGCCCGAGGCTCGCCGCTGCCCTCGACGCGCTCGACCAGGCTCAGCCCGCCGTAGCGGCTACCCGGCCTGTGCGTCTGCTGGCTCGGCCTGGTCGTAGCCCGAGGCGTCGGGACGTACGTCCGCCGATGCTTGGCCTTGCTGCGGCAGGTTCGTCCGCAGTAGTCGGGTGCCGGTCCGCGCTTGCCGGCCGGCTTGGGCGGGATCGGTCCGCCGCAGTGTCGGCACTCGCGCCCGGGGTTGTGTTGCTCGATGGTCTCGCTCACTCGCGTTGGTCTCCATACAGAGCTAGGGCGCTCTCCGTAGCCCGTTGAGAGCCACGGAGAGCGCCTGTCGTTGAACAGCTTTAGTCGGGTTGAGGGGTGGCGCCTACGGCCTTGTCGCGCTGCTTCAGCCGCTTGTAGGCGTGGCGGCAGGCTTCGCGGCAGTAGAGGGATGCTCGGCCGCTCTTGATCGGCACGGGAAGGCCGCACCAGACGCACGGTTCGGCCGCGTGTGGCTCTTGGCCCACGATCAGCGCGAGGTGGCCGTTGCGTTGCCATCGGGCGTAGTGCGCGTTGCAGAGGCCGCGTGAGCGGCTTGGCTTGGTGCAGTGCCGTAGCCGGCAGGCATGCGGATGCTTCTGGAGTCTTATCGTCATGGGTCAGCGCGATGGGGCAGGGCACTCCGCAGAGCACCCTGCCCGGTCGCCTCAGTCAGCCAGCGGCCTTGCTGATCAGGACCAGCTCGACCGTGACGGCCAGCGCGGGCCGCATGTGGCCATCGGTGCCAACCTTGGTCGACTCCCGGTCGGTCACCTTGGCCGACTCGACCCGGCCGAGCCCGTCCGAGAAGACACCGCTGATGTCCTCGACCGCGCCGTCAACGAAGCGGCCCAGATCGCTGGGGTCGATGTTGCGGTCGATCCCGTGAACGGTGAAGGACACCTGAACCTTGCGCCGCACCATGTCTCCGTCGCGCGTCAGCGAGAGCACCGCGCCAGCGTGGGCGTGGGACCGGATGGTGTAGATGTTGGCCCACTGGTCGGTGCGGGGGTTGATGACGTATCGCTTGCTCCTGATGGCGGCAAGGCTGGCGACCTGTCCGGCCAGGGCGTAGCCCGAGGCGGTCGAGCGCTCACTGATCACGGGCATGGTCGGCTTGAGATCCTTCATGAACAGCGACAGGACGAAGTGGTCCGAACCCATGGCCAGGCTGTCCCGCAACTCGGCGTGGCCGGCGAAGTGCACGAGCTTGTAGATCCCAGTGGTGCACGCCTCGCGGATCGTGTCGAGCCCTTCGGACGGTACGGCGACAAGCAGGCACACCGAGCCGGTCTGCCGGCCCGTCTCGTAATCCATGTCCGCACCCTCGGTCTGGTACAGGTACGCCGCCGGGGCGGTCACCTTCTCCGGCCGCTGCGGCACAACCTCGATCGGGACGCCGAAGAGACCGAAGTTGAACCGGTTCTCTTCGATGATCCCGCGCAGGTACTCGGCGAGTACCGGGTTGGTCTGACCCTCGTACAGCTTGAGAGCCCGCTCCGCCGCCGGCACCCGGCCGCGCGCCACGCGGAGCAGGTGCTCCGTGCGCTTGATCTCCGCTTCAGCGGTGGCGATGTCGAGCCCGGTCACGGAGGCGTCGCCACCGTCGAGCCGGGCGAACAGCTCGGCGGCAGAGTTCTCGGCCTGCTCGTGCTCGGCCTCCCGCTGAGCGACCAGGGCGTGAGCCTCGGCCAGGGCGTCAGCGGGGGTGGGGGTGGTGTTCTTCTTGGCGGTAGCCACGGGTGATGAACCTTCTTCCAGATACGACGATGGGCGGCCGGCTGGCCGCCCGTGATGCGTTGCAAGCCCTGAGAGCGCCACAGGCGGCCGATCAGGGCGAGGTGGTGGTAGGGGTGGGGTGGAATGCGACAGGTGCTCTGAGGGCTTCTCAGGCCGTCAGCGAGGCCGAAGCGCACCAGTGATGGAGGGTCAACTTGCGGCCCCGGTTGTGCCGCACCTCTGGTGCGCGGCGCTCCCGCAGCCTCAGATCGACGCCAGGCAGCGCGGTCATCAACGGAGGCAGCACCATGGCGGACGCGGCGTCAGTGAGGTCGACCGGGGAGAGGGTCAGTGGCTCGCGCTCGCCGAAGGCCACGACCAGGAGGCGACTGGCGATGACGCCATCTTGCGTCCTGGGTCCCCGCTGTCCGCGTACGCGGATCGCCGGCCGAGACTCCGGGGGCAGGATCTCTTGCCCAGGCGCGACCGCCTGGACGTCGATGCCGGGATAGCGAGCCCTGAGCACTTCAGCGATCAGCGGCGGCAGGATGGGATCGACGCTCACGGGCGGGCACCCCGCCAGGCGACGCGGTGAACGTTGCTGGCCTGGTCGAGCGCAGCTCGGGCATCGGTGACCAGAGCCGTTGCCCGGCTCAGGCTCTCGACCGCAGCGGCGATGAGATCAGGGGCGGCCTCCGCCGCCTGCAAGCGGGCGAGATCCGCAGCGGCGGAAAACTTGGTGTCGAAGGCTAGGGCGTAACGCTGTTCGGCGAGTTGCTGAGCCTTGAGAGCGTCGGCGCGGGAGAGGGTTCCCACTGGTTGATGACTCCTTGATGGGCATACGAAGAGAGCCGGCCACCGGCCGGCTACTACTGGTCTTGGTGTGCTGTGAGAGCCGGCCTCCGGCCGGCATCTACTGGCCTTGCTGGTGATGGCCCCTCCGGGGCCCCATCTCCTCGCCGCTGCCAGCAACCTGACGAAGAGGTACGTACCGCAGCGGCGCAGTGCGAAGCAGGGTGCCGGGTGGCGATGGCCTACGGCGTCGCCTGCATCGCCACTGCCCAGGGATCTTCATCCTCGGAGGGGATGAAGTCCTCGAAGTTGTCAGGGAACTGGCTCGGCCTGGCGAACAAGGCAGGCAGCTTCGCTTCTACCTGTAGAGCAGTAGATGTGTTGGTAGTTGAGTTGGTGATGTGTTGGTAGGGGGAGCGTTCGTTCCGGTTGCAGCCGGAACGTTCGTTCCGGTTGGCCTGCGCGATCGTTCCGGTTGGCAGGTCCAGCCCGGTTGAACCGGAACGATCGTTCCGGCTGATCTCCCGTCCGGCCGTGCTTGAACCGGAACGAACGCTCCGCCTGGGCTCACCGGCACCCTCGCTTGAACCGGCACGTTCGTTCCGGTTGGGGATGGTCAGCAGGTACAGACTCGCAAGCCCTGAGCGGCCCTCGCGCGTCTTCTTGATCCAGCCGGATTCCTCGGCCAGGTCGAGCCACTTGCGCACCGTCCGCACGTTGCAGCCGAGATCATCGGCAAGCCGCTCCTGCGTCGGCCGGACGTTGCTGCCGTCAGCATCGCCGTAGGAGGCGAGCGCCATCACCACGCCGATCGCAGGCAGGGGCAGGCCGCTTCCGCGCAGTACTGCCTTCTCCCATACCACCTTGTGTGGAGCCGGCTTACCGCTCATCGAGCCGCACCCCCTCGGGGATGGTCAGCACGAACACGCCCGGTCCGAGGCGGCCGATCCAGCCGGCCCGGATCGCCGTCTGTAGGTGCTCCTCAACCTCGGTCACCGGCACCCCGAGATCACGGGATAGCTGGTCCTCGGTCACTCGCACCAGCGGGCCCGCACTTCGCCGCTGCCCCGGTCGGCCGGTCGGCCGCTTCCGTCGCCTACTCACTGACTCCACCTCCTGCTCGCTGCGCCGCTGATGCTCCGGTACCACAGGGCAAGCTCGCGGGAACCGGCATCGTCGGTGCCCATCGGGTCCATCCCGCCGGAGAGATCCGGCGACTCGTCGGGCTCCTGGTCGCGCTCGATGCGCTCAGCCTCGCGCGCGGCTCGCACGCACTCCGCATGCTCGGCGCGCGCGGCTTCCATGGCATCGGCGATGGCAAGGGCTCGGTTGATCATGGCGTCGCTCACTGGCTCACCTCCTGGTCGCCGTCGTGCTCGGCTGCGTGCAGCCGGCGCAGGGCCCAGCCGCCCCGGTAGCGCCGAGCGCTCTCGCCGTCGCCGGTCAGGTCGCAGACGCGCTGCCAGACCTCAGGGGTGATGCCGGCTACCGCCATGGCTTGGGGGGTGATCTCGATATCCACGGGTGATGTCTCCTCGGTGGTTCGTTACTTGCCGGTGAAGAGTCCGCGCAGCTTGGCTCGCTGCTCGGGAGTGAGGGGTGGCGCTTCCGCTGCGATCCGCTCGGCGATCCGCCGCAGCTCCTCGCTCAACGGCCCACCGTCCCGGCGTACCGCTCAACCTCACTCAGCGGGTAGAGCACCCTGCCGAGGTACTTGACGTAGCGCATGGGGGAGCGGCGCTCGGTCCGCTGGTTGATCAGGGTGCGTGCGCTGAGCCCTAAGCGCTCTGCGGTCTCGTTGGTGTCTAGGTACTTCCTGCCGTCGATGACGTGCACTGCTGGCCGCCTCCGTTCCGCCCGCATCCGGGCATGAAGAAGGGGCAGCCGTTGATCGGCTGCCCCTTGGTTGGGTGGGTGATAGGCCCTGACATACCGGCTCAGGGGCAAGAAGAAGAGCCAGGCCCGTTGGCCTGGCGGATGAAGCCTCTACCTACAGATCCCCGTGATCAGGCGAGTCTTGGCGGCGATCGTGACTGGGCTCACCGGTGAGGGGTGCAGCCCCTACCTATGAATCCCTCCGCTTAGGGCCGGACGGTGACATGCCGTGACTGAGGTCACCGGCAGCGAGCACACCTTCTACCTACAGGTCCCCGTAAGCGGTCGGGTCTTACCGGCGATCGTGACTGGGCTCACCGGCAGGAAGTGAGCCCTCCTGCCTATGTATCCGCGCGATCGGGCGGGTCTTGACGACCATCGTGACTGGGCTCACGGTCGGGGTCGAAGCCTCTACCTACGTATCCCCGCAGATGAGCACCCCTTATAAGCAGCCGTGATCGGGCTCTCTCCGGTGGGCTCAGCGAGTGGAGCCCCTCGCCCGTCAGCGAGCCGCAGGCCCGGTCCAAGCGACGAATCGAGCGAACATCTCATCAGGCTGCGGCCCGGGGTTGGGGTTGAGCCTGAGCAGGTCGCCCGTCGCATCGAACAGCATGCTGGCCATATAGACCGCCAACCCTGCCCGGTCACCCCGGAACTCCATCCCAAGCAAGAGCCGCGCCGGCTGACACGGCCAGGGGGCGGCGCACACCCGGCACAGCCAGGTTGGCCGCATCGGGTGATGCGGACGGACCGAGCGGGCTGACCGGTTTAGGACGGGGAGAGCGTTGCGTGGCGGCATGCAATCGAGAGTCACCGCCCGATCACCCCTTGTCAAGGCGCAAGGTGCTCCTAGACAAGATGCGGTTTGACCAGTTGCACCATGGCTAACCTGCCGCCGTGCCACGTCACCTCTACGGAGCAGGCGAGATCGCCACCCGACTCGGTGTCAGCAGGCAGCGGACGCGGCAGATCATCGACCGGCCAGACTTCCCGCAGCCGTACGACCGACTCGGCATGGGTGCCGTCTGGTTGAAGTCTGAGGTTGAAGCATGGATCAGGGAGCATCGGCCTCACCTGGCTGGGGATGAAGATCAGGCGTAGACGCCTGGCGAGCGCCCCCCGGTCACCGAGGCTCGGTGCCGGGGCGTCGTTGTTCCTTGGCTAATGCCCGCCGCTGACTTCATCGGCAAGCGATGCGCCATGCACCGTTTCCGCTCATCTTCAGCTGCGAGCTGATCCCGTACCTGCACTTCTCGTACAGGCTTCCGCCGGCATCTTCGACATCGATCTGGCGGTGCACACCCTCCTGATCGAGCCCTCCGGGCTGCACAAGAAGTTGTCCCGGGGCGTGGGTGGGACGTTCCGGCCTCAGTGATGGCGGAACTAGGACCAGCCATGCGGATATGCCGTCGAACAAGTGTTCTGGCACGCAGGTCGTACGACGCCCAGACACACAGGACAGAGCCGGTATGGTGTCTCCAGCGCAAACAACAGACCGAACCTGGTCTCCGAGATGAAGTCGGGCACGGATCGCCTCGACGCGCGGGGGACGGTCCCCCGGCCCAGATCTCGGGGAGGAACGGCGAGTGAAGAAGCGCGGCAAGGGGCCTTCGGGCCCGATGCGAGACCGGCAGACCAACGCCAACCGGTGGCGGACTGTCGGGGAGTGGGTGGCACTGACACTCAAGGTGCTCACCTACGCCGTCGGCCTGGCGGTGACGCTGGCCGGAAACGGATGCGGGCCCAACTGACAACCGTCAGCTAGGCCCACATCAGCCGGGAAGGCCCTCGCCTCGTGGGTGGCACCAGAGGGGCGGGGGTCTTCCTCGTTCAGTGACGCTAGACGAGTTGTCTACCGTCGCTGTACACCATCTACCGTTGCAGGTTACCTGGGCTCGTAAATCTGCAACAGCAGGTCTTGGATTTATGGTCCGAGGGGTAGATCTCACCTCTAGCTCCCAGCTTGGACCCCGGCCCACGTCACGAGATCTTGCCGGGCGTACAGGTCAGCGTTCCCCTGCTTACCGCGCGTCTCGGGAACCTCGCCGACTCGGCGCTGTAGCCGCTTCTTGGCCGCTTCGTAGGACCAGGGGAGCACTCCGACGTCTACCGCTTGGCGCAGTGTCAGGAAGTCCCCGGCAGGGCTTGATAGGTCGCTGACCTGGGATGTCTCCGGGGACCGGGGACATGCAAGCTGCCGAGCCTCAGCGGCGGTGAGGTAGGCGACCTGAGTCTCAGTCGCCTGCCCACCGATGACTATCTGCCACCGGCCGAGGGTGCGGGATACCCGGGGCATGGCTGCCTCGGGTACCAACATCTTCCAGTTGTTGGCCGTGTATCGGGCCAGGCACCGGATGCCGAAGTTCTCTCGTGCCTCGGGTCCGCCGATGGCGCGAGCGGTGAGCATCTGCGCGATGGCCAGCACGTTGACCTTGGCGCTTCGTCCCATGAAGAGCAGGTCGGCCAGGGCCGAGACGGCGGGGGAGCGCTTCGGGTCTCCCTTGCCGCGTGCCTCGGCCCAGAAGTTGACGAGCTGCCCGATGGTGGCGTTCAACTCCTCGCAGATGACCAGCACGCGGGGACCGGGGTCCCAGTCTTCGGCCTCGTGCATGGCCAGGGTGTTCCGCTCGTCGGCGAGCGTGGCCAGGCGCACCAGGGCGTCATGCATCTGCGCCGGCTTGGTGCAGTAGTCGACGCCGGCCAGGCCGAGCGCCCACCGGTGCGAGCCCTTGCGGTCGAGGATCACCACCCGGCCACCCCGGTTGAGCACCTGCACCGCGACCAGCTCGGCAAGCACGCTCTTGCCCGCACCCGATCCGGCGCTCACCGCGATGTGCGGGGAGTCGTCGCGCAGAGACAGGATCACGGGCCGGTCGCCTGCACCCTGCCCGATGTAGAACTCCCACTCGGCCAGACGGGGCAGATGCTCGGCGACCTGGTCGACGCCGACCCGAGCCGGCGGACGCTTACGCACCGTCCACGTAGCGGTTACCCGCGGACCTACCTGGTGCCAGGTCTCGACCAGGTCAGAGACCGGGATCTTGCTCCCGATGATGGAGGAGACAAGCTGCCGTTGCTCCTTAGTCAGGTACGGGGTGTCCGCCTCCAGCTCGATACGCGGGCCCTGGTCGCCGTCGACCGGCCGGCGGAACACAGCCAGCCGGGACGTGACCGGCTCCGCCTTACGCTGCACCGCCCACGCCGCCCGCTGCGCACGCTCAGGAAGCCACCGGATCACCGGCTCGACGTGCTCGCCGTACCAGGCCCTTACCGCCTTCTCGGCAGGGCTGAGCGGCTTGGCCAGTCGGGGCGTGAGGTTGCCCAACGAGGGATCAACGTGCAGGCGCACGCCGGTCTGCAAGCCCATCGCCGGGGCGAGAGCGGTCAGGGTCGGCGCGACGTACTCGCGGTTGAATCGGCGGCGTACCAGCCGTTGCCGGCCGCGCCAGGCGGCAGCCAGAGCCGCGCCGCTGGCCGCAGTCAGCGAGGCGTCAGGGAAGGCCACGGCCAGGCCGGCGGCAGCCGGCACACCAAGGCGGTATGCCTGACGCTGCCAGCCGGCCAACCGACCCGGTCCCCGGTGGCGGTACGGGTAACCCTGCTTGCCGCTGAGCGGCCTACCGGAGACGTACCGGTAGGCCACCCGCGACACGGTGTGCTTGCGCCGCAGCTTGCGGAGAGCCCGCTCAAGCTCGGTCATCGGTCAGCCCTCCTCGTGCGACAGGTGGGCAAGGGCAGCGGCCATGCCGAGCACGGCGACCGGCAGGCAGGCAACCAGGGTGGTGATCCACCACGGGGCCGAGGTGATGCCGGCGGCGACCAGGAGGTGATAGGCCACCTGGCCGAGAGCACCCACCAGCAGAGACCCGATGGCGGACCACTTGGCGAACCGGCGAGCCCGGGGCGGAACCAGGCCCGACAGCCAGGCTCGCAGGGCGTAGGCGGCGTAGACCTCCACGCCGATCGGCAGCGTGATGGCCGTGTTGATGCTGAACTCGTCAGCGATCCCGGGCAGGGGGTGGACCACCCCGAACCCGGTCAGTCCGCCGAGCCCGACCCACCCGGACCAGATGGCCACGAACGCGGGCAGCGCGATCAGGATCACCGGCCAGGAAGCCAGCCGGCGAGACTCGCTCGCCACGGTGACGGGCTCAACCTCGTCCGCCGGGTGTCCAACCTGGTCGACCTCGGCGAACGGCTCAGCGACCTTCTCGGCGGGGAGGATCAGCGGAACCGGGGCAGTGTCGACCGGCAGGGCCGGCGGGACCGGGGCAGGCTCGGCGTACTCCCACGGGTCCGAGGTGGGCCCGGCCTCGGTCTCGTCCGGCAGGGTGATGGGCTCGGCGACCAGGGCCAGGCGGACAGCCTGAGCCTTGGGCGCACCCACCTTGAACTCGCGCATGATCTGGTTGCGTGAGGGGATCTCGCCGAGTCTGTCGGCCAGGTCCCGAACGGCGGGAAGCAGGTCGGCGACGGGGCGCGGGTAGGCGCTGGTGACGGTGGCGGTGCTCATCGGGCGATCCCTCCGACCCACTGCGCGATCTCGTCGGTGCTGGCCTGCGGCAGCGCGGTCCGGATCAGCCGGGCGGCAGCCTCGCGGGTGAGAGCGGGGTCGACGACGATTACGCGACGGTTGGGAACGACCGTGCATGGCGCTCCGGTGCGCGCCTGGATGATCTGCACTGCTTCTCCTGCGGCGAGGGTGGAGGGGGCATCGGCGGGAGCGGTGTGCCGCTCAACCAGCCGGCGAGCGATGACGAACGGGGCGAGCATCGAGACCGGGCCGCCGATGAGGATCAGGCCGAGCGCGTAGGCAGCGGTGCCGTTCATCGAGCACCCGCCAGAGCCTCAGAGCGGCAGGGGATGCACCGGCCGGCAGGCTGGCCAACGTGTCCCGGCTTGGTGCAGCGGTCGCCACCGGCGGTCATCGGGAGGGCAGCGCCCTTGCGCTCGGGGTACGGGTAGCCGTTGGTGCCAGGGTTGTTGCTCTTGTTCTTGGGAAGGAATCGACGCCAGTCGCGGGCGCTTGCGCCCGTCTTCAACTTCCCTTGGTCTTCACCACTTCGGGTGTCACCCTGGCTGTCACCCCCGGCGGGCTGATTCGTCACCCCCACCGGCTGATTCGTCACCCCCTGGGGAGCGTTCGTCACCCCCTGGCCAGTCACCAGCCGGTAGACCCGGGTGGCGATACCGGTGACCTTGGCGACCACCAGGCGGCCGAGCTGCACCAGCTTGGCGAGGGCCCGCTGTACGGTCCGCTCAGAGCAGCCGGCGTACTCGGCGAGGGTGGCGACGGAGGGCCAAGCGTTGCCCTCGTTGTTGGCGTGGGCAGCGATGGCGATAGCTACGGCGCGCTCGTTCTTCCCGAGGTCACGGGTGGCGAGCAGGGCAGCCTTCACAGCTACACTCATGGGCGGCGGACCTCCACTGTCCGTCGAGGGCCCGGAGTCCAGGTGTTACAGCACCTGCCGGGCCCGCTTGCTTTATCCGGTAGTCGACGCGCTCATGCGAGCGCGTACCAGGACCCGGCCTTCCTGGACGCGGTCCGGCCGGCCGTGGCGCTGGTGCAGGTCGGGGTGGGCAACATGTACGGCCATCCGAGCCCGGAGATCCTGGACCGCCTCGCCCGCGGCGGGGTACGGGTGCTCCGTACCGACACCGACGGGGACCTCGCGGTGCTCACCGGCAGAGGTGGGCTGGCGGTCGCGAAACGGGGCATCCCGGCGGGCCGCCGGCGGTGAGGCCCGACCCGGCCGGGCCGCCCGATCCGGCGCGGCCCGACAAGGCTCCCCGGCCCGGGGCGGTCCGCTGCGGCGACTTCGAGTGACTTGCCTGGAAGGCGGAAACTGTGGTGAATGTCGGGTTTTGCGTTGTGTGCGGGCTGTGCCGCCCGAGCGGCCGATGAGCAGGCACGATCCGGCCGAAAGCCGTGCGAGTATGGGCGGCGTGACCGCCGCCAGCCTCCCTCCCATTCTGCTCGTCCTGGGTGACGAGGAGCTGCTCGCCACGCGCGCGGTCTCCGAAGCCGTGGCCACGGCCCGCCGGGTCGACCCCGAGGTGGACGTGCGCGAGTACCAGGCGGGCGCGCTCACCGTGGGCGAGATCGCCGAGATGCTCAGCCCGTCACTCTTCGGCGGCCGCCGGGTCCTGGTGCTGCGTTCCGCCCAGGACGCCCGCAAGGACCTGGTCACCGCGCTGCTGGCGTACGCGAAGAACCCCGACCCGGACGTGCAACTGGTCGCCCTGCACGTCGGCGGGGCCAAGGGCAGGGCCTTCGCCGACGGCCTGCGCGGCGCCGGGGCCACCGTGGTGCCCGCCGCCAAGCTCAAGGGGCACCGGGAGCGGGTGGCGTTCGTCCGCGACGAGATCCGCCGGGGCGGCGGCAGGTGCACCGACGACGCCGCCGAGGCGATGATCGCCGCGGTCGGTACGGACCTGCGGGAGCTCGCCGCGGCCTGCTCCCAGCTGCTCGCCGACACCGACGGGCGGATCGGCGCGGACACCGTCGCCCGCTACTACCGCGGTCGGGTGGAGGTGACCGGTTTCACGGTCGCCGACGCCACGATGGTCGGGGACGTCGCCGGGGCGCTGGAGGCGTTGCGGTGGGCGCTGCACGTCGGTGTCGACCCGGTGCCGATCGCCGACGCCCTGGCCGACGGGGTGCGCACGGTGGCCCGGGTCGCCGCCGCCGGTCGGGGTGACCCGTACCAGCTCGCCGGCACGCTGGGGATGCCCGCGTGGAAGGTCAAGAACGCCCAGCAGCGCGCCCGGGGCTGGACGCCGGAG
Organism: Micromonospora mirobrigensis; assembly: GCF_900091555.1. Taxonomy (GTDB): domain Bacteria; phylum Actinomycetota; class Actinomycetes; order Mycobacteriales; family Micromonosporaceae; genus Micromonospora; species Micromonospora mirobrigensis. Next base: position 26,608 of record NZ_FMCX01000011.1, read on the forward strand.
GGCCTGGTCGAGGCGATGCGGGCGGCCGCCGAGTGCAACGCGGCCGTCAAGGGCGGGGCCGACGACCGGGCGTACGCCCTGGAGAAGGCCGTCTTCTCCGTCGCCGCCGCACGTCAGGGCGGCGGCCGGTGACCGGGGCGCCGCGGACGGCGTGGGCGACGATCCCGACGGACGAGGAGCGGTTCCGGCCGCTCTACGCCCGGCTGCTCGGGCTGCGTTTCGTCAACCCGGGCGGGGTGCTCTGCTTCCTCTTCTTCGAGGGCGCCGTCGCGCTGGCCGCTCTGCTGGCCCTCGCCGAGCTGGTCAGCTGGTGGGCCGTGCTGGTGCTGCCGGCCGCCGTGGCGCTGATGGTCAAGCTCAACGACATGGTGGCCGAGGTGGTGGTCCGTTCCGCGGCGCTCGTGCCGGACCAGGAGCGCGACCGGTTCCGGCGGCAGATGGAGCCGGTGGTGGGGCGGGCGCGGGTGGACTGGACGGTCCCCGGCGTGGTGGTGACGAGCCGTCCGACGTTGCACGCGGCCGGACCGGTACGCGAGCTGCCCACCACCCACGACCTCACCGACCGACGCGACCTCCGCCGCTGACCGAGCCGCACCAGAGCCGAGTTCCCGGCATCCCACGCCACCGTCCGGCGGAGCGGCCGCCGCGGCCCCGACGGCCGGGTGGTGCGATCGACCCGCCCGGTGAAACACAGACGACCGGAAGCCCCGGGGGTCTCACCCCGGGGCTTCCGGTTCAGGTCTGAGCTCGGCCGGTCAGGCGGAGAACGACGCCACGCGCTTGGCGATGGCCGACTTCCGGTTGGCCGCCTGGTTGGCGTGGATGACGCCCTTGCTGGCGGCCTTGTCCAGCTTGCGGGCGGCGTCCTGCATGAGGACGGTCGCCTTCTCGGTGTCACCGGCCTCCGCAGCCTCCTGGAACTTGCGGATGGCGGTCTTCAGCGACGACTTGACCGACTTGTTACGCAGCCGGCGCTTCTCGTTCTGCCGGTTGCGCTTGATCTGGGACTTGATGTTCGCCACGCGACAGCCTCGTCTTGATAGCTCGGTTTGGTCTGCTTCCGCGCGCGACGAGCATGCGTCATCGCTGCGCGAAGAGCCAGGTTACCAGGTCGGCCCGGACGAGCCAAAACGCTCACGCCCACCCGCGCCGGGCGGCCAGCCAGTGGAGTGCCTGTCCACCGCTGAACCGCTGGTGTCCGCGCAGGTGCGGGGAGGCGGTGGAGGGGCCGTCGGTGGCGCTGGTGAGAAGGTATCCGGCCAGCGCGGCCAGGGTCACGTCGAGCGCGTCCGGCGGCGCGTCCGCCGCGGCGGGGTGGGTGGCGTAGGCCACGTCGGCGTCGAGGCCGCTCGCGTACGCGGTGATCAGCAGGCCGACCAGGTCGAACCAGGCCGGCCCGTGGCAGAGCCAGTTCCAGTCGCAGAACCAGGCCCGGCCGACCGGGTCGATCAACACGTTGTCCAGCCGCAGGTCGCCGTGGATCAGCCCGCCCGCGGCGGCCGCGTACGCCGGCAGCCGGGCCTCCAGCGCGGCCAGGTCGGGCAGCCGCTCGGCGGCCCACGGGGGTAGTGGAGGCGCAGGCTCCCGGCCGGCGGCCACCTCGCCCCAGCGCAGGATGTCCGTGCGGGCCAGGTCGGCCAGGTGCGGCGCCCCGAGGGCGACCAGCTCCGGCGGTGGGTCGGCGAGCGCGGCGGCCACCTCGGCGTACCCGGCGAGGGTGGCGGTCAGCTCGGTCGGGTTCCAGGGCAGCCGGGGCAGCTCACCGTCGACGGCGTCCAGGGCGACCGCGTACCAGCCGGCGGCGTCGAGCGCCCAGCGCGGCCGGGGGACCGGCAGGCCGGCGGGGAGCCGGGCCAGCACCAGCGCCTCCCGGTGGTACCAGTCGGCGAGGTGCCGTTGCCGGGTCAGGTCGGCGGCCTTGACGAAGATCCGGCCGCCGTCGGCGGTCTCCAGCAGGCCGGCGAAGCCCCGGGTGAAGCCCGCCCCGGCGGTCCGGGCCGCCACCACCGGGCCGCCCAGCCGGCCGGCCACGGCGGCGCGCAGCTGCGCCGGCAGCTCCGACCAGTGGGGCCGGGCGGCGGTCGCGTGGTAGGGCACCGGGGGCAGGACGGGCTCGCGCACGCCCGTCATGCTGCCGCACCGGTCGCGTCGGGCGGCACCGGCCGCCGGTCGCGTCGTGCCGCGCTCGGGATGTCGGCCCGCTCTGCGAGACTGCCTGACCATGAGGACCGACGAGTTCTGGCAGCTGATCGACGACGCCCGGGCCGGTGCCGGGGGAGAGGCCGACGCGGTCGCCGCCCGGGCGGTCGCGCTGCTCGCCGAGCGCGACCCGGAGGAGATCGCCGGGTACGCCGAGCACCAGCGGCGGGTGCTGACCGCCTCGCACAAGGTCGACCTCTGGGGCGCGGCGTACCTGATCAACGGTGGCGTCTCGGCCGACGGCTTCGCGTACTTCCGGGGCTGGTTGATGACCCAGGGCCGGGCGGTCTTCGCCGGGGCGGTGGGGCGGCCGGACTCCCTGGCCGAGCTGCCCCGGGTGCGGGCGGCCGCGCTCAGCGGCGAGGAGTTCCAGTGCGAGCCGATGCTCACGGTGGCCTGGGACGCGTATCGGAAGGCGACGGCGGCCGAGCTGCCGGCGGAGCCCTTCACGGCCGCCGAGCCGGACCTGAACGACTTCTGGGACTTCGACGACGAGGAGGAGGCCCGCCGCCGGCTGCCGAAGCTCGCGGCCCTCTTCGTCGAGCCGCCGATGGAGTGAGCCGGGGTGACCCGCCGCGCACCCCAGGAGTGATCCGACCGCGTCCGGAGCGACGTGGGAGCATAGAGGGGGCCGGCGGCACGCCGGCCCGCTCACGTCAGCCGACCAGAACGGACCGCTGTGCCACCGAAGCTCGATCCCGGCGCGAACGCTCCTGGTGCCACCGACCCGGCGCGCATCAGGAACTTCGGCATCATCGCCCACATCGACCACGGAAAGTCGACGTTGGCCGACCGGATGTTGCAGCTCACCGGTGTGGTCGACCCCCGGCAGATGCGCGCGCAGTACCTGGACCGGATGGACATCGAGCGCGAGCGCGGTATCACCATCAAGAGCCAGGCCGTCCGCATGCCGTGGACGATCCGGGAGGGCGACCGGGCCGGCGAGGCCGCCGTGCTCAACATGATCGACACCCCGGGCCACGTGGACTTCACCTACGAGGTGTCCCGCTCGCTGGCCGCCTGCGAGGGCGCGATCCTGCTGGTCGACGCCGCCCAGGGGATCGAGGCGCAGACCCTGGCCAACCTCTACCTGGCGCTCGAGAACGACCTGCGCATCATCCCGGTGCTCAACAAGATCGACCTGCCGGCCGCCCAGCCGGAGAAGTACGCCGAGGAGCTGGCCCACCTGATCGGCGGCGACCCGGCGGACTGCATCCGGGTCTCCGGCAAGACCGGCGAGGGTGTGCCGTACCTGCTCGACGAGATCGTCCGGCAGTTCGTCCCGCCCACCGGGGAGGCCGGCTCCCCGGCCCGGGCGATGATCTTCGACTCGGTGTACGACGTCTACCGCGGCGTGGTCACCTACGTCCGGGTGATCGACGGCCGGATCAGCGCCCGGGACCGGATCAAGATGATGTCCACCGGGGCGGTGCACGAGCTGCTGGAGATCGGCGTCATCTCGCCGGAGATGGTGAAGGCCGAGGGGCTCGGCGTCGGCGAGGTGGGTTACCTGATCACCGGCGTTAAGGACGTGCGTCAGTCCCGGGTCGGTGACACGGTCACCATCAACGGCAACCCGGCCAGGGAGGCGCTCGGCGGCTACAAGGACCCGAAGCCGATGGTCTACTCCGGCCTCTACCCGATCGACGGCTCGGACTACCCCAACCTGCGCGAGGCGCTGGACAAGCTCAAGCTCAACGACGCCGCGCTCGACTACGAGCCGGAGACCTCCGGCGCGCTCGGCTTCGGCTTCCGCTGTGGCTTCCTCGGCCTGCTGCACCTGGAGATCATCCGGGAGCGGCTGGAGCGCGAGTACAACCTCGACCTGATCTCCACCGCGCCGAACGTGGTCTACCGGGCCATCACCGAGGACGGCCAGGAGATCGTGGTGACCAACCCCAGCGAGTACCCGACCGGCAAGATCGCCGAGGTGTACGAGCCGGTCGTGCGGGCGACCGTGCTCACCCCGAACGACTACGTCGGCGCGGTGATGGAGCTCTGCCAGGGGCGCCGGGGCAACCTGCTCGGCATGGACTACCTCTCCGCCGACCGGGTGGAGTTGCGCTACACGCTGCCCCTCGCCGAGATCATCTTCGACTTCTTCGACCAGTTGAAGAGCCGCACCAAGGGCTACGCCTCGCTGGACTACGAGCCCTCCGGCGAGCAGGCGTCCGATCTGGTGAAGGTGGACATCCTGCTGCACGGCGAGCCGGTGGACGCGTTCAGCGCCATCGTGCACAAGGACAAGGCGTACAACTACGGCACGTCGATCGCGGCGAAGCTGCGCAGTCTCATCCCGCGTCAGCAGTTCGAGGTGCCGATCCAGGCGGCCATCGGCAGCCGGGTGATCGCCCGGGAGACCATCCGGGCGATCCGCAAGGACGTGCTCGCCAAGTGCTACGGCGGTGACATCAGCCGTAAGCGCAAGCTGCTGGAGAAGCAGAAGGAGGGCAAGAAGCGGATGAAGATGGTCGGCCGGGTGGAGGTCCCGCAGGAGGCCTTCATCGCCGCCCTCTCGTCCGACTCGGGCGACGCCAAGGCCGCCGGCAAGAAGTAGCGCTCCCGGTCGTACCAGGGCCGGCGCCGCAAGAGGTGCGACGGACCGCGACGGTCCCGCACCGCCTCCGGCGCCGGCCTTTTCGGCGTACGCCCGCCCGCCGTCCGCCGGCCCAGGGGCCTCCGGGCAGGCGCTGATACCCCTGAACGCGGGGCGTCCGGTGCCGTACCGGGGGCGGAACCCGGGTCCGGCGAAGAAATTTTTCCGTCCTTGACGCGCCGTCCATCGATCGTTCGCACCCTTCCCGACCTGCGGTCCTGCCGGATCGACGCAGCCCCGACCATCGACGTACGGCGCTCTCCTGCTGGATGAGTCGGTTTGGCTTTTCGGCGGTTCGGGCATCTAGCGGTCACGACAGGAACCACACGAAAACGTGTGTACGGGATCTTTTAGAAGGAGGAGCGACCATGGAGCTCACCGTTTGGGGCATCATCACCGCGCTCGTCGTCGGTCTCATCGTCGGCGCGCTGGGCCGCCTGGTCGTTCCGGGCCGGCAGAACATGCCGATGTGGCTGCACATGCTGATCGGCGTCGGCGCCGCGCTGCTCGGTACGGTCCTGGCCCGGGCCATGGGTATCGCGACGGAGACCGCCGGCATCGACTGGCGTGAGCTGCTCGTCCAGGTCGTGCTGGCCGCCATCGCCGTCGCCCTGGTGGCCGGTGTGGGTCGTCGTCGCCACCACGTCACCCGGTAATTCCGCGACATCTCGCGACTTCGAGCGGGCGCCCGACCACCACGGTCGGGCGCCCGCTCGCGTCGTGCCCACACGCAGCCGACAACATCAGCGATGTTGTCGTCTCCCGCCGGATCCACGGCGACTACATCGGGGATGTTGTCGTCTCCCACCGGGTCCGTGGCGGACAACATCGGGATGTTGGTGCCTCGGCGAGGGCGGGAGGATGGCGTGCGTCAATGGGGGGTGGGGGTTGCGGTGGCTGGACCGGGGGCCGTGAGCTGGGCGGACGTGGCGGGATCGTCCCCGATCGGGGGATCTGGGGATCTGCCGGGCCGAAAGTCGGGTTTGGTTTTTCGACGGGTCGGGAACTAAGCGGTCACGACAGGAACCACACGAAAACGTGTGACGGAAACTTAGAAGGAGGAGGGCGACCATGGAGCTCACCGTCTGGGGCATCATCACCGCGCTCGTCGTCGGTCTCATCGTCGGCGCGCTGGGGCGCCTGGTCGTTCCGGGCCGGCAGAACATGCCGATGTGGCTGCACATGCTGATCGGCGTCGGCGCCGCGCTGCTCGGTACGGTCCTGGCCCGGGCCATGGGTATCGCGACGGAGACCGCCGGCATCGACTGGCGTGAGCTGTTCGTCCAGGTCGTGCTGGCCGCCATCGCCGTGGCGCTGGTCGCCGGTGTGGGTCGCCGCCGGAGCGTCTCGCGCTACTGACACCACTCGCACCTCAGCGGGCGTCCGACCTCAGGGTCGGGCGCCCGCTCGCGTTGTGCCGCCGTTCGGAGGTATGCCGTTCGGCACCTCAGGTTCCGGTCCGGTAACACCGCGGCGCCGTCACCGCCGGTCCCGTGGTGACTCGTCCCGATCTGCCGGGGGCCCCGCGAGCTGCGGTACGGTCGCCTCGCCGTGGCTTCCCGTCCACCCCCTGTCGTAAAGGAATTTTTCCTACTAAGGTGCGGCGGAGAAGGTTAGTGCCAGGACGGCGCGAGGGAGATGTGGCGTGAACAGGTGGAAGCGGCTGGCCCCGGTCACCGCCTTCGTGGCGTCGGCCGCGATGGTGCTGACCGGCTGTGGGGGCTCGGACAAGGACGAGGCCGCCGACGACAGCAAGCTGACGGTCTGGATGATGGGCGAGGGCGGGGACGCGCAGAACGCGTTCCTCGACACCGTCGAGACCGAGTTCCGCAAGAAGCACCCGGACACCGACGTGGTCGTCCAGTACATCCCCTGGCTCGAGGCGCCGAAGAAGTTCCAGGCGGCGCTCGCCGGCGGTGAGGGTCCGGACGTCACCGAGCTGGGCAACACCGAGACGCAGGGCTGGGCCGCCCAGGAGGCGCTCGCCGACGTCAGCGACAAGTTCAACGGCTGGTCCGAGGGCAAGGACATCCTCCCCGACCTGGTCAAGAACGCCCAGCTCGACGGCAAGCAGTACGGCGTGCCGTGGTACGCCGGCGTGCGCGGCATCTACTACCGCACCGACTGGTTCGCCGAGGCCGGCGTGCAGCCGCCGAAGAACTGGGACGAGCTGGTCACCGTCGCCAAGGCCGTCCAGGCCAAGAAGCCCGGCACCTACGGCATCGCGCTGCCCGGCAACTCGGAGCTGCCGTTCTACTCCTTCCTCTGGGGTGCCGGCGCGGAGATCGCCACCAAGCAGGGCGACACCTGGAAGTCCGGCTACAACACGCCGGAGGCGCAGAAGGCGGTCAAGTTCTGGACCGACCTGGTCACCGTGCACAAGGTCGCCCCGCCGGCCGCCGCCGGCTGGAACGAGGTCGACGCCCGGACCCAGTTCGCCACCGGCAAGGCCGCGATGGCCTTCGCCGGTAGCTGGCAGGGCGCCGCGATGAAGAAGGACAACCCGGAGATCGAGAAGGTCTGGGGCACGTTCCCCATCCCGGGCCCGGACGGCCAGGCGGCTCCCGCCTTCGCCGGTGGCTCCGACATCGCCATCTGGAAGGACAGCGAGCGCCAGGACCTGGCGTGGGACTACACCACCGCGCTGCTGAGCAAGCAGAAGGACAAGGAGTTCGCCAGCAGCCTGGGCTTCTTCCCGGTCTACAGCGACCTGGTCGGCGGCAGTGAGTACACCAACGACAAGGTGATGGCCTCGTTCGCCACCGCGATGCAGAAGACCAAGCTGACCCCGCTCACCCCGAAGTGGGTCGAGGTCAGCCGGACCAAGACGGTCACCCAGGCGATGAACAGCTCGGTCATCAAGGGGCAGAAGACGGTCGAGCAGGCCACCGCCGACGCGGCCACCGAGATGGAAAGCATCCTCAACGCCAAGTGAGCACCCTGACCGAGGCTCCGGAGGCGGCCGCCGCGCGGGAGACCCCCGCGCGGCGGCGGCCCCGCGTCGACCGCCTGCCGTACCTGCTGCTCCTGCCCTGCCTGGCGATCATCGCGGTGCTGCTGCTCTGGCCGCTCGGCCAGGTGGTGGCGATGTCGTTCTACAAGCTGAACAACGTCCGGCAGCTGCGCGGTACGCGCGAGTGGCCGTGGGTCGGGCTGGACAACTACGTCCAGATCCTCGGTGACCCGTTCTTCCTCAGGGTGCTGCGCAACACGGTGCTCTTCGCCGCCGCGAACGTGGTGCTGACGATGATCCTCGGCACCCTGGTCGGGCTGCTGCTCAACCGGCTGGGCAAGAGGATGGCCACCTTCGTCGCCAGCTGCGTGATGCTGGCCTGGGCGACCCCGGCGTTGACCGGCACCATCGTCTGGAAGTGGATCTTCGACGACACCAGCGGCCTGGTGACCTGGTTGTTCAACAAGCTGCCCGACGGGCTCTCCACCGCCCTGTTCGGGCGCAGCGACTGGACCGGGTACGGCTGGTTCAACTCGCCGCTGCTCTTCTTCGCCATCCTCACCCTGGTGGTGGTCTGGCACTCGTTCCCGTTCATCGCGGTCAGCGTGCTGGCCGGGTTGAAGAGCGTGCCGAGCGAGCTGCACGAGGCGGCCCGGGTCGACGGCGCCGGCCCGTGGCGGGTCTTCTGGTCGGTGACCTTCCCGATGCTCCGGCCGGTCTTCGGGATCCTGGTGGTGCTCTCCACCATCTGGGACTTCAAGGTCTTCACCCAGCAGTTCGTGCTGGCCGGCGGCACCCAGGACCGGACGACCTTCATGCTCTCCATCTACTCCTACGCGGAGGCGTTCTCGCCCCCGCCCAAGTACGGCCTGGGCGCGGCGATCGCGGTCATCCTGACCCTGATCCTGCTCCTGGTCACCGGCATCTACGTCCGGATGGTGCTCCGGCAGGAGGAGGACGCGTGAAGCGGATCGCGCTCAACGGGGCCGGCCTGCTGGTCGCGCTCTTCGCCGCCTTCCCGGTCTACTGGATGGTCGCCACCTCGCTCAAGCCGAACCGGGAGATCTTCGCGTCGACGCCGCGACCGGTGCCGGCCCAGCCGACCCTGGAGCACTACCGGGAGATCCTCACCGGCAACCTGATCCCGGGCGTGACGTTCCTCGACTTCTTTCTCAACAGCGTGCTGGTCGCGGTGGCCACCGTGCTGCTCAGCGGGCTGGTGGCGCTGTTCGCCGCGACGGCGGTGGCCAGGTTCCGGTTCAAGCTGCGGACCAGTTTCCTGATCATGCTGCTGGTGGTGCAGATGATCCCGCTGGAGGCGCTGGTCATCCCGCTGTTCCTGATGATCCAGCGGCTCGGCCTCTACAACACGCTGCCCAGCCTGATCCTGACGTACCTCGGCTTCTCGCTGCCGTTCGCGGTCTGGATGCTGCGTGGCTTCGTCGCGGCCGTGCCCAAGGAACTGGAGGAGGCGGCGGCGATCGACGGCGCCAGCCGGATGCAGACCTTCCGCCGGATCCTCTTCCCGCTGGTGGCGCCCGGCCTGGTCGCGACCAGCATCTTCTCCTTCATCACCGCCTGGAACGAGCTGATCTTCGCGTTGACCTTCGTCAACGACCAGAGCCGCTACACCCTGCCGGTGGCGATGACCTTCTTCTTCGGCCGGGACGACACGGCCTGGGGCTCGGTGATGGCCGCGTCCACCCTGTTCACCCTGCCGGTGATCGTGTTCTTCCTGCTGGTGCAGCGCCGGATGGTCTCCGGGCTGGTCGCCGGCGCCGTCAAGGGCTGAGATGACGCATTCCCCGCCGCTGACCCGCCGCACTAGGCTCACCGGCATGACGGGCAGGGTGGCAGCGGTGAACCTCGGCACGGTGACCGAGGCGGAGTGGGCGGGCGACGCCAGCGGTCGCAGCGGCATCGACAAGCGGCCGGTCGACGGGCCGGTGATGGTCCGCCTCGACGGGCTGGTCGGCGACTTCATCGCCGAGCGGGCCCACCACGGCGGCGCCGACCAGGCGGTCTACGTCTACGCCGAGGAGGACGCCGGCTGGTGGGCGGCCGAGCTGGGCCGGGCGGTCCCGGCCGGCGCGTTCGGCGAGAACCTCACCACGTACGCGGTGGACGTCACCGGCGCGGTGATCGGCGAGCAGTGGGCGGTCGGCACGGCGCTGCTCCAGGTGACCAAGCCGCGTACCCCGTGCACGACCTTCGCCGGCTTCTGGGGGGTGCCGGACCTGATCAAGCGGTTCACCGTGCGGGCCCTGCCGGGGGCGTACCTGCGGGTGCTCCGGGAGGGCGAGGTCGGCCCCGGTGACCCGGTCGAGGTGGTGGAGCGGCCGGCGCACAGCGTCACCATCGGCGAGGTGTTCCGGGCGACGAGCCTGGAGCCGGAACTGCTGCCCCGGCTCGCCGAGGTGACCGAGCTGCCCGCACCGCTGCTGGACAAGGTCCGCCGCCGGCTCGCCGGCACCCGCCCCTGACGTCACCGCGCCGCGGTCGGGTCAGGCGTCGGCGAAGACCTCGGCGAGCACCCGCGCGTCGTCCGGCCGGTCGTCGGTGATCTTGTTCCACTTGCCGGCGGTCGCGGTCCACTCCAGGTCGCCGAAGCGCACCCGCTTCACCCCGTGGTCGTGGGCGTGCGAGACCAGCCAGTGCGCGTACCGCCAGCCGTCACGCAGGTCGGGGGCGGGGACGGCGAGGCCGGTCAGGTCGGTGGCGGCGGCGGAGCTGCCCAGGCCGAGCCCCCAGTCCAGGGTGAGCCCCTGGGTCAGCGCCACGGCCGCGGCCTGGCCGCGCATCGTCGGGTACGGCCCGACCGCGCAGGCCACCGCGCCGGTCGCCTCGCCGAGCAGGGCCCGGGTCAGCACCTGCGACTCGTCGGACCACTTCTCGTACGCCTCGGGGAAGGCCGAGCGCTGCACCGCCTGCGCGGCGTCGGTGACCCGCATCCGCTCCCAGCCGCGCACCCTGCCCAGCGCCGTGTAGAACCGCTTGGCGGCGTACCTCGGGTCGCGGATCTGCGTCGGGGTGCCCCAGCCCTGGCTGGGTCGCTGCTGGAACAGGCCGACCGAGTCCCGGTCGCCGCCGGCGAGGTTGCGCAGCCCGGACTCCTGGTACGCGGCGGCCAGCGCGACCACCACCGCCCGCTCGGGCAGCCGCTGCTGGGTGCCGATCGCCGCGATCGTCGCCGCGTTGGCCATCTGGTCGCCGTCCAGCACGACCCGACCGTCGGCCTGTACGGTGCACGACCGGTCCGCGACGGGAAGGCGCAGGTTGTCGACCACGTGACGGGCGACGACCCAGACCCCGACGACGGCGACGACGACCAGAGCCACGCCGGCCGCCACGATTGCCCGAGTTCGCACCCGCACCTCCCGTTCACCAGTTCGACAAGAGTACGTCTCCAAAACCACCGTTCGGGTCGTCCGACCGGCCGAGCCGCTCGCCGTGACCGACCGGTCGCACTGTGTGTCCGCGCCGTCGGGCTGGGGAGTTCCCCCGGCCGACGGCGGAGAAACTCACTCGGCGGGCACCCAGGCCGCGGGGCGCTTCTCCCGGAAGGCCAGCACCCCCTCCATGCCCTCCTCGGACAGGAAGTAGCCGGTGGAGCGGGCGGCCAGGTCGGCGATCTCGGCCCGCAGGTCGGTGGCGGCCGGCCGGCGCAGCAGCTCCTTCGCCCCGGCCAGCGCCCTCGGGGCGCCCCGGACCAGCGACGCGCAGTACCGCGCCACCGCCTCGTCCAGTTCGGCGGCCGGCACGGCGGCGGTGACCAGGCCGACCTCGGCGGCCCGCCGGCCGTCGAAGGTGTCCCCGGTCAGATAGAGCTCGGCGGCGGCGCGCGGGTGCAGCCGGGGCAGCACGGTGGCGGAGATGACCGCCGGGATCACCCCGATCCGGACCTCGGTGAAGGCGAAGGTGGCCTCCTGCGCGCAGACCGCCAGGTCGGCCGCCGCGATCAGGCCCAGCCCGCCGGCCCGCGCCGGGCCGGCCACCCGGGCCAGCACCGGCTTCGGGCACTCCCGGACCGCGGCGAGCACGTCGCCCAGCTTCCCGGCCGGGACGGTGCCCGAGGCGTACGCGGCGGCGGTCTCCCTGAGGTCCGCGCCGGAGCAGAAGACCGGCCCGGTGTGGTCCAGCACGATCACCCGGACCGTGTCGTCGGCCACCGCGGCGGTCAGCCCGTCCAGCAGCTGGGTCATCAGCGGGGTGGAGAGCGCGTTGCGGTTGTGCGGGCTGTCCAGGGTGAGGGTGGTCACCCCGCGGGCCGTGGAGACCCGCACGAGCGCGTCGGAGGAGGTCATGCCGGGCACACTAGTGGCCATGCCCGGCGCTCTTCCAGAAGGCGAATCCGTCCCCGTGGACGGGTCGCTGCCCGCCACCGCCACCCGTGCCGTCGGCGCGCGTGGTTTCGGCGTCTACGTCCACGTGCCCTTCTGCGCCAGTCGCTGCGGCTACTGCGACTTCAACACGTACACCTCGGCGGAGCTGGGCGGTGGCGCCGACCGCGAGTCGTACGCCGACACCGTGCTCGCCGAGCTGGCGCTGGCCGCCCGGGTGCTGGGCGACACCCCGCCGCCGCGGGTGGACACCGTCTTCGTCGGCGGCGGCACGCCGACCCTGCTCCCCGCCGACGACCTGGCCCGGATCCTCGACGGCATCGACCGCACCTGGGGGCTGGCCGCCGACGCCGAGGTGACCACCGAGGCCAACCCCGAGTCGGTCACGCGTGAGTCGCTGAAGACCCTGCGGGCGGCCGGCTACACCCGGATCTCGCTGGGCATGCAGTCCGCCGCCCCCGGTGTGCTGGCGATCCTCGACCGCAGGCACAGCGCCGGCCGGGCCACCGCCGCCGCCCTGGAGGCCCGGGACGCCGGCTTCGACCACGTGAACCTGGACCTGATTTACGGCACGCCGGGGGAGAGCGCCGACGACTTCGCCACCTCCCTGGACCAGGTGGTCGCGGCCGGGGTGGACCACGTCAGCGCGTACGCCCTGATCGTGGAGGACGGGACCCGGCTGGCCGCCCGGATGCGCCGTGGCGAGCTGCCGTACCCCTCGGACGACGTGGCGGCGGACCGTTACCTGGCCGCGGAGGCGGCGCTGCACGCGGCCGGTTTCTCCTGGTACGAGGTCTCCAACTGGGCCCGCTCGGAGGCGGCCCGGTGCCGGCACAACCTGCTCTACTGGACCGGGGCGCACTGGTGGGGCCTCGGCCCGGGGGCGCACAGCCACGTCGGCGGGGTGCGCTGGTGGAACGTCAAGCACCCCACCGCGTACGCGAAGCGGCTCGCCGCCGGCGAGTCGCCCGGCCTGGCCCGCGAGGTGCTGACCCCGGACGAGGCGCACATGGAGGACGTGATGCTGCGCCTGCGGTTGGCCTCCGGCCTGCCGCTTGCCGCGCTGGACGACGCGGGCCGGGCCGGCGCCGAACGGGCCCGGGCGGCCGGCCTGCTGGACGCCGACCGGTACGCCGGCGGGCAGGCCGTGCTCACCCTGCGCGGCCGGCTGCTGGCCGACGCGGTGGTCCGCGACCTGCTGCCCTGAGCCGGCGGGGCCCCGGTCACCGCCGGGGCGCCCGCCGTCGACTCACTTCACCAGGCGGATCGACATCGGGTAGCGGTAGAGCTGCCCCTCCCCGGCCTTGATCCCGGCGATCACGCCGAAGATCACCCCGACCAGCCAGGGGCCGCCGAGCAGGAAGAACAGCACGCTGCCCAGGCCGAGGGTGACCACCGTGCCGCAGCACAGCACGATCGACAGGGCGACCGACGCGCCCAGCCAGGTGAGCTGGAAGTTGAGCGCCTCCACGGCGTGCGCCCGGACGGTCGGGGACTGCGCCCCACGGCCCATCATGGCGATCAGCGGCGGTAGGAAACCCAGCCAGGCGGTGAAGAAGGTCGCGGCGGCGCCGCCCCAGTGGGCGACCAGCGCCCAGGTCTTGTCCTCGGCGTTGGCGTAGCCGGTCGGCGGCCCGTACGCCCCACCGGTCGGATAGCCGACGCCCGGCGGGGGGTGACCGCCCGGCGGCGGGTAGCCACCGGCGGGCGGGGGATAGCCGCCGGCCGTGGGCTGCCCGGGGGCCCCGGACAGCGGTGCGGTGGGCTCGTCGCCGGCCGGCGGGCCGAACGGGGCCGAGGGCGGGATCGGTTCCGGCTGGTACGGGCCGGGTTCCCCCGATCCCGGTGGGCGAGGTGGCTCAGTCATGGACGTCACGGTAGGTGCTGTCGACAAGGGGGCACCAGGGGACACTGGTCGGCGTCGGCGCGCCGATCGGCCAGCCGTCGACCCGCGGCGGGCGGACGCCGGCCCGTCGTGATCATCGCGTCGGCGGGGGTGCCGACGTAGACTGGCACTCGCTACAGTCGAGTGCCAGGATGCTCGCCCCGGTCGCGCCGCAGGCCCCGGGCGGGCGCGCGAGGAGGTGGGGAGATGGGTCTCGACGACCGCAAGCTCGCCGTGCTGCGCGCGATCGTCGAGGACTACGTCGCCACGCAGGAGCCGGTCGGCAGCAAGGCGCTGGTCGAGCGGCACCAACTGGGCGTCTCGCCGGCCACCGTGCGCAACGACATGGCGGTGCTGGAGGAGGAGGGCTACATCCGGCAGCCGCACACCAGCGCCGGCCGGGTGCCCACCGACCGCGGCTACCGGCTCTTCGTCGACCGGCTCTCCCGGGTCAAGCCGCTCAGCCCGGCCGAACGCCGGGCCATCGAGCGGTTCCTGGTCGGCGCGGTCGACCTGGACGACGTGGTGCACCGCACGGTCCGGCTGCTGGCCCAGCTCACCCGCCAGGTGGCCGTGGTGCAGTACCCGTCGCTGGCCCGCTCCAAGGTGCGCCACCTGGAGCTGGTGCCGATCTCCACCACCCGGCTGATGGTGGTCATGATCGCCGACACCGGCCGGGTCGAGCAGCGATTGGTCGAGCTGCCTGGCCCGATCCCCGCCGAGGACGTCACCGACCTGCGCCGGCTGGTAAACGAGAAGCTGGTCGGCAGCCCGCTGACCGACACCCCGCCGCTGGTGCAGGCGCTGGTCGACGAGGCCACCCCGCAGCTGCGCGGCGCCATGACCACCCTCTCCACGGTGCTGCTGGAGACCCTCGTCGAACGGCACGAGGAGCGCATCGCGCTGGCCGGCACCGCCAACCTCACCCGGGGCGGCCTGCTCGACTTCCAGGGCTCGCTGCGACCCATCCTCGAGGCGCTGGAGGAGGAGGTGGTGATGCTCAAGCTCATCGGCGAGGCCGAGTCGACCACCACCCGGGTGCTGATCGGCGACGAGAACGAGATCGACAACCTGCGGGCCGCCTCGGTGGTCAGCACCGGATACGGCCCGGGGGCGACCGCGCTCGGCGGGCTCGGCGTGTTGGGGCCGACCCGGATGGACTACCCCGGCACCATCGCCACGGTGAGGGCCGTGGCACGCTACGTGGGCGAGCTGCTGGCCCAGAACTGATCACCGACGCCGGGCCGGTGGGCGGCTCCGGCCGACGACCGCGCAACGCGACACGAACATGAGGACACCGAACCCAGTGGCCAGGGACTACTACGGCATTCTCGGCGTGAGCCGGGAAGCCTCCGACGACGAGATCAAGCGCGCCTACCGCAAGCTGGCGCGGCAGTTCCACCCGGACGTCAATCCGGACCCGGAGGCACAGGAGAAGTTCAAGGACATCAACGCCGCGTACGAGGTCCTCTCGGACGACCGGAAACGGCAGATCGTCGACCTCGGTGGCGACCCGCTCGCCCCGGGCGGCGGGGGCGCCGGCGGTCCGGGTGGCCCGGGCGGAGCCGGCCCGTTCGTCGGCTTCCAGGACATCATGGACGCCTTCTTCGGCGGCGCCGCCGGCGGCGCCCGGGGGCCGCGTCCGCGTACCCGGCCGGGGGCCGACGCGATCCTGCGGCTGGAGCTGGACCTGCACGAGACGGCGTTCGGCGTCGAGGCGCCGATCACCGTCGACACGGCGGTGCTCTGCACCACCTGCTCCGGCGCCGGCACGGCGGCCGGCACGCACCTGGCCACCTGCGAGGCGTGCGGCGGCCGGGGCGAGGTCCAGTCGGTGCAGCGCACCTTCCTCGGCCAGGTGGTCTCGGCCCGCCCGTGCACCGTCTGCCAGGGCTACGGCACCACCATCCCGCACCCCTGCCCGACCTGCGCCGGGGACGGCCGGGTCCGGACCCGCCGGTCGCTGACCGTCAAGATCCCGGCCGGGGTCGAGGACGGCATGCGGATCCGGCTGGCCCAGCAGGGCGAGGTGGGCCCGGGCGGCGGCACCGCCGGTGACCTCTACGTCGAGATCCACGAGCGCCCGCACGACGTCTACTCCCGCAAGGGCGACGACCTGCACTGCCGGGTGACCGTGCCGATGACGGCCGCGGCGCTCGGCACCCGGCTGACCATCAAGACCCTGGACAGCGAGGAGCCGGTCGACGTCAAGCCCGGCACCCAGCCGGGCAGCACGCTGCGGCTGCGCGCGCGGGGCGTGCCGCACCTGCGCGGCACCGGCCGGGGTGACCTCTACGTCCACCTGGACGTGCGCACCCCCACCAAGCTCGACGCCGACCAGGAGAAGATGCTCCGCGACTTCGCCAAGACCCGCGGCGAGGAGGTCGCCGAGCTGACCAAGCAGGGCGGCTTCTTCTCCCGGATGCGCGACGCCTTCAACGGGCACGCCTGAGGTGTCGGCGCCGCTGTTCCTGGTCGAGGCGCTGCCCACCGCCGACACGCTGACCCTGGACGGCCCGGAGGGGCACCACGCGGCCACCGTCGCGCGACTGCGGGTCGGCGAGGAGCTGCTGCTCGCCGACGGGCGGGGCGGCACGGCCGCCGCCGAGGTCACCGCCGTCGGCCGGGGCGCCCTCGACCTGCGGGTCACCTCCCGGGGGTACGTCGACGCGTCCGTCCCCCGGGTCGTGGTGGTGCAGGGCATCGCCAAGGGGGACCGGGGCGAGCTGGCCGTGCAGGCGATGACCGAGGTCGGGGTGGACGAGATCGTGCCCTGGGCGGCGTCCCGCTCGGTGGTGCAGTGGCGCGGCGAGCGGGGCGTACGGGCCCGGGACAAGTGGGCCGCGACCGCCCGGGAGGCTGCCAAGCAGGCCCGCCGGGCGTGGCTGCCGGTGGTGGCCGGGACGCCCGACGAGTCCACCACCACGGTGGTACGCCGGCTGGCCGGGTCCGCCGCGGCGTTCGTGCTGCACGAGGAGGCCGAGGAGCGGCTGACCGCCGTCGAGCTGCCCGACGCCGGGGAGATCACGCTGGTGGTCGGCCCGGAGGGCGGCATCGCGCCGGCCGAACTCTCGGCCTTCCGCGAGGCCGGCG
Organism: Micromonospora mirobrigensis; assembly: GCF_900091555.1. Lineage (GTDB taxonomy): Bacteria > Actinomycetota > Actinomycetes > Mycobacteriales > Micromonosporaceae > Micromonospora > Micromonospora mirobrigensis. Next base: position 43,674 of record NZ_FMCX01000011.1, read on the forward strand.
CCCGGCCCGTCCGGCTCGGCCCGTCGGTGCTGCGCACCTCCACCGCCGGCGTCGCCGCCCTCAGCGTGCTGGCCACCCGCCTGCGCCGCTGGTGACCTGCCCACCCGGCCTCAGGGGCGGGGGAAGACGGGGACGGGTCGCTCCTCGGGGTCCAGGTCCAGGCCGGCGGGGCCGACGATCAGCGGGTCCGGGGCGCCGACCACCTCCGGGTCCTTGCCGGCGTACGGGAAGCGGTGCAGCACGTGCCGCATCGCCTCCAGCCGGGCCCGCTTCTTGTCGTTGCTCTTCACCACCGTCCACGGCGCGTCGGCCGTGTCGGTCCAGAAGAACATCGCCTCCTTCGCCTCGGTGTAGTCGTCCCACCGGTCCAGCGAGGCCAGGTCCATCGGGGAGAGCTTCCACTGGCGTACCGGGTCGACCTGCCGGACGGCGAACCGGGTGCGCTGCTCGTTGCGGGACACCGAGAACCAGAACTTGACCAGCCGGACACCGGAGCGGACCAGCATCCGCTCCAGGTCCGGGGCCTGCCGCAGGAACTCCAGATATTCGGTACGCGAGCAGAAGCCCATCACCCGCTCCACGCCGGCCCGGTTGTACCAGGACCGGTCGAAGAGCACGATCTCACCGGCCGCCGGCAGGTGCGCCAGCCACCGCTGGAAGTACCACTGGGTCGACTCCCGCTCGTTCGGCTTGACCAGGGCGACGACCTTCGCGCCGCGCGGGTTCAGGTGCTCCATGAAGCGCTTGATCGTGCCGCCCTTGCCGGCCGCGTCCCGCCCCTCGAAGATGATCACCAGCCGCTCGCCGGACTCCTTCACCCAGTCCTGAAGCTTGAGCAGCTCGATCTGGAGCAGCCGCTTGGTCTGGTCGTACTCCTCCCGGGTCAGCCGGCGGTCGTACGGGTAGTCCTCGCGCCAGGTGTCGACCGGGCTGCCGTCGGGGCGCAACAGCACCGGGTCGTCGTCGTGCCCGTCGTCGACCCGGTAGTCGGCGGTGAGGTCCAGCGGCGCGGTCTCCGTCATGCCGGTGACCCTTACCCCCGATCGGGCGTCCCTCCCGGCGACGGCCCTGACAGTTCGCCGAGCGTTCAGCTGCGCAGGTAGGAGGCGCCGTTGAGGTCCACGATGGTCCCGGACGCCCACTCCGCCTGCGGGCTGGCCAGCCAGTGCACGGCCGCGGCGATCTCGTCCGGGCGGGCCACCCGGTTGAACGGCGACTGCGCCCGGATCGCGGCGCCCCGCTCACCGGCCAGGTGGGTCGTGGTCATGTCCGTCTCGACGAAGCCGGGCGCGACGGTCGCCACCGCGATCCCGTACGGCGCCAGCGCCAGCGCCAGCGACTGGCCGAGCGCGTTCAGGCCGGCCTTGCTCGCCCCGTACGCGGGCTGCTCCGGCTCGCCCCGGAAGGCGCCCCGGGACGACACGTTGACGATCCGGCCGCCCCGCTCCCGCATGTGCTGGGCGGCGCACCAGGTGACGTTCGCGGCGCCGGTCAGGTTGGTCTCCACGACCAGCCGCCACTGCTCCCGCCACTGCTCGTAGGTGTTGCCGAAGACCGGGTGCGGCAGTTCCCGCGGGCCGTACACGCCGGCGTTGTTGACCAGCACGTCCAGTCCGCCCAGCGCCTGCGCCGCCGCGTCCACCATGGCCCGTACGCCGTCGGCGTCGGCCAGGTCGGCGCGGACCACGACGTGCCCCTCGCCGGGCAGTTCGGCCCGCAGCTTCTCGGCCAGCTCCGCCGAGTCCCGGTGGTGGATCGCCACCCGGTCCCCGCCCGCCGCGAACGCCCGCGCCACTGCCGCGCCGATGCCGCGCGAGGCCCCCGTCACCAGTACCGCCCGTCCCGCCATGGCCGCCATCCTGCCGGAGGCGTCACTGGTGTTAACAGGGGGCCCTTCCTATACACCAGGCGTTAAAAGGGGGCCCTTCCTTACACTGCCCGGATGGGAACCGACTGCCTGTTCTGCCGGATCGTCGCCGGGGAGATCCCGGCCACCGTCGTGCGGGAGACCGACCGCACCCTCGCCTTCCGGGACGTCGACCCGAAGGCGCCCGTCCACCTGCTGGTGATCCCCAAGGAGCACTACGCCGACGTGGCGACGCTCGCCCTGGACGACCCGGGGCTGGCCGGTGAGCTGCTGGCCACCGCCGCGATGGTCGCCGAGGAGGAGGGGCTGGACGCCGACGGCTTCCGGCTGATGTTCAACACCGGGGCGCACGGCGGCCAGGAGGTCTTCCACGTCCACGCCCACCTGCTCGGTGGCGCCCCGCTGGGACCGATGGTCTGCCGCTGAGGCGTAAGCAGGGGCCCCTTCTTAACGCCTCCGGTATAGCAGGGGCCCCCTATTAACGGGCGTGTGTCAACAAGGGGGCCCTCCTTACACTGCAGTCGTGATCGAGGTGAACGAACGACTGGACCGGATGGTGCACCGGGTCCAGGCCGACGCCCGGGTGCCCGCCCTCGCGGCGGCCCTGCACCGGGCCGACCGCCCGCTCTGGAGCTGCGCGGTGGGCGACACCGGCAACGGCACCCCGCTGGACGCCGACACCGTGTTCCGGATCGGCTCGGTCACCAAGACCTTCACGGCGGTGCTCGTGCTCCAGTGCCGCGACGACGGGCTGCTCGACCTGGACGACCCGATCGGCCGGCACCTGGACCTGCCCGGGCACGGCGAGCTGCCGGTGCGCCGGCTGTTGTCGCACACCTCCGGCCTGCAGCGCGAGCCGCACGGCGACGTCTGGGACAGCCTGCGCGCCCCGGACGCCGACCAGCTCCTCGCCGACCTGGCCCGGGTGGAGCGGGTGCTGCCGCCGGCCCGCCGCTACCACTACTCCAACCTGGGCATGGCGCTGCTCGGGGCGCTGGTCGGCCGGCTGCGCGGCGGGACCTGGGCGGAGGTGCTGACCGACCGGGTGCTCCGCCCGCTCGGGCTCACCGGCACCGCCGCCCGGCCGGGGGAGCGGGCCGCGACCGGGTTCCTGGTCGACGCGTACTCCGACGAGGCCCACCCGGAGCCACCCACCGACTTCGGCGCGGTCGGGCCCGCCGCGCAGCTCTGGAGCACCGCCCCGGACATGGCCCGGTGGGCGGCGTTCCTGGCCGACCCGGCGGGGCTGGACCCGGCCGGCGCGGTGCTGGCCCCGGCCACCGTCGACGAGATGCGCTGGCCGCTCACGGTGACCGACGAGACGGCCTGGGGCACCGGCTTCGGCCTCGGGTTGATCCTGGTGCCGCAGGGCGCCCGGGTGACCCACGTCGGCCACGACGGGGCGATGCCGGGCTTCCTGGCCGCCGTCTACGGCCGGCGGGGCGGCGACGGCACGGCCGGGGCGATGGGCGCCGCGGTGCTCGCCTCCTCCGGCACCGCCGCGGAGATCTTCGACCTGCCGCACCGGCTGCTCGCCGCGGCGGCCGAGCACGACCCGGCGGAGATCACCCCCTGGCGGCCGGGTCCGCCCGCGCCGGAGCAGCTGCGCGGCATGCTGGGCCGCTGGTGGGGCGAGGGTTTCGAGTACGTCTTCTCCTGGCACGACGGCACCCTGCGGGCCCGCGGCGCGGACGACCCGGTCGGCAAGCCGCCGGCGGTCTTTGCCCCGCTGCCGGAGCGGCCCGACGTGTTCCGCACCGTCTCCGGGCGCGAGGTCGGCGAGCTGCTCCGGCTCACCCGCGACGAGCGGGGCGTGGTGGTCCGGATGCACTGGGCGACCTACCGGTTCACCCGGGCCCAGGAGACCTTCGACGGGTACGACTTCCGTGCCGGTGGCTGACCCGCGGGCGGGGGAATTGGAGAAGGTGCGTCCGGTGTTGACCCGATACGATGGGAGCAACGTCCGTCCGCCGCGCCAGCTGGGCCCGGCACCGAGATCGAGAGCAGGTGGCGCAGGGCCCGACGGGCCCGAACTATGACCGGCACCCCACCTCCCGGCCCGCCCCGCGTGCAGACCAGGATCACGGTCCCCGACCCGAAGATCATGGTCAACCTCCTCGGCGCGGGTGACGAGATCCTGCGACTCGTCGAACGCTCGGTCGTCAGTGACGTCCACGTCCGCGGCAACGAGATCACCATCACCGGTGCGCCCGCGGACAACGCCCTCGCCGAGCGGCTCTTCAGTGAGCTGATCGAACTCATCGAGAAAGGCGAGACCCTGACCACTGACGCGGTGCGGCGCACCGTCGGCATGCTCGAACAGGGCACCGCCGAGCGGCCCGCCGAGGTCCTGACGCTCAACATCCTCTCCCGGCGCGGGCGCACCATCCGTCCCAAGACCCTCGGGCAGAAGAAGTACGTCGACTCGATCGACGCGAACACCATCGTCTTCGGCATCGGCCCCGCCGGCACCGGCAAGACCTACCTGGCCATGGCGAAGGCCGTCCAGGCGCTCCAGGCCAAGCAGGTCAACCGGATCATCCTGACCCGGCCGGCGGTCGAGGCGGGGGAGCGGCTGGGCTTCCTGCCGGGCACCCTCAACGAGAAGATCGACCCCTACCTGCGGCCGCTCTACGACGCGCTGCACGACATGCTCGACCCGGAGACCATCCCCAAGCTGATGGCCGCCGGCACCATCGAGGTGGCGCCGCTGGCGTACATGCGGGGCAGGACCCTGAACGACGCGTTCATCATTCTGGACGAGGCGCAGAACACCACGCCCGAGCAGATGAAGATGTTCCTCACCCGGCTGGGCTTCGGTTCCAAGATCGTGGTGACCGGTGACGTCACCCAGGTGGACCTTCCCGGCGGGACCAGCAGCGGCCTGCGGGTCGTTCGGGAGATCCTGGGCAACGTCGAGGACGTGCACTTCGCCCAGCTCTCCAGCTCGGACGTGGTCCGCCACCGGCTGGTCGGCGAGATCGTCGACGCGTACGCCCGCTGGGACGAGCGGGAGAACCAGCAGGCGCAGGGCGTGCACGCCGTGCCCGGGCGGACCGCCCAGGGCGGCCGGGCCGGCCGGCGCCGTTAATTCCACCAGAGGAAGACAGTTGTCCATCGAGATCGCCAACGAGTCCGGTGTCGAGGTCGACACCGACGCCGTGCTCGCCGTGGCCCGGCACGCGCTCGACGAGATGGGGGTCAACCCCCTCGCCGAGCTCTCCGTGCTGCTGGTCGACGTCGGCTACATGACCGAGCTGAACCACCGCTGGATGGGTGGTGACGGCCCGACCGACGTGCTCGCCTTCCCCATGGACGAGGGCAGCGTCGACCACGGGCCGGGTGAGGCCGCCTCCGCCGGTGGCGAGCCGGCCCTGCTCGGCGACATCGTGCTCTGCCCGGAGGTGGCGGCCAGGCAGGCGGCCACCGCCGGTCACTCCGCCGCGGACGAGCTGCACCTGCTCACCGTGCACGGGGTGCTGCACCTGCTCGGCTACGACCACGCCGAGCCGGAGGAGGAGCGCGAGATGTTCGGGCTCCAGGCCAAACTGCTGGCCAGTTGGCGGTCGACCCGGTCCCGGTGATGTCCTCCCCGACACTCGCGGCCGGCGCGGCCGCCGGCCTTCCCGACCTGCAACTGATCTTCTTCGCGGCCGGCCTGGTGGTCCTCGCCGGCCTGCTCGCGATGACCGAGGCGGCGCTGGCCGCGGTCTCCCCGGCCCGGGCCGCCGAGCTGACCCGGGACGGCGCGCGCGGCGCGCGCGCCCTCCAGGTGGTCGCCGGTGACGTGGTCCGCCACCTCAACCTGCTGCTGCTGTTGCGGCTGCTGGCCGAGCTGACCGCGACCACGCTGGTCGCGCTGGTCGCGGTGGACAGCTTCGGCGCCGGCTGGCGGGCCGCGCTGGTCACCGCCGGCGCGATGACCGTGGTCAGCTTCGTCGTGGTCGGTGTGGCGCCGCGCACCATCGGCCGGCAGCACGCGTACGCGGTGGGCCGGGCGGTGGCGCCGCTGGTGCGCTGGCTGGGCCGGGCACTCAACCCGCTGGCCTCGCTGTTGATCCTGATCGGCAACGCGGTCACCCCGGGCAAGGGGTTCCGGGAGGGGCCGTTCGCCAGCCAGATCGAGCTGCGGGAGCTGGTCGACCTGGCCGAGCAGCGCGGCGTGGTCGAGCACGGCGAGCGGCAGATGATCCACTCGGTCTTCGCGCTGGGCGACACCATCGCCCGTGAGGTGATGGTGCCGCGTACCGAGATGGTGTGGATAGAGGAGGGCAAGACCCTCTCCCAGGCGTTGGCGCTCTTCCTGCGCTCCGGGTTCTCCCGGATCCCGGTGATCGGCGAGAGCGTCGACGACGTGCTGGGCGTGCTCTATCTCAAGGACCTGATCCGGCGTACCCGGGGCGGCGATCCGCGCGCCCACCAGACGCCGGTGTCGGAGCTGATGCGTCCGGCGACCTTCGTGCCCGAGTCGAAGCCGGTCGACGACCTGCTGTCGGAGATGCAGGCCGCCCGCAACCACCTGGTGATCGTCGTCGACGAGTACGGCGGCACCGGTGGCCTGGTCACCATCGAGGACATCCTGGAGGAGATCGTCGGGGAGATCACCGACGAGTACGATGTCGAACGCCCGCCGGTGGAGCACCTGCCCGACGGCTCCGTCCGGGTCACCGCGCGCCTGCCGGTGGAGAACCTCGGCGAGCTGTTCGACACCGAGCTGCCCACCGACGAGGTGGAGACGGTCGGTGGCCTGCTGGCCCAGTCGCTCGGTCGGGTCCCGATCCCCGGGGCCGAGGCCGAGGTGGCGGGGCTCCGGCTGATCGCCGAGGGCACCACCGGCCGGCGCAACCGGATCGACTCGGTGCTGGTCAGCCGGGCCGAGTCGACCGAGGGGCAGGACGCCCCGGGGCGCGGCGAGCACGCCGAGTCCCGCAACCACCCGAACCGATCCGAGGAGAGGCTGCCCGCCGATGCCTGAGTCCGCTGCCGTACCTGCCGCCCGGCCCACCCCGTCCGACCCGGCCGAGCTGAGCGCCGAGGACGGCAAGCTGGTCGTCCTGGCCCGGGGTGCGCGCGGCCGGGTGGCCGCCGTGGAGGGCGCGGCCGTCCGTGACCAGGACGGCCGGACGTACGCGGCGGCCAGCGTCTCGCTGCCGTCGCTGACGCTGACCGCGTTGCAGCTCGCCGTGGCCTCGGCGGTCGCCGCCGGGGCGAGCCGGCTGGAGGCGGCCGTGGTGGTCACCGAGGCTTCGACGCTGGACGGGGCGGGGCACGCGGCGGTCCGTGACCTGGCCGCCGACGCGCCGATCCACGTGGCGGCGCCGGACGGCACGGTCCTCGGCACGGTGGTCGAGTGACCGGCGCAGCTCAGCCCCAGGAACGCCCGTACCGGGCGGGTTTCGCCTGTTTCGTCGGTCGGCCGAACGCCGGCAAGTCGACGTTGACCAACGCCATCGTCGGGCAGAAGATCGCCATCACCTCGAACAAGCCGCAGACCACCCGGCACGTGATCCGGGCGGTGCTGCACCGTCCCGAGTCGCAGCTGGTGCTGGTCGACACCCCCGGACTGCACCGCCCCCGTACGCTGCTCGGCGAGCGGCTGAACGACCTGGTCCGCTCCACCTGGAGCGAGGTCGACGTGATCGGGCTCTGCATCCCGGCCGACGAGCCGATCGGCCGCGGCGACCGGTTCATCACCGGCGAGCTGGCGGAGCTGAAGGCGACCGTCATCGCGGTGGTGACCAAGACCGACCTGGTGGACAAGAAGCGGCTGGCCGAGCAGTTGCTGGCGGTCAGCGAGCTGGGCGAGTTCGCGGACGTGGTGCCGGTGAGCGCGGTCTCCGGCCACCAGGTGGAGACCCTGGTCGAGGTGATGACCGGTTACCTGCCGCCGTCGCCGCAGCTCTATCCGGACGACATGCTCACCGACGACCCCGAGCAGGTGCTGGTCGCCGAGCTGATCCGGGAGGCCGCCCTGGAGGGGGTCCGGGACGAGCTGCCGCACTCCATCGCGGTGGTGGTCGAGGAGATGATCCCCGAGGGCCAGATCATCAAGATCTACGCTGACGTGTACGTCGAGCGGCCCAGCCAGAAGGCGATCGTGCTCGGTCACAAGGCGAGCCGGCTCAAGCACGTGGGCACGACCGCCCGCAAGCAGATCGAGGAGCTGCTGGGCAGCCGGGTCTACCTGGACCTGCACGTCCGGGTGGCCAAGGACTGGCAGCGCGACCCGAAGCAGCTGCGCAAGCTCGGCTTCTGACCGGCGCGGACCGGGCCGCGCCGGTCACGGCCGGCGCGGCCTGGACCGGCGCGAGTTGCGGCAGGTCGGTGCTTGTCTGCCGCGCTCAGGGCCGTCCCGCCGCATCGTTGCGTCCCTGGCCCTGCCTGCGTCGTCGCGCCCTGGTCCCGCGTCCCACCCCCACGCTTGGTGCTCGCCGCCGATCCCTGGGCCCCCGGCTCCGCTGAGTCGTTGACGCTCTCAAGTCTGTAGGCGCCGGAACGGCCTCCCCGGCTGGTTGCCCGCCGTGGCGCTCCGACCGACGATCCGGCCGATCTGGCATATGGGATGGTTCACTGTGCGGCGGCTCGGTTGGCCGTTTGTCGTCGCCGCGCCGGAGGGTAGGGAACGCCTCGCCCCCTGCCCCGGAGACAGATCCAGGCCGATGCGAAACCGATACTTGGACCTGCTGCGCTTCCTGGCGATCATCCGAGTGGTCGTCTACCACGTGACCGGCTACGCCGTGCTGACCCTGGTCTTCCCGGCCATGTCGGTCATGTTCGCGCTGGCCGGGTCGCTGATGGCGGCGTCGCTGGACCGGTCCGGCGTACGCGCGGTGGGGCGCCGGCTGCGCCGCCTGCTGCCGTCGCTCTGGGTGGTCGCGGCCGTCTTCGTGCCGGCGATGCTGCTCACCGGCCTGCCGTTCACCAGTCGGGTGCTGCTGTGGCTTTTCCCGGTGGCCGACCCGCCGGCCAACCACTGGGGGGCGCTCGCGCTGAGCGTCATCTGGTACCTACGGGACTACCTCTGGTTCGTGCTGGCCTCGCCGGTCGCGCTGTGGCTGTTCCGCCGAGCGCCGGTGCTCACCCTCGCCGCCCCGTACGCGCTGCTCGCCGCGATCGAGTTCGGCCTCCGCCCCGGGGCGCCGCTGGTGCTGCGCGAGTTCGGGCTCTACTTCGGCGCCTGGATGCTGGGCTTCGCCCACCACGACGGGCTGCTGCGCCGGCTGGCCAGCCGGGTGCTGGTGCCGGTGGTCCTGCTGGTGGGCGGTGCGGGCGGGGCGTGGATCCTCACCCACCGGGGCGTGCGCGGCTACGACCTCAACGACATCGACCTGGGCAACGCGCTCTGGTCCACCGCGTTCATCCTCGTGATGCTGGGCCGGGCACCGGCCGCCGCGGCCTGGGTCGACCGCAACGCGCTGTTCAGCCGGGCGGTCACGGCGGTCAACCGGCGTGCGCTGACCATCTACCTCTGGCACATGCCGTTCGTGATCGCCCTCACCCCGCTGGTCGACGTGGTGGGGATGTCCCGCACCGACCCGGTGGGCCTGGCGATCCGGGTGCTGCTGGTGTTCGCCCTGGTCGGGGTGGTCACCCTGCTGGTCGGCTGGGTGGAGGACGTCGCGGCCCGACGCCGTCCGGAGCTGGTGCCCGGCGGTCGGGCCGGGCGCGCCCCCGCGGCCGCGCCGACCAGCCCCGCGCCGGCCGGACCGGTCGCGCCGGTGCTCGTGGGGGCCCGGCCGCCCGCCCAGCGCAACGCCGAGGCCGCCGTCGTCGGACACCTCAGCGGGCGGTGAGCGTCACGTTGCCGCTGTCGGCGCTGACGTCCAGCAGCACGGTGGCCTTCGGGTCGTCGGTGAACCCGACCTGCTTGTCACCGGAGTCCGCCCGCGCCTGGACCCGGTAGGCGCCCGGCGGCACCAGCACCGACACGTCTCCGCTGGCGGCGTGGGCGCGGACCCCGGCCGGGGTGCTCACGTCGAGGGTGATGTTGCCCGAGTCGGCGTCGGCGTCGACCGGGCCGGCGAGCCGGGTGCCGGTGACGTTGCCGGAGTTGGCCCGCAGCCGGGTCGGTCCGGTCACGTCGGACACCTCGACGTTGCCCGAGTTGGCCTCGATCCGGACCGCTCCGGTGGCGCCGGCCACCCGCACGTCGCCGGAGCGGGCGGTGAACTGAACCGGGCCGGTGCCGGCCAGCTCGACGTTGCCCGAGGCGGTCTCGCCGCGTACCTCGACGCCCTTGGGGAGCGTGACGTCGTAGGAGACCGAGCAGCGCGGACCGCAGTCGGTGTCCAGCACCAGTGCGGCGCCGTCGACCCGCCAGGTCTGCCCCGGCTGGTCGCCCTGGTAGCGCAGGGTGCGCTTCACCCGTACCTGCCCGGCCGGGCCGGTGCCGTGCAGCACCACGTCGCCCGCGCCAGGCAGCACGGTGACCCGGTCGACGCGGGCGGACTCGGTGGTGTCGAAGTCGAGCCGGCGGGAGGCGATGGTGTCACACCCGGCGAGGAGGATCAGCAGGGCGACGGCGCCGGCCGCGTGGCGGGTGCGGGGAGAGGACATGGCAGCACGCTACGACCGCCAGGCCCGGGGGCACATCCGGGTTCCGCCGCCGGCGCACCCCGAACGGACCCTGATTCCGTACCCTGAGGGAGAATGACCGGATGGCCGGATACCGCCGTCAGCTCTACCGCGACGACGCGGTGGTGCTGCGCGTGCAGAAACTCGGCGAGTCCGACCGGATCATCACGCTGCTCACCCGCCGGCACGGCCGGCTGCGCGCGGTGGCCCGTGGGGTACGCCGCACCACCAGCAAGTTCGGCGCCCGGCTGGAGCCGTTCGGGCACGTGGACGTGCAGCTCGCCGGCGACCCGAAGGGCAACACCGGCAGCGCGCTGCACAGCGTCAGCCAGGTCGAGGGGATCGACCTCTACGGCAAGCGGTTCCTCGGCGACTATCCCCGCTACACGGCGGCCAGCGCGATCGCCGAGACCGCCGAGCGGCTCACCCCGGTCGAGCGGGAGCCGTCGCTGCGGCTGTTCCAGCTCACCCTCGGCGCGTTGAAGTCGCTGGCCCGCGGCGAGCACGCCACCACGCTGGTGCTCGACGCGTACCTGCTGCGCGGGATGGCCCTGGCCGGGTGGGCGCCGGCGCTGATCGCGTGCGCGGTCTGCGGCACGCCCGGGCGGCACCGGGCGTTCTCCGTGCCGGCCGGCGGCGCGGTCTGCCCGGACTGCCGGCCACCCGGCGCGGCCCACCCCGCGCCGGCCACCATCGACCTGATGTCCGCGCTGACCAGCGGCGACTGGGTGCTCGCCGACGCCACCGAGACCGGCGTACGCCGGGAGTGCAGCGGCCTGGTCGCGGCGCACCTGCAGTGGCACCTGGAACGCGCGCTACGCTCGCTGCCGCTGGTCGACCGGGGGGCCACCCCGACGGCCGGCCCGGTCCGCCAGGCCGGCGCCGGCGGGCTGCCGGGCCGGGTCGCCGAGGCCGGGGCAGTGGACGTGAGCAGGGAGATGACCGAGTGATCCGATCGATGAGGGCCGGCCGGCGTGAGCCGGTGCCGCCGACACCGCACCCGTCGGGCGCCCGGCCGCCGGCGCTGCCCGCCGAGGCGAAGCCGAAGCACGTGGCGGTGGTGATGGACGGCAACGGCCGGTGGGCCAAGGACCGCGGCCTGCCTCGCACCAAGGGCCACGAGGCGGGCGAGCACTCCCTCTTCGACACCATCGAGGGCGCGATCGAGCTCGGCATCCCCTATCTCTCGGCGTACGCGTTCTCCACCGAGAACTGGCGGCGCTCGCCGGAGGAGGTCCGCTTCCTGATGGGCTTCAACCGGGACGTCATCCGGCGTCGCCGGGACCAGCTCGTCGAGCTGGGCGTGCGGGTGGTCTGGTCGGGGCGGGCCGGGCGACTGTGGAAGAGCGTCATCTCCGAGTTGCAGACCGCGGAGGAGATGTCCCGCGGCAACTCCACGCTGACCCTCCAGTTCTGCGTGAACTACGGCGGCCAGGCGGAGATCGCCGACGCCGCCGCGGCCATCGCCCGGGACGTCGCGGCCGGGAGGCTGCACCCGGACAAGGTCACCGAGAAGACCATCGCGAAGTACCTCTACCACCCGGAGATCCCGGAGGTGGACCTCTTCCTGCGCCCCTCCGGCGAGGAACGGATCTCCAACTTCCTGCTCTGGCAGGCCGCGTACGCCGAACTGGTCTTCCTGGACACGCTCTGGCCGGACTTCGACCGCCGCCACCTCTGGTACGCCTGCGAGCTGTACGCGCAGCGCGACCGGCGCTTCGGCGGCGCGCTGCCGAACCCGGTGGCCCCGCAGGGCCCAGGTCACGCTTAGCCCGGGCCGGGGCTGGGTATCACCTTCTCAGCAGCAGACAAACGCGGAGGTGAACCCACATGATTCAGAAGCGCATCGCCCAGTGGGCGCTCATGGCGGTCGCCGTGCCGCTGGCGGCGGCCGGCGCACGCCGGCTCAGCAGCACGTTGGAGGCCAAGCGCGGCCCGTCCGGCGTGAGCCGACTGCTCAACCAGGGCGCGAACATGCTGCGCCCGCAGAAGGCCAAGCGTCGCCGGTTCTTCTGAGCCGGTAGGTTCGGCGCCGCACGTCCCCCGGATGTGCGGCGCCGTCGCGTTTCCACCACCCCTCGGGTACGCCGACAGTAGGGTCGGCCGCGGGGGTGCGCGATGGTGGAGCTGCGGTACAAAATGATCATGGCGTTGAACGCCGCCGACCTGGGCAGTCCGATCTGCGAGCAGGTCGCCGCGATCTGCGCCGAGATCGCCGAGCAGCACTGCGACGAGCTGGGACACACCCCGGTCGTCCGCTCCGGCGAGATCGCCGAACTGGCCAACGGCGAACCGGCGCTGGGCTGGGCGCCCACCGAGACCGGGCAGCGGGCCTGGTGACGGCCGTCGCCCCGGTGCCCGCGGTGGACGTCCGCCGGGCCACCGACCGATTCGCCACCCGGCTGTCCTGGCTGGACTCGAAGCACTCCTTCTCGTTCTCCCGGCACTACGACCCGGGCAACACCCACCACGGGCTGCTGCTGGTCAACAACGACGACGTGGTGCACCCCGGCACCGGCTTCGAGACCCACCCCCACGAGGACATGGAGATCGTCACCTGGGTGCTGCGCGGCTCGCTGGTCCACCAGGACTCCACCGGCCACTCCGGGGTGATCTATCCAGGGCTGGCCCAGCGGATGAGCGCCGGCACCGGCATCCTGCACTCGGAGAAGAACGACTCGTGGCGGCTGGAGAACACCGCCCCGCACACCGACCCCGTCCACTTCGTGCAGATGTGGGTGCTGCCCGACACCGAGGGGATCGACCCCGGCTACGAGCAGCTGGAGATCGGTGACGAGCTGCTCCGCGGCGGCCTGGTACCGGTCGCCTCCGGCATGGACCGCCACGCCGGCGACGCCGCCATCCGGATCCGCAACCGGTACGCGACGCTGCACGCCGCCCGGCTCGGCCCCGGCGACGAGGTGGTACTGCCCGACGCGCCGTTCCTGCACGTCTACGTCCCCGCCGGCGCGGTCGACCTGGAGGGCTCCGAGCGGCTCGACACCGGCGACGCCGCGCGGATCACCATGACCGGTGGCCAGCGGGTCACCGCCGCCGAGGCCGCCGAGATCCTGGTCTGGGAGATGCACGCCACCCTCGGCTGAGCCCCGGTCAGGCCTCCACCTCGGAGCGGTCACCCGCCCAGAGGGTGTGGAAGGAGCCCTCCCGGTCCACCCGGTGGTAGGTGTGCGCGCCGAAGTCGTCCCGCAGGCCCTGGATCAGAGCGGCCGGCAGCCGCTCGGCGCGCAGCGCGTCGAAGTACGCCAGCGACGAGGAGAAGGCCGGCGTCGGCACTCCGGCCCGGGCCGCGTCGGCCACCACCCGCCGCCAGCCCGGCACGCCGTCGGAGACCCGTTCGGCGAACCACGGCGCCACCAGCAGCGTGGTCAGCTCCGGCTCGGCGTCGTACGCCTCCCGGATCCGGTCCAGGAAACGGGCCCGGATGATGCAGCCACCCCGCCAGATGGTGGCGGTGCCGCCCAGGTCGATGTCCCAGTCGTACTCCCGGCTGCCGGCCCGGATGTGGTCGAAGCCCTGCGCGTACGCGACGATCTTGCTGGCCAGCAGCGCGCGTCGTACGTCCTCGACGAAGGTGTCCCGGTCGTCGACCTGCCACTTCTCGCCGGCGTCGCCGAAGGCGCGGCGGGCCTCGGCGCGCTGGTCGGCGTGCCCGGACAGTGACCGGGCGAAGGTCGCCTCGGCGATGCCGGTGATCGGGATGCCCAGGTCCAGCGCGCTCTGCACCGTCCAGCGACCGGTGCCCTTCTGCTCGGCCTGGTCGAGCACCACGTCCACGAACGGGCGGCCGGTCGCCGCGTCGGTGTGCGCCAGCACGTCCGCGGTGATCTCGATGAGGAAGGACTCCAGCTCCCCGCCGTTCCACTCCCGGAAGATGTCGGCGATCTCCGCCGGGCTCGCCGACAGGCCTGCCCGCAACAGGTCGTACGCCTCCGCGATGAGCTGCATGTCGGCGTACTCGATGCCGTTGTGGACCATCTTGACGAAGTGGCCGGCGCCGTCGGGGCCGATGTGCCGGCAGCACGGGGTGCCCTCCACCTGCGCGGCGATCTTCTCGAACATCGGGCCGAGCTTCTGGTAGGACTCGGCCGACCCGCCGGGCATGATGCTCGGGCCGAGCAGCGCGCCCTCCTCGCCGCCGGAGACGCCGGTGCCGACGAAGTGCAGCCCGTGCCCGCGCAGCGCCTCCTCGCGGCGGCGGGTGTCGGCGAAGTGCGCGTTGCCGCAGTCGACGACGATGTCCCCCTCCTCCAACAGCGGGACCAGCTCGTCGATCACCGCGTCGGTGGGGCCGCCCGCCTTGACCATCACGATCACCGCACGGGGACGCTCCAGCGAGGCGACGAAGTCCGCCATGGTCTCCGACGGCACGAAGGTGCCCTCGTCGCCGTGCTCGGCCACCAGACTGCGGGTGCGCTCGGGCGAACGGTTGTGCAGCGCGACCCGGAACCCGTTGCGAGCGAGGTTGCGGGCCAGGTTGCGGCCCATCACCGCCAGCCCGGTGACCCCGATCTGCGCCGTCGCCTGCTCTGCCATGCGTACCGCCACCCTTCGTCTTCGATGCCCGTCCTGCGACCGTATCGCGGCCGACGAGCCGCCGGGTCCGGTCGTCGACGGTGGGTGCACGGGCGGGCACGCAACGCCGCCCCCGGCACCGGCCCGTGCCTCGTCCGTTCGCGCGCCCGGCTCCCGGCCGGGTCAGCCCTGCGCCAGGCGGGCCTCCACGTGGGCGACCTTGGCGTGCATCGCGTCGGTGACCCCGGGCCGGACGTCCGCCTTGAGCACCAGGCTGACCCGGGGCGCCTGGGCGGCGACCGTGTCGACGGCCCGCTTGACCACCGCCATCACCTCGTCCCACTCGCCTTCGACGGTGGTGAACATGGCGTCGGTCCGGTTCGGCAGCCCGGACTCGCGGACCACCCGGACGGCGTCGGCGACCAGGTCACCGACGGACTCACCCACGCCGAGCGGGGTGATCGAGAACGCGATCAGCATGCCTCCGATCGTGCCAGGGATCCGGCGGTCAGCCGATCAGCGGGCGGAACGTCCCCAGCAGCACGCTGACCGTCAGCGCCGCCCCGGAAACCACGGCCGCCGAGGCGATCAGCGCCCAGTCGGCGAGCCCGAACCGCTGCCGGCGGGCCACGGTTCGCGGGACACCGGCGTCGAAGCCCCGCGCGTCCATCGCGACGGCCAGCCGGGTGCCCCGCCGGATCGCCCCGACCAGCAGCGCGAACGCGGTGGAGACGAAGAGCCGCAGCCTGGCCACCGGGTTGCGGCCGGCGTCCACCCCCCGGGCCCGGCGGGCCATGCTGATCATCTGCCACTCCTGCCCGAGCAGCGGCACCAGCCGGAACGCCGCCAGCGCGCCGATGGCGAACCGGGCCGGCGCCTTCGCGTTCTGGATCAGCGCGTCGGCCAGGTCGGTGGCGTCGGTGGTGGCGAAGACGATGATGCCGGGCAGCGCCACCGCCAGCAGCCGGAGCACCAGCCCGAGCGCGGTGACCAGCACCCCGGAGGTGACCAGGACCGGGCTGGCGTCGAGCAGCACCCGGCCGGAGCGGTCGGCGGCGAAGAGCACCAGGGTGACCAGCACGCCGACGGCGCTGGCCAGCAGCGGCCAGGCCCGCAGGGCCAGCAGCCGGTAGCGGACGCCGAACAACGGCAGCACGGCCAGCTCGACGGCGATGGCCAGCGCCGGGGCCACCGGGTCCAGGGTGGCGAGCAGGACGAACGAGAAGACCAGCGCGGCGGCCACCTTCGCCACCGGGTTGCGCCGGGCCAGCGGCGCGCCGGGCGCGGCGACCGGCTGGATGTCGATCACGGGCGGCGCTCCAGGGTGACGGTGCGGTCGGCCAGGGCGGCGACGAAGTCCGCGTCGTGGGTGACCGCGACGATGCCGTGTCCGGCGTCGCGCAGCCCGGCGAAGAGGTCGACCAGCTCCCGCCAGGTCCGCCGGTCCTGACCGAAGGTGGGTTCGTCGCAGATCAGCAGGCGGGGCGCGGTGGCCAGGGCGGTCGCCACGCTCAGCCGCCGCGCCTCGCCACCGGAGAGGGTGTACGGGTTCGCGCCGGCCAGCGCGGCCAGGCCGAGCCGTTCCAGCAGCTCGTCCACGGTCGCCCGGACGGCCGGTTCGGGCGTTCCGGTGCGGCGGGGGCCGAGGGCCAGTTCGTCGCGGACGGTGCCGGTGACGAACTGGTGCTCGGGATCCTGGAAGACCGAGCCGATCCGGCGGGCCAGGGCTGGCGCCCGCCAGCGGTGCGGGGGAGTGCGGGCGTCCCGGCCGGCCAGTTCGGCGCTGGCGGTGACCCGGCCGGCGCCGGGGCGGAGCAGGCCGCCCAGCAGCAGGGCGAGGGTGGACTTGCCGGCGCCGTTCGGGCCGAGGACGGCGAGCGCCTCGCCGGCGCGTACCGAAAGGTCGGTGGGGGCTAGCCGGGGTGGCAGGCCGAGCCGGTCGGCGGTGATCAGCAGGTCACCGGCCGGGCCGGCGGCGCGGCGCGGCGGTACGGGGTGGCCCGGCACCCAGACCCCCTCCGCGGCGAGCACGTCGCCGTGCGCGGCGAAGACCGCCTCGGGTGTGCCGTCGGCCCGCACCCCGCCGCCCGGTTCGACGACGACCACCCGGTCGACCAGCGGCAACGCCTCGGTGACCCGGTGTTCGACCAGGATCAGGGTGGTGTCGGCGTCGAGGGCTTCGGCGACGGCCCGGCGGACCTGGGCGGCGCCGGCCGGGTCGAGGTTGGCGGTGGGCTCGTCGAGCAGCAGCAGCTCGGGGCGCAGGGCGAGCGTCCCGGCCAGGGCGAGCCGCTGCTGCTCGCCGCCGGAGAGCGCGGCGGTGGGCCGGTCCCGCCGGTACGGGAAACCGACCCGGCGCAGCGCCTCGTCCACCCGGGGCCAGATCTCCTCGGCCGGTACGCCCCGGTTCTCCAGCCCGAACGCGACGTCGTCGCCGCAGCGGGCCATCACCAGTTGGCTCTCCGGGTCCTGGAAGACGATGCCGACCCGCTCCCGGGCCTTGCGCGGGTCGAGCCCGTCGATCTCGACGGTGCCCTCCTGCTCACCGGAGTCCTCCGGGAGCAGGCCGGCCAGCGCGGCGAGCAGCGTGCTCTTGCCGGCGCCGGACGGCCCGAGCAGCAGCACCCGCTCCCCGCGCTCGACGCGCAGGTCGAGCCCGCGTACCGCCCACCGCTTCCGCCCGGCGTGCCGCCACCCGAACCCCCGCAGCACCACGGAACCCACCGCTACACCCCCCTCCCGGAACACCCTGCCTCGTCGATCATGAGGTTGGCGGCACAATCGGAGATCCACATCGCCGTCAACTCCGTGATCAACGAAAGGATCGGGGTCAGACCGTGGCGCGGTCGCGGGCTACCGGGAAGCGGTCCAGGGCGCCGGTGTTGGCCAGGGCTCGGGTGAGGTAGTAACCGCCGACGCCCGCGATCAGGGCCGAGCTGACCACGGTCAGCGCCGCGTACGGCAGGCGGTAGCCGACCAGGGCGTACTCGGAGTTCCAGACGAAGAAGTCGAACAGGGCGGCGCTGAGGCCGGTCAGCGCGCCGGCGAGCACCGCCACCGGCAGCCGGAACGACCGGTACCGGAAGGCGGCGAAGGCCAGCTCGGCGCCGAGCCCCTGGACCAGGCCCTGGACGATGACGACGCCACCCCACTGGCTGCCCAGCAGCGCGGAGACGACCGCCGCGACGGTCTCGCAGAACAGGGCCGCGCCCGGCTTGCGGATGACCAGGCCGCCCAGCACGGCGGGGACCAGCCAGACGCCGTACATGATCGCCTGAGCGGCGGGCGCCGCGGCGAAGGCCGGGTCGGCGGCCTTCCAGACCAGCCCCCAGGCCCAGAAGACGACGCCGAAGGCGACGGCGATGACCGCGGCGACCACGATGTCGATGGTGCGCCAGCGGTTGCTGTCGGTGTGGTTCATGGTGTGCTCCCAGTCCAGTGAACGAACCAGGAGAAGACGCACGCCGCGCCCGGTGGCTACCGGACGGCGGCGCGGCTGGAGGTCGACCGAACTCCCTGCGCTGGCATTACCCAGATCAGGTTCGAGGGTCTGCGGGCTGGTGCCCGCACTCTCAGCGCTGTGCGCTCCCCTGTCGGATGTGAAGTTGTCTCGATGCAGACGCTAGCACCGCACGTGGGCGGCGGCCCAGTGGGCCGACGGTGGGTAGGCTGCCGATCATGCGGGTCGACGCGCGAGGTCTGACGTTCGAGGTACGCACCGGCGGTCCGGAGGACGGCGTACCCGTCCTGCTGCTGCACGGCTTCCCCCAGCACAGCGGCGAGTGGGATGCGGTGCTGCCCGCGCTGCACGCCGCCGGGCTGCGCACGTACGCCCTGGACCAGCGCGGCTACTCGCCGGGGGCGCGGCCGGCCGAGGTCGGGGCGTACCGGATCCCGGAGCTGGTGGCCGACGCGGCCGGCGTGCTCGACGCGCTCGGGGTGACCGCCGCGCACGTGGTGGGACACGACTGGGGGGCCATCGTCGCCTGGGGTCTCGCCGCCGCCCACCCGGACCGGGTGCGCACGCTGACCGCGGTCTCCGTGCCGCACCCGGCGGCGATGGGGCACGCCCTGGCCACCGATCCGCAGCAGAAGGCCCGCTCGTCCTACATCGCGCTGTTCCGCAAGCCGGGCAAGGCGGAGAAGGTGCTGCTGGCGTTCAACGCCACCGCGCTGCGCAGGCTGCTCTCCGGGGTCGGCGACCGGGCGCGGGTGGCCCGCTACGCCGACCCGATGCGCGAGCCGGCCGCGCTGACCGCCGCGCTGAACTGGTACCGGGCCATGACCGGCTCCGACATGAAGGCCGTCGGCCCGGTGACCGTCCCCACCACCTACGTCTGGAGCGACAAGGACATCGCCATCGGCCGGACCGCCGCGCAGGCCTGCGCCGGCCACGTCGAGGGCGACTACCGCTTCGTCACCCTGCCCGGCGTCACCCACTGGATCCCGGACGAGGCGCCGGGGCCGCTGGCCGAGGCGATCCTCGCCCGGGTCCGGGGGTGACCGCGACGCCCGCGCCGGCCGGGCCGCACACCCGCGCGTCCCTCGCCGCGCAGCTCCACGACCTGGGAGTACGCCCCGGCGGGGTGGTCCTGGTGCACGCCGCGTCGCGCCCGTTGGGCTTCCTCTGCGGCGGTCCGGAGGCGATGGTGCTCGCCCTGCGCGACGTGCTGGGGCCGGACGGGACGATCGTGGTGCCCACCCACACCCCGGAGAACAGCGACCCGGCCGGCTGGAGCAGGCCGCCGGTGCCGGCGCACTGGTGGCCGGTGATCCGGGCGGAGTCACCCGGCTTCGACCCGGCGCGGACGCCCAGCCGGTTCATGGGCGCCCTCGCCGAGCAGGTGCGGACCTGGCCGGGGGCGCGGCGCAGCGCCCACCCGCAGGTGTCGTTCGCCGCGCTCGGTCCGGCGGCCGACCGGATCGTGGTCGGCCACGCGTTGACCGACATGCTGGGCGAGACCTCCCCGCTGGCCCGCCTCTACGACCTCGACGCCGACGTGCTGCTGCTCGGCGTCGACCACGGTTCCAACACCTCGCTGCACCTGGCGGAGTACCGGCTGCCCGGCCTGCCTCGGCAGCGTTGCGGCGCGGCCGTGTCGACCGGTGACGGCGGCCGGGAGTGGGTGTGGTGGGACGACGTGGACCTCGACGAGAGCGACTTCGCCCGGCTGGGCGACGACCTGGCGGCCACCGGTGCGGAGCGGACCGGGCCGGTGGGCGACGGGACCGGCCGGTTGGTGCGGCAGCGGACGGCGGTCGACTTCGCGGTGGGCTGGCTGGCCCGGGAACGACGGACGGAGACGGCATGACGGTGAGCGCGGAGGCGTACCTGGCGGTGGTGCGCGAGACGGTCGACCGGGTGGCGATCGGCCAGCGGGCCGCGGTGGGGGAGGCCGCCGACCTGATCGCCGAGGCGCTGGCCGCCGACGGGGTGGTCCACGCCTTCGGCACCGGGCACTCCGAGGCGCTGGCCATGGAGATCGCTGGCCGGGCCGGCGGGCTGGTCCCCACCAACCGGATCGCGCTGCGCGACCTGGTGCTGTACGGCGGGGAGCCGGCCGGCATCCTCGGCCCGAAGCTGGAACGCGACCCGGCGGTGGCGCACCGGCTCTACGAGCTGGCCCCGGTCCGTCCGTCGGACGTCTTCGTGCTCGCCTCCAACTCCGGGGTGAACGGGGCCATGGTGGAGTTCGCCGCCCTGGTCAAGGAGCGCGGCCACCGGCTGGTCGCGATCACCTCGGTGGCGCACTCGGCCCGGATGACCTCCCGGCACCCGTCCGGGCGCAAGCTGGCCGACTTCGCCGACGTGCTGCTGGACAACGGCTCCCCGTACGGGGACGCGACGCTGCCGCTGCCCGGTGGCGGCGCGGTCGGGGCGGTCTCCTCGATCACCGCCGCCCTGCTGGCGCAGCAGATCGTCGCCGAGGTGGTGGCCCGGATGATCGCCGCGGGGCGGACCCCGCCGGTCTACCTGTCGGCGAACATCACCGGTGGCGATGCGCACAACGACGCGCTGGAGGCCCGGTACGCCGGCCGGATCCGCCGCGGATCGTGAGCCGGTTTCGCCGAGGTCGAAATCGGGCACTGGGCGGGCGCCGGCGGAGTGGGACCTCTCGCCGGCAGCCGCGTATCAGTGGGAGGTAGCACCGCGTGTCGAAGGAAACCGAGAAGCAGCGCTGGCAGCGCAACTTCGCCGATCTCCTCCAGGAGTTGCGGGTCGCGCAGACGGGCGTGCAGATCCTCTTCGCCTTCCTGCTCACCCTGCCGTTCAGCAACGGCTTCACCCGTACCAGCGAGTTCCAGCGGGACGTCTACATCGTCGCGCTGCTCTCCGCCGCCGCCGCCACCGCGATGATCATCTCGCCGGTGGCCTTCCACCGGGCGCTGTTCCGGCAGGGTCGCAAGCCGGAGCTGGTGCGCTTCTCGCACACCATGGCCAGCGGTGGCCTCGCCTTCATGCTGATCTCGATGGTCAGCGCGGTGCTCCTGATCACCGACTTCGTCCTGGACCGGCCGATCGCCTTTCTGCTCTCCGCGATCACCGCGCTGTGGTTCCTGAGCTTCTGGGTCTTCCTGCCCTTCGCCCGGCGCAGCTGGGGCGAGGACGACATCGACGACGATGACGACGACCCCGAGGCGCCGTCCGGCGACTGACCCTCCGGCTGCGAAAAATCGGACGTGCACGCAACGCTACCTCTGGGTAACACCCGGGGGTAGCGTTGCATTTGCGCACGTCGACTTCTCCGGACCGAGGTTTTCAGGGGGCAGCCGTGACCACGACGCAGGACAGCTCATCCATCCCCGACGGTGTCGGGCCGCTGCCGTTGGAGGCCGGCCAGGTCTCCGAGAAGGAGGCCCGCCAGGTCGCCGAGGCCGCCCGCGAGGCCGCCTGGGACCGGCCCAGCTTCGGCAAGGAGCTCTTCCTCGGCCGGTTCCGGCTCGACCTGATCGACCCGTGGCCGCGCTCCGACCCGGCCGACGACGCCCGCGGCGAGGAGTTCCTCAGCGCGCTGCGGTCGTACCTCTCCTCCGAGGTGGACGGCGCCGCGATCGAGCGGGACGCCCGCATCCCCGACGAGGTCTTCCACGGCCTCGCCCGGCTCGGCGCGTTCGGCATGAAGATCGACCGGAAGTACGGCGGCCTCGGCCTGAGCAACCTGCACTACTGCCGCGCCCTGATGCTGGCCGGCTCGGTGAGCCCGGCGATCGGCGCGCTGCTCTCCGCGCACCAGTCGATCGGCGTGCCACAGCCGCTGAAGATGTTCGGCACCGCCGAGCAGAAAGAACGCTTCCTGCCCCGGCTCGCCGCCGGTGAGGTGTCGGCGTTCCTGCTCACCGAGCCGGACGTCGGCTCCGACCCGGCCCGTCTTGCCACCACCGCCACCCCCACCGCCGACGGCACCGGCTACCGGCTCGACGGGGTGAAGCTCTGGGCCACCAACGGGACCGTCGCCACCCTGCTGGTGGTGATGGCCCGGGTGCCGGCCGGCGAGGGGCGCCGGGGCGGGATCACCGCGTTCGTGGTCGACGGCGACGCCGAGGGGATCACCGTCGAGCGGCGCAACGCCTTCGTCGGCCTGCGCGGCCTGGAGAACAGCCTGACCCGCTTCCACGACGTCTTCGTCCCGAAGGAGAACGTCATCGGTGGCGAGGGCAAGGGGCTGAAGATCGCCCTGACCACGCTGAACACCGGCCGGTTGTCGCTGCCCGCGATGTGCGTCGGCGCCGGCAAGTGGTCGCTGAACGTGGCCCGCGAGTGGGCCGCCGACCGGGTCCAGTGGGGCCGGCCGGTCGGCGAGCACGAGGCCGTCGCCAAGAAGCTGGCCTTCATCGCCGCCACCACGTACGGCATGGAGACCATGCTGGACCTGTGCTGTCTGCTCGCCGACGACGACCGCAACGACATCCGGATCGAGGCGGCCCTGGTCAAGCTCTACGCCAGCGAGATGGCCTGGACGATCGGCGACGAACTGATCCAGATCCGTGGCGGGCGCGGCTACGAGACGGCCGACTCACTGGCCGCCCGGGGCGAACGCCCGGCCGCCGTCGAACAGATCCTGCGCGACCTGCGGATCAACCGGATCTTCGAGGGCTCCACCGAGATCATGCACCTGCTGATCGCCCGGGAGGCCGTCGACGCGCACCTCTCCGTCGCCGGCGACATCATCGACCCGGACGCCGGTCTCGGTCGCAAGGCGAAGGCGGGCGCCCGGGCGGGCGCCTTCTACGCGAAGTGGCTGCCCACCCTGGCCGTCGGCGCGGGCCAGCGGCCGACCGCGTACGCCGAGTTCGGGCCGCTCGCCGGGCACCTGCGGCACGTCGAGCGGACCTCCCGCAAGCTGGCCCGGTCCACCTTCTACGCGATGTCCCGCTGGCAGGGCAAGATGGAGCGCAAGCAGGCGTTCCTGGCCCGGATCGTCGACATCGGGGCGGAGCTGTTCGCCATCTCCGCGGTCTGCGTACGGGCCACCGCCGAGCGGGACGCCCGTCCGGAGAACGTCGAGCTGGCCGACCTGTTCTGCCGACAGGCCCGGGTCCGGATCGACCAGCTCTTCACCGGCCTGTGGGAGAACACCGACTCGGTGGACGTGGCGGCGGCCAAACGGATCCTCGCCGGCCGGTACGCCGCCCTGGAGGAGGGCGTGATCACCCCGCCCGCCGACGCCCCCTGGGTGGCCCGCTGGACCCCGGGCCCGTCCACCGCCGAGGACGTCCGCCGCCGAATCCCACCCGCCTCCTGACGGCGCCGCCGCTGACCCGGCACCTGCGTCGGGTCAGCGGCGGGCGATGGCCCAGGCCAGCACGGCGGCCAGGATCAGGCCGTTGAGCAGCGCCAGCACCAGGTACGCCTGCGGCGGGATCTTGCGGCCCCGGCGGACGAAGCTCACCAGCACGGCCGCGTACGCCAGCAGCGCCACGGCGATGACGATCAGGAAGTAGAGCACCCGCACACCCTAACGGCCGCCCTTGAGGCCGAGTCGGCGCAGCTCCAGCGCGGCCAGCGCGTCGAGGGTGGCGTCGTCGCCGCGGCGCCACGCCTCGGCGACGTCGGGGGCGATCCGGGCGAGCCGGCCCAGCGGCTGACCGGTCAGCGCGCGCAGCGCCAGCAGGTCCCGACCGGCGGGCGCGGCGGCCAGCGACTTCGCCGCGCCGGCCCGGCGCATCCAGCGCAGCCGCAGCGGCAGCCAGCCGAAGAGGACCAGGCCGAGCGGGAAGATCAGCACCGCCACGGTCAGCGCCAGGGCCAGCTGCCCGACCAGGTCCTGCTGGTCCCGGCCGGCCTCGGCGACCGAGCGGGCCGCCTCGGCGGCCCTGGTGAACGGCGCGGTCAGCTCGTCGCCGACCAGCGGCACCCGGCCGACCTTGCCGCCGGCGTCGGCCAGGTTGTCGGCGAGGCCGGTGCCCGCGCCCTCCAGCTTCCGACCGGGTACGGCGAGCTTCTCCACCAGGTCGTGCAGCCACAGCGCGAAGCGCACCGCGGCGTACACCCAGGCGACGACGAGCAGGTCGGTGAGGAACTGGCGGGCGGCGGTCGGGAAACGATCGGCGTAGATCTTCACGCCGGACAGCGTGCCACGCCTCGCCCCCCGGCGGCACTCCGCCGCATGTCCGGCCGGCCATGCCGCACAGTGTTAAGAGGGGGCCCCTGCTATACCGCAGGCGTTAAGAAGGGGCCCCTCCTTACGCGCAGGCGGCGCAGGTGCCGATGATCTCCAGGGTGTGGCTGACGTCCGAGAAGCCGTGCTGGGCGGCCACCCGCTCGGCCCAGGTCTCCACCGCCGGGCCGGCCACCTCGACCGTCCGGCCGCAGGCCCGGCAGACCAGGTGGTGGTGGTGACCCTGGCTGCACCGGCGGTAGAGGTGCTCCCCGCCCGGCGGCCGCATCACGTCGATCTCGCCCGCGTCGGCCAGCCCCTGCAACGTGCGGTAGACGGTGGTCAACCCGACCCGCTCGCCGCGTTGCCGCAGCATGGCGTGCAGGTCCTGGGCGCTGTGGAAGCCCTCGACCTCGGCCAGCAGCGCGCTCACCGCCGAGCGCTGCCGGGTGTTGCGGACCACGGTGCCGGACTCGGTCATGTCACCTCCCGACGAAGTGGCGGTGCCGGCTCGCGGGGCCGGCACCGGGCGGCCCGTGGCGCTCACGTGCCCTCTCCGGCGTGGCTGACCGCGTCGGCCACGATGTGCGCGACGTGCTCGTCGACCAGCGCGTACGCGATCTCCCGGCCGCGCCGGGAGCCGCGTACGACGCCCGCGCCGCGCAGCACCCGCAGGTGCTGGGAGACCAGCGGCTGCGGCGCGCCGAGCTTGTCGACCAGTTCGTGCACGCACCGTTCACCCTGCGCCAACTCGCTCACGATCGCCAGCCGGATCGGGGCCGCCAGGGCGCGCAGCAGGTCACCCGCGCCCTCGAAGGCGTCGTACCCGTTCGTGCCGGTCACCGGGCCACGGTAACCAATTCGGCGTCCCCGGCGCGGAACAGCCTCACCGGAGCACCACCTCGTGCTCGTGCGGTTCGGTCACCGGGACCGCCGGGTGCGGGGCCAGGCGGCGGCGCAGCGCCCGCCATCCGGCTGCGGCGAGCGCGACGACCAGGAAGCTGGCGATGGCCAGCAGCACCACCGACGCGCCCGGGGCGGTGTTCGCGTTCGCGGCGACCACGACGCCACCGCCGGCGGCGAACAGGCCGAGCGTCATCGCCGCCGCCATCGTGCTGCGGAAACCGCGGGTGACCTGCTGGGCGGTGGCCACCGGCACCACCATCAGGGCGCTGATCAGCAGGACGCCGACGGCCC
Source organism: Micromonospora mirobrigensis (assembly GCF_900091555.1). Lineage (GTDB taxonomy): Bacteria > Actinomycetota > Actinomycetes > Mycobacteriales > Micromonosporaceae > Micromonospora > Micromonospora mirobrigensis. The sequence goes on from NZ_FMCX01000011.1 coordinate 69,444, forward strand.
GCATGGCGATGGTCACGGTCACCGCGGTGGTCACCGCGAGCAGCATGTTCAGCGCCCGGACGGGCAGGCCGGAGACCCGGGCGTACTCCTCGTCGTGGCAGACCGCGAAGAGCGCCGGGCGCAGCACCAGCATGAGCACCAGGATCGCCACGCCGAGCACGCCGATGGTGACCAGGTCCGCCGGGGACGTGGTGGTCAACGACCCGAAGAGGTACGCGTTGAGCGACGCGTTGCTGGCGTCGGAGAGCCCGACCAGCATCACCCCGCCGGCGATGCCGCCGTAGAAGAGCAGCGCCAGGGCCAGGTCGCCGGAGGTGCGGCCCCGGGAGCGGACCAGCTCGATGGTGACCGCGCCGAGGGTGGCGGCGAGCACCGCCACCAGCACGGGGGAGCGGTTGAGCAGCAGCCCGGCGCCGACGCCGGTGAGCGCGACGTGCCCGATCCCGTCGCCGATCAGCGCCAGCCGCCGCTGCACCAGGTAGATCCCGAGCGCCGGGGCGGCCAGCCCGATGATCAGGGCGCCGACCAGGGCGCGCAGCATGAAGTCGTACTGGAAGAGGTCCATCACATGCTCCACAGCCCGGCGGGCTCCTCGGCACAGTGCGGGTGCACGTGGTCGTGGTCCGGCTCCGCGTGGTGGCCGGCGGGTTCCGGGACCGCGCCGTCGTGGGCGATGCCGCCCTGGTGGACGACGACCGCCCGGCTGATCAGCGGGCGCAGCGGGCCCAGCTCGTGCGCCACCAGCAGCACCGTGCCGCCGCCGCCGACGAAGCCGCGCAACGCACCGGCGAACGCCTCCTGGCTGGCCGCGTCCACCCCGGCGGTGGGCTCGTCGAGCACCAGCAGCTCCGGTTCGCCGGCCAGCGCGCGGGCGATCAGGGTGCGCTGCTGCTGGCCGCCGGAGAGGGTGGCCACCGGGTCGCCGGCCCGGTCGGCCAGCCCGACGGCGTGCAGCGCGGCGGTCACCGCCGCCCGGTCGGCGCGGCCCGACGGGCGCAGCACGCCCCGGCGGGCCAGCCGCCCGGAGGCCACCACCTCGCCGACCGTGGCCGGTACGCCGCTGCCCGCGCCGAGCCGCTGCGGGACGTACCCGATGCGGTGCCACTGCCGGAAGCGGCGCTGCGGCGCGCCGAAGAGGGTGACCGTCCCGGCGGCCAGCGGCACCAGGCCGAGCACGGCGCGGATCAGGGTGGACTTGCCGGAGCCGTTGGCGCCGAGGACGGCGACCACCTCCCCGGCGGTGACGGTCAGCGAGACGTCGCGCAGCACGGGCCGGCCGTCGTAGCCGACGGCCGCGTGCGCGACCTGGATGACGGGTGTGCTCATGAGCAGTCCAAGGCGGTACGCAGGGTCTGGAGGTTGGTACGCATCGCCGAGAGGTAGTCGCCCTCGGCGGGTGGGCCCTCGATCGGGTCGAGCACCGCGGTCCGCGCGCCGACCGTGCGGGCCACGGTCTCGGCGACCTTGGGGCTGACCAGGGTCTCGAAGAAGATGGTGCTGGCCCGGTGGTCCCGGGCCTCGCGGACCACCTCGGCGAGGCGCTGCGGGGAGGGCTCGGCCTCGGGGCTGAGCCCGGTGAGGCCGACCTGCTCGAGCCGGTAGCGCTGGGTGAGGTAGCCGAAGGCGGTGTGGCTGGTCACGATCTCCCGGCGCTGGCAGGTGGCCAGCCCGGCGGTGAACTCCCCGTCGAGCTTCGTCAGCTCGGAGCGCAGCGACCCCGCCCGGGCGGTGTAGTCGGCGGCGTGCTCCGGGTCGACCCTGCCCAGCCGCTCGGCGAGCCGGTCGCCGACGGTGGCCAGCCGGGTCGGGTCGAGCCAGAGGTGCGGGTCCTTGCCGCCGTGCTCCTCCTCGGCGTGACCGGCCGCGCCCTCGTGGCCGGCGTCACCCTCGTGGTCGTGGCCACCGGCCGCGACGTCGAGCAGCGGCTGCACGCCGGTCACGTCGAAGGCCCGGTCGCCGGCGTTCTGGGCGACCGCCTCGTCGACGCTGGGCTGGAAGCTGCTGAGGTAGACCACCAGCTCCGCCTCGGCGACCTGGCCGACCTGTCGGGGGTTGAGTTCCAGGTCGTGCGGCTCGGCGCCCGGCTTGGCCAGGTCGGTGACCCGTACCGCGTCGCCGCCGATCCGCTCGGCGAGGAAGCGCAGCGGGTAGAAGGCGGCCACCACGTCCACCCGCCGTGGGTCGGCGCCCGCCCCGTCGCGGGTGCAGGCCGCGGTGCCGCCCAGGGTGAGCAGGGCGGCGGTGGCGGCGGCGAGGGTGCGGAGCGTCATGGCACCACTGTCCGCCCTAACGAAATTGATTGTCAAAAGCGCATGGTTGCATGTCACAGCAGCTTGGCCAGGGCGACCGCGATCAGCACGGTCAGCATCAGCAGCCGGATCACCCGGCCGGCCGGGGCCTGCACCGGCCAGGTGGTGGCCAGCAGCCAGACCAGGGCGGCGGCCAGCGCCAGCAGCAGCACCCCGCCCACCGGGGCGGGCGCGAAGAACGCCACCAGCACCAGGACCAGCGCGGCCAGGAACGCCGACGTCGGGTTCACCCGGGCCAGCCGGACCAGCAGGGGGCTCTGCGTACGCTGCATCCCACAGACTCTACGAGGAGGATCCCGGTGCTGGTGACCAACCGGTTCGTGGTCGACGAGGATGTCGCGCCCGCCTTCACCGAGCGGGCGCACGCCGCGCTCACCGCGCTCGCCGCCCGCCCCGGCTACCTGCGCGGGGAGCTGCTGCGCGCGCTCGACGACCCCCGGCACTGGTGCCTGGTGACCGACTGGGAGTCGGTCGGGGCGTACCGGCGGGCGCTGGGCGGGTTCGACGTCAAGGTGCACGCCACCCCGCTGCTCGCCGAGTCGCTCGACGAGCCGTCCGCGTACGAGACGCTGGCCAGCGCCGCCCCGAACGGCGAGATCGTCGAGGCGGCCAGTGATCGGGCCGCACGCCCCTACCGGTGAGCCGGCGGGCACTACCCTGCACGGTATGACCGCTCCCGGACCGCCGTACCCCGTGTCGCCCGGCCAGGGCGGCCAGCCACCGGTCCCGGCGGGCGGCCACCCGGCCTTCCCCGGCTCTCCCGCCGCCGGCCACCCGGCGTCCCCGGCCTCACCCGCCGCCGACCATCCGGCGTCCCCGGCCCAGGTGGGCGCGCCCGCGCCGCCGCCGGGCCCCGGGGTGGTCCCGCCGTTCGCCGCGCCGCCCACCGAGGGCCGGCAGGCCCGGCTCTGGCTGGGGCTGGGCGTCGGCGCGCTGGCCCTGCTGCTCTGCTGCGGCGGAGGCGGCGCCGCCCTGGTCGGCTTCGCGGTGAGCAACGTCCAGGCGGTACGCGAGCAGGGCAGGACCGCCACCGAGCACTACTACCAGGGGCTGCGCGACCGCAACTACGACGAGTCCTACGACCAGCTCTGCGAGGACGCCCAGCGGCGGGAGAGCCGCGCCCAGTTCGAGCGGCGGGTCTCCGAGCAGCCGCAGGTCACCGCGTACCGGGTCGGCGAGGTCGACCCGAACTCGCTCACCGTGCCGGTCGACGTGACCTTCACCGGTGGGGACCGGCGCACCCAGCAGGTCACCCTTGCCCCGGACAGCGGCACCGGCTCGATCGAGGTCTGCGGGATCAGCTGACCGGGGCGGCGCGGAGGCGGCCGGGGGCGGCCGGCCCCGGCCCGAGTATTCTGCTGGGCTCGGGCTCCCGGTCGCCGTACCGTGGTCCCGAACCGACCGTTCCATCCACATCTCGCCCCCGCCGACCGCCAGCCGGCGTAGGAGGAAACATGCCAGCCGACCGTATCGATGCCGTCGTCAGCCTCGCCAAGCGCCGGGGCTTCGTCTTTCCCTCCAGCGAGATCTACGGAGGCACCCGGTCGGCGTGGGACTACGGCCCGCTCGGCGTCGAGCTCAAGGAGAACGTCCGCCGGCAGTGGTGGCGGACCATGGTCCAGCAGCGCGACGACGTGGTCGGCCTCGACTCCGCCGTCATCCTGGCCCGCAAGGTCTGGGAGGCCAGCGGCCACATCGCCGAGTTCGTCGACCCGCTCACCGAGTGCCAGTCCTGCCACAAGCGGTTCCGCGCCGACCACCTCGAAGAGGCGTACGAGGCCAAGCACGGCAAGCCGCTGGCCTCGCTGGCGGAGCTGAACTGCCCGAACTGCGGCAACAAGGGCACCTTCACCGAGCCGAAGATGTTCAACGGCCTGATGAAGACCTACCTGGGCCCGGTGGAGAGCGAGGAGGGGATGCACTACCTGCGCCCCGAGACCGCCCAGGGCATCTTCGTCAACTACAAGAACGTCGAGACGGCCGCCCGCAAGAAGCCGCCGTTCGGCATCGCGCAGACCGGCAAGTCGTTCCGCAACGAGATCACCCCCGGTAACTTCATCTTCCGGACCCGCGAGTTCGAGCAGATGGAGATGGAGTTCTTCGTCGAGCCGGGCACCGACGAGCAGTGGCACGAGTACTGGCTCTCCGAGCGCTGGAACTGGTACCTCGACCTCGGCCTCTCCGAGAGCAACCTGCGCTTCTACGAGCACCCCAAGGAGAAGCTCTCCCACTACTCGAAGCGCACCGTCGACATCGAGTACAAGTTCCAGTTCGGCGGCACCGAGTTCGCCGAGCTGGAGGGCATCGCCAACCGGACCGACTTCGACCTGTCCACGCACAGCAAGCACTCCGGCGTCGACCTGTCGTACTTCGACCAGACCAAGGGCGAGCGCTGGATGCCGTACGTGATCGAGCCGGCCGCCGGCCTGACCCGCGCGGTGCTCGCCTTCCTGCTCGAGGCGTACGACGAGGACGAGGCCCCGAACACCAAGGGCGGCGTGGACAAGCGCACCGTCATGCGCTTCGACCCGCGGCTGGCCCCGGTCAAGGTGGCGGTGCTGCCGCTGTCCCGCAACGAGGCGCTCTCGCCCAAGGCCAAGCAGCTCGCCGCGGACCTGCGCAAGCGGTGGATCGTGGAGTTCGACGACTCGCAGGCCATCGGCCGCCGCTACCGCCGGCAGGACGAGATCGGCACCCCGTTCTGCGTCACCGTCGACTTCGACACCCTGGACGACAACGCGGTGACCGTGCGGAACCGGGACACCATGGCCCAGGAGCGGGTCGCCCTGGACCAGGTGGAGCGCTACCTGATCGAGCGCCTCCCCGGCTGCTGAGGTGTAAGCAGGGGCCCCTTCTTAACGCTTCTGGTATAGGAGGGGCCCCTTCTTAACGCCCTCGGGCCCGGCTCGACGGGCTCAGGTGCCGGCCATGCCTACGCGAGGCTCGGCGCGTACGCCGACGGCGGTGCCCAGGCCGCGCCGTGACGCGTACGCGTCCTCCACGGTGCGCCGTACGCGCGCCGGCTCCCGGCGGACCTGGGCCGGCGTGAAGTGCAGAATCAGCACGCCGAGCCGGCTCAGTTCGTTGTGCCGGTCCAGCGTCCGCGCCCAGTCACCCGGGCTGAAGTGGAACTCCTGGGAGTCCACCTCCAGGGCCACGGCCGCGTCGGTCAGGTAGCCGTCCGGCGTGGGCAGCGCCCGCCCCTCCCGGTTGGTCAGGCGCGGGTTCCACAGGATCTCCGGCAGCAGCTTGCTGTCTGCGAGGCAGTCGCGCAGCTCCGCCTCCGGTGCCGAACGGGTGCCGACGACGACCTCGGAGAAGGCCTTTCTGATCAGGGCGGTCCGACTGCGCCGCGCCCGCCGGATCTCCTCGTCCAGCGCCGGGAGGTCGGTGAAGCCGCGTTGCACGGCCTCGGCGACGATGGCGCGCACCGGACGCAGGTGGCGCAGGTCCCGGGCGGCGTCGACCACCGCGCGGGCCGGGGAGCAGACCGGGTAGAGGGCCGTCCGGCGCGCCCTGCCGTCCAGCGTCAGCGCCCGGGAGATCAACGCGTGGCCGGAGGACTTCCGGCGCGTGCCGTGCGGCACGATCAGGTGTACGTCGTCGGTCCTGGGGCTGTACCGGAAGCCGTACCAGGCGAGCGCGGCCAGCCCGGTGAGCTGGGCGTCCAGGCCCGCGTACAAGCTCGCGGAGATCCGCCGCTGCTCGTCGGTGAGCGCCCCGGTGAACAGCGCGTAGGTGGCCGGCAGCACGCGTTGCCAATGGCCGCGACGGGCCTGCCGGTAGAGGAACATGTCGTCGAAGCCGGCGGCGAGCAGCTGGCTCCGCGTGACGATCTGCTGCTGCAGGTGTGCTGCCTCCGCCAGTTGCGGTGTTAGGTCGACCATGCTCGGCAGGCTGGCCGCCGACAGGCCGGTTCCGCCGTCCGCACGCCTCTGCCTGTGTACGGCCGAGGCCGCTGTGGAAACCGCCCGGCAGCAGCCGAGCTGTGATATGCGCCGTGTTAACAGGGGGCCCCTGCTATGCAGAAGGCGTTAAGAAGGGGCCCCTCCTTACACTTGGGCGGTGACCGCTGCGACCGTGCCCGCCCTGCGCCCGCTGACCCTCGGCCCCCACCAGGTGTGGCCGCCGGTGGTGCTCGCGCCGATGGCCGGGATCACCAACATCGGCTTCCGGCGGCTCTGCCGGGAGCAGGGCGGCGGCATCTACGTCTGCGAGATGATCACGACACGGGCGCTGGTCGAGCGGAACCCGAAGACGCTGCGGATGATCGCCTTCGGCGCCGACGAGCGGCCGCGCAGCCTCCAGCTCTACGGCACCGACCCGGAGGTCACCGCCGCCGCGGTGCGGATCGTGGTGGAGCGGGACCTCGCCGACCACATCGACCTGAACTTCGGCTGCCCCGTGCCGAAGGTGACCCGACGCGGCGGCGGGGCGGCGCTGCCCTGGCGGCGCCGGCTCTTCGCCCGGCTGGTGCGGGCCGCCGTGGCCGCCGCGTCACCCGCCGGGGTGCCGGTCACGGTCAAGATGCGCAAGGGCATCGACGACGACCACCTGACGTACGTCGAGGCGGGCCTCGCCGCCCAGGACGCCGGCGTCGCCGCGGTGGCCCTGCACGGGCGTACGGCCTCGCAGCGCTACTCGGGCACCGCCGACTGGGACGCCATCGCCACCCTCAAGCAGGCCCTCGACGTGCCGGTGCTCGGCAACGGCGACATCTGGGAGGCCGCGGACGCGCTGCGGATGGTCGCCCACACCGGTGTCGACGGGGTGGTGGTCGGTCGCGGCTGCCTCGGCCGGCCGTGGCTCTTCGCCGACCTGGAGGCCGCCTTCAACGGGCGCCCCGAACGGCGGCTGCCGAACCTCGGCGAGGTGGCGGTGACCATGCGCCGGCACGCCGAGCTGCTGGTCGACCAGTTCGTGGCGGGCGCCCGCAACCCGGCCCGGGGCGAGCGGGACGGCTGCACCGACTTCCGCAAGCACGTCGCCTGGTATCTCAAGGGCTTCCCGGTCGGTGGTGAGCTGCGCCGCTCACTGGCGATGATCGAGAGCCTGGCCCAGCTCGACGACCTGCTGGGCAAGCTCGACCCGGCGGTGCCGTTCCCGGTGGAGACCCTCGGCCAGCCCCGCGGCCGGACCAACTCCCCGGGCAAGGTCGCTCTGCCCGACGGCTGGCTGGCCAGCCGGGACGACGACACCGTCCCCGAGGGCGCCGAGATGGACGACTCCGGCGGCTGAGCCCTGACCTGCCGAAGGGCCCGACCCCGTGGGGGTCGGGCCCTTCGCGTGTCCGTACGTCAGGAGCTGTAGCCGCGGCTGGCGATCCAGTGCGCCAGGGCGTCCACGTCGATCCGGTAGGAGGCCTGCTCCGGGTTGGCCGAGTCGGCGATCGTCACGACCTTGCCGCCGTCGCGGTAGCCGACCACGCTGATGTAGTGGCCACCCTCGAAGGAGTGCGCGACACCGTCGGTGTCGGTGGCCGTACCCGCGATGTTGGCCACCACGGCCCGGCCGTCGTCCACGGCCCGCACCACGTCGGCGCGCAGCTGCTCGACCCGCTTGCCGTCGACCTTGTCGGCCGGCAGCTCGGTGCTGCGGTACGCGTTGCGACCGGTCTCCTTGTTCAGCACCGGGGTGATGTCGTTGATGCTGTTGGTGCCGTCCTCGGTGGTGCCCATCTCCTTGGCCATGGCGTCGACGTTGATGTCCTTGCCCTGGACGGAGAGGGCGTTACGGGTGGCGGCGGGGCCGCAGTAGTAGAAGTTCGGCTGGGCCTCGTAGCGGACGTTCAGCTCGCGCTCGCCGTGGCCCTTGCGGTCGGTCTGCACCTGGGCGGCCGGCGCGCTGGCCGGGGCGGCCTGGGCGGCGATCGCGGGGCCGGCGATTCCACCGGCGGTGGCGACGACGCCGGCAGCGGTCAGGACGGTCTTGCGCAGAATGTCGGTACGCATGATGGCGTGCTCCTCTGCATCGGGGGTGCGCGGCGCGCGCAGGGGGTGCGGTGCGGCCGCGCGAAGGGGGAGAGTCGCGAAGGGGGAGAGTCTGGGCGGGGCCCGGCGCTCACGGGGGTGGCTGCTCGGGTGACCCGGGGATGTAACGACCGGTGGCCGGGGATGATTCCCGCCGGCTCTGCCGGGGACCGGTGCTCCGTGGTCCGGGGGTGTAACGGTGCGGCGCCGGCCGGCATTCCACCGGGCCTTGCCGGGGTCCGCTGGACGCGGAGCGTCCGTGGTATGCCAGGTACAACGCCCCGGCCCCACCCGCGATTCCGTTCCGCGAGTGCCGTCGGCCACGGGACGCGGTGCGCAGCGTGGCGCATCCGGCACGGATCCGGCAGCTGGAAACGGACGCGGGTGGTCCTTGAGATCCGCAGATCTTCCCTGAAGATGCTGCCTCGGTCCGCCTGCGAGGCAGCATCTTCGCTGAAGTTGCCGGCCCGCCTGCCGTGAGGCTGGGGCGGGATGGCGCTGGGTGCGGCAGGCCGGCCCAGAGACCCGGCCGGCTGTGGCGCGGGCCGGGTCAGTGGGCGTCGGGGACGGCGTCGCGGGACGGCTGGGTTGGGACCGGACGAACCGGGCCCACCGCGGGGGGCGTCGAGGGTGTCGGCCAGGGGACGTCGGGGGAGCGGTGGAAGGTGATGCCGGCGGCCGTCCAGCGGGCGCCGTGCCCGGCCAGCCGGTCCCGGAAGCCGGCCCAGTCGTGCGTCGCCCGGGGAGACCAGCCGAGTTCGGCGAGCGCGGGCAGCCGGGGCAGCAGCAGGAACTCGATGTCGGCGAGGGTGCTGACCGATTCGGTCCAGAGCGGCGCCTCGACGCCGAGCACCGCCTCGGCGGGCACGTCGGTGAGGTGCGTGCCCGGGTCCCAGTCGTACGCCCGGCGCACGTCGATCAGGCCGGCCCAGTCGTGCCCGATCGGGGTGTCCGGGGCGTACTTCATGTCCAGGTAGGCGTGGTTGCCGGGGGAGAGGATCAGCCGGTCGCCCCGGCGGACCGCCGCGGCGATGTCCGGGTCGTCGCCGTTGGTGCCCCACCACTGGAGCACCCGCCCGTCGACGTGGGCGGCGGGGGCGAGCTGGTGCCAGCCGACCACCGTCTTGCCGGTGGCGGCGACGATCCGCTGGGCCCGCTCGACGAAGCCGGTGTACGTCGCGCCCTTGACCTTGAACGCCTCGTCGCCGCCGATGTGCAGCCACGGCCCGGGGGTGAGCGCGGCCACCTCACCGACCACGTCGGCGACGAAGTCGTACGTCCGCTCGTCGGCGGGGTCGACGTAGCTGAAGCCGACCTCGGTGCCGGTGTACGGCGGCGGCGGGACCTTGCCCGGCGCCAGCTCGGGGTACGCGACCAGCGCCGCGTTGGTGTGGCCGGGCAGGTCGATCTCCGGCACCACGGTGACGTGCCGGCGGGCGGCGTAGGCGACGATGCGCCGGTAGTCGTCCTTGGTGTACCAGCCGCCGGTGCCGCCGCCGACTCCGGTGGCGCCGCCGACGGTGGCCAGCCGGGGCCAGGTGTCCACCGCGATCCGCCAGCCCTGGTCGTCGGTGAGGTGCAGGTGCAGGTGGTTGAGCTTGTACCTGGCCAGGTGGTCGACCACCCGCAGCACGTCGTCGACGGCGAAGAAGTGCCGGGCCACGTCGAGCATCGCCCCCCGGTACGCGAAGCGCGGCCGGTCGACGATCGTGCCGCCGGGCACCGTCCAGCGCTCGGTCACCGGCGTCCGGCTCTCGACGGCGGCGGGCAGCAGCTGGCGCAGCGTCTGCACCCCGTGCAACAGCCCGGCGGGGGTGAGTGCGGTGATCCGCACGGCGGTGGGGGTGACGTCGAGCCGGTAGCCCTCGACACCCAGCTCCGCGGTCGCGGGGAGCCCGTCGGCGACGAAGTCGGCAGCGACCGGATCCGCTGCGGCGAGGGTGAGCGTGAGCGGTGACGCGGAGTCGGTGGGCGCGGCGTCGGCGAGTGCGGCGTCGGCGATCGGCAGCGGGTGTCCGGTGGCGGGGCGCAGCAGTTCGGCGAGGAGCGCGGCGACGTCCCGGGCCGCGGGGTCCGCGCTGACCCGCAGCACGGTGTCGGCGGTCAGGGTGAAGTCGGCGGCCGGGTGCGGGACCACCCGCTCCGGCGCCGGCACCACGTCGCCCAGCGCGACCGGCGCGGGCGGCGCGAGCTGGGCACCGGCCGCCCGGGCGGCGGTCCGGGCCAGCTCGGCGGCGGCCGGTCGCCGGGTGGACGGGACGGACCGGTCGAGCGGCTCGGGACCGGTCTCGGGGCTGGTGGCGGGGGTGGTCGGCACGGGTGCGACTCCGGGGGGTGTATTCGCGTGGGATATGGCAAAGGTCAGGTTCGACGAACCCAGCGCCGTCAAGGGTACGAGGGGAGACGCGATTGCGTGATCGTGCGCGTGGAAGCGTTCCCAAAAACCGGTACGGACGCGGATAGTGGTGATGGTTGTGCCGATTGTCACCGAACGGTCCCGAGCCACCCGATGTTCGCTTAACCTTCGCCCACCGATCGGCCACGAGGACTGGATTAGCGGTGGTCGGCCCCGGGGTATGAGCAACTGAACCTTCGTTAAGTGTCAATGCGGACGCGCGTGGGAGGCTCTGGTGGCAGCGCAGGACAAGGCCGACGACAAGTACGTGTACGACTTCTCCGAGGGCAACAAGGACCTCAAGGACCTGCTGGGTGGCAAGGGCGCCAACCTGGCCGAGATGACCAATCTCGGCCTGCCTGTCCCACCCGGTTTCACCATCACCACCGAGGCCTGCAAGGCGTACCTCGCCACCGGACGGGAGCCCGACGGGCTGGCCGGGCAGATCGAGGCCCACCTGGAGTCGTTGGAGCGGGGGATGGGCCGCAGGCTCGGTGACCCGCAGGACCCGCTGCTGGTCTCCGTCCGCTCCGGCGCCAAGTTCTCCATGCCCGGCATGATGGAGACCGTCCTCAACGTCGGCCTCAACGACCGCAGCGTCGTAGGACTCGCACGACAGGCCGGCGCCGGAGCCGACCCGGCCGCCTCCGGCGGCGCAGACCGGTTCGCCTGGGACTCCTACCGCCGGCTGATCCAGATGTTCGGCAAGACGGTCTGCGAGGTGCCCGGCGAGGAGTTCGAGCACGCCCTCGACGACGCCAAGCGCGCCAAGGGCACGCAGAACGACCTGGACCTGGACGCCGACGACCTGCGCGGGCTGGTCGACGCGTACAAGAAGATCTTCGTGAAGCACACCGGGCGGGAGTTCCCGCAGGAGCCGCGCGAGCAGCTCGACCTGGCCATCCGCGCGGTCTTCGAGTCGTGGAACGCCGAGCGCGCGATCCTCTACCGCCGCCAGGAGCGGATCCCGGCCGACCTCGGCACCGCGGTCAACGTGGTCGCCATGGTCTTCGGCAACCTCGGCCCCGACTCCGGCACCGGCGTCGCGTTCACCCGCGACCCGGGCAGCGGCGCGCAGGGCATCTACGGCGACTACCTGGCCAACGCCCAGGGCGAGGACGTCGTCGCCGGCATCCGCAACACCGTGCCGTTGCAGGAGCTGGAGCAGCTGGACAAGAAGTCCTACGACGAGCTGCTGGGGATCATGGCCCGGCTGGAGGAGCACTACAAGGACCTCTGCGACATCGAGTTCACCATCGAGCGCGGCAAGCTGTGGATGCTCCAGACCCGGGTCGGCAAGCGTACGGCCGCCGCCGCGTTCGTCATCGCCGGGCAGCTCGTCGACGAGGGCCTGATCGACCTGGACGAGGCGCTGCACCGGGTCAACGGCGCGCAGCTGGCCCAGCTGATGTTCCCCCGCTTCCAGCTCGACCACGACTTCCAGCCGGTCGCCAAGGGCATCGGAGCCTCCCCGGGCGCCGCCTCCGGCAAGGTCGTCTTCACCTCCGCCCGCGCCGTCGAACTGGCCGCCGAGGGCGAGTCGGTGATCCTGGTCCGCCGGGAGACCAACCCCGACGACCTCAACGGCATGATCGCCGCCAAGGGCATCCTGACCTCGCGCGGCGGCAAGACCAGCCACGCCGCCGTGGTGGCCCGCGGCATGGGCAAGACCTGCGTCTCCGGCGCCGACGAGCTCGAGGTCGACGTGCCCGGCAAGAAGTTCACCGTCGGTGGGCAGACCGTCGGGGAGGGCGACGTGGTCTCGATCGACGGCACCACCGGCAGGGTCTACCTCGGCGAGGTGCCGGTCATGCCGTCGGAGGTGGTGCAGTACTTCGAGGGCAGCCTGGAACCGGAGCACGTCGACAACGCGCTGGTCCGGGCCGTACACCGGATCATGACGCACGCCGACGGCAAGCGGCGGCTGGCCGTGCGGACGAACGCCGACACCGGCGCGGACGCGGCCCGGGCCCGGCGCTTCGGGGCCGAGGGCATCGGCCTGTGCCGCACCGAGCACATGTTCCTCGGCGACCGCCGGGAGCTGGTCGAGCGGCTGATCCTGGCCCGCGCCGCGGACGAGCGGGAGGCGGCGCTGGAGGCGCTGCTGCCGTTGCAGCGGGAGGACTTCATCGAGATCTTCCGCGAGATGGACGGCCTGCCGGTCACCGTGCGGCTGATCGACCCGCCGCTGCACGAGTTCCTGCCCCCGCTGGAGCAGCTCGCGGTCAACGTCGCCGTCGCCCAGGAGCGCGGCGAGGACGTGGCCAAGGAGGAGGCGCTGCTCGCCGCCGTCCGGCGGATGCACGAGGAGAACCCGATGCTGGGTCTGCGCGGCGTACGCCTGGGTCTGGTCATCCCGGGCCTGTTCGCCATGCAGGTGCGGGCGATCGCGGAGGCCGCGGTGGCGGTCGCCGAGGCCGGCGGGACCGCCTGCCCGGAGATCATGGTCCCGCTGGTCGGTGCGGTCCAGGAACTCGAGACGGTACGCGCGGAGGCCGAGAAGATCATCGCCGAGGTGGTCGGGACCAGCGGCGTCGAGGTGCTGATCGGCACCATGATCGAGGTGCCCCGGGCGGCGCTGACCGCCGGGCAGATCGCCGAGGCCGCGCAGTTCTTCTCCTTCGGCACCAACGACCTGACCCAGATGGGCTGGGGCTTCTCCCGCGACGACGTCGAGGGCGCCTTCTTCTGGCGCTACCTGGAGCTGGGCATCTTCGGCATCTCGCCGTTCGAGTCGATCGACCGCGACGGCGTGGGCCGACTGATCCGGATCGCCGCCGAGGAGGGCCGGGCCGCCCGCCCCGGCCTGAAGCTCGGGGTCTGCGGCGAGCACGGCGGCGACCCCGACTCGGTGCACTTCTTCCACGAGGTCGGCCTGGACTACGTCTCCTGTTCCCCGTTCCGCGTCCCGGTGGCCCGCCTGGAGGCCGGCCGCGCCGTGGTGGAGACCGGCGGCTCCGACTCCCGCTGACCGGTCACCCGCCGCCCGTGCCCGCCGTCCACGTGGACGGCGGGCACGGGCGGGGCGGCGTAACGTGGGGGCGGCTTGCCTGCCGTCCCGAGCGAAGGGTGACCGCATGACCAGCGTCTGGGAGAGCCTGACCGTCGACGCCAGCGACCCGGCCCGGCTGGCCCGCTGGTGGGCGGAGGCGCTCGGCTACCAGATCGTCGCCGAACGCTCCGACGAGGTGGAGATCCGGCCCGCGCCGGACCGGCTGCCCGGCATGGTGTTCGTGCCGGTCCGCGACCCCAAGACGGCCAAGAACCGGCTCCACCTCGACCTGCGCCCGGCCGACCAGGAGGCGGAGGTCGAGCGGCTGGTCGACATGGGCGCCCGGCACGTGGACGTCGGGCAGGGCGGGGCCGACTGGGTGGTCCTCGCCGACCCCGAGGGCAACGAGTTCTGCGTCCTCTCTCCGCGCAAGGGGTGAGCCGGCTTGGTCGCTGACGCGCCGGACGACCGGTGGGTCGGTGAGGCGCCCAAGGACGGCGGCACCGGGCGCTCCCCGTACGAGCGGGACCGGGCCCGGGTGCTGCACTCGGCGGCGTTCCGCCGGCTCGCCGCCAAGACCCAGGTGCACACGGCGGGCACCGACGACTTCCTGCGGACCCGGCTGACCCACTCGCTGGAGGTGGCGCAGATCGCCCGGGAGATGGGCGCCCGGCTGGGCTGCGACCCGGACGTGGTGGACACCGCCGGGCTGGCCCACGACCTGGGGCACCCGCCGTTCGGGCACAACGGCGAGGACGCCCTGGCCGAGCTGGCCGCCGGCTGCGGCGGCTTCGAGGGCAACGCGCAGACCCTGCGGGTGCTCACCCGGCTGGAGGCCAAGGTGATCGGCCCGGACGGCGCCCCGGCCGGGCTGAACCTGACCCGGGCCTCGCTCGACGCGGTCGCCAAGTACCCGTGGTCCCGGCGGCCCGGCGAGCGCAAGTTCGGCACGTACGCCGACGACCTCCCGGTCTTCGACTGGGTCCGCGCCGGCGCCCCGTCCGGGACCGGCCCCGACGGCCGGCCGCGCCGCTGCCTGGAGGCGCAGGTGATGGACTGGGCCGACGACGTGGCGTACTCGGTGCACGACGTGGAGGACGGCATCCACGGCGGGTACGTCACCCTCGCCCCGCTGCTCGTCGACGCCGACGAGCGGCGGGCGCTCTGCGCCGACGTGGCCGGCGCGTACTCCGGCGAATCGCCGGACGACCTGGCCGCCGTGCTGCTGGACCTGTTCGCCGAGCCGATCCTCGCCCCGCTGGCCGGCTACGACGGCAGCCACCGCGCCCAGGCCGCCCTGAAGGCCACCACCAGCGTGCTGACCGGCCGCTTCGTCTCGACCGTGGTGGCCGCCACCCGGGAGCGGTTCGGTCCCGGCCCGCACCGCCGGTACGCCGCGGACCTGGTGGTGCCCCGCCGGATCCGCGCCCAGTGCGCCCTGCTCAAGGGCATCGCCCTGCGCTACGTGATGCGCCGTCCCGGCTCGCGGGACCGGTACGACAGCCAGCGGCAGGTGCTCACCGAGCTGGTCACCGCGCTGGTGGAGCGGGGCGCCGGCGCGCTGGACCCGGTCTTCGCCCCGCTGTGGCGGGCCGCCCCGGACGACGCCACCCGGCTGCGGGTGGTGATCGACCAGGTGGCGTCGCTGACCGACCCGGCGGCCGTGGCGTGGCACCGGCGGCTGGTGCCCGGCGGGCCCGGGGGCGGCAGCGGCAGCGCGACTTAGGCTAGCCTAAGCAGCATGACGGAGCGCCCGACGAAGAAGGTCGTCACGGCCGCGGTCCTGCGGACCAGCCGGCCCACCCCCCACCTGATCCGCCTGGTCCTCGCCGGCGGGGAGCTGATCGGCCTGCCGGTCGGCGCGTACACCGACCACTACGTCAAGCTGGTCTTCCCGCCGGCCGGCGTGGTCTACCCGAGGCCGCTGGACCTGGCCGAGGTGCGGGCGACGATGCCCCGCGAACAGTGGCCGCGGCTGCGCGCGTACACGGTGCGGGCGTTCGACGCGGCGACCGGCGAGCTGACCATCGACGTGGTGCACCACGGCGACGAGGGGCTGGCCGGGCCGTGGGCCGCCGCGCTGCGCCCCGGCGACGAGGTGAGCTTCGTCGGCCCCGGCGGCGCGTACGCCCCCGACCCGGCCGCGGACTGGCACCTGCTGGTCGGCGACGAGAGCGCCCTGCCGGCGATCGCGGCCAGCCTGGAGCGGCTGCCCGCCGGCGCCCCGGCGGTGGTCCTCGTCGAGGTCGACGGCCCGGCCGACGAGCAGCCGCTGACCAGTGCCGGCGCCGTCGAGCTGACCTGGCTGCACCGCGGTGACCGGCCGGTGGGGGAGGCGCTGGTCGCCGCCGTCCGGGCGCTGGAGTTCCCGCCCGGCGCGGTGCACGCCTTCGTCCACGGCGAGGCGACCTTCGTCAAGGAGCTGCGGCACCTGCTGCGGATCGAGCGCGGCGTGCCCCGGGAGGCGCTCTCCATCTCCGGCTACTGGCGGCGGGGGATGACCGACGAGGGCTGGCGGGCCAGCAAGGCCGACTGGAACGCGCGGGTCGAGGCCGAGGAGGCCGCCGCGGTCGCCTGACCGCTCGCCCCGGCTCTCGCCCGCCGACCGGGTCGGAGCCGGTCGGCCGGCACAGGCTTCCGCCGTCCTTTCGAGCTGATGTCGTAGACGACTCACCGTCCGGTCCGTTGCGACCGCTGCTCCGCCGGGGCCGCCCGCCGGACCAGCGCGGCATACCTCGGGAGGGCGTGCCGGCGGGCGCTTCGCCGCTGGTTGAACCGTTCAGGACATCAGCTCGAAAGGACGGCGAGAACGACTCGCTCCGCCGCGCCGCAGGCAGCACGGCCGCCGTGATCAACCGCCGGTCGGCTCGCCGCCGGGCACGGTCTCGTCGGGGACGGTGTCCTCGGGGACGGTGGTAGCGGGCGCGGTGGTAGCGGGCGCGGTGGTAGCGGGCGCGGTGGTAGCGGGCGCGGTGCTCGTCGCCGAGGGATCCGGGGTGGGTTCGGTGCCGGCCGTGGGCGAGGGGCCGGAACCGGGCGTCACGCCCTGGACGGCGAGCCGGTGCAGCTCCGGCAGCAGCCACGGGGCGATCCACTCGCGTACCCCGCGCGGGGTGAAGTGCAGCCCGTCGCTGCGTACCCGGATCCCGCCGGCCTCCCAGCTGAACTCGCCGTCCGGGCAGACCCGCCGGTTGAGGTCGAGCAGGCTCGCCTTCTTGCGCTCGGCGGCGTCGGCGAGCAGCCGGTTCCAGGCGTCCACCCGCTGCGCGTCGTCCTCCGGCCAGAGACCGCCGTCGGGGCGTTCCGCGCGCCGGGTGTACGGCGCCGTGAGCAGCACCACGTGGGCGCCCCGGCCGCCCGCGATGTCGATGGCCCGGTCCAGCTCACCGGCGAGGTACGCGTCGTACGCCGGGTCGCCCACGTGCTGCCACCGCCCGTCGAGCCGGCGGTCGACCAGCTCCCAGCGGTCGAGCAGGATCACCGCGACGTCCGGGTCGTCGGCGTCGACGGACCTCCACCACCGGTTGTCCCAGGTCTCGCAGCCGGGGTAGTTGGTGTGG
This sequence comes from Micromonospora mirobrigensis, assembly GCF_900091555.1. Taxonomy (GTDB): domain Bacteria; phylum Actinomycetota; class Actinomycetes; order Mycobacteriales; family Micromonosporaceae; genus Micromonospora; species Micromonospora mirobrigensis. The sequence continues at coordinate 86,669 of NZ_FMCX01000011.1, forward strand.
TCGCCGCCGACGTAGCGCAGCTCCGGCAGGCGGGCGATCCCGCAGCCCTGCACCGCCCGCACGCTCACCGCGAGCCGGTCCTGTTCCGGCAGGTAGCTGCCGAGCGACCAGGAGACCGAGTCGCCGAGGAAGGTGACCCGGGGCAGCCGGCCGGGTTCCCGGCCGGGCCGGCGTACCGGTGGGGTGGGGGCGGGTGAGCCGGCGACCGGGCTGGTGGTGGCGCTGGGTGTCGGGGTGGTGTCCCAGGCGATGGCCGTGGCCGGGGTGGGGGCCACCGGCGGCGTGACGGTGCCGAACACGGCGAGCGTCGCCACCGCGGCGACGGCCGCGCCGGCCAGCGCCGGCGTCACCCGGGGCAGCCGCCGGGCCCGTCGGATCGGGCGCTCCACCAGCAGGTACGACGCGACGGCGACGGCCAGGGTGAGCGCGCACCGGGCGGCGAGCAGGGCCGGCCCGGTCAGCCCGGTCCGCTCCGCGTCGCACCACTGGAACAGCGGCCAGTGCCACAGGTACAGCCCGTACGAGATCCGGCCGGTCCAGACCAGCGGGGGCAGTGCCAGCAGCCGGGCGGTGGGTCCGGCCGGGCTGACCGCGGCGTGCGCGATGACCGCCGCCACCGCCAGCGCGGCGAGGGTCAGCCCGCCCCGGTAGAGCCAGCGGTCACCGCCGTTCGCGGTGGCCCAGAGCCAGCCGGTGCCGACCGCTCCGGCCAGCGCCAGCGCGCCGAGGACCCGGCGTACCCGAGGCGACGGTGCGGCCCCGGCAGCCGGTGCCGCCTCGGCGGCCGGCGGGTCGCTCGCCGCGGGCGGTGACGGCGCCCGGCGGGCCAACGCCACCGCCAGCGCGGCGCCGACCAGCAGCGCCACCGCCCGGGTGTCGGTGCCGTAGTAGACCCGGTCCACGGCGTCCGGCGCGAAGAGCAGCGCGGCGGCCGTCGCCGACGCCAGCGCGCCGCCCAGGGTGAGCGCCAGCACCGCGCCGAGCCGCCGACCCCCGGACGGCGCCCCACCGGCCCGGCGGGCGGTCAGTGCGAGCAGCAGCCCCAGCAGCAGCGGCCAGAGCAGGTAGAACTGCTCCTCGATGCCGAGCGACCAGGTGTGCTGCAACGGCGACGGGCTGCCGGTGGCGGCGAAGTAGTCGCCGTCCCGGTTCGCCATCCGCCAGTTCGCCAGGTAGCCGAGGGCGGCCAGCGCGTCCCAGCGCAGCGCGGTCAGCTCGGTGTCGGGCAGCAGCCACCGGGAGACCAGCAGCACGACGGCGAGCACCAGCAGCAGCGCGGGCAGCAGCCGCCGGAACCGGCGACCCCAGAACGCGACCAGGTCGATCCGGCCGGTGTCCCGCTGCTCGGCCAGCAGCAGCGAGGTGATCAGGAACCCGGAGAGCACGAAGAACGCGTCGACGCCGAGGAAACCGCCGGGCAGCGCGGCCACCCCGCCGTGGAAGGCCAGGACGGCGACCACGGCGAGGGCGCGGACGCCGTCGAGCGCCGGCTGGTACGCGAACCGGGGCGGGGCGGTCGTGGACATGCGGCATATCCTGCCCCGGGCGTTCCCGGCCATGCGCATCGACCGGTGGGCCCGCCGGACCGGGCGATTACCGCCGTTCCGCCGTCCGGGACGGTCCGGCGCGGCCAGGATGGTCACCGGGGGTGACTGATGTCCGAACAGGTCGAACGGGATCGAACGGGGTCGGTCCGGCGGCCCGACCCGGTGGTGCTCACGCTCAGCGTGGGCGGCGTGCTGGCGGTGGTGGCCTGGGGACTGCTGGCCCGCGGGTCGCTGGCGGACTTCGGCACCTCCGGGCTGGCCTGGGTGATCCGTACCTTCGGGTGGTTCTTCGTGGTGGCGGCGGACGCCTTCCTGGTGCTGGCGGTGGTCATCGCGGCCTCCCGGTTCGGGCGGATCCGGCTCGGCGCCGACGACGACGAGCCGGAGTTCAGCACCCTGGCCTGGATCGCGATGATGTTCAGCGCCGGGATGGGCATCGGGCTGGTCTTCTTCGCCGTGGCCGAGCCGATCCAGCACTACGCAGCACCCCCGCCGGCGACCGGGATCGCGGCGCAGACCCCGGCGGCCGGGGCCGCGGCGATGCAGTACACGCTCTTCCACTGGACGCTGCACCCGTGGGGGATCTATGCGATCGCCGCGCTGGCGCTGGCGTACTCGACCTTCCGCAAGGGTCGGGACAACCGGATCTCGGCGGCGTTCCACCCGTTGCTGGGCGCCCGGGCCGACGGGGCGGCCGGTCGGGCGGTGGACCTGCTGGCGGTCTTCGCCACCGTCTTCGGCTCGGCCACCAGCCTCGGCCTGGGCGCCCTCCAGGTCGCCGCCGGGCTGCACCTGGTGACCGGGATCCGGGACACCAAGGGGGTCGAACTGGTGGTGATCGGCGCGTTGACCCTGGCCTTCGTGCTGTCCGCCTTCTCCGGCCTGCACAAGGGCGTGAAGTGGCTCTCCACCACGAACGTGGTGCTCGCGGTGCTGCTGATGGTCTTCGTCTTCGTGGTGGGGCCGACCATCTACACGCTGGAGGTGCTGCCCGCCTCGGTCGGTGACTACCTGGGCAACCTGGTCTTCATGTCGACCCGTACCGGCGCCTTCTCCGACGCGGCCTGGCTCGGGTCGTGGACGATCTTCTACTGGGCGTGGTGGATCTCCTGGGCGCCGTTCGTGGGCACCTTCATCGCCCGGATCTCGCGGGGCCGAACGGTGCGGCAGTTCCTCGTCGGGGTGCTGCTGGTGCCCAGCGGGGCCAGCGCGGTCTGGTTCTCGATCATGGGCGGCAGCGCCCTGCGCGCCCAGGCCACCGGCGCGCGGGACCTGGTGGCGGACGTCGGCAGGGGCAGTGAGCAGGCGCTGTTCGGCCTGCTCGACGCGCTGCCGCTGGCGACGGTGACCAGCGTGCTGGCGATGGTGCTCATCGCGCTCTACTTCGTCACCAGCGCCGACTCGGCCTCGCTGGTGCTCGGCTCGCTCACCTCCAACGGCGCGTTGCGCCCGCACCGGGTGCTGGTGGTGCTCTGGGGGGTGCTGATCGGCGCGGTCGCCGCGGCGCTGCTGCTGGCCGGCGGTCTGGAGGCGCTGCAACAGGCCACCATCATGGTGGCGCTGCCGTTCGTGGTGGTGATGCTCGGGCTGGCCGCCGCGCTGTGGCGGGACATGGCCGCCGATCCGGCGGCCAACCCGCACCTGGTCCGGGGTCGTCGCTACGGCCTGGCCGCCGCGGTGCGGGCCGCCCGGTCGTACGACGAGGAGGATCCGCCGCCGGTCACCCGCTGGCTGCGGCGCAACCCGCGCTGAACCGTTCCCGGAACCGGCGTGGATCGGGGCTGCCCATGATGTAGCAGAGGTGCTACATTTCGTGGTACCGATCCATCATTCCGAGGGATGACCATGACAGCGGTTGAGCTCGCGGGGGCGACCGAGACTCCGCATCCACCCGACACCGACCCGGTGCTCGACGTCCGGGGCCTGCGCATGCGCTACGGCGCCGTCGACGTCCTGCACGGCGTGGACTTCACCGCCCGGCGCGGCGAGGTGCTCGCCCTGCTCGGCCCGAACGGCGCCGGCAAGAGCACCACCATCGAGATCCTGGAGGGCTTCCGGCTCCGCTCGGCCGGCGAGGTACGCGTGCTCGGCACCGACCCGGCCCGCGGCGACGAGGCGTGGCGGGCCCGGCTGGGCGTCGTCCTCCAGTCCTGGCGCGACCACGGCCGGTGGCTGGTCGGTGACCTCCTCACCCACCTCGGCTCCTACTACGCGCCGTACGCCACGGCCGCGATCCGCCGGCCCTGGCCGACCGCCGACCTGCTGGACACGGTGGGGCTGACCGGACAGGCCGGCCGTCGGGTCAACCAGCTCTCCGGCGGCCAGCGCCGCCGCCTGGACGTGGCGGTCGGCATCGTCGGCCGCCCCGAGCTGCTCTTCCTCGACGAGCCGACGGTCGGCTTCGACCCGGCCGCCCGCCGCGAGTTCCACGACCTGGTGCACCGGCTGGCCGACCTGGACGAGACCACCATCCTGGTGACCACCCACGATCTCGACGAGGCCGAGAAGCTGGCCGACCGGATCCTGATCCTGGCCGGCGGCCGGGTCATCGCCGACGGCTCGGCCGACGAGCTGTCCCGGCGGGTGGCCGGCAAGGCCGAGATCCGCTGGAGCGTCGACGGCGAGCGCTTCGTGCACGCCGCGACCGATGCCACCGGCTTCGTCCGTGAGCTGTTCGCGCAGCACGGCGACGCCGTCGCCGACCTGGAGGTCCGCCGGGCCAGCCTGGAGGACGCGTACATGACCTTGGTGCGTGAGCACGAGTCCGGCGGCCGAACGGATACCGCGCTGCGGGTGCTGCGCGGGGAGGAGGAGCGGTGAACGCGACCACCATGGCGGTCCGCGCCGGTCTGCGCCGGGGCGTGATCGAGCTGCGCAACACCCTCAGCAGCGGTCAGGACCTGTGGAACTTCGCCTTTCCCACGGTGATCCTGATGGCCACCATGTTCTTCACCCGGGGCCTGACCGTGCCGGGCACCGACTTCTCGCTCGGCGCCCGCACCCTGCCCAGCTCGTTCGGGATGGGGATCGCCTTCGCCGGGATGCTCATCCTGGCCCAGCAGCTCATCATCGATCGGGAGGACGGCACGCTGCTGCGCGCCAAGGCCACCCCCAACGGCATGCTGGGCTATCTGATCGGCAAGATCGTGCTGAACTCGGTGCTGGCGGTCGCCGGTCTGCTGGCCCAGCTGCTGATCGCGCTGCTCTTCCTGGACGGGCTGCGCATCGACAGTCCCGCCGCGTGGGTCACCCTGGCCTGGGTGCTGGTGCTCGGCCTGGTGGCAACCCTGCCGCTCGGCGCGGTGATCGGCTCGCTGATCGAGAACCCGCGCAACATGGGCCTGGTGATGCTGCCGACCATGGGGCTGATCGGCCTGTCGGGCATCTTCTACCCGGTCAGCGTCTTCCCCGGCTGGGTGCAGGCCGTCGCCCAGGTCTTTCCGATCTACTGGCTAGGGTTGGGCATGCGCTCGGCGCTGCTGCCGGACTCGCTCGCGGCCGTCGAGATCGGCGGCAGCTGGCGACACCTGGAGACCGTGGCGGTCCTCGGCGCGTGGGCGGCGGTCGGGCTGCTGCTGGCCCCGGTGGTGCTGCGCCGGATGGCCCGTCGCGAGTCCGGTTCCCGGGTGGCGGCACGCCGGGAGAAGGCCATGCAGCGGGCGATGTGAGAGGGCGTCGAGGATGAGCGAGACCGTGCACAACCGGATCGCGGTGCTGCGCGCCGAGCGGGGGGTCTCCCGCCGCCAGCTCGCCGACGCGCTGGGGGTGCACTACCAGACCATCGGCTACCTGGAGCGCGGCGAGTTCCGGCCCAGCCTGCACCTGGCGTTGCGGATCGCCGCGTACTTCGAGGTGCCGGTGGAGGTGGTCTTCTCCATCGAGCCGTTCCCGCGCATCGGCGACGCCACCAGCGGGGTGGGCCGCAGCGCCTGACGGCTGCGCCACACGCCGTCCCCCCGACCGCCGTCATGTCGGTCCGGCAGGGCAGGATGTACGCCGAGGGGGTGGCGAGAATGGCTGGGCGGATCCGGGACGAGGACATCACGCTGGTCCGGGAGCGCACCTCCATCGCCGAGGTCATCTCCGACACGGTGACCCTCAAGTCGGCCGGCGGCGGCAACCTCAAGGGGCTGTGCCCGTTCCACGACGAGAAGAGCCCGTCGTTCAACGTCTCGCCGGCCCGCAACGTCTACCACTGCTTCGGCTGCGGGGTCGGCGGCGACGCCATCAAGTTCCTGATGGACGCCGAGCACCTGAGCTTCGTCGAGTCCGTCGAACGGCTCGCTGCCCGCGCCGGCATCCAGCTGCGCTACGCCGAGCCCGAGCACGGCGCCCCGCGGCCCCGCCCGCAGCAGGGGCAGAAGCAGCGCCTGGTCGCCGCGCACGCCGCCGCCGTGGAGTTCTACCAGGCCCAGCTCACCGCCGCCGGCGCCCGCCCGGCCCGCGAGTTCCTGGCCCAGCGGGGCTTCGACCGGGCCGCCGCCCAGCGCTACGGCTGCGGCTTCGCCCCGGACGGCTGGGACCTGCTCACCAAGCACCTGCGCCAGCAGGGCTTCAGCCACGACGAGCTGGTCACCGCCGGGTTGTCCCGGCCGGCCCGCTCCGGTTCGCTGATCGACCGGTTCCGCCGCCGGCTGATGTGGCCGATCCGGGACATCACCGGCGACGTGATCGGCTTCGGCGCGCGCAAGCTCTTCGACGACGACGACGGCCCGAAATACCTCAACACCCCCGAGACGCCGATCTACAAGAAGTCGCACGTCCTCTACGGCATCGACCAGGCCAAGCGGGAGATCGCCAAGCAGGGCAAGGTGGTCGTCGTCGAGGGCTACACCGACGTGATGGCCTGCCACCTGGCCGGTGTGCCGACCGCGGTCGCCACCTGTGGCACCGCGTTCGCCGCGGACCACATCTCGGTGCTGCGCCGGGTGCTCCTCGACAGCGACGAGCGGGCCGGCGAGATCGTCTTCACCTTCGACGGGGACGCCGCCGGGCAGAAGGCAGCCCTGCGCGCCTTCGAGGACGACCAGCGCTTCGTCGGGCGTACCTTCATCGCGGTCAGCCCCGACAACATGGACCCGTGCGACCTGCGCCTGGCCAAGGGTGACCTGGCCGTCCGCGACCTGGTGGCCCGCCGCGAGCCGCTGGTCGACTTCGCGCTGCGGCACGTGATCAGCCGCTACGACCTGGACACCGTCGACGGTCGGGTGGAGGCGATGCGCAGGGCCGCCCCGCTGGTCGCCAAGATCAAGGACCGGGAGAAGCGCCCGGAGTACGTCCGCAAGCTCGCCGGCGACCTCGGCATGGAGATCGAGCCGGTGCAGCGGGCGGTGCAGGCGGCCGGCGGTACGCCGACCGGGCCGGCCCAGAACTCCGCCGCGCCGGCCCGCCGTGGCCGCACCCCCGCGCCGTCGGTGGACAGCCCACAGTCCATGGTCGAGCGGGAGGCGCTGAAGTTGGCCCTCCAGCAGCCGGTGCTGGCCGGCCCGATGTTCGACGCCGTGGAGGCGGCCGACTACCGCCACCCGGTGCACGTCGCCGTCCGGGCCGCCCTGGCCGGGGCCGGTGGCGCCGCCGCGGCCACCGGGGGCGCGGTCTGGATCGAGGCGGTCCGGGACGCCTGCGACGACCTGGCCGCCCGGGCGCTCGTCGGCGAGCTGGCCGTGGAACCGCTGCGCATCGACGGCGACCCCGACCCGCGCTACGTGCAGATCACCATGGCCCAGTTGCAGTGGGGTTCGGTGACGGCCCGGATCCGGGACCTCAAATCCAAGATCCAGCGGATCAATCCGGTGAGTCAGAAGGACGAGTACTTCGCGCTCTTCGGGGAACTGCTCTCGCTGGAACAGCACGCGCGGGCGCTGCGCGAGCAGGCCGCCGGGGGGCTGTGAGATGGGACTGTTCAACCGCAGGCCGAAGCTGCCGCCGGCCGCCCGACCGCCGCTGGCCGCCGACGAGCGGGTGCTCGCCTGGGCCGCCGCCGGCAACGGCGAGGGCGACGGCGTGGTGGTCGCCAGCAACCTCGGGCTCTGGCTGCCCGGCCGGCCGCACCGGATCGGCTGGCACGACGTGCTCAAGGCCACCTGGTCCGGCCGGGAGCTGACCGTCGTCCCCGCCGAGCGGGTCGCCGAACGCGACGGCTACCTGGTGGTGGCCGACTGCCCCGCCGAGACCTACCTGCTGCTCGACCCGGGGGAGTTGCCGCACCAGGTGCGGGCCCGGGTGACCCGCTCGGTGGCGTACACCGCCCAGCACGCCGTGCCCGGCGGTTCCGGCCGGATCGCCGCCCGCCGGGTCGCCGGGGTGGACGGGCTGAGCTGGACCGTCCGCTACGACCCGGGCACCCCGACCGACGACGACGAGGTACGCGCCGAGACCGACCGGCTGGTCGCCGAGGCCCGCGCCGCCACCGCCCCCGCCGACGTCTGAGCCCGGCCGCAGGTCGGCCTGATCAGGAGCTTTCGATCAGAGCCGGCTGAGATCGATCTCGAAGAGGAACGGCGTGGTCAGCTTCACGACGTCAGTGAACACCGCACCCTCGCGGTAACGCCGGGTCGCCGGGTCGAGGACGTACGTGTAGAGGAGAGGTGCGCCGGTGGCGACCTGCTCGACCCGCCAATAGAACTGGATTCCGGCCTTCGCGTACTGGTCGGCCTTGACGATCCGGTCGGTCGTCTCCGATCCGGGAGAGACCACCTCGACCACGAGTAGCACATGCTCGGGTCGGGTCGGAGTGACGTCGATGCTGTCCGCCCGGTAGACCGTGACATCAGGGCGGCGGTTGTTCAGCGGCACGTCCTGAAGCCGGACATCGAAGTCGATGTCAGCGTTCCAGTCGGGCCCCGCGGCGACGTCCAGGGCGTTCGCCAGCAGTCTGGCCAGGCGATTGTGCCGCTTGGAGGCACTAGGGCCCACCAGGACCATCCCATCCACGATCTCGATGCCCGCGCACTGCTCCTCTGACCACGTCGCGTACTGCTCGGCCGTGACCTGCTCATGCATCCACGCCGGCGCGACCATCGCGGCAGTCATACTGACCTCCTGGACGACGACGGGTCAACGACCTCAAGATATCGCGCCTTCGGCGCCGAGTGGCCATCACCGGCAGGCCGAACGCTTCGCCACCCGGTCTACCCCCATTCGCCGCAATCCTGGCCGCCCCGGGGCCGGCGGGCCGGCGTGAATCGGCTCGAAGCTGTCGGGGGTCGCGGCTAGGGTCGGCCGGTGACCACTGCACAGCCACTCATCCAGGCCCGGGGGCTGGTGAAGCGGTTCGGCGACTTCACCGCCGTCGCCGGCATCGACGTCGAGGTGCGCCCGGGCGAGGCGTTCGGCTTCCTCGGCCCCAACGGCGCCGGCAAGTCGTCCACCATGCGGATGATCGGCTGCATCTCCCCGCCCACCGGCGGCGAGCTGCGGATCCTCGGCATGGACCCGGTCCGCGACGGGCCGGCGATCCGCGCCCGGCTCGGCGTGTGCCCCCAGCTGGACAGCCTCGACCCCGAGCTGACCGTCCGGGAAAATCTCACCACCTACGCCCGCTACTTCGGCATCCCGCGCAAGGTGGCCCGGCAACGCGCCGCCGACCTGCTCGACTTCGTCCAGCTCACCGAGCGGGCCGACAGCAAGGTGGAGCCGCTCTCCGGCGGCATGAAGCGGCGGCTCACCATCGCCCGCGCACTGGTCAACGAGCCCGAGATCGTGCTCCTCGACGAGCCGACCACCGGGCTCGACCCGCAGGCGCGCCACCTGGTCTGGGAGCGACTGTTCCGGCTCAAGCGCCAGGGCGTCACCCTGGTCCTCACCACCCACTACATGGACGAGGCCGAGCAGCTCTGCGACCGGCTGGTGGTGATGGACGGCGGCCGGATCGTCGCCGAGGGGTCGCCCCGGGCGCTGATCGAGGAGCACTCCACCAGGGAGGTGGTGGAGCTGCGCTTCGCCGCCGAGTCCCAGGAGCCCTTCGCCGACAAGCTGGACGCCCTTGCCGAGCGGGTCGAGGTGCTGCCCGACCGGATCCTGCTCTACGTTCCCGACGGCGACGCGGCAGTCGACGAGGTGACCGGGCTCGGCCTGACGCCGGCCAGCGTGCTGGTCCGGCGCAGCAGCCTGGAGGACGTCTTCCTCCAGCTCACCGGCCGCACCCTCGTCGACTGAGGTGCAAGGAGGGGCCCCCTGTTAACGCATTCGGTATAGCACGGGCCCCTTCTTAACGCCGTCGGCCGTCGAGTGCCCGGGACGGCGGTCAGCGCGGCCGGGCCCAGTTCAGGATCCGGTCGGCCAACCGGGCCGGCGCGCACTGTCCGGCCAGGTCGACCGACGCCTCGGCCAGCAGCGTGCCCAGGTAGATCAGCAGCGCGGTCCGGTCCTCGCGGTACTCGGCGAGCAGCGCCAGCCGGGCCGCCGAGCACGGCCAGCCGGCGCCGCACACCCGGCAGCGCCACCCCGGCCGGGCCGCCACATGCGGCCGGTAGCGGGGCATCAGCGCGGATCCCCCGCGCCGCCCGGCCGACCCGCTCCATCCGCCCACGGGCCCGCGCCCTCCGCTGACCGGCGGGGCGACGGCAGCCGGTGGCCGCCGTTCGCCCGCCACTCCTGCGCCCGGGTCAGCCGCCCCGGACGCCCCGGCCGGTCGACCGGGAAGACCTCCGTCGGGGCGGTCGCCCACGCCGGACGTTCGTTGCGCGTACGCCGGGGGAGCGGGGCGGGGGCCGCCGGGCGGCACCGCCAGAACCTGATCCGCATCGGGGTGAACCTCCGTCGAGTTGGTGAGGGGGTGTCCTGCGACCGGCGGCCCGCAGGACACCCCCGGCCTGGTTCCGCCCGCCGTCGTGATCCCGTGAGCGGTTCCGCTGCGTGACAGTCTGCTGAGGACGCGACTACCGTGGGAGGTTCCGCGCGCCGACGACCAGCGTGTGTGCCGGTCCGCCCCGGGCGGTACGAGGATGTACGGAGGCTGTCCGTGGAGAGCTCGTCGATGCTGGACCACTTCGCCGAGGAGCTGCGGCTGGCCCGGGCGAGCGGCGGCATGTCCCAGGCGGCGCTGGCCGAGGCGCTGAGCTATTCCGGGGCGCTGGTGGCCAAGGTGGAGACCAGCGAGCGCCGACCCAGCCTGGACTTCGCCCGCCGCTGCGACGCGGTGTTCGGGGCCGACGGGCGCTTCGAGCGGATCCAGCGCCGGATCAGCCGGGAGACCGTGGTGCCATGGTTCCGCGACTGGGCCGGCATCGAGCAGGAGGCCACGGCGCTACGAACCTTCGAGCCGGTGTGCGTGCCGGGCCTGCTACAGACCGAGGGGTACGCTCGGGCGCTGCTGGCTGGCGGTGGCTTGTTCGCGGCGGACGAGATCGAGCAGCACGTGACCACGCGGCTGGATCGTCAGGTGATGCTCACTAGAAATCGCCCGCCGTTGTTCACCGCCGTCATCGATGAACATGTGCTGCACCGCCGCGTCGGCGGTCCGGAGGTTATGCGCGAGCAGGTCCTCCACTTGGTGAAGCTCGGCTCGACGCTACCTCGGGTTCGAATCCAGGTGGTACCACTGGCCGCCGGGGCATACGTTGGGCTCGGCGGACCCTTCGTGCTCGCTACCTCGCCACAGGCGGAGGATCTGGTCTACCTCGCAGGACAACGGCACGGGCAGGTGATCGACCGGACCGACTACGTCCGGCAGATGGTCGAGGTATGGGAGTCGATCCGGGGTGAGGCACTATCGCAGCAGCAGTCCCTCGAGTTGATGGCGGAAGTGGCGGAGACATGGACCTGAGCGCTGCCCGATGGCGCAAGAGCACGCGCAGTGGGCCCGATGGCGGCAACTGCGTAGAGGTGGCCGACAGCCTTCCCGGCGTGGTGGCCGTACGCGATTCGAAGGATCCGGACGGCCCGGCGCTGGCCTTCGCCCCCGCGGCCTGGCGCGCGTTCGTCGCCGCCCTTCCCACCCGGTCGTAGGCCACACCCGGGATGGATGGTCGGTTCGAGATGGACGGGCAACGGCCGGCAGCCCTGCGTTGGGTGGTCTGGATCCTCGTGATCGCTGTGTCGGCGGCCGTCATCCAGGTCGCCGCGTCGTGGTCCGGGCAGGCGTGGGCGCGTGAGGACGCGCCGGCGCTGCTGATCTTCATCGCCTTCCTCACCGCGCCCACCCGGAAGGGCAGGCCACCGTCTTCCTCGACCCGTCCGGGGAGGTGACGGAGAGATGGACGTAAGCGGGGCCCCGAATCTGCGGGCGGTGACCGTCGCCCGCCGTGCGGTCGGCGCCCTGTTGATGCTGGCACTCCCGCTGGATTCCGGGCTGGTGTTCTGGCTGCTGGACCGCGCGACGTCGGTAGGGCAGTGGCTGACCGGCGCGCTGGTGTCGCTCCTGATCCCGGGCGGGCTCTACAACCTGTATCGCCTCCTGGATTGGGCGGAGTTCCGCCATGCCGTACCGGGCCGGCACCAGAAGTAGGTTCCGGTGGCGAGGTGCGGCCTGTCGGCCCTTCCCGTCGGCCGGATGCCCCGACCTGCCGCAGGTGTGCCGCTCTCGTGGCGGCGGGCACCCGCCGGAGCCCCCGACGGGCGAGGATGTCCCGGTGACCGACACACCGCAGCTCGGCCCCGTGCCCGAACGCGTCGCCGTCGACGCGGCGCAGGTGCGGCTGCTGGTCGCCGACCAGTTCCCGCGCTGGGCCGGTCTCCCGGTCGAGCCGGTCGCCGACGGCGGCTGGGACAACTGGACGTTCCACCTCGGCCCGGAGATGTCCGTGCGCCTGCCGAGCGCCGCACCGTACGCCCTGGCGGTGGAGAAGGAACACCGGTGGCTTCCGGTGCTCGCCGCCGGACTCCCGCTGCCGATCCCCGTCCCACTGGCGATGGGCGAACCGGGCGCGGGATATCCGTACCCGTGGTCGGTCTACCGGTGGGTCGACGGCGAGCCGGCGCGGGCCGACCGGATCACCGACCCGGTGCGGTTCGCCGACGACCTGGCCGGGTTCCTGGTGGCCCTGCGCGGCGTGGACCCCTCCGACGGCCCCCGTCCCGGCCTGCACAACTGGTTCCGGGGCGGCACGCTGAAGACGTACGACGGTCTGGCCCGGCGGGCGCTCGCGGCCCTGGACCGTCACGTCGACGTCGGCCTGGCCCGGGAGATCTGGGCCGGCGCGCTGGACGCACCCTGGGACGGTGTGGAGCGCTGGTTCCACGGTGACGTCGCCCAGGGCAACCTGCTGCTCGACGGCGGGGAGTTGGCGGCGGTCATCGACTTCGGCACCTGCGGCGTCGGGGACCCGGCCTGCGACCTGGCGGTCGCCTGGACGCTGCTGACCGCGCAGGGGCGGCGGGCCTTCCGCGGCCGGCTCTGCGTCGACGCGGCGAGCTGGGCGCGCGGGCGCGGCTGGGCCCTGTGGAAGACGCTGACCGCCTGCGCCCGGACCGTCGACGGCGCCGACGACCCGGACGCGTTCCGCGTCCTCGACGAGATCTTCTCCGAGTACGCGGACGGCACGCCGCCGTCCGGACCGCTCCCCGTGCCCGGCTCGACGGCGCGGGCCTGACCAACAAGCACACCTCGGGAGGTTGCCCCGTGTCCAAGGACCGCTTCATGCGGATCCACAGTCCGGAGTTCCAGGCGATGGCCGACCGGGTCCTGGAGGTCACCGCGCTGACGTCCCGCCTGAACGCCCTCCCGTTCGACGACGAGGCCGGCAAGGCGGAGCTGTTCGCGCAGATCCTCGGTAGGCCGCTGCCGGCGCGGGTGACCATCTATCCGCCCTTCTACACCGACCACGGCCTGCGGCTCGACATCGCCGAACGCGTCTTCATCAACCAGAACTGCACGTTCCTGGACTACGCCGGCATCCGGCTGGCCGAGCGGGTGATGATCGGCCCGAAGGTCACCTTCATCACCAACGGCCACCCGGTCGATCCCGGGGAGCGGCGGCTCTATCTCACCGGCGCGCCGATCGACGTGGCGGAGAACGTGTGGATCGGCGCCGGTGCGACGATCCTGCCCGGGGTCAGCATCGGCCGGGACGCGGTGATCGCCGCCGGCGCGGTGGTGGCCGACGACGTCCCGCCGGCCAGCCTGGTCACCGGCCCGAAGGCGGCGGTACGCCGGCAGTGGTGAACCTTCGTGACCGCGCCGGAACCCGTTGAGCCCGCACGCGGCGAACCGCTCAGGCTGAGGCGGCGCCGTGGGAGGTCGGTCGTCGGGCCACGGACGTTTCCGCGGTGCGGTGGATGGCGCCCACCGCGGCGCCCAAGCCGTCCTCGGAGCGCAGTCGTTCGCCGAAGGCTCGCGCCGCCGACTGCATCGCCGACTGGTCCAGGCGGCGGATCGCCGCGCTCAGCGTGTCCGCGTTCAACTCGAGGAAGCGGTTGAAGCCGCCGATGCCGCGCTCGGTGAGCCGGTTTCCCCAGAACGGCTGATCGGCGAAGAGCGCGAACGCCCAGGTGGGGATGCCCGCGTGCAGGGCCGCTGCGGTGGTGCCGGCGCCGCCGTGGCTGATCGCGCCCCGGCACTGCGGCAGCAGCCACGAGTGGTCGGTCGCGCCGATCACGCGGACGTTCTCGGGCAGCGCGGCGCTCTGGTTGACCTCGGTCCAGCCGGCGCCGAGCAGGATCCGGCGGCCGGTGCGTTTCGCCGCCTCGACCACCCGGGTGAGCAGGACGTCGGGGTCGAGGATCGGCATGCTGCCGAAGGTGACGAAGAACGGCGGATCACCGACCCCCAGCCACTCGGTGAGCCCTTCCGGCGGCGTGCGCTCGCCGACCCGTTCGTGCACCTCCCGCGGCAGCCGCCAGAACCCGGTCATCACCTGGTTCTCGGCCCAGTCCGCGGGGCGGGACATGAGGTGCCTGCTGTACGCGTGCAGCACCGGCAGCCCGGTGCGGGTGGTCATGCCGACCGCGGACATGCGCACCGGACCGAGCCCGATCCGCGCGCGGAACGCGTTGATGTCGTGGCGTTTGCCGTTCCAGTAGGCGAGCTCGGTGAGACGGTGACTGGCCCGGTGCAGCGGCCGGCCGGGCCACGTGGCGCGGATCCGGCCGGTGGAGACCAGCAGGTTCGGGAAGTCGCCGGTCTCGGTCCAGGGGGAGAAGTAGCCGGCGATGACCGGAATGCCGAGGAGCTCACCGGCGGCGACCGCGTAGTCGTCGGTCTGGATGCCGGCCACCAGCAGGTCGCTCTCCACGGCCAGTTTCATGGTGCAGTCGCCGAGCGTCTCCCGGGCCTGCGACAGCACCTGGGCGGAACCGCGGAGAAAGGCCCGGGAATTGCCGGAGGTGATCCATTTCTGGCCCTCCGGGGATTTGTGGACGCGGTGCATGTCGATGTCTATCGGGACGAACGGCACCTCGGCCCCGGCGACCAGGTGGGCCGCATCGCCGGGCGCCGACACGGTGACGGTGTGCCCCGCCTGCCGCAGGCGGTGGGCGAGGCCGACGAACGGTTCCACGTCACCCCGGCTGCCGACCGTGACGATGCCGATTCTCATGCGTTCCCCTCCGTTGCGCTGGTGGTGCCGGCGTTGCGGGGAAGCCACCAGGCCAGCACCGCTACGGCGAGAATCAGGGCGAGGAGGCAGACGGTGCTCAGGCGCAGAGCGTCGCTGTAGGCCACGGCGGAGGCGCCGCTTCCCAGCGTGTCGTAGAACACGATGCCGATGACCGCGACGCCGAGGGCGTTACCGATCTGGATCGAGGTGGACAGCACGCCGGAAGCGGCGCCGGCGTGCGAGCTGGGCAGGGTGGCCAGCGCGGTGGAGGTGAGCGGGGCCACGACGGTGCCCATGCCCAGCCCGATGATCACCAGGGCCGGTGCCAGGACCCAGACCGAGCTGTCGCCGAACCGGTCGACGGCGCCCATCAGGAGCAGCCATCCGGCGGCCAGGACCAGAGCGCCGAGGGTGATCACCCGGGGGCCGATCCGGTTGCTCAGCTGCGGCCCGAACACCGAGGCGGCGACGAACCCGACGCCGACCATGATGATCAGCACGCCCGAGCCCAGCGCGGTCATCCTGCGGCCCTGCTGGAGGTAGAGGGCGAAGAACAGGAAGAACGACGCCATCCCGGAGTTGTAGAGCAGGGCCATCACGACGCCCAGCGAGAACGGGCGGTCCCGGAACAGGCTGAGGTCGACGAGGGGGCTGCCGCCGCGCCGCCGGTTGCGGACCTGCTGGGCGACGAAGAGAACGAGCAGCGGCACCGAGGCGGCGAGGCAGACGATGGTCCACATCGGCCAGCCGCGCTCGCGACCCTCGATCAACGGGTAGATGATGCCGAGCATGCCGAGCGTCACCAGCACGATGCCGAGCGGGTCGAGCCGGGCCGCGGGGACGGCACGGGACTCCGGCACCACCTTGGGAGCGAGTGCCAGAGCCGCGATGCCGATCGGCAGGTTGATCAGGAAGCAGAGGCGCCACCCGATCCCGTCGGGGTCGGCCGCGATGAGCAGGCCGCCGATCAGCTGACCGAACACGCCGGCCACCGCGGTGGCCAGGGCGGCGGCCATGAACGCGCGGGAGCGGTCGGCGCCCCGGTAGACCAGACCGAGGATGGCCAGTTCCTGCGGGGTGGACAGGGCGGCGGCGATGCCCTGCACGATCCGGGCGGCGATCAGCACCTCGGAGGAGGTGGCGATCCCGCAGACGAGGGACGCGACGGTGAACAGCCCGATGCCGATCATGAACAGCTTGCGGCGGCCGTAGATGTCGCCGAGCCGGCCGCCGGTGATCAGGCCGGCGGCGTAGGCGAGGCCGTAACCGGCGACGACCATCTGGATGGCGGCCGCGTCGGCGTTCAGGTCGCGCTGGACCGAGGGCACGGCGACGTTCACGATGAAGAAGTCCAGCGTGATCATGAACATGCTGGTCAGCATCACCGGGAGCGAACCCCAGTAACGCCAGCCGCTCGTCGGCGCCGCCGACGGCTCCGGCGTGCTCGTGGGGGTCACGGTGCTCATGGCGGGGCACATTTCTGTCCGGACGGGAGATCTTGGATCAGGGACGACGCTGTCATACGGGCCACCCCGCGTCGATTACGTGCCTGGTAATGAGCCATACAGGCATCACCCCCGACGGCGTGGACCGAGCAGGCTCGGGGTGGTGCGTAGCAACAGCTCCCGGGTCCGGAGGGGCGCTGGCGGCTTGTCGTACCCCTCGGGTAGGAAGGTCGTGGTGAGACGGACGGGGGGTGGGGCGGTGAGCGTGGCGGAACGGGCCCGGCCGGCGCTGCCCAGGGTGCCGGCGCTGGCGGTCCTGGCGCACTACCTGGTCGGCTACCGGCGCACGTGGCGCGGCGGGGTCTTCTCGTCGTTCCTGCTGCCGGTGCTGAGCGTGGTCGGCTTCGGGTTCGGCGTCGGCGCCTACGTCGACCAGGGCGTCGGCGGGGTGCGCTACCTCGACTGGATCGTGCCCGGCCTGATCGCCTCCACCGCCCTCCAGGTCGCGATCGGCGAGTCCACCTGGCCGGTGTTCAGCAACTTCCAGTGGATCAAGACATACTTCGCGCAGGTCGCCGCGCCGCTGCGGATCGGTGACGTGCTCACCGGTCACCTCGCCTTCGTGCTGTTCCGGGTGGTCACCAGCAGCGCCGCGTTCCTGCTGGTGGTGACGCTGTTCGGGGCGGTGCACTCGCTGTGGGCGCTCGCCGTGCTCCCGGTGGTCGCGCTGCTCACGCTGGCCGTCGCCGCACCCACCTTCGGGTACGCCTCGGTCGTGTCCAGCGACACCTACCTCGCCCTGCTGTTCCGCTTCGCGGTGATCCCGATGAGCCTCTTCGCCGGGGTCTTCTTCCCCGTCGAGTCGCTGCCGACGGTGCTGCGCTGGTTCGCGTACGCCACTCCGCTCTGGCACGGCGTCGACCTGTGCCGGGCGGCCACGCTCGGGGTGGCGCCGGCCTGGTCGGTGACCGGGCACCTGCTCTACCTCGCGGCGTGGGCGGCGGCCGGCTGGCTGCTCGCGCTGCGGGGCTTCCGTCGCCGGCTCGTCGTCTAGGAGGAGGCTGCCGTGATCGCCCTCGCCCTGCCCCGGCTGCTCGACCTGCCGGCCGCCTCCCGCCGGTCCGCCTCGGTGGTCGAGCGGAACGTGGCCAGCCTGCGTCCGCTCTACTGGGTGCTGCTGCTCTCCGGCTTCGTCGAGCCGCTGCTCTATCTGCTCTCCATCGGCGTCGGGGTCGGCGCGCTGGTCGGCGACCTGACGCTGCGCGGCGGCGCCGTCGTGTCGTACGCCGCGTTCGTCGCCCCGGCGATGCTCGCCTCGTCGGCGATGACCGGGGCGCTGGCCGAGACCACGTTCAACTTCTTCGGCAAGATGAAATACCTGAAGCTCTACGACGGCATGATCGCCACCCCGGTCCGGCCGTTCGAGATCGCCCTCGGCGAGCTGGCCTGGGCGATGGTCCGGGGCACCGCCTACTCGGCGGCGTTCCTGGTGGTGATGGTGGCGATGGGGCTGACCACCGCCGGGCGGGCCGCCGTGGCGCTGCCGGCCGCCGTGCTGGTCGGCTTCACCTTCGGCGCGCTGGGGATGGCGGTCGCCACGCTGATGCGCAGTTGGCAGGACTTCGACCTGATGGGCTCGGCCCAGTTCACCCTCTTCCTCTTCTCCGGCACGTTCGTCCCCGCCGAGGCGTACCCGACGGTGTTGCGCTGGCTGGTCGAGGTGACCCCGCTCTACCGCTCGGTGCACCTGATCCGGGGCGTCGCCCTGGGGGAGGGCGGCTGGTCCTGGCTCCCCGACGTGCTCTACCTGCTGGTGGCGACCGGGCTGGGGCTGGGCGTGGCCGGCCGACGGATGCAGCGGCTGCTCTACCGGTGACGTGGTGCGTCGAGAAGTTAGTGGCGAGCCCTGAGGGGGCATGAGCAGGGGGACACCGCCGACGATGAGGAGGGGCGATGGCCTCCGACGAGTCTTCCGCCCGCGACGGGCGCGACCGGGACGAGCCCGGCAGCACGACCGCCACCGATCGGCGTACTGGTGACGTCGCCGGTGCCGGCCGGCACGACGACGGCCCCGCGGGATCCGGCCGGCCCGGTCGGGGCGCGGTCCGCTCCGGCCCCGCCGGCCCCGACGAGGGCCCGGACAGCCCGACCGAGCTGCCCGGCTCCGGGTGGAAGGCGGCGCTGCGCCGCACCGTCAAGGAGTTCCAGGACGACAGCCTCACCGACTGGGCGGCGGCGCTGACCTACTACGGGGTGCTCTCCATCTTCCCCGGCCTGCTGGTGCTGATCTCCCTGCTCGGCCTGCTCGGCAAGCGGGCCACGAACGGCGTCCAGGACACGGTCGACCAGGTGGTGCCGAACGACAGCATCCGGCAGATCATCAGCGGCGCCATCGACCAGGCCGGCGCGTCCGGCGGGCTGGCCAGCATCGCCGCGGTCATCGGTCTGCTCGCCGCCTTCTGGTCGGCCTCCGGCTACATCGCCGCCTTCATGCGGGCCTCCAACTCGATCTACGACGTGCCCGAGGGCCGGCCGATCTGGAAGACCCTGCCGATCCGGGTCGGCATCACCGCCGTGATCGGCGTGCTGCTGCTGGCCAGCGCGGTGATCGTCGTGTTCACCGGCAGCCTCGCCGAGCAGGCCGGCCAGGCCATCGGCGCCGGCGGTGCCGCCGTCACGGTCTGGAACATCGCCAAGTGGCCGGTGCTGCTGATCCTGGTCAGCCTGATGTTCGCGATCCTCTACTGGGCCTCGCCCAACGCCCGGCACGGCGGCTTCCGCTGGGTCAGCCCGGGCGGCATCCTGGCGGTGGTGATCTGGCTGGTGGTCTCCGGCCTGTTCGCCCTCTACGTCAGCAACTTCGCCTCGTACAACAAGACCTACGGCGCCATCGCCGGCGTGATCGTCTTCCTGGTCTGGCTCTGGCTGAGCAACATCGCCATCCTGCTCGGGGCGGAGTTCGACGCCGAGCTGGAACGCGGCCGGGCCATCTCCGCCGGCCACCCCGTCGACCAGGAGCCCTACGTCGAGCTGCGCGACGACCGCAAGCTGCGCAAGAAGCGCAACGCCGCCGCCGGTCGCTGACCCGCCCGGGTACGCCCCGATCGCCCCGCCGCCTCCCCGCGGCGGGGCGATCGTCGTCTCCGCCCACGCGTCGCCCCTTCGGCGTGGGCTTCCAACACGAGGCGACACGGTTCGGTGGCGTCGGGGAGGCGGTCGGCGTTCCGCCGCGAACAGGTCCGTGGCCGAGCTGCTGGGGCGGTGATCGCTGCCCTCGGCGTGAGTTGTGGACGCTGCTGGCCCGGTGGGTGAGTGCCGTTAACCGCGGCGGACGTAGTAAGCCGATTGAGCGCCTGATACCTGAGAGGCATATTGATGACTCTGAGGTATCACGCTCGCGCGGACTTTGCGGCCGCAGCGGCCGTTGCTCCAGCCTGTCGGGAAGTGGCCAGGTCCATCGACACGTGGTCCTGTCGCCTGGACCCGGATTGCGGCGAGTCGGTCCTTCGCCAGGCCCTCGATGTACGGGCGGACGGCCGACGGGTTGCGGCAGGCGGGTTCCTGCCGGCCCCGGGAGGACGCGAAGTGCCGCAGTCTGGGGCGATCTTCGGCCGAAGGTCGGTGCGGCGCGGGAGTGCAGGGGTGCGGAGAAGCACTCTCACCTGCGTAGACGGACCGTCGCACACCTTTTCTAGATCAACTCATAGCTTTTGTTCGTTAGTACAAAAGTTTGCGTCAGATTGGTTGAAGCTCTGGACAGGTGCCACGGAAGGCTCCTACTGTGTCGGACACAACACATCGCCATTGCGTCGATGTGACGGACCCCGATGCGGAGGTGAGTCCCGTGCGGACGGAGGACCCCCTGCACGTGCGGCTGTTGCGGTTGCTCCGCGACGAAGGGGCGGTGTCCCGGGCGGAGCTCGGCGACCGGTTGCAGATGCCCCGCCCGCGCCTGCTCGCCGAGTTGGAACGGCTGGTGAGCCTCGGCTACGTCGCCGAGGCCGGGCTGGCCGCCTCCCGGGGCGGACGACGTTCCACCCTGGTCGAGTTGAGCCCGCACCTGCGGTTCGCCGCGGTGGACCTGGGCGCCAGCTCGATCGACGTCGAGGTGGTGAACGGGCGGCTGGAGCCGATCGCCGCGTACGCGGAGCCGGCCGACATCCGCTCCGGCCCCAAGGTGACCCTGCAACGGGTCAACGACCTGCTGCACAAGGCCAAGGTCGACGGCGCGTACGAGCGGCTCGACGCGGTCGGCATCGGCGTGCCGGGGCCGGTGAGCTTCCGCGACGGGGTGCCGGTCTCCCCGCCGATCATGCCGGGCTGGGACCGGTTCCCGGTGCGTGAGCTGCTCACCCGGGAGCACGGTTGCCCGGCGGTGGTCGACAACGACGTCAACATCATGGCCATCGGCGAACGGCACGGCGGGGTGGCCCACTCGGTGGACGACTTCCTCTTCGTGAAGATCGGCACCGGCATCGGCTGCGGCATCTACCTCAGCGGCGAGGTCTACCGGGGCACCGACGGCTGCGCCGGGGACATCGGCCACATCCAGGTCGACGCGAACGGTCCGATGTGCTCGTGCGGCAACATCGGCTGCCTGGAGGCGCTGTTCAGCGGCGCGGCCCTGGCCCGGGAGGCGACCGCCGCCGCCCGCAGCGGGCTCTCCCCGGCGCTGGCCGAGCGGCTGGCCGGGCGGAGCGGGCTGACCGCCCTGGACGTCGCCGAGGGCGCCGGCGAGGGCGACGTGACCTGCATCCAGCTGATCCGCGACGGTGGCCGGCGGGTCGGCGGGGTGCTGGCCGGCCTGGTCAGCTTCACCAACCCGTCGATGATCGTGATCGGTGGCGGGCTGGCCCAGCTCGGGCACATCCTGCTCGCCGAGATCCGCAGCGTGGTCTACCGGCGCTCGCTGCCGCTGGCCACCGGGAACCTCCCGGTGGTCCTCTCCGAGCTGGGCGGCCGGGCCGGCGTGGCCGGCGCCGCCGTCCTCGCCAGCGACGTCGCCTTCGGGGAGGCATCGTGACCGCGCCGCTGGTCGAGGCGCCCGCCGACGCCGTCCCGGGCGAGGTGGTGCTGCGACTCACCGACGTGGTCAAGACCTTCCCCGGCGTACGGGCGCTGGACGGGGTGCAGCTGGAGGTGCGGGCCGGCGAGGTGCACTGCCTGCTCGGCCAGAACGGCGCCGGCAAGTCCACCCTGATCAAGGTGCTGGCCGGGGTGCACCGGCCGGACTCGGGGACCGTGCAGTGGCGCGGCCAGCCGGTGAGCTTCGCCAACCCGCAGGCCGCCATGCGTGCCGGCATCGCCACCATCTACCAGGAGCTCGACCTGGTCGAGGACCTGTCGGTGGCGGAGAACGCCTTCCTCGGCCACGAGCCGAGGGTGGCCGGCTTCGTCCGGCGCGGCCAGATGGCCCGGCGTACCCGGGAGATCCTGGCCCGGCTCGGGCACGGCGAGATCCCGCCTGGCCGGATGGTCCGGGCGCTGCCCGCCGCCGGCAAGCAGGTGGTCAGCATGGCCCGGGCGCTCTCCCACGAGGCCCGACTGATCATCATGGACGAGCCGAGCGCGGTGCTGGCCCACGACGAGGTGGGCAACCTGTTCCGGATCATCCGGGAACTCACCGCCCAGGGCATCGCGGTCATCTACATCTCCCACCGGCTGGAGGAGATCCGCGAGATCGGCGACCGGGTCACCGTGCTCAAGGACGGCCGGACCACCGCGGCGAACCTGCCGGCCCGCGACACCCCCACCCGCGACCTGGTGTCCCGGATGACCGGCCGGACCATCGAGTACGTCTTCCCGGACCGGCCGGTCGACGAGCCGGCGGGCGACGAACTGCTCCGGGTGGACGGGCTGACCCGGGCCGGGGAGTTCGCCGACGTGTCGCTGACCGTGCGGGCCGGCGAGATCGTCGGCATCGCCGGGCTGGTCGGCTCCGGCCGCTCCGAGCTGCTGGAGACGATCTACGGCGCCCGGCGGGCCGAGTCCGGCACGGTACGGATGGCCGGGCGCACGCTGCGCGCCGGCAGCGTCGGCGCGGCGGTCAAGGCCGGCCTGGGGATGGCCCCGGAGGAGCGCAAGAGCCAGGCGCTGCTGCTCGGCGAGCCGATCTACCGCAACGTCACGCTGGCCACCTTCGGCCGGTACGCCCGCCTCGGCTTCACCGACACCGGCCGGGAACGGGCGGAGGCGATGCGGATCGCCGACAACCTGGAGCTGCGGCCCCGGGACGTGCGACGCCCGGTCGGCACCCTCTCCGGGGGCAACCAGCAGAAGGTGGTGGTCGGGCGCTGGCTGCTCGGCGACACGAAGCTGCTGCTGCTCGACGAGCCCACCCGAGGCGTGGACGTGGGCGCCCGGGCCGAGCTCTACCAGGTCATCCGGGGGCTCGCCGAGCGGGGCGTCGGGGTGCTGCTGGTCTCCAGCGAGGTGCCGGAGGTGCTCGGCCTGGCCGACCGGGTGCTGGTCATGCGGGAGGGGCGGCTCGTCCGCGAGGCCCCGGCCGACGAACTCGACGAGAACACCGTCCTCGACCTCGTCATGGCGGGGTCCCTGATGGAAGGCGCACCGGCATGAGCGACACGACACCCACGGCGACGCAGTTGCCGGCCCAGTCGCCGCCGGTCGACCCGGCGCAGACCACGGCCGCCGAGCACGCCGCCGCGGCGTTGGCCCCGGCGGGTGGCCGGATCCCGTTCTGGAGCGGGGCCGGCGGCGAGGGCGCCCGGCGTAACCTGGGCCTACTCGCCACCCTGGTGATCCTGGTGGTGATCGGCATCGCCACCCGCCCCGACCTGTACGGGGACGCGAACTGGGTGTGGGGCAACACCCTCACCATCCTCAAGCTGGCCTCGGTGGTCGGCGTGGTCACCGTCGGAATGACCTTCGTGATCATCGGCGGCGGCATCGACCTGTCGGTCGGCGCGATCGTCGCCCTGGCCGGCGTCTGGTGCACCACGCTGGCCACCCAGAGCTACGGCGCCGGCGGCATGATCTTCAGCGCGCTGGTGGTCGGGTTGGCGGTCGGCGTGGTCAACGGCGTGCTGATCTCCTACGGCCGGCTGGTGCCGTTCATCGCCACGCTGGCCATGATGGTGGCGGCCCGGGGCCTGGCCGCCCAGATCTCCGAGAAGCAGACCCAGGTCTCGAACAGCCAGTTCATCAACGGCCTCGCCAGCACCAAGGTGCTCGGCATCCCGCTGCTGGTCTACATCCTGGCCGCCGTGGTGCTGGCCGGCTGGGTGCTGCTCAACCGGACCACCTTCGGTCGGCGTACGGTCGCCGTCGGCGGCAACGCCGAGGCCGCCCGGCTGGCCGGCATCAACGTCCGGCTGCACACCCTGCTGCTCTACGCGCTCTCCGGCCTCTGCTGCGGCATCGCCGCGATCATGCTGACCGCGCAGGCCAACTCCGCCCAGGCGGCGATGGCGAACCTCTACGAACTGGACGCGATCGCCGCCGCGATCATCGGCGGCACGCTGCTCACCGGCGGGCGGGGCACCATCGTCGGCTCCCTGCTCGGCGTGATCATCTTCTCCACCATCACCAACCTCTTCGCCATCAACGGGCTCTCCACCGAGGCCCAGAACATGGTCAAGGGCGGCATCATCGTCGCCGCGGTCCTGGTCCAGCAGGTGCAGTTCCGGGGCCTGGGCGGCCGGTTCGGCGGCAAGCGGGCCAGCACCGCCTGACCCGGCCGGGTCGACCCGGCGCGACAACGAAGAGCCATCTCCACCCCGTACCCGATCACCGCGAAACCCGCGGCCACCTCGACACACCGACGGTGGCCGGGCCGACCACACCCTCTTCCGCTCCCCCCACCGCATTTCAGGAGGTCGACATGACCCAGCTCAGAAGTGACCTGTCCCGCCGCCGGATCCTCTTCGGCTCCGCGGCGCTCGGCGCCGGCGCGCTGCTCAGCGCGTGCACCAGCAACGAGGCGACCCCGACCGAGGCGCAGACCAAGGCCGCCGCGAACTCCTCGGCCGGTGCGAACGCCCCGGGCAAGCAGGTGACCATCGGCTTCTCCGCCCCGGCCGCCGACCACGGCTGGATCGCCGCCATCACCAACAACGCCAAGGCGCAGGCCGGGGCGTACTCGGACGTCAAGCTGCAGAGCGTGGAGGCCGGCGCGGACGCGGCGGCCCAGCGCGCGGCGCTGTCCACCCTGATCTCCCAGAAGCCGGACGTGATCGTGCTGCTGCCGCACGACGGCAAGGAACTCAACGCCTTCGGCCTGGAGGCGATGAAGGCCGGCATCCCGGTGGTCAACCTGGACCGGGCCTTCCCCGACCCGAAGGCCTACCGGCTCCAGATCAAGGGCGACAACTACGGCATGGGGGTGGCCGCGGCCACCTACATCATCGAGCAGCTCAAGGCCAAGGGAGTGAGCAACCCGGTGATCGGTGAGATCGCCGGCATGGACGAGCTGGAGCTGACCCAGGAGCGCTCGAAGGGCTTCGCCGACACCCTCGCCCAGAATGGCCTCAAGGTCGCCAACCGTCGTGCGGCGCGGTTCACCGCCGACTCCGGTCAGCAGGAGGCAACCGGCCTGTTCCAGGCGCTGCCGAAGATCGACGCGATCTGGAACCACGACGACGACCAGGGCATCGGCGTCCTCGCCGCGGTCAACCAGGCCAACCGCAAGGAGTTCTTCATGGTCGGCGGCGCCGGCTCGAAGAAGGCCATGGAGGACATCAAGGCCGACAACACGGTGCTGAAGGCGACCGTCACCTACAGCCCGTCGATGGCCTCGTCGGCGATCACCCTGGCCCGGCTCATCGGCCAGGGCAAGGGCATGTCCGACCTGGTGGAACTCCAGGTCCCCAAGGAGATCGTGCTGGCCTCCGAGACCATCACCAAGGAGAACGCGAGCGACTACCTGAAGCTCGGGTTCTGACACACGGTTGGGAGACCTCCCTTGTCCACTCACAACAGGCAACTGCGGGTCGGCATGGTCGGCTACGCGTTCATGGGCGCGGCGCACTCGCAGGCGTGGCGCACCGTGAACCGGGTCTACGACCTGCCGGCGCGGGTCCGGATGTCGTCGATCTGCGGCCGGGACCCCGGCAAGGTCGCCGACGCCGCCGACCGGCTCGGCTGGGACAGCTGGACCACGGACTGGCGGGCCCTGGTGACGTCCGACGAGATCGACGTCGTCGACATCTGCACCCCGGGGGACAGCCACGCCGAGATCGCGCTCGCCGCGCTGGCCGCCGGCAAGCACGTGATCTGCGAGAAGCCGCTGGCCAACACGGTCGCCGAGGCGCGGGAGATGGCCGCCGCCGCGGCCGCCGCCCGGGCCACCGGGGTGCGCTCGATGTGCGGGTTCAACTACCGCCGGGTGCCCGCGGTCACCATGATGCGGCAGCTGGTCGAGGCCGGCCGCCTCGGCGTGATCCGGCACGTCCGCGCGGCGTACCTGCAGGACTGGATCGTGGACCCGCAGTTCCCGCTGGTCTGGCGGTTGCAGAAGGACAAGGCGGGGTCCGGCGCGCTGGGTGACATCGGCGCCCACATCATCGACCTCACCCAGTACGTCACCGGCCAGCGGATCGGCGGGGTCAGCGCGATCACCGAGACCTTCGTCAGGCAGCGTCCGCTGCCGGCCGGCTCCAGCGGCCTGGCCGCCCAGGTCGACGGGCACGGCCCGGTGGACGGACACGGCTCGGTCGACGGGCACGGTCCGGCCACCGGACCGGTCACCGTGGACGACGCGGCGGTCTTCGTCGCCCGGCTCGACGGCGGGGCGCTGGCCACGTACGAGGCCAGCCGGTTCGCCACCGGCCGCAAGAACGCCCTCCGGGTGGAGATCAACGGTTCGCTCGGCAGCGTGGTGTTCGACCTGGAACGCCTCAACGAGCTGGAGTTCCACGACGCCACGCTGCCCGCCGCCGAGCAGGGCTTCACCCGGATCCTGGTCACCGAACCGGAGCACCCGTACCTGTCGGCGTGGTGGCCGCCCGGCCACATCATCGGCTACGAGCACTCCTTCACCCACGAGATGCGCGACTTCGTCGAGGCGGTCGCCACCGGCGCCGACCCGACCCCCTCCTTCGAGGAGGCGTTGCAGGTCCAGTTGGTGCTGGACGCGGTCACCCGCTCAGCCGAGCGGAACTCCTCCTGGACGGAGGTGGCGTCGACCCCGGCGCCGGTGCCCGCCTGACCCACGCCGGCGCCGGTCCGCCGACGCCGGTCCTCCACGCGGTGGCGGCACCCGCCGCGCCGCACCACCCGCGACGACGGCCCACCCGCCGCCGTCGCCCGACGGCTCCCCGGTGCCGACCGGTGAGGGCCGGCCGCGGTTGCGCCCCGCGGCCGGGACGAGGTCGGCCCGGAGGGGTGTGCGACCGCCGCCCGCGGCGACGCACGAGGCACGACGGTCCCGTGGGGCGGTCGGACCGGGATTCCCCGGCCACCCCACGGGACCGGGCAGGACCCGACGCGGGGGAGGCAGGACCGGCACGCCGACCGGACCTGCCTACCGGCCCCGCCCGCCCGGACGCCCGGGCCGGTGCCGCCGAACACCGACCCACGACGGGTGGGCGGGTGGGGCCATCCGCGTCGACCCACGGCCCGGCGTACGCCGCCGGCCGGCCACCGCCGGCCGGGACGGGCACCGGTCCCCTCACCCGACGGGAAGGAGCATCATGCGTACGGGTGTCTGGCTGGTGGGGGCGCGCGGCTCGGTCGCGACCACCAGCATCGTCGGGGCGCTCGCCCTGCGGGCCGGCCTGGCCGCCCCGACCGGCTGCGTCACCGAGCTGCCCGAGCTGCGGGGCCCCGCCCTGCCGGCCCTCTCCGATCTCGTCCTCGGCGGCCACGACCTGGTCTGCACCCCGCTGACCAAGCGGGCCGAGGCGCTCGCCGACGCGGGCGTGCTGCCGGCCCGGCTGGTCGCCGCGCTGACCGACGAGCTGACCGGGGTGGAGGACGACCTGCGGCCCGCCCCGACCGGCGGCAGCCAGGCCGACCGGGCCGCCACCCTGGTCCGCGAGCTGACCGGGTTCCGCGACCGGCACGCGCTGGAACGGCTGGTGGTGGTGAACGTCTCCGCCACCGAGCCGGTCGCCGTACCGCACCCGGCACACGCCGACCTGGCCGCGCTGCGGGTCGCGCTGGCCGGCCCGGACGACGTGCTGCCGGCCAGCTCGCTGGCCGCGTACGCGGCGTTCACCGCCGGGGCGGCCTACGTCGACTTCACCCCGTCCACCGGGGCCCGGCTGCCCGCCCTGACCGCGTTGGCCGCCGAGCGGGGCCTGCCGTACGCGGGGCACGACGGCAAGACCGGGGAGACCCTGGTCAAGTCGGTGCTCGCCCCGATGTTCGCGATGCGGAACCTGGCCGTGCGCTCCTGGTCCGGGACCAACCTGCTCGGCGGCGGCGACGGCGCCACGCTGGCCGACCCGGCCGCCAACGCGGCCAAGGTGGAGAGCAAGCAGCGGGTGCTGGGCGAGACGCTCGGCTACGTCCCGCAGGGCCGCACCCGGATCGAGTACGTCGAGGACCTGGGCGACTTCAAGACCGCGTGGGACCTGGTCACCTTCGCCGGCTTCCTGGGCACCGGGATGCGGATGGAGTTCACCTGGCACGGCTGCGACTCGGCGTTGGCCGCGCCGCTCGTGCTGGACCTGGCCCGACTGACCGCCGCCGCGCACGCCACCGGCCACACCGGCCCCCTGACCGAGCTGGCGTTCTTCTTCAAGGACCCGCTCGGCGCGGCCACCCACTCCCTCGCCGAGCAGTGGATCCGGCTGGGTGACTTCGTCAGGGGGCTGCACGCCGCCGCGGGAGGTGCCGATGGGCCGCGTGGCTGACCTGGTGGAGCTGGTCCGGGCGCCGGCCGGGCTCTCCGTACCCGGGGACGTGCTGGCCGGGGCGGCGGCGGCCGGGACGCTGGACCGGCGCACGCCCGCCCTGGCCGGCGCGTCGGTGCTGCTCTACTGGGGTGGGATGGCCGCCAACGACTGGGCCGACCGGCGGCTGGACGCGGTGGAGCGGCCGGAGCGGCCCATCCCGAGCGGCCGGATCCGTCCCGCGACGGCGGTCGGGATCGCCGCCGGGCTCACCGCCGCCGGGGTGGCGCTCGCCGCCGCCGCGGGCGGCCGGCGGGCCGCCGCCGTCGCGGTGCCGCTCGCGGCGACCGTCTGGGGCTACGACCTCGTCGCCAAGAACACCGCCGCCGGCCCGGTGGTGATGGCCGCCTGTCGGGGGCTGGACGTGCTGCTCGGCGCGACCGGCGGCCGGCTGCGCCGGGCGGTGCCGGCGGCGTTGACCGTGGCCGCGCACACCTGGACCGTCACCGAGCTGTCCCGCCGCGAGGTGAGCGGCGCCGACCGGCGGTTGCCCCGGGTGACCCTGGCCGGCACCGCGCTGGTGGCCGCCGCCGCGGTCGGCCCGGCCGCCGCCCCGGTGCCCGCGCTGCTCGCCGCCGGCTACGCCACCCGCTACGGCGGCGCCCAGGCCCGGGTGCTCGCCGACCCGTCCCCGGGCCGGGTCCGCGCCGCCGTGGGCGCCGGCATCACCGGGCTGCCCGCGTTGCAGGGCGCGCTGACCGCCCGGGCCGGCGCCGGGCTGCTCGGGCTGGCGGTAGCGGCGGCGGCCCCGCTGGGCCGCCGGCTGGCCCGACTGGTGTCCCCGACATGACCGCCCCCGCCCCGCTCGACCCGACGGCGCTGCGCCTCGGGTACGGCACCAACGGCTTCGCCAACCACCGGCTCGACGACGCCCTCGCCGTCCTGGCCGACCTGGGCTACCAGGGGGTGGCGCTGACCCTGGACCACGACCACCTGGACCCGTTCGCGCCCGGGCTGGCCGCCCGGGTGGCCGCCGTCCGCCGCCGGCTGGACGCCCTCGGGCTGGCCGTGGTGATCGAGACCGGCGCCCGCTACCTGCTCGACCCGTGGCGCAAGCACGCGCCCACCCTGCTGCACGACGACCCGGCGCTGCGGATCGATTTCCTCCGCCGGGCGGTGGCGGTCGGCGCCGACCTGGGCGCCGAGGCGGCCTCGTTCTGGGCCGGGGTACGCCCCGACGGGGTGGAGCCCGACGTGGCCTGGGACCGGCTGGTGGCCGGCTGCGCCACCGTCTGCGACGCCGCCACGGCGGCCGGGGTGACGCTGGGCTTCGAACCGGAACCGGGGATGCTGGTCGAGGACATCGCCGGCTGGCGCCGGCTGCACGCCGCCCTCGGCGCGCCCCCGGTGTTCGGCCTCACCCTCGACATCGGACACTGCCGCTGCCTGGAACCGGCCCCCGTGCCCGACTGCGTACGCCAGGTGGCCGGGCACCTGGTCAACGTGCAGATCGACGACATGCGCCGGGGCGTGCACGAGCACCTGGAGTTCGGCACCGGCGAGATCGACTTTCCGCCGGTGCTGGCGGCGCTGGCCGAGGTCGGCTACCGCGGCCTGGTCGCCGTGGAACTGCCCCGGCACTCGCACGCCGCCCCGACGGTTGCCGCCGCGTCGCTGGACTTCCTGCGCACCGCCGCCCGGGCCGCGTCGCCGCGACCGGACCGGCCGGGCGCGGCGCCCGCGCCGGAGGTACCTGACGTGACCCCTTTGCTCTGCTGCGGCGGAGGCGACACTTCCGGGCTCGCACCGTCGCGTGGGGCGCAGCAGAGCAAAGGGGGTGGCTGAGCACGACCAGCGGCCGGCCCGGCCCGGGCCGGCCACCTCCGGACACGACATCCGCGCTTGGGGAGGCAACGGTATGGAACCGGAACGACTGCGGGCCGCGCTCGACGGCGTACCCGGTCCGGAGTGGCTGGACGAGGCGCTGCGCCGCGTCGCGGCCGAACCGACGACGATCGCGCGGCACTTCGCCGCCGCCGGCCGACACTGCGGCCGGGCCGAGCTGCCCGACCCGCCCGGCTGGACCGCCGACGAGGCGGCCCGGGTGCTGCTGCTGACCGCGCTGCCCGCCGGCCACGCCGACGCGGCGACCGCCCTCTACCGGCACGGCGACGCCGCCGAGAAGCAGGCCGTGCTGCGCGCCCTGCCGCTGCTGCCGGTCGGCGCGGCCGGCGTGCCGCTGCTGCACGACGCGCTGCGCACCAACGACACCAGGCTGGTCGCCGCCGCGCTCGGCCCCTACGCGGGCCACCTGGACCAGGCGGCCTGGCGGCAGGGGGTGCTCAAGTGCGTCTTCATGGGCGTCCCGCTGGCCGCCGTCGCCGACCTCGACGAGCGCGCCGACGGCGAGCTGGCCACCATGCTGGCCGGCCTGGCCGCCGAACGCGCCGCCGCCGGCCGCCCGATGCCCGCCGACGCCACCGACCTGCTCGACCGGCTCGCCAGCACCGACCAGCTCAGCCCGACGGAGGCGTGATGCGCATCTTCGACCCGCACATCCACATGACC
This sequence comes from Micromonospora mirobrigensis, assembly GCF_900091555.1. Classification (GTDB taxonomy): domain Bacteria; phylum Actinomycetota; class Actinomycetes; order Mycobacteriales; family Micromonosporaceae; genus Micromonospora; species Micromonospora mirobrigensis. Next base: position 117,502 of record NZ_FMCX01000011.1, read on the forward strand.
TCGCGGACCACCGACGACTACGAGCGGATGGCCGCCGCCGGCGTACGCGCCGTGGTGGAGCCGGCGTTCTGGCTCGGCCAGCCCCGCACCGGGCCGGAGAGCTTCGCCGACTACTTCGACTCGCTGATCGGCTGGGAGCCGTTCCGGGCCGGCCAGTTCGGCGTCCGGCACCACGCCACCATCGCGCTCAACCCGAAGGAGGCCAACGACCCGCGCTGCCGACCGGTGCTCGACCTGCTGCCCCGCTGGCTGGACAAGGACGGCGTGGTCGCGGTCGGCGAGATCGGCTACGACTCGATGACCCCGGCCGAGGACGAGGCGTTCGCCGCGCAGCTCGCCCTCGCCGTCGCCCACGACCTGCCGGCGCTGGTGCACAGCCCACACCGGGACAAGGCGCGCGGCGTGCAGCGCAGCCTCGCCGTGGTCGCCGAGTCCGGCATCGACCCCGGCCGGGTGGTGATCGACCACCTCAACGAGGTGACCGTGAAGCTGGTCCGGGACACCGGCGTCTGGCTCGGCTTCTCCATCTATCCCGACACCAAGATGTCCCCGCCACGGATGGTGGAGCTGCTCAGGGCGTACGGCACCGAGCGGATGCTGGTGAACTCGGCCGCCGACTGGGGGCGGTCCGACCCGCTGCTCACCCGGGCCACCGGGGAGGCGATGCTCGCCGCCGGCTTCACCGACGACGACGTCGACCGGGTGCTCTGGCGCAACCCGGTGGAGTTCTACGGGCAGTCCGGTCGGCTGGAGCTGACCGACCTGGACGTCACCGCCGTGGACCCGACGACCGGCAACTCGATCCTGCGCGGGGGTGAGTGATGCGGCTGCGGCACGCCGACGGCAGCACCGTGCACCTCGGCTACTGCACCAACGTCCACCCGGCCGAGGACCTGGCCGGCGTCCTCGCCCAGCTCGACGCGTACGCGCTGCCGGTGCGGGAACACCTCGGCGCCGACCTGCTCGGGCTGGGCCTCTGGCTGGCCGCGCCGGTCGCCGCCGAGCTGGCCGCCGACCCGGCCCTGACCCGCCGGCTGCGCGCCGAGCTGACCGCACGCGGGCTGGAGGTGGTCACCCTCAACGGCTTCCCGTACGCGGCGTTCCAGGCCCCGGTGGTCAAGGGCGACGTCTACCACCCGGACTGGACCACCAGCGACCGACTCGCGTACACCCTGCACCTGGCGAGGATCCTGGCCGACCTGCTGCCCGACGACGCCGCCCGGGGCTCGATCTCCACCCTGCCGCTGGCCTGGCGCGACCCGTGGGACCCCCGGCGGGCCGACGCCGCCCGGCGCCGGCTGGACCAGCTCGCCGACGGGCTGGCCACTGTGGAACGGGAGACCGGCCGGACCGTCCGGGTCGGCTTCGAACCCGAACCGGGCTGCGTGGTGGAGTCCACCGGGCAGGCCGGCGGGCTGCTCGCCGGCGTGGACGTCGAGCGGCTCGGGATCTGCCTCGACCTGGCCCACCTGGCCTGCGCCTGGGAGGAGCCGGCCGCCGCGCTGGACCGGCTGCGGGCCGCCGGGCTGCCGGTGGTCAAGGTGCAGGTCTCCGCCGCCGTGGAGGCCGCCGACCCGCAGGCCGCCCGGGGGGCGCTGCACCGCTGGGTGGAACCCCGCTTCCTGCACCAGACCCGCTCCGCCGGGTGCGCCGGCGGCGTCGACCCGGCCGACCCGGCGTACGCCGCCGACGACCTGGACGAGGCGCTGGAGCGGCGGCTGCCCGGGGCGTGGCGGGTGCACTACCACGTGCCGTTGCACGCGCCGCCCGAGGAGCCGTTGACCTCCACCGTGCCGGTGCTGCGGGCCGCCCTGGCCGAACTCTTCGCCGGTCCCGCCGCCGGCTGCGACCACCTCGACGTCGAGACGTACACCTGGGGGGTGCTGCCCGTGCAGCGACGACCGCGCACCGACGCGGAGCTGGCCGGCGGGATCGCCGCCGAGCTGGCCTTCGCCCGCGACGAGCTGGTCGCCGTCGGCCTGACCCCCGCCGCGGTGCCGGCCGGATCGGGGGTACGCCGATGAGCCGCCCGGTCGTGGTGCTGAACGTGGTCGGGTTGACCCCGCGCCTGCTGGCCCACATGCCCCGGCTGCGGGCGGTCGCCGACGGCGGGTTCACCGCCGAGCTGGGCACCGTGCTGCCCGCGGTCACCTGTTCCGCGCAGGCCACCTTCCTCACCGGTGAGCTGCCCAAGGAGCACGGCATCGTCGGCAACGGCTGGTACTTCCGCGACCTGGGCGAGGTGCTGCTGTGGCGGCAGCACCACGCGCTGATGGGCGGTGAGAAGGTGTGGCAGGCGGCCCGCCGGCAGCGTCCCGACTGGACGGTGGCCAACGTCTGCTGGTGGTACGCGATGGGCGCCGACGTGGACTGGACGGTCACCCCGCGCCCGGTCTACCACGCCGACGGGCGCAAGGACCCGGACTGCTACACCGACCCGCCGGAGCTGCACGACGAGCTGACCGGCAAGCTCGGCACCTTCCCGCTCTTCACCTACTGGGGGCCGGGCGCGGGGATCGCCTCGTCGCGGTGGATCGCCCGCGCCGCCGAGCAGATCATGGCGGAGAAGAACCCTGACCTGACCCTGGTCTACCTGCCGCACCTGGACTACGACCTGCAACGCTTCGGGCCGTCCGCGCCGCAGGCGGCCAGGGCGGCGGCCGAGCTGGACGGGGTGCTCGGGCCGCTGCTGGACGCCGCCCGCAGACGGGACGCCACGGTGGTGGTGCTCTCCGAGTACGGCATCACCGACGTCTCGCGGCCGGTCGACGTGAACCGGGCGCTGCGCGCCGAGGGACTGCTGCGGGTGCACACCCAGCAGGGCATGGAGTACCTGGACCCGTGGGTCTCCCGGGCCTTCGCCGTCGCCGACCACCAGGTCGCCCACGTGTACGTGAAGGACCCGGCCGACCTGCCGACGGTGGCGAAGCTCTGCGCCGGGCTGCCCGGGGTGGCCGAGGTGCTCGACGCCGAGGGCCGGGCGGCGTACGGGCTGGACCACGACCGCGCCGGTGACCTGGTGCTGGTCGCCGAGCCGGACGCCTGGTTCACGTACTACTACTGGCTGGACGACGCCCGCGCCCCGGACTTCGCCCGCCTCGTCGAGATCCACCGCAAGCCCGGTTACGACCCGGCGGAGCTCTTCTTCGACCCGGCCGCGCCGGGGGCCGCGAAACGCCGGGCGGCGGTGGCGCTGGCCCGCAAGAAACTCGGGATGCGGTACCTGATGAGCGTGGTCGGGCTGGACGCCGGCGCGCGGGCGGTCCGCGGTTCGCACGGCCGGCTGCCGGAGGACCCGGCGGACGGGCCGGTGCTGCTCTGCTCGGATGCGTCGGCGGCCCGCGAGCGGGTCCCCGCAACCGGGGTGAAGGGGCTGCTGCTGGAGCTGGCCGGCCTGCGCCCGGAGGGCCCGTGACGGTGACCGTCGCCCCGGCCGACGCCGCGCGGCTGCGGGCCCGGTTCGACGCGGAACTCGCGGCGTTCCTGGACCGGCAGGGCGTGCAGTGGCCGGACGGGGCGCCCCGGGGCGTGTTCACCGCGCTGCACCGGTTCGTCCTGGCCGGCGGCAAGCGGCTGCGCCCGATGTTCTGCTACTGGGGCTGGCGGGGCGCCGGTGGGGGCGACGGCACCCCGATCGTGGTCGCGGCGGCGGCGCTGGAGCTGTTCCACGCGTTCGCGCTGATCCACGACGACATCCTGGACGGCAGCGACCGCCGCCGGGGTGAGCCCTCGGTGCACCGGCTCTTCGCCGACCTGCACGCCCGCTCGTCCTGGCGGGGCGACCCGGAGGCGTACGGGCGCAACACCGCCCTGCTCTGCGGGGACCTCTGCGCGGCCTGGTCGGACCAGATGTTCCACGAGTGCGGGCTGAGCACCGCCGAGGTGCACCGGGGGTACGGCTGGTTCGCGTTGATGCGTACCGAGGTGATCGCGGGGGAGTACCTGGACCTGGTCTCCGGGGTGGGGGACGGCTCGGTGGCCAGCGCGCTGACGGTGATCCGGATGAAGGCGGCCCGCTACACGGTGACCCGGCCGTTGCAGATCGGGGCGGCGCTGGCCGGCGCGGAGCGGTCCCTGCTGGACGCGCTGGTCGAGTTCGGTGACCCGCTGGGCGACGCGTTCCAGCTCCGCGACGACGTGCTGGGGGTCTTCGGTGATCCGGCGGTGACCGGCAAGTCCGTCCTGGACGACCTGCGGGAGGGCAAGCCGACGGTGATGATGGCGCTGGCCCGGGGCGCCGCCGACCGGGTGCAGGCGGCCCGGCTGCGGGAGCTGTTCGGCAACGCGGAGTTGGACGCCGAGGGCGCGGCCGAGCTGCGCAGGATCATCGAGGCGACCGGGGCCCGGGAGCGGATCGAGCGGATGATCCGGGTCCGGGCCGAGGCCGCCCGGGGGGCGTTGGAGCGGCTGCCGCTGGCCGCTCCGGCCCGGGCCGCCCTCGCCGGCCTGGCCGCCCAGGCCGTCGACCGCACCGGCTGATGCGCCCGCGCGCCTCGGCGCGGTCCCGCGACCGGCCGGTGACTTTCAGCAGAACGAGCAGAAGTTCAGGCCGGTCCTTCAGAAGGCATGGACTCCGGGATTGAGAACCGTTAATGTCGTCGCCATCACGAAGATGTTTCGTCGAGGTGAGCCGGCGGCGCGGTGACCCTCTACACGTGATCCGTGACCCCACCCCGCAACGGCATCCGGCGCGACGGCGCGCGCCCCGCCCTGGCAGCTCCGTCAGGAAGGGACAGCTCGATGTCCAACACCCCGAACGACCAGCCCCGACGACCCCGCCTCCGACCCGTCGCCGGCCTCGCCGCTCTGCTCCTGGTCGCGGCGGCCGGCACCACCACCCTGGCGGCCGGACCGGCCGCCCTCGGCGGGCCCACCCCGGCCGCCGCCCACACCATCACCGCCAGCGACTTCCAGCAGGTCGAGCTGGCCCGCGGCGTCGCCGAGACCGGCGAGCCGATGTCCCTGGCCGTGCTCCCCGACCGGTCGGTGCTGCACACCGCCCGCAACGGCACGCTGCGCCGCACCGACGCCGCCGGCACCACCTCGGTGATCGGCACCCTCGCCGTCTACACCCACGACGAGGAGGGCCTGCAGGGCGTCGGGGTGGACCCAAACTTCGCCAGCAACCGCAACATCTACCTGTACTACGCCCCTCCGCTGTCCACCCCGTCCGGCGACGCCCCCGCCACCGGCACCGACTTCTCCGCCTGGCAGGGCGTCAACCGGCTCTCCCGGTTCACCCTGAACGCCGACTACACCGTCAACCAGGCCAGCAAGGTCGACGTCCTCGACGTCCCCGCCAGCCGGGGCATCTGCTGCCACGTCGGCGGGGACATCGACTTCGACGCCGCCGGCAACCTCTACCTCTCCACCGGCGACGACACCAACCCGTTCGACTCCGGCGGCTACTCGCCGATCGACGAGCGGACCAACCGCAACCCGGCGTACGACGCGCAGCGCAGCGCCGGCAACACCAACGACCTGCGCGGCAAGCTCCTGCGGATCAAGGTGAACGCCGACGGGTCGTACTCGATCCCGTCCGGCAACCTCTTCCCGGTCGGCACGGCGAAGACCCGCCCGGAGATCTACGCGATGGGCTTCCGCAACCCGTTCCGGATCAGCGTCGACAAGGCCACCGGCGTGGTCTACGTCGGTGACTACGGGCCGGACGCCGGCTCCAGCTCCACCCGCGGCCCGTCCGGCCAGGTCGAGTTCGACCGGGTCACCGGGCCCGGCAACTACGGGTGGCCGTACTGCACCGGCACCAACACGGCCGCCGAGACGTACGCCGAGTGGGACTTCGCCGCCGGCACCGCCGGCGCCAAGTTCAACTGCACCGGCGGCCCCACCAACAACTCGTTCCGCAACACCGGCCTGACCACCCTGCCGCCGGCCAAGCCGGCCTGGATCCGGTACGGCGGCGACGCCGGCACCCCGCCCGAGTTCGGCGGCGGCTCCGAGTCGCCGATGGGCGGCCCGGTCTACCGCTACAACGCCTCCTCCACCTCCACCACGAAGTTCCCGCAGTCCTTCGACGGGCAGTTCTTCGCCACCGAGTTCGGCCGGGGCTGGATCAAGCCGATCCACCTCAACGCCGACGGCACCCCGGGCACCATCGACGCCTTCCCGTGGGCCGGCAAGCAGGTGATGGACTCGGCGTTCGGCCCGGACGGGTCGTACTACGTGCTCGACTACGGCACCGGTTACTTCAACGGCGACGCCAACTCGGCGCTCTACCGCTTCGACTACGTCGGCTCCGGCAACCGGGCGCCGGTCGCCAAGGCGGCGGCCGACAGGACCTCCGGTGCGGCCCCGTTGGCGGTGAACTTCTCCTCGGCCGGGTCGTCGGACCCGGAGGGTGGCGCGCTGACCTACTCGTGGGCCTTCGGCGACGGCACCAGCTCGACGGCCGCCAACCCGGCGCACACCTACAGCGCGAACGGCACGTACACCGCGACGCTGACCGTCCGCGACCCGCAGGGCGCCACCGGTACGGCGAGCGTCCCGATCAGCGTGGGCAACACCGCGCCGACGGTCACCGTGAACACCCCCGGCAACGGCCAGCTCTTCTCGTACGGCGACACGGTGTCCTTCTCGATCACCGTCACCGACCCGGAGGACGGCACCATCGACTGCACCAAGGTCAAGATGACCTACGTGCTCGGGCACGACCAGCACGGCCACCAGATCACCTCGGTGAACGGCTGCTCCGGGGCGATCACCATCCCGGTCGACGGGGAGCACGACGACGCGGCGAACATCTTCGCCATCTTCGACGCCGAGTACACCGACTCCGGCGGCCTCACCACGCACACCCAGCAGACCCTGCAACCACGGCACCGGCAGGCCGAGCACTTCAAGACCTCGTCCGGCATCAACACCTTCGACAAGGCGGCCGCCGAGGGCGGCAAGACCGTCGGTGACATCAGCAACGGCGACTGGATCGCGTTCACCCCGTACCAGCTGGGCAACGTCACCTCGTTCAGCGCCCGGGTCTCCTCGGCCGGGGCCGGCGGCACCATCCAGGTACGCGCCGGGTCGGCCACCGGCACGGTGCTCGGCTCCGCCACGGTGCCGGTCACCGGGGCCTGGGACTCCTTCACCACGGTCAGCGGCGCGATCTCCGGGGCGCCGGCCGGCACCACCACGCTCTACCTGACCTTCGCCGGCGGCGCCGGGGCGCTGTTCGACGTCGACTCGTTCACCTTCACCACCGGGGCCAGCGTGCGCACCGGCCCGGTGACCGGGCTGGCCGGCAAGTGCCTGGACGTGCGCAACGCGGCCACCGCCGACGGCACGCAGGTCCAGCTCTACACCTGCAACGGCAGCGCCGCGCAGAGCTGGACGGTGACGCCGAACTCGACGGTCAGGGCGTTGGGCAAGTGCCTGGACGTCTCCGGGGCCGGCACCGCCGACGGCACCAAGATCCAGCTCTGGACCTGCAACGGCACCGGCGCGCAGAACTGGTCCGGCCAGGCCGACGGCACGCTGCGCAACCCCGCGTCCGGCAAGTGCCTGGACGTGGCCGGCAACAACTCCGCCGACAGCACCCCGGTCCACCTGTGGACCTGCACCGGCGCCGCCAACCAGAAGTGGATCCTGCCATGAGACTTCTCCGACCCGTCCTCGGCGCGGCCACCGCCGTCCTCGCCGCCGTCGCCTGCACCGTCCCCGCCGGCCCGGCGGCCGCCGCCGACGCCCCGTACGACGTGCTGGTCTTCTCCAAGACCGCCGGTTTCCGGCACGACTCCATCGCGGTCGGCACCCAGGCCATCCGGGACCTGGGCGCGGCCAACAACTTCACCGTCACCGCCACCGAGGACGCCACCCGGTTCACCACCGCCAACCTGGCGCAGTACGAGGCGGTGGTCTTCCTGAACACCACCGGCGACGTGCTCGACCCGACCCAGCAGACCGCCTTCGAGTCGTACATCGGCTCCGGCGGCGGCTTCGTGGGCGTGCACTCCGCCGCCGACACCGAGTACGACTGGCCGTTCTACGGCAACCTGGTCGGCGCCTGGTTCGCCTCCCACCCGGCCATCCAGCAGGCGAACGTCAAGGTGGAGGACCGGGCGCACGCCGCCACCGCCCACCTGCCGCAGACCTGGACCCGCACCGACGAGTGGTACAACTACCGCACCAACGCCCGCTCCACCGCGCACGTGCTGGCCAGCCTGGACGAGTCGTCGTACTCCGGCGGGTCGATGGCCGGCGACCACCCGCACGCCTGGTGCAAGGCGTACTCCGGCGGTAGGTCCTTCTACACCGGCGGCGGCCACACCCAGGCCTCCTACAGCGACCCGGCGTTCCGCGCCCACCTGCTCGGCGGCATCCGGTACGCGGCCGGCCGCAGCAAGGCCGACTGCCGGCCGGAGACCGGCTACACCGCCCTCTACAACGGCGCCACCACCGGCTGGTCGCAGGCCGGGCCGGGCAGCTTCACCAACTCCGACGCCACGCTCTCCTCGGTGGGCGGCATGGGCCTGTACTGGTACAGCGCGAAGCAGTTCACCAGCTACTCGCTCAAGCTGGACTGGAAGGTGGCCGGGGACGACAACTCCGGGGTGTTCATCGGCTTCCCGCCGTCGACCGACCCGAACTCGGCGGTGAACAACGGCTACGAGGTGCAGATCGACCCGACCGACACCCCCGACAAGACCACCGGCGCGGTCTACGGCTTCAAGTCCGCCGACCTGGCCGCCCGGGACGCCGCGCTCAACCCGGCGGGGGAGTGGAACACCTACGAGCTGCTGGTCGAGGGGGAGCGCCTCCAGGTCCTCCTCAACGGGGTGAAGATCAACGACTTCACCAACACCGACCCGGTCCGGTCGCTCGCCGGCCACATCGGCATCCAGAACCACGGCACCGGCGACGACGTCTCGTTCCGCAACATCCGGATCAAGGAGCTGGGCGGCACCACCCCGCCGACCGGGAACACCACCGTGCAGGCCGAGGCGTACAGCTCCGCCAGCGGGGTCACCCCGTTCACCAAGGCCGGCGCCAACGGTGGCCAGACCCTCGGCTACATCGACCCGGGCGACTGGTCGGCGTACAACGGGTTGGACCTGACCGGGGTCACCTCGCTGCGGGCCCGGGTGGTCTCCGGCGGCCCCGGCGGCACCATCCAGGTGCGGACCGGCTCCACCACCGGCCCGGTCCTCGGCTCCCTCGCGGTGCCGAACACCGGCAGCTGGACCACCTACGCCGACGTCACCGCCGCGCTCAGCGGGGTGCCGGCCGGGGGCCAGAACCTCTATCTCACCTACACCGGCACCGGCTCCGGCCTGTTCGACGTGGACGACTTCACCCTGGTCCGGGGTGTCTCCACCACCGGCACCGGTCCGGTGAAGGGGCTGGCCGGCAAGTGCCTGGACGTGCGCAACGGGGGCACCGCCGACGGCACGCAGGTCCAGCTCTACACCTGCAACGGCTCCACCGCCCAGACCTGGACGGTGACGCCGAACTCCACGGTCAGGGCGCTGGGCAAGTGCCTGGACGTCTCCGGCGGCGGTTCCGCCGACGGCACGAAGATCCAGCTCTGGACCTGCAACGGCACCGGCGCGCAGAACTGGTCCGGCCAGGCCGACGGCACGCTGCGCAACCCCGCGTCCGGCAAGTGCCTGGACGTGGCCGGCAACAACTCCGCCGACGGCACCGTGGTCCACCTGTGGACCTGCACCGGCGCCGCCAACCAGAAGTGGATCCTGCCCTGACCGCATGACCGCATGACCGCCTCCGACCCGTCCCGGCTTGTGCGCCGGGCGGGTCGGAGGCTCAAGGTCGATGCCCCGACGAGAGTGATACCCGAGAGGCATATTGATGACTCTCGGGTATCACGCTCGAAAAGTTGTCCGCCTCGAGCCGGGCCGGGACGCCGGCGTGGTCGGCGACGAGCGGGGGCCGGGTCGCCGGCGCGGTTCGACCGGGCCGCGCGCTCCGGGTGGCGGGACCGGTGCCGGCGGCGCGCCGACCGGCGACGCGGCCGGTCCGGGCACCGGCCGCTGCCGTACCTTGGCCGCATGGGACGCCTCGCGGACTGGCGTCGGGTCGCCCGGACGCACCCGACGGTCGCCGACGCGCTGCTGGCCGCGCTGCTCTTCGCGGTCAGCCTGCTGCCGGTGAATCCGCCCGGCGGCCCACCCCGCGACCCGCTCACCCTGGGCGCGGTGCTGCTCGCCCTGATCGGCTGCGGCGCCCTGGCCGTACGCCGCCGACACCCGCTGCCGGTGCTCGCCGTGGCGCTGGTCGCGGTGATCCTGTCGCTGCTCAGCCACCAGGCGCGCGGCCCGTTCGTGCTCAGCGTGGCGATCGCCGCGTACACCGTCGCCACCCGGACGGACCGGCGGACCGCCTTCCTGGCCGGCGGGGTGAGCGCGCTGCTGCTCGGCGCGGCGGGCGTGACCACCCTCGGGGTGGGGTGGCTGGACCCGGCCGTGGTCGTGCTGATCCTCTGGTTCGGGGTGGCGGTGGCCGTCGGTGACGCGGTGCGCAGCCGCCGGGCGTACGTGGCGGTGCTGGAGGAGCGGGCCCGCCGCGCCGAGCGGACCCGGGAGGAGGAGGCCCGTCGGCGGGTCGCCGAGGAACGGCTGCGCATCTCCCGGGAACTGCACGACGTGGTCGCCCACCACATCGCGGTGATCAACGTGCAGGCCGGGGTGGCCGGGCACCTGCTGCGCGAGCGTCCCGACGCGGCCGAGGAGGCGCTCGGGCACGTCCGCTCGGCCAGCCGGTCGGTCCTCGACGAACTGGGCGCCCTGCTCGGCGTGCTGCGCCGCGACGGGGAACCCGAGCCGGCCGCCCCCACCGAACCGGCGCCCAGCCTCAACCGCCTCGACGCGCTGGTGGAGGGGTTCAGCGCCGGGCAGCCGGTGCGCTGGACCGTGGGCGGCGCGCCCCGACCGCTGCCCACCGCCGTCGACGTCGCCGCGTACCGGATCATCCAGGAGTCGCTGACCAACGCCCACCGGCACGCGCCGGGCGCGGCCGTCGCGGTCCGCCTGCGCTACGACCCCGAGGGCGTCACCATCGAGGTACGCGACGACGGCGTACCCGCGGGTGGGCCGCCACCGGCCCCCCGACCCGGCGGCGGCCTGGGGTTGCTCGGCATGCGGGAGCGTGCCGAGGCCGTCGGCGGCACCTTCACCGCCGGCCCCCGCCCCGAGGGCGGCTTCGCCGTGCGCGCCGAACTCCCCGCCCCCGAGGAGGAGGCGGCATGATCCGGGTGCTGCTCGCCGACGACCAGAAGCTGATCCGGGCCGGCTTCCGGGCGCTGATCGACTCCGCCGCCGACCTGACCGTGGTCGGCGAGGCCGCCACCGGCCGGGAGGCGGTGGAGCTGGCCCGCTCCACCCGGGCCGACGTGGTGCTGATGGACATCCGGATGCCCGAGCTGGACGGGCTGGCCGCCACCGAGGCGATCACCGCCGACGAGGGGCTGGCCGGGGTGCGGGTGCTGGTCCTGACCACCTTTGAGGTCGACGAGTACGTCTTCCAGGCGCTGCGCGCCGGGGCCAGCGGGTTCCTCGGCAAGGGCGTCGGCCCGACCGAGCTGCTCGACGCGATCCGGACCGTGGCCGCCGGGGAGGCGCTGCTCTCCCCGAAGGCCACCCGGGGGCTGATCGCCCGCTTCCTGACCCAGCCGGAACCGGACGAACGGGCCACCCCCGAGCGGCTGCGGGTGCTCACCGACCGGGAACGGGAGGTGCTCGGCCTGGTCGCGGCCGGGTTGTCCAACGAGCAGATCGCCGAGCGGCTGGTGGTGTCGCCGCTGACCGCGAAGACCCACGTCAACCGAGCGATGATGAAGCTCGGCGCCCGCGACCGGGCGCAACTCGTGGTGATCGCGTACCAGAGCGGTTTGGTCCGGGTCGACGAGCCGCCGGCGCGCTGAGCGGCCCGCGCCCGCGGTAGCCGGCGCCCCCGCCTACCGCGCCCGCGGTACGCGCAGGTGTCCGCGCCCGGCCGACGCGCAGGCGGGGGTACGCGGGCGATCGTTGGACGCATGATCGAAGTGACCAACCTGAGCAAGCGGTACGGCGACAAGGTCGCCGTGGACGACCTGACCTTCCGGGTGCGGCCCGGGATCGTCACCGGGTTCCTCGGCCCGAACGGCGCCGGAAAGTCCACCACCATGCGGATGATCATCGGCCTGGACGCCCCCACCGCCGGCACCGTCACCGTCGACGGCCGCCGGTACGCCGACCACCCGGCGCCGCTGCGCGAGGTGGGCGCCCTGCTGGAGGCGAAGGCGGTGCACACCGGGCGATCGGCCCGCAACCACCTGCTGGCGATGGCCGCCACCCACGGCATCGGCGCCCGCCGGGTCGACGAGGTGATCGAGCTGGTCGGGCTGCGCGAGGTGGCCGGCAAGCGGGCCGGCGGCTTCTCCCTCGGCATGGGCCAGCGGCTCGGCATCGCCGCCGCGCTGCTCGGCGACCCCAGGGTGGTGATGCTCGACGAGCCGGTCAACGGCCTCGACCCGGACGGCATCCGGTGGATCCGCGGGCTGCTCAAGGGGCTGGCCGAGCAGGGGCGCACCGTCTTCGTCTCCTCCCACCTGATGAGCGAGATGGCGCAGACCGCCGAACACCTGATCGTGGTCGGCAAGGGGCGGCTGATCGCCGACGTGCCGCTGGCCGAGTTCACCCGGCAGGCGTCCCGGACCACCGTGCGGGTCCGTTCCCCGCAGGCCGGCGCCCTGCGCGACCTGCTGCTCGGCCCGGACGTGACGGTCACCTCCGGCGAGCCGGGGCTGCTGGAGGTGACCGGGCGCGGCCGGGAGCAGATCGGCGACCTGGCCGCCGCGGCCGGCCTCACCCTGCACGAGCTCACCGCCACCGAGGCCTCCCTGGAGGAGGCGTTCATGACCATGACCCGGGACGCCGTCGAGTACCACGGCGAGACCGACCGGCCCACAGTGGGGAGCGCCCGATGACCGCCGCCACGGTCGCACCGCCGACCCTGCCCGCCGACGCCCGGGTCACCGGGTGGCGGGTGGTACGAGCCGAGTGGATCAAGTTCCGCTCGCTGCGCTCGTCGCTGATCATGCTGGCCGCCACCGTGGTGGTCCTCGCCGGCCTGGGGTTGGCCTTCTCCGCCTTCCTCGCCGGCGCCACCATCGAGCCCGGCACGCCCGCGCCGCCCGGCGGCCCGTCCTCACTCGACCCGCTCGGCGCCAGCCTCGGCGGGGTGAACCTCGCCCAGCTGCTGATCGGCACCCTCGGGGTGCTGCTGGTCGCCGGCGAGTACTCCACCGGCATGATCCGCTCCTCGCTGGCCGCCGTGCCGAGGCGCTGGCCGGTGCTCGTCGGCAAGGTCGGCGTACTGGCCGGGGTGTCCCTGGTGGTGCTGGTGCCGACCGCACTGCTCACCTTCGGCGGCGGGCAGGCGATCCTCGGCGACGAGGGCATCGCGCTGACCGACGACGGGGTGCTGCGTGCCGTGCTCGGCAGCGCCGGCTACCTGGCCGGGGTGGGTGTCCTCGGGGCGGCGCTGGGCGCGCTGCTGCGCAACACGGCCGGCGCGCTGACCAGCGTGGTGGCGCTGCTGCTGGTCGTACCCGGGGTGGTGTCGCTGTTGCCGGAGAGCTGGTCGGACGCCGTGTCGCCGTACCTGCCGTCCAACGCCGGCCAGGCGTTCATGTCGATCGGTTCCAGTCCCGACCTGCTCTCCCCGGCGGCCGGCGCGGCCGTCTTCGCCGGCTGGCTGGTGCTGCTCCTCGGCGCCGCCGTCGTGCAGCTCCTTCGCCGCGACGGTTGAGGTGTAAGGAGGGGCCCCCGGTTAACGCATTCGGTATAGCAGGGGCCCCTTCCTAACCACTGGACGCGGTTCTAGAGTGGGGGCGGCGACCGTGTCGGCCGCCGGTGCACCGACGGGAGGCGCAACCCGTCGGTCCCAGGTGCTTCCCGCACCCACCGGTGTCCCGCGGCGGTCCGCCGTGCCTCACCCGGTCGCCCTCGCCCCGGTCCCGCACCGCGGAATCCCCCATCACGACAGGGGAGAGAACAGACAATGGCGCGACCCATCACGCTCTTCACCGGCCAGTGGGCCGACCTCCCGTTCGACGAGGTCTGCCGGCTCGCCTCCGAATGGGGCTACGACGGCCTGGAGATCGCCTGCTGGGGCGACCACTTCGAGGTCGACAAGGCGCTCGCCGACGACTCGTACGTCGAGCGCAGGAAGGAGACCCTGGCCAAGCACAACCTCCAGGTCTTCACCATCTCCAACCACCTGGTCGGCCAGGCCGTCTGCGACCACCCGATCGACGAGCGGCACCAGGACATACTGCCCGCGCGCATCTGGGGCGACGGCGAACCCGAAGGGGTACGCCGGCGCGCCGCCGAGGAGATCAAGGACACCGCCCGGGCGGCGGCGAAGCTCGGGGTGAAGACCGTCGTCGGCTTCACCGGCTCGTCGATCTGGCACACCCTGGCGATGTTCCCGCCGGTCCCGCCCGCGATGATCGAACGCGGCTACCAGGACTTCGCCGACCGGTGGAACCCGATCCTCGACGTCTTCGACGAGGTGGGTGTGCGCTTCGCCCACGAGGTGCACCCCAGCGAGATCGCGTACGACTACTGGACGACCAAGCGCACCCTGGAGGCGATCGGGCACCGGCCGGCGTTCGGGCTGAACTGGGACCCGTCGCACTTCGTCTGGCAGGAGCTGGACCCGGTGAACTTCATCTTCGACTTTGCCGACCGGATCTACCACGTGGACTGCAAGGACGCGAAGGTGCGTACCGGTGACGGGCGGCGTGGCCGGCTCGCCTCGCACCTGCCCTGGGCCGACCTGCGGCGCGGCTGGGACTTCGTCTCCACCGGCCACGGCGACGTGCCGTGGGAGGACTGCTTCCGGGCGTTGAACGCGATCGGTTACGACGGGCCGATCTCGATCGAGTGGGAGGACGCCGGCATGGACCGCCTGGTCGGCGCCCCGGAGGCGTTGCAGTTCGTCCGCAGGCTGGCCTTCGACGCCCCGTCGGCCGCGTTCGACGCCGCGTTCAGCAGCAGCCGCGACTGACCCCTGCCGTCGGGCGTTGCGGGTGACCGCCCGAAGATCACGCTCGATCCAGGATGTAGTGGTCTCCTCGTGGACCCGAGGCCACTACATCCTGGAAACAGCACGATCTTGGGCGCGTCGCGTCGCGTCGCGGCGCGGCGGCATGCGGCGCCGCGCCCGCGTCAGGCGGGGGTGAGGACGTGGTCGCTGGCCAGCCGGGCGCCGCCGATCACACCGGCGCGGTCGTCCAGGTCGGACAGGACGATCGGCATGGTGCCGGTGGAGAGCGGGGTGGACCGCCGGTAGACCAGCCCCCGGATCTCGGCCAGCAGCACCGGCCCGATGCCCGGCGCCACCCCGCCGATGATGACGATGCCCGGGTTGAAGAAGCTGACCAGCCCGACCAGGATCTGCCCCAACCGCCGCGCCGCCGCCCGGACCAGGGCCTGTGCGGCGGCGTCCCCGCCGGTGGCCGCCCGGGCCACGTCGAGGGCGGTCAGCTCGCCGGCCTCGTCCAGCCGCTCGGCGAGGACCGTCGAACGGCCGGACCGGGCGGCGGTCGTCGCCTCCCGGACCAGGGCGGCGTCGCCGCTGTACGCCTCCAGGCAGCCGTTGTCCCCGCAGGCGCAGAGCGGACCGTCGTCGGCCAGCCGCAGGTGGGCGATGTCGCCGGCGCCGCTGGTGGCGCCCCGGTAGACCTGGCCACCGAGCACCAGCCCGCAGCCGATCGCCGCGCCGAGCTTGAGATAGAGGAAGTCTTCGAAGGCCCGCGCGGTGCCGGCGTGCTTCTCCCCGAGCGCCATCAGGTTGGCGTCGTTGTCCACCAGCACCGGGCAGCCCAGGTCGGCGGCGAGCGACTCGCGGATCGGAAAGCGGTGCCAGCCGGGCAGCGCCGGGGGCGACACGGGGACCCCCTCGGCGAAGGCGACCGGCGCCGGCAGGCCGACACCGACGGCGGTGAGCTGGTGCAGGCCCAGCTCGGCACGGAGCTTGCCGATCAGCTCGACCACCCGGGCGCAGATCGCCTCCGGTCCGTCCCGGACGTCGGCCGGCTCGCTGATCCGGGAGAGCACGGCCAGCTCGCCGTCGGTCACCGCGACGTCGATGTGCCGCGGCGAGACGACCACCCCGGCGAACCGGACGGTGCCGGCGAGCCGGAGCAGCGGTGAGCGGCGGCCACCCCGGGAGGCGGCCGGTCCGGCGTTCTCCACCAGGCCCCGCTCGATCAGCCGGTCGGCCTCCGCGGTCAGCCGGGACCGGGCCAGGTCGACGGCGTCCCCCAGCTCCGCGCGGGAACGGGGCCCGTCGTCGCGCAGCAGCCGCAACAGCCGCGCCTGGTGCGCGTTCTCCGGTCGTACGACCACCACGGTGACCACCTCCACCGGAGAATCTTGCCCGACGCACGCCCGTATACGCGGAAGCGGGCCGGTCGCCGAGGCGATCGACCCGCTTCCGGGAGTACGTGGACTCAGATGGTGCTGCCGTTGGCACCGGTGCCGGACGGCTTGGTGCGCGGGCTGGTGGTGGCCGACGTGGTGCTGGTCGAACCGGTGCTCGACGAGCTGCTGCCCGCCTTGGCGGCGACCGTGGCCGGCGTGCCGGCGAACGCGTCGTCCGCGGCGGTCAGCTCCTGGCGGCTGCTGTCGCTGCTGCCGTTGCCCGTGCTGAGCTTCTCGCCCAGCTTGGACTGGCCGAGCTTGTCCTTGCCCTCGCTGTAGAGCCGGGTCGCCTGGGCCTGCGCGACGCCCGCCGCCTCCTGGACGGTCGGGTGGTCGAGCACCTTACGGCCCCGCACCACCAGCTCCTCGTACTTCTCCCGGCCGGCACGGGCGCCCAGGACGAACCCCGCAGCCAGCCCGCCAAGGAACATGATCTTTCCGCGCATGGCGGCTCCTTTCGTACCTGACGCGCCGTCGAACCCGACGGGGTGACCCCTCGGGGCGACCTTTTCGCGCCTGCGTCCTCTGTCCGCAGCTAACTACCCATCCTGCTCTGTGCTCATGCCTCCTTGTGCCGGGATGACGATATGTCCGCTTCCGCCGCGTGGCGGAGTGGTCGACGCGGGGGAGGTAACCCCCTGGACCAACACCCCCCGGTGTCCTGTACTCTTGTCCCGTCGCCGAGCACCGGGGAGATCCGGGTTGAAGCGATGAGCAGTCCCCTGTAGCTCAATTGGCAGAGCAGCCGGCTGTTAACCGGCAGGTTATTGGTTCGAGTCCAATCGGGGGAGCTTCTCCACCAGACGCCCGTCGGCCCAGGCCGACGGGCGTTCGTCGTTGCGCCGCCGGCCGCGGTCCCGTTGCGCCGCCGCCCGTCCGTCTCGCCCTCCCCGGGCCGCAGGCCTGGCGTCCGGCCCGGGGTCGGTGGGACCGGACTGCGGCAGCTAGTGCCTTCCCGACCCGCAAAGTCGCCTAATTGCCGCAAGTTGCGCCTTCGTCCGGGCCCGACCGGCAGGATGGTCGATGTCGACTTAGACTCCCGCTGCGTCGATTGGTGCGTCGATTTCAAGGACGGGTGCAGGATGGCCGGAGGACGGGGCCGCGCTACGGCCACGCTGATCGCGGTGGCGGTCGTGCTCGGATGGCTGGTCGTGGGCGGGATCGCCGGGCCGTACTCCGGCAGGTTGGGCGAGGTGTCGACCAACGACAACGCCTCCTTCCTGCCCGCCGAGGCCGAGGCCACCCGGGCCCAGGACCTGTCCGCCAGGTTCACCGAGAAGGAGACCACCCCGGCCCTGGTGGTCTATGAACGCACCTCCGGCATCACCGACGCCGACAAGCAGGTCGCGGCCGCCGACGCGGCCCGCTTCGCCCAGGTGCCGGGCGTGGTCGGTCCGCTGCCACCGCCGATCCCCAGCCAGGACGGCAAGGCGTTGCAGGTGGTCGTGCCGGTCGACGGGGCCGACGGCGACCAGATCATCAGCGTCGTCGACCAGCTGCGTGCGATCGCCGGGGAGAAGCGCGACGGGCTCACCGTCGACGTGGCCGGGCCGGCCGGCCTGCTCGCCGACCTGATCGAGGTCTTCTCCGCCATCGACGGGCCGCTGCTGCTGGTCACCCTGGTCGTGGTGCTGATCATCCTGCTGGTCGTCTACCGCAGCCCGGTGCTCTGGATCGCCCCGCTGCTCGCCGCCGGCATGTCGTACTCGCTGGCGTCGGTCTTCGTCTACTTCCTGGCCAAGAACGACGTGGTCAAGCTCAACGGCCAGGCGCAGGGCATCCTCACCGTGCTGGTCTTCGGCGCCGGCACCGACTACGCGCTGCTGCTGATCGCCCGCTACCGGGAGGAGCTGCACCGGCACGCCCATCCCTGGGACGCCATGAAGACCGCCTGGCGCGGCGCCGCCCCGGCGATCATCGCCTCCGGCGGCACCGTCATCCTCAGCCTGCTCTGCCTGCTGCTGTCCAGCCTCAACTCCAACCGGGCGCTCGGGCCGGTCGCCGCGATCGGCATCGCCGCCACCCTGCTGGTGATGCTGACCTTCCTGCCGGCCCTGCTGGTCCTCGGCGGCCGGTGGGCGTTCTGGCCCCGGGTGCCCCGCCGGGACCAGGCCGACCCGCAGGCCGAGCACGGCATCTGGAGCCGGATCGCCGGCTTCGTCGCCCGCCGGGCCCGGCTGGTCTGGCTGGTCACCGCCGCGGTGCTGGGCCTGCTCATCCTGGGCCTGCCGCAGCTCGGCGTGACCACCCTCGGCCAGACCGACCTGTTCACCAAGCGCACCGACTCGGTGGCCGGGCAGGAGGTGATCGCCCGACACTTCCCGGGCGGCACCGGCAGCCCCGCCACCATCTTCACCACCCAGCAGACCGCCCAGCAGGTCGCCCAGGTGGCGCAGGGCGTACCCGGGGTCGCCTCGGTGCGCCCGCTCACCGACGCCGGGCAGTCCGGCCCGCCCGACCCGAACGCGCAGCCCAAGGTGGTCGACGGCCGGGTCGAGCTCCAGGCCACCCTCGCCGACCCGCCGGACAGCAACGGCGCCGAGCGGACCATCCGCGACCTGCGGGAGGCGGTGCACGCGGTGCCCGGCGCCGACGCGGTGGTCGGCGGCTTCACCGCGATCAACGTGGACACCTCGGACGCTTCCGCCCGGGACCGCAACGTCATCATCCCGGTGGTGCTGGTGGTGATCGCGATCATCCTGGCCCTGCTGCTGCGGGCCCTGTTCGCCCCGCTGCTGCTCATCGCCACCGTGGTGCTGTCGTTCCTGGCCACCCTCGGGCTCTGTGCGCTGATCTTCAAGTACCTGCTGGACTTCCCCGGGGTGGACCAGTCCTTCCCGCTCTTCGCCTTCGTCTTCCTGGTCGCCCTCGGCATCGACTACAACATCTTCCTGATGAGCCGGGTACGCGAGGAGTCCGTCAAGCGGGGCACCCGGGCCGGCGTGCTCGCCGGGCTCGCCGTCACCGGTGGGGTGATCACCTCCGCCGGCATCGTGCTCGCCGCCACCTTCTCCGCGCTCGCCGTACTCCCGCTGGTGGTGCTGGTGGAGCTGGGCGTGGCGGTGGCCGTCGGCGTCCTGATCGACACCATCATCGTCCGCTCGCTGCTGGTGCCCGCGCTGTCGTACGACATCGGGCCGAAGGTGTGGTGGCCCAGCCGGCTGTCCCGGTCGACGCGCGACGGCGACCACCGGATCGCCGAGGGGGCGCACCGTGCCCACTGACACCGACGTCGTCATCGTCGGCGGCGGCCTCGCCGGCCTCGCCGCGGCCCGGCGGCTGCACCGCGCCGGCGTGGCCTGGCGGCTGGTCGAGGCGGCCGACCGCCTCGGCGGGCGGGTCGCCACCGACGCGGTCGACGGCTACCTGCTCGACCGCGGCTTCCAGGTCCTCAACACCGCCTACCCACGGCTGGGCACCCTGCTCGACCTGGCCACCCTCGACCTGGGCTGGTTCACCTCCGGCGTGCTGGTCCGCCGTCGCGGCCGGCTGGACCGGCTGGTCAACCCGCTGCGCGAACCGGCCGGCGCTCCCCGTACCGCGCTCGCCGGAGTGGGTTCGCTGCGCGACCGGCTCCGCTTCGCCGGTCTCGCCACCGGATGCGCCACCCTGCCGGTGGGCCGGCTGCTCGACGCGCCGGAGACCACCACCGAGGCGGCGCTGCGCCGGGCCGGCCTCTCCGACGCCATCGTCGAGGAGCTGATCCGGCCGTTCCTCTCCGGGGTCTTCATCGACCGGGAGCTGGAGACCTCCAGCCACGTGCTGGCCATGGTGCTGCGCTCCTTCGCCCGTGGCCGGATCGGCCTGCCCGCGCGCGGTATGGCCGCGTTGCCCGCCGCGATCGCGGACCCGCTGCCGACCGGGCCGGTCGAGCTGGGCACCCCGGTCGCCGAGGTCGCGCCCGGCCGGGTCCGCACCCCGGCCGGCGAGATCACCTGCCGGGCCGTCGTGGTCGCCGTCGACCCGCCCCGTGCGGCCGCGCTGCTGCCGACCCTCGGTCGGGTACGCATGCACAGCTACACCACCTACTACCACAGCACCGCCGAGGCGCCCCTGGACGAGCCGATCCTGCTGGTCGACGGGGACCGGCGGGAGCTGGTGGCGAACACGGTGGTGATCAGCCGGGCGGCGCCGACGTACGCGCCGGCCGGCCGGCACCTGGTCGCCACCTCGGTGGTCGGGCCGGCCGCGCCCCCGGAGCCGGTGATCCGCGCCGAGCTGGACCGGCTCTACGGGCGGTCCACCGCCGACTGGACCCACCTGACCACGGTGTCCATCCCGGACGCCCTGCCCGCCGCGCCGCCGCCGCAGGGCCGGCTGCGCAAGCCGGTGGCGCTCGGCGACGGGCTCTTCGTCGCCGGGGACCACCGGGACAGCCCGTCCATCCAGGGGGCGCTGGCCAGCGGCTGGCGGACCGCCGGGGCGGTGCTGGCGCAGCTGCGGGCCGGGTAGCGGCCCGGCCGGAGCATGGATCCTGATCGTGGTGTGGTGCGTGCGCGCTGTTATCCTCGCGTTGCCCTTCGTGTGGTGCCGGTGGTGCCGCCGATGGCGGTGGGAGTCGAGATCCGATACTGGCGGTGGTGGTCGGAGATCGACGGGACGGGTTACGATCCGGCGCGGTGACGGGGCGGTAGCTCAGCGGGTTAGAGCAGGGGACTCATAATCCCTCGGTCGCGGGTTCGAGTCCCGCCCGCCCCACTCCATGACGTGATCTCATTGTTGATCGGTGCTTTCGTGGTTCGCATGACCGGGACTGTTCCGTCACCGGCAACAAGGCCGGCGACTGGACACGGTGATACGAGTGCGCGGTCCCGGTCGCCGAGGTTGCAGACGAGGCTGGCTCGCCTTCGAGGGGAAACGGAGGGCGATCTGGTGGGCGACTCTCATGACTGGGACGATATCCGCGCGGAGCTGCACGACGGGGACGACGACGCGTTCGATGTGGAGCGTGCTCGGACGGAGGCGTGGGTCAGCGCGTGGCACCTCGCCGAGGAGCGGAAGCGTCTCGGGCTCAGTCAGCGTCAGGTGGCCGAGCTGATGGGGGTCACGCCCGGCCGGGTGAGCCAGATCGAGAACGGCGACCTGGACGCCGACGAGGTGGCGACCCTCAGCCGGTACGCGCGGGCGTCCTGACGGTGGCCGCCAGACTGCCGGAGCGTGGGATCACGCTGCCAATCGGTTGGCCAGGGCGTTTGATCGCTCGTCCGACCAACACGGTCTCGACGTCGGTCACGCCGAGGGCCGCGAGTTCCCCGGTGATGAACCGGTGGAGCCCTTCGAGGTTCGGCAGCCAGACCGCCACGTGCAGGTTGGCGCGGCCAGTGGTGCTCAGGACCCCGTGCACGGCTGGGTGGGCGGCCAGGGCTGCACCGACCCGGTGCAGTTCCGCCGGAGGCAGCCGCAGGTAGAGGTTCGCGTCGACCAGCAGTCCGAGCCGGTGCGGATCGACGTAGGTCTGCGTGACCGGTGGCAGCGCCGTCAGCCTGCGCCGCACGGTTGACTCCGGCCGGCCGAGCTTCGCTGCCAGGGCCGCGGCGGACTGCCGCGCGTCCGGGGCCAACGTGGCCAGAATTTCCCGGTCCAGGCCGTCAGGAGCGTGGGACCGTACGGGTGCCGTCAACTCTCGGCGCTCGGCGGCGCTGAGCGCATCCAGTCTCCACGCGGAGGCGTCCGCGTACACGTGCATCGCGGTCTGCGCCTCGACCGAGGTCACGGCACGGGTGGCGGGTAGTTGCCGGAAGATCAGTCTGTTCCGCGGGTCCCTGCCGCTGGCGAGCACCGCCAGGATCTCGTCTCCGCCGGCGGTCAAGTCGATGAACGGTATGTCGTCTCGCTCGGCGAGTGCCTTGGTGACCGCATCCAGGGAGCCGCGCAGTACGCGGATCCGCAGCAGCATCACCGCCTCGTACGGGTCGAGCTGCGGTGCGATGAC
>NZ_FMCX01000013.1 GCF_900091555.1 Micromonospora mirobrigensis
ACCACCGCCGGCGACAATCCCGACCGGCTACGTTCCGAAGCGGCCCTGGCCCACCTCTGCGGCGCCGCCCCGATCCCCGCCAGCAGCGGACGCATCGACCGGCACCGCCTCAACCGCGGCGGCGACCGAGCCGCGAACAACGCCCTGCACACGATCGTGCTCAGCCGGATGCGCTACGACCCCCGAACCCGCGCCTACGTTGAGAAACGCACCAAACAGGGCCTCGGCAAGAAAGAGATCATGCGGTGCCTCAAGCGATACGTCGTCCGCGAGGTCCACGCCGCCCTCCTCACCGACTTCACCGCCCTCAACACCCCTTGACATCCATAGGAGCATCGCGGCCCGTGCTCGGTGCCGGCCCGGGCTGCTCAGCGGCCCCGGCGGGGCAGCGGCAGCTGGGTGGGCAGCACCGGCACCAGCGGTACGCCCGCGGCGAGCAGCGCCTCGATCAGGGCGTTCTGCACCAGGTAGGAGTCGGGGAGCTGCCAGCGGGCCTGTTCGGGGGCGACCGCCCAGCGGACCATCCCCTCGGGCAGCCGGGTGGGTGGGGCGGGCACCCAGGAGCCGGGGCCGTGCCGGACCACCTGGAAGCAGTGGGCCAGCTCGGGCCGGAGCGGGTCACCGGGTCGGACCAGGAACATCCAGCGTCCGGTGGGGGTGACCAGCACCGGGCCGCGTACGCCCGGCCCGGCGGGGTGGGTGCGTACCGCGTCGAGTACCGGGCGGCCCAGGTGGGCGGGGACCTCCAGCACGTCGAACGCGCGCCCGGTGGGCAGCAGCACCCCGTGCGGACGGCTGCGCCACCAGGTGGCCACCCGCGCCGGGTCGGTGCTGGCGCCGTGTTCCCAGTCCTCCAGCGCCGGATGGCAGCCGACCGTCGGGCAGCCCGCCCGGCCGCAGACGAACCGGCTGCGGGCCAGGCAGGCGCCGGGGGTCACCTCCCAGCCGTGCATCGCGTAGCGCACCGCGATCCGGCGCAGCCGGACCCGTTCCAGTGGTGTCAGTTGGGCGACACGAGGACCGACATTCCCCCACATTGGTGTGATCTCCCTCCGCCCGATGACCGACAGCCGTCCGGGCACGCGTCGAACGCCGTCACTGCCGTAACCCGCGATCGTTGAGCTGACGAACGGCTGATGCAAGTTGCACGAAAACTACGAGGACGGCCCGTACGGCTGACGTACAGGCTGTGCGACCAGCGAAAACCTGAAGACGGACGGACATCGACCGGGCGGCGACGAGAGGGACGCGCAGATGGACGAGTTACCCATAGGTCGGCGGGTGGCCTACTGGCGTGGTCGCCGCAAGATGTCCCAGCAGGTCTTCGCCGACCGGCTCGGCAAGTCCAAGAGCTGGGTGGACAAGGTCGAGCGCGGGGTGCGCCGGCTGGACAAGTTCTCCGTCCTCTACGAGATCGCCGACATCCTCCAGGTCGACGTGCAGCTGCTCATGGGCAAGGACCCGGAGCGCCGCACCGACGCGTTGAACTGCATCGACCAGGTCGAGGTCCAGGAGATCCGCGCCGCCCTGGAGCGCTACGACTCGATGAGCGCGTACTTCGACGCGGCGCCGTACCCGCCGCCCCTGGCCGACCTGCGCAAGGCCGTCAACCACGCCTGGCTGACCTACCAGTACGGCCGCTACGGGATGCTCACCCGCGCCCTGCCCAAGCTGCTGCGCGACGCCCAGGCGGCCGACGCCGGCCACAGCGGTGCCGACCCGGCCCGGGAGGCCGCCCACCTGCTCGGGCAGGTCTACCAGATCGCCTCCTCGGTGCTGCGCAAGCTCGGCGAGTGCGAGCTGGCCTGGCTGGCCGCCGACCGGTCGATGGCGGTCGCCCAGCGTGCCGACGACCCGCTGCTGGCCGGGATCGCCACCACCCGGGTCTGCAACGCGATGGCGGCGATGGGCCGGTCCCGGCCGGCGCTGGAGCTCAACGTCACCATCGCCAACCGGCTCGCCCCCGGCGGCGGGAACGACCCCACCCCGGCCCGGCTCTCCGTCTACGGCATGCTGCTGCTGCAGGGCGCCATGGCCGCCGCCCGGCTGGGTGACTCGGCGACCGTGGACGATCTGCTCACCGGCGCCCAGGAGGCGGCGACGCTGCTCGGCGGCGACCACAACCACTACTGGACCTCGTTCGGCCCCACCAACCTGGAGCTGCACCGGGCCGCCGCCGCGGTGGAGCTGGGCGACGGCGGCCGGGCGGTGGAGATCCACCGGCAGCGGATCCAGGAGCCGGCCTTCAACGCGCTGCTGCCCGAGCGCCGGGCCCACCACCTGCTCGACATCGCCCGGGGCTTCGCCCAGGTCGGCGACGTGGCCAACGCCGGGGAGATGCTGCTGCGCGGCGACCGGCTCGCCCCTTCGGAGATCCGCTGCCGGCCGATCGCCCACGAAGTGATGTCGGACGTGCTGCGTCGCACACGTGGTGCGCCGCCTCCGCCGATAGCGGAGTTGGCTGAGCACATGGGAGTGGGAGTGTGAACGCCGGTGCCGGCCGGATCGGCGGCGCCGACAGCAGCGGGCGCCGCGAGGTGCTCTACGTCATCGCCTGCGGCTCGCCGCTGGCCCGGCACGTCGGGCGGCTGGTGGAGCTCGCCCAGACCGACGGCTGGGACGTCTGCGTCGTCACGACGCCGGACGGGGCGAAGTTCGTCGACCGGGCCGGGCTGGCCCGGCAGACCGGTCACCCGGTCCGGACGCACTACAAGCACCCGGGCGACCCGGACGTGCTGCCCCCGGCCGATGCCATGATCGTCTGCCCGGCGACGGTGAACACGGTCAACAAGTGGGCGGCCGGGATCACCGACACCCTCGCGCTGGGCCTGCTGATCGAGGGGCAGGGCAAGGGGCTGCCGGTGGTGGCGGTGCCGTTCACCAACGCGGCGATGGCCGCCCACCCGGCGTTCCGGGCCAGCCTCGCCCGGCTGGCGGAGTGGGGGACGACGGTGCTCTTCGGCGACCACTTCTTCCCGCTGCACCCGCCCGGCGCGGGGGAGCGGCACCTGCAGGCCTTTCCCTGGGACGCCGGGTTGGCGGCGTTGCGCGGCCGGCTCGCCTCGGTCGGCTCGGCCGCCTGAGCCGGTACGCCCCGCCGGGCCGGTAAGCTGACCGGCCGTGAGCCCAACTGCATCCCCGCCCACCGTCGCCGACGTGGTGGCCGAGCTGGAGCGGCGCTATCCGCCGGCCTGGGCGGAGGAGTGGGACCGGGTCGGCCTGGTGGTCGGCGACCCCTCGACCCCGGTACGCCGGGTGGCCTGCGTGGTCGACGTGGTGCCGGAGACGGTCGACGAGGCCCTCGCGGCCGGCGCGGACATGATCGTCGCGCACCACCCGCTGCTGCTGCGCGGCGTGTCGTCGGTGGCCGCGACGTCGTTCAAGGGGCGGATCGTCCACCGGCTGATCAAGGCGGACGTGGCGCTGCACGTCGCGCACACCAACGCCGACACGGCGAACCCGGGCGTCTCGGACGCCCTGGCGGCCCGGTTCGGGCTGACCGGGCTGCGTCCGCTGCACCCGGCGGCGCCGGGCAGCCCCGCCGCGGGGGACGGTCGGGGCATCGGCCGGATCGGCGAGCTGCCCACCCCGATGACCCTGGCCGAGCTGACCCGGCACGCCGCCGCCGTGCTGCCGGTCACGGCCTGGGGCGTCCGCGCCGCGGGCGACCCGGACCGCACGGTGCGTACGCTTGCCGTCAGCGGCGGATCCGGCGACGCCTTCCTGGCCGAGGCGACCGCCGCCGGCGTGGACGCGTTCCTCACCGCCGACCTGCGCCACCATCCCGCCGGTGAGCACCTCGCCGCCGGCGGCCCCGCTCTGCTGGACGCCGCACACTGGGCGACCGAACGACCCTGGCTGGACGACCTGGCCGCCCACCTGCGGGCCGCCCTGGGCGTCGAGACCATCGTGTCCGACCTGGACACCGACCCGTGGACCGTACACGCCGCCGCACCGACGGTGGCCGAGAAGGAGCCCCGACCGTGAAGGCTGACCCCAAGGTCCAGCGCCGCCTGCTGGATCTCCAGGCGATCGACACCACCCTGGCCCAGCTCGCCCACCGCCGGCGCTCGTTGCCCGAGAAGGCGGAGTTGGAGGGGCTGGCCCGGGAGCTCTCCGCGATGGAGGACGAGCGGGTCCGCGCCCAGGTGGCCGTGGACGACCTCGACCGGGACATCGCCCGGCTGGAGAAGGACATCGAGCAGGTCCGCGCCCGCAAGGACAAGGACCAGGCCCGGCTGACCGCCGGCAGCGGCCCGGCCCGCGAGCTGGAGGCGTTGCAGCACGAGATGGTCTCGCTCAACCGCCGACAGGGCGACCTGGAGGACGCCGAGCTGGAGCTGATGGAGCAGCGGGAGACCGCGCAGGGCGTCCTCGACGGGGTCGAGGGGCGCCTGGCCGAGACGCGGGACCGGCGCGCGGCGGCCGAGCAGCGCCGCGACGAGACCCTCGCCGAGATCGCCAAGGAGGAGGAGTTCAAGCGGTCCGCGCGCAAGCCGCTCGCCGCCGACCTCCCGGGCGACCTGGTCGCCCTCTACGACAAGATCCGCGAGGACACCGGCCTGGGCGCCGCCCTGTTCACCGGGGGCCGCTGCGGCGGCTGCCGGCTGGAGCTCTCCGGCGCCGACCTGGCCCGGATCCGCAAGGCGGCT
Source organism: Micromonospora mirobrigensis (assembly GCF_900091555.1). Classification (GTDB taxonomy): domain Bacteria; phylum Actinomycetota; class Actinomycetes; order Mycobacteriales; family Micromonosporaceae; genus Micromonospora; species Micromonospora mirobrigensis. The sequence continues at coordinate 4,653 of NZ_FMCX01000013.1, forward strand.
CCGGACGACGTGGTCCGCTGCGAGGACTGCCGGCGGATCATGGTCCGCACCAACGAGTCGGGCCTGTAGAGCGGTGGCGGTGCGCGCGGTCGTGGTGGAGGCCGACGGCGGCTCCCGGGGCAACCCGGGGCCGGCCGGCTACGGCGCGGTGGTCCGCGACCCGGACTCCGGCGAGGTGCTGCTGGAACGCTCCGAGGCGATCGGCACGACCACCAACAACGTCGCCGAGTACCGCGGCCTGATCGCCGGCCTGGAGGCCGCCGCCGAGCTGGGCGCCGCCCGGGTCGAGGCCCGGATGGACTCCAAGCTGGTGGTCGAGCAGATGTCCGGCCGCTGGCAGATCAAGCACCCCGGGCTGCGTCCGCTCGCCGCCCGGGCCGCCGCCCTGGTGGACCGCTTCGACGCGGTGACCTTCAGCTGGATTCCCCGCGAGCGCAACCGGCATGCCGACGCCCTGGCGAACGCGGCGATGGACGCCGCCGCCGGTAAGCCGCCGAGGCAGGTGCCCGACGCCGGCACCGACCCGACGGCCGTCAAGCCGACTTGGGAGCCGCGGCCGAGCACCACGGCGACCCGGCTGATCCTGGTCCGGCACGGTGAGACCGAGTGGACCGCGCAGGGCCGCTACGCCGGCCGCGCCGACGTGCCGCTGTCGGACCGGGGCCGCGAGCAGGCCGCCGCGACCGCCGTCCGGGTGGCCGAGCTGGCCCCGGCCGTCGCGGCCGTGGTCAGCTCCCCGCTGTCCAGATGTACGGCCACCGCCGAGGCGATCGCCGGGGCGCTGGGCGGGCTGCCGGTGCGCCCCGAGGCCGACTGGGTGGAGTGCGACTTCGGCGACTGGGACGGGAAGACCTTCGCCGAGGTACGCGAGGGCTGGCCGGGGGAGCTGGACGCGTGGCTCGCCTCCACCCGGGTCGCCCCGCCCGGCGGGGAGCCGTTCACCGCCGTCGGCCAGCGGGTCGAGCGGGCGGTGACGGCGCTGCGCGAGGCGTACCCGGGGGAGACCGTGGTGGTGGTCTCGCACGTGTCGCCGATCAAGCTGGCGCTGCGCGACGCCCTGGCCGCGAGCGACGCCTTCCTGCACCGGCTCTTCCTGGACGCGGCCGGCGTCTCGATGCTCGACATGTGGCCCGACGGCGGGATCGCCGTCCGGTCGGTCAACGACACCGCCCACCTCCCGGCCCGCTGAGTCCGTCGCCGGCCGGTCCGCCGGCTGTCGCCGTTCGGCGCAGCCGGCGCGCCGTTCGGCGCAGCCTCGCCTCCGCGTTGAACGTGACCGCCGTCACGTGGTCGTAGCCTCCGGCCGTCACCTGGCGAGTTACGACATCTCCCGGAGGTGTGTCACATGGCAGCACCCGAGCCGGAGGCGCCCGAGGCGCCCACCGCGACACGGTCGCGGGCGAAGGACCACAGTCCCTGGAACTGGTTGCTCTTCGTCCCGATCGTGGTGCCGCTGATCCCGGCGTTCTTCAACGGCGACTCGCCGCGGCTGTTCGGCTTCCCGCGCTTCTACTGGCTCCAGCTGGCCTGGATCCTGCTCGGCGTGGCCACCACCACGCTGGTCTACCAGATGACGAAGAAGAAGCGGGGTGAGCGCTGATGTGGCGGGACCATCTCACCGAGATCATCGTCTTCTCGTTGCTGTTCCTGCTGGTCAGCGCGATGGGCTTCGTGGCCGCCCGGTGGCGGGCCCCGAAGGACATGGGACACCTGGACGAGTGGGGGCTGGGCGGGCGCAGCTTCGGCGGCTGGATCACCTGGTTCCTGGTCGGCGGTGACCTCTACACCGCGTACACCTTCGTGGCGGTGCCGGCGCTGATGTTCGGCGCGGGCGCGGCCGGGTTCTTCGCCGTGCCGTACACGATCGTCATCTACCCGCTGGTGTTCCTGGTGCTCTGCCGGCTCTGGTCGGTGTCGCACCGGCACGGCTTCGTCACCCCGGCCGACTTCGTCCGGCGTCGCTTCGACTCGCCGATCCTGGCGCTGCTGATCGCGATCACCGGCATCGTGGCGACCATGCCGTACATCGCGTTGCAGCTGGTCGGCATCGAGGCGGTGCTCAAGACGATGGGGGTGACCGGGGACAGCGCCGTGGCCCGGCACCTGCCGATCATCATCGCCTTCGCGATCCTGGCCGCCTACACCTACCAGTCGGGGCTGCGCGCGCCGGCGCTGATCGCCTTCGTCAAGGACGCGCTGATCTACATCGTGATCCTGGTGGCGGTGGTCTACCTGCCGTACAAGCTCGGCGGCTGGGGTTCGATCTTCGACGCGGCGGACGCGAAGTTCAAGGCGTCACCCGCGCCGAACGACGGCATCCTGCTCAACGGCAACAACCAGCTCCAGTACGTCACCCTGGCGCTCGGCTCGGCGCTGGCGCTCTTCCTCTACCCGCACAGCATCACCGGCGTGCTGGCCAGCCGGAACCGGGACGTGATCAAGCGCAACATGTCGGCGCTGCCGGCGTACAGCCTGCTGCTCGGGCTGATCGCGCTGCTCGGTTACATGGCCATCGCGGCAGGCGTGAAGCCGCTGCCCGGGGCCAAGGCGGGCAGCGTCGACAGCAACACGGTGGTGCCGGTCCTGTTCGACCAGCAGTTCCCCGACTGGTTCGCCGGCGTGGCGTACGCGGCCATCGGCATCGGCGCGCTGGTGCCGGCGGCGATCATGTCGATCGCGGCGGCGAACCTGTTCACCCGCAACATCTACAAGGAGTACCTGAAGCGGGACGCCACCCCCGCCCAGGAGGCGAACGTCTCGAAGATCACCTCGTTGGTGGTCAAGGTCGGCGCGGTGGCCTGCATCGTCTTCCTCGACCCGCAGTTCTCCATCGACCTCCAGCTGATCGGTGGCGTGATCATCCTCCAGACGCTGCCGGCGGTGGCGCTGGGCCTCTACACCCGCTGGTTCCACCGGGGGGCGCTGATCGCCGGCTGGGCGGCCGGCATGGGCCTGGGCATGTGGATGCTCTACCAGGTCGCGAACCCGACGACCGGCAAGAAGCACTTCGCCGGCTCGGCGTTCCCGCTCTCCGACTTCGGGTTCGACACCAAGAGGACGATCTACGTCGGCATCGTGGCCGTCCTGGTCAACCTGGCGGTGGCGGCGCTGCTGACCCTGGTGCTGCGGGCGGCGAAGGTCGCCGACGGGGCCGACGGCACCACGCCGGACGACTACTTCGCCGACGAGGGCGACCCCCGGGTCACCCCGGGCGCCGACCGCGACGCGGAATCCGCCCGGGAGCCCGTCGCCTGACCGTGCGGCCCCCGGTCGACCGCCGCGCGCGGGACACCGGGGGCCCTCAGTCGACCAGCCCGTGGTCGTAGGCGTACCGGACGGCCTGGGCCCGGTCCCGGACCCCGGTCTTGGCGAAGAGCCGGTTGACGTGTGACTTGACCGTCGCCTCGGTGACGTACAACCGGCCGGCGATCTGCCGGTTGGAGAGCCCGGTGGCGATCAGCCGCAGCACCTCCAACTCGCGTTCGGTCAGCCCGTGCGGCGCCGGCCGGGGTGGGGCGCCCGCCGGGTCGGTGGGGCCGGGGTCGGTCACCGCCGCCAGCAGTCGTTGCCGCACCACCGGGTCCAGCACCGACTGTCCGCCCGCGGCGGTCCGGATCGCCTGGGCGATCTGGGCCCGGCCGGCGTCCTTGGTCAGGTAGCCCAGCGCGCCGGCCCGGAGCGCCGCGAGGATGTGCTCGTCGTCGGCGAACGTGGTGAGCACCACCACCCGGGTCGCCGGGAAGTCGGCGTGCAGGCGGGCCGTGGTGGCGACCCCGTCGCCGCGTGGCATCCGCAGGTCCATCAGCACCACGTCCGGGTGGTGCTCGGCGACCAGGGCGAGCGTCTGCTCGCCGTCACCCGCCGCGCCGACCACGGTGACGTCGTCCAGCAGGTCGAGCAGGAGGACCAGCCCCTCCCGTACCGCCGCCTGATCGTCGGCCACCACCACTCGGATGCTCATCCGGGCATCGTCACATCGAGCCGCCATCCGGCGCCGTCCGGGCCCGCCGTCACCGTGCCGCCGGCGAGCTCGGCGCGTTCCCGTAGTCCGGTCAGGCCGTACCCCGGTGCCATTCCGGCGCCCGGTGGGGTCCGGCTCCCGTCCTGCGGCCCTGCGTCGGTGACGGTCAGCCGCACGTCGGTCGGGCGGTACGCCAACTCCACCTCCACCGGGCTGCCGGCGGCGTGCCGGCGGACGTTGGTCAGCCCCTCCTGCGCGCTGCGGTACAACGCCAGTCCGGTCTCGGCGGACAGCGGGCGGGGCTCACCGGTGACGGTGAGTCGCGCCGGCGCGGCCAGGTCCGTCCGGTAGCCGTCGGTCAGGGCGGTGATCAGCTCTGGCAGGGGCAGCGGGTCGCCGCGCAACGCGGTGACCGCCCGTCGGGTCTCGGCGAGCCCTTCGCGGGCCAGCCGGCCAGCCCGGTCGACCACCTCCGCGGCCGTTGCGGTCCGGCCCCGGTCCAGCAACGCCGCGGCCGTCTCCAGCTGCACCGACAGGGCCGACAGCGAGTGCGCCAGGACGTCGTGTATCTCCCGGGCCAGGCGGGCCCGTTCGGCCAGCGTGGCGGCGCGGGCGTGCTCCTCCTGGGCCCGGGCGGTCTCGACGGCCAGCAGCCGGGTCTGGGTCTCCTGCCGGTCACGCTGCCGACTGACGATGCCGAGCAGGAGCCCCACCAGCAGCGATGCGGCGCCGGAGAGGGCGCCGCCGGGGCCGTCGCCGGCCACCAGTGCGGCGACGGCCACCCCGGCGGCCAGCGGTGCGCTGAGCACGGCCGCCGACGACACCGGCAGGATCCGGCCGGCCACGTAGCAGGCCGCCGCCGGATAGATCACCGGCAGGCCGCGGCCGCCCGCCGCAAGCATGGCGATACCCGCGGCGCCGCAGGCGAGCGCCCCGACGACCCGGAGTCGGCGGCCGCCGGGGTGCAACGTCATCACCAGCCACGCGGCCCCACCCAGGACGAGGCCGACCGTGATCACCAGCCCCGGACCGGTGAGCCCCGGGTGGGGTCGGGCCTGGGCGATGCCCCAGGTCAGCAGGAGCAGCCCGACGACGGCGCGGGCGCGGCGCGCGCCGGTGGCCCGGTCGCTCATGGTCGGCATCGGGTCAGTCTGCGTCAGACCGGCCGGTTCGCGGGGACCAGTCGGGTGCGGCGACCGCGCCGCGGAGCCCACGGCAGGCCGCTGCGCAGGGCCCGCCGACCGACGACCGCCGACTCGGCGACTAGGCTGAGGCCGAACATCAGCGGCAGCGCGAGGTGCAGCACGGCGGGTTGCGCCCCGGCGCGGTGCGCGACGAGGGTGATGCCGGCGCGGGTCAGCAGCAGCCCCAGCCAGACCGCGACGGTGATCGGCCGGTACCGGTACCAGAGGTGACCGTCGCGGGAGTGGATCGCGACCGTGGCGCCCCGCCCGAGCCCGGTCAGCACGGCGATGCCGGCCTCCAGCGCCAGCACGGCCAGGTCCAGCCGGGACGCCGCCGCGAGCGCGCCGGTGAGGGACACGGCACCCCAGACCACCAGCGCCGCCGGCAGCACGACCAGCCGTCGGGCCGCCAGTGGTTCCCCGGCCAGCCGCCGGACCAGGACGTAGCCGATCAGCAGCAGGGCCACGCCCATCGTGGTGAGGTTCACCCGTCATCTCCCGTCACTCGGTTTCGCCGACGGGATTGACGGTATGCGGCGGTGGCCCTGGCCACCGCCGCCCCCGGGTGGGTCCCGGGTGGATCCCGGTCTCCACCCGGGGGTGGAGGCCGGGGTGGCTCAGCGGGGGCGGGGGCGGGATTCCAGCGCCTGGTTGAAGCGGTGCAGCAGCTCCGCCAGGGTGTCCCGGTCGTCGGTGGACCAGGCGGCGAGGATGTCGCCGTAGAGGCGGGTGCGGGCCGTCCGCACGGCGGCCATCCGTTGCAGGCCGGCGGGCGTGGGGGAGACGACGGTGCCGCGTCCGTCGGCCGGGTCGGGGGTACGGGCGATCAGTCCGTCCCGCTGCATCGCGGAGACCTGCCGGGTGACCGTCGAGCCGTCCAGGTTCAGCTTCGCGGCGAGCGCGGAGACGTTCTGCGGCCCGGCGACGTCGAGGTGCCGCAGGATCACGTACGCCGCCCGGTCCAGCACCCGGTGTTCGGCGCTGCCGCTGGCCCGCCGGGTGGCCTCGCCGAAGCGCATCAGCAGGGCCACCTCGGTCTCGATCCGGCCCAGGGTGATCTCGTCCGGAACCGGTCCGCTCGTGTGGTCGTCGGTCATAGCTGTATGATACAACGGAATTACCTGTACGATACAGCTATCTGTCTGGAGGCGCGGAGTGGATCGGCGATCCGAACCCAACCGCAGTGCCATCTACGCCACCACCCTGGTGGCCTTCCTCGCCATCGCCGGCATCGCCGTGGTGGACCCGATCCTGCCGGCCATCGGCGAGGCGATCGGGGTCACCGCCTGGCAGGTCGAGCTGCTCTTCACCGCGTACATCGCGGTGATGGCGCTCGGCATGATCCCGGCGACCCTGGCCAGCGGGCGCTTCGGCTTCAAGCCGGTGCTGATCACCGGCGTCTCGGTGGTCGGCGTGGCCGCCATCCTCGCGTCGTTCAGCAACGACATCGTGCAGCTCTCCGTGCTGCGCGGCGTGTGGGGGCTGGGCAACGCGATGTTCTTCGCCACCGCCATGGTGGTGCTGGTCAACCTCGCGATCGACCGGGAGTGGGTGGTCGGCCTCTTCGAGACCGCGCTCGGCCTCGGCTTCGCGGTCGGCCCGCTGATCGGCGGCCTGCTCGGGCACGTCAGCTGGCGGCTGCCGTTCTTCGTCTGCGGCGTGTTCATGGTGCTGGCGCTGGCCGTCGCCTCCCGCAAGCTGCGCGAGCCGACCAACCGGCAGGCGCCCGTACGCGTGGGCCAGATCTTCGCCACCTACCGCAGGCCGGCGTTCGTCGCCCTCTGCGTGGTCACCGCCGCCTACAACTTCGTCTTCTTCGTGGTGCTCGGCTACACCCCGCTCTTCCTGCACCTGGACGTGGTGCCGCTGGGGCTGGCCTTCACCGCGTGGGGCCTCGGCCTGGCCGCCGGCATCCTGGTGATCGGCCACCGCCTCGCCCACCGGATCGGCGCGGTGCAGACCGTCGGCGTGGCCATCGTCGGCCTGCTGATCTGCATGGTCGGATTCGCCACCTCGCACAGCACCGCCCGGTCGCTGGTGGTGCTGGTCATCGCCGGCCTCTTCATGGGCCTGGCCAACGCCAACCTCACCGACCTGGCCCTCGGGCTGGGCTCCAGCGACCGCCGGGTGGCAACCGGCGCGTTCAACCTGGTCCGTTGGGGCGCCGCCGCGCCGGCGCCGATCATCTCCGGCAAGCTCGCCGAGCACAGCCTCGCCCTGCCGTTCTGGGTCGGCTTCGGCGTCCTCGCCGTCGGGGTGCTGGCCTTCCTCGCCTTCGGGCACGTGATGGCCGCCGGCTACGGCGAGCGGGTGGTGTGGAACCGGGCCGCCCGGACCGCCGAGCACGCCCCCGAGGAGCCGGTCGGCGAGGCCTACTGACCCAGCGCCCGCCACAACAGGTAGAGCCCGATCACCGTGCCGAAGGCGACGATCAGCGTCCTCAACACCACCGGCGGCAGCCGCCGGACCAGCCGGGCGCCGACGTACCCGCCGACCAGGGTGGCCGGGGCGACCACCGCCACGGCCGCCCAGTTCACCGGGCCGAACAGGGCGAACACCACAAGCGTGGTCAGCCCCACCACGGCGGAGAGCAGGTTCTTGATCGCCGACACCCGGGCCAGGGTCGCGTCCAGCACCAGGGCCAGCCCGGCCACCAGCATCACCCCGAGCGCCGCACCGAAGTAGCCGCCGTACACGGTGCCGACCGCGACCATCGCCTGCACGGTGACCGTACGGCGGCGCGCGCTCAGCTCCGCCGGGTGCCCGACCAGCCGGCGCAGCGGATCCTGGAACGCCAGCACGGCGGTGGCCCCCAGCACCAGGAACGGCACCACCAGCTCGAAGGCCCGCGCCGGGGTGGCCAGCAGCAGCACGCAGCCGACCACCGTGCCGAGCACCGCCGTGGGCAGCAACCGCCACAGCCCTCGCCACTCGGGCAGATCCGCCCGGCTGCCCGCCACGCTGGCCACGTAGCCGGGGAAGACCGACACCGAGTTGCTGACGTTCGCCGGCACCGGCGGCAGCCCGATCGCGATCAGCGCCGGGAAGGTGATCAGCGAACCCCCGCCGGCCACCGCGTTCACCGTGCCCGCGGCGAGACCGGCGGCGACCAGCAGCGCGACCTGGGAGAGATCCATGGTGTCCCGAGGCTAGTGGACGCCGTCGTCCACGGCACGCCTCGGGGACCGGGATCGTTCAGCAGGTCGCCGGCGGGACGCTCTGCTCGTACTGGAAGACGTTGTGCGGGTCGTACTTCGCCTTGATCTTGCGCAGCCGGGCGAAGTTGTGCCCCCAGTAGGCCTTCTCCCACTCCGCCATGCCGATGTTGGGCACGTTGACGTAGGCGCCGTCGACGTACGGCCGCAGCGCCTGGCTGAACTCGGCGATCCAGGTCTGGGCGCGCGCGGTGAGGGCGTCACCGCTGTCCGGCTCGCCGCGGGTGCCCCAGCCGATGCCGGGCTCGCCGTAGAAGAGCGAGTCGCGGTGCGGGAACGCCGTGCCGCCGAAGGGTTCCCTGCGCTGCATCCCCGTGCCGAAGGCCTGGGTGAAGTAGTTGCTGTCCTCCGAGGGGGCGTCCGCCAGGAACGAGCCGATCACACTGATCGCCCGCCTCGGGAACGGCTCCTGGACGAACTGCGAGAAGAACTTCCAGTTCGCCGGCTCGTCCTCGGTGGGAATCTGGAATCCGGCGTAGACGTCACCCCAGCCGCCGATCTGCACAGTGACCTCCGGCCTGCCGATCGAGAGGAGCGGCTCCAGCAGGTGCCGCGCCTCCGCCTCCGACCCCTCCGCGAGCACCCCGAAGAACAGGATCTGCGACTTGTGGACCTCGACCTGGGTGCCGAGCCGGGGGTCCGCGAACGGCGCGAAGCGCTGCCAGGTGTCGAAGACCCGGTACAGGTCGCCCAGGCCCTCCCAGGTCGCCTGCACGTACGCGACCCGCTTGAGCGGAGCCACCTTGTAGGTCAGCGACGTGACGATCCCGAAGTTGCCGTTCCCCGCGCCGCGCAGCGCCCAGAGCAGGTCGGAGTGCTTCCACGGGTCCACCTGGAGCACCTCCGCCCCGTCGGCGCCCGACGCGACGACGATCTCCGCCCCGACCAGGTTGTCGCAGGCCATGCCGAGATAGCGGGTGAGGAAACCGAAGCCGCCGCCGAGCGTCGCGCCGGAGAGGCCGACGCTTCCCTCCGTTCCCGTCGTCGCCGCCAGGTCGTACTCGCCGAGCGTGGTCACCGCCTCCAGCTGGTTGAGCCCGGCGCCGACCCGCGCGATCCGGGCGGCCGGGTCGATGTGGGCACCCTTGAGCTCGCTGACGTCGATGACGATGCCGTTGTCGACGTTCGACCAGCCCTCGAGGCTGTGCCGGCCGCTGCGTACCCGCAGCGCGACATTGTTCTGCCGTGCCCAGGTCAGCGCGTTGACCACGTCCTGGGTCTCCTGGGCGAAGACGATGACCAGCGGGTAGTGGACGAAGAGCTCGTCCCAGCCGAGGCTCGCACTCGGGTAGCCGGGGTTCTGCGGACGGACGATGCGGCCGGTGAGTTTCGCCTTCGGGTGTCGCGCGCCGAGGGGTGCGCCCGAGCCGTCGACCGCCGAGTCGGGGCCGTCGACCCCGACCCCCGAGCCGTCGGCGGCGATCCCCGGCGTGCCCCCGGCCATGAGCCCCGGGGCGACGACCGCCCCGGCGCCGACGGCGGCCGACGCCTTCAGCAGGTTCCGGCGGGAAAGGTCGCGCATGATCCATCTCCTCACGATCGGTGGGGTCGGCAGCCGACCGGAGGCACTGGTGGCTCCGCCTGGCAGCGCAGTCACAACGTAATGCGAAGGAATTACCGGTATATCCGTGACTTTGCCTCACAACCCGGTCGAGTGACGCAGGTGAGGACATGCCCGGACGGTCGATCGTGAAGACGCAGCCATCGGAGTCAACCTTTGATGCCCGCCCCGTGTCGTTCCCGGTGAGACCCATGGAGGGGAGCGAGCAGATGAGCGGTGAAGGGGTGCCGAGTGGATGACCCGGACTTCCGCGAGTTCGTCGAGGTCCGCTACGGCGACCTGTTGCGGACCGCGTACCTGCTGACCGGCAGCCGGGACGCCGCGCAGGACCTGGTGCACGACGCCCTGCTCCGGGCGATGCGGCACTGGGCCAAGGTCGACGCGCCGATGGCGTACGTCCGGCGGGCGATGGTCAACGAACGCACCAACCGGTGGCGCCGGCTCGGCCTGCGGGAGCTGCTCCCGGGTGTGCTGCCCGACCGGCCACGCGCCGACGACACCGACGTGGTGGCCGAGCGGGACGAGCTGATGCTGGCGCTGGGGCGGCTACCCGCCCGGATGCGGGCCGTGCTGGTGCTGCGGTACTGGGAGGACCTCTCCGAGGCGGACGTCGCGGCGGCCATGGGGTGCTCGGTGGGAACGGTGAAGAGCCAGGCGGCGCGAGGGCTGGACCGGCTGAGGAACGTGTTGCGACCGGCCGACCGCCCAGCGGTGGCCGACCGACTGATCGGGGAGCAGGCATGAGCGTGGACGAACTGCGGGCCGGGCTGGCCCGCGCGGCGGCGACCGTGGTGCCGCCGGAGGACCCGTACGGCCGGCTGCTGCGGCACGCCCGACGGCGCCGGCTGGTCCGGCGCACCGGGATCGGCGCGGCCCTGGCCGGCGCCCTCGCCGCCGCCCTGGCGGTGCCCGCCACCGGCATCGGGTTCGGTGGTGGTGGTGGCGACGGACCGGTCGTCTCCGAGTGGGTGTGGCGGCTCATCGACGCGCCGACCCGCGGCAACCTGGCCGGTGACACCCGGCTGGTCCAGGAGCTGACCCGGGTCTTTGGCGACGCCCGAGCCGCGAACGGCGTCGGGAAGGAGTTGTCCGAGGTCAAGGTGCTCTTCGTCGACGAGACGGCGGGCATCCGGCAGGTGGTGGTGGTCTACCACTCCGACACCGAGGTGGTGTTGAGCTCCCGCCAGGCCCGGGCCGGGGCCGCACCGGCGGAGCTGCTGCGCGGCAACGGATCCACCACCACCCACATCCGCCCGTTCAACCGGGTCAACGGGGTCGGCCCGGCCGAGGAACAGGTGATGGTCGGTCTGGTCCCGGGCGGTTGCACCGTGTCCTGGGCGCCGACCGGTCAGCCGGCCGCCGACGGGAGCATCCGACGCACCTGGCGACCGTCGCCGACCCAGGGCTACCTGCTGCTGGCGGAGCCGCAGATCAACGGCTGGTACCGGGTCGAGTGCGACGGCACGGTCCGGGAGGAGGGCCCACTGGACAACACCGTCCAGATCGACGGCAGCCCTCCGCCCCCCACGACGCCCCCGACCGGCGGCGGCATCCCGGCCACCGAGGCCGCCGCGGCCAACACCTACCGGATCTTCGCCCGGGCCAGCGGGCTCGGCGGCGCACCGGTACGACGCTGGAGCGGCCGGCTCCCCGGCGGTGACGGGCTCACCGCCGCCGTGGTCACCGGCGGCCCGGCCGGAGCGCCCGCCCTCCTCCAGATCGGCCCGAACGGCGACACCATGCTGGCTTTGGCACCGCCGCAGGACGCCGTCCCCGACGACAGCGAGACCCTCGCCGCCGAGCGCGCCGGCTGGTCGCTGGCCAGCACCGCCGCCGGCGGACCGGCCGACCTCACCGTGGTCCGGATCCCGGTCCGGGCCGGTGGGCACGCCGAGCTCGGCGACCAGGTGCTGGTCGTACCCCCGGAGCGGACGGCCACGGTCGAGGCGTACCGGCCCGACGGCAGCCTGGTGGGCCGGCCGGTCACCGACGGCGCCACGGTGCTCACCCTGCCGGTCGGCGAACGGGCCATGATCCGCGCCCTCGCCGCCGACGGTACGGTCCTGGCCAGCACCGGGCTCCGCGAACCCGAGCACGGCCCGCGCCTCTTCGGCGAAGAGTTGATCTCGGCCTGGTGACCGGCGTCCCGGAGCGGCCCCGACGGGTCGCTCCGGGACCACCGGAAATGGCCGCGGTCGGTGCGCCGTTAGGATGGGGGCGCGACGGACGAGTCGACCGGGCGGTCGCGTCGACGGGCTCCGGCCCGTCGCCGAGGAACGTCCGGACTCCACAGGGCAGGGTGGTTGCTAACGGCAACCCGGGGTGACCCGCGGGACAGTGCCACAGAAAACAGACCGCCGGCCCGAAAGGGTCGGTAAGGGTGAAACGGTGGGGTAAGAGCCCACCAGCATCCCGGGTGACCGGGATGGCTCGGTAAACCCCACCCGGAGCAAGGCCAAGCAAGGGCCGTCACCGCAAGGCGACGGCCCGGCGCAGACGCTCGAGGGCTGCCCGCCCGATGTCTGCGGGTAGGCCGCATGAGCCTGTCGGCAACGGCAGGCCGAGATGGATGGCCGCCGCCGGCGTGCGCCCTTCGGGGTACGCGCCGGGCACAGAATCCGGCGTACAGGTCGACTCGTCCGTCGCCCACCAGCTCAGAGTCGTGATCAAGGCTCTGAGCTGGCTCTTTGTCTGGTGCTGTTGGTTGGCCTTGGTCATCGTTAGGTGGCGTTTGACGGCCTGGCCACGGCCTGAGACGGCCTGGAGACGGCCTGAGCGCTGGCTCAGCGAGCTTCGGATCCAGCCTGCACCCTGCCTTTGTCTTGAGTGCCTCTCGGCGGCGTGAGGGCTCTTGCCGCTGTGCCGCCGGCTGTCATGGAATGCCGGGCACGTCCTGGCGGTGGAGCTGGTGCCGCGACCGTGTGATCCGGCGGCAAGCCAGTCCCGGGGTTGGACTGGCGCGGCAGGCGGAAGCCCCGACCATCCGACCAGGGCGCCCCGCTGGCTTCCGTCACGGCCTCGCTGAGGCTGGTTCCTCTACCCGTGGGGGCGGTGTCCCGGCGGCTGTCGGTGGCTCACCGCCCCGGCGCCGTAGGCGGCCGGGGCGGCTTGCCGCCGGCCGGGCTTGCCGCCCCGCACCGCGCGGAGCGCGGTGCCTTGATCCAGAACAGAGCAAATCGGCAAAGGTTCTTGGATCACATTCTTGGATACGTGCCTGTACACCCGGTTCCAGTCGACGTCACGTTGACGGTCGCTGCGCCGCACCGCCAGCTCGGAAGGTCCCCGTTGTCGCCTCAGGAAACGGCCTGACACAGTGCGAGGACCTGCACAACCGAGGGGACCGGGTGCGGCAGCGAGGCGGATCGCACCCACTGGCTATCGTCTCTTCGCCTATCGGTCGGGCACGAGGCGGTCACGTCGACCGGCTCACGGCGCCCGAGTACAACCTATGCGGGTCTGGGGATACTGTAGAGGCGTCGCTAGGCTCATCGGGTGCCTGACAGCGAATACACGCCGACGCACGTCCTGACAGCCGAGGCCGTGCGCTGGGGGATTGAAACCCTCGCGTTCCAGCGGCTGCATCCGACGTTCGTGATGTATCTCTACCTGCGCAAACAGCAGCGAGCAGGGAAGTTGGGCGAGGCATCTGCATCGTCAGACGAGCTGCTAGCCCTGATCCGGATGCCTGGTAACCCAACGAAGCCGTACTACTTTCCACTGATCGACCGCGGGAAGCGAAAGCCAGGGGAACTGCTGCCCAGCTTTTGGCGCGCGGAGAACATTCCTGGGAGTTGGTCGCCAGGCTCCATCTTCCGCCTTAAGGGCGGCGGATGGATGGGCCTCTCCAACGGCGGATATACCCTTCCTCAGGACCACATCGACCGAGCGTTGCGCGAATTGCTATACGAAACGCCGGTCTCGGCGCTCGCGCTAGGAGCGTACTTTCTACGCAATGACGGCTTTATTATTTCAGGCGTGCCGGCTCCTACCGATCTGATCGCGGGGTTCAGATTGAAGTTCGATTACCCAGATGATGCAGAGGACGAGTTCGCTACCCTCTTTAAGGCTAATGTTCCAACCGGCGTTGATTTCGAATGGTTCGAACAACCAAATTCCTCTGTCATCCAGAATTCCTGATTGAGGACCCAATGCTTGAGAAAATCGTGCCCAGCGTCCGGACTTTAGCTGCCGACGACTTGGGGATCGGCTCGATGGCGAAGGCAGAGATCAGTCATTCCTCCTCCGCTCCGGACGCGCCAGAGATCACTGGCGATAACCCCCGTGTGCAGGAAATTGCTCGCCTTGCCGGTGTATACGGCGGCGTGATCCTCACTGGTCCGCCGGGAACCTCGAAATCGTTCTTCGCGCACGCCGCAGCAGAGGTGATTGCAGGTGGCGCAAAGAAACGGTGTGCATTCGTTCAGTTCCATGCCAGTTATCAATATGAAGATTTTATGCTCGGGCTGTCTCCCGAGGAAGGCGGGTTTGGCTTCAAAAAGGGCCCATTTCTCCGCCTGGTGCACGCAGCAACTAAAGACCGAGGCAACACCTACGTACTTGTTATCGATGAGTTGTCCCGCGCCGACGTCGGGAGGGTGTTCGGTGAAGCGCTGACATACGTCGAACGTAGTAAGCGCGAATTGCCATTCACTATAGCTAATGGTGAAGAGATTAGGGTGCCATCTAATCTAATCATCCTCGCGACGATGAATCCCTTCGATCGAGGAGTAGATGAAGTCGACGCTGCCTTCGAGCGCCGCTTCGCCAAAATCTCGATGGATCCGGACAAAGATGTTCTGGTGGAGATGCTCGATGGCAACGGGATGGAGGAAGAGCTCAAGGCGGGCGTGATCCGCTGGTTTGGGCGAATCAACGGACACGCCCGCAAAAACCCTGCCGCCGCCGTAGGTCACGCCTATTTCTCTACTGCGACGGACGAGGCATCCCTTTGGGACATCTGGGAGTACCAACTGAAGTACCTCGTGCAGCGAGCTTTCCGCCGCGACGAAAACACCCGGGCCGATCTGGAGACGGCATGGACGCACATCTTTCCTACGCCGGAGCCGCTGTCGGCCTCGGCTGGCCAGTCGTCACCTGAGCCGCCGAAGTGACAGAGGCAGCCGCGGACCTAGTAATTGTGGAGTGTGCCGAGCATGAGAGCGTCGAGATTGACACGGCGCTCTGGTTGAATAGCGACCACCACCTGGTCCTGAACTCGGAAATCGACGGACGGGATATTCTTCGCGCAAACTTCCGCAAGGGTGCGCTTCGGCTCCAGGCCACTTCGTATGTCGGTGTCATCCCTCTAAATGATCGCGTCATTGTCCGAGTCAAACCTCGCGTCCCGATCGCCAACTTGACGCGCATGGTGATCGAGACTGGGCATGACGTATTGGCTCTATCCACCTTCCGGGAGTACTCCAGTCGCGGCACTGCTGACGACTGGGCGATGGACATCTTCGCCGACGCACTGCTCGACTACCTGGATGAGCTACTCGATGCGGGCATGATGCGCTCATATGAGCGCTGCGAAGATGAAGGCCATTTCCCGCATGGCCGTATTGACTTTACTCAGACAATGCAACGCTTCGCCGCGCGTGGGGTGCCGAACAAGGCCGCCTACTCCTGGTTCGAGCGCACCGTCGACATTCCGGCCAACCGCTGCATCAAGGCGGCGATGGAAGTAGTGCACGCCTATCTGACTAAGTCAAAGGCGAAGCCGCGGAGGGGTGATCGCGCAAAGATCGCCCGGCTGGCAGGACAGCTACTTGCCTTTGAGGAAGTAGGCGAAGACACTGGCTACCGATTCCTCGATGACCCAGTGGTGCTCGGTCTGACGCCGCTTCCCGATCCACGCGCCTACTACCGATCCGCGCTAGACCTGTCGGTCGTGATTCTGCGTGGCGCCGGTATTTCGCTTGATCTTGGTGGCACCGGCGTGCGTCTAAGCTCGCTCCTCATTGACACGAATAAGCTGTTCGAGAACTTTGTTCGTATCAGCTTGGCGAAGCATGCAGCAAGACAGAATTGGCCGGTGGAGGTCCTCGACGGTAACGCCGAAGGTCGGGTCGACCTATATGATGTGCCAGACCCTCTGCCATCGCCCCTCGGAACGCCCCTTAAAGCGCTCGCTAGCCTTGATCCGGGAAAGGCGCAGCCTGATATTGTTGTGCGGGGACTCGATCGCAATTTCCGGCTCATCGCCGAGGTTAAAAACACTGTTCACGGCAAGAACTCAAAAGCGGAAGACGTCCTGCCCGATCGAGATGAGGTCGAGCAGGCAGTAACCTATGCTTTGCGCTATGGCCTCAACTTCGCCCTGTTAATCCATCCCTGGATCAAGGGTAAGAAGGGGCTCGTTTACGTCGGCCGAGTGCGCTCTGTCGACGTATATGACTACAGGCTTGATCTGTCTAAGGATGAGGGCACTGATGAGGCACTGGCCGACATGGCGTTGACTGTGGCCGGCCTTGCAGGGCTGCCCGCCGGTCAGCCGCCGATTTCGGCCTGATTCATTAGGGGCACTAGATCGACGCCGACCGCGTCACGGCCTTCCGCATTCGCTGTCTTTAGAGTTGTCCCAGTGCCAGCGAAGGGGTCAAGAACTACGCCGCGTGCGGGTGTGCCATGTCCGCAGTCAGTCCAGCCTACCGTGCGCTTCTTGGCGAAGGTGAACTCGCGGAAGTAGCCACCGAGCACCGCCTTTGCCTCCATCGCGAGCCTCTGCACTTCGAGACTGTTGCGCCCGGTGCCGCTCTGAAACTTAGTGGCTTTGCCGACATCTGAAACGCCGAAAGCCTGGATCGCACGGATGTGATCTGGCGTCAAGTTGTATTCCTTAGCCAGTTCCATCGCCCGCTTCGCCTGCGGGCGCGTCGGATCCAAATCGGCTGTACGCTCGATCACTCGGCGGCGTGGGACATTGCATGTCGCACAGACCTGCGGCGGCGCGGCCAGCATGATTGCACGGCGCACTATCTCACGCGGGAACGGGGCAAGGTGCTCGCCCATGTTGCGCTCAGGGTTGATCAACCAAACGTCACCCGGGTTGGCGCCATTGCCGACTGACTCCGAGTACCCGACAAGGTCATAGTAATAGTCCGGGCGCGGAGTCAAGTGGATGATGTACTCGTGGCGGTTGGCGAGCCGGTTCTTCACTGGATCTGGCATGCCAGATTCCTTGGCCCAGATAATCCTATTGCGAACTAGCCAACCGCCGCTATTTATTGCGTCCCACTCGATGCGGCCGGGGATGCCAAGCAGCGACTTTTTGAAATATGTGTCACCGACGTTCAGGAAGAGCGAGCCGTGTGGTCGTAGTACACGTTTCCACTCCTCAAGGCATTCCAGCATTGCATGGACATACGCCTCTGGAGTCGCCTCTTGCCCGATCTGGTCCGCGTGCCCGTAGTCCCTTTTGTTCCAATACGGGGGAGATGTGACAATTAGGTCGACTGAGTTTTTTGGGAGCCCGGTCTTGCGGGCGTCGCCGGGTGTGAAGGTGAGCTGAGGGTCGAGTAGGTCACACTCCCAGTCTTCAAGCTGGGTTACGGACACTGCGCCAAGGTTCGGTCGGGCTGCAACGGGCTCCGCATCGGTCTCCGGGGCATGCATGGGAGACGTCCTGGAGTGGCGGTTCACGGGCTTCCCTTTCCTACTACTTTGGCTCGATCGATGCGCAGGCTGGAGGCAGGGCTGCCATCTTGCCGGACGCACCTCGAAAGATCATATCCAGCCGATCGAACCAGCCCTCGAAGCATGTATAGCCGGTAGAGCGGTGGTCGTCGAGGACCGTCCCGGCGAGTTGCCCAGGCACGGTGGAGCTCCGGTCCGGTCCGCTGGGCGGCGCGACGACCTGCGTAGCGGGCCGCTTGGAAGGGGTAGCAGCTGTGCTCCGACGGCTACGAGTCGTTGGGGCCTGGCCGATAGGTTCTGATGACCTTGTCGACCTGCTCTCCCCGCCGGACGACGGTGACCCGTTCAACCAGCGTCGTTCCAACCTCGACTTCGAACAGGGCTGCGAGGTGTGCATCGGCAGGAATCTTCCGCTGCCTGGTCTCCGGCTGGTCGGCATGGTTGTGGGCGTGAGACGCCGCGTAAGTGCCCCTGCCGTGTTCGGTGACGGCTAGACCTTCCTCCCTCAGAGCAGCTATTGCCTTCCGAACCGTGCCGCGGGCTGCGCGGAACTCGGATATGAGGACGCTTTCTGCTGGCAAGAGGGTGCCGGGCGGGATAGCGCCGCTCTCGATTCGCTCTCGCAGCTCGTCGGCGATAACTCTGTAACGGGGCTGTCCGTAGTGCGGGGTGGGCACCTGCTCACCGTACCTGGCACTTGTCTTACCAAGTGCCAACCAAGCGACACGTTTCGACGTATAGACAACACGTCCACTTGTAGGTACGTTTCCCTGTGTGCGGCCAGGGTGACGGCTCGCGTCAGGGGTGGTGCCGCGCCAGCCCTGGTCGCACCTGATGCGCGGCGTCCTGTCGGACCGGTTGCGGTAGCCGCGCGTACAAGTTGGCTCGGCGATACCCGACCCGTCTGTGTCGGACGGTGCGCCGTGCCTTCATCCGGGCCGGTGGCCGGCTGCATTCCCCCGTGGCTGGCCACCGGTCCTCGCCTACCTGTGGAGGTGCGATGTCCGGCTCTCATCGTCGGCGCCGTTGGTTCTCATCCTGGTGGTCCCGGAGACGTCCGCCGGCTGTGCCCACCGGCAGCAACGTCTTGCCGAGTCGACGCACGCCGACCAATGCCGGGCCGACGTACTGGTGGGGTGTGGGGCCGACGCGGGAGTTGCCCATGCTGCGGTACGCGCCGTTGATGACGCTGGCGCAGTCCTACCGGGGCAATGGTGGGCGGTGGCAGCGGTGAGGCGGACGAACAAGTCGGCCGAGATCACGAGCCACCCGGACTGGTGTGCGCCGGATCGCTGCGGCCACCTGGTGCCGCCGGTGATGGCGCACATGGCCCGGCGTCACCGGGGCCCGATGTACCGGCTTGGTGACATCCGGTCGGGCGGAGCAGTCGTCACCTACCTCATCGGTGCTGACGCCCTGGCGCCGTTGGTCGCAGTGCACGCGACGTGCCGGGCGGGGAACGCCTGGGCGGAGTTGCCGCTGTCCCAGGTGGCCCAACTGGTCGACCATCTGCGGGGCCTGTTGAAGCAGGCCGGCGGCGACCTGGGAGCCGACGATGAGTGAGGGCCGGCCCATGACCGGGAGCGCCCCGCTGTCGGTCCCGTCGGCCGCATGCCCGGGGTGGTGCCGGGGCTGCGGACCGAACGACCCGATGCACCGCGGCTTCATCGCCACGATCGGCCGGGAGCGGACCGGCTGGGTCAGCCTTCAGCTTCTCATCGACCGGTTCGCGCGTCGGGACCTGGCCGTCAAACTCGACGCGACCCGCTACGGCGCGACGCAAACCGTGCTTCTCTCGGCGGCGCAGCTCGACCGGCTGATTGACGAGCTGACGCGCGCCCGTGAGGTGATGCGGGCACCGGTCAGTCAGGGCCGTTGGACGGGGGAGGGGCGATGAACCCCGGCAGCCGTCGGCGCGTGGCCGTTCCCCGTACTCCTGGCCCACGTCGTGGGCAGCCACCGCGAGCAGCGATAACGGTTCCGCCGGTTCCTGAGCGGCCCGCCGGCGGGACCACCTGGCAGACGTTGGAACGTCTAGGGGGTACGGTGACCGGTGTGCATGGCCGGGACTGGCGCCCTCGCTACCTGCAACTCGCGGAGGAGTTGCGGGTAAAGATCATGAGCGGAGAGATGGCCCCGGGAACGCTCATGCCGAGCGAGACGGAGTTGGCGGAGTCGTCCGGCCTGTCCCGGACCAGCGTCCGCAACGCCATCCGTCAGCTCCGGGAATGGGGCCTGGTCCGGGCCGAGCAGGGGCGCGGGACCTACGTCCGGGCGCCTCGGCAGCGGGTACGCCGTCGGAACAGCGAGCGGTACCAGTGGGAGAAGGACCGGGTCCTGCTCGACGAGGCCGAGCGGTTGAAGACGGGTGCCACCGAGCACGACACCGGCCTGACCGTCGATGATCTGAAGTTCCACGCGGAGTACTCCCGGGTGGAGGCGGATGCGGAGATGGCCGCGGCCTTGCAGGTCGAATCGGGTACGCCACTGCTGCGCCGGGTCTACTGGACGTCGTCCCGCCACGAGAGCGCACCGCTGACCGTGTCGTACTCCTACCTGCCGTACGACCTGGTGGCCACGAACCCGGACCTGCTCGATGAGAGCAAGGAACCATGGCCCGGCGGCACGCAGCACCAGCTCTACACGCTCGGCATCGAGCTGGATCGGATCGACGACGAGATCCGGGCACGTCCGCCATCCCCGGATGAGGCCGAACTGCTGGACATCGACCCGGGCGTCTCCGTGCTCACCGTCCGGAAGACCTCGATCGACACCACGGGCCGGGTCGTCGAGGTCGCCGACGTGGTGATGCCGGGCGACCGGACCGAGCTTGTCTACTCCCACAAACTCCAACGGTGGAAAACTTGACGCAGCTCGTCTCGGTCATCACCCCGGTCCACGCGCCCAGCATCGAGCACCTCGCTGGCGCCTACGAGTCGTTGGCAAAGCAGGAAATGCCCACCGGGTGGGACTGGCAATGGCTCGTCCAGGAGGACGGACAGACCGGCGCCCTGGTCGACGCGCTGCCTGACGATCCCCGGATCAGTCTCGGCACCGGCCGCCCCGGTGGGCCCGGTGTTGCCCGCACCCTCGCCCTTTCCCGAGTTTCCGGGCAACTCATCAAGGTTCTGGACGCTGACGACCAGCTGACCCCCGGCGCGCTCGCCCGGGACATCGCCGCGTTCGACGCGCACCCGCAGATCGGCTGGACCACCTCGCGGGTACTCGATCTGCTGCCCGACGGGTCGACCGCCGGATGGGACAAGGATCCAGCCGGCGGGGTCGTCGACCGCAGGGCGGTCCTGTCGTTCTGGCAAGCCAACGACTACCGAGCATCGGTGCACCCGGCGACCCTGTGCCTGCGGCGGGATCTCGTCTTCGCCTTGGGCGGCTGGATGGCCCTTCCCGCCTCCGAAGACACGGGACTACTGCTCGCCGCCAACGCCGTCAGCGCCGGTTACTTCACCCGGGAGTACGGGTTGCTTTACCGCAAGTGGCCCGGCCAGGTCACCAGCCAGGCCGCACACCGGGAACCGGCCGAGTATCAAGCGCGGATGAGGATCATCGAGGCCAGAGCCAACGCCTTGGCCTCGATGCTGCCGAACGGTCTACCGCTCACTCCTCTGGCGTAGCCTCGTGCCCCGGCATTCCGTGGGTACGCCGCCGCTCCTTCATCTCCGCCTCGTAGATGTGCCGCCGGCCGCCGGCTAGCTTCTCCCGGGCGTCCCGCTCGATCTCCTGGAACGCGGCGTAGTAGCCGTCGTCGAACTCCTCCATGATCTGGAAGGTCCAACGGCCGGGTAGCAGGTTGCGCCCCAACAGCTCGTGCTCGACCCGGTCGGCCATCTCGTCGTGCCCGGCCTCGCGGAGCAGCTTCACCACCCGATCGAGGGTGAGATCCGCGCCGCCAACGAGCTGGTGCGCCGAGTACAGGTGGCCCCGTACTCGGTGAATCGTCTCAAGCGCTTTGCTCAGTTCTCCGAGAGCTTCGACAGTATTATCGTCGGTTCCGTCCGGACGGCTGTGGACACGATCCACCGCCACCCCTGGGTACCTCCTACTTTCACGGTCCATGCTCATGCCCGTAGCCCCACTGTGTTCGTTCTTGCGGTCAGTTCAACGCATATGTACCCTTGGTTGCTTGTGTAAAACTTGGCGTAAATATCCGATATAGCGGATTGGTGCAGACGCGCCGTTTGTTGGCAGGGCAGTAAAGGCTAAGCCAGTTGGCTAGCCTTGAATCTTCTGCTGAACCGACAGGAGTCTTGGATGCTCGACATCACCAGGCTGTACTTTGGCCGGGCCTCCGCCGAGAGGGATGTGCTGCATAGCCCCGATCGGTTCGTAGATACCTATCTCGATCGCTGGAACCTTCCAGGGCGCGTGTTGGACCACGAGACCTTCTTGATCCTCGGACCGAAAGGATCCGGAAAAAGCGCTGCCGCTCAATATGTGGCGCTGAAGTGGAAGAGGGAAATCGGCGAGCATGCGGTATTTACTAATTTTGTAGACTTTGATGAACTGAACCGTTCGCAAAGTCCGTTGTACTCGCTTGAGAAAAAGCTGGTTTCTGGCGAGGTCACCGCCCTTACTGATGCCGCATGGAAGCTATTTATTGGTGTGCGTATCCTTGAATCTTTGATTCAAGACGGGGCGTGTAATCTTAGTCGGGACCCGCAGGCCATCAAACTGTTAGCGGACTTGAAGAGCGCGGGCCTGGCTGATGACGATTATCCGAAGGTGCTGCGTAAGATCAGAGAGCGAAAGTCGACGATCAGTATTCCGAAAATCGCTTCGACTGAATGGAAGTCTTCGGACACGGACTCAGTCAGCCTCCCTCAGTTGGGCGACGCTGTGATCCGTTTGGCCGCTGCATCGGTCACGAGTAACAGGCACCTTCTGTCGATTGATGGTCTCGACAAAGCAATCGGGGACAACGAGTCGTATTGGCGAACGCTTGCGGCACTCGTACGAGCTTCCGACTGGATCTCTCAGCGCCTGCTCCGCGCCGGGAATAGAAGCATCTTTCTGCTAATTATGTGCAGAAATGACGTTTTTCGGCGGATTAACTTCGCCGACTCGGCCAAGATTGCCGCTGATGGTGGCATCAACATTGACTGGGGCGCTGAGGCCAGGGACCCCAGGGATGTCGTGCTGTGGGATTACGTTGCGCGCAAGGCTCAGGTCGAGGTAAATGACCTGCTGAATTTGTTGCCCGACTTTGTCAAGGTGGGACCGACAGCGCGGCCTATTTCCACTTTGCGCTACTTGCTAGATTTCACTAGGTATACGCCCCGGGATATGAATCTGCTGTTCGGGGCACTCAAGGAGAGGGCATCTCCTGGCAAATCTTTGTCGAGTTCGCAGGTCCGTTCAGCTGCGGACAACTTCTCCTCGTCTCATCTCTTGTCGGAGATTCTGTCGGAGGCGACGGGCTTGCTCGATCAGCAGGTAATCAACCGGCTTCCACAAGTGTTGCAAGCCATGCCTGGGAGGGAATTCACGCGGGAGGCGCTCAAGAGCGCCATCGAAACCGCAGGCATACAAGACTTGGTTACACTTGACGATCTGGCTGAGTATCTCTTTTTGCAGGGCGCTATCGGCAACCTCAGGCCGAACGCCGGATACGTTCAGTTCTACCATCGCCGGAATACTTATGATTACAACCGGTCTGGGCCCTGGCTGATCCATAACGGACTGATGATCGCGCTGAACATTCCGTTTTCTTCGCAACCGTGATGGGCGCGCGGGTCTGGTTGTAGTTGCTGGCTCGCATTAGTACCTCTGGCTGCATGGCGGGGTACGCCTGCCTGTGCTGTACCTTCGCTCCGTCTTAATCGCCTTGTGGCTGCGCTTTTTCGCGCTGCGCTCGGGCGTGTCCTGACCACCACCCTGCACATAGTGTCGCGCTGGTCGAGCGATTAGAGCCAATTGCCGGTTTCAGGTCCGGCACGGTCGCTGCTGCTTGTTGACTTGTCTGCCAAGTGCCGTCTACCTTGGAGTCTCAACTTGGCAGACATGCCAACAACCTGGAGGTTGAGCGATGGCTCTGCGTGGCGGTACGAGGTTCGCCGTGCGTTGTGAGGACGTGTTCCCGGCGGGATGCGCCCTGGTCCCCGAGTCCCTGGGTGAGGTCGAGGACTACGACGAGAAGACCGGCCGGCGTAGCCCGGCGAAGGACAAGCTGACCGGCCAGCGGGTGTGGCAGGTCCGCGTGATGGACCTGGACCCGGAGCTCGGCAAGCGCTCCCGGGAGACGACGGTCAAGATCTCCGCCGACTACCAGCCGGTCCCGCCGACGGGCGCCCCCTTCGAGGCGGTGGAGTTCGAGGGCATGACGGTCACGCCGTACGTGTCGAACAACAACCGGATGGCGTACTCACTCCGGGCGACCGGGATGCGTGCTCCGGCGGGTGTGGCCAAGAAGGCGGCGGCGTAGCCGCATCAGGTGGGGGCGGGGCTGTCAGGTCTTGGCGGACGGCAGCCCCGCCCTCTGTCTCTTCCCCCTGCTCTGTCGAGAGAGGTAGTGACGTGTCCAAGCGTAGGCGTTCGCCTGCCCCGGCTCAGCCTCGGTGCGGCGTGTGTCAGTCCCGGTTCGACCCGGCCGGCGGGGTGGCTGACCGCTGCCCGCGCTGCGTCGGGCAGCTCGTTCTTCCGTTCCCTCCGGTCCGGGATGCGTCGGGTCGGTTCGTGTCGCTGCGGGGTGCCAAGTGATCGGGCGGCCTCGCGGTGAGGTGGTGACGACTTCGGCCGGTGACCTACTGGTGATCCGGCCGAGGCGGTTCGAGTTGCCGGTCTGGGCGGTGGTGCTCGGTCTGGTGCTGCGCTGGTTCGGGCGGGCGTTCTGGTGGTGCCTGCGTCACCCGGTGGCTACCGCCTCGGTGGTGCTGGCGCTCTGGCTGTATGCCGAGTTCGACTGGCCCGGCCTGGTGGTGCCGCTCGTGTTGACGTCGGCGACCTCGGCGGTGTGGCGCTGGCGGGATGAGTCGTCCTGGTGGGCCTGGTTGGCGGGTCCGCTGCTCGGTTCGTTCCGGCGGGTGTTCGTCTACCGGCGGGTGTGGCGTGAGGCCATGACGCTGT
Organism: Micromonospora mirobrigensis; assembly: GCF_900091555.1. Taxonomy (GTDB): domain Bacteria; phylum Actinomycetota; class Actinomycetes; order Mycobacteriales; family Micromonosporaceae; genus Micromonospora; species Micromonospora mirobrigensis. The sequence goes on from NZ_FMCX01000013.1 coordinate 29,289, forward strand.
GCGGGCTCGCCGAGACGTACGACCGTCGGCATGTCCTGCCGGACCTGTTGCGGGTCCGTTCGGATCAGGCGCTCGACGTGTTGACGGTCCGCATGGTCCGGGGCCAGACGCCGGAACAGTTTCAGAAGGTGAGTGCCAACCTGGCCTACGCCTTCGGTCGGCGGCACGCCCGGGTCTACTCGGAACGTCCCGTCGATCCGCCGACCCGTACCGGCCGGGGTGCCTGGCTGCTGCGGCCCGTCGACCGGGTGCGCTACCGGGATCGGCCGAAGGTGGTCCACCTGGCGCTGGTGCGTACCGATGCGTTGCGCACCGTGGTTCCGCCGTTCCCGGTGCCTGCGGTGCCGGACTTCACCGCGCTGCCGCTGGCCCGGCGCGAAGACCTGCGAACCTGGTCGCTGCACCTGCTCGCCACTCACGTCCTGGTCGGCGGCGCCACCCGGTCCGGGAAGGGCTCGGTGCTCTGGTCGCTGGTCCGGGTCCTCGGCGGCGGGATCGCCTCCGGGCTGGTCCGGCTCTGGGTGATCGACCCCAAGGGCGGCATGGAATTCGCGCTTGGCCGTCCGATGTTCGCCCGGTTCGCCTGCAAGTCGTTCGAGGCCATGGCGGACCTCCTCGACGAGGCCGTGACCGTCCTGCGTGAGCGTCAGGCCCGGTTGGCCGGCAGGGTCCGGGTGCACACTCCGACTGAGGCTGACCCCCTGGTCGTGGTCGTCGTCGACGAGATGGCGGCGCTGACCGCGTACCTGCAAGACGTCGACCTGCGCAAGCGCATCGCGTCCTCGCTGGGGCTGCTGCTGTCCCAGGGTGCTGGCGTCGGCGTCCTGGTGGTGGCGGCGTTGCAGGACCCGCGCAAGGAGGTGCTGCCGTTCCGGGACCTGTTCCCGACCCGCATCGCGCTCGGGCTCACTGAGGCGTCGCAAGTCGACCTGGTTCTTGGTGATGGTGCCCGCAACCGGGGCGCTCTGGCGGACCAGATGCCCCGATGGGCGAAGGGTGTCGGGTACGTGATCCTCGACGGCACGCCCGACCCGATGCGGGTCCGGTTCTCGTACGTCAGCGACGACGACATCCGCGACATGGCGCGGCAGTACCCGGCCCCGGCCGACGCGGCGGACATCCTCGCCCAGGTCGGCCGGGAAACCGCCGTCGAACCGGTACGCCTTCCGTTGCCTCGCAAGCCGTCCGGGCCGCTGCTGCCTGAGGCGCTGCGCAACCTCCTCGACCGGGACAGCGGGGGTGATCCGCGGTGACCGCTGCTCCGACCGGCCGACGGTTCTACCGGCTGCGTACCCCCGAACCGGCTACCGCCGTGTCTGTCCGGGTCGACCCGGAACGACCGGACCCGTACCCGGTCTATCTCGCGGTCGGTGCGGGCCGGCGGCGGATGTCCCTGACCCCCGACGAGGCGTGGGCGCTGTGGCGCTGCCTCTCCGAAGCCGTCGCCGCGCTCGGCACCCCACCTGACTACATCCGCACTGACATCCGCCCGGCCAGGAGGTAACCCGTCATGACCACCCTCACCCGCTTCGTCAATCGGCTCCGGCGTCCGCTGCGTATCCGCCTCGTCGGCCCCGCCGACCAGACCGCCGCCGCCCTGCATGGCCTGGCGCACATGGTCAACCGCCGCTCCGACATGAACGACCGGCGCATCCGCATCGACCTGACCATCCGGGAAAAGCCGCTGGAGGAGTGGCGATGACCGACCGCACCGAATTCGCCGTACGCCTGGTCATCCTGCTCGCCATCGGCATCATGGCCGGCGCCGCCGCCTTCACCCACGTCCACGACCTGTCCGTGGCCCACGGTCAACCCGACTGGATCGGCTGGGCCAACGCCGTAGCCGTCGAGCTGATGGCGATCTACCTCGGCCTCGAACTGCGCGCCCGCCGCCGGGCCGGTCGTCCCGTCGGCCTGGTCGGCTCGCTCCTGGTCGCGTTCGCGCTGCTGTCCCTCGCCGTCCAGGTCGCCGAGGCGGAACCCTCGGTGTGGGGCTGGACCATGGCGGCCGTGCCGTCCCTGGCATTCCTCGCCCTGGTCAAGGTCGTCCTGTCCAACACCCCCGCCACCCCACCGACTCCCGAACCCGACCAGCCGCAAGCCGACTGGTACGAGGTGCCCGAGCAGGTCACCACCGAACCCGAACCCGAGCGTCCGGCTGAACCCGTGCCGCCGGCTGTCATCTCCGCCCCGGTGCTGCCTCCGCGCGGCGTCGTCCAGCCGAACCGGCCGCACGTCGTCGGGATCATCCGATGACCGCTCCCACCCTGCCCGGCCTCACGCCGACCGCCCCGACCCCGGCTGCCGCTCCCCGGCCGGGGTCGCGGGCGGCCCGCATGGCGCTACCCCGATCGGTCGATGTCCTCAAGGAGATCGCCGCCGAGTACGGCGTCTGCGTGCGCCCCCTCGCCATGCGCCGCACCGACCTCGACACCGGCCAGACCGAAGTCATCGACCTGCCCTGCGGCGCCACCCTCGAGGACAAGTGCGCGCCCTGCGCCAAGAAGAACCGCCGGCTACGCCAAGCCCAGATCCGCGAGGGCTGGCACCGCGACGAGGAACCCCTACCCGGCCCCGAACCCGCAACCGAGGCGCAGAAATCCCTGATCCTCTTCCGCGCACACCTGGAGTTCTCCCGCGACGAGGCCACCCGCGCCGCGCAGTGGGATCAGGTGACCGACCTCGACGAGGCGATCCACGAGGTGGAAGAGGCGATCGCCGCCGAAGGGCTCCGGGGACGGGTCGCGCCTCCGCACTCGTCCGGCGATGACGACCAGGGCGACGACGACACCGGCCGGCGCCGCAAGCGGTCGACCAAGCGGCGGCAGGATGCCCCGGAGCTGCCCCGGCATAAGGTCGAGCGGCGCACCGTCGGCAAGACCTACACCGCCCCCGACGGCTCCACCTACCGGCCGTCGATGTGGCTCACGCTCACCCTCGACTCGTACGGCCCGGTCCGCCCCGACGGCACCCCGGTCAACCCCGACCGGTACGACTACCGGCGGGCGGCCTGGGACGCGGTGCACTTTCCCCGGCTCCTGGACCGGTTCTGGCAGAACCTCCGGCGGTGCGAAGGCTGGAACGTCCAGTACGCCGGCTGCGTCGAGCCGCAACGCCGACTCGCCCCACACGCGCACTTCGCCATCCGGGGCACGATTCCTCGGGACGTGCTGCGCACGGTGGCGGCGGCGACCTATCACCAGGTGTGGTGGCCGTCGGTTGATGTCCAGCGGTACACCGCCGACCGACCCCCGGTGTGGGACGAAAACGCTTCCGCGTGGGTCGACCCGGACACCCGCCGGCCGCTGAGCACCTGGACCGAAGCGCTCGACGCCATTGACGACGACCCGGATGCGGAACCGGTGCACGTCGTTCGCTTCGGCGCCCAGGTCGACGCGCGCGGCGTCATGCCCGGCACCGAGGATGCGGAACGGACCATCCGGTACGTCACGAAGTACATCACCAAGCACACCGGCGACTGCCACAAGATCACTACCGGCCGGCAGCGGGCGCACCTGGACCGGCTATGGCAGGAACTCCGGGTCACCCCGTGCACCGACCGGTGTGCGAACTGGCTGCTCTACGGCGTCCAGCCCAAGAAGGCGAACGCGAAGCTCAAACCGGGCCGCTGCAAGGGCAAGGTTCACCAGCGGGACACCCTCGGCATCGGTGGCCGGCGCATCCTTATCTCGCGTGACTGGTCCGGCAAGACGCTGAGCGACCACAAGCACGACGTTCGGGCCTGGGTGCGGGCGCTGCTCGGCGTGACGGTCGGTCTTGACGGCGTCGACGACCAGGGCGCCACCGTCGAACCGGTCCGGCACGCCTGGGAACTCGCCCGGCCCGATGATCCTGACGTGCCGGCCATGGCTCACCGGCTCCTTCGCTCGATCAGCGAACGCGCCCGCTGGCGCTCCGAACTGCTCGCCGCCAAGGACCGCGCGGCGCAGCTCCCCAAGGACAGCTCGACGACGGAGGCGGATGACAAGACGGGGGAGGGGCTGTGATGGCGGCCAAGGATGAGCTGTGGACGGTTCAGGACGTGTCGGCGTACCTCCGGGTACCGCAGGAGACGCTGTACCGCTGGCGCAAGGTCAAGTACGGTCCGCCGGCGGCCCGGGTCGGTCGGCACCTGCGGTACGAGCCGGAAGCGGTCCGGGCCTGGGTACGTGAGCAGGTGGCGGCCTGATGGGACACGTGGAAGATCGCTGGTTCAAGGTGATCCGGCACCCCGGCGGCCGGAAGGAGCGGGTCAAGTCGGATCTGTTCGGCAAGGGGATGCGCTACCGGGTGCGGTACATCGGCCCGGATGGCCGGGAACGTAGCCAGTCCTTCCCGGACCGGGCCAAGCGTGACGCTGACGCCTTCCTCGTCTCCACCGAGACGGACAAGCTCCGGGGCTCGTACGTTGATCCGTCCGCCGGCCGGATCACCTTCGCCGAGTACGCGGAGAGCTGGTTGCGTACGCGCTCGTTCGACGAGTCGACGCGGGAGAGCACCGAGTTCCGGGTACGGAAGCACCTGCTGCCGTTCTTCGGCTCTCGGCAGCTGGCCTCGATCAAGCCGGGTCACATCCGAGAGTGGGACGCCGGGATGGTCGGCAAGCTGGCCCCGGCAACTCGGGCCGTCATCTTCGCGCACCTGCGGACCATCCTCGGCGCGGCCGTCGACGATGAGCGCATCGCCAGGAACCCGTGCTCGGCAGCCTCGGTCAAGCCGCCCCGGCCGGCGCAACGCCGTGTTGTTCCCTGGCGGGCCGACGAGGTTTCGGCAATCCGCGGTGGTCTCGCTGAGCGGTACCGCCCCATGGTCGATCTGGGCGCCGGCTGCGGCATGCGGCAGGGCGAGATCTTCGGCCTGGGCGTCGATGACATCGACCTCGACTCGGGCTGGGTGCACATCGTTCGGCAGGTCAAGGTGGTCCGCTCCCGGCTGGTCTTCGGCCTGCCCAAGAACGACCGGGACCGTCGCGTGCCGCTGCCCGACTCGGTAGCCCAGTCGCTCAAGGAACACACCGAGAAGTACGACCCGCTCTCGATCGCTCTGCCGTGGGAGGAGCCGTTCAGCGATGAGCGGATGACCGTGCCGCTGCTGTTCACCACCACCCGCCGGGGTGCCATCAAGCGGGCCACCTTCGACGACAAGAACTGGCGTCCGGCGGTGAGGGCGGCCGGCATCGTCCCAACCCGGGCGACCGGGATGCACGCGCTTCGCCACTTCTACGCCTCGGCATTGCTGGACGCGGGGGAGAGCATCAAGGCCCTTGCCTCATACCTCGGCCACTCCGATCCGGGCTTCACGCTGCGGGTCTACACCCACTTGATGCCGGCCAGTGAAGAGCGGACGCGGATGACTATCGACAGATTGTTCCGTTAGGAGCGGCAGCCACCTTCTGTAACTCAGACTTGACCGGATTCTCGTTGTACAGCAACATGGTGTGTACATGAAGGACAGCGTCTGATGAGGATCGAGTGCGAGCGTGAGTGAGCTTACAAGTTATCCGATTCGAAAGCTTCTGGATCATATCTATGGTGGGCAGATTAGGGTTCCCGCATTCCAGCGCGGTTTTGTGTGGGACGCGGACCATGTAGCTCACTTCCTGGACAGCATATATAAAGGGTATCCATTTGGTTCCCTGCTGTTCTGGCTGACGCAGGGAAGGCTTCTGTCGGAGCGTAAATTGGGGCCGTTTGATCTACCTGCCCCGCATGAGCGGTACCCGGTTACGTACGTGCTCGACGGGCAGCAAAGAGTCACATCGCTCTTTGTTACTTTTCAGACGGAGTTCGTCCAGCCTGCCGACCCTGACTGGCGGTCGATTTATTTCGACCTCGCTGCTCCCGATAATGCGCAACAGTCCCAATTTGTTGCCCTGAAGCCTAGCGAAGTCGATCAGTCTGCTCATTTTCCACTGAACTGCCTCTTCGACTCCGTCGCGTATCGGCTTGCTTCGGCCCGCTTCACGCGCGAGCGAGAAATTCGTAAAATCGACAGGTTGCATAGCGTTTTCAAGGAAGCGCAGCTTCCAATTCAGATGATGGAAACCGAGGATCGTGCCACCGTTGCGATCGTATTCGAGCGCATTAATCGAATGGGGGTGGAGTTGACCACCCTAGAGCTTCTGTCGGCTTGGACTTGGAGCGAGGATTTCGACCTCCGGAATAAGCTTGAGGTGTTGCAGGAGGAGTTGGAGAACTTCTCCTTCGGAGATATTGGGTCGGACCCGAACCTGGTATTGCGGTGCTGCGCGGCGATCCTGAAGGGTGACCCCTCGGTCGAAGTACTGATCGACTTGGATGGAGCCGAAATCCGCGACAACTTCGAGCGGGTAGAAAATGGAATTAAGGGAGCCATTGAGTTCCTGAAAAAGCAGCTCAAGGTTGCCACGATAAAGACTCTTCCCTACCCCTTGATGCTGGCGCCCCTCAGCGTGTACTTCGCAGTTCCTGGTGAGGGCCTCCGGATTACTCCGGAGAGGGAAACTAGAGTCTTGAAGCAGTGGTTCTGGCGATCATGCTTCTCGGAGCGTTATAGCGGCCAGTCAGTTCGAGCTGCCCGTATAGATGTGACGGAGATGCAGCATCTGCGAGAGGGGCGGCCAAGTGCCCTTGGAAGTTTCCAGGTCGATATCGCCGAGCACTTTTTCTTGCTCACGGATTTTCGAATTAATAGCGCAAAGACTGCAACATTCGTTACCATGCTTGCCCAGTTTAATCCCAGGAGCTTCATATCTGGAAGTTTCGTGGACCTGGAGCGGGTACTTCAGGCATACAATAAGGCTGAATTCCATCACATTTTCCCTCGCTCTTATGTGGAGAAATTGGAGGAGCGCCCTAGATATGCTGCATTCGTGAACTCGCTTGCAAACTTTTGCTTCCTCTCAAGGGCCGACAACAACAAAATCCGGGCTAGCGCTCCGTCGCAATACCGGCGCCTAATGCCTTCAGATTCCGATGCTTTGGCAATGATATTGGAGTCGGCTTGCGTGGACGAGCTTGTTTTCGAAGATGACCTAGAGAAATTCCTGCGAGCGCGAGTGGCCAAGCTTACTGAGAAGGCGTACCAGCTCTGCGGGGTCGATCCTGCAGTGCCGCACAGAAGGCTAAGGCAATCGGACGTGGCGGGGTTCACTGCGAGCGCTGGCTAACTCCTGACGGCCTGGCGACGGCCTACAACGGCCTTCGCTAGGCTTCACCCCTGGTCAGCGGGGTTGTGGTGATCTTAATCCGGCGTACAGGTCGACTCGTCCGTCGCCCACCGGCTCAGCGACCTATCCGACCGCGGCCCGCGAGACCCACGACGTGGGTCGGGGAAGGCCGGGAAGGTCGGTACGCCCGGTGGACCAGAGCAGCGCCTGGACCGGATCCCCGGCCGGGACGTCGGGGAAGAGTCGGGCGAGCACGGCGCCGCAGAGAGATGCGGGTGGCTGCCAGCCGATGCCGAGACCCTCGGTGATGTCGTGGGTGTGCACCAGCGTCTCGTTCACGCCCAGCGCCGCGAAGCCGCTCGGGTCCGTCGGTCCCCAGTGCCAGGCCCGTACCGAGGGGTCGGATGCGGCCAGCGCGGTGCTGAGCAACCTTCCTGCGGCGGTGACCGTCCGCAGCAGATCGCGGGGTGACGCGTCGTCGCGTACCACCAGGTCGAACGGGAGGTAGGCGGAGTCGGGCAGGGCAGCGAGTTGCCCGGCGTACGCGAGGAGGTCGTGCGCGACGTGGGCGGCCGTCTCCCAGCAACTCCAGGCGAGCGAGCCGGCCGGGCGTCGCCAGTCCGCCGACTCGTGCGGTGCCAGTACCCGCACCATCTCGGCCACGGCTTCGTCGACGTCACGGCTGTCCATCGGGCGCATTTCGAGAGCCTGCCAGATCCGGCCCCGCTCGGCCGTGCCGTATGGCGCCGTCCAGTTGACCGTCCGCCACCCGTGCCGATCCGGTTTGGCCAGCAGGGCGGCCGGCAAATATCCCCGTCGATCGGAGCGGGGGCGACATGGACGCTGGTGACCGGGGCAGGCCGCGGGGCGCGGGACGGGCGAAGCCGGCCGTCGCTGTGGGCGTACTGGCCGCGATCGCGGTGGGGTTGTTCGTCTTCTTCCTCGGCCTGCCTTCCCGCAGCGGCCCCGACGGCCTCGGCGCCCACGACCTCCCCGCCGCGCTGCTGATCGGCGCGGTGATGGGCGGGGTGGCCGGCTGGTTGACGTTCCGTCGGGGCTTGCGCGGCTGGACCGACCCGGACGCGGGGCGGCCCGACCCGAAGACCCCGCGCCGCTGAACCGGGACGCCAGGCCAGTGAGCCGGACCGCCCAGCCGGCCCGTCGACGGATCCGCCTCAGGCGTCCGCCGGCGCCCCGGCCAGCAGCGTCGCCAGCCGCCCGGCCACCGCCGGTGCCGTCAGGTGCAGCCGGGCCACGTTGATGGTGTCCGCGCCGATCACCGCGAGCAGCGCCTGTCCGTCGACGGCGTACACGCTCAGGTAGCCGTCCTCGTTGCGGACGGTGGACTGCTGGAAACCGCCCTGCCCGAGTCGCAGCCCGACCTGCCGACCCAGCCCGTACGTGGTGGCGGCGAGCGCGGCCACGTCGTTCGGGTCGGCGTCGTCGGGCAGGTTGTGCGCGACCAGCAGGCCGTCGACGCCGCCGAGGACGCAGCCCTGCACCCCGGGGATCTGCACCCGCAGCTCGGTCAGCTCGCGCCCGATCGTCGGGTACGGCAGGGACGGGTCGCCGGCCAGTGACGGCGGCAACTGGCGCGCGGGTGGTGGCTCGGCGGCCCGGCTGGCGGCGCGGCGGGGGAGGGCGGTCGCGGTGTGCTGATGGTTGCGGCGCGTGGTCGCCCGGCCAGTCGTACCGGTGGTGCGGGGCGGGGGAGCGCCGCAAGGATTCCGGTCGAGGCTTGCACGAAAGGGACGTGCGGTGCACGCGCGGGCAGCCGCATCGGGCTGTCCGGCGGATGACTGACACCGGGAGTCCCGTGGACAGGACCGCTCCGACGGATGGTCGATCGCGCGTGGGCCTGCCAAGAAGTCCCAGGGTGCGGTCAGCCCGACCAGCTCACCGCCCGGCGGACCTTGTCGTACTCGGCGGCCAGCTCGGCGTCGATCCGGGTCAGGCGCTCCTCGGTGAGCACCACCAGCGGCTCGTGCCGGGGACGGCTGGCGAGCAGCCGCTGCCGGAGCCCGGTCGGCGGATGTTCGGCGAAGAGCGTCACCTCGTCCCGCACCGAGAGCTGCCGGACCAGCGGCAGACGGTCCGCGGCGGCGGCGCGGGCGTCGGCCACCGCGGAGCGCCAGCGGTCCGGCCCGTGCCCGGCCCGCGACTCCCGGCGTACGGCCAGCGCGATCGACTCCTGCGCCAGCAGCGCGTCGAGCATGCCGGTCGCCGCGTCGGTGCCGGCCACCCGCGCGGCCAGCTCGTCGGCGAGGTATTCGGCCCGCTGGCTGTCCCGCAGCGCGACGGCGACCAGCACCAGGTGCGCGGCGAGCAGCAGCCGGGCCAGCACCGCCTGCACGGCGTGGGCCAACGCCAGGCCGGCCAGCTCCAGCAGCCCGGGCCCCGGAGACGGTGCCCACCGGGCGGACCAGGTCGGCGGCGGAGCCGAGCATGGTGAGCGCCGGCTGCACCAGCGGCGCCCGACGCGGGTCCCCGTTGGCGAAGTGGCCCAGCTCGTGGCCGAGCAGCGCGATCCGCTCGCCGGCCGGCAGCGCCGCCCACAGTGGCAGCCCCAGGCAGAGCACCCGGCGCCGGCGCAGGCCCACCGTCCCGGCGTACGCGTTGAGGGTCCAGTCCACCGCGAGGACCTGCGGCGCGGGCGTGCCGGCCGCCGCGGCCACCTCGTCGACCAGGGCGAACAGCTGCGGCGCCCGGGCCCGGTCGAGCACGGTGAGGTGCTCGTCGAGCCGCCCGAAGCGGGGACGCAGCGCGTACGCCAGGGCGATCAGCACGACGCCCAGCAGCATCGACAGGTTGGGGAACGGGAAGGCGACCAGCAGCCACACCCCCGTGCCGGCCAGCGCCAGCACCCCGGCGAGCAGCAGCGCCGAGACGGCCATGGTGACCGTCCGCGCCGCGTGGGAACCGGAGTCGTCCAGCGGGCGCCCGGCCAGCCGCTCGAACTGTCCCGTCGCCGTGCGGTACGCCAGCCGGTGTGCCCACCGGTCGAGCCGGCGCCAGGCGAACTCGCGCTCCCGCCGGTCCGGGTCGTACGCGTCCAGGTTCCACTCGCAGCCGGGGCACCAGGGCGTGGCCTCGCGGAGCGCGGCGGTGCCCGTCCCGCAGCTCGGGCAGGTGGCCGCCGTCGCCGTCACGCCGGGCACGGCAGCCGCTCGATCGCCGCCGGAACCGCCCGGGGCTGCACCACCTGGGCGAAGCAGCCGTCGGCGTTGGCCCGCTGCCAGCCGAACAGCGACGCGGCGGTCTTCGCCACCCGTACCCGGAAGACCAGCCGGACCGCGCGGACCGGCTGGTCCTGCACCTCCAGCACCTCGACGCCGGTGACCTGGGCGGCCGTCGACCGCAGCCGGTCCCGTGGCGCGGTCGGAGTGGCCAGCAGCTCCGCGCGGGTGCGCTGCGCGGTCGCCGTCACCTCCCGGTCGGCGCGCCGCTCCAGCCGCTGCTGCGTTCGGTCCCGCAACAGCGGAACGCCCGCCACCGTCCCCGCCACGGCCGTGGCCGTCACCGCCGCGGCGGCCACCCGGCCCGGCCGCGTCCTTCGTCCCCCGCGTCGCACCCCGGAATTGTGCGGCACCTGACCCTCAGCCGTCTGCCCCGTGCCCGCCCGGGCCGCTCCGGTCGGCCCTATCGCCCCAGCTCAGCACGGTCGTGGTCGGTTCCGCCGTTTCGACCCGCGAACATCCGATGATCTCTACTGTGGAGGTCATCGGCGACTTTCCCCGGTTCCGGTGGCGGCTGGGCTGATCGCGGTGCACAGTGATCACATGAGCGACGACGGACGTGGTGGGCAGTACTTCTGGTGCACTCGACACCACCGGGTCGAGACGGATGCCGACGTGTGCCCCGCGAAGCACGTACTCGGCCCGTACGCCTCGGCGGCCGACGCGGAGAACGCCCTGCAGCAGGTGCAGCAGCGTAACGAAGCGTGGGAGGCCGAGGACGCCCGTTGGGCCGGGGAGAGCAGCTAGACGGCGCGGGACGGCCGCGTCGAGGAACTCCGTGCTCCGCGAGGAGACACGCGAGCGCAGGTCCCCAAGGAGGGAATCGACATGGCCGAAGCACGTAAGGCCACCACCCGCCCGGCCGCCAAGCGCACCACCGCGGCGGGTTCCGCCGCGACGTCCACCCGGACGACGTCGGCCGACAAGGCGTCCCCGAACGCCTCCGGCGCCGGCTCGGGCCGCGTCCCGGCGAAGAAGGCCGTGGCGAAGAAGGCGGCGGCCAAGAAGACCGTCGCCCGCAAGGCCTCCACCGCCAAGAAGACGGCGCCGGCCACCAGGACCACCGCCAAGACGGCGCCCGCCACCCGGAAGTCGACCACGGCGGCGAAGAAGACCACCGCCACGAAGGCGGCGCCGGCCCGGAAGAGCACCGCGGCGAAGAAGACCTCGGCGGCGAAGAAGACCTCGGCGGCGAAGAAGACCACCGCGGCGAAGAAGGCCCCCGCCGCGGCGAAGGCCACCACCGCGGCGAAGGCCGCCGCTGCGAAGAAGACCACCGCGGCCAGGAAGGCCGCCGCCGCGAAGAAGACCACCGCCACCGTGAAGCGGACCGGCGCGGCGGTGAAGAAGACCACCACCGCCCGGAAGACGACCACCACCCGGCCGACCGGCGGCGCCCGCAAGGCGGCGGCGAAGAAGGCGCCGGCGAAGAAGGCCACCGCTTCCTCCTCGACCACCGCCCGCAAGGCCGCGGCGAAGAAGGCGCCGGCCGGGACGACCGCCGCCAAGAAGGTCACCGCCCGAAAGGCCCCCGCCCGGGCCGGCGCGGCCCGGGCGACCGCCGCCCGATCGACTCCGGCCCGCTCGACCGCCGCCCGCGCCTCGGCCCGCAAGTCGGCCCGCTGAGGGTTCCCACGGGTACGTCCGCCGGCGCGCGGGCGAACCATCCGTCCGCCGGAAGGCGGTACGCCGGTTCCGCTGCCAAGATTGACCCGTGGTCATCCGACGCGTACTGGCACCCCGCATCGACTTCGGCGCGCTGCGCCGCGAGCTGAAGCTGCCCGAGCAGTTCCCGCCCGCGGCGCAGCGCGAGGCCGACGAGGCGGCCGCCGCGCCGCTGCCGCCCGCCGCCGACCGCACCGACGTCGAGCTCGTCACCCTCGACCCGGCGAGCTCGCGCGACCTCGACCAGGCCATGCACCTGAGCCGCCGGGGCGACGGCTACCGCGTCCGGTACGCCATCGCCGACGTCGCCTCCCACGTCCGTCCCGGCGGCGCCCTGGAGGAGGAGACCTGGCGCCGGGGGCAGACGGTCTACCTGCCCGACGGCAACGTGCCGCTGCACCCGCACACGCTCAGCGAGGGTGCGGCCAGCCTGCTGCCGGGCGAGGAGCGGGCCGCGGTGCTCTGGACCATCGACCTCGACCACGACGGCGGCACCGTCGCGGTCGAGCTGGAACGCGCCCGGGTACGCTCCCGCGCCAAGCTGGACTACCTCGGTGTGCAGGCCGACGCCGAGGCCGGCCGGCTGCCCGAGCCGATCGCCCTGCTGCCCGAGATCGGCGCCCTGCTCACCGCCCGTGGGCTGCGGCGCGGCGCGATGAACCTGCCGCTGCCCGAGCAGGACGTGGAGCCCGACGGTGACGGCTGGCGGCTGGTGCTGCGCGGTCCGGTGCCGATGGAGGACCACAATGCGCAGATCTCCCTGCTCACCGGCATGGCCGCCGCCGACATCATGCTCGCCGGCCGGATCGGCCTGCTGCGGACCATGCCCCCGCCGAAGCCGGAGGCGGTGCAACGGCTGCGTACGGCGGCCGCCCCGCTGGGCGTGGACTGGCCGGCCGACGTCGGCGTCGGTGAGCTCCTCGCCCGGCTCGACGCCTCCGAGCCCCGGGCGGCCGCGTTCATCGACCAGGCCGCCGAGCTGATGCGCGGCGCCGGGTACACCGCGTTCGACGGCGAGTTGCCGCAGCAGCCGGAGCACGGCGGGGTCGCGGCCGCGTACGCCCATGTCACGGCGCCGCTGCGCCGGCTGGCCGACCGGTACGCGACGGAGGTCTGCCTGGCCCTGCACGCGGGCCGGGAGGTGCCCGACTGGGCGCGCACGGCGCTGCCGAAGCTGCCGGAGGTGATGGCGGTGACCGACCGGACGGCCTCCGCGGCCACCCGTGGGGCGATCGAGCTGGCCGAGGCGGTCCTGCTGGAACACCGGGTGGGGGAGACCTTCGACGCGGCCGTGCTGGACGTGGACGCGCCGCCGTCGGGCGAGGCGAAGCCCGGGCGCGAACCCGGCGGGACGGTGGCCCTCGACGAGCCGCCGGTCCGGGCCCGCTGCACCGGCGACCTGCCGCTGGGGGAGCGGGTCCGGGTCCGGCTGGTCACCGCCGACCCGGTGCAACGCAAGGTCCTCTTCGCCCGCGCCTGACGCCCGCCCGCCCGAAGCCCGGGCCGCCCGGCGCACGGCGTCAGGCGGGCGTCAGCCGTAGCGGGCATTCTCACAACGCCCGGCGCTGCTGTGGCGGCGGCATTTTGCGAGGATGACGGCATGGCTTACGACGCGACCACGCTGCCCGACGTGTCCGGGCTGACCGTCGGCATCATCGGCGGCACCGGTGACCAGGGGCGGGGGCTCGCCTACCGGTTCGCCCGGGCCGGCAACACGGTGCTGATCGGGTCCCGCTCCGCCGAGCGGGCCGCCCAGTCCGCCGCGGAGATCGCCGGCCTGCCCGGGATGCCGGCCGGCGTGGACGTGACCGGCGCCGCCAACGACGAGGTGGCCCGGCGCAGCGACGTGGTCGTGATCGCGGTCCCGTGGGACGGGCACGCCGCCACCGTGGCCGCCCTCGCCGAGCCGCTCGCCGGCAAGATCGTCGTCGACTGCGTCAACCCGCTCGGCTTCGACAAGCAGGGCCCGTACGCGCTCACCGTCGCCGAGGGCAGCGCCGTCCAGCAGGCCGCCGGGCTGCTGCCGGACTCCCGGGTCTGCGCGGCGTTCAACCACGTCAGCGCGCCCCTGCTGGCCGACCCCGAGGTCGACCGGATCGAGCTCGACGTGCTGATCTGCACCGAGGACCGGGAACTGGTCGACGTGGTCGCCGCCCTCGCCGCCCGGATCCCCGGCATGCGGGGCATCTACGCCGGCCGGCTGCGCAACGCCCACCAGATCGAGGCGTTCACCGCCAACCTGATCGCCATCAACAAGCGCTACAAGGCGCACGCCGGCATCCGCGTCACCGATCTCTGACGGCCGCCTCCACGTCGCGCGGCAGCCGCGGCGCCGGCCAGTCCGGGCCCGGCCGGAAGTCCGTGTACGTGCCGTCGAAGGGGAACTCCGCCGCCTCGACGAGCCCGATCAGTCGCTCACCCTCCGCCCGGATGCCGTCTGCGGTGGCCCGGTCGAAGTAGAGCGGGTGCCCGACGCGCTCGGCGAACTCGTCGGCGTCCTTCCACTCCCACCGCCGCTCCGGGCTCACCACGAGGTCCAGGACGAGGTCCGTGGTGTCGACGCCGCCGGGGTGGCGGACGCAGGGCTCCTCCAGGTTGACGTACCAGCCGGCGAAGACGCCGTCGTCGAAGAACCACCACACCGAGTACGCGGCCTGCGGCGGCATCAGCACCAGGACGTCGTACCTCTCCCAGGCGCCGACGGTCAGTCGCGGGTCCCGCAGCTCGTCGACGGGCAGGTCGTGCGGGTTGCGGCCGTCGGCGTCGACCAGCCGGGCGACGTCGCTGCCGACCGGGCTCCAGAGCAGCAGACCATCGGCGTCGTCGGCGATCACCCGCATCGGCTGCACCCAGGTGCACAGTCCGCCGCGCCAGTAGCGACGGGTGACGACCTGACCGGGCTCGAAGGTCACCGTCGCACCGTACCCGAACCGGCCGTGCGGCACTGTCCTGTGAGCTCGCCGGCGGTCCTCGGCCAGCGCTCGCCGCGCGGTGGTGGCGCCGGACCGGCGCCGACCGGAGGGAACGTGGTCACGGGGGCCGGGAGCGGGCCGTCGGTTGGCTGGGTGACCGTCCGGCACCGACCCGGCGGGTCCTGCTCGTCCGGCCGGGAACGGCGGGCCGGGTCCGGGGCCGGGCCGGCACCCGGTCGGAGAATCCAGGCACCCGGGTCGTCGGTTGGTCGGAGAGTGCAGCGGGCCGGGTCAGCTGCCTGCCGGATGTGGGGACCGGTGCCGGTGACGTGCGCGCCCAGGCGTGCCGGTGGTGGTTGCGGCGGGGCCGCTGCTGCGGATCGAGCCAGGTGGGCGGGACGAACTCCGGATGCCCGTCGGGGGCGAGCCGGACCTGCCAGCCGTGGTGGTGCACCTGACGGTGGTGGTGCCGGCAGAGCAGGACCGAGTTGGTCAGCGTGGTGGCGCAGCCGTCCGCCCAGTGCCGGATGTGGTGGCCCTCGCACCAGCGGGGCGGGCGGTCGCAGCCGGGAAAGGCGCAGCCACGGTCGCGCAGGACCAACGCCCGGCGCAGCGGGCCCGTCACGGCCCGTCGTTGTCGCCCGACGTCCAGCACCTGCCCGGCGCCGCCCAGCACGGCGGGCAGTACGGCGGCGTCGCAGGCCAGTCGCCTGACCGTCTCCGGGGTCAGTGTGGTGCCGGTGTCGAGCAGCCCGGCGCCGAGCCGGCCGGTGAGCGCGTCGTACGACGTGGTGACGACGAGTTGCGCGGCCTCGCCGCCGTGCTCGGGCAGCCCGCCGGTGCGCAGCGCGAGCCGACAGACCGCACCGAGCGCGTCGTGCCGGCGCTGCCCGGGCGAGCGGGCGTCGTCCGGACCGGAGAGCGCGGTCAGCGGCTCGATCGCCGCGCGCAGCAGGCCCGCCGTTTCGCCGTCCAGGCTGCCGGTCAACCGGAAGCGGCCGTCCCGCAGGTCGGAGAGGGTCAGGTGGCGGTCCCGGGCGGCCCGGGCGGCCTCGGCCTCCAGTGCCCGGGCGGCCGCCGACTCGGCGACCTCGGGTGCGACGTGGTCGAGAATCCGGGTGCCGAGCGCGCGGAGCACGGGCGGGTCGAACTGCCCGGCCCACTCCACGAGCAGGCCGACGGCCCGGTCGGCGGCCTCCGGGCCCGCCTCCGCCCGCACGATTCGCGCGGTGTCGGCGATCACCTGCGCCTGCGCGGTGTCGACCCGGCCGTCGGCGAGCGCGTCCCGGACCTCGGGAGGGCCGTCGTGCAGCGTGGTGGCGAGGGCGACCATTCGGCGGGCGGCCGGAACGGTGAGCCGCAGCCGGTCGCGCAGCCAGACCGCCGTCGAGGAGGCACCCTGCGCGACGGCGGTGCCGCGCCCGTCGACCTCCCGCACCAGCGCGAGCCGGACCGCGGCGAGGCGCTGCTCGAGCGCGTGCACCGCGTCGAGGGCGTCGACGAGCTCGGCCTCGGACAGGGCCCAGGGGGCCTCCTCCAGGCGCGAGCGCAGCGCCGCCTCGGCCCGGGCCAGTTCGTCCATCACGGACACCACGTTAGAACAGGCGTACGACAGTTTGTGGACCGCTCGGCACGTCATGCACAGACCGACGTCGCGCCCGAGGTCCGACCGTGATGGAGGTCGATGTCGTACCCCTGGGACAGGATCGCCGGATGGAATGGCAACTGGTGATCGACTGTCGGGAGCCGTCGAGGCTCGTCGCGTTCTGGGCACAGGCGTTGCGCTACCGGCCGCAGCCCGCGCCGGACGGGCATCCGACCTGGCGGGAGTGGTATCTGGCGCACGGTGTCCCCGCCGAGGAGCTGGGTGAGGGCGACTGCGCTGACCGGCTGGAGGATCCGACCGGCGCCGGGCCGCGGCTCTGGTTCCAGCCGGTCCCCGAGGTCAAGTCGCTGAAGAACCGGCTGCACATCGACCTCAAGGTCGGCGGTGGCCGGGGCGTGCCACTCGCCGAGCGGCGGGAGCGGGTGGACGCCGAGGTGGACCGGCTCGTCCCGCTCGGCGCCGCGGTCCTCGGCGCCATGGACGACCCGGAGAACGGCCACTACGCCGTGCAGCTCACCGACCCGGAGGGCAACGAGTTCTGCGTGGTCTGACCCCGGTCGCCGCCCGACCGATCGCGGGGCGGCAGGAATGTGCCAGCCGGGGCGGACGGCAGGCCGCCGGGGCAGCGCGGGGCGGGAGAGCGGCGGGACGGCGCGGGGGCGGGAGACCGGCGGGACGGCGCGGCGGGAGGGCCGCCGCCGTACCCATGCGGCGGCGGCCCTCCCGGACCCGTCAGAAGGTGTGCTCGGCGGCCGGGAACTCGCCGCCGCGGACCTCGTCGGCGAAGCGCCGGGTAGCCTCGGCGAGCGTGCCGGCCAGGTCGGCGTAGCGCTTGACGAAGCGCGGGGCCTTGCCGGTCCGCAGGCCGGCCATGTCCTGCCAGACCAGCACCTGGGCGTCGGTGTCCGGGCCGGCGCCGATGCCGACGGTGGGGATGGGCAGCTCGGCGGTGATCCGCTTGGCCACCTCGCCCGGCACCATCTCCAGCACCACGGCGAACGCGCCCGCCTCGGCCACCGCCCGGGCGTCGGCGATCACGTCGTCGGCGGCGTCGCCGCGCCCCTGGACGCGGTAGCCGCCGATGGCGTGCTCGCTCTGCGGGGTGAAGCCGATGTGCGCCATCACCGGGATGCCGGCGCCGGTGATCGCGGCGATCTGCTCGGCGCAGCGCCGCCCGCCCTCCAGCTTCACCGCGTGGCAGCCGCCCTCCTTCATGAACCGGACGGCGGTGCGCAGCGCCTGCGTCGGCCCCTCCTCGTACGAGCCGAAGGGCAGGTCGCCGACGATCAGCGCCTGCTTCGTGGCGCGTACCACGGCGCGGACCAGCGGCAGCAGCTCCTCGGCGGTCACCGGCACGGTGGTCTCGTAGCCGAAGACGTTGTTCGCCGCCGAGTCGCCCACCAGCAGCGCGGGGATGCCGGCCGCGTCGAAGATCCCGGCGGTGTACTGGTCGTACGAGGTGAGCATGGACCAGCGCTCGCCGCGCTCCTTGGCGGCGATCAGGTCGCGGGTGCGGACCCGTCGGGTGGCCGGCCCGCCGTACAGGGCGGTCACCTCGGTGGGGGTGGATTCCACCATCACTGTCTCCCTTCCTCGAGGCCGCCTACGCGGTCCCCGGGTTCTGCCGCGATCGTCGCACCGCGGGACCGGCCGGGGGCAGGTCGGAGTGGAGGATTTCACTCCCCGGCGCCGCCCCGACCGAGAGCGCTCAGCCGTGCTCGCGCCAGCGGTTGGTGATCGGCAACCGGCGGTCCCGCCCGAACGCCTTGATCGAGATCTTGGTGCCGGGGGCGGACTGGCGGCGTTTGTACTCGGCCAGGTCGACCATCCGCAGCACCTTGTCCACCACCGCCGCGTCGTGACCGGAGGCGATCAGCCCCTCCCGGCCCAGGTCGCCGTCGACGTAGCCGATCAGGATCGGGTCGAGCACGTCGTAGTCGGGGAGGGTGTCGCTGTCGAGCTGGCCGGGGCTGAGCTCCGCCGACGGCGGCTTGCCGATCGAGTTCTCCGGGATCGGCGGGGTCTGGCCGCGGCGTTCGGCGTCGGCGTTGCGCCACTTCGCCAGCCGCCAGACCAGCGTCTTCCAGACGTCCTTGATCGGGTTGTAGCCACCCACCGAGTCGCCGTAGAGGGTGGAGTAGCCGACCGCCAGCTCGCTCTTGTTGCCGGTGGTGAGGACGAGATGGCCCTCCTGGTTCGACAGCGCCATCAGGATCACCCCGCGTACCCGGGCCTGGAGGTTCTCCACCGCCACCCCGGAGAGCGACAGGTTGGCCAGGAAGCCGTCCACCATCGGCTGGATCGGCTCGATCCGGTAGTCCAGCCCGGTGCGCTTGGCCAGCTCCGCGGCATCGGACCGGGAGTGCTCGGAGGAGTGCTGGCTGGGCAGCGACACCCCGACCACCCGGTCGGGGCCGAGGGCGTCCACCGCCAGCGCCGCGACCAGCGCCGAGTCGATGCCGCCGGAGAGGCCCAGCACCACCGACGGGAAGCGGTTCTTGTCGACGTAGTCGCGCAGGCCGGTCACCAGCGCGTGCCACACCTCCGCCTCGTCGGCGACCGGCTCGATCACCCCGCCGACCGCCGCCGGGCCCGTCGGGGCCGGCGGCAGGGACCCGACGGTACGCCGGACCAGCCGCATCCCGTCGGCCAGCTCGCCCGGGTCGGCCGGTTCCCCGGCCGCCGGCAGCGGCACGTCGTGCACCAGCAGGTGCTCGACGAACTGCGGGGCCCGGGCGAGCAGGGTGCCGTCCGCGGCGACGATCATCGAGTCGCCGTCGTAGACCAGCTCGTCCTGGCCGCCGACCATGTTGACGTACGCGATGGTGGCCCCGGCCTCGGCGGCCCGGCGGCGGACCAGCGGCAGCCGGATGTCGTCCTTGTTCAGCTCGTAGGGCGAGCCGTTGATGTTCAGCACGAGCCCGACGCCCGCCTGCCGGGCCACCGCGAACGGCCCGCCGGCCTGCCACAGGTCCTCGCAGATGGTCAGCGCGACGTCCACCTCGCCGATCCGGACCACGGTCAGCGTGTCGCCCGGCACGAAGTAGCGGTCCTCGTCGAAGACCCCGTAGTTCGGCAGGTGGTGCTTGAAGTAGGTGGCCACCACGGCGCCCCGGTGCAGCAGGGCGGCGGCGTTGCGGGCGCCGTGGCCCGGCCGGGCGTCGACGCTGACCTGCGGAGGCCCGTCGGCGTCCAGGTAGCCCACCAGCACCGGCAGCTCGCCGAGGCCGTCGCCGGCCAGGTCGGCGGCGAGCCGGTCCAGCGCGGCCTTCGACGCGGCGACGAAGGCCCGCCGGAAGACCAGGTCCTCCACCGGGTAGCCGGTGAGCACCAGCTCGGGAAAGAGGACCAGTTGGGCGCCGGCGTCGGCGGCCCGTCGGGTCCACCGCCGGACCAGGTCGGCGTTGCCGTCCAGGTCGCCCACTGTCGGGTTGACCTGGGACAGGGCGAGGCGCAGCGTGGGCATGTCCTCATCTTGCCCCAGCGGCCTCCGCCCGGCCGGCAGAGGTGGGACACGGCGGGCCGGCGGGCGCGGGGTCGCGTAACGTCGGCGTAACGAGGTCGATGGACACTGGTCGGTCAGGTGCGTGGCCGGTCCGACCGGTGGCTTGCAAACAGTGTCGCGAGGGGTTGTTGTGGACCGTCAGCAGGAGTTCGTCCTCCGCACGCTGGAAGAACGGGACATCCGTTTCGTCCGGCTGTGGTTCACCGACGTGCTCGGCACGCTCAAGAGCGTGTCGGTCGCGCCCGCGGAGCTGGAGGCCGCCTTCGAGGAGGGCATCGGCTTCGACGGCTCCGCGATCGAGGGCTTCGCCCGGGTCTTCGAATCCGACATGGTGGCCATGCCCGACCCGACCACCTTCCAGGTCTTCCCGTTCGAGGGCGGGGTCAGCGGCGAGAGCGCCCGGATGTTCTGCGACATCCTGCTCCCCGACGGCGGCCCCTCCTGGGCCGACCCGCGGCATGTGCTGCGCCGCGCGCTCTCCCGCGCCGCCGAGAAGGGCTTCACCTTCTACACCCACCCGGAGATCGAGTTCTTCCTGCTGGAGAACGGTCCGCAGGACGGCTCCGTGCCGATCCCGGTGGACACCGGCGGCTACTTCGAACACACCACCCACGCGGTGGCCCGGGACTTCCGCCGGCAGGCCGTGCTGTCGCTGGAGCGGATCGGCATCTCGGTGGAGTTCAGCCACCACGAGGTCGCCCCCGGCCAGCAGGAGATCGACCTGCGCTACGCCGACGCGCTGACCACCGCCGACAACATCATGACCTTCCGGCACGTGGTGAAGGAGGTGGCGCTCTCCACCGGCGTGCAGGCCAGCTTCATGCCGAAGCCCTTCACCGACCAGCCGGGCAGCGGCATGCACACCCACCTGTCGCTGTTCGAGGGGGAGCGCAACGCGTTCCACGACGCCGGTGACCCGATGAAGCTCTCCAAGGTCGCCAAGTCGTTCATCGCCGGCCTGCTGATGCACGCCCGGGAATACACCGCGGTCACCAACCAGTGGGTCAACTCGTACAAGCGGCTCTTCCCGCAGGCGCTGCCGGACCGGATCACCGAGAGCCCCGCGTACGTCTGCTGGGGTCACCTGAACCGGTCCGCGCTGGTCCGCGTCCCGGCGTACGGCAAGCCCAACTCGGCCCGGGTCGAGGTCCGCTCCCTGGACTCGGCGGCCAACCCGTACCTGGCCTTCGCGGTCATGCTCGGCGCCGGCCTCAAGGGCATCGAGGAAGGCTACGAGCTGCCTCCGGGCGCCGAGGACGACGTCTGGTCGCTGAGCAGCGCCGAGCGTCGCGCGATGGGCTACGAGGCGCTCCCAGAGAACCTCTCCGAGGCGATCGACGTGATGGCCGGCTCCGAGCTGGTCGCCGAGGTGCTCGGCGAGCACGTCTTCGACTTCTTCCTGCGCAACAAGCGGGCCGAGTGGGAGCAGTACCGCCGCGAGGTCACCCCGTACGAGCGGCAGCACTACCTCTCGCTCTAGGCGGGCGCGTCCGCGGCGGGTCGTTCACCCAGCGTGTAGCGCACCCGCTGGGTGAGCCGGATCGTCCCGTCCGCGCCGCGCAGCCGACCGACGAAGTCGGTGGTGGCGGCGCGGACCCTCGCGCGCTCGTCCTCGCCGACGGCCTCCCACATGACCCGCTGGCCGTGCGACATGGAGAAGGCGTACCAGTGCTCGGGGCCGGTGAAGACGGCCTCGATGTCGAGCCCGACGGTGCGTACCCCCTGATATCCGGCGGCCGTGAGCAGCTCCTCGACCCCGGCGTCGCTGGCGAACGGGCCGGCGGTGCCGCTGGTGCGGGCGTCGAGCAGCTGCGGCGGGAGGTACGGTCGGAAGATCGCGTCCAGCTCCTCCCAGCGGGGGTCCCGGTCACCGAAGGTGGCGACGCCGAGCCGGCCGCCGGGCACGAGCAGCTCCCGCCACGCCCGCAGCGCTGCCGCCGGGTCGGGCAGGAAGAACAGCACCAGCGACGAGGCCACCAGGTCGTAGCCGCCCGCCGGCAGGTCCGGGGCGGTGGCGTCCATCAGCCGTACGTCCACCTGGGCCAGTCCGCGCTGGGCCGCCTCGGCCCGGGTCGCCGCCACCATCGCCGGCGCCAGGTCGACACCGGTCACCGACCCGGTCGGTCCGACCGCCTCGGCGAGCGGGAGGAGGACCGCTCCCCGCCCGCAGCCCACGTCCAGGGCGCGTTCGCCGGGGCGGGGGGCGAGCTCCCGGACCAGCCCTTCGGCGACCGGGGTGAACCAGGGCACCCCGACGTTGTCGTACGTGTCGGCCACCCGGTCGAAGAGGGCCGCCACCCGGGCGCTGCGCGCTGTTCCCGCTGGGTCCATGCCGGCGATTCTCGTCCCGTCGGCCCCACCGGCACAGGCCCGTACGGTCAGCCCCCGCCACCGGCCCGGCAGGTCGTCCGTCCGACGGGCGCGCGCAGGGCCGGGCTCACGGGTCTGCCGGCGGTGGTGCGGTCCCGCTATCGTCTCGATCACCGCGCCGGCACTTCCGCCGGGCGCAGAGGTCGGGAGGCCGTCGGTGCTGGAGGATCTGCTCACCGGAGCATGGCAGAGCGTCGTGTTCGGAGTCGTCGGGGTGGGGCTGATGGCGGCCGGCTTCGTGCTGGTCGACCTGCTCACGCCCGGGAAGCTCCGGGAGCTGATCTGGGTGCAGCGCAACGGCAACGCCGCGCTGCTGCTCGCCGCGAACCAGCTCGGCATCGCCGGGATCGTCTTCACCGCGATCCTGACCAGCTACGACTCGTTCGGCAAGGGGCTCGCCTCGACGGTGGTCTTCGGGCTGATCGGGCTGGTGATCATGGCGTTGGCCTTCTTCGTGCTGGACCTGCTCACCCCGGGCAGGCTGGGCGAGGTGATCTGCGCCGACCAGCCGCACCCGGCGGCCCGGGTCAGCGCCGCCACCCACTTCGGCGCGGCGCTGATCGTCTGCGCCTGCATCGCCTGAGGGCTGTCGTACCGGGGGCCTAGCCTGCGGGGGTGAACCGGACGGACCGTCTCTACGCCCTGGTGGAGGAGCTGCGGGTGGTCTCGCCGCGGCCGCGCAGCGCCGCCTGGCTGGCCCGGCGCTTCGAGGTGAGCACCCGCACCATCGAGCGGGACGTGGGCGCCTTGCAGGCCTCCGGGGTGCCGATCTGGGCCGAGCCGGGCCGCACCGGCGGCTACGCGGTCGACCGCGCGCACACCCTGCCGCCGGTCAACCTGACCGCGGGGGAGGCGGTGGCGATGGCGGTGGGCCTGCACCGGCTGCGCGGCACCCCCTTCGCGTCGGCCGCCGGGGCGGCGCTGCGCAAGCTGGTCGCGGTGATGCCGGCCGCCGACGTGGCCGAGGCGCACCGGCTCGCCGGCCGGGTGCACCTGATCGGCGACGGGCCGGCCACGCCCGTCCCGGCCCTCGTCGCCGGCGCGGTCACCGCCGGGCGCCTGCTGCGCCTCGGGTACGCCGACCGCGTCGGCGCGGTCTCGACCCGGGACGTGGAACCGCTGGGTTACCTGGGCAACGCCCGGCACTGGTACCTCGTGGCGTGGTGCCGGCTACGGGGCGGGCCGCGCTGCTTCCGCACCGACCGGATCGTCTCGGTGCGCCCGCTGGCCGAGCGGGTGACGCGGGAGCTGCGCCTGGACGAGCTGGACATCCCGCGCGAGCGGGTGCGGGCGCTCAGCCTGGTCTGAAGGACGGCGGCGCGGGTGGTGGGCCGATCCGGGCGCCGGCGGCGGGCTCCCGGCGCAGGTGCGGCGAATCGCTCCGGAAACACCGACAGGACGCTGTCGGGGACGTCGCCGAGGCTGACTCCTGACGGCGCCGGCCACCCCGGCCGGCGCGCTCAGAAGGAGGCAGCATGTCCGGCACGCCCATCACCTGGTTCGAGATCGGCTCCGACCGCCCGGCGGAGGTCGAGGGCTTCTACGCCGACCTGTTCGGCTGGACGTTCGAGGAGCAGGGGCCGCCCGGCGCGTCGTACCGGCAGACGGTGGCCGGCGGGGAGCGGGGGATCGGCGGGGCGATCCGGGCCACCGAGGGGGACGCGGCGAACTACGCGATCTTCCACGCCGAAGTGACCGACGTGGCGGAGACCTGCCGGCGGGCCGAGGCGGCCGGTGGCAAGGTGCTGGTGCCGGCGCGGACCACGCCGCGCGGACTCACCCTGGCCCAGCTGCTCGATCCGGCCGGCAACCGGGTCGGCGTGTTCACGCCACCCACCCCGGCCTGACCGAACTGCGCCGACCGGGCCGCTGCCCGGGCTGCCCGAGCGGTGGAGAAGCCGACGTGCGGCATGTCGCGGTCCCAGGAGGGCGGGAACCGCGACATGCCGCACGAGTCACGCGCCGGGTCAGCGCATGTGGTGGCCGCGGAAGCCCATCCCGCCCATGCCGCCGCCGGGGAAGACCCCGGACTCGGCGGCCTTGGTGATCGCGTCGGCCTGCTCCTGGGTGAGCTTGCCGTCCTTGACCGCCTGGTCCAGCCGCTGCTTGAGCATGGCCTGCCGATCCTCGGCGGACGGGCGCGCCGGCCGGTCGGCCTGGTGCTCCGCGCGCAGCTTCTCCAGCGCTGCGGTGACCTTCTCGGTCGGTACGCCCAGCTCCTTGGCCAGCGCCTCGGCGAACTCGGCCTGCCGGTCGGCCCGCTGCTGCTGCCGGTCGGTCCCCTGATCGTTCGTGCCGCCCTGGTCGGCGCTGCTGCTGGCGCTCGGCGTCGGGGTGGCGCTCTCCTCCGCGAACGCGGGGGCGGCGGCGATCCCCACGCCGAGTACCCCGGCGGCGGCCAGGCCGGCCAGCAGGTGCTTCTTCGACATCGTGCGGGACATCAGTCCTCCGGTCGGTTTCGGTGGTGCGGCGATTACGTGACCGACAGTGACCGGCTGAGCTGGGCGGAAGCCGTGGCGACCCTATGAGTCAGCTGGCAGTCGCGCCGGAATCGCGTTGCGCCCGCGGGCGGGGGAGCGCAGGGTGGGCCCGTTGCCGGAGGAGGGGAGGCCGGATGGCGCGGATCCGGGAGATCGAGCTGGCCGGGGCGGGCTCGGGGCCGTACGGGATCACCGTGGGCCCGGACGGCGCGCTCTGGGTGACCCTGTCCGGCAGCGGTGGCACGGCCCGGGTCGGGCTGGACGGCGACGTCCGGGAGCACCTCACGGACCCGGCGGAGAGCCGTCCGCTGATCATCGTCGGTGGGCCGGACGGCGCGCTGTGGTATACCCGCTCCGGCGACGACCGGCTGGGCCGGATCACCACCGACGGGGTCGCCGGCTCGGTGCCGCTGCCGGCGGGCAGCGGCCCGTGCGGGCTCGTCGCCGGTCCCGACGGTGCCCTCTGGTACGCCGCGATGAACCGCGACACCGTCGGCCGGGTGACCCTCGACGGGCAGGTCACCGAGTTCCCGCTGCCGGTCGACGGGGCCTTCCCGTCGATGCTGGCGGTCGGCCCCGACCGGGCGCTGTGGTGCACGCTCAACCGGGCGAACGCGATCGCCCGGATCGACCCGTCCGGGCGGGTACGCCTGCACGCCCTGCCCACCGACGCGGCCGGCCCGGTCGGGATCAGCGCCGGCGGCGACGGCGGGCTCTGGTTCGTGGAGATCCTCGCCGGGCAGCTCGGCCGGATCACCGTCGACGGTGAGATCACCGAGTTCCCGCTGCCGGACCGGGCCGCCCGCCCGCACGCGATCGCGGCCGACCCGGCCGGCGGTTGCTGGTTCACCGAGTGGGGCGCGAACCGGATCGGTCACGTCGACGCGGGCGGCCGGATCATCGGCCACGACCTGCCCACCCCGGCCGGTGAACCGCACGGGATCGTGGTCGCCCCCGACGGGAGCGTCTGCGCGGCCCTGGAGACCGGCGCCGTCGCCGTCCTGACCCCCTGACGGCCGGCGGGTCCCTCGAGGGGTCCCGCCGGCCGCGAAGAGCGCGGCTCAGACGCAGTTGGGGAACTCGGAGCCGACCAGGTTGCAGTTGGTGCCCGGCACGACGGCGCCGGCCTGGTCGAAGTGCCGCAGGTTCCAGGTGGTGCCGACGTCGCGCAGCACCGCGTAGCCGAAGTCCCGCACGGTGACCAGGTGAACGAGGGGCACGCCGTCGACGGGCTTGTTGATCAGGTTGGCGTCCTGCCAGTTCTTGTCGTCCAGTGCGGTGCCCGAGTCGCCCACGGTCACCTGCGGCGGGCGGCGCGGGGTGGCGGTGCCGAAGTCAAGCATCTGGTAGAGGTGGACGTGCCCGGAGAGGATCAGGTCGATCCGCGCGTCGAGCATGCCGACTGTGGTGGCCGCGACCGCGTTCTCCAGCACCGGTGTGATCCAGACCGGGTTGCCGGCCATGTTCTGGGCGACCACCGCCCAGATCGGCGTGTGACTGAGCAGGAAGTTGTCGCCCGGCCGGACCAGGGTGTTGTTGACCTGGTTGAACTGCGCCGTGTACCTGGCGAGCCCGGATGCCGTGTCACAGGTCGGCGGGTTCAGGTCGTCGCCGGCGCAGGAGGTGTCCGTCAGCAGCAACCCGAGGGTGCCGGCGTTGAGCCGGACCGGCGGGCTGTAGTCCTGCACCGCCCCGGGACTGCACGCGGTCGTGCTCAGGGTGGGCGCAAGGTAGCGGAACCACACCTCACCGGCGCGCTGGCAGGTCTCGTGGTTGCCGCGAACGAACACGAACGGCGCCGTCCTCAGCAGCGCCGCCGCCGGCTCGAAGAAGTCGGTGACCAGGCAGCCCCAGGTGCGGTAGTTCAGGCTCGTGCTCGGGCCGCCGCAGAGCGGCGCCGGTTGCGTCTGGACCAGGGTCCGGTAGATGTAGTCGCCGGTGTGGATCACCAGGTCCGGCGGGACCGGCCTGGCGGCCGCCGCGTTCGCCACGTTCTGCAGCGGCCAGTTCGACGGTGTGTTCTGGCAGACCTGCGCCGCGCCCACCGCCGGGATCCGGCAGCCGGTGTCGCCGATCTCGGCGATGTTGGCCGGTCGGGACGTGGCGGCGCCGAGCTGGGTCCAGTTCGGCAGCGGGACCGCGCCGTTGACGCCGGCGTTCACCGGCACCGGGCTGGTCGTCACGTCGATCCGGGCGGCGGTGGCGGCCGGCGGGACGAGCCGGGTGCAGACGGTGGCGGTGGTGGGATACATGCTCACCGTGCTCTCCTGCACCATCTGGCGCCGCACCGGCTGCCCGCCGGTGGTCACCACCAGGATCGGGCAGCTACCGGCCGGGGTGACGAACCGGACCTGGGCGCCCGCCGGGACGAGCTGGGTCCACGCCCAGGCATCCTGTGGCGGTGGTGGTGGCAGCTGGATCGGTGGCGACTGCGTCGGGGACGGCTGCGGCGAGGGCGGTGGGTACGGTGGTCGGTGGCCGCCGCCGTCCCCCTCGACCTGCCCCGCGCCGTCCGCCAGGGCGAACGGCACCGCCTGGGCGGACGCCAGGGCGGCCACGGCCACCGAGCCGATCAGCACCGCCATCCGCAACCCGTTCCGACGCTTCATGCTGCTCCTCCGCAGAGCCGGTGACCCCGGCCGACACGCGAGGTCCTGTCAGGTATGGCCTGGTTGGGACCGTACCGACGGTTTTTCACCTTTTCTGCGGTTATGGGAGTTCAGTGCCCGAACGTGCCCGGCCGGGTGGTCAGCGCACCGCCGGCGCGACGGTCAAGGTGCCCGCCGTCGCGTCCAGCACCGCCGGGGTGCCGACCGGGACGGTGAGCTGCCCCGGGCCGTGGCCGATCGGCAGCCCGCCCAGCACCGGCACGCCGAGGTCGCCCAGCCGGTCGGTGAGCACGTCGACCACCGTGGTGTCCCAGCCGTCCGCGCAGTCGGTGAACTGGCCCACCGCCACCCCGGCCAGCCCGTCCAGCGCGCCCGCGCGGCGCAGGTGGGTGAGCATCCGGTCGATCTTGTACGGCGGCTCCTGCACCTCCTCGACCAGCAGCACCGCCCCGGTCAGGTCGGGCATGTCGGCGGTGCCGATCGAGGCGGTGATCAGGCACAGGTTGCCGCCGAGCAGGACGCCCTCGGCCCGGCCCGGCACCCGTACGCCGAAGCTCTCCTCGGCCGCGACCGCCGCGACCGTCACCGGCGCGGGGGTCATCAGCGCGGCGTGCATCGACTCCACCGAGGCCAGCGGCAGGCGCTCGTCCCGCCACGCCGCGCCCGGCCCGTGCACGCCCGCCAACCGGGCGCCTCGCCAGAGCGCGAACTGGAGGGCGGTGATGTCGGAGAAGCCGGCCACCACCTTCGGGTCGCTCCGGACCGCCGCCATGTCGATCAGGTCGACCACCCGCTGCGCGCCGTAGCCGCCCCGGGTGCAGATCACCCCGCGGATCTCCGGGTCGGCGAACGCGGCGTTCAGGTCCGCGGCCCGCAGCACGTCGTCGCCGGCCAGGTAGCCGTGCCGGGCGTACGCGTTCGGTCCCAGCACGGGCCGCAGCCCCCAGCCGGTGAGCAGCTCCACACCCCGGGCCACCAGCTCGGGGGTGGTCGGCCCGGACGGCGAGACGAGCATCACCGGGTCGCCGGGGCGCAGGACGGGCGGGCGCAGCGCGGAGGTGGTCACGACGACCGAGCCTAACGCCGGTGCCGGCCGAGCCGTTCCCAGCGGGCGTGGGCCTACCCGTTAGCCTCGACGGCGTGGCAACCGCGCTGGTGATCGAGAACGACCCGACCGACGACCTCCGCCGGCTCGGCGACTGGCTGGCCGAGGGCGGGCTGGAGCTGTCCGTGCTGCGCCCGCACGCCGGCGACGACCTCCCCGCCGACCTCGACGGGTACGCCGCGCTGGTGGTGCTCGGCGGCGACCAGCAGGCGTACCCGCTGCCCGACGGGACGCCCGGCGCGCCCTGGTTCCCGGCGCTGGAGGGGTTGCTGCGCAAGGCCGTCCGGCGCCGGCTGCCCACCCTCGGCGTCTGCCTCGGCGCGCAGCTGCTCGCCACCGCGCACGCCGGGCAGGTCGAGCGCAGCCCCTCCGGGCCGGAGGTCGGGCCGGGCGTGGTCGGCAAGCGGGACGCCGCCGAGGGCGACCCGCTGTTCAGGTACGTGCCGCTGATCCCGGACGTGCTCCAGTGGCACTCCGACGAGATCACCGAGCTGCCCCGGGGAGCCACCCTGCTGGCCGCCTCCACCCGCTACCCGCACCAGGCGTTCCGCCTCGGCGACCGGGCCTGGGGCCTCCAGTTCCACATCGAGTGCGACACCGCGATGATCGCCGAGTGGGCCCGCGACTCGGAGCTGCTGGCCGAGCTGGGCTACGACGAGGAGCTGGTGGTGGCCGCCTGCGACCGGGTGCTGGCCGACGTGGAGGAGGTCTGGCAGCCGTTCGCCGTCCGGTTCGCCGCCCTTGCCATGGGCGAGCTGGGCGACGACGTCACCCGGCCCGGCCTGCCCCTGCTCGGGCACTGAGGCGATGACCAGACCGGCCAGGGGACGCCTCGCCCGGTACGGCTTCGCCGAGGGGGACGGCGGGGTTCGCGCCGCCGACCTGCTCGGCCCGGACGGCCTCGGGCTGTGGCGCGCGCAGGAGCAGGAGCCCGCCGGCGAGCGGGCCGCCGAGCTGCTCGCCGCGCTCTCCCGGGCCGCCGACCCGGACCTGGCGCTGCGCCAGCTGCACCGGCTGGTGGAGGCCGAACGCCGGGACACCGGCACCTCGACGGTGCTGGACGCGCTGCACGACGACCCGGGGCTGCGCCGGCGGCTGGTCGCCGTGCTGGGCGCCTCGTCGGCCCTCGGCGACCACCTGGTCGCCAATCCGGGACAGTGGACGGTGCTGAACACCGCCGCCGACGGCCTGGCCCCCACCGCCGACGGGCGGTTGGACCTCGACCTGGCCGGCCGGTTGACCCCGTCGACGCAGCCGGTGGCGGTGCTGCGGCAGGCGTACCGGCTGGCGCTGTTGCGGATCGCCGCGGCCGACCTCACCGGCGGGCGGGGGCTGGAGCAGACCATGGCGGCGCTCTCCGCGCTGGCCGACGCCACCCTCGCGCAGGCGTACCGGATCGCGGTGGGTGAGCTGCCCGACGGCACGCCCGAGCCGGCGCTGGCCGTGGTGGCGATGGGCAAGTGCGGCGGCGACGAGCTGAACTACGTCTCCGACGTCGACGTGATCTTCGTGGCCGCCGACGACGCCGACCTGGCCGTCGCCACCACGGTCGCCGCCCGGCTGATCGGTGTCTGCGGGCTGGTCGCCTGGCCGGTCGACGCCGCGCTGCGCCCGGAGGGCAACCGGGGTCCGCTGGTGCGCACCCTGGCCAGCCACCTGGCCTACTACCGCCGCTGGGCCCGCACCTGGGAGTTCCAGGCCCTGCTCAAGGCCCGTCCGGCCGCCGGTGACCTGGCGCTGGCCGGTGAGTGGATCAGCTCGCTGGCCCCGCTGGTCTGGACCGCCGCGGAACGCCCCGAGGCGGTCCAGGACGTCCGGTCGATGCGCCGGAGGATCATCGAGAACATCCCGGCCAAGGAGCTGGACCGCGAGATCAAGCGCGGCTCCGGCGGCCTGCGGGACATCGAGTTCGCGGTGCAGCTGCTGCAACTGGTGCACGGCCGGGGCGACGAGTCGCTGCGGGTTCCGGGCACCATCCCCGCGCTGCGCGCGCTGGTCGCCGGCGGCTACGTCGGCCGCGCCGACGGCGAGGCGCTGCTGCGCGGCTACCGCTTCCTGCGCGCCGTCGAGCACCGGCTGCAACTCCAGGGCCTGCGCCGCACCCACACCGTACCGACCGAGCCGGCCGCGCTGCGCTGGCTGGCCGCAGCCCTCGGCTACCAGGCCGCGCCGGGCCGCAGCGCCGTCGAGGAGTTCCGCGCCGAGTGGGTCACCCACGCCAGCGAGGTACGCCGGCTGCACGCCAAGCTGCTCTACCGGCCGCTGCTGGAGTCGGTGGCCCGGGTACCCGCCGACGGCCTGCGCCTCACCCCCGAGGCGGCCCGCAACCGGCTCAAGACGCTCGGCTTCGCCGACCCCGCCGGGGCGCTGCGCCACCTCCAGGCCCTCACCGGCGGGGTCAGCCGGACCGCCGCCATCCAGCGCACCCTGCTGCCGGTGCTGCTGTCGGAGTTCGCCGACGCCCCCGAACCGGACCGCGGCCTGCTGAACTACCGGCAGGTCTCGGACTCGCTGGGCAGCACCCCCTGGTACCTGCGGCTGCTGCGCGACGAGGGCCCGGTGGCCCGCCGGCTGGCCCGGGTCCTCTCCTCCTCCCGGTACGCGGCCGACCTGCTGGCCCGCGAGCCGGAGGCGCTGCGGCTGCTCGCCGACGACACCGAGCTGACCCCGCGCGGCCCGGAGGTGCTCTGCGACGGCTTCACCGCCGCCGCCGCCCGGCACACCGACCCCGTGCAGGCCACCCGGGCGGTCCGCGCGCTGCGCCGCCGGGAACTGGTCCGGCTCTCCTGCGCCGACCTGCTCAGCCGCGCCGGTGGGCTGGCCCCCCGCCCCGAGCGTGGCGCGACGGCCGCCCCGCTGGCCGACGTCACCACGGTCGGCACCGCCCTGTCCGCGGTGACCGACGCCACCCTCACCGCCGCGCTGCGCATCGCCCGGGCCGCCCGCCCGGAGCTGCCCGGACTGCGCTTCGCGATCATCGGGATGGGCCGGCTCGGCGGGTACGAGTCGAACTACCTCTCCGACGCCGACGTGCTCTTCGTCTACGACCCGCCGCCGGGCGGCAACGACAGCCAGGCCAGTGCCGCCGCGCAAGCGATCGCCGAGGAGCTGCGCCGGCTGCTCGGCATGCCCGCCCCTGACCCGGCGCTGGGCGTCGACGCCGACCTGCGCCCCGAGGGCCGGCAGGGCCCGCTGGTCCGCAGCCTCGCCGCCTACCAGCAGTACTACGCCCGCTGGTCCAAGGTGTGGGAGGCGCAGGCGCTGCTGCGCGCCCGGTTCGTCTGCGGCGACGCCGACCTGGGCGACCGGTTCGAGGAGATGATCGCCCCGGTCCGTTGGCCGGCCGACGGGCTGACCCGCGAGCAGGTGGTGGAAATCCGCCGGATCAAGGCCCGGGTGGAGACCGAACGGCTGCCCCGGGGCGCCGACCCGGCCACCCACACCAAGCTGGGCCGGGGCGGGCTCTCCGACGTGGAGTGGGCGGTGCAGCTGCTCCAGCTCCGGCACGCCGGCGTTCACCCGCAGCTGCGCGGCACGCGTACCCTCGACGGGCTCGACGCCGCCCGCGACGCCGGCCTGGTCGACGCGGAGGACGCGGCGGCGATGGCCGCCGGCTGGACCCTCGCCGCGCAGGTCCGCAACGCGCTGATGCTGGTCCGGGGCCGGGCCGGCGACCAGCTGCCCCGGCACGGGGTCGAGCTGGCCGGGGTGGCCCGGCTGCTCGGCCGCGACGACCCGGGGGAGTTCCTCGACGAGTACCTGCGCACCGCCCGGCGCTCCCGCACCGCGATGGAACGGGTGCTGGATGCCTGAGCGCCCACCCGCCGCCCCGGCGGTCGCCGCCGGGGTGTCCGCGGCGGTCGCCGCGCTGCTCGGCGTCGCGTTCCTGCTCGCCGGGCCGATGGGCACCGACCTGGCCGCCCAGGTTGCCCGCGCCGACTTCGCCGACCGGTACGGTGCCACCCCGATCGACCTGGGCTGGTACGGCGGGGTGAACCAGTTCGGCTACAGCCTCTTCACCGGAGCGCTCGGCGCCCTGGTCGGCGTGCGCCCGCTCGGGGTGGCCGCCGCGGTGGCCGGCGCCGCAGCGTTGGGCTGGCTGCTGGCCGTCCACCGGGCCCGCCGGCCGCTGACCGGCGGCGTGCTCGGCGCGGTGGTGCTGGTCGGCAACCTGGTCAGCGGCCGGGTCACCTTCGCCGTCGGGCTGGCGTTCGGGCTGGCCGCCCTCTGCGCCGTGTCGGCGTCCCGCCCGTCGCGCCCGGCCCGGCTGGTCCTCGCCGCGCTGCTCGCCGCCCTGTCCACCTGGGCCAGCCCGGTCGCCGGGCTCTTCACCGGGCTGGCCGGCGCGGCGCTGCTCCTGGCCGGCCTGCGCCGCGGCCCCGGCCCCGGTCGGCCGCTGCCCGGCGGCTGGCGACTGGACCGCCCGGTCGCCGAACCCCTGGTCCTCTGCCTCGCCCCGGCCGTGGCGCTCGCGCCGATGGCGGTGCTCTTCGGCAACGGCGGCACCCAGCCGTACGCCCCCGAGTCGATGCGGCTCAACGTGGCGCTGGCCGTGCTGGTGTTCTTCGTCCTGCCCCGCCGCCGGTGGGCGCTGCGGATCGGGGCGGCGCTCACGGCCGTGCTGGTGGTCGCCGCGTTCTACCTGCCCAGCCCGGTCGGTTCCAACGCGACCCGGCTGTCGCTGCTGTTCGCCGTGCCGGTGGTCGCCGCGTTCGCCGCGCTGCCCCCGGCCTGGCTGGCCGCCCTGCTCGCCGCGATGGTCTGGTGGCAGAACCCGGTGATGACCAACGACCTGGGCCGGGCCGGTTCCGCCGAGGCCGACGCCGGGTTCTACCGCCCGCTCGCCGAGGAGCTGGCCCGCCGGCAGCCGGCCGGCCGGGTCGAGGTGGTGCCGCTGCGCGACCACTGGGAGTCGGCGTACCTGCCGCCGACCGTGCCGCTGGCCCGGGGCTGGGAACGCCAGGTCGACACCGACCGCAACGCGCTGTTCTACGAAGGCGAGCTGACCGCCGACCGGTACCGGCGGTGGCTGCGCCGGGAGGCGGTCGGCTACGTGGCGCTCGCCCCGGCCAGCGTGCCCGACCGGTACGGCCGCGCCGAGGCGGACCTGGTCGAGGCCGGCCAGCCGTACCTGCGTGAGGTGTGGCGGGACGACACCTGGCGGCTGTACGCGGTGGCCGACCCGACGCCGCTGGTCGGCGCGCCGGGCCGGCTGGTCGCCGCCGACCGGGCCACGGTCACGCTCACCGTGCCGAGCCCCGGCGACGTGCCGGTCCGGGTCCGTTGGTCCCGCTGGCTCACCCTCACCGGCCCCGACGGCTGTCTCGCCCCCGGCGCGGACGGCTTCACCACGCTCCGGGCCGCCGCCCCGGGCGACTACCGGGTGTCGAGTTCCCTGCGGCCGAACGGGAGATGCTGACCGTGGACCAACCGCGCCTGACCCGCTGGACGGGTCTCGCCGGATCGTTGCTGCTCGCCCTGGCCGCCTGGCTGGGCGGGGCGTTGCGCGACTCGCCGCTGCGTACCAACCCGGTGAAGATCTGGCAGGGCCCGAACGGGCCGCTGGTGATCGCGCTCTGGCTGGTCGGCACCGCGCTGCTGGCCTGGGCCTGGTGGCGGCTGCGCGACGCCGTGCCGTCCACCCGCTGGGCGCTGGTCACCATCGGGCTCTGGCTGCTGCCGATGCTGTTCGCCGCGCCGTTCGGCAGCCGCGACGTCTACGCGTACGCCTGCCAGGGGGCCAGCTACGGCGCCGGGATCAGCCCGTACGAGCAGGGCGTCTCCGCGCTGCCCTGCCCGTGGCTGGACACCATCTCGTTCATCTGGCGGGACACCCCGGCGCCGTACGGGCCGCTGTTCGTGGTGATCGCCGGGGCGGTGGTTAAGGTGACCGGCTCGCTGACCGCGAGCATCGTGCTGTTCCGGGTGATGGCCCTGGCCGGGGTGGTGCTGACCGCGTACGCCCTGCCGGTGCTGGCCCGGCGCTGCGGCGTCGCCCCGCAGCGGGCGCTCTGGCTGGCGCTGGCCTGCCCGCTGGTGGTCATGCACGTGGTCGGCGGCCCGCACAACGACGGGCTGATGGTGGGCGTGCTGGTGGCCGGGCTGGCCGTGGTGGCCAGCCGGCCGGGCCGGCGTTGGGCGCTGCTCGGCGGGGGCGTGCTGATCGGGCTGGCCTGCGCGATCAAGATGACCGCCGTGGTGGTGGTGCCGTTCGCCGCCCTGGCCGCGATCGCCGGCCCGGTCGGCCTCCGGTCGCTGATCCGGGACGGCTGGCCGGTGGTGGTCGGCGCGGTCGGCACAGTGGTCGGGGTGACCTACGCGGCCGGCCTGGACTTCGGCTGGGTGGGTGGGCTCTCCGAGGGTGGGGTGGCCATCGCCTGGACGTCGCCGCCGACCGCCGTGGGCCAGACCGTCGGCATGGTGGCCCGGCTCTTCGGCGCGCACATCGACGCGCTGCCGGTGACCCGGGGCATCGCCGTGGTGCTGCTCGCGGTGCTGCTGGTGCTGCTCTGGTTCCGGGCGCTGCGCCGGCCCGACCCGCTCTACCAGGCCGGGATCGCACTGGTGCTGACCGTGGTGCTCTCCCCGGTGGTGCACCCCTGGTACTGGGTCTGGCCGCTGACCGTGCTCGCCGCCACCGCACCGGTGCGGCACCGCTGGTACGTGGTGGTCGCGCTGGTCGCGTCGTTCCTGATCCTGCCGGACGGCACCGGACTGGCCCGGTACACCAAGATGCCCGGTGCGCCGTTGATGACCGCATTGCTGATCTGGGTCGTCGTCCGGTTGGTACGGTCGGCTCGGGCGGACCGCCGGCCCGACCCGGAGCTGACCGCCGGTCGACCCGCGTCGCCCTAGGAAAGGGCCGCCGGCTGCGTCGGCCGGTCAAGCGGGCCGGTGGTCGGGCCGCCGAGCGAGGAGGGGCCGCCGGTGTCGCACACCGTCGCTCCCGACCCGCGGTTCCGGTCCGAACCGCCCGCCCGGGCCCGGTCTGCCCGCTGGGGCGGCCTGGCCGGAGCGGTGCTGCTGACCCTGGCCGGTTGGCTCGGCGGGGCGCTGCCCGGTGACGCCGACGGCGGGTTCGGTGACCTGTGGCGGTCCGGGCGCGGTCCGGCCGTGCTGGCCTGCTGGCTGGTCGGCACCGGTCTGCTGGTGGGCTGCTGGTGGGCGTTGCGCGCGGGTGCCCCGTCGACCCGGTGGGCGTACCTGACCGCCGGGCTGTGGCTGCTGCCGCTGCTCGTCGCGCCCCCGATCGGCAGCCGCGACGCCTACTCGTACGCCTGCCAGGGCTGGTCGTACGCGGCCGGGCGTGACCCGTACACGACCGGGGTGGCGGCGGCGGGCTGTCCGTGGGTGGACACGGTGGCGCCGATCTGGCGGGACACCCCGGCGCCGTACGGGCCGCCGTTCCTGCTGCTCGCGGCGCTGGCGGTGACCCTCGGTGGCGGGCTGACCGGCACGATCGTGGTGCTGCGGCTGTACGCCGTGGCCGGGGTGCTGCTGGCCGCGCTCTGCCTGCCGGGGTTGGCCCGGGCAGCCGGGGTGCCGACCCGGCGGGCGGCCTGGCTGGCGTTGGCCTGCCCGCTGGTCGGGGTGCACCTGGTGGCCGGTGCGCACAACGACGCCGTGCTGCTCGGGCTGCTCCTGCTCGGCCTGCTGGTGCTGGTCCGGCTGCCCGGCCGGCCCGCCGCGCTGCTCCTCGCCGGGGTGCTGTTCGGCCTGGCCGTCGGGGTGAAGGCGACCGCGGTGGTGGTGCTGCCCTTCGCCGCGCTGCTCGCCGTCGCCGGGCGGTACAACGGGCGGGCCCTGCTGCGCGACGGTGGGCTGCTGGTCGTCGGGGCGCTCGGCACGCTGGTGGCCACCTCGCTGCTCTCCGGGCTCGGCCCGGGCTGGCTGGCCGGGCTGGCCCGCAGCGGCGACACCCGGCAGTGGACGTCGCCGCCGACCGCGGTCGGGTTCGTGGTCGACTACGTGCGGGTGTGGACCGGCGCGGGGCGGGGCGCCGTGCCGGTGGCCCGGGCGGTGGCACTGGTGCTGCTGGCGGTGGTGCTGGTGGCGCTCTGGTGGTGGGCCTGGACGACGCTGCGCCGGCAGCCCGCGGACCGGCCCCGGGTGGCGCTGCTCGGCGCGGGCCTCGCCCTGGCCGCCACGGTGCTGCTCTCGCCGGTCTTCCACCCCTGGTACGCGACCTGGCCGCTCTTCCTGCTGGCGGCGACGGCGCCGGCGGCCCGGACCCGGTGGTTCGTGCTGCCCTGCGCGGTGGCGTCGGTGCTCACCCTGCCCGACGGCACCAGCCTGGCCCGGTACACCAAGGCGCCGGGGGCGGTGGTCATGGCGGCGCTGGTGGTGGTGCTCGCGGTGACCGGGGTGCGGGCGGCGCTGCACCGTGCCCGGGCCGCCGAGCGTTCGTCTGGCCAGGGCTGACCCTGGGGTCCGTGCCGCGGCCGCTGCGGGAGGTTTCCCGCGCCGGCACCATGGCCACCGAGCCCTGTGGACCTGATGTCGTGAACGAATCGCGGTCGGTTGAGTCGTTCACGACATCAGGTCGACAGCGCGCTGAGTGCCCCCGCTCCGGTGGCGCGAGTGCCCCCGCTCGAGCGGCGGGGCGGGGGCGGCCCGCCCGTTGTCGATAGGCTCTCGGCACACGGGGAGGGGTAGACGTGCGTACTCGCAGGGGACTGGTGGGGTTGGCATTCGGCGTCGCACTGTTCGCGACCGGCTGCGGAGGTGGCGACGGACCGTCGCTCGCTGGCACCTGGGTCATGGCGGAGAATGGTTCGCGGACGATGACGGTGCGCGACGACGGTTCACTGTCGGCCAGTGTGGGCGTCTCATGCACCGGCGCCACCAAGAGTCAGGGCAAGAGGGCGTACCGGTTCGAGTTCGACTGCGGCATCACCAGGTACTCCTTGGACGGCTCGCTGAGCGCCGACGGCAAGAACCTCACCATGAAGGACCCGAGCACCGATCAGAACGCGGTCTGGAACAGAAAATGAGCCGCAGCGGTGCAGCTCGTTGACGGTGCCTTCGGCCAACACGAAACGGCGGCCACGCCGGCTGTGAGCCGGGCATGACCGCCGTCCGTGAGGTTGTACCCAACCTGTACCCAAGATCGGTGGTGATCCTGTTGGTGCAGGTCAGCGCCTTGAGTTACCTCAGCAGTCGAAGTACATCGCAAACTCGTGCGGGGTCGGGCGCAGGCGCACCGGGTCGACCTCGTTGGCCCGCTTCCAGCCGACCCAGGTGGAGATCAGGTCCGGCGTGAAGACGCCGCCGTCGAGCAGGTAGTCGTGGTCGGCCTCGAGGGCGTCCAGGACGGCCGGCAGCGAGCCCGGTACCTGCTTGACGTCGCCCCACTCCTCCGGCGGCAGGTCGTACAGGTCCTTGTCGATCGGAGCCGGCGGCTCGATCTTGTTCTTGATGCCGTCCAGGCCGGCCATCATCATCGCCGAGAAGGCGAGGTACGGGTTGCTGGACGGGTCCGGCACCCGGAACTCGACCCGCTTGGCCTTCGGGTTGCTGCCGGTGACCGGGATGCGGGTGCAGGCGGAGCGGTTGCGCTGCGAGTAGACCAGGTTGACCGGCGCCTCGAAGCCCGGCACCAGCCGGCGGTACGAGTTGACCGTCGGGTTGGTGAAGGCCAGCAGCGACGGGGCGTGGTGCAGCAGACCGCCGATGTACCAGCGGGCGGTGTCCGACAGGCCGGCGTAGCCGGTCTCGTCGTAGAACAGCGGCTCGCCGTTCAGCCAGAGGCTCTGGTGGGTGTGCATGCCCGAGCCGTTGTCACCGAAGAGCGGCTTCGGCATGAACGTGGCGGTCTTGCCGGCGGCCCACGCCTCGTTCTTGATCAGGTACTTGAAGAGCTGGAGCTGGTCGGCCGAGTGCAGCAGGGTGGAGAACTTGTAGTTGATCTCCGACTGCCCGGCGGTGCCGACCTCGTGGTGCGAGCGCTCCACGGTGAAGCCGGCGTCGACCAGGCGGCGGACCATGCTGTCGCGCAGGTCGGCGTAGTGGTCCACCGGCGGCACCGGGAAGTAGCCGCCCTTGTACGCGGTCTTGTAGCCGCGGTTGCCGCCCGGCTCCTCGCGACCCGTGTTCCAGGCGCCCTCGATCGAGTCGATGTAGTAGAACGACTGGTGCGCCGAGGTCTCGTGGCGGATCGAGTCGAAGATGTAGAACTCCGCCTCGGCGCCGAAGTACGCGGTGTCGGCGATGCCGCTCGCGGCCAGGTACGCCTCGGCCTTCTTGGCCACGTTCCGCGGGTCCCGGGAGTAGGCCTCGCGGGTGAACGGGTCGTGGACGAAGAAGTTCAGCGCGAGGGTCTTCTGCGCGCGGAACGGGTCGATGAAGGCGCTCGCGACGTCCGGGAGCAGGAGCATGTCCGACTCGTGGATCGACTGGAAGCCGCGGATCGACGACCCGTCGAAGGCGAGACCGTCGCTGAAGACGCTGTCGTCGAAGGACTCCACCGGCAGGTTGAAGTGCTGCATCACGCCGGGCAGGTCACAGAAACGTACGTCGACGAACTTCACGTCCTCGTTCTTGAGGTATCGCAGGAGTTCCTCGGGATTGGCGAACACACGTCCTCCTGGCACGTCCACGGGGTGGCTGGGCTCCTGGCGACGGTATGACCGCAGGGTTGCCCTGCCATGTCTTGAGTGTTTCTGCCGTGTTACGTCGCTCGCGCAGCGTCATCCGCGCCGCTCAGTCGCCCAGGGATGTCCGTTCGCACGATACCCGGCGGTGCAGACTGTCGCAGTTCAACATCATTGGTCCGTTTGCCCGCGAGGTGCGTCCGACACCCACGGTGACCGTCCGTACGCCCCGGCGGGCGGCTGGCTACCCTTGGCTGCTGTGACCACGCCGCACCCCGTACCGCCCGCCCGGGACCCCGGGTTCGCACCGCCCACCCTCGGCCGCCGGTTCGGCGCGCTGATCGTCGACTGGGTGCTCTGCCTGCTGGTGTCGAACTTCTTCGCCGACCCGGTCCGCGACGGCTGGGCCCCGGTGCTGGTGCTGGTGCTGGAGTACGGCTTCTTCCTCGGCCTGTTCGCCCAGACCCCCGGCATGTACATCACCAGGATCCGCTGCGTCGCCTGGGCCGACGGCGGCCGGATCGGGGTGATCCGGGCCCTGCTCCGCGGCGCCCTGCTGGCGCTGGTGGTCCCCGCCCTGATCATGGACGAGCACCGCCGTGGCCTGCACGACCGCCTCACCGGCTCGGTCGTCACCGACGCCCCCCGCCCCGCCCGCCGGAGCTAGAGGGCGACCTCCGTGGTGTCGACGCGGACGCGGGTGGCGGTGGAGGGCAGCAGGGCGGCGTTCCGGCCGGCGGGGTGCCAGCGCCCGTCGTGGTCCAGATAGCTCAGCGTCGCGTCCTTCCGGGCCACCAGCCAGCCCCGCCCGTCGGGCAGCCGGACCGCGACCGGTAGCGGCGCCGTCCGGTCCACCTCGTCGCCGTACACGGTGACGACGGGTCCGAACCTCGGGTCGGTCGAGGTGAGCGGCTGGATGTAGACCACCGTGCGGGTGGGGTCGCCGCCGAAGCGCACGTCGGCGGCCACGAACAACTCGCCCCGCCCGGTCCGGCCGTACGCCGTCCAGTCGCGCCCCGTCGCCCCACCGGCCGGCTCGTGCTGGCCGGCGTCGCCCTTGCCGAGGAACATCAACACGGTGTCCAGGGACAGGGCGCCGCGCGGAGCGAGCGGGAAGCGGGCCGGTCGATCCGCCGGCCAACCGCCGCCCGCCGGAGTGCGCCACCCGAGGCCGGGATCGTCCGGGATCACCGTGGGGTCGGTGAGGTTCCCGAGGCTCAGGTACGCCCCGGCCCCGTCGCGGACCGCCACGGCGTACCGGTCGCGCTGCGGGGGCACCCGGACCACGGCGGCCCCGTCGGTGAACGTGACCGGTCGCCAGTCGGTGCGGACGACCCGGTCGGCGCGGTAGGTCCGCCGCGCGGACCACTGCACGTCGCCGCCGACGTCGAGCACCACCAGCGTCGACCGGTCGACCCCGGTCAGGAAGGCCCGGCTTCCCCAGCCGGCCGGTCGGCCCGGCGCGGCCAGGATGTCCGCGCCGACCGGCTCCACCCGACCGGCCGGGTCGGTGCCGGCGAACCAGATGAACACCGACGGCTGGTGCCGGTCGGTCCACATCCGCTGCACCACCGCCGCCGCCGGGCCGGCCGGGGTGCTGCCCGCCCAGGTCACGTGGGGTTCACCGGCGGGCCGTCGGGTCAGCCCCAGGCCGCGCAGCGGGCTGTCGTCGCGGGTCCGCCGGTAGGTGGCGAGCACCGTCGACAGCCAGCGGCGGTCGTCGGCCAGGTCGCCCCGGGTCGGCTGGTCCAGCAGCAGTTCCGCCACTCCGCCCAACTGCGCCGACGCGGGCGGCCGGGCCAGCTGCACGACCCCCGCCGTGCCGCCGGCCAGCAGCACCGCGAGTGTGCCGGCCAGGGCCGCCCGGCGGCGGCGCACCCGGCGGCGGCCACCGCGCCGGACCCGGTCCGTCAGGTCGGCGGGTGGCCGCACCCCGTCGGCGGTGATGGTCAGGGCCCGGCGTACCGGGTCGAGGTCCAGGTCGCTCGTCATCGCGTCCTCCGGGTCGGTTCGGCGGTGGGGGAGATGAGCACCGGCGGGTCGGCCGGACCGAGCTGGGCCTGTTCCCGCAGCCGGGTCAGGCCCCGCGCGGTGTGGCTCTTCACCGCGCCGACCGAGCAGCCCATGATCTGGGCGGTCTCGGCCTCGGAGAGGTCGTCGAGGTAGCGCAGCACCACGGCCGCCCGCTGCCGGGGCGGCAGGGTACGCAGCGCCGCCAGCACGGTCTGC
The DNA here is from genome assembly GCF_900091555.1 of Micromonospora mirobrigensis. Lineage (GTDB taxonomy): Bacteria > Actinomycetota > Actinomycetes > Mycobacteriales > Micromonosporaceae > Micromonospora > Micromonospora mirobrigensis. The sequence goes on from NZ_FMCX01000013.1 coordinate 70,745, forward strand.
CGGACCACCACGTGGTCGGCGTGGTCGAGCGCCGGTGTACCCGTCCGCTCGCCCAGCGGCGTCTCGGGCCGGCGGCCGCGGAACCGCCACCTGTCGACCGCGCGGTTGACCAGGATCTTCCGGGCGTACGTGTCCGGCGCCGAGCGGGCCCGCTGCCACTTCGCGTACAGCCGCTCCAGGACGTCCTGGAGCAGGTCCTCCGCGGCGTGCCGGTCGGTGGTCAGCAGGTACGCCGACCGCAGCAGGGCGGTGGAGCGGCTACGGACGAACTCGTCGAACGAGTCCGCTTCGTCGTGGGTGCTCATCACCGGTTACAGACGACGGCGGGCCGGGGCGGGTTTACCCGGAGACGGAAAGAGCCGGGCCCGTCGTCGGACGGGCCCGGCTCCTCGCGTACGTCGATCGGGGTCAGCGGCCCCGCGACTGGCGGAACGCGCCGCCCGGCGGCCGCATGTTCTTCGGGATCGCGCCCTTGGGCATCTGCGGGCGGGCGGTGAGCGCCTTGAGGCGCTTGTCGAGGGCGTTGACGTCCTTCGGGGCCAGCGTGCGGGGCAGCCGCATCAGCGTCATCCGCAGCTTGCGGATGGGCAGCTCACCCTCGCCCTGGCCGATCACGTAGTCGTGCAGCGGGGCGCTGCCGATGACCTTGGACAGCCGCCGCTTCTCCTGCCCGAGCAGGCCGCGCACCCGCTGCGGGTTCCCCTCGGCCAGCAGGATCACGCCGGGGCGGCCCAGCACCAGGTGGACCATGTCCATCTGGGTGGTGGAGCTGACCGCCGGGGTGACCCGCCAGTCGCCGCGCATGCTCTCCATGATCTGCGCCGCCGCGCCCGGCTGGCCCTCGGCGGCGTTCATCATCGCCTTGTTGGACCGCAGGTTCAGCACGATCAGCACGGCGAGCAGGGTGATCAGGATGCCGATCGGCAGCCAGAGCCAGCCCCACAGGACCACCGCGACCACGGTGAGCGCGAGCGGGAGCAGCACCGCCGCGGCGGTCAGCGGGGCGAACCACCTGTCCTGCTTGGCGGTGAACCGGAACACCATCCCGATCTGCTTCAGCCGCTGGCCGAACGAGACCTTCTCCTGGGGCTTTGCCATGCCGCAGAGTCTAGTGGTCGCCCCGCCCGGCGTTGATCCGCGGCCGGCTCTCGCGGCGGCTGAGTACCTTACGTCGCCACCGCCCCCCGCAGGCCCGTGGGTAAGGAGGGTCGGCGGGCCAAGATGAGGCGGCGCACCCATGCCCCCGGGGCACCTTCAGGCGGAACGTAGGTGTCGACAGCGAAACGGCACACCGCACGACAGGAGAACCGGAATGTTCGGCAACGACGCGGACCTCATGCTCACCATCCACCGTACCCACGCCAGTGAGCTCCAGGCCGACGCGGCCACCGACCGGCTGGCCCGGGCGCTGCCCCGCCGCCACCCGCGCGGTTGGCTCGGCCGGCGGCAGCACGCCGCCCGCGGCACCGACGCCCGCCGGTGACCGCGCCGGTCGTCGTCGGCCCGGCCGCCACGGGGGCGGCCGGGCCGGCGGCCGACGCCGACGGGTCGGTCCGGGACCGGCCGGTCGGCCGGGTCGGCGCCGGCCAGGGGCGTGGCATGCTCGGTGCCGTGACCGTACGCGCCGCCAGCACCCTCCTCGTCGGCCGCCGACGCGAGCTGCGCGTCCTGCGTGACGCGCTGGGCCGGGCCCGCGCCGGGGAGCCGACCACCGTCCTGGTCGGCGGCGAGGCCGGCGTCGGCAAGACCAGGCTGCTCGACGAGTTCGGGCTGCTGGCCGTCGCCGGCGGCGCCCGGCTGCTGGTCGGCCACTGCCTGGAGCTGGGCGAGGCCGGGCTGCCCTTCGCGCCGTTCGCCGCCGCGCTGCGCGAGGTGCTGCGCCAGGACGGCCCGGGGGTCCTCGACGGGTACGAGCCGGAGTTCGCCCGCCTCCTGCCCGAGCTGGCCCGGGGGCCGTTCGCCGTCGCCGTGCCCGGCGGCCCGGCCGACTCCGACGCGCCCCGCGGCTACCTGTTCGACCTGGTCGCCGGGCTGTTCCACCGGCTCGCCGAGGACCGCCCGCTGGTGCTGGTGATCGAGGACCTGCACTGGGCCGACCGGTCCACCCGCGACCTGATCGGCTTCCTGGTCCGCGCCGCCCGGCCGGGCCGGCTGCTGCTGGTCTGCTCCTACCGCACCGACGAGCTGTACCGGGGGCACCCGCTGCGGCCCTTCCTCGCCGAGCTGGACCGGGTCCGGGGCGTCGAGCGGGTCGAACTGGGCCGGCTGGACCGGGACGGCACCGCCGCCGTCCTGGCCGACCTGCTGGGCGCCGAGCCGACCGCCCGGGCCGTCGACGAGGTGCACGGCCGCACCCAGGGCAACCCGTTCTTCATCGAGGAGTTGGCCGCCGCCGGCTCCCCGGTCGGCTGCGCCACCCTGCCGGACACCCTGCGCGACCTGCTGCTGGCCCGGGTCGACCGGCTTCCCGAGCCGGCGCAGCGGGTGCTGCGGATCGCCGCCGCCGGGGGCAGCCGCTTCGCCCACCAGCTCCTCGCTGAGGTCGCCGGCCTGCCCGAGGCCGAGCTGGAGGACGCGTTGCGCGCCGCCGTCGCCGCGCAGCTGGTCGTCGCCGACCCGGACGGGGACTACGAGTTCCGGCACGCCCTGGTCCGGGAGGCCGTGCACGACGAGCTGCTCCCCGGCGAGCACACCCGGCTGCACGCCCGGTACGCCGCCGCCATCGAGGCGCAGCCGCACCTGGTGCCGGCCGGCCGGGCCCCGGCCGAGATCGCCCACCACTGGAACGCCGCGCACGACCACCCGCGGGCCCTGGTCAGCGCCCGCGCGGCGGCGGCCGCGGCGGCCGACCGGTACGCGTACGCGGAGCAGAGCCGGTTGTTGGAGCGGGTGCTGGAGCTCTGGGAGCAGGTGCCCGACGCGGCGGACCGGCTCGGCATGGATCACCTGGCGGTGCTGGAGGAGACCCTCGGCGCGGCCACCACGGCCGGGGACTACGGCCGGGCGCTCACCCTCACCCGGGCCGCGCTGGCCGAGGTCGACCGGGACGCCGAGCCGCTGCGCGCCGCCCGCCTGCTGGACTGGCGGGGCTGGCTGCTGGCCCTGCTCGGCAAGAGCGACGGCGCGGCCGAGCTGCGGGAGGCGTACCGGCTGGCGGCCGGGGTGCCGGACGGGCCGCAGCGGTTCCGGCTGCTCGCCGACCTCGCCGCGCACCTGTCGAAGGTGGATCCCGAGCAGGCCGTCACGGTGGCCGACGAGGCGATGGCCGGTGCGGCGGCGCTCGGCGAGGACGTCACGCTGCTGCCCACCCGGATCGCGATGCTCTGCCGGCTCGGTCGGGACTCCGACCGCGGCCTGGCCGACCTGCGTCGGGCCGAGGCGCTGGCCCGGGCCGCCGGGAACGTGCCGGCGCTGGTCAGCGCGCTGGTTTACCTCTCCGACGTGCTCTTCGAGCTGGGCCGGTACGCCGAGTCGGCGGACGCCGCCGGCGAGGGGGTGACCGAGGCGCGCCGGGTCGGGATCAGCCGCTCCGGCGGGGCGTACCTGCTCTCCAACCAGGCCGAGGCGCTGATCGCATTGGGCCGGTGGGACGAGGCGGAGGCGGCCTGCGCGGAGGCGGCGCGGACCGACCCGCCGGGCGTCTCCGGCCTGCACTGGCTGCAACTGCGCGCCGGGCTGCGACTGGCCCGGGGCGATGCCGCCGCCGGTGAGATGGTGGGCCGGGCGCTGGGTTTCCTGGCCCGGCCGTACCTGTGGGCGAACCACCGACTGCCCCTGCACGAGCTGCGGATCTCCGCGGCGTTGGCGGCCGACGACCGGACCGAGGCGGTCGCGGCGGCGCATGCGGCGCTGGCCGACGAGTGCCTGCCCGAGCAGCCCCGGGAGGGCTGGCCGGTGCTCACCGCGGCGGCCCGGACCGCCGCCCGGTACGCCGTGCCGGAGCTGGCCGCCTTCGTCGGCGCGCTGGCCGCCGGGCTGCCCGCCCGGTACCCGGCCGAACGCGCGCACGCCGCCACCGTGGCCGCCCTGCTCGCCCCGGCGCCGACCGCGCTGCCGGCGTGGCGGGCGGCGGTGGCCGCGTGGCGGGTCGACGGCCAGCCCTACCCGCTGGGCCGGGCGCTGCTGGAGCTGGCCGAGGCGGCCGCCTCGGCAGGTGAACGGGACCTGGTCCCGGACGCGGTCCGCGAGGCGGCGGCGCTGGCCCGCGACCTGGGCGCCACGCCGCTGGCCGAGCAGGTCGCCACCCTGGCCCGGCGGGTCGGGCTGCGCGGCGGGGGCACCCCGGGGCCGGACCTGCTCACCTCGCGGGAGCGGGAGGTGCTGCGGCTGGTCGCCGAGGGGCACAGCAACAGCCGGATCGCCGAGCAGCTGTTCATCTCACCGAAGACGGCCAGCGTGCACGTCTCCCGGATCATCGCGAAGCTGGACGTCAGCAATCGGGTGCAGGCCGCGGCGCTGGCCCACCGGCTCGGCCTGCTGTCCGGCAGCTCCTCGTCGCATAGTTCCTGAGACCCGTCCCGCTGAACGGGGATGACGGTTCGACCTTGACTCATCGACGTTTGCCATAAAGTATTTATATATGGAAAATAATCGTAGTATTTCGGGGATTCACGGCAAGAAGTGGTTGGCTCCGGTCGCAAGAGCCGCTGCTGCCTCCCTCCTGACGGTGTCGGGGGTCGCAGTGGTGCAGGCGGGGACGCCCACGGGAGCTGAGGCGGCGAATGCCTGCTTCCTGGGCAACTACAACGCCTTGGGAGATTCAGAGGTCAACAGGAGCGGCTCGACCGGCGACACGCGGTACCCGGCGACCCTGCACGGTAAGACGGTGCACCTATACACCAATGTCGCCAACGCTTCGGTGGTCGCGACCGTCGACGGTGCCAGCACCGGGGACGTGGTGTCCATCGACCGCTCGGTCTTCCGGGTGAGCGGAACCGCAGACCACTACTTCAAGACCACCGCGCAGATCCAGGCGCTGGGCACGTGGGACTACTGCGAGAAAACGGCTACCAGCAGTGGCAAGCTGACGTCGAAGAGAATTGACGGGGCGCACCACTACGTCCGGGTCTGCCTCCGTCACTCGGGTGCTCTTCAGTGCACCAACGTGTGGTACGGCGACAACGACGACGAGGCGGGTGACATCAGCCGTCGGCCGGGCGACACCACGCCGTAGCCCGAACCGTCCGTTCGGATCCGGGGCCGCCTGCTTGCGCGGTGGAAGCGGGCGGTCCTGCACGGTACGCCGTCCTCGGGCCGGCGTCCGCTCCGGCTGACCGGCCGGCCGTGCCACGTCCCGCCGGAGGGGGAACCCGCCTCGGGCCGGGTGGGATCGATGGCACGGCCGATCGGTGCCGCGAACTAGCGGCCGTCGCTCACTTGCAGCTGCTGGGGCTGGTCCCGTTGTCCCGGAGGTAGCCGTCGACGTTCACCGAGAAGCTGTTGTAGTAGCAGCCGCCGCTCATCGGGGCGCTGATCGGCGAGTGGTGCCCGGAGTAACACCCGTCGGTCCGCGACGCCACCAGGCTGCCGCCGCTCTTGAACAGCCCCATGACGATGGAGCACCTGCCGCCGAGGCTGCCGCGGGTGTTGACGTAGATGTCGCCGTACACCCGGATGCCGTTGTCCGAGCTGCAGACACCCACGTTCCAGCCGTTGCGGCTGTAGTCGGTGCAGCCGCCGCCGTACGCCATCGCGGGCGAGGGGGTGATCGCCAGCCCCGCCACCGTGGCGAGACCGGTCAGCGCGACGATCGTTGAGTTGCGGATGCCCATGGGCCCTCCCGTGTCCGTTCCCGACGCCCTGTCGGGACGTGCGGCGGGCACGTTAGCAGCCGGCGGGTCGGGCCGTTGTCCCGTCGAACGACGACGGTCGCCGGGGTCAGGAGACGGTGGCCGACACGCCGCGGGCCTCCAGGGCCTGCCGGTAGAGCCGGCCGGCCCGGTACGACGAGCGCACCAGCGGGCCGCTCATCACCCCGGCGAAGCCGATCTCCTCGGCCTCCTCGCGCAGCTCGACGAACTCCTCCGGCTTGACCCAGCGGGTCACCGGGTGGTGCCGGGGGGAGGGGCGCAGGTACTGCGTGATGGTGATCAGCTCGCAGCCGGCGGAGTGCAGGTCGCGCAGCGCCTGGGAGACCTCGGCCCGCTCCTCGCCCATGCCGAGGATCAGGTTGCTCTTGGTGACCAGCCCGTCGGCGCGGGCCTGCCGGATCACGTCCAGCGAACGCTCGTAGCGGAACGCCGGCCGGATCCGCTTGAAGATCCGCGGCACCGTCTCGACGTTGTGCGCGAGCACCTCGGGGCGGGAGCCGAACACCTCGGCCAGCTGCTCCGGGACCGCGTTGAAGTCGGGGATCAGCAGCTCGACGCCGCAGCCCGGCTGGAGGGCGTGGATCTGCCGGACCGTCTCGGCATAGAGCCAGGCGCCGCCGTCGGGCAGGTCGTCGCGGGCGACACCGGTGATGGTGGCGTAGCGCAGCCCCATCGAGACCACCGACTCGGCGACCCGGCGCGGCTCGTCGGCGTCGAACTCGGCCGGCTTGCCGGTGTCGATCTGGCAGAAGTCGCAGCGCCGGGTGCACTGGTCGCCGCCGATGAGGAAGGTGGCCTCCCGGTCCTCCCAACACTCGTAGATGTTGGGACAGCCGGCCTCCTGGCACACGGTGTGCAGCCCCTCGCGCGAGACCAGCCCGCGCAACTGGGTGTACTCCGGGCCCATCTTGGCCTTGACCTTGATCCACGGCGGCTTGCGCTCGATCGGCGTCTCGGCGTTGCGGGCCTCGATCCGCAGCAGCCGTCGCCCCTCGGGGGCGGCCGTCGCGGTACGAGTGGCCTGCGGCGTCGTCGTCGGCGCGGAGTGCTCGATCGTCACAAAACCGAGCCTACGCCGGACGAGGGCCGTCGATGAACGTCGGGCGACCGGCGTCACGCCACAGACCTTGTGACACCGGACACCAGCACCCCGAAATCCCCGTTACAGCGCCGGGGCGGCGGTGCTAGCGTGCCGGCACGGCTGTGACGGAGACGAGTACCGCTCCGACCCGCCGGTGCAGAGAGCCGCCGAGGTGCTGGGAGGCGGTCCGGCGCCGGGGCGCGAAGACCCTCCCGAGCCGCGGGAAGAACAGCTGACGTGCAAGGAAGGGCCCCCTCTTAACACTTCCGGTATAGGAAGGGCCCCCTCTTAACACCTCAGCCCAGTAGAACCCGCCCGGCTGGCCCCGGTGAAAAGGCGACCAACGAGGCTCCCGGGAAACCGGGGGCGAAGGTGTGGTGGCACCGCGAGGACCCGCTCGCCCACACCTCCCGGGATCGCGTTGCGATCGAACGAGGAGGTAACCGCCATGCAACGCATCCTCTCCGCCCAGCTCCCCGCCCACGTCGGCGCGACCGTGCGGGTCGCCGGCTGGGTGCACCGCCGCCGGCTGCTCAAGTCGGTGGCCTTCCTGATCGTCCGGGACGCCACCGGTCTCACCCAGGTGGTGGTCGCCGCGCCCGCCGTGCGCGCGCAGGTCGAGGCGCTCACCGAGGAGACCGTCGTCGAGGTCGTCGGCACGGTCGTCACGAACGAGACCGCGCCCGCCGGGGTCGAGCTGACCGACCCGACGGTACGTCCGCTCGGTGACGCCGCCGTGCCGCCGCCGTTCGACCTGTACCGGCCAGTGCTCGCCGCCGGCCTGTCCACCCAGCTCGACCACGCGCCGACGGCGCTGCGGCACCCGACCCGGTCGGCGTCGCTGCGGATCTCGGCGGCGGCGGTGGCCGGTTTCCGGGCCACGCTGGACGCCCGCGGCCACACCGAGATCCACACCCCGAAGGTGGTCGCCTCGTCCACCGAGAGCGGGGCGAACGTCTTCGCGCTGGACTGGTTCGGCCGGCCCGCGTACCTGGCGCAGTCGCCGCAGTTCTACAAGCAGCTCATGGTGGGCGTCTTCGAGCGGGTGTACGAGGTGGGGCCGGTGTTCCGGGCCGAGCCGCACGACACCGCCCGGCACCTGGCGCAGTACACCTCGCTCGACGTGGAGCTGGGCTTCGTCGCCGACCATCGGGACGTGATGGTGGTGCTGCGGGACACACTGGCCGGGATGCTCGACGCGGTCCGGGAGCGGGCCGGCGGCGCGCTGGCCACCCTCGCGGTCGAGGCGCCCGAGGTGCCGGCGGAGATCCCCGCGGTGCACTTCACCGAGGCGTTGGAGATCGCCGGGGCGCCGGCCGACGAGCCGGACCTGGCCCCGGCGCACGAGCGGGCGCTGGGGGAGTGGGCGCGGCGCGAGCACGGGTCGGAGTTCCTCTTCGTCACTGGCTACCCGATGGCGAAGCGGCCGTTCTACACCCATCCGGACCCGGCTCGGCCGGCGTACTCGAACGGGTTCGACCTGTTGTTCCGCGGCCTGGAGCTGGTCACCGGCGGGCAGCGGCTGCACCGGCACGCCGACTACCTGGCGGCGCTGGCCGCGCGGGGCGAGCCGGTCGAGCCGTACGCCGGCTACCTGGACGCGTTCCGGCACGGGATGCCGCCGCACGGCGGTTTCGCGATCGGCCTGGAACGCTTCGTCGCCCGGCTGACCGGCGCGGCGAACGTCCGCGAGGTGACCGCCTTCCCGCGCGACCTGCACCGGCTCACGCCCTGACCGCCTGTTAAGAAGGGGCCCCTGCTATACCGGAGGCGTTAACAAGGGGCCCCTCCTTGCGCCTCAGGCGGGGGCGATGGGGAGCTGGCGCTTGTGGTCGGTGGCGCGGTAGCGGGCCACCAGCGCCGCCTCCACCTCCGCGGGCACCGGCCGGCCCTCCAGGTAGTCGTCGATCTGCTCGTAGGTCAGCCCGAGGGCGTCCTCGTCGAGCCTGCCCGGGGCCAGGCTCTCCAGGTCGGCCGTCGGCGCCTTGCCGACCAGCTCGGCCGGGGCGCCCAGCTCGGCGGCGACCGCCCGGACCCGCCGCTTGGTCAGCCCGGTCAGCGGTACGACGTCCGCCGCCCCGTCGCCGTGCTTGGTGAAGAAACCGGTCACCGCCTCGGCCGCGTGGTCGGTGCCGACGACCAGCCCGGCGCTCGCCCCGGCCACCGCGTACTGGGCGATCATCCGCTGGCGGGCCTTGACGTTGCCGTGCACGAAGTCCTGCTGGGCGGCGTCGCGGAAGGTCAGCCCGGCGGCCAGCAGCGCGTCCAGGGCGGCGTCGCTGGCCGGCCGGACGTCGACGGTGAGCACCCGGTCGGGCTTGATGAAGTCCAGCGCCGCCCGGGCGTGGTGCTCGTCGGCCTGCACCCCGTACGGCAGCCGCATGGCCACGAACTCGCATCTGTGGCCGGCGTCGCGGGCGCGTTCCACCGCCAGTTGGCAGAGCCGGCCGGCGGTGGTCGAGTCAACGCCGCCGCTGATCCCGAGGACCAGGGTCCGCAGCCCGGTGTCGACCAGCCGGTCGGCGAGGAAGACCACCCGCCGCTCGATCTCCCGCGCCGCGTCGAAGGTCGGCGACACGTGCAGCTCCTCGGCGATCTGCCGCTGCGGTGACATCACGTCGGTCATCAGGGGGTCCTTCCCGGTTGAGGGGGGCGAGCGGGTTCAGGCGGGGCCGAGCAGGTCCCACGGGTTGCCGGCGAGGTCCCGGAAGACGGCCACCCGGCCGTACGGCTCGGTGCGCGGCGGCTTCACGAACTCGACCCTCGCCTCGACCATCCGGCGGTAGGTGGCGTCGAAGTCGTCGACCTGGAGGAAGAAGCCGACCCGGCCGTGGGTCTGGTCGCCCACCGCGCCCTGCTGCCGCTCACCGTCGGCGCGGGCCAGCAGCAGGCCGGTGCCCCCGCCCGGCGGACGGACCACCACCCAGCGCTTGGGGCGGCCGTCGTTGGTCTGCGAGGGCTTGTCCTCGACCAGTTCGAAGCCGAGCACCTCGGTGAAGAAGTCGATCGCGGGGTCGTAGTCGGCGACCACGAGGGTGACCAGGTCGATGCGCACCCCCAGCAGGTTACGCGGGCAGGCCGGCCCGGCGGCGGCGCAGGTGCGCGGCCTGCGGTCCGCTCAGCTCCAGGGCCAGCGCCCGGTCGTACGCGTCCGCCGCCTCCGCCGGCCGGTCCAGGCGGCGCAGCAGCTCGGCCCGGGTGGCGTGCCACCACGGGTAGCCGGTGAGCCCGGCCACGGCGTCGACCAGGGCCAGCCCGGCCCCGGGCCCGTCCCGTTCGGCCACCGCCGCCGCCCGGTTCAGCCGGACCACCGGCGTGTCGTGCACGGTCAGCAGCACGTCGTACCAGGAGACCACCGCGTCCCACGGGGTCCGGTCGTATGCCGGGGCGAGGGCGTGGCAGGCGGCGATCGCGGCCTGGACGACGTACCGGTCGGGGTGGTCCGGGGTGCGGCGCAGGGCCCGCCCGACCAGCTCCACCCCGGCGACGATCGCGGCCCGGTCCCAGCGTGACCGGTCCTGCTCGGCGAGGAGCAGCAGCCGGCCGTCCGGGCCGGTGCGGGCCGCCCGCCGGGAGTCCTGGAGCAGCAGCAGGGCGAGCAGCCCGAGCACGGTCGGCTCGTCCGGCATCAACTCGACGAGCAGCCGGGCCAGGCGCAGCGCCTCGTCGGCGAGCGCGACCCGGACCAGGTCCTCGCCCGCGCCGGCCGCGTACCCCTCGTTGAAGATCAGGTAGACCGTGGTCGCGACGCCGGTGAGCCGATCGGGCAACTCCTCGGCCTCCGGCACGCGGTAGGGGATCCGGGCCCGGGTGATCTTCTGCTTGGCCCGGGTGAGCCGCTTGGCCAGGGTCGCCTCGGGCAGCAGCAGCGCCCGGGCGGCCTCGGCGGTGCTCAGCCCGCCGAGGGTCCGCAGCGCCAGGGCCACCTGCGCGTCCAGGGAGAGCGCGGGGTGGCAGCAGGTGAAGACCAGCCGCAGCAGGTCGTCGCGGACCGTCGCGGGCGGCTCGGGCTCGGGGTCGAACAGGACCACCGCCGCCGCCTCCTTGACCGCCCGGTTCGCCTCCCGGCGGATCAGGTCCACCGCCCGCCGCCGGGCCACCACCAGCAGCCAGGCCCGCGGATTGTCCGGTACGCCGTCGCGCGGCCAGCACTCCAGCGCGCGGAGCGCCGCGTCCTGGGTGGCGTCCTCGGCCAGGTCCAGGCTGCCGGTGACGCGGACCAGCGTGGCGAGGATGCGGGCCCGCTCGTCGCGGACCACGCGCGCCACCGCCGCGTCACCGGGCAGCACGGACGGCACGTCAGAACTCGATGACCGGCCGGACCTCCACCGCGCCGGCCCAGGCCGCCGGGATGGTCGCGGCGACCTTGACGGCCTCGTCCAGGTCCGCGCACTCCAGCAGGTAGAAGCCCGTCAGGGCCTCCTTGGTCTCGGCGTACGGGCCGTCGGTGGTGAGGATGTCGCCGCCCTTGCCGCCGCTGACGCGGACGGTCGTGGCGGTTGACGTCTGGTACAGGGCGTTGCCGCCCCGGATGACCGCCGCGGCGGCGGCCCCGAACTCGTTGTACTCCTTCATCTCCTCGGCGTACTCCGGCCGGGTCCAGTCGACGTCGGCGCTGTAGATGAGGGCGGCGTACATGGGCATGGTTCGTCTCCTGCGGTCGCGGCCGGCGTGGTCGCCTGGCCTCTCACCATAGGGACGATCGGCCCGGTGCCCCGCGGGACACCACGGGCGGAGGAGATTCCGTCAGGCCGCGACGAGCGTGGCGAGGTGCCGCTCCACCACCGGCAGCACGTCGGCGACGCTGACCGGGCGGCCCAGCTCGGCGGTGAGCGAGGTGACCCCGGCGTCGCGGATGCCGCACGGGACGATCCGGTCGAAGTACGTCAGGTCGCAGTCACAGTTGATCGAGAAGCCGTGCAGGGTCACCCCGCGGGCGACCCGGATGCCGATGGCGGCCACCTTGCGGGCCGGCCCCCGGTCGTCCTCGGGCACCCAGACCCCGCTGCGCCCCTCGATGCGGCCGGTGGCCAGCCCGAACTCGGCGCAGACGTCGATCAGCAACTGCTCGGTGCGGCGTACGTAGGCGACCACGTCGACCGGGTCGGGCAGCCTGACGATGGGGTAGCCGACCAGCTGCCCCGGTCCGTGCCAGGTGATCTTGCCGCCGCGGTCGACGTCGACCACCGGGGTGCCGTCCATCGGGCGGTCCCACGGCTCGGTGCGCTTGCCGGCGGTGTAGACGCTCGGGTGCTCCAGCAGCAGCACGGTGTCGCCCCGCTCGCCCGCCACCACCGCCTCGTGCAGCCGGCGCTGCTCGTCCCAGGCGGCCAGGTAGTCGAGCTCACCCACGCGGACGGCGCTCAGGCCGGAAGTCGTCGTGCTCACCTGCCCAGCCTAGACCCGTACCCGCCGGTCACCTGGGGTGAGCGACGTTGCGTCAGTCACCCGGCACGGTCCAGAGCCAGACGTCGTCGACCCGTCGCGGCGGGCCGAGGATCGCGGTGGCGGTGCGGCGCAGAGCGTCCTCGTCGAGGTCGTACTTCGCGCCGTGCACCCGGTCGGCCAGCACCACCGCGGTCACCCCCCAGTAGCGCAGGTCGGCGCGGCAGAGCCGGACGCTGCCGTCGGTGATGATCGGCACCAGCCCGGTCCGGCCGGCCTGGTCCATCAGGGTGTCGAAGGTGCGCGGCGGCGGTCCGATCCGACCCCGGCCGTCCGGGCCGCCGGGGCCGAGGAAGAAGCCCGCCGGGATGCGGAACTCGCCCTGCCGGTGGGCCAGGGCGTACGCCTGCCAGCGCTGGCCGTCGGGGGTGACGTCGAGGGTCAGCGGCAGCGGGGTGAGCACCCCGTCGGGCGGGACGTGCCGCTTCCAGGTGCCGGCTGTGATGAACGCCGGGACCGGCTCGCGGGCGCTGGTGGCCAGCGGGACCGGCAGCAGCGGCAGCAGCGCCACCGCGAAGCCGGCCAGCCACGCCGGGCCGGCCGCCCGGGCGCGCGGCGGATCGGCGCGCAGGCTGTCGATCGCGTACGCCAGCAGCAGCCCGATCACCGGCGCGACCACCAGGGCCAGCCGGGAGGGGAGCGCCGCGTTGACCACCGGCAGGTTGTCCAGCACGCCGAACGGCAGCAGTTGCCCGGTGCGCCGGCCGTCCCACCTCGCCTCCGGGCCCAACGACAGCACCCCGAAGACCAGTGCGGTGACGCCCAGCGCGGCCAGGGTGGCCCGGCGGGCCTGGGCGGCCCGCCGCCACAGCAGCGCGAAGCAGGCCACGGCGAGCAGCAGCAGCGGCACCCCGAAGAAGGAGTTCTCCTCGGTCGGGTTCGGGGCCAGCGCGGTGCCCAGTCCGGCCGCGCCGGCCAGCGACCGCTGCGGGTACGCCCCGAACGCCGCGATGTCCTCCGAGTGGATCATCGGGTCGAAGCCGGTGCCGTGGAACCGCTGCGGCCCGGCGAAGTGCAGCCACAGCGGGTACGCCAGCAGCGCCCCGGCCACCAGCGCGGTCACCCCGAGCCCGCGCAGGAAGTGCGGCAGCGCGGCCCGGGCCTGCGCCCGGCGGGCCGGGTGCGCCGACCAGACGGCGAGGAAGAGGGCCAGTGCCAGGGCGGTGAAGAAGAGCCCCTCGGCGGCGATGGAGAAGGCCACCGCCACCAGCACCCCGAGCAGCACCCCGCCGCGCGCCCAGTTCCCCGGTCGGCCCAGCGCGAACAGCGCCCACGCCAGCAGCGGCGCCAGCCAGCCGGCGGTCCAGTTCAGGTGGGCGTTGGCGTGCGACACCATCCCGGGGGAGTACGCGATGAACAGCGCGCCCACCCCGGCGGCGAGTCGGCTGCCGACCAGGTGCCGGCTGAGCAGCCAGTACCAGGCCAGCCCGGTGGCGGCGAGATTGAGCGTGAGCACCACCAGGAAGGTGGCCGGCGGCCCGACCAGGTACGTCAGCGGGGCGAAGACCGCGGCGTAGACGGTGATCGAGGTGTTGACGGCGAGGTTGACCCCGTCGGGGACGTTGATCAGCTGGGTGAAGAACGGGTTCTCGCCGTGGGTGAGCGCGTGCCCGCCGAAGGCCAGCAGCCACTCGAAGAGCGCCTGGTCGCTGGAGTTGACGGTGATCGCCCGGCCGTTCGGGTCCCGCCACAGCCCGCTGGTCACCCAGAACGCCAGCGCCACCGCGGCGACCGCCACCACCAGGTCGACCCGGCGGTCCCGGCGGGCGACCGGCGCGGCGGGGGCGGGGCCGTCGACCAGGGACGGTGAACTCGGCACGCAGCGGACGTTACCAACCCGAACGGGGCACGCCGGGCAGACACGAAAGCCCACCCGCCCGACACATCGGCAGGAGCGAATGTGTGAGCGCGGCCCATGTCGCCGGTCGGAAACACGGACGTAACGTCGCGGCAACTCGGGAGTGACCCAGTTCACAACCCTCATCGGGAGGTCGCCGTGCGCCGCCGCTCATCCATCCTCGCCAGACTCGCCGGGGCGGTCGCCGGGGCCGCGCTCGCCGCCGCCACCGTCGTCGCCGTCGCCGCGCCCGCCCAGGCCGCCACGCTCACCCAGGTCACCGGCTTCGGCTCCAACCCCGGCAACCTGAGCATGTACGCCTACCGACCGGACGGCCTGCCGGCCAACGCGCCGGCGGTGGTGCTGCTGCACGGCTGCACCCAGAACGCCTCGGGCTACTTCACCAACTCCGGCTGGCAGAAGTACGCCGACCAGTGGAAGTTCGCGCTGGTCGTGCCCCAGCAGGCCACGTCCAACAACTCCAGCTCCTGCTTCAACTGGTTCGAGACCGGCGACACCGCCCGGGGGCAGGGCGAGGCCCTGTCGATCAAGCAGATGGTCGACTACGCGAAGAGCACCTACGCCGTCGACCCGGCCCGGGTCTTCGTCAGCGGGCTCTCGGCCGGCGCGGCGATGAGCGCGGTCATGCTGGCCACCTACCCGGACGTCTTCGCCGCCGGCTCGGTCATCGCCGGCCTTCCGTACCGCTGCGCGACCAGCACCACCAGCGCGTACTCCTGCATGAACCCCGGGGTGGACAAGAGCCCGACCGCCTGGGGTGACCTGGTGCGGGGCGCGTACCCCGGCTACGCCGGGCCGCGGCCCCGGGTGGCGATCTGGCACGGCACCTCGGACACCACGGTGGCCCCGGCCAACGCCGTCGAGTCCCGCGACCAGTGGACCAACGTGCTCGGCGTCCCGCAGACCCCGACCAGCACCGCATCCCTGCCCGGCGGCACCAGCCTGGAGGTCTACGGCAACGACGCCGTCCGGCTCTACCGGGTCTCCGGGATGGGCCACGGCACGCCCGTCGACCCGGGCACCGGCGCCGACCAGTGCGGCAACGTGGCCGCGTACTTCCTGGACGCCATCTGCTCGACGTACCGGGACGCGCTCTTCTTCGGCCTGGGCGGCGGCGCGTCGCCCACCCCGACCCCGACGGCGACCGCATCCCCGACGCCGAGCCCGTCCCCGACGGCGTCGCCGACCTGCGTCACGGCCAGCAACTACGCCCATGTGACCGCCGGGCGCGCCTACCAGTCCGGCGGGTACGCCTACGCGCTGGGCAGCAACCAGCGGATGGGCCTCTACAACACCTTCTACACGACCACCCTCAAGCAGACCGGGCCCAGCTACTGGGTCATCGGTTGCTGAGGATGTAAGCAGGGGCCCCCTATTAACGCTTCCGGTAGAGCAGGGGCCCCTTGTTAACAGACGTCTGTTAACAAGGGGCCCCTGCAAACACCCAGGGCCCGGGCCTCACTCGGTCAGGGCGGCGTGCAGCGCGCCGGCCAGGTCCGGGTGGCGCCACGGGAAGCCGGCCCGGTTCAGCACCCCGGGCAGCACCCGGGTGCTGGTCAGCGCCTCGTGGGCGAAGCCGCCGAGGGCCACCTTCAGCGCCAGCGCCGGGATCGGAATGATCGCCGGGCGGTGCAGCTGCCGGGCCAGTTCCCTGGTGAACTCGGCGTTGGTCACCGGGTTCGGGCCGACCAGGTTGACCGCGCCGGCGACGTTCTCCCGGGCCAGCAGGAACGCGGCGGCGTCCAGCCAGTCGACCATCGAGATCCAGGGCAGCCACTGCCGGCCGCTGCCCAGCCGCCCGGCGATGCCCAGCTTGAACGGCAGCAGCTGCGGCTTGAGCAGGCCGCCGTCGCGGTGCAGCGGCAGCCCGGTGCGCAGCCGGACCACCCGTACCCCGGCGTCCTCGGCCGGCCGGGTGGCGGCCTCCCAGACCCGGCAGACGTCGGCCAGGAAACCCTCGCCGGCCGGCGCGTCCTCCTCGACGACCCGGTCGCCGGTGTTGCCGTACCAGCCCACGGCGGAGGAGTTGAGCAGCACCGTCGGCCGGTCGGCCGCCGGCAGCCCGGCGATGGCGACAGCCAGGGTGGTGGTGGTGTCGACCCGGCTGGACCGGATCAGCCGCTTGTAGTCGTCGTCCCAGCGCTTGTCGCCGACGCCCGCGCCGGCCAGGTTGACCACCGCCTCGGCCCCGGCCACCACGGTCGGGTCGAGCTGCGCGGCGGACGGGTTCCACTGTCGCTCGTCGGGGGTGCGGGCCGGCCGCCGGACCAGCCGGGTGACCTGGTGCCCGTCGGCGGTGAACCGGTCGGCGAGCCGGGTGCCGAGGAAGCCGGACGCGCCGGCCATGAGGATCCGCATGTTCATATCTTCGGGTACGGAACCCGATCTGGATGCGTTGAGCGCATTGCCCAGCCGAGGAAACGGGTGAAGAGCTGCGTCGGGGTCGGCCCGTCGTCGGGGTGCAGCCGGTGCAGCTCGCCCGCCGCGTCGTGCAGCATCCCGCCCAGGTGGACCAGGAGGGTGACCCGGTCGTCCGCGTACTCCTGGAGGAGCCGCAGCCGGGCCGGCGCGCACGGCCACGGCGCGGCGCAGGACCGGCAGAGCCAGAGCGGGCGCAGCGGGGTGTGCGGGACGCTCACCACCGACCGCCGTTGGCCCGCCAGGTCTGGGCCGGGGTGAGCCGGCCGACCCGGCCGACCTGCGGGTTCGCCCGGGTCGCCTCCTCCCACCACCGGGTGTTCGGCGGCGGGGCGGGCGGTTCGGTGGGGACCGGCGCGTGCCGGTCCGGGCAGGCCGGCCAGCGCAGCCCGCACGAGCACCGACGCCACCCGTCGCGCCAGGTCCGCCGGTGCCGGGGTGCGAGCGGCACCGGCGCGACGTTGCGTCGCGGCCACCGCATCACGACCGCCCGTCGGGTACGCCGACCAGCCGGCCGTCGCGCTCGGCGAGCCCGTCGACCAGCTCGTCGGGCAGGCCGCGCGAGTGCAGCACCCGCCGCGCCCACCGGTGCAGCAGGCAGGGGTACGCGGTCCGGTCGGCCCGGCACAGCGGGCCGGTGGGCCACTGCTCCGGCGCGTGCACGAGCAGCGCCAGCAGCGCCAGTTTCAGGTCGTCCACGGTGACCACCCAGGGCAGGGGCAGCTCGCCGAGCACCTTTTCCAGGGCGTCCACCGGTGGGGTGGCTGTCGTCCGCACGAGACGTCTCCTTCGCGTCGACGGTGGCGCCGGGGCGGGCGGGGACGGCCGGGCGCGCGCCTGGTCGGCCGGAGCCCGGCACCCGCCCCGGGCCTGCTCAGGTGGGCCCGTCGACGGCTGGTCGCGGGCAGCGGGCACCCGGCCGGGCACCGGGGGAGTGGCCGGCCGGGTGGTTCCACAGGACGACCAGCTCACGGTTTGCAGACCTGGGAGCCGGTCGATCTGAGCCTCACACAACTTGTTGTACAAAGCAAGGACGAACTTGGTCTTACTTGTTGTGGCTGGTGGTTCATGGTCGAATGGCGGTGCAGACCTGGGAGTGTGGATGCCCGCCAAGGCAAAGTGGGCGCAGCTGGCCGACCATCTTCGTGAGCGGATCGAGTCGGGCGAGCTGGCGCCGGGGGAGAAGCTGCCGTCGACCGCGCAGCTCAAGGAGGAGCACGGCGTGTCGCAGACCGTCGTGCGTCAGGCGATCTTCCTTTTGCAGACGCAGGGGTGGGTCGAGGGCGTGCACGGCGTCGGCGTCTTCGTGGCCGAGGAACTGCCGCAGCGGCAGGACGGGTCGTGACGTCCGTGCCGTTCGCCGTCGCGGGCTGAGTGATGCTCGAAGCCGGTAAGCGCTCCCGGACCCAGCCCCCACCGCCACCCGTGGTGTTCGAGGCGCTCACCCAACCCGACCGCGATCCGGCCCGGCCGTGGCTGCGGTCGCGGCTGCTCGACGACGAACAGCCCCCGCGGATCGTGGAGGCGTCCTGCCCGGGTCTGGTCGTCTGGTCGTCACTCTGGCCCCGGCGACCGGACGCCCTGGTGCGCTTCGAGCTCGAGTCCGACGGGTCGTACGACACACTGCTGCGCTGGACGCTGCTCGTCGACGAGCCGATGCCGGACGCGTCGCTGCTCGGGCACCTGCGCAAGCGGATCAACTACCTGATCAACGAGAGCCTGCGCGCCACCTTCGGCAACTAGTACGGCAGCCGCCGTTTGAGATCTTGCTGGTGAACCGGGGTGGACGCGAGGCGGCCACCGCGTGATCGTCTGTGCGTTGTGGACACATCATCAGATCTGGCGGTGGCCGCGTGCCACAGCGTAGCTGTTGGTCGGTGGGAGCGGGTGTTGGCCGAGGTGCTGGGCTGCTTCGCGGGCCGGTTTGGTCGCGTGGAGCCGCGTCGGGCGGCGGGACAGTTCGTGACCGGGCTGCTGTCCGAGCTTGAGGTGAAGACGTGCTGGCAGTTGGCCGAGCAGGCCGGACATGCCCGGCCGGACGCGATGCAGCGCCTGTTGTATCGGGCGGTGTGGGACGCCGACGCT
>NZ_FMCX01000001.1 GCF_900091555.1 Micromonospora mirobrigensis
CCCGACCCGCGTGGTCGACCGCAGCGGCGTGATGCGTCTTCCCGTGGGTATCAACCCCACCCGTGACCTGGCGCTTCTTGGCTGTCATCCTGGAACCGTCGTCCCTTTCGCTTGCACCGACAGGGTCGGCACGCACCCGCCGGGACGGGCGGACAGGACAGTGACGGGGCCTCTTGCACAGGCTCCTATCAGGTCACGACGCCCCTGCCAGTGACGTGCAGGACGGGGTCACCCGGAACCGATCGACGAATCGCTCAACAGGACAGCAACGTCGGTCAGTCGGTGAGTCAGACCGGACCGGGTGACCCCACCTACATCCTCACTGTCAGTCGAGCAGGGCGTCCAGACCGATGGTCAGGCCGGGCCGGTTGCGCACGGCGCGGACCGCCAGCAGCACGCCGGGCATGAACGAGGCCCGGTCGTACGAGTCGTGCCGGATGGTGAGCGTCTCGCCGACGGTGCCGAAGAGCACCTCCTGGTGGGCGACCAGACCGGTGGCACGGACGGCGTGCACGCGTACCCCGTCGATGTCGGCGCCGCGGGCGCCGGCCACCTCGTCGGAGGTGGCGTCCGGCACCGGACCGAGACCGGCCTCGGCCCGGGCCCGGGCGATCAGCCGCGCGGTGTGGGTGGCCGTGCCGCTCGGGGCGTCCAGCTTGCGCGGGTGGTGCTGCTCGACGATCTCGACGCTCTCGAAGTGCCGGGCCGCGCGGGCGGCGAACTGCATCATCAGCACCGCGCCGATGCCGAAGTTGGGGGCGACCACCACGCCGACGCCCGGCTTGCGCTCCAGCCAGCCCCGCACCCGGTCGAGCCGCTGTTCGGTGAAGCCGGTGGTGCCGACCACCGCGCTGATGCCCTGGTCGATGCACCAGTGCAGATTGTCCATGACGACGTCCGGCGTGGTGAAGTCGACGACCACCTCGGCACCGGCGTCGGAGGCGTTGAACAGCCAGTCGCCCTGGTCGACCATCGCCACCAGGTCCATGTCGGTGGCCGCGTCGACCGCCTTGCACACCTCGAGACCCATCCGACCCCGGGCACCCAGCACACCGACCCGGATCGGCTCCGCCGCGCTCTTCTCCTGCTCGTCAGTCACGGGGCACAACCTATCCCAACCCGGACTCCGGTACGCGCGGAGACCACCACGACGGCCGGACGGCGACGCTCAGGCGGAGAAGTCGGTGGGCTTGAACGGGCCGACCACCGCCAGCGACATGGGGCGGGCCAGCAGCTCGGCGGCGAGGGTGTTCACCTCGTCGACGGTGACCGCGTCGACCCGGGCCAGCAGCTCGTCGACCGGCACCAGGTCGCCGTAGAGCAACTCCCCCTTGGCCAGCCGGCTCATCCGGGAGCCGGTGTCCTCCAGACCGAGCACGAAGGAGCCCTTGCTCATCCCCTTGCCGCGGGCCACCTCCTCCTCGGTGAGCCCTTCGGCGGCCACCCGGGCCAGCTCCGCGCGGGTCAGCTGGAGCACCTCGTCGACCTTGCCCGGGGCGCAGCCGGCGTAGACGGCGAACAGGCCGCTGTCGGCGTACTGGCTGGCGTAGGAGTAGACCGAGTAGGCCAGCCCGCGCCGCTCCCGGATCTCCTGGAACAGCCGGCTGGACATGCCGCCACCGAGGACGTTGTTCAACACCCCCAGGGCGAACCGCCGCTCGTCGGTGCGGTCGATGCCGGGGCAGCCGAGGATGACGTGCGCCTGCTCGGTCTCCTTCGGCTCGACCACCGTGGCGGCCGGCTGTACGCGTACCGCCGGGGTGGCCGACCGGTGCGGCGCCGGCGCCGCCGGGTCGGTGTCCAGCGGGGTGCCGCCCAGCGCCTGGCGGACCAGCCTGACCACGGCGGCGTGGTCGAGGTTGCCGGCGGCGGCCACGACGATCTGCGGCGGGGTGTAGCGGCGCCGGTAGAAGCCCTGGATCTGCCGGCGGGTCATCGGGGTGACCGTCTCCTCGGTGCCGGAGATCAGCCGGCCGAGGGGGTGGTCACCGTAGACGGCCCGGGCGAAGAGGTCGTGCACCTCGTCGCCGGGCTCGTCGTCGTGCATGGCGATCTCTTCGAGGATGACGCCCCGCTCGGTCTCCACGTCCGCCGGCTCCAGCACCGAGTCGGCGACCGCGTCGCACATGACGTCGATGGCCAGCGGCAGGTCCTCGTCGAGCACCCGGGCGTAGTAGCAGGTGTACTCCTTGGTGGTGAAGGCGTTCGTCTCGCCGCCCACCGCCTCGATCTCCGAGGAGATGTCCAGCGCACTGCGCTTCTTCGTGCCCTTGAACAGCAGGTGTTCCAGGAAGTGCGCGGCGCCGGCCTGTGGCCCGGTCTCGTCCCGGGAACCGACCGCCACCCAGATGCCGAACGACACGCTGCGCATCGCCGGGATCGCTTCGGTCAGCACGCGCAGGCCGCTGGGGAGGACGGTACGACGGACGGTGCCACCCAGCGGGTCGTCGCTGAGGGTGCGGGTGACCGCCCGGGACGAGCCCCCGGCGGAGCGGGCGGCGCCGGTCGCGTTCCGGGCGGCCCCGGACGGCGACACCCCCCGTCGACCGGCAGGGAAAGACGAACGCGGGGCCCGACTCACGGAAACCTGCTCCCAGTTTGACGAGGGGTGGGTGGTGCGATGAGAAACCGGCCGGGCGGCGACGTGGTCGCCACCCGGCCGGGTCGTTGCTCAGCTGTGCCGGGTCCGGCGACGCGGCCGGTCGCCGCCCTCGCCACCCTCACCGCGCGGGGCCCGGTCGCCACCCTCGCCACGCGGGGCCCGGTCGCCACCCTCGCCACGCGGGGCACGATCACCGCTGCGCTCGCGCGGGGCCCGGTCGCCACCGCGGTCACCGCCGCGCGGACGCTCACCACCGGCGGACTCACCAGCGGACTCACCGGCGGCCGGCGCCTCGGCGCCCTCCGGCCGGATCTTGTCCAGGTAGATCTTGCCGCGGGCGTCGATGTCGGCGATCTCGACCTCGACCCGGTCGCCGACGTTGAGGAAGTCCTCGACGCGCTCGACCCGCTTGCCGTCGCCCACCTTGGAGATGTGCAGCAGGCCGTCGCGGCCCGGCAGCAGCGAGATGAAGGCGCCGAACGCGGCGGTCTTCACCACGGTGCCGAGGAACCGCTCGCCCTGCTTGGGCAGCGTCGGGTTGGCGATGCCGTTGATCCGGTCCACCGCGGCCTGGGCCGACGGGCCGTTGGTCGCGCCGACGTAGATCGTGCCGTCGTCCTCGATGGAGATCTCGGCGCCGGTCTCGTCCTGGATGGCGTTGATGGTCTGGCCCTTCGGGCCGATCACCATGCCGATCTTGTCGACCGGGATCTTGACGGTGGTGACCCGCGGGGCGTACTCCGACATCTCGGCCGGACCCTCGATCGCCCGCTGCATCACCTCGAGGATCGTCTGCCGGGCCTCGTTGGCCTGCTGCAGGGCGGCGGCCAGCACGTCCGACGGGATGCCGTTGAGCTTGGTGTCGAGCTGGAGCGCGGTGACGAACTCCGGCGTGCCGGCGACCTTGAAGTCCATGTCACCGAACGCGTCCTCGGCGCCGAGGATGTCGGTCAGCGTCACGTACTGGGTCTTGCCGTCCACCTCGTCGGAGATGAGGCCCATGGCGATACCCGCCACCGGCGCCTTCAGCGGCACACCGGCGCTGAGCAGGCCCAGCGTCGAGGCGCAGACCGAACCCATCGAGGTGGAGCCGTTGGAGCCGAGCGCCTCGGAGACCTGCCGGATGGCGTACGGGAACTCCTCGCGCGACGGCAGCACCGGGATCAGCGCCCGCTCGGCCAGCGCGCCGTGGCCGATCTCGCGCCGCTTCGGCGAACCCACCCGGCCGGTCTCACCGGTCGAGTACGGCGGGAAGTTGTAGTTGTGCATGTAGCGCTTGCGGTTCTCCGGGGACAGGGTGTCCACCATCTGCTCCATGCGGAGCATGTTCAGCGTGGTGACGCCCAGGATCTGGGTCTCGCCCCGCTCGAACAGCGCCGAACCGTGCACCCGCGGCAGCACGCCGACCTCGGCGGTCAGCGGCCGGATGTCGCGCGGGCCACGGCCGTCGATGCGGACCTGCTCGCGCAGCACCCGGTTGCGGACCTCGGACTTGGTCAGCGACCGGAAGGCGGCGGAGAGCTCCTTCTCGCGGCCCTCGAAACGACCGCCCAGCTCCTCGGCGACCTTGGCCTTGACCCGGTCCAGGGCCTCCTCGCGGTCGGCCTTGCCGGCGATCTTGAGGGCCTCGGCGACCTCGGCGCGAACCAGGTCGGCCACGGCGTCGTACACGTCGTCCTGGTAGTCCAGGAAGACCGGGAACTCGGCGACCGGCTTGGCGGCCACCTCGGCCAGCTCGCTCTGCGCGCGGCACAGCTCGCGGATCGCCGGCTTGGCGGCCTCCAGGCCGCTGGCCACGATCTCCTCGGTCGGCGCGGTGGCGCCGCCGGCGATCAGGGTCACCGCGTTCGGGGTGGCCTCGGCCTCGACCATCATGATCGCGACGTCGCCGTCCGGCAGGGTACGACCGGCCACGACCATGTCGAAGGTGGCCCGGGCCAGCTCCTCCAGGGTCGGGAAGGCAACCCACTGGCCGTCGATGTGCGCGACCCGGGTCGCCCCGATCGGGCCGGAGAACGGCAGACCGGAGAGCTTGGTCGACATCGAGGCGGCGTTGATGGCCACCACGTCGTACGGGTGCTGCGGGTCGAGCGCGAGGACGGTCTCGACGACCTGGACCTCGTTGCGCAGGCCCTTGACGAACGACGGGCGCAGCGGCCGGTCGATCAGCCGGCAGGTGAGGATGGCGTCCTCGCTGGGCCGGCCCTCACGACGGAAGAACGAGCCGGGGATGCGGCCCGCGGCGTACATCCGCTCCTCGACGTCGACGGTCAGCGGGAAGAAGTCGAACTGCTCCTTCGGCTGCTTGCCGGCGGTGGTCGCGGAGAGGACGACCGTCTCGCCCAGCTGGGCGACGACGGAACCGGCGGCCTGACGGGCCAGCCGGCCGGTGGAGAAGGTGATCTCACGGGTGCCGAAGGACCCGTTGTCGATCACGGCGGTGCGGGATTCGGTGCCGAGGTTGGTCTCGGTCATGTGCGGTGGTACTCCTTCGCGTCGGTGGACCCACGACACGCCGGAGCTGCTCAGACGTCCGGTCTTCGATCGAAGCGCCCGGGTGGTCGGCGAGTTGCCGGTGGTCCCGGGGGCCACTACCGGAGACCGGTACGCTGACCGGCTCCCTGACGGATTGGTCGCGCGGCCCGGTCTTCTTCTGTGGGGTGCGCCGCCCGTGCGGGCGGTGCACCGGAACGGGGGAGCGGCCGGTGCGGCCACTCCCCCGTCATGTCATCGGCGCAGGCCGAGCCGCTCGATGAGCGACCGGTAGCGGTTGATGTCCTTCTTCTGGACATAGTTGAGCAGCCGGCGGCGACGGCCGACCAGCAGCAGCAGCCCACGGCGGCTGTGGTGGTCGTGCTTGTGCACCTTCAGGTGCTCGGTGAGCTCGGCGATCCGCTTGGTGAGGACCGCGACCTGCACCTCCGGCGAACCGGTGTCACCCTCGGCGGTCGCGTACTCCGAGCGGATCTTGGCCTTGGCTTCCTGGTCGAGCGCCATGTTCTCCCTGTTTCGGTGGGTTGATCGTTGGTTGTCCCGATCGGTCAGGAGACCGGATCCGGACCGGCACCTCGCACCCGCGGCGTCGTGCAGGCACGCGAGGCCCCACGTCGGTCAGCCGACGTCCCCGCCAGACTACCAGCACACATCGGGGACGCCCGGTCAAGGGCGGTGTCGACGGGTCGCCGCAGCGGTCAGCCGAGCGTCCGACGGGTGCGTTCCACGTCCTCGGCGATCTGCGCCACCAGCGGCTCGATCGCGTCGTACCGGCGCTGCTCCCGCAGGTGGGCGACGAAGTCCAGGGCCAGTCGCTCGCCGTACAGGTCGCCGCTGAAGTCCAGCGCGTACGCCTCCACCCGGCGTTCCCGACCGGAGAAGGTCGGGTTGGTGCCGACGGAGACGGCCGCGGCCAGCGGCTCCCGGTGCCCGCGCCGGATCAGCCGGGCGGCGTAGACGCCGTCGGCGGGCACCGCCGCGTACCGGTGACAGAGCAGGTTGGCGGTGGGGTAACCCAGCTCACGTCCGCGCTGGTCACCGCGGACCACCACCCCCTCCAGCCGGTGCGGGCGGCCCAGCGCGGCGGCCGCCGCGCCCACGTCGCCCGCGTCGACGCAGGAACGGATGTAGGTGGAGGAGAAGACGGTGCCCGACCCGGCCACCAGCGGCGCGCCCTCGACGCCGAAGCCGAAGGTCCGGCCGAGCCGGGTGAGCAGCGGCACGTCCCCGGCGGCCCGGTGGCCGAAGCGGAAGTTCTCCCCCACCACCACCAGCGCGGCGTGCAGGTGCTCGACCAGGACGTCGTGCACGAACTGCTCGGCCGGCAGCCGGGAGAACTCCGGGGTGAACGGCACCACGCAGAGCACGTCCACCCCGAGCGCCTCGATCAGCTCGGCCTTACGGGCCGGCTCGGTGAGCACCGCCGGGTGCGAGCCGGGGCGGACCACCTCGGCCGGGTGCGGGTCGAACGTCACCACCACCGACTTCACGCCCAGCTCCCGGGCCCGCGCCACGGTGTGCCCGATGGTCGCCTGGTGGCCCTTGTGCACGCCGTCGAAGACGCCGATGGTGACCACCGAGCGCCCCCACCCGCCGGGCGCCGCCTCGTAGCCCCGCCACCGCTGCATGCCGCTCCTCCCCTGTAAGGAAGGGCCCCCTGTTAACGCCTGGTGTATAGGAAGGGCCCCCTGTTAACGCTTGCCACCCTCAGGCCGGGGCGAGCACGATCTCCGCGCGGGCCCGCCCGTCCCGCTCGCTGACGATAGCGATCAGGCCGCCGTCCGGGCCGAAGACGGCGTACGGGCCGTCGATGCCGGCCGGGTCCAGCGGACCGCCGTGCGAGAGCACCTTCGCCTCGTCCGGCGTGGCGTCCCGGCGCGGGAAGAACCGGTCGGCGGCCGCGTCCAGCGGCAGGTTCACCACCTCCGGCGCCCGCTGCTCCAACTCCTCCAGGGTGGCCGCCTCGGCCAGCGCGAACCCGCCCACCGCGGTCCGCCGCAGTGCCGTCAGGTGCCCACCCACCCCGAGCGCCAGGCCCGCGTCCCGGGCCAGCGCCCGGATGTACGTCCCGGACGAGCAGGTCACGTCCACGTCCACGTCCACCACGTCCGGGCCGTCCCGGCGGATCGCCAGCACGTCGAGCCGGGAGACGGTGACCCGCCGGGCCGGCAGTTGCACGCTCTCCCCGTCGCGGACCCGCTTGTACGCCCGCTGCCCGTCGATCTTGATGGCGCTCACCGCGCTGGGGACCTGGTCGATCTCGCCGGTCAGCGCGGCGAAGGCGGCCCGGATCGCGTCGTCGGTGACCGTACCGGCCGGGGTGGTGGCGATCACGTCGCCCTCGGCGTCGTCGGTGACGGTGGCCTGGCCGAGCCGGACCGTGGCGGCGTAGCTCTTGCCGGCGCCGATCACGTACGTCAGCAGCCGGGTGGCCCGTCCCACCCCGATCACCAGCACCCCGGTGGCCATCGGGTCGAGGGTGCCGCCGTGCCCGACCCGGCGGGTCCTCGCCAGCCGGCGGATCCGCGCCACCACGTCGTGCGACGTCATGCCGCCCGGCTTGTCCACCACGATCAGACCGTCTGTGCTCACGACCGCAAAGCCTGCCAGACGGGATCGCGTGGGCCGTCACCGCAGGGCAGAATGCGCTGCACCCCGTGGCAGCCGCCACACCCTCGCCCAGGAGCAGCGATGAGCGATCCCACCCCACCGACCGGTGGGCACCGTGCCCGGGTCGACCTGCCGGACTGGATGCGCAATCCGGAGCCACCGCGTCGTACCCCGGGCCGTCGGATCTCGGAGCTGGTGGACTCGGTGCCGGCGCTGCACGAGGCCCGACGCCGGATCTGGCGGTGGCGGGACCGCACCCGGTACAGCGAGCGGCACCCGGTGATCTCGGCCGTCGTCTCGTTCTTCGTCGTCGCCCTGACGGCCACCCTGCTGATCACCGGCACCCTCTACCTGTTCCACCAGATCACCCACCACGAGCTCTGAGCGGGACCCCCGGGGCCGGCGAAAAGGGACAGCGACGGACGGGCACGGCGTGCGAAGATCCACGGCGCCGCGCCCGCCGGACCTTGGACACGCCATGACCAGCGACCCGTACACCTCCCCCGCCGCGCCCGCTTCGGAACCGTCGTCCGCTTCGGCACCCCCGCCGGCTCCGGACCAGCCGGCCGCTGCCGCCGGTGAGCCGGCCGGTCCGGACACCGGCGACCCGGCCGCCCCGTCAGCAGCGGACGGGCAGCGGCCGTCACCGCGCCAACTCACCGAGCTCTTCGCGCGCGCCGACGCGCCGGTCAAGGTGCCGGACTGGATGCGCGAGCCGGAGGTGGCGTACGAGCTCACCCGGGGCGAGCGGTTCCGGCTCCGGTTCCACCGGCACGGCGGCAAGGCGCTGATCGGCCTGATCGGCGCGGTGGCGCTGGCCCTGATCGGGTTCGTCGGCGTCGCCGGCTACGGCTTCGTCGGGAAGGTGCAACGGGGCGAGCAGGTCCTGCCCGCCCGGCGCGGCGTGTCGGTCGAGCCTCGGCCCACCGACGCCGACGGCAACACGCTGGGCGTCTTCCTCGGCACCGAGGCGCAGGACTTCCCCGCCGGCCCGGCGGCGATCGTCCTGCCGCCGGCCCGGCCGACCGGGCCGTTCACCCGGGCACAGGTCGCCGACGCGCTGACCCAGGTACGCGCCGCCCTGATCGCCGGCCGGCTGGACCCGAGGATGCTCCAGGGTGAGCCCGCGGGTCTCCTCGCCCGGCTCGCTCCCGACACCCGGGACGCGGCCCGAGCGGAGCTGGAGCGGGGCGGGACCCCCGGCTTCGCCACGCGGATCGCCGGTCCGTGGCTGAAGAAGACCGGCATCCGGGTCCGGGGGACCATCGAGTACGTGTCGACCACCGACTCCGAGGGGGTGCGGGTGCTGGCCGTCACCACCAGGTTCACTTGGGTCTATCCGCTCCTCCTGTTCCAGGCGCAGCTCTATCCGGCGGGCGCCGAGCTGGTGACGGTGCGGGACGAGGTGGTCTGGCACTTCCCTCACCCGGACGACGTCCGGCCCACCTCGAGGGGTCTCTGGATCGACTCTTACCGGGCCGGCGTGCAGAACGCGACCTGCCGCGGGGTGAAGCAGGGTGTCCTCGAGCAGGATTATCTGAACACGTCCGACTACCGGGCCCGCGACAGGAGGCTCGGGTGCGTGACCAGGTGACCGGCGTCAGCGGACCGCGCCGACCACCGCCCAGCCGCCGGAGCGCAACCGCAGCAGCAGGGCGGCCAGGCGCAGCAGCACGAAGAGCAGCAGCCCGGCCCAGATCCCGCCCAGCCCGAGGTCGAACGCCCAGGCCAGCCAGATCGCCGGCAGGAACCCGCCCAGCGCCGCCACGATGGTGAGGTTGCGCAGGTAGCGGACGTCTCCGGCGCCGATCAGCACCCCGTCGAGGGCGAACACCACGCCGCCGATCGGCTGGAGGGCCACGAACCAGGGCCAGGCCACCATGGCCTGCTCGCGTACCTCCGGGTCGGAACTGAACCAGGCGGGTACGACGCCGGCGCCCGCCGCGATCAGCGCGGCGAAGACGACGCCGCAGGCCCCGCCGATCAGCGCCAGCCGGCGGGCCAGCGCCCGGGCCCCGGTGTCGTCGCCCGCGCCGAGCGCGGCGCCGATCAGGGACTGGGCGGCGATGGCGAGCGCGTCGAGCACCAGCGCGGTGAAGAACCAGAGCTGCACGGCGACCTGGTGGGCGCCGACCGCCGCGGCGCCGAACCGGGCCGCGACCGCGGTCGCCGACAGGAAGCTGGCCTGGAAGGCGACGCCGCGGACGAGCAGGTCGCGGCTGAGCACCAGCTGCTGGCGGATGAGGCGCGGCCGGGGCCGCAGGGAGATCCCCTCGCGGACCAGCGCGGTGGCGAAGAGCGCGCCCGAGATGCTCTGGGCGACAGCGTTGGCCACGGCCGAGCCGACCAGGCCGAGCCCGGCCGGATAGACCAGCAGCGGGCAGAGCAGCGCGGAGAGCAGGTTGGGCGCGAGCACGAACCACAGCGGCCGGCGGGTGTCCTGGATGCCGCGCAGCCAGCCGTTGCCGGCGGCGGCGAGCAGCAGGCCGGGGGCGCCCAGCGCCGCGATCCGCAGCCAGTGCGCGGCGGCGTCGGCCACCGCACCGGACTCCCCGACGAGGGTACGTGCCAGCGCCCCGCCGCCGAGCTGCATGCCGACCGCCACCAGCACACCCACCGCGAGTGCCAGCCAGGAGGCCTGGACGCCCTCGGCCACCGCGGCGGCCCGGTCGCCGGCGCCGAACCGGCGGGCCGAGCGCCCGGTGGTGCCGTACGCGACGACGGCCCCCAGCCAGGCGATCAGGGTCAGCACCGTGCCGCCGACCGCGAGGGCGGCCAGCGGCACCCGGCCCAGGTGGCCCACCACGGCCGTGTCCACCAGCACGTAGAGCGGTTCGGCGGCGAGCACCACGAGCGCGGGCAGGGCGAGCCCGGCGATCCGGCGCGGGGAGGCGTCGGCCGCGGTCGCGGCGGTGGTGGGCTGGCTCATCGCCGCCGATCCTGGCACGCGGCGGGTAAGGGTCGCAACCCCGACCATGGCTTACGTCGACCGGCCGGCCGGACACTCGGCCGGCGGCGGGTCGGGGCGTCGAGGGGCGTCACGGCCGACGGAGGATCGCGGCATCGTGGGCGTCACCCGACCGACGGCGGGTCGCGGCGCCAGCAGAGGTCACCCGGCGGGCGGCTCGACCGGCAGGGTGGCCAGGAACGCGCGGGTCTCCGCTGGGGTGCGCAGGCGCCGGAACGCGGGCCGCGTTCCGGCGGCGGCCAGCGCGGCGAGGATCCGGGGGCGGGACCGGGCGGGATAGCGCCAGACGTACCGGAGGAACCCCAGGTCGATCTGCTCGGGGCAGCCGGCCGGGAGGTCGGGCCGGGACGTCGCCCGGTGGACCCAGCGGCGGCGTAGCACCCGGGCCAGACAGACCAGCCGGGACGGGTCGCAGAGGACCAGCAGGTCGGCGCGGGGCAGCCGGAGATCGAGGGTGCTGGCGTAGTTGCCGTCCATCACCCAGCTCGGGCGGGCGGCCAGCGCGGCGACCTGGGTGCGGAAGTCGGCATCGTCGGCGGGGATCCAGCCGGGACGCCAGTAGTGCCGGTCGAGGTGGACCAGGGGAAGGTCGAGGCGGCCGGCGACCTCGCGGGCCAGGGTGCTCTTGCCGGCGCCCGCGCTGCCGACGATCAGGATCCGTCGCACCGACGGGAGGTTACCGGGCGGCGGGAGGTGGCCGACCGGAACGGGCAGGCGGTGGCGCTGACGACCTCGGGTGCGGTCGGCAGCGTCACCACCGGTCCGACTGCGTCACTGGCGGGTGTCCATCGACGTCTGCAGCGCGCGCCGCATCTGCTCGCGGGCCTCGTCGGTGGTCTCGGTCTTGGTGGGCTTGCTGGCCATGGTGATTCCTTCCAGGGTGTCGAGCCACCGGCACGCGGCGGCCCTACGGGCGGTCCTGCTGAGCGCCGGGCGGGCGGTCCGGGATCACCGGAGCGGCTCGCCTGGCAGCGTGAGCCCGGGTCGGTCAGACCCTGGAGGGGGGCGACGCCGGGTGTGGCGCCACCGCCCGCGACCTGGGTCCCCACGGGGACGTCGGCCAATTCCCAAGTTAACGTTCAGTTCCACATGCTGCCCAGGCTTCCCGCCATCTGGACAGGCTCACCGGGCGAGGAAGTGCCAGC
Organism: Micromonospora mirobrigensis; assembly: GCF_900091555.1. Classification (GTDB taxonomy): domain Bacteria; phylum Actinomycetota; class Actinomycetes; order Mycobacteriales; family Micromonosporaceae; genus Micromonospora; species Micromonospora mirobrigensis. The sequence continues at coordinate 11,819 of NZ_FMCX01000001.1, forward strand.
CCACCCACCACCAGAAGCCGAGCAGACCGATCCTGCCCACCGGCACCGGGCCCACCTCGTAGCTCATCACCCGCCCGCAGACCGCCCCGAGGGACGGAATCCGCGACCCCGGCCGCCGGCCGAGCACCACCAGCGCGGCGACCAGCGCCAGCGCCGAGGAGAAACCGCCCACGGCCAGCACCCGCATCATCGCCGCACCAACCCCCAGAACGCGGCCGACCAGGCGAACCACGCCGCCGAACGGGCCACCGGCCGGTCCAGCACCGGGTCCATCAGCCGGGAGAAGGTGGGAAGGTCGTCACCCGCGGAGAGCGCGAAGGTGACAGCCTCGAAGCCGCCGAACACGGCGAGCGGCAGCAGCCACCACAGCGCGCCCGGGCCGAGCGGGCGGGCAGCGGCCCGGCGGGAAGCCCGATCGCCGAGACCGAGCCGGATCAGGACGATCCCGGTGCCCAGCGTCCACAGACTGGCCGCCGTGGAGAAGGAAGGCAGCTGACCGCCGACCAGGGCGACCACGATCAACACGGGTACGGTGACCGCCGCACGGCCCCGCGCGCCGGGCGCCCGCGCGGCGACCTCGGGCTGCTCCATCCGCTGATTCTCCCCGCCGTCACGCAGCGCGGGAAGACCGGCACGTACCGGAGTCGGCCGGAGGCTCAGGCCGGCAGCAACGCCCCGTCGAGCTGCGCCCGGATCCGCCCCACCACGGCGTCCGCGTCGCCCGCACCGGTGAACCCGGCGGCGAACCGGTGCCCACCGCCGCCCAGCGCCACCGCCACCCGGCTGACGTCCACCGCGCCCTTGCTGCGCATCGACACCGCCCACTCGGTCGGTCCGACCTGCTTCAACACGCACGCCACGTCGGCCTCGGCCGTGCAGCGCACCGAGTCGATCAACGCCTCCAGCACGTACGGCCGCTGGTCGTGCCGGGCCAGGTCGTCCTGGGTGGCGTACGTCCAGACCAGGCCGTGCCCGGCCGCGGCGGTCGGCTCCAGCCGGGCCCGGCCGAGCACCTCGCCGAAGAGCCGCACCGCCCCGAACGGGCGGGTGTCGAAGACCTGGCGGGAGATGTCACCGGGCCGGATGCCGGTGGCCAGCAGCCGCGCGGCGAGCCGGTGCACGGCGGGTGTGGTCGCCTCGAAGCGGAACGAGCCGGTGTCCGTGGTGAGCGCCACGTAGAGGCAGGCCGCGATCTCCGCGTCCAACGGCACGTCCAGCCGGGCCAGCAGCTCCTCGGCGACCACCGAGGTGGCCGCGGCGGCCGGGTCCACCAGCTGCACGTCGCCGAAGCGGGTGTTCGAGCCGTGGTGGTCGAGCACCAGCGCGCGCCCGGGGCCGCCCAGCCGGTCGGCCAGCTCCCCGAGCCGGGACTCGCTCGCCGCGTCGAAGCAGACCACCAGGTCGGGCTCCCGGTACGCCTCGTCGGACGGGACCAGCAGGTCCAGCCCCGGCAGCCAACGGAACGGGTCGGGCACCTCCGGCGGCCCGGGGAAGGTCGCCTGGAGGTGCCGTACGCCGAGCCGGCGCAGGCCCAGCCCGAAGCCGAGCATGCTGCCCAGCGCGTCGCCGTCCGGGTTGACGTGGCAGACCAGCAGGACCCGCGCGTCGGCGGCCAGGGCGCGTACCGCCGCCTCGGCGGCCGCCCAGTCGGCCTCGTCCGGGCCGGTCACCGTCGCCGGTGCCGGGGAGTCGGTCACCGCCGGTCCGTGGCGGGCGGGGTGTCGGCCGCGTCCCCGTCCTCGTCGGCCTCGTCGTCGTCCTCGTCGACCCGGTACGGCTGCGGCTCCCCCGCGTACGCGGCGCCGGCGGCCAGCCGCTGCACCTCGGCGTCGGCGTTGCGCGCGGCGGCCAGCAGGTCGTCGATGTGCTTGACCTGGTCCTGCACGTCGTCAAGGACGAAGGTGAGCGTCGGCGAGTGGCGCAGCCCGAGGGCCTTGCCGACGGTGCTGCGCAGCATGCCCTTCGCGCTCTCCAGGGCGGCGGCCGTGCTGGCCTGGGCGGCGGAGTCACCGAGCACCGTGTAGAAGACCGTGGCGTCCCGCAGGTCGGCGGTGATCCGCGCGTCGGTGATGGTGATCATGCCCAGCCGGGGGTCCTTGATCTGGCTCCGCACCAGTGAAGCGACCAGTTCACGGATGCGTTCCGCGTGCCGGCGTACCTTGGCCGGATCCGACATCTCCCCCACCTCCAGGGCGTTCTGCTCCCGGCCGGATCACCGCGGCGCGGACGCCGCCGGGCCGACCGCCCAACCCCTCGAACACTACCTGCGCCGCCCCACGCCCCGCGCGGCACCGCCCGGCGTGCGAGCAGGGGCCCCCTGTTGACGCATCCGGTGGAGCAGGGGCCCCTGCTTGACGCCTGCGGACTCAGTCCTCCTCGGTGTGCAGGCGGCGACGCACCGACAGCAGCTCGGCCTCGGGCCGGCCGGCCACCAGCCGCTCGCACGAGTCCAACACCTCACGGACGTGGGACGCCTCGGCGGCCACCACGGCCACCCCGATCTCGGCCCGGCCGGTCAGGTCCAGCGCGCCGGTCTCGGCCACCGAGACCTCGAAGCGGCGCAGCGCGGCGATGATCGGGCGGACGTAGGAACGCTTGGCCTTCAGGGAGCGGGAGTCCCCGGGCAGCAACAGGTCGAAGAGTGCGGTTCCGGTGTACACGGCGGGAAACGGTACGCCACACACCCGGCTCGATCACCTGCTTTCCGCCGCCGGAGACGCCGCTGCCGCCGGGGCGACCGCCACCAGGACGTCCCGCTCGATGGCCTGGTCCACCCGGTGCGCCAGGTCCCGGTAGCCGGGCCCGTCAACCACCCGCAGCCCCGCCTCGACCAGCACCGCCTCGGCCGCCGCCCGCGGCGTCACCTGCGTGTTCCAGGACAGGCCGAGCGCGCCGCCCGGGCGCAGCAACGCCCGCCAGACCGGCACCGCGGCGACCAGCAGGTCCAGCGGGCTGCGGGACAGCCCCCGCTCGGCGGTTCGCGCGCCGTGCGCCACGCCGTACGGTGCGTCGGTGACGATCACGTCGGCGCTGCCGGGGCGGAGCACCTCGCGGGACCGGGTGGTGTCGGTGTGCAGCACGGTGACCCGCTGGGTGGCGCCGGCCCGGTGCTCGTCACGCGAGGGCGCCAGCACCGCCTCGAAGCGTCGGGCCACCAGCTTGCGGTCCTTGCGCACCGGCACCAGCTCGGCGGTGTGCTTGAGCCGCTTGCGTCGCAGCCAGGTACGCAGGAAGGCCGCGTACGCGTCGACGTCCTTGCCGTCGTGCTCCACACCGATGCCGTCGTAGCCGTACATCAGGGCCTGGTTGAGGGTGGTGCCCCGGCCGCAGAGCGGGTCGAGCACCACCAGCTGCCGGTCCAGCATCCCCGGCGCCGAGGCCGAGGCGAGCACGGTGGCGTTCAGCAGCAGCCGGGTGAACTGCTCGTTGGTCTTGCCGGCGTACTTGGGGATGGTGATCAGGTCGGAGTCGTAGCGGGCCAGCGGGTGCAGGGGCACCGGCCGGAGCAGGTCGTCCCCCACCCGCTCGAAGAGCGCGTACGCGGCCGACAGGTTCGCCAGGTGGGCCAGGTCCCGGGCGGTGAGCCCGTCCCCGGCAGCGGCGAAGGTCAGGTACTCCACCCCGCAGATCCGCTCCGTCGCCGGGTCGACCGGCGGCGAGTCGAGCACCCCCGAGCCGGCGAAGATCTCCAGCTCGGCGCGGGCCAGCCGGCCGGCGGCGTCGGCGTAGACCCGGTTGGCGGACGGGGCGAGGAGCAGCGCGTACCTGAGCACGCCGGGAATTGTCGCAGCCTGCGCGAACGGCGACGGCCGGGACCCGCCAGGGCCCCGGCCGCCGCCGTCTCACCGTTTCACACCGCTCAGGCGCGCGGCTTCTCCCGCATCTCGAAGGTCTCGATGATGTCGCCGACCTGGACGTTGTTGAAACCGCCCAGCGTCAGACCACACTCGAAGCCCTCGCGGACCTCCGTCGCGTCGTCCTTGAACCGCTTCAGGGAGCTGATCGTGAGGTTGTCCGCCACGACCGCCCCGTCCCGCAGCAGCCGCGCCTTGGCGTTGCGGCGGATGATGCCGGACCGGACGATACAACCGGAGATGTTGCCGATCTTGGACGAGCGGAACACGTCGCGGATCTCCGCGCTGCCCAGCTCGACCTCCTCGTACTCCGGCTTCAGCAGACCCTTGAGCGCGGCGTCGATCTCCTCGATGGCCTGGTAGATGACCGTGTAGTACCGGATCTCCACGCCCTCGCGGTCGGCGATCTCACGGACCTTGTTCGCGGCCCGCACGTTGAAGCCGATGATCGTGACCGCCTCGGACGAGGCGCTCGCGAGCATGACGTCGCTCTCGGTGATCGCACCCACACCCCGGTGGATGATCCGCAGCTGGACCTCCTCGGGGATGTCCAGGTTGAACAGCGCGTCCTCGAGCGCCTCCACGGAACCGGAGCCGTCGCCCTTGAGCACCAGGTTGAGCGAGGTCTTCTCGCCCTCCTTGAGCTGCTCCATGAGCGTCTCGAGAGTGGCCCGGCCACGGGAGTTGGCGAAGGACGCCGCCCGCCGCCGTGCCTGCCGCTGCTCGGCGATCTGCCGCACGGTCCGGTCGTCCTCGGCCGCCAGGAAGGTGTCACCCGCACCCGGCACCGTGGTCAGACCGAGCACCATGACCGGACGCGCCGGCCCGGCCTCGGCGACCTGGTTGCCGTTCTCGTCGAGCATCGCCCGGACCCGGCCGTGCGCCCCACCGGCGACGATCGAGTCGCCCGCCCGCAGGGTGCCCTTCTGCACCAGCACCGTCGCGACCGCACCACGGCCCTTGTCCAGGTGCGCCTCGATGGCCACACCCTGCGCCGGCCCGTCGATCGGAGCGGTCAGCTCCAGCGACGCGTCGGCGGTCAGCAGGACGGCCTCGAGCAGTTCCTCGATGCCGGTGCCCGGCTTGGCCGCCACGTTGACGAACATGGTGTCGCCGCCGTACTCCTCGGCGACCAGGCCGTACTCGGTCAGCTGCTGGCGGACCTTGTCCGGGTTGGCGTCCGGCTTGTCGACCTTGTTGACCGCGACCACGATCGGGACGTCCGCCGCCTTGGCGTGGTTGAGCGCCTCGATCGTCTGCGGCATCACGCCGTCGTCGGCCGCCACCACCAGGATGACGATGTCGGTGACCTGGGCACCACGGGCACGCATGGCGGTGAACGCCTCGTGACCCGGGGTGTCGATGAAGGTGACCGCCCGGTCGTTGCCCTCGTGCGGGACGTGGACCTGGTACGCACCGATGTGCTGGGTGATGCCACCCGCCTCACCGGCGACCACGTTCGCCTTACGGATCGCGTCGAGCAGCTTGGTCTTACCGTGGTCGACGTGACCCATGACGGTCACGACCGGCGCACGGCTGACCAGGCGGTCCTCCGCGACCTCGGCGTCGAGGTCGATGTTGAACTGCGCGAGCAGCTCGCGGTCCTCGTCCTCCGGGCTGACGATCTGCACGTCGAAACCGAGGTGCTCACCGAGGAGCAGCAGGGTCTCGTCGGAGCAGGACTGGGTCGCCGTGACCATCTCGCCCAGGTTGAACATCTCCTGGACCAGCGAACCCGGGTTGGCGTTGATCCTGTCGGCGAAGTCCGACAGCGAGGCGCCACGGGAGAGCCGGACGACCTGACCCTGGCCCCGGGGAGCACCCGAGGACATGGTCGGGGCCGACAGGTTGTCGAACTCCTGTCTGCGCTGCTTCTTGGACTTGCGGCCACGGGTCGGCCGACCACCCGGACGCCCGAAGGCACCCGCGGCGCCACCGCCACGGCCGCGACCGCCGCCACCGGGACGACCGCCGCCGCCACCCGGGCGGAAACCGCCACCCGGCGCGCCGGCACCGGGAGCACCGCCGCCGCCACCGGGACCGCCACGGTAGCCACCGCCACCGCCGCCGCCACCGGGACCGCCACGGTAGCCACCGCCACCGGCACCGCCACCGGGACCGCCGCGGAAGCCACCGCCAGCGCCGCCACCGGGACGACCTGCGCCGCCACCGGGGCCACCGCGACCGGCACCCGGGCCACCGGGGCGACCCGTGGTCGGACGCTGGCTCGGCATGGACGCCGGGCTGGGCCGCGGCGGCATGGAGGCCGGGCTGGGCCGCGGCGGCATGCCCGCCGGGCTCGGCCGGGGGCCACCCGCGCCACCGGCGGCCGGGGGCCGCTGCTGCTGGCCACCCTGGATGCCGAACGGGTTGTTACCGGCGCCGCGCGCCGGCGGACGGCCGCCCGGACGGGCACCCGGGCCCGGGGTCGGCGCGCCGGGACGACCGGCGGCCGGACCGGGCCGCGGCGGCGCGGCGTTCGGGCCGGGACGCGGGCCGGGGCGGGGACCGCCCTCGGCCGGAGGCTCCCGGCGGACGTTCTCGCGCTGCTGCTGGCGGGCGGCCTGCGCGGCCTTGACCGCGGCCTCCTGCTCAGCCTTCAGCGCGGCGGCACGCGCCTCGGCGGCGGCCACCTCGATGTCGTGTGCGCTCGCCGGCTTGGCGACCGGGGCCGACGGGGTCGGCGGGCCGGGAACCGGCGCCTTTGGACGGGGTCCGGGGCCGGGAGCCGGCGCGGTCGGCCGCCGAGGCGGCATCGGCCTGGCCGAGATCCGGGGGGCGCCCGGGGTCGGGGTCGGCGTCGGGGTCGGCGCCGGAGCCTCCGTAGGAGCCGCCGGTGCCGGGGCGGACCCGGCGGAGGCGACGAACGCGTTACGCAGCCGGCGGGCGACTGGCGCCTCGACGGTGCTCGACGCGGACTTGACGAACTCGCCCATTTCCTTCAGCTTGGCGAGCACGGTCTTGCTTTCGACCCCGAGCTCCTTGGCAAGCTCGTGTACGCGGGCCTTTCCTGCCACTGCACTCCTCACTCCGAGGTCGTGCGGGCAGCACCCGCAGCGACCTCACTCGTGCACTTGAAGCCTGGTCATTTCAGGGACTTCATCGTGTGCTCATGCTGGTCGTCCTACCTTGCTAGCGATCCCTCGTCCGGTCGGGCTGACCGGGCGTAGAGGTTGGCGCGTCAACGTGCTCCGCCAGCTCACCGTGATCGACGATCCCGGTGATGCGCAGTGCCCGCCCGAAGGCGCGGCGCCGCACCGCCTGCGCGAAGCAGGCCGGATCCGGGTGCATGTTCGCTCCCCGACCCGGCATCCTGCGGGCCGGGTCGGGTCTGAGGCTGTGACCAGCCTCGTCGCCGACCGCGACGATCCGCAGCAGTTCGTCGGCCGGCGCACGACGCCGGCAACCCACACAGGTGCGCTCCGGCAGCGCGCGTCGTACCACCGGAGCAAGTCTACCCCTAGCCGCCCGAGATCGCGCCGCCCGGCTCCTTGACGTGATCAGCCCCGCCCCGCGCGGCCGGTGCGGCCTGCTCGGCGTCGGACCGAATGTCGATCCGCCAACCGGTCAACCGGGCGGCCAGCCGGGCGTTCTGCCCTTCCCGCCCGATCGCCAGCGAGAGCTGGAAGTCCGGCACGGTCACCCGGGCGGTCCGGGTGGCCAGGTCGACCACCTCGACCCGCAGCGCCCTGGCCGGCGACAGCGCGTTGCCGACGAAGGTGGCCGGATCGTCGGACCAGTCGATGATGTCGATCTTCTCGCCGTGCAGCTCGCTCATCACCGCGCGGACCCGCTGGCCCATCGGGCCGATGCAGGCGCCCTTGGCGTTGACTCCCTGGGTGGTGGAGCGTACGGCGATCTTGGTGCGGTGACCGGCCTCGCGGGCGATCGCCCCGATCTCCACGGTGCCGTCGGCGATCTCCGGCACCTCCAGCGCGAAGAGCTTCTTCACCAGGCCCGGATGCGAGCGGGACAGCGTGATCTGCGGCCCGCGCATCCCCTTGGCGACGTGCACCACGACGCAGCGGATCCGCTCGCCGTGCTCGTACCGCTCGCCGGGGACCTGCTCGGACTGGGGCAGGACGCCCTCCAGCTTGCCCAGGTCGACGCTGACGATGCCCTTCTCACGCCGGGTCTCGTGCGCCTGCACGACGCCGGTGACCAGGTCACCGTCGCGGCCCACGTACTCGCCGAAGTGCACCTCGTCGGTGGCCTCCCGCAGCCGCTGGAGGATCACCTGCTTGGCGGTCATCGCGGCGATCCGGCCGAAGTCGTGCGGGGTGTCGTCCCACTCCCGCGCCACCGAGCCGTCCTCGTCCAGCTCCTGGGCGTACACCGAGGCGGCGCCCGACCTGCGGTCGATCTCCACCCGGGCGTGCGGCTCGGAGCCCTCGGTGTGCCGGTAGGCGGTCAGCAGCGCGGTCTCGATCGCCGCGAGGATCGTGTCGAACGGGATCTCCCGCTCGCGCTCGAGTGCGCGCAGCGCCGCGAGGTCGATGTTCACCTCTCCTCGTCCTCCACATCATCTTCGTCGTCGATGTCGTCAATGTCGCCGGTCTCTTCGGTCTCGTCGATCTCGTCGAGCCGGCTGAACTCCACCTGCACCCGGCCGGGGCCGAGCTCGGCGTAGGAATGCTCCACGCGGCCGGAGTCGGTCTCCAGCGTCACCCGCTCGTCGTCGGCCCCGACCACCCGGCCGGTGAGCTGCCGGTCGCCGGCGGCCCGCTGCCCGGGCACCCCCGCCGCGCCGCGCACGGTCACCTTGACCAGCCGGCCGACGTTGCGCCGCCAGTGCCGGGGCAGGGTCAGCGGCCGGTCCACGCCGGGAGAGCTGACCTCGAGCTGATACTCGCCGGCGACCAGGTCGCCGCCGGCCTCCTCGGCCGCGTCCAGGGCCGCGGAGACCGCCCGGGAGACGTCCGCGACGGCGTCCAGGTTGATCCCGCCGTCGGCGTCGACGATCACGCGTACGACGTGCCGCCGGCCGGCGCGGGAGACCGAGAGGTCCTCCAGGACGTAGCCGGCCTCGGTGACCACCGGCTCGACCACCTCGCGCAACTTGGCGCGGCGGGCGCCCAGGTCGCCACCGCGCGGGCCGCCGGCCCGGGGGGCGTCGGTGCGGGGGGCGTCGGTGCGGGGGGCGTCGGCGCGCCGGGGTCGACCCGACGGGCCGGTCGACCTGGTGGCACGGCCACGCTGCGTCATCTGGCGTACCCTTCTGCGTTCGGCGGCGGCCCGGTCGGCCGCCATGCCGGCACGCCACCGGGGCGGACGCGCCCGGTGGCTGCGCAGAGCGTAACGCGCCTGCCGGTCGGCGTACCCGGCGGCGCACCGGACGGTGGTGGCCCACCGGCCGGCACGGATGGTGTTGACTTGTCCGGTGGCGACGGGCAGAACGACACAGCGCGACGAGACAACCGGGCATTCCCGACGAAACCTGCTCCGGGCCGGCGCCCTACTGGCGCTGGGCGGGGCGCCCGCACCGCTGGCCGGTTGTGATCTTTTCGACCGGGGGGACGACCCGCCGCCCGCGCCCGACCCGCTGGAACCGCTCGTCGCCGGGGCGCTGGAGCTGGCCGGCCGGCACCGGGCGGCGCTCGCCGCCGACCCGGGCCTGGCCGAGCGGCTCACCCCGATCGCCGAGGCGCACGAGGCGCACGCCGCCGAGCTGCGCCGGGTGATCGGGCGTACCCCGCCGTCCGGGTCGCCGTCCCCCACGCCCGGCGCGAGCGCACCGACCACCACCGGCGCGGCCCTGGTCGCCGAGTTGCGCGCGGCCGAGCGGACCGGGCAGGTCGCCGCCGCGAAGGCCTGCGCCACCGCGCCCGCCGAGCGGGCCGCGCTGCTCGGCTCGATCGCCGCCGCCCGCGCCACCCACGTGGAGGTGCTGGGATGACCCGCCGCGCGCCCGCCGGCCCCACCCCGGCGCTGACCGCCGCGCTGACCGCCGAGTACGCGGCCATCTATGCCTACGGCCCGATCGGGGTACGCCTGCGCGACGCCGCCCGGACCGCCGCCCGCGCCGCCGAGGCGGCCCACCGCAACCGCCGCGACGCCCTGGTCCTCCAGCTCACCGCCGCCGGGGTCGAGGTGCCGGCGGACCACGCCGGTTACGCCCTGCCCTTCCCGGTGACCGACCGGGCGAGCGCCCTGCGGCTGGCCGTCGAGATCGAGGACCGGACGGCCGGGTTCTGGCGGGCGGCGCTGGCCGAGACGGAGGGCGCCGACCGGAACCGGGCGCTGGCCGCCCTCACCGACTGCGCGCTGCGGGCCACCCGCTGGCGCCGGGTCGCCGGGGTGAACCCGCTCACGATGCCGTTCCCCGGCCGTCCCACCTGAGGCCCGGCGGGCGGGGTTGTCGCCGTCCCGGTTGCGGGCCGCATACCAGGTATGCATACTCCGGGCCATGTCCATCCGACACGGCCTGCTCGCCCTGCTCGAACGCGGCCACATGTACGGCTACCAGCTCCGCGCCGCGTTCGAGGAGTCGACCGGCTCGACCTGGCCGCTGAACATCGGGCAGGTCTACACCACCCTCGCCCGACTGGAGCGCGACGGCCTGGTCCGACCGTTGCCGGAGAGCGAGGGCGGCCAGCGGCCGTACGAGATCACCGACGCCGGCCGGGCCGACCTGGCGCTCTGGTTCGCCACCCCGATCAGCCGCACCGACCGGCCCCGCGACGAGCTGGCGATCAAGCTGGCCCTCGCGCTGACCACCCCCGGCGTGGACGTGCGGTCGGTGGTCCAGGCGCAGCGGACCGCCACCATGCGCACCCTCCAGGAGTTGACCCGGTTGAAGTTCGCCAGCGACCGCCCGGAGGACCTGCCCTGGCGGCTGGTGCTGGACGCGATGGTGTTCCAGTCGGAGGCCGAGATCCGCTGGCTGGACCACTGCGAGACGAGCCTGGTCCGGTACCGACCGACCCCGGGGCGTCCGGCGGCCGGCCCCCCGGTGGACGAGGCGGTGGACCGCACAGACCAGGAGGCCCGGCGGTGAGCGGTACGGCCCAACCGGTGCTCGACGTCCGTGACGTGCACCGCACCCACGGCGCCGGCCCGGCGGCGGTACGCGCCCTGCGTGGGGTGAGCCTCACCGTCGCACCCGGTGAGCTGGTCGCCGTGATGGGCCCCTCCGGCTCCGGCAAGTCGACCCTGCTGGCGCTGGCCGGTGGCCTGGACAGCCCGACCGCCGGCGAGGTACGCGTCGACGGCGAGTGCCTCGGCGTGCTGGACCGCCGGCGGCTGGCCCGGGTCCGCCGCCGCCGGATCGGCTACATCTTCCAGGAGCTGAACCTGCTGGGCAGCCTGACCGCGGCGGAGAACGTGGCCCTTCCGCTGGAGCTGGACGGCGTGGGCGTCCGGACCGCCCGGCGGCAGGCCCTGGCCGCCCTGGCCGAGGTGGAGCTGGACGGGCTGGGCGACCGCTTCCCCGACCAGCTCTCCGGCGGGCAGCAGCAGCGGGTGGCGATCGCCCGGGCGCTGGTCGGCGAGCGCCGGCTGGTGCTGGCCGACGAGCCGACCGGCGCACTGGACTCGCGGACCGGGGAGGCGGTGCTGCACCTGCTGCGGCGGCGGGTGGACGCCGGGGCGGCGGGGGTGCTGGTGACCCACGAGGCGCGGCACGCCGGCTGGGCCGACCGGGTGATCTTCCTGCGGGACGGGGTGCTGGTCGACTCGACCGCCCCGCTGGGCAGCGTGGAGCAGCTGCTCTCCGGCAGCCCCCGGTGAGCCGGCTGGGCTCCGCACGCCGCCCGGCCGCCCCGGTGGACCACCCGGGCGCCGCGAGCCGCCGGCGCACCGGGAGCCGTCGGGCGTTGCGCCTCGCCGCGTGGTTCGGCTCCTGGCGGGCCGCGCTGCGGATCGCCCGCCGGGAGGCCCGCCGGGCGCGGGGACGGACCGCGCTGGTACTCGCGATGATCATGTTGCCGGTGCTGGCGCTGACCTTCGTCGCGGTCAGCTACGACATGGCCCGACTGACCCGGGCCGAGGAGCTCGACCGCCGGCTGGGCGTGGCCGACGCGGACCTGCGGGCGATCACCGACCGACCGATCCGGCAGGACGCCTGGGGCTCCGGCCCGTGGAGCGTCGACGAGGGCACGGTGCGGATGGTCCCTCCCGGAACCGTCGAGGAGATCACCGCGCTGCTGCCGCCCGGCAGCCGGGCGGTGCCGGTGCACCGCTGGGTGCCGTTCGAGGTCCGTCGTGGCGACCGCGACCAGACGATCGCCGCCCGAGCGCTGGACCTGGCCGACCCGCTGGCCCGGGCCCACGCCCGGTTGCTCTCCGGTCGCGCGCCGGCCGGCGCCGACGAGATCGCGGTCAGCCGGGCCGCCCTGTCCGACCTGCCCACCCGGGTCGGTGATCGGGTGACGGTGGCCGACGGCTCCCGCTCCTACCGGGTGGTGGGGGTGGTGGAGTTCCCCGACGACCTGGGCGTGGTGGTCGCGCTGCACCCGTCCGCCGTCGGCCGGACACAGCCCAGCGGGGATGCCGGTTGGCTGGTCGACCTGCCCGGTGGCGTGGACGACGACCTGGTCCGGCGGCTCAACGCCCACGGCGTCCTGGTCGCCGCCCGGGCTCCGGTGCCGGGCGCGCCGCTGCCGCGTGCCGACACCGGGGCGGACGCCACCGACTGGGGCAACGGGGTGCTGGTCGGTGGGTTGGGGCTGCTGGAGGTGGTGCTGCTGGTCGGGCCGGCCTTCGCCGTCGGCGTCCGGCGTCGACGCCGGGACCTGGCGTTGGTGGCGGTCGCCGGCGGGGACGCCGCCCAGCTGCGCCGGGTGGTGCTGGCCGACGGCGTGGTGCTGGGTGCCCTCGGGGCGGCGGCGGGTCTGGCGTTGGGCGTGGCGGCGGCCTTCGCCGGCCGCCCGCTGGTCGAGCAGTACCTGATGAACTCCCGCTTCGGCGGGTACCGCTGCTTCCCGGCGGCGCTGGCCACCATCGCCCTGGTGGCGGTGGTGGCCGGCGTGCTGGCGGCACTGGCCCCGGCCTGGACCGCGGCCCGCCACGACGTGGTGGCCGGGCTGGCCGGGCGCCGCTCCGCGCCGCCGCACCGCCGCCGGTGGCTGCTGATCGGGGTGGTCCTCACCCTCGCCGGCACCGGCCTGGCCACCTTCGGCGCCGCCCGGACCAACCCGACCTGGGTCCTGGCCGGCCTCGTCCTCGGTGAGCTGGGTCTGGTCTTCGTCACCCCGGCCCTGCTCGGCGTGCTGGCCCGGGCCGGTCGGCTGCTGCCGCTGGCCCCGCGGATCGCATTGCGCGACGCCAGCCGCAACCGCTCGTCCGCGGCGCCGGCCATCTCCGCGGTGATGGCCGCCGTGGCCGGGAGCGTCGCCATCGGGGTCTACCTGGCCGGCGGCGCCGAGCGGGAGGCGGGCCGGTACCGGCCCGCGCTGCCGCCCGGGCACGTCCTGGTCACCCGGACCGACGGGAACGGCACCGGCCCGCTGCCGCAGCTGTCCCTGGTCGCCGAGCTGGCCCGCACGCAGCTACCGGGTGGCCGTCCCGCGCCGCTCGCCTATCCGGCCTGCGCCACCGGGGACGGCAACTGCGACGTCTCCGCGTCGCTGCCGCCGGGCCGGGCCTGCCCGTACGACCTCGGCCCGCCGCTGAGCCGCGCCGAACAGCGCGCCGCCCTGGCCGACCCGCGCTGCGACCGGTCCGACGGTTACTACTCCGGGCCGTCGGTGGGGATGGCGGTCGTCGACGACGGCAGCGCCCTGCCCGGCCTCACCGGCGCCGGCGCGGAGGCGGCGGCGGCGGCCACCGCGGTGCTGCGGGCCGGCGGGGTGGTGGTCGACGATCCGCGCCGGGTGGTCGACGGCCGGGTCACCCTGCGCGTGAACCGGACCGACGACCGGCCGGAACCGGTCGCCACGACCACGACCACGGTGCCCGGGTACGCGCTGACCGACGGCATCCGGGCCGACCGGCTGATCCTCTCCCCCGCCGCGGCCGCCCGGGTCGGGCTGGTCGGCCGGCAGCTCGGTTGGGTGGTCGCCACCGACCGCACGCCGAACCGGGGCGAGCAGGACCGGTTCACCCGGGCGCTGCGGGAGCACCTGCGGATCAGCGTCGAGGTGGAGCGCGGCCCGTCCGAACAGGACCGCTCCCCGCAGCTGCTCCTGCTGGCCCTGGCCGCCGGGGTGGTCACGGTGGGCGCGTCGGCGATCGCCACCGGGCTCGCCGCCGCGGAGGGCCGCGCCGACCTGTCCACCCTGGCCGCGGTCGGGGCCGGTCCGGGCGTACGCCGGCTGCTCTCGCTCTGCCAGGCCGGGGTGATCGCGGGGACCGGCTCGGTGCTGGGCATCGCGGCCGGCCTCGGCACCGCCGTGATCATCCTCACCGCCGTCAACCGCCGGTACGCCGAGTCGTGGCCGGTGGAGCCCCCGTACCCGCTGGTGGTGCCGGCTTCGGTGGCCGCCGTCGTGGTGGTGGTGCCCGTGGTGGCGATGCTCGGCGCCGGCCTGTTCACCCGCTCCCGGCTGCCCGTGGAACGTCGACTCGACTGACCAGCATCGATCGGTTGGGGGGTGCCGCGGCGGGCCGGGAACGGGCAGACTGGAGGGCGTGTCCGTGTTGGGAAGCCTCACCCGCCGGGTCGGCCACCACCGCTGGTTCGGCGCCGCCGCCCGCCTGCTCGTGCCCGCCGACCGGCTGGTCGGGCGGCTCACCCGGGGGCGGGTGGTCGCGCTCGGGCTGATCCCATCCCTGGTCGTCACCACCACCGGCCGGCGCTCCGGCAAACCCCGCAGCAACCCCCTGCTGTACGTGCCGGACGGCGACGCGTACGTGGTGATCGGGTCGAACTGGGGGCAGCAGCACCAGCCCGGCTGGGCGATGAACCTGCTCGCCGATCCGGCCGCCGAGGTCGACATCAAGGGCCGCCGGACACGGGTGCGCGCCGAGGTGGCCACCGGCGCCGAACGGGACCGGCTGTGGCAGCTGCTGGTGACCGAGTGGCCGGCGTACCGGACGTACGTCGAACGGGCCGGCGGGCGGGAGATCCGGATCTTCCGGCTGGTGCCGGTGCCCGACGGCCCCCCGGACGGCGCCCCCGGGCGGTGACCGGGGTCGCCCGGCGCGCGTCGGCCCGGGGCCCCGGGCCCGGCGTGGCTAGGGTGGAGGCCGCAGGGACGAACCGCGACGAAAGGGCAGCGGGTGGACGCGACCAGCACCGAACCGACCACCGGCCCGGACCTCGACGACCCCCGCTGGCAGGTGGCCGAACGGGTCGCCGAGGCGGCCCTGCGGCGCTTCCCGGCCGACCTGCTCGCCGTCGCCGTGCACGGGCCGCTGGCACACGGCGACGACGACGGGGGCGGCGACGGCGAGGTGGGGCTGCTGCTCGCCACCTACCGACCGGGAGCCGGACCGGCGCCGGCCACCCGGCGGGTGGACGGGGTGCTGGTCGACCTGACCGTGGCCGGGGCGGAGGAATACCTCCGGCAGGCCCGGACGATCGGTGCGCTCTGGCCGCTGACCGCCGACCGGTACGTCACCACCCGGGCGTTGCACGACCCGACCGGCTGGCTGCGCGCCCTGCGCGACGAGCACCTGGCCCGGCTGGCCCGGGCCCGCCCGGCCGAGTTCAGCGCGGCCGCCCGGCAGGCGTGGTACAGGGGTTGGGCGGCGCACGCCCGGGCCGCCCGGCTGGCCGAGTGGTACGAGACCGACCAGGCGCTGCTGATGCTCGGCGAGGCCCGGCTCGCCGCGGCCACGGTGACCGGCCTGCTCGGCCGCACCTACTACCGGGACCCCGGCGATGCGGTCCGCCGGACCGGGCTGGCCGGCGCCGACATGACGGAGGTCGGCGCGGTGCTGGGCCGGCAGGCGCAGGAACTGGCGGCCCGCGGCCGGCCGGTCGACGGCACGGTCGACGAACTGCTCACCGGCTGACCGCGCGGCCGACGGTCAGCCCAGCCCGCCCTGGATGCCGATCAGGGAGCCCACCAGGTACGTCGCGCCGGCCGCCGCCGCGCCCAGCAGCAGCTGCCGCAGGCCGCTGGACCACCAGGGGCGGTAGGTGAACCGGGCGACGATCGCCCCGGCCAGGAAGAGCCCCACCCCGCCCACGGCGAGCGCCAGCCAGAGGCTGGTGAAGCCGATCAGGTAGGTCAGCAGCGGCACCAGCGCCCCGACGGAGAAGCAGACGAACGACGAGACCGCCGCGGCCCAGGGGCTGGGCTGCTCGTCCGGGTCGACGCCCAGCTCCTCCCGGACGTGCACCCGCAGCGCCTCCTCCGGGTTGCGCCGGACCGCGTCGGCGACCTGCGTGGCCAGGTCCCGGGGCAGGCCCCGGGCGACCCACGCGTCGGCCAGCTCGCGGGCCTCCGCCTCCGGGTGCCGCTCCAGCTCCCGGCGCTCCTTGGCCACCTCGGCGGCCACCTGCTCGTTGGCCGACCGGACGCTGGTGTACTCGCCCAGCCCCATCGAGATGGCGCCGGCGACCAGGCCGGCCGCGCCGGTCAGCACGACGCTGCGCGGCGAGACCCCGCCGCCGCCCACGCCGGCGATCAGGGCGATGTTGGTGACCAGGCCGTCCATCGCGCCGAACACGGCCGGCCGCAGCCAGCCGCCGGACACGTCCGCGTGGTGCGCCTCGCGCAGCGCCGCCGGGGTGTCGGTCACGGCAGGGTCAGGATCTCGTGGCCGTCGTCGGTCACGACGACGGTGTGCTCGAACTGGGCCGTCCAGCGCCGGTCCTTGGTGACGACGGTCCAGCCGTCGTCCCACATGTCGTACTGGTACGTGCCGAGGGTGATCATCGGCTCGATGGTGAACGTCATGCCCGGCTCCATCACGTCGGTCGGCCGGGGGCTGTCGTAGTGCGGCACGTAGAGGCCGCTGTGGAAGGACTCGCCGATGCCGTGGCCGGTGAAGTCGCGGACCACCCCGTAGCCGAACCGCTTGGCGTACGACTCGATGACCCGGCCGATCACGTTGATCTGCCGGCCGGGCCGGACCGCCCTGATCCCCCGCATGGTGGCCTCGCGGGTTCGCTCGACCAGCAGCCGGGCCTCCTCGCCCACCTCACCTACGAGGAAGGTGGCGTTGGTGTCCCCGTGCACGCCGTCGAGGTACGCCGTGACGTCCACGTTGAGGATGTCGCCGTCCTGGAGGACCGTCGAGTCCGGGATGCCGTGGCAGATGACCTCGTTGAGGCTGGTGCAGCAGGACTTCGGGAAGCCCCGGTAGCCGAGTGTCGACGGGTACGCGCCGTGGTCGCAGAGGAACTCGTGCACCACCCGGTCGATCTCGTCCGTGGTCACCCCGGGCTTGCTGTGCTCACCGGCGAGCTGGATGGCCTGCGCCGCGAGGCGGCCGGCGACCCGCATCCGCTCGATCGTCTCGGGGGTCTGCACGTGCGAGCCCCGCCACTCCCGGGGGCTCTTCTTCCCCACGTACTCGGGACGGCGGATGTGCGCGGGCACCGGTCGCCACGCGGACAGCGTGCCGGGGGTCAGCGGCGGACGGACGGTCATGCCGACAGCCTATCGCCGGGCCGAGGGTGACCCCCGCCACCGTCGGCCCGGTCAGGTTGTTGCCGTGGCAGAACGCCTGTGCCATTGTTTCAGCGTGGATCTAGGGGGCGAAACTCCCGTCTTCTCCGTCAGCTCGGAGCGGGACGGCGACCGGCTCCGGGTGGTGGTCACCGGCGAGGTCGACATGGCGACCGCCGACGCGATGCTCCAGAGCGCCCTGCGCGAGCCGGCCGGGCACGTCCTGCTGGACCTGCGCGCGGTGACCTTCTTCGACTCGGCCGCCATCCATGCGGTGGTGCTGCTCGCCGAGCGCCTCCCGGACCGGCTGGACGTGCTTCCCTCCCGCCAGGTCGGCCGGGTGCTGGAGATCTCCGGTCTCGGCGACCAGAGGTGGCTGCGCCCGCTGTAGCCCCCCGGTCAGTCCTGGAGCCGCCGGCGCAACGTCACCTCGGTGCCCCGCCCGGTACGGGTCACCGACAACTCCCCCAGCGCCCGGATCAACGACAGCCCGCGGCCCCGGAACCCGGCGCCGGTCGACTCCCGCCACCGGCCGCTGTCGGTGATGGTGGCCACCACGGTGCGGTCGGAGATCGTCACCTCGACGTCGATGGTCGGCTCGACCGGCTCGACCGGGTGCTCGATGGCGTTCGCCGCGGCCTCGGAGACCGCCACGGTCAGGTCGAACAGGTCCGTCTCGCCCACGTGGTGGGCGGTGAGGAAGTCCTCCAGCCGCTTGCGCAGCACGCTCAGCCGGGTCGGGTCGGCGGGCAGCCGCAGCGCGAACCGGTTGAGCTCGGCGGCCTCCAGGGCGAGCACCGCCACGTCGTCGTGCCGGGGCCGCCCGGCGACCCGCTCGACGACCGCGTCGACCACGTCCGCCACGTGCTCGGCGGGGACGGCGGCGTCCACCCGCAGCTGGTCCAGGGCGGCGTCGATGCCGGCGTGCCGGTCCTCGATCAGGCCGTCGGTGTAGAGCAGCAGCCGGCTGCCCGGCGCCAGCTCCGCCTGCACGGTCCGGTACGTCGCGTCCGGGATCGCCCCGACGGGCGGCCCGAGCGCACGGTCGTGCAGGAACACCACGTCGTCTCCTCGGATCAGCAGGGGGGACGGGTGGCCGGCGCTGGCGTAGCGCAGCCGACCGGTGCGGGGGCTGAAGTGCAGGCAGACCACCGTGGCGAAGGAGCGTCCCTCGGTGGAACCGACCAGCCGGTTCAGCCGGGTCAGCGACAGGCCGGGGTCGAACCCCTCCAGCACGTACGCGCGCAGCGCGTTGCGAAGCTGGCCCATGGCGGCGGCCGCGCGGACGCCCTTGCCGACCACGTCGCCGATGACCAGCACCAGCTCGTCGTCGTCCAGGCCGATCACGTCGTACCAGTCGCCGCCGACCTCGACGTCGGCGCTGCCGGGCAGGTAGCGGCTGGCGACCACCGCGCCGGGCAGCTGGGGCAGCGTGCGGGGCAGCAGGCTGTGCTGCAACGTGGTGGCGATGCGGTGCTCGGCCTCGTAGAGCTGGGCGTTCTCCAGCCGCACCCCGACCAGGCGGGCGAGCTGGGTGAGGATGGCCTGCTCGGTGCCGTCGCCGTCGCGGCGCCACACCCGCAGCTCGCCCAGCCGCTCGCCGGTGGTGCCGGTCAGCGGCAGCACGAACGAGGGTTCGGTGCCGCTGTCGCCGCCGGCGTCCGCCTCGTGCCGCGCCCCGGTGGCGGTGACCACCACCCGGGCGGCCTCGGCCAGGTGCAGCGCGTGCTGGGCGGCCACCCGCACCACGTCGGCGGTGGAGCGGGCGGTGTTCACCGCCACGGCCGCGTCGGCGAGCCCGCTGAGCCGGCGGATGATCTGCCCGCGCAGCTGGCCCAGCTCCACGTTGGCCCGGACCCGGGCGATCAGCTCCTGGCCGGAGAAGGGCTTGGTGAGGTAGTCGTCGGCCCCCGCGGCCAGGCCGGCCACCGCCTCGGCGGAACCGGCCCGGGCCGAGAGCAGGACGATCGGCACGTGCCGGGTGCCCGGATCGGAGCGCAGCGCGGTGACCAGACCGAAGCCGTCCAGCCGGGGCATCATCACGTCGGTCAGCACCAGGTCGAACGGGGACTCGACGGCCAGTCGCAGCGCCTCCAGCCCGTCCGGGACGGCGACCACCTCGTACGAGGGGGCGAGCAGCCGGGTGACGTGCTCGCGCAGGTCGGCGTTGTCGTCGGCGAGCAGGATCCGGCCGGACCCGCCAGCCGGCTCACCGGGCCGGGACACCTGCGTCCGGTGGTCGTCCCCGTCGGTCCACAGCGCGGTCTCGGCGACCCAGAGCCGGGCCTGTTCCGGTTCGGCGAGGGACACCTCGGTGTCGGCGGCCACCCGCTCGGGCGGCAGGTGTCCGGTGCCGAACGGCACGGTCACCGTGAACGTGCTGCCCCGCTCGATCCGGCTGTGCGCCTCGACCCGGCCGCCGTGCATCTCGACCAGCTCACGGACCAGGGCCAGCCCGATGCCGGTGCCCTCGTGGGTACGCGACCGGACGCCCGGCACCCGGTGGAACCGTTCGAAGACGTGCGGCAGCTCGTCCGGGGCGATGCCGACGCCGGTGTCGCTGACCTCCAGCCGGGCGGTGCCGTCCTCCGCCCGGACCCGGACCCGGATCTCACCGTCGAAGGTGAACTTCACGGCGTTGGAGACCAGGTTGAGGACGATCTTCTCCCACATGTCCCGGTCGACGAAGACGGGCGCGGGCAGCGGTGGGCAGTCCACCACCAGGCGCAGCCCGGCCCGCTCGGTGGCCGAGCGGAAGGTGCTGGCCAGCCGGGCCGAGTAGTCGGCCAGGTCGGTCGGCTCGTAGTGGGCGGCGAGCCGGCCCGACTCCAGCCGGGAGAAGTCCAGCACCGTGTTGACCAGCTTGAGCAGCCGCAGCGCGTTGCGGTGCATCACGGTCAGCCGATCGGTCAGCTCCGGCGGGAGCCGCGGATCGGCGAGCATGTCCTCCAGCGGGCCGAGGACCAGGGTCAGCGGGGTGCGGAACTCGTGGCTGACGTTGGCGAAGAAGTTGGTCTTGGCCCGGTCCAGGGCGGCGAGTTCCGCGGCCCGGGCCAGTTCCTGCTCGTACGCCTGCTGCCGGCCGACGGCCCGGGAGACCTGCGCCGCGACCAGGTCGAGGAAGTTGCGGTACTCCTCGGTGTAGGGCAGCCGGCGGGAGACGCCGAGCACCAGCACCCCGGTCGGTGAGTTGGCCGCGGTGACCGGCAGGACGACCGCCTGCTCGGCGGCGGCCGGCGGGGCGGCGTCGACCAGCTCGGACACCGGCACCGAGCCACCGTCGACAGCGCCGGCGGCGACCTGCTCCAGGACGGCCGGCAACTCCCCGGTGACCTGCCCGGGACGTACCCCGCTGGTGCCCGCGAGGGTCAGCCGGCCGTCGGCGTCGCGGAGGTGGACCAGCGCGAACGGCACGTCGTCGGGGTGACCGTCGAGCACCCGGGCGATGGCCCGGCCCAGCTCGGCGCTGCTGGGCACGTCGGCGAGCTCCGAGCCGAGTTCGGCCAGCGCGCGCAGCCGGCGCTCGCCGACGACCCGGCCGGTGGTCTCGCTGACGAAGCAGAAGACCCCCGTGATGGAGCCGTCGTCGTCGCGGACCGGGTCGTAGGAGATGTCGAAGTAGACGTCCTCCAGGAAGCCCTGCCGGTGGAGCACGAAGGGATGGTCCTGCCCGTGGTACGGCTCACCGGTGTGGCGGACCCGTTCCAGCAACGGCTCCAGCACGTCCCAGGTCTCCGCCCAGTTCTCCCTCGCCGGGCGGCCCAGGGCGTGCGGGTGCTTCGCGCCGATGGTGGGCCGGTAGGCGTCGTTGTAGAAGGCGAGATGGTCCTCGCCCCAGAAGAGCACTATCTGCGCCCGGGAGCCGAGCATCATGCTGATCGCGTGACGCAGTGCCGGGGACCAGTCGGTGGGGTGGCCGAGCGGGGTGGTCGACCAGTCGAAGGCGTCCAGCCGGCGACCCATCTCTCCGCCGGCGACGAAGGTGGCGGCGAGCAGCGGCGGGAGGGTGACCCGGCTGCCGTGACCGGCCCGGCCAGCCACCGCAGGAGACAGTCGTCCCCCGTCCTCGCCCCCCAGGGCCGAGCTCATGCAGCCTCCCGCTCCGGCCTCGTCGGCGACGAGCAACGTTGATCCGCTCGCCGCGTCCGCCCATGTACCCCGACGGACCAGCAACGTAACGCATTCTGCCCGGCGTGCGCTGGTTACCTGTGCCTCACGTCGGCGTCACCGGCCGCGCCGAGGACGTTCGGGCAGGTGGGGCCGGCTCCGGCGGGGCGAGCGGCGCGTACCAGTGCGGTGACCGGGCGTGGATCCGGCTCGTTCTCCGGATGCCACTGCACCCCGAGGACGAACCGGCGGCCGGGATCCTCGACCGCCTCGATCACCCCGTCCTCCGCCCAGCCGGTGACCGCGAGCCGACCCGGGTCGGCGACCGCCTGGTGGTGGTAGGAGTTGACCCGGTCGACGTCGCCCATCACCGCGGCGGCGAGGCTGCCCGGAGCGAACCGGACCCGGTGGCTGCCGTAGCGGCCCGGTGCCGGGCGGTGCCGGTCGTGACCGACCACGTCCGGCAGGTGCTGGTGCAGGGCGCCGCCGGCCGCGACGGCGAGCAGTTGCATCCCCCGGCACACGCCGAGCACCGGCAGGTCGGCGGCGAGCGCCGCGGTGAGCAGGGTCAGCTCCCCGGCGTCCCGGTCCGGGCGGGACTCGGTGCGCGGGTCGGGCGGCTGGCCGTACCGTCCGGGGTCGACGTCCGGGCCGCCGGCGACGAGCAGCCCGTCGAGCAATCCCACGACGTCGCCGTCCCGGTCGTCCGGGGGCAGCACCACGGCCCGGCCGCCGGCCACCGTCACCGCCCGGGCGTACGCCTGCGGCACCAGCACCGCGGGCACGTCCCGCCACACCGCCCAGCCGGCCGGCTCGACGTACGCGGTGATCCCGATCACCGGCCTGGTCACAGCGGAGCCGCCTTTCGTTCGCGACTGCGGGGCTCGCAGAACCGGCTCACTCCTCGCGCTCACAGGGGGGTCACGTACGCCCCGGTGATCCCGCCGTCGACCACGAACTGGCTGGCGGTCATGAAGGAGGAGTCGTCGCTGGCCAGGAAGGCCACCGCGGCGGCGATCTCCTCCGGGGCGCCGAACCGGCCCATCGGCACGTGCACCAGCCGGCGGGCGGCCCGCTCCGGATCGGCGGCGAAGAGCTCCAGCAGCAGCGGGGTGGCGACCGGGCCGGGGCAGAGCGCGTTGACCCGGATCCCCTCCCGGGCGAACTGCACACCGAGCTCCCGGGTCATCGCCAGCACCCCGCCCTTGCTCGCCGTGTACGCGATCTGCGAGGTGGCCGCCCCCATCAACGCCACGAAGGAGGCGGTGTTGATGATCGATCCCCGCCCCTGCCGGCGCATGTGCGGGATGACGTGCCTGCAGCAGAGATAGACGCTTGTGGTGTTGACCCGCAGCACCCGCTCCCAGGCGTCCAGGCCGGTCTCCAGGATCGAGTCGTCGTCCGGCGGGGAGATGCCGGCGTTGTTGAACGCCACGTCCACCCGCCCGTGCCGGGCGACCACCCCGTCGAACAGCTCCCGGACCGAGGTGTCGTCGGCCACGTCGCAGGCGACGAAGTCGCCGGCCACCTCGTCGGCGGCCCGCCTGCCCGCCTCGGCGTCGATGTCGACGCAGACCACCGTCGCCCCCTCGGCGGCGAACCGGCGTACGGTCGCCAGGCCGATCCCGCTGCCCGCCCCGGTGACCACGGCGACCCGGTCCGTCAGTCGTCCCTGCATGCTGCTCACTCCTCGGTGCTGATGAACACGTTCTTGACGTCGGTGAAGGCGTGCAGCGCGTCCGGGCCCAGCTCGCGGCCGAGGCCGGAGCGCTTCATCCCGCCGAACGGCGTCCAGTAGCGCACCGAGGAGTGCGAGTTGACGCTGAGGTTGCCCGACTCCACCGCCCGGGTCAGCCGCAGCGCCCGGCCGACGTCCCGGGTCCAGATCGAGCCGGAGAGGCCGTACTCGGTGTCGTTGGCGAGCCGGACCGCGTCGGCCTCGTCGTCGAACGGCAGCACCGACACCACCGGGCCGAAGATCTCCTCCCGCCAGTGCCGGTCGGCCGGGGAGTCGGCGAGCAGCACGGTCGGCGGGTACCAGAAGCCGGGGCCGTCGGGGCTGCTGCCGGTGAAGGCGACCTTCGCACCGTCGACGTAGCCGGCGACCCGGTCCCGGTGGCCGGCGGAGATCAGCGGGCCCATCTCGGCGGTCTCGGTGGCCGGGTCCTGCACCCGGAAGGCGCGCACGGCCGGTTCGAGCAGTTCCAGGAAGCGGTCGTACACCGGGCGCTGGACCAGGATGCGGGAGCGGGCGCAGCAGTCCTGGCCGGCGTTGTCGAAGACCGACGCCGGCGCGGTGGCCGCGGCCCGCTCCAGGTCGGCGTCGGCGAAGACCAGGTTGGCCGACTTGCCGCCCAGCTCCAGCGTCACCCGCTTCACCTGCTCGGCGCAGCCGGCCATGATCCGGGTGCCGACCTCGGTGGAGCCGGTGAAGCAGACCTTGCGGACCGCCGGGTGGGTGACGAACCGCTCGCCCACCACGCCGCCGCTGCCGGGCAGCACGGTGAAGACTCCCTCCGGCAGGCCCGCGTCGAGGGCCAGCTCGGCCAGGCGCAGCGCGGTGAGCGGGGTCAGCTCGGCGGGCTTGAGCACCACCGTGTTGCCGGCGGCCAGCGCGGGGGCGAAGCCCCAGCCGGCGATCGGCATCGGGAAGTTCCACGGCACGATCACCCCGACCACGCCGAGCGGCTCGTGGAAGGTGACGTCCAGCCCGCCCGGCACCGGGATCTGCCGGCCGGTCAGCCGCTCCGGCGCGCCCGCGTAGTAGTCCAGCACGTCCCGGACGTTGCCGGCCTCCCAGCGGGCGTTGCCGATGGTGTGCCCGGAGTTGCGCACCTCCAGCCCGGCCAACTCCTCCCGGTGGGCGTCGACCACCGCGGCGAACCGCCGCAGCAGCCGTGCCCGGTCCCCCGGCGCGACGTGCCGCCACGACTCGTACGCCCGGGCCGCCCGCTCGATCGCCGCGTCCGTCTGGGCCACCGACGTCGCCGCGACGTCGGTCAGCACCGCACCCGTCGCCGGGTCCACCACGTTCGTCATGTGCCCAGCCTGCCCGTCAGAGGCGTTCGAAGCCACGGGTGAGTTCCCAGTCGGTCACCGCGGCGTCGAACGCGGCCAGCTCGACCTTCGCCTGGTTGGCGTAGTGGTCGGCCACCTCGTCGCCGAACGCCTCCCGGGCCACCGACGAGCCCTCCCAGAGGGTGAGCGCGTCGCGCAGGGTGGCCGGCACCCGCTCGGCGGCCGGGTCGTCGTACGCGTTGCCGGTGCACTCGTCGGCCAGCTCCAGCTCCGCCTCGATGCCGCGCACCGCCCCGGCGACCAGCGCCGCGATCGCCAGATAGGGGTTCACGTCCGCCCCGGGCACCCGGTTCTCCACCCGCATCCCCTGGCCGTGGCCGACCAGGCGCAGGGCGCAGGTGCGGTTGTCGGTGCCCCAGCGCAGCGCGGTCGGCGCGAACGAGCCGGGCTGATAGCGCTTGTAGGAGTTGATGTTCGGGGCGAAGAGCAGGCTGAACTCGCGCATGGTGGCGAGCAGTCCGGCCAGCACCCGCTGCCCGGTCACGCTCAGCTGCGCCGGCCCGTCGCCGAGCATCGCCGAGCGGCCGTCGGCGTCGCGCAGTGAGAAGTGGATGTGGCAGGAGTTCCCCTCGCGGGCGTTCGGCTTGGCCATGAAGGTGATCGACATGCCCTCCTGGGCGGCGATCTCCTTGGCCCCGTTCTTGTAGATCACATGGTGGTCGGCGCAGGCCACCGCCTCGTCGTAGCGGAAGGCGATCTCGTGCTGGCCGAGGTTGCACTCGCCCTTGGCGCTCTCCGGGGTGAGCCCGGCGCCGGCCATCTCGGTGCGGATCCGGCGCAGCAGCGGCTCCACCCGGGCGGTGCCGAGCAGCGAGTAGTCGACGTTGTACTGGTTGGCCGGGGTCAGGTCGCGGTAACCGCTCCGCCAGGCGTCCTCGTACGAGTCGCGGTAGAGGACGAACTCCAGCTCGGTGCCCGCGTACGCGGTCAGGCCGTGGGCGGCGAGCCGGTCGAGCTGCCGGCGCAGGATCTGCCGGGGCGAGGCGACCACCGGGCCGGAGCCGTCCAGCCACTCCAGGTCGGCCAGGACCAGCGCGCTGCCGGGCTGCCAGGGCGTGCGGCGCAGCGTGGCGAAGTCGGGCTTCATGGCGAAGTCGCCGTAGCCGCGTTCCCAGCTGGACATCGCGTACCCGTCGACGGTGTTCATGTCGACGTCCACGGCGAGCAGGTAGTTGCAGCCCTCGCTGCCGCCCGCGACCACCTGGTCGAGGAAGTACGGCGCGTGGATGCGTTTGCCCTGCAGGCGGCCCTGCATGTCGGTCAGGGCCAGCACCACGGTGTCGATCTCACCCTCGGCGACGGCGACGCGGAGCTGTTCCAGCGTGAGCGGAGCTTTCCTCATGGGTGCGCCTCCATCACCAAGGTCTACTGGCCGAACCCGATCACCGTCAATGCCCCTGGTGGACACGTCGGCAAACCCGACCGATGCTCCGTACTTCTTCTCTTGATATTCGTCGATGGCTAGCGTGCGAGACGGGTCGGGCGCCAACGGAGGCGCCCGGCCATGATGGGGAGGAGCGCGATGCGCACTGCTCAACACCGTCGGCGGGACCGCCGACGCATCCTCGTCGCCGCCGCGACCGCGGCGGTCACCCTGCTGGCCACGATCGCCCCGGCGCGCGCCGAGCCGGGTGAGGACGAGGGCGAGGAGTCCGGCGCCAAGGGCATCAAGCCGTACGCCGCCCAGGAGGCGTCGGCCCGGCTCGCCCCGTACGGGTCGGTGGCGCCCGGCGAGTACGGCGAGGCCCTGGCCGACCTGCGGGGACTGCGCGGCACCCTCGCGCCGTGGACCGAGGTCACCGACAAGCCGTACGACGCCGACGACCCGAACTACCGCGACCCGAACTTCTCCAACTCCGGTGGCGGCGCCGGTCTGGTGGCCGGCCGGGTCACCGGCCTGGCGGCCGGGCGGGGGCAGGTCTTCGCCGGTGGCGCGAACGGCGGCGTGTTCCGCAAGCGGCTCGCCGGCGGGAAGTGGACACCGATCTCCGACGGCATCCTCGCCCTGTCCACCGGCGACCTGGTCTATCAGGCCGCCTCCGACACCCTCTGGTACGCCACCGGCGAGGCGAACACCGGCGCCACCAGCTACACCGGGGCGGGCGTCTACCGGCTGCGGCACGCCAGCCGGGCGCGCGGCTTCTCCCAGGCCGACCGGGTCGGCGGGGACGAGCTGGAGTCGCGCAGCATCAACCAGCTCAAGTTCGACGGGGCCGGACACGTCTACGCCGCCACCACCCGGGGGCTGTGGCAGCACTCCACCGACGAGCGCCGGCACGCCGAGCGGTGGGAGCTGCTGTTCCTGCCGAACCCGGCGTCGGACACCGACGTCACCAAGCCGTACGACAACATCGTCAACGACATCCTGGTCGACCCCGGTTCGAAGGGCCGGACGGTGCTGATCAACGCGGCCTGGCGCTCCGGGGCGGCGTACAACGGCTACTACCTGTCCACCGTGGGCGGCAGGGCCGGCAGCTTCACCCGGGTCGACCTGCTCGGCGACATCGACAACGACGACGTGGGCAACGCCGAGTTCGCGGTCTCCGCCGACGGGCACAGCTACTACCTGGTGCAGGAGAGCCCGGAGCAGTTGCTGGAGGGTGAGCCGTCGGTGCTCAAGGGCGCCTACCGGTCCACCGGCGGCATCCTCGGACCGTGGGTACGGATCGCCGACTCCACGAAGCTGGCGAACTCGGGATCGGCGTTGAAGGCGCTGCCGACGTACCAGCCGGGCGTGCAGGCCTGGTACAACAACTTCATCGAGGTCGATCCGACCAACCCCCGACACGTCTACCTCGGGTTGGAGGAGGTCTACGAGAGCGAGGACGGCGGCGGCAGCTGGAAGACCGTCGGCCCGTACTGGAACTTCCCGTTCCCCTGCTTCAAGATCACCGACCCGCGCGGTGGCTGCCCGCCCACCACCCACTCCGACCAGCACTCCATCGCGATCAGCGGCGGCACCGTCCTGGTCGGCAACGACGGCGGGGTCTACTCCCGGCCGCTGGCCCCGGCGGTCAGCCGGGAGAACGCCGACGGGCACGCGCTGGACTGGACCAACCACAACGCCGGGCTGCGCACCCTGCAGTACTACTCGGTCGGCACCGGCCGGGACCCGAACCGGCGGGGCGTGACGGTCTCCGGCGGCCTGCAGGACAACGGCGGTTCGCTGCTGCGGGCCGGGGCGCGCAAGATGGTCAGCCCGTTCGGCGGCGACGGCGGTGACACCGTCGTCAATCCGCGCAACGGCTGCCAGATCCTCGACGAGTACACCAACCTGAACCTCTGGCTGACCAGGAACTGCGGACAGAGCAACGGCACCACCAACGCGATCTTCGACGTGACGGTGCCGGACGTGAACTCCCGCTTCACCGCGCCCTTCCGGGCGATCCGCGGCTCGCGCAACACCCGCGACGGCAGCAGCGAGCGTTGGGTGGCCGGCGGCAACTCCGTCTGGCGGCACGACCTGGCGTTCTCCTACACCCCGGCGGAGGCGGCGGCCGACGAGGAGAACGGCTGGCGCAAGCTCCACACCCTCGACGAGGACGGCGCCCGCCTGGTCGTCGGCCTCGACGGGGTGGCCGACCCGAAGGCGCCGGCCGACCCGTCGAAGGACACCTACCTGGCCGCCTGGTGCGGCGAGGCGAACTGCAACAGCGCCGGGTTCACCCGGGGTGTCGCCACCAACTGGGGTGGCGCCTGGACCGAGCTGGACCTGACCGGGCTGCCCAACCGCTATCCCAACGCGGTGACCTTCGACCCGGCCGACCGCACCAACTCGACCATCTACCTGGTCTTCAACGGCTTCAACCGACGCTTCGTCGAGGGCCCGGGCGCCGGGGTGAAGCACGTCTACCGGGGCAGGCTGACGAAGACCGCCGGCGGCGTGTCGGTGGCCTGGACCGACCTGTCGGTCGGCTTCCCGGACGTACCGGCCACCGACGTGGTGGTGGTCGGCAACAAACTGGTCGTCGGCACCGACCTCGGGGTGCTGGTCGCCGACCGGCGGGCCACCCCGGAGACCATCCGGTGGCGGCGGGTCGGTCGGGAGCCGGGCAGCGGCCCGAAGGCGCTCCCGCTGACCGCGGTCTTCGACCTGCACGTCAGCATCGACGGCAACCTGTACGCCGCGACCCACGGGCGCGGCATCTGGAAGACGCCGTTGTTCCTGCTCTGAGCGGACCGGGGCGGGTCGGCCGCGGCCGGCCCGCCCCCACCCGGAAGGAACCCCGGATGTCGCCGCGTCGTCCCACCGCCATGACGAGCATCCGCACCGTCGCCCTGGTCGCGTCGACCCTGCTGCTGGTCACCGCCTGCGCCAGTGGCGGCGACCCGCCGCCGTCCGGGTCGGGGAGCGCGGCCACCCCCGTACCGCCGACCAACACCCCCACGCCGCCCGCCGCCGCCCCCACCGGCAGCGCCGACCCGGACCGGCGGGGTGACCTGGTACGCGGCTACCGCAGCCTCACCGGCACGGTCGACCGCTCCGGCCGCTGGGTGCTGCTGCGTGCCGAGGATACGACCTGGGCGCTGCTGGGCCCGCCGACCGCCGACCTCGTCGACGGGCGGACGGTCACCGTGTCAGGGGTGGCGGCGCAGGTGCCGCCGGGCTGCGCCGCCGATCGGGCGCTCACCCTGCGGTGAGAGGCCCCCGCCCTCCGGCTCACGTCCCCGGTGGATCCCCGCCGAGCCGCCTTTCGAGCTGATGACGTGAACGACTCGGCGCTCGGTCGAGCCGTTCACGCCATCAGGTCGACAGTCTCCGCGACAGGTGGCACGGCCACGGTCCGCAACTGTTCCAGCTCGACGGCGTTCTCCCAGCAGGGACCGCCGCACCGAGGAGCACAGTTGAACCGTCGCATCGTCGCCGCCGCCGCGGCCGCGGCCGTACTCACGCTGGTGTCCGGCATCGGCGAGGCCGCGGCGCGTCCCCGCCCCGACCGGCCGCCCACCCCGGTCGGCTACGACCTCAGCACCCCCGAGACGGTGGCCAGCGGGCTGGCCGTGCCCTGGGGCCTGGACTTCCTGCCCGACGGCAGCGCGCTGGTCACCCAGCGCGACCTGGGCACCGTGCTGCGGGTACGCCCCGGCCGGCCACCCCGCGAGGTGGCTCGCATCCCCGACGTCGTGGCCGGTGGTGAGGCCGGACTGCTCGGGCTGGCCGTCTCCCCCACCTTCGTTCGGGACCGGCTGGTCTACGTCTGCTACACCACCGCCACCGACCTGCGGATCGCCCGGTTCCGGCTGGGTTCGACGCAGCCCCCGCAGGTGATCGTCGGCGGCGTCCGGCGGGCCCCCGCCCACGACGGCGGCCGGATCGCGTTCGGCCCCGACGGCATGCTCTACGCCGGCATCGGCGACGCCCTCATGCCGGCCGACGCCCAGGACCTGGCCAGCCGCAACGGCAAGATCCTGCGGATCCGCCCGGACGGCACGGTACCGGCGGACAACCCGTTCCCCGGCTCGCCGGTCTACAGCTACGGCCACCGCAACGTGCAGGGCCTGGCCTGGGACCGGCACGGGCGGCTCTTCGCCACCGAGTTCGGCCAGAGCACCTGGGACGAGGTCAACCGGATCGTGCCGGGCGGCAACTACGGCTGGCCGGTCGTCGAGGGCGTCGCCGCCGACCCCCGGTTCCGCGACCCGGTGGTGGTGTGGCGGCCCGCCGAGGCGTCCCCCAGCGGCGCCGCCTTCGCCCACGGCACGCTCTTCGTCGCGGCGCTGCGCGGAATGCGGCTGTGGGCCGTACCGGTGGACCGGTCCGGTGCGGTCGGCGCGCCGGCTCCCGAGCTGGTCGGCGCGTACGGCCGGCTGCGAACGGTGGCGCGGGCGCCGGACGGCTCACTCTGGGTGACCACCAGCAACCGGGACGGCCGCGCCACCCCGGCCCCCGAGGACGACCGCATCCTGCGCGCACCCGGGGGCCGCGCCAGCCGGCCGTCAGCTGAACCGGTCGGCGAGCTTCGTCAGCCTGGCCACGTAAGCCGGCCAGTCGTACCCGTCGGGGACGCCGACGCCCTCGCCGAGCCAACCGACCGCACCGTCCTGCTGCTCGCGGAGGATGTCGGCGTGACCGGCGTGCCGGGCGACGTCGCCGATCACGTGGATGACGACCCGGTGCAGGGTCACCGGCGGTGAACCGGGCCGCCACCACGGCACCTGCCCCGGCGCGTCCAGCGGCAGTTGCTCGATCGTCTCGTCGGCGAACGCCGCGACCCGGCGGTACAGGTCGATCAGCCCGTCCTTCGTCTCGTCCTCCCGGGCGTACCAGTCGGCCTGCGGGTCGTCGTCCTGCTCCTGGTCGGAGACCAACTCCTCGGGCGTCGGGAAGCGGCGCCCGAAGGTCGGACCGAAGTAGCCGGCCTCGACGTTCAGGCAGTGCTTCACGATGCCCAGCAGGTTGGTGCCGGTCGGGGTGCGGGGCAGCCGGACCTCGCGTTCACCCAGCCCGTCCAGCTTGGAGATCAGGTCGTCGCGGTTGTCGCGGAGGTAGTGGAGCAGCGCGGTCTTCGGATCGGTCATGTCCGCCATGGCCGCCAGTCTTGCCCAACCGCGCTTCGCCGGTGGTCCCGTGTGGGACCGAGGGCGTCAGCGGTGGGCGAAGACGAAGCCGCCCTCGACGTCCGGGGACGGCCGGTGCGTCATCTCGGCCTCCACCACGAAGCCGGCGGCCTCCGACCAGGCCGCCACCCGGGCGGGCGGGCGGCGGTGGACGTACACGTGCATGGGGTGCCCGCCGTAGCCCTGCGTCTTCAGCCTGCTGCCGTCCCCGGCGAAGAAGCCGAACAGCGCCACACCGCCCGGTCGGAGCACCCGGTGGAACTCGGCGAGGACCGCCGGCACCTCGTCGTCCGGGACGTGGATCAGCGAGAACCAGGCCAGCAGCCCGGTCAGGCTCTCGTCGGCGATGTCCAGCCGGCTCATCGAGCCCACCTCGAACCGCAGCTCGGGATGGTCCCGTCGGGCCACGTCGATCATCGCGGGCGACAGGTCCACGCCGAACGCGTCCAGGCCGAGGCCGTCCAGGTACGCGGTGATCCGCCCCGGACCGCAGCCGACGTCGGCCACCGGCCCGGCCCCCTGCGCCCGCGCCAGCTCGGCGAAGAGCGCGAGGACGCCCCGCTGGAACGGTTCGCCGGCGAGCGCGTCGCGCAGCAGGTCGGCGTAGCTCTGCGCCACCGTGTCGTAGGAGGTCCGGGTGTCGTCGAGCCAGTCACGGTCGGCCATGCACCGCACCATAGCCGGCGGGACCACGAGGAGATCTTGGTCGTACTAGCCTGCCGGGCATGGCCTTGAGTCCCGATGAGTTCCACCAGCACGCCCTGTCCGCCGCGGACGACGAGCGGCGGCTTCCGCTGGCCCGGATGACGGGCTGGGAGATCAGCCCGTTCGAACAGCAGGGGCTGCGGGTCACGCCGCTGCGCCCACCGGTGCTCCCCGAGCACGCCCGGCACGGCGAGGATCCGGCGGACTGCGGGCCGTGCCGGGACCGCGACGAGGGCATCTGGTTCGACGACAACTGGCGGCTGGCGCGGGTCACCGGCGTGGGCGTACCGCTGGTGCTGATGCTCTACCCGCGCGACCACCACGACCTGGCGGACCTCCCGGACGAGCTCGCCGCGGAGCTGGGCCTGCTGACCACCCGCATCGCCCGGCACGTGCAGGCCCTGCCGCACATCTCCCGCGCCCACGTCTACCGGATCGGCGACGGGGCGGCCCACCTGCACATCTGGTTCTTCGCCCGGCCCGAGGGGCAGGCGCAGTTCTTCGGGTCGTGGCTGCCCGTCTGGGACGACCTGCTGCCGGAATATCCCGCCGACGTCGCCGAGGCGGACGCCGCGATCGTGGCCGACGCCCTGGTCGCCTCGCACGGCGGGCGCCGGTCGGCGACCACCTGACCGCTCAGGGAGTCCACTCCGGGTCGCGGCCGATGAAGCCCAGCATCCGGGTCTGCGGGTCGGCGTCCTCCTTCACCGGCACGCGGGGGCCGTACTGGCCGGACGAGCGGATGATCTCCTCCATCGACTCCATCCCGGCCAGCAGCTGGGCGCAGAAGTCCTGGTCGAGGCGCTCGTCCTGGCCGGTGGCCCGGGCCAGGTCCCAGGTGTGCATGAACACGTCGCTGGTGTAGAACTGGTCGATCGCGCGGTCGAGCGGCAGCTCGCCGAGGTGCGGGTTCGACAACAGGCGGCCGGCGGTGGCCGGGTCGTCCAGCAGGGACTGCACCGCGTCGCAGTGGGTCTGCCACGCGCCGACCGGGTCGTCGTCGACCGACGGCCCGGCGGGCAGCCGGACACCGGCGCCGCCGGCCAGCAACGGCGGCAACCATTCGACGAGATGG
The DNA here is from genome assembly GCF_900091555.1 of Micromonospora mirobrigensis. Classification (GTDB taxonomy): domain Bacteria; phylum Actinomycetota; class Actinomycetes; order Mycobacteriales; family Micromonosporaceae; genus Micromonospora; species Micromonospora mirobrigensis. The sequence continues at coordinate 44,698 of NZ_FMCX01000001.1, forward strand.
CGTACGACGTCCCGGGCGGTCCACCCGGGGACCGGCGCGGGCGCGTCCCATGACCGGGTGCCCCGGACCCGGTCGGTGAACCCGGCGCCGACCTGCCGGTGCCGCTGCGCGGGAAGGTCAGACAGTGCCATCGGCGAGCATCCCGTCGAGTTTGGCGTAGCCCTGGTCGACTCCGACCTCCATGCCGCTGGCCAGCCAGGCGTCCCGCGCCTCGAAGCTGTCCACCAACGACTGGGCGCGCAGCAGCGTACGACCGCCGCCGAGGTCGTCGAAGCAGAGCGTCTCCAACGCCACGCCGTCGGGTTGCCCCTCGAAGGTGAACGTCTGCACGATCCGGTCCGGGCGCACGTCGTGAAAGCAGCCGCGGAACGCGTACTCCTGGCCGTCGCGGGTGGCGACGTAGCGCCAGCTGCCGCCCGGGCGGGCGTCCCACTCCTCGATGCGGTTGTCCATCCGGTCGGGTCCCACCCACCGCGCGAACAGCTTCGGATCGGTGTGCGCCCGGAACAGCTGCTCGGGCCTGGCGTTGAACTCCCGGCGCAGCCGGATCACCGGCACCTTCGGGTCGGCCTCGATGGTGGTCTCGGCGATGTTCATGCCGCGCTTCCCTTCTGGTCGTCGCTCGTGTCCTGGTCCATCTCCGCCAGCACGGCGTCGAGGCGGCGGTACCGCTCCTCGGCCTGCCGCCGGTAGCGCTCGATCCACCCGTCCATCAGGTCGAAGACCTCCGCCTCCAGCCGCACCGGGCGGGGCTGCGGCCCCGCCGGCCGGCTCACCACCCCGGCGTCCTCCAGCACCTTAAGGTGCTTGTAGACCGCCTGGAGCGTCATCGGGTAGGGCTCGGCGAGCTGGCCGACGGTCGCGTCCCCGGCTGCCAGCCGGGTCACCATGTCCCGCCTGGTCGGGTCCGCGAGAGCCGCGAAGACCCGCGACAGCGTGTCCACCGCCATCCGCACCTCCAGCTTTAAACTCTCAAGTTGAAAGTCAACGTACCTCCTATCACCCAACACGTCAACCAGTGGGTTGAAACCGCCGATGGGAAGGGGCTCCGAGAATCACCTGGCGACCGCAAAGGATCTTCACCTAGGGTGGCGCCATGGCTAGCCCGATCAAGCAGGTCCAGGTCACGTTCGACTGCGCCGAGCCTCGACGCGTCGCCCGCTTCTGGTGCGAGGCGCTGGGGTATGTCCCGCCGCCGTCGCCGGAGGGGTTCGACTCCTGGGACGACTACGAGCAGACGCTGCCGGAGGAGCAGCGCGGTGCCTGGGCGGTGGCCCAGGACCCCACCGGGGCGGGCCCCCGGCTGTACTTCCAGCGCGTCCCCGAGAGCAAGGTCGCCAAGAACCGGGTGCACCTGGACGTCCGGGTGGTCACCGGGCTGGTGGGCGAGGAGCGACTCGCCGTGCTCGCATCCGAGTCCGCCCGCCTGGAAGCCCTCGGCGCGAAGCGCGTACGACTCATGCTCGCCGACGAGGAGAACGAGTCGTGCCTCGTCATGCAGGACGTCGAGGGCAACGAGTTCTGCCTCGACTAGGCGGGTCGCGGGCGCCCGACAACCACCGCTGCTCGGCCTCAGCCTGGCGATGGCTGTCCTGCACGCCCTGCTGTCCCGAGATAGCCGGTCAGCCGGTCGGCGAGCTGCTTCGGCCGGCTGAGCGCCACGGTGTGGCCGCCGTCGACCTCGTCCGGGACGACGCCGAGCCGGTCGGCGGCCACCCGGCGCACGAAGTCCGCCGGGAAGAACCGGTCGTCGCGGGCCAGGAGCACCTTCGTCGGCACGTCCGGCCAGGCGGCCAGCGGCCACGGCTCGTTCCACTCCGCGCTGACCTGCTGACGGACGTGTGACGGGGCCTCGGCCACGAGCTCGGCCGGCACGCCGTTGTAGAACTGCTCGGCCTCGCTGAGCCCCTCCGGGCTGCGGTAGCCGGTGGCGTCCCACCAGTCCCCCGGCTTCTCGCCGGGGCGCGGGATCATCGGGGTGAGCAGGACGAGCAGCCGCACCGGCAGCTCGTCGGCGACCAGCGGCGCGGTGAAGCAACCGTACGACTGGCCGACGACCACCAGGTCGGTGTGGTCGCCGATCGCGTCGACGACCGTCCGGCCGAACTCGGCGAGCCCCGCCGACTCGTCGTCGATGGGCAGCTCCGGCACGACCACGTCGTGCCCCCGGGCGGTCAGCTCGGACGCCAGCAGGTGCCAGTCCCAGGCGCTGCCTCCGCCGCCGTGGATCAGAACGAAAGTGGCCATGCCCCGCAGACTCACACAGGGGTACGACATCCGACCGCATCAGGGCGATGAGTTCCGCGTCCCGCTGGAGTCGACCCTGTCATGACGAAGACGCACACCCTGGAGACCGCCGGGGCCGACATCGTGTACGACGTGCGCGGCCCGCTGCCCACCGCCGACCGGCGACCACCACTGTTTCTGATCGCGCAGCCGATGACCGCCGACGGCTTCACCGCCCTGGCCGCGCAGCTACCCGATCGCACCGTGGTCACGTACGACCCCCGCGGCCTCGGTCGCAGCGTCCGCAAGGACGGCCGGATCGACCACGACCCCGAGGTCCAGGCGACCGACGTCCACGCCCTTGTCGAAGCGCTCGGTGGTGGACCGGTCGAGATGTTCGCCAGCAGCGGTGGCGCGGTGACCGCGCTGGCGCTGGTGACGGCGCATCCGCACGACGTGAGCACCCTGGTGGCGCACGAGCCGCCACTGATCCCCGTGCTCCCGGACGCCGAGGCCGCCGAGCGGGCCTTCGGCCGCGTCCGGAGCGCCTACCAGGCCGACGGATCGAACGCCGGCATGGCCGCCTTCATCGCCATGACGTCGTGGCCGGGCGAGTTCACCGACGAGTACTTCGCCGCGCCCCCGCCGGACCCCGCCCGGTTCGGCATGCCGGGCGAGGACGACGGCTCGCGGGACGATCCTCTGCTCTCCGACCGGTCCCGGGCGGTCAGCGGCTACCGCCCCCGGGTCGACGCCCTGACCGCCGCGCCGACCCGCATCGTGATCGCGGTCGGCGAGGAGTCCGCCGGCACCTTCACCGCTCGGACCTCGGTGGCCACCGCCGAGCTGCTCGGGCAGGAGCCGACCGTGTTCCCCAGTCACCACGGCGGGTTCCTCGGTGCCGACTCCGGCTACCCGGGCCGGCCCGAGGCCTTCGCGCGCAAGCTGCGCGAGGTCCTGGACCGGCACCGCTGAGGGCGATCCGATGTCACAGGGCGGCGGTAGCCTGCCGTCATGCCGAGCGCCGAGCTGAATGAGTTGATCGTCGCGGACGCCGACGCGCTGCGCGACTGGCTGTCGACCCACCACGCCACCTCTCCCGGGGTCTGGCTCGCCCTGACGAAGAAGGGCGGCACGGTCACCACGCTGACCTGGCAGCAGGCGGTCGACGAGGCGCTCTGCTTCGGCTGGATCGACGGGCAGGCCCGCCGGCGGGACGAGGAGACCTCCTGGATCCGGTTCACCCCCCGCCGGCCCGGCAGCTCCTGGTCCCAGCGGAACGTCGCCCACGTGGCCCGGCTGGAGGAGCAGGGTCGGATGCGGCCCTCGGGCCGGGCCGCGGTGGAGGCCGCCAAGGCGGACGGCCGGTGGGCGGCGGCCTACGCGCCGCCGTCGGAGGCGGTGGTGCCGGCGGATCTCCGGGACGCCATCGCCGCCAACCCCGCCGCCCAGGCCATGTTCGACGTGCTCACGAAGACCAACCGGTTCTCGCTCATCCACCGCGTGAACGCCGTCAAGCGGGCGGAGACCCGCCAACGCAAGATCGCCGAGTTCGTCGCCATGCTGGCCCGCCAGGAGACCATCCACCCGCAGAAGGCCAGACCCACACGGACGCCGTAGTCGGGCACCTTCACCACCGGGGGACGTGACGGGGGCACTACCGTTGCGGCGTGCAGATCCGTTTCGACGTACCCGCCGATCCCGCCTATCCGGGCCGGGTGGCCGCCGCCCTCGGCGCCGTCCGGCTGCGCCGGTTCGCCCGGATCGGCGCGGCGCTGGCGGCGGCCGGCGTCGTCGGCTTCGCCGTCGCGCCGGGTGGCCGGTTCTCGTCGCTGTGGACGACGCTGGTCGTGGCCGGTGTGTTGTCGATGCTCTATCCGTCGTGGGTGCGCTGGCGCGCCCGGCGCCGCTCCGGTGACTACGCCGTCGAGGGCGGCTACGAGATCACCGACCACAACATCATGATGCGCAGCGGCTCGGAGTCCAGCGGCATCGCCTGGGACGGGGTCACCGAGGTCCGCGACACCCCCGGCTTCTGGATCGTGTACGTCGGCCGGATGCCGGCCACCGTGATCCCCCGCGACCTGATGTCCAGCGGGGACGCCGAGACGCTGCGCGCCTTCATGACCGATCGGGGGCTGCTACCGAGTCGGTAGTCGGTCGGGCTCGCAGGCGGCCGGCGACGCCGGCGGCCGGATCGGTCGGACGGTGAAGGTGGACGTGATGACACGCCTCAGTCTGCGACGTGGATGACGATCTTGCCACGGCGTTTGGCGGTCTCGAGCGCCTCGTAACCTGAGCGCGTCTCAGTCAGTGGTAGTACGCGGTCCAGCACCGGCTTCAACCGGCCGTCGTCGACGAGTTCGGCGATGGAGTGCAACGCGTCCCGGTCGGGCTCGACGATGAAGTACAGACCGCGAACCCCATGCCGGGCGGCTTCGTGCTGGTCGGGTGGGGTGACGAGGGAGACCAGGACACCGCCCGGCTTCAGGACCGACCAGGACCGCGACTGCGTCGCTCCACCCACAAGATCAACGACTACGTCCACGTCGCGGACATGCTCCTCGAAGCGGTCGTGCGCGTAGTCGATGACCTGCTCGGCACCCAGACCCTTGACGAATTCCAGGTCGGCCGCCGCCGCCGTGGCGCTCACCCGGGCACCGAGACCGGCCGCGAGCTGCACCACGTAGATCCCCACGCCGCCGGCGCCGCCCTGCACCAGAACGCGCTGGCCGGCCTGAAGGTCGGCGTGGTCCACCAGTGCCTGCCAGGCGCTCAACGCGGCCAGTGGAAGCGCCGCGGCCTGGTCGTGGTCGACGCTGGCCGGCTTGGCCGCCAGGACGTGCGCGGGCAGGGCGACGTACTCGGCGGCTGCGCCATCGCGGTTGAAGGGGATCAACCCGTACACGGCCGCGCCCTCGGCGGGGCTCTCCACCTCCACCCCGGAGGCCGCGACCACGCCGGAGAACTCGTGCGACGGGATGATCGGAGTGCGCTCCGGTCCTGACCCGTCCAAACTGTGCGTCCAGGTTGCCGACCAGGTCAGCTCGGTGGGCGTCATCGAAGCGGCCTTCACCGCCACCAGCACCTCCCCGGGCCCCGGCTCGGGCCGCGGCACCTCCTCGTACACGAGTTGCTCCGGTCCGCCCCTGCTATGAGCTCTCACGGCATGCATCGTGCTCATCCGACGCCTGCTCCTTCCGACCATGTTCGATCGGCCCACCGGCCTGTCCCGGGGATGCGCCGAACGCCAAGACCGGCATCATCCAACGGCCCGGCAGCCGCCTACCTGAAATCGGCGACTCCTTACCCCTTCGGGTAGGAAGCGCGGGGGTGCGGCTGTCGGCACCTGAGCCGGCGGCCAGGTGACCACTTCGGGTGATGCTCCTGTGGACGTCCCGAGGGCCACGCCACCGGCTCGACGGGCGCCAGCCCCTGCACGCCGGGTGGCATCCGCTGCTCGGAAGGGGTCGCCGACGCCCGGAACCTGACCTCCGTCGAGGTCGGGAACTGCGGAGCGGCGGCAGTCACCGCCGGCACCGACGCGACGTTCCCAGAGGGTGGCCGACCCCTCGTGGAGACGCGACTCCGCCGAGTTGACGCTGCGCGGGCTCGCCTGGTGATAGCAAGGGCAGGGCGGGCGCAGACCGCCCTCGATCCGCTCCGGGCCGAGCTTCTCGGGATGAAAAGGAGACGGTTCTGCAACCGACATGGCTCGTCGCGCTCTCGTGGGTTGTGCTGGCAGTGGGTGTCGTCAGCGCCGTCGTCATCGTTGTCGACCTCCTTGTCCTGCGGTATCGCCAGCCGGCCAGGGTCATGGAGATCGTCTGGCCGGCAACCGCGCTCTACTTCGGCCCGGCAGCCGTCCTGGCCTACCGACAGTGGGGTAGACCTCAGGCTCCCCGGTGGCTGGAGCGGCACCGCACCCCGCCCAGGACGCCGCGACATGCTGTCACGACGATCGAAACGCTGCACTGCGCGACGCACTGCGTGCTGGGCGCCATCATTGCCACCGTTGTCGTCTTCGCCCTGAGTCTCGAACTGTTCGGCAGAAGATTGTGGCCGGAATTCATCGGTGACTACCTGGCCGCAGCGATGGTGGGCCTTGCGTTCCGCTACTTCACCGAAGCCGGTACGCGTGGTCGAAGAGCATTGGCCGCAATACGGAGGTTTCTCAAGGGAGACCTACTGAGCGTGTCCGTCTTCGAGTTCGCCCTGTTGGGCTGGCTGGCGCTGATGGAGTTGATGGTTTTCCACGAGACTCTGCATCCCAGTAGTCCGGTGTTCTGGCTCATTGTCCAGATCGGGTCGATCATCGGCTTCTTCGCCGCTTGGCGGCCAACGCTGTGGCTGATCCGTCACGGCGCCAAAGAAGAGCTGCTGAGCACGCCGCAGTAGGCGGCACCTCAGTCGGGGCTGTGGTCCACCGTACGGCGGGGACCGGTGAACCACTTCCGTGCCGAGGCCCACCACCACACCGCCACCCCGAGCAGCACCCCGCCCACGGCCAGCGGCGCGTAGTTCACCGCCGACCAGGTGAAGTCGGCGTGCCCGGGCACCCCGGCCGGCACGATCGGCAGCACGAAGTAGACCGAGATGACCGCGATCTCCACCACCGCGATCCAGCCGAGCAGCCGGTACCGCCGGCCGAGCGTCCACGGCCCGGGAACGAACCGGTCACCCAACCGCAGCCGCAGGAAGATCGGGATCAGGAAGGACAGGTAGAGCCCGATCACCGCCACCGAGACCACCGCGTAGAAGGCGACCGGCACGCCGCCGGACTGGTACAGCGCGGGCAGGGTGAGCACCAGGCCGGCCAGCGTCGCACCGATGATGGCGTTCACCGGCGTGCCGTTGCGGTCCACCCGGGACCAGAGCCGCCAGCCGGGGACCGCCCGGTCGCGGCTGAACGCGTACGCCATCCGGCTCATCGAGGTCACGCAGCTCATCCCGCAGAAGAACTGCCCGATCGTCGAGATGATGATCACCGTCTTGAAGAAGAACGGGGTCAGCGCGGATTCGAAGATCGCCCCGGAGAAGCCGCCCGCGTCGTTGATCGCGTCCACGTCGGTGGCGGCGAAGAGGAACGCCAGCAGCAGGATCCAGCCGCCGACCGCCGAGTAGGCGATCGACCGCCACAGCCCCTGGGCGGCGGCCTTGGACGCGCCCCGGGTCTCCTCGGAGACGTGCGCGCAGGCGTCGAAGCCGGTGATCGTGTACTGGGTGAGCAGGAAACCCAGCGGCAGGACGTAGAACCAGAAGGTCAGCCCGCCGCTGTCGCCGTCGCCGAAGCCCGAGTTGTTGAACCGCTCGGTGAAGACGAACCGGAAGCTCTGGTGGTCGTCGGGGACGAGCAGCAGGATGGCCACCACGGCCGCCGCGCCGGCCACGTGCCACCAGACCGAGACGTTCTGGAGTACGTCGATGATCCGGTGCCCGAAGATGTTGATCAGCCCGTGCAGGGCCAGGATGACCACGAAGAGGCCGAAGGTCTGGGTGAGCGTCCCCGCCCAGCCGTCGAAGAGCGCCGACAGGGTCAGGTTGAGGAAGGTGGCGCAGCCGTAGTCGACCGACGCGGTGACCGCCACCAGGCCGATCAGGTTGAGCCAACCGGTGAACCAGCCGTGCACCGGGCGCCCCATCGTCGCCGCCCACCAGTAGATCCCGCCCGCCGTCGGGTACGCCGACACCAGCTCCGCCATGCAGAAGCCGATGATGAGGATGAACAGCGAGATCAGCGGCCAGCCCCAGGAGATGGCGACCGGGCCGCCGTTGTTCCACGCCTGGCCGAACGTGGTGAAACAGCCGGCCAGGATCGAGATGATCGAGAACGAGATGGCGAAGTTGGAGAAGCCGCTCCACTTGCGGTGCAACTCCTGTCGGTAACCGAGTTCGGCGAGCCGTCGGGCGTCGTCGTCCATCGGTTGCTCGGCGGTCGGCACGGGCGTCGTGGCCACTGCACACCTCCTCGAGGTGATCCCCGGTACGAGTGCGCCCGAGTCTGCTCCCGCTGCTGACGATGGTCAATCAGTTGCCCGTGCCGAACTCGCTAATTGCGTTGCCCCCACGTCCCGCCGCCGGCATCCTTGAAGCCGTGACCAGGCCCGATCGCGACGGGCCTTCCCCCGGGCGCTCGGCACCGCCCGGTGCGCGGCGGCGCGGGGCGTCCACCTCTCTCTCGGGTACGGCGGTCCGCCGTACCACCCGGACACCCCGCGCCGCCGCATCCGGCCGACCCCTCACCCGCTGACGCAGGCCCGCAGGAAGTCGATCCCGGGGACGGCGAAGACCAGGCAGACCGCGGCCATCCGGCCGATCGTCGGCCGGCGGGTGGCCACCGCGTACGCCACCATCAGCACCGGCGCCAGGGCCACCTGAACGGCCCACGACTCCCCGCGGACCATCGGGTCCAGGTGGCAGGTGACCAGCCACACCACCGTCGCGACCACCCAGAGCCCCAGCCCGAGGCGGCGGCAGCGCCGCGGCGTCCACCGCACCGCCGCCGTGGTGACCCCGGCGCCGGTGTCGGCGGCCACGTCGAGCACCGTGGTCGGCAGGTAGAGCGCCGCCGCCAGCAGCAGCCCCAGCACGGCCAGCACGAGCGGATAGTCGCCCACCGGCCGGTGCAGCGACCAGCCGGCGACCGGCGCGAGCACGCCCACCACGACGGCGTTGACCGCGACGTCCACCCCGGGACGGCCCTTGAGCCGGGCCGGCGGGGCGCTGTAGAGCCAGCCGAGCAGCAGGACGACGGCGGTGCCGGCGGCGAAGGCCGGGCCGGCCACCAACGCCACCGACACGGCGGCGACCGCGAACCGGCGGTGCCAGGCGGCCAGGTCGGCCTCGGTCAGCACGCCGGTGACCAGCGGGGCCGTCGCCTTGCGCGGGTTGCGTCGGTCGCTGGGCAGGTCATGCAGGTCGTTGACGGCGAGGACCGCGCCCCAGACCAGCGGGCCGAGCACGAGCAGCGCGGCCACCGTCCGGGGCGCCGCCGCCGGCGAGGGCAGCCAGCTCCGGGTCGCCAGGACCGACCCGAACCATGCCGCCGCCCAACCCAGCGGCCAGAACCACGGGCGGGTCAACCGGAGCAGCGCCCCGGCCCGGGCCGCCGGCCCGGGCGGCGCACCCGGGCGGCCCGCCGGCCCGCCGGCGGTGGGGGCGGAACGGTCGGTCGCCGGGGGGTGAAGGGTCATGAGCCGACGCTAGGCAGCCGCCGGGGCAGGAGCCTCCCGCCGACGGGGGCGGCTCACTCCCACCCCCGAGGGAACGCCGGGTCAGGGTTCGAGCACCCGCACCAGGCCGGGGGCGGCCACGTCGACCGGCCCGCCGTACGCCCGCCGCGCCGCCGCCACGGCGTCGGTCGGCTCGGTGCCCGGCCAGAGGTGGGTGAGCAGCACCGACCGCGCGCCGGCCAGCGCGGCGTACCGGCCGACCTCGGCGGCGCTGGAGAGGTTGCCGGCGTGCCGGTCGGGGATGTCGTCGACGTACGTCGCCTCGGCGATCAGCAGGTCGGCATCCCGGGCCAGCTCGACCAGGTCAGGGCTGGGGCCGGTGTCCCCGGTGTAGGCCAGCACCCCACCGGGGCAGGTGAGGCGGACGCCGGCGTTGCTCACCCAGTGCGGCAGCGCCCAGGTTCGCGCCGCGAACGGGCCCACCTCGAAGCCCTCCCCCGGTGCGAACCCGCACAGTCGGTACGCCCCGTCGACCAGGCCCGGCTCGTCGATCGCCAGCAACGCGTCCAGGCTGCCGGCCGGTGCGTACACCGGAAGCGCCGCCGGGGCGCGGTCGGTGAGCACCCGGGCCCGCAGCAGCGGTTGCAGGTCGGCGCAGTGGTCGGGGTGGCCGTGGCTGACGTACACCGCGTCGACCGCGACGGCCGGCAGCCGGGCCAGCAGCGGCTGCACGGTCGCGTACCCGGGGTCGACCAGCAGCCGGAAACCGCCGTGCTCGACGAGGAAACCGGAGCAGCCCTGGTCTGCGCCGGGCCAGGCGCCACGACCCCCCAGAACGGTGATCCGCACCCCGTGACCCTACGCACCGGCCGGGCCTGGCGTCCGCCCCGAATCAGGTGAAGACCAGGCCGAAGACCCAGAGCGCGGCGACCACCACGCCGGCGGTGAACTCGACCAGGAGGGACAGCCCGGCCGCGCCCAACGCCTGCTTCGTGGCCGGCCAGGCCAACTGGTTGCTGCCCAGCCGCAGCCGCTCGGCGACCCACACCCCGGCGACGAAGCCGATCACCAGGCCGACCACCGGGATCACGAAGAAGCCGACCAGCCCGAGCAGGCCACCGGCGAGCAGCGAGGAGGTGGGCACGCCGGTCCGCTTCAGGTTCCGGCCCGGCCAGGCGTACTTGACGATCGTCCCGCCGGCGGCGACCACCGTCGCCGCGGCCAGCACCGCCCACCGGCCCGGGCCGGTGCCGCCGAAGAACGCCCAGATCAGCACCCCACCCCAGCACAGTGGCAGCGCGGGCAGGCCCGGCACCACCACCCCGGCCAACCCGGCCAGGATGGCCAGCGCCGCCACCACCGACACCGCCGCCTGCGAATCCGTCAACCCCACGCCCACTCCCGTCCGTTCACACCGTCACGGCGTCGCCGCGCAGCCGCGCGGTGATCTCCTCGGCCGGTACCGGGCCGCCGAACCAGCGGCCCTGCCCGGTGTCGCAGCGCAGCGCCCGCAACCGTTCGGCCTGCGTAACGGTCTCCACCGCCTCGGCGGTCACCCACAGCTCCAGCGCGTGTGCCAGCCGCACCAGCGCGTCCACGATCCGCTCGTCCCGATGGTCGGCGGGCCCGTCGGCGTCCCCGGCCCGGATCCCCTCGACGAACGGCCCGGCCAGCTTCAGGCTGTGGATCGGCAGCCGCCGCAGGTACGCCAGGTTGGAGTAGCCGGTGCCGAAGTCGTCCACGGCCAGCCGTACGCCGAGCGCCGCCAGCCGGTGCAGCGCCCGCAGCGGCTCCCCCGCCGTGCCCATCACCGCGCTCTCGGTCAGCTCCAGCTGGAGCAGCTCCGCGGGCAGGCCGCTGGTGGCGAGCGCGCCCGCCACCATCTCCACCACGGCCGGCTCCTCCACCTGCCGGGCGGCCAGGTTGACGCTGACCACCAGCCGGGCCGCCGGGAAGGACCGCCACCACGCCTCGGCGTCCCGGCAGGCCCGCTCGAGCACCCAGGCGCCGAGCCGGACGATCAGCCCGGTCTCCTCGGCCAGGCCGATGAACCGGTCCGGGCCGATCAGGCCCAGCTCCGGGTGACGCCAGCGGACCAGCGCCTCGACGGCTCGCATCGAACCGTCCAACAGGGACACGATCGGCTGGTAGTGCAGCACGAACTCGCCCCGGTCCAGGGCCGCGGGCAGGCCGGCGGCCAGCGCCGACCGGGCGATGTCCCGGGCGCTGCGCTCCGGGTCGTACACCGCCCACCGACCGCGGCCCTCCGCCTTCGCCCAGTAGAGCGTCGTGTCGGCGGCCTTCATCAGGTCGGAGGCGTTGGTCTCCCCGGCCGGGCACTCCACGATCCCGATGCTGGCCGAGACGGCCAACTGCTGGTCGCCGATCACCACCGGGGCGGCCACCGCGGCGAGCGCCGACTCGGCCACCGCCACCGCCCGGCCGTCGCCACCGGTCCGGACCAGGATGACGAACTCGTCGCCACCCATCCGCGCCACCAGGTGCCCCTGTGCGGCGACGCAGTCGGCGAGCCGCCGGGCGATCACCACCAGCAGCCGGTCACCCAGGTCGTGGCCGAGGCTGTCGTTGACCGCCTTGAAGCCGTCCAGGTCCAGGAAGCAGACCCCGACCGGCTGGTCCGGCGGGGCGGCCTGGAGGACGTGACCGAGGGTCTCGAAGAACAGCGTCCGGTTGGGCAGCCCGGTGAGCGGGTCGTGCAGCGCCTGGAACCGCAGCCGCTGCTGGAGCTCGTACCGTTCGGTGATGTCCTCGATCATCGCCACGGTGAACCGGGGCCGGCCGTCGTCGTGCCGGACCAGCGACACCGCCAGGTCGGTCCAGACCACGCTGCCGTCCTTGCGGTGGTAGCGCTTCTCCACCCGGACCGTGTCGTGCTTGCCGTCGATCAGCTCCTGGTAGAGCTCCCACATCCCGGCCGCGTCGTCGACGTGGAACAGCGCCGCCACGTTCGTCTGCCGCAGCTCACCGATGGTGTAACCGAGCATGTCGGCGAAGGACTGGTTCACGTCGATGATCACGCCGTCGATGCCGGCGATGCCGATGCCGATGGCCGCGCCGGTGAAGACCGCCCGGAACCGCGCCTCGCTGTCCCGCAACGCCTGCTCGACCGCGTCCCGGGCCTGCCAGGCCGACCGGGCGATCCGCTCCTGCTGGCTGAAGGTCCGGTCGCGCAGGGCCGCGGCGAAGCCGGCGGCCAGCGCCGCCTGCAACGCGTCGACCCGGTCGGCCACACCGCCGGGGCCGCCCCGGTCCGGCAGCACCACGGGTACGAAGCGCTCGCCGAGCGCCCGCACCGACCAGTCGAGTACGCCCGGCTCGGTCAGGTGCGCCTCGACCAGCGCCCGCCCGACGTCCCGGGCCGGCCGGGCGGAGAACGGTTCGGCCAGGGCCGCCTGCGCGAGTCGTACCGTTTGCGCCAGCAGCAGCCGCTCGGTCTCCGCCGCGCTCAGCGGCACGAAGCCGAGCCGGCGCACCGCCCGGGCCCACGCCGAGGCGTACTCGTGGGCGCCCGGTCGGCTGACGTCCTCCTCGCCGGGAGCCACGGCGCTGCCTCAGCCGCCCGGACGGTCCTGGCGGGCGACGCCGCCGAACGCGCCGAACCGTTCGGGGTGCTCGTCGACGTCGGACGGCGAGTCGGGCCGCCAGAGCGGCATGTGCACCACGCCCGGCTCGAGGATCGTCCAGTCGCCGAAGAAGCCGCTGATCTCGGCCCGGGAGCGCAGCGTGATCTCGGTGGCGGTACGCGCCGACAGCCGCTGCGCGTCGAGCATCTCCTGCGGCTGGTCCTCGAAGGTGGAGTGGGAGATGACCAGGAAGCTGCCGGGGACGGCGGCGGCCCGCAGGGTGGCCAGGATGTCGCCCGGACGGTCGGCGTCCGGGATGAAGTGCACCACCCCGGCGAGCAGGATGCCCACCGGCCGGTCGAAGTCGATCAGCCCGCTGCCCCGGGCCCCGTCCAGGATCAGCTTCGGGTCCCGCAGGTCGGCGTGGACGGCGACGGCCCGGTCGTTGCCGGCGAGCAGTTCCCGGCTGTGCGCCACCGCCACCGGGTCGATGTCGACGTAGACGATCCGGGCGTCCGGGTTGGCGGCCTGGGCCACCTCGTGCACGTTACCGACGGTGGGGATGCCGGAGCCGATGTCGAGGAACTGGTCGATGCCGGCGTCCAGCAGCACCCGGACGGCGCGGCGGAGGAACTCCCGGCCGGAGCGCATGGTGGCCGCCAGGTTGGGGGTCATCGCGGCGATCTGCTCGGCGAGCTGCCGGTCGATCTCGAAGTTGTGCGCCCCACCGAGGAAGTAGTCGTAGACCCGGGCGGCGCTGGGCCGCGTCAGGTCGATCTCGGTGGGGATGTTCTCCGGCTTCTGCATGGCTTCGCCCCTGGTCGTCGCCGCGGCGCGGGAGCACGCCGGTCGTCGGGCGCGGCGCAGCGCGCGAGGGGAACCGGCCGACCCGCGGATCGAGTGGTGCTGACCACTCTATGCGCGCCCGGCCACCAACGGGAGATCCACTTTTCGCCGCCCCGGGCCGCCCGACCGGCCGCCCGGGGCCCCCGGCCCGAAGGCCTCACGCCGACTCGAGGAGGAGGGCGATGCCCTGGCCGACGCCGATGCACATGGTGGCCAGGGCCCGCCGGCCGCCGCGGCGGCGCAGCTCCAGCGCGGCGGTCAGCGCCAGCCGGGCGCCGCTGGCGCCGAGCGGGTGGCCGAGGGCGATGGCGCCGCCGTTCGGGTTGACGTGCTCGGCGTCCTCGGGCAGGCCCAGCTCGCGCAGCACCGCGATGCCCTGCGCGGCGAACGCCTCGTTCAGCTCGACCACGTCGACGTCGGCCAGCGCGACGCCCTGGCGGTCGAGGAGTTTGCGGGTGGCCGGCACCGGGCCGATGCCCATGATCCGGGGCGGTACGCCGGCCGCCGCCGCGCCGCCGACCCGGGCGAGGGGAGTGAGGCCGTACCGGGCGACGGCGGCCTCGGAGGCGACCAGCAGGGCCACCGCGCCGTCGTTGACGCCGGAGGAGTTGCCGGCCGTCACGGTGCCGCCGTCGCGGAACGGGGTGGGCAGCGCGGCCAGCTTCTCGATCGACGTCTCCCGGGGGTGCTCGTCGACGTCGACCAGCTTCGTCTCCCGCCGGCCGGCGGGCACGGTCACCGGCACGATCTCCTCGGCGAACCGGCCGTCGGCCTGTGCCTTGGCGGCCCGCTGCTGGGAGCGGAGCGCGAACTCGTCCTGGGCGGCCCGGTCGACGCCGAACTCGGCGGCGACGTTCTCCGCGGTCTCCGGCATCGAGTCGATGCCCCAGCCGGCCTTCATCAGCGGGTTCACCAGCCGCCAGCCGAGGGTGGTGTCGTACACCTCGGCGGAGCGGGAGAACGGCGTGGTCGCCTTCGGCATGACGAACGGCGCGCGGCTCATGCTCTCCACCCCGCCGGCGACCACCAGGTCGGCCTCGCCGGCCACGATGGACCGGGCCGCGGTGGCCAGGGCGTCCAGGCCGGAGCCGCAGAGCCGGTTGACCGTGCTGCCGGGCACCTCCTCGGGGAGGCCGGCCAGCAGCGCCGCCATCCGGGCCACGTTGCGGTTGTCCTCGCCGGCCTGGTTGGCGCAGCCGAGGACCACGTCGTCGGTGCGGGCCCAGTCCACCGACGGGTGGCGGGTGACCAGTTCGCGGATCACGTGCGCGGCCAAGTCGTCGGGGCGTACCCCGGCGAGGGCGCCGGCGTACCGGCCGATCGGGGTGCGGACTCCGGCCACGAGGTAGGCGACGGTCATCGGCGCTCACGTCCTTCGGGGGTGGGAAGGGGCTGGCGGTCGCGGGAATGGCCCGGGTCACGGGCGTGCCCGGCGCCAGGATATCCGCGCGCCGACCGGATAGGTTTGCGGCATGGCCCGGGCCCAGTTCAGCGCAGAGACCGCCGGCGGCGGCCGGTTCGTCCGCCAGCCCAACCGGTTCACCGGTCGGGTCACCCCGCACTCCACCTCACCCGAGGGCGGCGGTCCGGACGAGCAGGGGCGCTGGCCGCTGGAGGCCGGCCGGTACCGGCTGATCTGGTGCCGGGCCTGCCCGTGGGCGCACCGGGCCCGGATCGTGCGCAGCCTGCTCGGCCTGGAGGACGTGATCTCGCTGGGCACCGTCGACCCGATCCGGGACGAGCGGGGCTGGCGGTTCGCCCTCGACCCGGACGGCTTCGACCCGGTGCTCGGCATCGGGTTCCTGTCGGAGGCCTACCTGGCCACCGACCCGGACTACACCGGGCGGGTGACCGTGCCGGCGCTGGTGGACACGCTCACCGGCCGGGTGGTCACCAACGACTACCCGCAGCTCACGCTGGACCTCTCCACCGAGTGGCGGCGGTTCCACGCTCCCGACGCGCCGGACCTGTACCCGGTGGAGCTGCGGCCGGAGATGGACGCGCTGATGGCGGAGATCCACACCGACGTCAACAACGGCGTCTACCGGTGCGGCTTCGCCACCTCCCAGCAGGCGTACGACGAGGCGTACACGGCGCTCTTCGCCCGGCTGGACGCGCTGTCGGAGCGGCTGGCCGGCCGGCGTTACCTGATGGGCGACGCGATCACCGAGGCGGACGTGCGGCTGTTCACCACGCTGGTCCGCTTCGACGTGGCGTACCACGGGCACTTCAAGTGCAACCGGCAGAAGCTGACCGAGATGCCGGTGCTGTGGGCGTACGCCCGGGACCTGTTCCAGACCCCCGGTTTCGGCGAGACGGTGGACTTCGACCAGATCAAGCGGCACTACTACGGCACCCACGAGGCGATCAACCCGACCCGGATCGTCCCGCTGGGTCCGGACACCTCCGGCTGGGCCACGCCGCACGGCCGTGGCTGAGCGCGGCCCGGCCGGGCGGGACAGCGGCGCCGTGGCCCGGGTCGCCGCCGCGTCGGTCGCCGCCGGGTGCGTGCTGGCCGGCACGGCCGCGGTGACGTTCGCAGTGGTCGCCGGCACGGGCGCGGGCCTGACCGGGTACGTCAGCGAGGCGGGCATCGCCAGCAGCGGGTACGCCCCGACGTACCGGATCGGGGTGTTCGCCCTGGCGGCGGCGTTGCTGCTGCTCGCCGCGGCGCTGCCCCCGGCGTTGCCGGTCGCGGCCGGGCTGCTCGGCGCCGGCGCGGTCTTCACGGCCCTGTCGGGGGCGGTGACGTGCAGCGCCGGTTGCCCGCTGCCGCCGTTCGAGGCGGCGACCGTGGCGGACCTGGTGCACGCCGGGGCGAGCATCGTGGCGATGGCGTCGACGGTCTTCGCGATGCTGGTGATCGCGCTCTCCCCGCACGCGGCACCCCGGCTGCGCCGGGTGTCGCGGCTGGCGGTGGCGGTGGCGCTGCCGGTGGCCGGCGCGATCGCCGTCGGGTTGGTGACGGTGGGCCGGGGCAGCCTGCTGGGCGGGCTGGAGCGGCTGCTGCTTGCGGTCGGCGCAGCCTGGGGTCTGGGCACCGCCGCGGTGCTGGGACGGCGGACCCGTTCGGCCGTGAACGTGACGAACGGGTCACCGCGCGAGAAACAGCGTGTGTAAGGAGCGTCACCGGCATCGCTCATTCCAGTTGTGGACCTGACGGGAGTACCGTCGGCAGGCGATGACCAACGTCTGGGACCTGACCGTGCGCCTGTATGTCGACCTTCGACTGCAGGCCAGCGGCATCTGTCCGGCGCAGCCGCTCTCCTGACGCCTGCCCCGTTCCGCCCTTCCCGACTTGGACGTCCCATGGCTTCCGCCCTGCGCAAGATCCCCTTCTCCGTACAGATCCTCCTCGGCCTCGTGCTCGGCGTGGCGCTCGGCTTCGTTGCCCGGGCCAACGACCTGAGCTGGCTCACCACCACCCTCGACACCGTCGGTGGCCTCTTCGTCCAGCTGCTCAAGCTGGCCGTCCCGCCGCTGGTCTTCACCGCGATCGTGGTCAGCGTGGTCAGCCTGCGCGGGGTGGCCAACGCCGCCCGGCTGGCGGTCAAGACGCTGCTCTGGTTCGGCATCACCGCGCTGATCGCGGTGACCGTCGGCATCGGCCTCGGCCTGCTGGTCGACCCGGGCCGCGGGGTCGACCTGAACGTCGCCGGCGCCGAGGCGCCCACCAAGGCCGGCTCGTGGACCGACTTCCTCACCGGGATCGTCCCGACCAACCCGGTCGGCGCGTTCGTCGACAACAACGTGCTCCAGATCGTCTTCCTCGCCCTGGTGGTCGGTGCCGCCGCGCTGCTGATCGGCGAGGCCGCCGAGCCGTTCGTGAACCTCAACCGCTCGGTCCTGGCCATCGTGCAGAAGGCGCTGTGGTGGGTGATCCGGCTCGCCCCGATCGGCACCCTGGGCCTGATCGGCAACGCCGTCGCCTCGTACGGCTGGGACCTGCTGGCCCCGCTCGCCAAGTTCACCACCGCCGTCTACGTCGGCTGCGCCATCGTGCTGCTCGTGGTCTACCCGGTGCTGTTGGTGGCCGCCGGCCGGCTCAACCCGCTGCGCTTCTACGCCGGCGCCTGGCCCGCCATCGAGCTGGCCTTCGTCTCCCGCTCCTCGGTGGGCACCATGCCGGTGACCCAGCGTTCCGTCGAGCGGCTCGGCGTCCCCCGCGAGTACGCCTCCTTCGCCGTGCCCTTCGGCGCCACCACGAAGATGGACGGCTGCGCCGCGATCTACCCGGCCCTGGCGGCGATCTTCGTGGCGCAGGTCTTCGGCGTGCAGCTCGGCGTCGGCGACTACCTGCTGATCGCCTTCGTCTCGGTGGTCGGCTCCGCGGCGACCGCCGGCCTGACCGGCGCGCTGGTGATGCTGACCCTGACCCTGAGCACGCTGGGCCTGCCGCTGGCCGGCGCCGGCCTGCTGCTGGCCATCGACCCGATCCTCGACATGATCCGCACCGCCACCAACGTGGCCGGGCAGGCGCTGGTGCCGACCATCGTCGCCGCCCGCGAGGGCACCCTGGACCGGGCCGCGTACGACACGGCCGGCAAGCGGGACCTGACCGAGCCGGACCCGGCCGACCGCCCGGCGGAGCGGCTGGAGCCGGTCCCCGCCTGATCCGTGGCCACCCGTGGCGACCCGCCGGTCTCCGGCGGGTCGCCGCCTGGCTTCGTGGTGCCAAACCCACCGAACGTCCCGGAGGATCACCCCCATGAGTGCCCTGTTCTCCCCGCTGACCCTGCGCGGCGTCACCCTGCCCAACCGGGTCGCCATGGCCCCGATGTGCCAGTACAGCGCCGGCCCCGACGGGCTGCCCACCGACTGGCACCGGGTCCACCTCTGCTCCCGGGCCGTCGGCGGCGTCGGCCTGATCGTCACCGAGGCCACCGCCGTGGTCCCCGAGGGGCGGATCAGCCCCCAGGACACCGGCCTCTGGTCCGGCGCGCACATCGACGCCTGGCGGCCGATCACCCGTTTCCTCGCCGAGCACGGCGCGGTGCCCGCCGTGCAGCTGGCCCACGCCGGCTTCAAGGCCTCCACCCACCGCCCGTGGGACGCCGAGCGCGGCGGGGTGCCCGACGCCGAGGGCGGCTGGACCCCGGTGGGCCCCGGGTCCGAGCCGTTCGTGCCCGAGTACCGGCGCCCCACCGCGCTGGACGAGCGTGGCATCGCCGCCGTGGTGGCCGCGTTCGCCACCGCCGCCGGCCGGGCCCTGGACGCCGGCTTCGCGGCCGTGGAGATCCACGCCGCGCACGGCTACCTGCTGCACGAGTTCCTCTCCCCGCTGACCAACCACCGTGCCGACGGCTACGGCGGCGACCGGGCCGGGCGGATGCGGCTCACCCTGGAGGTGGCCCGCGCGGTCCGCGCGGCAGTCGGGGAGGACGTGCCGGTGCTGACCCGGATCTCCGCCACCGACTGGGTCGAGGGCGGCTGGACCGTCGAGGACAGCGTGGTGCTGGCCGGGGAGCTCGCCGCGGCCGGTGTCGACCTGGTCGACGCCTCCTCCGGTGGCGCCGCGGCGACGGCGGCCATCCCGGTCGGTCCCGGCTACCAGGTGCCGCTGGCCGCCCGGATCCGCCGCGAGGCGGGCGTGCTGACCGGCGCGGTGGGGCTGATCGTCGAGCCGGAGCAGGCGGAGCAGATCGTCGCCGCCGGCGAGGCCGACCTGGTCCTGCTCGGCCGCGAGCTGCTGCGCGACCCCTACTGGCCCAACCGCGCCGCCGCCAAGCTCGGCGCCACCCCCACCTGGCCCAACCAGTACACCCGCGCCCACTGACCCCACCCCACCCCCACCCCACCCCCGGCCCCCACCCCCCGGCCCGCGCCGTTGATCATGAAGTTAGCGGGTCGTTTCGTCCCGTTCTACTGCGGCAAACTTCATGATCAACGGCGACAACGTGGGCGGGGCCACGTGGTGTGGGGGCGGGGTGCGCGGGTGCGCGGGTCAGCCGGCCAGGTGGCCCCAGTGGGGGTCGAGGTCCCGCCAGGGGCCCTGGGCGGCCACGGTGCCGTCGGTGAGGACCACGACGTGGTCGGCGCGGGTGAGGGCGGCGCGCTTCGACGTCGAGCCGACGACGGTGACGCCGTGTTCGCGTAGTGCCGCCCAGAGCGCCAGCTCGGTGGTGACGTCCAGGGCGGACGACACGTCGTCGGCGACCAGCAGCTCGGTACGCGGCGCGAGCGCCCGGGCCAGCGCCAGCCGTTGCAGCTGGCCGCCGGAGAGCCGGGTGCCCTTGTGCCCGATCAGCAGCCCGAGCCCGCCCCCGGCGGCGGCCAGGTCGTGTTCGAGCTGGGCGGTGGCCACCGCGCCGGCCGCGTCCACCTGGTGTCCGAGGGCGATGTTGTCGGCCACGGTGCCGGAGAGCACCCGGGGCAGCTGCCCGACGTAGCCGACCTGCCGCGGGCGCAGGAACAGCTCCGGCTCGGTGACCGGCTCGCCGTTCCAGCGCAGCTCACCGGTGTGGTGCACGATCCCGGCCAGCGCCCGCAGCAGCGACGACTTGCCGCTGCCCACCGGCCCGACCACCAGCACCAGCTGCCCCCGTTCGACGGTCAGGTCGACGCCGCGCACGGCGAGGGTCCCGTCGGTGTGCAGCGCCCCGAAGCCGGCCAGCTCCAGCCGGCGCAGCGGCCACCGGGCCGGCGGCGCCGGCGCCGGCGCGGTGCCGGCCGCCAGGTCCACCCCGGACACCGCCGCCGAGTACGCCGACACCCCGGTCATCGCGGCCGTCCGCCGGGTCCAGACCCGGGCCGACGGGTGCTGCGAGACCAGGGAGGCGCTGGTCCAGGCGAACCACCGGGCCGTGCCGAGGGTGGAGACCACCACCAGCGTGGCGCCCGCGGAGAGCGTCCCGCCCAGGTAGAGCGCCCACGCGACGATCGGCAGCAGCCCGGTGGTGACCGCGGGCGTCGACCGCGACCAGACCTGCATGGCGATCTCCCGCCGCTGCCGGTCGCTGCGCACCGTGTCCAGGCGGGCCAGGTGGTCCAGCACCGGACGGGTCGCGCCGGCCAGCTTCACCGTACGGGCGGCGGAGAGCGCGGAGACCAGCGCGGTGGCGAACGCCGCCCGGGCGCTGACCGTGGCGTGCGCCGAGCGTTCCAGCCGCGGCCCGAACAGGGTCGCCGCCAGCCCGGATACCACCATGGTGCCGAGGAAGAACAGCCCGGGTACGACGCTGCCGGTCACCACGGTCATCGCCACCACCATGAACAGGGCGATGAACTGGTCCATCAGGTTGTCGGCCAGCTGCACCACCCGTTCGGTGTCGCCGGCCTGGGCGACCACCTCGGCCGGGGTGTGCGCGCTGACCCGGCGCGGCCCGGTCTGCCCGTGCACCAGGCGCAGGCTGATCCGCAGCAGCTGGCGTACCCACCACTGCGGGAAGAGCAGGTTGGTGAGGTAGGGCATCGGCAGGATCACCAGCAAAGCGGCCACGATGCCCAACGCCGGCAGCCACGGGTCTCCCCCGCCGATCAGGTCGGCCCAGAGCCAGGGCAGCACCGCGCCGTCCAGCCCCAGCAGGGTCATCACCGCGAACATGGTGATGGAGAGCAGGCCGTACCGGCGGTCGTTGAGGCCCAGCCGGAGGATCTCCCGCAGCGTCCCGGCGCGCGGGGTCGGCGGCAGCGGCGGCGGGTCGGTGCGCGGCAGCGCCACCACCGGCCGCGCCGGGCCGGCCGCTCCGGTCGGGCCCTCGGCCGGTTCGGCGTCGGGCGCGGGGAGCAGGTCCACGCCGCCCCGCCCGGCACCCACCCCGGCGTACGCGCCGGCGTGGCTGGCGGCCAGCAGCTCGGCGAAGCGCTCCGACTCCTTCATCGGGCCGGCCTCCAGCACCGCCCCGTCGGCCATCACCACCACCTCGTCGCAGCGCCGCACCGAGGAGAGCCGGTGGGCGATGAGGATGCCGATCCGGTCGGCGAGCAGCCGTTCGGTGGCCCGTCGGACCCGGGCCTCGGTGACCGGGTCGAGTCGGGCGGTGGCCTCGTCGAGGATCACCACGTGCGGGTCGCGGACCAGGATCCGGGCGAACGCCACCAGCTGCTCCTGGCCGGCGGAGAGCACGTGCCCGCCCTCGCCGAGCCGGGTGTGCACCCCGTCGGGCAGCTCGTCGACCCAACCGGTCAACCCCAGCTCGGCCAGCGCCTCGGGGACGGCGGCGAGCAGGTCGGGGTCGAAGAGGGCGACGTTCTCGGCGAGGGTGCCGGCGAGGATCTCGGTGCGCTGCGGCACCACCGCGACCCAGCGGCGCAGCTCCTCGACGTCGAGGTCCAGCAGGTCGGTCCCGGCCAGGAAGACGGTGCGGGGTGGCACCTCCACCGCCCGGGTGAGCACCTTGGCCAGCGTCGACTTGCCCGAGCCGGTCCGCCCGACCAGGGCGTACGAGCGGCCCCGGACGAAGCTCAGGTGCACCTCGCGCAGGGCCGGCCCGCGTTCGCCCTCCCCGGTGGCCGGGTAGCGGAAGGTCAGCCCGCGTACGGTCAGGTCGCCCTCGACCGGGTCGGCGCCGCCGGAGGGTTCCTGCGCGGAGTCGTGCAGCAGGCGTACCCGGCCCCAGGCGCCGAGGGCGAACTGGAGGTGGGGCAGCATCCGGGTGATGTGCTCCATCAGGGCGCCGAAGCCGATCACCAGCAGCCAGACGGCGGTAAGCCGGGCCGGGTCGATCCGGCCGGTGGCCAGCGCCCAGGCCCCGCCGAGCACCACCAGCGCGACGGCGGTGCGGGTGGTGGCGACGGCCGAGAGGGTGAACCGGGCGTTGAGCCGGAAGACCCGCCGGCCGCGAGCGAGCACCTCGGCGGCCCGCTGGGCGTAGAGGCGCAGCACGTACGGCCGAGCCAGGCTGGTGCGCACGTCGTCCTGACCGTGCACCGCCTCCTCCATCACGGCGGCCAGGTCCGACCAGGCCTCCTCCTCGGCCATCCGGGCGGGCCTGATCCGGGCGGCCGGGCGACGCAGGGTGACCACCAGCAGGCCGGTCAGCGCCAGCATGCCCAACCCGGCCGGCCACCAGACGTAGAAGGCGACCAGCGTGGACAGTGCCCCGCCGGTCAGCGCCTGGATCATCCGCCAGCCGGTGTTGCGGATCTCGGCGGCCACCTGGTAGACGTCACCGTCGATCCGGTCGAGCAGTTCGCCGACCGGGGTGGTCTCCAGGGTGGGCAGGTCCTGGCCGAGCGCCACCCGGCACAACCGGCGGCGCACGTCGGCGGACCAGTCGGCGGTGAGCCCGGCCATCAGCAGGCCGACGGCCAGGTCGGCGAGGACGGCGGCGGCCAGAGCGGCGGCGAGTGCGACGAACCAGGTCGTCGAGCGGTGCACCAGCACCGGCCCGGCCAGGGCGGCGGCGCCCACCTGCCCGACGGAGGTCAGCAGGATCAGCAGGAACGCGGCCGCCACCCGCCGGGGCGCGGCGGTCCAGAAGTCTCGGAGCAGGCGCATGGAAGGTCCTCCGGACTCGGCTGGGGGGCGGTACCCCCAGCCTGGTCCGCGCGGCGGGACAGTTCAACGCATTTTCGCCGCCGGCAGAGCCTCCGGCTCAGGTCTGGGCGACCCGCCGGACGATGCCGAGCAGCGCGTCCTGCACGTCGGTGATCGGCCGGTCCGGCTGGAACACCAGCCAGTCGACGGCCACCACCAGGCCCACTCCGAACAGCGCCGACGAGGCGGTCGGCACGTCCAGGTCGGCGGGCAGGTCGCCGCTGGCCACCCCGGCCCGGACGGTCTCCGCGATCACCTCGATCGCCTCACCGCGCAGCAGCCGCAGGGTCTGCTGCCACTCCCGGTTGGTCCGCCACATCTCCGAGAGCAGCAGCTGGGCGAAGGCCCGGTAGCGGCGGATGTACTCCAGCTCGGCGCGGACCAGCGCGGCCAGCGCCTCGCGGGGCGGCAGCCCGTCGACGGCGGCCCGGAACTCGGCGGTGAGCAGCCCGATGCCGTGCCGGAGCAGCTCCTCGAAGAGGACGGTCTTGGACTGGAAGTTGTAGTAGACCGTCCCCTTCGCCACCCCGGCCCGGGCCGCGATGTCGTCCACGGTGGTGGCGGAGAAGCCCTGCTCGGCGATGAGCTGCACGGCCGCCTCGAAGAGACGCTGCCGGGTGTCCTCCCGTCGCCGTGACCGTCCGTCCGCCACCGAACCTCCCCGTCCCACCTCCCGGCCGGTGCGGCCGGCGCCGCACCGGTGCGTCGCCGCCCGGGTCATCAGCATCCTCACATGGTCAGTTCGGGGTGCAGCTTCGACGGGGTCAGCCGCCGGGACCGGCGGGTCGCCCCGACGGTCAGCGCGAGCGCCCCGAGGCCGAACGCGGCGAGCACGAGCGCGCCGGTGAGCACCGGGCCGGTGGGGCCGCCGTTGATGGTGTGCCGCAGGCCGGCGACCACGTAGGTCATCGGCAGCCACGGGTGGACGGCCTGGAAGAAGCCGGGCGAGGTCTGCACCGGGTAGGTGCCGCCGGAGGAGGTCAGCTGGAGCATCAGCAGGGCCAGCGCGGCGAGCCGCCCGGCCGGGCCGAGTTGGGCGCCGAGCCACTGCATGATCGCGGTGAAGGCCAGCGACACCAGGGCGAGCAGCCCGAGGGTGGCCGCCGGGTGGACCGGGTCCAGGCCGAGGACCTGGGTGACCACTCCGAAGAGCACCCCGGCCTGGGCCAGGCCGATGGCCGCGGCGGGCAGCCAGCCGGCGAGCGCGACCCGCCAGCCGGCCGCGCCGGACATCACGTGCCGCCGGTTGACCGGCCGCAGCAGCATGTACGTGATCATCGCGCCGACCCAGAGCGCCAGCCCGAGGAAGTACGGGGCGAAGCCCACCCCGTACGAGGCGGCGGGGTGGCGCGCCTGCCGGTCCAGGGCGACCGGGTCGCCGAGCACGTCGGAGCGGGCGCCCGCGTCGTCGTACCCGGGGATCTTCTTCTCCCCGGCGGCGAGCCCGTCGGCGAGGTCGCCGGCCCCGCCCTCCAGCTTGCTCAGCCCACCGACCAGCTGCTGCTGGGCGCCGGTGAGCCGGTTCAGTCCGCTGTCCAGCTCGCGGGCGCCGGTGGCGAGCCGGAAGAGGCCGCCGCGCAGCTGCTCGGCGCCGGTGGCGGCGTCGCCGAGCCCGTCGCGGAGCTGGGCGCTGCCGTCGGCGAGGGTGTCCAGGCCGGCGGCGAGCTGGTCGACCTTGGCCCGGGCGGAGGCCACGTCGTCGGCGAGGTGCGGCGCGGCGGCGGCGATCTCCCGGGCGGTGGCGGCCACCTGGTTCATCCGGGCCTTCAGTCCGGCCAGGTCGGCGCCGTCCAGCCCGGCCACCACCTTCTGGGCAGCGGTGGCGGCCTCGTCGGCGGCCTTGCGGGCGGCGACCACGTCGGGGTCGCCGGCGAGCTCCGGGTGGGCGGCGACCAGCGCGGTCAGCCGGTCGCGGACCTGCTGCGCGTCGGTGGCGGCCTGCCGGGCGGTCTGCGGCAGCGCGTCGATGTTGTCGGCGAGCGCCTGCGCGCCGGTGGCGACGGCGGTGGCGGAGCGCTGGATCTCCTCGGCGTTGTCCCGCAGCACCGGCTCGATCCGGTTCGCCGCCGAGTCGACCTTCCTGGCGGCGGCGCTGGTCTCGGCGGCCGCCCGGGCGGTGCCGTCGGCGATCTTCGCCGCCCCGGTACGCAGCTGCCCGATGCCGTCGGCCAGCTCGTCGGCGCCCTTGGCGGCGCTGCCCAGCCCGTCGGCGAGCTGCCCGGCGCCCTGTTCGGACCGGTCGATCCCGCCGGCGATCTTCCCGGCGCCGGACCCGGCGTCGCCCAGTCCGTCGTGGATCTGCCCGGCGCCGTCGGCGGCCTTGCCGGTCTCGGCCTTGAGGTCGGTGAAGCCGATCAGCATCTTCTCGAAGTACGACGCGGAGGCGCTCTCCCCGGCGGCGGCCCGGATCTCGGCGAACGCGGAGCGGGCGAGCAGGCCGGACAGGTAGTTGGTGGCGTCGTCGTTGACCACCTTCAGCTCGCCCCGGTGGGCGGCCTGGTCCGGTTCCGGGCCGGCGGCAAGGCTGGCGGAGAAGTCGGCCGGGATCTCGAAGACCAGGTGGTAGCGGCCGTCGCGCAGCCCGGACTGGGCGTCCCGCTCGTCGGTGACCGTCCAGCCGAAGACCTTGCGGTCGAGCAGTTCGTCGGCGAGGTCCTGGCCGGCGTGCACGACGGTGCCGTCGCCGGCCTCGGCGGGCCGGTCGGCGACGACCATCGCCACCGGGATCCGGTTGAGGTTCCCGTACGGGTCCCAGAAGGCGTAGAGGTAGAGGGCGCCGTAGAGCAGCGGGATGACGGTGAGCACGGCGAGCGCGGCGCGCGGCAGCCGGCCCCGGGTCATCCGGCGCAACTCGAAGCGGGCCAGGCGGAACACGCTCATCGGGTGACCTCCGCGGGGGTGGCGGCCGGGGTCGGCCGGGGCAGGATCAGGGTGGGGCGGGCGGGGACGGCGGCCGGGTCGGCGAGCCGGTGCTCGACGGCGGCGCTGCCGGGTTCGACGGCGCGGGCGCTGGCCACGACGGCGTACCCCTGTTCGGCGAGGCGGGCCATCGCGGCCCAGAGCCAGGCCCGCTCGGGGGCGTCGGAGCCGCTGTCCACGTCGTCGGCGACGATCAGCTTGGGTCCGCTGAGGGTGGCCAGGACCAGGCCGAGCACCTGGCGTTGCAGCGGGGTGAGGTCGCGGCCGCGGGTGTCGGGGTCGAAGGGGACGTCACCGGTGAAGCCGGCGCCGGAGATGGCGGTGGCGAAGGCGTCCCGCCGGTAGGCGCGGCGGGCGCGCACGGCGGCGACGGGGACCAGTTGCCGGCGGCGGCGGGGCACCGGACCGAGCAGCAGCAGGCGTTCCTGGATGTGCTCGCCGACGGTGAGCGCCGGGTCGGGTTCGTGCACCCCGGCCACCTGGCCGAGGGCGGCGGACCCGTGCCGCAGCACCCGACCCTCGCCGACCGGGAAGCGCCCGGCCAGGGCGAGCAGCAGCGAGGTACGTCCGCTGCCGGGTGGCCCGGTGATCGCGTGCAGCTCGCCCTCGGCGGCGGTCAGGTCGACGTCCCGGAACACCCAGCCCCGGCGGGTACGCAGTCCCAGCCCGCTGGCCTCCACGACGACGCTCATCACTCCCCCAACTAAACTGACTGGTCAGTACAAAAACATGCTCAGCATAGTCCCCGGTGTCCCGTTCACCTCAAGCCGGACGCACGTGACCCGCCCCACCCCACCCGGGCGGGGCGCCTCAGAAGAGGACGGTGGCCAGGGTGCCGACCGGGCGGAAGCCGCAGCGGGCGTAGACCCGGCGGGCCGGCACGTTGAAGTCGTTGACGTAGAGGCTGACCGTGGGGGCGACCCGGATCAGCGCGTCACGGACCACGGCCGCCATCGCCGCGGTGGCGATCCCGCGCCCACGCCACTCCGGGGCCACCCAAACCCCCTGGATCTGCGCGGTCCGCCGGGTCACCACCGCCAGCTCCGCCTTGAAGACCACCCTGCCGTCGACGAACCGGGCGTACGCCCGACCGGCGCGGACCAGGTCGGTGACCCGCCGCCGGTAGCCCCGCCCACCGTCCTCGGCCAGCGGCGAGACGCCGACCTCCTCGGTGTACATGGC
This sequence comes from Micromonospora mirobrigensis, assembly GCF_900091555.1. Taxonomy (GTDB): domain Bacteria; phylum Actinomycetota; class Actinomycetes; order Mycobacteriales; family Micromonosporaceae; genus Micromonospora; species Micromonospora mirobrigensis. Next base: position 72,105 of record NZ_FMCX01000001.1, read on the forward strand.
GACCGCGGCCGGGAAGAGTCGGTCCACCTCACCGGTGCGAACCGGCCGCACCTGCGGGTCGGCGGGCAGCTCGGGCGGCCGGTCGGCGGCCAGCAGCGGCTGGTTGGCGCGCACGTCCCGGGCCGGCCCCCAGTGCCCGCGCAGCCGGTCCCAGAGGCCGAGCACGGCGTCGGCCCGGCCGACGATGGAGGAGCAGAGGCGCTCCTCCCCGGCCAGCAGGTCGGCGTACGCGTCGACGGCCGGCTCCGAGGCCAGCACCGGGGTGAGGTTGCCACCCAGCCAGCAGATCGACTCCAGGTTGCGCCGGTTGCCGTACCCCAGGATCCGGCCCTCGGCCCGCCACCAGGCCAGCCCGCGCGCGGCGATCCGCTCGGCGACCTGCGCACCCGCGTACGGATCGCGGTCGAGCAGCCGCTCCACCGCGCGGCGCTCCGACTCCCCGAGTTGCCGTACCGGCACCGTCAACACGGCTACCAGCCTGCCAGACGAGCCGACCGCCCGGCGGCCGGACCCGGGGACCGCCGGTGCCGGGCGGTCCGGGAACGCGCCCGGCTGGCCCCGGCCGTCGGACGGCAGCACATCCCCCGCGCGCCCTTTCGAGCTGATGACGTGGACGGATCAGGCCGGGCGCGCGACGTGAGTCGTCCGCGTCATCAGCTCGAAAGCACCCGGGCCGGTGGCCGCGTACGCGAAAGGGCGGCCTCCCACCGGGAAGGCCGCCCTTTTCGGACGTGAGCGTCAGTGCACGGTGACGGTGGCGCCGGGGACGAGGTCGCGCAGCTCCTCGGGGATCTCCGCGCCCATCTCGTCGGCCAGCCGCAGCGCCTCCTCGATCAGCGTCTCCACGATCTGCCCCTCGGGCACGGTCTTGATGACCTGGCCCTTGACGAAGATCTGCCCCTTGCCGTTGCCGGAGGCGACACCCAGGTCGGCCTCGCGGGCCTCACCGGGGCCGTTCACCACGCAGCCCATGACGGCCACGCGCAGCGGCACCGGCAGCCCCTCCAGGCCGGCGGTGACCTCCTCGGCGAGCTTGTAGACGTCGACCTGGGCCCGGCCGCAGGACGGGCAGGAGACGATCTCCAGGCCGCGCTCGCGCAGGCCCAGCGACTCGAGGATCTGGTTGCCGACCTTGATCTCCTCGACCGGCGGGGCCGACAGCGACACCCGGATGGTGTCGCCGATCCCCTCGGCGAGCAGCGCGCCGAAGGCGACCGCCGACTTGATGGTGCCCTGGAAGGCCGGGCCGGCCTCGGTGACGCCCAGGTGCAGCGGGTAGTCGCACTGCGCGGCCAGCTGCCGGTACGCCCGGATCATCACCACCGGGTCGTTGTGCTTGACCGAGATCTTGATGTCCCGGAAGCCGTGCTCCTCGAAGAGCGAGCACTCCCACAGCGCCGACTCGACCAGCGCCTCGGCGGTGGCCTTGCCGTACTTGGCGAGCAGCCGCTTGTCCAGCGAGCCGGCGTTGACGCCGATCCGGATCGGCACGCCCGCGTCGCCGGCCGCCTTGGCGATCTCCTTGACCTTGTCGTCGAACTGGCGGATGTTGCCCGGGTTGACCCGGACGGCCGCGCAGCCGGCGTCGATCGCGGCGAAGACGTACTTGGGCTGGAAGTGGATGTCGGCGATCACCGGGATCTGCGACTTGCGGGCGATCGCGGGCAGCGCCTCCACGTCGTCCTGCGACGGGACGGCGACCCGGACGATCTGGCAGCCGGAGGCGGTCAGCTCGGCGATCTGCTGGAGGGTGGCGTTGACGTCGGAGGTGAGGGTGGTGGTCATCGACTGCACCGAGACGGGCGCTCCGCCACCGACCGGCACCGAGCCGACCATGATCTGGCGGCTGGCGCGGCGCGGGGCCAGCGGCGGGGGCGGTACGGCCGGCATACCGAGACTGATCGAGGTCACTTCAGGCACTCACCTTGAGAAGAGCGTGATCGGGTTGATGACGTCCGCGGTGATGGTCAGCAGCGTGAACGCGCCACCGATCAGGATCACCGCGTACGTGAGGGGCATGAGCTTCAGGTAGTCGACGCGGCCGGGGTCGCGGCGGCCGATCTTCGCATAGAGCCAGGAGCGGGCCCGCTCGAACCAGGCGATGGCGATGTGGCCGCCGTCGAGCGGCAGCAGGGGCAGCAGGTTGAACACGCCGATGAAGAAGTTCAGCGACACGAACAACATGAAGAAGAGGTACCAGGCGTTGTTCTCCACCGCCTCGCCGCCGAGCCGGCTGGCGCCGACCACGCTGATCGGGGTGTCGACGTCCCGCTCGCCGCCGGTGATGGCGGTCCACAGGGCGGGCACCTTCTGCGGGATGCGCTTCATCGCCTCGTACGTGCCGACCGCCATCTGGCCGGTGTAGTCGGCGGTGGCGCCGAACGCCCCGACCGGCCCGTACTCGACCCGGGCGGGGGTGCTGAACCGCGGGCCGACGCCGAGCGCGGCGACCGGCCCGACGGTGCCCTTCGGGTCGTCCAGCGGCGGGCGCTGGGTCTGCGCCAGCACGGTGCTGGTGGTGCCGGGCTGGCCGTCGCGGACGTACCCGATCTCGGCGCGGTCGCCGGGCTTGACGGCCCGCAGCGCGGTGAGCAGGTCGCCGTAGTTGGCGACCGGCTTGCCGTTTAGCGAGGTGATCCGGTCGCCGTCGCGCAGCTTCGCCTGGGCGGCCGGGCTGGCCGGGTCGCTCGCCGTGCACTCCCGCGCGGTCGCCTCGGGCACCACGCACGGGGCCAGCGCGATCACCGCCGGCTCCTGCCGGGCCTGGGTGTCGGTGGACGGGAACTTCGGGTTGGGCAGGCCCACCGAGACCGCCATGATCCAGAGCGCGACCAGGGCGAGGGCGAAGTGGGTGATCGAGCCGGCGGACATCACGATCGTCCGCTTCCAGACCGGGTAGCGCCACATCGCGCGGGGCTCGTCGGCCGGGTCGACGTCGTCGTCCTGCGGCGTCATCCCGACGATCTTGCAGAAGCCGCCGAGCGGGACGCCCTTGACGCCGTACTCGGTCTCGCCCCGCTGGGTGGACCAGAGGGTCGGGCCGAAGCCGACGAAGTATTTGGTGACCTTCATCCCGAAGGCCTTGGCGGTGGCCATGTGCCCCGCCTCGTGCAGGCTAACCGAGATGAGGATCGCGAGGGCGAAGAGCACCACCCCGAGCAGGTACGCCATCAAGCTCCTTCCACCGAACCCGCGATGATCTCCTGCGCGTGCGCGCGCGCCCACGACTCGGCGGCGAGCACGTCCTCGACGGTACCTGGTTCGGTGAAGTCGGGAGCGTCCTCCAGCACCCGTTCCAGGGTGTCGACGATGGCGAGGAAGGGCAGCCGCCCGGCGACGAACGCCGCGACGCACTCCTCGTTGGCGGCGTTGTAGATCGCCGGCCGGCAGCGCCCCGTCTCGCCGGCCGCCTTGGCCAGCGCCACGGCCGGGAACGCCGCGTCGTCCAGCGGGGCGAACTCCCAGGTGTGCGCCTTCGTCCAGTCCACGCCGGCGGCGGCGTCCGGCACCCGGTCCGGCCAGCCCAGCGCCACCGCGATCGGCAGCCGCATATCGGGCGGGCTGGCCTGGGCGATGGTGGAACCGTCGACGAACTCGACCATCGAGTGGATCACCGACGTCGGGTGGACCATCACGGTGATGTCGGCGTAGGGCACGTCGAACAGCTCGTGCGCCTCGATCACCTCAAGGGCCTTGTTGACCATGGTGGCGGAGTTGATCGTGATGACCTTCCCCATGTTCCAGGTCGGGTGGGCGAGCGCCTGCTCGGGGGTGACCTGGGTCAACTCGTCGCGGCTCCGACCCCGGAAGGGACCGCCACTGGCCGTGACGATCAGCCGCCGCACCTCGCCGTGCGAGCCGGAGCGCAGGCACTGCGCCAACGCGGTGTGCTCCGAGTCGACCGGGACGATCTGCCCCGGCCGCGTCACCGCGGCCCTGACCAGGGGGCCGCCGGCCACCAGCGACTCCTTGTTGGCCAGCGCGAGGGTACGACCAGCACCCAGCGCGGCCAGCGTGGGAGCGAGGCCCAGCGAGCCGACCACCCCGTTGAGCACGATGTCGCAGGGCCACTGGGCCAGCTCGGTCATCGCGTCCGGGCCGGCCACGATCTTCGGGATCTTGAAGTCGCCGGTGGCGTACCCGCGGCGGCTGGCCTCCGCGTAGAACGCCAGCTGGAGGTCCTGGGCGGCGGAGGCCCTGGCCACACCGACCGCCTCGACGCCCAGCTCCAGGGCCTGCGCGGCGAGCAGTTCCACGTTGCCGCCGCCGGCGCCGACCGCGACCACCCGGAACCGGTCCGGGTTGCGCCGGACGATGTCGATGGCCTGGGTACCGATCGAGCCGGTCGAGCCGAGCAGCACGAGGTCTCGGGGAGATGTCACGGGGTCATTCTGCCCCGGCGGTGCTGTGCGCCCGCTGGGAGCCTCAGCCCTCGCCGTCCGCCTGCTCCTCGGCCTGCTCCTCGTCCTGGTTCTCGGTCTCCTGCTCGTCGAGCAGGTCGGCCGGGTCGACGGAGAAGGCGAAGGGCTGGTGCATCACGAAGGTGGTGCCGGCGGCGGCCGCCGACACCGGCTGGTACTCCCCCTCGAGGAGCTCGTAGAGCGCCATCGCCGGAACCCGGTTCCGAAGGTCGACGCGGAGGAAGAACGGCACACCGGCGGCTGCGTACTGGCGGGGGCGGTCGATCACGTCCTTGCGCCGGTTGCCCGGCGACACGATCTCACCGAGGAGCACCGCCTCGGCGATGTCCATCGCCGCCCGACCTCCGCCGGAGGAACGGAGAACGGCAATGTCAGGGATGAACAAGTCATCACCCGAGACGATGTTGACCTCGTGGTAGAGCCACAGCTTGGCTCGTCGGGCCGCCTGCTTGAGCAGGTAGGCGAGATCGAGCTCGGCGTTCTGGTGGTCAAATCCGGCATGTGGTGTCACGATCACGCTTCCGCTCAGGACCTCGACCTTGGGACCGTTGGTCTCCGGCAACAGGTCGAGGGCGAGCTGGGCGGTCCACGGCTCGTCGCGCCAGCGCAGCACGTCGAACGACGGCTCGGTCGGCTCCGGCATCTGCGTCACGAGGCCAGGCGTTGGGTCGGGCCGGCGGATCGGACGCCGTCGTCGGTCCGGTTGATCTCCGACCACACGGCGTCGAGGGAGATGCCGAGGACGTCGGCGATCGCGGCGATGGTGGGGAACGCGGGGGTGGCCACCCGACCGGACTCGATCTTTCGCAGGGTTTCCGGCGACACGCCGGCGTCCAGCGCGGTGAGCAGCATCGAACGCTCTCCCCGCGCGCGACGCAGGAGGGCGCCGAGGCGCTGCCCGCGTTCGACCTCCGCGGGGGTGAGTGGCAACCTGACCATGGCCCGTATTCTAGTACCGGGATAGCATGGCCGGGATACTTATTGGTCGTGAGTGAGGCGTCGCGTGATCGAGATCCTGAACCCCACCCAACTGCTGCGCGCGAGGGAGACCGGCGCCCTGGTCGCCGGCATGCTCCAGACCCTGAAGAGCCGCGTCACGGTGGGCACGAACCTGCTCGACATCGACCGGTGGACCCACGAAATGATCACCGAGGCCGGGGCGACCTCCTGCTACGTCGACTACGAGCCGTCCTTCGGGCGCGGGCCGTTCGGCCACTACATCTGCACCTCGGTCAACGACGCCGTCCTGCACGGCCTGCCGCACGACTACCAGCTCGCCGACGGTGACCTGCTCTCCCTCGACCTCGCCGTCAACCTGGGCGGAGTCGTCGCCGACTCGGCCATCAGCTTCATCGTGGGCGACACGCAGCCGCCGGAGAGCGTCGCGTTGATCGACGCGACGCAGCGCGCCCTGCGCGCCGGCATCGCCACGGCCGGTCCCGGCGTGCCGGTCGGCGACATCTCCCACGCCATCGGCACGGTCCTGCGCGAAGCGGGCTATTCGGTGAACACCGAGTTCGGCGGGCACGGCGTCGGCTCGACGATGCACCAGGACCCGCACGTGTCGAACACGGGTCGGCCGGGCCGCGGCTTCCGGTTGCGCCCCGGCCTGCTGCTGGCCCTGGAGCCGTGGGTGATGGCGGACACCGCCGAACTGGTCACCGACGCCGACGGCTGGACGCTGCGCAGCGTGACCGGCTGCCGTACGGCGCACAGCGAACACACCATCGCCATCACCGACGACGGAGCCGAGATCCTCACCCTGCCCGCGTAACCGCCTCGGTCGGGCCGCCCGCGCTAACCGATGCGGCGGTCGACTCCGAATCTTGGACACTTTCCGTTCGCGGCGAACGGAAAGTGTCCAAGACCGGCCACATCCTGCGGACTCGGCGGCCGGGGACGCCGCTGGCTGGCGATCCGCAGCCCTGACGAGGCCGGTCGGTCTGGTCACAAGCCGGCCAGGGAGAATCGGGGACGCCATGTCGGTCTCCAGGACGACAAGGCTCACGCGGCATCCGAGCGCCTGGACGAATACAGATCGGCCAAGGACTCATCGAGTTCCTCGTCCGACTCGATGAGATGTGGGCAGCTCAGGTCGCCAACCGAGTCGACCGGTCCGGCGCCCTGCCGCCGCGCCAACTCAGCCGCCGGCACATGCCCGGACGTCGGCCACTCAGACTCGGTGTCCATAACAGAGGCGGCCGGTGGTTCCGGGTCAGTGGGGTCCGGCGAGGCGGCCGGTAGCGGCGGCGTGGGCGAAGGCCCTCCAGGCGGCGGGCGGGAAGGCGAGCACCGGGCCGCGGCGGTCCTTGCTGTCGCGTACGCCGACCACGCCGGGCAGGTTGGTGGCCACCTCGACGCAGGTGGCACCGCCGTTGTCGCTGCGGGTGGACTTGCGCCAGACCGCGCCGGTCAGGTCCATGACTTCGCCAACTCCCGGATCAGCTCCCGGGAGGCCCGGCGGGGCAACGCCTCGCCCCGCAGGCTCTCCCACCTGTGTTGAAGGCTATCAACGTCGTCCGGCCGGTCCGTGACGTGCGCTCTCAACGGTGTATCCAGGTGGGCCACCTCGCCGCCCTCGGGGGTGCGGGCCAGGATGAACGCGCCGGCCAGGCCGGCGTGCATGCCGGCGTCGGCGGGGACCACGTGCAGCGTGACGTGCGGCTGCTCGGTAAGTCGGAGCAGATGCTCGAACTGCTCCACCATCAACGCCGGCTCCCCCACCGCCCGCCGTAGCACCGCCTCGTCGATCACCGCCACGAACTCCGGCGGTGTTTCCCGGCGCAACACCGCCTGGCGCTCCATCCGCGAGGTGATCCGCTGCTCCACCTCGGTCTCCCGCAGCATCCGGCCGCCGCGCAGCACCGCCAGGGCGTACGCCTCGGTCTGCAACAGGCCGGGGACCAGCGACGGCTCGAACCAGCGGATCAGGGTGGCCTCCCGTTCCACGCTGATCCACTCCCTGAACCAGGGTGGCGCAGCGTCGGCGCGGACCAGGGCGAGCAGTCGCTCGAAGAGGCCACCGGCGGCCAGGGCGGCGTCGGCGCGGGCGATGAAGTCCTGCGACGGGGTGCGGTGGCCGATCTCCACCATCCCCACCAGCGACGAGGAGTAGCTGATCCGCTGGGCCAGTTCCTCCTGGCTGAGCCCGACCTCCTTCCGCGCCCGGCGCAGCTCCGCGCCCAGGAACTCCAGCGTCGACATAGCCCCGCCGCCCATCACACCTCCACCACAGCTCACCCGCCGGTCACCACAGTCCTGCCACGGGCCCGCACCCCACCGGCACAGGCGGCAATGAGGGCTCGCGGCACCTTCCGACCGTAGTCAGGTCCACAGCAGAGTGTGACCAGGCGCGGCGAGGGGAGCAAGCCGATGGACCACCGTTTTCCGCATCTCGGGCAGGTGGTGACCGTTGCCGAGGCGGACTACTGCTACGGCACCGGGTCGCTGCGGCTGCGGCTCACCGAGGAGCCGGTCGGGCTGGACCATCCCCGGATCGAGCGGGTGGAGTTGATCGGCGTGGAACTGCGGCGCGACGGGACCGAGGCGGCCGGTGGGCGTACCCGCAGCGCGCTGGTGCGGGTGGCGGCCCTGCGGCGGGGCGCGGCGGGTGAGCCGCGGTGAGCGTGTCCCGGGCCGAGCTGCGGCGGCACGTCGCCGCGCGGCCGGTCTGGCTGTGCCGGGCGTGCGGCGCGCCGTGGCCGTGCCAGCCGGCGAAGCTGGGGCTGCGGGCGGAGTACGCCGGGGACCGGGTGGGGTTGGCGGTGTATCTGTGCGGGCTGCTGCACGAGGCGGTGGCGGACCGGTTGCGGCTGCGGCCGGACGAGGTGGACCCGGCAGAGTTCTTCGCCCGATTCGTCGGCTGGACCCGCCCGTGGCGCCTTTGAACCTGCTACTCAAGGGACGCGGGCGGAGCCCCGTCACGGACTGACGGGGCTCCGCTATCTCGTCTGTCGTTCGGCCTTGTCAGGAACTCCCCCCGAACATCACTCGCCCGTTGGGTAGCTGAGCTGGAACTCAGCGTTGATGAAGTGAGTGAACGACGGCCACACCTCCATCGGCTCGGACCTTCTCTCCATGTACAAGACCACCTCAGGATCAGGTACAAGCAAGTCACTCAGCCAATACACCTGATACCCCTGATGCATCGCGAAGACCTGAGCCCCCCGAGGAAGGGGCATCCCTCCCTCGTCCTCCTGGAAGAACTCCTCCGCGTCTCTCGGCAATTCAAGGATCTCCGGGAAGAAGGCCTCCGTGCCCTGCAAGAGTCTCCCCCCACGAACGCCCATCTGCACGAGAAATTCGACATAGGCGTCCGGCAGACGGTCGACACCCCAGGAATCGCTCACCTGGCGGACCTCGGCCAGGCTGAGGCCTTCGACAGCGTTTTCGTCGACCTCACGGATTCGTCTAGCAACCTCTTCGATACTAAGCATAGCTATCCCCACGTGATGCCGATCTCAATACCGGGGAATTTCTGCTTGAACTGGTCGATTACGCCTTCGCAGCTTGGGCACACTTTTAGTTCGGAGTACAGGTCGATCCTACCCTTGGCTCCAGGACTGAGCTTTGCGGCGAGCGTCTCGAAGATGTGAGTCTCCGAGTCGAACGGCCGACTTCCCGGATTGAATTGCCGCGTCGACGGCATGCCGACCTCGCCGGGATTCACATGCTCACCACTGGTCGCCTTCATGATGCTGGACTCGGCACCTTCGATCTGCACCTCTGCGACCGCGATGTTCTTCTTACGCCCGACACCCACTCCACCGTTGGCATTCTGGCGATGGTCTGCCGCGATCTCCTTGAGGTTGCAGTTGTGGACCAACAGCGGTGTTGCGCCAGCGAGCACATAGTACGTGTGGGTGTTCGCCACGGTGAGGTTGTGGACGGTGGCCCGCGGCGCGTTCCACCGTTCGATCGCCGTGATCTGAACGTAGGTGCCGGCGCTGGTCCGAAGAAGCTGACCAGACTTGAGGTTCTTGGCGTCGAGCCACTCACCCAGCTCCGGTACCCAGAAAGGGTGACCGTCGGTGGCGGTGACCTCTGCCGTCGCTGAGCCACGCTTGCCATCGGTGTCGATGGTGATCTTCACCAGGCGCTTGACACCATCGCCCTTGATCGTGGCAGCAACCGTCTCCACCTTGGTGCGACCCGTGTCTGGATCGGTGACCACGACCTGGTCGCCCGGCTTCACATCCTCAATCGGCTTGGCCGAGCCGTCAGCCATGAGGACCTTGGTGCCGGGGACGAAACTGTTGGTCTTGCAGTCACCACCGCCAGCGTCGGCCTTGCCAGAGTTGCCGCCGCCACTGGAGCCACCCTTGCCGCGGGAGGAACTGCCCGAAGAGCCGCCCGACTTTCCAGCACCGGATTTACCGCCACCGGATTTACCGCCAGCCGACGCCGCGGAGGAACCCCTCGGGTTGGCCTTGGCTTGAGCCTGCTTGTGGACCGGGTTGCCCGTCTTCTTCGTCTGGTTGACGACCCTGTCGCTGGTCCTCTTGGCCTTTTCAGCCGCCTTCTTCGCGGCGGCCTGCGCGGCCTTCTTCGCCCGCTCGATGGCCAGCTTCTTGGCCGTGAGCGCCGCCGCCTCAGCAGCACGAGCGGCCGCCAGGATGGCCTCCGCCGCCTTCTTCGCCCGGAAGAACGCCTGGATCGCGTCGATCGTTCGATTGACGGCCTTGATCACGGCCGGGATCTTGCCGAGCTTGGCCCACGGAATCGCTTGGATGATCAGGCTGCCGCAGGACCACATGTCACCGCCGAAGCAATTGATCGCGTCGGTGATGCCGATGAAGTCCTTCAGCATCGACCAGGCGGTCTCCAGGATCACCGACGTCAGCGATCGGCCCATGGTGGACTGCGCCTGGGCAACCTGCGCGGCCGACAGCCCCGCACCGGCCAGCGCCGACGCCATCTCCGAGGCGTTCAGCGACACCGACAGACCCGACGGGTCCGACAGCGTCACCGGGTTGTTGTGGGCGTAGGCGTACCCGTTGGACTGCACTGGGTCCGTCAGGTCCAGCACCGGGTCGGCGGAGATGAATCGCCCGACCACGGGGTCGTACAGGCGCGCACCGAGCGGGGTGTAGCCGGAGGCATCATCGCGGTTGGCGCCGAGGAAGCCGGCGTTGGTCTGCATGTTGCTCGCCAACTTGTCCGCGCCCCGCTGGTTGCCGAACGGGTCCTGCTTGCGAATCCGGACCGGCATGCTGCCGTAGAGACCGATCTCCGCGTAGGGGCTTCCCTGGTGGTCGCTGGCGATGGCGACCAGGGCCGACGCGCTGGTGCCGTGCGAATAGCGCAGCACCGAGCCGCCAGGAGCGGCGTAGGTCCGCTGGGTGTTGACCAGCGTCCCGCCCTTCTGCACCACCACCTGGGACTCAGCCAGGTTCAGCGTGGCCTGCCGGCCCTGGACGGTCAGCAGACGGTTGCCGTCGGGCCCGTAGATGTGACGGGTCTCGTTCTGCGCCTCCCACTGCTGTGCGGCAGCGGCGCTGTCGCAGGCCGCCAGCACCAGCGGAGTGCCGCTGGCGGTGCTGGCGTCCTTGACCGCGAGGCACAGCCCCGAGTCGGTGTGCTTGAGCTGACCGGTTGAGCTGCGCTCCAGGCGCTGGCCGGTCGATCCGTCACACTTCTGGATCCGGAAGGCCGAACCGGCCGTGTTCGCCGCCGGCTGGACACACCAGTTGTCGGCGATCGACAGGGTGCCCAGGTTGGCGTTGGCCTGGTTCGGCGCCGGGGCGAAGTTCCACTTCTGCGCGATCGTGCCGTTGCAGGAGTACAGCTGGATGGGCTGGCTCGCCACCGCCATGCCGGCGCTGAGGTCGATGCACTTGTTACCCAGGCCGACGTATGCCGTCTTCCCCTTGCCGCCCTGGCCGACGATGCGCTCGACCTGACCGTCGTAGGTCCAGGAGAGCGTCTGCTGGTCGCCGTTCTGCACCGACGTGACGGACTTCGTCTCGCCGGTCAGCTCGTACAGCCGTTCCGCCGCCGCGGTGACCGCCGCCCCCGCCGGGGTGACGTAGTTCTTCGTCACCTTCGTCAGGGTGCGCGGCTGGCTGCCGTCGGCCTTGCCGTAGTCGTAGGTGGTGGTGGCGTCCTTGGCGGTGTTGCCGCTGAGGTCCTTCTCCACCAGCTTCTTGCGGTTACCGAGCAGGTCGTACTCGTACTCCTGCCAATAGCCGGCGTCGTCGGTGCCGCCCGTCACCGTGGTGGCGGCCGGATCCGCGAGACACGATGCCTGATCCTTCGCCGTCCAGGCGGTCTTGATCTGGCCGAGCGTGTCGTAGCGGAAGCACTGCCGTTCCTCGATGCCGAGCGAACGCTCACGGATCGAGGTGACGTTGCCGGCGTTGTCGTACCAGTAGGAACGGTGCGAGACCAGGTTGGCGCCGACGAGCGACTTGTCGCCGGTCTGCTCCCGGTAGACCTGCTGGTCGGTGAGGGCGCCACTCGCGTCGTCGTAGGTCGCCATCGTCCACACCCGGTACGGCTGGGCGCCGAGGGTCGATCGCAGCACCTGCCCGTACGGGGAGTAGACCGTCTCCGCGCCGTACCAGTCCTTGCCGGAGACCGAGAGCGGCAGGCCGTCCTTGGTGTAGCGGACCAGGAGCTTCTCGGAGGGAAGGCTGCCGACCGACGGCAGGCCGACCGACTCAGTGAGGCCGGTGTCCGTGTACGTGTAGTCGTAGGTGTAGGAGGTCCGCAGACCCCACGTGTCGGCGATGGACTGCGGCAGCGTGAGCGTGGTCGACGTCGGCTGGTAGTCGGTGGTGTACCCACCGATCGTCTGCGTGTACGCGAGGCCGTCGGTGTAGCGGGTAGCGGTGGCGGGAAGGCCCTTGCCGCCCGCGGCAGTATCGTAGGTGTACTCGGAGAGCACCGCCCCGGTGCTGCCGCCCAGACGCTGCTGGACCGGGCGGGACAGTTGGTCGTAGCCGTTCCAGACGGTGACACCGCGCGCGTTGGTGGTCGTCAGCTGCCGGTCACGCTGGTCGTAGGTGAGCCGGGTGGTCCCGCTGTCCGGGTCGGTGGCGGTCTCCAGTCGGCCACGCTGGTCGTAGGTCCACGTCCACGGGTGGGTCGGATCGACAGAGTGGGTGGCCTGCACCATGTCACCGCGCGCATCGTATCGATAACGCATGGTGGTGAACTCGCTGCGGTCATCCTTGGTGAAGGTGTCCAGCCGGTCGGTCCGGCCCAGAGCGTCGCTGTACATCCGGTAGGACGAAGCCCCCGCCGGGTTGATCACCGAGGAGTGGTCGGCGCCATAGGTGTAGCTGGTGGCCCGCGAGGGCTGGTCGACGCCCCGCAGGACGGGCATCTCCTGGGTGACCCGACCGAGGCCGTCGTAGGTGTAGCGGGTGGCGTTGGGAACAGCGGTGTCGGCCAGCGGCGTGAACAGGGTGCCGACCGGACCACCCTGGGTGAAGTAGGCGTTGTTGGTCTGCCACACCTCGCCGGAGCTGTTGTAGAGCGTGTCGGTGATCAGCCGGCCGCCGCCGGTGGCCTCCTCCTGGCTCTGCCGCTCCCGGCCCAGGCCGTCATAGAGGGTGACCGAGGTCTGGATCCGGTTGTCGTGCCCACGGCTGAAGGTGGTGACGTACGGCGGCTTGCCGACCGGAGTGGCGTACTCCGCCTTGAAGTCCGGCACTGCGGTGGCCGACGGGGTACGACCCGCGCCCCAGGCCTCGACGAGGCGGCCCAGCGGGTCGTACCTGCCCTCGCTGACCCGGTTGTTGGCGTCGGTGGTCTTGACCGCGGTCCCCCGGCCCGGTTCCAGCTCCTGGACCTGCTGGTGGCCGAGCGAGTTCTGCTCGGTGACCGTGAACGTTTGGCCGATGGCCGGGGTATAGGTGATCGTGGAGGTCTTGTTGTCCGGGTCCGTCATCGAGGTGACCCGGCCGACCGCGTCGAAGCCCGTGGTCCCGTCGGTCTGGAACCCCGAGCCGTCGCCCTTCAGCGACCAGGTCTCGGTGGCGAGACCCCGGGTGGTGGCGCCGAGGGCGGTGCCGTAGGGCTGACTGTCGTAGCCGACCCGACCCGCCGAGCTGAGCGTCGTCAGGTTGTCGAAGGTCGCGGCGGCGCAGGTCGTCGGGCTGGTCCGCACCTGCGAGGTCAGGCCGATGATGTTCTTGTCGGTCCGGTGCACGTACTCGTTGAACGTGCAGGACTCGTCGCCGGTCTTGCCGGTGTCGCCCAGCGACTCCACGTACGTCGGCAGCCCGTACGTCGACTCGAACGTCGTCTTCGTCTCGACGGCCCGCACGGTGCGGGTGTCGTCCCCGGTGCCCGAGGACTTCGTCCACGACACCGTGCGCGGCTCGGTGACCCGCCACGCCTCCAGCGGGCTCAGCCCGTCGTCGCGGGTGCGGCTGGCCAGCAGCTGCGCCGCCGGGTAGGTGACGCTGCGGGTGAGCCAGTTCGTGTCGGCGTCGCTGGCCTCGCTGTAGGTCAGCTCCTCGGCGACCCGGCCGGCGAACGGCTCCCGGTCCTTGGCGATCTCGACGCCGGCGATGTCGTTGACCGGAACGGTGTCGCCCATGCCGCGGAAGTACCGGGTGACGGCCTTGGTCCGCTTGCTGCCGATGGCCGGGTCGTCCTCGCCGGTGATGACGGTGGTCTGCGCGAAGCCGGCGAACTGCGACCAGGTGCGGGTGGACTTCTTGGTGAACTCCTGCTCGGCGAGCTTCCAGCCGGGGGTGGCGTAGGCGTAGTGCGTCACGGTGCCACGCGAGCCGTCGAGGGCGGGGAGCTCCTCGACGGTGTCCACGACGTACTTGTGGAACCAGTCGATCTGCTCGGCCTCGGGGTCCGGGTGCCAGAAGGAGGGGTAGCAGAGCCGGGTGTTGGACTTCAGCTCGGCGGTGTCGGCCTTGGTGGGCAGGCCGACGCCGGTGGCGCAGTCACCGACGGGCGCCTTGTAGGTGATGGCGGTCTCGCCGCCGTACTCGTTGATGACGCGGGCGATGCGCAGCCGGGAGAAGCCGGGCCGGTTGTCGTCCTTGACCCGGTTGGGCATGTCCTCGGCGTTGGGCTCGAAGCGCACCGGGTTGAGGGTGACCTTCGCGTCCGTGGTGCCGTTGCGGCCGTAGCCGGTGCGGGTGACCGACTCCAGCCAGAGCGCGGTGTTCGGGCCGGTCCGCAGCACCGGGAAGGACTGCTTGAGCTGGTACTCGTCGACCACCTGGCGGGCGGTGGTGTCGGTCCGCCGCTGGGCGGACGTGCTGATCATGTCGAGCCGCTTGCGGGTGAAGAAGGACGGGCCCGCGTTCCAGCACTTCACCGTGTTGCTGCCGGGACCGCAGCGCAGGTCGGCCGGGGTGTCGTACCAGATCCGGTACTTGCCCGGATCCTTCGCGGTGAAGTTCTCCTCGGTGCAGGTGAGGGTGCCCTCGGTGAAGCAGCGCTCGGCGGTGACGAAGCGGACGCGGGCCGGCGCCTCCGCCGAGAAGAGGGTGTCCTTGCGCTGGCCGTAGTCGATCCGGGTCAGGTAGCCACCGCGGTCGTACTCCACCGGCGCCTTGAAGTTGAAGTCACGCGCGTAGTAGTTCTTCTCCTTGCCCCACCACAGGCTCATGGCGTTGCCGTGGACGTCCTCGACGTAGTCGAGGCCCCAGCGCCAGGCCTGGGTGCAGACGGAGGCCTTCCAGGCGTCGGCGCCGCCGGACTTGTAGCAGGTCTCGGCCGGGTCACCGTCGCTGAGGTGGTTGCCGTAGACCGGCACGGTGAGCACGGAGTTGGTCTCCGGGTCGTCGGCGGCGGTGCCGTTGTCCGACCAGCCCGGCAGGCGGTTGAGGCCGAAGTGGTACTTCGTGCCGTCCCGGGTGGTGATCACCCAGTACTCGCCGTCGGCGTCGCCGTTGCCCTTGCTGGTGTCCTTGCGGCGCTCCACCTTGGAGCCGTCACCGTTGGCGGTGAACCAGGCGCCCTTGGCCTCGTCCCAGACCAGCTCGGTGGTCATGCCGCCCAGCGACAGGGTGGCGTTCTGCGAACCCCAGCACAGGTCGGCGGTGCGGTGGTCCTTGTTGTTCGAGCCGGTCTTCTTGGAGTCCTGGCGGCAGTTGGCGTAGCTGCGGGTGATCTCACCGGCGTTGTAGTCCCAGCCGTCACCGATCCAGGAGGCCTGGTTGTTGGTGGCGGAGGTGCGCCCGTCGGCGGACTGCGAGGAGTAGCCCAGCGCCACCTTCGGCATCAGGCCGCCGGCGGTCTCCGGCACCTGCACCTGGTACGAGTAGGTGAACGCGCCGGAGGAGGCGCCGGCAGCCCAGGACCCCGAGGAGAGCAGCGGGGTGGCGGTGTAGTCGCCGGAGGCCGAGGCGCCGGTGTCCAGCACGCCGACGACGTTCGGCTCGGAGGCGGCGGCGAGCGACCGGGCGCCGGCCCCGGCGGAGAGCAGCGGGGCCACCGGCACGCTGGTGGTGATCACCCGGCGGGTGGTCGGCTCACCGGCGGCGGCGATGCGGAAGCCGGCGGTGGCGGCGGGGACCAGCTCGACGTCGCTGGAGAGCGTCTGCACCGGCGCGGTGGTCGTCGTGGTGGTGTCCGGGGCGCATTCGCCGGTGTCCGGGCTGTCGTAGACGCAGCTGGGCAGCAGCACGGCGCCGAACCGGTCGGCGGCCTGCGGGCCGTACAGGTCGACGAAGGGGGTGGAGTCGACGCTGAGCGCGACCTGGGCGGCCGGGTCGGCGGTGGCCGGCGGCGTGATCTTCATGATCAGGCCGGAGACGCCGGCGTCCTGGGACGCGGTGGGGGCGGCCAGGTCGACGGTCCAGGTGCCGGCGAGCGTCGCTGGGTCGGCGCCGGCCGGCACGCCGAGCGCGACCGGCAGGTCGTCGACCGGCACGGTGTCGCCGGCGGCCACGCCGGTCAGGTCCACCACGCCGGAGTCCTGCTGCCACGGGGTGACGGCCGTCGGAGCGTACGGCTCCACCGGGACCTCGTCCGCCGTGGTCAGGTTCTTCTCGGCGGAGTCGTCCTCGCTGACGAGTTCGCTCTGCGGGATGTCGGGCAGGTCGAGGTTGGTCTCCTCGCGCGCCATGCCGGCGCCGGGGACCGCCCACGCCTGCGCGGGCAGCATCGTGGCGACCAGCGTCGTGGACAGGGCCAGCATGGTGGCCGTCCGGGCCCGACGCCACCGGGGTTGACCGGGGCCCGTCGGGGTCCGGCGGCCTTGCCACCGCCGAGACAGCAAACCGATAGCACGCATACGCGTCGACTCCCACCCAGGCGCAAGAACGAAAGAGAAGGCGCGGAAAACCCGCGAAGAGGCATGCGCCAGGTGCGGCACGTGCGTGAGCACTGTGCGTCAGTACGCGCCTGCGCTCAAGGCCGGTAGAGGCTGTTGACCTGGGCAACAAGTGATGCCGGTCACAAATGGTTTAGGTCGACAAGACGGCGAAGATCAACAAGAGCCGCGATCCCACTCCAATCCCGGCATGTCGCTTATGGACGGTCCGCAAATCCAGACAGAATCCCGGAATCTGAGCACCAGCCGTGTAACTCCTTAAAGGATGATCACAAATTCATAACGTTCACGGGGTAGCCGACCGGCCCGGTCGTCGTGCGATCGTGTGCCCGCGTTCTGCCCCTCGGCCAGCCGACCGGGGCCGTCTGATGTGCCTTCCCATCCACCTGGCCCCCAACGGGAGTGGACCGCCGTGACTGCGCCTCGCCTGTTCAGCCCCTTCGTGCGTACGCGCACCAGGCTGACCCTCACCCTGGGCCTATCGCTGGCCACCCTCGTCGCCGCCCCGCTGCCGCTCTGGCTCGGGACCGACGAGGCGACCGAAACCGCCGCCGCCGCGCCGGCGCCCGTCGGGCCGCGGAGCGAGGTGATCGCCATGGCCGACGCCCGCCGTACCGGCAAGGAAGTCCTCGTGGACACGGCGACCACCGCCACCTCCCGCACCTGGGCGCTCCCCGACGGAAAGCTGCGCTCCGAGTTCCACGCCGCCCCGCAGCGGGCCAGGGACGCCGCCGGGCAGTGGAAGGACATCGACAACAGCCTCGTCCGGGGCGGGAAGAGCGCCGGCGGCCTCGACGTACGCCCGGTCAACGTCCCCGCCCCGGTCCGCTTCTCCGGCGGCTCCGCCGCGACGCCGGGCAACGCCGGAACCGTGCTCGCCGAGGCGGACGTGGCCGGCCACACCATCGCGTACACCTGGCCCGGCGCCCTGCCGGAGCCGGTGCTCGACGGGCCGCGCGCCCTCTACCCGGAGGTCCGCTCCGGGGTGGACCTGCTGGTCGTCGCCCGCGAGGAGGGCGGCTTCGCGCAGCTGCTGATCGTCAAGAACCGCTCGGCCCAGACCCTCCAGGCGGTCCGCACCCTCAGCTACGGGCTGCGCTCCAGGACGCTGGTGTTCCGGCACGACGACCTCACCGGCGGCGTCCGGGCCCTGGACCGGGCCGGCCGGGAGGTCAGCTCGATCCCCACCCCGTTCGCCTGGGACTCCGCCGGCCGGGACGTCGACGCCGAGCCCGGCACCGCGCCGCGCACCGCCGTCGGCTCCCCCGCCGAGGTGCTGAAGCTCTCCGGCCTCAGCGGTATCGAGCCCGGCGCCCACCAGGCGCCGCTGCCCACCCGCCTGGACCGGGACGGCACCGGTGACGTGCTGCTGCACCTGGACGCCGCCGCGACCGGGCTGCTCACCCGCGGCGACGTGACCTTCCCGCTCTTCCTGGACCCGACGCTGAACAGTGGCAACACGGGCTGGACGTTCGCCTACAAGCCCTACCCGAACAGCAACTACTGGAACGGCACCAGCTTCAACGGCGGCACCAGCGACGCCCGGGTCGGCTACGAGTCCGACACCGGTGGCACCTCCCGCGCCTTCTGGCGGATGGGCTACAGCAGCAGCCTCAGGGGCGCCACGATCAGCTCGGCCAGCTTCAAGATCCTCAACAACTACTCCTGGTCCTGCACGGCCCGGGAGATGCAGCTCTGGCTGACCGGCGCGATCTCCACCGGCACCACCTGGAACAAGCAGCCCGCCTGGACGACGTTGCAGCAGAAGCTCTCCTTCGCCCACGGCTACTCCAGCAGCTGCGCCGACGACTACGAGAGCTTCAACGTCCTGAACGCCGCCCAGCAGGCGGCCGACGGCGGCTGGTCCACCCTCACCCTCGGCATGCGCGCCAGCAGTGAGGGCGACAAGTACACCTGGCGCAAGTTCCAGGCCAGCACCGCGGCGCTGTCGGTCGTCTACAACCGGCCGCCCAACGAGCCCACCGGCGGCACCACCTCCCCCGGTGGCGCCTGCACCCCGGGCCCCGGCAACGGCGTCACCATCGCCAAGACCAACATCGTCCTGTCGGCCAGCGCCACCGACGCCGACGGCAACCTCAAGGGCCTGCGCTTCCGCTGGTGGCCGACCGGCGGCACGGTGCCGGCCGGCACGCTGGTGACCAGCCTGACCAGCGGCAAGGGCAGCCTGACGATCCCCACGACCAGCCTGGTCGACAAGACGACCTACTCCTGGGACGTCCGCTCCGAGGACACCTCCGGCGCCACGTCGTCGTACTTCCCGCCGGGCACCGAGCCGTGCCGCTTCACCATCGACGCCTCCGCGCCGCCCGCGCCCGACGTCACCAGCGCGGTCTGGAAGGAGGCCACGCCGGACGGCGCGACCTGGGCCACGGTGAAGTTCGGCGGCACCGGTGCGATCTCCTTCACCGCCGCCGGCGCGGCCAAGTTCAGCTACGCCTTCGAGGGCATCGGCACCACGTACGTCAACGCCACCTCGGGAGCGGCCACCGTGCCCGACCTGAAGCCGCGGCACGCCGGCCCCACCACCCTGCACGTGTACGCCTACGACGCGGTCGGCAACCGCAGCGCCCGCACCGACTACTACTTCTACGTGCCGCCGCGCGACACCGCGGACGCCCCGGGTGACACCGGCGGCGACGGCATCGTCGACCTGCTCCTGATCGACTCCACCGGCAAGCTGCGCAACTACGCCGGCGACGTCGACGGCGAGCTGTACGCGTGGCAGACCGCCTCGTACGACGACAAGGGCACGCTGAACCCGCCTGGCCACTGGTTCGACCCCGCCACCGGCAAGGCGGCCCTGATCGCCAAGTTCGCCGACGCGTACCCGGGTGACGGCTCCACCGACCTGTTCGCCCGCACCCCTGACGGCGGCTTCTGGCTCTACCCGGGCGACGGGTACGGCAGCTTCAACGTCGACAAGCGGCTGCGGGTCATCCTGCCGGCGAACGCCCCGGACCCGGCGACCTGGATCCAGCTCAAGGCGATCGGCGACATCACCGGCGACAAGCAACCCGACGTGATCCTGCGGGCCGGCACCGCGTTCTGGGTGCTCAGCGGCTACACCGGCGGCAGCTTCCAGGAGGCCACCCTGATGGAGGGCACCGCCTGGGCCCGCCGGGAGATCGTCAACGTGGCCGACGTCGACCTCGACGGCACGCCGGACATGCTCTGGCGCAACCTGGACGCCGGCACCTTCTACATCCGGCACGGCAAGCCGGGGTCGGTGGCGGGCAGCGTCAGCCTCGACTCGCTCAAGTCGGCCGCCGCCTCCCGCAGCGGTGACATCTCCTACGGCACCGGCTGGACCGAGGCGAACGTCAACGCGGCCATCGGCATCCCCGACGTCAACGGTGACCGGGTGCCCGACATCTGGGCCCGGCTGGCGTCGGACGGGGCGATGCGGATCTACCACCCGTCGACCACCAACACCAACGCGCCGGTGAAGGTCGTCCTGGGCGACAACTGGAACTCGGTCAAGTCGTTCGGCTGACCGCCCCGCGACACGGCGACGGGCCCGCACCTCCTCCGGTGCGGGCCCGTCGTCGTCGCGCCCGGCGCCGGCCGCACGGCGGCCGACGGTCCGAAATGGATATCGGGCGGCGTTACGAGTTCGTGACAGTGGAATGGACGGTTCTCCCGCAGGATTGACGTGCCGCGATGGCTCGGGGCGATCGCGGATGTCGAACCAGTCCACCCCGACGACAGAGGGAGCAGCATGACCATCCACGGGGGAAGTGTCCAGACGGGACCGCCCAGGCGACGACCAACAGCGCGGCGCCGGTCGGCACGGGTTGCCGCACTACTGCTCGCGCTGCTCGGCGCGACCGGGTCGGCCGTCGCGGTGGCGGGCCCGGCGCAGGCGGCCGACCCGCTCGTCTCCGCCGGACGGCCCGTCGCCGCGAGCAGCACGCTGAGCGGGTACGCGGCCAGCAACGTGACGGACGGCAACACCACCACCCGCTGGGCGAGCGTGTCCCTCGTCGACCCGCAGTGGATCCAGGTCGACCTGGGCCGGACCGTCCGGGTGGGTCGGGTACAGCTCGACTGGGAACGGGCGCACGCCACCACCTACCGGATCGAGACCAGCCTTGACGGGACGGCCTGGACCTCGATCTGGTCGACGAGCACCGGGGACGGCGGGGTCGACGACATCACCGGGCTCTCCGCCAGCGCCCGGTACGTCCGGATGTACGGCACCGCCCGCGGATGCACCGGTTGCACCCAGAACTGGGGCTACTCGCTGTGGGAGTTCCAGGTGTACGGCGTCCCGCAACCCGTCCGGGGCGGCTTCTACAACCCGGGCAACGGCGACATCACCGCGGACACGGTCGGCCGGGGAATGAACCTGGGATCGCTCACCACGTACCGCAGCCTGTACGACCGTAACGTCTTTCCCGGCTGGAACGCGCAGTGGATCACCTCGTTGATGACGGATCACGGCGTCGAGCCCAACTTCGTCATCGAACTCAAGCAGTACGGCGGTCCACCGGGCAGCTCGATCACCTGCGGCGGGCGGACCTACAGCATCCCGACGGGCAACATGACCGCCGGGTTCACCGGCTCCACCGTGAAGTACTACGGCTACGACCAGGTCACCTCGGGCGCCCTCGACGGCCTGCTGTGCAACGCCGTCAGCCAGCTCGACGCGCTTCCCGCGGGCCCGGTCAACATCCAGTTCACCTCGGAGCGGGACACCACCCACCAGAACGGCATCACCCAGAACGGGGTCGGCTACACCTGGGCCCAGGCCGACGCGATGGCCGTCCCCGCCATGCAGTACCTGATCCGGTACTTCCGGCAGCACAGCACCCGGGTCCCCCGGGCCACCTTCACCGCCGGCATGGGCGGCTGGGACGAGGCGAGCTTCCTGCGCTCGTACGTCGGCGGGGTGGACGGGGTGGACTACCTCCAGTGGAACCCCTACAACCACGCGGCACCGTCGCGGACGCCGTACCAGGTGTTCAGCCGCACCTACGGCTGGCTGCCCAAGCTGCCCACCGAGGCGGCCGACAAGCAGGTGATCATCGCCGAGTACGGCACCAACTACACGTTCACCTCGCCGACCCAGGCCGAGTGGATCCGGCAGGTGCCTGCCGCCGTGGCACAGCTGCCGCGGATCCGGATGACCAACTACTTCAACAGCGACGGTGACTGGGGCACGCTCAACCCCAGGTCGGCCGGCCTGGACGCGTTGACGTACGCCTACAGCCAACCGCCCTACGTCCCATAGCCCGACCGCGACCGGCCCGTCCGCTCCCGCCGCCGATCGAGCGGGGCCGGACGGGCCGTCCACGCGCTGAGCCGGTCAGACGGGCGGAGCCGCGCTCCGGACGAAGGTCTCCAGTTCCTCGCCGCCGTACCAGTCGGTGCGCCGGCCCAGGTGGGTCATGCCCAACCGGCGGGCCACCGCCATCGACGCGGAGTTGCGCGGCGACACCACCGCGAACACCTGCGGGGTGCCCAGGGCCAGCTCCCGCTCGATCGCCGGGCGGGCCGCCTCGGTGGCGTAGCCGTGCCCCCAGGCGTCCGGGTGCAGGTGCCAGCCCACCTCGATGTCGTCGGTCAGCACCTCCTCGTCCCGGCTGGGCAGCGGCTTGAGCAGCAGCGTGCCGACCACCCCGCCGCCGTCCCGCCGCTCGACCGCCCAGGTGCCGTACCGGTCGCCGTGGTCGGCGTGCCGGGCCCGCCACCGGGCCAGCAGGGCGGCGGCCTGCTCCGGGCCGGTCAGCGGCAGCCACGGCACGGTCAGGAACCGCGCCACCTCCGGGCGGGAGTAGATCTCGTGCAGCCGCGCCAGGTCCGGCGGGGAGTCGGTCCAGTTCCGGACGAGCAGTCGTTCGGTGGTGAGGACGGTCATGTCGCGGGATCGTAATGCGTACCCGGCTCCCGGAGGGGGAAGGAGATCACGATGGGAGCAGGGTGGCAGCGGGCGAAGCGGATCACCAGCGCGGCGTTCCGGCCGGTACGCGGCCGGGACCTGTCGCTGCACGCCGCCGCGATCACCTTCTACGGGGCGATCGCCGTGGTGCCGGTCGCGCTGCTCGCCATCTGGATGACCGGGCTGATCGCCGGCGACGACCACGTCCGCCGGCTCACGTCGTACGCCATCGACACCCTGCCCACCGACATCGGCGCCAACCGGGCGGTGGCCGCGCTGGTCGAGGCCGGTCTGGGGTTGACCCCGCTGCTGGCGCTGGCGTCGCTGCTGCCTGCGTCGCTCTACGGCGAGGGCCTGCGCCGGGCGTTCGTGTCGGTGGCCGAGCCGCGCAGCGAGTCCGGGGCGCTGGTCGGCTGGCGCGGCCGGCTGCTGCTGCTCCCCCTGCTCGCGCCGGCCCCCGCCCTGCTGCTGTCGATCCTGATCGCGCTGCCGGTGACCACCCGGCTGGTCCGGCAGGGCGGCTGGGTGGCCGCCCTCGGCATCGTGCTGTCATTCCTGGCGGTGTGGTTGGTGCTCACCCCGGTGCTGATGTGGGTGTTCCGGGTGGTCGGGCCCGCCTCGCCGGACTGGCTGTCGACGCTGGCGCTCGGCTCGTTCACCGCGGCGAACCTTTCCGGCTTTCTGCACGGTTTCGTGCTGTTCTGCTCCCTCCCGCTGGACCTCGGCGTGCCGTTCGGCGGCTTCGACGAGATCGGCGCGGGGGTGGCGGTGCTGCTCTGGCTCTACCTGTTCCACGTGATCGTCCTGGCCGGCTACTCCGCCACCCTGGCGCTGTCCCGCTGGCGCGCCCAGCGCGCGACCCCCTCCCGGTGAGCGGCCCGCCGCACTAGGGTGCGCGGGTATGAGTGATGTTGGTGAGCTGCCGGGTCGCGCGGACGTGGTGATCGTCGGGTCCGGGCACAACGGGCTGGTGTCGGCGATCCTGCTGGCCCGGGCCGGTCTCGACGTGCTGGTGCTGGAGGCCGCCGAGGTGATCGGCGGGGCCACCCGCACCGAGAACCCGTTCCCGAGGGTCCCCGGGCTGCGGCACTCCACCGGGTCGTACCTGCTCGGGCTGATGCCGCCGGAGCTGCTCGCCACCCTCGACGTGGAGATCCCGGTGCTGCGCCGCGACCCGCACTACTTCCTGCCCACCCCGGGCGGGCCCGGCGCGCCGTACCTGCTCAACGGCCGCGACACCGCGGCCACCCGGCGGCAGCTCACCGAGATGTTCTCCCCCGCCGACGTGGCCGCCGACGACGCGCTCCAGGCCGAGCTGGCCCAGCTCCGCGCGGACCTGGCGCCCGCCTGGCTGGCCGAGCCGCTGCCGGTCGAGGAAACCGCGCAACGGTACGTCCGCCCCGCGCTGCGCCAGGTCTTCGTCGACCTGGTCCGCGGCTCCGTCGCCGACCACCTGGCCCGCTTCGACTTCCGCTCCGAACTGCTGGTCAGCATGTACGCGGTCACCGACGGCCTCTCCGGCCTCAACGCCGGCCCCGACGACCCCGGAACCGGCCACAACTTCCTCGTGCACAACATGTGTCGCCTCCCCGGCGCGGACGGCACCTGGATGATCGCCCGGGGCGGCATGGGCACCGTCTCGCGTACCTTCGCCGAGGCCGCCCGGGCCGCCGGGGCCCGCATCCTGACCGGCGTGCCGGTCACCGCGATCACGCTGGACGGCGGGGCCGCCTCCGGGGTGGTGCTCGCCGACGGCCGGCAGGTGGCCGCCGGCGTGGTGCTCGGGGCCTGCGACCCGTACCGGCTGATGGGGCTGCTGCCCGACGGCGCGCTCCCGGCGCCGCTCGGCGAGCGGATGGCGGCGGTCCGCCGTACCGGCACCACCCTCAAGCTCAACCTGGCGCTGACCGGGCTGCCCCGCTTCTCCTGCCTGCCGGCGGAGGCGCCCAGCCCGTTCGGCTCCACCATCCACCTGCTGCCCGGCTCGGCCTCGCTGGTGGACGGCGGCGGCGAGTCGCCGATGGCGGCGCTGCGCGCCATGTGGGCCGACGTGCAGGCCGGCCGGCTGCCCGAGGAGCCGACCATCGAGTGGTACCTGCACACCACCGTCGACCCGTCGCTGTCCGACGACGCCGGGCACCACTCGTCGGCGCTCTTCGTCCAGTCCGTGCCCTACGAGCTGGCCGGCACGACCTGGGAGGCCGCGCTCCCCGGCTACGTGGAGAAGCTGATCGCCATCTGCGAGCGGTACGCCCCCGGCACCGCGGACCTGATCGCCGACGCGGTGCCGCTGCCCCCGCCCGGGATCGAGGCGCACTTCGGCATCACCGGCGGGCACATCCACCACGTCGACAACACCGTCTCGTTCACCGACCGGATGCCCTACGCCACCGGCGTCGACGGCGTGTACGCGGGCAGCGCCGGCTGTCACCCCGCCGGCAGCGTGATCGGCGCCGCCGGCCACAACGCCGCCCGCCGCATCCTCGCCGACCTCGGCAGGTAAGGAGGGGCCCCCTGTTAACGCATTCGGTAGAGCAGGGGCCCCTTCTTAACACCCGCCGGGCAGGTCGCCGGGGCGGCGGATCAGGGAGAGGCCGACCAGCAGCAGGTAGAGCACCAGGCTGAGGATCGGGTCGACGAAGACGAAGGCGAACGCGGTCAGGTAGAGCACCGGACGGACCAGCAGCCGTCGGGAGATCGCCGCGGCCAGCTGCGGATCCAGGCCCGGGTCGAGCAGCCCGCACCGCCGCGCCCACCACCAGCTCAGGTTGAAGAAGAGCGACTCGCCCAGCACGGTGGCCAGGTAGAGGGCGGCGGTCAGTTGCTGGTCCCGGGCAGTGCCGCGCAGGTTGTCCGAGAGCAGGTCGGCGGTGAACGGGATGGTGGCCACGAAGAGGAGCACGAGCAGGTTGAAGACCAGCAGCAGCTGGTCGACCCGGACCACGTACCGCCACATGTTGTGGTGGCCGAGCCAGATCTGGCCGGCGATCCCGAAGGTGATCACGTACGCCAGGTAGGACGGCCAGGCGTCCGCGAGGGTCTGCGGCAACTCCCGGCCGCCCGCCCGGGCCGGCCCGTTCTGGAGCAGCTCGACGGCCATCACGGTCAGCACGACCGCGAAGACCCCGTCGCTGAACGTCTCCACCCGGGAGGTGTCCCGGGACATCTCCCGGCGGCGCCCGTAGCGGTACCGCCGCTCCCCCGCCTCGGGATCCGTCACGCCGCCCCCCTTCCGACCTCATGGTCACCCGACGGGGGCGGCGTGCGGGGGGAAACTCAGCTCAGCGCCTCCCCGGCCGGGGCCGGGGTTTCCGCGTCGACCCGGTGCGCCCGGACCTTGTGCCCGACACTGGTCAGGCAGCGGCCGCTGGGCAGGTCGAACTTCCAGCCGTGCAGCTGGCAGGTGAGCTGGTCGCCGTCGACGATGCCGAAGCGGCTCAGATCGGCCTTCAGGTGCGGGCACCGGCGCTGCACCACCCAGCCGTTTAGCGTGATGTCCTCGGCGTCGACGGCCCGCTCGTGCTCGTCGTACCAGCCCTCGGCGTACTGGAGGCGCTCCTCCGAAAGGCACTTGAAGAAGGCGTAGACGAACTCGTTGTACTGCCCGATCCGGGCCGCCGAGAAGCGGCAGGAGAGGAAGAGCGAGTTGACCCAGTCCACCTCCTCGATGTGCAGCAGGTGCTCGATCAGCGCCCGCTCGGTGCGGAACCGGTAGCGGACCTTCTCGTCCGCGTACGGCCGGACCTCCTTGCCCGGGAAGTCCACCACGATCGACTCGACGGACTCTCCGTCGTACCCCACCAGGTCGAAGCGGACCGGGCCGCCGACCCCCTTGGCCAGGTAGATCGACTCGTCGAGCAGCGGCTCGATCCGGCGCTTCATCCCGTCCAGCACGTCCACCTCGGGGTGCCGCCAGGACGCCTTCTCCGCCTCGATGATCGGGCGCTTGCGCTCCCGCATCTCCTCCAGGTGGGCCTTCTTGTTGGCGAAGAACTCCTCCACCGGCTGCGGGTGGGTGGTGGTCGCGCCGGAGGTGGTCACCTCGGCGACGCTGCCGGGCAGCAGCACGATGCCGTTGGTGCCGCCGACCTTCGCGTACTCGGACAGGAACACCGACTGGTCGGGGAAGATGTTCCCCTCGTCGCCGAAGATGTCGTTGAACTGCCACAGCTCGTCGTCGAGGAAGCACGGCGGGCCGGCGATCGGGAAGACGTGGTCGGCCTTCAGGTCGTCGATGTAGCGCCAGGTCCGGTCGAACTGCCGATCCCGCTTCTGCTTGCCGAACGCGGTCTTCGCCGACTGCGGCAGCTCGTAGACCATCGGATACCAGATCGCGCCGGAGAACTGGAGCAGGTGCGCGTGCACGTGGCCCAGCTCGGCGAAGACCGTCAGGTCGGTCGGGCGGGCGTCGTTCTGGTTGAGCAGCCGGACGCCGTCGTACTCCACCCAGAGCGAGGAGTCGCCGATCGGGCCGTCGGTCGGGCTGGTCAGCGCCTGGATCATGATCTTCAGCCCGCCGGGCAGCTCCACGACCTGCTCGTTCGGCGCCTTCAGGAACTTCGTGAAGCCCAGCTCCCGCAGCTCGTCCTCCATCTCCGAGGTAGGGAACTCGGGGAGCAGGACGGTGGCGTCCTTGGAGACGAAGTCACGCAGGTGCTTCGCGTCGAAGTGGTCCCGGTGCAGGTGCGACACGTACAGGTAGTCGACCTGGCCCAGCGCCTCCCAGTCGAGCAGGGAGTTGTCCGGGAAGGGGAACCAGGAGGCGAAGTAGGCGGGATTGACCCACGGGTCGCACAGGATGCTGCCCGCGGCCGTGTCGATCCGCATGCTGGCATGTCCCGTACCGGTCACTCGCACCGCAGTCCCCCTCAAAACGACAATCAAGGTGTACGTCAAGACGCTACCGGAGGCAGTCTGGCCACCGCCCCGCGACGCCGGTAGTGCCGGTGTGCCCGCCCGAAGAGGGGTCCAAGGACCCGCGAGGTCAGGCCGGGACCGGGCCGGTCCAGCTCCTGCCCGACGGCGCCTCGGCGACCCAGGCGTCCATCAGCGCGGCCACCTCGGCGGGCGGCGCCGCGACGTGCACCGCCTGCGCGCCGGGCCGGTCCGGGTGCCGGCGCAGCAGCGCTTCCAACGACTCCGCGGCGAGCGCCCAGTCAGATGCCTCCCACGCCTCGTACGCGGTCTTCAGCAGCTCCCGGTCGGCCGCGGCGGTCATCCTGTCTCCCCCTCAGGTCGGACCCTGCGCCAGGGCCGGCGGGGGGCGTGCCAGACTAACCGGAGATCCGATCGCGAGGGAAGGACCGACAGTGGCAGGAAGCGAGCCGGTAACCGCGCCAGATCAGCACAAGCCCGGGCACCGGAAGGCCGGCCGGATCGGCGCGGTGCTCTCCGCGCTGGTGCTGCTGGCGATGCTGTGCGGCAACCACGAGGGCAAGGTCGAGGACCTCTGGCTGATCGGGATCGCCGTGGTCCTGCTGGCCATCGTCATCGGCGACGCGGTGCTGCGCCGCAACGGCCTGCGTTCCTGACCCGTCGCACCCAGACGCACGAGGGCCCACCCCCGCCCGGGGGTGGGCCCTCGTCACGTCGTACGGGTCAGCGGCCGAAGAGGATGTCCTGCACGTCCTTGAGCGCCGCGTCGACCTCGGCCTCGAAGTAGCCGCCCGGCACCAGCCCGAAGCGGAGCGTGTCCAGGTCCTTCGGGTTCACCGGCATCGGGTTGCGCCCCTGCATGCCCCCGAGCAGGCTCTCGAAGAAGCGGTCGACCTGGTCCGGGTCGTACCCGCTGCCGAACCGGCGCACCTGGAAACGGCGCCGGATCTGGTCCACCCGGTAGAGGTCGCTGCCGGGCGGGCCGGCCATCGGCGGCCCCACCATCGGCGGGCCACCCATCGGCGGGCCACCGAGCTGGGGGGCGGCCATCGGCGGCGGGCCACCGGCCTGCTGCGGCAGCGACGGCGGGCCGGCCGGCCCGCGACCGCGCATGTCGCGCAGCTCCCGGTCGTTCATCCGGATCTCGGCGGTCATGTCCGTCCGGCCGTGCCGGCCGGCCTCGAAGCCGTCGAAACGCTGCTCGTCCTGGCCGAACCCGCCAGGGCCCGGCGGCAGGCCACGGTGCGACTGCTCGTCCTGGCCGAACCCGCCAGGGCCCGGCGGCAGGCCACGGTGCGACTGCTCGTCCTGGCCGAACCCGCCAGGGCCCGGCGGCAGGCCACGGTGCGACTGCTCGTCCTGGCCGAACCCACCGGGGCCCGGCGGCAGGCCACGGTGCGGCGGCGGACCGCCGTGCCCCACCTGGGGACCCGGACCCATCGGGCCGGGGCCGCGCGGGCCGTCGTAACCGCCGCGGGGAGCGTCGTACCCGCCGGCGAAGGCGCCGGTCGGCTCGTCGTACCGGCCGTAGCGGTCCACCGGGGGGCCGGCCTGGGCCGGCATGGCGCGCGGCGGCATCGGCTGCGGCACGGGCGACAGGCCCCGGTCGTCGCGCATCGGCGGACCGAGCCGGTCCATCTTGCGTGGGTCACCGCCGCGGCCGGCGGGGCCACCGCGCTCCTCCAGCTCGGCCAGCTGCCGCTCCACGCGGTCCAGGTGCAGGTCGACCTGCCACTCGTCGTAGCCGTTGAAGCGGACCCGGAAGACGACGTCGTGGACCTCCTGGGAGGCGACGGGGGCACCGACCGGCTGGCCGGCGAGAGTCGCCTCCACCCGATCCAGGAAGGCGTCCACCTCGTCGACCTTGTATCCCCGGCGGAGCGCCTTACGCCGGAAACGCTGACCCTGACTCGCCACTATGTCTCCTGGTCTCGTTCGCTACGCCCGGTCACGCCATGGCCTCGCGCGACACGTCGGTGTCCTGGTCCTGGGCGGCAGCCAGCTGCCCACACGCGCCGTCGATCTCGCGCCCCCGGGTGTCCCGCACGGTCGTCGAGACACCGGCGGCGCGCAACCGCCGGACGAACTCCCGCTCGACCGGCTTCGGGCTGGCGTCCCAACGGCTGCCCGGGGTCGGATTGAGCGGGATGAGGTTAACGTGGGTCAGCTTGCCGGCCAGCAGCCGACCCAACAGGTCGGCCCGCCACGGCTGGTCGTTGACGTCCTTGATCATCGCGTACTCGATCGACACACGACGCCCGGTGCGGGCCGCGTAGTCCCAGGCCGCGTCCAGCACCTCGGACACCTTCCAGCGCTGGTTGACCGGCACCAGTTCGTCGCGCAGATCATCATCGGGCGCGTGCAACGACAGCGCAAGGGTCACCGAGAGGTCTTCGCTGGCCAGTCGGCGGATGGCCGGCACCAGGCCCACCGTGGAAACGGTGATGTGCCGCTGGGACAGGCCCAGCCCCTCCGGCGCCGGGGAGACCAGCCGACGGATGGCAGCCACCACCCGGGCGTAGTTGGCCAACGGCTCACCCATGCCCATGAACACCACGTGCGACAGGCGCGGGGGTGAGCCGGCCACCGCCCCGGAGGCGGCCACCCCGGCCAGATAGACCGCCTGGTCGACGATCTCGGCGGTGGAGAGGTTGCGGGTCAGCCCGGCCTGGCCGGTGGCGCAGAACGGGCAGGCCATGCCGCAGCCGGCCTGGCTGGAGATGCAGACGGTGACCCGGTCGGGGTAACCCATCAGCACGCTCTCCACCAGCGAGCCGTCGTGCAGCCGCCAGAGCGCCTTGCGGGTCGCCCCGTCGTCGCAGGCCAGCTCGCGGACCGGGGTGAGCAGCCGGGGCAGCAGCGACTCGGCGAGCCGCTCCCGGGTGGCCGCCGGCAGGTCGGTCATCTCGGCGGGGTCGCGGACCAGCCGGCCGAAGTAGTGGTTGGAGACCTGCTTGGCCCGGAAGCCAGGCTCCCCCAGCTCGGTGACCAACTCCTGCCGGCCGGACAGGTCCAGGTCGGCGAGGTGGCGGGGAGGCATCTTGGGCCGGCGCCCGGGGGCGTCAGGGTCTACGGGGAT
Organism: Micromonospora mirobrigensis; assembly: GCF_900091555.1. Lineage (GTDB taxonomy): Bacteria > Actinomycetota > Actinomycetes > Mycobacteriales > Micromonosporaceae > Micromonospora > Micromonospora mirobrigensis. The sequence goes on from NZ_FMCX01000001.1 coordinate 102,635, forward strand.
CAGTGGCAGGCTCGTCATGACGGATCCAGTCTGTCACGCCGCCGCCGGAACGCACCCCTCCGGAGGTGCCCAATCGGCTCCCACCAGACGAATGACCCGGGCCCACCGGCGTGATTCATCCCTCAGCCCACCACCGGCACGAAGACCGCCAGCAGCAGGTACGCCGTCGGCACGGCGAACAGGACCGAGTCCAGGCGGTCCATCAGGCCACCGTGCCCGGGCAGCAGGTTGCTCATGTCCTTCACGCCCAGGTCCCGCTTGATCATCGACTCGGCGAGGTCACCGAGCACCGCCGCGCCGGAGACCGCCACCCCGAAGACCGCACCCCACCAGGGGGCCACGTCGAAGAGCTGCCAGATCAGCACCGCACTGCCCACCGCCGCCGCCGTCACCGAGCCGGCGAAGCCCTCCCAGGACTTCTTCGGGCTGATCGACGGCGCCATCGGGTGCTTACCGAACGTGACGCCGGCCGCGTACCCGCCGGTGTCGGAGAGCACCACCGCCACCAGGGTCACCAGCACCCGCCACGGGCCGTCGCCCGGGGCCGCCGCCAGCATCGCGGCGAAACCGGCCAGGAAGGGCACGTACACGGCGATCAGGGTGGCCGCGGTCAGGTCCCGCTGGAAGCCGGCCGGGCCGTCACCCAACCGCCAGATCATCGTGCCCAGCACGGTGACCAGCAGCCCGAGGCTCAGTGCGTCCGGGCCGGCCCACCAGGCCAGCCCCACGGTCAGCACGCCACCGGCGATCAGCGGCACCAGCGGCGGGTGGGCGCCGCTGCGGCGTACCGCCCGGGCCATCTCCCAGGTGCCCACGGCGACGGCCGCGACGACCACGGCCAGGAAGGCGGGCGGGTAGAGGAAGAGCGGCACCACGATCGCCGCGCCCAGGCCCAACCCCACCCCGATGGCCGCCGGCAGGTTGCGGCCGGCCCGGCTCGGCACGGCCTGCTGCGTCGCCGGGCGGTCCGCGCTGGCCCGCCGCCGGCCGCGTTGCCGCCGGCCGGACGGCTGCTCCGGCTCCGGGCCCGCGGCCACCGGATCGTCGGGGGCCGGCGACGCACCGGAGACCGGCGGCTCACCCGGCATCGAGGGCTCGCCGGGGACCGGGGCGAACCGGGCGGTCGGGTACTCCTCGTCCGGCTGCCGCCCGGGACGCTGCTCGTCGGGCCACGGCACCCCGCCGTGTCCGGCCCGCTCGCCGGGCTCGTCGCGGTAGGGCGGCTCGTCGCGGTAGGGCGGCTCCGGGTGGTGGCCCGGCCAGGGCTGGTCGGGGCCGGACCGGGAAGACTCCCCCGGCCGCCCGGACCCGCCTGCGGGACGGTCGTCGTAGCGGCTGCCGCGACGCTCGTACGGCGGCTCGGCGTACCGGTCGGGACGGGCTTGCGGCTCGGCGTACAGCTCAGGGCCGGCGGCCGGACGCCTGGTGGCCGGGCCGGGCTCGATGTCCCGCTCGGGCCAGGGCAGGCCCGCCGGCTGCTCCGGCCGGTCCCAGCCGCGCTCCGCGGCGCCGTAGGGGTCGAGGTGGGACATCACGCACCGAAGAGGCTCGGTACGAGTTCCACCGCATGACGCAAGACCAAGACCATCCCCTACTGGCGCGACTGTTCCGTCCGGTTGACCGGCCCGACGGCCGGCCGATCCCCGCCGTTCACTTGGTGGATGGCCGGGAATCGTGCCGAGCCTACTGCACCCGCCACCCGGACACGGCGGACGATGGGCCCCGGCCGGGCCGCAACCCGCGTCGGTCCGCTACCCGACGGACCGGCCGGCCGAACGGTGGATGTCCTCCGGCACCACCGGTGGTCGGCTGACCGGGAACGCCGGCACGCCGGCCGGCGGCGGAAGGGAGCGGACATGGGGAGAACGAAGCTGGTCCCGCTGGCGGTGGTCGCCGCCGTGCTGGGGGTGGGCTCGCCGGCGGTCGCCGCCGGACCGGACACCACCATCCGGATCGCGCACCGGGCCGGCGCGCTGTACCCGTACGACCCGAGCTTCGACGGCGGCGGGCCGACGTACCCGGCCACCTCCGTCCGAGGCGCGGTGCGGAACTGCCCGGACGGCAGCTACTGGCTGTCGGCGACGCTGGAGCAGGACGGGCTGCCCACCGAATGGGCCACCACCGCGCGCGGGGCCGGTGAGGTGATCTGCGACGGCGGCACCGGCGTCGCGGCGATGGCGTTCTACCGGGCCGACCCGGTCCTGCACCCGGGCCGGGCGCGGGTCTGGTTCCAGCTGCACAGCAACACCGACGGGTCGGTGCTGGCCGAGGCCACCGCCACCGTCCGGATTCCGGGCTGAGCACGGGAGAGGCCCGCCCCGAGCGGGGGCGGGCCTCTCCGGCGACGTCGTGCCGAACGGCTCAGACCTCGAGCAGCTCGGACTCCTTGTGCTTGACCAGCTCGTCGACGTGGGCGACGTACTTCTGGGTCAGGTCGTCGAGTTCCTTCTCGGCGCGGCGACCCTCGTCCTCGCCGGCCTCGCCGTCCTTGACGATCCGGTCCAGCTCTTCCTTGCCCTTGCGGCGGATGTTGCGGATGGCCACCTTGGCCTCCTCACCCTTGTGCCGGGCCACCTTGATCATCTCGCGGCGGCGCTCCTCGGTCATCTGCGGGAGGAGCAGGCGCAGCTGGTTGCCCTCGTTGTTCGGGTTCGCGCCGAGGTCGGAGTCGCGGATCGCCTTCTCCATGGCGTTGATCTGCGAGTTGTCGTACGGCTTGATGATCACCATGCGCGGCTCCGGGACCGCGATGGAGGCCATCTGCGGCAGCGGGGTCGGCGTGCCGTAGTAGTCGATGATGACCTTGGAGAACATGGCGGCGTTGGCGCGACCGGTGCGGATGGCGCCGAACTCCTCCTTGGCGTGCTCGACCGCACGCTCCATCTTCTCCTCGGCCTCGAGGAGGGTGTCGTCGATCACCGGTCTCCTCGCCTCCTTCTGTGCTCGTTGGGCTCTGCTGTCGTGTCGGAGGACCGCTGCGGTCGTCGGCGGGCAACCCCGCCGGCCGGCTCAGGCGGTGATCAAGGTGCCGATCTTGTCGCCACCCACGGCGCGGATGATCGTGTCGTCGCCCTGCGCGCCGAAGACCAGCATCGGCAGGCCGTTCTCCATGCAGAGGCTGAAGGCGGCGGCGTCGGCGACCCGCAGGTTGCGGCGCAGCACCTCGGAGAAGGTGATCGAGTCGAACTTGCTCGCGGAGGAGTCGATCCGGGGGTCGGCGGAGTAGACCCCGTCCACCCCGTTCTTGCTCATCAGCACCACATCGGCGTGGATCTCCAGCGCGCGCTGGGCGGCCACCGTGTCGGTGGAGAAGTACGGCATGCCGGCGCCGGCGCCGAAGATGACCACGCGGCCCTTCTCCAGGTGCCGGATCGCCCGCAGCGGGATGTACGGCTCGGCGACCTGCGCCATGGTGATCGCGCTCTGCACCCGGGTCTCGATGCCCTCCTTCTCCAGGAAGTCCTGGAGGGCGAGGCAGTTCATCACGGTGCCCAGCATGCCCATGTAGTCGGCCCGGGCCCGGTCCATCCCGCGCTTCTGGAGCTCCGCGCCGCGGAAGAAGTTGCCCCCGCCGACGACCACGGAGACCTGCACGCCGCGGCGCACCACGGTGGCGATCTGCCGGGCGATGGCCTGGACGACGTCCGGGTCGACGCCGATCGCGCCGCCGCCGAAGACCTCACCGGAGAGCTTCAGCACCACCCGACGGGCCCGCCCCGGCGGTGGCGCCGTGGGATCGTCCGCTGCCAGGCTCCGGTCACTCACAACCTGCGTCATCCGCCCGCCCTTCCCTCGCGCGCCTCACGTGCGCCGCGTACTGCGAAACTGCCGCTGCTGACCCTATGTGACGAGGAGGCCGCGGTGCCTGTCACGTACACCGGCGGCCTCCTCGTCCACGTTTCCCTGCCGGCGGGCGCGGCATGCGCGCCCGGCCGGGTCGGCTCAGGCCTGGCCGACCTCGAAGCGCAGGAAGCGGGTCACCTCGATGCCGGCGTCGGCCAGCAGCTGCTTCACGGTCTTCTTGTTGTCGGCGACCGACGCCTGCTCCAGCAGGACGAAGTCCTTGAAGAAGGAGTTGACCCGACCCTCGACGATCTTCGGCAGCGCCGCCGCGGGCTTGTTCTCCTCGCGGGCGGTCTGCTCGGCGATCCGCCGCTCGGACTCGACGACCTCGGCCGGAACCTCGTCCCGGGTGAGGTACTTCGGGCGCATCGCGGCGATCTGCATGGCCACGCCACGGGCGTCGGCGTCGCCGGCCTCGTCGGCCTTGCCGGCGTACTCGACCAGCACGCCGACGGCCGGCGGCAGGTCCTGGCTCTTGCGGTGCAGGTAGACCGCGGTGGTGCCGTCCAGCTTGCCGAAGCGGTTGAGCACCAGCTTCTCGCCGATCTTGGCGGACTGCTCCTGGATCAGGTCGGCGACGGTCTTGCCGTCGAGGGTGCTGGCCAGCAGCTCCTCGGCGGAGGTCACGCCGCTGCGCTCGCCGTGCTCCACCAGCTGCTGCGCCAGGGCGACGAAGGCGTCGTTCTTGGCGACGAAGTCGGTCTCGCAGTTGAGCTCGAGCAGCGCCTTGCCGGAGTGCGCGACCAGGCCGTTGGCGGCGGTACGGCCGGCCCGCTTGCCGACGTCCTTGGCGCCCTTGACGCGCAGGATCTCGATGGCCTTGTCGAAGTCGCCCTCGGCCTCGGTCAGCGCCTTCTTGGAGTCCATCATGCCGGCGCCGGTCAGGTCGCGGAGCTTCTTGACGTCCGCGGCGGTGAAGTTGGACATGACTCTCTCTTCGGTGTCGTGTCGGAACTGCGGTGGATGGTCTGGGTGCCGGTTACCCGGATCCGGGCCGGATCTGCCCGGCGGGTCCGCCGTTCCTCCGCCGTCCGCGACGGGCGGCGGAGGAACGGCGGCGGGATCACTCCGCGGGGGCGGCGGCGGGGGCTGCGGCGGCCGGCTGCTGCTCGGCCGGGGCCGCGGCGGCCGGGGCGGCCGGGGCGGCGGCGGCCGGCTGCTGCTCGGCCGGGGCGGCGGCGGCCGGCTGCTGCTCGTCGGCCTTCTTCGGCTCCTCGAGCAGCTCGCGCTCCCACTCGGCCAGCGGCTCGCCGGTGCCGACACCGGCCTCCGGCTTCTCGTCCCCACCGCGGCGGCGGCCGGAACGGGCGATCAGACCGTCGGCCACGGCGGCGGCCACGACCTTGGTCAGCAGCTCGGCCGAGCGGATCGCGTCGTCGTTGCCCGGGATCGGGAAGTCGACCTCGTCCGGGTCGCAGTTGGTGTCGAGCACCGCGATCACCGGGATGCCCAGCTTGCGGGCCTCGTCGACGGCGATGTGCTCCTTCTTGGTGTCGACGATCCACACCGCGGCCGGGAGCTTCTGCATGTCCCGCAGACCACCGAGGGTCTTGGTCAGCTTGGTCTTCTCCCGGAACAGCTGGAGGGTCTCCTTCTTGGTGTAACCCGCGGCGGTGCCGGTCAGGTCACCCAGGGCCTCCAGCTCCTTCATCCGCTGAAGGCGCTTGTACACCGTCTGGAAGTTGGTCAGCATGCCGCCGAGCCAGCGGTGGTTGACGTACGGCTGGCCGACCCGGGTCGCCTGCTCGGCGATGGCCTCCTGGGCCTGCTTCTTGGTGCCGACGAAGAGGATCGAACCGCCCTCGGCCACCGTGGTGCGCACGAACGCGTACGCCTTCTCGATGTAGTCGAGGGTCTGGCGCAGGTCGATGATGTAGATGCCGTTGCGCTCGGTGAAGATGAAGCGCTTCATCTTCGGGTTCCAGCGCCGGGTCTGGTGCCCGAAGTGGACACCGCTCTCCAGCAGCTGACGCATGGTCACGACGGCCATGGGGTACTCCTTGTGATCCCTGGTTGTCCACGCCCGGCCGGCGGCCGGGCGTCCTGGCGCCCGGTCGCCGGCCATGGTGGGCCCGACCAAGATCGGGACCAGGGAGGCCGCCGCCCCACGATCAACCGTGGGGAGGGCGCGCGAGGTCGACCGCGCGAGGCGGTCGCCAGTCGACCAGTGTACGCCCCTGCTCCGCTGCCCACCCCGCGGGTACGCGGGACCCCCGCGTGACCGCTTCCGACCCGTTCGAGCGGATCAGCCGGCGGCGAGGGCAGCGGCGACGAAGAGCACCAGACCCACCGTCAGGTAGGCGGTGGGCGGACGCAGCCAGCCCCGGCTGCCGTCGGCCAGCGCCAACCCGCCGGTACGCAGCCCGTAGAGCCCGGCGGCGAAGATCGGCAGACCGGCCACCAGGAAGGTGCCCACCACCACGTTGGTCGCCGAGACCGGGTCACCGACCAGGCCGTTGAAGAGCACCCGGAGCGCGGGGGCCTCGAAGACCACCACCAGCACGGCGAGGACCACGGCCAGCGCCGGTCGGCGGGTCCGGTAGACGCCGTCGCCCGGCCGGGCGGCCGGATCCGGGGCGCCGACCGGCGGGAAGACCGGCGCGCCGTCGGGGCGGAGGCCGACCGCGGGCATCGGCCCGGTGGGCACGTCCAGCGGGTGCGTCCCGTCGACCGGCCGCGGCGGCTCGCCCGCACGCGCGGCGTCGCCGGCCCGGACCGGGTCAGCGGCACGGGACGGGTCACCGGCGCGGGACGGGTCGACGGTCGGGTAGCCGGCCGGCGGCAGCTCCGCCGCGCGGGTCGGGTCGGAGACCGGGTAACCGGTCAGCGGAACCTCCCCGGAACGGGACGGGTCGGTCACCGGGTAACCGGCCAACGAGGCGTCCCCGGCACGGGACGGGTCGACCACCGGGTAGCCGGCCAACGGCGCGGGCCGGGCGCCCTCGGTCTCGATCGGCGCGGCGGTCGCCGTCTCGCGGGCGGCGCGTCGGCCACCCCGCTCGGCGGGCAGCTCGCCCGAGGACTCCGGGTCGGCGTCCGGCCGGCGCATCCGGGGTGCCCGGTAGCCGCCGTCGTCCGGACGATTCTCGGTGAGCGGGTCGGCGCCGAAGCGCTCCGCGTACCGCCCCTCCGCCGGGTTGCCCGGCTCCGCGTACCGGCTGTCGTCGGCGCGCTGGTCGTCGCGGTACCGCTCGCCCGCGCTGCGCCAGTCCGGCTCGCCGTATCCGCGCTCCCCGCCGGGATACCAGCGCGACTCCTGATCTTCGGGATAGCTCCGTCGTCCGTCCACGTCCGGCACCGTATGCGACGCGCCGGTCCCGCGCCATTCGTGGTCCGCAACCGCCCGACGGGCGCGTGACCAGCCGATTCCGGAGCGTCAGTGAAGGGCCGTGGGCTCCCCCTCGGCCCGGCCGGCAAGCTCGTCGAGCGTCGCGGTCAGCTCCGCCCGGAGCTCGTCGTGCCGGGGACCGAGGGCGTTCGCCGGATCACGCCACACCTCCATCGGGTACGCCGTCACCGGCCGGCCGTGGACGTGCTCGGGTTCCCAGGCGTACCGGGCCCGCACGTGGGCGTGCAGGAAGGCGTCGAGGTTGCCCTGGATCTCGTAGTTGACCCGCCGGAACGCCGGGTCCCGCCGGGCGCAGACCCGGTGCACCGCCTCGCCCAGCAGGTCCATGTCGGCCAGGAACGCCAGCCGACGCTGCCGGGGCAGGTCGGCCAGCCGGTCGGCGGCCGGGTCGTCGCTGATCAGGACGCAGTACCCGGGCAGGAACTGGACGTCGCCGATCACCGCGAAGCCGGCGGAGAGCCGGCGCAGCACGGTGGGATTCGTGCCGCTCAGGGCCGAGCGGACCCGGTCGGCCCGCCAGTCGTCGATCATGGGCGAAGGCTAGCGGCCCGGCCGCCGAACGAGTGGCCCCTAGCACACCGACCGCATGATCGTCCGGTCGTCCACAGCGCCTCCCGCCGTCCACAGGCCCGTCCCCGCCGGTGGCGCCGCCGGTCGGCCCCGGCGCACCGTCACCGCCATGACGACACGGAACCAGGCCGTCGGCGCGTACGGCGAACGCTGCGCCGTGCGCCACCTGATCGACACCGGGCTGCGCCCGGTCGACCGGAACTGGCGCTGCTCCGCAGGTGAGATCGACATCGTCGCCTGGGACGGCGTGGTGCTCGCGTTCTGCGAGGTCAAGACCCGGCGTTCGGGCCGGTTCGGCACCCCGGCCGAGGCGATCGTGCCGGCCAAGGCGCGGCGGCTGCGGATCCTCGCCGCGCGCTGGCTGGCCGAGACCGGCACCAGCGCCGAGGAGGTGCGCTTCGACGTGCTCGCCGTCGAACTGCCGGACGCCGGCCCGGCCCGGGTCGAGCACGTCAAGGGCGCTTTCTGAGGTGAGCTACGCCAAGGTGCTCTGCGTGGGTCTGGTCGGGGTGACCGGACACGTGGTGGAGGTGGAGGCCGACCTGGCCGCCGGGCTGCCCGCGGTGGTGATCTCCGGCCTGCCGGACACCGCCCTGCACGAGGCCCGGGACCGGGTGCGCGCCGCGGTGGTCAACTCCGGCCAGAAGTGGCCCAACCGTCGGATCACCATCAACCTGCTCCCCGCCACGCTGCCCAAGCACGGCTCGGCCTTCGACCTGGCGATCGCGGCGGCCCTGCTCGGCGGCGCGGGCGAGCTGCCCCTGCTGCCGCTGGAGCGGGTGGTGGTCCTCGGCGAGCTGGGCCTCGACGGCACGGTCCGACCGGTGCGCGGCATCCTGCCCATGGTCGCCGCCGCCGCCCGGGCCGGACTGGACCGGGTGGTCGTACCGGTCGACAACGCCGCCGAGGCCGCGGTGATCCCCGGGGTCCGGGTCCGGGCGGTGGACACCCTGCACCGGCTGGTGAGCTTCGTCCGGGAGGGCACCCCGCTGCTGGAACCACCGGTTCCCGGGCCGCCCGCCGTCGCCGCCGGCCCCGACCTGGCCGACGTGGCTGGTCAGGGCCTCGGTCGCCGGGCCCTGGAGGTCACCGCGGCGGGTGGCCACCACCTGGCGCTGCTGGGCCCACCGGGCGCCGGTAAGACCATGCTCGCCGAGCGGCTCCCCTCGGTCCTGCCGGAGCTCGACGACGACGCGGCGCTGGAGGTCACCGCCCTGCACTCGATCGCCGGGCTGCTCCCGCCGGACGGGCGGCTGCTGCGCCGGCCGCCGTTCCAGGCGCCGCACCACACCGCCACGGTCGCGTCGCTGGTGGGGGGCGGATCGGGACTGGCCCGGCCGGGCGCGGTGTCGCTCGCGCACCGCGGCGTGCTCTTCCTCGACGAGGCGGCCGAGTTCGCCAAGGGCGCACTGGAGGCGCTGCGCCAACCGTTGGAGAGTGGCCGGGTCCACCTGGCGCGCAGCCGGGGCGGTACGGAGTACCCGGCGCGGGTCCAGTTGGTGCTCGCCGCCAATCCGTGCCCCTGCGCGAAGCCCGCCGGTGACGCCTTCTGCGAGTGCACCCCACTGGCGCGGCGGCGCTACCTGGGACGGCTCTCCGGCCCACTGCTGGACCGGATCGACGTGCAGATCACGGTGAACCCGGTACGCGCGGCCGAGTTGATGGAGGTCGACGCCGCCGCCGAGTCGTCGGCGGTCGTCGCGGCCCGGGTCGCGGCGGCCCGGGCCGCCGCCGCCGAACGGTGGGCGACGGTCGGGCGCCGGCTCAACGCCGACATCCCCGGGCCGCTGCTCCGTCAGCTGCCCTGGCGGCTGCCGGCGCGGGACACCGCGGAGCTGCGGGGCCGGCTCGACAGCGGCTCGCTCTCGGCCCGGGGCTTCGACCGGATCATCCGGCTCGCCTGGACCGTCGCCGACCTGGACGGCCGGAGCCGGCCCGGGCGGGAGGACGTCCGGGAGGCCATCGGACTCAGGACGGGAGACAGGGTATGACCGACGACGAGGACCGGCTGGCCCGGGTGGCCCTGACCTGGCTGGCCGAACCGGGCACCCGGTCGGTGCACCGGCTGGTCGGCGAGCAGGGCGCCGCCGGCGCCCTGGACCTGCTGCTCGACGGCGGTGCCCCGGACGAGCAGCTGCGGGCCGCCGTCGCGGCCCGGCTCGGCGCCGGGGATCCCCGGGGCGTCGCCGCGGAGGCCCTGGCCCGCGCCGACCGGCTGGGCGCCCGGCTGGTCGTCCCGCGCGACGACGAGTGGCCCCGGCGGGTCGGTGACCTGCGCCGGCTCGTGCTGCCGGTGGCCGACCGCAAGGTGGACCGGGAGACCGCGCCGCCGCTCTGCTTCTGGGTGCGCGGCGGCTGGCCGCTGGCCGAGGCCCTCGACCGTTCGGTCGCCGTGGTCGGCGCCCGGGCCGCCACCGGGTACGGCGTGCACGTGGCCACCGAGATCGGGTACGGGCTCGCCGACCGGCAGTGGACGGTGGTCTCCGGCGGGGCGTTCGGCATCGACTCCGCCGCGCACCGGGGCGCGCTGAGCGCCGGCGGGGTCACCGTGGCGGTGCTGGCCTGCGGGGTGGACCGTCCCTACCCGATGGGCAACACGGCGCTCTTCGACCGGATCGCCGACACGGGGCTGCTGGTCAGCGAGTGGCCACCGGGCGCCGAGCCGCTACGGCCACGGTTCCTGATCCGCAACCGGGTGATCGCCGCCGCCACCCGGGGCAGCGTGCTGGTGGAGGCGTCGGCGCGCAGCGGGGCGACGCAGACGATGCGGCGGGCGCTGGCCATCGAGCGGCAGGCCATGGTGGTGCCGGGGCCGGTCACCTCGGCCATGTCGGTGGGCGCCCACGAACTGCTCCGCGAGTACCCGAAGGCCCGCCTGGTCACCGGGCTGCCCCACGTGCTGGAGGAGGTTGGCCGGATCGGCGACGACCTGGCCGAGCCGGCCCGCGGCCCGCACCGCCCGACCGACCTGCTCGACGACGAGGCTGCGCTGATCCGGGAGTCGCTGCCCCGGCGCGGGACGCTCGGGGTGGACGCGATCGCCGCCCGGGCCGGGGTGGACGTCCGCACGGCGATGCGGAAGCTCTCCCTGCTGGAGGAACTGGCCCTGGTGGTCCGCCGCGCGGACGGCTACGCCCTGACCCAGCCGCCGGTCCGTCGGGGCGGCGACGCCTGATCAGTCGCCCTCGAAGCGGATCTCCACGTCGCGGTCCCGCAGGCAGCGCCGGACGAGCAGCCCCAGCCGCCGGACGTGGCCGACCTCGGACGGGGCGGTGGCGACCTCGGCGAGGCACCGCAGTTCCGCCATCAGCCGGGGTGCCGCCTCTGCGCCGACCACCAGCTGACCGAGCGGGTCGACCAGGTCCAGCAGCGGGGTACGGCCACCGCCGCGTACCCGCCGGAGCAGTTCCAGCAGCACGTCCTCCGGGTCGGGGACCACCTCCGCGGTGACGTGGGAGGGCCGCCGCTTCCCGGGTCCGGCCCGGACGATCCGGTAGAGGACCACATCCACACCCATGCCCGGTGGCTCCCTCCTGGACGGTCCGCCGCACCCCGCTGCGGCGCGATGGCTCACCACGGCGGGTGGTGACCGGCGACGTCCGCCCGTCGGTCCAGTTTCGCCCGCCGGAGCGCCGCCCACCAGCCCCGACGGCGCGCCGGGAGCGGCCGGGTGAGCCCACCCCTAGGCTGGGGAGGTGCGCAGTGACCAGGACGGCCGCCCCGCCGGCGAGCCGGCGCCGACCGGCCGGGGCACCCGGGCAACCCACGAGACGCTGCCGCCGGCGATGCGGGAGGCGGTGGACGACTTCGCCGGCCACCTGTCCGGGGTCCGCAACCGGTCCGCGCACACCGTCCGGGCGTACGTCACCGACCTGGTGTCGCTGTTGGACCACGCCGTGCGGATGGGCTGCGCCGAGCCAGCCGAGCTGGACCTGACCGTGCTGCGCAGCTGGCTGGCCCGCCAGCGGACCACCGGCGCCGCCCGTACCTCGCTGGCCCGGCGGGCCGCGTCGGCGCGCACGTTCAGCGCCTGGGCGCACCGGACCGGTCTGCTCCCCTCCGACGTGGCGGCCCCGCTGGCCAGCCCGCGCGCCCACCGGGAACTGCCCGTCGTGCTCCGCGCCGAGCAGGCCGCCGCGCTGGTCGAGGCCCCCGGCCGCCGGGCCGGCGTCGCGCCGTCCGGGGACACCACGCCCGACGGGACGGGCCCCGGGGAACCGGTGCTGCTGCGGGACCGGGTGCTGCTGGAGCTGCTCTACGGCACCGGGGTACGGGTCAGCGAGGCGTGCGGCCTGGACGTCGCCGACGTCGACCAGGGTCGCCGGGTGGTCCGCGTGCTCGGCAAGGGCGGCCGGGAACGCTCGGTGCCGTACGGCCTGCCGGCCGAACGGGCCCTGCGGGAGTGGCTGGACCTGGGGCGTCCCACGCTTGCCGGTACGACGCCGGACGGGGCACTGCTGCTCGGCGCGCGCGGTGGCCGGCTCAACCCGACCACGGCCCGACGGATCGTCCGCGGCTACGCCGAGGCCGCCGGCCTGCCGCCGGTCAGCCCGCACGGGCTGCGGCACTCGGCCGCGACCCACCTGCTGGAGGGTGGCGCGGACCTTCGGTCGGTGCAGGAGCTGCTGGGGCACTCCTCGCTGGCCAGCACCCAGATCTACACCCACGTCTCGGTGGAGCGGCTGCGCGCCGCGTACCGGCAGGCGCATCCCCGGGCCTGAGCCGAAGCGCGCTGGGGTGATCGCCGGCGGGCTAGGATCACGCGGTGAGCGTTCCGCAGCCGCCCGAGCCCGTTCCCGGCGCCCGGCTGCTCTTCTCGCTCGACCCGGCGGTGAGCCACCTCAACCACGGCTCCTTCGGCGCGGTGCCGATCGGCGTGCAACGGGCGCAGCAGCGCCTGCGCGACGAGATGGAGACCAACCCGCTGCGGTTCTTCACGCAGGGTCTGATCGACCGGATCACGCACACCCGACGGCACCTGGCCACCTTCCTGGGCGCCGACCCGGAGGGCACCGCCCTGGTCGGCAACACCACCACCGGGGTCGCGGTCGTCCTCGGCTCGCTCGGCCTGCGCCCCGGGGACGAGCTGCTGACCACCGACCACGGGTATGGCGCGGTCGCGTTCGCCGTCGAGCGGGAGTGCCGACGCACCGGCGCCAGCCACCGGGTGCTGCGGGTGCCGCTGACCGCCACCGACGAGGAGGTCGTCGAGATCGTCCGGGCCGGTCTGCGTCCCGGCCGGACCAAGCTGCTGATCGTCGACCAGCTCACCTCGCCCACCGCCAAGCTGCTGCCGACCGCCGCGATCGTGGGCCTGGCTCGGGAACGCCAGGTGCCGGTGCTGGTCGACGCCGCGCACGCACCGGGCATGCTGCCCACGCCGGTGGCCGGCGTCGGCGCCGACTTCTGGGTGGGCAATCTACACAAATGGGCCTACGCCCCGCGCGGCACGGCGGCCCTGGTGGTGGCGCCCCCTTGGCGGGACCGGATCGAGCCGCTGGTGGTCTCCTGGGAGCAGCCGGCCGGGTTCCCCGGAAACGTGGAGTGGCAGGCCACTCTGGACTACACGCCGTGGCTGGCCGCGCCGGTGGGGCTCTACACGCTGCGCAGCCTCGGCGTCGAGCGGGTACGCGCGCACAACGCCGCGCTGGCCGCGTACGGGCAGCGGGTGGTCGGGGACGCCCTGGGCGTGGCGCCGACCGACCTGCCGGAGCCCGATGGACCGTCGGTGGCGATGCGGATCGTGCCGCTCCCACCGGGCGTCGCCACCACCCTCGACGCGGCTCGGGAGTTGCAGAAACGGATCGCCGACCGGCTCGCCACCGAGGTGGCGGTGACCAGTTGGGGTGGACGCGGCTGGCTGCGGCTCTGCGGCCAGGTCTACAACTCTCCCGACGAGTACGACCGGCTGGCCGTGCGACTGCCACCCTTCCTCGCCGCCGCCTGATCGACGTCCCCACCGGCCGTGCCCCGGGTGACCCGGCCGCGAGTCGGAGCGGACCGACGGCCGGGCGGATCGGCGGTACGACGTCGGATCAGCGGTACGACGGCCGGGGGATCAGCAGGCCGACGGCCGGGCGGCTCAGTGGGGCCCGGCGGGCGGCAGGTCGACCGGGAGCAGCCGGACCGGTCCGGCGCCCACCAGCGCCAGCGGATCGAGATACTCCGCGCCCCGCCGCAGTCCCCAGTGCAGGCAGGCCGCGACCGGGCAGCCGGCGTGCCCGGGCAGCAGGGCGCCCAGCGTCGCGCCGGCCACCACCACCTCACCCACCCGCACGGCGGGCCGGACCGGCTCGTAGGTGGTCCGCAGCCCGCCGGCGTGCCCGACGGTGACCACCGGGCGGCCGGCGACCGACCCGGCGAAGAGCACCACCCCCGGCCTGGGCGCCCGCACCACGGCCCCGGGCCCGCCGGCCAGGTCGACGCCCCGGTGGCCGGGAAGCCAGGGCCGCGGGGGCGGCGCGAAGCGGCGGACCGGCACGGGTGTCCCGGCCAGCGGCCACCCGAACACCGGCCGGGACGGCGACACCGATCGGGACGGCAATACCGGCCGGGACGGCAATACCGGCCGGGACGGCAATACCGGCCGGGACGGCAATGCCGGCCGGGACGGCAGTGCGGGAGACGCCGACCACCGGGTCGCTCCCGCCGGTGGTGGGGACGCCGCACCGGCCACCGGGGTCGACGCCAGGATCAGGAGCAGGACGCCGACCAGCAGGGTGGCGGCGCAGCGCCGCGGAGTCGTTCGCACGGACGGCAGCCTGCTCCGCCCCGCCGGTCACCCGCCACCCGCCGGAGGCCCGCCTGTGGACGGACCCGGCGCTGTGGACGACCACCGCCGGACCGGGTGATCTGCTATGCCCCCGATCCGCCGGGGTGACGTCGAACGGGAGCGGGCGGTCGCACCGGGCGCCGGCGACCGGTCGTGCCGCAGGGACGGCCACTCGCGTCGACCGCCGCCCCTCGGCATACTCGTACCGCCGGTGTGCGCCCGGCCAGCGATCTCCGACCGACCCCCCGGGAGCCCGGAATGACCACGATGGACGACGTCAGCCGCCCCTCCCGGGTGGCCGGTGCGGACGAGGCGATCAGCGCCGAGGAGCTGCAACTGGCCGCCCGCAACCACGGCATCCCGCTGGAGGCGCTGCGCTACGACGTGACCCCGGCCGGCCTGCACTACCTGCTGATCCACTACGACATCCCGGAGCTGGACCCGGCGACGCACACGCTGACCGTCGACGGCGCCGTGGACCGGCCGCTCGAGCTCGACCTGGCCGCGCTGCGGGAGCGTCCCCGGGTCAGCCACCGGGTCACCCTGGAGTGCGCCGGCAACGGGCGGGCGCTGCTGCACCCGCGTCCGGTGAGCCAGCCCTGGCTGGTCGAGGCGGTCGGCAACGCAGAGTGGACCGGCACTCCGCTGGCGCCGCTGCTGCGCGAGGCGGGCCTGTCGCCGGACGCCGTGGACGTGGTCTTCACCGGCGCGGACCACGGGGTCGAGCGCGGCGTCGAGCAGGACTACCAGCGGGCGCTGCCGGTGGCGGACGCGCTCCGCGAGGAGGTGCTGCTGGCGTACGAGATGAACGGCGCTCCCCTGCTGCCGCAGCACGGCGCGCCGCTGCGGTTGATCGTGCCCGGCTGGTACGGCATGGCCCACGTGAAGTGGCTGCGGGGCGTCACGGTGACCACCGAGCCGTTCGACGGCTACCAGAACGCGGTCGCCTACCGGCTGCGGCGCGACGCGGACGATCCGGGCGTGCCGGTGACCCGGATCGAGCCGCGGGCGCTGGTCCGGCCGCCGGGTTTCCCGGACTTCATGTCGCGGACCCGGGTGCTGCGTCCGGGGGCGTGCGTGCTGGACGGCCGGGCCTGGTCGGGGCACGCGCCGGTCGACGCGGTGGAGGTGACCGTCGACGGCGGGTCGAGCTGGGCGCCGGCGGACCTGGATCCACCCAGCGGCGGCGAGTGGACGTGGCGGCGGTGGCGGTACGCGTGGACGCCGGAGCCGGGTCGGTACGTGCTCGGCGCGCGGGCCACGGACGCCTCGGGGCGCAGCCAGCCGGTCGAGCAGCCGTGGAACCGGGGCGGCTTCGCCAACAACCTGGTCCAGCGGGTGGAGGTCGTGGTCCTACCGGCGTGACCCGGCGGCGGGCCGTCGGGCCCGGGTCAGCGGGCGGTCAGCCGCCGAAGCCGGAGTCGGCGGGGAGGGAGATGTCGGGCTTCTCCAGCTCCTCGACGTTGACGTCCTTGAACGTCATCACCCGGACATTCTTGACGAACCGCGCGGGACGATACATGTCCCACACCCAGGCGTCGTGCATCTCGACCTCGAAGTAGACCTCGCCGTCCGAGTTGCGCACGTGCAGGTCGACCTGGTTGGCGAGGTAGAAGCGGCGCTCGGTCTCCACGACGTAGGAGAACTGGCGGACAATGTCGCGGTACTCCCGGTAGAGCTGCAGCTCCATCTCGGTCTCGTACTTCTCGAGATCTTCCGCGCTCATCGCTCTCCGCCTTCCATGACCACATCTTCCCCCACCGGCGCCGGGGGCCGAGGCTGCTCGTCCAACGCCACGCCGACGGTACCCCCTGCCGCCGCCGAACGCGCCATCGGCTCGGGTCGACCGCCGGGGGCCGGCCGGCGGGACCGGGGAGGCCGCCCCTCCCGGCCGGAGATCGCGGCGACGTTGACGTACGAGAACCGGTGCTCGACGCAGGGACCGTGCTCCCGCAGGGCCGCCGTGTGCTCGGCGGTGATGTAGCCCTTGTGCTCGGCGAAGCCGTAGCCGGGGAAGCTGGCGTCCAGCTCCACCATGATCCGGTCCCGGGTGACCTTGGCCAGCACGCTGGCCGCCGCCACGCAGGCCGCCACCCGGTCGCCCTTCCAGACCGCCAGGCCCGGCACGTCCAGCCCGTCGACGCCGAACCCGTCGGTCAGCACGTACTCCGGGCGGGTGGTGAGCGAGGCCAGCGCCCGGCGCATCGCGGCCAGGTTGCACACGTGCAGGCCCCGGGCGTCGACCTCCTCCGCGGGGATCACCACCACCGCGTACGCCAACGCCCGGGCCACCACCTCGTCGTGGATCCGCTCCCGGCTGGCCGGGGTGAGCAGCTTCGAGTCGGCCAGACCGTCGATCTCGCCACGCCGCCCCTCGGGCAGGACCACCGCGGCGGCGACCAGCGGCCCGGCGCAGGCGCCCCGGCCGGCCTCGTCGGCGCCGGCGACGTGCCGGAAGCCACGCCGCTGCAACGCCCGCTCCAACGCGTACAGGCCGCCGTCGCGGCGCACCACGGTGCGCGGGGGCGTCAGCATTCCCCACCGCCGCGGCAGGTCGGGCCGGCGCTGCCGACCGGGGGTCCGGGCGGGGCGGGGACGGCCCGCTCCGGCGCCGCGGGAGGCCCGGCCAGCGCCCGGCGCAGGATCGCCGGCAGGTCGGGCGGGTAGTACCGCTCGGCGGTGGCGGCAAGGTCCGGCTCCGGCCACCAGCGGTGGTCGAGCATGCTGGCCCGCTCGATCTCGTTGAACCCCGCCGTGTCGACGTCGTGCGAGTCGACCCGGACCAGGAAGAACTCCTGATCCTGGCGGTACCAGACCCCGCCGAACGGGAACTCGGTCACGTCGCGGTGCACCGGCGTCCCGAAGGCGGCCGGAGGCAGCCGCAGCCCGGTCTCCTCGGCCAGCTCACGCGCCGCGGCGGCCGGGTAGGTCTCGCCGGGCTCCAGGCCACCGCCAGGGGTGAACCAGTACCGGTGCTCGGGCCGGGCCGGGTCGACGCCCGCGAAGAGCAGCACCCGGTCGGCCGCGTCGACCAGCAGCACGCGCGCGGCGCGGCGAGGGGTGTAGACGGTCACCGGACCAGACTGCCAGACGGCACCGACGAACGACCACGCCCGTCCGGCGCGGCCGGCGGCCGGCTACGGGTTGGGGATGCCGTCGAACTGCTTCGGCACGGTCAGCCAGGTGGCCCGGTTCACCGGCCAGAAGACGGTGAAGGCCCGGCCGACCACCTGGTCGGTGGGGATGGTGGCGCTGTCGATGTTCTGACCCGACTGCTGCCAGTGCTCCAGGGAGTCGCCGGAGGCCGACCGGTGGTCGCCCATCACCCACAGCCGCCCCTTCGGGACGGTGATGTCGAACTCCTGGTCGGCGGGCTTGTCCCGCACGCCGTCGGCGGAGTAGATGTACGGCTCGGTCAGCGGCCTGCCGTTGATCACCAGCCGGTCGTCGTCGCAGCAGACCACGTGGTCACCGCCGACACCGATCACCCGCTTGATGAAGTCCTCGCCCTTGGGGTCGCCGCTCCACTCGGTCGGCGCCTTGAACACCACCACCTCGCCGCGGTGCGGCGACCGGAAGTCGTACACAAGCTTGTTGACCAGCACCCGGTCGTCGATCTTGAGGGTGTTCTCCATGGACTCGGAGGGGATGAAGAAGGTCTGCAGTACGAAGGCCCGCACCAGCACCGCGACCAGGATCGCCACGCCCAGGAGGATGGGCAGCTCCTTCCAGAAGGAGCTACGCGACTTGTCGGTCTGCTCGTCAATCACGGAAGGAGCCTACGTTGCCGGGCGCGACGGCACCGACCGGAACGCGCGACAACGGACACGGCGGCCACGACGGGCAGGACGAGCCCGGCGCCGCCCTGCGGCACCGGCTCCACCGGCGCGGGCGCACCCGCCGGCGCCGCCACCGGCCGGTCCAGCCCGTCGAAGGTGTCCGGCACGGGCAGCGAGGCCCACCGCGACGACGGCCACACCACCATGAAGGCGCGCCCGATCACGTTGTCGATCGGCACCGGACCCTGGCAGCGGGCGTCCTGGGAGACCAGCCGGTGGTCGCCCATCACCCAGATCTGCCCGGGTGGCACGACCACCTCGTTGAAGAAGCGCGACCGGCACTCGCGGGGATTGGGCGGCACGTCCAGCGGTGAGTCGCGGACCACGTACGGCTCGTTCAACGACACCCCGTTGACGATCACCCGGCCCTGCTTGTCGCAGCAGCGGACCTTGTCGCCGGGGACGCCGATCACCCGCTTGATGAAGTCCTTCTCGCCGGGGCGGCTCACCCCGACCAGGTCGCCGAGGGTGCGGCCGACCTTGCCGGCGAGGCCCGGCTCGGGCTCCTGGACCTCCTGGGCGACCCACTTGTCGGTGCCCCGGAAGACCACGATCTCGCCGCGGACCGGTTCCCGGACGTCGTAGACGACCTTGTTGACCAGCACCCGGTCGCCGATCAGGAGGGTGTCCTCCATGGAACCGGAGGGGATGAAGAACGCCTGGAGCAGGAAGGTGCGGATCAGCACCGCGAGGCAGAACGCGACGACCAGCAGCAGCGGCAGCTCCTGCCAGAGCGGCATCTGCCGGCGGCCGCTCCGGGCCCGCCTGCGCCAGGGATCGACGGTGCCGTCCTCGTCAAGCATCTGCACCATGCCACTCTCCGGTCCGCAGAAAAACACCACCGCCCGGGAGTCTCGTCGAGACCCCACGGGCGGTGGTGGACTTTTCCGTCGTCGCGGTCACCGCGACGTGGTGCCCTCCTGCGCCCGTACGACCAGAGTAGTGTGCTCCGGCGCGTACGACATCCGCGCAGTTCGGGCGGCGTGGCGAGCGGTCGGTCAGTTCGCCGGCTGCTTCTCGCGCAGCTCCTTGATCTTGGCCTTCTTGCCGCGCAGCTCGCGCAGGTAGTAGAGCTTGGCCCGGCGGACGTCACCGCGGGTCACGATCTCGATCCGGTCGATGCCCGGGCCGTTGAGCGGGTAGGTCCGCTCGACACCCACGCCGAAGCTGACCTTGCGGACCGTGAAGGTCTCGCGCAGGCCGTCACCCTGGCGGCGGATGACCACGCCCTGGAAGATCTGGACACGGGACCGGTTGCCCTCGACGACCCGCGCGTGCACCTTAACGGTGTCACCGGCACGGAAGTCGGGGAGGTCGACCCGCTTCGACTGGGCGTCAAGGGCGTCCAGGATGTTCATCGCTGTGTCCTCGTGAGGCTCACGGCGCACCGTCACTCGATGCGCGGATGGGTGATTCTGACCCCCGAAACCGGGGGTCCTCGCAGCCGTCCACGGCGTGGTCGGATGCGGCAACCCCTCTACTTTGCCACATCCCCCGGCGGCAGCTGAAATCCGGCCCGGTCCAGCGCCGCGGCGTCCCGCTTGTCCAGGTTCTGCGGCGCCAACGCGGCGATCATGTCGGGGCGCCGGGTGGCCGTGCGGGTCAGCGCCTCGTCGCGCCGCCAACGGGCGATCCGCCCGTGGTCGCCGGAGCGGAGCACCTCCGGCACCTCCAGCCCACGCCAGGTCGCCGGCTTGGTGTACATCGGGGCTTCCAGCAGGCCGTGGGCGTGCGACTCCTCGTCCAGCGAGCCGGCGTTGCCCAGCACCCCGGGCAGCAGCCGGGTGACCGCCTCCAGGATCACCAGCACCGCGACCTCGCCGCCGAAGAGCACGTAGTCACCGAGCGAGACCTCGGTCACCCGCATCCGGGTCGCCGCGTGGTCGAGTACCCGCTGGTCGATGCCCTCGTACCGGCCGCAGGCGAAGAGCAGGTGCGACTCGGTGGCCAGTTCGTGCGCCATGGCCTGGGTGAACGGGACGCCCGCCGGGGACGGGACCAGCAGCCGGGGCAGCGTGTGCCCATCCGGGCTGAGCTCGTCGGGGGCGAGGGCGTCGAGGGCCTCGCCCCACGGCTCGGGCCGCATCACCATGCCCGGGCCGCCGCCGTACGGCGTGTCGTCGACCGTGCGGTGCACGTCGTGGGTCCAGCTCCGCAGATCGTGTACGGCCAGCCGCAACGTCCCGATGGCGCGGGCCCGGCCGATCAGCGACAGGTCCAGCGGGGCGAAGTACTCGGGAAAGATCGACACGATGTCGACGCGCATGGGGGGTGGGCTCCAGCTCTACAGGTCGAGCAGTCCGCCCGGCGGGTCGACGACGACGCGACCGCCGGCGAGGTCCACCTCGGGCACGATCGCCTTGACGAACGGGATGAGCGCGGTACGCCCCTCGGGCCGACGCAGCACCAGCATGTCCGAGGCGGGCGCGTGGTCGATCCGGGCCACCTCGCCGAGCCGCTCACCGGCCGGGGTCACCACGGCCAGGCCGACCAGTTGGTGGTCGTGGAACTCCTCGGGGTCCTCCGGGGGCGCCACGTCCGCGCTGTCCACGACGAGGAGGGTGCCGCGCAGCGCCTCGGCGACGTTGCGCTCCAGCACCCCGTCGAAGGCGATCAGCAGGTGACCCTGGTGCCACCGGGCCGCCTCGATGGTCAGCTCCACCGGCACCCGGTAGGCGCCGGCCGTGTCCGCCCCGGGGTCGGTGCGCGGCCCAGTTTCAGGCATCGGAGCCCGGGGCTTCGCCCCGGGTTCGGTGCGCAGCACCGTCCCCGGGGCGAAACGAGCTTCGGGCTCATCGGTCCGCACCTCCACGGTGACCTCACCGCGGATCCCGTGCGGCTTGCCGATCCTGCCGACGACGAGGTCCATCAGTACGAGTCGACGATGTCGACGCGTACCCCGCGTCCACCGATGGAGCCGATCACCTGGCGCAGCGCCTTGGCGGTCCGGCCGGACCGCCCGATCACCGTACCGAGGTCCTCGGGGTGCACGCGGACTTCGAGCCGCTTGCCCCGACGGGAATCGACCATCCGCACCCGGACGTCGTCCGGGTTGTCGACGATGCCCTTGACCAGGTGCTCCAGCGCGGGACGCAGTGCCACGTCAGGCCTGCTCACCGGCGTCGGCAGCAGCGGCCGGGGCCTCGGCCGGAGCCTCGGTCTTCGGCGCCTCGGTCTCGGCGGGGGCCTCCGCCTTGGCGGGGGCCTCGGCCTTGGCGGGGGCCTCGGCCTTGGCGGCCTTCTTGGCCGGCTTGGCCGGGGTCTCCGAGGCCAGCCCGGCGGCGGCCTTCGCCTCGGCCTCGTACGCCGCCTTGCGGTCGGCGCGCTCGGCGGCCACCTTCAGCGGCGGCGGGGCCGGCAGGCCCTTGAAC
Source organism: Micromonospora mirobrigensis (assembly GCF_900091555.1). Lineage (GTDB taxonomy): Bacteria > Actinomycetota > Actinomycetes > Mycobacteriales > Micromonosporaceae > Micromonospora > Micromonospora mirobrigensis. The sequence goes on from NZ_FMCX01000001.1 coordinate 124,379, forward strand.
TTCTGCCAGTCACCGGTCAGCTCCAGCAGGCGCTGCACGGCCTCGCTCGGCTGGGCGCCGACGGACAGCCAGTACTGGACCCGCTCCGACTTGACCTCGATGATCGAGGGGTCTTCCTTGGGCTGGTAAACCCCGACGAACTCGATCGCCCGGCCGTCACGCTTGGTACGCGAGTCGGCGATGACGATGCGGTACTGCGGGTTGCGGATCTTGCCCATCCGCAGGAGCCGGATCTTTACGGCCACAGTTGTTTCGCTCCTGTTGCGATCTCACCGGCCCGGTACGGGCGGTGTGCGGGTGAGCGCCGACCGGCACAGTGGGGTTTGGGCCGGAGACTGCTCGGTGGACTGGCGACGCGCCCGGGTTAGAGGGCGCCTGACGCGTGCCGGATACCAGCGACCCATTCTGCCAGATCGGGCGTCGATCTCCCGCACCGGACCCGGACGAGGCGCCCGGACCAGGGCGCCGGGTGACGGACGACACCGTCAGCGGACCGGTGGCCGGTCCCATCCGGTCGGCAACTTGTCCGGTACGTCCCATTCGGCGGGCGGGACGAAGTCGCACCAGGTGCCGTCGAACGGGAACCCGCCCGCCTCAGCGAGCCGGATCACCCGCTCCCCCTCGGCGCGTACCGCCCTCTCGTCGGGCACCCAGTAGTGCTCGGGGTGGGCGAGGCGCTCGGTGAACTCGTCCTCGTCCTTCCACTCCCAGCTCAGGTCCGGGTACACCACCACGTCGAGGTCCTGGTCGACCATGTCGACGCCGGCCGCCGTGCCGTCGTCCCAGCGGACACCCGGCTCCTCCAGGTTGACGTACCAGTTGCTGAACCGGCCGTGCGCGTCCCGGAACCACCAGACCGAGTGGGCGGCCCCGGTGGGCAGGAACTTCAACACCGGCGGACCGTTCCACCGGGCCTGCTCCAGCCGGTACCCCGTGGTGATCCACTCGGTGAACGGCATGGCCCGCATGCCCCGGCCGTCGGCGGCGACCTCGTGCGCCACCGGCGAGTCCCGGGCCACCCAGAGCAGCAGCCCTCGGTCGTCGTCCAGCACCACTCGCGCCGACCGCACCCACCCGATCCGCCCCCGACGCACGTTCCGGTGCACCACCAGCCGCCCCGGTTCGAAGCGCACGGATCCCCCCAGGCTGTTAAGAGGGGGCCCCTCCTATACCGAATGCGTTAAGAAGGGGCCCTTGCTTACACGTCAGTAGGCGCGGGCCAGGATGGCCACCAGGTCGGGCTCGTCCTCGGAGTCCGGCACCGAGCCGTCGGCGCGGAGCAGGCAGCGGACCGTCACGCCCTGACCGTTCGCCTCGGCCTCGCCCTTGACCCCGACCGCCGACCACGGCACCCTGGCCCAGCCGGTGGCCGCCGCCTCGATCGCCTCGGCCAGGGTGGCCACCTCGACCGTGCGCGACTCGCGGTGGGTCAGTGCCTGGTCGTGCAGCGCCTTCTGGTCCGCGTCCAGCGCCGCCAGGACCGCACCGACCACGTCGGCGACCGGCGTCGGGGACTTGGAGCCGTCCGTACGCCGGACCACCACCGCGTTGCCGGCGGCCAGGTCGCGGGGGCCGACCTCGACGCGTACCGGATAGCCGCGCAGCTCGGCGTCGACGGCCCGGCGGCCGAACGCGGTGTCGGTGCGGTCGTCGAGCGCGACCCGGACGCCGGCGTCGCGCAGCGCGTCGGAGATCTTCCGCCCCGCCTCGCCGACGCCCTCGCCGTCCTTGACGATCATCACGTACGCCTGGACCGGCGCGATCCTCGGCGGCACCCGCAGGCCGTTGTCGTCGCCGTGGGCCATGATCAGGCCGCCCAGCATCCGGGTGGAGGTGCCCCAGGAGGTCGTCCAGGCGTGCTCCCGGCCGCCCTCCTTCGCGGAGTAGCTGATGTCGAACGCCTTGGCGAAGTTCTGTCCTAGCTCGTGGCTGGTGCCCAGCTGGAGCGCCTTGCCGTCACCCATCATGCCTTCGCAGGTGTAGGTGGCGGTCGCCCCGGCGAAGCGCTCCCGGGCGGTCTTCAGGCCGACCACCACCGGGATGGCGAGCACGTTGACCATCAGGTCCTCGTACGCCTCGTGCAGGATCCGCCGCGCGTACGCCCGGGCGTCCTCACGGGTGGCGTGCGCGGTGTGCCCCTCCTGCCAGAGGAACTCGCTGGTACGCAGGAAGATCCGCGGGCGCAGCTCCCAGCGGACCACGTTGGCCCACTGGTTGAGCAGCAGCGGCAGGTCCCGGTAGGAGTCGATCCACTTGGCCATGAACTCGCCGATGACCGTCTCGCTGGTCGGGCGGACCACCACCGGCTCGGCGAGCTGCTTGCCGCCACCGTGGGTGACCACCGCCAGCTCCGGCGAGAAGCCCTCGACGTGCTCCGCCTCGCGCTTGAGGTAGCTCTCCGGGATGAAGAGCGGGAAGTACGCGTTCTCCGCGCCCGCCGCCTTGATCCGGGCGTCCATCTCGGCCTGCATCCGTTCCCAGATGGCGTAGCCGGCCGGTCGGATGACCATGGTGCCGCGGACCGGGCCGTTGTCGGCCAGCTTCGCCTTGGCGATCAGGTCCTGGTACCAGCGGGGGAAGTCCTCCGCACGGGGAGTGAGCACGCGTGCCATGACCGCACATCCTATGCGCCGCCGGAAGGGGTGCCGCGATCGGGCGCGCCCGTACCGCGCGGACCGGACGGGGGCGGCTCCGGCGGCACCGACGGCGGTGGCTTCTGGGTGCGGGCCGAGTACCACCTCGTCGTCCACCGACCTGCCCGGCGGCTGCCGGTCACGGCGATCGGTACGGCGTCGTCGCCCGTAGACTTCCGGACACCATGACTGGGTCGAGGAACACCACACCGGTGGGCGACGCCATCGTCGACGCCGCCCGGTCGCTGACCGTCGCGAGCGGCTGGGACGGCGTCCGGATGGGTGCGGTGGCCGCGGCCGCCGGGGTGAGCCGGCAGACGCTCTACAACGAGTTCGGCACCAAGGCGGGCCTGGCCGAGGCGCTCGCCCGCCACGAGGTGGACCGGTTCGTCGGCGAGGTACGGGCCGCGCTGGCCGAGCACGGCGTCGACGTACGTGCGGCCGCGTACGCGGCGATCCGCCGCACGCTCGCCTCGGCCGCCGACAATCCGCTTGTCAAGGCGATCCTGACCAGTGCCCGGGGCGGCTCGGACGAGCTGCTGCCCTACCTGACCACCCGCGCCGACCTGGTCCTCGCCGAGTCGACCGCCGTGCTGCTGGAGTGGGCGGGCCGCCACCTGCCCGACGCCGATCCGGCGGCGCTGGCGTTCGCGGCGGACAGCGTCGTCCGCCTGGTGGTGAGCCACATCGTGCTGCCCGGCGCCCCGGTGGACGAGACCGCCGACAAGCTGGCCGACCTGGCTGTGCACCTCTTCCGCACGGCCACCACCCCACCCGCCTGACCGCCCCGCCGCGAGCAGGGACGTCGCGGCCGGAGGGTCCGGTCAACTTCGGGGAAGGTGCTGGCTCCCGTCGCGCGCAGGCGGCAGGTTCCGTGAAGTTGCCGCCTCCGACGGACGCAGGGGCGCGGGGGCGGGACGGCGCGCGGGGGTCAGCGGAGGATGCGGCCGCGCAGGACGATGCGGGACGGGGTGCGGACCACCCGCAGGTCGCGGCGCGGGTCCTCGGGATAGACGGTCAGGTCGGCCAGGCCCCCCTCGACCAGCCCGGGGAAGCCCAGCCACTCCCGGGCCCGCCAGGAGGCGGCGGCGAGGACGTCCTCGGCGGACATGCCGGCCCGCTCGTGCAGCAGCAGCATCTCCTCCGCGGCCAGCCCGTGGTCGATGCCACCGCCGGCGTCGGTGCCGACGTAGATCGGCACCCCCGCCTCGTGGGCGGCGCGGACCACCTCGGGGAACCGGTCGCGCAGGGCGATCATGTGGTCGGCGTACCCGGGGAACTTGGCGCGCGCCTGCTCGGCGATGCCGCCGAAGGTGGCGATGTTGATCATCGTGGGGACCAGGGCGGTGCCCTGCCGGGCCATCAGGTCGACCAGGTCCAGGCTGAGCCCGGTGCCGTGCTCCACCGAGTCCACCCCGGCCCGGACCACGATCTCCACGGCCGACTCGGAGAAGGTGTGCACCGCGGCGCGTACCCCGGCGGCGTGCGCGGCGGCGACCGCCGCGGTCATCGTGTCGGCGTCCCAGGCCGGGGCCAGGTCGCCCACGCCCCGGTCGATCCAGTCGCCGACCAGCTTGACCCAGCCGTTGCCGGCGGCGGCCTGCGCCGCCACCGTGGCGGCCACCTCGGCCGCGCCGACCTCCACCCCGATGTCGCGCAGGTAGCGCTTCGGCGGCGCGACGTGCCGCCCGGCCCGGGCCAGCCGGGGCAGCTCCGGCTCGTCGTCCAGTTCCGGATACGGGTACGGCGAGCCGGCGTCGCGGATGGCGAGGACGCCCGCGTCCCGGTCGATCCGGGCCAGCTCACGGGCCTGGTCGACCGACGTGATCGGGGCGCCACCGCGGGCGATGCCGATGTGGCAGTGCGCGTCGGTCAGGCCGGGGAGGACGAAACCGCCGTCGACCACAGTCTCCGCGCCGGGCACCGGTTCGAAGGTGACCCGGTCGCCGACCAGCCACAGGTCCCGGACCTCGTCGTCGGGCAGGAGCACACCGCGCACATGCAGAGCCATGTGCACAGTCCTACCCGATCACTCCCCGTCGGGGGCGAGCAGGGCGTCGCGGCGGGCGGTGAGCGCGGGCAGGTCGACCGAGACCTTCCACGGCGTCTCGGTGACGAACAGATCCTCGGTGTTGGCCACCTGCTCGTACTCCCGGTTCACGCCGCGCACGTACTCGGTGAGGACCACCTTGTCCTGCAACGGGTCCACCACCCAGTAGGAGCGGACCCCGGCGTGCGCGTAGACCTTCGCCTTGTCGTACATGTCGCGGAAGGTGGAGGTCGGCGACACCACCTCGACGGCGAGCAGCGCGTCCTCGACCGGGACCGGTGACCGGCCGGCGTTCCGGCGGCGAATGACGACGACGTCCGGGCGCGGCTCGTTGCGCCGGTCGACCTGCATCGACAGGTCGATGCTGACGAGGTATCCGGGCGGGCAGTTCACTTCCAGGGCGAGCAGCAGGCGGACGCAGAGGTCCTGGTGCAGGGCAGTCGGCGACGGCACGATCAACCTTCCGTTGATCAGTTCGTACGGAAGGTCCTTGGGCAGGTCACCCAGGTCGTCGACCGTCCACTCGTGCCGTTCGGGCAGGATCGGTGCTGCGGTCATTGACATCTCCTTCCAGGGGGCGACATCACCCTAGGAGATGATGATGTCACCCACCGCCACCGACACGCGCTCAGCGGGGGCGCTGATCCCCCTTGCCGAGCTTGTTGAAGTCGATCTTCGGGAGCTTGAAGCCGGGCGGCAGCCCCTGCCCACCGGCCAGGTCACCCGGGTCCATCCCCGGCGGCAGCTGCGGCATGCCGCCCGGGAAGCCACCCGGCATCCCGGCGCCCGCCCCGGTACGCGGCCGGTTGCCGCCCTTGGTGCCCTTGCGCTTGTTCTTCGGCGACTTGGTCGCCTTGCGCCGGCCGCCACCGGGCAGGCCCATCATGCCGCCCATCTGCTTCATCATCTTCTGCGCGTCGGCGAAGCGGTTGAGCAGCTGGTTGACGTCCATCACGGTCATCCCGGAACCGCTGGCGATCCGGGCCCGGCGGGAACCGTTGATGATCTTCGGGTTGGTGCGCTCGCCCGGGGTCATCGACCGGATGATCGCGGTGACCCGGTCGAAGTGCTTGTCGTCCAGCTCGGCGAGCTGGTCCTTCATCTGCCCCATGCCGGGCATCATGGCCAGCACGTTGGCGATCGGGCCCATCCGCCGGACCGCGATGAGCTGGTCGAGGAAGTCCTCCAGGGTGAACTGCTCGCCGCCCATCAGCTTGGCGGTCATCTTCTCCTTCTGATCGGTGTCGAAGGCCGCCTCGGCCTGCTCGATCAGAGTGAGGACGTCGCCCATGCCGAGGATCCGGCTGGCCATCCGGTCGGGGTGGAAGACGTCGAAGTCCTCCAGCTTCTCGCCGGTGGAGGCGAAGAGGATCGGCTGCCCGGTGACCTCCCGGACCGACAGCGCGGCGCCACCGCGGGCGTCGCCGTCGAGCTTCGACAGCACCACACCGGTGATGCCGACGCCGTCGCGGAACGCCTCGGCGGTACGCACGGCGTCCTGACCGACCATCGCGTCGATGACGAAGATGACCTCGTCCGGGTCGACGGCGTCGCGGATGTCGGCGGCCTGCTGCATCATCTCGGCGTCGATGCCGAGCCGGCCGGCGGTGTCGACGATGACGATGTCGCGGGCGGCCCGCCTGGCGTGCTCGATCGACGCGCGGGCGACCTGCACCGGGTCACCGGTGCCGTTGCCGGGCTCCGGGGCGTACACCTCGACGCCGGCGCGACCACCGAGCACCTGGAGCTGCCCGACGGCGTTGGGGCGCTGGAGGTCGGCGGCGACCAGCAGCGGCTGGTGGCCCTGGGCCTTGAGCCAGCGGGCCAGCTTGCCGGCGAGGGTGGTCTTGCCGGAACCCTGGAGGCCGGCCAGCATGATCACCGTCGGCGGCTGCTTGGCGAACTGGAGCCGCCGCCCCTCGCCACCGAGGACGTTGATCAGCTCCTCGTTGACGATCTTGATGATCTGCTGGGCCGGGTTCAGCGCCTCGGAGACCTCGGAGCCGCGCGCCCGCTCCTTGACGTTGGCGATGAAGCCCTTGACCACCGGCAGGGCGACGTCCGCCTCCAGCAGTGCCATCCGGATCTCGCGCGCGGTGGCGTCGATGTCGGCGTCGGTGAGCCGACCCTTGCCGCGGAGCTTGGTGAAGATCCCGGACAGGCGGTCACTCAAGGTGTCAAACACGCGAACATCCCGTTTGTCGTGGTCGGCGGGCGCAGGGCGGCCGGGCAGGTGTCCAGCCCATCGCTAGGGTAGCCCGCCGCCCCTACCCGCGCTCCGGGCCGGCCCGACCCCCGCCCTGCCGACCGCGAGGTCAGCCGTCGACCAGTCCCGACTGGTAGGCGAAGACCACCAGCTGCGCCCGGTCCCGGGCGCCCAGCTTGACCATCGCCCGGCTCACGTGGGTACGCGCCGTCGCCGGACTCACCACCAGCCGCCCGGCGATCTCCTCGTTGCTCAACCCCTCGCCGACCAGCCCGACCACCTCGCGTTCCCGCTCGGTCAGCGCGCCGAGCCGGGGATGCGGGCGGGGCACCCGGGCCGGCCGGGTCGCGAACTCCCGGACCACCCGGCGGGTCACCGAGGGCGACAGCAGCGCCTCCCCCGCGGCCACCAGCCGGATCGCGCGCAGCAGTTCGGCCGGGCGGGTGTCCTTGGTCAGGAAGCCGCTGGCGCCGTGCCGCAGCGCGTCGAAGACGTACTCGTCGAGCTCGAAGGTGGTCAGCACCACCACCCGGCAGCCGGCCAGCTCCGGGTCGGCCACGATCCGCCGGGTCGCCTCGATGCCGTCGACGCCGGGCATCCGGACGTCCATCAGCACTACGTCCGGGCGTTCCCGGCGGGCCAGCTCCACCGCCCGCAGCCCGTCCGCGGCCTCGCCGACCACCGTCAGGTCGTCCTCGCTCGACACCAGCGCGCGCAGCCCGATCCGGACCAGGTCCTGGTCGTCGGCGATCAGCACCCGGATCACCGGGTCGGCTCCACCGGCAGCCGGGCGTACACCCGGAAGCCGCCGCCGGGGAGCGGGCCGGCGGCCAGCTCCCCGCCCAGGGCCGCGACCCGCCCCCGCATGCCGGCCAGGCCGTGGCCCGCGCCGCCGTCCCCACCGCTCCCGGCGTCGGTCACCTCGACGCTCACCTCCCCCGGCGCGTGCCGGACGGTCACCGCGGCCCGGTCCACCCCGGCGTGCCGCAGCACGTTGGTCAACGCCTCCTGCGCCACCCGGTACGCGGCCAGGTCCACCGGCGGCGGCAGGTCCCCCGGCTCACCGGTCACCCGCAGCTCGACCCGGAGTCCCGCGCCCGCGAGCCGGCCCACCAGGGCGTCCAGCCGGGCCAGCCCCGGCACCGGCTCCCGCCCGGCGCCCCGGCGCACCGCACCCAGGGTGACCCGCAGCTCGTCCAGCGCCTCCCGGCTGGTCCGGCTGATCGCGGCCAGCGCGGTCACCGCCTGCTCGGGCTGCCGCGGCATCAGGTGCAGCGCGATGTCGGCCTGCATGCTGATCGCCGCGAGACCGTGCCCCACCACGTCGTGCACCTCCTGGGCGATCCGCAGCCGCTCCTCGTCGGCCTGCCGCCGGGCCTGCTCGGCCCGGACGCGCTCCACGCTCTCCCGGTTGGCCCGCACGGTCACGCCCAGCGCGAACGGCACCACCACCCAGGCCGATCCGGGCAGCACCCCGAACCAGCCGGGCCGCTCCCCCCGCGACCAGAGCAGGTGGGCCAGGAGCACGACCAGCGCCGCCGCGGCGGCCACCACCGCCGGCCGCGGCGGGAGCCGGACGGCCACCGTGCCGACGGCCACCAGCACCGCCAGCAGCACCGGCCCGTACGGGTAACCGAGCACCAGGTACGCCGAGACCGCCGCGGTCACCACGGCGAGCGTGACCCGCGGGAGGAGCCGGCGGGCGGCCAGCGCCAGCACGGCCACCGTCACCAGCGCCAGGGCCGTCCCGTCCACCCGCGTCGCATCCGGCCGGACCTGGCCGGCCAGCCGGGTGGCCAGCAGCACCAGCGGTAGCAGGACCAGGGCGAACGCCAGGTCCGCCGCCGACTCCCGCCGGCGCCGGTCCCGGGATGACGCCGCCGGCCGCACGCCGTCATTGTGCCGCTCGCGGCGCCGGCATCCGTACCGCCACGGGCGAAGATCCGGGTACGCGGCAGGACGTACGTCCGCGTCGGTCAGCCGGCGGCGACCCGGGGCAGTCGGGAGTAGAGCAGCGGCGCCAGCATCGTCGAGTACGCCGTGGTGAGGTGGTTGTTGTGGTGGTAGACGAGGACGTTGCCCACCACGTACGGGCAGGTGGCGCGGCAGAGCCAGGGCATCGGTCGCGGGCTCATTCCGCGGTCAGCGCCGGCAGCCGCCTGCCCAGCAGCGGGGCGAGCAGCTCGGCGTACCGGGTGGTGAGGTGGCCGGAGTCGTGGTAGACGAGGACGTTGCCCAGGACCACCGGGCAGCGCGCGGCGCAGAGCCAGGGCGTCGGGTCGATCACGCCCACCCCGTTGCGCTCGGCCTGCTCGCCGATCGCGGCCCGCAGCGCGGGGCGGCGCAGCGCCTCGGCGGTGGGCGTGGCGCAGGCGTCGATCTGCTGCGGGTGCTGCGCCACACACTCCGGGGCGTCCTCGTCGAGCCGCGGGGTGTCGACCATGGTGACCACCCGCTGGGCGGCGCGCCGCAACGCGGCGAAGGTACGCCCCCAGCCAGCCCGCCAGCGGGCGGTCCACTGCTCGTCGGTCTGCCCGGCGGGGGCGAGGAAGTTCACGTGGGAGGCCGCTACCACCAGGTCGGGCTTCAGGTCCCGGATGGCCCGCAGGGCGTTGCGCCGCCACTGCGCGCACTCGGTGTACTCCCGGGCGAGGCCATCGATCCGGATCGGCAGGTCGACCAGGGAGCAGCCGCTCTTGGTCAGCGACACCAGCTTCCAGTGCCGCTCCCGGGCCACCTGGTCCAGGGCGGGGAACCAGTGCGCGGCGTGCGAGTCGCCGAGCAGCACCACGGTGGTGGCGGCGGCGGGGTCGCCGTACGCGCAGGGCAGCTTCGGTCTGGTCACCGGCGCATCGACGTGGCAACCGTCGGCGTAGATCACCGGGCGGGCGTCGGTTGACTCCGCCAGCGAGGGGGACAGGTTGGCGGGCAGCTCGGTGGTGCGGGCCGCCTCGGCGATGAAGCGGTCCAGCACCCGTTGCGGGTCCCGCGCCCCGGCCAGCGCGGCGCCCAGGTCCGCCCGGTCGGCGCCGGTCGGCACGGTCGGCGGCACGACCAGCACCACGGCCGCGCCGACGGCGACGGCGACGGACAGGGAGAGCCCCAGGCCGATTCCCCGGCCGGGACGCACCCGCAGCGACCGGCGGTGCCGGACCGGGTCCTCCACCAGCCGCAGCGACACCGCCGCCAACACCAGCGCACAGGCGCACAGCGCCAGGTTCAGCGGCACGCTCGGTTCCACGCCCAAGGCCGACGGCGCGATGATCAACACCGGCCAGTGCCACAGGTACCAGCCGTAGGAGAGCTTCCCGACCCACCGCAGCGGCGCCCGCCCGAGCAGCAGTCCGGCCCCGAGGCGAGGGGCGGCACAACCACCGGCGATCACCAGCGCGGCACCGACCACCGGCAACGCCGCAGCGCTGCCCGGGAACGGCGTCGTCTCGTCGAACCGCACCGCCGCCATGATCACCGCGGCGATCCCCACCCAGGTCAGCGGGGCCGCAAACCACGCCGGCGCCTGCCGCAACCGGCCCACCGCCAGCGCCACCATGGCGCCCGACCCCAGCTCCCAGGCCCGGGTGTGCGCCCCGAAGTACGCCCACGGCGCGCTGCGCTGCGTCTCGGTCACGCTCAGGACGAACGAGATGACGCTCAACAACGCCAGAGCCACCACCACCGGCGCCATCCGCACCCGCCCCCGCCGCCGACCCACCAGCGTCGCCAGCAGGATCAGCAACGGCCACACCAGGTAGAACTGCTCCTCCACCGCCAGCGACCAGAAGTGCTGGAACGGTGACGGCGACGCCTCCGCGGCGAAGTAGTCCGTGCCGGTCTGCGCCATCCGGATGTTGACGAAGTAGAAGGCGCTGGCGATGCCGTCCCACGCGTACTCGGCCGAGCGCAGCGGGGACAGCCACAGCCAGGAACCGACCAGGGTCAGCACCATCACCACGGAGGACGCGGGCAGCAGGCGGACCGCCCGGCGGGCGTAGAAGCCGCTGATCGAGATCCGCCCGGTCCGACCCAGCTCCCGGATCAGCAGCGAGGTGATCAGGAACCCGGAGATCACGAAGAAGACGTCCACCCCGACGAAACCACCGGCCAGCCCCGCCACCCCGGCGTGCGAGAGCACCACCAGCAGCACCGCGATCGCCCGCAGCCCCTCGATGTCACCCCGGAAGGTCGACTCCGACCCGACGGAGGGGGCGGGGGCGGGAGCGGCGGCCAGGGTCGCGGGCGGTGAGGACACCCGGCGGATGATAGCCACTGACCAGGGCGACCGCCCGTCGGCGGTCAGCCGGCGGCGGCCAGCACGGCCGCCTCCAGCCGGGCCCGGTCGGCGTCCGCCGGCCAGCCCCCGACGAGGTAGAAGGTGTCCACGACGTCGCCGCCGAGGGTGGAGATCCTGGCCGCCCGCACCTGGGCGCCCACCTCGTCCAGGGCGCAGGTCACCCGGTAGAGCAGGCCGGCGGCGTCGGCCGCCCGCAACTCCAGCACCACCGCGTCGGTGGCCGCCGCCCGGTGCCAGACCACCCGGGGCGCGGCGCCGGCGCCGCGGGCGGCCAGGGCGCGACCGCGCAGCCGTTGGTTGACCGAGACGTCGCCGCCGAGCGCCCGGCGCAGGTCGGCGCCGAGCGCGATCGGGTCCGGCGCCAGGCCGTAGCGGGGTTGGACCCGGCACTCGACCAGGGCCCGGCCGTCGACCGCCGAGGCGTCGGCGGAGATCACCTCCAGCCGGTGCAGGGCGAGGCAACCGGCCACCGTCGCGAGCAGGCCGCGCCGGTCCGCCGCGGCCACCGCCACCCGGTCCTCGGTCAGGTGTACGACCGGCAGCGCTCCGACCAGCAGCGCCGGGTCCGGTGCGGGCGGGGCGGGCAGCACGCCGGTGTCCAGCGCGGTGCGGACCCGGCCGACCAGCTCGCCGATCAGCCGGCCCTTCCAGTCCGACCAGGCGGCCGGGCCGGTGGCCGCGGCGTCGGCGCGGACCAGGGCGTGCAGCAGGTCGAGGGTGCCGGTGTCCCCGACCCGGTCGGCGACGCCGGCGATGGTCACCGGGTCGGTGAGGTCCCGTCGGGTTGCCACGTCGGGCAGGAGCAGGTGCAGCCGGACCAGCGTGCCGATCAGGGTCACCTCGGGCTCCGACAGGCCGATCCGGGTGGCCACCGCCTCGGCCAGCGGCACGCCGACGACGCTGTGGTCGGCGGGGGCCCCGGTCGCGTCGCCGGGCAGCCCCTTGCCGATGTCGTGCAGCAGGGCGCCGAGCAGCAGCAGGTCCGGGCGGTCCACCTCGCGGGTGTGCCGGCTCGCCTCGTACGCGGTCTGCACCAGGTGCCGGTCCAGGGTGAACCGGTGCACCGGGTTGTGCTGCGGCAGGCTGCGCAGCCGGGTCCACTCGGGCAGCCAGCCGTCGACCAGGCCGTACCGGTCGCAGGTCTCCCAGGCGGGCACCAGGCCGGGACCGGCGCCGAGCAGGGTGACCAGCGCGGCCCGGGCAGCCGGCGGCCACGGAGTGGGCAGCGGCGGGCAGTACGAGGCCAGCCACTCGCAGGTGGCCCGGGCGATCGGCAGCCCGGTGGTGGCGGCCGCGGCGGCCACCCGCAGCGAGATGCTGGGGTCGGGGCGGGCGCCGATGGCGGTACGGGCCAGCACCAGCTCGCCGTCCTGCTCGACCACGTCGCGGGCGACCGGCCGGCGCAGCGGGCGACCGTCGACGCCCCGCCGGCCCCGGCCGGAGCGGAGCCGGTCGGCGGCCCGCCAGGCGTCGTCCAGGGCGTGGCTGACGGTACGCGCGTCCCCGGCGACCCGGCGCAGCAGCGCGTCCCCGTCACCGCGGGTGGCTTCGGTGCCGACAACGGTCCGGCCGGCGGGGGTGGCGTCGCCCCCGGCGACCGGCGGCCCGTCGGGCGGCGGCTCATCGTCGGGCGGGCCCCCGGGCTGTGGCTCGCCGTCGGGCGGGCCGGCCGGGAGGTGACGGAGGCCGAGCAGCACGGCCACCCCGTCGCGTTCCTGGGCGACCAGCCGGTCGACCCGGCGGCCGACCTGCTGGTGCAGGGCGTCCCGGGCGTCGAGCAGGCGCCGGTGGGCGGCGTGCACGGCGGGGCGCAGCGCGTCGGTGATCCCGGCGGTGGCGATGGCCCGCAGGATGCCGACGTCGCGCAGCCCGCCGGCGGCCTCCTTCAGGTCGCCTTCGAGGAGGAAGGCCAGCTCCCCGTGGGCCTGCCAGCGGGCGGCGGTGAGCTCCCGCAGCCGGGGCAGCTGGCGCAGGGCGGTACGCCGCCAGTGGTCGGCGGCGGTGCGGATCAGCGAGTCGGCCAGCGCCCGGTCCCCGGCGACCCAGCGGGCGTCGAGCAGCCCCAGGGCCACCTTGACGTCGTCCTGGGCCACCGACAGCGCCTCGGCCACGGTGCGCACCGAGTGGTCCAGCCGCAGTCCGGCGTCCCAGATCGGGTACCACAGTCGCGGGGCCAGCTCGTCCATGCCGGCGACCCCGGCGTGGACCAGCACCAGGTCGAGGTCCCCGTACGGCGCGCACTGCCGCCGCCCCAACCCACCCACGGCGACCAGGGCCACCCCGGGCGGCAGCGGGACCAGCCCCCGCAGCCACCCGTCGAAGGCCGCCGCCCGCCCCCGCCGAGCCGACTCCCCGATCCCGCCACGGACGCCGACGACCTCGTTGACCAAGGGGTTCGCGTCACCGTCGTCGGTGCGTCCCGACGCGTTCTCCTTGATCAACGAGGTCATGTCGGTCGCCCGGATCAGAGGGCGTCGAGGCCGCGTTCGTCGGTACGGACCCGGACCACCTCTTCCACGGCGGTCACCCAGACCTTGCCGTCACCGATCTTGCCGGTCCGGGCGGCGGCCACGATCGCGTCCACGATCTTGTCCACGTCCATCTCGTCGGTGAGCACCTCCACCTTGATCTTGGGCAGGAACTCGACCGTGTACTCGGCACCCCGGTAGACCTCGGTGTGCCCCTTCTGCCGGCCGTACCCCTGGACCTCGCTGACGGTCAGCCCGGCCACGCCGAGGGCGTGCAGGGCCTCCTTCACCGCGTCCAGCTGGTACGGCTTGATGACCGCGGTCACCAGCTTCATGTCCAACCCCTCCATCCCAGGAACGTTAACCGGCGACCTTCTCGTCCACCGGCGCGGTGGCCGGTGCGGGGGCCTCCTCCGAGGCCGGCTGCTTCGCGGCGCCCGGGCTGATCCCGGCCATCGCGAACGCCCCACCACTGCTGCCGGTGGTCGGCGACAGGTCGTACGCGCTCTCGGCGTGCTCGGCGTAGTCGATCCCCTCGACCTCGGCCTCGGGGCTGACCCGGAAGCCGATGGTCTTCTGGATCGCGAAGGCGAGCAACCAGGCCACCCCGCCGGACCAGACGGTCACGATCAGGCCGGCGAGGGCCTGCCGGCCGAGCTGGGTCAGCCCGCCGCCGTAGAAGAGGCCGTCGGAGCCGCCGACCACGTCGCTGATCGCGGCGTTGACCGAGTTGGTGGCGAACAGGCCGAGCCAGAGCGAGCCGATCCAGCCGCCGACGAAGTGCACGCCGACCACGTCGAGGGAGTCGTCGTAGCCGAGTTTGTACTTCAGGCTGATGGCCAGGGCGCAGACCACACCGGCGACGACGCCGAGCAGGACCGCGGCCCACGGGGCGATGAAGCCACAGGCCGGGGTGATCGCGACCAGGCCGGCGACCGCGCCGGAGGAGGCGCCGACCATGGTGGGCCGGCGGTCCTTGACCCATTCGACGGCCAGCCAGCCCAGCACCGCCGCGGCCGTGGCCAGCTGGGTGTTGAGGAAGGCCAGACCGGCGACCGAGTCGACGGTGAGCTCCGAGCCGGCGTTGAAACCGAACCAGCCGAACCAGAGCAGGCCGGCGCCGAGCGCGACCAGCGGGATGTTGTGCGGCTTCATGCCCTCGCGGGGCCAGCCGATCCGCTTGCCGAGCACCAGGGCCACGCCGAGCGCCGCCGCACCGGCGTTGATGTGCACGGCGGTGCCGCCGGCGAAGTCCAGCGCGTGCAGCTTGGCGCCGATGATGCCGCCGCCCCACACCCAGTGGGCGACCGGGAAGTAGACCAGGGTGGCCCAGCCGAAGGCGAAGAGCAGCCAGCCGGAGAACTTGGCCCGGTCGGAGATGGCGCCGCTGATCAGCGCGACGGTGATCACCGCGAAGACCATCTGGAACGCCATGAAGACGTAGAGCGGGACACCGATGCCGCTGGGGTTCTCCGCCGTCGCGCCCCACAGGTCGGTCTCGGCGAGGAACGTCTTGGTGCCCAGGTAGGCACCGGGATCGCCCCAGAACCCGTTGACGTCGGTCCCGAAGGCGACGCTGAAGCCGTAGAACCACCACAGAACAGAGATGAGCCCGATGGCCGAGAAGCTCATCATCATCATGTTGAGTACGCCCTTGGACCGGTTCAGGCCGCCGTAGAACAGCGCCAGCCCCGGGGTCATGAGCAGCACGAGAGCGGTCGAAACCAGCAGCCAAACGGTGTTGCCGCCGTCGATCGTCGGTGCTTCAGGCACGCTGGCCTCCTAAAGGTGAAGTCCTCCTTCGCGGCTTCCGGGGCAGCGTCGCCCGTCGCCGGTTGGGCCGAAGCTTGGTCGGCGGCTGTTTCCTTCACCGACACCCCTCGATTTCCGGCGCGTGACACGTTGTTTCCGACGTGTGAAGAACACCGATCTTGGGCGGGAACGGGAGCAGGGGCCGTTCCGGGTACGGAACGGCCCCTGCATCGCGACGGGCCCGTCAGCGCAGGGCGTGCTCCAGGGCGTGCCGCTCGTAGTCGAGCAGGCGCAGGTCACGCATCGGGCGACGGAGGTGACCCTTGTGCACGATCCGGACGAACGCCGGCTCACCGGCCGCGGCCATCCGACGGATCCCCTCGACGTGGTCGACGATCCGCTTGCGGATGGTCCGGATCAGCCGGTGCCGGTCGCGCGGGATCAACCCGTAGGCGTCGGCGAAGAGGCGCAACCGGCGCGGCCGGTCGGGGCGCTTCCAGCCCAGCGTGATCGAGTCCCGGTCGGAGAAGATCGGCACCCAGGTCCAGGCCGCGTACGCCACGTCGTAGATCCGGGCGCCGGGCGAGGCGAGGTCGAAGTCGATCAGGCCAAGGGTGCCGTCGGGACGCCAGATCACGTTGTGCGGGGCGGCGTCGTGGTGGCAGATCACCTCGGTGTCCGGCGGCGGCGGCCCGAACGAGCGCCAGACCGCGCCGGGCGGCGGCACGAAACCGTACTGCGCGTCGTGGAACATCCGCAGCATGGTGGCCACGGTGACCAGGGCCTCGTCGGTGACCCAGTGCCGGGCGAGCGGGTACTCCCCGCACTCCCCCTCCAGGTACGACAGGACCTCACGGTTGCGCTCGTCCATGCCGAGGGCGCGCGGCGCGCCGGTGAAGCCGACGTACTCCAGGTGGCGCAGGAGCGCGTGCACCGAGGGGGTCCACGGCCCGGCGTTGCGCCGGACCGTGTCCCCCACCCGGACCACGGTGCTCACGTTCCCGCCGTGCAGCGGGATCTCCTGCGCCGTCACGTACGGTCTGCCGAGACGCTGGGTCGGCTCGTTGGGGTCGCGCCAGCCGCGGTAGGCGCGATCGTCGGTGGTCACGTGGTCAGGCGGCTTCGGTGCCGAGCAGCGCGTCGACGAACTGCGCCGGGTCGAACGGGGCCAGGTCGTCCGGACCCTCGCCGAGGCCGACCAGCTTGACCGGGATGCCGAGCTTGCGCTGCACGGCGATCACGATGCCGCCCTTGGCGGTGCCGTCGAGCTTGGTCAGCACCACCCCGGTCACGTTGACCACCTCGGTGAAGACCCGGGCCTGCTCCAGGCCGTTCTGGCCGGTGGTGGCGTCCAGGATCAGCAGCGTCTCGTCGATCGGGCCGTGCTTCTCGACGACCCGCTTGACCTTGCCCAGCTCGTCCATCAGGCCGATCTTGTTCTGGAGCCGGCCGGCGGTGTCGATCAGGACCGTGTCGACGCCGGTGTCGATGCCGCGCTTGACGGCGTCGAAGGCGACGCTGGCCGGGTCGGCGCGCTCGGGGCCGCGGACGGTCTCGGCGCCCACCCGGCCGCCCCAGGTCTCCAGCTGGTCGGCGGCGGCGGCGCGGAAGGTGTCGGCGGCGCCGAGCAGCACGGTACGGCCGTCGGCGATCAGCACCCGGGCGATCTTGCCGCAGGTGGTGGTCTTGCCGGCGCCGTTGACCCCGACGACCAGCAGCACCGCGGGCACGCCCTGGGTGCCGGTGGTCTTCAGCGACCGGTCCAGCTCCGGGTCGAGGGCGTTGACCAGCTCGGCGGCGAGCAGCGCGCGCAGTTCGGTGGCCGAGCGGGTGCCGAGCACCCGGGTCCGCTCGCGGAGCCGGTCGACGATCTCCCGGGTGGAGTCGATGCCGACGTCGGCGGTGATCAGGCTGTCCTCGATCTCCTCCCAGGTGTCCTCGTCGAGGTGGTCGCGGCTGAGCAGCCCGAGCAGGCCCTTGCCGAAGACGTTCTGCGAGCGGGACAGCCGGGAGCGCAGCCGGACCAGCCGGCCGGCGGTGGGCTCGGGGACCTCGATGGTGGGGGCCGGGGCCTCGACGACCGGCGGGGGCTCGACCAGCACGCCGGTGGACAGGTCGGACTCCGCCGCCTCGACCGGCGGACCGGCGAGGTCCTCCTCGGCCCGGGTGTCGACCTCCGTCTCCGGCAGCGGCGGCTGGGGACGCCGGCGCAGCTTCGGCACCACGAGGCTGAGGCCGCCGAGGATCAGCACGCCGAGCAGGGCGAGTGCGACGAGGAGGTATTCCTTCATGCCGAAATCCTGTCAGATGCCGGCGACCGCGTCCCACTCACCGCCTCGGCATGCGAACGAGCTGCAGGTACGCTCGCGTTCGGTAGGCGTACCGCAACCGCCGGCCGGGTAGAAGATGATCAACAAGATCTTCGTCGGAGGTGCGTCGTGCCCAGTCCCCGCCTGCTCATCGGGCCCCTGCTGCGTCGGGTGGTGGGCACGCGGGCGACCGTCTGGGTGGAGACCAGCGGGCCCGCCGTGGTCACCGTCCGCACGACCGACGGGGCCTTCGGCTCCGCGCCGACCTTCACCGCGTACGACCACCACTACGCGATCGTGGTGGTGGAGGGGCTCACCCCGGACAGCGCCACCGAATACGAGGTGCGCGTCGACGACGAGGTCACCTGGCCGGTGCCCGGCGGCGGCTTCCCGCCGAGCGTGATCCGGACCCGGGCCGCCGACGACGCCGACCAGCCGGTCCGGCTGCTCTTCGGCTCCTGCCGGGAGACCACCCAGCACGCCACGGCCCGCAAGCTGCCCCCCGACGCGCTCGACGCGTACGCCCGGCGGTTGATCGCCGCCCCCGACCCGGCCGCCCTGCCCGACCTGCTGGTGCTGCTCGGCGACCAGGTCTACGCCGACGAGACCTCGCCCACGGTGCGCCGGCTGCTCAAGCGGCGCCGGCGCCGGCCGAAGGACGCCCCGGCGACACAGGTGGTGAGCTTCGACGAGTACACCAAGCTCTATCTGGAGTCCTGGCGGGATCCGGAGATCCGCTGGCTGCTCTCCACCGTGCCGAGCGTGATGATCTTCGACGACCACGAGGTGATCGACGACTGGAACACCTCGAAGTCGTGGCGGGCGGACATGCGCGGGCAGGCGTGGTGGCCGGAGCGGATCCGCAGCGGCCTCGCCTCGTACTGGGTCTACCAGCACCTGGGCAACCTCTCCCCGGACGAGATCGCCGCCGACCCGGTGTACGCCAAGGTCGTCGCCGCCGAGGACGCCAGCGGGGTGCTGCACGAGTTCGGCGAGCGGGTCGACACCGAGGCCGACGTCGCGCACGACACCGAGCGCTGGCGGGCCGTGCAATACCAGTGGAGCTACGCGCTGGACCTGGGCCGGACCCGGCTGGTGATGCTGGACAACCGCTCCAGCCGGGTGCTGGAGCCCGGCCAGCGGGCGATGCTCCCGTCGGGCGAGTGGTCCTGGTTCCTGGACCAGGCGCACGGCGTCTACGACCACCTGGTGGTCGGCGCGTCGCTGCCCTGGCTGCTGCCGCCGGGCATCCACCACGTGGAGGCGTGGAACGAGAAGCTGGCCGACTCGGGGCGGCCGTGGGTGGCGAAGCTGGCCGAGCAGATGCGCCGGGCCTGGGACCTGGAGCACTGGGCGTCGTTCCGGCGCTCCTTCGACGCCCTGGGCGAGCTCTTCGCCCGGCTCGGCAGCGGCCGCGCGGCCCGGACCGGGGACCGGATCGGCGCCGGGCCGGCGTACGCCGCGCCGGCCTCGATCAGCGTCCTGGGCGGGGACGTGCACCACTCGTACGTGGCCCGGGCCCGGTTCGCCGACCCGTCGGTGCACACCCCGGTGCACCAGCTGACCTGCTCACCGATCCACAACCAGGTGCCCGCGGCGATGCGCCCGTTGATGAAGCTGGGCTGGAACCCGGGGCCGTCCTCGGCCACCCGGGCGCTGGCCCGCTCGGCCGGGGTGCGCCGCCCCTTGGTGCGCTGGAAGAAGCTCGCCGGACCGTACTTCGGCAACGCGATCGCCACCCTGGCGCACACCGGCCGGGCCGCCGAGGTGGTGATCGAGGGCACCACCAGCGACGGGCACCTGCGGGAGGTGGCCCGGCAGCGGCTGACCGCCACCGAATGATCGTCGCCCCGTACGCTCTGTGCCGTGGAGGAGCAGCTGCCGGAGCCGTTGCGGGCGGTGGAGCACGAGCTGGGGGCGCTGCTGCGCCGGGGTCGGGCGATCTCCTGGGAGATCGCCCGGGAGGTGCACCCGAACCTGGAGCCGAACGCGTACGGCCTGCTGCTCTGGCTGCGGCGGTCCGGCTCGACCCGGCTGACCGACCTGGCGGTCCGGTTGGGCATCGGCAAGGGCACGTTGAGCCGGCAGATCCACTCGCTGGAGGCGCTGGGCCTGGTCCGGCGGGAGCCGGACCCCTCTGACCGGCGGGCCGCGCAGATCAGCCTCACCGACGAGGGCACCCGCCGGTTCGACGCGGCCCGGGCCTCCCGGCTGGGACAGATCCGGCAGACGCTGGAGAGCTGGTCGCCGGAGGACATCGAGGACTTCGGTCGGCTGCTGCGCCGGTTCAACGACGCCTTCCTCTGAGCCCCGGACCGGGCGGAATCGGACCTGTGGAAGGTTGCGACGCGGAATAGATCTGCGCCACGTCCGGTTGTTGCTTCAGGCAACGAACCCATACGGTTGCCTCAAGCAACTCTTTCCCACTCCACCGGAGGCACCCCACGATGACGCAGGCGACAGCGCCCACCCGGGCGACCGCCGTCGACATGACCCACCGGCAGATCCTGGAGGCCCTCTCCGGACTGCTGCTGGGCATGTTCGTCGCGATCCTCTCCTCCACGGTCGTCTCCAACGCGCTGCCGCGGATCATCACCGAGCTCAAGGGCGGCCAGTCCGCGTACACCTGGGTGGTCACCTCGACGCTGCTGGCGACCACCGCGACCACCCCGATCTGGGGCAAGCTCGCCGACCTGAGCAGCAAGAAGCTCCTGGTCCAGCTCGCCCTCACGGTCTTCGTGCTCGGCTCGGTGCTGGCCGGCCTCTCCCAGTCCACCGGGCAGCTGATCGCCTGCCGGGTGCTCCAGGGCGTCGGCGCCGGCGGCCTGACCGCGCTGGCCCAGGTGATCATGGCGACGATGATCTCCCCGCGTGAGCGCGGCCGCTACAGCGGCTACCTCGGCGCCGTGATGGCCGTCGGCACCATCGGCGGCCCGCTGATCGGCGGCGTGATCGTCGACACCGACTGGCTCGGCTGGCGCTGGTGCTTCTACGTCGGCGTGCCGTTCGCCATCGCCGCCCTGATCGTGCTCCAGAAGACCCTGCACCTGCCGGTCGTCAAGCGCCAGGTCAAGATCGACTGGTGGGGCGCCACCCTGATCACCGCGGCCGTCTCGCTGCTGCTGATCTGGGTCACCCTGGCCGGCGACAAGTACGACTGGATCTCCTGGCAGACCGCCGTCATGGTGGCCGGCGCCCTGCTCCTCGGCGCCCTGTCGATCCGGGTCGAGAACCGGGCCGACGAGCCGATGATCCCGCCGCGGCTGTTCCGCAACCGCACCATCACCCTCGCCGTGGTCGCCAGCATCGCGGTCGGCGTCGGCATGTTCGGCGCCTCGGTCTTCCTCGGCCAGTACTTCCAGATCAGCCGCGGCGAGAGCCCGACCATGTCCGGCCTGATGACCCTGCCGATGATCCTCGGCCTGCTGATCGCCTCCACCGTGGTCGGCCGGATCATCACCAACACCGGCCGCTGGAAGCGGTGGCTGGTCCTCGGCTCGGCCCTGCTCACCGTCGGCTTCGCGCTGATGGGCACGCTGCGCTACGACACCCCGTACTGGCTGATGAGCATCTACATGGCGCTGATCGGCCTCGGGCTCGGCATGACCATGCAGAACCTGGTGCTCGCCGTGCAGAACACGGTGAGCGCGCACGAGCTCGGCGCGGCCAGCTCGGTGGTGGCCTTCTTCCGCAGCCTCGGCGGCGCGATCGGCGTCAGCGCGCTCGGCGCGATCCTCGGCCACAAGGTCAAGGACTACATCGCCGAGGGGTTGGCCGGCCTGGGCATCAAGGCGTCCAGCTCCGGCAGCGGCGGGGTCCTGCCCGACGTGCACACCCTGCCCGCCCCGATCCGGACCGTGGTGGAGTCCGCGTACGGGCATGGCGCCGGGGACATCTTCCTGGCCGCCGCCCCGTTCGGGCTGATCGCCCTGATCGCGGTCTGCTTCATCAAGGAGATCCCGCTGCGGCAGCGCAACAGCGACCCGATCGCCGGTGAGGTCGAGCAGGAGTCGACCGTCGCCGCCGGCGCCGGCGCCGCAGTGGTCCGGACCGGTATCCGGGACTGATCAGCGATGAGCGCACCCGTCGAGCGTGAGCAGTACGGCCCGCAGGCCCGTCCGTCGCCGTTCGAGCGCGGCACGGACGGGCCCCGGGTGGTGCTGGTCGGCACGGACGGCACCCGCACCGCGCTGCGCGCCGCCGCGTACGCGGCCGGGCTGGCCCGCCGACAGGGCGCCGGCCTGGTGGTGGTCTTCGTCAGCTCGCCCGCCCCGTACTCCGGGATCATGTCCGGCGTGGTGGCCGGGGCGGTCCAGCAGACCCACGACGAGCTGGCCGCCGAGCTGCGGGCCGAGTGCCGGCGCGGGGCCGAGGAGCTGGGCCTGCCGGTGACCTTCCTGTGCCGGCGTGGCGACGCGTACGCCGAGCTGTGCCGGGCGGCCGACGAGACCCGCGCGGACCTGGTCGTGGTCGGCTCCTCCGAGCAGGCCGGGCACCGCCTGGTCGGCTCGGTCGCCACCCGGCTGGTCCGCACCGGCCGCTGGCCCGTCGTCGTCGTCCCCTGAGGTGCAAGGAGGGGCCCCCTGTTAACGCATCCGGTATAGCAGGGGCCCCTTCTTAACACCGCCCGGGCGGGATACCCGGTCGCGCCGCCGGAGCCGGGCGACGATCATGGTCCTCATGACCTGGAGAGCACCGGAGATCACCCGGACCACCGAGCCGTACGTCGGCGACGAGCGCATCATGCTGGAGGGCTGGCTCGACTGGCACCGGCAGACCCTGCTGCACAAGTGCGCCGGCCTGACCGCCGAGCAGCTGAAGACGCCCAGCGTCGAGCCGTCCACGCTGACCCTGCTCGGCCTGGTCCGGCACATGGCCGCCGTGGAGCGCTGGTGGTTCCGGATCCGCGCCGCCGGCCAGGACGTCCCCGGCCTGTACGAGAATCCCGAGGACCCGGACGCCGACCTGAACGACTACGCCGACGCCGACCCCGCGGCCGACTTCGCGATCTTCGCCGCCGAGGTCGCCGCCGCCCGGGAGGCCGTCGCCGGGCTCCCCCTGGACACCACCTTCCCCCGGCCGCGCCGCGACGGCACGCCCGAGCACCGGAACCTGCGCTGGGCCTACCTGCACATGATCGAGGAGTACGCCCGGCACAACGGCCACGCCGACCTGCTCCGCGAGCGGATCGACGGCGTCACCGGGGACTGATCCCGACCTGGGGAGCCGGGCCGGTCAGTACGCCAGCGCCGCCCGCACGTAGCGCAGCCCCTCCGGCCCGCTCCACCGGTACGCCGACAGCCCGGCCGCCCGGGCGCCCCGGATCACCCAGTCCTGGTCGTCGACGCAGAGCACCCGCGCCGGCGGGGTCTCCAACGCCGCGCAGGCCGCCTGGAAGTACTCCGGGGCCGGCTTGTGCACCCCGATCACCGAGGAGTTGACCACCACGTCCAGCTCCCCGACCAGCCCGAGCGCGGCCAGGTCGGCGTCGAGCAGGTCGGTGGCGTTGGTGCCCAGCCCCACCCGTACGCCCGCCGCCCGCACCTCGCGGACCAGCGCCAGCACGTCGGGGTCGATCTCACCCCGGTAGCGCTGCCACTGCTCGATCGCCGCGCGGGCCCGCTCCGGGCTGCCCACCGACTCGGCGAGCGCGTCGGCGACGCTGGCCACCCACTCGGCGTGGCTGACCCGGCCGGTCAGCACCGGCTGGAGCCGCCCCCACTGCATGGCGATCTCGCCGAGGACCCCCTCGGAGAGCCCGTACTCCCGCTCGACGCCGGCGGCGACCGCCGGGTCCCAGCGGCGCAGCACGCCGTCGAAGTCCACCAGGAGCGCCGTCGCGCGTTCCCGTGCCACTACTCGTTCTCCTCGCCGCGGCGCTGCCGCTGGTCGTCGTCGTTGTCGGCCCGGTTGAGCCGTTGGCTGATCACCTGGGTCACGCCGCTGCGCATGGTCACGCCGTAGAGCGCGTCGGCGATCTCCATGGTCCGCTTCTGGTGGGTGATGACGATCAGCTGGCTCTTCTCCCGCAACTGTGCCAGCAACGTGATCAACCTGCCCAGGTTGACGTCGTCGAGGGCCGCCTCGACCTCGTCCATGATGTAGAACGGGCTGGGCCGGGCCCGGAAGATCGCCACCAGCATCGCCACCGCGGTCAGCGAGCGTTCGCCGCCGGAGAGCAGGGACAGCCGCTTGATCTTCTTGCCCGGCGGCCGGGCCTCCACCTCGACGCCGGTGGTGAGCAGGTCCTCGGGGTCGGTGAGGATCAACCGCCCCTCGCCGCCGGGGAAGAGCACCGTGAAGACCTGCTCGAACTCCCGCGCGGTGTCGGCGAACGCGCTGGCGAAGACGTCCAGGATCCGCTCGTCGACGTCCTTGACCACGGTGAGCAGGTCCCGGCGGGTGGCCTTGAGGTCCTCCAGCTGCTCGGAGAGGAACTTGTAGCGCTCCTCCAGCGCGGCGAACTCCTCCAGCGCCAGCGGGTTGACCTTGCCGAGCAGGGCCAGTTCCCGTTCCGCCTTGGCGGCCCGCTTCTCCTGCACCGGCCGCTCGTAGCGGACCGGCTCGGGCGCCGGCCGGCCCTCCTTCTCGGCCAGCACCAGGTCGGCCTGGGTGGGCGGGACGGGCTGCTGCGGGCCGTACTCGGCGACCAACGACTCCACGTCCAGGCCGAAGTCCTCGGCGGCCTTCGCCTCCAACTGCTCGATCCGCATCCGCTGCTCGGCGCGGGCCACCTCGTCGCGGTGCACCTGGCTGGTGAGCCGGTCCAGCTCGGCGCCGAGCCGCTTCGCCGCGCCGCGTACCTCCGACAGCTCGGCCTCCCGCGCGGCCCGCTCGCGCGCCACGGCGTCGCGGTGCTCCTCGGCGCGGGCGATGGAGACGGCCAGCCGGGTCAGCGCCTGCCGGGCGCCGCCGGCCACGGCCCGGGCGATGCCGGCGCCGCGGGCCCGGGCCGCCCGCCGGGCCGCGGCGCGCTCCCGGGCCGCGCGTTCGGCGCCTGCCTGCCGGGCCAGCGAGTCGGCCCGGCCGGCGATCGAGGAGACCCGCTCCTCGGCGGTACGCACCGCGAGCCGGACCTCCATCTCGTTCTGCCGGGCCTGCGGCACCATCGCGGCGAGCTGGTCGCGTTCCTCGGTGGAGGGCTCCGCGTCGATCGGGGTGTCCTCGGCCAGCCGCAGCCGCTCCTCCAGCTCGGCCAGGGTCAGCAGGTCGCGTTCCCGGGCGGCCTCGGCGCGGGCCCTGGACTCGCCGAGCCGGTCGGTCTCCGCCTTGGCGGAGCGGGCGGCGGCGCCCAGCTCGGCCAGGCGGCGGGCGGCCGCGTTGCGGTGGCTCTCCGCCTCCCGCTTGGCGGCGGCGGCGTGCTGCACGGCCTCCTTCGCGGCGGCCACCTCGGCGCGGGCGTCGACGAGCTGTTCGCGTAGCTCCGCGCCGGTGCGTTCGGCGGCGAGCCGGTTGGCCCGGGCCTCCTCGACGGCGGCCTGCACCTCGATGAAGCTGGGCGCCTTGGCCGACCCGCCGGCCGCCGCGTACGCCCCGACCACGTCGCCCTCCGGGGTGACCGCGCGCAGCTCGGGGTTGGCGGCGGCCAGCTCCGCGGCGGCGGCCAGGTCGTCGACGAGCGCCACGTCGCGCAACGCCCGGTGCACCGCGGGCCGGATCTCGGGCGAGCACTCCACCAGGTCGGGCGCCCACCGGGCCCCGTCGGGCAGTTTCGGGCGCAGCGCGTCGGCCGGGCCGTCCATGCCGGGACCGGCCGCGCTGCCCACCAGCAGGCCGGCGCGGCCGGCATCGGAGATCTTGAGCAGCCGCATCGCCTCGACGGCCTCGTCGACACCGGTGACGGCGACCGCGTCGGCCAACCCGCCGAGCGCCGCGGCGAGCGCCGCCTCGTGGCCGGGGGCGACCGTCAGCAGGCCGGCGAGACTGCCCAGCAGCCCGGGCACGTCGTCGGCGCGGGCCAGCAGCGCGCCGGCGCCGTCCTTGCGACGCAGGCCGAGGGCGAGCGCCTCCTCCCGTGCCTTCCAGGTGGCCGCGTCCTTCTCGGCGGCCCGCTCGGCGTCGGCCAGCGACCGGACGGCGGCCTGCGCCCGCTCGTGGTCGGCGACCGCCTCGGCGTGCCGGGCGTCCAGGTCGGCGTTGTCCCGGTCCGCCTCGGTGGACTGCTCGGCGACCGCGTCCAGGTCGGCCTGGGCCTGCTCGGCCCGGGCCATCGCGTCGGTGTGCGCGGCGGCCAGCCGGTCGATCTCCTCACCGGCGCTGGTGGTCCGGGCCCGGGCCGAGTTCACCTGGCCGGTCAGCCGGGCCAGTCCCTCCCGCCGGTCGGCGATCGCCTTCGCGGCGGCGACCAGTTCCCGCTCGGCGGCGGCCAGCTGCCGTTCCAGCTCCTGCCGGTGCTCCACCGCCTCGGCCAGCCGGATCTGGTCGTCGGTGAGCGCCGCCCGCAGCTCCTCCTCCTGCTCGCGGACCCGCCGGGACTCGGCCTCCAACTGCTCCGGGTCCCGGCCGGGGCGCTCGTCGTCGGCGCCGCTGCTGAGGTGGCGCAGCCGCTCGCGGGCCAGCTGCTCGATGGAGCGGAACCGTTCGGCGAGGGCGGAGAGCTTGTACCAGGTGTCCTGGGCGGCGGCGAGCAGCGGGGCGTCCTCGGCCAGCGCCGCCTCCAGCTCGCCGAGGCGGCCCTGCACCTCGGCGTGCTCCGCCTCGATCTGCTCGCGCCGCTCACGCAACGCGGTCTCGTCGGCGATCTCCTTGTCCAGCGTGCTGCGCAGCGTGTGCAGGTCGTCGGCGAGCAACCGGAGCCGGGCGTCACGCAGGTTGGCCTGGATGGCGGCGGCGCGGCGGGCCACCTCGGCCTGCCGGCCCAGCGGCTTGAGCTGGCGGCGCAGCTCGGCGGTGAGGTCCGTCAGACGGTTGAGGTTCACCTGCATCGCGTCGAGCTTCCGCAGCGCCTTCTCCTTGCGCTTGCGGTGCTTGAGGACGCCGGCCGCCTCCTCGATGAACGCCCGCCGGTCCTCCGGCTTGGCGTGCAGCATGCCGTCCAGCCGCCCCTGGCCGACGATGATGTGCATCTCCCGGCCGATGCCGGAGTCGCTGAGCAGCTCCTGGATGTCGAGCAACCGGCAGGTGTCGCCGTTGATCTCGTACTCGCTCTCGCCGGAGCGGAACATCCGGCGGGTGATGGAGACCTCGGTGTACTCGATCGGCAGCGCGCCGTCGGTGTTGTCGATGGTGAGGGTGACCTCGGCCCGGCCCAGCGGTGCCCGCCCGGCGGTGCCGGCGAAGATGACGTCCTCCATCTTGCCGCCGCGCAGCGCCTTGGCCCCCTGCTCGCCGAGCACCCAGGCGATCGCGTCGACGACGTTGGACTTGCCGGAGCCGTTCGGGCCCACCACACAGGTGATCCCCGGCTCCAGCTTCAGCGTCGTCGCGGAGGCGAAGGACTTGAAGCCCTTCACCGTCAGGCTCTTGAGATGCACCTTCTCGATCCTCGTCCGGTGGCCGCCGTACCGTCGCCGGAGCCGCGGACCTGGGTTGACCCGCAGACTAACCCGCGGTCGGGACCGCCTCGGCACGCGACCCGCCCGTCCCGCCCACCGGGGGCGGTGGGGGCCACCGAACCGGCCACCTGGACCGGCACCGCCCATCGTCGCGGGAAGGACCATTCCTGACGGACCGGCCGCCGCACCGAGGGGTGGCCGGAGTACTCGTCGTTCGGATCACCAGGATGTAGGCAGGATCATCAGGTAGGTCGTCCGCCCCGATCACCGAATCCGGCCCGGAGCGTGATCAGCGGGCGGCGGACAAGATCAGGAATTGGGTGCGGCCGAACTGCTCCGGGAACAGAGCTGCGCGCCGGCACAAAAGTGTCGGCGCGCGTTTTCTTGGTGGTGCGATTCAGTTTTCCGACATCCGAAGATCAGGTCAGCGCCGGCTCGGCCAGCCGGAGGAGGTCGTCGGCCTCCGCCGCTGCCGCCGCCAGCCGATCGTTGTCGGCACGCAGACGGGTGATCTCGAACTCCAGTGCCTGAACCCTGGCACGCAGTCGGGTGACCTCGTCGAGCAGACGCCGGTCGGGCGCTGCACCTACGTGGCCGTAGAGGGCCTTCGCCATGCTGACTCCTTGATATGCGCTGCCGGAAAGGCCGGCCAACGCGCGCCCACTTGGTTCGCGAGGGTCATCCCAGCAAATTGCGGGCATGACCGGGCGCGAGTGGCGACACCTACATATTGAGCTGACACCCCCTCCTTCGTCAAGTTCTCGCAGGCCGTAGATCATCTCCACGCCAACCAGTCCACTTGCCGGGGGCAGCCGCAAGGCTCGGACACGCTCTGTCCGGACGCCTTTACTGTACGCCCGGTATTGCGGTAACGGTGACGCGGTGAGTTCGATTCGCCTTAACTCTTTCTTAGCCACGTTGCCGCAGTTCAGCGGCCACCCGTAGCGTCACTCCGGCCTGCGAAACCGACCCCGTGGAGGAACAGCGTGCACGGCTGGACCGATCCGATCGACCGCGACGGAGCTCCCCGGCGCCCGCAACCGCCGACGGACGAGCCGTCCTGGCTGACCGACCGACCCGAGCCGCGATCGGCGTACCTGTTCGGGGACGAGCCGGCGGCGCCGGCCGGACAGCCGGGAACCACCGGGCAGCCGGAGCCGGCCGAGCCGTGGCGGGCCCAACGCCCCGAGCCGTGGCAGGCGGAGCGGACCGAGCTCTGGCGGCAGCCGGAGCCGACCGGCGCCTGGGAGGCCGGCCAGGAGCACCGGTGGCCGGCCGAGCGGGCCGAGCAGGCCGAGCCGTGGCCGACGGACCGGGCCGAGCAGCCCGGCCACTGGTCGGCCGAGCAGGCCGAGGAGCCCGGACGCTGGCAGGCGGGACCCCGGGCGACCGGACCGGACCCGCAGACCCACCTCCTTCCGCCGGTCGCGGGTGGGCACCGGACGCCGGACGCGTCCGCGGCCGACGGCTGGCCGGCCCCGGTGGAGATCGACGCCCGCGCCGGCGCGGCCGAGACCGCGGCCGAGGGCCGGCACCGGCAGGGCCGACGCCTGCGGCGTCCGTTGCTGGTCGGCGGGGCGGCCGCCGCGGCCACCCTGGTGGTCAGCCTGGGCGCCGCCGCGCTGGCGTTGCCCGGCGGCGACCAGCCGGCCGAGCGGAGCGCCGCCGACGACACCGTGGCCACGGCCCCCGCGCTGCCGGGGCTCGCCGACACTCCGACCGCGGCGCCGACCCCGGCACCGACGTCGGCCGCGCCGAGCGTCGCGCCGACCACCAGCCGTCCGGTCCCGTCCCCGACCCGGGCGCGGGCCACCACCCCGGCGCCGAGCCGGACCACCGCGCCGTCGCGGCGCAACGTGGACCGCAGCACCACCAGGGCCACCGCCGCCCCCACCACCACCGCGCCGAGCAGCGCCGCCGCCACCAGCACCGCGACCACGACCGCGGCCGGTCTCAGCGCCGAGCTCCAGCAGGTCGTCGACCTGGTCAACCAGGAACGGGCCAAGGCCGGCTGCAAGGCGCTGAGCGTGGACGGCAAGCTCAACCTGGCCGCCCAGCGGCACAGCCAGGACCAGGCCGACCACCAGAACATGTCGCACGACGGCAGCGACGGCAGCGACGCCGGGGACCGGCTGGACCGGGCCGGTTACAGCTGGAGCTCGTACGGCGAGAACGTCGCCTGGAACCAGCAGACCCCGGCCGCGGTGATGGACGCGTGGATGAACAGCCCCGGGCACCGGGCGAACATCCTCAACTGCGGCTTCACCGAGATCGGCGTCGGCGTGGCGCGCAGCAACGGGCCGTACTGGACCCAGGACTTCGCCACTCCCCGCTGACCGGGCGCGTCGCCACCGGGCGGCGTTCGTTTGACCGGGTGAAGGTCCGTCCGCCCCACCGAGGTGGGGTGGACGGACCGCAGGGGCGGCGCGGCGTCGCCCCGCGACCCGGGAGCTGCCGATGCGGATCCGGCTGCCAGCGTCCGCCGTGCGGGCCGTGGCGACGCTGCCGGCCGCGGCGTTCCGCCGGCTCGCCCCGGCGGCCGTCGTGCTGACGCTCCTCACCCCGCTGTACGGCTGCCGCGCCGAACTGGTCCCGCCGGGCGCCCCGACCCCGTGGGCGAGCCCGCCGGGCGGGTACTGGCGGTGGCAGTGGCAGCTGCGCGGGCCGGTCGACACAGGCGTCGACGCCGACGTGTTCCTGCTCGACCCGGTACGGGTCACCTCGACCGAGACCGCCGCGCTGCGGCGTCAGGGGCGGCGGCTGGCCTGCCAGGTGCCGGTCGGGTCGTACGCGGGGAGCGACCCGGACGCCACCCGGTTCCCGGCGGCGGTGCGTGGCGCCGCCACCCGGCGGAGCGGCGGGCACTGGCTCGACGTGCGCCGCTGGGACGTGCTGCGCCCGGTGCTGGCCGACCGCTTCCGGCTCTGCCGCGGCAAGGGCTTCGGCGCGGTGGCGTTCGCCGACGCCGACGGGTACGCCCACCGGCCCGGCTTCCCGTTCGGCTTCGACGACCAGTTGGTGTTCAACCGCCGGGCAGCCGACCTGGCCCGCTCGCTGGGCCTCTCCCCCGGGCTGGTCGACGACGTGGCGCAGGTGGTGGCGCTCGCGCCCGACTTCGACTTCGCCGTCAACCAGGAGTGCGTACGGCTGCGCCAGTGCGCGAAGCTGCTGCCGTTCGTCGACGCCGGCAAGCCGGTGTTCCACGTCGAGTTCACCGGCGCCACCGGCGTCTTCTGCGTCACCAGCGTCGGGTACGGCTTCTCCTCGATCCGGAAGAACCGGACGTTGGACGCCTGGCGGCGCCCCTGCCCACCGCCGTGACCTCCACCGACCCTGCCCGCCGCCGTGGCCCCGCCGACCGGGCCCGGACGGCGCGACGCCGCCCCCGCGGACGGCGGGGGCGGCGTCGTGGAGCGGGAGGTGGGGTCAGCCGGTGGTGGCGCCGGTGGCCGGTGCCGGGGCGTCCGTGCCCGCGCCGCGCTGGCCGGGGATGCCGGCGTGCTCGGCGCTGAGCGGGGTGGCCAGGTCCTCCAGCGACTTGCCCTCGGCCTTGACGCCGAGGGCCAGCTCGACCAGACCACCGATGATCATGACGATGGCGCCGATCACGAAGGCGAGCACGGTGTCGCCGACCTTGCCGGTGCCGACCAGCTTGGAGAAGAGCAGCGGGCCGGTGATGCCACCGGCCGCCGTGCCGATCGCGTAGAAGAACGCGATCGCCATGGCGCGGGTCTCCATCGGGAAGATCTCGCTCACCGTCAGGTACGCCGCGCTCGCGCCGGCCGAGGCGAAGAAGAGCACCACACACCAGCAGGCGGTCATCGTGGTGGCGCTCAGCACGCCGGAGTGGAACAGCCAGGCGGTGCCGAGCAGCAGCAGCCCGGAGACGATGTACGACCCGGCGATCATCGGCACCCGGCCGACGGTGTCGAAGAGCCGGCCCAGCAGCAGCGGGCCGAGCAGGTTGCCGACCGCGATCACCGCGAAGTAGTAGCCGCTGTTGCCCGGCGGGACGTCGAAGAAGGTCTGCAGGATCTGGGCGAAGCCGAAGGTGATCGCGTTGTAGAGGAACGCCTGACCGATGAAGAGCGAGAAGCCCAGCACGGCACGCTTCGGGTAACGCCGGAACAGGGTCTTCGCGATGTCCAGGAAGTTGGTGCTCTTGCGCTGCCGGATCTCGATGTAGCTGTCGGCCTCGGACAGCTCCTTGCCGGTCTCCCGCTCGACCTCGGCCTCGACCGAGTCGACCAACCGGTTCGCCTCGTCGGCCCGACCGTGGATGAACAGCCACCGTGGGCTCTCCGGGACGTGCCGGCGGACCAGCAGGATCACCACGCCCAGCACCGCGCCCAGCCCGAACGCCACCCGCCAGCCGAGGTTGGTCGGCAGGCCGTTGAGCAGCGGGACGGTCAGCAGCGCGCCCATCGCGGCGCCGAGCCAGAAGGTGCCGTTGATGATGATGTCGATCCGGCCGCGGTGCCGGGCCGGGATCAGCTCGTCGATCGCCGAGTTGATCGCCGCGTACTCGCCGCCGATGCCCATGCCGGTCAGGAACCGGAACAGGAAGAACCACCAGGTGTCGAAGGAGAGCGCGGTCATCGCGGTGGC
Organism: Micromonospora mirobrigensis; assembly: GCF_900091555.1. GTDB lineage: Bacteria > Actinomycetota > Actinomycetes > Mycobacteriales > Micromonosporaceae > Micromonospora > Micromonospora mirobrigensis. The sequence goes on from NZ_FMCX01000001.1 coordinate 156,190, forward strand.
GACCAGGTAGAGGCCCAGGGTGAGCAGGAAGAGCTTCTTGCGGCCGAACCGGTCGGTCAGCCAGCCGAAGAAGAGCGCGCCGACACACGCGCCGGCCACGTAGAGCGCCGCGGCCAGGCCGGTGACCTGGCTCTGGGTGATGCTCAGCCCGCTGCCCGGCTCGGCCAGCCTGCCGGAGAGGTTACCGACGATGGTCACCTCGAGACCGTCGAGGATCCACACCGTGCCCAGCCCGATGACGATCATCCAGTGCCATCGGGACCAGGGCAGCCGGTCCAACCGGGCCGGAACGTTGGTGCGTACCGTTCCGGTCTGCACGTCCGCGCTCATGACGTCCTCCGGGGGGCTACGGGGGCAGCCGGGGCACGCCGATGTGCCCCCGGCTCCAGCTCTTCGTCCATGGCGGGCGAGATGCCCAGCCGGCCCGGAAGTTAATCCTTCAGCAACCTCTCAGCGGCGAACAGGTTTGCGGGGCTCCTGGTCGACCGACGTCGGTCGACCAGGAGCCCCCGGGACGGCGTGACTCAGCGGGCGCCGACCAGCTCCGGGGTCGGGGCCGGCGGTTCGGCCGGCCCGGCCGCCGGCTTCGCCCGCAGGAACCGCGGCGCCCACCAGTTGGCGTCGCCGAGCAGGGTCATCAGCGACGGCAGCACCACCGCCCGGATGATCGTGGCGTCCAGCAGGATCGCCGCGGCCAGGCCGATCCCGAGCTGCTTGAAGTCGATCGTGCTCAGCGTCGCGAAGATCGAGAAGACCCCGACCATCACGATCGCCGCGCTGGTCACCACGCCCGCCGACGAGCTGATGCCGTACGCCACGGCGTCGCGGTTCGACATGCCGGCCCGGATCCCCTCCCGGATCCGGCTGACCACGAAGACGTGGTAGTCCATCGAGAGCCCGAAGAGCACCACGAACAGGAACAGCGGCAGCCAGGAGACGATCGCTCCCATCGAGGTGAACCCGAGCAGCCCCTCGGCCCAATCCCCCTGGAAGATCAGCACCAGCAGGCCGTACGCGGCGCCGGCGGAGAGCAGGTTGAGCACGATCGAGGTGAGCGCCACCACCACCGAGCGGAAGGTCAGCGCCATCACCAGGAAGGTCAGCGCCAGCACGAACGCCATCACGATCGGCAGCTTCTCCCGGATGTGCGCGGCGTAGTCCTCGCTGCCGGCCACCTCGCCGCCGACGGCGTACTCGGCGCCGGGCAGCCCGGACAGCGCGGCGGGCACGAAGGAGTCGCGCAGCTCGTGCATCGACCGGGTGGCCTCGTCGCTGCGGGTGGCGTACGGGGTGGCGACCTCCAGCACCGAGACCGTCCGATCCGCCGACACCCGGATCTTCGGGCCGTCCCCCTCGGCCGGCGCGAAGAGCGGGTCGTCGGCGGTCCGGGCGGCCAGTCCGGTCAGCGCCGCGTGCACCCGGTCGGCCTGGTCGGCGGGCGCTCGCACGGCGACGGTGTGACTGGTGCCGTTGCTGGGGAAGGCGGCGGTGAGCCGGTCGTACGCCTGCATGGCCGGCGTGGTCCGCGGCACGTCCTCCATCCCGGGGAACTTCAGCTTCATGCCCAGCGCGGGCGCGGCCAACGCGAGCAGCAGCCCGACCGAGACGACCAGGGTGGCCAGCGGCGCGCGCAGCGCCGGCCGCAGCACCGCGGGCCAGAACCGCGGCCCGGAGGACCCGGTACGCGGCGCGGTGAGCCGCCACAGCAGCGGCACCCGGGGCCGGTCCACCCAGCGGCCCAGCTTGGCCAGCAGGCCCGGCAGCACGGTGAGCGAACCGGTCACCGCGACCGCCACCACCAGGATCGAGCCGACCGCCAGCGAGGAGAAGATCGCGTCGTTGGCGAGCAGCAGCCCGGCCATCGAGATCATCACGGCGATGCCGGAGACCACCACGGCGTGCCCGGAGGTCTCCGCGGCGATCTCCACGGCGTCCAGTCCGGCGCGGCCCTTCGCCCGTTCCTCGCGCTCCCGGCGGACGTAGAACAGCGAGTAGTCGACCCCGACCGCCATCCCGATCAGCAGGATCACGCTGGAGGTGGTGTCGGTCGCCGGCACCAGGTGCGAGGCGAGGGTGGACAGGCCCATCGCGGCGGCCACCGAGCTCAGCGCCAGCAGCACCGGCACGCCGGCGGCGATCAGCGCGCCGAACGCGACGATCAGGATGGCCAGGGTGACCGGCAGGCTGAGCAGCTCGGCCCGCTTGAAGTCCTTGCCCAGCGTGTCGTCCAGGGCCTTGCCGATCGACGGACCGCCGACCTGCTCGACCCGCAGCGCCGGGTGCGCCGCCTGCACCGAGGCGGTGGCGTCCCGCAGCGGGCCGACCCGGTCGGAAGCGGTCTCCGGGTCGCCCGACATGGTGATCGGCACCAGCAGCGCGGCACCGTCGCGGGACGGGACCGGCGTACCCACCGAGGCCACCCCGTCGACCTGGCGCAGCCGGGCCGTCGCGTCGGCGGCGGCGGCCCGCGCGGCGGCCCGGTCCAGCGTCCCGCCCCGCGCCGTGATCAGGACGTTCTCCACGGCCGGGTCGTGGAAGTCGCCGTCGGCGACGATCAGCTGCGCCCGGCCCGACTGGCCGATCGCCTGGTCGGCGTCGGTCGCCTCGTTCAGCCCCGCGGCGTTCCCGCCGACGAAGCACACCGCCACGAACACCACCCAGAGCGCGATCGCCCGCCAGGGATGCTCCGCGCTCCACCGCGCCAACCGCACCGTCACCGGTCGTCTGCCCATCGCCCCGTCACACCTCCACCACGGTCGGCACCGTGCCGACCATGCCGACGCTAGGGATCCGGGCGGAGTCGGACATCCGGGTGCGTCCCCCGCTCGTCCCGGAGAACCGGCGAGCGCGCCGGCCGGGGCCACGCGGGCCGCCGGGCCGGGCGGATCGGGCCGGAACCGGCGAAGGGTACGGGCGTGTCCCCCGGCCGGGGTACGCAGCACACCGCCGCAACCCCGAGCCGGTTCGGGGTCACCCCCTCAGGGCACCCCGGGGTCGGGGCTGGCAGCGCGGGCAGCTGAACGACGACCGGTTCATGAACGCCTCCCGGCGGATCGGCGCCCCGCACCGCCGGCACGGCTCCCCCTCCCGCCCGTACGCGTTCAGCGACCGGTCGAAGTAGCCGCTCTCCCCGTTGACGTTGACGTAGAGCGCGTCGAAGCTGGTGCCGCCGGAGGTGATCGCCTCACCGAGCACGTCCCGGACGTGCCCGAGCAGTCGGGACGCGGCCGGCGCGGTCAGCGCGTCGGTGGGCCGGGCGCCGTGCAGCTTCGCCCGCCACAGCGCCTCGTCGGCGTAGATGTTGCCCACCCCGGAGATCAGGGTCTGGTCCAGCAGCGCCCGCTTCACCTCGGTACGCCGGCGGCGCAGCCCGGCCACGAAGCCGGCGTCGGAGAACTCCGGGTCCATCGGGTCCCGGGCGATGTGCGCGATCTCGTCGGGCAGCTCCGCGCCACCCTCGCTGACCGACAGCCCGCCGAACGTCCGCTGGTCGACGAAGCGCAGCTCCGGCCCGTCGTCGGCGAACCGGAACCGGACCCGCAGGTGCAGCTCGTCGGCCGCGTCGGCGGGTTGCAGCAGCAGCTGGCCGGACATGCCGAGGTGCCCGACCAGCGCGTCGCCGCTGTCCAGTGGCAGCCAGAGGTACTTCCCCCGGCGCCGGACGTCCTGCACCGTCCGGCCGGAGAGCACGTCGGCGAAGTGCGCGTCACCGGGCAGGTGCCGGCGTACGGCGCGGGGATGGCGTACCTCCACCGAGGAGATCCGGCGGCCGGTGACCCAGCGGTGAAGCCCCTGCCGGACGGTCTCCACCTCGGGCAGCTCAGGCACGGCCGGCGTCGCTCTCGTCGACGGTCGCCCCGGCGCCGGGCACGGACACCGGCACGGGCGGGACGTCCGCCGGCTCGGCCCCGGCGGGGGTGGTCTCTGCCGCCTCGGCGTCCGCCTGCTCGGTGAGCACCCGCCAGGCCGACTCGGCGGCCCGCTGCTCGGCCTCCTTCTTGCTCCGCCCGTCCGCGCCGCCGTACCGGTTGCCGGCGACGACCACCCAGGCGGTGAAGGTCTTCAGGTGGTCCGGGCCGGTGCCCTCGATCCGGTACTCCGGCACGCCCAGCCCGAGCGCCGCGGTCAGCTCCTGGAGGCTGGTCTTCCAGTCCAGGGCCGCGCCCCGCCCGGCCGACTCGGCCATCAGCGGGTCGAAGAGCCGGTGGATCACGATGGCCGCGGTGTCCAGGCCGTACTGGAGGTAGATCGCGCCGAGCAGCGCCTCCAGGGTGTCGGCGAGGATGCTGGCCTTGTCCCGCCCGCCGGTGGCCTCCTCGCCCTTGCCGAGCAGCAGGTACGCGCCGAGCCCGTCGGGGCCGAGGCCGCGCGCCACGTCGGCCAGCGCCCGCATGTTGACCACGCTGGCCCGCAGCTTCGCCAGCTGCCCCTCGGGCAGGTCCGGGTGGTTGGAGAACAGGGCGGTGGTGATCACCACGCCGAGCACCGAGTCGCCGAGGAACTCCAGCCGCTCGTTGGTGGGCAGGCCACCGTTCTCGTACGCGTACGAGCGGTGGGTCAGGGCGCGCTCCAGCAGCTCCGGGTCGAGGGAGACGCCGAAGGCCGTCTCCAGGTGCGCGACGGGGGCGCGGCGGCGCTTGTCGTTGCTCATGGTGCTGTCACCTCGGTGTCGGTGGTGTCTACGGGGAGGTCGGCGTCGGCCGGTGGCGTACCGGCCAGCAGTGCGGCGACCCGCTCGACGGCGCCGCGGCGGTGCAGATGGGCGGCGAGGGCGATGCCGGAGGCCACGTCGTCGGCCCGGGCGGCGCCGTGACAGACGACCACCGTCCCGCCGACGCCGAGCAGGGCGGCGGCCCGGGGGGTGGTGTCGGCGGCCGGCCCGCCACCCGCCATCGCGTACGCGCCTTCGATGGCCTTGAGCAGCACGTTGCCGGTGAAGCCGTCGGTGACCACCACGTCGGCGCGGGCGCCGAGGGTGACGTCGTAGCCCTCGACGAGGCCGACGTAGTGCCCGCCGCAGGGCAGCGCCTGGGCGGCGAGGACGCCGTCGGCGAGCCGCCGGACCCGGTCGCCCTTGCCCGCCTCGGTGCCCACCGAGAGCAGCCCCACCCGGGGCGCCTCGACGGCGTGCGCCACCGTGGCGTAGGCGGCGCCGAGCACCGCGTGCCGGGCCAGGGTGGCGGCCCGGGGCTCCAGGGAACCGCCCACGTCGAGCAGGACCACCCGGCCGGCGGCGGTCGGCAGCGACGCGGCCAGGGCCGGCCGACGGACGCCGGGCCAGCGGCCGAGGCCGAGGGCGGCGGCGGTGACGGTGGCGCCGGTGGAACCGGCGGAGACCAGCCCGTCCGCGGCGCCCTCGTGGACCGCCGCGACGGCGGCCCGGACGGTGCTGTGCGCACGGGCCGCGGTGGGATGGTCGGCCATGCCGACCGCGACCCGCACCGCACGGGAGGTGACCCGGGCGCGTTGCGCCGGGTCGAGGGCGTCGATCAGCTCGCCGGCCACCTCGTGGGGGCCGACGAGCAGCAGGTGCAGGTGCGGGTCGACGCGGATGGCCCGCAGAGCGCCGTCAACCACGACGGCGGGAGCATCGTCCCCGCCGAGGAGGTCGACGGCGATCCGCGCGGTGCCCGGCTCCACCGCAACGCCGGCCGGATCAGGCCGGCCGGCGTCGGAGGGAGCCGGGGCACCGGGGGATCGCCCGGTCGTGCGCGCCACCCGACCCGGGGTCGGGGGCGTCACTCGGCGTCCAGGTCAGACTTCGAGGACCTGGCGGCCGTTGTACGTGCCGCAGACGGAGCAGGCCGCGTGCGGCAGCTTCGGCGACTTGCACTGCGGGCAGGCCACGGTCGCCACCACGGCCGCCTTCCAGTTCGCCCGGCGGGACCGGGTGTTGCTGCGCGACATCTTGCGCTTCGGGACGGCCACGGTTCCTACTCCTCTGTACGGTTCAATTGCGACAGGCCCGCCCAACGCGGGTCGATCTGCTGGTGGCTGTGATCGGCCGGCAGATCGTCCCAGTGCACCCCGCACTCGGGGCACAAACCTGGGCAGTCCTCCCGGCAGAGCGGGTTGGTCGGCAGTGTGAGCACCACCGCATCCCGCAGCGCCGGTTCCAGGTCGATCAGATCGTCCTGCATCCGGCCCACCTCGTCCTCGTCGGTCGTCTCGTCCGTGGTGCTGTTCTCGTACGCGTACAGCTCCTGGACGTTCACGGTCAACGAGTCGTCGATCTCGCGCAGGCAGCGCCCGCACTCGCCCCTGACGGGACCGCTGACGGTCCCGGAGACGAGCACGCCCTCGGACACCGACTCCAACCTCAGGTCGAGGTCGAGGTCCGCGCCCTCCGGCACGCTGATCATCTCCACGCCGAGGTCCGCCGGTGCCGGCACGACCCGCTTGACGGTACGCAACGCACCAGGGCGACGCGGCAGGTCCCTCGTGTCGAGGACCAGCGGCGCCCTGGGGTCGAGTGATGAAGGCGAGTGCTTGGGCATAGTTAGACTCCGGCCGGTAGAGGCCGACGAAAAAGGTTACCTGGAAGGGACGCGAACCGTCGAACCGGGGGCGTCGGTCCTCCCCGGCGGGCGGCTGCCGGCGGTGGCCGGCGACACGCGTACCGCCGGCAAGGGTAGCGCGCCCACCGGGACGCACCGCCGCGACGGGGACCGCCCGGCCGCTCGGGACCGACCGCCCCGGTCACCGCCCGGAGGGGCGCCGGCGGGCGAGGTTCGCACCGACCAGGGCGGCGCACGCCACCAGGAAGGCGACGAGCAGGCCCTGCACCACCCAACCCACCGCGCCGCCGAGGGTGAGGGCGGCCAGCGCGATGAGGAGCGAGGTGAACGCGCAGAGCAGGGCGAGGGTGCGGTTCGACTCGGCGGTCGACGGGCGGTCGGTCATCTTCTCTCCACTCCGTTGGTCTCTGCGCTGCCGCACCGCACCGGCGTCCCGGGTCACGGACGGGGCGCGGACCGGATCAGAACGGCAGCGGGCGTTCCGCCTCGTCCCCACCGAAGGTGCCGATCTCCCGCAGCGCGTGCATCTTGTCCCGGCCACGCTCTATCGAGGCAAGCGCCCGGGTGAGGAACTGCTCGAAGTTCGCCAGCGCGGTGTCGACGTAGTCGTCCACCTCCTCGCGGAGGCGCTGCGCCTCGGCCCGGGCCTCGGCCACGATCCGGGCGCCCTCGTGCTCGGCCGAGACCGTGATCTCGTTCACCGAGACCAGCCGGGCGTGTTCCGCCTCACCCTCGCTGATGATCCGGTCCGCCTCGCGCTTGCCGGCGTCCATGATCTTGTCCCGCTCCTCCAGCAGCGCGGCCGCCCGGCGAAGGTCGGCGGGGAGCTCGGCGCGCAGCTCGTCGAGGGCCGCGATCATCTCGCCCCGGTCGACCATGCAGTTGTTCCGGGACATCGGGACGGAGCGCGCCTGCTCCACCATGGCGATCAGTTCGTCGATGCGATCGAGCGGGTCCACCGGTACCTCACTCCTGTCGTTCGTCGGCCGACCTACATGATGCGGGCTGCGGCCGGGTTCCCGCTTGCGTCAATCATGTCCTGCACGGGCGACGGGAGAGCCACGCGGCCGGCCCGGCGCGCCGTGTCTCGTCGGCAGCGGGCCGGGTCGGGCCGGCTGACGGTGGTCGTGATCAGGCGCGCGGCTGCGGGCCGAGGCGGGACTGGAGCGCCTCCCGGACCACGTCCGGCACGTGCGCCGAGATGTCGCCGCCCCACTTGGCCACGTCCTTGACCAGGCTGGAGGAGAGGAACGAGTAGAGCGGGTTGGTCGGCATGAAGAGGGTCTCCACGCCGGCCAGGCCGATGTTCATCTGGGCCATCTGCAACTCGTAGTCGAAGTCGCTGACGGCGCGCAGCCCCTTGATCAGCACGCTGGCACGCTGGGCCCGGCAGAAGTCGACCAGCAGCCCGCGGAACGACTCCACCCGGACGTTGTCGTACGACGCGGTCACCTCGCGGAGCATCTCGATCCGCTCCTCGACCGTGAACAGGCCGCTCTTCGACTGGTTGACCAGCACGCCCACGATCACCTCGTCGAACAGCCGGCTGGCCCGCCCGATGATGTCGAGGTGTCCGTTGGTGACCGGGTCGAAGGAGCCGGGGCACACCGCACGTCTCATGATCGGCGACCGTACCAAAGGGTGGTCTCGCCGTAGCGGCGGCTGCGCTCGGCAGTGAGCCCCTGCACCCAGTCGACCGGCCCGGTACGACTGGACCGCTCCACCACCACGAGGGCGTCCGGGGCCAGCCACTCCCGCTCGACCAGCGCGGTCAGCACCGCGGTGATCTCGTCGTCGGCGACCGCGTACGGCGGGTCGGCGAAGACCACGTCGTAGGGCTCACCGCCCGGACCTGCCGCCAGCACGGTGGCCACCTTCCCGGTGACCAGCCGGGCGGCCGGCACGGCCCGCAGGGCCGCCACGTTCTCCCGGATCACCCGGGCCGCCCGCGCGTCGGACTCCACCAGCAGGACGTGCTCGGCACCCCGGGAGAGCGCCTCCAGCCCGACCGCGCCGGAGCCGGCGTACAGGTCGGCGAAGCGGGCGCCCACCAGGTCCACCTCGGTCTGCACGGCGCTGAACAAGGCCTCCCGGACCCGGTCGGAGGTGGGCCGGGTGCCGGCGCCCGGCGGCGCGGCGATCCGGCGGCCGCCGTGCGTGCCGGCCACGATCCGGGTCACGCGCCCCTCCCGCCGGCCGGGACCGTCTGGGCCGGTCGGCCGGCCCGGTCGAGGTGCTCACTCACACCCGTGACGCTACGCGACGTACGGCCCGAACCGACAAACACGGTGCGTATGCCCAAGGGGAGGTTCAGGTGACGCAACGCCTATCAATGATCACGAATTCGCATCATCATCCTTAGTGGCCGCTGAGCGCTGTGACGTGAAGAGCGTTCTCGCTAGGGTCTGCCGGGTGTCGGCGGGGAGGTCCGCCGGCACGCGGCGTCGGCGAGGCGCCGCCGCGGGCCGCAACACTCCCCGCAGGCGACCGTCGGCCTCAGCCCACGCCACCCGAAGCCCTTCACCCCAGGAGTACCCGTGATCCGTCCGAAGCTGTCGCCGCGGCGACCGCTCGCCCTCATCGGCGCGACCCTGGTCGGCCTGGCCGCCGCGACCGCCGTCGCCGCCCCCGCCAGCGCGCACCACTCGATCGTCTCCGGCACCGGCTGCAAGCTGGAGTCGGGCGACTACGAGGTCCAGTGGACCGTGCAGAACAGCGAGCGGGACATCGCCGGCAAGATCACCGAGGTGTGGACGCCGTCCGCCACCGAGATCGTCGGCATCGCGGTCGGCACCGACCTGCCCAAGGCCCCCGACGGCGAACTGAAGGGCCAGCAGGTCGTCAAGGCCGGCGAGAAGGCCGAGCTGAAGATCAGCGCCGAGTGGTGGCGCGGCGACCGGCGCATCACCAACACCGTGACGCAGACCGCCGTCCTCTCCGGAGACTGCGCGCCGACCAGCACCCCCACCCCGGAGCCGAGCAGCCCGGAGCCGACTCAGAGCCCGGAGCCGTCGCAGAGCCCCGAGGTCACCCCGAGCCCGAGCACGCCGGAGGAGACCACCAGCCCGGAGCCGAGCACCTCGCCGAGCGAGGAGCCCAGCAGCCCGGCCCCGAGCAGCCCGGCGCCGACCACCCCGGCCCCGACCTCGCCGGCCCCCACCCCGCAGCCGAGCGAGCCGACCGGCCCGCTGGTGCCCGAGGAGCCGAACGCCCCGGTCTTCGAGATCATCTTCGCCTGTGACGCGCTGGCCGTCACCGCCGACAACCCGGCCGACGGGGTGACCGCCACCATCGTCTTCACCACCGACAAGGGCACCACCAAGGAGCTCAAGCTGGTGCCGGGCAAGAAGACCGAGGTCGTCTTCGAGGCGTACGAGGGTCTGACCGTCACCCCGAGCTTCCCCGGCGAGAAGCCCAACCCGGCCGACGCCGTGGCGTGGGAGAAGCCGGCCGACTGCGCCCCCGGCGCGGGCGGCGGCAACGAGGACGGCCCGACCCTGCCGCTGACCGGTGCCGCGACCGGCGCCATCGTGGCCGGCGCCGCGGTGCTGCTCGCCGCCGGTGTGGCGCTCTTCGTGGTGGCCCGCCGCCGCAAGGTCCGCTTCACCGCCTGATCCACCGCACGACGCCCGAGGGCGCGCCGACCGTCTGGTCGGCGCGCCCTCGCCGTCTGCGCCCTCGCCGTCTGCGCCCTCCGCCCGGGGCACCCCTACCCGCCGGGGCGGCCCCACCTGCCCCCCACTCGAGAACGCCGCTGCCTGTGCGCCTGCCAGCGCCGACGAGAGTCGCCAGGGTCCAGCCCGGATCTGCGCCTGCGTCTCCCCGGGGTGCGCGCCTGCGTTCCGCCGGTGTGCGCCTGCGATACGCCGGGTGCGCGCCTGCACCTCGTCCGGGTGTGTCCCAGGCGGAGTGCTGATGCGGCGACGAGCGTGATGACTCTCAGGTATAAATATTCCTCAGAGTCATCACGCTCGAAAAAGTCATGCCCGCCAGCGCGCCCGGTCCGCGGCGACTGCCCGCCCAGCCCACCGGTTGCGCGTCGAGCGGGGGCGAATGTCGGCCGGGCCCGTGCCCGTCGGCCGGGTGGCCGGGCGGCCCGGCGGCCCGGCGGCCCGCTGCAGGGGGCCACGACGGTGGCCGTCGGGTCCGAGCCGGTCAGCCCTTTTCCAGGTATTCCGCGCGTTCCTCGTCGACCAGGGCGGCCACCGAGGCGGCCAGCGCCGGATGACGGGACAGGTCGGGATCCTCCTCGACCAGCACCACCGCCTCGGCCCGGGCGTCCCGGATCAGGTCGGTGTCCCGCAGCAGCGACAGCAGCCGCAGGTGGGACCGGCGACCGGACTGGGTCGCGCCCAGCACGTCACCCTCGCGCCGCTGCTCCAGGTCGAGCTCGGCCAGCTTGAAGCCGTCCGTGGTGGACGCCACCGCGTCCAGGCGCACCCGCGCCGACGAACCCTCGGCCGCCTCGCTGACCAGCAGGCAGAGGCCCGCCGCGCTGCCCCGGCCGACCCGGCCGCGGAGCTGGTGCAGCTGCGACACCCCGAACCGGTCGGCGTCCAGCACGATCATCACGGTGGCGTTGGGCACGTTCACCCCGACCTCGACCACGGTGGTCGCCACCAGCACGTCGATCCCGCCGTCGGCGAAGGAGCGCATCACCGCGTCCTTCTCGTCGGCCGGCAACCGGCCGTGCAGCACCCCGATCCGCAGCCCGTGCAGCGGCCCCTCGGCGAGCAGCGGCGCCACCTCGGTCACCGCCAGCGGCGGACGCCGACCGTTGTCGTCCTCCCGGGGCGGTTCCTCGTCCGAGACCGGACCCTCGCCGATCCGCGGGCAGACCACGTACGCCTGGTGCCCGGCGGCCACCTCCTCGCGCAGTCGGCGCCAGGCCCGGTCCAGGAAGGCCGGCTTCTCGGCGGCCGGGACCACGTGCGAGGCGATCGGCGAGCGCCCCTGCGGCAGCTGGGACAGCACGGAGGTCTCCAGGTCGCCGTAGACGGTCATGGCGACGGTGCGCGGGATCGGGGTCGCGGTCATCACCAGCACGTGCGGCGGCTGGTCGGCCTTGGCGCGCAGCGCGTCGCGCTGCTCCACGCCGAAGCGGTGCTGCTCGTCGACGACCACCAGCCCGAGGTCGGCGAAGTCGACGCCCTCGTAGAGCAGCGCGTGGGTGCCCAGCACGATGCCGGCCCGCCCCTCGGCGACCTCGGCGAGCGCCCGGCGTCGGGCCGCCGCGCCGAGTGAGCCGGTGACCAGCTCCACCCTGGTCGCGTCGTCGGCCGCGCCCAGCTCGCCGGCGCGGGCGAGCGGGCCGAGCAGGTCGAGCACGCCCCGGTAGTGCTGGGCGGCGAGCACCTCGGTCGGGGCGAGCAGCGCCGCCTGCCCGCCGGCGTCGACCACCTGGAGCATGGCCCGCAACGCCACCACCGTCTTGCCGCTACCCACCTCGCCCTGGAGCAGCCGGTGCATCGGGTGCGGCTCGGCCAGGTCGGCGGCGATCTCCACGGCGACGTCCCGCTGGCCGGCGGTCAGCTCGTACGGCAGCCGGGCGTCGAACGCGTCGAGCAGACCACCCGGCTTCGGCGGGCGCGCCTTCGCCGGCCACGAGGCGGCCCGGAGCTTGCGCTGCACCAGGGTCAGCTGGACGGCGAACGCCTCGTCCCACTTGAGCCGGCGGCGGGCCCGGTACAGCTCCTCCTGGCTCGACGGCCGGTGGATCTCGCGCAGCGCCGCCCCGATGCCCACCAGGTTCCGGTTGGCCCGCACGGTCGCCGGCAGCGGATCCTCCGGCGGGGTGAAGGTGTCCAGCACCACCCGTACGCAACGGGCGATCACCCAGGTCGGCACGGCCGCGGCGGCCGGGTAGACCGGGATCAGCGCGCCGGCGAACTCCTCGACCTCCTCGTTGGCCGCCGCCTCGCCGTCGCCGCCCTCGCCGAGCAGGACGTACTCCGGGCCGTTGAGCTGGCGCTTGCCGCGGAACTCGGTGACCTTGCCGGCGAACAGGCCCCACCGGCCCGGCCGCAGCTCCCGTTCCCGCCACGCCTGGTTGCCGAAGAAGGTCAGCGTCAGCACCCCGCCGGAGCCGTCGCCGACGGTGACCTCCAGCAGGTTGCCACGCCGCTGGCGCATCGGCCGGACCGCGGTCCGCTGCACCTGGGCCAGCACGGTCACCTGCTCGCCGACGTCGAGCGAACGGATGTCGGTGTGCTCGCCGCGCTCGTCGTACCGGCGGGGGAAGTGGTAGATCAGGTCGCCGGCGGTGTGCAGGTCGAGGTGGCTCGCCAGGGCCTTGGCGGTCTTCTCCCCCACCAGCTTCTTCAACGGAGTGTCCACCGTGGACGGCTCGGACGTCATTCCACCCCCACCAGCAACGGGTAGTGCGGCTGCCCACCCTCGTACGCCTGCACCTCGACGAACGGCCAGCGCCGCTGCACGTGCTCGCGTACGGCGTCGGCCAGCCCCTGCGGGGCGTCGGCGCCGCAGAGCAGGGTCACCAGCTCGCCACCGCCACCCAGCATCCGGTCGAGCAGGGCGGCGCAGGTGTCGACCAGGTCGGCGCCGATCAGGTGCACCTCCCCCTCGACCAGGGCCAGCACGTCCCCGGGCCGGCACGGGCCGGCCACCGTCAGCGCCTCCTTCGAGGCCTGGCAGACCTCCGCGTACCGGCAGGCGCCGGCGGCCTCGGCCATCGCGATCACGTCGTCCTCGAACCGGCGCTCCGGGTCGCGGACGGCGAGGGCCGCCAGGGCCTGCACCGGCGAACGGGTGGGCACCACGCTCACCTTCACCCCGAGCGCGTGCGCCTCACGGGCGGCGGCGTTCGCCACGGCCTGGGTGTTCGGGTCGTTGGGCAGCACCACCACCCGGGCCGCTCCGGTGGCCCGGACCGCGTCCAGCAGCTCACCGGTGGACGGGTTCGCCGGGACGACGGTCGCGCCCTCCGCGGCGAAGATCTCGGCGATGCCGCTGCCGGGCGCGACCACCACCGCGCCCCGGCCGTCCGGTCGGGCGCCGGGTGCCGGCCGGGCCGCCAGCTGGTCGGCGAAGCGGGTCACCGAGATCCGGTACGGCCGGCCGGCGACCACCCCCGCCTCGATCGCCGCGCCCACGTCGTTGACGTGCACGTGCACGTTCCAGGTGCCGCCGTCGGAGGCGCCGTCGCCGACCACCACCAGCGAGTCGCCCAGCTCGGCCAGCTCGGCCCGCAGCCGGTCCACCGCCGCCGGGCCGGCGTCGAGCAGGAACTGCACCTCGTAGGCGTACGCGTCGGAGCCGGTCTCCCGGACGGCCGTGGCGGGCGGTCGGACCCGGGGCGGCGCGGGCTCCGGCCGCTCCGGGAGCTCACCCGTGATCACCTCGACCAGCGCGTCCAGCAGCACGCACAGACCCCGGCCGCCGGCGTCGACCACCCCGGCGCGGGCCAGCGCCGGCAACTGCTCCGGGGTACGCGCCAGCGCGGTCGCGGCGGCCCCGGCCGCCGCCCGGGCGACCACACACAGGTCGTCGCTGTCGGTCTGCTCGGCGGCCCGCGCGGCGGCCGCCACCACGCTGAGCAGGGTGCCCTCGACCGGCCGGGCGACCGCCGCGTAGGCTGCGGTGGTGGCGCCGCCCAGCGCGGCGGCCAACTGGCGGCCCCGCACCGCCGGGGCGACGGCGAGCGCGTCGGCGAAACCGCGCAGGATCTGCGACAGGATCACCCCGGAGTTGCCCCGGGCGCCGAGCAGCGCGCCCCGGGCCATCAGCCGCAGCGCGTGGCCGTGCGGGGTGCTCCCGCCGTCGGGGAGGGTGTCCAGGTCCATCGCCAGGGCCTGCTGGGCGGAGTTGAGGGTGAGCACCAGGTTGGTGCCGGTGTCCCCGTCGGGCACCGGATAGACGTTCAGGTCGTCGATCTCTCCCTGGTGGCGGCGCAACGCGGCCAGCCCGCTCGCGCACCAGCGGCGCACCGCGGCGGCGTCGAGGGTCTCCAGCACGGCGAGAAGCCTACTGGCGCGCACCGACAGCCGCCGGGGTCGCCCGCAACGGCACCGGCGTGTCACCACCCGGCCGGCGACCGCCGGCCCGTCGGGCGGCCGGCGACCGCCACTCAGCGCAGCACCCCGGCCAACCCGCGCAGGCCGGCCCGGTGGTCCGGGGCCGTCGGCCGCCACCCCAGCTCCTCCCGGGCCCGGGCGTTGTCGACCCGCATCGAGGTGCTGAGCATCCGGTGGGCGTACGGGACGACGCGCAGCAGCCCGCCCGGAACCCGGGGCGGCCGGGGCGCGCCGATGACGGCGGCCATCTCGTCCAGCCAGTCGCCCCAGCGCACCGGCGCCCCGTCCACCACGTTGTACGCCGCACCGGGCCGCCCCCGTTCCAGCGCCGCCACGGTGGCCGCCGCCGCGTCGTCGATCAGGACCAGGTTGACCAGCCCGCCACCCGAGCGGGGCACCGGGAACCGGCGCCGGCGCAGCATGCCGGCGATCGCCCGGGTGCTCGGGTCGGCGCCGTAGAACAGGCCGTAGCGCAGCGCGACACCGGCCAGGTCGGTGGCGCCGCACACCTGCTCCTCGGCGGAGCGCATGGCGGCCAGGTGCCGCCCGGCGGCGCCCGGTTCCGGCCCGCCGAACGGGTCGTCCTCGGTCAGCGTCCGGTCCCCGTGGTCCCGGTAGCCGTAGCCGAGGACCATCGACTGGACGACGAACCGCTGCGCGCCGACCGCCCGGGCCACCGCCAGCAGGTTCGCCGTGCCGGTGGTACGCAGGACGTTCGTGGCGGTCATGTCGGCGTGCCGCACCGGCGGTCGGCGCAGCGCCGTCAGCTCGTGCACCACCGCGTCGGCGCGCAGGTCGTCGACCGCGGCGAGCAGCCGGTCCCGGTCGAGCACGTCGGCGACCACCGGTCGAACGCCGGCGCCCGCCAGCCGGGCGGCGTTCGCCTCGGTACGGGTGATGCCGACCACCTGGTGGCCGGCGTCGACGAGCCGGCGGACCAGCGGGGTCCCGATCGTGCCGGAGGCTCCGGCGAGCACTATCCTCATGGTCTGCGTCCCTTCGTACGACCTCGATGCAGGGACGGGGCACCGGTCGCCCAGGTGACCGGACGGGCGCGTGACCGCGCCCACAGTGCCGGCCTCCACCAGGCCGGTTGGCCGGGCGCAGGGGTCATCGGGTAACCTGACCAGGTTGCCCGGGCAGCGCCTGCCGGCGACCTCATGAACGTATCAATCCCAGGAGTATCCCGTGGCTAGCGTGTGCGACGTCTGTGGCAAGGGACCGGGCTTCGGCCACAACGTGTCCCACTCGCACCGGCGGACCAACCGCCGCTGGAACCCGAACATCCAGTCGGTGCGTACCCCGGCCGGTGGCGGCAACACCAAGAAGTTGCAGGTCTGCACCTCGTGCATCAAGGCCGGCAAGGTCACCCGCGCCTGACGCGGTAGCGCCACAGCCTGATCATCGTCGCAGCCGGCGGGCCCCTCGGGCCCGCCGGCTGTCGTCGTGCCCGCACCCCGGTCCGCCGGCCCGGGATGCGGGCCGTGGTCAGAGGACGCGGCCGTAGGAGAGACAGCCCGGCTCGTCCTTGTAGTAGCCGAAGTTCGGGATCGGCTCGTACCCGGCCGAGGTGTAAAGCGCGATCGCCTCGGGCTGCTTGTCACCGGTCTCCAGGATGACCCGCTTGCGGCCGGACTCGCGGGCCGAGCGCTCGACCGCGGCGAGCAACGCCCGGGCGATGCCCCGGCCGCGGGCCGCCGGCGCGGTGTACATCCGCTTCAGCTCTGCGGCGTCGTCCGAGCCGCCGTGGCTGCGCCAGCCGCCGCAGGCGACCGGCTCGCCGTCGAGGTAGGCGACCAGGAACTCGCCGTTCGGCGGGGCGAACTCCGCCGGATCGACGGGGGTCTCGTCGCCGGTGCCGCCGTACCGCTCGCCCAGGTCGGCCAGGGTGGCCCGGATCAGCGCCTGCGACTCGGGCGCGTCGAAGGGGTGGACGCGGATCTTGATCTCGTTCACCGGTAAAGGGTACGACCGGGGTGACCGCTTACCGACGGTGGTGCCCCGGACGGTGTCCGGCGCCTCGCCGCGCCGGTACGGCGTGGCCCCCGCCGGTGGTGGTCCGGCGGGGGCCACGGTCGGAGTCAGCCGAGCAGGCGGGCGTTGCCCCACCCGTTCCCGGCCGGCTCACCGCGGTAGGTGGCGTTGACCCCACTCCACCGCCACAGCGATCCGTCCGTCTTGACCTCGACGAAGACGTCGTCGTTCTCGACGGTGGTCGGCCCGGAGACCGAGGCCATCAGCCGGGCGTTCGACCAGCCCCACATGACGTGTTCGACGTTGAAGCCGTGGCCGCAGTCGGCCCAGCGCCGCAACTCGTCCCCCTTGACCTCGAGGAACATGGTGCAACCGTCCGAGGTCCTGCCGATGCCGCTGATGATCCGGGTGTTGCCCCAGCCGTTGCCCTTCAGCGCGCCGACGAACGCGGAGCCGTTCCAGGTCCACTGCCAGAGCGTCCCGTCGGTCTTGATCTCCATGAAGGTGTCGTTGTCGATGCCGGTGACGAGCCGGGCGTTCGACCAGCCCCACATGACGTGGGAGCGCTGGTAGCCGGAACCGCAGTCCATCCACTCGACCAGTTCGTCCCCCTTGACCTCGAGGAAGTCCTTGCAGACGCCCTGCCAGAGGCCCAGCGAGGTGATCCGCCGGCTGTTGCCCCAGCCGTTGCCCTTCAGGGTGCGGTAGAAGCCGGAGCTACTGTCCGACCACTCCCACAGGGCCCCGGCGGTGTCGATCTCCAGGAACGAGCCCCCGTCCAGGTACATGGGGGTGACCTGCCCAGGCCGGACGTCGCCCCGGCCGGTGCCGGATCCGGCCGAGGCCGGCACGGCCCCGGCGCCGATCAGGAGTGTGCTGAGGGCCGCACAGATGACCGCGCCGAGCCCCCGTCTGCTGATGCGCATGGTGGTACCTCTCCTCGCTCGACCGTCGGCGGCCACCGGGAAGGGCGCCGCCGTACGGAACTCCGACGCCCGGTGCGCCGGGCGACGAGGAGGACGCTAGGGAGGCGGTCGGACACCGGACCAGCGATTCGAACCGGCTCGAAAACCCCCGGGAAAAGTGACCGGGGTCGCTCGCGTCCGGTCGGATCCAGGTCACCGCGAAGGGTGCGACACATTTATCATCGTCATTCATGTTCAACGTTGCACTGGATGCGGCCACGCTGGCCGGCGTACAGATGCACGCCTCGCCGGCCTTCGAGGCGATCGAGTGGCTCCGGTACGCGGCCGTGGACCGTCCCCACCCCAGCGCCGGGCCCACCGGCCCCCGCGCCGCGGCCGCCCTGCGCCATCCCGACGTGGCGCTCGTCTCCGCGGTCCTGCCCGGTCGCGGCTCGCAGGGCTTCCCGGACCTGTTGACCCCCGAGTACGACCCCGCCCAGCCGAAGCAGGCGCTGCGCCACCAGTTGGAGGCGCTCGCGGCGACCGACCCGGACGAGGTCGCCCGGCAACTTCAGGAGGTGTTCGGCGCGACACCACCGCCTCCGCAGGTGCGGGACGCGATCGAGGCCGGCACCTTCGGCGCCCGGGCGGCCAACGGCCTCTGGCGGTTCTGGCGCGCCACCCTCGCCGACGACTGGACGGCCCTGGAGACGGTGCTGGAGAACGACATCTCCCGGCGCTGCGAGCTGGCTGGCCGGCGCGGCGTGGGCGCGCTGCTGGATTCGATGCACCCCGACGTGCGCTGGGACGACGGGCGGCTGCGGGTCGACCGGCCCGGCTACGTCGACCTGTCGTTCACCGGCGGCCGGTTGGTGCTGGTCCCGACGGTGCTCGGCTGGCCGCTCTTCTTCAAGCAGTTCGCCCGGCCCCGCGCCGGGGTGCTGATGTACCCCGCCCAGGGCACCCCGTCGCCCGCGGCGCCCCGGCCGGCGACGCCCGGACTGGTCGGACGCAGTCGGGCGGCGCTGCTGGCCGATCTCGGGACGCCCCGGTCGACCGGCGAGCTGAGTCGCCGGCACACCCTGGCGCCGGCGACCGTCTCGTACCACCTGGGGGTGCTGCTGCGGGCCGGCATGGTGACCCGGTTCCGGGACGGCCTGCTGGTCTACTACCGGCGCACCGGGGCGGGCGAGGCGCTGCTCGGGGCCCGTCCGGACGGGGCGTTCCCGGCCGGCTGAGAGCGGTTCAGCGGAAGTGGTCCCAGCCGGCCGGGCCGTCCCAGGCGCGCCCGTCCACGGTGACGCCCTCGCCGTCGGTCACCGCGCCGACCGGTCGCCACCCCGGGGGCAGCTCCGTCCCGGCCGGGAAGGTCGCGGCCAGCGCGTGGTCGTCGCCACCGGTCAGGATCCAGGTGTACGGGTCGACGCCGAGCGCCTGCGCCGCGTCCCCCATCTGGCGGGGCACCTCGAAGGCGTCCCGCCGGACGTCGACGGCGACCCCGCTGGCCCGGGCCACGTGCCCGAGGTCGGCGAGGAGCCCGTCCGAGACGTCGATCATCGAGGTCGCCCCGGCGGCGGCGGCCTCCGGTCCGGCCCGGTACGGCACCTGCGGCCGGCGGTACGCCTCGACCAGCAGCTTCGGTGTCCGGAAACCGCGGGACAGCACGGTGTAGCCGGCCGCCGCCCAGCCGGTCCGCCCGGAGAGCGCCAGCACGTCCCCGGGGCGGGCGCCGGAGCGCAGCACGGGGGCCCGGCCGGCCAGGTCGCCCAGGGCGGTCACGGCGACGGTGAGCGTCGGGCTGGCCGACATGTCCCCGCCGACCACGCTCGCCCCGATCGAGGCGGCCTCGGCGCCCAGCCCGTCGGCCAGCTCCTCGGCCCAGCTGGCGGGCAGGTCGGGCGGCGCGCAGAGGGCGACCAGCAGGGCGGTGGGCGCGGCTCCCATGGCGGCGATGTCGGCGAGGTTCGCCGCCGCCGCCCGGTGCCCGACGTCCCGCGCGCTGGACCAGTCCCGCCGGAAGTGCCGCCCCTCGACCAGCACGTCCGTGGACGCGGCGACCCGCCCGTCGGGCGCGGTGACCAGCGCCGCGTCGTCACCGGGCCCGAGCAGGCAGGTCGGCCCGTACGACAGTCGGGCGGTGACCCGCCCGATCAGTCCGAACTCCCCGACACCGGTCACGCTCATCCTGCTCCCTCGCCCTGCTCGCTCACCGCTTCTCCGTGACCACCGATCGGGGTCACGCCTGCTCCGTAAGGTAGTTTCACCCTTCGGGCCGCCCTCGAGCGGCGGCGGACGGAGGTCGAGTCGTGGTACAGGCGTACATCCTCATCCAGACCGAGGTCGGGCGCGCGCGTGACGTGGCCGGTCGGATCGCGGACATCGCCGGCGTGGTCCGCGTCGACGCCGTCACCGGGCCGTACGACGTGGTCGTGCTGACCGAGGCCAACACGGTCGACGAGCTCGGCAAACTCATCGTCAGCAAGGTGCAGATGGTGCCCGGCATCACCCGCACCCTCACGTGTTCGGTGGTGCGCCTCTAAGTGGACGAGATCACTTCCTCCCGCGCGGTGGACGACCGGCCCCGGCCGGACGACGACACCGTGATCGACCTCACGGCGACCCCGGCGGCCGCCCCGGTCGCCGACCGGTCGACCCGCCGGGCGGCGCTGATCGCCACCCTGGTCGCCGTGCCGGTGACCGCCCTGGTCGGAGCGCTGGTCCTGGCTAGGCTCTCCCCGCCGGAGCCGGCCGCCGCGCCGGCGCCGGCCACCAGCACGGCCCGCGCCCAGGCGACCGGGCCGGTGGAGATGCCGGCCCCGGCGCTGGCGGCCCGCCAGGGCGTGGTCTGCCGCGCGCTGGTCTCCCAGTTGCCGGACACCGTCCGCGACCTGGCCCAGCGGCCGGTCACCGCCGGCCCGGAGCAGAACGCCGCGTACGGCGATCCCGCGCTCACGGTGGCCTGTGGCGGTGCGCAGCCGCAGTTCCCGTCCACCGACGAGGTCTGGCGGGTCAACGGGGTCTGCTGGCACCCGGTGGAGGTCAAGGACGGCCCGACCGCGCTCACCACCGTCGACCGGGAGGTGCCGGTGACCGTCACCGTGCCGCGCGCCTACGACGGGGCGCTCCAGTGGTCCGCGCCGATCGCCGAGGCGATCGTGGCCTCGGTGCCCTCGGCGAAGGCGGTCCCCTCCGGCTGCACCGGCTGACCCGCGCCGGCTCAGCGGCCGGCGCGGCGCAGGGCGGTGCGGATCAGCCGGTTGACCAGCTTCGGGTACTCCAGGCCGGAGGCGGCCCACATCCGCGGGAACATCGACGTCGGCGTGAAGCCCGGCATGGTGTTGATCTCGTTGAGGTAGATCTCCAGCTCCGGGGTGACGAAGAAGTCGGCCCGGGCCAGCCCGGAGCAGTCCAGCGCGGTGAAGGCGCGGGTGGCGTACTCCCGTACCCGGCGGGTGACGTCGTCGGGCAGGCCGGCCGGGATGTCGTACTCGCAGGCGTCGTCGATGTACTTCGCCTCGAAGTCGTACCAGTCGTGGCCGGAGACGACCCGGACCTCGGCCAGCACGGACGCCTCGGGGGCGCCGCCCGCCTCGCCCTCCAGCACGCCGCACTCGATCTCCCGGCCGACGATCGCGCCCTCGACCAGCACCTTGGTGTCGATCTCGCGGGCGGTGGCGACGGCCGCGTCGAGCTGCGCCCAGTCGTCGACCTTGGTGATGCCGAAGGAGGAACCGGCCCGGGACGGCTTGACGAAGACCGGCAGGCCGAGGCGCTCCTTGTCCGCCTCGGTCATGGTCATCCCGTTGCGCAGCACCACGTACGGCCCGACCGGGATCCCCTCGGCGGCGCAGAGCTTCTTGGTGAACTCCTTGTCCATGGCCGCGGCGGAGGCGAAGACGTTCGCCCCGACGTACGGGATGTCGGCCATCTCCAGCATGCCCTGGATGGTGCCGTCCTCGCCGTACGCGCCGTGCAGCACGGGGAAGACCACGTCGACGTCCGCGAGCGCCCGCGGGCCCTGGGTGGGGTCGAGCACCAGGAGACCGGCCGCGGTGGGGTCGGCGCGCAGCACCAGCTCCGCGCCGGAGCCGGCGGTGATCTCCGGCAGCCTGCGGTCGGTGATGGCCAGCTGCGCGGGGTCGCCGCTGGCCAGGACCCACTGGCCCTGCCGGGTGATGCCCACCGGCACCACCTCGAACTCGTCCGGGTCCAGGGCGGCGAGCACGCTGCCCGCACTGACGCAGGAGATGCCGTGTTCGGGGCTGCGCCCGCCGAAGACGATCGCCACGCGGGTCTTGCCTGGGGTGGTCACTGGGGTCACCTCTTCGCTCGCGACTGCGGCTGGCCGTGCTCGCCCGGGGCGCTCACCCGGTTGACCTTACTGTGCGTGGCGAGGGCCGGCTGGTGATACCCGGCGACTACCCGCATGCCCCGCAACCGGTCAGCGGGTTGTATACGTAGCGTAACGACAGGGGCGGTGCCGGACGGGTCGCGCCGGGGGGCACTACGCTGCTCGTCCTATGAGCACCGATGCCCTCATCGCCAGCCTCACCGCCGCGGTGGAGGGCCAGCCGGACGACCTGCCGCTGCGGCTGCACCTGGCCGGGTTGCTCCTCGACGCCGGCCGGCAGGGCGAGGCGGTCGCCCAGATCGGCCAGGCGCTGGCCCGGGACCCGGGCAACGAGCCGGCCCGGGCGCTGATGCAGCGGGCGTTGACCGGGTCCGCCGTCCCACCGGCCGGCGCCGGCACCGCGGACCGGACCGGCCCAGCCGGCCGCGGTGGTGACGCAGACCGCGCCGGGGCCGCCGGCCGAGGTGGGACCGACGGCCGCAGCGGCGACGGCGGGGACCCGCTGGCGGCGTACGAGCGGGAGCTGGCCGACGTCGTCCCGCCGCGCTTCGCCCGGGCCGGCGACGAGCCGGAGCCGGTGGCCGGCGACGGCGACCGGGTCTACGACGTGGAGTCCAGCGGGATCCGGCTGGCCGACGTGGGCGGGATGACCGCGGTCAAGGAGCGGCTGGAGCTGGCCTTCCTCGGCCCGCTGCGCAACCCCGAGCTGCGCCGGATGTACGGCAAGAGCCTGCGCGGCGGCCTGATGTTGTACGGACCGCCGGGTTGCGGCAAGACCTTCCTGGCCCGGGCGGTGGCCGGCGAGATGGGTGCGAAGTTCCTCTCGCTGTCCATCGTGGACGTCCTGGACATGTGGATCGGCAACTCGGAGCGGAACCTGCACGAGCTGTTCGAGGCGGCCCGCCGCAACGCCCCGTGCGTGCTCTTCCTGGACGAGGTGGACGCGCTGGGCCACAAACGGTCCCAGGTGGGGTCGAGCGCGATGCGGACGCTCGGCAACCAGTTGCTGGCCGAGCTGGACGGGATGGAGGGCAGCAACGAGGGCGTCTTCGTGCTGGCCGCCACGAACACCCCGTGGGACGTGGACCCGGCACTGCGCCGGCCGGGCCGGCTGGACCGGGTGGTGCTGGTGCTGCCACCGGACGCCGAGGCCCGCGCGGCGATCCTCCAGTACCACCTGCGCGAGCGGCCGATCGCCAACGTGGACCTGCGCAAGGTGGTCGCGGCGACCGAGGACTACTCCGGCGCGGACCTGGCCCACCTCTGCGAGACGGCCGCCGAGTTCGCGATGGCCGACTCGGTGCGTACCGGCGAGGTGCGGATGATCGAGCAGCGGGATCTGGAGCGGGCGTTGCGGGAGGTCCGGCCCTCCACCCGGCCGTGGCTGTCGACCGCCCGCAACGTCGCGATGTTCGCCAACGAGGGTGGGGTCTACGACGACCTGGTGGCGTACCTGAAGCGGCGCCGGATGCTCTGAGGTCAACCCTCGCGGCGCCGGCCGACGGCGATCACCTTGACCCGCTGGCGGCCGGCGCGGACCATGCCGAGCGCCATGAAGGCGCCGGCTATCCGGTCGGCCGCCTCCCGGCTGCTCGCCCCGACGACCTGGCGGCGTCGTTCCGGGCAGGCCCGCTCGTTGCGTTCGGTGCCGGCGAGGGGGCGGACGTCGGTCAGCACCACCAGGAAGCGGGTCATCGGGCCCCACCGCGCGGTCGTCTGCCCGTCGGCATCGCAGCTCCCTCCCGGCCCGGTGGCGTGGCACGCGGCGATCGGGCCCGGGGGACAAACCCGATCGCCGCGCACCCCATCCCCTCCAGTCGCTCACCCCCGCCGTCGCCACGACAACCGGCGGTGAGGACGTGCTCACAGATTGACATGTGCGAACGCATGAATGCAACTCTCATCGACGTTCTCTCATGTACCCCTTCCCGCGGACATGTGCCACCATCGACGTATGGCTCCGAAGACCGCCCGGGCGCGACGGCTCGGCATCGCCCTGCGCGCCCACCGGGAGGCCGCCGGCCTCACCCTCGAGGCCGCCGCCGACGAGATCAACAGCACCCGCAGCACGCTCTCCCGGTACGAGAACGCCCAGACGCTGATCAGCCCGGCGACCGTACGCGCCCTGCTCACCTGCTACGGCGTGGGCGCCGACGAGGTGGCCGCGGCGGTCGAGCTGGCCAAGGACGCCCGCAAGCCCGGCTGGTGGGTCTCCTACTCGTACCTGCTCGACCGGCGCACCATCGACTTCATCGCGCTGGAGGCGGAGGCGACCGGGATCGCCAACTTCGAACCCTCGGTGGTGCCCGGCCTGCTCCAGACCGCCGACTACATCCGCGGGGTGATGCGCGGTGGCCCGCACACCCTCACCGACGAGCAGGTCGAACAGCGGGTGCACCTGCGGTTGGACCGGCAGCAGCGGCTGACCGGCGACCAGCCGCCCATCTTCGACGCGATCATCGACGAGGCCGCCCTGCTCCGGCCGGTCGGCGACCGGACGGTGATGGACGGGCAGCTTCGACACCTGTTGAAGATGGCCGAGCTGCCCAACATCACCGTCCAGGTCATCCCACTGCGCGCCGGCTACCACCGGGGCACCCGGGGATCCCTGCACATCCTGGAGTTCGCCGACCCGGAGGACCCGATCATCGCCTCGGTGGAGACCGTGGCCGGGCAGATGGTCCTCGACCGGCCCGGCGACCTGCGTACCTGCACCAAGATCATGGAGCACCTGCGGACCGTCGCGCTGACCCCCGCGGCGAGCCGGGAGCAGCTCC
This sequence comes from Micromonospora mirobrigensis, assembly GCF_900091555.1. Classification (GTDB taxonomy): domain Bacteria; phylum Actinomycetota; class Actinomycetes; order Mycobacteriales; family Micromonosporaceae; genus Micromonospora; species Micromonospora mirobrigensis. Next base: position 180,748 of record NZ_FMCX01000001.1, read on the forward strand.
ACCAGCTCCTGAAGGGACGGTAGGACCATGACACCGACGACCAGCGCGGCCCTGGCCGCGGCGCGGTGGCGCAAGAGCAGCCGCAGCGGCGACGAGGGCGCCTGCGTGGAGATGGCCGTCCTGCCCGGCACGGTGGCCGTACGCGACTCCAAGGACCCGACCGGCCCCGCCCTGCTCTTCGCACCCGCCGCCTGGGCCGCCTTCGCCGGATCCCCGCCCCGCCGCTGACCGGCGGACCGGGAGGCGCTAACCGCCCACCAGCGGCCCGGGAGCGGGCCCGGCCCGCAGCGCCTCCACCGCCGCGATGGCCACCCCCCGCGCGCCGGCCATGTCCCGCTCGGGCACCAGGGCGAAGGTGGCCACCTCGGCCTGCTCGTCACGGAGCACGGTGTGCTCCCGCACCGTGGCCAGGAACCAGTCCCGGAACTCCGGTGCCGCCTCCACCACCCCTCCCCCGACGAAGTACGCGTGCGGGTCGGTGAAGTTCGCCGCGATCGTGAACAGCCGGCCCAGCGCCATCGCCTGCTGGGCGAAGACCTCCCGGGCCAGGGTGTCGCCGCGCTCGCCGTACCCCCGGACCAGCTTCGCGGCCCGGGCCGGCGGCTCGGCGGCGAGCGGATGGCCGGGGTGACGGGGCAGCCAGTACGGCAGCAGGTTCCGCTCGATCGCGGTCAGCGAGGCGACGCTCTCCGCGTCGCCGGAGAAGCCGCAGGCGCAGGTCGGCACGGCCTGGCCCGGGCCGAGCAGGCCGGTGAGCGGGATGTGCACGTGGCCGAACTCGCCGGCCATCCCGGCCGCGCCGGTGACCACCCGGCCGCCCTCCACCACCCCGCCGCCCAACCCGGTGCCGACGATGGCCGACACCGAGGACCGGCGCATCGCGTCGGATCCGAAGTGGACGTGGTGGGCGTAGAGTGCCGCCGCGTTGCCGTCGTTGTGGTAGACCACCGGCAGGTCGAGCCGCCGTTGCAGCGCGCCCCGCACGTCGAAGCCCCGCCAGGCGGGGTGGGCGAAGTTGGTGGAGCCGCGGGAGGAGATCACGCCGGTGGCGGAGGCCGGGCCGGGGGTGTCCAGCCCGACCGCGCGGACCAGCTCACGCGGCACCCCGGTGTGCGCCAACACCCCGTCGAACGCCCGGGCCAGCGCCTCGACGGCCACCTGCGGACCGGAGCGGACGTCGCTGGGGGTCTCCATCAGCCCGTCCACCAGGAACCGCCCGTCGAGCGTCAGCACGGTGGCGTTGTTGCTGGTTCCGCCGTTGTCGAGGCCCACCACCACCGGGACACCCACGCTGCCCACCGCGCCACCTCTCGCCGCCGAACCGCCTGACGTGAGGCTAGTTCCCCGTTCGCCGGCCCGCCACGCTCCGCGGCTACCCCGGGCCGCGGCGGGCGGCGACCGCGGTGGCTCCCAGCTCGTCGTCGTGCAGCACGGTCGGGGTGAGGCCCTGCCCGGTGAGCACCGCGCAGAGCGTCGGGGCCTGCCCGACACTCGCCTCGACCACCAGGTGACCACCGGGCGCGAGCCACCGGGCCGCCCCGGCCGCCACCCGGCGCAGCACGGCCAGCCCGTCCGGCCCGCCGTCGAGCGCCACCGGGGCCTCGTGCAGCCGCGCCTCGGGCGGCAGCAGCGCCACCGCGTCGGTCGGGACGTACGGCGCGTTGGCCACCACCAGGTCCAGCCGGCCCCGCCAGCTCACCGGGACCGGGTCGAAGAGGTCGCCGGCGTACACCTCGACGCCGAGCGGGGCCAGGTTGCGGCGGGCGCAGGCCACCGCCGCGGGGTCGACGTCCACCGCCGCGGCCCAGCGGGGCCGGACCAGCGGGGCCAGGGCCAGCGTCGCCGCGCCGGTGCCGCAGCAGAGCTCGACCATCGCCGGGTCCGGCGCGGCCCGCTGCGCCGCCGCCCGCACCAGCAGGGCGGTACGTCGGCGCGGGACGAACACCCCCGGGTCCACGGCGACCCGCAGGCCGTCGAACTCGGCCCAGCCGAGCAGATGTTCCAGGGGCTCACCGGCGATCCGGCGGTCGGCCAGGGCGGCGAGCGCCACGGGCGAGTCGGCGGCGGCGATGAGCAGCTCGGCCTCGTCCTCGGCGAAGACGCAGCCGGCGGCGCGGAGCCGACGGACGAGGGCGGGACGGTCGGGGTGGTGCGTGGCGGATGCCATGGGAAACCTTCCGGGAACGCTCGTCGGCGCTCCCGGGGCCGCTATCGCGACCCGGACTCGGGAGGGAGCGCCGGTCCTGCTGACTGACGGATCGGACTCACCTCCTCGGGGTCGAGGCCCCACCGCGGGGCCGCCATGACGATAGCGGTTCCGCCCTGCGCTGCGCGCCTCGGCGTCGCCCGGTCGGGGCGGAATTCTTTTCGAGCGTGATACCTCAGAGGAATTTTGATGACTCCGAGGTATCACGCTCGACGGACTCGTCGACCCGAGCGCGCGGCGGACCACCGCCCGGAGGGCACCGGCGCGGCGGACCACGCACTCGGAAGTCTCAGGCGCGGTCCGGGCCGGCGGCGTCCAGGGCGGCCACGATGTCGGCCACCAGGTCGGCCGGGTCCTCCACCCCGCAGGAGAGCCGGACGAAGCCGGGCGCGGTGTCGTCGCCCCACTGGGCCCGCCGGTCGGCCGTGGTGTGCAGGCCACCGAACGAGGTGGCGGCGCCGACCAGCCGGGAGGCGTCCAGGAAACGGGCGACCCGCTCGGCGCCGCCCAGGTCGAAGGAGAGCACCCCGGGGATCCGGCGCATCTGCGCCGACGCCACCGGGTACGCCGGGTCGTCGGGCAACCCCGGCCAGCGCAGTCCGGTCACGTCGGGCCGCCCGGCCAGGGCCCGGGCCACCGCCTCGGCGTTGCCGCTCTGCCGGCCCAGCCGCAGGTCGAGGGTGGCCAGCGAGCGGTGGGCCAGCCAGGCGTCGAATGCGCCCGGGACGGCGCCGGTGACGGTCCGCCAGGCGGTCAACGGCTCCAGCAGCTCGGTCGAGCGGGTGGCCAGATAGCCCAGGAGCAGGTCCGAGTGCCCGGTCAGGGCCTTGGTGCCGGAGGCCACCACCAGGTCCGCGCCGAGGTCCAGCGGGCGCTGCCCGAGCGGCGTGGCGGTGGTGTTGTCGACGGCCACCAGCGCCCCGGCGGCGTGCGCCCGCCCGGTCAGCTCGACCAGGTCGACCACGTCCAGGCCGGGGTTCGCCGGGGTCTCCACCAGCACCAGCTTCACCCCGTCGAACGACGGGTACGGGCCGGCGGTCGGCGCGAACAGCACCCGTACGCCGATGCCGGCGAGGGTGTCGGTGGCGAAGGCGCGCACCGGGAAGTAGCCGTCGGCGGGGAGGACCACGGTGTCACCGGGCCGCAGCAGGGCCAGCAGCAGGCCGGTGATGGCCGCCTGCCCGCTGGCGAAGACGCGGCAGTCGCCCCCCTCCAGCTCCCCGACGGCGGCCTCCAGCAGCCGCCGGGTGGGGTTGTCCGGGCGGCCGTAGCCGTTGGCCGCGGCCGACGGTCCCTGCCACGGGTCGAGGTGGTACGGCGCGGCGAAGACCGGCCCCGGCAGGAACGGCTGGCCCGGCACCGGCTCGGGCAGCCCGGCCCGCACACTGCGCGTCCCGTCCCCCCACCCGCCGCTCACTCGTACGACTCCGGCTTGGCGGTCCGGCTCATCAGGGTGTCCACGGCGAGTCGCGGGTCCATCCCCTCGTGGCAGATCCGTTCGATCTGCTCGGTGATCGGCATCTCCACCCCGTGTGCCCGGGCCAGGTCCCGGATGGCCAGGCAGCTCTTCACGCCCTCGGCGGTCTGCCGGGTCGCCGTCTGGGCCTGCTCCAACGTCTCGCCGCGACCCAGGTGCTCGCCGAAGGTGCGGTTGCGGGCCAGCGGCGACGAGCAGGAGGCGACCAGGTCGCCCATGCCGGCCAGGCCGGCGAAGGTGATCGGGTCGGCGCCGAGCGCCACGCCCAACCGGGCGGTCTCGGCCAGGCCGCGGGTCATCAGCATCGCCCGGGTGTTGTCGCCGAAGCCCATCGCCGTGGCGATGCCGTACGCCAGGGCGATGACGTTCTTGACCGCCCCGCCCAGCTCGCAGCCGATCACGTCGTCGTTGGTGTACGGCCGGAAGTACGGCGTCCGGATCGACGTCTGGACCAGGGTGGCCCGGCCCGGGTCGGTGCCGGCGACCACGGTGGCGGCCGGTTGCTCGGCGGCGATCTCCGGGGCGAGGTTGGGGCCGGAGACCACGACCACCCGGTCACCGGTCACCCCGGCGGTCTCCATGATCACCTCGCTCATCCGCTTGGTGGTGCCCAGCTCGATCCCCTTCATCAGGGAGACCAGGGTGGCGTCGGGGTGCAGGTGGGGCACCCACTCGGCGAGGTTGCCGCGCAGCGTCTGCGACGGCACGGCAAGGACCACCAGCTCGGCGCCGGTGATCGCCTCGACCGGGTCGCCGGTGGCCGACACCCGCTCCGGCAGCAGCAGCTCCGGCAGGTACTCCGGGTTGCGCCGGTGGGTGCGCATCGCCTCGGCCACCGGCGCCCGCCGGGCCCACACGGTCACCTCCCGGCCGGCGTCGGCGAGGATCTTGGCGAACGCGGTGCCCCAGGAGCCCGCTCCCAGCACCGCCACGTGTCCGCTCACGCTGCCGCCTCCGGGTGCTGGTCGCTGGGCCGGCTCCGGCCGGGACGTTCCCACAGGGGCGGCGGTGTGCCGCCCCGGATCTCGGCGAGCATGTCGCGCAGCCGCAGCATGATCGCCTCGGTCATCTCCTCCAGGGTGGCCCGGGTCGGGGTGGCCCCGGCCCACCGGCTCAGGTCCATCGGCGGGCCGGCGACCACGGTGACCGGGATCCGCGGACGCAGGCTCAACCGGTTGGTACGCGGGTCGAAGATCTTCTCCGGTCCCCACATCGCCACCGGCACGACCGGCGCCCCGGTGGCCAGCGCCAGCCGCGCCGCGCCGGTCTTGCCCTTCATCGGCCACATGTCCGGATGGCGGGTGGTGGTCCCCTCCGGGTAGATCACCACGGCGCCGCCGGCGTCGAGCGCGGCGACCAGCTTGTCCAGCGACTTCACCGCGTCGACCGTGCCGCGCTCCACCGGGATCTGCTTGCACCGGTGCAGGATCCAGCCGATCACCGGCACCCGGAAGACGCTGGCCTTGCCGAGGAACTGCGGCCAGCGGCCGGAGTCGTAGACGAAGTGGGCGGAGACCAGCGGGTCGGCGTGCGAGAGGTGGTTCGGCACGATGATGACGCCGCCGGGCTCACGCAGGTGTTCCATGCCCTGCCAGGTGCGCCGGCTCCAGACGGTCATCACGGGCTTGACCAGCACCACGGCGAACCGTTGCCAGAATCCCAGCCTGCGCCGTGTCACCCTGCCTCCTCGTTGCCCGCGCGCCCGCACCCGCGGTGTGGTCGCTGGGAAATCATGCCTGCTCGCCCCGGGTCCGGCCAGTGAGGGTACCGCCGCCGGCTGGCAGGATGTGATGCCGTGCGTCAGCCGACCTGGACCGTGGTGGTGCCGGTGAAGCGCCTCGACGGGGCGAAGAGCCGGCTGCGGGGCGCGCTGCCGGTCGTACCCCACGAGGGCCTGGCGCTGGCCCTGGCGGCCGACACGGTCCGCGCGGTCCGGGCCTGTCCCGCGGTCGCCGAGGTGCTGGTGGTCACCGGTGACGACCGGGTCGCGGCGGAGCTGGCGGCGCTGGGGGCCCGGGTGGCGCCCGAGCCGCCGGGCGGCGGGTTGAACGCCGCCTTCCGGCACGGCGCGTCCGTCGCCGCCGGCGGGCGGTGGGTGGCCGGCCTGACCGCCGACCTGCCGGCGCTGCGCCCGGCCGAGCTGGCGCAGGCGCTCACCGCCGCCCAGGACGGGCCGACCGGGGTACGCCGGTTCGTGGCCGACGCCCCGGGCACCGGCACCGTGCTGCTGGCCGCACCGCCCGGCGTACCCCTGGAGCCGCGCTTCGGGGTCGGCTCGGCGGCGGCGCACGCGGCCGGCGGGGCGCTACCGCTGGCCGGCGCCTGGCCGACGCTGCGCCGCGACGTGGACACCGCCGCCGACCTGGCCGCCGCCGCCCGGCTCGGGCTCGGCCCGGCCACCGCCGCGCTGCTCGACGCCGCCCCCGCCGGCTGAGCGCACCGGCCGCCGCGGCCCACCGGTGTACGGTGCTGGCATGCAGGGCACCGTGGCGACCTACGACGCGCAGACCCGCAGCGGCCTGCTCCTCCTCGACGACGGCACCGAGCTGCCGTTCCCCGCCCGGGCCTTCGACGCCTCCGGCCTGCGGCTGCTCCGCCTCGGCCAGCGGGTCCGGGTGGACGTCGACGCCCAGGGCGAGGTGGTCCGGGTCACCCTGCCGACGATGGCATGATCCCGGCCAAGTTCATTTTGCGTTAACCCGGATCGGGTGATTATGGGCTGGTGAGCACCCCTCGCAAGGAACCCGCCAGCCAGCCGTCCGCCACCGACCGACCGCAGCCCCCGCAGTCCCGCAACGGCGCCCGCCGCCGCGGCGCCGGCGGCCGGTTCAGCCGCCCGCCGCACCCGGCGGCCTCCGCCGAGCCGGCCGGCGCACCGCCCGCGAGCGTCGCCGGCCCGGCCGGTCCGGACGGGGCCGCCGACTCGGCCGGCCTGGAAGAGGTCCTCGACCCGGCCGTGCCGACCGAGGCGCGACCGGCCGCCGACCCGCTGCCCGCCGACCGGTTCCTCAACCGCGAGCTGTCCTGGCTCGACTTCAACGCCCGGGTGCTGGCGCTGGCCGAGGACCCGCGCACGCCACTGCTGGAGCGGGCGAAGTTCCTGGCCATCTTCGCCAGCAACCTCGACGAGTTCTACATGGTCCGGGTGGCCGGGCTGAAGCGCCGGCTCTCCGCCGGGCTGCCGGTGCGCGGCGGCGACCGGATGCCGCTGCGCAACCAGCTGGAGCTGATCTCCGAGAAGGCCGCCGACCTGGTCACCCGGCACGCCAGCTGCTTCGTCGACGACGTGCTGCCCAAGCTCGCCGCCGAGGACATCCGGATCGTCCGCTGGGCCGAGCTGGACGCCGCCGAGCGGGAACGGCTGCGCACCTACTTCCGGGAACACATCTTCCCGGTGCTCACCCCGCTGGCCGTGGACCCGGCGCACCCGTTCCCGTACATCTCCGGGCGGTCGCTGAACCTGGCGGTGGCGGTCCGCGACCCGGGCGGTGGCTCGGAGCTGTTCGCCCGGGTGAAGGTGCCCAACAACGTTCCCCGGTTCGTCCGGGTGGACCGGGAGCAGGCCGGGGTGCGGTTCCTGCCGGTGGAGGACCTGATCTCGGTACACCTGGGACAGCTCTTCTCCGGCATGCAGGTGGTCGAGTGCCACCTGTTCCGGGTCACCCGCAACGCCGAGGTGGAGGTCGACGAGGACCGCGACGAGGACCTGCTCCAGGCCCTGGAACGGGAACTGGCCCGCCGCCGCTTCGGCCCGCCGGTACGCCTCGAGGTCGCCGCCTCCATCTCCGACCACATGCTGGAGCTGCTCGTCCGCGAGCTGGACATGGACAGCCACGACGTGCTGCGGGTGCGTGGCCTGCTCGACCTCTCCGCCCTGTGGCAGGTGTACGGCGAGGCCGACCGCCCCGACCTCAAGGACCCGCCGTTCGTGCCGGCCACCCACCCCCGGCTCACCGAGGGCGAGGTGCCGCGCAGCGTCTTCGCCACCCTGCGCGACGGGGACGTGCTGGTGCACCACCCGTACCACTCGTTCGCGACAAGCGTGCAGCGCTTCGTCGAGCAGGCCGCCGCCGACCCGAACGTGCTGGCCATCAAGCAGACCCTCTACCGCACCAGCGGGGACTCCCCGATCGTCGACGCGCTGGTCGACGCGGCCGCCGCCGGCAAGCAGGTGGTGGTGCTGGTGGAGCTGAAGGCCCGCTTCGACGAGGTGGCCAACATCGGCTGGGCGCGCACCCTGGAACGCGCCGGCTGCCACGTGGTCTACGGCCTGGTCGGGTTGAAGACGCACTGCAAGACCTCCCTGGTGGTACGCCAGGAGGGCAACCAGATCCGCCGCTACTGCCACATCGGCACCGGCAACTACCACCCGAAGACGGCCCGGCTCTACGAGGACTTCGGCATGCTCACCGCCGACCCGGAGATCGGCGCCGACCTGACCGACCTGTTCAACGTGCTCACCGGCTACAGCCGGCAGACCGCGTACCGGCGGCTGCTGGTGGCGCCGCAGGGCATCCGCAGCGGCCTGATCGAGCGGATCGAGCGGGAGATCGCGCACGTCCGCCTGGGCATGCCGGGGCTGGTGCAGTTCAAGGTGAACTCGCTGGTCGACGAGGAGATCACCGACGCGCTCTACCGGGCCTCCCGGGCCGGCGTGCACGTCGACCTGATCATCCGCGGGATGTGCACGCTGCGTCCCGGCGTACCGGGCCTGTCGGAGAACATCCGGGTCCGGTCCATCCTCGGCCGCTTCCTGGAACACTCGCGCATCTTCCGGTTCGGCAACAACGGCGAGGCGGAGTTCTGGATGGGCTCGGCGGACCTGATGCACCGCAACCTGGACCGCCGGGTGGAGGCGCTGGTGCAGGTCAGCGACCCGGTCGCCCGGGCCGAACTGGACCACGTGCTGACCTGCGCGATGAGCCCCGAGGTGGACGCGTTCGAGCTGGCCGCCGACGGCAGCTGGACCCGGCGTGCCGGCGCCGACGACACGCCCCTGGTGCACCTCCAGGAGACGCTGCTGCGCCGCGTCGGCGGCACGGCCGGCTGAGCGGCCATAGGGTGACGTGATGGTCGAGGAGGAACGCAAGTACGCGGTGACCGACGACTTCGTGCTGCCGGACCTGTCCACCGTGGCGCCCACCGGCGGCGAGGTGCGGGAGGTGCCGGTGGTGACCCTGGTCGCCACCTACGTCGACACCGCGGACCTGCGGCTGGCCCGGGCCGGCGTCTCGCTGCGGCACCGGGAGGGCGACCCGCTGCCGTGGACGGTCAAGCTGCCGACCGCCGCCCAGGGGGTGCGGCACGAGATCTCCCGACCCGGTCCGCCCGGTGAGCCGCCGGCCGAGCTGTCCGGCCTGGTCACCGTGTACGCCCGGGGCGCCGGGTTGGCTCCGGTGGCGGTGGTGCGGACCGTGCGGCACGCGTACGAGGTGTGCGGGCGCGACGGCGCGGTGCTGGCCGAGCTGGTCGACGACCGGGTGACGGTGCTCGACGCCGCCGGGCGGACCACCGACGCCTTCCGCGAGCTGGAGGTGGAACGCAAGGCCGGTGACCGGTCGCTGCTCGACGAGGTGGGCGCGGCGTTGGAGGGCGCCGGGGCGCGGGGCGGGGCGTTCGTGCCCAAGCACGTGCGGGCGCTCGGCCCACGGGCCCAGGAGCCCGCCGATCCGGTCGCGCCGGCCGGGTTGCCCGCCAAGCCGAGCGCCGGTGAGGTGGCCGTCGAGGCGATCCGCGACGGCGTGGCCCGGGTGTTGACGCACGACCCGCTGGTGCGGCTGCGCGCGCCGGTCGGGGACGACGACACCGCCGTGCACCGGATGCGGGTGGGCTGCCGGCGGCTCCGCAGCGACCTGCGGACCTTCCGGCGGCTGCTGGAACCGGAGCAGGCCCGGGCGCTGCGCGCCGAGCTGAGGTGGCTGGGCGAGGTGCTCGGCGCGGCCCGGGACGCCGAGGTGCTGCGGGCGCGGCTGCGGCGTACCGCTTCGGCCGACCCCACCTGCCCGGTTCCGCCGGACGCGGTGGAGGCCCTGGACGCGGCGCTGACCGTCCGGCAGGAGGCGGCGCTGGCCGCGGTGGACACGGCCCTTCGGTCCCCGCGCTACCTGGCGCTGGTCGACGCGCTGGTGCTGGCCGCCCGGGCCCCCCGGTTGCGCGCCCGGGCGGCCCGGCCGGCGCGCAGGGCGTTGCCGAAGCTGGTCGCCAAGCCGTGGCGGACGTTGGCCGAGCAGGCCCCGGAGCTGACCCCGGACGGCCCGGACGACGAGTGGCACGCGGTGCGCAAGGCCGCCAAGCAGGCCCGGTACGCCGTCAAGGCGGTGACGCCGGTGGCCGGCCCGGACGCCCGCAGGCTCGGCAGGGCGCTGGCCCGGGTGCAGGACCTGCTCGGCGAGCACCAGGACGCGGCGGTGGCCGGCCGGACCTGGGTGGCGCTGGCCGCCGAACACCCCGACGACCACGACCTGGCCGTGGCCGCGGGCCGGCTGCTGGAACGGGAACGCGCGACGGTACGCCGGTCCCGCGCCGAGTTCCCGGCGGCCTGGCGGCGGGCCGGCCGAGGCAGGCGTACCCGATGGCTGCCGTGACCGGCATCCACGCCGCCGGCGGCGTGGTCTGGCGGCCGGCCGACGACGGCGTGCAGGTGTGCCTGGTGCACCGCCCCCGCTACGGCGACTGGTCGCTGCCGAAGGGGAAGCTGGAGCGGGGTGAGCATCCGCTGCTGGCCGCCGTCCGCGAGGTCGCCGAGGAGACCGGCGTCCGGGCGGTGCCGCAGGTACGCCTGCCCACCGTCGGCTACCGCAGCGAGGGACGACCCAAGACGGTCGACTACTGGTCGATGCGGGCCGCCGGCGAGGGCGGTTTCCAGCCGGACACCGAGGTGGACGGCATCCGCTGGCTCCCGGTCGACGACGCCGTACGCCTGGTCAGCTATCCGCACGACGCGGAGGTGCTGGCCACGTTCGCCGCGCTGGCCCCGGTGACCGGCGCCCTGATGCTGGTGCGGCACGCCCAGGCCGGCAGGCGGGCGACCTGGTCGGGGCCGGACACCGGCCGGCCGCTGGACGCCACCGGGCAGGCGCAGGCCCACCGGCTGGCCCCGCTGGTCGCCCTGGTCCGCCCGGTACGCCTGCTCTCCGCCTCCCCCCGACGCTGCCGGCAGACCCTCGATCCGGCGGCGGAGCTGCTCGACCTGCCGATCGAGGTGCTGGGCGACCTGGACGAGCCGGAGCCCGGTCAGCAGCCCGACGAGCGCCGGTTGGCCGCGGCGGCCCGCCTGACCGAGCTGGGCGGCGCCGGTGAGCCGGTCGCGTTGTGCAGCCAGGGCAAGGTGATCCCGGGCGCGTTGGAGCTGCTGACCGGGCGGGCGGACGACTTCACCACGCCGAAGGGCGGGGGGTGGCTGCTGGCCTTCGCGGGGCCGCGGCTGATCGGCACCGACCGGCTCTGACGCAACGGGTTCGAGGGGAGAAGGGCTGAGGGCGCCCACCGTTCCGGTGGACGCCCTCGGACCAGGCGCGGTCAGCGCTTGGCAGCTGCCTTCTTGGCCGCAGCCTTCTTCGCCGGGGCCTTCTTGGCCGCCGTCGCCTTGGCGGTGGTGGTCTTCTTCGCCGCGGTGGACTTCGCGGCGCTCTTCGCCGGCGTGGCCTTCTTGGTGGCCGTGGTCTTGGTCGCCTTGGCCGCCGTGGTCTTCTTGGTGGCGGCGGTGGTGGTCTTCTTGGCCGCCGTCGCCTTGGCGGTGGTGGTCTTCTTGGCCGCCGTCGCCTTCGCGCCGGTCGCCTTCGCCCCCGTCGCCTTGGCCCCGGTGGCCTTCGCGCCGGTCGCCTTGGCCCCGGTCGCCTTGGCGCTGGTGGCCTTGGCGCCGGTGGTCTTCGCCGCCGCCGTGGTGGTGGTCTTCTTGGCCGGCGCGGCGGTCTTCGCCACCTTGCCGCTGGCCACCATCTCCTTGAATCCGGCACCCGGGCGGAAGGTCGGGACGGAGGTCTTCTTGACCTTCACCGCCTCGCCGGTCCGTGGGTTGCGCGCTGTTCGGGCGCCCCGGACGCGCTTTTCGAACGCTCCGAATCCGGTGATCGCCACCTTCTCGCCCTTGGTGACCGCCGCCTGGACCTCAGCGAGGACCGCGTCGAGCGCGGCCGTCGCCGTTTTCCGGTCCCCCAGGCGAACGGCGAGCGCCTCGATGAGCTCGGCCTTGTTCACGACTTCCTCCCGATTGTGCAACTGACTCGACGCGAGCCATTCTGCGCGCACGGTATGCCCTGTGCTGCCGGGACACAAACATTCGGTGGAAAAAAGCCCTTGTGTCGCAAGGGATTCACCCTCACCGACCGTGGAGCGGGGGTGAAAACCGAGGCCCGGTCAGGCGTCCGGGGGGACGGTGGAACGGCGGAGCGGGTGGCGCGAGCCTGGCAGGGGCATCGCGTACGGCGGGTCCAATGTCTTCCGGCCGACTCGGGCGACCGGTTCCCAGGAGCCGTACGGGTAAATGGTTCCGGTCGCACCCGGGGGACCGGGAATCATGTCGACGAATACGGTCCATCGCCGCCCGCAAATGGGAACCGGCCGCCGGGCTGCCCGACGGGGGCGACCGCGACGAGTGCTCCGCCGGGGAGCGCGGGGCGGGCTCGATGGTCCATGATGGATGGGTGGAGTCCGTCGATCCGGCACCCGACCGGGCGGGCGGGAACCGACCGGTCGCCCGGCGGAAGGGCGGCCGAGTGGGGCGTGACGCGGCTCCCACGATCTGGACATCCTAGATTCTGGGAGGTATGTTTCGGCTCGTGGGACACAGCATGAGTGGCGTGGGCGTACTGGACAAGGCGGTGGTCATCCTGGCCGCCTGCGTCGACGGCGCCAGCCTGGCCGAACTCGTCGAGCGCACCAAGCTGCCGCGGGCCACCGCGCACCGGTTGGCCCAGGCACTGGAGATCCACCGCATGCTCGTCCGGGACACCCAGGGCCGCTGGCGTCCGGGCCCGCGCCTGGGCGAGCTCGCCAACGCCGCGCCGGACGTACTGCTGACGGCGGCCGAACCGCTGCTGGCCGCCCTGCGGGACGCCACCGGCGAGAGCGCGCAGCTCTACCTGCGCCGGGCCGACGAGCGGATCTGCGTGGCCGCCGCCGAACGGGCCAGCGGCCTGCGGGACACCGTCCCGGTAGGCTCCGTGCTGCCGATGACGGCGGGGTCCGGGGCGCAGATCCTGCTGGCCTGGGAGCCGCCCGAGGCGGTCATGCCGCTGCTCCCCCGCTCCAAGTTCACCGGGCGCACCCTCGCCGAGGTACGCCGCCGGGGCTGGGCGCAGAGCGTCGCGGAACGGGAGGCCGGCGTGGCCAGCGTCTCCGCCCCGATCCGCGACCGCACCGGCCGGGTGATCGCCGCGATCAGCATCTCCGGCCCGATCGAACGACTGGGCCGCCGCCCGGGCGAGCGTCACGCGATGGCCATCGTCCGCGCCGGCCAGCGCCTCTCCGGCCTCTGACCGGGCATCCCGGAGGCCGGCGGCCACAACCGGTGCTGTCGTGGCCGCCTCACGGCCGGCCGGCCGCGGTGATCCGTTCACGACATCAGGTCGACAGCGGGTCGCCAGGAGCCGGGCGCACAGACCGGCGCGCTGGCCGGGCCCGACCGATGCGCAAAGAAACGACGAGCCCGCCCCACCGAAGTGGGACGGGCTCGTCGTGGATGTAGCCCCGACCGGATTCGAACCGGCGCTACCGCCTTGAGAGGGCGGCGTCCTGGGCCGCTAGACGACGGGGCCAGAACTTTCTCGCATCACCGCCCTGACGAGCGGTGCGGAAGTAGTCTAACGGAATCCGACGACGCGCCTGCGGCCGGGGTGGGCAGGACCGGGCCCGCAGACCACGGGGGCCGGGCCAGGAACGACCGGGCCGAGACACGAAGAAGCCCGCCCCACCGAGGTGGGACGGGCTTCCGCACTGTAGCCCCGACCGGATTCGAACCGGCGCTACCGCCTTGAGAGGGCGGCGTCCTGGGCCGCTAGACGACGGGGCCAGAACTTCGACTGCTCCCCCGACCCTCGCGGGCAGGGAAGCTGCACTCTATCAGAGAACAACTCCGGCCCCTCGCGGAGGTCGGAGCTGAACTCGGAAGAATCCAGCGGCCGGAGGATCTCGCGACCCTCGGCAGCGCTGGGGTACCAGGACTCGAACCTAGACTAACTGAACCAGAATCAGTCGGGCTGCCAATTACCCCATACCCCATCGGCGCCTTGCGGTGCCGGGAAGAAACATTACCCTCCCGGCACCGCCGAGGCCAAATCGGGCCCCCGAAACCGTCCCTGACCTGGGGGTTCAGGGCCCGATGCGTGTCATGCGACCGGGACCACCGGGTTGCTCAGTTCCCCGATGCCCTCGATGCGGACGCTGACCGTATCCCCGTCGACGAGCGGGCTAACCCCCGCCGGAGTGCCGGTCAGCACCACGTCCCCGGGGAGCAGCGTCATCACGTGCGAGATGTACGACACCAGGGCCGGGACGTCGAAGACCATGTCCTTGGTCCGACCCAGCTGGCGTACCTCCATCTCCTCCGGGTTGCGACCCACCTCGCAGCGGATCTCCAGGTCCCGCACGTCCAGCCCGGTGGTGATCCACGGGCCGATCGGGCAGAACGAGTCGAAGCCCTTGGCCCGGGTCCACTGCCCGTCGGAGCGCTGGAGATCCCGCGCGGTCACGTCGTTGGCGCAGGTGTAGCCGAAGATGGCCCGCTCGGCGGCGGCCCGGTCGGCGCGTCGGGCGCCCGGGGCGCCGATCACGACGGCGAGCTCGGCCTCGTGCTCGACCTGCTTGGAGAAGACCGGCAGCCGGATGGCGTCCCGGGGACCGATCACCGAGGTGGACGGCTTCAAGAACAGCAGCGGCTCCTTCGGCACCTCGCTGCCGTGTTCGGCGGCGTGCTCGGCGTAGTTGCGGCCGACGCACACCACCTTGCTGGGCAGGATCGGCGAGAGAAGCCGGACGTCCGACAGCGCCCACCGGGCGCCGCTGAACTGGATGGAACCGAACGGGTGACCCTCGATCTCGGCGATGGTCAGCCCCTGCGGGCCGGCCTCCGGCTCTCCCTCGACGACCCCGAACGACATTCCCTTGGCATGAGCAAAACGAGCGATACGCACCAGCTCAATGTAGCTCCCGGCGACGGCGCGGGCGGGCGGCTCGGCGCCGGCGCACCCTACGTCACCCCTGGGCGGCGGGGGCGGGAATCGTGACTTCGTACCCGCTCGACGTGACCACGCCCCTAGCGTCGGCTCCGGAGGTTCGTTCGTATGCCTGCATCGAGACGACACCACAGGGCCCTCGCAGTGCTGGTCAACTGCCTCGGCATCCTCGCCGCCGTACCGGCGGTCCACCATCCCGCGCCGCACGCGGCGCCCGTCGCGGTCGCCGTGCCCGCGCCGGAGCCACCCGCCCCGGAGCCGGCCGCGCCGGGACCCGGCGGGCCGGCTCCCGCGGCGCCGGCCGCACCCGCGCCCGGCGGGCCGGTGCCCAACGCGCCGGCACCGGGCGGAGCGGCACCCAACGCGCCCGGGCCCGGTGGGGCGGCGCCCAACGCGCCTGGGCCGGCGGCACCGATGCCGGCGGCGTCCGACGCGACGGTGCCGACCGGTCCCGCCGGGACCGCGGCGCCGGCCGGCCCGGCGACTCCCCGGGCGGCCGGCTCCGGAACCGCGACTCCGCCGTCCCGGCAGCTGGTCCGGGCGATCGCGCCCGGCGCGGTCACCGTGGCGATGAGTTCGGCCGGGACACCCGCGCCGGGCTACCGGATCGAGGTGCGCAACGCCAGCGGCACGCCGGTGCCGGCCACGGTGCGCCAGGAGCTGCCCGACGGCACCCGGGCCACCACGGTCACCGCCGGCGGTACGACGACCCGGGCCGCCGGGCGGGCCGCGCCCGGTGAGATCACCTGGCAGCTCACCCTGCCCGCACGCAGCACCACGACGCTGCACACGGCGCTCTCCGCCCCGCCGCGCGGCCGGGCGGTCACCGCACCGGCCTGCGCCCTGAGCGAGGACGGCAGCCAGCCGTACGACTGCGCCACGGCGACCTGGTCGGGCGGCACCGTCGCGGCGGCGGAGGTGACCCCGGCGCCGGTGTGGCGGCGTACCCCGGTGCTGCTCGCCGCCCTGACCGCGGCGCTGGTGATCACGATCGGCGCGCTCTGGTGGTGGCAGCGCGGACGCCGCGGTCGGGCCACCGCGGCCGGACCGGGGCGACCCCCGGCGTCGGCCGGTGGCCCCGGCACGCCGCTCTACTCGGGTGTACCGGTGCGGGGCAGCGTCTATCCGCAGCCGGCGGCGCCCGGGCCGGCGAGACGCCGGCGCACGCCGCCGGTCTGGCTGGCGGTCGGGGTGGCCGCGGCGGTCCTCGCCGGAGTGGTCGGCGCGGCGGCCTGGACCGCCACCCAACGCGTCGCCGCCATCGACACCCAGAAGCAGCCGACCAGCGGCGCCTGGGTGGGACGGACGGTCAGCGGCCCGGTCGGGGCGCCGTTGCGGGAGACCGCGTTCGAGTTCACCGTCTACCGGGTGGCCTGCGCCGCCGCGGCGACGGCGGTCAGCGACCGGGAGTGCCAGGCGACGGTCGGGGTGCGCAACCTCACGCCGGAGCAGCAGACCTGGCACGGCCAGCTCCAGCGGGCCTACCTGCCGGGGGGCACCTGGGTCAGTGCCGACGAGGCCGCCACCCGGGCCGCCAACCAGGGTCGGGACGTCTTCGCCGAACCGGTGTCGGCGGGCAGCCGCAAGGTGCTGCCGCTGGTCTTCACGGTCAACGGCACGGACGCGCCGAAACAGCTCGAACTGCGCAGCGGGGTGTTCTCCGCCGGGGTCCGGGTGGACGTGCCCTGACGGGGGCGCCGGCGGCGGTCGTACCCTGGTTCGGTGACCGCCGCCCTCGCCCCCGCCACCGTGCTCGACGCGGCCGACTGGCGGGCCCGGCGGGCGGCGCACGAGCGCCGGATGGACGACCGGCTCGCCCCGCACCTGGCCCGCCGCCGCGCCGGCGGCCGGCACCCGGTCGAGGACTTCCTCTTCACCTACTACTCGCACCGCCCAGCCCAGCTGCGCCGCTGGCACCCGGGCGCGGGGGTGACGCTGCGCGACGCCGACCCGGCCGAGTTCGGCCGGGACTACCGCGCCGACGCCGCCGGGGTCACCCTCGACACCGATCGGGTACGCGCGCGGCGCGCCGAATCGCTGAGCTGGATCCGGGACCTGCTCGCCGCGACCGCGTCCCGCCCCGCCCACCTGGGCTGCTTCGGGATGCACGAGTGGGCGATGGTCTACCGGCAGACCCAGGAGGAGGTCCGGCACAACGCCTGGCCGCTGCGCCTGACGCCGGAGCGGACGGCGGAGGTGGTGCGGGAGCGCGGCGTGCGATGCAGCCACTTCGACGCGTACCGGTTCTTCACCGCGCCGGCCCGGCCGCTGAACCTGCTCACCCCGACCCGGGAGACCCAGCACGCGCTGGAGCAGCCGGGGTGTCTACACGCCAACATGGACCTCTACAAGTGGTCGTACAAGCTCTCCCCGCTGGTGCCGAGCGAGCTGGTCGCCGACTGCTTCGAGCTGGCCCGGGAGATCCGGACGCTGGACATGCGGGCCAGCCCGTACGACCTGGCGGCGCTGGGCCATCCGCCGGTGCGGGTGGAGACGGCGCAGGGCCGGACCGAGTACGCGACCGCCCAGCGCGGTTTCGCCGAACGGGCGGCCGGGCTGCGCGCCCGCCTGCTCGCGGCGATCGACCAACTCTGACCCCTACGTCACCACGGCATCACCTTGCGTCACGCGCCTCGTTGCTCCCCCTGTACGACGACATCGCCAGCTGGGGGACGACGCCATGCCGAGAAGACCGCTCACCGCACGGGCCCGGGGCCTGCTCGCCCGGACCGCTCCGGGCATCCCCCGGTCGCGCCACGAGATGCGTACCTCGTTGCAGGCGCTCGCCACGCTGCGCCGGGAGGGCTGGCAGAGCTCGGTCGGCAAGCCGCCGGTGGACGGCGCCGGCGCCCCGATGCCCTGGCTGAGCTACTCGGCGGTGCGTTGGCTCGACGTGGTGCTCGACCCGTCGGTGCGGATGTTCGAGTACGGCGCCGGATCGTCGACGGCCTGGTTCGCCCGGCCCGGCCGGCTCCGGGAGATCGTCTCGGTCGAGCACGACGCCTCCTGGCACGCCCAGCTCACCCCGCCGTCCAACGGTGAGCTGCGGTACGTGCCGTGCACGGACGGCTGGTGGGAGGGGTCGGAGGACTCGCCGTACGTGCGGTCCATCGCCGACGGTGGCCCGTGGGACGTCGTCCTGATCGACGGCGCCTCCCGCACGGTGTGCGCCCGGGTCGCGCCGCACCACCTCACCCCGCACGGTCTGGTCGTGTTGGACGACACCGACCTGGCGACCACCGACCCGGCGGCGAAGGAACTGGCCGCGCACGGGCTGGGCCGGCTGGACTTCTGGGGCTTCAAGCCCGGGGTGGACCGGTTGACCTGCACCTCGGTCTTCGGGCGGGACTTCAACCACTGGCTGCTGCCCCGGGGCCGCGCCTGACCGGCCTCAGTCGCCGTCCGCCCGGCGGTCCCGCTTGCGCTGGGACTGCCGCTTCTTCTCGGCGAGCCGGCGCTCCTTGGCGCCCCGGGACGGCCGGGTGGGCCGTCGCGGTGGCGGTGGTGGGGCGACCGCCTCGCGGAGCAGGGCGGCCAACCGCGCCCGGGCGGCCTCCCGGTTGGCCAGCTGCGCCCGGTGTTCGCTGGCGGTGACCGTGACCACCCCGTCGACCAGCCGACCGGCGAGCCGTTCCAGGGCGCGGGCGCGCAGCGGCTCGGGCAGGCCCGGCGTGGCGGCCAGGTCGAAGCTCAGCTCGACCCGGGAGTCGGTGGTGTTCACCCCCTGGCCACCGGGGCCGGATGAACGGGAGAAGCGTTCCCGCAGCTCGACGGCGGGCACCACCCACCGGTCGGTCACCCGCAGTCCGTCGTCCACCCGGTCAGGCTATCGCCCGGCCCGGCCGGACGTGATCGGCGTGGGTGAGGGGCCGGGGCCCGCCCGGTCGTGGTCGGGCGCGGTGGCGGCGTAGGCGACCGCCCCCACCAGCAGCAGCAGGATCACCCCGACCTTGGTGGTGACCGCCCGGATCAGCAGCCAGGCGGTCCGGCGGGCGCCGGGCACCGTGCTCCTGGCCGTCCGATAGTCGGCCCAACCGCGCCGCGCCCGGGCGTACGCCGCGCCCAGCACGGATCCGATGACCAGTCCCACCAGCAGCAGGACCCCCAGAAGAAGCTGCTCCACCCACGCAGTATCCATACCCAGCGTGATATTTCCATGCCCCGATGGACTCACTGCCGATATCTGACACTTTTCCCGTTAAGAACTGTTCGCCGGTCGGGTCAGCCGCCCTTGCCGATGATGATGTCGGCGGTCTGCCGGACCTGGTCGATCGGGATGGCGAAGCCGATTCCGATCGAGCCGCTGCCGTCGATCGTGGCGATCGCGGTGTTCACCCCGACCACCTCACCGCGGGCGTTGACCAGCGGCCCACCCGAGTTGCCGGGATTGATCGAGGCGTCGGTCTGCACCGCGCTGTGCCGCCCGGCACCGAGTCGTACCTGACGGTTCAACGCGCTGACGATGCCGGCGGTGACGGTTCCGGCCAACCCGAGCGGCGAGCCGACCGCGAGCACCGGCTCACCGACCCTGGTGGTGTTGGGCTTGGCCAGCGGCAACGGGGACAGCCCGGCGGAGGCGGGCACCTTGAGCACGGCCAGGTCACTGGCCGGCTCCCGGCCCACCACCTGGGCGGTGAACCGGCGCCCGTCGGGCATCTCCACCGTCACCGCGCCCCCGCCCCCCTTCGCCAGGATGTGGTCGTTGGTGACGATGTGCTGCTCGTCGTCGATGGCGAAGCCGGAACCGGTCGCCGAGGCGCCACCCGCCCCACCCACCATCACCGACACCACCCCGGGCACGGTCTTCTGCGCGGCGGTGACCAGCTCCGCCGGCACCGGCGCGGCGGAGGCGGCGGCCGGACCGGTCGGACCGTCCCGCCCGGCCACCCAGCCACCGGCCGCGGCGCCCGAGACGGTGGAGAGCGCCACCACCGCCAGCGCGGTCAGCAGCCGTCCCGGCCGGCGCCACCGGCGGCCCGGCCCGTCCGCCGGCCCCGACCCCGGCCCGCCCGGGACGATCCGCCCGTCCGGGCCGAGGTCCGGGGAGATGAACCAGGGGCCGCGGGGCTCGCCCAGTCCGGTCTGCACGGCCATGCATCGCTCCTCACATGTTCGGTACGGGTCGCGGCGCCGGCTCAGGGCAGCCGGGAGAACCAGCGCATCGACCCGGCGGCGGCGCCCATGGCGAAGACCAGCCCGAGCCCGATGAACCGGGCGGAGATGTCCTGCCGCTCGGTGCGGTAGCCGACCGAGCTGCCGATGTCGTCGTAGACGGCCCGCAGCTCCTGCCGGGTGGTGGCCTCGTGGAAGCCGCCGCCGGTCTGCTCGGCGACCGCCTTGAGGGTCTGCCCGTCGACCGGCACCTGGATCGCCCGGCCGCCCCGGTCCACGAACCCGGTCGGCGTGCCGAACGAGATCGCGTGCACCGGCACCTTGGCCGCCACCGCCGACGCCGCCGCCTCCATCGGGTCCGCCCCCGAGGTGTTGGCGCCGTCGGAGAGCAGGATGATCCGGGCCGGTGGCGGATGCTTGGCGGCCTTGCCGTCGATGCTCTTCACCGCGCCCAGCGAGGTGCTGATCGCCTCCCCGATCGCGGTGCCCTGCACCCCGGTCATCCCCTCGGCCAGCCGGTCGATGCCCTCGTGCAGGGCCTCCCGGTCGGTGCTCGGCGGCACCACCACGGCGGCGCTGCCGGCGAACGCCACCAGCCCCACGTTGAACTCGTCCGGCAGCCCGTCGACGAATCGCCGGGCCGCGTCCCGGGCCGCGCCGAGCCGGTCGGGCTCGACGTCGCTGGCGAGCATCGAGGTGGAGACGTCCACCGCCACCATCACGGTGGCCCGCTCCCGGGGCACCCGCACCTCGGCGTTGGGCCGGGCGAACCCGACCACCAGCAGGGCGAGCATGGCCAGGAAGAGGCCGGCCGGCAGGTGCCGCCGCCAGCCGGGGCGGTGCGGCGCGACCCGGTCCAGCAGCCGCAGGTTGGTGAAGCGGACCGCGTACCGGCTGCGTCGGCGCTGGGCGACCAGGTAGCCGACGGCGAGGGCCGCCACGCCGAGCAGCAACCACAGGCGTACGGGTGACTGCCAGGTCACGCCGCACCTCCCCGGACCGCCCCGACCGGCGCGGCGGCGAGCCGGCGCTGGGCGTACACGTGCCGGACGATGTCGGCCGCCCAGTCCCGGTCGGTACGCAGCGCCAGGTGGGCCGCCCCGCACCGGCGCAGCAGCTGGCGTACCTGGTCGCGTTGGGCCGCCGCGGCGTCGGCGAACCGCTGGCGCAGCCCCGGATCACCGGTCCAGACCTCACGCCGCCGGCCGGTCTCCGGGTCGGTGAGGGTGATCAGGCCGACGTCCGGCAGCTCCCACTCCCGCGGATCGGTCACCTCGACGGCGAGCACCTGGTGGCGGGCGGCGAGCCGGCGCAGCGCCGGTTCCCAGGCCGCCGCGGCGGCCGGATCGTCGGGCAGGTCGTCGAGGAAGTCGGAGACCAGGACGACCAGGCCACGCCGGTGCGCCACCCGCTGAACCGCGGCGAGCGCCTCGGCCAGCGCGGGCGGGGCCGAACCGACCGGGACCGTCGGCCGGCCACCGGCTCCCGGCGGGCCGTCGGCTCCCGGCCGTTCGCCGGCGCGGGGCGCGTCGAGCAGGGCGCGCAACAGCCCGAGCAGGTGGGTACGCCCGCCGCGGGCCGGGAACCGGCGCAGCCCGGTCGGACCGAGCACCTGGGCGCCGAGCCGGTTGCCGGTGCCGGCGGTGAGGAAGCCGACCGCGGCGACGGCCGCCACCGCCAGCTCCCGCTTGTCCAGCTCGGCGGTGCCGAACTCCATGCTGGGGCTGGCGTCCACCAGCAGCCAGGTGGTGAGTTCCCGGTCGGCGTCGACCTCGCGTACGTGCGGGACGGCGGTGCGGGCGGTGACCGCCCAGTCCATCCGGCGGACCTCGTCCTCCCCCGGCCGGTACTCCCGGCTGCCCGCGGCCTCGCTGCCCGGGCCGGGGAGCAGGCCCCGGTGCTGGCCGTGCAGGAGCCCGTCCAGGCGGCGGGTGACGGTCAGTTCCAGCCGGCGCAGCCGCTGGTCCGGGGTGAGCGCACCCAGGCCGGGTCCGGCCGGTGGGGCGGGCGCCGGTCGACGCCTCATGCCGCCGCCAGGTCGGCCGGGTACTCGGGCCGCGCGGCGACCCGGGGCGGTGGCACCGCCTCGACCAGCCGGCGGACCACGGACTCGGCGGCCACCCCGTCGGCGACCGCGTCGAAGGTGAGCACCAGCCGGTGGGCCAGCACGTCGACGGCGAGTTCCCGGACGTCCTCCGGGGTAACGTACTCCCGGCCGCGCAGCAGGGCCTGGGCCCGGGCCGCCGCGACCAGGCCGAGGGTGGCCCGGGGGCTGGCCCCGTACGCCAGTTGGGCCGCCACGTCGGAGACGCCGAACCGGCCGGGGTCGCGGGTGGCCAGGATGAGCCGGACGACGTACTCGGCGATCGCGTGGTGGACGAAGACGCCCTCGGCCCGGCGTTGCAGGTCCCGCAGCCGGTGCGGGTCGAGGACCACCCGCGCGGTGGGCCGGTCGCTGCTCATCCGGTAGAGGATCGTCAGCTCGTCCGCGTCGCTCGGGTAGTCAACGATGATCTTCATGAGGAACCGGTCGCGCTGCGCCTCCGGGAGCTGGTAGACCCCCTCGGACTCGATCGGGTTCTGGGTGGCGAGCACCAGGAACGGATCGGGTACCGGCCAGCTCCGGCCGCCGATGGAGACCTGCCGCTCGGCCATCGCCTCCAGCAGCGCGGACTGCACCTTCGCCGGCGCACGGTTGATCTCGTCGGCCAGCACCAGGTTCGCCATGATCGGCCCGAGCTCGATGTCGAAGCTCTCCTGGGACGCCCGGTAGATGCGGGTGCCCACGATGTCCGAGGGAACCAGGTCCGGGGTGAACTGGATCCGGGAGAACGTGCCACCGACCACGGTGGCGAGGGTCTGCGCGGCCAGCGTCTTGGCCACGCCGGGCACCCCCTCCAGCAGGCAGTGCCCGCCGGCGACGAGGGCGGTGAGCAGGCGCTCGACGAGCCGGTCCTGCCCCACGATCACGCGTTTGACCTCGAGGAGGGTCTGTTCCAGGTCCGCACCGGCCGGGTCGGCCGTGGCCGGGCTGGGCAGGCCGGCCAGGGTGTCCGAGATGTCCGTCACGGTGCTTGCTTCCCGGGCGGGCGGGCAGCAAACGTCGGATTATCCATGCCTGATCACGCGGCGGCGGCGATATCAGGACACCCTGCCCGTCCGGCATGGAACCGGTGAAGACCCGTCGGATCCGGTCGACGGGCCGCGCGTCGGCCCGTCCCTGCCGAGCGGCCCGGGCCGCAACGCGAAGCGCCGGCCCCGGGAAGGTGCCCGGGACCGGCGCTCGTGGCGTCGGGTCAGTTGTGGACGACGAGGTGGAAGGGCCGGTTCCCCACCCCACCGGTCGAGGTCCGGGTCTGCACGAAGACGCCGTTCGGGGTCCCGCGCCGCGGGGCGACCGAGGCCTCGCCGCCCGGGGGCACGTTCAGCGCGTCCGTTGTGCCGACGGTCGCCCCGTAGCTCTTGCCGCTGACGTTGTAGTTGAAGAGCACCTGGTACTGGCCGGTGCCGTAGCGCTTGGCGCTGACCACGTCGGGCGATCCGCGCAGCAGCACCCCGGCGTCGCTGACCACGGCCCACGCCACGGTGCCGGGGCCGGTCGAGGTGATGCCGATCCGCTGGGACATGGCGGCCTTGGCGGCGCGGGCGTCCGCCGCGCTCACCGCGGGCTGGCCGCTGTTGCCGGGCTGACGCACGGCCGGCTGGACGGACCCCTGCGGAGCCCTGGTGCCGGGCTGGGCGACGGCGATCCCCCCGCCGGCCAGGGTGAGCGCGAGGACGCCGACGGCCAGTGCCGTCACCTTGCGTCGGGAAAATGTGGTCATGACAGGTCTCCCTTGAGCGACCGAGGCGATGCGGCCGACCCGCGGTAGGCGGGTCGGAAATGACGGATGCCGGCAGGCCGGCATCAGGATCCGCGCTTACGACCGCCCATTTCCCACACATTTCCGATGGCGACCGTGCGGCCAGTACACCCGCTCTGAGCAGGCATTACTGCGCTGATCTGCGACTCTTCAACCAGGTCGAAACGTAGCACCGACAAAACCGCACAGTCAATGGCGAAACACCGTCCGACGCATTATCAACAGTCCCGTCAATAATTACGAAACGTGAGGCCGTCGGCATTCACGAAATGCCGCACGGGCAGCGGCGGGCGGTGGGCGTGGACTACCGTGGGCGCATGATCACCGACACCCGGCCGGCGGAGGTGGGCCGGCGCCGGGGCGGCACGGCACTCTGCTGGGCCCTCGTCGCGCCGGGCCTCGGCTGGACCGTGGTCCGGCTTCCCGGCCTGGAGCGGGGGCCACTCGTGCAGGCGGTCGCCTTCACCCCGTACCTGGCGGGCTGGAGCCTGCTCGCGCTGGTGGCGGCGCTCGCCCTGCGGCGCCGGTGGCCGGCGTTGGTCGCGGGCCTCACGGCGGTGGCACTGGTCGGCGTGGTCGCCCCTCGCGCGCTGCCCGCCCGGCAGCCCGACGCGGGCGGGCCGCCGGTACGGCTGCTCACCGCCAACCTGCTGCACGGCGACGCCGATCCGGGCGAGCTGGTCGAGCTGGTCCGCAGCCACCGGGTCGACGTGCTGGTGGTGCAGGAGTTCACCCCGGGCGCCGAGGCCGGCCTGGACCGGGCCGGTCTCGGCGCGCTGCTCCCCCACCGGCAGCTCAACCCGGAGGTGGGCACCACCGGGTCGGGGCTCTACAGCCGGTTCCCGCTCAGCGATCCCCAGGTACGCCGCAACCGGGGCTTCAACTTCACCCAGGCGTCGGCCACCGTCGCCGCGCCCGGGGCGCCACCGGTCCGGGTCGAGTCGGCCCACCCGGCGGCGCCCTGGTCGGTGGCGGTGGTCGACGACTGGCGCACCGACCTGGCGGGGCAGCCGCCGGCCACTCCGGACGGACCGTTGCGGATCCTGGCCGGCGACTTCAACGCCACGCTCGACCACGCGCCGCTGCGCGCCCTGCTCGACACCGGGTACGCCGACGCCGCCGACGCGGTGGGCGCCGGGCTGTCGGGCACCTGGGGCCCGTACGACGGCGACCTGATCCCGCCGGTCACCATCGACCACGTGCTGGTCGACCGCCGGATCGCGGTACGCGCGGTCGACGTGCACCCGCTGCCCGGCAGCGACCACCGGGCGGTCCTCGCCGAACTGCGCCTGCCCGCCGGCTGAGGTGTTAAGAAGGGGCCCCTGCTATACGAAATGCGTTAAGAGGGGGCCCTTCCTTACACCCGGGTGCGGGCGAGGCCGTAGGTCAGGGCGTCGACCAGGGCGTGCCAGGAGGCCTCGACCACGTTCGGGTGCACCCCGACGGTGGTCCAGTCGTTGCCGGCACCGTCGACGGTCTCCACCAGCACCCGGGTCACCGCCCCGGTGCCGTGGCTGCCCTCCAGGATCCGCACCTTGTAGTCGGCCAGCTCGAAGCCGAGCAGCTCCGGGTAGTGCCGGGACAATCCGACCCGCAGCGCCTCGTCGAGGGCGTTGATCGGGCCGTTCCCCTCCGCGGTGGCGATCACCCGCTCGCCGCGTACCCGGATCTTGACGGTGGCCTCGGAGACCACCGCGCCGTCCTCCCGGTGCTCCACCTGCACCCGGTACGACTCCAGGGCGAACGGTCGGGGGGCCGCCCCGCCGGGCAGCTCGGAGCGGACCAGCAGCTCGAAGGAGGCGTCCGCGGCCTCGAAGGACCAGCCGTCCGCCTCCAGCTCCTTGACCCGGCCGGTCACCTTCGACAGCGCCTCCGGATGGCCGGCCAGGTCGAGGCCCAGCTCGCGGCTCTTCAGCTCGACGCTGGCCCGGCCGGCCATCTCGGTGACCAGGATCCGCATGTCGTTGCCCACCACCGACGGGTCGACGTGGTTGTAGAGCAGCGGGTCGACCTTGATCGCGCTCGCGTGCAGCCCCGCCTTGTGGGCGAAGGCGGCGGCCCCGGCGTACGCCTGGTGGGTGTCGGGGACGATGTTGGCGATCTCGGCGATGGCGTGCGAGACCCGCACCATCTGCTCCAGGCAACCGGCCGGTAGGACGGGGAGCCCGAGCTTGAGCTGGAGGTTGCCGACCACGGCGAAGATGTCGGCGTTGCCGGGGCGCTCGCCGTACCCGTTGGCGGTGCCCTGGACGTGCCGGACCCCGGCCTCGACGGCGGCGATGGTGTTGGCCACGGCGCAGGCGGTGTCGTTCTGGGCGTGCATGCCGAGCAGTTCCGGGGCGACGCCGGTCCGGGCGGTGAGGTCGGTGATGACGGCGGTGACCTGCGAGGGGAGCATGCCGCCGTTGGTGTCGCAGAGCACGAACCGTTCGGCGCCGGCGGCCAGGGCGGTCTCCACCACGGCGGCGCCGTAGGCGGGGTCGTGCCGGTGGCCGTCGAAGAAGTGCTCGCCGTCGACGAAGATCCGCCGGTCGTGGCGGACCAGGTGGGCCACCGTGTCGCGGATCATCGCCAGGTTCTCGGCCGGGGTGGTCCGCAGTGCCCGTTCGACGTGCCGCAGGTCGGCCTTGGCGACCAGGGTGACCACCGGGGTCTCGGCGTCGAGCAGGCCGCGCACCTGCGGGTCGGCGTCCACCGCGACGCCGGCCCGGCGGGTGGCCCCGAACGCGGCGAAGACCGCGTGGCGCAGGTCGAGCTCCTTGCGGGCCCGGCGGAAGAACTCGGTGTCCTTGGGTACCGCCCCGGGCCAGCCCCCCTCGATGAAGCCCACCCCGAACTCGTCGAGCAGCCGGGCGACGGCCAGCTTGTCGACCACGGAGTAGCTGAGCCCTTCGCGCTGCGCGCCGTCGCGCAGCGTGGTGTCGTACACCTGGAAGGTCATGGGGGTCCCTTCTGTCTTGCGTGCGGATCGGTCGGGGGCGGTGCGGAGCAAACAAAAAGACCTCCAGCGGATGCGGGAGGTCTACGCGCTCGGCGAGGGGGAGGATGCCGGCGCGTCAGGGGCTAATGATCAGTACGGTGCTGGTCACGATTCGTAGTCTGCCACCGCCCCGCCGGTTTTGGGAGAAGTAATCCACATTGCGGGATGGTCACTGAGGGTCGCCGTCGTCCCGGCTCCGGCCGGCCCGGTCCCGGCCCGCCCGCCGGTGATCGACTTCACAAGTGGTCCGGGAGCCGAGCAGGCACGAAGTGCCCTGCGGAAGTATCTGGAACCGATCCAGTTATCGGCCCAGAGCCGCTGACGAGCCACTGTCAAGGAGGACCTGTGCTCACCGTCGGTGACCGCTTCCCCGAGTACGAACTCACCGCCTGCGTGTCGCTCGACGCCGACAAGGCGTTCGAGACGATCAACCACAAGTCCCACGAGGGCCAGTGGCGGGTGGTCTTCTTCTGGCCGAAGGACTTCACCTTCATCTGCCCGACGGAGATCGCCGAGTTCGGCCGGCTCAACGGCGAGTTCGCCGACCGCGACGCCCAGGTGCTGGGCGTGTCGGTGGACAACGAGTTCGTCCACTACGCGTGGCGCAAGGACCACCCGGACCTGCGCGACCTGCCCTTCCCGATGATCAGCGACATCAAGCGCGAGCTGACCGAGGCGTGCGGCGTGCTCGGCTCCGACGGCGTCGCCCAGCGGGCCACCTTCATCGTCGACCCGAACAACGAGATCCAGTTCGCCATGGTCACCGCCGGTTCGGTCGGCCGCAACGTCTCCGAGGTGCTGCGGGTGCTCGACGCCCTCCAGACCGACGAGCTCTGCCCGTGCAACTGGAACTCCGGTGGGGCCACCCTGGACGCCACCCGGCTGCTCGCCGGCGCCGGGGCCTGATCATGGGTCTGGACGCGGTCAAGGCGGCGCTGCCCGAGTACGCCAAGGACATCAAGCTCAACCTCGGCTCGACCGTCGGCACCTCGACGCTCCGGCCGGAGCAGGGCTGGGGCACGGCGCTGGCCTGCGCCGTCGCCGCCCGCAACGGCGAGCTGCTGCGGGAGATCGCGGAGGAGGCGGCCGCCCACCTGACGCCGGAGGCGGTCGAGGCGGCCAAGGGCGCCGCCACCATCATGGCGATGAACAACGTCTACTACCGGGCCAAGCACCTGATCGGCGACGAGCAGTACGCCTCGATGCCGGCCCGGCTGCGGATGCAGATCATCGCCCGGCCCGGCGTGGACAAGGGCGACTTCGAGCTCTGGTGCCTCGCCGTCTCGGCGATCACCGGCTGCGGGGTGTGCCTGGAGTCGCACGAGAAGACGCTGCGCGCCACGGGCTTCACCCGTGAGCAGGTGCACGAGGCGCTGCGGATCGCGGCCGTCGTGCACGCTGCGGCGGTGGCCCTGGACGCCCGGGCCGCACTGGCCTGACCCGTAAGCCCGACGGGCCGGCAGCCGCGACCGCGGCGCCGGCCCGTCGTCGTTGCCGCGGGTACGGGTGTAGGAGGCGGCCGGGCCGGGTACCACTTATCCGGACACGACATGAGCTTTTCTCCCATAACGACTATGACAGTCGAGGCAGGAGTTACCCATGGACAGGCTCGACCCGCAGACCCCGAACACCATCCCCGCCTCCGCGGTCCACGGTGACCCGGCCGGCTACGCCACCGGCGCCACGGGCGGCGCGTTCGACCCGTGGCGCTACCGGGACGAGGCCGGCGTCGCCGGCGCGGACCTGGTCGGCTACAAGGTCGAGGCGACCGACGGCGGGATCGGCAAGATCGACCGGGCCAGCCATGACGTCGACGACAGCTACCTCGTCGTCGACACCGGCCCGTGGATCTTCGGCAAGAAGGTGATGCTCCCGGCCGGCACGGTCAACCGCGTCGACCACGACGACCGCAAGGTCTACGTGGACCGCGACAAGGACCAGATCAAGGCCGCCCCGGAGTACGACGAGACCAGCCACAGCGACCCGGCCTACCGGGACCGCCTCGGCGGCTACTACGGCGAGAACTACTCGGCCCTGCCGCCGGACGCGCCCGGCCGGGTCTGACACCCGTACCGCCCGCGCCCTGCGCGGCGGACCCGACGGCCGGTGGGAGGTTCTCCCACCGGCCGTCTACCGTGTCCGGGGTGGACGCCACCGAGGCAAACCGCCGCAGCCCCTTCACCACCGTGTTCAACTTCCGCGACGTCGGCGGGCCGACCGGCCTCGACGGCCGCACCGTCCGCTCCGGGCGGCTCTACCGTTCGGACTCCCCGCACCGGCTCGACGACACCGACCGGGCGGCCTTCGCCGCCCTCGGCATCCGCACCGTGATCGACCTGCGCCGGCCCCGCGAGGTCGAGCGGGACGGTCGGGTGCCCGAGCTGCCCGGCCTGACCTACCGGCACATCCACCCCGAGCACGACGACTGGGCGCGGATCCCGCACCCCGAGGAGCAGAGCGTCGCCCGCTGGCTCGCCGACCGGTACGCCGGACTCGCCCGGACCGGCACCGCCGGACTGGCCGAGGCGGTCGGGCTGATCGCCGACAGCGCCAACGCGCCGGTGGTGGTGCACTGCGTGGCCGGCAAGGACCGCACCGGCGTGGTGTGTGCGCTGACCCTGGCGGTGCTCGGCGTCGCCGACGACGACATCGCCGCCGACTACGCGCTGAGCACCGAGGCGTCCGCCCGGTTCAGCGCCTGGATCGCCGCCACCATGCCGGACGCGCCGGAGCTGCCCCGCCCGTTCCTGGCCTCCCCCGCCGAGGCGATGCGGCTCTTCCTCACCGAGCTGCGCACCGGGTACGGCTCGGCGAAGGGCTACCTGCGGCACGCCGGGGTGACCGACGCCCAGCTCGCCGCGCTCCGCGCCCACCTGCTCGACTGAGCGCCCGCACGATCCGCGCGGCCGGGCGGGCCCGGGCAGTGCCCGCGCGGCCCGGCGCGGAGGGTTGAGAAGGGGCCCCTGCCATACCGGATGCGTCGACAAGGGCCCCTCCCTACAGCTCAGAGCACCTGGCGGACCCAGCCGTGCCGGTCCTCGGCCTCACCGCGCTGGATCGCCACCAGCTGCTGGCGCAGCGCGTTGGTGGTCCGGCCCGGCTCGCCGCCGCCGACCAGGAACTCGCCGTCCGGGAACTTCACCCGACCGATCGGGGTGATCACCGCGGCCGTGCCGCAGGCGAAGACCTCGCGCAGCCGCCCGCTCGCGGCGTCCGCCTGCCAGTCGGCGAAGCTGACCGGTCGCTCCTGCGTCCGCAGCCCCGACTCGGCGGCCAGGGTGAGGATCGCGTCGCGGGTGATGCCCGGCAGGATGGTGCCGGTCAGCGGCGGCGTGACCAGGGTGTCGTCGTCGTAGACGAAGAAGACGTTCATCCCGCCGAGCTCGTCGACGAAGCGCCGCTCCACCGCGTCGAGGAAGACCACCTGGTCGCAGCCGGCCTCGATCGCCTCGGCCTGGGCCACCAGCGAGGTGGCGTAGTTGCCGCCGCACTTGGCCGCGCCGGTGCCGCCGGGCGCGGCGCGGGTGTAGTCCGGGGACACCCACACCGTGATCGGCTTGACCCCGCCGGTGAAGTACGCGCCGGCCGGCGAGGCGATCACGCAGTAGAGATACTCGTTGGCCGGGCGGACGCCGAGGAAGACCTCGCTGGCGAACATGAACGGCCGCAGGTAGAGGCTGGCGTCCGGCCCGTCCGGGATCCACTCACGGTCGATCTCCACCAGCTGGCGCAGCGACTCGACGAAGGTCTCGGCCGGCAACTCCGGCATGGCCATCCGCCCGGCGGAGGCGATGAACCGGGCCGCGTTCGCCTCGGGCCGGAACATGGTGACCGCGCCATCGGTCGTCCGGTACGCCTTGAGCCCCTCGAAGATCTCCTGCGCGTAGTGCAGGACGGCGGCGGCCGGGTCCATCGGGATCGGCGCGCGGGCCTCGACCCGGGCGTCGTACCAGCCCTTGCCCTCGGCGTAGCGGATGGTGACCATGTGGTCGGTGAAGACCCGACCGAAGCCCGGGTTGGCCAGCAGGGCGGCCCGGTCGGCTGCCGATACCGCCGCGGGATTCGGACGGATCTCGAAATCGAGCTTGTCACCACCGCTCATCGCACTGACCTCCCTGGGGACTCCAACGGCGTACGGGAGCGCACACCGCATCACTGGTGCCAGAAACTTACCCCCAACGGTCGTTCAGCCGATAGCGCCGTCCGCCCGCATCGAACGATTCCGATGCAGGTCAGGACGCCCGGCTGCGCAGGGGGTACGGGTGAGCCCGGGGACGGGTCCGGCGGGCCGGCCCGGGGCGGGAGAAGGGCCCGGTCAGGCCACCGCGTACCCGGCGAGGCGGTCGCCCACCTCGTCGGTGCGCAGGGGTACGCCCGGGGTCCGGCCGGCCAGCTCGGTGGCGACCGCGGCGGTGACCCGGGCGGCGGCCTGCGGATGGCCGAGCTGGTCGAGCAGGAGGGCCGCGGAGAGCACGGCGGCGACCGGGTCGGCCACTCCCCTGCCGGCGATGTCCGGCGCGGAGCCGTGCACCGGCTCGAACATCGACGGGTAGCGCCCCTCGGGGTTGATGCAGCCGCTGGCGGCCAGCCCGATGCCGCCGGTGACGGCGGCGGCGATGTCGGTGAGGATGTCGCCGAAGAGGTTGTCGGTGACCACCACGTCGTACCGCTGGGGCTGGGTGACCAGGAACATCGCGGCGGCGTCGACGTGCTGGTACTCGGTGGCCACGTCCGGGTGCTCGGCGGCGACCGCGGCGAAGGCGCGGGCCCAGAGCGAGCCGGCGTGGGTCAGCACGTTGGTCTTGTGCACGAGGGTGACCTTGCGGCGCTCCCGGGCGGCGGCCCGGGCGAAGGCGTCCCGGATCACCCGCTCGACGCCGTGCCGGGTGTTCAGGCTCTCCTCGGTGGCCACCTCGGCCGGGGTGTCCCGGTGCAGGCTGCCGCCGGCGCCCGCGTACAGCCCCTCGGTGCCCTCGCGGACCACCACCAGGTCCACCTCGCCGGGCTTGACGGCGGCCAGCGGGCCGGTCACCCCGGGCCAGAGCCGGGACGGGCGTAGGTTGACGTACTGGTCGAAGGCGAACCGCAGCTTGAGCAGCAGCCCGCGCTCCAGCACTCCGGGGGGCACCGTGGGGTCGCCGACGGCGCCGAGCAGGATGGCGTCGTGGCCGGCCAGCTCGTCCAGCACCGAGTCGGGCAGCACCTCGCCGGTCCGGTGGTAGCGCGCGGCGCCCAGGTCGTACTCCGTGGCCTCGACGCCGGGCAGCACCGCATCGATGACCTTGCGGGCCTGCGCGACCACCTCGGGTCCGATCCCGTCCCCGGCCACCACCGCGATCCGTGCCACCTGCCGCTCCTCACCTCGTCGGTCCCGGCCACCGTACGTCGCCGTCCCGCTTCCCGGTACGCATCTTCCATAATATGGAATACCAGGATGCACAGCCCTCTCCCAGCTGGCATTCATGATGTGGTCAACTCCGCTGCCTAGGGTCGGTGGGTACGGGTCACGGGGGCCCGGGACCGGATCCGCCGCGGCGTCGCGGCGCGACGGCGAGGAGCGGGTGCGATGCGGATGGACGAGCAACCACGGACGACCTGGATCGAGCGCCGTCCCACCGACCGCCCGGCGGCCCAGCCCGCGTACCGCAGCCGCCGCCCCGACCTGCGCCTCGGCACGTACAGCCACCGGGTCGACCGGGCCGCCACCGACACCGCCGACCGGCTCGCCGTCCGGTACACCGTGCGCACCACCACCGCCGAATACACCCTCGTGCTCAACGCGCCCGGCTGGTTCGGGCACAAGGGCCTCGGCGACGCGCTGCGCGACGCCGTCGCCGAACTGCGCGCCGTCGACCTGACGTACGGCCCCAGCCGGCCGGAGAGCCTCGTCTCCCGGCTGCGCCGGGGCGAGATCAGCCCCGAGTCGTACCCGCCGCTGGCCGACCTGGTGGACCGGTGCGCCGCGATGCGGGCCGCCACCGACGGCTGGTTCGACGCCTGGGCGGTGCCCGGCGGCTTCGACCCGGGCGGGCTGCTCGGCGGCTGGGCGGTGGAGCGGGCGGCGGCCCGGCTGCGCGCCGCCGGCGTCCACGACTACGCCGTGCTCACCGGCGCCGACCTGGTGGTACGCGGGCACGCCGCGCACGGCGGCCCGTGGCGGGTCGCGGTGCACCACCCGACCGACGGCCGACGCCCGCCGCTGGTGTTGGAGATGACCGCGGGCGCGGTCGGCACGTCCGGGGTGAGCGGCCGGCACGGGCACGTGGTGGACCCGCACACCGGCGAACCGGCCGACCAGCTGGCCGCCGCCACTGTGGTCGGACCCGACCTGGCCGTCGCCGACGCCTACGCTACCGCGCTCTACGCAGCCGGACGGGCGGGACTGTCCTGGTTCCGCGCCGGCTCCGACTACCGGGCCCTGCTCGCCGACCGTCGTCGCTGACCCGCGGCCCGCCCGGCGCTTCGCATCCCGGGCGGGGGGGGTCCGCGATCGGCCCCCACGGTCTCGGCAACGACCGTGGGGGCCGGCCAGCGACGAGTGCGCGTGGCTCGCGCAATCGAGGGGCGCGGGCCCGGGCGGCCGGACGTCAGGCCGCGTCACCCGAAGACGAGCCGGCGCCGATCCAGCCGGTGACCGCACCGGTACGCTAGCGAATCGACGCAACTCGACGCAAGAGTCTCCACAGCGGACCGTCCGGTCACCACCGTCGACAAATCGACCGACGACCTGCGGCGGGGCAGTTTCGACACCGGCCCCGGCGGATGGCACGCTGTCCGCCGTGAGTTTCGATCTGAGCGTGTGGGCCCTGCCCGACGGGGCCACCGGCGCGGACGTGCGCGCCGCCGTGCAGCGGTGCCGCGAGGGGCGGCACGGTGACCGCCATCCCGACCCGCGGGTCGTGGGCTTCTACCGGGCGATCACGGCGAGCTACCCCGACCGGCCCGCCGGGCCCGGCACCCCGTGGGAGGTCGCGCCGCTGCACGCGTCCGCCGACCACGTCGAGATGAACCTCGACCCGACCTGCGCCGACCAGGTGCTGCTCGACATCGAACGGCTGGCCGCGGAGCACGGGCTGATGCTCTTCGACGCCCAGGACGGCTCGGTCTACCCGCCGCCGGCCCGCGTCGGCCACTGACCCGCCACCCACCGACCGACCAGGACGACGAAGGGGGCCCGGCCTCCCGGCCGGGCCCCCGCACCGTCCTGACCGGACTACTCGTCGCGCAGGTCCGCGGCGCTGGCCGCGACCGCGCCGATCGACTCGGCGGCCGAGGTGAGCAGGTCGGCGCCGAGCGCCTGGTCGACGGTGAGGGTCATCAGCGTCTCGCCGCCGGCCTCCCGACGGGCCACCTGCATGGCCGCGATGTTGACGCCGGCCTCGCCGAGCAGGGTGCCGACGGTGCCGACCACGCCCGGCCGGTCGACGTAGCGCAGGAAGACCAGGATGCCCTCCGCGCCGATCTCCACGTCGAAGCCGTCCACCTCGGTCAGCTTGATGACGTCCCGGGTGCCGGCCTGGGTGACCGTGCCGGAGACGCTGACCGTCCGACCGTCGGGCAGCGCGCCCCGGACGGTGACCAGCAGCGGGTGGTCGACGGTCTCGGACTGGGCGTCCAGCGCCACCTCCACGCCCCGCTCGGCGGCCAGGTGCGGCGCGTTGACGTAGGTGACCTGCTCCTCCACCACCGAGCTGAACAGCCCCTTGGTGGCGGCGAGCTTCAGCACCGACACGTCGTGGTCGACGACCTGGCCGCGTACCTCCACGGTGACGCTGGCGGCGATCCCGCCCGCGACGGCCGTGAACGCCCGGCCCAGCTTCTCGGCCAGCGGCAACAGCGGGCGGACGTCCTCGGCGACCACGCCGCCGGC
The DNA here is from genome assembly GCF_900091555.1 of Micromonospora mirobrigensis. GTDB lineage: Bacteria > Actinomycetota > Actinomycetes > Mycobacteriales > Micromonosporaceae > Micromonospora > Micromonospora mirobrigensis. The sequence goes on from NZ_FMCX01000001.1 coordinate 215,427, forward strand.
CTGCACGTTCACCGCGTCCGGCACGAACTCGCCCTGCAACGCCAGCTTCACGCTCTTGGCCACGGCCAGACCGGCCTTGTCCTGCGCCTCGGCGGTGGAGGCGCCCAGGTGCGGGGTGGCCACCACGTTGTCGAAGGCGAACAGCGGCGAGGAGGTGCACGGCTCCTTGGCGTACACGTCGACGCCGGCGCCGGCGACCCGGCCCTCGGCGATCGCGTCCGCGAGGGCCTGCTCGTCGACCAGGCCACCGCGGGCGGCGTTGACGATCCGGACGCCCGGCTTGACGATCGCCAGCTCCTTCTCGCCGATCAGGCCCACGGTCTCCGGGGTCTTGGGCAGGTGGATGGAGATGAAGTCGGCCTCCCGCAGCAGCTCCTCCAGCCCGACCAGGCGGACCCCGAGCTGCGCGGCCCGGGCCGGCTGGATGTACGGGTCGTACGCGATCAGCCGGGTGCCGAAGGCGGCGATCCGCTGGGCGAAGAGCACGCCGATGCGACCGAGACCCACCACGCCCACGGTCTTGCCCTGGAGCTCGACGCCGGTGTACTTGGACCGCTTCCACTCCCCCGCCTTCAGCGCGGCGCTGGCGGCGGCGGTGTTGCGGGCCACGGCCAGCAGCAGCGCGACGGCCTGCTCGGCCGCGGAGACGATGTTGGAGGTGGGAGCGTTGACGACCATGACGCCCCGCGCGGTGGCGGCCGGCACCTCGACGTTGTCCAGGCCGACGCCGGCCCGGGCGACCACCTTCAGGCGCGGCGCGGCGGCGATCGCCTCGGCGTCGATCTGGGTGGCACTGCGCACGATCACCGCGTCGGCCTCGGCGAGCGCTGCGAGCAGGGCCGGGCGGTCGGTGCCGTCGACGTGACGTACGTCGAAGTCGTGGGCGAGCACCTCGATGGCGGCGGGGGCGAGTTCTTCGGCGATCAGTACGACAGGATTCATCGGTCCTCGTAGACGTCGTATGCGGTCGGTCCGGTGCGTCGGGACGCCGCGATGCGCCCCTGCGCTGATCCGTGCCATGGCCGTCAGGTGCGGGCTGGGCACCTACCAGGGATGGTAGGTGGCGGTGCGGTCGGCGTGTCCCGTACCAGGGGGTGAGTGCCCTCACAGGCCTCGTGGGCGGGCAGGGCCCGGCCGCGGCCTGACAGGCAGGTCCGCTCCGCGGCCCGACGCCGGGGAGAGCGTCGGGTCGCGGAGCGTCCGCCGAGGCGTCAGGCGGTCTCGGTGATCGGCCGGTCCACCCAGCTCATCATGGCCCGCAGCTTCTGGCCGGTCTCCTCGATCGGGTGCGCCGCGCCCTCGGCCCGCCACTTGGCGAAGTTCGGGCGGCCGGCCTCGTCCTCGGCCACCCACTCGCGGGCGAACTCACCGGACTGGATCTCACCGAGGATCTTGCGCATCTTCTCCTTGACCCGCGAGTCGATGACCCGCGGGCCCCGGGACAGGTCGCCGTACTCGGCGGTGTCGGAGACGCTGTACCGCATCCGGGCGATGCCGCCCTCGTACATCAGGTCGACGATCAGCTTCAGCTCGTGCAGGCACTCGAAGTAGGCCACCTCGGGGGCGTAGCCGGCCTCGGTGAGCACCTCGAAACCGGTCTGCACCAGCGCCGCCGCGCCACCACAGAGCACCGCCTGCTCGCCGAAGAGGTCGGTCTCGGTCTCCTCGGTGAAGGTGGTCCGGATCGCGCCGGCCCGGGTGCCGCCGATGCCCTTGGCGTACGACAGGGCGAGCTGGAAGGCGGTGCCGCTGGCGTCCTGCTCCACGGCGACCAGGCAGGGCACGCCCTTGCCGTCGACGTACTGCCGGCGGACCAGGTGTCCGGGGCCCTTCGGGGCGACCATCGCCACGTCCACATCGGCCGGCGGGGTGATCAGGCCGTACCGGATGTTGAAGCCGTGGCCGAAGAAGAGCGCCTTGCCGGGGGCGAGGTTCGGGGCGATCGCCTCGGTGTAGAGCGCCCGCTGCGCGGTGTCCGGGGCGAGGATCATGATGACGTCGGCCTCGGCCGCCGCCTCGGCCGGGCTGAGCACCCGCAGGCCCTGCTCCTCGGCCTTCGGCCGGCTCTTCGAACCCGCCGGCAGGCCGATCACCACGTCGACGCCGGAGTCGCGCAGCGACAGCGCGTGGGCGTGACCCTGGCTGCCGTAGCCGATCACCGCGACCTTGCGCCCCTGGATCAGGCCCAGGTCGGCATCGTCGTCGTAGTACACCTCAACGCTCATGGACTTCCCTTTCGTACGGCGGTCCGGGCGGCCCGTCGTGGATCTGTGGGTGACGACGCGCGCGGGCGCCGTCGGGGTCGGGGTTTCAGGCGGCCCGCAGGGCCGGGCCGGCGGTGATCGAACGCGAGCCGCGCCCGATCGCCACCAGCCCCGACTGGACCATCTCCTTGATGCCGAACGCCTCGAGGTCGCGCAGCAGCGCGTCGAGCTTGTCCGGGGTGCCGGTGGCCTCGATGGTCAGCGTGTCCGGGGCGACGTCGACCACCCGGGCGCGGAACAGGTTCACCGTATCCAGCACCTGGCCGCGGACGGTGCGGTCCGCGCGGACCTTGACCAGCACCAGCTCCCGGGCCACCGAGACCTGCGGGTCCAGCTCGACGATCTTGAGTACGTTGACCAGCTTGTTGAGCTGCTTGGTGACCTGCTCCAACGGGGACGACTCCGCGTCGACCACGATGGTGATCCGGGAGACGTTCGGGTCCTCGGTCTCGCCCACGGCGAGGCTGCTGATGTTGAAGCCGCGGCGGGAGAAGAGCCCGGAGACCCGGGCCAGCACACCCGGCTTGTTCTCCACCAGCACGGAGAGCGTGTGCATCGTCATAGTTAGATGTCGTCCTCGTCGAAGGCCGGGCGCACGCCCCGGGCGAACTGGATCTCGTCGTTGCTGGTGCCGGCGGCCACCATCGGCCAGACCATGGCGTCCTTGCCGACCACGAAGTCGATCACCACGGGCGCGTCGGTGATCGCCATGGCCGCCTCGATCGTCTTGTCCACGTCCTCGGCGGTCTCGCAGCGCAGCCCCACGCAGCCCAGCGCCTCGGCCAGCTTGACGAAGTCCGGGATGCGGTGCTTGTGCGTGCCCAGCTCGGTGTTGGAGTAGCGCTCGTTGTAGAACAACGTCTGCCACTGCCGCACCATGCCGAGGTTGCCGTTGTCGATCACCGCGATCTTGACCGGGATGCCCTCCAGCGCGCAGGTCGCCAGCTCCTGATTGGTCATCTGGAAGCAGCCGTCGCCGTCGACCGCCCACACCACCGTGTCCGGCATGCCGACCTTGGCGCCCATCGCCGCCGGCACCGCGTAGCCCATCGTGCCCAGCCCGCCGGAGTTCAACCAGGTGTACGGCTTCTCGTACGAGATGAACTGGGAGGCCCACATCTGGTGCTGGCCCACCCCGGCCACGTAGATCGCGTCCGGGCCGACGATCTCGCCCAGCCGCTTGATGACGTACTGCGGGGAGAGGGTGCCGTCGGTCGGCTCGTCGTAGCCCAGCGGGTAGCGGCTGCGCAGGTCGTCGAGCTGGGTCCACCAGTCGGCCAGCTCGGCGCGGTGCCCGGCCGCCTGCTCGACGGTGACCGCGGCGATCAGCTCGTCGATCACGTGCCGGGCGTCGCCGACGATCGGCACGTCGGCGTGCCGGTTCTTGCCGATCTCGGCCGGGTCGATGTCGGCGTGCACCACCGTGGCGTCCGGGGCGAACGAGTCCAGCTTGCCGGTCACCCGGTCGTCGAAGCGGGCGCCGAGCGCCACGATCAGGTCGGCCTTCTGGAGGCCGTACACGGCGGAGACCGTGCCGTGCATGCCGGGCATGCCCAGGTGCTGCGGGTGCGAGTCGGGGAACGCACCGAGCGCCATCAGGGTGGTGACCACCGGGGCGCCGGTCAGCTCGGCCAGCCGGCGCAGCCCCTCGGTGGCCCGGGCCTTGAGCACCCCGCCGCCGACGTAGAGCACCGGGCGGCGGGCGCTGGTCAGCAGCCGGGCCGCCTCCCGGATCTGCTTGCCGTGCGGGTGCAGGGTGGGCCGGTAGCCGGGCAGGTCCAGGGTCGGCGGCCAGGCGAAGGTGGTCGGCGCCTGGAGCACGTCCTTGGGGATGTCGACCAGGACCGGGCCGGGCCGGCCGGTGGCGGCGAGGTGGAACGCCTCGGCCAGCACCTGCGGGATCTCCTCCGGGGTCTGGACCAGGAAGTTGTGCTTGGTGATCGGCAGGGTGATGCCCTGGATGTCCGCCTCCTGGAAGGCGTCCGTGCCGATCGAGGGACGCGCCACCTGGCCGGTGATCGCGACCATCGGCACCGAGTCCATGTACGCGTCGGCGATCGGCGTGACCAGGTTCGTCGCGCCCGGGCCGGAGGTGGCGATGCAGACGCCGACCTTGCCGGTGGCCTGCGCGTAGCCGGTGGCGGCGTGCCCGGCGCCCTGCTCGTGGCGGACCAGGATGTGCCGGACCGAGGAGTCGTAGAGCGGGTCGTACGCGGGCAGGATCGCGCCGCCGGGGATACCGAAGATCACGTCGACGCCGAGCGCCTCCAGCGAGCGGACCAGCGAGCCGGCGCCGGAGACCTGGACCGGCGCGGGCTGCCGTACCGCCGGCGGGGCCGGGACGGGGGCGGTACGCGGGGCCGGGGTGGGCTCGGCGTCGGGCTCGACGACGGCACGATTCCGGCGGGCGGAGTGGGCGAGGGTCTCGGGCGTGGGTCTCGTCATGGCGGTTCAGACCTTCGGCTGAAGTGATGTGGCTCTTCAAGGAGTGCAACGCGGGCGGTGCCCGCCCCGCCGGGTTCCGACGGCAACAAAAAAGCCCACGTGCTCAACGCACGGGGCCAGCGCACTCTCGACGAGGGAGAGTGCGCTCAGGTAAGTACTCGCGACGACCACTGGGACGGCATGCGGTCAAGCCTGACGCATCTCACGCGATGAGTCAACTGATCCCACATTTTGGTTAACGGAGAGCGACGGATCACCCGTCGGTGGGACCGGCGCGCCCGGGGCCGCCTGCGCCGACCTGCCCGCCGACCGATCACCGGAGCGCTGCGCGGGCACCACCGGCAGCTGCGTCGGCCGGGCCGCCGGTGAGGTGGCCGCGTCGAGCATCGCCTCCAGGTGCTCGGCCGGCACCCCCCAGCCGAAGAGCGCGCCCTGCCCGAAGCGGCAGCCGGCGGCCACCACGGCGGCCAGCTCCGTGGGCGTGGTCACCCCCTCGGCGATGACCTCCAACCCGAGCTGGTGCCCCAACCGCATGACGATGTCGACCATCGGGGCGAAGGCGGGCCCGTCCCGGCCCACGGGACGGACCGGCTCGTGCTCGGCCACCAGACTGTGGTCGATCTTGAGGATGTCGATCGGCAGCCGGCGCAGCTGCCCCAGCGACGAGTAGCCGGCCCCGAAGTCGTCCAGGGCGATCCGTACCCCGGTCAGCCGCAGCGCGGCCAGCCGCCGGATCAGCTCGTCGAGGTCCGTCGCCACCGCGTGCTCGGTCACCTCCAGCACCAGCCGCTGCGGTGGCACGTGGTGCGTCCGCAACGCCTCGGCCACCTGCACCACGTATTCCGGGGCGTGCAGCTCGCGCGGTGAGACGTTCACCGACACCCACACGTCGTGCCCGTCGGCGAGCCAACGGGACAGCTGCCAGCAGGCCTGGTGCAGCACCCAGGCGCCGAGCGTGGAGATCATCCCGCACTCCTCGGCGAGCGGGATGAACTCGTCGGGCCGGACGTTGCCCAGCTCCGGGTGGTGCCAGCGGAGCAGGGCCTCGGCGCCGACCGGGCGCACCGACGGCAGCGACGCCACCGGCTGGAAGGCCAGCCGCAGCTCGTTGCGGTCGATCGCGCCGCGCAGCTCGTGCTCCAGCGTGGTCCGCCGGCGCAGCAGCTGGTCGTACGCGGCGTCGTAGCGCTCGATCCGGTTCTTGCCCCGCTGCTTGGCGTAGCGCAGGGCGAGGTCGGCGTTGCGCTGGAGCAGCTCCACGTCCGGGGTGCCGGCCGGTTCGGCCAGACCGATGCTGACCGAGAGGAAGACCGGCCCGTCCAACTGCTCGTAGGGGCGGCCCAGCAGGGCGAGCAGTCGCTCGGCGACCGGGTCGGCCTCGGCGTGCCCGCCGTGCACCAGCACCGCGAACTCGTCCCCGCCGAGCCGGGCGGCCAGGTCTCCGGGGCGCAGGTTGCCGCGCAGCCGCAACCCCACCTCGGCCAGCACCGCGTCACCGACGTCGTGGCCACGCATGTCATTGACGTTCTTGAAGCCGTCCAGGTCGAGCACGAGTAGCACGCAGGGCACCCCGGCCTCGGCGCAGCGGTGCAGGGCACGCAGCAGGCCACGGCGGTTGGCCAGCCCGGTCAGCGGGTCGGTGTGCGCCAGCTCCCGGAAGTGCCGCTCCCGCTCGGCCAGCCGGGCGGCGTACCCGCGCACGTCGTTGAGGGTGAGGTACTGCCGCGCCACCAGCGCGAAGCCCTCCAGGCTGCCGGCGACGATGGCCAGCGCGTCGAACCGGCCGCCCTGGGCGAGGTGGTACATCGCCGAGGCGGCCATGCCGAACATCGGGACGAACGCGTACTCGCCGTCCCGGCCGATCGGGTCGACGTCCAGCTGCCCCGGTGGGCCCACCCGGCGGGCCGCCACCGCGCAGGCCGCCAACCCCAGTGCGGTGAGCACCGCGCCCACCGCGACCACCGCCGGGCCGGCCTGGCAGAGCCCCGCGGCGACGGCGAGGCCGCCCCAGGTGGTCACCGTGCCGCCGGCGGCCAGCAGGGCCAGCCGGCGGCGCGGCGCGGCGGAGCGCACCACCACGATCACGGCGAGCCCGGTGGTCAGCGCGGCGGACATCGAGGCGAGCAGGATCGTCGGGCAGGCCACCGGGGTGGCCGCACCGAGCAGCCGGGTCGGCTCGGAGCAGAGCACCCAGCCGACGAACCAGAGGGCGGTCGCCACCACCAGCCCGTCGAGGACCAGCCGGCCGGTCGCCGCCGCGCCGGTGCCGGCGCCGGGCAGCCGGAGCAGGCCGCCGCAGAAGGCCAGCCCGGCCAGGGCCGTGCCGGCCGCGACCAGCTCGGCCCAGCCGCTGTGCCCGGCCTCCGGACCGGCCCAGCGGGGCGGGCCGGTCACCGTCGCGGTCACCCCGACCAGCAGACTGACCAGCGCGAGCACCGCCGCGCCCGCGACCAGCAGGCGGGCCGTGGCGTACGCGCCGGAGCGCCGCCGGGCGGACCAGGTCAGCAGCGCGGCGGAGCCCGCGGCGACCAGCCCGCTCAGCACCGCTGTGGCGACCATGCCCGGTGGGGACTGCACGCCCTCAACTGTGCCGGATGACCGCACCCGGCGGGGGACCGGGTGTGCATCTGTTGGGACACGGGTCGCGCGCGGCCGGGGCGGGGATCCGGTGGTGCAACACTGGTAGCCATGCCTGAGCTGCGGTCGAGGACCTCCACCCACGGTCGGACGATGGCCGGTGCCCGGGCCCTGTGGCGGGCCACCGGGATGACCGACGACGACTTCGGCAAGCCGATCGTCGCCATCGCCAACAGTTTCACCCAGTTTGTTCCGGGTCACGTACACCTCAAGGACCTCGGCGGCCTGGTCGCCGACGCGGTGGCCGAGGCGGGCGGGGTGGGCCGGGAGTTCAACACCATCGCGGTCGACGACGGCATCGCGATGGGCCACGGCGGGATGCTCTACTCGCTGCCCAGCCGCGAGCTGATCGCCGACGCGGTGGAATACATGGTCAACGCGCACTGCGCGGACGCCCTGGTCTGCATCTCCAACTGCGACAAGATCACCCCCGGCATGCTGCTGGCCGCGCTGCGGCTCAACATCCCGACGGTCTTCGTCTCCGGCGGCCCGATGGAGGCCGGCAAGACGGTGGCGATCGAGGGCGTCGTGCACTCCAAGATCGACCTGATCGACGCGATGATCGCCTCCTCCAACGAGGCGGTCACCGACGAGCAGCTCGGCGAGATCGAGCGCTCCGCCTGCCCGACCTGCGGCTCCTGCTCCGGCATGTTCACCGCCAACTCGATGAACTGCCTCACCGAGGCGATCGGCCTGGCCCTGCCGGGCAACGGTTCGACGCTGGCCACCCACGCCGCGCGCCGGTCGCTCTTCGTCGAGGCCGGCCGGACCGCGGTGGAGATCGCCAAGCGCTGGTACGACGGCGACGACGCCTCGGTGCTGCCCCGCGCGGTCGCCGGTCGGGCCGCGTTCGAGAACGCCGTCGCCCTGGACGTGGCGATGGGCGGGTCGACAAACACGATCCTGCACCTGCTCGCCGCCGCCCGCGAGGCCGAGCTGGACTTCGACGTGGCCGACATCGACGCCATCTCCCGCCGGGTGCCCTGCCTGGCCAAGGTCGCCCCGAACTCCCCGCAGTACCACATGGAGGACGTGCACCGGGCCGGCGGCATCCCGGCCATCCTCGGCGAGCTGGACCGCGCCGGCCTGCTGCACCGGGACGTGCACGCCGTGCACTCCCCCTCGCTGGCCCAGTGGCTGACCGACTGGGACGTCCGGGGCGGTTCACCGAAGCCGGAGGCGGTCGAGCTGTTCCACGCCGCCCCGGGTGGGGTGCGCACCACCGAGCCCTTCTCCACCACCAACCGCTGGTCGTCGCTGGACACCGACCCGGCCGGCGGCTGCATCCGGGACCGCGAGCACGCGTACAGCGCGGACGGCGGGCTGGCCATCCTGCACGGCAACCTGGCGCCCGAGGGCTGCGTGGTGAAGACCGCCGGCGTCCCCGAGGAGTGCCTGACCTTCCGCGGCCCGGCCAAGGTCTACGAGTCCCAGGACGACGCGGTGACGGCCATCCTGGCCAAGCAGGTCGTCGCCGGGGACGTGGTGGTGATCCGCTACGAGGGCCCCAGGGGCGGCCCCGGCATGCAGGAGATGCTCTATCCCACCTCGTTCCTCAAGGGCCGGGGGCTGGGCCGGGCCTGCGCGCTGCTCACCGACGGCCGGTTCTCCGGCGGCACCTCCGGGCTCTCCATCGGGCACGTCTCCCCCGAGGCCGCCTCCGGCGGGCTGATCGCCCTGGTCCGCGACGGCGACGAGATCGTCATCGACATCCCCGGCCGGTCGATCTCGCTCGACGTTCCCGCCGACGAGCTCCAGGCCCGCCGGGTCGCCGAGGAGAAGCGGGACAAGCCCTACACGCCGACCGACCGGCAGCGGCCGGTGTCGGCGGCGCTGCGGGCGTACGCCTCGATGGCCACCTCGGCCAGCGACGGCGCCTACCGCCGCGTCCCAGAGTGAAAGCAGGGGCCCCTTCTTAACGCCTGCGGTATAGCAGGGGCCCCTTCTTAACGCCTGTCCCACTAGGCTCCGTGTCCGTGGGGACGACCGAGAGCTACGCGCGGCTGATCCGCCCGGTCGTCGACCGGGTCTACGGGGCAGCCCGGTTCGCCGCAGCGCCCCGCTTGAAGGCGTTCTACGCCGAGCGGGGCGTCGACCGCGGCTACGAGAGCAGCTTCTTCTCCGGGGTGCTCGCCCGGCCCATGCCTGCGACGGCACTCGCCGACGCGCTCGTCTACACCACCGGCAGCATGGCGGCGGAGCTGGCCCAGGGCGTGACCACCGTCGACGCCTCGGGCACCTGGCACCTCACCGAGCTGGGCCGGGAGCTGGCGACGTACGCCCAGCGGGCCACCGCCGAGGCGGCCGAGGAGCTGTGGTCCGGTGGCCGGGGGGTGCTACCCGGCCTGGCCGCCGTCCCGCGCCTGGCGGAGCTGGTCGGCCGGGTGCTGGAGCACGGTCTGGCGACCGGCGGGCCGGCATTCCGGGCGATGAGCCCGCCGTACGAGCCGGACGACGCCCCGCCCGCGCTGCTGCTGGTCACCCGGCTCGGCTCGCTGCGTCACCACCGCGCCGACGCGCACCGGGCGGCGTGGCGGGCCGCCGGTCTGACCGCCGCCGAGATCAGGGCGCTGCCGGACGGGCCGGAGCGGGCCGCCGTCGAGGCGGAGACCGACCGCCGCGACGGGCCCGCGTACGCGGTGCTCACCGAGGCCGAGCGCTGGGAGTTGCTGGCCGGTCTCGGCGCCCTGCCGGGCTAGGTCGGATCGTGTCGACCATGGAAGCCGGATCACGGCGGCGCCTCGGCACGCGGCGGTGCTCCCGATCAATTACGTCGACAGCGGTTCCGGCGTGAGGGAGACTCCCGGCGATGCCTCGACGAACCGACACGCCGCCCACCTGGGACGAGCGTACGCAGCTGGCCACCTTCCTCGACTACGCGCGCGACACCGCACGAGCCAAGTGTGAGGGCGTGTCCGCAGCAGACGCCCGCAGGGCCCCACTCCCCGATTCGCCGCTGATGACGTTGTGCGGGTTGATCAGCCATCTGCGCTGGGTCGAGTACTACTGGTTCCAGGTGATGTTCCTCGGCGAGGAGCTTGCCGGGCCACTCAGCGAGGCGACCGACGACGATCCCGACCCGGAGATGCGCAAGGCGGTCGACGTCCCACTGCCCCAGCTTCTCGCCGAGTACGAGGAGCAGAGCGCCCGCTACCGTCGCCTGGTGGCCGACCACGAGCTGGACACCGCGGCCAAGCGTCCCATCAGCGACGGCCGCCACGTGGACCTGCGGTGGGTGATCCTCCACCTCATCGAGGAGACGTCCCGCCACAACGGCCACCTAGACGTCGTGCGGGAGCTCGTCGACGGACGGACCGGCGCCTGAGACCTGTCCGGTGACCGGGCGGTGGGTCCAACCGCCGCCCGGTCACCGGGGATCACTCGGCGCGCAGGTCGTCCAGGTCGTGCGTGCCCGGGCTGACCCAGATCAGCACCCCGCGTACGTCGGTCAGGGCCGCCGGGTCGCAGGACATCTGGTTGAGCAGGTCCACCTCGACCGTGGTGCTGGTCCCCTCGGGCACCCAGCCGAACGTGGACTGGCACCAGGTGAACCCGGACCCGGTCTGCAGGGCGATCGCCGCGGAGGTGCCCGCCGTCGGCGAGGTCCGCAGGTCGTACCTCAGGGTGCCCTTGGCGGACAGGTCGACCGGCGCGGGCAGGGTCACCCCGAACCAGCCACCGCCGGTCGCCGCGACCGACAGGCCGTACGCGCCGTCGGTGTGGAAGGCGGCGGTCTGCGCCACCGTGCCGGCGTCGGCCTGCCAGCTTCCCGGCCCCCAGCCCTCCACTCCGGACTCCCAGGAGGCGAGGCGGATCGGGTCGCCGGGCGCCGGCTTGACGGTGATCGTCAGGTCGGCGACGTTCGACAGTTGCCCGGCGACGTCGCGGACGGTGTAGTGCCCCGTCGCCCTGCCCTGGAAGCCGTCCGAGGGGGTGAAGACGACGTCCCCGGCGGTCGACAGAGCAAAGGAGCCACCTGCGACAGAGGTGACGCGCTGCTGTCCGGCGAGCGCCGGGTCGAGATCGAGAGTGGACGGTTGCACCCGGCCCACGTACGCGATGTCGTTGCCCGTCGGGGTGAGGGTGACCGGCGTGCCGGCGGTGGTGGTGGCGGTGTCGTGGTCGGCGACCGGCGGGCGTGGCCGCCAGCCGCGCCGGATCCGGTCGGCGGCGTTGCTCAGGGTGGTGCAGACCGGGCTCGGGCAGTAGACGGTGTAACCGTCGTAGTCGGGGTAGGGCGTGCCGTCGTCCTGGCTGCCGGCGAGGATCCAGTAGAGGAAGCCGGCTCCGCCGCCGCGGATCACCGCGTCGGTCCACCGCTGGTAGACCGGGTTGCGGGTGGCCCTGTCGGCCCAGCCGAACTCGCCGAGCACGGCCGGCTTGCCGACCGCCTCAGCCTCCCGGTTGTGCCGCTCGATCCAGGCGACACCCCAGTCGGCGTCCTTGTCCCAGTGGTCCGGATAGAGGTGGTAGCCCATCAGGTCCACGGCCGGCAGCTTCGCCAGCGCCACCGCGTCGACGCCCTCGCCGCAGTTCACCGTCCACTCCGCGGCGGCCGGGTCGTCGCAGAAGAAGCCCTCGTCGCCGACGCCGACCAGGTGCCGGCGGTCGACCGACCTGACGTGCCGGCTCATCTCGTCGGCCCAGCCGGTGACCGTCGCCGTCGAGCAGCCCGGCGAGGTCGGGTAGACCCCGGAGCCCTTGCAGCGCGGCTCGTTCGCCAGCTCCCAGGCCAGCACCGTCGGGTCGTCCTTGTACGCGACCCCGGTCAGCGGGTTGACCCGGTCGAGCACGTGCGACACCCAGTCGCGGTACCAGCCCCGGATCACCGGGTCGGTGTAGAAGTCGTCGTGGTGCGCGGCGCCGCGCCAGCGGACGTACTGGTCCATGCCGCCGAAGTCGCGCCAGTTGTTGACCAGCGGCACGACCACCTTGAGACCCTCGCGGCGGGCCGCGTAGAGCACGTAGTCGAGGCGCTGCAACCCGTCCGGGCCGTCGTTGTAGGCCGGTCTCGTGCCGTCCCAGTACTGGAACCAGACCCCGTCGGAGGGGCCGGAGACCGAGTCGGTGCCGCCCGGGGTGCCGATGTCCAGGAAGCCCCAGTGCCGCAGCACGGTCAACCGGGCGGCCTTCGCGTCGGCGAGGACGTCGTCGACCATCGCGCGGGACTTGTACTCCAGGTAGTAGTTGTTGCTGCCGGCGAACCGGAACGGCCTGCCGTCCAGGAAGAGCCGGTCCCCCTTGCGCACCACGAAGCCGGCACCGGGCCGGCCGGCGGCGGCCGCGGCGGGCGGGGCCGTCACGCCGGTCGCGGTGAGCAGCCCGGCCAGCGCCAGCAGTACGCCGGCGAGCCTTCTTCTCATCGGTGTCCCTCTCGGACGAGGTGTTAAGAAGGGGCCCCTGCTATACGCCAGGCGTTAAGAAGGGGCCCCTGCTTTCATCGGATGTCGTTGACGCAGCGCAGGACCGGACGGGCGGTCAGCGCGGCCGGGTCCAGCGGCCCGTCCGCGTGCACGGTGAACGTGGCCGACTCCCCCGGCAGCAGGGTGACCAGTGCCCGGTCCACTCCGGCGGACGGGTCGAGCCGGTCCGGGAAGAGGGTCAGGTCGCGCAGCACGCTGCGGGCGGTCACCCGGACCCGCTGGCCACCGTCGGCGGGCTCGACCACCGCGTCCAACTCCGGCGCCGGCCAGTCGATGTCCCGGTCCTCGGCGAAGAACCACAACGCCCGCTCCGCCGTCTCGCCGGCCTCGGCCACCAGCAGCTCCCGGTCGGCCTGCTCGGGCCCGGCCAGGTCCGCGGGCAGCGCCAGGGTCACCGCCGAGTACGCCGGGACGTCGAGCTGGACCGAGGTCTTCGCCCTCGGCTCCCCGGCCAGGGTGAGCCGGGTGACCGTGGCCGGCGCGCTCCACGCCTCGCCGGTCTCGTTCACCGCCACCAACGCCAGCCCGCCGTCGCGCGGCTGCACGGTGAGCAGCCGGTCGGCGTACGCGGTGCGCAGTGCGTACCAGAGCGGCTTGCGCCGGCCGTCGCCGTCGACCGCCGCCCAGGAGGTGACCGGCCAGCAGTCGTTGAGCTGCCACACGATGGTGCCCATGCAGACCGGCCGGTACGACCGGAAGTGCTCCACCCCGAGCTGGATGGCGCGGGCCTGGTTGAGCTGGGTCAGGTAGTGCCAGTCGTCGAAGTCGGCCGGGGCGGGCAGGTGTGCGTCCAGCCCCCGCTGGAGCTTCCGGTCCCCGTCGATCGCCTTCTGGTGGTGCGCCATGCCCGGCGAGTCGTGCGCGAGCGGCTCGTCGGTCAGCGCCCGGCGCAGCGTCGCGTACGCCGGGGGCGCCTGGTAGCCGAACTCGGCGACGAAGCGGGGGACGTACTCCCGGTACTTCGTGTAGTCGTCGTCGTTCCAGACGTCCCAGATGTGCATGGTGCCGTGCGCCGGGTCGTTCGGGTGGATGTCGTCGCTACCCGACCAGGGGCTGCCCGGCCAGTACGGGCGGGTCGGGTCCAGCTCGCCCACGATGGCGGGCAGCAGCTCCAGGTAGTAGCCGCGCCCCCAGGTGCGGCCGGCGAGCGGCTCCTGCCAGTCCCAGTCGTGCCAACCCCAGATGTTCTCGTTGTTGCCGGTCCAGAGCACCAGCGACGGGTGGGCGGCCAGCCGGGTCACCTGCTCGCGCGCCTCCGCCTCGACCTCGGTGCGGAACGGCTCCTCCTCCGGGTACGCCGCGCAGGCGAAGAGGAAGTCCTGCTGCACCAGCATGCCCAGCTCGTCGGCCAGCTCGTAGAAGTCGTCCGACTCGTACCGGCCGCCGCCCCAGATCCGCAGCAGGTTGATGTTCGCACCGAGGGCCTGGTCGAAGCGTTCGGCCAGCCGCTCCCGGGTGATCTCGGTGAGGAACGGGTGGTCCGGGATCCAGTTGATGCCGCGCACGAAGACCGGCACGTCGTTGACGTGCAGGACGAACGGGGTGCCGTGCGCGTCGGGGGTGGTGTCGAGGCGTACCGAGCGGAAGCCGATCCGCTTCGACCAGCCGTCCAGCGCCCGGCCGTCGATGGCGCAGAGGGTGACGTCGAGGTCGTACAGCGGCTGCTCGCCGTACCCTCGGGGCCACCACAGCTCGGGCTCGCGGACGGTGAGGGTCAGCACGGCCGTGCGCTCCCCCACCGGGACGGTGACCTCGCCGGTCGCGCCGGCCACGGCGGCGCGCAGCGTCAGCGGCGCGTCGGCGGCCCGCTCCACCTCGACGTGCAGCTCCACCCGGCCGGTGCCGTCGGCCACGGTGACCACCGGGCGGACGTCGGCCAGCCGGGCGGTCGACCAGGCGTGCAGGCCGATCTCCTGCCAGATGCCGGCGGTCACCACGGTGGGACCCCAGTCCCAGCCGAAGTTGCAGGCCATCTTCCGGATGAACTGGAACGGCTCCGGGTAGGCGTTGGGCCGGTCGCCGAGCCGGTCCCGCTGCGCCTCGGCGTAGCGGTACGCCGAGTCGAACCGCACGGTGAGCGTGTTGCCGCCCGGCCGCAGCAGCGACCGGACGTCGAAGCGGTGGCCGCGGTGCATGTTCTGCGTCCGGCCCACCTCGATCCCGTTGACGTCCACGGTGGCCACGGTGTCCAGGCCGGCGCAGACCAGGTCGACCCGGTCGTCGTCGCCGGGCTGCCAGTCGAAGCTGCTCTCGTAGACCCAGTCGGTGCGGCCGATCCAGGCCAGCCGGGTCTCGTTGTCGTCACCGAACGGGTCGGGGATCAGCCCGGCGGCCAGCAGGTCGGTGTGTACGCAACCCGGCACGGTGGCCGGCACGGCCCGCTCGGCGACCTCGGCCGGCACCCCGGCCCCCGGTACGGCCCGCAGCGTCCAGCCCTCGTGCAGCGTCTGTCGGGTCACAGGGTCACCTCTGATCGCGACTGCGGGGCTCGCAAAACCGGCTCACTCCTCGCGCTCACGACTTCACCGCGCCTTCCATGATTCCGCGGACGATCTGCCGTCCACCGATGAAGAGCATCACCAGCAGGGGGATGGTGGCGAGGAACGCGCCGGCCAGCACCCGCCGGTAGATGACGTAGTTGCCGCTGGCCAGGTCCGAGATCGCGACCATCGAGGTCGGGAAGTCGGTGCCGGACAGGGTGATCAGCGGCCACTGGAACTCGTTCCAGGTGGCCACGAAGCTGAGCAGGCCCAGCACGGCCAGAGCCGGGCGGATCGCCGGGAGCACGATGTTGGCGTACACCCGCATGGTGGTGGCGCCGTCCACCCGGGCCGACTCGATCAGCTCGTCGGGCACCGTGTTGACGATGAACTGCCGCATGTAGAACACGCCGAACGCGGTGACCAGGCCGGGCGCGATGACGGCGAGCAGGGTGCCGTTCCAGCCGAGCTTGCCCATCACGATGTAGAGCGCGACGATGCCGAGCTGGTTGGGCACGGTCAGGGTGAGCACCACGAAGACCATCAGCGCGTTGCTGCCCTTGAAGCGCAGCTTGGCGAAGGCGAAGCCGGCCAGCGAGCAGAAGAAGAGCACCGAGGCGGTCACCACGGACGAGACGATCACGCTGTTGACCAGCGAGGCGGCGAAGTAGACGTCCTGGAGGCTGAAGACCTCGTTGACGTTGGTCATGAACCGATCGCCGGGGATCACCGCCGGGGGCAGCTTGGCCAGCGCCTCGTCGTTGCTGGTGGCGATGACGAACATCCAGTAGAGCGGGAACGCCGCGAAGAGCATGGTCAGCGCGAGGAAGACGTACGTCCAGACACCCGCCGGGGAGTCCTGGGGGGCCCGGGCCATCGCCCCGGGCCGGCGCCGCGCGGCGGCGACGGGGGTACGCGGGGGCGCAACGGCCGTCAACTGAGGCTCCTTTCGTTCGCGACTGCGGTACTCCGCTTCGCTGCGTTCCTCGCGCTCACCGACGACCTCCGGACAGTCGGTTGGTCGCCCAGAAGTTGATGCCGGCGACGATCAGGATGATGAGGAAGAGGGCCCACGACATCGCGGCGGCGTAGCCGAGGTTCAGGTCCTTCCAGCCGACCTTGTAGATCAGCTGGGCGATGGTCTGCCACTCGCGGTTCGGCCCGCCGGTGGCGTTCTGGGCGTTCTGGTCGAAGAGCATCGGCTCGGTGAAGAGCTGGAGTCCGCCGATGGTGGAGAGGATGACCGTGAAGACGACCACGGGCTGGATCATCGGCACCGTGATCCGCCAGAGCTGCTTCCACGGGCCGGCGCCGTCGATCGCCGCCGCCTCGTAGACGTCGCGCGGGATGGACTGCATGGCGGCCAGGTAGAGCAGCGCGTTGTAGCCGATCCACTTCCAGTTGACCATCGTGGCGATGGCGATCCAGGAGTGCAGCTTGTCGGCCCGCCAGTCGATCGGGTCATCCGGGCCGCCGATGCCCAGCAGGCCGAGCACCCAGTTGGCCATGCCGAACTCGCGGGAGAAGAAGACGCTGAACACCATCGTCGAGGCGACGATCGGGGTGATGTAGGGCAGCAGCACCCCCACCCGCCACCAGGTCTGCGCCCGCAGCTTGCGGTTGAGCAGCGAGGCGACCACCAGGGCGAGCAGCAGCTGCGGCACCGACGACAGCAGGAAGATGCCGAAGGTGTTGTAGAGGGCGTTCCAGAAGTACTCGTCGCCGAAGAGCTTGGTGAAGTTCGCGAAGCCGGCCCAGTACGGCAGCGTCGGGTCGTCGAGCCGGTAGTTGCGCAGCGAGACCACGGCGTTGAACAGCAGCGGGAACAGCCCGAAGACGGCGAAGAGCAGGAAGAACGGCGCGATCATCAGGTACGGCATGTAGCGCATGTCGAAGCGGTACAGCCGGTTGCGCCAGTTCAGTCGCCGCTCGTCCGCCCCGGAGCCGCCGGCGCGCCTGGGCGCGGACCGGTGGGCGGGCGGCGTGGGCGCGGCACGCGTGGTGGACATGGGATCACTCCAGGGCGGAAGAGGTGACACGGGCTTCGGGCGGGGCGACGCCGTTGCGGTCGGGCGTACGCCGGGGGTGGTGCGGCGGCGGAGCGGGTGCCGGACCCGCCCCGCCGCCGCGCCGGTCAGGTCAGGAACTCTTGACCTTCTCGGCAGCCTTGACCGCCTCCGCCCAGGCGGCGTCCGGCTTCAGGGTCTTGTTCTCCACCCGGCGGATGACGTTCTCCACCTCGACCCGGGTCGGGCCGTTCTTCTTGCCCAGGTACTGCGGGGTGAGACCCTGCGCCATCTTGGGGAAGATCTGGCCCACCGGGGCGTTGTTGAAGAACGGGTTCTTGAAGTCGGCGATCGCCGGGTCCGAGTAGAGCGCCGGCTGCGAGGGCAGGTTGCCGACCTTCTTGAAGATCTCGATCTGCTGCTCGGGGGCGACCAGCCAGGTGAGCAGCTTGTACGCCTCGTCGACGTGCTTGCCCTGCTTGGGGATGGTCAGGAACGAGCCACCCCAGTTGCCACCGCCACCGGGGACCGCGGCGATGTCCCACTTGCCCTGGGTGCCGGGCGCGGTGTCCTTGATGTGGCCGAGCATCCACGCCGGGCAGGCCAGCACGGCGAAGGCGCCGCTGGTGAAGCCCTTGTCCCAGTCGGCCTGGAAGCTGACCAGGTTGGCCGAGAGGCCGGCGTCGACCGCCTTGACGGTGTAGTCGAAGGCGACCTTGGGGCCCTGCTCCATCTGGAGCTGCTCCTGGTCGTTGTAGAAGCCGACCGGCTGCTGGCCGAGGATCGGGTTGAACAGGTTGGTGCCGGCGTCGACGAACTTCTTCTTGGTCTTGGCCGTGTACTGCTGGCCGACCTCGATGAACTTGTCCCAGGTGGGCCAGAGGGCGGAGACCTGGTCCCGCTCGGTGGGCAGGCCGGCGGCCTTGAACAGGTCGGTGCGGTAGCACATGGCCAGGCCACCGACGTCGGTGCCGAGGCCGATCTGGGTCTTGCCGTCGGCCGACAGCGACTGCTTCCACTTCCAGGGCAGGTACTTGCTCTCGTAGTCCGCGGCGCCCTTGTCGAGCAGGTTGACGAACTTGTCGGACTGGCCGCGGAACTGGACCATGAAGCCCTCGTCGATCGCCGCGATGTCCGCCGCGCCGTTGCCGGCGACGAGCTTCTTCTGCAGGTCCTCGTGCTGGGCGTTGTACTCGCCCGAGTTCAGCTGGATCTTGACGTTCGGGTGCTCGGCCTCGTACTTGGTCTTGAGGTCGGTCAGGCCGAAGTCGCCCCAGAAGTTGATCTTCAGGGTGACCGGGCCGCTGGCGGAGTCCGAGTCGCCACCCTTGGTGCCCTGGCCGCTGCAGGCGGCGATCAGGCTCAGGCCGACGGTGCCCGCGGCGAGCGCGCGGGCCCACCGCGTCCAGGACCGTTTCATGTCATCCTCCGAGCAAATGGGAACGCTCCCGGGATCGAGAGACGTTGACTGAACCGGATAAGTGGGGCCACCGTACGGTTCAGCCCCGGCAGTGTCAACGGGCGGTTAACGCCGTGGCCGTCCCGTAATCATCTCGACGCCGTGGGAGCGCGACCATGCGTGGTTGAGCGCTATACCGCGCAGTTGTGAACGACAGGGTCTGGCGCTGCCCCGGGGGCCACCCCGTACGCTTAACCGAACAAGCAGCCGTTCAGTTGGCCCGGCGCGGCGGTGATCATCCGTCGATCGGTTGGGTTAGCGTGAGTGGTCGCCGGTGAACCCGGCGCCAGGCAAGCCCGCCCCGAGGGGCCGGACAGTGGAGGAGCGCGCCGGTGAAGCGGCCGACCATCGCCGACGTCGCCCGGCGCGCCGGGGTCTCGAAGGGCGCGGTGTCCTACGCGCTGAACGGCCAGCCCGGGGTCTCCGAGGCCACCCGGCAGCGGATCCTCGCCATCGCCGCCGAGATCGGGTTCAGTCCGAGCAGCGCCGCCCGGGCGCTCTCCGGCGCCACCGCCAAGGCCGTCGGCCTGGCCCTGTGCCGGCCCGCCCGGATACTGGGCATCGAGCCGTTCTTCATGGAGCTGATCAGCGGCGTCGAGGCGGAGCTGTCCGCCCGGTCGTACGCGCTCACCCTCCAGGTGGTGGCCGACCAGGACGCCGAGATCGCGGTCTACCGGCGCTGGTGGGCCGAGCGCCGGGTGGACGGCGTCTTCGTCTGCGACCTGCGCACCGACGACCGCCGGGTGCCGGCCCTGGAGGAACTGCAACTGCCGGCCGTGGTGATCGGCGGCCCCGGGCACACCGGCACCCTGGCCAGCGTCTGGTCCGACGACGCGGCCGCCCTGGTGGAGACCGTGGAATACCTGGTCGCGCTCGGGCACCGGCGGATCGCCCGGGTCGGCGGCCTGCCCTCGCTGCTGCACACCGAGATCCGCTCGGACGCGTTCACCGAGGTCTGCGCCCGGCTCGGGCTGGACGAGGCGAGCACCGTCTGGTCCGACTACACCGGCGAGGAGGGCGCCCGGGCCACCCGGCGACTGCTCAGCTCGGCCGCCCGCCCCACCGCGGTGATCTACGACAACGACGTGATGGCGATCGCCGGCCTCTCCGTGGCCCAGGAGATGGGGCTCCAGGTCCCCGGCGACCTGTCGATCGTGGCCTGGGACGACTCGCCGCTCTGCCAGCTGGTGCACCCACCGCTGACCGCGCTGGGCCGGGACATCCCCGCGTACGGCGCGCACGCCGCCCGGCAGCTGCTCGCGGCGATCGCCGGCGAACCGGTCAGCGGGTTGCAGGACGAGACCGCCCACCTCACCCCGCGGGGCAGCACCGCGCCGCCGCGCATCAGGTGAACCGGTTAAGTAAACAGCTGAACGGCTGACCGCTCACCGGGACGCCGAGGGGAACTCCTCGAAGTACGCCTCCACCCGCTCCGCGGTCGCCGGACGGGCCAGCACGAAGCCCTGCCCGTACCGGCAGCCGGCCCGGTGGGCCCGATCCACCTGGCCGATCGACTCGAGCTGTTCGGCCACCACCGCCACGCCCAACCGGTCGGCCAGGCTCACCACCACGTCCAGCAGCGGGCGCTGCGGGTCGTCCGCCGCGCCCACCAGCTCCGGGCCGACCTTCAGCAGATCGATCGGGAGCCGGCGGAGCTGCGCCAGCGAGGCGTGCTCGGGCCGGAAGTCGTCCAGGGCGATCCGTACGCCCAGCGACCGCAACCCGGCCAGCCGGGCGGCGACCGTGCCGGCATCCTCGGTCACCAGCGGCTCGGACACCTCGATCACCAGCCGCTCCCCCGGCACCCCGTGCTCGGCCAGCAGCGTCGCGGCCCGCTCCACGAAGTCGGTTCCGGCCAGCTCCCGGGGGGTCACGTTCACCGCCATCCACAGCTGCGGGCTGCCCGCCGACCAGTCGGCGAGCTGCCGGCAGGCCCGGGCCAGCACCCAACGCCCCAACTCCCCCAGCAGGTCCAGGTCACCGGCGACGGGCAGCAGCTCCGCCGGCAGCACCGTCCCCAGCACCGGGCTGCGCCAGCGCAGCAGCGCCTCGGTGCCCACCGGGCAGCGGTCGATCAACCCCAGCACCGGCTGGTAGACCAGATCCAGCTCGCCCCGGGCCACCGCCCCGGGCAGCTCCCGCTCCAGGTCGAGCCGGCGGACCAGCTGCTCCTCCAGGTAGCCGTCGTACCACTCCACCCGGTTGCGGCCGAGCTGGACGGCCCGCCGCCGGGCCAGGTCCGCCTGGCGCAGCACGTCCTCCGCGCCGGCGTCGGTGATCTCGGCCAGCCCGACGCTGGCGGCGAGCCGCACCGGCCCGGCGTCGGGCAGCGGGTACGGCTCGCTCAGGGCCGCCACCAACCGGTCGCCCAGCCCGAACGCCAGCACCGGCCCCTCCGTGGTGACCACCGCGAACTCGTCCCCGGTCAGCCGGGCGACCAGCTCGTCCGGCCCGACCGTCCCGCGCAACCGCCGGGCCACCTCGACCAGGACCACGTCCCCGGCGGCCCGCCCGTAGGCGTCGTTCACCCCGCCGAGGCCGTGCAGGTCGACCACCAGCAGCGCGCCGGACGGGTGGCGCAGCTGCCGGCGGGAGCCCAACGCGCGCAGCAGCTCCACCCGGTTGGCCAGGCCGGTGAGCTGGTCGGTGGCGGCGAGCCGGTGCACCGTCCGCTCCAGCCGGCGCCGGTCACCGACGTCCCGCACGTGCAGCACCAGCGCCCCCACCTCGACCACGCCGCGTTGGTCACTGACCGTCGACTCGGTCTCCCGCCAGTTGCCCTGCCCGTCCCGCAGCCGGGCGGAGAGCAGCGTCGGCTCCGCGCCGTCGAGCACGCCGGTCAGCAGCCCGGCGGCGCACGGCGCGTCCTGCGGGTGCAGCAGTTCGGGCAGCGGCCGGTCGCGGACGTCGGCGTCGGTCAGCCCGAACAGCCGGGCCGCCGCCGGGGACTGCCAGCGCACCCGCAGCGCCTCGTCGAGCAGCAGCACCAGATCGTGCCCGCCGGAGACCAGGGCCCGGAAGTGCGCCTCCTGCGCGCCCAGCCGGTCGGCGTACCGGCGGTTGTCGGCGGCGGAGAGCAGCTCGCGTACCACCATCGGTGGGATGACCGCGAGGCCGAGCAGCATCCCGGTCACGTCGAACTCGCCGACGACCAGCAGGTGGCAGGCGGCGGCCACCGTGGCGATCGCCGCCGGAGCGGTCACCGTCGGCCAGACCGGCCCCGCCGGCCGTGGCGGGTCGCCACCGGCCAACCTCGCGGCGCCGGTCGCGGTGGCCAGCATCCCGCCCAGCAGCGGCGGCACGGCCAGCAGGGCCGCCCGGTCCGACGCGCCGGCCACCGGCAGGACGAGCAGCAGGCCCAGTCCGAGCAGGACGGCCGCCGCCCCGGTCCAGCAGAGCGCGGCGCCCGGCCGGCGTCGCCGGTCGGCCAGACCGGTCCCGGCGAGCCCGGCCAACAGCCCCGCGCCGACCACGGTCAGCTCGCGTACGGCCGGCGGCAGCTCACCGGGGGGCAGCAGCACCCAGGTCGCGAAGACCAGGCTGACGCCGAAGCTGACCACCTCCACCACCCGGCGCAGCCGCACCGGGCGGTCCAGCCGGGACCGGCCCGGCAGCAGGAACAGGGCACCGCCCAGCAGCACACCGGTCAGCGCCACGCCCGCGGCGACCACCGCCGACCGGTGCGCGGGCGCCACGATCGGGGGCACGGCCGCGGTGAGACCGGCCGTCGCCACCGCCGCGTCGAGCAGCCCGACGACGCGCCGTCGCAGCGCCGCGCGCCGGCTCCACCGGCCGTGCCGAGGTTGCGCCGCCACCGTCCCGGCCGGCGGGTCCGACGGCCGACCGGCGGCCGTGGCGGTCGGGGGCCGGGCACCGGCCGCGGCGGTTGGCGGGCCACCGGTGGCGGCCAGTCGGGACAGCCGGACGCCGGCCAGGACCGTACCGGCCGCGGCGGCGAGCGCCACGGCGGCGGACGGCGGCATCGCGCCGACCACGGCCAGGAACAGCAACAGGGCCGCCGCCGCCAGCACGACCGCCTCGGGCAACGGCGTTCGGGGGCGGTGACCACGGCAGGGGTACGCAAGGGGCACGGCGGTCGCCTTCGCGAGGGGGCACGGGGGCGGTGCGACGGTGCGGTGGCGCCTCCGGGATGCCTACCCTGGACGCCCAACTCCCAGAACGAGCGAGTCGCCGACCGGTGACGCCCCCAGTGGCGTGATCCAGATCACTCTGTGATCGGGCGGACCAGGCTCCCACGGCCCGGTTACCGGCCCGGGCCGGATGCCCGTCGCCGCAGGTGGGATCATTCGGGGGTGAGTCGCGTCGACACCCTCCGCTTCCGGCACAACCAGGCGATCCTGGTCGCGGCGATCGTCGCCTTCATCGGCGCGCTGCCGCTGGCCACCGCCCGGTCGTACCTGCTGCCCGTACTCCTGGTCCCGGTGGCCGTGGCGGTCTGGGCCTGGCGGGCCGGGACCGACGCCGACCCCCGGGAGCTGCGGCTGCGAGCCCTCACCGGGCAGCGCCGGATCGCCTGGGAGCGGGTCGCCGAGCTGGCCGCCGACCCCCGCGGCCGGGCGGTGGTACGGCTCGACGACGGAGAACGGCTCGTGCTGCCGGCGGTACGCGGCAGCGACCTGCCCCGGCTGGTCGCGGTGACCGGCCAGCCGCTGCCCGACACGACCCGCTGACCGGGACGCGGGTCAGTAGCCGTCGGTGACCACGTTCTCCAGCGGCTCGCCCGCGACGAAGCGGCGCAGCTGGGCGCCCACCAGCCGGTACGCCCGCGGCAGCAGTCCCCGCACCGAACCCGCCACGTGCGGGGTGAGCAGCACGTTCGGCAGCTCCCACAGGGGGTGGTCGGCCGGCAGCGGCTCCGGGTCGGTGACATCCAGGGCGGCGTGCAGCCGACCGGTGCGGGCCTCGGCCACCAGCGCCTCCGTCCGGGCCACCGGACCTCGGGCGGCGTTCACCAGCAGCGCGCCGTCCGGCATCGCGGCGAGGAACGCCTCGTCGACGAGACCCCGGGTCCGGTCGGTCAGCGGCACGAGCAGCACCACCACGTCCGCGTCGGGCAACAGCCGGGGCAACTCGTCGACCCCGTGCACCCCCACGCCCGGCCGGGCGGTCCGGGCGACCAGGGTGAAGTCGACCTCGAACGGGGTGAGCCGGGCCTGGACCGCCCGGCCGATCGACCCGGCGCCGAGGATGAGCACCCGCTTGCCGGCCAGCTCGTCGGTGGGGGCGACCTCGTCGTACGCCCAGTCGCGGCGGGCCTGCGCCCGGGCCATCGCGGGGAACCCGCGCAGGTGGGCGAGGATCGCGGTGACCACCCACTCGGCCGTGGCGGAGTCGTGCACGCCTCGCGCGTCGCAGAGCGTGGCCCCCGCCGGCACCCGGTCGACCCAGGCGTCGGCGCCGGCCGAGAGCAGCTGCACGACCTCCAGGGCCGGCAGCCGGTCCAGCAGCCCGGTCACGTCACCGGCGGACAGGAACGGCGGAACCCAGAACCGCACCCCCGCCGGGTCGGACGGGAGCCGGGCCGGGTCGGCGAGGCACTCCACGACGACGTCGGTGGGCAGCTCGCCCAACAGGTCACGGCCGGTCTCGTGCGGGATCCACACCTTCACGATCGCCGACGATAGCGGCAGGCGGCCCCGGCCGCCCGACGGCATCCCCGCGGCGTACGCCGATCGGCCGCCCGGCCGGCGCGGGCGGTGATCGTCGTTACGGCGTCACGCCTCGGGCGTGGCGGGCGGTCGGCGGGTATAACGAAGAATCGGAGCGCCGTCCGGGGGCTCCCCGGCGCGCGGACAGGTGGTCAATGAACGGCGGCTCTCCCGACCGCGCGGCCGGATCACCCCGGATCGTGTCGGCGGCGCTGTCCGACCCGGCGCGGTTACGGTCCCTCGCGGAGACCGGGCTGGACAATCGGGCCGACGAGGCGTTCGAGCGGTTCGCCCGGCTGGTCAGCGACCTGCTGGAGGTGCCCGTCGCGCTGGTGTCGCTGGTCGACCGGGACCGGCAGTTCTTCCCGGGCGCGATCGGGTTGCCCGAGCCGTGGGCGGGGCGGCGGCAGACCCCGCTCAGCCACTCCTTCTGCCAGCACGTCGTCGACATCGAGGTGCCGATGGTGCTGCCGGACTCCCGGCTCCACCCCCGGGTCCGGGACAATCTCGCCATCGCCGACCTCGGCGTCGTGGCGTACGCGGGCATGCCCCTGACCGACCTCGCCGGACGGGTCCTCGGTTCGCTCTGCGCGATCGACAGCAAGCCCCGGGCCTGGACGGCCCGGCAGCTGCGGACGCTGGCCGACCTGGCCGCCGCCTGTTCCTCGGAGCTGCGGCTGCGGATCGCCCTCGACGGCGCGCAGGACGCCCGCCGGCAGACCGAGGAGGCGCACGGGCGGCTGACCATGCTCGCCGGGATGAGCGAGACCCTCGGCGGGACGCTGGACGTGAACACCTCGGTGGACCGGCTGGGTCACGCGATGGTGCCGCTGCTGGCCGACTGGTGCCTGGTGACGCTGGTCGACCGGGCCGGGGAGCCGCGCACCGTCTCGGCCGTGCACCGGGACCCGGCCCGGGCCGCCGACGCCGCCCGGTTCGCCGACCTGATGACCAGGCACCTCGGGCCCCGTTCGATCACCCGGTCGGTGCTGCGCACCGGGCAGCCGGTGCTGGTCGTCAAGGGCACCGTCGCCGACATCGAGGAGGGCAGCACCACACCCGAGATGCCGGTGCTGGCCGACCGGCTCGGCATCGCCTCGCACCTGAGCGTCCCCATCACCGCCGCCGGCCGAGGCGCGGTGATCGGCTGCATCACCCTGGTGAACGGGCCCGACCGGCGGCCGTTCGACGACGGCGACCTGCACACCGCGCTGGACATCGGCCGCCGCGCCGGGCAGGCCGTCGGCAACAGCTGGATGTACGGCGAGCAGCGGCACGTCGCCGAGGTGCTCCAGCACAGCATGCTGCCCACCCTGCCCCGGCCACCGGGCGTGGAGCTGGCGGCCCGTTATCAGCCGGTCGCCGACCGGGTGGAGGTCGGCGGTGACTGGTACGACGCCTTCGTCCAGCCCGACGGCGACCTGATCGTCGCGATCGGCGACGTCGCCGGGCACGACATCGAGGCCGCGGCGACCATGGGTCAGCTGCGCAACATGGTCCGGGGCAACGCCTTCGGCCGGCCCGACCCGGTGGCCGGGCTGCTGACCCACCTGGACGAGGCGATCCGGGGGCTGCGGATCCCGACGGTCGCCACCGCCGTGCTGGCCCGGCTGCGTCGCGCCGACCCGGGGGGCCTGACCCTCGACTGGTGCAACGCCGGGCACCCGCCGCCGCTGCTGGTGCGGGTCGGCGGTGCGGTGGAGGTCCTCGACGGACCGCGGGAGCCGCTGCTCGGCCTCGCCCGCCCGACCCGCCGCACCGGCCGGGAGACGTCGCTGGCGTCCGGCGACACGCTGCTGCTCTACACCGACGGGCTGGTCGAACGGCGGGACCGACCGCTGGACGAGGGGCTGGAGGAGCTGGTCGACCGGCTCACCGGCGGCGACCGGCTCACCGTCGACGAGCTCTGTGACCGGCTGGTCACCGCGGTGCACAACCGGGAGGACGACATCGCGTTGCTCGCCGTCCGCGCCCACTGACTCCGCTCGACCCGTCGCGGCGCCGCGGCGGGCTAGGCTGGGCCGGGTGAGCGCCCGTCCCCCGTACCCCCGCACCGGCCGCCGCCGCGCGGCGCTGGCGGCGTCGTGCGCGACGCTGCTGCTGGCGACCACCGGATGCAGCTTCGGTCCACCCGGGCCGGACCCGGCCGGCGAGCCGCCCTCCTTCCCCACCCCGTCCGTCTCGGCCGCTCCTGGCGGCGCCGGGCAGGAGGTCGTCACCACCGTGCTGGCCAAGGGGCTGCGGGTGCCCTGGGGGATCGCCTTCCTGCCCGACGGCGGCGCCCTGGTCACCGAGCGGGACGGCGGCCGGGTGCTCAAGGTGGGGCCCGACTCCGGGCCCGACGGGCTGAAGATCACCGTGGCGCAGACCCTGCCGGAGGTGACGCCGGCCGGCGAGGGTGGGTTGCTCGGCATCGCCGTCTCACCGACGTACGCCAAGGACCGCGCGGTCTTCGCCTACCTGACCGGCCGGGACGACAACCGGATCGTGAAGTTCACGCTCGGCGGCAGACCGACGCCGGTGCTCACCGGCATCCCGAAGGCGGGCAACCACAACGGCGGTGGACTCGGCTTCGGCCCCGACGGCTACCTCTACGCCAGCACCGGCGACGCGGGCGAGCGCGCCTCCGCGCAGGACCCGAAGGCGCTGTCCGGCAAGATCCTGCGGATCACCGCGCAGGGCCGGCCGGCGCCGGGCAACCCGTTCCCCGGCTCACCCGTCTGGTCGCTGGGCCACCGCAACGTGCAGGGCTTCGCGTGGGACGCCGGTAAGCGGATGTACGCCGTGGAGTTCGGGCAGAACACCTGGGACGAGATCAACCAGATCGTCAAGGGCGGCAACTACGGCTGGCCGCAGGTCGAGGGGCAGGCCGGTGACCGCCGCTACCGCGACCCGGTGGTGCAGTGGCGCACCTCGGAGGCGTCCTGCTCGGGGCTGGCCGCCGCGCAGCGGCTGCTGGTCACCGCCTGCCTGCGCGGGCAGCGGCTCTGGCTGGTCGAGCTGACCGACACCGGTACGGTGCTCGGCCAGCCCCGGGAGCTGCTGACCAACAGGTACGGCCGGCTGCGGGCGGCGGCGACCGCCCCGGACGGCTCGGTCTGGGTGAGCACCTCGAACCACGACGGGCGGGGCGAGCCGGCGCCGGAGGACGACCGGCTCCTGCGGCTGGTCTTCGGCGGCGGTGGCGCCGGGCGCAGCTGACCCGAACCACCGCCACCACCCGGGCGAACGGTCAACATCCCTCAGGTTTGCCAAGATCCTTCGCCGGGCAGGTCAGAATCTCAGCATGGACGGTCAGGAGAACGAGCGGCACAGCACCGGCGGCGAGGACGCCCCGGCGACCGGGAACGACCGGCGCCGACCCCGCCTGCCGGGACGTACCGGACGGCTGAGGGAAAACCCCCGCCTCCGGCGGATCGGGCTGGCCCTGGCCGTCCTGGCGGTCGCCCTCATCGGGGTGGTCGGCGGCACGTACGCCGGCGGGCACGTCGGCACCGACATCGGGCCGTTCCGGGCCGAGCTGAGCCTGCGGCCCGCCCTCACCGGCGGGACGACAGTCGACATCCCGCCGCTCGGCGCGCTGATCCTGAACAGCCACGACGGGCCGACCCACCTCACCGTGGAGCTGGGCGCGCTGGACCAGCGCCGCACCGAGGCGCTGATCGACGACCCGGCCAGCATCAGCCGGGCCAGCCAGTCCGCCGTCCAGGACGTCCGGGCCGGGGTGATGCGGCTGGGGCTGCGTACCCTCGGCTGGTCGGTGCTGGCGACGCTGGTCCTCGCGGCGCTGGTCTTCCGCAACGTCCGGCGGACCGCCTGGGCGGGCGGGGTGGCCCTGGCGGTCACCGCCGGCACCCTCGGCCTGGCCGCCGGCACCATCCGGCCGCAGGCGATCGAGGAGCCCCGGTACGAGGGCCTGCTGGTCAACGCGCCCGCGATCGTCGGCGACGCCCGGCGGATCGCCAACGACTACACCAAGTACTCCGAGCAGCTCCAGCGGCTGGTCGGCAACGTCAGCCAGCTCTACACCACCGTCTCCGCGTTGCCGGTCTACGAGCCGGCCCCCGGCACCACCCGGGTGCTGCACGTCTCCGACATGCACCTGAACCCCACCGGCTGGCAGCTGATCCGGACGGTGGTGGAGCAGTTCGGCATCAACGTGGTGATCGACACCGGGGACATCACCGACTGGGGCAGCGAGCCGGAGGCGTCCTTCGTCGGCTCCATCGGCCTGCTCAAGAAGCCGTACGTCTACATCCGCGGCAACCACGACTCGCCCCGGACGGCCGCGGCGGTGGCCCAGCAGCCGAACGCGATCGTGCTGAACAACTCGACCACCACCATCGACGGGCTGACCATCGCCGGCATCGGCGACCCCCGGTTCACCCCAGACAAGAACACCTCGCCGGCCGGCAGCGGCCTGACCAAGGCGGTCGCCGACCAGGTGATCGGCGTGGGTGAGCAGCTCGCCGCCACGGTGAGCAGGTCACCGAACCCGGTGAACATCGCGCTGGTGCACGACCCGGCCTCGGCCGGCCCGCTCTCCGGCACCTGCCCGCTGGTGCTCTCCGGGCACACCCACGCCCGGCAGGTCTCCAAGCTGCCCCAACTGCCCGGCAAGGAGCCGACCACGCTGATGGTGGAGGGCTCCACCGGCGGGGCCGGCCTGCGCGGCCTGGAGGGCGAGAAGCCCACCCCGCTGTCGATGACGGTGCTCTACTTCGACCAGCAGAAGCTGCTCCAGGCGTACGACGACATCACCGTGGGCGGCACCGGGCAGTCCCAGGTCAACCTGGAACGGCACGTGATCCGGGACCCGGCGAAGGGCGACCAGGTGCCGGTCACCCCGACCCCGACCCGCGGCGGCCCGGAGTCCCCGACCCCGACCTCCGCCAGCCCCACCAGCACCGGCTGACCGGGCGACCGGGCGACCGGATCGGGCGACCGCCGCCCCCGGCGCGGCCGGTCGGCACCGACATCTGCGCGCCGGACGACGGCCACGGGAGCGCCGCCGGCAGTCACCTTCAGCGACGAAGACTCTCCCTCAAGGCAGGTCCCCTCCCGCCTTTGCTCTGCTTAACCATGCGCAACAGGCACATAGCGTCACCTTTCACGGCGGTCGACCCACCGGGAGCGACCGGGCAGAGCCACAGCTCAGCGCGGTGTTGCGTGGGTTGCAGCAGAGCAAAGGCGGGCCGGGGTGACGGCGGTCCTGGAATGGCAATCACCGTAGGTCACACGGGGGCGCTCAACACGGCGTGGAGCCATCGTCATCCTGCTGGTCGTCCGGCGTCACCCGCCGGACGACCACGGGATTCGGTTCAGCGCAGCGCGAGCGCGGCCAGGGCCGCGTTGACGATGCTGCCGGGAAGCAGGTCGTGCAGCTCGTAGAGCTCCTGCACGCTGCCGGACTGGCCGAACTCGTCCACCCCCAGCGGCACCGCCGGAGCTCCCACCGCCGACCCGAGCCAGGCCATCGCGTGCGACGCGGCGTCGTGCACCGACACCACCGGCACCCGGTCGGCGAAGGCCGACCGCAGCGCGCCCGGCACGCTCGGCACGGTCGCCGTCCGCACCCCCTGGCGCAGCGTCCGCTGCCAGGCCCGGTAGAGCCGGTCCAGGCTGGTCACGTCGACCACGTGCGCGGCGACGCCCTCCTCCGCCAGCTCCGCGGCGGCCGCCAGGACCTCCGGCAGCACCGCGCCGGAGGCGGCGAGCTGCACGACCGGGGCGTCCGCGAGGTGCGGGTACGCCTCGTGCGCGTCGACCAGCCGGTAGGCCCCCGCCACCACCTGCCGGCGCAGCACCGCGTCACCGATCCGGGCCCGGGCCGCCTCGAACGGCGCCTGGTCGATCGGGCGGGTGCTGAGCCGGAAGTAGTACGCCCCGTCCTCGGCCGGCGCGGCGGTCGTCGCCGGGGCCGACCCCTGCGCGATCTGGCCGAGCGCGTCGCAGAGCAGCCAGTCCAGGCTGCCGGCGTACGCGGGCTCGACGAAGGTCACCCCGGGCAGCTCCAACCCGACCGACGCGGTGATCGTCGACTGGTGGGCGCCGCCCTCCGGGGCCAGGGTGATGCCCGACGGGGTGCCGGCCACCACGAACCGGGAGCCGGAGTAGGTGCCGTACAGGAACGCGTCCAGGCCACGCAGCACGAACGGGTCGTAGACGGTGCCCACCGGCAGCAGCGGCTGCCCGGACAGGTCCCACGACAGGCCGAGCTGGCCGAGCAGCAGGAACAGGTTCATCTCGGAGATGCCCAGCTCGATGTGCTGCCCGGCGGGGCTCTCCGTCCAGCGCAGCATCCGGTCCTCGGTCCAGGACCGCCGCTCGGTGGGGGCGAACACCCC
Organism: Micromonospora mirobrigensis; assembly: GCF_900091555.1. Lineage (GTDB taxonomy): Bacteria > Actinomycetota > Actinomycetes > Mycobacteriales > Micromonosporaceae > Micromonospora > Micromonospora mirobrigensis. Next base: position 246,157 of record NZ_FMCX01000001.1, read on the forward strand.
GGTCTTGTTGATGAACCCGGCCAGGTTGGTGGAGGTGGCCACGTCCGGCGCGGTGGTCACCAGGTAGGGGGCGACCTTCGGGTCTCGGGCCAGGTCGACCAGCACCCGCCCGAAGACCTCCTGGGTGGAGACCGGCTTGTTGGCGCGTACCTTCGTGGTCTCCGGGACGGTGACCCCCAGCGCCCGCTCGCGGGGCGCGCGGGACAGCGCCTCCCGGCGGGCGCCGGCCCGGATGCCGGCCTCCGACGCCGGGTCGAGCCGGTCCCACTCGGTCTCCGGGGTCAGGCCCAGCTCCGCGCGGAACGCGTCGACCTGCTCGGTGGTGAGCAGCGCCGAGTGGTTGCGTGGATTGCCGGCGATCGGCAGACCCCAACCCTTGACCGTGTACGCGAAGACCACGCTGGGCCGGTCGGTGACCGCGTCGCACTGGGCGTACGCGTCGAGCATCGCCTGCGGGTCGTGCCCGCCCAGGTCGGTGACGAGCGGGCCCAGCTCGTCGTCGCCGATGCCCTCCACGAAGGCGCCCACCTCGGCCGGCGCACCGTCCAGGAACTGCTTGCGCAGGGCCGGCCCGGCCAGCCCGAACAGCGACTGGTACTGCTCGTTGGGCATCCGGTCGATCCAGTCGCGCAGCACGTCGCCACCCGGCCGGGCGTACGCCTGCGCGAGCTTGCGGCCGTACTTGACCTCCACCACGTGCCAGCCGGCGGCCTCGAACTGGCCGCGCCACTGGTTGATCCGGATGCCCGGGACCACCCGGTCCAGCGACTGGCGGTTGAAGTCGACCAGCCACATCACGTTGCCCAGCCCGGTGGTGGCCGGGTCGGCGACCGCCTCCCAGATGTTCCCCTCGTCCAGCTCGGCGTCGCCGATCAGGGCGACGAAGCGCGAGTGCGGACGCTCGCCGAAGTGCGCGTCGACGTAGCGGCGGGTGACCGCGGCGAAGAGCGGCGCGGCGGCGCCCAGGCCGACCGAACCGGTGGAGAAGTCCACCTCGTCGGGGTCCTTGGTCCGCGACGGGTACGACTGGAGCCCGCCGCGCGCCCGCAGCTTCGGCAGGTACGACCGGTCCAGGTTGCCCAGCAGGTATTGAATCGCGTGGAAGACCGGCGAGGCGTGCGGCTTGACCGCGACCCGGTCCTCGGCGTCCAGGTGCTCGAACCAGAGCGCCGTCATCGCGGTGACCAGCGAGGCGCTGGACGCCTGGTGGCCGCCGACCTTCACCCCGTCACCGGTGTCCCGGTCGTGGTTGGCCGCGTCGACGATGCGGGTGGCGAGCCAGAGCACGCGGCGCTGGATCTCGTCGAGGACGTCGAGGTCGTGCTGGTTCACGGTGACTCCATCCGGGCGTCGCCGTTGACGCCCTGTGCGCGGGGGTGGGGCGTTAGGAAGGGCCCCTTCCTATGCACGAGGCGTTAAGAAGGGGCCCTTCCTTTCACGTCAGGCGCCGAGGCGCTCCAGGATCAGGTCGCGGACGGTCTTGGCGTCGGCCTGGCCGCGGGTGGTCTTCATGACCGCGCCGACCAGGGCGCCGGCCGCCGCGACCTTGCCGCTGCGGACCTTGTCGGCGACGCCCGGGTTGGCGGCGATCGCCTCGTCCACGGCGGCGGTGAGCGCGCCGGTGTCGGAGACCACCTCCAGGCCCCGGCTGGTCATGATCTCGGTCGGCGAACCCTCGCCGGCCACCACGCCCTCCAGGACGGAACGGGCCAGCTTGTCGTTGAGCTTGCCCGCGTCCACCAGCCCCTGGAGCTCGGCGACCTGGGCCGGGGTGGCGCCGACGTCGGCCAGCTCCACGCCGGTCTCGTTGGCCCGGCGGGACAGCTCACCGAGCCACCACTTGCGGGCCGCGGCCGGGGTGGCGCCGGCGGCCACCGTGGCCTCGATCAGCTCGACGGCGCCGGCGTTGAGCACCGACTGCATGTCCAGCTCGGACAGGCCCCACTCCTGCTGGAGGCGGCGGCGGTGCAGCCGCGGCAGCTCCGGCAGGGCGGCCTTCAGCTCGGCCACCCAGGCGGCGTCCGGGGCGAGCGGGACCAGGTCCGGCTCCGGGAAGTAGCGGTAGTCGGTGGCGGTCTCCTTGGACCGGCCCGGCCGGGTGTCCCCGGTGTCCTCCTGGAAGTGCCGGGTCTCCTGGGTGATCCGGCCGCCGGCGTCGAGCACCGACGCCTGGCGCAGCATCTCCGAGCGGACCGCCCGCTCGACCGACCGCAGCGAGTTGACGTTCTTGGTCTCGGTGCGGGTGCCCCACTCCTCGCCCGGCAGGTTCAGCGACGTGTTGACGTCGCAGCGCAGCGAGCCCTCCTCCATCCGGACGTCGGAGACGCCCAGCGAGCGGATCACGTCCCGCAGCTCGGTGACGTACGCCCGGGCCACCTCCGGCGCGAGCGCGCCGGTGCCGGGGACCGGCTTGGTGACGATCTCCACCAGCGGGATGCCGGCCCGGTTGTAGTCGACCAGCGACTCGGTCGCGCCGTGGATGCGGCCGGTGGCGCCACCGACGTGCAGCGTCTTGCCGGTGTCCTCCTCCAGGTGCACCCGCTCGATGCCGATCCGGACCAGCTCGCCGTTGACCTCGACGTCCAGGTAGCCGTCGAAGCAGAGCGGCTCGTCGTACTGGCTGATCTGGAAGTTCTTCGGCATGTCCGGGTAGAAGTAGTTCTTCCGGGCGAACCGGCACCATTCGGCGATGGAGCAGTTCAGCGCCAGGCCGATCCGGATGGTCGCCTCGATGGCCGCCTTGTTCGCCACCGGCAGCGAGCCGGGCAGGCCGAGGCAGACCGGGCAGACCCGGGTGTTCGGCTCGCCGCCGAAGTCGGTCGGGCAACCGCACCACATCTTCGTGTTCGTGCCCAGCTCGACGTGGGTCTCCAGGCCGATCACCGGTTCGTAGCGCGCGACGACCTCGTCGTACGCGGGCAGTGTCGTCGTCATCTGAGCTCCAGGCGCGATCCGGACAGAACCTGTCCAGCCTAATGGGGTTGCCGGCCCCCGCTTCCCCCGGGTTTGCCGGTCCCGCCCGCGTGGCGCCGCGCGGGGCCCTGCCGGTGGCGTCGCCCCGCTACCGTGCGGCCATGACGAAGCCCCGGCGCCGGCTCGACCGACGCACCGTGCTGGTCGCCGTGGGGCTGGCGGTCGGCCTGCCCGCCGCGGTGGTGGCCCTCATGGCGCTCGACGGGCGCGAGGTCGGCGGCCCGGGCCTGCTGACCACCTTCCTGCTCACCCTGATGCCGGCGGCACTCGGCACGGCGATCGCCCTGGAGTACGGCCGCCGCCGCCCCGGCCGGCTCGGTCGACCGCCGAAGCCGGGCGACGCCCCGGAGGTGCGGCAGGCACTGGGCGCCGGGCACAGCGACGATCCGCGGGTCGACGCACTGGCCCGCAAGGAGGCGGAGCGCCGGCTGGGCGAACGGTGGATCCTCTGGTTGCTCGGCGCCGGTGTGCTGCTGGAGGTGCTGCTGGTCGTGGGTGCCACCCGCCCGTCCAGCCGGGTGGTCGCTGTGCTGCTCGCCGCGTTCTGGGGCGCCGCGGGTTGGCGGCGGTGGCGGGGGCTGCGGGAGGCCCGCGCCTACCTCGCCGCCCCGGCGCAGGGTGTGGCGGCCACCCCGCCGGTGGAGTCCGCCCCCGAGGCCGAGCACCGCGCGTAGCGCCACCACCGATCGGGTACGGATCGACCGTGACGAACGCGGGGGACCACTTTTCCGAGCCGGACCGGGCCGCGCTGCTCGCCGACGGTCACCGCCGGCAGCGCCGGCTCGACCTGTACGTGCTCTCCGCCCTGCTGGTGCTCGGAGTCGCGGCCGGAGCCACCGCGCTGCTCGCCGGGGACGGCACCGTCGACCGGGACGAGCTCTGGCCGGTGTTCCTGGTGATGCTGGTCCCGCCGCTGGTAGGCGTGGTGGTCGCCCTCGTCTTCGGCCGCCGGATCACCAGGCGGCTGCCGCCTCAGACCGGGGCCGACCCGGCGACCATGCGCCGGGCGAAGCGGGCGCTACGCGACGGGCACACCGACGACCCGAGGGTCGACGCGCTGGCCCGCGACATGGCGACCCGAATCCTCGCCCAGGGCTGGCTGCTCTGGGTCGGCGTGCTGCTCCTGCTCACCCAGGGCTCGCGGTTGGCCCTCGACGACGACCTCTTCGTCCGGGTGACCGGGGCGGTCGGCGCGCTGGCCGCGCTGTTCCTCATCTGGGTGCACCTCCACGGCCGGCGACGCGCCCGCACCTACCTCGCCGGGCGACGCGACGGCTGACGCCGGCCGTTGCCTCCCGGCGGCTCCCGTAGCCGGAAAGGCAGCCGGCGCCGACGGAGGTCTCCGTCGGCGCCGGCTCGCGGGGGTTACAGCGCGGGCGGGGTGAGCGTGCCCACCGCCGACTCCAGCGCGGCCGCCACCCGGTACATCCGGTCGTCGGCCATCGTCGGGGCCATCACCTGCAGCCCCACCGGCAGCCCGTCGGCCAGCCCGCACGGCACCGAGATGCCCGGGCCGCCGTACAGGTTGGTGGGGATGGTGAACAGGTCCGCCAGATACATCTGGTACGGGTCCGAGGTGCGCGCGCCCATCTCGAACGCCACGAACGGGGTGGTCGGCGAGATCAGCGCGTCGACCCGCTCGAACGCGGCGGTGAAGTCCCGGGTGATCAGGGTCCGGACCTTCTGCGCCTGCCCGTAGTAGGCGTCGTAGTAGCCCGAGGAGAGCGCGTACGTGCCGAGCATGATCCGCCGCTTGACCTCGGGGCCGAAGCCCACGTCGCGGGTCAGCGACATGACCTCCTCCAGCGACCGGTTCCCGTCGTCGCCCTCGCGCAGGCCGAACCGCACCCCGTCGAAGCGGGCCAGGTTGGACGAGCACTCGCTCGGGGCGATGAGGTAGTACGCCGGCAGCGCGTAGGAGAAGTTCGGGCAGGAGACCTCGACGATCTCGGCGCCCAGCTTGGTCAGCGTCTCCACCGCCTCGCGGAACGCGGCCAGCACGCCCGGCTCGGCGCCCTCGCCGGAGAACTCCTTGACCACGCCCAGCCGCACACCGGTCAGGTCGCCGGTGGCGCCCAGCTTCGCCGCGGCCACCACGTCCGGCACCGGCGCCGGGATGGAGGTGGAGTCGCGCGGGTCGTGCCCGCCGATCACCTGGTGCAGCAGCGCGGCGTCGAGCACCGTACGCGCGCACGGACCGGGGGTGTCCAGCGACGAGGAGAACGCCACCAGGCCGTACCGGGAGGTGCCGCCGTAGGTGGGCTTCGCGCCGACGGTGCCGGTCACCGCGCCGGGCTGGCGGATCGAGCCGCCGGTGTCCGAACCGATCGCCAGCGGCGCCTCGTACGCGGCCAGCGCCGCCGCGCTGCCACCGCCCGAGCCACCCGGGATCCGGCCCAGGTCCCACGGGTTGTGGGTGGCGCCGTACGCGGAGTATTCGGTGGAGGAGCCCATCGCGAACTCGTCCATGTTGGTCTTGCCGAGCATCACCGTGCCGGCCTCGCGCAACCGAGACACGATCGTCGCGTCGTACGGCGGGCGCCAGCCCTCGAGGATCTTCGACCCGACGGTGGTCGGCACGCCCCTGGTGGTGAGCACGTCCTTGACCGCGACCGGCACGCCGGCCAGCGGGCCGAGCGGCTCACCGGCGGCCCGGCGCTCGTCGACGGCCCGGGCGGCGGCCAGCGCCCCCTCGGTGTCGACGTGCAGGAACGCCCGCACCCGGTCGTCGACCTCGGTGATCCGGTCCAGGTGGGCCCGGGTGACCTCGACCGCGGAGGTCTCGCCACTGGCGACGAGACCGGCGATCTCGGTCGCGGTCTTCCTGATCAGCTCACTCATGACGCCACATCCTCGTCCAGGATCCGCGGGACGCGGAACCGCTGCTCCTCGGCGTCGGGCGCACCCGACAGGGCCTCCTGCGGGGTCAGCCCCGGCACCACCACGTCCTCCCGCAGCACGTTGGTCAGCGGTACGGAGTGGGAGGTCGGCGGGATGTCCGCCGCGGCGACCTCGCCGACCTGCGCGACCGCCTGGAGGATCACGTCGAGCTGGCCGGCGAAGGTGTCCAGCTCCTCCTCGGTGACGGCGAGCCGCGACAGTCGCGCGAGGTGCGCGACCTCCTCGCGGGAGATGGCGGCCATCGGTGCCCCCTTCGTGGCTGTCCTGCTGGGTCCTCGGTCACCCCGGTCGGCGACCGGCCGCCCGGGAGCACCGGCGCGGCGGGTCGGGCGATGACGCGCGGTGACCGGAGCGAGTCTATTGTCCTGCGCTCACGCCGACGCCTCCGACTCCCCCCGTCCGCCCGGGCAGGTGGGGCCCGTCGGGGCGTCAGCGGGCGGGGCGGCGCTGCCGGTCGCCGTCGGCGGTCACCGTGGGGCGCACCGGGCGGTAGCGGGCCAGCCACCCGGTCAGCTCCTGCGCCGGCATCGGCCGGGCGTAGAACCAGCCCTGCGCCACGTCGCAGCCGGCGGCGTGCAGCAGCCGCCAGGTGCGTTCGTCCTCCACGCCCTCGGCGACCACCCGCAGCCCCAGCGCGCCGGCCAGCTCGATCATCGACCGGACGATCGCCGCGTCGTCGGCGTCCTCGGTCATGCCCAGCACGAACGAGCGGTCCACCTTCACCTCCGACAGCGGCAGCCGGCGCAGGTGCTGGAGGGAGGAATATCCGGTGCCGAAGTCGTCCAGGGCGATGCCCACCCCGATCCGGTGCAGCTGGGAGATGGTGGCCAGCACCCGGCGCGGGTCGGCCATCAGCGCGCCCTCGGTGATCTCCACCTGGAGCCGGTCCGGGCGTACGCCGAAGCGGGTCAGCCGGTCGGCGATCTGCTCGGCCACCTCGCCGGTGTGCAGGTCCCGGACGCTGACGTTGAGCGCGGCCCGCAGGTCGGTGCCGGCGGCCTGCCACTTGGCCAACTGCTCGACCACGTCGTCGACCACCCGGCGGGTGAGCAGGCGCATCACCGCGCTCTGCTCGGCGACCTGGATCAGCTCGCCGGGGTCGACCATGCCCCGCTTGGGGTGCCGCCAGCGCAGCAGCGCCTCCACCCCGACCACCTCGCCGGTGGCGATGGCGATCTGCGGCTGGTAGTACATCGTGATCACGCCCGCGCCCGTCGGGTCCGGCTGCCGTTCGGGCTCGCCGGTCCAGGCCGGGCCGGGATGCGGCGGTTGACCGTCGGCGGCGGGCGGAGGGTCCGCCGGCCGGCCCGGTCCGCCCGGCTCGGCCGGGTCCGCCGGCGACTGTGCCCGGCGGCGGATCGGGTCGGCCCCGGTGACGATCCGGTTGATCAGTTCGTCGGAGCCGGCCAGCTCGGCCGGGTCCCGGCGGCGGCGGCCCCACCGCCGGCCCACCGGTCGGCGGGCGGCCGGCAACGGGGCCGGGCCGGCGGGCAGGGCCGCGCCGTCCGAGCCGCGCACCCCGGCCGGCGGCTGCGCACCGGCGACCGGGTGGGTCAGGTCACCGTGCGCCGAGCCGCCGGCCAGCGGGCCGGCCTCCAGCACCCGGCGCAGGTCGGCCAGGAGCGCCAGCCGCTCCGCCGAGTTGTGGTCGGACTCGGCGGCGTAGACGGCGACGGTGTCGTTGCGGTGCTTGGCGTCGTACATCGCCACGTCGGCGTGGCGCATGAGGGTGGCGTAGTCCTCGCCGTGCTCGGGGAAGACCGCGATCCCGATCGACCCGCCGACGTCCAGCGGGAGGCCGTCCAGCTCCACCGGCTCGACCAGCGCCCGGACCGCCCGCTCGGCCAGCTCGCGGGCCTGGTCGGCGCCGGAGAGCCGGGTGCCGACGATGGCGAACTCGTCGCCGCCGAGCCGGGCCACCAGGTCGCCGGGGCCCACCACGGCGGCCAACCGGGCGCTCACCTCGACCAGCAGCCGGTCCCCGACGGCGTGCCCGAGGGCGTCGTTGACGTGCTTGAACCGGTCCAGGTCGATCAGCAGCAGCGCCAGGTGCCCGTCGGGGTCGCCGCGCGCCTCCCGCTCGGCGTGCAGGTGCACCTGCTCGGCCACCTCGGCCAGCAGCGCCTTGCGGTTCGGCAGGCCGGTGAGCGGGTCCAGCGACGCCAGCTCCTCCTGCTCGGCGGAGAGCCGGGCCATCCGGTAGACGGCGAAGAGCGGCACCAGCACCAGCGGGATCAGCACCGCGCTGGCCCGGGCGGCGGTCACCAGCACCGGGGCGAGCAGCAGCAGCGAGCCGGTGGAGAGCAGCTCGTAGGGCAGGCCCTGCCGGACTCCGGGCCACCACCGCTCGCCGAAGCGCAGCCGCACCGCGGTGCTGACCAGGCCGTAGTTGGCGGCGAACCAGGCGAGGGTGGCGCCGCCGACCACCGCGACGTCCGTCCAGTGCAGGCGGCCGCCGTCGAAGAGGCCGCCGGAACCGAGCCGGGTGACCGCGTACGCCGCGCCGAGCGCGACGGCGTACTGGGCGCCGTTGAAGATCGTGCGCCAGGCGGCGTGCCGCATCCGCCAACCGGAGACGGCGACGGCCACGGCCTGCACCGCCACCGCGGGACCAAGCCCCCAGCCGAGCAGGATGGCGAAGGTGAAGCAGGTGGACGGGAAGACCGCCGAGGACTCCCGCCGGCCGGGCGGCACGAACGGACGGGCGTCACAGGCGACGGCGAGCGCCGCCATCGTCCAGAACGCCGCGGGCAGGTCGTCGAGGCGGCCGGGCAGGCCGGCCAGCGGACCGGCGGAGACCAGCACGGCCAGCGCGAGGACCCCGGTCACGAACCCGAAGAACGGCCGGGCCCGACCGGGCGGCACGAAGTTTCGGGGGTCGCCGGCCTCCATCGCACCTCCCGCTCCACGGGGCCCCGGCGGGATGGTCACCCGCCGTGCCCCAATGAAACGCCCTGTGCGGGTGATTTTCCGATGCGACAGTCACGAATCGGTCGTAGTCGTAATTAAGTTGGTATACGCGGCCGGTCCGCCCGGGACGGTCAACCCTCGACGGTGGCCACCTCGCGGGCCGCGTCGGGACCGGCGTCGAGGAGCACCCGGAAGCCGTCCTCGTCGAGCACCGGCACCTTGAGGGTGGCCGCCTTCTCGGCCTTGGAACCCGGGTTGTCCCCCACCACCACGAAGCCGGTCTTCTTGGAGACCGAGCCGCTGACCTTGCCGCCCCGGCTCTGGATCGCCTCGGCGGCCTGGTCCCGGGAGAAGCCGGCGAGCGTGCCGGTCACCACGACCGTCACCCCCTCCAAAGGCCGGGGCCCCTCGTCGACCGCCTCCTCGGCCATCCGTACGCCGGCCCGCCGCCACTTCTCGACCACCTCGCGGTGCCAGTCGACGGCGAACCACTCCTTGATGCTGGCGGCGATGGTCGGGCCGACACCGTCCACCGAGGAGAGCTCCTCCTCGCCGGCCGCCTCGATCGCGTCCATCGAGCGGAAGTGTCGGGCGAGCGCCTGCGCGGCGGTCGGGCCGACGTGCCGGACGGAGAGCGCCACCAGCACCCGCCACAGGTCGCGTTCCCGGGCCACGGCCAGGTTGTCCAGCAGCTTGGTGGCGTTGCTGCCCAGCGTGCCGTCCTTGTTGACGAAGAACGGCGAGGCGGCGAGCTGCTCGGCGGTGAGGCCGAACAGGTCACCCTCGTCCTGGATGATCTGGGCGTCGAGCAGCGCCGCGGCGCCCTTGTAGCCCAGCACCTCGATGTCGAAGGCGCCCCGGCCGGCCAGGTGGAACACCCGCTCGCGCAGCTGCGCGGGACAGCTGCGCGAGTTGGGGCAGCGGATGTCGATGTCGCCGGACTTGGCCGGGGCGAGCGGGGTGCCGCAGGCCGGGCAGGTGGTCGGCATGACGAACGGGCGGGCGTCGGCGGGCCGCAGGTCGACCACCGGGCCGAGCACCTCGGGGATCACGTCGCCGGCCTTGCGCAGCACCACCGTGTCGCCGATCAGCACCCCCTTGCGCTCGACCTCACGGGCGTTGTGCAGGGTGGCCAGGGCGACCGTGGAGCCGGCCACCCGGACCGGTTCGAGGACGGCGAACGGGGTGACCCGGCCGGTCCGCCCGACGTTGACGTCGATGTCGAGCAGCTTGGTGGTCACCTCCTCCGGGGGGTATTTGAAGGCGATCGCCCAGCGGGGCGCCCGGCTGGTCGAGCCGAGCCGGCCCTGGATGGCGACCGGGTCGACCTTGACCACCACACCGTCGATCTCGTGCTCGACGTCGTGCCGGTGCTGGGCGTAGTAGGCGATGTAGTCGGCGACCCCGGCCAGGTCGGGCACCACCCGCACCCGGTCGCTGGTCGGCAGCCCCCACGCCTGCAGCGCCGCGTACGACTGCGACTGGGCCTTGGGCTGGAAGCCGCGGCGGGCACCGATGCCGTGCACCACCAGGCGCAACGGCCGGGAGGCGGTGACCCGCGGGTCCTTCTGCCGCAGGCTGCCGGCGGCGGCGTTGCGCGGGTTGGCGAAGGGCGCCCTGCCCTGCTCGACCAGGCCGGCGTTGAGGTCGGCGAAGGCGGCCACCGGGAAGTAGATCTCGCCGCGCACCTCGAGGAGCTCCGGCACGTCGGGGAACTCGGCGGTGCCGGTCAGCTTCGCCGGCACGTCCCGGATGCTGCGGACGTTGGCGGTGACGTCCTCGCCGGTGCGGCCGTCACCCCGGGTCGCGGCCCGGACCAGCCGGCCCTTGTCGTAGGTGAGGTTGATCGCCAGCCCGTCGACCTTGAGCTCGCACAGGTAGGGCACCGGGCCCCCGGCGTCCCGCTCGACCCGCTCGGCCCAGGCGGCCAGCTCCTCGTCGGCGAAGGCGTTGTCCAGCGAGAGCATCCGCTCGGCGTGGGTGACCGGGGTGAAGTCGGTGGAGAAGGTGCCGCCGACCCGCTGGGTCGGTGAGTCCGGGGTGCGCAGCGCCGGGAACTCCGTCTCCAGCGCCTCCAGCTCGCGCAGCAGCCTGTCGAACTCGGCGTCGGCGATGGTCGGCGCGTCGAGGACGTAGTAGCGGTACTGGTGTTCGGTCAGCTCCTGGCTGAGGGAGGCGTGCCGCTCCCGCGCCTGCGGGGTCGGCTCGGCGCCCGCCGCCGCCTCCTGCGCGGGGCTGACCTGCTGGGGGATGGCTTCTTCGGACACCGCAACCTCCGTGATCACGCTACCGGAGCACCGTATCGGTCGGGTGGGACAACCGGCGGGCCCACCCGCCGCGCCCGCCGGGCGACCGGGCCGCGGGCGTGCGAGGATCGCCGGGCGGTGGCGGCCCGTGCCACCCACGACAGGCGGGGAGTACGCATGCCCGAGTGGCTGCCCTGGGCGCTGGCGATCGTTCTGGCGGTCGCCGCCGGTTGGGCGTGGAACAGCTGGCGGCACCGGGCCGGGCGGGGCGGCACGGGCCCCGCGACCACCCGCCGGCCGGACCGGCCGTCGCGCGGGCCGGGTCGTCAGGGCACACCGCCGCGCCCCCGGGACGCCGAGCCGGCGGAACGCACCGGTCAGACCCCGCGGGCGGGCGAGATCTGGTGGGCCGACGTGCCGTACGAGGACGGCACCGGCTCCAAGGTGCGGCCGTGTCTGGTGCTGCGGGCGGACCGGAGCGGCGCCGACGTTCTCAAGATCACCAGCCAGGACAAGAGCGACCGCGACGACCACGTCCGGATCCCCACCCGGAGCTGGGACGCCGGCGCCGACCACGACAGCTTCCTGGACGTGAGCGAACCCATCCGGGTGAACGCCGCCGCCTTCGCCGACCGGGCCGGCACCTGCGACCCGACGCTCTGGCGTCAGGTCCGCAAGCTGCCCCACCTGGCCTCCTGACCCACCGCGCCCGGTCAGTCCCGGGCGGCGGCCAGGGTGGCGAGCTGGTCGGCGTACTCGATCCGGGTGGCCCACCCGGCGGGCCAGGCCGACATGCCGTGGGCGGCGCCGACGAAGGCGCCGGCCAGTGCGGCGATCGAGTCCGAGTCGCCGGCCGTGGTGGCGCCCCGGGCCAGCGCGCCCACCGGGTCGTCCGGGTGGCGCAGGGCGCAGAGCAGCGCGGTGGCCAGCGCCTCCTCCGCGATCCACCCCTCCCCGGTGAGCCGGCACGGGTCGCCGCCGTCGTCCGGGGCGGCCAGGGCGACGTCGAGCCGGGCCAACGCGTCGAGGCACTCGTCCCAGCCCCGGGCGATGAACTCCTGCGGCGTCGACCCGCCGGGCCGCTGCCACAGGTCGCCGAGCCACTCACCCCGGTAGACCCGGCGCTGCTCCCGCGCCCGGTCGGCGAGGGCGGCGGGCAGGTCGGCCGGTGCCGCGCCGTCGCGCAGCAGCCGCACCGCGTACGCGGTCAGCTCGCTGGCCGCCAGCCCGGTCGGGTGGCCGTGGGTCAGCCCGGCCTGGAGCTGGGCCAGCCCGGCCAGCGTGTCCAGGTCGACGTCGAGCAGGCCGACCGGGGTGACCCGCATGTTGGCCCCGCAGCCCTTGGAACCGGCCACCGTCGCCTCCTGCCAGGGCAGCCCGCGGTCCAGCTCCGCGCAGGCCCGCAGGCAGGTCATGCCCGGCGCGCGGTTGTTGTCCGGGCTGACCGACCAGTCCAGGAAGCGCCGCCGCAGCAGCGGCTCGACGGCCTCCGGCGTGTGCTCCGGCGCGTCGTGCAGCGCCCAGGCAACCGCCAGCGCCATCTGGGTGTCGTCGGTGACCAGGGCGGGCTGCCCGACCAGCTCCCGGGGACCCGTCGGGCCGTACCGGCGGACGATCTCGGCGACGGTCAGGAACTCGGTGGGCTTGCCCAGCGCGTCTCCGTAGGCGAGCCCGAAGAGCGAGCCGGCGGCCCGGCGCGGCGAGGAGTCGATCACGCCCGTGATGATGCCCGGCGCGGTCAACTCCCCGCCCGACCGCCGGCGCCGGTCAGTCCCAGCAGAGACAGAACGGGTGCCCCGACGGGTCGGCGTAGACCCGGAAGCCCTCCCCCTCGCCGGGCAGCCGCCGCGCGCCCAGCTCCAGCGCCTGCTTCTCGGCGGCCTCGATGTCGTCGACGGTGACGTCGATGTGGAACTGTTGCGGCCGCTGCGGGTCCGGCCAGGCCGGCGGTCGCAGGTCGAGCGCCTTCTGGAAGGCGATCCGCGGCAGGTGCCCGGGCGGGCCGCCGAGCACCACCCAGTCGTCACCGTCGGAGTTGTCCTCGACCAACGGCAGCCCGAGCAGCTGGCCGTAGAAGGCCGCCAGGCCGCGCGGATCCGGAGTGTCGATCACCACTGAACGCAGTTTTCCCACCATGCCCGCCATCGTGCCCACAAGGTACGACAGGAAAACCGGTCGATCACTGCTCGGCGAGCCGCCGGCCGGCGTCCCGACAGGCGGCCAGCACCGCCCGGGCGTACGCCGGGGTGACCCCGGCCAGGCCGCAGGCGGGGGTGACCACCACCTGCTCGGGCAGGCGGCGGCGCGGGAAGCCGAGGCGGTCCCAGACCCGGCGTACCCGGTCGGCGACCTCGGCCGAGGTGGGCGGGCGAGCCGGCGGCGGGGTGAGCGTGGGCACAGCCCCGGCGAGCAGCCCGAGCCCGGCGTCCAGCGCCTCGCCGAGCGGATCGAGGTCCCTGACCAGGCTCAGGTCGAGTGCGACGCCCACCGCCCCGGCGGAGCGGAGCAGCTCCAGCGGCACGTCCGGCGCGCAGCAGTGCACCACGGTCGGCACCCCGGCGGCGGTGATCACGGAGCCGATCAGGGCGCGGGCCACCTCCGCGTCGACGGGCCGGTAGGTGCCGAGTCCGCTCTCGGTGGGCACCCGGCCGGCGAGCACCGTCGGCAGCGCCGGCTCGTCCAGCTGGAGCAGCACCGACGCGCGGGGCAGCCGGCGGGTGACCGCCTCGACGTGGGCGCGCAGCCCGTCGGCGAGCGAGCCGGCCAGGTCCCGCACCGCCCCGGGGTCGCGCAACAGCCGGCCGCCGATCGGCAGCTCGACCGCCGCGGCCATGGTGAACGGCCCGGCGGCCTGGATCTTCACCGGTCCGGTGTACTCCTCGGCCTGCTCGGCGAGCTGGTCCAGGTCGCGTTCCAGCAGGTCCCGGGCCCGGCGGAGGTCCCGGCCGGGGCGGGGGGCGATCCGCCAGCGGGCCGCGTACAGCTCGACCGGCAGCTCCACCAGCAGCCCGCCGGTGCGGCCGATCATGTCGGCGCCGGGACCTCGGGCGGGCAGCTCGGGCAGGTGCGGCAGGGCGGGCAGTTCGCCGAGGACGATCCGCTGCGCCTCGGCGATGTCGGTGCCGGGCAGCGAACCGATGCCGGTCGCCGCGCCGGTGGGCCAGGGCCAGGAGTGATCAGTCACGGCCGAAGGGTAGCCGCCCCGGGGCGGGCCGGTCAGCCGGTGATGGTGGCGGAGCCGAGGACCACGTCACCGGCCGGGTCGGGCCGGTACGCCACGATCGCCTGGCCGGCCGCCACCCCGCGCACCGGTCGGCGCAGCCGCGCGCCGAGCCCGTCCGCGGAGAGCTCCACGGTCGCCGGGACCACGTCGCCGTGCGCCCGCAGCTGCACCTCGCACTCGACCGGCGCGGTCGGGCGCTCGCCGCCGGTCCAGACCGGGCGCTGCGCGCGTACCGAGGAGACCTCCAGCGCCTCGGCGGGGCCGACGGTCACGGTGTTGGTCTTCGGGGTGATGGAGAGCACGTAGCGGGGCCGGCCGTCCGGGGCGGGCCGGTCCAGGTGCAGACCGCGCCGCTGGCCGACGGTGTAGGCGTAGGCGCCGGCGTGGCTGCCGACGACGGCGCCGGTGAGCGCGTCGACCACGTCGCCGGGCGCCTCGCCGAGCCGCTGGGCGAGGAAGCCCCGGGTGTCCCCGTCGGCGATGAAGCAGATGTCGTGCGAGTCGGGCTTGTCGGCCACGGCCAGGCCGCGCCGGGCGGCCTCCGCGCGGACCTCGGCCTTGGTGGAGTCGCCGAGCGGGAAGATCGACCGGTCCAGCTGCCCGCGGGTCAGCACCGCCAGCACGTAGGACTGGTCCTTGGGCAGGTCGACGCTGCGCCGCAGCAGGCCGTCGGCGCCGAGCCGGGCGTGGTGGCCGGTGACCACGGCGTCGAAGCCCAGGGCGACCGCCCGGTCCAGCACCGCGGCGAACTTGATCTTCTCGTTGCAGCGCAGGCAGGGATTGGGCGTACGACCGGCCGCGTACTCGGCGACGAAGTCGTCCACGACGTCGGAGTGGAACCGGTCGGCCATGTCCCAGACGTAGAACGGGATGCCGATCACGTCGGCGGCCCGGCGGGCGTCCCGGGAGTCCTCCAGGGTGCAGCAGCCCCGGGCGCCGGTGCGGTAGGTCTGCGGGTTGCGGGCCAGCGCCAGGTGCACGCCGGTCACGTCGTGCCCGGCCTCCACCGCACGCGCCGCAGCCACCGCGGAGTCCACCCCGCCCGACATCGCCGCCAGAACCCTCACGACCACACCCCCTTCACGCCCTGCCCAAGCCTATCCACCCCGGCCGGTCACGCCCTGCCCGCGCACCCCTGGGCGTCGGGAGCCACCCTCCCGGCGGCGGGGGGCCCGGCGACGACACGATCAGGGGATCGCCTTCGACCACCTCGTCACGGGTCTGCCGATTTGTCCTAGTCTGCACATGTTCGTGGCTCACATTCGCGTTTTGCCGGCCCTCGGGCACCTGGAACGCGTCTCATCGGATCACCTGCGGAGATTGGGCGACAACGGGATGAGCAAGGTCGACAGACGGCACTTCGTTCGGCTCTCCGGGGCGGCCGGCGCCGGACTCCTGGGCCTGATGGGGGCGGGCCGGGCACTGGCCGACGGCGGGCCGGACGACGGCGGGCCAGCCCCCGACGTTCCACCGCCGGACCTCGGCGCCCCCGGCGGTCCACCGTCCTGCCCGACCCCCTCCGGGCTGTGCGGCAATCCGAGCGACAGCGGAGCCGGGAACGAACTGTGGGAGCGGGTGCAGGTCTGCACGGGCGCCAGGCCCTCACCGCCGTTCGTCGACTGCCTGACGATGACCTCCACCTACGTCGTGTTGCGCGGCGCTCCCACCAACACCCACAACTACCTGCTGCTCCCCACCTGCCGGGTCAAGGGCATCGAGTGCCCGTGGATCGCCACCACGGCCGCGCCGAACTACTGGCTGGACGCGTGGAACAACGCTCAGGCAGGGCAACCGGGACATGTGGTGTACCCGACCATCGGCCTGGGGATCAACTCGGTCGCCGCCCGGCAGCAGGACCAGCTCCACATCCACCTGGCCGGCATCCACTCGGGCATCCAGACGCAGCTCAACCAGTACGACAGCACGATCACCAACAACCCGTCCCGATGGCGCAACCAGTTCGTCCCGATCCTGGGCGTGTCGGCCTCGCCGGCGGTCTCCCCCTACCGGACGTACCGGGTGCTGCGCGTCGCGACCCTCAACATGAACCTCTTCACGCTCCTGCGCGACCAGGTGGTGCGGCCGACCGGGGCGGCGATGGGTGACCAGATCCTGGCGGTGACCCCCCGGCTGGTCGGTAGCGGCGGGTTCTACGTCCTGAACAGCCAGCTCGCCCTGCCGAACCCGGCCGGCCTGCCCATCGGCACGGCCACTGTCGACTTCCTGCTCGCGTACGCGTGACCGGCCCGATCCGCTCGGACGGAGGTTCCCGGTGACGAACGCGAGCAGGGCCGCCGGCGAGGCCGAGGAGCTGTGCTGGAAGCCCGCGGTGGAGCTGTCGGCGATGGTACGGGCCAGGGACGTGTCGCCCAGCGAGATCGCCGAGGCGTTCATCGACCGCATCGACCGGGTCGACCCCGACCTCAACGCGTTCGTGCACCACGATCCGGAGCAGATCAGGTCGGACGCGAGGCAGCTCACCGACGCGGTCGCCCGGGGCGAGCAGCTCGGCCCGCTGCACGGCGTGCCGTACGCGATCAAGCTGCTGACGTCGATGAAGGGACTGCCGTACAACTCGGGCATGCCGCCCTTCCGCGACCGGGTGGGCGAGGTCGACGCCGCGGTGGTCACCCGGATGCGGCAGGCGGGCGGACTGTTCCTCGGCAAGACCAACGCGCCGGAGGGCGGCTACTACGGCGGGACGGACAACCACCTGTACGGTCCGACCCACAACGCGTGGCGACAGGGCCTGTCGCCGGGCGGGTCCAGCGGCGGTTCCGCGGCGGCGGTGGCGTCGGGGCTCACCCCGATCGCCGAGGGCGCCGACGGCGCCGGGTCGGTACGGATCCCGTCGGCCTTCAACGGGGTGGTCGGGTTCAAGCCGTCCCTCGGCCGGGCGCCGCAGACGTTGCTGCCGTCGAGATACGCCACCTGGTGCTTCCACGGGCCGATCGCCCGGACGGTCACCGATGCCGCTCTCATGCTGGACGTCATCGCCGGCGAGGACGCCAGCGACCCGCTGTCCCTGCCCGACCGCCCGGGCCGGTTCGTGGACGCCCTCGATCGACCGATCGAGGGGCTGCGGGTGGCCTGGTCCCCCGACCTCGGCTACGCCGACGTCGATCCGGAGATCGTCGCGGTCTGCGAGCGCGCGGTGCGGGCGTTCACCGACCTCGGCGCCGTCGTCGAGGAGGCCGACCCGGGTTGGGCGGACCCGGAGCAGGCCATGTGGGAGAGCGTCTGGGTGCCCGGGTTCGCGTGCGAGGTCGACCTGGCCGACTGGGAGTCGCTCCACGGCCAGGTCGACGACGGTTTCATCGAACTCATGCGGCAGGCCGGGGAGCTGCCGGTCGCGCAGTTCGGTCGCGCCGACGCCGCGCGCGGCCTCATGTGGGACCAGTACGCCACGTTCATGCGGCGCTTCGACGTCCTGCTCAGCCCGACGCTGGCGCGGCTGCCCTTCCCGGTAGGGCAGTTCTGCCCCGACGACCTGCTGGGGCAGTCACTGCAACGCCGCATCCTCGGCTGGCTGCTGACCTACCCGTACAACATGCTCGCCACCCCCGCCATCACGGTGCCGGCCGGGTTCACCGGATCGGGCCTGCCGGTGGGGCTCCAGATCGGCGGCGGCCTACACGCCGACGCGCTCGTCCTCAACGTGGCCGCGCAGTTCGAGCGGGCGCGGCCGTGGCACGACAGGCGCCCGGCCCGCGACGGCGCCGCCGGCAGCTGAGCCGGGTCGCCGATCGGAGCGGGCGCGGCAGGTCGGCCTAGCGGGGGGTACGCAGGGCGGCGGCGCGGCGGGCCCGGTCGACCGCGGCCGGGAGGGCGGCGATGAGGGCGTCCACGTCGGCGGGGGTGCTGGTGTGGCCGAGCGAGAAGCGCAGCGACGAGCGGGCCCGGTCGTCGTCGGCGGCCATGGCCAGCAGCACGTGCGACGGCTGGGCCACCCCGGCCGAGCAGGCCGAGCCGGTGGAGCAGGCGATCCCCTGGGCGTCGAGCAGGAGCAGCAGCGCGTCCCCCTCGCAACCGGGGAAGGAGAAGTGGGCGTTACCGGGCAGCCGGTCGACCGGGTCGCCGTTGAAGACCACCTCGGGCACCGCCTCCCGGACCCGGCGCACCAGGTCGTCGCGGAGGGCGGCCACCCGGGCGGAGTATTCCTGTTGGCCCTTGACCACCGCCTCCACCGCCACGGCGAAGGCCACGATGCCGGCGGTGTCCAGCGTGCCGGAGCGGACGTCGCGCTCCTGGCCGCCGCCGTGCAGCAGCGGTGTGGCCGCCACCTCCCGACCGAGCAGCAGCGCGCCGACGCCGGTCGGCCCGCCGAGCTTGTGCCCGGTGACGGTGAGCGCCGACACGCCGCTGGCGGCGAAGTCGACCGGGACCTGACCGACGGCCTGGATCGCGTCGGTGTGGAACGGCACCCCGTGCTCGGCGGCGACCGCCGCCAGCGCGGTGACCGGTTGCACCGTGCCGACCTCGTTGTTCGCCCACATCGCGGTGACCACCGCCACGTCGTCGCGGTGCGCGGCGAGCTCCGCCCGCAGCGCCTCCGGGTCGAGCCGGCCGGCGGCGTCCACCGGCAGCCAGCCCACCTCGGCGCCCTCGTGGCCGACCAGCCAGTCCACCGCGTCGAGGACGGCGTGGTGCTCGACGGCGCTGGAGACCACCCGCCGCCGGCCCGGGTCGGCGCTCCGCCGGGCCCAGAAGATGCCCTTGACGGCGAGGTTGTCGCTCTCCGTGCCACCGCCGGTGAAGATCACCTCGGAGGGGCGGGCGCCCAGCGCGGCGGCCACCCGCTCGCGGGACTCCTCCACCCGCCGGCGGGCCCGCCGGCCGGCCGCGTGCAGGGACGACGCGTTGCCGACCTCGCGCGACGTGGCGACGTACGCCTCCAGTGCCTCGTCGAGCATCGGAGTCGTCGCCGCGTGATCCAGGTATGCCATCAGGGTTCAGCGTACTGACCGGGGCGGGACCCCCCGGACGCCGGAGGGCATCCGCGTCCGGGGGTCACCTCGGGGCGGCTCAGGCCGGCACCGCCGTCACCACGATGTTGTCGCGGTAGTGCCGGGTGGCCGGGTCGAACGGGCCACCACAGGTGATCAGGGTGATCCGCGGTTTGCCGTCCCGGGCGAAGTACTTGTCCAACGGGATCTTGGACTTGACGTACTCCTCCCGGGCCACCACCCGGTACGCCCGCGGCTTCCCGTCGGCGCCGGTGGCGGTGAGGGTGTCCCCGCGGTCCAGCTCACGGAGCCGGAAGAACGCCCCCTTGCCCTGGTCGGCGCTGTCCACGTGCCCGGCGATCACCACCGAGCCGGCGTCGGCCTCCAGCCCGGGGCCGTACCGGTACCAGCCGATGACGTCGACGCTGGGCGGCACCTCGAACTCGTTGGTCCGCGGGTTGACCCCGACCGGCCGGACCGTGGCCGTGACACCGATCGCCGGGATGGCGAGCCGGGTCGGTGGGACGGTGTCACCGCCCGAGGGCAGGGTGCCCTCGCTGACCGGCACGGACGACGTCCCCGCACCGGACGTCGTCGCGGAGGCGCTGGGCGCCGGCGTGCCGGTGGCGCTGGCCAGGGCGGTCACCTCGTCGGCGCCCACGTTCTCCGCCGGGCCCGACCCGCAGGCCACGACGGTCGCCACGGTCAGCGCGGCGGCGCCGGCGGCCATCGCCGCCAGCGCCCCGCGGTTGCGCATCGTCACTTGCGTCCGGTGCGGGCGGTGGCCACCCGCGCCCCGCCGCCGACCAGCAGCAGCACGCCGGCGCCGGCCAGCGCGTACCACCAGGCGTCCACACCGGTGCCGGCCTGGCCGCCGGTGCCGCTCGGCACGCCGTGCGGGGCCGAGTGCAGGCCGGTGATGGTCTGCGCGACGACGCCCAGGTTCTTGTCCTTGGCGGAGCCGATCGCGTAGACGATGGTGGCGGTGCCCTCCTTCAGGTCGAGGTCGGCCGGGCCGATCGCGACGGTGTCGGTGCCGGCGAGCACCACGTCCGCCTTGACCATGCCGGCGTCGACGTCGGCCTTGGCCTCCTTCGGGTTGGTGAGGTTCTCGAAGACGGGCTTGCCGCCGGCCCGCACGTCCACCGCCGGGGCGGCGGCGGTGTGCCGGACGATCAGCCGGGCCTTGCCCGCGCCGACCTTGCTGGTGTCGTTGACGAACGGGGTGATCTCCGGCTTGCCGTCCGCGCTCAGGTGGGCGGCGAGGCTGATGTTCGCCCCGCCCGGCACCTCGGCGTCGTCGACCTTGAGGATCGCCTTGTCGATCGCCTCGCCCGGCTTGGTCAGCGCGATGTCGTACTCGCCCTCGGGGAGGGTCAGCGGGCCGGCCACCGTGCCGGGCTTGAAGTTGTTCAGCGTCTTCTTGCCGTTGACGTAGACGTCGACCGGGGTGTCCGGGATGCCGTGCACGACGGAGACCTTGGACGAGGCGGCGAAGGCGGGAGTGGCGGTGGCCGCGGCGACACCGGCGAAGGTGAGCGCGGCGGCCGCGCCACCCGCGGCGACCCGACGGAAGTTGGTGAGCTGCATGTGTGCCTCCTGGTGATAACTGCTGATTCGTCAGGCCTGGCTTGCAGAACGGGTTACGCCGGCTCGTGGACCCTCGGATGCGCCCCGGACGGATTTCTTTTTCTTTTCTTCGACCGCATCCGGATCGGGGTCCGGCGACGAAGAGCAGGGTGAGCAACGTGTCGACACGGTGGGCGGGGAAGAGGGGCGGGGGCTGTGAGCGTTACAGTCGGGCATGCCCCACGGAAGGCGAGCCGCCCGGTGACGGCGGTACGGCAGGAACCTGATCCGCCGCCGACGGACGACGATCTGGCCCAGCGGTTCCGGGCCGGCGACGAAACGGCGCTGCGCGAGGCGTACGACCGGTACGGCCGCGCGGTGCTCCACCTGGCCACCAGCACACTTGTCAACCGCAGCGACGCGGAGGACGTCACCCAGGCCACCTTCGTGGCGGCCTGGCTCGGGCGGGACACCTTCGATCCCGACAAGGGATCCCTGATCGGGTGGCTGCTCGGGATCGGCCGGCGCAAGGTGATCGACCGGATCCGCGCCTCGGCCCGGGAGACCCGGGTGGTGGAGACGGTCCGGCAGCTGCCCGAGCCGGTCTCCACGGGCCCGGACCCGGACGCCGTGGTCGACCGCCTGGTGGTCGCCGACGAGCTGGCCCGGCTCCCGGAGGACCAACGCCGGATGCTGGAGCTGGCCTTCTACGACGACCTGACACACCAACAGATATCGGCCGTGACCGGGGTGCCGCTGGGCACCGTGAAGAGTCACATCCGGCGCGGCATGGCGAGCTTGAAACGCAGATGGGAGGTGGACGGTGCAGCACCTGGACCACGAGCGGCTGGTCTTTCTGGCGCTCGGTGAGAGCGACGCGGACCACGGCGAGACCGGCCACCTGGACACCTGCGCGCAGTGCCGCGACGAGCTGGCGGGCCTGCGGCACGTCGCCGGCCTGGGCGCCGACACCCAGGGCCTGGCCGACCTGCCCGACCCGCCGGAGCACCTCTGGCGCAACATCGTCGCGGAGATCGAGGCCGCGGGGAGCCTGCCGTCGCTGACCGAGGCGCGCCGGTCCCCGGAGTCCCTCGACGGCACCATCGACCCGACCGGCACGGCGGGCTCGAACGGCCTCACCGGCACGGCCGGGATCACCGGGACGGCCGGCACCGTCGGCACGACCCGGCCCGGGACGGCCGGCGCCGACGAGCCCACCGGCGGCGGGATCGGCCTGGGCACCAGGCCGGGCACGCACCCGTCGGCCAGCCCGCTGCGGGCCCCCGGTTCCGCGCGGCGGTCCCGCCGGTCGCGGCGCCGGCCCGCCTGGGCGACGACCGCGCTGACCTCGGTGGCCGCCGCGGCGATCGCGATCGCCGGCACGGTCGCCGTGCTCGACGGCTCCCGCCCGACCCCGCAGCCGACGTCACGGCAGGACGTGGTGGCCAGCGCCCCGCTGGCCGCGTTCGGCACGACGCCCAGGGACGCCAACGGTGACGCCCGGATCCTCACCGACGGCCGGCTGCACCTGCACGTGGCGAATCTCCCGGCCGTTCCGGGGTATTACCAGGTCTGGCTGATCAACCCGAAGAACATGGAGATGTTCCCGGTCGGCGTGCTGCACAACCGCTCCGACGACGCCCTGCTCCCGTTACCACCGAACGTCGATCTTCAGGCATACTCAGTTGTCGACGTCTCCGCCGAGCAGTACGACAACAAGCCCGCCCACTCCGGCGACAGTTTGCTGAGGGGCACCCTGACGGGCTGATCGGCGGGCCGGCTCAGCTCCCCGGCCCGCCGATCAGCTCCCTTCGCACCCGCAACGTGCGAGCAACGACAGAGCCGCCGCCCGGATCACCGGACGGCGGCTCTGTCGTGTTCGTCGGGGCGTCGCCGCGCGGCGACGCCCCGACGCGGGCTCACTTGCGCTTGCGGATCTCCTCGGCGGCCTGCGGGACGATCTTGAACAGGTCGCCCACCACGCCGAAGTCGGCCAGCTCGAAGATCGGCGCCTCGCCGTCCTTGTTCACGGCGACGATCGTCTTCGAGGTCTGCATGCCGGCCCGGTGCTGGATCGCGCCGGAGATGCCCAGCGCCACGTAGAGCTGCGGGGAGACGGTCTTGCCGGTCTGGCCCACCTGGAACTGGTGCGGGTAGTAGCCGGAGTCGACCGCCGCGCGGGACGCGCCGACGGCGCCACCGAGCAGGTCGGCGATCTCCTCGACCAGCTTGAAGTTGTCGGCGTTGCCGACACCGCGACCGCCGGAGACGACGATCCCGGCCTCGGTGAGCTCGGGGCGGGAGCCCTTCTGCTCGGCGACCCGGTCGACGACCTTGGCCAGCTTGTCGGTGTCGGTGACCGACACGGTGAGCTGCTCCACCGCCGGGGTGGCGGCGGCCGGGGTCGGGTTGACCGAGTTGGGCCGGACGGTGACCAGCGGCAGGCCCTTGGTGACCTTGGACTTGACGATGGTGGAGCCGGCGAAGGCCACCTGGGTGGCGGTGCCGTCGGCGGCCAGGCCGACGATGTCGGTCAGGATGCCGTTGTCCAGCTTGACCGCGAGGCGGGCGGCGATCTCCTTGCCCTCCTGGGCGGAGGCCAGCAGCACGGCGGCCGGCTGCACCCGCTTGACCAGCTCGGCCAGCACGGTGGCCTTCGGGGCCACCAGGTAGCCGTCGATCTCCTCGCTCTCGGCGGCGTAGATCTTCTCCGCGCCGTACTCGCCCAGCTTGGCGCTCAGCGCCTCGGCGGCGCCGGGGCCACCGAGCACGACCGCGCTCGGCGTGCCCAGCTCGCGGGCGAGGGTGAGCATCTCCAGGGTGACCTTCTTGACGCCGAATTCCCGGGTGGCTTCGACGACGACGAGAACCTCAGACATGTCCAGACCTCTCACACGAACTTCTCGGTGGCGAGGAACTCGACCAGCTTGACGCCGCCCTCGCCCTCGTCGGTGATCTTGGCGCCGCCGGAGCGCGGCGGGCGCTTGGTGTGCTCCAGCACGGCGCTGGTCGCGCCGTCGAGGCCCACCTCGGTCGGGGCGACGCCCAGGTCACCCAGGGAGAGCGTCTGCACCGGCTTCTTCTTGGCGGCCATGATGCCCTTGAAGGACGGGTAGCGCGGCTCGTTGATGGTGTCCCAGACGGAGACCACGGCCGGGGTCGAGGCGGTGACCACCTCGTAGCCCTCCTCGGTCTGCCGCTCGACGGTCAGCGTGGAGCCGTCGACGGTGAGCTTGCGCGCGCCGGTCAGGGCGGCCACGCCCAGCCGCTCGGCGATCATGTGCGGCATGACCTGGACCCGGCCGTCGGTCGACTCGGCGCCACAGATCACCAGGTCGGCGTTGAGCTGACCGAGGGCGGCGGCGAGCACCTTCGAGGTGGCCACGGCGCACGACCCGTGCAGGGCGTCGTCGACGACGTGCACGGCCTTGTCCGGGCCCATCGAGAGCGCCTTGCGGATCGACTCGGTCGCCCGGTCCGGACCCATGGTCAGGACGGTGACCTCGCCGCCGTGCGCCTCCTTGATCTTCAACGCCTCTTCGATGGCGTACTCGTCCATCTCGTTGATGACGTTGTTCGCCGAACCGCGGTCGACGGTGTTGTCGTCAGAACGCAGGTTGCGGTCCGCGCCCGAATCGGGCACCTGCTTGACGAGTACGACGATGTTCATCGCGCTTCGACGACCCTCCTGTTTGGTGTAGCGATCACTCGCCCGGTCACGGGCGCAGCCTCCCGCGTGACTGAACGCTCGGTCAACCGCGGGCTGCTGTGCAGTTGCCCACGAGGGCAATGTTACCTGCCAGTAGCATCGCCTCCCCGGGCACTCAGAGTGACACAGCTCACCTCACCCCACCGAGCCGGTACGCTGGTGACAAAGGGAGGTATCGGCTCATGTTGGGACAAAGCGGTTCTACCGGGCCGGATGGCGACGACCCTCGGCACCGCCACCGCGCGCACCCCGGGAACTACCGGTGCGCCTGCGGCCGGATCCGGGACCGGTGCGTACGGGCGGTGGTGCGGGCGCTCTGGACCGAACGCCCTACCGCCGTCACGCCGCCGCTCACGCCGGCTCGGCCAGCGCCGTCCTGATCCGGTCGATCACCGCCGCCTCGGCCGGCACCACGCCCCGGTGCGCCTGCGCCACCCGGTCGGCCGCGTCCAGCACCACCGCCCGGTAGGCCGCCACCTCCCCCGGCGACCTCTCGGCCAGGATCCGCAGCGACCGCTCCAGCGCGGGCACCACCACCGACTCCACCTCCGACGCGGAATCCGTCGGCAGCTCGGGCAACGGTCCGGCGGTGAGCGCCTCCTTGACCAGCCCGGCCGAGGCGGCGAACGCGGCCGAGGCGGCGAAGCTCTCCTTGACCATGGCGAGCACCCCCGGGTCGGCGTTCGACACCAGGAAGACGGCGCCGAACGCACCGGTCCGCAGGGTCAGACGCTCCTCGTCGGTCAACCGTTGCTCCATGATCACGGAGTGTAGACGTACGGGGTCGTCGTGGTGACGCCAACCAGACCGAGCCGCTCCAGGATCGGCCGGCTGTCCTCCGAGCAGTCCACCTGCACCAGCGTCTTCCCCCGCTGCTCGGCCAGCCGCGCCCGGTACGCCACCAGCGCCCGGTAGATGCCCTTTCGGCGCCACTGCGGCAGGGTCGAGCCACCCCAGAGGCTGGCGAAGCCGGTGCCCCGCTGGTAGCGGATCCAACCGGCGCTCACCACCTCGTCGCCCGCCTCGGCCACCACGATCGTGATCGACTGCGGGTCGGCCTCGATCTCCTTGGCCAGCGCGTACACCAGGTGACTGCGGTCCTCCTGCCAGACCGCCTCCTCCATGGCCGCGATCCGCTCCAGGTCCTCCCGGGCGGTGACCTCGCGCAGGCGTACCCCCTCGGGCTGGACCGGGACGGCGCCGGCCAGGGCGGCGACCGGGCCGACCACGACGGTCTCCCGGTCCTCCGGCACGAACCCGGCCGCCCGCAGCCGGTCGGCCAGGTCGGCCGGCTCGTCGTGACCGGCGAGCTTCCACTCGACCGCCTCGCCGCGGGCCCGGAAGAACTCCACCTGCCGGGCGATCAGCGCGTCCAGCTCGGCGCCGGCCAGCCCGCCCAGGTGCCGGTAGGTGAGGAAGCCGCGCTGGTCCAGGCCGAGGACCCGGAACAGCGGGCCGTCCCGGTCGACCGTCACCCCGGCGGGCAGCGGGTCCGGCAGCTCGGGGCGGACCTGGTTGTCGTAGGCGTCGCGCAGGGTACGGGCGTCAAGATCAGTCATCCGTCCAGGCTATTCGCGGCACAAAGCGGATAATCGTCGGCGTGATGACGGCGATCAGACGGTGGTTCGACCCTCGCGAGCTGCGTTCGGTGGGCAGCACCCCGGACTACCGCTTCTCGCTGGCCAACGAACGGACCTTCCTGGCCTGGCTGCGGACCGGCCTGGCGCTGATCGCCGGTGGGCTGGCCGCCGCCCAGTTCCTGCCCCCGCTGCCCCTGGCCCACCTGCGCGAGGCGATCGCCGTCGCGCTGCTGCTGCTCGGCGGCGCGGTGGCGGTCCGGGCGGTGGACCACTGGGCGCGTACCGAGCGGGCGATCCGGCTCGGCGAGGAGCTGCCCGCCTCCCGCTTCCCGGCCGTCCTCGCCCTCACCGTCGGGCTCGGCGCGCTGCTGCTGATCGCGGCGGTCCTGCTGCGCGGGTTCGGGGACCGGTGAGCGCGGACCGGCCGCCCGAACGGGTACGTGACCCCGGGCTCCAACCCGAACGAACCCGGCTGGCCTGGCGACGCACGCTGCTCACGGTCACCGTGGTCGCCGTGCTCACCGTGCGGCAGGCCGGCGGCCCGGGCGCCACCGGCTGGTGGGCGGCGGCAGCGGCGGTGCTGATCTGGGGCGGCACGCTGGCCGTCGGCTGGCGGCGGGCCACCGGGAGCGGGCCGCGCCGGGTGCGACGCTGGGCGCTCCCGGCGAGCGCGCTCGCCGCGGCCGGCTACGCCGCGCTCGGTGTGCTGCTGGTCGCCCGTGATCTGTGGTGATCCGGCGAAGGTGCGCCATAGTTGAGCCATGGTGCGGCTCGTGATCCTCCTCTTCCTGGCTCAGGTCGTCCTCTGCGCCCTCGCGCTGATCAGCTGCCTCTCGGCGGAGAAGCGCGACGTCCGCGGGCTGCCCCGGTCCCTCTGGGTGCTGGTGATCGTGCTCCTCCCGCTGGCCGGGCCGATCGCCTGGTTCGTCGCCGGGCGGGACGCGGGCCCGGCCCGGGGAGCGCGGCCGACCGGCACCGGCTCGGCGCGGCGGCCGGTCGCCCCCGACGACGACCCAGAGTTCCTGCGCTCCGTCGCCGAGCGCGGCCGCCGGCAGGACGAGGAGCTCTTCAACCGCTGGGAGGAGGACCTGCGCCGCCGGGAGAAGGACCTGCGGCGCCGGGAGGACGAGCAGGACCGGCCGGAGGTCTGACCCCGGCCGGCGGCCGTGCTCAGGCCAGGTTGGACGACCGGGGGTACGCGTCGGACGGGTCGGTCAGCACGTTGACCAGGTACGGCACCCCGGAGTCGAAGGCGCGGGTCAGGGCGGGGCCGAGGTCGGCGGACTTCTCGACCGTCTCGCCCGCGCCGCCCAGCGCCTCGACCACCTTGTCGTAGCGCAGCCCCGGCTGGAGGTTGGCGGCCACGTCGTAGCCGTACATGGCCCGCATCGGGTGCTTCTCCAGACCCCAGATGCCGTTGTTGCCGACCACGATCACCACGGGCAGGTTCTGCCGCGCCAGGGACTCGACGTCCATCAGCGAGAAGCCGGCCGCGCCGTCACCCATCAGCACGCAGATCTGCCGGTCGGGGTGGGTGACCCGGGCACCCATCGCGTAGCCCATGCCGGTGCCGAGGCAGCCGTACGGGCCGGGGTCGAGCCAGGTGCCGGGCTGGGCGGGTTCGAGGTATTTTCCGGCGTACGAGACGAAGTCGCCGCCGTCGCCGATGGTGATCGCGTCCGGGGCGAGCACCTTGCGCAGCTCGCCGTAGACCCGGGCCGGCCGGATCGGGTCGGTCTCGGCGGCCATCGCCTCGGCGTCGCGCGCCCTGGCGGCGTCCTCGGCGGTACGCAGGCCGGCGATCCAGTCGGCGTGGTCGGCCCGGTCGCCGGGGTGCTCGGCGAAGGCGGTGAGGATCAGCCGCAGGTCGCCGGCGGGGCTGGCGGCGGGCTGGACGTGCCCGGCGCGCTGGCTCGGGGCGTCGACGACGTGCACCACCTGGGCGTCGCCGAAGTCACCGAAGCTGAGCCGGAAGTCCAGCGGGGTGCCGATCACCACGACCACGTCGGCCCCGGAGAGGGCGGCCCGGCGGGCCTTGGCGAAGGCGAGCGGGTGCTCCGGCGGCAGCGAGCCGCGGCCCATGCCGTTGGTGAAGACCGGCACCTGCAACGCCTCGGCGGCGGCCTGGAGCGCGTCGACGGCGTCACCGGCGTACACGTCGGAACCGGCGATGATCACCGGACGCTGCGCGGCGGCGACCAGCGCGGCGGCCCGGGCGACCTCGTCGAGGTCGGGCTCGATCGGGGCGACCGGGTTCACCGGGGGAAGCTCGGCGTCGCCGACCGAGAAGACCGCCTCCAGCGGGAAGTCGAGGAACGCCGGGCCGCGGTGCGGGGTGAGCGCCGCGGTGAGCGCGGCGGTCACCGCGCGCGGGATGTCGTCGGCGCTGAACACCGTCTCGGCGTGCTTGGTGACCGGGGCGACCAGCGGCAGGTGGTCCATCTCCTGGAGGCTGCCCGAGCCCCAGCGGAACTGCGGCGCCCGGCCCCCGAGCACGAGGACCGGGGAGGCGTTGAAGAAGGCGCTGGTCAGCCCGGAGACGCCGTTGGTGACACCGGGGCCGGCGGTGAGCACGGCCAGGCCGGGCCGGCGCTGGAGCTTGGCGACCGCCTCGGCGGCGAAGACGGCGGACTGCTCGTGCCGGACGTCGTAGATCGGGAAACCGGCGGAGTGCGCGGCGTCGTAGAGCGGGAAGACGTGCCCGCCGGAGAGGGTGAACATCTCGCGTACGCCGTGCGCCCGCAGCGCCGCCAGCGCCAGCTGGCCGCCGTGCCCCTCGACCCGTTCCGTCATCGCCACTCCCCTTCGTCCCATGACCGGAGTCACACGCTACTGGCCGGTAGACGGAATGTGAACCGCTCTCGGGTCGACGGTCGAGCCGCCGCCGACCCGGGAACGCGGCTCAGCGACCGGTGAAGCCCGGCCTGCGCTTCTCGACGAAGGCGGCCATGCCCTCGCGCCGGTCGTCGGTGGCGAAGAGCCCCGCGAAGAGCTGGCTCTCCCAGGCCAGGCCCGAGTTCAGGTCCATGTCGAGGCCACCGTCGACGGCCAGCTTCGCCGCCCGCAGCGCCTGCACCGGCCCGGTCAGGAACGGCTTCACGTACGCCACGGCGGCGGCGTAGACGTCGGCGGCCGGGACCACCTGGTCGGCCAGGCCGATCCGCAGCGCCTCCTGGGCGTCGATCATCCGGCCGGTCATGATCAGGTCCTTGGCGCGGGCCGGGCCGACCAGGCGGGCCAGCCGCTGGGTGCCGCCGGCGCCCGGGATGATGCCGAGCTTGATCTCGGGCTGGCCGAGCTTGGCGTCCTCGGCCACGATCCGCCAGTCGCAGGCCAGGGCCAGCTCGCAGCCGCCGCCGAGGGCGTAACCGGTGATCGCGGCGACCACCGGCTTCGGGATCCGGGTGAACGCGCCGAGCGCGCTGGACAGGTCGGCCGCCCGCTCCGCCATGTCCACGTAGGACATGTCGGCCATCTCCTTGATGTCCGCGCCGGCCGCGAAGACCTTCTCG
The DNA here is from genome assembly GCF_900091555.1 of Micromonospora mirobrigensis. GTDB lineage: Bacteria > Actinomycetota > Actinomycetes > Mycobacteriales > Micromonosporaceae > Micromonospora > Micromonospora mirobrigensis. The sequence continues at coordinate 275,726 of NZ_FMCX01000001.1, forward strand.
CCGCCGTACACGATGACCGCCCGGACCTCGGCGTCGGCGGTGGCCTCGGCCGCGGCGGCCCGCAACTCCTCCTGGACCTGCTTGTTCAGCGCGTTCATCGGCGGCCGCTCGAGCCTGATGGTGCCGATACCGTCCTTGGATTCCAGCCTGACGAACTCGCCCACGCTGCCCTCACTTCCTCGTCGAAGTCGCGTGCCAACCTTACGACCCGGATCGTTTGGGTACGTAGTGTGGTGTCAGCCCCACCACCGGGAGTCAAGCCATGATCACCTTCTACGACGACAGGTCGGTACGGGTCACCTCCACCGCCGTCCGGGTCGACGAGCGGACCTTCCCGCTGGCCGAGATCAGCATGGTGTGGCACCGCCGGGGCAGCCGGTCGTGGCGGGTGCTCGCCGGCCGGGGCGCGATCGGGGCCGCTCTGGCCGGCCCGCTGGTGGCCGCCGCCCTGGGCGTCGCGCTCGCGCTCTGGCTGCACCGTTCCGCCACCGTGACGATCGCCATCGTCGGGGCGTCGGTGCTGGTCGGGCTCGCCGTCGGCCCGGTCGCCGACTTCCTCTTCGAACACCTGGACCGGTCGTACGCCCGGGGCAGTCGACAGTGGGAGATGTGGGCCCGCTGGCAGGGGCGGCCGGTCCGGCTGCTGGCCACCGGCGACGCGCTGCGCTTCGGCCAGATCTACCGGGCGGTGCAGCGGGCGATGGAGAGCGGGCAGCCAGCGCCCCGGCGGCCGGCCGCGCCGGCGGGTCAGAACGCGGGCAGCTCGGCCGGCAGGAGCTCCAGGCCGCGCAGCAGACCGTAGAGATCCTGCTCGCCCCAGAACTGCACGATCCGCCCGCCGGCCAACCGGTACATCTTGCAGGCGCTCTGCACGGCGACCGCCCCGGTGGCGTCCCGCCGGTACGTCAACGCCATCGACACCACCACCCGGTCCTCCGCCGCGAAGATCTCCACGACCTCCAGGTCCAGCACGGTCAGCCCGGGCGAGGAGACCGCGCCCTCGGGATACTCCCGCCCCCGCACGGTCCGGCCGGAGCCGTAGATCCGCACGTCCTCGGCGACCACCTCGGCCAACTCCGTCAGGTCCCTGGTGACGAAGGTCCGCAGGTACCGGCGGACCACCTCGACGTTGCGCTCCCGCTCGTCGCCGTCCATCCGTCCACGTTAGAACGCCGCGCCCGAGTCCGCCGCCCCGCGACCGCCGTCGGCGTGGCCCCTACGCTCGGGTCGACGCCTCGGCGAGGCACCTCCACCGCCTCCTTTCGAGCTGATGTCGCCAGCGATTCAGCAGCGGTCGGCAGGGCGAGGGGCGCGAACCCGAAGGCCACCGGACCACCGGGCCACCGGACCACCGGACCACCGGACCACCGGACCACCGGGCCACCGGACCACCGGGCCACCGGACCACCGGACCACCGGGCCACCGGGCCACCGGGCCACCGGGCCACCGGGCCACCGGGCCACCGGGCTGAATCGTTCACGACATCAGCTCGAAAGGACGGCCGACGACATCTCCGCTCCGGCCACCGGCGAGCAAGAGGGCCCCTGTCGCCCGTGTCCCGGCTTGGACACCGGTGGTAATGCTTGGTGATGACCCTCTATTACCGCGACGACGCCGTGCAGGTGACCTCCGAGTCGATCCGGGTCGGCGGGCGGGCGGTCCGGGTGGCCGACGTGACGTACGTCTGGCACGCCCGCGGGGTCACCACGCTGGCCGTCCGGGGCCGGGTGCTGGGCCGTGGCGTCCTGGTGCTGCTGCTGTCCCTGCCGCCACTGGTCGCGCTGGTCTGTGTGCTCTCGCTGGCCTGGGCGGCGCAGGACCGGGGCAACTGGAAGCTGGCCCTGATCATCCTGGCCGCCTGCGCGGTCGGCGCGCTGGTCCTCACCCCCTTCCTCGAACTGCCGCTGGGCTGGCTGGACCGCTCCTACGAACGCGGCAACCGGGTGCACGAGCTGTGGGTGCAGCACCACGGGCAGGAGGTGATGTTGCTGCGTACCCCGGACGCGCTACGGTTCGGGCAGATCTACCGGGCCGTGCAACGCGCCGTCGAGCAGCAGGGAGACCATCGGTGACGAGTCGACGCGGCGAGGCGCTCGCCCTGGCCGGGCTGCTGGCGGCGGCCGGCGTGACCCATCTGACGCGACCCGGCTTCTACGACCCGATCGTGCCGCGCCGGCTGCCCGGCCCGGCGCGCTTCTGGACGTACGCCAGCGGGGTCGCGGAGCTGGCGGTGGCGACGGCCGTGGCCGTGCCGCGGACCCGGCGGGCCGGCGGGCTGGCCGCCGCGGCGCTCTTCGTGGCCGTGCTCCCCGCCAACGTGCGGATGGCCGCCGACTGGCGGCACCGGGGGCCCACGAAACGGGCGATCGGCTACGGCCGGCTGCCCTTGCAGGCGCCGCTGATCTGGTGGGCGCTGCGGGTGGCCGAACGCCCCGCCGAAAAGGGCTGAGTCAGGCCAGCGGCAGCGTGGTGGCGATCGGCCAGGCCAGCAGCACCGTGCCCACCACGGCCGGCAGCCAGCCCGGCGCGCCGGCCCGGCGCAGCACCGCCGCCCAGGCCGCCGCCCACCCCGCCAGCACCGCGAAGAGCGGCACCACCAGCAGCACGAACCCGGGCGCCAGCCCGGCCACCGCCGCACCGGCGAGGACCAGCACGGTGAGGGCGAGCACGGCGGCGTAGCGGCCACTTCGGCCCGCCGCGACCCGCTCGGCGCCGAACAGGAAGACCAGGCAGCCCGCCGCCACGACCGGCAGCAGCCACCAGCGGGCGCCGACCGGCCACGCCGCGGTGAAGCCGAGGTGGATCGGCACGGCCACCGACAGCAGCGCGTACCCGATGGTGAGGGCGGCCAGCGGCGCGGACCGCGAGCCGGCGTCCCGGGCCGGCGGGGCGAGCCGGCGGGCCAGCGCGACCAGCAGCAGCCCGGTGAGCAGCAGGTATCCGGTCACGTAGCCGCCGACGGCCAGCGGCAACCGGACGGTCGGCGCGACCGTGGCGGCGACCGCTGCCAACCCGGACGCGACCGTCACCGCGCCGAGCAGGAGCCACCAGCCGGCGGCCGGCCGCACCTCGGCGGCCTCCGCGCCGTTCCGACGTCGGCCCCGCAACGCCGCCACCAGCGGAACGAAGCCGAGCCCCAGGCCGAGCAGGAGCAGACCCGCGCCGACCAACCGGGCGCCCGGCCGCGGCGGCGGGCCGGCCGCCCCGCCGGGCAGGGCCGCGACCACCGCGTCGTGGGTACGCCGGGCGAAGAGCACCGAGATGTGCTCGGTCCCCGGAACCACGGTCAGGCTCCGCTCCCCCGCCGGGGCGGCGCGCACCGCCTCCTGCGCCGCCCGGCGGAAGTCGGGGAACTCGGCGCCCCCGACGACCAGGCTCAACGCCCGGGGCCGCCCGTACGGCAGGGCGCCCGCGTCCGGCAACGACACCGCCACGGTCGCCGCGATCTCCGGGTGCGTCGCGGCGTACCGGGTGACCGCACCCGCCCCCATCGAGTGGCCGACCAGCACGATCCGGTCCGGGTCCACGTCCGGCAGGGCCCGCAGGTGCGCCACGGCCACGTCCAGGTCGTGTTCCAGCACGGCGCGCGCGGCGGAGCCGTCGCGGCCGGCGCCGGGCAGCCGGGCGGGGTTCGCGCCGTGCCCGGCGAAGTCGAGCAGCAGCGCCACCGCGCCGTGCCGGGCCACCGTGTCGGCGAGCGGACGCATCAGCCGGGCCGAGCCGGCGAAGCCGTGCGCCACCACCACCCCGGGGTGCCGGCCCGGCGACGACCCGGCCCGCACCTCGGTCAACGGCACGCCGTCGACGGTGACCTGACGGGTGCTCAGCCCGGCGTCGGCCTGGGCCAGCCGGACGCCGCCGAGCAGCACGGCGAGCAGGGCCAGCAGGGCGAGCAGCATTGTCGCGCGGGTGGCCGGGACGCGACCTGCGGGGCGGGCCGACATGGCCGCACCCTACCGCCCGGGACGCGTGCGCCCCACCACCCGGACGGCCACCACCCGGCGCTCCTGGCCGGACCGACGCACACTGGGACCATGGCGATTCCCCTCCCCCGGCCCACCGCGGTCGTCGGTCTCACCCGTTCCGCCCTCGACCAGGCGGCGTCCTTCGCCGCCGTGCCCACCCGCGCCTTCGCGGTGCTCGACGGCGTCGAGGCGCTGCTGGCCCGGATCAACGGGGTGGTCGACCGGATCGAGGGGACGCTCGACCGCACCGACCGGGTCCTCGACGACGCCGAGTCGGCGGTCCGCGAGGTGGCTGTGATCAGCGCCGCCGCCACCGCCGCCATCGACAACGCCACCGAGGTGGCCGCGGCGGCCGCCGTCGTGGTGGGTGAGGCCGAGCGGGTCTCCGCCGCAGCCCTGACGGTGGTCGCCGACGCCGAGAAGGTGGCCGTCGCGGCGGGCGGGGTGGTCGGCGAGGCGGACGCGGTGGCCCGCCGGGCCGCCGGGACGATCGACGCCGCCACCGGGGCCACCACCACCGCGACGGAGCTGCTGGCCGCGTACGAGCCGGCGTTGCGGCGGGGCGCCCCGATGGCCGACCGGTTCGTCGCGGAACTCAGCCAGGAGGAGGTCACCGCCGCGATCCGGCTGGTCGACGAGCTGCCCAAGCTCAAGGAGCACCTGACCGCCGACGTGCTGCCGATCCTGGCCACCCTGGACCGGGTCGGCCCGGACCTGCACGACCTGCTCGACGTCACCCGGGACCTGAAACTCGCCGTGGCCGGCATCCCCGGCCTGGGCATGCTGCGCCGCCGCGGCGAGCGGCTCAGCGACGAACCGGAGAGCTGACCGTCCGGCCGGACGGCCCGGCGCGTCAGGCCGGCGCGTAGAGCTCGTCGATCTCGTGCCGGCGGGGCAGCGCCACCGAGGCGCCCAGCCGCCGACAGCAGGCCGCCCCGGCCGCCGCCGCCCAGCGCACGGCATCCAGCAGGTCCCGCCCCTCGCCCCAGGCCACCGCGAGCGCGGCGGTGAACGCGTCGCCCGCGGCCGTGGAGTCCACCACCTCCACCCGGACGGCCGGGACGTGCACGGCCGTGCCGTCCCGGTCGCCGTACCAGGCGCCCTCACCGCCGAGGGTGAGCACCGCCCGGGGCACCAGCGCCAGCAGGGCGTGCGGGTCCTCCCGGCCGTGGCCGGTGAGCGCCTGCGCCTCGGTCTCGTTGACCACCAGCACGTCCACCGCGTCGAGCAGCTCCGCCGGCACCGGCCGGGCCGGCGCCGCGTTCAGGATCACCCGGGTGCCGGCCGCCCGGGCCGCCACCGCCGCCTCGGTCACCGTCTCGACCGGCACCTCAAGCTGGGTGACCAGCACGTCGGCGTCGCGTACGGCGGCCAGCTCCTCGGGGGTGAGCCCGGTGAACGACCCGTTCGCGCCGGGCGTCACCGTGATCAGGTTCTCGCCGTCGGCGTTCACCATCACCAGGGCCACGCCGGAGGTGCCGTAGACCACCCGCAGCTGGCCGGTGTCCACCCCGGCGGCGGTGATCCGGGCCCGCAGGGTGACGCCGAACGAGTCGGAGCCGATCGCGCCGAGGAACGTGCAGGCGGCGCCGGCGCGTACCGCTGCCACGGCCTGGTTGGCGCCCTTGCCACCGGGGACGGTGACGAAGTCGGTGCCGAGCACCGTCTCCCCCGGCCGGGGCAGGGTGGCCGCGGTGGCGACCAGGTCCATGTTGGCGCTGCCCACCACCACGACGCGGGTCTGTCGCACCGGCTCTCCTCCGAGGGTCGAGTGGGAACCCGGCCGGTCAGGCGGCGCGGGCGGTGAACCGGTCGCCGCGCCGCTCGACCAGCAGCGGCAGGCCGAAGGTCTTGGAGAGGTTGTCGGCGGTCAGCGTGTCACCGAGCAGCCCCTGGGCGACCACGCCGCCGTCGCGCAGCAGCAGCGCGTGGGTGAAGCCCGGCGGGATCTCCTCGACGTGGTGGGTGACCAGCACCAGGGCGGGCGCGTCCGGGTCGTACGCCAGCTCGGCCAGCCGGGCGACCAGGTCCTCGCGGCCGCCCAGGTCAAGCCCGGCGGCCGGCTCGTCGAGCAGCAGCAGCTCCGGGTCGGTCATCAGCGCCCGGGCGATCTGCACCCGCTTGCGCTCCCCCTCCGACAGCGTCCCGTACGCCCGGTCGGCGAGGTGGCCGATGCCCAGCTGACCGAGCAGGGCGTGGGCCCGCCGCTCGTCGCCCGGGTCGTAGCTCTCCCGCCAGCGGCCCACCACCGACCAGGCGGCGGTGACCACCACGTCGGTGACCCTCTCCTCGGCCGGCAGCCGCTCGGCGAGCGCGGCGGTGGAGAGGCCGATCCGGGTCCGCAGCTCGTTGACGTCGGTACGCCCGATCCGCTCGCCGAGCACGTGCGCGGTGCCCACGGTCGGGTGCAGCCGGCCGGCGGCAAGGTTCAGCAGGGTGGTCTTGCCGGCGCCGTTCGGCCCGAGCACCACCCACCGTTCGTCCAGTTCGACGCGCCAGTCGACGCCGTCCAGCAGGGCGGTGCCGGACCGGCGTACCGCCACCCCGTCCAGGCTGACCACCAGATCCGCATCCACAGTCACCCGCCCATCCAACCACGCACCGCGTGGGTGCCCCCCACGGGCGGCCGGGCGGCCATAGGGTGGGGCGCCGTGTCATGAGTCACCCCGGGAGAGGACACCTGATGCCCGTACGCGACGGCGAGGCCGCCGGATGAGCGCGGTCGTCGAGATCGACGGCCTGCGCAAGTCGTTCCACAGCCTGCGGCACGGCCGCCGGGTGGCGGTGGACGGCTTCGACCTGTTGGTGGAGGCCGGCCAGGTGCACGGCTTCCTCGGCCCGAACGGCTCGGGCAAGACGACCACCCTGCGGGCGCTGCTCGGCCTGGTCCGGTCCGACAGCGGCCGGATGCGGGTGCTGGGCGCGGAGTCGCCGCAGCGGTTGGCCGAGGTGGCCGGCCGGGTCGGCGCGATCGTGGAGAGCCCACAGTTCTTCGGCAACTTCACCGCGCACCGCACGCTGCGCCTGCTCGCGGTCGCCGGCGGAGTGCCCACCACCCGGGTCGACGAGGTGCTGGAGCAGGTGGGCCTGCGCGACCGCGGCCACGAGCGGGTCCGCGGCTATTCGCTGGGCATGAAGCAGCGGCTGGCGGTCGCCTCGGCGCTGCTGAAGAACCCCGAGCTGCTGATCCTCGACGAGCCGGCGAACGGGCTGGACCCGGCGGGCATCCGGGAGATGCGGGACCTGGTCCGGTCGCTGGCCGCGGCGGGGGTGACCGTGCTGCTCTCCAGTCACATCCTCGGCGAGATCCAGCTGATCTGCGACCACGTGACGATCATCTCCCGGGGCCGCCGGGTGGCGGCCGGTCGGGTGGAGGAGGTGCTGGCCGGCTTCGACCAGCACCAGTGGCGGGTCGGGGTGGCCGACCCGGGGCACGCCGCCCAGCTGCTGGCCGCCGCCGGGGTTCCGGTCACCGCCGACGGCGACCACCTGGTGGCGACCGGGCTGGCCGACCCGGAGGTGATCTCCCGGACCCTCGGCGAGCAGGGCCTGTGGGTTCGCGAGCTGACCCCGCTCCGACCCGACCTGGAGAGCGTCTTCCTGGAGCTGACCGGCACCGCGCCGGACCGGGCCGAGCCCCGGCAGGTGGACGACTCGGTGCTGCCGGCGCCGCGCCGGTCGGAATCGACGATCGACCTGGACGTGACCGTGGGCGACAACCGGGAGGTGCAGGCGTGAGACTGGTCCGTGCCGAGGCGGAGCGGCTCGCCGCCCGCCGTTTCGTGCAGTTGATGGTGGTCCTGCTGGTGCTCGCCTTCGGCATCACCGCGGCGACCACGCTGGCCGACTCGCACCAGCCCACCGCCAGTGAGCTGGCGTCGGCCGAGCGGCAGGCCGTCGAGGCGCAGCAGAGCATGGAGGACAGCTACCGCAACTGCGTGGCGGTCCACCAGGGCAGCGCCCCGCAGGGGCAGGCCGACGAATACCCCGAGGACTGCTCGTTCCTGGATCCGGCGCAGCAGGAGCGGCTGCCGGTGGCCGGTGACTTCCTCTACAACGTGTTCACCTTCGCCGACGAGGCGCGCCCGCTGCTGTTCTTCCTGATCGCCTTCCTGCTGCTCTTCGGCTTCCTGGTGGGGGCGTCCTACGTCGGGGCGGACCTGAACTCCGGCGGGGTGGTGAACCTGCTGCTCTGGCGCCCGCGCCGGCTGGCCGTGCTGGGCGCGAAGCTGGGCACCCTGCTCGGCGGCGTGCTGTTGCTGTCGGTGCTGGCGTCGGCGGCGTACCTGGCGACGTTCTGGCTGATCGGGCAGTGGGCGGGCCGGCCGGGGCGGTTGGACGACGCGTTCTGGCGCTCGCTGGGCGGCCTGTTCGGGCGGGGGCTGCTGCTGGTGCTGCTCGGCACGGCGGTGGGCTTCGCGATCGCCACGCTGGGCCGGCACACCGCGGCGGCGCTCGGCGCGGCGGCCGGGTACGTGGTGGTCTGGGAGGGCGGCGCCCGGGTGGTGATGGAGATCCTGGACGTCCGCAGCCCGGAGCGCTGGGTGCTCTCCAGCTACGTCGGGGCGTGGCTCAACGGCCGCATCCAGTTCTCCACGGACGTGGTCTGCTACGGCCGGAGTGACTGCTCCGGGGTGTGGTCGCTGACCGCGGCCGAGTCGCTGCCGGTGCTGCTGACGGTCGCCGCGGTGCTGGTGGTGGCGGCGTTCGCGGTGTTCCGCCGCCGCGACCTGATCTGAGGGACCGCCGGCCGGCCCGTCCGCGGGTCGGCCGGCTCAGCCCACGGTGGAGCCGAAGACCTCGTCGCGGACCGCGTCCAGCGCGGTGCGCAGCGCGCCGCGCAGGATCGGCTCCTCGGTCAGCCCGGTCACCACCACCCGGGGGCGGACCAGGGTGATCGCGGCCACCTCGTGCTGCACCCGCTCGGCGAGCGCCGCGCCACCGGCCTGACCGACCTCACCGGCGAGCACCACCAGCGGCGGGTCCAGCACCACGCAGGTGCTGGCCACGCCGAGGGCCAGCCGGCGGGCCAGTTCGTCGAGCATCGGGCCGCCGGCGGTGCCGGCGTCGATCGCCGCCCGCACGGCCGCCGCCGCGTCCGGGGCGGGGAAACCGTGCTCGCGGGCCACCGCGAGGACCGCGTCCGCCCCGGCCAGTTGCTGGAAGGCCGGCTTGGCCCGGCGGGAGACGTCGCGCGGGATCGGCACCCCGGGCACCGGCAGGTAGCCGATCTCGCCGGCCGCGCCGGTGCTGCCGTGGTGCAGCCGGCCGCCGAGCACGATCGCCAGGCCGACGCCGGCGCCCACCCAGACCAGCACGAAGTCCGGAACGCCCCCGGCGGCGCCGGACTGCGCCTCGGCGACCGCGGCCAGGTTGACGTCGTTCTCGAAGACCACCGGGATGCGCAGGTCCTCGCGGAGCGCGGCGAGCAGCCCCCGATGCCAGCGGGGCAGGTTGAACGCGAAGGTGATGTCGCCGGTGGCCGGATCGACCAGGCCGGGGGTGCCCAGCACCACCCGCCGTACGGTGGACAACTCCGCGCCGGCGCTGCGGGCCGCCTGGACCACCGCGTTGTGCACCACGCCGACCGGGTCGTCGGTGTCCCGGGTGGACTGTTCCACCCGGCCGTTGACCGCGCCGGTGATGTCGGCGCAGGCGGCCACCACCCGGTCGGCGCCGACGTCCACGCCGACCACGTGCGCGCTGCCCGGGCGTACGGCGTAGAGCTGGGCGTTCGGGCCGCGCCCGCCGGCCTGCTCGCCGACCCGGGTGACCAGGCCGCGTTCCTCCAGCCGCTCCACCAGCTGCGAGGCGGTGACCTTGGACAGCCCGGTCAGCTCGCCCAGCCGGGCCCGGGTCAGCGGCCCGCGTTCCAGCAGCAGCTCCAGCGCCGCGCGGTCGTTGAGCGCCCGCAACAGGCGGGGGGTACCGGGCAGCCGGGTCGCACTCATGTTACGTCCTCAGGTTTCCGTAAACTTTGTTGACCAACCGACCCGGGGGCGGTTCCCGTAGCGTATCGGCCGCCCGGAACGGCGGTACCCGGGCGACCGGGCAGCGCCGCCGGCCGGCCCGGTCAGGTCGGTCACCCGTACCGGCGGGCGTCGAAGGAGGAATGTGGTGGGGCTGGATCCAGGACTGCGCCGGTTGGCGCTGGGCACGCTGCTGGCCGCGTACCCGGGGCCGGTTCCGCCGGACTGGGCGGTCGACCTGGTGGCCGAGGGGCTGGCCGGGCACACCCTGTTCGGCACGAACGTGCACGACCCGGCGCAGGTGGCGGCGAGCACCGCCGCGCTGCGGGCCGGGCGGGCCGACGTGCTGGTGGCCATCGACGAGGAGGGCGGCGACGTCACCCGGCTGGCGCACGCCACGGGCAGCCCGTACCCGGGTAACGCGGCGCTCGGCGCGGTGGACGACGTGGGCCTGACCCGCGAGGTGTACGCGGCGATCGGCGCGGAGCTGGCGGCGCTCGGCGTGACCCTGGACCTGGCGCCGACGGTGGACGTGAACACCGCCGACGAGAACCCGGTGATCGGCACCCGCTCGTTCGGCGCCGACCCGCTCCGGGTGGCCGCCCATTCGGCCGCCGCGGTGCTCGGTCTCCAGGCGGCCGGGGTGGCGGCCTGCGCCAAGCACTTCCCCGGTCACGGCGCGACGGTCGCCGACTCGCACCACGAGCTGCCCACGGTCGACGTGCCTCCGGCGGTGCTCAGGGAGCGTGACCTGCCGCCGTTCGCCGCGGTGATCGACGCCGGGGTGGAGGCGATCATGACCGCGCACATCCGGGTCCCGGCGCTCACCGGCGACGGGCCGGCCACGTTCAGCCGGGCGGTCCTGGTGGACCTGCTGCGCGGCGAGTACGGCTTCACCGGTGTGGTGGTCACCGACGCGCTGGAGATGCAGGGGGCGGCGCTGACCGCCGGCGGAGTGGGGCCGGCCGCCGTGCGCGCGCTGGCCGCCGGGGCGGACCTGCTCTGCGTGGGCGCGAAGGTCGACGCGTCGCTGGTCGAGCGGGTGGTCACCGGGATCGTGGCGGCGATCGGCGACGGTGGGCTGGACCGGGTGCGGGTGGAGCAGGCGGCGGAGCGTACCGCCGCGCTGGCCGCCCGGACCCGCGCGGCGACGGCCGTCCCCGCGACGGCCGACCTGGGGTACGCGGCCGCCCGGCGGGCGGTCCGCGTGGAGGGGACGGTCGACGGCCTGGACCGGCCGCTGGTGGTGCAGGTGTACGCCGCCTCGACGATCGCCGAGGGTCGGGTGCCGTGGGGGCTGGGCCCGCACCTGACCGACGTCGAGCAGGTGCGGGTGGTGGCCGAGGAGGCCGACCCGCAGGAGCTGCGCCGGCTCGCCGGGGCCCGGCCGATCGTGCTGGTGGGCCGGCACCTGCACCGGCTGCCCGGCGCATCGGACCTGGTGGCCGCGCTGGCCGCCGCGCATCCGACGACGGTGGTGGAGATGGGCTGGCCGGCGGCCTGGCGGCCGGCGGGGGCGCGGGCCTTCGTCACCACCTACGGTGCGAGCCACGCCAACGGGCGGGCCGCCGCGGAGGTGCTCGGGCTGGTCTGAACCGGCCGACCGGCGGGTACTGGGCACCGGTATGACCGACTCCGACATCTGGCAGCGGGCGGTGGCCGACCTGGTCGACCGGGCGCACCGGCTCGCGCCGGACGACCTGACCATGGCGGTGAACACCGCCCTGGCGGGCTCGGGCGTCGCCGTGACGGTCTACCTGGTCGACGTGGAGCAGCACCGGCTGCGGCCGCTGCCCGACCCGGCCCGCCCGGCGCGGGATCCGCTGTCCATCGACGGCAGCCTGCCGGGCCGCGCGTTCACCCTGCTCGAGCCGTACGCGGCGCAGGGTGAGCCGGCCCGGCTCTGGGTGCCGGTGGTCAACGGCACCGACCGGCTGGGGTTGCTGGAGGTGTCGCTGCCGCCGGGCACGGACCCCGCGGACCGGTCGGTCCGGGACGGCTGCCGGCTGGTCGCCGGGCTGATCGGCCACCTGGTGACCAGCAAGCGGGCGTACGGCGACAACCTGCGCCGGGCCACCCGGAGCCGGCCGATGGCGGTCTCCGCCGAGCTGCTGTGGGAGCTGCTGCCGCCACTGACCTTCGCCACCGGCGATACGGTGATCAGCGGCCTGTTGGAGCCCTGCTACGACGTGGGCGGCGACGCCTTCGACTACGCGCTGGACGACGGGGTGATCTCCCTGGCGATCCTCGACGGAGTGGGGCACGGCCTACCGGCCGCGCTGACCACCGCGGTGGCGCTGGCGGCGATCCGGGCGACCCGGCGGGCGGGGGGTGGTCTGTTGGAGCAGGCGCGCGCGGTCGACGATGCGGTCCGCGCCGAGTGGGCCGACGCCCGGTTCGTCACCGGGGTGCTGGCCACCTTCGACCCGGCCACCGGTGTGCTGCGGTACGTCAACGCGGGTCATCCGGCGCCGCTGCTGTTGCGCCGGGGGCACGCCGTGCACGACCTCACCGGCGGCCGGCGCCTGCCGCTGGGGTTGTCCGGGCCGGCGCCGGAGCCGGCGGAGCTGCGCTGGGAACCGGAGGATCGGCTTCTGCTGTACACCGACGGGGTCACCGAGGCGCGGGACGCGGCCGGGGAGCTGTTCGGTGCGGCCCGGCTGGCCGACCTCGCGGAGCGGCACACCGGCTCGGCGCTCCCTCCGGCCGAGACGCTGCGCAGGCTCAGCCACGCCGTCGCCGACCACCAGGCGGGTGAGTTGGCCGACGACGCCACGCTGCTGCTGGTGCAGTGGTCACCGGCGGCGGCCGACCGGTCGGTGCCCTGACGGGTCGTGGCTCAGCCGAGGCGGCGCCACTGCGGGACGCCTCCCGCCGGCCGGTACGCCTCGTCGTCGGCCCAGCCGAGCACCGGGCCCACGGCGGTGATCCGCAGGATCCGGGCGACCACCGGTTGCGGGTCGGTGACCCGGAGCCGGACGCCTCGCTCGGTGGCGGCGTCCGCCGCGCGCAGCAGCACCCGGATGCCGGTGGAGTCGAGGAAGCTCACCCGGGTCAGGTCGACGAGGACCTCGCGGGCGCCGGGCCGTCCGACGGCGTCGAGGAAGGCCCGTTCGACGTGGTCGGCCGCGACCCGGTCGAGTTCGCCGGCCGGGCTCAGGATGACCCGACCGCCTGCGGCGTCCCGCACGTCCACGTCCATGGGCCACCCCATCGGGAGAAAGAGAAGGAGTTGTGACCGCCCGGCAGCGGGCAGCCGTTGGTCGACCATACCGGCTGCGCTGGCGGATCGACCACGGCCGGCGCGACCGGTCGCCGGGCCTTCCCGGAGGCCCCGGTTGCGCGGTACGCCGGCACCCTCGGTGATCGGTACCGGCGCCGCCACTCCTCCCTTTTTCGCAGGTCAAGTCCACTAACGGACAGCAGCAAGGCACGGTTGGCCGCTTGTCAGCCGATCCTGCCGATACGTAGCGTCAGCAGCGGTAGCGGCGGTGGTCAGCCACCGGTCCGCCACGGAGGGGTCTGGGGATGAGGCAGCGGACCGTGGATCCGGCCCGGGATCCACGGTCCGCGCCGCTGCGGTCAGCGGGGCACCGGCACCCGCGGGTCGGCCAGCCGGGCGTCCGCCTCGGTCTCGTCGCCCGGGGTGGCGGGCGCGCCGTGCGCGTCGTCCTCGTCGAGCATGGTGAGCTCGTCGAAGGGGTCCCGCCCGGCCAGCACCGCCTGGGCGCGGTCCCGGTCGAACTGCCCGGTCCAGGTGCCGACCAGGACGGTGGCCACCGCGTTTCCGGCGAAGTTGGTCAGCGCCCGGGCCTCGGACATGAACCGGTCGATGCCGACGATCAGGCCGACGCCGTCGACGAGTTCGGGGCGGTGCGACTGGAGGCCACCGGCCAGGGTGGCCAGACCGGCGCCGGTCACCCCGGCCGCACCCTTCGAGGCAATGATCATGAACCCCAGCAGGGAGATCTGCTGGGCGATCGAGAGCGGCTTGCCGAGCGCGTCGGCGATGAACAGCGACGCCATGGTCAGGTAGATGGCGGTGCCGTCGAGGTTGAAGGAGTAGCCGGTCGGCACGGTGATGCCGACGACGGGCCGGGCGACGCCGACGTGCTCCATCTTGGCGATCAGCCGGGGCAGCGCCGACTCGGACGAGGAGGTGGAGAGGATCAGCAGGAACTCGCGGCCCAGGTAGCGCAGCAGCTTGAAGATCGAGATGCGGGCCACGAACCAGAGCAGCGCGCCGAGCACGGCGAAGACGAAGATCGCGCAGGTGGCGTAGAAGCCGAGCATGATCTGGGCGAGGCTCTTCAGCGCGTCCACGCCGGTCTCGCCGACCACGGCGGCGATGGCGCCGAACGCGCCGATCGGTGCCAGCCACATGATCATGGCGAGCACCTTGAAGACCACCCGTTGCAGGGCGGCGATGGCGTTGACGACCGGTTCGCCGCGACGGCCGAGGCTCTGCACGGCGAAGCCCACCAGCAGCGCCACCAGCAGCGCCTGGAGCACCTCGCCCTCGGTGAGCGCGGAGAACAGGGTGGTGGGGATGATGCCGAGCAGGAAGTCGACGGTCCCCTCGGATTCACCGCCGGCCGCCTTCTGGCCGGCGGCGGCGAGCGAGTCGTCGAGGTTGAGGCCCTGTCCGGGGTGGATCAGGTTGCCGACGACCAGCCCGATCGCCAGCGCGACGGTCGACATGGTGAGGAAGTAGCCGAGCGCGAGCCCGCCGACCTTGCCGACCTGGGCGGCCTTGCGGACCGAGCCGACGCCCAGCACGATCGTGCAGAAGATCACCGGGCCGATCATCATCTTGATCAGGTTGACGAAGCCGGTGCCGAGCGGCTTGAGCGACTTCGCGAAGTCGGGAAAGAGGAATCCCACCGCGATGCCGGCCAGCACGGCGGCGATGACCGCCAGGTAGAGGTAGCGGGTGCGGTCGCGGCGCCGGGTCGGCTCCGCCACGGTGTCGGCGCCCGGCGGCCCCGCCGCTTCGGTGTCGGCTGCCCGGCGGGCGGGCGGGACGGATTCCGGCTCGGGATCGCGCTGCTCTGCCATGACCCCGCCACCTACCCAGTGCCGTCGGCCGCCACACCCGGGGTCGGCTCAGGGCGGGAAGACCCCGAACGACCGCCAGCCCCGGTCCGGGAAACCAGCCGCCTCGGCGACCCGGGCGGAGGCCCGGTTGCCGGCGTCGTGCAGGTAGGTGGGGATCGCGCCCTCGTCGAGCACCCGGCGGGCGGCCTGCGCGATCAGCCGCCGGGCCAGTCCCCGACCCCGGGCCTCCGGGGCCGTCCCGACGGCCAGCTCGTGTCCGTGCGCGTCGTGCCGCTTGACGCCGACCCCGGCCAGGTAGCCGCCGTCGGCGTCCCGGGCCACCAGCACCTCCGGGCCGAAGAGTCGCAGCCAGCGCGGGAATCCGGGTTCGGTGGACGCCACCCACTCCCCCGCGTCGGGCAGCGGCGCGGGGGCCACGCACCAGCGGAACGATCCGTCGTGGGTCACCCACTCCGGATGCCCCACCGCGGCGGGCAGCCCGGCGAGGAGCCGCTCCTCGCCCTGGCGGGCCAGGGCCCGGACCGCGTCGACCCGGCTCGGTCCGACGGAGAGCACCACGCTGCCGGGGGCGCCGACGGCCAGCGCCGGCCGGAGCCGGCCGTCCCAGGCCGGCAGGTCACGGCGGCGGGAGCGGACCACGTGCAGCCCCGGGCCCGCCGGCCACTGCCCGAGCCAGGTGGCCAGGTGCAGGTGGAGTCGCCGGTCCAGCACCTGGTCACCCCCCGCTCGATCCGGATCCTTCAAGATCAGGGTACGCCCGCGGCGTGCGGGCGACGCCCGATCAGGCCCGGGAGCCACCGCCGTGCTGGACGTGGCCGCCACGGCTGTCCTGGTCGGCTCGTCCGCCCTGATCCGCGTGGTGCTCGTGGTCGGCGTGGCCGCCGTGGTACCGGTGCGCCACCGCGTGACCGCGGCCCCGGGCGATCAGCGCCCGGTTGACCGGCACGGTCACCGCGAACGCCACCGCGAGGGCCAGCAGCAGGCTGACCCAGAACAGCCAGCTGGTGAGGCCGGCGTCCATGGCGCCGGGGACGCCCAGCATGACGGCGTTGTCGGTCACCTCCATCACCAGGATGCTCACCGTGTCCGCGGCGAGCGCCACCCCGACGGCGGAGCGTAGCGGCAGGCCGGAGCGGAGCACCGGCCGGATGGTCAGCGCGTAGCCGAAGAGGAAGGCCAGCGCGACCGAGAGCAGGACGGTGGCGAGGTTGTGCCAGCCGAGCGCGGTGCCGACGATCATGCCGAGCACCTCGCCGACGGCGCAGCCGGTGAGGCAGTGCAGGGTGGCGGCGACGGCCAGCCGGGTGAGGTTCCGGTTCTCCATGCCCGCCACGGTATACCCCCTAGGGGTATTAGCAAAGCGACGTCGGTCACTCCCGGGCGGTTGCCCGACGACAACCGAAACAACCTCGACCGTCGGTTGGACCGCCGGTCGGCCGGGTAGACGTACCGAACATCACCGATACCTCACCCGCGTCACGCCCGCGCGGAACCGGAGACATCGACGGTGCGTCATATCTATTTCCATACATGTACAACTTCCTTTGGGACGGTAATGGTCATGCCTAATCAGTCGAATGACCGGTACCAGCAGGACACCGACCGCGCCTGGGAGGTGGCGATGGCCGCCGGGCGGTTCCCGGCCCAGCCGGCGTACCGGGAGGCTCGCTCGGGCGACTCGCCGTCCTGGGCCGAGCTGAACGCCCTGCCCGCCGGCACCTCCACCCGGCGCGGCCTCACCGCCCACTGACGCACCATCGGTGACCGCATTTTGGTGCGCCCAAGCGACGATTTCTGGTGTACCTCCGGCCTCATGACACGCATCACCGTGGACGTCAACGACGAGTGGCTCGATGCCGCGCGAGAGGTGCTGGGGACGGACACCAAGGTCGCCACCATCAACGCCGCCCTCCACGCCGTCGCGCTTCGCCGTCACGCCAAGGAGATCGTCGCCGCCTTCGACCAGGTGGAGATGGACTTCTCCGGCTCGATCGAGGCGTGGCGACACGGCGGCGGGCGTGACCTGAGCCGCCTGACGGAGGACGCGCGGGGCGCGGGGGCGGCGTGATGGCTGGGCAGATATACCTGGCCGACACGTCGGTCTACGTCCTCCAGGGACGGCATGCCGCAGTGCGGCGACGGTTCGAGACCCTCCTCGCCGAGGGGCGCCTGGCGGCCTGCCAGCTGACCTGGCTGGAGTACCTGAACAACGCGCCGCACCCGAAAGGCTACGAGATCCTCTGGCAGGCCCTGCACGGCCACCGGTGGATCGATGTGACGTCCTCCGCCATGGATCGGGCACCGGAAGTTCATCGGATGCTGGCCGCGGACAGCCAGCACCGGAACTTCCGCCTGCCGGACCTCATCATCGCGGCGACTGCGGAGACACACGGCGCGACGGTGCTGCACTACGACGCCGATTACGACCGGATCGGCGGCCTCACCGGGCAGCCCATGGAGTGGGTGGCGCCGCAGGGCAGTCTGTGAGCGAGAGCGGCAGCGAAAGCGACGACACACCGCGGCGCTCCGCGCACGGCCTTCGCACACCTGTCGGGTAGCGTCCTCTGGTCCGAAATTTCGCGTACGACGGGAGATGCTCCGCGCATGGGCAAGAAGACGATCCACGTCTCCGACTTCACCGGCACCGTGCTGGGGACCGACGACGAGGTGGTCAAGGTCGTCGTGCTGGAGCACCCCGACCTGGTGGCCGGACCCGTGCAACTGGACGCCACCGCGATCGAGGTGGAGAGCATCGACGACGCCGCGCTGGACGTGGCCGTGGTGGAGATCCACGACCGGCACGGCGGCGGCGAGCCGCGTCGGGTGGTGCTCACCGCCAGCGAGTTCGACGCGATGGCCACCGACGTGCCGATGGCCCAGCTGCTGCGTACCGCCGAGCGGGTGAGGCCACCGAAGGCCCGCCGGGCCGCCGAGAAGATCGACTACGGCACCATCGAGCACGCCGGCCGACCGCACCGGGGCCGGGTCACCGAGGAGGAGGCCCGGCTGGTGCGGGAACAGCTCGACGAGGTGAACAAGCGGCTCGCCGACGCCGGCATCCGCCAGGTCGACCCGGCCGACCCGGAGCACGCGGCCCGCTACGGCTTCCCCACCGCCGACTGACCCTCGCCCCGGCGCCGCCGCCAGTAGGCGTACGTGACGACGGCGAGCAGCGGCGGCCACGCCAGCTGCGGGGCGTAGCAGGCGGTCATCACGGCACCGGCGAGGCCCTGCGGCGCGTCCGGATCCCCCATGTTCTGCGGGCCGTTCCATGCCGCCACGGTGGGCACGGCGAGCGCGGTCAGCGCCAGCACCCCGAGGGCGGCGACGGTGACCGCGAGTCCGACCGGGACGGCCCGGCCGCCGAACCACGGCACCCAGCGGGGCAGCACCTCACCCCACCGCCGCACCAGCCCGAGGGTGAGCAGCGCGGCGGCCTCGGCGAGCGCGGTCAGGGCGATCACGTACGGGGTGATCCAACCCGGGCCGTGGAAGAGCCGGGCCAGCTCGCCGGTGAACCCCACCGGGACACCCAGCCCCAACGCGATCCGCCACAGGCCGGAGGGCAGCACCAGCCACGGCACGGCACGTGCTGCCCACTCCGCCCAACGTGGGACCGGCCGGGCGGTGCCTCTCGAAATGCTCACGGTCGTCATCGGCGTGCTCCTGTCGGTGAAGGTCCTTGACCGACCCTGTCCGACGCCGCCGTCCGAGTGATCCCCGGCGCGGGGGAACCCACTCCCCCGCGCGGTCACTGGCCGATGGTGACCTGCTTCAACGCGGCGGCGACCCACTTCTCGACCGACTCCTTGGTCAGCCCGAGGCCGGTCAACGGGCCGTCGCCGTTCTCCTCCTCGATCAGCGCGAGCAGGACGTGCTCGGTGCCGACGTAGTTGTGCCCGAGTCGCAGCGCCTCCCGGAACGTCAACTCCAGCGCCTTCTTGCCGCGGCCGTCGTACGGGATGAGGTCCGGCACCTGCTCGACGGCCGGTGGCAGCACGGCGGTGGCCGCGGCCCGGACGTCGTCCAGGGCGACGCCGGCGGCGACGATCGCCTTGGCGGCCAGCGCTTCGGGCTCGGCGAGCAGGCCGAGGACCAGGTGCGCCGGGCCGATCTCCGGCGTTCCGGCGGCCCGCGCCTCCTCCTGGGAGGCGATCACCACGTTGCGCGCGCGTGGCGTGAAGCGCGCGAACCCGGCGTTCGGGTCGAGGGCGGCGGCCGAGTCCGACTTGGCCGCGGACCGCTTCTGTGCGGCCTGCTTGCTCACCCCCATGCTCTTGCCGATCTCGGTCCAGGACGCGCCGGAGCGGCGGGCCTGGTCGACGAAGTGGCCGATCAGGTGGTCGGCGACGTCCCCGAGGTGTTCGGCCAGCACCATCGCGTCGGAGAGTTGGTCGAGCGCGTCGGGCCGCGCCTTCTTGATCCCGGCGATCAGGTCGTCGAGGCGGATGGGGTGACTCATCTGCTGCGAAGGTTCCGTCATGCGTCAACCATAGGTTGACGATGCCCCTGCGTCAACCTATGGTTGACGAAACTGTCGGCATCGGGCTGTCACGATGGATGCCCGTCCGGACATGGGAGGGACGTGAGCGCCGGCATCGAGCACGAGGACCTCTTCCGCCAGGTCTACGCGGCCAACTTCGACCGCCTCCTGGCGTACGCGCTGCGCCGGGTCGCGCAGCCCGAGGACGCCGCGGACGTGGTGGCCGAGGTCTTCCTCGTCGCCTGGCGTCGCCGGGACGTGCCACCGGAACCCGAGACCCGGCTCTGGCTCTACGGCGTGGCCCGGCGGGTGCTGGCCAACCACCACCGCGGCACCCAGCGCCGGGAACGGCTCGGCGACCGGCTGCGGCACCGGCTGCGCGGCGGTCCACCGGCGGACCCCGGCAGCCAGGTCCCGGAGCGACTCGCCGTCCGATCGGCGCTGGCCCGCCTCGGCGAACTGGACCGCGAGGTGCTCATGCTGACCTTCTGGGAGGGCCTGGAGCCGCGGGAGATCTCCACGGTGCTGCGGGTCAGCCCGGCCGTGGTCCGCACCCGACTGAGCCGGGCCCGGGCCCGGCTACGCGACATCCTCCGTGACGAAGCCGGGCCGGCCGGACATGAACCCGGTGTCATGGCCGTACGCATCCCCGAGGAGGGCAGATGACCGACGAGCACCTGGACCGGATGGTCCGAGACGCCGACCCGTACCGGCCGGAGGCCGTCCGGCACCTCGACGGGGTCGCGCAACATCTCCTGGAGGAGATCATGTCCACGCCGACCCTGGCCCCCGCCACCGAAGAACCGCCCCCGCCACGACCGGCCCGCCGCGGGCTGGTGAGCGGCCTCGCCGCCGCGGGTGTCGCCGCCGTCCTGCTCACCGGCTTCGTCGCCGCCACGGCCCTGCGGCCCGCGCCCCCGGACGGCCGCCAGGCGTCCCCGGTCACCCCCGTCACCGCCTCGGCGGGGCCGCAGGCGGTCGCCTACTCGGCGATGGTGCTCAAGGCCGCCGAGCAGAACCCCCGCCTGCTGATCGACCAGCCCGGTTGGAAGGCCACCACCGTCTACGGGTTCACCGAGAAGCAGGGCACGATCGGCTTCACCAACGGCGACCGACAGGTGGAGATGAACTGGTACCCGGCCGAGCAACACCAGAACTACTACCGGGACCGGCTCGGCGTCAGCAAGCCGGAGAAGGTCACCGTGGACGGTCAACCCGCGGACCTGTTCCGCTACAGCGGGAACGACTTCGCCGTCATGCTGCGCCCCCGCGACGGCTCCTTCGTCGAACTGCGCGCCGGCGGGATGCGGCGGGCCGAGTTCGACCGGATGCTGGCCGCCGTGGTGCGCGTCGACGTCCGGACCTGGCTGGCCGCGCTGCCCGCGGAGATCGTCACCCCGGACCGGATCGAGGAGCGGGCGGCCACCGTCCTCGCCGACGTGCCACTCCCCCCGGGCTTCGACAAGGCCGCGCTGAGCGAGCTGGGCGTCAACGACTCCTACCAGTTCGGCGCCCAGGTCACCGCCCGGGTCGGCTGCGGCTGGATCGAGGAATGGCTGCGGGCCCGCAAGGCCGGCGACGACGCCGCCGCGAAGCGCGCCGTCGACGCGCTGCGCAGCAGCCACAAATGGAAGGTGCTGCACGACATGAACGAGGCCGGCGACTATCCCGAGGTGTTCTGGGAGTACGCCGACAAGGTGGCCGACGGAGACCGGCCAGCCGGATACCGCAGCGCGCTGGGCTGCGACTGAGACATCAGCGGCGCCGACCGGGCCTCCGGCAGGGACCCGGTCGGCACCCCGAAACCCGCTGGCGCCGCGCGGCCATGCGGACTAGAACGTGATCCCATGATCTCGAAATCCGTACCCCGGCTGGTCGCCGGACGTCTGGTGCTGGAACCCCTGGACGGCCCGGCCGCCAGCGCGGTCCGGGCCGGCGACCTCGCCGGCCTCACCGTCGCCGACGGCTGGCCGCACGACGACACCCTGGACGGCCTGGGCGGCATCGCCGACGGCCACTCCTTCGGCTGGCTGGTCACCCTCGACGGCGTCGTCATCGGCGACTGCGGGGTGCACGGGCCGGCCGACGAGCACGGCGACATCGAGATCGGGTACGGACTGGCCGCCCCCCACCGCGGACACGGCCACGGCGCCGAGGTGGTCGCGGCGCTCACCCGGCACCTGCTGTCCCGCCCCGAGGTGCGCCGGGTCGTCGCCGGCACCGAGGCCGGCAACCGGCCCAGCCGGCGGGTGTTGGAACGCGCCGGCTTCCGGCACACCGGCACCGACGGCGACGAGCTGCGGTACGCCGCCGACACCCCACCGCCGACCATCCTGTTGATCTCCGGCAGCACCCGGGCGGCGTCCACCAACTCGGCCGCCCTGCGGACCGTCGCCGCCGTCGCCCCCGACGGCGTCCACACCCAGCTCTACGACGAGCTGGCCGCCCTGCCGGCGTTCAACCCCGACGACGACCGGGAGTCGGTGCAGTTGCCCCCGGCCGTGGCCCGGCTGCGGGCCCGGCTCGACGCCGCCGACGGCGTGCTGCTCTGCACCCCCGAGTACGCGGGCACCCTGCCCGGCAGCCTGAAGAACCTGCTCGACTGGACGGTGGGCGGTGGCCAGCTCGACGGCAGGCCGGTGGCCAGCCTCAACGTCGCCGCCCCGGGCCGGGGCGACGGGGCGCAGGCCACCCTGCGGCTCGTCCTGGGCTACGTCGCCGCCGAGCTCAGCGAGGCCGCGAGCGTCCGGCTGGTCGTGCCGCGCGACGCCGTGGGCGACGACGGTCTCGTCGTACGCCCCGACGTGCGCGACGAGCTGCGCCGGGTGCTCACCGTCTTCGCCGACGAACTGCGGGAGCGACAGCCGGCCTGAGCGGGCTCTAGGGTCGACCCGGCACGCCGTCCGACCAACTCAGTTCACGGCAGGGGAAACTCATGTTCGGAAACCGCCACGACCAGCGCCCGCCGCTGCAACGTGCCCTGGAAGCAGCCGCGTCCCTGAAACCGGGCAGCTGGGAGAGCGTGGAAGCGCTCGCCGTGCTCGCCATCGAGTGCAAGGGCACGCCGGAGGCGGAGCGCCTGTACCAGAGCGCGTCGAACGCCGCGGCGCAGTTGAAGGCGGGTACCTACGACAGCGTCCGGGCCCTGGCGTGGCTCAACCGGGCCGGCCGGGAACTGCGCGGCGCCTGAGCATCGCACCCGGCCAGGGCGCGGCGGAAATTCCTCCGGGGCGGTGTCGATCGACGGGCCGCCCGTTCGACCTGAGGGTGCGAGGGTCGAGAGGCGACCCGGCCGGTGAGGAGAAGCGGATGTCGAAGTACATGCTGATCATGCGGGGCACCGACCAGTCGAACGCGGCGATGATGGCCGACATCGAGCATCTGATGGCCGCGACGCGGGAGTTCATCGGGGACATGGTCAAGGCCGGTGTCCTGCTCGCCGCCGAGGGCCTGGACGACGCGAGCCGCAGCGTGGTGGTCGACTTCGGCGGCGAGGTCCCGGTGGTCACCGACGGGCCGTACGGGGAGACCAAGGAACTGTTCGGGGGCTATTTCCTGCTCGACGTCGCCTCGAAGGAGGAGGCGGTCGAGTGGGCCCGGCGGGTCCCGGCGGCTCCCGGATCGAAGATCGAGGTCCGGCGGGTGGCCGGGGAGGACGAGCTGCCGCAGGACCGTGAGCAGGTCGCCGCGGAAGGGGTCGGCAGCCGGGGCGCCGGCCGGGTCTGATGGGGCCGGCCGACGTCGAGGCGGTGTGGCGGATCGAGTCGGCGCGGATCGTCGCCGCGCTGACCCGACTCACCGGCGACTTCGGGCTGGCCGAGGACGCCGCCCAGGAGGCGGTGGCCGAGGCGCTGGTGTCGTGGCCGCGGGTCGCGCCGGCCAGTCCGGCCGGCTGGCTGATGGCCACGGCCCGGCGCCGGGCGATCGACATGATCCGCCGCCGGGCCGCGCTGCGGGACCGGTACGCCCTGCTGGCGGCGAGCGACCCGGCGGTCGACGGCGACGACGCCGACCCCGACCGGATCGACGACGACGTCCTGGCGCTGATGTTCGTCAGCTGCCACCCGGTGCTCTCCCGCGAGGCCCGGGTGGCGCTGACCCTGCGCGTGGTCGGCGGCCTGTCCAGCGAGGAGATCGCCCGCGCGTTCCTGGTGCCGGTGCCGACGGTGCAGGCCCGCATCACCCGGGGCAAGAAGACGATCGCGGCGGCCGGAGTGCCGTTCGCGCTGCCCGAGGCGGACGAGCGCCGGGAGCGCCTGGGCGGGGTGCTCAGCGTCCTCTACGTGATCTTCACCGAGGGGTCGACGGCCACCTCCGGCGACCGCCTGCTGCGTCCCGATCTCGCGTACGAGGCCATCCGGCTGGCCCGCACGCTGGCCGCCCTGCTTC
Organism: Micromonospora mirobrigensis; assembly: GCF_900091555.1. Lineage (GTDB taxonomy): Bacteria > Actinomycetota > Actinomycetes > Mycobacteriales > Micromonosporaceae > Micromonospora > Micromonospora mirobrigensis. The sequence continues at coordinate 299,591 of NZ_FMCX01000001.1, forward strand.
CGGACGAGCCGGAGGTGCACGGCCTGCTGGCCCTTTGCGAGCTGACGGCCGCGCGCTTCCCGGCCCGGACCGCCAGGGACGGTTCGCCGGTCCTGCTGGCGGACCAGGACCGGCGCCGCTGGGACCACTCGGCGGTCCGCCGGGGGCTGGCCGCGCTGGTCAGGGCGTCGAGGCGCGGCCTGGGGCCCTACGGCCTGCAGGCCGCGATCGCCGCCGCGCACGCGTCCGCGCCCTCGGTCGAGGCGACCGACTGGGACCGCATCGTGCTGCTCTACGAGGCGCTGGGCCGCGTCGCCCCCTCGCCCGTGGTCGAGCTCAACCGGGCCGTCGCCGTCGCCATGGGCTCCGGCCCGACGCAGGCCCTGGCCATCGTCGACGAGCTGATCGCCCTGGACCGGCTCCCCGGCTCACATCTGGTCCCGAGCGTACGCGGGGAGCTGCTGGCCCGGCTCGATCGGCGGGCGGAGGCGCGCGCCGAGCTGGAGCTGGCCGCCCGGCGTTGCGCCAACCGGCGTGAGCGGTCCGTGCTGGTGCGCAAGGCGGCCGCCCTGACCGGCCACGAACGCGATCAAGGCCCCGGCCAGGTGTGAACCACCAGGTCGGAGCCTTGATCTTTGGTGCGCCGCCAGGGACTCGAACCCCGAACCCGCGGATTAAGAGTCCGCTGCTCTGCCAGTTGAGCTAGCGGCGCTCATCGGCAACGGGGAGAAACGATAGCAGCCCCCCGACCGCCCCTGGAAACGGGCACCTCAGCTCCGCAGGGCGTCCTCGACGCCGGTCTCGTGCCGGCCCAGGTGCACCGGGTCGCGCCCGGAGAGCACGTCCCACGCCGCCTTGTCCGCGGCGCCGTACTCGCGTACGACCCCGCGACTCCACAGCGGCGCGTAGCGCCTGGCCGTCTCGTCGCCGACCCCGTTGGCCTGCACGCCGAGAGACCGGCAGAGGGTCACCGCCCGATCGAGGTGGAACGACTGGGTGACCACGGTGGCGCTGCGTACGCCGAAGATCCGCCTGGCCCGGGCGCAGGAGTCGTAGGTGTCGAAGCCGGCGTGGTCGAGCACCACCTTCCGGTCCGGCACCCCCCGGTCGACCAGCCACCGGCGCATCGCGCCCGGCTCGTCGTAGCCCCAGTCCATGTGGTCGCCGGAGACGAGGATGGCGTGGACCTTGCCGGCGGCGAGGAGTTGCCGCGCGATCTCCAGCCGGGCGGCCAGGAACGCCGAGGGCTGCCCGTCGGGGTCGACCTGGGCGCCCAGCACCAGCGCCACCGGCGCCTCGGGAACGTCGTCGACGGTGAAGGTGTGGCCGGCCGCGCCGGAGCGTACCCAGACCACGCTGCCGCCGGTGGTCCCCCCGGCCACCAGCGCACCGATGGCCGCGACCAGCAGGACGCGCCGCAGCCAGCGGGCCCGGTGTGCGTCACGGATCCGACCGAGCACCCGACGAAGGACAGCCACGGTCCCAGTATCGCGGCAGGGGCAAGGTCGGTGGGCGACCCTCCACAGCCGACGCCCGGTCGGACCCAGCCGGTACGGTGGCCGGATCGAATCCCGTCGGTCCCGGCGGCCGGGCGGGTGTGGGGAGGGTTCGTGACGTCCAGGGCAGCCGACATCGCGGCCGAGCAGGCATACTTCGACACGGCGGCGGCGCACCGGGACCGGCGCCGCGACCATCTGCGGCAGCTGCCGTCCGCCGCCGCCCACTCCGGCGCCGCCGCGCACCTGCGCCGGTACGCCGAGGACGCGCAGCGGGCGTTGGGCGCGGCCGACGAGGCGGTGGCGTTCGGCCGGGTGGACGCCGAGGCGGGTGACAGCCTGTACGTCGGGCGGCACCTGATCCGGGACGCCGAGGGCGAGGTGCTGGTGGTCAACTGGCACGCGCCGGCCGCCGCCGGCTGGTTCGCGGCCACCCCCGAGAACCCCGCCGGGGTACGCCGCAAGCGCGCCTTCACCTGCACCGGAAACACCATCGAGGAGCTCACCGACACGATCCTCGCCGAGATCGCCGAGGCGGTGGACGCGCGCCTGCTGGCCGAGCTGGCCCGGGGTCGTACCGGCAGCATGCGGGACATCGTGGCCACCATCCAGGCGGCCCAGTTCGCGCTGGTCCGCGCGCCCCGCGACCAGGTGCTGGTGATCGAGGGAGGTCCGGGCACCGGCAAGAGCGCGGTGGCGCTGCACCGGGTCTCCTGGCTGCTGTTCAACCACCGGGAGGAGATGTCCGCCGCCGACGTGCTTGTCGTCGGGCCGCACCCGACCTTCGTCCGCTACATCGGCCAGGTGCTGCCGGCGCTCGGCGACGACGGGGTGGAGCTGCGCGACGTCGGCCGGCTCGGTCCGGACGTGCCGAGGGGCCGCACCGAGCCCGACGGGGTGGCCCGGATCAAGGGCGAGGCCCGGATGGCGGGTCTGCTGGCCCGCGCGCTGGACGCCCGGGTCGGCGTACCCGATCCGGCCGAGCGGCTGCTGGTCGGCGGCCGGTTCGTCACGCTGCCCGGTGCGCAGGTCGCGGAGGCGCTCGCCGCGGTGCGGGCGGCCGCCCTGCCGTACGCGGGTCGGCGTCGGCTGCTGCGCGACCGGCTCGCCGCCCTCGTGACGGCCCGGACCGGGGTCGCCGGGGCCGGGGCGGACGCGGTCGGCAACCTCACCGAGCGGCTCTGGCCGCAGCAGACCCCGACGGGGCTGCTGCGCGGTCTGCTCGGCTCCACCGCGCGGCTGCGGGCGGCCGCCGGGGGCGAGTTCACCGCGGCCGAGGTCGCGGCGCTGCACCGGCGGGGCGCGGACCGGTTGTCCCGGGAGACCTGGTCGGCGGCGGACCTGCCGTTGCTGGACGAGCTGGCGCACCTGATCGACGGGCCGGGCCGGCGGTACGCGCACGTGGTGGTCGACGAGGCGCAGGACCTCTCCCCGATGCAGTTGCGCGCGGTGGCCCGGCGCAGCGAAGGGTCGCTGACGGTCGTCGGTGACCTGGCCCAGTCCACCGGGAGCTGGGCGCGCGACTCGTGGGACGAGGTGCTCGCCCACCTGCCGACCGTCCACCCGGCCACCGTGACCGCGCTGCGCTACGGCTACCGCGTACCCCGGCAGGCGTACGCGACGGCGGCGCCGCTGCTGCCGGTGGCCGCGCCGGGCGTGGCGCCGGTGGAGGTGGTGCGGGACGGCCCGGCGGAGACCGGCGTGCACCGGGTCGGCCTGGCCGAGCTGGCCGGCCGGGCGGTGGCGGTGGCGCGGGAGCACGCCGAGGCCGGCCGGTTCGTCGGGGTGGTCTGCCCGCCCCGGCAACGGCGGCCGGTGGAGGCGGCGCTGGCCGCGAACGGCGTGGCGTGGAGCAGCGCCGACCGGGGGGAGCTGGGCGGCGCGGTCAACCTGATCAGCCCGCAGGAGGCCAAGGGCCTGGAGTTCGACGCGGTGGTGGTGGTCGAGCCGGTGGAGATCGTGGCCAGCGACGAGCGCGGGCACCGGCTGCTCTACGTGGCACTGACCCGCACCACCGGACACCTCGACATCGTCTGCACCGGTGACCCGGTGCCGCTGGACGCGCCGGTCCGTCCCCGCCCGCCGTTGGTCGAGCCGGACGTGGCGTTCACCCGGCGGGAGGCGCACCGGCTGGCCGAGCACCTGGCCGGTCAGCTGCGGGGCGCCGCCCCGCCGGCGTTCTGGGCCGACGTGCTCGCCGAGATCCGGGAGCTGCTGCCCGCCGACGGGGTCAGTTCCGGGCGGCCGGCGGACGACTGATGGCGGCCGAGTCGAGCCGGCGCCCCACCGTCCACTGGAGGATGTCGTGCTCGATGTCGGCCTTCTTGGCCTTGCTGGGCACGGCGATGCCCAGTTCCTTGGCCAGCGCCCGCAGCTTCGCCACGGTGAGCTTCAGGTCGGCGAGGTAGCGGGCGCCGGCCGTCCGGTCGCCGATCGCCGCCAGGTCGGTGCGGACCCGGTCGGCGTCCACCCCGGCCGGCGCCGGGGCGGCGGCCGGCCGGGCGGCGCGGCGGGTCCGGTCGACCACGGCCAGCTTCGCCGTGCCGTCGGCCAACGCGGCGAGCTGGTCGGGGGGCAGCGCACGGACGAACTCCGCCACCCGCAGGAGTACGGCGTGGGCGAGGTCGGCGGGGTCGGTCACCGGGTGGCTCTCCTTCTAGGGGCGGGTGCGGGCCAGGAACTCGCTGGCCAGCTGTTGCAGCTCGTACTGCACCTTCTCGTTGGCGTTCGGCACCAGCACGGCGGGCAGCCGCCGTTCACCGGCGGTGCCGAAGAGAGTCTTGTTCTCCCGGATGGTCTGCCGGAACACCGGGACCTCGAGATTGTCGGTGTGCGCCATGTAGTTGCGGGAAGCGGTGATCGGGCCGCTCCCGGCGTACTGGATCATAGTGAACACCACGCCCAGGTACTGCGGGTCGATGGTCGGCCCGGGTGCGGCGACCCGGTTGAAGTCGCGGACCAGTTCGGAGACCTTGCTGCGCAGGTAGTCGATGCCGAGGGTGGACAGGTAGTCCGGTTTCGCCGGGGTCAGGATGTGGTCGCTGGCCACGATGCCGGTGCGGGTGACCATGGTGAAGTTCGGCGCGCAGTCGATCAGGACGTCGTCGTACCCGGCGAACTCGTCGGCGGCGAGCGCGTCGGCGAGCGCCCGGTGCAGCCGCAGGAAGTGCGGGCTGCCGTGCTGGAACCGCGACCCGCCGAGCGCCGCGGCGAGGTCCAGGTCGACGTCGACGAGTTGCAGGTGCGAGGCGATCAGGTCGAGCCGGCCGCCGTCGGGCAGCAGCGCGTTGGCCGGTTCCGGGGTCAGCACGTACGGGTGCAGCGGGTCGGTGGGCTCGTCGGCCAGCACCGAGCCGTACCACTGCAGGATGGTCTTCTCGTACGCGAGGTCCCGCTCCCAGTCCTCCGCCGAGTAGAACGAGAAGGTGAGGCTGGCCTGGGGATCGAGGTCGACCAGCAGGACCCGGCGGCCACGGGCGGCGAGCTCGGCACCCAGGTTGGCGGTGATGGTGGTCTTGCCGACGCCACCCTTGTAGTTGATCACCGACGTGATGCTCATGCCGCTCCCCGCATCGGCCCATGATCGCAGGAACGGGCCGAGGTGGCGAGCGGGCGTGCGCCCCCTCGTCGAGGCCAGCTGACGATCGTGGCCCGCCCGCCACGATCGCCGGTCGGTCGCCCCCGCGGTCGGCAAGCGGACATCCGCCGGGCCGGATCATGACAGCGATCCCGGCATCCGCGGCGCAGGCTGGCCGGGAGCGCCGACGACGGACGTCGGCCGGAGGAGGCACGGCCCATGGGCGTACCCCGGGCAGGGCTGGTGGGCCGGACGGCGCTCGCCGGTGGCCTCGTCCTGCTGCTGCTGACCACGACGGTCGGGTGCCGCCGGTCGCGGCCCGCGCCGACCCCCACCGGCGCTGCCGCGACGGTCGGCCTCACCGTCCGCGCCTCGCAGCCCGTCTACCGGCCTGGTGAGCGGGTCGACCTGCGGCTCAGGCTGGTCAACAACCGCGACACCGAGTGCCGGCTGAGCCGGGTGGCGGCCGGTGCGGTGACGGTCATGTCGCTCACCCGCGACGGCACGCCGGTCGCCCCCGCCACCGGTACCGCGGCCGCCTACCGGGACTTCACCGCGTACCTCGTCGAGAACCTGGTCACGGTGCCACCGCGCGGGTCGGTGGAGGTGACCCTCGGCAGCGACCCGGAGAGCCCCGTCGGCGCGGCGTTGACCACCGCCGCCCCGGACGGGCGCGGCGGGGCCACCGTCACCTGGTGGCCGGTCGACCAGCCGGGGGCGTACCAGCTGGTGGTGGGCTATCTGCGGGCGCCGCTGCGGAGGGTGCCGGCGGACGCCTGCGCCGCGACGACCGAGCAGGGCACGGTCGAATTCGAGGTGAGGGGCGGGTGAGCGGCGTGCGCGCGATCCGGTTGGGCGTGGTCCTGGCGGCGGTGCTGGTGCTGCTGGCCCCCCAGGCGGCGTCCGCCGTGGTCACCGTCAATTCCGACGTGCAGACGGAGTACGCGGGCTGCGTCGGGCAGATCCGCAGCTCCGGCAACGGCGCGGTGCTCGACGCGCTGGAGGCCTCCGGCAAGGAGATCAAGGTCCGCAGGCCCATCTTCGGTTCGGAGAGCGACACCACCACCTACGTCCCGGGCAGTGACGTGCAGATCAACTGGGTGCCGGAGAACGACGGGCGATCATTGCCGGGCGAGGGTCCCGGCTTCACCGAGGACCAGTGCGCGACCCTCATCCACGAGATGAACCACGCCCTGGACTACGCCAACGGCACCGACCGGGGTGATTTCTGCACTCAGGGCTTCAAGCAGGCCAGTCCCGTCGATCCCGCCGAGGTGCACGCGGTGCTGGCGGAGAACGCCTACCGCAAGGCCGTCGGCGTGCCGCTGCGCACGACGTACAGCGGTTTGAAGTTGCCGGACAACGGCAAGGACTGCGACCCGCCCGCCCCCCGGAAGCCCAGTGGCGGTTGTTCGATCTCCGTGATCGGTAAGGGTTACCGCTGCGCGAACAGCAACGGCGACCCGCACCTGGTCACCTACGACGGCCTCCGGTACGACTTCCAGGCCGCCGGGGAGTTCGTGCTCAGCCGCTCGACCACCGACGACTTCGAGGTCCAGACCCGCCAGACGATGTTCCCGAGCAGTACGGTGGCCTCCGTCAACTCCGCCGTCGCGGCGCGGGTGGCCGGCGACCGGGTCGGCGTCTACGCGACACCCGACGGCCCGGTGGTCCGGGTCAACGGCGCGCCCTCACCCGCCGCGCCGACCGGGACGAAGCTGCCGCGCGGCGGCACCGTCACCACCTGGTACGACCGCACGGTGACGGTGGACTGGCCGGACGGCACCCAACTGACCGCGCACCCGCTGGGGGTGTGGGGGCTGAGCGTGAGCATCGGCGCGCCGACCGCCCGAGCCGGGAAGCTGGAGGGCCTGCTCGGCGACCACGACGGTGACCCCGGCGACGACCTGACCGTCCACGACGGAGGGAAGGTCGCGCAGCCGCCCGCCTTCACGGCGCTGTACCCCGGCTTCGCCGACAGTTGGCGGGTGGCGGCCCCGCGGTCGCTGTTCGACTACGAGCCGGGTCAGGACACCGGCACGTTCACCGACCGGCGTTTCCCGGCGAAGCCGCTCACCGTCGGTGACCTGCCCAACCGGGCCACCGCCGAACTCATCTGCCGGCGGGCCGGCGTCACCGACCCGCAGAGCCTCGCCGACTGTGTCATCGACGTCGGCCTCACCGGGCAGGTGGTGTTCGCCACCGACGCCGCCCGTGCCCAGCGCGCCGCTCCCGGTGCCGGCGACGTCACCCTGGAGGTGAGCCGGCCCGGTGCCACCGCCGCCCTGAAGGTGCCCGGCCGAGCCGGTCAGAAGATCTTCGTCGAGGCGCCGGCGGCCACCACACCGGACCGGTGCGGCATCCTGCTGCTGCTCGACCCGCAGGGCCGGCAACTGGCGACCGGCTGCGTCATCTCCGGGGTCGGCTTCATCGACACCACCACGCTGACCGAGACCGGCGACCATCAGGTGGCGCTCGACCCGTGGGGCACCGACCTCGGCCGGGCGACGGTACGGGTCGTCACCGTCACCGACGAGGACAGGGCGCTCACCGTCGACGGGCCGGCGGTGCGGGCGACGCTTGCCCAGCCGGGTGCGGTGAGTCGCCTGGCGTTCGACGGACGCGCCGGCCAGAAGGTCTTCCTCCAGGTCACCGGCGCCACCCTGCCCGACCGGTGCGGCCTGCTGCGCCTGCGCGACCCGGCCGGTCAGGAGGTGGCCACCGGCTGCGTGATCGGCGGCCAGGGATACGTCGACGGATTCGTCCTGCCGGCCACCGGCCGGTACGTCCTGGAGGTCGACGGGACCTCCACCGACACCGGTTCGGCGGACGTGCGGCTGCGCGACGCCCACGACGAGCAGGCCGACACCGTCGCCGACGGGCGGGTCGCCACGGTGACCGCCGGCCGGCCGGGCGCGGTGAGCCGGCTGCGCTTCGCGGCGAACGCCGGTCGTCGTCTCACCGTCGAGGTGACCGCCGCCGACCTGCCCGACCGGTGCGGGATCCTGCTGGTGAACGGCCCGGACGGCGACACGGTGGGCAGCGGCTGCGTCATCGGCGGGGTCGGCCGGTTCGAGACGGATCCACTGCCCAGGGGCGGCACGTACACCCTCGTGCTCGACCCGTGGGCGGACGACACCGGCTCGGCCACGGTCACCGTCCGCCAGGCCGGCTGACCGCGCCTGAGCGATGGACGCCGGACCCGACGTGGTGCTCGGCCCCTGTAACCGCCGAGGGCCCCACACCCGGCCAGCCGGTGTACCGCTCGGGACCGGACCCTCGTCATGAAATGCGAGAGACCCTGACCGGGTGGAAACCGCCAGGTCAGGGTCTTGATCGTTGGTGCGCCGCCAGGGACTCGAACCCCGAACCCGCGGATTAAGAGTCCGCTGCTCTGCCAGTTGAGCTAGCGGCGCTCGTTGGCAACGGAGAGAACATTAGCACGGGCGCGGAGCCTGCTTCCAACCGGTTCCCCGCTCCCCCCTTCGGCTCGGATTATCCGGCGAATCCCCGCAAAGCCTCCCTCCGGCGGGCCACGGGGCGGAAGCCGACGTCCCGGTACGGCACGATGTCCGCCAAGCGCGCGAGGACAGGGGTGGGGATGGGCAGGTTCACGCGGGCCGGGGCGATGGTGGGCGTCCTGGTCCTGGCGGCGTCACTGACGCTGACCGGATGCGGTGGGGATCGCAAGCAGGCCGATTTCGTCGGTGGGCCGGGTGCGGTCGCCGACACGACCGCCGCGCCGACATCCGGCGCTCCGGGACCGTCGGGCGGTCCGGTGGCGTCCGGAGCTCCGGCGCCGACGGCGTCCGCGGCGCCGGCCCTGCGGCTCACGCCCGCGAACGGCGCGACCCGGCGCCCGATCAGCACGGAGATCAGCGCCAAGGCCCCGAGCGGCGGCGAGCTCGGCGAGGTCACCCTGGTCGCCGCGAACGGCGACAAGGTGCCAGGCCGGTGGCGCGTCGACGGCTCGTCGTGGGTGCCGTCCGAGCCGCTGAGGTACGCCACCCGCTACACCGCCACGGTCACCGGAACCGGCCCGGACGGCGCGGCCCGCAGGGGCACCAGCACCTTCACCACCATGGCCAAGCCGGGCTCGCTGATCGGCTCCGGGCTCTACCTCGCCGACGGCCGGACGTACGGGGTGGCCATGCCGGTGGTCGCCGAGTTCCACCCGGGCATCCCGGCCAAGGACCGTGCGGCGGTGCAGCGGCGGATGTTCGTCCGCACCGACCCGCCGCAGCCCGGCGCCTGGCACTGGTTCTCCAACGGCACCCAGGCGTACTACCGGGCCCCGGAGTACTGGCGCCCCGGCACCACCATCGACGTGCGGATCGCGCTGGCCGGCGTGCCGCTGAGCAACGGCCGCCACGGCAACGTCGACCGCACGGCGACGGTGAAGATCGGCCGGGCCTTCGAGATGAAGGTGGACAACGCCACCAAGAAGATGACCGTGTACGAGGACGGCAAGGTGATCCGAACCCTGCCGGTGAGCCTGGGCAAGAAGAGCACCCCCTCCTCCAGTGGCACCATGGTGGTGATGGAGAAGAAGGAGCACACCACCTTCGACACCCGCGACGAGCCGGACCCGGAGAACCAGTACGTCACCGAGATCGACTTCGCGCAGCGCCTCACCTGGGGCGGGGAGTACATCCACGCGGCGCCCTGGTCGGAGGGGCAGCAGGGCCGACGCAACGTCTCGCACGGCTGCGTGAACGTCTCCATGGCGCACGGCCGCTGGCTGTTCGCGAACACCAAGGTCGGCGACCCGGTCACCGTACGCGGCACCGAGCGCCGCCTGGCGCACGGCAACGGTTGGACGGCGTGGAACCTGAGCTGGGCGGAGTTCGTGAAGGGCAGCGCTCTGCCGGTGCCGACCGGTGGGGCCGGTCCGGCCCTGCGCTGACCGCCCGAAAATTACCCCACGCTTGGTCATCGATACGCAAAGTGATACATATGTCGGTATCCCGATGCCCCCGACGGGCGCTGGTGGTACATCATGGTCGGGGTGTTCCGGCTCACCCCCGGCAACCGTCACCCGCCCCCGCACGTCGGTGAGAGACGATGGGACGGGGACACAACTGTGAGGGAATCATGCGAGCTGACCAGGACCAGCTGAGCCGGCGCGACCGCCGGCGCGCCGGACGACGCCGCGGGTGGGCGGCGGGACTGCTCGCCGTCGCGCTGGCGTTCACCTCCGCCTGCACCGACAGCGGCGGCGGCGGCGGAAGCAAGGACGGCGACAAGCCGTCGACGTGGCAGAGCCCGAGCGAGCAACCGCCCAAGGCGTCCGCCACCATCACCGCCCCGGCCGCCAACGCCGCCGACGTGCCCGCCCTGACCACCGTGGCGTTCACCGCCGAGCAGGCTCAGGAGACCGAGTTCGCGCTCAAGGACTCCGCCGGCGAGCAGGTCGAGGGCAAGCTGGCCAAGGACGGCCGGAAGTTCACCCCGACGGACGCCCTGAAGTGGGGCGAGACGTACACGGCGACGGTCACCGCCACCGGCGACGACGACAAGCCGTTCACGGCGACCAGCAAGTTCACCGTCATGAAGCAGCCGAACCTGGTCCGGGTGAGCAGCTTCCTCGGCGACAACCAGGTCGTCGGGGTGGGCATGCCGCTGATCGTCCGGTTCGGCCGGGCCATCCCGGCGGACTACCGGGACGACGTCGAGCGCCGGATGACTGTCACCTCGGTCCCCGCCCAGGAGGGGGTCTGGCACTGGGCCAGCCCCACCGAGATCCGGTACCGGCCGAAGACCTTCTGGAAGGCCGGCAGCAAGGTGTCGTACCAGGTGCGGGCCAAGGGCGTGCCGATGGGCGACGGCTGGTACGGCCGCTCCGACTTCGGCGTCGACATCAAGATCGGTCCGTCGTTCGTGATGACGGTGGACAACGCCACCAAGAAGATGACGGTCACCCGGGACGGCAAGGTCGTCAAGACGATCCTGGTGAGCCTCGGCAAGAAGACCACCCCGTCCTCCAGCGGCACGATGGTGGTCATCGAGAAGCTGCGCAAGACGGTCTTCGACACCCGTGCGGAGCTCGGCCCGGAGGAGGGCTACCGCACGGACATCGACTTCGCCCAGCGGCTGACCTGGGGTGGCGAGTTCATCCACGCCGCGCCCTGGTCGGAGGGGCAGCAGGGCAGCGTCAACGTCTCGCACGGCTGCGTGAACGTGTCGATGGCCGACGGGGCGTGGCTGTTCGCCAACACCCGGATGGGTGACCCGATCACCGTCAGGGGCACCGAGCGGAAGCTGCAACTCGGCAACGGCTGGACCGACTGGAACATCAGCTGGGACGAGTACGTCAAGGGCAGCGCCCTGCCGTACACCCCGGCGAACTGAGCCGACCGCGCCGCCGGGCCCGGGAGACCGGGTCCGGTGGGCGGGGCGGGCTCCACCGGCCAGAATGACGAAGGCCCCCTCCGACCGGAGGGGGCCTTCGTCATTGGGGTGACTGATGGGAATTGAACCCACGACAACCGGGACCACAACCCGGTGCTCTGCCAACTGAGCTACAGCCACCATGCTCTCCGCTCGGGCAGGCCCGGCGGCGCGGACTAATAATAGCCACACCCCCGCCCGACCCGTCCAGCGGGTTCACCTTCGCGCGGTCTAGAGCCCGGCGGCGATGGCCTTGGCGGTCTCCACGTCCGGCCCGGGCAGCGGCACGAAGACCGTCCGCCGGTAGTACTCCAGCTCGCGGATGCTCTCCCGGATGTCGGCCAGGGCGCGGTGCGCCAGCCCCTTCTGCGGCTGGCCGAAGTACACCCGCGGGTACCAGCGGCGGGTGAGCTCCTTGATCGACGACACGTCGATCATGCGGTAGTGCAGGTGCGCGTCGAGGCGCGGCATGTCCCGGGTGATAAAGCCCCGGTCGGTGGCGATCGAGTTGCCGCAGAGCGGGGCCGTACGCGGGTCCTTGACGTGCGCGGTGACATAGTCCAGGACCATGTCCTCCGCCTCGGCCAGGGTGACCGTGGAGCGCCGCGCCTCCTCGGTCAGACCCGATTTGGCGTGCATCGTCGAGACGATCTCCGGCATGCCCGCCAGGGCCGCCTCGTCGGCGTGGATCACCACGTCGACACCGTCCCCGAGCACGTTCAGATCCGGATCGGTGACCAGGGCCGCCACCTCGATCAGGGCGTCCCGGCCGAGGTCCAATCCGGTCATCTCACAGTCGATCCAGACAAGGAGGTCAGCCACCGCAACAGACTACGCGCAGCCCGCCCGCCCGCGCCTGGGCACCATCGGCCCGGCCGACCGCTAGGGTTTCGGAGTGCCAGCGCAACCAGCCGACCCACCCACCGTGGTCGCCGACGAGCAGCGGGGGCGTACGGCCCGCCGGGTGGTCACGGTGCTGGCGGTGGCGGCGTTGCTGCCGATGCTCTACCTGCCGGGGCGGGCGCACGACTTCTTCGACCTGAAGATCTACATGCGGGCGATGGACTGGTGGTCGGCCGGGCACCCGCTCTACGACTACGTCCAGCCGGACCGGGTGCAGGGCGCGCTGTACTTCACCTATCCGCCGTTCGCGGCGCTGCTGCTGCGCCCGTTCGCGGCGCTGCCCCTGGGCGCGACCGTCACGATCTTCACGGCGCTCACCCTGCTCGGCGTGCTGGTGACCACGTGGTGGCTGGTCCGGCCGCTGATCGCCCGGCACGGCCTGCCCCGGGTGTTCACCACGACCGTGGCGGTGCTGCTGGTGCTCGCCGTGGAGAGCACCCGCGAGACGATCACCTTCGGTCAGATCAACATGCTGCTGGTGGTGCTGATCCTGGCCGACCTGCTCTTCGCCGTACCCGAGGGGCGGCGGTGGGCCGGGGTGGGCGTCGGCCTGGCCACCGCGCTCAAGCTCTTCCCGGGGATCTTCCTGGTCTACCTGCTGGCCGCCCGGCGCTGGCGGGCGGCCGTGGTGGCCGGGGCGACCGCCGCCGTCGCCACCGGAATCGCCGCGGCGGTCGCACCCGCCGACTCCTGGCGGTTCTGGACCCACGAGCTGTGGGCCACCGACCGGGTCGGACGCACCGACTACACCGGCAACCAGTCGTTGTACGGGCTGCTCAGCCGCTTCACCACCCCGCAGCTGCCGCCCCGGCCACTCTGGCTGCTGCTCGTCGCGGCGATCGCCGGCTACGGGCTGTGGCGGGCGGCCCGCGCCGCGCGCGCCGGGGACCCGCTCACCGGGCTGACCCTGACCGGGCTGGTGGGCGCCCTGATCAGCCCGATCACCTGGACCCACCACATCTACTGGTTCATCCCGGCGGTGGTGGTCCTGGTCGACGCCGGCCTCTCCGCCGACCCGGGCCCGGCCGGAACGCGTCGCCGCGGCCGGTCGTACGGGCTGGCCGCCCTGACCACCGCCGTGATCGTGGTCGGGGTGGTGACGTTCGCCGACTGGGGAGTCGCCCCGCGCCGCACCGACGACCCGGTGGAGTTCCTGCTCCGCAACGCCTACGTGCTGCTCGGGCTGCTGCTGCTGGCCACCCTGCCGATCCGGGACCGGGCGCGCGACCTCCCGCCCGGCGGGTAGCCGCGGGTCAGGACCGGTCTTCGGTCGGCGCCCCGCCGTCGGGAGCCGCCGGGCGCAGCGTCGCGGGCACCGACGCCGGCCGCCGGGGCTCCTCCGCCCCGGCCGGTGGCCAGGTCAGGTCGAGCGCCACGTCGGGCGGGGCGAGCCGGGTGGCGGGCGGCGCGGCGCCCTCGGCCGTACCGGCGGGCGGCAGGTCCGCCAGGCTGGCCGGACGGCCCGGCGCGACCGCCCCGAGCGTCGAGCGGGCGCCGCCCGCGCCCACGCCGACCAGTTCCCGTTCGCGCACCGGCGGAGGCTCCCACCCGGGCACGGAGGCCAGGCCGCTGAGCGAGCTGACCCCGAGCCGGCCGGCGAGCACCGGCACCTGGTCCGGCTCCACCACGAAGATCACCTCGCGGGGGCGGATCGGGCGCAGCAACACCAGCGCGGCGATCGCCACCAGCAGGATCCCGACGCCCAGCAGCCCGTACGTGACGGGACCGAACCAGCCGGCGCGCAGTTCCGCCCGCAGGTCGAGGGTCAGGTCGGCCCGCCCGTCGGGGCGCATCACCACCAGGCTCAGCGGCGGGCCGGCCAGGTCGGCGGGGCTCCACTCCAGGGCGCCGATCCCCTCGCGTACCCAGATGGTGCTGCTGACCGGCGTGCCGGCGCCGGCGGCGGACGGGGCGCCCATCGGCGGGCCGGCCGGTGCCAGGCGGACCGGGAGCGGGCCGCGGGCCGGCGTCACCCGGGTGATCGTCGCGTGCGGGACGGGCCCGAGCCAGCGCCGCACCTCCTCGGTGGGGGCGAGGCCGAGGAAGGCCGGGCCGTCGGCGGTGCCCGCGGTCAGCCGGACCCGGGACCGGTCGGTGCGGGCGAACGGCGCCTCGGTGTGCAGCAGCGCGTCCAGGTCGGGGACGACGACGGCCTGACCGTCGGTGTGGACCTGCTCGAAACGGGCGCCGAAGCTGCCGCCGGGGTCGGCGTGCCGGGCCACGACGGCGAGCGTCCCGCCGGCGAGGAGCGCCGGAATCCCGATGATCAACAGCAGCAGTCCGGCCAGCGCGCGCACGAAACGCATCCGTTCAGTCCCCCTCCGTCGCCGACTACCCGGCCGACCTTACCGAGGCAAACCGGGCGATCAGCGGATATCCACGGCAACCCGGGTTCCCGCACCTGGCGGGCTGACGGGTTGACGGAGCAACAAGAGAACGAGCGCGATACCTCAGAGGTATCAAAATGACTCTGAGGTATCGCGCTCGTGGAGATGTTCGCGCCCAGCCCGGCCGGCGCAGGACAGTGCCCGGCCGGCCCGGGATCGGTCAGGCGGTGGGGGCCGCCCCGCGGGTACGCCGGAACGCCAGGCCACCGAGGACCAGCCCGGCCAGCCCGGCGACCAGGCCAGCCACGCCGAGACCGATGGCCAGGCCGGACGAGTCGTCGTCCGCGTCGTCCGAGTCGGCGGGCGCGGCGGCCGGAGCAGCGGACCCGGAGGGCGCCGCGGCGGCGGTCAGGGTGAGCACCGGCGCGGGGCTCTCCGGCTCCGCACCACCCGGCGTCGGCTCGTCGATCCAGCGGACCACGTTGCCGTCGGAGTAGGTCTGGAGGGTCTTGAAGACCATCGTGTCGACCTGCGGCAGCGGCCCCATCGAGACCGGGAACTCTCCGAAGGTGCCCGGCTTGATCGTCGCGTCCGCCGCGGCCGTCCAGGTCAGCTTCGACACCCGCTCGGTTAGCTGGCTGCCGTGCACCTCGATCGGCGGGTCCACCTTCGCCTTCTCCACCGCCACCGTCCAGCCCGGCACCGGCAGCGTGGACACCGAACCCACCGGCGCGTTCTCCGGCAGCACCACCTCGACCTTGGTGGTGGCGGCGGTGTCACTCTCGTTCGGCACCCGGAACGCCACCCGGGCGTACCCGCCCTGGGTCGCCTGCTTCGGGTCGACCGTGACGTGCGCCGAGGCCGGACCGGCCAGGCCGAACACGGCCGCGCCCACGGCGGCGAGGGTGAACGCGGCGGCGGTACGCCGGAAACGGATCATGTGCGAGAGCCTTCCTAACGGATCGGCACGGTGGCGGTCACCGTGGCCCGGTCGATGTCGGTGGTGCGGAGGGTGAAGCGGAACTCCCACTGCCCGGCCGCGGGCAGGCTCACCTCACCGGTGACGTGGTTGTCGGTCAAAGGCAGCAGCGGCACGTCGATCGGTTCGATCCCGGCCGCCGGCAGCGCGGCGGTGACCTTCCACTCCGCCACCCGCTGCGGCTTGTTGTCCCTGGTGTAGGCGTACAGGTGCAGCGTGTTCGGGCCCCGCTCGGCCGGGTCCAGCTCCACCTGCAACGAGTAGAGCGAACTGGTCAACGTGGCCGAGTAGTAGCCGGACGGCGTACCGGCCACCTGGGTTTCGGCGGTGCGTGCCGGGGTGGTCTGCACCAGGGTCGCCGACACCCCGAGCACCACCGCGGTGACCGCCAGCTCGGCGAGCACCGCGCGGCGCATCGGGGTCGGCCGCCCCGCCGCGGTCCGCCGCCGCACCAGCTGCCGGGAGTACGCGGCCACCGCGATCACCACCGCCAGCAGCACGATCTTGGCCAGCACCAGCCGCCCGTACGTGGTGTCGACAAGCGCCTTCGGGGTGGCCACCTCGATCAGCGCCTGCACCGTGCCGGCGAGCAGCAGCGCCGACACGGCCAGCGCCGCCCAGCGCGACCAGATCGGCAGGATGGCGTCCAGTTCCCGCTCGTCGGCCCGGCGCAGCAGGAACCCGGCGAGCATCACCAGCCCGCCCAGCCAGACCGCCATGCCGCCCAGGTGGACCGCGTCGACGACCACGGAGACCGCGGGGGCCGGCGAGGCCGCCGCGTGCCCGGCCAGCGGCCAGGTGAACAGCGCCGCCCCGCCCAGCACGGCCAGGATGATCAGGTCGGTCCGGCCGGCGGGGGCGGCGAAGAGCGGCCGGAGCAGGAACGCCGCCGCCGCGAGCAGACCCAGCCGGACCAGGTGCGCGGCGCCGAACGTGCTGCCCAGCACCTCCCCCAGCCCCGACCCGCTGACGTCGAGGATCCCCCCACCGGCGGTGTACGGCACCTGCAACCACAGGTCGGCCAGGGTGGCGAAGGCCAGCAGCCCCAACCCGGCCCAGGCCAGCCGGGCCGGCCCGCGCCGGGACAGCCGGCGCGGCCAGAGCGCGGCGAGCACCAGCGCCGGCCCCACCAGCAGGAGCAGACCGGTGTAGCCGAGATACTTGGCGACCTTCACCGCGACGCCCACCACCGGGTCGGCCCGCACGTCGTTGCCGGTGTCCGTCGGCGGCGTCGACGGCGCGCCCACCGAGTAGGTGAAGGCGCCGGAGACCGGGTGGCTGTCCGCCGAGATCACCCGGTAGGTGACCAGGTAGGTGCCGCGCGGGCCGGACGAGTCGACCGGGACGGTCACCACCGCGCCGGAGAACCGGGGCTCACCCCGGTCGGCGCGGGACCCGTCCGGGGCGATCACCCGGATCTTGCCGCTGACCTTGCGCACCGACTCGCTGAAGGTCAGCACCACCTCGGCCGGCGCCTGCGGCACCACCGCGGAGCCGACCGGGCTGGTGCTGACCAGCACCGCGTGGGCGCTGGCGGGGGTGGCCGGAGCCAGCAGCAGGGCGACGACGGCGACCAGCAGGCCGACGGCGGCGCCGAACCGGATGAGCCACGCGCGGGCGCGGCGGGCGGCGGAAGTCATGACGGCCATGCTCGCCGACAACCCCCCGTGCCGGCGACCCGGGCCGACCTCATCCGCGCCCCGGGGTGACCACCGCCGCCAACGGGCGGCGCGGCGCGGCGTCGACCCGGCCGAGCGCCCAGAGCAGCCCGGCCTGCACCACGGCGGCCAGATGACCCACCTCGTGCACCAGCGCGGTGGTCGAGTTGGCGATGTCCCAGGCGCTGGTCACCGCCAGGCAGACCGCCAGCACCAGCGCCACCGGCACGAACGCCCGGGCCCGCTCCGGCCGCACCGCGGCCAGCACGAAACCGACGGAGAGCGCCACGTCGAACGAGGCCATCTCCCGGCTGACGTGCGGGTCGAGCGACCCGCCCGGCCCGGTCAGCAGGATCGGCAGGGCGACCGCGAGCTGGGCGACGGCGGCCACCGCCACCGCCGCCCGCAGCACCTGCCGTCGGCCGTGCGCCGCCGCCTCGGCGGCCCGCCGGCCCGCGGCCCGGTCCGCGGCGACCGCCGCCAGCACCGGCGCCGTGAGGTCCGGCACGTCGACCGCCTGCAACCGGGTGAGCCGGGTCACCCGCTCGGCGCGGGCCAGCCAGTCCCGGCAGCCCGGGCAGGAGCCGGTGTGCGCGTCCAGCGCCGCGGGCGGCACCGTAGGGTCCTCCCCGTCCAGCCGCGCCGACAGCGCCAGGCGTACGTCGTCGCATGTCATGAGCGGGTAGTCGACCGGGGACGGGGGAAAGTTCCCGACGTGGCGCGGACCATGGAAGAGCCGAAGGACCCTGCTCCGGACGGAAGCGGCGCGTAACCTTCACTGTCGTGATCCCCGCCCCGCGTGACGCCGCCGTCGGGCCCGCCCCGACCGGCGACGCCGACCGGGAGTCGGCGACCCGTTGGGCCCTGGCCGCCCGCGACGGCGACCCCGTCGCGCAGGCCGCCTTCGTCCGCGCCACCCAGGCGGAGGTGTGGCGGTTCACCGCCGCCCTGGTCGACCGGGACAGCGCCGACGACCTCACCCAGGAGACGTACCTGCGGGCGTTCCGGGCGCTGCCGACGTTCCAGGGACGCTCCAGCGTGCGTACCTGGCTGCTCGGGATCGCCCGCCGCACCTGCGCCGACCACCTGCGCACCGTCGTCCGCCGGCGCCGGCTCGACCAGCGGCTCGCCGCCGACGCGTGGACCGACCGGCCGCACCCCGACCCGGCCGGCCAACTGGGCGCCGCCGACCTGGTCCGTCGGCTCCCCGCCGAGCGGCGCGGCGCGTTCGTGCTCACCCAACTGCTCGGCCTGTCGTACGCCGAGGCCGCCGCCGTGGAGGAGGTGCCGGTGGGCACCATCCGCTCCCGGGTGGCCCGGGCCCGCAACGACCTCGTCGCGGCCGTCGACGACGCGCTGCACGGCTGAACGGGAACTTCTCCCGGTGACCGGACGACCAATGACCGTGACCGCCACGCGTTCCCTCCGCTGGCCCGCCCTCCGGCTCTGGGTGGCCACTGCCGCCCGGCTCGGCCTGGCCGCCGTCTGGCTGATCGCCGGCGGCGCGAAGGTGGGTGACCTCGCCGCCTCCGGCCGGGCCGTCAACGCCTACCAGGTGATGCCGTACGACCTGGCCACCGCGATCGGCGCGGCGCTGCCCTTCGTCGAGCTGGCGCTGGGCGTACTCCTGCTCCTCGGGTTGGCCACCCGACTGGCCGCCGGGGTCTCCGCGGCGCTGCTGGTGGTCTTCGTCGCGGGCATCGCCTCGGCCTGGGCGCGCGGCCTGGCCATCGACTGCGGCTGCTTCGGCAGCGGCGGGCAGCTCGCCGCCGGCCGGTCACCGAGCTACCTCCCGGAGATCCTCCGGGACCTGGGATTCCTGGCACTGGCCGGAATCCTGCTTGCCTGGCCCCGCACCCCCGTCTCGGTGGACGGCTTCATCGCGGGCGAACCTCCCACGGAGGACGAGGATGAGTAGTCGCAAGGGGCAGAGGGACGCCGCCCGCGTGGTCCGCGAGCAGATCGCCCGGGAACGGCGGCGCAAGCGGGCGCTCTGGGCCACCGTCGCCGCGGTCGCCGTGCTGGTGATCGCCGGCCTGATCGGCTGGAGCGTCTTCAACAGCCAGAAGTCCGACACGTTCACCGCCCCGCCGGGCGCCAACGACGCCGGCACCGGCATCGTGCTCGGCAGCGGCAAGGTCACCATCGACCTGTACGAGGACTACCTCTGCCCGGTGTGCCGGAAGTTCCAGGAGACCAGCGGCCCGACCATCGACAAGCTGGTCACCGACGGCAAGGCCCGGGTCGTCTACCACCCGGTGGCCTTCCTCAACCGCTTCTCCACCACCGAGTACTCCACCCGCTCCTCGGCCGCCTCCGGCTGCGCCGCCAAGGGCGGCAAGTTCAAGGAGTTCACCGACGCCCTCTTCGCCCGCCAACCCGCCGAGGGCAGCGCCGGGCTGAGCAACGACGAGCTGATCGACATCGGCGCCGGGGTCGGGCTCAACCGGGACGACTTCGGCTCCTGCGTCAGGGACGGCACGTACAAGCCGTGGACCGAGAAGGTCACCGACGAGGCGGGCCGGGCCGGCGTCACCGGCACCCCCACCATCAAGGTCGACGGCAAGGACGTCGCGGACCGCTCCCCGCAGGGGATCACCGCCGCGGTGGAGGCGGCCGGCAAGTGATCCTCCCGACGCTGCGCCGGGCGGGGCTGGTCGCCGCCGCCGTGCTCACCGCCACTCTCGCCCTGGCCGCCCCGGCCGCCGCCCACGGCGGCGACGCCCCCGCCGGCACCGACTACCGCACCGAGGTCACCGGCCTCACCCCCGCCCCGCCCGGGCTGACCGTCCACGCCGTGGAGGCTGGCGCCCGGCTGGAACTGGTCAACCACACCGGCCGCGACATCGTGGTGATCGGCTACTCCGGCGAGCCCTACCTGCGGGTCGGCCCGGCCGGGGTGTACGAGAACCGTCGCTCCCCGGCCACCTACCTGAACCAGACCCTCGCCGGTGACACCGGGCTCTCCCCCGACGCCGACCCGGCCGCCACCCCCGTCTGGCGGCGGGTCGACGACGGCACCGCCGTCCGCTGGCACGACCAGCGGGCCCGCTGGCTCGACGACAGCCCACCCCCGCAGGCCACCGCCGACCCGACCCGCGAACACCGGGTCCGGGACTGGACCGTCCCCCTGCTCGACGGCACCACCCCGGTCACCGTTCGCGGTGACCTGACCTGGGTGCCGCCGCCCGACCCGTACCCCTGGTGGGTCGCCGCCACGCTCGGCTTCCTGGCCGTCGGCGCCGCCGGCCTGCTGCCCGCCGCCCGGCCGGCCGGCGCGCGCGGGCTGTCCACCGTCGGGGCGCTGCTGGCGCTCGGCGGGGCCGGGCTCGTGGTGCTCGTGCTCGGTCGCGCGCTCGACGCCGGCACGCAGAGCCTCGGCGGGGTGCTCGCCGCCCTGTTCACCGACCAGGTCTGGTCGCTGGTGACCGGGCTCGGCTCGATCGCCGCGGGCGTCTTCGCGGTGGCCCGCCGACCGGCGGCGGACTTCGCGCTCGCCCTCGCCGGGGCCTGCCTCGCCCTCTTCGGCGGGTTCGCCAACGTCGCCGTGCTGTCCCGCCCGGTGCTGCCGATGCCCTGGCCACCGACCGCCGCCCGGGTGCTGGTCGTGCTGGCGCTGGCCACCGGCGCCGGCGCGCTGGGCGCCGGGATCCTTCGGCTGCACGCCGCCGCCCGCGCGGTGCCCGGCGGGCCCGTCGGGGCGCCGGTCAGGGACGTCGAACGGCGTGCGGGCTGAACCCGTACGGCAGCTCCAGCCGGTGCGTGGCGAGCAGCTCCTGATCGGCGAGCACGTCCACGGTGGGCGCGTCGGCGACCACCCGGCCGTCGTCCAGGATCACCGACCGCGCGCACAGCTCCGCCGCGTACGGCAGGTCGTGGGTGACCATCAGCAGCGTGACCGGCAGGCCGCGCAGGATCTCGGCCAGCTCGCGGCGGGCCGCCGGGTCGAGGTTCGACGACGGCTCGTCGAGCACCAGGATCTCCGGCCGCATCGCCAGCACCGTGGCCACCGCCACCCGGCGCCGCTGCCCGAACGACAGGTGGTGCGGCGCCCGCTCCCGGTGCTCGGACATCCCCACCGCCGCCAGCGCCTCGTCCACCCGCTGCGCCAGCTCCGCGCCGCGCAGCCCCAGGTTCGCCGGGCCGAACGCCACGTCCTCGGCGACCGTGGGCAGGAAGAGCTGGTCGTCCGGGTCCTGGAATACGATGCCCACCCGGCGGCGGATCTCCGCCAGGGTGGCCCGGTCCCGGCTCACCGACAGCCCACCCACGGCAACCGTTCCCGCGGTCGCGGTGAGCACGCCGTTGAGGTGCAGCACCAGGGTGGTCTTGCCGGCGCCGTTCGGACCCAGCAGCGCCACCCGGTCACCCCGGGGCACCGTCAGGTCGACGCCGCGCAGCGCCACGTGCCCGTCCGGGTAGGTGTGCTGGAGACCGCGGACGTCCAGCGACGGTGGGATGGTCGACACGTCGGAGATCATGTCAGCACCAGCGCGGCGGCGGCGATGCCCACCGCCAGCACGGGCACCACCGCGGCGACCGCCCACTGCCCGGCGTCCGCCGTGCCCGTGCCGGACCAGACCGCCGGCATCCGGCCCGCGTAGCCCCGGGACAGCATCGCCAGGTAGACCCGCTCGCCGCGCTCGAACGCGCGCAGGAACAGCGCACCCACCCCGGCCGCGAAGCCGCGCAGCTGCCACAGGAACCGCGGGTCGTCGCCGCGGGACAGCCGGGCCACCCGCATCCGCCGGGCCTCGCCGACCAGCACCTCCAGGTAACGCAGCATGAACGAGGCGATCTGGGTGAGCACCTGCGGGCAGCGCAGCCGGTCCAGGCCGAGGATCAGGTCCCGGCTCGTCGTGGTCGCCGCCAGCAGCAACGACGCGAGTACGCCCAGCGTGCCCTTGGCCAGGATGTTCCAGCCGCCGTACAGGCCGTCGACCGACAGGCTCAGGCCGGCCCACTCCACCCGCTCCCCCGCGCCCAGGAAGGGCAGCACGAAGGCGAAGAGCACGAACGGCAGCTCGATCGTGGTGCGTACCAGCAGCCAGCGCGCCCCGACCCGGGCCAGCGTCGCCACGGCGGCGACCAGCAGGGCGTACCCGCCGAAGGCCCAGAACGCCTCACGCGGGGTGGCCACCACCGCCAGGGTGAAGACCACCATCGCCACGACCTTCACCTCCGGCGGGAGGCGGTGCACCGGCGTGTCCCGCTCCTGGTGCAGGACGTGCGCGTGTCCGGCGCCCACCGCTCAGCCGCCCTGGTTCGCGGGTGTGTCGCTGCGCTGCGGGGTGCGGCGGCGCAGCAGCCAGAAGGCGCCGCCGCCGATCGCGAAGGTGAGCAGCACGCCCACCACGCCGGACAGCCCGGTGGAGAGGAACCCGTTGTCGATGCCGGCGATGCCGTAGTCGGCGAGCGGACTGTCAGACAACTCGTGGTCCTCGGCCCGCTGCGCCGGGCAACTGCCGCCGGTGATCTCCCCGTCGGAGTTCACCGTGCAGCCCTTGAGCAGGGAGGAGTCCAACCCGTCCGGGTGCGACGAGGCGTAGTTGCTGACCACCCCGGCCAGCAGCAGGGCGACCAGCAGACCGGCGGCCACGAAACCCCAGGGGCGCCTGCTCATCGGGCGCCTCCGGCGACGGGAACGGAGGGGGCCGGCGGCGTGGCCGACTTCAGGGCGCGCAGCGCGTACACCAGATCGGGGCGGACCTTCGCGACGGTGAGCACGGTGGTCGCGGTGATCAGGCCCTCGCCGATGCCGATCAGCAGGTGCACGAAGGCCATCGTGCCGGCCAACCCGGTCAGGTTGCCGCCCAGGTCGGTGGTGCCACCCAGGGCGTACTCGACCACGAAGCCCTGACTCGCGACCACCACACTGACCAGGGCGGAGACGAACGCGGTGACCCCCAGCCCGGCCCGGGTACGCGGCAGCACCCGCAGCAGCACCGCGATCAGCAGGTACGCCGCCGCGGTGCCGAGCACGGCCATGTTGGTGATGTTCAGGCCCAGCATCGCGACCCCACCGTCGCCGAAGACCAGCGCCTGCACCACCAGCACCACCGCGACGCAGAGCGCGCCCACCCACGGGCCGACCAGCAGCGCGGCCAGCGCGCCGCCGAGCAGGTGACCGCTCACCCCGGCGGTGAGGATCGGGAAGTTGAGCATCTGCACGGCGAAGATGAACGCCGCGACCAGGCCGGCCATCGGCGCGAGACGGTCGTCCAGGTCGGCGCGGGCCCGCAGCACGCAGAACGCCAACACGGCGAGGGCGAACGCGGCGAAGACCGCCGCCACGGGACCGTTGATGATCCCGTTCGAGATGTGCATCGCCAGGGTTTCCACTCGACCTCCCCGCACGGCATGGCAGGTCCACGCCCGGCAGGGGTCAGCCTATTTCCCGCCGCCGGTTGTTGCCAATCCTTGGCAACAACCCGAGTCGTTGATCACCTCGCCCGAAGGGTCAGGGCGTCGCGACGTGGGGCGGCGTGGCGACGGGTCGGCGACGCCGGGGCGTCGGACGCCGGCGGTATCGTCGGCGCCATGACCGACCGCCTCAGCCCCGGCGACCCCGCGCCCGAGTTCAGCCTCCCGACCGACACCGGCGACACCCTCTCCCTGGCCGACCTGCGCGGCCGCCGGGTCATCCTGTACGCCTACCCGGCCGCGATGACCCCCGGCTGCACCAAGCAGGCCTGCGACTTCCGCGACTCACTCGCCTCGCTCCAGGCCGCCGGTTACGAGGTGGTCGGCATCTCCCCGGACAAGCCCGCCAAGCTGGCGAAGTTCCGCGAGCGCGACGCCATCACCTTCCCGCTGGTCGCCGACACCGACAAGACCGTGCTCACCGCCTACGGCGCGTACGGCGAGAAGCAGATGTACGGCAAGACCGTCACCGGCGTCATCCGCTCCACCTTCGTCATCGACCCGGACGGCAAGATCGAGCACGCGTTCTACAACGTCAAGGCCACCGGGCACGTGGCGAAGCTGCGCCGCGACCTCGGCCTCGACTGAGGTTGTCGTGCCCGGGCCACCACGTTCGGCAGACCGCCTCCGCTTCGCCCTCACCGGCAACGCTGATTCTCCGCGAGGCAGGGCCCACCACAGCCGAGGCGGGACGCTCTAGAATCACCGGGTCGGCGGGAGTGGCGTAACCAGGCAGCCGCGCGGGTCTTAGGAACCCGTGTCCGAGAGGACGTGGGGGTTCGAGTCCCCTCTCCCGCACCAGACGGCCGTGTCAGACGCGTCTCAGCCCGTGCAGCCGGCGACCGGTACGGCGGCCAACGGCGGCTCCGCCACGACCGTCGCGCCGATCGGCGCAGGAGCGGGTGCGGCGTGGGACGACGCCGGGCCGGCGGAGGGGCTGACCGACGGGCTCCGCCGGGGTGGGGCGGTCGCGCTGGCCCGAACGGAGCGCGACGGCGACGGCGACCGCTGGACGACCGAGGGTCGTGCCGAGACGCCCCCGTACATCCGTGTGTCGCTGCGCTGCACCCGGCCCGGCGCCATCCCGATGCCGGTGGCGGTGGCCCGGTGGCCGCGTACGTCGGTCACCCGGATGGTGTACGGCCCGGGCCCGGCGCCGGATTCGAGCAGCCAGTAGTTGTAGTCCTGCCGGACGGTCGGGCGCCACGAGCCACCCTGGCGGACCTCGACGGAGCGCAGCGGGTTGCCGTGGTCGCCGACGAGCACGGCGAACCACCACCGGGAGGCGCCTTCCTTGATCCGGAAGGTGAGCGGGCCGGGCAGGGGCGGGTCGACGACGACGCGGTAGCTGACCGGTACGACGCCCTGGACGGGGTCGGCGATCCGGGCGAACGCCTCGGCGGAGAGGTCGAGGTGGCCGGGTTCGCATTCGGGGCACTGGTCGGTGACGAGGACCCGGACGGTGCCCCTAGGGCCGGTGACGTCGAGCTGGCCGCCGCAGGCGGCGCCGGCGGCGTACTCGGTGGGGCCGAGCGCGACGTAGCGGCGGTCGGCGGGGGCGCTCGGGTAGGAGCAGTTCCCGCCGCCGCCGTGGGAGTCGTAGAAGGTGGCCCTGCCGGTGTGGGTGGTCCCGCCGGCGGGGGGCGCGGCGCAGGCCGGCGCGTCGCCGGCGCGCAGGGCGAGGGTGATGCCGAGCAGGGCGGCGAGCGCGGCGGCGGCGGCTCCGGCGAGGGTCCGCGTGGACGGGACGCCGGGCGCGCGTCGTCGGCCGGGCCGGCGGGGCGGGGTGGGTGGGCTGCCGGGGTCGGTCACGTCCGTCGATGCTGCCGGACCGGGGCGGCGCCGGACAAGCGACCTCAGCGAAAGTTAAGCCGGGCGACCGGCGCCGCTCAGGCGGCCAGGCCGGCGCGCCTGCCGCGGAGCCGACCGGTGGCGATGGCGGTGAGGTCGCGCAGCGGGTCGGCCAGGTCGGGGCGGTTGGTGAGGGCGCAGCTCGTCGTCGCCGGCCGCGGCGACGAGGGCCCGGGCCGTGTCCCAGGCCACTCGGGAGTGGTGGATCACCTGCATCGTCGACTCCTCGTCGAAGGTCGCCTATCGGCCATCATCGGCCTGGTCGGCGGGTGGGGGCAGGAGGGTGAACGGGTCGCCGACGGCGACCCGGCCGGTCTGCTCGGGGACGGCGTGCAGGCCGAAGAGGAGCTTGCGGCCGATGTTGCGGTGCCGGGCGAGGGTGCGCAGCGGTTCGTGGCCGCGTACCCCGGTCTCCTGGTCGGTGGTGGTGACCACGCAGCGGTCGCACGGCCCGGCGGCGCGGAAGGTGGTGGCGCCGATGCGGAAGCGGCGGCCGGCCCAGTCGTCCTCGGCCCACGCGGGGGTGCCGGTGACGACCAGGTTGGGGCGGAAGCGGCTCATCGGCACCGGGTCGGCACCGGCCTCGACGAGCCAACCGTTGAGCGCGTCGAGGGAGGCGGAGCTGGCCAGCAGCAGTGGGTATTCGTCGGCGAAGCTGACCTGGTCGCCGGGGTCGTGGGCGCGCTCGCCCGGGTCCAGGTGCCGGGCGGGCCGGGCCAGTCGGACGAGGCGGACCGGCCGGCCGACGAGTTCGCCGAGCCAGTGGTCGGCGGCCGGGCCGGCCGGGACCGCGTCGACGGGCCAGCGGCTGGTGAAGACCCGCACCTGCACCGGGTCGGCGGTCGGATCGGCAACGTGCAGGTCGGGTCGGCCGGCGGCGGTGAGGAGCAGGCCGTCGGGGTGGGGCAGGGCGCGCAGCCGGACCAGGTCGGTGGCCTCGCGCTGGGTGACGCCGACGCCGTCGGCGTCGACCAGCATCCAGCGCCGGTCACCGGCCAGGCCCCACGGTTCGACCTGCGCCACGTCGTGGTCGAGCCGGTGGCAGCCCTTGACCGGGTACGTGTGGACGGCGGCGAGGTGGGGCGCCGCGGGGTGGGTCATGGTGCTGTTTCTACCACTGTGGATGCGCGTGGGTGGTCCCTCGGCCCAGCGGCGGCGACGGATGCCCGTGGGGGTGGTGATGCCCGGACGGGCGGGGGTACGTCGGGGAACGCGAGGATCAGTAGCATCCCGGCCATGTATCCACAGCAGTATGCGGAGCCCGAGCCGGCCCGCTGGGGTGACGGGCCGTCCGAGGACCCGCCCGCGGCCGCTCCCCCGCCCAAGCGTCGTCGGTGGCGTCGGATCGTCCTGTTCAGCCTGCTCGCGCTGGTGCTGCTGGTCGGCGGGGGCGCCGTCGCGGGTGGTTTCTACCTGAAGTCGGTGGAGAAGGGCGTCGACCGGGTCGACGCCTTCGCCGGCGTCCCGGAGGCGGAGCGTCCGCAGGGCGGGGCGCAGGGCGCGATGAACATCATGATCCTGGGCAGTGACTCGCGGGACCCGGAGAAGCGCACGGGCTCGCGTACCGACACGATCATCCTGGCCCACATCCCGGCCGACCACTCGAGCGCGCAGCTGACCTCGATTCCCCGGGACACCTGGGTGGAGGTGCCGAAGTCGGCCGACGGCGCGCACGGCGGCCGGAAGGCGAAGATCAACGCGGCCTTCGCCTGGGGCGGTGTGCCGCTCATGGTGCAGACCGTCGAGAAGTTCACCGGCGTACGCGTCGACCACGTGATGATGGTGGACTTCGCCGGGTTCAAGGAGATCGTCGACGCCCTCGGCGGCATCCAGGTGACCTCGGAGAAGAAGTTCACCTCGATCCACCCGCCGTTCCGGACGTTCCCGGCCGGCCCGCAGCGGTTGGACGGCGCGGCGGCGCTGGACTACGCCCGGCAGCGCAAGCAGTTCGCCGACGGTGACTTCGCCCGGATCCGCCACCAGCAGCAGGTGATCAAGGCGATCCTAGACGAGGCGGCCTCGGGTGGCATCATGACCAACCCGGGCAAGCTCGACGACTTCGTCAAGGCCACGTCGAGCGCCGTCTCGGTGGACGAGAAGATGTCACTGCTGTCGATGGCCGGTGACCTGCGGGGCGTGCGGGGCAGCAACGTGGTGTTCCTGACCAGCCCGACGAAGGGCACCGGGACGGCCGGTGGGCAGAGCGTGGTCTTCGCCGACGCCGACCGGGCGCACGCCTTCTACGACGCGGTACGCCGCGACGACGTCCCGCAGATCCTCCAGCTGGGCGCGAAGAAGAAGTGACCGGCGGGCCGGGCCCCGGGTTCGCGGATCGTCGCGCCCCGGGGCCCGGCCGTCGGGGTCAGTACGCGCCGCGCCGGGCCAGCACCACGCTGGCGGTGCGCCAGAGGATGCCGATGTCGTACGTGAGCGACCAGTTGTCGACGTAGTGCAGGTCGAGCCGGACGGCGTCGTCCCAGGTGAGGTCGGAGCGCCCGGAGACCTGCCAGAGGCCGGTGATGCCGGGGCGGACCAGCAGCCGGCGGCGGACGTCGCCCTGGTAGTCGTCGTCCTCGGTCGGCAGCGGGCGCGGGCCGACCAGCGACATCTGCCCCACCAGCACGTTGATCAGCTGGGGCAGCTCGTCCAGCGACAGTGCCCGCAGGTGCTTGCCGATCGGGGTGACCCGTGGGTCGTCCTTCATCTTGAACAGCAGGCCGTCGCTCTCGTTCTGGTCCTGGAGGGCCGCGAGCCGCTGTTCGGCGTCGGTGTACATGGTGCGGAACTTCCAGACCTTGAACGCCTTGCCCTGGTAGCCGATGCGGCGCTGCCGGAACATCACCGGCCCCGGGTCGGTGAACTTGATCGCCGCGGCGATGCCGAGCAGGAGCGGGCTGAGCAGGATCAGCCCGACCAGGGCGGTCAGCCGGTCCAGGGCGCTCTTGGTGACCAGTGACAGCCCGGAGAGGGTGGGTTCCTCGACGGTGAGCAGCGGCATCCCGTCGACCGGTCGGACGTGGATGCGGGGGCCGGTCACGTCGGTGACCTGCGGGACGACGACCAGGTCCAGCCCGGTCCCCTCCAGCTGCCAGGCCAGCTTGCGCAGCTCGTACGACTCCAGGCTGGCCGGGCCGCAGACGGCGATGGTGTCGGCGCCGATCTCCTGGACCAGGGGGACCAGTTCCCAGCCGACGTAGACGGGCACGGGGGCGGTCACCGTCTCGCCGGGCCGGGGGTGCTGCGGCAGGTGGATCGCGATGGGGCAGAGCCCGGCGGCCTTGTTGCGGGTGACCACGTCGTAGAGGGCCAGGGCGTCGGAGAGCTTGCCGACCAGCAGGATCTTCTGCGACGCGTGCGACCCGGAGCGGCGCAGGTGGTGCAGCACGAGGCGGGCGAGGAACCGGCCGACCAGGGTGTAGACCAGGGCGGCGGTGACCACCAGCAGCACGGTCAGCCGGGACAGGTCCTTCTTGAAGCCCAGCGCCAGCAGCGACACGGTGGCGGCCATGGCGATGTCGGCGCGCAGGACCCGCTTCAGCTCCTCGGTGCCGGTGCCCAGCGCCCGCCGGTCGTACGCACCGCAGGCGGCGAGGATCAGCACCCAGCCGAGCGGGATGCCGAGATTCGCCACCAGGACGAAGATGCCGTCGACGCCGCCGGGCGCCGCCGGGTCCTGGAAGCCCGCGTCGGCCTTGTCGAGCAGGGCGACGGCGGTCTGGCTGGCGGCGAGGGCGGCCAGCAGGTCGAGCACGAGCAGCCAGAGGATGTACGGCCGGTGCCACATCACCCGGGGCGTGGTCCGGCGGCCGAAGGCCGCCCGGGCGTAGCCGTGGGAGGGTGCGATGACACCGGCGTCGGGCGGCGTGGGTCGCCCGGCGCGGGGCGCCGGGACCTGGGTGTTCAGGGACACGATCGTCCTTCCTTCGTCAGCCCCCGTCGGGAGAACGCGACGTGCACCGTACGCGCGGCGGGCCGGGCGGACCATCGGCGGTTCGGCCGATGAGGACCGATCCGCCCGGATTCTCCGCGACGGTCAGCCAGGTGAGGCCGGCGGGTGGGTGCGTAGTTCGGTGACCAGCGCCGAGTGGGCCGGTTTGGGCCGCATCGTGGAGTCGAAGAGGCAGGCCGAGTCGTAGCCGGGGTAGCGGTGCGGGATCCAGCTGCTGGCGTCGGTGAAGCCCCACACCGTGAACGACTCGCAGGTCGGCACGGCCAGGCAGGCCCCGAGCACGTACTGGTACATCAGCGCCTGGCTGGCCAGTTTCTCCGGGGTGACCGGCTGCGGCACCCGGACGTCCAGTTCGGTGACGGCCACCGCCACGCCGAGGGCTGCGAACCGGCGCAGGTTGCCGGTCATGTCCTGCGGCGGTTTGCTGGCCCGCAGGTGGCTCTGGAACCCGACGCCCTGGATCGGTACGCCGTCGGCGCGCAACCGGTGGACCAGCTGCCACAGGGCGTGGGCCTTGCGGGTGCGGCCCTCGGTGTCGTACTCGTTGATGAACAGCCGGGCGTCCGGGTCGGCCTGGTGGGCCCAGCGGAACGCGTCGGCGATGTAGCCGGGCCCGAGCCTGCGCAGCCAGATGGTGTCGCGCAGCGAACCGTCGTCGGCCAGGGCCTCGTTCACCACGTCCCACGCCCAGACCTTGCCCCGGTAGCGGGACACCACCGTGGTGACGTGCTCGCGGAGCAGGGCCCGCAGCTTCTCCCGGGGCCACGACTCGGACACCCAGGCCGGTGTGCCGCTGTGCCAGACCAGGGTGTGCCCGTAGACGGCCTGACCGTTGTCGAGGGCGATCCCGACGATCCGGTCGGCGGCGGTCCAGTCGTACCGTCCGGGGGTGGGTTGCAGGACCTGCCACTTCATGGCGTTCTCGGCGGTCACCGCGGTGAAGTCGGAGGCCAGGACGGCCCGGTAGGCCGGGTCGTCGAGCATCCGGGCGTTGACGGCGGTGCCGATGCGCACCGTGTGCGGGGCGTACTCCCGCAGGGTCGGCCGGTCCGGGGTGGCCGCGGCGTGCCAGCCGGCGGCGACCGGGTCGTCGCCGGGGTCGTTCCGGGACCAGGCGACCGACAGGGCGCCGACCAGCAGCAGCGCGACGGCTCCGGCGAGGGCGGCCCACCACGGTCGGGGCAGCCGCGCTCGGACGGCGGGACGGTGACCCTCGGTGGCCCACGCCGCGACGGCCGGGTCCGGTCGGCCGCCGCGCGGGCCGCCGGCCGGCACGGTACCGCCGGGAGCGTCTTCGGCCATTACCATCCTCGGGTGCGTTACGGACGTGACGAGAAGCGACCGGGAGCCGGCCCATCCTACGGCCCGTGCCCCACCGTCCCCTGTCGACCGTCACGTTCCCGGCCCAGCCGGGCATTGCGGACGTCTCCGCGGTTCGCGACGGGCCCGGTGGTCTGACCGTGCAGCCCGCTTCCGCCCCGCGGCCCGCGCCGGCGCCGACCGCGCGACCCGCCGGCCCCGGCCGGGTGTACGGCGCGGCGCGCCGGCCGCCCGCCACGGAGACCGCGGAGACCGCGGCGGGCGCGGAGACCCCGGCGGACCCACCGGCCGCCGGCCGGTCCGCCTCGGTGGTCAGGGCCGGGGCGCTGTCGATGCTGGCCCTGCTCGCGGTCGGCCTGACCCGGCTGGTGCACGGCTCGTTGACCAGCCACGCCACCGACCGGGAGCGGTACGGCCTGGTCGGCATCATGCTGGCGGCGAGCATGATCGCCAGCCTGTTGCTGCCGGGCGGGGTGTCCGCGGGCATGTCGAAGTTCGTGGCGTTCCACCGCGGCGCCGCGGACCTGCCGGGCGCCTGGGCGGTGCACCGGTTCCTGTCCCGCCTGGGGCTGTTCTCGTCGCTCCTGCTGGGCCTGGTCACCGCGCTGGTGCTGCGGCGGTTGCATCCGCTCGACGCCGTCGACACGGTGTCGGTGGCCGTGCTGACCGCCAGTTACGCGTTGTACACGGTGGACAAGTCGGCGATGTACGGCCACGGCCTGGTCCCCCGGTACGCCCGGATCGAGCTGGGCACGTCGGTGCTGGCCGTGGCGGCCACGGTCGCGGTGATCGTCACCGGGCGGACCTTCTACCTGCTGCCGCTCTGCCTCGGCTACGGCTGTTTCGTGCTGCTGGCCCGGCGGGAGATCCGCCGGCACCGGCGCCGGGAGGCCCCCGGGGCCGGGGGTGCCTTCGACCGCCGGCAGGTGTTGTCGTTCGCCGTGCTGGCCAGCGTCGGGACGCTGGCCAGCGCCGGTTTCCTCCAGGCCACCCAGCTGCTGGCCGGGCACTTCGCGGCGCCCGCGGAGGTGGCCTACCTGGTGGCCGCGGTCGCCCTGATCGCGCCGCTGTGGTTCCTGCCCCGGGCGATGGCGCTGGCGCTGTTCCCGGCGATGGCCGGGGCGCACGGCGCCGGTGACCACTCGGCGGTGCGCCAGCAGGTAGACGTGTCGACCCGGGCGCTGGCGGTGGTGATGACCCCGGTGTTCCTGGTGGGCCTGGCCACCGCCCCGCTGGTCCTCCAGCTCTTCGGCGGCGGCGGGTACGCCGGTGGGGCGCCCGTGCTGCGGTTGATGCTCTGCGCCTCGTCCTTCGGCATCCTCCAGGTGCCCGCGGTCAACGCCCTGGCCAGCGGGTCCGCCAGGCAGAGCCGGGTGCCGGTCGCCTCGGCGGTGCTGGGATGCCTGGTCGGCCTCGCGGTGGTGGCCGTCGCGGCGGGGCCGCTCGGCGCGGTCGGCGTCGGCCTCGGCTACCTGGTCGGCACGGCGGTGACCGCGTTGGTGCCGGTGGTCACGGTGTGGCGGCTGCACCGGCTCGCCTGGGCGGGCACGCTGGCCCGCTGCCTGGTGCTGATGGCCGCCGGCATGCTGCTGGCCAGCCTCGGGCCGGTCCGCCACTGGTCCTGGCCGGCCGGGCTGCTTGCCGTCGGCGCGCCGCTGGTGGCGTTGGCGCTGCTGCGCCGGGAGGTGGCCGGCCTGCTGGCGGTGCTGCGCGGGCGCCGGCCGGCCCGGACGATCTGACCCCCGACTCTGCTAGGAGAACAGGTGACCCATCCCGCCGATCCGGCCGGCCCCACCCACCCGTTGCGGGTGCTCGCGGTGACGAACCTCTGGCCGGAGGATCCCACCAGCTATCGGGGGATCTTCGTGCAACGCCAGGTGACCGCCCTGCGGGCGCTCGGACACCAGGTCGACGTGGAGGTCATCGCCCAGTCCCGGGGCAAGCTCGACTACCTGACCGCCGGCCCCCGGGTGCGCCGCCGGGTCGCCGAGGGTGGCTACGACATCGTCCACGTGCACTACGGCATGGCCGCCCCGGCAGCCCGGCTCGCCAACCACCCGGCGACCGTGCTGTCGCTGTACGGCAGCGACGTCAACGTCCCCCGGCAGCGGATGATGACCAAGGTCGGTTGGGGTGGCACCCGGGCCCGGATCTACGTCTCGCACCGGCTCGCCGAGACCGCCGGCGACGCCGAGGGCGACATCATCGCCAACGGGGTGGACTTCTCCTTCTTCCGGCCGGGTGACCGGGCGGACGCCCGGCGCCGCCTCGGCATCCCGGAGGGGGCCCGGGTGGTGCTCTTCGCCGCCGACCCGGCCCGGCAGGTCAAGGGGTACGACGTCTTCCGGGACGTGCTGGCGGAGCTGCACCGGCGGGACCCGGCGGTGCGGGAGCTGGTCCTGCACGCGCCCGGCCAGTTGCAGACCGACCTGGTCCGCAAGTTCGACGCCGCCGACCTGCTGCTGTTCACCTCACGGCGGGGCAAGGAGGGGTCGCCGACGGTGGTGAAGGAGGCCACCGCGATGGGGCTTCCCGTGGTGTCGGTGGACGTCGGTGACGTGGCCGAGGTGCTGGCCGGCGTACGCCCGGGTGCGGTCGTCGGGTTCCCCGACGGGCCGGTCGAGGGGGAGAACCGGCAGCGGCTGGTGCTGGAGCTGGCCGACCGGGCGGCCGAGGTGCTGCGGGACGGGCGCCGCGCCGACGGGCGGGAGCGCAACGCGTGGCTGGACGAGCGGCTGGTGGCGCAACGGATCGACGCGGTGTACCGGCGGGTGCTGGCCCGCTGACCGGCCCACCGGTGCCGTCCGAGGCGGGGACGGCACCGGTGGGCCGGGTGGTCGCGACCCCGGAGTCCTCAGCGGCCCACGGCGGTGACCAGCGCCTTGCCGAGTTCGCTCGCCGAGCGGACCAGCATGATGCCCAGGGCGGGGCCCGGGACCCGGGTCGGACTGTACGTCCTGATCAGCCGGTTCCAGACCCGCAGGCCGGCCAGCCGCTGCCGGCTGATGTTGGTGTCGTGCCGGTGGAACCGCACCACCGGGTGCGCCAGGTGGACCAGGTGCACGCCGTTGGCGAGGGCGCGGAGCACCAGCTCCACGTCCACCTTGATCGGGGTGCCCTCGTCGTACCCGCCGATGCCGGCGAGCAGGTCGCGTTCCATCGACATGCCGGAGTGCTTGAACGGCAGGCGGGGGCGGCTGAGCACCGACCAGAGCATCCGTCGCGGCGAGTCGAACGACGGCAGGTGGATGACCCGGCTCCCCGCGGCGGTGAGCTCCTCGTAGTCGGTGTAGATCCAGCGCGCCCCGGTGCGGTCGAACTGCTCGTGGATGCGGCTCAGCCCGTCGTGGGCCAGCTCGTCGTCGGAGTCGAGGACGGTGACGTACCGGCCGCGGGCCACCTGCAACGCGGTGTTCCGGGCGGCGCTGATCCCGGCGGGCGGTTGCCGGACCAGCCGGATCCGGTCGTCGGCGAGCAGGCCCGCGGCGGCCAGCCCCTCCTGCACCGGGGTGGCGGAACCGTCGTCGACGATCACCACCTCGAAGTCGGCGAAGCCGCCGGACAGGACGCTGCGCACGGACTTGACCAGCAGCTCGGGGCGGTTCCGAACGGCGATGCAGACCGAGATGGCCGGCGTGGTGGGTGGGGTCCGTCCATGGTGGCGGGCGTTGGCCGGTGCGACCTGCCGGGCGGCGGCGTGGGGCGCCGGGGCGTGGGTCGACGCCTGAGGGCGGACATCAGGGGGTCGCACCATCATGGACCGGCGTCACCGGCCGCCGTGATCGCGTTCTGGGCCTGGTCGTCCCGTGCGTCCATACCTCTCGTCGCCCCCGTGTGCGTTGTCGGGACGACGCCGCACCGGCCGGACGCCGCACCGCAACGGCAGCGGGCAGCATCCGATCGACGCGCGTCGTCACATGGCAAAGCGGATTCTATGCACCGGTCCGGCGGGCCGAGTTCCGCCGAACGGTCCGTGTCAGCGTCGGTCGGCGCCCCACGGCGGTCGCTGCTCCGGTCCGGGGTCGTCGGCCCGTCCCGGCCCGGCGCCGGGGCGGGGCGCATCGTCCCAGGTCGGCGTCGGTGCCGGGCGGCGGGACCGTCGGGCGACGTCCAGGATCTCGTCGGTGGTGAGGATGTGGGTGCGGGCGTCGGTGTCGCCGGAGCGACGGATAACCGACAGCATCTCGGTGGGGGCGGTGTAGACCGACGCGGCCTCCTCCCGCGAGCGCCGGCACGCCCACCAGGCCAGGCCGATGATCGTCCACAGCAGAGCCGGCAGCAGCGGGTCCTCGAAGGCGGGTGACAGGAAGGCCACGAAGCCGGCGAAGACCATCGCGGCGATCCCCCACACCACCGGTGCGGACGGCGGTGGGCCGTCGGGGTTCCGGCGCCGGGAGGTCGCGGCCAGCAGGGGCCGGACGACGAAGAAGAGCCAGACCAGGAAGGCGATCAGCCCGAGGATGCCGGCCTCCATGGTGAGGTGCAGCCAGAACGAGTCGATCTGGACCGCCTGGAAGCCGTACCGGTTGAAGCCCTTGGGGCCGAACTTCGGGTTCTTGTGCCACTGCGGGTTGTTCTTCTCGGCGACGACGCCACCGAACTGACCGATGCCGAAGCCGAGCAACGGCTGCCGGGGCAGGATGTCGGCGGCCTGCTGGAGATAGAGGACCCGGATCTCGCGTACCGGCGCCGGTGACGGGCTGGCCGCCGGGCGCGACGGCGCCGCGGTCACCGCCGGCGTACGACCGCCGGAGGGCTTCGGCTTCGGGGAGGCGGTCCGGCTGGCCGACGGCTTCGGCTTCGGTGAGGCCGACCGGCTGGCCGAGGGCTTCGGGCGCGGCGAGGGCGACCGGCTGGCCGAGGGCGCGGCGGCCTTCCCCGGGGATCCGGTGGCGGTCGCGGGGGCGGCCCGGTGTTCGCTGCCGGCCGGGTGGAGGAAGCCGCTGAAGGCGTTGCCCACCCGCCGCTCCCACTCGGCCCGGTTGTCGGGGCGGGCGGCGATCTGGGCGGCGGTGCAGAGCACCAGGACGAGGCAGACGGCGAGCACCCGGCGGGCGCTCCCCCGCACCAGGATCGCGATCAGCACGGCGGCGCCCAGCACACCGAGCAGCGACTCCCGTGACTGGCTCGCCGACAGCGCCAGCGCCACCACGCCGGCCACCGCCCACCAGGCGGGGCGGACCGAGGGCCGGACCGCGACCCAGGCGACGAAGCCGAGCAGGGTCAGCCCGAGCAGGTGCCCGAGGTGGTTCGGGTGCGGCTGGAGGCCCTGCGCGCGGCTCTGTTCCGCCCAGGTCATGTCCACCCAGCCCAGCGCCCGGTAGGCCGGTGCACCGACCACCATCTGCACCAGGGCGAAGAGCACGTTCAGGCCGACCACGGCGGCCACGACCTGGAGCAGCCGGCGCACCATCCCGGCTTCCAGGTCGGCGGCCCGCAGGGCGTAGAAGACCAGCACCCCGCGGAAGTAGACGAAGAGCGCCTGACCCATCAGGCCGGCCGACGAGTCGTTGACCAGGCCGGCGAGCACCATCACCAGGCCGAGCACGACCAGGGCGAGGTCGGCTCCGGTACGGAACCGGTGCCAGAGCCGGTCGACGGCGACCCTGGCCACGGCCAGCCCGGCCAGCGTCAGGTAGAGCAGGGTCTTGAGCTGCTTCGGCCACTGGGCCGCGTTCTCCAGGTTGACCCGGGGGTCCTCGCTGGTCGGCCCGGTGAGCACCTGGGCCCAGGTCTCCACGAGGACGTGCACCAGCAGGATCCCGACGACCACGACGATCGCCACCGACAGCAGGTGCGACAGCGAGCGGGTGGGGCCGGCGGCGCGGCGGGCCGGCGGCAGGGTGGTGGCGGTGGTGCTCACCCGCGTCGCCTGGCGCGCGACACGACCAGCAGGACCAGGACGACCAGCAGCGCGCTGCCGGCGCCGACGAGCAGCCAGCGGGCCCAGCCGGGGCGGCCGGACGGTTCGCCCTCCAGCTGCCGCCGGTTGTCGGCGTTCTGCCGGTAGGAGCCGGCGAGCTGGTTGTCGGGCACCTGCCGCGCCACCGTCCCGAGCTGGTCCACGGCGCTCGGGTAGCGGCCGGTGAAGTAGGCGTCCAGACCGGACCGGTAGAGGCGGTCGGAGTCGCCCGGGCCGGCCTGCACCCCGGCGTCGCCGAGGAGGCCGGAGAAGGCCGACGCGGGCAGCACCACCCGGTTGGCCCGGTCCGGCCGGGCGAGGTCCTGGTCGAGCATGCCGACGACCCGGCCGGCCGGGTCGACGGCGATGCCGCCGTACGAGGTGTTGCCGAGGTCCTCGCCGATCCGCCACATGGACAGGTCACCCCGCCGGCCGGTGCCGGCGATCTTGGCGAACAGGGTGCGCGGCCGGTAGGTGGCGGCCCGGAAGTCGGAGTCGGTGGTGGCGAAGCCGAGGATCAGCAGGTTGCCGACCCCGGTGACGTCGGCGCGGGTGTCGATCTCGGCGACGGGCAGGTTGCCCCGCTCCAGCTTGACCAGCGCGACGTTGCCGGTCTCCTCGGTCTGCGCCGCGACCACCTGGCCGGGGATGGCGGGGCTGTCGGTCACGTTGCCCTTGGCCTCGCCCAGCTGCGCGTACAGCTGGGCGCTCGGGTCGGTGCCGGTGTCCACGCCGGTGAACCGGGTCCGCTCCAGGTTCGTGGTGATGTAGCCGTCCACCTGGGCGTCGGTGAGCTTGCCCTCCCGGACCATCATCCGGGCCACCGCGTCCAGGGCGATCCGGCGCGCGTACTCCTCACCGGGCTTGACGCAGGAGCTGCTGGTCAGCGCGTGTCCGGCGGTGTCGACGACGAAGCCGGTGCAGCGGCGGCTGAAGACGATCGGGGTGGTCCGCACCGGCCGGTTGGTGGTCCGGTCGCGGAGGTATCCGGTGAAGACCGACTCGATGAAGACCAGCGACGGTCCGGCCACGGCGATCGCCCGTTCCTGCGGGCTGCCCGGCGCGAAGTCGGCCCACGGCCGCAGGCCGGGCTGCGTCAGGGCCGTGGTCGGGAACTCGGTCACCGGCCCCGGCGCCTGCGCCCCGGTGTCGTCCCCACCCGCGGTGAGGCCGACGCCGCCGACCGCGGCGAGGATCCCGAGCACCAGCGCGGCGACCGTGAGCCAGGTGGCGCCGTCCCGGGCGGTGCCGCCGCCGGCCGGCGTGGGCTGGATGCGGCGGGCGGGGTGGGCGAACGGATCGGTGGCCGGCGGGCCGGACACCATGGACGGTGCGGGTGACTGCGGCGCCTGCTGCGGCACGGTGGTGCCCTGCTGCGGGGTGGCGGTGGCGGCGTGCATCGCCCACGGCAGTTGCGGCGGGCCGGAGGTGGGGGCCGGTGAGCCGGACGTGGGTACGCCGGAGACCGGTCGCGGCGGCTCGGTGACGGCGCCGGTGGCGGGGATCAGCACGGTGGCCTGCGCCTCCGCCGGGTGCAGGTCCATGCCGAGGGTCTGGAAGAGACGCTGGGCGCCCAACCCCTCCTCGGAGGGGTACGCCACCCAGGGCTGGGCGGCGTTCAGGTCGGCGTTGACATAGCGGGGGCCGGTGGGGGTCTGGGCCATCGTGTTGGCGGCGTTGGCGAACGCCTGCCGCCACGGTGGATCGTTGGCCGCGGCGCCTTCCAGCACCGCCACCGTGACCAGCCGGTCCTGCCCGTCGAGGGCCCACCAAGCCGTACCCACCTGACAGACGCCGAACGCCTCGGTGAATCTGTACGGACCTACCGGCTGCATGCCAAGACTCCTCTGCTCGCCCGCCGTGCGGATAGTACAGAGAAGGGGCTCACCTTCTCGCCCGTGGTCCGTGGGCCGGGAGCGGGTGGACGCTTGCCCGCTGAAAGTTTTCATGCATAGAGTCACGGCATGAATGAAGGAGGGGTCGCCACGGCGCCGGACCGGGTGCTCGACCTGTTCCACGGCATCCGGCTCACCCCGACCCAGCGGCGGATCGCGCACTGCCTGGTGCAGCACGCCGCCGCCGCGGCGTACCTCTCCGCCGCCGAGGTGGCCGAGCTGGCCGGGGTCAGCCAGCCGTCGGTGACCCGGTTCGCGGTGGCGCTCGGCCACGACGGCTACCCGGCGCTGCGCCGCCGGCTGCGGGAGATCGCCCCGACCGGCGTGCCCGACGGCGGGAGCGCCGGCAACGAGCTGCAACGGGCCGTCCGCGCCGAGATGGGCAACCTGGACCGGCTCGCCGGTGAGCTGGGCGACCGGGAGCGGATCGCCGAGGCGGGCCGGCTGCTGGCGGCCAGCCGGCCGCTGCCCGTGCTGGGGCTGCGCGCCGCCGCGCCGCTGGCCGCCTACTTCGCCTACTTCGCGGCCAAGGTGCACCCCGACGTGCGGGTGCTCGACGACGGCGGCAGCCTGCTCACCGACCGGCTGGAGCAGGCCGCCGCGGCCGGCGCGACCACCCTGCTCGCGCTGGTCCTGCCCCGCTATCCCCGGGAGACCCTGGACGCGCTGCGGGAGGCCCGCGACGCCGGGCTGACCGTCGTGGCGATCACCGACTCCCCGGTCAGCCCGGCCGCCGAGTACGCCGAGCTGGTCCTCCCGGCCGCCGTCGGCACCGGGCTCGTCTTCGACCTGCACACCGCCCCGATGACCCTGGCCATGGTGGTGCTCCAGGCGATCTGCGACGCCACCCCCGCCGAGACCCAGGCCCGGCTCGAGGCGTTCGAGTCGTCCGCCGCCCGCCGTCAGTTGTTCCTCGGCTGAGAGGAGTACGAGATGCACCAGCCCGTCCGCGCCGCCCGCGGCACCACACGCACCGCCAAGGGGTGGCCGCAGGAGGCCGCCCTGCGGATGCTGATGAACAACCTCGACCCGGAGGTGGCCGAGCGCCCCGACGACCTGGTGGTCTACGGCGGCACCGGGAAGGCCGCCCGGGACTGGCCGTCGTACCACGCGCTGGTGCGGACGCTGACCGAGCTGCGCGACGACGAGACCATGCTGGTGCAGTCCGGCCGCCCGGTGGGTGTCATGCGTACCCACGAGTGGGCGCCCCGGGTGCTGCTGGCCAACTCCAACCTGGTCGGCGACTGGGCCACCTGGCCGGAGTTCCGCCGGCTGGAGTCCCTCGGCCTGACCATGTACGGCCAGATGACCGCCGGCTCGTGGATCTACATCGGCACCCAGGGCATTCTCCAGGGCACCTACGAGACGTTCGCGGCGGTGGCCGAGAAGCGGTTCAACGGCTCGCTGGCCGGGACGCTGACCCTCACCGCCGGCTGCGGCGGGATGGGCGGGGCGCAGCCCCTCGCGGTGACCATGAACGGCGGCGCCTGCCTGATCGTCGACGTGGACCGCACCCGGCTGGAGCGGCGGGCGCACGACCGCTACCTGGACGAGGTCGCCGACGACCTGGACGACGCGGTGCGGCGGGTGCTCGCCGCGAAGCGGGACCGGCGGGCGCTCAGCGTCGGCGTGGTCGGCAACGCGGCCACCGTCTTCCCCGAGCTGCTGCGCCGGGGCGTCGCCATCGACGTCGTGACCGACCAGACCAGCGCGCACGACCCGCTGTCGTACCTGCCGGAGGGGGTCGAGCTGGGCGACGCGCGGGACTACGCGGCGGCCAAGCCGGCCGAGTTCACCGACCGGGCCCGGGCGTCGATGGCGAAGCACGTCGAGGCGATGGTCGGGTTCCTCGACGCCGGGGCGGAGGTCTTCGACTACGGCAACTCGATCCGCGGCGAGGCGCGCCTCGGCGGGTACGAGCGGGCCTTCGACTTCCCCGGCTTCGTGCCGGCGTACATCCGGCCGCTGTTCTGCGAGGGCAGGGGCCCGTTCCGCTGGGCGGCCCTCTCCGGCGACCCCAAGGACATCGCGGCCACCGACAAGGCCATCCTCGACCTTTTCCCCGAGAACGAGTCCCTGGCCCGGTGGATGCGGATGGCCGGCGAGCGGGTCGCCTTCCAGGGCCTGCCGGCGCGGATCTGCTGGCTCGGCTACGGCGAGCGGGACAGGGCGGGGGTGCGGTTCAACGAGAT
Source organism: Micromonospora mirobrigensis (assembly GCF_900091555.1). GTDB lineage: Bacteria > Actinomycetota > Actinomycetes > Mycobacteriales > Micromonosporaceae > Micromonospora > Micromonospora mirobrigensis. The sequence continues at coordinate 340,432 of NZ_FMCX01000001.1, forward strand.
GGTCGCCTCCGGTGAGCTCTCCGCGCCGGTGGTGATCGGCCGGGACCACCTGGACTGCGGCAGCGTGGCCAGCCCCTACCGGGAGACCGAGGCGATGGCCGACGGCTCCGACGCGATCGCCGACTGGCCGCTGCTCAACGCGCTGGTCAACACGGCCAGCGGGGCGTCCTGGGTCTCCATCCACCACGGTGGCGGGGTCGGCATCGGCCGCTCCATCCACGCCGGGCAGGTCTGCGTCGCCGACGGCACCGCCCTGGCCGGCCAGAAGATCGAGCGGGTGCTCACCAACGACCCGGCGATGGGCGTGATCCGGCACGTCGACGCCGGCTACGACGACGCCCGCGAGGTCGCCACCCGCACCGGCGTCCGGGTGCCGATGGCCGAGGGAGCCTCATGACGGACCTGACCGCCCGGTTCCGGGAGCTGTGGGACGAGATCGCCCCGGTCGGGCGGGACGCCGGCAGCGGCGGCTACCTGCGCTACGCGCTGACCGACCCGGAGCTGCGGCTGCGGGAGTGGTTCCGGGGGCAGGCGCGGACCCGGGACATGGCGGTGACCGAGGACGGCAACGGCAACCTCTTCGCCTGGTGGGGTGACCCGGACGCCGGGGACGCGGTGCTCACCGGCAGCCACTTCGACTCGGTGCCGCACGGCGGGGCGTACGACGGTCCGCTCGGCATCGTCAGCGCGCTGCTCGCCGTGGACGAGCTGCGGGCCGCCGGGGTCACCCCGGTCCGGCCGGTCGTGGTGGCCGCGTTCGTGGAGGAGGAGGGGGCCCGGTTCGGCGTACCCTGCCTGGGGTCGCGGCTGCTCACCGGCGAGATCGCGGTCGACCGCGCGGCCGGGCTGCGCGACGCCGCCGGGGTGAGCTTCGCCGAGGCGCTGGGTGACCGGCCGGCGGGCGCCGACGCGGGCCTGCTCGGCCGCTTCGCGGCCTTCGTGGAGCTGCACGTCGAGCAGGGCCGCGCGCTGGTCGACCAGGCCGCGCCGGTCGCGGTGGCCAGCGCGATCTGGCCGCACGGCCGCTGGCGCTTCGACTTCCACGGCGAGGGCAACCACGCGGGTACGACCCGGATGGCCGACCGCCGCGACCCGATGCTCACCTACGCGTTCACCGTGCTCGCGGCGAACAAGGAGGCCCGGCTGCGCGACGCGCACGCCACCGTGGCCCGGGTGGCCGTCGAGCCCAACGCCACCAACGCGATCCCGGCGAAGGTCACCGGCTGGCTGGACGCCCGGGCGGCCGAGGCGACGACCCTGGACGGCCTGGTCGAGGCGGTACGCGCCAAGGCCGCCGAGCGGGCGAAGCGGGACGGCACCGGGCTGACCTGCACCCAGGAGTCGGCCACCCCGCTGGTGGCCTTCGACGGCGGGCTGGCCGACCGGCTGGCGAAGCTGCTCGACGCGCCGGTGCTGCCCACCGGGGCGGGACACGACGCCGGGGTGCTCGCGGCGCACCTGCCGACCGCGATGCTCTTCGTCCGCAACCCGACAGGGGTGTCGCACTCCCCCGCCGAGTCCGCCACCGACGCCGACTGCGCGGCCGGGGTGACCGCCCTGGCCCGGGTACTGGAGGAGCTGGCATGTCGGTGAGTCCGGCCCGGTCGACCGGGCCGACGGCGGCGGGCCGGGGCCGGGCGGAGGGGAACGCGTTCTGCGCTGTCGAGCTGATGTCGCAGACGATTCGGCGCGGCCATGATCGGGTGATGTCGCAGACGATTCAGCTCGACAGGGAGTCGACACCATGACCGCCACCCGCTGGCTCGCCGAGTACGCCTGGCTGCCCGAGCACGCCGAACCCACCCCGGACGTGCTGATCGAGGCGGTGGACGGCCGGATCACCGCGGTCACCCCACTGGTCGGGGGCGGCGCCCCGGCGGCCGGGGTGGAGGTGCTCGGCGACGCCGTACGACTGCCCGGGCTGACCCTGCCGGGGCTGGCCAACGCCCACTCGCACGCCTTCCACCGGGCGCTACGCGGGCGTACCCACGCCCGCCGGGGTGACTTCTGGAGCTGGCGGGAGGCGATGTACGCCGTCGCCGGCCGGCTCGACCCGGACTCCTACCTGGCCCTGGCCCGGGCCGCGTACGCGGAGATGGCGCTCACGGGGATCACCTGCGTGGGCGAGTTCCACTACCTGCACCACGGGCCGGACGGGACGCCGTACGACGACCCGAACGCCATGTCGGCGGCACTGGTGGAGGCCGCCGCGCACGCCGGGATCCGGCTCACCCTGCTGGACGCCTGCTACCTGACCGCCACGGTGGACGGTGCGCCGCTGGCCGGGCCGCAGCGCCGGTTCGGCGACGGCGACGCGCTGCGCTGGGCGGAGCGGGTGGCCGCCTTCGCGCCGGAGGACGACCACGCCCGGGTCGGCGCGGCGATCCACTCCGTCCGGGCCGTGCCCGCCGAGCAGCTGGCCACCGTGGCGAACCTGGCCGACCGGGCCGGGGTGCCGCTGCACGTGCACCTGTCCGAGCAGCCCGCCGAGAACGACGCCTGTCGGGCGGCGCACGGGGTCACCCCGACCCGGCTGCTCGCCGAGCACGGGGTGCTGGGCCCGCACACCACGGCCGTGCACGCCACCCACCCCACCGGCGCCGACGTGGCGCTGCTCGGGGAGAGCCGCACCGGGGTCTGTCTCTGCCCCACCACCGAGCGGGACCTGGCCGACGGGATCGGCCCGGTCCGGCGGCTGGTCGAGGCGGGCAGCCCGCTCAGCCTGGGCAGCGACAGCCACGCCGTGGTGGACCTCTTCGAGGAGGCCCGGGCGGTGGAGCTGGACGAGCGGCTGCGCACCCGCCGGCGGGGCCACTTCACGGCCGCCGAGCTGCTGCACGCCGCCACCGTCGGCGGGCACGCCGCGCTGGGCTGGGGCGACGCCGGCCGGCTCGCCGTCGGCGACCGCGCCGACCTGGTGACGGTACGGCTGGACAGCGCCCGTACCGCCGGGGTGCCGCCGGTCGGGGTGTTCTTCGCGGCCACCGCCGCCGACGTCACCCACGTGGTGGTCGACGGGCGGACCGTGGTCGCCGAGGGCCGGCACCTGACCGTCGACGTGCCCACCGAACTGCGGGACGCGATCGCGGCGGTGACCCTCCCATGAGCAGCCTGCTGGTGGACAACATCGGTGAGCTGGTCACCAACGACGCCCGCCCCGGCGACCCGCTCGGTGTGCGCCGCGACGCCGCCCTGCTCGTCGAGGACGGGGAGGTGGCCTGGGTCGGGCCGGCCCGCTACGCACCGGCCGCCGACCGGCGACTCGACGCGCAGGGGGCCGCCGTGCTGCCCGGCTTCGTGGACAGCCACGCCCACCTGGTCTTCGCCGGGGACCGGGCCGCCGAGTTCGCCGCCCGGATGGCCGGCGAGCCGTACACCGGGGGCGGCATCCGGACCACCGTGGGCGCCACCCGCGCCGCCTCCGACGACCAGCTGCGGGCCACCGTGCGCCGGCTGCACGGCGAGGCGATGCGGCAGGGCACCACCACCATCGAGATCAAGAGCGGGTACGGCCTCACCGTCGCCGACGAGGCCCGGTCGTTGCGGATCGCCGCCGAGTTCAGCGAGGACACCACCTTCCTCGGCGCCCACGTGGTCCCCGCCGAGTACGCGGACCGCCCCGACGACTACGTCGGGCTGGTGTGCGGGCCGATGCTGGCCGCCGCCGCACCGCACGCCCGGTGGATCGACGTGTTCTGCGAGCGGGGCGCCTTCGACGTCGACCACACCCGGGCCATCCTCGCCGGCGGGCAGGCCGCCGGCCTGGGGGTGCGGGTGCACGCCAACCAGCTCGGCCCCGGGCCGGGCGTACGACTCGGGGTGGAGCTGGGTGCGGCCAGCGTCGACCACTGCACCCACCTGACCGGCGCCGACGTGGACGCGCTCGCCGGCTCGGCGACGGTGGCCACCCTGCTGCCCGGGGCGGAGTTCTCCACCCGGTCGCCCTACCCGGACGCCCGCCGGCTGCTCGACGCGGGGGTGACCGTGGCGCTGGCCACCGACTGCAACCCCGGGTCGTCGTACACCTCGTCGATGCCGCTCTGCATCGCCCTCGCCGTACGCGAGATGCGGATGACCCCGGCGGAGGCCGTGTGGGCCGCGACGGCCGGCGGCGCGCGGGCGCTGCGCCGCGACGACGTCGGGGTGCTGCGGCGCGGCGCCCGGGCCGACCTCATGATCCTCGACGCGCCGTCCCACCTGCACCTGGCCTACCGGCCCGGTGTTCCGCTGATCCGCCAGGTCCTGCACAACGGAGTGCCGCAATGTCCTCACTGACCGTCCAGTCCACCGGGATCACCCCCGCCGACCTGCTCGCCGTCGCCCGGGGCGGCGCCAAGGTGGTGCTCGACCCGACCGCCGTCGAGGCGATGACCGCCAGCCGGCGCATCGTCGACGGCATCGAGGCCGCCGGCCGGCCCGTCTACGGGGTCTCCACCGGCTTCGGCGCGCTGGCCAACACCTTCGTCGCCCCGCAGCGGCGGGCCGAGTTGCAGCACGCTCTGATCCGCTCGCACGCCGCCGGGGTGGGCGCCCCGATGCCGCGCGAGGTGGTCCGGGCGATGATGCTGCTGCGGGTCCGGTCGCTGGCGCTGGGCCGCTCCGGGGTCCGCCCGCTGCTCGCCGAGGCCCTGGTCGACCTGCTCAACCACGACGTCACCCCGTGGGTGCCCGAGCACGGTTCGCTCGGCGCCTCCGGCGACCTGGCTCCGCTGGCGCACTGCGCGCTGGTGCTGCTCGGCGAGGGGTGGGTGCTGGGGCCGGCCGGCGAGCGGCTCGACGCCGCCGACGCGCTGCGCCGGGCCGGGCTCGCCCCGGTGTCGCTGGCGGCCAAGGAGGGGCTGGCGCTGATCAACGGCACCGACGGCATGCTCGGCATGCTGCTGCTGGCGATCCACGACGCCCGGCACCTGTTCGCCATGGCCGACGTGACCGCCGCCCTGGCCATCGAGGCGATGCTCGGCTCGGAGCGGCCGTTCCTGCCCGAGCTGCACGCCATCCGCCCGCACCCCGGCCAGGCCGCCTCGGCGGCGAACATCCACAAGCTGTTGCAGAACTCGGCGGTGATGGACTCGCACCGCGACGACCTGGCGCACGCCGTGCAGGACGCGTACTCGATGCGCTGCGCCCCGCAGGTGGCCGGGGCGGCCCGCGACACCCTGGACTTCGTCGAGACGGTGGCCGGGCGGGAGCTGCTGTCGGTGGTGGACAACCCGGTGGTGCTGCCCGACGGGCGGGTCGAGTCGACCGGCAACTTCCACGGCGCGCCGCTCGGCTTCGCCGCCGACTACCTGGCCATCGCCGCCGCCGAGGTGGGTGCGATCGCCGAGCGCCGGGTGGACCGGCTGCTCGACGTGGCCCGCAACCGGGAGCTGCCGGCGTTCCTCTCCCCCGACGCCGGGGTGAACTCCGGCCTGATGATCGCCCAGTACACGGCCGCCGGGATCGTCGCGGAGAACCGTCGGCTCGCCGCGCCCGCCTCGGTGGACTCGCTGCCCACCAGCGGCATGCAGGAGGACCACGTCTCGATGGGCTGGGCGGCGACCAAGAAGCTGCGCACCGTGCTGGACAACCTGACCAGCCTGCTCGCGGTGGAACTGCTGGCTGCCGTACGCGGGTTGCAGCTGCGCGCCCCGCTGGAGCCGTCGCCGGCCGGGCAGGCGGCCGTGGCGGCGCTCGCCGCGGCGGCCGGCGAGCCGGGACCGGACGTGTTCCTGGCCCCGGTGATGGAGGCCGCCCGGGCGGTGGTCGCGGGGCCGCAACTGCGGGCGGCGATCGAGCGCGAGGTGGGCCCGCTGGCCTGACCGGGATCCGCCGCGCCCGTGTGCGCCCGGGCGGACGGAGCCACGGGCGACACCGAGAGTGACGAAGGGTGGAGGCTCACCCTTCGTCACCTCCGGCGCCCGGTGCGATAGAACCCCCACCCCGCTTTGCTCTGCTGCACCATACGCAACACGGCCCTGAGCAGGAACGATGGCTCCGGTCGACCGGCGGCACGATCAACTACCGGTTGCCGTGCGTGCCTGTTGCGTCCGTGGCAGCAGAGCAAAGCGTCCGGTGTGGTGGGTTGCTCCCCGGCCGGTCGGTCACGAGGTGTAGCAAAATTGCGCTCCCGGTGAACGGCGGAACCGGCGTCGTCGAGCTGCGCCACGAACAGCCGGCCCACGCGTACGCTCGACGGCTCAGCCGGCGTTCGGCGGGAGCACCTTCGCGACCAGCTTCGCCAGCTCGCGCAGCGCCTTGCCGCGGTGGCTGATCGCGTCCTTCTCCTGCGGGATCAGCTCCGCGTTGGTCCGCTCCTGACCGTCGCCGAGGAAGATCGGGTCGTACCCGAAGCCGCCCTCGCCGCGCGGCGCCCGCAGCAGCCGGCCGGCCTGGCGGCCGTCGACCAGGTGCTCCTTGCCGCCCGGCAGCACCAGCGCGACCGTGCAGACGAACGACGCGGCTCGGTGCTCGTCGGGCAGGTCGGCGATCTGGTCCAGCACCAGCTGGAGGTTGGCCTGGTCGTCGCCGTGCGAGCCGGCCCAGCGGGCGCTGAACACCCCCGGCATGCCGTTGAGCGCGTCGACGGCCAGACCGGAGTCGTCGGCGATGGTCGGCAGGCCGGTACGCCGGCAGCCCTCCCGGGCCTTGATCAGCGCGTTCTCGCCGAAGGTGAGGCCGCTCTCCGGCAGCTCCGGATATTCCTCGACGTCGTCCAGGCCGATCAGGGCGACCCGGTGCGCGCCGAGCGCGCCGTCGAGGATCCGCTGCAACTCGACGAGCTTCTTGCGGTTACGGGTGGCGAGCAGGACCTTGTTCATGATGCGAGTGCCTTCCGCTGCGCCTCGGCCAGTTCCATGCAGCCCAACGTCGCCACGTCGAGCAGGGCGTCGAGCTGGGCCCGGGAGAAGACGCCGTCCTCGCCGGTGCCCTGCACCTCGACGAACTCCCCCTCGCCGGTGCAGACCACGTTCATGTCCACCTCGGCGGCCACGTCCTCGGTGTAGCAGAGGTCCAGCCGGGGCTCACCGGCGATGATGCCGACGCTCACCGCGGACACCGACCGGTGCATCACCTTGTCCACCCTGCCGGCCAGCGCCTTGCGCCCGGCCAGCCAGGTCACCGCGTCGTGCAGCGCCACGTACGCGCCGGTGATCGCCGCGGTGCGGGTGCCGCCGTCGGCCTGGAGCACGTCGCAGTCGAGCACGACCGAGTTCTCGCCGAGCGCCTTGAGGTCGATGCTGGCCCGCAGGCTGCGCCCGATCAGCCGGGAGATCTCGTGGGTCCGGCCGCCGATCTTGCCGCGCACGCTCTCCCGGTCCGAGCGGGTGTTCGTGGCCCGGGGCAGCATCGCGTACTCGGCGGTCACCCAGCCGAGCCCGGAGCCCTTGCGCCAGCGGGGGACCCCCTCGGTCACGCTCGCCGTGCAGAGCACCCGGGTGCCGCCGAACTCGACGAGCACCGAGCCCTCCGGGTGGGTGCTCCAGCCCCGGGTCAGCGTCACCGGTCGGAGTTGGTCGGGTTGCCGCCCGTCAGGTCGCGCCATGCCTGCACCCTATGCGGTGCGATGATCGACCGGTGCCCGGGTGCCCCGCCTGCGGTGGATCAGCCCGGTAGGCGGCGATTCCGGTCGGGTCCGCCGAGGTCAGACGTCGTAGCCGGCGCCGGGCCGGACGACCTCCAGCGGGCCGGCGTACGCGGCGGCGGCCGACTCGACCGTGTGCGCTTCGCTGCCCCACGCCGCCACCAGATGGGTCAGCAGCAGCCGGCCCACCCCCGCCTTGGTGGCGAACTCGCCGGCCTCCCGGCCGGTCAGGTGCAGGTCGGGCGGGTTGTCCACACCGTCGAGGTAACTGGCCTCGCAGAGGAACACGTCGGCGTCCTGGGCCAGCCGCAGCAGCGCCTCGCAGGGCGCGGTGTCGGCGGAGTAGCAGAGCACCCGACCCTGGTGCTCCAGCCGCACCCCGTACGTCTCCACCGGGTGGTTCATCCGGTCGACGGTGACGGTGAACGGGCCGATCGGGAAGGTGCCCGGCTGGAGGCCGTAGAACTGGTAGACGTCCTCGAGCGTGCTGTCCTCCTGCCCGTACGCGGTGGTCAGCCGGTCCGGCGCGCCGGACGGGGCGTAGACCGGCAGCGGCGGATACGGGCCGTCCGGGGCGTACCGGCGGACCACCACGTAGTTGAGCGCGTCGAGGATGTGGTCGCAGTGCAGGTGGGACAGGAGGATGGCGTCGGGGGCGTGCAGCCCGGCGTAACGCTGGAGGTTGGACAACGAGCCGGGGCCGAAGTCGACCAGCAGCCGGAAGCCGTCCGCCTCGATCAGGTAGGCCGAGCAGGGGGACTCGGGGCCCGGGAAGCTCCCGGCGCAGCCCAGGACGGTTAGTCGCATCCGGTCGCCCTATTGTCACGCGCCGTAGTCGCCAGCCCGGCCCTCGTGCCGCCGATGATCTCTACCGACGCGTACGCCACGCTGCGCAGCCTACGCTCCGTCGACGGCCAGCCAGAATCATCTGGCCGAAGTTGTCATCAAGGTGACACAGGGTCGGGGTCACCGGGCGTATCCGGCCCGGCCCGGAGCGCAGCGGGCCGGCCGGGCGTGCCCGGCCGGCCCGTCGCTGCCCGGTCAGGCCCAGAGCTGGCCTTCCAACGCGTCCTCGGCGTCGGCGAGGGTGCCGCCGTACGCGCCGGTGGAAAGGTATTTCCAGCCGCCGTCGCAGACCACGAAGGCGACGTCGGCGGCCCGGCCGTCCCGCACCGCCTCGTGTGCCACGGCGAGCGCGGCGTGCAGGATCGCGCCGGTGGAGAAGCCGGCGAAGATCCCCTCCACGTCGACCAGCTGACGGGTACGCAGCACGGCGTCCCGGGTGCCCACCGAGAACCGGCGGTTCAGCACGGTCGCGTCGTAGAGCTCGGGGACGTACCCCTCGTCGATGTTGCGCAGGCCGTAGACCAGCTCGCCGTAGCGGGGCTCGGCGGCGACGATCTGGATGCCGTCGACCTTTTCCCGCAGGTAGCGTCCGGTGCCCATCAGGGTGCCGGTGGTGCCCAGTCCGGCCACGAAGTGGGTGATCGTGGGCAGGTCGTGCAGCAGCTCGGGACCGGTGGTCTCGTAGTGCGCCCGGGCGTTGGCCTCGTTTCCGTACTGGTAGAGCATCACCCAGTCCGGGTGCTCCGCCGAGATCTGCTTCGCGGTGGCGACCGCCTGGTTCGAACCGCCGGCCGCCGGCGAGAAGATGATCTCCGCGCCGTACATCCGGAGCAGCTGGACCCGCTCGGTGGAGACGTTCTCCGGCATCACGCAGACCAGCCGGTAACCCCGCAGCTTGGCCACCATGGCCAGCGAGATGCCGGTGTTGCCGCTGGTCGGCTCCAGGATGGTGTCACCCGGCCGGAGCCGGCCGCCCTCCTCCGCCGCGCGGACCATGAACAGGGCCGCCCGGTCCTTGATGCTGCCGGTCGGGTTCCGGTCCTCCAGCTTCGCCCAGAGCCGCACCGGCGGGGCCCCCTCGGGCACCGTCGGCGAGAGCCGCGGCAACCCCACCAACGGGGTGCCGCCACACGCGTCGAGCAGGCTTTCGTACCGCGCCATGGTGACCGCCCTCAGCGGGCGGCGACGGCCGCGTCGCGGGCGGCGACGGTCGCCGCACGGTGCTGGCTGATCGCGGCCGCCGCGGCACGGTGCTGGCTGATCGCCGCGGCGGCGGCGAAGCCGAACGCGCCACCGGCGACGGCCGGCAGGATGGTGACGCTGTCACCGTCGTTGAGCTTGGCGTCCAGCGCGCCGAGGAAGCGGACGTCCTCGTCGTTGACGTAGACGTTGACGAAGCGGTGCAGCGCGCCGGCCTCGGTGACCAGCCGGCCCTTCAGCCCGGCGTGCCGGGAGTCGAGGTCGGTGAGCAGGTCACCGAGGGTGTCCCCGGCGCCCTCGACGACCTTCGCGCCGCCGGTGTAGCTGCGCAGGATGGTGGGGATGCGAACTTCGATGGCCATGGTGACGTCCTCCTGGAACGGGTGTGCCGCGGTGACGGGAAGGAAGAGGGTGAACGGGCGCTGGAGGTCAGCGGCCGGAACACTCGTAGTCGACCGTCGCCGGGCTCTGCCCGAACATGTAGGACTGGACGGCGTGCGGGTCCACGGCCGGCTCCACGATCCGCACCGGCTCCTCGGTGACCACGCCGTCGACGATCCGGAAGGAGCGGATCTCCTCCGTGTCCGGCTCACGGGTCGACACGAGCAGGTAGTGCGCTCCCGGCTCACCGGCGAAGGAGATGTCCGTCCGGGACGGGTAGGCCTCGGTCGCGGTGTGCGAGTGGTAGATGACGACCGGTTCCTCGTCGCGGTCGTCCATCTCCCGCCACACCCGCAGGTGCTCCATCGAGTCGAACTCGTAGAACGTCATCGAGCGGGCGGAATTCTCCATCGGGATGTGCCGGGTGGGGGTGTCGCTGCCCACGGGACCGGCGACCACGCCGCACGCCTCGTCCGGATGGTCCCGGCGGGCGTGGGCGACGATCGCGTCGACGATCGACCGGTCGATGCTCAGCACGTCGGCAAGCCTAGCGCCTGAGCCACCCGGGCCGCGAGGTGGCGACCCTCACCACTCAGTCGACCAGGGCGTTGAGCAGGGATTCCTGGAGATATCCGAGATACGCGTAGACCGATAGTTGGAACACCCGGGACGAGGTGGGGTCGAGGGCCATCGCCTCGTCGAGCTCCTCGCCGAGGTCCGTGCCGTCGGAGATGTCGAGCCGGACCCCCATCGCCAGCCGGGCGTCGTTGAGCGCCCGCAGCCACGCCTCGGCCGCCTCGGCGTCGAGACGTACCTCACCACCGGCGTCGGTCGTGTCGGGCAGCGCGGCGAGGATCGCCCCGGCCTGATCGATCTTGGCGGTCTTCAGGTCGCCCTCGGTGTAGCGGCGGAACTCGGCCGTACCCGCGGAGTCGTCCGGGTAGACCTCCGGGAAGAGCCGGCCGACCACCGGGTCCCCGTGGTCGAAGCCGTCGGTGAGCAGGCCGACCACCTCGCCGGCGACCTTGCGCAGCACCCGCACCTCGTCGACGGCGAAGCTGGCGACGTACCGCTCGCCCTGGCGGTGGAACATGCTCACAGCGCCACCCCTGATCGCGACCGCGGGGCTCGCAACACCGGCTCACTCCTCGCGCTCACGACCGGTCCACCGTCGCCCACAGCCCGTACGCGTGCAGCTGCGACGCGTCGTGCTCCATCCGTTCCCGGGCGCCGGTGGAGACCACCGCGCGCCCCTTGTGGTGCACGTCCAACATGAGCTTCTCGGCCTTCTCCCGGCTGTAGCCGAAGCATTTCTGGAAGACCCAGGTCACGTACGTCATCAGGTTGACCGGGTCGTCCCACACGATCGTCACCCATGGCCGGTCGGAGACCGGCACCTCTTCGGTGTCCGGCGTCTCGACCGGTGCAACCTGCGGAGCCGCCATGCCCCCCATCGTGCCACCGGACTCGGCGAACCGATGAACCGGAACGCCGGGTGGGTCGGGATCGGCGCCCCGGGCGGCCGGAACGGACCCCCTGCCCGGGTGGGCGGCGCCGCGCTCAGGCGAGCAGGATGCCGTGGTCGATCGCATCCGCGAGCACCGTGGAGATCGAGAGGCGGATCACCTCGAACCGGCGGGAGACCTCGCGGGTCAGTTCCAGCTCGACCTCGCGCAGCGCCCGCTGCGCCCAGGCCCGCGCGCCGCCCGGGTCGTCGTTGACCGGGCTGCGCCAGTGCTGCCAGCAGCCGCCGGAGAGGGCCACCGCGATCGGCGGCAGCGCCTCCGCACGCGGGGCACCGGGTGAGCCGGCCAGCGCGTCGATCGCGCCCGCACCGGCCAGGCCGGCCACCCCCGCGGTGCTGGTGACCAGGAGCACCCGGTCCAGCTCCTGCCCGGCGACGTGGTCGGCCAGTTCCCAGCGCACCGCGGTGACGATCCGCCGACGCACCCCCTCGGCCAGCGGCGCTCCGAGCACCTGGCCCGCCGCCTCGTCGAGCAACCGGCGTACGGCCAGGTCGCACTGGGCGGTGGCGAGCGCCGACAGCGCCTCCATCTCGCGGTCCAGCAGCTGCGGCAGGCCGGCGCACCCCACCCCGAAGACGATCTCCTGCACGACTCGCAGGTGCACGTTCGCCAGCTCCAGGGCGAGGTCCTGGCGGATCCGCTGGGCGCAGGCGCGGGCCTGCCGCTCCAGCTGGTCGGCCCATTCGCCGCGGGCCGCCTCCGATGCCACCGGCACCCGCCCGTGCTCGCCGGCCAGCACCGGCGGCTCGACGCTGGCCCGGCGCAGCCCCTCGCCGGCCGACCAGCCGACCAGCGCCCGCTGGAGGGCGGGCAGATCCGGCCGTCGGGCCGGGAACCACTGCGCGCCGGCCAGCGCCGGCACCGCGGCGAGCAGGGCGGCCCGGTGCGCCTCGGCGCTCAACTCGACCCCGTCGGTGGGGGCGACGGGCCGGACGGGCGGCGGGACGGACGCCCCCGTGTCCCCCGTCGCCGCGCCGTCCGGCCCCGGCTCCCAGTCGGCCGCCCCGGGGGTGACCACGAAGAAGACCTCGACCGCCGAGCGGGAGATCTCGGCCAGCAGGTCCAGCTCGGCGGCGCTGAACGCCTGGTCGGCGGCGATCACGAAGAGCAGCGCGCCACCCCGGCCGGTGGCGTCGAGCAGCAGCCGACCACCGGCCACGCCCAGCGAACCGGTGTCCGGGGTGTCCAGCACGGCGAAGTGCCGCAGCAGCGGCACCGGCAGCCCCAGCTCCACCCGTCGCGGCGGCCGGGCCAGCGCCGGACCGGCCGCCACCTGGTCGGCGCCGTACCCCAGGGGCTGACGGTAGCCCGGCACGTACGCCGCCCGGGTGGCCTCCCGGGCGTGCCGGACCACCAGGCAGGCGCCGGGTGGGACGGCGAGCATGCCGGTCGGCTGGCCGAGCAGGGCGGCGAGCACCTCCTGCCGGCGGGCGCCGGCCGGCCCGGCGGTCACCACGGCGAGCGGCTCGTCCGGTCCGGGCGCCGTCACGCCGAGCCGGGCGGGTAGCGGTACGCAGCGCGGCAGCTCGATCGTCGTCTCGTCGTCGTCGTCGACGGCAGCGGCGGCGGCGGTCTCCGACCGGTAGACCGTGGGAAGGGGACGGGGCTTCATCCGGTGCCCTCCGGGAGGGGCGGCCGTGGGCGGTCGCGTGGACATGTCCGGTGGTGAGGACCGGATGACGAAAGCCTACGGAGCGGGATCGCGCCGCGACGATTACCTCCGGTACTCACCAGTAACGGCAAGACTACTCAACTTCACTGCGTGACGGTGCCCGCGCGTACCGAATCGCATCGATATGCTGCTCGGATGAGTCGGTGGAGCTTCGTCGGCCGAACGGTGGAACTGGGCCGGTTACGGTCGGCGGTGGCCGACGCGGACCGGCGCGGCATCTTCTTCAACGGCAGCGCCGGGATCGGCAAGAGCCGGCTGCTCCGCGAGGGACTGGTCACCCTCCCCACCGACCGGTACGCCATCTTCACCGTCGCGGCCAGCGCCACCACCGCGGCGCTCCCGTTCGGCGGCCTGGTGCAGGTGCTCCCCGCCGAACAACCCCAGGGACTCTCCCCCGCCGGCCTGCTGCGCTGGGCGGTGCAGGCCCTGCGGGAGCAGGCCGCCGGCCGGCCGGTCGTGCTGGCCATCGACGACGCGCACCTGCTCGACCCCCCGTCCGCGGCGCTGGTGCACCTGCTGGCCCGCACCGAGAACACCACCGTGGTCGGCACGTTGCGCGACGGCGAGCAGCTGCCGCTGCCGATCCGCGCCCTCTGGACCGACGACCTGGTCGACCTGGCCGAGCTCACCCCGCTCGGCCGCCCCGAGACCGGCGCCCTGCTGGCGGCCATCCTGGACGGTCCGGTGGACGACGGCTCCACCGAGCGGCTGTGGCGGCTCTCCGGGGGAAACCCCCTGCTCCTGCGGGAGCTGGTGCTCGCCGCCACCGGTGGCGGGGAACTGCACCGCAGGTACGGGGCGTGGAGCTGGACCGGGCGGCTCGAGCTGGCGCCCAACCTGACCGAGCTGATCGACACCCGCGTCGGCCAGCTCAGCGCCGGCGTCCGTACCGTGGTGGAGCTGGTCGCCTTCGGCGAGCCCCTGGGGCTGCAACTGCTCAACGAGGCCGTGGCGCCGACCGACGTGGAGACCGCCGAGGAACGCGGCCTGATCACCGTGGTCCGCCACGACCGCCGGGTCAACGTACGGCTGGCCCACCCGCTCTACGGCGAGGTGATGCGCCGGCGCTGCCCGGTCAGCCGGACCCGCCGGTTGCACGCCCGACTCGCCGACCTGATCGAGAAGGCCGGCAAACGGCGCCGCGACGACCTGCTCCGGGTGGCGGTGTGGCGGCTGGACTCGGGCACCGTGCAGGACCCGGCGCTGCTGCTGGACGCGGCCGTGCAGGCGTTCACCCGCTACGACGTGCCGCTGGCCACCCGGCTGGCCCGGGCCGCGCTGGACGCCGACGGCGGGTACGACGCGGCCGAGCTGCTCGCCACCATCCTGATGTTCGCCGACCGGCCCACTGAGGCGCTGCGGGTGCTCGACGCGGTCGCCGACGACCTGGGCTGTGACCGCCGCAGGGCCCGCTGGCTGACCGTACGGGGAATGGTCAACTACTGGGGGCTCAGTCAGGAGTCCACGGTGGAGGAGATCGCCGCCCGGGCCGACGAGCTGACCGACCCCGGCGACCTGGCCCGGGTCCGCGCCTTCGAGGCGATCATGCGGCTGCACCGGATGGACACCGAGACGGCGCTGCGGCTCGGCCGCGGCGTCCTGGACCGCCCCGCCGCCAGCGTGGCCGCGCGGGAGCTGGCCCGCTGCACGATCGCGCACCTCCAGGCCGCGCAGGGCCACTTCCGGCGCAGCGCGGAGGCGGTGGCCCGGGTGGCGGCCGAGGCGCCGGCCTGGCGCAACGACATGCCCTACCTGCAACTCGCCATGGAACTGGCCCGGGGCACCCGGCTGGCCCTCGCCGGCGACCTGGCCGGCATCGACGCGATCGTGGCCGACGAGTTCGCCGACCTGGCCGGGGCGGGCGACTTCCGGCTCGGCACCGGCTACCTGGCCGTCCTGCGGGCGTACGCGGAGCGGCTGCGCGGACGCAGCGACGACGCGCTCAGGACCAGCCTGGGGGCCTGCGCCGTGCTCGCCACCAGCCGCGTCTACGCCGGCCTCGCCCAGGCCGAGCGAGCCCAGGCGGCGGCGCTGCGCGGCGACGCCGGGCACGCCGCCGAGGCGATGGCCGAGGCGGACCGCACGCACGCCCCCGGCATGGCCGTGCTCTACCCGTGGCTGGAGCAGGCCCGCGGGGCGACCTTGGCCGCCGCCGGTGACCTGGCCGCGGCCACCGCCCAGCTGACCGGGCTCGCCGACCGGCTCCGCGCCGACGGGCTGGCCGGGCACGAGGTGCTGGTGCTGCACGATCTCGTCCGGTACGACCGGTCGGCCGCGCCGGTCGGCCCGACCTGCACCGACGGCGGTCGGCGCAGCGTCGCCCAGCGCCTCGCCGAGCTCAGCGAACGGGTCGACGGCCCGCTGGCGCCGTTGCTGGCCCGGCAGGCCCGGGCCTGCGTCGAGGACTCCCCCGCCGACCTGCTGGCGGTCGCCGAGGACTTCGCCGGGCTGGGGCTGCCGGTGTACGCGGCGGAGGCCACCGCGATGGCGCTGCACCGGTTGCGGCGCAGCCGGTCCGGGGCGGCCGGCGCGGCGCACCAGCGGCTGGGTGCCCTGCTCGCCGGCTGCGACCGGCTGGACACCCCGGCGCTGCGGCTGGTCCGGCCGACCCTCACCGGCCGGGAGCGGGAGATCGCCGGGCTGGCCGCCGAGGGGGCCAGCAGCCGGGTCATCGCCGAGCGGCTCTACCTGTCCAGCCGCACCGTGGAGAACCACCTGCAACGGGTCTACAGCAAGCTCGGAGTCAGCGGGCGCGCGGAGCTGCCGGCCGCGCTGCGCGCGATCGCGGGCCGGACCGGCGCGGAACCGGAGTGAACTCTAGGCTGGGACGGGTGAGCACCCTTCGCCCCGCGCTGCTGACCGACCACTACGAGCTGACCATGGTCAGCGCCGCCCTGCGCGACGGCACCGCCGACCGCCGCTGCGCCTTCGAGGTGTTCAGCCGGCGGCTGCCCGCCGGCCGCCGCTACGGGGTGGTCGCCGGGACCGGGCGGCTGATCGACCTGATCCGCGACTTCCGGTTCGACGAGGCGGAGGTGGACTTCCTCCGCCGCACCGGGGTGGTCGACGACGCGGGCGCCCGGTGGCTGGCCGACTACCGCTTCACCGGCGACATCGACGGGTACGCCGAGGGTGAGCTCTTCTTCCCCGGCTCGCCGATCCTCACCGTCACCGGCGGTTTCGCCGAGTGCGTGGTGCTGGAGACGCTGGTGCTCTCCGTGCTCAACCACGACTGCGCGGTGGCCGCGGCCGCCGCCCGGATGGTGACCGCCGCCCGTGGCCGGGCGTTGATCGAGATGGGGTCGCGCCGGGCGCACGAGGAGGCCGCCGTGGCCGCGGCCCGGGCGGCTTACCTCGCCGGCTTCCGGTTCACCTCCAACCTGGCCGCCGGGCAGCGCTACGGCATCCCCACCGCCGGCACCGCCGCGCACGCGTTCACCCTGTTGCACGACGACGAGAAGACCGCGTTCGCCTCGCAGGTCGCCACGCTGGGCAAGGACACCACGCTGCTGGTCGACACGTACGACATCAGCCAGGGCATCCGCAACGCGATCGAGGTGGCCGGGCCGGAGCTGCGGGCGGTCCGGATCGACTCCGGCGACCTGGCGGTGATCGCCCAGCAGTCCCGGGAGCTGCTCGACTCGCTCGGCGCCACCGAGACGAAGATCATCGTCTCGGGTGACCTCGACGAGTACGCGATCGCCTCGCTCGCCGCCGAGCCGGTCGACATGTACGGCGCCGGCACCGCCGTGGTCACCGGCTCCGGCGCGCCCACCGCCGGGCTGGTCTACAAGCTGGTCGAGGTGGAGGGGCGCCCGGTGGTCAAGCGCTCGGAGCACAAGGCGACGATCGGCGGGCGCAAGGTGGCCGTACGCCGGCACAAGCCCACCGGCACAGCCACCGAAGAGGTGATCGTGCCGCAGGGCGTACCGGACCGGAAGCCCAACGACCGGATGCTCCAGCGCTCGTTCGTGGTCGACGGTGAGCCGGTGTCGCTGCCCTCGCTCGACGAGTCCCGGGAACACCTGCGGGAGTGCCTGATCTCCATCCCGTGGGAGGGGCTGAAGCTCTCCGGCGGCGACCCGGCCGTCCCGGTCACCGTCGTACCGGCCAGCTGAGGAAGGGACGCACCGATGGCGAACGCGCTGATCATCGTCGACGTACAGAACGACTTCTGCGAGGGCGGCTCCCTCGCCGTGGCCGGCGGCGCCGGGGTGGCGGCCGGGATCTCCCGGCTGCTCGCCACGGAGCCGGGCCGGTGGGACCACGTCGTCGCCACGAAGGACTACCACGTCGACCCGGGGGCGCACTTCGGCGATCCGCCGGACTACGTCGACTCCTGGCCGGCGCACTGCGTGGTGGGCACCCCCGGCTCCGAGTTCCACCCCGAGCTGGAGACGGGCCGGGTGGAGGCGATCTTCCACAAGGGCGAGCACGCGGCCGCGTACTCCGGCTTCGAGGGGCACGCCGACGACGGCGAGGGTCTGGCCGACTGGCTGCGCCGGCGCGACGTCGACCGGGTCGACGTGGTCGGCATCGCCACCGACCACTGCGTGCGGGCCACCGCGCTGGACGCCGCCCGGGCGGGCTTCGCCACCACCGTGCTGCTGGACCTGACCGCGGCGGTCGCCCCGGCCACCCTCGACGTGGCGCTGCGGGCGCTCGACGGCGCCGGGGTGACCATGCGCGGGGAGCCTGTGATCAGGGCCGCTTGACCCGGTAATCGCTTGCCGATGTCGTACCCCCGGCCGAGGATGAACGGCCGGAGGTACGGACCATCATGAACCTGACGCCTTACCGGCGTGCCCTCGCCCTGCCCGGTCTGCGGTCGTTGCTGCTGGTGTCGGTGCTGGCCCGTGTCCCGCTCACCGCGACCGGGGTGACCCTCACCTTCTTCGTGGTGCTCGACCTGGGCCGCGGCTACGGCGCCGCCGGCCTGGTCGGCGCCGCGCTGACCGTCGGCAACGCGCTCGGCTCACCGCTGCTCGGCCGGCTGGTCGACCGGTACGGCCTGCGGCCGGTGCTGCTGGTGACCACCGCCGCCGAGGCGGTCTTCTGGGCCACCGCGCCGATGCTGGACTACGCGCTGCTGCTGCCCGCCGCGTTCCTCGCCGGGCTGCTGGCCCTGCCGGTCTTCTCGGTGATCCGCCAGTCCATCGCCGCGCTGGTGCCGGAGAGCCAGCGCCGCCCGGCGTACGCGTTGGACTCGATGTCGGTGGAGCTGTCGTTCATGGTGGGCCCGGCGCTCGCCGTCGCCCTGGCCACCGCCGTGTCCCCGCGCGGCACGCTCTGGGCGGTGGGCGCCGGCATCGTCGCCTCCGGCATCGCGCTGGTGGTGCTGAACCCACCGACCCGCGGCGTCGACGAGGCGGCCGGACCGCTGCCCCGGATCCCCCGGCGGGAGTGGCTGACCCCGCGGCTGCTCGCCGTGCTGGCGGTCAGCGCCGGCGCGACCCTGGTCCTCGGCGGCACCGACGTCGCGGTGGTCGCCGTGCTGCGCGCCGACGGCGAGGTCGGCTGGACCGGCGCCGTGCTCGCCATGTGGGCGGTCGCGTCGCTGGTCGGTGGCTTCGCGTACGGCGCGGTCAGCCGTTCCTTCTCGCCGCTGATGCTGGCCGCCGCGCTGAGCCTGTGCACCATCCCGGTCGGCCTGGGCGGTGGCCACTGGTGGCTGCTCTGTCTGACGTTGATTCCCGCGGGCGCGCTCTGCGCGCCCACCCTGGCCGCCACCTCGGACGCCGTCAGCCGGCTCGCCCCGCCCGCCGTACGCGGCATGGCGATGGGGCTGCACGGCTCGGCCGTCACGGTCGGCATCGCGGTCGGGGCGCCACTGGCCGGGGTGGTGATCGACGCCTCGGCGCCGTTCTGGGGCTTCGTGGTCACCGGCGCGGTGGGGCTGCTGGTCACCCTGCTGGTGCTCCCGGTCGAGCTGCGCCGCCGCCGCACCGCCGGCGAGTCCCCGGCCCCGGTGGCGGACGCGCCCGCCGACCGTCCCGCCGAGCTGGCCTCCCCCACCGCCGCCTGACCTCGTCCAGCGCCGGCCGGCTCCGTCCACCGGCGCGACATGCCCGGTGGACCCGCACCGCGGCCGGGGTGCCCGATCGCTAAAGGGGCTCAGACCGGAGGCGACGCCGCTTTCGAGCGTGATACCTCAGAGTCATATCTATTCCTCTCAGGTATCACGCTCGCCGGCATCCACCAGTCCCGTGGAACCCAGCAGTCCCGTGGAACCCAGCCTCCGAGCCGACCCAACCCCGCCGACGGCCCTACGTGCCACACATCGGCGTGACCGGGCGGCGGAGGGGGGAACGGCGACGGGCGCCGTACCCCGGGGAGGGGTGCGGCGCCCGTCGGACGATCGTCGGGAGCGTCAGCTCCGGTCGATGGTGCTGGAGGTGTCCTCCTGGTAGCTGGCGCCACCGTTGGACTCGCTGGTGAGCGGCTTGGCGCCACCCTCCGGCGGCCCGGCGATGCTCTGGCCGGCGGCCAGCTCCGGGAACTTCGCGTCGAAGGCCGGCCGCTCGGAGCGGATCCGGGGCATCCGGTCGAAGTTGCGCAGCGGGGGCGGCGAGCTGGTCGCCCACTCCAGCGAGTTGCCGTGACCCCACGGGTCGTCGACCTCGACCACCGGGCCGGTCTTGTACGACTTCCAGCAGTTCCAGATGAACGGCAGGGTCGAGATACCGGTGATGAACGCGCCGATCGTGGAGATCGTGTTCAGCGTGGTGAAGCCGTCGCCCGGCAGGTAGTCGGCGTACCGGCGGGGCATGCCCTCGGCGCCGAGCCAGTGCTGCACCAGGAAGGTGGTGTGGAAGCCGATCATGGTCAGCCAGAAGTGGATCTTGCCGAGCCGCTCGTCGAGCATCCGGCCGAACATCTTCGGGAACCAGAAGTAGATGCCGCCGAAGACCGCGAACACGATCGTGCCGAAGAGCACGTAGTGGAAGTGCGCCACCACGAAGTACGAGTCGTGCAGGTGGAAGTCGAGCGGCGGGCTGGCCAGCAGCACACCGGTCAGGCCACCGAAGAGGAAGGTGACCAGGAAGCCGACCGCGAAGAGCATCGGCGTCTCGAAGCTGATCTGGCCCCGCCACATGGTGCCGATCCAGTTGAAGAACTTCATACCGGTCGGGACCGCGATCAGGTAGCTCAGGAAGCTGAAGAACGGCAGCAGCACCTGGCCGGTGGCGAACATGTGGTGCGCCCACACGCTCATCGACAGGGCGGCGATGGAGATCGTCGCGGCCACCAGGCCCTTGTAGCCGAAGACCGGCTTGCGGGAGAAGACCGGGATGATCTCGGTGATGATGCCGAAGAACGGCAGCGCGATGATGTAGACCTCGGGGTGACCGAAGAACCAGAACAGGTGCTGCCAGAGCATCGGCCCGCCGGTCGCGGGGTCGTACACGTGGGCGCCGAGCAGGCGGTCCGCGGCGAGCGCGAAGAGCGCGGCGGCCAGCAGCGGGAACACCAGGATCGCCAGCAGGCTGGTGACCAGCATGTTCCAGGTGAAGATCGGCATCCGGAACATGGTCATGCCGGGCGCGCGCAGGGTGATGATCGTGGTGATCAGGTTCACCGCGCCGAGGATCGTGCCCAGACCGGAGATGGCCAGGCCGACCACCCACATGTTGGCGCCGACGCCCGGCGAGTGCTCGATCGTGCTCAGCGGGGTGTACGCCGTCCAGCCGAAGTCGGCCGCGCCACCGGGGCTGATGAAGCCGGCGGTCGCCATGGTGCCGCCGAACAGGTACAGCCAGTACGCGAAGGCGTTGAGTCGGGGGAAGGAGACGTCCGGTGCCCCGATCTGCAGCGGCACCACGTAGTTCGCGAAGGCGAACACGATCGGCGTCGCGAAGAACAGCAGCATGATCGTGCCGTGCATGGTGAAGAGCTGGTTGTACTGCTCGGCCGAGAGGAACTGCAGGCCCGGCCGGGCCAGCTCGGCACGCATGATCAGCGCCATCAGGCCGCCGACCATGAAGAACACGAACGCGGTGACCATGTACATGATCCCGATCTGCTTCGCGTCCGTGGTGCGCAGCAGCCGCGCGATGGCCGACCCCTTGACCGGCTCTCGGACCGGCCAGGGCCGGGTCACGACCGGCTTGGGTGCGACGGTGGTCACGAATGGCCTCCGGTTCTGGTTGTCCCGCTCGGCGCGCGGTGGTTATCTGCGAGCCGTCATCCGCAAGGAGGATAGTCCCCGGCAGGTGGCACCGCTGATCGGGGTGGCGTGGGACGATCGCCGCGTGCGGTGCGTGCTCACAGCGGGCCGACCAGCAGTCGGTAGTGCTCGCCGAAGATCCGCCCGCCGCGCCCGCGCAGCAGCGGGTCACGCAGCGCCGGCGGCACGTCGCGGGTCCGGTTGCGGTCCCGGGTCCGGTCCCGCACCCAGCGGGTACGCGGGCGCCGGCGGCTCTCGTACGCCAGCAGCGCGGAGTCGACGTCGCCGGCCGCGGTCAGCGACTCGGCGAGCACCACGGCGTCCTCCAGGGCCATGGCGGCGCCCTGGGAGAGCGAGGGCGCGGTGGCGTGTGCCGCGTCACCGACCAGCAGCACCCGGCCGTGGAACCAGCGGCCCAGCTCGACCTCGTCGGTGAGCCCCACGTCGACCTGGTCGAGGGCGGCGAGCACCTCGGGCACCGGCCCGCCGTACCCGGCGAAGAGCTCGCGCAGCCGGCCGAGCGGGTCGGCGGGGAGGGTGTCGCCGGCCTCGTCGGCATAGCAGTGCAGCCGTCCCGCGCCGATCGGCACCACCAGGAAGCCGGAGCGCTGCCCGAGCAGGGCGGTCCAGTCCCGCACGGGCGGCCCGTCGCGGACGACGCCCCGGTAGACCACCTGCCCGGCGGGGCGGGGCGGGCCGCCGAGGGCGGCCAGCGCGCGGACCGACGAGCGGGGGCCGTCGGCGCCGACGACCAGGTCGTACTCGCCGGTGGTGCCGTCGGTGAAGGTGACGCCGACGCCGGCCGGCAGCGGTTCGACGGAGCTGACCTCGGCGCCGTGCCGGACGGCGCCGCCGGCGCCGGTCAGCAGCACCCGGTGCAGCTCCCGGCGGGGCAGGGCCCGGCACGAGCCGACGCCGGCCCAGAGCGCGTCGAGGTCCACCTCGCACAGCGGCGCCCCCGTGGCGTCGAGGAAGCGCTGCCGGTGGATGACCTGGCCGAGCCGGCCGACGGGGCCGTCGAGGTCGAGGCGGCGCAGCGCCCGCTCGGCGTTGCCGGGCAGGTAGAGGCCGGCGTCTCCGCGCTCCGTCGGGGGGAGCTTCTCGGTGACGTCGGGTCGGAGGCCGGCCATCCGCAGGGCCCGGGCCACGGCGAGACCGGCGATGCCCGCGCCGACGACGAGGACGCGCAGGGCTGAACCACGCATTGCGGTGTACGCCTCCGGAGGGGTCGGAACGCGCTGGAGGCAAGACACTACTCGGAGCAATCGGGGCACGCCAGGGCCGTTCGGCCGGGTGGACGCGTCGCTCCGCCGCCGGTGACCAGGACATCTGCCTTCGGCATCCCGTCGATCAGGGGCCGCGGACGCCGCGAAGATGAAATTACTTAACCGGTACAGTTGCGCAACTGTTTCAGGCATGTAAATGTGTCGGCTGAACCTGGGAGCGCTCCCGCTCGTATCTCCCGACACGTCCGGCGCCCCCACGCCGTAGCCAAGGAGCATCATGAGACGTCCACTCCGGGCCATCGCCGCCGCCGGCCTGCTGGCCGCCGGCACGATCGTCGCCGTCGCCCTCGGCGGCAACGCCTCGGCCGACACCCAGATCTGTGACCAGTTCGGTTCGACGGTCATCGGCAACAAGTACGTGGTGCAGAACAACCGCTGGGGCACCACCGCCACCCAGTGCATCAACGCGACCGCGACCGGCTTCTCGATCACCCGCCAGGACGGCGTGTCGCCGACCAACGGCGCCCCGGTGTCGTACCCGTCGATCTTCGCCGGCTGCCACTACACCAACTGCTCCCCCGGCACCAACATGCCGATCCAGGTCAAGAGCATCAGCAGCGCGCCGGCCAGCATCAGCTGGAACTACGTCAGCGGCGCGACCTACGACGCCGCGTACGACATCTGGCTCGACCCCACGCCCAAGAAGGACGGGGTGAACCAGATGGAGATCATGATCTGGATGAACCGTCAGGGCACCATCCAGCCGATCGGCTCGCCGGTCGGCAACACCACCCTCGCCGGCCGCAGCTGGGAGGTCTGGCGGGGCAGCAACGGCCAGAACAACGTGATCTCGTACGTCGCGTCGTCGCCGATCCCGAGCATGAGCTTCGACGCCCTGGAGTTCATCAACGACACCCGCAACCGGGGCGCGATCACCAACGACTGGTACCTGACCAGCATCCAGGCCGGTTTCGAGCCGTGGCAGGGCGGCGTCGGCCTCGCGGTGACCTCCTTCTCGCAGGACGTCCGCACCGGCGGCACCAACCCGTCGCCGACCCCGTCGCCGACGACCTCGCCGACCGGCAACCCGACGCCCTCGCCGACCACCAGCACCCCGCCGCCGGCCGGCACCGCGTGCACGGTGAAGTACACCCCGACCAGCGTGTGGAACAACGGCTACACGGTCGACGTGGCGATCACCAACAAGGGCTCCAGCACGATCAACGGCTGGAACCTCACCTACAACCTGCCCGCCGGGCAGCAGGTGACCAACTCCTGGAGCGCCACGGTGACGCAGAGCGGCAGCGCGGTCAGCGCCCGCAACGTGGACTACAACGGCACCCTCGCCCCGGGCGCCTCGACGACCTTCGGCTACCAGGGCACGCTCAGTGGCGCGTTCACCGCGCCGAGCGCGTTCGCCCTCAACGGCGTGAACTGCGCCAAGGTCTGACCCTCACCGACGCCCAACGGGGCGCGGTCCGCCACCTGCGGGCCGCGCCCCGTGCGCGTACGGCGGCACTCAGCCGCCGAGGGCGTCGATGTCGCGCATCTCCTCGGCGGTCAGCGAGAACCGGAACACGTCGGCGTTGGCCCGGATCCGCTCCGGGGTGACCGACTTGGGGATCACCACGATCTCGTGGTCGATGTGCCAGCGGAGCACCACCTGCGCCGGGGAGATGTCGTGCGCTGCGGCGATGCGTACCAGCACCGGGTCGGCCAGGTCGCTGGTCTTGAACGGGCTGTAGCCCTCCAGCACCACCCCCCGGTCGCGGTGCGCGGCGTACGTCTGCCGGTCGTACAGCGACGGGCTCCAGCGGATCTGGTTGACCGCCGGGGTCTCCTCGGTGGACTGGATCAGCTCGTCGATCTGGCTGACCGAGTAGTTGCTCACCCCGACCGCGCGGGTCAGCCCCTCGTCGCGGGCGGCGAGCAGCTCCCGCCACACCGGGATGCTGTCGCCCGGCGCGGACGGCGGCCAGTGGATCAGCCACAGGTCGACGTGGTCGGTGTCCAGGGCGGCGAGGCTCGCCTCGATGGTCTCGCGTTCCCGGCCCACCCGGTCCGGCGGCAGCTTGGTGGTGATGAAGAGGTCCTCCCGGCGCAGGCCGCTCTCCCGGACCGCCCGACCCACCTCCTTCTCGTTGCCGTACATGGTGGCCGTGTCGATGTGCCGGTAGCCGGCGTCGATGGCGGCGAGCACGGCGTCGTACCCGGCCTCGCCGGTGGCCTGCCAGGTGCCGAAGCCGAGCAGGGGCATCCGGACCTCGCCGGGGAGCGCGGCGGTGGGCTGTTCAGCGCTGGTCATGGCGGCTGTTCTACCCGGCATCCCGGCGGGCATGCCCGGGTGGGCGGAGAATGCGGAGGTGGCCGACCCGCTGGAGGAGTACCGCCGCCGGCGGGACGCGGCGCGCACGCCGGAGCCGGTCCCGCCGCGCCCGCCTCGCCGGCCCCGGCGGGCCGGCGAGGCCCGGTTCGTCATCCAGCAGCACCACGCCCGCCGGCTGCACTGGGACCTGCGACTGGAGCGCGACGGCGTGCTGGTCTCCTGGGCGGTGCCGCGCGGCCTGCCCCGGGACACCGGACGCAACCACCTCGCCGTGCACACCGAGGACCACCCGATGGAATACCTCACCTTCCACGGCGAGATCCCGGCCGGTGAGTACGGCGGCGGTCGGATGACCGTCCACGACACCGGGACGTACCGCACCGAGAAGTGGCGCGACGACGAGGTGATCGTGGTCCTCGCCGGTGACCGCACCCGGGGCCGGTACGCGCTCTTCGCCACCGGTGGCCGGGACTGGATGATCCGGCGCACCGACCCGCCGCCGCCGGGCTGGACGAGCATGCCGGAGCGGGTCGCGCCGATGCACGCCACGCCGGCCCGCCGACTGCCGACCGACGACGCCGCCTGGGGGTACGAGCTGCGCTGGGACGGCGTACGCGCGGTCGCCCACGTCTCCGGCGGCCGGCTGCTGCTGCGCTCGGCGGACGGCGAGGACGTCACCCCGGCGTACCCGTGGCTGCGGGAGCTGGCCGAGGAGCTGGCGCCCGTCGAGGCGGTCCTGGACGGTGTGCTGGTCCGGATCGACGCCGCCGGCCGGGTCCGACCCGCCGGCGGGGGACGACCGGCGCGGGGCAGCGCCCGGCGGGCCGCGCCGGACGCCCAGTTCCTGCTGGTCGACCTGCTCTGGCTGGAGGGCGCCGACACGGTCGACCTGCCGTACGCGCAACGCCGGGAGCTGCTCGACGGTCTGGCGCTGGCCGGCCCGCACTGGCAGACTCCGCCGTGGTTCCCCGGCGGCGGGGCGGACGCCCTGCGGGCAGCCCGGGAGCAGGGCCTGCCCGGGGTGGTGGCGAAACGCCTGGACTCGGCCTACCAGCCGGGTCGGAGCAGCCGCGACTGGCGCACCATCGACGCGAGCTGAGACTTCCGAGGAGCGACGTGTACCTGACCCACCTGGAGTGCCCGCGCTGCGGCACGGGACATCCGGCGGACGAGCTGGTGAACCTCTGCGGCTGCGGCTCACCGCTGCTGGCCCGCTACGACCTCGGCGCGGTCGGCGCGGCGGTCACCCCGGAGCGGTTCGCGCTGCGCCCGGCCGACCTGTGGCGCTACCGCGAGCTGCTGCCGGTGGCCGACCCCCGGCACGTCACCACGCTGGGCGAGGGCTGGACGCCGCTGCTGCGGGCGCCGGCGTACGGGGCGGAGATCGGCATCGCGGACCTGATCGTCAAGGACGAGGGGCTGATCCCGACCGGCTCGTTCAAGGCCCGCGGGGCGGCGGTCGGGGTGAGCCGGGCCCGGGAGCTGGGCGTGCAGCGGATCGCCATGCCGACCAACGGCAACGCGGGCGCGGCGTGGGCGACGTACGCGGCCCGGGCCGGGCTGGGCGCGACCATCGTCATGCCGCTGTCCGCCCCGACCATCTGCCGGCGGGAGTGCGTGGCCGCGGGGGCGGACCTGCGGCTGATCGACGGGCTGATCAGCGACGCCGGCCGGCACGTGGCCGGGCTGGTGGCCGAGTCGGCGGGCGGCATCTTCGACGCCGGCACGCTGCGCGAGCCGTACCGGCTCGAGGGCAAGAAGACCATGGGCTACGAGATCGCCGAGCAGCTCGGCTGGCAGGTGCCCGACGTGATCATCTATCCGACCGGTGGCGGGGTCGGGCTGATCGCCATCCACAAGGCCATGCACGAGCTGCGCGAGCTGGGCTGGATCGGGGACAAGCTGCCCCGGCTGGTGGCGGTGCAGTCCACCGGCTGCGCGCCGATCGTGCGGGCGTTCGCCGCCGGTGAGCAGCGGGCCACGCCGTGGGAGGACGCGCACACCGTCGCGTTCGGGATCACCGTGCCAGCGCCGCTGGGCGACGAGCTGATCCTGACCGCGCTGCGGGAGAGCTCCGGCACCGCCGTCGCGGTCGACGACGTCGAGCTCCTGGCCGACCTGCGGGGCTTCGCGGCCCGGGAGGGGCTGCTGCTCTGCCCGGAGGGGGCGGCCTGCCTGACCGCGGCGAAGCACCTACGGGCCGGCGGTTGGATCCGGGCCGACGAGCGGGTGCTGGTGCTCAACACCGGCGCCGGGTTGAAGTATCCGGAGACGATCGACGTCTCCGCCGTTCCGGTCGTGCAAGGAAGGGCCCCTTCTTAACGCCTCCGGTATAGCAGGGGCCCCCGCTTAACACCTGGCCCTCAGGCGGTGGTCGGTTCGGTGAGCCGCCAGGCGGCGTTGATCAGCCCGATGTGCGACAGCGCCTGCGGGGTGTTGCCGAGCTGCACGCCGGTGCGCAGGTCGATCTGCTCGGCGAAGAGCCCGACGTCGTTGGCGTGCCCGAGCACCTTCTCGAAGAGCGCCCGGGCACGCTTCTGCTCCCCCATCATCACCAGGCACTCGACCAGCCAGAACGAACAGAGCACGAACCCGGCCGGGTCGGTGGCCCAGCGCCGGACCAGCCCGTCGTCGGTGCCCAGCTCCCGTTCCACCACCTCGATGGTGGAGCGCATCCGCGGGTCGCGGGCGTCGAGGAAGTGCAGCACCGGCAGGAAGAGCGCGGACGCGTCCAGCTCCGCCGAGCCGAACGCCCCGGTGTACGCCCCGATCCGGTCGTTCCAGCCCTCACGCAGCACGGTGGCCCGGATCTCGTCGCGGATCGCGGCCCACCGGCGCGGGTCGGCCCGCTCGCCGAGCCGGGGGGCCAGCTCCACCGCCCGGTCCAGGGCCACCCAGCAGAGCACCTTGGACGACAGGTAGTGCCGCTCGGTGTCCCGGGTCTCCCACATCCCCCGGTCCGGCAGCCGCCAGGTGGCGGCGACCTGTTCGGCCAGCCCGACCACCATCTCCCGCAGCTCCTCGTCGAACGTCTCGCCGAGATAGTCGTGCAGCCGCCACACCGCCGAGATCACCTCGCCGGGGACGTCGAGCTGCCGTTGCCGCCACGCGTCGTTGCCGACCCGGACCGGCCGGCTCCCCGCCCAGCCGGCCAGGTGGTCGAGCTCGTGCTCGGAGATGTCCCGCTCCCCCTCCAGGCCGAACAGCACCGGCACCGGCCGGTCCCCCATCCGGCCGATGGAGCGGGCCGCCCAGGCGAAGAGCCGGTTGGCCTCGTCGGGGCAGGCCGCCACCCAGAAGGCTCGCATGGTCATCGAGAAGTCGCGCAGCCACGCGTAGCGGTAGTCGTAGTTGCGGTCGCCGCCCACCCGCTCGGGCAGCGAGGTGGTGAGCGCGGCGGCCACCGCGCCGCTGCGGGCGTACGTCAGGCCGGTGAGGACGACCGCGCTGTGCCGGACCTGGTCGGCGTACCGGCCGTCGTAGCCGTGGGTCTCCCGGTACGCCTCCCAGGCCGCGACGGTGTCGTTCAGGGCGGTGACCGGGTCGAGGCGGACGGCCGGACGGCCGTGTGCCGGCGCGTACGCCAGGTCGAAGCCGACCACCTGGCCGGCGTCGATCTCGAAGGTGTGCCGGACCCGGTCCCGGTCCGGGCACAGCGGCCCGACGCCACCGCGCAGGGTCAGCGCGACGGGCCCGGCGTCGGCCAGCACCCCGCCGTCGTCCAGCTCGTGCAGGTACGGGGTGAGCAGGCCGTACTCGGGTCGGGGGGCGAAGTCGAGCTCCATCGGCACCCGGCCGCTGAGCCCCTCGACCACCCGCACCAGCACGGCCGGTGAGTTCATCCCCAGCTCGTGGCCGCGGGCGCCCAGTTCGGCGGCGAGGGCGTCGGTGACCGCGACGCTGCCCTGCGGGGTGTGGTGCACGGTGCGCAGCACCAGCGTGTCCGGCCGGTACGCCCGCTCCACCCGGCCGGTGGTCAGCGGCGCGAGGCGCCAGTAGCCCGCCTCCGGGTCGAGGAGCCGACCGAAGACCGACGGGCTGTCGAACCGGTCGGGACACCACCAGTCGATCGAGCCGTCCCGGCCGACGAGTGCGCCGGAGCGGCAGTCGGAGAGGAAGGCGTAGTCGGAGATCGCTGGTTGCCCCACGCCCGTCGGGATACCCGGGCCGGCCCGGATCACGCGGGCCGGTCCCGGCGGGTGGTGGTCAGGCGGTGGGCGGCTCGTCCTCGCCGGCCGCCTCGGCCGCGTCGGCCTCCTCCTTGGTGCGGTGCACCACCTGGTCGGCGTGCTCCGGCGGCCCGTAGACGGTGTAGAGCACCAGCGGGTTCGGCCCGGTGTTGACGAAGTTGTGCTTCGTGCCGGCCGGTACGACCACCAGGTCGCCCGCGACGACCTCCTTCTTCTCGCCGCCCACCCGGGCCTCGCCGGCGCCGCTGACGAAGGTCAGGATCTGGTCGATGCCCTCGTGGACCTCCTCGCCGATCTCGCCGCCGGGTGGGATGGTCATGACCACCAGCTGGGTGTTGGTGCCGGTCCACAGCACCCGCCGGAAGTCCGGGCTCTTCTCGGCCACTGTCGCGATCGTGTAATGCTCCATGGCGCGCTCATACCCGGTGTGGCGGACGATCACGCCGGGAGTGGCAAATGGTGGAATTCCCCACGCTGGCAAGGTTTGCCCCGCGTCAGGACGGGCATCTGCCCTCCAGACCGGCGCGGGGTCAACGCGCGGGTCGGTGCCAGGTCCCCGCTGACGTACCGCCGTCGGGGCTGCGGTGGTGGGAGACGGCCGAGCGCGGCGACGTTAGGATTCCGGTCCGGCGGCGCCGTGCGCTCGTCTCCACGGCCGGCAGGACCGGCGCGCCGAACACCGGACAAGTCAGGTGGGCCGTGGCGAGCAGCAGCGCGACGCTGCCACGGCCGCCCGGCGCCGCGCTGGCCCGCGGAGGCCCGCCGGTGCGGCGACCGGCGACCCGGGTCAGGCCAGCACGGCCAGGTGGAAGGCCCGGTCGGCGCGGTTGCCGTCCTCGGCGAAGGTCTCGACGAACACCCCGTTGGGGATGCCGGTCCGACCGGCCACGGCGATGTCCCCGACCCGGGAGACGCCGAGGTTGTCGACCCGGCCGAGGGTGCCGAGGTAGCCGGCCCGGGTCACGTCCTGGTCGAAGGTGACCTGGTACATCCCGGTGGCGAGCCGGGCCGACGAGGCGGCCCCGAGCCCGCGGACGAGGGTGCCGTCGGCCCCGACGACGGCGAAGAGCACCCGGGCGCTCGGCGGCATCCCGGTCGTCCCGCAGGTGGTCACCTCGGAGTCGGCCCGGTGCGTTTCCTCGGCGTCCGCTCGGGGCTGGCCGGGCCCCCGCCTGGATCTGGTGCTGGACATGCTGGTCCCTTCTCCGCCGGCCGTGGCCCGGACCGGCCGAGGTCCTGCGTGTGAGCCGGGGCGATCGGCGGTGATCGGGCCCCTACGTCATCGAAGTTATTGCGCGGGTCCGGTGACCGACCACTACCGACGCTGTCCGATCTAGGACAGCGGACAACGCTGTGACCTGGGAAGACGTCGGTCCGCCCGGTGCGGTGACCGGGCGGGCCGACGGGTTCAGCGGGCGGTGCAGCGCGGGGTGGACGGCGCGGCGTTGTCGCCGTTGACGGTGAGTCCCCAACTGGCGGTGCCGCCGGGCGCGACACCCCCGTTGTAGCTCACGTTCGTGCCGGTGACCTGCTGCCCGGACTGGCTCGCCGTGGCGTTCCACGAGCCGGACAGCTTCTGCGACCCCGGCCAGGTGAAGTCGGTGGTCCAGCCGGTCAGCGGCACCGTACCGGTGTTGCGGACGGTCACCTCGGCCTGGAAACCGCCGGTCCACGACGAGGTGACCCGGTAGCTCGCGGTGCAACCCTGGCCGGTGCCGCCGGTCGGGCTGGGGCTCGTGGTCGGGCTGGGGCTCGTCGTGGGGCTGGGGCTCGTCGTGGGGCTGGGGCTCGTGGTCGGGCTGGGGCTGGTCGTCGGGCTGGGGTTCGCCGTGGGGCCGGTGCCGTCCGAGGTGGTGTACGCGACCTGGGTGTACGCCGCGGAGCAGCTGCCACCGCACGAGCCGGGCAGCGAGAACTTGTAGACCCGGCCGTTGTTGATCAGCGTGTCGGCCGCGTCGCGGACCCGGATCTGGAAGTCCGTCCCGCCGGAGGCGGTGGCCCCGAGCAGGTACGACTGCCCCATGTCGCTGTTCATCGTGGCGCGCCGCCACACCCCGTCGGCCAGGTACTCCACCCCGTGGATGCCGTTGGCGAGGTGCGACACGGCGATCGCCGGCCAGTACCGCTGGGCGCCCTGGAGGAAGCCGATCCGGATGTCGCCGGAGTAGTTCGGGGCGGGCACGAAGGACCAGGAGACGTGCCGGTTGCCCCAGTGGTTCGGGTACATGTCCCCCACGGCGGTGCCGTTACGGGTGAACTGGTTGAGCGAGGCGGTCGCCAGGTCCAGGTGGTACGGGTCGTCCCGGCACCAGGCGTTGCCGTCGCCGCAGCTGTCGGCGACCAGCATGGTGAGGGTGGCCCCGTTGTAGGCGTCGGCGACCCAGGAGCCGTTGCGGCAGAACGGCTGGCCGGGGGCGCCGTCGTTGAGGCCGGTGCAGTGGTCGCCGATCGAGACGCGGACGTACCGGCCGCAGTTGAGGCCGTTGTTCCACAGCCCGATCTTCGCGGCCTGGCCCGGCGGGATCGGCCGGACCGGGTACGACGTGTAGTCACCGGGCAGGTCGTAGACGTTGAGGGCGACGAAGTGCGGCGAGTCGAGCTCGGACTGGGGCAGCCCACAGCCGCCGTACGGGGCGCCGAGGCCGTCGAAGTGGGTGGCGTTGCCGGTGACCGGGGCGGGCGGGTCGCCGGGGACCAGCGCCTGGGCCGGAAGCTGGCCGGTGAGCAGGAGGGCCACGGCGGCGGCGGCGAGCGCCGCGACGAGGCCGGCGCGCTTGCGCGGGGAGGTCATGGGGTGCCTTTCGGGCAGGGTCGACCGAGTCGACTGGTCATGGGTGCCCATCCATGCCCGGCAGTGCCCGCCCGCACATGCCATCACCGGAGTCGATCGCTGTCAAACCCGGTCCCACCGCTGTCCGGCCGAGCCCGGATCCACCGCCGCCGAAGGGGTTTCGGACCGGAAGGCCCTGTGCCGAACGCCACCACCTGGCTACATTGAGGTATGGTGCCCGCCCACGGGGGCCGGGCGGCGGAACCGGTCTACCGCCCCATCCTCCCCGGACGTCGGGGCGAACTGGAGGCGCTCGGTCACCTCGACCGGGCCGCCGCCGCGCTGCTCGCCCCGATCGTCGAACTGTCGACCGTGGACACGTCCGTTGTGGATGCTCTGCGCCGGCTGCCCGAGGGGCTGCTCCCGGCGGTCGACGTGGACCTGCTGCCGGAGGTCGCCGCCGGGGCGGTTGCCGGTTGGGGCGTACCCGTGGTGCCGGTGATCGGCCCCGACTGCGGCGACCGGGCGCTGTCGGCCCACGGCGTGGCCGCCCGGGCGTACGCCCGGCGGGCGGTGGTCCGGCTGCGTACCGAGCAGGTCCGGGCCGGCCCGGACGCCACCACGACGGCCGTGGAACGGATCTGGCGGCGCACCGGCCTGGTGCCGGAGCAGTGCGACCTGCTGGTCGACGCGGGCGACGTGTGCTGTGCGGCGGACGTCCGGCAGGCCGAGCCCCGGGTCCGTCGACTGCTGGACTGGGCCCGCCGGCATGCCTGGCGCTCGGTGACCGTGGCGGCGGGCGGGATGCCGCCGACGCTGTCCCGGCTGCCCACCGACGAGCCGGTCCGGCTGCCCCGCTGGGACTGGCTGCTCTGGCAGCGCCTGTCCGAGCTGGGCGTCGGGTACGGCGACTACGGGGTGGGCAGCGCGGTGCCGGGGGCCGAGCCGTCGGGTGACCGGCTGCCCACGGTGCCGTACACCGGCGACGGGGAGTGGTGGGTCCACCGGTGGGCGCGGCGCGGCGGGCGCGGCGACGAGCGCTTCGCCGACCTGTGCCGGGAGCTGGTGTCGGCGTCGTACTGGCCGACCACCGGAGCCGCCTTCTCCTGGGGCGACCACGAGCTGCTGCGCCGGGCCCGCCGGGGAGCCGGCGCCGGCTCCCCGGCGAACTGGACGGCGTGGAGCACCTCGCACCACCTGGCGTACGTGCTGGGTGCGCTGGCGGACCCGGAGGCCGACGAGAGCCCCGGGCCGTGGCGGACGGGCCGCGACGCCGACCGGGGGCGGGCCGCCCGGCGGATCACTCCTTCTCGGTGAACCCGAACTGGACGACGCCCTCGTCGTCCACCTCGGCGTCGACCGAGGTGTCGCCGAGCAGTTCGGCCGCGTCGGAGTCGAGGAAGATGCGGGCGCCCTGGTTGTCGACCACCTGGTCGCCCTGCACCGGCTCGGGCACCAGCTCGATGGTGAGCGAACCGGCCTCGGTGTCGGCGGCGATGCGCAGCCCACCGGACTGGGCGACGTCCTGCTGCGCGGCGAGGTCGCGGATCACGAGCACGGCGTTGTCGGTCATGGTGAGCATGCGCGGAACTCCTCGTCGGTTGCGGTCAGCGGCCGTACGACCTGGTCGGACGGCTCGGCATTCCTACCCCGGGTTGTCGTTTTTATCCATATGCTCGGCCCATGGACGCAGCCCGTCGCTATGCCGCCGAGTTCCTCGGCACCCTGCTGCTGGTCTTCTTCGGCGTCGGCAGCGCCGTCTTCGCCCGGGCGGAGGGCGGGGTGGTGGTGGTCGCCCTGGCGTTCGGCTTCACCATGCTGGCGCTGGTCTACACGATCGGCCCGCTCTCCGGCAGCCACATCAATCCCGCGGTGACCCTCGGGGTGCTGCTCTCGCGGAAGATCTCGCCGATCGGCGCGGTCGCGTACTGGATCGCCCAGTTCGCCGGGGCCACCGTGGCCAGCTTCCTGATCTGGGCGCTGACCCGATGGGGTGACGTGGTCGACCAGACCGGGGCGTTGGGCAGCAACGGCTACGGCCGGCACATCAATGGCGGCGGCGCGGCCGTGCTGGAGACGATCCTGACGTTCCTGTTCGTCCTGGTGGTGCTGGTGGTGACCAGTCGGGCGGAACGCGCCGGCGTCGCCGGCCTGGCGATCGGGCTGGCGCTGGCCGCCGCGCACCTGGTGGCCATCACCCTGGACGGCACCTCGGTCAACCCGGCCCGGTCGTTCGGCCCGGCGGTGTTCGAGGGCGGGACCGCGCTGCGCCAGCTCTGGGTGTTCATCGTCTTCCCGCTGCTCGGCGGGGCGCTCGCCGCTCTGGTGGCGCCCCTGTTCACCAGCGCGAACACGCACTACCGGGCGGAACCGGAGGAGCCGCCCGGGCGGACACCGCAGACCATCTGAGCCGCTCGGTAAGAAAGTTCCATCGCGGAGGGTTCACCGGCGGAAATCTCCGTGCGACCATCGACGCATGCATCGTCGTCACTACGGGCGGGGGTTGGCGCTGACCGCGCTGCTGCTCGCCACGGCCACCACCGGCGTACCCGCCACCGCCGACTCCCCCAGCCCCGCGCAGACGCGGTTGCACGCCACCATCGACACGGTCCTCGCCGACCCCCGGCTCGACGGGGCGCAGGCCGGCGTGGTGGTGGTCGACACCAGCACCGGGCAGACCCTCTACGACCGCAACGGTGACCGGCGGCTGGTGCCCGCCTCCAACACCAAGCTGCTCACCTCCACCGCCGCCCTGGCCCTGCTCGGCCCCGGGCACCGGTTCACCACCGACGTGCGCAGCACCGGCAGCCGGCGGGCCGGCCTGGTCGCCGGCGACCTCTACCTGCGCGGCGGCGGCGACCCCACGATGCTCGCCGCCGACTACGACGCGCTGGCCGCCCAGGTCGCCGCGGACGGCGTACGGGTGGTCACCGGCAACCTGGTCGCCGACGACACCCGCTACGACGACAGCCGACTCGGACCGGACTGGACCTGGGACGACGAGTCGTACTACTACGCGGCGCAGGTCTCCGCGCTGACCGTGGCGCCGGACACCGACTACGACGCCGGCACCGTGATCGTGCACGCCGCCCCGGGCGGCGCCGTCGGCGACCGGCCGGCCGTGACGATGACCCCGCCCAACGGCTACCTGAGGATCGACAACCGGGCCCGGACCGTGGCCGGGGGCGGCACCGACCTCACCATCGAGCGGCGGCACGGCACCAACACCATCGTGGTGACCGGCCAGATCGCCGCCGGTGACGACCCGGTCGACGAGTGGATGACGGTCTGGGAGCCCACCGGGTACGCCGCCGACGTCTTCCGGGCGGCGCTGCGCCGGCACGGCGTGAGGGTGCTCGGGTCGACCGTCCTCGGCCGGGCCACCCCCGCCGAAGCCACCCCGGTCGCCCGACACGACTCGATGACCCTCGCCGAGCTGATGACGCCGTTCCTCAAGCTCTCCAACAACGGCCACGCCGAGGTGCTCACCAAGGAGATCGGACGGATCATCTCCGGCGCCGGTAGCTGGTCGACCGGTCTCGCCGCGATCAGCGAGTACGTCGCCGACGCCGGGATGGACACCGGCACCCTGCGCCAGCGCGACGGCTCCGGCCTGTCCCGACGCAACCTGATCCCCCCGGCGGAGTTCGTCGACCTGCTCGCCGCGGTCCGCACCGAGCCCTGGTTCCCCACCTGGTACGCGGCCCTGCCCGTCGCCGGCAACGCCGAACGGTTCGTCGGCGGCACGCTGCGCAGCCGGATGCGGGGAACCGTGGCGGCGGACAACGTGCACGCGAAGACCGGCAGCCTGACCGGCGCGTCCAGCCTCTCCGGCTACGCCACCGACGCCGACGGGCACGTGCTGGCCTTCTCGATCGTGCTGAACAGCTATCTGGCCTCGTCGGTCAAGGGGCTGGAGGACCAGATCGCGATCGCGCTGGCGTCGTACTCGGAGCGGAGCGGGACCACGGCGCGGGTGGCGCCGGCGGCGGTGCCCGACGCGCCGCGGGTGCCGGAGGGCCTGGAGTGCTCCTGGGTGAAGCCGATCGCCTGCTGAGAGCTCCCGCCGGTGCCC
Source organism: Micromonospora mirobrigensis (assembly GCF_900091555.1). Lineage (GTDB taxonomy): Bacteria > Actinomycetota > Actinomycetes > Mycobacteriales > Micromonosporaceae > Micromonospora > Micromonospora mirobrigensis. The sequence continues at coordinate 376,375 of NZ_FMCX01000001.1, forward strand.
CGTCGGCGGGACGGGGCACCGGCGGGCCGGCGTCAGGCCACCGGCCGGGTGGGGCGGGGCGCCGCCACCACCGCGCCCGGGTCGCCCCGCTCGACCAGCGCGTCGATCTCCGCCGGGCGCAGCCCGCGCAGCGTCAGCACCCGCCGCCCCCACCGGTGCAGCCGGCAGGGGAACGGGTGGGCGTCGTTGCGGCAGATCGTGCCCCCGGACCAGCGCCGTGGCGCGTGCACCACCACCGCCCGGACGGCGAACTGGACGTCCTCGACGGTCACGTGCGGCGGCAACGGGATCTCCCGGAGCACCTCGTGACCGGCGGTCGATGCAACGGGTCGGACGGCACTGCTGGTCATCGGAACGAGCCTCCACAGGGGATCGTCGGGATGTCGACAGCAGAAAGTTACGGCCCGCTCGACGCGCCGCGACGGACAAACTGTCCCGGCGGTCCGCTCAACCCCCGCACCTCGGGCACACCGGCCGGGTGCGGGTGCGGAAGCTCACCGCCGCCACGCCCAGTCCCCACCCCCACACCCAGTACGCCGGCTCGGCCACCCAGAAGAACGCCAGTGGAAAGCGGCCGTCGCCCGGGTCGAAGGTGCCGGTTGCGGTCTCTACGGCCAGGTCGACCAGGCCCACGCCGAAGTAGCCGACCAGCCCCACGGCGAAGACCGTCGCCGGGACCAGCAGCAGTGCCGGTGGGATCCGGCGGCCGGCCAGCAGCGGCACCCAGCCCGGCCAGATCCGGCCCCACCGGTGCACCAGCGCCAGCGGCAGCAGCACCCCGGCCAGCAGGAAACCGACCTCGAAGGCCAGCATCGAGGCGCCCTGGGCCAGCGGCACGCCGTCGAAGCCCACCGCGACCTGGGCGGCCAGCCGCAGCAGGCAGCCGCCGACGGCCGCCCACGCCCCGGCCCGGGCCCAGCCGGGCACCCGGGACCGGTCGGACCGGGCCGGCCCGGTCCGACCGCACTCGGGGCAGCCGCCCCGGTACCGGCGGCGATGGTCCAGCACGGCCGCGTGCAGCAGCAGCCCGCCGGTCAGGCAGCCCAGCCGGCCGAGGAAACCACCCACCGTGAACGCCGGCGTGGGGTGCAGGATCAGCAGCCCGACCAGGTCGAGCAGAAGCAGCACGCAGGCGACCACGACCGCGCCGCACACCGCCCACCCTGCCACCGCCAGCGCGGGGCGCCAGCTACGCGCAGCGGCCAGCCCGATGCCGACCAGCCCGGCGGCGGCGCACAGCCCGACCGACCACCAGCCGGTGAACAACACCAGGTCGGAGCCGAACGGCGGGTGGTGCTGCCCGCCGGTGGCCGCCCACCACAGCCGCAGCGCGCCGTAGCCGACGGCCCAGGCCAGCACGGCGTAGGGCAGGACCGCGGGCGGCGGGACGGCGGACGGCAGGACAGCGGGGACGGGACGGGTGAGTCGCATGCCGTCCAGCCTCGCGGCGGCCGGCGGCCGGCCCCTCCCGCCGGCGGGGGTGACCGCTCCCCCGGGCGGGGGTCAGGCGCGCTCCAGCACCACCACCGGGATCTCCCGGTCGGTCTTGGTCTGGTACTCGTCGTACGCCGGCCAGGTCGAGGTCATCGTGGACCACATCCGCGGCTTCTCCTCCGGGCCGGCGGTGCGCGCCCGGACCGGGAACGTCTCGGCGCCGACCTGCACCTCGGCCTGCGGGTCGGCGAGCAGGTTCAAATACCACGCCGGGTGCTGCGGGGCGCCGCCCTGCGAGGCGACCACCAGGTAGGCGTCGCCGTCGCGGCCGTAGATCAGGGCCGTGCGGCGCAGCTTGCCGCTGCGCCGGCCCCGGGTGGTCAGCAGCAGGGTGAAGACGCCCGGCCGCCACTCGTGCCCCTCCGCGCCGCCGGTCTCGACGTACCGCCGGATGTGGTCGGCCACCCAGCCCTCGGGGCTGTCCAGCACCTGCTCGCTCGACGTCATCGTCGCCTCCCGGATCTGGCCTGCTCGTCCGGTTCACGCTACCCGCGACCGACCGGCCACGGGGCGCCGATCAGCGCAGCGCGACCGCCTGAAGGCCCACGTTGCCGCAGTCGGTGAAGGATTCCTCGACGGTCCAGCCGATCTGCAGCCGCACGCCCGCGGCGGCCCGGAACCGGACCGTGAACTGCGCGGTGTGGCTGGTGTGCGGGTCCTCCAGCCGCAGGCTGGTGGTGGGTCCGCCGCTGGAGAGGCGCAGGTCCAGCCGCCCGCGCGCCATCCACACGCCGGCGTAGAGCAGCACCGTGCGCTCCGCGCCGTTGCCGGCGACCGCGAGACGGAAGCCGTTGCCGACGCCGCAGGAGTTGGCCCCGGCCATGGTGGAGTCCACCCGCTGCACCGGGTCGCCGTCGCGCCAGCCGAACCCCTCCGGGTTGGCGTCGTAGCCGCCGCGCTGCCCGGGGCCGCCCTCGTCGACGATCTCCCCCGAGCCGCCGCGGCGGCGGACGACGTCCACCCCGTCGACCGGTCCCCAGTGCACCCAGTCGGTGCCGCCGACGGCGGTCAGGTCCACCGTCGCCGGCACGTCGGCCCCGACCACGGTGATCGCCGGGGAGGTGGGGGCGGCCGTCGGGGTGGGCCGCGGCGTGGGGGTCGGTGGCCGGGTGGGTCGCTGGCGCGGGCGCAGCCCCGGCGACGCGGGGGCCGCGACGCCGATCGTCGGGTTGCCGGGGAAGGCGGCGCCGGGACGCTCCCCGCCGACGCCGGGACCGGCCGGGTCGGTGCCGGCCGGCTCCGGGACCCGGGCCGCGCCCAGGTAGGAGACCAGGGCGACCAGGCAGCCGAGGACCAGGAACCCGACCAGCAGATGGGTGCCGGACCGGCGGTGCGGGCCGCGCCCCGGCGTCGCCCCCACGGACCGGTGCGACGCCGGCGACGCGGCCCGGGGCGTCACCGCCGGGCGCCGCCGGCCCCCGGCCACCCGTCGTACGCCGGACCCGTTGCGCTCCCCCTCGACCACCCGCACCTCCGCCACGCCGCCGGCCCGTCCCGCGGTCGCGAGGACGCCTCGAGCCGTCTCACGTTGTCACCGGATCGCCCGGTTCGCCACAGATCGGGCGGTGGCCGTGTCCTGTTCGTTACCAAGCGGGAACGGTCGTCCTACTCAGGTCCGCAGCACGTTGGCGAAGATCAGCCAGGCCAGCGCCGACTTCGCGCCCAGGCTGAGCAGGATGTAGGTCACCTCGCCGACCCGGTAGTCGCGCCACCGCCCGACCCGCGCGTACTGGAGGGCCATGGTGACCGCGAAGCCGGCGAAGAGCACGAACTGCACCACCGTGATCGCGTACACGAAGGTCGGCACCTCGGGCGGCTGGGCGATGTAGATGGCGATCGCCAGCCACGGCGCCGCCCCGACCAGCGAACCGAACCAGAAGGCGCTCCAGTCGGTCCGGCCCGGCTGCTGCTGCCGCTCCATCAGCAGCCCGAACAGGATCATGGCGGTGTTGGCGGTGAAGAGCCCGATCACCGCGGCCAGGTCGCGGATCCCGACGAAGAGCCCGATCAGCACGATCATGATCGACGCGCTGACCGAGTACTCGATCCACCGGGCGTAGTTGGCCCGGCGGTCCAGTCGCCGCTCGTACCAGCGGCGCACCCCGGGCGCGGCCACCGCGAAGTGGTCGACGGCGGCCAGCAGCAGGAACACGGCGACCGCCGGTCCGATCGCGATCCGGAACACCGTCTCCGGCAGGGTGCCGTCGCGCAACGTCACCGGGTCGGCGGTCAGGTAGGACGCGGTGACCGGCAGGGCGAGGTCGTTGCTCGCCGCCCACATGAACAGCCCCTCGGCGGCCAGCAGGAGGCCGACCACCACGTTGAACCAGCGCAGCCGCCGGTAGCGGTCCGTCGTCTCGGCGTCTCCCACCTGCCCGACGTTAGGTCCTGGCCGGCCACCCCGACGGTCGTTCGGGGCGGGTCAGCCGATCCGGAAGCCGAGCGCCTGGGCCAGCACCACCGCCTGCTCCGCGTCGACCAGCGCGCCGGCCCGCTGGACCGTCGTCGGGTCCAGCGCGCTCAGGTCGCTGCCGCGCAGGTCGGCACCGGTCAGCCGGGCCCCGTCGAACTGCGCGCCGGAGAGGTCCACCCGGGTGACCGTGGCGTCGGTCAGGTCGGCGCCGGTCAGGTCCGTCTCGCGCATGCGTACGCCGGTCAGCACCGCGTCGCGCAGGTCGGCGCGGATCAGCGTGGTGAACGACCAGTCGCCGCCGTCGACCCGCAGCGGGCGCAGGTCGCAGTCGGTGAAGGCGCTGCCGACCAGCTTGCAGCCGGTGAACTCGGTGTCGAAGAAGTTGCACCGCCGGAAGGTGCAGCGGGTGAAGGCCGAGTCGACGTGCCGGGAGGCGTTGAACTTCACGTTGCCGAAGTCGCACTCGGTGAAGACCGCGCCCCGGGTCAGCGCCTCGGTCAGGTCGACCCGCTGGAAGGAGCAGCGGACGAAGTGCCGGTCGACCAGCTCCTCGGAATACCAGTCCTCGTCGTGGAAGGTGGCGTCCTCGGTCAGCTCCGGCATCGGCCCAGGCTAGCGGGGAGCACCGACGCCCTTCCCGCGGCGGCGTACCGGCCGGTAGGTTCGGCGGGTGACTGTGGCACGAACCATCGACCCGGACCGGATCGGCTTCGACCCCGCGCGGCTGGCGCGGATCGACGAGCACTTCGGCCGGTACGTCGACGACGGCAAGCTGGCCGGCTGGCAGGTGGTGGTGACCCGGCGCGGCGAGATCGCGCACGCCAGCACGTACGGCCAGCGGGACGTGGAGGCCGGCACCCCGGTGGAGCCGGACACCCTGTGGCGGATCTACTCGATGACCAAGCCGATCACCTCGGTCGCGGCGATGATGCTGTGGGAGGAGGGCCGGTTCGAGCTGACCGACCCGATCAGCAGGTGGTTGCCGGAGTTCGCCGACGTCCGGGTCTACGACAAGGGTTCGCTGCTCAAGCCGTACACGGTGCCGGCGACCGAGCCGATCCGGGTCTGGCACCTGCTCACCCACACCGCCGGCCTGACCTACGGTTTCGCGCAGACCACGCTTGTCGACGGCCTCTACCGGGCGGCCGGCTACGACCTGTGGGTGCCGCCGGGTCAGGACCTGGCGGCGGCCTCGGTGGGGTTGGCGAAGCTGCCGCTGCTGTTCCAGCCGGGCACCGGCTGGAACTACAGCGTCGCCACCGACGTGCTGGGCCGGCTGGTCGAGGTGGTCTCCGGGCAGTCCCTGGACCGGTTCTTCGGCGAGCGGATCCTGCGCCCGCTGGGCATGCCGGACACCCGCTGGTGGGTGGAGGAGGGCGACGCGAAGCGGCTGGCCGCCCTCTACACCCCGCACCCGGCCACCGGGCGCCTGATCCGGGCCGACGGGATCGGCCGGGCGGCGCTGACCGAGCCGCTCTTCCGCTCCGGCGGCGGCGGGTTGATCTCCACGGCGGCGGACTACCACCGGTTCACCCAGATGCTGCTGCGCGGCGGTGAGCTGGACGGCGTCCGGCTGCTCTCCCCGCGCACGGTGCGCTTCATGACCCGCAACCACCTGCCCGGCGGCGGCGACCTGGCCTCCTTCGAGCCGGCCGGGTTCGCCGAGACGGTGCTGGACGGGATCGGCTTCGGGCTGGGCTTCGCCGTGGTCCAGGACCCGGTGCCGGCCCGGGTGCCGAGCAGCGTCGGCGAGTACTACTGGGGTGGGCTGGCCTCGACGGCGTTCTGGGTGGACCCGGTGGAGGAGGTCACCGCCCTGCTGTTCACCCAGCTGATGCCGTCGAGCACGTACCCGCTGCGCTCGCAGCTGCGCCAGCTGGTCTACTCCGCGCTGGTCGACTGAGCCGTTACCGCCCGCCGCCGCCGTCGGTCTCCCTAACGTGGGAGCCATGAGCAACGTGGTGGTGTTCGGTGCCGGGGGCACCGCGGGGTCCCGGATCACGGCGGAGGCGTTCGACCGGGGGCACCGGGTGATCGCCGCGGTCCGTCGCCCGGAGGCGACCAGCTACCTGCCGGCCGGCGTACGCGTGGTCACCGGCGACGTCACCTCGGCGCGCAGCGTCCGGGAGCTGGCCCCGGACGCGGACGTCATGGTGGTGGCGGTGGGCGGCGGCGACCGGGCGTTGTGGCGGGACGCCGCGCAGAACCTCACCACCGTGCTGCGCGACGTCCCGGCGGCGCCCCGGATCATCCACGTCGGCGGCGGGTCGACCCTGCTCACGCCGAAGGGCACGCCGGTCCTGGACGAGCCGGACTTCCCGGCGGAGTACCGGGAGTCGGCGTTGGGGCAGGCCGACGCGCTGGCCTGGTACCGCACCTGCGCCGACGGGGTGACCTGGACCTACCTCTCCCCGCCGCCGCTGGAGTTCCATCCCGGCGAGCGCACCGGCCACTACCGGACGGGCACCGAGGAGCCGGTGACCGACGCGCAGGGCCGGTCGGTGCTGACTTACGAGGACCTGGCGGTGGCGGTGGTCGACGAGATCGAGAACCCGCGCTTCGAGAACATGCGGTTCACCGCCGCGTACTGAGCCGGCTCAGTCGGCGAGGCGGGCGGGGAAGCCGCCGGTGGCGATCGGCCCCCAGTTCTCCACGGTGACCCGGATCAGCGACTTGCCCTGCCGGACCATGGCCGCCCGGTACTCGTCCCAGTCGGGGTGCTCGCCGGAGATGCTGCGGAAGTACTCGACCAGCGGGTCCAGGGCGTCGGGCAGGTCGAGCACCTCGGCGGTGCCGTCGACCTGCACCCAGGGGCCGTTCCAGTCGTCGGAGAGCACGCACGCCGAGACCTGCGGGTTGCGCCGGATGTTGGTCACCTTGGCCCGCTCCGGGTAGGTGGAGATCACCAGCCGGCCCTCGGCGTCCACGCCGCAGGAGACCGGCGAGGACTGGGGGCGGCCGTCGGCGCGGGTGGTCATCAGGATGACCTTGTGCCGGGGGCGGAGGAACTCGGTGAGGGCGTCCCGGTCGACCTTGGTGTTGGTCGCGATGCTGCGTGCCATGCCACCGGTTCTACCAGGCCGGGCGGGGAGCCGCCGCGCCGAGGGCGGTCAGCGTGGGCGGCCGGCGGCGCGGCGCGCGGTCGGCTGGGCCGGCACCCGCGGGCGCACGGTGGGCCGCCAGGCCCGGCCGTTGGCGTAGATCACCCGGAAGCCGAGGTACGACGCGAGCGGCGCCCAGTGCGCCGAGCCCATCCGCAGCTCGGCGGCGTTGTGCCGCTGGCCGTTGGCGAGCACGTCGAGCAGCACGGTCTCGAAGGCCGCGGACTCCACCCAGTCGACCTCGCGGGTGAAGCCGCAGATCAGCGCGGCGCCGGTGACGTCGAGGAAGTCGCGCAGCACCGCGTCGGGGGCGCGCAGCACCGAGCAGCTGCCGAAGTAGAGCCGGCGGCCGTCGCAGCGGCCGGCCATCCGCTCGGCGACGTCGGTCAGGTCGACGGAGTCCCAGTCGGTGAGGCAGAGCCGGCTGGGCTCGCCGTGCATGGCGAAGAACCCGACCCGGTAGTCGGCGTACTGCTTGAGCAGCCACCGGTCGAGGAAGTAGAAGAGCTCGTCGCGGGTGGCGGCGTCCTTGTGGATGAACCGGATCCGGCCGAGGCGTTCCAGCAGTTCGAGGGTGGGCAGCACCGAGCCGCGTTCGTTGAGGTCGCGGTGCCACTGGCCCTCGACGCAGAAGACGCCTCCCCGAGCCACCGTCACCTCCGCGCGTCCGTGGGCCCGCCGGTGAGGTTACTCCGGGGCGCCGACGGGCCGGCGTAGGGCGGCAATTGCCGGCGAACGCCCCGGAACCGCAGATTATGAGGACTATTCCGGTATTCGCCGCCAACGACGCGAAGTGCTTGCGATGGTGGAGGGACGGGACAGGCCGGTCCAGGCCGCCCGACACCCCGTCCACGCTCTTTCGTCCAGGAGGACTCCTGTGCGCGTCAGCATCTGCAAGCGTGTCGCCGTCGCGTTCGCCCTGGCCCTGCCGGGGGCCGCGATCGCCACCGTGGTCGGGGCGCCGGCCGCCCACGCGGACGGCTGCTACACCTGGAAACGCACCCTGTCGCAGGGGCGATCCGGCGACGACGTCCGTCAGCTCCAGATCCGGGTCGCCGGCTGGGCGGGCTACCGGAACGTCGTGGAGACCAACGGCCGGTACGGGCCGACGACCGTCGCCGCCGTCCGGCGGTTCCAGGCCGCGTACGGCCTGCGGGTCGACGGGATCGCCGGACCGCGGACGTTCGGCAAGCTCTACGAGCTCCAGGACGACGACTGCACGCCGCGGCACTTCGCCTACGGCGAGCTGGACGACGGCTGCGGCGGCAGCGGCTTCGACGGCGGGCCGGTCTCCACCGCCCGCACCCGGGCCAACGCCCTGCGCACCATGTGGAAGCTGGAGGCGCTGCGCCGCAGCCTGGGCGACCAGCCGCTGCGGGTGATCAGCGGCTTCCGCAGCACGTCCTGCAACGGCCGGACCGGAGGCGTCCGGGACAGCCAGCACCTCTACGGCAACGCCGCCGACGTGACCTCCCGCGGCGCGTCGCTCTGCCGGATCGCGCGGGAGGCCCGCAACCACGGCTTCAGCGGGCTCTACGGCCCCGGCTACCCGAACCACGACGACCACGTGCACGTCGACTCCCGTCGGGAGAACGACGCCGACCGTTCCTCGAACACGACCAGCTGGTCGGCGTCGCGGTGCGGCATCCGCGGCAGGTGAACCGGGGACGCCGGCCCGGCCCGGGGTGGGGGCTCCCGGGTCGGGCCGGCGTCGGCCCGGGCGAGCTCTCGGGCGTACCCCCGAGGTTGCCGCTGCGGCGCGATCCGGCGCGGTCGTCAGCTCGCCCGGGGCCAGCGCGGCGTGGTGGCGGGGGGCGCCACCGGCCGTCCGGGACCGCCGGGCCGGATGGCGGGCCGCACCCCTGGTGCGGCGCCCCGGCCGGCCTGGCCGCGCAGGCTGGGGGGAACGGGACGGTCCGTGCGCACGGGCGCCGGACCGGTGAGGACGAACGGGAAGGGTACGTGCACGAACGGGTTGCCGTGCCGGATCAGCGCCTCGATCTGACGCTCGTTGAGCCCGTGGTTCTCCAGCACCCGCCGGCCCCAGCGGTGCAGGCGGCACGGGTAGGCGGCGCCGTCGTTGCGGCAGAGCGGCCCGTTCGGCCACTCCTCGGCGGCGTGCACGACCACCGCCCGCACCGCCAGCCGGACGTCCTCGGGGGTCAGCGGCGCCGGCACCGGCACCTCACCCAGGATCAGGTCGATGGGATCCGTAGACTGCTCACCAACTCGCACGGCAGGCCTCCCGCAGCTCGGCAGCGGTGACGGCTGACCCGCCGTCCCGCATCCTCGGCCAGTGGTACGGACCGTGACGGTCGGCGGTTCAATCCGGCCCGTGACGGACCGGCTCAGACCAGACCCGCGTCGTGCACCAGCAACGCCACCTGCACCCGGTTGTTCAGGTCGAGCTTGGTCAGCAGCCGGGAGACGTACGCCTTCACGGTGGCCACGCTCATGAACAGCTCCGCGGAGATCTCCGCGTTCGTCCGGCCCTGCCCGAGCGCGACCGCGACGTCCCGTTCCCGCTCGGTCAGCGCGGCCAGCAGCCGCAGCGCACGCTCCCGGCGCGGGTCCGGACCCGGGGTCGGCCCGGTGGTGACGTGACTGATCAGCTGCCGGGTCACCGTGGGTGACAGCGCGGCCTCCCCCGCGGCCACCCTCCGGATCGCCTGGACGATCTCCGCGGGCGGCGTGTCCTTGAGCAGGAAACCGGCGGCCCCGGCCCGGAGCGCCCGCAGGACCTGGTCGTCCGCGTCGAAGGTGGTCAGCACCAGCACCTCGGGCGGGGCGGGCGACGATCGCAGCGCCTCGGTGGCGGTGAGACCGTCGACCCGCGGCATCCGGATGTCCATCAGCACCACGTGCGGGGCATGGGCGGCGACCGCGGCGGGCACCTCCGACCCGTCCGCCGCCTCGCCCACCACGACCAGCTCCGGCGCCCCGCCGAGGATCATCGACAGGCCGGCCCGGACCAGCGGGTCGTCGTCGACGATCAGCACCCGGACCGGCCCGGTGTCGCCGCTCATGCCGGCCACGGCAGCCACGCCGCCAGCCGGAACGAGCCGGTGGCGTCCCGGCCGTGCTCCAGCCGGCCGCCGGCCAGGGTGACCCGTTCGGCGATGCCGACCAGGCCGGTGCCGGCCCCCGGCAGGGTGGTCGCGGCGCTCGCACCGGCCGGCCAGGGGTTGCGGATCTCCACGGTCAGCCCGTCGCCGGGCCGCCCGTCGAGCCGCACCTGCACCACCGCTCCCGGCGCGTGCTTGCGGGCGTTGGTCAGCCCTTCCTGCACGATCCGGTACGCGCTGCGCCCGACCCCCGCCGGCAGCGTCGCCGCCGCGGTGACCCGTTCGGCCAGCCCGACCCGCACTCCGGCGGCCCGGGACTCGTCGATCAGCGCCGGCACGTCGGCCAGGGTGGGCTGCGGCCGCTCCGGCGCGCCGCTGTCCGCCGCGGCCGGTTCGGCGCGCAACACCCCGATCACCTCGCGCAGGTCCTGCAGCGCGGCGTGCGCGCTGGCCCGGATCACCCCGGCCGCCTTCGCGACCTCCGCCGGTGGCGCGTCGGGCCGGAACTCCAGCGCCCCGGCGTGCAGGCTGAGCAGCGAGATCCGGTGGGCCAGCACGTCGTGCATCTCCCGGGCGATCCGGGTGCGCTCCAGCTGCCGGGCCTGCGCGAGCCGCAGCTGCTGCTCGGCCTCGGCGCGTTCGGCGCGTTCGCGCAGCGACGCCACCAGCTGCCGGCGGGCCCGCACGAACATCCCCCAGGCCAGCACCGCGAAGGTGAACACCGCCGTCCAGGCCAGGTTCTGCCAGAGCGGCAGGGTCGGGTCGGGGCGCAGCCGGGCGTAGACCGGCACGGTGAGCAGGCTCAGCCCGATCATCGACGCGGCCACCGGCAGCGGCCGGTGCACGGTCACCGTGAACAGGATGATCATCAGGGCCGCCGCCGAGCTGACCGAGAAGAACGCGAGCGGCAGGCTGACCAGGGCGAGCCCGACCGGCCAGCGCCGGCGGAACCACAGCGCCGCGCAGAGCAGCAGGCTGAGCAGGAAGTCGACCTCGTTGAGCCACGCCGGGCCGGCGTTCAGCGCGAAATCCGGCTCCGGCCGTACCGAGTCGCGCCAGGCGAGCACCGCCCAGCCCAGGGCCAGCAGGAAGCAGAGCACGTCGACGAACCAGTCCCGCGGCGTCCGCCGGGCCACGGCCGCGCCGCGGCTCAGGGCGCCCGGCAGCAGCCAGGGGTGGTCGGGTACGGCGGCACTGGTCACCCACCCATGGTAGGAACCCGTTCCGCGCGCTCCCAGCTACGAAAGTCGACGCGACGGGCCTACCAAGGTCGGCCCGGCTCTCGACCGCCGGCCGCAGCGGATGGCCGGGTGGCCCCGGCAGGCTCGTTCCCATGATCGCAGTCGACCACCTCACCAAGCGGTACGGCCCGCACGCCGTCGTCGAAGACGTCTCCTTCCGGTGCGAACCGGGCACCGTCACCGGCTTCCTCGGCCCGAACGGCGCCGGCAAATCCACCACCATGCGGATGATCTGCGGGCTCACCCCGCCCACCTCGGGCACCGCCACCGTCGCCGGCCGGCCCTTCCGCCAGCTGCCCAATCCCGGTCGGGAGATCGGCGTACTGCTCGACGCCTCGGCGCAGCACGCCGGCCGGACCGGGCGGGAGGCGCTGACCCTGGCCGCCCGCACCCAGGGCGTCGACTCCGACCGGGTGGCCGCGGTGCTCGACCTGGTCGGGTTGAACGCGGTGGCCGCCAGGCGGCGGGTCGGGGCGTACTCGTTGGGGATGCGGCAGCGGCTCGGCCTGGCGCTGGCGCTGCTGGGCGATCCCCGGGTGCTGATCCTCGACGAGCCGGCCAACGGCCTCGACCCGGAGGGCATCTACTGGATGCGCGGCCTGCTGCGCGACTTCGCCGACCGGGGCGGCACCGTGCTGCTCTCCTCGCACCTGCTGCGCGAGGTCGAAGCGGTCGCCGACCGGCTGGTGGTGATCGGTGGCGGCCGGATCGTCGCCCAGGGCGGCAAGGACGAGCTGCTCGCCGGCACCGGCACCCTGGTCCGGGCCCGCGACCAGCACGCGCTGCGGCTGACCCTGGACCGGGCCGGCCTGGACGCCACCGCCGGAACCGACGGCGGTTTCGTGGTCCGCGCCGAGGCCGGCGCGGTCGGGCAGGCCGCCGCGGACGCCGGTCTGGTCCTCACCGAGCTGCGACCCGCCGGCAGCGGCGGTCTCGAGCAGCTGTTCCTCACCCTCACCGCCGGCGCGTCGACCAAGGAGGCCGTCCGATGACCACCACCACCGAACCCAGGGTCGTGACCCCGAGCCCGGTGACGGCGCCGTCCCTGGCCCGGCTGACCGGGGTGGAGCTGCGCAAGCTCGTCGACACCCGGGCGGGCCGCTGGCTGCTGATCACCATCGGCCTGATCGCGGTGGCCCTCGCCGTGGTGCAGCTGTTCGTGCTGGACGACGTCCAGCAGACCTTCCAGAACTTCTTCGACCCCTCGCTGCTGCCGATCTCGCTGCTGCTGCCGGTGCTCGGCATCCTGTCGATCACCGCGGAGTGGTCGCAGCGCACCGCGCTGACCACCTTCACGCTCACCCCCCGGCGGGAACGGGTGATCCTGGCCAAGCTCGGCGCGGTGCTGCTGGCCGCGCTGGCCTCCGTGCTGGTCAGCCTGGCGGTGGCCGCCGTCTTCACGCTCCTCGCCCGCGCCACCGGCGGGGCCGGCGGTTGGGACCTCGAGTGGGCGAGCGTGCCGCACGCGGCGGTGTTCCAGATCGCCAGCGTGCTGATGGGGGCCGGGTTCGGCCTGCTGTTGCTCAACACGCCGCTGGCGATCGTGACCTACCTGCTGCTGCCGACGGTGTGGACCATCCTGTCCGGTCTGATCAGGGCACTGCGCGAGCCGGCGCGCTGGCTGGACACCTCGTCCACCATGCAACCGCTGGTGACCAGCGAGGTGACCGCCCTGCAGTGGGGTCGGCTGGCGGTGTCACTGCTGGTGTGGGTGGCCGTGCCGCTCGCCGCCGGCCTGTGGCGCGCGCTGCGGCGCGAGGTCTCCTGAGCCGTGCGCCGGGCAGCCGGGCACGCGGTGACCCGGCTGCCCGGCCACCGGCACCGGCTCGGCGCTGACCACCCCCGCCGGGCTGCGCGCCGGTGCCGGCGACTGGTGCAGGGTTCGCCGTGGCCGTCGTCGTCGTGGCTTCGGCTTCCCGGCGAGGAATCCCCCGGCGGGCGGTAGCGTCAGGAGCCAGGACCGAACGCCCGGGAGCATGCCGATGACCGAACAGCAGCCGTACCAGGTGCTCACCCAGCACCCCGGATTCGAGCTGCGCCGCTACCCGGCGCACCTGGTGGCCGAGGTCCGGGTGCAGGGCGCGTTCGAGCAGGCCGGCAACGAGGCGTTCCGGCCGCTCGCCGGCTACATCGGGGGCGCCAACCGGTCCCGCCGGTCGATCGCGATGACCGCCCCGGTGGTCCAGGAGCCCGGCGGCTCCGAGAAGATCGCGATGACCGCCCCGGTGGTGCAGGAGGAGGGCGACCAACCCGACTGCTGGCTGGTGCGGTTCGTGCTGCCGGCCGAGCTGACCGCCGCGACCGCACCCGAGCCGGAGGACCCGCGGATCACCGTCCGCGAGGTGCCCGAGCTGCTCGCCGCGGCGGCCCGGTTCTCCGGCCGCTGGTCGGCCCGGCGGTTCGACGAGCAGGCCCGGGCGTTGGGGCGGGCGGTCACCGCCGCCGGCCTGAGCCCCACCGGCGCGGTGCGCTACGCCCGCTTCGACCCGCCGTGGAAGCCGTGGTTCCTGCGCCGCAACGAGGTGGTGCTGCCGGTCGCCCAGTGACGGGTCGACCGGGCAACCCGATCGGGTGAACGACCCGACCGATTCCCTGGAACGAAAGGGACAATCGACGCGAAACTTCTTGAATGGTGGGGACCACGTCGTCCCCCGTCCGAGGAACCCGCTGATGAACCCGAACCGCAACCGCACCCTGTACCTGGCCGCCGCGACCGTCGGCCTGTGCCTGTCCCTGACCAACCCGCCGGCCGCCGTCGCCGCCCCCGAGGAGGCCGGCCAGAACGCCGTACCGGCGCTCACCGAACTGGTGGAGAGCAGCCAGCCGGTCGACCCGGACCAGGTGGACCCGATGCGCCCCGACGGGGCGACCCGGGGCCCCGGCCGCGGCACGGCCGAACCGGACGAGATCGGCCAGGGCACCAGCCCCGGCGAGGCGTACGGCCAGGGCACCGGCCCGGGTGCCGCGTACGGCCAGGGCACCGGTCCCGGCGGCGCCTACGGCCAGTGGGGCGGGCATGGCCGGCCGCAGTTGCCGCGTACCGGCCCGTCGATCACGTCGCTGCACCTGCTCACCGGCACCGGCGGGGCCGCCCTGGCGTTCGGCGCGGCGCTGGTGGTGGTCGCCGGCTACCGCCGCCGGTCGGCGTGGTGAGCCACATCCACCAGGGTCACCCGAGGGCGTCGGTCGACGGTGGCGGGCCGGTGGGTCCCGCCGGCGCAGCAGCCCCGGCGGGCGGGCGGTAGCCGAGGGCGTTCGGCCAGGCCAGCAGCAGCGCGAGGACCAGTCCGGTGAGCAGCCCGACGACGGAGAAGAGCACGTCACCGGTGCCGTCCGGGCCGCTGACCACCACGTTGCCGGCCAGCGCGGTGGCCAGCGCCCCCAGCCTCAGTCCGCTGACCGCGGCACCGGCCAGCCCGGCCACCGCGGGCAGGCCGAGCAGCACGCCGCCGGCGGCCAGCAGGTGCCATCGCCAGTGCGGCCGACCGCCCGGCCAGTCCCAGGCCAGCAGCGGCACGACCGCCAGGGCCAGAAAAGCGAGGACCAGGGCGATCAGCGGCCGGTCCGGCGCCTCACCCTGTCCGAACTGGACCTCTCCCGGATCGTAGACCCGGGTGCGGGCCAGCCAGAGCAGGACCAGCGCGACCACGCCCGCACCGGCCGCGATCCCGGTGCGGGCCCGACCGGCGGCGGGGGCGGCGGCGAGCGCGCAGCCCAGGGTCACGGCCAGGGCCAGCACCCCGGTGCCGTACGCCGCCGGGTCCAGCGCCTGCTCCCGGCCGGTCGGCGCGGTCAGCCAGGCCACGGTGGCCAGCAGGACCGCCGCCACGCAGGCGGCGCCGGTCAGGGTCCGCCGCTCCCGCCAGCCGCCGACCGCGCCGGGCCGCCCCCACCTCCGCCCACCCAGGAGTACGACCAGCGCGGTCCCCGCCCACGCCGCGCCCACCAGCAGCACGGTCGCCGGAACGCCCTGCGGGTCGACCCGGTCGACGACGATGTCGGCGGCCACCCATACCCCGCCCAGCAGCACGGCGGCCCGGCTCCACCGATGGTCCCCGCCGGCGGCCAGCACCAGCGCCAGGGCGGCCAGGAAGATCGTGCTGAACCGCAGCTCCCGGGCCCAGTAGGGGTGGCCGCCGAGCAGCCGCTCCGACCACGGGCCGAGCGGTTCGGTCAGCGGTTGCAGCTCGGTCACGCCGACCGCCCACCAGACGGCGGCGAGTCCGGCGAGGGCCAGGCCGGTGGCGTACCGCGGGTGAGCGCGCATGCCCACGACGGTAGCCGGTCGGGGCCGGCGCGACCGGCCGGCGAACCGGCGTGGGCCGCGCGCAAGGCGGCGGAAGGCTGCCTAGGCTGGGCGGCATGGACAGGTACGTCGCCCTGCTGCGCGGGATCAACGTCGGCGCCAGCACCCGGATCGCCATGGCCGACCTGCGCCGGGTGGTCACCGACCTCGGACACGAGGACGTGAGGACCCACCTCCAGTCCGGCAACGTGATCCTCGCCAGCCCGACCCGCGACCCGGCGAAGCTGGCCCGGGGCATCGAGAAGGCGATCGCCGACCAGCTCGGACTGACCGTGCCGGTGCTGATCCGTACCGCCGCGGAGCTGACGGCCGTGGTCGAGGTCAACCCGTACCCGGACCAGGACGACCCGACCCGGCTGTTGGTGGCGTTCCTCGCGGAGCAGCCGGCGAAGGCGAAGGCGGCGGCGCTGGCCGTGCCCGGCACCGAGAACGTGGAGTTCACCATCGCCGGCCGGGAGGTCTACCAGCACTTCCCCGACGGCGGGTACGGCCGGTCGAAGTTCACCAACGCCCACCTGGAGAAGCAGCTGGGCGTGGTGGGCACCACCCGCAACTGGAAGAGCGTACGGACGCTGGCGGAGCTGGCCGCCGGCTGAGCGCGCGCGGGGCCGGCCCGGCCGGCCCCGCTCCCGGGCCACTCAGAAGTGGTACGCGGTGTGGTACTCCGGCAGCAGCACCCGGCTGCGCGGCGAAACCCGCCGCACCTCCTCGATCAGTGCGTCCAGGCGCCTGCGGTCGTTCGGTTCCACCCGCGGCGGGTTGGTCAACGAGGTCTCGAAGTTGTCCCAGTGCACCGGCACCACGACCTTCGGATGGTCCAGCGCCGCCATCAGCCGCGGCACGTAGTCGGCGGTCGAGGTGGTGGCCGCCGTGGCGACCATCGCCACGTCCGGGGCCAGCCCGGTCAGGTTGCGCTCGTTGAGGTCGCTCGCCCCCATGAAGAACACCGACGGGCCGCCGTCCACCCGGAGCTGGAAGGCCAGGGTGTCCCCCTCGGGCAGGTCGGAGATCTTCTCCGGCCTCGGCGGCGGGGTGACCCGTACGCCGGGGAAGGCCATCGACCAGGAGCTGTTGCGGCTGTGCAGCGTGTCCACCACCTCGACGGTGTAGTCACCGAAGTCGAGCACCTCCCCGCCCCTGACCGGGGCGAGCTTCCCGACCGGCAGCCCGTAGGACAACCCCAGGTGGTAGGCGGTCAGGGTGCCGAAGACCCGGGCACCGGTGCGCCCGGCGATGTACGGCACGTCGTTGAAGTGATCCCAGTGGGTGTGCGTGACGAAGATGTTCTCGGCCCGGTCGACCAGCGGGTCGATCACGTCGGTGGCCACCCTCAACGGCGCGTCCTGGTGGAACGCACCCGTGAACAGCCCGGTGTCGTAGCGGCTCAGGTACGGGTCGATCAGGACGGTCCGGTCGCCGATGTCGATGCGCCAGCCGGACGTACCCCACCAGCGGAAGCTGACCGCGCCGGAGCGGCGAGGGGTGGCGCCGGCCGGCGGCGCGGCCTGCGCCGGTGTGGACGCGGCGGTGGCGCCGAGGCCGGCGGTCGAGACGGCGGCGGCGCCGAGCGCGGCGTCGCGCAGGAGACGGCGACGGCCGTACGGCCGGTTTTCGAGCATGGTGGGTCCTCCCCCGGTTGGTTGGGTGATCGGTGCGTCCACCCCACCACCGGCCCGCCGACCATGTCCAAGATCGATCAGTGGCACGGTCGATATCGGACCGGATATCACCGCAGGTCACGCAGGGTGCCCCGCCCGCCGGACCGGCGCTGATTCAGCGCAGTGACTCCACCGCGACCCGGGCCGCCGTCCCCATCGCCAGGTCCACGTCGATGCGCCGCACGCTCAGCCGCTCGGTGCGGGCGTGCACCAGGATCGCGTACCGGCGACCGTCCGGGTACTCGGCGACGCCGGCCTCCAGGTGCAGGCCGGGCAGATTGCCGGTCTTGCCGGCGACCCGGACGCCGGGCGGGAAGGCGGCGGCGAGCCGGGTCCAGAACAGCTGACGGCCCATCAGCTCGCGGACCATCGCGCAGGCAGCCGGCGGCCCGGCCTCGTCGCGCCAGATCAGCCCGAGCAGTCGGGTGATCTCCCGGGCGGTGCTGGACGTGGCGCACTCCGGGTCGAACACCCGCATGGCACGCACCCGGTCGGCGTCGAGGGTGGGGAAGATCCGGGCGAACTCGGCCTCGTCACGGGCGCCCACGTCGGCGAGCATCACCTCGACCAGTTGCCGGGGGCCACCCACGATCCGGGTCCGGGGCAGCCCCAGCTCCGCGGCGAGCATCGCCGGCACGTCCGACCCGACCCGGCGCAGCAGCAGGTCGGCGGCGGTGTTGTCACTGACCGACATGGTGAAGTACGCGAGGTCACGCAGGGAGATCTCGACGTCGTCGGCGCAACCGGCCACACCCCAACCGCCGAGCCGGTCCACGGCCCGCACCAGCACCCGTTCGGTCGGGTCGAGCTGCCCGGCGACGGCCTGCCGGGCGAACTCCAGCACCAGCAGGATCTTGAACACGGACGCGATGACGATCTGCTGGTCGGCCCGGACGGCGACCTCCCGCGCCGGCGCGTCGACGTCCACCACGTGCAGGGCCCCGCTGATCCCCGCCCGCCCGTAGATCTCCTCGACCCGCTCCCCGACGTCCATGGCCTCACGCTAATCCCGGCCCGCCGTAGGGTCGGGGGGTGGATCTGCTGCGGCACCTGGGGCACTTCGTGGCGGTGGCCCGGGAGCTGCACTTCGGGCGGGCCGCCGAATGCCTGGGCATGGCGCAGCCTCCGCTGAGCCAGTCGATCCAACGACTGGAGCGGGAACTGGGAGTCGAGCTGTTCGACAGGTCCCGCCGGCAGGTGCGGCTGACCACCGCGGGACAGCTCCTGCTCGGCGAGGCCGACGAGCTGCTCGCCGCCGAACGCCGGCTGCGCAACCTGATCCGGCAGGTACGCGACGGTCGGCTGGGGGTGCTCCGGGCGGGCGTACCGCCGGAGACCCCGGCGGTGACCCTACGGACGCTGCTGGATCGGCTCACCGCGCGGGCCCCCGGCCTCGACGTGGACCTGCACGAGCTGACCAGCGCCGAGCAGGTGCGGATGCTCGGCGAGGGACGGCTCGACGTGGGGCTGCTGCACCATCCGGTGGACGGCACGGGCTTGCGCCTCGGCCCGGCGGTGGAGGTGCCGCTGGGCGTACTGCTGCCTCGGGTGTCACCACTGGCCCGCGAACGCGAGGTGAGCCTGGCCGGACTGGCCGGGCTGGACCTGGTCACCGCGCCCCGGGCGACCGCGCCGGGCTGGCACGACCATCTGCTGCGGGTGTGCGGGGAACACGGCTTCACCCCCGGACGGGTCCGGCCGGCGCGCAACCCCGAGTTCCTGTTCGGGCTGCTGCTGGCCGGCGGCGGGGTGGCCGTCGAGCCGGAGACCCTCGCCCGGCGGGAGCCCCGGCTGACCTGGCGACCGCTGGCCGGCGTACGGCTGGTGAAGCGAACCTCGGCGGCCTGGCCGGACCGGTCGGCGCATCCGGCGGCGCCGATGTTCGCGCAGCTCGCGGCGGAGGTCCTGGCCGTCACCGAGGCGCCCGGGCCGGCGCCGCTGGCGTCCGCCGCGCGGCCGTGGCCGGTGCTCTTCGAGGCCGGGCAGGGCGAAGAGTTGCCCCGGTGATCTCCCGGAGTTCACCCCGACCCGACTAACATCGCCATCCATGAATATGAAGAGCGTCACCCGCTCGCGACCCGGGCGGCTGATCACGGCGTTCGTGCTGGCCGTCACCGTCACCACCCCCGTCGCGGTGGCCAGCCAGGCGTCGGCGGCGACCACGCTGACCGTGGCGCAGGCCCTCGCCGCCCAGGACGGCCGGACCGCCACGGTCACCGGCTACGTCATCGGCCAGCCGACCGCCTCGACCACGGTGATCACGAGCAACTACACCGCCGACACCGCGATCGCCATCGCCGACACCGCGGCCGAGACCAGCACCACCCGGATGCTCTACCTCCAGGTCACCACCGCGTACCGGGCCGACTTCGGCCTGCTCACCAACCCGACGCTGCGCGGCAGGCAGGTCACCGCCACCGGGACGCTGACCGCGTACTTCAGCCACGGCGGCCTGAAGACACCCACCGCGATGAGCCTCGGCGGCGGCACCTCACCCTCGCCCACCCCCACCGCGCCCTCGACGAGCGGCCCGTACGACTCGACGTACTACGCCACGGCGGTCGGCAAGACCGGCACCGCCCTGCGCAGCTCACTGCACGCGATCATCCGGACCCAGACGAAGCTCAGCTACGACCAGGTCTGGGAGGCGCTCAAGGACACCGACCAGGACCCGGCCAACGCCAACAACGTCATCCTGCTCTACACCGGACGCTCACAGAGCAAGACGCTCAACGGCGGCGGCGTGGACGACTGGAACCGCGAGCACGTCTGGGCCAAGTCGCACGGTGACTTCGGCACCACCACCGGCCCCGGCACAGACGTGCACCATCTGCGCCCCGAGGACGTCTCGGTCAACTCGCTGCGCGGCAACAAGGACTTCGACGCCGGCGGCAGCGCGGTGGCCGAGGCGCCCGGCTGCTACACCGACGCGGACTCCTTCGAACCGCGCAACGCCGTCAAGGGCGACGTGGCTCGCATGATCATGTATATGGCGGTCCGCTACGAGGGTGAGGACGGCTGGCCCGACCTGGAGATGAACGACTCCGTCACCAACGGCACCGCGCCGTACCTGGGCCGGCTTTCGGTGCTGCTGTCCTGGAACAGGCTCGACCCGCCGGACGCGTTCGAGCAGCGGCGCAACCAGCGGATCTACGAGCGGTGGCAGGGGAACCGGAATCCGTTCGTCGATCATCCGGAGTGGGCTGCGGCCATCTGGGGGTGATCGTGTGTTTCGGTCGGGGGCTCGGGGGCGAGCGTCCCCGGCTCCGGGCGGTCAGGCTTGATCCCTGCGCCGGGGACGCTCGCCCCCGAGCCCGTCGTGTGGTCGGGCTGCCGTCCGTCGGTCGCGCATCTTCCGGGTACGCCCGCGTGGGCCGTTTCCGGGGCCCGGCGTGCGGCGAGTCTCTGACCGGGGACATGCCGCTGGCCGGCACCCGTCAAGGGTGCCGGCCAGCGTTCGTTCACGCGTCAGTTGTTCCAGTGCTGGGCGACCAGGTCGGCGGCCTGCTGCTCCCACTGGGCGTAGGCGTCCGGGTAGGCCGAGACCTGCACGGTCTGCGCGGCATCGGTCAGGGGCATGTCCTGCCACCCGTCGACCTGCTTGAGGCCCTTCAGGAAGGCGGTGGTGGAGTAGGCGGGGTCGGTGATCTGCTCCGGCGAACCCCAACCCGAGGACGGGCGCTGCTGGAACAGACCCAGCGAGTCATGGTCGTTGCGGTCGCCGAGGTGGCCGAGGTTCTCCAGCTTCGACTCCTGCAGGCTCGTCGCGATCGAGATCACCGCGGCCCGCTCCGGGAGACCGGCCTTCTTCGTGGCGGCGATGATCGCCTTGGCGTTGCCGGTCTGCTCGTCGTTCAGGTCGATGTGCGACTGGGTGCCCTGCACGCCGTGCGGGATCAGCGCCTTGGCATCCACGCCCGGCTTGTCGGCCTGGACGGCGGCGGCCGGGGTCAGGGCGGTGGTGGGGGTGGTGTCGGCGTGATTGAGCGGACCGGCGGCCATCCCACCGGCGAAAGCCAGACCAGCGATACCCAGCACACTCTTACGCAGCATCGAGTTCATGGGGAAGCTCCATTCGGGGGTTGGCGCGGCACCCGATAGGGGTCAGGCGACGCGCAAGCACCGTCAGGCGCTCGAAGAGATCCAGGGGAAAGTCTGGGGGGCGGTCGCGGACCCTGAGGGCTCATCGCGACCCACACACCGGTTCCTGCCAGCCACCCGAACCCCCGTAGGGCTCGTCGTGGCGGCGGACCATGTGTAACGACCGCCGGCCCCACATCATTCCGGGGCCCGACCCGATCCGTCACGGCATCGGTGCTGGCAGCCGGGGCGCTGCTGCGGTCGTCCAGAGGGTGTAACGACCTCGGCCCGGCCGCCATTCCACCGCCCGGGGTGCCACCGACCACCCGCGATCCGGACAACCGGCGCCAGACCGCCCAACCGGGTCGCCCGGTCGGGCCCGATCCGCGGCCGGGATCGGGCTGGCCCTGGCCTCACGCAACCTGCCTCAGCAGGCCGGCGTTCATGCCCGATGTCCCAGATCACCCCGACCCGCCCGTGACGATCCGGTCGGAGCGGGTAGGAGAACAGCCGTGACAGGCGCCCGACCCGGGCGTGGAAACGCTCCCGACAGTTGATCGGGCGCCCCTGACGATGGGAGAGAGAGCCGGTATGGCGAACCCGATTCCCGACATCAGCCTCAACGACGGCAACACCATCCCGCAGCTGGGCTTCGGGGTGTTCCAGATCGAGCCCAAGGACACCGTGCAGGCCGTTCGCACGGCCCTGGACGTCGGCTACCGGCACATCGACACCGCCGAGATGTACGGCAACGAGGCCGAGGTCGGCCAGGCGATCCGTGAGTCCGGTCTGGACCGCGGCGACGTCTTCGTGACCAGCAAGCTGAACAACGGGTTCCACCGCCCGGACGACGCCCGCAAGGCGTTCGAGTCGACCCTCTCGGCGTTGAAGTTCGACTACCTCGACCTGTTCCTGATCCACTGGCCGCTGCCCACCCTCTACGACGGCGACTTCGTCAGCACCTGGAAGGTGCTGGAGGAGTTCAAGAGCGACGACCGGGTGAAGTCGATCGGTGTGTCGAACTTCCAGGTCGCGCACCTGGAGCGGTTGGCCGCCGAGGCCGACGTGGTGCCCGCGGTGAACCAGATCGAGGTGCACCCGTACTTCGGCAACGAGGAGGTGCGCGCGTACGGCAAGGCGCACAACATCCCCACCGAGGCCTGGTCGCCGATCGCGCAGGGCAAGGTGCTCGACGACCCGACGATTGTCGACATCGCCGAGCAGGTCGGCCGGACCCCGGCCCAGGTGACGCTCCGCTGGCACGTGCAGCGCGGCGACATCGTCTTCCCGAAGTCGACCACCCCGAAGCGGATCGAGGAGAACTTCGCGATCTTCGACTTCCAGCTGGACGACGTCGCGATGGAGCGGATCAACGGTCTGAACAAGGGCGAGGCCGGCCGGCAGGGCCCGAACCCGGACACGTTCGACTACGTGCCGGCGTAACGCCGGTCAGGCGTCGGCCCGCGCCCCCAGCCGCCGGAACACCTCACGGCTGGGGGTGCCGGGCGCGGCGACGTAGACGATCAGCCGCTGGTCGGTCTCCGGCACGTGCAGCACCCGGCACTCGAACTCCAGCGGCCCCAACTCGGGGTGGTCGACCCGCTTGACGGTCGGGCGCCGCTCCCCCACCTCGTGCTGCGCCCAGAGCGCGGCGAACCGCGGTGAGGTCCCGAGCAGCTCGGTGACCAGCGCGGCGATGGCCGGGTCGGCCGGATAGCGACCGTACGCGGCCCGCAGGTCGGCCACCGACGTCCGGGCGAAGCGCAGCACCTCCGCGTCGTCCCAGTGGGACTCCGGCACCGCCGCGCCGAACATGTGCCGGACCATGTTCCGTTCCTCGGCCGGCAGCGTCGACAGGTCCCCCACGAAACTGGCGGCCAGCCGGTTCCAGGCCAGCACCCCGTACGCGGCGTCGACCAGGAACGCCGGCGTCTCGGTCATCGCGTCCAGCAGGTGCCGCAGCCCCGCCGGCACCTGGCGGGACGGGCCGGTCGCGTCGGGTGGGCTCTCCCCGGCGACCCGGAACAGGTAGGCCCGCTCGTCGCGGGTCAGCAGCAGCGCCCGGGCGAGGGCGGCGAGCACCTGCCGGGACGGGTGCGGCCCGCGCCCCTGCTCCAGGCGGATGTAGTAGTCGATGGACATGCCGGCGAGCTGGGCGACCTCCTGCCGGCGCAGGCCGGGCGTGCGGCGGCGTACCCCATCGGGAAGGCCGACCTCGGCGGGCCGCAACCCGGCGCGGCGGGCCCGCAGGAAGCCCGCCAGTTCGTCGCGGCGAAGCGTGCTCATGGCCCCAGGGTGCCGCAATCCGGGCCGTCCAGGGTGGTACCGCCGGTACCAGCCTCGCCGGGTCCCTCCCGCCGCAGCCGGGCCGCCGGCACCCTCGGGGCATGACGACGAAGACGATCGCCCTGGTCACCGGGGCCAACAAGGGAATCGGGTACGCGACCGCGCGACAGCTGGGCGCGCTCGGGATGACGGTGCTGGTCGGCGCCCGGGACACCGGCCGCGGCCGGGAGGCGGAACGGACGCTGCGCGCCGGCGGGGCGGACGCCCGCTTCGTGCCGCTGGACGTCACCGACGAGGCGTCGGTCGCCGCCGCGGCGAAGCTGGTCGAGCAGGAGTACGACCACCTCGACGTGCTGGTCAACAACGCGGGCATCGTCCGGGCCGACGGTTCCGCGCTGCCCAGCGAGACCACCCTCGCCACGATGCGCGAGGTGTACGAGACCAACGTGTTCGGACCCGTCGCGGTGACCAACGCGTTCCTGCCACTGCTGCGCCGCGCGCCCGCCGCCCGGATCGTCAACGTCTCCAGCGAGGTCGGCTCCATCGCGGCGATGACCAACCCCGAGGGTGCCCTGGCCGGCCTCACCTCCGTGCCGTACCCGTCGTCGAAGACCGCGCTGAACATGATCACCGCGATGTACGCCAAGGAGCTGCGGGACACCCCGATCAGGATCAACGCGGCCAACCCCGGGTACTGCGCCACCGACTTCAACTCGCACGCCGGTTTCCGTACCGCCGAGGAGGGCGCCGAGGTCAGCGTGCACCTGGCGACCCTGCCGGCGGACGGACCGACCGGTCTGCTCTGGGGATTCCGGATGGACGAGGGCGGCGACTACGGGGTGCTGCCCTGGTGAGGGCTTGACCTCGAGTGCACTCCAGCAACCAGGCTGGCCGGCGTCGGCTCTCGACCCAACGGGGAGGACCCATGAGATACCGCACGATCGGCACCGACGCCGCCACCCGGCGGGAGGTCAGCGTGCTGAGCCTGGGCGCGATGCTCTTCGGCACCGTCACCGACGAGGACACCTCGTACGCGATCCTGGACCGCTACGTCGAGGCGGGCGGCACCTTCGTCGACACGTCCGACAACTACGCGTTCTGGACCAACGGCGGCCAGGGCGGGGAGAGCGAGGAGCTGCTGGGCCGGTGGCGGCGCAGCCGGGGCGTCGGTGACGAGGTGCTGATCGCCACCAAGCTGGGCGCCCGGCCGCTGGCCCCCGGCACCAGCTACACCGACAACCCGGAGGGACTGTCGGCGAAGGTGATCCGGGAGGCGGCGGAGCGCAGCCGGGAGCGGTTGGGCCTGGACCGGTTGCCGCTGCTCTACGCCCACATCGAGGATCGCACGGTGACGCTGCGGGAAACCGTGGAGGGCTTCGCCGAGCTGGTCGCCGAGGGCACCGTCGGGCTGCTGGGCGCGAGCAACCACCGGGCCTGGCGGGTGGAGCGGGCGCGGGCGATCGCGGCGGCGGCCGGCCTGCCCGGGTACGAGGTGCTCCAGTACCACCGCAGTTACCTGCCCCGCCGCCCCGACCTGCCCAGCGAGCTGGACCGGGACGGCGACGTGGGCTGGGTCGGGCCGGACCTGGCCAGCTACCTGCGGGCCGAACCGCAGCTGACCCTGGTGGCGTACTCGCCGCTGATCAGGGGTGGTTACGTCCGGCCCGAGCGGCTGGGTGAGGGCTACGACCTGCCGAGCACCCCGGCCCGGCTGGCGGCGCTGGAGGCGGTGGCGGCGGAGACCGGGGCGACGGTCAACCAGGTGGTGCTGGCCTGGCTGATGGGCGGGGACGTACCGTCGATCCCGCTGGTGGGCGCCTCGTCGGTGGCGCAGCTTGAGGAGAGCCTCGCCGCGGTGGACCTGGACCTCACCGCCGAGCAGCGCGCCCGGCTGGACACGGCGGGCTGACCGCGGGGGCGCCGGCCGGCGGACCCACCCGCCGGCCGGCGCCACCGGTCAGTTGAAGTCGCCCTGACGGATCGCGATGACCGCCCGGTAAGCGGGATGCTCGGAGAGCGTGTAGAGCATGTCCGGCTGGCCGCCGGCGCCGTCACCCCAGCCCCAGTACGAGATGGCCTCCGCGCCGTGCGCCCCGGTGTACGTCTTGACCGGGTTGCCGGTGGAGCTGTTCCAGTAGCGCAGCTTGCCGTAGAAGTCGGCGCCTCCGCTGCTGTTGAACCAGAAGTTGTCGCCGTGGGTCACCGCGCCCTGCACCTTGTCCCACGGCATCGACCAGACGTCGGCGGCGCCGGTGGTGGTCGACGGGGCCGTCACGGCGGGCAGCCGGGTGGTGTAGTCCAGGTTGTACCGCCAGATCTTCGCGCCGTTGCTGGTGGAGTACTCCGTGACCACCATCCTGTCCGGCGAGGAGCCCCGGTCCAGGGCGAGCGAGGAGAACCGGACGTTGGCGTTGACCGGGGTGATCTGGCCGACCTGCGCCATCACGTACGCGTACCCGTCGGCGCAGAACCGGACGGTGCCGTTGTCGTCGTACCGGCCGACCTTGTCCGCGCAGTACGACGTGGTGTCGGCGCTCCACAGGTGGTCCCAGCTGAACAGCTTCACGTGGTCCGTGCAGGCGACGTAGAGCATGGTGCCGTACCACATCGCGCCGCCGGCGTGGCAGTCCTCGACGGCGGTGTAGTTGCCGCCGGAGGTGGGGTCGACCAGCAGCAGGTGCCGGTACTTCGCGCCGCTGCGGTAGCCGGCGGCCGGGGCGAGCGACACCCGCACGTGCCCGGCGTCGGTGCTGTACCAGGTGGTGGCCACCGCCTGCACGCCGTCGTACGTGTAGTTGCCGTAGGCGTCGGCGGTGGTGGTGATGCCCTGCGGGATCCAGGTGGTGCTGCTCGGGTCGTCGGTGGAGGTGCCGGTGTCGTCCCAGCAGAAGCCGTACTCGCCGGTGCCCTGGCTGGCCAGGTAGGTCATCGCCTTGCCGCTGCCGGTCTGGCAGGACAGCGGCTCCAGCGACCGGTTGGCGTTGGCCAGGACCCAGTCCACGCCGCGCTTCTTGTCCGCGCCGATCGCCCCGCCGAGCAGGTCGGCATCGGCGTAGCTGCGGGTGGTGGTCAGCGGGTAGCCGGAGGCGGAGATCTTCGTCGGTGCCGGGTCGGCCGCCTGCGCCGGGTTCGCCGGGCCGGCCAGTGCCGCCGCCACCAGCACCGCCACCATGGCGATGCGTCCGGTACGCCTCATCGATGTTCTCCTCCCCGACCCACCTCGCGCGGGTCGACCAGGGACACACCGTATCGACCGTCCATCGTCGACGGCAGCCCTCGGCCCGACCCGTCGGTGATCAGCTGCGGGGCGGCGGGATCGACGTGGATCGGCCAGAATCGCAGCCGTGGCTCCGGAAATCGTGATCGCTGTGCTGTCGGCCGGTGTATCGCTCGTCGGCGTTATGGTGACCGCGTTGCTGGCGTACCGCACGGCGGTGGTGCAGCACCGGTTACAGGAGCAGAGCCGCCGGCGCAGCCGGCAGGAGGTGGCCGAGGATCTGTTCCGCCGCTACCGGGAGCCGCTGCTGTGGTCGGCGTACGCGTTGCAGTCACGGCTGTTCAACGTGATGACCACGAATTTCCTCCCCCGCCAGCTCGGCGACGGCGACTCGCCCGAGCAGCGGTACGCCCGCGACCACACCGTCTACACGATCGCCGAATATCTGGGCTGGGTGGAGATCGTGCGTCGGGAGCAGCGCTTCCTCGACATCGGGGCGGTCCCCCTGACCCGGGAGCTGCTCGCCCTGCTCAACCGGATCACCGGCATCCTGGCCCACAACCGGCCCGGCCCCTTCCAGCTCTACCGGGGCGGGCAGCGGGCCGTGGGCGAGCTGATGCAGGAGTACGCCGACGAACCGACCGGCCCCACCCGTGGCGTGCTCGGATACGCCGCGTTCTGCGAACGTCTCGACACCGATCCCCGGTTCGCGGCCTGGTTCGCGCGACTGCGGGCCGACGTGGATTTCGTCGACGCGGACGACGAGCAGGGCAGCGCTCGGGTGATCGAACTCCAGGCGGCGCTGATCGACCTCGTGCAACTCCTCGACCCGAAGGGCGACAGGGTGCCGGCGGACATGCGGCTCAAGCTCGCCGGCCTCGGTGAAGGGGGCCCGACGCCCGCAGCCTGATCCGACCCGGGTCAGCCGTCCGCCGGCGCCTTCAGGTCGAGGCGCCAGTCGTTGGAGCGCATCAGCTGCCCCGGCGGGTACTCGAAGTCGGTGGGGCCGACCAGCTCGAAGCCGGCCTTGCGGCAGACCGCGTTCGACGGCGGGTTGTCCACCGACGGGTACGCGTGCGCCCACCTCCGGTCGCCCCGGGCCCGCGCCGCGTCGACCACCGCCCGCACGGCGGCGGTGGCGATCCCCCGCCCCTGGAACTCGGGGAGCACCGCCCAGCCCATCTCGTAGACCGGCTGGTCGTGCCAGACCCGCGGCCAGTAGCCCACGCTGCCGACCTTCACCCGCTCGGGCTGCAACACCACCGCGAACATCTGCCCGGCGCCGCGAACCGGGCCGCGCAGGTAACGGCCCTGCCGGACGACCACCTGGTCGTCGGTCTCGGTGCCTCCGGTGTACGCGCGGACCGAGGGTTGGTTGAGCTGCCGCAGCAGCTCCAGGTCGTCCTCGCTCCACGGCTCGATTTCCACGTCCCCCATGCCGCCATTGAAGCGCCGAACCCCGACGCGGCCCGTCGGACGCGCCGAGGGTGCAAGGAAGGGCCCCCTGTTAACGCCTCCGGTATAGAAGGGTTCCCTTCTCACATCCGGCCGACGCCGATCAGACGACGTCGAGCTGTGCGGCACCACCGCAGCGTTGCTCTGCGTCGGAGCTGCCGTTGAGTCAGGCGGCGCACTGGCACGAAGGCAAGCCGGCGGGGCGACTCACGCCGCCCATTGCCAGTGAGCACGGGTTCACCCGAGGCTGGGCGCCGCCGAGGGTGCGGGTCGGAGCTGAAACAGTTCCTCGACCGGCCCCCAGTCCAGCTTGCGGCCCTGGGCGAGAGCCGCCTCGCCCCAGGACACGCCGAGCAGCCCTTCGCCGGAGTTGCAGGCGAAACCGATGAGCAGCACCTTTGGCTGAGGGGTGAGCTGCTCGATGGCCTCCCGGAGGAGCGTGCGGTCCCGGGCCTCGTCCGGGGTGAGCGGCATGTCGGGGAGGGTGGGCTCGTCGTAACCCGGCTTCGGTCCGAAGAGCACGAGCAGGTCGCGGATCAACTGACTCTTGAGTGGCCCCGTGGCGTTGCGCATGTCGACGCCGCTGCGCCTGCCGTACATCCAGGGCAGTAGTAGGTGCCCGCAGCAGATGGTGACCCGGACCTGTGTGCCCGGCGGGTGCACGTCGGTCACCTCCGGCAGATCACGAAGATGCTCGTGCAGCGATTCGTACTGCTGCTTCCACCGGGTCGGCCCGAACGCGTGGTCGGTGTCCAGGGCCGACGCCTCGCGGGCATGTTGGGCCAACTCGACTGCGCGGTGCAAAGCGTTCGGGATGCGGTTACGTAGCTCGCGGGTCAGGTCCATGCCGAACTTCTGGACTGTCCATGGCGCCGGCTCATCAACGACCACAGCACTTACCCCCTGCACTGGAGCAGTTACCCAGAGCAGCAACGATCTCACATCCGTCGATGTTGGGTATAGCCCTCAGCCCATGGACGTCACCGCATGACCCCGGTGCCAGGCGGCGAGCATGGCGTGGTTGGCCTCCCAGCCGTCCGGGAACTTCACCGGCACGTCCAGGTGCACCGTCTCCGTCGACGGGTGCGCGTCCAGCAGCTCCCCGATCCCCGCCCGGGCCACCACCAGGCACGCGTGCCGGTGCCGCGACGTGAGCACGCAGAGCCGCCCCGACTCCAGGTGGAACGCGGTGGCGTCGCGCCGCCCGGAGAGCGGGTGCAGCACGATGGTCACGTCGTACTCGCGGCCCTGGAGCCGGTTGGCGGTGTCGACGGTGATGCCCGCGCCCTCCTCGCCGAGCCGGGCGCGGATCACCGCGACCTGGTCGCGGTGGGCTGCGCCGACGGCGATCCGGTCCGCGGTGACCGGCGCCCCGCCGGGCGCCTGCTCGGAGATGGCGACGGCGCCGCGCCGCAGCACCCGCAGCGCGAGCGCCGCGCAGGTCGCCGCGGCCTCCGGATCGGTACGCATGGTCTGCCGGGCCGGCAGTTCGTAGAGCGCCCAGCCCGTCGTGGCCGCCACCTCCACCGCCGCGTCGAGCCGGTCGCCTGCGCCGGGCTCGGTGAGGGTCAGGGCCCGGTCGGCGGGCCGGGTGCCGGCCCGGAACCCGGTGAACGGGTAGAACGCGGCCGCCACCAGCGGCGCGGCGGTGGCGGGCAGCCGCCACGACACGGGCAGCCGGTGCACCGGCAGCTGCGGGTTGTGTCGCAGCAGGGTGGCCACCGCAGACTGCATCGGATCCCAGGTCAGGCCCGTCCAGCGCAGGGTCTCGACGGTGGAGAACGGATCGAGCTGCCCGGGATCCCCCACGAACAGGGCCCGTTCGAACCTGCCGGCCACGCGCAGCAGGGCGTCCGAGCGCATCTGGTACGCCTCGTCGACGATCGCCCACGGCCAGACGCCGTCCGCGACGGTGGCCCACTTGGCGGCCGTACCGATGATGACGGCCGAGTCGGCGAGGTCGGTGACCTTGGCCGCGACCCGGACCGTCTCGTGGCCGCGGACCCGGGCGGAGGGCTTGTACTCGGTGGCGGAGAGGCGACCGATCCGCAGCTCGGGAGCCTTGCGGGCGAGCCGGTCGACGAGGTCGTCGACCTGTTCGTTGGTCTGCGCCACGATGATCAGCGACTCGCCGGCGGCGGCCAGCTCGACGGCGGCCCGGACCACGAGGGTGGACTTGCCGGCGCCCGGTGGGGAGTCGACCACCACGCCCCGGTGGTCACCGGAGCGCAGGTCGGCCAGCACGGCGGTGATCACCCGCTCCGCCTCGACGGCGGCCGGCACCTCCAGCCCGAGCATCCCTTCCCCCTCCCCGGTCGGCTGCCTGCGGACCCTACCGCCCGGCACCGACACCCCAGGCGTGGCGGCGGGCCGAGCGGGTATCCGCGGCCTGGTCCGGCCGGCGCAGGCGGGCCGGTGGAGTCGGACATCGGGGGTGTCGAGGTGGCGAAGTTCCTGCTCACGGCGACCTACACCGTCCAGGGCGTCAAGGGGCTGCGGCAGGACGGCGGGACGAAACGCGCCGAGATCGTGACCGCGATGATCGAGAACGCGGGCGGGTCGGTGGAGGCGCTGTACTTCGCGTTCGAGGAGCACGACTCGTACGTGCTGTGCGACCTGCCGGACCAGCAGACGGCGGTGAGCATCGCGCTGGCGATCCGCTCCGCCGGCGGGCTGGACCTGCGGGTCACGCCGCTGATGACGCCAGCGGACGTCGACCAGGTGATGCAGCTGCGGGTGGCGTACGAGCCGCCGGGCGCCTGACCGGGCTCATGGCCGTCGCTGAGGGTAGCGACTGGGTGACGTTGAAGATAAGGTGACCTCTTCACCACCCCTTCGCACCACTGAGGACGGTCGTGCGCATCCCCGCCACACAGGCATGGATCATGCACTTCACCCACATCGACAACCTGCCCGCCATTCTCGCCGCCGGTCGGCTGCTCCGGATGGAGTGGCCGCAAGGCCCGCCTGTTCACCGCGGATCACATCGCGACGGCATGTGAACGACTGACGTCCGTGGGACTCCTGCCGAGCCTGGCGGCGTCCCCGGCATAGCGGCGACGCACGACCGTCCGGTCCCGGGCGACCGCACCGCGACGGCTCTCTCCGAACGTCTGACCGGTGCGGCCACCGGTCGGATGGGTGATGGCCCGGTCGGCCCCACCTGAAGATTGTCGTGGCGCACCTGTTGCCAACGGCAACTTCTCCGGCTACGAACGTCATTGGCACAACGATCGATCGGTACCCCGCCGACGATCCATTTCAGATTCCCTTAGGGGGGCCAATGGCACGTCGCCGCCTCGCCGGTGCAGCAGCCATCTCCATCGTTCTACCTCTGTTCAGCGTCGTGCACGCATCCGCCGCGGTGGCCGCACCCGCCGCACCCACCACTGCGGACGCTGCTAAGCAGGCCCGGACCGACGACACCCGGGAACTCACCCGCAAGGACTTCACCCTCGACGGCAAGCCGGTCAAGACCCCGACCCGCTACCAGCCGCGGGCGCAGGCCCGGTCGAAGGGCCTCGCGGCGGCCGAGACGCCGGCGGTCGGCACCGTCCGGCAGTGGCTGGGACTCGACGACCTCCAGGGCCGGTACTACCGCAAGGACTACACCCTGCGGGGCGTCGGCAACCACATCGAGGTGTGGGTGGCCAACGACATCGCCTTCCCGGCCGGTGACTGCCGCGCCCAGATCCCGGACTCGACGACGGTCACCGACGCGCAGGTGGCGGACCTGGTCAACGAGTTCGACAACAACATGTACCCGAAGGAGTCGGCGGCGTTCAGCGTCGCGCCGGACCGCGACGGCAGCAACGCGCTGCTCGGGGCGGACGCCAGCGGCAACGGCGGCGACTACACCGGCGGCGGCAGCAAGACCGTCACCCTGGTCGACAACGTCCGCGACGACAACTACTACACCTTCCCGGCCGCCCCGACCTACATCGCCGGGTTCTTCTCCTCGCAGCTCAACGAGCTGTTCGACCGCAACGTGATGACGATCGACGCGTTCGACTGGGCGCACCGCACCGGCGCCAACCCGCCGAACGAGCCGACCGACGACCTGTGCACCAGCCGCCCGGCCCGGCCGCGCAACTACGAGGGCACCTTCGCCCACGAGTACCAGCACCTGCTGCACTCGTACACCGACCCGTTCGAGACGACCTGGATGAACGAGGGTCTGTCCGACTTCGCCCAGTCGCTCGTGGGCTACGTCGACACCACCGCCACCGTGTTCGACCGGGGCGCGGACAGCCACCTGTACTGCTTCCAGGGCTTCGGGCCGGTGCAGACGCCGTACAACACCAACCCGCGTGACTGCGGTGGGCCGGAGAACTCGCTGACCCTGTGGGGGGAGAGCCCGAACCCGAACGCGGTGCTCGCCGACTACGGCAACGCGTACGAGTTCATGCAGTTCCTCTACGACCGCTACGGCACGGACTTCATCTCCGCCCTGCACCGTGACGGTGCGCGGCAGGGTCTGGCCAGCCTGCAGGCGCTGCTGGCCGCCGAGGGCGTCAAGAACATGTACCAGGTGATCCACGACTACCAGACCATGGTCCTGGTGGACAAGGTCGTCGGGGACCGCCGCGGTGTGATGCTCGGTGTGCCGAAGAGCCGGGTGACCAGCCCGAGCCTGCGCTCCACGGTCAACCTGGCCAACCCGCGGGCGTACGCCACCCCGGGCGCGGCGCCGAACGGGGCGGACTACGTGCCGCTGCAGAAGGCCGACGGCACGGTGCTGCGCGGCCGTGACCTGCGGTCGCTCTCCTTCACCGGCGCCACGACCCTGCCGGCGCAGCCGCTGGCCTGGACCGTCGTCAACGACGACCCGGACCGTCCCGGCAATCCGGTGCTGTTCTCCGGCAACGTCAACAACACCGACGCCACCGCGGTCACCCCGGTGACCGTGCCGACGACCGACCCGACGCTGCGCTTCGTCGCCAAGTACGGCGCCGAGGCGGGCTTCGACTACGGGTACGTCACCGTCTCCACCGACGGCGGCGCCACCTACACCGCCATCCCCGGTGACAAGACGGTCGACGGGCCGCTCGGCCCGGCGCTCAACGGCACCACCGACGGGTTCGAGGCGCACACCTACGACCTGTCCGCGTACGCCGGCAAGAGCGTCCTGCTCGGCTTCCGCTACGTCAGCGACGGTGGCGTCAACGAGGGTGGCCTGCTGATCGACGACATCACCGTCGGCGGGACGACGATCAGCGACGGCAGCAGCCTCGCCCCGTTCGACTCGCCCACCGAGATCAAGCCGGTCGCGGTGAACAACTGGAACCTGCGGCTCGTCGGCCTCGACGAGAAGCACTCCATCGCGCTGCAGCTCCAGTTCGACGGCAAGTCGAGCGTGACGTTGACTCCGGCGCAGCGGGCGCTTCTCTTCCTGTTCCCGAAGGTGGTCGCGATCGTCGCCTACGACGAGCCGACCGAGCAGGTCCAGCAGTACGCCCCGTACACCCTGAAGGTGAACGGCGTCGTCCAGCCCGGCTGAGGTGTAAGGAGGGGCCCCCTGTTAACGCATTCGGTATAGCAGGGGCCCCTTCTTAACCACCGGCCGCACGGAAGTTGAGCGCCCGGATGCCCGCCGTGACGGTGGGTGTCCGGGCGTTCCGCCGTTCGCCGGCAGGGGCGCGGGCGGGAGACTCAGGCCGGTCGGCCGCCGAACTGCCAGTTGTGCACCTCGACGGCGGCGTACCGGCCGGTGGTGAGGACGGCCCGCGCCGAGTCGGGGTCCGGCGCTCGGACGAGGGCGGCGGTGCCGAGCCAGCCGGCGCCGTCGTCGGAGAGCAGCGGCCCGTACGCGATCAACTCCCCCGCGTCGGCGGGCGTGGTCAGGTCGGCCGCCGGCCCGGCGCCGAGCCCCAGCACCAGGTAGCGGCTGCCGCCGTTCCGGCCGCCGGGAAACTGCCACATGGTGCGTCCCAGCGTGTTGCGCCACCGGCGGATCAGCACGTCGCGGTAGACGCCGGCCTGGTAGTTGGGTTCGTCGAAGGCGAACGCGCGGGCGGCGGCCGGATCGGGCAGGTCGAGGATGTGCACGCTGCCGGTAGGCGTGTCGAAGTCGTCGGCGAGGGTCGGCCCGCGGGCGATCATCTGCTCGGCGTACCGGTCCATGTAGGCCCAGTGCGCCTCGATCAGCTCGTCACATAGCGCCGCCGAGCCGGGCCGGTCCCGGTGGTAGATCAGGAACTCCATGCGCGGCAGTATTCACCGGCCGGTCAGGGCCGCCCAGCGGGAAAACGTTCGTGGCCGAGCACGGCGAGCAGGCGCAGCTTCTCGTCCGCCTCGCTGCGTGGCGGAGCGGTCAGCACCAGCAACGCCTGCGACTGGTCCTCGGTGAAGAGCACCTGGCAGTCCAGCTCGATCGGGCCGAGCTCGGGGTGGACGATGGTCTTGTGGTCGACGAAGCGCTGGGCCACCTCGTGGCGTTCCCACAGCTCCGCGAATTCGGGGCTGGCCTTCTGCAACGCGCGGACCAGCTCGCCGGCGCGGGACTACGGGCCCATCGTCCCGTACGCGGCCCGCAGGTTGGCGACCTGGGCGCGGCTCTGCCGGGCCCGGTCGTCCTGCGGGTAGCGCAGCCGTTCGTCGGGTTCGGTGAACCACCGGTACGCCTCGCTGCGGGCCAGCCCGGTGTGCCGGGACCGGTCGCCGAGCAGGGCCTTGGACAGCCGGTTCTGCACGAGCGTCTCGCCGAGGTTGGACAGGATGAGCGCGGGGGTGTCCTCGAGGCGGTCCAGCACCCGCAGCAGCGCCGGGGCGACGTGGGTGGCCGCGGTGACCGGGGTCGGGGCGTTCTGCCCGGCCACCCGGAACAGGTAGTCGCGTTCCCCGCCGGTGAGGCGCAGCGCCCGGGCCAGCGCGGTGAGCATCTGCGGGCTGGGCTGTGGTCCGCGCCGCTGTTCGAGGCGGGTGTAGTAGTCGGTCGACATGGCGGCGAGCGCGGCGACCTCCTCGCGGCGCAGACCGGGGGCGCGGCGGCGGGCACCGGGGGCGAGCCCGACGTCGGAGGGTTGCAGCCCTTCGCGGCGGCGGCGGAGGAAGTCGGCCAGGGCTGCGCGGTCCATGATCCCAGTATCCGCCGGTCCGGCGGCCCAACCAGGGATCGTGGATCCCCCGATGAGCGGTCTCTGCACCGGCGAACCGGGTTGGCGGCAGGCTGGTGGCATGGACATTTCCGGGAACACCATCTTCATCCCCGGCTCGACGAGCGGGATCGGCCTGGCCCTCGCGCTGGAGCTGCAAGCCAGGGGCAACACCGTCATCCTCGGTGGCCGGCGGGCCGACGTGCTGGCGAAGATCGCCGCCGACCATCCGGGGATCGACACCGTGGAGATCGACACGGCCGACCCGGTGAGCATCGCCTCGGGCGCCCGCCAGGTGCTGGAGCGGCACCCGGACCTGAACGTCCTGGTGGCGATGGCCGGCATCATGCGCGTCGAGGACTGGCACCACCCGGCCGGGTTCCTCGACTCCGCCGAGTCGATCATCACCACCAACGTGCTCGGCCCGATCCGGCTGATCGCCGCGTTCGTCGAGCACCTGCGGAGCCGGCCGGACGCCACGATCATGACGGTCTCCTCGGGTTTGGCGTTCGCGCCGCTGGCCGCCACCCCCAGCTACAACGCGTCGAAGGCCGCCATCCACATGCTCAGCGAGTCGATCCGGCTGCAACTGGCCGACACCGGCGTGAAGGTGGTGGAGCTGGTGCCGCCGGCGGTGCGTACCGGGCTGCTGCCGGGGCAGGAGAACAGCGAGTTCGCGATGCCGCTGGACGACTTCGTGGCCGAGGTGGTGGCGCTGATCGAGGCGCAACCCGACGCGAAGGAGATCCAGGTGGAGCGGGTGAAGTTCCTCCGCCACGGCGAGGCGCGCGGCGACTACGACCAGGTGGTGGCGATGCTCAACACCGCCGACCCGCACGGGAAGTAGGGGGCGTACCGGATCGCCGGACCGGCAGCGGTGAGTTTTCCGGCTGCCGGCGGTCCTACCGGCGTGGCCACCTCCGTGCTCTGCTTCGCCGTCGGCGCGACCCTGACCCGGGCGGACGTTCCCGCCCTCTGCGCCGACCTGGCGGAGGCGCTGCGCGGCCGTGAGCCCGGGGTGGTCGTCTGCGACGTGGCCGCGGTGGTCGATGCCGACCTGGTGGTGGTGGAGGCGCTGGCCCGGCTACGGATGACCGCCCGCCGGCACGGCTGGTGGCTGACGGTCAGCGGCGCCGGGACCGGCCTGCGCGAGCTGGCCGGCCTGCTCGGCCTCGCCGGTGCCCTCTTCGAGCCGGTCGGGCAGGCCGAAGAGCGGGAACAGGTGGTCGGTGTCGAGGAAGTAGTTGAGCCGGGCGATCCGGCCCGCTGAGATGTCCAGGACGATCAGCGCCCACGGCACGTGACCCGGGCCGTCCGGGTCGGGACGGTACTGCGCGAACGCCGGCTGACCGTTGGCCAGCGTCGGCGCCAGCCGGGAGCCGCGGCAGCCGCGACCGGTGCCGGCCATCCAGGCGGCGATGTCGTCGGGGCCGCGCAGCCACAGCGGCAGCGGCGGCATGGACAGGGTGGCGTCCTCGTGCAGCAGCGCGGTCAACGCCGTCAGGTCGTACGCCTCGAAGGCCCGCACGTAGCGGGCGAGCAGCGCCCGCTGCTCCTCGTCGAGGGGCCGGCGGACGTCGCCGCCGGTGTCCGCGGCGGCGATGGTGGCGCGGGCCCGTTGCAGGGCGCTGTTGACGCTGGCGACGCTGGTGTCGAGCAGCTCGGCGACCTCCTGCGCCGACCAGGCCAGCACCTCCCGCAGGATCAGCACGGCCCGCTGCCTGGGCGGCAGGTGTTGCAGCGCGGCCACGAACGCCAGCCGCACCGACTCCCGGCCAGCGATCACCTCGGCGGGGTCGGCGCGCTCGGGCAGAACCCGGTCGTCGGGCGCCGGCCCCGTCCAGATCTCGTCCGGGCGCGGCTCGCCGGGGTCGGTCGCGTCGCCGGAACCGGCGGGACCGAGGTCCATCGGGCGGACCCGGCGCTGGGCGCTGGTCAGCATGCTCAGGCAGACGTTCGTGGCGATCCGGTAGAGCCAGGTCCGCAACGCAGACCGGCCCTCGAACCGCTCGAAGCTGCGCCAGGCACGCACGAACGTGTCCTGCACCGCGTCCTCGGCCTCGAACGCGGAGCCGAGCATCCGATAGCAGTAGCCGGTCAGCTCGGACCGGTAAGGCTCCAGGAGCTCCTCGACGGACGTGCTGGTCGCCACCTCGCTCATGCCGACAACCTAACCCGCACCCCCGACAACCCGGGGCCCTCGGAAAAAGTGTCGCGGGCACCGATGAGTTCCCGGCACCCGCCCGGTCCACCCAGCAACATGACAGGACGCGACCCGGAGGAACCCACCATGAGCACCACCGCGCAGACCGCCGCCACCGTCACCGGCGAGTACGCCGACGTCAACGGCCTGCACCTGTACTACGAGACGCACGGGCAGGGCAGCCCGATGATCCTGCTGCACGGCGGCCTCGGCTCCGGCGAGATGTTCGGCGCGATCCTGCCCGCCCTGGCCGCCAAGCACCAGGTCATCCTCCCCGACCTGCAAGGACACGGCCGCACCGCCGACATCGACCGGCCGCTGGACATCCCGACGATGGCCGACGACATCGCCGCCCTCATCGACCACCTCGGCCTGGACAAGCCCGACGTCGTCGGCTTCTCCCTCGGCGGCGGCGTCGCCCTGCACGTCGGCATCCGCCACCCCGAGAAGGTCGGCCGGGTGGTCAGCGCGTCGGCCAACATCCGCAGCGACGCCATCTACCCGGAGATGCGGGCGCAGCAGGGCCAGATGGGCGCCGCCGCCGTCGAGTTCCTCAAGGACACCCCGATGTACGAGCTGTACATGCGGGTCGCGCCGCGTCCGGAGGACTTCCCCCGGCTGCTCGACAAGATCGGCGCGGCGATGGCCAACGACTTCGACTTCACCGAGGAGGTCCGCGGCCTGCGGGTGCCGACGATGGTGGTGGCCGGCGACGCCGACATGGCCCCGCCGAGCCACTACGTCGAGGTGTTCAAGCTGCTCGACGGCGGGCTGCGCGACGGCGGCTGGATGGGTGAGGGACGGCCGGCCGGTGGGCACGCGCTGGCCATCCTGCCCGGGGTGACGCACTACAACATGCCCGACTCGCCGCTGTTCGCGGCGGTCACGCTCGCCTTCCTCGACCGCTGACCGCTGCCCGGCCGGCGCCGCCTGACACGGGGGCAGGTGGCGCCGGTGCGGTAGGCAGGGAGTCCGACGGAGGAGACGCGGTGAGCGGGACCGAGCGGCCGATCGGCTACTGGCTCAAGCACCTGCACAACCTGATCGACCAGCGGTTCGACGCGACCGCGGCCGAACGGGTGGGCGAGACGCGGCGGCTGCTGATGCGCGGCCTCACCCCCGAGGAGTACGCGGAGACCGTACGGATCCTGGCGGTGATGGCCGGCCACCTCGAGGCGGCTTCGGAGGTGCGCGCGCCCAGCTCACGCCCCGGATGATCCACTGGCCGGCGTCGAATCGCGCGGGTAGCGTGGTCGTCGTGACTGCCTTACGGCGGTGGTACTCGCCGACAGGCCTGCACCCCGGAGACCACGTCTGCTGGACGTTCGCCGACCCGGCGCTGCACGGCGAGGTGGACCACGATCTGGTCGACGACGTGTTCCCCGCGCTGGTCGACCTCACCGGCGGATCCCCCGGTGAGGTGGTGCTCGACCTGACAGACCTGGAGTTCCTCGACGCCGCGGGCGCCCGCATGCTGGCCCGGGCGGTCCGGCTGCTGGCGCAGACCGGAGTGCGGCTGCGGCTGATCAGGCCGCGCCGGACGGTGTCCCACTGCCTCGAGCTGTTCGACCTGCTGGACGCGCAGGGGGCGGCCGCATGACCGGGATCCGCCCGACCGGCGACTGGGACGGCAGCACGTTCGCGCACGAGGGGTTCACCTTCCGCACCGATCGGGAACTCATCGACCGGGTGGTGCCGTTCGTCGCCGAGGGGCTGTCCCGGGGCGAGCCGGTGCTGGTCGTCGCCGGCGATCGGGTGCGTACGCTGCTCGCCGACGAGCTGGGCGCCGACGTGAGCCGGCTGGCGGCGTTCACCGCCGCCGAGAACTGGTGGCGCGGCGGGCACGACACCCTGCGAGCCTATGACCGGGACCTGCGGGTGCTGCACGCCTCGGTGCCGACCTGGCGCCTGGTAGCGGAGCCGGTCTGGCTGGGCCGGGAGGATGGCCGGAAGTGGAGCCGGTACGAGTCGGTCGCCAACCGCTGCTACGCCGAGCTGCCCTACTACAGCCTGTGCCTGCACGACGCCGAGCGGCTTCCCGCGACGGTCCTCGAGGCCGTTGCCCGCACCCACCCGCTGGCCTGGGCCGGGGACGCGCCGGTCGCCACCCCGGCGTACCAGGATCCGCA
Source organism: Micromonospora mirobrigensis (assembly GCF_900091555.1). GTDB lineage: Bacteria > Actinomycetota > Actinomycetes > Mycobacteriales > Micromonosporaceae > Micromonospora > Micromonospora mirobrigensis. The sequence goes on from NZ_FMCX01000001.1 coordinate 416,117, forward strand.
GCAGTTCATCCGCTCGGTCCAGCCGGCGTGGGGTGAGCGTCCCCGCAACGCCGCCGTGCTGTCGGTGGTCAACCCCAGGGAGGCCCGCCACGGCGTCCAGGCCTGGCTGGCGGACGCGTGGGAGGCCCGGGCCGACGACGCCGTCCTCGCCATCCACGAGTTGGTGATCAACGCCCTGCGCGTCTCGGCCGCCGCCGAGCTGGCCTGCTGGTCCGAGGCGGACCGGCTGGTCGTCGAGGTGGCCGACCAGGGTCCGGGGCTGCCCGACGAGACCACCGGCTACGTCCCGCCCGGCAAGACCCAGGAGGGCGGCCGGGGAATGTGGCTGGCCTGGGGCCTGGCCGACGACGTGGCCGTCGCCCCCGGCGGGACGGGTGCCCGGATCCGGTTGTACTTCTCCCGCTGAGCACGGTGCGGCCGGCCCATCCTCCGTCAACGGGGCTTGGGCAGCTGCCGGTTGAAGCGGGGCTTCAGGGCCAGGAGCAGCGCTTCCTTCGTACCCTCCGGGTTGTCGGTCTCCTGCCAGCGGACCTCGCGCCCGCCCAGCCAGTCGGCGATGTCCGCAGCCGTGGCCACCGGCCCGCGCCGGTCCAGCTCGGCGCCGACCTGCTGGTGCAGCACCGACGAGTCCCGGTTGCCGGTCAGGTGCTGGCGTAGCCGGTCGCGCAGGTTCCCGGTCCGACCGACGTAGAGGACGACGCCGCCGTCCAGGACCACGTGCACGCCGGGCGCGTTGATGACGGCTTCCGTCGTGTACGGCCGCGCAGGCGTGAAACCGGCCAGGTCCTCGGTCTCGGGCGTCCTCCGGACGGCACGCCGATCAGCCCTCGCCCGCCGTCCCGCACGGGCCCGGATGCCGGTCCCCCAGCCGGCACCGCCGGCCGCCGGGCAGGCGGGTGTCGCACCAGACGCGGTGGCGCAGGTGCTGGGCGTCCTCCTCGCTGAGGGTGGTCTCCCCGAAGTCGATGGCGTCGACGTGGTCGAGGGAGGTCTTGAGTACGGCGGCCAGGCCGGCGGCGGTCTCTCGGCTGGTCAGCGTGGTGGGCAGGTGGATGATCCAGCGGCTCACCTGGGCCACCGGCTGTTGGGTGAACTCTGGTCGGGGTGGTGGCAGGCGGCGTGGCGGGACTGCCACTGGCGCAGGGCCTGGCGGATGCGTTCGGCCTCGGTGGTGGCGGTGGTCAGGTCGCGGCGCACACGGTCGAGTTCGTCGGCGATCCGGGCGAGGTAGGCGTGGACCTGGGTGGGGTCCAGGCCGCGCCAGCGGGTGTCGAAGGTGGCGGCGCGGATCTGGTGCGGGAGGGGGCGGTCGCCGGTCACGTAGATCATGGGCGCGGCACCGCCAGGTCATTCTCGGTGAGGCCGACGGCGTCGAGGGTCGCCCGGCCCCAGCGGGCGAGGCGGCACGGGTAGGGGACGCGTTCGCTGCGGCAGAGCGGGCCCTCCGGCCAGGACTCCGGGGCGTGGACGCGGACCGCGAGTGCTGCGAGGGTCAGGTCCTCGTCGGTGACCGGGGTGAGGACGGGGAAGTCGTCGAGTACGGCGGGCATCGGTGGGCGCCTCCCGGGTCGCGGTGCGGTGGAGTGGCGCCGGGGCGGGCGGGGACGGCCGCTGCCGTACGGGGGAACGACGCGGCCGGAGCCCGGCACCCGCCCCGGGCCATGTGATCAGCCTCGTGCCGCAGCCGAGCAGGAACTACAGCAGCGGAGAGGCCTCGGTGACGCAGAACTGAGGCGTTTGCGTGCCCGCCCGCTCTACGGACTGTCACTACAGTGGCGGCAGGGGAAAGGAGATCGCGGATGGCGTTGAAGCGACACCGGCTCAGCCAGCGGCGTAAGGCGCTCGGGTACAGCCAGGAGCGTCTGGCCGAACTCCTCGGTGTGGAACGGTCCACGGTCGTGCGCTGGGAGAACGCCGAGACAGACCCGCAGCCGTGGCATCGGACCCGGATCGCCTCCGCGTTGGCAGTTACGCTCGAACAGCTCGACGGCATGCTCATCGACGTGTCAGTGACAGCACACCGAGGGCAGACCATGGGAGAAGACGCTCGGAGCCCCGCCCCCGCCGCCCGGTCCGAACTGCTGAACGGGCTACGGACCTTTCTCTCCAGCTACCTACCGGCTCCTGCCGGCCCATGTCCGTCGGTGAATGAGGCGCGGCGGGCTGTCGGCCGAGTGCATGGTCTGTACCAGCGAGCGAGCTACACCTCTGCCGCTCGCCTACTTCCAGAGGTGCTCAACCAGACGACGGCCCTGGCCGGGGAGACGACGGGACTGCACCGCAGTGCCGCCTTCCGGCTGCTCGCCGCCGCCTACTTGGCGGCCTCGAAGTTGGCGATCAAAGTCGGCGACCGCGACACCGCCCTGCTGACGTCCGATCGGGCTGCCACCGCTGCTCGTCTGGCCGATGACCGAGCCCTGGCAGCCATGGCGGCCTACCAGGCGGCATGTGCCCTTCTGCGCCTCCCCGGGAGGGATCACGAGGCGCAACAGATCGCGCTGGTCAGCATCGACCGGCTCGGTAACGCCGCTGCGGAGCCCGATCTACTTTCGGCTCGGGGATCACTGATGCTCCTGGCCGCGGTGATGAGCGCCCGGCAGGGTCAGGCCAAGGAAGCCGGCCAGTTCCTCACGCAGGCCAATGAATTGGCGAGAATCCTCGGATCCGATCGCAACCTCTTGTGGACCGGGTTCGGTCCGACCAATGTCGCCATCCATGCCGTCTCCGCTGCCGTAGTCGCCGGGAACGGTGAGCAGGCGCAGGAGATCGGGGTACGGCTCGACACCTCGCGCCTGCCGGCGGTGCTGGTCGGTCGACGGGCGCAGGTGCACGTGGACCTGGCGGCAGCAGCAATGATGTCCTCCGGGGACCGGTCGGTGTCGGTGCTGCATCTTCTCGAAGCGGAGCGGCTGGGGGCCGAGATGGTCTACGCCAACGTGCAGGCACGATCGCTGCTGCTCGACCTGCTGGCCAAGGAGCGGCGGGTGGCGACACCGGGGCTACGGCCGTTGGCTGAACGAGCCGAGTTGCTGACATGACCCGTCGCGGGGTGTTGGCGCTCGTGGCCTGTGCCGCTCCTCCGGTGTTGCGGATCGGGGAGCTGATCCAGCTTCTGCAAGAGGACGGGTGGACGGTGTGCCTGACCGCTACGCCGACCGCTGCCACCTGGATCGATCGGGAGGCGTTGGCGCAGCAGACGGGCTATCCGGTGCGGGTGGAGTGGCGGATGCCGGGAGAGCCGGAGCCGCACCCGCCGGCGGATGTTGTCGCCGTGGTGCCGGCGACGTTCAACGTGATCAACAAGTGGGCGCTGGGGATCAACGACACGCTCGCGCTCGGCGTCCTCAACGAAGCACTCGGCGCGAACGTCCCGGTGTACGCATTTCCGCACGTCAAAGCGCAGCTGGCAACGCATCCGAGCTATATACGACACCTGGATTTACTTCAAGGTGCAGGAGCGCGGACGGCACTTCTATCCAGCCCTCCCTCATGGGAGAAAACCGTACAGATAATCCGATTTCAGGCAAGCTAGGTTGGCGTTAGGAGATCTCCACAACACGCCGCCCAGGTATTCGCCCGCAGCAAGTGAGCCGTTCGGATGAAGGCAGACAAAGAGACGCAGTGGCAGGATGTCGATCATGGCAGACGCGGCTTTCGACTCACGCCTTCGCTCAGCAGCCGCCCAATGGCTAACCGAACGAAGCCAGATCCACCAAGAGCTGGTAACCCGCGATGAGCTCGAAGAATTCGTGTTCGAGGGTGCTCGAATTCCACTCATCGATCGGCAGCGAGGGATTCGAAAGCCCGCCATACTCGACGCCGCCCTCTCCATCAAAACCACTTTTACGAAGCCGGGTCAACCGCCGCCATACGAGGACCGGGAGGGGCCGGATGGGCTACTTCGCTACAAGTATCGCGGCAGCGATCCGGACCATCCGGAAAACGTGGCACTACGCAAAGCCCACGAATGGAACCTTCCCCTCTTTTGGTTTGTTGGAATCGCCCCTGGCGTTTTCTTGCCCCGCTATCCCGTATGGCTGGTCGGTGACGAGCGGAAAGACTTGCAGTTTGTCGTTGCCCTTGACGAGGCACAGCGAATGATCCAACCGAGAAGCGTAATAGACGAAGAGCGGCGGCGCTATGTCGAGCGGCTGACAAAGCTCCGCCTCCACCAGCCAGTCTTCCGCGCTAGGGTGCTCAAGGCGTATGCCACTCAATGCGCAATCTGCCAGTTACGCCATCGCTCGCTGCTCGACGCCGCACACATCATCCCTGATGGCCTACCTCAGGGCGAGCCAGTGGTCCCGAATGGTCTAGCTCTTTGCAAGATCCACCACGCTGCCTTTGATGAGAACATCCTTGGCATCCGTCCTGATCACGTCGTGGAAGTGCGGCCCGACATTCGGAAGGAGGTGGACGGTCCGATGCTGCGCCACGGCATCCAAGACATGCACGGTAGGAGGATCGGTCTTCCCTCTGAGCGATCTGCCCGACCGGATCGCGATCGTCTTGAGGTTCGCTACGAGACCTTCCGCTCAGCGGCTTAAAGGTTGGAGCGCCTACGAGAGTCCACTGGTCCGCCCGGCGACGCCTGAACCGGCTTCATCGTCCCGGCCGGCCGCGCCGTGCTCGCCGGGACGGCCCTTGGCGTGGGCATCCAGCCGAGTGCCACGTCCCGGGGGACGTCCGGCGCGCACCAGCACATCGGCGTGGCCGGCGCGGTCCTGCACCGCGTCATCAGCGACCGGTAGAAGGCCACCGTCAGCCCACCCAACGCAATAGCGGCCACCCCGGACCCGCAGGCCAGCGCCACCGACGCGTCCGGGTCCCCATCGACGGCCATCACCACCGCCATGGCAGTCACCGACGCCGCGAGGCACGTCCACCCGGTGAGCAGCGCGTACGCCGCCCGCCGCGCCCACCCGGCTCGACGCAGCATCCCGACGCCGACGACCACGGCGGCCGGGGCGACGACCCCCAGGTCCATGAGTTTGACCATCCAGAACGGCGTTGGGCTCGACGCGTACTCGGTGAGTGACGACGGATCCGACCATGCCATCACCATCGACCGCAGGTGCAGCCCGAACACCAGGAACGCCGCCACCACCAGCAGCGTCAGCCCGGCGACCCGACCCAGCCGCGGCGACGGCGACGGCAGGGTCGGCGGCAGCGCGCGCCAGCCGAGCACCAGCACCGCCTCGGCGAGCAGGAACACCACCAGCAGCAGCGGGAAGAACCGCTCCACGTTGCCGGGCTCCCGCAGGTACTCCTGCCCGATGATGACCTGCGCGTACGTATAGAGCGCGTACACCGCCAGGCCGACGGCCAGCGGCGGCGCGACCGGATGGCGGCGCAGCGCGAGCACGGCAGCGGCCACCGTTAGCGGAGCCACCGCGACCAGCGCGGCGAGGTCGCTACCGAGCAGCTGGTGCAGGGTGTTGGGTGAGGTGCGGTAGCGCATCAGGCCAAGCCCGAGCGGACCGACGAGTGAGGTAGCCGCCATCGCCAACGCCAGGGCGGCGAGGGTGGCCGCGAGGGCCCGGTGCCGGATCTTGCCGCGGACAGCCGGCCGTGTGGCGTTCATGGCCCCTCCCGACGCTGCTGCCGGCGCGCCGCCGCCGGACAGGTGGGCACCTTCAGCGTGCGCCCGTCCCGTCCGGGGCGGCAGGGGGTGCGGTCACCGCGGGGCGGGACCTTCGCCCCTACACCGTGGCCGCGCCCGCCGGCTCCGGCTCAGCGTGCGGCCCGTCGGTCCGCCGCGCGTCCCCATGCCCCGGCCACCAAGCCTTGTGCCCGATCAGCGCGGTCACCGCCGGCACGAAGAACATCGACATCACGAACGCCGACAGCACGATCCCGATCGCCACCGCGAACCCCATCTGCTGCAGGAACGAGATCGGCGCCAACATCAGCACCCCGAACGTCCCCGCGAGGATCAGCCCGGCCGCGGCAACCGTAGGCCCGGCATGCTCCACCCCAATGGCAGCCGCCTGGTGCGGCTCGTGACCCTCCCGAGCCTCCTCCCGCAGCCGCGCGATCATCAGGATGTTGTAGTCCGTCCCGATCGCCACCACGAACAGATACAGGATGATCGGCAACTGGAACGTCACCCCAGGCTTGTCCTGCAAGCCCTGGAACAGGTAGACCGTCGCCCCCAGCGTGGCCGCGAAGTTCAGCAGCACGGCGATCACCAGATAGATCGGCGCGACCAGGCTGCGCAGCAGCAGCGCGAGGATCAGCGCGATCAGCGCGGCGGCGACGGGCAGGATCACCGACAGGTCCCGGTTGTTGGCCGAGTTGATGTCCGCGAAGATCGCCGTCGGCCCGCCGACCAGCGCCTTCGTGCCGGCGGGCGCCTTGGCGTGCAGGGCGTCGCGCAGGTCGTCGCGTACCAGGGTGATCGCCTCGTTGGAGACCGGGTTCTCGTTGAGCAGCAGGTTGACCCGGGCGACGCTCGGGTCGGTGCCGCGTTCGGCCGGCTGCACCCGGGCCACGCCGGGGGCGTCGGCCGCGGCGGCGGCGAAGCCGTTGACCTGCTGGTCGGTGAGCGGGCTGCCGTTGCCGGTGGTCAGGTAGACCTCGGTGGGGGCGAGTGCCCCGGCGGCGAAGCCGCGTTGCAGGTCCTTGGCGGCCTTCGCCGACTCGGTGTCCTGCGGGAAGCCGGCGCTGAAGTCGTAGTCCGCCTGGTAGCTGAGCGTGCCGGCGGCCAGCGCCACGAGCAGGGCGCCGGACGCGGCGGCGACCAACGCGGGCCGGCGGCCGATCACGGTTCCGAGCCGGCGGGCCATGGTGGCCTTCGGCGCCTTCTGCCAGGCCTTCGACGGCCAGAACACCCACCGGCCGAGCAGCGACACGATCGCCGGGATCAGGGTCAGCGAGGTCACCAGCATGACCGCCACGGCGATCGCGAGCGCCGGACCGAGCGAGCCGAAGAACCCCAGGGACGCGAGCAGGAGTACGAGGAAAGCGACGATCACCGCGCCGGCTGCCGAGGTGATGACCTCGCCGACCCGCTCCACGGAGACGATCATCGCGGTGCGCTTGTCGTCGCCGGCGCGCAGCCGCTCCCGGTAGCGGAACAGTAGGAACAGGATGTAGTCGGTGCCGATGCCGAAGAGCACGATCAGCAGGATGGTCTGGAGGTCCTGGCTGACGTTGAGGTCGAAGGCCTTGCCGGCGGCGGCGACCAGCCCGCTGGTGACCGCCATGACCACGCTGATCACCACGACGGGCAGCAGCGCGGCGATCGGGCTGCGGAAGATGATCAGGATCAGCCCGATGATCAGGATGATCGTGGCGACACCGACCACGGCGAAGGCGCTGTTGAAGGTGTCCTCGTTGTCGACGAAGCTCGCCACGTCGCCGGCCACCCCGGCGCTCAGCCCGCTGCCGGACAGCGCCGGGCCGAGCGAGGAGCGCAGGTCGCGTACGGAATCCAGCAGCGCCGGGTCGTCCGGGGTCGGCGCGTCCAGGCCGACATTGACCACCTGCACCGACTTGTCCGGGGCGACGGCCGGCGGGCCGGTCAGGTAGCCCTCGGTGTGCGGGATGTTCTTCGCCTTCAACGCCTGGGCCAGCTCGCCGACCTTCGTCTGGTCGGCCTCGGTGAGCGGCTGCCCGTCGGCGCGTTTGACCACGATGGTGGCGGTGGCGGTGGCCTGCTGCGGGAATGCCTTCTTCGCCAGCTCGGTGGCCTGCACCGACTCGTACGACTTGGGCAGGAAGCTCTCCTGGTCGGCGGAGGTGATGTCGGACAGCGACGGTGCCGCGGTGATGATCGCGATCGCGGCGAGCAGCCAGCCCCCGATCACCCACCACGCCCTGCGTACGACGAATCTGCCCAACCGCTCGAACATGGCTTCCCCCGTGTGTCGGCCCGCGCTCGACGGCCCGGGGCCCGACGCCTGCCGGATGCCCGGCCGTCACGATGACGGCAGCCTTCCGCTACCCAGCGTGGATGCTACCGGTGGTGGGCAAATCCTTTTCGGACTGGGGACGGCGTGCCGCCCTGCTATCTGGAGGCGCCGCGCCGCTGTCAGCGGGTGACGGTGAGCCGGACCGGCTGCCCCTGCTGCACCTCCAGCACGGCCCGCTCCCCCAGCTCACGGGCCAGCTCCACGGTCGCGGTGCGCTGAGCCCCGATGGCTGGGCACACCTGCTGGGAACTGTTCGGGTGCGCGTGGACGATCACCGCCACCGCGGACACCGACTGGACCGCCTCGGCCCGGTAGTCCACCCCGCACGGCTCGCTGCCCGGCCCCGGCGCCCCGGTGAACGTCACGGTCAGCGTGCGGTCGCCGCGCTGGGTCGTGGCCTTCTCGATGCTCATCGCGCTCGGCGACTCCGAATCCCAGGGCAACGGGGACACCTCGACCGTGGCAGCCGGGTCGACCGCCGCCCGGACCAGCCGCACCCCGGTGCCGGCGAGCGTGTACTCCCACGCCGGGACGGTCGCGGTGCCCCGGGTCGTCTCCATCCGCAGGGTGGTCAGCCGGGCGCCGGTGACCCGCAGCGGCGGGCAGCCGTCGCAGCGCGCCCCGTCGGCCCGGAACCCGGCCAGGGTGGCCTCGGCCCCGACCAGCGGCACCGTCTCCCGGCTTCCGTCGTTCCAGATCACGCTGCCCGTCGGCTCCGGTGGGGTCGGCAGGTCGGCGACGGGCGCGAACTCACCGGCGGCCAGCGACTCCTTGTTCCGCCCGTTCTCCAACTCCCAGTCGCCCACCTGCCGCTGGGGCGAGCCGACCGGCACGAACCGGCCCTGACCGCCGGCTCGTCGCAGTACCTGCTCGTACCGGTCGAGGACGGCGCGGGCCTGCTGCCGCAGCTGTGAATCGCTCAGGTCACCCCGCGCGGGCGAGCCCAGGTCGTCCCCCGACTCGGTGTGGCAGCCGGCGAGCAGCAGCAGGACAGTCATTGCGAGCAGGCAGCGCCTCATCCCCGTGCACCTCCACCCGTTGAGACGCACGCGGACCGCCATCGGTTGCGGGTGCGGCCGCGGCCGCACCCTGGCGGCTCACCGAGGCGTAGGCGGTCGCGCCTGCCACCGGAGCATGGTGGCAGGCGGCGGCCGACCTCACCACGTCCTCAAGCCGCGGACGCGATGGAGTGAACAAGTGGCTGGGCTCAGCCGGCGTTGATGTCCTCGAACTCGGTGACCCGGCGGACGTCGATCTCCACGTCCAGGCCGGTCTGGGCGAAGACGTCGGCGAACCGGCGGGCGATCTCCACCGCCTCCGCCTTGTCCCGCACGTCGACCAGCACGAACCCGGCGATGAGTTCCTTGGTCTCGGTGAACGGCCCGTCGGTGATGGTGGTCTTCTTGTCGGTGACCTTCACCCGGGCGGCGTTGTCCGTGCTGGGCCGCAGCCCCTCGCCGGCGAGCATCACCCCCGACTTGGTGACCTCCTCCATGAACGGGCCGAGCAGCTCCAGGAACTCCGGGGTGGGCTGGTAGCTGCCGGGCACCGTCTCGTCCAGCTTGTGCATGATCATGAAGCGCATGGTGGGTGGTTCCTCTCCATCGGAAGTGGCCTTTCACCGACGCGTCGCACGAGTCGCCCCGGATCCGACATCGCCGTTCAAGATTCTTTCGAAAAACATTCCGCGGCGCGGTCCCGCAGCAGCGCCCGGTCCCGTTCGTTGCCGGCCAGCTCCGCCGCCCGCTCGAACTCGGCCCGCGCCTCGCGGTGCCGGCCGAGTCGCACCAGCAGGTCACCGAGCACGCTGGGCAGCAGGTGGTAGGCGGCCAGCGACGGCTCGTCCGCCAACTCCCTGGCCAGGGCGAGGCCGGCGGCCGGCCCGTCGGCCCGGGCCACGGCGACCGCCCGGTTCAGCTCGATAACCGGCGAGGGCACCAGCGCCGCCAGGTCCGCGTAGAGCGCCGCGATCCGCGGCCAGTCGGTCTCGGCGGGGGTACGCGCCCGCGCGTGGCAGGCCGCGATCGCGGCCTGGAGCGTGTACGGGCCGGGGTCGCCGAGGGCGCGCGCCCGGTCCAGGGCGGCCAGCCCACGACTGATCAGCAGCCGGTCCCAGCGTGCGCGGTCCTGGTCGTCGAGGAGGACCGGCTCGCCGTCCGGGCCGGTGCGGGCGGGGATGCGGGACGCCTGGATCTGGAGCAGGGCGGCCAGCCCGTGCACCTCCGCCTCGTCGGGCATCAGCCCCTGCAGCACCCGGGCCAGCCGCAGCGCCTCGCGGGTGAGCTCGGGGCGCATCCAGTCGTCGCCGGCGGTGGCCGCGTACCCCTCGTTGAAGATCAGGTAGATGACCTCGAGGACCGAGTCGACGCGTTCGGCGCGCTCGGCCGCCGTGGGCACCTCGAACGGGATGTGGGCGGTGGCCAGGGTCTGCTTGGCCCGGGTGATCCGCTGCCCGATGGTGGACTCCGAGGTGAGGAAGGCACGGGCGATCTCGCCGACGGTCAGTCCGCCGAGCAGCCGCAGGGTGAGCGCGGCGCGGGCGATCGGGGACAGGATCGGGTGGCAGGCCACGAAGATCAACCGCAGCAGGTCGTCGTCGATCCGCTCCTCGACGGCGGCGTCGAAGTCCACCGTGACCTGCTCGTCCAGGTCCCGGCCCAGCTCGGCGAGGGTGCGCTGCTGGGTCTGCCGGCGGCGGATCAGGTCGATCGCCCGGCGTTTGCCGACGGCGGTCAGCCAGGCCCCCGGGTTCGCCGGCACCCCGTCGCGCGGCCACTGTTCCAGGGCCGCGACCAGCGCGTCCTGGGCCAGCTCCTCGGCCAGCCCGACGTCGTGGACGAGGCCGGCGATGCCGGCGACCACCCGCCCGGACTCCATCCGCCACACCGTCTCCACGGTCCGCCGCGCCGCCTCGGTCTCCGTCACGGGCCCCATGACAGCAGCCGGGTCCGACATCCGCCAGCACCCGGGCGGAAGTGTCGTAGGCCCTTCGTAGGGTGACCTGGTCACGACGGACCGCCGGGAGGCATCGTGCTCGACCACTTCTCCGTACCAGTGCGCGACCTGCCGGTCGCCGCCGCCTTCTACGACGCCGTGCTCGCCCCGCTGGGCGCGCGCCGGCTGATGGAGCCCGGCCCGATCGGGTACGGCGTCGACCGCCCCGACTTCTGGCTGGAACCGACCGCCGAGGGCGCGACGCCGGTGCCGGCGCACATCGCCTTCACCGCCCCCGATCGGGCGGCCGTGCACGCCTTCCACGACGCGGCGATCGCCGCCGGGGCCGAGGTCCTGCACGCCCCGAAGGTCTGGCCGGAATACCACCCCGGCTACTACGGCGCCTTCGTCCGCGACCCCGACGGCAACAACGTCGAAGCCGTCTGCCACCGCCCCGCCTGACCCCCACCCCACGCCACCCGGTGGCGTTGATCATGAAGTTGGCGGCGATGTGGATCTACAGAAGTGCCGCCAACTTCATGATCAACGCAGGTCTCGGGGTGCGGGTGTCCGGGGGAGGTCAGGGGCGGGACCGGATGTTTCTGGGGGGACGGCGGCGGGACGGTGAGGCAATGATCACCGACGATGCCCGCGCCGCCGGGCGCACCGCGTACCCCTGGTTGCGGCCCACCGCCGTGACGGCCTCCCTGCTGCTGCTCGCCTACGGGCTGCTGCGCCTGCTCGACGGCCTGGACGGCCACCGGGACAAGGACGGCTGGGCCTGGAACCTCGGCCACACGCTCTTCCTGCTCGGCGTCGTCCTGTTCGGATTCCTCATGGTGGGGCTGCGGGCGGTGCTGCGGGACGGCTCGCGGCGGCGGCGCACCCTCGCCGACGTGGCCACGGTGGCCGGGCTGGTCGGGGCGGTCGGCTTCGGCTGGGTGATCCTCGGGGACCTCTTCGCCGGCTTCGCCGACGCGGTCGACACCCCGGATCTGGTGCTCTTCGGTGGGCCGCTGTTGTTCGAGCTGGGGCTGCTCACCCTGCTGACGCTGGCCGCGACGGCCCGGCCCCGGCTGCTACCTGCCTGGGCGCCGGTGCTGGTGCTGGCCGGGTTCGTGGCGATCGCGGTGAACCTGGACCTGCTGCCGATCGGCGCCGCGCTGGTGCTCGCCGGGCTGCTGCCGATCAGCCCGCCGGCCAGGACCGGCGCAGCGCGGTGACGGCCGCCTCCAGGTCCGCGCCGAGCAGCCTCGCCTGCCGGGCGTACGCGGTGGCGTGCCGGTCCAGGGCGGGCCCGGCCTCCGGCGGCGGGACGTCCCGGGTGACCCGGGTCCCGCCGCCGCGCCGGGAGCGGACCAGCCCGGCTGCCTCCAGCTCCCGGTACGTCCGGGCCACCGTGCCGACGGCCAACCCCAGGTCGCCGGCGAGTTGGCGCAGCGGCGGCAGCCGCTCCCCCGGCGGCAGCACGCCCGAGCCGATCAGGTCGACGAACTGCCGGCGCAGCTGCTCGTACGGGGGCGTCGGGTCGTCGGCGTCCAGCCGCAGCGCCGGCGTCATCGGGCGGCGGGTACGGCCGGCCGGGGGGTCGGGGCACCCGATCGGAGCAGGGCGGTCACGCTCCAGCCGGCCAGCGCCAGCCAGCCCGGGGTCAGCAGGAGCAGCAGCCAGGCGGCGGCCGTCCACCACGCCGGTCGGCACGGGCTGGCCAGCAGCCCCCCGGCGGCGGTCACCGACACGCCGATCAGCGGGACGGCGACCAGCAGTCCGGCCGCACCGGTGACGGCGTGCCCGGAGCGGCGCCGCTCGGCGTCGTCACGGACCAGGTCACCGGCGTCGTCCACCGGACGCGGACGACCGACGACCCTGCGCAGGGCCAGCCCGGCCAGCAGGACGCCGGCGCCCAGCACCACGGCCAGCGGCAGGCTGTAGAAGGAGCCGGGCCACGGGCCGTGGCCGCCGGTGAACTCGCCGCAGTCGTACCCGAATGATCGGCCGGCGCGACCCTGGTCGTCGGGGGAACCGGCGGCGGTGGTCGCGACGAGCAGGACGGCCAGGCCGACACCGGCGACCGCGACCGCCGTGGCCGGCCATCGGGGCAGGTAGTGCCGGATCTGCCGGGTCTCCAGGGCGGCCGCGCGGGCCGGGCCGGTGGGGCGGGCGGCCCGGGTCTCCCCGGCGACGACCCCGGCGAGTACGCAGAGGCCGAGCAGCGGCGCGGCGATCGCCGTACCCCGGCCCAGCGGGTCGGCCCGCACGGCGACGGCGGCCGCGGCCACCCCGACGGTCAGGCCGGCCCACCGCCAGCCCCGGACGGTCCGGCGGACCCGGGCGGGCGCGGGATCGCCGGCGGCCGGTGTCCCGGCCAGGGCGGCGACGACGAGCGCGATCACGACGATCCCCAGCAGCAGCGACAGCGCCACGCGACCACCCCTCTTGTGTCAAACGCTTGGCACAAACCAGCATGCGGCCCGCGGACTCCTTGTGTCAACCGATTGATACAAGGTCGGCTGCGCATACGGTGCGGGGATGGAGCAGCGGATCAGTCTGATCACCCTCGGGGTCGCCGACGTCGCCCGCGCCCGCGCGTTCTACGAGCGGCTCGGCTGGCGTGGCCAGGAGGTCGAGGAGACCGTCTTCTTCCAGGCCGGCGGGCTGGCCGTCGTCCTGTGGGGGCGCGGCAAGCTGGCCGACGACGCCGGCGTGGCCGACCGCGGCGGTGACGGCTTCGGCGGGCTGAGCCTCGCGCAGAACGTCCGCTCCCGCGAGGAGGTCGACGCGATCCTCGCCGACGCGGCGGCGGCCGGCGCCGCCCTCACCCAGCCACCCCGGGAGACCTTCTACGGCGGGTACGCCGGCTGCTTCACCGACCCCGACGGGCACGTGTGGGAGATCGCCCACAACCCGGGATTCGCCCTGGCCGACGACGGGACGCTGACCCTGCCGAACTTCGGCGCCGGCTCCTGATCACCGGGCGTCAGCCCTCGACGGCGCTCAGCACCCGCTCCACGTTGCGCCGGTTCTGGCCATAGTCGAACAACGTGGTCCGCAGCCGCGAGCCACTGTGGACCTCGACCGTCGAGCCACCCTCGGCGGGCCGGACGGACGCCGTCACGTCCTCGCCCCACGACCTCATGCTCATCCCGGTCCGGACCCGGATCGTCCAGGCGTCCACCTGCTCGACCGGCCGGGCGCGGTCGAGTCCTTCCGGGCCGACCCTGAGCCGTTGCGCTGCCACCGGCGGCGCGACCGGCAGGAAAGCCCGCGACTGGAAGTGCTTCATTCCGCTGCCCCGCCTTCACGATGGTCCGCCGCGTCTCGCCCTTCGCCGTTACCCAACCCGGCGCTCGGCGAATCGACGACCGCCACCCGGCCGGACCCGGCCGGTCCGGCGCTCCGCGCCGCCCGACGGAGCTGCCCGTCGGCCGGATCGCGCAGCGGGTCGGTGGTGCCACGGGGCACCTCGGGCCGGCAGCGGCGGACCCGGTCGGCGGCCTGCCGCCCACCGACCGCCAGGCCGTACCGCTCCACCGCCGCCAGGCCGTACGTGCTGCAACTGGGGGTGAACCGGCACCGCCCCGGCCAGCGGTGCGACAGCCAGCGCCGGTAGCCGAGGATCGCGGCCCGCCCGGCCCGGTCGGCCAGCGGCGCCCGGGTCACCCCGGCGGTGACCGCGCCGAGGGTCAGCGCCGTCGAGAAGAGCCCGAGGTCGCAGCAGGCCAGATCGCAGTCCAGCAGACCGATGTCGCAGGCCGGCAGCGGATCGTAGTCGCAACCCTTGTCACGCTTGCGCTCGTCGCCGTCGTCGTCGCTCACGCCGGCCATGGTGGATCATGCGCGCAACCCCGAACGGGCTGTTAACAAGGGGCCCCTGCCATACCGCAGGCGTTAAGAAGGGGCCCGTGCTTACAGCGTCACCGGGCGGCGGGCGCCCTGGTGGCGGGCGCAGACGCCGGGCCGGCCGCCGTTGAGGCTGTACTGCCCGTCGCGGCACTGCACCAGGTAACCCTTGCCCTGCCAGAAGCCGGGCGCGCAGTCGAAGAAGTCGCAGACCGCGCGGGCCGGCCGACTCACCTTCTCCCCGCCGCCGCAGAAGTCGTACCCGAACGGGTTGCGGGGCGCGCCGCAGAACCGTTCCGGCGACGCGGACGGCGACGCCGACGGCCGAGGCTTGCGGGCCACCGGACCGGCCGGGGCGAGCCGGGTCGGCGTGTGCGTCGGCGCGGGGGTGGCGGCCACCGCCACGTCCGTCTGCACCGGCGGCTCGGACTCCAGCAGCACCGCCGGCACGATCAGCGCGAACGCGGCGGCCACCGCGACGGTACGCCGGCCACCCGGCACCCGGGCCGAGAGCCGGGCCTGCGCCGGGCTGACGATCGACGGGCGGAACGGCTCCCGCTGGGCGTGCTCGGCGATCAGCTCGTCGAGCTGCCCGAGCACCGCCTCGCGCTGCTCGATCGCCTCGGCGAAGGCCAGCGTCAGGGTGAACCGGAACTCCGCCGCCGCGTCCGGCGGCAGCAGCAGGCCGGAGGTGCCGCGCCGGTCGAGGACCTGGATCAGGGTGACCGGCGCCGCCGGGTCGTGGGCCAGGCCGGTCATCTTCGCGTACGCCCAGTCGCGCCGGCCGCGACCGCCGGCCAGCAGGAGCCGGCGGTTGGTGAGCACGGCGAGCCCGGCGTCGACCACCTTCACCCCGTCCGGGCGCCGGCCGCGCAGCGGCGGCGGATCCGCCGCGACCCGCAGCTCGGGGGCGGGCAGCACGGCGGTGTGCCGCACCTCGACCAGTTGCGCACCCGGCTGGGCCCAGAAGACCGTCTCGCCGGGGGTCAGCTCGACGGGAAGCCCGGCGCCGGGCGTTCCGCTCAGCGCCGCCGCGGCGGCCCGCAGCCGGCGCAACTCCCCGTCGCGGCGGCGCCAGGCCTGCTCGGCGTCGCGGAACGCGACCTGCCGCCGCTCGTTCTGCCGGTACGCCCACCGGTACCGCCAGGTGGAACCCGTCGCATCAGTCTCCGCCACGCCGACTCCTTCGCCGTGCGAACCACCAACCGGGGTGTCATCCGGATCAACGGTCGACGCGGGCGGGGCGGAGCCGACGAAGCCGACGTTCTACCCGAACGGCGCAGCAACCGGCACGATAGGGCGATGTGGGCGCGTCGATTCATGTTCCGGACGGCAGAAAGCCCGGCTGACCTGAGGAGATGCGGCACACCGTGCAGCACCGGTCAGCCGTGGGTAACGTCAGCCGCAGCCGGCGGCGACGAGGCTGCCGGCACCGCAGGCGAGGGGGCGTACCGGTGGCGGACACGGCGGTGGTTGTCGGCGTCGACATCGGCACCACCAGCACCAAATCCGTCGCGTACGACGCCTCCGGGCGGCAGCTCGCCACCCACTCCGTCGGCTACCCGCTGGAGGAGCCGCACCCCGGGTACGCCGAGCAGGACCCGAAACTGATCCACGACGCAGTGCTGGAGACGATCCGCGAGGTCGTCGCCCAGCTGCCCGGGCCGGTCGCCGGGCTGTCGTTCAGCACCGCCATGCACAGCCTGATCGGCCTGGACGCCGACGGCGCCCCACTGACCCGGTCGATCACCTGGGCCGACTCCCGGGCCAGCCGGCAGGCCGAACGGATGCGGGCCGTCCCGGCGGGGCTGGCGCTGCACCGGCGTACCGGCACCCCGATGCACCCGATGTCCCCGATGGTGAAGCTGGTCTGGTTCGGCGAGCAGGAACCGAAGCTCTTCGAGCGGGTCGCGCACTGGGTCGGCATCAAGGACTACGTGCTGCTGCGACTGACCGAGGCGCTGGTCACCGACCACTCCGTCGCCTCCGCCACCGGCCTGATGGACATCCACCGGCTGGCCTGGGACCCGGAGGCGTTGCAGCGCGCCGGGATCACCGAGGAGCAGCTGCCCCAACTGGTCCCCACCACCACCGTCCTGCCCGGGCTGACCGCCGAGGCCGCCCAAGCCACCGGCCTGCCCGCGGGGACCAAGGTGGTGGTCGGCGCCGGGGACGGGCCGCTGGCCAACCTCGGTCTCGGCGCGGTCCACCCCGGCGTGGTGGCCTGCTCCATCGGCACCTCCGGCGCCATGCGGGTGGCCGTCGAACGACCCGCCGTCGACCCGCTCGGCGGCGTCTTCTGCTACGCCCTCACCCAGGACCGCTGGGTGGTCGGCGGGGCGATCAACAACGGCGGCATCGTGCTCCAGTGGGCCGGCGACGCGCTCGCGCCGGAGCTGGGCGAACACGCCGAGGAGGAGCTGCTCGCCACCGCCGCCAGGGCGCCCGTCGGCTCCGGCGGGCTGATCATGCTGCCGTACCTGCTCAGCGAGCGGGCGCCGCACTGGAGCGCGCTGCCCCGCGGCGCGTACGTCGGGCTGACCCACGGCCACCGACGCGAGCACCTGGTCCGCGCCGCCCTGGAGGGGGTCTGCCAGCAGCTCGCGCTGGTCCTCCAGTCGGTCCGCGCGGCCGGCAACGAGGTCCGCGAGGTCCGGGCCAGCGGCGGCTTCGCCCGCAGCCCCCTGTGGCGGCAGATCCTCGCCGACGCGCTCGGCATGCCGGTGAGCTTCCCCGCCGGCCACGAGGGCTCCAGTTTCGGGGCCGCCCTGCTGGGCATGCAGGCGCTCGGCCTGATCGAGTCCATCGACGTCGCCGCCGACCTGGTCAAGATCGACGAGACGGTACGCCCCGACCCGGGCGCCGCCGCGACGTACGCGGCCCTGCTGCCGCTCTTCTCCGAGCTGTACGACGCGCTCGTCCCCACGTTCGCGTCGCTGCGACGGCTGGCACCCAGCCTGCCGCCGGAACCCCCACCCACCGCACCGCCCATGTGACCCGCCCGTACCTGACGAAGGTCGTGATGACCGTGACCCCTGTTCTCGCCGCACCGGCGGAACCACTGACGAACGCCGGCAACACCCAACTGATCATCGCGGCCCTGCTGGGCATCGCCGCGGTGGTGCTCCTCATCGCCTGGGGAAAGGTCCACCCCTTCCTGTCGCTGATCCTCGGCGCCGCCGTGCTCGGCGTCGTCGCCGGCGTCACGCCCGACAAGATCGTCACCTCGTTCAGCAGCGGGGTCGGCTCCACCGTCGGCGGCGTCGGCCTGCTGATCGCCCTCGGCGCCATGATCGGCGGCCTGCTCGCCGAGTCCGGCGGCGCGGACAGCATCGTCGAACGGGTCGTCGCCCGGGTCTCCGGCGGCGCCCTGCCCTGGGCGATGGCCGGCGTGGCCGCCCTGATCGGCCTGCCGCTCTTCTTCGAGGTCGGCGTGGTGCTGCTGGTGCCGATCGTGCTGCTGGTCTCCCGCCGGGTCGACGTGCCGCTGATGAAGATCGGCATCCCGGCGCTGGCCGGCCTGTCGGTGCTGCACGGCCTGGTGCCGCCGCACCCCGGCCCGCTGGTCGCCATCGACGCCCTCGGCGCCAACCTCGGCCAGACCCTGGCCCTGGGCCTGCTGGTCGCCATCCCCACGGTGATCATCGCCGGCCCGGTCTTCGGCAACTTCATCTCCCGGTACGTGACGGCCACCGCCCCCGAGGCGCTGCTGCCCACCCGCCGGCCGCTCGCCGTCGCCGGTCGCTCCGGCGCCGCGGGCGACACCCGACCCACCACCCCCGGCCGGGGACCGGTCGACGCCGACGGCGACCTGGTCACCGAAGACGACCTGGTCAACCCGGGCGCTGGCCGGCCCGGCGAGCCGATCGACGAGGAGAACCGCCCCCGCCGGGCGCCCGCCCTGTGGGCCGCCGTGATCACCGTGCTGCTGCCGGTGGTGCTGATGCTGCTGCGCGCCATCGGCGAGCTGACCCTCGCCGAGGACACCGGTGGCCGCAAGGCGCTGGACATCGTCGGCACCCCGATCGTGGCCCTGCTCGCCGGCGTCATCTTCGCGATGATCTTCCTGGGCTACCGGACCGGCTTCAGCCGTACCCAGGTCTCCGGTTTCCTCGGCGGTTCGCTGCCGGCCATCGCCGGCATCCTGCTGATCGTCGCCGCCGGTGGCGGTTTCAAGCAGGTCCTGGTGGACGCCGGGGTGGGCAACCTGGTCGCCGACGCCGCCAAGGACGCCAGCCTGTCGCCGCTGCTGCTCGGCTGGCTGGTCGCGGTCGGCATCCGGGTCGCCACCGGCTCGGCCACCGTGGCCACCATCACCGCCGCCGGCATCGTCTCGCCGCTCGCGGCGACCCTCCAGGGCCCCGAGGTCGCCCTGCTGGCGCTGGCCGTCGGCTGTGGCTCGCTGTTCTTCTCGCACGTCAACGACGCCGGCTTCTGGCTGGTCAAGGAGTACTTCGGCCTCACCGTCGGGCAGACCATCAAGAGCTGGTCGGTGATGGAGACCATCATCTCGGTGGTCGGCTTCGCCGGCGTCATGCTGCTCGACCTGGTCGTCTAGCGGCGCTCCTCCTGCGACCAGGCCGCCGTCACCCGCCCGGGTGGCGGCGGCCTCGTCGTGCGCGGAGCGTCAGGGCGCCTCGACCGAGGCGATCACGAAGCGGTGCACCTCGGCGCCGCGGATCGCCGCCGCCTGCTCGCCGCTCGGGCCGGCGCCCCGGAAGGCGAGCAGCTGCTCCTCGGACTCCCAGCGTTCGTAGACGTTGATCCGGGCCGGCTCGACCAGGTCCGGGCTGACCGCGAAGTCCACACAGCCGGGCGCGGACCGGGCCGCCCGGATCACCTCCATGCACGAGGCGAGGTAGGCGTCCCGACCGCCCGGGTCGACGTAGAGGGTGCCGGCGACGATCAGCATGCGCCGCCTCCCCTTCTCCCGGGCCCGCCCGACGCCGGACGCGCGCGGGTCCGGCCGGCCGGCGGGCGGACATCTCCACGAGCGTGATACCTCACAGGTATAAATATGCCCCAGAGGTATCAGGCTCGCCGGGACATCGCCCTCCGCGCGAGCCGCGCCGGCCGCCGCGAGGCCGCCCGTCGGTCAGGCGCGGCTGATCGCGTTGGCGTGGATCGCCTCGGCCAGATAGGCCGCCATCCCCGGGTGGATCGCCTCGAAGTACGCGGTGAACCGCTCGTCGGCCACGTACATGTCGGCCAGGCAGACGTGCAGCTCGTATGGGCAGTCGTAGAACCAGCGGGTGATCAGCTGCCGGTGCTCCTCGGCCAACGCCATCGCCTCCGCCGAGTCCGCCGCGACGCCCGAGGTCATCAGCGCGACCATCCGTCGCCCCCAGTCCTCGTTCTCCGCCTTGTTCCGCAGCCAGTCCTCCTTGGAGTAGCGGGCCGTCCGCTCGGCCGACTGCCGGTACGCCTCGGTGTCGCCCCAGCGCTGCTCCGCCTCCTCGGCGTGGTCCTCCGGTTCGAAGTCGCCGAAGACCTGGAACCGCTCCTCCGGGGTCAGCTGAATGTTCATCTTCCTCGCCTCCATCGCGAGCTCGATCGCGGCGACCATCTCCCGTAGCTTCCCGATCCGCCCGGTCAGCAGCTCGTGCTGCCGGCGCAGGTGCGCCGCCGGGTCGGCGGCCGGGTCGTCGAGGATCGCGGCGATCTCGTCCAACGGGAACCCCAGCTCGCGGTAGTAGCGGATCAGCTGCAACCGCTCCAGGTCCGCGTCGTCGTAGCGGCGGTAGCCGGCCGGCGTACGCCCACCCGGCGACAGCAGCCCGATCTCGTCGTAGTGGTGCAGCGTCCGCACCGTCACCCCGGCGGCCCGCGCCACCTGTCCCACCGTGTACGCCATGGTTCCCTCCCTTCCTGACAACCAGGCTCCCGCCTCCCGCGACGTGAGGGTCAAGGAAATACGGGCGAGCGGCCACCGGTCCGTCGCCGTAGGCTCGGACAGATGATTCCCGACCTGCGCGCCCAGGACGAGACGGCGGTACGCGCGACCGTGGCACTGGTCGACCGGGTACGCCCCGACGACCTCGGACGGCCCACACCGTGCGCCGGCTGGGACCTGGCCGCGCTCCTGGCGCACATGACCGCGCAGCACTGCGGGTTCGCCGCCTCGGCCACCGGCCGCGGCACCTCCCTGGCCGAGTGGCGGACCCACCCACTCGGCGACGACCCCGCGGCGGAGTACGCCGACGCCGCCGAGCAGGTCATCGCCGCCTTCGCCGCACCCGACGTGCCGGAGCGGACCTTCGCCCTCCCCGAGTTCGGCGCGGGAGTACGGGTGGCCGGCCGGCAGGCCGTCAGCTTCCACTTCATCGACTACGTCGTGCACGGCTGGGACGTCGCCCGCTCACTCGACCTGCCGTTCACCCTGCCGGCGGAGCTGCTGCACGCCGCCGTCCCGGTCGCCGAGGCCATCCCCGACGGCCCCGGGCGGCTCGCGCCCGACGCCGCCTTCGCGCCACGGCTGCCCGCCACCGACGACCCCGACCCGCTGAACCGGATCCTCGCGCTGGTCGGCCGCGCCCCGACCTGGCCGCACGCCTGATCAGCGCGCCGAACGCCCCGCCGGGCGGGGTGGTCCGGCGTCGACCGGGGTGAGCGTGGTGAGCAGCTCGGCCAGGGCCACCGGGCGGCCGTACCGCCAGCCCTGGCCGTGCACGC
The DNA here is from genome assembly GCF_900091555.1 of Micromonospora mirobrigensis. Lineage (GTDB taxonomy): Bacteria > Actinomycetota > Actinomycetes > Mycobacteriales > Micromonosporaceae > Micromonospora > Micromonospora mirobrigensis. The sequence goes on from NZ_FMCX01000001.1 coordinate 437,479, forward strand.
AGCCGATCGCGGTGACCGCCGCGTGCTGCGCCTCGGTCTCCACCCCCTCGGCCACCACCGCCAGGTCGAACGCCCCGGCCAGCCGGGTCACCATCTCCACCGTCGCGTACGCCCGGGCGTCGTCGTCGAGGCGGGCCACGAACGACCGGTCGATCTTCAGCTCGGTCGCCGGGATGCGGTGCAGGTAGCTCAGCGACGAGTAGCCGGTGCCGAAGTCGTCGATGGCGATCCGGATGCCCAGCTCCCGGAGCTGGCCCAGCCGCTCCAGCACCGCGTCGCTCCCCTCGATCAACGCCGACTCGGTCAGCTCCAGGGTCAGCGCGCGGGGAGCCAGCCCGGCCCCGGCGGTCGCCCCGGTGACCGTGGCGATCAGGTCGGGCCGGCGCAGGTGCGCGGCGGAGATGTTCACCGCGACCGTGGCCTCCGGGGCCCGCTCCCGCCACGCCCCGGCCGCCCGGCACGCCTCGTGGATCACCCAGCGGTCGATCGGCAGGATCAGCCCGGTCTCCTCGGCCAGCGGCAGGAACCGGGCCGGGGTCAGCGGCCCGAGCCGGGGATGCCGCCAGCGCACCAGCGCCTCGGCGCTGCGTACCGTGCCGGTGGCCAGGTCGACGATGGGCTGGTATTCGAGGTACAGCTGCCTCTCGTCGACGGCGCGCCGCAGGTCGGCGATCAGCTCGGCCCGGGTCACCGCCGACTCGCGCAGCAGCGGCGTGCAGGTCCGGTACGCGGACTTGCCGGCGGCCTTGGCCGCGTACATGGCGATGTCGGCGTCGCGGAGCAGGTCGGTGTGGGAGGTGTGCTGCGGCCCGTACTCGGCGATGCCGATGCTGGCCGACGGGTGCACGCCGAGGTCCTCCTCGCCGGGCAGCGGTTCCAGGGCGGCGAGCAGCCGGTCGGCGAGGCGCTCCGGCGGGACCGACCGGCCCCCGTCGACCAGCACCGCGAACTCGTCCCCGCCCAGCCGGGCGATGGTGCCGGCGTCGCCCACCACATCGTGCATCCGTTCGGCGATGCTGATCAGCAGCCGGTCACCGGCGGCGTGCCCGAACCGGTCGTTGACCTGCTTGAAGCCGTCCAGGTCGAGCAGCAGCACGGCGACCGGCGCCCGGGTGCGCAGCGCCCGGCGCAGCCGCCGGGTGAACATCAGCCGGTTCGGCAGGCCGGTGAGCTGGTCGGAGTAGGCCAGCCGGCGCAGCCGGGCGACCAGCCGCAGGTTCTCGTTGGCGGCCAGCCCCTGCCGGACGGCCAGCACGCCGAGCAGCGCCATCATCCCGACGAAAACCAGGTGCGGGGTCTGCCCGGTCGGGCGCCGGGACAGCAGCACCGCCACGATCGCGCCACCCACCGGCAGGTACGGCAGCGCCACCCGCCACCACGGCGGCAGCGGAGACTCGACGGTGTCGTCGGCGCCGTCGCAGGTCGGCGGCGGTGGGTAGCCGGTGGCGACGCCGACCAGCAGGTAGCTCAGCGGCCAGCAGACGTCGATCGGGTGCCCGGGGGCGTACGTGTCGTGGGCGAACAGCGAGACGTAGCCGGCGTCGGCGGCGGCCCGGATGGCCAGGCTGACCCCGATCACGGTCAGCGGCGCCCAGGTCCGCCGGGCCGGCCCGGCGACCGCCACCAGGATGGTCAGCTGCATCAGGTCGAGCATCGGGTAGAGCAGGGCGAAGCTGCGCAGCGGATCGATGAGGTCGGCGGCGGCGACGTCCCGGAAGACCACCACCCAGCCGATCGGGATCAGCGCCAGCCCGACGATCACCCCGTCGAGCACCGTGCGGGCCCGGCCCACCGCGCTGCGCGGCGCCGACAGCGAGCTGAGCAACGCCCCGGTGCCGGTGATCAGGCCGAGGGTGAAGATGGCGCCGATCAGCGGGGTGTGCGGCAGGTCGTCGGCGCCGATCCGCTCGACCGTCCACACCGTACGGCCGAGGGCCGCGAGGCCCATGGTGGCGGCGAGCAGCGACCAGAACCGGCGCAGCGGCACCGGATGCCGGTGGGCGGCGGCGACGCAGGCCGCCATGGACCAGCTCGCCACGGTGACCGCGCCCAGGTCGCTGGCGAGGGCAGCGCCGGGCAGTTCGGCGAGCAACCAGACCAGCTCGACGAGTACGACGAGACCGGCCGCCAGCAGACCCAGCCGCCCCACCCGGCGGGGGGGCACCGGCGCCGCGGCGGCCACGGTCACGTCCTGGGGTTGCACAGCGATCGCTCCGGCTCTCTCTCCTGCGTGCACCCTCACGGTGAGGACCGGTCACGGACGGCGAACGCGGCAAGCGTAGCCACCGCTCCGGCGGGCCGCCAGGGTCGATCGACCGGGCCTGGCAGCCGTGACGATCGGTGCAGCGATCCACAGCGGATAGTGGAGGAGAGGCGGGGTGTCAACAGGGGCCCCCTGCTATACCGCAGGCGTTAAGAGGGGGCCCCTGCTTACATCCTCAGGAGATGGTGAGGTTGTCGACGTAGACGGCGGAGGCGCCGCTCGCGCCGCTGCCGGGGACGAACTGCACGCCGATCTCGCGGACGTCACCGAGGTTGGCCACCCCGCCCAGGTTGAGCGAGAGGTTGGCGCCCGACGAGGTCACCGCGACCGAGCCCCCGTCGAACCACTGCCATCCGGTGCCGGTCTTGACGTACAGCTTGGCCTGGCTGCCGGTGCCGAAGCTGCCCCACGGCGCGACCCGGGCGGTGGCCCGCAGGGTGGTCTTCCCGCTCAGGCTGGTGGTGGCGGTCTTCTTCAGGTACGCCGCGCCGGCGCCCAGGTTGACGTCGGACTTCAGCGAGTAGGAGCCCTGGGCGGCCCACTCGTTGACCTGCCACGGCCCGCCGGTCACGTTGGTGCCGGTCCAGCCCTCGGTGCCGGACTCGAAGCCGGCCAGCAGGGTGCCGCCGGAGGGCGGCGGGGTGGTGGTGCCGCCACCGCCGGGCTCGGTGACGGTGCCCAGGTCGACCTCGCCGCGGTTGGCGATCCAGGAGTTGTTGAACAGGGTGCTCGCGCCGGAGTTGCGGGCCGGGCTCCAGCTGTCGTTCCAGGCCAGGAAGTACGACGTCTTCGGGTAGCTCTGCTGGAACGCGGTGACCCACTTGCCGTAGTCGAAGGAGCCGGCGGTGTCCGGGCCGATCTCGGCGAAGGCGAACGGCTTGCCCAGTCCGACCAGCTCCGAGTACGCGGACTGGATGCCGGAGACCTGCGGGTTGTCGTCGTAGGCGTCCATGCCGACGATGTCGGTGTAGGAGGCGCCCGGGTAGTAGGTGGTGCGGTTGCCCCGGCTGAAGTCGGCCGAGTAGACCCAGATCAGGTTGTCCAGCCCCTTGGTCTGGGTGAAGTACGTGTACATCTGCTGCCACACCTGCTTGAAGGTGTTCGGGTCCCGGTTGCCCCACCAGAACCAGTCGCCGTTGACCTCGTGGAACGGCCGGAACAGCACCGGCACGCCGGCGTTCTCCAGGTCCTGGAGGCCGGCGGCCATCTTGTCCTCCAGCCGCCGCCAGCGGGCGCCGGCGTCGGTGGACGGGTTGAGCAGGTCGGCGAAGTTGGCCATCGGGGTGTTCAGCCCGCCGCCGTTGGCGTTGGCCGGGCTGGGCGAGTGGACGCTGACGGTGACCAGGCCACCGCTGCTCCACCAGGACTTCAGGCTGGAGTTGCAGGAGTGGTCGACCAGGGCGGTGATGTCACTGTTGGTGGCCCAGCCGGAGCCGTAGTCGCAGCTGAGGATGGCCGGGTACTGCCCGGTGGCGGAGCGCAGCTCCTCGGTCTGGCTGAGCGAGAAGCCGCTGTTGCTGTAGCCGCCGAAGAAGCCGGAGGCGATCCGGTTGCTGCTGCGGTTGGGCAGGTGGCCCAGCCAGTTGAGCACGCTCTTCGTGGAGGCGGAGGCGTTGGCGTTGGCGGGTGAGACGGTGTGCGCGTCGGCGGGGCCGACCACGGTCAGGACGGAGGCGGCGGCCAGGGCGGTGGCGGCGGCGCTCAGCGCGAGGCGGACTCTGCTTCGCATGGTCACCTTTTCGTTCCGGGGGACGGGGGTGCTGGCCTCCACTGAACTACTGAACCGCTTAAGTTTCAAGCATGTAAATATGTTGTTGCGACTACTCTGGGTCAACGTCCTCGATGGTCGGGGGCGGGCCGCCGTGCGTCCACGGCGTCTCCTCCGGCTCGGGGAACGCGCCGGCCGGCAGGAACGCGTCCGACAGGGTGGTCAGGCAGAGCCGCTCCCCCACCTCCGGCACGCTGCCCGGCGGCGCGGTCAACCCGCGGCCCATCCCGCCGGAGAGCTCCAGCACCACCTCGGTCTTCCCCTCGGCGGGGGTCAGGAAGACCACCTTCGCCTTCTGCGCCGGCCGGACCGGCGAACACAGCGTCGCCCCCGCCGGCACCAGCACCGGCTCGGTGGTCACCACCTGGATCCGGGGCCGCAGCACCGGCCGCTTCCCCGAGTCGTCCACCCGCCCCGGGTCGGCCAGCGTCACCTCGGCGACGAACGCCTCCCCGGCCAGCCGGTGCTCCGCCATGACGAGCGGGTCGTCGTAGGCGCGCTGCACCGCGTACGAGGTCGCCGCCCGCTCCAGCCGGTGCAGCCGCCGGGCCGCCGCCACCGCCCCGTCCCGGCGCGGCTGCGGACCACCGCCGGAGTCGACGTGCTCGGCGTACCCGGTGAACGCGTCCTTGTCGCCGTCCCAGCGCCCGGCCACCCGCGCCCCGGCCGGCAGGCCGGCCAGCAACCCCACGCCGCGCCACATCAGCTCCCAGGTGGGCGCGAGCTGGCCGCGCAACACCCGCTCCAGCTCCGCGTACGCCGCCGCCCGGGCCACCTCGTCGTCACCGGCGCCGGCGTACGCGTCGATCGCCGGGGCGAGCACCCGGTTGTCGAAGTCCGGGTCGGTCGCCGGGCCGGCCGGCGGGCAGACCGTCGGGTCCTCCGCCCGGGCGGCCGCCTGCGCGCCGGTCAGCCCCGGCGGCGGGTCGATCCAGCCGAGCAGCGCCGGCAGATGCAGGTCCTCCACCGCGCTCTGCCCGGTCGCCCAGTGCAGGGCCAACGCCTCGGTCATCGCCAGCAGCGCCGACGACCCGGGCTGCTCGGCCCGCTCGGCGAAGAAGGTCAGCCACCGGCCCAGCAGCGGCACCGCCGGGTGCACCGGATAGTCGCCGTCGACGTGCCGGAACCGGCTGGAGCGGCCGAGCAGCCGCAGGAAGGTCACCCCGGCCGGGTTCGGCACCAGCAGCTGCGGCGCGTCCACGTGCCGGTAGCGGACGTCGCGGCCCCGGTCGGTCGGCACCGCCTCGCTCACCCCGCGGAACGAGTCCAGGTACGGCAGCACCACCTCGGCCAGCTCCGCCACGAAGGCGAAGCGCTGGTCCCGGTTGCGGGGCTGCGGCACCACCAGCAGCCGCGCGTCGTCCGGCGCCGTGCCGACCAGCGCCGCCAGCGGGGCGTGCGCCTCACCGGCCATCGCCAGTGGCACCAGCACCAGCGGCCGGGCGGACAGGTGCACGTGCCGGACGGTGGCCACCGGCTGGGCCACCCCGGCTGCGAGGGCCTGCGCCTTGGCCAGCGCGCGCAGCGTACTCACCGGGCCAGGGCCTCGGCGCGCAGCCGGGCCGCGGCCCGCAGCAGCGCGGCGGCCTCCGCCTGCTCCGGCTCCGGGGCCCGCTCGCCGGCGGCCAGCGCCAGCACCTGCGCCACGTCGGCGACGCCGCCGAGCGCCTCCCGCACCGGCCGGCCCATCGCCCCGGTCCGCTCCCGGGCCTCCTGCCGGCAGAAGTACGCCAACTCGCAGGCGGCCAGGCACTCCGGCGCGTAGCGGGCCTCCACAGTTGACAGCCCGGCGGTCAACGTCGCCGGGTCGGCCGTCGGGTCGGCGGTGAACCCGGCCGGCACCCGGGCCAGCAGGTCCTCGATCCGGTCCATCCGGTCCAGCTGCCGGCGCAGCACCAGCAGCTGCCGGCGCACGTCCACCAGGCTGGCCACCGGCTGGTTGGTGAAGTCGCGCGGGCAGACCAGCACCACCTCGTGCGACACCAGCTCCGGATCGCGTCCCTGCTCGGCGAGCAGCTCGCGCAGCGCCAGCACGTAGACGGCGGCCTGGATGGCGGCGCCGGAGACCTTGGCCGGGTCGGCCTGGCCGTCCACCACCGGGAACGACTTGATCTCCACCACGTGGAACCGGCCGGCCAGCCGGGCGGCCACCAGGTCCGGCTCCAGGTGCACCCGCTGCCCGGCCACGGCCAGCCCCAGCAGCGGATGGTCGAACAGCGCCGCGTCGTCCCCCGGAGCGGTCAACGCCGCGCGGGACCGCTCGTGGCGGTCCGGTAGGTCCTCGGCGCCGCCCAGGTCCGTCCAGCTCGCCGCCGCCGGCACCGGTACGCCCAACCGCTCGGCCACCAGTCGCAGCAGCTCGGCCCCGCCGTCGGCCTTCACCCGCGCCTCGAACGCGTTGCCCCGGGTGATGGCGAACCTCGACTGCCCGAACCGGGCCGGGAACCCGACCCGCTCGGCGAGGCGCGGCTTGTCCACCCCGGCGCCGTCGAGCACCGCCCGCCGGGTGCAGCCCGGATTGCCGGTCAGCGCGGCGATCGTCCGGGCGTTGTGCCGCTTCGGCGGCACGTCGCCGCGGATCTCGGCCAGGCGCTGCGCGGTGTTCGTCATGATCCGCCAGGATAGGCGCTTCCCGCCGCCGTGGCCCGTCGCAGGCCGCGCCGGGCCAGCACGGCCGTGGCGACCGCGGCGGCCAGAGCCAGGCCGGTCATCGCCCAGAGCACGGTACGCAGCCCGCCGGTGAACCCGGGGTCGGCGAGCCGGCCACCGGTGGTGCTGGCCAGGACCGCGCCCACCACGGCGATGGCGACCGTCTCGCTGGCCAGCCGCGCTGTGTTGATCATCCCGGCGCCGGTGGCGGCCCTTTCCGGGGCGACGCTGCCGATCGCGATCGCGTCCAGCAGCCCGATCGAGAGCCCCACGCCCACCCCGATGGTCAGCAGCGGACCGGCCAACGTGCCGGTGCCCGCGTGCGGGCCCAGCACCGTCGCCCAGGCCGCCCCGGCGCCGACCACCGCCACCGACACCACGGTGACCGTGGTGGCCGGCACCAGCCGGGTCAGCACCCCGGTGAGCAGCGGCAGCACCAGCGTCGGCGCGGTGAGCAGGATCAGCGTGGCGCCCGCCGCGCCCGGGCTCACCCCCACCACCGTGGTCAGGTACGACGGCAGGTAGACCAGCAGCGGCACCAGCACCGCGACGATGGTGGCCGCCGCCAGGCAGATGCCGACGAACCGGGGGTTCGCCAGCAGGGAGAGGTCGAACATCGGATGGGCGCTGCGCCGCTCCACCCGGACGAACGCCACCAGCAGCGCCACCGCGGCGACGAACGCGGCCACGATCACCGGGGCCGACCAGCCGAACTCGGGTCCCTGCACGAAACCGAAGATGAGCAGCAGCAACGCGGCGGTGAAGGTGACCGTGCCCGGCCAGTCCACCCGGCCCGCCCCGGGCTGGCGGGACTCCGGCAGCAGCGGCACCAGCACGACCAGCACCAGCGCGGCCACCAGGGCCGGGGCGGCGAACACCGCCCGCCAGCCGAACGCCTCGATGAGCAGCCCGGCGATCGACGGGCCGAAGGCCAGGCCGGCGCCGATGGTGGTGCCGAAGACACCGAAGGCGCGGGCCCGGGCCCGACCGTGGAACGCCCCGGCGAGCAGCGCGGAGGCGCTCGTCGCGGCGGCGGCCGCCCCGACGCCGGACAGCGCGCGGGCCAGGTCCAGCAGGACGATGCCCTGGGCGACCGAGGCGAGCAGGCCGCCCGCGGCGAACAGGGCCAGGCCGACCGCGTACACCCGGCGCCGACCGAACAGGTCGGCCAGCGCGCCGGTGGCGAGCATGAAGCTGGCGAAGGTGGCGTTGTAGCCGTTCACCACCCACTGCACGGCGGCGAGCCCGGCGTCCAGGTCGCGGCCCACCTCCGGCAGGGCGACCGACGCGCCGGTCAGCGAGACCGGCAGCGCCAGCGTGGACAGCAGGACGGCGACCAGCACGACGGCCGGGTGATTGCGCACGATTCTCCCCGTTCGGACAACCGGCCCAGCCTAGTCCCGGCCGGTCAGCGCCCCGCCGAGCGGTTCCACGGCGAACGCGGCGAGGCCGCGCCCGCGTCGGGGCGACCACGGCGCCGGTGCCGGCGGCCGGGCGTGCACGGGGGGCGGGAGACGGTGTGCACCGGGGCCGGGGGCGGCTGGACCGGCTGCCGACCGATCAGCCAGCAGAGGAAGCGGGCCACGTCTCAGCCGACCGGGAGGCGACGCGCCTCGGACTTCGACAGGTCGTACTCGGCGCCGCAGAAGGTGCACTGCTGCGCGTAGCGGGTGCGGATCGGGATCAGCGGGATGAAGAAGAGGGTGAACTTCGTGGCCCGCCGGGTGATCACCTGCGCGGCGTTGTTGCCGCAGTTCGGGCAGACCCGGTGCGCGACGCCCGACCGGTCGACCTTGGTCCGCAGACCGAAGATGAAGAACATCGCCCGGCAGTACCCAGCCGGCCCCGATTTTGCACCTGCCAATTTTCGGCGCTGCCGCCGGTGCCTCCTGGTGCTCCGTCCGCCGCTACAGACCTGAGAGCGTGGACGACTCAGCGACCGGCCCGCACCACCGGCGTCAGGCTTGGAGGCGGGCGACCACGGCGCGGACCGTGTCGACCGGGATGGCGAAGCCCAGACCGATGCTGCCGCTGTCCTCGCCGGTGGTGGCGATCGCGACGTTGATGCCGACCACCCGCCCGGCGGTGTCCACCAGCGCACCGCCGGAATTGCCGTGGTTGATCGCCGCGTCGGTCTGCACCAGCCCGGACAGGTCGTCGACCGAGCGGCCCAGGGCGGAGACGATGCCCGAGGTGACCGTCCCGGCCAGGCCGAGCGGGCTGCCGAACGCCAGCACCGCGTCACCGACGTGCAGGGTCGCGTCGCTGCCCAGCGTCGCCGGGGTCAACCCGGACAGGCCCGAGGCGCGCAGCAGCGCCAGGTCCGCCCGGCTGTCCCGGCCGACCACGGTGGCCGGCGCGGTACGCCCGTCGGCCAACTCTACGGTGGCCCGGCCGCCGGAGGCCACCACGTGCGCGTTGGTGAGGATCAGGCCGTCGGCGTCGAGGACCACCCCGGAGCCGAGGACGGTGCCGCCGCTGCCGTCGACCTGGACGGTGACGATGCTCGGCGACACCGCCGCGACCACCCCGGAGAGCGAGTCGATGCTCGTGGTCGCGGCGGCCAACGGCGTGCCGCCGCCGGCCATCCGCTCCGCGACCAGCGCGCCGGACGTACCGCTGCCCAGGACCAGCACCAGCGCGAGCCCGGCGGCGGCCAGCCGGCGCCGACGGTGCGACGACGCCGGCGCGGCCGGCAGGTCGCCCGGCGGCTGGTGCGGCGGCGGGCGGCGCGGGGTCGGTGGGCGCGGGACGGGTCAACGTGTCGAGCATCGGTCCTCCTCGGTCCGGCGATGGCACCACCGTCGCGCGGTCCGCTGGAGCCGCCTTGTGGAGTTCCTGTGCGAACGCCGTGCGTGCCGGTAGGTTCGGCGGCATCCGCACCGTCATCGATCGGGAGGCCGGCTGCCGTGTCGCACATCGAGACCATCACCGGTGAGCTGCGCGCCCTCGCCGCCGGGGTCGAACGGGCGCAGGGGCTCGTCGGCGCCGCCGACAAGCAGGCCCAGGACGTCGCGCTGCGGGCCGCCGGCGCCGGCTTCGCGGCGGTCGCGGCCGGCGTGGTCCGGGTACGCGGCGCGATCGGCGAACTGCGGGGTGGCCTCGGTGCGCTCGCCACCTCCCTCGGCGAGGCGACCACCGTCACCGCGACCGTCCCGCACCAGGCCACCCCGCAGGAGACCATCGCCGGGCTGACCCCGGTCCGGCAGGCCGTCGACGGTGCCCGGCAGGCCACCGCCCGCAGCATCGCCCAGGTCGGCGAGGTGCAGCAGCTCGCCCGGGTGGTGTTGCAGGGCGGTCAGCCGGGGCCGATGCTGGCCGCCCTGGACAGCGTCAAGCAGGTGCTCACGCTGGTGGTGCAGCGCACCGGCACCGCCGGGCGGGCCGTCGACGCCGCCGTCGCCGAGGCCCGCCAACTCGGCGCCACCACCGACTGACCGACCCACCTTTGAGTTTAGCAATCGCTATACTCATCCCATGGATTCACCGGGCTGAGATGTCTTCATCGTCGACGAGGTTCGCGCCTGGATCGAGATGCTCGACCCGGCGACGTACGCACGAGTGGTGCAGGCGATCGACGTACTGGCCGAGTCGGGGCCCGGACTCGGCCGTCCACTCGTGGACGCCATAAGAGGCTCGACGATCGCTAATCTCAAGGAACTGCGACCGGGGACGGTACGCATCCTGTTCGTCTTCGATCCATGGCGATCCAGCATCCTGCTGGTCGCCGGCGACAAAGCTGGGCAGTGGAATGCGTGGTACCAGCAGGCCATCCCGCTTGCCGAGCAACGCTACGAGCTATATCTGAAGGAACGGGCGCAGGAAGAAGGGGGGCCGTCGTGAGCAACCACGTGCGCTGGGCGGACATCAGGGCGGAGTACGTACACCGGGCTGGCGGCGAGGAGGCCGTGGCGGCCGGTAAGCAGGAACTGCTGGCGGAGGTGGTGGGACACCGCCTGGCGGAGATCCGGCGTGCCCGAGGGTTGACCCAACAACAGGTCGCCGAGCGGATGGGTGTCTCGAAGGGCCGGGTGTCACAGATCGAACAGGGGCAGATCTCCGGCCAGGAGGTAGTGGCCCGGTTCGCCGCCGCACTCGGCGGACGACTGCACCAGGCGATCTACTTCGACGACGGCGACATCGCCGCCATCGCCTGAATCAGTCCGGACGGTCGCGGCCCGACCCCTCGTGAGGGGTCGGGCCGCATGGACAGTCAGGCCGGCGCGACCGACGGCATCTCCACGGCGAGCCAGATCGGTCGCCAGTCGGCCAGCTCGTGATAGCGGCGCAGCTCGGACAGGCCGGCCACGGTTCCGCTCCACGCCGCGTACGGCGGATTGCCCTCGTCGAAGCCGCTCTGCACGAAGGTCAGCTTCGTCTTCCCGTCGGATTCGGCCAGCTCCCAGGTGGTGACGCCGACCGGCCCCCAGTCGACGGACATTCGCCGGCCCGGCTCCAGGTCGACCACCTTCGCGGCGGGGCCGGCGTCGAAGCCGCCCATGGCGTACCGGCCGCCGACCCAGGGCTCGATGCCGATCGGGTAGCCGAACCAGGCGCTGGCCTGCTCGGAGTCGGTGAGTGAGGTCCAGACCCGGTCGACCGGGGCGGCGATCAGCAGCTCGCCGCGCAGGTCGGCGGAGGTGAAGTCGGTCCTCGGCAGCAGCGGCCGGCCGGTCAGGTGTGCGTCCAGGTTGGCCAGCGACAGCGCCCACCAGGTCTGGAGGACGCCGCGGATGCTGCTGCCGTCGAGCGCCTCGGCGAAGACGAAGTGGCTCTGGGTGAGCGTGAGGACGGTGGCGTCCGGCCCGTCGGGGGCCAGGGACATCTCGCTGGTGGTCTCCACTCCGTCGAGGGTCCAGGCGAAGCGCAGGGTGTGCTCGTCGGCGTGCAGCAGTCGCTGGTGCGGCTCGTCCCCCTCCGGGGTGTGGCGGCCCCAGAACTCGTACCGGTGGGGCAGGTCGACCTCGGCGTGCTCGGCGAACCAGGTCCGCAGCTCGGTGGGGTCGGTCAGGGCGTGCCGGACGGCCTCGACGGGCGCGGCCAGCCGGACGCGCACGGTCAGCAGGTCACTCATCTGTTTCGCCTTTCGGGTAGCAGGCCACGGCGAGCTTGAAGGCGTCCCCTTCGGCGCCCCCGTAGCGGGTGAACAGGTCCTGGAGCGTGGATCGCAGGTCGTTCAGGAACTCCTGCCGGCGCTCGGCGGGCACCCGGATCTCGCCGGAGACGCCGATCGAGGGCAGCTCCGGGGCGGTGCGGTCGAGGTCGGCGACGTCGGCCTGGACCTGCTCCATCAGGTCCAGCAGGTAGCCGAGGCTCAGCTCGTCACTCGCCCGCCGCGTCCCGCCGATCCGGCCGACCAGTCGCGGCGAGAGCCAGTACGACCGGGCGACCGCCCGGTAGATGCCCTCGGTGATGCCGCGCACCTGGCGGGTGGTGACCTGCTCGGCCAGGCCGGCCGCCACCAGCTGCTTGACGTGGTAGTAGACCCGCTGCGGGGTCTGCTCCAGCCGGGCGGCGACCTCGGTGCAGGTCCGGGGCTCGGCGAGCTGCCGCAGCACCTCGATGCGTTGCGGCTTGAGCAGGGTCTCGGCCTGCTCGCGTTCTTCCAGGTACAGGACGTCTCTCATGGAAAAATCAGTTTGTACGTACAAAAAGAGTTTGTCAATGAGGTCGGCGAAAGGCCGCGCGGATCGCGCGGCCTTTCGCCGGGGTCAGTCGCCGGTCAGGACGTCCAGTCCGGACGCAGCGGGTACGTCGTCTCGCCGTCCGGCCCGTTACGGGTCGCCAGCACCTGGTGCAGCTGGATGCCGTTGCGCTCGAAGCCCATCCGCGACCCGGCCATGTACAGCCCCCACACCCGGGCGGTGCCCGGCCCGACCTCGCCCACGCAGAAGTCCCAGTGCTCCACCAGGTTGCGGCACCAACCCGCCAGGGTCAGCGCGTAGTGCTGGCGCAGGTTCTCCTCGTGGTGCACCTCCAGGCCGGCGTCGTGGATCTCGCCGATCAGCCGCCCCGGACCGGCCAGCTCGCCGTCCGGGAAGACGTACCGGTCGATGAACGCGCCCGAGCGGTGCGGCGCCCGGTTGTCGGCCCGGGTGATGCAGTGGTTGAGCAGCCGCCCGCCCGGGCGCAGCCGCTCCCGCAACGCCCGGAAGTACGCCGGATAGTTGCGCACCCCGATGTGCTCGGTCAGCCCGATCGAGGAGACCGCGTCGAACTGCTCCCGCGGCGCGTCCCGGTAGTCCAGGTGCCGCACCTCGGCCAGCTCCGACAGGCCCTCCCGCTCGATCGCCGCCTGCGCCCACTGCGCCTGCGCCCTCGACAGGGTCACCCCGAGCGCCTTGACGCCGTATTCCCTGGCCGCGTGCCGGACCATCCCACCCCAGCCGCAACCCACGTCCAGCAGCTTCATCCCCGGCCTGAGCGCCAGCTTGTTCGCCACCAGGTCGTACTTGGCGCGCTGCGCCTCCTCCAGCGTGTCCTCCGGGGAGCGGAAGACCGCGCAGGTGTACGTCATGGACGGGCCGAGCACCTTCTCGTAGAAGGCGTTCGACACGTCGTAGTGGTGCGAGATCACCGTGCTGTCCCGGGACCTGGAGTGCCGCAGCCCGTTCATCACCCGCTTCCAGCGCGGCTGGGCCTCCTGCGGCGGGGGCGGCGGCGGCAGCAGCCGTTCCCAGCCCAACCCCCGGACCAGGGCCAGCCCCTCGGCCACCGACGGCAGCCGCAGCGGCATGTCGTCCTTGAGCACCGTCAGCGCCGCGTACGGGTCACCCGGGTGTACACCGCTCAACGCCAGGTCACCGCTGACGTACGCCCGGGCCATGCCCAGGTCGCCCGGGGCGGTGAGCAGGTAGGACAGGCCCCGCTCGTTACGGATGGAGAGGGTGATGCCGGCGTCGGCCGGACCGACGGCACTGCCGTCGTACCCGGTGATCCGGACCGGCAGGCTGCCGGTGGTGACCGCGCGGATCACGTCCGCCACGGTCGTACCGCCCCGCCGGCCCCCCGCCGGTGGTGTCGCGGGCGTACTCGCCGCCCCCTGTTCTCGGTCGGTCAGGCTCATTGTCGTGCTACCGCCTTCTCGTACAGTCCGGTCAGCCGGTGGTCCGGGTCGTAGCGGTCCCGTACGGCCCCCCACACCTGGCCGCCGTAGAGCCGGTCGAACGATTCCCGGTCGTAGTACGCGTCCGAGTAGAGCGACTTGTGCCCGCCCGCCTCGGACACCGCCCGCTCGATCGAGCGGTTGACGTCGCCGTCCGCCGCCCCTGCGGCGATCGGCACACTCCCCCAGAAGCCGATGTTCACATAGGTTTCGTCCGGTTGGAGGGGATACAGCGGCCATGCCCGGGCCGATCCCGGGCCGGCCGGCTCCCGCAGCCGCAGCGGGCAGAGCCACACCGGGGTCATCCCCACCTCCCGGTGGAACCACCGCAGGAAGCCCGCCGTCGCGGTGAGCGGGATCTCGACGTCCTGCACCACCCGCTCCCGGGCCGGCCGACCCCGCCAGCGGTCCACCCGGGCGGCCACCTGGTGCCGGTGCTCGAGGCGGACCAGCCGGTGATAGAAGTCGCTGCGCCGGTAGCGCTGTGGCCAGAGCCGGCGCACCACCGGATGCTGCACCCCGAACGCCGACGAACACCAGAACCAGTCGGTGTCCCAACGCCAGAGATAGTCGTACGCGGTCAGCACGTCGCGGGTGCGCCGGCGCAGCGACCGGTAGTAGATGTCCTGGCCGGTGTAGTCGCTCGGCCGCTCCGCCTCGTCGCTGAACGACCCCAGCACCAGGTAGGCCTCGCCGGGGCTGAACATCACCCCGTCCATCGCGTCGACCGGCTCCCCCGCCCAGGCGCCCTTCTCGACCACCTCGGCGATCGCGTCGGTCAACTCCTCCAGCCGGGTGAACCGGATGTTGCGCAGGCCCACGAAGCGGCGCACCGGTTGCAGCTCGATCCGCAGCCGGGTGGCGTAGCCGAGGCTGCCCAGCGAGTTGGGAAAGGCCCGGAACAGGTCTGCGTGCTCACCGACCGGCCGGGCGGTGACGATCTCGCCCGAGCCGGTGAGGATGTCCATCTCGGTCACCGACTCGTGCGGCAGGCCGTTGCGGAACGAGGTGGACTCGATGCCGAGCCCGGTCACCGCCCCACCCAGGGTGATCGTTCGCAACTGCGGCACGACCAGCGGCATCAGCCCGTGCGACAGGGTGGCGTCCACCAGGTCCTCGTAGGTGCACATGCCCTGCACGTCGGCCGTCCGGGCCTCGGGATCGACCCCGATCACCCCGCTCAGGCCGCTGACGTCCAGCCCCGGAGCGCTCGGCACCGACCTGGGTCGGAACAGGTTCGACGTGCGTTTGGCAAGCCGCACGGGCTCGCCGGGTGGCACCGCGGCGTACGACCGCCGCAGCGTGGCCACCGCCTGATCATGGTCCACCGGATGATCCACACGCTCCGCGCGCATGAGATCACATTACGCCTCCACCCGCCCGGAAGGGGGGACGTCCACGGTGGCCGTTTCGCGTCCCGCCGGCGGCGTGCGGGCTACCGTGGCGGGCATGCCGTCCCCCGCGATCGCCGCCCTCGATGCCACCGGCCTGCCGTACCGGGTGATCCGGCACGCTCCGGTGGCCAGCCTGGGCGAGGCCGCCGCCGCCCGCGGCGTGGAGATCCCCGACGTGGTCAAGACCCTGGTGGTCCGCCGCGGCCCCGGCGAGCACCTCTTCGTCCTCACCCCCGGCGGACGGGTGATCTCCTGGCCGAAGCTGCGGGCGCTGCTCGGGGTGAGCCGGCTGTCGATGCCGGACGCGGCGGCGGCCCGGGAGGCCACCGGCTACGAACGCGGCACCATCACCCCGTTCGGCGCCACCACCGCCTGGCCGGTGATCGCCGACGAGCGGCTGCGCGGCCGGGAGATCACCCTCGGCGCGGGCGAGCACGGCGTCGCGGTGGCGCTGGACGCCGACGCCGCGCTGACCGCCCTGGCCGCCACCGTCGCCGACGTCACCGATCCCGAACCGACCCGCTGAGCAGTGGCCGGCGGGCCGGTGGCGGCATAGCGTGGGGGCATGCCGAAAGCTGTGTGGAACGACGTCGTGATCGCCGAGAGCGACGACACCGTGCTGGTCGAGGGAAACCACTACTTCCCCCGGTCCACCCTGCGCGACGACCTGATCCGGGAGTCCGACACGCACACGGTCTGCCCGTGGAAGGGCACCGCCTCCTACTACTCCCTGGAGGACGACGGCCGCAGCAGCGCCGACGCAGTCTGGTACTACCCCGAGCCGAAGCCGGAGGCGGAGCAGGTCCGCGACCGGGTGGCGTTCTGGAAGGACGTCCGGGTCGTCGACTGAGCGGCGTCGATCGCCGGCGCCGCCGGTGGACCGAGCGTGACCGGGCGGAGCGGCGATTGGCCCCGGGGCACCCGGTTGCGTCAGGATGCCCCCATGGCCGTCTCCGATGAGCGCAACGACCCGGCCGGCACCGTCTACGGCGCCGCCCGCCGCCGCCGGGCCCGCCCCGGGCTGCCCGGTGACCCGCTGATGCGGATCGCGCTGGCGATCGGGCTGGTCGGCGTCCTGCTCGGAGCCTTCTTCGCCACCGGCGTGCTCGGCGGCGGCGGCCAGGAGCCGGTGCTGCCCGCCGCGGCGGCCACCCAGGAACCGGCGGCCGACGAGTCCCCGACGGCGGCCGAGCCGACCGTCGAGCCGATCCCGACCGTTCCGGCCGAGCCGTCGCCGACGCCGACGCCCGAGGCCACCACGCCCTCGGCGCCACCCGCCCCGGCCGGCCCGCCCACCGGTCCGCAGCTGTTCCGGACGGTCACCTCCGGCCTCTGCGTCGGCCTGGCCGGCGGTGAACCCGAGGGCGCCGACGCGACGCTGGTCGACTGCACCGGCAGCCCCGACCAGCAGTGGGTGGCCACCCCGGTGAACGGGGACGTGGTCACCCTGACCAACGCCGCCACCGGCAAGTGCCTCGACGTGGACGGCGGCAGCGGCGACGACGGCGCGGTCGTGCAGCAGTGGTCCTGCCAGGGACAGGCCAACCAGCAGTGGCGGATCGTCGCCATCGGCACCGGTCCGGTGCTGCTCACCCCGGTGCACAGCGGCAAGTGCGTCCGGATCCACGACAACGCCACCACCGCCGGCGCCTACCTGGAGCAGGCCACCTGCACCGCCACCGCCGAGCAGCAGTGGACGCTGGGCTGACCGTCAGCCGCGGTAACTCCACGCCCGCCGCCCGGTGACCACCGGCACCGGCTCCACCGCGACGACCACCGGATCCCGCCGACGCAGCGCCAGCGACAGCACGGCCGCGCCGACCGACAGCGCTCCGGCCGCGTACCAGGCCACGGCGTAGTCGCCGAGAGAGTCGCGGACCAGGCCGGCCCCGGTCGCGGCGATCGCCGCGCCGAACTGGTGGGCGGCGAAGACCCAGCCGAAGACCACCGCCCCGGACGCGCCGAAGTACTCCCGGCACAGCGCCACCGTGGGCGGCACGGTGGCCACCCAGTCCAGCCCGTAGAAGACGATGAAGACCAGCATGCTCGGCTGCGCGCTGTCGGCGAAGAGCGCCGGCAGCACCAGCAGCGACGCCCCGCGCAACGTGTAGTAGGCGGCCAGCAGCAGCCGGGCGTCCACCCGGTCGGTGAGCCAACCCGAGGCGATCGAGCCGGCGATGTCGAAGATCCCGACCACGGCCAGCAGTCCGGCCGCGGTGGTCTCGGGCATGCCGTGGTCGTGCGCGGCCGGCACGAAGTGGGTGCCGACCAGCCCGTTCGTGGTCGCCCCGCAGATCGCGAAGCCGCCGGCCAGCAGCCAGAACGCGCGGGTCCGCGCGGCGCCGGCCAGCGCGCCCACCGCCCGGGCCGCCGCCCCACCGGCCGGCGCGGGCGCCGGCACCACCTCGGCCGCGCCGTAGGCCGGTAGGCCGAGATCCGCCGGGTGCTCACGCAGCAGCCACCCCACCAGGGGTACGACCGCCAGCGCGGCCCCGGCCACGACGAGCGCCGCCGCCCGCCAGCCGTGGTCGCGGACCAGCACCGCCAGCAGCGGCAGGAACACCAGCTGGCCGGCCGCCCCACCGGCGGTCAGCACCCCGGTGACCAGTCCGCGCCGCTGCACGAACCACCGCCCGGTCACGGTCGCCACGAAGGCCAGCGCCATCGAGCCGGTGCCCAGCCCGACCAGTACGCCCCAGCAGAGCAGCAGCTGCCAGCTCGCGGTCATGAAGACGGTCAGGCCACTGCCGAGGGCGACCAGCAGCAGCGCGGCGGCCACCACCCGGCGGATGCCGAACCGGTCCATCAGCGCGGCGGCGAAGGGCGCGGTCAGCCCGTAGAGCAGCAGGTTGACCGAGACGGCGGCGGAGATGGTCGCCAGCGGCCAACCGAACTCGGCGTGCAGCGGGTGCAGCAGCACCCCGGGTGTGGCGCGGAACCCGGCCGCGCCGACCAGCGCCACGAAGGCGACGGCGGCGACGTACCAGGCCTGATGCGGGCGGTGTCGGATCACGCCGTCGAGTCTCCGGGGCGGGCCACCCGACCGGCGAGTGGCCGGAAAGCCATCATGCGCAATAATCGGGCCATGGCCCTCGTCCCGCACCGGATCGGCGTGCTCGCCCTCGACGGGGTGGTCGCCCTGGACCTGGGCACCCCCTCCCAGGTCTTCCACACCGCCCGCGCCGACGACGACACCCCGCTCTACACGGTCACCATCTGCACTCCGGGCGGCCAGCCGATCCGCTCCAGCGCCGGCTTCCAGGTCCTCCCGGAACACGGGCTGGAGCTGCTGGCCGCCGTGGACACGGTGATCGTCCCCGGCATCCACAGCGGCACCGCACTGGACGACGGCACGGTCGACCCGGCCGTCGCCGAGGCGCTGCGGGCCGCCCACCACCGGGGCGCCCGGGTCATGTCGATCTGCACCGGCGCCTTCGTCCTGGCCGCCGCCGGGCTGCTCGACGGCCGCCCGGCCACCACCCACTGGGCGTACGCGAGCCGCTTCCGCCGGCTGCACCCGACCGTCGACCTGGACCCGGACGTGCTCTTCATCGACGACGGGCCGGTGCTCACCTCGGCCGGCGTGGCCGCCGGGATCGACCTGTGCCTGCACGTCGTGCGCACCGACCACGGGGCCGCGGTGGCCAACCGGTCGGCCCGGCGCTGCGTGGTGCCACCGTGGCGCGACGGCGGCCAGGCCCAGTACATCGAGCGACCGGTCCCGGCCGGCCCGCGTACCGGCACCGCCGCCACCCGCGAGTGGGCCCGGCAGCGGCTGCACGAGCCGGTCACCCTGCGGGACCTGGCCGGGCACGCCCGGATGAGCGTGCGCACCTTCACCCGGCACTTCCGCTCCGAGACCGGGCTCAGCCCGGCCCAGTGGCTACTGGGGCAGCGCACCGACCATGCCCGCCTGCTGCTGGAGACCACCGACCTGAGCGTCGACCAGGTCGCCCACCGGTCCGGCTTCGGCACGGCCGCCGCCCTGCGCCAGCAGCTCCAGCTGCGGATCGGGGTCTCCCCCTCGGCCTACCGCCGCACCTTCCGCCGCATCCCCGGCTGACCGGGTCAGGCCGGGTGGGGTTGGCGGCGCAGGGAGTGCAGTTGGGCCAGGTGCATCGGGAGGTGGACGCGGGCGTGCAGGTCCAGCACCCGACCCCAGGGCAGCGACTCGTCCACGTCCAGGTCGAAGCCCTCCCGCAGCACCGTGTCGACCGGCGTCTCGGCGGCCTCGCCCAGCCGGTCGGCGAGGGCACAGAGCTTCTGGCTGGTGGCCCGCAGCAGGGTCCCCAGCCCGTCCAGCCCGCCGCACTCGGCGGTCAGCGCGTCCAGCTGCGGCCGGTGGATGGTCTCCAGGTCGTAGTAGGCGAACGGGGAGCCGGCGAGCACCGCCTCGGTCGCCTCGCTCATCAGCTCGTCGTTGGCGGCGAGGTGCGCCACGATCTGCTCGGCGCTCAGCTCCCCCTCGGCAGGCGTACCGAAATCCCCGCCGTCGACCAGGTCGAACACCTCGCCGTAGCGTCGCCGCAACTCCCCGCTCTCCACCACCCCCGCAGCCAACCCGCCGCCCCGCCCGGGTGCCGGCCGATCGGCACCGGTTCACCCGGACGGGGGCGGGTCAGCGACGGCCGTGCCGGGCGCGCAGGTAGTCGGCGACGACGTACTCGCCCAGGTCGTCGGGGTCGGGGGTGAACATCCGGCCCTTGGAGCGGCGGGCCACCGCGTCCACGAAGCGGCGCAGGCCGGGGTCGTCACCGAGCATGAACAGGTTGATGGTGGCGCCGTAGCGGGTCAGCCGGTCCACCTCCCGGATGGTCGCCTCGATCGTCTCCGGCAGCGGCGGCCAGTGGAAGTACGCCTCCCCGTCCTCCGGGTCGAGGTGGGCGGTCGGCTCGCCGTCGGTGACCACCAGCACCACCGGCTCGGCGCCCGGGTGCTTGCGCAGGTGCCGCCCGGCCAGCCGCAGCGCGTGCTGGAGGTTGGTGCCCTGCTGGAGGTCCGGCTCGACGGCCGCCAGCTCCTGCTGGCTCAGCGCCGCCGCCTCCCGGCCGAACCCGACGATCTGGAGGGCGTCCTGCGGGAACCGGGTGGCCACCAGGTGCGACAGGGCCAGCGCCGTCTGCTTCATCGGCCCCCAGCGCCCCTGGGAGATCATCGAGTACGACAGGTCGACGCAGAGCGCCACCGCCGCCGACGCCCGCCGTTCGGTCTCCACCACCTCGAAGTCCTCGACGGCCAGTTGCAGGGGCACGGTGGGGCCGGCCCGGCGTACCGCGCGGGTGAGGGTGCGCACCACGTCCAGGGGCTGCTCGTCGCCGTACTCCCACTGCCGGGAGGCGCCGCTGACCTCGCCGGCCGCCCCGGCCGAGCGCAGGTCGTGCTGGCCGCGCGGGCCGGCGGTCAGCTCACCGAAGACCCGGCGCAGCGCCGTGCCGGCGAGCCGGCGCAACGCCTTCGGGCTCAGGGTCAGGCCGTCGGCGTCCCGGCTCACCCAGCCCTGCCGGCGCAGCTCCCGCTCCAGCTCCCGCAGCCGGCGTACGTCGTCGGCGGCGTCGCGGCCCAGCGTCCGGGCGACCGCCTCGACGTCCACCTCGTCCAGGGTGGCACCGGACTGGTCCTGGTCCAGGGCGTCGAGCAGCTCGTCCAACTCGGCGATCTCGTCGAGCGCGCCGGTCGCCTCGCCGTACCCGAGGGGCTGGTCACCGCGGACCCGCTCGCCGCGCTGCCAGTTCAGGTCGGGACGCAGCGCCCTGAGGTGGTCGTCGAGCGCCGACAGCTCGCCTGCGAGCCGGTCGCCCAGCGACTGGCGCATCAGGCCGGCCAGTTCCTCGCGCTGCCGGTCCGACAGCGAGCGCATCAGCCGTTCCCCGGCGGCGGCCCGCCGGGCCAGCACGTCGACCAGCTCGTCGACGTCCTTGGGCCGCTCGGGGAAGAACTCGCCGTGCCGGCGCATGAACTCGGCGAACGCGTCGGTGGTGTCCTCCGAGCGGGCGTGCCGGTCCAGCAGGTCGTTGAGGTCGCGCATCATCTCGGCGAGCTGCCGCTGCACCGCCGGGTCACCGGCCGCCCGGGCCGCGTCGCGCAGCCCGGCGAAGCGCTGTTCCAACACGTCGCCGCGGAGCCCGTCGAGGATCTGCTGGTACGTCCGCCGCGCCTCCTCGCTGGCCCACTCGTAACCGGCCAGCTCCTGCACCGCGCGGGCGGTGGAGCGGGGCAGGTTGTCCAGCACCGCCTCGGCGAAGCGGGCGTCGTCGTCGCCGCGTCCGCGCAGCGCGTCCCGCTCGGCGGCGAGCGCCTGGTCGAGCAGCGCCCGGGAGCGGGTGACCGTCCCGTCCAGGTCGCCCCGGCGCAGCGCCTCCCGGCGCAGCCGACGGGCCCGGGAAGCCAGCTCGTCCAGGCCACCCCGGCCCTGCGGTCCCCGGCGCAGCAGGTCACGCAGCGCCTCCCGCAGGCTGCCGCCGTTGAGCACCTCGGCGCCGACGGCGTCCACCGCCTCGCGCACGTCGTACGGCGGGGCGAGCGGGTCGGGCCCGCCGCGCCACTGGCCGTACCGGAACCGGTTGCCGGCCATGGTCAGCCCCGGCCGCCGTAGACGGTGCGCCCGGTCTCGGTGACGTCCTTGCCGAGCCGGCGGGTCAGGTACAGCCCCTCCAGGACGAACTCCACCCCGGCGGCGGCCTGCTCGGGCGTGGGCGCGTCGCCCAGGCCCAGCCGGTCCAGCGCCTTGGCCAGCCCGGGGACGGTGCCGACCTGGCGCAGCAGCTCGGCCGAGGAGACCAGCTCCCCGGTCTCGATCACCGCGCCCTCGCCGACCAGCGCGGTGAAGCCGGACAGGTCCAGCCCGGCCAACCGGGTCCGGAACGTCTCCGCGGTGGCGGTACGCAGCAGGTGGGCCAGGACCTCGATCTCCCGCCCCTCCTCGCCGCTCTCGAACTCCACCTTGCCGCGCAGGGTGGAGGTGACGGAGACGGCGTCGCCGACCCGGGCGACGGCGGCCTCGGGGCGTACCCCGGCGGGAGCGGAACCGGCGAGCAGGCCGGCGCGGCGCAGCGCGGCCGCCGCGACGGTCTCCGCGGCGGCGATGGCGAACCGGGCGGAGACCCCGGAGCGCGGGTCCACCGACGGTGACTCGCGGACGTCGCGGGCGAACCGCGCGAGGACCTCCAGCACGTGCTCCGGCACCTCGGCGACCAGGTCGGCCTCCTGCCGGATCAGCGCCAGCTCCAGCTCCAGGTCGACCGGGTAGTGGGTACGGATCTCCGCGCCGAACCGGTCCTTGAGCGGGGTGATGATCCGACCCCGGTTGGTGTAGTCCTCCGGGTTGGCGCTGGCCACCAGGAGCAGGTCCAGTGGCAGCCGCAGCTGGTAGCCGCGAACCTGGATGTCCCGCTCCTCCAGCACGTTGAGCAGCGCCACCTGGATGCGTTCGGCCAGGTCGGGCAGCTCGTTGACGGCGAAGACGCCCCGGTTGGTACGCGGCACGAGGCCGAAGTGGATGGTCTCCGGGTCGCCGAGGGTACGCCCCTGGGCGATCCGGATCGGGTCCACGTCGCCGATCAGGTCACCGACGCTGGTGTCCGGGGTGGCGAGCTTCTCGCCGTAGCGCATCGACCGGTGCAGCCAGCCGATCGGCAGGTCGTCGCCGGCCCCGGCCACCTGGGCGTGGCTGGCCGGGGTGAGCGGGTGCATCGGGTGCTCGTTGAGCACCGAGCCGGGGATCACCGGGGTCCACTCGTCGAGCAGCGCGCCGAGCGAGCGGATCAGTCGGGTCTTGCCCTGGCCGCGCTCGCCGAGCAGCACCATGTCGTGGCCGGCGAGCAGGGCCCGCTCGACCTCGGGCAGGACGGTGTCGTCGTAGCCGACGATGCCGGGGAAGCGGTCCTCGCCGGTCCGCATCCGGGCCAGGAGGTTGTCGCGGAGTTCCTGCTTGACCGTGCGGTAGCGGTGTCCCGCGGCGCGGAGCTGCCCGAGCGTGCCGGGCAGGTCGGCGGGTGGGACCGGAATAGCCTGGTTGGGCGCAGTCACCCGATACACGCTAGCGCGGTCCGCGCCGGGATCGCCCGTCACTGAGCGGGCCGGCCCATCCGTGGCCGTCAGTCCCGGCCGCAGCGCCGGCAGGCGCCCCGCCGCCGCAGGTGGTACGCCAGCGTCGCCGCCCCCAGCGCGACGCCCCAGAACGGCCAGAGCAGCATCGGCGCCTCGGCCGCGCTGAGGTCCTCGGTCAGCCGCCAGAACTGCGGGGCGGTCAGCAGGGCCAGCGACGCCCCGGTCACCGACAGGGCGACCAGGGTCGCCGGGACCACCGCCAGGGCCACCGGCACCCGCCGGCCGGCCAGCCCGGGCAGCCAACGCGGGAACCGCTCACCCCAGGGCCGGACCAGACCGACGGTGAGCACCGCGCCGACGGTGGCGAACGCGCCCAGCCCGACACCGGCCCAGACCAGTCCGGTCTCGTGCATCTCGGTCAGGAGGTCCCGGCCGATGCCGAGCGGGATCCCGAACAGCCAGGCGAACCGGGTGGCCGCGTAGACCAGCGGGATGACCGCGGCGGTCCAGGTGGCCCAGCGCCCCCACCGGGCGGCCGACGCCGCCGTGGTCCAGCCGTGCCCCGCCGCGCGCCGGCCGCAGGCCATGCAGGCCGCGCCGGTCCGCCGCTGCCAGACCAGCAGCGCGCCGGCCAGCAGCACCCCGCCGACCAGCGCCGCGCCCCGGGCGAACAGCGCCCAGGTGAACAGCGCCGAGTAGTCGACGGGGGGCCAGCCGAACGGCGCGCCGAGGATCAGCATCGGCGCGTAGCCGAGCATCATCAGCACCCGCACGTCCGGCACCACCACGGCGAGGAAGGCGGCCAGCGCCCAGCCGTAGCCGAGGACCAGCAGCCGTGTCGGGCGACGCAGCGGGGTGGAGCCGGTGGCGACCAGGGCCACCACGGCGCCGGCCAACAGCAGGGCGGCGAAGAGCGGCGGCCCGGCCGCCACCGGCACCAGCCGGAGCAGGTTCGCGCCGTCGCCGTACGGGTCGTTGTCGCCGAACGGGTAGCCGGCCCGGGTCAGGGTGCCGACGAGCGCGACCACACCCCAGCCGGCCAGCCAGGCGGCGGCCAGCGGTGGGGCGAGGGCGAGCCGGGATCCGGTCGGGGTGCGGGTCGTGGTGGTCATGGTTCCAGCCTCGGCCGATCGACCGTCGCCGGCCTCCCGCGCCGGGGCCAGCCCGGTCCCCCGGCCGGGGGACGGCCTCAGCCGGTCGGGACCACGAACCCCGACTCGTACGCGGCGATCACCGCCTGGGTGCGGTCCCGCACACCCAGCTTGGCCAGCACGTTGCCGACGTGGGTCTTCACCGTCTCCACCCCGACGACCAGCTGCGCGGCGATCTCGGTGTTGGACAGCCCGGTGGTCATCAGCCGCAGCACCTCCCCCTCCCGCTCGGTGAGCCGGGCCGAGGCCAGCCGGTCCCCGCCCGGCCCCGCGTACGCCCCGACGAGCTGCCGGATCGCCGCCGGGAAGAGCAGCGACTCCCCGGCGGCCACCACCCGGATCGCCTCCACCACCTCGGCGGGACGGGCCCGCTTCAGCAGGAAGCCGCTGGCGCCGGCGCGCAGCGCCTCGTAGACGTACTCGTCGTTGGCGAAGGTGGTGACGACCAGGACGCGGGGCGGGTCGGCGGAGGTGGCGAGCAGCCGCCGGGTGGCCTGGATGCCGTCGATGGCCGGCATCCGCACGTCCATCAGCACCACCCGGGGGCGCAGCTTCGCCACCAGCGGCGGCACCTCGGCGCCGTCGGCGGCCTCCCCCACGACCCGCAGGTCGGGCTGGGCGTCGACGATCGCCCGCAGCCCCACCCGGATCAGTTCGTCGTCGTCGACGATCAGCACGTCGATGCTCACCTGGGCTCCTCCCTGGGCACCGGCAGCCGGACCTGGACCCGCCAGCGCCCGCCCTCCGGTCCGGCGTCGATCCGGCCGCCGAGCAGCAGCACCCGCTCCCGCATGCCGTCCAGGCCGCGTCCGCCGCCACCGGGCCCGGTGGTGGCGGTCAGCTCGTTCTCCAGCTCGATCTCCAGCCACCGGGGGTCGGGTCCGCCGGGGTCCGGGGCCGCCGCTCCGGCGGGTACGTCCACCCGCAGCCGGACCGGTCCGTGGCCGTGTCGGGCGGCGTTGGTCAGTCCCTCCTGGACGATCCGGTAGCCCTCCCGGGAGACCGCGGCGGGCAGCGCGGCGAGGTCGCCGGCGATCCGGGTACGCACCGGCAGCCCGGTGCCGCGGGTGTCGTCGACGAGCCGCCCGAGCTGGGCCAGGGTGCGCTGCGGGGCGGTGTCGGCCGGTGGCCGCGACCCGTCCTCGCGCTCCCGGAGCAGCCCCAGGACGTGGTCGAGGTCGTCCATTGCCGCGCGGCTGGTCTCCTCGATCGCGGCGAGCGCCCGCCGGGCGAACTCCGGGTCGCCGTCGAGCAGCTGCCGGGCGGCGCCGGCCTGGAGGGTGGCCACGGTCAGCGCGTGCCCCACCGAGTCGTGCAGTTCGCGGGCCAGCCGGTTGCGCTCGGCCAGCCGGGTGGCGCGGGCCTCCAGGCCGGCGATGCGTTCGGCCGGGGAGGGCCCGAGCAGCACCGGCGCCATCGACGCGGCCAGCGCGCCCAGCCCGGCCACCGCGTAGCCGAGGCCGACCAGCAGCAGCACCCCGGTGACGGTCTGCCACACCGGGGCCCGACCGGTCAGCGGACCGAGGGTGTCGGCCGGCCCGGTGTCGATGCCGAACTGCTGGGCGATGAAGACCAGCGCCATCGGGAAGGCGCTGATCGCGGCGAAGAGCACCAACCCTCCGGTGGCCAGGTGCAGGGCGATCCAGAGCGCGGCCCGTAGCCGGGTCTCCCGGTCCGGCCGGTGACCGGCCGGCGGTTCCGGCAGCTCCACCGCGAGCAGCGCCCGGACGGCGGCGATCTCCAGGGTCCGACTGCCGTCGAGGAAGACCGGCACGGCGGCGATCACCGTCGCCACCAGCAGCAGGCCGACCACCAGCGGCACCGGCACCACGTCCCGGGTGAACAGCTGCGCGAAGGTCGCCGCCAGCAGCGCGTACGGCAGCGCGAGCACCCCGCCGAGCAGCAGGAACACCGCTCGCCGCCAGGTGCTGGCCCGCACCAGCGCCCCCAGCGCCCCCCAACCCCTCACCGCCACATTGTGGCCCGGCAGCACCCGTCCGCGACTCCCCCGCACCGGGGAGATCGAGCCCCACGACGACGGCACCCACCGCAACCCACGGACGCACCCCACCCAGGTCAGGGTTTCCGGGCAGCCACCCCACCTCAGCGATGGTCGCGCACGTACTCCTGCGGGTCCTTGTCGGCGAACCGCAGGTCGCGGCCGTTCTTGTGCTCGCCGTAGAAGGTCAGCCAGCGCGCCCCCAGTTCGGCGCGGAGCTCCACGCCCGCGTGCCGGCGGAAGTCGGGCAGCGCCTCGTCCTCCTCCTCGGCGAGGTGTTCGCTGTTCTCCCGGCGGGCCTTCCACACCGCGGCCCACCACTTGTCGGAGCCGACCGGGTGCAGCTTCGACTCGGCCACCGCGTCGCGGATCTTGTTGTGGTCGCCGATGGCGTCCTCGGTCTCCTCCTCCCCGTCGTCGCCGTGCCTGACCAGGTGGGGGTAGAGGATCGTCTCCTCCGCCTCGGCGTGGATGTCCAGGTGCAGCGCGAGCGCCTCCCAGACGGCGAGCAGTTCGGCGTCGTCGCGGGCGTCGTCGAGTCGGGCGAAGCCGCGACGGAAGGCCGCGTGGTCGTCGAGGATCAGTGCGGTGATGTCGTCCATGCGCTCACTTTCCCATCCGGGCGCGGAGCAGCTTCGGCGCCGCGGCCAGCCCGGTCACCGGCCGGAACCGGTGGGCGGCGTCCCGCAGGGCGGCGTACTGGTCGTCGGCCAGGTCGATCTCGGCGGCGGCGGCGTTGCGTTCCATCTGCTCCACGCCGGACGCGCCGGGGATGGCCACCACGTTCGGGTGCCGCAGCAGGTAGGCCAGGGCGATCTGGCTGGGCGTGGCGTCGTGCGCCTCGGCGACCTGCCGCAGCGTGTCGATCAGCTCGGCGCCGCGTTCCAGGTTCTCCGGCAGGAAGTACGGGTTGGCCCGGCGTACCGCGCCGCTGGGCGGGTTCTTCGCGTCGTAGCGGCCGGAGAGGAAGCCCTGGGCGAGGGGGCTGTACGCGATGACGATCCGGCCGGCCTGCTCGGCGTACGGGATCAGGTCGTCCTCGGGCCTGCGGTCGATCATGCTGTAGCGGACCTGGTTGCTCAGCACCCGGCGGCCGAGGGCGGCCTCGGCGAACTGCCAGCGGCGCAGGCCGTAGTTGCTGACCCCGACCTCGCCGACCAGGCCCACGTCCTGAAGGGCCCGCATGCCGCGCATGGTGGTGGTGTCGGCGACCACCGGGTTGGGCTGGTGCACCTGGTAGAGGTCGATCTGCCGGACACCGAGCCGCGCCGCGGAGGCGACCGCGCGCTGCTGCACCACCGAGGCGACCGGCAGCACCGGGAAGATCTTGCTGGCCACCACGACCTTGTCCCGCTGGTCGCCGAGGGCGGCGCCGAGGATCCGTTCGCTGCGGCCGAAGCCGTACAGCTCCGCGGTGTCGAAGAGGGTGACCCCGAGGTCGAGGGCGCGCCGGACGATGTCGGCGGCGCGGTGCTCGTAGTCGGCGCCGTAGCCCCACTCCCGGGAGCCGAACTGCCAGGTGCCGAGGCCGATCTTGGAAATGGGACGGGGGGTGTCGAGCTGGACGAAGCGCATGGGCTCGAAGCTACCCGCGCCAACGCGCACTAGGCTGATGATCCGTGACCTACCTTGCCGCGGACGACCGCTACGACTCCATGACCTACCGGCGCAGCGGGCGCAGCGGACTGCGCCTGCCCGTCATCTCGCTCGGGCTCTGGCACAACTTCGGCCCCGACCGGCCGTACGAGCGGCAGCGGGACATCGTCCGGCGCGCCTTCGACCTCGGGGTGACCCACTTCGACCTGGCCAACAACTACGGCCCGCCGCCGGGCGCCGCCGAGGAGGCGTTCGGCCGGATGCTCGCCACCGACCTGAGGCCGTACCGGGACGAGCTGGTGATCTCCAGCAAGGCCGGCTACCTGATGTGGCCCGGCCCGTACGGCGAGTGGGGTTCGCGGAAGTACCTGATCTCGTCGCTGGACCAGTCGCTGCGCCGGCTCGGGCTGGACTATGTCGACGTCTTCTACTCGCACCGGTTCGACCCGGACACCCCGCTGGAGGAGACGATGGGCGCGCTGGACGCGATCGTCCGCTCCGGGAGGGCGCTCTACGTCGGCATCTCGAACTACGACTCGGAGCAGACCGCCCGGGCGGCGGCGATCCTGCGGGACCTCGGTACGCCGCTGCTGATCAACCAGCCGTCGTACTCGATGCTCAACCGCTGGACGGAGGACGACGGCCTGCTGGACACCCTGGCCGAGGTCGGCGCCGGCTGCATCGCGTTCAGCCCGCTGGCGCAGGGACTGCTCACCGACCGTTACCTCAAGGGCATCCCGGCGGACTCCCGGGTGCGGACCAGCGTCTTCCTCAGCGAGAGCGACCTGGACGAGAAGAAGATGGCGACCATCCGGGGGCTGGCCTCGGTGGCGGAGCGCCGTGGCCAGAGCCTGGCCCAGCTGGCGCTGGCCTGGGCGCTGCGCGACGAGCGGATGACCAGCCTCATCATCGGCGCGAGCAGCGTCGGGCAGTTGGAGACGAACGTGGCCGCGGTGGGCCGGCTGGACTTCACCGCCGAGGAGCTGGCCGAGATCGATCAGCTCCTCGGGCGGTGAACGACCGTCACTTGCGGTTCATGTACTGCTGATATTCCTTGATGACGTCGGCGGTCGGGCCGTCGCCTCGGATCTCCCCGGATTCGAGCCAGATGGCCCGCTCGCAGGTGTCGATGATCGACTGGTTGTTGTGGCTGACCAGGAAGACGGTGCCGGCCTCGGCGCGCAGCTCCCGGACCCGGGCCTCGCTGCGCTTGCGGAACCGGGCGTCGCCGGTGGCCAGCGCCTCGTCGATCAGGAGCACGTCGTGCTTCTTCGCGGCGGCGATGGCGAAGCGCAGCCGCGCCGCCATGCCGGAGGAGTAGGTCCGCATCGGCAGCGAGGCGAAGTCGCCACGCTCGTTGATGCCGGAGAACTCGATGATCGACGGGGAGTTCTTCTTGGCGTCGGCCTTGCTCATGCCCATGGCCAGGCAGCCCAGCTCGACGTTGCGCTCACCGGAGAGGTCGTTCATCAGGGCGGCGTTGACGCCGAGCAGGGAGGGCTGGCCGGCGGTGTAGAGGCCGCCCTTCTCGATCGGCAGCAGCCCGGCGATGGCCCGCAGGATGGTGGACTTGCCGGAACCGTTGCTGCCGATCAGGCCGATCGCCTCGCCCCGGTACGCGGTGAAGCTGACGCCCTTGATCGCGTGCACCTCGCGCAGGCCCGGGGTGCGCTTGCCGGTGAGCATCCGGCTCAGCGCGGCGACCGGGGAGCCGCTGCCCGGGGTGCCCGGGCCCTGAACCCGGTAGACCACGTGCACGTCGTCGACGATCACGGTGGGGATGCGCTGCCCGGCCTCGGCCGGGCGCTCCGCTACCTCAGCCACGCCCATACTCCTGCTCCCCCCGCCAGAAATAGACATACCCACCGACGAAGACCACCAGCGCCCAGACGACCGCCAACAGCCACAGGTGCGGCAGCGTAGACGAGAGCTTCACGTTCTCCAGCATCGCGTGCCGGATCAGCTCGATGTAGACCAGCATCGGGTTCGCCTCGACGATTACCGCCGCCCACCTGGGCAGGTGCTCGGCGAAGAGGCTGGAGGCGTAGAAGACGCCGGAGCCGTACATCCAGGTCCGCATGACGAACGGGATGACCTGCTTGAGGTCGGTCATCTTGCTGCCCAGCCGGGCCAGGAACATCCCCAGACCGGTGTTGAAGATCATCTGGAGCGCCAGCGCCGGGAAGATCAGCAGCCACTCCCAGGTGAGCGGCTCACCGGTGAGCAGCACGATGCCGGTCAGCACCAGCATCGAGGCGCCGATGTTCTGCAGCTCGATCAGCGCGATCGCGATCGGCAGGCAGGCACGCGGGAAGTGCAGCGCCCGGATCAGCCCCATGTTGCCGGTGATCGAGGCCACGCCGGCCTGGGCCACGGTCTGGGTGAAGACGAAGATGAACAGACCGGTGCAGAGGTAGGCGATGAAGTTCGGGGTGGAGTGCCTGGTGGCCAGCACCACACCGAAGATCAGGTAGTAGACCGCCGCGTTGGTCAGCGGGGTCAGCACCTGCCACAGCCGGCCCAGCCGCGTCAGGCTGAACGACGCGGAGACCCGGGCGTTGGAGTACGCCACGATGAAGTGCCGGTACGCCCACAGTTGCCGGGCATAGCCGCCGAGAGTCGGTCTCGTGCCGGCGAACCCGAGGCCGTGCCGGGCGGCCAGTTCCGCCGGGGACAGGCCCGCGTCCGGATCGGCGAACGCCGTGTCGGGCATGAAGATGTGCTCCGATCTCTCGGTCCTTCTGGGGAGGAGCATCCGTCACTCAGCGTATAAGCGACACCCGACGGAACGGGTCCGTTTCAACGCTGCGCCGAATGTAGTCCAACCAACGTCGAGACGCAACGGTACCGTCGTTGCGCTACGCTGGCCTGCGTGACCCAGAACAAGCGCGCTCCGGCGGGTGCAGCGGTGCTCCGAGGAGACATCACCTCGGCCATCCGCGCCGCCGTCATGCAGGAGCTCGCCGAGGTCGGCTACGGGCGCCTGTCCATCGAGGGAGTGGCCCGCCGGGCCGGCGTGGGCAAGACCGCGGTCTACCGCCGGTGGAACTCCAAGCTGGCCCTGGTCCTCGACGTCGTCTCCGACCTGGCGGTCCGCAAGATGCCGCTGCCGGACACCGGCTCGCTCCGCGACGACCTGGAGATCCTGCTCCAGATCATCAACCAGGTGCTCAAGCACCGGCTGGCCTCGCAGGTCGTCCCCGACCTGCTCGCCGAGGCGGCCCGCAACCCGCAGATCGCCGAGACGCTCCAGCAGGCGCTGCGCGCCAACCAGCGTAACGTCGCCGACCTGCTGCTCGGCCGGGCGGTCGCCCGCGGCGAACTCTCCCCGCAGATCGACACCGAGGCGGCGGTCGACCTGATAATCGGGCCGCTCTACTGGCGGCTGGCCATCTCCCGGACCCGGATCCCCCAGGGCTACCTGCCCCGGCTCGCGGCGATCACCGCCGCCACGCTCCAGTCCGAGCTGATGTCCCCGCCCGCCGTGGCCCCCCGGCCCGCCGCACCCCGACCGGCCGGACCCGCACCCGCCGCGCCCCGACCGACCGAACCCGCCCCGGCCGCGGTCGTCCCGCCGGTCGGCACGCCCCCGCCGGGCGCCCCCGTCACCGCCTGAATCCCCGACCCCCGCCCAGGAGGCACCGAGATGCTCCCCCGCACGGAGAACGTGCCCGCCCTGCCCGAGGTGAAGGTCCTCGTCGTCGGCGGCGCCGGCTTCATCGGCAGCACGGTCGCCACCGCCTGCCTGGAGAACGGCATCACCCCGGTGATCCTGGACAACCTCAGCACCGGCCGGGAGGAGTTCACCCGGGGGCGGATCTTCTACCCGGGCGACATGGCCGACGGGCCGCTGATCGACAAGATCTTCGCCGAGCACCCGGACATCCAGGCCGTGGTGCACTGCGCCGCGCTGATCGTGGTACCGGAGTCGGTGGCCCACCCGCTGCGCTACTACCGGGAGAACGTGGCCAAGTCGCTCGACCTGGTCGAGAGCGTCATCCGCAACGGCTGCACCCGGCTGCTGTTCAGCTCGTCGGCCTCGATCTACCAGCCCGGGGCCGACTTCACCGTCGACGAGACCTCCCCGGTCGAGGCGCTCAGCCCGTACGCGCGCAGCAAGGCGATGCTGGAGCAGATGCTGGAGGACGTCGCCCGGGCGTACCCGCTGCGGGTGCTGTCGCTGCGCTACTTCAACCCGATCGGCGCCGACCCGAAGCTGCGTACCGGCCTTCAGGTGCCCCGGCCGACCCACGTGCTCGGCCGGCTCATCGAGGCCGCCCAGGGTGGCGAGGAGTTCCCGCTCACCGGCACCGACTGGCCCACCCGGGACGGCTCCGGCATCCGCGACTACGTGCACGTCTGGGACCTGGCCCGGGCGCACGTGCTGGCCCTGCGCCGGTTCGACTCGATCTTCGCGGCCGACGCCGGGACGTACACCGTGATCAACCTCGGCACCGGCGACGGCACCACCGTGCGCGAGCTGGTGACCGCCTTCGAGCAGGTCCTCGGCCACCCCGTGAAGGTGCGCGAGACCGACCGCCGGCCCGGCGACTCGGCGGGCACCTACACCCGCAGCGAGCGGGCCCGGGAACTGCTCGGCTGGACCCCGACGTACTCGATCGCCGACGGCATCCGCGACTCGCTGCGCTGGATGGCCGAACGCGACACGGTGCTCGGCCCGCAGGCCGGCGCGGACGCACCGACCGCCACCGTCGGGGCGCCCCCGACCGACCCCCACGGCCCGCGTGGCACCGACGCCGTCCCCGCCGGGAGCGGCCCCGCCCCGTGCTAGCTTCTTCCGGTGTTTCCGACAGGGGTACGGCGGGCCGGAGCGTTGAGATGGCGGCCGTGACCCGGCGCCGGGTGGTGGCGGGGGTACGCCGGCGGCTGGGGCACTACGCCCGCCGGTTGCGCGAGGCCACGCCCCGACGGCTGGCCGGCTGGGAGGAATCCGCCACGACGCCGGCCGGCGGCCAGCCCGGTGAGATCACCGTGGCCACCGTCGCCGAGCTGCACCGGCACGTCGTCCGGGCCGAGCCGACCTCGGTGGCGGAGCTGCGCGTCGCCGTCGAGCGGTGGCAGGCCCCCCGCCCCGGCTGGTCCGGCCGGCTGGGGCCGCTGCCCGGGCTGCTCACCCACCAGATCACGCTGCCCCGCGGCGGCACCGGCCGGGCCCGCGTCGCGGTGACCCTGGCCGACCCGGTGCCGCTGCACCGGGTGGTGGCCGCCGTGCTGGACGCCCTGCGCCCGCCCACCGCGCTGCCCCTCCCCGGCGCCCCCGACCTGGCCGTCGACGGCGAGCTGCCCGGCTGGCTCACCCCGGCCGCGGTGACCCGCGTCCCGGCCGGGCCGGAGCCGGGCGACGCCCCGGTCCGCCCGTACGACCTGCGGCTGCTCCCGGCCGGCGCGGACACCCCGGCCGAGACGCCGGACGGGCGGCTCAACGTGCCCGCCCCCCGGCTCACCGGCGAGCCCACCGGCGTCCGCGACGCCTCCGGTGGCAGCGTGGTGCTGGTCGACGCCGGCACCGCCAACCCGGTCGGCCGCAACCGCTACGGCGCGAAGATGCCCACCGGCACGCTGCGGCTGCTCGACCGGGACGGCACGCTCCGCTGGCAGGTCACCACCGGCGCCGACGACCACGTCGTGGTCGCCGGCCGGGTCGGTGACCCGCTCGACGGGCGGCAGTCCGGCGTACTCAAGGAACTGGCCGCGGTGGTCCTGGCCGGCGGGGCCGGCACCGGCCCGGCCGTGGCCGCCACCGTCGCCCAGCTCGCCATGACCGGCCTGCTGGTGCACGCCCCCGACCTGCCGGCCGAGGCCGCCGCCCTGCTCGGGCCGGAACTGGCCGAGCTGACCGCCGCCGCGCCGCCGGCCCCGGACGCCGACCCCGTCGACCGCGAGCTGGCCAGCATCCGGCAGCGCCGGGCCGCCCTGCGCG
The DNA here is from genome assembly GCF_900091555.1 of Micromonospora mirobrigensis. Classification (GTDB taxonomy): domain Bacteria; phylum Actinomycetota; class Actinomycetes; order Mycobacteriales; family Micromonosporaceae; genus Micromonospora; species Micromonospora mirobrigensis. The sequence goes on from NZ_FMCX01000001.1 coordinate 471,391, forward strand.
GACACGCCACCGGTCTGGTCCTGCCCCGGGTCACCGACGGTTACCCGACCCTGGCCCGGCCGCCGTCGGTCACCGCGCTGCTGATGACCCGCCGCCCCGAGCGGCTGGTCACCGCGCTGCGCGACCTGGCCGGACAGTCCTACCCGGAGCTGGAGGTGGTGGTCGGGCTGCACGGCGTCGAGCTGCCGCCGGCGGTGGCCGCCGCGGTCGCCGACTGCCCGCTGCCGGTGCAGGTGGTGCCGGTGGCCGGGGACGTCGTCTTCGGCGAGGCGCTGTCCGAGGTGACCCGGTACGCCCGGGGCACCCTGGTCACCAAGGTTGACGACGACGACCGCTACGGCGTGGAGCACGTCTGGGACCTGGTCCTGGCCCGGCACTACTCGGGCGGGACGGTGGTCGGCAAGGGCGCCGAGTTCGTCTACCTGGAGCCCCGCGACCTGACCGTGCGGCGCCGGATGGGCTCCGAGATGTACGACGCCGTGGTGGCCGGCGGCACCATGCTGCTCTCCCGCGGCGACCTGGAGGCGGTCGGCGGCTGGCGGCCGGTGAACCGGTCCATCGACCGCGCCCTGCTGGACCGGGTGCTGGACGCCGGCGGCCTGGTCTACCGCACGCACGGCTTCGGATTCCTCTACACCCGCCACGGCGAGGGGCACACCTGGGACCCTGGCCTGGACTACTTCGTGCAGAACCCGCTGCGGCAGTGGACCGGACTGCCGCCCCACGAGACCTTCGGAACCGCATGAACCCCGCGCCCCGCGTCCGCCGCAACGACTGGTCGACGCTGACCGTCCCCGCCCTGGGCGACTGGCGGCCCGAGCTGTCGGTCAGCGTGATCATCCCGGCGTTCAACTGCCAGGAGAGCCTGGACCTCACCCTGGCCTCGCTGAGCCGGCAGACCTACCCGGCGGAGCTGCTGGAGGTCGTCGTGGTCGACGACGGCTCCGAGCCGCCGATCACGCTGCCCGAGAACCGGCCGACGCGTACCCGGCTGATCCGCGCCGCCGACCACTCCACCGGCTGGGGGCGGGCCAACGCCCTGCACGTGGGCGCCACCCAGAGCACCGGCGCGGTGCTGCACTGGCTCGACGCCGACATGGTGGCCTACCCGGAGCACGTCGAGGCCCAGCTGCGCTGGCACCACCAGGCGCCGTACGCGGTGACCCTGGGTTACAAGCGGTTCGTCGACACCCGACCCGGCGCCCCCGACTGGCCCACCCCGGCGGCCGTGGTGGAGCACTGGGACGCGGGGACCCCGCAGGCCCTCTTCGCCACCACCGGCGAGCCGCACGACTACGTCGAGCGGTACATCGACCGGACCGACAAGCTGCGCGCCGCCGACCACCTGGCCTTCACCATCCACGCCGGGGCGACCGCCGCGCTGAGCCGGGAGCTCTACGAGGCCTGCGGCGGCCTGGACACCGAGCTGCGCCTCGGCGAGGACACCGAGCTGGGCTACCGGCTCGCCCAGGCCGGGGCGCTCTTCGTCCCCGAGCCGGGTGCCGGCAGCTGGCACCTGGGCGCGAGCCACGTGATGCGGGCCCGCGAGCAGGTCCAGCGCTACAACCGGCCGTTCCTGGCCGACCGGATGCCGTACCCGCGCTGGCTGCGCAAGGTCGGCGGGACGGGCTGGTCGGTGCCGCTGGTGGACGTGCGGCTGACCGTCGGCGACGGGTCGCTGGAGCGGATCCGCACCGCCGTCGACGCCATCCTCGGCGGCGACGAGCCGGACCTGGTGCTGCACCTGGTGGGCCCCTGGGACCGGCTGGACGAGGGACGCCGCCGGGTGCTCGCCGACCCGGAGCTGGACCTGCGGCTGATCGCCGAGACCTACCGGGGTGACCCTCGGGTGCGGCTGGTCACCGAGGCGCCCGCCGACCCGTTCCCGGCGGCCTGGCGGCTGGACGTGTCGACCCGGCACGGGCTCGGGCCGCACGCGGTGGGCCGGCTGGTCGAGCTGGCCGACCGGGAGCAGGTCGGGCTGGTCGAGCTGCGCGCCTCCGACGCCCCCGACGCGCCGGTGACCCGGCTGTGGCGGACCGCCGCGCTGGGCCGGGCCCGCCGGCTGGGCGTGACCGCCGACGCGCCGGCCGACCTGGTTACCGAGCTGCACGGCAGCCTGCGGGTGCCGGACCGGATGATCGGCGTGATCGACCTGGACCGGGTGCCGCAGCGGCAGCTCGCCGAGGGGATCCGGATGATCGCCGACCCGGCGCTCGGCGGGACCCGCTGGGTGCCCAGCGCGGTGGAGGTGGCCGGCGTACGGTCGCTGGCGAAGGCGACGATGGTGGTCGGCACGCTGGCCGGGCGGAAGTTCTCCACCCGGGTCCGGCGCCGGCTGTCCCGGCCCGCCCCGCCGGCGGCCCGCCCGGGCGACGGCGCGGGCCCCGAGGACGGCCAGCCGTGACCGACCGGCGCGGCCCGCTGCTGTCGGTGGTGGTGCCGGTGTACGCCGTGGAGGCGTTCCTGCCGCAGTGCCTGGACTCGATCCTGGCCGACCCGACCGCCGACCTGGAGGTCGTGGCGGTCGACGACCGCTCCCCCGACGGCAGCCCCGCGCTGCTGGACCGGTACGCCGACGCCGACGGCCGGGTCCGGGTGCTGCACCTGGCCGAGAACGCCGGCCTGGGTGGGGCGCGCAACGCCGGCCTGGCCCGCGCCACCGGCCGGTACGTCTGGTTCGTCGACGCCGACGACTGGCTGCCCGAGGGCTCGGTGGCGGCGGTGCTGGCCCGGCTCGCCGAGACCGGACCGGACGTGCTGGTGGTCGACCACGAGGAGGTCTTCCCCGACGGCCGGACGGTGCCGGGGTCGACGCCCGGGGTGCTGGCCCGCCCGGCCGCCCCGATCACCCTGGCGCAGCGGCCGGAGCTGCTCCGGCTGGCCCAGTCGGCCTGCACGAAGGTGGTCCGGCGGGAGCTGCTGGAGCGGACCGGCCTGCGCTTCGCCCCCGGCTGGTACGAGGACTGCTCCTACAGCCACCCGCTGCTGATGTCGGCGGGGAGCATCGACCTGCTGGACCGGGTCTGCTACTGCTATCGGCAGCGGGCCGACACCGGGGCGATCACCAAGACCCCGAGCCGCCGCCACTTCGAGGTCTTCGACCAGTACGAGCGGCTCTTCGAGGTGGTGGACGCGGCGGCCCCGCGCCACGACCGGTTCCGCCCCGACCTGTTCCGCATCATGATCGACCACTATCTGGTGATCGTCGGCAACGAGCGCCGGGTGCCGCCGGAGCTGCGGGAGGCGTTCTTCCACCGGATGGCGCGCGACTACCGGCGCCGGCTGCCGGCGGAGGGCTACCCGGTGCCCGGGGGCATGGCCGGGTTGAAGCACCGCCTGGTGGCCCGGGACGACTGGCGGGCGTACGCCGGCCTGCGCGCGGTCTACCGCCGGCTCGGCCGCGGCGGCTGACCGGCGACGGGCCGGGCGGGGTTCAGCGGCGGCGGAGCCGGACGACGACCCGGCGGGCCAGCGTACGGGCCCGACCGGCGGCCGAGCCGGCGGCGACCGGGCGCTCCCCCGGCCGGTACGAGTGCGGGGTCTCCAGGGTGGCCCGGACCCGCTTGGTGTCCATCTCCTCGCCGAGGAAGCGGAACAGCTCCCGGATGGTGTCCAGGCTGTCGTCGATCCGGTCGAAGTGGAAGTGGAAGTGCCGGTCGTCGGCCGGGATCGCGGCCAGCCGGGCGTCGGCGGCCTTGATCCGCTCCAGCGCCTTGGGGTTCTCCGCCCACCAGGCGCTCTTCGCCACGTCGGTGGGGAGCCGGTGGTTGAAGACGATCTTCGAGTTCGGGAACGCCGTCCGCAGGAAGTCCAGGTACGGGTCGAGGTCGCGGATGTGCTCGGTGGTGTACCGGATCTCCTTGAACCCGAGCACCCGGTCCTCGGGGGCCGGCCGCAGCACCTGCGCGACGAAGGCGTCGACCAGCGACCGGCGGAACTCCTCCGGACGCCACCGGTCCGCGCCGTACCAGGGGTCCCCGGTCGACCAGGCGGTCTCCGCCCGCTTCGGGTACGCGTCGCGCACCGAGGCGTACGCCCGGAAGAGGTGGTGCAGGGCGTTGTCGTTCTCGCCCCGGATCCGGTAGCCCGGGATGGTGTTCAGCAGGCCCATCAGCAGCGTCGAGCCCGACCGGCCGTAGGTGACCACGAAGACGTACCGGTAGCTCCGGGCGTCGCCCGCGCGACGGGTCAGTCGGGACGGCAGGTGTGCGCGCATGAGCCTCTCCACGAGCGGTGGAAACCGGACACCACGTTGGATCTTGGGCGGGACGTCGGGCACTCTACCGCAGCCGGCCGGGCGTCCCCGCCGGGTGAAGGCTGCTCCACGTCGACTATCGGGCCGGTCTATCCTGATGGCGAAGTTGCCACCGTCCGTCGGGAGCGCCCTCCCGAGCGCCCCCGCGCCACCGGGCTGCCGGCGACGTCACCACCCTTTTCCGTCAACACGAACAGGGCCCGGTCGCGGCAGAAGGACCTGGGGCCGGCCCAAGAGGGGGACCCCACCCGATGGATACTGCCAGCCCCGAGCGGGTCACGCCCGTCGTTCTCCTGCGGGACGGTCGATGGCCCGATCTGCCCGGGGTCTGCTGCTGGCGGAACGCGTTCCGGGCGGCCTTCACGGCCGCCGGGGCGAGCGTGACCGAGACGTCCTGGCAGCCACCGCCCAAGCCGCAGCCGAAGCGTCCCGCCCCGCCGCAGCAGCCCAAGATGCCCTGGCTCGCGCCGTCGATCCGGCAGCCGCTGGTGAAGGTCTACCGCCGCTCCCGCCGGATGATGCAGCAGCGTCGCCCGGCCGCCGCGCCGGTGCCCCCGCCGCCGGCCGCCCCGCCCGCGCCGAAGCTGCTGCCCGGCCTGGAGGGCGCCGCCCTGGTGGTCGCCGAGTCGCCGCGCGCCGCGGCCGCCGCGCTGGCCGGCGGCACCCCGGGCCGGCTGATCTGGTCGCTGGCCCTGCCGGCGGAGCGGATCGTCCAGGGCGCCGAGTCCGGGTACGCCGACGAGCTGGACGCGGTCGCCGGCAAGATCGGTGGGTTCATCACCGACAGCGAGCTGGCCCGCGAGTCGGTGGAGCGGGCCACGGTGAGCGCCCGGCCCCGGGTGGTGGTGCTCCCGCCGCTGGCCGCCGACCGGACCTGCCCGTCCTGCGCCGACGCGGCGGACGACGAGCTGCCCGCCGGGGTGGCCCCGGAGGCCGAGGAGCTGGCCGTCTGGCGCCGGCTGCTGCGCCCGGGCGCGCCCTCGGTGCACGATGAGATGCCGTACTCGTTCGCCGCCGCCCGGCTGCGCGGTACCGACGCCGCCTGGGCGCCGGCCAACCGGCTCGGGTGGGACCAGGAGGCGAAGACCATCGCCGTTCCGGGCCTGCCGGAGACCTTCCCGACCGAGTGGACCGCCGCGGAGCAGGACCGGGGGGCCGGCACCGTGCTGGCCGCGACGCTGCCGCAGGGCCCGGCGCACCCGGAGCGCACGCTGAGGACGGTGATCTCCGGGTACGACCTGAAGTTCATCCGGGAGCTGGCGCACCGGCTGGACGCGCGTACCGACCTGGACGTGACGCTCGACGACTGGCCCAAGGTCTCGATCAAGACCCCGCGCACCCAGCAGCTCGCCGACGACTCCGACGTGATCATCGCCGAGTGGGCCCGGCCGAGCGCGGCGTGGTTCGCCGAGCGCAAGAAGCCGAACCAGTTCCTGGTGGTCCGGCTGCACCGCTTCGAGCTGGACGCTCCTTACCCGGCGCTGATCGACATCGACAAGGTCGACGCGGTCGTCCACGTCTCCCCGCCGATCGGCCGGCGGATCCGCAACGAGCTCAACTGGCCGGCCGAGAAGCTGGTCTACATCCCCAACTTCCTCGACGTGGAGTGGGTCGACCGCCCCAAGCTGCCGGAGGCCCGGTTCAACATCGGCTTCGTCGGCATGGAGTGGAGCAACAAGCGCTTCGACCTGGCGCTGGACCTGCTGGCCGAGGTGCGCCGGCAGGACCGCCGGTTCACCATGTTCGTCCGCTCGCTGCCGCCCTGGCAGAACGAGTACGTCTGGCCGAAGGCCGAGGAGCGGGAGTACGTCGGCTGGTGCCAGGAGCGGATCGACCGTGACCCGCTGCTGCGCGGCGCGGTGGTCTTCGACGCCCCCGGGCGGGACATGGGCCGCTGGTACCGCAAGGTCGGCAACATCCTGTCGATGAGCGACATCGAGAGCTTCCACCTCGGCTGCGCCGAGGGCATGGCCTCCGGCGCGGTGCCGGTGATCCGGCCCTGGCCGGGTGCCCGCGACATCTACGACAACCGGTGGATCCCGAACTCGATCGCCGAGGCGGCCGAGTCGGTGCTCGCCAACGCGGATCCGCAGGTCTGGGCGGAGCGGTCCGCCGCGGCCCACCAGGAGATGCTCACCAAGGTCAACCCGACCGGCGTGATCGACGCCTGGGCGGCCCTGTTGCACGGCGACGTGGCGAAGGCACGGGGGTACTTCGCGGACTACAGCACCCGCTGAGCGGTTCCCGGGGTCGTCCGTGGACGGCCCCGGGACCTCTCGCCGGGGCCCGTTCCGGGGCACGAAAAGTGGCCCGGGACGACCGGTATGCCCGGACTTCGGGCGGCCATATAATGCCCGCAGCCCGCACTCAGTTCACCCTCAGTTCAGGAGCGTCGATGCAGAGGACCGATGAGCGGCACGGCACGACGGACCGGGCCCGCTCGACGCTGGGGGGCGTCGGAAAGGCACTGGCCCAGCCGGTCGCGGTGATCGTGGTCGCCGCCGCCACGGCGGTGGCGGCGATTGTGGCCGGCACGGTGGGCGGGGCGTCGTCCACCACCGTGCTGCTGGTGGTGCTGATCGGGTTGGTGGTGATCGCCATCCTCCGGTCCAACCGGCAGCACCGCTACAACCAGTGGCACCTGAGCCAGCTGATCGAAGCCGGTCAGGAGCACACCGACGAGCGGCTGGGCCGGCACGAGCGGCAACTCCAGGAGCTCGGCGAGCGCCTCGACCAGCAGCTGGAGCGGCGGCTCACCGACCACCTCGCCCGCGAGCGGCAGGCGTCGAACGCCGGCGTGGAGCGGCTCGCCAAGGCGATCGCCCGCTGCGAGGACTACGGCAAGCTGGTCACCCGGCAGGAGAACGCGAACGCGTACAAGGGCGTCGAGGCGCTGCTGAACCTCTACGCCATGGTGCCGATCGGCAACCGGGTGCCGCCGATGCGCGGCTGGGCCGCCTCCCCGGACGTGCTGCTGCTGCTGGTGAGCATCCTGCGCAACGAGCGGCCCAAGCTGGTGGTCGAGTGCGGCAGCGGGCTCTCCACCCTCTGGTCGGCGCTGGCCATGCGCCAGTTCGGCATCGACGGCAAGGTGGTCGCCCTGGAGCACGACGCGGACTACGCCCGCCGCACCGTCGAGCTGCTCACCGCCCACGGCGTGCAGGACCTCGCCGAGGTGCGCCACGCGCCGCTTACGCCGATCGACGTGGCCGGCGAGACCTACCACTGGTACGCCGCCGACGCCTGGCGTGACCTGGACGGGATCGGCCTGCTCTTCGTGGACGGCCCGCCCGCCGACACCGGGGCGCACGCCCGCTTCCCCGCCATGCCGCTGCTCGGCGACCGGCTCGGCGAGGACGCGGTGGTGGTGCTCGACGACCTGATCCGCAAGGACGAGCAGGAGGTCGTCCAGCTCTGGCGCGACACCGCCCCGTCGATCACCGAGGAGCGGCTGAAGCTGGAGAAGGACGCCTCGGTGCTGCGCAGCACCTGGCCGGGCAGCTGGACCTCCGCCGAGCCGCGCGAGCGCCAGACCATCGCCTGAGGTGCAAGGAAGGGCCCCCTGTTAACGCATTTCGTATAGGAGGGGGCCCCGCTTAACACCCGGGGCCGCCGGCACACCCGGGGCCGCCGGCACACCCGGGCCGCCGGGCACGACCGGGCCGCCCGGCACGACGCGAAAAGGCGCCCGCCATCCCCATCGAGGGGTGGCGGGCGCCTTATTCGGTGTGGCTCGGCTCAGTCCCGCAGGTACTGCTTGATGACCGCGGCGATCCGCTCGCCGGCGTGGCCGTCCCACAGCGGCGGCGTCGGCCAGGTCTCGCTGCGCCCGGCGGCCAGCACGTCGGCGACCACCTGCGGCAGGGCCTCCCGGGTCACCAGCCGGTTGGTGCCGTGGGTGATGGTGACCGGGCGCTCGGTGTTCGGGCGCAGGGTCAGGCAGGGGACGCCCAGCATGGTCGTCTCCTCCTGCACGCCACCGGAGTCGGTGACCACGGCCGAGGCGCCCCGGACCAGGCCGAGGAACTCGACGTAGCCCAGCGGGTCGATGACCTTCAGCTTCGGGTGGTCGAAGAGGCCGGCGGCCTCCAGCCGGGCCCGTCCGCGCGGGTGCAGCGGCAGCACGATCTCGGCCTGGTCGGCGACCGCGTGCATGGCCTTCACCAGCGCCGCCGCGTCGGCCGGGTCGTCGACGTTGCCGGGACGGTGCAGGGTCGCCACGATGTAGCGGTCACCCAGGTCGTACTCGGTGCGGGCCCGGTCGGCGTCGAACCGGTCGACGTTGGCCAGCAGGGTGTCGATCATCGGGTTGCCGACCAGGTGGATCTTGTCCGGGTCGGTGCCCTCGTTGCCGAGGTGCGCGATGGCGTCCGGGCTGGTGGCCAGGAGCAGGTTGGACAGCCGGTCGGTGACCAGCCGGTTGATCTCCTCCGGCATGGACATGTCGAAGCTGCGCAGGCCGGCCTCGACGTGCGCGACCGGGATCTGGAGCTTGGAGGCGACCAGGGCGGCGGCGACTGTCGAGTTGACGTCGCCGTAGACGACCACCATGCCCGGGTTGCGGGACAGGAAGATCTCCTCCAGCCCGGTCATGATCGCCGCGGTCTGGCCGGCGTGGCTGCCGGAGCCGACGCCCAGGTTCACGTCCGGCTTGGGCAGCCCGAGCTCGCGGAAGAAGACGTCCGACATCTTCTCGTCGTAGTGCTGACCGGTGTGGATGAGTTCCTGCGGCACGCCGAGATCGGCGAGCGCGCGGATGACCGGGGCCGCCTTGGGGAAGTTCGGCCGGGCACCGGTGACGTGCAGGACGAGATCGGGCATCAGAGCCTTCCAGCATCGATATGACGGATCGGGCACCGCTGCGGCGCCCCTCCCCTCCAGCGCAGCATGCCAGAGGGGAGTGCGGGAAATGTCCCCGGGTGGGTCAGACGGGCTGGTCGACGGAGGTCCACTCACCCGCCGGGGCGGCGTCGTACGGACGCTCCCCGACCTTGTTCCGGACGATCTGCGCGATGATCTCGGTCGCCGCGGCGACGTCGCCGACCGGGCACTGGTAGTGCAGGGGCTGCCGGCTGAGCGGGCTGCCCTCCTCCACCAGGCCCCAGACCGGGCTGCCGCTGCCCTTGTAGTCCGACCACTTCGACGGCAGGTACGGGTTCTGCGCGTGGCTGTCACCGGTGACCGCGTCGTTGACCAGCAGGCAGTCGAACTTGGTGGTCAGGTTCAGGAACTCCAGGAACCGGGCGTACGGCCCGACCCGGACGGCGTCGGAGATGCCCAGCTCGGCGGCCCGCTTCTGGAGCTCCTCCGGCTTGGTGGTGAAGACGTGCATGCGCAGGTGGGCGCGGGTCCAGGTGTCCTGCGCCGCGATCGCCGCGAGGACGTCGTCCAGACCCCGGGTGGCATAGAAGTTGCCGAAGTACGCGATGTTCGCGACGCCCGGCTCCAGCGCGTAGTCGGTCTCCACCATCTGGTAGAAGTTCGGCGACAGCGTCGGGTGCGGGGAGACGACGGCCTTCTGCCGGGCCACCTCGGCCAGCTCCGGGCTGGAGCAGTAGCTGAGCATGTACTCCATCTGGTTCTCGTTGGTGAAGATGATCTCGTCCGCCAGCGCGTACGCGATCTCCTCGGTCCAGACGAAGCAGTTGGTCGACTCGGGGATCGGCAGCTCCAGCTCGGCCAGGCCGTTGCGGAGCTTGTCCATCAGCACCCCCTCCTTGACCGGGGTGCCGCGCTCCTGGTCGGCGATGTCGCGGGAGAGCGGGTCGGAGAACTCGGCGGTCCAGCGCACCTTCGGGTTCGCCAGCTTGTACGCGGCGGCGAGGAAGTGCGAGTGGGCGAACTGCGCCCGGCTGTAGATCCACGGGTACGGCCAGTTGCGCCGGTTCTGCTGCCACTGCTCGATCTGCTTCAGACCGGCCAGCGCGAACTTCTCCATCGACCCGAAGTCGGAGAAGTACGACGGGGTGGGCAGGGCGGCCTTGCGGTTGATGAACGGGCCGGAGATCCGGGTCAGCGACTCGTCGGTGGGGCGGATCCGGTCCATCGCGTTGTAGATGACGTCGGCGGTACGCCCCATCATCCGCACCCGCTTGCCCATCACGACCGCGCTGGTGTCGGCGTACGGCGGGAACGCGTACGCGATGACCAGGCCGCGCTCCAGTCCGCCGTTCATCCGCTCGTACGGCATGTGGAAGATCGGGTAGCGGTCGATCTCCTCGACCACCCGGCCGTACTCGCCGGGGTTGACCTTGAGGTATTCGGCGAGGAACGCCGTCTGCGCCCGGATCCGGGTGGCGAGCAGCTCCTTGCTGCGCACGTCGCACTCGGGCAGCAGCCGCTCCAGCCTGGTGATCACCTCGAGCCGCTGGGTGACGTAGAAGTCGAAGGTCGGCTCGGGCCGGGACACCGAGCCCTCGCGCAGCTCGCGGTAGTAGATCGCGCCCTCGGTGGGGCACGGGTAGAAGTTGATGTGCCCGCGCACCACCACGGTCATCCAGAACAGCACGTCCTCGCCGCTGGCCAGGTCGGTGTCGTAGTAGACGTCGCGCAGCAGGCTGGTGGCGACCAGCTTGCAGGCGTTGAAGGTGGTGGTCACCCGCGCCTCGGCCGGCGCGGTGATCTTGCCGGCGTGCTCCACCAGCATGGTGTTGATCGGGTTCTCGGCGTCCTCGGTGCCGTCCGGGCGCACGTTGACCAGCCCGGCGATCGGCACGACCTGCGGGCTCGCGTGGCGGTAGAGCACCTCCAGGAACTCCGGCGACACCCGGTCGTCGTCGTCGACGAAGGTGGTGTACTCCCGCCGGGCGGCGGCGATGCCGGCGTTGCGGGCCCGGGACGCCCCGGCCCGGTTGAGCCGCACGACGCGTACCGCCAGGCCCGGGTTCGCGGCCCGGAAGTCGTCGAGCACCGCGTGGGTGCCGTCCTCCGGCCCGTTGAGCACCACGATCAGCTCGATCAGGCCCCGGTCGAGGGTCTGCTCGGCCAGCGAGTCCAGGCAGCGCCGGATGTGCCCGACCCCCTTGTAGGAGGGGATGACCACGCTGACCCCGGGGGTGAGCACCCGGTTGTGCGTCCCGTCGGCGGTGAGGTCGGCCTGGATCTCGCTGTGCAGCGTGTCGACCTGGTTGCGCCACGCGGTGATCCCGGCACGGTCCGGAGCGGTGGCCGACGGCTGGAGCCACGGGCGGTCCCCCGCCTTGCCGCTCCGCAATCCGCTGACCTCGGGTGACTCGCCACCTGCCACGCTTTAGCTCCTCGGTATCATCGCGCCGCCCCCGGCGACTGGCGATTGCCGCCGGACGACACGGTACGACCCGTCCCCCGTGGAGCGGGTGCCGCGGCCCACCGTCGCCGGCACATGCGCTAATCTCGCCGCGCATCGTAACCAGGACTCTGGCCGGGAGGTAACGCAGGATGACGATCGATACGGCATCGGCCGTTGAGGTTCAGCATCCCCTGCGCGGATCGGACGAGCACGACCAGGCTCTGCTCGTCATCACCGACGACCGGCACCACGGCCACGACTCGCTGAGCACCCCCTTCGCGGAGGCGGTGGTGCTGGAGGTCGGTCCGGATCCGGACGAGGTCGTCATCGAGGGACTCTTCGACACGATCGTCATCGAGCGCAGCAACGTCGACCCGCAGTGGCTGGGCGCCGTCAACGCCCGGCTCCAGGCGGCCCTGCGCCCGGACGGGCAGCTGCTGGTGGCGCTCGACCCGGTCGGTCCGGCGGCGGACGCCGAGACGGCCACGGTGGCCCTGGCCGGCCTCCAGTGGCACGGCCTGCGGGCGTTCAGCGGCTCGCCCTGCGCGGTGCTGCGCCGGGGCGCCCCGGAGACCACCGCGGTGGCGACCGGCGCCCTGCTGGCCACGGCCGAGGCCGCGGTCCGGCTGACCACCGCGGGCACCGCGCACAGCACCACCCGGATCACCGTGGGCGAGGCCCGGGCGGTGGTCGGGCAGTACCTGGAGGACCAGCGGCGCAGCGAGCACGCCCTGCTCAAGCACCTGGACAGCCTGGCCCTGGAGCTGGAGAAGGAGCGCGAGTCGCGCAAGCAGGACCAGACCCTCAAGGGGGTGCTGCGCATGACGCCGCAGGGCCGCAAGGTCCTCGGCGCGGCCCGCAAGGCGCGCAACCTCGCCCGCAAGGCCAAGCGCAAGGTCAAGCGCACGCTGCGTCACCGCTAGGCGACACCGAGCGCTCGGGTGGGGCATCCGCCGCCCGGACGGGTACGCTTCGTCAACGTCCTCGCTGATCCGACGGCGGCCCCGTCCGGGATTCCCGCAGCGACCGGGCACGAGACGCCCAATAGCACCACTTCTGATCATCCGGTCGGTCGGTGGCCAACCCGCCCGCACCGCGTGGACATCCCAGTGAAGGAGCAGGCAGTGTCTGTCGATGTCGTGATTCTCGGGCTCGGCTACGTCGGCCTACCGCTCGCCCAGGAGGCGACCAAGGCCGGGATGACCGTCCTCGGCTTCGACATCAACGCCCGCGTCGTGGAGTCGCTGAACTCCGGCAAGTCGCACGTCGACGACCTGTCCGACGGCGACATCGCCGACATGATCGGCGCCGGCTTCCGGGCCACCACCGACGCCTCCGAGATCCGGGGCGCCGCCGCCGCGGTGATCTGCGTGCCGACCCCGCTCTCCGAGGACCAGGGCCCGGACCTGCGCGCGGTGATCGGCGCGACCGAGGCCGTGGCCGCGAACCTCACCGAGGGCATGCTGGTCATCCTGGAGTCGACCACCTACCCGGGTACGACCGACGAGGTGGTCCGGCCGATCCTGGAGAAGGCCTCCGGCCTGACCGCGGGCACCGACTTCCACCTGGCCTTCTCCCCCGAGCGGATCGACCCGGGCAACGAGAAGTTCGGCGCGCACAACACCCCGAAGGTGGTCGGCGGGCACACCCCGGCCTGCTCCGAGCGGGCCGCGCAGTTCTACGGCCGGTTCATCGAGACGGTGGTCCGGGCCAAGGGCACCCGCGAGGCGGAGACCGCCAAGCTGCTGGAGAACACCTACCGGCACATCAACATCGCGCTGGTCAACGAGATGGCCCGGTTCTGCCACGAGCTGGACATCGACCTGTGGGACGTCATCCACGCCGCCGCCAGCAAGCCGTTCGGCTTCCAGGCGTTCTACCCGGGTCCGGGGGTCGGCGGCCACTGCATCCCGATCGACCCGAACTACCTGAGCCACAACGTGCGGGCGAAGCTGGGCTACCCGTTCCGCTTCGTCGAGCTGGCGCAGGAGATCAACGCGACGATGCCCGCGTACGTGGCGCACCGGGCGCAGAACCTGCTCAACGACGCCGGCAAGGCCACCAACGGCGCGTCGGTGCTGCTGCTCGGCGTGACCTACAAGCCGAACATCGCCGACCAGCGTGAGTCCCCGGCCGTCGAGCTGGCCCAGAAGCTGGGCGCCCTGGGCGCCAAGCTGAGCTACCACGACCCGTTCGTGAGCCAGTGGAAGATCTCCGACGTGGACGTGCTGCGGGTGGACGACCTGGAGAGCGCCGTCGCCGCCGCCGACCTGGTCATCCTGGTGCAGAACCACAAGCAGTACGACGCCGACCGGCTGGCCGAGATCGCCCCGCGCTTCTTCGACACCCGCGGCGTCACCAAGAGCGACAAGGCGTACCGGCTCTGACGCTCCACCGCTGACCAGCGCAGCCGCGTCGCACCCCAGGGTGCGGCGCGGCTCCGTCGTTTCCGGCGCCGACCCGGCCGGGCCGGCGGGTCACCAGACCCGGCGACGGCCGGCCCGGTGGTTGCGGACCTCGCACCGCCGGCCCGGCGGCGGCGCGCCGGCCCGACGCAACCGCGCGCCGACCAGCGCCGCCAGCAGCACCACGACCACGCCGGCCGCCCCGGCCACCAGGGTCAGGTTCACCCGGCCCAGGGCGGTCACCGAGGCCACCGGCACCCCGCCGTCCGAGTCGGCGAGCGCCGCCGGAGTGGCGTCGGCCGTCGCCGCCGGCCCGGCCGACGCGACCCGGGTACGGGGCGTCGCCGGCACCGGGAAGTCCACGTCCGAGCAGGAGTAGTAGGTGTCCTGGGTGTCGGAGTTCCGCCAGATCGTGTAGATCAGGTGGCGGCCGGTCCGGCCGGTCGGCACCCGCCCCGGCATCTGGTACGCCCCCGCCCGCACCGGCGGGTCGGTGGCCGTGAGGAACGGCCGCTGCTCCAGGTCCGCCCAGGTGAGTCGGCGACCGGGGTGGTAGCCGGGACGGGTCACGTAGAGCCGGAACGTGCCCTTGTGCCCGATGGTGGTCCGGTAGCGGAAGGTGAACGCCCGGCCAGGGGACAGCGGGGTCGCCGGCCAGTCGTCCCGGGCCAGGTCCAGCCCGTGGTACGCGGACAGCCCACCGCTGCACAGCTCCCCGTCGGGGATCCGCTGCCGGTCCCGCCCGTCCACCCGGGCCACCCGGACGTTGTCCCACTCGCGTACCGCCGCGCCGGCCGCGACGGCCGCCAGGCAGGCCGGCGTGTCGGCCGCCGTACCCGCCGGCCCGCAGGCCGCCGCCCGGCTGACCGGGCTGGTGGGTGCGCCGTGCGCGTGGGCGGGGGTGGTGACGGGCAGCAGCGTCACCGCGCCGGCGAGGGCGGCGGTGAGCAGTCGGCGTACGGCCATGAGATCGACCTCCCGCGCACAGGTACGGGCGCGGGGCGGCAAAGGTTCGACGGCGCGGCGGAATCCCGCCACCCGCCCTCAGGCGTCGATGTCGACGACGACCTTGCCCTGCGCGGCGCCCCGGGCGACCAGGTCGTGCGCCTCCCCCACGGTGTCGAGGGTGAAGCGACGAGGATCGAGCCGGGGACGGAGCGCCCCGGCGTCGGCCAACGCCGCGCCCTCACGCAGGATCTCGCCGTGGTGCTCCCGGCCCTGCCCGGTCAGCATGGGCAGCAGGGTGAACACCCCGGAGTAGGTCGCCCCGCGGAACGACAACGGCGCGAGGGCGTGCGTGCCCCACCCGAGCGCGCTGACCACGTGGCCGTGGTAGGTACGCACCGCCGTGAACGAGGCGTCGAGCGTCGCACCGCCCACGTTGTCGGCGACGATGTCGAAACCCGCACCCCCGGTGTACGTCGCGACGTACTCCTCCACGCTGACGGCGGTGTAGTCGATGGGCACCGCGCCGAGGCTGCGGATCACCTCCAGGCTCGACGGGCCGCCCGTCGCGTACACGTCGGCGCCCCGGGCGCGGGCGAGCTGGATCGCGACGTGCCCGACACCGCCGGCGCCCCCCTGCACCAGCACCTTCTGCCCGGCGTGGACCCCGGCCCGGTCGACCAGCCCCTCCCAGGCGGTGATCAGGGCCAGCGGCAGCGCGGCGGCCTCCCGCATGGAGAGCGCGGACGGCTTGCGCGCCAGCAGCCGCCGGTCCACGGCCGCGTACTCGGCCAGCGAACCCTGGAGGTCACCGACGCCGCCGGTGAGCCCGTACACCTCGTCACCCGGCTCGAGGTCCGTGACGTCCGGCCCCACGGCGGCGACCACCCCGGCGAGGTCCATGCCGAGCACCGCCGGCGGTCGGACGCGGGCGTGCGGAGCCTGACCGGCCTGGATCTTGGTGTCCAGCGGGTTGACGCCACTGGCGACGATCCGCACGAGCACCTGACCGGCGCCGGCGGTGGGTCGGTCGATCTCGTCGACCCGAAGGGGAGCACCGAACTCCCGCAGTGTCATGGCACGCACGACGCACCGCACCTTTCTGTTGTCGAGGCGTCCTCGCAGACGCCGGTTGTCCGGTCGTCCCTCACCCGGCCGGGGTGGCCGCCGAGGGGTCAGCTGGTGTGCTGGAGGACCGGGACGATCCGGAAGTCGACCGTGGCGTGGTCGATGGTGGCGTGCACCGGGGAGTCGGCCATCTCGGTCATGATCCCCGAGGCGCTGCGCCGGCCCTGCGCGACGGAGTCCCACGCGACGATGTCGGTGATGGTGCCGTCGTCGTCCTGGACGATCCGGCGCCACCGGAAACCGGGCTGGCGCCGCAGGTAGTCGTTGATCGCCGCGTTGGCGTCGAGGAAGTCGGCGCCGGTGAGGCCGGGGACGAGCCGGAACGTCGTCATCTCGAGCGCTTCGCTCATGGTTGCACTCCTCGTGGTGTGTGGTCAGCCCTGCGCGGTGGACCGCATGACGATCTCGTTGACGTCGACGCTGTCGGGCTGGGCGATGGCCTGGGCGATCGCGTCGGCGACGGCCGAGGCCGGCATTCCCAGCTCCTCGGCGGCCGCGTGGGCGGCGGCCCGCACCTGGGGATCGCCACCCCGCTCGGTGAGCTCGGAGTGGGTGTAGCCCGGGCTGACCAGGGTCACCCGCACGGCCCGGTTCTCCTGGCGCAACCCTTCGGTGAGCGCCCGGACCGCGTACTTGGTGGCGCAGTAGACCGCGGCGGTCGGGTCGACGCGGTACGCGGCGGTGGAGCCGATGTTGACGATGTGCCCCGTGCCGCGCGCCCGCATCAGCGGCAGCGCGGCGGCGATCCCGTACAGGGTGCCGCGCAGGTTCACGTCGAGCATCTGCTCCCACTCCTCCACCCGCAGCGCGTCGAGGGTGGACAGGGCCATCACGCCGGCGTTGTTGACCAGCACGTCGATGCGGCCGTGCCGGTCGTGGGCGCCCTCGACGAAGGAGCGCACACTGTCCCGGCTCGTGACGTCCAGCTCATGGTGCTCGGCGGTGCCGCCGGCGGCGTGCAGTTCGTCGACGAGGGCGGCCAGCCGGTCCACGCGCCGGGCGCCGAGCACGACGTGGTGGCCGTCGGCGGCCAGCCGACGGGCGGTCGCCGCCCCGATGCCACTGCTCGCGCCGGTGATGAGAACGATCTTCGAGCCGGTACCGGTTCCCATTGATCCTCCTGTTGCAATCCGGGCCTGCGGCCGAACGCCGCTCGCTCAACGATCCGGCCGGTACGCGGGCCCCGGAAGGGTGCGACTTCCGGGGTGCGCCACACCCTGGCACCGGGTACGTTCCGTCCGACTTCGGTGCTCCGTGTCCCGTTCGGTGCGCGAACCTGCGACCCGTGTGCCCCCGGCGAAGTCGCGAGCCGGCCGGGGACCCCGGTCCGGAGCCCTAGGCTGGTCAGCATGCCCGATTCAAACCGGCTCGGGGAGTTCCTCCGCGCCAACCGCGCCCGGGTCGACCCGAAAGAGGTCGGCCTGCACGCGGGCGGCGACCGCCGGGTACCCGGGCTGCGCCGCGAGGAACTCGCCGTCCTGGCCGGGGTGAGCGTCGACTACTACGCCCGCCTCGAGCAGGGCCGGGAGCGCAACCCCTCGGCACAGCTGCTCGACGCGCTCGGCCGGGCCCTGCGCCTCGACCTGGACGCGCGCGGCCACCTCTTCCGGCTCGCCGGGCTCCATCCCCGCCTCGGCCCGGACAACTCCCGGGACTCCGTCCACCCCGCCCTGCTGCGGTTGCTGGACGCCTTCCCCACCGCCGCCGCCTACGTGCTCGGTCCCGCGTTCGACGTGCTGGCCACCAACGACGTGGCGGCCGCGCTGCTGTCCCCGTTCACCGGCCCGACCAACATGGTCCGGGTGCTGTTCGGGCACCCGCGGGCCCGTACCGTCTTCCCCGACTGGCCGGCCCTGACCGAGAACGTCGTACACGCCCTGCGACTGAACGCCGGCCTCTTCCCGGAGGATCCCCGGATCCGGACGCTCGTGGCCGACCTGCGACGGGACTCGCCGCGGTTCCGCACCCTCTGGGCGGACCAGACCGTGCAGGGCCTCACCCGCATGTTCAAGGTCATCAACCACCCCGAGGCAGGGCGGGTCGAGCTGACCTACCAGACCTTCGACGTCCGCGACGCTCCCGGTCAGCAACTGCTGGTCGGCGCGCCCGAACCGGGCAGCCGCAGCGCCGCGGCCCTGGCCGCCCTCGCGGCACCGGCTCGGGGGCTCGCGGGCCAGCCGCCGGCGACGGGCCGGCCACCCGGGGAGGCGCCCGAACCGTCCGGCCGGTGAGGATGCGCCCGGACCGGCCGGGGACGCCGAGGACGAAGAAAGCCCTGGCGGGTACTACCCGCCAGGGCTTTCTTCCGCTCGGGTGGAGCCGAGGGGACTCGAACCCCTGACCCCCACACTGCCAGTGTGGTGCGCTACCAGCTGCGCCACGGCCCCTTGCGGTCGTCCCGGTTGCCCGGGCACGAGAGAACTATACACACGGCCTTCGGCATGGTCATCTCGCGGGGGTCCCCCCTCCGCGGGTCGCTCAGTTGAGCGCGACGTCGGGCGGGAAGTGGGCGACGGCGGCCAGCATGCCGCCCTGTCGGCGCAGCACCATCGGCCACAGGTCGTCCGGCCGCTCGACGAAGGCGTCACCGGGCAGCGCGTCGAGCACGAACCACGACCCTTCCTCGATCTCCTGCTCCAGCTGCCCCGAACCCCACCCGGAGTAGCCGGCGAAGACCCGGATGCCGCCGATGCTCTCCCGCAGCCGCTCCGGGTCCACCGACAGGTCGATGGTGCCCACCGCGCCGGAGACCCGGTGGAAGCCCTTCAACGGCTTGATCGGGTGGCGCATCCGGGCCAGGCAGATCGCCGAGTCGGGCTGGACCGGGCCGCCCTCGAAGAGCACCGCCGGATCGCGGGCCAGGTCGCTCCAGTCGCCGAGCACGTCGGCCACCGGCACCTCGGTCGCCCGGTTCAGCACCACACCCAGGGCGCCGCCGGCCTCGTGGGCGACGAGCAGCACCACCGTACGGTCGAAGTTCGGGTCCTTCAGGGTGGGCGTCGCGACCAGCAGCCGTCCGGTCATCGACTCCATAGCGCGACCACCGATCGCCTGTCCCTCTCCCTGCATCTCGGACCTCCGTCAGCCGCGCACCGGGGCGGACCCGACGCCCTCGACCGTCCGCGCTGTCATCGCCATGCCTGGCACCATAGCCTGCGTCCCCGCCGCTGGCTAAGGTCTGACGGGCGGATGATCGAACAGGATCGAGGGAGCGTCGATGGGTCCAACGGCGGAACTGGCGGTGATCGGCGGATCGGGGCTCTACGCGCTCCTGGACGGCGCCACGGAGCACACGGTCGAGACGCCGTACGGGGCGCCGTCGGACGCGATCACCATCGCCGAGGTGGGCGGCCGGACGGTGGCGTTCCTGCCCCGCCACGGCCGCGACCACCGGCACCCGCCACACCTGATCCCCTACCGGGCCAACCTGTGGGCGCTGCGGTCGCTCGGGGTACGCCAGGTGCTCGCCCCGTGCGCGGTGGGCGGCCTGCGGCCGGAGCTCGGGCCGGGCACCTTCGTGGTGCCGGACCAGCTGATCGACCGGACCAGTGGCCGCACCCAGACCTACTACGACCGGGGCGCGGTGCACCTCTCCTTCGCCGACCCGTACTGCCCCACCGGCCGGCGTACGCTGCTCGACGCGGCGACCGGCCGGCAGGTGACCGCGGTGGACGGCGGCACGGTGGTGGTGGTCGAGGGGCCGCGCTTCTCCACCCGCGCCGAGTCCCGCTGGTTCGCCTCGATCGGCGGCTCGGTGGTCAACATGACCGGCCACCCGGAGGCGGTCCTGGCCCGCGAGCTGGCCCTCTGCTACACCTCGATCGCCCTGGTCACCGACCTGGACGCGGGCGTGGCGGCCGGCGAGTCGGTGACCCAGGACGAGGTGTTCCGGGTCTTCGCGGAGAACACCGACACGTTGCGCGCGGTGCTGCTGGACGCGGTGGCGGCGCTGCCCGTGGCGCGGGACTGCCCGTGCGCGCACGCCCTGGACGGGATCAAGCTCCCCTTCGAGCTGCCCTGACGCCGGAAGCGCCCGAAAAGGCGGCTTGCTGCCGATAGATTCGGTTGGTCGGGGGGCGGACCACCCAGCCATCTCCGGCACCACGCGGCAGACGGGGGCAGCTGGCAATGGCGACGGTCCGCGAGACGACCTACGACCTGCTGCGTGCGCTCGACCTGACCACCGTCTTCGGCAACCCGGGCTCGACCGAGGAGCCCTTCCTCCAGGACTTCCCCGCCGACTTCCACTACGTGCACGCCCTGCAGGAGGCGTCGGCGATGGCGATGGCCGACGGGTACGCCCAGGCCACCGCCCGGCCCGCCCACGTCAACCTGCACACCGCGCCGGGCACCGGCAACGGGATGGGCAACCTGGTCACCGCCTGGCACAACCGGACCCCGCTGATCGTCAGCGCCGGCCAGCAGACCCGGGAGATGCTGCTCGTCGAGCCCCGGCTGGCCAGCCCACGGGCGGCGGAGCTGGTGCGACCGTACGTCAAGTGGGGCTACGAGCCGGCCCGCGCGCAGGACATCCCGGCGGCCTTCATGCGGGCGTACGCCACGGCGGTGCAGCCTCCCGCCGGGCCGGTCTTCCTCTCCCTGCCGATGGACGACTGGGACCGGGTGGCCGACCCGCCGCCGCAGGTCCGGACGGTGGCCACCCGGTTCGCGCCCGACCCCGCGCGGCTGCGGGACTTCGCCGACCTGCTGGCGGGCAGCCGGGCGCCGGTGCTGGTGCTCGGCGCGGCGGTGGACCGGGCGGGGGCTTGGCCGGCCGCGGTGGAGCTGGCCGAGTGGCTGGCCGCCCCGGTCTGGGCGGCCCCGGCACCGGAGCGGGCCGTCTTCCCCGAGGACCACCCGCAGTTCCGGGGCGTCCTGCCGTACGCGATCGGGCCGCTCGCCGAGGCGCTGCGCGGCCACGACACGGTCCTGGTGGTCGGCGCGCCGGTGTTCCGCTACTACCCGCACGTGCCGGGCGACCACCTGCCGCCCGGCGCTCGGCTGCTGCACGTCACCGACGACCCGGAGGAGGCCGCCCGGGCGCCGGTCGGGGAGAGCCTGCTCGCCGACGCCGGGCTGGCCCTGACCGCGCTACGGGAGCTGCTGCCGTCCACCGACCGGGCCCGGCCGGGGCCCCGACCCGACCCGGCGCCGCCGGAGGTGACCGATCCCCCGAACCCGGACGCGCTCTTCGCGGCCCTGGCCGCCTGCTGGCCGGCCGACGGGGTGCTGGTGCAGGAGTCACCGTCCAACCTGGCCGCCCTGCGCCGGCGGGTGCGGATCCGCCGGCCGGCGTCCTACCTCACGATGGCCAGCGGAGGGCTCGGATTCGGCCTGCCGGCCGCCGTGGGCGTGGCGCTGGCCGAGCGGGACACCGGGCGCGGCCGGCCGGTGGTGGCGGTGATCGGCGACGGTTCGTTCCACTACTCGGTGCAGGCACTCTGGACGGCGGCGCGGCTGCGCCTGCCGCTGGCCGTGGTGGTGCCGGTCAACCAGCAGTACGCCATCCTCAAGGCGTTCGCGGAACTCAAGCACACCCCCGGAGTGCCCGCGCTGGACCTGCCCGGACTGGACGTGACCGCCGTGGCGCGCGGCTACGGCTGCGCGACGACCGTCGTCGACGACCTGGACCGGCTGGGTGACGCCGTGGCCGAGGCGCTCGCCGCCGACCGGCCGACCGTGCTGCCGGTGCCGATCAGCACCGAGGTGCCGGCCATCCTGTGACCGCGGCTCGGGTTTCAGTCACGGGTGAGGGCCAGCGGGGCGCCGGTGACCACGTCCAGCACCGGACGGTCGCCCAGCCCAGCGGTGAGGGTGACGCTCACCGGTTCCAGCTTGAGCTGCATCGTGCACGGCCCGGTGGGGCGGACCACGACCGCGCCGACCACCACGACGTCGTCCCGCTCCACGACCAGCGGCGTGACACCGCTGTCGCAGGCGCCCACCCCCACCCGGTAGTCGACCCGGTCGCCGGTCACCGCGCGCAGGCTCACCCCGGCGACCACGTCCGGCGGTGCCGCCGCGCCCGGGCCACTCACCTCGGGTGGGGCGGTGACGGCGACGGGGGCCACGGCCACCCGGGCCACCGGCACCGCCAGCTCCGCCACCGTGAAGAGCCAGGCCGGCGCCTCGGCCACGCCCCGGCTGGTCCGTACGGACGCCGTGCCGAGCCGTACCCCGGTGACGGTGAGCGGGATGCAGGCGGTGGACGGCTCGCTCTGCACCGGAGTGTCCGGGCCGGGCTCGATCGTCGGGCCGGGTCCCGGCGCCTTGGGTCGCCCGGCCGGCGCGGTCGGGTCGGACCCCGGCGGCGTCGACCGGCCGGACGGCGTCATCGGCCGGCCCTCGCACGGCGGCGGGTCACCCTGGTCGAGCTGGCGGAACGCCTCGTCCGCGCCGACCAGCGGCACGGTCATCGTGCCGTCCGGGAACCGGATGGTGCCGGGGGCCAGCTTGAACATCGGCAGCGGGTTCTGCAGCCGGTACCAGCCGGCGCGGAAGGCCGCCTCGGTGTCCGGGCTGAACCGGGGGTCGCCGGCCAGCACGGTCGGCTCCTGCAACGGGACGTACCCGGTGTCCCAGCCCGGGCCCGGGCGCCACGCTTCGGCCACCTCGGCGGCCCGCTCGTCGAACGCCGCCCGGCGCTGGTCGGGCACGGACGGCTCGGCTGCGCCGGCGGTGGACGGGTCGGAGCCGGCCGGGGCGCAGCCGGCCGCGACGACCAGGAGGGGAAGGCTCAGCAGGGCGAGAATGCGACGCATGGGTTGTTGGACGCCCACTCCGCCGCGCCGGTTCCCCGACGGTCAGGTCTCGCCCCCGAGATCGGTCTGGTACGCCTGCCAGATCAGGTCCGCGCCGCGCTGCCGGTGCCGGGCCAGCGCCCGCAGCAGGTGCCCGGCCCGGCCGCACAACTCCTGGCACGGCACGCCGGGCACCTCGGCGGCGCGTTGCAGGGCGGCCAGGGCGGCGGCGATCGCGGTGTGCTCCCGGGTCAGCAGCCGTACGCCGTGGTCGAGTCGCGGCGCCTGGTCGAGCAGCTCGGCGTAGCGGCCGGCGGGCCCCTCGGTGGTCCGGACGTGCTCGGCGAAGCTCCGGTGCACGGGGGCCAGCCGCAGGATCAGCCGCTCCCGCCAGCGCGCCTCCCCCGGCGGCACGGCGAGCGCCCGGGCCAGGGCGTGCACGTCGCCGGTGAAGGTGGGCCGGGACGGCTGCGGGACGGGCGGCCGGCCGGTCCCGGGGACGGTGGTCGGCTGCCGGATCGGACGGGTGACCATGGGCACCTCCCGCGCTGCGCTGCTACCGCGTACAGCGATGGTGGACCCGTCGGTCCGCCCTGTCCAGGCACCGGGGCCGCCTCATTGGCCCCATCGTCCCCGGCGGTCCCGCCAGCATCGCCGTGCCTCAGTCCAGCGGTCTGCTCGCCATCTCCCGCAGCTGGCCGGCGAGGGCGTGCACGTCGGAGTCCCGGCCCCCGGTCGGGCGGCCGGACGTCATGGCGTCGGCCAACGCCCGCAGCTCGTGCGGCGGGAGGGTGGCCAGCCCAGGGCTCCGCAACGGGACGGTCACCCGGCGGCCGGTCGCGGGATCCCGGGCCACCACGGTGGGCACCCGGACGACGGCGTCTTCTCCCGCCCGGTACCCGGTGGCCCCGGCGGTGACCTCGGCGGTGGCGAGGTCCACGGTCCGGCTGCCGACGGCCCCCCGCACCCGGACCCGGGTGCCGTCCAGCCAGGCCGCGGTCCGCAGCACCCGGAGCACGAGGTAGAGGCCGAGCAGGACGACCGGCAGCCCACAGAGCCCCACCAGCCGCACCGATCCGAACCCGTCGTCCTGAGCCGGTCGACCGGCCAGGTCGGGTGGGAGCATCCCGGGCGGCAGGTCCCGGGCCTCCTCGTACGACGGCACCGGATCCCCGAACCCGCCGATCCGGCGCAGCAGGGCCTCCCCGGTCAGCGGCAGCAGCACGAGCGCCGCCCCGAAGGCGGCGAACAGCCCGCCCACCACCCCGGCGAAGGCCCGCTGCCCACCGGAAACCCCGATCGACAACCGCAACGGCTCCTGCATCACGCCCGACACCCTAGACCGCCCCCACAACCCCCACCGCCCGTCCTCACCCCTCACACCTCGCGCCTCGCGCCTCGATCCGTTGATCATGAAGTTAGCGGCGTGAGATGTCCGTTTCGCCGCCGCCAACTTCATGATCAACGGAGGTGGGCGGGTGGGGGGCAGGGCTGGGTGGGGGGAGACGACTGTGCGCCCCGGTCCGGGTGGACGGGGCGCACAGGTCACGGTGGTGGAGGTGCCGGGAATCGAACCCGGGTCCTTCGCCGGTTTGTCAGGGCTTCTCCGAGCGCAGCTCGCTATGCCTCTACTCGGCCCCACCGCTCACGCGAGCAAGTTGGTGTGACGGGCCCAGTCGCTGATTGATCTCGCCGCACGGACCCCGCGACCGGGTCCGGTTGGCCAGCCTCCTAACTGATGCCGGCATACTGGGACGGAGGCGCTCCCAGGCCGACAGACTCACTACTCGCCTCAGGCGGCGAGAGCGAAGTCAGCGCGATTGTTCTTGGCGCTTATTGGTTTCCGACGACCGATTCTCGAGACGACGTCGGCTTCCTCGGCTCGCTTCCCCTGTCGCTGCGTACGAAGTCGAAACCAGTCACCCCCTCGACAGGCCACCAGTGTCGGTGGCACTGACAAGCCTAACGCCTACCGCAACGGGTTTCATCCCGAGCCCCACCCGGGCGTGCCGACCCGGACGAACCGGACGAGTCAGTCGTCCATCCCCTTGCCACGCCGGCCCGCCGCCCGCTGGATCTCCCGGTCGGCGTCCCGCTTGGCCAGATCCTGCCGCTTGTCGTACGACTTCTTGCCCTTGGCCAGGGCGATCTCGACCTTGGCCCAGCCGTCGGAGAAGTAGACCTGGAGCGGCACCATGGTCAGGCCGCCCTCCTTGGTCTTGCCGACCAACCGGTCGATCTCCAGCCGCTTGAGCAGCAGCTTGCGCGTCCGCCGGGGCTCGTGGTTGGTCCAGGTGCCCTGCGTGTACTCCGGGATGTGCATGCCGTGCAGGTACAACTCGCCGTCGCGCTCCTGGGCGAACGCGTCCACCAACGACGCGCGCCCGGCCCGCAACGACTTGACCTCGGTGCCGGTCAACGCCATGCCCGCCTCGTACGTGTCGAGGATGGCGTAGTCGTGGCGGGCCTTCTTGTTGGAGGCGACCACCTTGCGGCCCTTTTCCCGTGGCATCCGGCGCCACCTCCCTCCTCGTGGGTCCGCGACCACCCGGCCGCGGAGCGGAGATCATGCTACCGGAATGAGGCTTGTTCGGGCCCACGCTGCGGGCCCGTCGGTCGTTGCCGGCACCGGCCGAACAAGCCTCACCGACAAGAGCCCCTCCGCGCCGTTTATTCCGGCGCGGAGGGGCTCTCGGAGAGCCGTGCGGCGACTAGACCCGCAGGTAGAACCGGAGGGTCACCCAGGCGGTGATCGCGCTGACCACGGCACCGACGCCGGCCATCAGCGGGAACACCAGGAAGATGTCGCCCCAGGAGATCGGGGAGATCAGGCCCTCGAGCGCCGACAGCGAGCCGCCACCGCCCAGGGTCTTCAGCGCGATCAGCGCCACCAGGCCGAAGAGCGAACCGATCAGGCCGGCCACCACCGCCTCCAGCACGAACGGCGCCTGGATGAACCAGTTGGAGGCGCCAACCAGCTTCATGACGGCGACCTCGCGGCGCTTGCTGTAGGCGGCCACCTGGATCGTGTTGGCGACCAGCAGCAGCGCGGCCATCGCCATCACGATCGAGATCGCCAGCGCGAAGGTCTGGATGCCGCCGAGCACGCCGAAGACCTTGTCCAGCAGCTTGCTCTGGTCGACGATCTCGTCGACGCCGGCGACGTCCTTGTACTGCGAGTAGATCTGCTTGTACTGCTCGGGGTCGACCAGGGTGAGCCGGAACGACTCGGGCAGCTGGTCCGGCTTGACCGCGTTCACCAGGTCCGGCGCGTCCTGGTACATCTGCTGGAAGCGCTTGTACGCCTCGTCCTTGTTGACGTAGTCGACCGTCTTGACCAGGCTGTCGCCCTTCAGCTTGGTCTCCAGCTCGGTGCGCTGCTCGGGCTTGACGTCGGTCTTCAGGAAGACGGAGACCTGGATGTTCTCGTAGTACAGGTCCTTCATGTCGCTGACCTTCTGGTACAGCAGTCCACTGCCGCCCAGCATGAACAGCGACACGGCCATCGTGATGATCATCGCGATGGTCATCGTGACGTTGCGCCACAGTCCGACCATGACCTCGGTCAGGACGTATTTCATCCGCATCGGGAAATTCCTCCGGCTCTCCGGCGTGAGGTGTTCGTCGTCAGGATCTACGGCTGGCGGGCGAGCGTCGGCTCAGCCGTAGACGCCGCGGGCCTGGTCGCGCACGATGCGGCCGCTCTCGATCTCCACGACGCGGCGGCGCATCTGGTTCACGATGTTGGAGTCGTGCGTGACCATCACGACGGTCGTGCCGGTGCGGTTGATCCGGTCCAGCAGACGCATGATCTCGATCGAGGTGTCCGGGTCCAGGTTTCCGGTCGGCTCGTCCGCGAGCAGGATCAGCGGACGGTTCACGAAGGCCCGCGCCACCGCCACCCGCTGCTGCTCACCACCGGAGAGCTCGTGCGGGTACCGGTGCTCCTTGCCGCCCAGACCGACCAGCTCGAGGACCTCGGGCACGACCCGGCGGGCGACCGCCTTGGTCTTGCCGATCACCTCGAGGGCGAACGCCACGTTCTCGTACGCGGTGCGGTTGGGCAGCAGGCGGAAGTCCTGGAAGACGCAGCCGATCGAACGCCGGAAGTGGGGTCGCTTCCAGGAGCGCATCGTGGTGACGTCCTTGCCGTTCACGACGACGCGGCCCTTGTTGGGGCTGACCTCGTGCAGCAGCATCTTGATGATCGTGGACTTGCCGGAGCCGGATGGACCGATGAAGAAGACGAACTCGCCCTTCTCGATCGAGACGGACACGTTGTCGAGCGAAGGCCGGGACGCCTTCGGGTACGTCTTCGTCACTTGCTCAAGCTGAATCACGGGTGGTGAGTCTACGCGGTGTAACCGCAGAGCCAAGTGCCACGCCCCCGTGATGCGAGGCGCGTCATCGATTCACCGGGTCAACGGAAGATCGATGACGCGCTCCGCCCACGCATGATCACGCAGCGTCGTTGGCGAGCTGCTGCTGCTTGCGCCACCTGATGCCGGCCTCGATGAAGGCGTCCAGCTCGCCGTCGAAGACCGAGGACGGATTGCCGGTCTCCTGCTCGGTTCGGAGATCCTTCACCATCTGATACGGGTGCAGGACGTACGAGCGCATCTGCTCGCCCCAGGAGCCGGTGCCGGTGCTCTTGAGACCGGCCATCTTCTCCTCCTCCTCCTGCCGCTTGCGCTCCAGCAGCCGGGCCTGGAGCACCCGCATGGCGGAGGCCTTGTTCTGCAGCTGGGACTTCTCGTTCTGGCAGGTCACCACGATGCCGGTCGGGATGTGGGTCAGCCGCACCGCCGAGTCGGTGGTGTTGACGCTCTGCCCGCCCGGCCCGGAGGAGCGGTAGACGTCCACCCGGACCTCGTTCTCCGGGATGTCGATGTGGTCGGTCTGCTCGACCACCGGCAGCACCTCGACGCCGGCGAAGCTGGTCTGCCGACGGCCCTGGTTGTCGAACGGGCTGATCCGGACCAGGCGGTGGGTGCCCGACTCCACGCTCAGGGTGCCGAAGGCGTACGGCACCTTGACCGCGAAGGTGGCGGACTTCAGGCCGGCCTCCTCCGCGTACGAGGTCTCGTAGACCTCCGTCGGGTAGCCGTGCCGCTCGGCCCAGCGCAGGTACATCCGCAGCAGCATCTCGGCGAAGTCCGCCGCGTCCACGCCACCGGCCTGGGCCCGGATCGCGACCAGCGCCTCCCGGGAGTCGTACTCGCCGGAGAGCAGGGTGCGGACCTCCATCTCCTGGATGGCCTTGGTCAGCCCGGCGATCTCCGTCTCGACCTCGGTCAGCACGC
Organism: Micromonospora mirobrigensis; assembly: GCF_900091555.1. Classification (GTDB taxonomy): domain Bacteria; phylum Actinomycetota; class Actinomycetes; order Mycobacteriales; family Micromonosporaceae; genus Micromonospora; species Micromonospora mirobrigensis. The sequence goes on from NZ_FMCX01000001.1 coordinate 499,437, forward strand.
CCGGGTCGGACTCGTCCTCGGCCAGCTCCAGCAGGACCTGGGCGTCGTCGATCCGGGAGCGCAGGCTGCCCAGCTTGTCGATCTCGCCGTTGACGTACGACAGCTGCGAGGTCACCTCCTGCGCCTTGGCCTGGTCGTCCCAGAGATCCGGCGCGGACGCCTGCTCCTCCAGCCGGGCCTTGTCCTGGCGCAGCCGGTCGAGGTCGAGCACCGCCTCGATGTTGCGCAGGGTGGCGTCGAGGTCCTTGAGCTGTTCGGCGTAATCGGCAGCGGTCACGACAAGCAAGCGTACTGCCTCGACCGCTCCAGCAGTCGGAGGCGTCAGCCGACCGGGGCGGCCTTCAGCCAGGACAGGGCGGCCCGATGGTAGGCGACGGCGAACTCCAGCGCGCCGGCGTCGTACGTTTCGCCTTCCTTCTTGGCGTTCTTCACCTGCTCGCGGACGGCCGCGAGAGCGTCGGTGTGGTACTGGTTGGCCGTCTCGTACAGGCTCTTCAGCTGGCTGGCCGAGTGCAGGTTGCCGAAGGCGATGCGCAGCGCCACCGGGTTGCGGATGGTGTCCCGCCCCGGGTCCTCCGCCAGCCAGCGGGAGAATGTCCGTTTTCCGGCCGCCGTGATCGCGTACGGCTGACTCATCCGGGGGCCCGGCTTGCCCAGCCGCACGAAACCCCGCTCGGCCAGGACCGGAAGCTCCCGGTAGACCTGACTGCGGGTCATCGACCAGTACGGCGCCAGCCGGCGCTCAGCGGCGGCCATCAGCTGGCCGCCTGTCATCGGGCCGTCGTGCAGCAGGCCGAGCAGGGCCGCCGCCGTCGGGTTGACTCCGGATTCCGCCATGCCCTTTAAGCTGCCACTTTGTCGACCCGGCGTCCAGGATTTGCCGTTTTCGCCACCCGACGGGTCTTCCTATGTGCACTGTCGGCCGACGACAGTGCGCAGAAGGGCTCCCCTCCGGCCGGTGGGGAGCCCTTCTGGCGACGCGCGTCAGCCCATGTGGGGGTACGTGTGGTCGGTCGGCGGGACGAAGGTCTCCTTGATCGTCCGCGGCGACATCCACCGCACCAGGTTGTGCCAGGAGCCGGCCTTGTCGTTGGTGCCGCTGGCCCGGGCGCCGCCGAACGGCTGCTGCCCGACCACCGCGCCGGTCGGCTTGTCGTTGATGTAGAAGTTGCCGGCGGCGTACCGCATCTTCTCCGCCACCGCGTCGACCACCCGGCGGTCGGTGGCGAAGATCGAGCCGGTCAGCGCGTACGGGGCGATCGACTCGGCCTGGTGGACCACGTCGTCGAAGCGGGCGTCGTCGAAGACGTGCACGCCGAGGATCGGGCCGAAGTACTCGGTGGTGAACGTCTCGTGCGCGGCGTCGGTGCACTCGAACAGGGTCGGCCGGACGAAGTACCCGACCGAGTCGTCGGCGGTGCCGCCGGCCAGGACGGTGCAGCTGTCGTCGGAGCGGATCAGCTCCAGCGCGGCGGTGTGCCGGCCGAACGCCTTGTCGTCGATGACCGCGCCACCGAAGTTGCTGAAGTCGGTGACGTCGCCGTACGTCAGCGAGTCGGCGGTGGCGGCCAGCCGGTCGCGCAGCCCGCCCTCCCAGATGGAGCGCGGCACGTACGCCCGGGAGGCGGCCGAGCACTTCTGGCCCTGGTACTCGTAGGCGCCCCGGATCAGCGCGGTGTGCAGCGCGTCCACGTCGGCGCTGGTGTGCGCGACGACGAAGTCCTTGCCACCGGTCTCGCCGACCAGCCGCGGGTAGCCCCGGTAGCCGGCGATGTTCTCCCCGACGGTCCGCCACAGCTGCTGGAAGACCTTCGTGGAGCCGGTGAAGTGGATGCCGGCCAGGTCGGGGTCGGCGAGCACCACGTCGGAGACCTCCTCGCCCCGGCCGGTGACCATGTTGATCACGCCGGGCGGGAGGCCGGCCGCCTCGAACAGCCGCATGGTGAAGTGCGCGGCGAACTGCTGGGTCGGGCCCGGCTTCCAGACCACGGTGTTGCCGAGCAGGGCCGGCGCCGAGGGCAGGTTGCCGGCGATCGCGGTGAAGTTGAACGGGGTGACCGCGTAGACGAAGCCCTCGAGCGGGCGGTGGTCGAACCGGTTCCACACCCCCGGCGACGACTTCGGCTGCGCCTCCAGCAGCTGGCGGGCGAAGTGCACGTTGAACCGGAGGAAGTCGATGAACTCGCAGGCCGCGTCGATCTCCGCCTGGACGGCGGTCTTGGACTGACCGAGCATGGTGGCCGCGTTCAGGGTGTCCCGCCACGGGCCGGCGAGCAGCTCGGCGGCGCGCAGGAAGATCGCCGCCCGCTCCTCGAACGGCAGCGCCCGCCACATCGGCGCGGCGTCCTTGGCCGCCTTGACCGCGGCCCGGGCGTCGGAGTGGTTCGCGTGGCCGGTCACGCCCAGCACGTGGGCGTGCTTGTGCGGCTGCACCACGTCGATCGACGCGCCACCGGCCATCCGCTGCTCGCCGGCGATGGTCATCGGCAGCTCGATCCGCTCGGCGGCCAGCTCGGTCAGCCTCCGCTGGAGCCGCTCCCGCTCGGCGCTGCCGGGCTCGTAGGTGTGGACCGGCTCGTTGTGCGGCTCGGGTACGGAGAACACGGCGTCCATCACAGGCTCCTGTGCGATCTCGACAGCGGTGGCGAAATCGGACCCGCGGGCACCGACCGGACGGCCGGACACCGGGCGTCGCGTGGCGTACCGGGCGCGGCGGCGGGACCTCGCGGCGATTCTCCCACGCCCGATCGGACACCGGTCGGGCCCCCGCCTTCCCGCACCTCCGTCGATCAGCAGGTTCCCGGGCCGCGCCGGCGCCGATCCGTATCCGAAGCGGGCCGGAAACCGACGGAAAGCAGGCCGCCCGCACCGTGGCGGCGCTGCGGGAGGCGGGCCGCCGGGCGCGTACGCTGGGTTGCCGGTGCAGGCGCCCGCCCCCGCGGGCCCGCGTGTCGAAGGGGAGACGATGAGCAACCAGCCCGGCAGCTCCACGGCCGCGGAGCCGGACCGACCGGCCACCACCGACCGGGCCGCCGAGCTCGACGGGCACCGGCCGGGTCGTACCCCCGGCGCCCCCGTCCTGGCGCTGCTCGCCGTCGGCTGGCTGGCGGCGATGCTCTGGTCGACCCGGCAGGCGGTCAGCTCGGCCGCCGCCGGCGTCACCGCGATCAGCCTCTCCGCCTTCGCCCTGCCCGGCGTGATCTCCGCCGCGCTGGTCGCCGGCGCGGCCGTCGCGCTGGCCACCACCGGGCTGCTCGCCCGGCAGGGCGCCGACCGGGGCACCCTGCGCTTCCTGGTGGCCGTCGGCACCGGCCTGCTCGTCGGCCTCGGCACCGCGGTGGCGATCAACCTGACGTACGCGGACAACGCCACCACCAACACCATCGCCGGTACGGCCGCCGCCGCCGCGATCATCGGCGGCGCCCTGGCCGGCGCCCGGACCGCCGCCCCGGTCGGCGCGATCGTCACCGCCGCCCTCGGCACCCTGCTGTTCGTGGTGGCCTTCAGCCGGGCCCGCGACCCGCTGTTCGACCTGTTCGGCGCGGACGGCACCCAGGCCGGCACGGTCGACGCGGCCAAGTGGGTGTCCCGGACCGAGTCACTGCTCGCCGGGCTGGTCGCCGGGCTGCTGGCGTTCGGCTACCTGACCTGGGCCCGCCGCCGGGCGGCCCGCCGCGACCCGCAGGCGCCGGCGCTGCGCTGGCCCGCGTACCTGCTGGCCGGGGCGGGGCCCGGGCTGCTCCTGCTGCTCACCGAGGTGATCCTCCGGGTGGGTGGCCGGGGGCTGCTCGACCTGGCCGCCGCGCTCAGCGAAGCCGACGCCGTGGCCCAGACGTCGCTGGGCACCTCCCGGATCGACAACGGGATCTGGGTGCTCTTCGTCGGGGCGCTCACCGCGCTGATCGCCTTCGGCCGCACCCTCGGCCCGGCCCGCCACGACGAGGAACCCGCCGAGAGCTGACCCCCCGCGTTCCGCCGACCGGCCGGACGCCGGTCGGCCGGTCGCTCCGTCAGGAGGCGGTGCGCAGCAGCAGGTCCAGCTCCGACGCGTCGTACCACTCCAGCTCGTGGTCCTCGGCGGAGTCGACGGTGAACTGGGCGTCCGGGTCACCCGCCAGGGCCTCCCGCGCCGCGTCCACCGCCGCGGTGACGTCGGCGACCGCCTCCGCGCCGTCGGTGTGCAGGGCCGCCACCGCGGCCGCGGGCACCGGCGCCGACAGCAGCACCAGGCTGGAACCGAGCACCCCGTCGGCCCGCTCGACCGCCGCGGCGGGCAGGTCCACCGAGACCACCACCCGGCGACGGGGCGCCGACGGGTCCTCCCGGAGCAGCAGCAACGCGTCCTGGGCGGCACGGGTGAAGGCGACGTACTCCAACTCCTCCTCGTCGCCCTCGGCGTACCACTCACGCAGGTCGCGGGTCACGGCGTGCGCCTCGCTCGCGCGCAGGCCCTCGGCGTGCAGCCGGGCCAGCATCGGGACGGTCGCCGGCACGTACACCCGGACAAGCTCGTCGGTCACCGGTCGTCTCCCCTGCTCGGTCCGGGCCGGCGGCCGCCGGTCCCGGGCGCAGATCATGCCGTACGCCGCAACCGTCATACACCGCGCACCGCCCGGGCCGCAGCTTCCCGCCCGGATTGTCCCCGGACGACCGACGGCACGGCCTGCTGGGCAGTGTCGGTCGCCGGTGGCAAACTGAGGCAAACGCCCTCAACCCCGGGAGTCTTCGTGGAACCGAGGTTCCTCCTGCTCTCCGACGTGGCCACCGAGCTGAACGTGTCGGACTCGCAGGTGTACCACATGGTGCGCAGCGGAGAGCTGCCCGCGATCAAGATCGGCGGCCGTGGGCAGTGGCGCGTCGAGCGCGCCCGGCTGGAGGAATACATCCAGCACAAGTACGCCGAGACGGCCGAATGGGTCCGTGGCAACCCGCTGACCGACCGCGACGCGGAGTGACCCGACGGCTCCACCGGGCATTGACCGGGGCCTGAGCATGCCCGAGAATGACTCTTGTCGGAGGCAAACGAAGGCAAACGCAAGGATTGGGGCCGTTCACGATGGTCGACTCCCGCCGTCCGGTGTCGCCCCGTCCACCGATCCGGCTGCGCCCGGCACCCTCGATCGACCCGCCCTTCACCGACGAGGAGGCCGAGCCCTGGCTCCCGCCGGCCGGCCTCCAGCTCACCCTCGACCTCCACGACCCGGGCCGCCCCGAGCCGACCCGCCCCGCCGGCCGGCTCCGCGACGTCCGACCCACCCCGGCCGGACCGGGCCGGCACCCGTCCGCGCCGGTTCCCCCGGCCGTACGCGCCACAGCCACCCCGGAGGCCGCCCGGGCCGGTCACCGGTTCGTCGCCACCTGCCTGGAGATCCTCAACGGCTACCGGCCCATCGGCCAGATCCGCCCGATGAGCGAACCCGGGAAGTCGGCCGAGGTCGTCCAGGAACTCACCCGGGCCGCCGCCCGCACCGGACCGGTCCGCCGTCGCTCGACCCGCCCGTCCGTCCGACTGCGCCGGATCCGGGTGTGCGAGCCGCGGGCCGGCGCGGTCGAGGTGGCCGCCGTGCTGAGCAGCGCCACCGGGCCCAGCTGGGCGATGGCGCTGCGACTGGAGCAGCGGCGCGGCAGGTGGCTCTGCACCGCCCTCCAGGTGCTCTGACCCCGACCCGGCCGCGGACGCTCGGCCGCCGGCGCTCGGCCGCAAGATCGTGCTGGAACCTGGATGTAGTGGCCTCGTCGTCGCCACGAGGCCACTACATCCAGGATCGAGCGTGACCATGACGCCGGGACCGGCGCCGTGCGCCCCCTCCGGCGCGTCCCGGATGCCGTGACTCGGGTGGCCGGCCCGGGCAGGCGACGGGGGCGGGACATGCGGACGGGCCCCGGCCGTTGGCCGGGGCCCGTCGCGTGGACCACTGGTCGTTCCGTTGTCACCCGCAGGACGGGCGACGACGGGCGCAGGTCACAGGTCGCCGCCGTTCGCGGCGCCGTGGCAGCGCTTGTACTTCCGGCCGGAGCCGCACGGGCAGGGCGCGTTGCGGGACGGGCCGTTGCCCGCCTCCGCCTGGCCGGGGGCGGCGGCCCGGCGGGAGGCACCGGCCGCGGCCATCGCCTGGCCGCTCGCACCCGCCGGCCGGCGCGGCGTGTTCGACCGGGCGGCGGGGCGCTCCGGGGCCGCCGGACCACCGAGGCCGAGCGCCGGGGCCTGCTCCTCGGGGCGTTCGACGGCAACCGCACCCGCGCCCGCCTCGCCGTCGATGGTCGGGGCGGAGTACTGGAGGCCCTGCTGCTGCGCGCGGTTGAGGCCCTTGGCCTTGATCTCGACCGGCTTCTCCAGCAGCTGCACCTCCTCGGCCTCGGGCTCCGGCTCCTGGACCTGCACCTCCAGGTTGTAGAGGAACCCGACCGTCTCCTCCTTGATGCCGTCCATCATGGTGGCGAACATGTCGAAGCCCTCGCGCTGGTACTCGATGACCGGGTCGCGCTGGGCGTACGCCCGCAGGCTGATGCCCTCCTGGAGGTAGTCCATCTCGTAGAGGTGCTCGCGCCACTTGCGGTCGATGACCTGGAGCAGCACCATCCGCTCGAGCTGGCGGGTCGCCTCCTCGCCGAGGGTCTCCTCACGCCGGTCGTACGCGGCGTGCGCGTCCTCCTTGAGGCGGGCGAGCAGGAAGTCCTGGTCCAGGCCGGCCCGGGAGCCGACCTCATCCTCCAGCTCCTCGACGGTGACGCTCACCGGGTAGAGCTGCTTGAGGCTGGACCAGAGCTGGTCGAGGTCCCAGTCCTCGGCGTAGCCGTCGCTGGTGGCGCCCACCACGTACGCGCCGACCGTGTCGTCGATCATGTTGCGGACCTGGTCGGAGAGGTCCTCGCCGTTGAGCACCCGCAGGCGCTCGGCGTAGATCACCTGGCGCTGCTTGTTGAGCACCTCGTCGTACTTGAGGACGTTCTTGCGGATCTCGGCGTTCTGGCCCTCGATCTGGGCCTGGGCGCTCTTGATCTGGCGGGTGACCATCTTCGACTCGATGGGCACGTCCTCGGGGATGTTGAAGCGCTCCATCACCGCCTCGACGGCACCGGCCCGGAACCGCTTCATCAGCTCGTCCTGGAGCGACAGGTAGAACCGGGACTCGCCCGGGTCGCCCTGCCGGCCGGCACGACCACGCAGCTGGTTGTCGATCCGGCGGGACTCGTGCCGCTCGGTGCCCAGCACGTAGAGGCCACCGGCGGCGGCGACCTCCTCCGCCTCGGCCTCGCACGCCTGCTTCCAGACGGGGAGGACCTCCTCCATCGCCTTGGCGTACTCCTCCTCGTTCTCCGCCGGGTCGAGGCCGCGCTGGCGCAGCTCGTTGGCGGCGAGGTATTCCGCGTTGCCGCCGAGCAGGATGTCGGTGCCGCGGCCGGCCATGTTGGTGGCCACGGTGACCGCGCCCTTGCGCCCGGCCTGGGCGACGATCTCCGCCTCCTTGGCGTGGAACTTCGCGTTCAGCACCGAGTGCGGGATGCCGCGGCGGCGCAGCAGCGTGGAGAGGATCTCGGAGTTCTCCACCGAGACGGTGCCGACCAGCACCGGCTGGCCGGCCGCGTGCCGCTCGGCGATGTCCTCGATGACCGCGTTGAACTTGGCCTTCTCGGTCTTGTAGATGACGTCGGGGCGGTCCTCGCGGACCATCGGCCGGTGGGTCGGGATGGAGACCACGCCGACCTTGTAGACCTTGTTGAACTCGCCCGCCTCGGTCTGGGCGGTACCGGTCATGCCGGAGAGCTTCTCGTAGAGGCGGAAGTAGTTCTGGAGGGTGATGGTGGCCAGGGTCTGGTTCTCCTGCTTGATCTCCACCCCCTCCTTGGCCTCGATCGCCTGGTGCATGCCCTCGTTGTAGCGGCGCCCGTGCAGGATGCGGCCGGTGAACTCGTCGACGATCAGGACCTCGCCGTCGCTGACGATGTAGTCCTTGTCGCGCTTGTAGAGCTCCTTGGCCTTGATGGCGTTGTTCATGTAGCCGACGAGCGGGGTGTTCACCGACTCGTACAGGTTGTCGATGCCGAGCCGGTCCTCGATCTTGGCGACGCCGCGCTCGGTCACCGCGATGGTCCGCTTGGCGTAGTCGACCTCGTAGTCGCCCTCGCCGTCGGTGCCGGGCTGGAGCCGGGCGATCACCGAGGCGAACTCCTGGTACCACCGGGCGGAGTGCTCGGCCGGGCCGGAGATGATCAGCGGGGTCCGGGCCTCGTCGATGAGGATCGAGTCGACCTCGTCGACCACCGCGAAGTTGTGACCGCGCTGGACCAGCTCCTCCTGCGACCAGGCCATGTTGTCGCGCAGGTAGTCGAAGCCGAACTCGTTGTTCGTGCCGTAGGTGATGTCGCACTCGTACGCGGCGCGGTGCTCGCCGGCCGGCCGGTTGGGCAGCACCACGCCGACGGTCAGGCCGAGGAACTCGTGCACCCGGCCCATCCAGGCGGCGTCGCGCTGGGCCAGGTAGTCGTTGACCGTGACCACGTGCACGCCCTTGCCGGAGAGCGCGTTGAGGTAGACCGCCATGACCGAGGTCAGGGTCTTGCCCTCACCGGTCTTCATCTCGGCGATGTTGCCGAAGTGCAGGGCGGCGCCACCCATCACCTGGACGTCGTAGGGGCGCTGGCCGAGCACCCGGGCAGCCGCCTCGCGGACGGTGGCGAACGCCTCCGGCAGCAGGTCGTCGAGGGACTCACCGTCGGCGATCCGCTCGCGGTACTGCTCGGTCAGCCCGCGCAGCTCCTCGTCGCTGAGGTTGACGTAGTCGTCCTCGATCGAGTTGACGGCGTTGGCGATGGCCTTGAGCCGGCGCACCATACGGCCCTCGCCGGCGCGGAGGACCTTTTCCAGAATCGACACGGATCAACGCTCCCCTAGACAGTCTCGAACCATCGTAGGCGTTCCATCGGGGCGATGGTCACTGGTGGCGGCGGTCCGAGGCCGTGAATCAGACATAACTGGCAACCGCTGTGTCCGGCGCACCATATCCCGGTTACGCCCAGCGCGAACGATCCGGCAGGATGCCCGGAATGGAGCCTGTGGAGATCACCGAGGCCGGCCTGCTGCTGCGCCCCTGGCGGCCCGGCGACGCCGCAGACGTGCACCGCGCCTGCCAGGATCCGGACATCCAGCGTTGGACCACCGTACCGCGCCCGTACCTGCCGGAACACGCCGAAGGCTTCGTCACCGGCATGTCGGCGAGCGCCTGGGCCGACGGCACCGGCGCCCCCTTCGCGGTGTGTGACGCCGACACCGGCGAGCTGCTCGGCTCCTGCGGCCTGATCTCCGTCGACCCCGCCGGGGGCAGCGGCGAGATCGGCTACTGGACGGCACCCTGGGCGCGCGGTCGCGGCGTCACCGTCCGGGCGACCCGGGCGGTCGCCCGCTGGGCCTTCGACGGGCTGAGCCTGCGCCGGCTGGTCTGGCAGGCGGAGCTGGGCAACCACGCCTCCCGCCTGGTGGCGCTGCGCGCCGGCTTCCACGTCGACGGCGAGCTGCGCCAGGTCGCGGCGGCCGGGGGCGCACCGAGGGTCGGCTGGATCGGCACCCTGTTCCCCGGCGAGGTGCCCGCCCCGGACGAGCCCGGCCCCGCCACCCCCGGCACCCTGGAGGCCCGTCGCGCCGGCGTCTTCGGCCGGCCCCAGCCCACCCTCTTCGCCACGGCCGGCGACACGGAGCTGCGGCTGCGGCCGATGGAGGAGGGGGACCTCGACGACATCGTGGCCACCTGCCAGGACCCGGACACCGTCCGGTGGACCTCGGTGCCGCACCCCTACCAACCCGGCGACGCGCTGGGGTACCTCGCCTTCGTCCGGCAGACCTGGGCGCGGGGCACCAGCGGCTGCTTCGTGATCGCCGGCCCGGACGACCGCTTCGCCGGCACGATCGACCTGCGGCTGCAACCCACCGACCCGCTGCTGGCCGACGTCGGCTTCATGACCGCCCCGTACGCCCGCGGTCGGGGCTGGATGCCCGCCGCCGTGGCCGCTGCCGCCGCCTGGGGTTTCACCACCCTCGGCCTGGCCCGGATCGAGTGGCGGGCCAACGTCGGCAACACCGCGTCCCGGCGGGTCGCCGAGAAGGCCGGCTTCACCTTCGAGGGCACCACCCGGGGCGGTCTCACCCACCGCGGAAAGCGGGTGGACACCTGGCTCGCCGCCCTGCTCGCCGAGGACCTGACGTGACACCGGAGGCGATCGAGACCGGTGGGGTGCGGCTGCGGCTGTTCCGGCTCGACGACGCGGCGGACACCGCGGCGGCCTGCGCCGACCCGCTCACCCGCCGGTTCATCTCCGGCATGCCGGACCCGTACACCGAGGCCACCGCGCGGTGGTGGATCACCGAGGGCGCGCCGGCGGCCTGGGCGACCGGCGGCGCCGCGTACGCGATCGCGGACCCGGCCACCGACCGGCTGCTCGGCGGGATCGGCCTCAGCCAGCCGGTGCCCACCCGGAGCCAGGCGGAGATCGGCTACTGGGTGGCGCCCTGGGCGCGCCGCCGCGGCGTCGCCACCGCCGCCACCCGCGCCCTCGCCTGGCACGCGTTCGCCGCCGGCACCGTCCGGCTGGAGCTGCTCACCCACCCGGAGAACCCCGCGAGCCAGCGGGTCGCGCTGGCCGCCGGATTCCGCCGCGAGGGGGTACGCCGGGCCGCGAACCCGGGCCGCGACGGCGGCCGCGACGACCTGATCGCCTGGGTACGCCTCGCCGACGACCCACCCGGCCCCACCGCCCGCCTCCTGCCCGACCTGCCCGGCGGCCGGCTCACCGACGGCGTGGTGACACTGCGCCGGCTCGCCCCCGCCGACGCGGACGGCGTGCACCGGCTGAGCACCCTGCCTGAGGTCGTGGCCAGCAGCGTGCCACCCGTCCCGCCGGACCGGGCGGCGATCGAGCGGCGCTGCCGGCTGGCGGAGAGCCACTGGCTGGCCGGCGAGTCGGCGGACCTGGCGATCCTCGACGCGGTGAGCGGCGAGGTGGTCGGCGTCTGCAAGCTGAGGTACGACGAACCGCCCACCGGCCAGGGGATGCTCGGCTACAGCATGCTGCCCGAGGCGCGCGGGCGCGGCCTCGCCACCCGGGCGGTCCGGCTGGTCGCCGAGTGGGCCTTCGGCGTCGGGCTGGCCCGGCTCTGGGCGGGTACCCGACCGGAGAACGTCGCCTCGCAGCGGGTGCTGGAACGGGTCGGCTTCCGCCGTGAGGGGCTGATGCGCGGCCGGCTGCCCGGCCCGGACGGGACCCGCGTCGACTCGACGCTCTACGGCCTGCTCGCCGACGACCCGCGGCCCCGCGTCGAGCGGCGTTGAGAAGGGGCCCCTGCCGTACGGCAGGGGCCCCTCCTTGCACCTCAGGCGTCGAGGGAGATGATTCCGTAGTCGTAGGCGTGTCGCCGGTAGACGACGCTGGGCCGCCCGGACTCCTTGTCGTGGAACAGGTAGAAGTCGTGCCCCACCAGTTCCATCTGGAACAGCGCGTCGTCGACGGTCATCGGCTCGGCCGGGTGCACCTTCGCCCGGGCGATGTGCCACGGCTGGTGCTCGTACTCGTCGGCCGGCTGCTCGGCCCGTTCGGCGACCGCGGTGGCCATCCCGTTGGCCGGGGCGGCGAGGCCGGGGCCGTCGAGGTCGGCGACCGGCAGGCCGGCGGTGGCGGCGGAGACCGAGAGCGGCGCGTGCCGGCCCCGGTGCACCCGGCGGCGGTCGGCGGCCCGGCGCAGCCGGGTGTCGAGCTTGGCGATGGCGGCGTCCAACGCGCTGTAGAAGTCGTTCGTGCAGGCCTCGGCCCGGATCACCGGGCCCCGGGAAACGCAGGTGATCTCCACCCGCTGACAATGGTCGGACTGGCGCGGATTGCGCTCGTGGAACAGCTCCACGTCCACCCGAATGAGTTTGTGATCGTAGCGCTCGATCTTTGCGAGTTTCTCCGCTACATGAACCCGGTAATGGTCCGGCACTTCGACGTTACGGCCCTTGACCACGATGTCCACGTGACCTCCCTTTTTCGGACGGTCGTTCGATCCGGTTGCCCGGTCACGACGCCTTCGGGAGACCCCACGCTCGGCGTCGACCGGTTCGTACGGCTACGCCTCCTCTCACCGCCGGGAGCGGTTGGGAATGACCTCCTACCCCCGACACGAAAACGCTAACTCCTGTTCGGCCCGCCGTCACCCCCGGTTGTCGACGTGGTCCAGGAATTTTCACAGCTCATACACCAACGGGTGAAACGGAAACACGCACGGTCACGAATGGTGTCGTTTCACGGTCGCCGCGAGGACCGCCGCCACCGCCGGTGACCGACCGGTGGCCCTCAGCACGGTGCTCGCGGCGGCCAGCGTCGCGCCGGTGGTGAGGATGTCGTCGAGCAGCACCACCACCGGCTCGACGGCGCCGTCGCCGCGGGCCGCCGGGATGGGCCACCACCGGCGGGACGGACGGGGCCGGAAGGCCGCCGCCGCCGCTTCGGCCCGGCCGGCGCTGTCCAGGGTCACCGAATCCGGCCGGGGCAGCGCCCGCAGCGGCCGCTCCACCCGCACCCGCCAGCCCGCCACGGCCAGCCGGTCCGCCGCGTGCCGGGCCAACCCGGCCAGGTGATCGCCGTACCGGGCGCGGGCCGCCGCCGCGGTGTCCGGGACCGGGACCAGCAGCACCGGCCGGGAACCGTCCACCGCCGCGGCCACCACCTCGGCCAGCAGCCCGCCCAACGGCCGGGCCAGCCCGTGCCGGCCCTGCTCCTTGTACGCCAGCAGGGTCGCCCGCAACGCACCGGCGTACGGGCCGAGGGCGGTGCAGGGCGGCAGGCCGGGCGGGGCCGGGGTGGGACGCGCCGGACGGGGCCGGAGCGACTCCAACTCCGTCACGCAGTCCGGGCAGACCCCGCGCCGGATGCCGGGCACCTGCTCGCCACAGCCCGCGCAGCCGGTCGGCAGCACCAGGTCGGTGAGGTCCGTGAAGAGCCCGCCGACGTCCCGCACCCCGGACCTCAGTAGAGGAAGAAGGGGGCGGTGGGATTCGAGGCCCGGCTCCCGGCCGGCGGCTGCGCCACGTCCAGCACCTGATCCCGCTTGATGGTCTCGAACGGGTTGTTGGCCCAGGAGACGCCGTTCACCTCGTACATCACCGCGTTGGCCGGCTGCGGCGCGACCGGGTTGGTCGGGTACGCGGCGAGGTGGGTGACCTGGGCGCCCACGTCCGGCTTGAGCGACGTCTCCAACGCGCCGTCCACGCCCACCTCGTGCAGCGCCGGACGGCGGCCCGCCGGACCGGCGCTCAGCCCGCCGGCGATCAGCGAGTTCTCCCCGGCCCAGTCGACCGCCGTCAGGCCGGTCAGTGAGGTCGGCAGTGCCCGGGCCGGACCCGCGCTGACCACCCCGCCGTCGAGGTTGACCGCCGCGACGTGCAGCCGGCCACCGACGATCACCGCGATCCGGCGTCCGTCCAGGGCGACGGCCACCGCGGTCACCGGGCCCGGCACGGTCAACGCCACCGGGGTCAGCTTGGCGGACTGGTCGAAGGAGTAGAGCCGGTTGTCGGCCACCACCAGCCCGTGCGGCTGCTCCTTGCGCAGCGGCCGCAGCCAGACCGGCCGGCCCATGGTGGCGTACCGGCCGGCGTCGGTGTTGAAGACGGTCACCGGCTTCACGCCGGTGCCGACCCGCAGCCGCAGTTTGCGGTCCGCTCCGGTGACCACCAGCGCGGCGAGGATCTCGTCCTCGGCGCGGCTCAGCCCGGCGGAGACGACGTCGTGGTTCTCCGCCGTCGCCAGGGGGACCACGCCGGCCGGCTCGCCGGGGAAGTCCAGCGGGTGGACGGCGCCGTCGTACACGCAGAACCGCTGCGCCTCCTCGACCAGCGGGTAGATCGGGTTGGCCGCCCGCTCCCGGGCCAGGTCGACGGTGCGCCGGCTCTGGCTGTGGATCTTCAGGTCGAGCTGGCCGGGAAGCTTCCCCAGCGACCAGGCGAGCTGGGTGGCGAGCCGGTTCAGCTTGCCGATGTCCTCGCCGGGCATGGTCAGGTTGACCTCCCAGCGGCCGTCCACGCCGGTGGCGTTGTTGATCAGATCGGTCCGGTCCGGCAGCCGGGTGGCGGCGCCGGCCAGCCACTCCGACGGGCCGCCGATCAGCCACCGGACCACCTCGTTGACCCGGCGCTCCGGGGGCACCGTGAGCGGCAGGTAGCGCTGGTCGGGCACCAGCCGGGTCTGGTCGGTGTTCCAGAAGTAGATCAGCTCGGTCCGGTAGTACTCCTGCAACGCGGTGTCGCTGAGCAGCAGCACGTTGGGCGGGTCGGTCACGTAGAGGCCGCCGCTGCCGTTCTCCGAGTCGGCGCTGAGCTTGAAGCGATACTCCGTCTCGGTGGCCACCGGGGGCGCGAGGGTGCCGTCGGCGCGCAGCAGACCGACCTGCTGCACGGCGAGGAGTACCGAGAAGGTGCCGTCGGTGTTGGCGACCACCGACGGGTCCGGCTCGCGCAGCCGGACCACGGTCAGCGCGACCTCGCTGCCCTGCTTCGGTTGCAACCGGTTGCGCTGCTCGGGCTGGATGAACGCCCGGGCCTGGAGGTAGGCCCGGTCGGGCTCCCCCGCAGCGGCGGCCAGGAAGTTGAGCACGAACGCCTTGGCGTCGTTGCCGCTGGTCGTCCGGATCGGTGGCTGGTTGGGCCGCCCGTTGGTGGAGCCCGCCTCCGTCGCCGGCAGCCCCCGCCCGTCCACCTGCACCTCGGACGAGTCCGGAATGCCGCAGGCCGCCGTGCCGGTGGCGAGCAGCGCGCCGCAGAGCAGCCCGGCCAGCCGGCGCCTCACGACCGCACCCCCGCCCGTTCGGCGTCCCCGCCCGGGCCCGGGCCGATCGCGAGCGCACCCGCGCTGCCCGGCCCGATCGCCAGCAGGCCACCGTCACGCGGGCCGCCGAAGGGCAGCGGGGCGTCGGTCGGCACCAGCCGCAGCGGCGAGGTGGTGAGCCGGTCACCGGAACGCGCCGGCAGGGTGAGCCGGAACTGGGCGCCCTGCCCCGGCGCGCCCCACGCCTCCAGCCAGCCGCCGTGCAGCCGGGCGTCCTCCAGGCTGATCGACAGGCCGAGGCCGGTGCCGCCGGTCTGCCGGGCCCGGGACGGGTCGGCCCGCCAGAACCGGTTGAAGACCAACTTCTCCTCCCCCGGCTTCAGCCCCACCCCGCGGTCCCGGACGGTGATCGCCACGGCGGTCTCGTCCGCCCCCAGGGTGATCAGCACCGGCTTGGACTCGCCGTGCTCGACGGCGTTGCCGACCAGGTTGCGCAGCACCCGCTCGACCCGGCGCGGGTCCACCTCGGCGATCACCGGGGTGCTCGGCACGTCCAGCTCGATGGTCACCCCGACCCGCTCGGCCAGCCCGGCCAGCCGGTCGGCCACCCGGTGCACCACCGGCACCAGGTCGGTCGGCTCGGCGTCCAGCATCGCGAAGCCGGCGTCGAAGCGGCTGATCTCCAGCAGGTCGGTCAGCAGCTCCTCGAACCGGTCCAGCTCGGCCTGGAGCAGCTCGGCGCTGCGGGCCACCGCGGGGTCGAACTCGTCGCGCTCGGCGAAGATCAGGTCGGCGGCCATCCGGACCGTGGTCAAGGGCGTACGCAGCTCGTGCGAGACGTCGGAGGTGAAGCGGCGCTGCAACCGGGACATCTCCTCCAGCCGCAGGATCTGCCGTTGGAGGTTGGTGGCCATCTGGTTGAAGGAGGCGGCGAGCAGGGCGAGGTCGTCCTCGCCGTTGACCGTCATCCGCTGGTCGAGCAGGCCGGCGGAGAGCCGCTGGGCGGTCCGGGCGGCCACCCGGACCGGGGTCACCACCAGCCGGGTGACCAGGGCGGCGAGCAGGCCGAGCAGGAGCACCAGGGCCACGCCGGTGGCCACCACGGTGGCCCGGGCGTCGGCGGCGGTGGTGTCCTGGCGGGCCAGGGGCACGAGATAGTAGAGCTCGACCTGGCCGAACCGGGTGGGCACCGGTGAGCCGTACACCAGGTATTTGGTGGGTTCGCCCCCGACCAGCCGGCCGGTACGGATCTGGTGGGCGACGTGGCCGTCGGCGACGGCGGCCCGCAGCTCCCGGCTGACCAGTGGCTGGAAGTCGACGTCCGGTGAGCTGCGCGCCTTGATGCTGTCGGTCTGGTCGGCGGTCAGCGCCACCACCACGCCGCTGATCTGCTGCGGGTCACCGCCGGCCAGGTAGTTCACCGTGTTGTCGATGGTGTCCTGGACCTGGGCGTCCTGCGGCTGGCTGAACAGGCCGAGCTGCTTGCCGGCGTAGTCGCTGCCGCTGCGAAGCCGCAGCAGCACGTCGGCCTCGGCGTTCTCCAGCAGGATGGTGGTGATCTTGTCGGCGATCAGGTAGGCGAAGCCGCCCACCAGCAGGCTCGACGCGACCAGGGTGATGGTCACCACACGCACCTGCAACGACCGGCGCCAGGTCTGGTGCAGGCCGGCCACCAGCCGGGCCGACCAACCGGTCAGGGCACGCCAGAGGTCCCACACGGCTGAGCGCCGGTGGGCGTTCTGGTCCGGGGGTACGCGGAGGGTGGCCACAGTGCGACCAAGGCTAGCCGGTGCCCGCCTTGTAGCCCACGCCCCGCACGGTGAGGATGATTTCGGGTCGCTCGGGATCCGGCTCGATCTTGGCCCGGAGCCGCTGCACGTGCACGTTGACCAGCCGGGTGTCGGCGGCGTGCCGATAGCCCCAGACCTGCTCCAGCAGCACCTCACGGGTGAACACCTGGCGCGGCTTGCGGGCGAGCGCGACCAGCAGGTCGAACTCCAGCGGGGTCAGCTTGACCTCCTCGCCGTCCCGGCTCACCGTGTGCGCCGGCACGTCGATGGTGATCTGGTTGCCGGGCGGGCCGATGGTCAGCATCTCCGGCGCCACGTCCTCGCCCCGCCGCAGCCGGGCCCGCATCCGGGCCACCAGCTCCTTGGGCTTGAACGGCTTGACCACGTAGTCGTCGGCGCCCGACTCCAGCCCGAGCACCACGTCGACGGTGTCGCTCTTGGCGGTGAGCATCACGATCGGCACACCGGACTCGCCCCGGATGGCGCGCGCCACGTCGATGCCGCTCATGCCCGGCAGCATCAGGTCCAGCAGGACGATGTCGGGTCGACTGTCGCGGAACGCGGCCAACGCCCGTTCCCCGTCGGCGACGAACGAGGGCACGAAGCCCTCACTGCGCAGGACGATGCCGAGCATCTCGGCGAGCGCGGGGTCGTCGTCGACCACCAGTACCCGGGCTCTCATGGGGTTTATGATGCATCCCCGTTTCAGTTAGTGGGGTGACGGACACCCCATGATCCCCGGTAGCGGCCCGCTTCGCCAGCGGCGTTCGGAGGACTCAGCCGAAGAGGGCGCGCCCCCAGTGGTCGCCGGCGTCGGTCACCCCGGGCGGGCAGGCGAACAGGGCGCTGGAGACGTGCCGCAGGTATTCGTTCATCGCGTCGTGCCGGGACAGCTGGGTCTGGATGGGCACGAACTGCCGGCGCGGGTCCCGCTGGTACGCGATGAAGAAGAGCCCCGCGTCGAGCCGGCCCAGGCCGTCCGAGCCGTCGACGAAGTTGTAGCCGCGGCGCAGCAGCCGGGCGCCGTTGTTGAGGGTGGGGTGGGCCAGCCGCACGTGCGAGGTCTCGGCGATCACCGGCTGCCCGTCGTCGGCGCGGGCGGCGAGGTCCGGCTCGTCGAACTCGTCGCTGCGCCCCAGCGGCGCCCCGCTGCCCTTGGTCCGCCCAACGATCTGCTCCTGCTCCGCAAGCGAGCTGCGGTCCCAGGTCTCGATCTGCATCCGGATCTTGCGGGTGACGGCGTACGACCCGCCGGTCATCCAGTCCGGCCCGTCGCCGGGCTGCGCCCAGAGCTGCTCGCGGAGCAGGGCGGCGTCCTCGGCCTTGAGGTTCGCCGTGCCGTCCTTGAAGCCGAACAGGTTGCGCGGGGTCGCCTGTTCCCGGGAGGTCGACGAGGTACGCCCGAAGCCGAGCTGCGACCAGCGGACGCTCACCACACCCATCCCGATCCGGGCCAGGTTGCGGATGGCGTGCACCGCCACCTGCGGGTCGTTGGCGCAGGCCTGCACGCAGAGGTCGCCGCCGGAGATCTCCGGGCGCAGGGCGTCCCCGGCGAAGTGCGGCAGGTCGGCCAGCGCCGGCGGGCGCTGGTCGGCGATGCCGAACCGGTCCCGCCCCTGCGCGTCGCGGAACAGCGTCGGGCCGAACCCGACGGTGACGGTGAGCTGCGACGGCGGCAGGCCGAGCGCCTCACCGGTGTCGTCCGGCGGGGCCTCGGGAACCCCGCCGACCGCGCCGAACACCCCGGCGTCGCGGCCGGCGGTCATCCGGGCGGCGGCGGCCGTCCACTCCTGGAGCATGGCGACCAGCCGGCCGCGGTCCTTGGTGATCACGTCGAAGGCGACGAAGTGCAGCCGGTCCTGGGCCGGGGTGGTGATGCCGGCCTGGTGCGCGCCGTGGAAGGGCACCGCGTCGGCCGGTGCGCCGGCGTCGGCCGAGGCGTGGTCGGTCGCACCCCGGATCAGCGCGCCGGCCCCGCCGGCCACCCCGGCGACGCCGGCCACCCCGACGCCGGCCAGGGTGATCGCCCGGCGGCGGGACAGCGTCGTACCGGGCCGGCCGGCGTCGGTGCTCGTCTTCTCGGCGTCGGTGCTCATCGAACCTCCAACGAA
This sequence comes from Micromonospora mirobrigensis, assembly GCF_900091555.1. Classification (GTDB taxonomy): domain Bacteria; phylum Actinomycetota; class Actinomycetes; order Mycobacteriales; family Micromonosporaceae; genus Micromonospora; species Micromonospora mirobrigensis. The sequence continues at coordinate 518,128 of NZ_FMCX01000001.1, forward strand.
GGTGGGCCGGGGGTCAGCGGGCGACCGCGGCGGCGACCTTGCTCACCGGCTCGGCCAGCGCGTTGATGCTGTCGGAGAGCTCCTTGAGCTGGGTGGTGCTCAGCTCGGTGTGCAGCTTCCAGCCGTCGCCGGCGCGGTGCTGGCCGAGCGCCTTCTCGACGTTGGCGAACTCGGTGTCGAGCTGCTTCACCAGCTCGGGGGCGCGCTGCTCCAGGGCGGGACGGAGCGCGGCGACGGCCGCCTTGGAGCCCTCCAGGTTGGCGTTGAAGTCCCAGAGGTCGGTGTGGGAGTAGCGCTCCTCCTCACCGGTGATCTTGCCACTGGCCACCTCGTCGAGGAGCGCCTTGGCGCCGTTGGCGAGCTGGAGCGGGGTGAGCTTCTCGGCGTTGGCCTTCGCCACGATGGCCTTGACGTCGACCAGGAGCCGGTCGGCGATCGGGCCATCCTTGGTGATGTCGCCGGTGGTCCAGAGGTCCTTCTCGATCCGGTGGAAGCCGGTGAACTCCATGCCCTCCTCGATGACCTCCTCCCGACCGTCGATCTTCGGGTCGAGGTCGCCGAAGCTCTCCGCGACCGGCTCGATCCGCTCCCAGTAGGTGCGGGTCACCGGGTAGAGCGCCTTGGCCTTCGCCACGTCGCCGGCCTTGACGGCGGCCACGAACTCGCCGGTCCTGGTCAGCAGCTCGGCGGTCTGGCTGGTGACGTAGCGCTGGTAGCCGGCGGTCGCCTCGGTCAGCAGGGCGTCGGCGGCCTTCGGCGCCGCCGACCCGCCGCTGACCTTGAGCGCGCCCCGGATCCCCCGGCCGCTCATCCCGGGCTTGCAGGCCGTCTCGTACGCCCCGGCGGGCAGCTCGACGCGCAGCTCCCGGGTCAGCCCGGGGGCGATGTTCTCCACCTCGCCCATCACCCGGTCACCGGCGGCGTAGACGTAGAACTCGTTGACCTTGCTGCCGCTGTTGGTCACCGAGAAGGTGGCCTGGCCGGCGGTCAGGTCGGTCGTCGCCACCTCGCAGGTGGTGTCGGTGGCCTTCACGGTCACCGAGTTGCCCCCGCCCGCGGCGGAGGAGGAGTCGTCGTCCGAGCCGCAGGCGGTCACGCCGGTGACGGCCAGCACGCCGGTGGCGGCGAGCACCAGGAAGCGGGTGGTACGCATGGTTCTCGGTCTCCTCGCGGAAGGCGGGTCAGGCGCGCTGGGGCGCGGAGGTGTCGGAGGCGCCGGGCGCGGTCGGCGCGGCGGGCTCGGCCTGCGCGGCGGTCGCGGCGGGCTCGGTCGACGCGGCCGGCTTCGCGGGGGCGGCGGGCCTGCCGGCCGGCTTGCGCAGGAAGAGGATCAGCACCGGCACCGCGTACGCGACCCAGGCGATCATCTCCAGCACCGTCGGGGTGGCGGTGATGTTGAACATCCCGCCGAGCAGGGCTGCGTACCAGGTGCTGGGGTCGAGCACGGCGGAGATGTCGAACGCCTGGTTGTTGAGGCCGGGCAGCACGCCGGCCTCCTGGAAGTCGTGCACGCCGTACTTGAGGATGCCGGCGGCGACCAGGATCAGCAGGGCGCCGGTCCAGGTGAAGAACTTCGACAGGTTGATCTTCAGCGCGCTGCGGTAGAGCAGGAAGCCGAGCACGACGGCCGTGGCGATGCCACCGATCAGCGCGAGCAGCGGGCCGCGGCCGGCGCCGCCGGCCGCGCTCTGCGCGGCGGAGTAGAAGATCAGCGCGGTCTCCAGGCCCTCCCGGATCACGGCCAGGAAGGCCATCCCGGCGACGGCGAGGGCGCCGACGGCGAGCGCGTCGGTGAGCCTGCCGCGCAGCTCGCCGGAGATCGTCCGGGCCGCCTTGCGCATCCAGAAGATCATCCAGGTGACGAAGACCACGGCCGCCACGGAGGTGACCGCCTCGAACAGCTCGCGGTCCTCGGAGCGGGCCAGCAGCGAGGTCGAGGTGTACTCGATCAGCCAGCCGAAGAGCACCGACAGCGCCACGGCCAGGGCCACGCCGGCCCAGACGTGCGGCAGCCGGTCGCGCCGTTGCGACTTCACCAGGAAGGCGACGAGAATGCTGACCACCAGGGTGGCTTCCAGCCCTTCCCGCAGGCCGATCAGGTACGTGGCGAACATCGGTACTCCGTGATCACTTAGGCACGCCTCAGTTAACTTAGGGCAGCCATACCTTCCTCCCGATCCCCCCGTGACGTCAAGTCGTTCATGGTCACATCACCCGGCTCCGTGACGTGGTCGACCGGCTCGCCGAGGCCCCCGGGCCGGGCCCGGCTGTGGCAGGATCCGGCCAACCCCTCGCAGGACAGGACGACCGTGGCCGACGAGCTCTTCCGACCCACCATCTCGCCCACCGCCCGCCCGGCCGGGCGCCGGCCGTGGCGCCCCTCCTCGCTGGTCTATCCGGCCCTGCTCGGCGGTGCCGCCCCGGTGACCGCGCTCGCCCTGGTCAACGCCCACCGGCTGGGCCTGCCGGGGCGGGCCCGGGCCGCGGTGCTCGGCGCCGGACTGGCCGCGCTGGCCGCCCGGGTGCTGGTCACCGCCCTGCTGCTCGACGACGGCACCCGCGGCCCCGGCCGGCTGATCGGCGCGCTGGCCGGCGGGCTGGCCTGGCTGGCGGTCTCGGCCACCCAGAAGGGCGCCTTCCGCGGGTACGAGATGCGCGGCGGCGAGGCCGGCTCACTCTGGGGGCCGGGTGTGCTGGCCGTACTGGTGCTCGGCTTCGCCGAGGCCCTGCTGGTGCTCACCGTGGCGGGGGCATGACGCCCGCCGGGCCGGGTCGCATCACCGACCGGACCGTCGGAGCCGACCAGGCTGCCGGAGCCGACCAGGCTGCCGGAGCCGACCGGGCCGTCGGGGTCGGCCGGTGACCGCCCCCGACCGGCAACTGGACCGGGTGGCGGCCCTGCTCGACCTCAACCGCGCCGAGGAGGCCATGACCGAACTGAGTCGGCTCGCCGGCCCGGAGGCCACCCAGCGGCGGGCCTTCCAGCTGCGGGCCGCCGCGCTGACCGACCTGCAACGGTGGTCCGCCGTCGCCGACACGGCCCGGCAGGGCCTCGGGGAAACCGGCCCGGACGCCGAACTGCTCGGCCGGCTGGGTCTGGCGCTGCGCCACCAGGGCGACCACGCCGGCGCCGAGCGGGCCCTGCTCGACGGCCTGGCCCGGGAACCGCAGCAGGTCTGGCTGCTCTGCCAGTACGCCGACCTGTGCACGATGGTCGGCCAGACCGGCAAGGCGGCGCAGCTGGTCGACCGGGCCGCCGCACTGGCGCCCGAGCACCCGCTGGTGTGGGTCTCCCGGTTCCAGCTCGCGTACGCCGCCGGTGACGACCGCACCGCGCAGCGGATCGCCCGGGACTACCTCGGCCGCTGGCCCGACCACCCGGCCGCGCTCTTCCTGCACGGTGCGATCGCCGGCGAACGGGGACAGGTGGGCCTGGCGCAGCAGTCCTTCGGCCAGGCGGTGGCGCAGGATCCGACCGACGCGGACTATGCCGACGCCGCCTGGCAGTCCCGCGTGTACGCCCACCCGCTGCTGCTGCCGCTGCGTCCGCTCTACCGGCTCGGCGTGTTGCGTACCTGGCTGATCGCGGTGGGCACGATCGTGGCGCTGAACGTGGCCGGCCTGGAGCCGGTCGCCGCCCTGGTCGGCCTGCTCTGGCTGGGGTACTGCGTCTGGTCCTGGGTCGCTCCGACCCTGGTCCGGCGACTGGTCCTCGGCAGGTGGCGGTCGTGAGGGGCTTCGGGCCGTGGTTGGCCGTGCTGGTCGTGGTGCTGCTGCTCAGCGCGCTACGGCTGCGCGCCCTGGCGACCCTCGTCTCGCTGGGCTGGCTGGCCTGGTGCGTCTGGACCTGGATCCGCCCCGCCCGGCGCCCCTGACCGGCCGCTGTTCCCGCCCGGTCGGCCCCGTCCGCCCATCCGCCGCGGCCACCCACGGCGTCGCGCCGATCCTCCGCGGCCACCGAAGGTGACCGACCGCCACCACGCCACCACCCCCGCCCCACCCTTTGCTCTGCTGCGGCGCACGCAACAGTCACGCAGAATCACTGACAGCCGACAGGTCGGATCCGCCGGACCGGATGGAAGACCAGCTCACAGCGGTGTTGCGCCGGGTGCAGCAGAGCAAAGGCGCCAGAAGATATGTTGGCTCCCGCGTCCCGCGGTCACACTGCGCCACCACGCCGGGCAGTAACTGCGGGTGAACGGATGCGGCGCGCGGACGGCGTACACGAAAGGACCGGGCCGGCCGCGCGGCGGCCGACCCGGTCCTCGGTGTGGATCAGTAGCGGTAGTGCTCGGGCTTGAACGGCCCCTCGGTGGAGATGCCCAGGTAGGCGGCCTGCTCCTTGGTCAGCGTGCTCAGCTTGGCGCCGAGCGCGGCCAGGTGCAGCCGGGCGACCTTCTCGTCCAGGTGCTTCGGCAGCACGTAGACGCCGATCGGGTACTCCTCCGTCTTGGTGAAGAGCTCGATCTGGGCGATGGTCTGGTTGGCGAACGAGTTCGACATCACGAAGCTCGGGTGGCCGGTGGCGTTGCCCAGGTTCAGCAGGCGGCCCTCGGAGAGCACGATGATGGCGTGGCCGTCGTCGAAGCGCCACAGGTCGACCTGCGGCTTGATGTTCTCCCGGGTGACGTCCGAGCGCTTCGCCAGGCCGGCCATGTCGATCTCGTTGTCGAAGTGGCCGATGTTGCCGACGATGGCCTGGTGCTTCATCCGGGCCATGTGCTCGTTGGTGATGACGTCGAAGCAGCCGGTGGCGGTGATGAAGATGTCCGCGATCTCGACCACGTCGTCCAGGGTGGCGACCTGGTAGCCGTCCATCGCCGCCTGGAGGGCGCAGATCGGGTCGACCTCGGTCACCACGACCCGGGCGCCCTGGCCGCGCAGCGACTCGGCGCAGCCCTTGCCCACGTCGCCGTAGCCGAGCACGACGGCCATCTTGCCGCCGATCAGCACGTCGGTGGCCCGGTTGATGCCGTCGATGAGCGAGTGCCGGCAGCCGTACTTGTTGTCGAACTTGCTCTTGGTCACCGAGTCGTTGACGTTGATGGCCGGGAAGAGCAGCTTGCCGTCGCGGTGCATCTCGTAGAGGCGGTGCACGCCGGTGGTGGTCTCCTCGGTCACGCCCTTGATGTCGGCGGCGATCCGGGTCCAGCGCCGGCCGTCCTCGGCGAGCGAGCGGTGCAGCACGCCCAGGATGACCGCGTACTCCTCGGAGTCGGCGGACTCGACCGGCGGGACGACCCCGGCCTTCTCGAACTCGGCACCCTTGTGCACCAGCAGGGTGGCGTCACCGCCGTCGTCGAGGATCATGTTCGGACCCTGGCCGTCCGGCCAGTTCAGCACCTGCTCGGTGCACCACCAGTACTCCTCGAGGCTCTCGCCCTTCCAGGCGTAGACCGGCACGCCGGCCGGGTTCTCGGGGGTGCCGGTGGGGCCGACCACGATCGCGGCGGCGGCGTGGTCCTGGGTGGAGAAGATGTTGCAGGACGCCCAGCGGACCTGCGCGCCGAGCGCGACCAGGGTCTCGATCAGGACGGCGGTCTGGATGGTCATGTGCAGCGAGCCGGTGATCCGCGCGCCGGCCAGCGGCTGCGCCTCGGCGAACTCGCGACGGATCGCCATCAGGCCCGGCATCTCGTGCTCGGCGAGCTGGATCTCCTTGCGCCCGAACTCGGCGAGCGACAGATCCGCCACCTTGTAGTCGCCCTCGCCGAGGGTGCTCGGCCGGGCCTCGGTCGGCGTGCCGCTGGCGGCTGCCGGGAGGGTGCTGGTCATGGAAGCTCCTGTCGAACGATTAGCTGTGCGCGACCCTCTACCTTACGCGCGAGTCGATCCGGCTGCGGGGCGGACAGCGCACGGGGCGGTCGGCGTGGACGTTTTTCCCGTCCACAGGCCGGCCGCCCCGTGCATCCCCCCGGTTTGGTTCCCCCGCGCGCGTGCCCCGACGATCGTCGCGACAACGCTGCGTACCCATAGAGTCACACTCCGCATTGGCTGCGTCAAGCGTTTCCGGAATTTCCGACTTGCGCGATTCGGCGGAGCACCGTCCGGACCGCGGACCGGTTCAGCGCAGGCCGCAACTGGCGACGTACGCCTCGCCCTCACCGCCGACGACCAGGGCCCCACCGGCCGCCGTGCCGACCGCCGCCCGACCCGGGTCCAGCGCCACCGCGCCGACGCCGTCGTCCACCGACAGCTTCCCGGACCGGCAGAGCACCACCCGCGGCCCCGGCAGGGCGAGCCGCACCTCCGGCCCGGAGGCCTCCACCGTCACCCGGTGCAGCGCGAAGTCCTCCACCGGAACCGGCCAGGTGACCACCCCCGACGACACCGGCTGCGGTCGTACCACCGGATCGTCGAGCACCTCGAAGCGGAGCACCCGCAGCAGCTCGTCCACGTCGACCCGCTTGGGGGTGAGCCCGCCGCGCAGCACGTTGTCGCTGGCCGCCATGATCTCCACGCCGGTGCCGCCCAGGTAGGCGTGCAGGTTGCCCGCCGGCATCCAGATCGCCTCACCGGGGGCCAGCCGGACGTGGTTGAGCAGCAACGCCACCAGCACCCCAGGGTCCGCCGGGTAGGCCGCCGCCAGCCACCGCGCCAGCTGCGCGTCCGGCCCGGCGACCTCCGCGGCCAGCACCGCCTCGACCAGCCCGGCCCGCTGCGCGGCCGGCCAGGTCAGCAGCGTCCGCACGGCCTCCCGCAACCCCGCCGTACCGTCCCGCAACGCGGCCACCACCGGCGCCAACGCGGGTACGCCGAACCCGGCCAGCGCCTCCGCCGAGACGGCCGGGTCACGGAACCCGCAGAGCGCCTCCATCGGCGAGAGCGCGACCAGCAGCTCCGGCTTGTGGTACGGGTCGACGTAGTTGCGTTCGCCGGCCGGCCGGCCCGCGTCCGCGTCGTATCCGGCCCGGGCCTGCTCCGGGTCCGGGTGGGCCTGGAGGCTCAGCGGGGCGTCCGCGGCGAGCACCTTCAGCAGGAACGGCAGCCGGGCGCCGAACCTGCCGACGATCCGCTCGCCGAGCCAGCGGTCCGGCTCGGCGACCAGCAGGTCGACCAGGCTCACCCGGTCGCCGTCCCGGTCCACCGTGGCCGGTGCGCCCGGGTGGGCGCCCAGCCACAGCTCGGCCTCCGGGCCGTCGCTGGGCACCGGGCGCCCCTGCAACTCGGCGATCGCCGAGCGGGAACCCCAGGCGTAGTCCCGGATCGGCCCGTACAGCAGCTCCACGGTCAGCCTCCGGTGTGGCCGGCCACCCCGCCCGTGGCGGGCGCGGGGTCGGCATCGGCCTCCGTCGGCGTGACGGCGGTCTCGGCGGCGGCGCCGGTGCCGGCCCGGTCAGCGGCGACGCTGTAGATGTCCGGCTCCAGGTAGATCACCCGGGCGATCGGCACGGCGGTCCGGATCCGAGCCTCCACGGCGTTGATGCCGCGGGCCAGATCCTGCGCGCTCTCGCAGCGCGGCACGCCGATCTTCGCGGCCACCATCAGCTCCTCGGGGCCGAGGTAGAGGGTCTTCATGTGGATGATCCGCTCGACCTCCGGGCCGTCGGTGACGGCCCGCTCGATCGCCGCCAGGTCCTTCGGCTCCGCGCCCTCACCGAGCAGCAGGCTCTTGGTCTCGAGCGCCAGGACGATCGCGATGATCACCAGCAGGATGCCGATCATCGCGGTGCCCGCGGCGTCCCACCTGCCGTTGCCGGTGATCAGGGTCATTCCGACGCCGAAGAGCGCGAAGACCAGACCGACCAGGGCACCGAAGTCCTCCAGCAGCACCACCGGCAGCTCCGGAGCCTTGGCCCGGCGGATGAACCGCACCCAGCTCTGGTTGCCCCGGGTGTGGTTGGACTCCTTGATGGCGGTCCGGAAGGAGAAACCCTCCATGCCGATCGCGGCCACCAGCACGGCGACCGGCACCCACTGCCAGCTGTCGATACCGTGCGGATCCGACCACTTGTGGTACGCCTCGTACAGGGCGAAGAGGCCACCCAGGGTGAACAGCACGATCGCCACGATGAACGCGTAGATGTAGCGCTCCCGGCCGTAGCCGAAGGGGTGCTGCGGGGTGGCCTCCCGCTTGGCCCGCTTGCCGCCGAGCAGCAGCAGGCCCTGGTTGCCCGAGTCGGCGACCGAGTGGATCGACTCGGCCAGCATCGACGAGGAGCCGGTCAGCAGGAAGGCGACGAACTTGGTGACGGCGATGCCGATGTTGGCCAGCAGGGCGGCGATGATCGCCTTCGTCCCGCCGTTGGCGCTCACGCCGCCGCCCCCGTCCCGGCCGTGGTGAGCCGGTGCGTGCCGGGTCGGTTCGTTCGATCGCTCACTGGTTCGACAGCTCCTTCATTTCGGTGATCGCCGGGACCGCCATCGGGTCCAGGCCATGGGCGAGCGCGAGGTAGATCGAGGCGAAGTCCGGCACCGCCATCAGCGAGGCGAGCCGCTCCAGAGCGGAACCGCCCTCGGCGGTCACCACGTCACAGCGCACGCCCCGCCGCTCGGCGAGGGTCTGCACGGCGTCGGCGCGCCGCTCCTCCACCGCCAGCGGCTCGTCGGTGTCGTCGTCGGCGTTGAGGCCGCCGTCGCGCAGGATGACCAGCCGCAGTCGGGTGGCGTCGCCGTCGGAGCCGTCCGGGTCGGCGAAGATGTCCCGCCCCGACTCGAACAGCCCGCCGAAGACCCCGTCGAGCAGCCCGACCCGGCCCCGGCCGGCCTCACCCAGCGCCCCGGTGACCACCGGGTAGCGGGCGTTGGCCGACAGGGTGTCACCGAAGCGACGGGCGGCCACGGTGGCAAGCGGCGACGAACCCCAGACGATCGGGACCGAGCCGGCCAGCCCCAGGGCCAGCGACTTCGCCGGGTTGACGAACGACTCGGCGGTGGGCCGGCACCGGTCGGCGTCGGCGTCGAGCCGCGCCGCGGTCTCCGCCAGATCCGCCTCGTTGACCTTCACGAGGCCGAGACTACGGGCGGCGAGCAGGACCGGCACGGTGAGCGCCCAGAGGCTGGCCCGGGCCGGGGCGCGACGGGGCACCGGGATGAACGGCGCCCGGGCCCGCTCGGCGACGGACTGCAACTGCGAGTCGGGGGCGCCGACGGCGACCAGCCGGGCGCCGCGCCGGTGGGCGGCCTCGGCGGCGCCCAGCGCCTCGGGGCTGCGCCCGGAGGCGCTGACCGCGATCACCACGTCCGCCGCGCCCACCCAACCGGGCACCCCGGAGCTGCGGTGCGAGATGACCGGCACCGGACAGCGCGGGCCGGCCACCGTGGCCAGCACGTCACCGGTACGCGCCGCGGTGCCGATGCCGGCGACCACCACCGCGCGGGCGCGCAGGTCGTCGGAGAGCATCGACAGGTTCGCCTCGGCGGCCAACGCCGCGGACTCCCGGACCTGAGCGCCGGCCGAGGCGGTGAACCGCAGCATGCCGCCCGGATCGCTTTCGGCCAGCCGGGCGGGATCGTCGAGCAGCGCCTCGTCGGCGTGCCGGTGACCGCTCACCCCGGCGGTGCCGTCCATCTCCATCACCGGTCGGCCGCCGACGCGTCGCGCCCGCCGTCCGCGGCCGGGCCACCCCGTGCCTCGTCCAGCAGCAGCACCGGCACGTCGTCGCGGACCTCGAAGATCCGGCCGCACTCGGTGCAGGTCAGGGTCTGCGCCTGCGGGTCGTAGTCGAGCGGGGCGTGGTGCGTGTCCGGGCAGGCGAGGATCTCGAGCAACTGCGGGTCCAGGGCCACGGCGCGGCTCCTTCCACGTGTGCGGTCGACCGGTCGGCGGTGCCGACCGGCGCAGGGGATCTTATCGGCGAACCCGGTCGAGCACCTCGTCGCGAAGCGAGATCATCCGCTCCTCGGACGGGGCCTCGACATTGAGCCGCAGCAGCGGCTCCGTGTTGGAGGCGCGCAGGTTGAACCAGGCGCCGTCGGGGAAGCGCAGGGTGAGCCCGTCCAGCTCGCCGACCTCCGCCCGCGGGTACGCGGCCCGCACCTCGGCCACCTTCGCCGCCTGGTCGTCGACCGTGGAATTGATCTCACCCGAGGCGACGTAGCGTTCGTACCCGGCGGCCAGCTCGGACAGGGGCAGCGGCTGCTCGCCGAGAGCGGCGAGGGTGTGCATGGCGGCCAGCATGCCGGTGTCGGCGAACCAGAAGTCGCGGAAGTAGTAGTGCGCCGAGTGCTCGCCGCCGAAGACGGCGTTGGTCCGGGCCATCTCGGCCTTGATGAACGAGTGCCCGACCCGGGCCACCACCGGCCGGCCGCCATGCTCACGGATGATCTCCGGCACCGCCGCCGAGGTGATCGGGTTGTGGATCACCGTGGAGCCCGGGTGCTTGGCCAGCTCGCGGACGGCCACCAGGGCGGTGATCGCCGACGGGGAGACCGGTCGGCCACGCTCGTCCACCACGAAGCACCGGTCGGCGTCCCCGTCGAAGGCCAGCCCGAGGTCCGCGCCGTGGGCGACGACCGCCCGCTGGAGGTCCACCAGGTTGGCCGGGTCCAACGGGTTGGCCTCGTGGTTGGGGAAGGTGCCGTCCAACTCGAAGTAGAGCGGCACGATCGTCAGCGGCAGGGCCGGCAGCACCGCGTCGCCCAGCACGCTGGGCACGGTGTGGCCGCCCATGCCGTTGCCGGCGTCGACGACCACCTTCAACGGGCGGATGCCGGAGAGGTCGACCAGTTGACGCAGGTGGGCGGCGTACTCGGGGCGCAGGTCCCGCTGCTCGGCCGGGGCGGTCGGCTCGCCGGCCGGGGCGGCCTCGCCCTTGTCCAGCAGCGCCTCCGCCCGGTCCCGGATCTCGGCCAGCCCGCTGTCCTGCCCGATCGGGCGGGCGCCGGCCCGGCACATCTTGATGCCGTTGTACTTCGCCGGGTTGTGGCTGGCGGTGAACATCGCCCCGGGCAGGTCGAGCGCGCCGGAGGCGTAGTAGAGCATGTCCGTGGAGGCCAGCCCGATCTCGATCACCGCGCGTCCCTCGGCGCGTACGCCGGCCGCGAAGGCGGCGGCCAGGCCCGGTGAGGTGGCCCGCATGTCGTGCCCGATCACCACCGCGTCGCCCGGCTCGCCGGTGGCCGCCAGGAACTGGGTGAAGGCGGCACCGATGGCCTGGGCGACCGGTTCGTCCCACTGCTCCGGGACCGTGCCCCGGACGTCGTAGGCCTTGATGATCTGGGACAGATCAGACACCGGTTTCGCTCCTCAGCCGCAGGTCGTCAACGCACCTGAGCGTATCGGAGGAGCAACCGGCATCCCGGCTCAGCCGGGCAGGCGGGGCATCACCGTGGTGGCGTCGCCGCCACTCGCCGCATCCGGCGGCGGGGTGCCCGGCCCACCCTGACCGGAGTGCGGGGCGGGAGCGGCGGGCGGGGTCGGGGTGGCACCGGTGCCGCCGCCGTAGACACCACCGGCGGGACGGGGCGCCGGCGCGCCGTACACGCTGCCCGACGGGGCGGACGGCTGGCCGTACACCTGCCCGGTCGGCGTGGGCGCGGGGCCGCCGGCGCGGTAGGTGGTGGGCGCCCCGCCACGCGGCAGCGGCGCGCCCGGCCACTCGGACGGCTCGGCCGCCGGCGGCTCCTCGACGGCGGCCCGGTCGGCGCGGGAGCGACGGACCAGCAGGATGATCAGGCCCGCACCGAGCAGCACCAGCGCCAGGCCGACGAGCATGATCGGCGACACTCCGGAACCCTCCTCCTGGGCGGCCGGCTGGGCGCTCCGGCTGTCGAGGGCGGCAGCCACCGCCGACGGGGGCTGGCTGGGCGCCGCCGGCTCCACCGTCGCGACCGCGCTCGGGGTCGGCGTCGGGGTCGGGGTCGGCTCCGGCGTGGCGCTGGGCGTCGCGGAGGGCGTGGCGGCAGCGGCCTGGCCACCCACCACCCGGGCCCGGTCGGCCCCCCGGTCGAGCACCTTGCCGAAGGCGTTGGTGGCCTCACCGACGACGGTCAGCGAACCATCCGGCGCCCCGGCCAGGAACGCCACCCGGTATTTGACGGTGACGCTCTTGCCCTTGCAGAGGGTGGGATTCGACGGCGTCGTCGGCCCGGTCTGCACGCCGCGACCGCCGTCACCGACCGGTGCCGGCCACCAACGCCCGCCGAAGTTGACCTGCACCTGCACCTGATCGGCGGAGAGCCCGTCGAGGCGCAGACCGAGCACCGTACGGAGCAGGACGCAGCCGTCGCTGCGCTTGCGCACCTCCACCGAGACACCGCCCGGGGAACCGCCGGCCTTGAACGTGTCGGCCGAGCGCACCCGCACCGAGTCGTCCTCCGCGAGGGCCGGTGACGCCCCGACGGCCACCAGGCCGCCCAGCAGCGCGCAGACCGTCGCGAGTCGCGCCGCGTGCCGACGTACCGACATGTTCACCTCGCAGTTCCTCCCCGGACGCGGCCCGACCCCTTCCAGTGGGGCCGGTCCTCCTCGGTCGGGGTCCGGCGGACAGGCTACTACCGGCCCCGGACGGTCCCCGGTCATAGAGCGGTCCGGATGTGCGCCGCGTTACCTTCCCTGGCCCGACCGCAGGTGCCCCCGAAGGGCGTCCCGACAGAGCCGGTCGGCGGTGCGGACGGTCTCCGGCAGCCGGTACCGCGGCGACACCGCCAGCACCCGCGCACACGCGTTGTCGAGACTGATCCCGTGCCCGACGCTGACGAAGACCGGCTTCACCCCGTCCCGGGTCCGCAACACCCGGCCCAGCACCTCGCCACCGTCGTCCCGCAACGCCGACCAGGCACCCCGCCGCGCGGCGGGCGGCCCCCACCGGCCCACCAGCGGCGTCTTCCCCACCCCGACCGTCGGCAGGCCGGTCACCACACCCAGATGGCAGGCCAGCCCGAACCGGCGCGGGTGGGCCAGCCCGTGCCCGTCACAGATCAGCACCTCCGGGCGGACGGTCAGCCGGTCCAACGCGTCGAGCAGCGCGGGCAGCTCCCGGAACGCGAACAACCCCGGCACGTAGCCGAAGGCGGGACGGCCGACCACCACGGCGGAATCCACGACGGCCAGGCTCCGCGCGTCCAGCACCGTGACGGCGGCCGCGAGCAGGTCATCGTCCTCGGCGTACGCGACGTCCAGGCCGGCCACCGTCGCGGGCTCGGTGGGCCCCGGCCCGACCAGGTCGACCAGGGGCCGCAGGGCGTCCTGGATCGCGTACGCCTCCTCGACGGTGCGCGGTGTCTCCCACCCCGAGAAGGTCATTCGGCGGTGGCCTGTCGGGCGGCCGTGCGACGGCGGTCGAGGCCGACGGCGTGCAGGGCGCTGCCGTACGCGACGCCCACGACGACGCCGAGGATGCCGCCGAAGATCCACATGCCGAGATACAGGCCGATCACCATGCCCAGCAGGAGGGTGACGGTCTCTCGGCCGAGGTTTCTGATGCGCACGGACGGACCGTATTACTGGCGGGCAAGCATCGACGGCCCCCTCGTCACCCTCTGATGCAAGCCAGCAAGCTGACTTTGACCAGTCAGTCGTCAGATCCGGACAGCCGATCCCGGCGACTTCGCTGGAAAATGGCTCGCGCAAGCTCCTCTTCGGGGAGTGGGGCTCCGCCCGTGATACCTCGAACGACGACCTCGGCGGAGGATCGATCAACGCTTGTGACCCGATCGAAGTTCCGGTAGTCGTCCAAGAATCGGATGACCAATGCCGGGTTGTACACCCATGCATGCTCGCGCTGATCCCACAGGATGGCGTCTCCGGTAGCCACATCCATGATAATCATTCCGGCCGGATCGGCCCGATCTTCGTTACGGTAGATTACGTAATAGCTCAGCATGCCGCTCTTCCAGAACTCCGAAAATCGATGGGGAAATCGGAAAGTCGTCCACCGTGAGCCCGACTGCTCGTGCCACCGCCACGAAAGACGGACCACCACCGACGTCCTCCAGATAACGGCGCCAAACCTCCGGGTATGTGGCGATCCACTTTGCGAAAGTAGCATCCTTGGCCGGGAATCGTTCGACCAGCCCAGGCGGAACCAGATCCGGCATTCCAAGTGCCTTGTTGACGACGAGCATCTCCAAGAAGGCATCCACGCGACTTACGGGCGACTCCCCCACTCGGCGGAGGATCTCGTAAGCTGTGTGCGTTCGCAGCCAGGCCTCTCGTGAGGAATCACTGTGAAGTTGAAGCTCGAAGACCTGACCTTGAGGGCCGACAATAGTGCAGTTCATTCCATAAAAACGGTTCCCCTTGCGCCAGAAATTCTTACAGTCGCTGTCGTTGACCATGAAACCGAGTTGGTTCAACTCGGAGAGGATCCGATCCACTGCGGGGCTGTAAGCCTCAGGGCCGGGCATTGCGAATGTAAACCTCAGCACGTCGTTGATCGAACGCTCGAACTCCTCCATGGGTACGCCAGAAAGGCTGGCCTCGTCCGCATACTTGCGAGTCAACGACTCCAGGCTCTTGACTCTGAACTGCTGATCCCGCAGGGCTACCGGCGAGGACAGCTTCAACGCGCTCGTCACCCGGTCGGCGACGACTTCTAAGGCATGCTGTACCTCGTTCGCGGCGGCGGAGGCTCCTTGGCGCATGCGCTGTAGTGCCTGCTGCTCAGGCAGCGACAGGCGCTGCCAGGTGTCGCCAAAGGAACCAGCCTGCGCGGGGCCTCCTGGCGCAGCGCCCGGTGCCGAACCCGGCCCTTCCAGCAGGTACACCCGGTTGAAGTCAGGATCGCCGTAACCGGCTTGGTCCTCTAGGGTTGACGGGTACTCCGGGAGGTCAGGAAGCTCACTGAACCGGCCTCGCGCAAGGTCCCGGAAGGGCTTGGGGCGGCCGTCACCGGCGAGAACGAGCGCATCGATAGCGACCACGTTGTCGCGCCAAGGAACGCCTGCGTGCGAGTAGAGGGGGCGATCGCTGACCGCTCCGCACTGGGGGTCGAGGTAGAGGATCGTCCCGTTCTGGTTGAGCGCCACCCAGGCGTGGGATCCGCCGTCCTCCCACTGGGTGATGAGGAAGGCGTAGGCCCCGTGACCGCCCAGCCTGAGCTGGTCGTGCAGGTTGCGGTAGCCGCGCTGCACCGCGTGGTGCTCGGCAACATGGTCTCGCGGCTCACCCGCGGGAGCGCCGACGAGCTTCTGGAACCGTCCGCCGGTGACCTCCTCCACTCGGCGCGGGCCGCCGTTCTCACCCAGGATGGGCCGGCGGATGTCGCCGTCCGTGTAGCCGTCGAAGGTACGCGGCGCGGAGACCCGTGGCCGGCCGTGTACCCAGGTGTCGTAGAGCGACAGGGTGCAGTCCAGGCAGTTGATGCCCCGGGTCGGGTCGGCCTCCGGTCCGCCGTCGTTGGCCAGCGCGAACCAGCCGCCCTGCCGGGGATCGGCGGTACGCACGACGCTGCCGTCGGGGTTGCGCGGCATCTGCCGTTCGAGGTCGGTCTGGTGCAGGGCGAGCGGGGGCCGCAGGCCGCCCGGAACGCCATACGGGCGGGAGCGGTCAGTGGGCGGGGGTATGTCGTCACCGGTCAGCGCCGAGCGGTCGCCGGTCTCCACGGCACCGAGGGCCAAGTCCGCCACGTCGTCGTTGATCCGCCGGAAGTCCTCAGGGTCGTCAACGACGACCGTCGTCGGTAGGAACCGGCCCTCACTGACCGCCTGAGCTTGGTCTGTGTAGTGGTAGGAATCGTTCTCTTCGAGCCGGCTCGCCTCGAAGGTGTGTTCAGCTCGTAGACCCAAGCCCGCCCGGGCCATGTCCCTGGCCCGTCTCTTCAACCAGCGAGCGCGCTCCAAATGTCCGTCGGCCAACCTTCGTAGCCGGCCGGTCAGTCGCTCGCGGCGTCGGTCCTCGTACCACCTGCGCTGCGCCTCGAAGTAGCCCTGGTAGCGGCGTCGCTCGAAGGCGTCACGCTCGGCTGCCCAAACGGCCGCATACCACTCCGGGGTCCGGGGTCGCAGGTCCGCGGGATCGGCCGCCGGAGGCGGAGCCGGCGGGTCCACGGGCGGTGTCAGGGGGGTCCCAGGGTTCAGGACCTCGAACACCGACCGTCGGTGGGCCGCGCCGGCCGCATCCGTATCCGTGTGGGGTGTGACGCCGCCTCCGGCGGACGGGACGGAGGTGTCCGCCGGGCCGGTGGAGCCGTGCCGCTGGTGCGGGACGGAAGGGCTGGCCCTCTCGGGTGACGGGATCGTCGGGTTACGCGTGGACGCGTCCACGGTCGCCGCAGCGGACTGCGGCACAACCGGCACGGGCGACCCGGCAGCGCCATGGGAGCCGAGGGCGCCCGTTCCGGTGCCGTTGAGCGGGGTCCGGACGTCGACCGGATCCACCTGAGGAGCGACCAGGTTTGCCGTCGACACCACCGGGGCGGCGGTGGCGGTGGTCGGGCCGCTGACGGTCGCCGGTGGCGGCGCCGGTTGACCTCCGGTCGCGACACCCGATCCGTGCTGCGGCGACACG
The DNA here is from genome assembly GCF_900091555.1 of Micromonospora mirobrigensis. Lineage (GTDB taxonomy): Bacteria > Actinomycetota > Actinomycetes > Mycobacteriales > Micromonosporaceae > Micromonospora > Micromonospora mirobrigensis. The sequence continues at coordinate 534,518 of NZ_FMCX01000001.1, forward strand.
GTGGACGACGGGTCGACCGCCACCGCCGACAGTGCCGGGCCCACGTGGGCGGCCGATCCCGCCTCGTCCGTTGACGGCGCCGGGCCGACGTGCGCCGCCGATCCCACCTGGTCGGGCGAGACGACCCCGACCTTCGGATGACTGGCGTCCACGGTGCCCACCGCCGAGACGTCAGGGGACACCGGCGCGACGGTCAGCGGAGCGGGCTCGACCTGGTGGGAGACCGACCCGACCAGTCCCGTCGACTCCGCAGCCTGAACGGGTGTCACGGGGGCGGCGGACGTCGACTGGAGGTGAGCGACGGACGGGGTGTGGCTGACATCGGCCGAAACGTCGGCCCGTTCTACGGCCGGTGGCGCCGGCTGCTCCACCATCTCCAGCGGAGACGCCAACCGCGGCGCCGGAATCCGACCGTCAGCCCCAGCCCCAGCCCCAGCCCCAGCCCCAGCCCCAGCCCCAGCCCCAGCGGAAAGTGCACCACCGGCCTCTGCCGTGTCCCCGCCCGCCAGCTCAGGTGGCGGCGGGAGCGGCAGTTCCATCGGCGCGATGGGTGCGCCCAGGGCCGCCATCCGACCGTCGAGACCGGCACGCAGAGCGTGGTCCGCCTGCCCCGTGGCCGAGCCGGTGGTCCCGGAGACGGCGGCACGGGCGGCATCCTCCATCGAGAGGATGCCCTGACCGGTGGCCAGCCCGGCGGCGCCCTCGGCCAGGGTCTCGCCGCCCATCTCCCGCCCGAAGTGCTCGGCGATCCGGGCACCCCGGCCGTGCGCGTGCCGGCCGAGACCGGCCAGCGGCGCCACCGCTCCCCCGGCCGCCCCACCCAGGGCGGAGGTGCCGAGGTCGACGAGGTCGAGGCCGTCGCGGCGTCCGGTGGTGTTCTGGTACGCCTGGGTGGCCAGGCTGACGCCGGCCTCCTCGGCGGCCTCCTCCAGGCCACCCTTCACGGCGTGCCTGCCCAACCCGCGCAGCCCGCCCTTGGCCACCTCCTTGGCGGCCCGCTCCCCGGCCTCCTTGAGCCCCTTCTTCAGTTCCTTCTTGGCGAGCTGCACCAGCAACCGCTTGAAGATCTGCTGCACCACGGCTCGGCTGGCGGTGACCGCCGCACCGGCGGCCGGCGAGGCGGCGCCGGCGGTCGCCACGGCGAGCACCGCCACGGACATCAGCTCGACGACGAGGATGCCCAACTCGATCCAGACCTCGAGCTTGGCCGCCTCGATGTCGGTGCCGCACCCCTCGACCAGCCGACCGAGGTCGTCGGTGAACGCGAGCAGGACGCCCAGGGGTGCGTCGTCACCGTCGGCGATCCGCCGCCAGGCGGCGTCGAACGCCTCGGCCACCATCCCGACGCCGCCGTATCCACTGCCCACCTCGGTCGCGGCGGCGATCGCGTCGGCCCGCGGGCCGGCGAGTGTCCCGGCGACGCCGTACCACTGGTCGGCCAGGTCCCAGACCGACCGCTCGTTGCCCTCCGGCCACTCCACTCCGACGACCCAGTCGAGGGCCTCGTAGACCCAGCCGGGCAGGTGCCAGGGGCAGAAGTCCAGCGGGTGCGGGATCGGGCTGGGCAGGGTGGTCACGCCGGTCCTCCGCGTCGATCAGTGCCGGGAGCCGTGCCGGCCGGATATCCCGTCCAGCCGCTGGCCGCTGGTGACGTCGACGTCCACGGTGGCGGTGACGGAGGACGTCACGTCGGCACCCAGCCGCTGGATCGCCTCGCCCAGGCCCTCCCAGGCGCGCAGCAGCATGCCCTCGTACGTCCGGTAGTTCTTCTCGAACGCGGCCCCGATGTCATCCCGCCCCCAGGGCCGCTGGGAGCTGGCCGCCGCGATCGCGCCGCCCACCTCGTGCCGACGAGCGGTGACGTCCTCCCCGGCCAGGCGCAGGTCGGTGGCGCCGCGACTCGCCCGATCGGGGTCGAGCCAGAGCTGTTCCTCAGTCATGCGGGCCGCCCTCGCCGCGGAGCGCGGCGTCCGCCCGACCCAGCAGTGCCCCGAAGTCGCCGCTGCGCAGGAACTCCGCCGAGCCGGGCCCGTCGGGGAGGTAGCCGCCGACCAACTCCTGGGTGGCCGAGGTGGCCGCGGTGGCGGCTCGCTGCACAGTCCGGGTGATCTTCCGACTCAACACCTCGGCGTCCCGGTCCCGGAAGACGGCCGGGGAGAGCTGCACCGAGATCACCTGACCGCGCGCGCCGACGGTCGCGATCACCTGCCCGTCGTCCGAGCGTTCGGTGACCCGCAGCTCGGCCAGCCGGGTCTGCAGTTCGTCCAATCCGGACCGGAGCCGCTGGTACTGCCCGTACACATCGTCGAAGCGGGCCCGGAGCGCCCGATTGGCCTGCCGGTCGACACTCTCGGTCAACGTCACCCTCCCCCGGTCACGTTCAGTCAGGGAGACCATACCGGGCGCCACGAATCCGTGGGGTCCGGTAGTTTCACGGCTGTGATCGATCGCCAGCAAGCGGAGCAGCTCGCCACGGTCTGGGCCCGCCGCGACTCACAGCGCCTGGGATTCGAGTGCCGGGCCACGGTCGACGAGTTCGACCTCGGCTACATCATCAGGTCCACAGTGGCCCGCGAAGTGCAGGCGCTCCCGGGTGACCTGCCCACCACGGTGGTCGACAAGGAGACCGGCGACGTCTCCACCTGGCCGCGGGTGCCCGCCGCCGTGGTCGAGCAGATGTACCGGCGCAGCCGCCCCGCCGACCCGGCCCCGCGCACCGTCGACCCGGCCAGCCAACTGCTGCGCGAGATCCGCCGGCTACCGACGCCCGGCACGGCCGCCCACCTCACCGTCGAGGGCCGGACGTACGTGGCGCACGGCGCCAAGGGCGACGTCGAGCTCAACCACCACCCGATGGTCCGCGCCTACCTCGACGGGCTGCCGGCGGGTCGCCTGGTCCGCGGCGGCGAGCGGCACGCCGAGATCATCGTCGTCTCGGACGTCCTGCACGAGTACGACCACCGCCGCGAGGCCGCCGGCGACGGACCGCTGACCGTCGGGGACGCGATGACGCTCTTCGAGGGCAGCCGGCTCCAGGTCTTCCAGATCCGCGAACCGGGCGACCGCAACGGCGGTGAGGTCCGGGACATCTGCGAGTCCTGCACCAGGGCGCTCGTGCGCTTCGGGGTTCTGCCCTGGGGCGAGCTGGGCGGCCTGGTGGATCCGCCGCCATATCCGCGCACGGTGCCGGATCCGGACCGTTTCCCACCGGAGGTCGCCCAAGCACTCGCCGAGGCCGGCTGGGACCAGAACGAATTCAACGACGCGATGGCCGAGGGAGCCATCGCGGAGACCTGCGAGGTGGAGGGCCGGCTCTACCGTCATGAGCCGTTTCCCGCAGCGGAACGCGTGTTTCTCGACTTCCCCGCCATCGTGACCCTAAGAAGCCGCCCGGGCCGGGAGATCTGGATCCGTCAGTTCGACACCAACCCGGTCTGGGCGGCACACACCGCCGACACCCTCGCCGACTTCGCCCAGGTCCTCGGCGTACGGCTCTTCCCGATCGGCACCGAGCGGCAGGACAGCATCCTCGCCGTTGACGAGCACGGCCGGATTTTCGCCCTGGACCAGGCCGGCGAGTGGTTCATCGGCCCGGACATCGACACCGCGCTGACCAACCTGCTGCTCGGCATCGCCCCCGCCCGGGTGCGCGACGACGGCACCTGGTGAACCGCCCCTACAGCTCCAGCCCGGTCAGCACCGTCACCCGCGGCTCGGTGTAGTCCTCCATCGCGCTGCGCAGCCCCTCCCGCCCCACGCCGGACCCCTTCACCCCGCCGTACGGCATCTGGTCGGCCCGGTACGACGGCACGTCGCCGACGATCACCCCGCCGACCTCCAGGGCCCGCGAGGCGGCGAAGGCCATGTCCAGCCGGTGGGTGAAGACGCCGGCCTGCAACCCGTACGCCGAGTCGTTGACGGCGGCGAACGCGGCCCGGTCGTCGGTGACCGGGGCGACCACCAGCACCGGCCCGAACACCTCCTCCCGGCACACCTTCGCGTCCGCCGGCACCCCGGAGAGCACGGTCGGCGGGTAGGTGGCGCCGTCGCGCCGCCCGCCGACCTCGATGGTGGCACCGGCGGCGACGGCCTCGTCCACCCACGCCTCGACCCGGCTGGCGGCGTCGACGGACACCAGCGGTCCCACGTCCGTCAGCTCCGACGAGGGGTCGCCGGTGCGCAGCGCCTCGACGGCGGCGACCAGCCGGGGCAGGAACCCGTCGTAGAGCCATTCGTGCACGTAGACCCGCTGCACGGCGATGCAGGACTGCCCGGCCTGGTAGTTGGCGAAGGTGGCGATCCGGTGCGCGGCGAAGGTCAGGTCCTCGTCGGAGTTCCAGTCCTCGCAGATCACCGCCGCCGCGTTGCCGCCCAGTTCGAGGGTGACGTGCTTCTCCGGCGCGGCCCGGCGGATGGCCGCGCCGACCGGCCCGGAGCCGGTGAAGGAGACCACGGGCAGCCGGGGGTCGGCGACGAGTTCGGCGGCACGCTCGTTGGGCAGCGGCAGCACCGAGAAGATGCCCTCGGGCAGGTCGGTCTCGGCGAGGAGGTCGCCGAGCAGCAGCGCCGTCAGCGGAGTGGCCGGGGCGGGCTTGACGATGATCGGGGCGCCGACGGCGAGGGCCGGGGCGACCTTGTGGGCGACCAGGTTGAGCGGGAAGTTGAACGGCGCGATGCCGAGCACCGGGCCACGCGGCACCCGCCGGACCAGGGCGATCCGGCCGTTGGCCGCCGGGTCGGTGTCGAGGCGTTGCAGCTCGCCGGAGAAGCGCCGGGCCTCCTCGGCCGCCCAGCGGAAGGTGGAGACGGCCCGGCCGACCTCGGCGCGCGCCCACTTGACCGGTTTGCCGTTCTCGGCGGTGATCAGCGCGGCGACCTCGTCGGCCCGTTCGGCGAGCCGGCGGGAGACGTGGTCCAGGGCCGCCGCGCGGGCGTGCGCGGGCAGGGCCGCGGCCTGCGCGGCCACCCCGGCCGCGGCGGCGACGGCGGCTTCGACCTGGTCGGGCGTGGCCCAGCTGGTACGCCCCACCGCCCTGCCGTCGTACGGGTGGGTGACGGTCAGTTCGCCCTCGCCGTGGGCGGGGCGGCCGGCGACATAGAAGGCTCTCGGCTCCACGCTCCGGAGCGTAGACGACGCAGGTTCGCGCGGAAACAGTTGCCCATGCCCTTGTCTGCCGCGAATTCAGTAGCCAAGATGGCAGTCAGATTGCGATAACCTCCGCTCACCTCCCCCCGGCCACCCCTCGGAGACATCCTCATGAGCGACCAGCAGCAGCTGCGCAACTTCGTCAACGGCGAGTACGTCGACCCGGTGGACGGCGGCTACGCCGACCTGATCGACCCGTGCACCGGGGAGGTCTTCGCCCAGGCCCCGGTCTCCGGCAGGGCGGACGTGGACGCGGCGATGAAGGCCGCCGCCGACGCCTTCGAGGGCTGGCGGGACGCCACCCCGGGCGAGCGGCAGAAGGCGATGCTCAGGCTCGCCGACGCCGTCGAGTCCCGGGCCGCCGAACTGGTCGATGCCGAGGTGCGCAACACCGGCAAGCCCCGCCAGCTCACCGCCGAGGAGGAGCTGCCGCCGGCGGTGGACCAGTTCCGGTTCTTCGCCGGCGCCGCCCGCCTGCTGGAGGGGCGCTCGGCGGGTGAGTACATGGCCGGGCACACGTCGTACGTGCGGCGGGAGCCGATCGGCGTCTGCGCCCAGGTGACGCCCTGGAACTACCCGCTGATGATGGCGGTCTGGAAGATCGCGCCGGCGCTGGCGGCCGGCAACACGGTGGTGCTCAAGCCGTCGGACACCACGCCGGTGTCGACGCTGCTGCTGGCCGAGATCGCCGCCGAGTTCTTCCCGCCGGGGGTGTTCAACGTGGTCTGCGGCGACCGGGACACCGGTCGTACCCTGGTGTCGCACCCGACCCCGCAGCTGGTGTCGATCACCGGCTCGACCCGCGCGGGCATGGAGGTCGCCTCCGCCGCCGCGCCGGACCTCAAGCGCACCCACCTGGAGCTGGGCGGCAAGGCCCCGGTGGTGATCTTCGACGACGCGGACGTCGCGGCGGCGGCCGAGGCGATCGCGGTCGGCGGCTACTTCAACGCCGGCCAGGACTGCACGGCGGCCACCCGGGTGCTCGCCGGCCCGGGGATCCACGACGACTTCGTGGCGGCGCTGGCCGAGCAGGCCCGCAACACGAAGACGGGCGCGCCGGACGACGCCGACGTGCTCTACGGCCCGCTGAACAACGCCAACCAGCTGGCCCGGGTCAGCGGCTTCGTCGACCGGCTGCCGGACCACGCGGCGATCCAGACCGGGGGCTCCCGACAGGGCGAGCGCGGCTACTTCTACGCGCCCACCGTGGTCTCCGGGGTACGCCAGCAGGACGAGATCATCCAGGACGAGGTGTTCGGGCCGGTCATCACCGTGCAGCGCTTCTCCGACGAGGACGAGGCGGTGCGCTGGGCCAACGGCGTCGACTACGGCCTGTCCGCGTCGGTGTGGACGAAGGACCACGGCCGGGCGATGCGGATGACCCGCCGGCTGGACTTCGGCTGCGTCTGGGTGAACACCCACATCCCGTTCGTCTCGGAGATGCCGCACGGCGGCTTCAAGCACTCCGGGCACGGCAAGGACCTCTCGGTCTACAGCCTGGAGGACTACACCCGGATCAAGCACGTCATGCACAACATCGAGGGCTGACCGATGGCGTCGAGCGAGGAACTGCACAAGCGGCGGGGCGCCGCCGTAGCGCGCGGCGTGGGCAGCACGATCAGCGCGTACGTCGACCACGCGGGCGGTGGCACGATCACCGACGTCGAGGGTCGGGAGTGGATCGACTTCGCCGCCGGCATCGCGGTCACCAACGTCGGCAACTCCGCCCCGCGGGTCGTCGAGGCGGTCCGGGCGCAGGTGGAACGCTTCACCCACACCTGCTTCATGGTCGCGCCGTACGAGTCGTACGTGGCGGTCTGCGAGCAGCTCAACGCGCTGACCCCGGGTGACTTCGAGAAGCGCTCGGCGCTGTTCAACTCCGGCGCGGAGGCGGTGGAGAACGCCGTCAAGATCGCCCGGCACGCCACCGGGCGGCCGGCGGTGGTGGTCTTCGACCACGCGTACCACGGGCGGACGAACCTGACCATGGCGTTGACGGCGAAGAACATGCCGTACAAGCACCGGTTCGGGCCGTTCGCCGGTGAGGTCTACCGGGTCCCGATGTCGTACCCGCTGCGCGACGGCGGGCTGGACGGGGCGACCGCGGCGGCCCGGGCGATCGAGCTGGTGGAGAAGCAGGTCGGCGCGGAGAACGTCGCCGCGCTGCTGATCGAGCCGATCCAGGGCGAGGGCGGTTTCGTCGTACCCGCGCCGGGGTTCCTGCCGGCGTTGCGCGAGTGGGCGACGGGCGCCGGGGTGGTCTTCGTCGCCGACGAGATCCAGACCGGGTTCTGCCGCACCGGGGACTGGTTCGCCTGCCAGCACGAGGGTGTGGAGCCGGACCTGGTCACCCTGGCCAAGGGCATCGCCGGCGGCCTGCCGCTGGCGGCGGTGACCGGGCGGGCGGAGCTGATGGACGCGGTGCACGTCGGTGGGCTCGGCGGCACGTACGGTGGCAACCCGATCGCCTGCGCGGCGGCCCTGGCGACCATCGAGACCATGCGTGAGCTGGACCTGGCCGCCGCCGCCCGGCGGATCGGGCAGGTGATGGGCGACCGGCTGCGCGCGATCGCCGCCCGCGACCCCCGGGTCGCCGAGGTACGCGGCCGGGGCGCGATGCTCGCCGTGGAGATCGTCGTGCCCGGCACCCTGACCCCGGACCCGGCGGCGACTGCGGCGATCTCGGCGGCCTGCCACGCCGCCGGGCTGCTCACCCTGACCTGCGGCACCTACGGCAACGTGCTGCGTTTCCTACCGCCGCTGGTCATCTCCGACGACGAGCTGGCCCGAGGCCTCGACATCCTCGACGCCGCCTTCGGCTGACCGGTCGGCTTCCGGTCGTGGAACACCACGGGCGCGGGTCCCCCAGGAGTCGCCCGTGGTGTTCCACAGGTGGTCACAGCGGGCCGTAGCGGGTGTGCGGCGCTCCGGTGACGAGTGCCCAGTACCGGTCGCCGTAGGACCAGTGCCACCACTCGGTCGGGTAGTTCACCAGTCCCGCGCCGCTCAGCGCGGCCACCAGGATCCGCCGGTTGCGCCACGCTGAGACCGGGATGTGCCGGGCCTCGGTGAAGCAGGCGTCCGCGCTCTCCTCCGGGGTGGCGTCCAGCGCCGTGCCCATCGCCAGCTCGACCCCGTCGCTGTCGCAGAGCGTCAGGTCCACCGCGCCGCCGGTGCTGTGCGGCGCCACCTCGACCGGCGAGACGAACTTGGTGGTCTCCCGGTGCAGCCGGTCCGCCGACCAGTCCGGGTGCCGTCGCCGCAGCTCGTCCCGGTAGCCGGTGAAGATGTCGAGCTGCGCCCGGTACGGCCGGTAGCCCTCGACCACGAGCAGGCGCAGGCCGGCGGGGAGCGCGCGCTGCGCCGCCAGCAACCGGTCCGCGACCCCGCGCCGCACCTGCGCGTACGCCCCGGCGGCGTCGGCGGCCCGCCCGTCCACCAGTAGCAGCGGCACCTCGCGCAGGTCCACCAGGGGTTGGCCGTCGTCCCGGCTGGACACCGCGGCGACCCGGGGGTCGGAGAGCAGGATCACCGGGCACCCCCCGGGTGCCCGCCGGACGGCCGGGCCGCGTGGCGGTCGAGGGCGAGCGCGACCAACCGATCCACCACCTCCGGGTACGCGACGCCGGAGGCGGCCCACACCTTCGGGTACATCGAGTGCGCCGTGAAGCCGGGCAGCGTGTTCAGCTCGTTGACGAACAGCTCGCCGGTGCTCTCGTCGTAGAGGAAGTCGACCCGGGCCAGACCCCACCCGCCGATCGCGGCGAACGCCCGCACGGACAGCTCCCGGATCCGCGCGGTGACCTCGTCGGGCAACGGCGCCGGGACGATCATCGGGTCGGTGTCGCCGAAGTACTTCTGGCGGTAGTCGAACCAGCCGCCGGCGACCCGGACCTCGCCCACCGTCGACGCCTCCGGCCGCCAGCCGCCGAGCACGCCGCACTCCAGCTCCCGGCCGGTCACCCCCTGCTCGACGAGCACCACCTGGTCGTGCCGGAACGCCTCCTCGACGGCCGCCGCCAGGTCGTCGTCCCCGGTGACCCGGGAGATCCCGATCGAGGAGCCCATCCGGGCCGGTTTCACGAACAGCGGCCGGCGCAGCCCGACCACCAGCTTCTCCGGGTTCTCCGCGGCCCGCCAGGTGGGCTCGTCGAACCACACGTGCGGGGTGGTCGGCACGCCCTCGGCCCGCAGCGCCCGCTTCATCGCCACCTTGTCCATCCCGACGGCGGAGGCGAGGATGCCGCACCCGACGTACGGCACGCCGAGCGACTCCAGCAGCCCCTGCACCACGCCGTCCTCCCCGTACGGGCCGTGCAGCACGGGGAAGACCACGTCCAGCTCGGCGTGCCTGGTGGCGGGCGCGTCGGCGGCGGTGACCGCGACCGTGCCGGTACCCGCCCCGCGCCGCAGCTCCACCGCCGGCCCGGTCACCGGCAGGCGGTCGTCGATGGCCCGGCCGGCGGCGACGGTGGTGAGGTGTCGCGTCAGCACCGGTTCCGGCACCATGCGCAGCCCGCCGGTGCGGGTGAGCCCGAGCGCGACCACGTGGTGGCCCCGCTCGGCCAGGGCCCGGGCCACGCCGAGCGCCGAGGCGCAGGAGACCTCGTGCTCGGCCGACGGCCCGCCGAACAGCACACCGATCCGCGTCGTCCCGGTCATGCCGCCACCGCCGCGTGCGTCGGCGCGCAGGCGAGCCGGGCCACCAGGTCCGCCTCGACGTTGCCGCCGGTCAGCAGGACGCCGATGGTCCGTGGGCGCTCCCACGGGCCGGCGTCGTCGCGGGCGGCCAGCCGCAGCGCGCCGGCCAGCCCGGCCGCGCCGGACGGCTCGACGACCACCTTCAGCTCCAGCAGGAGCAGCCGGAACGCCTCGGCGATCGCGTCGTCGTCGACCCGGATCACGTCCCGGACCGCGTCCCGCGCCACCGCGAACGGCAGCTCACCGACGCAGCCAGGGCGGAGCCCGTCGGCGAGGCTGGGCGCCGGGGCGACCGGGGTGGGCCGGCCGGCTGCGAGGCTGCGGGCCAGCGAGTCGCAGCCGACCGGTTCGACGCCGTGGACGGCGATCGGGGTACCGGCGGCGGCCAGGCACGCGCCGGCCACACCACCGCCCCCGCCTACCGGCACCACGAGCGCGTCCAGCGGGGTGCCGCGCCGCTCCGCCTCCTCGATCAGCTCCAGGCTGGCGCTGCCCTGCCCGGCCACCACGTCGGGGTGGTCGTACGCGTCGACCAGCGGGTGGCCGTCCGCGGCGGCGATCCGCCGGGCGACGGCCAGCCGCTCCTCGACCGTGGTGCCCGCCCGGACCACCCGGGCGCCGGCCGCCCGGGCCCGGTCCACCTTGACCGGCGCGGCGTCGTCCGGCAGCACCACGGTCGCGGCCAGCCCGTGCCGGCGGGCGGCCAGCGCCACCGCGACCGCGTGGTTGCCGGTGCTCTGCGCGACCACGCCGGTGTGGCCGGCGGCGGCGAGCCGCCCCACCGCCAGCGTCGCGCCGCGCATCTTGTAGGAGCCCCCGTCCTGGAGGTTCTCCGCCTTGAGCAGGATCCGGGCGCCGGCCAGGCGGTCGATGACCGGGCTGTGCAGCACCGGGGTGCGGGCCACCAGGCCGGTCAGCGCTCGGGCGGCCTCCTCGACGTCGGCCCGGGCCGGCAGCGCCGGCGCGTGTGTTCGGGGCATGGTCTCTCCTCGGTTCGGCGGACGCGGCGGCGCCGGGTCCGTTCGGGCAGGTGGCATCGCGGGACGCCGCGACGGCGGGTCCCGTGGTGTGCGGAGGGGGTCAGCGCACGGTGGGCAGGTGGACGTCGACCCGCAGGCCGCCGTCCTCGCCCGGGCGGGCGGCGATGAGGCCGCCGTGCGCCTGGGTGATCGAGCGGGCGATGGCCAGGCCGAGCCCGGCGCCGTCGCCCTGGTTGGTGCGGTCCCGGGCGAGGCGCCGGAACGGTTCGAAGAGGCCGGCGACCGCCTCACCGGGCACGGCCTGGCCGCTGTTGGTGACCGTCAGCGCCGGGTCGCCGTCGACGGCGACGACGAGCCGGCCGCCCGGCCGGTTGTACTTGATCGCGTTCTCCACCAGGTTGCCGACCAGGCGTTCCAGCAGCACCCGCTCGCCGGGCACGATCCGGGGGAGGAGCCGGCTCTGCACCGTCACGCCGGCCTCGGCCACCCGGTCGGCGTACGCGGCCAGCACACCGGCGACGACCTCGTCGAGGCGTTGCGGGGTGGAGGAGCGCAGCCCCTGGTCGCTCTCGCTGAGCGTGAGCAGGCCCTCGATCAGCCGCTCGTTGCGCTCGTTGGTGGCCAGCAGTTGGGCGGTGAGCAGGTCGAGCTGCTCACCGGTGAGCGATCGGGCCATGCCGACCTCGATCAGCGTCCGCTGCACCGCCAGCGGGGTCCGCAGCTCGTGCGAGGCGTTCGCGGCGAACCGCCGCTGCCCCTCGTAGCCGGCGGTGACCCGGTCCATCATGTCGTCGATGGCCCGGGCGAGCCGGGCCAGCTCGTCCCGGCCGCCACGGCGGATCCGGTAGCCGAGGTTCTGCGGTCCCAGGTTCGCGATCGGGTCGGCCAGGTCGCGTACCGGGCGCAGGCACCAGCGGGCCCCGGCCCACACCGCCACACCGGCGGCCAGCAGCACCAGCGGCTCGAACAGCAGCTGGACCAGCGGGACGAACGGTCGGGCCGGGTCGCACACCGCGCCGATCGAGGGCAGCCCGCAGAACTGCCGGGCCCACCCCCACACCAGTACGAACAGCCACCTGACCACGTAGGGCAGCAGGTATCCGGCGAGCAGGGCGAGCACCCCGACCAGCAGGACGCGCCGGCGGGGGCTCACGCCGGCTCGCCGATCCGGTAGCCGGCCCTGGGCACGGTGTGCAGGACCGACGGCTGACCGAGCTTGCGGCGCAGCGTCATGACGGTGACCCGGACCGCGTTGGTGAACGGGTCGGCGAACTCGTCCCAGGCCTGTTCCAGCAGCTCCTCGGCGCTGACCACCCGGCTGCCGGCGCGCATCAGCACGTGCAGGACGGCGAACTCCTTGGGGCTCAGGCCGAGCGGACGCCCGTCCCGGGTGGCCGTGTGCGCGGCCACGTCGAGCACCACGCCGTGCCGTTCCAGCACCGGCGGCACCGCCGGGGTGGACCGCCGGCCGAGGGCCTGCACCCGGGCCACCAGCTCGGCGAACGCGAACGGCTTGGTCAGGTAGTCGTCCGCGCCCAGCCCGAGGCCGGCCACCCGGTCCCGGATGCCGGCCGCGGCGGTGAGCAGCAGCACCCGGGTGCCGGCGTCCGACCCGGCCAGGCTCCGGCACACCTCGTCGCCGGTGGCGCCGGGCATGTCCCGGTCCAGCACCGCCACGTCGTACCGGTTGACGCCGATCCGTTCCAGCGCACCGTCGCCGTCGTAACAGACGTCGACCGCCATGGAGAACCGCCGCAGCCCCTCGGCGACCGTGTCCGCCAACAGCCGCTCGTCGTCCGCCACCAGCACCCGCACCGCTATCGCTCCCCCGTGTCTTCCCGTCGTCCCGCACACGGTCGCAGGTCGGAGATAAGGGTTCCGTAAGCGTCCGTCGTCGACAACCAGGCCGGAGGCGCCGCCGCGCCGTCTGGGGCGTTCGTCCGGACGGGAAGGGCCACCCGGCGCACGGGAGTGACCCGGATCACGCCGGGACTCCCGCAGGGGCTGCGTAGAGGCGCCGCGCTGCCCTATAGTCCTACTGTCGTAAGACAATAGAGAGGACTGGTCCCGGGTGATCGAGTTCGTACTGGACGGCCGGTCCAAGGTGAACACGTACGTGCAGCTGATCCAGCAGGTCAAGCAGGCCCTGCGAGTGGGGCTGCTGACCCCCGGCGACCAGTTGCCGAAGGTCCGGGACGTCGCACAGTCACTGGCGATCAACCCGAACACGGTGCTCAAGGCGTACCGCGAGCTGGAGATCGAGGGCCTGGTGGAGGGTCGCCCCGGGGTCGGCACCTTCATCCGGCGCACCCTCGCCGGCCCGTCCCTGGCCAACCAGGCCGAGCTGCGCGAGGAACTCGTCGCCTGGGTGCACCGGGCCCGAGCCGCCGGGCTCGCCCCGGAGGACGTCACCGCCCTGGTCGAGACCACCATGCGGGCCGCACTCGCCGCCGAAGCGTCGCGCGGCGAGACCGTACGAGCGGAATGAGAGGACAGCGAATGGAGATCGCGCTCGAAGCCGAGCAACTCGGCAAGCGCTACGGAAAGAGCTGGGCGCTGCGGGACTGCTCGCTGCGCCTGCCCGCCGGGCGGATCGCCGCCCTCGTCGGGCCCAACGGCGCGGGCAAGAGCACCCTGCTGCACCTGGCGGTCGGGCTGCTGAAGCCGGACGCCGGCACGATCCGGGTCTTCGGCCAGTCGCCGTACGACAACCCGGCGGTCCTGCCGGAGATCGGCTTCGTCGCGCAGGACACCCCGCTGTACCGCGACTTCACCGCCGCCGAGCTGGTCCACCTCGGCGGCCGGATGAACCGCCGATGGGACGCCGCGTTGGCGCGTGACCGGCTCGGCCAACTCGGCATCCCGCCGAGACTGCCGGTCGGCAAGCTCTCCGGCGGCCAACGAGCCCAGGTCGCCCTCGCGCTCGCCCTGGCGAAGCGCCCTCGGCTGCTGCTGCTCGACGAGCCGGTCGCCAGCCTGGATCCGCTGGCCCGGCGCGAGTTCCTCCAGTCGCTGATGGGCAGCGTCGCCGAGTCCGAGACGACCGTGCTCCTCTCCTCGCACCTGCTGGCCGACCTGGAACGGACCTGCGACCACCTGATCGTGCTCAACGCCGCCCAGGTGCGGCTCACCGGCGCGGTCGACGACCTGGTGGCCGCGCACCGGCAGCTGGTCGGCCCGCGCCACGACGGCCGCCCGGTCGGCGGGGTCGCCGCGGTGGTCCGGGCCAGCCACACCGACCGGCAGTCCACCCTGCTGGTCCGCGTCGACGGTCCGGTCAACGATCCCGCGTGGACGGTGCACGACGTCGGCCTGGAAGACGTCGTCCTGGCCTACCTGGCCGACGACGCGCAGCAGAACCGGCACAGCGAGTGGGAGGTGCCGGCATGATCTGGCTGACCTGGCGGCAACACCGCAGGCAGGCGTTCTTCACCCTGCTGGGATTCGCGGCGCTGGCCGCCCTGATGGTGCCGATCGGCCTGTCGATGCGGCACAGCTACGCCGAGCTCGGGCTCGCCGAGTGCGCACGCCAGCTCGCCGCCACCGACGTGACACCGGCGACCCGGGAGGCCTGCGACGCGGGCTTCTACCGATTCACCAACCGGTACGGCGACCTCAACCTGCTGGCCGTCCTGCTGCTCGCCCTGCCGGTGCTGGTCGGCCTCTTCTGGGGTGCCCCGCTGGTCGCCCGTGAGGTCGAGCAGGGCACGCACCGGTTCGCCTGGACCCAGGGCATCCCCCGGAGCCGCTGGGCGCTGACGAAGTTCGGGCTGGTCGGCGCTGCCGCGGTGGCCCTCGCGGTCTGCTACGGGCTGGGGATGTCGTGGTGGGTCGAGCCGCTCACCCGCAGCGCCCGTGAGGGCCGGTTCGGCCTGATCGTCTTCGACCTCCAGGGCGTCGCCCCGGTCGGGTACACGGTCTTCGCCGTGGCGCTGGGCATCTTCGCCGGCACCGTGTGGAAGAAGATGCTGCCCGCCATGGGCATCACCCTGGCCGGGTTCCTCGGCGTACGGGCGGCGGTGGCGATCCTGGCCCGACCGCACTACCAGCCGGCCCGGACCCTCGCCTTCCCCATCGAGGGCGCCACCGAGACGACCCTGGAACGCGGCGACTGGATCCTCGCCCAGGGCATCCGGAGCGCCGACGGGGCGATGGTGGCGGAGGACAGCAGGATCATGTGCCCACCCGGCGGCAAGGGGCCGGACGGCCGGGCCTGCGGCGCCGAGCTGGGTCTCCAGCCGGGCGCGTACAACTGGCAGCTCTACCAGCCGGCGGACCGGTTCTGGCTGTTCCAGGGCATCGAAACCGGCATCTTCGTCGCCCTCGCCGTGCTCCTGCTCTGGCTGGCCGTCCGCCGTATCCGCCGCATCTCCTGAGTGGGAGGTGTTAAGAGGGGGCCCCTGCTATACCGCAGGCGTTAAGAGGGGGCCCTTCCTTTCGCGCCGGAGGCGCGGCACGATGGGCGGGAGGAGGTCGCCGATGGCTGACCCGTGGCTCGCCCTGGAGTTCGGCGCCGATCCGGCCGAGCGGATCGCGCAGGTGGGCGCCGCCCACGAGGCCTTCCTCGCCGCCGGCACCGCCCCCGACCGGGTGCGCGAGGTGGTCCGCCGGTCCTGGGAACGCTCGGCGCTGCTCGACCCGGAGACCTCCGCGCCGGTCGACCTGACCGACGACGCGTTGGAGAGCTACCGGGCCGCCCACCCGCTCGCGCCGGTGCTGCCGCTCTTCCGGGACCTGCTCGGCGGCATCGCCCAGGACGGCGCGCACCTGATGGCGGTCTGCGACGCGTACGGGCGGCTGCTCTGGGTGGAGGGGCATCCGGGGGTGCTGCGGCACGCCGAGCGGATGAACTTCGTGCCGGGGGCCCGCTGGGACGAGGGGCACGCCGGCACCAACGCCCCCGGCACGGCACTGGCGGTGGACCACAGTGTGCAGATCTTCGCCACCGAGCACTTCGTCCGGCCGGTGCAGCGCTGGACCTGCGCCGCCGCGCCGATCCACGACCCGGCGACCGGGCTGCTGCTCGGGGCGGTCGACATCACCGGCGGGGACCACCTGGCCACCCCGCAGAGCCTGGCGCTGGTCCGGGCCACCGCGCGGGCCGCCGAGGCGTACCTGGCCGGGGGGCGGCCGGTCGACCCGGACGTGGTGCACCTGTCGGCGCTGGGCCGCGACGAGGCGGAGCTGCGGGTGGCCGGGCGGCGGGTGCGGCTGGGTCGCCGGCACAGCGAGCTGCTGGTGCTCCTCCTCGACCATCCGCAGGGGCGCACCGGGGAGCAGTTGGGCCTGGACCTCTACGGCGACGACCGGCTCCACCCGGTGACGCTGCGGGCCGAGCTGTCCCGGCTGCGCCGCACGCTCGGCCCGGAGCTGCTGGACTCCCGCCCGTACCGGCTGCGCGGGACGGTGCGCGCCGACTTCCGTACCGTCTCCGGGCTGCTCGACGCCGGGGACGTGGCGGGGGCGCTGCGCGCGTACCCGGGGCCGTTGCTGCCCGGCTCCGACGCGCCGGGAGTCGCCCGGCTGCGCCGGCTGATCGACGGGCAGCTGCGGGCGGCCGTGCTGGCCGCGGCGGATCCGGCGCTGCTCGCGGCCTGGACCGCCACCCCGGCCGGCGCCGACGACCTGACCGCCTGGCAGGCCCTGGCCCGGGCGTTGCCGCCGGGCGCGCCGCGCCGGCCACTCGCGCTGGCCCGCGCCCGCCAGCTCGCCACGGAGTACGACCTGCCCCGCGCAACGTCGCTGCAACGTGCCCGAAACTAGCCTCGCCGTCGTCACCCCTGCCGGACGACGGAGGTTCCCATGCCGCGCTTCGAGGCGCCCGACACCTACCAGTCGCGTTACGACCATTTCATCGGCGGCGAGTACGTCAAGCCGCACAAGGGCCAGTACTTCGAGAACCCCACCCCGGTCACCGGGCAGACCTTCACCGAGGTGGCCCGGGGCACCGCCGAGGACGTGGAGAGGGCGCTCGACGCCGCGCACGGCGCCGCGGACGCCTGGGGGCGCACCTCGGTGGCCGAGCGGGCGCTGATCCTCAACCGGATCGCCGACCGGATGGAGGAGAACCTCCAGTCCCTGGCGATCGCCGAGACCTGGGAGAACGGCAAGCCGGTACGCGAGAGCCTGGCCGCCGACATCCCGCTGGCGATCGACCACTTCCGCTACTTCGCCGGGGCGATCCGGGCCCAGGAGGGTTCGCTCGGCGAGATCGACGACGACACGGTGGCGTACCACTTCCACGAGCCGCTGGGTGTGGTCGGGCAGATCATCCCGTGGAACTTTCCGATCCTGATGGCCACCTGGAAGCTCGCCCCGGCGCTGGCCGCCGGCAACGCGGTGGTGCTCAAGCCGGCCGAGCAGACCCCGGCGTCCATCCACTACTGGTTGTCGCTGGTCGCCGACCTGCTCCCGCCGGGCGTGCTGAACGTGGTCAACGGCTTCGGTGTCGAGGCGGGCAAGCCGCTGGCGTCCTCGCCCCGGGTGGCGAAGGTGGCGTTCACCGGGGAGACCACCACCGGGCGGCTGATCATGCAGTACGCCAGTGAGAACATCAAACCGGTGACGCTGGAGCTGGGCGGCAAGAGCCCGAACATCTTCTTCGACGACGTCAGCGCGGCCCGGGACGACTTCTTCGACAAGGCGCTCGAGGGGTTCACCATGTTCGCCCTCAACCAGGGTGAGGTCTGCACCTGCCCGTCGCGGGCGCTGATCCAGCAGGGCCACTACTCGGACTTCCTGGCCGCCGCCGTCTCGCGGACCGGTCAGATCGTCCAGGGGCACCCGCTGGACACCGACACGATGATCGGCGCGCAGGCCTCCAACGACCAGCTGGAGAAGATCCTGTCCTACCTGGACATCGGCCGACAGGAGGGCGCGAAGGTGCTGACCGGCGGTGAGCGGGCGGACCTGGGCGGCGAACTGTCGGGCGGGTACTACGTGCAGCCGACGATCTTCGAGGGCGACAACTCGATGCGGATCTTCCAGGAGGAGATCTTCGGGCCGGTGGTGTCGGTGACCTCCTTCGCCGACCTGGACGACGCCGTGAAGATCGCCAACGACACGCTCTACGGGCTGGGCGCGGGCGTGTGGAGCCGGGACGTCAACACCGCGTACCGGGCCGGACGGTCGATCCAGGCCGGGCGGGTCTGGACGAACTGCTACCACGCCTACCCGGCGCACGCCGCGTTCGGCGGGTACAAGCAGTCCGGGATCGGCCGGGAGAACCACAAGATGATGCTGGAGCACTACCAGCAGACCAAGAACCTGCTGGTCAGCTACTCCCCCAAGAAGCTCGGCTTCTTCTGATGGGTGACGTGGTGACCGTGACGCCCGCGGCGGCCGACCTGATCCGGTCGCTGCGGGCGGCGCACGGCCCGCTGATGTTCCACCAGTCCGGCGGCTGCTGCGACGGCAGCGCCCCGATGTGCTACCCGGCGGGCGAGTTCCGCACCGGCTCCTCCGACGTGCTGCTGGCGTCGCTGGCCGTGGAGGGTCTCGCCGAGCCGGTGGAGTTCTGGATGTCGAGGTCGCAGTGGGAGCTGTGGCGGCACACCACGCTCACGGTCGACGTCGTGCCCGGCCGGGGCAGCGGCTTCTCGCTGGAGGCCCCGGAGGGGGTCCGCTTCCTCATCCGCTCGCAACTGGCCCGGTGATCGACCCGCGCCCGGTCACCGGGCGCGGGTCACGCCACCTCGTGCACCGTCGACGGGCGGTTCGCCTGCTCGGCCCCGACGACCCGGAGAAGGAAGAACCCGAGCAGCACGTTGACGACCAGCGCCGCGCCGGCCACCACCGCCGCCACCAGCGCGACCGTGCCGTAGCCGGGACGGTCGTCGCTGAACGCGGCGATCGCCGTGATCCCGCCGATCGCCAGGAGGATCCAGTTGAGCCGCAGGGCGCCCTCGGCGCCTTCGGTGTCGCCGCGCAGCAGCAGCGAGCCGCAGCGCAGGAACCCGAAGCCGAGCGTCGCGGGAACCATGGCGAGGGCGCAGCCCAGCACCACCATCGTGACGATCTGACCGGTACTGCCACCGTCGCGGCTGGGAATCCGGTAGAAGACCAGCACGAGCGCGCCGGCGGCCAGGAACGGGAGCAGACTCCAGGCGAACAGCGTGCCGGCGAGGACGCGGGCGCCGCGACGCAGCGCCGGAACCGCCATGGCGGGCGAGGCGAAGGGCCGCCCCGAGCCCGACCCGTGCAGCGCCCGGACCAGCAGCACCATCGGCACTATCCCGAGCAGCACCCCGGCGACCGTCAGCCCGACGCCGGGCAGCACGTTGCCGTCGACCAGCTGGCCGAC
This sequence comes from Micromonospora mirobrigensis, assembly GCF_900091555.1. Taxonomy (GTDB): domain Bacteria; phylum Actinomycetota; class Actinomycetes; order Mycobacteriales; family Micromonosporaceae; genus Micromonospora; species Micromonospora mirobrigensis. The sequence goes on from NZ_FMCX01000001.1 coordinate 553,647, forward strand.
GCCGAAGGCCAGCATGAAGATGCCGACGGCGGTGAGAAACCGCAACAACCTGATCGCCACGCCGCCCCCGTTCGAAGTCCGGACGGGACGATAGTCGAAGACGACGCGCGACGTCGCCCCGCGCCGGTCACCGCGAGGAGCGCTCGCGGTGACCGGCGGTGTCAGCCGGGGTGAACGTCAGCCGATGCTGAAGATGGCGTTGTCCAGCTCGCCCCGGAACTGGTCGTTGTTGGTCAGGCCGGGCCCCTTGGCGCCGATGTTGACCTTGGCGGTGCTGCTGATGTTCATCGTCGCGCCGGTCGCGGTCCTCACCGTGTCCGCGCCGACGATCAGGCTCAGCACGTCACCGCGCCGCTTGCACTGGACGAACTTCCAGCCCTGGTCGGCGATCGAGGCGTCGGCGGTGATCAGGACGGGCGTGGCCGCCGTGCCCTGGCTGTTGAGGCCGGCGATCCGGCAACCCGGCTTGCCGCCGTCGAGCTGGAGCTTCCACTGCGCCGGGTCCGCGAACAGGCCCTTCTGCACCAGGTTCGCCCCGCTGGTCACCTGACCAGAGGTGATCTTGACCAGGGCGCTGATCGTGAAGTCCTGGGTTCCCGGGTTGAGGTTTGCGGCGTCCGGCACCTGGATCACGGCGCTGCCCGAGGCCGGGAAGGCCAGCGCCGGGCTGGTGCCGGTGCCGCTGGGCCGGGTCGCCCGGGAGATGCTGCCCGGGGCGCTCACGGCGATGCAGCCCGAGTCGCCCGGGGTGGCCACGTCGGCGAAGCAGCCGGATGTCCACGGCCCCGGCTCGACCTGGCCGGTCGGGGTGGCGTCGAAGTCCAGGCGCAGCTGCTCGGTGGCGGCGTACGCGGGTGCCGTGTCGACCAGGACGGCAGCGGCGAGGGCGGTCACGCCCAGAACGAAGGCGGACAGGGTTCGACCCATGAAGGTCCTCCGGTGATCGTGCCGCGGTCCCCCGTGTGGCCGCAGCGTCACCGTATGATCACGAGTCGTACGACGGCTGTCAATGCCCGTTTCAGTCCTCGCAGGCCACCCCGTCCTTGTCACTGTCGAGCCGGTAGATGTCACTGCCGATCACGTCGATCGGGCCGCTGACGTACGCCGGGCCGTTGCCGCTACCGCCCGCGCAGTCGACGTCGCTGGCGATCGGCACGCAGCCGGTGTAGTTCGGGTCGCACTGCCGCTCCTGCTTCGTGCCGACCGCGACCACCTCGGTCACCGGCTTGCGGGTCACCGCCGAGCGGACCAGCGTCCGGCCGGTGCGTACCCCGTCGGTGAGGGTGACCCGGTAGGTCAGCGTGCGTACCCCGTCGACGCCCTCGGTGCGCACCACCCGTTTCCCCTCGGCCAGCGAGGAGTCCTCCACGGTCCGGGTGCCGTGCCCGATCCGCCGGGTCTCCGTCTCCGTCCGGGTGGTCACCTTGGGGGCGGCCGGGGTGGGCGACGGCGTGGGGCGGGCGGTGGTCGGGCTGGGGGCGGCCGGGCTGGTGGTGGTCGGGCTGGGGACGGTGGTCTCCGGCGCCTGCGAGGTCGGCTCCGACGTGCTCGGCAGCGTGATGGGCTGCTCGGCGACCGGCGCCGCCCGGCCGGCGGTGCGGTCGGCGCCGGTGGCCTTCGGCTGCGCGGGATCGGTGAAGGCGGCGACGATCCCCGTACCGAGGCAGCAGAGCAGCAGCACGGACATCAGCACCCCACCGACGAGCACCCCGACCCGGCGGCCGGGGCTGAGCCGGTGGAACCACCCGGGGCGGCCACCGGCCGGTGGGACGGGATACGGCTGGGGCGGGCCGGAGTACGGCGGCATCTGCGTCACGCAGCCGAGTCTCGTGGCCCCCACCTGCGGCGGAAAGGGGCTTACCTCTTCTCATGATCGTCGATCGGTGGCCGTGCGATCACCGACCGGCAGGCCACGGCGACGGACGTCCGGCCTGGTCAACACGGTCGTACCACGATGAACGAGCCGGTCGGACGGCCCTTGTGGACGGCCGCGACCAGGTCAGCGGTCGTCGAGCAGCGGCTGGCGCGGGTCCCACGGCGACCCACCGGCCGCGTCCCGGCGGCGGCGGGCGATCGCCGACAACGCCTCCAGCACCACCCGGTTGCCGAGGTAGGCGGTGATGTCGGCGTGGTCGTACGGGGGGGCCACCTCCACCACGTCCACCCCGACCACCGGCAGCTCGTAGCAGACCCGGCGGACCGCGTCGAGCAGCTGCCGGGAGGTGAGCCCGCCCGGCTCCGGGGTGCCGGTGCCGGGCGCCATGCCCGGGTCGACCACGTCCACGTCGACGGAGAGGAACACCCCCTCGCACTCGTCGGTGGCCGTCCGGAACGCCTCGGTCAGGCACTCGTCCAGGCCGCGCGCCACCAGCTCGGTCATCTCGTACGAGCGCATCCGCTGCTCGGCCATCCAGGTCAGCGTCTCCGGCCCCGGCCAGTAGCCGCGCAGGCCGATCTGGAGGAACCGGTCGCCGCGTACCGCGCCGGACTCGATGAGCCGGCGCATCGGTTGGCCGTGCCCGTGCAGCGAGCCGAACTCGACGTCCCCGGTGTCGGCGTGCGCGTCGAAGTGCACCAGCGACACCCGGCCCAGCCCGTGGTGGCGGGCCACCCCGGTCGCGTCGGGCAGGGCGATGGAGTGGTCGCCGCCGAGCACCACCGGGATCGCGCCGGCCGCGGCGACGGCGTGCACCGCCTGTTCCAGGGCGTGCAGCGACCGCTCGATGTCGCCGCCGAACATCTCCACGTCACCGGCGTCGTAGACGCAGAGATCCCGCAGGGCGTCGACCCGCAGCGCCAGCGACGGGCGGGACCCGTCGTGCGGCAGGTAGCAGGCCTGCCGGATGGCGGACGGGCCGAACCGGGTGCCGGGACGGTGCGAGGTGCCGCCGTCGAAGGGCGCGCCGACGATCACCACGTCGGCGTCGGCGTACGTCACCGGCTCCTCGATGGCGCACGGCGGCACGCCGAGGAACGTCACGTCCGGGCCGTACATCGGGCCGTAGCGGGTCACCGCTCCTCCATCCCCCAGGGTGAGCCGTAGCCGGTGAGCAGGTCCAGGAAGGGCTTCGGCGGCAGCGCCTCGGGACCGAGCACGCCGACGCCGGACCAGGCGCCGGTGGCCAGCAGCTCCAGGGCGACCACCGGGTTGACGGCGGTCTGCCAGACCACGGCCTGGTGGCCGTACTCGCGCATCGACCACTCGTTGTCGACCACGTGGTAGAGGTAGACCTTGCGCGGCCGGCCGTCCACCCCGGTGCCGGTGACGTACGTGCCGGCGCAGGTCTTGCCGCGCATCTTCTCGCCCAGCGTGGCCGGGTCGGGCAGGCAGGCGGCCACCACGTCCCGCGGCGACACCTCGGTGCCGCGCACGCTGACCGGCTTCGTCGAGTCGAGGCCGAGCTTGTGCAACGTCTTGAGCACCTCGATGAACTCGTCGCCGAGGCCGTACTTGAAGGTGACCCGCTTCGCCTTCACCCAGCGCGGGATGAGCAGCACCTCCTCGTGCTCCACGTTGACGCACTCGACCGGGCCGATCCCCTCGGGGAACTCGAAGACCTCCGGCTCGCTGAACGGCGGGGTGGTGTACCAGCCCCGGTCGGCCTCCCAGACCACCGGCGGGTTCAGGCACTCCTCGATGGTGGTCCAGATGGAGAAGGACGGGGCGAAGTCGTAGCCGTCGACGGTCAGGTTCGCGCCGTCGCGCACCCCGACCTCGTCGATCTCGGTGAAGAGCTCGTCGGCGGCGTAGCGGGCGAAGACGTCCGACAGGCCCGGCTCGATGCCGATCCCGCCGATCGCCAGCCGCCCGGCCTCGGCCCAGCGGTCCGCCACCGCGAACTGCTCGTCGCCGAGCTTCACCCCGGTCCGCTCGTGCGGCGCCTCCGGATGCGGCCGGGACAGCGACATCGCCATGTCCAGGTAGTCGGCCCCGGCGGCGAACGCGCCGTCGAAGATCGGCATGACGAAGCGGGGATCGACGGCGTTCAGCACGTGGGTGATCCGGTGCTCCCGGCAGAGCGCGGCGACCGCGTCGGCGGAGGAGGCGTCGACCCGGGCGGCGACGAACCGGTCACCGTGCCCGGTGACCGCCCGCTCCGCGCGGGCCAGGTCGTAGTCGGCGACCACCATGGTCTCGAAGAAGGATCGGCGGGCGGCGATGGCTACGGCGGCGGAGCCGACGCCACCGGCGCCGACGAGGAGGATGCGCATCAGGAATCGAACCCCAGTCCAAGACGATCGAGCGTACGGAGCCAGACGTTGCGCCGGCCCTCGTGCACGTCGGCACGGGCCAGCGACCAGCGGGTGAGATTGATGCCGGCGGCCCGGACGGGCTCCGGCGGGAACGGCAGCGGCTTGCGGCGGACCAGGTCCAGCCGGGTCAGTGGGGTCTCCACCCCGCCGAGCAGGTCCAGCATCACCCGGGCACCGAACCTGGTGGCCCCGACGCCAAGCCCGGTGAACCCGGCCGCGTACGCCAGCCGCCCGTCGTAGGCGGTGCCGAAGAACGGGCAGAACCGGGTGCAGGTGTCGATCACCCCGCCCCAGGAGTGGCTGAACCTCAGGCCGTCGAGCTGCGGAAAGGTGGTGAAGAAGTGGTCGGCGAGGGCGGCGAAGGTGGCCGCCCGCTGCTCCAGCTCCGGGGCGACCCGGTTGCCGTAGTGGTAGACGGCGTCGTAGCCGCCGAAGAGGATCCGGTCGTCGGCGGTGATCCGGTAGTAGTGGAACTGGTTGCCGACGTCGGCCAGCCCCTGCCGGTTCCGCCAGCCGATCGCCGCGCGCTGCTCGGCGGTCAGCGGCTCGGTCATCAGCGCGTAGTCGTACACCGGGACGATCCAGGCGCGCAGCCGGCGCAGCAGCGGCGGGAAGGCGTTGGTGGCGAGCACCACCTGCCCGGCCCGGACCGCGCCCGGCAGGCCGTCGCGGCCGCCGGCGGTGGTGGCCCGCAGCGCGGCCCCGTCGGCGCGCAGCCCGGTGACCCGGGTGTGCTCGGCGACCCGCACCCCCTCGGCCAGGCAGGCGCGGCGCAGCCCCCAGGCCAGCTTCGCCGGGTCGAGCATGGCCACCCGGTCGCGGTCCCACATCCCACCGAGGTAAGTCGGCGAGGCCACCTCGGCGCGGACCTCGTCGGCGTCGAGCAGCCGCACGTCGTGGCCGTACCGGCGGGCCAGCGCGGCGTCCTCGGCGAGCCCGTCGAGCTGGTAGGGCTGCACGGCGACAGCCAGCTCGCCGGTCCGCTCGAAGTCGCAGTCGATCCCGTACGCCTCGACGGTCGCGGCGATCGCCGCCAGGTTCTGCCGGCCCAGCCACTCCAGCTCGTCGACCTCGCCGGGGAACCGGTCCACCCCGTTGGCCAGCCCGTGGGTGAGCGAGGCGGCGCAGAAGCCGCCGTTGCGCCCGGAGGCCGCCCAGCCGCAGGTGCCCGCCTCGACCAGCAGCACGTCCCGGCCGGGATCGTCCCGCTTGGCCAGCAGCGCCGCCCAGAGCCCGCTGTAGCCGCCGCCGACCACGAGCAGGTCGGCGGTCTGCTCACCGGTCAGCGGCGGCAGCGGGTCGGGGCGTTCCGGGCGGTCCAGCCAGTACGGCACGGGCGCGGCGTCGGCCAGCGCCCGGCCGGTATGGGAAAGGGTCATGACGCGCTCTTCGGCGCGCCGACGGCCGCCACCGGGGCCGCCAGGGCCGCCCGTCGGGCCCGCCGGCCACGCAGCGAGCTCGCCCCGACCAGCAGCAGCGCGATGGCGAACATCGCCGTGCCGATCACGTTGACCTGCGGCGGGATGCCCCGCTGGGCGGCACCCCAGACGTACATCGGGAAGGTGACCGTGGTGCCGGCGTTGAAGTTCGTGATGATGAAGTCGTCGAAGCTCAGCGAGAAGGCGAGCAGCGCGGCGGCCACGATGCCGGGCAGCACCAGCGGCAGGGTGATCCGCCGGAAGGTCTGCCACTCGTTGGCGTAGAGGTCCATGGCGGCCTCCTCCAGCCGGCTGTCCATGCCGGCCAGCCGCGCCTTCACCGTCACCACCACGAACGAGACGCAGAACATCACGTGCGCGATGACGATGGTCCAGAAGCCCTGCGGCACCCCGGCGGCGACGAAGAGGGCGAGCAGCGAGGTGCCCATCACCAGCTCCGGCGTGGCCATCGGCAGGAAGATCAGCACGTTGATCCCGGAGCGACCCCGGAACCGGTGCCGGATCAGGGCGAACGCCATCAGGGTGCCGAGCACGGTGGAGACGGCGGTGGCGATGAAACCGATCTGCACGCTGCGGACCACGGCGTCGCACATGTCGGAGGTGGCGCACGGGTTACGCCAGTTGTCGAGGGTGAACTCGTGGAAGTCGTACGACAGCCGGCTGGAGGGGCGGTTGAACGACAGGCCCGCGACCACCAGGATCGGCAGCGACAGGTAGCCGAGCACCAGCAGGGCGACGATCATCACCCACCGGTCGGCCAGCCAACGGGACAGCCTCACAGCACCTCCTCCGTGCCGGCGCGACGCAGGTAGAGGAAGACCACCGCGAGGATCGCCGCCATCAGCAGGAACGACAGCGCCGCGCCCTGCGGGTAGTCCAGCCGGACCAGGAACGCCGAGTCGATGACGTTGCCGATCATGTACTCGTTGGGCGTACCGAGCAGCTCGGCGTTGATGTAGTCACCGGTGGCCGGGATGAAGAAGAGCAGCGTGCCAGCGATCAGGCCGGGCATCGACAGCGGCAGGGTGACCCGGCGGAACGCCGCCCACGAGCTGGCGTACAGGTCGCTGGCCGCCTCCAGCAGCCGGGGATCCAGCCGCTCCAGGCTCGCGTAGAGCGGCAGCACCAGGAACGGGAGGAAGTTGTAGGTCAGGCCGAGCACCACCGCGAACGGGGTGGCCAGCAGCCGGCCGTCGGCGCCGAGCAGGTGCACGTCGCGCAGCAGCCCGACCAGCCAACCGTTGTCCGACAGGATGGTCTTCCAGGCCAGGGTGCGGACCAGGAAGCTGGTGAACATCGGCGCGACCACGCAGACCAGCAGCAGGTTCTTCCACCGGCCGGCCTTCTGGGCGATGCCGTACGCCAGCGGGTAGCCCATCAGCAGGGCGATCACCAGCGCGATCGCCGAGTAGACGAAGGACCGGACGAAGTGCGGCCAGTACGCCTGCAACGCGTCCGGGTAGTTGCCGAACGCCCAGGTCAGCGAGTATCCGGTGGAGAGCGAGCCGCTGGGGTCGTAGAGGCTGGCGGCGGCGAGCTGGAGCAGTGGCAGGGCGAAGAAGAGGAAGAGCCACGCCGCGCCGGGCAGCAGGAGAAGGTAGGGCAGGAGCCGGCGCCGGCCCCGCCGGGGTGCCGGCGGTGGAACCGCCGACTGCCCCGACGTGGTCGGTACGTGGGCCAGCGCCGTCATTGCAGGGCCTCCCCTGTTCGCGACTGCGGGGCTCGCAGACCCGGCTCACTCCTCGCGCTCACGACAGAGCCCCGACCGGGGGCTGCTCGTCGAGCAGCGGCGTGGTGCGGTCGGAGTCGGCGCCGGCCTCCCGGGGCAGCAGGAAGGCGTGCCGCGCGTCCCAGTGCGCCACCACCGGGGCGCCCACCGGGAGCTGCCGACCGGCGCCGGTGTTGGCCACGAAGGCGCTGATCTCGCTGCCCCAGCCGGTCCGGATCAGGTACTGCGTGCTCACCCCCACGTAGGAGGCGTCGGTGACGACCCCCTCGACGTGCTGGTGACCACTGGGAACCTGGGCGACGGAGTCGACCAGGTGCAGCTTCTCCGGGCGTACTCCCAGGTAGACCGGACCGCGGTCGGTCCGCGCCCGGTCGGCGGGCACCGAGAAGCGGACGCCGTGGGCGGTGACCGGCACGTCGGTGCCGGCGCTGCCCGCGGCCTCGCCGGCCAGCAGGTTGGACTGGCCGAGGAAGTTCGCCACGAACGCGGTCGCCGGATATTCGTAGAGGTCGGCGGGGGCGCCGAGCTGCTCGATCCGGCCGGCGTTCATCACCGCGACGGTGTCGGCCATGGTCATGGCCTCCTCCTGGTCGTGGGTGACGTGCACGAAGGTGATGCCGACCTCGGTCTGGATCCGCTTCAACTCGATCTGCATCTGCCGGCGCAGCTTCAGGTCGAGCGCGCCGAGCGGCTCGTCCAGCAGCAGCACCTGCGGGTGGTTGATCAGGGCCCGGGCCAGCGCGACGCGTTGCTGCTGCCCGCCGGAGAGCTGGGCCGGCCTGCGCCGGCCGTACCCTTCGAGCTGCACCAGGGCGAGCATCCGGTCGACCTGCTCGGTGACCTTGCGGATGCCGCGCCGGCGCAGCCCGAAGGCCACGTTCTCGTGGATGTCCAGGTGCGGGAAGAGCGCGTAGCTCTGGAACACGGTGTTCACCGGCCGCTTGTACGGCCGGAGCCGGGCGATGTCCCGGTCGCCGAGCAGCACCTGCCCGCTGGTCGGCTCCTCCAGCCCGGCGATCATCCGTAGCGTGGTGGTCTTGCCGCAGCCGGAGGCGCCGAGCAGGGCGAAGAAGGAGCCCTGCGGGATGGTCAGGCTGAGGTCGTCGACCGCGGTGAAGATGCCGAACCGCTTGGTCAGGTTGGCCAGCCTCAGGTCGCCGGCCGGGGTGTCGCGTTCCTGTGCCTTCGCGCCCATCTGCCTCACGCCCCGATGACCTGCTGGAACTTGGTTTCGTACTCCTTCTCCTGCTTCTCGTCCAGGGCCATGAAGACCTTGGACTTCGACAGGATCCCCTCGTCGGGGAAGATCAGCGGGTTGGCGGCCAGCTCCGGGTCGATCTTCTCCATCTCGGCCTGCGCGCCCTTGACGGGGCAGATGTAGTTGACGAACGCGGCCAGCTTCGCGGCCACCGCCGGCTCGTAGTAGTAGTTGATCAGCTCTTCGGCGTTGGCCTTGTGGGTGGCCTTGTTCGGCACGAGCATGTTGTCCGACCAGAGCATCACGCCGGAGTCGGGCACCACGAACTTGATCTTCTCGTCCTCGAAGCCCAGCTGGATCACGTCACCGGACCAGCCGATGCAGGCGGCGATGTCACCCTTGGCCAGCTCCGGCGCGTAGTCGTTGCCGGTGAACTTGCGGATCTGCTTGCTGTCGACGGCCTTCTTGAGCTTGTTGAGCGCGTCGTCGAACTGGGCGGCGGTGAAGTTCGCCGGGTCGTGCCCGTTCGACTGGAGCAGCAGGCCCATGGTGTCGCGCATCTCCGACAGCGCGGTCACCTTGCCCTTCAGGTCGGGGCGGGTGAGCAGCTCGTCGACGGTGCGGATCTCCTTGGTCACCTTGGCGTTGTAGGCCAGACCGGCCAGACCGGACTGCCACGGGACGGCGAGCTGGTTGTCGGAGTCGAAGGAGCGGTTGCGCAGCGAGGGGAGCAGGTTCGCCTCGACGTTCGGGATCTTGGCCTTGTCCAGCTTCTGGATCCAGCCGAGCCGGATCATCCGGGCGGCCATCCAGTCGGTGAGCACCATGATGTCGCGGCCGGTGCTCTGACAGCCGGCCAGCTGGTTCTGCACCTTGCCGAAGAACTCGTTGTTGTCGTTGACGTCCTCGGTGTACGTCACCTGGATGCCCGACCTGGCGATGAACGCGTCCAGTGTGGGGCGCTTCGACTCGTCCTTCTCGTCGACGTCCATGTACTGCGGCCAGTTCGAGAAGGCCAGCTTCTTCTCCGTGGCGGACACGTCGTCGCTCTTGCAGCCGGCCTCGGTCTGCTGGGCGCCCTTCGTGCCGCAGCCCGCGAGCGTGCCACCCGCGGCGAGCAGCGCGGCGGAACCGAGAGTGCCGGTGAGCAGACCACGCCGAGTGAGGGATCGGTGGGGACTACGCATGTGACGACTCCTAGGGGGGTCATCGTCGGCGGCGGGACGGGGGTGGCGCGCCGGCGGGAGGGTCTTCAGGCGATGGACGACTGATCCTGACATGAGGTGACCTCGCTTACAAGGGATTCCGTTGCGGGAATAGCCCTTGGCCACGGATTACGGCAGACTGCGCCAACGCACTACGCTCGGCACGGAGATTCGGACACCGGGAGCGGACCATGGTCGTACGGCAACAGGAGAGCGGCAACGGCGGTCGCCGCGTCACGGTGCGTGAAGGTTCCAGTCACGCACTGCTCGACGACGTGGCGAAGCAGATCATCGAGCAGTTGCAGGAGGACGGCCGCCGCCCGTACGCGACGATCGGCAAGGCCGTCGGGCTCTCCGAGGCGGCCGTGCGCCAGCGGGTGCAGCGGCTGCTGGACGCCGGGGTGATGCAGATCGTCGCCGTCACCGACCCGCTCCAACTGGGCTTCCCCCGCCAGGCCATGGTGGGCCTGCGCACCGACGGCGACCTGGAGGCCGTCGCCGACCGGCTGGCCGACATCGACGAGATCGACTACGTGGTGATCACCGCCGGCTCCTTCGACCTGCTGGCCGAGGTGGTGTGCCGCAACGACGCGCACCTGCTGGAGATCCTCCAGCGGCTGCGGGCGGTTCCCGGCGTGCTCGCCACCGAGGCGTTCGTGTACCTCAAGCTGCGCAAGCAGACCTACACCTGGGGCACCGCCTGATACGGATTCCGTCGCAGGCTTTTATCTGGACCACTAATTCCGAAGCCTGGTGAATCAATGGCACTTGCTTTCGCGGGTCGGACTGTGCGATAACCGTGGGCAGAGCGGCCGGTGCCACCCCCAGACCGGCCCGATACCCGATGGGGCTGACATGGCCAACGCCACCGACCACCTCTGGATGCACTTCACCCGGATGGCGAGCTACGCCGACGGGGAGGTGCCGACCATCGTGCGCGGCGAGGGCGCGTACGTCTGGGACTCCCAGGGCCGCCGCTACCTCGACGGGCTCGCCGGCCTCTTCGTCGTCAACGCCGGCCACGGCCGCACCGAACTCGCCGAGGCCGCCGCCAAGCAGGCCGCCGAACTGGCGTACTTCCCCCTCTGGTCGTACGCCCACCCGACCGCCGTCGAGCTGGCCGAGAAGGTCGCCTCGCTCGCCCCCGGCGACCTCAACCGGGTCTTCTTCACCACCGGCGGCTCGGAGGCCGTCGAGGCGGCGTGGAAGCTGGCCCGGGCCTACTTCAAGCGCACCGGCCAGCCCAACAAGCACAAGGTGGTCAGCCGGTACATCGCCTACCACGGCACCTCGATGGGCGCGCTGTCGATCACCGGCCTGCCCGGCATCAAGAGCGACTTCGAGCCGCTGGTGCCCGGCGGCATCAAGGTGCCGAACACCAACTTCTACCGCGCCCCCGAGCACGGCGACTCCGCGGAGGCGTTCGGCCGCTGGGCCGCCGAGGAGATCGGCCGGGCCATCGAGCGGGAGGGGCCGGACACCGTCGCCGCGGTCTTCCTGGAGCCGGTGCAGAACTCCGGCGGCTGCTTCCCGCCGCCGCCCGGCTACTTCGAGCGGGTCCGGGAGATCTGCGACGCGTACGACGTGCTGCTCGTCTCCGACGAGGTGATCTGCTCCTGGGGTCGGCTGGGCGAGTACTTCGGCGCCGTGCGCTACGGCTACCAGCCCGACATCATCACCACCGCCAAGGGCATCACCTCCGGCTACGCCCCGCTCGGCGCGATGATCGCCAGCGAGCGGCTGATGGAGCCGTTCCTCACCGAGACCGGCATGTTCGCCCACGGGGTGACCTTCGGCGGCCACCCGGTTTCCTGCGCGGTCGCCCTGGCCAACCTGGAGGTCTTCGCCCGCGAGGACCTGGTCGGGCACGTCCGGGCCAACGAGGACGCCTTCCGGTCCACCCTGGAGAAGCTCAACGACCTGCCGATCGTCGGTGACGTCCGGGGCGACGGCTACTTCTACGGCATCGAACTGGTCAAGGACAAGACCACCCGGGAGACCTTCGACGAGGCCGAGTCGGAACGGCTGCTGCGCGGCTTCCTCTCCACCGCGCTGTTCCAGGCCGGCCTCTACTGCCGGGCCGACGACCGGGGCGACCCGGTGGTGCAGCTCGCCCCGCCGCTGATCTCCGAGCAGCAGCAGTTCGACGAGATCGAGCAGATCCTCCGCTCGGTGCTGACCGAGGCATGGTCGCGCCTCTGACCGGCGGCCCAGCAGCGGGCGGGGCCGGGACCCACGGCGACGGGTCCGGGCCCCGCCCTTCCGGCACCCCGGCCGCCGGGCCCGTCGGCGGCACCGAGCGGGCCCGGGTACGCCGACTGCCCGACCTCGCCGTCGGCGACCGGAGCGCCCTGCACGCCGTGCTCGACGCCGGCCGGGTCGCCCACCTGGCCATCGCCGACGGCCCGGTCTGGGCCGGCGTGGTGTCGGTCGTCGAGGCGTACGGCACCCCGCGGCCCGACCCGAGGCTGCGCCACGACCTGCCCCCAGCGGAGTGGTGATGCGCTACCAGGACCTGTCGTACTGGCTGTCCAGCCTGGACGGGCCGCTGACGCCCCGCCCGCAGCTGCCCGGCGACACCGACGCCGACGTGGTGATCGTCGGGGCCGGCTACACCGGGCTCTGGACGGCGTACTACCTCGCCGGGGCGGACCCGACGCTGCGGATCACCGTGCTGGAGGCCGAGATCGCCGGGTACGGCGCCTCCGGGCGCAACGGCGGCTGGTGCTCGGCGCTCTTCCCCACCTCACTGCCCGCGCTGGCCCGCCGGCACGGCCGGGACCGGGCGCTGGCCATGCAACGGGCCATGCAGGAGACCGTCCGCGAGGTGGGCCGGGTGGTCACCGCCGAGGGAATCGACTGCGACTGGCGCCAGGGCGGGACCGTGGTGCTGGCCCGCAGCGAGGTGCAGGTGGAGCGGGCCCGGGCCGAGGTGGCCACCGCCCACGCGCACGGGCTGACCGACGCCGACCTGGTGCTGCTCGACCCCGCCGAGGCCACCGCCCGCTGCGCCGCCGACGGGGTACGCGGTGGGACGTACACCCCGCACTGCGCCGCGGTGCACCCGGCCCGACTGGTCCGCGGGCTGGCCCGGGCGGTGGAACGTCGCGGGGTGACCATCGTCGAGCGCACCCCGGTCACCGCGCTGCGCCCCGGTGCGGCGGTGACCCGGCACGGCACCGTCCGGGCCCCGATCGTGGTCCGGGCCACCGAGGGCTACACCCCGGCGCTGCCCGGCCAGCGCCGCGCGCTCGCCCCGGTCTACTCGCTGATGGTCGCCACCGAGCCGCTGTCCGAGGAGACGTGGGCGCGGATCGGGCTGGCCGAGCGGGAGACCTTCTCCGACCACCGGCACGTCATCATCTACGGCCAGCGCACCGCCGACGGCCGGCTCGCCTTCGGCGGGCGGGGCGCCCCCTACCACTTCGGTTCCCGGGTCTCCCCCGGCTTCGACCGGGAACCCCGGGTCTTCGCCGCGCTGCGCCGGGTGCTCGGCGAGCTCTTCCCGGTGCTCGGGCCGGAGGTGCCGGTCAGCCACACCTGGGGCGGCCCGCTCGGCGTGGCTCGCGACTGGGCCGCCTCGGTGGGGCTGGACCGCTCCACCGGCCTGGGCTGGGCCGGCGGCTACGTCGGCGACGGCGTCGGCACCAGCAACCTCGCCGGGCGTACGCTCGCCGACCTGATCCGGGGCGAGCGGAGTGACCTGACCGACCTTCCCTGGGTCGACCACCGCTCCCCGAGGTGGGAGCCGGAACCGCTGCGCTGGCTGGCCGTCAACGCCGGCCTGCGGCTGATGTTCTCCGCCGACGAGGCCGAACTGCGCACCAACCGCCCGTCCCGCCGCGCCCAGGCCTTCTCCCGCCTCCTGGGCCACTGACCCCACCCACCCCCGCGCGGGCTTACCCCTCGGCCGCTGCGTTGATCATGAAGTTAGCGGCAGTTTTGGAGATCCACATCGCCGCCAACTTCATGATCAACGCAGCCGACCCGTGGCCGGGGCGGGGTGGGAGCGCTGGGGCAGGGTTAGTGGTTGGGGGGGATTACGCGGAGGTGGCCGCGGCGGCCGGTGTGGGAGTGGGGGTGGCCGGGCGGGTCCTGGTCGTCCGCGGGGGGCCTGGGGGGCGCGGGGCGGGCGGCCTCGCGGACGGCCTCGGCGAGCGCCACCAGGTCGTCGGTGGTGGGCGGCGGCGGCTCGAACTCGCCCTCGTGCCGCACGACGTCCCAACCGCGCGGCGCGGTCAGGGTGCGCGCGTGCGGCTCACACAGGTCGTACGTGTGCGGTTCGGCGAACGCCGCCAGCGGCCCCACGACCGCTGTCGACTCGTTGTAGACATAGGTCAATGTGGCGACCGCTTGCCGGGGGCAGCCGTTACGGGAGCAGCGCCGTGGTGACCTCACGGCGGCAGGGTATCCCCAATACCGGGTCCGGCGCACCGGTTCGCGTTACGACACGCCCGTCACGGTGATCACAATTGGCACCAGGCGTCCGGCTCGCGGCGTACCGGCGCCGCCGACGCCGTCCGGACGGGCCCGGGGGCTACCCTGTGCCTCATGACCAGTCCGGAACACCGCCGCCCCGGCTCCGGCCGGCGCACCCACCGTGACCGGCACGGGCGGGGCCTGCGCGGGCGGCTGGTGCCGGCGACCGTCCCGCTGGCGCGGACGAAGGCCGAGGTCTTCGACGACCTGGTGCTGGACACGGTGGAGACGCTGGAACGGCGCTTCGCCAAGGAGCTGGCCGGGGTCGAGTTCGCGGTCGAGGACGTGCCGCCGGACTTGAACGTCTACGACTCCGACGTGCTGGAGGACGGCGAGGTGCCGCTCGCACGGCTGCTGCCCGGCCGGCCCGGTCGCCAGGATGTCCCACCGCGGATCGTGCTCTACCGGCGTCCGCTGGAGTTCCGGGCGATGGACCGCGAGGACCTCGCGGACCTGGTGCACGATGTGATCATCGAGCAGGTGGCGAACCTGCTCGGGGTCGACCCCGACGAGCTGGCCTGACCGGCGCACACCCCCGCGCGCCCGGCCCCCGACCGCCGAGGCGAGCCACCACCGACCAAGCCCGCCCCCGTCCGGCCCGGCCGCCCGGTGAAGGCGTGAGCCGGGCGGCCCCCACCGCCCCGGCCCGAACCCCTGGGTCAGGCAGCCCGCCGCTTGAGCTTGCGCCGTTCCCGCTCGGAGAGCCCGCCCCAGATCCCGAATCGCTCGTCGTGTCCCAGCGCGTATTCGAGGCACTCCGTCTTCACTTCGCACCGCGAGCAGATCCGCTTCGCCTCGCGGGTCGAGCCGCCCTTCTCGGGAAAGAACGCCTCCGGGTCGGTCTGGGAGCAGAGCGCCTGCTCCTGCCACTCCGGCGCGTTTCCGAGCAGGTCGGCCACCTCGAGCTGGCCGTCCATCAATTGCCTCCTTGTCGCGCACCGGCTCAACGCCGCTGCAACCCCCCACGCGAAAGGCGTGCGTGTCCGTCCGGTCCCAATTTGATGCGTTCCGTGTGGACAACCCCAATCAAATTACACGCGTGTAATGCGTGCGCCGTCAAGCCAAACTTGATAATGGAGTCGCCCTCCCGACACGCCCCGGGTGGCCGCCTGAGCCGCCCGGCCTCGCAACCTGCCCTATCGATTCAGACCCCGGACGAGTAACGCCCTCTTCGGCGAGTTGCCGAATTTTCTGCCGTGGCGCCGCCGCCGTCCGCGCCGGCGTCGCCGGGGCGGAGGCAGTGGACGGGCCGTCCGGCCGCATGCGGAGGACTGCCCCACCAAGATCGCTGATCTTGGTGGGGCACAGGTTAACCCGCCGCGCCGCCGGCCGCCTGCCGAGGCGGAGAACGCCGACGGCGCCCTGTCCACATCGTGGACAGGGCGCGGCGGGCCGGCGCGGCTGCGGAGACTCAGCCGAAGTCGGCCGGAGCGCTGGTCGGCCAGACGAACTCGGCAATACCGCCACCGACCACGGTGGCCGTTCCGGCCGGCCGCTCGGCGTCCCACCAGATGGTATAGACGCCGGCCGCCAGGTCCGGGTGGACCGCACTGTGGAAGGACCCCTCGCGGACGATCCGCTCGCGGACGGCGGCATGGGTACGCACGCCGCGCGCCCGGTCGGCCCGACTGATCTCGATCTCCCGACCCCGCAGCTCCGGTCCGGTGTAGATGATCAGGGCGCCGGTGTCGGCCCCGATGTCGAGCAGGACCGTCCCACTCCCGGTGGGGCCGTACTCGTGGTGGTGCGTGTGCATGGTCACCCCGATCAGGACTTTGTTGCCGGTGGGTTGCCGAACCCGTCGTACGGCGTACCGAGGAAGGGGAAGTCCCCGAGGAACGGTGCGGTCACGTCGGCGGCGCTCAACCCGGGGGTCACCGCGGCGGCCGCCGCGTCCGGGGTGAACGTCTTGTCGACCAGCGGCACGGTCACCCCGGCGATGGCCCGCAGTGCGATGCTCACCACGTCGTCACCGACCCGGCGGCCGTTCGGGAAGCCGGCCAGGTCGCCGCCGAGCACCCCGAACCGGTCCGGTTTGCGGGTCGGCGGGATGGCGGTGTTCAGCCGCAGCATGTCGGCCTGGAGGTCGCCGGTGCTGTTGGTGAAGCCGTCGATCAGCCCGGCCGGGATGCCGGTGAGCAGGATCGCCGCCAGGTCCGCCCGCGGCTTCTTCGACCTGTTCAACGCCTCCAGCCGGGGGAACACCCCGGGATAGAGCGCCGGCAGCAGGGCGGCCAGCTCCGGATGCTCCACGAAGTGCGCGAACCGCTTGTCCTCCGACGGCGGCAGGGTGTTCCACAGGTCCTTCTTGGACATCGGGACGACGACCTCGTTGAACAGCGGATTCCCCAGCCGGGAGACCTGGGTGAACGGACCCGCGGCGGTGTCCGCCGCCACCCGGTCGCCCAGCACCCGCACCTGCTGTCGGGAGGCGGACGTCCAGACCCCGATCACCGAGGCCCGGTCGGCGGCGGCGTACCGGCTGGCCCGACGGCGCACCCGGCTCAGCGGCACCTGCACCGCGATGCTGTGCACGTTCATCCGGTCCAGCGAGTTGACCGGCTCCCCCTCGGCCCTGAACAGCTTCTTCCCGGCCACGTGCAGCTGCTGGAACGGGCGCAGCGTCCCCAGCTCGAAGACCGCGCCCAGGTCGACGAAGAAGCCGTCCGCGCGCTGCCCGGCGAAGACCTTCTCCCCGGTGGAGAGCCGGTACGTCGCCTGCCGGACCAGCTCGTGGTATTTCGGCGTGGACAACGGCCCGACATTGCACGGCGGGCAGGGCAGTTTGTGCGCCAGCACGTGCTCCCGGCCCTCGGCGATCCGGGTCAGCCGGTAGAACTGGCGGCGGTTCCAGTTCCTGCTGTCCAGCGACTCGATCGGGCCGGTGTTATAGAGAAAACTATTCGGATTGGTGATCTCGGTGGTGAATTCGAAACGATAGGTGACATCCGGGTGCCCGTCTCCGTCGTTGTCGACGTGGATTTCGTATCGGACGTCGTCGCCGAACTCGAAGAAGTTCGGCCCGCCCGACGGCAGCTGCAACGGCACGTAGTTGGCGATCAACGTGACCGAGTCCGGGTGGCCGGGCGTGACGAAGGCGTACAGGTCGGAGCTGTCGGCGACCGGGTCCTTGGCGATCTCCGGGGCCTCACGGTGCGAAGACATGCCGCCCCCTCAACGCCGGCCGGCGGCGCGTCGCAGCCGCTCGGCCAGGTTCCGGTCGCGGACCTGGATCCGGGACGTGCCGACGAAGACGTCCATGGTGCCGGAGGCCGCGTCCCTCAGGTGGACGACGATCGGACCCTCCTGCGCCGCCGACGCCGGGGAGTTCTGCGCGGCCGACAGGCCCGGCACGGTGAGCGCGGCGGCGCCGAGGGTGGCGCTCGCCGCGGCGGTCAACGTCTGCCGGCGGGTCAGCCGCGGCCAGGGCCGCTTCCGCTCTGCACTGGTCATGGGCAACCTTTCCACCGTGGCGCCGCGGCGCCCGCGGGACGACCGGGGCCCGGACGATGCCGCCGGGCCCAGGATGAGGGCTACCGGCAGCGGTCCTCGCCGCGACCGCCACCGGCGACAACGGGTACGGCCGGCGGTGGGAAAAGGTTCGACGTCAGGTGCGGACGTGACCGTACGCGGTCGTCCGCTTGCGGGCCGGTCGTCCGGCCGCCGCCGCGATCGCCCGCAGCTGCTCCTCCGTACGCGCCGACCCGTTGCCCGACCCGGCCATCCGGGAGATCGTCTCCTCCATCAGCGTGCCGCCCAGGTCGTTGCAGCCGCCGTTGAGCATCGCCACCGTGCCGGCGTCGCCGAGCTTCACCCACGAGCACTGGATGTTGTCGATCCGCCCGTGCAGCAGCAGCCGCGCCATCGCGTGCACCACCCGGTTCTCCCGCCAGGTCGGGCCGGGCCGGGCGATGCCGGCCAGGTAGATCGGCGCGTTGGTGTGCACGAACGGCAGCGCCACGAACTCGGTGAACCCGCCGGTACGGTCCTGCACCCCGGCCAGCACCCGGAAGTGCGCCAGCCACTGGCCCGGGTGGTCGACGTGGCCGTACATCATCGTGGAGCTGGACCGGATGCCCAGCTCGTGGGCCGTGCTCACCACCTCGACCCAGGCTGCGGCGGGCAGCTTGCCCTTGGTGAGCACCCAGCGCACGTCGTCGTCGAGGATCTCGGCGGCGGTGCCCGGGATGGTGTCCAGTCCGGCCTCGCGGAGCTGGAGCAGCCACTCCTTCACCGGCACCCCGGCCCGGGCCGCGGCGGTGACGATCTCCATCGGGGAGAAGGCGTGCACGTGCATGCCGGGCACCCGGGCCTTGATCGCCCGGACGATGTCGGCGTAACCGGTGACCGGCATCTTGGGGTCGATCCCGCCCTGGAGGCAGACCTCGCCCGCCCCGGCCGCCCACGCCTCCGCCGCCCGGTCCGCCACCTGGTCCACCGAGAGCCGGTACGCGTCGGCGTCCCGCTCCCGCTGGGCGAAGGCACAGAACCGGCAGCCCACGTAGCAGACGTTGCTGAAGTTGATGTTCCGGTTGACCACGTAGGTGACGTCGTCGCCCACGGTCTCCCGGCGGACGTCGTCGGCGAGCCGGCACAGCTCGTCCAGGGCCGGCCCGTCCGCGCCGAACAGCGCCAGCGCCGCGTCGGCGTGTCGGGGCCCCAGCAGCGCGGCCGGGTCGTCGGCGGCCAGCCGCAGCCCCGCCGCCAGGTCACCACCGGCCACCGCCACCCCGGCGCCCCGGCCGGCCGCCTTGCGGGCCGCCGCCTCGGGGGTGACCTTGCCGGCCACCTCCGACCAGTCACCGTAGACGCTGTCGAAGTCACCGCGCCGGTCGTCGGTGCGGCCCGTGGTGTCGATGGTGGCGTGCAGGTCGACCCGGCCACCGCCGAAGACCTCCTCCGGCTCCTGCCAGGGCCGGCCCTGCGGACGGGCCTCCTCGACCGCCAGCCCGGTCACCGGGTCGGCCAGCGCGCCCACGTGCGGCAGCAGGCGCGGATCGAGCCAGGGATCCCCGGCCCGGACGTACTCCGGGTAGATGGTGAGCCGCTCGCGCAGGGTGAAACCGGCCGCCGCGGTGTGCCGGGCCAGCTCGTCCAGCTGCGGCCAGGGGCGCTCGGGGTTGACGTGGTCCGGGGTCAGCGGCGACACCCCGCCCCAGTCGTCGATGCCGGCCCGCAGCAGCAGCGAGTATTCCCCGGCGATCAGGTTCGGCGGGGCCTGGATCCGGGCCTTCGGGCCGAGCAGCAGCCGGGCCACCGCCACCGTGGCGGCCAGGTCGTGCAGCTCGGCGTCGGGCATGCCGCGCATCGCCGTGTCCGGCTTGGCGCGGAAGTTCTGCACGATCACCTCCTGGAGGTGGCCGTACTCCCGCATGGCCCGGCGGATCGCGAAGAGCGCGTCGACCCGCTCGGCCGGGGTCTCCCCGATGCCGATCAGGATGCCGGTGGTGAACGGCACGCCGACCCGGCCGGCGTCGTCGAGGACCCGCAGCCGCACCGCGGGCTCCTTGTCGGGCGAGCCGAAGTGCGGGCCGCCCGGCTCGGACCAGAGCCGGGTGGCGGTGGTCTCCAGCATCATCCCCATGCTCGGCGCGACCGGCTTGAGCCGGTGCAGCTCCGACCAGGAGAGCACCCCCGGGTTGAGGTGCGGCAGCAGGCCGGTCTCCTCCAGCACCGCCACCGCGCAGGCGCGCAGGTAGTCCAGGGTGGAGTCGTAGCCCCGCTCGTCCAGCCACCGCCGGGCCGCCGGCCAACGCTCCTCCGGCCGGTCACCCAGGGTGAACAGGGCCTCCTTGCAGCCCTGCGCCGCGCCCTCCCGGGCGATGGCCAGGACCTCGTCCTGCTCCAGGTAGGCCGCCGGCAGCCGATGCGGCACGGTGGCGAAGGTGCAGTAGTGGCAGCGGTCCCGGCAGAGCCGGGTCAGCGGGACGAAGACCTTCTTCGAGTACGTCACCACACCCGGCCGGCCGGCGTCGCGCAGGCCGGCGTCGCGGACCTCCCCGGCGAGCCGGAGCAGGTCGTCCAGCTCCGGCCCCCGGGCGGCCAGCAACGCGGCGGCCTCGTCGACGTCGAGCGCCAGCCCCGAGGCGGCCCGGCGCAGGGCCCGGCGCACGCTCGCCTCGGTCGGCCCGGGATCGATGCGGTCAGACATCCGTTCAGCCTAGGCGCTGACCCGGCCGCGGGGAGGGGCCCGGGACCGGGTGTGAGATCCGACCCGTCCAGCGGTCAGCGTCGGGTCAGGGCGGCGTCAGCGCGCGGTCCGGGTCGCCGTCGGGGATCAGCGCGGGTCGTCCCGCCGGAAGGGCTGGGTCCGGTCGCCCTCCTGGCCGGCCGGCGGGGTGCCCGGATCGCCCGGCTGGCGGGGGATGGTCTGGGTCGGGTCCGCCGACGGCGGCTGCCCGAACGGCGGGGCGGGGTGGGCCGGCTGCGGGCCGCCGCCGGGCTGACCCGGGTACGGCTGACCGTACTGCGGGCCGGGCTGGGCCGGAGCGGGCTGGCCGTACTGGCCGGGGGCGTACGGGCCGGCGGGCTGGCCGGGGGCGGGCCAGCCGGTGGGCTGCTGCGGCCAGCCCGGCTGCGGCTGCCCGTACATGCCGGGCTGCGGCTTCGCGCGGGGCACCCGGTAGAGGGTGCTCCACACCTTCCACACCACGAGCGCGCCCACGGCGACCAGGATCAGCCAACCGGCCCGGGTGAGCATGCCGAGCAACGCGTCGAACACCTCGCCCTCGGCCAGCCGGCCCACCAGCCAGATCAGGAAGGTCAGCGCGCCGAGCACGCCGCTGACCGCGTACTCGCCGAGCGCCACCTTCGTGATCAGCGCCGCGTGCGGCAGCACCGGCCGGACGTGCGTGGCCAGCAGCACCGCGAGCAGCGGCAGCAGCGCGGCGTTCAGCCCGACGAGGAGCGAGTACGCGAAGTCGGCCCGGACGGTGACGTCGCCGTACTGGTTCGGCACCAGCAGCCGGAGCAGGCCGACGAAGAGGAACACGGCGTTCGCGCCGAGCAGCGCCAGGGCGGCCGGTTCGCGCAGCGGCTCGGTGAGCCGGCGGGCCGGGGTCGGGTCGGTGGACGCGGACTCGTCGGGGCTGGTCACGAACTCTCCCCCTCGCGTGGGCGGTCGGATGCGACGTGAGCCTAGTCTCCCGGGCCGACGGCGGACCGCCGACGTTCCGTGCGGAAGGATGGAGGCATGCGCATCGTGGTTCTGGCCGGCGGTATCGGGGGCGCCCGGTTCCTGCTCGGCGTCCGGGCGTACGCCCGTGAGGTGGGCGCCGAGGTGACCGCCGTGGTGAACGTCGGCGACGACCTGCTGCTGCACGGCCTGCGGGTCTGCCCCGACCTGGACAGCGTCATGTACACCCTCGGCGGCGGGGCCGACCCCGAGCGGGGCTGGGGCCGGGTCGGCGAGAGCTGGACGGTGAAGGCGGAACTGGCCGCGTACGGCGCCGAGCCGACCTGGTTCGGCCTCGGCGACAAGGACATCGCCACCCACCTGGTCCGCACCACCATGCTCAACGCCGGCTACCCGCTGTCCCAGGTGACCGAGGCGTTGGCCACCCGCTGGCAGCCCGGCGTGAAGATCCTCCCGGCCACCGACGACCGGCTGGAGACCCACGCGGTGGTCGACGGCGAGCAGGGGCAGCGGGCCATCCACTTCCAGGAGTGGTGGGTGCGCTACCGCGCCGACATCCCGACCCACCGGTTCGTCTTCGTCGGCGCGGACGCCGCGAAGCCGGCGCCCGGTGTGCTGGACGCGATCGGGGCGGCCGACCTGGTCCTGATCGCGCCGAGCAACCCGGTGGTGAGCGTCGCGCCGGTGCTCGCCGTACCCGGGCTGCGCGACGCCGTGGCGGGCGGGCCGGCCCCGGTGGTGGGGGTCTCGCCGATCATCGGCGGCGCCCCCGTGCGCGGGATGGCCGACCGCTGCCTCGCCGTGCTCGGCGTGGAGTGCAGCGCGGCCGGGGTGGGCCGGCTCTACGGCGGGCGGCGCGACGGTGGCCTGCTGGACGGCTGGCTGGTCGCGCCGGAGGACGCGGGCGCCGAGGTGCCCGGGGTGACGGTCGGTGCGGCGCCGCTGCGGATGACCGACGAGACGGCGACCGCGGCGATGGTCCGGTCCGCGTTGGAGCTGGTGTGAGGCTGGAGATCCTGCCGGTGCTGGGCATCGGCGACGTGACCGAGGGCGACGACCTGGCAGCCCTGATCGCCGCCGCCGCGCCGTGGCTGCGCGACGGCGACGTGCTGGTGGTCACCAGCAAGATCGTCTCGAAGGCGGAGGGTCGCCTGGTGGACGTGCCGGCCGACGGTCCGGAGCGGCTCGCCGCCCGGGACGAGGTGCTGGCCGCCGAGACGGCCCGGGTGGTGGCCACCCGTGGGGCGACCCGGATCGTGCAGACCCACCACGGTTTCGTGATGGCCTCGGCCGGCATCGACGCCTCCAACGTCGACCCGACCCGCCTGGTGCTGCTCCCCAAGGACCCGGACGCCTCGGCCCGCGCGCTGCGCGCGGCCCTGCACGAGCGCCACGGCGTGGACATGGCCGTCATCATCAGCGACACGATGGGCCGGCCGTGGCGCAACGGCCTCACCGACGTCGCGCTCGGCGTCGCCGGGATGGCCGCCGTGCGCGACCATCGGGGCGAGGTCGACCCGTACGGCAACGAGCTCCAGCTGACCCAGATGGCGGTGGTGGACGAACTGGCCGGCGCCGGCGAGCTGATCAAGGGCAAGCGGGACCAGGTCCCCGTCGCCGTGGTGCGCGGCTATCTCGGGGTGGCCCCGCCGGACGACGGCGCCGGGGCGGCCGCGCTGATCCGGGAGAGCGCGCTGGACCTCTTCTCGCTGGGCACGGCCGAGGCCCGGGCGGCCGGGCTGCGGGCCGCCGCCACCCTGCCCGACCGGCTCGGCGCCGTCGAGGCGGACCCGGCCGCGGTCCGGCGGGCGATCGACGCGGTGGCCGGGGTCGTCGCGCCGGGCACCGCCTTCACCCACGTCACCGACGCCGAGGTACGCGCCGGCATGACCGCCACCGTGCCGGACTGGCCGGCCTCGGCGACCGGGCTGATCCTCGGCGCGGCGCCCACCCCGGTCGACCGCCCCGACCTGGTCCGCTTCGGCGCCGACCTGCAACGGCTGCGCACCGCCCTGGCCGCCGAGGGCGTGTCCTCCACCCTGCTGCCCCCGCCCGCCGGCACCACCGCAGTGGCCTCGCTGGCCCTCTGAGCGCGGCCGGCACCACCGGCCGCGCCCGGTCGCCGCGCGCCACCGGGTCGCCCGGCAGATGGCGGGATCCTGGGGTGCACCCTCCTCAGGAGTGCAGCATGGCGCGCCCCAGCGGGGTCAGCGTGTGCAGGACCGTGTTGCGGTCCCGGCTGCTGACCAGCAGTCCCGCGTTGCGCAGCACGGCGGTGTGCTGGCTCGCCGCGGCCGGGGAGATCCGCAGCCGGCGGGCGACCTCCCCGGTGGTGCAGCCGTCCGCGCTGGCCGCCAGCACCTCGGCCCGGGTCCGCCCGAGCAGCGCGGCCAGCGCGGTCCGCTCCGCGCCGGAGACCACCGGGTCGGGCCGACCGTCGGTACGGGGCAGGCCGCCCAGCCGGTCCACCGGGTAGACCAGCACCGGGGGCAGCGTCGGGTCGAGCAGGGCGACCGGGGTCGGCGCGCAGAAGAAGGCCGGCACCAGCAGCAGGCCCCGCCCGTCGAGGTGCAACTCGCGGTCGCTCGGGTAGCCGGGCACGGAGAGCACGCCGTCCTCCCAGCGCACCGCCGGCCGGAGGCTCTCCAGCAGTCCCTCGACGCCGCCGTCCAGCAGGGCCCGGGCCCGACGTTTCCGGTCGGCCTCGACCGCGGCCTCGATCCGGGCCCAGTAGGGCGCCAGTGCCCGGGCCCGGTAGTGGGTCATCGAGTCGGTGAGGTGGCGCAGCACGTCGGGCTCCCCGTCGGCGAGCGCGGTGGCCGACGAGGGCAGGGCTGCACCGGCGGCGACCAGGGTCAACTCCCGGCGCAACCGGGGCACGGGGGTCGACCGCAGCGCCTCCAGCCCCGCTTCGAAGCCGCCGCGGCTCTCGTACGGGGTGAGGAAGTCCGGGAAGTAGCCGCGAGGCGGGTTCAACGCCAGCAGCAGGCGCGGCCGGTGGGTGACCTCCCGGCGCAACGTGCGCGCCACACCGCCCCGCCACGCCGACAACAGCGGGTCGCGGGCGTCGCCGGACAGCACGTGCAGGCTGAGGACGGTCTCCCAGACCGCGTCCGCGGCCGGGGCCACCCGGGTCCGGAGAATGTCCTCAGCGGTGAAGTAGATCTTCAGCATCGGAGCGCTCCCGGGCGGGCCGAGGGGGTGCCCGCCACGTGCCGACTCTACCCGGAACGGCACTTCTCACCGTCTTTAAGCGTCAGCTGAAAGTCCTCGACGGTGCCGTTCCCACCCCGGCATGCTTCTCCTTGCCCGACATCGGCACCGTCGCGTACGGGGTCGGGCGCCCGGGGGGGCGGGACGACCGGGTGGCACCACGAGGGTCTGCGGCCGTCAGTCCGCAGAAGGTGTCACCCGGCGCCCACCGGCGTCGAGAGTCCGGAGCCCACCGCCACGCTCGTAGAGTGTCGGGGTGCCCGAGACCCACCCAGCCACGGTCCCCCAGCCCTTCCCGGCCGCGCCGCAGCCCGGCGCCGCGTCGCACCGCACCGCCGTCGACGCGCTGCACGCCGACGCCACCGCGCTGCTCACGGGCTGGACACCGACCAGCCCGAGCGCCGCACAGGCCCGGGACCGCACCCTGCGTCTGCTCGAGGCCGGCCCGGCCGCGACGAGTCGCGCCCACCGGGCCGGCCACCTCACCGCCAGCGCCCTCGTCCTCGACGCCACCGGCTCCCGGGTGCTGCTCTGCCTGCACGGCAAGCTCCGCCGCTGGGTGCAGCTCGGCGGCCACTGCGAGCCCGGCGACCGTACGCTGGCGGGCGCGGCGCTGCGCGAGGCGAGCGAGGAGTCCGGCATCGCCGGCCTGCGCATCGACCCCGTCCCGATCGACGTGGACGTCCACCCGGTCGCCTGCGGCGGAGAGTCCCTGCACCACGACGTACGCTTCGCCGTCCTGGCCCCGGCCGGCGCGGTGGAGCAGGTCAGCGACGAGTCCGAGGCGCTGGGCTGGTTCCCGCCGGACGCCCTGCCCGAACCGCTGGCCGGCGGGACCGCCCGCCTCGTCGCGCCCGGGCTGGCGGCGCTCAGACGTAGCCCTCTTCGCCCCGCTCCTTGAGCTCGTCGACCAGCTGCTTGACGTCCTGCGCCCGGTCCCGGGGGCAGACCAGCACGGCGTCCGGGGTGTCGACCACGATCAGGTCGTGCACCCCGAGGACGGCCACCAGCCGACCCGACTGCGGCACCACCACCAGCCCGGAGGTGTCCCGCAGCAGCACGTCGGGCTTCGCCCCGCCGAGCACCACGTTCCCCGCCGGGTCGGCCGGGAGGACGTCGCCCAGGGTGTGGAAGTCACCCACGTCGTTCCAGCCGAAGTCGCCCGGCACGGTGGCCACCCGGCCGGCCTGCGCCGCGCCCTCCATCACCGCGTAGTCCACCGAGATCTTCGGCAGGGTCGGCCACACCGTGCCCAGCACGTCGTCCTGGTCGTCGGTGCCCCAGGCCGCCGCGATAGCGGTGATCCCGGCGTGCAGGGCCGGCTGCTGCCGGGCCAGCTCGGCGAGGAAGACGTCGACCCGCCAGACGAACATGCTGGCGTTCCAGAGGTGCCGGCCGGACCGGACGTACGCCTCGGCGACCTCGGCCGCCGGCTTCTCCTTGAACTCGGTCACCGACCGCAGTGGACCGTCGCCGGTCGGCTCGCCGGTCTCCAGGTAGCCGTAGCCGGTCTCGGGTCGGGTCGGCGTGATGCCCACCGTCATCAGCAGCCCCTGCTCGGCGCCGCGCACCGCCTCCCGCACGGTCGCCACCCAGCGTTGCGGGTCGCCGATCAGGTGGTCGGCGGCGAACGAGCCCATCACCGCGTCCGGCTCACGCAGCGCGATCACCGCCGCGGCCAACGCGATCGCGGCGCAGGAGTCCCGCGGCGAGGGCTCGACGAGGATGTTCTCCTCGGGCAGGCCGGTCAACTGGCGGGCCACCGCCGCGACGTGCGCGGCACCGGTGACCACCAGCGTGCGATCCGGGCCGGTCAGCGGCGCCAACCGCTCGACCGTGGCCTGCAGCAGGGACGCGCTGGTGCCGGTGAGCGGGTGGAGGAACTTGGGGTGGCCGGCACGGGACAGCGGCCACAACCTCGTGCCACTGCCACCCGCCGGAATGACGGCGTAGAGCATCAGCACATCATGCCCGACCCGTACCAGCGCGGACGGGGGCTCACCCGAGGCGGTCAGGAACGGGCCCGGCTCCAGGCCGCGATGTGCACCTCCGCGCTCGACTCCCAGGTGAACTCCTTGGCCCGGGCGAAACCGGCCTCGGCCAGGGTCAGCCGGCGGGCCTCGTCGTCGAGCAGCGCGGCCAGGTCGGTCGCGATCTGGTCCGGGTCCTCGCTGGTGTACGCGACGGCGTCGCCGCCCACCTCGGGCAGGGAGAGCCGGGGGGTGGTGAGCACCGGCGCGGCGCAGGCCATCGCCTCCAGGATCGGCAGGCCGAAGCCCTCGCCGTACGACGGGTAGGCGGCGACCAGCGCCCCGCCGAGGAAGCCCGGCAGGTCGGCGTAACGCAGGTAGCCGGGGCGCAGCAGCCGCAGGTGCGACGGGACCTCGGCGACCGCGCGGTCGATGTCGTCGTCGTGCCCCTGACCGCCCGCGATCACCAGGGCCGGCGGGTCCTCCCGGTCGGCCACCGCGCGGACCCAGCCGCGGATCAGGTTGGGCACGTTCTTGCGCGGCTCCTTGGCCCCGAGGAAGGCGATGTAGCTGCCCGAACCGAGGCCCAGCCGGGCGCGTACCCGCGCCTTCTCCTCCTCGCCGGGGGCGTGGAAGGCGGCGTGGTCGACGCCGTGGTACGCCACGTCGATCTTGGTGGGGTCGGCGTCCAGCAGCCGGATCAGCTCGTCCCGGGTGGCCTTGCTCGGCACGATCACCCGGTCGGCCCGGCGCAGCGAGGTCTTGATCGCGCTGCGGAAGAACGTCCGGCGGGACTTGTCGTAGTGCTCCGGCTCGGTGAAGAAGGTCGCATCGTGCACGGTCACCGTGACCGGGCAGCCGGCCCGCAGCGGGCAGGTGTAGAAGGGCGAGTGCAGCACCTCGGCGCCGACCTGCTGGGCCAGCAGCGGCAGGCCGGTCTGCTCCCACGCCAGCCGGGCCGGGCGGTGGGCGACCGCCGCCGGCGCCGGGATGACCTCGGCGCCCGGCAGCATCCGGGTGTAGCGCTCCAGGTCGGTGCGGAGACTGACCACGGCGAGGTCGAGCCCCTCGCCGCACACCTTGCCGAGGGCGCCGAGCAGGCCGTCGACGTACCTACCGACGCCGCCACGGTCGGCGGGGACACTCGTGGCGTCGATGAGAACGCGGGGCGGGCGACCGGCGGTCACGGGGCGACTCCTTGGGGGAAACGGCGGGTCTGTGGGAAAGAACACTCCGGGGCAAGCCTACGCCGGAGCCCGGTCCGGACGCTGACTGCGACCCGACGGTACGCCGACTTGTCGTCGCCATCGAGTACGGCCGCCGGGGGCGTATCGTTCGCGCCGATGGCCGACAACATTGCCCGGGTCTTCGCCGACGCCCTCGCGACAGACCCGACCCGACCGCTGCTGACCTGGTACGACGACGCCACCGGCGAACGCACCGAACTCTCCGGCGCGACGTTGGGCAACTGGGTGGCCAAGACGGCCAACCTGCTCGTCGACGAGCACGCCGTCGCCCCCGGCGACCCGGCCGCGGTGCTGCTGCCGCCGCACTGGCAGACCGCCGCGGTGCTGCTGGGCTGCTGGTCGGCGAAGCTGACCGTGCTCGACACGCCGGGCGACGTGGAGGTGCTCTTCGCCGCGGTGGGCCGGGTCGACGAGGCGGCGGCATGGTCGGCCGGCGAGCGGTACGCCCTCGCCCTGGACCCGTTCGCGTTGCCGATGCGGCAGGTGCCGCCCGGCTTCGCCGACTTCGTCTCCACCGTCCGCGGGCACGGCGACCACTTCACGCCGTACCCGGGAGGTGGTGCGGGGGACGCGGCGCTGCTGGCCCGCGCGCAGGCCCGCGCCGCGGAGCTGGGCCTGGCCCCGGGCGACCGGGTCCTGGTCGACACCCGCGCTCACCCCGACCCGGTCGACTGGCTGCTGGCCCCGCTGATCGCCCGCGCCAGCGCGGTGCTCTGCGGCAACCTCGACCCCGCCCGGGTCGGCTCCCGCGCGGCGACCGAGAAGGCCACCCACCAGCTGGTGTGAGCGCGGCAGGGGCCCCCTCGACGAGGAGCCCCCGCGACCGTCGGGCGTCAGGCCGACGCCGGGGAGTCCGACTCGGCGCGACGCTGGGCGAAGGTGGCGAACGCCGTGAGCGACTCGGGGTTGACCAGCGCGCCCTTGGCTGCGGCGCTCTCCACCGGGGTGCCGGTGAGGATCTTCTTGACCGGCACCTCCAGCTTCTTCGCGCTCAGCGTGCGCGGCACCGCCCGCACCTGGTGGATCTCGTCCGGGATGTGCCGCGGCGACAGGGCGGTCCGCAGCTCCCGGCAGATCTTGCGCCGCAGCGCGTCGTCCAGCTCCAGCCCGTCGGCGAGGACCACGAAGAGCAGCAGCTCACCGGCGCCGCCCTCGTCGTCCTCCAGGTGCACCACCACCGAGTCGACGACCTCGTCCAGCCCCTCCACCACCGAGTAGAACTCGGCGGTGCCCAGCCGGACGCCGCCCCGGTTCAGGGTGGCGTCGGAGCGGCCGGTGATCACGCAGCCGCCCCGGGAGTTGATGGTGATCCAGTCGCCGTGCCGCCACACCCCCGGATAGACCTCGAAGTAGGCCTCCCGGTAGCGCCGGCCGTCCGGGTCGTTCCAGAACCCGACCGGCATGCTCGGCATCGGCTCGGTGATCACCAGCTCGCCGAGCTCACCGATGACCGGCGTGCCGTCGGCCGAGCGGGCCTCCACCTTCGCCCCGAGCGCCCGGCAGGTGATCTCCCCGGCGTGCACCGGCAGCAGCGGCACCCCACCGACGAAGCCGGTGCAGACGTCCGTGCCGCCGGAGAGGGACTGGAGCTGGAGGTCGGCGCCGACGTTCTCGTACACCCAGGTGAAGCCCTCGGCGGGCAGCGGCGCGCCGGTCGAGCCCACCCCGCGCAG
The DNA here is from genome assembly GCF_900091555.1 of Micromonospora mirobrigensis. Lineage (GTDB taxonomy): Bacteria > Actinomycetota > Actinomycetes > Mycobacteriales > Micromonosporaceae > Micromonospora > Micromonospora mirobrigensis. The sequence goes on from NZ_FMCX01000001.1 coordinate 583,189, forward strand.
CGCGGACAGGTCGGCGATCTCCGCGGGGACCAGGCCGGCCTTGCGGCAGGCCAGCAGGAACGGCGCCGAGGTGCCGAAGTACGTGGTGCCGGTCTCGGCCGCCAACCGCCACAGCGCGCCCAGGTCCGGGTGGCCCGGGTTGCCGTCGAAGAGCACGATCGCCGCACCCACCGCCGGCCCGGAGACCAGGAAGTTCCACATCATCCAGCCGGTGGTGGTGAACCAGAAGAACCGGTCCGCCGGGCCCAGGTCGTGGTGCAGGGCCAGCATCTTCAGGTGCTCCAGCAGGATGCCGCCGTGGCCGTGCACGATCGGCTTCGGCAGCCCGGTGGTGCCGGAGGAGTAGAGCACGTAGAGCGGGTGGTCGAACGGCACCGGCGTGAAGGTCAGCGGCTCGTCGGTCGCGGCGGCCAGTTCGTCCCAGGAGATCGCGCCCTCGGGGGCCGCGGCGGCCGGGTCGAGGTAGCCGACGGAGACCGTGTGCGCCAGCGACGGCAGCGCCCCCCGGATCGCCTCGACCTCACCCCGGCGGTCCACCGGCTTGTCGCCGTACCGGTAGCCGTCCACGGCCACCAGCACCTTCGGCTCGATCTGCTGCCAGCGGTCGGTGACGCTGCGGGTGCCGAACTCCGGCGCGCAGGAGGAGAAGACCGCGCCCAGGCTCGCCGTGGCGAGGAGCAGGACGTAGGTCTCCGGGATGTTCGGCGCGTACGCCGCCACCCGGTCGCCCGCGCCGACACCGAGCCGGCGCAGCCCGGCCGCCACCCGACGGACCCGGTCGCGCAGCTCGCCGGCGGTCAGCGTCTGCGGCGCGCGGGTCTGCCCGTACGCGACCACCACCGGGTCGTCGTCGCCCCGGCCCGGCATCCGCAGCACGTTCTCCGCGTAGTTGAGCGTGGCGCCGGGGAACCAGCGGGTGCCCGGCATCTCCCGGCCGGCGAGGGTCGCCGTGGGCGGGGTGTGCGCGACCACCCCGAAGTAGTCCCAGATCGACCGCCAGAAGCCGTCCAGATCGGTCACCGACCACTGCCACAGCGCGTCGTAGTCGGCGAACTCCAGCCCGCGGTGCTCGGCCAGCCAGCGCAGGTAGTCGCCGATCCGGGACCGCTGGCGTACGTCCGCCGGCGGCGTCCACAGCACGTCACCCACTGATCCACCCTCCCCTGGCCCGCGCACGACACTGTGAAATGGGCCGTGGCGCCATCTTGCCCTACCTCGAAGCGTCATTCTCCGCAGCCGGGGTGGGTGGCGGGGCGTGGCCGCCCCACACCCCGCGGCCCCACCACGTGTGGGAACGCCTCAGCCGGCGCGGTGGGCCTGGATCGCGCGGCGCCTGGCCAGCCGGTGGGCGCGGCGGATCTCCGCCTCCCGGCAGCGGCGCTCGTCCTCCGGGGTCTCCGGCAGCACCGGCCGGACCGCGCGCGGCGCCCCGCCCACGTCCACACCCACGAAGACCAGGTACGCGGTGGCCACCCGGACCGGCTCGTCCTCGGCCGAGTCCCAGCGCTCGGCGACCACCCGGACGCCCACCTCCATCGAGGTGGTGCCGGTCCAGTTCACCTGGGCGTGCGCGTGCACCAGGTCACCGACCCGGACCGGCTCCGAGAAGACGATCTCGTCGATCGACGCGGTGACCGCCGTACCGCCGCTGTGCCGGGCCGCCGCGGCTCCGGCCACGTCGTCGACGAACTTCATCAACACCCCACCGTGCACGGTTCCGTACAGGTTGACGTCAACAGCGGTCATGATCCGGCTGAGCGTGACGCGGGAGTACGACGTCGGCTTGCCGGGCGGAGCGGCGGAGGGGTGCTCGGTCATGGGGAAAACGGTACGGTGCGCGGATGCGACATCTCTGGAGCTTCCTCGCCGGGCTGGTGGTGGCGCCGCTCACGTGGGTGCTGATCACCCTCGGACAGGACGGGTCGAGTCACACCATCACCCGTTGGGCGGAGATCGGCACGTTCAACACCGCCAATCTCATCGAGCCCGCCGTGTACCTCGGCGTCGCCGGCATCCTGCTCGGGCTGGTCGGCAGCCTGCGGATCTCCCCGCTCGGGCCGATCGTCGCCGGACTGCTGCTGGTCACCCCGTACGTCGGGATGTTCGTCGCGCCCTTCACCGTGCGTGACCGCATCCCCGAGGGCTGGAAGGTCCTCGGCGATCCACTGCCGCTGCGGCTGCCGGTGGAGAACGGCACCCTGTTCCTGATCGGGGTCCTGCTGCTGCTGGCGGCGTTCAGTGGCCAGCGGTGGCGGCAGTGGCCGCGTCCGGCGGCCGAGGCGGAGCTGACCTCGGCCCCCGTGGACGAGCCGATCGAGAACACCTTCACGCTGAGCGACTGGCCGCCGGCCGGCGAACGGAGCGAGCGGGACACGGCCCCGCTGACCCTCGGCTATCCCGATCCGACACCCACCGAACCGCTGGAACCGCTGCCCCGCCGCACCGGCGGCGAGTCGCCGTGGAGCGCGCCCCCGCGCGGCCAGCAGCGCGCGGAGGGTGGCACCGAGTACCGCTGAGTTCCCGACCGGAGACGACCGGGGACGTCCCGGGTGGGGCGGAGCTGACCACCACCCGGGATGTCCTCCCGACCTTCGTCTACTTCTTGAAACAAACCTTATAAATATTGATGAATGCCGGTACGGTGTTGGTCTGAGCTGGCCGCACCGATGGGAAACCGCCATGACATCTCCGACCAACGGCCGCCCACGACTCCGGACCTGGGCCGCACTGGCCGTCCTGGCCACGACGTGCGGTGTGGTGACCGCGACGGGGCAGCCGGCCTCGGCCGCCGCCACCGGTCCGATCACCGGGCTGGCCGGCAAGTGCATCGGCGCCGCGGGCGGCAGGACCGCCAACGGCACGGCGATCGACCTGTACTCGTGCGTCGGCGACCCCACCCAGCAGTGGACGCTCCCGGGCGACGGCACCATCCGCACCGCCGGGAAGTGCATGGACGTGGCGGGCGCCGGGACCACGGACGGGACGAAGGTCCAGTTGTGGGACTGCAACGGCACGTCCGCGCAGCAGTGGGTCCACACCGGCAGCCGGGACCTGGTGAATCCGCACGCCAACAAGTGCCTCGACCTCACCGGGGCGTCGTCGGCGGACCTCACCGTGACCCAGATCTGGACCTGCACCGGCGGCGCCAACCAGAAGTGGAACGTCCCCGGCGGCAGCACCCCGCCCGCGCCCGGGGGCTTCGTGGTGAGCGAGACGCAGTTCAACCAGATGTTCCCCAACCGCAACGGGTTCTACAGCTACAGCGGGCTGGTGGCGGCGATGAGCGCGTACCCGCAGTTCACCACGAGCGGCAGCGACACCGTACGCCGGCAGGAGGCGGCCGCGTTCCTGGCCAACGTCAACCACGAGACCGGCGGCCTGATGTACGTCGTCGAGCTGAACACCGCCAACTACCCGAACTACTGCGACTGGGGCCAGCCGTACGGGTGCCCGGCCGGACAGGCCGCCTACTACGGGCGTGGTCCGCTCCAGCTGTCGTGGAACTTCAACTACAAGGCCGCCGGCGACGCCCTGGGCCTCAACCTGCTGGGCAACCCCTGGCTGGTGCAGAACGACAGCGCCGTGGCGTGGAAGACCGGCCTGTGGTTCTGGATGACCTCGACCGGCGCGGGTCGGATGACCGGCCACGACGCGATGGTCAACAGCGCCGGGTTCGGCGAGACCATCCGCACCATCAACGGCAGCCTCGAGTGCAACGGCGCCAACCCGGGCCAGGTCCAGAGCCGGGTCGACGCCTACCAGCGGTTCACCCAGATCCTCGGGGTCCCCGCCGGCGGCAACCTGTACTGCTGACGCCGCACCTGGCGTGGATCACCCTGGCCCGGGGTGATCCACGCCAGGTCCCGATCAGCCCTTCAGCAGCTGACGCGCCATGACGATGCGCTGCACCTGGTTGGTGCCCTCGTAGATCTGAGTGATCTTGGCGTCCCGCATCATCCGCTCGACCGGGTAGTCACGGGTGTAGCCGTAGCCGCCGAGCAGCTGCACCGCGTCGGTGGTGATCTCCATGGCGGCGTCCGAGGCGAAGCACTTCGCCGCCGCGCCGAAGTACGTCAGGTCGGCGTCGCCGCGCTCCGACTTGCCGGCCGCCGCGTACGTCAGCTGCCGCGCCGCCTCCAGCTTCATGCCCATGTCGGCGAGCATGAACTGGATGCCCTGGAAGTCGGCGACCGCCTTGCCGAACTGCTTGCGCTCCTTGACGTACCCCTTGGCGTAGTCCAGCGCGCCCTGGGCGATGCCGAGCGCCTGCGCGGCGATGGTGACCCGGGTGTGGTCCAGGGTCTTCATCGCGGTGGCGAAGCCGGTCCCCTCGGCGCCGATCATCCGGTCGGCCGGGATCCGCACGTTGTCGAAGTAGACCTCGCGGGTCGGCGAGCCCTTGATGCCGAGCTTCTTCTCCGGGGCGCCGAAGCTGACCCCCGGGTCGGACTTCTCGACCACGAAGGCCGAGATGCCCTTCGACCGGGCTGTGGGATCGGTCACAGCGAAGACGGTGTAGTACTCCGACACGCCGGCGTTGGTGATCCACCGCTTCACGCCGTTGAGCACCCAGTGGTCGCCGTCGCGGACCGCCCTGGTGGTCATCGAGACGGCGTCGCTGCCCGCCTCCGGCTCGGAGAGGCAGTACGAGAACATCGCGTCACCGGAGGCCACCGGGGTCAGGTACTTCCGCTTCAGCTCCTCCGACCCGGCCAGGATCAGCGGCATGGTGCCCAGCTTGTTCACCGCCGGGATCAGCGAGGAGGAGGCGCAGGCCCGCGCCACCTCCTCGATCACGATGGCCGTGGCCAGGGCATCCGCCCCGGCACCGCCGTACTCGACCGGGATGTGCGGCGCGTGGAAGTCCGCGGCCCGCAGGGCGTCGTAGGACGCCTTGGGGAACTCGCCGGTCTCGTCGGCCTCGGCGGCGTTCGGGGCCACCTTCGCCTCGCAGACCTCACGGACCGCCTCCCGGATCGCATCGTGCTCCTCGGGCAACCGGTAGACGTCGAACGACTCCTCTGCGGCCATGTGGCCCCTCCCCTTCACCGCTATCATGCGCAGTCTGAAGCGTCGCCTGACCGCTGACCGCGCAGAGTGAAGGATAGCGACCACCGTTCAGGTGACCCTTACCGCCGCGTAGGCTCGTGCATGATAGGCGTCGAAGTCGAGCGGCGATCTTCAAAAGGACAGGAATCCCCCTCGGTGTCCAGCCAGACACCGGGGCCGATTGCGACGCGACGAGGCGCCGCCAGCGCGAGCGGAGAAGACAGGCGTGACGATCCCGTACCCGAACAGCCAGCCGGTGCCGCCCATCGCCGCAGTGAGCCCGCCGTCCGGCGCGGCGCGGCCCCGGGTGACCTTCCTCGGCACCGGTTACCTCGGCGCGACGTACGCCATCTGCTATGCCGAGCTCGGCTACGAGGTGCTCGGCTTCGACGTCGACGCCGACAAGATCGCCAAGCTCAACTCCGGCGAGGTGCCGATCCACGAGCCGGGCCTGGACGAGCTGCTGCGGCGTAACCTCGCCGCCGGGCGGCTGCGGTTCAGCACCGACATCGCCGAGACCGCCGACTTCGGCGACGTCCACTTCATCTGCGTCGGCACCCCGCAGCGGGCCGACGGCATGGGCGCCGACCTGTCGTACGTCGAGGCGTCGGTGACCGGCCTGGCCCAGCACCTGACCCGCAAGTCGCTCATCGTCGGCAAGTCCACCGTCCCGGTCGGCACCGCCGAGTGGGTGGAGCAGCTGGTCGGCAAGCACACCCCCTCCGACCTGGGCGTCGAGGTGGCATGGAGCCCCGAGTTCCTCCAGGAGGGCTTCGCCGTCGACGACGTGCTGCGGCCCAACCGGATCGTGGTCGGCGTCAAGAGCGAGTGGGCCAACGGCATGCTCTACGCCGCCCACAAGGGCGTCTTCGACCTGGCCGCCACCGAGGACCGCGAGGTCCCGCTGGTGGTCACCGACTTCGCCACCGCCGAGCTGGTCAAGGTCGCCGCGAACGCCTTCCTCGCCACCAAGATCTCCTTCATCAACGCGATGGCCGAGGTCTGCGAGGCCGCCGGCGGCGACGTCACCCAGCTGGCCCGGGCCATCGGGTACGACCCGCGGATCGGCAACCGGTTCCTCCAGGCCGGCCTCGGCTTCGGCGGCGCCTGCCTGCCCAAGGACATCCGCGCCTTCCAGGCCCGGGCGCAGGAGCTGGGCGCCGGCGAGGCGCTGCGCTTCCTGCACGAGGTCGACCTGATCAACCTGCGCCGGCGTACCCGGGTGCTCCAGCTCTCCGCCGACCTGCTCGGCCGCCGCTCCGGCCCGGCCGGGCCGGACTTCTCCGGCACCCGGATCGCCGTGCTCGGCGCGACCTTCAAGCCCAACACCGACGACGTACGCGACGCCCCGGCGCTCGCCGTGGCCGGGCTGCTGCACAAGGCCGGCGCCGACGTGCACGTCTACGACCCGCAGGGCGCCGAGAACGCCCGCCGGGCGATGCCGGAGCTGAACTACGAGACCAGCATGGCCGACGCGGTGACCGGCGCCGACCTGGTCTGCGTGCTCACCGAGTGGGCCGACTTCCGCAACGCCGACCCGGTCGCCCTCGGCGAGCTGGCCGCCGGCCGCCGGGTCGTCGACGGTCGCAACTGCCTCGACGCCACCCTCTGGACCCAGGCCGGCTGGGACTACCGGGGCATGGGCCGCCCCTGACGAAGGCCCTCCACCGGCGTGACGGCCGGCCGCGGAACTCCCCGCGGCCGGCCGTCGATGTTTTTGTTGCCACCGAGGCGGTGCCAACGGTCGAAATCCGCGCCGGCTTTGGGCATGCTGCGACAGTGGAAGTCCACAGTGCGGTCCAGCCGGGTGGAGGGGTGTCGTGCAGACCTTTCAGTGCTCCTCGTGCGGCCGGCAGATCAAACCTGCCGCCACCTGCCCGCACTGCGGCGCCCACCAGCCACAGTGGGGCGAGCACCTGGCGGAGATCGAGCGCTCGATCGCGGAGATGAAGGCGCGCGACGCCGAGATCGCCAAGGAGCAGCGGCAGATCGCCGCCAAGATGCAGGCCGCCCTCTTCCAGCGGGACATCCTCGCGCACGCCGGTGAGGAACGGCTCAAGCAGGCCACCCGGCCACGCCGGGTGCTGCGCCGCCGGCCCGGCCGGCGACCGCCGACCGCCGCCACCGGGGCGCCACCCCGGGTGCCCCGACAGGGCACCCCGCCCGGGCCGCCGGAGCCGCCACCCCCGCCGCCGCCCGGCGCGGCGCGCTGGCTCGACGCCGACAACCCCGAGCACCCGCCGGAGGCCTCCTCCCGCGAGGTGCAGAACATCCCCCTCGGTCTGGGCGCGCTGCTGCTCGGCGTGGCCGCCGTGGTCTTCGCCGCCGTCGCCACCAGCTCGATGGACGCGCTGGCCCGGCTCGGGGTGCTGCTCGTCGCCACGGTGCTGCTCCTGCTCGCCCCACCGGCGCTGGCCCGTCGGGGACTGACCTCCACCGCCGAGACCATCTCCGCGGTCGGCCTGCTGCTGGTGCCGCTGGCCGGGTACGCGCTCTGGGCCGTCGACCGGATCGGCGGCGGGGGCGCCTCGGGCGCCGTCTTCGCCGGGTCGATCTTCGCGGTCACCGCCGTGGTGGGCACCGGGTACGCCCTCTCCACCGGCCTGCGGGCACCCCGGTTCGCCGCCGTGCTCGCCGCCCAGCCGGTGCTGCCACTGCTCGCGTACGAGCGGATCACCGGGCCGGCCGGCTGGGCGCTGGTGCTGACCGTGGTGGCGGTGCTGGACCTGGCGCTGGCGCGCAGCGGGCTGATGACGGAGCGGCCGGTCCGGCGGGACCTGCCCACCGAGCCCGCCCCGACCGCCGACCCCCCGACCACCCCCCGGCAGCGCGACGGCGCCGGCCGCCCGGAGGGCGCCCCGGAGGAGGCCGGCGAGGTCCTCTCCCCGCAGTCGGCCACACCCTCGTCGGCGCAGCCGGCCCGACCGGTGCCCTGGCTGCGCGAGCTGACCCTGCTGCTGCACGGCGCCGCGGTGGCGGTGGCGTTGGCGTACGCGGTCACCGCGCTGCTGCGGGCGACCACCGTGCCGGTCGCCGTCGGCGCCGCCGTGGTCCTGCTGCTGGCCGCGGCGGTGGCGCTGGCCGGGACGGTCACCGTCGGCCGGCCGCCGCTGCCCGACGTCGGGGCCGGCATCGTCACGCTCGCCGTGATCGGCGCCCTGGGCCGGGTCGCCTCGGTGGCCCTGCCCGGGCGCGCCCTGGTCCTGATCGCCGCCGTCATCACCCTGGTCGGCCTGGCCGTGCGGGCGCTGCCCGCGGCGGCCCGGCGGGGTCCCCAGCTGGCCTCGGCCGCCGCGTTGACGGTCGCCGGTCTGGTGGTCGCCGGCGGCGCGCTGCGCGCCGGCCTCGCCCCGGTACGCGCCGCGCTGCCTCCCTGGGCGGCGGACCTGGACCGCTACCCGGCGGAGCTGGCCTCGGCGGTCGGGCCGGCCGCCTGGCAGCTCGCCGCCAGCGCCTTCCTGCTCACCGTCGCCGCGGTGCTCGCCCTGCCACCGGAGGTCCGGCGCGAGTTCGCGGTGGTCGGCGCCGCGCTGACCGCGCTCGCCGTGCCGGCGTCGTTCGGCCTCGGCTGGGCGGCCGCCCCGTGGCCGATGGTGCTGGCCGCGGTCGGCATCGGCCTGGCCGGCCTCTCCGCCCCGACCACCCGGTCCGCGCGGGCGCACGCCCTGGCCGCCGCCGGGGTGGGGCTGATCGGCGCCGGGGCCGGCCTGGCCCGGCCGGCGCTGACCTGCGCCGTGCTGCTGGTCCTCTTCGTCGCCGGGATCCTGGTGGCGCTCGCCCCCCGAGTCCGGATCGCCCCGGTCGGGGCGGACACCCTGTCCGGCTGGGCGGCCGGCGGGGCGGCGTTCGCCCTGCCGGGCGCCGTGGCCGCGTTCGTGGCCGCCACCGCGCCGGTCGACCCGACGCCAACCCCGGCCAGCCTGCGGGAGGTGACCGTCCCGATCCTCGCGGCCGGCTTCCTCGCCGCCTGCGCCACCCTCGGGTACGCCGCGCTGGTCCAGGTGTCCCAGCGGCACGTCAGTCCCCCGTTGACGGTGGGCACCGCGCTGGGCGCGCTCGCCGTCACCGCGGCGGCGTTCGGCGCCCCGGGGGCCACGGTCGCCGACGCCTGGGTGGGCGTCCTGGTGCTGATCGCGGCGGTGCTGCTCGTCTTCGCCCCGTCGATCGACGCCGGCCGCCGCTCCGACCTGGTGCTGGACGGCGCCGACCTGGCGGCCGCCGCGGCCACCACCGCCCTGATCGCCACCCTGGTCCGGGTCGCGGCCGTGCTCACCCCCGGCGGGCAGTTGGCGGTCGCCGCCGCGCTGGTCCTGCTGGTGGGCGTCGCCGCCCGGGCGCTGCCGGAGGAGTGGCGGCGCGGTCCGGTCGTCGGCATCGTGGTCGGCGGCGTGCTGATCGGCCTGATCGCAGGCTGGTCCGCGCTGCGCGGTGGCCTCGGCGTGCTGGCCACTCCCGGGCCGATCTGGGCCGGCGACCTGTCCGGCTGGCCGGCCGCGCCGACCGGGGGCGCCACCTGGCAGGCCCCGGTGGCGTTGGCGCTGCTGGCCGTCACCGCCGGCATCCTGCTGCCGTCCCCGTGGCGGTACGACGTCGCCGGGGTGGCCGCCGTGCTCGCCACCATCGGCGCGCCGGCCGCGTTCGACCTGCCCTGGTGGTCGCCGGTGCTGGTCGGCGCCGCGGTGGCCACCGCGTTCGGCGTCGCCGCGGCCGCCTCGGGCGACCCCCGAGCCGGGCTGTCCCGGGCCGTGGTGGCCGGCGCGGTCGCCCTGCACGCGGCGGGCACCGGCCTGGTCCGGCCGTGGACCACCGCCCTGGCCCTGGGCAGCATCGCGCTGATCGGCGCGGTGGTGGCGGCGCTGGCCCGCTCCTCGGCCGTCCCGCTGGTCGAGGACGTCGAGTCCGAGGGGATGCCCCCGCACCTGGTGCAGGTCGGCGGGGCGGCCACCACTGCCGCGGTCCTCGCCTTCCCGGGCGCCGTTTCGGCCCTGGCGGCCGAGTTCGGCCGGCCGGCCGAGGTGGTGCTGACCGCGGCCCTCGCCGCGTCCAGCCTCGCCCTGGCCGCCGTGGCGGCGGCCCGCCGCCGGGTCCCGCAGTACCTGCCGTACGCCAGCGTCGGGGTGGTCGGCGGCACCACGATCAGCGCGGTCGCCGCCATCTTCACCGGCCTGCCCGCCGGCGTGTACGCCGCGGCCGCGGCCCTGCTCGGGGTGCTCGCCGAGCTGATCCGAGGTGCCACCGAACCGCCCGCGGGCTCGGCCCACCCGGTGCGCCGCTGGTCGGTGCTCTGGGACGGCGCCCTGCGCCGGCTGCCCGACGACGGCAGCGCCCGGCGATGGCGGGTCAGCCCGGCCGCCGGTGCGCTCGCCGCGGCAGTGGCGCCGACCCTGCTGGCGTTGGCCTCGATCGCCCCGGCCCTGGTGGTCGCGCTGGTCGAGCCCTATCGCTGCCTCACCCGGGTCTGGCAGGGGCCACCGCCGGAGCTGCTCACCCCGCCGGCCGGGGCGGTCGGTGCCGTGCACGTGCTGACCGCGCTGCTGCTGACGATCACCGCCGCGCTGGCGGCCACCGGGTTCAGCGGGGGCCGGCGGTCCCGGGCGGTCCCCGTGGTGCTGCCCGGCGCGGCGGTGACCATGCTGATCACCCCGATCGCGCTGGGCCACGGCTGGCCGGAGAGCGCCCTGGCCGGGCTGGCCGTGTTCACCCTCGCCATGCTGGGGCTGGCGCTGACCCTGCCGCCCCCGCTGGTCGAGCCGGCCCGCTCGCTGCGACTGGCCCGGGTGCTGGTCTTCGTGATCGGGCTGGCCGCCGGTGGCGCCGGGCTGGCCGGCAGCCTCGCCACCCGGGAGCTGACCCTGTTCACCCTCGGCGGCGCGGTGGGAGTGGGCACGGTCGCCGCGCTCTTCGGCACCACCCAGCGGGCCCGGATCCTGGGCTGGCTCTTCGCCTCGCTGATGGCCCAGCTCTTCGTGCTCACCCTCGGCCTGGTGGCCGGCCTGGCGGCGGTCTGGTCGGCGTTCGGGGTGCTGGCGGTGGGCGCCGCCCTCCAGGTGTTCGCGGCGACCCTGCCCCGGTTGCGCCGCCCCGAGGCGCAGCGGGAGGCGGCCACCGTCGAGTGGAGCGGCTACGCCGCGGCGCTCATCGCCCTGGCGCTCGCCTTCGACTCGCCCCGGCACGTCGCCGCACTGCTGGCCGCCTGGGGCGCGGTGCTCGGCGTGGCGGCCACCCGGCCCGACCGGCGGCCGGCGGAACGGCGGATCCTGTTCTGGTCGGTGGTGGCCTGCGAGATCGGCGCCTGGTGGATCCTCATGCGGGTCGCCGACGTGGCGCTGCCCGAGGCGTACACGCTGCCGTTCGCGGCGCTCGCCCTGCTGGTCGGGATCCTGGAACTGCGGCACCGCCCCGACCTGAGCAGCTGGGTGGCGTACGGGCCGGCGCTGGTCACCGCGTTCGTGCCGACCCTGGCCATCGTGCTGGCCACCGACTCGAGCATGCTGCGGCAGGTGCTGCTGCTGCTCGGCGCGGTGGCCGTGCTGATCTTCGGCTCCACCAGCCGGCAGCAGGCCCCGGTGATCGTCGGCGCCACGGTCACCGCGATCGCCGCGGTGCACGCCTTGTTCAGCCTCGGCCCGTGGCTGGTGATGATCCCCGTCGGGTTGCTGCTGCTGGTGCTCGGGGCGAGCAACGAACGGCGCCGCCGGGCCCAGGAACGACTCCAGACCGCACTGCGCGGCATGCGCTGACCCATCCCCGTCCGCTGACCCACCCACCGCCGCCCTGGCTTGTCCGCACTGGGTGGCCGTCGCCGCCCACCCGCACGACCACTCTGGTCACTCTGAGTGTCTCAGTGGAGGAGTCTGCCCCAACTTCTCCGCGCCTTTGCTCTGCTGCCGCCCACGCAACGATCACCGACAGCTGCGACGGGTGGGCCCGACGGCATCCCCGCCGACGGCAGAAGCGGCAGCTCAGCGCGGTGTTGCGCGGGTGGCAGCAGAGCAAAGGGAGGGCCGGACATGCGCAGCACGAGAGCGGCCGACAACGCTCCGTGATCAGAACCCGCCGGCCAAAGCTCCTCACGCTGAGTGCTGGTGTACTCGCCGGGCGGGATCATCCGTCACAGCCGCAGGCGGGGATGCCATCGCCGCGGCAGGCGGCGGGCGGCGGGCGGCCAGCCGGTCAGGTCAGCGAGGCGCGCAGCGCGGCGTCCTTCTCGGCGACCAGTTCCTCCAGGTCCGCCTGGTACGCCGCCATCCGGTCCAGCAGCTCCGGGTCGGCCACACCGAGCATGCGGACCGCGAGCAGGCCGGCGTTGCGGGCGTTGCCGATGGAGACCGTGGCGACCGGCACGCCGGCCGGCATCTGCACGATGGAGAGCAGGGAGTCCATGCCGTCCAGGTGCTTCAGCGGCACCGGAACGCCGATCACCGGCAGCGGGGTCACCGAGGCGACCATGCCGGGGAGCGCGGCGGCCCCGCCGGCCCCCGCGATGATCACCTTCAGGCCACGACCGGCGGCGGCGCGACCGTATTCGATCATCTTGACCGGAGTCCGGTGCGCGGAGATCACCTGGACCTCGTAGGAGACGCCGAACTCGTCCAGCGCGGCGGCCGCGGCGCGCATGGTCGGCCAGTCCGAGTCGCTGCCCATGATCAGGCCGACGGCGGGCGCACCGGACCGTCCCTCGTCCGTGCCAGCGAGGTCGTTCACTCGTGCCCCTCCTGAAGCCAGCGGGCGGCGCGGGCCGCCCGGGCGCGTACGTCGTCCAGGTCGTCGCCGAGCACCGTGACGTGCCCGATCTTCCGCCCGGGGCGGACCTGCTTGCCGTACAGGTGGACCTTGGCGCCCGGCTCGGCGGCGAACAGGTGGTGCAGCCGCTCGTCGATGGAGATCCCGCCCGGCTCGCCGCCGAGGACGTTCGCCATCACCACCACCGGGGCGGTGAGCGAGGTGTCCCCCATCGGGTAGTCGAGCACCGCCCGCAGGTGCTGCTCGAACTGGGAGGTACGCGCCCCCTCGATGGTCCAGTGCCCGGAGTTGTGCGGGCGCATGGCCAGCTCGTTGACGACCAGCCCGGCCGGCGTCTCGAAGAGCTCGACGGCGAGCAGGCCGACCACGCCGAGCGCGGTGGCCAGGTCGATGGCGAGCTGCTGCGCGGCCACGGCCAGCTCCTCGGGCAGGCCGGGCGCGGGCGCCAGGACCTCCACGCAGATGCCGTCGCGCTGCACCGTCTCCACCACCGGGTACGCGGCGACCTGGCCGAACGGCGAACGGGCGACCTGCACGGCCAGCTCGCGGCGCAGCGCCACCCGCTCCTCGACGATCAGCGGGGTGCCCCCGGCGATCAGCGTCGCGGCCAGCTCGGCGGCCTGCGTCGCGTCGTCCACCATCCAGACGCCCCGGCCGTCATAGCCGCCCCGGGCCGCCTTGAGCACCACCGGCCAGCCCCGCTCGTCGCCGAAGGCGACCAGGTCGGCCGGCTCGGCCACCGGCCGCCAGGCCGGGTTCGGGGCGCCCAGCTCGCCGAGGCGTTCGCGCATGACCCGCTTGTCCTGGGCGTGCAGCAGCGCGTCAGCCGGTGGGAAGAGCTTCACGCCCTCCGCCTCCAGGGCGCGGATGTGCCCGGTGGGAACGTGCTCGTGGTCGAAGGTGACCACGTCGCAGCCCTTGGCGAAGGTGCGCAGGGCGGTGAGGTCGGTGTGGTCGCCGTACTGGACGTCCGCGGCGACCAGCGCCGCGCCGTCGTCGGGGGCGACCGCCAGCACGTGCAGTGACTGGCCGAGGGCGATGGCGGCCTGGTGGGTCATCCGGGCCAACTGGCCGCCGCCCACCATGCCGACGACGGGTAGACCGGTACGGGAGTCCATAGCGCCGTCAGCCTATCCGGGCCGCCTGCCGCCCCGGCCGCGAGGTCCGCGGGTCGGGACGGCCGCGTCGCGGGTCAGGAGAGCTGGGCGACCAGGTCCTCGACCGAGGTCACCGGCCGCTGGCAGACGAACCCCCGGCAGACGTACGCGGTGGGTCGCCCGTCGACCAGCGGCCGGTCGGCCAGCAGCGGCACGCCGGGCTGGTCCGGGGCGCCCGCCACCACGACCGCGCCGGGCGGGGCGTACCGGCGGGCCGCGGCGACCAGCGGGTCGTCGGCCGGGGCGTCGGTGACCACCGCGATCTCGTACGGGCCGGAGAGCAGCGCCTCGCCGACGGTCGCCGCGTACCCGGTGAACCGGGCGTGCCGCCCGACCAGCGGAGCGACGGTGGACAGCGCCCGCTCGGCCGCCTCCCGGTAGCGGGTCTCCCCGGTCAGCGCCGCGTACGCCACCAGCGCCGCCACGATCGCCGAGCGACCGGACGGGGTGGCGTTGTCGGTCGGGTCGGCGGGGCGGGCCACCAGCCGCTCGGCGTCGTCGGCGGTGTCGTAGAAGCCGCCGTCCGGGGCGGCGAACCGGGCCAGCGCCGTCTCCAGCAGCTGCCCGGCCAGCTCCAACCAGCGGCCCTCGCCGGTGAGCTGGTGCAGGGCGCAGAACGCCTCGGCCACGCAGCCGTAGTCCTCCAGCACACCGGCCGGCTCGCCGACCTGCCCGTGCCGGGAGGCCCGGCGCAACCGCCCGTCGACCAGGTGCACCCGGGCCAGGTGCTCGGCGGTGTCCCGCATCGCCCCGTCGGCGACGATGGTCACGCCGTCCATCAGGTTGGCGTCCTCCGCCTCCGGGTCCTCGTAGAGCGCGGCGACCTGGAGGAACTCGGCGAGGGCGGTGATCGCCAGGCCGTTCCAGGCGGCCACCACCTTGTCGTCGCGGGCCGGCTGGGGGCGGGTGTCCCGGGCCACCAGCAGCCGTCCGACGATCTCCTGCCAGCGGGCCCGCACCGCGGCGTGGGCGTCGTCGACGTCCCGGGCCAACCTGAGCACGCTGGTGCCGTGCTCAAAGGTGCCGGACTCGGTGACCTCGAACAGGTCGGCGGCCCAGCGGCCGTCCTCCTCGCCCAGCGCCTCGACCAGCTGGGCCGGGGTCCACGAGTAGGTGAGCCCCTCGACGCCCTCGGTGTCGGCGTCCAGCGCCGAGGCGAAGCCGTCCTGCGGCCGGTGCAGCTCGTCGGCGAGGAACCGGGCGACGTCCCGGGCCACCCGCCGGGCCAGCCGGTCGCCGGTGAGCCGCCACAGCTGGGTGTAGACCCGCAGCAGCAGGGCGTTGTCGTAGAGCATCTTCTCGAAGTGCGGCACCGTCCAGTGCCCGTCCACCGAGTACCGGGCGAAGCCGGCGGCCAGCTGGTCGTAGATGCCGCCGCGGGCCATCGCCTCGCAGGTGTGCCGGACGATCTCCAGGCTGCGCGCCGAGCCGGTGCGCTGGTGGTGGCGGAGCAGGAAGAGCAGGTTCATGTGCGGCGGGAACTTCGGCGCGCCACCGAAGCCGCCGTTGCGCTCGTCGTACTCCTCGGCGAGCTGGTCGGCGGCGGCGTCGAGCAGCTCGACGGTGAGCGGGGCGGTGGGGCCGCCGACGGCCTGGGCGCCGCCGATCGCCTCGACCACCGCGGCGCCCTGCTTCAGCACCGCCTCCCGCTGGTCGCGCCAGGCGGCGGCGACCGACTCCAGCAGCCGGACGAAGTTCGCCCGGGGGAAGTACGTCCCGCAGAAGAACGGCGTGCCGTCCGGGGTGGCGAAGACGGTCATCGGCCAGCCGCCCTGCCCGGTCATCGCCTGCGTCGCCGTCATGTAGACCGCGTCGACGTCCGGGCGTTCCTCCCGGTCCACCTTGATCGAGACGAAGTCGTCGTTCATCAGGGCGCCGACCTGCTCGTTCTCGAACGACTCGTGGGCCATCACGTGGCACCAGTGGCAGGCCGCGTAGCCGACCGAGATGAGCACCGGCACGTCCCGGCGCTTCGCCTCGGCGAAGGCCTCCGCGCACCACGGCCACCAGTCGACCGGGTTGTCCGCGTGCTGGAGGAGGTACGGCGAGGTGGCGTCGGTGAGTCGGTTCACCCGACGACCATATCCAGCGGCTCCGGACGCCGCCGGTCGGACGCCGGGGTGGTCAGGAGGCGCCGTCGGCGCGCAGCGGGAAGACGTTCGACTCGGCCGAGTCGCGCAGCGTGCCGAGCACCGCGCCGATCTTGTCCGCCGGCATCGGCTTGAAGAAGTGGTAGCCCTGGGCGGCGGTGCAGCCCAGCTCGGCCAGGGTGAGCCGCTGCTCGGCAGTCTCCACGCCCTCGGCCACCACCCGCAACCCCAGTTCGTGGGCGAGCCCCACGGTGGTACGCACGATCGCCGCCGCCTCCGGCGACTCCGCCATCCGGATCACGAAGGACCGGTCCACCTTCAGCTCGTCGACGGCGATCCGGGTCAGGAAGGTCAGCGAGGAGAAGCCGGTGCCGAAGTCGTCCACGGCCAGTTGCACGCCCATCGACCGGAGCGTGGCGAGCACCTCGTCGATCACCTCCAGCTCACTCATCACCACGGTCTCGGTGATCTCCAGGACCAGCCGGCGCGGCGGGACCTTGTGCCGGCGCAGCGCGTCACCGATCTCGTCGGGCAGCGCCGGGTCGAGCAGGCTGCGCGCCGACAGGTTCACCGAGATCGGCACGTCCAGCCCCTGCCGGGCCCAGTCCGCGGCGACGGCGAGCGCCTTGTCCAGCACGTACCGGGTGAAGGTGCCGAGCTGTTCGCTGTTCTCCACCGGGCGGATGAACTCGGACGGGCCGAGCCAGCCGCGCCGCGGGTGCCGCCACCGGATCAGCGCCTCCACGCCGGTCGGCGCGCCGGTGGCCAGGTCGACGGCGGGTTGCAGGGCCAGCACCAGCTGGTCGTCGGCGGCCAGCGCCTCGCGCAGCTCGGCCAGCAGGGCGAGCTGGTCGGTGCTCGCGTCGTCCCGGGCGCTGTCGTACACGGCTACGCTGCCGCCGCCCTCCTTGGCCTGGTACATCGCGATGTCGGCCCGGCGCAGCAGCTCGGTCAGGTCGGCGGTGCCCGCGTCGGCGACCACCACCCCGACGGAGACCTCGACGGACATCCGCACCCCGGCCACCTCGGTCGGGGCGGCCAGCCGCTCGGCGATCTCCCGGGCGGTGCGCAGCGCGTACGCCATCGGGGCGGCCCGGTCGCCGATCACCGGGACCGAGGTCATGAGCAGGGCGAACTCGTCCCCGCCGAGCCGGCCGAGCAGGTCCGAGGGGTGGGCGAGGGCGCCCAGCCGGTTGGCGGTCAGCCGGAGCAGCTGGTCGCCGGCCGAGTGCCCCAGCGTGTCGTTGACCTCCTTGAACTGGTTGATGTCCAGCAGCAGCAGGGCGACGGGCTGGTCGTGGGCGAGCTGCCGCAGCGCCTGGACGCCCCGGCCGAGCATGGCGGCCCGGTTGACCAGCCCGGTCAGCGGATCGTGCACCGCGTCGTACGACGACTGCGCGGTGACCAGCCGCAGCTCGGCGTGGGTGGCGGCGTCGTGCAGGGCGGCGGCGAGGGCGTCACCGAAGGCGGCCAACGCGTCCCGCTCCCGGTCGCAGGGTGGCGCCGAGCGGGGGAAGCGCACCCGCAGCCGGCCGACGGTGGTGTCACCGACGGTCAGCGACCGGGCCAGCTCGTGCGGCCCCGGCTCGCCGCCGGGCGGAGGGCCGATCTCCCGTTCCCGCAGCCGTCCGCCGGCGTCCATCCGGTAGCGCCACCAGCTGCCGTCCGGGCGGGCCACGTCCACGTCGACCGTCTCGGCGCCGAACAGGCCCAGCGCGCCGGTGGCCGCCGCGCCGGCGACCCCCCGCTCGTCGAGCTGGTTGAGGGCGGCGGTGGCCTCGGCGAACGTCCGCCAGGTGCGGCGTTCCTCCTCGGCCCGCAGCCGGTGCCGGTAGGTCTGCTGGAGCAGCCACAACGGCGGTGGGAGCAGCAGCAGCCAGCGGGGGTCGAGCTCCAGCAGGGCCACCACGACGAGCCCCACCGCCACGTTGCCGACGAACATCAGCAGCTTGCCGCGGACCGCCGCGAGCAGCGGCGGGACGATCGGCGTACCGTGCCGCAGCGCGATCTGGGCGCCGCCCAGCCAGGCGGTGACCAGCAGGTAGGTGACCGACCCGGCGGTCAGGGCGAGGGCCAGCTCGGGGGTGGGCGCGGCGAGCAGCGGTCGGCCCAGCGCGGTGGCGACGGCCACGGCGAGCGCGGTGGCGGCGGTCAGGGAGGCGGTGATCCGCACGATCTCCGCCGCCGGTCGCCGGTCGGCGAGCAGCGACATCGCCGTCCAGGCCGCGCCCGCGCCGAGCAGCGCCGCCGTCGGCAGCCAGCCGGCGGGGACGAGGTAGAGACAGACGATCAGCGCCGCCTCGCCCCAGGTGATGCTGACCATCCCCGCCGCGGTGCGGAACCGCAGCCGGGCCAGCTGGGCGAGGGCGAAGGCCGCGACCGCGATCCCGAAGCGGGCGTACGCGGGCAGCGGATCGCCCGGGGGCAGGGTGACCGGGACGGTCCAGCCGACCGCCGTGGCGGCCAGGGCGGTCAGCGCGACGGCGGCGGTGAGCAGGTGCACGCGCGCCGGGGAGCCGCCCGGATGGAGCCGATCGGGCGGATCTCCGGCACTGTCGGAGGTCACCGAGCCCCTCCGACCGTCGGCCGCCGGAGGACACGCCGGGCGGCCGCAGCTGTGCCGGTCATCGGCGCCCCCTTCCGCGCACGGCTCGGGAACTTTCGGTCCCCCCGGCGGAAGGCTAAGCCAAACCCGGTGGCCGCAACAGGGGGCAACGACCGGGTTCGACGTGAATCACGCCCCGACTAGCCGTTCCGACCCTGCTGGTGGCCGTTGGGGGCGTTCGTCGGGGATTCCTGCGCGGTGGTCCCGTCCGTCGGATCGGTGGCCGCCAGGTCGGCTCGGTCCGGCCCGGTCGGCCGGCCCTGGACCGGGAACCGGTCGGGCAGCCGGCGCAGCCGCGAGTTCATGTTGCGGATCAGCAGGACGGTGGCGGTGGCCAGGAGCAGGATGAGGAACAGCCCCATCGGCCCGGCCAGACCACCCGTGCGGGTGTCCCCGAAGTTGTTCTCCGCGAGCACCTGGGCGGCGGTCAGCATGGCGGTTCTCCGATGTGCGGTGGGGTTTCAGCGTAGCTCCCGCCCCGGTCAGCCGGCGTGGGCCGTCTCCCGCACGCCGGCGAAGAGGTCCGACTCGGGCAGCGGGCTGTCCACCACCGAACGGGCGAGCTGGAAGTCCTCGGTGGGCCAGGCCCGGCGCTGCATCTCCATCGGCACGTGGAACCAGAAGCCGTCCGGGTCGATCTGGGTGGCGTGGGCGCGCAGCGCGTCGTCGCGGACGGGGAAGTAGTCCGCGCACTCGACCCGGGTGGTGATCCGCGGTCCCTTGTCGGGGCGGTCCTCCCAGCGCTTGATCCAGTCGTCGTACGGCGACTCGAGGCCGGCGGCGAGCATCCCCTCGTGCAGGGCCATGATCTTGCCCTTGGAGAAGCCGATGTCGTAGTAGAGCTTCAGCGGCTGCCACGGCTCGCCGAGCTCCGGGAAGCGCTCCGGGTCACCGGCCGCCTCGAAGGCCGCCACGCTGATCTTGTGGGTCATGATGTGGTCCGGGTGCGGGTAGCCACCCTCCTCGTCGTACGTGGTGACCACGTGCGGCCGGAACTGGCGCATCAGCCGAACCAGCGGACCGGCCGCCGTCTCGACGTCCTGGAGGGCGAAGCAGCCCTCGGGCAGCGGCGGCAGCGGGTCGCCCTCGGGGAGGCCGGAGTCCACGAAGCCCAGCCAGGCCTGCTCGACACCGAGGATCGCCCGGGCGGCGTCCATCTCGGCCCGGCGGATCTCGGCGATGTTGGCCCAGACGTCCGGCCGGTCCATCTTGGGGTTGAGGACGCTGCCCCGCTCACCGCCGGTGCATGTCACGACCAGGACGTCCACGCCCTCGGCGACGTATTTCGCCATCGTCGCCGCCCCCTTGCTCGACTCGTCGTCGGGATGGGCGTGCACGGCCATGAGACGCAGTTGCTCTGCCACCTTCGGCGCTCCTCGTGCCTACCTGCCGGCGGCCCGTCCGGGTCGGCCGGCTGACCTGCCGGATTCTTCCCCCGTGACGCCTGGACGGCCGATGTGACGGGCCGGCGTTGCCGCTGACCTGCCATCCTTGACTCGGAACCGGGCTGGGAAGATGGACTCTAGCCATTCTTGCCGATGCCGCCGACAACAACGCCAGGAGATACCCGCCGGTGACCGAGACGCACGCCACAGTTCCCCCGGGGGCGCCGGTTTTCCCGCCCGGGCGGTACGGCCGCCGCCGGGAGTCGGGCCGCCGCCGTCCGCTGACCGTCGTCCTGCTGGCCGCGGCGCTGCTGGGCGTGCTGGTGCTGGCCGCCACGCAGCTCTACAGCCGCTACGGCGACCCGGCGTACGACGCCCAGGTGATCACGTACGACGACATCACGGACACCGGGGTGCAGGTGGTGTTCCGGGTGACCCTCCCGCCCGGCGGGACGGCGACCTGCCTGCTGCGGGCCCGGGACCACGACGGTGCCGAGGTGGGCCAGGAGGAGGTCACGGTGACCGCGCCCGGGGGCGACACCCAGGTGACCACGCGGCACCGGCTGACCACCACCGCCCGGCCCTTCATCGGTGAGGTGCTGCGCTGCCGACCGGCGGCCTGAGCGGCAGGTACGCCGGGGTGGCCGGGCCGGGTGATCGACGACACGCCGGGGTGTTTCGCACTGGTAGGGTTGGAGATTCACCTGTCAGCCAGTCCGCACTACCGAGGAGATCGCCGGTGTCCACCAAAGACAACGGAGCGCCCGCCACCTGGCTGTCCCAGGACGCGTACGACCGCCTCCAGGCCGAGCTCGACGAGCTGATCGCCAACCGGCCGGCCATCGCCGCCGAGATCAACGCCCGGCGCGAGGAGGGCGACCTGCGCGAGAACGGCGGCTACCACGCCGCGCGCGAGGAGCAGGGCAAGGCCGAGGGCCGGATCCTCTACCTCAAGGAGCTGCTGCGCACCGCGCAGGTGGGCGAGGCCCCGACCGCCGACGCGGTCGCACCGGGCATGGTGGTCACCATCTACTTCGACGACGACACCGAGGACACCGAGACGTTCCTGCTCGGCTCCCGGGAGATCTCGTCCACCACCGAGCTGACCGTCTACAGCCCCGAGTCCGCGCTGGGCAAGGCGATCCTCGGTGGCCGGCCGGGCCAGACCTGCACCTACACGGCGCCCAGCGGCGCCGACATCAAGGTGACCGTGGTCGAGTTCGAGCCCTTCGCCGGCTGACGACCCACCACGGACCCGCGCCGATCGGCCGGGTTCGACCCCGACCGGGCTGACAGGCCGGTCGGACCCGAGCGATCTCCGTCCGCCCCGGCCGTTCCCGGCCGGGGCGGACGCCGTTTCCGGCGCCGCCCCCGAGGATCTCAACGGACCGGGATGCGGCAGGTCGGGCCGGCCCGCGCCCCGGACCCGGCCGCCTGCCGCACCCCGAGGCCGGCAGCGGGCCGGGTCAGGCCTCGGCGGCGAAGACCTGGTAGCCGCTGGCCCGCAGCGCGCTGATCAGCGTGTCGGAGTGCTCGACGCCCCGGGTCTCCACCGACAGCGCCACCTCCACCTCGCCCAGCCGCAGGTGCGGGTTGGCGCGCTGGTGCTCGACGTCGACCACGTTGGCCCGGTGCTCGGCGATCTCGGTGAGCAGGGAGGCGAGCTGCCCCGGGCGGTCCGTGCAGCGCACGGTGACCCGCAGGTAGCGGCCGGCAGCGGCGAGACCGTGTTCGATCACCCGGAGCATGAGCAGCGGGTCGATGTTGCCGCCGGAGAGCACCGCCACCACCGGCGTCTCCACCGCCACGATGCCGGCCAGCAGGGCGGCCACCCCGACCGCGCCGGCCGGCTCCACCACCTGCTTGCCCCGCTCCAGCAGCATCAGCAGCGCCCGGGAGATGTCCTCCTCGGAGACGGTGACGATCTCGTCGACCAGCTTGCGGACGTGGGTGAAGGTGATGTCGCCCGGGCGGCCGACCGCGATGCCGTCGGCGATCGTCGAGAACGCCGGCAGTCGTACCGGCTCGCCGGCGACCAGCGAGGGCGGGAAGGCCGCGGCGCTGGCCGCCTGCACCCCGACCACGCGTACGTCGGGGCGCAGCGCCTTCGCCGCCACCGCCATCCCGGAGATCAGGCCACCGCCGCCGACCCCGGTGACGATGGTCTTCACCTCCGGGCACTGCTCCAGGATCTCCAGCGCCACGGTGCCCTGCCCGGCGATCACGTCGGGGTGGTCGAACGGGTGGATCAGCACCGCCCCGGTCCGCTCGGCGAAGGTGTGCGCGGCGACCAGCGCCTCGTCCACGTTCGCGCCGACCAGCTCCACCTGCGCGCCGTACCCCTTGGTGGCGGCGACCTTCGGCAGCGGCGCGTTGACCGGCATGAAGACCGTGGCGTGGGTGCCGACCAGCCCGGCGGCCAGGGCGACCCCCTGGGCGTGGTTGCCGGCGCTCGCCGCGACCACGCCGCGGGCCCGCTCGTCGGCGGAGAGCCGGGAGATCCGGACGTACGCGCCGCGCACCTTGTACGACCCGGCGCGCTGCACGTTCTCGCACTTGAGCCAGACCGGCCCGCCGAGCGCGGCGCTCAACGGGCGCGAGGGCTCCAGCGGGGTGGTCCGGGTGACGCCGGCGAGCAGTTCCCGCGCGGCCCGTACGTCGGCGAGACCGACCAGTTCCGTCATGCCCCGATCGTGCCATCCGGGACCGGCCGGTCCGGCGGCGACGCCACCGTCGGGCCGGCCGTCACCTGCCGCGACGCGGCGATCACGGACAGCCCGGACGCGGGGTCAGGCGGTGGCGGTCGAGCCGGTGGCGGCCCGGGGGTAGCCGGGGGCGTGCCGCTGCCAGGGCGCCTGCATCTCGAACTCCCCGGCGACGCCGAGCAGCAGCAGTTCCGAGCCGGGCGGCCCGATCAGCTGGGCGGCCACCGGCAGACCGTCGGGACGGCGGCCGACCGGCACCACGATCGCCGGCAGACCGGCCACGTTCCACGGCGCCGCGTACGGGGCGTACCGGACGTTGACCGTCATGTTGGCCCGCCACGGGCGGTCGGACCAGGCGACCGCCTCGGGCGGGGCGGTGGCCAGCGCCGGGGTGAGCAGCAGGTCCACCGAGTGGTCGGCGAAGAAGCCGATGGCGCGTTCCCGCCAGGCGTCCCGGTCGGCCTGCCTGACGTACCCGCGCCGCTGCGCCCACTCCCCCAGCGCGACGTGCCGGCGGCTGCGCCGCTGGAGGGTACGCGGGTCCAGGCCGGCGGCCCGGACGTCGGCGGCGGCCGCGGCGAACCAGGTCGCCATGCCCTGGAGGCCGAGCGAGGTGGAGTAGACCGGGTCGGCGGGCACGGTGTCGTGGCCGGCGGCGGCGAGCAGGCGGCCGGCGGCGGTGACCGCGTCCCGGTTGGGCTGGTCCGGGTGCACCCCGCGGACCGGCGAGCGGAGCGACACCCCGACCCGCAGCCGCGGCGGCGGGACCAGCTTCTCGACCCGCCGGCCGGCCAGCACCTGGAAGCCGACCGCGGCGTCGGCGACCGTGCCGGTCAGCACGCCGTGCTCGGTGAGGCCGAACCAGTCCTCCGCGCCCAACTGGCAGGGGATGACGCCCCGGCCTGGCTTCAGGCCGACCAGGCCGCAGCAGGCGGCCGGGATGCGGATCGAGCCGAGGCCGTCGTTGCCGTGCGCCATCGGCACCAGGCCGGCGGCCACCGCGGCGGCGGCACCGCCGGAGGAGCCGCCGGGGGTACGGGTGAGGTCCCACGGGTTGCGGGTGACCGCCGACGAGTCGTCGGTGGCCGCCCAGAGGCCGAGCTCCGGCATCCGGGTGGAGCCGAGGATCACCGCGCCGGCGCCGCGCAGCCGCCGGACCACCTCGTGGTCGGCCTCCGCGACCGGGGTACGGCAGGCCGCCGACCCGTTCCAGGTGGGCAGCCCGGCGACGGCGGTGTTCTCCTTGACCGCGACCGGAACCCCGGCCAGCGGCAGGTTCGCCAGGTCCTCCTGCTCGTCGACCTTCTCCGCCTCGGTGATCGCCTCCCCGCCGCGGACCGTACGGAACGCGGCGAGGTCGACGTCGGCCCGGGAGATGTGTTCCAGGTGGTCGGCCACGACCTGGGTGGCCGAGACGTCACCCCGCCGTACGCCCCGGGCGATCTGCTTGGCGGTAGCGCCCACCCAGGTCGGCATGATGTCCCGCACGGCCACCCTTCCCCTCCCCCGCGGTCAGCCCAGCGCCTGCTCCAGATCGGCGAGCAGGTCGTCGACCGTCTCGATGCCGACAGACAGTCGCACGAGATCGGCGGGAACTTCAAGCGGCGAGCCGGCAGCACTTGCGTGTGTCATCCGGCCCGGGTGCTCGATCAGGGACTCCACGCCGCCCAGGGACTCGGCGAGCACGAACAGCTTGGTCCGGTTGCAGACCTCGACGGCCTGGTCCTCGCCGCCGGCCGCACGGAAGGAGATCATGCCGCCGAAGCGGCGCATCTGCTTGGCGGCCACCTCGTGACCCGGGTGCGACGGCAGGCCCGGGTAGATCACCTGGGCCACCTTGGCGTGCCCCTCCAGGTACGCGGCGATCCGCTCGGCGTTGTCGCAGTGCCGGTCCATCCGTACGCCGAGGGTCTTGATCCCGCGCAGGGTGAGCCAGGCGTCGAAGGGCCCGTTCACGGCGCCCATCGCGTTCTGGTGGTAGCGCAGCTCCTCGCCGAGGCCCTTGTCGGCGGCGATCAGGGCGCCACCGACCACGTCGGAGTGACCGCCCACGTACTTGGTGGTGGAGTGGACCACCACGTCGGCGCCGTGCGCGATCGGCTGCTGGAGGTACGGCGAGGCGAAGGTGTTGTCCACCGCCAGCAGCGCGCCGGCCTCGTGGGCGACGGCGGCCAGCGCGGCGATGTCGGCGATACCGAGCAGCGGGTTGGTGGGCGTCTCGATCCAGACGATCTTCGTGTTCGGGCGGATGGCGGC
Organism: Micromonospora mirobrigensis; assembly: GCF_900091555.1. Lineage (GTDB taxonomy): Bacteria > Actinomycetota > Actinomycetes > Mycobacteriales > Micromonosporaceae > Micromonospora > Micromonospora mirobrigensis. Next base: position 608,179 of record NZ_FMCX01000001.1, read on the forward strand.
CCGGACCGCGTCGACGTCGGAGACCTTGGCCGGGGTGTACTCCAGCCCCCAGCGCTCGGCCACCCTGGCGAAGAGCCGGTAGGTGCCGCCGTACGCGTCGTCCGGGATCACCACGTGGTCACCCGGCTTGCACACGGTACGCAGCAGGGTGTCCTCGGCGGCCAGGCCGCTGGCGAAGGTGAGGCCCACCGGCCCGCCCTCCAGCGCGGCGAGGCACTCCTGGAGCGCGTCCCGGGTGGGGTTGCCGGAACGGCTGTACTCGTAGCCCTGCCGGGGCGCGCCGACGGCGTCCTGGGCGTAGGTGCTGGTCTGGTAGATCGGTGGGATCACCGCGCCGGTGCGGGCCTCCGGGTCCTGGCCGGCGTGGATCGCGAGCGTCTCGAAGCCGTGACTCATTCCGCAGACGTTAGTCCGCCCTCCGCACCCACCGCCGGCAAGGTGCAAGGAGGGGCCCCCTGTTAACGCATTCGGTAGAGCAGGGGCCCCCGCTTAACACCCCGCTCCGTTCAGGCATGATCGCCCGAGCGGCGCCCGCCACCGGGCGGCGTGACGGTCGAGCGCCTAACCTGGGCCGGATGAGCGACTGTGTGTTCTGCGGGATCGTGGCCGGCGACGTGCCGGCGTTCCGGGTCGCCGACGAGCCGGCCGGGGTGGCGTTCCTGGACACCCGGCCCGTGTTCAAGGGGCACGTCCTGGTGGTCCCCCGGACGCACCTGATCACCCTCACCGACCTGCCCGTCGACGAACTGGCCGACTACTTCGGGCTGGTGCAGCGACTGGCCCGGGCCGTCGAGGCCGGGCTCGGGGCGGGTGGCACCTTCGTGGCGATGAACAACAAGGTGTCGCAGTCCGTGCCGCACCTGCACACCCACGTGGTGCCCCGGACGAAGGGCGACGGCCTGCGCGGCTTCTTCTGGCCGCGTACCCGCTACGCCGACGACGCCGAGGCCACGTCGTACGCCGAGCGGATCCGCGCCGCGCTCTGAATGCCTCGACAGGGGACGAAACCGGGCGCGAGGGCCGGGCCGACGACACGGCGCGCCTGAGCCGGACCCGGTCGGGTAAGGAAGCGGGGCGCCGTGGTGTTGCACGCGGGGAGAGGTACGAGAGGAGTCCCACCGTGTTCCTTCGCCGCATGAAGGCCGAACTGCCCACCCCCGACAAGGCGCTGCCCGGACGCCCGATCGCCATGCCGATCGGCGACCGGCACGAGGTGCTGCCGTCCTCGCTCAAGGGCCCGTTCCCCGAGGGCTCGCAGGTCGCCGTCTTCGGGATGGGATGTTTCTGGGGCGCCGAGCGACTGTTCTGGACCCTGCCGGGGGTGATCACCACGTCGGCCGGTTACGCCGGTGGCTACACCACGAACCCGACCTACGAGGAGGTCTGCTCCGGGATGACCGGGCACGCCGAGGTCGTCCAGGTGGTCTACGACCCGTCGACGATCAGCTACGAGGACCTGCTCAAGGTCTTCTGGGAGAACCACGACCCGACCCAGGGCATGCGCCAGGGCAACGACGTGGGCACCCAGTACCGGTCGGCTATCTACACGACCAGCGACGAGCAGCGGAAGACCGCCGAGGCGTCCCGGGACGCGTTCGCGCCGATCGTGGCGCGGGCCGGCAAGGGCGAGATCACCACGGAGATCGCCCCGCTCGGTGACTACTACTTCGCCGAGGACTACCACCAGCAGTACCTGGCGCCGACGAAGAACCCGAACGGCTACTGCAACCACGGGCCGAACGGGCTGAGCTGCCCGGTCGGGGTGGCCCGCACCGCCTGACGTCGGCACCCCGACTCGACCGGGCCGCCCGGTGGCCGGAACTCCGGCCACCGGGCGGCTGTCGTGCTGCTGCCGTCAGCGAACGGAAACCCGCGCCGCCGCCCGGTCCGGACCGGCCAGCAGGGCCGCCGCCGCGAGCAGCGCCACCGCCCCGAGCAGCGCCGGCACCCGCAGGAACACCAGCATGTACGGGTCCCACGCCGGTTGCGGAAGCTGCACCCCCGACAGCAGCGGCACCCGGACCATCTCGATCAGCACCACCAGCGTGACCGGCAGCAGCAGGAGCAGTCCCGCCCTGCTGAGCAGCGCGGCCTTGCGTGCTGCCGGGCCCCGGCTCCGCATCCGCCGATATCCCCAGCCGGCCAGCAGCCAACCGACCACGGCACCAAGCAGAGCACCTGCCGCGGTGAGCCAGGGCACCGACGCCGGTTCGGTGCGGTGCACCCGGATCACCAGGTCGTCGTGTGAGCGGCCCTGCGCCTCGCCCGCATCGTCGTAGCGGACCTCGCTGGTGACCGTCGCCACCTGATCGTCCCGGGTGGCGACCAGATCGTCGCTGTACGGCAACCGGTCGACGGTCCACCCGTCGGCGCGGAAATTCGCGGCCAACCGGCCCCAACCCCCCGCCGGCCCGTTGCCCCGGTCCGGCAGGGTCACCTCGACGTAGCCCGGCACGTAGTCGTCGTCACCGACGACCGCCCGGACCGCCCGCTCCACACCGCCATCACCGGCGTAGTCGTAGACGAACAGCGCGTCGCGACGTCGCAGTTCGTAGCCGGCCTGATCCGGTACGGCCCGGGCGGCGGCCGCCACAGCCTGCTCGTCGCTCGGAAGCGGTTCCGCCGTCTGCCACCCGGCCCAGGCCGCGAGCGACCCGACCAGGGCGGCGAGCACCAGAGTCAACGCCAGCGCGCCCGGGAGGGCGCGCGGCTCGGGCAGACCGAGTCGACCAACCATGTGCCGCGCACCCATCCCGTCACTCCTGTCGATGAAGGTCAGGAATATACCCAGACCGAATTACGGATACGGATCCAACTGCCGGCCTTGCGCCGCCAGAGGTAGTAGATCGAGTGATCCGTCGACCGGAACGAGTCGACATCCGGCATGCAGTTCCAGGTGTTCGAGTCACGACCCGGCGGCAGCCAGTCGCGTCGACCTCCACCGTCCGGGTGGTCCGCGACCTGGAGCCAGTAGCGGCTCCGGTTGTGCACCACACCGCACGGCTTCCACCACTTGCGGGTGCAGTCGTCCACCCCGTACCCGGACACGTCACTGCAGTTGACGGGGTCGCCCTTGCAGTACTCGTAGGGATTGTCGCTGCCGCCGTAGAGCGCGTCCACGGACAGGAACCGACCCGTACGGGTGTTGTAGAGGCGTACGCCCATCAGCAACACGCCCGAGCCGGCGTCGGTGGCCCGCTGGTGGACGCCGAGCCAGCCGTAGCGTGGCTCGTCCGCCCCGGCCTCGGTGCGGGGGGTGCCCCACTCCTGCAGATCGTTGGTGCTGGACAAGCCCGGGTCGGTGTCGTGCACGGTGGCGACCAGGTCGCTGTGCAGGTTGGCCACCTGCCAGTCGAGAGCCCCGCTCGAGCTGTCGAAGACGCCCGCCAGCCCGGCGATGCCGCCGACGACCCGGGTGTAGCTGCCGTCCGCCTCCTGCGTCCAGGCCGGGGTGTCGCCGTCGGCGTCGTAGTGGTTGACCGCCGAGACGGTCCCCCCGGTGCCGCTGTCGGTCCACGAACGGATCCGCTCACCGGTGACGTCCAGCGCGTAGTCCGTGGTCCGGCCGTTCTGCCGGATCGTGTCCACCAGATCCGTGCCGTGGTAGGTCACGGTCACGTCGCCCGCCGCCGGGTTCTCCGTGTCGACGGCGGGGACGGTGGTGGTCCGACCCAGCGGGTCGTAGCCGTACCCGGCGCTGTTCACCCGGTCGGCGCCGTCGTACGTCCAGCTGCGGCTGCCCGCCGCCGTGGCGGTCTGGCAGGTGCCGTCGGACGCCGAGGCGTACTCGGTCACGGTGTTGCGGTTCGACGAGGCGCCGAAGGCGTACGCCCGGGTGGTGCACTGGCCACCCACGACGTCCCCGACCGAGGTCAGCCGGCCGGCCTGGTCGTAGCCGTAGCTCTGCTCGGACAGCGACGAGGTCCGCTCCCGCCACTGGTTGTGCGCGGACGCGACGACCGACTCCTGGTAGAGGGTGCAGTCGGCGCTGCCGCAACCGGGCTTGACGTAGGTGACCTCCGTACGGGCCCCGGTCTCGTCCGTCGACACCGTCACCACGATGCCGTTGGGCCACGTCTCGGTGAGGTCACCGGCGCCGTCGTAACTGCCGGTGAACCGGCCGGCCTGGGAGTCGTCGATCGACGTCAGCAGCCCACGCCGCTCACTCCCCTCGTCGTAGCCGTAGCTGCGCTGCCCCTTACCGTCGTTCGTGGTCGCCAGCCGGCCGACCAGGTCGTACGTCCGGGTCGAGGCCGAACCGTCGGCGTCGGTGTAGGAGACGAGACGGCCAAGGGTGTCGTACCCCTTCACCACCTCGGCGGTGACCGTGGCGCCGACCACGGACTGGATCCGCGCCTCCAGGCCGGTGGCCGGGTCGTAGACGACCCGCCGGATCGGAGTGGCCGTGCCGAGCCCCGAGGCCACGGTGACGGCTGTGTCGAGCGGCCGGCCCGCGCCGTCGTAGCTGACGGTGGTGGTCCGGAGCACGCCGACGCTGGTCCGCTCCGTGGCGGTCCGCGGCTGGTTGAACATGTCGTAGGTGGTCACGGTCGCCGGGAGTTCCGGACCGTTGGCCGCCTGGCCTCCGGGCTGGACCCGGCACGGCAGGTTCGCCCACTCCGGGCGCGAGTCGCACTCGGCGTAGCCGGAACCGGTCCCGGACCGGTAGTAGATCGTCCTACGGGTGGACGGGGTGGTGGTGCTCGTGCCGCCCGCCGGCGTGGTGTTGGCCGTGACCAGGCCGGTGGCCGCGTCGTAGCTGGTGCGGGTGGTCAGGGCGAGCCCCGACGGGTCCACCGTCACCACGGTCGGCTGGCGCAGCGTCCAGTCGTAGGTGGTGCTGGTGGTCCGGATGTCGGAGCTGGTCTCGACGCCGTTGGGATACCACTTGACGCCGACTTCCTCCTTGGTGACCAGGTTGTACGGACCACCCGTGGTCGGTGCGCCCTGGTCGAAGGTGCGGCTGGTGTACCTGCGGCCCCGGACCGTGCTGCCGGTGGAGAGCAGGACGTCGTGCTCCGGCTCCTCAATCAGGAAGAGCCGCTGCCCGTCGGAGGAGTAGCTGTTCAGCGTCGACAGCGCCCGGGCGAGTGCGGTCTCCGCCGCGGCGTTGTCCGTGCCGCTGGCGTCCAGCGCCCGGGCCCGGTTCGCGGCGGTCAGCGTACGAAGGACGTTGCCCCACTTGTCGTACCAGGTGGCGTCGACGTGGCCGCCCGGCTGGGCGGTGTTCACCTGTCGGGCGTTGGCGTCCAGGTAGGTCACCGTGGCCCGCTCGTACGACGACGGCAGGGTGCCAGTGGCCGGGTTGCCGTCGGGCACCTGGTCCGCGGGGTAGACCGCGGTGGCGTCCGTCGGCCCCTCCGTCTGGTACCAGCGGGTGGTCTGCCCGGCCGACAGGTCGTAAGGAGCCCCGGCGCCGGAGATCGGCACCTTGTAGACCACGGTCGTGGTGGCCGTGCCGGCGGCGAGCGCCGATCGGCTCACCTTGGACAGCCGGCCGGTACCCGGGTCACCGGGAAGCGTGGTGTAGCTGAGCTGCCAGGGTTCCTGGCCCTTCGGCTTCACCGCCGTCAGGATGCCGTTCGCGTCGTAGTCGTAGGTCACCCAGAGGTGCCGGTTGGTGCCGGCGTCGGTCCAGTCCAGTCGGGGGTCCCAGCTGCCTCGGAGCCGGCCGGAGCCGTCGTAGGCGTACCGGGCCACCGGCACCGTACGCATCGCCGGGGTGGGCAGGTCCGGGTCCCAGGCGGTGAAGGTGACCTCCTTGAGCCGGCCGAGGGAATCACCCCAGGCGGCCTCGGTGGAGCCGGTGGCGGTCGTGGCTCCCGCGTAGGTGAGGGTCAGGGCCCGGCAGCCACGGACGAGGGTGGTGCAGTCGACACCGGAGACCGGTGCCAGGATCCGGGTCGGGCGTACCACCTCGGTTCCCCCGACCGTGGCTTTCTCCCAACTCACGGTGGTGGTCTGGTTGCTGCCCGGCACGGTCACCGAGGTGGGGAAGTACCGGCCGGCCGCCGTCGAGGCGATCCGGCTGAACAGGACCGTCCGCCCCTTGTCGTCCTGCAGCCGGTACGCGTCCGCCGTGGCGTCGTACGTCAGCTGAAGGTCCTCCAGCCCGATCTGCGGGTCGAACACGGATGCGGTCCGCTTGGCGAAGCCGATGGTGTCACCCTCGACCAGACCGACCTGCACGAGCGAGCCGTACACGGTCAGCGAGTTGTACGGGGTCTCGGCCTCCTCGACGACGACTCCGGAGACCCAGCCCGGACCGAACATGCCGCTCGGGTCCGTCTCGGTGGACCGGCGGGTGTTGTAGGAGCGGCTCAGGGTCAGGTCGCTGCCGTACGACTTCACCGAGACGTCCGTGTCGGTCAGGGTGTAGTTGCCGGTGATGAGGTTGACCGAGCCGGGCCCGACGTCCGTGGAGGCGGCGGATGCCTGAGTACGGTCGAACCTCATCTTCACCGTGCTGGAGGTGCCGCCGGTGCCGCCGGTGAAGGTGCCCCGCAGCTGCAGCGGCCCGTCCCGGGGGATCGACTGCGCGTCGACCGCCGCGAGGGTGGCCTCGACGTCCCAGTTCAGCTTCGGGAAGGTGCCCCCGCCGCTGGTGGCCACCGGCCAGGTCACCGCCCCGCCGCCGACGGCCAGGGTGACGTGCCCGGCCGGGATGTTCACCCACGCGTCGGCGTCGCCACGCCGCCACTGGTAGGTGACCCCGGTCGCCGCCGCTTGGCCGATGCCGGTGATCGCGGTCTTGGCCGCGGTGATGTCGCCCTCCCGGGGTGCGGTCACCGCGCCGGAACCGACGTTGAAGGTGTAGCTGCGGACGGCCGAGGTGTTACCGGCCCGGTCCTTGGACCGGACGTAGAGGGTCTGCGGTCCGTCGGCGGTCGGGGTGATCGAGACGGTGGCCGCGCCACCCAGGGTGGCCGCGTTGACCGTCTGGTTCGGCGGGTTGGTGTTGAGGCCGTACTCGTAGGAGGCGACGTCGGTGACCCCGGACGCGCCGAAGGTGAAGCTGCCGGCGGTGTTCGCCGCGCCGGCCCACTGGTTCTCCGGGTAGCCGGTCGACGAGACGGTCGGCGTGGCCGCCGGCGCGGTGGTGTCGACGACGACGGCGCAGTATCCGGTCCAGGCGCCGTTGACGATGCCGTCGTTGCCTCGGACCCGCCAGGAGTAGGTGCCGCCCTCGGCGAAGGCGCCCGCCGGCACGGTGGTGGCCTGCCAGGCGCCGGAGGCCGCCGGGCCGACGATTCCGCCGCCGATCCGGGTGCCACCGCCCGTGAGCCACTCGAACTCGGCCTTGACCTGCGAGCCCTCGGCGTCGTTGAGCTGCGCCCGCAACTGCGGAGTCTTCGTGTTGACGTACGGCAGGTTCGACCCCGTCACACACGCGGTCGACGGGATGGTGGCCCGGGAGCCGACGGTCGGCGGCGTCTGGTACGTCAGGTTGACGTACGGGTCGTAGCTGCCCTCCATCGAGCTGAACTTCTTCCAGCCGACGCTGTCGGTCTCGGAGGCGGCGCGCAGGCCGACGTTGGCGGTGGTCCATCCGCTGTTCGCGGTCATGGCGAACACGCTGGTCACCGAGACGTTGCCCCAGCCGTCGTTGCAGCTGGTGTTGTAACCCTTGGTGGTGGAGGTGTAGCCGCTGAGTTCCCGCCAGGTCGGCTGCGCGGTCCACCGGGCGGTGGTGTCGACGTAGTCGACCCGGTACGCCTCCCACTGCCTCGGGGTGCACGACCACGAGTGGTTGTTCCACAGGTAGAGCGTCGCCGCCTGTACCTGCTTGCCGGTCAGCCAACCCAGGCTGCGGAAGCTCAGGAACGACCTCGCCCTGGTGGTGCCTCCGTCGTAGGTGCCGAGCTTCAGCTCGGTGGCCGTCGACTGGTCGGAGGTGTAGTCCGACTGGACGAACGCGTCGTAGTTCGGCTTGAGGGTGACCGCGGGGTCGATGGTGACCGGGAAGACCGTCTTCGGGTCGGTGAGCCACGCCTGGTCCGGGGTCAGCGTCATCGCCACCCGGCCGGCCTTCGCCGCCGCCACCTTCTTGCCCACGTGGGCCCTGCGGACGTGCTCACCCGACTGCGGGTCGACCCGGGCGTCCCACATGACCGGTTCCGGGGAGACGCCGATCGCCGCGCCGGCCTTGTTCCGGATCTCGAAACCGCCACGCCTGTCGTCGGTGACGGTGAGGCCCCTGCCGCGCAGCGGCAGCGACAGGTCACGCACCTGCGCCACGGCCGCCCGGTTCTTCACCACCAGGAACTGCTCGAACCCGGTCCGGGTCGACTCGACCACCAGGTCCACTCCGGGACGGACCTCGGCGTACGTGGCCTTCGTCCCCTCGACCACCGGTGCCGGCAGCGGCCCGGACCAGCCCAGCGACACCGTGCCGCCGTCGGCCTGAACCGTCGCCAGGTCGTGCTCACCCGCGCCCGCGGCACCGGAGAGCCGCAGCCCGGCCGGATGCGCCCGGCCGGCCACCGACCCGTCGGCCTGCGGCACGAGGGTGAAGTCGACGGGCTTCCAGCCGCCCGACTTCCCGTCCCGCAGGCGGACCGGACCCAGGTGAACCTCCGCCTCCACCCGACCGTCCGGCAACGCCCAGAACTCCGACGTCTCCGACGTCATCCCGGTGATGCGGACCTTCTTCTTCGTCAACCGCGCGGTGGCCAGCGCCGCCGCCTCGTCCGGCCGCTCGAGCGCCTGCGGCCCGGCGGGGGCCGGCTTCGCCGGTGGCGCCGCGACCGCCAGCGGTGCGACGACCTGGTCGGCCATCGTCGCCGCCAGGACCACGGACAGACCGACGGCCAGCGCCCGACCTCCCCGGCTGGTCGGCAGGTGGGGAACCCTCGACGGCGAACCCCACACCGATCTTCCTGGACTCACTGAACCTCCTGAATTTTCTTCGGAAACTGTCAGGAAGGTACGGCGGGCAAGCTTGATCCACTAACCCTGCACGGTGGAGGGCAGCTGGCCGCGAGGTGTCCGAGGTTCCACGGTGACGACCGGCTCGCCCATCGCCGCAGTTCGAGGCCGGCGGACGACCCGCGACGTAACACAGGGTCAGGAAGCCGAGTGACGCAATTCACTGCCTGGCCAGGTTTGCCGTCCACCCTGGCCGATCTCATCGATCCGAGGTCGCGCGACGACCCCCGCCGAGCCCGTTCGGCGATTGCGGGATTGGTCACAGCACCCGTGGCGCCCCCAACCGGACGACGGGGGCCTCCGGGGGGTGGATGTCCGGAACGACGGGTCAGCGGCCAACCGCAAGCCCAGTGGGGTCGCGCATCATAGCAACGCCGTCACACAATCGTCATCAGCTCAACAGGCGAACTGCAACAACCTCTGGCAGCATTGCGTGCCATGTGCGGACTGGCAGGCGAGTTCCGGCGGGACGGCTCACGGGCCGACGTGGCGGCGGTGGAGCGGATGGCGGCCACCATGAACGACCGGGGGCCCGACGACGGCGGCACCTGGTCGCAGGGGCCGGTGGCCCTCGGTCACCGACGTCTGAAGATCATCGACCTCTCCGCCGCGAGCGGCCAGCCCCTGGTCGACGCCGGGGCCGGCCTGACCGGGGTCTTCAACGGCTGCATCTACAACTACCGTGAGCTGCGCCAGGAGCTCCAGGCCAAGGGCCACACCTTCTTCTCCTCCGGCGACAGCGAGGTGGTGCTCAAGGCGTACGCCGAGTGGGGGACCGACTTCGTCGACCACCTGATCGGCATGTTCGCCGTGGCGATCACCGAGCGGGACACCGGCCGGCTGGTGCTGGTCCGGGACCGGCTCGGCATCAAGCCGCTCTACGTCGCCGAGACCCCCGGCGTGGTCCGCTTCGCGAGCACCCTGCCGGCGCTGCTCGCCGGTGGCGGCATCGACACCGGCATCGACCCGGTGGCGCTGGCCCACTACCTGAGCTTCCACAGCATCGTGCCCCCGCCGCGGACCATCCTGCGCGGCGTGGCCAAGCTGCCCCCGGCCACCGTCCGGGTCTACGAGCCGGACGGCCGGACCTCCGAGCGGGTCTACTGGGACCCGTCGTTCACCCGCTCCGCCGAGCGGGCCGGCTGGTCCGAGCGGGACTGGCAGGACGCGCTGCTGGAGTCGCTGACCACCGCCGTACGCCGCCGGATGGTCGCCGACGTCCCGGTGGGCGTGCTCCTCTCCGGCGGCCTCGACTCCAGCCTGGTGGTCGCCCTGCTGGCCGGCGAGGGGCAGACCCGCTCCGGGCTCTCCACCTTCTCCATCGGCTTCGACGCGGTCGGCGGCCGGGAGGGCGACGAGTTCGTCTACTCCGACCTGGTCGCCAAGACCTTCGGCACCGACCACCACCAGATCAAGGTGCCCACCGGTGACCTGGTCCCGCCGCTGGAGGCGGCCGTCGCCGCGATGAGCGAGCCGATGGTCAGCCACGACTGCGTGGCGTTCTACCTGCTCAGTCAGGAGGTCGCCCGGCACGTCAAGGTCGTCCAGTCCGGGCAGGGCGCGGACGAGATCCTCGGCGGCTACCACTGGTACCCGCCGCTGGCCGGCGTGGACCGGGAGCAGGCGCTCGAGACGTACGCGAAGGCGTTCTTCGACCGCGACGCGGCCGGCCTGGCCCGGGTGCTCAACCCGGCCTGGCTGGCCGAGGGCGACCCGGCGCGCGAGTTCGTCGCCGCCCACCTGAACCGGCCCGGCGCGCAGACCGCCGTCGACGCCGGCCTGCGGATCGACACCCAGGTCATGCTGACCGACGACCCGGTGAAGCGGGTCGACAACATGACCATGGCGCACGGGCTGGAGGCCCGGGTGCCCTTCCTCGACCACGAGTTCGTGGAGCTGGCCGCGAGCTGCCCGCCGGAGCTGAAGCTGGCCCAGGGCGGCAAGGGCGTGCTCAAGGAGATCGGTCGGCGGGTCCTCCCGCACGAGGTCATCGACCGGCCGAAGGGCTACTTCCCGGTGCCGGGCCTCACCCACCTCGAGGGCAAGCTCCTCGACCGGGTACGCGACGCGCTGCACGCCCCCGAGGCCCGCCGCCGCGACCTGTACCGCGCCGACTACGTCGACGCGCTGCTCGCCGACCCGAACGCCGAACTCACCCCGTTGAACGGAAACAAGCTGTGGCAACTGGGACTCCTGGAAATGTGGCTCCAGAGCCACGGAATCGACTGACCGTGACCGACACGATGGCGACCGGCGGGGCGCGTACCGACCGGGAACGGGTGCTGGGCCGGCGGCGGGAGCGGGTCGGCCCGGGCGGCGACCCGGTGGCGCCGGGCACGCACGAGCCCGAGTCGACCGCCGACCGCGACGGCGTGGTGCTGGACTGCGGCTGGGGCCGGCTGGTCTTCGGCCAGACCTTCGGCGGCGACCAGGCCGCGGTGGCGCGGGTGCTGCGCTCCGAGGCGGCCGGCGCCCGGGACATCTGCATCTACCTGCGCGACCCGCACGTGCTGGTGTCCCGCCTCCCCGACGAGCTCTTCATCGACCCGTCGCTGACCTACCGGCTGCCGCTGGGCGGCGACCGGCCGGCCCGCACGGACGACGTGGTCACCGCGGCGACCCGGGAGACGACCGAGGGCACCTCCGGCCGGGACGGCTCGGAGCTCCCCGGGCTGCGGATCCGGCCGCTGCGCGACGCCGCCGACGCGGACGCGGTGAACCGGATCTACGCCCGCAACGGCATGGTGACCGCGCCGGTGGAGGTGCTGGTCGACAACGCCCGCACCGACCGCTTCCTGCACCTGGTCGCCGAGGACGCCACCGGCGAGGTCGTCGGCACCATCACCGGCGTCGACCACGTGGCGGTCTTCGCCGACCCGGAGAACGGCGCCAGCCTCTGGTGCCTCACCGTGGACTTCAACACCGCGCCGCCCGGCACCGGGCAGGCGCTGCTGACCGACCTGGCGGCCCGGCTCACCGCCCGCGGGCGGGCCTTCGTCGACCTGTCGGTGCTGGCCGAGAACACCGGCGCCATCCGGCTCTACGAGCGGCTCGGCTTCTACCGCACGGCGACGCTCTGCGTGAAGCGGAAGAACCCGATCAACGAGCGGCTCTTCCTGCCCGCCATGCCCGCGGGGTACGACGAGCTCAACCCGTACGCGAAGATCGTCGCCGACGAGGCGATGCGGCGCGGCATCCGGGTCGAGGTGACCGACCCGACCTGGGGTGAGCTGCGGCTGACCAGCGGCGGCCGGACCGTCCACACCCGCGAGTCGCTCTCCGAGCTGACCTCGGCGGTGGCGATGAGCCGCTGCGACGACAAGCGGGTCACCCGGCGGATCCTCACCGAGGCGGGCCTGTCGGTGCCGCGCGGCCGGACCGCCACCGGCGACGCCGACGACGCCGCCTTCCTGGCCGAGGCCGGCCGGGTCGTGGTCAAGCCGGCCCGCGGCGAGCAGGGCAACGGCATCACCGTCGGGGTGCGCACCCCCGAGGCGCTGGCCGCCGCCGTCGAGCTGGCCCGCCGGTTCTGCCCCGAGGTGCTGATCGAGGAGCTGCGCGAGGGCGAGGACCTGCGGGTGATCGTCATCGACCACGAGGTGGTCGCCGCGGCCGTGCGCCGCCCCGCCCAGGTGACCGGCGACGGGGTGCACGACATCGCCGAGCTGATCGAGCGGCAGAGCCGCCGCCGGGCCGCCGCCACCGGGGGCGAGTCCCGGATCCCGCTGGACGACATGACCCGCGAGGTGATCGCCGAGGCCGGGTACGAGCTGCACGACGTGCTGCCCGAGGGCACGGTCCTGGCCGTCCGGCGGACCGCCAACCTGCACACCGGAGGCACCATCCACGACGTGACCGGGGAGCTGCACCCGGAGATCGCCGAGGCGTGCGTCGCGGCCAGCCGGGCGCTGGACATCCCGGTCACCGGGCTGGACCTGCTGGTTCCCTCTCCCGACCGGCCCGAGCACGTCTTCATCGAGGCGAACGAGCGGCCCGGCCTGGCCAACCACGAGCCGCAGCCGACCGCCGAACGCTTCGTCGACCTGCTCTTCCCCGGGACCCGGGCACCGCAACGGCTCTGGTCCCCGGCGGGTGCGGCAAGCTCTCCGGCATGACCGGACGTGCCCCCACCCCGCTGAAGCTCGACCTCGACTACCTCCGGCAGGTGCTGCTGGAGCTGCTGGAGATCCCCAGCCCCTCGGGGCGTACCGACCACATCCAGCAGTACGTCGGCGAGCGGCTCTCCGCCCTCGGCGTCTCCTCGACGCTGACCCGGCGGGGCGCGCTGAGCGCCTGCCTGCCCGGTCCCCGGTCCACCGGCGCCGACCGGGCGATCGTGGTGCACACCGACACGATCGGCGGCATGGTCAAGCGGTTGAAGGAGAACGGCCGGCTGGAGGTGACGCCGGTCGGTACGCACAGCGCCCGGTTCGCCGAGGGCGCGCACGTGCGGATCTTCACCGACGACCTGGACCGGGTGGTCACCGGCCAGATCCTCCCGCTCAAGGCCAGCGGGCACCGTTACAACGAGGGCGTCGACCTCCAGGGCGTCGGCTGGGAGCTGGTGGAGCTGCGGGTCGACGAGCCGGTGCAGGACATCGCCGGGCTGCGCGCCCTGGGCATCGACGCCGGGGACTTCGTGGCCTTCCTGCCCAACCCGATGATCACCACGAGCGGGTACGTCAAGTCCCGGCACCTCGACGACAAGGCCGGGGTGGCGGCCGTGCTGACCGCGTTCAAGGCGATGGTCGACGCGGGCGTCACCCCGGCGGTCACCGCCCACCTGCTGGTCACCGTCACCGAGGAGATCGGCCACGGGGCCAGCCACGGGCTCGACCCGGACGTCGCCGAGATCGTCTCGGTGGACGCGGCGGTGGTGGCGCCCGGCCAGCAGTCCCGGGAGGACGCGGCGACCCTGGCGATGGGCGACGGGGTCGGCCCGTTCGACTACCACCTCACCCGCAACCTGGCCCGGATCGCCGGCGAGCACGGCGTGGACCTGGTCCGCGACGTCTTCGACTACTACCGCTCGGACGTGGCCGCGGCGGTCGAGGCGGGCGCGCACGCCCGGGTGGCGCTGCTCGGCTTCGGCGTCGACGCCACCCACGGGCACGAGCGCACCCACCTGGACGGGCTCGCGCAGCTCACCCAGCTGCTCTGCCTCTACCTCCAGAGTGACCTGGTCTTCCCGGAGTGGGACGCCGAGCCGGAGGGCGACCTGGCGGACTTCCCGTCGCTGGCGGTGCAGCCGGCGAACGAGGAGGGGCCGCGCGAGGGCCCGATCGGCATCGACTGATCCCGCCGGTATTCCCCGCCGGCCTGTGATCAGAAAACCGTTGTCGTTGCCCCGGAGAAGTGGATAGCGTGGCGGTACACGCGAAGGGAGGTGGTCCAGACTTGTATAGCAATCGGACTCGTGAGGTGGCTGTCCGCTAGCCGCTGTCCTCGACAGTGAACTCGTCCGCCGCGAGGCGGGCACAGCACCATCGTCGAGACCGTGTGGCAGCGGTGCGGCGAATCCACGACAGCCACCCGACCCCCGGGGTGCCGACCCAGTCCAGTCGGCCCGTGCGCGAGCGCGGAGCGCCCCGGGGGTCGCTTCATACCCAGGAGATCCCGGTGTCGATGCGCGAGCTGGTGGTGCTGGGCACCGCCAGTCAGGCCCCCACCCGGAGACGCAACCACAACGGCTACGTCCTGCGCTGGGACGACGAGGTGATCCTCTTCGACCCGGGCGAGGGCAGCCAGCGTCAACTCCTGCACACCGGCGTCACCGCCACCGACCTGACCCGGATCTGCGTCACCCACTTCCACGGCGACCACTGCCTCGGCCTGCCCGGCACCATCCAGCGGCTCTCCCTGGACCGGGTCCCGCACCCGGTGGCGGTGCACTTCCCGGCCGGCGGGGCGGAATACTTCGCCCGGCTCCGGCACGCCAGCTCCTTCCACGAGACCGCCGAGCTGGCCGTCGAGCCGATCACCACGGACGGGCAGCGGATCGCCCTGCGCGCCGGCACCCTGGAGGCCCGCCGGCTGCGCCACCCCATCGAGACGTACGGCTACCGGCTGGTCGAGCCGGACGGCTGCCGGATGCTGCCGGAGCGGCTGTCCGCGTACGGGATCGGCGGGCCGGCCGTCGGCGAGCTGCAACGCGTCGGCCACCTGGACGTCGGCGGGCGTCGCGTCACCCGCGACGAGGTGAGCGAGCCCCGCCCCGGGCAGCGGTTCGCCTTCGTCATGGACACCGGCCTCTGCGACGGCGTGTACGCCCTCGCCGAACGGGCCGACCTGCTGGTCATCGAGTCGACCTTCCTCGACTCGGAGGCCGCGCTGGCCGCCGAGGTCGGCCACCTGACCGCCGGCCAGGCCGCGCGGGTGGCCACCGAGTCGGGGGTACGCAGGCTCGTGCTCACCCACTTCTCCCAGCGGTACGCCGACCCGCGGCGCTTCCACGACGAGGCCCGCGAGCACTTCGCCGGCGACCTGGTGATCGCCGAGGACCTGACCACCGTGCCGGTGCCGCCCCGGCAGGTAGCCTCGGCCGGGTGACGATCACGCTGCGTCCCGCCACCGGCGACGACCTGATGGCGGTGGGGGCGATGCACCAGCGCTCCCGGACCTCGGCCTACTCCGGGTTCCTGTCGGCCGAGGCGCTGGCCTCGCCCACCCCGGAGGAGATGGGCCGCTACTGGGTCGAGCGGCTGGTCTGGGAGGGCGCCGACCACCGGATGACCGTCGCCGAGCGCGACGGGCGGCTGGTCGGCTTCAGCTATCTCGGCCCGGACGACGAAGGCGACCCGGCGACCGGGCTGCTCAACGCCATCCACCTGGAGCCGGACGAGCGCGGTCGGGGCACCGGCCGGGCGCTGATGGTCGACGCGCTGGCCGCCATGCGGGACCGGGGCTTCAGCCGGGCGGTGCTCTGGGTGCTCCGGCAGAACACGCACGCCCGGGCCTTCTACGAACGGGGCGGCTGGCGGCCCACCGGCGCGGAGCGCCGGGACCGGATCGGTCCGGTCGAGGTTCCCCAGCTCCGCTACGAGCGTGCGGTGTGAGGAGGGGCCCCCTGCCATACGAGAAGCGTTGCCAGGGGGCCCTTCGTTGCGCGTCAGCGGGCGCCGAGGTGGGCCAGCAGGTCCTGCCGGGTCAGCACGCCCTTCGGCTTGCCGTCGACCAGCACCAGCGCCGCGTCGGACTTCTCCAGCAGGCCGACCGCCTCGCTCACCGGCTGACCGCCGCCGATCATCGGCAGCGGCTCGGCCATGTGCCGCTCGATGGTGTCGTGCAGGTGCGCCTGCCCGGTGAAGAGGGCGTCGAGCAGGTCCCGCTCGGCGATCGAGCCGGCCACCTCACCGGTCACCACCGGCGGCTCCGCCTTCAGCACCGGCAGCTGGGAGACGCCGTACTCGCGCATGTAGTCGATCGCGTCGCGGACCGTCTCGGTCGGGTGCACGTGCACCAGCTCGGGGATCCCACCCGGCTTGCCGGCGAGGGCGTCGGCGACGGTCGCCTCGCTGCCCGAGTCGTCGAGGAAGCCGTACCGGGCCATCCACCTGTCGTTGAAGATCTTGGACAGGTAGCCCCGGCCGCCGTCGGGCAGCAGCACCACGATCACGTCGTCCGGGCCGGCCTTGCGGGCCACCTCCAGGGCGCCCACCACGGCCATCCCGCAGGAGCCGCCGACCAGCAGCCCCTCCTCGCGGGCCAGCCGCCGGGTCATCTCGAACGAGTCCTTGTCGGAGACCTCGATGATCTCGTCGGCCACCCCGCGGTCGTACGTGGTCGGCCAGAAGTCCTCACCGACCCCCTCGACCAGGTACGGCCGGCCGGTGCCGCCGGAGTAGACCGAGCCCTCCGGGTCCGCGCCGATCACCTTCACCCGCCCCTCGGAGGCCTCCTTGAGGTAGCGGCCGATGCCCGAGATGGTGCCGCCGGTGCCCACGCCGGTCACGAAGTGGGTGATCCGCCCCTCGGTCTGCTTCCACAGCTCCGGGCCGGTCGTCTCGTAGTGCGAGCGCGGGTTGGCCGGGTTGCTGTACTGGTCGGGCTTCCACGCGCCCGGGATCTCCCGGGTCAGCCGGTCGGAGACGTTGTAGTAGGACCGGGGGTCCTCCGGGGCCACCGCCGTCGGGCAGACCACCACCTCCGCGCCGTACGCCTTGAGCACGTTGCGCTTGTCCTCGCTGACCTTGTCGGGGCAGACGAAGACGCACTTGTAGCCCTTGAGCTGGGCCACCAGGGCCAGCCCGACGCCGGTGTTGCCGCTGGTCGGCTCGACGATGGTGCCACCCGGCTTGAGCAGGCCGGCCGCCTCGGCGTCCTCGACCATGCGCAGCGCGATCCGGTCCTTGACCGAACCGCCCGGGTTGACGTACTCCACCTTCGCCAGCACCGTGGCCTGGATGCCCTCGGTGACGTTGCGCAGTCGCACCAGCGGGGTGTTCCCGATCAGCTCGACGACGTTGTCGTAGTACTGCACCTCGTTGTGTCCTTCTCCTCCGGCACCGGCTGCGGCGCCGGGCAGATGACTCGCGTGTCCGCGCCCAGGGTACGTCCCGTCAGGGCGTCACATGCCCTGGGATGACGGAGCTGCGACGTGCCTCCCACTCCAGGAAGCGCTCGGTCTCCGACAGCACGCTGCCGGCCAGCCAGGTGACCATGACCGCGTCGTCCACCAGGCCGAGCACGGTCAGGAACAGCTCGGGGACCACGTCCAGCGGCGAGACGACGTACGCGGTGGCCGCCGCCATCAGGGCCAGCCGCAGGCCGCCGTCGTACTCGCCGCTGGCGGTGGCCCGGATCATCCGGGGCAACGCCGCCAGTCGGGTGCCGAGCGAGGGCCCGCCCCGGGCACCGGCGGCCACCGCCCTCGCCAGTGCCGTGAAGGCCGCTCGTCGTTGCAGGGTCCTACCCATCGTTCCCGCCCCTCTCCACGCCGTCAGGATGCCGCCCGCGCGCAAGTCCGGCCGGCGGGCCGATCACCGTCCGCGCCGCTGCCGGCACTGTCGGAACAGGTACCCAGTTCCGTCGCTTCCCAGGCACGTATCGGCCGTCATGACGACAGCGGGCGTTGTCGTCGGGGCGCGATAATGTCGCGGTATGGGGGACGTTGGTTCCGTCGTACCGCCCGTAGCGGGTTGGCAGCGCGCGAGGCGGATCGCCCGCCTGGCGGCGATCGGCACGGGCGCCACGGCCGCGGCCGCCGCCGCGACCGGCGGGGTGCTGCTCGGCCAGGCCCGGCAGGCGCGACGCACCATCCCGATGGCCGAGGCGCCCCCGCCCCGCTGCGACGGGGTGTACGGCGCGAAGTTCCCCGGCCGGCCGATCACCATGGTCGTCCTCGGCGACTCCTCCGCCGCCGGGTACGGCGTGCACCGCCGCCGGGAGACGCCGGGCGCGCTACTCGCCACCGGCCTGACCCGCCGGCTGCACCGCCCGGTCCGGGTGCACCGGTTCGCCGTCGTCGGCAGCCTCTCCGCCGGGCTGAAACCGCAGGTCGAGTCCGCCCTGGAGTGCGAGCCGGACGTCGCGGTGATCCTGATCGGCGGCAACGACGTCACCAACCGCACCCCGCCCGGGCTGGCCGTGCGCTATCTGGTGGAGGCGGTCCGGGCGCTGCGCGCCGCCGGCTGCGAGGTGGTGGTGGGCACCTGCCCCGACCTCGGCGCCATCCAGCCGATCCAGCCGCCGCTGCGCTGGCTGGCCCGGCGGTGGAGCCGGCAGCTGGCCGCCGCGCAGACGGTGGCCGTGGTCGAGGCGGGCGGCTGGACGGTCTCCCTGGGCGACCTGCTCGGCCCCCGGTTCGCCGCCGAGCCGACCCGGATGTTCGCCTGGGACCGGTTCCACCCGTCGGCCGAGGGCTATGCGATGGCCGTGGCCGCGCTGCTGCCGACGGTGATCTCCGCGCTCGGCGCCGGCCCCGAGCGCCGACCCGTGCCGGCCGCCGTGGGTGGCGTACGGTCGCTGCCGGAAGCCGCGCAGGAGGCGGCCCGGCACGCGGGTACGGAGGTCAGCGGCACCCAGGTCCGCGGTCGTGACCGGGGCCCGGCCGGCCGGTGGGCGCAGCTGCGCCGGCGGGCCTTCTTCGGCGTCGGCGAGCAGCCGCAGTCCGGCCCGGCCACCGACTCCCCCACACTGGAGGGAACGGCATGAGCCGGCGGATCGTCGGATCGGGCGCGCAGCCGGCACGGGTCGATCGGGATCGAGGGGAGGTGGCGTCATGACGGGACGCGGCATCGGTGGCGAGATCGCCGTCCGGCTGGGCCGGGCGGCCGCGCTGTCCCTGGCGGCGGGGACGATCGGCGGTGCGGCGGTGCTCGCCGGCGAGGCCATCGCCGCCCGCACCCGCCGGTACGCCGAGCCGGAGCTGGGCCTGGCGCTGCGGGCCACCGTGGGTCGGGCCGCCGCCGTTCCGCTGCGCCTGGTGCTGCTCGGTGACGCCTCGGCGCTCGGCGTCGGCGTGGACCGCTTCGAGGACACGCTCGGCGGCCAGCTGGCGCACCTGCTGGCCGAGGGACCGGCCGGTCGCCGGGTCCACCTGTCCAGCGTCGGCGTCTCCGGCTCCCGCTCCACCGACCTCGCCACCCAGGTGGCCCGGGCGCTGCTCGGCGAACGACCCGACGTGGCGGTGATCCTGGTCGGCGCGAACGACGCCACCGCCCTGGGCCGTCCCACCGAGTCGGCCGCCTATCTCGCGGCGGCGGTCCGCCGGCTGCGCGAGGTGCGGGTGCAGGTGGTCGTGGGCACCTGCCCCGACCTGGGCGCGGTACGCGCGATCGCCGCGCCGCTGCGGCAGGTGGTGGGCTGGTCCGGTCGGCGGATCGCCCGGGCGCAGACCGCCGCCGTGTTGGAGGCCGGTGGGACGGTCGTCGACCTGGGCACCGAGACCGGGCCGGTGTTCCGCGCCGACGCCGGCACCCTCTGCCACGACGGCTACCACCCGTCCGCGGACGGGTACCGGGTATGGGCGCACGCCCTGCTCCCGGCGGTGGCCGCCGCCGCGAACGTCTCCTCCCGGCAGTGAACGCGGCTGCGGGCCGCCGCGGGTGACATTTCCCGCCGGGCGGTCTGCTTCCGCGCCAAGTTACCGGCGGGTTAACGTTGGTTCATGCCGATCGAGTCGTCCCGCGACGCCGTCATCGTCGCCACCGCCCGGTCCCCCATCGGCCGGGCGTTCAAGGGTTCCCTGCGCGAGGTCCGTCCGGACGACCTCGCCGCCACCATCGTCCAGGCCGCCCTGGACAAGATCCCCCAGCTCGACCCGACCGAGATCGAGGATCTCTACCTGGGCTGCGGCCTGCCCGGCGGCGAGCAGGGCTTCAACATGGCCCGGGTGGTGGCCACCCTGATGGGCCTGGACGGGCTGCCCGGCGCGACGCTCACCCGCTACTGCGCCTCGTCCCTCCAGACCACCCGGATGGCGATGCACGCGATCCGGGCCGGCGAGGGCGACGTGTTCGTCTCCGCCGGAGTGGAGATGGTCTCCCGCTACGCCCGGGGCAACTCCGACGCCCTGCCCCCCGAGGCGCAGGCGCTGGTCGGCGGCGGCTGGGAGAACCCGCGCTTCGCCGAGGCCCGGCAGCGCTCCGAGCGGCGCGCACAGGGCGGCGCCGAGGTGTGGACCGACCCGCGCGAGGACGGCCGGCTCCCGGACATCTACCTGACCATGGGGCAGACCGCCGAGAACCTCGCCCAGGCGTACGACGTGACCCGCGCGGACATGGACGAGTTCGGCGTACGCAGCCAGAACCTCGCCGAGAAGGCCATCGCGGACGGCTTCTGGGCCCGGGAGATCACCCCGGTCACCACGCCGGACGGCACGGTGGTGAGCACCGACGACGGCCCGCGTGCCGGAGTGACCCTGGAGGCGGTGTCGGAGCTGAAGCCGGTGTTCCGTCCCGACGGGCGGATCACCGCCGGCAACTGCTGCCCGCTCAACGACGGCGCCGCCGCCGTGGTGATCATGAGCGCCCAGCGGGCGAAGGATCTGGGGCTCACGCCGCTGGCCCGGATCGTCTCCACCGGCGTCACCGCGCTGTCTCCGGAGATCATGGGCCTCGGTCCGGTGGAGGCGTCGAAGCAGGCGTTGAGGCGGGCCGGCATGACCATCGACGACGTCGACCTCGTGGAGATCAACGAGGCGTTCGCCGCCCAGGTCATCCCCTCCTACCGCCAGCTGGGCATCGCGGAGGAGAAGCTGAACGTGATGGGCGGGGCGATCGCCGTCGGCCACCCGTTCGGCATGACCGGCGCCCGGATCACCGGCACCCTGCTCAACGCCCTGAGCTGGCACGACAAGACCATCGGTCTGGAGACGATGTGCGTCGGCGGCGGCCAGGGCATGGCCATGGTCCTCGAACGCCTCAGCTGATCCACCCGACGCTGCACCCTCGCCGGGGAACCGGGCGGGGGTGCAGCGCTGTCACAGGGTCGAGCGGG
Organism: Micromonospora mirobrigensis; assembly: GCF_900091555.1. GTDB lineage: Bacteria > Actinomycetota > Actinomycetes > Mycobacteriales > Micromonosporaceae > Micromonospora > Micromonospora mirobrigensis. The sequence goes on from NZ_FMCX01000001.1 coordinate 629,545, forward strand.
TGGCGGTCACCGCCGCCGTGGCCGCGGCCAGGACGTCGTCGGCCGGGGTCGCCGCGACCAGGTCGGCGGCGACCACCCGGAGCTGGTCGGGCAGGGCGAGGTCGTTGTCGAGCCGGGGCACCGTTCGCCGGGGCTCCCCCTCGGCGTCGGCGGCCAGGTTGGCGATCTCCTGCACCAGCTTGTGCACCAGGTCCGCCCGGGAGGCGTTCCCACCGGTGGCGATCGCCGCCCACCGGGGCTGCTGCCAGTGCCCGACCTGACGGACCAGCAGCTCCACCGCCCGGTCCAGTTCCGCTGCGCTCATCGCCGTCGAGTCTACGGACCCGGCCCGCCCGCGCCCGCCGAGGTGTTAAGAGGGGGCCCCTGCTATACGAAAAGCGTTAAGAAGGGGCCCCTCCTTACCTCCACGGCGCGGGTGTTCCGCCGCAACGAGGACGGCGCCCGCCCCCGCGGTGTGCGGGAACGGGCGCCGGTTGTCCGGGAGCGGCGCGGGTCAGTCGTCGCCCTGGAAGTAGCTGAGCAGGCGCAGGATCTCGATGTAGAGCCAGACCAGGCCGACGACGATGCCGAAGGCGGCGGTCCACGAGTAGCGCTGCGGAAGCCCCATCCGGACGCCGTTCTCGATGTCGGCGAAGTTGAGCACGAAGCTCAGCGACGCCACCACGATGCAGACCAGGCTGAAGCCGATGGCCAGCGGGCTGCCGTCGCGCAGGCCGGTGTTGACGCCGAAGAGCGCGAACACGAGGTTGATCAGCATGACCGCGAAGAGGCCCACCATGATCGAGACCATGATCCGGGCGAACTTCGGGGTGGCCCGGATGATCCGCGCCTTGTAGATCATCGCCATCAGGAAGAAGACGCCGAAGCTCGCCACCACGGCCTGGAGCACGATGCCGTCGTAGAGCGAGTTGAACGCCTTGCTCACCATGCCGACGAAGACGCCCTCGACGACCGAGTACGCCACCACCAGGGCGGGGTTCGCCATCCGCGAGAACGAGATGATCAGGCCCAGCGCCAGGCCGACGACGGCCGCGCCGATCCAGGCGACGCCGACCAGGGCGTCCGGCACGAGGATCCAGGCGGCGGCCGCGGAGGCGCCGAGGATGGCGAGCAACGTGACCGTCTTGACGACCACGTCGTCCAGGGTCATCGGGGTCACGGTGGGCGGGGCCGCCGGGTAACCGGCCCCGGTCGGGTACTGCTGGTACGGCGCAGACTGCTGGGGGTAACCGGGCTGTCCGTACGGCCCGGGCTGGGCGTACCCGGCCGCCCGCTCCCGCTCGGCCGCCTGGCCGAGCCGGGCGAGCACCGGGTTCGTGGTCTTCACTTCTCTGGCCTCCCTCAGGGGGTCGTCGCACGTGGAACGTGCACTCTCTAGCGTAGAGGCAGCACATGACGCGCGCCGAACGCGAAGCTGTGGGAAAGCTGAGAGTCTCGGTGCCCGGGGCGGGGGTCGAACCCGCACGCCTTTCGGCAGCCGCTTTTAAGGCGGCCGTGTCTGCCGTTCCACCACCCGGGCGGGCGACACCGGACACGTCCGAGGTGCGCCGGTGCAATCACACGGTAGCCGTTGCCCCGCCACCCGGCGTACCCCGACGGTCCCCCCGTTAGGGTCGAGGCCGTGACCAGCACAGCCCCGCCGGCTCCCGACGCCACCCCGGCCACGGAACCCCGCCCCGCCGACCCGCCGACCGGCCCGGCCCGGCCCGTGCGCCCGGTCGCCGCCGTCCGGCGGCGGGCCGGACAGGTGGCCGCGGCGGCCCGCCGGCACCGGCGCGACCTGCTGGTGGCGCTGGCCTTCCTGCTCGCCGCGGGCTGGCTCACCCACGGCCTGTGGCCGAACCCCAACGGCCGGATGCTGGCCCTCAACCCCGCCGACCAGACCCTCTACGAGTGGTTCCTGGCCGTCGACGCCCGGGCGCTGCGCGGCGACCTGCACCTGCTCACCGAGCTGCTCAACGCCCCCGACGGGGTGAACATGATGGCCAACACGTCGGTCATCGTGCTCGGGGTGCTGTTCGCCCCGGTCACCCTGCTGCTCGGCGCACCGGTCAGCTTCGCCCTGCTGGCCGGCCTGAACCTCGCCGGCACCGCGCTGGCCTGGTATCTCCTCCTGCACCGCACCGTCCGGGTGCGCCGGGCCGCCGCCGTGGTCGGCGCCGCCCTCTGCGGCTTCGGCCCCGGCATGGTCTCGCAGACCAACAGCCACCTGCACATGACCGCGCAGTGGCTGGTCCCGGTGATCGTCTGGCTGGTGGTCCGCCTGGTCCGGGCCGCCGACCCGCTGGGCCGCCCGGACGGTGCCGGGCCGGACCGCCGCCGGGTGGTCACCTCAGCGCTCGGCCTGGCCGTCGTGGTCACCGTCCAGGTCTTCATCGGCGAGGAGGTCCTCTTCCTCGCCGCGCTCACCCTGCTGATCATGACCATCGGGTACGCCGTGGCCGACCGCCACCTTGCCCGCCGGGTGCTGCCCGGCCTCGCCGGTGGCCTGCTGCTCGCCGCCGGCCTGTCCGGGCTGGTGCTGGCGTACCCGCTGTGGTTCCAGTTCGCCGGCCCGCAGGGGGTCGCCGACGGGATGTTCAGCCCGCACTACTTCTCGGCGGACCTGACCAGCTGGTGGACGCTCTCCCCGCTCTCGGTCGGCGGCAGCGACTCCTCCGCGGGGCTGACCAGCGGGCCGGCCGAGTACAACGCCTTCCTCGGCCCGGCGCTGCTGCTGGTGGCCGCCGGCTGCGCGCTGTGGCTGGGCCGTCGACCGCTGGTCGTGGCGTGCTTTCTGGCCGCGGTGGTGATGGCCGCCTTCTCGCTCGGCCCGGAGCTGGTCCTGGCCGGCGAGCGCAGCCGCCTGCCCGGCCCGTACACCCTGCTGCTCGGCCTGCCGGTGGTCGACGGCGCGCTGCCGATGCGCTTCGCGCTGGCGGTGCTGCCGCTGCTCGGCACCCTGCTGGCGCTGGCCGTGCACCGGGCGCTCGGCGAGACCGGACCGGCCCGCTGGGTGGTCCCGGCGGTGGTCGCCGTGGCGCTGCTGCCGGTGGCGCCGATGCCGCTGCCCACCGCCGACCGGCCGCCGCTGCCCGAGTTCGTCACCGCCGGGCACTGGCGCCAGTGCGTACGCCCCGGCGGGGTGCTGGTGCCGGTGCCGCCGCCCACCCCGAAGGACCCCTGGCCGATGCGCTGGGCGGCCGCCGCCGACGCCGGTTTCGCGCTGCCCGAGGGCTTCTTCATCGGCCCGTACGGACGGGACGGCACCGCGGCGATGGGCATCTACAAGCGCCCCACCTCCGCGCTGCTGGCCGACGTCGCCCAGCGCGGAGGGCAGCCGGTCATCGGCGAGCAGCAGCGCCGGCAGGCCGCGGCGGACGCGGACTACTGGCAGGCGTCCTGCATCGCGCTCGTCGACGGCACCCCGAACGCACCGCGCCTGCTCGCCACCCTGGAGCAGCTCTACGGCCCGGCCACCCGGATCGCCGACGCCTGGACCTGGCGGCTCTGACCCGGACACGACGAAGGGCCCTCCCCGAGGGGGAAGGCCCTTCGTGCGAAGGTCGGTCAGACCCGCGGGGCGCCGACCGGCTGCGACGCCTCGACGAACTCCTCACGCGGGTCGTGCAGCTGGCCGAGCGCGACCACCTCACGCTTGAGGAAGAACGCCAGCGACCAGTCGACCACCACGCGCACCTTGCGGTTGAACGACGGGATCCGGCTCATGTGGTACGTCCGGTGCATGAACCACGCCGGCCAGCCGGTCATCTTCACGCCGTACACCTGGGCGACGCCCTTGTGCAGGCCGAGGCTGGCGACGCTGCCCGCGTGCTTGTGCTTGTAGTCGACCGGCTCCCGCCCGCGGATCACCAGGGCGATGTTGTCGGCCATCCGGGCGGCCTGCCGGACCGCGTGCTGCGCGCTGGGCGAGCAGAAGTTGCCCGGCTCCTTGGTCAGGTCCGGCACGGCGGCACAGTCGCCGGCGCTCCAGGCGCCCTCGATCACCCTGTCGCCGTCCACGATCTGGAGCGTGGGCAGGCAGGTGACCCGGCGGCGCTCGTCGCGCGGGAAGTCGGTGGCGTCCAGCATCGGCGACGGCTTCACGCCCGCCGTCCAGACGATGGTGTCCGAGCGGAAGCTGTCACCGTCGGAGAGCTTGACCACCCCGTCGACGCAGGACTCCAGGCGGGTGTCCAGCCGGATGTCCATGTTCCGCTTGAGCAGCTGCTGCACGGTGTAGGCGCCCATGTCCCGGTCGACCTCGGGCAGCACCCGGTTGGTCGCCTCGACCAGCACCCAGCGCATGTCCTCCGGCTCGAGCTCGGGGTAGTAGCGCAGGGCGTCCCGCGCCATGTCCTCCATCTCGGCCAGCGCCTCGATGCCGGCGTAGCCGCCGCCGACGAAGGTGAACGTCAGCGCCCGGCGCCGGACCTCCGGGTCGGTCGTGGCGGCCGCCACGTCGAGCCGGTCCAGCACGTGGTTGCGGAGGAAGATCGCCTCACCGATGGTCTTGAACCCGATGCCCTGCTCGTGCAGGCCCGGGATCGGCAGGGTGCGGGAGACCGAACCCGGCGCCACCACCACGTGGTCGTACGCGATCTCCCGGGTCGGGCCGACGATCGGCTGGACCACCGCGACCTTCCGGTCGTGGTCGATCCGGGTCACCGCACCCGCCACGACCCGACACCTGCGCAACTCCCGCCGCAGCGGCACCACGGAGTGCCGGGGCGAGATGTTGCCCGCCGCCGCCTCGGGGAGGAACGGCTGGTAGGTCATGTGCGGCTGCGGGTCGACGACGATGACCTCGGCCTCACGAGAGCTCAGCTTCTTGGACAGGCGCAGAGCGGCGTACAGGCCAACGTGCCCGGCACCAACGACAAGGATCCGCTTCGGGTTCACGTCATCTATCTTTCCCCGGGGGGCTCCGCTAATCCCGCTCCGGACCCCCATCTGTGACGGAGCACAACCCCTGTGACCTGCGCAACGCCCGGAGCCGTCCCGCTATCTGCGACGCAACAACCAGCCCAGCAGCGCCGCCAGACCCACCGCGACCAGCAGCCCCGCGACCGTGGCGGTCCGGAAACCCCCACCCGGGCCGAGACCGCCCGCCTCCATCAGCAACACCCCGAGCACCGCGCCCGCCAGCACCACGGCGCCGGCGCGGGTGACCCAGCGCACCAGCACCGTCGGGTCGACCACCCCGTCGTAGGGCAGCAGCGCGGCCAACGCGCAGAGGCTGTGCGTCAGGTAGAGCGTGGTCGCCAGGCCGAGCAGCCGCCACAGCTCGGGCCGCTGGCCGTAGCCGGCGGTGGCGAGCAGCCAGCCGCCCACCGCGACCAGCACGGCGAAGGTGGGCCACACCCGGCGCGGGCCGAGCGCCGGCAGGACCGCGGCCACCAGCAACGCCAGCAACCCGCGCCCCACCAGCAGCTCACCGGGGAAGGCCAGCAGGAAGGAGGCGAACGCGGCGAGGAACACCAGGAACCGGACGAGCAGCGGCAACATGCTGATCCGGTTGACTCCGGAGCGTACCGCCCGGACGCGCTGCGTCACCGCGTCGACGACGCCGGGATCGTCCGCGCTCATCGGCCACCGATCCTCGGTGCGGTGGCCAGCCGGGCCACGTCCCGCAGCACCTGGTCCAGGCTGCCCGCGCCCGCCCAACGCACCACCGGCACGCCGTGCTCGCGCAGCTGGCCGATCATCGTGTCCCGGTCCAGCCGCCACAGCCGGAACGCCACCTCGGCCCAGCCCTGCCGGCCGGGCGGCGGCAGGTCGGCCGGGAGGGTGTCCACCGCCACCACGAACCGGCCGCCGCGGGCCAGCCGGGCCAGCATCTGCGCCGACCGCTCGTCCAGCAGCGGGGTGAGCACCACCACCAGGGCGTCCGCCGAGAGCAGCTGCGGGCCGAAGACCTGGTCGTACGGCTCGTGCGGGGAGGACTCGGCGCGCACGTCGAGCAGCCATTCCAGCACGGTGAGGTACTGCCGGCGGCCGGTCGCCGGGCGCAGCCGGCGGGCCGCCGGACCGTACTCCAGCATCGCCACCCGGTCCCCCCGGTGCAGGTAGTGCTCGGCGATCGCGGCGGCCGCCCGAACCGTGGTGTCCAGCACCGACGCGGCACCACCGACCCCACCGGAGCGACCCGTCTCGGCCAGCACGTCCAGCAGGACCACCACCTCGGCGTCCCGGTCGGAGAGGGTGGATGCCACGTGCAGCTGCCGGGCCCGCAACGAGACCCGCCAGTCGATCCGGCGCAGCCGGTCGCCCGGGCCGAAGACCCGTACCCCGGCCAGCTCGCCGCCCTCCCCCGGCCGCCGCGAGTGGTGCGCGCCGACCAGGCCGGCGGCCCGGGGCATCGCCTCCACCGCGTCGAACGGCTCGGTCCTCGGGTACACCCGCACCCGCACCGGCTCGGTGACCACCACCGGGGAGAGCAGCAGGCCGTCCGCGGCGGCCACCCGGGTGCCGGCCGGACCGACCGGGTGCCGGCCCCAGCGCCGGGCCACCCCGCCCAGCTCCAGGTCGACCGCCGCGCCGGTGGGCACCGTCGTCACGAAGGGACGGTCCGCGCCGCCCGCCCGGGACAGGTCCGTCACCGCGCCGGCGAAACTGGCCCGGGTGACGTGCAGCCAGGGCGAGACCCGGGCCCGCACCACGGCCACGTCGTACCCGATGGTGTCCGGGTTGCCCACCGTCACCGCGCCGGCCAGCTCGCCCCCCTCGACCAGCTGCGCCTCGTCCCCGGTGAGCCAGAGCTGCGGCGCCGCGGTCGGCCGGCGGCGCAGCGCGTACGCGGTGCCCAGCGCGAACGGCGCGGCCAGCACCACCAGGTCCACCCGGCCGAGCAGCACCCCGGCGATCAGCAGCAGGCCGGTGACGAGCACGGCCCGGCCCAGCGCCCGGGTGGGCGCCCAACCGGCGGCGGGCTCCGGCTCCTCCTCCGACACGGTCGGCTCGGTCATCAGTGCCCGGGCCGGCCGGCCGCGTAGCTGGGCAGCGCGCCGCTGGCCGGGGCGGGGGTCTGCTCCAGCACCTCACCGACCACGAAGGACGGGTCGACCCGGCGCAGCCACATCTCCGGACGCAGGGTGATCCGGTGCGCCAGCGCCGGCACCGCCACCTCCTTGACGTCCTCCGGCACGACGAAGTCGCGGTTGGCCAGCACCGCCCGGGCTCGGGCCAGCAGCAGCAGCGCCAGCGAGCCGCGCGGCGATGCCCCGACCAGCACCGACGGGTGCTCCCGGGTGGCGGCGGTCAGCTCGACGATGTACCGGCCGACGGAGTCCTCCACCACCACGTCCTCCAGGGCGGCCTGCATGGCCCGCAGGGTGGCCGCGTCCACCACCGGCTTGATCTCGGCCTCCTCGCGGCGGCGCGACATCCGGCGGCGGAGCACGTCGTACTCGTCGTCGCGCTCCGGATAGCCGAAGGAGACCCGGAGCAGGAACCGGTCCAGCTGCGCCTCGGGCAGCGGATAGGTGCCCTCGTACTCGATCGGGTTGGCGGTGGCCAGCACGTGGAACGGCTCGTCCAGCCGGTAGGTGACCCCCTCCACCGAGACCTGCTTCTCCTGCATCGCCTCCAGCAGCGCCGACTGGGTCTTCGGCGGGGTGCGGTTGATCTCGTCGGCCAGCAGCAGGTTGGTGAAGATCGGGCCGGCGCGGAAGGCGAAGTCGCCGCTGCTCTGGTCGTACAGGAAGGAGCCGGTGACGTCGGCGGGGAGCAGGTCGGGGGTGAACTGGAGGCGGCGGAAGTCCAGCCCGAGCGCCTGGGCGAACGAGCGGGCGGTGAGCGTCTTGCCCAGGCCGGGCAGGTCCTCCAGCAGCACGTGGCCACCGGCCAGGATGCCGGCGAGGACCAGCTCCAGGGTCTCCCGCTTGCCGACCACGACCGAGCCGACCGCGTCGAGCACCGCCCGGGCCAGGTGACCCACCTCCGCGGCGGAGAACGTGCGCTGCGCGTCGTTCATCAGATCTTCTCCAGTTCGGCGACGATCGCCGCGAGGTCGCGCGGCGACGGGGGGCGGCGGGGAGGGTTGTCCAGGAAGGCGGTCAGTCGGTCGCCCAGCAGCTCACGGGCGCGCGCCGCGTCCGACTCGCGGGTGATGCCGTGGCGCTGGCGCAGCCGTTCGTCGGCCAGCTCGGCCAACCGGGGCCAGACGGTGGAGGCGAACCGCTCCGGGCGGGTGGTCGACCAGTCCAGCGGCACCTCCCACCGCTTGACGGCGGCGTTCAGCGCGTCCCGGGCGCCGAAGTTGTAGAGGCCGTCCTCCTCGCCGCCGCCGATCCGGCCGCCACCGGTGGACGGCGGGGGCGGCGACAGGGCGGCGGTCACCCGGCGCACGGCGAGCACGGCGAGCGCGCCGGCCGCCAGCACCGGGATCGACACCTGGAGGCCGACCGTACGCAACGCGACCAGCGCCACCGCGACGATCGCCACGGCGCCGACGAGCATCCGCAGCACCGGCCGCAGCCAGCCCTGCCGCTCCGGCGCCCCGTCCGGTGGCCGCTCCTCCTCGAACCGGAGCAGCTCCTCGATGCTGGTGCTCACCCGCGCCTCCCGGGCCGTCCGGCCGGTCGCCGGGTCACGGCGCGGGCTCCTCGGCCACGGCGGTCAGCTCGCCACGCAGCCGGCGCAGCGCCGCGCGGGCCTGGTCCCGGGTACGTCCGTCGACCGGGTGGGTGGCGTACCGGGCCTCCCGGTAGACGTGGGCGAACTCGGCCAGCACGTCGGCGCTGGCGATCGCCGGTACGCCGGCGGCCGGGTCACCGCGCAACAGCCGGGTCACCAGGTCGGTCGGGGTGTCCCCGGCCAGCTTCGGCACGCCCGCCTCGGTGGCCGCCTCCTCCAGGCGTACCCAGCAGGCGATCACCGCCGTACGCGGGTCGGTGTCCCGGTCGTCCAGCTCGACCAGGCCGGCGTCCAGCGCGGCGACCACCTCCGCGGCGGTGCCCCGGGCGGTACGCCGGGCCCGCTGCACCGGGACGGCCCGGGTGGTCCGGTTGATCGCCCCACGCGCCAGCAGCCAGCCGACGTAGCCGACCGCCAGCAGGATGCCCAGCGCGAACAGCGCGATGGCGACGGTGGCGATCCACTGGGGAATGTGCACCTGGGTCGCCTCGCCGGCCTCGCGCGGCTCGATCGGGCTCGGCTCGGTGCTCGGGTACTCCGGCACGTACGGGATGGTGTCGGACGCCGGCGGCACCCGGGTCGCGCCCAGCGAGGAGTGCCCGGCCGCCGCGGCGGCCAGCACCAGCAGCGCCGCGACCACCGCGACCGGCCACCAGCGACCGATCAGGGCGCGGGCCGACGGACGCCGCCGGGACGGGGCGACGTCGGGCGCACGCGTGCCGTCGGTCATCGCCACCGCCCCCGTAACTCAGTCCACCCCGGCCAACAGTTTCGCCCGGGTGAACACATCGTCCAGCATCTCTGGCGTCAGCCGCCCGGTGAAGGTGTTCTGCTGGCTGACGTGGTAGCAACCGAGCAGATCGGGCGCGGCCGTGCCGGACCAGTGTGCCCCATGACCGAATGCCGGTCGCGGGCTGGTCGGGCGCACCCCGTACACCGCTCGCAGGGCCGGCCACCACGCGGCCCAGGCGAACGCGCCGAGCGCGACCACGACGCGCAGGGTGGGCCGGATCAGCGTCAGCTCGCGGTGCAGCCAGGGAGCGCAGGTGTCCCGCTCCGCGGGGGTGGGCTTGTTGTCCGGCGGGGCGCAGCGCACCGCCGCGAAGATCCGGGTGTCCCGCAGGGTGAGCCCGTCGTCGGCGGCGACGCTGGTCGGCTGGTTGGCCAGGCCGGCGCGGTGCAGCGCCGCGAAGAGCACGTCCCCCGAGCGGTCCCCGGTGAAGATCCGCCCAGTCCGGTTGCCGCCGTGCGCGGCCGGGGCCAGGCCGAGGATGGCGATCCGGGCGTCGGCGGGGCCGAGGCCGGGCACCGGACGACCCCAGTAGTGCTGGTCGCGGAAGGCGGCCCGCCTGGTGCGGGCCACCTCCTCCCGCCAGGAGACCAGCCGCGGGCAGGCGAAACAGTCGCTGACCGCGCCGTCGAGGTCGGCCAGGTCGGTCGCCCGCGCGGCGCGGGCGACCACCTCTCCCGGGGTACGCGACTCAGCCAAGCTTGGCCCGGAAGTGTTCCAGGGTGCGGGCCCAGGCGGTGGCGGCGGCCCGCTGGTCGAACTTCTCCGGCCGGTCCTCGTTGAAGAACGCGTGCGCGGTGCCCGGGTAGTCGTGCAGGGCGCAGGTGCCGCCGGCCGCCTCGATCGCCGACCGGGCGGTCTGTACGCCCGGGTCGGCGGAGGTGCCGTCGGCCTCGGCACAGTGGATGAGGGCCGCCTTGCCGGCGTAGTCCGGCCAGTCGGCGCGCATGCCCTCCCAGGGCAGCCGGGGATAGAAGCCGGCGGTGGCCACGATCCGCTCCGACAGCGCCCCCGACCAGAGGGCCAGGCTCGCGCCCGCGCAGAAGCCGGCACAGCCGACCTTGCCGGTGACCTCGGGGCGGCCGGCGAGGTATTCGGCCGCGGCCGCGATGTCCCGGCCCGCCTCGTCCATCTGGGTGGCGTTCAGCATCCGGTGCGGCTCGTCCGGCTTGGCGGCCGGCTGCCCGTGCCGGAAGTCGGGCGCGAGGGCGACGAAGCCGGCGTCCGCGAAGCGGTCCACAACCGCCCGGATGTGGGGCACCAGGCCCCACCAGTCCTGGATGACGATGACCGCCGGGCTGGCCCCACCGGCGGAGGGTATCGCGAGATACCCCTCGCTCGTCCCTCCGTTGCTGGTGAAGCTCACCATCTCGCCCATGAGCCCGTCCTCCTAGCGGTCAGTCATCGTTGGCTGGTCGCCCAGTGGTGCTACGTGCCGGTAGCCTGCCACGCCGCCGGCACGCCACGGAAGACACACGAAGAGTGGCATTCACCTCCCGTTCGCGCGGTGGACGGATGCGGCGAGGGCGCCCGCCGGTCGGCGGGCGCCCTCGGATGGGACTCAGCGGGTCGGTTGTGGTGTCGGCTCGGTCGTCGCGGTCGGTGTCGCGGTGGGCTGAGCCGTCGGCGTCGCGGTGGGTTCGGGGCTCGCCGTCGGCGGCGTGCCGGGCGGCGTCGGGACCGAGCGTGGGCCGAACGGGGCCTGCTCCGGGCAGTACGGGTAGCCGGCGCGAAACGCCTCGTCCTGCCGGCCCGGCTCGGCGCAGTCGGGGTAGCCGAGCCGGATCGGCGCACCGTTCTGGTCGAACAGCCGCGCGTTGCGGACCAGCCGCCCCTCGCCGTCGTAGACGAAGACGTCCCGCACCTGGTCGTACTGGTTCTCCACCGGGTAGTAGCCGATCGGGTCGTTCCTCCGCTGGTCCAGGCTCTGGAACAGCACCAGGCCGAAGCAGACCAGCACCACGGCGGTGACCTGGTTCAGCACGCGGGGCCAGCGCCGCAGCTCGCCGGATCGGCGTCCGAACGAGACCGACAGCGGGATGGCGACCACGAGCAGCAGGAAGCCTGCGAGGACGCTCTGGAACGGGCGGGGGAACAGGGTGAGGCCGCCGCCGAGTGTGCCGATCAGCGCCGCCGCCAGGTAGCCGCGGAGCACCCACCAGGCCGGCCGGAGCAGTCGGAGGAACTCGCCCGCCGTGGCGTACCCGAGGAGCGGACCGAGCCGGACGTCGAGCCGGTCGCGCCGGTCGCGCAGCCGGCGCACGACGGCGGCGATCCGCTCGTCGCGCCGACCGCCGGTGGCCGGCCCGGCCGCGCCGGCCGCGACCCGCAGCTCCGCCGCGTACGCCTCGGGCTCGCCCAGCCGGTCGACCAGCGAACCATCCGCCTCGGCGGCGACCTCGGTGAGGTGCTCCGGCAGGTCCTCGGTCAACTCGTCGCGGACGGCGGGCGGCAGGTCGGCCAGCGCGGCCCGGACCCGGTCGACGTAGTCCGTGATGTCCTGCTCAGTGACGGTCATGCCGCCATCCCCCGATCCTCGAGCAGTGCGTCCATGGTGGTGGCGAAGGAGCGCCAGGTCTTGCCGGAGCGGGTGAGCTGGTCGCGACCGGCGGCGTTGAGCGCGTAGTACTTGCGGTGCGGGCCGGACTCGCTGGGCACGACGTAGGTGGTCAGCAGGCCGGCGGCGAAGAGGCGGCGCAGCGTGCCGTAGACCGAGGCGTCGCCGACCTCTTCCAGGCCGGCCTCGCGCAGCCGGCGCAGGATGTCGTAACCGTAGCCGTCGGAGTCGCGGAGCACGGCGAGAACCGCCAGGTCGAGCACGCCCTTGAGCAGCTGTGTGGTGTCCACGCTTCCGACAGTAGTGTGCATTGCGTAGTACCGTCAAGAGCGTACTACCGGTCGGTGGCCCGGGCATAGGGTCGCGGCATGTCGTGGAGCAGCTACGGGACGTTCCTGGTCTTCGCCGCCGTACTGGTGCTGATCCCGGGACCGGACTTCGCGGTGGTCACCCGGAACACGCTGGCCGCCGGACGGCGCCGGGGCCGGTGGAGCGCCGCCGGGGTGGCCAGCTCCAACGCGTTGCAGGGCACCGCGGCGGCGGCCGGACTGGGCGCGCTGATCGCCGGATCCCAGCCGTTGTTCGAGACCATCCGCTGGGCGGGCGTGGTTTACCTGGCGTACCTCGGGGTGCAGGCCTGGCGGTCGGCCTGGCGCGGCCGGTACCCGCTGCCGGACGCCGGCGGGGCGGTGCCGCCCGGGGAGGCGGTGACCGGCTTCCGGCAGGGCTTCCTGTCCAACATCACCAACCCCAAGGTGCTGGCGTTCTATCTGGCCGTGCTGCCGCAGTTCGTCGGCGGCGCGGCTCCGCTGGGCGTGCTGCTGGCCTTCGCGCTCAGCCACGCCGTGCTCTCGCTGACCTATCTCACGGTGCTGGTCGGGGCCCTGGACCGGGTACGCGCCGTGCTGTCCCGCCGCCGGGTGCGGCGCGGGATGGACGCATTCACCGGGACGGCGCTGCTCGGCTTCAGCGCCCGGCTGGCCACCGAACGGCTCTAGGCACGCCGACGGCGGCACGGTCGCACCGTGCCGCCGTCGACGGATCGAGCCTGGATCAGGCGTGCTTGGTCAGGCAGAGCACGTAGCCCTTGCCGCCCCGCTCGATGTTGGAGAAGACGTAACCGTCCTGCCCCTCCTTGATGTACGTGTCGCAGCCCTCTCCGGACGCGGCCTGCGCCTCGGTCTGGTTCTCGACCCGGCCGACCACGTCGTACGCGGCGTCCGTGGAGGTGCACTCGACGACCTTGGCGTCGTCGGCGGACTCCTGCTTGTCGCCGACCGTCGCCGGCAGCTCGGCGAGGCAGTCACCGACCTTGGCGTCCGCGGTCTCGTCGCGGTTCAGGTAGGACTTCACGCCGAACTTGAAGGCGCCGAAGGCGAGCACGGCGAGGATGACGCCGAGGATGCTGAGCACCTTGCGCCCGCCGGACTTCTTCGCCGGCTCGGCCGGCGGCGCCGGCACGGCCGGGTCGGGCTGGCCGGGGGACGGCGCGGAGGGCGGTGCGACCTGCTCTGACACAGAATTTCCTTCCGAAGGGGACGAGCAGACGACACCGTAGGTGATCACTGTCGCCGGCACTGCCCCGTCGGGCTCATCCGTTCAGCCATTTCTCAGCTTCTTCAGCTTTCTCCCAGCAAGGCCGCTATTCGTCGTGCTGGGTGACGTTCACGACCGTGCCGTCCGGGTCGCGGACGAAGAACCGGCGCAGCCCCCACGGCTCGTCGGTCAGCGGGTAGACGACCTCGGCGCCGGCCGCCACGCACCGGGCGTGCACCTCGTCGACGTCGTCCACCTCGATCGAGACGTCGGCGTGCACACCGGCGTGGATGTCGAGCGCCATCACCGAGAGCTGGACCTCGCGGGTCGACCCGCCGAGGAACCGGATCCAGTCCATCCCGCCCAGGTCGTCCAGGCCGATGAGGTCGGTGTAGAAGCGCCGGCTGACCGCGAGGTCGTCGGCGAGGATGTTCGGCTTGATCCGCCTGACCGCCATCCGTCGAGGCTAAGAACGGCCGCGTTCCGGGTCCATCACCCTGAACAGGTCCTCCAGCTGCTCTGGCGACAGTCGGAATCGGCCGGATCGACGTCCAGGGTGCGGTCGGGGGTGAGGCCGACGCCATGGGTGGCACCCTCCCAGCCCATCTCCTGGTCGGCCGCCACGATCATCAGGTGGTTGGCCGGCGGCCCGGGCGGAGGTCCACCGGTCTCCGCCCAGCGGTGGTACCGACGGTAGGCGAGATCCTGTTCGGTCCAGCCGAAGCGCCGGAGCAGCCCGTGCGCCATGTCGTGCATGGCCCGCTCCTCGTTCACCGCGACGCGGTAGCCCGACAGCAGCAGGTCGGCGCGTTGGACGTCCACGTCCATCCCGTCCGCGCCGATCTCGTCGGCGAGCGGGGCGTACCGGCGGAGCGTGTCGGCGGCGGTCGCGGAGCCGCGATCCAGCCTGAGCATCAACTGCATCCTGAACGGCGGCTTGTCCTGCTTCGCCACGACTGCTCCTCCCCCGACCGCCGCACCAGGGCCCATCATCGCCGCCGAGCCCACCCGGCTCAGCCCTGGTAGAGGTCGATGTGATTGCCACTCGGGTCCGCCACGCAGGACGACCGAGGTTTCCACGGCCGCTCGACAGGTGGGTAGATCTCCGCAGCGCCGGCATCGAGCGCCAGCTGATGGGCCGAATCGACGTCCTCGACGAGCAGGCCGAACCGGGCCGGCCCGGTCGGGCCGGGGTGACGGTCGTCGGCGATGGTCAGGAGGAAGAACTCCTGGCTGGGCCAGGTGCCGAACTCGAACGATCCGATCTCCTCGTTGAACGTCGCCGCGAAGGCCGACCGGTAGAACGCGACCAGCGCGTCCCGATCGGTGGCGTTGACCGTCACCTGCACGATGCGCGAACCCTTCAGTGCCGGCATGCCGACTCCCTCCTTGACGTATCGCTCCGCCTCACGGGCCAACTCGGCCAATGCCTCCGCTCGCCGTGCCAGGTAGCTGCGGTGCTCACCGAGGAGAGCCACAGCCGGCGGTCCGCTCGGGTCCTGAACCACCTGCCGGATCGACTCGACGGGCATCTCCAGCCGGCGCAGGACGCGGATCAGTCGCGCTTCCCGGACCTGCTCCGGTCGGTAGCGGCGGTAGCCGGTGGCCGGGTCGACCCAGGTCGGCAACAGCACGCCGACCTCGTCGTAGTGCCGCAGCGCCGTGACGGACAAGCCGGAGAGCATCGCGAATCCACCGATGCTCAACAGGTGCTCCGTGTTCATGACGCCAGCATCGGGTCTCGGGCTACCCGAGAGTCAAGCGGCCGCCCACGCCAGGAACCTGTCGAAGAGTTCACCGGGCGACGGCTCGGGCCGGGGATTGAGGGTGAGCAGGTCGGCGGTGGCGTCGAAGAGGCAGCCGGCCAGGTAGACGCTGAGCGCCACCCGGTCGCGCCGGTATTCCATCAGCAACAGCAGCCGGGCGGGTTGGCACGGCCAGGGCGCGGCGCACACCCGGCACAGCCAGCGGGGCCGCATCGGCAGATGCGGTCGCACGGCCCGGCGTTGACGGTCCTGAGCGGGCGAGACGTAAGGCGTGGCCATCACCCAATGGTGTCGAACGCTATTGCTTGTGTCAATAGACGCCGTAGTTGGCGGAGTGCACGGACGCTCGCGCTGCCATCGTCAACATGTGGAGCTTGTCGGCGTATCTGAGATCCGGGCCATGCTCGGTCACGTGTCACGCCAGCGGGCGTCCGTCATCGCCAACCAGCGCAACTTTCCGGAGCCGATCGCCGTCCTCGCGATGGGCAAGGTCTGGCGGAAGTCGGACGTCGAGAAGTGGATCAAGGAGCATCGGCCCGAGCTGGCCGCGGACTGACCGCCCCGGTCAGCCCTGGAGGCTCCAGGCGATGCCGTCGAGGATGTCGTGCTCGGAGGCGACCACCGACGGCATCCCGGCCCGCTCCATGATCACCCGCAGTACCAGCGCGCCCGCGCCGATCACGTCCGCCCGCCCCGGGTGCATCACCGGGATGGCCAGCCGCT
Source organism: Micromonospora mirobrigensis (assembly GCF_900091555.1). Classification (GTDB taxonomy): domain Bacteria; phylum Actinomycetota; class Actinomycetes; order Mycobacteriales; family Micromonosporaceae; genus Micromonospora; species Micromonospora mirobrigensis. The sequence continues at coordinate 645,533 of NZ_FMCX01000001.1, forward strand.
GCTCGCGGGTCTTCCCGAGCAGATCGGCGGTCACCTCGGCCACCTGGTCGTAGGAGACCCGGGCGTGGTGGATGCGCCCCGGGTCGTACCCGGTGAGGCCTTGGGCGATCGCGACGACGGTGGTGACCGAACCGGCGAGCCCGACCAGCGTGGCGGCCTCCCGGCCCGGCACGGTCGCCAGCGCGCGGTCCACCGCGACCGTGATGTCGGCCTGCGCCGCGGCGACCTCGTCCACGGCCGGTGGGTCGCCGTGCAGGTGCCGTTCGGTCATCCGGACGCAGCCGATGTCCATCGAGATCGCCGCGTCCACCCCCGACTCGCGGGTGCCCACCACGAACTCGGTGGAGCCGCCCCCGATGTCCACCACCAGGTACGGCGGCCGGGCGTCGGCGGGCAGGCCGCGCACCGCCCCGGTGAAGGAGAGCCGGGCCTCCTCGTCGCCGGTGACCACCTCGGGCGGCACCCCGAGCGTCTGCTCCACCATGGCCCGGAAGTCCGCCGCGTTGGAGGCGTCCCGCGACGCCGAGGTGGCGCACATCCGCACCCGCTCCGCGCCGAGCTTCTCGATCTCGGCCGCGTAGTCGGCCAGCGCCACCCGGGTCCGCTCGATCGCCTCCGGGGCCAGCCGGCCGGTCCGGTCGACGCCCTGGCCGAGCCGGACGATCTCCATCCGGCGGCTCAGGTCGCGCAGCGGCGCCTCCGGCCCGGCGGTCGGGTCGGGCAGGTCGGCGACCAGCAGTCGGATCGAGTTGGTTCCGCAGTCGATGGCGGCCACGCGCGTCGTCACGGCAGCAACCCTACGACAGGAGGCCGTCGACGCCTTCCCGAACGACCTGGCGGGCCGTCGACGCCCCTCCCGGCGGCGTACCCCGGCCGTCCACCCGGCCGACCCTCGACCCGCCGCCGATCACCCACCGCAACCGCAGCGAATATCGCCCAACGTGACGATCGGCTGGGTGGCCAGACGTTCATCGCCCGCCTTTGCTCTGCTGCTGCGGATGCAACACCGGCGGTGAGCTGGCCATTCACCTGTCCGCCTGACACGGGTCCCACTCACCTTCGGTGACTGTTGCGTGGATGGCAGCAGAGCAAAGGGGCGTGGGAGACGGGTCGGGGTCGGTGAGATGTGTGCGCAGCGTGATCAGCGGGCGTTCACCGGCACGTGTCGGCTCGGCCCGTGCCAGGTCCGGAAACCCGCCGACCGGCAGTCGGACCCGGGGGCGGCGCCGCGCCAGGCCCGGGCCCGCTGGCGACGTCGTGCGAGAGTGGGCGCCGTGGACATCCTCACCGTACGAGGTCTCACCCGCCGCTTCGGCGAGCTGGTCGTCCTGGACGACGTGCACTTCGGCCTGACCGCCGGGCGGCTCGCCGTGGTGGCCGGACCCAACGGCTCCGGGAAGACGACCCTCCTGCGCTGCGTCGTCGGGTCCGACCGGCCCGACGAGGGCGAGGTGCTGATCGACGGAAAACCGTGCCACGAGACCGACCCCGAGGTACGCGCCGTGCTGGCTGCCGCCCTCGACGACATCGACTTCTTCCCGGACCTGTCGGTCGCCGAGCACCTGGAGCTCGTCGCGTACGCCCACGGCGGCGCCGCGCAACCGGTCGCCGAGATCCTGGCCGAACTGGACCTGGACCGGGTCGCCGACCAGCTCCCGGTGACCCTCTCCAGCGGGCAACGCCAGCGGCTCACCCTGGCGTCGTGCTTCGTGCGCCCCCGTCGCCTGCTGGTGCTCGACGAACCCGAGCAGCGGCTCGACGGCCGGGGCCGGGCGTGGCTGGCCGACCGGCTGCTGCGGGAGAAGGCCGCCGGCACGGCCGTGCTGATGGCCTCGCACGACGCTGACCTGATCGCCGAGGTCGCCGACGACCGGATCGAGGTCGGCGGCTGAGATGGCCGCGACCACCAGCGCTCCCCCGAGTCCCGCCCCCCGCGCCGGGCAGGTCCGGGCCCGGCTGCGCCGCGCCCGCCGCCGGCACCACGAGACGTCCCTCGGCGACGTGCTCACCGACGTCTATGTCGTCGTCCTCTTCGTGGCGATGTACGGGTGGTTCGGGCTGACCGCGGTCCGCCGCTACCTCGACTCGCCGGCCGGCGTACCCGGCGACCCGGGCGAGCGGTACTGGATCGCCGTCGCCGCGGCGCTCGCCGCCACCGGGCTGGCCTGGCGGATCCTCCGGGAGGCCGGCCCCCTGCTGGTGTCGCCGGCCGCCCAGTCCTGGCTGTTCAGCGCGCCGGTGAACCGGGCGGCCCTGCTGCTGCCCCGGGCCGCCGCGCTGGTCGGCGCGACGGCCCTCGGGGCGGGACTGCTCGGGCTCGGCGCCGCCGTCGTCGCGGGCCCGGACCGGCCGGTCGACCTGCTCTGGTCGGCGCTGGCCGGGGCGGCCAGCGGAACCGTCGCCGTCGCCGGGGCGGTGGTCGCCCAGGCCGCGCCCCGGGACCCACGCTGGGCCCGGCTCGTCGACCGGGTGCTGCTCGGCTCGGCCGGCGCGGTCGCGCTGCTCGTAGTCACCGGCCACCTCCTCGACCGGCCGGTCCCGGAGCTGTCGCTGCCGCTCACCGCCGCCGTCGCCGTGCTCGGCGTACCGGTCGCCGGGTGGGCGGTCCGGCGGGCGTACCGGGCGCTCGGCCGCGTCGACCGGGCGTCCCTGATCAGCGGCGGGCAGTTCGCCGGGGCCGCCACCAGCGCGGCCGTCCTGCTCGACCCGACGATGATCGAGAACCTGGTGCAGCGCCGGCGGTGGCGGTCCATCGGCCGGGTGCGCCGCCGGCCGCTGCGCCGAGGCGGGCGGTTCGCCGTGCTGGTCGGGGCCGAGCTCCGCCGGCTGCGCCGACACCCCGGCGCGCTGCCGGTCTGGGCGGCGCTGCTGCTGACCATGTACGCCGTGGCGGTGGCGCTACCGGCCTCGGCCGGCTCCTGGCAGGTGGTGCTCGGTTACCTCGCCGCCGACCGGTTGACCGGCGGCCTGCGCACCGTCAGCCGGTCCGCCGGGCTGCGCCGCACCCTCGGTGGCAGCGACACCCTGCTGCGGCTGGCGCACGTCGTCGTGCCGGCCGTCGGCGCGCTGGTCTGGTACGCGGCGACCCTCCCGGTCGTCCGGCCGACGGTGGGTCCGGTCGACGGACTGCTGCTGGCCGGGATCGTGGCGGCCGCGTACCGCACCGCGACCCGGCCGCCGATGCGCTACGACGGCCCGATCGTGGACACCCCGGTCGCGATGATCCCGGTCGACCTGGTCCGCCGGGTCGTCCGCGGCCCCGACCTGGTGGCCGTGCTGGTCCTGGTCCAACTCCTGCTGACCTGACGGGTCACAGGCGCAGCAGCATCCGGGTGTTGCCCAGCGTGTTCGGCTTGACCCGTTCCAGGTCCAGGAACTCGGCCACACCCTCGTCGTACGAGCGCAGCAGCTGCTCGTAGACCGGTTGCGGCACCGGCGCCCCGTCGATCGCCCGGAAGCCGAACGACCCGAAGAACTCGGTCTCGAAGGTGAGCACGAAGATCCGGGCCACACCCAGCTCACGGGCCGCGTCGATCAGCTCGGCGACGATCCGGTGCCCGATCCGGCGACCCCGGCACGCCGGGTCCACCGCCACCGTGCGGATCTCGGCCAGGTCCTCCCACATCACGTGCAGCGCGCCGCAGCCGACCACCGTCCCGTCGGCGTCCACCGCCACCCGGAACTCCTGCACGTCCTCGTAGAGGGTGACGGTGGCCTTGCTGAGCAGCCGCCGGTCGTCGGTGTACGTGTCGACCAGCCGCCGGATGCCCCGCACGTCGCCGGTGCGGGCCCGGCGGACCAGCACCGGGTCCACGCTCACTGCGCCGCCGGCACGTCCACGCACGGGCCCGCGGCCCACCACTTCTCCACCAGCGCCAGCGTCTCGTCGCCGAACGGGTTGACCCCCGGCCCGGCGCCCAGCGCGTGCCCCAGGTGCACGTGCAGACACTTCACCCGGCCAGGCATCCCACCGGCGGAGATCCCGGCGATCTCCGGCACCTCGCCGATCGCGTCCCGCCGGGCCAGGTAGTCCTCGTGCGCGGCCCGGTAGCGCTCGGCCAGCTCCGGGTCCTCGGCCAGCCGCTCCGCCATCTCCTTCATCAGCCCCGCCGACTCCAGCCGGCTGCACGCCGCGGTGGCCCGGGGGCAGGTCAGGTAGAACAGCGTCGGGAACGGCGTGCCGTCGGCCAGCCGGGGCGTCGTCTCCACCACGTCCGGCAGGCCGCACGGGCAGCGGTGGGCGACCGCCCGGGTGCCCCGGGGCGTACGCCCCAACTGCGCGGCCACCGCGGCCAGGTCGGCCTCGGTCGCCGGCTCCCGGTGCGGCGGGGTGACCGAGTCCGCGGCGGGATCCGGCGGGGGTACGACAGTCACGGTGTCCATCTTTCGTCAATGCGCGGGTGGTGCGCGGTCACTTGCCGGCGCGGTCGTCGTTCGCCGCCCGGATGCTGGACCACAGGGTGTCGTACCAGGTGTCCGGGGCGGCGGGCCGGGCCGCCGGTTTGCCCGCGCCCGCGTCCCGGGCGGCGCCGGCCGGGTCGTCCAGGACGATCACGATCTTCTCGCCGGGCTTGCCCATGAAGAACCGCTCCCGGGCCTGGATCTTGATGTACTCGTCGTCCCGCCACTTGGCGGCCCGCTCGGACAGCTCGGCGATCTCCTCGCGCTGGGCGGCCTGCGCCGCCTCCATCCGCTCGATGTCGGTCTGCTGGTCGAGATAGACGCGAACCGGATAGGTGTACGCCAGGGCGAGCGCGATCAGCACCGCGAAGAGCACGGTGGCGCGCCCGGTGAAGCGTCGGGGGTGGGGTGCGGCGAGCCGCCGGACCGTGCCGCCCGCGGCGGTACGGCGGGCAGCGCCCGGACGGCGTACGCCGTCGGTGCCCCGGGCGGCGCCGGGCGCGCGGCCGGCGGCGGCGCGCGGCTCGGCGCGGACCCCGCCCTCGCGGGCCGGCACCCGGATCCGGGCCGCGCCCGGCCGACCGGGCTGACCCGGCCGGCGGGCGGGACGCTGGCCCCCCGGTGTGCGACGCTGCGGCATCCTCACACCCCTCCCCCGAAGCGTGCCCGGCCTCAGGCCGAACGGTAGCGCGGGAACGCGCCGGCACCGGCGTACCGCGCCGCGTCGGCCAACTCCTCCTCGATGCGCAGGAGCTGGTTGTACTTCGCCACCCGGTCCGAGCGGGCCGGGGCGCCGGTCTTGATCTGGCCACAGCCGGTGGCGACGGCCAGGTCGGCGATGGTGGTGTCCTCGGTCTCGCCGGACCGGTGGCTCATCATGCACTTGAAACCGGCCCGGTGGGCCAGGTCCACCGCGTCCAGGGTCTCGGTCAGCGAACCGATCTGGTTGACCTTCACCAGCACCGCGTTGGCGGCCTTCTCGGTGATGCCCCGGGCGATGCGCTGCGGGTTGGTGACGAACAGGTCGTCGCCGACGATCTGGATCCGGTCGCCGAGCGCGGCGGTCAGGGTGGCCCAGCCGCTCCAGTCGTCCTCGGCCAGCGGGTCCTCGATCGAGACGATCGGGTAGTCGCCGGCCAGCTTGGTGTAGTAGTTGCTCATCTCCTCGGCGCTCTTCGCGCTGCCCTCGAAGGTGTAGCTGCCGTTGTCGAAGAACTCGGTGGCGGCCACGTCGAGCGCGAAGACGATGTCGGTGCCGAGCCGGTAGCCGGCCTTCTCCACCGCCTCGGAGATCAGGTCCAGGGCGGCGGCGTTGGTCGGCAGGTTCGGCGCGAAGCCGCCCTCGTCGCCCAGGCCGGTCGACAGGTCCTTCTTCTTCAGCACCGACTTCAGCGCGTGGTAGACCTCCGCGCCGGAGCGCAGCGCGTCCCGGAAGGTGGGCGCGCCGATCGGCGCGATCATGAACTCCTGGATGTCGACGTTCGAGTCGGCGTGCGCGCCACCATTGAGGATGTTCATCATCGGCACCGGCAGCAGGTGCGCGTTCGGGCCGCCCAGGTAGCGGAAGAGGCTCAGCTCGGCGCTGCCGGCGGCGGCCTTCGCCACGGCCAGCGAGACGCCCAGGATGGCGTTCGCGCCCAGCGCGCCCTTGTTGTCCGAGCCGTCGATGTCGAGCATCTTCTGGTCGATCAGCCGCTGCTCGCTGGCCTCGTAGCCGATCAGCTCGTCGACGATCTTGTCCTCGATGTTCGAGACGGCCTTCTCGACACCCTTGCCCAGGTAGCGGTCCTTGTCACCGTCGCGCAGCTCGACCGCCTCGAAGGCGCCGGTGGAGGCGCCGGACGGCACCGCGGCGCGGGCGATCGTGCCGTCGTCGAGCCCGACCTCGACCTCGACCGTCGGGTTGCCCCGCGAGTCAAGGATCTCCCGGGCGACGATTCCCTCGATGGTTGCCACTGAGTCGCTCCTCGTTTGTGTGTTCCGGTCCGGTATGGGCCGCGACGGTGCGGCTGAGGCAGGTGTTGAACGCAGCGTATCGGTCCCCGCCCTCCCGCATGGCCTTCGGGGCCGGAGCCGTCCACGACGACGGGTGACACGGACATTCCCGTATTCTCGGGCCTCAACCGGCAACCGGTTTGCATCCGGCGGACCCGATCGACCACGCTGGTCGGCATGCCCGCCGTGTTGAGACCCTTCCGTCTGCTCGCCGTGTCGGTCATCGCGTCGCTCTCGGTCACCGGCTGCCAGGCGCTCGACGAGGCCGGCACCGGGCTGGACCGGGCGGACCTCGTCAACGACCTCGCGTCCCGAATGGACGAGGCGCTCGCCGGCACCTGGGCCGCGGAGTACCGGCTCCCCGACGGCGGCACCGCCTCCATCGCGCAGACCCAGAAGCCGCTCGCGTCCGCGTACACCTGGCCGGACGGCAAGATCACGGTCACCCAGGACGCGCTCACCCGCTGCGACAACAGCGCCGGCCGGACCGCCTGCACCGTGCTGCCGCCGGTGGCCACCGCCGGGAAGCCCTCGGTGCCGGTCTACGACGAGGCCGCCAAGCGCGGGCTGGTCACCCCGCCGGGCGTGATCCGGCTGCTCACCGACGCCGCCCTCGACCCGGCCGCGACGGTCAGCGCCACCGACACCACCGTCGCCGGTCACCACGCCACCTGCGTCGACGTGAAGCGTTCGACCGGCGACTTCACCACCTGCGTCACCGGTGACGGCGTGCTCGGCAGCTTCACCGGCAGCATCGCCGGCCGGGCGACCGAGTTGACCCTGAGCCGGTACACCGACACCGTCGACCCCGCCGCCTTCGCGCCGCCCGCCGGCGCCGGCGTGGTGGACCAGCGGACCACCACGCCGTGACCGACCCGGCCGGAACCACGCCGGGCTCCGGCGCGGGCCCGGCCTCCGGTGCAGGGCCGGCCGCCAGCCGGGCCGGGGCGGGATTCCTGCCCGGGGCGCGAACCGGCACCCCGCCGGCCCCGGCCGACCTGGCGGTGCCCGTCGCCGGGCACAGGGTGCTCACCGGCCCGGATGGCTCCTTCCCCCGGATCGGGGAGCTGCCGGACCGCTCCGACTGGCTGCCGGTCGGCACCCTGGACGGGGTTCCGGTGTGGACCGCCGCGGTCACCGACCCCGAGGCGCTGCCCGGGAGCTGGCACAGCTGGCGCCGGCTCGCCGCGACCGTTGCCGAACCGTCGGCCACCCTCGCCGGCCGGGCGCTGGCCGTGGTCGGCTTCCGGCGTACGCACCGGTGGTGCGGGGCCTGCCGGGCGGAGCTGGCCGACGTCCCCGGTGAGTCCGCCCGCCGGTGCCCCGACTGCGGCCTGACCGCGTTCCTGCCGCTGTCGGTCGCGGTGCTGGTGGCGATCACCCGCCCCGGACCGGCCGGCCGCCCCGACCAGCTGCTGCTGGTCCGGCACGCGTACGGGCCGACGGAGCTCTGGGCGCTGGTCGCCGGGTTCGTGGAGGCCGGCGAGACGCTGGAGGGCGCCGCCCACCGGGAGGTCGGCGAGGAGGTCGGGCTCACCCTGGACCGGGTGGCCTACTTCGGCAGCCAGCCGTGGGCGATGTCCGGCCCGGGCACCCTGCTCGCCGGGTTCACCGCCACCGTGGCCGACCCCACCATCGAGCCGCAGGTCGACCGGCGGGAGCTGACCGAGGCGCGCTGGTTCCCGCTGGACGCGCTGCCGGCGGAGCTGCCGCCCGCGTACTCGATCTCCCGCTGGCTGATCGACGCGGTCGCCGCGCGGCCGTGACCGCTCGGGCGCTGCCAGCGCGGCCGCCCGGAGTGTTAAGAAGGGGCCCCTGCTCTACCGAAAGCGTTAAGAGGGGGCCCTTCCTTACACCCCGAGCAGGGTGCGGAGGTGGCGCGGCGGCGGGCAGTCGTGCGCCAGCATGTCGTCGTGCCACTCGCGCACCGACACGCCGTCCGGGCGGGCCGCGCCGATCTCGGCCATCTCGCTGTAGCCGACGAAGTACGTGGAGAGCTGCGTCGAGGTGAGCAGGGACCGCCGCCACTTGCCGGCCGCCTCGCCCTCCTCCTGGAAGCCCCGCTCGGTCATCAGCGCCATGGCGTCGGCCTCGGTCATGTCCTCGCAGTGCACGAGCTGGTCGAGCAGCGCGTTGATGGTCATCCGCAGCTGCATCTTGAGCTGCTGCAACCGCACCGGCAGCCCGCCGAAGCCGCGACCGACCATCAGCTCCTCGGCGTAGACCGCCCAGCCCTCGATGAAGACGCCGGACTCGGTCAGCGCCCGGACCCGGGTGTCGCCGGCGTAGCGGCGGGCGTGGGCGAGCTGGAGGAAGTGGCCGGGCATCGCCTCGTGCACGGTCAGGTTGCGGATCATGTGGTCGTTGTATTCCCGGTAGAACGACTCGACCCGCTGCGCCGGCCAGTCCGCCGGGGTCGGCGCGATGCAGTAGAAGGTCGGCAGCGGCGCCGACTCCAGCGGCCCCGGCGAGTCGCAGTACGCCACCGCGACCCCCCGCGCGAACTCCGGCATCTCCTGGATGACGCAGGGGTCGTCGACCAGGCTGACCAGGTCGTGCGCCCGGACGAAGTCGCTCGCCTCGTCCAACGTCACCGACGCCAGACCCACGATGGTGTGGTCGTCGGGGTGCTCGGCGGCGAGCAGGTCCAGCGCCCGGCGGACCGTCCCGTCGTCGGCCGACCCACCGACCAGCTCGACGGCGGCGGCGCGGATCTCCTCGGTGACCCGCTCCAGGTTCGCCCACGCGCGGCGCTGCACCTCGGCGGCGCCCAGCTCGGTGTCCAGGGTGTGCCAGAGCCGCGCCTCCCAGAGCCGGCGACCCAGCCGCGGGTCCCGCCCGGGCCCGGCGTCGGCGGCCAGGCCGCCGCGCAGCCAGGCCACGAAATCCTCCAGGGCGGCGATCGCGGCGGTGGCGGCCGGTTCGACGGTGCCGTGCAGCGCCGGCGCCTCGGCCAGCAGCCCGGGCACCTCGTCGCGGATCAGCGCGGCGGTCCCGGTGAACTGCCCGACCGCCGTCTCGACATGCACCCGGGGCATGTCGCGCAGCGTCGACCGGGCGATCGCCAGCGCGTCCGGAATGGCCCGCAGCCGGCCGGCGAGGCTCTCCAGCCGGACCTCGGCCGGGGCGAACGGGCGAGCCAGCAGGGCGTGCAGCAGCGGGCCGGGGTTGTGCCGCAGCGGGTCCCACTCGTGCGCGCGGACCTCGGTCGACTCGAACAGCCCCCGGTCGACCAGGCTGCTGAGCAGGGCGTGGTCCACCTGCTGGTCGACGTCGAGGGAGTCGGGGTCGAGCTCGGCGAGGGCGTCGGCGGCGTCGCGGAGCATGGCCCGCTCGGCGACCAGGCCGTCCGGGGAGAGGTCCGGCAGCCGGTCGTCGTAGCGGTGGTCGCCGACGGAGGTGGCCAACCCCGGCCGGCTCTCCAGCACGGCCTCGACGATCCGCTCCGCGAGCGGCACGAAGGACTCCATCCCCCGACCCTACCGATCTTCTTCCGGCCGCTCCTGCTCGGCGGCGCGGACGGCTTCGGCGTAGGCGAGGGTGGCTCGGCGCAGGGCCGCCTCGGGGTCGATCCCGGCCTGTCGGGCGGCGGCCACGGTGGCCAGCAGGCCGGCGCCGAGTCTCGCCTCCGGGTCCACCTGGGACTCGGCCAGCGGCGGCGGGACGGCGAGGCCGACCCGGCCGGCGCGGTCCAGCACCTTCGCCGCCAGGGCCAGCGCCGGCTGGCTCAGCGCGATGCCGTCCAGCACCGACGTGCGGGTCTTCTCGGCCTGCTTGATCCGCTCCCAGTTCGCCTCGATCTCCTCCAGCGTGCCGGTCTCGGCGCCGGAGAAGACGTGCGGGTTGCGGCGGACCATCTTGTCCACCAGGGCGCCCGCCACGTCGTCCACGGTCCAGCGCTCGCCCTCGGGCAGGTTCTCCGCCAGCCGGGCGTGCAGCAGCACCTGGAGCAGCACGTCACCGAGCTCCTCGCGGAGGGCGTCGGTGTCGTCGGCGCTGATCGCGTCGTACGCCTCGTAGCACTCCTCGATCAGGAAACCGGCCAGGCTGCGGTGGGTCTGGGCGAGCTTCCACGGGTCGCCACCCGGGGAGGCCAGCCGGTCCATCACCTCGACGGCGTCGAGCAGCCGGGCCCCCGGCGGGTCCCACGACCCGTACATCAGCTCCAGCTCGGCCAGGCCCGGCTGGCGGGCCAGCCGCAGTCCCAGCTCCCGGGCGAGCGACTCGTCGCCGCCCGGGCCGGCCAGCCAGACCGCCGTGCCGTGCCCGGCCACCGCGTCCAGCAGGGCCTGCGTCGCGCCGGCGTCCACCACGACGACCTCGACGCCCGCCGCGCGCACGGCCGCGACCTGCTCGCTCTCCGCCCCGGCGAGGACCGGCGCGGAGCGTACGACGTCCCAGGCGGCGGCCGTGAGCAGCCCGGCGGGGAGCCGGGGCGAGGTGACCAGCAGGACGATCCGGGCGGCGCCGCTCAACCCGCGTCGACCACCGCGTCGTTGCCGGCCTCGCCCAGCGGCACGCTGATCGCGGGGGTGTCACCGGAGAAGCTGAGCACCGGGAACGCCAGCGGACGGTAGCGGGGGTTGACCGTGACGTCGTACCCGGTGACCGCCTCGGCCAGCGTCTTGCGGGTGGCCAGCGCGCTGCGCAGCTGGTCGCCGTCGAGCTGGCCGGCGGCCTGCTCCACGGTCACCTCCGGCGGGATCGCGCCGGCCTTCTTGCCGGCCGTCACCAGGGCGGTCAGCTCCTCCTGGGTGGGCGCCACCGGCTCGCCGGCCGGCACGCCGGAGAGGCAGGTGTAGAGCTCGGCGACCCGCTGCGGGTACGCCGCGTCGGCCGGCAGGCCGAACTGCTGGGCGACCTGCTGCGGCTGCACCTGCCCCTGCGCGCGGTAGCCCTTCTCCTCGCTGGCCTTCTTGCAGACGTCCAGCAGCACCAGGGTGCTGACCACCTGGGAGCGGGCCGGCAGCCGCGAGGCGGCCGGTGCGGCGGACTCCTGACCGGCGGGGGCCTGGGTGGGCTCCTGCGTCGGGAGCTTCCCCTTCAGCTCGTCGAGGATGGTGGTGACCGCATCCTCGGTGATCCGGTGGTCGCCGACGTACGCGGCGACACCGGGCTCGGTACGGCAACCGGAGAGGGCGACGAGACCGACCGCCACGCTGGCGACGGCGACAAGACGGCGAGCACGCATGACGGTCACTCTCTCACGCCCGCCACCCCGCTGTGACGCCGCCCACCCCGACCGGTCACCGGGCCCCGGCCCCGGCCGGTTGGGCGACCGCGGGCTCGCCCAACACGTCCTTGAGGAGCTGGGCGCACCACTCCAGCAGGGCCTGGTCGCGCAGCGGCTCGCCGCCGACCCGTCGGGTGCTCGGCCGCGGCACGCTGACCTGGTCGGTGGCCGACTTGTAGACCGAGTCCGGGTGGTAGCGCTTGAGCCGCATCTGCTTCGAGTCGGGCAGCGGCAGCGGACCGAACCGGAAGTGCTTGCCCTGCATGGACACGTCGGTCAGGCCGTACCGGCGGGCCAGCAGCCGGAACCGGGCCACCGCGACCAGGTTCTGCACCGGGGCCGGCGGCTCGCCGTAGCGATCCGTCATCTCGGCGACGACCTCGCGCAGCCTGTCCTCGTCGCGCGCCTCGGCGAGCTTGCGGTACATCTCCAGCCGCAGCCGCTCCACGCCCACGTAGTCGTGCGGCAGGTGCGCGTCGATCGGCAGGTCGATCTTGACGTCGACCTCCTCCTCCTGGCGCTCGCCCTTGAACGCCGAGACCGCCTCGCCGACCATCCGGACGTACAGGTCGAAGCCGACGCCCTCGATGTGCCCGGACTGCTCGCCGCCGAGCAGGTTGCCGGCGCCCCGGATCTCCAGGTCCTTCATCGCGACGTACATGCCGGCGCCCAGCTCGGTGTGCTGGGCGATGGTGGCCAGCCGCTCGTGGGCGTGCTCGGTGAGCGGCTTCTCCGGCGGGTAGAGGAAGTACGCGTACGCCCGCTCCCGGCCCCGGCCGACCCGGCCGCGGATCTGGTGCAGCTGGGCCAGGCCGAGCAGGTCGGCCCGCTCCACGATCAGCGTGTTGGCGTTCGGGATGTCGATGCCGGACTCCACGATCGTGGTGCAGACCAGGACGTCGAACTCCTTCTCCCAGAAGCCGACCATGACCTTCTCCAGGGCGTCCTCGCCCATCTGCCCGTGCGCCACGGCGACCCGGGCCTCGGGCACCAGCTCGCGGATCCGGCGGGCCGCCTTGTCGATCGACTCGACCCGGTTGTGCAGGTAGAAGACCTGCCCGTCGCGGAGCAGCTCCCGGTGGATGGAGGCGGCCACCTGCCGGTCGTCGTACGCCCCGACGAAGGTGAGCACCGGGTGCCGCTCCTCGGGCGGGGTGGCGATGGTGGACATCTCCCGGATGCCGGTGATCGCCATCTCCAGGGTCCGCGGGATCGGGGTGGCCGACATGCTCAGCACGTCGACCGAGGCGCGCATGGTCTTCAGGTGCTCCTTGTGCTCGACGCCGAAGCGCTGCTCCTCGTCGACGATGACCATGCCCAGCGACTTGAACCGGGTGGCCGCCTGGAGCAGCCGGTGGGTGCCGATGACGATGTCGGCGGTGCCCTGGGCGGCCATCTCCAGCGTCTGCTCGGCCTCCTTCGGCGTCTGGAACCGGGACAGCTGCCGGATGGCCACCGGGAACTGGCTCATCCGCTCGGCGAAGGTGTTGTAGTGCTGCTGCACCAGCAGGGTGGTGGGGACCAGCACCGCCACCTGCTTGCCGTCCTGCACCGCCTTGAACGCGGCCCGGACGGCGATCTCGGTCTTGCCGTAGCCGACGTCGCCGCAGATCAGCCGGTCCATCGGGACGGTCTGTTCCATGTCCCGCTTGACCTCCTCGATGGCGGCCAGCTGGTCGGGGGTCTCCTGCCAGGGGAAGGCGTCCTCCAGCTCCCGCTGCCACGGGGTGTCCGGGCCGAAACTGTGCCCCTTGGACGCCTTGCGGGCGGCGTAGAGCTGGATCAGCTGGGCGGCGATCTCCTTGACCGCCTTGCGGGCCCGGGCCTTGGACTTCTGCCAGTCCGAGCCGCCCATCTTGTGCAGGGTGGGCTGCTCGCCACCGACGTAGCGGGAGAGCTGGTCGAGCTGGTCGGTGGGGACGAAGAGCCGGTCGCCGGGCTGGCCACGCTTGCTGGCGGCGTACTCGATGACCAGGTATTCGCGGCTCGCGCCGTTGACGGTGCGCTGCACCAGCTCGACGTACCGGCCGATGCCGTGCTGCTCGTGCACGACGAAGTCGCCGGCCTTCAGCTCCAGCGGGTCGATGGTGTTGCGCCGCCGGCTGGGCATCTTGCGCACGTCCCGCATGGAGGTGCCCCGGCCGCCGCTGACGTCGTTGCCGGTGAGCAGCACGAACCGCGACGCCTCGTCGACGAAGCCGGCGGTCAGGCAGCCGCAGGAGACCAGCACCTCGCCGGGGGCGGGCGCGGCCGGCACCTCCTCGGTGAGCCGGGCGCCCAGGCCGGCGTCGCGGAGCACCTCGACGGCCCGCTGGGCGGGACCGTGCCCCTCGAAGACCAGCGCGATCGACCAGCCCTCGCCGGCCCAGCGCTTCAGGTCCTCGACCACCCGGGCGGTCTCGCCGTGATAGAGCGGGGCCGGCTGGGCGGCCAGGGTCACCGCGATCGCGTCGTCGGGGGTGACGTCGACCTCGGTCGGCTCGTCCTCCCAGGGCTGCCGCGCGGCACCGTCGCCGTCCGCCGCGACCAGGCCGAACGGCGACAGCGTCCACCAGGGCTGGCGCAGCGTCCGGGCCCGGGCCCGGACGTCGCCGAGGGTCCGGAAGGCGGCGGCGCCCAGGTCCACCGGGGCCTGCCCGCCGGTCGCGGCGGCGGCCCAGCTGGCCTGGAGGAACTCCTCCGAGGTACGCACCAGGTCGTGCGCCCGGGTGCGGATCCGCTCCGGGTCGCAGAGCAGCACGTGGGTGCCGCCCGGCATGGTGTCGACGAGCAGTTCCAGGCTCTCGTCGCCGAGCAGCGCCGGGACCAACGACTCCATCCCCTCGACCGGGATCCCCTCGGCCAGTTTGTCCAGGATCTCGGCCAGCTCGGGGTGCTCCTGCGCCAGCGCGGCGGCCCGCTTGCGGACCGACGGGGTGAGCAGCAGCTCCCGGCAGGGCGGCGCCCAGAGCTGCGGCACGCCCTCGATGGTCCGCTGGTCGGCGACGGCGAAGGTGCGGATCTCCTCCACCTCGTCGCCCCAGAACTCCACCCGGGAGGGGTGCTCGTCGGTGGGCGGGAAGACGTCCAGGATGCCGCCGCGCACCGCGTACTCGCCGCGCTTGGTGACCAGGTCGACCCGCGCGTACGCCATGTCGGTGAGCCGGCGGGCGACCTCCTCCAGGTCGGCCTCCTCGCCGGCGGCGAGCTGCACCGGCTCCAGGTCGCCGAGGCCCTTGAGCTGCGGCTGGAGCAGCGACCGGATCGGCGCCACCACCACCCGCAGCGGCCCGGTGCCGCCGTGCGCGTCGGCGGCGTCCGGGTGGGCGAGCCGGCGCAGCACGGCCAGCCGCCGGCCGACGGTGTCCGAGCGCGGCGAGAGGCGCTCGTGCGGCAGCGTCTCCCAGGACGGGAAGACCGCCACCTGCTCCGGCGGGAGCAGGCTGCCCAGCGCGGCGGCCAGGTCGTCGGCCTCGCGGGTGGTGGCGGTGACCGCCAGCACCGGTCGGCCGGCCCCACCGGCCGGCTCGTCGGCCGCGACCGCCGCGACGGCGAACGGCCGCAGCGCGGCGGGCGCGGTCAGGTCGAGCCCGTCGACCTGCGCCGCGCCGGAGCGGGCGAGGTCGCGCGCCCGGCTCAGGGCGGAGTCGGCCAGGGCGGCGGAGAAGAGGCCGGTGAGCATGTGATCATCACTTCCAGAGGATCGACGCACGGCGACTACCCCGCGTCCAGCAGAACGGGGGGTTGCCTCGTCGAGCCTATCCCCCTCCCCGGACAATCCGGGCCCACCCGCCCCGCACCCCACCCACGCCCGCAACGCAACGCAACGCGCCCACCGTGCCCGCGCCGCGCCGCCCCTCACCCTCACCCTCACCCTCGCCCAAGATCCGCGCAACTTCTTGGAAAGAGTGGCCTCCATCGCCGGGATGACGACACCTTCCATGAAGTAGTGGGACCGGGACCGGGTGGGCTCGGAGCGTGGCAGGCACGGGCTCCGCGGAAAGGATCTTGACCGGTCGACGGGGGCGTGGTGCGGTGGGGGGATGACGGAGTACCGGGCGGTGTTCGACGCGGAGGTCGTCTTCGCGAACGGTGGCGGGCTGCGGACCGACGGGTTCCGGCTGGACGTGCCGGGGCCGGAGATCACCGACGAGGAGTTGGCCGCGCTGCTGGTCCGGCATCTCGGTCTGCTGATGGTGGCCGAGGTCCGGATCAGCGACCGGTCGATCGTCGAGGAGCCGCACGAGGGCGGTCGGGGCGTGTCCGGGCTCGGCAGCGGGTCCCGCCGGCGGCTGGTCGAGCTGAGCCACGTGATCACCGACGGGATGGTGACCCTGCCCGGCTGGCAGCCGCCCCGGATCACCGACTGGCTGACCCGGGAGGAGTCCCGGGCCAGGTACGCACCGGGCACCGAGTTCCACGTCGCCCGGATCGACATGATCGCCAACACCGGCACGTACGTCGACGCCCCGTCGCACCGCTGGGCGGACGGGGTGGACCTCACCGGTCTCCCGCTGGACCGGCTCGTCGACCTGCCCGGAGTCGTGGTCCGGGTGCCCGCCGGCACCTCGGCGGTGGACCGGCTGATGCTGGCGCCGTACGACGTGGCGGGGCGGGCGGTGCTGGTGCAGACCGGCTGGGACGCCCACTTCGGCACCGACCGGTACGCCGCCCCCGACGCGCCCCACCTGACCGGGGACGGCGCGGACTGGCTGGTGGAGGCGGGGGCGACCCTGGTCGGCATCGACTCGGTCAACATCGACGACATGAGCCCGGCCGCGGCGGGCGAACGCCCGGCGCACAGCGCCCTGCTCGCTGCCGGGATCCCGATCGTGGAGCACCTCACCGGGCTGGCCGCCCTGCCACCGGAGGGCTTCCGGTTCACCGCCGCGCCGCCCCGGGTGTCCGGCATGGGCACCTTCCCGGTACGCGCCTTCGCCGTCGTCGACGGCTGAGCCGACCCGGGCGGGTCACCTCGACGCCCACCTCGGCGTCCACCAGGGCTTCCGGACCGGGGCTGGACGCGGGGCGCCCCGGGCCGACACTATTCCCTTCTGGGAACGATCAGTCGCCACGGCGACGAGCACCCTGGGGGGGACCATGCCCGCTGAGGGAACCGGCAGCGACCCGCGCCGCAAGACCACCCCGGCCCGCTGGCGGGTGCTGGGGCACCCGGACGGCATGCTGATCTACCAGGTCCAGTGCATCGTGGAGAACCACGGTTGGACGGCGACGGTCGCCGAGGACCGCCACCGGGTCGTGCTCGGCCGGTCCGGGGTGTACCGCAGGTGGCTCAACGGCCGCACCGGGCTGGCCGACGCCACCTCGGTCACGTTCACCCGCCCGGGCGACGAGATGGCCGTGGCGCACCCGTACGGCTGCGGTGACACGTACACCTGCCTGGAGGTCGACCCGGCGGTGCTGGCCGACCGGCCGGACGCGGCGCGCTGGCTGGACCGCGACGGTTGGGACGGCTCCTCCGACGCCGCGCTGGACCTGGCGCACCGGATGCTGGTGGCGGAGTTCCGGCGCGGCCTGGACGGGTTCGAGGCGGCCGAGCGGACGCACCGCTTCCTGGCCCGGCTCTTCCAGCACAGCGGTCTGGCGACGGGCGGGGCGGAAGCCGACGTCGAGCGGGTGGTCTCGCGGCGTCCGGCCACCCTGGCGGCCCACCGCCGGCTCGCCGACCGGGCACGCGAGGTGCTGGCCAACTCCGACTTCACCCTCGGCCTGGCCGAGGTGGCCCGCGAGGTGGGCGCCTCACCGCACCACCTGAGCCGGGTCTTCCAGCGGATGACCGGCAGCAGCCTGACCGCGTACCGGAACCGGTTGCGGGTCCGCGCGGTGCTCGACACCCTGGCCGAGCCGGAGGACCGGCCGCTGGGGAGCCTGGCCACCGAGTACGGCTTCGCCGACCAGGCGCACCTGACCCGGGTGGTCCGGGCGCAGGTGGGTCATCCGCCGGCCCGGCTGCGTCGGCTGCTGGCCGCGTCCGAGTCGCGCCAGCCCTGACGGCAACCGAGCAAGAAAGTTCAAGAACGGTGGCCGGGCCGAGGGCGACGATGGAACCCGTCACCCCGGTGACGCCGGCACCGCCGGCGCGGGGGTTGCGGGCCTGTTCGGGGGGGCCCGCGGGCCCCGACCCGGTTCCCGACGTCCGGCCCAGCCGGTCGTCGGGAACCCCGAACGGCGCCGTACGCCCCAGCAACCCCCTGCCCCGCGTACGGCGCCGTTTCCGGGTCACCGCCCGGTCAGTAGCGCACCGAGATCCGCCGCTCGGCCGCGTCCACCCGGACCTCGCCGCCGTTCGGGACGATCAGCTGCGGGTCGGTGTGCCCGAGGTCGACGTCGAAGACCACCACCGGGTCGTCGGCGTACTCGGCCAGCGCCCGGGTGACCGCGGCCCGCTGCTCGTCGGTCCAGGCCCGCCGCTCCGGCACAGTGTGCGGCCGGTCGAAGTCCCACGCCTTGGCCCGGCCGACCAGCACCGCCGGGAAGCCGGCGAGCATCCCGCGCTCCCCCATGTCGCGCAGGATCCGGTAGACCTGCTTGGCCGGGGGCAGCTCGTTGGAGGTCTCGAAGAACAGCACCGAACCGGCCAGCTCCGCGTTCGACGGCACCCGGTCGGTGGCCATCAGGAAGTGCAGCACCTCCAGGCAGCCGCCCCAGCTGCGGCCCTGCACGACGGTCGACGGGCCCTGCCAGCGCCAGCCCTCGCCGGGGAGCATCTCCGGCTCGTCGGCCAGGGTCTCCGGCCGCTCCCACGGGTTCGGCTCGTCGCCCCACTCGGGCGCGGGGGTCAGGTCGTACCAGTCGGTGGTGAACAGGGCGGCGCGCAGCGAGTCGAAGGTCAGCGGGTGCGGCTTGCCGGGCCGGCCGAGGTGCACCAGCACCGACCCGCCGTGGTAGGCCACGATCCCCAGCCGATACAGATGGTTGAGCACGTTGGTGTTGTCGGAGTAGCCGAAGTACGGCTTCGGGTTGGCCCGCAGCACCGCGTCGTCCAGGTGCGGGGTGACGGTGATCAGGTCGTCGCCGCCGACGGTGGCGAGCACGGCGGTGATCGTCGGGTCGGCGAAGGCGGCGGTGAGGTCGCGGGCCCGGTCGCGCGGGTCGGCGCCCATCACCCGGGTGGTCGGGTACTCGACCGGTTCCAGGCCGAACTCCTCGCGCAGCCGGCGCAGGCCCAGCTCGTGCACGTGCGGGAAGAGCCCGCTCAGGCCGGCGGAGGGGGAGACGACGGCGACGCGGTCGCCGGGGCGGGGCTTCGGGGGGTAGTTCGGCAGTCCCATGTCCGGACGCTATCCCGCCCCGCCAGCGGATTTCCGCCCCGACGTACCAGCCCGGCGAAACCCCACAAGCCGGGTGAAGCCGGCCATAGGCTGGCGGCGTGGACGAGGAGTCGGAACGGTTGCGCGACTGGCTGCCCCGCACGGCGGCGCTGCTGCTCGGCACGCTGGCGCTGGCCACCGCGTTCATCGCCGCGTACGTCGGGGCGCTGCACCAGCCCAACCCGCGCGACGTGCCGGTCGGGGTGGTCCTCGGCGACCAGCAGGCCCAGGCCGTCATGGCCGCGGTCCGCGGGAAGACCAACAAGATCAAACCGGTCGAGTACGACGACCCGGGCGCCGCCGACGAAGGGCTGACCGCCCGCGAGGTGTACGGCGTGCTCACCTCCGCCCCCGGCGGCGGGCTGCGGCTGGCCATCGCCAGCGCCTCGGCGCCGGCCGCCACCGAGGTGGTCACCCAGGTCCTCGGGCAGGCCGCCCAGCAGGCCCAGCTGTCGCTGCGGGTGACCGACGAGGTGCCGGTGGAGAGCACCGACCCGCGCGGGCTGGTGCCGTTCTACCTGGCCGTGGGGTACGTCCTCGGCGGCTACCTCGCCTCCACCGCGCTGGGCCTGAAGACCGGCACCTCGCCCCGGAGCCTGCGCCGGGCCGGGCTGCGGGTGGCCGCGCTGGCGGCGTACTCGATCGTCCTGGGCATCGTCGGCGCGGCGCTGGTCGGGCCGATCCTCGACGTGTGGCACCACGACATCCCGGCGGTCGCCGCGGTCGGCGCGCTGGCCGTCTTCGCCGCCGCGATGATCGCCTCCGCCGTGCAGGCCTGGCTCGGCCTGCTCGGCACCGGCATCGTCATCCTGCTGCTGGTGATCCTCGGCAACCCCGGCTCCGGCGGCATCTACGCCCCCGAGTTCCTGCCCGCCGCGCTGCGCGGGATGCACCGGTGGAACGTGCCCGGGCTGGCCACCGACCTGATCAAGTCGGCGGTCTACTTCGACCGCCGGTCGGCCGGCTGGTCGCTGACCGGGCTGCTGGTCTGGACCGCGGCGGGGGTGCTCGCGCTGCTCGGCGCCACGCTCTTCTGGGGCGGCCGGGCCCGCCGCGCCGACGCCCGCGCCGAGCGGCACCCGGATGACTGACCGGAACGCCGCTTCGCGTGTTGTGCGCAGCGCGACATCGCGGGGCCCTTCCGTTCATCGGGGGCGACCTGGATACGATCGGCTGAGTCGGACAGCGCTGTCCTTCGTACCCACGTGAGGAGCGCGACGTGACCGACCAGTACGACCACGACGGCCCCGACGCCGCCCTGCGGGCCGACATCCGCCGCCTCGGCACCCTGCTCGGCCAGACCCTGGCCCGCCAGGAGGGGCGCCCGCTGCTCGACCTCGTCGAGGAGATCCGGGCCCAGGTCCGTTCCGACGCCCCGGCCGCCGCCCAACGGCTCGGCGGGCTCGACGTCACCACCGGCACCAAGCTGGCCCGGGCCTTCTCCACCTACTTCCACCTGGCCAACATCACCGAGCAGGTGCACCGGGCCCGGGACCTGCGCCGCCGCCGGGCCACCCACGGCGGCTGGCTGGACCAGGCCGCCAAAATGATCGCCGAGCGCGGGGTGCCGGCCGAGGAGATCGCCGCCGCCGCCCGCCGGCTGGCGGTACGCCCGGTCTTCACCGCCCACCCCACCGAGGCGGCCCGCCGCTCGATCCTGTCCAAGCTGCGGGCGATCGCCGACGAGCTGGACGCCGAGACGGCCAACGCGATCCTCTACGGCGCCAGCGACGAGGGGCCGGCCAACCGGCGCCTGGCCGAGCTGCTGGACCTGATGTGGCAGACCGACGAGCTGCGGCTGGACCGGCCGGACCCGACCGACGAGGCCCGCAACGCCATCTACTACCTGCGCGACCTCTACGCCGAGGCCGCCCCGCAGGTCCTCGACGACCTCGCCGACACGCTGCGCACCCTGGGCGTGGAGACCTCCCCGACGGCCCGCCCGCTGACCTTCGGCACCTGGATCGGTGGCGACCGCGACGGCAACCCGTTCGTCACCCCGCTGGTCACCCGCGACGTGCTGGCGATCCAGCACGAGCACGGCATCGCCGCCACCGAGAAGGCGATGGACGAGCTGATCAACGAGGTCTCCGTCTCCCGCCGGCTGCGCGCGGTGTCGCTGGACCTCTCCGCCAGCCTCGCCGCCGACCTGGACGCACTGCCCGAGGTGGCGGCCCGGTTCCGGCGGGTCAACGCCGAGGAGCCGTACCGGCTCAAGGCGCGCTGCGTACGGGCCAAGCTGGCCAACACCCGGGCGCGGCTGCGCGCCGGCACCGCGCACGTGCCGGGGCGGGACTACCGCGGCTCGGCCGAGCTGATCGCCGACCTGGAACTGCTGCGCGCCTCGCTGGCCCGCAACTCCGGGCAGCTCACCGCCGTGGGCCGGCTCGCCTCCACCATCCGTACGGTCTCCGCGTTCGGCCTGCACCTGGCGACCATGGACGTCCGGGAGCACGCCGAGAAGCACCACGAGGTGCTCACCCAGCTCTACGCGGCGGTCGGGGAGGTCCCCGACTACCCGTCGCTGACCCGGCTGGAGCGCACCAAGCTCCTCGCCGACGAGCTGACCGGCCGCCGGCCGCTGTCCAGCGTCGACACCCCGTTGACCGAGAGCGCCCGCAAGACCTTCGACGTGTTCGGCACGATCCGCGAGGCGCAGGACCGGTTCGGCGCCGAGGTGATCGAGTCGTACATCATCTCGATGACCCTCGGCGTGGACGACGTCCTCGCCGCGGTGGTACTGGCCCGCGAGGCCGGCCTGGTCGACGTGCACAGCGGCCGGGCCCGGATCGGCATCGTGCCGCTGCTGGAGACCCCGGCCGAGCTGAACGCCGGCGGTGAGCTCCTCGACGAGCTGCTGTCGCTGCCGGCCTACCGGGCGCTGGTCGCGGCCCGGGGCGACGTACAGGAGGTGATGCTGGGCTACTCCGACTCCAACAAGGAGGCCGGCATCACCACCAGCCAGTGGTCCATCCACCGGGCCCAGCGGGCGCTGCGGGACGTGGCCGCCCGGCACGGGGTGCACCTGCGGCTCTTCCACGGCCGCGGAGGCACCGTCGGCCGGGGCGGCGGGCCCACCCACGACGCGATCCTGGCCCAGCCGTACGGCACCCTCGACGGCGCGATCAAGGTGACCGAGCAGGGCGAGGTCATCTCCGACAAGTACACGCTGCCCGCGCTGGCCCGGGAGAACCTGGAGCTGACCGTGGCCGCGGTGCTCCAGGCGACGCTGCTGCACACCGCGCCCCGGCAGCCCGCCGAGCAGCTGGAACGCTGGGACGCGGCGATGGACGTGATCTCCGACGCGGCGTTCGGGCGCTACCGCTCGCTGGTGGAGGACCCGGACCTGCCGGCGTACTTCTGGGCGTCCACCCCGACCGAGCTGCTCGGCGCGCTGAACATCGGCTCCCGGCCGGCCAAGCGCCCGAACACCGGCGCCGGTCTGTCCGGGCTGCGGGCCATCCCGTGGGTGTTCGGCTGGACGCAGACCCGGCAGATCGTGCCGGGCTGGTTCGGGGTCGGCTCCGGCCTGGCCGCCGCGCGGGAGGCCGGCCTGGAGGACGTGCTGGCCGAGATGAACCGCAACTGGCACTTCTTCCGGACATTCCTGTCCAACGTGGAGATGATGCTGACCAAGACCGACCTGAGCATCGCCCGCCGGTACGTCGAGACCCTGGTCCCGAAGAAGCTGCACCCGATCTTCCACAAGATCGAGGAGGAGTACGAGCTGACCAAGCGGGAGGTGCTCGCGGTCACCGCCTCCCCGGCGCTGCTGGAGAACTCCCCGGTGCTCCAGCGCACCCTGGCCGTGCGGGACACCTACCTGGAGCCGCTGCACCACCTCCAGGTGGCGCTGCTGCGCCAGTACCGCGACTCCGGTGCGGCCACCCGGGCGGTGGCGACCGCGCCGGGCGGCCGGCGTGCCCCGAGCGACGGCACGGCGCTGGAGCGGGCGCTGCTCACCACGGTCAACGGCATCGCCGCCGGCATGCGCAACACCGGCTGAGGTGTAAGGAGGGGCCCCCTGTTAACGCATTCTGCATGGCAGGGGGCCCTTTTTAACACCGCCGGGCCGGCACCGGTCAGCGGTCGGGGGACGGCAGCAGGACCGTGGTCAACAGCCGGCGCACCCGACCGGGACCGGGCTCCTGGGCGGCGTACTCGGCGAAGAGCGCGCGGAACCGGGTGAGGAACTCGGTCAGCTCGTCGTCGGTGGCGTGGAACGCGTTCTGCCGGTAGCCGCCGAGGTCCCGCCCGAGGTCGCCGCCGCCGGCGTCGAGGTAGCGGTCGAAGTCGGCGAGCAGCTGTGCGACGAAGGTGAGGAAGGCCCTCCGGTGCTCCTCGGGGGACATCGCGGCCGCGGCGTCGGCGTCCACCGTGGCCGCCGCCTCGTTCAGCCGGTAGGTCCGCTCCACCGCGCCCCGGACCCGGCGCTCGTCGACAGTGCTCAGCACGTCGTGCGCGGCGAGCACGGCGACCTGCCGGTAGAGGGTGGCGGCCGGGATGTCCGGCAGCGCCAGGCGCAGTTCCCCGGTGGTGAGGCTCCGGCCCCCGAGGAACGCCTGCACGATGCGCAGCCGCACCGGATGGAGCAGCAGATCCGCGGTGCCCTCCGGCGGCATGACCATCTCCGATCGTTCTCATCCGTGATAACGTTATCGCCAGCAAGAATAGCCGATGAAGGGAGCATCACGATGGCCAGCGTCGAGATCACCGCGGACCGGATCCGGGTCCGCCTCAGCACCGCGGAGAAGATCTTCGCGCTCCGGGGGGATCTGAGCTTCCCGCGCACCGCCGTTCGCGGGGTCGAGGTGGTTCCGAACGCGGTGACCATGATCCGCGGCCTGCGCGCACCCGGCCTGGGCCTGCCCGGCCTGCGCAACGTGGGCACCTGGCGGGGCCGCGCCGGCACCGAGTTCGTCACCGTCCGCGCCGGCCAGCCGGCCGTGCGGATCACCCTCTCCGGGCAGCCGTACGACAGCCTGCTGATCGGCTCGGACGACGCGACGACCCTCGCCGGGCGACTGCGGTGAGCCGGGAACGGGAGCTCACCTTCACGTCGGCCGGATTCCGCCTGGCCGGCACCCTGCTGCTGCCCGACGACGCCCCGCTGGCGGCGGTCGCCCTGCTGCTGCCCGGCTCCGGACCGCTGGACCGGGACGGCAACGTGCGGCGCCTGCCCCTGGCGGTGTCGCGGGACCTGGCGGTCGCCCTCGCCGAGGCCGGCACGGCCTCCTTCCGGTACGACCGGCGAGGCGCCGGCGCCAGCACCGGCGAGTTCCTGCGGACCGGCTTCCACGACAACGTCGACGACGCGGCGGCGGCGGTACGGGCGCTGGCCGAAGTGCCGGAGCTGGCCGGCCGCCCGGTCTTCCTCGTCGGGCACAGCGAGGGAGCGCTGACCGCGGTGGCGCTCGCCGCGCGGGGCACGCCCACGGCCGGGCTGGTGCTGCTCGCCGCCACCGGCAGGCGCGGTGACGCCGCCCTGCGCTGGCAGGCCCGCCGGCTGCTGCCCACCCTGCCCGCCCCGGTCCGCGCCCTGCTCCGGCTGACCCGCACCGACCTGGTGGCGAAGGTGGCCCGCAGTCACGACCGGCTCCGGGCCAGCGGTGGGGACGTCACCCGGATCGGCGGCCGGCGGTACAACGCCCGCTGGTTCCGGGAGTTCCTCGACTACGACCCCCGGCCCGACCTGGCTCGCGTCGACGCGCCGATCCTCGCCGTCACCGGCGCCAAGGACCTCCAGGCGGACCCGGACGACCTCGACCTGATCGCCAACGCAGCCGGCGGGCCGGTGGAGACGCACCGACTGCCGGACGTGACCCACGTGCTGCGTCGTCAGCCGGGGCGCCCCGCACTGTCGGCGTACCGCAGGGAGGTCCGCGAGCCGGTCGACCCGGCGGTGACCGCCCTGGTCCGCGACTGGATGGCTCGGCGGGTCGGCGCCACCGGGTGACCCGTCCGGCGGGTCACCAGTCGCCGCCGCCGAAGTCCCCGCCCCCGAAGTCACCCCCACCGAAGTCCCCGCCACCCCAGCCGCCGAAGTCGTTGCCGCCGCCGGAGAAGTCGTTGCCGCCGCCGAAGTCGTTGCCGGCGAACTGGTCACCGCCCTGGTCGCCGAAGTCGCCGCCCTGGTCGCCGAAGTCGCCCTGGTCCTGGCCGTCGTCGAAGCCGTCGTTGAAGCCCTCCTGGTAGCCCTCGTCGTAGCCGTAGCCCGGGTCGGCGAAGGCGGGCGAGAAGAGCGCGTCGGCGATCAGCATGCCGCCGAGCACACCGGCGCCGGCGCCCAACGCCGTCTTCCACCACGGGGTGGAGTACCAGCCGGCCGGCACCGACCGGCCCTGGTACCGGCCGCCCGGGTAGTAGTAGGGCGTCTGCCGGCCCGGCTGCGGTCCGGCCCGGAAGGTCTGCCCCTGCACGTTGACCTCGCGCTCGCGGGTGAGCATGCCGGAGCCCCGGGCAGCGGCGAGCGGGGGCAGCTCGGGACCCGGGTCGATGCCCATCGCCGTGCGGGCCGCCCGGATGTAGGCCAGCCCCTCCAGCGCGGTCTCCCGGGCCAGCGCGAACTGGTGCGGGGTGCGCGCCTGCTCCAGCTGCGAGCCGGCCGCGTTGTACCGCTCACCGGCGTCGGCCAGGGCCTGGCGCACCGCCGGCTCCTCGCCGTGCAGGTTCATCAGCTGGCCGCCGAGCCGCTCGTACCAGCGCTGGGCCTCCGCCCGGGCGTCGGCCAGCTCGGTGGCCCTGCGCGACCTGCTCCCCCACCGCCAGAACACCAGCGCACCTCCGAGCATCAGCACCAGGACCAGCCACAGCGCACCTTCCATGACCTCGACCGTACCCAGCGGGCGCACGTCGTACCCGTTTGGCAAGCTTTCGCC
Organism: Micromonospora mirobrigensis; assembly: GCF_900091555.1. Classification (GTDB taxonomy): domain Bacteria; phylum Actinomycetota; class Actinomycetes; order Mycobacteriales; family Micromonosporaceae; genus Micromonospora; species Micromonospora mirobrigensis. The sequence continues at coordinate 671,350 of NZ_FMCX01000001.1, forward strand.
ATGAGCTTCTCGACGGTGGCCGTGGTGTTGCTCTGTCTCGCCGCCGGTGGCGGGCTGGGGTGGCTGGCGGCCCGGTCGCGGTCGGCCGCCGACATCGCCCGACTGGAGGCCACGCTGGCCGCCACCCGGGAGGGCGAGGGGCGGCTGGAGCAGTCGATGCGGGCGTTGAGCTACGAGGCGACCGCCCAGTCGCAGGAGGCGGTGGCCCGCGCGGTGGCCCCGCTGCACGACACCCTGCGCCGCTACGAGCAACGAGTGGGCGAGCTGGAGCGCGACCGGGTCGACGCCTACGCCGAGCTGCGCGAGCAGGTCCGCTCGATGGGCGCCGTCTCCGGCGAGCTGCGCACCGAGACCAAGCAGCTGGTGGCCGCGCTGCGCGCCCCGCAGGTGCGCGGCCGGTGGGGTGAGCACCAGCTGCGCCGGATCGTCGAGGCCGCCGGCATGCTGGAGCACTGCGACTTCAACGAGCAGGTCACCGCCGCCACCGACCACCAGGGGGTACGCCCCGACCTGGTGGTCCGGCTGCACGGTGGTCGGACGGTGGTGGTGGACGCCAAGGCGCCCTTCGACGCCTACCTGACGGCGATGGAGGCGCGCGACGAGCGGGGGCGCGACAGCAACCTCGACGCGCACGCGCGGCACCTGCGGGCGCACGTGGACGCGCTGGCCGCGAAGACCTACTGGGCGGCGTTCGACAGCACCCCCGAGTTCGTGGTGCTCTTCGTGCCCGCCGACCCGTTCCTCGACGTGGCGTTGCAGCGCGACCCGACGCTGCTGGAGCACGCGTTCGCCCGCGACGTGGTGCTGGCCACCCCGGCGACCCTGGTCGCGTTGCTGCGCACGGTCGCCTACTCGTGGCGGCAGGAGGTGCTGGCCCGCAACGCGGTGGCGGTGCACTCGCTGGCCCGCGAGCTGTACGGCCGACTGGCCACCCTCGGCGAGCACGTCGGCAAGCTCGGCTCGTCGCTCGGCGGGGCGGTCACGGCGTACAACAAGGCCGTCGGCTCGCTGGAGGCGCGGGTGCTGGTCAGCGCGCGCAAGCTCGCCGAGTTGGGCGTCTCCGACCAGGAGCTGGCCACCCCGGCCCAGGTGGAGTTGGCGCCGCGTCAGCCGCAGGCCCCCGAGCTGGTCGACGGACCCTCCACATCGACCGAACGGTCGACGAACATCGACGTTTAACACATTGCATGTGACGATGACGGCCGATCTGTGTCACGGACCGGTCACAACCTACCGGGGGGTAGTGACACTGACCGGGGCCGTTGCGAAGGATCACTGTCACACGCGCCCTGTTTGTTGGACAGGGCCCTGTTCTCTGGAGGAAGAGAACGTGAGTCAGCCCCGCAAACCGAGCCGGCGTACCTCCGCCGCGCTCTTCGCCTCGGTACTTGCCGCCGGTGCGATGACCGTCGGGGGTGGCGCCGCCACCGCGAGCGCAGCCCCCGCAAACTCCCCCACCCCCTCGCAGCCGACCGCCGAGAAGGCTCTGGGAGCGCACGACGCCAAGCTCCTGGACGCGGCGGAGGCGAAGCACGCCCCGACCGTCACCCTGATCATCGCCGCCAAGAAGGGCTCGGCCAAGAAGGTCGCCGACGGACTCAAGAGTCTGGGCGCCACGGTCAGCCAGCGGTACGACCAGGTCGGTTACCTGCTGGCGAAGGTTCCCACCGGCAAGGCGCTCAAGGCGGCCACGCTGCCCGGTGTGTCCGCCGTGGACCTCGACGAGACCATCCAGCTCCCCGACCCGGCGCCGGAGGCGCCGCCGGCCGGCGCCACGACCGCCGAGCAGGGCGAGACGCTGGCCGGCCCGGGCACCGACACGGGCGCGGTCAACCCCTACATGCCGACCAACGAGACCGGTGCGGAGGCCTTCAAGGCCGCACACCCCACGTGGGACGGTCGCGGCGTGACCATCGGCATCATGGACTCGGGCATCGACCTGGACCAGCCGGCGCTGCAGCGGACCACCACCGGTGAGCGCAAGATCGTCGACTGGGTCACCGCCACCGACCCGCTCGAGGACGCCACCTGGCGGCGGATGAACAACGAGGTGACCGGCCCCAGCTTCACCATCGCGGGCGCCACCTGGGCCTCGCCCGCCGGCACCTGGCGGTTCAACCTGTTCAGCGAGTCGATCACCCGGGCCAGCGACCCGGCCGGTGACGTCAACCGGGACGGCGACACCACCGACACCTGGGGCATCCTCTACAACCCGGTCAACGGTGACATCCGAGTCGACGTCAACCAGAACAAGGACTTCACCGACGACGAGGTGATGCGGCCGTACAAGGAGAAGTACCAGGTCGGCCACTTCGGCACCGACAACCCGGCCACCGCCGTACGCGAGCAGATGCCCTTCGTGGTCGAGTACCGCCGCAACGTGGACACCTCGCCGATCGGCGTTCCGGGAACCTGGGACTACGTCAACATCGGCATCATCGAGGCCACCCACGGCACGCACGTCGCCGGAATCACCGCCGCCAACGACATGCTGGGCAACAGCGCCTTCGACGGCGCCGCCCCGGGCGCCAAGCTGGTCTCCGCCCGCGCCTGCTCGTGGGGTGGCGGCTGCACCGCGGCCGCGCTGACCACCGGCATGGTCGACCTCGTCGTCAACCGCAAGGTCGACGTGGTCAACATGTCGATCGGTGGCCTCCCCGCCCTGAACGACGGCGCCAACGCCCGCGCCGAGCTCTACAACTCGCTGATCAACACCTACGGTGTGCAGCTCATCATCTCGGCCGGCAACTCCGGGCCGGGTCTGAACACCGTCGGCGACCCGTCGGTCGCCAGCGACGTGATCAGCGTCGCCGCGAGCATCAGCAAGGACACCTGGCTGGCCAACTACGGCTCGGTCGTCCGCAAGCAGAACGCGCTGTTCAACTTCTCCTCGCGGGGCCCGCGTGAGGACGGCGGCTTCAAGCCGAACATCGCCGCCCCCGGCTCGGCGATCTCCACCGCGCCGACCTGGCAGCCGGGTGTCGCGGTCGGCGAGGCGGGCTACCCGCTGCCGCCGGGCTACCAGATGCTCAACGGCACCTCGATGGCCGCTCCGCAGACCACCGGTGTCGCCGCCCTGCTGCTCTCCGCGGCCAAGGCGACCGACAACGGCGTGACCCCGGCCGCGCTGCGCCGCGCCCTCTACAGCTCCGCGCAGCCGATCGCCGGCGTCCCGACGTACGCGCAGGGCTACGGCCTGGTGAACACCCCGGGTGCGTGGGACCTGCTCGCCGCCGGCGTGCAGACCCGCACGTACACCTCCGAGGCGCCGGTCTGCACCCCGCTGTCGGACAAGCTGACCAGGTACAACAAGGCCCTGGGCACCTTCGAGCCCAGCCCGAACGTGGGCACCGGCGTCTACAACCGCTGCGCGGTCGGCAAGGGCGGGCAGAAGCTCAAGGAGGCCCGCTCCTACGAGGTCAAGCTGACCCGCACCAGTGGGCCGGCCAAGACCATCACCCACACGGTGGCCTTCCGGGGCAACGACGGCACCTTCTCGGCGCCGCGGACCGTGCGGCTGCCGCTCAACCAGACCGTCAGCATCCAGGTCAAGGCCAAGCCGATGACCGTCGGCGTGCACAGCGCCATCATGACCGTCGACGACCCGGCCACCTCGGTGGTCGACTTCGAGGTCTCCACCGTGGTGGTGGTCTCCAACGAGGCACCCGCGCCGGCGTACTCGTACTCCGTCGAGGGCTCGGTCGAGCGCAACGGCTCCGCCTCGTACTTCGTGACGGTCCCGGAGGGCGCGGGCGCGCTCCAGGTCAACCTCTCCGGCATCGCGACCGGCTCGCAGACCCGGTTCATCGCCATCAACCCGTACGGCGTGCCGGTCGAGAGCACCGCCAGCACCGCCTGCTACACCAACTTCTCCGACGCCGCCGCCTGCAAGCCGCAGGAGCGCGACTACCAGAACCCGCTGCCGGGCGTCTGGGAGATCGAGGTCGAGGCGCGGCGCACGTCCCCCAGCATGGACAACCCGTTCCAGATCCAGGCGCGGGTGCAGGGGGTGGCGGTCGAGCCGGCTGTGGTCGAGCTGCCGTCGGTCACCGCCGGCACTCCGGCCCCGGTCAGCTGGAACCTGACGAACACCTTCGGTCCGGTCCAGGTCACCGGCGTCGGTGGTCCGCTCGCCAGCGTCCGCTCCCAGCGGCCGAGCATCAGCGAGGGCGCCAGCCAGGAGTACACGGTGGACGTCCCGGCGGGCACCACGTCCTTCAGCGCCCGGATCGGCAACACCTCCGACCTCGGCGCCGACCTGGACCTGTACGTCTACCTCGGCGCCACCGAGGTCGGCCGCTCGGCGGACGGCGACTCGGAGGAGGCGGTCACCCTGACCAAGCCGGCCGCCGGCACGTACCGGGTGGTCGTCGAGGGTTACGCCGTCGCCCCCGGCGGCACCGAGTACGACTACCGGGACTCGTTCGCGTCCCCGGCGCTGGGTTCGCTGACCGCTCAGCCCACCCCGCTGGCGCTGGCCAACGGCGCCACCGCCACCCTCACCGGTGCGGTGACCGCCCTGGCCACCCCGCCGGCCGGTCGTGAGCTCTTCGGCGACATGGCCGTCACCACCATCGAGGGCGCGGTCGTCGGCCGCGGCTCGGTGGCCGTCCACGCGGTCAACTGATCCGCTGAGACACCGGAGCCCCGTCCCACTCACCGTGGGGCGGGGCTCCTGCTCGTCACGAACCGGTCGGACCGGGCGGTCCACCGAGGGCCGGCGGGGTCAGGCCGGGCGGGCCGACTCCACCACGAAGGGCGTGCCCTGCTGGCAGGTCGTCATCATGTCCGGCTGGGACTTGCCGGTCACCACCACCCGGGTGCCCGGCTTCAGCACGTCCCGCGGGCCGCCGATCAGCAGGTTGCCGTCGAGCAGCAGGCAGTTCGGTTCCACGCCGGCCTGGATGGTGCCGGTGAGGGTGGTCGCACCCGGGCCGGGGGGCTTCGAGGGACCGCCCTTGCGGGTCGGCAGCGGGTCGACGGGCATCTGCGGATCGCTCGGCGTGGGGCTGGGGCTGGGTTCACTGGTCACCGGGGTGGCTCCCGTCGGGCCGGGGCCGGCGGTTTCCTCGCCGGGTCCCGCGCAGGCGGCGAGCGCCACCGACACGATCAGGGCGGTGAAGGCCGTCCGAGCAGTTCTCATGATGGTTGGACGGCCGGCGAGGGCGATCCGTTCCGCCGGGGCGGGTCAGCGGCGGGCCGCCGCGGCGGCCTTCATGTCCCGCTTGAGCTCCTGCGGCAGCGAGAAGGTCAGCCGCTCGTTTGCGGTGGTGATCTCCTCGACGTCGGTGAAGCCCCGCTCGGCCAGGTGCACCAGCACCTGCTGCACCAGCTCGTCGGGCACGCTGGCGCCGGAGGTGACGCCGACCGTGCCGGCGCCGGCCAGCCAGGCGTCGTCGATCTCGTGGGCGAAGTCGACCAGGTGCCCGGCGCGGGCGCCGGCGTCCAGGGCCACCTCGACCAGGCGTACCGAGTTGGAGGAGTTCCGCGAGCCGACGACGATCACCACGTCGCAGTCGGGCGCGATCTCCTTGACCACGTGCTGCCGGTTGGAGGTGGCGTAGCAGATGTCGTCGCTGGGCGGCGACTGGAGCAGGGGCAGCCGCTGCTTCAGGCGGGCCACGGTCTCCAACGTCTCGTCCACCGACAGGGTGGTCTGGGAGAGCCAGACGACCTTGTTCGGGTCCCGAACGGTGATCTTGTCAGCGTCGTCCGGGCCGTCGACCAGCTGGATGTGCGCGGGAGCCTCACCGGCGGTGCCGATGACCTCCTCGTGCCCCTCGTGACCGATCAGCAGGATGTCGTAGTCCTCGGCGGCGAACCGCTTGGCCTCCTGGTGGACCTTGGTCACCAGCGGGCAGGTGGCGTCGATGGCCTTCAGCGACCGGGCCTTGGCCTGCTCGTACACCTCGGGGGCGACGCCGTGCGCGGAGAAGATCACGGTGGCGCCCTCGGGCACCTCCTCGTTCTCCTCCACGAAGATCGCGCCCTGCGCCTCCAGGGTCCGCACCACGTGCTTGTTGTGCACGATCTGCTTGCGGACGTAGATCGGGGCGCCGTAGAGCTTCAGCGCCTCCTCGACGGTCTGCACCGCCCGGTCCACCCCCGCGCAGTAACCCCGCGGCTTGGCCAGGAGCACACGCTTACCGGTCCCGGAAGTCTCCACCTCAGTCACGCCCCCATCCTACGTGCCACCCCACCAAGGCCTCGTTGATCATGAAGTTGGCGGCAGTTCTGGAGATCGACATCGCCGCCAACTTCATGATCAACGGAGGGTGTAGGTGGGTGGGCCGTAGGGTGGGCGGGTGAGTGAGGGTGGGAGCGGGGCCGGGCGGAGTTCGGCGGAGGAGCCGTGGCCGGTCCGGGTGGTCAGTCAGAAGATCAACGCCTGGATCGCGCGGCTGGGGTGGGTCTGGGTGGACGGGCAGGTGGCGCAGATCAGCCGACGGCCCGGGGCCAGCACGGTCTTCCTCACCCTGCGTGATCCCTCGGCCGACCTGAGCCTGACCGTCACCACCAACCGGGACGTGCTCGACTCGGGGGCGCCGGAGCTGCGCGAGGGCGCCCGGGTGGTGCTGCACGCCAAGCCGGAGTTCTACGCCGCCCGGGGCACCCTCAGCCTGCGCGCCGACGAGATCCGCCAGGTCGGGCTCGGTGAGCTGCTGGCCCGGCTGGAGAAGCTCAAGAAGCTGCTCGCCGCCGAGGGGCTCTTCGACCGGGCCCGCAAGCGGCGGCTGCCGTTCCTGCCGCACCGGGTCGGTCTGATCACCGGCCGCGCCTCCGCCGCCGAACGGGACGTGCTCACCAACGCGCGGCGCCGCTGGCCCGCCGTCGAGTTCCGCACCGTCAACGTGGCGGTGCAGGGGCCGAGCGCCGTCCCGCAGATCGTCGACGCGCTCAAGGTGCTCGACGCCGACGAGAGCATCGACGTGATCGTCATCGCCCGTGGCGGCGGCGGCATCGAGGACCTGCTCCCCTTCTCCGACGAGGCGCTCTGCCGGGCCGTCTTCGCCTGTCGTACGCCGGTGGTCAGCGCCATCGGCCACGAGACCGACGCGCCGCTGGTCGACTACGTCGCCGACGTCCGTGCCTCCACCCCCACCGACGCGGCCAAGCGGATCGTCCCCGACCTCACCGAGGAGGTACGCCTCATCGGCCAGGCCCGCTCCCGGCTGGAACGGGCCGTCCGCAACCTGGTCGACCGGGAGACCCACCGCCTCGACCTGCTCCGCTCCCGGCCGGTGCTGGCCCGCCCGCAGGTGATGGTCGACCAGCGGGCCGCCGAGGTGAGCGCGCTGCGGGACCGGACCGACCGCTGCCTCGACCACCGCCTCGGCGCGGCCGGCGAGGACCTGCGGCACACCCTGGCCCGGCTGCGCGCCCTCTCCCCCGCCGCCACCCTCGACCGGGGGTACGCGATCGTGCAGCGGGCGGACGGGCACGTGGTGCGGGCGGCGGGCGAGGTGGGCAGGGGCGATCCGCTGCGGGTACGCCTCGCCGAGGGCGAGCTGGCCGCCACGGTGGACGGTTGAGGACCGCCGGGAGCCACTGTCGAGCGGTAGCCTTTCCAGCGTGATCATCAGGGATGCCGGGGAGCACGACTGGCCGCAGATCTACCCCTTCTACGCCGCGATCATGGCCGAGGGCCGGACGTACGCCTTCCCCGAGGGTCAGACCCTGGACGAGGCCCGGCCGTGGTGGATGGAGCAGCCCCCGGGCCGCACGGTCGTGGCGGTCGACGACGCCGGCGTGGTCGTCGGCTCGGCCAAGATGGGCCCCAACCGACCTGGCCGCGGCTCGCACGTCGCCACCGCGTCGTTCCTGGTCGACCCGGCGCACCACGGCCGGGGCGTGGGCCGGGCGCTGGGCGCGTACGTGCTGGACCGGGCCCGCGCGGAGGGCTACCACGGCATCCAGTTCAACGCCGTGGTCGAGGTGAACCGGCCGGCCGTGCACCTGTGGCGGTCGCTGGGCTTCGAGGTGATCGGCACCGTCCCGGAGGCGTTCGACCACCCCGAGGAGGGGCTGGTCGGGCTGCACGTGATGTACCAGCGCCTGTGACGCCGCCACCGGCCGATGTGATGGGATGGTGCGGATGAGCGACGACACGCAGACCGGGCCGGACGAGCGGCTCAGCTACGAGCAGGCCCGCGCCGAGCTGGCGACGGTGGTCGAGAGGCTGGAGGCCGGCGGCACGTCGCTGGAGGAGTCGCTGGCCCTCTGGGAGCGCGGCGAGAAGCTGGCCGAGATCTGCCAGCGCCGGCTGGACGGCGCCCGGGCCCGGATCGCCGCCGCCCGCCAGGCCGACGCCGACGCCTGAGGTCGGAGTGCCGCGGGGGCGGGACGGCCGCGGCCACCCCGCCCCCGGACGACGTCACTTGAACAGGTTGTAGAACTCCACGGGAGCCTCGACCACCTGGTCCGCCGGCGGCTTCTGCGCGGCGGCGGCGTTGCCGTAGTCCGAGTAGGTGACCTTGATGTCCTGCGCGGTGCTCTTGCCGGCCGCCGGCACCTGCACCACCAGCTCGCTGAGCCGGCCCTGCTCGTCCAGCTTCGCGGTGAACGGCACGGACTGCGCCTGCTGACCGAGCGCGGTCACGACGGACGGGTCGACGGAGCTGGCCTCGGCCGCCTTGGACAGGTCGAGGGTTCCGGCGTACGCGCGGTCGCCGGTCTCGCGTACCTCGGTGATGGCCTGGGTCAGCGCCTCGCTGCCGGCCGGGTCGACCTTGTCGAAGTCGAAGCCCAGGTTCCGGTTGCCCTGGATCCGGGTCTGGTCGAGGTGCTGGTACTTGCCGAGGTTCAGCTTCTGCACCCCGGGGATGCTGCTCGCCGACGTGCCGCCGAGATCCAGCTTCACCCAGCTGTCCGGCTTGGCGTGGATGACGTCGAGGGTCATCATCAGGTCGGACGAGGCCTGCCCGATGGTGATCTTCATCTGGGCGCTCTGGCTCGGCTCGTGCACCTGCCCCTCCGCGCTGGAGCCGACGCCGGACAGGGTGAACCGGAAGTTGCCGTTGCTGATCTCCTTTGTCGAGTCCAGCAGGGCCTGCCTGGCGTCGCCGTCGACCGCCCCGGGGGACGCGCCGGTCGCGCCCGGGGAGGCACTGGCGGTGTCGGCGCTGCCGGAGACCGTCGGGGAGGCCGAGGTCCCCGCCGCACCGGTGCCGGTGCCGCTGTTGCAGGCGGCCAGGCCAGGGATGAGCAGCGCCGCGGCGAAGGCCGTCGCGCTGAAGCGTCGAACGTTCACGTAACTCTCCAGGTGGGTCGTCCGGCCCACGGAGGGTGCCGGAGGCTGCCGCCGTTGCCCTGCCACCGGCCCCGGCGCACGAGCCCGGTCCGCCGCGTCACCGCGTGGCGTGCTCGTACACCCTCTGTTCCCTGGAGTGCGCTTCGGCAATCCCTGTCCGGTCCATCCGGCCCGGCCGGACACCCGCCGGGGCGGCGCACCGCCGCCCCGGCGGGTCCGCGATCAGTTGTTGAACATCCGGTACGTCTGCTCGGACGCCTCGACGACCTGGGCGGCCGGCGGGGCCTGCACCTCGGTCGCGGTGCCGTAGTCGGCGTACGTGACCTTCACGGTCTGCGCCGGCTGGTCCCCCGCGGCCGGCACCTGCACGGCGAACTCGGTCAGCCGGCCCTGCGGGTCGAGCTTGGCGGTGAACGGCACGGCGGCGGCCTTGGCGCCGAGCGCCTTCACCGTGGGTGCGTCGATCGCGTCCAGGCCGGTCGCCTTGCTGACGTCCAGGGTGCCCTCGTAGCTGCCCTCACCGGTCTTCCGGATCTCGCTGATCGTCTTGATCATCGCATCGCTGTCGCCCGGGTCGACGTCCGACAGGTCGAAGCCCAGCTCGCCGCCGCCCTTGATCCGGTTCCGGTCCAGGTGCTGGTACTTGCCCTTCATCTCCTTGAAGGCCGGGACGCTGTCGGCCATCGCTCCGCTGAACTCCAGCTTGACCCACTTGTCGGTGTCCTTGACAACCATGTGCAGGTTCATCGACATGTCGTCGGCGGCGGCCTCCGGGCTGGCCATCTTGATCTCGGCGCTCTTCGTGGGCAGGTGCATCTTGCCGTCACCGGTGAAGTCCGCGCCGGCCATGGTGAAGGTGAAGTTGCCCTTCTGGAGCTCCTTGGTGGAGGCGAGCAGCGCCTGCTTCGGGTCCGCGGGCACGGCCGGGGCGGCGGAGCCACCGTCGGCCGACGAGTCGGTGTCGGTCTTGCAGGCGGTCAGGGTCGGCACGAACAGGGCGGCGGCGAGCAGGCCGGCGGTCCAACTGCGAAGGTTCACGTCGTTCTCTTTCGGCGTTCCGGCCGGTGCGTCACGCGTACCGGCTCTCGGATCCGGGCAGCCTAGACGACCCGCGCCGATCCCGGGGCCCCGACGATCGCCCGGTTCAGCGCAGGGCGGCGGCGAGCTGGCGCAGCTCGTTCTCCCGGGCGTCCCCGACCACGATCACCGTCCGGTCCGGTTCCAGCAGCACCAGCGCCTGCTCGTTGCCCCGGGCCGTGTACCGCTGCCAGCTGCGTCCGCCCAGGTCGACGGGGCCCTGCGGCTGCCCCTCCCGGGTCAGCTCGGCGGGGATCAGCCGCTCCGGCGGCACGTCGCTCTGCACGAGCTGGGCGGCCTGCCCCTCCGGCGTCAGGTAACCGATCCGCAGGCTCGACCCGCCGTCGACCGTCCGATATCCGGCACTGACGGTCCGCCAGCCCTTGCCCAGCCCGGCCGGCTCGCTGACCGGGAAGGCGTTCGCCGCGCGGGCCTGCTCGTACGCCGGCGCGGCGTCGACCACGGTGGGCTGGTCGCCGCCGAGGAAGCCGCGGTAGAAGGCGAGCAGCAGCGCGATCGGGACGAGCAGCACCAGCAGCGACAGCGCCATGTCCTTCGGTGACCGCTCCGCGCGGGCCTTTCCGCCCTTCGCCGTCGGCGGGGCCGCGGCGGGGCGGGCCGGGGGCACGTCGTGCTCGACCGTCCGGGCGGCGGTGGCCTCCGGGTCGTCGGGCGCCGGCGCCGGCTCCCCGGCCGGTTCGACGAGGGCCGGCTCGGCGCGGGCCGGCTCGGCGGCGGTGGTCGGCGTGGTCGGGCTCACCGGGGGCTGGCCGTCCGGCGGCGTCGAGTCGGCGGGTACGCGGTCGGCTGGCTGTGCGGGTTCCACCCCACCATCTTCGCAGCCTCCCGGTTGCCCGCATCCGGCCCACCGGCGACCCGCCCCGGCGTTACGTTGGGCCACGTGTGAGGATCAGCGACAAAGCCGGCAGTGGGGACGCGCACCCCTGCCGGTCCACCCCGCAACGTCGCGAGGAGGAGCCGCCATGACAACCACCAGCACGCGGATCCCGCAGGATCTCGACCGTAACCTCGCCCTCGACCTGGTCCGGGTCACCGAAGCCGCGGCGATGGCCGCCGGCCGGTGGGTGGGCCGGGGCGACAAGGAGGGCGGTGACGGAGCCGCCGTCGACGCCATGCGCAAGCTGATCAACTCGATCCAGATGCGCGGTGTCGTGGTGATCGGCGAGGGCGAGAAGGACAACGCCCCGATGCTCTACAACGGCGAGGTCGTCGGCGACGGCACCGGACCGGAGGTCGACGTGGCCGTCGACCCGGTGGACGGCACCACGCTGATGAGCAAGGGCATGCCGAACGCCCTGGCGGTGCTGGCGGTCTCCGAGCGGGGCGCGATGTTCGACCCGAGCGCGGTCTTCTACATGGAGAAGCTCGCGGTCGGCCCGGCGTACGCGGACGTGATCGACATCAACGCCGGCCCGGCGGAGAACATCCGCCGGATCGCCAGGGTCAAGGGCAGCGACGTCTCCGAGGTGACGGTCTGCGTACTGGACCGCTCCCGCCACGACGACCTGGTCAAGCAGATCCGGCGGACCGGGGCCGGCATCCGGTTCATCTCCGACGGCGACATCGCCGGCTCGATCGCCGCCGCCCGCGGTGAGTCGGACGTCGACGTGCTGATGGGCATCGGCGGCACGCCGGAGGGGATCATCTCCGCCTGCGCGCTGAAGTGCATGGGTGGCGCGATGCAGGCCAAGCTCTGGCCGCAGGACGAGCAGGAGCGTCGCAAGGCGCTGGACGCCGGGCACGACCTGGACCGGGTGCTCGGCACCGACGACCTGGTGACCGGGGACAACTGCTTCTTCGTGGCCACCGGCGTCACCTCCGGCGACCTGCTGCGCGGCGTCCGCTACCGGGCCGGCGGGGCGTACACCCAGTCGATCGTGATGCGCTCCAAGAGCGGCACCATCCGGGTGATCGACTCGTACCACCGGCTGGAGAAGCTCGCCCTCTACTCGGCCGTCGACTTCGACGGACGACCGCTGGCTGAGCAGGAGTGACCGCCGCCGGGACGGTGGCCGAGGCCACCCCGTCGACCTCGCGCCGGATCGCCGGGGTCACGCTGGCGAGCGTCTCCGGGGTCGCGGTGGCCGTGCAGTCCCGGATCAACGGCGAACTCGGCGTACGCCTGGCCGACGGCTTCGCCGCCGCGGTGGTCTCGTTCGGGCTGGGCCTGCTGGTGCTGCTGGTGCTGGTCCCCGCCACCCCCGGTGGGCGGCGGGGGCTGGCCGCGCTGCGCGCGGCACTGGCCGACCGGTCGCTGCGGCCGTGGCAGTGCCTCGGCGGCGTGTGCGGCGCCTTCCTGGTGGCCACCCAGGGCCTGACCATCGGCACCCTGGGCGTCGCCGTGTTCACGGTGGCGGTGGTGGCCGGGCAGTCCGGCAGCAGCCTGGCGGTGGACCGGGCGGGCATCGGCCCGTCCGGGCCTCAGCCGGTCACCGCCAGCCGGCTGGCCGGCGCGGTGCTGACCGTGCTGGCCGTGCTGCTGGCGGTGGGGAACCGGCTGGGCGACCCGGGCACCCTGGCGCTGGCCGCGTTGCCGCTGCTGGCCGGGGTGGGCATCGCCTGGCAGCAGGCGGTCAACGGCCGGGTCCGGGCGGCCGCCGGCAGCGCGCTGACCGCCACCCTGGTCAACTTCGTCGTCGGCACGGTGGCGCTGCTCGTCACGTTCGCGGTGGACGTGGCCGTCCGGGGTCTGCCGACCGGGGCCCTCCCGAGCGAGCCGTGGCTCTACCTGGGTGGCCCGATCGGGATCGTCTTCATCGCGCTGGCCGCGGCGATCGTCCGCTTCACCGGCGTCCTGCTGCTCGGTCTGGCCACCATCGCCGGTCAGATCGTCGGCGCGGTCCTGCTGGACCTGGTGCTGCCCACCGCCGCCTCGCACCCGGGCCCGGCGACGCTGGCCGGCGCGGCCCTCACCATGGTCGCGGTGCTGATCGCCGCCCTCGGCCCCCCGCCCCGGCGGTAAGGAGGGGCCCCTTCTTAACGCTTCCGGTATAGGAAGGGCCCCCTCTTAACACCCGCCCCGCGCCACGTGCCGCGGGGCGTGGGCTCAGCGCGCAGCGCTCGGCATGGGCCGATCGGCGCCGTCGCGCAGTCCGGCGACGATGACGGCCAGCGCCTCGTCCAGCGGGGTCGGGGCGACGCCGAGCGTGTCCCGGGCGGCGGTCGAGTCCATCACGAACGGGCGGTCGAACTGGTAGGCGGTCTCCCGCAGCTCCCGGGCGAACGGGTTGGCCAGGCCGGCGAGCCAGAGCGCCGGCCTGGGCAGCCGGGTCAGCTTCGGTGCCGGGGCGCCGGCCAGGGCCGCGGCCCGCACGGCGAGTTCCCGCAGCGGCACGGCGTCCGCGCTGGGCACGTGCCAGGCCCGGCCCCACGCCCGCTCGTCGGTCGCGGCGGCGACCAGGGTACGGGCGACGTCCGGGACGTACGTCCAGGTGTGCGGGGCGTCGAAGTCCACCGGTAGCACCACCCGCTTTCCGGCGAGGACCTTCGGGAGGGTCAGCATGGGCAGGGACTGCCCGCCGACGCCCAGATAGTCGGACCCGCGGACCTCGGTCACCCGGGCCCGACCGGCCCGGTGGGCGGCGAGCGCGTCCGCCCACATCCGGTTGCGGACCTGCCCCTTGGCGCCGGTGGAGGCGGGCGGGGTCCGCTCGGTCATCGGGCCGTCGACCGGCCCGTACCCGTAGAGGTTGCCGACGGTGGCGAGCACCGCGCCGGTGCGCTCGGCGGTGGTGAGCAGCGCGGCGGCCAGCGGCGGCCAGTCGGTGGGCCACCGGTGGTACGCCGGGTTGGCGCAGTTGTGGAGCGCGGTGGCGCCCTCGGTGAGGGCGGTGAGCCGGTCGGCGTCGCCGGCGTCGGCGGCGACCCGTTCCACGGCCGGGTGCTCGGGGCCGGTGCCGCGCCGGGTGACGACCCGGACCCGCTCCCCGCGCTCGGCGAGGAGCCGGGCGGTGGCGGTGCCGACGGGGCCGGCGCCGACGATCACGTGCAGCGACATGGGGTACGCCTTCCTGAGCGCAGATCCGAAGCGAGAGCGGTGCTCTCTCTCGACGACACCAGCATGAACCTCCGGCACCGCCCCGTCAAGAGCGGTGCTCTCTGTTTTGATTGCCGCTCCCGACCGTGGCAGAGTGGCGGCATGCCCGCTCCCTCGATCCGCGCCCGGGTACGCGCCGAGATGATCGACGAGATCAAGGCGGTGGCCCGCCGCCACCTGGCCGGCGATGGCGCCAACCTGTCGCTGCGGGCCGTCGCCCGGGACATGGGCATGGTCTCCTCGGCGATCTACCGCTACTTCCCCAGCCGGGACGAGCTGCTCACCGCGCTGATCATCGAGGCGTACGACGCCCTGGGCGACGCCGTGGAGGCGGCCGACACCGCCTGCGACCGGCCCGACCTGCGCGGACGTTGGCATGCCGCCTGCCGGGCCGCCCGGGACTGGGCCCTGGCCAACCCCGCCGAGTACGCGCTGCTCTACGGCAGCCCGGTCCCCGGCTACGCCGCCCCCGACGACACGGTCGCGCCGGCGTCCCGCCCCCCGCTCACCCTGGTCGGCATCCTCCGCGACGGCTTCGTCGACGGGCGGCTCGTCCGGCCCGCCGAGCAGCTGCCCGACGAGGTCCACGCCGACCTGGCCGAGCTGGCCGCCGGGCTCTTCCCCGGGCTGCCCGAGGCGCTGCTGGCCCGGGGCATGGCCGGCTGGACGCAGCTCTTCGGGCTGATCAGCTTCGAGCTCTTCGGCCGGCTGAACCGGACCATGCCGCACCGGGAGGCGTACTTCGACCACCAGACCGGGCTGATGGCCGACCTGATCGGCCTGCCCTGACTGTCGCCCGGGGTCAGCGCTCCGGTCCACCCGGTCGCGGCGCCGGCGGGTCAGGCCGACGGGCCGCGCGGTCCGGATCGCCATCGGGGCCGGGAGGGGCCCCTGCGGCGAAGGGAACGTTCGGCCGGACGATCTGCACCGAGGCCGGGCTACCGGGCGGAGCCGGCGCGGCGACACCCTGCCCCGGCGGGAGAGGAGCCGGCGACGGGAACCCCGGCCCGCCCGCCCGAGCTCCCGGCACCGGGTACGGCGGCGGACGCTCCGCGGTCCGCACGGTCACCAGCCGGCCCGCGCGCCAAGCCAGCCCCAGCCCCGGCAGGGCGGCCAGAACCGCCAGCGCGACGGCCGCCGAGGCGAACGCCGGCCGGCCGTAGAGCCAGCCGATCAGCGGCAACGCGGCGAGCACCAGGGTGAGCGCGGCGGCCAGCAGCACCTCCGCCGTCCACCGGGTGGGTGCCGCCGCCCGGGCCGCCAGCAGGGAGGTCAGCCCGGCGGCCAGCACCAGCGGCACCCCGACGGCACAGCCGAAGAGGATGGTCAGGTCGTCGCCCGCCACACCGAACAGCGACAGCGGCGCGCCACCGGCCAGGAACAGCGCGACGGCCGCCAGCTGCCAGCCGTCCGGCCCGGTCCTCCGTCGCCAACCGGCCCGGGCGCCGGCCACCACCAGCACCAGCACGCTCAGCAGGAACGCGACCAGCCCGACCCGGACGGGATCGGCGTGCCGCTGCGCGGGGGTGCTGACCCCGAGCGCGGGCAGGTCGACCGTTCTCCCGGAGCTGTCGGGCCTGGCCCCGGCGAACCCGATCCGCCGCCACGCCCCCTCGGCGTCCCGCAGCACGAAGCCGTCCCGGCCGTTGGCGACCAGCACCACGTGCCGGCCGCCGGCCACGTCGAGGATCGCCAACTCCTGACCGGTGACCCGCTCCCCGGACCACCCGGCCTCGGCGTACCTGCGGATCAGGATCGCCCGCTGCGCCTCGGTGACCTCCCAGGCGGTCCGCCAGGTCCGGCCCGCGTCGGCGCTCTCCAGCACCCGGAGCCTGCCGTCGACCAAGCGGTAGCAGTGTCGCGGCTCGGCCGGCACACAGGCCTGCCGGACCGGCGGTGGGGTCGCGGGGGGCAGCTGGCCCTCGTCCACCCCGAGCGGCCGTTGCTCCGTGGTGAGGGGCTCCCGCCAGTTCGACCCCGCGTCCTCACTCACCCGCCAGGTCTCCACCGGGGAGGCGGTCCGCGCGCCGATGCTGCCCCCGACGCCGGCGGCCAGGTTGCCGTCGAGGACGATCGCCCGCTGCGCGTCCGGGTACCAGTACGCACTGGTGGCGGCCACCGCGAGGGTCGCCGCCGGCAGCAGCACCAGCAGCCGCACCAGTCGGGCCGACCGGCCGGTCACCGGGTCCCGGCGGGCCTGTCGCCAGGTCCAGGCCGCGATCACCAGCGCCGGAAGGGCGAGCAGGTCCGTCCGGTCGGCGCGGACCAGCGACGGACCGCTGACCAGGCTCCATGCCGAGGAGGCGAGCGTTGCGGCGTACCCGCTGCTCTTGACGACGGTGAAGCCGGCACCGACCAGGCCGAGGCCGAGCCCGGCGGCGGCCCGAGGCGGCAGCCGTGGCACGGTGAGCGCGGCCAGCACGGCGAGCAGCGGCGGGCCGACCACCAGCCCGGCGACGTCGCTGAGCTTGCCGGTGAGCCAGCTCGGCTGGGCCGCCTTGAGCAGGTGGTCGTTGACCACCAGCACGATCAGCGCGAGCACCGTCAGCGGATGCCCCAGCCAGGCGAGGGTGGCGCGGTCGGCGCGATCCATCTCCTCACCCTGACGGGCAGGGATGTAGATCCGGCCACGACTCGGCCAGGATCCGGGCTCAAACGGCGTCGGAGGAGTGCCCGGGGAAGAGGTGGGCGGCCGGGTCGATGGCCACGGCGGCGTTGTTGACCGCGGTGGCGGCCTCGCCGAAGCCGGTGGCGATCAGGCGCACCTTGCCCGGATATTCGGTGATGTCGCCGGCGGCGAAGACCCGGGGCAGGTTGGTGGCCATCGTGCTGTCCACCCGGATGTGCCGGCGGTCCAGCTCGAGCCCCCACTCGGCCAGCGGGCCGAGGTCCGCGGTGAAGCCCAGCGCGGCGACCACCGTGTCCACCGGCAGCGTCTCCACCGGCGCGCCGCGGACGGTGATGTCGGCGGCGGTCACCGCGCCGTCCCCGTGCAGCCGGGCCACCTCGGCGTTGACCAGGACCCGCACCGGCAGGGCGAGCACCCGGGCGACCGTGGCGGCGTGCGCCCGGAACCGGTCGCGGCGGTGCACCAGGGTCACCGAGCGGGCCAGCGGCTGCAACGTCAGCGCCCAGTCGAAGGCGGAGTCGCCGCCCCCGACGATCAGCACGTCCCGGCCGGCCAGGTCGGCGGGCCGGGGTACGAAGTGGACGATGCCCGCACCGACGAAGCTCTCCCCCACCGGCAGCGGGCGCGGGACGAAGCTGCCCAGCCCGCCGGTGACGACGACCGCACCGCAGTCGAGTTGTTCGCCGCCGGCCAGGCCGAGCACGGGCCGCCCGTCGACGTGGGCGAGCTTCTCCGCCCGGGTGCCGAGCAGGTACGTCGGGGAGTAGGGGGCGGCCTGGGCGACCAGGTTGGCCACCAGGTCCCGCCCCTTGATCTCCGGGAAGCCGGCCACGTCGAGGATCAGCTTCTCCGGGTACATCGCGGTGATCTGCCCACCCGGCTCGGGCAGGGCGTCGACGACCGCGACGGACAGCCCTCGGAACCCGGCGTAGTAGGCGGCGAAGAGACCGGTCGGCCCGGCCCCGATCACGGCAACGTCGACCTGGCGCATGTGCGTACCGTCGCTTCCCGGTCAGGGGTGCTGACGACGACGGTAGGGCCGCCGGACCAATGGGGCAAGGACATCCCAGCCCGCCGGTCGGCGGCGGGTCGGCACCCCGGTCAGGGCAGCGGGACCGTGGACTCCGGATGGTACGGCCCGGTCAGGTCGGTGCGCCGGCGGCGGAACAGGACCGCCGCCACCACCCCACCGAGCAGCCCGAACAGGTGCCCCTGCCAGGAGATCCGCTCGTCGGTGGGGAGGATGCCGCCGAGCACCTGCCAGCCGTAGAGGAGGCCGACCAGCAGGGCGACCGCGAAGTTCCACCAGCTCCGCTCGACGATGCCGCGGGTGAGCAGGATGCCGAGGTAGCCGAAGATGACCCCGCTGGCGCCCACCACCACCGAGTTCGGTGACCCGGTGAACCACACGCCGAGCCCGCTGACCAGGACGATGACCAGGGTGGACCAGAGGAACCGGCGGGCACCCGCGGCGAGCACGAAGGTGCCGAGCAGGATCAGCGGGACGCTGTTGCTGTAGAGGTGGGCGAAGCCGTGGTGCAGGAACGGCGAGAAGAAGACGCCGTCCAGCCCCTGGATGCGGCGGGGGATGATCCCGGCGGCGGTGTCGAAGCCGGCCTGCAACCCCTCGTCCAGCACCTCGATCAGGAAGAGGAACGGCACCACGGCACACATGGCGACGAAGGCCCGGCCGAGGGATGCGTAGAACGCCTCGGTGCCGAACCGGTGCGGGTCGCCCGCCGGGCCGTGAAGGGTCACGCACCAACTGGTATCAGCAATCGGGGGCGCCCGCCACCGGAGCGCCCCGGGCAGGACGACGGCGGGGGGTGTGGAGACCCACACCCCCCGCCGTCGTCGCGTCCGGTCCGGATCAGTACCAGCCGTTGTTCTGCGAGTGGCTCCACGCGCCGCACGGGTTGTCGTACCGGCCCTCGATGTAGCCGAGGCCCCACTTGATCTGGGTGGCCGGGTTGGTCTTCCAGTCGTCGGCCACCGAGCCCATCTTGCTGCCGGGGAGCGCCTGCGGGATGCCGTACGCGCCGGACGAGGAGTTGTAGGCCTTGTGGTTCCAGCCGCTCTCCTTGGTCCAGAGCTTGTCCAGGCAGGGGAACTGGTCGATGCCGAAGCCGTCGGAGAGCATCAGCGCGCAGCCGACCGCCCGGTTGCCGCTGTACTCGTTGCAGGAGGCGGGGATCGGGCCGTCGTACGGCTTGGTCTCCGCCGCCTTCGCGGCGGCCTCCTCGGCCTTCTTCTTGGCCTCGGCGGCCGCGGCCTCCTCGCGGTCCTTCTTCCGGGACGCCGCGGCGACCTCGGCCTCGCGGGCCCGCTCGGCGGCCTCCTTGGCCGCGGCGGTGGCCCGCAGCCGGGCCTGGTACTCGGCGGCCCGCTGCTTGGCGAGGTCGACCCGGTGCTCGGCCTGCCGGCCGTGCTGGTACGCGTACTCGGTCCGGTCGACCTGGAACCCGACCTGCTCGGTCAGGCCCTGCTGCTGGACTTCCCGGTCTTCGCCCAGGTAGAAACCGCCGGCAACGCCCACGGAGAGCAGCGCGACAGCGGCCGTACGGGCGCCGAACCGGCTCCACAGCCGACTCACGAAGTGGTCCCTTCGTCGGGGGCAAGGACGCGGCGGGAACCGGCCGTCTCCGGGCCCGTCCACGCCGCGAGCGCCCCGACCTCAAGCCGGTCGCAGCCGATGCACTGGCGTTCACCGATGCCCGCCGCCGGCTGGCGAAACGATCATCGACGATCTCCGTGGTGCATGGGCGCCCGCAGGACACCATTGCGCACAGTGAGGCCGATGGGAAACCGACGGGCCAATTTGTGACTTGCGCCACAAGGTGAATGCGGACGGAGTCCCTCAGAACCGGCCCGTCGGCGACCTCACTGCGGAATGTCCTCCAACAGATCCGTGACCATGGCGGCGATCGGAGAACGCTCCGAACGGGTGAGCGTGACGTGCGCGAACAGCGGATGCCCCTTCAACGCCTCGATCACCGCGGTGACGCCGTCGTGCCGGCCGACCCGCAGGTTGTCCCGCTGCGCCACGTCGTGGGTGAGCACCACCCGGGAGCCCTGGCCGATCCGGGACAGGACGGTGAGCAGCACGCCGCGCTCCAGCGACTGGGCCTCGTCGACGATGACGAAGGCGTCGTGCAGGCTGCGCCCCCGGATGTGGGTCAGCGGCAGGACCTCCAGCAGGCCCCGGGAGGTGACCTCCTCCAGCACGTTCTCGTGCACCAACGCGCCGAGGGTGTCGAAGACCGCCTGCGCCCAGGGCGACATCTTCTCCGACTCCGAACCGGGCAGGTAGCCCAGCTCCTGGCCCCCGACGGCGTACAGCGGGCGGAAGACCACCACCTTCTTGTGCCGGCGGCGCTCCATCACCGCCTCCAGGCCGGCGCAGAGCGCCAGGGCGGACTTGCCGGTGCCGGCCCGGCCGCCCAGCGACACGATCCCGATCGACTCGTCGAGGAGCAGGTCCAACGCGACCCGCTGCTCGGCCGAGCGGCCGTGCACCCCGAACGCCTCCCGGTCGCCGCGGACCAGCCGGACGGTCTTGTCGGCCAGCACCCGGCCCAGCGCCGAGCCGCGCGTCGAGTGCAGCACCAGCCCGGTGTGGCAGGGCAGGCCGGCGGCGGCGTCCAGGTCGAGCGTCTCGCCCGCGTACAGCCGGCCGATCTGCTCCTCGGCCAGCTCCAGCTCCGCCATCCCGGTCCAGGTCGGGTCGCTGGCCTGACCGTGCCGGTACTCGTCGGCGGGCAGGCCGACCGAGGCGGCCTTGACCCGCAGCGGCATGTCCTTGCTGACCAGGGTCACCTGCCGGCCCTCGGCGGCGAGGTTGAGCGCCACCGACAGGATCCGCGCGTCGTTGGACTCGTTGCGGAAGCCGGGTGGCAGCACCCCGTCGTCGGTGTGGTTGAGCTCGACCCGCAGCGTCCCGCCCTGGTCGTTGGCGGGCACCGGGCGGTCCAGCCGGCCGTGGCGCACCCGCAGCTCGTCGAGCATGCGCAGGGACTGCCGGGCGAACCAGCCGAGTTCCGGGTGCTGGCGCTTGCCCTCCAGCTCGGAGATCACCACCAGCGGCAGCACCACCTCGTGCTCGGCGAAGCGGTGGAACGCGGCGGGGTCGGAGAGCAGGACCGAGGTGTCCAGGACGAAGGCCTGGCCGGATGGTCGGGGCTCCTTGGGATCGGCCGGCGCGGTCGCGGCTCGGCGGGCGCGGGTGGTGCGGCGGGTCGCGCCCGTCGCGGCCGGGGTCTGGTCGGCATCGGAGGTGGTACGGCGAGTGGTCACAGGCCTGCTCCGCGGATGGGCACCCGGCCACCCGAGTCCGCCTCTTCCGGTGCCCGGTGGGACACGGGGTCGGATGCGGGCCCCGTGCGCGAGGTCGCAGGTCCGGGCTGACCGGCTGGCCCGGGAGAACCCCGCGCCATGTCTAGACGCTAGCCGCGCGAGGGCGCGTCGGCTAGTGGTGCACGTGGATCTCATCCGACCGGGAGGTGAACGGCGCGCGGCGGAACCGGCCGGGATGCATGCCCCCTGCGCGCACCCCGGCCGGCGGGGACACCGTCACCGGTGGAGACGGTGTCCCGACGGTGCGCGTCCGCCGCGGACGGCGCACCGTGTCGAGGGTCCGGCTCAGCCCTGTCGCCGGACCAGCGTCCCGGTCGGGTGCCGGCCGGTCACCGCGGCGGCGGGCGCGCTGAACGAGGAGCCGGTGTACGTGGTGCCCGGCCGGCTCGTGGTGCCCGCCGACCGGGAGGCGGCGGACGCGGCCGAGGTGGACAGCGCCGAGGCGATGGCGGCCTGGGCGTCGCGGCGGCGCCGGTTCCACGCCCCGCGGTCCCCGTCGAAGTAGCCCTGCCGGTAGCCGAACCGGTAGCCGATCCGGTAGCTGAGCTGGCCGTGCAGCCGGCCGGCGGCGTAGCTGGTCGCCCCGAGCACCAGCACCAGGACGACGGCGAGGAACGGGCTCATCCGGCGGCTCCCGGTCGGCACGGCGCGACGCGACGGGCCGGCGGCCCGGGGCGGCGACTCACCGGTCCTCCGGATCGGCGCCGGTGGGGCCGACCACCAGCAGCCGTTCGAGGTCGTCGGTGGTGACCTCCTCGACCAGCTCGACGGTGATCCGGCAGCCGTCCAGGACCACCTCGGCCGTGGAGGAGCGCCGGATCTCGCCGCCGGCGTCGTACACCCGGACGTTGAGTTCCGGGCAGCCGAGGTGGGTACGCCAGGCGTCCCACTCGGGCCGGTCGCCGACGCTCAGCGACAGGTAGCGGCAGCCGCGGGCCAGGTAGAGGCGCCACGGCGCGCTGAGTCCCGCGGCCACTCCCTCGGCAATCAGCCCGAAGGCCTGGGCACGGGTGGCGAGTTCGGTCACCGCTCCCCCCTCGCGCCGGAGGCGTGACGCATGTGAGCACTGATCGTCTCAAGCACGTGACACACCGTAGATTGTCCCATGAACGTGACAGTATCAGCTTTTCGTCCGGTTACTCCGATCCGTGCGGGCACCTAGTCTGGCCGGGTGACACCCCTCAGGAGCAGCACTGAATCGTTTACCGGACCATCGGGAGATCCGTCCCGCAGGCGTGACAACAGCGTGCCGGGGCGGCCGACTGTCAGCGGTTGGTCGTACCGTCACGACGTGACCGAGACGAACAACGCGCGGAAGATCGCCTTCGCCACCTTCGTCCGCCGGGCGCTCGACGACGCCCGCGCGACCCGGGCCTGGAGCGGCAGCGAGGTCTCCCGACGCACCGGCGTCTCCCGGCAGACCATCAACCGCTGGGTACGCGGCGACTGGGCCAGCGATCCCGAGGCCGAGCGGGTGGTCGCCTTCTGCGAGGGCCTCGGGCTCAACCCGGCGACCGCCTTCGGCGCGCTCGGGTGGGACCGCACCACCCCCGCCCCGACCGTCGCGACCAGCGCGGAGATGGATCCCGACGTGGCCGCGCTGCTGCGCCGGCTGGTCGACCCGGCGGTCTCGGACGCGGAGAAGTTCCACATCCGGGAAACCATTCGTTACCTCGCATACCGCCCGACTCTGCCGGTCGGTGACCGAGACCGAGGTAAAAGGGCCGGCTAGTTCCTCAGATGGCGAAAGAACGCCAGGTCAGACCCGATCGTTTCGCTTCCGGGACGGACCCGGCACGCTAGCGTCCGTAGCTGTACTGCTGGGGCTCGTCATCGACGGGGGGACGGGACAAGGCCGAACCCAGCCCTGCGGGACAGAAGGAGGGGTCTGTCCATGACCCTGAAGTGGTGGGCAGTGGGGGTCGCGGTGGTGTCCCTGACATCCGGCGTGACCGCCAACGTGGTGATCGGCGTGGTCAACGGTGAGCAGCTTCCCCTGCTCGCCAACCTCTTCGCGCTCACCACGGCCGGCACGGCGGTCGTCCTGGCCGTCCTGGCAGAGCTGAACGACCGGCTCAACGACCGGGTCAGCGCGCTGACCGAGTTCCTGGTGGCGCGGCTCAACGAGATAGAGGCGCGCACCGGCGACCGCAACACCGGCTTCGTGGAGGGCTACCTGCTCAGCCACGGCCAGGAGGCCGCCGTCGTGCCGTTCGAACGACGCGGACGGGGGGCCGCCGAACGCTGAGCATCCCCGACGGCTGACCGTCACGTCTCGGCCACGAATGCCCGGCCGCCGCCGGGGTACGCTGTCGCGCGTGCCGCCGTTGAATCTGGGCAACCAGCCGAAGACCCCGTTGGACGCCGAGCAGGCCTGGCGGGCCACCGCAGCCAGAGCCCGCGAGACCGTGCTCTTCTTCGACTTCGACGGCACCCTGGCGCCGGTCGACGACGATCCCACCGCGGTCAGTCCCGCGCCCAAGGTGCTCGCCGCGCTCGAGGCGCTCGCCCCGGTCGTCCGCCGGGTGGCGATCGTCTCGGCGCGACCGGTGGAGTTCCTCCGCGAGCACCTCGGCGGGCTCGCCGGGATCGACCTCTACGGCCTCTACGGGCTGGAGCACAGCCACTCCGGCGGCGAGACGGTCACCGAGCCGGCCGCGCTGCCCTGGGTGCCGACCATGTCCGAGCTGGCCGAGCAGGCCCGCGCCGAGCTGCCCGCCGGCACGCTTGTGGAGTTCAAGCGGCTCTCCGTCGCCCTGCACTGGCGTACCGCGCCGCGGCTCGGGGCGCAGGTCGAGCGGTGGGGACGGGAGCAGGCCGAGCGGTTGGGCCTCAAGTGCCAGGCCGGCCGGATGGTGCTGGAGATCAAGCCCCCGGTCGACCGGGACAAGGGCATGGTCATCGACGAGGTGGTCCGGGACGCCGGTGGCGCCTGGTACTTCGGCGACGACGTCTCCGACATCAAGGCGTTCGCCGCGCTGCG
Organism: Micromonospora mirobrigensis; assembly: GCF_900091555.1. GTDB lineage: Bacteria > Actinomycetota > Actinomycetes > Mycobacteriales > Micromonosporaceae > Micromonospora > Micromonospora mirobrigensis. The sequence goes on from NZ_FMCX01000001.1 coordinate 695,699, forward strand.
CGCCCGGGCCGCGGGCGACCCCCGCTTCGTCGGCGTCTGCGTCGCGGTGGCCAACCCGGAGACCGGTCACGAGGTCGCCGAGGCCGCCGACCTCACCATCGACTCCCCCGCCGCGCTCGGCGACTTCCTCACCGAGGCCCTCCCGCACCTGCGGTGAGCCGGGCCGCCCCGGCTCAGGCGCCGTAGCGGCGCTGGCGGGTGGCGTACGAGCGCAACGCCCGGAGGAAGTCCACGCGCCGGAAGTCCGGCCAGTTCAGCTCGCAGAAGTAGAACTCCGAGTGCGCCGACTGCCACAGCATGAAGCCGGAGAGCCGCTGCTCACCACTGGTCCGGATGATCAGATCCGGGTCCGGCAGCCCCCGGGTGTAGAGGTGCTCGGAGATGTGGTCGACGTCGATCGAGTTGGCCAGCTCCTCGATGGTGCCGCCGCCGGCCGCGTGCTCCAGCAACAGCGAGCGGACCGCGTCGGCGATCTCGCGCCGGCCGCCGTACCCGACGGCGATGTTGACCTGGGCGCCCCCGGCGCGGTCCCGGGTGCGGTCCTCGGCCGCCTTGAGGGCCTGGGCGAGCTGCGCCGGCAGCACGTCCAGCGCGCCGACCATCCGCAGCCGCCAGGGGTTGCCCTCCTCGGCCAGCTCGGTGGTCAGGTCCTCGATGATCTGGAGCAGCGGGTCCAGCTCCTCTGCCGGCCGGGAGAGGTTGTCGGTGGAGAGCAGCCAGAGGGTGACGTGCCCGACCCCGGCGGTGTCGCACCAGCGCAGCAGTTCCTTGATCCGCTCGGCGCCCATCCGGTGCCCGTCGTTGGGGTCGACGAAGCCCATCTCCCGCGCCCACCGGCGGTTGCCGTCGCACATCACGCCGACGTGCCGGGGCACCGGCCTGCCCGCGAGCTTCGCCGTCAGGCGCCGCTCGTACACCGAATAGAGGAGATTCCGCAGAGTCATCACCTTGCAGGGTAGCGACCCCCGGGGCGGGTCAGCGCCGCGGTGGCCGATCCCGCGACGGCTTCAGGTCGCGGCGCGGCGTCAGACGCGCCGAGCTGAAGTTGTCGCACGGGCGAGCCCCACACCGATCCTGGCGAGGGTGCGGGCGTCCAGCCGGCCATCGCCCAGTCCCAGCTCCACCACCGTCGTGTACACCCGTGGGTCGCGGCTGGCGGCGTGGACCGCGGCGTCGACCACGGCCCGGTGCCGGGCCAGCCAGGCGGCCGTCGAGCTGTGCCGCAGGTGCCGGCCGAGCCGCCGGCTCAGCGTGGCGGCGTACCGCTCGGCGGCCCGGTCCGGGGAGCCGGCCGCGGCCGCGCCGGCCAGGGCGCCGGAGAGCAGGGCGTAGAAGATCCCCTCCCCGGTGAACGGGTTGATCAGCGACAACGCGTCACCGGCGAGCAGCAGCCGCCCCCGGCCCGGGGCCGGCCGATGGGTGGAGAGGGGCAGGTGGTGGGCGCGCAGCCCGGTCACCGCCGCCGGGTCCGTCGAGGGCAGCAGCGCCGCCAGCCGGTCCAGCAGGTGCGCCCGGCTCAGCGGCTCGCCGCGCAGCACCTCGCCGTACCCGACGTTCGCCCGGCCGTCACCGATCGGGAAGGACCAGGCGTACGCCGGCCAGCGCGCGCCCGAGGTGACGATGAGCTGCTCCGGTGGGCCGGGCAGGGCGGGAGCATAGCCGCGGATGGCCAGGGCCAGGTGCCGGTCCGGGTTCACCGGGTGGCCGAGCGCGCGCCGGACCACCGAGCCGGCGCCGTCCGCGCCGACCACCGCCCGGCCGGCCAGCTCGCCGTCGAGCACCACCCGGTCGGGGCGTACGTCGATGCTGCGCACCGTGTGCCGGCGCAGTTCCGCCCCGGCCGCCACCGCCGCGGCGACCAGCCGGGCGTCGAAGACCTTCCGGGGCACCGTGTACGCCGGCCGCGGCAGCGCCCGGGCCACCGTCCCGCCCCCGGGGCTCACCAGCCGCAACGCCGGCAGCGGCGGATAGCCGTCGACCGCCCCGGTCACCCCGAGCTCACCGAGGACGTCCAGCGCGTGCGCCGCGATCCCGTCCCCGCACGCCTTGTCCCGGGGGAAGTCGTACCGGTCCAGCAGCAGCACCCGCGCCCCACCCCGCCGCGCCGCCAACGCGGCGGCCGACCCCGCCGGCCCCGCCCCGACCACCACCAGATCCCACAGATCCCCGCCCACGGCACCCACCACCCCATCCTCCCCGCCCGACCCCGCCCCCTCACCCCGCCACACCCCGTGCCATCGCGTTGATCATGAAGTTAGCGGCGATGTCGATCTCTTCCAGTGCCGCCAACTTCATGATCAACGCGCTCAGGTGGGGGTGGGGGTGGGGGTGGGGGCGCGGTGGAGGGAGTAGAGGGTGAGGACAGCGGCGGAGATCAGGGGGGCGCCGTCGCGGATCAGGCCGTCCACGCCGAGGAGCCACCAGCAGAGGGGGAGGTCGATCACCAGCACGGCGAGGGTGATCCAGACCAGGCCGCGTCTCGCCCAGCCCCGGCCGCGCAGCAGGAAGGCGGTGCAGAACAGCACCGCGTAGCTGACCGCGATGCCGGCGGCGAACCAGAACAGCACGGCCGGCACCGCGCCGAGCCGTCCGTCCAGGATGGAGCTCCCGGCCACCAGCGCGGGGACCAGCATCAGCGGGCTGTAGGTGAACGCCGCGACCCGCGCGGTGAGCAGCCAGCCCGCCACCGGAGCCCGTCTCGGCGTCACCTCACGCCAGGAGATGGTCCCGCCCTCGACGACCAGGCCCCTGCGGTGCCGGACCAGGTGCCGGTCGACCGCCGGGCTGCGGTAGAGCAGTACCACCACGGCGACACAGAGCCCGGTGAGCAGCGCGAACCCGAGCAACCCGGGCGCCGGCGGCACCCCCTGCCGGGATACGACCAGCCGACCGACCGCGAAGACCGTGGTCACCGCCAGGATCAGCCCGAACGGCTTCGCCGCCACCCGCCCGGAGTTGACGTGCCCGATCAGCACCAGGAAGGCCAGCGAGCGGAGCATCGCCCAGCCGGTGCGTACGGCCAGGCCGAACTCCTGCTCCGGTGCGTACCACCAGTTGAGCAGCTCGACCACGACGGTGGCCGCCGCCGTGGTGGCCAGCAGGAAGGTCAGCGCCCGGACGGCGGACGGCCGCCGGACCTCGACAGGTTCGGCGGCCGTCCTCATGGGATGCGATGGTGCCCAGTGCGGGCGCGGCTCACACCTACCGCTGCGGCTGCTCCGCGTCGAGCCGGGCGCGCAGGGCGTCCAGCTCGGCCCAGAGGACGCCGGGGAGCTTGTCCCCGAACTTCTCGAACCACTCGGTGACCAGCGGGAGCTCGTTGCGCCACTCCTCCGGGTCGACCTTGAGCGCGATCCGGACGTCCTCCGGGGTCATGTCCAGGCCCTCGACGTCCAGCGCGTCCTGGGCCGGCACCATGCCGATCGGGGTCTCGACCGCGTCGGCCCGCCCCTCGAGCCGCTCGATGACCCACTTGAGCACGCGGGAGTTCTCGCCGAAGCCCGGCCAGAGGAAGTTGCCCTCGGCGTCCTTGCGGAACCAGTTCACGTAGTAGACCTTGGGCAGCTTCGCCTCGTCGCCGTCGGTGCCCTTGCCCATCTCGATCCAGTGCCGGAAGTAGTCACCGGCGTTGTAGCCGATGAACGGCAGCATCGCCATCGGGTCGCGGCGGACGACGCCGACCGCGCCGGAGGCGGCGGCGGTGGTCTCCGAGGAGAGGGTCGCGCCCATGTAGACGCCGTGCACCCAGTCGCGGGCCTCGGTGACCAGCGGGATGGTGTCCCGGCGCCGGCCGCCGAAGAGGATGGCGTCGATCGGTACGCCGTTCGGGTCGTAGTAGTCCTCGGCCAGGATCGGGCACTGGGTGATCGGGGTGCAGAACCGGCTGTTCGCGTGGGAGGAGAGGTTCTCGCTCTGCGGCGTCCAGTCGTTGCCCTTCCAGTCGATCAGGTGCGCCGGGGGCTCACCCATGCCCTCCCACCAGATGTCGCCGTCGTCGGTGAGGGCCACGTTGGTGAAGATGGAGTTGCCGCGGTCCAGCGTCCGCATGGCGTTGGCGTTGGTCTTCCAGTCGGTGCCCGGCGCGACGCCGAAGAGGCCGTACTCCGGGTTGACCGCGTAGAGGCGGCCGTCGGCGCCGAACCGCATCCAGGCGATGTCGTCGCCGATGGTCTCGACCTTCCAGCCCGGGATGGTCGGCTCCAGCATGGCCAGGTTGGTCTTGCCGCAGGCGGACGGGAACGCGCCGGCGACGTGGTAGACCTTCCCCTCCGGCGAGGTGATCTTCAGGATCAGCATGTGCTCGGCGAGCCAGCCCTCGTCGCGCCCCATCACGCTGGCGATCCGCAGCGAGTAGCACTTCTTGCCCAGCAGCGAGTTGCCGCCGTAGCCGGAGCCGAAGGACCAGATCTCCCGGCTCTCCGGGAAGTGCGAGATGTACTTGGTCTCGTTGCACGGCCACGCCACGTCCTGCTGGCCGGGGGCGAGCGGGGCGCCGATGGAGTGCAGGGCGTGCACGAAGTCGGCGTCGTCGCCCATCGCCTCGAGGACCGTCGCGCCCATCCGGGTCATGATGCGCATGGAGGCCACCACGTACGGGCTGTCGGTGATCTCGACGCCGAACATGGGCCTCTCGGCCTCGACCGGACCCATGCAGAACGGGATGACGTACATGGTGCGCCCGCGCATGCTGCCGCGGTACAGCTCCGTCATCGTCCGCTTCATCTCGGCCGGCGCCATCCAGTTGTTGGTGGGGCCGGCGTCCGCCTCGTCGACGGAGCAGATGAAGGTGCGCTCCTCCACCCGGGCGACGTCCGTCGGGTCCGTCCGCGCGTAGAACGAGTTGGGCTTCTTCTCCGGATTGAGGCGGATCAGGGTGCCGCTCTCGACCAGTTCGTCGGTGAGCCGGCGCCACTCCTCATCGGACCCGTCCACCCAGACCACCCGGTCGGGGGTGGTCAGTTCCGCGACCTCACGGACCCAGGCGAGCAGTTTGGGGTGGGACGTCGGGGCCTGATCGATACCCCGAACAGTAGCCGGAGCAACCATGTCACATCTCCTTGTGGTCGACGCTGACCGATCTATGGGATGCACGAGTTCTGGCGAGCGAGGCGTCGCCTTCGTGGAAACCTGGGATTGGGCTCAGCGTAAACCGGGCTGCCTCGCCAGTCAGTGGGACTGGTTGTGAAGAACTGCACAAGGTACGGCCACGCTGCGGCATCACGATCTGATACCCGCTTTCGCGCGCAGTTTCACGCAAATCTTCCCGGGAAGCTTCGCGCCGCCGCCCCCGTCGGTGTACGCGATGCGGGGAACGGGACGGGGTACGCGGGCAACCGCGCGACGGGACGGCGGACGACGATTCGCCGAACGGATCCGCGGATGCTCGACAAAGGGTTACGCTCCGATCACCGCCGAGACGGGCGGCGCGATCCGGGGCGGCCCACCGGCCGTTGCTACCCGCCGGGCGAGCGGGTTACCGGTAGGCTCTGCGCGTGGCCGCCACGACGACCGGGGACCAGCCAGCCACCCCGGAGACCCGCCCGGGTCCGCTCGGCAGGCTCATCGACCGGTTCGGGCACCTGCTCCGCGAGCTGAGCAGGTTCGCCACCGTGGGTGGGATCGCCTTCCTCATCGACTTCGCGCTCTTCAACTACCTGACCGCGGCGCGCGGCATGGAGCAGGTGACGGCCAAGACCGTCTCGACGGTCATCGCGGCCACCGTCGCCTTCCTCGGCAACCGGTTCTGGACCTGGCGGCACCGGCAGCGCTCCCACCCCGCCCGCGAGTACGCGCTGTTCTTCTTCTTCAACGGCGTCGGCCTCGGCATCACGGTGGGCTGCCTGGCGATCAGCCGCTACGGCCTGGGCGCCGTCTGGCCGGAGGTCTTCCGCACCGCCCTGGCCGACAACATCGCCAGCTACATCGTCGGCACCGGGGTCGCGACGCTGTTCCGATTCTGGTCGTACCGACGGTTCGTCTTCGTGGAAGCGGGAACTCCCCCCGTTCCGGCACCCAGCCACGACCGTGACCCGGGCGCGTGACCTGCCGCCCATCTCGTCCCGCTGGGCCGTTGCGGCCCCGCCCACTGCCCTAAGGTGTTCCGCATGCGTCTGGTCCGTCTGCTGCCCGAACGATGGCAGAAGTTCATCCACGAGGCGCTGAAATTCGGCATCGTCGGCGGCATCAACACCGTCATCAATTACGCGGTGTTCAATGCGCTGGCACTGACCGTTTTCCGTGACGGCCAACTGAAGGCGACGGTCATCGCCACCATCGTGGCGACGATCACGTCGTACCTGATGAATCGGCACTGGACGTACCGGGATCGCCCGAAATCGGCGCTGAAGCGGGAATACGCCCTTTTCTTCCTCTTCAATGCGACCGGCCTGGTGATCGAACTCGGCGTGCTGGCCGCGGCGAAGTACGGCCTCGGCATCAACAGCCTGATCGCGCTGAACGTCGCCAAGACGGCCGGCGTACTGCTGGCCACGATGTTCCGGTTCTGGTCCTACCGGACGTTCGTCTTCCAGCCGGTCCCGGCGCACGCCGTCGAGACCTGGCACGACGTCCCCCGGGACGAGTGGGACACCATGGCGGAGATGGACCCGGTGGCGGAGCTGGCCGAGTCGGTCAGCGAGCTGGAGGAGGCCCAGCAGCAGCCGGACCACTCCACCGAGGGTGTGTTCAAGCAGCCGCAGGGCCGGACGGCGGCGCTCGACGGCGGCCTCGGCCGCGCCTCCGGTCTGGACGCGGATCTCGCCGCCGAGCTGCACGCCGGCACCCGCCACTCGCCCCGCCGCTGACCCTGCCGGCTGCCGCAGGCGGCAGCCGGCACCGCACCCCGGTCAGGCGCTGGGGTCGCGCAGCGGCCGTCCCTCGCGCATGTCGGCCAGGATGTCCCGCATCTCGCCGTCGCCGAGCGAGTGCTTGTCGTGGTGGGCCTCGACCAGCTCGTAGAGCCTGGTCTGCACCCGGTCCACCCGGGGCACGTCCCGCAGCACCGACTGCCCCCGCTCACCGGCGGACTCGATGGTGAGCGTGCCGCAGCCGAGCAGCCGCTCCACGAAACGCTGGTTCATCGAGTGGTCGTTGATCCGGGTCAGCGGCAGGTCCCGCCGGTCCCGGGAGAGCACGCCCTGCTGGAGCAGCACCCGCTCGTTCGTGAAGAGGTAGTGGGTCGAACGCCAGACCAGGAACGGCCACAGCCCCAGCCAGAACACCAGCACCAGGGCGACCGCCGCCACGGCGTAGAGCGCGATGGTGCCGCCGTCGCCGTCGGGCAGCAACACCCAGCCCGCCACCACGGCGGCGACGGCGAGCACCAGCACCAGCACCGGGCCCACCAGCGCCTTCCAGTGCGGGTGCAGGTGCAGCACGACGTGCTCGTCCTCGGTGAGCACGTCTTCGGGAAACGCCACGGCAACCTCCTCGCAGAACAGGACGCGCTGACCGTAACGGGTCACCGCACGCGGGGGCATCCGCCGCGCGGCCGGGCCGGTCTGTCGGGTGTTAAGAAGGGGCCCCTGCTATACCGCAGGCGTTAACAAGGGGCCCGGGCTTTCACCGCAGGTGCAGGACGTCGCCGGCGGCCAGCCGGCGTTCGCCGTCCGGGCCCCGGACGATCAGCTGGCCGTCGGCGTCCACGCCGGTGGCCGTGCCCCGGAACTCGGCGCCGTCGGGCAGCAGCACGCGTACCTCCCGGCCGACCGTGGCGCAGGCCGCCAGGTAGGCGTCGCGCAGCCCGCAGGCCACCGCGTCGCCGCCGGCCGAGCGCCAGCGGGCGTACCAGTCGGCCAGCGCCCGCAGCAGGGCCCGCAGCAGCGGATCCCGGTCGGTGGCGGTCGCCCCGGCCAGCAGCAGCGAGGTGGCCGGCAGACCGGTCGGGTTCTCCGGCAGCTCGTCGGCGCGCAGCGTCACGTTCAGGCCGATCCCGACCACGATCGCCGGCGGCTGGGTGGGCCCGTTGCCGGGGACCGCCTCGGCCAGCACACCGGCGCACTTCGCCCCGTCGATCAGCAGGTCGTTGGGCCACTTCAGGCCGGCGTCCAGCTCGGCCAGCAGGGCCACCGCCTCCGCCACGGCCACCCCGGCCAGCAGCGGCAGCCAGCCGTACGCGGCGGGTGCGATGGGTGACCAGCCGCGCTCCGGGTCGGCCTCGCCCGGCCGGAGCAGGACGCTGGTCGCGATGCCGGCCCGCGGCGGCGACTGCCAGACCCGGCCGCGCCGGCCGCGGCCGGCGGTCTGCCGTTCGGCGACCAGCACCAGGCCCTCCGGCTCGCCCGCCCGGGCCGCGTCGACCACGTCGGCGTTGGTGGAGCCGGTCTCGGCGCGCAGCTCCAGCCGGCGCCAGGGGCCGTGCGGGCCGGTCAGCGCGCGGGCCAGCCGGGCCGCCGACAGCGGCGGGCGGTCCAGGTCGGTGTACGGCGAGCCGGGCATCCCCTCACCCTAGACCGGGGGCGTGCCGGGGCGGTGAGGCGAAGTGCACAGCGGCACCTTCCTGAACCATCGTTATATTCCCTGGGTGACTACCGAGACCGGGATCAACATCCACAGCACCGCGGGCAAGCTGGCGGACCTGGAGCGACGGGTCGACGAGGCGGTGCACGCCGGGTCGGCGCGCGCGGTCGAGAAGCAGCACGCGCGGGGCAAGAAGACCGCACGGGAGCGGATCGAGCTGCTGCTCGACGAGGGCTCCTTCGTCGAGCTGGACGAACTGGCCCGACACCGGTCCATCAACTTCGGGCTGGAGCGGACCCGCCCGTACGGCGACGGCGTGGTGACCGGCTACGGCACCGTCGACGGCCGGCAGGTCTGCGTCTTCGCCCAGGACTTCACGGTCTTCGGCGGCTCGCTGGGCGAGGTCTTCGGCGAGAAGATCGTCAAGGTGATGGACCTGGCCATGAAGATCGGCTGCCCGGTGGTCGGCATCAACGACTCCGGTGGGGCCCGGATCCAGGAGGGCGTCGCCTCCCTCGGCCTCTACGGCGAGATCTTCTTCCGCAACGTGCGGGCCAGCGGCGTCATCCCGCAGATCTCGCTGATCATGGGGCCGTGCGCGGGTGGCGCGGTCTACTCCCCGGCGGTCACCGACTTCACCGTGATGGTCGACCAGACCTCGCACATGTTCATCACCGGGCCCGACGTGATCAAGACGGTCACCGGCGAGGACGTGGCGATGGAGGAGCTGGGCGGGGCTCGCACCCACAACTCGCGCAGCGGCAACGCGCACTACCTCGCCTCGGACGAGGAAGACGCGATCGAGTACGTCAAGGCGCTGCTGTCGTACCTGCCGTCGAACAACCTGGACGAGCCGGTCGTCCACGAGGCCCCGGCCGACCTCGACGTGACCGACGAGGATCGGGAGCTGGACACCCTGATCCCCGACTCGGCCAACCAGCCGTACGACATGCACCGGGTGATCGAGCACGTCCTCGACGACGGCGAGTTCCTGGAGGTCCAGCCGCTCTACGCGCAGAACCTCGTGATCGGCTACGGCCGGGTCGAGGGGCGGCCGGTGGGCGTGGTGGCCAACCAGCCGATGCACTTCGCCGGCACCCTGGACATCGCCGCCTCGGAGAAGGCCGCCCGATTCGTGCGGACCTGCGACGCCTTCAACATCCCGGTGCTGACCTTCGTCGACGTCCCCGGCTTCCTCCCCGGCACCGGGCAGGAGTGGGACGGCATCATCCGCCGGGGCGCCAAGCTGATCTACGCGTACGCCGAGGCGACCGTCCCCAAGGTCACCGTGATCACCCGCAAGGCGTACGGCGGCGCGTACGACGTGATGGGCTCGAAGCACCTGGGCGCGGACCTGAACTTCGCCTGGCCGACCGCGCAGATCGCGGTGATGGGCGCCCAGGGCGCGGTGAACATCCTCTACCGGCAGGAGCTGGCGAAGGCCGAGGATCCGGCCGCCGTCCGCGCCGAGAAGATCGCCGAGTACGAGGACACGCTGGCCAACCCGTACATCGCCGCCGAGCGCGGGTACGTCGACTCGGTGATCCCGCCGCACGAGACGCGTACCCAGATCGTCCGGGCGCTGCGGGTGCTGCGCACCAAGCGGGAGACGCTCCCGCCGAAGAAGCACGGCAACATCCCGCTGTAGCAGTGCAAGGAGGGGCCCCCTGTTAACGCATTCGGTATAGCAGGGGCCCCTTCTTAACACTCACTCAGCAGCCCGGGTTCGCGGCGGCGCACATCCGACGGGCCGCCGCCCGACCCAGGTCACGCAGCTCGGCGCCGGTCGGGCGGATCTGGGCGCCCTCGAAGTAGGCCATCATCGGCCCCGCCGGCACCAGCACGGTGACCAGGTCACCGACCCGGACGATCACCGTGACCTCCGGGGTGGTGGTCACGTCGAGGTCCGCCCCGGTCGTCGCGTCCCAGGACCGGTCGGTGGTGTGCCGCAGCACGATCGCGGCGTCGCCGGCGAAGTCGCGGTCGACGACCGTCCACCGGTGCACCAGCGTGACGGGCCGCGGCGACCCGCCGGCGGTCACGTTCCTGGACTTCGTCTCCTGCCAGCCGGTACATCCGATCACCAGGCGGTCGAGGTCGACCATGAACCGTTCCGCCGTGGCACGGTCGAGGCGGTAGACGTCCTGGCTGACCAACGGGCTGCGCTCGGGCGCGAGGCCCCCCGGCGAGATGTTGGTGATCAGGGTCTGCGAGCGGGAGTAGCGGGACAGCACCGGGTCGGCCGGCAGGCCCCGGTCGAGGGCGCAGGACCGCAGCACGGGGTCGACGGTCACCGGCTCGCCGAGACCGGCGTCACCGAGCCGCTCGTCGCTCCGGTCCGGCAGGTCACGGGGGTCGAGCAGCGCCTCCACCGGGATCTCCGCCCGTCCGCCGGGTGGGGCGGCGACCGTGGACCCGGGCGGCGGCCCGGCCGGTCCGCGTGCCGCGACGGCGACGCCCGCGACGACCACCAGGACCGCGGCGGCGGCCGTCACCGCGGTACGCCGGGTGCGCCGTCGCGCGGTGGCGCGCAGCTCGGCCGCCTCGGGCCAGGGCACGTCACGCAGGTCCCGGTGCAGCCGTTCGACGAACGTCACGTCGTCACGCATCTGCCGCCTCCTCCAGATCCACGACCGTGAGCAGCCCGGCGAGCGCCGTCCGCCCCCGGGAGAGCCGCGCCTTGACGGTGCCCACCGGGGCCTCGGTCTCCCGGGCCACCTCGGCGACCGGCATGCCGAGCAGGTAGTGCAGGGCGATGGCGGTGCGCTGCGCCTCGGGCAGCCGGCGCAGCGCCGCCACCACCTCCAGCGTCTCGGTGCTGGGCTCGGGAATGTCCCCCGGCACACCGTGCCGCAGGTACGCCCGCGCCCGGCTGCGCATGCTGCGCCACCGGCTCACCGCGATCCGGCTGGCCACCACCCGTAGCCATGCCTCCGGGTCGTCGTACTCCCGCACTGTCGACCAGCGCTGCCAGGCCCGGATGTACGCCTCCTGCACGGCGTCCTGGGCCTCGGCCAGGTTGCCGGTGAGGACGTAGACGAACCCGAGCAGGCGTTGCCGGCTGCCCCGGTAGAACTCGTCGAACCCGTCGACGTCCGGCATCCTGGCACCTCCCCGTTTGTCGCAGGGGACACGCCTGCCGTGGTGGCTCAGGTTGCCGGTCGACCCAGCATTTCTCGCAGTTCGGTGAGGGGGAAGCCGCCGGCCGGGACGCGCTCACGGACCGCGCGGCGGACGGCGGCCTGGACGGCCGCGTTCACCGGCGTCGGTACGCCGTGCAGCCGGCCGAGCAGCACGATCTCCCCGTTGAGATGGTCCGTCTCGGCGGAGCCGGCGCCTCGGGCGAGGCTCTGCCAGGTGGAGCCGCCGGCCCGCTGCGCGCCGTCGACCGGCCGGTGCCGGACCAGGTCGCCCCGCTCGGCGGCCTCCTCCTCGACGGTGGTGTGCGCGATCCCGGCGGCGGCCAAGGCGGCTTCCCCCTCGGCGCGGACCCGCTCCGCGAGCCATTCGGGTACGTCCGGGCCGAGCAGGGCCTGCAGGCCGTTGCCGAGGTTGTTCAGCAGCTTGCCGTACTTCCAGCGCAGCACGTCGTCGCGAACCGGAGCGACGAAGCCGGCGGCGGTGAGGTCGGCGGCGACCGCCCGGCTGGTGTCGTCCGCACCGACCGGGTAGCGCCCGATGTGGAGCATGCCGGGGTGCGGGTGACCGTTGGCGACCACCACGCCGGGCTCCAGGTGGGTGGCGGGCAGCCAGACGCAGACCGGGTGGACCCGGGCGAAGAGCCGCAGCGCGGTCCGCTCGTTGGCCACCCCGTTCTGGGCGGTGAGCAGCGGCAGCCGCTCGCCGGCCGGGCCGCCGCCCGCGACCGGGGCGTCCACCCAGGCGGCCAGCGCGGCCGCGGTGTGCTGCGACTTGACGGTCAGCACCAGCACGGTGTCGGCGGGCAGCGGGGTGTCGCCGGGGCCGTCGGCGGCGGGACCACGCCAGGTCACCGTGGCCTCGGGCCGACGCAGGGTCAGACCCCGCTCGCGGATCGCGGCCAGGTGGGCGCCGCGGGCGACCAGGGTGACGTCCCGGCCGGCCTCCCCCAGCCGTACGCCGATGGTGCCGCCGACCGCACCCGCTCCGATGACCACGTACCGCATCGCCCGATTCTGCCTCCGCCGTGGCCGCCGTGCCGACCCGGCGCACCCGCCGGGCGGGTCGCGATCGGCGGGCGGCTTCGGGCGTGGTCAGAACCGCAGGCCGGCCTCGGTGAGCAGGTCACCGGCGAGCAGCAGCGCACCGACCACCAGGGCGGCCAGGTTGACCACCAGGAACACGCCCACCCAGAACAGGGCCGGGAACGGGGTGAGCCCGGCGAGCTGGTCGGCGTCGGAGGCGGGCATCCGGCCGCGGTTGCGCTGGCGTCGCAGCTCGAACACGGGCCGGATCCCGCCGAGGAGCAGGAACCACACGCCGGTCCAGGCGAAGGCGGCCTGCACCTGCGGGGTGGCGTACCAGGAGACGGCGAGCACGACACCGCCGGTGACCAGCAGGGAGAGCACCCCGTAGACGTTGCGGATCATCACGAGCATGGCCAGGAGCAGCACGACGGCCACCCAGAGCAGCAGGGTGATCCGGTTGCCGCCGAGCAGCCAGGCGCCCGCCAGGCCGACCAGCGACGGCGCGACGTAGCCGGCGAGCAGGGTGAGGATCATCCCGGGCCCGCTGGGCCGGCCGGCGGACAGCGTCAGGCCGGAGGTGTCCGAGTGCAGCCGGACGCCGTGCAGCCGACGGCCGGTCAGCACCGCCGCCAGGGCGTGCCCGCCCTCGTGGGCGATGGTGACGGCGTTGCGGGCGATCCGCCACGGTCCCCGGGCGGCGACCACCGCCAGGGCGACGACGGCGGTGAGCAGGACCAGCAGGGCGGGCGGGTCGGGCTGGGCGCTGAACAGCTTGTCCCACAGGGTGCCGAGTCCGTCGAACGAGAACATGGGCCGGGAGCCTACCGGGGTGAACCGTGTTGTTCGCGGGGCGTGGCCTCGTAGGGTGTGAGACTGATCGGGTGGCGATCGGATCGGGAGGTGAACGCCGGTGAGTGCCGCTCCGCTGGAGCCCTTCGGAAAGCACGTCGGCCTCTGGACCGGGTGGCCAAGGCCGGCGAGACGCTGTGCCTGACCGAGCTGTTCCGGGGCAGCTCGACCCCGCCTCGCTACGCTGATCGTCAACCACCGATACCTGGGATTCCCGGCGGGTTGGCTGAAAATTTGTTCAGCACCTCTTGTGATCTAGGGCATTAACCTTCAAAGATGTCTGTCAATTGAATGACGACTCTGGAGGCCCCGTGACCCGCACCAGACTCTCCCTGCGCCGGCTGCTCGCCACCGGCCTCACCGTCCTGGCCACCGCCGCCGCGACCCTCGTCGCCACCACCGGTCCGGCCGCGGCCGCCACCACCCCCGGCATCGACGTCTCCCGCTACCAGGGCACGATCAACTGGACCAGCGTCCGCAACGCCGGGATTCAGTTCGCCTTCATCAAGGCCACCGAGGGTACGACCTTCAAGGACGCCAACTTCGGCGCCAACTACGTGGGCGCCTACAACGCCGGGGTGATCCGCGGGGCGTACCACTTCGCCCGGCCGAACATCTCCGCCGGCTCGACCCAGGCGAACTTCCTGGCCAGCAGCGGCGGCGCCTGGTCGGCGGACAGCCGCACCCTGCCCGCCGCGCTCGACATCGAGGCCAACCCGTACAGCGGGGGATACTGCTACGGCCTGAGCACCACCGGCATGCGCAACTGGATCCAGGACTTCCTGAACACCTACCGGTCCCGCACCGGCCGGTACGCGGTCATCTACACCACCACCAGCTGGTGGAACCAGTGCACCGGCAGCTGGACCGCGCCGTGGGCCAACCACCCGCTCTGGCTCGCCCGCTGGTCGAGCACCCCCGGCACCCTGCCCGCCGGCGCCCCGGTGTGGAGCTTCTGGCAGTACACCAGCAGCGGCAGCGTCTCCGGGATCAGCGGCAACGTCGACCGCAACTACTGGAACGGCGACCGGACCCGGCTGATCGCCCTGGCGAACAACACCTGATCCGCGAAACAGGTCGGCGGCAGCGGGATCGGTTACCACCCCTGCGGGTGGGCAACTGGTCCGGCTGCCGCCACCGTCGTGCCGCGGCCTCAGGCCCGGCGTCGGGCGACCACCGTGGGAATCGGCTCCTCGTCGACCAGGGCGCCACGGCGCGTCATCCGCCGCACGACCACCCCCGCACCGACCAGGGCAACGACCGTGAGCAGCGCGACCAGGGCGGACAGGCCCATCATGGCCAGCAGCAGGACCGCGTCGCCGAGCGCGACGAGCATCCAGAGCGCCAGCCGGGGCCGGGCGTCCTTGCGTCGGTAACCCATGTCGTACCTCCTTCCGTCGTGACGGAGGAAGTACCCCACAGGGTGGGAAGTCATGCGAATGGAATTCGCAGCCGGCGTCAGTTCTTCCGGTCGGGCCGGAAACCGCGGATGATCGTCGCCCAGTCGGCCAGCTTCGCGTCCCACTGCGACGTCGGGATCTCCCAACGCAGCGCGTAGCCACGGTCGTCCGCCGTGGCGAAGCCCCGGTTGCGCACGTGGTACCGGACGCCCCGCTGGGTCTCCAACCAGTCCCAGTCGGCGCAGGTGCGGTAGTAGGTGCAATGCTCGATGTCGAGGTACTCGTACTCGTCGACCTCGCCCTTGCGATACCGCTCGATGCTCTTCCAGTCGGCGTACGCGTCGTCCTTCGGGTCGGGCGTCCACTGCACCAGCAGCCGACCACCGTCCGGCCCGTTGTAGATGGCCGTGTCACCGCTGGTCTGCCCACCCCGCCAGCCCGGCGGGAGCGGCACGCTGAAGCCCGGGCCACCCTTCCGCAGCGTCCAGCCGGCCGGCAGGCCCGGCGTACCCGAGGAGGGTTGGGCCGGGGAAGCGGTCGCGCTCGGCGCGGCGCTGGACGCCGCCGTGGACGGCGCGGGCGGCGGCGCGGCGGCCGAGGTCGACGCCTGCGTGGACGGCGCGGCCGGGGAACCCGCCGGACCGGCCTGCCCACCACCCGGACCGCCGGACGCACCCGTGGACGGGCCGGCCTGCGGCGGCGTCGAGCCCTTGTCCCCGGAGCCGCTGTTGAGCAGCGGCACCAGCACCACGAGGCCCAGCAGCAGCGCCGCCACCAGGGCGCCGATCAGCAGGTTGCGCCGCTTGTGGTCCGGCTTGACGCCGGGCACCACGGTCGCCCGGCCCTCCACGGGGTCGGCCTGCGCCGGCATCACCGACGTGGGGTTCACCGGCTTGCGGGCCGCCGGCGCCGGCGTGGGCTCGACCCTGGCGGTCGGCTCGGCGTCCGAGGTGGACGGCGGGGCCTCGACCTTCGCCGTCGGGCCCGCGTCGACCGACGCCGACACCTTCGCCGTCGCGTCCTCGGCCACCACGCCGGCCGCGGCGGCGCCCGCCACGGCGTCGGTCGGCTCGACCGTCGCCGAGGACGGCGGCCTCGGCACGGCCGCGGACGAGGTCTCGGCGGGCCGCGGCGCCGGCACCACCGGCGGGTGCGGCTCGCGCGGACCGTTCGGCCCCGGCCGGCGTACGCCGTCCAGGATGGCGATGCTCTTGGCCCGCTTGCCGCCGGCCCGGCGCAGCAGCCGCTCGGCCACCTCGGCGGTGATCCGCTCGGCCGGGTCCTTGCGCAGCAGGCCGTTCAGCACCGGCTTGAGCGGGCCGGCGTTCTTCGGCGGCGGCATCGGCTCGGTGGCCAGCGCCGCCAGCGTGGCGATCGCCGACGGCCGGGCGTACGGCGACTTGCCCTCCACCGCCGCGTAGAGGGTCGCGCCCAGCGACCACAGGTCGGCCTCCGGCCCGGCGGTGCCGTCCTTGGCCCGCTCCGGCGCGATGTACGCGGGCGAGCCGAGGACCATGCCGGTGCGGGTCACGTTCGGGTCGCCGGGGATGGTGGCCAGGCCGAAGTCGGTCAGCACCACCCGCCCGTCGTTGCCGAGCAGCACGTTGCCCGGCTTGATGTCGCGGTGCATCACGCCGGCCTTGTGCGCCGCCTTCAACGCGCCCAGCACGCCGAGGCCGATCTCGACCGCGCGGGCCGGCGAGACGGGTCCGTCCTCGGCGAGGGTGTCCTGCAACGATTTGGACGCGACGTACTCCATGACGATCCACGGGTCGCCGTCGGTGCGCAGCACGTCGAAGATGCGGACCACGTTGACGTGGTTGAGCCGGGCGATGGCCCGGGCCTCCCGCAGCGACCGCTCGCGCATCTCGCGCCGCTCGTCGTCGGTGAGGCTGGGCGGCGGGACGAGTTCCTTGATCGCCACGTCGCGGTGCAGTACCTCGTCGCGCGCCTTCCACACCCTGCCCATGCCGCCCTGGCCGAGCGGCGAGAGAAGCCTGTACCGGTCGGCGACGAGTTGGGGAAGCGCGTTCGACATCGGGGAGACGGTACCCGGCCGCGACGTCCCGTACACCGCCGGCACGCCACTATGCGGCGAAGGTCAAGTTCTCGACGCGTACCCTGACCCCATGTCTGCCGAAGAGCCGCTGTTCCGGATCGTCCGTGGCGTGCCCACCGCCGAGGAACTGGCCGCGCTGGTGGGTGTGATCGCGACCCGGTCCCGCCCGGTGGCGGCCCCCGCGCCGGCCCCGACGTCGCTGTGGAGCCGCAGCGCCCGCCCCACCGCCGCGGCGCCCACCGCCGGCCGGGGCGCGTGGCGCGCCTCCGGCCTTCCCCGCTGACCTTCCCCCTGGTACGCCCCGACTCCGGTGGGCGGGGCTCCCGTCGGTGGCCCGGACCCATTAACCTCACTCTGGGAAACGGTGCCGTGACGGTTAGGGAGTGTCGATGATCCCCCAGGAGGACCGCCCGACGTCCTGGTTGAGCGACTACGGCGGCATCGAGGCCGACATCCGCCAGCTCCGCGAGTTCGCCGAACGACTCGAGGCGGAGGTGCGACAGAACTACGCCCCACACCTGTCGTACATCGCGGACGACATGACCGCGGCGATCCCCAACCCCTGCGACTCGTTCCAGGAGCTGGTGCAGTTCCTGCACGCCCACCACGAGACGCAGCAGGCCACCGCCGACACCATCTTCGACGTCCGGGACACCACCGGTCACCTGGCCGCCGCGGCCGGCGAGGTCGCCGCCCGGTACGCCGGCTCCGACGCCTTCTCCGCCGCCCGGGTCACCGACGTCGAACGCGCGCTCGCCGACCCGTCCACCAGCCGGCCCGGCCCGGCGCTCATGCTCACCGATCCGGACAGGATGGACAACCGCGGGGAGGTTCACTAGTGATCGAGCGCGGCGGCAGCGGGCGCGCCGGTCTCACCGACTGGCAGTCGATGGACGTGCTCAGCATGTGGGCCTGCATCCAGGACCACGACACCGCCAACCACTGGCGGCAGGTGTCCGGCTGGGTCAAGGTCTGCGACCTCGCGCAACTGCACCTGAGCCGGTTGCAGACCTACCGCGACGGGCTGGCCCAGGCGTGGCCCCCGGAGACCAGCGCCGCCTCCCGGTCGTACCTCACCGAACTCGACGGCCTGATCGACCGGGTCCGGCGTACGCACGACGCCGCGTCGGCCAACCTCAAGGCCCTCTCCGGCGCCACCCGCGCCATCGACGACGCGCGGTCGCGGCTCCGCCCGCTCTTCGACGAGTACGTGGCCAAGCTCGGCCAGAAGCAGGCGTACGAGGAGACGGTCAACGACCCGAAGGCGGTGCTGGGGTCGCGGCTGCCGGCCACGCCACCGGTGACCGAGGCGGATCTTCAGCGGTTGGACGTGCAGGCGCGCAGCGTGATGTATTCGCTCAGCGGCGAACTCCAGCAGGCCCAGGTAACCCTCCGCCAACCACCCCCGAAGTCATGGGCCTCTGTTCAGCACGACACCCCCGATCTCTATGAGGCTTCTGCACCTGTTATTCCGCCCATCGTGCCGGTACCTATGTCGGCAACTGGTTCGAGCCGTTCAAGCACCCGCATTACAACCGTCTCTCGCCCGATAACGGCACCTAAGGCACCAAATGTTGGGCCGGTACTAGGCGGTGGCGGGCCGGTTCATAGTGCGTCCCCTCTTGGGCCGGGACCCCTAGCTGGCCCGGGTCCGGTGCTCGGAGGCGCCGGTCCACCGCTGGCCTCGCCAGTCACCCCAACCACGCCGACCGTGACACCGCCAGTACCACCCACCGTCACCCCGGGTCCCGGATTACCGCCCCCGCTGCCGCCGATTGCGGGCTCGGCTGGGCGCACCGGCAACCCAGGACCACTGCGTGGCCAGCCCGGTCCGGTGGGCCGCATCGTCGGCGGTGGAAACGGCACTCCACACGTGCCGCCTGCCACACCGCCCCGCGCGATGCCACCCGGCGGCCTGATCGGCGGCACACCGGGCATCGGGCTGGGGCAACCGGGGGCCAGCAACCCGCCGCGTCGGGTGAACCCGGTGGGCGGCGTAATCGGTGGTGGCGGTGCTGGAACCGGCCCCTCCGGCTCCGCCGGCTCCCGGCCCGGCGCTGGACGAGGCGGCCAGTACGGTGCGGCCCACGGGATGTCTCCGCTTGGTGGTGCCCCGATCGGTGGGCGCGGAACGAGTGGCACGGGACCACACATCAGTGGCGGCCCCTTCGGACCCGGCGGGAATCAGGTGCCCCATGGGAGTACCGGTCGGCCCGGTCGGCGAGACGGCGAGACCGAAGAAGAGCGTCGCTGGGACCCCGACCACCCCTGGGAGACTTACGAGGGCGTCGCACCCGTCGTGCGGCCACCGGAGGACGAGGGACCGATCGACCCGGGCCCTGCAATCGGTTTCGGCCGGTGACAGGTCGCGCCTTCCGCACGGGCCTAGCCTTACTGCTCCTCGCCGCGACGAGCACATTGCCGGTGCTTCCCGCCGCCGCCGCACCCGGTGACGACGGCGCGGCGCGGGTCCGGGGCGACCAGTGGCACCTCCGTTACCTGCACGTGCCCGAGGCGAACCGGATAAGCCGCGGGCTCGGCGTCACAGTGGCGGTACCGGACACTGGCGTTGATCCTCACCCCGACCTCGTTCGCAACCTGCTTCCCGGGGTGGATCTAATCGGGGGTGGGAGCGGAGATGGCCGTGACGATCGGGATAGCCATGGAACGGCTATGGCCGGTCTTATTGCCGCACATGGGGGGCCGGGCACACGGGGAGCTTTGGGCATCGCACCCGCCGCCAAAATCCTCCCGATATACGGTTTGCCAGCGGAAACGAAAGGCGACAGCGGTACGCTTGCATCTGCAATCGAGTGGGCGGTCTCCCACAAGGCCGACGTGATCAGCGTTTCGGGGGTCACGGGCCCAACTGCGGAGCTCCAGAAAGCGGTGTCGGCAGCACTCGCGGCTGACATCGTAGTAGTGGCGGGAGTCGGCAACCACCCAGACAGTACTCGGATCGGTTATCCGGCTGCATATAACGGAGTTATCGCCGTCGGTGGCGTAGACCGTTACGGGAATCATGCCGCCGTATCGGTCACTGGCTCTGAGATCGACATCGCGGCTCCGGCCGTCGACATCGTCAGTACCAGCATCGACGGCAAGTACTCAAAGGGGACCGGCACGTCGAGCGCCACTGCGATCGTGGCCGGTGCTGCAGCCCTGATCCGGTCCCGCTACCCCAAGCTCTCCGCCGAGGAGGTCGCCCACCGGCTCACCGCCACCGCCGTCGACAAGGGACCGCCGGGCCGGGACGACCAGTACGGCTACGGCGTGATCGACCTGGTGGCGGCGCTGACGGCAGACGTACCCCCGTGGGGTGCCGGCAAGGCGTCGGACCGGCCGGCGGCCCCGACCACCACGCCGGCCGGCGGCCCGGCCTCCACCGCGATGGCCGACCCGTCGGGCGGGACGGGCGATGACGGCGGGGCGACGGTACGCGGGCTGGCCACCCTCGGGGTGCTGGTGGCGGCCGGTGGCGGATGGTTCCTGGTCCGGCGGCGTCGACGTGCCGACGACCCGCCGCCGCGGATCAGCCGGTAGCGTCGGCGGGGTGAACTCCACGCCGCTGCGCCTCGTCCTCGCCTCGCAGAGTCCCGCCCGCCGCAAGCTTCTCCAGGCGGCCGGGATCGAACCCGACGTGCTGGTCAGCGGGGTGGACGAGTCGCAGGTGGTCAGCGACCGGGCCGAGGATCTCTGCCTGGAGCTGGCCCGGCTGAAGGCGCAGGCGGTGCTCGGTCGGCTGCGGCGGAGCCCGGACGAGCGGACGCTGGTGCTGGGCTGCGACTCGGTGCTCGGCTTCGACGGCGAGATCTTCGGCAAGCCGGACGACCCGGCGGACGCGACGCGGCGGTGGGAGCGGATGCGTGGACGCAGCGGGGTGCTGCACACCGGGCACTGCCTGATCGACGTCGCGGACGGGTCGCGGGCGGAGCGGGTCGCCTCCACCACGGTGCACTTCGCCGACATCAGCGACGAGGAGATCGCCGCGTACGTGGCCACGGGTGAGCCGCTGGCCGTGGCGGGGGCGTTCACCATCGACGGGCTGGGCGGGGCCTTCCTCACCGGGATCGAGGGTGACCCGGGCACCGTGGTCGGGCTCAGCCTGCCGCTGCTGCGCGATCTCCTCGGCGAACTGGGCCTGCGGATCACCGACCTGTGGACGAAGGTCGCGCCGGGGGGCCAGTCGGTCGAGCCGCTGGGCTAGCGTCCAGTCATGACCCGCAAGTCGCTTCCGCTGACCGACGAGCTGCACGCGTACCTCGTCGCCCACGGCTCCGCACCGGACGAGGTCGTCCGTGACCTGATGGCCGAGACGGTGGCCGCGCTGCCCGCCCAGGCCGGGATGCAGGTCGCGCCCGAGCAGGCCGGTTTCCTGACCTTCCTGACCCGGCTGCTCGGAGTGCGTCGGGCGGTCGAGGTGGGCACGTTCACCGGCCTCTCCGCGCTCGCCATCGCCCGTGGCATGCCCGCCGACGGCCGGCTGACCTGCTTCGACGTCTCCGAGGAGTACACCGGCATCGCCCGGCGGTACTGGGACCGGGCCGGGGTGGCCGACCGGATCGAGCTGCGCATCGGGCCGGCCGGCGACACGCTGCGCGGGCTGCCCCGGGAACGCCACCTCGACCTGGCGTTCATCGACGCCGACAAGACGGGCTACCCCGTCTACTGGGACGAGCTGGTGCCCCGGATGCGCCCCGGCGGGGTCATCGCGGTGGACAACACGTTGCGCGGCGGACGGGTGATCGCCCCGGAGAACGCCGACGACCGGGCGATCGCCGCCTTCAACGACGCCGTGCTGGCCGACGTCCGGGTGGAGCCGGTGATGCTGCCGATCGCCGACGGCCTCACCCTGGCCCGGGTCCGCTGACCACGGGACGGTCCCACCACTCGTGGGAGACCGACTCGAAGGCGCGGATCTCGCCGCCGTCGAGCACCACGTACCGGGTGCCGGCGTTCCGGCCGTCCAGCTGTTCTTCGAGGTGGAGCAGGGTCAGGCGGTAGCGGGCGTCGGCCAGGGTCACCTCCGGCCCGAACGCCCCGTCGACGTCCTCGGCGCTCATCGCCGCCAGGTATCGCTCGACCTCGTCGTCCACCAGGTGGAGGAACACCTCGGGCTCGCCGGGGCCGGTGGGGGAAACGGCGAACCACCCCGTACCGGCCTCGTGCAGGGGGTAGCCGATCTCGCGGAGGTCGGTGATCACCCGCTGCACAAGGTCACCCATCCGCCGAGGCTAGCAACCGGGCGTCCACCCGGTGAGCTCCGCGACTGCCGGTCGCCACGTCACGGCACCGGACGACGACCGCGGCGCGGTCAGACGCCGGCGGCGACCCGGTGGGCTCCGGTCGTCCCGGGCGCTGTCCGCAACGCCCGCCCGAGCCGCACGGTGAGCAGGACCGCCGCGGCGATGAAGCCGGGCAGCAGCAGGAACGCCAGGTGCGGGCCGACCCCGTCGGCCACCCAACCCAGTGCCACCGGCGCGATCCCGAAGCCCACCCCCATCGAGTACGACGACCAGCCCGCCGCCTTGTCCGCGGCGGGACCGGCGACGGCGAGCGCGATGGAGATGGCCAGCGGATAGTGCAGCGCATTGCCGAGGCCCAGCACGACCAGCCCGGCTACGGCGAGCCAGCCGACCGGCGCGACCCAGAACAGCGCGAAGCCGAGCAGCGAGACGGTGAGCGCGGCGAGCAGCAGCGACGCCGGCGGCCAGCGCAGGGCGATCCGGCCACCGGCGAGGCGGCCGAGGAACATGCCGCAGACGATGGCGGCGACGGCGGCGGAGGCGGCGCCGGCGGACATCCCGGCGTGGGAGCGGAGCACGTCCGCCGTCCAGAGGGACAGGCAGACCTCGATCGAGCCGGTGACCGCCATCAGCACCCAGGCGATCCAGTACGCCCGCGGCAGCCGCCCCGACACCGGGGCGGCGGAGGCGGGTGCGGCGACCACCGGGGCGGCGGCAGCCGGCGGGGCGCCGTGCGGCAGGCGTACCCGGAAGGCGGTCGCGGCGAGGGCGACCAGCGCGATCAGCCCGACCTCGACGGCCATCACCGGTCGCCAGCCCCAGCCGGCGTCGACGCTGGCGCCGATGACCAGCGGGGCGAGGATGCCCATGCCGGCGCAGGCGGCGTTGGCCTCGGTGAGGGCGGCCGGGGCGGCCTCGCCGTGCCGGGCGGTGAGCACGACGGCGACGCCGCTGATCACCATCATGCCGGCGGTGGCGATGACGGCGACCGCGGCGAGGGTGGCCGGCAGCGGGCGGAGCAGCCCGAACGCGGTGACGCCGAGGGCGACGCCGGCCAGCCCGGTCCAGATGGCGCCGCCGCGGCCGACCCGGCGGGCGAGCGGGGCGAAGAGCGCGCCGCCGAGCAGCGCGCCGACCGCCACGGCGGTGCTGTGCAGGCCGGCGACGGCGGCGCTGGTGCCCTGCTCGTCGCGGAGCAGCGGCACGACCGGGCCGAAGCCGTAGAGGAAGAAGCCCCACAGGCCCATCTGGGCGTAGGTCAGCCAGGTGGTCTTGTCATGGGTGAGGCGGGGCACCGGCCTTACGCTACAAGCGCTCGGTCGCCGCCCCGCCCCTGGTGAGAGGGAGGTCTCTTCCCGCTCAGCGGACGCTGCGGGCGAACTGGCGGGCGGCCCAGACCACGCCGGCGACGGCGAGCACCGCGATGATGCCCAGCCCCTGCCACACCTTGGCGTTGCTCAGGTCTCCGGCGAACAGGGCCCGCACCCCGTCGACCGCCCAGGAGAACGGGTTCCACTTGGCGACGCCCTGCAACCAGCCGGGGGCGAAGGTGAGCGGCAGCAGGATGCCGGAGAGCAGCAGGACCGGCTGGGCCACGGTGTTCATCAGCGGCGCGAGCGCGTCCTCGCTCTTGACCTTGAGCGCCACGCCGTAGGAGACGGCGGAGGTCATCAGCGCGATCAGGGCCAGCATCAGGTACGCCAGGAGCAGGTATCCGATGAAGATGCGCAGGTCGAACAGGAGCGCCAGCAGGGTGATGATGACGGCCTGGACGAGCAGCGATACGACGTCGCGCAGGGAGCGGCCGAGCAGCAGGGCGAGCCGGCTGACCGGGGTGACCCGGGACCGTTCGATGATGCCGGCGCGCAGCTCGGCGATCAGGCCGAAGCCCTGGAACAGGCCGCCGAAGATGGCCAGCAGCACCAGCAGGCCGGGCACGAAGATCTTGTACGCGGCGGCCTGGGTGGGTGCGTTCAGCGCGGGCTTGAGCAGCGGGGCGAAGAGCAGCAGGTACATCACCGGCTGGAAGACGCCGACGAAGATCCAGACCGGGTTGCGCAGGAGCAGCTGGGTCTGGCGCCGGAAGATGAGCCAGGTGTCGTGGGCGAATTTCATGGCAGCTTCTCCGGGGGTCAGGACTCGCGCAGCGAGCGGCCGGTCTTGGTGAGGAAGACGTCGTCCAGGCTGGGGCGGTGCAGCTCGATGGAGCGCAGGTCGAGCCCGGCGTGGTCGAGCCGGCGCAGGATCTGCGGGATGGCGGTGGCGCCGTCGTCGACGAAGAGCCGCAGGCCGCCGCCGTCGGCGGTCTCCAGCTTGTTGACGTACTCCTCGGTGTCGAGCAGTTCGGCGGCCTGCGGGGTGGCGGACAGGTCGAGCCCGACCAGGACGACGTCGCCGGAGATCTCCCGCTTGAGGTCGGCCGGGGTGCCCTCGGCGACCACCTCGCCGTTGTCCATGATCGCGATCCGGTCGCAGAGCGCGTCGGCCTCGTCGAGGTAGTGGGTGGTGATGAAGACGGTCATCCCCTCGGCGCGCAGCCGGCGGATCTCGTCCCACATGTGGGCGCGGCTCTGCGGGTCGAGGCCGGTGGTCGGCTCGTCCAGGAAAACGATCTTCGGCTCGTGGATGATGCCGAGCGCGATCTCGACCCGCCGGCGCTGGCCACCGGAGTACGTCTTGCACTTGCGGTCGGCGTACTCGGTGAGCTGGAAGGCGTCCAGGGCGCGGGTGGCCCGCCGTTCGGCGTCGGCCTTGCCGATGCCGTAGAGCCGGGCCTGGAGCACCAACTCCTCGCGGGCGGTGGAGTCGTCCCAGGTGCTGCCGCCCTGCGGCACGTAGCCGATCCGGCGGCGTACCCCGGCGGGGTCCTTGCGCAGGTCGGCGCCGGCGATGGTGGCCTCTCCGCCGTCCGGCTCGATCAGGGTGGCGAGCATCCGCAGCGTGGTGGTCTTGCCGGCGCCGTTGGGGCCGAGGAAGCCGAAGATCTCGCCCTCGGCGACCTCCAGGTTCACCCCGCGGACGGCGTCGACGGTCTTCGTCTCCTTGCCCGCGCGGGAGCGGAACGACTTCCGCAACCCCCTGGTCTCGATCATTTCTGCTCCTGGTCGTCCGGGCCGGAGGTGACCGGCCGCCGATCGCCCGCGCCGGAACGCACCTGTCCCGCGCGGCAGGCCGTGAGGCTATCGCGATATAACTCTTATGGTCAACGTTGATTAATCCGCGTTCAGTTGCCGGACGGCGCGCCGTCCCGCCGCTCCGGCCGCTCCCCCATCCCAGCGGGCAGGTACGACACTCCCGACTCGATCCGCTCCGCGATCCGCTCGCACCAGGAGATCTCCACCTCCGCCCGGGCGAGCCAGAGTTCCAACATCCAGTTCACGTGCACGGGCTTGTTGTTGCGCGCCCAGTCCGACTCCATCGAGGCGCGGGCCGCGCCGAGCCCGGCCCGGATGAGGTTCGCCCGGTTGCGCAGCGCCGCCGCCGCCTCGCCGCGGGGCAGCGCGGGCAGGAACGAGAAGGCGGCCGTGAACGGGTCCGGCCGGTCGTGGACCTGCCACCACTGGGCCCGCAGCAGCGTCTCGAACTCCTCCTCCCCCTTCGGCGTCACCTCGTACGAGGTGCGGGCGGGGCGGGCGCCGACCTGTTCGGTGGAGACCGCGCGCAGCAGGCCCTCGTCGGCGAGCTTGCGCAGCGCGTGGTAGATCGAGCCGGGCTGCACGTTGGCCCACTTGTCCGCGCTCCAGCTCAGCAGCTCACGTCGCACGTCGTAGCCGTGCACCGGCTGCATCCACCTGACCAGGCCCAGAATCATCATCCGCGTTGCCGACACCGGGCAAGCGTAATAAACAAGTTTGACTAGCCGTCGTCACGACAGTGCGGCATCCCACACTGAGCGATCGTTAGGGTCGGCGGGCCGGCCGATACACTCCCGGTCATCGACCCCCGGGGAGGAGCACCAAGGTGCGCAAGGTACTCATCGCCAACCGCGGCGAGATCGCCGTCCGCGTCATCCGTGCCTGTCGCGACGCCGGCCTGGCCAGCGTCGCCGTGTACGCGGACTCCGACCGGGACGCCCTGCACGCCACCCTCGCCGACGAGGCGTACGCCCTCGGCGGCGACACCGCGGCGGACAGCTACCTGCGGATCGACAAGCTGATCGACGTCGCCGCGAAGGCGGGCGCCGACGCGGTCCACCCCGGCTACGGCTTCCTCTCCGAGAACGCCGACTTCGCCCAGGCCGTCATCGACGCCGGGCTGACCTGGATCGGCCCCACCCCGCAGGCGATCCGCGACCTGGGCGACAAGGTGACCGCCCGGCACATCGCCCAGCGCGCCGGCGCCCCCCTGGTCCCCGGCACCCCGGACCCGGTCGGCGGCGCCGACGAGGTGATCGCCTTCGCCGTGGACCACGGCCTGCCGGTCGCGATCAAGGCGGCCTTCGGCGGCGGCGGACGCGGCCTCAAGGTGGCCCGCACCATGGAGGAGATCCCGCACCTGTTCGAGTCGGCCACCCGCGAGGCGGTCGCCGCGTTCGGCCGGGGCGAGTGCTTCGTCGAGCGCTACCTGGACAAGCCCCGCCACGTCGAGGCGCAGGTCCTCGCCGACCAGCACGGCAACGTGATCGTGGTCGGCACCCGGGACTGCTCCTTGCAGCGCCGCCACCAGAAGCTGGTCGAGGAGGCCCCCGCACCGTTCCTCACCGACGCCCAGCGCGCCCAGATCCACGACAGCGCCAAGGCGATCTGCCGGGAGGCCGGCTACCACGGCGCCGGCACCGTCGAATACCTGGTCGGCGCGGACGGCACCATCTCCTTCCTGGAGGTCAACACCCGGCTCCAGGTCGAGCACCCGGTCACCGAGGAGACCGCCGGCATCGACCTGGTCCGCGAGCAGTTCCGGATCGCCGACGGCGACAAGCTGCGGATCACCGAGGACCCGACGCCACGCGGGCACGCCATCGAGTTCCGGATCAACGGCGAGGACCCGGGCCGCAACTTCCTGCCCGCCCCGGGCACGGTCACCGCGCTGCGGCTGCCCAGCGGCCCCGGCGTCCGGGTGGACACCGGCATCTCGGCCGGCGACGTGATCGGCGGCAACTTCGACTCGCTGCTGGCCAAGGTGATCATCGTCGGCGAGACGCGTACCGAGGCCCTGGAGCGGGCCCGCCGCGCCCTGGACGAGATGGTCGTCGACGGGATGGCCACCGCGCTGCCCTTCCACCGCCTGGTGGTCCGGGACGAGGCGTTCACCGCCGAGCCGTTCACCGTGCACACCCGGTGGATCGAGACCGAGTTCGACAACACCGTCCCGGCCTTCACCGCCACCCCCGGCGCCGCCGAGGGCCCGGCCGAGCGCGAGACCGTCGTGGTCGAGGTCGGCGGCA
Organism: Micromonospora mirobrigensis; assembly: GCF_900091555.1. Classification (GTDB taxonomy): domain Bacteria; phylum Actinomycetota; class Actinomycetes; order Mycobacteriales; family Micromonosporaceae; genus Micromonospora; species Micromonospora mirobrigensis. The sequence goes on from NZ_FMCX01000001.1 coordinate 723,259, forward strand.
AGCGCCTCGAGGTCACCCTTCCCGCCGGCCTCGCCGCGGGTACGACCACCGCCGCGCCCGCCGCGAAGAAGCCGGCCCGTCGGGGTGGCGGCGCCAAGGCCGGCGCCGCCGTCAGCGGGGACGCGCTCGCCTCGCCCATGCAGGGCACGATCGTCAAGATCGCCGTGGCGGACGGGGACACCGTCGCCGAGGGTGACCTGGTGGTGGTCCTGGAGGCGATGAAGATGGAGCAGCCGCTGCACGCCCACAAGGCCGGCACGGTGAGCAGCCTCTCCGCCGAGGTCGGCGCCACCATCGGCGCCGGCGCCGCCATCTGCACCATCGCCTGAGGTGCAAGCAGGGGCCCCTTCTTAACGCTTCCGGTAGAGCAGGGGCCCCCTCTTAACACCGGCCGTCGAGCCCGGCGTCGGGGTGGTTTGGGCCACCAGCGGCGGCGGGGCGACCGGCGAGCAGGGATGATGGGGCCCGTGCGGTTCCTTCATGGCGCGGTTCCCGCGCACGACCTGACCTACAACGACGTCTTCATGGCGCCGGCCCGCTCCGAGGTGGGCTCGCGGCTGGACGTCGACCTCTCCACCGGCGACGGCACCGGCACCACCATCCCGCTGGTGGTGTCGAACATGACGGCGGTCGCCGGCCGGCGGATGGCGGAGACGGTCGCCCGGCGGGGCGCCGTCGCGGTCATCCCCCAGGACATCCCGATCGAGGTGGTGGCGAACGTCGTCGCCTGGGTCAAGCAGCGGCACCTGGTGCACGACACGGCGATCACCCTCGGCCCCACCGACACCGTCGGCGACGCCATCCACCTGCTGCCGAAGCGCTCGCACGGCGCGGTCATCGTGGTCGACGCCGACGGCCGGCCGATGGGCGTGGTCACCGAGGCGGACACCGTGGGGGTGGACCGCTTCGCCCAGCTGCGGCACGTGATGTCGACCGAGCTGCACACCGTGCCGGCGGACGCCGACCCGCGTACCGGCTTCGACCGGCTCTCCGCGGGCCGGCGCCGGCTCGCCCCGGTGGTCGACGCCGACGGGCGGCTGGTCGGGGTGCTGACCCGGCAGGGCGCGCTGCGGGCCACCCTCTACAAGCCGGCGGTCGACGACCGGGGCCGGCTGCGGATCGCCGCCGCGGTGGGCATCAACGGCGACGTGACCGGCAAGGCCGCCGCCCTGCTCGAGGCGGGGGTGGACACGCTGGTCGTGGACACCGCGCACGGTCACCAGGAGCGGATGATCGCGGCGTTGCGGGCGGTCCGCAAGCTCGACCCGGGCGTGCCGGTGGCGGCCGGCAACGTGGTGACCGCCGACGGCGTACGCGACCTGGTGGAGGCGGGCGCCGACATCGTCAAGGTCGGCGTCGGGCCGGGCGCCATGTGCACCACCCGGATGATGACCGGCGTGGGCCGGCCGCAGTTCTCCGCGGTGCTCGACTGCTCGGCGGCGGCGCGCGCGCTGGGCCGGCACGTCTGGGCCGACGGTGGCGTCCGGCACCCGCGGGACGTGGCGCTGGCGCTGGCCGCCGGCGCGTCGAACGTGATGATCGGTTCGTGGTTCGCCGGCACCTACGAGTCCCCCGGTGACCTCTTCACCGACGCGGACGGCCGGCGGTACAAGGAGAGCTTCGGCATGGCGTCGTCCCGGGCGGTCAGCGCGCGTACGGCCGAGGACAGCGCCTTCGAGCGGGCCCGCAAGGCGATGTTCGAGGAGGGCATCTCCTCGGCGCGGATGTACCTGGACCCGAGCCGTCCCGGTGTGGAGGACCTGATCGACGAGATCATCTCCGGGGTGCGCAGCGCCTTCACCTACGCCGGCGCCCGCAACCTGGACGAGTTCCACGAGCGTGCCCTGGTCGGCGTGCAGTCCACCACCGGTTACACCGAGGGCATGCCGATCCCGACCAGTTGGTGAGCCGCCGGTCGCGCCTCGTCCCCGTCGGCCAGGCGGCCGCCTCGGCCGTCGCCTTCGGCGACTGACCGCTCGCCGCTGGATTGTTAAGAGGGGCCCCCTGCCATACCGCAGGCGTTAACAGGGGGCCCTTCCTTACACCTGGGCGGGTTCGGCGGGGGCGTCGGTCGGGTCGGGGGTGGTCGCGGGCAGGCGCAGGCAGGCGAGCAGGCCGACCAGGAGGAAGCCGGCCGCGGCGAAGGCGGCGTACCGGGTGGCGTCGGAGAAGGCGACCTTCGCCTCCTCGGCGATCGGGGCGGTACGCGGATCGGCGGCCAGCCCGCCGATCGCCGCCCCGGCACTCTCCTTGACCGCGGCCACCACCTGCTCCCGCTGGGCGGGCGCGAGGCCGGGCTGGTCGGCGAGGCGGTCGGTGAGGATGCCGCCGAGGCCGGCGAAGAGGACGGTACCGAGCACCGCGATGCCGAGGGCGGAGCCGACCTGCCGGGCGGTGCTCTGGAGGCCGGAGCCCTGGCCGCTCTGCCGGACCGGCACCTCGGCGAGGGAGACGCCGGTGAGCTGCGCGGTGGCCAGGCCGACGCCCATGCCGTACACGAAGAGGAAGCCCAGCGGCGCCCACCAGCTGGTGTCCGGCGAGACGACCAGGCCGAGGCCGGCGACGCCGACCAGTTCGGCGGCGACGCCGAGCTGCACGGCCCGGGCGGCGCCGCGCCTGCGGGTGAGCGCGGCGCCGAGCCCGCTGGCCACGAAGCTCCCGACGGCCAGCGGCAGCAGGGCCAGGCCGGTGTCGAAGGCGCTGTAGCCGAGGACGTTCTGGTACCACAGCGGCAGCGCGAAGAGCAGGCCGAACTCGCCGAGGCTGACGATGGCGGCGGCCAGGATGCCGTTGCGGAACGAGGCGATGCCGAACAGCGACAGGTCGAGCAGGGCGGGCCGGCCGGAGCGGTTGCGCCGCAGCTGCTGGGCGAGGAAGAGGCCGAGCACCGCCAGACCGACGATGCCGGCGACCGGGACCGGCGAGAGGGCGGCGGTCCAGTCCCACCCGAAGAGGTTGAACGGGCGTTCCCGCTGCCACCAGCCGTAGGTGCGGCCCTCGATCAGCGCGAAGACCACCCCGGTCATGCCGATCACCGAGAGCAGCGCGCCGAGCAGGTCGACCCGGCGTTCGGCCCGGTCGTCGCGGGACTCGGCGACCAGGGCCAGGGTGGTGACCACGACGGCGAGGCCGACCGGGATGTTGATGCCGAAGGCCCAGCGCCACGAGTACGTGGTGGTGAGCCAGCCGCCGAGCAGCGGGCCGAGGGCGGCGGCGCCGCCGATGGTGGAGCCCCAGACGGCGAAGGCGATGCCCTTCTCCCGGCCGGTGAAGTTGGCGTTGAGCAGGGAGAGCGAGGTGGGCAGCATCATCGCCCCGCCGATGCCCTGCACCACCCGGGCGGCGATCAGCGCCTCGCCGGAACCGGCGACCGCGGCGAGCACGCTGGCCGCGACGAAGACGGCGACGCCGGTGACGAACATCCGCCGCCGCCCGGACCGGTCGGCCAGCCGGCCGGCCACCAGCAGCAGCGCCGCGAAGACCAGGGTGTACGCCTCCTGCACCCACTGCGCGTCGGTGGACGTGATGTCCAGGTCGCGGATGATCTGCGGTACGGCGACGTTGACGATCGTGGCATCCACGATGATCATCGCCACGCCGAGGCTGATGGCGAACAGCCCCCACCAGCGTCCGCGCCCGTCGCTGCGCATCACTGCCTCCTCATTTTAGCTAGATTTTCTAGCTACCTGGGATGCTAGCTTTTACCCATGGACGGGGTCTCGTCAACCGGAGGGCCGGACGACGTCGCGCCCGCGCCCGCCGGAGCGGCGGCGAGCACCGGGCACACCAGCAGCGAGGCGGCCCGGGCGCTGCGCGAGGTGCTGCGGGCGGCCGGCGACACCCGGGGGGCGCTGGCCCGCCGGCTGGGCATCGGCGCCACCGACGCGGCGGCCATCGACCACCTGATCTCCTCGCCGGTGCCGCTTGGCCCGGTCGAACTGGGCAACCGGCTCGGCATCCGCTCGGCCTCGGCGACCACCCTGGTCGACCGGCTGGTCCAGGCCGGGCACGTGGAACGCCGGCCGCACCCCAGCGACCGGCGGCGGCTCTCCCTCCAGGCCACCGGGCACGCCTACGACGAGGTGCTGGCCGCGCTGCGGCCGATGCTGACCGGGGTGGAGGCGGCGGTCGCCCGACTCACCCCGGAGCAGGCGGCGGCGACCACCCGGTTCCTCCTGGAGGTCGCCGAGGTGATGCGCGAGTACGTCGCCACCGCGCCGGACGAGCCCCGCACCGGCGGCCGCCCGATCCCCTGAGGGTGCCGCGTCGAAATTAGTTTGGGCCCTCATGGTTCGGGGGCTAACGTGATGGCGTGCAGATGGAACCCCTGGTCCGCTTCCCCGACGTGCTCCGCCACGCGCCCCTGGGCCGGCTGCTCGCCGTCGCCAGCCATCTGGTCGACCAACACTGGGGCCGCTACCTGGCCGAGCACCACGGGCTGACCTCCGCCGGGATGCGGGTGCTGCTGATCCTGGCCCGGGCCGGCGACAGCACCCACCGCGACGTCGCCGAGCACTGCTTCGTCCGGCCCGCGACCCTCACCGGGATCGTCGACACCCTGGAGCGGGACGGGTTCGTCGAGCGCCGCCGGGACGCCGCCGACCGGCGCAGCGTGCTGCTCACCCTGACCGCGAAGGGCCAGGAACAGGCCGACGCCCTGCTCGACCTGATCCACCGGGACCCGCCGCTCACCTCCGTCGACGCCGACCCGGCGAAGAAGGCGGTGATCCGGGAGTTCCTGACCGAATTGATCGTGACCATGTCCGACGGGGAGGGCAACCGGTTGAACCCACCGATCGAGGAATCCGACGAGCCGACACCCGGAGGCCGGCCGTGCTGATCCGTCTGCTCCGCAGTGGCCTGCGGCCGTACCGGGGGCCGCTGGCCGCGGTGGTGCTGTTCCAGTTCGTCGGCACCATGGCCTCGCTCTACCTGCCGAGCCTGAACGCCGACATCATCGACAAGGGCGTGGCCCGCGGCGACACCGACTACATCATGCGTACCGGCGGGTGGATGCTGCTGGTCAGCCTGGTGCAGATCGCCTGCTCGGTGGTGGCGGTCTATCTCGGGGCGCGGACCGCGATGGCCTTCGGCCGGGACACCCGGGCCGCGATCTTCACCCGGGTCAACAGCTTCTCGGCGCGCGAGGTCAACCGGTTCGGCGCGCCCTCGCTGATCACCCGCAACACCAACGACGTGCAGCAGGTCCAGATGCTGGTGCTGATGAGCTGCACCATGCTGGTCGCCGCGCCGATCATGAGCGTCGGCGGGGTGGTGATGGCGCTGCGCGAGGACATCGGCCTGTCCTGGCTGATGCTGGTCAGCGTGCCGGTGCTGGCGATCGCGCTGGGCCTGGTCACCCGGCGGATGGTGCCGGGCTTCCGGCTCATGCAGACCCGCATCGACACCGTCAACCGGGTGCTGCGCGAGCAGATCAGCGGCATCCGGGTGATCCGCGCGTTCGTCCGCGAGCCGTACGAGACGGAACGCTTCGGCCGGGCGAACGCCGACCTGACCGCGACCGCGCTGCGGGTCGGCCGGCTCCAGGCGCTGATCTTCCCGATCATCATGCTGGTCCTCAACGTCACCAGCGTCGCGGTGCTCTGGTTCGGCGCCCAGCGGGTCGACGCCGGCCAGATCCAGATCGGCGCGCTCACCGCCTTCGTGCAGTACCTGATCCAGATCCTGATGGCCGTCATGATGGCCACCTTCATGCTGATGATGGTGCCCCGGGCGGCGGTCTGCTCGGAGCGGATCGTCGAGGTGCTGGAGACCGAGTCCTCGGTGGTCCCCGCCGCCGACCCGGTCATCTCGGTGACCGGCCGCGCCGAGCTGGAGCTGCGCCGGGTCGCCTTCCAGTACCCCGGGGCCAGCGCGCCGGTGCTGCACGACATCTCCTTCCGGGCCGGCCCCGGCCGGACCACCGCCGTCATCGGCTCCACCGGCGCCGGCAAGACCACCCTGCTCACCCTGATCCCCCGCCTGGTCGACCCGACCGCCGGCGCGGTCCTGGTCGACGGGGTAGACGTCCGGCTGCTGGAACCGGACGAGGTGTGGCGCCGGATCGGGCTGGTGCCGCAGCGGCCGTACCTGTTCACCGGCACGGTCGCCAGCAACCTGCGGTACGGCAACCCGGACGCCACCGACGAGGAGCTCTGGGCGGCGCTGGAGATCGCCCAGGCCCGGGAGTTCGTGGCCGAGATGCCCGGCGGGCTGGACGCCCCGATCGCGCAGGGCGGCACGAACGTCTCCGGCGGCCAGCGGCAGCGGCTCGCCATCGCCCGGGCGCTGGTCCGCAAGCCGGAGATCTACCTCTTCGACGACTCGTTCTCGGCGCTGGACCTCGCCACCGACGCCCGGCTGCGGGCGGCGCTGCGACCGGTCACCGCCGACGCGACGGTGGTGATCGTGGCCCAGCGGGTCTCCACGATCGTCGACGCCGACCAGATCATCGTGCTGGAGGACGGCGGCGTGGTCGGCGTCGGCCGACACGGCCAGCTGCTGGAGACCTGCCCGACGTACGCCGAGATCGTGGCGTCCCAGCAGACGGCGGAGGTTGCCGCGTGAGCGCGAGGAGTGAGCCGGTCCTGCGAGCCCCGCAGTCGCGAACGAAGGGAGGCACCGCGTGAGCGCGAGGAGTGAGCCGGTCCTGCGAGCCCCGCAGTCGCGAACGAAGGGAGGCACCGCGTGAGCGCGAGGAGTGAGCCGAACGAGCCGGGGGCGCGGGCCCCGCAGTCGCGGACCGGCGGGGGCGGCGCCGGCGCGAGGAAGGACCCCGGTTGGTGGGGTGCCCCGCCGGCGGGAAAGGGCGGCGGCGGAGCCGGCGTACCCGAGCAGAAGGCGGCCGGCGACCCGCGGACGCCGAAGCGGCTGCCCCCGGGCGGGCAGCGCGGCGGCCCGCCGTGGATGGGCGCCGCCATGCCGGCGGAGAAGTCGATGAACTTCGGGCCGTCCGCCCGGCGGCTGCTGGGCCGGCTGCGACCGCACCGGTTGCAGCTGGTCACGATCATCACGCTCGGGGTGTCCAGCGTCGCGGCCGCCGTGGTCGGACCGAAGATCCTCGGCCGCGCCACCGACATCATCTTCACCGGCGTGATCGGGCACCAACTGCCCGCCGGCAGCACCCTCGACCAGGCCGTCGCCGGTGCCCGGGCAGCCGGCAACGACAACCTCGCCGACATGCTGGCCCGAATGGACGTGGTCCCCGGCGTCGGCATCGACTTCGACGCGCTGGGCCGGGTGCTGCTGCTGGCGCTCGGCCTCTACCTGGCGGCCAGCCTGCTCTCCTGGTGGCAGGGCTGGCTGCTCAACGGGGTGGTGCAGCGGACCGTGCTGCGGCTGCGCGCCGACGTGGAGGACAAGCTCAACCGGCTGCCACTGCCGTACTTCGACCGGCAGCCCCGCGGTGAGCTGCTCAGCCGGGTCACCAACGACATCGACAACATCTCGCAGACCCTGTCGCAGACGCTCAGCCAGCTGCTCACCTCGGTGCTGACCGTGGTCGGTGTGCTGGCGATGATGTTCTGGATCTCGCCGGTGCTCGCCCTGGTCGCGCTGGTCGCGGTGCCGCTGTCGGTGATCGTCACCCGGCTGATCGCCAAGCGGTCGCAGCGCCGGTTCATCGCCCAGTGGCGGCACACCGGCGAGTTGAACGGGCAGATCGAGGAGGCGTACACCGGGCACGAGCTGGTCAAGGTCTTCGGCCGGCAGCGGGAGGTCGAGGCGGCGTTCGCCGCCAAGAACGAGGAGTTGTTCCAGGCCAGCTTCGGCGCCCAGTTCATCTCCGGGATCATCATGCCGGCGATGATGTTCGTCGGGAACCTCAGCTACGTGGCGATCGCCGTGGTCGGTGGGCTGCGGGTGGCCTCCGGGACGATGAGCCTCGGCGACGTGCAGGCGTTCATCCAGTACTCGCGGCAGTTCACCCAGCCGCTCACCCAGGTCGCCTCGATGGCGAACCTGCTCCAGTCCGGGGTGGCCTCCGCCGAACGGGTCTTCGCGGTGCTCGACGCCGAGGAGCAGACCCCGGACCGGGTGGCCTCCGCCCGGGTCGACGGGCGGGTCGAGTTCGAACACGTCTCCTTCCGGTACAAGCCGGACAAGCCGCTGATCGACGACCTGTCGCTGGTCGCCGAGCCGGGGCACACGGTGGCGATCGTCGGCCCGACCGGCGCCGGCAAGACCACCCTGGTCAACCTGATCATGCGCTTCTACGAGCTGGACGCCGGCCGGATCACCCTGGACCGGCAGGACATCAGCACGATGACCCGCACCGAGCTGCGCGGGCGGATCGGCATGGTCCTCCAGGACACCTGGCTCTTCGGCGGCACCATCCGGGACAACATCGCCTACGGCCGACCGGGCGCCGGCGAGGAGGAGATCCTCGCCGCCGCCCGGGCGACCTTCGTGGACCGCTTCGTCCGCAGCCTGCCCGACGGGTACGACACCGTGATCAACGAGGAGGGCAGCAACGTCAGCGCCGGCGAGAAGCAGCTGATCACCATCGCCCGGGCGTTCCTGGCCGAGCCGTCGCTGCTGATCCTGGACGAGGCGACCAGCTCGGTGGACACCCGGACCGAGGTGCTGCTCCAGCGGGCGATGGCGGCGCTGCGCTCGGACCGGACCAGCTTCGTCATCGCCCACCGGCTCTCCACCATCCGCGACGCCGACCTGATCCTGATGATGGAGCACGGCCGGATCGTCGAGCAGGGCACCCACGAGGAGTTGCTGGCCGCAGGCGGCGCCTACCACGACCTCTACCACTCCCAGTTCACCGCCGCCGCCTCCGTCGACGCGGAGCCGGAACCGGCGGCGCGCTAGGGCAGGAGGGCGGCGGAATGAGTGGCGACCAGCCGGTCGAACAGGGCCAGGACCTCGGAGGCCGGCATCGGGGGCAGGGACCGGCCGTCGCGCAGGCGCAGGGCGACCGCGCCGGCGGCGGCCTCCCGGGCGCCGATCACCCCGGCGTACGGGACCCGGCGGCGGGACGCGTCCCGCACCCGGGCGCCCAACGAACCGGCGTGGTCGACCTCGACCCGCAGGCCGGCGTCCAAGGCCCGGCGGGCCAGCGCCTGCGCCGCCTCCGCCTGGCCGTCGTCGACCGGGAGGAGCACCAGCTGCACCGGGGCGTACCAGACCGGGAAGGCGCCCTCGTGCACCTCGATCAGGTACGCGAAGAGCCGTTCCATGCTGCCGACCAGGCTCCGGTGCACCATCACCGGCCGTTGCCGGCTCCCGTCGGCCGCGGTGTACGACAGGTCGAACCGCTCCGGCTTGTCGAAGTCGAGCTGGACGGTGGAGATGGTCGACTCCCGGCCGGCCGCGTCGACCACCTGGATGTCGATCTTCGGGCCGTAGAACGCCGCCTCGCCGGGCGCCGCCACGAAGTCGACCCCGTCGAGCGCGGCGCGGAGCAGCTCCTCGGCCCGCGCCCACTGGGCGTCGTCGCCGACGTACTTCTCCCCCGGCCCGCGCAGCGACAGCCGGAACCCGGCCGGTCGTACGCCGAGCGCCGCGTGCGCCTCGCCGATCAGCCGGAGGATCTCGCGGACCTCGTCGCCCACCTGGTCCAGGGCGCAGAAGTTGTGCGCGTCGTTGAGCGAGATGGCCCGTACCCGGGACAACCCGCCCAGCACGCCGGAGCGCTCCGCCCGGTACATCCCGCCCAGCTCGGCGATCCGCAGCGGCAGTTCGCGGTAGGAACGGCCCCGGGCCCGGAAGACCAGCGCGTGGTGCGGGCAGAGCGCCGGCCGGAGCACGAACTCGTCGTCGGCGCTCAGCCGCATCGGCGGGAACATGTCCGCTTCGAAGTAGCCGAGGTGACCGGAGAGCTCGAACAGCTCCCGTTTGCCCAGCGGCGGCGAGTACACGTGCCGGTAGCCGCTGCGCCGCTCCAGGTCGCGGACGTACTCCTCGACGGCGTGCCGGGCGGCGGCGCCGGCCGGCAGCCAGATCGGCAGTCCGGCACCGGCGAGGGGGTCGGAGACGAACAGCTCCAGCTCCCGGCCGAGCCTGCGGTGGTCGATCATGTCGCTCTCCTTGATCGGGTACGACCCGGAGGCGAGCTGGCCCGGAACGCGACGAGGCCCCGGGGCGGTTCGCCCCGGGGCCTCGTCGACGGTTACGTCAGTGCGGCGCGCCGGGGATTCCCGGCGTCGTGGTCACCATCGCGCTGCACATGCCGCCACCGTAGGCGCGGCGGCGCCGGCCGTGCGACGGATTTCGGAGAGCTGGGTGCGGGTCGCCGGCACGGGACCTGCCGGCGACCCGCGGCGGCCACGTCGTCAGGAACGGGGGACCCGACGTGCGTGGGCCGCGCGATTCACCACGGTACGCGCACGGACGCCGATCCGCCGCCCGCTCCCGGCACGCGTCGGCATGTCACCACCCGTCACCCCGCACCGACCGGCGTCGTTGTCATCTGGGCCCGGGGTCGTGTCCGTGGTCACCGCCGGCCGGGCCCGTCGAGCGTGACGGCGGACACGGGAGCAGGCTCGGCACGTTCGATTGGCCGGATCCGGCGAGGTGGCAGTCGTGCCCGAACTACTCACTGACGTCGCGTCACCGGCGTGGGCCTACCTGCTGCTCATGGGCCTGCTCGTGGTGGACGCCTTCGTGCCGATCGTGCCCACCCAGGTCGTGATGATCACCGGCGGCGCGCTCACCGTCTACGGCGGGCTGAGCCTCCCCACCACCATCGCGGTCGGCACGCTCGGCGTCTTCGTCGGCGACCTGGCCTGCTACCAGCTCGGCCGGGTGGCGCCGGACCGCCGGCCGCCCCGGCACGCCGAGCCGAACCGGGCCCGCCGGGTCGCCAAGCGGGTCACCCGAGGCCTGCGCCGACCCGGGCCGCTGGTGATCCTGCTCTGCCGCTTCGTGCCGGGCGGCCGGATGGCGGCCTGCTTCTCAGCCGGCCGCAGCCGCTACCCGTACCGGCTGTTCGTGCTCTACGAGCTGACCGCGGCCGTCGGCTGGGCGACCTACGGCGCGCTGGTCGGGCACCTGGGCGGCACCGCGCTGACCGAGTCGGCGTGGCGGCTGGCGCTGATCGCGACGGCCGCGGCGGCCGGGTTCGCGGCGGCCGGCTGGGCGATGACGGTGATCGCCGCCCGCAACGCCCCCACCGAGGTCACCGCCGACTGAGCCTCGGGCGGGCTTCCTGCGCTTCGCAAACCCAGGGAACCGGTGGGCGTCGTGCGGGCGTCCTTTCGACCTGATGGCGCAAACGACTCGCGGCGCGGGCTGAGTCATCCGCGCCATCAGGTCGACAGCGTCCTGTGGCACGCACCGAACGCCAGCGGCACGACCTGCCCGGTCGCGCGGCCGGGCTGTTGACCTCAACCGCGCTTCAGCTCCTAGCGTCGGTGTCGGACGGGGCGGCCGGCGCTCCGACGTGATGGAGGCGCAGATGATCCTGGTGACGGGGGCGACCGGCACGGTGGGCCGCGAGGTGGTGTCGCTGCTGGCGGCACGGGGCGAGCGGGTACGCGCGGTGACCCGCAAGCCGGAGGCCGCCGAGCTGCCGGCCGGGGTGGAGGTGGTCGCCACCGACCTGGCCGACCCGGCCTCGCTGGCGCCACACCTGGCCGGGGTGGCGGCGGTCTTCCTGATCTGGCCGTTCACCGACCCGGCCGTGGCCCGCACGCACGCGCCGGAGGTCGCCCGGCTGGCCGCCGAGCGGGGCGCCCGGGTGGTCTACCTCTCGGCACCGGGGGCCGACCAGCCGGACACCTTCTGGGGGATCGTGGAACGGGCCGTCGAGGCGTCCGGGGCGTCGTGGACGTTCCTGCGGCCGGTGGGCTTCGCCGCGAACACCCTGATGTGGGCCGAGCAGATCCGGGCCGGCGACGTGGTGCGCTGGCCGTACGCCGCCGCGGCCCGGTCGCTGGTGCACGAGCGGGATCTCGCCGAGGTGGCCGTCGCGGCGTTGACCACGGACCGCCACCTCGGCGACCGGCTGCTGATCAGCGGGCCGGAGACCCTCACCCAGGAGGAACAGGTGCACACCATCGGCCGGGTGATCGGCCGGGAGCTGCGGTGGGCGGAGCAGCCGCTCGACGAGGCTCGACGGATGTTGACGGCGGCGTTCGGCGATCCCGCCTTCGCCGACGCCGCGCTGGCCGGGTGGGCCGCCTTCGTCGACCGACCGGAGGCGGTCACCGACACCGTCGAGCGGGTCACCGGCCACCCCGCCCGCCCGTACGCCGATTGGGTCGCCGACCACGCCGACGACTTCCGCTGACCGCCGCCGGGGCCGGCCCGCCTACTCCAGCTCGTGCAGCATCAGCTGGCGGGCGGCCTCGGTGATCGACCCGGACAGCGACGGGTAGATGGTGATCGTCTGGGCCAGCTCGTTGACGGTGAGGTTGTTCTCCACCGCCATGGTGATCGGCAGGATCAGCTCGCTGGCCTTGGGGGCCACCACCACGCCACCGATGACCTGGCCGCTGGCGGGCCGGCAGAAGAGCTTGACGAAGCCGTCGGCCAGGTCGTCCATCTTCGCCCGGGCGTTGCCGGACAGCGGCAGCATCACCTGCCGGGCGGGCACCTTGCCGGCGGCCACCTCGTCGTGCGAGACGCCCACCGTGGCCAGCTCCGGGTCGGTGAAGACGTTCGCCGCGACGGTACGCAGCCGCAACGGCCGGACCGCCTCGCCCAGCGCGTGCCACATGGCGATCCGGCCCTGCATGGCGGCGACGCTGGCCAGCGGCAGCACGCCGGTGCAGTCGCCGGCGGCGTAGACGCCCGGCACGTTGGTCCGTGACACCCGGTCGACCTGGACGTAGCCGCCCCGGGCCAGCTCGACGCCGTACTCGGAGAGCCCCAGGCCGGCGGTGTTCGGGATGGAGCCGACCGCGATCAGCGCGTGCGAGCCGGCGACCACCCGGCCGTCGGAGAGCTCGACCTCGACGCCGTCGTCGGTGCGGCGGACCGCGTCGGCGCGCGAGTTGTTGAGGATGCTCATGCCCCGGTTGCGGAAGACCCGCTCGATCGCCATCGCGGCGTCGGCGTCCTCGTGCGGCATCACCCGGTCCCGGCTGGAGACCAGGGTGACCTGGACCCCCATCGCCAGGTAGGCGCTGGCGAACTCGGCGCCGGTCACGCCGGAGCCGACCACGATCAGGTGCTCGGGGAGCTCGGGCAGGTCGTACACCTGGCGCCAGGTGAGGATGCGCTCGCCGTCGGGCACGGCGGTGGGAAGCTGGCGCGGGGTCGCGCCGGTGGCGATCAGCACGGTCGAGGCGGCGATGGAGTATTCCTCGCCACCACCGGTCGGGGTGACCAGCACCCGGTGGGTGTGACCGAGGGTGTCCTCGCCGAGCCGGGCGCTGCCGGCCACGAAGCTGACCCCGGCCTTGACCAGCTTGTCGTGGATGTCGGCGGACTGGGCCAGCGCCAACCGCTTGACCCGCCCGTGCACGGCCCGGGCGTCGACGGTGACCGCCTCCAGCCCGTCGGAGTGCACGCCGAACTCCTCGGTGTCCCGGTAGCCGGTGACCACCTGCGAGCTGGCGATGAAGGTCTTGGACGGCACACAGTCGGAGAGCACGCAGGCCCCACCGGCCCCTTCGGCCTCCACGACGGTGACATCAGCGTCCAGCTGGGCGGCGACCAGGGCCGCCTCGTACCCGGCCGGCCCCCCGCCGATGATCACGATCTGGCTCACAGGGCCATCCTTTCGTCCGCGCTCACAGTGACTTTCTTCTCCCGAACGTGTCCGACACGCACCGTCGTATTCTCCCCCACCCGTCCGCCGGGCTATCGTCATCGCCGTGCGTCATTACGCCGCCTACGGCTCAAACCTCGATCCCGCCCGGATGCGCGCCTACTGCCCGCACTCGCCGATGGTGGGCACCGGCTGGCTGGAGGGCTGGCGGCTCACCTTCGCGGGCGAGGACGTCATCGGCTGGGAGGGCTCGGTCAGCACCGTCGTCGAGTCCCCGGGCGACCGGGTCTTCGTGGCGCTCTACGACATCCACCCGTACGACGCCGCCCAGCTCGACGAGATCGAGGGCGTGACCGCCGGGACGTACCGCAAGATCACCGTCCGCGTCTCGACGCTCGACGGGGACGTGACGGCCTGGGTGTACGTCTTCGACGGGTACGAGGGCGGGCTGCCCACCGCGTGGTATCTGTCGGAGATCGCGAACGCCGCGCAGAAGGCGGGCGCGCCGGACGACTACGTCACCGAGCTGCGGTCCCGCCCCACCGGCACCGCGACGACGTAGCGCGTATCCCACCCGACCAGTCTGCTCCGCCGCCCCGGCCGGCCGGCCGCCGACCCCCGGTGGCGTCGCGCATCACACACCGGCCGGCACGACCAGCTCGTACATGTCGACCGCCAGGGTCTCCCGCAGCCCCACCGAGCGGTAGAGCGACAGCGCGGCGGTCGGGTTGGCCAGGTCCACGCCGAGGCCGGCGGTGGCCCGCCCCTTGGCCGCGTACGCGGCGAAGGCGTGCCCGAGCAGCGCGGCGCCCACTCCGCGACGCCGCTGCCCGGGCAGCACGGCCAGGTTCTTGACCCAGCCCTCGTTGCGGTCGGCGCCCTGGTCGGAGGAGCGCAGGACGCCAGCCGGCTCGCCGTCCACCTCGGCGACGAACCACTCCTCCCAGGCCGGGGCCGGCTCGATCCGGTCCCGCCAGGTGGTGAAGTCGCGGGGGTCGTGGTCGAGCGTGTCGGCGAAGGCGGTCTGGTAGATCCGGTGGAAGGTGCGCAGCTCGGCCTCGTCGGCCGGGCGGACCGGCCGGACCCGCACGCCGGGCGGGGTGGCGGGCGGGTCGGCGGGCAGCGGTCGGCTCATCCGCACGTACCGCTTGGCGAAGCCGAAGCCGGCGTCGCGCAGGACCTCCCGCCACCGCTGCTCCGGCGGGTAGGCGGCGCAGCGGACGGTGAGCGACGGCAGCCCGCGCTCGGCGGCCCGCTCGGCGACCCGGGCCAGCTGCCGGTGCAGCAGCGGCCCGCGCAGCTGCTGGCCGCGCTCCGGGTCCACGTACACCTCGACGAACTCCCGCCCCACGCCGGTCGGGTTGTCCATGGTCGCCCAGGCCACCACGGTGCCGTCGGGGTCCAGGCCGAGCCAGCAGTCCGCCGCCGGGTCGGTGTGCGGCGCGGTCAGGGAGCCCACCACGTCCTCGGCGGAGAAGTCCGGGAACCCGATCGCGTACGTGTCGGCGGCGTGCACCACCGCCAGGATCGCCGGCACGTCGTCCAGGGTGGGGCGGCGGGCGGTCCAGCCGGCGGGGAGCGTCACGGCCGTGATCCTGACAGCCGCACGCGTCTCGCGCCGCCGATTTTCCGCCCCCGGCCCGGTCAACCGGCCGGGCCGGGGCGACGCAGCTGTCCCCGGATGGTGGTCAGCAGTTCCAGCAGCTCGACCCGCTCGCCCGGGCCCAGCGACCGGAACGCGGCCGAGGTCAGCCGGTCGGTCACCGCCTCCGCCCAGAGCCGGCGCCGGACCAGCGGCCCCACCGGCGGGTACGGCGGCGGCCAGCCGCAGGCCGCGGCCCCGGCCGCCCCCTCCGGACCGGCCAGTACCGCCTCCACCGGGCTCATCCCCCCGGCCCGCACCGCCAGCAGGTACGCCCCGGCGAAGTGCTCGCGCAGCAGCAGCAGACCCACGGCCGCCCGGGCCCCCGGCCCGTCCTCGGGCACCGGCATGGCCCGCCACGCGGCGAACAGCGGCATCCCGGTCGCGTCGGCGGCCCCGACGACCCGGTGCAGCAGCTCGGCCAGCCGGGCCACCCCCGGCAGCGGACCGAGCTGCTGCCCACCCCAGCGGCAGCACTCCGCCAGGTTCGCCGCCGCCACCTCGATCGGCCGCACCGTACGCGCCGCCGCGTCCCAGCCGTCGGCCACCGCGTCGGGGGCGATGAAGCCGAGCGCGGCGGCCACCGTCTCGGCCCGCACGTCGCCGAGCGCCCCCGCCCGGCCGGTGACGTAGAAGGCCCACCCGGAGATGCCGAGCAGCCGGGCCCGGCGCAGCGTGCCCGGGCAGCGGCTGAACACGTCACCGAGCTCCAGCACGGTCGGCTTGCTGGCGGCGGCGACCTGCTCCGGCGTCACCCGGCCGCCCACCCACGGAATGCATTCATCGTGATCAGTCTGCCCGGTCGGCGCGGTCGCCGTCAGTCCCCTCTTCGGCCGCCAGCTCCTCCAGGGCGCCCTCCACCTCACCGGCGCGCCGGCGGGCCGCCGCGACGCCGCGTTCGGCGCCCCGGCGGGCCAGCTTCGCCCGGCTCAGCTCCTGCTCGGCGGCGGCCCGCCGGCGTTCCAGCTCGGCCAGCTCCGCCTCGATGTCGGCAAGCGCCTCGGCGCTCTCCCGTTCGGTGGTGGTCGCGTCGGTCAGCTCGTCGCCCGCCCGGTCGAGGGCGGTACGCGCCTTCGCCAGCTCGCGCTCCAGCGCCCGGCGCTGCCGGGCCCGTTCGGCGCGTTCCGCCGCAGCGGCGCGTTCGGCCCGCGCCGCCTCCCGCTCGGCCCGCGCCGCCGCCTCCCGCTCGGCCCGGGTGCCGCGACCAGCCGCCTCCCGATCGGCCCGGGTGCTGCCGCCCACCGCCTCCCGATCCGCCCGGGTGCCGCCGCCCGCGCCGGCACCGGTGCCGCGTTCCGGGACGGCCTGCCCGGCCCGGGTGCCTCCGTCGACGGCCGGCTCCTCCTCCTCGCCGCCGGTGACCAGCCGCAGCTGGGGGCGGGGCACCTCGCCGAAGCCGGCGTAGCTGGCCGCCCGGAGCAGCCGCCCGGAGCGGACCTGCTCGGCGACGTCGGCGTCGGAGAGCGCCGCGTTCAACGTCGCCTCCACCTCCGCCAGCGGCAGCTTCCCGGCCGGGGCGCCCTCGGCGGCGGCCAGTTTGCGCACCTCGGCGACGAGGGCGGCGACCACCGCCCGGCGCTGGCCGGAGAGCTCCCGCAGCCGTGGGCCGCGCAGCTCCCGTTGCGCCGAGCGCAGCGCGCCGGAGAGTTCCACCAGGTCGGCCACCAGCTCCGGCCGGCGCAGCGCCAGCAGGTTGACCAGCCAGGCCGCCACGGTGGGGCGGCGCAGCCCGGCGATCTGCCGGGCGGCCGCCCGGTCACCGGCCCGGCGGGCCTCGGCGACGGCCTCGTCCCGGGCGGCGACGAACCGGTCGGGCGGCAGGCCGTAGAGGCGTTCGACCAGCTCGCGGGGCGGGCCGGGCATCGCCTCAGACGTCCAGCGTGGTGCCCGGGGCGAGCCGCTGGTAGTCGCTGCGGGACAGCGCCGCGTACTGCCGGTCCAGCACGGCGTAGCCACGGTCGTTGAGCAGCCCGTCGTGCAGGGCGTAGACCCGGCGGGGGGCGACCGCCCGGATGAAGTCGACCACCTCGGAGAACTTCGACCAGGGCGCGTGGATCGGCGCGAAGAGCGTGTCGATCTGGACGTCCTCGGGGACCACCAGGGAGTCGCCCGGGTGGTAGACCACGTCGTCGACGAGGTAGCCCAGGTTGTCGATCACCGGGATGTCCGGGTGGATGACCGCGTGCCGGCCGCCGTACGCCCGGATCGGCACGCCCGCCGCGGTGAACGACGCGCCCGGCTCCACCGGGCTGAGCGCGGACGCCGCGTCGCCCAGCACGCCGGCCAGCGAGGCGGGGCCGTGGATGACGAACGGCCGGCGGTCCAGCTGTCGGCGTACCGCCTCGACGTCGACGTGGTCGGGGTGTTCGTGGGTGATCAGCACGGCGTCGGCCCCGTCGAGCGACACCGGGTCGCTGAACGTGCCGGGGTCGATGACCAGCACTCCCCCGTCGTGCTCGATCCGCAGGCAGGAGTGGGCGTACTTGGTCAGCTGCATGATGACTCCTCGATCAGGAGAATCCTGTCGTCCTCGACGCAGTCTGCCCCAATCGGCCCGCCGCCGCGCCGCGTCCGGCTAGCGTGCCGCGGCCAGCGCCCGCAACGCGGTCTGCACCATGACGCGTACGCCGGCCGGGATCGCCCGCTCGTCCACGTCGAACGAGGCCCGGTGCAGGTCGACGTTGGGGCCGGAGCGGCCGACGCCGAGCCGCGCCAGGGCGCCCGGGACGTGCTCGAGATACCAGGAGAAGTCCTCGCCGCCCATGCTCTGCGGGGTCTCGGCGATGCCCTCCGGGCCGAGCGCGGCGGCGGTCGCCGCGGTGAGCACCTGGATGGCCCGGGCGTCGTTGCAGACCGGTGGCCGGCCGCGCAGGTATTCCAGGTCGACGGTCGCGCCGGTCGGGGCGATCACGTCCCGGACCACCTGCGCGACGATCTTCGGCGCCTGCTCCCAGGTGTCCCGGTCCATCACCCGCAGGGTGCCGGAGGCGCACGCCTCGGAGGGGATGACGTTGTAGCGGGTGCCGGCCGAGGCGTGGCCGAAGACCAGCAGCAGGCCGCTGTTGGCCGGCACCCGGCGGCTCACCAGCGCCGGCACCTCGGTGATCAGCCGGCCGAGCGCGTCGACCAGGTCGACGGTCAGGTGTGGACGGGCGGTGTGCCCACCCGGGCCGGTGAGTCGTACGGTCACGTTGTCGGCGGCGGCGGTGATCGGCCCGACCCGCAGGCCGACCTTGCCGACCGGCTGGTTGGGGTCGCAGTGCAGGGCGAAGATCTGCAACACGTCGTCGAGGCCGCCGGCCTCGATCACCTCCAGCGAGCCGCAGGGCAGGATCTCCTCGGCGGGCTGGAAGATCAGCCGGACCCGGCCGTCGAGCTGACCGGCGTCGGCGAGCTGGGCCAGCAGCATGCCGACGCCGAGCATCACCGCGGTGTGCACGTCGTGACCGCAGGCGTGGCAGACGCCCTCCACCGTGGACCGGTACGGCACGTCCTTGGAATCGGTCAGCGGCAGCGCGTCGATGTCGGCGCGGAGCGCGATCACCGGCCCGTCCGGGCGGCCGTCGATGTCGCAGATGACCCCGTTGCCCTTGGGCAGCATCCGGGGGGTGAGCCCGGCCAGGGAGAGCTCCCGGGCGATCAGGGCGGCGGTCTCGTACTCCTCGCCGGAGAGTTCGGGATGCGAGTGGATGTGACGCCGGGTGGCGATCAGGCCCGGCACCCGGAGGGCGAGCAGGTGGTCGAGCTCGAAGGGCAGGGGCTGGGAACCGGCCGGCGCCTCCGGCCGGGACGACACCAGCTGGCCACCCGTGGGCAGCGTCAACGCACTCGTCACGTCGAATTCTCGATCACTAGTGGTGGATGGATCTTCCGGCAGGACAGCAGACAGCCTAGACCTCCGACGGTGACGCTGCGCAACATCACTTCGGTAGCGGTCGGAGCGCGAAGCGTCACCCGGCACCTGCTCGGAGCGCTCAAAAATCTGCGGGACAGCAGGTGGATCGCGGTCGAACGCCGTCATCTGCCCCACACCTCCTACAGCGGGTGACCGGGCGGGCCGGTCACGAATTCCCCGACGGCGACAGCGCCGCTGAGGCGAATTGTCGCATTGGTCGCATCAATTAACTGCCACTCGGACAATTCACCGACAACACACCGAGCTGTCGCGCGACTCCCGACGGTGACATGGGCGCGCAGCGCTCGACCGGACACGCTGTCCGTCCCCCGTTCACCCGATCGGGGTACCCGGAAACCCGTCGCGGTACCCGGGAAACCGGTACCCGGCTTTCCCACGCGTACGCCCCGCCCCTGGTCGGGAACCGGGAACGGGGCGTGGCGGGACCGGTCAGAAACGGTCGGAGGGGCGGTAGACGCCCCAGGTGTCGCGCAGGGTGCCGCAGACCTCGCCGACGGTGGCCCGGGCCCGCAGCGCCTCCTTCATCGGATAGAGCAGGTTGGCGTCGCCCTCGGCGGCGGCCCGCAGCTCGGCCAGGGCGTGCCGCACCGCGGCGTCGTCCCGCTCGGCGCGCAGCTTCGCCAACCGCTGCCCCTGCGCCGCCTCGATCGAGGGGTCCACCCGCAGCGGCTCGTAGGGCTCCTCCTCGTCGACGGCGAACCGGTTCAACCCGACCACCACCCGCTCGCCCGAGTCGATCTCCTGGGCGATCCGGTACGCCGACTGCTCGATCTCCCGCTTCTGGAAACCGGCCTCGATGGCGTCCACCGCCGAACCGTGGTCACCGACCCGGTCCATCAGCTCCACCGCCGCCGACTCCAGCTCGGCGGTCATCGCCTCCACCACGTACGACCCGGCGAACGGGTCCACCGTGGCGGTCAGGTCCGTCTCGTACGCCAGCACCTGCTGGGTACGCAGCGCCAGCCGGGCCGCCTTCTCGGTGGGCAGCGCGATCGCCTCGTCGAAGCTGTTGGTGTGCAGCGACTGGGTGCCGCCGAGCACCGCGCCGAGCCCCTGGATCGCCACCCGGACCAGGTTCACCTCGGGCTGCTGGGCGGTGAGCTGCACGCCGGCGGTCTGGGTGTGGAACCGCAGCATCATCGACTTCGGATCCTTGGCGCCGAAGTCGTCGCGCATCACCCGGGCCCAGATCCGCCGGGCGGCGCGGAACTTCGCGACCTCCTCCAGCAGGGTGGTGCGGGCGACGAAGAAGAACGACAGCCGGGGCGCGAAGTCGTCCACCGCGAGCCCGGCCTCCAGCGCCGCCCGGACGTACTCCACGCCGTTGGCCAGGGTGAACGCGATCTCCTGCGCGGGCGTCGCGCCGGCCTCCGCCATGTGGTAGCCGGAGATGGAGATGGTGTTCCACTTCGGCACCTCCTTGCGGCAGTACGCGAAGGTGTCGGCCACCAACCGCAGCGACGGCTTCGGCGGGAAGATGTACGTCCCCCGGGCGATGTACTCCTTGAGGATGTCGTTCTGGATGGTGCCGTTGAGCGCCGCGCCCGGCACGCCGTTCTCCTCGGCCACCAGTTGGTAGAGCAGGAGCAGCACCGAGCCGGGGGCGTTGATCGTCATCGAGGTGGAGACCTTGTCCAGCGGGATGCCGGCGAAGAGCAGCCGCATGTCCTCGATGGAGTCGATGGCGACGCCCACCTTGCCCACCTCGCCGTGCGCGATCGGGTCGTCGGAGTCGTACCCCATCTGGGTGGGCAGGTCGAAGGCGACCGACAGGCCCATGGTCCCGGCCCGCAACAACTGGTGGTAGCGCGCGTTGGACTCGGTGGCGGTGCCGAAGCCCGCGTACTGCCGCATGGTCCACGGCCGGGAGGTGTACATGGTGGGGTAGACGCCCCGGGTGTACGGGAACTCGCCCGGCGCGCCCAGCCGGGAATCCAGCTCCTCGGGCAGGTCGGCCGCCGTGTAGACGCCCTTGATCGGGAAACCGGACTCGCTCGACCGTTCGCTCATCCCCGGATGGTAGGACGCCGCGGGGCATCGACGGGTGAGGGATACCGCACACCACATCGACCTCGACGCCAGGTGAACCCCCGGGCACGGATGGTCGCCGTCGACAACGGCACGCCGCGTCGGGTTTCGCATCGGGCGTCGGAACCAGCAAGATAGGGGGGTTGTGTCCCAGCCCCCTCGATATCCCCCGGTGGCTTTTCAGTGACTCAGATCCCGACGTGGAGCGGCGGACAGGTCAGTCCTCCCAACGGACGTGCGGCACCCGGCACCACCATCGGTGGGCGCTACGCGCTGCGGTCCGCGGTGGGCAACGGCGGCATGGGCACGGTCTGGCGTGCGACAGACACCCTGCTCCGCCGGGACGTGGCGGTCAAGGAGGTCGTCCTTCCCCCCGGGCTGGCCCCGAGCGACCGCGACGCGATGTACGAACGCACCCTGCGCGAGGCGCGCGCCGCCGCCGCGATCCAGCACCCGGCCGTGGTCCAGGTGTACGACGTGGTCACCGAGGGCGGCCGGCCGTGGATCGTGATGGAGCTGCTGGACGCGCGCAGCCTCGCCGACATGGTGATCGAGGACGGTCCGGTGGCGCCCCGGCCGGTGGCCAAGATCGGCATCGCCCTGCTCGGCGCGCTGGAGGTGGCGCACGCGATCGGCGTGCTGCACCGCGACGTCAAGCCGGCCAACGTGCTGATCTGCTCCGACGGCCGCTGCGTGCTGACCGACTTCGGCGTGGCCCGGATGCCCACCGACGTGCAGCTGACCACCCCGGGCATGGTGCTCGGCTCGCCGCACTTCATCTCCCCGGAACGGGCGATGGGTCACGAGTTCGGGCCGCCGAGCGACCTCTTCTCGCTCGGTGTGACGCTTTTCACCGCAGTCGAGGGTCGTCCCCCGTTCGACAAGGGCGACCCGATCGAGACCATGCACGCGGTGGTCGAGGACCCGCCGGCCACCCCGCAGCGCAGCGGTCCGCTCACCCCGGTCCTGATGGGACTGCTGGAGAAGGACCCGGCCCGCCGGCTCGACGTGCACACCGCCCGGGCGATGCTCCGCGAGCTGCTGGCCGGCCCGCTGACCAGCAACGCGACCGCGGTCAACTCGGTCACCGACCCGTACTCGGTGGTGCCGGTACAGCGGCCCACCACGCCGCCGCCCGCGCCCGCCGCCCCGGAGCCGAAGCCCACCGGCCAGATCGGTGGCCGGGCGATGATCGGCCCCGGCGAGTCGCTGACCGACCGGTTGGCGTCGCTGCGCCGCGGTGAGCGGCCCACCCCTGCGCCGACCGGCGGCGCCGCCCTGGACGACACCAGCGCCGACGCGCTCGCCGGCCCGCTGCACACGCCGACCGGCGCGATGCCGCCGCCGAGCGACCAGGCCGAGGCCACCCAGCGCTTCGGCGCCGGGCAGGCCGAGGCGACCCAGCGCTTCGGGGCGGGGGCGGCGGAGGCCACCCAGCGCTTCGGGGCGGGCCAGGCCGACCCGACCCAGCGCTTCGGCGCCGGACGCGCCGACGCCACCCAGGCGATGGCCACCCGCCAGCCGGGCGGCGCCCCGCACTTCGCCGCCGGCCAGGCCGACGCCACCCAGCGGGTGCCCGGCGGGTACGCCGGCAACCAGTGGTCGGTGCCGGGCACCGGCCAGCCGTGGACCTCACCGGCGACCGCGCCGGCGGCCGGTGGCGGCGGCACCGCCGACCGGCTGAAGGCCACCGGCGGGCGGCTGGTCACCACGGTCAGGGGCTGGCCGCGCAAGGTCCAGCTCGGCGCGGCCGCCGGCCTAGTGCTGCTGCTGATCGGGGCGATCGCGCTGCTCGGCGGCGGTGACGACAAGCCGGCCACCCCGCCGGCGGCGATCCCGATCGAGCAGGACCCGGTCGACCCGGGGATCGAGATGCAGGAGCAGACGGTCAAGGGTGTGACGGTGAAGGTCCCCAAGGGCTGGGAGCGGCACACCGGCGGTCTCTACGTCGACTTCATCGACCCGGCCGACAGCAAGCGGAAGGTCCGGATCATCGCCGAGGACTGGGGCGGCGGCAACCCGACCGCCTGGGCGGAGAGCGCCTCCCGCAACCTGCGGACCAAGAACAAGTCCTGCGTGAAGCCGTACAACGAGGTGTCGATCACCGACCAGCAGCTCGCCGGCCAGCCGGCCGCCCAGCTGGAGTACACCTGCGGCACCGGCCCGACCATGCGGCACGGCATCTGGCGCGGGCTGGTGCGCGACGGCAAGGCGTACTCGTTCTACCTCTCCACCAACGACCCGAAGTTCGCCCAGAGCAAGCCGATCTTCGACTCGATGGCGAAGTCCTTCCAGCTCACCGGGGCGAACTGACCCGGGGTGACGACCGGTGGTGATCCGCCGTCGTGCTATCAAGAGGCATGACGGCGGACACCACTGACATCGACGACCTTCGCGAGCAGGCCCGGCGTTGGCTCGACGACGACCCCGACCCGGCCAGCCGGGACGAGCTGCGGGCGGTGCTCGGCCGACTGCCGGACAGCGGCCCGGAGCTGGCCGACCGGTTCGCCGGCCCGCTGACCTTCGGCACCGCCGGGTTGCGCGGCCCGCTGCGCGCCGGACCGAACGGCATGAACCTCGCCGTGGTCACCCAGGCCGCGGCCGGGCTGGTCGGCTGGCTCGCGGCCCAGGGCGCCACCGGACCGCTGGTGATCGGGTACGACGCCCGGCACGGTTCCCGGGAGTTCGCCGAGCGCACCGCCCAGGTCGCCACCGGCGCCGGGCGGCCCGCGCTGCTGCTGCCCCGCCCGCTGCCCACCCCGGTCCTGGCGTACGCGGTGCGGCACCTCGACGCGGCGGCCGGCGTGATGGTCACGGCCAGCCACAACCCGCCGCAGGACAACGGCTACAAGGTCTACCTGGGCGCCCGGCTCGGCGGCGAGCTGGGCGCGGGGGCTCAGATCGTGCCGCCGGCCGACGCCGGGATCGAGTCCGCCATCCGCGCGGTCGGCCCGCTGGCCGAGGTGCCGCTCGGCCCGCCCGGTCAGGTGCTCGGCGACGACCTGGTCGTCTCGTACGTCGACCGGGCCGCGGCGGTGGTCGCGCCGGACGGGCCCCGGGACCTCGCCGTGGCGTACACCCCGCTGCACGGGGTGGGTGCGGCCGTGCTGACCGCCGCCTTCGCCCGGGCCGGCTTCCCGGTCCCCGGCGTGGTGCCCGACCAGGCCGAGCCGGATCCGGAGTTCCCGACGGTCTCCTTCCCCAACCCGGAGGAGCCGGGTGCGGTGGACCGGCTGGTCGCGCTCGCCGACCGGATCGGCGCGGACCTCGCCATCGCCAACGACCCCGACGCGGACCGCTGCGCGGTGGCCGTCCGGGAGGGCGACTCGTGGCGGATGCTGCGCGGTGACGAGGTGGGCGCGCTGCTCGCCGACCACCTGATGCGGCGCGGGGTCGGCGGCCTGTACGCCACCACCATCGTGTCGTCGTCCCTGCTGCGCGCCATGTGCGCCGCCCGCGACCTGCCGTACGACGAGACGCTGACCGGGTTCAAGTGGATCGTCCGGGCCGGTGGCGGGGCGCAGCCGCTGGTCTTCGGCTACGAGGAGGCGCTGGGCTACTGCGTCGCCCCGGAGCACGTACGCGACAAGGACGGCATCACCGCCGCGCTGACCGTCGCCGAGCTGGCCGCCGGGCTGAAGGCGCAGGGGCGCACCCTGACCGACCGGCTGGACGAGTTGGCCGCCGAGTTCGGCGTGCACCACACCGACCAGCTCTCGGTCCGGGTCGACGACCTGCGGCTGATCGGCGAGATGATGAGCCGGGTCCGGGCGGCCACCCCGGCCGTCCTGCTGGGGCAGCCGCTCGCCGAGGCTCGGGACCTGCTGCCGGACTCCGACGTGGTGATCCTGCGGACGGCGGGGGCCCGGGCGGTGATCCGCCCCTCCGGCACCGAGCCGAAGCTCAAGGCGTACCTGGAGGTGGTGGAGCCGGTCGCGGACGGCGACGTCCCGGCGGCCCGCACCCGCGCCCAGGCCGCGGTCGCCGCCCTCCGCGCCGAGATCGCCGCCCTGCTCGGCCTCTGACCCACGCCCGCGCCACCGCCGCCCCGGCCCGCGACGCGCAACAAGCGACCACGCAGCGTCGCGGGCCCCTCGATCCCAACAGGCCTGCCCGGCCCCTTTGCTCTGCTGCACCCCACGCAACAGCCACGGAAAGTGACCGGGAGAAACGAGATAGGGCGGTGCGTCTGCCCAGTTCAGTCCCGGTGTTGCGAATGGGGCAGCAGAGCAAAGGCGGGCCGGGATGTCTCCGAGGGCCGGTCAGCCAGCACGCTCGGTGAGCAGGGTGCCGGCGATACGGTGCGTAGCGCATCCATCGGCCGGCCGGGCACCGGCGGCCGGCGGGAACGGATCAGGCGCGCTTGCCGAGGGCCTGGTCGATGGCGTGGGCGAGGGCGGCCACGACGAGGCCGACCGAGGGGCGCACGACGCTGTCGTCCAGGCTGACGTTGCCGGAGAAGCCGGCGCCGCCGGCGATCTCCTCCAGGCGGCGGTGCACGCCGGCGGCCTCCGCGCCGGCCAGGTGCAGCGTCGGCTCCATCCGCAGCACGGCGACCAGGGTGGCCAGCGCGGCGGTCCGCTCGTCGGGGAGCTGCCCGCTGGTCAGCGCGGCGGCCAGCCGGTGCCGAATGTCGGCCTCGACCGACGGGTCGGTCGACGGGTAGCGGTGCACGTGGATGAAGCCCAGCTCGGTCTCGTCGACGTCCCGGACCACGCCCCGGTCGACCAGGTCGCCGAGGATCCGGTCGCGCAGGCCGTGCCGGAGCCGCTGCACCCAGGAGGAGGGGGTGTGCGGGGTGTCCGCGGCGATCTTGGCGAGCACCTCGTCGGTGACCGGCTCACCCGTCGGTGTCGGGTCGGTCACCGCCAGGTTGCCGGCGGCGTAGGCGATCCGGTTGGCCAGGGCCAGCTCGACCAGCACGGCCGCGGCCATGCCCAGGTCGAGGCTGATCCGGGGCATGGTCGCCTTGCCGGATTCGTCGTCGTAGGCGAGGAGGAGCAGCTCTTCGGCGAGCGCGACACCAGTCATGGCCCGAGACGGTAGCGCCTGCGCGCACGCCCCGGGCCACAACGCGCCGCCCTCGGGGTGGGGTCAGAAGCGGGGCATGCCGCCGAACTGTCGGTCCCCGGCGTCACCCAGGCCGGGAACGATGAACATCTTGTCGTTCAGGCCCTCGTCGATCGACGCGGTGACCAGGCGCAACGGCAGGCCGGAGCGCTCCAGCCGCTCGATGCCGACCGGGGCGGCCAGCACGCAGAGCACGGTGATGTCGGTGCAACCGCGGTCGGCCAGCAGCCGGCAGCAGTGCTCCAGCGAGCCGCCGGTGGCCAGCATCGGGTCGAGCACCAGCACCGGCAGGCCAGCCAGGTCGCGGGGCAGCGACTCCATGTACGCGCGCGGCTCGTACGTCTCCTCGTCGCGGGCCAGGCCCACGAAGCCCATCGACGACTCGGGCAGCAGCCCGAGCGCGGCGTCGGCCAT
This sequence comes from Micromonospora mirobrigensis, assembly GCF_900091555.1. Classification (GTDB taxonomy): domain Bacteria; phylum Actinomycetota; class Actinomycetes; order Mycobacteriales; family Micromonosporaceae; genus Micromonospora; species Micromonospora mirobrigensis. Next base: position 749,995 of record NZ_FMCX01000001.1, read on the forward strand.
GCCGAGCCCGGCCCGGAGCACCGGGACCAGCAGCGGCGGGTTCGCCAGTCGGGTGCCCTCGGTGGCGGTGACCGGGGTCTGGATCGAGTACTTCTCGATGGGGAAGGAGCGCGCGGCCTCGTACACCAGCATGGTGGTGAGTTCGCGCAGCGCCGCCCGGAACGACGGCGAGTCGGTCCGGGCGTCCCGCATGGCGGTCAGCCGCGCCTGGGCGAGCGGGTGGTCAATGACGTGTACGTCCACGATCGCTCAACCTACCGGTCCCGGCCGCGTCGCACGGCGGGTGCTGGCCGACCAGCGACGCCGCTCACGTGTGGCGCTCACGACCGGCTCGTCGTGACCAAGATCACTCGACTCGCGGGTGCGTAGTATTCGGGGCATGACGGCGACAGCGACGTCGGCCCGGTCGGACCTCTCCGAGCTGGGACGATCCGAGACCGCTCTGCGGACCTTCCTGCACGGCCTGCCGGGCGTGGACCAGGTCGGCGCGGAGCAGCGGGCGGCACAGCTCGGCACCCGCTCCATCAAGACCACGGCCAAGGCGCAGGCGATCGACCTGGCCATCCGGATGGTCGACCTGACCACCCTGGAGGGGGCGGACACGCCCGGCAAGGTGCGGGCGCTGGCCGCCAAGGCGCTGCGCCCCGACCCGGCCGACCCGTCCTGCCCACACGTCGGCGCGGTCTGCGTCTACCCGGCGATGGTCCCGTACGTGGCCGAGGTGCTGCGGGGCAGCGCCGTGCACCTGGCCAGCGTGGCGACCTCGTTCCCCTCCGGCCAGGCCCCGCTGGAGATCAAGCTGGCGGACGTCCGGGCGGCCGTCGAGGCCGGCGCCGACGAGATCGACATGGTGATCAACCGGGGCGCGTTCCTGGCCGGTCGCTACCAGGAGGTCTACGACGAGATCGTGGCCACCAGGTCCGCGTGTGGGGACGCCCACCTCAAGGTGATCCTGGAGACCGGCGAGCTGGCCACCTACGACAACGTGCGCCGGGCCTCCTGGCTGGCCATGCTGGCCGGCGGCGACTTCATCAAGACCTCCACCGGCAAGGTGCCGGTCGCGGCGACCCTGCCGGTGACCCTGGTGATGCTGGAGGCGGTCCGCGACTTCCGCGCCGCCACCGGGCGGCAGGTCGGCGTGAAGCCGGCCGGCGGGATCAAGACCACCAAGGACGCCATCAAGTACCTGGTCATGGTCAACGAGACCGCCGGTGCGGACTGGCTGGACCCGGACTGGTTCCGGTTCGGCGCGTCCAGCCTGCTCAACGACCTGCTCATGCAGCGCACCAAGCTGACGACCGGCGTCTACGCCGGTCCCGACTACTTCACCCTGGACTGAGCGTGATCTTCGAATACGCCCCCGCCCCCGAGTCCCGCTCGGTGGTGGACCTCAAGCCCTCGTACGGGCTCTTCGTCGACGGCGAGTTCGTCGACCCGACCGACGGCGGCAGCTTCAAGTCGATCAACCCGGCCTCCGAGGAGGTGCTCGCCGAGGTCGCCGAGGCCGGCGCCGGGGACGTCGACCGTGCGGTGCGCGCCGCCCGCCGGGCGTACGAGCAGGTCTGGGGTCCGATGCCGGGCCGGGACCGGGCGAAGTACCTGTTCCGGATCGCCCGGATCATCCAGGAGCGCTCCCGCGAGCTGGCCGTGCTGGAGTCGCTGGACAACGGCAAGCCGATCCGGGAGTCCCGGGACGTCGACCTGCCGCTGGTCGCCGCGCACTTCTTCTACTACGCCGGCTGGGCCGACAAGCTTCCGCACGCCGGGTTCGGCCCCGACCCGCAGCCGATCGGCGTGGCCGCGCAGGTCATCCCGTGGAACTTCCCGCTGCTCATGCTGGCCTGGAAGATCGCCCCGGCCCTCGCGGCAGGCAACACGGTGGTGCTCAAGCCCGCCGAGACCACCCCGCTGACCGCGCTGCTCTTCGCCGAGATCTGCCAGCAGGCCGACCTGCCGGCCGGTGTGGTCAACATCGTCACCGGCGCCGGCGACACCGGCCGCGCCCTGGTCGAGCACGCGGACGTCGACAAGGTCGCCTTCACCGGCTCCACCGAGGTCGGCCGGGCCATCGCCCGCTCGATCGCCGGCACCCGCAAGAAGCTCACCCTGGAGCTGGGCGGCAAGGCCGCCAACATCGTCTTCGACGACGCCCCGGTCGACCAGGCCGTCGAGGGCATCGTCAACGGCATCTTCTTCAACCAGGGCCACGTCTGCTGCGCCGGCTCCCGGCTGCTGATCCAGGAGAACGTCGCCGAGCAGGTGCTCGAGTCACTCAAGCGCCGGATGGCGCAGCTGCGGGTCGGCGACCCGCTGGACAAGAACACCGACATCGGCGCGATCAACTCGGCCGCCCAGCTGGCCCGGATCAGGGAGCTCTCCGACGCCGGCTCCGCCGAGGGCGCCGAGCGCTGGTCGCCCGCCTGCGAGCTGCCCGAGCGGGGCTTCTGGTTCGCGCCGACCATCTTCACCGGGGTCACCCAGGCGCACCGGATCGCCCGCGAGGAGATCTTCGGGCCGGTGCTGTCGGTGCTCACCTTCCGCACGCCCGCCGAGGCCGTCGAGAAGGCCAACAACACGCCGTACGGGCTGTCTGCGGGAATCTGGACCGACAAGGGTTCCCGGATCCTCTGGATGGCCGACCGGCTCCGCGCCGGCGTGGTCTGGGCCAACACGTTCAACAAGTTCGACCCCACCTCGCCGTTCGGCGGCTACAAGGAGTCGGGCTACGGTCGCGAGGGCGGCCGGCACGGGCTGGAGGGCTACCTCAATGTCTGAGCGGGTCGCGGTACGCAAGACGTACAAGCTCTTCATCGGCGGGAAGTTCCCGCGCAGCGAGTCGGGACGGTCGTATCTCGTGCAGGACGCGAATGTCTCCCTGGCCTCCCGTAAGGACGCGCGGGACGCCGTCGTCGCCGCCCGGGCCGCCGTCAAGGGCTGGGCCGGGGCGACCGCGTACAACCGGGGTCAGATCCTCTACCGGGTCGCCGAGATACTGGAGGGCCGGCGCGAGCAGTTCGTCGCGCTGGGCGTGCCCGCCGACGAGGTGGACGCGGCGATCGACCGCTGGGTCTGGTACGCCGGCTGGGCCGACAAGCTCACCCAGGTGTACGGCGGCGCGAACCCGGTCGCCGGCCCGTACTTCAACCTCTCTTCGCCCGAGCCGACCGGCGTGGTGGGCGTGGTGGCCCCGGAGCAGCCCGCGCTGCTCGGCCTGGTCAGCGTGATCGCCCCGGCGATCGTCACCGGCAACACCGTGGTGGTCGCCGCCTCCCCGGCGGCCCCGCTGGCGGCGGTGACCCTGGCCGAGGTGCTGGCCACCTCGGACCTGCCCGGCGGGGTGGTCAACATCCTCACCGGCAGGCTGACCGAGACGGCGCCGACGTTGGCGAGCCACATGGACGTCAACGCGATCGACCTGACCGGGGTGACCGACGCCGAGCTGGCCGCCGACCTGGAGATCAAGGCGGCCGAGAACCTCAAGCGGGTGCTCCGGCCGGCGCCGGCCGACCACGACTGGACCACGGATCCGGGCATCACCCGGATGACCACCCTGCTGGAGACGAAGACGGTCTGGCACCCCAAGGGGGTGTGATCGCGGCTCACTGTCGAGGTTCCGGGGGAGCCCGCCCCCTCCGGGCGGTCAGGCTTGATCCCTGCGTGGGCGGGCTCCCCCGGAAACCCGTTCCGGTCACGGTCCGCGTGGGGGGGGTCAGCTCAGTGGTCCTGCTCTGAGAAGAGTTCTACTACGGGGGGTAGGATTGGGGGCGTGACTCGGTTGGGCGATCTTGAGCGTGCGGTGATGGACGTGTTGTGGGACTCGGTCCCCGCCACGTCGGACGGGGTGACCGTGCGGGAGGTCGCCGACGCCCTGGACGGGCGCGAGCTGGCGTACACCACGGTGATGACCGTGCTGGACCGGCTCGCCGGCAAGGGCATGGTGCAGCGCCAGCGGGAGGGGCGGGCCTGGCGTTACCGGGCCGCCGCCAGCCGGGAGGCGCACATCGCCCAGCTCATGCTCGACGCCCTCGACCTGGGCGGCAGCCGGGACGCGGCGCTGGTCCGCTTCGCCCGGTCGGTGACCGGCACCGAGGCGGAGGTGCTGCGGACGGCGCTCGGCGCGGAGGCCGGGTTGACCGGCCAGCCGCTGACCGACCGGGTGGAGGACCCGCGGGCCGGCCGGCCGCGCCGCACCGACGAGGCGACGGGCCGGTAGGGCGGCAGCCATGGCCTACGCCGTGCACTTCGCCGTGTCGATGCTGGCCTGCTATCTCACCGCGCAGGTCCTGGCCCGGTCCACCTGGACCTGGCGTGCCCCACGCGTCGCGATCGTCTGCTGGCAGGCGGTCGGGCTGGCGCTCGGCCTCTCCGCGATGGGGCTGCCGATGGCGCTCGGGCTGGCCGCGTACGACCGACCGACCGGCGGTGCCCTGCTGGCCCTGGTCAACGACCTGGCCCACGGCACCCTGCCGGCGGGGCTGGGCGCGGCGCACCTGGCCGGCGTGGGGGTCGGCTTCGGCATCGGGGCGGTGCTGGTCACCACGACCGTGCGCAGCATCCACGCGAGCGTCCGGGCCCAGCGGCGGCACCGGGATCTGTTGACCCTGGTCGCCCGGCGGGACCCGACGGCACCCGGGGCGCTGGTGCTCGACCACCCCAGCGCGGCGGCGTACTGCCTGCCGGGGGTGCGCCCCCGGGTCGTGGTCAGCGCCGGCACGTTGAGCCTGCTGGACCCGGCCGAGCTGGCGGCGGTGCTCACCCACGAGCGGGCGCACGCGCAGGAGCGGCACGACCTGGTGCTGCTGCCGTTCACCGCGCTGCGCCGGGCGCTGCCCTGGTTCCGCTGGGTCGCCGAGGCGTACGAGCGGGTCGCCCTGCTGGTCGAGATGCGGGCCGACGACAAGGCCCGGGAGCTGCACGCCGAGGCGTCGCTGGCCGGTGCGCTGCGCCGCTTCGCGGCCTGCGGGGACCGGATCACCCCGGCGGGCGCGCTCGGGGTCGGCGACCGCGACCTGGACGTACGGGTGCAGCGGCTGCTGGTCGCCGACCGGCCGCCGCGGCTGATCGGCGCGGCCGCGCTGGCCGTGGCGACCACCCTGGTCGCCCTGCCGATCTCGCTCTTCCTGAACTGATTCCGCCGTCACGCGGGACCGCGACGAAACCGGTCCGGATAGGTAGGCAATCTACGTGTAGGCTCGCTACGACAAGCGAGCCAACCCTTGGAGAGCGGTCATGGACACCCTGCTCCTCGCGCGCCTTCAGTTCGCCACCACCACCTCGATCCACTTCCTGTTCGTGGTGGTCACCCTCGGCCTGGTCACCCTGCTGGTCGGGATGCAGACGGCCGGGTTCCTGACCGGCGACCCGAAGTGGGAGCGGCTCACCCGGTTCTGGGGCCAGCTCTACGTGATCAACTACGTGCTCGGCATCGCCACCGGCATCGTCATGGAGTTCCAGTTCGGCCTGAACTGGAGCGGGCTGTCGCGCTACGTGGGCAACGTCTTCGGCGCCCCGCTCGCCATCGAGACCCTGCTGGCGTTCTTCCTGGAGTCCACGTTCCTCGGCATGTGGATCTTCGGCTGGCACCGGCTGCGCCGCGGGCTGCACCTCGCGCTGCTCTGGGGCGTGGCGATCACCGCGTACGCCTCGGCGTTCTGGATCATGGTGGCGAACTCCTGGCTCCAGAACCCGGTCGGCTACGAGCTGCGCGACGGGGTCGCCCACCTCACCGACTTCGGCGCCCTGCTCACCAACCCCACCCTCGGCATGGCATTCGGGCACGTGCTCGCCGCGTCGCTGCTCACCGGCGGGATGCTGATGGCCGCGGTGAGCGCCCGGCACCTGATCCGGCGTACCCCCGACTTCGCGCTGTTCCGCACCTCGCTGCGGATCGGCCTGGTCGTCGCGGCGCTGGCGATCGCCGCCGTCCAGGGGTTCGGCTTCGCCCAGTTCGGGCCGGTGGGGCAGGTGCAGCCCACCAAGTTCGGCGGCGGCCCCGGGCGGGACGCGCTGGTCGCCGAGTGGACCGCCCGGTTCGGGCCCGGCGACTGGACCCCGCCGGTGCTCTCCAGCGTCGGGCTGGGCTTCATGATCCTGATCGGCCTCACCCTGGGCTGCGTCTGGCTGCTGCTCCCGCTGCTCTGGCGGGACGCGGTGATCCGGCTGCGCTTCCCGCTCTGGCTGATCCTGTTCGCCCTGCCGTTGCCGTTCGTCGCGGTGCTCCTCGGCTGGATCGCCCGGGAGGTGGGCCGCCAGCCCTGGGCGGCGTACGGGCTGCTGCCCAACTCGCGGGCCGTCTCCGACGTCGACGCCGGCCTGATGCTCACCTCGCTGGTCGGATTCGGCCTGCTGCTCGGCGCGCTCGCCGTCACCAACTGGGTGCTGCTCGCCCGGCACGCCGCCCGCGGCGCGCACGACCCGGCGCTGGGCCGCCCGCCCGCGCCGGAGAGCGACGACTTCCCCCGCCAACCCGTTCTCGCCTGAGGGAGATCCCCGTGGAGCTCGCCTGGTACGCCCTGCTCGGCCTCTTCTTCGCCACCTACCTGGTGCTCGGCGGCTACGACTACGGCGTCGGCCTGCTGCTCGCCCGGGGTGGCTCCCCCGCCGCCCGCCGCGCCGCCCTGACCGCGCTCGGCCCGTTCTTCCTCGGCAACGAGGTCTGGCTGGTGGCCGCCGTCGGGATCCTGTTCGGGGCGTTCCCGGTGCTGGAGGGCGAACTGCTCTCCGGGTACTACCCGGCCGTGCTGGGCGCCCTGGCCGGGGTGGTCCTGGTGACCGCCGGGGTGCAGCTGCGCAGCCGCCCCGACGGGGACCGCGCCCGGAGCCGGTGGGACCGGGTGGTGGTCGCCGGCAGCGCGCTCGCCGCGCTCGGCTGGGGCTCGCTGCTTGCCGGGCTGCTCCAGGGGCTGCCGATGTCGGCGGCCGGGCACGCCGCCGGGGTGACCCACCTGTTCACCCCGTTCGTCGCCGCCGCCGGGCTGGCCATGGTGGCGCTGGTGGCGGCGCACGGTGCGACCTTCCTCACGCTGCGGCTGCCCGAGCCGGACGGCGCCACCGCCGCCCGGCTGGCCCGCCGGCTGATCCCGGTGGCGCTCGCCGCGGTCGGCGCGGCCACCGTCGTGGGCCTGCTCTCCGACCGGGTACGCGTCGGCGCGCAGCAGCCACTGGTGGCCGTACTCCTGATGTCGTTGCTGGTCACGGCGCTGCTGGGGGCGCGGGTGGCGCTCGCCCGGCGGCGGCCCGGCCTGGCCTTCGCGGCCACCTCGGCGGCGCTGGCGCTGCCGGTGGCGCTGGTCGGAGCGGCCCGGTGGCCCTGGGCGCTGGTCTCCGGGACCGACCCGGTCACCGGGCTGGCCGTGGCCGACGCGGCGGCCAGCGCGCCCACCCTGTCCCTGCTGGGCTGGCTGACGCTGCCCCTCGTCCCGGCCCTACTAGGCTTTCAGGCGATGTGCTGGTGGATTTTCCGGGGACGGATCGACGGTAGGGCACCGGTGTACTGGTGAACCGCCGCCCGTTCGACCCGCGTCTGCTGCGCCGGGTCCCCGCGGCCCGGCGCGACCTCGCCGTGCTCGCCCTGCTGGGCGGGGTGACGGCGCTGCTGGTCGTGGCGCAGGCGACCGCGCTGGCGGCGCTGCTGGCCACGGCGGTCGACGGCCGGCTGGACCGGCCGGCGCTGGCCGGTTTCCTCGCCGCGGTGGCCGCCCGGTCGGCCGTCACCTGGGCGCAGGGCACGGTCGCCGCCCGGGTCGCGGCGACCGTGAAGGCGGCGCTGCGGGTCGAGCTGCTCGGCGCGGTCGGCGCGCACGGCCCGACCTGGGTGGCCGGGCAGCGCGCCGGGCAGCTCGCCACGCTGACCGGGCGCGGGCTGGACGCGCTGGACGCCTACTTCACCGGCTACCTGCCGCAGCTCGTGCTGAGCGTCACCGTGCCGCTGGCGGTGCTCGCCCGGATCGCGTTCGCCGACTGGAGCTCGGCGCTGATCATCGCGCTGACCATTCCGCTGATCCCGGTCTTCGGCGCCCTGCTCGGCTGGCAGGCCCAGGCCGCCACCGAACGGCAGTGGCGCCGGCTCTCGCTGCTCGGCGGGCACTTCCTCGACATGGTGGCCGGGCTGCCCACCCTGCGCGCCTTCGGCCGGGCCCGCGGCCAGGTGGAGGTGGTCCGCCGGATGGCCGACGGGCACCGGCAGGCCACCATGAAGACGCTGCGGATCGCCTTCCTCTCCGCACTGGTGCTGGAGCTGATCGCCACCCTCTCGGTGGCGCTGGTCGCGGTGCCGGTCGGCATCCGCCTGCTCGGCGGCGGCATCACCCTCTCCACCGCGCTGCTGGTGCTGCTGCTCACCCCCGAGGCGTATCTGCCGCTGCGGGCCGCCGGCAGCCGGTTCCACGCCAGCATGGAGGGGCTGGCCGCGCTGGACGAGGCGTTCACCGTCACCGCCGGCCCGGTGGCCGCCCCGGCCGGTCGGCCGGTCCCGGCCCCGGGCGGGCGCGGCGAGATCCGCTTCGAGGCGGTGACCGTCGAGTACGACCGGACCACCGCGCTGCGGGACGTCACGCTGACCATCCGCCCCGGCGAGCGGATCGCCGTCATCGGTCCCAGCGGCGCCGGCAAGAGCACCCTGCTCAACCTCCTCCTCGGTTTCGTCACCCCGACCAGCGGCCGGGTCACCGTCGACGGGGTGGACCTGGCGACGGTCGACCCGGACGACTGGCGCCGGCAGGTCGCCTGGGTGCCGCAGCGGGCGCACCTCTTCGCCGCCCCGCTGGCCGACAACATCACCCTCGGCGCGCCGGACACCCCGGCGCCGGCGCTGGCCGGCGCGGTCCGCGACGCGGCGCTGGACGAGGTGGTCGCCGCCCTGCCCGACGGGCTGGGCACGGTGCTGGGCGAGCGGGGGCACGGCCTCTCCAGCGGCCAGCGGCAGCGGGTCGCGCTGGCCCGGGCCTTCCTGCGCGACGCCCCGCTGGTGCTGCTCGACGAGCCCACCGCGCGGCTGGACACCGCCAGCGAGGCGGTCGTGCTGGACGCCACCCGGCGGCTGGTCGCCGGGCGTACGGCGCTGCTGGTGGCGCACCGGCCGGCGCTGCTCGCCGACGCCGACCGGATCATCCGGATCTCCGACGGCCGGGTCACCGAGCTGACCCCCTCCTCGTCGGGGGTGCAGGCGTGAACGGGCGGGCCTCCGCCGAGCGGGCGGTGCTCCGGCTGGCCCGGCCCTACCTGGGCCGGCTGGTCGGCGCGGGGCTGCTCGCCGCCGCCACCGAGTTCGCCGGGCTGGCCCTGATGGCCACCGCCACCTGGCTGCTGATGAGCGCCGCCGGACAACCCCCGCTGGACCGGCTGACCGTCGCCATCGTCGCGGTCCGGGCGCTGGCGATCAGCCGAGGCGTGTTCCGCTACTCCGAACGGCTGGCCGGTCACGACGCGGTCCTGCGCATGATCACCGACGTCCGGGCCCGGGTCTTCGCCACCCTGGCCGCCGGCCGGGGCGCGGCCACCCAACGCTCCGGGGACGCGCTGAGCCGGCTGGTCTCCGACGTGGAGGCCGTCCAGGACCTGCTGCTGCGGGTGCTCGTGCCGGGCGCCGCCGCCGCGCTGGTCGGGGTGCTCGCCGTCGGTGGGGCGGCGCTGATCTCCGTACCGGCGGCGGGGGTGCTGACGGTGGGGCTGCTGACGGCCGGGGTGGCCCTGCCGCTGCTCGCCACCCGGCTGACCCGGCGCAGCGCCGACCAGGTGGCGCCGCTGCGCGGGGCGCTCGCCGTGGACGCGATCGACCTCACCCACGGCGCCGCCGACCTGGCCGCCTTCGGGGCCACCGGGACGGCGCTGGCCGCCGCCCGGGGACGGGCCGAGCAGCTGGCCCGGCTGGAACGACGGCTGGCCGCCGCCGGCTTCGCGGTCGACGCCGTCGGGGTGCTGCTGGCCGGTCTCACCGCCGGCGCGGTGGTGCTGGTGGCGCTCCGCGCGGGCGTGGGCGGGGTGCTGGTCGGCGTGCTCGCCGTGGGGACGCTGGCCGCCGTGGAGATCGCCCTGGCGCTGGTCGCCGCCGCGCGGCAGCGCACCCTGCTCGGCGCCGGCCTGACCCGGGTCGCCGCCCTGCTCACCGCCCCCGAGGCCACCGGCGTCCCTCCGGCGGCCACCGGACCGGGCCCGGGCGATGCGGCTCCGGCCCTGGCCGAGGGGTCGCACCAGGTCCGGCTGGCCGGGGTGACCGTCCGGTACCGGGCCGACGCGGCACCGGCGCTGGACCGGCTCGACCTGGACCTGCCGGCCGGCCGACGGGTGGCCGTGGTGGGGCCGAGCGGCGCCGGCAAGAGCACCCTGACCGCCGTGGTCACCGGCACGGTCGTCCCGGAGCGGGGACGGATCACCCTGGACGGCGTCGACCTGGCCGACCGGCCGGCGGAACAGCTGCCCCGGGCGGTCGGCGGCCTGCTCGCCGAGGCGTACGTCTTCCACGCCACCGTCCGGGAGAACCTGCTGCTCGGACGGCCCGGCGCGACCGACGACGAGCTGACCGCCGCCACCCGGGCCGCCGGCCTGCTGGACTGGGTACGCGACCAGCCGCACGGCTGGGACACCGTGGTCGGCGAGGAGGGCGGGCAGCTCTCCGGCGGGCAGCGACAGCGACTCGCCCTGGCCCGGGCGGTGCTGGCCGCCCCCGGGGTGCTGGTGCTGGACGAGCCGACCGAGGGGCTCGACCCGGCGGCGGCCGACGCGGTGCTCGCCTCGGTGCTCGCCGCCACCCCGGCCGGGCACTCGGTGCTGCTGATCAGCCACCGGCTCAGCGGCCTGGCCGACTTCGACGAGATCGTGGTGCTGGACGCCGGGCGGGTGGTGCAGCGGGGCCGGCACGCCGACCTGGCCGCCGCCCCGGGCTGGTACCGCGAGCAGTGGTTGCGCCAGGAGGCGGCCGAACGCGGCTACCTGGCGCTCGCCCCCTGAGGGCGACTCGGGGACGGGACCGGGGATCTCCCGGACCCCTCCGGGGGCGCCGCCGTGGCAGGGTGGGCGCATGCACGGGGACGGGACACCGGTCGAGGCCCACCTGCGGGAACTGGCCGTACGGCTGCACGGGCCGGCCCGGTTGCGGACCGAACTGCTCACCGAGGCACGGGACGCGCTGCACGACGCCGCCGAGGCGTACCGGGCCGAAGGGTTGTCCGGTCAGGACGCCGAGCGCCGGGCGGTCGCCGAGTTCGGCAGCGCGGACCGGCTGGTGCCGGCGTACCAGGCGGAGCTGGCCGCCGGGGCGCTGCGGCGCTTCGCGGTACGCGGGCTGGCGGTCGCCTCGGTGCTGATCGTCGGTGGCGACCTGACCTGGCAGGGTTCGAGCTGGGACCGGGACGGCTCGCACCCGCCGGCCGGTTTCCTGCTGCTCTCCAGCACGCTGAACCACGCCTGGGTGGTGGCCGCGGTGCTGGCCGCCGCGGGGCTGCTGGTGCTCACCCGGGCGGCCCGCCGGGGCGAGCCGGGCCTGCCGCCGGCAGCCCGCCTGATCGGACTGGGCCTGACCGGCGCGCTCGTGGTGGGCGCGGTGGCCGGCAGCGCGCTCTATCTCTGGTCGGTCGGTCTCTGGGACGCCGCGTTGACCTGGCCGCCGATGATCATCGGGCCGCTGGTCGTCGGGGCGGCCCTGACCAATCTGGGCCGGGCCGCGCACGGCTGGTTGCGTACCGCCCGCTGAGCCCGCGGGTCGGCGGGGCGGCGCGGTTTGCCTCAGGCCGGGGCGGTGGGCGGCTCGTCCGCGCCCAGGAACCGGCCGACGGTCGCGCTGAACTCCTGCCAGCCGGCCCGCTCGCCGGCCAGGGCCCGGCAGCCCGCGTCGGTGAGCCGGTAGGTGCGGCGTTCCCGGCCGTTCACGGTGCTCCACGAGCTCGCCACGTAACCGGCGCGCTCCAGCCGGCGCAGCGCCGGATAGATGGTGCCGGTGGGCAGGTCCAGGGCGCCGGCGCTGCGCGCCCGCAGCGCCTCGATGATGGCGTAGCCGTGCAGCGCGCCCTGCTCGAGCACCGCGAGCAGCAGCGCGTCGAGGTGTCCGTGCAGCGCCTGGGCCTTCATAGGTAGACACGCTACTTGTCGGTCGATGGGAGCGCCACCGGGGTGCGGGTCCGGCCCATCCGGAGCCGCCCACTAGGGTATGTGCGCAGAGTCACTCGGCGGCCGGAGGTGTCGGCGAGTGGGCAACCCGACGCACACGGAGGTCCGCGTGGCCCGCCAGTCGCCCCAACGGCCCGACGCCGACGAGCCCGAGCTCGACGAGACCGAGGGGACGGTCGAGCCCGACGTCGCCGACGCGACGTCCGAGGCCGCGCACCGGGACCGCTCGCTCTGGGACGAGCTGCGGATCGACCCGGTCGAGATCGCCCTGCCCGCCGGCACCGGCTTCACCCTGCGGGCGTACCGGCCGGCGCGGGAGCTGACCCCGACGGACGTGGCCGAGCGCGACGAGGACGACCCCTTCCTCGCCCGCCGCCAGGCGGTGGAGGCCGAGGACGAGGACGAGGTGGTGGTCCTCGACGAGGAGTTCGCCGCCGAGTTCGCGGAGGTCGAGGACGAGAAGCGCGAGTCCGGCCGGACCGACGACGAGGACGAGGACGAGGACGACGAGTCCGACGAGGACGAGGCGGGCGACGAGGAGGTTCCGGCCTTCCTGAGCCACCGGGGCCGCCTGCTGCTGTTCAAGTCCCCCGAGTCGCTGGTCAGTTTCATCCGTTCCGGTGCCCCCAACGACCTGTCCCAGCTGGACAGCTGGAATGAATTGTCCGAACGGGTGGAACCGGCCGACATCGCCCCGCTCGACGAGGACACCTACGAGCTGGACCTGGTGGTGGAGAACCTCCGTGGTGGCCACGACACGTGGGATCCCACGCTCCTGATCGAGGCCGGCGAGGTCGCCCGTGACCTGGCGTACGCGATGCGGCTACCGGCCGTGCTCGACATGCTCTCGGCCGGCTCCAGCCTGGACGACCTGGACGAGGCGCTGCGGGCCTCTGTCAACGGCGGAGTCGGTGGTTTCATGGGCCGTCGACGGTTGAAGAAAATCGGGGCACAAACCGCGAGTCTGGGTTGGCGCACCATTGTCGGCAAGATCTCTGCCGTTGTGGACTGGCGCGACTGACCCGTACCGGGGAGCATCAGTTGCTGGCAGAGAAAGCCTTGTGTCCCGGGAGGAGGACGACGCCGTGGCGCTCGTGCGCGTGTACTGCGGTCTGGCCTCGGCGGATCCGGCCGACCGGCCGGCCTCGGCCGGATCGGCGCTGACGTCAGCTGTGGTCGACGACGCAGGCCGTCTGCTTCATGTCTGTGAGATCGGCGACGACGCGGCGGGTTACGCCCGGCTGGTCACCCTGCTCGTGGAACGGTCGGGCGGGCCGAGCGGTGCGGCGATCGCCGCGGACAGCGACGACCACACGGTCACCGCGCTGCTCAGCGCCGCCGGTCGGCCGCTGGCCATCGCCGACGACGACCTGGTGGACGACTTCGCCGAGCGCTTCGCCGACGACGACTCCCTTGAGGAGATGCAGTCCCCGCCGGCCGAGCGCCGGGCCGTGGGCCTCGCGCGCGCCCTCCAGGCCGGCGCCCTCTCCGCGGTGACCCTCCCGGCGCCGCGCGACCTGGCCGGCTACAAGCAGGTGCTCTCGGCGCACGCCGCGCTCTCCAGCGGCCGGCACTCCGCCGCCGTCGCCCTGCGTGAGGTGCTCCGCGAGCTCTACCCGGCCGCGCTGCGGGCCTACCCGGACCCGGCCGACCCGGTGACGCTGGCCGTGCTCGACGCGCTGCCCGAGCCCGGCATGCTCGGCCCCGGCCGGGAGTCCGCCGCCGACGCCGTGGTGGCCCACCTGGCCGCCGACGGCGTCGCCGACGTCGCCGAGATCGGCGACGCGGTGACCGCCCTGCGGGTGGCCGTCTCCGAGACCCCTCGCCGGGCCACCGTGAACCGTTCCCTCACCTCCGCCGTCGCCGAGACCGTCCGGCAGGCGGTCGCCTCCGTCCGGGCCTGCGACGCGGGCTGCGAGGCCCTGGTCGGCGCGCTCGACGAGCGGGTCGCCCCGGCCCCGGGCCGGCGGGCCGCCGCCCGGCGCGGCGACCCGGTCGGCGACCTGCCCGCGCTGGCTCCCGCCGGCGGAGGGCTGCGCGCCCTGCGCGGCGGTGGTGACCCCCAGCCGGCGCCGTCGGGTGGTCGGCGCAGCCGCCCGGAGCCGGTCTCCGGCACCGGCATGCCGACCGCTCCCCGTCCGCTCGGCCCGCCCCCGGTGGCGCCGGTGCCGGTCACGCCGCCTCCGGTGGCCCCCGCGCCGGTCACCCCGGTCGCGCCGGCCGCCGGTCCGGGCGCCCCGATCTCCGCCCCGCCGTCCCGCGGCGAGCCCGCCGCCCCGGCCGCGCGCCGGCTGGAGGCTCCGGCCAACCGGCCGGTCTCCGCGCCGCCGCCCCCGCCGCCGGGCATGACCCCGATCGCGCCCGCCCAGCGGGGCAAGGTGCCGCCGGCCGAGGCCGGTGAGCCGTTCCGCCCGACGCTGACCACGGCCGCGATCAACAGTGCGCGCGCCGAACGGCAGCGGACGGTCATCCCGCCGCGGCCGAAGACCACTCCGGACGAGCCGCCGACCGGCGGGTTCAGCGCCACCGACCTGAGCGTGCCGGTGCCCACCCCCCGGCCCGGCCAGGAGCCGACGGCCGCGCCGGGCTCGCGGGCCAACTGGCCGCTGGTCAACACCGGCGACGAGCTGGCCGACAAGGCTGCCGACGCCCCGGCCGGACACCCCTACCGGGACCGTGCCGAGCGCAAGGTCGACGCGCCCACCGACCCGGGCACCGGCCGTAACCGGGTGACCCCACCGTGGCTCGCCGACGACCTGCCGCAGGAGCCGCCGATGCTGCGGCTGGTGGAGCCACCGCCGCTGGCCGACCGGGCGCTGCGCGAGGGCTCGGGCCCCGCCACCGACCCGCGCCTGGAGACCCCGCCGCTGCGCCTGGTGGACCGTGCGCAGCCCGGCCGGGAGGACCTCGGTCGTGGTTACACCGCCCACGGCGACAGCGGCCGTGGTGACCTGGGCCGGGCCGACCTGAGCCGTGGCGACACCGCCCGCAGCGACCTCGGCCGTGCCGACCTGGGCCGAGCTGACACCGGTCGCGGTGAGCTGGGCCGCGGCGACCTCGGTCGTGGTGAGCTGGGCCGTGGCGACAACGGCCGTGGCGACCTCGGCCGCGGGGACGCCGGACGCGGGGCACCGCCGCTCACCGCCCGCGGGCCGCTGGAGCACCGGCCGGCGCCGACCGAGTTCCGGCCCCCGCCGGTCGCCGACGACGGCGACGGCGACCTGCTGATCTTCGCCGCCGCCAAGTCCGCCTGGTTCGTCGGGCACTCCGACGAGACCGACCTGGACTGGTCGAGCACCGCCGACACCGGATGGCAGGCCGCCGAGAAGGCCGCCCAGCCGGCGGTCAGCGCGGCCACCGAAGCCGGGCTCCCCAAGCGGGTGCCGCAGGCCAACCTGGTGCCGGGCTCCCCGCTGCGCGACGAACGTCCGCTGCGGATCGTCCGGGACGCGGCGAGCCTCGCCGAGAACACCACCGGCTACTTCCGCGGCTGGCGCCGGGGACAGGAGATCGGCGGGTTCGCCGTCGGTGGCCGCCCGGGCCGCGAGGCCGCCGGCGGGTGGGACTTCAGCCGCGACACCGGCGACCGCGACGACGATCGTGAGTACGAGTACCGCTCCGCCGGTTACCGCTCCTGACCGCCGAGTAACCGCCTCCCACCTGCGTGTTCCTGCCCACACCCGGAGAAGTTGACGCCGGGTGAGGACGGCCGGGAGCATACCCGGCGGAACAGCCGGCGGCAGGACGCCGGGGTGGGAAGGCGACTGCGATGGCGACACCGGCAATTCACCCGTCCACGCTGACCCGCCGGGGGCTGCTCGCCGCCACGGCCGGCAGCCTGCTGCTGAGCGGCTGCGGGCGGGACGACCAGGGCGAGCCGCGTACCGGCGGCAGCCGCGCCCCGGACAACCGGGAGATCGTGGTCGGCGCCAGCCTGGAGCTGAGCGGCCCGGGTGCGGCGCTCGGCGTGCTTCAGGAACGGGCCCTGCGGATCACCGCGGACGAGCTCAACATCGACGGCGTGCAGGTCGGCAACCTGCGCCGCAAGGTCCGGGTGGTGCTGCGCGACAACGCCAGCGATCCGCGTACGGCCGCCCGGCAGGCGCGCGAGCTGGCGCTGTCGGACAACGTGCACGCCCTGATCGGCGGCACCCTCGCCGAGACGTCGATGGGCATCATCGCCCAGGCGCAGGAGATCCGGATCCCGTTCATCTCCCTCGCGTACGGCGACGGGATCGTGCTGCCGTTGGCCGACCGGACGTACGTCTACAAGGTCACCCCGGACTCCCAGGACGTCGCCGCACGGCTGGTCCGACTGCTCGTGGCCAAGAAGCACCGCCGGGTGGTGCTGGTCGCCGGGCACGGGCTGCACGGTGACGCAGGTGTGGCGGCGATGACCCGGGCGACGGCGGCGGCGGGCGTGGACCTGGCCCGGGTCGTCCGGCTGCCGCGTACCGGGCAGAACTTCCGGCCCACGCTGCGCGAGGTCGCCGACCGGGGGCCGAAGGCGATCGTGGTCTGGTCGCACGCGCCGGACACCGGCGAGGCGGCCCGGACGCTGCGGATCGTGGGCTACCGGGGACCGCTCTACTTCGACCCGGCGGCGGTCGCCGAGGAGACCATGCAGGAGCGGAACCTCAGCTCGGTGGAGGGCGCCTACGCCATCCACCCGATCTCGCTCGGCGGGTCCACCCTCATGAACACCACCAACGCCGCGCTGGCCCGGCGGGACTTCGCGTTCCGCTACATCCAGCTGTACGGGGGGTTCAGCGGCTTCGCCCCGTACGCCTCCGACGCGCTCACCCTGGTCACCGACGCGGCCCGGGCCTCGGGCACGGTCGACCGCGGCCGGATCCGGGCGTTCCTGCGTACCCAGGTGTCCGAGGGCATGGCCGGGGCGTACGCCTTCTCCCCGAGCCGCCACAGTGGCCTGGAGCGGGACTCGCTGGGCGTCTATCAGGTCAGCCGGGGGGCGTGGACCCGGGTCTCCTGACCCGCCTCCACCGTGGACGGCCGGTTCCGCCACGGCGGACGGCGGAAACACGAAGCGCCCGGCGCCGGTGGGAACCGGTGCCGGGCGCCTACGTTTCAGCTCAGGCGGGCGCGACGGCGCGGGAGCGCCGCATGGTCAGCACGTACTCGACCAGCGAGATCAGCACGTGCTTGGTGGACTCCCGGTTACGCGCGTCGCAGGCCACCACCGGGACGTCACTGGAGATGGCGAGCGCCTCCCGGACGTCCTGCGGGTCGTGGTACTGCATCCCGTCGAAGCAGTTGATGGCCACCAGGTACGGCAGCCGCCGGTGCTCGAAGAAGTCGATCGCGGCGAAGCAGTCGGCCAACCGGCGGGTGTCGACCAGCACCACGGCGCCGATGGCACCCCGGACCAGCTCGTCCCACATGAACCAGAACCGCGTCTGGCCGGGGGTACCGAACAGGTACAGGATCAGGTCCCGGTCGATCGAGATCCGGCCGAAGTCCATCGCCACCGTGGTCGTCGTCTTGCCCGGCACCTGCCGGGTGTCGTCGACGCCCACGCCGGCGGAGGTCATGATGGCCTCGGTGGTCAGCGGTGTGATCTCCGAGACCGAGCCGACCAGCGTCGTCTTACCGACGCCGAAACCACCGGCGATAACGATCTTCGCCGACGTCACTCGCCCGCTCGGGGTCGGCGGGCGGTGCGACATGTCAGAGCCTGCGAAGTCCACTCAGCACCCTCTCCAGCAGTTCAGTGCCCATCGCGTCGTCCGAGTCGTCCAGAATGGTCGGCTCGTGGACCGCGACCAGGCCATCCGTCGCCATGTCGGCGATGAGCACCCGGGCCACGCCGAGCGGAAGCTGCATCCGCGCCGCGATCTCGGCGAGCGACTGCACACGTCCGTCACACAGCGCGGCGATGTACTGGTGCTCACGGCCGCCGCCCCCGCCAGATCCACTGGCAGTGGCGCGGCCGCGCACCGTCGTCTCGACGAGCGCCTCCAGCGCGATGTCGAGCCGGGGACGGGTACGACCGCGGGTCACGGCGTATGGACGGACCAACGCTCCGGTCGGTTCGTCACGATCGGCCATGTCGCCGCTCACCTCCTTCGTACCCGTGCCGGCTCGCACCGGTGAAACCCGTCGTTGTGTCGTTGTTGCTCCGCCTGACCGGCCGGTCAGCGCGACGTTCAGCCCATCATCCCGACGGCCGTGCGGGGCTGCGGGGTGAGGGCCTCACCCACCCGGTCGACCAGCAGCGCCATCTCGTAGCCGACCTGGCCGACGTCGCAGCTGCGGGCGGCCAGCACGGCGAACGAGGAGCCGTCCGAGATGGACATCAGGAACAGGAAGCCGTTGTCCATCTCGACCACGGTCTGCAGGACGGCGCCACCCTCGAAGCAACGGGCGGCGCCCTGGGTCAGGCTGACCAGGCCGGACGAGATGGCCGCCAGCTGGTCGGCCCGGTCCCGCGGCAGGTCCCGCGACGACGCCAGGAGCAGACCGTCCGCGGAGACGGCCACCGCGTGCGCGACACCGGGTACCCGGTCGGCGAAGTTGGCGAGCAGCCAACCGAGATCCTGAGTGGTTGTCATCGTTGTTGCTCCTTCTGCCCGCTCCCGGCCACCGGGCCTGAGCCAGACTGCGAGGACTGCTGCCCACCCGGAGTCCCCTCCGGGGTGGTCGAATTGCCGTCCGACGGGTGGCTACGGCCGCGCTGCACGCCTCGATGGTAGGCCGACAGCAGGCCGCGTACGGCCTCCGGCGTCCGCCGCTGCACCGGGGCGGTCGGCTTCTCCACGGCACCGGGCACCAGCTGCGCCATCGGCTTCCGCTTCGGCAGGCCCTTCTGGGTGGTCTCGGCGACCGGGACCTCGCTGGCCGCCGAGGCCGCCCGCCACCCGTCGTCGGCGGAGGTCTGCCAGCCACCGGGCGGCGGCGACGCCGTACGGCGGTTCGGCAGGCTCTCGGCGAAGCCGGGTCGGGCGCCACCGTTGACCGGGCCGCTCGCCCGCGGGGGTCCGCCGGCGGTCGGCGTGTTTGCCATCGGTGGGTTACCTGTCGTCGTGCCGGGGGCGGCGTTCTGGGCGGCGCGGCCGTTGGCGTCGACCGCGGCGAACTGCTGGGTCGGGGCGCCGTTGCCACCGGCGGCCGGTGCGGCCTGAGCCGCCTCCTCCGGACCCGGCCGACGGGTCCGGAACCAGGCCGACTCGAGCTCCCGGAAGATCGGCAGCTCCATGGTCTCGTCCGCGTACCGCTGGCGGTTCGGGCCCTGCTGCGGCGGGGCCGGCCGGGCGGCGGCCGGGGCAGGGGACGCGGTCACCGGCGGACGGCCGGTGGCCGGCGGAGCCGGGGTCTCCGGGCGGGAGACCCGGGGCAGCTCCGAGGTCATGTCGAGCGACGCGGCGAGCCGCTCCGGCACCGGCGGAGCGGCGGTCTCGCGCTCCGGCGCGGCGACCGGCGGCCAGACCGGCGGGGCGGGTGTGGCCGGGGTGCCGGTGAGCGGCCGGGACGGCGCGGCACCGACCGGCGGCCCGGAGACCGGCGGCGCGCCGGCGGCCGGGGCCGCCGACACCGGCCGGGTGGGCAGTGGCTGGCTCTGCTCCGGCGCGGCGGAGACCGGGCGGCTCGGCAGCGGCAGGCCCGAGGTCGGCAGGCCCGAGACGGGACGGCTCGGCAGCGGCAGGCCCGAGGTCGGTACGCCGGAGACCGGACGGCTCGGCAGCGGCTGACCGGAGGTCGGCACGCCCGAGACGGGCGGGGACGACACCGGGGGCAGCGGCGGCGCGGAGACCGGCGGCGGAGTGTACGGGCGCGCCTCCGGGCTGCTCGGCAGCTGCCGCGGGATGGTCGGCTGCTGTCCGGTCACGGCCGGGTCGTCGGAGCGGCGCTGCGGCAGCGGGTCGATCGGCTGACCGTTGGTCGAACGCGGACGGAACGCGTCGCTGCCGTTGGTGCCGCTGGCGCCGGTCAGGTCGGACCAGGCGGGCAGCGACCCGGCCGCGGCCGGCGTGCCGTTGCGCGGGGCGGGCTCGAACGGCCGGCCGCCGAGGGTGAGCTGGTTGCCCGACGGCGAGGTGCCGGGGTGCGCCGGCAGGTTGCCCAGGGCCGGCAGGGCGCCGAAGGTCGGGGTGGGACCCGACTGCTGCGGGGCGGGGCCACCCGGCGGGAGCGCACCGGGCTGACCGCGACCGGCCAGGGCCCGGGGCACCAGCACGGAGGTGGGCAGGCCCACCTCGGCCACCGTGCCCCGGTCGACGCCCGGCCGCAGCTCGACCTTGACGCCGTGCCGGGAGGCCAGCCGGGCGACCACGACCAGGCCCATCATCCGGGAGACCGCCACGTCGACCTGCGGCGGCGTGGCCAGCCGCTCGTTGAGGTCGTGGAGCTGCTCGGCGCTGATGCCGATGCCCCGGTCCTCGACGTAGAGGGTGGCTCGGTCGCCCATCCGCCGGGCCTCCACCATGACCTGGGAGTCCGGCGGGGAGAAGGCGGTGGCGTTGTCGAAGAGCTCGGCGACCAGGTGCACCAGATCGTTGACCGCGTGGGCGGCCACCTCGATGTCCCGGTCGATCGAGCCGAACTCGATCCGGGTGTAGTGCTCGACCTCGGACTGCGCCGCGCGGAGCACGTCGATCAGGGCGGCCGGCTCGCGCTGCACGCGGGTGGAGTCGGCGCCGGCGAGCACGAGCAGGTTCTCGTCGTTGCGGCGCATCCGGGTGGCCAGGTGGTCGAGCTGGAAGAGTTCGGCCAGCCGGTCCGGGTCCTCCTCACCGCGCTCCAGCCGGTCGAGGTGGCCGATCAGCCGGTCGACCAGGATCTGCGACCGGCGGGCCAGGTTGACGAACATCGTCGCGACCGACGCCCGCAGGGCGGCCTGCTCGGCCGCGGTCCGGACGGCCTCCAGGTGGACCGCGTTGAACGCCTCGGTCACCTGGCCGAACTCGTCCTTGCTGCGGACCGGGAGCGGCTCGGCGATCTGGTTCGCCAGCTGGGCCGGCGAGTGCTGGCTGGCCAGCTGCGGGTCGCGCAGCCGGGCCACCGCCTGCGGCAGGCCGAACTGGGCGATGGAGAGCGCACCCTGGCGCAGGTCGCGCAGCGACCGGGCCATCGAGCGGGCGACCAGGTAGGCGAAGAGGATGGCCAGCAGCAGCATGCTGAGCAGCAGGCCGGTCTCCAGGAAGACCTGGCGCTGCACGTCCGAGCGGAGGGCGTCGGCGTTCCGGACCACGTCGCCGTCGAGCTTCGCCTCGACGGACCGGAACAGCCGGGCGTTGGCCACCATGGCGGCGTCCCACTGGTCCGGCCCGAAGGGGGCCCCGGCCATGCTGTCGGTGGTGTTGGCGCTGACCCAGCCGCTGTAGTTGTCGGCCTCGCGCTGGTCGGAGCCGGCGACGGTCTGCTGGAAGAACTCCTTCTCGGAGTCGTTGGCGACCGCGCGGAAGCTCTGCAGGGCCTGCTGCTGACCGGTGTCGGTGGCGATGAAGTCCTTGCGCAGGGTGTCGGTGAACGCCTTCTGGTTCAGCGCCCGGTGCACCACGACCCGACGCAGGGAGAGGTATTCCTTGGCCCGGGCGGTCGCCGCGGCGGCCCGCATCCGCTCGCTCAGGTCGTTGTCACCGGCGAGCTGGGTGGCCGAGTCGCGGATGTCGAGCAGGTCGTTGATCAGGCCCTCGTACGCCTGGACCGTCTCGGTCGACTTGAACCGGCCGTTGTAGACCTGGCTGCGGGTGCCGGGCAGGTCCTTGAGGTTCTCGTCGATCCGGTCGAGGAGCGCCTCGAAGCTCGCCGGCAGGTCCTCGATCTCGAGGCGCTGCTGGAGGTACGGGGTCCTCGCCTGGTCGACCCGCTGGTTCACCCGGTTGTACGCCCCGCGGTACTGCTCCTGGGCCTGGCCCTTGTCGGCGCCGAGCAGCAGGACGGCGGCGGTGCGCTCGTCCTGGAGGCTGTTGACCAGGTCGCCGGAGTAACCGACGAGGTTGGCCAGGTCACCGGCACGGTTGGCGTTGTTGAGGGTGTCCAGGTGGTCGACCAGACCACTGGTGCCCACGACGACCGTGGCGATGGTCGGCACGATCATGATGAGACCGAGCTTGGACCAGATCGGCATGTCGCGAAGCCGACCGGCCGGCCGGCGCAGACGCGACAGGAAGGAGCCCGCCGTCTTCGGCCGTTTGCTCACGTCACCGCCCTCGCGATCACAGCTTCCGTGCGTTGCCTCGGGCAACGCCCAGCGACCGACCCGGCGGGTCGGACCCCCGGCATTCCATCACGCCGCCCCGTAAAGAGAAAGCCCAGGTTGGCCCTCGCTCCGGGTGTGATGAGATGTTGCTGCAATTTGCTCGCAATCCGTCTGGCCGGAGTCACCGAACGTCATGGAACACCCGCACCGCGTTGTCCTCCTGGCCGGCCCCTCCGGCTCCGGAAAGTCGTACATCGCGCAGCGAACCGGACTTCCGGTGCTCTGCCTGGACGACTTCTACAAAAATGGCGATGACCCTACGTTGCCGCGCCGCGATGGCCTCGTGGACTGGGAATCGCCGCTGTCCTGGGACGCCGACTCGGCGGTGGAGACGATCGCCCGGCTGGCCCGGCACGGCACGGCCGACGTGCCGGTCTATGCGATCGGCGCGGACCGCCGGGTGGCCAGTCGGCCATTCGACGTGGCCGGATCGCCGATTTTCGTGGCCGAAGGGATTTTCGCCGCGGAGATCGTCGAGGAGTGCCGCCGCCGGGGCCTGCTCGCCGGGGCGTACGCGCTGCGCCGCCCGCGCGGGGCGACCTTCCTACGGCGGCTCGCCCGGGACCTGGCCGAGCAGCGCAAGGCGCCCCGGGTGCTGCTGCGGCGCGGCGTGGCGCTGCTGCGGGAGGAGCCGGCGGTGCTGCGCCGGCAGACCGGGCTGGGCGCCGAGGCGGCCCGGGCCCGGGAGGTGCTCCGGCGGGTGGCCGACCTGCTGCCCGGCCACCCGCACCAGCACTGATCAGTCCAGCAGCTTCGCGTACGCCGGCTTGATCACCTCGTCGATGATCCGAAGCCGCTCGTCGAACGGGATGAAGGCGCTCTTCATGGCGTTGATGGTGAACCACTGGAGCTCCTTCCAGCCGTAGCCGAAGGCCTCCACCAGCAGCGCCATCTCCCGCGACATCGAGGTGCCGCTCATCAGCCGGTTGTCGGTGTTCACCGTCACCCTGAAACGAAGGTCACGCAGCAGCCCGATCGGGTGCTCGGCGATCGAGGCGGCGGCCCCGGTCTGCACGTTCGACGACGGGCAGAGCTCCAGCGGGATCCGCTTGTCCCGCACGTACGCGGCCAGCCGGCCGAGCACCGGCGGGTCGCCGGGGGTGATGTCGTCGACGATGCGTACGCCGTGGCCGAGCCGGTCGGCGCCGCACCACTGGATGGCCTGCCAGATCGACGGCAGCCCGAACGCCTCGCCGGCGTGGATGGTGAAGTGGAAGTTCTCCCGCTGGAGGTATTCGAAGGCGTCCAGGTGCCGGGTGGGCGGGAAACCGGCCTCGGCGCCGGCGATGTCGAAGCCCACCACGCCGGAGTCCCGGTGCCGCACGGCCAGCTCGGCGATCTCCTGCGACCGGGCGGCGTGCCGCATCGCGGTGAGCAGGGTGCCGACCCGGATCCGCTGCCCCTGCGCCGCGGCCTGCTCGGTGCCCTCGGCGAAGCCGGCCAGCACCGCCTCGACCACCTGGTCGAGGGTGAGGTCCCGCTCGAGGTGCTGCTCGGGGGCGAACCGCACCTCGGCGTAGACCACCCCGTCGGCGGCCAGGTCCAGCGCGCACTCCCGGGCGACCCGGCGCAGCGAGTCGGCGGTCTGCATCACCGCGACGGTGTGGGCGAAGGTCTCCAGGTAGCGCTCCAGCGAACCGGAGTCGGCCGCCTCGACGAACCAGCGGCCGAGCGCCTCCGGGTCGGTGGTGGGCAGTTCGTGGCCGACCTCCGCGGCCAGCTCGACGATCGTCGCCGGGCGCAGTCCGCCGTCGAGGTGATCGTGCAGCAGCGCCTTCGGGACCTTGACGATGTCCTCGTATCGGATAGCGACCATGCTCAGACACTAGTCAGCCGGTCGGTCGCCCGGTGACGGGCCCGCCGGGGTGACGTGGTCAGGGGCGCCAGCCGTACACCCGGTCGACGGTGAGCCGGAGGACCAGCCGCCCGTCGGCGACCATGGCCGCCCGGTAGTCGGCCCAGTCGGGGTGCTCGCCGCGGATCCGGCGGTAGACCTCGACCAGTTCCTCGACGGCCCGGGCGTCCGGGGACGTCGCGGCCGGGCCGACGGTCACGGTCCCCTCCGCCACCGCGTACGCCCCGCCGTCGGGGGTGGTCACGTGGAAGCTGGCGCGGGGGTCGCGGCGCAGGTTGCGCACCTTGGCCCGGTCGCCGGTGGTGGAGCAGCGGATCAGGCCGGGCTCGGCCAGGTAGTCGAGGTTGGACAGCTGCGGCCGGCCGTCCCGGCGCAGGGTGACCAGCACCCCGCGCCCGCGTTCCCCGAACAGCTCCCACAGGCTGGTTGACATGTCACCTACCGTAGGGCGCGCCTGAGTGACATGTCAACAATCGGCTAGCATCGGCGACATGACCGAACCGCGCTGGCTGGACGAGCGGGAGGAGCGGGCCTGGCGCGGCTACCGCCGGATGCGCCGCCTGCTCGACCTGGAACTGGCGCGCGAGCTGGCGCAGGACGCCGGGCTCTCCGAGCCCGACTACGACGTCCTCTCCGACCTCTCCGAGACCCCCGGCCAGCGGCTGCGGCTGAGCGAGCTCGCCGACCGGATGCTCTGGTCCCGCAGCCGGCTCTCCCACCACCTCGGCCGGATGCAGCAGCGCGGCCTGGTCACCCGCGAGGAGTGCACCGACGACGGCCGGGGATCGGTGGTCGCGCTCACCCCGGCCGGCCGGCAGGCCATCGAGGCGGCCGCGCCCGGACACGTCGCCGCCGTCCGCCGGCACCTGATCGACCTGCTCAGCCCCGAGGAGGTGACGGCGCTCGGCACGCTCACCCACCGGGTCGTCGACCAGCTGGCCGGCTCCCGTCGACCGCCGAACGCCGCGGCGACCGATCCCACCCCGGAGGGCTGACCCGTGGACCCGCGCATCCTGGACCGGCTGCGCTGCCCGGTCTGCGGCGAACCGCTGGCCGAGGCGACCGCCGGCTCCGCCCAGGCCCTGCGCTGTCCGCGCCGGCACAGCTTCGACCTCGCCCGCCAGGGGTACGTCAACCTGCTCGCCGGGCGGGCCCCGCACGCCGGGGACAGCGCCGAGATGGTGGCCGCCCGGGCCGACTTCCTCGCCGCCGGGCACTACCGGCCGGTGGCCGCCGCCCTGGCCGCCACCGCCCGGGAGCTCCTGACGGACGACGAAGGGGCGGTCGAGCCCACGGCGTACCCCCTGGTGGTGGATGCCGGCGCCGGTACCGGCTGGTACCTCTCGGCGGTGCTGGCGGCGCTGCCCGACGCCGTGGGTCTGGCGCTGGACGTCTCCAAGCCCGCGCTGCGCCGGGCGGCGCGGGCCCACCCGCGCGCCGCGGCGGCCCTCGCCGACACCTGGCAACGCCTGCCGCTGGCCGACGCCTCGGCCGCGGTGCTGCTCAACGTCTTCGCCCCCCGCAACGGCGCCGAGTTCCACCGGGTGCTCGACCCGGCCGGCGCCCTGCTGGTGGTCACCCCGGACGCCGAGCACCTCACCGAACTGGTCGACGCGCTGGACCTGCTGCGGGTCGACCCGGCCAAGGCGGACCGGGTGGCGGAGAGCCTCGGCGCGCACTTCACCGAGGAGTCGTCGGTGCCGCACCGGACCCGGCTGGCACTGACCCGCACCGAGGTGGCGACCCTGGTCGGGATGGGCCCGAGCGCGTGGCACACCGACCCGGACCGGCTCGCCGGGCGGATCGCGGCGCTCCCCGAGCCGGTCACCGTCACCCTCGCGGTCCGCCTCGGCGTGCACCGGCCCCGCTGAAGCCGGATCAGGTGGAGAGGTCGACCTCTTCCCAGCCCGGCGGCTCTTCGTGGTACGGCCCGCGCAGCATCACCGCCCACTCCAGGGCCCAGCGGCGCTGCCCGATGGCGTTCGCGTCGACCAGCCCCGGCACCGGCCGACCCGCCTCCTCCAGTTCGAGGTAGGCCCAGTCCAGGCAGTAGTGCAGGTCGAGCAGGGCCGCCGCGTCGGCGGGGTGCTGCGGCACGGCCAGGATCCGGGACCGCCAGTGCGCGAAGGACTCCCCCGCCGCGATGTTCGGCATCAGCTCCACCAGGTGCTCGTCCACCGGCACCGTCGGGTCGAGCTGCTTGGTCAGCCCGAGCACCCAGCAGAGCGAGAAGAGCGCGTCGTGGTGCAGCACGAACGACCGGTGGTCGCCCTTGCCGCCCATCACGAACTCCCACTCCGGCGGGGTGACCATCTCCACCAGGTGCGAGTTGAGCAACCAGCTCATCGCCGCCTGCGGCGGCATCCCGAAGCAGCGGGCCAGGATCAGGTGCAGCACCGCGATCCGGGCCTCGATCTCCCGGAGCGGGCGCAACTCGATCTCGTCGCCGGGCTCCCAGACCAGCGGGAACTGGCTGGGCGGCAGTGGCAACCCCAGTTGGGTCAGCTCCTCCAGGCTCGCCTCACGGACGGCCCGGGGGTCGGGGGCGGGTACAAGCACGGCTGAAGGTCCCTGTCTGCTCACGTGGCTCATCGCCGGTCGATCCCCCCTGGCCAGGGAGGATAGCGCCCACCGGGCTCCGGTGGGCAGCCACCCCGCCGTCGGCGTGGCTCAGCCGATCCGCTCGATGACCAGGGGCGCCCGCTCCCCCGCCGCGGGCGCGACGGTGACCGCCCGGGCCGCCTCGGCGAGCGCGGCCGGCAGCCGGCCGGCGTGCTCGGCGCGCAGCTCGTACAGCGGGTCGCCGGCGCGTACCGGGTCGCCGGGACGCTTGTGCAGCACCACACCGGCGGGGATGCTCACCGGGTCCTCCTTGCGGGCCCGGCCGGCGCCGAGCCGCCACGCGGCCACCCCCATCGCGTACGCGTCGATCGAGTCGACGAAGCCGTCGGTCTCGGCGCGGACCACCTCGACCTCGGGCGCGGTGGGCATCGGCGCGTCCGGGTCACCGCCCTGGGCGCGGATCATCCGCCGCCAGGCGTCCATCGCCCGCCCGTCGCGCAGCGCCGCCTCCGGGTCGGCGTCGGGCAGGCCGGCCGCGTCGAGCATCTCCCGGGCCAGGGCGAGGGTCAGCTCCACCACGTCGGCGGGACCGCCGCCGGCCAGCACCTCGACCGACTCGGTCACCTCGACGGCGTTGCCGATGGTCAGGCCGAGCGGGGTGGACATGTCGGTGAGCAGGGCGACCGTCTTCACGCCGTGCGCGCCGCCCAGCTCGACCATGGTGCGGGCCAGCTCGCGAGCGTCGTCGACGTTCTTCATGAAGGCGCCGGAGCCGACCTTCACGTCCAGCACCAGCGCGCCGGTGCCCTCGGCGATCTTCTTGCTCATGATCGAGCTGGCGATCAGCGGGATCGCCTCCACGGTGCCGGTGACGTCGCGCAGCGCGTACAGCTTGCGGTCGGCGGGGGCGAGCCCCTCGCCGGCCGCGCAGATCACCGCGCCCACGTCGCGCAGCTGGGTGATGAACTCGTCGTTGCTCAGCGCGGCCCGCCAGCCAGGGATCGACTCCAGCTTGTCCAGCGTGCCGCCGGTGTGCCCGAGGCCCCGGCCGGACAGCTGCGGCACCGCGCCGCCGCAGGCCGCGACCAGCGGGGTCAACGGCAGGGTGATCTTGTCACCGACGCCGCCGGTGGAGTGCTTGTCGACGGTCGGCCGGGACACCGGGGAGAGGTCGAGCCGCTCCCCACTGGCGATCATCGCCGCGGTCCACCGGGCGATCTCCGGCGCCGTCATCCCGCGCAGCAGGATCGCCATGGCCAGCGCCGACATCTGCTCGTCGGCCACCAGCCCCCGGGTGTACGCGTCGACCACCCAGTCGATCTGCGCGTCGCTCAGCACCCCCCCGTCCCGCTTCACCCGAATGACATCAACCGCCGCAAAAGCACTCACCGCTGAGCTTCCTCATCCCTAGCTGTTAACAAGATCGGGCACGAACGCCGCACGAACCGACCGCCGGAACCACGACGGGCTCGGGCCGACCGTCCCCGGCGCAGGGATCAAGCCTGACCGCCCGGAGCCGGGGACGGTCGGCCCGAGCCCCCAACCTCAGGACCACCGAACCGGAACCTCCATCGGCGGCTCCCCCTCCCCGGCCCAGAAGATCGTCCCCGACGCGTCCACCACCACGACCCGGGGCGTACGCGCCAACCCCCAGGTGATCGCCTCCGCCGGGTCACCCCAGCTCGGCCCCTCCTCCAGCACCCCGGTCTCGGCCTCGGCGTCGTCGCCCGCGGACCGCTCCCAGTACGCCGTCCAGACCTGCTGGCCGGCGGAGAGGTCCGGGTGCACGAAGACCGTGCCGCGCCCCCGCCAGGCGGCCAGCCGGTCGGGCACCACCGGCACCGGGTGCTCGCCGACGACGGCGTCGAGGTCCTCCACCCCGAAGGCGTGCGGCAGCAGCTCCGCCATCCGCAGCGGGCCGCCCTTGGCCTCGACCAGGCACTCCGGGCCGCCGTTCTCCCAGAGCAGCTGCCGGCACCGGCCGCACGGCATCAGCGGCTCGCCGGTCGCGTCGACGCAGGAGAGCGCGACGAGCCGGCCACCGCCGGTGGCGTGCAGCGAGGAGACCACCCCGCACTCGGCGCAGAGGGTCACCCCGTAGCCGGCGTTCTCCACGTTGCAGCCGACCACCACCCGGCCGTCGTCGACCAGGGCGGCCGCCCCGACCGGGAACTTGGAGTAGGGCGCGTACGCGTGCCGCATCGCCTCGACGGCGGCGGTGCGCAGGCGCTCCCAGTCGATCTCGGTCATCCCGTCATTCTCCTCAACTCACCCCGGTCGACCTCGGCCGGGTCCCGGCCGGTGTCCCCGGCTCAGGCCTGTCACCTGGGCCGACGTCGGCAGGAAACACGATGCCCGGCGGGAAGGTTCCCGCCGGGCACGGTGCGTGCTACCGGGCTCAGCCCTTGATGTACGGCTTGCCGTCCGCAGCGGGCGCCCGGACCCGGCCGACCAGGCCGGCCACCGCGAGGATCGTGGCGAGGTACGGCAGCATGGCCAGGAACTGGCTCGGGATGCTGCTGCCGATCGCGCCGAGGTAGGTGGCGAGCTGGTCGGCGAAGCCGAAGAAGAGCGCCGCGAGCAGCGCCCCGGTGGGGCTCCACCGGCCGAAGATCAGCGCGGCCAGGGCGATGAAGCCCTTGCCGCCGATCATGTTCTTGGTGAACGAGTAGAGCGCCAGCGTGTAGGAGGCGCCGCCGACGCCGGCGACCAGCCCGGCCATCAGCACATTGCGGTAGCGCAGCCGGAGCACCTTCACGCCGAGCGTGTCGGCGGCGGTGGGGTGCTCACCGACCGACCGGGTCCGCAGGCCCCACCGGGTACGGAACAGCGCGATGTGGATGACCAGCACCAGCAGCAGCCCCAGGTAGAGGAAGATGTTGCCCCGGAACAGCGCCGGACCGATCAGCGGGATGTCCTTGAGCAGCGGGATCTCCCAGTTGGAGAAGCGCGGCGCGCTGTTGTACTTCTGCGCGTCGGTCTGCATCAGCCGCTCGTAGAGGAAGCCGGTGACGCCGACCGCCAGCAGGTTGAGCACGATGCCCATGACCACCTGGTCGACCAGGTACCGGATGGCGAAGACGGCGAGCAGCAGGGAGATGAACGCGCCGCCGATCGCGGCCGCCACCAGGCCGACCCAGACGCTGCCGGTGATGCTGCCGAAGAGCGCGCCGGAGAAGGCGCCCATCAGCAACTGGCCCTCGATCGCGACGTTGACCACGCCGGACCGCTCGCAGAGCACCCCGGCCAGCGAGCCGAAGATCAGCGGCAGGGCCAGGATGAACGTGCCCCGGACGATGTTGACCAGCGGCATGAAGTTGCGGCCCTCGGGGGCGGCGGAGACCTGCCAGCACAGGAAGCTCAGCACGAAGGCGACCAGCCCGACGCCGAGCACCAGCGTGAACCAGCGTTTCGGCAGCCCGGCCAGGAGGGCGGCGCCGGCCGCGGCGGCGATGATCCCGAACAGGATGGCGCCGACCGTGCCGTTGATCTCCAGGGCGGCCCCGCCCTCGGTCTCGCTGAGCGTGAACCGGGCCTGCTCACCGGTGGCGAGCGCACCGAACAACCCGGTCGCGAGCAGGCCCAGCGCCAGCAGCACGGCGCCGGTCTTGCGGGCCCGCGTCCAGAAACCCTCGTCGACCGTGGTCACGGCGACCTCGGGGACAGCGGTGGTGGACATGCTCACCAGCCCTTCGCGAGGCTCGTCTGCAGCCGGGCCGCGCGGGCGGCCCGGAGCTGGAAGATCGCCTTCACCAGAGCGGGCGCGGCGATGAAGATGACGATGAGCGCCTGGAGCACGGTCACCAGCTCCAGCGAGATCCCGGAGTACGACTGCATCCGGTTGCCGCCGGCCTGGAGCGCACCGAAGAGCAGCGCCGCCAGCAGCACGCCCCACGGCTTCACCCGGCCGAGCAGGGCGACCAGGATGCCGTCGAAGCCGATCTGCGCGATCACCAGCGGGGTCAGCGCGTTCGCGGTCGAGCCGAGCACCATGTTCGAGCCGCCCAGTCCGGCCAGCAGGCCCGAGATCACCATGACCAGCACGTACGTCTTGGTGACGCTGATCCCGGCGGTCCGCGCGGCGTCCGGGTTCTCGCCGACCGCGCGCAGCTCGAAGCCGAGCGTCGAGCGGTTCAGCAGCCAGGCGATGAACCAGGTGGCCAGCACCGCGACCAGGATGCCGGCGTGCACCCGCAGGTTGTCGCCGAGCAGCCGGGGCAGCTGGGCGGAGGAGTCGACCGGCTTGCTGATCGCGTCCGACCGGTTCGGGTTCTGCACCCCGGCCTGGATGATGATCCAGGACAGGAAGTAGACCGCGACGTAGTTGAGCATGATCGTGTTGATCACCTCGTGGGCGCCGGTGCGCGCCTTGAGGATGCCCGGCACGAAGCCCCAGAGCGCGCCGCCGAGCGCGCCGGCGATCAGCGCGACGAGCAGGTGCACCCCGGGCGGCAGCGGCAGCGCGAAACCGGCCACGGCGGAGAGGATGACGCCGATGGTGGCCTGGCCCTGCGCGCCGATGTTGAACAGGCCGCCGCGGAAGGCGAGCGCGACCGCCAGACCGGTGAAGACCAGCGGCGCGGTGTAGGTGAGGGTCTCCGAGATCGGACCCATCGCGGCGGTGAAGCCGACCGCGTCCGGGTCGAAGATCGCGCCCTTGAACAGGTTGGCGTACGCCTCGCTGACCACGGTCCAGCTCGCGTTGAGCGCGTCCGCCGGGCGGGCGGTGATGTAGCTGTAGGTGGCCAGCACCTCCGGGTCGGAGACGATGATCAGCACCGCGCCGACCAGCATCGCCAGCAGCACGGCGAGCACGGTCACGGTGACCGTGTTCGCCGCCCAGAGGTTGTCCAGGAAGAGCCGGCCCAGGGTGGGGCGGGGCCCCTCGGCGGCGGGCTGCTTCGTGGCGGTGGCGGGCACCGCGCGCTCGGTGTCGGCGGCGGGCGCGGACGGCGTCGCCCGGGCCTCGCTGCGCGCCTCCTGCGCCTCGGTCGCCGGCTCCTTGTCCGGGGAGCCCGACACCGGGTTCGGCTTGCTCATGCCTCGTCCTCTTCGACAGGGGCCTGGGTGACCGGCGCGGCGCCGGCCGTACCGGCGGGGGCGTCGGTCGTGGTCGCGGTGTCCGGGGTGATGCCGGCCATCAGCAGGCCGATCTCCTCGCGAGGGGTGTCCGGGCCGACCACGCCGATCACCCGGCCGCGGTACATCACCGCGATCCGGTCGGCCAGGCCGATGACCTCGTCCAGCTCGCTGGAGACCACCATGACGGCGGTGCCGATGTCCCGCTCGCGGATGACCCGGCTGTGGATGAACTCGATCGAGCCCACGTCGACACCGCGGGTGGGCTGGGCGGCGATCAGCAGCTTCAGCGGGCGGGACAGCTCCCGGGCCACGATTACCTTCTGCTGGTTGCCGCCGGAGAGGGTGCCGACCGCGGCGTCGGGCGAGGAGGTACGGATGTCGAACTGCTCGACCCGTTCCCTCGCCGACCTGGCGATGGCGTCCGGCTTGAGCGACAGGCCCTTGCCGAAGGGCGGCCGGTCGTAGATGTCGAGCACCAGGTTCTCCGCGACGGAGAACTCCTTGACCACGCCGTCGACGCTGCGGTCCTCCGGCACGTAGCCGACGCCGGCCCGGAGCACCTTCTTGGTCGACCAGCCGTTCACGGTCTCGCCGTCGAGGCTGACGGTGCCGGCGAGCACCGGGCGCAGCCCCATGATCGCCTCGATCAGTTCGGTCTGCCCGTTGCCCTGGACACCGGCGACGCCGAGCACCTCCCCGGCGTGCACGGTCAGGTCCACGCCGTCGACCGCGCGTACCTGCCGGTCGTCGTCGACGACCAGGCCGGCGACCTCCAGGACCGGCTTGCCGGGCTGGGCGACCTGCTTGTCCACGGTCAGCCGGACGCTGCGACCGACCATCAGCGCGGCCAGCTCGTCGCGGCTGGCGCTCGGCTCGGCGGTGCCGACCGTCTTCCCGCGCCGGATCACCGTGATCCGGTCGGCGATCGCCTTGACCTCGCCCAGCTTGTGGGTGATGAAGACGATCGACTTGCCGGCCGCCTTGAGCGACCGCATGACCGTGAGCAGCTCCTCGGTCTCCTGCGGCGTCAGCACGGCCGTCGGCTCGTCGAGGATCAGCAGGTCGACGTCGCGGGTCAGGGCCTTGACGATCTCCACCCGTTGCTGGATGCCGACCGGCAGGTCCTCGACCACCGCGTCCGGGTCGACCCGGAGGTTGTACCGCTCGGAGACCTCGGCGACCTCGCGGCGGGCGCGGCGGCGGTCGAGGAAGCCGGCGATGCCGCCCTTGACCTGTTCCGCGCCGAGCATCACGTTCTCGGCCACCGTGAAGACCGGCACCAGCATGAAGTGCTGGTGCACCATGCCGATCCCGGCGGCGATCGCGTCCGACGGGCCCTTCAGCTTCAGCGGCTTGCCGTCGACCAGGATCTCGCCCTCGTCGGGCTGGTAGAGCCCGTAGAGCACGTTCATCAGGGTCGACTTGCCGGCGCCGTTCTCGCCGAGCAGGGCGTGGATCTCTCCAGGCTCCACCGTCAGGTCGATGTGGTCGTTGGCGACCAGATCACCGAACCGCTTGGTGATGCCGCGCAGTTCGAGTCTCAGCGCAACCTCCTGGAGTGCGAGCGGATGGTGCAGCGTAGCGGCTGCCACGCCGGCCACCGCGCCGGGTGGGGTCGGGGGATGAAGGTGGACCGGCCGCCCCGGCGTCGCGGGATCTTCCCCGCGACGGCCGAGGCGGCCGGATCGTCACACCTGGTTCCGCCGCCCTCCGGAGATGATCCCATTGCCGGAGGGGGGCGGGATGGTCACTTGGTCGGCTGGGCCTTCGAGGTGACCGTGATGGTGCCGGCGGCGATGTCCGCCTTGATCTTGTCGACCTCGGCCTTCAGGTCCGCCGGGACCTTGCTGTCGAAGTCGTGGTACGGCGCGATGGAGACGCCGTTGTTGGCCAGGTCGCCGACGAAGCCGGGCTTGGCCTGGAGCTTCTCGCCGTTGGCGGCCTTCAGCACGGCCTCCTTGACGGCGTCCGGGATGTTCTTCACCACGGTGGTGACGATGGCGGCGCAGTCCGGGGTGCTCTCGCAGCCGTCGACGTCCACCCAGACGACCGAGTACTTGCCGCCCGAGGCCTTCGCCGCGGAGGTGGTGCCGAGGCCGGCGCCGCCGGCGACCGGCATGATGATGTCCGCGCCCTGGGCGACCAGGGTGTCGGAGACCTTCTTGCCCTCGTCCTGCTTGACGAAGTCGTTGGTGAAGGAACCCTTCTGGGTGTCCTTGTTCCAGCCGAGCACCTGGACGTTCTTGCTCTTGGCCTTGTTGTAGTACGCCACGCCGTCGGCGAAACCGTCCATGAAGATGGTCACCGGCGGGATCGGCAGGCCGCCGTAGGTGCCGACCTTGCCGGTCTTGCTCATCCCGGCGGCGAGGTAGCCGGCCTGGAAGGCGGCCTGCGCGGTGTCGAACTGCATCGGGTAGACGTTGTCGATACCCGGGTTCGCGTCGACGATGGCGAACTGCTGGTTCTTGTTCGCCTCGGCGGCCTTCTTGGTGGCGTCCTGCATCAGGCCACCGACGGCCAGGATGAAGTCGCACTTCTGGTCCACGAAGCCCTTCAGGTTGACCTCGTAGTCAGCCTCGGCCTTCGACTGCACGTTCTTGATGTCGATCTTGTCGTTGGCCTCCTTCGCCGCCTTGAGGCCCGCCCAGGCGGAGGTGTTGAAGGACTTGTCGTCGATGCCACCGACGTCGGTCACCATGCAGGCGCTGAACTTCTTGCCGCCGTTGCCACCGGCGTTGTTGTCGTCCTTGGGTGCCTCACCACAGGCGGCGGCACCCAGCACGAGCCCACCCGCCACGAAGGCGGAGGCGATCCGCATCCCACGCACAGTGCGCAAGACGTCTCCTTCCCATTGCACACCGCGCTGTTGCGGTGGCAGCCCTTGAGCCGGCCTGCGCTGCGCCGCCGGCTTCCCACGTTACGGACGGGAGCGTACGCCCGCGCCCACCCACCGGCCGCCAATCGTGCACGACTGTTGGATGGCTGTTACCCCTACGTAACCCTCACGTGGGGCAGATCACTTTTCGGCGTGCAGGACGGTAGGCGGAGTGTCGCGAACGTCCGGTTCACCGGGCCGTTTCCGCAGCTCGGCGGGTCACCGCCAGAACACCGCCACCGCGGCGTTGACCAGCGTCAACCCGATGATCGCGAGGAAGTGGCCACGGGCCACCGACTCCCGCTTCCGGGAGAAGAAGACCATGACGAAGATCAGCAGCGCGAACACCAACTTGGTAACAAGTTTTGCGGGCGCCGGCTCGTCGCCGTCCCGCAGCGGGGCGGCGAGGCCGAGGCCGGTCAGCAGGCCGATCACCGAGCCCCAGAGCATGGCCGCGTTGATCCGCAGCCGGCCGATGACGTACTGGGCGATCGAGCCGCCGAGCAGCAGCGCGAACCCGATCAGATGGACGTAGAGGAGTACCAGACGAAGAGCTTCCACGGGAGCCATCCTGCCCCATCAACGACAACTTGTAGTAGCCGCCCCGCCCAGCTGATCTCAGACCGTGACCTCCACCTGCCGGCCCCGGCGTCGGCAGGTGGAGCGTTAAGAGGGGGCCCCTGTACAACGGAATCCGTTAACAGGGGGCCCCTGCTTACATCCGCCAGATCTGGAACGTGGGACCGTCGCCGGGCAGGGTCACCGCGCCGTCGGCGTCTGGCCGCAGCGCCGGCGCCCCGCCGTACACGTTCTCCCCGGCCGGCAGGCCGGCCAGGCGGACCGGGGTGCCGGCCGCGCGGCGGGCCAGCACCAGCACCGAGCCGGTCGGGGCCTCGCGCAGGAAGACCAGGGTGTCGGCGTCGACGTGCGCCCAGCGCAGGCCGCCGTGACGCAGCGCCGGCTCGGCGCGCCGCAGGGCCAGCAGCGACCGGTACGCGGCGAACGTGCCCTGGTCCCAGCTCTCCGGCCGGTGCCACGGCATCGGGGTACGCGAGCCCTCCCCGTTCTCCCCGGTGAGCCCCAGCTCGTCCCCGGCGAAGACCACCGGGGTGCCCGGCATGGTGGCCAGCAGCCCGGCCGCCACCTCCTGCCGGGCGGCGTCGCCGACGACCGTCCGGATCCGGGCCGAGTCGTGCGAGCCGAGCAGCTGCCACGACTGGGTGTACGACCGCCAGGAGATCAGCGACCGGTAGGTGTCCATGGTGGTCAGGATCGCCTCGGCGTCCCGCCGGCGTACCCCGCCCGGGGTGCCGAGGAAGTTCGGCACCGGCTGGTCGCCGTGGCGCAGCCAGGACCAGATCGGGTCGGTGAAGCCGACGTAGTTCATCGTGCCGTGCCAGCCGTCCCGGTCCAGGTCACCGGTGTGGTCGTGACCGTGCTCGGCGAGCAGCAGCCCGTCCGGGCGGGTGCCGGCGACCACCTCGCGCAGCAGCCGCGCCACCTCGTGGGTGTACGCGTCCGCGCCGCGCCGGCCGGTCATGTTGGCCACGTCGACCCGCCAGCCGTCCAGCCCGTACGGCGGGCGCAGCCAGCGGCGCAGCAGCGAGTCCTCGGCGGTGGCGAAGCGCCGGCGCAGCTCCGCGCTGCCCCAGTTCAGCTTCGGCAGCGACCGGACCCCGTTCCAGGACTCGTAGTCACCGGTCTCGTCGAAGTAGTACAGCTCCCGTTCGGGGGCGTGCGGGTCGGCCAGCGCCCGGGTGAACCACTCGTGGGCGTCGCCGGTGTGGTTGCTGGTGATGTCGCCGAGCAGCCGCCAACCCCGGGCGTGCACCGCGTCGGCCAGCCGGGCCAGGGCGGCGTCCCCGCCGAGCAGCGGGTCGACCGTGTCGAAGCTGGCCGCGTCGTAGCGGTGGTTGGAGCGGGCCGGGAAGATCGGGGTGAGGTAGACGGTGTTCACCCCGAGCCGGTCCAGGTGGTCCAGCCGTTCGGCGATGCCGTCCAGGTCGCCGCCGTAGAACTGGTGCGGCGTCTCCGGGCCACGGCCGATCACCGGGGTGTCCCAGTCGCATCCGATGGCCCAGTCCGGCGGCGTGCGGTTGTCGGCGGCGGCCGACCGGGCGAACCGGTCGGGGAAGATCTGGTAGATCACCGCGTCCCGGGTCCAGGCCGGCGGCGGGGCGTGGCTGACCAGCTTGAAGTCGCCGTTGTCCGGCACGTCGTGGCCGGCCAGGCCGGCCGCGTTGAGCCAGCGGTAACCCGTGGTCCCGGTCAGCATGAACCGGTAGTTGCTGACCGGGTTGCGGACCTGCACGTCGGCCCGCCACCAGACGTCGCCGTCCTTGGTGTGGTCGACGGTGGCCTCGGCGAAGTGCGGTTCACCGTCCCCGGTGGTGCGCACGTGGACCTGGGTGACGTCGGCGCCCTCGGGCACCCGGACGAAGACCGGGACGCGCTGGCCGAGCGCCGGTTCCTGCTCGGGGACGTAGGTGGCGGAGCCGTCGTGGTGCGGCTGGAGAGCCATGGTGGCGCCTTTCGCGTCGGTCGGACGGGAGTGGAAAGGGGTCGCCCACCGCGGCCGGTCTCCCGACCGCGGTGGCACGACCCGAAACTGCTCCGGTGTACGTCATCCCGACGCCCTTGCCGCAGCGCGGAGCGGCACCACTCGCCTCGCCCTCGACGGCGAGCGGCCACCTATCCGGTTTATCCTTTGACCGCTCCGGCGGTGAGACCGGAGACGATGTAGCGCTGGAGGAGCTGGAACACCAGCACCGTCGGGATGGCGGTGAGCAGGGTGCCCGCCGCGAACATCCCGAAGTTGTTGTTCCGCTCGCCGGCCACCAGGCCGTACATGCCGACCGCGAGGGTCTTGGTGTTCGGCTCGGTGAGGAACACGTTGGCGAGGATGAACTCGTTGATCGAGCCGATGAAGGCGAGCAGCCCGGTCACCGCGAGGATCGGCGCCACCAGCGGCAGCATGATCCGGAAGAAGACCTGGACGTGCGAGGCGCCGTCCATGGTGGCCGACTCGTCCAGCTCCTTCGGCAGGGTGTCGAAGAAGCCCTTCATCAGCCAGGTGTTCGCCCCCAGCGCGCCACCCATGTAGAGCAGGAACAGGCCCCACGGGGTGTTGAAGCCGATGCTCGGCCACAGGTCGGTCACCGTCGTGAAGATCAGGAAGATCGCCACGATGGCCAGGAACTGCGGGAACATCTGGATCAGCAGCAGCGCGAGCAGGCCGACCCGCCGCCCGGCGAACCGCATCCGGGAGAACGCGTACGCGGCCAGCGAGGACAGGAAGATCGACGCGAAGGAGGCCACCCCCGCCAGCAGCAGCGAGTTGAGGAACCAGTGACCGAACGCCGTGTTGTCGAACAGGTTGCGGAAGTTCTCGACCGACGCCCCGGTGGGCAGCAGCTGGGTGGAGGAGAGCGTGCCCAGCGGGTTGAACGCCGCGGAGATCACGAACACGATCGGGAAGAGGCTGAACAGCACGGCCACCACCCCGACCACGTGCCGCCAGCCCACCTGGGCGAACCAGCGGTTCTTGGTCTTCGGCGTCGCGTTGCGGTTGGCCACGGGCGCCTCGGCGTAGGTGCTCATCGCGCTCACGCGTACACCTCCTCCTGCTTGCGGGTCCGGGAGAAGCTGATCGCGGAGACGATGGCCACGATCGCGAAGATGAAGATCGAGACGGTCGCCGCCAGGCCGAACTCGGCGCCCTGGGCGCCGAAGGCCAACCGGTAGGTGTACGTGATCAGCAGGTCGGTGGCGCCGTTGCGCGGGTTGTCCGCCGGGAACGGCCCACCGTCGGTGGTGAACAGGATCGCGTTGACGTTGTTGAAGTTGTACGCGAACGACGCGATCAGCAGCGGCGAGATCGCCACCAGCAGCAGCGGCAGGGTGACCGCCTTGAACGACTGCCACGGGGTGGCGCCGTCGACCGAGGTCGCCTCGGTCAGCTCCCGGGGGATGGCCTGGAGCGCGCCGGTGGCCACCAGGAACATGTACGGGTAGCCGAGCCAGAGCTGCACCAGCAGCACCGCGATCCGGGCCGACCAGGCCTCACCGAACCAGTCGACGTTCAACCCGAACAGGTTGTTGATCAGGCCGAAGTCGGTGTTGAACATGTCCCGCCAGACCAGCAGCATCGCGAACGACGGCATGGCGTACGGCAGGATCAGCAGCACCCGGTAGAGGTTGGTCCCCCGCATCCGGGGCGAGTGCAGGGCCAGTGCGATCGCCATGCCGAGCAGGAAGGTCAGCCCGGTGGAGCCGATCGCGAAGGCGAAGTTCCAGGCCAGCGTGCCGAAGAACGGGCCGGAGATGTTCGGGTCGGTCAGCACCCGGGTGAAGTTCTTCAGCCCGACGTTGACCTTCCAGCCCTGGGTCAGCCGCTCACCGTCGGCGGCGACGAAGGAGCCGGTCTTCTCGTCGGCGGCCCACGTCCTGCCGCTCTCGCCGTCCCGGATGCAGTCGCAGCCCGCCTCGTACGCCCGGGCCGCCTTGCCCTCGTAGGCGCGGCTGAGGCCGGTGGACCGGATGGCCCCGCCCTCGGTGGGGACGATCAGCGAGGTGACGTCCTTGCTCCGGACGCTGGCCTGGCCGATGTTCAGCACCGTGTAGCCCTCGGCGGCGGTGATCCTGCCGGTGAGGCTGCTGGCGGTGACCTGGCCGGCGTCGAGCTGGCGCAGCCCGTCCGCGTCGCCCGCGTAGACCTGCTTGGTCTTCGGGTCGGAGAGCAGGAAGACCAGCGGGCCGGTCGCCGGGTCACCCTTGGTGGCGACCGACAGGGCGTACTCGGTGGAGCCGGGGACCTGCTTCACCGAGGAGGTCTGGATGGCGACGATCGCGTCGTCCTTGGTGCCGCGGTGGCCGTCGCCGAAGTTCGTGAAGGCGGTGCTCGCCGTGTAGAGCACCGGGATGACCTGGAACGCGACCAGGAACAGCGTCCCGGGGACCAGGTACTTGGCCGGGATGTGCCGGCGGGTGAGGTAGAGGTAGAGCAGGGCGGCGGTGGTGACCGCCAGGACGCCGAGCCCCAGCCACTCCTTGGCCTCGATGAGCGGGAAGGCCGCCCAGGTCGCGATGCCGGCCACCAGGCCGAGCAGGATCACCTTGACGATGAGGCCGGTCGCGGTGATCGGCGCGTGGTTCCGCGCGGTACGGGACTTGCGCGGGAGCCCGCTGCGAACGGGCTCCCGGCCCGGGGTCTGCTGGGCAGACCCCGGGCCGGACAGCGACGTGCTCATTACTTGATCTGACCCTGGATGGCCTTGCCGGCCGAGGTGACCGTCTTGGCCGGGTCGGCG
The DNA here is from genome assembly GCF_900091555.1 of Micromonospora mirobrigensis. Classification (GTDB taxonomy): domain Bacteria; phylum Actinomycetota; class Actinomycetes; order Mycobacteriales; family Micromonosporaceae; genus Micromonospora; species Micromonospora mirobrigensis. The sequence continues at coordinate 789,996 of NZ_FMCX01000001.1, forward strand.
CCACCGATGACGGCGGCCTCGGCCTTGCCGAACGGGTCCCAGATCGCGGCCATGGCCGGGATCGCCGGGAGCACCTGGCCGTTCTTGCCGGCCTCGGCGAACTTGGCCAGGTCGGCGTCCTCGCCCTTGACCTGGTCGAAGGCGGCGGTCAGCGCCGGCGGGCGCGGCTCGGCCTTGTAGAGCGCGACGGCCAGCTCGGGCTTGGTCACGTAGTTGGAGACGAACTCCTGGGCCAGGGCCTTGTTCTTGCCCTTGGCGGCGACGTAGAACGCCTGGACGCCCACGAACGGCTGGGCCTCCTTGCCACCGGCGAAGCCGGGGACCGGGGAGATGTCGTAGGAGATGTTGGCCTTCTTGGCGTCGGCGATGGCCCACGGGCCGGAGACCAGGAAGGCGCACTTCTTGCTGGTGAAGGTGGAGATGGAGTTCTCCGGGGTGATGGAGCGCTTCAGCGCACCCTCGCCCTTCTCACCCAGCTTCGCGATCTTCTGGAAGGCCGCGATCGACTCCGGCTTGCCCACGCCCAGGTCCTTGGGGTCGTAGTCGCCGTTGGCCGAGGTGCCGAACAGGTAGCCACCACCCGAGGTGTACAGCGGGTAGATGTGGTACGCGTCGCCGTTCTGGCCGGACTGGAGGCAGAGGATCTCGCTGGCCTTCTTCTGGGCCTTGAGCTGCTTGCCGGTGGCGACCAGCTCCTCGATCGTCTTCGGCGCCTGCGGGGCCAGCTCGGTGTTGCGGATGAGCGCGACGTTCTCGGTGGCGTAGGGGACGCCGTAGAGCTGGCCGTTGAAGGTCACGGCCTTGATGGCGGTCTCGTTGAAGCCGCTCTTCTGCTCCGCGGCGAGCTGCACCGGGTCGATGGCGCCGTTCTGCACCAGGTTGCCGATCCAGTCGTGCGCGCCGACCACGACGTCCGGGCCGCTGCCCTGCTGGGAGGCGGTCACGAAGTTGGTCTGCAGGTCCTTGGAGACGGCCTGGACCTCGACCTTGACGCCGTTCTCCTTGCCGAACTCCTCGGCGAACGGCTTGAGGGCGGCCGTGCGCTTGTCGTCGGCCCAGATGACCAGCTTGCCGCCGGCGGCGGCGGGCGTGGCGGAGTTCTGGGCGGCCGGCTTGTCGCTGCTGCTGCTGCCGTTGCCGCAGCCGGAGGCGGCGAGCGCCAGGCCGAGGACGGCGACCACACCCGTGGTACGGATGCGCATCGGTACTCCTGTCGTCATGGCGACCCGCCGGGGGAAGGACGGACCGCCAGTGGAAAACCTCTGTAAGTTCTTGCCAACCGGCGCTAGAGTGCCGCGCCGCTGCTCTCGCGTGTTGCGGGGACGTTAGCAAGAGGTTGCAGGGAATGGAAGGGCTTGCAGGAGTGTACGCAAGAACTTGACGGTGGGCTAAAGTGCGGCCATGCGCGCTCGACTATCCGACATCGCCCAACAGGCCGAAGTCAGCGAGGCCACGGTGTCGCGGGTGCTCAACGACCGCCCCGGAGTGGCCCCGGAGACCCGGCAGGCCGTACTGACCGCCCTCGACGTTCTCGGCTACGAACGCCCCGCCCGGCTGCGCAAGCGCAGCGCCGGGCTGGTCGGGCTGGTCGTCCCGGAGCTGGAGAACCCGATCTTCCCGGCGTTCGCCCAGGTGATCGAGTCGACCCTGGCCCAGAGCGGCTTCACCCCGGTGCTGTGCACCCAGACCCCCGGCGGGGTCACCGAGGACGAGTACGTCGAGATGCTGCTGGACCGGCAGGTCTCCGGGATCGTCTTCGTCTCCGGCCTGCACGCCGACACCGCGGCCAGCCACGACCGCTACCGGGCGCTGATCGGCCGGCCGCTGCCGGTCGTCATGATCAACGGGTACGTCCCCGGCATCGCCGCCCCCTTCGTCTCCTGCGACGACCGGGAGTCCGCGGAGCTCGCCGTCGCCCACCTGGTGGCGCTCGGGCACCGGCGGATCGGCCTGATCACCGGCCCGGACCGGTTCGTCCCGGTGCAGCGCAAGGTCGCCGGCTGGCGTTCGGCGATGACCCGGCTGGCCGGGGTCGCCGAGGCCGACCTCGACCCGCTGGCCGAGCTCTCGCTCTTCGGCGTGGAGGGCGGCGAGGCCGCCGCCGGGCGCCTGCTGGACCGCGGGGTCACCGGCATCGTCTGCGGGTCGGACCTGATGGCCCTCGGCGCGATCCGGGCGGCCCGGCAGCGCGGCCTCTCGGTCCCCGGCGAGCTCTCCGTGGTCGGGTACGACGACTCCCCGCTGATGGCCTTCACCGACCCGCCGTTGACGACTGTTCGCCAGCCGGTGGCGGCGATGGCGGTGGCGGCGGTACGCGCCCTGGTCGACGAGATCAACGGGCACCCGGCGCCGCACTCGGAGTACCTGTTCCGTCCGGAGCTGGTGGTCCGCGGCTCGACGGCGGTGGTCCGCCCGGCGTCGCCGGTGGCCGGCAAGGCGTCCGGCCGGCAGCGTCCGGCCCTACCCGCGGTCGCCGTACCGGCGTGAGTTTGCCCTCGCCGCGGGCAACCGACGTCATTTCTTGCGCAAGAGCTGCTTGACTCTTGCAGCGCTGGGGCGGCATTCTGCTTTCACATCAGCGCCCGCCGGGGCGCCGCCGTCCCGCGCCACAGAACGGGGATCGTCACCGATGACCGCCACCACCCCTGAGCCGCTGACCTCCGACGACGACTGGTGGCGTTCCGCGGTCGTCTACCAGGTCTACGTCCGCAGCTTCGCCGACGCCAACGGCGACGGCGTGGGCGACATCCCCGGCATCCGGGAGCGCCTGCCCTACCTGCGTGACCTCGGGGTGGACGCGCTCTGGCTGACCCCGTTCTACACCTCGCCGCAGATCGACGCCGGCTACGACGTCGCCGACTACCGCGACGTGGACCCGCTCTTCGGCTCGCTCACCGACTTCGACGCCATGATCACCGACGCGCACGCGCTCGGCCTGCGGATCATCGTCGACCTGGTGCCGAACCACACCTCCAGCGCCCACCCGTGGTTCACCGCCGCGCTGGCCGCCGCCCCCGGCTCGCCGGAGCGGGCGCGGTACCTCTTCGCCGACGGCAGGGGCGAGACCGGTGAGCTGCCGCCGAACGACTGGGAGAGCATCTTCGGCGGCCCCGCCTGGACCCGGCTCCCCGACGGCCAGTGGTACATGCACCTGTTCGACCCGGCTCAGCCGGACCTGAACTGGCGCCACCCCGAGGTACGCGCCGAGTTCGAGGACGTCCTGCGCTTCTGGCTCGACCGGGGCGTGGACGGATTCCGGATCGACGTGGCGCACGGCATGATCAAGGCCGAGGGGCTGCCGGACGTCGGCTTCAACTCGATGACCACCGGGCAGCGCCAGTCGGAGCTGCTCGGCAAGGGCCGGCTGCCGTACTTCGACCAGGACGAGGTGCACGAGATCTACCGCGCCTGGCGGCCGATCCTGGACAGCTACCCCGGCGGCCGGATGGCCGTGGCCGAGGCGTGGGCGGAGACCCCGCAGCGGCTGGCCCGCTACATCGGCGCGGACGAGCTGCACCAGGCGTTCAGCTTCGACTTCCTCGACGCCACCTGGTCGGCCGACTCGTTCCGCAAGGTGATCGACACCGCGCTCGCCGAGTCGACCATCGTCGGCGCGCCCACCACCTGGGTGCTCTCCAACCACGACCGGCAGCGGCACGTCACCCGGTACGGCGACGGCGAGGTCGGCCTGCGCCGCGCCCGGGCCGCCGCCCTGCTCATGCTGGCCCTGCCCGGTGCCGCGTACGTCTACCAGGGCGAGGAGCTGGGCCTGCCGGAGGTGCTGGACCTCCCCGACGAGCTGCGCCAGGACCCGTCGTTCCTGCGTACCGGGGAGAGCCGCGACGGCTGCCGGGTGCCGATCCCGTGGAGCGGCGAGCTGGCCCCGTACGGCTTCGGCCCGGAGGGCAGCGAGCTGAGCTGGCTGCCGGCCCCGGCGACCTGGCGTGGCCTCTCGGTCGCCGCCCAGACCGGCGTGCCCGGCTCCACGCTGGAGCTCTACCGCGCCGCGCTGCGGGCCCGACACGAACACCCGGCGCTGGCCGGCACCGCCGGTGGCGTGGTCTGGCTGGAGACCGAGCCCGGCGTGCTGGCCTTCAGCCGTGCGGCCGGCCCGGCCGTGCTGACCTGCGTGGTCAACCTCAGCGGCGCGGAGGTGACGATCGACGGCTACGGCCAGCCGGTCGTGGCCAGCGCCGATCTCACCGAGCGGGGCGAGGGTCACGTCCTGCCGGTGGACGCAGCTGCGTGGTTCGAACGGCGCTGAGCCGGGTAACCCGCTGACGACCTGGTCGTCCGTTGTGCTCCGCGCCGACGGGCGGCTGGGCAACCGACCCCTTGTGGTGGGGGGTGAGGTGGCGCCGGCGCCTCGGGATCCGTCCCGGGGCGCCGGCGTCCATCCCGGACTCTCCGCCGCCCGCCCGCCGCATGTGTGGGTCACGGGCCGGGTGTGCCGAACCGGCGGCTCGGCTGGGGCCGCCCCGGCGGCCCTGACGTGCCCCTCGCGCGCCGCCACCACTCTTCGTGTTCGACGCGGCCCTTCCTCTCCCACCCCGCGCTCCCTTTGCTCTGCTCGCCCCCACGCATCAGTAACCCGCAGTAGGCGCCGGTTCATCGCGAGTCGCAGCAGAGCTGCTGGTCAGGGACGTGGTGCGTATGCGGCAGCAGAGCAAAGGCTGGGGAGGACCGACGTCGTCCCGGCCTGCGTGGCCACGCTGGGTAGGCAAAGTCACGTGTGACCATCGGTGACGGAGATCGGCGACGCAGCGAAACCGCCGACACGAGCGGGCGACCAGCCACACGAGCGGCGGGCCGCAGGGGCGACCGACCTCAGCCCTCGCGGGTGGTGAGCAGCTTGGCGATCCGGGCGAAGCCGGCCCGCAGCTCGTCCCGGCTCGGCGCGGGCAGTGGCTGCGGCACCGGCTCCTGCTCGGCGGCCCGCTCCAACTCCTCGTCGATGACGTCCTCGAAGTCGCCGTAGAGGTCGGACTCGTCGACCCGGGCGGCCTCGTCCTCGGCGGCGATCTGCGCCGCCGCGATCTCGCCCCGGATCTCCTCCGCCGACAGCGCCGGCAGCAGCGGCTCGACCACCGCCATCAACTGCTCCTCGGCCACCACCGCCTCGGCCAGGGCCAGCGCGTGCGGCCGCTCGTACGGCCCGCAGACGACCGGCTCCCACTCGTCGGCGTCGCCCAGCGGCCCGAAGGTGATGATCCACGGCAGGCCGAGCATCGGGGAGTCGTCCGGCAGGTCCAACGTCACGAGAGCGCCCACGGGATCATCATGGTCGGTCGGTCCAGCGCACCGGGTGGCATTTGCCCTATTCATCTTTTCCTTCGGCTGTCGGGATCGGGTCACTCCGGCCGTACGGCCCGCCGGGTCACCCCGGTCGGGCGGCGGCCAGCGCGGCCCGGACCAACGCCAGCGCCCGATCCGCCGGCACGCCCAACCGGAGCGCCTCGGCCGCGTACGCGGTGGCGGCGGCGTGCAGCCGGTCGGTGGCGTCGTCCCGGCCCGGGGCCACCACCGTCCCGTGCCGGCCCCTGGTCTCGACCAGCCCGGCCGCCTCCAGTTCCCGGTAGGCCCGCGCCACCGTGTTCACCGCCAGCCCCAGCTCGGCGGCGAGCTGCCGGACCGGGGGCAGCCGGGTACCGACCGGCAACCGGCCGTCGCCCACCTGCTCGGCGAGCTGCGAGCGCACCTGCTCGTACGGGGGCAGCACCGAGTCGGCCTCGATCACGATCCGCACGTCAGCCCGCCCCGCCCGGCGTACCGGGGTCGCTCTCGTCGTCGACCTCCACGTCCACCTCCCGCGCGGCGCCGCCCTCCGCCAGGTCCACCACCCGGCCGTACGGGCTGGTGGCGGCGAGCGCGGCGCCGAAGAGCACCAACTGGTTGAGCAGGTACAGGTAGAGCAGCAGACCGACCGCGGTCGCCACCACGGTGTACGCCGGGTTCCGCTCGGTCCGCACCACGTAGTAGCGCCCCACCGTGTTCAGCAGGGTGATCCCGACGGCCACCACCAGGACCACCGGCCGCAGCCGGCGCCGGCTCATCCGCAGCCGCGGCACCGCCACCAGCAACGCCGTGGCGAGCACCGCGTTGACCAGCACGCTGAGCACCGCGCTGATCGTGGTCAGCCCCACCGAGCCGGTGCTGCGCAGCAGGAACCGCAGCAGCGACTCCAGCGCGTCGACGGCGGCCACCGAGACGCCGAGCATCACGAAGACCAGCAGCAGCACCCCAAGATCCACCAGCCGGCGGATCACCAGGTTGCCGGGCTGCTGGTTGAAGCCGTACATCAGCCGCTGGGAGGAGCGGATCGCCTCCACCCAGCCGACGCCGGTGAAGACCAGGATGACCAGACCGACCACCCCGACGGTGCTGCTGCTCTGGGCGATCTGCTGCGGGTCGAGGAACGGCAGGTTCGCCTTCAGGAAGTCGGCCGCCGCCGCGCTGACGTCGTCGTTGTCCTGGAGGATCGCCCCGAAGACCCAGTACGCGACCAACGCCAGCGCGAACACCGCGAAGAAGCCGTAGTACGCGATCGCCGCCGCGAGCCGCCCGCCGAGCACGTCCCCGTAGAGGGTGCCGGCCCGCCACAGGTGGTCGAACGCGGGCAACCGGCCGCGGGCCACGTCGATCTGGCGGCCCAGGCCCGCCTCGATGCGGCCGATCACGTTCACGACGTCATCCTCGCCGATCTCTCGACTCGACGGTGGCCGGGCGCGCTCAGCTCAGCCGCCGAGCCGGAAGTCCCGGCGGGGCTGCCACCGGGCCTGCCCACTGTGCGAGAAGAGGGTGAACGCCTCCACCTCGAAGATGGCGGAGAAGTCGGCCAGGTCCTCGTACACCCTGTCCAGCGCCTCCGGCGCGACGTCCTGCGCGACGGTGACGTGCGGGTGGTACGGGAAGCGGGCCTCGCGGTGCAGCTCGGGGGCCGCGTTGATCGCCGCGGCCAGCAGCTCGCACTCGCTGATCCCCGCCGCGACCGTCACGAAGACCACCTGGGTCACCGGCCGGAAGGTGCCCGTCCCGCGCAGGTGCAGCGCGAACGGCAGGTGCGCGGTCGCCACCCGGTCCAGGTGCGCCTCGACGGCCGGCAGCGCGGCGACCGGGATCTCGGTCGGCCCGAGCAGCGTCACGTGCGCCGGTACGGCCTGCGGGTCACCGGCCTCGATCCGCCGCTGGGTGAGCAGCGCGCCCCACGGCTCGGGGATGTCCACCGCGATCCCGATCTGGATGGTGTCGCCGTGCGACGGCTCCCCGTCCCTGCGATCCACGCTCCGCGCCACCCCTCCGGCCACCGACTGCTCCACCCGTCTCCGTCGCCCGGGCCGCTACTCGAAGCGCACCGGCGGGAGGAAACCCACCCGCTCGTAGACCTGGTGCAGGGTGGGCGCGGCGACCGCCCGGGCCTTCTCCGCGCCGGCGGCGAGCAGCTTGTCCAACTGGGCGGGGTCGTCAAGGTAGGCGCGGGTGCGCTCCTGGATCGGGGTGACGAACTCCCGGACCACCTCGCCGAGGTCCTTCTTGAGGTCGCCGTAGCCCTTGCCGTCGTACGCGGCGACCAGGTCGTCGATGCTCCGGCCGGAGAGCGCCGAGTAGATGGTCAGCAGGTTGGAGACACCCGGCTTGGTCTCGGCGTCGAAGACGATCTCCCGGCCGGTGTCGGTGACCGCGGAACGGATCTTCCTGGCCGAGCGGGCCGGATCCTCCAGCAGGTCGATGATGCCGGCCGGCGAGGAGGACGACTTCGACATCTTCGCCGTCGGGTCCTGGAGGTCGGTGATCTTCGCGGTGTCCTTGACGATGTGCGGCGCCGGCACCGTGAAGGTGGCGCCGAACAGCGAGTTGAACCGCTGCGCCAGGTCGCGGGAGAGCTCCAGGTGCTGGCGCTGGTCCTCGCCGACCGGAACCGCGTTGGCCTGGTAGAGCAGAATGTCGGCGGCCTGGAGGACCGGGTACGTGAACAGGCCGACGCTGGCCCGCTCGCTGCCCTGCTTCTGCGACTTGTCCTTGAACTGGGTCATCCGGCTGGCCTCGCCGAAGCCGGTGATGCAGCCGAGCACCCAGGCCAGCTGCGGGTGCTCGGGCACCTGGGACTGGACGAAGAGGGTGCTGCGCTCGGGGTCGAGGCCGACCGCGAAGAGCTGGGCGGCGGCCACCCGGGACCGCTGCCGGAGCACCTTGGGGTCGTGTCCGGCGGTGATCGCGTGCAGGTCGACCACGCAGTAGAACGCGTCGTGGCTGTCCTGAAGGGCCACCCAGTGCCGCACCGCGCCCAGGTAGTTGCCGAGGTGGAACGAATCGGCCGTCGGCTGGATGCCGGAGAAGACGCGGGGGCGGGCGGGTACGTCGGACATGGCGGCAATTCTGTCAGGAGGACCGGGCGTACGTCATGACGGGCCGGCGGGTCGGCTCCCGACCGGCCGCGTCGGGCCGGCGGCCTCGCGGATCCCGGGCGGTCCGGTCGCCTCCCGCCGCTGCCCGGGTAGGCGCGCGACGGAGACCGCGAGCCGGGACACCCGGCGCCCGTCCAGGGCGAGCACCCGCAGCAGCCAGCCGTCCTCGTCACCGGGCCCGGGGGCGGTGGGGTGACCGGGCACCGGCACCTCGTCGCCGGCGACCGGCAGCCGGCCGAGCGCCGCCATCACGTAGCCGCCGACCGTCTCGTACGGGCCGGCGGGGAGCGGGACGCCGGTGCGCTCGGCGAAGTCGGCGAGGTTGAGCCGGCCGTCCACCACTGCGGGCAGCCCGGCGAGCACCGGTTCGGACGGGCTGTCGTACTCGTCGCGGATCTCGCCGACCAGCTCCTCGACCAGGTCCTCGCAGGTGACGATGCCCGCCGTGCCGCCGTACTCGTCGACCACCACGGCGAGGTGGTGGCCCTCGCGGCGCATCTCGTGCAGCGCGGCGAGCACCCGCTTGCTGCCGGGCAGCCGCTTGACCTCCCGAGTCAGCTCCCGCACGGTCGCCCGCGGATCGCCGTCGGGGCGCAGCAGCACGTCGCGCAGGTGGACGAAGCCCAGCACGTCGTCGTGGGTGCCGTCCACCACCGGGTAGCGGGTGTGGGTCTCGGCGCGGACCAGCCGGGCCGCCTCGGCGACGGTGAGGTCGGCGGCCAGGAAGACCACCTCGGTGCGGGGCATCATCACCTCGCGGACCAGGCTGGCGCCGGCCTCCAGCACCTCGTCGATGATCCGCCGTTCGACCGGGTCGAGCAGGGTGTTCGCGGCGACCAGGTCGCGCAGCTCCGCCTCGCTGATCCGTTCCCGGCCGGCGGCCGGGCTGGCGCCGAGCAGGTCTGTGACCAGTCGGGTGGCGCCGTCGGCGGCGCGTACGACGATCCGGGCGATGGTCCGGGCGACCCGGCCCGGCTCGCGGCGCGGCCGCCCCGGTGGTCGCCGCCGGGGGCCGGGATGACCCGCTTCCCGCATGACAGCGATGGTAGACACCGGGGGCCCGCCGCACCGGCGGACACGGGGATCAGGGCCACCATGTTCGGGTCTGTTTGATCGCGTTGTTTCATGATGGAATGGGGAGGCGCCGACGACGGGCCGACAACCCCGCCCGGCCGTACGATGATCACCGGAAGTGACCCCCCAGGCTGGAGGAACCCGACGTGAAACTGCTCGTCACCGGTGGCGCCGGGTACATCGGCAGCGTGGTGGCCCGGATGCTGCTCGACAACGGCCACGACGTGACCGTCCTCGACGACCTGCGGACCGGGCACCGGGCGGCCCTCGCCCCGGAGGCGACCCACGTCGACCTGCCGATCCACGAGGCGGCCCAGGTCCTCACCCCGGACGCCGGCTTCGACGGCGTGCTGCACTTCGCCGCCCTCATCGCCGCCGGCGAGTCGATGGTCAGGCCCGAGCTGTACTGGCGGAACAACACCGTCGGCTCGCTCGCGCTGATCGACGCCGTACGGGCCGCCGGGGTGCCCCGGCTGGTCTTCTCCTCCACCGCCGCCGTCTACGGCAACCCGCTGGAGCTGCCCATCCCGGAGACCGCCGTCAAGGCCCCCACCAACACGTACGGGGCCACCAAGCTCGCCGTCGACATGGCGCTGACCTCCGAGGCGATCGGGCACGACCTGGCCGCCGTGTCGCTGCGCTACTTCAACGTGGCCGGCGCGTACCTCCGCGGTGACCTGGCCATCGGCGAGCGGCACGACCCGGAGACGCACCTGATCCCGATCGCCCTGGAGGTCGCCGCCGGCCGGCGGGACAAGCTCCAGATCTTCGGCGACGACTACCCCACCGTCGACGGCACCTGCGTCCGCGACTACATCCACGTGGTGGACCTGGCCCGGGCGCACCTGCTCGCGCTCACCGCCGCCGTGCCCGGCCGGCACCGCATCTACAACCTCGGCAACGGCAACGGCTTCACCAACCGGCAGGTGGTCGAGGTGGTCCGCGAGGTCACCGGGGAGCCGGTGCCGGTCGAGACGGCGCCGCGCCGCGAGGGCGACCCCGCCGAGCTGGTCGCCTCCTCGGCGCTGGCCCGCGAGGAGCTGGGCTGGGTGCCGGAGAAGCCGACCCTGCACGACATGGTCGGCGACGCCTGGGCCTTCTACCGCACCCACATCCTGGAGCAGCGGTGAGCGCGGGCCAGCCGGCCGGGGACGTCGCGGCCCGCGCCGCCGCCGGCTTCCGGCAGGAGTACGCCGACGAGCCCGCCGGCCGCTGGGCGGCTCCCGGCCGGGCGAACCTGATCGGCGAGCACACCGACTACAACGACGGCTTCGTGCTGCCCTTCGCCCTGCCGCGGCGTACGGTCGCCGCCGCCGACCGCCTCGACGCCGAGCGGTGGGAGGTCTGGTCGGAGCTCTCCGGCGAGCGGATCTCCTTCGGCGGCGCCGACGTCGACGAGCCCGGCCGGGTCACCGGCTGGGGCGGGTACGTGGCCGGGGTGGTCTGGGCGCTGCGCGAGGCCGGGTACGCGGTGCCGGGCGCCCGGATCGCGCTCGCCTCGGACGTGCCGCTCGGCTCCGGGCTGTCCTCCTCGGCGGCGCTGGAGGCGGCGGTGCTCGCCGCCCTGGTCGACCTGGGCGGGCTGGACCTGCCCGCCGACCGGCAGCCCCGGCTGGCGCAGCGGGCCGAGAACGCCTACGTCGGCGCCCCGACCGGGATCATGGACCAGTCCGCCGTCATCCGGTGCCGGGAGGGGCACGCCCTCTTCCTGGACTGCCGCTCCGAGGCCGTCGAGCAGATCCCGTTCGACCTGGACGCGGCCGGGCTGGCCGTGCTGGTGGTGGACAGCCGGGCCCCGCACCGGCACGTCGACGGCGAGTACGCGGCCCGCCGGAAGTCCTGCGAGCGGGCCGCCGAACTGCTCGGGGTGCCCGCGCTGCGCGACGTCGACGCGGCCGGGCTCGACGCGAGACTGGACCGCCTCGACGACCCGGAGACCCGACGCCGGGTGCGGCACGTGGTCACCGAGGACCAGCGGGTCCTGGACACCGTCGAACTGCTCCGCGCCGGCCGGGTACGCGAGATCGGCCCGCTGCTGACCGCCTCGCACGCCTCGATGCGGGACGACTTCGAGATCACCGTCCCGGAGATCGACACCGCCGTCGAGGCGGCGCTGGCCGCGGGCGCCCTGGGTGCGCGGATGACCGGCGGCGGCTTCGGCGGCTGCGTCCTCGCCCTGGTCGAGGCGGCCGCCGCCGACGCGGTCGGCGCCGCCGTGACCAGCGCGTACGCCGAGCGTGGCTTCGCCGCCCCCGGCCACTTCACCGTCCTGCCCGTCGGCGGCGTCACCCGCCTGGGGTGAAAGGAAGGGCCCCCTGTCAACGCTTCGCGTATGGCAGGGGGCCCTTCCTGACACCTGGAGCCGGTCAGGCGGTGTCGACGATCATGCCGGCGGCGACCGTCCGGTTGGTGGTCTCGTCGATGATCACGAACCCACCGGTCGTCCGGTTGCGGCGGTACTCGTCGGCGAGCAGCGGCACGGTGGTCCGCAGCCGCACCCGGCCGATCTCGTTGAGCTTCAACTCGGTGGCCGACTCGTCCCGGTGCAGGGTGTTGATGTCCAGCCGGTAGTGCAGGCCACGCACGATCGCCCGCGCCGACCGGGTGGTGTGCTTGATCGCGTACTTCCCGCCCACCTGCAGCGGCCGGCTCTCGTCCATCCAGCAGACCATCGCCTCGACGTCCTGCGTCACCGCCGGGGCGTTGTTCGGCCGGCAGATCATGTCGCCCCGGGAGATGTCGATCTCGTCGGCGAGCCGTACGGTGACCGACATCGGCGGGAACGCCTCGTCCACCGGCCCGTCGGCGGTTTCCACCGCGGCGATCCGGCTGGTGAAGCCGGACGGCAACGCCATCACCTCGTCGCCGGGCTTCAGCACGCCCGAGGCCACCTGACCGGCGTAGCCCCGGTAGTCGGTGACGGTGGTGGACTGCGGGCGGATGACGTACTGCACCGGGAACCGGACGTCGACCAGGTTGCGGTCGGAGGCGATGTGCACCCGCTCCAGGTGGTGCAGCAGCGACGGCCCCTCGTACCAGGGCATGTTCTCCGACCGGGAGACGATGTTGTCGCCGCGCAGCGCCGAGATCGGCACCACGCTCAGGTCCGGCGCGTCCAGCTTCGTGGCGAAGGCGGTGAACTCGTCGGCGATCCGCTCGAAGACCTCCTGCGACCAGTCCACCAGGTCCATCTTGTTGACGCAGAGGACCAGGTGCGGCACCCGCAGCAGCGAGCAGAGGAAGGCGTGCCGGCGGGACTGCTCCACCAGGCCCTTGCGGGCGTCCACCAGGATCAGCGCCAGGTCGGCCGTGGAGGCGCCGGTGACCATGTTCCGGGTGTACTGGATGTGCCCGGGGGTGTCGGCGATGATGAACTTCCGCCGCGGGGTGGCGAAGTAGCGGTACGCCACGTCGATGGTGATGCCCTGCTCCCGCTCGGCGCGCAGGCCGTCGGTGAGCAGCGCCAGGTTGGTGTACTCGTCGCCCCGGGCCGCGCTGACCGCCTCGACCGCGGCGAGCTGGTCGGTGAAGAGCGACTTGGTGTCGTAGAGCAGCCGGCCGATCAGGGTCGACTTGCCGTCGTCGACGCTGCCCGCCGTGGCGAACCGGAGCAGGTCCATCGGGCGCCCCTCGGGGAGCACGGAGTCGGCCGGAGCCGCGGTGTCGACGCTCATCAGAAGTAGCCCTCCCGCTTGCGGTCCTCCATGGCGGCCTCGCTGACCCGGTCGTCGCCGCGGGTCGCGCCCCGCTCGGTGATCCGGGTCGCCGCGACCTCCTCGATCACCTTCTCGACCGTGTCCGCGTCGGAGCGGACGGCCGCGGTGCAGGAGGCGTCGCCCACCGTGCGGTACCGCACCTGGGCCTTGAACCGCTCCTCGCCCGCCCGGGGGCGGATGAACTCGTTGACCGCGTAGAGCATGCCCTCGCGCTCGATCACCTCACGCTCGTGCGCGTAGTAGATCGACGGCAGCGGGATCCGCTCCCGGGCGATGTAGTGCCAGACGTCCAGCTCGGTCCAGTTGGAGAGCGGGAAGACCCGGATCGACTCGCCCGGGTGGTGCCGGCCGTTGTAGAGCGACCAGAGCTCCGGCCGCTGGTTCTTCGGGTCCCACTGGCCGAACTCGTCGCGGAAGCTGAACACCCGCTCCTTGGCCCGGGCCTTCTCCTCGTCGCGGCGGGCGCCGCCGAAGAGCGCGTCGAAGCGGTGCTTCTCCACCGCGTCCAGCAGCACCGGCGTCTGGATCCGGTTGCGCATCCCGTCGGCGGACTCGCGTACCAGGCCGTTCGACAGCGCCTCGGGCACACTCGCGACGATCAGCTGGAGGCCCAGCTCGGTGACCCGCTGGTCGCGGTATTCCAGCACCTCGGGGAAGTTGTGCCCGGTGTCGACGTGCATCACCGGGAAGGGGATGCTCGCCGGGGCGAACGCCTTCTGCGCCAGCCGGAGCATCACGATCGAGTCCTTGCCGCCGGAGAAGAGCAGCACCGGCCGCTCCATCTCGGCGACCACCTCACGCATCACGAAGATGCTCTCCGCCTCGAGCGCGTCGAGGTGCGAGACCCGGTACGCGGCGGGGGCCGTCATGACAGGAGCTCGATTCGCAAGGAACCACCCATGGGATTCCAGACCTTTCCGGTCGGACTCGTCAAGAAGTGCGACTCAGGCTACCCGGCGTGCCGCTGCAACGCTGCAAGCAACCGACTGGCGAGATCCTTGCGGCAGACCAGCAGGTCGGGCAGGCGCGGGTCGGCCTCGTTGTATTTCAGCGCAGAACCGTCGATCCGGGAAGCGTGCAGTCCGGTGGCCGTCGCCACAGCGACCGGGGCGGCCGAGTCCCACTCGTACTGCCCGCCCGCGTGGATGTACCCGTCGACCTCGCCGGTGATCACCGCGGCGATCTTCGCGCCCGCCGAACCCATCGGCACCAGATGGGCGCCGACCTCCTCGGCCAGGTCCGTCAGGAACACCGGCGGCCGGGACCGGCTCGCCGCCAGCCGGATCACCCGGCCACCCCCGGAGGTCGCCGCCTCCAACGTCATCGGCGGGTACGCGGGCGGGTAGTCGGTGCCCAGCACCCGGTGCTGCGCCGGCAATCCCACCGCGCCGGCCACCAGGCCGTGCGGGGTCGGCGCGTTGCGCGCCCAGAGCGCCACGTGCACCGCCCAGTCCGAGCGGCCCTCCTCGGAGAACTCCCGGGTCCCGTCCAACGGGTCGATGATCCAGACCCGGTCGGCGGTCATCCGGGACACCGCGTCCGGGTTCACCTCCGCCGCCCAGGCCAGCCGGGAACCCTCGTCCTCCTCGGAGAGCACCGCGTCCCCCGGCCGCCACCGGGCCAGCTCCGTACGGATCAGGTCGTGGGAGATCTTGTCGCCCGCGGCCTTGAGCGCGCCGCCGTCGGCGAAGCCCAGCTCCTCCCGGAGGGCCAGCAGCGCCTGCCCGGCCCGGGCGGCGAGCCACCGCGCGAACGCACCGTCGATCATCGGTGGACTGCCCATCAGTCTGCTCCCGTCACGTAGCCACGGGCGGCACCGCCCACGCCAGGCCAGAAGAGGCCAATCTACGCCGTGCGCGCCGGCCCACCCGGCTCACACCCCGTGGTACGCGTTCTGGGTCGGCTCCACCCCTCGGGTGATCACCGACTCCACCACGTCCGCAGCCCGGTCGACCAGGAACTCCAACTCCTTGCGCTCGACCGCGGCGAAGTCCGACAGCACGAAGTCCGCCGGGTCCTGCCGGCCCGGCGGCCGGCCGACACCGAACCGCACCCGGACGTAGTCCTTGCCCGCCAGCGAGCGGGACATCGACCGCAGGCCGTTGTGCCCGCCCTCGCCGCCACCGCACTTGACCCGCAGCTGCCCGTACGGGATGTCCAGCTCGTCGTGGACCGCGACCACCTGGCCGAGCGGCACCTTGTAGAACTGCGCCAGCGCGGCCACCGGCCCGCCGGAGAGGTTCATGTACGTCAACGGCTTGACCAGCACCAGCCGCGGCCCACCGAAGCCGAGCCGCCCCTCGGCGACCTCGGCGACCGCCCGCTTGTGCCGCCCGAACCTGGCGCCCACCCGACCGGCCAGCAGGTCGGCCACCATGAAGCCGACGTTGTGCCGGTTGCCGGCGTACTCCCGGCCCGGGTTGCCCAGACCGACCACCAGCCACGGCCCCGACTCGTCCGTCACGCCCGTTCCCTCCCGCGTCAGCCCGGCGCCCGTCCCGCCTTCGGCGGGCGACGCCGATACGACGACAGGCGCCCCCGGGGTACGGGGACGCCTGTCACACGATCTCGAACCGATCAGGCCTCGGTCTTGGCCTCGGCGCTCTCCTCGCCACCGGCGGCGGCCGGCTCGCCGGCCTCGGCGCCCTCGGACGACTCGGCGGTCTCCTCGCCGACGCCGGCCTCGGCCTCCTCGTCGGCGGTCTCGACCTCGGGCAGCGTCGCCTCGAGCTGCTCGGCGGTCGGGGCGGCGGTCACCGCGGCGACCGGGGTCTCCGGGTCGGTGGCCAGCTCGACGCCGGCCGGCAGCTCCACGTCGGCGGCGGTGACCTGGTTGCCGGCCTCCAGGCCCTCGATCGAGGCCTCCAGGTGGTCCGGCACCTTGGTGGCGTCGGCGACCACCGACAGGGTGTCGTGGTCGTGCACGATCAGGGTGTCGCGGGCAGCCTCGCCGGTCAGCTGGACCGGGACCTCGACGGTGACCTTCTCGCCCCGGCGGACCAGGATCAGGTCGACGTGCTCGAAGGTGTCCTTGATCGGGTCGCGCTGGATCGCCTTCGGCAGCGCCAGCACCTGGGTGCCGTCGCTGACCTCGATGGCGAGGAGCTGGTTGGCGCCACCGTTACGGATGGCGGCGGCGAACTCGCGGGCCGGGAGGGCGATGTGCTTGGGCTTCTCGCCGTGACCGTAAAGCACGGCGGGCACCTTGCCGGCCCGGCGGGTACGACGGGCACCACCCTTGCCGAACTCGGTACGGGGCTCGGCGCTGATCTTTACCTCGGACACGGGGAAACTCCTGATACTTTCGCTGCGGCGGCTTTGTCGTCTGGCGGTGCTGGGCGAGGGGCTCGCAGGGGCTCTACGTCTCAACGACTGCCCGGAGCACCGCGTCGATGACGGCGCCTCCGTGCGGCGCTTTTCAGCGGCCCGCCGGGCACCCTCGCCGTGGCAACCGCACCAGTCTACCCGAGCCGAATCGACCCCTCGCAGCAGTACCCGTATCCCCGATTGGCCGGCCCATTACCCCTGCCGACCGGCGGCCAAACCTCCCCGCCGGAAAAGGGTCCACCCCCGGCCGGGCAGACCGGACCGGGGGTGGGAAGGCTCAGCTCAGACCGCCGAACAGGGTGGTCACCGAACCGTCGTCGAAGACCTCCCGGATGGCCCGGGCCAGCAGCGGGGCGATCGACAGCACGGTGAGCTTGTCGAGCTGCTTCTCCGGCGGCAGCGGCAGCGTGTTGGTCACCACCACCTCGCTGATCGGGCTGTTCTTCAGCCGCTCGGTCGCCGGGTCCGACAGCAGCGCGTGGGTGGAGGCCACCACGATCTCCGCCGCGCCCTGCTCCTTGAGGATGTCCGCGGCCTTGGTGATCGTGCCACCGGTGTCGATCATGTCGTCGACGATCAGGCAGACCCGGCCCTCGACGTCACCGACCACCCGGTTCGCCACCACCTGGTTCGGCTTCAGCGGGTCCCGGGTCTTGTGGATGAACGCCAGCGGGCAGCCGCCCAGCCGGTCGGTCCAGCGCTCGGCCACCCGCACCCGACCCGAGTCCGGCGCCACCACCGTCATCGGCCGGCCCGCGTACTTGCGCTCGACGTACTCGGCGAGGATGTCCATCGCGAAGAGGTGGTCCACCGGGCCGTCGAAGAAGCCCTGGATCTGCGCGGTGTGCAGGTCGACCGTGAGGATCCGGTTCGCCCCGGCCGTCTTCAGCAGGTCGGCCACTAGGCGGGCCGAGATCGGCTCCCGGCCGCGGTGCTTCTTGTCCTGCCGGGCGTACGGGTAGAACGGCAGGACCACGGTGATCCGCTTGGCGGAGCCCCGCTTCAGCGCGTCGATCATGATCAGGGTCTCCATGACCCAGGTGTTGACGCCGTGCGTGACCGACTGGACCACGAACGCGTCGGAACCGCGTACCGAGTCCTTGAACCGCACGAAGATCTCACCGTTGGCGAACTCGTAGGCGTCGGCCGGCGTCGGCGCGACGCCGAGCACCTCACCGATCTCCTTCGCCAGCTCCGGAAACCCTCGTCCGGAGAAGAGCATCAGGCTCTTGCGGTTTTCGGCGACGATGCTGCCCATGGGCCCGTCTGCTCCCGTGTGTCGGTGGTTCCCGGCGGCGGTGGAGCCGGGGACTATTCGGTTGCAGTATGCCCCGGGTTCACCGGTCCACCCAGCGCCTCCGCACCCCCGTGGATTCAGTCACCTTCGCTTGCGGTGGCACCGGAATCCGACGCACCCTCGCGGGCCCGCCGGGCCGCCTCGGCCGCCGCCGTTCCGGCCCGCTTGCGCAGCACCCAACCGTCGACGTTGCGCTGCTGACCCCGGGCCACCGCCATCGCGCCCGGCGGCACGTCCGCGATGATCACCGAGCCGGCCGCGGTGTACGCCCCGTCGCCCACCTCCACCGGCGCCACGAACATGTTGTCGGCGCCGGTACGGGCGTGACTGCCGATGGTGGTGTGGTGCTTGGACACCCCGTCGTAGTTGACGAAGACCGTGGCGGCGCCGATGTTGCTGTGCTCGCCGATCGTGGCGTCCCCCACGTACGACAGGTGCGGCACCTTGGAACCCTCGCCGATGGTGGCCTTCTTGGTCTCCACGAACGTGCCGACCTTGGCCTTGCGCCCCAGCCGCGACTCCGGCCGCAGGTACGCGTACGGGCCGACGGTGGCCTGCGGGCCGACCTCGGCGCCCACCGCGTGGCTGCGGACCACGCTGGCGCCCTCGCCGACCGTGGTGTCGATCAGCGTGGTGTCCGGGCCGACGAGCGCGCCGGCGCCGACCACGGTGGCGCCCTGGAGCTGGGTGTTCTGGTCGATCACCGCGTCCCGCTCGACGGTGGCGGTCACGTCGATCCAGGTGGTCGCCGGGTCCAGCACGGTCACCCCGGTCCGCATCCACGCCTCGTTGACCCGGTCGCGCAGCAGCCGGCGCAGGCCGGCCAGCTCCACCCGGTCGTTGCAGCCCAGCGTCTCGGTGTGGTCGGCCGCGACGTGCACCGCAACCGGCTCGCCCGCCGAGGCGAACAGCTCGAAGACGTCGGTGAGGTATTCCTCGCCCTGGTCGTTGTCGGTGGAGAGCTTGCCCAGCGCCTCGCGCAGCCGGACCAGGTCGAAGGCGTAGATGCCGGCGTTGATCTCGCGCAGCTCGCGCTGCGCGGGGGTGGCGTCCCGCTCCTCGACGATCCGCTCCAGCCGGCCGGCGCCGTCCCGGACGATCCGCCCCAGGCCGGTCGGGTCCGGCACCGCGGCGGCCAGCACGGTCGCCGCCGCGCCGGCCCCCTCGTGCGCCTCGACCAGCGCGGCGACCGTCTCGGCGCGCAGCAGCGGCACGTCGCCGTTGAGCACCACCACCGTGCCGGTCGCGTCCGGTACGGCTTCCAGCGCGATCCGGACCGCGTGGCCGGTGCCGAGCTGCCGCTCCTGGAGCACCGGGGTGGCCTGCGGGGCGACCTCGGACAGGTGCTCACGGACCTGCTCGGCGCGGTGGCCCACCACCACGACGGTGCGCTCGGCGCCCACCGGGGCGGCGGCGGTCAGCACGTGGCCGATCAGGGTCCGGCCGAGCATCGGGTGCAGCACCTTGGGCAGGTCGGACTTCATCCGCTTGCCCTCACCGGCGGCGAGCACGACGACGGTGCGGAGGTGGGGCTGGGACACGACGCATGCTCCCGTCGGGAAGGCGGACAGTCTCGCGGCCATGCTAACCAGGCGACGAGGGACAGATCGCAGAAGCTCCCGGGAGAGGATTCGAACCCCTATAATCAGGACCAAAACCTGACGTCCTGCCATTAGACGACCCGGGAAGGTCGAAAACGGGCAAAAAGCACCCGCTGGTGGCTGACTACACCTTACCGTTCCCGGTCGGGATCTCCACCGGCCATTCCCCGCACCGTCCCCTCCATCCGCCAATACAGCGGCCTCGATCTCGGCACCTCCACCACGAGGCACCCGGCGCCCGGACGACCGCCGGGTCGGCCTCCAGCGGCACGTGCCGCACCCACAGATAGGCCGTGGACCGCGCCACCCCGAGACGGTCCGCGATGTCGGGCACGGTGCCACCCTGCGCGCGCAGCTTCAGCGCCTCGGCCCGCAGCTCATCCTTGGCCGTCGGCCGGCGGGTCAACTCCGGCGGCGGGACACCCCGCAGCAACTCCTGTACGCGGTTGCGTCCAAGGCCGGTCCGTTCCCGAATCTGCGCCACCGAGAGCCCTCCCTCCGCGCGAAGTCGCCGCACCTCGTCCCCGTCCACCTCGGCCATGACCGCAGATTAGGACAGGCGTACGACGCCGATGGGCGTTCCGCGGCCCGGGGAACCTGGCAGGATGGTCGGGTGACGGAGCGCAGCGGGGCGAACGCCGGGCGGCACGGCGAGACGGAGGGTGCCCGTCGGCGCACCCCGGCCGGCAAACCCACCCCCCGGGTACGCATGTCCGCCGGCCAACGCCGCGAGCAGCTCATCGCGATCGCCCGTCAGCTCTTCGCCGAGCGCGGTTTCGACGCCACCTCCATCGAGGAGGTCGCCGCCCGGGCCCGGGTCTCCAAGCCGGTGGTCTACGAGCACTTCGGCGGCAAGGAGGGCCTGTACGCCGTGGTGGTGGACCGGGAGGTGCGCGCCCTGCTGGACCGGATCGCCACCGCGCTGACCGCCGGGCATCCGCGCGAGCTGCTGGAGCAGGCGGCAACGGCCCTGCTCGGCTACATCGAGGAGGAGACCAGCGGCTTCCGGGTGCTGGTCCGGGAGTCGCCGGTGATGTCGGCGGCGGGCAGCTTCAGCAGCGTGATGAACGACGTGGCGCACCGGGTCGAGCACATCCTGGGCGCCGAGTTCTCGGCCCGGGGTTACGACCCGAAGCTGGCCGAGCTCTATTCGCAGGCACTGGTGGGGATGGTGGCGTTGGCTGGCCGGTGGTGGCTGGAGGTGCGCGAGCCGGGCAAGGAGACGGTCGCCGCGCACCTGGTCAACCTGGCCTGGAACGGGCTGTCGCACCTGGAGGCGACGCCCGGCCTGATCGCCGTCCGGGGCGAGTGAGGCCCGGTCAGTGGTTGCCGGAGACGGTGGGCCGGCGGTGCCGGGCCTCCACGGCGGCGTGCTCGTCCGGGCCGACCTTGTCGTAGAGGCCGGTGGCGAGCAGCAGCAGCCCGAACAGCAGCGACACGATCACCGTGGACATCGAGAAGTTGAGGAAGTTCGCGCTGGTCTGGAGCACGCTCATCATCAGCACCCCGGTGACCATGAAGACCACCCCGGCGGTCAGGTTCATGTAGTGGCCGAGGTTGCTGCGCCGGGACGCCCCGATCATCAGGATGATCCCGAAGATCACCGACACCAGCGAGAACGCCAGGTTGGTGCGGAGCCCGAGGGCCCAGTGGCTGCCCCGGTCGAAGAGCGACTCACCCCAGGTCTCGACGACGCCGTAGACCCCGAAGACCAGGATGTAGAGCCCGACCAGACCGGCGAAGACCCGGTATAGCGGGCGCGCCGGGTGGTTCACCGGGAAATGCGCCATGACCGCCTCCGTCCAGCGATGACCGATTCCTCGGAATTGTCGCGTACGTCGGCGGAACTGTCCGCCGAAACACCGGGGGCACGAGCGGAAAGGCCGGAGAACGACAAGTCCCGGCCCCGCGACGGCGGGACCGGGACCGGAGAACGCGGCTCAGAGCACCAGGCGGGCCTTCTCCCAGGCCTCCTTCTCCTCCTCGGTGCCGACCTTGCCGTACATGCTGACCATCAGCAGCACCAGGGCCAGGGTCAGGGTGACCACCACGGTGGCGATGCTGAAGTTGAGGATGTTGGCGTCGGTCTGGATGAAGGCGAGCGCGGCCAGGCCGATCGCCATCAGGGCGTACGCCAGGTAGCCGTTGATCACGACGTCGCGGTTGCGGCCGAGCACGGTGCCGGCCAGCACGGCCGCCCCGATTCCGATGGCGAGCAGCGAGAATGCCAGATTCGTGCCCTGGCCGAGGGACCGGGTGTCATTCTGGGCGAAGAAGTCGTCGCCGAGGCTGGCGATGACGCCGAGCACTCCGAAGACCACGTAGTACAGACCAACGAGCCCGCCGATCGCCCGGTAGATCGGCCGCGCGGGGTGGTTGACGGGGGTGTGGGCCATGTCTGTGTCTCCAAGACCGTTCGGGTGAGGGGTCGCGAACAATTCTCCCGCATGCCGGCCTGTGACGCCGCACACCCCCCACCCGGGGGTCGGTCAGCCCTCCGGCAGCTGCTCGGCCAGGCCGAGCCACGCCTCCTCGGTCCGCTCCCGCTCGGCCCGCAACTCCTTCAGCTGGGCGTCCAGCTCGGCCACCCGGGCGTAGTCGGTGGCGTGCGTGGCGAGTTGTTCGAGCAGGGCCGCCTCCTTCTGCTCCAGCCTGGCGACCTGCCGCTCCAGCTTGCCGAGCTCCTTGCGCGCGGTGCGTACCTCGGCGGCCGACATGCCGGACCGGTCCGCGCCGGCCGTGGCGGGGGTGAGGTCGGCGGGCGCCGGGCCACCGGCCGCGGCGGCGCGGGCCAGGTATTCGTCGACACCGCCGGGCAGGTGCACCAGCCGGCCGTCGCCGAACATCCCGTACGCGGACTCGGTGACCCGCTCGATGAGGTACCGGTCGTGGCTGGCCACGATGATCGTGCCCGGCCACGAGTCGAGCAGGTCCTCCAGCGCGGCCAGGGTGTCGGTATCCAGGTCGTTGGTGGGCTCGTCGAAGAGGAGCACGTTCGGCTCACCGGCCAGCAGCCGGAGCATCTGGAGTCGTCGGCGCTCCCCGCCGGAGAGGTCGCTGACCGGGGTCCAGAGCCGCCGGTCGTCGAAGCCGAAGACCTCGGCGAGCTGGGCGGCGGAGATCTCCCGGTCGCCGAGCTGCACCCGGCGGGCGACCTCCTCGACGGCCTCCAGGACGCGCAGGTGCCCGGGCAGCTCGGCCAGCTCCTGGGAGAGGAACGCCGGCTTGACCGTGGAACCGGTGTGGAACCGGCCGCCGTCGGGGCGGGTGATCCCGGCCAGCATCCGCAGCAGGGTGGTCTTGCCGGCGCCGTTGCGGCCCAGGATCGCGATCCGGTCGCCGGGGCCGACCTGCCAGGTGGTGCCGTGCAGGATCTCCTTGGGCCCGGCGTGCAGCCGCACGTCCGCCAGGTCGTACACCTGCTTGCCGAGCCGAGCGGTGGCCATCCGCTGCAACGACATGGTGTCGCGCGGCGGCGGCACGTCGTCGATGAGCGCGTTGGCGGCGTCGATCCGGAACTTCGGCTTGGAGGTACGCGCGGGCGGGCCGCGGCGCAGCCAGGCGATCTCCTTGCGGAGCAGGTTCTGCCGGCGGGCCTCGGTGGCGGCGGCGACCCGCTGCCGCTCGGCGCGGGCCAGGATCCAGGCGGCGAAGCCGCCCTCGTACGCCCGGACGGTCTGGTCGGCGACCTCCCAGGTGGTGGTGCAGACCGCGTCCAGGAACCAGCGGTCGTGGGTGACCACGGCGAGCGCGCCCTTGCGGGTGACCAGGTGCCGGGCCAGCCAGTCGACGCCGCCCACGTCCAGGTGGTTGGTGGGCTCGTCGAGGATCAGCAGGTCGGCCTCGCGGACCAGCAGCGCGGCCAGCGCCACCCGGCGGCGCTCACCACCGGACATCGGGCCGACCGGCTGGTCCAGGCCGAGGTGGGGCATGCCGAGGCCGTCGAGGATGGCCCGGACCCCGGCGTCACCGGCCCACTCGTGCTCGGCGCCCATGCTCTGCGCCAGCCAGGCAGTGCCCAGGACGACGTCCCGGACGGTCGCCTCGGCGTCCAGGGTGAGGCTCTGCGGCAGCCAGAGCACCCGCAGGTCACGCCGGTGGGTGACCCGGCCGTCGTCCGGCTCCTCCTGCTTGGTGAGCATCCGCAGCAGGGTCGACTTGCCGGCCCCGTTGAGGCCGACCACGCCGATCCGGTCGGCGTCGTCCAGGCCGAGCGAGACGTCGGTGAGCAGCTGACCGGCCGCGCCGTAGCCCTTGGACACCCGGTCCAGGTTGACGATGTTGGCCACGACCCCACCCACCTCCATGATCAAGGCGTCCCGGTGCCGGCGGGCACGGGACGCCTGAGGTCTTCCAGGGTACGCGGTCCCGCCGCGACGAAGGACAGCCGGCGCTTCTCGGGGTGGTTCCGGGGATCTCCCCGATGGTGCCCGGCGAGCGGTCGAAACTACAGTCACGCCGTGACGGACCCCAAGATCAGCATGACGACAACCAACCGTGAGGTCCGGCGTCGGCACCAGGTACTGACCGTGGCGGCCTGCGGAGTTCTCCTGGGCGCGGTCGACCTGCTGCTGCAGCGCACCCTGCCGTACCCCTGGGCGAACCTCGCCAACTCCAGCGCCGTCTGGGCGCTGGGCGCGTTCGGCATCGGCTGGTGGCTCCGCGCCGGCTGGTGGCGGTCAGCCCTTGCCGGGATCGTGCTGCTGGTCGTCGCCGTTCAGGTCTACCACCTCACGGCGGCGGTCGTGATGGACGACGACGTGCAGATGCTGTGGTCCCCGACGGGGATCATGTGGTCGGCCTTCGGAGTCCTCGCCGGCGCGCTCTTCGGAGCGGCGGGCGGGCTGACCCACGACCGCCGACCATGGCTGCGGCCGATCGCCGTGGCCATGCCCGGCGCGGTCCTGCTCGCCGAGGCGGCGATGCTCGTCGATCGCAGCGACAACCCCGGCCGCGGACCGAACTACCGGACCGACAGCCTGCAGACCGCGGCGATCGAAGCGATCCTCGGTGTCGCCCTGATCCTGCTCGTCGCGCGGACGAACCGGGTACGTCTGCTGGCGCTCACCGCGGCGATCGTGCTCGCCGCGATCGGCTTCGCCGGGTTCACCGTCGCCGGCTTCGGCGACTGAGCTGTCCGCTTCCCCGACGCGCCGCCGCCACCTCCCGGACGTGCCGGTCGGGACGGCGAGCCGGGTGCGGTGGCTCCCGCTCGCCGGTCAGACGACGCGGGCCCCCGGCATCGGGCCGTGGGCGGCCCGGGCGGCCCGGCACACCCCGGCGGCCTCGATCTCGGCGGCGATCCGCTCCGCGTCCGACCCGTCGGCGGCGAGGAAGACGCAGGTCGGGCCGGAGCCGGAGACGAGGCCGGCGAGCGCGCCGGCGGCCTCGCCGGCCTTCAGCGTCGCCGCGAGGGCCGGGCGCAGGGAGAGCGCGGCGGCCTGCATGTCGTTGCCCAGGGCGGCAGCCAGCACCGCCGGGTCCCGCTGCCGCAGGGCGGCGAGCAGAGCGTCGGCGCTGCCCAGCGGCGCTGCCGCGGCGCCGGCGGCGCGCAGCCGGTCCAGCTCGCGGTAGACCTCCGGGGTGGACAGGCCACCGTCGGCGACCGCCACCACCCAGTGCCAGCTGGTCGGCCGGGCCAGCACCGGGCTGACCGCCTCGCCCCGCCCGGTGCCGAGCGCGGTGCCGCCGTGGATCAGGAAGGGCACGTCGGAGCCGAGGCCGGCGGCGATGGCCGCCAGCTCGTCCCGGGACAGGCCGGTCCCCCACAGCGCGTCGCAGGCGACCAGGGCCGCCGCGGCGTCGGCGCTGCCGCCGGCCAGCCCGCCCGCCAGCGGGATCTGCTTGCGCAGGTGCAGCCGGGCGTACGGCGGCACCCCGGCGTACGCGGCGAGGGCGTGGGCCGCCCGGATCACCAGGTTGGAGTCGTCCAGGGCCAGCTCGCCGGTGCCCTCCCCCTCCATGGTGAGGGTGAGGGTGTCGCCCCGGCGGGCGGTCAGCTCGTCGTGCAGCGAGATCGCGTGGTAGACGGTGTTCAGCTCGTGGTAGCCGTCGGGGCGCAGCGGACCCACCCCGAGATGCAGGTTGATCTTCGCCGGGACCCGGACCCGCACCGGGCCACTGGCTCCGCGCAGCCGCGGCTCGTCCTCGTCGTCCGGTCCCCAGGCCTCGGTCACGGGGCGACGTCCCGAATCCGCGACCGGACCTCGCACGGCTTCTCCACGATCAACTCCTCGGCGGGCACGGCGTCAGCCTACTTCGCGGGCGGCGTACCGACCGGGGCCGACGCGGCGATCGCGGCGAACTGCTCGACGGTCAGCGACTCGCCCCGGGCCCCCGGGTCCACCCCGGCGGCGGTGAGCGCGGCGGCGGCCCGGTCCGGTCCACCGGCCCAGCCGGCCAAGGCCGCCCGCAACGTCTTGCGACGCTGGGCGAACGCCGCGTCGACCACCGCGAAGACGGCCTTCCGGGCCACGTCGGCGCGGGGCGGTTCGCGGCGGGTGAAGGCGACCAGCCCGGAGTCGACGTTCGGCACCGGCCAGAAGACGTTCGGCGGCACCTTGCCGGCGGCCCGGGCGTGGGCGTACCAGGCGAGCTTCACCGACGGGATGCCGTACACCTTGGAGCCGGGACCGGCGACCAGCCGGTCGGCGACCTCCTTCTGCACCATCACCAGGCCCTGGCGCAGGCTGGGCAGCTCGGCCAGCAGGTGCAGCACCACCGGCACCGCGACGTTGTAGGGCAGGTTCGCCACCAGCGCGGTCGGCGGCGGATCGGCCAGCTCGGCGGCGGTGACCCGCAGCGCGTCGGCCCGGTGGACGGTGAGCCGGTCGGCGGCCGGCCCGGCGAACCGGGCGGCGGTCTCCGGCAGCGCGCCGGCCAGCGTCGGGTCGATCTCCACCGCGTGCACGTGGGCGGCGGCCGGCAGCAGGGCCAGGGTAAGCGAGCCGAGCCCGGGGCCGACCTCCAGCGCCACGTCCTCCGCGGCCAGCCCGGCGGCGGCGACGATCCGGCGCACCGTGTTCGGGTCGTGCACGAAGTTCTGGCCGAGCTTCTTGGTCGGCGCGACGCCGAGGCGCGCGGCGAGTTCCCGGATCTCCGCCGGGCCGAGGAGACCGGTCACGCCCCGTAGCGTAGCGGCGGGATCGGAGCCGCTCACCACGGGCCGAAGGCGCGCTCGCCGTTGGCCGAGATGGCCGCGCAGAGCTCGTCCAGGTCGGCGCCGGTGGTCGCGGCGAGCGACCGGACCGTCAGCGGGATCAGGTACGACGCGTTCGGCCGCCCCCGGTACGGCATCGGGGTGAGGTACGGCGCGTCGGTCTCCACCAGGAGCTGGTCGATCGGGGTGACCGCCGCCGCCTCGCGCAGCGCACCGGCGCTGCCGAAGGTGACCGTGCCGGCGAAGCTGAGCAGGAAGCCCCGGCGGACGCACTCCCGGGCGAAGTCCGCGTCCCCGGAGAAGCAGTGCATCACCACCGTGTCCGGGGCGCCCTCGTCGTCGACGATCCGCAGCACGTCGGCGTGCGCGTCCCGGTCGTGGATGACCAGCGCCCGACCGTGCCGCCTGGCGATGGCGATGTGCGCCCGGAAGCTCTCCTCCTGCGCGGCCCGCCCCTCGTCGCCGGTGCGGAAGAAGTCCATCCCGGTCTCGCCGACGCCCCGGACCCGGTCGTCGGCGGCCAGGGCCTCGATCTCGCGCAACGCCTCGTCCAGGTCGGCCAGCCGGGGCGCCTCGTTCGGGTGCAGCGCGACGGTGGCCAGCACCGCCGGGTACCGCCGGGCCACCTCGACCCCCCAGCGGGAGGAGGGCACGTCCACGCCGACCTGCACCAGCCGGTCGACGCCGACGGCGGCGGCCACCTCGATCGCCGCCGCCACCGGATCCCCGGCGTCCCCACCACCCGGGACGGGTCCGCCGTACTCGCCGACGGTGATGTCCAGGTGGGTGTGGCTGTCCGGCACCGGGCGGGGCAACGCCTCCGGCGCGGGCGGGAACTCGCCGGCCCGGCGGGCGGCACGCTGCTTGCGGGTCTCGGTCTGCTCGCTCATCGTCGCCAGCATCACACACCCGCGTACGCCCGGGGTCTCCCACCCGTGACCGGCCGTTCACCTGCCCGGAACCTGCCGCGCCTAGCGTCCGCGCTGTGACGGTCACCCCACAGGCCAGCGGCGCCGCCACCGGGCGGGCCGGGCTGCACGTGACGTACGACGGTGCGGTGTACCCGGCGGAGGAGATCGCCCGGGGTGCGGCGTACGAGCTGTTCAGCGCCGACGAGGCGGCCGGCTTCGAGTGGGCGCCCCGGCCGGGTGGGCCGCTGCCCTGGCACCGGTTCGTGCACGCGACCGAGGTGAGCGCGGTGCACGGGGGGCCGCCCCTGGGCGAGGAGCCCGAGGCGCCGCTGCTGCTGCCGCTGCACCGGGAGCACGGCTGGGCCCGGGTGCACCAGCTCAGCCAGCAACCGGACGCGGCCGGCGACCCGATGCTCACGGCGGTCCGCGCCTCGGCGACGGTCCGGCCCGGCACCCGGATGGTGAAGGTGCTCTCCGCCCGGCAGCTCGCCGGCCACGTACGCGGCTGGCTGCCGCACGGCTTCTGCTACCGCGAGCACGACGTGGCGCACCTGCGTACCCCCGCCGCCCTGGCGGTGCTGCGCGGCGACGGACCGGTCGGGCGGGACGGCCTGGACGTGGCGTACGCGCTGCGCTGGCGGGCCGCGGACCCGGCCGACTACGACGTGCCGGCGGGCCCCGAGCACCGAGGCCTGACCGCGCTGCCGGCCCGGGACCGGCTGGGCCCGGCGGTGCTCGGCACCGGCTTCGTCCCCAGCAACGGGCAGCTGATCCCCGAGTTCGTCACCCGGGACTTCGCCGACCTGCCGATGCCGGCGAACGCCACCCTGCTGGCCTACCCGGCCGACGGGACGGAGGTGGTGCTCTACAGCTACCAGGCCGAGCAGCGGGGGTGGCTGCGGATGGCCGGGCCGCAGTGGCGGCACCTGCTGGCCGCCGCGCCGGGCCTGCACCCCGACCAGGAGTACGTGCCGACCGGCGACGTGCCCCGCGCCACGCAGCTCGTCGGCGGCTACGCCGGCAGCGAGTACGAGGCGGTCGCCGACCAGCCGGGCGGGTTCCGGGTGCTGGCGATGACCCGGGCGGCCCGCTACCCGGTGGACTCGGCGGCCCGCCGGCTGCGGTATGCGACCTGGCGGGGCGTGCCGTGCCTGGTGCTGCGGGAGGAGGCGGACTGGCTGCGGCTGCGGCTGCGCCGCCCGGATCCGGACGCGGTGGCCGTGACCGGGGCGCAGTGCCACGAACGGGGCGTGTACGAGGCGTGGGCCCCGGCGGCGGAGCTGGCCGAGGACCGGGTGGTGGACCTGCCGTATCCGCTGGCATAACGGGGGCCGGGTCGGGAAAGCGCGCGACGTCAGACCGCCGAGCGACTGGAGAACCGACATGCCCTTCGTCACCGTCGGCACGGAGAACTCCGCGCCCATCGACCTGTACTACGAGGACCACGGCTCCGGCCAACCGGTCGTGCTGATCCACGGCTTCCCGTTCAACGGGGCCACCTGGGAGAAGGTGTCCCAGCCGCTGATGGCGGCCGGCTACCGGGTGATCACCTACGACCGGCGCGGGTACGGCGCCTCGGCGCAGCCCGCGATGGGCTACAACTACGACACCTTCGCCGCCGACCTCGACGTGCTGATGACCGAGCTGGACCTGCGTAACGCGATCCTGGTCGGGCACTCGATGGGCACCGGCGAGGTGACCCGCTACCTGGGCCGGTACGGCTCGGACCGGGTGGACCGGGCGGTGCTGATGGCCCCGCTGGCGCCGATGCTGGTGCAGTCCGCCGACAACCCGGAGGGCGTCCCGAAGAGCCTCTTCGACGGCTTCCAGCAGGCGATCGTCGCCGACCGGTTCGCGTACCTCACCCAGTTCTGTGACGCCTTCTTCAACTACAGCGAGAACAAGGGCAGGTGGGTCAGCGAGGAGGCGTACCGGGCGCACTGGCAGATCGGCGCGATGGCGTCGGCCAAGGGCACCCACGACTCGGTGGACGCCTGGCAGGAGGACTTCCGGCCGGACCTGCCGAACATCAACGTACCGGTGCTGATCATCCAGGGCGACAAGGACAACGTGCTGCCGTACGAGAAGACCGGCGCGCGGTTGCAGCACATGCTCTCCGACGTCCGGCTGGTCACCCTGAAGGGGGCGCCGCACGGCACGCCGTGGACCCACCCGACCGAGGTGAACCAGGCGATCATGGAGTTCATCGGCGCGCCGAAGATGGCCCGCGCCTGACCCCACCGACGACCGCGGCCCCGGGGGAAGCACCCCGGGGCCGCGTCGTCGCAGGTACGGCTCAGCCGGCCAGCCGGGCCAGCTCCTCGTCGACGATGGACGGGTCGAGCTTGCGGAACACCGGCTTCGGCGCCGCGAGCGGCCGGCCCACCTCCAGCGGCACGGACTCCCAGCGCGCCCCGACGGTGTAGTCACCGGTCAGCACGGGGTACGCCGGCCCGCCGTCGAGGTCCTCGACCTCCTCGATGCGCGGCATCGGCGCGTGCACGCCGGTGCCGCCGAGCAGCTCGTGGATCTGCTGCGCGGAGTGCGGCAGGAACGGGGTGAGCAGCGTGTTGGCGTCGCTGACCACCTGGAGGGCGACGTGCAGGATGGTGCCCATCCGCGGCTTGTCGTCCTCGCCCTTGAGCTTCCAGGGCGCCTGGTCGGAGAGGTACCTGTTGGCCTCGGCGACCACCCGCATCGCCTCGCCGATGGCCTGCTTCTGCCGGTGCCGGGCGATCAGGTCGCCGACTCCTGCGAAGCCGGCCCGCGCGGTGGCGAGCAGCGCCTCGTCGGCGTCGGTGAGCCCGGCCGGGTCGACCGGCGGGATCGCCCCGAAGTTCTTCGCCGCCATCGAGACGGAGCGGTTGACCAGGTTGCCCCAGCCGGCGACCAGCTCGTCGTTGTTGCGGCGGAGGAACTCCGCCCAGGTGAAGTCGGTGTCGTTGCTCTCCGGCCCGGCGACGGCGATGAAGTAGCGCAGCGCGTCGGCGTCGTACCGCTCGAGGAAGTCCCGGACGTAGATGACGACCTTGCGGGAGGAGGAGAACTTGCGCCCCTCCATGGTCAGGTATTCGCTGGAGACCACCTCGGTGGGCAGGTTCAGCCGACCCAGCTCGCCCGGCTCGCCGTCCCGCGACCCCGCGCCGGAGTAGCCGCCGAGCAGCGCCGGCCAGATCACCGAGTGGAAGACGATGTTGTCCTTGCCCATGAAGTAGTAGCCGGGCGAGTCCTTGCCCTCCCCGTCGGCGGACCACCACCTGCGCCAGGCCTCGGGGTCGCCGGTGCGGCGGGCCCACTCGATGGAGGCCGACAGGTAGCCGATCACCGCGTCGAACCAGACGTAGATCCGCTTGTCGCCCCGGTCCCGCCAGCCGTCGAGCGGGATCGGCACCCCCCACTCCAGGTCCCGGGTGATGGCCCGGGGCTGGAGGTCGTCGAGGAGGTTGCGGGAGAACCGCAGCACGTTGGGACGCCAGCCCTCCCGGCTGTCCAGCCAGCCGCGCAGCGCCTCGGCCAGGGCGGGCAGGTCCAGGAAGAAGTGCTCGGTCTCGACGAACTCCGGCGTCTCCCCGTTGATCTTCGACCTGGGGTTGATCAGGTCGATCGGGTCGAGCTGGTTGCCGCAGTTGTCGCACTGGTCGCCGCGGGCGCTGTCGTAGCCGCAGATCGGGCAGGTGCCCTCGATGTAGCGGTCGGGCAGCGTCCGGCCGGTGGACGGGGAGATCGCCCCGGTGGTGACCTTGGGGACGATGTAGCCGTTGCGGTGCAGCCCGGTGAAGAGCTCCTGCACCACCGCGTAGTGGTTGCGGGTGGTGGTCCGGGTGAACAGGTCGTACGACAGGCCCAGCGCCCGCAGGTCCTCGGCGATCACCCGGTTGTACCGGTCGGCCAGCTCCCGCGGGGTGACCCCCTCGGCGTCGGCCTGCACCTGGATCGGGGTGCCGTGCTCGTCGGTGCCGGAGACCATGAGCACGTCGTGGCCGGCCATCCGCATGTACCGGGCGAAGACGTCGGAGGGAACGCCGAATCCGGATACGTGGCCGATGTGGCGCGGACCGTTGGCGTAGGGCCAGGCGACCGCGGCGAGAACGTGACTCATGACCAGCAAGCCTAGTGACCGTGCGCCGGGACCGACCAACCAATAGGGGTGTGTGGTGGCGAGACGCTCCCCGAACCTGCCCGATTTGTCGCCGACACGCGGGCTGAGCTGCCTGCCCACCCCGCCCGGGCGGTGTCCAATGAACGCCGTGACGGGCAGACCAGCCGTACCTGGCCGCGACGACCCACCCACCGGGGCGGTGGACGGGGGCGAGCACCGGCGTACCCGGGCCCGGCCCCCGCTCGGTGGTGCGGTGGGCCCGCGCGGGGGCGCGGTCGCCCCGCACCCCCGGCCCGGGGCGGGGGGCCCGGACGACCGCGCCGAGGCGGAGGTCGAGCCGACCACCGGCGCGCCGGTGGACGCCGTGCCGCGCCGGGTCCCGGTCCGGCAACCCCACCGCTGGCACCGGCGCGGACCCGACGCCGACCCCGACGCCGGCCCGGTCTTCTGGGCGCCGATCGAGGAGGTGCACTGGGACGGCACACCGCTGCGGGAGGAGCCGGCCGGCCGCCGGGACCGGACCCCGCGCGAGGGCCGCTCCCGGCGGGTGGCGGCGCGTCCGCCCCGGCCACCGGAGCCGCACCGCGGGCTGGCCGTGGTCGTCACGTTGAGCCTGGTGGCGGCGTTCTTCGGCTGGGTCAGCGCCGGCCCGTTCTGGCTGGCGGTCGGGCACGCCACCCGGGGCGCGGTGGTGATCGGCGACTGCACGGGCGACGGGTTGGGTCAGCGCTGCCGGGGGATCTTCACCGCCGAGGGCGAGCGGTTCCGGGCGTACGGGGTGCGGGTCAGCGGCGTGCCACGGGAGCGCGCCACCGCCGGCGCCACGCTGCCGGCCCGGATGACCGGGGCGGGCGGCGGCACCGCGTACGCCGACACCGGCATCGGGCGGCACCTGCGCTGGCTGCTCGGGCTGCTGCTGGTGGTGGCCTGCGGCGCGGGGATCGCCCGGTGGAGCGGGGCCACCCGGCTGCCCGACCCGCGTACCCGGCGCTGGGCGGTGGTCGGAGCGTTCGGCGGGCCGCTGCTGATCACCGTCGGCTTCCTGGTCGCGGCCTGGTGAGTGTTAAGAGGGGGCCCTTCCTATACCGGAGGCGTTAACAGGGGGCCCTTCCTTGCACCTCAGCTGTGCACGACGGTGTAGACGTCCCGGCGGCGCAGGCCGTACCCGGTGGCGACCTCGGTGATCGCGTCCCGGCGGGACAGCCCGGCGGCCTCCCGCTCGGCGACGGCGGCGCGCAGCGTGTCGTCGTCCGGCCGCTCGGCCGGCGTGGCCGGCGCCCCGGCGACGACCAGGGTGATCTCGCCGCGCGGCTCGCCCTGCGCGGCCCACTCGGCCAGCTCGCCCAGCGGCCGGCGGACGATCTCCTCGTAGGTCTTGGTCAGCTCCCGGCAGAGCGCGGCGGGCCGGTCGGCGCCGAAGACGGCGGCCAGGTCGGCCAGCGAGGCGGTGATCCGGTGCGGGGCCTCGAAGAAGACCAGGGTGCGTTCCTCGGCGGCCAGCGAGCGCAGCCGGGACCGCCGTCCGGCGGGGGTGCGGGGCAGGAAGCCCTCGAAGCAGAACCGGTCGCAGGGCAGGCCGGACAGGGCCAGGGCGGTGGTCACCGCGCTCGGCCCGGGGGCCGCCGTGACGGGCAGCCCGGCGTCCAGCGCGGCCCGGACCAGCCGGTAGCCCGGGTCGGAGACGCTCGGCATGCCGCCGTCGGTGACCACCGCGACGACGTAGCCGGCGGTCAGCACGTCGACCAGCTCCGGGGTACGCCGCTCCTCGTTGCCCTCGAAGTAGGAGACGATCCGGCCCGGGATCTGGACGTCGAGGTCGCGCGCCAGCCGGGTGAGCCGGCGGGTGTCCTCGGCGGCCACCACGTCGGCGGTGGCGAGCACCTCGCGGAACCGGGCGGAGGCGTCGGCGGGGTTGCCGAGCGGCGCGCCGAGCAGGATC
The DNA here is from genome assembly GCF_900091555.1 of Micromonospora mirobrigensis. Lineage (GTDB taxonomy): Bacteria > Actinomycetota > Actinomycetes > Mycobacteriales > Micromonosporaceae > Micromonospora > Micromonospora mirobrigensis. The sequence goes on from NZ_FMCX01000001.1 coordinate 823,521, forward strand.
AGGCGGCCGGTTTCGGACATTGCACCCACTGGCGGCACTCCTTCATCGATATCGGTGCCAGGTTCGGGGACGACGGACGCCACCGGGCACCTCCGCAGCCTACGATCGCCGGGTGACGAGTGCGTCGACAGCGCAGAGCGCGAGCGCGGAGCCGAGCGGTCCGCAGCGGGTGACGGCAGAGGCCGGGACGACACGCCCGCCGGCGGCCGGCGGCGGGATCCCCACGGTGGTACGCCGCCGGCTGGCCACCGTCGAGGCGGGTCTGAACCTGCACTCGTGGCTGGCCACCGGGGTGGTCGTCGCGATCGCGGCGATCCTGCGCCTGCTCGGGCTCAGCGGCCCCAAGGGCAAGATCTTCGACGAGACGTACTACGCCAAGGACGCCTACGGCCTGATCGACAAGGGCGTCGAGTGGAACTACAAGGACAACGGCCCGTCGTACGTGGTCCACCCGCCGCTGGGCAAGTGGCTGATCGGGCTCGGCGAGTGGGCCTTCGGCTACCAGGACGCGGAGACGAAGATCTCCGTGCCGGGGCACCTGATGACCACCGCGCCGGAGTTCGGCTGGCGGTTCGCCGCCGCGGTGGCGGGCACGCTCTCGGTGCTGCTGCTGGTCCGGATCGGCCGGCGGATGTTCCGCTCCACCGCGCTGGGCTGCGCCGCCGGCCTGCTGCTCGCCCTCGACGGCTTCCACCTGGTGCTCTCCCGCACCGCGCTGCTCGACATCTTCCTGCTGCTGTTCGTGCTGGCCGCGTTCGGCGCCCTGGTGCTCGACCGGGACGCCCGCCGACGCCGCTGGGCCGCCGCGCTGGAGGCCGGGCTGGATCCGGATGCGCCCGGCGCGGCGGGCCGACCGGCCGGTGGCTGGCGGAACTGGCCGTGGTGGCGGCTGGCCGCCGGGGTGCTGCTGGGCTGCGCGTGCGCGGTGAAGTGGAGCGCGCTCTACTTCGTGCCGGCTTTCGCCCTGCTGGTGATCTTCTGGGAGGTCGGCGTCCGCCGGTCCGCGGGCGTACGCCGGCCGTGGCGGGACGCCCTCCTCGACGAGCTGCCCTGGCTGCTGCTGGCCGGGGTGCTGATGGTGGTCACCTACGTGGCGACCTGGTCCGGGTGGCTGCTCACCGACGTCGGCTACTACCGGGACGCGGCGCGCTACCCGAACAGCGGGCTGAGCGACAACCCCCTGTGGAACCTGTGGAAGTACCACGAGGCCGCGTACGGCTTCCACAAGCAGCTCGACGACCCGCACAAGTACCAGTCCTGGCCGTGGCAGTGGCTGCTGCTGGGCCGGCCGGTGGCGTTCTACTGGTCGGGGGCGGGGGCGTGCGGGGCGCCGACCTGCGCCTCGGAGATCCTGCTGCTCGGCACGCCGCTGCTGTGGTGGTCGTTCCTGCCGGCCCTGGCCGGGCTGGCCTGGCTGGGCGCGGCCCGGCGGGACTGGCGGGCCGGGGCGATCCTGTTGACCGTGGCCGCCGGGCTGCTGCCCTGGTTCTGGTTCGCCCTGGACGGACGGACGATGTTCTCGTTCTACGCCGCGCCGGCCCTGCCGTTCATGGTGCTGGCCGTGGTCTACGTGCTGGGCGCCGTCATCTCGCCGGCCGGGGAGTCCGCGGGCTCCGCCGAGCAGGGGTACGACCGCCGGCTGGTCGGTGGGGTGATCGCCGGGGCGTACGTGCTGCTGGTGGCGCTCTGCTTCGCCTACTTCTACCCGATCTTCGTGGGGCAGCTGCTGCCGTACGACGGGTGGTCGGCGCGGATGTGGCTGGACGGGCGCTGGATCTGAGCCCCGCCGGGCGGCCGGGCCTCCGGGACGCTGGGGCCGCAGACAGAGAAGCGCGCCCCGATCGCCTGCCACGGGGGAAGCGGGCGATTGGGGCGCGCGAGGAAAGCTTAACCACCGCGAACCCTTGGCACAACGGGTGCGCTCGGGTCAAATTTCGGATGGCGGAATCGGGCACCCCGCGACCCCGGTGATCGTCCGAAGTGGATCTCACTACACTCGCCCGGTGATCAACAAGAGAAGATCGACAGCCGTCCTGCTGGGGCTGCTGGCGGCGACCGCGCTGGCCGGTCCGCCGCCCGCGTCGGCCGACGAGACCACCGAGCCGGCCGCCGAGCCGCCGAAGGTCGAACTGGTCCTCGACGTCAGCGGCTCGATGCGCGCCCGGGACATCGACGGCCGGAGCCGGATCTCGGTGGCGCAGCAGGCCTTCAACGAGGTCGTCGACGCGCTGCCCGAGGAGACCGAGCTGGGCATCCGGGTGCTCGGCGCCACCTACCGGGGCAAGGACAAGAAGCAGGGCTGCCTGGACACCCAGCAGATCGTGCCGGTCGGCCCGGTGGACCGGACGCAGGCCAAGGCCGCCGTGGCGACCCTGCGGCCGACCGGCTTCACCCCGGTCGGGCTGGCGCTGCGCTCCGCGGCGCAGGACCTCGGCACCGGCACCACCGCCCGCCGGATCGTGCTGATCACCGACGGCGAGGACACCTGCGCCCCGCCCGACCCCTGCGACGTGGCCCGGGAACTCGCCGCCCGGGGCACCCGGCTGGTGGTGGACACGCTCGGCCTGGCACCCGACGCGAAGGTACGCCGCCAGCTGCTCTGCATCGCCGGCGCGACCGGCGGCACCTACACCGCGGCGGAGAGCGCGGAGGAGCTCACCGGCCGGATCAAGCAGCTCGTCGACCGGGCCAAGGACACGTACACGGCGACCCCGACCGTGGTCGACGGCACGGCCGGCTGCGTCGACGCGCCGCTGCTCTCCCCCGGCGTCTACACCGACCGCGAGGAGTTCTCCACGCACCGCTGGTACCGGGTGCCGGTCCGGCCCGGGCAGGAGCTGCGCGCCTCGGTCAGCATCGCCCTGGACCGCCCGGTCCGCCCCGACCACGGCGTCCTGCTCCGGGCCACCACCGGTGACGGACGGGAGCTGGTCCGCGGCGTGGACGCCGGCAGCGGGCGGACCGACGTGATCTCCGCCGGGCTGCGCTGGTCGGACGCGGAGGGCTCACCGGCGCCGAAGCCCAGCGAGGGCACCCTGGTCGAGCCGGACATCGTCTGCCTGGTGGTCAGCAACTCCTTCGCACCCCGGGCCGGCACCGAGGCCAGGCCGGGCATGCCGGTCGAGCTGACCGTCGGCGTGGTCGACGCCTCCCCCGCCCCGGCCGGCCCGGGCCTCGGCCGGGGCTGGCTGCTGCTGGCCGTGCTGACCGTGGCCGGACTGCTCACCGGGCTGGTCGCCGGCCTGCTCACCCGCTGGTGGGTCGCCACCTGGAGGGAGAACTGACATGCGTACACCCCTGATCGTGTCGGCGGCGGCGCTGGTCGCCGTCGTCGGACCGGCGCTGCCGGCGGCCGCCGCCGCGCCCACCCCCTCACCCGGCGCCGCCACCGTCACCAAGGCCGGCACGTCGTTCCTGACCGCCACCGCGATCACCGCCGGCCAGCCGGTCCGGGTCGGCGCCTCGACCGGTGACTACCTGTACTGGTCGTTCACCGCCTCGGCGGGGCAGGTGCACCGGGTCTCCGCGACCGTGTCGTTCCCGAAGGCGCGCGGCGGGCCCTCGGTCTGGTCGGTGGACGTCTTCGACGGCCTCCGCCGCCGGCAGGCGTGCACGACCGGCGCGCAGACCCCGCTGGTGGACGCCACGGCGACCAGCGTGGAACTGGGCTGCACGCTGCGCGAGGTGCGCTCCTGGGCCGATCCCTGGTCGGCCGACCCGCTGCCCGGCACCTACTACGTCCGGCTGGCGGTGGCGGAACTGCCCGAGGCGGATCTCGGCCTGCCGGTCGACGTGGACCTGCTGGTCTCCACCGCCTCCGACGCCGGGTCCGCGGCCGACGACGGCGAGCTGCAGGCGCCGCTGACCGCCGACAACCGGGCCGGCGCGGTGCTGACCGGCGAGCCGACGCCGGCCCCGGTGCCGGAGAGTGACGGCGCCGGCTGGCTGCCCGGCCTGGGCTCGCGCTGGGCCTGGACCACCGCCGGCGGGATCCTCGCCGCCGTGGCCGGGGTGGTCGGCTTCGGGCTGACCCGCCGCCCCCGCCGGCCCTGACCGCCGGCCCGCCCCGGTGGTCGACCTCGACGCCGGGGCGGGCGGGCCGCCGCTCAGCCGCCGCGCCGGCGTCACCCCGTTGCGGTACGTTCACCACGCCTCGCTGCCCGTGCCGGGCGGCGGCCTCAGCTGAGGGAGAGCGCGATGCGTGATCTGCTGCCGGCGTCGGTCGCGGTGGCCGTGGCCGGGCCGACCGACTGGGCCGGCGAGCTGCTGCCCGCCGAGCGGGCCTGCCTCGGCGAGCGGGCGGTGCAGAGCCGGCGGCGGGACTTCACCGCCGGCCGGGTCTGCGCCCGGCGGGCGATGGCGGCCCTCGGCGTGCCCGCGGCCGCGGTGCCGTCGGCGGCCGACCGGTCCCCGGTCTGGCCGCCGGGGGTGGTCGGCACGATCACCCACACCCGCGGCTACTGCGCCGCGGCGGCCGCCCGCTCGGCCGAGGTGCGCTCGGTCGGCATGGACGCCGAGCGGCACAAGGAGCTCACCCCGGAGGTACGCCGGGTGATCTGCCGGCCCGAGGAGGAGGAACACCTCGCCCGGCTCCCCGCCGGCCTCTCCTGGCCGGTGGTGGTGTTCAGCGCCAAGGAGACCGTCTACAAGGTCTGGCACCCGATCGTGCGCGGCTGGCTGGACTTCCTCGACGCCACGGTGGAGCTGGACCCGGCGGCGGGCACCTTCACCGCCCGGATCGCCCCGGCCCGGGTGGCCGCCGCCGCGGCCGTACGCGCGCCCTCGGTGGTCACCGGGCGCTTCGTGGTCGAGGGGGACCTGGTCCGCACCGCCGCCGTTCTGCTCGACGACTGAGGCCGGCTCAGGAACCGGCCGGCACCCCGGCGTCCAACTGCCCGATCACCGGGCCGAGCAGGTCGTTCAGCTCGCGGACCAGCACGGCCAGCGCACCGCGCGCGGCGACCTCCGGCGCGTCGTCGGGCCCGCGCGGCGCCGGTGGCAGCCCGGCGAACGGCACCGGCCCCTCCACCAGCAGCGACGCCCGCAGGTGCGGCACCCGGGCCAGGTCCTGCGCGGACGGGTGAGCGTACTGGCCGAGCAGGCGGGGCCAGTCCCGCCAGCCCCGGTCGCGGTACCACTGCCGGCTGTGGGTCAGCTCCGCCGGTCGGGGCGACGCCACCGACACCCGGCAGGTCAGCGTGCCGTCCCACGGGCTGCGCAGCAGGTCGGCGGAGGTGATCCGGCGGTGCCAGCGCAGGTACGGCGGGGCGAGCCCGGCGGCCAGCCGCCAGGCGGTCACCGCGAAGCCGACCGGGGAGAAGTCGCCCCACGAGTCGGCGAACTCGGCGGACCGGCGGCGCACCTCGGCGGCGTACCGGCTGTGCCCGTCCGGGGCGTGCTCGCGGTCGTACTCGTCGTCCAGCCAGAACACCTGCGACCCGGCCATCGGCGACCTCCCTGCGTGGGTTCGGAGTCCAGTGTGCCGCCACCGGAGCCCGTACGGCTGACCCGCAACGCGCCGGGCGGCCTCTGTCACCGAAGGTGAGATTCCTGCGACGATGGCCGGCGTGCACGACGACGCGGACAGGCACGACGATGCGGGCAGGCACGACGACGCGGGCAGGACGGTACTGCGGCTGATCGGCTACTGGGCCGCCGCCGGGCAGGAGGAGTGGCCGCACCCGACGGCGTTCGTGGAGCCGGCCGGCGACCCGGAGACCCGGCGGCGGGTGGTGGCGTACCTGCGGGCGGGGACGACCTGCCTGGCCACCGCCGGGGTCGCCCGGTGCCGGATCTGCGGTGAGCCGAACGGCTCCGGTGAGCTGACCGACGGCCGGCACTTCGTCTGGCCGGAAGGGCTGCCGCACTACGTCGAGGAGCACGACGTGCGGCTGCCCGACGAGGTGGTGGCGACGATGGCCGACCCGCCCGCCCCCGTCGATCCGGTCGCCTTCGAGCGCGACCTCTTCGACACCGGACGGATCGTCATCGACGGCTCCTGGTGGCTCTCGGCCGCCAGGACCGTGTCCTGACCCGGACTCCACCACCCCGTCGGGAGCGGTCCGGGCCTCAGTGGTGGCGGTGGTCGGCCCGACGGAGCAGCATCGCGACGAGCATGGCCGGCAGCATCAGCAGATGACCCCCGGTCATCAGCGTCCCGCCGGAGATGACGCCGAGCCGGTACGGCAGGAGCAGCGCCACGAACGGCAGGATCATCGCGGCCGACATCTCCACGATGTGTCGCCACGAGTGCCGCCGGATCTTCATCCAGAGGCCCATCCCGATCGTCATGTCGGCGGCCATGATCATTGCCTGGGCGTCGGCCCGGTCGGTCAGGCCGGGCGTCGCCCAGGACCAGAGCGGGCCCAGGGCGACCATGCCGACCAGCATGGCGACCAGCATCTCGAGGTAGTGGCCGGCGAAGCGGAGATACCCGCGGCGGCGGGAGGTGCGGGGCCGGTCGGTCGGGGCGTCGTGGAGGGTGGTCGTCATGGCTGGCTCCCGGAGGGGACGTCGGCGGCTGTGTGTCCGATCGTCGCGCCGATCGCCGTCCGGGCCAGGTGCCGGAGGTCACGGTCACCGGTCACGACCGGGCATGACCCGGCGCTCAGACCAGGCCGAGTGAGCGGGCCCGCAGCGCCGCCTGGGTGCGGTCGCGGGCGCCCAGCTTGCCCAGAACGTTGGTGACGTGGTTCTTGACGGTGCCCTCGGCGAGGAACAACACATCCGCGATCTCCCGGTTGCTGCGCCCTTGGGCGAGCAGGCGCACCACGTCCAGCTCCCGATCGGAGAGCGGCGTCACCAGCGGCTGGGGGCGCCGGCCCGGATCGTCCGACGGAAGCCGGGCGAACCGCGCCACCACCTTGGCGGCCACCGACGGTTGCAGGACCGACTCGTCCCGGGCCGCCGCGAGGATCGCCTCCACCAGCCGCGCCGACGAGACGTCCTTGAGCAGGTAGCCGAGCGCGCCGGCCCGCAGCGCCGCGAAGACGTCCTCGTCGTCGTCGAACGTGGTGAGCGCGATCACCCGCACGTCGGGCTGCTCGACGCGGAGCCGGCGGGTGGCCGCGACACCGTCCAGCACCGGCATCCGCAGGTCCATCAACACCACGTCGGGCCTGCGGTCGGCGGCCCGGTCCAGCGCCTCGGCGCCGTTCGCCGCCTCCCCCACCACCTCGACGTCGTCGCGCACGCCGAGCAGCGTGGCCAGCGCCTCGCGGAAGAGCGCCTGATCGTCGACCAGGAGCACCCGCACCGGCCGGCGACTCATCCGGGGACCTCCACCCGCAACGTCGATCCCTGACCGGGCACCGAGCCGAACGCCATCCGACCGCCCAGGTGCGCGGCCCGTTCCTCGATGCCGAGCAGCCCGAAGCCGGCGGGGCTCGGCCCGGGGCCGACACCGACCCCGTCGTCGCGCACCTCCAGCCGGACGTCGGCGGGCTGCGAGTAGTCCATCGTGAGGTCGACCCGCGTCGCACGGGCGTGCCGGCGTACGTTGGTCAGCCCTTCCTGAGCGGCGCGGAAGAGCGACTCCCGCGTCCGCTCGGACAGCGGACGCACCGCACCGACCACCTCCAGCGCGGTGGGTACGCCGGCGGCCGAGGTCTCGTCGGCGAGAGCGCGCAACGCCTCGGGCAGCGGCACCGGGGTGGCCGGTTCCCGCAGCGCGCCGACCGAACGGCGTACCTCGCGCAGGGCCTCCTCGGCCTGGTCCTGCGCCTTGGTCAGCACCGCGTCGACGCGGCCCGGGTCGGCGGCCAGCACCGCGCGGGCGGCCTTGATCTGCATCTGCACGACGGTCAGGGCGTGCCCGAGACCGTCGTGGATGTCCCGTGCCACCCGGTTGCGTTCCTCGACCGTGGCCAGCCGCTCCACCTGCACCGCGTACTCCCGCAGCCGCCGGTGTGCCGCGGCCAGCTCGCGGCGTGCCTCCTGCTCGCGGACGAGCAGCTTGGTCAGGACCGCCGTGAAGAGCACGGCCACCAGCAGGCCGAAGCCCTCCCGCAACCCGGTCGGCACCGACATCCCGGTGTGCGCCAGCGGGACGACCGCCACCAGCACCGCGACGGCCGGCACCGGTAGCACCAGCACGCTCTGGGCGACCAGCACGGCGAAGAACAGCGTCGCGCCGACGGAGGCCCCGGCGGTGCCGAAGACCGCGTAGCCGAGCAGCAGCAGCACCAGCGTGTAGCCGTACGCCCAGCGGGTGCGCGGGCGGCGCGACACCGGTTCGAAACCGAACGTGGCCAGCGCCAGGAAGGCCAGCGCGACCAGCAGGGAGGCGGCGGGGCGACCGGCGGCCAGAACGTCGACGGCCAGGGTCAGGAACGCCCCGACGGCCAGTGCGTTCAACGCCCGCTTCACGGCACCACTGTCTCACCGCCGCAGCCCGCCGGTCGACCTCGCCCGCCGACGACCGGGCCCGAGGCCGCCGGTCAGGTGGCGGCCAGCAGCCGGGCGACGGTACGCCGGCCGAGCCGGCTCATCGGCACGTTGGTCTCGGCGTAGTACCAGACCAGCCCGATCGCCTGCTGCAACGCCCAGGCCATCCCCCGACCCCACTCGACGTCACCGCAGCCGAGGGCCCGGGCGAACTCGTCTCGGGCGGGCCGGTCGAGCAGGTGCCAGGCGCCGACGAGGTCCAGGCCGGGGTCCGCCGGGCCGAACCCGCCGCCGTCCAGTACGCCGGTCAGCCGACCGTCGCCGACCAGCACGTTGCCGGGGATGAGGTCCTTGTGCGACATCACGTCCGGGCCGGCCGGCGGCAGTGTCCGCAGCTGCGCCCAGAGCCGGCGCAGCCGGGGCACGTCGACCATCCCGGCGCTGCGGTCGAAGCAGAGCGCCACCCAGTCGTCGTGGTCCGGCAGCTCGCCGCCCCGGCCGCCGCCGGAGAACCGGCGTCCGCGGGTGTCCACCGCCCGCAGCGTACGGACGAAGGTGGCGAGGTCGCGGGCGAAGGCGAGCGACCCACCCGGATCCTCGACGCTGGCCACCCGCCCGGGCAGCCAGGTCTGCACGGCCCACGACAGCGGATAGCCGTACCCCGGTTCGCCGAGCGCGACCGGCAGCGGGGCGGGCACCGGGCTGCACGCGGCAAGTTCGGCGGCGGCCTCGGCCTCCGCGACCAGCCAGGCGCGTACCTCGGTCGGCTCCTCGGCCCGCAGCGGGAAGCGCGCGGCGAACTCGTCGCCGATCCGGAAGATCGCGTTCACCGTTCCGTCGGAGTCGACCTGGTGCAGCGGCAGGTGCCGCCACTGCGGGAACTGGTCGTCGACGAGCCGCCGGGCCGTCTCGGCGGTCAGGTCGAGCTGGTCGGTGTGCATCACCATCCGGCCACCCTGCGGGGGCGGGCCCGCCTCCCGCAAACGGTTTCGTCCGCCGGGCCCTACCGGACGGCCTGTTCCGGGGTCTCCTCCTCGCCCTCGCTCAGGTTTCGCAGGTACCACAGGGTGGTCAGCACGTAGCCGAAGAGGAAGCCGAGCGCCGGGTAGAGCACGATCACGCTGCCGGCGAGCACCCGCGCTCCGGACGGGTCGGACCCGCCGGGCCCGACCAGCGCGCCACCCAGCGCCGCGGTGAACGCGCCGAACCAGCCGCCGAACCGGCCGAGCTGGGTCAGCCCGGCGCCGAGCAGCAGCTTGGTGAGCCAGTCGGCCACCTGCTCCAGGTTGTTGCCCGGGGTGTACGTCCCGGCGCGCAGCTCGGCGACCGTGGCCGCCCCGGCGGCCGGGACGTAGCGGGGCAGCCCGAACAGGAACCCCGCCAGTACGCCCACCGCGCTGGCCGCGAGCGCCACCAGCGTGCCGACCGCGAAGACCGTGGCGGAGCGCTGCTGCCAGGCGTACCCGGCGAGCAGCAGGACGCCGCCGGCGAAGATCCCGGCGACCAGCAGCATCAGTTTCCGGTTGAGGTCGTGCCGGCCCGGTGTGCGCAGGGCCGCGCGGAGAGTTCGCATCTGCCACCACCTGGATCCTGGGCGAGTGCGTGGGTGGCGCGGCGCTGCGCGAGCAACCGACAGACGTAGGTGCTGGTCAGGACGGTTTCAGCACCAGTGTGGTCCAGTTTCGCCTTGATCGGAACGGGTGCGCCGCCACGGCCTCCCTCCGCCGGCCTGTCGGATTACGCGGCCCCGACGATCGCCGCCGGCCCGGGTTTTCCGCCCCGGGTACGCGGGGACGCGGGTGGCGCGGGGCGGCGACGCCCCGGATCCGTGGACCGGACAGGGAGGGCGACATGACCTCCACCGAGAGGGCAGACGACCGGCTCGAGCAGGTGGCCGGCCCGGCCAGGGCGCGGATGGGTGACATGACCCGCGCCGAACGGTCCGAGACCGACCGGGCGATCCACGCCGACGAGGCGCGCGGCAAACCGGGCGGTGAGCACGTCCAGGAGGACAGCCGGGACGTACCGGACACCTTCACCAGCTGACCCACGACCGACCGAGGCCGTCCCCAGCACCCGGGGGCGGCCTCGCGGCGACTGTGCGGGGGTTCGTCGCGATGGGAAAAGGCCGCCTCCGCTGAGCGGAGACGGCCTTTGACCCTGGGTGGAGTTGAGGGGATTCGAACCCCTGACCCCCTCGATGCGAACGAGGTGCGCTACCGGACTGCGCCACAACCCCCGGTTCTGGTCCCACCTGGCTGCACCAGGCGGGCCGGCGACAAGGCTAACAGACCGTCCACCCCCGGTGCGAATCACCCCGCCACCCGCCGCGATCCTGGCGGCAAACGGCCCGCCACGATCGCGGCGGGCGCGTTCGGGGGGTCAGGCGGAGTGGGTGCCGCGGCCGGACGAGTAGGGCCGCCCGCGCAGCCCGCCGGCCCGTCGGTAGGACACCGAGCCACCGTTCGCCGCCGCCGGCAGGTCCGTGGGCCGGTCCAGCCCCATCGCCGTACGCCGGACCGCCTCGCGCTGGGCGGCCAACCGGCGCTGCGCCTCCCGGCGGGCGGCGGCGCGGCGGGCCTGCTCGCGGCGCACCTCGGCCTGCCGGGCGGCCAACCAGGCGGCCTCCCGGGCCTGGGCCCGGCGGCGGCGGCGTTCGGCGAGGGCCCGGCCGCGCAGGTGGACGACGTACACGCCGAGCAGGGCGACGGTGACCGAGAAGCCGATCCAGAATCCGGGGCTGACCGCGACCACGCCGATCAGCTCGACGAAGTTGAGCAGCAGCAGGGCGGCCAGCACCCGGCGCCGGCGGTAGACGGCGGGGGTGTGCGGCCGGCGCGGCGGCTGGTTCCGTCGACGGGACCGCCGGTCGCCCGGCGGGACGGCACGCAGTCGGCTGGGCCGGCGGGGCGCGGGAGGCGCGGAGACCGGAGCGGAGAGACCGCCCGTAGCGACATCTTCACTGAGCGTCACGACGAGGGCGCGCGAGGCGTTGACGGGTCGCCGGCCGGGGACAGTACGACGCCGTCGGCGGCGCTGGAGCACCCGCGCCGTCGACTGCGCCCGCTCCGCCACCAGCCGCTCGGTGGCGTCGTACCGGCGGACCAGCGCCGGGGCGAGGGCGAGCAGACCGGCGGCGGCGAGGACGGCGAGGAGCACCGAGGTCGGCACCCTCACCCCTCCCGTCACCGAATTCGGGGCGAGCGCCACTCGGCCGCAACTTCTTCCGCTGACCGTCGTTTACGGCGCAGATCGTGCGGCGCGGCAGCGCTTGCCACAGCTTGCAGTTACTTGAGGTTACGGGCCGTGGACGCGGATGACCGCACGCCGCGCCGGGAACGCCATGGTGGGCCGGTTCACCCCGCGAGATTGCGCACCCGGTGCCAACGGGCCAGCAGGCCACCCTCCGCGGCGACCTCTTCGCTGGTCATCGCGTATCCGATGTGGTCACGCCAGGCGCCGTCGATGTGCATGTACCGCACGTGGTACGACTCCTCGCGGAAGCCCAACTTCTCCACCACCCGCCGGGACGGTCGGTTCTCCGGCCGGATGTTCACCTCGATCCGGTGCAGCCCGCCCGGGCCGAAGGCGTGGTCGACGGCGAGCGCCATCGCGGTGGGGATCACACCCCGCCCGGCCACCCGGAAGTCCACCCAGTAGCCCACGTAGCCGGAGCAGAACGCGCGGCGCACGATGCTGCCCACGTTCAGGTGTCCGACCAGCCGCTCCCGCCCGCCCTCACGCAGGCAGACCGCGAACGGCATCCCCTCACCGGTACGCCCCGACCGCCGCTGGTCCTTGTGGACCCAGCGGAACGCGGCCGGGGAGTTCATCTCGTCCCAACCGCCCGGCAGGTGCGACTCCCAGGGAGACAGCCAGGCCTGGTTCGCCCGGCGTACCTCCGACCAGGCCGCCGCGTCCGACCGCCGGTACGGCCGCAGCAGCACCGGCCCGTCGGCCAGCTCCACCGGCCACCCCGCCGGCCGCCGCAACCAGCTCACCGGCGCCGGTCCAGCAGGAGGACGTCCACCGTGGAGCCCGCCGCCGCCGTGGTGACCCGCTCGCCGAGCACCATCAGACCGTTCGCCTCGGCCAGCCCGGAGAGGGTGAACGGCCCGCCGGACAGCGGCTGCACGGTGTAGCCGCCGCCGCGCCGCTCCGCCACGTGCGCGGGCCGGAACTCGCGCAGCCCCACCGGCGAGGTGATCGTCTCCAGCAGGTGCGCCCGCACGCTCGGGCGGAACACCGGCTCCGCGCCGGCCAGCAGGTTGATCGCCGGCCGGGCCAGCACCTCGAAGCCGATCAGCGCGGCGCCCGGCTCACCGGGCAGGCAGACCACCGGCACCTCCTCGGCGCCGACCGTGCCGAAGCCCAGGGCGGTGCCGGGATAGAGGGCGACCTCGGTGAAGGTCACCGGCCCGGCCCGGGTGCCCTCCCGCCGGGACAGGATCCGGCGGACCATGTCGCCCGGCCCGGTGCCGGTGCCGCCGGTGGTGATGATCAGGTCGGCCCGCAGCGTCTGGTCCTCCAGTAGGCCGCGCAGCCCCTCCGGGTCGTCGTCGCAGATCCCCACCCGGTACGCCAGCGCGCCGACCTCGACGGCGGCGGCGGTCAGCGCGTGCGAGTTGGCGTCCACCACCTGACCCGGCTGGCTGCCCCGGCCCACCTCGACCAGTTCGTCGCCGGTGGCCACGATCACCACCCGGGGGCTCGGCCGGACCACCACGTGCCCGATGCCGGTGGCGGCCAGCACGGCGACCAGCGCCGGCGACACGTACGTGCCGGCCCGGGCGAGCAGGGTGCCGGCGGGCAGCTCCTCACCGGCCCGGCGCACGCCGTACCCCCGTTTGGGGGCGCGGAAGATCTCCACCGCGGCCATGCCCTGGTCGGTCCACTCCACCGGGACCACCACGTCCGCGGCGATCGGCAACGGCGCCCCGGCAGCCACCGAGAAGCACGAACCCGGGGTGAGCCGGACCGGCCGCCAGCTCGCCGCGCCCAGGTCGCCGACCACGTTCAGCCGGATGCTGCGCCCACCGGGCCCGCCGGAAGGGGCCGGGACGTAACCCGAACCCCGGCTCCCCCCGGAGATGTCCTCCCAGCGGGCCGCGTACCCGTCCACCGCCGCCTGGTCGAACGCGGGGAACGGGTGCGGCGCGACGACGTCCTCGGCGAGGACGTTGCCGTACGCCTGGGTGAGGTCGAGGTCGAGCGGAGGCAGCGCGCGTAACCTGCGCAGCACGCTGCCCAGGTAGTCGGCGAGCGGCGTCAACTCGTTCGCGGCCGCCTCGGCGTCGGCCGTCGCGGTCATGTACTAGGCCCGCCCGACGCGTCGGAGTTGACGAAGTCGGCCAGCCACTTGCGGAACTCGGCGCCCAGGTCGTCCCGCTCGGCGGCGATCTGCACCACCGTCTGGAGGTAACCCAGCGGCATGCCGGTGTCGTAGCGGGTGCCCCGGTAGACGATCGCGTGCACCGGCACGCCCTCGTTGCGCAGGATCTCCATCGCGTCGGTCAGCTGGATCTCCCCGCCGCTGCCCGGCTCGGTGCGCCGGATCGCGTCGAAGACCCGGCCCGGGAGGACGTACCGGCCGAGGACGGCCAGGTTGCTGGGCGCCTCCTCGGCGGACGGCTTCTCCACCAGGCCGGTCACCTTGACCACCTCGGCCAGGCCCGCGAACTCGTCGCCGGTCGACTCGACCGAGGCGATGCCGTAGCGGGACGTCTCGGCCGGGTCGACCTCGAAGAAGGCCAGCACGACGCCGCCGGTGCGGGCCTGGAGCTCCAGCATGGCCGGCAGCAGCGGCTCGGAGGGCTTGACGAACTCGTCGCCGAGCAGCACCGCGAAGGGCGCGTCGCCGACGTGCGACTCGGCGAAGCCGACGGCGTGGCCAAGACCCAGCTGCTCGGGCTGCCGGCAGGTGTAGATCGCGGCCAGCTCCTCGGTCCGCTTCACCGCGGCCAGCAACTCGGGCTTCTTCGCCAGCCGCTCCTCCAGGTCCGGGCGGCGGTCGAAGTGGTCCACCATCGACGTCTTGCCCCGCCCGGTGATCAGCAGCACGTCGCTGATCCCGGCCTGGGTGGCCTCCTCGACGATGTACTGGAGCACCGGCCGGTCGACCACCGGGAGCAGCTCCTTGGGCACCGCCTTGGTGGCCGGCAGGAAGCGGGTGGCCAGGCCGGCGGCCGGGATCACGGCCTTGACCGCGCGTGGACGACCGGCTGCGGCGGTCGCTGAGGGGTTCGCTGAGTGCTCCGACATGTCGCGAGACTATCGGCCACGGCTCTGCCGCGGCGGGTGAGGACCGGAAGACGCGCCGCCCGGCGCCGGGGCGGCGCCGCCCGGACCGGCCCGCGCGGCGTCGGGGCGGGCCGCCTCCGGGTCGGGCGTACCGGCGCGGGGCAGGCCGTCGGTCGGGCTGGTCGCCGCCGCCGGCACGGTGATCTCGTCGTTGGCCGGCCGGGGCCGGGGCTCGGCCAGCCGCCAGGTGTCCCGGCCGGCCGCCTTCGCCGCGTAGAGCGCGTCGTCGGCGGCGTCGAGGACCCGCTGTCCGGTGGTGGCGTGGTCGGGGTAGACGGCGATCCCGATGGAGACGGTGACCCCCACCGGGACGGGCGTGCCGCCGTGCCCGTCGACCGGGATCGAGCTGTCCCGGACCACCGCGCCCAGCCGCTCCGCGACGATCGAGGCGCCGCGCGCGTCGGTCTCCGGCAGCAGCAGCACGAACTCCTCGCCGCCCTGCCGGAAGGCCAGGTCCACCTCGCGGATCTCGCCGCGGACCCGGCGGGCGAACTCGGCCAGCACGGTGTCCCCGGCGGTGTGCCCCCAGGTGTCGTTGACGTCCTTGAACCGGTCCAGGTCCAGCGCCAGGACGCTGAGCATCCGGCCGAACCGGCTGGCCCGCTCCACCTCCCGCCGGATCGACTCCCGCAGGTAGCGGTAGTTCCACAGCCCGGTCAGCGGGTCGGTCAGCGACAACCGCTGCGCCTCCTCGTGCACCCGGACGTTCTCCACCGCCACCGCCGCGTGCCCGGCGAAGGTCCGCAGGGTGACCAGGTCGTCGTCGTCGAACTCGTCCGCGCCGACCCGGTCGTAGAGGGCGAGCACCCCGAGGGCGGCGCCGGCCGCCGCGGCCTCCGCGCCGGGCCGGCCCACCGGGTCCGCCCCACCGCGGCCGGTCGGGTCCCCCACGCCGGGAGCGGCGAACGGCACCGCGATGTACGTCTCGCACCGCGGCTCCCCGGTCGGCGCCCCCGACGGATCCACCCGACCCCGCTGCGGCACCCCGGTCGCGGCGACCGCACCCACCACCCCGACGCCCACCGGCACCCGCAACGCGGCCGGCTCGACGTCACGGCACCGCCCGACCAGCCCCTCGGCGCACTGCCCGACCAGCACCCCCTCACCGTCGAGCAGCAACACCGCCCCGGCCCGGGCCCCGGTGGCGGCGATGGCGCTGTGCAGGATCACCCGCAGGATCCGCTCGAGGTCGTGCGTGCTGGCCAGGGTGTCCCCGAGCACCGCCAGGTGACCACGCAGCTGGTCCCGGCTGCTGGTCAGCGCCGCCACGTAGGTGCCGGTCTCCCGGGCCATCCGGTTGAACGCCCCGGCCAACCGGCCGATCTCGTCCCGGCTGCGCACGGGCACCCGGGCGGTCAGGTCGCCGCGGGCCACCCGGTCCACCGCCCCGGCCAGCTCCATCAGTGGCCGGGTGGTCACCCGGGCCAGCCGGCCGGCCGCGAGCACCGCCAGCAGCGCGGCGACCAGCACCGCGCCGGCGAGCGCGGCGTACAGGCCGGAGGGCCGCTCGCCGGGGACGGAGAGCACCAGC
Source organism: Micromonospora mirobrigensis (assembly GCF_900091555.1). Lineage (GTDB taxonomy): Bacteria > Actinomycetota > Actinomycetes > Mycobacteriales > Micromonosporaceae > Micromonospora > Micromonospora mirobrigensis. The sequence continues at coordinate 839,737 of NZ_FMCX01000001.1, forward strand.
GGCAGCGGCTGGCCGTCGGCGGGGCCGGTCCGCCGGACGTACCGGCCGTCCGCGGTCTGCGTCACCGTCTCCCCGTGCGCCTGGCTGGCGGCGGCGAGCACCGCCTCGCGTACCCCGGCCGCCTCGGTGGTCTGCGCCAACCGGGCGGGCGCGCCGTCGAGCAGGGTGACCGCGGCGCCCGTGACGCCGGCGAGCCGGGCCACGAACGCCGGGTCGACCGCCTGGGCGGCGGCGACCGTGCCCAGCGCCGTACCGGCGGGGTCGCGCAGGTCGACCCGGGCGGTGAGCGCCCGGACCGGCCCGACCGCCGACCGGCCGGCCGCGCAGTCCCGCCAGGGGGTGGGCGGTGCCGCCGGGGTGGCGTACGTCGTCGCGCCGGTCACGTCGGCGATCACCACCGCGGCGGCGAGACCCCGGCCGACCACCTGCCCGGCGGCGGTGGCCCGGGCCGCCGCGTCGGCGTGCAGGGCGACCGCGTCGGCGGCGGCGCGCAGCTGCTGGCAGAGGGCGTCGACGGAGGTCCGGGCGGCCGCGGCGGCCAGGCCGAGCCGTTCGGTGGCGCGGCTGCGGTCCAGGGCGGTGACCGTCGAGCCGGCGAAGAAGGCGCCGAGCAGCACCGGGCCGAGCACCACCACGAGGAAGGCGGCGGTCAGTCGCCCGCGTAGCGTCACGCTTCCCCCCCGGAAGTTCCGCCCGACCCTGCGATGCTGACACAGAGCGACCGCCGGGCGAGCGTTGCGTCAGGAGTGTTGCGTGCCGGAATTTTCTGATGGAGCGGAACCGACCCACGAGGCGAAGCGCCGGGCCCGGGTGGAGCTGCTCGCCCGCCGCCGGCACCTGACGCCGGCCGACCGGAGCGTCGCCGCCGGGCGCGTCCAGGCCGAGCTCGCCGACCTGGTACGCCGACTGCGCCCGGCCCGGATCGCGGCGTACGTGCCGGTGGGCGCCGAGCCGGGCGGCCCGGACCTGCCGGCGGCCCTGCTGGCGGCCCTACCGCCCGGGGGCGAGCTGCTGCTGCCGGTGCTCCGCGACGACCTCGACCTGGACTGGGCGCGGTGCACCGACCCGGGCTCGCTGGTGGCGGCGGGACGCGGGCTGCGGGAGCCGGCCGGACCGCGGCTCGGCACCGGGGCGGTCGCCACCGCCGCGCTGGTGGTGGTGCCGGCGCTGGCCGTGGACGGGCGCGGCGTCCGGCTGGGCCGCGGCGGCGGCTCGTACGACCGGGCGCTGGCCCGGGTGCCGGCGGCCACGCTGACCGTGGCCCTGCTGCACGACGGCGAGCTGCTCGACGGGGTGCCCGGCGAGCCGCACGACCGTCCGGTCCGCGCGGTGGTCACGCCGTCGGGCGGGCTCCGTACCCTTGGCGCGGCTCCCGGTGTCGATCCCGGCACTTCCGCTGGACGAACCCGGGTCCCATGACGCACCATTGGCACTCGAATACTGCGAGTGCCAACCGGCCGATCCAGATCCGGAGGAAGACGTGCCCACGTACCAGTACGCCTGCACCGCGTGCGGCCACCAGCTCGAGGCGGTGCAGTCCTTCTCCGACGAGCCGCTGACCGAGTGCCCCGCGTGCGAGGGGCGGCTGCGCAAGGTCTTCAACTCCGTCGGCGTCGTCTTCAAGGGCTCCGGCTTCTACCGGACCGACTCCCGCTCCTCGGGCTCGGAGAGCAAGAGCAGCGGCCCGGGCGGCAGCACCAAGTCCGACTCGTCCTCGTCGTCCTCGTCGTCCGGTTCGTCGTCGAGCACCGGGGCCGGCGGCTCCGGCTCCTCCGGCGGTTCGGGCTCCGCGTCCGGCGGCTCCGGCTCGTCGGCCGGCGGTTCGGCGAGCAAGGCGCCGGCCGCCAGCGCCACCTCCTGACACTCCCACCGGGCTGAGCCCCGGTCGGTTGGCGCCGAGCCCGGCCCCGGCCGGGCTCCGCGCCGGCTGCGGCATACCGACCCCTCCGGACTCCGCGACATCCCGCACCCGGGCCTCTCCCCCGGGCGGCACCAACAGCGGGCGGACCGCTCCCGCGGTGAAACCCGCATAGCAGGTCGAGAGCCGCCGCGGGGGTTGTCCACAGGCACCCCCGTTGTCCACAGGCCGCCCGTCGACCCGGCCGCCGAGGGTCCGCCCGCGCCTAGCCTCTCCGGCAGGGCATCGACGGGCGGGAGGGTGGCATGGCGGACGACGCGGGTTCACTGCGGCCGGTACGCCGGCCCCGGCTGCCGCGGGGCAGCACCCTGCTGCGTGCCGGGCTGGTGGCGGCACTGCTCGGCCTCGCCGCGGCGGTCCTCCAGACCCCGGCCGGCTGCCCGCCGGGCTCCTCGGGGGCGACATCCTCCGCTCCCGGCGCGGCGGGCCAACCTTCCCGGGGCGCCGCACCGGATCGACCCGCCGGCTCCGCGAGCGCACCGGCCGGACCGCCCGGTGAGAGCGGCACGCAGGGTGGAGCGAGCCGACCGGGCGCGGAGGGCGGAGCGGACCGGCCGGGCGCAGGTGGTGGCGCGCTGCCGCTGCCGCCCGGCGCGGTCGGCGTACCCGTCCGGCTGGCCGAGCCGGCCGCCCTCGCCGTGCTCAGGCCGGGCGCCCGGGTCGACCTGCTGGTCGCGCCGGCCGGTGGCCGGCCCGGCGAGGCCGTGCTGCTCGCCTCGGAAGCCCAGGTCCTCGACGTGGTGGGCGCGGCGGCGCTGGACGGCTCCTCGGCGCTCTACCTGGCCCTCACCCCGGGTCAGGCACGGCGTGCGGTCGGCCAGCCGGAGGGCAGTCGCTTCGCCGTGGTGGTGCGCGGATGAGGGAGGGGCAGGGCCGTCAGTCCCAGTGCGGCGGTCGCTCGGCCAGCAACCAGTCGTCGTTGCCTCCGCCGCGTTCGCCCCAGCCCCGGTCGGTGTCGTCGGCCGTCTGCTCGGGCAGCACCACGAAGTCGTCGCTGAGGTCGACGGCGCGGTCGTCGTCGCCGCGCGCCTGCATGCCGGGGTCCTCGCTGCTCACGAGCGGCAAGACTAGTCCAGCAGGGGCCGCCACGACAGGTGGATCCGGGCGGTGTCACGACGGCGTTGGTAGCGTCGGACGGCGTGACGACCCCCAGCGGCGCCAGCCCCGACGACGACTACTGGCGGCGGCCGGATCCGGCCGGCCCGCCCGACTCCCCGGCGTCGGGCCGGCAGCGGTCCCCGGGTGACGGCACCTCGGGGGAGGACGCCGGAGGCGTGCCGGGCGGACCGGCCGCGGCCGGGTACACCGGCCCGCCGCCGACCAGCCCGCCGCCGCCCGGCTGGCGCCCGCCGGTGCACATCCAGGGGACGCCGCCACGCCGGCTGCCGCCCCAGGACATGGCCGCGCTCGACGCCGACGAACAGCGGGCCCAGCGGGTCACCTGGGGGATGGGCGCGGTGACCGGGGTGGTGCTGCTGGTGCTGCTCTGCCTGCTCTGCTCCCGGGCGTTCCTGCGCGGCTGACCGCCGAGCGACTGGCCCGACCGCCGGAGCCCCAGCGCCCGACCGCCGGGGCTCAGAGCGTGGTGCCCCAGACCGCCTGGGCGCCGGAGTCACCGGTCAGGTACGCGTAGACCAGCGCGAGGACGGCCAGCACGGCCACCACCACGATCAGCGCCGGCACCGCCCAGCGGGGCAGCCGCGGCACCCGGGGGTGGTTGCTGGTCAGCACCAGCAGCGCCAGCGCGGCGACGGCCAGCCCGACGGTGAACCAGAGCAGGTTCTCGCCGTACTCGGAGTGCTCGTGGATCTTCTCCAGCGCCTGGGCCGGGTAGCCCCGCTTCTCGAGCACCTCCTGGAAGGCCTCGCCGGACTCGGTGGCCACGAAGGCGAAGATCGGGGCGAGGACGGCCAGGGCGGCGACCGCCCAGCCGAGGCGGGACCGCCAGCGGGGCAGCACCCCGTAGGCGACGGCGAGCACCGCCAGCAGCGGGACCAGCACGACAACGGCATGGACGACCAGGATGTGACCTGGCAACCCGTTGATCTCCCTGAACACCGACACCTCCGGCAGTCGTCGCGCCTCGCGCGAAGATCAGCGTACGACGGGGGAAGCCCTGTCGCTCTCCGTCGATCCGTTACACGCCGGAACGGCTCGACCGGTTCACGCCGCGACGCGGCCGTGTGGTGGGGACCACGCGCCGGTCGGCTCGGTTGTCACCCCGGCGGGCGCGTGCTGTCATTGACCCATGTCAGGTGGTGAGGAACTGCTCCGGTCGAGGGGCCTACGGGTCACCCGGCCGCGCCTCGCCGTCCTCGACGTGCTGTCCGGCGGGGGCCACCTGGAGGTCGAGGAGATCACCCGGCAGGTCCGGGAGCGCCTCGACTCGGTCTCCACCCAGGCGGTCTACGACGTGCTCGGCGCCCTCTCCCGGGCCGGCCTGTCCCGGCGCATCGAGCCGGCCGGCAGCCCCGCCCGCTACGAGGCGCGGGCCGGCGACAACCACCACCACGTGGTCTGCCGGGGTTGCGGCGAGATCGCCGACGTGGACTGCGCCGTCGGCGCCGCGCCCTGTCTCGACCCGTCCAGCGCGGACGGCTTCGAGGTCGACGAGGCGGAAGTGACCTTCTGGGGGCTCTGCCCCGGCTGCCAGGCCCGGCGCTCGGCCGACGAGTGACGCGGGGCGGACCGGCCGTCGGCGTGGCACTCTTGGTCGGTGGACTCCGATGACCTCGGCCTGTTCGGTCCCGGTTCGGTCACGTGGAAGCTGCACGAGGAACCGATCCTGATCGTCGCCGGCCTCCGCTCGCTCTATCTCCAGGCGTTGCACCCGCGGGCGATGGCCGGGGTGGCGCAGAACAGCAACTACCGCCGGGACGCCTGGGGACGACTGGTCCGCACCGCCACCTACGTGGGAACCACCGTCTACGGCACCACCGCCGAGGCGGAGGAGGCCGGCCGCCGGCTGCGTACGCTGCACTCGCGGTTGCGCGCCACCGACCCGTTCACCGGTGAGGAGTTCCGGATCGACCAACCCGACCTGCTGCGCTGGGTGCACGTCACCGAGGTCGAGTCGTTCCTGAGCACCGCCCGGCGGGCCGGGCTGGCCCTCACCGACGCCGAGGTGGACCGCTACTACACCGAGCAGCGCCGCTCCGCCGCCCTGGTCGGGCTGGACCCGCAGGACGTGCCGGGCACCGCCGCCGAGGTGGACGACTACTACCGCCGGGTCCGGCCGGAGCTGCGGATGACGAAGGAGGCGGCGGAGACGGCGCTCTTCCTCACCGCCCCGCCGATCCCGTGGAAGCTGAGCCGGCCGGTCCGGCTCGGCCTGCACCTGGGGCCGCCCCGGTGGGCGTACCTCGGGATCGCCGGCACCGCGCTGGGCCTGCTGCCGGCCTGGGCCCGCCGGATGTACGGCGGCCTGGGCCTGCCCACCACCGCGCTCTCGGCCGACCTGAGCGTCCGCGCCCTCCGGCTGGCCCTGGCGGCGGTCCCTCGCCGCTACCGCGAGGGTCCCCTGCAACAGGCCGCCAAGGCCCGCGCCGCCCACGCCACCGCCGCCTGATCCCCCGGTTCCGGGCGGGTCAGGGGGTGGGGCGGTCGACGGCGGCCCAGGGCTCCTTGGCGGGGGTCTGGGCGCCGGTGGGGCAGGTACGGCGGTAGTCGCACCAGCCGCAGCGGGGGCCCGGGTTGGTGGGGAAGGCGTCGTCGGGGTCGGCGTCGTCGGTGACCGAGCGTTCGGCGGCGATGATGTCCCGGGCGGTCGCCTCGGCCCGGTCGAGTTGCCGGGCCAGCGAGTCGACCGTGTGCTCGTGGGCGGCGACGGTGCCGGTGGGCAGGTGGTGCAGCTCGACCCGGCGGCAGGGCCGGCGGAACGTCCGCTCGGCCGCGTACGCGTAGAGCGCCAGCGCCTGGGAGCCCCGGGCGTCGTCGGCGTCCAGCCCGGTCCGGCCGGTCTTGTAGTCGACGATCACCAGCTCGGGCCCGTCCGGCCCGGGGCGGGAGTCGATCCGGTCGGTCCGGCCGTTGAAGGCGAGCACCGAGGTGCGGACCGCCACCACCCGTTCGACGCCGAGCGGTTCGTCCGTCGGGTCGAGGGCGGCCACGTACGACTCGAGCCAGGCCAGGGCGCGTTGGTACGCGGAGCGCTCCTGCTCGTCGTCGCGGTAGCCCTCGCGTACCCAGGTGCCGCGCAGCAGGGCGGGCAGCGCCTCCGGCCGGCGCCGCTCGGCGGGCAGCGCGTACCAGTTCTTCAGGGCGGTGTGCACGCTGGCGCCGAGGGAGTTGTGCGCCCACGGCGGCCCCTTGGGCGGGGCCGGCCGGTCGACGTAGGAGTAGCGGTAGCGGCGCGGGCAGTCCTCGTACGCGCCGAGCTTGCTCGGGGTGCAGACGAAGAGCCGCTCGGGCATGCCCGCGAAGCCGAGCTGCTCGGGCTGGTCGGCCGCGCGGGGACGGGGAGCCCGGCCACCGGTGCCGGGGCGACCGGCTGGGGAGGATCGTCGCACGCCAGCGATCCTGCCACCCCGGTACGACAGCCGCCGGCGGGGCCCGCCGCGGTCAGGCCATCCGGATGTACTGGGTGACGAAGGCGGCGACGGCGTCCGCGATGAGCTGGACCGCGATCGCGGCGAGCAGCAGGCCGGCGATCCGGGTGAGCACCTCGATGCCGCCGGGCCGGAGGATCTTGACGATGCCGCCGGAGAAGCGCAGCACGATCCAGACCGCCACCATCACGGCCACGATGGCGGCGGCGATGGCCGAGAAGTCGCCGAACCCCTGGGCCTGCTGGACGAAGAGCATCGTGGCGACGATCGCGCCGGGGCCGGCCAGCAGCGGGGTGCCGAGCGGCACCAGCGCGATGTTCGAGGTGACCTGCTGACTGGGGTCGTCCGCCTTGCCGGTGAGCAGCTCCAGGGCGACCAGCACCAGCAGCAGACCACCGGCGGCCTGCAACGCGGGCAGGTCCACGTGCAGGTACGCCAGGAGCGTCTGCCCGGCGACCGCGAAGATCACGATCACGCCGAGCGCCAGCGCCACCGCCTGCCAGGCGGCCCGGTTCCGGTCGCGCGCGGGCAGCGGCCCGGTGAGCGCGAGGAAGATGGGCATCATGCCCGGCGGGTCGGTGATGACCAGCAGGGTCACGAAGACCTCGCCGAAGAGCTTGAGATCCACCCGGACACGGTAGCCGCGCGGGCGCGGCGGGATCAGGTCGAAATGACCGGGGTCACCCCGGCGGCCTCCGCGACGATCCGCTCGTACGCCCACGGCGTGGTGGTGTGCGCGCCCAACCGGACGGTCTTGTGACTGCCGTGGAAGTCCGACGAGCCGGTGACCAGCAGGCCCAACTCGGCGGCGAGCCCGCGGACGTGCGCCCGCTCGGCCGGCGTGTGGTCCTCGTGGTCGGCCTCCAGTCCGGCGAGGCCGACGGCCGCCAGGTCGGCGATCAACTCGTCGGGGACGATCCGGCCGCGTCGGGAGGCCCGCGGGTGGGCGAAGACCGGCACCCCGCCGGCCGCCCGGACCAGGGCCACCGCCCGGAACACGTCGATGTCCTCCTTGGGCAGCCGGTACCGCTCCCCCAGCCAGTCCGGGCCGAACGCCTCGGTGGTGGTGGCGACCAGGCCGGCGCGGATCAGCGCCGCGGCGATGTGCGGGCGACCCACCGTCCCGCCGGCCGCGCCGGCGAGGATCTCCGACCAGCTCACGTCGATCCCGTCGGCCTGGAGCAGCCGGACGATCCGCTCGCCCCGCTCCCGTCGGGCCTGCCGCACCCGGGCCAGCTCGGCGACCAGTTCCGGTTCCGCCGGGTCGAACAGGTACGCCAGCAGGTGCAGCGGCAGGGCCGGCTCCGCACCGTGCCACCGGCAGGAGAGTTCCGCGCCGCGGACCAGGGACAGGCCGGGTGGCAACGCCCGGACCGCCGCGTCCCAACCGGCCGTGGTGTCGTGGTCGGTGAGCGCGACGACGTCCAGTCCCGCGTCGGCGGCGGCGCGTACCAGCTCGGCGGGGGTGAGGGTGCCGTCGCTGGCGGTCGAGTGCGCGTGCAGGTCGATCCGGGCGCCGGCCGGCACGGTGGGCGGGGTCATCGCCCGACGCTACCGGGACCACCGGCGGCCCGCGGGGTCAGGCTCAGCGGGCGGATCCGGTCACCACCACCGGTCGGTCACCGGGGGCCACCCCGGTGACCGGGTCGCCGGTGGCCACCTCACCGGCGAGCACCCGGTCGACCCGGACCCGGACCAGCTCACCCGCTCCGTCGACGTAGACGGCGGCGGTGGGCGACACCCAGGACGCCTCGGCGGTCAGCGGCGGGCCGGCGGGGCGGACGGCCGCCGCGCCCAGGCCGGTCAGGTCGACCAGGAGCGCCCGGTCGTCGCCGTCACCCGCCGCCCGGCCGTTGAGCAGCAGCCAGCGACCGTCGGGGGAGACCACGCCCCGGCCGTCGTCGCTGATCTCGACGGCGCAGTCGGTGTGGATCGGGGCGAGGGCGCGGGCCGCGTCCAGCAGCGCCAGGCAGGCCCGTCGGGTCTGGCCGGAGCGGACCTGGGCGACCAGTTGCCCGCCGGGCCGGGCCCCGTAGACGGCGGTGGTGGCGTGGTTGGTGCCGGGCGGCACCGGGCCGGCGCCGGGCCGCCAGAGCGCGTACCCGGGTCGGAGCGCGTCGGGGCGGACCACCACCGTCGCCCCCAGGAAACCGGTGGGGACCGCGCGGGCGGGCGCCGGAACGCGGACCGTCGCCACCAGTTGACCGCCGACGACCCCGGCGGCCACCAGTTCCCGGCCGTCGCGCCAGGCGACCTGCCGCCCGTCGGGCGAGAGGGCGATCGCCCGCGCGCCGGCCAGCAGCACCCGGGGCGCCGTCCCGGGCCGCACCGACCAGAGCGTGCGGCCGGCCAGCGTCTCAGGGCCGACCAGCAGCCAGCCGTCGGCGCCCGCCACCCGCTGGGCCCGCTCCACCGGCCCGACGCCGGTGAGGTCGACCCGCTGGCCGTTGGTGGAGGTCAGCGTGGTGCCGACGACCAGGTCGACCTCGGCGCGGACCGGTCCGCCGGTGGGCGGGTCGACGGGACCGGGGGGTGCTCCGGTGGCGTCCGGGTCGACCACCACCACGACCGGCCCGGCCGTCCCGCCGGTCGGGCCGCCGAACTGGCCGAGGGCGGCGGTGGCGAGCGCGGTGGCCACGGCGGCCGCCGCGGTGCCGGCGGCCACCCGCCGGCGACGGGCCCGGCCGGCCCGGCGGACGATCCGGTCGGCGGGGTCGGCGAGCACCGGGGCCGGCCGCATGTCCACCTGCCGGGAGAGCATCTCCCGCAGCGCCCGCTCCAGCTCGTCCTGCCCCACGGCGTTAGAACGCTCCGGCCGGCCCGTCCGGTTGTCGGCCGGCGGACGGACGGCGCTCACCGGGTCTCCCGGCCGGAGGCGGCGGTCGACGTGCCACCGGCCAGCGCCGCGGCCCGGGCCGGCCCGCCCGGCGCGGCCGACCGGGTGGCCGGCGGCGGGACCGGCGCGGTGGGCGGGGCGGCGGCCGGCCGGGCGGGTCGGGGCGTGGGCCGCTCGGGGGTACGCGGGGTCGGCCGCGTCCCGGCGGCCGGCTCCCGCTCGGCCAGCTCGGCGGCGGCGGCCTCGCCGAGGCGGCGGCGCAGCGTGCCCAGGGCCCGGGAGGTCTGGCTCTTGACGGTGCCCGGGGAGATCTCCAGCAGGGCGGCGGTCTGCGCCTCGGAGAGGTCCTCGTAGAAGCGCAGCACCAGCACCGCCCGTTGGCGGGCCGGCAGGGCGCTCAGGTGCCGCCAGAGGACGTCCCGGTCGAGCTGCTGCTCGATCTCGTCGGTCCCGGCCAGCTCGGGCAGCACCTCGGTCGGACGTTCACCGTGCCAGCGCCGCCGCCACCAGCTGGTCGACGTGTTGACCATGACCCGGCGGGCGTACGGCTCGATCGCCTCGATCCCGCCGAGCCGCTTCCATGCCAGGTAGGTCTTGGTGAGCGCGGTCTGGAGCAGGTCCTCGGCGGTGGCCCAGTCCCCGGCGAGCAGGTACGCCGTGCGCAGCAGGGCGGCGGAGCGCGCCGCGACGAACTCGCGGAACTCCTCCTCCAGGGGATCCCTGGCAGCCACCGGTACCTCCTCGCCCCGTCCTGCCTGGCAGGCTGCCATGGCCGGGCGGGTCGGGTCGAGGGCAAAAGGTGCGAGCTTCCGCCGATGTTCGGTCGGAAAGTTTCACGCCCCGTCGTCGGCCTTCGCCTCGTCCGCCTCCTTGCCCAACCGCGCCTCGACCGCCTGCGGCTCGTACATCTCCTCGACGACGCGCAGGTAGAGCTCGTTGGGGTTGGGCAGATTCTTGATCTCGCGCAGTGCCTGTTCCTGGCCGGCGGACTCCAGCACGAACGTGCCGTAGTTGAGCGCGCGACCGGTCGGGGTCTGCTCGTACTTCATGTCGGTGACCCGGACCAGCGGCATCATCGCGACCCGGCGGGTCACGATGCCGTTGACGACCATCACCCGCTTGTTGGTCAGGATGAACCGGTCGTACCACCAGTCGGCGACGCGCCAGGCGACCCAGCCCATCACCGCGAACCAGAGCAGCACCGCGATGGTGGTGAGCGCCCCGACGTCCCGGCCGGCGAGGAAGCCGGAGAGGTAGCCGAGGACGAAGGTCGCGGCGATGCCGATCAGCAGCGGGGTGGAGAGGTGGATCCAGTGCCGCTTCCACTCGCCCCGGTAGCGCTCGGTGGGGAAGAGGTAGCGGGCCACCAGCGAGCTGGGCTCGTCCTCGAGGGGCAGCACCCGGCGGGGACCGAGCGGCATGCCGGAGGCGTCCACCCGCAGGCCGGAAAGCTCCTCCTCGGAGATGACCGGCGGCTCGTCCGGATCACGCGCCCAGGACCGTCCCTCGCCGGCGTAGCCCGGACCGGGACCGAAGCCGATGTCGTCCGAAAGGGAGGGACCGTCGGACAACCCCGCACCGGACCCGTAGCCCGGCCCGTCGTCGGGCCGGTGCCGCGGGATCGGTTCGGTGTCCCGGCGGGCCCAGTCGGGGTCGTCGGGATCGAAGGGCGGACCGGAGGGGCTTCCCATCGGCGGCTAGGCGACGAGACTGGTGAAGAAGTCGCCGAAGCCCTGAGCGATGTCCATGATGCCGCCCCCGAGGGACTTGAACACATCCGCCGCCGAGTTGGGCCGATAGGCGACGAAGAAGATCAAGAAAGCGATTCCGGCCCAGGTGAGGACCTTCTTGACCATGGCGGGCCATCCTCTCGCGCGGCGCCGGGTCCGTTTACCGCAGCGGCACCCAGAGTATCAGGATCGTGTCGTAGAGTGAATATCTGCGCACCGGTCCCCAACTCGCCCGGCCTGGCCGTCAGGCCTGACCGTGCAGGTACGGAGATGGTGCGCCGTACACGAGTTCGGGCGGAGTCCACTCGGCGAGGTCGTGCAGCACGACTTCTTCCGCGAGGAGGTGACCCGCACTCGCCGGCCAGGCTATCGCATGGAGCCACATTCCCCGAGCCTCGCCGGCGTACGCACTTCGATCTGTCGAAGAATTGACCAACCACAGTGGAGTCGGATGGCCGGCGACCCGGATCTTGGCGTGTGCCACCCGCTCCGGATGACCCCGGCCGGGCTCGGCCAACGCCTCGGCCAACTCCGGTCCGGGATCCGGACCGGGCACCCCGGCGAAGCGGTTGCCCAGACCGACGCCCGGCTCCTCGGCGACGAGGACCAGATCGGCCGGACCGCCGCCGAGCGGGGCCGGGCCGGCGAGGGCCACGGCCGTGGCCCGCACCTCCGCGTTCTCGTCGCCGGCCCAGGCCACCCCGGTCATGGTCCAGCCCGGCGGCAGCGGCCAGGGACACCACAGCGGTGGCCGGGGACCGCCGTCCGACCCGCCGGCGAGCCGCTCCACCACGCTGGTCACGATCTCCGCGTTGATGTGCTCGGGGACGTGCAGCGGGGCCACCGGTCCGCACCGCGGGCAGCGCGAGCCGCTGTTCATCAGGTCGGGCGGCCGGACCGTCCCACCGCACCGGGGACAACTCGTCGTGACACTCACCACTCCACCGTCACCCCGGGCCGCCGGCACGTCAAGCCGGGCGCGCCCGGGACACCCGGTCGGGCCGGGTCAGGCGGGCGGTGGGCCGGCGTACGCGCGGATCCAGGCGTGCATGGCGATGCCGCTGGCCACTCCGGCGTTGATCGACCGGGTGGAGCCGTACTGGGCGATCGAGAAGAGCTCGGCGCAGGCTGCCCGGGCCGGTTCGGACAGTCCCGGTCCCTCCTGGCCGAAGAGCAGCACGCACCGCCGGGGCAGGGTGCCGCTCTCCAGCGGCTTCGAGCCCGGGAGGTTGTCGATGCCGACCACCGGCAGCCGCTCCCCGGCCGCCCAGTCGACGAACTCCTCGATCGTCGGGTGGTGCCGCACGTGCTGGTAGCGGTCGGTCACCATCGCCCCGCGCCGGTTCCACCGCCGCCGGCCGACGACGTGCACCTCGGCGGCGAGGAAGGCGTTCGCGTTGCGCACCACCGTGCCGATGTTGAAGTCGTGCTGCCAGTTCTCGATCGCCACGTGGAAGTCGTGCCGGCGCAGGTCCAGGTCGGCCACCACGGCCTCGCGCCGCCAGTAGCGGTACCGGTCGACGACGTTGCGCCGGTCGCCGTCGGCGAGCAGCTCCGGGTCGTACCGCGGGTCGTCCGGCGGGTCGCCGGGCCACGGCCCCACACCCACGTCGAGCTGGTCGTCGGTCACGGTTTCCAGAGCGTACGGCCCGGACGGCCGGTGCCGGCGCGGGGGCTCAGCGCAGGCCCAGCGCCACGCCGAGCCGGTCGAGGAAGCGCCGGTCGGCGGGGCTGGGCACCGCGCCTGCGGCCCGGCAGACCCGGGCGGCCACGGACTCCACCCACTGCCGGTAGGCCGCCGAGTCGGCCGGGTCGGCCCGGCGGGTGAGCACGCGTACGGTCGCCCGGCAGGCGGCGAGCAGGTCCACCACGTCGGTGAGCCGGGCGGTCGGCGGCTGGGCCCCGTCGTGGCGGGCGTAGATGGCGGCGACCACGGCCCGGACCAGGTCGCTGTCGAAGGCCCGGCCGGCGGCGACGGCGTCCAGGCCGGCGAGGCCGGCGGTGACTCCCCGGTGGGGGCGGCCGGGGCCGGGCGCGGCGGCGGCCACCAGCACCCGTCCGGGCAGGCTGGTCAGCAACTCCCACTCGGCGGCGGAGTAGACGGCGGTGGTCAGCGGTGCGGCACGGCGACCGGCAGAGGGCGGCTCTCCGGCGAGGGAGTGGCTCATGGCAACCTCCGGCGTCAGCATATGCCCGCAGATCGCGAAAAGGGCCCCGTCCCCGCCGGAACGTGGCGGAACCGGGGCCCTCCCGACGTGGGGTACGGCGTCAGCGCGGCTCGGGGAAGCTGGGCCGCTCGGGGTCGACGCCCTCGGCGACGGCCGCGGCGGCGTACTCCCGCTTGGGGACCATCACCTTGCGGCGGAAGACGCAGACCAGCGTGCCGTCCTGGTTGTAGCCGCGGGTCTCGACGGCCACCACGCCGCGGTCGGGCTTGGAGGCCGACTCGCGCTTGTCCAGCACGGTGGTCTCGCCGTAGATCGTGTCGCCGTGGAAGGTCGGCGCGACGTGCCGCAGGGACTCGATCTCCAGGTTCGCGATCGCCTTGCCGCTCACGTCCGGTACGGACATGCCCAGGAGCAGGGAGTAGATGTAGTTGCCCACCACGACGTTGCGCTTGAACTGGCTCGCCGACTCGGCGTAGTGCGCGTCCATGTGCAGCGGGTGGTGGTTCATGGTGAGCAGGCAGAAGAGGTGGTCGTCGTACTCGGTGACCGTCTTGCCGGGCCAGTGCCGGTAGACCGCGCCGACCTCGAACTCCTCGTAGTAGCGGCCGAACTGCATCCTTGTCCCCTTCGACGGGCGGCGATGGAGTTCGGCACAGCATGCACTACCGGTCGGCGGGTCGACGCCGGGGTCGGGGGCCGTGCGGAAAAGTCACACCGGGGAAAACCGGGGGAGACGCAATGAGCGGCGGGGCCCTCCCCGGCACCCGCCGCCCACGCTCTGATGTCGAAGATTCTGCCGTACGGGCGGACGGCACCGACAGAGACCGACATCACATTTATCTTTTTGTAACACTACCCTCCGTTGCTTGATCTTGTCGGCTGAGCGATCTCTGCAGGTCGGATCAGCCCTTGTCAAGCCCGAAGTTACCGATTCGTAGCCGGATCCCCGGCAGATCTCCTTGGAAACGCTCCCATCACATCTGGTCACGCAAGTGCGTCATGCACTTGCGGACGGCAGGGAGCCAAGGCACCGAAGATCCTGAATGTCCGACGGTCCGGGCCGCACCCGCCGGGCCGGCGTTTCGCCACTCCCGCACCGGGAATTCCCAGAGACCGGACCTGGTTCCACGGGACGTAGGTGATACGCGGTGATCGGAGATTGCAATGGCTACCGTTGAGCTGACCACGGCCAACTTCGACGAGGTGACCGAGGGCGGGGGCATCGTCCTGGTCGACTTCTGGGCCGACTGGTGCGGCCCGTGCAAGCGGTTCGCCCCGGTCTACGAGCGTTCCTCGGAGAAGCACCCGGAGATCGTCTTCGGCAAGGTCGACACCGAGGCCCAGCAGGCGCTCGGCGCGAAGTTCGACATCCGCTCGATCCCCACGATCATGGCGATCCGGGACGGCGTGATCGTCTTCGCGCAGCCGGGCGCCCTGCCCGAGTCGGCCCTGGAGAACCTGATCGAGCAGGTCGAAGCGCTCGACATGGACGACGTACGCAAGAAGCTGGCCGACCACAGCCACTGATCGACCCGCAACACCCGGCGCCGGCCGGACCCCTGGCAGGGGTCCGGCCGGCGCCGTTTCCGCGCGGCCGACCACCTCGGCGTCTGCCGACACGGGCAGCGACGAATGGACGAGGGCAGGACCCTTTCCGGCCGTTCTTCCCGTATCGTCACGAGCCGATGGAGACCTTGACCAGCGGCGGTCGCCGGGTGCGGCTGGGCGCCACCACGCTCTGCCTGGCCCTGCTGCTGGCCGGCACCCTGTGGGGGTCCGACGACGACTTCCCGTTAGGCCCGTTCCGGATGTACGCGACCAGCAACCCACCGAACGAGCCCGCCCCCGACACCCGGGTGGAGGGCGTCGACCGGACCGGGCGGGTGATCGAGCTGGACCAGGCCGCCACCGGCATCCGGCGGGCCGAGATCGAGGGGCAGCAGAACCGCTACACGGCCGACCCGACGCTGCTGCGCCAGGTCGCCGACGCGTACGCCGAGCGGCACCCGGACGCCCCGCCGCTGGCCGAGGTACGCATCGTGATCCGCTGGCACGGGATCCACGACGGCCGCCCGACCGGTCGGCACACCGACCAGACGGTGGCCAGCTGGGAGGTCCGGTGAGCCGCATCGGCCGCTGGCTGACCGAGCCGGTCCCACTCGGCCGGGTCGCCGCCTTCCGTACCCTGATCCACCTCTTCGTCGTCGCCGACCTGCTGGTCTTCACCCCCTGGGTACGCAGCCGCGCCGACGTGCCCGGCGACCTCTACCGGCCGCTGCTCGTCGGCCGCCTGCTGCACCTGCCCACCCCGACCACCGCCGGGGTCACCGCCGTCTTCTGGGCGCTGCTGACGCTCAGCCTGCTCGCCGCCACCGGCCGCGCCCCCCGACTGCTCGGCTGGACGGTCTTCGCGCTCTACTTCGAGTGGATGCTCATCGCGATGAGCTACGGCAAGGTCGACCACGACCGGGTCGGCCTGCTGGTGGCGCTGGCCGCGCTGGCGACCGTCGGCCGGGCCCGGCACGGCGACCCGACCCGCAGCGAGGCCGGCGGCTGGGCCCTGCGGGTCACCCAGATCGCCGTCATCTGCACGTACTTCCTCGCGGCCTGGGCGAAGCTGCGCTTCGGCGGGATCGACTGGGTCACCGGCTCGGTGCTCGCCCGGGCGATCATCCGGCGCGGCACCGACCTCGCCGACCTGATCGCCCAGGTGCCCTACCTGCTGATCGTCGCCCAGTTCGGGATCGTGGCGTTCGAGCTGCTCAGCCCGGTGGTCTTCCTGCTGCCCGAACGCTGGCGGCTGGCCATGGTCGGCTTCTTCTACTCGTTCCACGCCGTCACCATGGCGACCATCACCATCTCGTTCGCCCCGCACCTGGCGGCGATGACCAGCTTCCTGCCGCTGGAGCGGGTCCGCCCGCTGACCTGGCTGCGGCGACCGGCCGGCGCCGAGCCTCCCGACGGGCGTGAGCCCGAGCCTCCCGTCGGCGACGACCCGGGGCGGCTCGTCGGGCCGGTGCCCGCCGCCGACCCGGCCGGCTGACGGCTCAGGAGTCGGCGGGCCGGCCGGTCGGGCCGTACAACCGCTCCCTGGCCTCCTGCGGCAGCGAGCAGGCCGCGGTCCCGCCGGGCAGGCGGTGCCGGTTGCGGGCCACCCAGCGGTACGCGGGCCAGGCCGCCGCCCGGACCGGCGGGAACCGCAGCCCCAGGCCGGCGGCCCGCCACACCGGGGCGCTGTCGTCGAGCAGCCGGGCGATGGCGTCCGGACCGGCGGCGCGGGAGCCGTCCGCGCCGACCCACTGCACCGCCTCCTCGCACTCCGCCTCGGTCAGGCCGAGCGCGTCGAGGTCGGCGAACTGCCAGGGCAGCACCCGGGCACCGGTGGGGATGCGGCGCTCGATGAACTCGGCGCAGCGGCTGCAGAAGGCGCAGTCGCCGTCGTAGACGAAGGTCGACGTCTCCATGCCCCCAATCCTCCACCCACCGCCCGCGCCGCGGGGGCAGGTGTCCGGCGCGTCACTTGCGCGGCGCTCGTACACGTGTTCGAATAGTGGCCATGCGCTGGGAGAACCTCTCCGCTCCCCCGGACGAGGGGCATCCCGACGGGTCAGCGCCAGCGACGCCACCCCTGCCGCTGGCGCTGCCCGGCGCCGTCGCGCGCACCTTCGACACCCCCGGCTTCGCCGGGATGACCTTCTACGAGGTACGCGCCAAGTCGATCATCAACCGGGTGCCGGGCGAGTCGCACGTCCCGTTCCAGTGGACGATCAACCCGTACCGTGGATGCAGTCATGCCTGCTCCTACTGCTACGCGAGAAATACTCACACCTATCTCGACCTGGATGCCGGGGACGACTTCGACCGGAAGGTGATCGTCAAGGTCAACGCCGGTGAGCTGGTCCGCCGCGAGCTGGCCGCTCCGCGCTGGCGGGGCGCGCACGTCGCGATGGGCACCAACGTGGACTGCTACCAGCGCGCCGAGGGGCGCTACCGGCTCATGCCGCCGATCATCGAGGCGCTGCGCGACTTCGCCAACCCGTTCTCGATCCTCACCAAGGGCACCCTGATCCTGCGGGACCTGCCGTTGCTGCGCCACGCCGCCGAGGTGACCCGGGTCGGGCTCTCCTTCTCGGTGGGCTTCGTCGACGAGGCGCTCTGGCGGTCCGTCGAGCCGGGCACCCCCAGCCCTCGACGCCGGCTCGACGCCGTCCGCACCCTGGTCGACGCGGGCTTCGAGGTGGGGGTGCTGATGGCCCCGATCCTGCCCGGGCTCAGCGACCACGACGAGTCGATCGATGCAACCGTCTCGGCGGTCGCGGCGGCCGGCGCGGCCAGCGTGACGCCCCTGGCGTTGCACCTGCGCCCCGGCGCCCGCGAGTGGTACGCGCAGTGGCTGGCCCGGGAGTTTCCCCACCTGGTCCCCCGCTACCGCGAGCTCTACCGCGCCGGGGCGTACGCGCCGCAGGCGTACCAGCGGGAGCTGACCGCGCGGGTGCGGATCGCGGCCCGCCGGCACGGCCTGCACCGGGGCGAGGTCGGCGACAACCGCCGCCTCCCCGAGCCGGCGCCCACGCCCGCACCGGCGGAGCAGCTCACCCTGCTGTGACGGGGTGATCCGTCTACTGTGGCCGCCATGGCGGAGAGCATGGTCGCGGCGCGGTGGCGGCAGCGGGTCCGGATGGTGGTCGCCCTCCTGCTCGGCGTGGCCGCCGCCCTGCTGGCCCGCTGGGCGGACGGCCGGGCTGGCCTGAGCGGCCTGGCCGATCTGCTGCGTGCGAGCTGCACGCTGGTGCTGGCCGGCCTGCTGTTCTGGATCCAGCGCCGGCCCGCGCACGGCGAACTGCGGCTCGACGAGCCGGCGCGGACCTACTACGTGCCGCCGCGCGCCGGCGTCAGCTCCGTGCCGCTGTGGACGGGATTCTCGGCGTACGCGGCCGTCGACATCGCGCTCGACACCGGGCACGAACGGTGGAGGTTGGGACTGGCGGCCTTCTCCGGGCTCGTCGCCGTGGGGACGGTGCTGCTCGGTTGGCGCCGGGCACCCGGCGTGGAACTGACCCCGGACGGCGTCACCCACCGGCACCTGGAACGGGAGGTCTTCGTGCCGTGGGCGGCGCTGGACCCGGTCGGGCGGGTCGGGTCGGGTCGCGGGTTCGGTGCGATCTCGCTGCCGGTCCAGCGGCCGGAACTGCTCCGGGGCAGCGGCTGGGGGCGGAACCGGGAGCAGGTCGCCACCACCGAGCTGGACCTGGCGCCGACGCGGCTGGCGGCGGTGCTGCGCCACTACGTGACGCATCCCGAGGATCGGGCGGCCATCGGCACGCGGGAGGAGCTGGCCCGGCTGCGGCAGCTCCTCGGCGACCCGGCCTGACGCACGGGCGGGGCCCGGACGGCGGGGTTACGCTCGGCCGATGCGTACCGCTCGTCAGATCCTCACCGAGTCCGCCGTGATCGCCGTCGTGGGCGCGTCCCGCGACCCGGGCAAGGCCGCGCACCGGGTGCCGCTGGAGATGCAGCGCCACGGCTGGCGGATCATCCCGGTCAACCCGACGGTCGACGCACTCTTCGGCGAGCGGGCGTACCCGACGTTGGCGGACATCCCGCACCCGGTGGACCTGGTGGACGTGTTCCGGCCTGCAGCGGACGCCGTCGACGTGGTCCGGCAGGCGGTGGCGATCGGCGCGCCCGCGGTCTGGCTGCAACTGGGCATCGTCTCGGCCGAGGCGCGGCGGATCGCGGAGGAGGCCGGCATCGACTACGTGGAGGACCGCTGCCTGATCGTCGAGCGCGCCGCTGGCGGGCTGACCCGGCTCGGCTGAGCCGGCGATCGGGCGGTCAGCCGGCCGGGCCGAAGATCAGGTCGAGCTGGGCGTCGAGCGCGGTGAGCGCGGTCTGCGCCGAGTAGTGCCCACCGAGGACGTAGACGCCGAGCCCCTCCATCGCCGCCAGCAGCCCCGCCGCAGCAGGCTCCGGCTCCACCCGCCGGTCCGCCGCGCCGGTCACCTGGGCGGACCGGATCTGGTCGGCGACGAACGCCAGCATCGCCGCGGTGTCCTGGTGGAGGGCGGCGGCGACCGTCGGGCGGACGGCGGTGTAGGCGAGGAACGCCAGGGCGACCCGGCCGTCGGCACTGCGGGCGGGGTCGAGGGGTAGCAGCTCGGCCAGCATGGTGCGCAGCAGCGTACGCGGGGACGGGTCGTCGCCGAGTGCCGCGACGGCCGCTGCCACCCGGGCCGCGCCGTGCTCGCGGACCACCGAGAGGGCGAAGACCATCATCTCGTCCTTGGAGCGGAAGTAGTGCTGCACCATGCCTGAGGTGACGCCCGCCTCGGCGGCCACGTGTCGCAGGCTGACCGCTTCCAACCCGTGCTCCGCCGCCACCCGCATCAGGGCGCCGGCGATCAGATCGCGTCGCTCCCGGTGGTCCACCCGCTTCGGCATGCCCTCGATGTTGTCACATTGCAACTGTATTGACACGCAACCTCCGACGTTTTACATTACGACTGCAATGCAACGGCGATCCGGGCGGGGTGAGCAGTGCGGGGACAGGACCGATCCAGGCCGGCCGGCCTGTGGCGCCGGGCCATGGCGTACGAACTCGGCATGTGGCGCAGCCTCGGCCGCTGGCTGCTCCGCCGGCCCGTCGCCCTGCCCACCGGGGCGGAGGCATTCGGCTACACGGGCGTGGTGACCCCGATCCTCGGCGTCTTCCTCGCCCTCTCCATCGTCGAGATCCCCGTCCTGGACCTGATCCTCCGGCACACCGTGCCGTGGGACTGGGTCCGGCGGGCCGCGGTGGCGCTCGGCGTCTGGGGGGTGCTCTGGATGCTCGGCCTGCTCGCCAGCCTGCGGTTGCACCCGCACGTCATCGGGGATGCCGGTCTGCGGATCCGCAACGGCACCTCGATCGACGTCACGGTGCCCTGGTCGGCCGTCGCCACGGTCAGCGCCCGCTACCGGTCGCTGCCCTCCAGTCGAGCCGTCCAGATCGAGGAGAACGGCCAGGTGGTCGTCCTGAACCTCGGCGCCGCCAGCCAGACCAGCGTCGACGTGGTGCTGCGCGAGCCGCTCTCCCTGCCGTTGCCGAAGGGCCCCAGCGGACCGGTGCACGAGGTCCGCCTCTACGCCGACGACCCGGACGCACTGGTGGCCCGGGCCTGCGGGCAGCTGGCAGTCCGCTCGCCCGGGGCGGAAGGCTAGGCGACGGCCGACGCTCAGGCCGGAGACGCGGCGCTGCGGCACCGGAACGAATGGCTGGCCGTCCCGTCGCACCCTGCGCGCATGCCACTCCCGCGCGCGGTGCGCGTACCCCCGCTCGGCGACGGGCTCTGGCCGCGCCGGCTGCTCTCCCTCGCGGTCGCCGTGGTGGTGGCCGGGTTGGTCGGCGGCGGGCTGTGGCGGACGCAGCGGTGGGACGCCGGAAATCTTGCCGGGGTGGCCTGGGCACTGACCGGGGTGCAGTGGCTGGTGGGGCGGTGGCGGCCGGCGGCGCGCGGAGGGCTGGCCTGGACAGCGCGTGTGGTCGGGCGGGACGCGGTCGAGCCGGGACTGGTGGCGCGCCGGTCGATCGCCGGCTGGGTCGACCTCGTCGTGGACGCACTGTTCGGCGTGACGGCGACGCTGGCCGTGGCCGCCCTGCTGCCCGAGGAGCGGCCGTGGGGCCGGATCACCTGGACCGTCGGGTGGGCCGGCATCGCGGTGGCGGTGGGCCGGATCGGCTACGAGGAGGCACGGTTCACCGGCCGGCTCGCGCTCACCGCCGGCGGCGTCCGGCACGGCCGCCGGGTGTACGACTGGACGAACATCGACCGGGTCAGCCCGCACCGGAGCGACGGCCGGGTGGACGGCGTACGGCTGCGGCCGGTGCGGTGGACCTCGTTGCAGCAGGCACCGGTGGTGGGGGGCCGGGACACGGCGGTGCCCGAGGACCGGCTGGCCGCGGCGATCGAGTACCTCCGGCACCGCCCGCAGGCGCTGGCGACCGGCCTGCCGGTCACCCCACCGGAACCGGCCGTACCGACGGCCGAGCGGCTGACGGGCGAGCGGCCGACGGGCGGGTGAGCCGCGCGCCCGGCTGTTAAGAAGGGGCCCCTGCTATACGAAATACGTTAACAGGGGGCCCCTCCTTGCAAGCTCAGAGCTTGTACTCCTTGAGCAGGCCGCGGGAGATGATGGTCTTCTGGATCTCCGAGGTGCCCTCGCCGATCAGCAGGAACGGGGCCTCGCGCATCAGCCGCTCGATCTCGTACTCCTTGGAGTAGCCGTAGCCGCCGTGGATGCGGAACGCCTCCTGGACGACCTCGGCGCAGTACTCGGAGGCGAGCAGCTTGGCCATCCCGGCCTCGACGTCGTTGCGCTGGCCGGCGTCCTTGAGCCGGGCGGCGTTGACCATGAGCGAGTGCGCCGCCTCGATCTTGGTGCCCATCTCGGCGAGCTTGAAGGCGATGGCCTGGTGCCGGGCGAGCGGCTGGCCGAAGGTCTTCCGCTGCTGGGCGTACGCGACGGCCAGCTCGAAGGCCCGGATGGAGATGCCGCAGGCGCGGGCGGCCACGTTGACCCGGCCGACCTCGATGCCGTCCATCATCTGGTAGAAGCCGCGGCCCACCTTCTCCTCACCGCCGAGCACGGCGGAGGCGGGGACGGTGACGCCGTCGAGGACCATCTCGGTGGTCTCGACGCCCTTGTAGCCCATCTTGTCGATCTTGCCGGGGATGGTCAGGCCGGGGGCGGTCTCGCCGAAGCCGGGCTCCTTCTCCAGCAGGAAGGTGCTCATGTTGCCGTAGACCGAGTCGGCGCCGGTGTCGGTCTTGACCAGGGTCGCCACCACCGAGGAGTACGCGCCGTTGGTCAGCCACATCTTCTGGCCGTTGAGCACGTAGTCGTCGCCCTGCCGGACGGCCTTCGACTTGATCGCCGAGACGTCGGAGCCGCACTCCGGCTCGGACATCGAGAAGGCGCCGCGTACCTCGCCGGTGGCCATCTTCGGCAGCAGCCGGGCCTTCTGCTCGGCCGAGCCGTGCTGGGAGATCAGGTACGCCACGATGAAGTGGGTGTTGACGATGCCGGAGATCGACATCCAGCCGCGGGAGAGCTCCTCGACCACCAGGGCGTAGGTCAGCAGGGACTCGCCCAGGCCGCCGTACTCCTCGTCGATGGTGAGGCCGAACAGCCCCATCTCGCGCATCCCGTCGAGGATGTCGGTGGGGTACTCGTCGGCGTGCTCCAGCCGCTGGGCGTGCGGAATGATCTCCTTGTCGGCGAACTCCCGGACGGTTTCCAGGATCGACCGCTGCACATCGGTCAGGCCGGGCGTCTGGGCGAGTCGGGCCATCTCAGCCTCCGGGGGATCGGCGCATTACTCATGGGTAACTGAACGCTCGGTCAGTATCGGTCCCGCGCCCGGCGAGGCCAAGGTGACCGGTACACACAACCGCTGTGAAAAGGTTCACCGCTGCGGGTAGCGTCCGGAAGAGAAAGGGGTCCTGACCTGCGGCGTCGCCGTGGGCGGCGGCGCGGCTGAAGGGGTGGACGCAGCATGGGTCAGCCACCGGCACCGGGCGGACCGGACCAGCCACCCTCCTCCGGGCGGTCCGGCGACGAGCCGCCGTCACCGTACGAGCCGCCGGCGGGCTGGCCGGCGTCCGAGCCCCCGTCGGGCTGGCAGCAGGGCGAGCCCGGCCGGTACGACCAGCCACCGGTCTGGGGTCCGCCGACCGGCGAGGCGCCGCCGTCGCCGTACGGCCCGCCCGGGTCGCACCCGTCCTACGGGCAGCACCCCGGGCAGTGGGGGCCGAGGCCCGGCATGAACGTGCTGGCCGTCCTGTCCCTGGTCTTCGCCTTCGTCTTCTCCCCCGCCGGGATCGTCCTCGGCCACCTGGCCCGGCGGCAGATCCGGCAGACCGGGGAGGAGGGCGAACAGCTCGCCTTCTGGGGCCTGATCCTCAGCTACGTCTTCACCGCGCTCGGGCTGCTCGCCTGCTGCGGCTGGATCGCCTTCGCCTTCTGGGCCGGCTCCGGCGACCACGGCACGTACCGCTGACCCCGGCGCCGGCCGGGGACGCCGGGCGGTCAGCGGAACTGTGACTCGCCGACGCTCTTCCCGCCGTCGACCACCAGCATCTGCCCGGTGATGTAGGACGCGGCCGGCGAGCAGAGGAAGGCGACGGCGGCGGCCACCTCGTCCGGCGTACCCGGCCGGCCGACCGGGGTGCCGTGGCCCTGCTTCAACTCGACCAGCGTCGAGGACGCCGTGTGGATGGTGCCCGGTGCGACCGCGTTCACGGTCACCCCGTCGGCGACCGTCTCCATCGCCAGCGCCCGGGTCAACCCCACCACGCCCGCCTTCGCCGCCGCGTACGCGGCCTCGGTGGGCAGGGCGTTCACCGCGCCGGCCGTGGCGGCCAGGTTGACGATCCGCCCCCAGCCCCGCTCGGCCATCCCGCCGGTGAAGGCGCGGCTGCACAGGAAGGCGGTGGTCAGGTTCCGGTCGATCTCACCCCGCCACTCCTCGTAGCTGAGCTGCGTCACCGGGCGGAGCACCTCGGGACTGGCCCGGCTGGCCAGCCCGGCGTTGTTGACCAGCACCTCGACGTCGCCGAGCTGGTCGGCCACCGCGTCGGCGAGCGCGCCCACCTCCGACTCGTCGGTCAGGTCGGCGACGAAGCCGGTCACCCCCAGCTCCTCAGCGCGATCGTGGATGCGCCGGGTGGTGGAGACGACCGCCACCCGGGCGCCCAGGTCGGCCAGCCGCCGGGCGGTCGCGTACCCGATGCCGTCGGGACTGCCGGCGCCGGTGACCAGGGCCACCCGCCCGTCGAGCCGCATCGTCACCAGGTCGGACATCGGCGCGGGCTCGTCGCGTCCCGCCCCGGCCGGCGTACGGCTGCGCCGGGCCAGGCCCGGGCGGCTGACGTCCCGCCTGGGGCGGCCACCGGACCGGTCCGCGCCGCGCGCGTCATGTGCCATGCCGAGATCCTGCCCGTTGGAAGTGCCCCGGGCAACGCGGCACTCGGAAGGGGACGCCCCGGGTGTGCCGGCGATGGCTACCCTGACCGCGCGCACCCCTACCCGAAACGGACGAACAACAGATGAGCTATCCCCCGCCCAACGCCGGTTGGCCGGAGCCGGCCGCACCCGGCCCGCACTCCACCCCGCCCGCCGACCCGACCCTGCCCATGGGTGGCGGCGCCGTTCCGCTGCCGCCCGCGCCCGGCGACCCGTACGCGGGGGCGAAGTCCACCTACGACCCGTACGGCCAGCCGCCGCCGGGATATCCGCCGGTTGGCTACCGACCGAGCCCGCCGCAGAACGGGCTGGCCATCGCCTCGATGGTGGTCTCGATCGTCGCCGCGCTCGGGCTCTGCGGCTACGGCCTCGGCGGCTACCTCGGCATCGTCGGCCTGGCCCTCGGCTACTCGTCGCGCCGGCAGCTCCGGGAGCGGGGCGAGGGCGGCGAGGGCTTCGCGACGGCCGGCATCATCATCGGCTGGATCACCACCGCGATCGCCGTGCTGGCCACCATCGCGCTGGTGGTGCTCTTCGTGTGGGCCTCCGGCCAGTCGCCGGTCACGTCCGGCTCCTGACGCGAACGGGCCGTCCCGGTCGCCCGGGACGGCCCACGTCACGCGTTCCGGGTCACCCCTGCGGTGGGGTGAAGGTGGAGGTACGGGTCATCCCGGCCGCCCGCCCCTTCGCGGAGATCACCAGGGCCATCTTCCGGGACGCCTCGTCGATCATCTCGTCGCCGAGCATCACCGCGCCGAGCCGGCCGCCCGCCTCCGAGGTGTAGTGCTCGTACGCGTCGAGGATCAGCTCGGCGTGGTCGTAGTCGGCCTGGTCCGGCGCGTACACCTCGTTCGCCGCGTCGATCTGGCCCGGGTGCAGCACCCACTTGCCGTCGAAGCCGAGCGCCGCCGAACGCTTCGCCACCTCGCGGAACGCGTCGACGTCGCGGATCTGGAGGAACGGGCCGTCGATGGCCTGCTTGTCGTGCATCCGGGCGGCCATCAGGATCCGCATCAGGATGTAGTGGTAGGGGTCGCCCGGGTAGTCCGGGATCAGCGCGCCGACCACCAGCGACTTCATGTTGATCGAGGCCATGAAGTCGGCCGGGCCGAAGATGATGGTCTCCACCCGGGGCGAGGCGGCGGCGATCGCGTCCACGTTCACCAGGCCGGCCGCGTTCTCGATCTGCGCCTCGATGCCGATCCGGCCGACCTCCAGGCCCAGGGTCTTCTCGATCTGGGTAAGGGTGAGGTCCAGCCACTGCACCTGGCCGGCGTTCTGCACCTTGGGCAGCATGATGCAGTCCAGGTTGGCGCCCGCCCCCTCGACCACCTCGATGACGTCCCGGTAGGTCCAGGCGGTGGTCAGGTCGTTGACCCGGACCACCCGGGTCTTGCCGGCCCAGTCGCCCTCGTTGAGCGCGGCGACGATGTTCTTGCGGGCGTCCGGCTTGGCCAGCGGGGCGACCGCGTCCTCCAGGTCGAGGAAGACCTGGTCGGCCGGGAGGCCCTGGGCCTTGCCGAGCATCTTCACGCTGGAACCCGGTACGGCGAGGCAGGACCGGCGGGGGCGACCGACAGCGGCCATGGATGCGCTCCTTCCAGCGTCCGGCGGGCACGCCGACGCCACCTGGCGGAATGTGAGAACTTAACGATCCCAAAGGGCGTTGTGACGCCACGGTAACCTCGTGCCGTGACCGGGGTGAATGGACCTGTGGAAGATCTCACTGGGCGGCGGACCGTGGTGGTGACCGGGGCCAGCTCCGGCATCGGCCTGGCCGCCGCGGAGGCGCTGGCGCGCCGTGGCGACCGGGTGGTGCTGGTCGGCCGGGACCCGGCCCGACTCCAGGCCGCCGGCGACCGGGTACGCGAGGCCTCCGGCGAGCGCCCCGAGCTGTTCCGGTCGGACTTCGCGGTGCTCGACGACGTACGCCGGCTGGCGGAGAACCTGCGGGCCGCGTACGACCGGATCGACGTGCTCGCCAACAACGCCGGCGCGATCGTGCTGGAGCCGATCACCACCGTCGACGGCTTCGAGCTCTCCATCCAGGCCAACCATCTGGCCCCGTTCCTGCTGAGCAACCTGCTCGCCGACCGGGTGGGCCGGATCGTGGTCACCGCCTCCGGCGCGCACCGCAGCGGTCGGCTCGACCCGGACGACCTCAACGGCCAGCTGCGCGGCTACCGGCCGATGCGCGCGTACGGCACCAGCAAGCAGGCGAACATCCTGTTCACCGCCGAGGCGGCCCGCCGCTGGCCGCAGATCCCCGCGTACTGCTTCCACCCGGGGGTGGTGCGGACCCGGTTCGGCGCCGACAGCCGACTGGTCGCCCTCGGCATGCGGCTGCTGCCGTTCCGCAGCCCGGAGAAGGGCGCCGAGACGCTGGTCTGGCTCGCCGGGCAGGACCCGTCCCGGCTGGTCGACGGCGGCTACTACGCCGACCGGCGGCCGCGCCGGCCACTGCGCAAGGCGGCCGACCCGGCGCTGGCGGCGCGGCTCTGGACGGCCAGCGCCAAGGCCGTCGGCATCGACGGCTGACCATTTCCGGGGCACCGGGGCGGGCCGGCGCTTGCCATACTTCGCGGCATGACGACGGGGAACGAAACGGGCGAAGACCGCGCGGAGCTGCTGCTGGTCGCGCTGGTGGAGATGGCCGGGGTGCAGGCCGGCCGGCGGTACGAGGACGCGGTGCTGACCCTGCTCGGGCGGCACCGGGGGCGGCTGGAGCGCCGGCTGCGGACCGCGGACGGGCGCAGTGAGGTGCACCTGATCCGGTTCGCCGACCGGGCCGGCTACGAGGCGTTCCTGGTGGACCCGGAACGGGTCGCGCTGCGCGCCGCGCTCGGCGACGACGCGCCCACCACCCGGGTCCTCGAGGTCCACGACGTCTGACCCCTCCTCCCTCACTTCATCACGACCGACAGGTGAGAACAAGACTTGATCTTGCCGGTCGACCGGTCCAGGGTCGACGCATGGACTTCGATCCCCTGGCCACCGCCCGCCGCGCCCTCTGGATCGGCGGCGGGCAGTGGGCCGGCAAGACCACCCTCGCGGTCACCCTGGCGCTGCGGCACGGGCTGACCGCCTACCTCTACGACCGGCACGACGCCCGGGGGCACGACGACCGGCGTACCGCCGACCGGGTCCGGCGGGGCGAGCCGGCCGCCGGAGCCCACCCGGACGACACCTGGGTGCACACCGACCCGGCCCGGATGGCCGCCGAGACGCTGGCCGGCTTCCCCCGCCGCTTCGAGTGGGTGCTCGACGACCTCAGCGCGCTGGTCACCGGCCGCCGGGTGATCGCCGAGGGGTGGGGGCTGCGCCCCGAACTGGTCGCCCCGCTGGTCGAGTCGACCCGACAGATGGTGGTGCTGGTGCCGACGCCCGCGTTCCGGGCGTACCAGCGGGACCGGCTGGCCCGCGCGACCGCCCCGCAGCCGGGGGTCGGCGACCCGGCCCGCGCGCTGCGCAACCGCCTGGCCCGCGACGAGCTGGTCGCCGCGGACGCCGCCGCCCGGGCCCGGGGGCTCGGCGTACGGGTGATCGAGGTGGACGGTGACCGGGACGCGGCGGCCGTCGCCGACCTGGTCGAGGAGCAGTTCGCCGAGTTCCTCAACCGGTGAGGTGCACCGGGACGCTGGTCACCACCACCTGCGGCAACGGGCGCAGGGCGGCCCGCAGCCGCTGCTCGGCGCGGCTGTGCAGCGGCCGGTGCCAGCGCCGGCGCTGCACCACCTCTGGCACGATCACGGTCAGCGTCAGCTCCGGACCGGCCGCGTGCAACGCCTCCAGGTAGTGCGCAAGCGGGCCGATCACCGCCCGGTACGGCGACACGATCGTCTCCAGCCGCACGTGCGAACCCCAGGCCCGCCACTGTTCCCGGAACCGGTCCGCCTCGACGTCCTCCGGGGCGATGTGCACGGCCAGCGTCGGCTGCCCGAGCGACGCCGCGTACGCCAGGGCGCGCAGCGACGCCCGGTTCAGCCGGGCCACGGGCACCACCACCAGGTGGCGTACCTGCTGGGGCAGTTCCTCGCCCTCGGCGGCCTCGGCGGGCGCCGGCCCGACCGGTGGCGGACGCAGCGCCAGCGCCCGGTGCAGCGTGGCGTAGTGCCGGTGGATCCGGTGGAACAGCAGCACCAGCAGCGGCACCGCGACCACCACCAGCCAGGCCCCCTGGGCGAACTTCGCCGCCGCCGCGGTCAGCAGAACCAGCCCGGACATGGTCGCGCCGAGCGCGTTGAGCGCCAACCGGCGCCGCGACCCCCGCCCTGGCCGGCGGCGCCAGTGCACCACCATGCCGGCCTGGGAGAGGGTGAACGCCAGGAACACCCCGACGGCGTAGAGCGGGATCAACGACTCGGTGTGCCCACCGAACACCACGAACACGAGCGCCGCGGCGACCGAGAGGGCGAGCAGCCCGTTGCTGAACGCCAGCCGGTCCCCCATGTGCAGGAAGCGGCGGGGCGCGTGGCCGTCACGGGCCATGAAGAACAGCAGCCGGGGAAAGTCGTTGAAGGCGGTGTTCGCGGCCAGCAGCAGGATCAGCGCGGTCGCCGCCTGGAGCAGGGCGTACCAGGGGCCGGTGGGGAAGGTGAGCCGACCCAGTTGGGACAGCAGGGTCTCCTCCGGTCGGGGCACCAGCCCGTCCAGGTGGATCAGCACGGTCAGCCCGGCGAAGAGGACCACCAGCATGGCCACCATCCAGCCCAGCGTGGTCCGCGCGTTGCGCCACTCGGTCGGCTTGAACGCCGGGACCGCGTTGGAGACCGCCTCGATGCCGGTCATCGAGACCGCGCCGGAGGCGAAGGCCCGCAGCACCAGCAGCAGACCCAGTCCCTCGGCAGCCGGCACCGCGGGCGGCGGCACCGGCGCGAACCCCCGCCCGGCCGCCCGCCCCCAGCCGACCACGAGCAGCGCCAGGACCGCGACCACGAAGGCGTACGTGGGCAGCACGAAGATGTTGCCGGCGGTCCGCACGCCGCGCAGGTTGCCGGCGAGCAGGACGGCGATCACCAGCACCCCGAGCGGCACGGTGAACGGCGTCAGCCCCGGCAGGGCCGAGGTGACCGCGTGCACCCCGGCCGCCACCGACACCGCCACGGTCAGCACGTAGTCCAGCATCAGCCCGGCGGCGGCGGTCAGCCCCGCCATCGCCCCCAGGTTGTCCGACGCGACGATGTACGACCCGGCGCCGTGCGGGTATGCCGGGATGGTCTGCCGGTACGACAGTCCGACCGCGACCATCAGCACCACCAGCACACCGGCCAGTGGCAGCGACAGGCCCAGCGCTCCCCCACCGGCCAGCACCAGCACCGTCAGCATCGCCTCCGGCCCGTACGCCACGGAGCTGAGCAGGTCGGAGGAGAGGATCGGCAGGGCGATCAGCTTGCGCATCCGCTCGTAGAGCACCGCCGAGCTGCGCAGCGGCGGGCCGAGGACCACCCGGCGCAGCCGGCTCAACGCCCGGGCCGGTCGGGAACGCGGCAGGTTGGCCGGTTCGGTGGCGACCAGTTCCCCGGCCGCCCGGGCGAGCCCGGCGGGTTGCGGGGGCGGCACGGCGAACAGCTCGATCGGCGCCAGCCGGCCGAACCGGCCCGCCGTGGGCCGTTCCCGGTACCGGTCCAGGGTCGGGTCGACCGGCAGCCCGTCCGGCGGCCGGGGAGCGCGCCAGCGTTCCCCGATCCGGCCCAGCGTGTCGACCTCGTCGGGCCGCAGCGGCGGGAACTCGGCCGACGGCGTGACGACCGTGCCGTCGTCGTCGGCGTCGCGTCCCATGACCGCTACTGTCGCGGACCCCACGCCCGCCCGGCGGCCGTTTCGGCAAGCTCAGTCGGCCAGGGGGGCGGGGTCAGCGGGCAGCGGCACCGGTGCGCCGCGGCGGACCGCGCGGGCGCCGCCGAGCACCACCACGACCACCCCGACCACCAGCATCCCCAGGCCGGGCAGGGCCAGCGGTCGGGGCGCCTGCCCCAGCCAGAGCCAGGCCAGCAGGGCCGCGCCCGGCACCTCCAGCAGGATCAGCACGCTGACCGTGGTGGCGGAGATCCGGCGCAGCGCGTAGTTGAACATCGAGTGCCCGAGCAGCTGGGCGCCGGCCACCAGGCCGAGGATCGCCAGCCAGGTGCCGGTGTCGAAGCCGACCAGCGGCACCCCGGTGGCCAGGCACCCGACCAGCAGGATCAGCCCGCACACCCCGTAGCAGATGGTGGTGTACGTGGTGGTGCTGATCGCCACCCGGGCCCGTTCGCCGAACGCGGTGTAGACCGCGGCGAACATCCCACCGGCCACCGCGAGCAGGTCACCGGCGACCGCGCGGCCCGACACGGCGAGGTCCGCGCCGGTGGCCAGCGCCGCGCCGAGCACCGCCACCCCGATGCCGACCCAGACCACGCCCGGCAGCCGTCGCCCCTGCCAGCGGGCGATCAGCCCCTGCCAGACCGGCTGGGTGGCGCCCAGCGCGGTCGCCGCGGCGACCGAGGTCAGCTGCACCGCGGACATCCAGGTGGCGAAGTGCGCGGCCAGCGCCACCCCGGAGAGTACGCAGTACCAGCCCTCCCGCCGGCCGTCGCCCACGGTCAGCGAGCGGAACTCGGCGCGCCGCCGGACCAGCGAGAAGGGGCCGAGCACCCCGACGGCGAGGGTGTTGCGCCAGAAGGCGATCGCCAGCGCGGGCGCGGCGGCGAACGCGATCAGCGGTCCCGAGGACGAGACGGCGACCACGGCGAGCAGGAGGGCGGCGCCGGTCAGCGGGTCGACCGGCGGGCGGGACTGGGTTGGCTGCACGGGGAGCAATCCTCACACGACCAGGGGACGGCACGGATCGTCAGCACTCCGTTACGATCATGCGCGTCCGCGCCGACGACATCCCTCAACCGCCCGGAGGCGCTCCCCCATGCCCAGCTACCAGGCGGTGCTCTTCGACTTCTTCGGCACGTTGACCAGTGCCGTGCGGCGGGGTGGGGCGCACCGGGCCACCGCCGAGCTGTTGGGCTGCTCCCCGGAGCGGCTGGCGGAGGTGCTCGACCGCACCTACTACCGCCGGGCCAGCGGTTCGCTGGGCGACGCCGAGGCGTGCCTGCGCTGGGTGTGCGCGCAGGTCGGCGTACGCCCGTCGGCGAGCACGGTCCGCGCGGCGGTGGCCTCCCGGCACCTGGCGGTACGCGCCGACACCCGGCTGCGCGCCGACGCCGTGCCAGTGCTCGCGGCGCTGCGCCGCCGGGGCGTACGCACCGGGCTGGTCAGCGACTGCACCCACGAGCTGCCGGCGTTCCTGCCGCAGCTGGCCGTCGCGCCCCTGCTCGACGTGCGGGTCTTCTCGGTGCAGGTGGGCCGCTGCAAGCCGGACCCGGCGCTCTATCTGGCGGCGTGCCGGCGGCTGGAGCTGGACCCCGGCCAGTGCCTGTACGTCGGCGACGGGGGCAGCCGGGAGCTGACCGGTGCGCAGGGGGCCGGACTGACGGCCGTCCGGCTGATCACCCCGGACCTGGCCGGGCACCTGGTCTTCGATGCCGAGCCGGACTGGACCGGCCCGGTGCTGCACTCGCTCACCGAGGTGCTGGACCTGGTCGACCGGGCCGCGACACCCGTCGCCTGCGCGACGAGCTGACTTCAGCGGCGGCGGACCCGGTGCAGCCGGAACGGCTTGCGGGTCACCCGGACCACCGGGGCGCCGCGCGGCGCCTCGGCCAGCGACGCGTCCGGCAGGCCGGTGCCGGCGTCCGGGGTGCCGGCCGGGTCGAGCCGGGTCAACGCGCAGCCGTCGGCGGCCCATCGGGCCACCAGGTCGGCGGCGGGGCCCGGGGCGTTCAGCCGCTTGGTGGCCACCAGCGGCGCCGCGGTCTCCCACGCCTGCGTGCCGGGGGCCAGCCGGGTCACCCGGGCCGGCCAGGCCACGATCCGACCGCCGTGGTCGCCGCGCAGGATCACCCGGGCCTCGGTGGCGTCGGCCAGCCCCGGGGCGGACTGCTCGCCCGGGCCGCTGACCACGAAGAGCGCGTTCTCCAGCGGCATGCACCAGAGCGCCAGCGCCGGCCCGTCGGCGACGCTCACCCAGGCGACGGCCGCCTTCTTCATCGCCTCGTCCACCAGCGGCGTGCTCTCGCGGGTCTCCACCTCGTCGGTCACCCCCGCATCCTCCCGCACGGCGACCGGTCCGGACACCCACACCCGGTCGTCGACCAGGTGGGTGGGGTTGACGCTCGGTTCCTTTCGAGCTGACGTCATGGACGGATCAGGGCCGGTCCCGGCAGCACGGTCAGCTGCGCGAAGACCGGTGAGTCGTTCACCACATCAGCTCGAAAGGGCGTCGACGACACCCGGCCCGCGGTCGTCGCCGGACGTCCGGGTCAGCCGACGAAGGGCGGGACCATGATCTCGCCGCGGGCCACCGGCACCACCTGGCCGGAAACCGTCGCGCCGGCCGCCGCGCCGCCCATCGCCGACACCGTGCAGGCCAGCACCGACGGCCGGTGGATCTCGATGCCCTGGTGGACGGTGTACGCCGACCGGCCGTCGCCGGGCAGCAGTCCGCTGGCCACCAGCCAGACGCCGAGTCCGAGGGCGGCCGAACCGGTGGCCGGATCCTCCGGGACACCGAGCCCCGGCACGAAGACCCGGGCGTGTGCGGTTTGCGCGTCGGCGTCCCAGGAGAAGACGCTGACGTGCTCCACGCCGTACCGCTCCGCAGCCGCCGCGTTCATCCGGGCGCGGGCCACCGCGTCCGGCCGCACCGGCAGGTACGGGAACTCCAGCCCGCAGCCGGCCACCCGGGGCGGCGGGCCGGCGTGGTCGGTGGCGGCCAGGCCGACCATCTCCAGCAGCGGCTCCGGGTCCAGCTCCGGGCCGAGGGTGGGCGTGCCCCCGGTGAGGGTCGCCCCGGTCGCGGTGACCTCGATCGGCAGCACCCCCGCGCCGCACTCCTGGGTGACCTTGCCCACACCGAACATTCCCCGCCGGCTGGCCGTCACCGCCGCGCCCACACTCGGGTGCCCGGCGAAGGGCAGCTCCGCGGCCGGAGTGAAGATCCGCGCCCGGTAGGTGGCGCCGACCTGGGTGGGTCGCAGCACGAACACCGTCTCGGAGAGGTTGAACTCCACCGCGAGCGCCTGCATCTGCTCGGTGGCGAGCGCTTCGGCACCGAACACCACGGCCAGCGGGTTCCCCGCGTACGGGCGGTCGGTGAAGACGTCCACGATCTCGTAGGCCAAGGTCGACATGTTGATAAACAGTAGGCGCTTAGGCTGGTGCCCGTGAGCACGCCGACCCGGGTCTACATCGCCCGACTCGCCGGAGTCGCCGTCTTCGATCCGAACGGTGACCAGGTGGGTCGGGTCCGTGACGCGGTGGCACGTATCCGGCCGACCCAGCGGCCGCCGGAGGTCGTCGGCCTGGTCGCCGAGATGCCGATGCGCCGGCGGATCTTCCTCTCCCTCAACCGGATCACCTCCATCGACCCCGACGCCGTGGTGCTCGGCAGCGGCACCCTCAACCTGCGCCGCTTCGAGAAGCGGCCGAACGAGCTGCTCGTACTCCAGGAGTTGCTGGACCGGCGGGTGCAGCTCGACCCCGGCGGCCAGTCCGGTGCGGTGGTCGACGTGGCGATGGAGGCCAGCCGCGGCGGCGAGTGGTCGCTGACCCGGGTGGCGGTCCGCGAGCAGACCGGCCGGCTCGGCCGGCGCGGGCACCTGCACCAGGTCGAGTGGGACCGGGTACGCGGGCTCAGCGGCATCGGCGAGAACCGGGGCACCGCCAACCTGCTCGCCGTGCTGGAGGACATGCGCCCGGCCGACCTGGCCAACGCCCTCCAGGACCTGCCCGACGCCCGGCGCAACGAGGTCGCCGCCGCCCTGGACGACGAGCGCCTGGCCGACGTGCTGAGCGAGCTGCCCGAGCGCGACCAGGTGGAGATCCTGGCCGCGCTGGACCGGGAGCGGGCCGCCGACATCCTCGAGGAGATGGACCCGGACGACGCCGCCGACCTGCTCAACGAGCTGCCCCCGCCCGAGCAGGACGTGCTGCTGGACCTGATGGAGCCGAACGAGGCCGACCCGGTACGCCAGCTGCTGAAGTACAGCTCCGGCACGGCCGGCAGCGTGATGACCTCCGAGCCGGTGATCCTGCCGCCGGACGCCACCGTCGCCGAGGCGCTGGCCCGGATCCGGGAACCCGCGCTCTCCCCGGCCGTGGCGGCCCAGGTCTTCGTGGCCCGCGCCCCGATGACCACCCCCACCGGCCGCTACCTCGGCATGGTCCACTTCCAGCGGTTGCTCCGCGAGCCGCCGGCCGACATGCTGGGCGGCATCGTGGTCAACGACATCGACCCGCTACGCCCGGGCACCCCGCTGCCCGAGATCACCCGCCGGATGGCCACCTACGACCTGGTCGCCATGCCGGTGATCGACCGGAACAACCGGCTGGTCGGGGCGGTCACGGTCGACGACGTGCTGGACCACTCGCTGCCCCGCGACTGGCGGGACCGGGACGCCGTGTCGACCCCGGGCTCCGCCGGCGAGTCGACGGACGACGCCCATGGCTGACCAGCGGCGGGCCGAGCGGCTGGACCAGCCGCGCGAGCCCCGGGGCGTCAAGCTGCCCAAATTCGACCCGGAGGCGTTCGGCCGCTGGTCCGAGGGGATCGCCCGGGGCATGGGTACGGCGAACTTCATCGTCTACATGACCCTGGTGATCGCCGCCTGGTTCCTGTGGAACACCCTCGCCCCGGCGAACCTCCAGTTCGACCCGTACACCTTCACGTTCCTGACCCTGATCCTCTCCCTCCAGGCGTCGTACGCGGCGCCGCTGATCCTGCTCGCGCAGAACCGGCAGGCGGACCGGGACCGGGTGGCGCTGGAGGAGGACCGGCGGCGGGCGACCATGCAGAAGGCGGACACCGAGTACCTGGCCCGGGAGATCGCCGCGCTGCGGATCGCGATGGGTGAGGTCGCCACCCGGGACTTCCTCCGCTCGGAGCTGGCCCGGCTGGCCGAGGAGCTGGACGAGGCGAGCCAGCGCCGGCAGAAGCTGGAACGCCGTCAGCAGGAGCGGGCACAGCGGGGCGCCGACCCGCTCGACGAGCCCCGCGACGAGCTGGACACCGACTTCGCCCGGGACGGCCGGCCCGAGCACTGAGCGGATCGTCCCCCGCGTCCGGTTCAGATCGGTTCATCGATTCCCTCACACCCGGCCCCGCCAGCGGCGGCGCCGGATCACCACCGACGTAGCATTGCCGTCATGTCAGCACCCGTCAGCACCGTCTCCGACGCGATCCAGGCCGCGCTGGCCACCGTCAACGACCCGGAGATCCGCCGGCCGATCACCGAGCTGGGCATGGTCCGCTCCGCCGCGATCGACGACGACGGCGTGGTCCGCGTCGAGCTGCTGCTCACCGTGGCCGGCTGCCCGCTGAAGGACAAGCTGCACACCGACATCACCGCCGCGGTGGCCGCCGTCCCCGGCGTGACGGGTGTCCAGATCGACTTCGGGGTGATGAGCCCCGAGCAGCGCCAGGAGCTCCAGGCGAAGCTGCGCGGTGGCGCCGGCGCCGCCGCCGAGCCGGTCATCCCGTTCGCCCAGCCCGGCTCCCGGACCCGGGTGTACGCGGTCGCCTCCGGCAAGGGCGGCGTCGGCAAGTCCAGCGTCACGGTCAACCTGGCCGCCGCGCTGGCCGCCCGTGGCCTCTCCGTCGGCGTGGTCGACGCGGACATCTACGGCCACTCGGTGCCCCGGATGCTCGGCGCCGACGGCGCACCCACCCGGGTCGAGGACATGATCATGCCGCCGCAGGCGCACGGCGTGAAGGTCATCTCGATCGGCATGTTCACCCCGGGCAACGCGGCCGTGGTGTGGCGCGGCCCGATGCTGCACCGCGCGTTGCAGCAGTTCCTCGCCGACGTCTACTGGGGTGACCTGGACGTCCTCCTGCTCGACCTGCCGCCGGGCACCGGCGACATCGCCATCTCGGTCGCCCAGCTGCTGCCCAACGCCGAGATCCTGGTGGTCACCACCCCGCAGACCGCCGCCGCCGAGGTGGCCGAGCGGGCCGGCGCGATCGCCCTCCAGACCCACCAGCGGGTGGTCGGCGTCATCGAGAACATGTCCTGGCTGGAGCTGCCGGACGGTTCCCGGATGGAGGTCTTCGGCGCCGGTGGCGGCGAGGCCGTCGCCGAGTCGCTGACCCGGACCATCGGCGCGCAGGTGCCGCTGCTCGGCCAGATCCCGATGGACACCCGGGTCCGCGAGGGTGGCGACGCCGGCATCCCGATCGTGCTGGCCCAGCCGGACGCCCCGGCGTCGAAGGCGCTTGGCGCGGTCGCCGACCGGCTCGCCGTGCGCCGGGAGTCACTGCTGGGCAAGCCGCTGGGTCTGAAGCCCGCCGGTCGCTGACGAACGGCCCCGAAGGGCACCCGCATCGCGGGTGCCCTTCGTCGTGGCAGGTTCCTTCGGCTCACGGACTCGCCAGCTGGTTCGGCGGGGGTGACGACCGATCGGCGCGACGCTGGCCGAGGAAAGCTCTGCGAGCGTGATACCTCAGCGGCATCATTCCGCTGCGACGAGATCCGCGCGGGGCTCAGGTGGCGTCGTCGTCGTACGCGTGCGAGCGGGGGGCAGGCGCCGGGGCGGCCGGGACGCCGCCGGCGGCCGGGGTGGCCGGGCCGCGACCGTTGGGGGACCGGATGTCGGCGGCGGCGGCCACGTCCTTGAGGTCGTTGTGCACGCCGGTCACGTCGGCGCGGAGGTTGTCGTAGACCCCCTGCAACGGCTTGCGGAGCGCCTGCTCGTCCTCTTCGCTGAGGAGGTGCTTGCGGATGAACGCCTTCGGGTGCAGGTCCTGCAACTGGATGTCGGTGCCCAGCTCGCGGCTCAGGTCACCGGTGGCGTTCTGGGCCATGTTGCGCAGGTTGCGCACCATCCGCAGCCCGTCGCTGATCACCTGGGGCAGCCGGTCACCGAAGATCAGCAGCGCCAGGAGCAGCAGCGCACCGATCTCCCACCAGTTCAGGTTGTCGAGCACCTGGGCCTCCTCGTCCGCGTCAGGGAAAGACTACGCACGTGAGACGGCTCCAGGGCAAGGGGTGAGGGGTGCTCACTTGGCATCTGCGGCGAGCGTCACCGAGGCGTTCTGCTTCGACGAACCGCGCCGGTACTCGACGGTCACCACGGAGCCCGGCGCGAACTTGCGGACCAGGGCGATCAGGTCGGTCGGCTCGCTCATCGGGCGGCCGTTGAGCCGCAGGATCACGTCGCCGGCCCGCAGGCCCGCCCCGGCCGCCGGCCCGGACGGCTCGACCGCCGCCAGGCGTACGCCGTCGCCGCTGCCGACGCCGGGTCCGCCGACCTGGGCGCCGATCACCGTACGGCGGGCCCTGCCGGTGCCGATGATGTCCTGGGTGATCCGCTTGGCCTGGTTGATCGGGATGGCGAAGGCGAGGCCGATGTTGCCGGCCTCCTGCCCGTCGGCGACCAGCGACTTGATCGTCGAGTTCACGCCGACCACCCGTCCGGCCCCGTCGACCAGCGGCCCGCCCGAGTTGCCGTGGTTGACCGCCGCGTCGGTCTGGATCGCCGCGTAGTAGCGGGTCGGCCCGCCCGGCTCACCGGCCTGCATGGTGCGGTCGAGGGCGCTGACGATGCCGGCGGTGACCGTGTTGGCCAGGGAGAGCGGCGAGCCGATGGCGAGCACCGGGTCGCCGACGGCCAGCGCGTCGGAGTCGCCGAACTCGACCGGCTTGAGACCGCGGCGGGAGACCTTGATCACAGCGATGTCCGACTCCGGGTCCTGCCCCACCACGGTGGCCGGCGCCGAGCTGCCGTCGTTGAAGATCACCGACGCCTTGCCGACACCACCGGAGACCACGTGGTCGTTCGTGATGACGTGACCGTCGGCGCTGGCGATGAAGCCGGAACCCTCACTGGTGCCGCCGAGGCTGGTCACCCGGACGGTCACCACGCTGGGCAGCACCCGTTCGGCGACTCCGGCCAGCGACTCCGGCTTGCGCTGGGCCAGGGCGGGCGCCGGGGCCGGGGCGCCCAGGGTCACCGCCGCGCCGGCACCGGCCCGGACCGCGAAGGCGTAGCCCAGCGCCCCGCCGAGGGCGCCGGCCAGCAGCGCGGCGACCAACGGGATGACCAGCGCCTGCCGCAGGTGCGACGGACGCGGGGCGTCGGGGTCGGTCACCGGCTCCGGCTCCGCCGAACCGCTCGGGGGCGGCGCCGGCAGCAGCACCGCGGTCGGGGCGTACGGGTCCCGCCACGGGTCGGCCAGCGCGTCGGACCACCACGGTGAAGTCGCGTCGCCCCCGGCGCCCAGCGCCGTCGGCGCACCGGCCGGCGGCCCCCCGGGCACCGGCTGTCCCGCCGATGCCGGATCTCCCCCGGGCCGGCGCCAGTCCCAGCCGTCGGTCACGTCGGTGCCCTCCCAGTCCGTCCCGGATCCCGTACGTCACGGCGCCGGACGGAGCCGGCCCGGCCGCGACCGCGGGATACCGCATCCAGGATTGCACGAATGCCCCGAGTGGAGTCACCGGTTGCCCGCCGTGATCGTCGACGGCGGACGCGCGGCTGCACGCCCGCGACGCCCGCTCTA
Organism: Micromonospora mirobrigensis; assembly: GCF_900091555.1. GTDB lineage: Bacteria > Actinomycetota > Actinomycetes > Mycobacteriales > Micromonosporaceae > Micromonospora > Micromonospora mirobrigensis. Next base: position 878,524 of record NZ_FMCX01000001.1, read on the forward strand.
CGCTCATACCGCCAACCCGCCCCTCGCACCACTCTCCCGCCGTCCGGAGGTGTCCCATCGCCACGGTCGCCAATTCCGGCAGCTCGATGGCCCAGGCGCTGCAGTTCGCCGAGTCGTACGTCACCGAGGACCTGGTGCTGCGCACCGCCCGCAGCCTGGCCCGGGAGGTCGGCGTCGACGCGGTCACCCCGGGCGCCGGGGCCGCGCTGCGGCTGCTCGCCGCCGCCGGCAACGCCCGGGCGGTGGTGGAGATCGGCACCGGCACCGGCGTCAGCGGCGTCTGGCTGCTGCGCGGCATGCGCGCCGACGGGGTGCTCACCACCATCGACGTCGAGGTGGAGCACCAACGGATCGCCCGCCGGATCCTCGTGGAGGCCGGTTTCCCGTCCGGCCGTACCCGGATCATCACCGGGCGGGCGCTGGACGTCCTGCCCCGGCTCGCCGACGGCGCGTACGACCTGGTCTTCGTGGACGCGGAGGTGACCGGCTTCACCGCCTGCGTCGACGCCGCGTTGCGCCTGCTGCGGCCCGGGGGCGTGCTCGCCCTCAACGGCGCGCTGGCCGGCGGCCGGATCGGTGACCCGGCCGCCCGGGACGTCGAGACGGTGACCCTGCGCGAGACGATCAAGGCGATCCGGGAGTCCGAGCACTGGGTGCCGGCCCTGCTCCCGGTGGGCCACGGCCTGCTCGCCGCCGTGAGGTGCTGACCCACCGCTGGCCCGCCGCGGGCCGGGTGGGTCAGCTGAGGGTGGCGAGCCAGCGGAGCAGGCCGCGCACGCCCCACCCGGTGGCGCCCTTGGTCAGCTCGGCGGCGTCGCCCTCGGCCCAGGACGGGGCGGACATGTCCACGTGCACCCAACGGTCCCGCAGGTCGCCGGTGAACTCGCGGAGGAAGAGCGCGGCGGTCACCGAACCGGCCCCGGCGGCCGGGGAGCTGTGCAGGTCGGCCAGGTCGCTGCCGAGGTGCTCGACGTAGTCCGCCGGCAGCGGCATCCGCCAGGCCGACTCGCCCGCCGCGGCGATCGCGGTCAGCAGCTGGTCGGCCAGCTCGTCGTTGTCGCTGTAGAGCGCGCCGGTGCGCTTGCCGAGCGCCACCGCGTTCGCCCCGGTCAGGGTGGCCAGGTCCACCAGCAGGTCCGGGCGCAGCTCGGCGACGGCGTACGCGAGGGCGTCGGCGAGGACCAGCCGGCCCTCGGCGTCGGAGTTGGTGCTCTCGCTGGTCAGCCCGCCGTAGTGCCGGATCACGTCGCCGGGACGGAAGGCGGAGCCGCTGACCATGTTCTCGGCCAGCGGGGTGAGCGTGGTGACGCGTACCGGCAGCTTCAGGACGGCCGCGCCGAGGGTGGCGGCCAGCACGGCGGCGGCGCCGGCCATGTCCTTGCGCATCAGCTTCATGGCGTCCCGCGGCTTGATCGAGATGCCGCCGGTGTCGAAGGTGATGCCCTTGCCGACCAGGACCACATGGGTACGCGCGTCGGCCGGTCGCCAGTCCAGCTCGACCAGGCGGGGGCCGCTGGCCGAGCCGTTGCCGACCGCCAGGATCCCGCCGAAGCCCTCGGCCGCCAGCTCGTCCGGTTCCCGCACCCGCAGGTGCAGGTCGGGCGTGCCGGCCGAGGCGGACTCGACCTGGGCGGCGAACCACTCCGGGTCCTTGGTCGAGGAGGGCATGTTGGTCAGGTCCCGGGCCAGCCGGGTCATCTCGGCCGTCGTCCGGGCCACCTCGAGCACCGGCCGGTACGCCTCGACGTCGGCCACCAGCAGGTCCACGTCGCGCAGCGCGGGCGCCTCGCCGGCCTCGGTCAGCCGGAACCGGTACGACCCGAGCAGCAACCCCTCGACCAGCCCGCGGACCGCGGCCGGGTCACCCGCGGGCAGCGCCACGACGAGCCGGTTCTCGGCCCGGGCGGCGCGAGCCAGCGCCGCGCCGGCGGTCCGCCAGCCGGCCTCGTCGCCGTCGCCGACGCCGAGCAGCAGCAGCCGCTGCGGGGTGGAGGTGGGACGCAGGTGCTCCCGGGTCTCGCCGGGTCGCCCGGTCAGCCGGGCGGCGGGGATCAGCGTGGCGGCCTCGGCCAGCACGTCGTCGGGGAGCGCCGACGGGGTCGGCACCAGCACGGCCGGAGCGTCGCCGTCGGCCGGCCCGCCCGGTCGGACGGGCAGGACGAGGGTGTCGAGCCGGTCGGGCCCGGTTACCAGACGGATCGCCAGCACGCTGGACCGTACCTCCGAAAAGATCGTGGAGCGGGCGCCGGACGGCCCCGCAACGGATGTGCGAAGGCCCTGAGCCACCGGCGTCGCCGGTGGCTCAGGGATTGACGGAACGGTTCCGGGCGACGCTGCCGCCCGGGCCGGCCGTCGATCAGCCGGCAGCTGCCTTCAGTGCGTCACCGAGTGCGTTGGCCTCGTCGGGAGTCATCTCGACGACGAGCCGGCCACCACCCTCCAGCGGGACCCGCATGACGATGCCGCGGCCCTCCTTGGTGACTTCCAGCGGACCGTCGCCCGTCCGCGGCTTCATCGCCGCCATGTTGTCTCCCCTCAGACCTACACCAGGGTCGGTGGGTTGCCCCACAGCCTCTTCGCCATAACCGCCGCAGCCTTCGCGGGGGTGTCGACCAACGATTTTCCCTGATGAACACCGCCGGACCCAAACCGAAGCAGCATTGATGTAACAGCATCTAGCTTATCTTGAGAAGGCCTGTCACAATGTGCGGTCATGCAGGCACGGTCGGCACTCTTCGACCTGTACGGCGACCACCTCCGGCCGAGGGGTGGCCGGGCACCGGTCGCCGCCCTGGTCAAGCTGCTGTCGCCGCTCGGGATCGCCCCTCCGGCGGTACGCACAGCCGTTTCCCGGATGGTCCGCCAGGGTTGGCTCGATCCCCTCCGGTTGGCCTCCGGACCGGGATATTCGATCACACCGAAAGCCGCCCGGCGACTCGACGAGGCGGCCGCCCGGATCTACCGCACCGGCCGGGTCAGCTGGGACGGCCGGTTCGACCTCCTGGTCCTCCAGGCCCCGACCACCCGCCGGGAGCGGCAGCGGCTCGCCGCCAACCTGAGCTTCCTCGGCTACGGCACCCTCGACGAGCAGACCTGGGTGGCCACCCGTCCGGCCGAGGACGTCGACCTGCTCCTCTCCGAGGCCGGCGTGCCGTACGAACGGTTCACCGCCGCCCACCACGCCGGCACGGCGGGGGCGATGGGCGTCGTCCGGCGGGCCTGGGACCTCACCGAGATCGGCCAGGCGTACGAACGCTTCGTCGCCGAGCAGCGCCCGCTGCTCTCCGCGGTGACCGTGCGCAGCAGCGACGAGGAGGCGTACGCGGCCCGGTTCCGGCTGGTGCACGCGTGGCGTACCTTCCTCTTCCGGGACCCGCAGCTGCCCCCGGCGCTGCTCCCGGAGCGCTGGCCCGGCACCGCCGCGGCCAGTTTCTTCGACCGGCACGCGGCCCGGCTCCGGCCGGCCGCCGACCGGTACGTCGAGCAGTGCCTCGACGCCGCCAACCGCACCGCCCGACAGAAAGTTGCCAGACCGTGACCGAGCCGCTGCTCGTCGACCGCACCGACGCCGTGGTGACCCTGACCCTCAACCGCCCCACGGCGATGAACTCCCTCGACGTGGCGCTCAAGGAGGCTCTGCGGGACGTCCTGGCCGAGCTGGAGACCGACCGCTCCTGCCGGGCGGTGGTGCTGACCGGCGCCGGCGGCTCGTTCAGCGCGGGACAGGACCTGCGTGAGCACGTGCAGACCCTCCAGTCGGCCACGGCCAACCCGCTGGACACCGTCTCCGCGCACTACAACCCGATCGCGGCCCGGCTGGCGAGCCTGCCGAAGCCGGTCGTCGCCGCCGTCCGGGGCATGGCCGCCGGCGCGGGCGCCTCGCTGGCCTTCCTCGCCGACTTCCGGATCGGCGGGCCGAAGACCCGCTTCCTGATGGCGTTCGCCGGGGTGGGCCTGGCCGCCGACACCGGCGCCTCGTGGACGCTGCCCAGGCTGGTCGGCCACGCCAAGGCCGTCGAGCTGCTGATGCTCGCCGAGCCGGTGCCGGCCGAGGAGGCCTGCCGGCTGGGCCTGCTCAACACGCTGGTCGACGACGACGAGCAGGTGCTGCCCACCGCGCAGGAGCTGGCCGCCCGGCTCGCCGCCGGCCCGACCGTCGCGTACGGGGCGATCAAGCGGCAGCTCTCCATCGCCGACGCCGGCACCCTCGCCGACGCCCTGGCCGCCGAGGCCCAGGCCCAGGCGATCTGCGGCGGCACCGCCGACCACAGGGCCGCCACGATGTCCTTCGTCAACAAGCAGAAGCCCACCTTCGAGGGCCGCTGACGCCCGTCGGGACCGGCCCGACAACCGCACGGAAGATGCTGCCTCCCGAGCGGGTGAGGCAGCATCTTCCGCGTGGTCGAGCGGGTCTCGACGGGTCAGCGGGCGACGTAGCCGCCGTCGACCGGGATGGTGTGGCCGGTGATCCAGGCGGCGTCGTCGGAGGCGAGGAAGAGGACCACACCGGCCACGTCGTCGGGGGTGGGAATCCCGGGCTTCGGATTGAACGACTCCATCTGGCGGCGCATCTGACCCGGGTCGGGCGCGGTGTCGATGAAGTGCTCCACCAGCGGGGTCATCACCACCGTGGGGGCGACCGCGTTGACCCGGATGCCGCGGGCCGCGTACTCGATCGCCGCCGAACGGGTCAGGCCGACGATCCCGGCCTTGGTGAAGGTGTACGGGGAGATGTTCTCCTGGGCGGCCAGCGCGGTCGTCGACGAGGTGTTCACGATCGCGCCCCCGCCATGGCGCAGCATCGCCTCGATGCCGTACCTCAGGACGAAGAAGACGCCGTCGCCGTTGATCCGGCGGACCCGTTCCCAGTTCTCGACGTCCATCTCGTGCAGCGGCTGCTGCTGCCCGTCGATGCCGGCGTTGTTGAAGATCACGTCCAGCCGGCCGTAGCGCTGCATCGCGTCGGCGATGCCCTGCTCCACCGAGACGGCCTCACCGGTGTCCATGGTGACCGCCAGGGCGTCCGGCAGCTCCGCCGCGACCTGCGCCGCACCGTCGCGGTTGATGTCGGCGATCACCACCTTGGCGCCCTCGGCGGCGAAGCGCCGGGCGGCGGCGGCGCCGAGCCCGGAGGCGCCACCGGTGACGAACGCGACCTTGTCCTGGAACCGCATGGATCCCCCTCGTGCGCGGCCGGCGACCGGTGCCGGCCGTCATCCGCACCGTAACCCGGGGAACCGGGGCTCAGTCGTCCTCTTCGGGATCCTGGTTGGCCGCCTCGCCCAGCACGAACGCCTGCATGGCCAGCTCGTCACCGGACGGGGAGACGAAGGCGGGCAGCTCGCGGGGGCCCAGCTCCTGCACGTACGACCAGAACAGGCCGACCGCCTCGGCCGGGGAGGCCGCCTCGATCGGCAGATCCAGGCTGACCAGCCAGGACCGGCGCCGCGGCGGCGGACCCAGCCGGTCGGCCAGCTCCCGCCAGGCGGCGTCCTCCAGCGCGGTGACCGGCCCGGCCAGGGCCAGCCCGTCGACCGGCACGGGCGCGTCGAAGGACCGCCGGGTGTACGTCACCACCAGCTCGACCGGCCCCGGCTCGGACTCCGGGTCCTCCGGGGCGTCCTGCCGGTCACCGGTCGCCGGGGAGACCCGGCCCAGCGCCACCAGCCGGGGTGGCGCGTCGGCGAGCACCGCGACCCGGTCACCGGGGCGCGGCAGGACCGCCTGACCCAGGCCGGTCAGCTCCAGCGCGTCGTGGTGGACGAGCCGCTCCGCGTCGTACCGGCCCGGGGGCAGCAGCACGGCCCAGGCACCCGGGCCGGGCGCGGGGCTGCCGTCGGTGTCGGTCGTGGTGGTGACCCGCTGGTCGGTGTCGGTCATGCCTGCCATCCCATCACGTCGGGCCGCCCACCGACCCGGCACGCCACCGCGGGGGCCACCCGCGTCACGTCCGTGCCGAGGTCGGCGGCACGTGGCAGCCGGCGAGGTGGTCGTCGACCATCCCGGTCGCCTGCATCAGCGCGTACGCGGTGGTCGGGCCGACGAAGCGGAAGCCGCGCTTCTTGAGCGCCTTGGCCATCGCGGTGGACTCCGGGGTCAGCGCCGGCACTGAGGCGAACGACCCCGGCCGGGCGCCCCGGGCCGGTGACGCGTACGACCAGAGCAGCGCGGAGAGCCCGTCGGGCAGCTCCAGCGCGGCCCGGGCGTTCGCCAGCGCCGCCTCGATCTTGGCCCGGTTGCGGACGATGCCGGCGTCGGCGAGCAGCCGGGCCACGTCCGCCTCCCCGTAGCCGGCGACCGTCTCGATCCGGAACTCGTCGAACGCCAGCCGGAACGCCGGCCGCTTGCGCAGGATGGTCAGCCAGGACAGCCCGGACTGGAACGCCTCCAGGGTCAGCCGCTCGTAGAGGGCGTCGTCGCCGTGCAGCGGCCGGCCCCACTCGTCGTCGTGGTAGGCGGCGTAGTCGGGGGTGCTCGCCCCCCAGGCGCAGCGGGGCAGCCCGTCCGCGCCGGTCACCAGGTCAGTCACGTCGTCCACGGTAGGCGGGCCCACCGACAGCCGGACGGGTGCTGCGGAACCCGGCCCGCCGGTGCGGTCAGGGCAGCCGGCCCTGCTCCACCAGCCGGCCGAACTTCTTCAGCGCCTGGGTGAGGCTGAACTTGGAACCGGGCCAGAGCAGCGGCCAGGCGACCCGGCCGGCCGACCCGCCCGGCAGGTGGAACCACTCGTGCCAGACCACCTGGGTGCGGTCCCGGTCCATCGGGGTGCAGCGCAGCACGCCGGGGCCGCGCAGCAGCCTGCCGCAGTGCACCACACCCACCTCGTACGGGGCGTCCACCCGGACCACCCGCATCTCGTCGCGCAGCGCCGCCGGGCCGAGCGCGGTGACCGCCTCGACCAGGCTGCCCTCGCCACCGTCGCCCTCGACCACCCGGACGGTGGTGAACGGGATCCAGTCCGACTGTCGCTCCCAGGCGGTGAGCGCGGCGAAGACCCGCTCGGCGGGAGCGTTCACGATCACGGTGGCGGTCACCTCGCCGGCGCCGGGCTGGGCGGCCTCGCGCAGGTCGTCCGCGTCCTGGGGCCCGGTCATCGGGACTCCGACCGGACCGCCGCGCCGGACCGCGCGGTGCCGTCGAGGTCGACCTCCGGAGCTCCGGTCGCCGGCCCGTCCAGAGTTGCGGCCGACCCGGTCTCCCGGTGCCCGGGAGCCGCCGTCTCCGACTCCCCGGTCGACTCCCCGGCGGCCTCCACCGGCGCTGCCGCGTCCCGCAGCACGGGCGGCTCGGCGTCCCTCAGCACGGGCGGCTCGGCGTCCCGGGCCGGATCCGCGTCGGAACGGTCGACGGAGGGCGCGGTGGGTGGCGGGACCGTGACCGGGTCGGCGGCGGCGACCGTCACCGAGCGGTCCCCGCCCGCCGTGAACACGGGCTCCCCGGCGACCGGTCCGTCCGGGTCCGGGCTCGACGGCGCGGTCGGGGCCACGGCGGCGGCCTGCTCGCGGGCCCGGCGCAGCGCGTCGGCCTCGGCGGTCCGCCCCTCGCGCAGGGCCTTGACCTCGGCCTCCAGCACATCGATCAGCTCGGACTTGTAGCCGATGTCGTACGCCACCCGGCGCAGCGCCTGGTCGACCTGCGCCATCCGGTAGCCACGGGCGGCGGTGTCGAACCGGACCGCACCGACGTCCGACTCGCGCAGCGGCCGGGCGGCCGGCAGCGGGACCGCGCGCCCGTCCGGCTCGGCCGGCGCCAGGCCGGGATCGCGGCCGGAGACCAGCACGGTCACCCCGAACACCACCGCCGCGACGGTCAGCGCGACGACCAGGAGGAGCAGAACGTGACCCATGCAGAGATCGTGGCATGCGGACCGGCCCGGAGCGACCCCACCACCCGTACCGATCGGCGCGCCGTGGCGACGGGCGCTCCGGCGCTGCCGGCCGACGACCGACCGGTTAGCGTCGGGGGCGGCCGGCGACCCGGTCGACGACGGACGGGACGGCAGGAGGCGGGATGGCCGGCGCGCTTCGGCTCGGTGGGCGGACGTTCCCACCGGGCGAGCTGGTGGTGATGGCGATCGTCAACCGCACCCCGGACTCGTTCTTCGACCGGGGGGCGACCTTCGCCGCGGACAGCGCCCTGCGCGCGGTAGACCGGGCGGTCACCGAGGGCGCGGCGATCATCGACATCGGCGGGGTCAAGGCCGGGCCGGGCGACGAGGTCGACGCGGCCGAGGAGATCCGGCGGACGGTGGACACCATCGCCGCCGTCCGGGCCGCCTTCCCCGACGTGGTGATCTCGATCGACACCTGGCGGGCCGAGGTCGCGGTGGAGGCCGTCGCGGCCGGCGCGGACCTGCTCAACGACACCTGGTCCGGGGCCGACCCGGCGCTCGCCCGGGTGGCGGCCGAGACCGGTGCCGGGCTGGTCTGTTCGCACGCGGGCGGGCTGCCGCCGAGGACCCGGCCGCACCGGGCCGCCTTCGACGACGTGGTGGCCGACGTGGTCACGACGGTGACCGGGCTCGCCGAGCGCGCGGTCTCCCTCGGCGTACGCCCGGACGGGATCCTGATCGACCCGGCGCACGACTTCGGCAAGAACACCCGGCACTCGTTGGAGATCACCCACCGGCTCGACGAGCTCGCCGGAACCGGGTGGCCGCTGCTGGTCGCGCTCTCCAACAAGGACTTCGTCGGCGAGACGCTGGACCTGCCGGTGGCCGAGCGGTTGGAGGGCACCCTCGCCGCGACCGCGATCTCGGCCTGGCTGGGCGCCCAGGTGTTCCGCGCCCACCAGGTCGCGCCGACCCGACGGGTGCTCGACATGGTGGCCTCGATCCGGGGCGACCGGCCGCCGGCGGTGACCCGCCGCGGCCTGGCCTGAGCGGCCGGCCGGGAAGCCCGGTCAGGTCCAGCGCAGGACGTTGCGGCGCCAGGCGTAGAGGATGCCGAGCGCGAGCACGCCGACGAAGATCCCCATCTCGACGACGGTCACCAGCCCGAACCCGGGCCGGTCGAAGACCACCGCCCAGGGGAAGAGGAAGACCGCCTCCACCGCGAACAAGACGTAGAAGAACGCATACACGTAGTAACGGATCTGGACCTGCGCCCAGTCGCCGCCGACCGGATCGAGGCCGCATTCGTACGTCGCCCGCTTGCCGGCGGGGTCAGCCGGACGGGCAGGACGTAACAACCGGTTGGCTGAGAACGCCGTAACGAAGAAGAGGACGCTGGCGAGCAACAGCAGCCCGAGCGTCGCGTAAGAGCCCAGGTAACCGGTCACGATCGGTCAGCCTACCGTGCCGGACCGCACACCGATCCGGACACGTTACGGATTTGTTTCCCGATAGGGACTAGTGCCGCAGGGCAAGCTTTGACGAACATAGAAAGCTCACCCAGAGTCACGGAGGACAGATGGCCCGCGTGGACGTACGCCCGGTCGCCCGGGCCGGTGGTCGGCGCACCGCGCCGCTGCTGGCGGCGGCCCTCGCCGCCGGTGTGCTGGCCGCAGCCGCGGCGGCGCCCGGCTGGGCGACGGCCGCGCCGACCGTGACCGGCGTCGTGACCGCCGCCACCGACCCGGCTGAGGTGGCCACCGACCCCGCCACGGACCCGGTGCCCGAGCCGACCACCACCACGAGCGATCCCGAGCCGACCACCACCACGAGCGCGCCGGACCCGACCACGGCCCCGCCCACGGTGAGCGCGCCCCCGGAGACCACCGCGCCGGCCCCGGCGCCCACCACGACGACCACCGCCCCGGCGCCGGCCAGCACCACGACCGCTCCGGCCCCGGGCGTCCCCGCGCCGGCCACCACCTCCCCCACCGTCAAGGCCCCGGCCCCGCCGCCGGCCGTCCCGCCCGCGGTCCCGGCCCTGCCGCCCGCGGTCCCCGGTGCGCCGCCCGCGGCTCCCGGCGTGCCCCCGGCGGCGCCGGCCGCCCCGCCGGCCGCCCCGGGCCAGCAGCCGCAGGGGCAGGTCGGCGTCGCGGTGACCACCGGCGACGTGGTGCTCACCCCGGCCTACTGGAACGCCGACCGGACGGTGACCAGCCTGCGGGTCACGGTGGCCAACACCGGCACCGTGACCGAGCAGATCCGCCTGGGCTACAAGCTGCCGGCCGGCCTGACCGACGCCGGTACGCCGGGTTGCGCCCCGGCCGACGGCGGCTACCGCTGCGGCGAGTGGACGACCGCCCCCGGCGCCCGGTTCAGCGCCCTGATCCGGGTCCGGGTCCGCGGCGACGCCTGGCGTTCGATGCCGCTCAGCGGCGCCGTACGGGTCGTCGCGCGGGCGCCCTCGGTCAACGGCACGTCCGTCGACGACGAGGGCTTCGCGGTGCTCTTTCCGCCCGGCCCGCCGGTGCCCGGCATCTCGCTGCACGCCGACCCGCCGGTCTTCGACATCAGCGGCGAACCGACCGTCCTGACGGTGCGACTGGGCAACACCGGCAAGGCCGACGCCCGGGGCCGGATCGAGGTCACCCTGCCGGCCGGGGTGACCGTGCCGACGCTGCCGACGGGCTGCGTGGACGCGGGGTCGGGGCGTACCCGGTGCGACACCGGGACGGTGGCCGCCGGCAGCGGGACCGAGTTGCGGCTCACCGTGGCCGCGACGCCGCAGGCGCAGCGGCTCAGCCCGCTGGCCGGCGCGGTCGCCGGCCAGCTGGACCCGCGCAACGGGCGGAGCCGGCAGATGCAGATGAGCTTCCGGATCACCGCGGCGGCGGCCCTGGCCACCCCGCCGGTGGCGACCCCGACTCCGACCGGGTCGCAGGGCGTGCTCGCCGCGGCGGGCCAGCGGGGCGGCGGCGACGAGGGGCTCTCCGGCCAGCAGACCGCGCTGGCGCTGATCGCGGTCTCCGCGCTGCTGGTGGCGCTGGCCCTCGGGTTGGCCACCACCTCGCTGCGTCGGCGGTTCACCGACCCGCCGGCCGAGACCGCCTCGGCGGCCACCGACTGACACCGCGCTGACCGGCCGCCGACGGAGCCCCGGTGATCTGAATTACGGCGGCCGGTTCCAATCCACACATAATCCGACAAATACCCGCGCAATCATGTCTCGGTCCTCGGGCCTCCTGGGGAGTCGCCCAGACCGTTCGACGTAGGCTCTGAAGCAGAATCGAAGCGAGCCGGCCCAGTCATTCTGGTGAACCGGGCGCAGCGGCGCGTCAGGGAGGGCTCGTGACCGGGCACGCGAAGGTGGCACAGTGACCAAGCAGATCCGTCAACTGGACCGGGTGGTCATCCGGTTCGCCGGTGACTCCGGCGACGGCATGCAGTTGACCGGCGACCGGTTCACCTCGGAGACCGCGCAGCTCGGCAACGACATCTCCACGTTGCCGAACTTCCCGGCCGAGATCCGCGCCCCCGCCGGCACCCTGCCGGGCGTGTCGAGCTTCCAGGTGCACTTCGCCGACTACGACATCCTCACCCCCGGCGACGCGCCGAACGTGCTGGTGGCGATGAACCCGGCCGCGCTCAAGGCCAACCTGGCCGACCTGCCGCGCGGGGCCGACATCATCGTCAACACCGACGAGTTCACCCGCCGCAACCTGGCCAAGGTCGGCTACCAGACCAGCCCGCTGGACGACGACTCGCTCGCCGGCTACGTGGTCCACCCGGTGGCGCTGACCTCGATGACCATCGGCGCCCTCGCCGACCAGGACGTGTCCAAGAAGGACGCCGAGCGGGCCAAGAACATGTTCGCCCTCGGCCTGCTCTCCTGGATGTACTCCCGGCCGTACGCCTCGACCCTGCGCTTCCTGGAGCGCAAGTTCGCCGCCCGGCCGGAGCTGGTCGCCGCGAACATCGCCGCCTTCAAGGCCGGCTGGAACTTCGGCGAGACCACCGAGGACTTCGCCGTCCGGTACGAGGTCAAGCCGGCCAAGATGCACCCGGGCACCTACCGGAACATCACCGGCAACCAGGCGCTCTCGCTCGGCCTGGTGGCCGCCGGGGTGCGCTCCGGCCTGCCGGTCTTCCTGGGCGCCTACCCGATCACCCCGGCGTCGGACATCCTGCACGAGCTGAGCAAGCACAAGAGGTTCGGCGTGGTCACCATGCAGGCCGAGGACGAGATCGCCGCGGTCGGCGCCGCCCTGGGCGCCTCGTACGGCGGCTCGCTCGGCGTGACCACCACCAGCGGCCCCGGCGTGGCGCTCAAGAGCGAGACGATCTCCCTCGCGGTGGCGCTGGAGTTGCCGCTGGTCATCGTCGACGTGCAGCGGGCCGGGCCGTCCACCGGCATGCCGACCAAGACCGAGCAGGCCGACCTGAACATGGCGCTGCACGGCCGGCACGGTGAGGCTCCGGTCGCGGTGATCGCCCCGAAGTCGCCGTCGGACTGCTTCCACGCGGCCCTGGAGGCGGCCCGGATCGCGCTGACCTACCGCACCCCGGTGATCCTGCTGTCGGACAACTACGTCGCCAACGGCTCCGAGCCGTGGCTGCTGCCCGACGTGGAGAGCCTGCCCGACCTGCGGGTCGAGTTCGCGACCGCGCCCAACGGCGAGGACGGCACCACCTTCCTGCCCTACCTGCGCGACCCGGAGACGCTGGCCCGGCCGTGGGCCGTCCCGGGCACCCCGGGGCTGGAGCACCGGATCGGCGGCCTGGAGAAGGCCGACAAGACCGGCGACATCTCGTACGACCCGGCGAACCACGACTTCATGGTCCGCACCCGGGCGGCCCGGATCGAGACGATCCCGGTGCCGGACGTCGAGGTGGAGGACCCGGACGGCGACGCCCGGGTGCTGGTGCTCGGTTGGGGCTCCACGTACGGCCCGATCGGGGCGGCCTGCCGTGGGCTGCGCCAGCGCGGGCTCTCGGTCGCCCAGGCGCACCTGCGGCACCTGGCGCCGATGCCGGCCAACCTCGGCGAGGTGCTGCGCTCCTACGACCGGGTCGTCATCCCCGAGATGAACCTCGGCCAGCTCGCCCACGTGATCCGGGCGAAGTACCTGGTCGACGCGATCGGCTACAACCAGGTCCGCGGTCTGCCGTTCACGGCCGCCGAGCTGGAGACGATGCTGGAAGAGGTCCTGAAGAATGTCTGAGCCCATCGCCCTCAAGCTCACCGCCAAGGACTTCAAGTCCGACCAGGAGGTGCGCTGGTGCCCCGGCTGCGGCGACTACGCGATCCTGGCCGCCGTCCAGCAGTTCATGCCGGAGCTGAACATCCCCCGGGAGAACACGGTCTTCATCTCCGGGATCGGCTGCTCGTCGCGCTTCCCGTACTACATGAACACGTACGGGATGCACTCGATCCACGGCCGCGCCCCGGCGATCGCCACCGGCCTGTCGGTGTCCCGGCCGGACCTGTCGGTCTGGGTGGTGACCGGCGACGGTGACGCCCTCTCCATCGGCGGCAACCACCTGATCCACGCGCTGCGCCGCAACGTCAACCTGAAGATCCTGCTGTTCAACAACCGGATCTACGGTCTGACCAAGGGGCAGTATTCCCCGACCTCCGAGGTCGGCAAGATCACCAAGTCGACACCGGTCGGCTCGGCGGACGCACCCTTCAACCCGCTCTCGCTGGCGCTGGGCGCGGAGGCCACCTTCGTCGCCCGCACCATCGACAGCGACCGCAAGCACCTCCAGTCGGTGCTGCGGGCCGCCGCCCAGCACGAGGGCTCGGCGTTCGTGGAGATCTACCAGAACTGCAACATCTTCAACGACGGCGCCTTCGACCAGCTCAAGGAGCCGGCGACCCGGGACGACTTCCTGATCCGGCTGGAGCACGGGCAGCCGATCACCTTCGGCAAGGACGGGCAGTTCTGCGTCGTCCACCCGCCGGGCGGCTTCGGCCTGGAGGTCCGCGAGACGGCGGCCACCCCGGCGGAGGAGATCGTCGTGCACGACGCGACGGTCACCGACCCGGCGTACGCCTTCGCGCTGTCCCGGCTGCCCGGGCTGGACCTGCGCAACACCCCGATCGGCGTGTTCCGGTCGGTGGGCCGCCCGTCCTACGACCGGGTGGTGCAGGAGCAGGTCGCCACGGCCCGGGCGACCGTCACCGAGACCCCGGAGCGGCAGCTCGCCGCCCTGCTCGGCAGCGGCGACACCTGGACGATCCTCTAGGGCCCACCGCGACACGACGAAGGCGGCCGTCCACCGGAGAACCGGGGACGGCCGCCTTCGTTCGTCCGACTGTCAGCGCCGGGCGTCGACCGGGGTCCAGAGGTTGTCGATCTCCTTCTCGGCCGCCGCGAGGCTCTGCTCGTGCAGCGGCACCAGCTCGGCCATCGCCGGGTTCACCGGAGCCAGGGTCAGCTCGGCGGTGATGAAGCGGGGCCGCAGGCCGGTCATCGACAGGCCGTGGGGGAGCCAGAGTTCGGCGTGGTCCCACCCGTCGCGCGGCGTTCCCGCGCCGTAGCCGCCGCCCCGGGTGGCCAGCACGATGAACTCGCGGTCGCCGAGCAACCCGGCCATGGTCTCCGGGTGGTAGGCCTGCCCGGGCAGGATCAGGTGGTCGACCCACGCCTTTACCGAGCTGGGCGCGCCGTAGTTGTACAGCGGCAGCCCGAGCAGCACCACATCGGCCTGCTTGATCTCGTTCACCAGCCGCTCGCTCAGCGCCCAGGACTCCCGTTGCGCGGGGGTGTGCTGCTCGACGGGCACCATCCGGGCCAGGCCGGCGGCGGCGTCCAGGTGCGGCACCGGCTCGGAGCCCAGGTCGCGGTAGGTCACCGATCCGTCGGGGTGGGCCGCACGCCACGCGGCCGCGGTGCGGGCGGTGAGTCGCCGGCTGAGCGACCGGTCGCCCTGGATGCTGGAGTCGATGTGCAACAGGTGTGCCATTTACCTAGCCCTCCGTAGATGGTTTGTGAAGCACCAACCATTTATAGCAGGGCAATAGTCCCTACGGCGGGTAAACTGGGTCACATGCCTGCCGCGCCGGTCGACCAGCCGGAACACCGCTCCGGGCCGCTGCTGGACCACCTGGCCCGCCGGATGCGGATCCGGTCGGAATCGGTGCTCACGCCGCTCGGCCTACGCCCCCGGCACCTGGTGGCGCTCACCGTGCTGCGGGACGCGGGCGGTATCAGCCAGCGGGACCTGGCCGGCACTCTGCAACTGGACGGGACGAACGTCGTCGGGCTGCTCAACGACCTGGAGGCGGCTGGTCTGGTCGAGCGGCGGCGCTCCGCCGAGGACCGTCGCCGGCACGTCGTCGAGCTGACCGAGCACGGCGCGACCCGGCTCAACGAGGCCGAGTGCGCCCTGGCCGTCGCGGAGGACGACGTGCTCGGCGCGCTGGAAGCCGGGGAACGGGAGACCCTCTACACGCTGCTGCGGCGGGCCTCGGCCGGCGCGGCCGGCAGCTGCGCGCAGGCGGTGGCCGACGGGGCCGACGCCTGCGGGGAGGCGGCGACCGACGAGGTGGACTCCGCCGGCAACTGCTGATCCCGGGACGCCGTCGGCGCGGGTCGGTCTAGGGGGTCGGAGCGGGCGTGCTGGGGCGGTCGTCGCGGACGTGCACCAGCATGTCGCCGGTCTCCACCGTCGCACCGGCCCGGTCCGACAGGGTGACCACCTTGCCGCGCCGGACCAGGGCGATGACCAGGGACTCCAGCTCCCGGGGGGACTTGCCCACCTCGTGCCGCTCGGCGGAGCGCATGGCCAGCGCCATGCCCTGGCCCGGGGTGAGCAGGTCCTCCACCACGTCGATCAGGGGCGGCGCCGAGGTGGAGAGGCCGAGCAGCCGCCCGGCGGTGGCCGAGGAGACGATCACGTGGTGGGCGCCGCTCTGCCGCAGCAGCGGGGCGTTCTCCGCCTCGCGGACGGCCGCGATGATGCGTACCTGGCCGGCGGTGAGCTGCCGGACGGTCAGCGCCACCAGCACCGAGGCGTCGTCGCTGTCGGTCGCGATGATCACCGACTTGGCCGTCCGGACGTGCGCCTGCTCCAACACCGCGGACCGGGTCGCCGAGCCCTCGATCGCCACCAACCCGGCCGAGGTGGCCTGGCGCAGGGCCGCGCCGCTGCGCTCCACCACCACGATCCGGGCCTTGTCCAGGCCGTTCTCCAGCAGGGCGGAGACCGCGCTGCGGCCCTTGGTGCCGTAGCCGCAGATGATGACGTGGTCCTTCACGGTTCTCCTCCACCGCGACAGGCGACGGCCGGTCCGGTACTGCTCGGTCAGGACTTCCAGGGTGGTGCCGACCAGGATGATCAGGAAGAGCACCCGGGCGGGGGTGATGAACAGGACGTTCACCAGCCGGGCCGACTGGGCGAACGGGGTGATGTCGCCGTACCCGGTGGTGGAGAGGGTGACCACGGCGTAGTAGGCGCAGTCGAGCAGGGTGAGGCCGTTCTCGTCGACGTCGCGGTAGCCGTCCCGGTCGAGGTAGACCACCGCCACGGTGAGCAGCACCAGCCCGAGGGCGGCGGCCAGCCGCAGGCTGAGCGCGCTCAACGGCCCTCGCCGCTGCGCGGGAAAATGGATCACCGTCGAACCTTCTCCCCCGCCGTCGCCTGCACGACCACAACATAGCGGGTACGCCCGACTTCGCACGTCGGGGTGGCCCGGCGGCATCCGCAGGGCCGACAGGGCACGTCCGGTCCGGGCATGATGGGGTGGTCCGGTACGCCGAGGCGCGGAGGTGAGGGCGGCCATGTCGTTGCTGCGACGGGTGATCGGCGGGGTGCTGCGTCGGATCCGACTGCGCCAGCACCGCACGCTGCGCGAGGTGGCCGAGGTCGCCGGGGTGTCCCTGCCCTACCTCTCCGAGGTCGAGCGCGGGCGCAAGGAGGCCTCCTCCGAGGTGCTCGCGGCGATCTGCCGGGCGCTCGGGATCAGCCTCTCCGACCTGCTCGAGGAGGCCCGCAACGACCTGCGGCGGGTCGAGCCGCGGATCCCGGCCGCGCCCCGGGCCGGGCTGGCCGTGCCGGTCGGGTCGCGGGCGGTGCCCGCCGGGCGGCTACCCGTCGCCGGCCAGGATGCCGCCGGGCAACCGGTGCGGATCGGCTTCCACCCCGCCGGGCACCTCGTCGCGCCCCCGCCGGCCCCGCTCGGGGCGCCGCTCGGCACGGGTTCGCCGGTCCGGCTCGGGGCGCTCGACCACGGGTCGGCCGTGCGGCTCGGCTCGCCGGTGGGCGGGGCCGCCCTGCGGGTCTGGCTGACCGCCTCCGCCCCGGGCGGGGGCACCGGTCCGCGTACCTCGGCGATGCTGGCGCGGCGGCGGGCCCGGGCCCGCCGGCGGCGGCTGACCGCCGCCTAGGCCGGCGCGGTTCTGCCCACGGCGGATCTGCCGGGGGCAGAAATCCTGGTCCCGCGGCCACCGGCGGACGCAGGCTGGAGGCGCCGGTCCCCGGGCGTAGTCGATCGCCCGCCGGCGCGGGAGGTGGTCGCGATGATCTTCGACGGGGTACGGATGTTGGACGACAACCAGCCGACCTTCGGTGACCAGGTCTTCCAGCGCCTGCTGCGGGAGCGGATCGTCTTCCTCGGCACCGAGGTCACCGACGACTCGGCGAACCAGATCTGCGCCCAGATCCTGCTGCTGGCGGCGGAGGACAGCGACCGGGACATCACCCTCTACATCAACTCGCCGGGCGGCTCGGTCACGGCGGGGATGGCCGTCTACGACACCATGCGGTACGTGAAGAACGACGTGGCCACCCTGGCCCTCGGGCTCGCCGGCTCGATGGGGCAGTTCCTGCTCTGCGCCGGCACGGCGGGCAAGCGCTACGCCCTCCCGCACTCGCGGATCCTGATGCACCAGCCGTCCGGCGGCTTCGGCGGCACGGTCGCCGACATCAACATCCAGGCCGAGAACATGCTCCACGTCAAGCGGACCATGCAGGAGCTGATCGCCCGGCACAGCGGCCGCACGGTCGAGGAGATCAAGCGTGACTGGGACCGGGACCGCTGGTTCACCGCCGAGCAGGCCCGCGAGTACGGCCTGATCGACCAGGTGGTCAGCCGCGTCGACCAGCTCGCCGGCTGAGGCGCAAGGAGGGGCCCCTTCTTAACGCATTCGGTAGAGCAGGGGCCCCTTCTTAACACCGCACCCCCGTCAGAGGTAGCTGACCACCGGGCTGGTGCCGTACGAGCCGACGACCGGGGTGCCGGCCTCGTTGACGGTGTGCTCGATGCCGCCGCTGCCGTCGAGGAAGACGGTCACCATGTCGTGCAGCCGCACCCCGGACCGGCGGGGCACCTCGATCCCCCGCTCGCAGCGGATGTCGACGCCCTGGTTGAAGTACGAGTAGACGCCCAGCCCCCACGCCTCGTGCTCGCGGACACCGTCAGCCACCTTGTACGACGCCCAGCCCCGCCCGGTCGGGCTGGACCAGGCCGCCTGGCTCGGCGGGTCGTAGGGCAGCTCGCTCTGGTAGAAGATCGTCCGGCCGCGCTCGCCGTTCCAGACCGTCTGGTACCGCTGGTAGTGCTCGACGAAGAGCCCGTACGCGGTCACGTCGTCGCCGTTGACGACCACGCCGGTGTCGGCGGTGTTGCTGTTCCAGCCGATGCCGTTGCCGTGGTCGCCGCGCCAGGCCCAGATGTTGTCGACGATCGTGTGGTCGGCGTTGATCACCAGGCTGGTCCGGGCCCGGCCGACCCCCGGGCCGCCGATCCGGAAGAAGACGTCGTGCAGCGAGGTGGGGTTGGCGGGGTCCGCCGGGCGGCCGTGCGCCGCGCCGACCTCGACCAGCACCTCGGACTCGACCGGCCCGGCGTCGACCAGCACCCCGGCGATCCGGACGCCGGGAACGCCGGCGATCCGCAGCGCGGCGTCGCCGGTGGTGGGGGCGAGGCTGGGCATGCCCAAGCCGAGCACGATCGTGTCCGGGTGCTTGACCCGCAGCGCCCGGTCCAGGCGGTAGACGCCGGGGGTGAGCAGCAGGTGCCGGCCGGGCCGGGAGAGCTCCTGGTTGATCCGCTTGGCGCTGTCGGTGGGCCGGGCGATGTAGAAGTCGCTCAGCGGCAGCGACGGGGTGCTCAGGTGCCAGCTGGTGCCGGCGGTGTCCTGCCGCAGGCCGGGCACGGCCACCCGCCAGCGACCGGACTCGTCGACGAAGAGGTACGGCTTCTCCCGGGTGACCGGGCTGGTCGGCAGGGTGGTGTACGGCGGGGTCGGGTAGGCCTGCGCCGGGGCGCCGAGCACACCGGAGAAGACCTGGTTCCACACCCCGTTGGTCCACTCGCCGCCGAGCTCGCTGTCCCGGGTCAGCCACTGCTGCTGCGAGCCGTTGATGGTGATGCCGTCCACCTTGGAGTCGGCCAGGAAGCCGCCGCTGGAGTAGGCGCCGCCACCCGGCTCCAGCCAGAGGATGCCCTTGATGTGCACGCGGCGCATCGGCGACGCCTGGGAGACGGCCCACTGGTTCGACCAGTCGGTGGGGGTGACGGCGAGGTTCTCCGCGGAGCGCCAGAAGTTGGTCAGCGCGGAGATGCCGCTCGGCCCGTTCGGGTCGGGCTGGCCGATGACGCGTACCGCGCCGTGGATGTCGACGTCGTCGGGGTGGCGGCCCAGGCCGGCGACGGTGGTGTAGTAGCCGAGGTTGGCGTCCACCTCGTACCGGCCGGGCTTGAACAGCACGGCGTACCGCTCGCTGCCCATCTCGTTGCGGTACTGGGCGGTGAAGAGCCGGTCCAGGGTGGCCTGGATCTCGACGGTCGGGGTGGTCGGGTCGTACACGAAGACGTTCGGGCCGAGGTCCGGGTCGCCCTCGGTGGCGGCGGTGGCCGGGGCCGCGGCGGCCGAGGTGGTGGGCAGCCCGAGGGCGGTCAACGACGCGGCGGAGGCGGTGAGGGCGAGGAAGCGGCGACGGGAGGGGTCGAGTGGTCTCATCGGCCTGCCTGTTCGGTGGGGGTGCGGGTCGCCGGGAGAGTGAGAGAGCGCTCTCATGGCGGGTCGTCCCTGTTCCTACCCCATCTCGGCGGGCCGCGCCAGACTCCCCCGGTTCCGGAACTTCGCCTCAGCGGGGCGCCCACCGCGCCGGCCGCAGCGATCCGCGCCGCCCCCTGTGGCGCAAGGAGGGGCCCCTTGCTGACGCATTCCGGTACAGCAGGGGCCCCTTCTTGACGCCTCGGTGCCGGGATCAGGCGGGGATCCGTTCCACCGGGATCCACAGCTCGGCGTCGGCCCGGGCGCCGTCCGGCGACACCCGGGCCCGCAGCAGCTCCGGCCCCGGCCGGCTGCGGTACGGGTTCGCCGGGAACCACTCGGTGAAGACGTCCCGCCACAGGTACTGGAGGGCCTGCGGGAACTCCCCCGAGCTCTCGAAGACCGCCCAGCTGCCGGCCGCCACCGGCATCGCGTCCAGGTCGGCCGGCGGCTCGGCCGAGGTGACCACGCCGTGCCAGTAGTCCAGCTCGGTGCCCTCCGCCCGGGACTCGTCGAGCCGGTCGCTGACGTTGACGATCCCGGCCGGCTCCTGGTCGGAGAGCGCCTCGATCCGGCGTACCGTCTCCGGGTCGATGCTCCGGACGAACGCCACGATTGCGGGGTTCATCCCCTCGTGCACGAGCGGCACCCGGGCCTTGCGGCCGACCAGGTGGAAGTCGGGCTTGTCGGTGACGCGGTACCGCATGGTGGTGCTCCCTTCGACGACGAGTCGGAAGGACATCCGGGGTTGCGAGCGCAGGGCGGCGCCGGTGCGCCGGGCCTCGCCGGGTCCGACGCCGTGCACGGACCGGAACGCCCGGCCGAACGCCTCCGCCGAGCCGTACCCATGGCGCACCGCGATGTCGAGCAGGGTGGCCTCCCCGGCGAGCACCTCGGCGGCGGCGACGGTGAGCCGGCGACGCCGGACGTACTCCGACAGCGGGATGCCGGCCAGCGCCGAGAACATCCGCCGGAAGTGGTACTCCGACGTCGTGGCGATCCGGGCCAGGTCGGCCACCTCGACCCGCTGGTCGAGGTGGCGTTCGAGGTGGTCCATCGCCTCGTTGAGCCGCTCCAGCATTCGCTCCCCCTTTCCTTCCTCGCCGTCGACGCTAGGTTGCGGCCCCCGGCGGCACCCGACATCCGGTGCCCGGTCCGGTCGGGTGCCGGCCCGGGCCGGGCCGCCGCGGGCCGCCGGGTGGGAGATCAGAGCAGGTCGGCGAGCGTACGCCAGATGTCGGCGGCCAGGTCGCTGTAGCCGGCGTCCTGGGCCTGGAGGGCCAGACCGCGCAGTTCGGCGATCGCCGCCACCCGGTCGTCCCGGATCAGCCGCACCTGGTTGCGCAGCAGGTCGAGTCGGATCCGGTCCCGGAAGGACAGGTAGCGGGTCCGACCGGCCAGCTCGTCGCTGCGCTCCCCGGCCAGGTCCAGGTCGCCCTGGTGGAAGGCGAGCAGGGCGTGCAGGAAGGCGAACTCCTCGGCGAGGCGGGGGGTGCCGACGAGGTCGAGCGCGCTCTCCGCCTGGGTCAGCCGACGCTGCGCCTCCTCGGTGGCGGGCTGGCGCATCTGGAGGTAGAGAGAGGCCGCCGCCAGGCGCAACCGCAGCCACAGGGTGAGGTCGTCGCGGCTGTCGAGCTCGTCCAGGGCCCGCTCCAGCAGCTCCGCCGAGCCCTTGTGGTCGCCCTCCCGGGTGAGCACCGTGGCGGTGGTCCACAACGCCTCCACCCGCAGCACGACGGGGAGGTCCGGGATGATCGCGTCCAGCATGGTGATGTGCACGTGCGCCTCGGCCGAGTGGCCGGCCTCGGCCTCGATCGACACCAACGTCATCAGCGTACGGGCCACGTCGGAGGCGGGGACCTCGTGCGCGGTGACCAGGGCGTGCGCCAGGAGTGCGCTGGCCCGGGCGGCGGTGACGTCGCCGAGGGAGCGTTGGCAGCGGGCCAGCTGGTTGCGCGCCCGGATCTCCAGCTCGGGTGAGGCCACCTCGGTGCTCAGTTCGGCCAGGGCGTCCAGGGTCTTCAGGGCCTCGCCGTGCCGTCCCTGCTTGATCTGGAGGCGGGCCAGGATCCACAGGGCCTGCCAGCGGGTGGCGGCGCCGGCCTGGCCGTCGGTGCGTACCGCCGACATGATCGGCTCGACGGTGTCACCGTCCTCGCTGGAGGTGATGGTCGCCAGCACCGTGCTCAGGTCCTCGGGCTGCTCGGCGCTGAACGCCGACGGCGGGAGCTCCAGCTTCTCGGCGAGGTACTGCACGGCCCGGGCGGTCGGTGGCCGGGCGCCGGACTCCAGGCGGGAGAGGTAGGCCGCAGACATCCCCGGACCGACCACGTCGGCCTGGGACATGCCGCGTTCCCGGCGCAACGCCCGCAGCCGCTGACCGAACTCCGGTTGCTCTAGTGGCTCGCTCACCATGTCACCCGCTTCTGCCCGGCGTCTCCCCCCGCCGCTTCTCGCAAGAAGTGTTGCCGACTTGGTAAGACCTTGTCAAAGGTCGCCAGTCAGGACGGCTCGAACGCGGGGCCGGCCGCACCATACCGCACCGGGTGGGCGCGGCCGGCCCCGGAGTCGATCAAGGCCAGTCGATGTCGTTGTCGACCACGTCGCCGCCCGACTCGGGCTCCAGCGGGCCGACGGACGAGGCGGCCGGCGGCCGCGTCGTGGGAGCGGCGGCGTGGCCCGCGACTCCCAGCAGCAGAAGGAGGCTGACCAGGAGGGCGATCGACAGCTTCGGTGCCATGGGTTCCTCGCAATGTGGGTCGGCGGGACACCAGGCCGGCGCGGGATGCCGACCTGACCGGGGTTGCCAAGCGCCACCGTAAGGCCGCCCTCCGTGGTCGGCAAGCCGGAACGGAATAAATCTTGACTCGCGTTGCCGATCGATTTGCCAAACGTTGACAAGAGCGGGGAGCGGGCCTAGCGTCCTAGCCGAAGAGACGACCGCCGATCGATGCGGTCACCGGCACTCGCGTGTTCCGGCACGCGATCGTCACGGATGAGGGGTTCCCGTGCGAACAGACATCGTCGTCCAGGACGTGGCGTCCTTCCGCATCGATCCGGCGCTGCTGGCCCGCCCGGACCGCCGCCTCGCGCTGATCACCAGCCCGGCCAACCTCGACCGGCTGCGCCGCCGCAACCGGCAGGACGTCTTCGCCCACATCGTCGTGCCGGAGCGCTTCGACACCGCCGGCCTGACCGAGGCGGTCACCACCATCCGCGCCGGACTGGACCCCGCCGAGCGGGACGACATCCGCCTGCTCTGCCACGACGAGTACTCGCTCGGCACCGTCGCGCAGGTCCGGGCCGACCTCGGCATCCCCGGCGACCTGCCGCACAACGTCCGCCCCTTCGTCGACAAGCTCGCCATGAAGGCGGCGCTCCGCGACGCCGGCGTACGCCTGCCCCGGCACGTGGCGTGGGACGCCGAGGCCTGCCGGACCGACCCCGAGGCGTACCTCGACGGGATCGTCGACCGGGTGGGACTGCCCGCCTTCGTCAAGCCCACCAACGAGTCCGGCAGCGTCGGCACCCGCCGCATCGACACCCGGGCCGACCTCGCCGAATGGGCCGCGCAACGACTCGGGGACGACACGCCCGGCGGCTGGGAGATCGACGAGTTCGTCACCGGCACCCTCTACCACCTCGACACCCTGGTCGAGGACGGACGCATCCTGCACGTCGGCGTCAACGAGAACCTCTACCCCTGCTACGACTACATCGCCGGGAAGCTGAGCTGCAGCTTCACCCTCCCCGAGGAAGACCCGGCGTACGAGCCGCTGCTCGCGTTCAACCGTCGGGTCCTCGACGCGCTGCCCGACAAGCCCGCCCGGGGCGTGTTCCACCACGAGGTGTTCCGGCTCCCCGACGGCGAGCTGGTCTTCCTGGAGATCGCCGCCCGGGCCCCCGCGGCCCTCATCCCCTTCACCAGCCAGATCCGCTACGGCGTCAACGTCGAGGAGGCGCTGTTCCGCCTGCAACGCGGCGAGCAGGTCGCCGTGCCGACCCGGCGCGGCCCCTACGCCGCCTACGTGTACTTCCCCAAGCCCGGTGGACGGGTGGTCGACCGGACCGCCCTCGACCTGAGCTCAGACCACCGCTGGACGTGGAACGCCGAGGTCGGCGAGGTCACCGCCGCCGCCACCGACATCCGCGACTTCGCCGCCTCCGTCCTGCTCTGGAACGACGACATCGAGGAACTGCGAAAGGACCTGTATCGCCTGGACAAGCACCAGCCCCTGCGCACCACGGCGGCGTGACCGCCCCGACCCCTCCACCCGAGTCCGGCCGCCAGAGGCCGGCGCCACCCTGGGAGACCACCATGCCCGAGCCCGAGTTCATCGACTACGACTTCGTCTTCACCCCGGCCGAGTCGGCCGGCCTGCACGACGCCCTGCGCGACGTCACCGCCAGCCCGTACGGCGACATCACCAACTACCTCGACGAGCTGGCCCGCCTCAAGGACGACACCCGGCTGCCCGCCCGGTTCGTCGACTTCTGCGAGCTGTCCATGCTGCGCGACTTCTCCACCGAGCCGTTCGTGGTGATCGGCAACGCGCCGATCGACCGGGACCTGCCGGTCTTCACCTCCGACGACCCGGTCGCCGAGAAGCGCAGCCGGAAGAAGACCTTCGTGGCGGAGGGCTTCCTGGGCCTGTACGCCGTGCTCACCCGAACCGAGATCATCGGGCACCTCAGCGTCAACGACGGCGACCTGTTCCACGACATCTACCCCAAGCAGTCCATGTACGACACCCAGTCGCAGAAGACGCTCGGCACGCTGCGGTTCCACCGCGACTTCACCAACCACTTCGTCTGCCCCGACTTCGTCAACACGCTGACCCTGCGGGACACCCCGGAGAACGAGGTCTACTCCACCTTCACCGTCACCAAGCACGCCGTGGAGGAGCTGACCGACCGGCAGGTCGAGATCCTCTCCTCGCCGCGCTTCTACACCCCCTTCGACGACGTCACCCGGCACAGCGCCAACGTCCGGCTGGGCCGGGCCAAGGACCACGCGGTGCTGATCGAGGGACAGGGCGCCAAGGTCTTCGAGGGTCGTACCGAGGGGCTGGACGAGGAGGCCCAGGCGGCGCTGGACGCGTTCATCGCCGCGCTGCACCGGCGCAAGAAGCTGCGGGTGTCCCGCCCGGGCGACTCGGTCACCTTCTCCAACCACCACGTCATCCACGGCCGCGAGGTACGCGAGATCCGCGACGTCGACTCGCTGCGGCACCGGTGGCTGCTCAAGACCCACAACGTCTACAGCCTGCAGGCCTTCGAGGAGTTCTTCCTGGAGGACCGGTACGGCGTCGTGAACGGGTGAGTGGGGCCGGTCATGCTCATCGTCACCGGTGCTGGACGTGGGATCGGCGCCGCCGTGGCCCGACGGGCCGCGAGCGAGGGAACGCCCGTCTGCGTCAACTATCTCCGTAGCCGCAGCGCCGCCGAGGCGCTGGTGGCCGAGATCCGCGACAAGGGGGGCGACGCCGTCGCGGTCCGCGGCGACGTCTCCGTCGAGGAGGACGTACGCCGGCTCTTCGACACGGCCGTCGACCGGCTCGGGCCACTGACGGCGCTCGTCAACAACGCCTCCAGCACCGGTGGCCTGGCCTCCGTGATGGACCTGACGATGGACCAGGCCGACCTGGCGTACCGCACCGTGCTGCGCAGCGTGCTGCTCTGCACCCGGGAGGCGGCCCGCCGGATGGCGGTCAGCCGCGGCGGCGTCGGCGGCCGCATCGTCAACATCTCCTCCACCGGCGCCCGCACCGGCGGGACCGGGGAATGGGTGCACTACGCCGCCCTCAAGGCGGCCGTCAACACGCACACCTGGGGCGCGGCCCGCGAACTCGCCGACGAGGGCATCCGGATCAACGCGGTCGCCCCCGGCCTGATCGACACCGACCTGCACCGGGACAACGGCGTCCCGCAGCGGCCGGACCTGCTGCGCCCCACCGTCCCGCTGGGCCGGATCGGCACACCCGACGAGGTGGCCGAGGCGGTCTGGTTCCTCCTCTCCGACGCCTCTTCGTACGTCACCGGCTCCGTGCTGGAAGTCGGCGGAGGGCGCTGAGCGCGCCCGCCGACTCCCCCCTCCCCGACAGGAGTGTCATGAGCGAATCCTCCGGTGCCACCATGCTGGAACCGCACACCCCCGTACACCTGTCCTCCACCCCCCACGTCATCACCCGCGGCCAGGGCGTCACCGTCTGGGACGCCGACGGGCGGGAATACCTCGACGGCGTCGCCGGCCTGTGGTGCGTGACGCTGGGCTACAGCGAACCCCGGCTCGTCGAGGCCGCCACCCGGCAGCTGGAACGGCTGCCGTTCTACGGCTCGTTCAACCACCGCACCAACGACGTCGCGCTCGCCCTCGCCGAGGACATCGCCGAGATCGCCCCGATCCCGATGGGGCGCACCTTCTTCGCCAACTCCGGGTCCGAGGCCAACGACAGCGCCATGAAGTTCGCCTGGTACTACCACCAGGCGCTGGGCCGGCGGCAGCGCCGCAAGATCCTGTCCCACCGGTGCGGCTACCACGGCACCACCACGGCCGCCGCCTCCGCCACCGGGCTCAGCCACATCCACGCCGGCTTCGGCGCCCCGCTGCCCGGCTTCGTCCGGGTGCACTGCCCCGACCCGCTCTCGCCGGTCGCCCGGGACCTCGGGCCGGAACGCTTCGTCGACTGGCTGGTCCAGGAGTTGGAGGAGCTGATCGCCGAGGAGGGCCCGGAGACCATCGCCGCGTTCATCGGCGAGCCGATCCTCGGCGCGGGCGGCCTGATCATCCCGCCGGAGGGCTACTACCAGCGGGTCCAGGAGGTCCTGGCCCGGCACGACATCCTCTTCATCGCCGACGAGGTGATCACCGGCTTCGGCCGTACCGGCTCGATGTTCGGCACCACCGAGTTCGGCCTCCGGCCGGACCTGGTCACCGTGGCCAAGGGGCTCTCCTCGGCGTACCTGCCGATCTCGGCGGTGCTGGTCGGCGAGCGGGTCTGCGCCGCGCTCGCCGAGGGGTCGCGGGAGTTCCGCACCTTCGGGCACGGCTTCACCTACTCGGGCCACCCGGTCGCCGCGGCCGTCGCCAGGGAGACCATCGCCATCCTGCGCGAACGCGACATCCCCGGCCGGGTACGCGCCGCCGGCACGGTGCTGGCCAACGCGCTGGACAAGTTCCGGGGCGCCGACGGCATCCGCGACGTCCGCTCGTACGGGCTGCTCGGCGCCGTCGAGGTCGATCCGGCCCGGTTCGGCGTCGGCACCGGACAGGTCGGGCCGGCGGTGCTGGAGGCGGCCGCCGCCGAGGGGCTGCTGCTGCGGGCCATGGGCGACACGCTGGTCCTCGCCCCGCCGCTGGTCAGCTCCGACGACGAGCTGGAACGCATGGTCGACCGGCTCGCCACCGCGTACGACCGGTTCCGCCGCGGCCGGCCCGGTGCGGCGGAGTAGGGGGCGGACGATGGCCATCGGCATCCTCGGCACCGGCTCGTACCTGCCGGAGCAGGTCGTCACCAACGACGACCTGGCGCGCGTCGTCGACACCAGCGACGAGTGGATCGTCTCGCACACCGGCATCCGGCAGCGCCGCCGGGCCGGTGCGGACACCCGCAGTTCCGACCTCGGCATCCTGGCCTCCCGGCGCGCCGTCTCGGCGGCCGGCCTGAGCACCGAACAGATCGACGGCCTGGTGGTCGCCAGCTCCTCCCCCGACCAGGTGCAACCGGCCACCGCCTGCCGGGTGCAGGCCGAACTCGGGCTGATGACCGGGCCGGCGTTCGACGTCTCGGCGGTCTGCGCCGGGTTCGTCTACGGGGTGGCGGTCGCCCAGGGCCTGATGTGCGCCTCCGGGCAGTACCGGCGGATGCTCGTCACCGGGTGCGAGGTATACAGCAAGATCCTCGACTACCAGGACCGTACCTCCTGCGTCTTCTTCGGCGACGGCGCCGGCGCCGTGGTCCTCGGCCACGTGCCCGACGGGTACGGCATCCTCGGCTCGCACCTGACCACCGACGGCACCCAGCGCGACGTGGTGGGCATCCCCGCCGGCGGCACCGCCGAACCGACCAGCGCCGACACCCTCGCCGCCCGCCGGCACCACTTCCGGATGGACGGGCCCCGGGTCTGGGACTTCGCCACCACCGCGCTGCCGGTCTCCATCAAGCAGGCGCTGGCGGCGACCGGGCTCGGCGTGGCCGACGTCGACCTGCTCATCACCCACCAGGCGAACCTGCGGCTGATCGACGCGGTCGCCCACGGCCTCGGCATGCCGCGGGAGAAGGTGCCGACGACCGTCGAACGGTACGGCAACACCGCGGCCGCCTCGGTGCCGATCACCCTCGACGAGGCGGTGGCGGCCGGCCGGCTGCGCCGCGGCGACATCGTCGTCCTCGCCGCCGTCGGCGGCGGCATGACCGCAGGAACCGTCGTCCTGCGCTGGTACTGACCCCTCCACGACCGAGCGGAGCCCCGATGACCCTCACCCTGATGCCCCCGACCACTTCGGACGTACGCCCGGAGCCGCCCGACCGCCGACCGCCCGCCGACTTCGACCGGCTCGCCGCCCGCTGCGTGTCGCCCCGCGCCGCGCTGGCGTACGACGCCGAGATCCTCGACCGTGTCTCCTGGCGTGACATGGCCGACCACGGCCTGTGGCGGCTGGGCGTGCCGACCGCGCTCGGCGGCGACGGCGGCACCTGGCTCGACCTGGCCGAGGCGCTGGCCGACGTGGCGCGGGGCGGCGGTGACCTGGGCTTCACCCTGTCGCTGATCGCGCACGCCGGCTTCGTCCGGGCGCTGGTCGAGCACGGCACCGCCTGGCACCACCGCACCGTGCTGCCGTCGCTGCTCAAGGGCGCCGTCGGCGCGACGGCGCTCACCGAGACCCAGGGCGGCTCGGACGTGGCCCGGATCCAGACCCGGGCCCGGGCCGACGACGACGGCTGGGTGCTCTCCGGGGCGAAGGACCACATCACCAACGCCCCCGTCGCCGACCGGGCCCTCATCCTGGCCCGGGTGCCGGAGCTCGGCCGCCGGGACATCACCCTGTTCGTGGTGAACCTGCACAGTCCGGGCGTGCGCCGGGGCGACCCGGAGCAGCTGCTGGGGCTGCGGACCAGCCCCACCGGTCCGCTGTACCTCGACGACGTACGCCTGCCGGCCGAGGCGGTGCTCGGCCGGCCCGGCGACGGACTGTCCACCCTGTACGACATCATCAGCTTCGACCGCGCCCTGTACGGCCTGGTGGCGGCCGCGTACCTGGAGCCCCGCCTCGACGAGGTGGTGCGCTACACCCAGGAGCGGCACGCGTTCGGCAGCCCGATCATCGACCACCAGTACGTGCAGGGCCGGCTCACCGACATCCGCATCGCGATCGAGGTGTCCCGGGCCCTGGCGCTCGCCGGCATCGACGCGCTGGTCCGCCGCGACCCGCAGGCCTCGCTGCGCTGCTCGGTGGCGAAACTGCTCGGCTCGGAGGGGCTCGTCGAGTCCGCGCAGAACCTGATGCGGCTGCGCGGGCACCTCGGCTACATGCGGGGCGACACCACCCGCGACCTCCAGGACGCCCTGGGCACCCTGATCGCGGGCGGGACGTCCGAGATGCAGCGCAAGAACATCCTGAACCAGATGCTGAGCAACCGGGAGCGATGAAAGATGCGACCGATCGACGTCGGGGCGAGCGCCACCCACACCCACCAGGTGGAGGCCGCAGACTGCGCGACGAACTGGGGTAACGACCTGCCCGTCCTGGCCACGCCGGTGCTGCTCTGGCTGGCCGAGATCACCGCCATGCGAGTGATCGAGGACCACCTGGACGACGGGGAGATGACCGTCGGCTACGGCCACACCGCCACCCACCTGGCCGCCACCCCGCAGGGCTGGACGGTACGCCTGCACGCCCGGCTCACCCGGGTCGACAAGAAGCTGCTGCACTTCGAGGTGACCGCCGAGGACGACCGCGACGTGGTCTTCAAGGGCGAGCACGTACGCGCGGTGGTGGACCGCGACCGCTTCGTCGAGCGGCTGGACAGCAAGGCGCTCGCCGGGCCGGTGCCGCGATGAGCAGCACCACCCTGGCGCTGCCCCGCCCCACGACGCCGACCCACGGCGCGTTCACCCGGCTGTGGGGGGCCTTCGGCGCGGGCACCCTCGCCGACGGCGTCTACCAGGTCGCGCTGCCCGTCGCCGCCCTCCACCTGGGCGGCGGCGCGGGCAGCGTCGCCCTGGTTCTGATGGCCGCCCGGGCGCCGTGGCTGGTCGCCTCCCTGCACGTCGGGGTGCTCGTCGACCGGGTCGACCGGCGTCGACTGCTGCTGCTGGTCAGCGGCGTACGCTTCGCCGTGCTGGCCGTCCTGGCCGGGCTGCTCACCGCCGGCTGGGGCAGCATCGCGGCGCTCGCCGCGGTGGCGCTCACCCTGGGGGTCTGCGAGACCGTCTTCGACACCGCCCTGCACAGCAGCACCCCCCGGGTGGTGCCCGGCGAGCGGCTGGAGGCGGCCAACAGCCGGTTGCAGGCGACCGAGACCGTCGCCAACCGGTTCCTCGGCCCGGCGCTGGGCGGTGTGCTGGTGGGCGCGGCCACGGCGGCCGCCTTCGGCGCGGTCGGGGCGCTCTACCTCGCCGCCTTCGCCGCCCTGCTCGGCCTCCGGATTCCGCACGTGCCACCACCCGCGGCCCGGGAGAGCGTCGGCCGGGCGCTGCGCACCGGACTGTCGGCGCTGTGGCGGGACCGGCCGCTGCTGTCGTACGCCCTCGGCGGCTGCGCCGTGAACTGCGGCTTCGCCGCCTACTACGTGGCGCTGCCGATCCTGGCCCTGGAGCCGGGCGGGCTGGGCCTCACCGCCGGGGGCTACGGCCTGCTGCTGGCCGTGGGCGGCATCGGTGGCCTGCTGACCAGCATGGCGTCGCCCACGCTGGCCCGCCGGTTCTCCGTACGCCACTGCATCACCGCCGCGGCCGTGCTGCTCGCCGCCGGGTTCGCCGTGCCCGCCGTGACGAACCGGGTCCCGCTGGTCGCCCTCGGCGTCGTCGCCACCGGCGCGGTGGTGCTGATCAGCGTGGTCACCGTGTCGTACCGGCAGCGGGCGGTGCCGGACGAGATGCTCGGCCGGGTGACCGCCGCGTACCGGATGTTCGCCTTCGGTGGCCTGCCGCTGGGGTCGGGGCTGGCCGGCCTGGTCGCCGGGTTCGCCTCGTCCCGCCTCGTCTTCCCGATCGCCGGCGCCCTCGTCCTGGTCGCCGGCGCCGCCATGTCCCTGGCCACCCCCCGAGAGAAGGTGCCCACGCGATGACCACCGACCAGCTGGCCCCGACCGGCACCACGGCCTCCCTCGCCGACGTGCCGCCCGCCGCCCACGCCCTGACCCGCACCAGCCCCGACCTCTACCTGCACGAACGGTGGCTGCGGGTGGAGCAGGACGCCCACCCCAACGCCGCCTTCCACGCCTGGGCGGCGGACGACGACGGCACCGCGTACGCCCCGGCCTACCGGTTCGACGCCGACGACAACCCGTGGGCCGCCAGCCGGCTCGACCTCTTCCTCGCCGCCCACGCCGGCCTGGAGACCGGCCCCGCCGTGCTCCCCGCCTACCTGCTCGGCGGCCGGCGGCCGGGGCACAGCGAGATCCTCTGCGACGCCCCCGGGCCGCGCCGCCGGCCGCTGCTCACCCGGGTGGTGGGCGCCGCCGTCGAGGCCGCCGCAGCGGCCGGCGCGGCCACCCTCGCCGCCCTCTACTGCGACAGCGACGACGAGGACCTGGCCGCAGCGTTCCGGGCGCACGACGGCGTACGCCTCCCGTCGCCCGGCCTCAACGTGCTGCACCTGCCCGGCACCGGCTTCGACGACTGGCTGGCGTCGATGCCGAACCGTCGGCGGACCAACGTCACCGCCGAGCGGCGCAAGCTCGCCGACGCGGGCGTCACCTTCGAGCTGCGCCCGCTCGTCCCGGACGACCTCGACGAGATCCTGCCGCTGGAACTCGACCAGTACGAGAAGTACGGGCACCACTACCACCGGACCGAGGCGCGGGCCCTGCACGAGGCGTACCTCCGCCACCTGGGCGAGGACGCCCTGCTGGTCCGGGCACACCGCGACGGCCGGCTGATCGGCTTCGCCTCGATCGTCCGGCACGGCCGGTCGGCGTACATCCGGCAGGGCGGCTTCGACGCGGCGGCCGCCGACGGCGCGCCGGTGTACTTCGGGACCGTCTTCCACCAGCCGATCGCCTGGGCGTACCAGGTGGGGGTGGACACCATCGACCTGTCCATCTCCGCCGACGACACCAAGCAGCACCGGCGGGCGGTCACCAGGCCACGGGACGCCTGGGTCGTCCCGCTGACCGACGCGGCCGCCCGGGCGCTGCGCCATTGACCGGGCCGCCGTGGCCCGGGAGCTCCACGTCCCGGGCCCGGGCTCAGACCGCCCGGACCTCGGCGAGCCGCCGCACCGAGTAGTCGTCGTCCCAACAGACCGCGGCCTCCCAGGCGGCCGACGCCTGCGCGGCGACGTCGTACGCGCGGTCGTCGAGGCCGGCGGCGTTGTCGGGCAGCGCGAGGTCGAGGTCGGGGACGTCGACGTGCGCCTCGTCCCAGTCGATCAGCGCCACCCGATCGGCGGTCATCCGGACGTTGCCGGGGTTGGGGTCGCCGTGGACGACGCAGGTCGGGCGGCCGGCCAGCCGCGCCCACGCCGCCCGGCACCGGGCCACCCCCTCCGGGGGCATCGCGCCGAGGTCGACCTTCGTCCCGGTCTCGGCGTGCAGCAGGTCGGTCGACGACCGCCAGCCCGGGCGCTGCGGCCAGCCCCGCGTCAGGCGGTGCAGCTCGCGCAGCGTGCCGGCCACCCGACGCCAGTCGGCCGGCGTCCCGGGCGGCCCACCCTCCAGATAGGTCATCACCACCAGACCGTCGGCGAAGAGGCGGCCGTCCACTGCCGGGATCGGCGCCGGCACGGTCAGACCCGCCTGGTCCAGGTGACGCAGGAGGGCGGTCTCCCAGGCCAGGTCGGCGTCGCTCCGGCGGCCGAGACGAGCGACCGCGAGGCGCCCGTCGACGCGTACGCTCCACACGTCGTTGGCCACTCCGCCGGTGAGCGGTTCGACGCGGGTGACGTCGTCACCCCAGTGCCGCAGCGCCTCCCACCCCACCGGCCACACGTTACTGGGTTCCGCAGCTGGTTCGCCGACGTCGCCAACAACCGTGATATCCCCGGCGGGCCAGCCGCTCCCATGGGACCCTTTGTCCGTGCGGGCGCGACAGGGAGGCGACACGGCCTTCTTCCCCGAACTGGTCCGGCACGTGCCGGGATTACTCGACTGGCACCACGAGGATCCGGACGGCAGTCCATGGCTGGTGGCGTCCTACGATTTTCGATGATGACGGCAGGAGCCTTCGGAGAGGCTGGAGCCCGGCCTGCCTCAACTGGGACGACGGAGTACGCGCCGATGATGCGCTGATCGACACGGCTCCCCGGATGGCCACCGACTGGACGAGGCAGATCCGATTGCCGCAGCAGTCGCGGGGGCGCACTGGTTCAGGCAACACATCGAGCGCTGGGGGCGCCAACCGCCTCGCGTCGGCTGAACACTGGTCTGACCTGGTGCCCCCGGCAGGATTCGAACCTGCGACACACGGTTTAGGAAACCGATGCTCTATCCCCTGAGCTACGAGGGCGCGAGGGCCTAGTCTAGCGACCGGGGGGTTCACCTGGGGTGGCAGGGAGTGGCCCACGTTCACCTGCGTTCCCCGTACCCCCGTTCGCCCAGCCCAGGACCACACCTGGAGTCTCCATGTGACTCCGGTTGATCTTGATAGGCAGGCTGGATCGGCCGACGCGAGAGGCTCGAGCCGGCGGAAAGCGGGCCGTTTCAGGCTGCGGTGCGGACGGTTACTGCCGGTCGACTGAAGGTCTTACGGTCGCGGATGAGTGCCCAGAGGACGTCGACGCGCCGCCGGGCGAGGGCGAGTATGGCTTGCCGGTGGTTCTTTCCTTCGGCGCGTTTCTTCTCGTAGTAGGCGCGGGAGGTGGGGCATTCTCTGGCAGCGGTGAAGGCGGCCATCCACAGAATGTGGCGCAGTCTCCGGTGGTAGCGGCGGGGCTGCCGATGGTTCCCGGAAGCCGTGCCGGAGTCGCGGGAAACAGGTGCCAGGCCGGCATGTGCCGCGAGTTTGGTGGGGCTGTCGTGCTCGGTCATGCCGGCGGTGTGGACGAGTAGTTCGGCGGTGAGTAGGGGTCCCATGCCGGGCAGGCTCTCGATGATCGGCGCCAGTGGGTGCTGGTCGAGCTGCTCGGCGATGAGGTCGTCGACGGCGGCGATGCGCTGCTCCAGGGCGAGGATCTCGGTGGCCATCTGCCCGACGACCACCGCGGCGGCCCGTTGGCCGGGCAGGGTGACGGTCTGCTGCCGGGCGGCGGCGACCATCGCCTCGGCGACCTGCAAGGCGTTCTTCACGTGGCCGCGGCGGAGCAGGGCGGTGATCCGGTCAACGCCGGCGTGCCGGATCGCCGCCGGCGTCTGCCAGCACGCGAGGACCATCATCGGGGCCTTCCGGTTCAGGTCCACAGCCCGCTCCAGGACAGGGCTGATCCCGGTGAGCAGCTCCTGCAACCGGAACAGGGTGGCGACGCGCTGCCCGACAAGGTCGGCACGGTAGCTGGTCAGGACGGTGAGTTCGGCGAGGAGCCGGTCGGAGGGTTCCAGGATCGGAATGTCGGGGCGCATACGGATGGTCTGGGCGATGACGACCGCGTCGCGGGCGTCGGTCTTGTTCCCCCCGGCGAACGCCGCGGCCATGTGGAACGCGACCGTGCCCGAGACGTAGCGGACCTGCACCTGCCGCCGCCACAGCAGGGTCAGCAGTAACGCCGACAGCCCGTTGGTGACGTCGACCGCCCAGCAGGCCGGCCGGCCGTGCGTTGACACCTCGGCCATCACTGTCAGGAGCGCGGTCTCGTCGTTGGCGACCCGGCGGGAGTAGACCAGCCGGCCGTCGCTGGCGACGGCGGCCACGTGGTGGTGGGTCTTGCCGATGTCCACGCCAATCCACAGCTTCGCCACCGTCGTACTCTCCTTCGTCGGTCGGTTTGCTCGCACGTGCCGCGTCTGTGGGTTCGGGTTTGCCGGCACCTTCTACGGATGCGAACGCGAGTCGCGGGTCTCCATCAGCGGTCTACCGAATCTCGCAGACGACGAAGCGGCGGGTGGCATCTCCTACCGTGAGCCAAGCGATCTCGACGAAACACACGCAGCCATACCCACCGCTCCCCGGCATCAGGTTCTACGGCCACCAGGGCCGCGCCCGTTCAACCAACGCACCCACGAGGCGGGAGCGGGCGGCACCTCGACGCTCAGCCAAGATCACGGCGGAACACACACAGCCATCCCCGATTCCCGGCCCCACGGGCACGGCAACCCCAGGCTCCCGCCGTCGCCGGCCTGCGTCTCGGACACGATGTGCGAGAACCTGGAGCATCGATCTTGGAGGGCGGACGGTGTTGCCAACCTCGACGCGAAAGACTCTCCCCTGGATTGGCCATCGCCACCCAGCCCGCGCAGCCGAACTCGCCACGTTGCTCGCCCGGGCCTTCGCGGCACCGCGAACTGAAGCGGCATGGACTTCCAGTGTTGTACGACCGGCATTATCGAGGCACCGGGGCATGTTCGACGACTGGGAGGATTCGCAGATTAACTTGCGAGCAGGCGAATCGCATCGTTAGCTACCTGGGTAGCCGCCTTGATCTGATCCTCCGGCCGCTGGGTGAATCGAACAA
Organism: Micromonospora mirobrigensis; assembly: GCF_900091555.1. Lineage (GTDB taxonomy): Bacteria > Actinomycetota > Actinomycetes > Mycobacteriales > Micromonosporaceae > Micromonospora > Micromonospora mirobrigensis. The sequence continues at coordinate 914,129 of NZ_FMCX01000001.1, forward strand.
ACTCCATCCGGTTAATTAAAGCGCTTAGTTCGGGGGGCAACTGTCGCCCCTCGTATGGAGCTCCGTTAATGAGCACTTCAAAGGAGAGGTAGTAATCATCGATGTTCAGCTCACCGCGCTGCAGCGCGTCTCGCAGTTCCATCAGCTGGTGCACCGTCTGCTCAGCACTCAATGCGTAATCACGGTAACCACCCGTCCCTCCGGGGTGACGATGACCTGGAGCGTGCCGAGGACATGGGAAAGGTTCCCATTTCCTTGAGGTGTCCCAGGGGAATTGCGGATAACGTACTCCACCCACGTTGGCGATACGCCGCGGCCGTAGTCATAGCTGCCACCCGTCTGTCTCAGCTGCGGCATGCCGCCGGTCAACCCACCTTCGTCCGGGCCAGGCTTACCGGAGAACCGAAGCCAGCTCGGCTGCATACGGTCTACCGCATGCCGGCTGTACAGACGGCCACCAATCAAGGCGTACTCCTGGCCGTTCGGACCGACCATCTTGGGATAATTGTTCCAACTTGTCCAGATCGGGTTCGAGGATCCGCTTGCCCCGCCAGCGAAGGGACAGGGCAAGGCCCGGGAGCTCGATCGTCCGGCAAGCGCACTAGCGGTGCCGCCCGCTCCGGCGAAAGCTGCTCCCCATGCGAAGTCCTGGGCGGCGTCGCTGGATCCGTACGGTCGGCCGGTCCAGGCGGCGACGCCGGAGCCGTAGAGGGCACTGCCGCCCCCACCGATAAGGGCTGTGGTGCCCACCTGGCCGGCTGTCACCCCGCCGTAGAGGCTGGCGCCGGCAGGGCCGGCCATGCCCATGGTGGCGCCGGTCAGGGCACCGGCGGCAGCACCAACGACGACCTTCTTGATGCAGGTGTTGCGATCGTCGCCGCTGAGCCAGCAATCCACGCCGCCTGCGGCGGCGCCGACGATTCCGCCGATGATGGCGGTGCAGACGATGGCGCACTGGCCGGTCGGGTCGGTCAACACGGTGGGACGGTTGTTGCCGTAGTGGTAGGTCTGAACGAACGGTGACCCGTCCGCCGCTGGGGCGGGGTCGGGAGAAGTGAACCGGCCGCTTCCCGCGTCGTAGTCCCGGGTACGGATGTCGTACAGGCCGATCTTCGCGTCCAGGTACTGACCGTGGAACCGCAGCGGGTTGTTCGCGTACGTGCCGCTGCTGGTCACCTGTTCCCCGAAGGGGTCGAGGGTGGCGCTGCCGGTCAACGCCGTCGCCGTGGCGACGTCCACTATCGAGCCCTGGTAGTCGTCCAGCAGCCAGGCCGGAGTGGCTGCCACGGTGTCTACCAGGGCGGAGCCGAGCTGACCCTGCGGTTCGCCCCACCACCGGTGGGTCACCGCGCCGGCGCCGTCCTTCTCCTCAACCCGGGTCGGCATTCCGAGGGTGTCCCAGGTCCAGGTGGCGTCGGTGGCGGCATTGACCGTACGACGGGTGCGGTTCCCGTCCTCGTCGTACTCGTAACCGACGGCGGTACCGCCCGGGCGTTGCACTCGCCGGAGGTTGGCGTCGAGGCCGTAGTCGTAGGTGGTGGTGCCGCCCGATCCGGTCTCGCTGCCCAGGGTTCCGTTGGCGGTGTAGGCCAGGGTGGTGGTGGCGCCGTTGGTGGTGCGGGCGGTCGGGCGGTCATCGGCGTCGTAGGCGTACGTGGTGGTGCCGGCGCCGCTGGTGTTGGCGGTGACCTTGCCGGTCCGGTTGCCGTTCGGGTCATACGCGTAGGTGGTTCGCGGATCGGCTGCTGAGCAGGTCGTTCCAGCGGCAGGGCGGCACACCTGGGTCAACTGGTCGGCCGCGTCGTAGGAGTAGACGGCCCGGGTCGTGGTGGCGCCCTGCGTGGTGATGACCGAGGACGGGCTGCCGGTCGCGGTGCGGGTGATGTCCTGGGCGACCAGGGTGGTGGCGTCGATCGCGTGTGCCACCCGAGTCAGTGACCCGGCCCGGTCGTAGGTGTAGCTGCTGCTGGGTCCACCCTGCCGGGTAACGCTGGTGCGGTTGCCTGCCGCGTCGTAGCCGTAACTGACCTGCCAACTCGTGGATCCGCGGGTGAGGGTGGTACCGGCCAGCCGGGAGTCGTCCTGCCAGGTGTACGCCTGAACCCGTCCGTCCGGCAGGGTGCGCCCGGTGAGCTGGCCCGCCTTGTTCCAGGCGTAGCCGAAGGTCTGAGCGCCGCGCTTGACGCTGGTGACCCGACCGGCGGTGTCGTAGCCGTAGGTGGCCGTGCTGGTGCCCCTACTCGCCGCGGTGGTCTGGCCAGCCCCGTCATAGGCATAGGTGAGGTCGGGGGTGCTGTCGCTATAGTTCACGCCGGTGGTACGACCGGCCGCGTCGTACGAGTAGGTCATCGAACCGCTGGGCAGCGTGACGGCCGCGACGCGGCTGTCCGGGCTGTAGGTGTAGCTGGTGATGCGGCCGGTCGGGGTGGTGGCGGCGGTGGTGCGGTTGGCGGCGTCGTAGCTGTAGCCGTAGTTCCTGCCGAGCGGCGTGGTGACCGTTTTCAGGTTGCCGGCCGCGTCATAGGCGAAGCCGGTGGTGGCGCCGTTGGGCGTGGCTACCGAGGTGATCCGGCCGGTCGCGTCGTAGCCGTAGCTGGTCGCTCGACCGTTCGGGTCGACGCTCCTACTGAGCCGGTTGGTGGCGTCGTACTCGGAGGTCACCGAGCGGCCCAGCGGGTCGGTCAGCTTGGTGCGGTTGCCCGCGGCGTCGTACTCGATGCGTGTGGTGAAGTCCGCCGGTGCGACCCCCGTGGCGTTGCCTCGCGGTTCGATGGTCGAGGTGAGTCGGCCGTCGGCGTCGTAGCCCCGGACTGTCTTGTTGCCGAGCGGACTGATCTGCTCGGTGAGCAAACCGTCAGCGTCGTACCCGTAGACGGTGGTGTGGGTCAATGGATCGGTGACGCCGGTCAACCAGCCGCGGGCATCGAACGTCCGGGTCGTGACCGCACCGGTGGGGTCGGTGACCGAGGTCTGGTTACCGGACTTGTCGTAGCCGTAGCGGGTGACGCGGCCCAGCGGATCGGTGACCGCGGTGGGCCGACTGGTCGCGTCGAAGGCGGTGCTCGTCAGAGCGCCGGCCTGGTCGGTCACCGTTGTCTGGTTGCCGACCGCGTCATAGCCGTAGCTGACGGTATCGCTCGCCGGGTTGCCGCCCGCCGCGTTGCCACGGGGACCGACGCTGGAGGTCAGCCGCCCAGCGGCGTCGTAGACGTAGGTCGTCTTGTCACCCATGGCGTCGGTGACGGAGGTGACGTTTCCCGCCCGGTCGTAGCCGGTGGTCGTGGTGTGCCCGGCGGGGTCGGTCCGCCCGGTGAGCCGGTTGGCGGCGTCGTAGGTGTAGCGGGTGACGCCGTTGGCCGGGTCCGTCACGCTGGTCCGGTTGCCGTTGGCGTCGTACCCGTACGTGACCACCTTGCCGGCGGGGTCGGTGACGGTCAGCACTCTGCCCGCCGCGTCATAGGTGTACCGGGTCGTGTACTTCGCGGGGTCGGCACCGGTGCGGTTGCCGCGCGGATCGGTGCTGGTGAGCATCCGACCGGCCGCGTCGTAGGTGTAGGTGCTTCTGCGGCCGCCCGGGGTGGTCATCGAGGTGCGGTTGCCCGCGGCGTCGTACCCGTAGCTGGTGATCCGCCCTGCCGGGCTGGTCACCGTGGCCACTTCACCCGTCGTCGTGTAGGTGTAGCTGGTCTTGCCGCCAGCGGGATCGGTCTCGGTGGCGAGCCGTTTCTGCTCGTCGTACGTGTAGGTGGTCTTCTTACCCCGGCCATCCGTGTAGGACGTGACGTTGTTCGCGCCGTCGTAGGTCCACGTCTCGACGATGCCGACAGTCGCTGGCCCGGTGCGGGTGAGCATGTTGCCCCGGTCGTCATACGTCATCGTGGTGACGTTGCCGTTCGGATCGGCGATTTCAACCGGCCGCAGGGTTACGAATGCTTTGTTGTAGTCGTATTTATAGCTGGTGACCTTGCCGTACGGGTCGATCTGCTTCGTCAACACGCTGCCGGTGTAGACGTCAGTCCAGATCCCACCGTTGTTGTCGGGGAAGTTGGCGACCGAACTGCCCCAGGTGGGCCGAACGGTGGAGCCCGTCGCGTCGGTCTGCTCTATCACCTTGCCGGACGAGTCGTAGGTGGCCTGCATCACGACGACGTCGCCACCCTGACCCTGGGGTACGGCCACGTCATCGTCGACGAATGCCACCACCTCGGCGCCGCAGCCTACGAGCACTCGGTCAAACGGATCGCCGCACAGTTCTGGCTCGGCCTCACCGCCACCCCCACCCGACGCGACGGCCTCGGCCAACTCGTCACCTGGCAACTCGGACCCGTCCGCCACACCCTCACCGACGAAGAACAAGGCACCCTCGCAGCCGCGATGCACACCGACGCCGGCCCCCGACGAGCGCTGTTCATCCACGAGACCACCTTCCAGCCCGGCAACATCGACCTCGACGCCCCGGCGCGCTCGCCGAGGTCCACCGAAGACTCGCCGTCGACGAGTCACGCAACACCCAGATCGCCGACGATGTCGCCGTAGCCCTAACCCGCGGTCGCAACTGTCTCGTCCTGACCCGACGGGTCGCCCAGGTCGAAGCTCTCACCGCTCTGCTCGCCGCACGCGGACACCAGGCGCTCGTGCTTCAAGGCGCGATGAGCACCAGCGAACGGCGGACCATCGTTGACCGGCTCGACGGCGCCAAAGCCGGTGAGGGTTTGCTCGTCATCGGCACCACACCGTTCATCGGTGAAGGCTTCGACGCCCCAGCCCTCGACACACTCTTCCTCGCCGGCCCGATCTCCTACGACGGCCTACTCGTCCAATGCGCCGGCCGCGTCATCCGCGCCGCACCCGGCAAGGACCTCGCCGAGGTCCACGACTACCACGACCCGGCCACCCCCATCCTCGCCGCCTCACTCCCCCGCCGCATGCCCGGATACCGAGCACTCGGCTTCACCCGAACATGAGTAAATCCCAACGCGATCACCATGCCTGGTCCCGCCCAGTTGCCCGGGTATGACAAGGAGCCAAGCGTGCTGGGCCTAGCGTAGTAGGCTGACTGCATGGGTCGGTTCTCCGAGGATGAGCTACGCGCGGTTGTCTCCCGGTACGAGGCGACGCGCGCGGCCGCGTTGATCGAACGAGATGAGCAGCTGCGGGCGTTTCACGCGGCCGGCTGGCGACCGGTGGATCTGCAGCGGGTCACCGGGTACAGCCGGGAGACGATCCGTCAGGCGCTACGACCGGAAGTCCGACGGGCGACCAACATCAGCCGACGCAGGACATCACCCCAGCCACCGGCGGACTACCGACCCTACGGTGACCGGAGGCCCTACGTAGTGGCCGAAACCCTTACCGCGCTGCACGGCCCGACCGAGGGCACGGTGACGCTTCCGCGTCATCTCGACTGGTCCGGGCAGGCCGAGTACGACCTTGACCGGCCCGCACGCCTGGCCAGCATGTACAAGGTGGTGCTCACCGAAGCCAGCACGGCCGAGGATCTGCACACCTGGCTCGATGCCGACCTCCTCCGGCGGCTGTGGCCCACCCTCTGGCTGCCACCTCAACTCCGCCAGCGCTGGGAGGAAGCCTTCCCCGAACTCGCCGCGACCCGCAGCAACGCGGCATAGCGATGGACCCCTTCCACGAACGCCTCGCCCGTACCGGGCTCGGCGCGGCCGATCGATACGGCTTCGCTCTGGCCGGCGGTTACGCGGTGCAGGCCGCCGGGCTTGTCGAGCGGCCCAGCGAGGACGTCGACCTGTTCACCGCCTGGGACCGCCGCAACGAGTTCACCGCCGCGGTCACCGCCGTCGTGCACGCCTACCGAGACGACGGCCTGACCGTCGAGACCGAGCGCCAGTACGACACCTTCGCCCGGCTGGCGGTCACCGACGGCGTGCGGGTCTCCAAGGTCGAACTCGGCGTGGACTGGCGTGCCAACGAACCGATCCTCATGGCGATCGGACCGGTACTACACCCCGACGACGCGGTAGCGAACAAGATGAGCGCCCTCTACGGACGAGCGTTCGCCCGGGACTTCATCGACATCGACGCCACACTCCGATCCGGCCGCTACACCCGCGAAAACCTCCTCGCCCTCGCGCAGCGCGCCGACCGTGGCTTCGACCCGCGCATCTTCGCCGACGCCCTCGGACAAGCCACCCAGCTCGATCCCGACGACTTCGCCCAGTACGGCGTCACCGGCCCAGCGCTGGACGATCTCCGAAGCCGATTCGCCCAGTGGCGCCGCGAACTGCTCGACGACGAGGAAGGGTGACTCGATCCCGACTCGCGGCAACGTCAAGCCCGCACCCGCAGGACCCACAACGGTCCAGCTGATCTTCGGCAAGCGATCGCAGCGAGCCCGCGAAGCGACCGGCACGCAACGGCAGAGGATAGAAAGCGGCAGGTCATCGGCTCGTGGAAACCGGCAGACCGTCGGGTTAGGAAACCGATGCTCTATCCCCTGAGCTACGGGGGCGCGAGGGCACAGTCTCGCGACCTGGGGGTTCACCTGGGGTGGCAGGGAGTGGCCCACGTTCACCCACGTCACCCGGACCCCTGTTCGCCCAGCCCAGGACCACACACGCATGAGGAAAACCTCCGGGGGATCTACGTCCTCGGCGCAGGGCGACACCGTCGCCGCCGTCGCCCGCGTCGTCGGCTACAGCTCCGAGAGCGCCCTGAGCGTCGTGTTCAAGCGGACCACCGGCCACTCGCCCACGCGCGTACCGCGATCAGCGCGCCGCAGCCCGCTGACCACGCACCGGGCGGGAGGGCACGGAACTCGCCAGTGGTGTACGGCGGTGGTGGGGACCCGGCGTGACGCCGGGTCCCCTGGTGTCACCTGCCGGTGAGCAGGTCGCGGGCGACGATGGGATTGGTGTAGTCGCGCCAGGCCGCGATCCGCCCGTCCGTGATCTCGTACACGGCGAGGTTCATCACGGGCGCCACCGGTCCGCCAGGAAGGCCGAGGTGGTGGATCTGCTCGGCGAGCACGACGTCGCCGTCGACCGCCTGGTGCAGGGTCTCGAACCGGACGACCTCAAACTGCTGGAACACCCCGTCCCACATCCGCGTCAGCGCCTCGCGGCCGCGGATCTCGTCGTCGCCGTAGTTGCGGAACACCACGTCAGGGTGGAGGAACGGGACGAGCAGGCTCGCGTCCTTGCGCTCGAACGCGTCGACGAAGCCGCGGACCAGCGCGTCGTTGTCGGACATCATGGCACTCCTCGGTTCTCGGGTTGGGATCAGCTGGTCGTGGTCGCCGGGAGCGGTGTCCCCGGCGACCACGACGGTGGTCGTCAGCGCAGGCCGCGGAAGGTCGCGCGGACGTCCTCGATGACGGCTTCGGGGTTCTCCCACGGGACGAAGTGGCCGCCGCGAGGGTGGGCCTTGGCGTACACCGGGTTGAACCACTGCCGGGTGGGGCCGTTCTCGAAGGCGGTGACCCGGGTGTCCACGGTCGTGCCCGGCGGGTAGACGTCGCCGCTGAGGAACGTGAACCCGGCCGGCGCCTCGATGGCCGGGGTGCGGTCGTGCGACGGCTGCCACGGGTAGCGCACCGCGTTGCGGTACGACCGGATGGAGGACCCGATCGACCGGGTCACCCAGTAGATGGTGGCGTTGGTCAGGATGTGGTCACGCGGGTACGCCTCCTCGAACACGCCGTTCTTGTCGCTCCACTTACGCCAGCGCTGCAGCAGCCAGGCGAGCATCCCGGCGGGCGAGTCGTTGAGCCCGTGGGTCAGCGTCTGTGCATCGAGCATGTGCACCGCGACATGGGAGGCGTAGGTCTCGTAGAAGGTGACCAGCTCGTCTTTCAGCTCGCCCGAAACGCCCTCCGGCATCGCGCCGAGGCTCCAGTAGGCGTCGCCGTTGAACATGTTCAGCGGCAGGTCGTGGCCGAGGTGGATGCCGTACAGGTTCTGGGCGTACTTGTGGCCGAGCGTGCTGGTCACGAGGGCGCCGTAGTCCGATCCGCCGGCGGCGTATTTCCGGTAGCCGAGGATGTCTGTCATCAGGGTGTTCCACCGGTCGGCGATCTTCCAGAAGTTCATGTCACCGGCGGTCGGCGTCGAGAACCCGAAGCCGGCCAGGGACGGGACGATGACGTCGAACGCGTCGGCGGGGTCGCCCCCGTACGACGCCGGGTCGGCCAGCGGCCGGATGACCTTGCTGTAGTCCCAGAACGTCCACGGCCAGCCGTGCGACAGGATCAGCGGGATCGGGGCCGGTCCCTTGCCCGGCTCCCGGATGAAATGCACGGGAACCCCGTCGACCTCCACCCGGTACTGGGTGAACTCGTTGATCCGGCGTTCGGCGGCCCGCCAGTCGAATCCGTCGATCCAGTAGTCGACCAGGTCGCGCAGGTAGCTGGTGCTGATGCCGTAGTACTGGTTCTCGTTGCCGGGGTCACTGGCCCAGCGGGTGTCCTTCAGCCGACGGCGCAGGTCGGTGAGGTCGGCCTCGCTGACGTTGACGACGAACGGCTCCAACTGCTTGTTGGTCATGATCTTCCATTCAAATTGAGGTTGACAGACGGAACGGGCGGGATGCCCGGGTTCACTCGAATTCCAGCCGAGTCCGGGTCTGCACCCGCTCGGCGATGAGCCACCGGCCGTCGACCTTCTCGTAGCTGACGTGGTAGTGCCCCCAGCCGCGCATCGTCCGGAACGGGGGCAGGCCCTCGGCCGCGGGCGGGGCGTCCGCGCCGCGGAAGAGCAGGTCGGCCATGGCCCAGATGCCGCGCGCCGTGGTCGGGGAGAGGATCTCGATCTCCGGCGTGAAGAGCATGTGGATCGCGGTGACGTCGCCGCCGTTCACACTGGTCAGGGTCTCCGCGATCTCCTGCCGGCCGGACATGACCAGCAACGGCCTACCCTCGGCGTCCTGAGGTGTGAACGTGCCGTCGACCGTGAAGAGTCCGGCCAGGTCCATCCACCGCTTCTCGTCCGCGTACCTCGCATACCGGGCCTCCAGGAGACGGATCTCCTCGAGAGCCGTGAGCGTCTCGATGTCTTTCACGCTGCATCCTCCCCATTCGCTTACGCTCCAGTCACCGCTCGACTGGACCAACGGGTCCAACTGTCCACGCCAGGAACTGGACCGTCAAGTCCAGTGGTGCTAGTCTCAGCGACGGATGCTGTGGAATGCGCCGCACGGCGGGCGTCCAGGAAGGGGTCCCGGCATGCCCGCGTTGACAGCGAGAGGAGCCGCCACCCGCGACCGGATCGTCACCGGCGCGGCGCATCTGATCCGCGAACACGGACCGGCCAGCGTGGGGCTGGACGACATCAGGGCGGCCACGTCGACCAGCAAGAGCCAGCTGTTCCACTACTTTCCCGACGGCAAGACCGACCTGCTGCTGGCGGTTGCGAGGTACGAGGCCGAGCAGGTGCTCGCCGAGCAGCAACCGATGCTCGGCGACCTGACGACCTGGCCCAATTGGGAAGCCTGGCGACAGCGCGTGATCGAGCGGTACGACGCGCAGCGCGAGAAGTGCCCACTGACCGCGCTCACCGCCCAGCTCAGCCTGGCCAATCCGGCCACCCGCGAGATCATCGCCGACCTCTACGACCGGTGGCACGCACACATCGCCGCCGGCGTCCGGGCGCTGCGGGACAGCGGAGCGGTCGACGCCGGCATCGACGTCGATGCCGCAGCCACCGGCATCCTCACCGCGATCTCGGGCGGCGCCGCGATGCTCCAGGCCACCGACCGCATCAGCTACCTCGAGATCAGCCTGGACGAGGCCATCGCCGGACTGCGCCGATCCGTCCCCGAGACCAGCGCGGCGTAGGCGCCGGGCGACCAACATCAGCCGGCGCAGGACCTCACCCCAGCCGCCGGCGGACTACCGGACCTACGGCGACCGGAAGCCCTACGTGGTAGCCGAAACCCTCGCCGCACTGCACGGCCCGACCGAAGGCACGGTGACGCTTCCGCGTCACCTCGACTGGTCCGGGCACGCGGAAGAAGCCTTCCCCGAACTCGCCACAACACGGCGTAGCGGTGGACCCCTTCCGCGAACCGCCTCGCCCACATGGCCCGCAGATCGAACACCAAATGACCGCGCACTGAACGCACCTGGTGCCGCAAATCGAAAGCCAAGGTCCCCGCAGATCGAAAATGTGCCCGCTATGATGACGCCGTGCCCACCTCGCACCTGATCCCCCGCCGCGCCGCCGCGCAGGTCAACGCTGCCCTGGCGGACACCCGCGTCGTCTTGATCAGCGGAGCACGCCAAGCAGGCAAGAGCACCCTGGTCCGCCTCGTTGCCGGCGATCGCCTGGCCGAGCGCCGCGATCTTGATCGGGCTCAGGACCGGGCGGCGGCGATCGCCGACCCGGCCGGGTTCGTGGACTCCTCCGAACTCCTGGTCATCGACGAGATCCAGCGCGCTCCGGAACTCCTGTTGGCCATCAAGGCCGCCGTCGACGAGGATCCCCGTCCTGGCCGGTACCTGCTCACCGGCTCGTCTCGCCTCTTCGGCATGGTGGCTGCCCCGGACGCGCTGCCCGGCAGGATGGAAACCGTCGAACTCTGGCCGTTCTCCCAGGGCGAACTCGACGCGGCGCCGGACGGATTCATCGACGCCGTCTTCGCGCTCGGCCCGGACCTGCGACACGAGTCGGACGTGACCCGCGCTGACTACGCGGCCCGAATCGTGCGCGGCGGCCTACCCGAGGCGACCACCCGCACCGACCCACGCCGCCGCCAACGTTTCCTCGACGCCTACGTCCAGGCGCTCATCGACCGTGATGTCCGGCAGCTGTCCAACATCCAGCACAAGGGCGAACTACGCAAGCTGGTACGCCTGCTCGCGGCCAGATCCGCGACCATCATCGCCGCCAACTCCCTCGAGTCTGCACTCGGGCTCAGTCGACCGACGATCGCCCGCTACCTCCAGGCCCTGGAAGAGATCTTCCTGATCAAACGGATCCCTGGCTGGTCCCGCAACCTGGGCACCCGCGCCACCGCAGCGCCGAAACTGATCTTCGTCGACTCCGGCATCGCCGCCAACGAGATCGCGACCGACGCCCGGGCACTACTCCGGCCCGGCGCACCGTTCGGGCCACTACTCGAATCATTCGTCCTGTCCGAGCTTTCCCGGCAGCTCACCTGGTCCGAGCAGTTCGTCGACCTGTCCCACTACCGCGACCAGAGCAGGTACGAAGTCGACGCGGTGCTCGAGAACCGAGCCGGTCAGGTGGTCGGGATCGAAGTCAAAGCAGCCACCACCGTCGGACCCGACGACTTCCGCGGGCTACGCCGGCTCGCCGAGCGCCTCGGCAATGACTTCGTCGCCGGCATCGTCCTCTATACCGGAACCTCCACACTGCCGTTCGGCGACAGACTCCGCGCCATGCCGGTGAGCACCCTGTGGCAGGCTCCCGCCCCGACAGCAGACTGACCTCGCCCGCAGGTCGCTCCTCAGCCGGGCCGCCGAGGACCGAAGGGCGTGGTCTGCTGATCTTCAGCAGCCAGCCCAGGACCACACCCGGGGTCTCGATGTGACTCCGGGTGATCTTGGTGAACGGGGTGGAGTGGCCGGCGGAACCGAGGTCTCGTCGGCGGGCACTTCCTGGCGGCGGTACGGCGCACGATCAGAATGGTGCGGGTCCGCGCCCTGCCAACGACATCAACACCTGCGTGGCGAGTAGCTTGCGAATGCCGGTGACGGCGACTGTCCCCACCCGATCGTAGGGCAGCTCCAGTTGCAGCCCTTCGACTGCGTTGCGAAGGTCTGTCGTGATCTCGTCCGGCCGGAACGAACCGCCCCAGCCGTTGAGCCCTCCGCGCTGGTTGGTACTGAGGGAAGCCATGCCGGAGATGCAGGCGCCGTCGACCAGGATCAGCTTGGCTGGACCCGAGTAGGTCGTCGTCATTGTCACCAACCTTTCACGATGCAACGTGGTACACCCCGGGTCGCGACCGTACGTGCCTCTACCGTCAGGGCGGCCGCGAGGCGGCATTCCGCCGTCAGGGGTAAAAGTCGATGCTCAAGATTAGCGCCCGAGGTCCGGGTCTATCCAGGAGGAGACACGGGACAATACGGAGCCGGCTTCACACCGAGATGACCGACCTTCTGCCGCTCAGACGAGTTTCGCGCTGCCCTGGTGAGTGCATGAAACGCCGAACGGCGGCCCGCTGAACCAGTCGGGCCGCCGTTGGCAGTGTGTGGATCAGATCGGGCGGATGTTCTCCGCCTGCGGACCCTTCTGGCCCTGGGTGATGTCGAACTCCACCTTCTGGTTCTCGTCGAGGCTGCGGAAGCCGCTCGCCGAGATCGCGGAGAAGTGGGCGAAGACGTCAGCGCCGCCGCCGTCCGGGCTGATGAAGCCGAAGCCCTTGTCGGCATTGAACCACTTCACGGTGCCTGTAGTCATGTCTGCTCCTTCGCAGGCTGTCAGAGACCGCACTGTGCGGACCCCTACGCCGCCGCGTTGATCACCCGCGTCGAAACGACACGAAAAACGAAAGGCGCCTGGATGGGTCTCAGATGCCCCATCAGGCGCCGGAAAACGTCTAAGGAAATCAAAACTGCAACACGGCTACCGTAGCACGTGATCGGCCGCCGACCCCATCGGCGCAGGGGCTGCCCCGAGGTGGTTCGCACCGGTGGGCCGGCCGGCGACCTAACGGTCAGTGGTCCGGTCAGCCGCGGTGTCCTGTCCCGTGCTGCTGGTTCTGGTCCTGGTTCTGCCGCAGAGCTTCCTCGAGCTGGTCTTCGAGGATGATGATCCGGCAGGCGGCCTCCAGGGCGGTGCCCTGATCGACCATCTCCCGGGCCCGGGCCGCCAGGCGCAGCTGGTAGCGGGAGTAGCGGCGGTGCCCACCGGTGGAGCGGTGCGGGTTGATCAATTTCGCCTCGTCCAGGCGGCGCAGGAAGTCCTGCGTGGTGCCGAGCATCTCCGCAGCCTGGCCGATCGTGTAGGCCGGGTAGTTCTCATCGCCGAACATGTCATCGGGGTTCTGCCCCATGTCACCTCCACGTCGAGGGCCCCGGCGCGTAAGCGCCGGGGCCCAGGGTTACGGGTCAGAACACCATCTGCCGACGGGAACGTCGGCTTGTCAGATCCGCACCGGCCACAACTGACGGCTTCGGGTGCGGGGATCGCATATGCGTGACCGGAGACCACCTCTCGTTCGATGGGAACTGCGGTGTCCGCCCGGCCTGAAATGACGGCCGACGGCGGGCGATCCAACGGTGTACGGCCCTCCCTTTCCTCTGCTACTTCTTCCCTGGCTGACGTACGGTCCGCCGGCGCGGGAGCCCACGCGACTTCACGGCCCCCACACGTACGGCGAACATCAGCTGGAGCCCTGAAAGAGCCTTGGCCCCACCTGCACCCCGGCTCGCATGACGCCGGGTGACGTGCTCCTCATGCTTCTCGGGAGGAGGCGCTGAAGCCTGTTCCTCCCGTCGCCGCCCGTCGTGACCTCACGGCCGGCCGGCCCGTCTGCGTTCTGACGGATCTTTCCTCTCGACTTGAAGAAGAGTATGCCAGCCTGAAGAAGATGTCTAGTCGTTCCAGCCTAGATTTTCTGGGCGCCGTCCATCAGGATGGCTGGCGGCCCGGGGCCGGTCCCGCGCCGAGCCGGTTGAGCCGTTCCCGCACCTGCCGGGCCGGCTCCTCGTCGTCGATCTCCTCGTAGGTGACCATCGCGCGACGCAGGCCGGTTACGGCGGCGGTCGGGTCACCCAGGCCGAGGAACGCAGCGGCGCGGTCGGCCGGCGCGCCCGGGCCGTCATCCGCTCGGGCCCGGGTCTCTCGATCAGCTCCAGGGCATCGTCCAGGAGGTACTTCAGCGCCGCCCACCGCGCAAAGCTGGTCGTCGCCGCCGAGCCGGTCGGCGGCGACGGCGGAGAGCGCCACGACGGTGGTGTCGAGCAGCCAGTCGACGGCCCGACGTCGGGCGGCACGCCGGTCCTCGGTGGACTGCTCCTGCCGCAGCCCCATGTCGGCGTAGAGCCGTCGAGAAGCAGCACTGTTGTTCCGCGCCCAGCACTGACCCGCACAGCGGTCGCACGGCCTTCCCCGTACGCTGGCGACGGTCCGGCGGGCGACCCAGCGACCCGTCGACGATGCCCTACCCGAGGGGGACCACAACATGACGGCGGTACCGGACCAGCGGACGGATGCCGCGGAGTCGTCGGCTGCCGAGCAGGCGGCGGCGGAGGACCTGCGGGCGCTGTTCGGGCAGTCGATCGCCGTGTTCGCCGCGCTCGCGGGGCCGACCCACGTGGTGGAGGCGGCGAACCCGGCGTTCCTCGCCACTGTCGGGGAGGACCGGGCGCGGGTCGGGGTCCCCGTCGCCGAGCTGCTGCCCGAGCTGACCGGTCAGGGCTTCATCGCGCTGCTGGACGAGGTCTACCGCACGGGTGAGCCGTACACCGGCCGGGACGCCCGGGTGGTGCTGGGCAGCGGCCCGCACGCGCGGGAGGCGTTCTTCGACTTCACCTACGAGCCCCGCCGCGACGCCACCGGCGCCGTGACCGGGATCCGGGTGATCGGGGTGGAGACCACCCAGGTCAAGCACGCCCAACGGCTGATGGCCGAGCACCGGGCCATGCTGGAGCAGATCGCCCGGCAGGCGCCGCTGACCGAGGTGCTCGACGGGATGGCGCGCTGCATCGAGAACCTGGCGCCGCAGGAGGTGCTGGTTTCGGTACTGCTCGCCGACCCGGACGGCCGGCACCTGCGCCACGGCGCGGCGCCGAGCCTGCCCGGGTTCTACAACGAGGCCATCGACGGGATCGCCACCGGTGAGGGCGTCGGTTCCTGCGGTACCGCCGCCCACCGGCGGGAACCGGTCGTCGTCATCGACATCGTCACCGACCCGTTCTGGGCCGACTTCCGGGAGCTCGCCGGCCGGGCGGGGCTGGCCGCCTGCTGGTCGACCCCGATCCTGGCCCGGGACGGCAGCCTGCTCGGCACCTTCGCCATGTACCACCGCACCCCGCGCGTCCCGCAGGACAGCGACCTCGCCCTCTCCCGGGTCTTCGCCGGCACCGCGGCCCTGGCCATCGAACGCCACCACGTCGAGGAGGCGAAGACCGCCGCCGAGGCGCGCGCGGCGGCGGCGCACGACGAGCTGGCCAGGGCGGTACGCGCGGAGCGGCAGCTCCGTGCCGAGGCCGAGCGGCGCGCCGCCGCCGCGGCGGAACTCGCCGACCGGATGCGCGCCGCGGCGGCCAACCAGGCCGCCCGACCGCACCCCGAGCACTGCCAGCTCGGTGGCGCCCAGGGGTGCCCGGCGCCGGCCCGGATCAAGGTGGCCGACTCCTGGGGCGACTCGGCGTGGGGCTGCGACGACCACGTCGAGGAGGCCATCCTCAACGTGCGGTCGGTCTTCATCGCCAGCGAGGAGCTCGGCGGCCTGGCCGCCTACCTCGACCGGTGACCCCGTTCGCCGGCGGTGGGCGGGAACCGGGGTGCGGCGACGCGGTTCAGCCGCCCCGGGACGAGCCGGCCGGCATCCGCCGCCGGCAGAGCGCCACGTCGGCGCGGGAGCCGATCGTCCGGTAGAGCTTCGTCGCCTGGTGGTGGTAGCCGCGCAGGTACGCCTCGGCGCCCTCCCGCCAGGGGCTCGACGCGATCCGGGACAGGGCGGTCGCGGGTACGCCGGCGGCCCGCATCAGGATCGGCAGCTCCACGCCGATCTCGGGCGGTAGGAAGCTGGCGCCGATGACGTCGATCGCCTCCTCGACCAGTGCCGGCACCCGTCGGGTGGTCCCGCTCCGGCCGGCGGCCAGCGCCGCGGCGAGCATCGGGGCGTACGCCCGGCCGTGCCAGCGGCTCCCCCGGCGGCTCTGCTCGGTCAACCGTTCCAGGGTCTGCGCCGCCCCACCCCGGTCGCCCCGCCACAGTTGCAGCCGCCCCTCGAGATGGAGGCACTGGTCGGTCAGGAAGTGCCCGTCGTCGTGGGCCAGCCAGCGGCGTACCCGGCGCTGCGCGTCGGCCCGGTCACCGGACCAGAACGCCCACCACGCGCCGGCGGCGGCCAGGTACCGCAGGTCCTGCGGGCAGCCGCGGGTGCCGGCGGTGGCGTGGGCGCGGTCGAGCAGCCGGCCGTACCGGGGGAGGTCACCGAGGCAGGCTGCGGCGTCCATGGCGTTCACTGCGAAGACGACGGGCACCCAACCGGCGAGACGTTCGTGCTCGGCCGTGGCGACGAGGCAGTCGTCCAGCCCGCCGGGGTCGCCGAGGTCCAGCCGGGCGATGCCCCGGTTGCTGAGCAGGCGGTTGCGGTCCGCGTCGTCGGGCGTCCGCTCCCCGTGCCGCAGCACCGCGTCGGCCTGGTCGACGGCCGCCTCCGGCTGCCGGGTCACCGCGAGCAGGCCGGCCAGCGAGGCGACCAGCGGCACCGGCCAGCCGGCCCGGGGGCGGGACGCCAACAGCCGTCGGGCGGCCGTGAGGGCGCCGAGCGTCGTCGCCCGGTCGCTGCGGCACCAGGCGATCCGGGCGACGGTCAGCTCGGCCTCGACCGTGCCGAGCAGGTCGCCCCGCTGGGTGAAGAGCCGGGCCGCCTCCCGGGCCTCGGCCGCTCCGGCGCCGCTGTCCCGGGCGCGCTGGTCGGCCAGCCGTACCAGGAGCCGGGCACGGTCGGGGTGGTCGGGCGCGGTCGCCGCGAGGACGGCGGCCAGGCAGTCTCGCGCCTGTCCGTGCCCACCCATCCGCTCGGCGAAGTCGGCGGCGCGCAGCAGCGCCCGCCGGGCCGACAGGTCCCCGTCGGCGTGCGCCGGTGGCTGCGGCCGTCCGGCCAGGCGAGGGTCCGCACCCCGGTACCGCGGCGTCCGGTGCGGGTCGCGGGGCGCCGCTCCGGGTGGCGCGGCGGCCGTCCCGAGCGGCCGGGCCGGGTACGGCCGGTGCGCGACCACCGCGGCGGAGCGGTCACACCTGTCGATGACGATCGCCAGCCGCTCCCGGAGCCCGTCGTGGTCCGGCTGGTCGGCGAGCACCCGGCGCAGCGCCGGCAGCGCCGCGGCCGGCCGGTCGAGGCCGAGTTCCAGGTCGACCAGGGTCGCCACGGCGTGCTCGCGGAGCTCGCCGAGCGCCGTGACCTCGGGCCAGTCGCGGACCCACGGGTGGAGGCCGCCGAACGGGGGGCCGTGCCACAGGTCGAGGGCCCGGTGGAGCAGCCGCGCCGCCCGGTCGACCCGGCCCTCGGCCGCCGCCCGGAGGGCGTCGTGGTGGCGGTGGCGGAAGACCAGCACGTCGAGGTCGAGCGCGAGCAGGCGCAGCGCGTACCCGGTCGGCTCCGCGTGGATCCGGCCGCCGGGGAGGTCCAGGGCCGGCAGCGCCCGGCGGAGTCGGTGGATCTGCACCTGGACCGCCGGTCGGGCCTGTTCGGGGTCGCGGCCCGGCCAGAGCGCGGTGGTGATCCGGGCCACCGGCACGATCCCGGGGGCGTGCAGCATGAGCAGGCCGAGCAGCAGCCGGCGCTGCCGCCCGGTGATCACCGCAGCGGAGCCGTCCACCTCCCAACCGAGGTCACCGAGGAGGTGGCCACGTTCACGGCGACCCTCCACGGGCGGGCACCCGGATCGATGCATGTGAATCATGCTGACCGCTCGGTGGGGCACCCGCAACCGGCGGCTTTCACCGCGCTTACGTCGGGACGCTAAACGTTGCCCCCGGCGTTCGTCGTTCGGAAACTGCAAGGCGACACGCACGGTGCGGATTTGAACGCTCCAAGTCACCAGCGGTGACGAACCTGGGCGAAGAAGGGGGTCCCGTCGGACATGCGCCGCTCCCACTCGTCCCTGCTCCGACACGTCGGGCCGGTCGCGTCCGCGGTGGACCGCGTCCTGGCCCGTGACCTCCCGGCACTCCTCGGCCCACCGCAGCCGTCCCGCGACGCCTCCCGCCGGCTGCTGCGGGCGCTGCTGCGCCGGGCACTGCGCCGGGCCGCGGCCGGCGCCCCGTGGACAGCGGCCGACCTCGACCTGATCGCCCGGCAGGGCGCCCGGGCGGCGACGTACGGCGCCGGAGCCGGCGCGCTGGAACTCGGGGTACGCGTCTGCGTCAACGTCGGCCTCCAGACCCTCTGGTCGGTGATCGACGAGAACGGCACCGAGGAACTGCTCCGTCTCAGCAGCTGGCTGCACCAGCACCTGCCCGCCACCCTGGCGGCGGTGAGCCGGGGCTACTGCGCCGAGCTGCGCCAGCAGTTCGGCTCCGTACGGATCCGACGCCTGGTGGCCGAGGGGCTGCTCACCGGCGCCGACGTCGGCACGCTCGCCGCCACCGCCGGCTTCGCGCTGCCCGCCGCCTTCCTGGTGCTGGCCGTGCGGGGCGGGCCGGCCGACGGCCCGCTGCCCGACGGGGTGCTGCACGTCGGCACGGCGGACGAGCAGGTGTTCCTGTTCGGTGTCCCGGCCACCGGGAACCCCGGGGCACGACGGCGGACCGTGGAGGCCGCCGCGCAGGAACTGGTGGCGGCGTTGGCCCGCGACGCCGCCGAGGTGACCGCCGGGCGGGCCTTCGCCGCGACCCGGGCGGAGGTGCCGCGGGCCCGCGCCGAGGCCGGTCGGGTGGCCCGGCTGGCGGTGGCCACCGGCGCCTACGCCCGGGTGCACGCGTCGACCGACGTGCTGCTGGAGTCCACCGTGGTGGGTGCCGGCGCCGCCGCCGAACGGCTGGCCGGCGTGCTCGACGGACTCGACGGCCGCCCGGACCTGATCGAGACGCTGGAGACCTTCTTCGCCAACGACTTCGACCGGACCCGGTCGGCGCAGGCGCTCTTCCTGCACCGGCGGACCCTGCAACTGCGCCTGCACCGGATCTCCGAGCTGACCGGCCACTCGCCCACCACCGCCCGGGGTTCCCTGGTCCTCAACGCCGCGCTCTGCGCCCGACGGCTGCGCCGGGGCATCGGCTGACACACCGGCGCCGGGCCGGACCCCACGGTCCGACCCGGCATCCGGGCACGCTCAGCCGAGGTAGTTCACGCACCTGGCGTTGCCGTACACGTAGCAGACCGTGTACGGGGAACCCCAGCCGTCCCGGCGGACGGTGACCTCACCGGTGAAGAACATGTACGACCGGCCGCTGCCCGAGTCGTACCCGCCGCTGAAGGTGACGCCCTTGTAGCTGCCGCTGATGCTGCCGACCACGTTGCCCGGCTTCTCCATCTTGGCCTTCACGTAGCAGCGGGAGAAGTAGTACGAGCCGCTCCACAGGCCGTTGGTGCACTGGACCAGGGTCTGGCTGCCGTAGCCGACCGCGTTCCACCCGTTGTACGGCTGGATCGCCAGGATCGCGCCGTAGACGCTGGGCCGGTTGTTGACGAAGTCCAGGTTCAGCTTGTAGTCGTACCAGCCGACCTCGTGGGTCCCCCAGAAGTCCGTGTAGTTCATGATCATCCGGTCGCCCTGGATGGTGACGGCCGCGGCGGCGGGAGACGCCGTGGTGGCGATGGTCAGCGCGGCGAGCAGGGCGGCCAGGAGGCCGGTGATCGTCCGGCGGGCACGGAGTGAGACGGACATGGCACCCCTTTCGGGACGGGAACGGGACGCCCCGAGTCTCTGCCCCGCCGGCGCCGGACCGCAGTGCGCAGATGGGCACAGCTGGACCGGGGCCACTGCCCACCCGGACAGCACGCCCGGTGCGTACGCGCGGCGGCGGCGGGTATCCCACCGGACATGGCGCGCTACACGAAGCCCGAGCTGAGGGAAGAGCTCAAGGAAGAGATCAAGGCGTCCGACCGGGGCGGCCGGCCCGGCCAGTGGTCGGCCCGCAAGTCCCAGCTGCTCACCAACGAGTACCAGAAGCGCGGTGGCGGTTACCAGGGGCCGCGGGACGAGCGCCAGCAGTCCCTGCGGCAGTGGGGCGAGCAGAAGTGGCAGACCCGCAAGGGCACCACCCGGGCCCGGCACGGTGGCGAGACCGACCGTTACCTCCCCGAGCAGGCGTGGCAGGAGCTCACCCCGGAGCAGCGGCGCGCCACCGACGCCCGCAAGCGCCGGGAGTCGAAATCCGGCAAGCAGTACGTCCCCAACACCGGGCCGGCCAGCCGGGCCCGCCGGGACGCCGCCGCGGCCGTGTCGCTCACCGACCTGCCCGTCGCCGAGGCCACCCGGCACGTCCGCGACCTGGACACCGCCCAGCTGAAGGTGGCCCTGCGCGCCGAGCGCGCCGGCAAGGGGCGCAAGACGCTGATCCAGCGGCTCCAGTCCGAACTCGACCGGCGCTGACCGGCCCGGCGGCGGGACCACCGCCACCGGGCCGGGCGACCGGGTTCAGTCCGCCGAGCCGGCGCCGAAGTAGTCGGGCCGGCTGACCCACGCCTCGCTGACGAACATGACGCCCGGCCGGTGCGCGAGGATGTCCCGCAGGCCGGTGACCACGGCCTCGGTCCGGTCGTACGGCAGCACGACGATGAGCATCACCAGGCCGGCGCGGTCGTTGAAGAGCAACCGGCCCTCGTGGGTGCCGTGGTGGCCGAAGCCGGAGACACCGCTGAGGCTGGTCCAGCCGCTGACGCCGGAGGCGTGCAGCAACGTCCGGACGGCGTCGACGTCGTCGGCGCGGGTCACCACCTCGACCTTGACCATGCGGGTCAGTCCCAGCTCGTTCATGCGGTCGGCTCCTTCTCTGCGACGGGGGACGTGGATCGGACCTGGACCGACTCGACGGTCCGGGGACGGCTCGCAGCGGGTGCGGGTACGACCTGCCAGCCCCCCGCCGGGGCGGGTTCCCACCAGCGGTCGCCGTGCGGGTCGCGGACGGTCAGCGCCATCCAGCCGCCGTCGACCAGCTGGCGCAGGGCGGGGTTGCGGTGCAGCACCGCGTCGACCAGGGCGGTCGGCGCGTGCAGCACGCCGAGCAGGCGCAGCGGCTCGTGGACCAGGTCCCCGCCCACACCGACGGACTGCCAGGGCAGGCCGGTACGCAGGTCCCCGCCGGTGCCGGCCAGGACGCCCAGCCCGTCGCCGAGCACGGTGTGCACGGTCTTGGTGCCGGCACCGAGCCGGTGCGGGTCCACGCTGGAGAAGTAGTACTGGAGGTTGATCCAGGCGGCCACCACCAGCGGCCCGGTCATGATCGCCTCCAGCGCGGCGGCCTCCGGGTCGGTGGACCAGTCGTACGAGTGCAGGAAGGTGCGGCAGCCGAGGTCGAGTCCGGTGGTCCGGTCCCGCGGCCCGGCGACGAAGGCGGCGTTGCCGGCGAGCGCCCACTCCGGCCGCACCTGGGCCCAGTCCGCCGCCCGGGCGGGCAGCCGGCCCGGGGTGGGCCGGTCCGGCAGCCGGGTGGCCCGTTCGGCCCGCAGCCCGGCGCTCGCGCCGTCGAGGTACGCCGACAGCGCCTCGACGACCGGCCGGTGGGTGGCCGGGGTGGCGGCCACGTCGAGCAGGCGTACCCGGTCGGTGACCGTGTCGTGCTCGCCGGCCAGGACCAGCGTGTGGTCCGGGATCTCGATGCCCCGGGCGGCGAGCGCCTGGCGTACCCGCGGGTTGTTGAGCATCGCGGCGGCCAGGTGGGCGCTGACCCCGCCCCGGTTGCCGCCGCAGGCCCCGCAGTCGAGGGCGGCGGCGTACGGGTTGTTGCTGCTGGTCGCGCCGTGGCCGCAGAGCAGCACCAGCGGGGCGAAGTCGGTGGTGAGCCCGATCGTGCGCAGCGTCGCCTCGGCGTAGTAGACCTGCTCGTCGAGGGTCAGCGCGGCGTCCAGCTCGACGGTCGTGGCCGCCGTGCCGTCGACGGTCGGGGTGAGCCGGCGGGGCGCCGCCAGCCGCAGCAGCAGGGTGGCCGTGGCGAGCACCCCGGCCACCTCGACGAAGGCGAACGCGCCGGCCGGGCTGGCCTTGGCTCCGGCGAACGCCCGCCGCCAGGCCTGCCGTGCCCGGCGGGGTTCGGTGGCGGCCGGCGGTTCGCCGACCGTGGCGACCGGCGCCATCAGCACCGGGCAGCGGTCCCGGCCGCGGCGGGCGCCGTCGGCCTGGGTGCGGACCGGCAGGCCGAAGAAGCCGGCGAAGCCGAAGGTTCGTACCGGCCCGGCCGCCTCCAGGTGCCGGCGCAGCCCCTCGCTGCGCACGTCGATGCAGAACACCGCCTGGGCCAGCGGCGCGCCCGGCGAGCGTCGGGCGGGCGGGGCCTGGTCGAGGCGGTGCCGCAGCCGCCGCCGGTAGGCGTGTTCGGCGGCGGCCAGCCACACCTCCGCCTGCCGCTGCGGCGACAGCTCGGCCACCGTGTCGTACAGCGCCGACAGGGCCTCCTCGGGGAGGGCGGCCACGGCGGCGGCGTCCAGGTCGAGCAGCGCCGCCAGCCGGGCCAGCGCGGCGGCGTCCGGACCGGCCGGCGCCACCGCCACCGGGGTACGCGTCGCCGCGGCGACCAGGTCGACGGCGGGGCCGATCCCGAGGCGCCGGCGGGCGAGGTCGGCGCCCAGCGCCAGCTCGTAGGCGAGGCGCACGGCGAGCAGGTCGGTGACGGTCAGCGCCGGCCGCTGCCCCGGGTGCCCCTGGGACCAGCGGGCGTAGCCGGCCCAGCCGGGCAGCCGCAGCAGCGAGCGGGACAGGTATGCCGCCCACCGGTCCCGCGGCACGCCGAGGGTGCGCAGCAGAACGGCCAGGGCCCGCTCCGGTGCGGCGGGGAGGGCGTCGACGAGCTCGGCCAGGCCGGTGCCGCCGGCCGGGTCGGCGGCGGCGACCTCCCGCCACCGCGACCAGCAACCCTGCGTCCCGTCGCCGGGCACCGGCCAGGACGCGGCCGGGCGACCGCAGTGCGCGGCGCACCAGCCGGCCAGCAGGTCGTCGACGCGGGCGCCGATCCGGGTGCCCAGGGCGTCGTCGAGCAGCTCGGCGAGGGTGCGCTCGCCCACCAGGTCGGGGGTGGCGGGAGTGCCGGCGGGTCGGGCGGCGAGGCGGCGGCGTACCGCGTCGAGCAGGTCGGACGCCGGCGGCGGCCCGTCCGGCACCGGGTGGCGCAGCACCAGCATCCGCAGCTGGGTGCCGTCGAGCAGCCGGCCGCCGAGCGGGACCGGGCCGGTCGCCGCCGGCAGGCCGGCCAGGGCCGCCGTCAGGTCCGCCTCGTCGATCTCACCGTCGCGCAGCCGCTGCCGCCACCGCGCGGCGGGCAGGTGGGTGCGTACCCCGCCCAGCTCGCGCAGCCGGGTGGTGGCCTGCCGGAACGGCGTGCGCTCCAGGCCGGCCAGCGGGTTGACCGCCACGAAGCTGTCCAGCGGCCAGGTCGCCGCGACGTGGTCGGCGGCGGCGGTCACCGCGGCGGCGGCGCGGGCGGCGTCGGCCGGGCCGGCCTCGGTCAGCCCCGGTCCGCCCGGCGCGTCGGGCGCCCGGGTCGGCGCCGCCGTACGACGGGCCGGCAGCCGGCCGTCGCGCCACGCCCACCACCACAGGCCGGCCGCGCGGCGGCGGGTCACGACCAGGCGGAGCACGGTGAGGGCGGCCAGCACCGCCGCCGCACCGGCCACCGCGAGCGGCGTCCCGGACGAGGGCAGGGCCAGCCAGTCGGTGGCGAGGTGACCGGCGACCAGGTAGCCACCGGCGAGGGCGGCCACCGCCCCGGTGACGGCCGCCGCCGCCCCGGCCGGCAGCCGGCGGTCGGCGAGGGCGGCCCGCAGGGCGGCGAACCCGGCGGCCCCCGCCAGGGCCGCGGTGAGCAGCCCGGTGGCGGTGGCGCCGAGCAGCGCCTCGGCGAGCCCGAGGACACCGAGCAGGACGGCGGTCGCCACGACGAGCCGGCGGCGCGGGGCGGGCCCCACCGGCTGGGGCGCCTCGGCCGCCTGCGACCGGGTCTGCACGGTGCCACCGGCGGAGAGGAACGCGTACGCCTTGTAGACGCCGTGCCCGACCAGGTGCACCGCGGCCAGCCCGAAGGCGCCCAGCCCGCACTGGGCGAGCATGAAGCCCATCTGCGCCACGGTGGAGCGGGCCAGGGCGCCCTTGACGTCGGTGCGTACGGCGGCGAACAGGGTGCCGGCGGCGGCGGTGACCAGCCCCACCAGGAGGGTCGCGGTGAGCACCCCCGGCGCGGCCACGACGACCGGGGCGAACGTGATCATCAGGAAGCCGGCCACGTTGACCATCCCGGCGTGCAGGAAGGCCGAGACCGGGGTGGGCGCGTCCAGGGTGCTCGGCAGCCAGCCGTGCACCGGCACCTGGGCGGAACGCACCATGCCGGCCACCAGCAGCGACCCGCCGGCGGTGGCGAGCAGCCAGCCCGGGGCGTCGCCGGCGGCGGCGCGCACGTCGGCCAGGTCGGCGCTGCCGGCGGCGGTGGCCAGCAGGGCGAAGCCGGCCAGCAGGGCCAGGTCGCCGAGGAGGAACAGGCGCCCGATCCGGCGGACGGCGGCCCGGACGCGCTGCTGGTCGCGGTGGTAGCCGATCAGCCCGACCAGCAGCCGGCCGGCGACGATCCAGCCGACGGCGAACTGCACCAGGCTGGGCGCGGTGGCCATCACCAGGGTGGCCGCCGCGGCGCCGGCGACCCGGGCCTGGAAGCCGGCCATCCCCGGCTCGCCGTCGAGGTAGCGCCGGGCGTAACCGGCGACCACGGCGGCGATCCCGCTGACCAGCAGCATGAAGAGCGCGTCGAAGCGGTCGACCCGTACCCCGATGCCGAACGGCACCCCGGCGACCTCCGGGCGGGCCGCCACCCCGGCCACGTCGCCGCCGGCGGCGACGCCGGCCAGCAGTCCGGCGGCCCCGACCGCGGCCAGGGCGAGCAGCAGCCCGGTCGCGCGGGCGGCCCGCCGCGGATCCGGTGCGACAAGTGCGCAGACCGCTGCGGACGCGGTCGCGAGAAGAACTCCTGTGGCCAGTGCGACGGACATCGCCACCTCCCTCTGATACACGCACTGTAGAACACGATTTATAATTCCTGTATCGTGAGGCGCACAACAGATCGGACGAAGACCCAGGAGCGGCGATGAACGTCCCCGACCACGCGCACCGTCCCGATCCCGGCGCCGCCCTCGCCGCCCTGCGCGCGGGCCACGCCCGCTTCCGTTCCGGTGAGCCCCCGGCGCCGGCAGCCGGGGCGGGACCGCTCGCGGCGGTCCTCGGCTGCGCCGAACCGCAGCCCGAGCCCGGGGTCCTCTTCGGCGGCAGCGAGCTGTTCACCGTGCGGACGGCCGGCCTGAGCATCGGCCCGGCCGTGCTCGGCAGCCTGGAGTACGCGGTCGCGCAGCTGCGCCTGCCGCTGGTGGTGGTCCTCGGTCACCGGTGCTGCCGACTGACCCCCGGCAGCGGCGACGGCCGGATCCGCACGGTGGTCGCCGCCCTGCGCCACCGCTCCCCGCTGCTCGACGAGGCCGTCCGCTCCGGCCGGTCCGCGATCCACGGCATGACCTGGGACGACACCCGTCAGCTGGTCAGGTCGGTCCGGCGGGTCGAGCCGCCGCCCGTACGCCGGCCGGCCCGGTCCCGCCCGCCGGGCCGGCGGGTCGCGGGGATCAGCTGACCGGCGGTCGGGTCAGGGGTTGCAGCGCGGACACCACCGGGGGTCCGCCGGCGCCTCCGCCGACCGGGTCGACCGGTGGGGGCAGCGCGCGCAGCCGAGGATCCGACCGGCGGGGAGCTCGGTCGGGGTGCGGCAGTCGGCGCACGGCAACCCCGGCTCGGTCCCGACCACCCCGAACCCGGGGGTGCCGCAGGCCGGGCACGGGGTGGCCAGCCGGCCGGCCAGCCGGGCGGCGGCCTGCGCGATCACCGCCATCCGGCGCGGGTTGTGGTGGGCCCGCAGGTCGGCCGCCACCCGGGCCCGCCCGTCCGCGCTGGCCCCGACCGCCCCGGCCACCGCCGCCAGCAGCGCCGGCACCCGGACGATGCCCTTCACCACCGGGTACGCGGCACCGGCGGGCGGGACCGCCGGGCGGACCGTCACCGCGTGCCCGGGCAGCCCGACCTCGCGGGCGAAGCGGAGCAGCGCGTCCCGGTCGACGCCGTCGGTGACCAGCTCGCCGTGGTTGCTGGCGGTGCTGGTGGCCCGCTCGACCAGCACCAGACCGATCCGGTCGTCGACCAGGACGACGTGCTCGACCTGGAGGGTGCACCAGGGCAGGGCGGGGTGCGGGCCGAAACTGCCCTCGCTGGCCACGCCGACCGGGCAGCCGGTCTCCGCCATCCCGAGCCGCGCCTTGGTCACCACCACCTCGTCGGCCGGTCCCGGGCGGGGAACCTCCCCGGTGAAGGTGCCCAGGACGTCGGTGTCCACGTCCGCGACGCGCAGCCGCAGCCCCAGCCGGCGGCGCAGCGGAGGCCCGATCGCCACCCGCTTGCCGTGCCTGGTGGCGAGGCTGCCGACCACACCCCGGTACACGCTCGAAGCGTAGGCCGGCGGCGATCCGGGCGCGGGAACACCATCGGCTGTCGCGCGGACGCATGACGGGACGCGATGGCGGGTATGGTTCGGTCATAGGTGCCGCCGGGCCGTTCGCCCGCCGTCGGCGCCGCACTCGGTCGCCGACATCGGAGCGGCGACCTCCCGGCACGGCAGGGACCGCCCCGCGGTCCCGCGTACGCCAGAACCAGAGACAGGATTCCGCATGACCGCACCCGGCATCGTCCGACCGGCACTGTTCCTCGCGACGCCGACCGTCGACGGGCCCGACGGCCCCGAGATCGCCTTCGACCGCAGCGCGGAGGGGATGCGGCGACTCCGCGACCCGTTCGCCGTGCACCCGGCCGGCCCGACCGCGACGGGCAACAGCCCCACGACCCTCGGTGGCAGCCCCCGTCGGTGAGGAGGATCCGCCGCCGCGCGGAGCGTGACCCATCACCCATCAGCCCACCCCGGCTGCATCGGTTCATACTTTCGGTTGGCTTTCGGTGGACCTTCGGCGTAGCGTTCGTGGGGTCAGAACAACGACATGGCCCGGTGACCAAGCCCGGGCCGTGGACCTGCGACAGCGCGCCCGCCCGCACGTGCGCTCCGGTGGTGAGCCGGATTCGGAGATCCTTCCGGTCGAACTGCTCGACGGGCCCATCGGGAAGGACCATCCCATGGTCACCACCCATGCACCCACGACCGACGCCCGCCCGGCACGACGTACCGCCCCGACCGCCGCCGACGACCTGCTGGCCGAACTGGCCGCCACCCCGGCCGACGCCCCGCACCGCGCCGCCCTGCGGGACCGCACCATCGAGGCCTGGCTGCCGCTCGCCCGGCACCTGGCCCGCCGCTACTCCGGGCGCGGCGCGGCCGACGACGACCTGGTCCAGACCGCGGCGGTCGGGCTGATCAAGGCCGTCGACCACTTCGACCCCGACCGGGGCATCGACTTCACCGGGTACGCCATCCCGACCGTGATCGGTGAGATCAAGCGGTACTTCCGCGACCGCACCTGGGCGGTGCGGGTGCCGCGCCGGTTGCAGGAGCTGCGCCTGACCATCACCGAGGCGAACGGCACCCTGACCCACAGCCTGGGCCGTGCGCCCACGGTGGCCGACATCGCGGCCCACCTCGACCTGACCGAGGAGACCGTCCTGGAGGGACTGGAGGGGGCCCGCGCGTACCGGGCGACCTCGCTCTCCACCCCGACCGGCGCCGACGGCAGCATGGAGCTCGGCGACACCCTCGGCGCCGAGGACCACGAGCTGGCCCTCGCCGAGACGCGGATCGCCCTCGGCCCGGCGCTCGCCGCCCTGCCGGAGCGCGAACGGAAGATCCTCAGCCTGCGGTTCCACGGCAACCTCACCCAGGCCCAGATCGCCGAGCGGATCGGCGTCTCCCAGATGCACGTCTCCCGGCTGATCACCCGGGCGCTGGCCACCCTGCGCGGCCACCTCGCCGACGACTACGCCTGAGCCCGGCCGCCGGCCGGCCACGGGTTCGCCGTGGCCGGGCCCGCAGAGCGCAGCAGCCAGGACATCCCCGTACCGTCCCGCCGCCCGGTCGCCTTCGCGACCGGGCGGTGGCGTGCGGTGACCCGTACCCGAATGGGGCGACCCGATCGGAGCGCCCCGATTGGTCCGGTTGATCCGGCCGGTCGACCGCGCGACGATCGATGCCTCGGAGCGGGGACGGCGGCGATCCCCGCACCGGATGGAACCGCGCGACGCCGCCCGGGCAGGGCGGCCCACCGGCTCGCCGGCCCGGGCGATCCGGCCGAACCGGTCCGGGCGCGCCGTCGGTCGGGGTGACACGATCGCCCTGGTCGGCGGCGCTCGGCAACGCCGGCCACCTCGGCGTACGGCGCCCGGGTGGGCGAGGGGTCAGATCTCCTCGAGCAGGCCGTGCTTGATGGCCACCGCCGCGGCGAGCGTACGGTTCGAGCAGTTCAGCTTGGACAGCACGTTGGCCACCAGGCGCTTGACCCCGTGCTGGCTGATCAGCATCCGGCGGGCGATCTGCTTGTTGCTGAGCCCTTCGGCGAGCAGGACCAGCGTCTCGCGCTCCCGCGGGGTCAGCTTCGGGCAGTGTGGACGCTCCTGCGTGGTGACCCCCCGGGCCCGCTCCAGCAACCGGTTGGCCAGCACGGCGGGCATCGGCACCTCGCCGAGGACGATCCGGTTGATCGCCTGCGCCAGCGTTTCCTCGGTGACGTCGTCCTGGATCAGGTAGCCGTTACACGGGAACCGGGTCACGGCGTCGAGGTTCTCCGAGCTGCGCCCCATCAGGAGCAGGACCTTGGTGTCCTCGCTGAGCGCCGCCTGGGCGAGCTGGTTCAGCCCCTTGGAGGCGAGGTCGTCGGAGGCGATGACCAACAGGTCGAAAGACCGTCCGCAGTAGACACTTGCGGAGTGCGGAATCTCGAAACTATTTACTTCCTTCACTGTTGCAAGTGAAGTTAACATGTCGCTGAGGCCACGCCGCGCCAACTCGTTATCAGCGAACACGAGCACGTCATAGCCGGGTCGATGCTGGTCGAAGGGGTTGTCGTATCGCTCCACGTCGATCAGCTCTCCCCAGTCGCAGCCACGTGAAGTACGAAGTGTGTCTTGCCCGTGACAGAGTACGACAGGAATCCACATGGGACCAAATCCCATGCAAAAAAAATTCGTCCTGCATCGCTCCCGTGCAGGAAAGGTCCAGCACAGCCTCGCTGCGTTCGCGCTCGGCCGATCCCGAGCGGTCAGCCAGCGACGTCAGTACATGGCAGCACATCTCGCGACTCGCGAATTGCGTCCGTTTCGAAGCCTCATGCCGGTGTTGACGGGAATCGCATACCGAGGTCCGCGTACTACCGCCGGAGAGGTTCAGGAAAAGTATTCATGATCCGTTCCTCGGCCGCCTCCCCACGGGTGGACCAGGGCACCCGGGCAGGCCCGCAGGCCCCGCACGAAGCGGGCCGGCCCCTCGTTCCCACCTATACTGCATCGATGGCCGAGAAACCGTTGCGGAGTTCGACCGCCCCGGAAACCCTCCTCGCACTGCCCTTCACCGGCCGGTGGCTGGCCCGGAACAGTCCGGCCCGGCGGGTTCCCAGCCACGGTGTCGACCTGCTGGGCGAGCGCTACGCCATCGACTTCATCGGCGTGGACGACCGGCGGCGGACCGCCGACCGCCGGGACTGGCGGACCTTCCTGGCCACCGAGCCCCCCGAGCGCTTCATCGCCTTCGGCCGGTCCCTGCTGGCGCCGGCCGACGGGGTCGTGGTGGACGTGCACGACGGCGAGGTCGACCACGAGGGACGACGGTCGCAGCTCGCCCTGGTGCCGTACGTGCTCGGCCAGGCCGGGCGGCTCCGGCAGGGGGTCGGCGCCGTCGCCGGCAACCACATCGTCATCGAGCTGCCCGGCGGCGCCACGTTCGTCGCCCTCGCCCACCTGCGGGCCGGCTCGATGCGGGTGGCGGTCGGCGACCGGGTCACCACCGGCCAGCCGATCGCGGAGTGCGGCAACTCCGGCAACTCCACCCAGCCGCACGTGCACATCCAGGTGATGGACAGCCGCGACCTCTCCGTGGCGCAGGGCCTGCCGATGGCGTTCCGCAGCTACCGGGAATGGCCACGGGGCGCCCGCGAGCCGCAGGTCAGGCAGGCCGGCATCCCGGCCGAGGAGGCCGTCGTCGAGCCGCTGCCGGTCGGCGCCGGCGACGCCGCCCCCTGACCCGGACGCGGAGCCGCCCCGGCGCCACCCGAATCGACGGGCGGCACCGGGGCGGGACCGGTGGGGCACTAGCCGGCCGACACCTCCTCGCGGGCGACCAGTCGGCCGGTCCCGCTCAGCGAGGCCAGGTCGATGTCGGCGACACAGCGGACCGGCACGAAGTCCAGGGTGAGCGTCCCCTCGACGTGCACGGTGCCGGTGCCGGCGGCGAAGTCGGCCCGGCCGAGGTCGGTGGCCGCCTCGTCCACCCGGACGCCCAGGTCGGTGCCGCCCCGGGTGTCCGGGAACCTGACGAAGACGTACCCGATGTCGGTGAGCCGTCGGTGCAGCTCGGACAGGGACGGGTCGGGGCCGCCGACGACGACGGGCCGGTCCTCGGCGGAGAGCCGCTGCACGAGATCGTTCATGGGATGTTCCTCCAGATCAGCTACGGGACGGGGACGACTTCGTCGGACGCGGTGGTCACCTCGTCGGCGACCGGCTGCGGCCTGCGCGGCCACCAGTTGCGCTCGCCGACCTTCACCGCGATGGCCGGCACCAGCAGGGTCCGGATCACGAAGGTGTCCAGCAGCAGGCCGACGACGATGGCGAAGCCCATCTCGACGTACGACTTGATGCCGGAGAAGAGCAGCGGCGTGAACGTGCCGGCCAGGATGATGCCGCACGACGTGATCACCGAGCCGGTGCTGGCGAGGGCCTTGCGGACCGCCTCCCGGGTCGGCTGCCGGCCGTTGCGGTACTCCTCCTTGACCCGGGTCATCAGGAAGATGCTGTAGTCGATGCCGAGCGCAACCAGGATGACGAACGCTGCCACCGGGGCGTCGATCCAGAGCCCCGAGTAGCCGAAGCCGTACTGGAAGGTCGCCACGGTCAGGCCCATCGTCGCCGCGTACGCCACCACGATCGTCGCCGCCATGTAGAGCGGCGCCACCAGGCTGCGCAGCAGCAGCGCCAGGATGAGCAGGATGCCGATCAGCACGACGGTGGCGATGAGCAGGAAGTCACGCTTCTGGGTCGCCAGGTTGTCCCGCACCTCCGCGGTGACGCCGCCGACGTACGCCGTCGAGCCCGCCAGGTCCGTGCCGCGCAGCGACTGCCGCAGGGTCTCCCGCATCTCGGTCACCGTGTCCATCGCCCGCTGCGAGTACGGGTCGTCGGCCAGCATGGCGCTGAGGCTGACGCTGGTCCCGTCGGCGGAGAAGCCGGGGCCGGTCGACCGGTCGGGCGTGGTCACCGAGCTCACCCCGGGCAGCGCGTCGAGGTCGCCGCCCACCTTCCGCAGGGTGGCGAGCCTGGCGTCGTCCCAGCCGGGCCGCTCGGACTCGATGATGATCGACACCGCGTTCTCCGCGCCGGCCGCCTCGCCGTAGTGCTCCCGCTGCACGGTGAGGCCCTGGTACGAGTCGGTCGAGGTGGGCAGCAGCGCCCGCAGCTCGTTGTTGTCGAACCGGAAGCCCGCCAGCAGGCCGATGAACGGGATCAGCGCGATCAGGGTGATCGCGATGAACCGGTTGGGTCGGCTGGTGACCGCGCCGGCGATCCGCTCCCAGATCCCCACCCTCGCGGCCCGGCCGTCGGCGCCCTGCCGCAGCCGCTTCGCGCGCACCTTCGCCGGCTGGAACGGCCAGAACACCTTCTCCCCGAGGATCGCCATCGCGGCCGGGATCAGCGTCATGATCACCAGGAACTCGATGGCCACCGCGATGGCCAGCGGCGGGCCGATGCCCTTGAAGTTGGCGTCGGTCGCGAAGAACATCGCCCCGAAGGCCACGATCACCGCGCAGGCGCTGGAGAAGATCGCCTCACCGCCGTTGGTGACGGCGCTGCGCAGCGCGTCCAGCTTGTCCCGGCCGTCGAGCAGGTTGTCCCGGAAGCGGGAGAACATCAGCAGCGAGTGGTCGGTGCCGAGCCCGAAGAGCACGATGATCAGGAAGACCAGCGCGTTGGGTGAGACCGGCAGCCCCGCGTCCGCGGCGATGCCGAGCACCCCCTGCGAGATGGTCAGGGCGAGCACCACGGAGATCAGCGGGAAGATCGCGGCGACCGGTGACCGGTAGATGACCAGCAGGACCACCAGGATGAAGACCAGGGTCATCACCAGCGTCCGGTTGAGGCTCTCCTCCTGGAGGGTGATCACGTCACCCCAGATGGCGTTGCCGCCGGTGAGGTGCACGTCGAGTCCCGCCGGGGCGGCCGGGGCGCCGTCCCGCTCGGCCGTGTCCGCGGAGAGGTGGTTCCGGATCCGCGGGATGACCTCCTTGGTCTGGTTCAGCCACTCGTTGTTGTCGTCGGTGGCGTACGTCATGTCGAGGTTCAACTCGACCAGCGCCGCCTTCCCGTCCGTGCTGAGCAGCGCCCGACCGTTCTGCGGATCCGAGAACGGGGAGACCGTCGACTCCAGCCGGATGTCGTCCCGCCGGGTGCTGAGGAACTGCTCCAGCGCCTTTCCGTACTCCTGGTCCGCGGTGGTCAGGCCGCTGTCCCGGAACAGCGTCACGGTGACCTGGTTGTTCATCACCTCCTGCACGTCCGGGAACTTCTCGGCGATCAGCTCGCTGGCCTTGAACGCCTCCAGGCTCGACCGGGACCGGGATTCCTGCTGGCTGGTGTTCGCTTCCTCCTGGAGGTTGGGAGCGACCTGCACGAGGACCGCGGCAAGGATGATCCAGAACACGACCGACAGCCAGCGGCCGGCGATGATGGCGCGGCTAGCCTTCAGGAACAACGTCTTCTCTCTCCTGTCTCGTGCGCCCGGCGGGCCTTCGTCCGCCGGGCGCCTCAGGGTTTCCCCTCCACTTCGGCGGCCCTACGCCCCCGCAGCGGCGGACTCCTCCATCTGCCGGCGCAGGCTCAACGGGCGCATGTCGGTCCAGACCTCCCTGACGTAGGAGAGGCACTCCTCCTTGCTGCCGGACACCCCGGTCTCCTTCCATCCGGCCGGTACGGCCAGGAAGTCCGGCCACAGGGAGTACTGCTCCTCGTGGTTGACGAGGACCTTCACGCTCGCGTCGTCCATCGGAATCGCTCCTGTCTCGTGCGTCTCGGGTTGTCGGCCGCCGGTACGGCGTCAGGCGGTGGGTACGGCGGCGCCGCGGCGGTCCGCGCCCTCGTCGGCGAAGAGCCAGGGCGCCTCCTGGCGGCGCCGCTGCTCGTACGCCTGGATCTCGGCGCGGTGCGACAGCGTCCAGTCGATGCTGTCCAGGCCCTGGAGCAGGGCCTCCTTCTTGAAGGCGTCCACCTCGAAGCGGAACGCCCGACCGTCCGGCAGGGTGATCGTCTGGGCCGGCAGGTCGACGTGCAGCCGGCACTGCTCCTGGGCGCTGACGGTGGCCAGGATGTCGTCCACGATGGACGGCTCCAGCACGACCGGCAGGATGCTGCTGTTGAAGCAGTTGTTGTAGAAGATGTCGGCGAAGCTGGGCGCGATGATGCAGCGGAAGCCGAACTCGCGCAGCGACCAGGGCGCGTGCTCCCGGGAGGAGCCGCAGCCGAAGTTCGGGCCGGCGACCAGGATCGTCGCACCGGCGTATGCCGGCTGGTTCAGCTCGAACTCCGGGTTCGGACCCTGGCCGTCGCCCAGGTAGCGCCAGTTGGCGAAGAGGGCGTCGGCGAAGCCGGTCCGCCGGATGGTCTTCAGGAACCGCGCCGGGACGATGTCATCGGTGTTGACGTTGGAGCGGGGCAGCGGTGCGGCGACGCCGGTGTGCGTTACGAACTTCTCCATGGGGAGCGGTCACCTTCCTCAGAGGTTGCGGACGTCGACGAAGTGGCCCGCGATCGCGGCGCCGGCGGCCATGGCCGGGCTGACCAGGTGGGTACGCCCACCGCGCCCCTGCCGGCCCTCGAAGTTGCGGTTGCTCGTCGAGGCGCACCGCTCCCCCGGGGCGAGCCGGTCGCCGTTCATGGCGATGCACATGCTGCAACCCGCCTCGCGCCACTCGAAGCCGGCCGTCCGGAACACCTCGGCCAGTCCCTCCGCCTCGGCCTGCCGGCTCACCGACATCGAGCCCGGTACGACGATGGCCCGCACGTTCGGCGCGACCTGTCGGCCGGAGGCGACCGCGGCGGCCTCCCGCAGGTCCTCCACCCGGGAGTTGGTGCAGGAGCCGATGAAGACGGTCTGCACCTCGATGTCCTCGATCTTCTGACCGGGGGTGAGACCCATGTAGTCCAGCGCCCGCTGGTAGGCGTCCCGGGTGACGTCGTCGCTCTGCGCGGCCGGGTCGGGCACCACCCCGTTGATGTCGGCCACCATGCCCGGGTCGGTGCCCCAGGTGATCTGCGGGACGAGGTCGTCGACGGTGATGTCCAGGACCGCGTCGAAGTGCGCGCCCGGGTCGCTGGCCAGTTCCCGCCACTGCGCCGCGGCCAGCTCGAACAGCTCGCCCTGCGGGGCGTACCTGCGGCCCCTGACGTACTCGATGGTCACCTCGTCGGGGGCGACCATGCCGGCGCGGGCCCCGGCCTCGATGGCCATGTTGCACAGCGTCATCCGACCCTCGACCGTCAGGGACCGGACGGCGGAGCCGCTGAACTCGATGACGTGGTGCGAGCCGACGTTGGTGCCGAACTTTCGGATCACCGCCAGCGCGACGTCCTTGGCGGTGACGCCCGGCGCCAGGGTCCCCTCGATCCGGACGTTCATCGTCTTCGGCTTCTGCTGGAGCAGGCACTGGGTGGCCAGCACGTGCTCCACCTCGCTGGTGCCGATGCCGATGGCGAAGATGCCCAGCGCGCCGTGCGTGGAGGTGTGCGAGTCACCGCAGACCACCGTCATGCCGGGCAGCGAGAGACCCAGCTCCGGGCCGATGACGTGGACGATGCCCTGGAACTGGTCGGTCATGTCGAACAGCGTCACGCCGAAGTCGCGGGCGTTGTCCTCCATCGTCTCGATGCAGGTCACGCTGGCGGCGTCGACCACGTCGAGCATCCGCCGGCCGGGCGTGGTGGGCACGTTGTGGTCGAGCACGGCGATCGTGGCGTCGGTGCGGTGCACCGGCAGCTCCCGGGCCCGCAGACCGGCGAAGGCCTGCGGTGACGTCGCCTCGTGGGTGAGATGCCGGTCGATGTAGATCACCGGAACCTCGCCCGGCTCGTCGCGGACCACGTGCGCGTCCCAGATCTTGTCGAACATGGTGCGTGGACTCATGGCGCCTCTCCAATCGGGGGGACGGCAGGGGCATTCCTGCGCGGGGTACGACTCAGGACTGGGCAAACCAGGCCTCCAGCTCCTCGCCCTCGAGCTCGCGGCCCTCGCTCTTGGCGTACGCGAGGATCTGCTCGACCCGCTCGGCGGTGAGCTTCTCCGGGTCCCGGCCGCTCTGCAGGCAGGCGAGCTTCACCGAGCTGGTGCCGCTCCACTGGCTGACCCCGACCGAGTAGGTGCCGCCGACGGCGGCCGGGTCGACGGCCGAGTAGACGACCCGGGCCATCTCGCGCAGCTTCTGCTCCAGCGGGAAGTCCCCGGCCTTGCGCGCGTTGTCGGCCAGGGCGTTGGCCTTGAGGATGGCGTCGGTGTGGATGCCGGAGCTGGTGTAGCTGTACCGCTTGCCGAGCACGCCGTGGTCGGCGGTCGGGACGTCGACCATCTCCTGGTAGAACGAGATCAGGCCGAGCAGCTCGGTCATGTTCCAGGAGACCGGGTGGCCGCCCTCGGCCTGGATGGCGGCCAGGTTGAGCACCACCTCCTCCAGCGAGGCGTTGCCCGACCGCTCACCGACCCCGCGGGACACCACGTGGATCCGGTTGGCGCCGGCGGCGATCGCCATCATCGCGTTGCCCAGGGCGTTGCCGGTGTCGCGGTGCCCGTGCCAGTCCAGCTTCATGTCCGGGGTGCCGAGCTCGTCGAGGAGCTGCCGGATGAAGCTGCACAGCCGGTACGCGCCGACCGGCCGGGCGATGCCGATGGTGTCGGCGACCGCCACCCGGTAGGCGCCGTTCTCCACCTGGACCCGGGTGATGGCGCGGACGTCCGCCGGGGCGGTCTGGGTGGTGTGCTCGGTGCCGCCGATGACCGGGATGCCCAGGGCGACGGTCTCGGAGATGGTGGCCTCCATCCGGCGCAGGATGAAGTCCATGTCCCAGCCCTGCACCATCCGGCGGACCGGGGAGCTGCCCATGAAGACCACCGACTCCAGCGCCGGGTGGATCTCCCGGCACTCGGCGGTCCACTTCAGCGACGCGGGCGTGCAGACCGAGAGCACCGAGGGGACGATGTTCGGGAAGTGCTCGGCCATGCCGGCGAGCAGCTCCTTCATCGTCGCGTCGAGGGTGCCGGCGCCGGTGTGGATGCCGACCGTGGCGGACCGGACGCCGAAGGCGTCCAGCAGCTCGACGTACTTCAGCATGGCGTCGATGTCCGGGTACCGGCTGACGCCCTGGAGGCCGTCGCGCAGGCACTCGGAGAGCACCTCCGCGTTCGCGGCCTGCTCCGGGGTCGGCTCGGCGGGCAGGGTACGCGGCAGCGGGGAGAGCGGGTCCGGCTCGCTGTTCCAGTTGAAGTCGACCGGGACGTCGGTGTCGCCCGTCCGCGTCGCCGCGGCACCGTTGGACGTCGTTCCAGTTGTCATTGGAACCTCCTGTAGTGAAGCGATTCGCTTGGCTTTTCGAGGAAGGGCGGGATCAGTCGGAGGCGACCGGCAGGATGCCGACGGAGAAGCGGACGTAGTCGTCGGAGTAGCCGAACGTCGACCCGGGGATCCCCGCGATGCCGGTCTTCTCGAGTACGGAGAAGCAGTCCTCCCCCGCCCGCAGCCGGCACCAGGTGTAGATCGTGGCGTCGTCGTCGAGATAGATGTGCTCGAAGAGGTGGAACTCGTCGTCCAGCCGGTGCAGCTGGGCCCGCAGTTGCGTGCGGCGCAGCGCGTACAGCCGGCGGATCTTGTCGACCAGGTGCGGGTTGTCCCGGAAGAGCCGGTGGTACGCCATGAAGCGCAGCTGCCACTCGCCGGGCATCGACGCGATGCTGTTGATCCAGCTGCCGACCATGCCGGCGGCGAACGCGGCGCTGCCGAAGGTGACCCAGCCGAAGCGCTCACCGGTGAGGGTGTGCGTCTTGGACAGGCTGCTGATCAGGATGAGCTGGTCACTCAGGTCGGTGGCGGAGGCCAGCGCCCGCATCCGGGCGTCGTCGGCGGCCGGGTCGCCGGTGCCGACGTACGCCAGGTCGGCCATCAGGCGCACCACCCGGCCCTGCCGCCGGTGCCGGCGCAGCACCTCCAGCAGGTCGAGCAGCTCGTCCGGCCGGTAGGCGAAGGTCGCCGGGTTGTTGGTGACCATCAGGTAGACCACGCCGATCCCCGGGTCGGCGTCGAGCGCCTCGGCCAGCTGCGCCGCGGTCAGGTTGAACCGGTCCTCGGGGCCGGTGGGCACCCGGTGCACCCGGTACCCGTTGGCCACGGCCTGCCCCTCCAGCACGTTGAAGCCGGGCGTCGACATCAGCACCGCCCCGACCGGCCGGCCGTCCAGCCGGGCGAGCGCGCCCAGGCCGCGCAGGACCTTGTCCATGCAGTCGGTGGCGCCCAGCCCGAGCGCGACGTTGTCGGCGGTGACCGGCAGGCCCCACTGCCGCATGTCCTCGGCGAGCCAGCCGCGCAGCACCGGGTTGCCGATGCTGGCCAGGTCGTAGCTGCGGGCGTCGAACCCGGCCCGCATCACCTCCCGCTCGGCCGTCAGCATCTCCTCGCGCAGCCAGCGGTACACCGCTCCGGTCGCCACGTGCCCCGACAGCTCCTCGCCCGGCAGCGCCACCCCCAGCTCGTCGGCGAGCCGGCGGTAGTCGCCGGGGCCGCCCGGCTCGCCCTCGCACTCGGTGACCAGCCGGACGTTGACGTCGCCGATGGTCCGGTTGACGATCTCCAGCCGGACGGCGGCCGGGTCCAGCCGACGG
Source organism: Micromonospora mirobrigensis (assembly GCF_900091555.1). Taxonomy (GTDB): domain Bacteria; phylum Actinomycetota; class Actinomycetes; order Mycobacteriales; family Micromonosporaceae; genus Micromonospora; species Micromonospora mirobrigensis. The sequence continues at coordinate 952,036 of NZ_FMCX01000001.1, forward strand.
TCGGCGCACTCGTGCTCCAGCGCCTGCACGATGGAGGCCATCAGCCGGATCGGCGGCTCGTTGGTGGTCTGCAACCGGGCCCGGTACCGGGCCACCAGCTCTTGGCGGACCTCGCGGACGAGCCGCCGCTGGTCGGCCAGCCGGGTCGAACCCGTCATCTCTCTCTGCAGCACCATCGGGAAGGAACCTCCATCGCGGATCGGGAGCGCACGACCGGGACCGGCCGACCTCATGGCCGGCGTACGGCGGTGGCGATCCGCTTGCCCAGCTCGCGGGTGCCGACGAGCTTCGCCCCGTCCTCGGAGATGTCGACCGTGCGGAAGCCGTCGGCGAGCACCTCCTCGACCGCGGCCTCCACCGCGGCGGCCTCCTCGGGCAGGCCCAGCGAGTGGCGCAGCAGCATGGCGGCGGAGAGGACGGCCCCGATCGGGTTGGCCCGGTCCTGCCCCTCGATGTCCGGCGCGGAGCCGTGGATCGGCTCGTAGAGGCCGAAGACCCCGGCCTCGGTCCGGCGTACGCCGAGGCTGGCCGAGGGGATCATGCCGATCGAGCCGGTCAGCATCGCCGCCTCGTCGGTGAGGATGTCGCCGAACAGGTTCTCGGTCACCACGACGTCGAACCGGGCCGGGTCGCGCAGCAGGAACATGGCGGCGGCGTCGACCAGGATGTGCTCGTACTCGACGCCCGGGTAGTCGGGGGCGATCCGGTCGACGATCCGCCGCCAGAGGATCGAGGAGCTGAGCACGTTCGCCTTGTCGACCGAGGTGATCTTTCCGCGGCGGGCGGCGGCGATGTCGAAGGCGGCCCGGACCACCCGCTCGATCTCCTGCTCGGTGTAGAGCAGGGTGTCGACCGCCTCCTCGCCGCGTTCGGTGCGGCGGATCTCGCTGGGCTTGCCGGGGATCGCCGCGTCCAGGTGCCCGTAGTAGAGGCCGGCCGACAGCTCCCGGACGAAGATCAGGTCGGTGCCGTCCAGGTACTCCGGCTTCAGCGGCGAGGCGTGGTAGAGGCTGCGCGACGGCCGGATCGGGCGCAGGTTGGCGAAGAACTGGAAGTCCTTGCGCAGCCGGAACAGCGCCTGCTCGGGGCGTACCGTGGCGTTCTTCCGCTGCTCGGCCGGGAGGCTGCCGATGGCGCCGAAGAGGATGGCGTCGCTGCCGGCGCAGAGGTCGAAGGTCTCGTCGGAGATGGCCACCCCCTCCTCGGCGATGGCGGCGAGCCCGGCCAGCCGGCGGTGCACGGTGAAGTCGTGCCGGTACAGGTCCGCGACCGTGAGCAGCACCTCGAGGGCCTGCTCGGTGACCTCGGGGCCGACGCCGTCGCCGGGCAGTACGGTGATCGTGCGGTGTGCCATGTGATGTCAGCCTTTCCGGGCGGCGAGGGCGAGCAGGCGGTTGACCAGGGTTCCGCGCCAGGTGATCATGTCGTGACCGCCGGAGTACTCCGAGTAGTCGACCTCGTAGCCCTTCTCCAGCAGCACGTCGCGCAGCTTCCGGTTGGTGGCGAGCTGGTCGAACTCGACGATCGCGGCCTCCAGCGAGCCGACCTCCATCGAGAACCGGATGGGCAGCTTCGGGCTCTGCGCGAACTGCCGGGTCAGCCACTCCATCTCGGTCTCCGGCGTCTCCCGCTCCGGCCACCAGAACGAGCCGGACTGCGAGATCACGTTGCCGAAGATCCCCGGCAGCTTGTAGGCCACGTACGCCGCCGCCAGCCCGCCGAAGCAGGAGCCGCCCACGTACGTCTGCGCCGGGTCGTCGGTGACCCGGTAGTTCTCCCGCAGGAACGGGATCAGCTCCCGGGCCAGGAAGTCCGCGAACGGCTCGTGGCAGGTCAGCTCCCGGGCGCGTACCGCCTGGTCGGTGTTGCTGTGCATGACCAGCACGAACGGCGGGATCCGCTTGGCGTAGAGGAGGTTGTCCAACACCGTCGGGGTGGCCGCGAAGTTGAAGTACGCCCACCCGTCGAAGAGGACGAAGAGCGGGTACTCCTCGGCGCTCTCCGGGTCGTAGCCGGGCGGCGTGTGCACGGTGAGGTGGTGCTGGGTGCCGAGGATCTCGCTGTCCAGCAGGTGCATGTGGTTCCTGCCCTTGGGCACCCCGCGCCGGGCGATGTTCCACGGCTGCTTCGGCGCCTGCGGCAGTTCCAGCACCGACACCACCAGGTCGTCCAGGATGGTGACCTCGCGCGGGTTGAGCGGGTCCGGCCGGTAGCCGGGGATCCGGGCCAGCACCTCGGCGTACGTCCCGTACGGCTCCAGCGAGTCGTTGACCGAGAGCAGGTAGGTGGTCCGCAGGTCGGACGGGAGGACGTAGGTCTTGAACCAGAGGTCCGTCCCCGGCAGCCGCTCCATCAGGATCTCGTCGAACCCGTTCTGCGTCGGCGCGCTGTAGAAGAGCACCAGGACGTTGCGGGTGTCGCCGGGATCGCGCCACAGGAAGGTGACCAGCGTCTTCGACTCGTCGTCCGGCATCGGCTCCATCAGCGGGGCGCCGTCGGCGGCGACGGTCTTCCAGAAGGTCTCCAACGCGGTGTCGTCGCCCGCCTCGACCGCCGCGGCGAGCTGCACGATCCGCTGGTCGGTGTGGGACCTGGTGGGAACGATCATCGGGTTCTCCTCACGCCGGTCGGGCGGGTGGTCGGGGTCGGACGGTGGGCCGGGACCCGGTCAGAGCAGGAACAGTTCGTCGGCATCCAGCTCCTCCCCCTCCTCGTCGGCCAGGGTGTCGTCGATGACCTGCGCGAGGGCGGCCAGCGTCCGGTTCTGGAAGACCATCGGGAGCATCAGCGAGACGTCCCAGGTGTTCTGCACCTCGGTGGCCAGCGACGCCACCAGCAGCGAGTGGCCGCCGAGGGCGAAGAAGTCGTCGTGGACGCCGATCCGCTCGACGTTCAGCAGCCGCATCCAGATCTCGGCGAGCTGCCGCTCGGTCTCGGTGCGCGGGGCGACGAACCGTTCCTGCGCCTGACGCACGATCGAGTCCAGCGACGGCAGCGCCTTGCGGTCCACCTTGCCGTTGGGGCTGAGCGGGAACTCCGCCAGCGGCACGAAGTACGTCGGGATCATGTACTCGGGAAGCTGCTGCCCGAGGTGGTCCCGCAGCTCGTCGACGGTGGCCGAGCCGCCCTCGTCGAGGGTGTAGAAGGCGGCCAGCCGCTTGTCGGCGGCGGCGACCTCGTGCACGGTCAGCAGGCAGGACTGGACCGCCGGGTGCTGGGCGAGCACCGCCTCGATCTCGCCGACCTCGATCCGGTGACCACGGATCTTGATCTGGTGGTCCTTGCGGCCGGCGTACTCGATCACCCCGTCCGGCCGCTGCCGGGCCAGGTCGCCGGTGGCGTAGAGCCGGCCGGGGCCGAACGGGTTCGCCACGAAGTGCTCCGCGGTCAGCTCCGGCCGGCCCAGGTAGCCGCGGGCCAGCTGGACGCCGCCGATGAACAGCTCACCGACCACCCCGTCGGGCACCGGCGCCATCGCCGGGTTGAGGACGTAGAGCTGGGTGTTGGCGACCGGCCGGCCGATCGGCACGGTGGTCGCGCCCTCGACAGTCCGGCACTCCCAGAAGCTGACGTCCACCGAGGCCTCCGTCGGCCCGTACAGGTTGTGCAGGCGTACGCCGGGCAGCTGGCGCAGGAACCGGTCCTGGAGGTCCAGCGGCAGCGCCTCGCCGCTGCACACCACGTGCCGGACCCCGTGGCAGTGCTCGGCGACCCCCGGCTGCTCCAGGAACGCCTGGAGCATCGACGGCACGAAGTGCAGGACGCCGATCCCCTGCCGGTCGATCGTCTCGGCCAGGTAGCCGGGGTCGCGGTGCCCCTCGGGGCGGGCCACGTGCAGCTGGGCGCCGACGATCAGCGGCCAGAAGAACTCCCACACCGAGACGTCGAAGCTGAACGGCGTCTTCTGGAGCACCCGGTCGCCGTCGCGCAGGTCGTATTGGTCCTGCATCCAGAGCAGCCGGTTGCGGATGCCCCGGTGCGACAGCATCGCGCCCTTGGGCTTGCCGGTCGAGCCGGAGGTGTAGATGACGTACGCCAGGTTGTCCGCGCGTACCCCGCCGGTCACCGGCTCGGTGCTCTCACCGAGCCAGGTGACGCCCGGGCCGGCCAGGTCGAGCAGCGGCACGCCGCTGTCGGTGGCCTCGACCCGGTCCCGGGTCGTCGGCTGCACCAGAATCGCCTGGATCCGCGCGTCGGCGACCATGAAGCCCATCCGGTCGGCCGGGTGCTCCGGGTCCAGCGGCACGTACGCGCCGCCGGCCTTGAGGATGGCGACCAGACCGACGACCAGTTCCAGGGACCGCTCGGCGCAGATGCCGACCCGGGACTCCGGCCCCACCCCGGCCGCGCGCAGGGCCCGGGCGAGCTGGTTCGTCCGCCGGTCCAGCTCCGCGTAGCTGACCTGCTGGTCTTCGTAGGACAGCACGATCCGGTCGGGGTGCTGCCGGGCCTGCTCCTCGAAGAGCTCGTGCAGGGTGCCCGGCTCCAGCAGCCGCTCGTCGCGGGTGGCGTTCCACTCCTCGATCCGCCGGCCGCGCTCCGCCGCGCCGAGCAGCGGCAGTTCGGCGACCGGGGTGGCGGGGGCGGTGAGCGCCCCGGCGATCAGGGTCTCGAAGTGCCCGGCCATCCGGGCGATCGTCGGCGCCTCGAACAGGTCGGTGCTGTACTCGAAGGTGTACTGGAGCGCGCCGTCCTTCTCCTGGAGGCTGAGCCCCACGTCGAACTTGGCGACCCCCATGCCGTCGTTGGTGACGTCCTGGATCCAGCCCGGCTCCTGCTCCTCGGGGAGCTTCTCGAAGATCTTGTCCAGGCCGGTGAACATCACCTGGAAGATCGGGCTGTGGCTGGAGCTGCGCTCCGGCTTCAGCTCCTCGACGATCCGCTCGAAGGGGATCTCCTGGTGGCTCTGGGCCTCCAGCAGCTTCCAGCGGACCTGCCGCAGCACCTCGCCGAACTCCGGGTTGCCGGTGAAGTCGACGCAGAGCGCCACCGTGTTGACCAGGAAGCCGATCAGCGGTTCGGTCTCGATCCGGTTCCGGTTGGCGATCGGCACGCCGATGACCACCTGCTGCTGCCCGCTGTAGTGCGCCAGCAGCGCGGCGAAGGCGCTCAGCACGGTGATGAACTGGGTGGTCCGGTTGTCCACGCTGACCTGGCGTACCTGGTGGGTCACCTCGGGCGAGAGCGTGCCGGTGTGGGTGCTGCCCCGGAACGTCTGCACCGCCGGCCGTGGCTTGTCCAGCGGCAGCGTGATCAGCCCCGGCGCGTCGGCCAGCTGCTCCTTCCAGTAGTCGAGGTGCGGGCGCAGCCGCTCCTCCTCCAGCCACTGCTGCTGCCAGACGGCGTAGTCGGCGTACTGCACGGCCAGCTCGGGCAGCGGCGACGGCTCGCCAGCCACGGTGGCCCGGTAGAGCTGGCGCAGCTCCCGGTTGAACAGCCGGATCGAGTACCCGTCGACCACGGTGTGGTGGGCGCCGAACGCCAGCACCGCCTCGGTGTCGGAGAAGCGGATCAGCAGCGTACGCAGCAGCGGGCCGGCGCCAAGGTCCAGCGGCTGGCCCCACCAGTCGAAAACCAGCCGCTTCGCCGCCTCCTGCCGCTGCTCCGGCGGGGTGGCCGAGAGGTCGGTCTCGGTCAGCGCCACCTCCGGCTCGTCGGCGACGACCTGCCAGACCCGGTTGTCCCGGTGGTGGAACGTGGTGCGCAGGGTCTCGTGCCGGACGATCAGAGCGTGCAGGGCCCGCTCCAGGGCCGACCGGTCCAGCTCCGCCGGCCAGTGCAGCAGCCAGCCGACGGTGTAGAAGGCGCTGTTCGGGTTGAGCCGGTCCATGAACCAGAGCCGCTGCTGGTCGAAGGTGGCCGGCAGCGCCCCGTCCCGGGGCACCGGCACCAGCGGCGCCACCGGGTGGGCCTGCTGGCCCTGCTGGACGCCCTCCAGCTCCACCGCCACCTGGGCGATGGTCGGCTTCTCGAAGATCACCCGGACCGGCACCTCGACGCCGAAGGTGTGCCGGATGCGGGCGACCACCTGGACGGCGAGCAGCGAGTGACCGCCGAGGGTGAAGAAGTCGTCGAAGATGCCGATCGGCGCGCGGCCCAGCACCTGCTCGAAGATCGTGGCCAGCAGGGCCTCGGTCCGGGTACGCGGCAGGGCGCCCTCGGCCAGCGGCGCGGCCGCCGCCTCCTCGGGCAGCGGCAGGGCCCGCCGGTTCAGCTTGCCGTTGCGGTTGAGCGGCAGCTGGTCCAGGCAGACGAAGGCGGACGGCACCATGTGCCGGGGCAGCGTCTCGCCCAGGTAGCCGCGCAGCTCGTCGGCCAGGTCGGCGGCCTCCCCCTCCGACTGCTCCGCCTCCGGCCGGGACTCCGGCTCCGGCTCGACGTACGCGACCAGTCGCTGGCCGGAGCCGTCCGGCAGGACCAGCACGGCGCAGGTGTGCACCCGCGGGTGCCGGACCAGGGCCGCCTCGATCTCGCCCAGCTCGATCCGGAAACCCCGGATCTTCACCTGGTGGTCGACCCGGCCGACGAACTCGATGTTCCCGTCCGGCAGCCAGCGCACCAGGTCACCGCTGCGGTAGAGCCGACTGCCCGGCTCGCCGTACGGGTTCGCCACGAAGTACTCGGCGGTCAGCTCCGGCCGGTTGAGGTAACCCCGGGTCACCCCGACCCCGCCGATGTACAGCTCCCCCGGCACCCCCACCGGCACCGGCTGGAGGTGCTCGTCCAGCACGTACGTCTCGACGTTGGTGATCGGCCGGCCCATGTGCAGCACGTCGAGGTGCTCGTCGACCGGCGTGCCGGTGGCGAAGATGGTGGTCTCCGTCGGGCCGTACACGTTGAAGAACGTGCGGCCCGGCGCCCACGTGCGGATCAGGTCCGCCGGGTACGCCTCGCCACCGACCACCAGGGTCCGCAGGTGCGGCACCCCCTGCGGCGGCAGGGTGGCCAGCGCGCCCGGGGTGAAGCTCAGGTTCTCGATCGCCCGCTCGACCAGCACGTCGTGCAGGTCCTGGCCGATCATGTGCACCCCCGGCCGAGGGATGTGCAGGGTGCCACCGACGAGCAGCGGCATCAGGATCTCCCAGACCGAGAAGTCGAAGGAGTACGACGCCACCTGCAACACCCGCTGCGGCCGGGCCAGACAGTCGTGCTCCTGCTGCCACGGCACCACGTGGTTGACGCAGCGGTGCGCCACCATCACGCCCTTCGGGCGGCCGGTCGAGCCGGAGGTGTAGATGATGTAGGCCAGGTTCTCCGGGGTCAGGTCGGGCGTCGCCGGCGCCCGCGTCGGCTCGCCGGCGAACACCGACGACCAGTCGGCGTCCAGCCGCAGCGTCGGTGAGATGTCGGCGAACTTCCCGGCCAGGTGCGACTGGGTCAGCACCAGCCGCAGCCCGGCGTCCTCCACCAGGAACGCCAGCCGGTCCGCCGGATAGCCCGGGTCCAGCGGCACGTACGCGCCACCGGCCTTGAGGATGCCGAGCAGGCCGACCAGCACCTCCACCGACCGTTCCAGGCAGAGCCCGACCAGCACGTCCGGCCCCACCCCGTGCGAGCGCAGGTGCTGTGCCACCTGGTTGGCCCGGGCGTCCAGCTCGCGGTAGCTGAGCTGCTCCTCGGCGTGCACCAGCGCCACCGCGTCCGGCGTCCGCGCCGCCTGCGCGGCGAAGAGCTCGTGCAGGTAGCCGGGCGCGTCGTGGCTGAGCGAGGCGACGTTCCAGCGGTGCAGGATCCGCCCCCGCTCGACCTCGTCGAGGAGGCTGAGCTCGGCGACCCGGGCCTGCGGCGAGCTGATCAGCGACCGGCACGCCTGGAGCAGGTGGGCGAGCATCCCGTCGACGGTCCGGCGGTCGAAGCGCCGGGTGTCGTAGAGGATGCTGATGCCGAGCCGTTCACCGGGGTTGACCACGACGTTGAGCGGGAAGTTGGTCCGCTCCTCCGCGTCGAGGACGGTGAACCGCAGCGCGCTCTCGTCGTCCGACTCCAGCGGGTAGTTCTCGAAGACGAAGAGGCTCTCGAAGAGCTGCCCGTCGGCCGGGATCCCGCTCCACTGCTGCACCTGGATCAGCGGGCTGTACTCGTACTGCCGCAGCCGGGTGTTCTGCTCCTGGATCTCCTTGAGCCAGTCCAGCCAGCGCTTGTCGCCGGCGACCCGGACCCGGATCGGCAGGGTGTTGATGAACAGGCCGATCATCCGCTCGGCGCCCTCGAACTCCGGCGGACGCCCGGAGACCACCGAACCGAAGATCACGTCGTCGCTGCGGCTGTAGCGGCTCATCAGCAGCGCCCAGCAGCCCTGCAACACCGTGTTGAGGGTCAGGTGGTGGCGCTGCGCCAGCTCCTGGAGCTCCACGGTCTCGTCCTCGTCGAGGAAGACCCCGACCGCCGCGGACCGGTCCGGCTCGGGCGCGCCCTCCGCCGGCTCCTCCCGCCTGCGCTCCACGCTCAGCGGGGCGGCCTGGTCGATCCCGTGCAGCGTCTCCCGCCAGTACGCCTCCGCCTGCCGCATGTCCTGCTCACCCAGCCAGGCGACGTAGTCCCGGTAGGGGCGGGTCGGCGCCGGGGCGTTGGCCCGCCCGTGGACCAGCGCCTCGTAGCTCTGCACCACCTCGGCCAGGAGCAGGCTGTTGCTCCAGCCGTCCAGGATGGTGTGGTGCGCGCTCAGCACGAAGCGGTAGTCGTCGTCGCCGGTCCGGGCCAGCAGCATCCGCCACTGCGGGATCTCGTGCGGCTCGAAGCCCTGCACCCGCTCCCGGCGCAGGTAGGCGTCCAGGTGCTCCTGCTGCCGGTCGGCCGGCTCGGCGCGCCAGTCCCGCTCCTCCAACGGCACCGGGATGTGCCGCCAGACCAGTTGCAGCGGCTCGTGGTCGGGCACCGCCCAGAAGCTGGTCCGCAGGATCGGGTGCCGGCGCATCACCTCCGCCCAGGCCTGCCGGAAGAGGTCGACCTGGAGCTCCCGCTCGATGCGGAGCACCACCTGCACGTGGTAGAGGCCCTGGCCCTGGGCGTACTGGCTCTGGAACCACAGGCCCTGCTGCAACGGCGTCTGCGGGTAGACGTCCTCCAGCGGCCGGGGCCGCCCGCTGTCCCGCCAGACCGGCAGCTCCCGGAGCTGGCCGACCAGGCCGTCGATCTCGGCCTGGTCCAGGCCGCTGGTCGGCAGGTCGGACGGGCTGTAGCTGCTCAGCTCGGCGTTGCGGGCCTCGGCGGTGAGCTGCCGCAGGACGTCCAGGGTGTGCCGGGCGACCCGGTCGACGGTCTCCGGCCGGTGGGCCGTCTCGTGGTGCGACCACTGCATCCGCAGCCGGCCGTCCTGGATCCGGCTCACCACGTCGATCAGGTAGAGCCGCTGGTTCTCCGGCCCGACGTCGGCGCCCGCCGACTCCGGCGCGGCGGCGAGGTCACCGGCGAAGGTTCCGTCGAACTCGCCCAGGTGGTTGAAGCTGACCTGCGCGGCCGGAGCCGCCCGGAGCCGGGCGCCGGCCTCGGTGCCAGCGTCGCGCAGCAGGCCGTAGCCGATCCCGTGCCGGGGCCGGCGGCGCAGCAGCTCCTTGATCTCCTTGAGCCCGGCGGCGAGCGCGTCCGGCGCCGGGACCGGCAGCCGCACCGGGGAGATGGAGGTGAACCAGCCGACCGTGCGGGACAGGTCCACGTCGTCGAAGAGGTCCTCCCGACCGTGCCCCTCCAGGTCGACCCGGACGTGACCGTCCCCGGTCCAGGCGCCCAGCGCGGCGGCCACCGCCGTGAGCAGGACGTCGTTGGCGCGGGTGTTGAACGCCGCCGGCACCTCCTGGAGGAGGGCCTGCGTCTCCTCCCGGCTCAGGCTCACCTCGTGCACCCGGGCGCGGGCCGCGGTGTTGTCGTCGGCCGGCCCGTCCAGCGGCAGCGGCCGGGTCGCCCCGGTCTGCTCCAGCCAGTACGACAGCTCCCCGGCGGTGGCCGGGCCGGCCGCCTCCTGCCGGAGCCGCTGCGCCCACTGCTGCCAGGAGCTGGACTTCGGCGGCAGGGCGAGATCCCGGCCGTCGCGGAGCTGGGCCGCCAGCGTGGCCAGGTCGTCCAGCAGGATCCGCCAGGAGACCACGTCCACCACCAGGTGGTGCGCCACCAGCAGGAGCCGGTGCTTCCCGTCGTCCAGGCCGGTGAAGAGCGCCGCCCGCAACAGCGGCGCCTCGGCGAGGTCGAAGCCGCGCTGCGCCTGCTCCGCCAGCTCGGCGAGCCGGTCGGCCCGCTGCCCGGCGGGCACCGACGACAGGTCGTGCACCGCCCAGGGCAGCTCGACGCCGGGTGCCACCAGCTCCGCCCGCCGGTCGTCGCCGGCCGGCAGGTATCGCGCCCGCAGCCCGTCGTGGTGCTCCACCAGGCGCCGCAGGATCTCCGACCACCGCGCCGGGGTCAGGTCGGTCGGCACGGTCAGCAGGAGCGCCTGGTTGAACCAGTGCGGCTGGGCGAACCGCTGGGTGAAGAACCAGCGCTGCACCGGGGTCAGCTCCACCGGCCCGGTCACCGGGCCCTGCTCGGCGTGCACGACCGCCGCGTCCTGCTGCACCACCACCGCGCCCAGCTCGGCGACGGTCTGGTGCTCGAAGAGCTGCTTGACGGTCAGCTGGAGGCCGAGCTGCTTGGCCCGGAAGATGACCTGGAGGCTGAGGATCGAGTCGCCGCCGAGGGCGAAGAAGTTGTCGTGCACGCCGACCGGGTGGGCCACGCCCAGCACCGCCCGCCAGATCTCGGCCAGCTGCTCCTCGACCCGGGTACGCGGGGCGACGTACTCGCCCTTGGCGGTGTCGGCGTGCGCCTGCCAGTCGACGGCGGCCAGGGCCCGCCGGTCCAGCTTGCCGTTCGGGTCCAGGGGCAGGCCGTCCAGCGCGACGAAGATGCTCGGCACCATGTGGCCGGGGAGCCGGTCGGCCAGGTGGGCCTGGAGGTCCTCGACGGGCAGCGGGTCGTCGGAGACGACGTACGCGACCAGCCGCTTGCCGTCGGCCTCGCCGTGCACCAGCACGGCGGCGGCGCGTACCCGGGGATGGCCGGTGAGCGCGCTCTCGATCTCGCCCAGCTCGACCCGGTGACCACGGATCTTCACCTGGGCGTCGATCCGGCCCAGGAACTCGATCGTGCCGTCGGCGAGGTGGCGGACCCGGTCACCGGTGCGGTAGAGGCGGCCACCGGGCTGCCGGCCGAACGGGTCGGCGACGAAGACCTCGGCGGTCAGCTCCGGCCGGCCCAGGTAGCCGCGGGCCACCCCGTTGCCGCCGACGTACAGCTCACCGGCGACGCCCACCGGGACCGGTTGCAGGCGCGAGTCGAGGATGTAGAGCTGCGCCCCGGGGACCGGACGTCCGATGTGGACCCGCTCCAGGTCGGGGCCGAACCGGGCGAGGCTGACCGCGACCGTGGTCTCGGTCGGGCCGTACCCGTTGAAGAAGCCCCGGTCGGCGGCCCAGAGCTGGACCAGGTCCAGCGGGCAGGCCTCGCCGCCGACGCCGATCCAGCGCAGCGCGGGCAGCTCGGCCGCCGGCAGGGTGGCCAGCGCGGACGGGGTGAGGCCGATGTTCTCGATCGCCTGCTCGGTGAGGAAGTCGGCGAGGTCGGTGCCGATCATCTTCAGCTCCGGCGGCGCGAGCACCAGGGTGCTGCCGGAAAGCAGGGCGGTGGACAGCTCCCAGACCGAGATGTCGAAGCTGAGCGAGGTGCTCTGGAGGACCCGCTGCGGGGTGTCCAGGCCGTAGTTCTCGCGCTGCCACGCCACCAGGGAGCGGATCCCCCGGTGCGGGACCTGGACCCCCTTGGGCCGCCCGGTGGAGCCGGACGTGTAGATCACGTAGGCCAGGTTCTCCGCGGTGACCCCGCTCGCCGGGGCGGTGGCCGGCTGCTCGGCCAGCCGCGGCCAGACCGTCTCGACGTCCAGCACGGTGGCGGCGCCACCGGGCAGCAGGTCGACCAGGGACCGCCGGGTCAGCAGGACGGCCAGCCCGGCGTCGGCGGCCATGTACGCCAGCCGCTCCCGCGGGTAACCGGCGTCCAGCGGGACGTACGCGCCGCCGGCCTTCATCACCGCCAGCAGACCGACCACCATCTCCGGCGACCGGGGCAGGCAGAGCCCGACCAGGGTCTCCGGGCCCACGCCGTGGGCCCGCAGCAGGTGGGCCAGCCGGTTCGCCTGCTCGTCCAGGGCGGCGTAGCTGAGCTGGACCTGACCCGCGACCAGCGCCACCCGGTCCGGGAACCGGCGGGCCTGCGCCTCGAACAGCTCGTGGAAACATGCCGGGCGCTCCGTCTGCTGCTTCCGCTGCGCCAGCCGCAGGCGCAGCAGCTTCTGCTGCTCGGCGGAGAGCTCTGCGAGGTGCTGAGGGAGACGCTCATTCATTTACTTCACTCTTCTCTGCAGCAGGCGAAGAATTGTTGATCTCTGCAAGGAGGTCGGCCGACGAGAGCTGCTGGATCTCGGCGACCAGGTCGGCCAGGTCCAGGTCGGCCACGTCCAGGTCGGCGAGGTCGAGGTCGGCCAGGTCCGGGTCGGCGCCGGGCGGGTCGTCCGGTGCGCCGCTCCACTGCTGGAGCACCTGCTGGTGCTCCGACCGGCTGAGGATGGAGAACCGGGCCAGCGGGGCGTCGGGCGACTCGACGGCCTGCGCGCAGAGGTGCCGCAGGTGCGCCAGCAGCCGCCGCACGGTGTCCCGCTCGAAGCGCCTCGGGTCGTACTGGACGGTGACGTGCAGTCGCCCGTCGCGCAGCGTCGCCACCACACCCAGCGGATAGTGGATCCGCTCCTCGGACCGCGGCTTCGTCAGCCGCAGCGCGGTCTCGGACGCCTCCTCCACCGGATAGTTCTCGAAGACGAAGAGGCTGTTGAACAGCTCGGCCCCGGACGGCAGCCCGCTCCAGCGCCGCACCCGGTCCAATGGGCTGTACTCGTACTGCCGCATCTGGAGGTTCTGCTCCTGGAGGCCGCGCATCCAGTCCACCCACGACGTGCCGGCGGGCATCCGGATCCGCAGCGGCAGCGTGTTGATGAACAGGCCGGTCATCCGCTCGACGTCCGGGATCTCGGCGGGCCGGCCGGAGACCACCACCCCGAAGACCACGTCGTCGGTGTCCTCGTACCGGCCGAGCAGCAGGGCCCAGCAGCCCTGCAGGACGGTGTTCAGGGTGAGCCGGTACCGCTGGGCGAGCTCCTGGAGCCGGGCGCTCTCCTCGACGTCGAAGAGCAGCTCCGCCTCGGCGTGGCTGACCGTGCCGGTCACCGTCGCGCCGGCCGGGTCGTGGCGTTCGATGCTCGACGGGGTGGCCGCCTCGATCCCGCGCAGCGTCTCCCGCCAGTACCGCTCGGCCTGCGCCATGTCCTGCTCGCGGAACCAGGCCACGTAGTCGCGGTAGGGGCGGGCCGGGGCCGACGCCTCCGAGCGGCCGTCCCGCAGCGCCTCGTAGCTGCGTACCAGCTCGGCCAGGAGCAGCGCGTAGCTCCAGCCGTCGAGGATGGCGTGGTGCATGCTCAGCACGAACTGGTGGCTCTGCTCGCCGGTCCGGGCGAGCAGCATCCGCCACTGCGGCACCTCCTGCGGCTCGAAGCCGCGGACCCGGTCGTGCGCCAGGTACGCCGCGAGCGACGCGTCGGCCGGCTCGGTACGCCAGTCCCGCACCTCCAGCGGCACCGGGAGCTGCCGCCAGACCAGCTGCGACGGCTCGTGGTCCTCGATCGCCCAGAAGCTGGTCCGCAGGATCGGGTGCCGGCGCATCACCTCCGCCCAGGCCCGCCGGAACAGCTCCACGTCGAGGTCCTGCTCGATGTCGTGGATCAGCTGGACGTGGTAGAGGCCCTGACCCTGGGCGTACTGGCTCTGGAACCACAGGCCCTGCTGCAACGGCGTCTGCGGGTAGACGTCCTCCAGCGGGCGGGGCCGGTCGCTGTCCCGCCACTGCGGCAGCTCCCGGAGCTGGCCCACCAGGGCGTCGATCGCGGCCTGGTCCAGGCCGGCGGCCGGCAGGTCGGACGGGCTGTAGCCGCTGACGTCGGGCCGGCGGGCCTCGTCGGCGAGCCGGTCCAGGGCGGCCAGCACCTCCCCGGCGACCCGCTCGACGGTCTCCGGCCGGTGGGCCGTCGGGCTGTACGTCCACCGCATCCGCAGCTCGCCGTCCTGCACCCGGCTGACCACCTCGACCGGGTACGGGCGGTGGTTCTCCGGCCCGATGTCCGAGCCGACCGCCTCGTACGCGGCGGCGAAGCTGCCGGCCCCGTCGAAGGCGCCCAGGTGGTTGAAGCTGAGCTGGGCGGCGGGGGCGGCGCGCAGCTCGGCGCCGGCCTCGGTGCCGAGCAGCAGCCCGTACCCGATGCCGTGCCGGGGTCGGCGGCGCAGCAGCTCCTTGGTCTCCTTGAGCCCGGCGGCCAGGTCGTCGCCGGCGGGCACCGGCAGCCGCACCGGGGAGATGGTGGTGAACCAGCCGACCGTGCGGGACAGGTCCACGTCGTCGAAGAGGTCCTCCCGGCCGTGCCCCTCCAGGTCGACCCGGACGTGACCGTCGCCGGTCCAGCCGCCGACCGCGGCGGCCACCGCGGTGAGCAGCACGTCGTTGACCCGGGTGTCGAAGGCCGCGGGCACGTCCCGCAGCAGCGCCCGGGTCCGCTCCCGGCCCAGCACCGCCTCGTGCGTCCGGGCCCGGCCGGTGGTGTCGTCGCCGGCCGGCCCGTCCGACGGCAGCGGCCGGACGGCCGCCACCTGCTCCCGCCAGTACGGCAGCTCGGCCACGGTGGTGTCGCTGCGCGCCTCCTGCTCCAGCCGCTGCGCCCACTGCCGCCACGAGCTGGACTTGGCCGGGAGGTTCAGCTCCGCTCCCTGCCGGGCCTGCTCGGCCAGCGTGGTGACGTCCTCCAGCAGGATCCGCCAGGAGACCACGTCCACCACCAGGTGGTGCACGGCGAGCAGCAGCCGGTCCGGGCCGTCGCCCAGGCCGGTGAAGAGCACCGCCCGCAACAGCGGCGCCTCGGCGAGGTCCAACTCGGACTGGGCCCGCTCCGCCAGCTCGGCGAGCCGGTCCGCCCGCTGCCCGGCGGGCACCGACGACAGGTCGTGCACCTGCCACGGCAGGGTGCGCGGTGGGTCGGCCAGCTCGGCGTGCCAGCCGGCGTCGTCGGGGGCGTACCGCGCCCGGAGCCCGTCGTGGTGCTCCAGGAGGCGGGACAGGACCCGCCGCCACCGGTCCGGCGACAGCTCCACCGGCACCGCCAGCAGCAGGCTCTGGTTGAACCAGTGCGCCTGGGCGAACCGCTGGTCGAAGAACCAGCGCTGGATCGGGGTCAGCTCCACCGGGCCGGTCACCACGCCCTGTTCGGCGTGCACGACCGTCGCGTCCTGCCGGGTGACCACCGGGCCCAGCTCGGCGATGGTCTGGTGCTGGAAGAGCTGCCGGACGGTGAGGTGCAGGCCGAGCTGCTTGGCCCGGAAGATCACCTGGAGGCTGAGGATCGAGTCGCCGCCGAGGGCGAAGAAGTTGTCGTGCACGCTCACCGGGTCGGGCGTGCCCAGCACCGACCGCCACACCTCGGCCAGCTGCTCCTCGACCGGGTTGCGCGGGGCCGCGTACTCGCCCTTGACGGTGGTGGCGTGCTCCTGCCAGGGCAGCGCGGCCAGGGCCCGCCGGTCCACCTTGCCGTTGGAGTTCAGCGGCACGGCGTCCAGCGGCACGAAGATGCTCGGCACCATGTAGCCGGGCAGCCGCTCGCCCAGGAACGCCTGGAGCGCGTCCACGCAGACGCCGTCGGCCGACCCGACGTAGGCGACCAGCCGCTTGACGTTCCCCTCCGACCTCACCAGCACGGCGGCGCCCTGCACCCCGGGGTGCTGGATCAGGGCGGCCTCGATCTCGCCCAGCTCGATCCGGAAACCCCGGATCTTGACCTGCTGGTCGACCCGGCCGACGAACTCGATGTTCCCGTCCGGCAGCCAGCGCACCAGGTCACCGCTGCGGTAGAGCCGACTGCCCGGCTCGCCGTACGGGTTCGCCACGAAGTACTCGGCGGTCAGCTCCGGCCGGTTGAGGTAGCCCCGGGTGACGCCGGCGCCGCCGATGTACAGCTCCCCGGGCACACCGACCGGGACCGGCTGGAGGTGCCGGTCGAGGACGTACGTCTCGACGTTGGTGATCGGCCGGCCCATGTGCAGCACGTCGAGGTGCTCGTCGATCAGGGTGCCGGTGGTGTAGATCGTGGTCTCGGTCGGGCCGTACACGTTGAAGAAGGTCCGGCCCGGCGCCCAGGTGCGGATCAGGTCCGCCGGGTACGCCTCGCCACCGACCATCAGCGTGCGCAGGTGCGGCACTCCGCCGGGCGGCAGGGTGGCCAGCGCGCCCGGGGTGAAGTTGAGGCTCTCGATGGCCTGCTCGACCAGCGTGTCGTGCAGGTCCTGGCCGATCATGTGCACGCCCGGCTTCGGTACGACCAGCGTGCCGCCGGTGAGCAGCGGGAGCTGGATCTCCCACACCGAGAAGTCGAAGCTGTACGACGCCACCTGGAGCACCCGCTGCGGCCGGCTCAGGCACTCGTGCTCCCGCACCCAGGGCACCACGTGGTTCAGGCAGCGGTGCGCCACCATCACGCCCTTCGGGCGCCCCGTCGAGCCGGAGGTGTAGATGATGTAGGCCAGGTTGTCCAGGGTGAGGCCGGGCGTCGCGGGCGCCTCGGTCGGTTCGGCGGCGATGGCCGACCACCCGGTGTCCAGGCAGATCGTCGGCGCGCCCGCCGCGGCCGCCCTGTCGTTCAGGTGCGACCGGGTCAGCACCAGCCGCAGGCCGGCGTCCTCGACCAGGAAGGCCAGCCGGTCCCGGGGGTTGCGCGGGTCCATCGGCACGTAGCCGCCGCCGGCCTTCAGGATGCCCAGCAGGCCGACCAGCACCTCCACCGACCGGTCCAGGCAGAGCCCGACCAGCACGTCCGGCCCGACGCCCCGGGCCCGCAGCGCGTGCGCCAACTGGTTCGCCCGGGCGTCCAGCTCGCGGTAGCTGACCTGCTCGTCGGAGTGGACCAGCGCCACCGCGTCCGGCGTACGGGCGGCCTGCGCGGCGAACAGCTCGTGCAGGTACGCCGGCTCGCCGCCGGAGCGGGAGGCGACGTTCCAGTCGCCCAGGATCCGCGTACGCTCCGCCTCCGGGAGCATCACCAGGTCCTGGACCCGTTCGTCCGGCCGGGCCAGCGCCGACTCCAGCAGCACCTCGAACTGGTCGGCCATCCGGGCGATGGTGCGGTCCCGGAACAGGTCGGTGCTGTACTCGAAGCCCAGCCGGAGCCCCTCGGGGTCCTCCTGGACCATGAGGACGAGGTCGAAGCGGGAGACCCGCAGGCTCATCCCCTCCTCGACCAGCCGGTGCATCCACGGCTCGGCGCGCACCTGGTCCGACACGTGCTCCAGCAGGGGCAGGCTCTCGTCGGCGACCATCACCTGGAAGATCGGGTTGTAGCCGAGGTTCCGTTCCGGGCAGAGCGCCTCGACCACCCGGTCGAAGGGAATCTCCTGATGGGCCTGGGCGTCGAAGAGCTGCCGGCGGACCTGGAGCAGCACGTCGGAGAAGCGCGGGTTGCCGCGCAGGTCCACCCGCAGGGCCACCGTGTTGACCAGGAAACCGATGATCGGCTCCAACTCGGCCCGGTGCCGGTTGGCGATCGGCACGCCGATCACCACCACGTCCTGCCCGCTGTAGCGGGAGAGCAGCACGGCCGCCCCGGCGAGCATGGTGATGTAGTTGGTCACCTGGGACTCGCCGCTGAGCCGCTTGATCCCGTCGGTCAGCTCGGCGGGCAACTGCCGGCGCAGGAAGGAACCCCGGTAGCGCTGCACCTCGGGGCGGGGGAAGTCGGTCGGCAGGGCGAGCAGCTCGGGGGCCTCGGCCAGCTGCTCCTTCCAGTAGGCCAGGTGGAACTCCAACCACTCCTCGCGCAGCCAGTTCTGCTGCCAGACGGCGTAGTCGGCGTACTGGACGGCCAGCTCCGGCAGCGGCCCGGGGGCGTCCTCGGTCAGCGCCTGGCAGATCCGGAGGAACTCCTGGCCGAACAGGCCGATGGAGTAGCCGTCGAAGACCGTGTGGTGGGCGCTGAGCACCAGCACCTGCTCGGTGTCGGAGAGGCTGATCAGCACGGTCCGCAGCAGCGGGCCGGTGACCAGGTCGAACGGCTCGGCCCACCGGCGCCGGATCTCCTCCTGCGCCCGCGCCTCGCGCTCCTCGGCGGGGACCGTGGTGAGGTCGACCACCGGCACCTCGACCCGCCACCGGTCCGGTACGACCTGCCAGACCTGGCCGTCCTCCTCCCGGAAGGTGGTCCGCAGGGTCTCGTGGCGGCGGAGCATCTCGTCCAGCCCCGCCTCGAGGACGCTGCGCGGGATCGCCGCCGACCAGGGGATGAGCCAGTTGACGGTGTAGAAGTTGCTGCCCGGGTTGAGCCGGTCGAGGAACCAGAGCCGCTGCTGGTCGAAGCTCGCCGGCAGCGGGGCGTCCCGGGGCACCGGCACCAGCGCCGGCAGCCGCAGTGGCTGTTGCTCGTCCTGGAGCCGCTGGAGCTCGGGGGCGAGCCGGGCGATGGTCGGCAGGTCGAAGAAGCTGTGCACCGGCAGGTCGACCGAGAAGACCTGGCGGATCCGCGCGGAGAGCTGGACCGCCAGCAGGGAGTGCCCGCCGAGGCTGAAGAAGTCGTCCCGGATCCCGATCGGGCTGCGCGAGAGCACCTGCTCGTAGATGGAGACCAGCAGCGCCTCGGTGGTGCTGCGGGTCGGCAGGTAGCCGGCGGAACCGGTGGCCGGGGCGGCGCCGGGCAGCGGCAGGGCCCGCCGGTCGAGCTTGCCGCTGGAGGTGACCGGCAGCGCGTCCAGCACCACGAAGTCGGCCGGCACCATGTAGTCCGGCAGCCGTTCCCGCAGGTACGCCTTGACCTGCGGGACGAGCAGCTCCTCGATCTCGGCCCGGAGCGGGTGGTTGGCCCAGCGCTGCCAGTCGCCGTCGTCGACGGCCCGGGGCTCGACGCGCTCCTCGGGGTCGAAGCCGACCGGCTCGACGCCCGCCCGCTCCAGCAGGACGGTGTAGCCGCCGTCGGGGCCGTGGCCGGCCCAGCTGACGGTCGCGGTGTAGCCGGCCTGCTCGGCCAGCTCCCGGACGTCCTCCGGGTCCACCCCGGCGCCGGCCGGGTCCTGCGCCCGCCACTCGTCGACGGTGTCCACGCTGGACTCGCCCTTGAGCCAGCGCAGCCCGTGAACGGCGCCGGCGACCCGGGCGTTCGGCACCTCGCGCAGCCGCAGCCGGTCGGGCCGCTCCCGCTCCAGGGTTTCCCGCAGGGCGGGCAGGGTCAGGCCGGCGGCCGTCCAGTCCTCGGTGCGGGTGACCGGTGGGTCGTCGGTGGGGAGCGGCTCGCCGACGTGCAGCACCACCTGGTAGCGGAACAGGGTCAGCTCGTTGCGGTGGTGGCCCCGCTTGGGCCGGATCTCCACCCGGCTGATCCGGCCGGTCCGCGCCGCCCAGCGGCGGAACAGGTCCGGGTCGAGGGTCAGCTCCTTCTCCTGCTGCACCCGCTGCCGCACCCGCTGCCAGATCTGCTGGCGGGTGGTCCCGTCCACCGCCCGGCTCAGCTCGATGTCGGCGTGGAACGCCTCCAGCAGCGGCAGGCTGCGGACGTCACCGACGATGATCCGGCCGCCGGGGGCGACCCGGTCCAGCGCGCCGTCCAGCACCCGCAGCAGGTAGTTGACGTCGGGGAAGTACTGGACGACCGAGTTGACCAGCACCGTGTCGACCGCCGCGGCGGGCAGGTCGGCGAGCTCGTCGGCGGTGCGCTGCGACAGGGTGACCGAGTCACGCAGCTGCGGCATGGTGTCCAGCCGCCGGCGTACGGAGTCCAGCACCGCGCCGGAGAAGTCGGTGCCGTGGTAGCGGCGGCAGCCCTCGGCGAGCGGGAAGAGCAGCAGGCCGGTGCCGCAGCCGATCTCCAGCAGCTCCTGCGGCCGGTACGACCGGACCAGGGCCAGGGTGTCCTGCCGCCAGGCCTCCATCTCGTCCAGCGGGATGGCCTGGCCGGTGTAGCTGCTGGTCCAGCCGGAGTAGTCGGCGCCGTCCTCGGTGGGCGCCACCTCCAGCTGGTCGAAGCTGTCGTAGACCTGCTGCCAGTGGCTCAGCCGGTCGTCGAGCAGGGCGGTCTCCTCGCCCCGCACGGCGGCCTGCGCGTTCAGCGGGTCAAGGACCAGGTAGGAGATGAGCGAGGCGCCGCCGGGCTGGTCCTGGCGGACCAGGGTGGCCGCGGTCTGCACCACCGGGTGCCGGCTCAGCACGGTGTCGATCTCGCCGAGCTCGATCCGGTAGCCCCGGATCTTGACCTGCGAGTCGGTGCGGCCGAGGAACTCCATGTTCCCGTCGGCCCGCCACCGGGCCATGTCACCGGTGCGGTAGATCCGCAGGCCGGGTTCGTGGTCGAAGGGCGAGGCGAGGTACTTGCCGGCGGTGAGCCCGGGATCGCCGGCGTAGCCGAGGCTCAGGCAGTCGCCGGCGATGTAGAGGTCGCCGGGCACGTCGACCGGGCAGGGCTGGAGGTTGCGGTCCAGGATGTAGTAGCGGGCGTTCTGGATCGGCCTGCCGTACGGGATGCTGGTCCAGCCGGGATCGACCTGGTGGATCGGGAAGAAGTTCGACCAGACGGTCGCCTCGGTCGCGCCGCCCAGGCCCACGACCTGGACGTTCGGGAACGCCGCCTTCATGATCTCCGGCGAGTTCACCGGGATCCAGTCCCCGCTCATGAAGATCAGCCGCAGCGAGGTGGAGACGACGGCGTCCGCCCCGGCGCCGCTCGGGGGCAGGAACGGCACGAGCTGCATCAGCGCGGCCGGCGCCGAGTCCCAGAAGGTGATCGGCTCGGTCGCCATCATCGTCAACAGCCGGGTCGGCTCCTGGATGTCCGGCCCGGACGCCAGCCGGATCGAACCACCGGCGGCGAGGATGCCGAACACGTCGTAGACCGAGAGGTCGAAGCTGAGCGAGGTGATGAAGAGCATCCGGTCGTCGGGGCCGACCGCGAAGGTCTGGTTGACCCACTCGATCAGGTTGACCGCCGCGTGGTGGGCGACCATCACGCCCTTCGGGGTGCCGGTCGACCCCGAGGTGAAGATGATGTACGCCAGGTCCTGCGACGTCCCCCGCGGCGGCAGGTCGGCCGGCGACCGCTCGGCCAGGTCGGCCGGCCCGTGCAGCCGGTACGGGTGCGCGGGCAGCGGCTCGTCGTCCGCGCCGGCGTCGTCCAGGCAGACCAGGTGGGCGAGCCGGGGCAGCGGGTCGGCCCGCAGCAGCGCCGGCACCAGCTCCCGCTGGGTGAGCACACAACCGATGTCCAGCGAGTCCAGGATCCAGTGCCAGCGCTTCACCGGGGCGCTGGCCTGGAGCGGGACGTAGATCCCGCCGGCCTTGAGGATGCCCAGCAGGGCGGGCACCATCTCGGCGGCGCGTTCCATCAGGATCGCCACGTGGCTGCCCGGCCCGACGCCCAGCTCGACGAGGTGGTGGGCGATCCGGTTGGCCTGCCGGTTCAGCTCCGCGTAGGTCCAGCTCCGGTCGCCGAAGAGCAGCGCCGTCGCGTCCGGGGTACGCCGTACCTGCTGCTCGAAGAGCTGGTGGATGAGGGTTTCCCGGGAGTACGGCCGGTCGGTGTCGTTCCACTCGCGGACGAGGCGGGTGTGCTCGACGTCGGTGAGCATCGACAGCTGCCCCAGCCGGGCGTCGGGCAGGCGTACCAGGTCGGCGTGGAGCCGGTCCAGGTGCGCCAGCATCGCCTCGACCGTCGCGCCGCCGAACCGCGCGGTGTCGAAGTGGACGGTGATCGTCACCTGGTTGCCCGGGGCGACCACCACCCGCAACGGATAGGGCGCCCGGGTCTCCTCGCGCACCCGGGTCATGGTCAGCGCGCCGCCCGGAGCCGGCTCGGCCTCGTCGACGGAGAGGACCGTCTCGAACAGCGGGTTGCCCGAGCCGACCCGGCTCCACTGCTGGATCGACAGCAGCGGGGTGTGCTCGTGGCGGTGCAACTCGGCGTACCGGTCCTGGAGCCCGCGCATCCACTCCGCCCACGGCGACGCGCCGGGCACCCGTACCCGCAGCGGCAGCGTGTTGATGAGCAGGCCCACCATCCGCTCGACCCCGGGCAGGTCCCCGGAGCGCCCCGGCACGGTGACGCCGACGACCACGTCGTCGGTGCCGGCGTACCGGCTCAGCAGCAGGGCCCAGCAGCCGCGGGCCACCGTGGCGAGCGACAGGCCGTACCGCTCGGCGACCTGCCGCAGCCGGTCGGTCCGCTCCTCGTCGAGGAGCAGGACGCGCTGGTCGTAACCACTGTCCGCGGCCTGGTCGGCGGGGGCGCCGGCCTTTCGCTCCACCGGCAGCGGCACGGCCGCGGCGACCTCCGCCAGCTCGGCGGACCAGAACCGCTCGGCCTCGGCCAGGTCGAGGCCGTCCAGCCGGCGTACGTGTTCCTCGAAGGGCGTCGGCTCGGGCAGCCGGGCCGGGTCGCCGCCGGTCAGCTGCGCGTAGTACGCCTCGACCTCGCGCAGCACGATCGCCTGGCTCGGCTCGTCCAGGACGATGTAGTGCAGGCTCCAGAGGACCTGGTAGAGGTTCTCGTCCAGCCGGGCGACGTGCAGCCGCCACAGTGGGGCGTCGGTGAGGTCGAAGCCGTCGGCGAGGTCCTGCCGGCGGTGCGCCGCCAGCCGGTCCCGCTGTTCCTCGGCGGTCAGCCCGCGCCAGTCGGCGAGGACGAGGGGGACGTCGACGCCCGGTCGGACGACCTGCGACGGGCGCCGGCCGCGCAGGTCGCGGAAGCCGGTCCGGAGCGCGCTGTGCCGGTCGGCGACGAGCCGCCAGCTCTCGCGGAAGGCATCGACCCGCAGCTCGTGCTCGATGCGCAGTTCCACCTGCACGTGGAACAGCCCGGGCTTCCCCCCGAAATCGCTTCCGAACATGACGCCCTGTTGCGTGGGGGTCATCGGGTAACACGCTTCGACGATTTCCTCACCCATTGCGAATCAGATGCCCTTTGCTGCCGAGTTTCTACCTGGAATCACAGGTACAGACCAGTGAGTCATCACGCTCGAGCCGCAGGAGTGCCGCCGCCCCGAACGCATTCCGGGCGGTGCACAGACTTCTTCCGTATTGAATTCCGCAGCCTTCTCCCCAGGACGCAGCTGGTGCTACATCACGGAATCAGGTTCACGTCGGCGCCACCGGCAGTTCACCCGCGCCGCAGTCCGACGTTTTCGCATTGACGCCCATACCGCGTCGACCGGCGGTGGCGACAGCCGGTCGTCCTGCGAGATGAGTCACGTCCTGCGCCATGACGGCAACTCTATGGCGCTACCTGGGAGAAGCGGCACGGCTCCTGTGGCCATACCCGATCGGCGCGCGGGTGCCCAGGTGGTCGGCGCGGGGGTATCCACATGGCTACACCCGTTGGCCGTCCTCGATGCGTAATGGCCGGCCGGGGGCTGTCGGCGGGTCAGCGGCGACCGGGGCCGGCGGCCCGGTCGACCAGCGCCGCGGCGACGTCGCGGACCTTGCGGTTGGTGTCCTGGGAGATCCTGGACAGCAGGGCGAACGCCTCCTGCGGCGAGCAGTGCCGCTCCCCCATGATGATGCCCTTGGCCTGCTCGATCACCGCCCGACCCCGCATCGCCTCCTGCATCTGCTCTGCCAGGGTGGCGGTGGCGCCGTACAGGTTGGCGTTGGCCAGGGCGACCGCCGCGAAGGCGGCGAAGGTCTCGGCCGTCGCGATCGCCCCGGGGTCGAAGCTGTTCGGGGCCCCGCCGTAGATGTTGAGCGCGCCCGTGACGGACTCCTGGATCGGCAGGCCGATCGAGAGCGAGCTGCCGACGCCCGAGCCGCGGGCGTGCTCGGCCCAGCCCGGCCAGCGCGACTCGGCCGCCATGTCCGGCACGCTGACCGAGTCCCCGCTCGGCGAGGCGTCCAGGCACGGTCCGAAGCCCTTGCGGTACTGCCACTCGTCCAGGTCCCGGGCGATCTCGCCGGTGGCCACGACGGTGCGGGCCGTCACGTCGCGGACCAGGGTCACCGACACCTCCCGGGCGCCGGGAACCGCGCGGCTCGCCAGCTCCGCCACCTTGCCCAGCATCTCCTCGAGGGTGACCTCGTCCAGCCGGATCCGGCCCAGCTCGGCGAAGGCGCTCTCCGCGCTCGTCGACGGCTGCGACATCACGGTCTCCCTGTCATCCGGCCACTGGTCCCACCATGGGCCCTACCCTGCTCCCGGATGATGACACCGGGTCCGCCACGATTTCGAGGTACAACGGCCTGTTGACCCCGTACGGGGTACGAACCGCGTACGGGAGGACCCGCCCGGTGCACCGCCGGCTGCCAAGATCCAGATGCGTTGCACCGGATCCGGCGGTAGTATCTGCCACGGGTCAAGACATGCGCCTGCCGCGTCGATCACCGATCGACGCCGAGCCCCGACAGCCGATCCCCGTCGGAGGTGCCTTGTCACCCGCCCTGATCACCCACGCCCGACGTCGTCCGACGTCCGGAGGACACGTGCTGTCCCCGGCGTCGTCCTGCGGCGCTTCCACCACGACGGCCGCCCCGCCGACCGGGCCGGACGCCGGCACCGCCGCCGGTCCGTCCGCCTCCGGTCCGTCCGCCTCCGGTCGGCCCGACCCGGATCGCGACCGGTCGCCCGACTCCGACCGACGCCCCGCCCGGCCACCGACCCGACGGCGACCCCCGTCACCCGAGGCCACCGACCCGCACCGCCGGCGGGAGCAGCGCTGATGCGGCTCACGCGCCTGCGCCACCGGCGATCGACCCGGCCCGCACCGGACGCCCCGGCGCCCCTCTCGCTGGCCCGGGACGCCCTGCTCACGGGCGACGGGCCGGCGATCCTGATCACGATCAGCGGTGAGATCGACATGAGCACCGCCGCGGTCCTCGTCGAGTTCATCGCCCGCCACGCCCGCGAGCGGCCCACGGAGGTGCTGCTGGACCTCTCCAGCGTCAGCTTCTTCGGCGCCGACGGCGTCCGGGCGTTGGAGGAGGCGGACCGGCTGGTGAGCGGGGCGGGCGGGAGCCTCTCCGTCCGGGCCATGTCGACGGTCGTCCGGTTCGTCCTGTCGGTGACCGGCACCCACGACCAGTTCATCCGGCAGACCATCCGGGAGCCCACCCCGCCCACCGTCGAGGCCGGAAGCGACCGGGCCGCCGGGCCACGCAGCCGCCACACCTGGCTCGCCGGCAGCAACGGCGGGCACCGGCGGTCACGCGGAGGCCGCTGACCGGCGGCAAGCCCACTCAGCAGTGCCCGGGGCAGCACCGTAAACTGACCCGGTAGCCGACATCCCACCGGGGTGTCGGCAATCAGCGTCAAGCAGCGGCGCCGGCCACTGGCCCGTACCTGAGGGCCGGCCCAGCGGTCCGTGACCCGCGGATCGCCCGTACGCGCTGTCCGGCTCAGCCGACACCGACCGCGCCGGTTCGCACAAGGACGTCAGACGCCCATGTCGCAGGCACCTCTCGACCTCACCGAGGCATTCATCCAGTTGGGGACGATCAGGCACGGCGAGGCCGACCTGAACGACGTCCTGACCAGGATCGCCGACGTGGCCAAGCAGGCGATCCCCGGCACCCACGAGGTGTCGGTCACCCTGATCCAGGGCGCCGAGGCACACACCGCCGCCTTCACCGGCGAGCTGGCCCTGATGCTGGACCTGTGGCAGTACGAGCACGGGCGCGGCCCGTGCCTGGACGCCGCGACCACCGGCACGGCGATGATCGTGGCCGACATGGCCACGGAGAGTCGCTGGCCGGAGTGGGCGACCCGGGCGCACCGGGCCGGCGCGGCCAGCTCGCTCTCGATCGGCCTGCCGATCCAGGAGGCGTTCGTCGGCGCGCTCAACATCTACGGCGCCACCCCGCACGCCTTCGACGAGGTCACCTCGCTGGCCCAGAAGCTCGCCGGTTACGCCGCGATCGCGCTGGCCAACGCCCACCTCTACGAGAGCACCGCGACCCTCGCCCAGCAGATGCAGGTGGCGATGCAGAGCCGGGCGGTGATCGAGCAGGCCAAGGGCATCATCATGGGCCAGCGACGGTGCACCGCCGAGGAGGCGTTCGCCATCCTGGCCAAGGTCTCCCAGGACTCCAACCGCAAGCTGCGCGAGGTCGCCGAGGCCCTGGTCGACCGGGCCACCAGCGGTACGCCGGCGCAGCGCGCCGGCGACCACGAGCAGCGCGGCTAGTTCACGTCCGCTCCGGCCGCCGGGTCGTCGGTGTCGGACAGCAGGTGGTCCAACGCCGTCAGGCGCAGGACCGCCCGGGCCGGGGCACCCGGGGCGGCGGCGACGCGCAGGCCGGTGACCACACCGGAGAGCTCGTGCAGGATCTGCACCCCGGTGCTGGTCAGGTGGGTGACGGCGGTCAGGTCGACGGTCAACGGCAGGGTGCCGCCCCGGCCACCCTGGAGGATGGCGGCCCGCATCTGCCCGCCGGTGGCCAGATCCACCGGCCCCTGCACGTACAGGGTCCGGCCCGCCGGGGCGTGCACGAAGGTCAGGCCGAACTCGTCCGCCCCGACGTCCCGCTTGTGCGGGCCGGAGAGCTGGCCGGCGGCGGCGGCGGTGACGCTGGTGGCCCGCTCGATCCGATGCCACATCCGGACGGTCGTACCGGCGTCGGTGTGGCGCACCTCGGCCCGGTCGACCAGCCCGCGGATCATCGTCAGACCCCGGCCGCGGCCACCCGGGTCGTGCACCGGGGGCCGCCACCGGCCCCGGTCGGCGCAGGCGAGCCGGACGACGCCCTGGTCGTCCAGGTCGGCCTCCACCGTGAAGTCCGCCGGCCCGCCCTCCGGATAGGCGTGGTCGATCGCGTTGGTGGCCGCCTCGCCCACCGCGTGCACCAGGTCCACCGTGTCCTCCGGGTCGACGCCGGCGTGCTCCAGCCAGCCGGTGACCTGCCGACGCATCGGGCGCAACGCGGCCGGGTCGGCGGGCAGGGTGAGCCGCAGCGGCGCGACCGGCTCGGGCAGCAGATGGGCGGCGAGCAGCGTGCAGTCGTCGTTGAAGCCGCCCTCGGCCATGGCGAGCCGCTCGGTGACCAGGGTGCAGAGCAGATCGGGCAGCCGGTCGGGCAGTGTGCTGCCCTCGGCCAGCAGACCGCGCCGGGCCGCCCCGGCGGCGCTCGCCAGCGCCCCGGTGCTCTCGTCCAGGCTCTGCCGTGGCCGCTCGATCAGGCCGTCGGTGAACATCAGCAGGACGTCACCACCGGTCAGGCGGCAGGTGTGCACCGGAGCGGGGTCCGGGCCGGTGCCCAGCGGCCGGGCCGGCACCAGGGGCAGGAAGCGGGAGTCGCCGTCCGGGCCCAGCACCAGCGGCGCCGGGTGCCCGTGACTGGCCACCTCGAGCACTCCGGTGCGCGCGTCGAGGACGGCGAGGCAGCTGGTCGCCGCCCGGGTCGCGGCCGAGTACGCCGCGAACCGGTTCAACGCGTCGAGCGTCTGCGACAGGTCGCCACCGGACTGGAGCGCCTGCCGGACGACGGTCCGCAGCTGGCCCATCGCCGCCGCCGCGGCGGCGCCGTGCCCCACGACGTCGCCGACGGTCAGCGCCAGCCGCCCGTCGGGCAGCGGAACAGCGTCGAACCAGTCCCCGCCGGCGACGAGTTCACTGCCGGCGACGAGGTAGCGGGCGGCGACCTGGACCCGGGGCAGGACCGGCAACGCATCCGGCAGGAGGCTGCGTTGCAGCTCCAGGATCAGGCCGGCGGCCTGCTGGTAGCGGCTCTCGGCGTGCGCGGCGGCCGCCTCGGCCGCCCGGCGGGCGGCCACCACGCCGGTGGCGTCGACGGCCTGCACGATCACCCCGCGGACCGAGCCGTCCGGGTTGCGCCAGGGCGCCATGTCGAAGGTGTAGAACGCCTCGGTCAACCGTCCGTCGCCGTACCGGTCGGTCAGGACGCGCTGCTCGTAGCCGTACGACCGGATCCCGGCGAGCGCCTGGTCGAGGAGTTCGAAGATGTGCTGGCCGGCCAGTTCCGGCACCGCCCGCCGGAACGGTTCGCCGAGCAGGTGGCTGCGGTCGCCGACCGCGGCCCGGACCGCCGGGTTCGCGGCCACCACCCGCAGCTCGGGGCCATCGAAGACCCACACGAATCCGGGCAGCTGCTCGAAGGCGTCGAGCACCGCCTGCGCGTCGCCGGAGGACCACTGCTCGTGCGGCTCCACCAGATCGTCACCCCTCGCCGGGCTCTCCACGGCGCCGGCCAGACCGGCGCCCGTCGTGCCGGACGTTACCGGGACGGCTCCGCCCGGTGTCGGCCGGCCGGGTCAGGAGGAGGTCTGCCTGACCGCGCCGGCGACCAGCGCCTCGGCGACCTCGCGGACCTTCCGGTTGCTGTCCTGGGAGATCCGGGCCAGCACGGCGAAGGCCTCGTCCGGCGAGCAGCGCCGCGAGCCCATGATGATGCCCTTGGCCTGCTCGATCACCGCCCGGCTCCGCATCGCCTCGCGCATCTGCTCGGCGAGCGTGCTGGTGCTGTCGTACAGGTGGGCGTTGGCCAGCGCCACGGCGGCGTACGCGGCGAAGCTCTCCGCCACGGTGACCGCCTCGGCGTCGAAGGAGTGCGGGGGCCCGCCGTAGACGTTCAGCGCGCCCACCACCGCCTCCTGGATCGGCAGCCCGATCGACAGCGAACTGCCCACCCCGTGCTCCCGGGCCCGGCGACTCCAGTCGGGCCACCGCTCGTCGGCCGCGGTGTCGGGCACCGAGACGGAGGAGCCGCTGGCCGAGGCGGCGAGGCACGGCCCGCTGCCGTCCTCGTACTGGACCAGGTCGAGGGCGAGGGCCGGCTCGCCGGTGTGCGCCATCGTCCGCTTCGACTCGCCCTGGATCAGGGTGACGGAGACCTCGCAGGCGCCGTTGACGGTGTTCCGCGCCAGCTCGGCGACCCGGCCCAGCACGTCGGGCAGGGTGACCTCGTCGAGCCTGATCCGACCGAGCTCGGCCAGGGCCAGGTCGGCGGCGCTCGGTGATCGGCTCACGGTCGCTCCTCGCCGGTTCGGTTCGGGTGGCACGGCCCTCGGGGAGGGTGCGTCGGTGACCCCTCCGGTCGATCGGGTGGGCCGCCCTGGCGGGGCGGCGCCGGATGGACGCACCCGGACGGTACCCACCGACGGCGGCGTCGAATCCGGCCCGGCGGCACCGGCCCGATCCGGGCCGACAACCGGACGTCGGGCCGGTCAGGGGCGGTAGCGGTAGCCCATGCCCGGTTCGGTGATCAGATGCCGGGGCCGGGCCGGGTCGTCCTCCAGCTTGCGCCGCAGCTGGGCCATGTACTGCCGCAGGTAGTTGGTCTCGTCGCGGTACTCCGGCCCCCACACGTCCTGCAACAGCTGCCGCTGGCTGACCAGCTTGCCCGGGTTGCGCAGCAGCTTCTCCAGCATCGCCCACTGGGTCGGGGTGAGCCGCACCTCGACGCCGTCGTCCCGGGTCACCGTCCGGTCGGCGAGGTCGACGCTGTGCCGGCCCACCCGCAGGACGGGCCCGGTGGCGGTCGGGGCGAGGCGACGGGTCACCGCCCGGATCCGGGCCAGCAGCTCGTCGACGCCGAACGGCTTGGTGACGTAGTCGTCCGCCCCGGCGTCCAGCGCGGCGACCTTGTCCTCGCTGCCGGCCCGGCCGGAGAGCACGATGATCGGCACACTGCTCCAGCCGCGCAGCCCCCGGATCACCTCGCCGCCGTCCAGGTCCGGCAGGCCGAGGTCGAGCACCACCAGGTCCGGCGGGTGACCGGCGGCGGCCTTCAGCGCGGCGGCGCCGGTGGCGGCGACCTCCACGTCGTAGCCGCGGGCGCGCAGGTTGATCCGGAGGGCCCGCAGGATCTGCGGCTCGTCGTCGACGACCAGGATCCGGGTCACCGGGCACCTCCGTCGGCCGCGGCCGGCAGCCGTACCACCATGGTCAGGCCACCGCCCGGCGTGGTCTCCGGGGTGATGCTGCCACCCATCGCCTCGACGAGTCCGCGGGACAGGGCCAGGCCGAGGCCCACCCCGGTCTGGTTGTCCCGGTCGCCGAGGCGCTGGAACGGCAGGAAGACGTGCTCCCACTGGTCCTCGGGGATGCCCGGGCCGGTGTCGATGACCCGCAGCTCGACCCGCCCGGCGTGGGCGCTGGCGGTGATGGTGGGCGGCCGGCCGGGTGGGCTGTGCCGCAGCGCGTTCGCCACGACGTTGACCAGCACCCGCTCCAGCAGGCCCGGGTCGGCGGTGGCCGCCGGCAGGTCGGCGGGGATGTCGGTGGTCACGTTCGCCGCGTCGGGTCCCAGCTCGTCCAGGGCCCGGGGTACGACGTCCTCCAGGCCGATCGCGGTGGCGGTCAGGCCCAGTGCGCCGGCCTGCAACCGGCTCATGTCGAGCAGGTTGGCGACCAGCCGGCCCAGCCGGTCCAGCGACTCGTCGGCGGTGGCGAGCAGTTCCGCCCGGTCCTCGGCGTCGAACTCGACGTCCGGGCTGCGCAGGCTGCTCACCGCCGCCTTCGCCGACGCAAGCGGCGTACGCAGGTCGTGGCTGACCGCGGCGAGCAGCGCGGTCCGCATCCGGTCGGCCTCGGCCAGCGGCCGGGCGGTGGCCGCCTCCTCGGCGAGCCGCTCCTGGCGCAGCGCGACGGCGGCCTGGGCGGCGAACGCCTCGACGACACGCCGGTCGGCGGCCTCCAGCCGGCGACCGGCGAGCACGACGGTGAGCCGGTCGTCCACCGGAACCACGGTCTCCCCGGCGCTCGGGCTGACCGGTGGGGCGTCGCCGACGCTGGCCACGACCCGCCAGGCCGTCGCCTCCCGGGCCCGGGCCGGCCGTCCCTCCCCCTCGGCCGCCAACTCCAGGACGCTGACCGCCCGTACCCCGAACGTTTCCCGGAGCCGGTCCAGCAGGGCGGACAGCGGTCGTTCGCCGCGCAGCACCCCACCGGCGACGGTGGCCAGGGTCTGCGCGTCGGCGGAGGCCCGGGCGGCCTCCCGGGTACGCCGGGCGGCGACGTCCACCACCCAGCTGACCGCCACCGCCACCCCGACGAAGACGCCGAGGGCGAGCAGGTTGTCCGCCTCGGCGATGGTCAGGGTGTGGAACGGCGGGGTGAAGAACCAGTTCAGCAGGAGCGAGCCGCCGAGCGCGGCGACCAGCGCCGGCCAGAGCCCGCCGACCAGGGCCACCCCGACCACCCCGGCGAGGAAGAGCAGGATGTCGTTGGTCAGGGTGAGGTCGGGCAGCGTCCGCAGCGCCACGGTGAGCAGCGGCATCCCCAGCCCGGCGAGCGCGAAGCCGAGCAGCCGGCGACGGCGGGACAGGGCTGCGGGCACCGTCGCGCCTCGGCGACCCCGTCCTGCCTGGGCGTGGGTCACGAGGTGCACGTCGATGGCGCCGGACAGCGCGGTGGTGGTGACGCCGACCCCGCGCGAGAGCAGCTGTGCGAACCGCCCCCGCCGGCTCGCCCCGAGCACCAGTTGGGTGGCGTTGACGCCACGTGCGAAGTCCAGCAGCGCCGCCGGGATGTCGGTGCCGAGCACCTGGTGGTACGTGCCGCCGAGGCTCTCCACCAGGACCCGCTGCCGGGCCAGCTGAGCCGGATCCGCGTCGGCGAGCCCGTCGCTGCGGGCCACGTGCAGGGCGAGCAGGTCGGCGCCCTTGCTGCGGGCGGCGATCCGGGCCGCCCGCCGGATCAGCGTCTCCCCCTCGGGGCCGCCGGTGAGCGCCACGACCACCCGTTCCCGCGCCTCCCAGGTGGCGGAGATCCCCTGCTGCGCACGGTACGCGTCGAGCTGTTCGTCGACCTTGTCGGCCAGCCAGAGCAGCGCCAGCTCCCGCAGCGCGGTCAGGTTGCCGACCCGGAAGTAGTTGCCGAGCGCCGCGTCGATCTTGTCGGGCCGGTAGATGTTGCCGTGTGCCATCCGGCGGCGCAGCGCCTCCGGTGTCATGTCGACCAGCTCGACCTGCTCGGCGGCCCTGACGACCTGGTCCGGCACGGTCTCCCGCTGGGTGGTGCCGGTGATCTGCGCGACGACGTCGTTGAGTGACTCCAGGTGCTGCACGTTGACCGTCGACAGCACGCTGATCCCGGAGTCGAGCAGCTCCTGGACGTCCTGCCAGCGCTTCTCGTGCCGCGAACCGGGCACGTTGGTGTGCGCCAGTTCGTCGACCACGACCACCTCCGGCCGGCGGGCCAGCACCGCGTCGAGGTCCATCTCGGTGAACTCGGCACCGCGGTAGGTCATCGTCCGGCGCGGCAGCACCTCGAGGTCGCCGATCATTCCCGCGGTGTGCGGCCGGCCGTGCGTCTCGACCAGCCCGACCACCACGTCGGTGCCGCGCTCGGCCCGCCGCTGGGCCTCCTCGAGCATCGCGTAGGTCTTGCCGACCCCCGGGGCGGCTCCGAGATAGATGCGCAGCTCACCGCGCCCCATCAACCCCTCCCTTCGGGGCAAGGAAGGGCCCCCTCTTAACGCTTTTTGTATAGCAGGGGGCCCCTGTTAACAGGTCAGCGAACCGGGAACCGCTCGTCGAGGGCGAGGTTGAGGTCCAGGACGTTCACCCCGGGCGCGCCCAGGAAGCCGAGCGCCCGGCCGGTGGTGTGCTCCGCGACCAGCCGGCGGATCGCCGCCGGTTCCGCGCCGCGCTCCCGCGCCACCCGGGCCACCTGGATCTCCGCGTACGCCGGGGAGATGTGCGGGTCGAGGCCGCTGCCGCTGGCGGTGACCGCGTCGGCCGGAACCGCGGGTCGTTGCGGGGCGTCGCCCCGGACCGGGGTGATCACCCCGCCCTCGGCGACGTAGTCCTGGTTGGGTCGGGCCAGCTCGACCGGGACACCCTGCCACGTCGACACGAACGGCGTCGCCGGCGCGACCTGGTTGACGCTGACCACACGGGTGATCCTGCCGGTCAGGCCGTCGGCGCGGAACACGGCCAGCACGGCACCGACCCCGTCCGGCGTGCAGTACGGCCGCCGGCCGTCCACCCCGTCGAGTTCACCGACCGCCCTGCTGCGCGCGCAGACCTGGGTGAGCAGGCTCTGCGTGGAGGTCTCCTCGTCGCTGGTGATGGTGTCCACCACGCTCTCCGGGCCGAGGTTGCTGGCGGCGGTGGCGGTCGGGTCATAGCCGGCGGCGGACGGGCGGGACTGGAAGTAGCGCGGGACGGGGTCGCCGGCCGCGTCGGTGAAGGACTGCCCGATCAGGGAGCTGCCGACGGTCCTCCCGCCGACGGTCACGAGCGAGCCGTCGGCCCGGCCGTCGAGGCCGGGGAGCCGGCCGACGGCGACCAGGGCGAGCGGGTAGGCCAGGCCGAGCAGCACGGTGAGGACGAGCACCGCACGCAGGGCGGCCAGGTGCTGGGAGAGCCAACTTGGAAGGCGCATCACGAGATCCCCGGGATGAACTGGACGAGCAGGTCGATGAGCTTGATGCCGACGAACGGCACCACGATGCCGCCGAGGCCGTACACGAGCAGGTTGCGACCGAGCAGCTTCGAGGCGCTGGCCGGTCGGTAGCGGACGCCGCGCAGGGCCAGCGGGATCAGCGCGACGATGACGATGGCGTTGAAGACGATGGCGGCGAGGATCGCCGACTCGGGGCTGGCCAGCCGCATGACGTTCAGCCGGTCCAGCGAGGGGTAGATGCCGGCGAACATGGCCGGGATGATCGCGAAGTACTTCGCGATGTCGTTGGCGATGCTGAACGTCGTCAACGCGCCCCGGGTGATCAGCAGCTGCTTGCCGATCTCCACGATCTCGATCAGCTTGGTCGGGTCGGAGTCGAGGTCGACCATATTGCCGGCCTCCTTCGCGGCCGACGTGCCGGTGTTCATGGCCACGCCGACGTCCGCCTGGGCCAGCGCCGGCGCGTCGTTCGTGCCGTCACCGGTCATCGCCACCAGCCGACCGCCCTCCTGCTCCTTCCTGATCAGGGCGAGCTTGTCCTCCGGCGTGGCCTCGGCGAGGAAGTCGTCCACGCCGGCCTCGTCGGCGATGGCCTTCGCGGTACGCGGGTTGTCGCCGGTGATCATCACGGTCCGGATGCCCATCCGGCGCATCTCGTCGAAGCGCTCCCGCATGCCGGCCTTCACGACGTCCTTGAGGTGGATGACCCCGAGCGCCCGGGCCGGTTCCCCGGCCACGTGCTCGGCGACCACCAGCGGGGTGCCACCGGTGCCGCTGATCGCGTCGACCAGCTCACCGACCTGCTCGGTCGGGTGACCGCCGTTCTCGCGTACCCACTTCATCACCGCGGCGGCGGCGCCCTTGCGGATCTGCCGGTCGCCGGCGGCGCCTTCGCCGGCCAGGTCGACGCCGCTCATCCGGGTCTGCGCGGTGAACGGCACGAAGGTGGCGTGCGGGATGAGGCCGGGATGGCGCTCGCGCAGTCCGAACTCGTTCTTTGCGAGCACCACCACCGAGCGTCCCTCGGGCGTCTCGTCGGCCAGGCTGGACAGCTGCGCCGCGTCGGCGACGGTGGCCACGTCCACGCCGGCCACCGGCAGGAACTCGGCGGCCTGCCGGTTGCCCAGGGTGATGGTTCCGGTCTTGTCCAGCAGCAGTGTGTTGACGTCGCCGGCCGCCTCGACCGCCCGCCCGCTCATGGCGAGCACGTTGCGCTGGACGAGGCGGTCCATGCCGGCGATGCCGATGGCGGACAGCAGCGCGCCGATGGTGGTCGGGATGAGGCAGACCAGCAGCGAGACCAGCACGATGCCGGTGACCCCGCCGTCGGTGACGGCGCCGGAGTCCGGTGCGGCCGCCTGGTAACCCTTCGAGAAGATCGCCAGCGGCTGGAGCGTCACCACCGCGAGCAGGAAGATGATCGTCAGTGCGGCCAGCAGGATGTTCAGCGCGATCTCGTTCGGCGTCTTCTGCCGGTTGGCCCCCTCGACCAGCGCGATCATCCGGTCGATGAAGCTCTCCCCGGGCTTCTGCGTGATCCGCACGACGATCCGGTCGGACAGCACCCGGGTGCCGCCGGTGACCGCGCTGCGGTCGCCGCCGGACTCCCGGATCACCGGGGCGGACTCGCCGGTGATGGCCGACTCGTCGACGCTCGCGATGCCCTCGACGACGTCGCCGTCGCCCGGGATGATCTGGCCGGCCTCGACCAGGACGATGTCGCCCTGTCGCAGCTGCGGTGCGGGCACCGCCTCGTCCCGGTAGCCGTTGGCCGCCGCGCCCGGAGTCCAGCCGAGCAGACGGGTGGCGATGAGATCCTGCTTGGCCCGGCGCAGCGTGTCGGCCTGTGCCTTGCCCCGCCCCTCGGCGACCGCCTCGGCCAGGTTGGCGAAGACCACGGTCAGCCAGAGCCAGACGGTGATGGCCCAGGCGAACATCGACGGGTCGGCGACCGCGAGCACGGTGGTGAAGAGCGCGCCGATCTCGACGATCAGCATCACCGGGTTGTGCCACAGGGTGCGCGGGTCGAGCTTGCGCAGCGCGTCCGGCAGCGACCGGAACAGCTGCTCGGGGTCGAGCAGGCCACCGCCGACCCGGCTGCCCTGGGTGGCCGGTGTGCCGGGGGTGGCGGCGTCCGCCGCGCCGTGCGGCGCCGGCGTAGACGTGGTCATGTCCTTCTCTCTCATGGGGGTCACAGCCCTTCGGCCAGCGGGCCGAGCGCGAGCGCGGGCAGGAACGTGAGCGCGACGAGAATCACCGTGACGCCGACCACCATGCCGACGAAGAGCGGCCGGTGGGTGGGCAGGGTGCCCTCGGACGCGGGCGTGGGCTGCTGGCGGGCCAGCGAGCCGGCCAGCGCCAGCGCGAAGATGATCGGCAGGAACCGGCCGAGCAGCATGCAGAGCCCCAGCGCGGTGTTCCACCACGGCGTGTTCACCGTGATGCCCGCGAAGGCCGAGCCGTTGTTGTTGCTCGCCGAGGTGAAGGCGTAGAGCACCTCGGAGAGCCCGTGCGGGCCGACGTTGAGGGCGGTCGAGTTGTTGCCGGTGGCGAAGGCGGCGGCCGTGCCGGTGAGCACCAGGGCCGGAGTGATCAGGAAGTACATCGAGGCGAACTTGATCTCGCGCGAGCCGATCTTCTTGCCCAGGTACTCCGGCGTGCGGCCGACCATCAGCCCGGCGACGAAGACCGTGATCACCGCGAGGATCAGCAGTCCGTACAGGCCGGAGCCGACCCCGCCGGGGGCGACCTCGCCGAGCATCATGTTGCCCAGCGTCATCATCCCGCCCAGCGCGGTGTACGAGTCGTGGAACGAGTTGACCGCGCCGGTCGAGGTGAGCGTGGTGGCGGCGGCGAAGGTGGCCGAGTTCGACACGTCGAACCGCACCTCCTTGCCCTCCAGCGCCGCACCGACCGCCTGCGGCACCGTGCCGTGCCCGGTCAGCTCGAACACGTTGGTCAGGGTGATGCTGGCCAGGGCGAGGATCGCCATCACCGCGGCGATCGCGTAGCCCTGCCGGTTCTGCCCGACCATTCGGCCGAAGACCCGGGGCAGGCTGAACGGGATCAGCAGGATCAGGAAGATCTCGATCCAGTTCGTCCAGGTGGTCGGGTTCTCGAACGGGTGGGCACTGTTGACGTTGTAGAAGCCGCCGCCGTTGGTGCCCAGCTCCTTGATGGCCTCCTGGCTGGCGACCGGCCCGCCGGTGATCGTCTGGCTGCCGCCGGTCAGCGTGGTCACGTCGG
This sequence comes from Micromonospora mirobrigensis, assembly GCF_900091555.1. GTDB lineage: Bacteria > Actinomycetota > Actinomycetes > Mycobacteriales > Micromonosporaceae > Micromonospora > Micromonospora mirobrigensis. The sequence goes on from NZ_FMCX01000001.1 coordinate 988,716, forward strand.
CGCCGCCGGAGAGGTTCTGCACCGCCCCGCCGATCATCAGCGCGATCGCGCCGAGCACGGCGATCGGCAGCAGGATCCGCAACGTGATCCGGGTCAGGTCGACCCAGAAGTTGCCCAGCTCGCCGGTGCGACTGCGGGCGAAGCCCCGGACCAGCGCCACCGCGACGGCGATGCCCACGGCGGCGGAGACGAAGTTCTGCACCGCCAGGCCGGCCATCTGCACCAGGTGACCCATGGTCGACTCACCCGAGTACCACTGCCAGTTCGTGTTGGTCACGAACGACACCGCTGTGTTCCACGCGCCGTGCGGCACCACCGGGTCGAGGCCCAGTGAGAGCCAGAGGTGGTTCTGGAGGCGCTGGAACGCGTAGAGGAACAGGATCGAGACGGCCGAGAAGGCCAGCACACTGCGGGTGTACACGCCCCAGGACTGCTCGGCGGCCGGGTTCACCCCGACCAGGCGGTACACGCCCCGCTCGACGCGGGACTGCCTGGCGCCCGACACCGCGCGGAACATGTGGTCGCCGAACGGCCGGTGGACGCCGACCAGCGCCACCACCAGCGACAGCACGAAGAGCACCCCGGCTGTTGTCGTGCTCATCAGAAGCGCTCCGGGAACAGCAGCGCGGCGACCAGGAACACGCCCAGGCCGATCGCCAGCACCAGGCCGACGGCGTTGACGGCGCTCACAGCTTCTCCACACCCCTCACCAGCAGGGTGAGAGCCGCGAACAGCCCCACGGTCAGCAACACGAACAGCACGTCAGACACGGCTGACCTCTCCTAGCGGAAGATGTCCTCGCGACCGCCTCCCGGTCGCGCGGGCCAATCAAATCGCCAGGTGGTGAGGGCCGACAGGGGCCATAACGCGGCCATCACGCCGGTCGGCGGTTTCTTGACGCGCCTTTCACGCCGGCCGGCCGTGCGGGTGAGGGCGGTCACGCACCGGGGCACCGTTCCCGGTCGTGGGCCGGGCGGGGTCAGCCGATGATCGTGTCGCGCGGCGCCCGCTTCGGGAAGACGGTGTAGGCGACCGGCCAGAAGATCAGCCACCCGGCCATCACCACGCCGAGCCGACCGATCCAGGCCTCAAGCTCCCGGGTCCGCTCCGGGTCGCCGACCAGCACGACGGCGGCGAGCAGCAGCGCGCAGGCGACGGCCGCGCCGGCCATCCCCCTGCCCCACTCCCGCCACTCGTGCCGGGCGCGGGCCATCCCGTAGCGCGGGGCCCGGCGGGGCGGTGGGCCGCCGGCGAACCGGTGGGCGAACCGTTCGTCGGCCCAGCGCACCATCGAGTGCCCGAAGGCCACCGAGAAGCCGAGGTACGCGGCGGCCAGGCCGTGCGCGAAGGTGGCGGTGGCGCCGCCGCGCAGGTCGGCGACCGTGGCGGCGAGCAGCACCAGGTCGACCAGGGGTACGGCGAGCAGCAGCGCGCCGCCGAGCCGGGGCCGGCGCAGCGGGTAGCGGACCACCAGGCCGGCCAGGAGCAGCACCCAGAAGGCCGCCTCACAGGCCACGATCAGTCCCACCAGCATGCGTCCCCCTTTTTAGTACGCTGTGCGATAACCGTAGCAGCCGTCGTCCCGTCACCGAACGGAGAACCCCGTGCCCAAGATCGTCGACCGGGACGCCCGCCGCGCCGAACTGGCCGGGGCGCTGTGGCGGGTCGTCTACCGGGACGGCGCCGCGGCGGCCACCGTGCGCAGCGTCGCCGCCGAGGCGGGCTGGTCACCCGGCGCGCTGCGGCACTACTTCACCACCCAGACCGAACTGCTCGCCTTCGCCATGGAGCACGTCATCGACCAGGCCACCGCCCGGTTCGAGGCCCGCACCTGGACCGGCCCCGTCCCCGAGGTGGTGCGGCAGATGCTGGAGGAGGTGCTCCCGCTGGACCGGCAGCGGGCCCGGGAGGCCGAGGTGTGGCTGCTGCTGGCCGCGCGTACCCGGACCGACCCGGCGGCCGGGACGCTGATGCGCCGCGCCGACGACGGGGTCCGTCGGGCCAGCGACCTGGCCGTCCGGGCGCTGGCCGCCCACGGGTCGGTCGCCCCCGGGCGGGATCCCGCGCTGGAGACCGCGCGGCTGCACGCCCTGCTCGACGGCCTCACCCTGCACGCCCTGCTGCACCCCGACCTGATGCCGCCGGAGCGGGCCCGCGCGGTGCTGGCCGACCACCTCGACGGCCTGCGGCACGAGCGGCCGGACTGAACCGGCCATGGCGGCCCCGCCTCACGCCGCGCGAGGCGCGCGGGGGCGCGAGGTGTCGAAAGGGGGCCCTTCCCATGCCGCAGGCGTCAGGAACGGGCCTCTCCTTGCACGTCAGGCGAGGGCGAGGAAGAGTTTCTCCAGCTCCGCCTCGGTCATCTCCGGCTCCTCACCGGCCTCCCGCGCGGCGCCGCAGTGCCGCATCCCGGAGGCGATGATCTTGAAGCCGGCGCGGTCGATGGCCTTGGAGACCGCGGCCAGCTGGGTCAGCGTCGCCCGGCAGTCCTCACCGCTCTCCATCATCTCGATCACCGCGTTGAGCTGACCCCGAGCCCGCTTGAGCCGGGTCAGCGCCTCGCCGGTCATCTCGGGTCGAAGCTTCACCACGCACCTCCTGGGGCCAGCGTACCCACGGGGGTACGCCGCAACCCAGCCTGCGGCGACCCGCTCAGCCGCCCAGCCGCCGCACCATGTTCATCACGGTCTCCACCTGCGCCCCACCCTTGATCGGGTAGTTGGTCGCGCCCAGGTATCCCCACCAGTCCCAGCAGCCGTTCGGGTTCACCCCGGTCGAGATCGCCTGCGGATAGAGGACGACCATCCGGTTGGTGTCCGCGTACTGGTTGAGGTTCGCCCGGTCGACGAAGGCGGTGCCGACCCGGGCGTACCCCTGGGCGCAGCCGTGCAGGGCCACCAGCAGCCGGCAGCTCTCCCCCGCGGCGCAGGCCGCCGGCACGTACGCGAAACCGCTCGAGTCCATGCTCAGGCCGTTGGCCCAACCGTTGACCGCGAACGCGTCCTGACCGAACCGGACGAGCGTGCCGCCCAGCGGGCCGGTGTTCGACGACGCGACCGAACCGAACAGCTTGCCGAGGAAGGCGCCCTGCGGGTCGGTCCCGCAGTCGTTCAGGTACGGCGAGGCGGTCGAGGTGCAGCCGACCGTGCCGTACGGGGTGACCCAGGCGTGCCCGGCGGCGCTGCCGCTGTCGTACCGGACGTTGGCCCCGAAGTCCTGGTAGTACCGGACCAGGTCGTCGGTGACCGACTTCTTCACCGTGCCGTCGCTGCCGCCGTGGTAGACGAAGACCGGCTGGCCGGCGAGGTTGCTCGCGCTGTCGATCCAGCCGTACGACGCCCAGCTGCGGGTGTAGCCCTCCAGGGTGGACAGGTAGGTCGGATGGACGTTGTCGCCACAGCCGTAGAGCGCCTGGGCGACGGTGTTCCGGGCGCAGTAGTACGGCCCGGCCGCGAAGATCGCCGCGCCCCGGACCCGCGCCGAGTACGCGACCTGGAGCTGGGTGGCCAGGTAGCCGCCGGAGGAGACCCCGGCGACGTAGACACCGGAGATCCGGTAGGTGCCGAGCGCGCCGGCGACCGGCGCCTTCGTGTACGGGGTGGTGGCGGCCCTGGCGGGCACGCCCGTCGACAGGAGCAGGAGCAGGGCCGCGACCAGGGCGGCGGCGACCCTTCTCGGCGTGGTGGTCATGGCGTCCTCCGTCGCGCCGGCCGGGACGGGACCGGCGTGCGCCGACGGTAACGTGACATAGACCACAGCGGATATCCGTCCGACCGACACCCCCGGAAGGGCGGTCATGTGGCCCGGGCACCCCCGCAAATCCGTTGCCCGCCCCGGACGCCCTCGCCTAGCCTGACGGCCGTCACTCCGACGAAGATCGAAGAGGGTGTTCTGGTGCCGCTGCCGAGCGTGCCGGTCCGTACCGACCGGCGTCCGCCGTCGACCCGCTCGAGCGCCACCGTCAGGAGACACCGCCATGGATCTGCCCCGCCACCACGTCATCCGCGAGGGTGACCTGCGCATCCTCAACCCGTACGACCCCGGCAAGCTGGCCACCCTCGGCCAGGCGATCAGACTCCGGCCGGGTGACACGCTGCTCGACCTGGGCAGTGGCAAGGGCGAACTGCTCTGCACCTGGGCCCGCGACCACGGGATCGCCGGCACCGGAGTCGACGTCAGCACCGCCTTCACCGCCGCCGCCCGGGACCGGGCCGCCGAACTCGGGGTCGCCGACCGGGTCCGGTTCGTGCACGGCGACGCCGCCGCCTTCGTACCCGAGGGGCCGGTCGACGTGGCCGCCTGCCTCGGCGCCACCTGGATCGGCGGGGGTGTCCCCGGCACGCTGGGGATCCTGGCCCGCGCCCTGCGCCCCGGCGGCATGGTGCTGGTCGGCGAGCCCTACTGGCGGCTGGACCCGCCCGACGAGGAGACGGTCCGCGCCTGCCACGCGAGCGCCAGGGAGGACTTCCACGACCTGGCCGGCCTGGTCACGCTCTTCGGCGACCTCGGCTGGGACCTGGTCGAGATGGTCCTCGCCGACCAGGACAGCTGGGACCGGTACGCCGCCGCGCACTGGCTGAACCTGCGCCGCTGGCTGGACGCCAACCCGGGCGACGAACTCGCCGGGGAGCTGCGCCGGGAGCTGACCGGGGAGCCACTGCGTCACGTCCGGCGGCGGGAGTACCTGGGCTGGGGAGTCTTCGCCCTGATCCCCCGCTGACCGGGCCGGTCGCGGCCGGGGCGGCCGGGCGGCCGCGACATGCGGCGTCCCGGGGCCCCGGCCGTCGGTCCGGGATCAGTAGTACTGGCCGTGCCGGTAGTCCCAGGACGGGAACGCCACCGCCAGGTTCTCCATGATCCGGTCGCAGTCGAGGCCACGGCGGATCAGGGTGGGACACGGGGTGACCGACCGCTGACCGTGCTGCTCCGGTACGAGCCGACCGGCCTCGTCCACCATGGACACCATCACGCCCTGCTCGTGGCGGCTGCCCTCGTCCTTGCCCGGCTGGATCGAGGCGACGTAGTCGTCGGCGGCGAGGATGAAGTCGGCCTCCCGCTCGATCCGCTCGCCGATCCCGTCGACCCGGCCCTTGTTGCCCACCCCGGACGGGTTGGCGGAGCTGGCGAAGGTCAGCGTCCGCGACTGCCACATCTTCTCCACCAGCTGCTCCGCCGGCCGCCCGAACCGGATCACGAAGCAGCTGGTGCCCCGGGAGTCCATCGCCAGCTCGTGGGCGGTCGGGTCGGGGATCAGCGCCTTGGCCTCCTCCCGCCAGGGCAGGATGCAGCCGAGCAGGACGTCCTGCTCCCAGTGGGCCTGGTAGAAGCGGAGGATCTCGTCGTTGAGCACGGCCAGCTCCTGAAGCTGCGCCAGGTCGGCGCAGAGCACCACGCCGGGCTTGTCGCGCCGCCGCCGCTTGGCGTCGAACTTGCGCTCCAGACCCGCGCCGTCGGTGGTCATCAGGATGTAGCCGACCTTGGTGGCGGCCACGACCAGCCCGCCCTCGGCGGCCAGCGCGTGCACGGCCTCGTCCGGGGCGGAGCCCGGCCACTGCACGCGCGTCACGGTGGTGGTCATGAAGGATCAACCTCGCTTCTGGTTCTGCTCGTCCGGCCGCCCGCCGGGGCGGTCGAGGCCGGGGACCGGATGCCTACTGCTCGACGCCGGAGAGCTCGAACGCCGGCTCGACCTGCCCGTTGGTGCGGGGCATCCAGAACGGGCGACGCTCCTCGTGCCGGCGGATCTGCTCGTCGAAGTCGAGCGCCAGGTCGATCAGGTCCTTGCCGTTGATCAACCGGTAGCGCGCGTTCTCCTCGATCACGAACGGGACGTCGACCACCCCGGCGGCCGTACAGGTGACGGTACGGGCGACCAGGTCGACCGTGACCGGCGTGGCGGCGTCCGCCGTCACCGCGGCCATCACCTTCCGGCAGGACGCCTCGTCCAGGGTGACCGGGACCAGGCCGATGTTCGGCAGGTTGTTGCGGAAGATGTCGGCGAAGCTGGGCGCGATGATCGCCTTGAAGCCGTAGTCGCGCAGCGCCCACGGGGCGTGCTCGCGGGACGAGCCGCAGCCGAAGTTCGGGCCGGCCACCAGGATCGTCGCGCCCCGGCGTTCCGGCTGGTTGAGCACGAAACCCGGGTCGCGGCGCCACTTGGCGAAGAGGCCGTCCTGGAAACCGGTGCGCTCGACCCGCTTCATCCACACCGCGGGGATGATCTGGTCGGTGTCCACGTCGGAGGCGTCGATCGGCACGGCGGTGCCGGTGATGCTGTCGATCTTGTCCATGGTGACGTCCTTGTCAGTCGGCCAGGCTGGCGGCGAGGCGGCCGGAGATGGCGGTCGCGGCGGCGCTGCGCGGCGAGACGAGGTGGGTACGGGCGCCGGGGCCCTGCCGCCCCTCGAAGTTGCGGTTGGAGGTGGAGGCGGCGTGGGTGCCGGGCTCGACCACGTCGCCGTTCATCGCGATGCACATCGAGCAGCCCGGGTTGCGCCACTGGAAGCCGGCGGCGGTGAACACCTCGTGCAGCCCCTCGGCCTCGGCCTGGCGCTTGATCTTCTCCGAGCCGGGCACCACCAGGGCGGTGATCCCGTCGGCCACCGTGTGCCCCTTGACCACCTCGGCGGCGGCCCGGAGGTCCTCCAGCCGGCCGTTGGTGCAGGAGCCGATGAAGACCGTCCGGATCGGGATCTCGGCGATCCGCTGGCCGGGACGCAGGCCCATGTAGTCCAGCGCCCGGACGGCGGCCTCCCGGGCCACCGGGTCGGCCAGCGCGGCCGGGTCGGGCACCGCACCGTCGATGTCGGTGGTCTGGCCGGGGTTGGTGCCCCAGGTGACCTGCGGCCCCAACCCGTCCAGGTCCAGCTCCACCACGGTGTCGAAGACCGCGTCGGGGGCGCTGCGGTACGTCGACCACTCCGCCCTGGCCCGCTCCCAGTCGGCGCCCTGCGGCGCCCGCTCGCGCCCCTCAAGGTAGGCGAAGGTGGTCTCGTCCGGGGCGATCAGGCCGCTGCGGGCGCCGGCCTCGATGGCCATGTTGCAGAGGGTCATCCGGCCCTCCATGCTCATCCGGTCGATGACCGGCCCCTGGAACTCGATCAGGTGGCCGGTGCCGCCGTCGGTGCCGATCGCCCGGATCACCGCCAGCGCGACGTCCTTGGCGGTGGCCTGCGGGGAGATCGTGCCGTCCAGCCGGACCAGCATGCTCTTCGGCTTGGCCATCCGCAGGGTCTGGGTGGCGAGCACGTGCTCGACCTGGCTGGTGCCGATGCCGAAGGCCACCGCGCCGAAGGCACCGTGGGTGGCGGTGTGGCTGTCGCCGCAGACGATCGTCATGCCCGGCAGGGTGAGCCCCATCTGCGGGCCGATGACGTGCACGATGCCCTGGCCGAGGCTGTTCATCGGGTGCAGCTCGACGCCGAACTCGCGACAGTTGCGGATCTGGAGCATCAGCTGCCGCCGGCCGATCTCGTCGGCCAGCGGGACCTGCCGGCTGCTGGTCGGCACGTCGTGGTCCGCGGTGGCGATCGTCAGGTCCGGCCGGCGGACCCGCCGGCCAGTGTCCCGAAGCCCCTCGAACGCCTGGGGAGAGGTGATCTCGTGCACGAGGTGCATGTCGATGAAGATGAGCTCCTCACCGGTGCCCTCGATGACGTGTTCCGCCCAGATGCGTTCGACAAGCGTTCTCTCGGCCACGGTCCTCGTCTCACAATGTGGAGTAGGTGTCTATATTCTGGACCAATATTGGCCCAGGCCCAGGCCGGGGTCAAAAGCCGACCACCAGGTGAGATGGGGCCCGGCCCCACTCAACCCACCCGCTCCGCCGCCGCCGGACGGGGCGCCGCCGCGCCCTCCAGCCGAACCTCCGGCAGCACCCGGGCCAGCCAGCCGGGCAGCCACCAGTTGAGCCGGCCCAGCAGCTCCATCGAGGGTGCCGGCACCCGCACCGCCAGCAGGTAAGCACGGGCCCCCTGTTAACGCCTCCGGTATAGCAGGGGCCCCCTGTTAACACCCGCCCACCGGAGTCGACGTGACCGCATCTGCCAGGGTTCCTCATCAGATGCGGCCGCTGATGCGATGGTTGTACGTGCTTTCACGCCGCAGCCACCAGGGCTAAGGTGGGCGGGTGCCCGGGTTCCGGATCGGCGAGGCCGCCGAACTCCTCGGCGTCAGCGCCGACACGGTGCGGCGCTGGGTCGACGCCGGGCGCCTCCCCGCCGGCCGCGACGACCACGGACACCGGGCGATCGACGGCGCCGACCTGGCCGCGTTCGTCCGGGCCGGCGCGGCCGACCAGGAGGGCGGCGAACGCTCCTCGGCCCGCAACCGGCTGCGCGGCATCGTCACCGCCGTCGTCAAGGACACCGTGATGGCGCAGGTCGACATCCAGGCCGGGCCGTTCCGGCTGGTGTCGCTGATGAGCCGGGAGGCGGTCGACGAGCTGGACCTACGGGTCGGCTCGGTGGCCGTCGCGGTGATCAAGTCGACGACCGTGGTGGTGGAGCGGGCGGCCGGCGGACAGCAGAGGAGCGGCTGATGAGGCGCCCACGCACGCTGCTGGCCGGGGCGGTCGCCCTGGCCGCGCTCACCCTGACCGGCTGCGGCAGCGCCGACGACCCGCCCGGCGACGGCACCACCGGGCCGGTCACCGTCTTCGCCGCCGCCTCGCTCACCGAGCCGTTCACCGCGCTCGGCCGGCGCTTCGAGGCCGACCACCCGGGCACCCGGGTCACCTTCAACTTCGCCGGCAGCTCGGCGCTGGCCACCCAGATCACCCAGGGTGCGCCCGCCGACGTGTTCGCCTCCGCCGCGCCCGGCCCGATGCGTACGGTCACCGACGCCGGGGACGCCGTCGGCGAGCCGGCGGTCTTCGCCCGCAACCAGCTGGTGATCGCCGTGCCGACCGGCGACCCGAAGGGCGTACGCGGCCTGGCGGACCTGGCCCGGCCGGGCACCAAGGTCGCCCTCTGCGCCCCGCAGGTTCCCTGCGGCGAGGCGGCCCGCAAGGCCCTCGACGCCGCCGGCGTACGCCTCACACCGGTCACCCTGGAGCAGGACGTCAAGGGCGCGCTGGCCAAGGTGAAGCTGGGCGAGGTGGACGCCGCCCTGGTCTACCGCACCGACGTCCGGACCGCCCCGGAGCTGACCGGGGTGGAGTTCCCCGAGTCCGCGCGGGCGGTCAACGACTACCCGATCGTCGCGCTGAAGAGCGCCGGCCACCCGACCGGGGCGGCGGCCTTCGTCGCGTACGTCCGGTCGCCGGCCGGCCGGGCCGTCCTCACCGAGGCCGGCTTCCAGCCGCCACCGGCGTGACCGCCACCCACGACGCCGCACCGACCGGGTCCGCGACGGCCGGGCCGCAGCGGGGCGGGGCGGCCCGGCGGCGGGCGGCGGCCGGCCGGGTGCCGGCGGCCCTGTTGGTGCCGGCCGGCCTGGGCCTGCTCTTCCTGGTCCTGCCGCTGGTCGGGCTGCTGGCCCGGGCGCCCTGGACGACGCTGCCGCAGCGGCTGACCGCACCCGGGGTGCTCACCGCGCTGCGACTGTCGGTGCAGACCGCCACCCTGGCCACCCTGCTCTGCCTGCTGCTCGGCGTGCCGCTCGCCTGGCTGCTGGCCCGGGTCGAGTTCCCGGGCCGCCGGCTGGTCCGCGCGCTGGTCACCGTCCCGCTGGTGCTGCCACCGGTGGTGGGCGGGGTGGCGCTGCTGCTGGTCTTCGGCCGCCGGGGGCTGCTCGGCGGCTGGCTGGACGACACCTTCGGCGTCACCCTGCCGTTCAGCACCGCCGGGGTGGTGCTGGCCGAGGCGTTCGTGGCGATGCCGTTCCTGATCATCGCGGTGGAGGGGGCGCTGCGCGGCGCCGACCGACGGTACGAGGAGGCCGCCGCCACCCTGGGCGCCGGCCGCTGGACCACCTTCACCCACGTCACGCTCCCCCTGGTCGCCCCCGGGGTGACCGCCGGCGCGGTGCTCTGCTGGGCCCGGGCGCTCGGCGAGTTCGGCGCGACCATCACCTTCGCCGGCAACTATCCGGGCCGGACCCAGACCATGCCGCTCGCCGTCTACCTGGCCCTGGAGACCGACCTGGAGTCCGCCGTGGTGCTGAGCCTGATCCTGCTCACCGTCTCCGTCGGCATCCTGGCCGCGCTCCGCGACCGCTGGGTGACCGGCCCGTGAGCGCCACCGGCCGGCCCGTGAGCGCCACCGGCCAACCGGTGAGCGCCACCGACCAGCCCGAAGGCGCGACCGGCCGGCGGGCCGGACCGGCGCCGGACTCCGCCGCTCGCCGGCCGCTGCTCGACGCCCACCTGGTCGCCGACCACCGCGGCTTCCGGCTGGACGTCCGGCTGCGGATCGCCGCCGGTGAGGTGGTCGCGCTGCTCGGGCCGAACGGCGCCGGCAAGAGCACCGCGCTGCGGGCGCTCGCCGGGCTGCACCCGCTCACCGCCGGCCACGTCACCCTCGACGGCGTCGACCTGGACCGACCCGACCGGCGCGTCTTCACCCCGGCGGAGCGGCGCCGGATCGGCGTGGTCTTCCAGGACCACCTGCTCTTCCCGCACCTCACCGCCCGGGACAACGTGGCGTTCGGGCCGCGCCGGCACGGGCTGGACCGGCGGGCCGCCCGGGCCCGCGCCGAGGAGTGGCTCGACCGGGTGGGGCTCGCCGGGTACGCCCGACAGCGCCCCCGGCAGCTCTCCGGCGGGCAGGCGCAGCGGGTGGCGCTGGCCCGGGCGCTCGCCGTCGACCCGACCCTGCTGCTGCTCGACGAGCCGCTGGCCGCGCTGGACGCCCGGACCCGGCTGGCGACCCGTACCGAGCTGCACCGGCACCTCACCGCCCACCGGCACGCCGCGCTGCTGGTCACCCACGACCCGCTCGACGCGCTGGTGCTCGCCGACCGGCTGGTGATCGTCGAGGACGGGCGGGTGGTGCAGGAGGGCGACGCCGCCACCGTCACCGCCCGGCCGCGCACCGACTACGTCGCCCATCTGGTCGGCCTGAACCTGCACCGCGGGCGGGGCGACGGGCACACCGTCCGGGTCGCCCCGGAGCTGACCCTGACCGCCGCCGACCGGGTCGACGGGGACGCCTTCGTCGCCTTCCCGCCGTCGGCGGTCGCCCTGCACCGGCAGCGGCCCGACGGCAGCCCTCGCAACACCTGGCCGGCCACCATCGTGGGCGTCCAGCGGCACGGCGACAACCTGCGGATCCAGCTCGACGGCCCGGTCGGGGTGGCCGCCGACGTCACCCCGGCCGCCGCCGCCCAGCTACGGCTGGTCCCCGGCCAGCTGGTCTGGGCGGCGGTCAAGGCGGCGGAGACCCGGGCATACCCGGCGGGACCGGCGCGCCCAGAGTGACCACCCGGACACCCTCAGGTCAGTGTGGCCGGCGACTACCGAGGGTAAAAGAGAGATCATGGGACAGCTCCGCACCTCGCCGCCGACGCCGCAGGCCACCGAGATCCAACGCTGGGAGCTGACGAGTGCCGCGGAGCTCCGCACGTTGCGCGCCTCCCTGCACCGGGCGCTGACCGGAGAGGTGCTCGCCGAGGGTGCGAAGCTGGACGACATCCCGGAATCGGTCGTCCTGGTCGCCACCGAACTGGCCACCAACGCCCTGGTGCACGGCCTGCCGCCGACCACCGTCCGGCTGCTGCGCACCGACAGGTGCTTCATCCTGGACGTGGCCGACCGCGACCTGACCACGGTCCCCGAACTCGCCGACACCCGCCCGCTGGGTGCCGGCGGGCGCGGCCTGCAACTCGCCCGGGCCTTCTCCCTCGACGTGGGCTGGTACGCCACCGAGGACACCAAGCACATCTGGGCGTCGTTCCCGCTCGGGGCCTGAATCGAGAGGGATCACCGGGGTGCTGGCCGAGCTGGACCAGCCCGCCGGGGCGGCTGCGTCGAGGAGGACCTGGAACCGGGCTGAGCGACGGTCAGTCGTCGCCGCCGGCCTGCTGGGCCGCCGGGGTGTCTCCCCACACCGCCTTGGCGCCCGACTCGCCCACCCGGTAGACCTGCACCAGGTTCGCCGCCGCGACCACCACGGCCAGCACGGCGGCCACCACGTTCAGCGCGGTCGAGCCGGACGCCGGCCGGTCGGTGCCGGTGCGGGTGGCCCGCCGGTGCAGCAGCACCAGGCCCACCGCGACGACCAGCAGCGGCAGGGCGAACCAGAGCAGGGTGTCGCCGAGTTCGGCGTGCCGGCCCGGGTCGCCGACCCGGTGCTCCAGGCTCTCCCCGCTCTGCGTGGCCACCGGGATCGCGGCCGTGGCCAGCGCGGCGATCACCACCACCAGCACGCCGAAGCGGCCCCGCCAGGCCGGCCGAAGGCCGAGGGCCAGTACGCCCAACGCGGCGAGCGGCAGCAGGACGACGACGGCGTGCACCACGAGCGGGTGCACGGGCAGTCCGTTGACGGTGTCGGGCACGGTCACTCCTCGGTCGGGTGGTTGTCGGTCCCACCCTGGCCGCCGTTTCTTGCGAATTCCTTGCCCGCCCGGCCCGGGCAGTTCCCGCCCGCCCCCGGCCGACCTGCTCAGGCGGCCGGCAGCACCAGGGTGAAGGTGGCCCCATCGCCGGGCGCCCCGGCCACCTCCACCGTGCCCCGGTGCGCGCTCGCCACGTGCTGCACCAGCGCCAGGCCGAGCCCGAACCGTCGCCCCGCGCCACCCTCGCCATGGGCGAACCGGGCGAAGAGCCGGTCCGCGTCGGCCGGATCGAGGCCCACCCCGTCGTCGGCCACCCGGGCGAGCACCCGGCCGTCGTCCCGGGTCACCGACACCCGTACCGAGCCGCCGGGTGGCACGTGACCGACGGCGTTGTCGACCAGCGCGGTCAGCGCCCGCCGCAGCGCGGTGGCCGCCCCGCGTACCGGGGCCGTGGGGTCGGCCCCGACGCTCAGCTCGACCTGCCGCTGCGCGGCGTACGGCGCCATGCTGGCCACCACCGCGCGGGCCAGCTCGGCCAGGTCCACCACCGTCTCCGGCAGCGGCTGCTGCTCGGCGGCGGCCGAGACCAGCAGGTCCTCCACCACCTCGCCGAGCACCCGGGTGTCCGCGACCAGCCGGTCCAGGTCGTCGGCGAGTTCGGCCGCCGGCCGCCGGCGGGCCCGCCGGGCGAGCAGCTGGGCCCGGGTGTGCAGGACGGTCAGCGGGGTGCGCAGCTCGTGCGAGGCGTCCGCGACGAACCGGCGTTGCAGGGTCAGCGCGGTGGCCAGGGGCGCCACCGCGCGCCGGGCCAGCAGGGTGGCCGCCACCAGCGCGCCGGCCAGTCCGGCCAGCTCCGCCAGCAGCAGCGCACCGGCCAGCCGCCGGCGCTCGTCGCCCAGCGGACGCAGGTCGGCCGCCACGGCCCAGCGGCTGCCGTCGCCCCGCCGGTCGACCAGCACCCGGACCGGGTGGTCGTCGCCCGCGTCGGCCTCGAACCGGCCGTCCCGCCGCCCGGCCGCGTCGCCGAGCACCCGGACCAGCTCCGGCGAGGCAGCCGGGGTGACCTCGGCCGGGCCGGACCCACCGGCCGGCCAGCGGGCGAGGTACTGCCCGGGCGGCGGGTCGTCCACGTCCTCGGCCTGCACCAGGACCTGCCGCAGCTGCGCGTCGAGCGTCCGGGACTGCTCCCGCACGGTGAGGGCGAACATCAGCCCACCGGCCAGCAGCAGCACCGCCCCGATAGCGGCGGCCGTCTGCCAGACGCTGCGCCGGCGGGCGCGGGTCAGCCGGCCCTCGTCCACGTCCCGCCCGTCCTCACTGCCCGCCGAGCCGGTAGCCGAGCCCGTGCACCGTACGCACCACGTCCCGGCCGAGCTTGCGGCGCAGGTGGTGGACGCAGGCGTCGACGGTGCCCGGTGCGTCGGCCCGGCCGAAGGCGGCGCTGAGCAGCTCGGCCCGGGTGAAGACCTTGCTGGGGCGGCCGGCCAGGGCGTGCAGCACGGCGAACTCGCGGGCCGAGAGCGGGAACTCGGCCGTCCCTTCGACCACCCGCCGGTTCGCCACGTCCAGCCGGCGCCGCCCGACCGGCAGCCAGCCGGCGGCCTCCGGGTGCCGGCGGAGCAGCGCCCGCAGCCGGGCCAGCAGCTCGGCCACCTCGAAGGGCTTGACCAGGTAGTCCTCCGCGCCGGCGTCCAGCCCGTCGACCCGGTCGGCGACCGAGCCGCGGGCGGTGAGCAGCAGCACCGGGCAGGCCACCCCGCGCCCGCGCAGCCGGGCCACCAGCTCCAGCCCGTCCAGGGCGGGCAGCCCCCGGTCCACCACCATCACCTGGTAGTCGCGGGTCAGCGCGTGGTGCAGGCCGCGGTGCCCGTCGGGGGCGACGTCGACGTCGTACCCCTCCTCGGTGAGCAGGTCGGCGAGCAGCCCGGTCAGCTCGCGGTCGTCCTCGACCAGCAGCAGGCGGGGCCGGGTGCTCTCCATCGGCCCAGTATTCACCCCGCCCCGACCGGCCCCGGGCCACCGACCGCGGGGAGAGTTGCGCCACCTCCCGGGCGGTACGCGCCCCGGACGCCGCTGCGCCGGGGGCCGGCGGCGGTACCGTTCCGCCCGGACGACCGGCCGCCGGGCCGGCCGAGGAGCACCGGGGAGCAGTCCGTGACCGACGCCGACGACCTGATCAGCGAGGCCGTCGCGGCTGCCCGCGGCACCGACGTACGCCGGGCGGAGCGGGCCCTGGACCGGCTGGTGGTCGGCGCGCCCGACGCGGTGGCGGCGGCGCTGCGCGCCCGGCTGGCCCGCCGGGTCGGCGGGCTCTGGTCGCGGGGCTGGCAGCCGGTGGACCTGGCCCGGATCACCGGCCGGCGGCTGGACCCGCGCGCGGCCCGGCTGGTCGCCGACCTGGCCGTCGCCCAGCGGGCCGAGCTGACCGGGGCGGTGCCGGCCTGGTTCGACGAGCAGCTGGCCGCCCTCGACGGCCGGTGGGACGGCGACGGCGGCTGGCTGGAGCGGTGGGCCGGCCGGCAGGGCGTCGACCGGATCAGCGCCCTGCGCGACGCCGTCGACGTCCTGGTGCTGGTGGAGTCGTTGCCGCCGATCGCGGTGCTGCGCCCGCCGCCCGGCGGCCCGGCCACCGCCACCCGGGACACCGCCCGCTCCTCCGGGTCGCCCATGCTGGACCGGGTACGCGCGCTGCTGGCCAAGGCCGAGTCGACGACGTTCCCGGCCGAGGCGGAGGCGCTGACCGGCAAGGCGCAGGAGCTGATGGCCCGGCACAGCATCGACGTGGCGCTGCTGGACGCCACCGCCGAACGCCCCGACCGGCCGGGCGGGGTCCGGCTCGGCACCGAGGCGCCGTACCCGGGGGCGAAGGCCCTGCTGGTGCAGGAGGTGGCGGCGGCGAACCGGTGCGAGTCGGTCTGGTCCGACGACCTGGGCTTCGCCACCGTGCTCGGGTTCCCCACCGACCTGGCCGCGGTGGAGCTGCTCTACACCTCGCTGCTGGTGCAGGCCACCGCGGCGATGCTGCGCGGCCGGGCCGAACGGCGGCCGTCGGGCAGCCGCCGCACCAAGGCGTACGACGAGAGCTTCCTGAACGCCTTCGCCCTGCGGATCGGCGAGCGGCTGCGGGAGTCCGCCGAGGCGGTCGACCGGGCGGCGGCCGCCGACGGCGACGACCGGCTGCTGCCGGTGCTGGCCGCCCGTACGGGCGCGGTGAAGGAGCGGCTGGACACCCTCTTCCCGGGGGTGACCCGGGCCCGGTTGACCGTCCGGGACGCCGACGGCTGGTCCTCGGGCACCTCCGCCGCCGACCGCGCCTCGCTGCGTCCCGGCCCGCCCGCCCGGCAGGTACGCGGCCGCTGACCGGCCCGGCGCGCCCGCTCGACGGCCGGATCGTGATTTCCTCCGCCTCGGGTTGTCGGATCCGTCGGGTCGGCTCCGACCCCGTACCGAGAGGCGCCACGACCACGTGGCCCGGTCAGTCGAGGAGTCCCGCCGTGAAGTACATGCTGCTGATCTGGAACCGTCCCGGCTTCGTCGAGGCGCTCACCGAGCAGGAACGCAACGAGATCTTCGGTGCGGTCGACGAGATCATGAAGGAGCTGACCGCCTCCGGTGAGCTGGTCGGTGGCCAGGCGCTGGCCGACCCGTCGCAGACCCGGACGGTCCGGCTCGCCGGTGACCGGGCGGAGATCACCGACGGACCGTTCCTGGAGAGCAAGGAGCAGTTCGCCGGCTACCTGACGGTCGACTGCGACAGCCCGGAGCGGGCCGCCGAGATCGCGGCCGGCTGGCCGGACGTGCGACGCGGCCTGGGCGTGCTGGAGGTGCGGCCGGTGATGGGTGACGGCGGGACGGAGATGTGAGCGGACCCGGGGCGGTCGAGGAGCTGCTGCGCGGTCTCGCGCCGCAGGTCCTCGGCATCCTCGTCCGCCGGCACGGCCAGTTCCACGCCTGCGAGGACGCGGTGCAGGAGGCGCTGCTGGCCGCCGCCACCCGGTGGCCGGCCGAGGGGGTGCCGGAGCATCCCCGCGGCTGGCTGTTGACGGTGGCGGGGCGGCGGCTGACCGACGAGTGGCGCAGCGAGCGGGCCCGCCGGGAGCGGGAGGTCGCGGTGGCGGTCCGGGAGCCGGCGTACGCGGCGCTCGCCCCGCCGCCGGACGAGGTGGCGCCTGCCGACGACGACACCCTGCGGCTGCTCTTCCTCTGCTGTCATCCGGCCCTGAACCGGCCCGCGCAGGTGGCGTTGACGCTGCGCGCGGTGGGCGGGCTGAGCACCGCCGAGATCGCCCGCGCCCACCTGCTGCCGGAGCCGACGATGAGCCAGCGGATCCGCCGGGCCAAGCAGCGGATCGAGGCGGCCGGGGCCCGGTTCACGCTGCCCGCGCCGGCCGAGCGGGACGAGCGGCTGCGGGCGGTCCGCCAGGTGCTCTATCTGATCTTCAACGAGGGGTACACCGCCTCCAGCGGCCCGGACCTGCACCGGACCGAGCTGACCGCGGAGGCGATCCGGCTGACCCGGGAGCTGCACCGGCTGCTGCCCGACGACGGCGAGGTGACCGGGCTGCTGGCGCTGATGCTGCTCACCGACGCGCACCGGCCGGCCCGGACCGGGCCGGCCGGTGAGCTGGTGCCGCTGGCCGAGCAGGACCGCGGCCGCTGGGACCGGGCGGCGATCGCCGAGGGGGTGGCGCTGGTGACCGAGGCGCTGACCTGGTCGGCGCCCGGGCCGTACCAGGTGCAGGCGGCGATCGCGGCGGTGCACGCGGAGGCGCCGTCGGCGGCGGAGACCGACTGGCCGCAGGTCGTGGCGCTGTACGGGGTGCTCGCCGCCGTGGCACCGAGCCCGATCGTCGACCTGAACCGGGCGGTGGCGGTGGCCATGGTGGACGGACCGGAGGCCGGACTGGCCCTGCTGGCGCCGCTGGCCGGTGACGAGCGGACCGCCGGGCACCACCGGCTGGCCGCCGTCCGGGGGCACCTGCTGGAGCTGGCCGGGGACCGGCCGGCGGCGCGGGCGGCGTACCTGGCGGCGGCGCGGGGCACCACCAGCGTCGCGGAGCGGCGCTATCTGGAGTTGCGGGCGGCCCGGGCGGGCGGGGACCGATGAGTTCGCCGGCCGACGGGAGTCCACCCGGGATGGGAAACCTGAGCTGTCAGATCTCCGTGTCGCTGGACGGGTACGTGGCCGGGCCGGAGCAGAGCCGGCGGGACCCGCTGGGCCGGGGCGGGCTGCGCCTGCACGAGTGGTTCTTCGGCCTCTCCGAGCTGCCGGAGGGGGACCCCCGGGCGGTCGACGTCGCGGTGGTCGAGGAGATGACCCGGGACGTCGGGGCGTACGTGATGGGCCGCCGGATGTTCGGCGACGGCGGGCGGTGGGACCCGCAGTGGCAGGGCTGGTGGGGCGACGAGCCGCCCTGGGGGGTGCCGGTCTTCGTGCTGACCCACCAGGTGCGCGAGCCGTTGCCGATGAAGGGCGGCACCGAGTTCCACTTCGTCACCGAGGGGCCGCGGGCGGCGCTGGCCCGGGCCCGGGAGGCGGCCGGGGAGCGGAACGTCTCGGTGGCCGGCGGGGCGGAGACGGTACGCCAGTTCCTGGCGGCCGGGCTG
The DNA here is from genome assembly GCF_900091555.1 of Micromonospora mirobrigensis. Classification (GTDB taxonomy): domain Bacteria; phylum Actinomycetota; class Actinomycetes; order Mycobacteriales; family Micromonosporaceae; genus Micromonospora; species Micromonospora mirobrigensis. The sequence goes on from NZ_FMCX01000001.1 coordinate 1,006,758, forward strand.
CTGGACACGCTCCAGCTGCACGTGGTGCCGATCGTGCTGGGCGCCGGTGAGCCGCTCTTCGCCGGGCTCGGCGACGTGCGGCTGGTGCAGGAGTCGGTGGTGGCCGGGCCGACGGTCACCCACGTCACCTACCGGGTCCGGCGCTGAGATCAGGCCCGGCAGTCCCGGGCGAGCCGCGGCGGGATGGCCACGAAGGTGGAGTTGAGCCACTTCACCGGGGCGCTCGACCCGGCCCCGGCGTCGATCTTCTTCGCCGCGTCGGCGACCAGCGCCCGGATCTGCGGATCATCGGCCCGGGCGGCCTGCCGCCGTACGTCGTCGGCCAGGTCGGCGAGGTTCTCCCGCAGCTGCGCCTCGACCTGTTCGGGGGTGAGTTCCTGCCGGGTGGCGGCGGCCGAGTCGGCGGCGATCTCCCGGCTGCCCTTGAGGATCAGCTCGTCGACGGCCCGGCAGACCGAGGCGGTGTTGGCCGCGGTCAGCGGGGACGGGGAGGCGCTGGGGGTCGGCTCGGTGGTCGCGGCGGGCGTGGTGGCGGTGGCGGCGGGGCTGGTCGGGGCGGCCTGCGGCGTACCGGCCGGGTCGTCGTCGCCCTGGCAGCCGGCGGTGAGGGCGGCGACCGCCGCCAGGGCGAGGGCGGCGGTGGTGGCGGTGGTGCGGGTCATCGGCTTCCCCGTTCGGTCGTCGGCCACCCCGGTCGGGCGGCGCGGGTCGGCGCGGGTCGGGGTCCGCTCACCCCACCCGCCGCCGCGCTGGCGCAGGGTCTCGGCGGGGCGTCGTCGGAGGCAACGAGCCGGCCGCCGGGCGGGAAACGCCGCCCGGACGACGGTAACCCGGTCACGCTCCGCAGCCGGGTGGGCCGGGTGCCCGTCGGGCGGGAGCGGGACGTCGGGCGGGGCCGTCGGGCCGCGCACACGACGCCGGACCGACCAGTGGTCGGTCCGGCGTCCTGCGGTCGTACGGTCAGCTCTTGAAGGCGTCCTTGATCTTCTCGCCGGCCTGCTTGAGGTTGGCGCTGGCCTGGTCGTTGCGGCCCTCGGCCTCGAGGCTCTCGTTGTCGGTGGCGCGCCCCACGCCCTCCTTGACCTTGCCGGCGGTGTTCTCGGTGGCGTTGCCGATCTTCTCGTCGTAACCCATGTCGAGCCTCCTCGTCAGCAATTCGTCCAACGCACCTGAGGTACCCCGACGTCCGATTCGGGAAACCAGCCGGGTCTTACCGAATCACCCAGCGTGATCGACAGCGCTCCGGAAGCGGCGCAGCCGGAGGCTGTTGGCCACCACGAAGACCGACGAGAAGGCCATCGCCGCGCCGGCGACCATCGGGTTGAGCAGCCCGGCGGCGGCCAGCGGCAGGGCGGCCACGTTGTAGGCGAACGCCCAGAACAGGTTGCCCTTGATGACGGCGAGGGTGCGGCGGGAGAGCCGGATGGCGTCGACCGCCGCGGTGAGGTCGCCCCGGACCAGGGTCAGGTCGGACGCCTCGATCGCCACGTCGGTGCCGGTGCCCATGGCCAGCCCGAGGTCGGCCCGGGCCAGCGCGGCGGCGTCGTTGATCCCGTCGCCGACCATGGCGACCGTCCGCCCCTCGGCTTGGAGCCGTTCGACCTCGGCCACCTTGTCGGCGGGCAGCACCCCGGCGATCACCCGGTCGATGCCCACCTGGGCGGCGACCGCGTGGGCGACGGTGGCGTTGTCCCCGGTGAGCAGCACCGGGGTGAGGCCGAGGGCACGCAGCCCGGCGACGGCGGCCCGACTGGTCGGCTTCACCACGTCGGCGACCGCGAGGGCGCCGCGGGCCCGACCGTCCCATCCGGCCAGCACGGCCGTCCGGCCGGCGGCCTCCGCGTCGGTCACCGCCCGCTCGGCCGCCTCGGGTACGTCGAGTCCCCGCTCCCGCAGCAGCCGGAGCCGGCCGACGACCACCTCGTGCCCGTCGACCGTGCCGGTGACGCCGAGCCCCTCGACGTTGGCGAAGCCGGTGACCGGCGGCAGCGCGCCCGCCTCGGCGGCGGCCACGGCGATCGCCCGGGCGATCGGGTGCTCGGAGCCGGCCTCCAGCGCCCCGGCCAGCCGGAGCAGGTCGGCCCGCTCCTCGCCGGGCGCGGGGAGCACGTCGACCAGGGTCATCCGGCCGGTGGTGACCGTGCCGGTCTTGTCCAGCACGACGGTGTCGACCTGGCGGGTCGACTCCAGCACCTCCGGTCCCTTGATCAGGATGCCGAGCTGGGCGCCCCGGCCGGTGCCGACCAGCAGCGCGGTCGGCGTGGCCAGGCCCAGCGCGCACGGGCAGGCGATGATCAGCACGGCGACCGCGGCGGTGAAGGCGGCGGTCGGTCCGGCGTCGGCGCCGAGCCACCAGCCGAGGGTGCCGACGGCCAGCGCGATGACGATCGGCACGAAGACGCCGGAGATCCGGTCGGCCAGCCGCTGCACGGCGGCCTTGCCGGTCTGCGCCTCCTCCACCAGCTTCGCCATCTGGGCGAGCTGGGTGTCCGCGCCGACCCGGGTGGCGGTGACCACCAGCCGGCCGCCCGCGTTGACGGTGGCGCCGACCACCGGGTCGCCCGGGCCGACCTCGACCGGCACCGACTCGCCGGTGAGCATGCTGGCGTCGACGGCGGAGGTGCCCTCGTCGACCGTGCCGTCGGTGGCGATCTTCTCGCCGGGCCGGACCACGAACCGGTCGCCGACGGCCAACCGGTCGACCGGGATCCGGGTCTCCACGCCGCCGCGCAGCACCGCGACGTCCTTGGCGCCGAGCTCCAGCAGGGCCCGCAGGGCCGCGCCGGCGGTGCGCTTGGAGCGCGCCTCGAAGTAGCGTCCGGCCAGGATGAACGTGGTCACCCCGGCGGCGGCCTCCAGGTAGATGTTGCCGGCGCCGCCGCCCCGGACGATGTCGAGGCTGAACGGGTGGGTCATCCCGGGCATCCCGGCGTCGCCGAGGAAGAGCGCCCAGAGCGACCAGCCGAAGGCGGCGAGGGTGCCGAGTGAGACCAGGGTGTCCATGGTGGCCGCGCCGTGCCGCAGGTTGATCCAGGCGGCCCGGTGGAACGGCAACCCGCCGTAGACCACCACCGGGGCGGCCAGCGTCAGCGACAGCCACTGCCAGTAGGTGAACTGCCAGGCCGGCACCATGGCCAGCAGGACCACCGGCACGCTCAGCGCCACCGACGTCCAGAGCCGGTTACGCAGGCCGCGCAGCTCGTCCACCGGCTCGCCGGCCGGTTCGGTCCCGGCCGGGGTGGGCGGGGGCGGCAGCACGGCCGTGTAGCCGGTCTTCTCCACCGTGGCGATCAGGTCGTCCGGGGTGACCTGGTCGGCGTACGAGACGGTGGCCTTCTCGGTGGCGTAGTTGACGGTGGCCTGCACGCCTTCCATCCGGTTGAGCTTCTTCTCGATCCGGGCGGCGCAGGAGGCGCAGGTCATCCCGCCGATGGCCAGCTCGATCCGGTTCGCGGCGACCGGCAGGGACTTCGCCGTGGTGTCCATCGCGGCACCTCCTCGGTGTCAGCTGTGCCCGTGCCCCGGTTCGCCGTGTCCGGCCTCCGGGGTGGGTGTGGTGGTGGGGGCGGCCGGCGCACCGCTGGCCGGGGTGCCGGCCAGCACGGTGAACTCCGCCGTGTGTACGGCGTCGCCGTGCCGGAAGTCCAGGTAGAGGCGGTAGCTGCCGGCCGAGGGCACCTCGGCGGAGAAGGTCACCGCGGGTCCGGCGGGGGTCCGCCCGTCGTCGGGCGTGCCCTCCGGGTGCACGTGCAGGTACGCCAGGTCGCCCTGGCGCAGCGCGACCAGGTGGCCGTACGCGCCGAGGTGGGGCTGGAGGTCGGTGACCGGCCGGCCGTCGCGCCGCACGGTGAACGTCAGCTTTCCGGTGCGCCCGGGCTCCGGCGTGCCGGCCAGCGTGACGGTGTAGCCGTCGACGGTGGTGCTGGTGGCCGGGGCGGGCAGCGGCCGCGCCTCGACCGCGCCGGGGACGGTCACGTCGACGCCGAGGGTCAGCGGCCGCGCCCCGATCGGGGTGAAGTCAGCGAAGGCCCGCCAGGCGCCGGGTCCGGCCAGCGGCGAGGCGACCCGCCAGGTGCCGTCGGTCGACATCTCGGGGTGGACGTGCCGGAAGCCGGAGAGGTCGCGCCGGGCGACGATCAGGTGCATGCGCCTGTCGTGGGCCACGTCGTAGCGGGTGACCGGGCGGCCGTCGGGGCCGGTGATCCGGAAGGCGAAGTCGCCGGCCGGCGCGGTGACCGGTTGCAGGGTGTAGCCCCGCTCGGAGACGAGCAGCCCGCCGGGGAACCGCTCGTCGTCGGTCGACTCCGGGCCGGCACCGGTGTCGTGGCCGCCGGCGTCGTGGCCGGTGGCGGGATCCTGGCGGGTCTCGGCGGCGGTGGTGACGGGGCCGGTCAGGTGACCGACCCCGTACGCCGCGCCGAACATCGCCGCGAGGCCGAGGGCGAAGCCGCTCAGCTTCGTCGCCGTGTTCATCGTGGCGTCTCCCGTCACGCCCCGACGAGGTCGTACCCGGCCTCGTCGACGGCGGCGCGGACGGCCTCCGGGTCCACCGGCTGATCGCTGGTGACGGTGACCCGGCCGGAGGCCAGGTCGACCTGGACGTCGTCGACGCCCGGAATCGCGCGGACCTCCGTGCTGACCGAGTTGACGCAGTGCCCGCAGGTCATGCCCTGCACCTGGTACGTGGTGGTGACCATGGTCGCTCCCCTTCCGTCGCTCCCATCCTATACCCCCCAGGGGTAGCCGGACGGGAGATCGCCGTCACGTGTTCCGTACCGTTACCCGGTGGGGGTATCAGCCGGCGAGAAGGACCGTAACATACCCCTCAGGGGTACGCTATCCTCGTCGTCATGACCGCACCGACCACCCCGACCCGGGGCTACACCGCCAGCAAGGACCAACTGCTCGCGCGGCTGCGCCGCATCGAGGGCCAGGTCCGCGGCATCGAGAAGATGGTCGAGGACGACCGCTACTGCATCGACGTGCTCACCCAGATCTCCGCCATCCAGGCCGCCCTGGACAAGGTCGGCCTGGGCCTGCTCGACGGGCACGCGCGGCACTGCATGCACGAGGGCGCCGCCGAGGGGCGCGCCGACGAGATGGCCACCGAGATGATGGCCGCCGTCGGCCGGCTGATGAAGCGCGGCTGACCGGGACCTCCGACCCCGTCGACCGGGTCGCCCGACCCGGCCCGGACGGGCCGGCTCGTCGTACGGTCGAGGTGGCGACGGGGTCCCGCGCCACCCGGCGCCGGACCGACCGATCCCAGGGCACGGACGGGAGGGCGGCCACATGATGTGGAACGGCCCGATGATGGGCTGGATGTGGATCTGGTCCCTGCTGGGGCTGGTGGTGCTGGTCGGGCTGATCTGGGCGATGTTCCGGCTAACCGACCGCGAGCGCGGTCCGGCCGCTTCCGCCTCGGCCCGACGGATCCTCGACGAGCGGTACGCCCGGGGTGAGATCGACGACGAGGAGTACCGCCGGCGGCGCGGCAGCCTCGCCTGAGCGTCGACCCCGCCGGGCGGCGTCGGCCCGACAACCGGCGGCGCGTCACCCCGACGTGCCGCCGGACGGCTGAGTGACCTGCGACCGGAGGGGGCCTGGCTACCATTCCCAGCGATGCTCCGCGGTCCGCGGTGAACCGACCCGGCCGCTGAGCCGTACCCCGCTGGAGAACGTCAGGAGACTTCGCCATGGGCGCCGACCACGGTCATCCCGCGCCGCCCGCCCCACCCCGGGTGCGGCGGATCCTCGTCGCGACCGTGGTGCCGCTCCTCGTGCTCACCGTGGTCGCCGCGGTGGCGCTCTGGCCCCGGGCCACCCCGGACCGCGACCCCGGCTCCGACGTGCCCCGCCACCACGGCACGGTGTCCCGGGTGGTCTCCCAGGAGTGCCCGCCGGGCCCGGAGACCCCGGCGGGCGGTCCGACCGGGCGGGACGGACCGTGCGGCACGGTCACCGTACGCGTGGAGCAGGGCCCGGACGCCGGACGCGAGGTCGAGGCCCCGCTGCCGGCCGGGCCGGGCGCCCCGCGGGTGACCGCGGGCGACGAGATCGTCCTGGTGAAGCTCGCCGACCCGGCCGACCCGACGGCGAGCAGCTACCAGATCGCCGAGCACCAGCGTGGGGCGCCGCTGGTCTGGCTGGTGGTGGTCTTCGCCGCCGCCATCGTCGCGTTCGGCCGGTGGCGCGGGCTGGCGGCGCTCGGTGGCCTGGCCGCGAGCTTCGCCGTCCTGCTCGGCTTCGTGCTCCCCGGGATCGCCGCCGGTGGGTCGCCGCTGCTGATCGCCGTCACCGGCTCCGCCCTGATCATGTTCGTGGTGCTGTACCTCACCCACGGGATCACCGCGCAGACCTCGGTGGCCGTCCTGGGCACCCTGGGCAGCCTGGTGCTCACCGGCGTGCTCGGCACGCTGGCCACCGCCGCCACCCACCTCACCGGGTACGGCAGCGAGGACGCCACCACGCTGTCGATGTTCCAGCAGGACGTCGACCTGCACGGCCTGCTGCTGGCCGGCATCGTGATCGGCTCGCTCGGTGTGCTCGACGACGTGACGGTCACCCAGGCGGCGACCGTCACCGAGCTGGCGAAGGCCAACCCTGGCCTGTCCCGCCGGCAGCTCTACCGGGCGGCCACCCGGGTCGGTCGGGCGCACATCGCCTCCACGGTCAACACGATCGTGCTGGCGTACGCGGGCGCCTCGCTGCCGCTGCTGCTCCTGCTGGTCGCCGACTCCCGCCCGGTCGGCCAGATCCTCACCAGCGAGTTCATGGCCCAGGAGATCGTCCGCAGCGCGGTGGCGACGCTGGGCCTGATCGCGGCGGTCCCGCTCACCACCGGCCTGGCCGCCCTGGTGACCACCGCCGGCCGGGGCGCCGGCGACCCCGCCGACACCACATCCGAGGCCCGCCGGCCGGCCGCCGACCGCGCGGTCGCGCTGGAGGCGCTGAGCGCGCCGCGCACCCCCACCGCCCCGGCCCCCGCCCGGTGGCACGATCCGGAGAGGAGTACGGACGACACATGGTGACACTGCGCAGCGTGACCGATTACGCCACCACCGTTGATAAACGTGTCACTGGTTACCGATCGCTACTGCGAAATAACGGTTTTGGTCGGGTTCCGGACGTAGCTCGCATGCCCGGCTCTCGGGTAACCTCGCTGCCGGTCACCGACGAAGGCGCGCTGCGGCGCCTGCGGTGCCACCGCCAAATCGCCGTACGGCGAACCGGGGAACCAGGTATCTGGGGTGAAGCCGCGCGAGCGGCCGGGGCAACTTCCGTCCCGAATCCGTCAGCTAACCCGGTCGGCGGTCGAGGGAAGGGAACACTGTGACGGCACCCCTGCGCCGCTGGCTGACACCGGTGGTGGCCGTGCTCACCGCGCTCAGCATCGTCACCGGCCCGCTGCCGGCTACGGCCGCACCGTCCACCCCCAAGCCATCGGGGCACGAGGAGGACGACGACCCGCCGCTGCTCAACGACGTGCTGGAGCAGACCAACCGGGGCTACTTCAAGGCCAAGGCCCAGCTGGCGAAGTCCAAGAAGAAGCAGCTCGCGCTCTCCCTGGAGGTACGCCGGGCGCAGAACGAGCTGGACCGGCTCACCCCGCAGGTGGGTCAGATCGCCGCCGCGTCGTACAAGACCGGCCGGATCGGCGCGGTGGCCGTGCTGCTGGAGAGCAACACCCCCGACTCGTTCGTCAAGCGGGCCGCCGTGCTCGACGAGATCAACATGGTCAACGAGCAGAAGCTCGCCGAGGTGACCGAGGCCAAGCGCAAGGCCGAGGAGGCCAAGCTGCGCCTCGACGCCGAGGTACGCGAGCAGCAGCGGCAGACGAACATCATCGCCAAGCGCCGCAGCGAGGCGGAGAAGTCGCTGGAGCTGGTCGGCGGCGAGGGCTTCACCGGCGGCCTGGTCGCCGAGACCTCACCGGTCGCCCGGGTCGCGCCCGGCCGCAGCTCCGACGGGGAGTGGCGGCGCGAGTCGTGCAGCGAGGACGACCCCACCACCTCCGGCTGCATCACGCCCCGGACGCTGCACATGTACAAGGAGGTCAAGCGGGCCGGCTTCGACCGCTTCGTCGGCTGCTACCGCCCCGGCGGGCCGTGGGAGCACCCGAAGGGCCGGGCCTGCGACTGGTCGTTGCAGGACAGCGGGTTCAGCCCGTGGCACAACGACGACACCCGCACGTACGGCAACAACCTCGCCGCGTTCCTGCTACGCAACGCGGACCGGCTCGGCATCTACTACGTGATCTGGAACCGGCAGATCTGGTTCCCGGCGACCGGTTGGAAGTCGTACAGCGGCCCGTCCAACCACACCGACCACGTGCACGTGTCGCTGCTGTAGCGCGTGTGCCCGCGTACCACCGGGCCGTCCCGCCGTCCGGCGGGGCGGCCCGCGTCGTCGGCGGGTCGGCCTCAGGCCGTCGGCTGGCCGACCGGGCCGGCCTGGGCGGGCACCGCGGCCGTCCCGCCGGTCCCCACCTCGGCCACCGTGCGCGCCTCGCCGGCGCTCAGCCGGTACGACATGCCGACCACCGCGCACCGGCCGGCGGCCACCGCCTCGGCCAGGGTGGCGGAGTTCGTGAGCAGGGCCTGCACGGTCTGCGCGATGTGGATGTCGACGATCTCGTCGATCTCCTCGACGCCCGCCTCCGCGGCCCGGCGCAGGCTGGGCAGCACGGCGTCCACCACGGCGCCCAGGTGCCCGGGCGGCTGGGTGCCGGTGGCGACGGCCTGCCGGGCGGCCTGCACCGCCCCGCAGGAGTCGTGACCGAGGACCACGACCAGCGGCGTGTGCAGGACCGAGACCGCGTACTCGACGCTGCCCAGCACCTCGGGACCGGCGGTGTGCCCGGCGGTGCGGACCACGAAGAGATCACCCAGGCCGCGGTCGAAGATGATCTCGGCGGCCAGCCGGGAGTCGGAGCAGCCGAGGATCACCGCGAACGGGTCCTGGCCCCCCGCCACGGCGGCCCGCCGGTCGGCGTCCTGATTCGGGTGGTACGGCGCACCGGCGACGAACCGGCGGTTACCGGCCCGCAGTTCGTCGAGCGCGCGCTCCGGGCTGCTCCACGGCATTCGCCTCACCTCGTCCCTCACGTACGCGGGTCACTCGGCCGGCGACGGAGGCGGCCAGCATCCACCGTCACACGCAGCGCAAAGCCCGTCAAGATTTCGTGATACGGATTTCAGGTGTCGCCGTCGCCCGGCCCCGGCGGCGGCACCCCGACCTCTTCCGTCGGTAGGCCCTACCATGGCGGGATGGCGACGACAGCTGGCGAGAACGGAAGCGCCCGGAACTGGACGTTCCTCACCAACCACGGGCACGTGCTGCTGGCCATCGCCCGCAACCCCACCGCCCGGCTGCGCGACGTGGCCGACGAGGTCGGGGTCACCGAGCGGGCCGCCCAGGCGATCGTCGCCGACCTGGAGGCCGAGGGCTACCTCCAGCGCACCCGGGTGGGCCGGCGCAACGAGTACACCGTCAACCCGAGCGGCCACTTCCGCCACCCCGCCGAGAACGACCGCCAGGTGGGTGACCTGCTCGCCCTCTTCACCCCGGTGCCGGCCGTCGAGCGGCCCGACGCCGGCTGACCTGCCCACCCTCCACGATGGCCGGCACACCCCGCCCGTGACCCCGGCGCCGGCCCGTCGGCGGTAACCTCACCTCGTGCGCGAGAGCTCCCCACCGGCCCGGCTTCCGTCGAACCGGGACGTCCGCCCCTGGTCCGTCCTGTGTGGAGCCGCCGCGGTCCTGCTCGGCGCGCTCTGCGCCACCCCGACCCCGGCCCTCGCCGCGCCCGCTCTCGCCACCCCGGCCCTCGCCGCGCCGGTCCTCGCCGCCCCGGCGCCCACCTGCGGGCCCACCGGTGGTCCCGCCCCCACCGAACGGCCGTGGGCGCTGGGCCGACTGAAGCCGGAGGCGGTCTGGCCGATCACCCGCGGCGCCGGTGTCACCGTCGCGGTGATCGACTCCGGGGTGTCGGCGAGCCACCCCACGTTGCAGGGCCGGGTCCGCGAGGGACGCGACTTCAGCGGTCTCCCGCAACGGCAGGGCCGCTGCGACCAGGCCGGCCACGGCACCGTCGTGGCCGGGATCATCGCCGGTCGGGACGACACCGACTCGCCGTTCACCGGCGTCGCGCCGGACGCCGCGATCCTGCCGCTGCGGGTGCTCCCCGACACCGGCGAGACCCGCGACCCCGGGCTGCCCGGTCAGATCGCGCAGGCGATCCGCTGGGCCGCCGACCACGACGCCGACGTGATCAACCTGTCCCTGATGACCGAGCCGACGCCCGAGCTGGAGCAGGCCATCGGCTACGCGCTGAGCCGGAAGGTCGTCGTGGTGGCCGCCGCCGGCAACACGAACGAACAGCAGCGGCGGGACCTGCCGGCGTACCCGGCGAGCTATCCCGGGGTGATCGCGGTGGCCGGGGTCGACGAAGAGGGCGCACACGTCGGCTCCTCGATCAGCGGCGAGTACGTCGACGTCGCCGCGCCCGGGCTGAACCTGATCGGCCCCGCCCCCCGGGGCGCCGGCTACCTCCCCGAGCCCGACGGCGGCACCAGCTTCGCCGCCGCGTACGTCTCGGGCGTCGTCGCGCTGCTCCGCGCCGCCCAGCCCGACCTCACCCCCGACCAGGTCACCGCCCGGCTGACCGGCACCGCCGACAGCCCGCCCGAGGGGAGGAACACCGAGATCGGGTACGGCGTGGTCGACCCGTACCGGGCCGTCACCAGCCTGCTCGGCGTACGCGCCGACCCGCCGCCCGGGGCGATGCCGGCGCCGGCCGCCCGGGAGGACCCGACGGCCTGGCAGCGCACGGTCGCCCTGTGGGTGGCCCTGGCCGGGCTGCTCCTCGCCGCGCTCCTGCTGGTCTCCCGTCCGGTCCTGGCGCACGGCCGGCGGCGCGGCTGGCGGCCCGGACGCCGGCCCACCGCCCCGACCGGCTGACCCCGCCGGAACCGCGAACGGCGACGGGCCACCGGTCGGCGTGACCGGTGGCCCGCAGCGGAGCCCGGACAGGGCTCAGCGCAGCACCCCGGGTGCCCCGCCACCGTCCGCGCCCCACACGTCCTCGTCCTCCTCCAGCCAGGAGTTGCGCGGCAGCTCCTCCTCGCCGTAGCCGGCGCCACCGCCGGCACCCATGCCGGCCATGCCGCCCCGGCCGCCGGCACCCCGGGCACCCGTTCCGCCGGCACCGCGTCCCGCCGCGCCGCCACCACGCCCGGCGCCCGCTCCGGCCGCGCCCGGTCCGACACCGGCCGCGCCGGTGCCACCGCGGCCGGTACCCGCGCCGGCGCCGCCGATCACGCCCCGCCCGGCACCGGCGCCACGCCCCGCGCCCCGGCCACCGGCGCCGGCCGCGCCACCCATGCCCGGCGCCATCCCGCCGCCCATGCCACCCGCACCGACCCGGCCGGCGCCCAACCGTCCGCCCGCGCCCCGGCCACCGCCGCCACGACCGGCGCCGGCCGCGCCACCGCCCATCATCGGCGGCAGGCCCGGATTCACCGGCCTACCGATCCCCCCGGCCAGCAGGCCCGCGCCGGCGCCACCGCCCAGGCCGCCCCCGCCGCTCAGGCCCGCGCCGGCACCGGCGCCGCCGCCCAGGCCGACACCGCCACCGAGGCCGCCGCCCAATCCACCGGCCGAGCCGGTGGGCAGCGGAGCGGCCCCGGCCAGCCCGGTGCTGTAGCCGCCACCCGTGCCGACGCCGCCACCGGCCGCCGGGACGTGGCCGCCGACCGTGCCCGGGTCGAACCCGCCGAGGTCGCCCGACGGGTACCCGCCACCGCCGACGCCGAGGTCGGGGTGGGTACCCGAGCCGACCCCGGTGAGCCCGGACCCGCCGCCGTAGCCGTCGGCCGAGCCGAGGCCCGGCACCGAACCCACCCCGCCCGGCACGCCGCCGCCGGAGATGCCTCCGGTGCCCGGCGAACCGAGACCGCCCGACGGCATCGGACCGACCCCGGAACCGCCGCCGCCACCGCCCAGGCTCGGCGGCGGCGGCAGGGCCGGCGGCGTGTCGCCGATGCTGTCGATCCCGCCCCGGGGGGCGCTGCCCGCCGTCTCCCGGACTCCACCGTCCAGCGCCTGGTAGACCCGGCGCGCGTCGGCCTCCTGGTCGGAGAACCAGCCGGTCACCCAGTCGCCCAGCTGGCCGAGCATCTCCACCGGCGCACTGCCCAGCACGTCGGCCCGAACCTTCGTCTCGAAGAACCCCACCCCCAGGGTGAGTTCGCCGTTGCGGGCGGCCAGCACGTCACCCACGCAGGCCGCCGGGATCGGCATGTCCGCCTGCGCCTTCTCGATCTGCGCGGCGGCCGTCTCCAGCGTGGGCACGATCCCGACCCGACCGGCGCCCGGGTCGCTCACCGCCTCGACCATGCCGTCGATCTGCTTGACCAGGCCGTCGACGTGGCCCTTGAACGCGTCGTACGCCGGGCCCTTCCACGTCCGCCCCAGATCGCCGACGTTCTGCGTCAGGCTGGCCCGCACCTGCCCGACGTTACGGAGGATCTCCTCCCAGTCCAGTGCGGCGCCGCGCACCTCGGCCGGGTTGCCCTCGACGAGGACCTCCCGGGCCATCTCCTCCCAGCTCTTACCGCTCATCGGTCGACTCCCCCGCCCTGGCCCCCGGTGCCGCGCAGGAGCTCGTTCATCCGCTGGGCCGACATGGCGTTGGCCTCCTCCGCGGTCTCGTAGTTGCGCTTGACCGCGCGCAGCGCCTCCGCGGCCGCGTAGAGGTCGTCGGCCAGTTTGCCCAGGCTCCGCCTGGTGCCCTCGTGGACGGCCCGGTGCTGCCCGAGGAGTTCGGTCGCCGCCGGATAGCCGCCGAGCGGTCCGCCGCCCTTGCCGTCGCCGCCCAACCGCTCGGCGATCACGTGCATCTTGGTGGAGAGGCCCCGCACGTACTCGCCGTGCGACTCCAGCCAGGTGGCCGCCGAGTCGAAGCTGGCCGCGTCCCACTCCGTCCGGACACCCGGACCACCGGACAGCTCGCCCGAGACCTGCGCCTGGTCGGCGGTGATCCGGTCGAAGCTGATCCCGCGGATCTGCGCCCCGGGCAGCACCGGGCTGACCGGCAGCGGGACGGGCAGCTCCACGTCCACCCGATCCGGACCGCCGTTGTTCTGATCGCTCATCCGATTCCTCCCCCGAACCCGGTGCTCGACGTGCCTGTCAACGCTGCTGGTCCGCCGGTGGCGCGGGCGGCACCGGCCCACCCGGCGGGTACGGCCGCGGTGGCGCCGGCTGACCGACCGGCCGGTGCTGGTACGGATGCCAGCCACCCGGTGGGCCGGTGGGCCGGCCGGGGCCGGGTGCCCCGCCGACGCCCGGCGGCACCCCGGCCGGCGGATGGTGGCCCGGCGCGGCACCGGCCGCCTTCCGTCGCCTCGCCCGGCGGTTGGCCACGACCAGGGCCACCACCACGGCGACCGCCACCAGCACGCCGAGCAGGCAGAGCCCCACCTGCACGGCGGCCCCCCAGCCGTCGGCCACCCCGAACGACAGGGCCGGCCCGTCGTCCCGCCGGTCCGCGGCGCGGCTCGGGGAGCCGGCCGACGGTTGTGTGCCGCTCTTCGACGCGCCGAGCAGCGGGTTGCCCTCGACGGTGGGCACCGTCGCGGTCAACGCGCGCACCAGGTCGAGGGAGCCGAAGCCGTACTCCGGGTCGCGGCCCGCAGCGCCCTGGTCCCGGGCGGTGCCGACCAGCCGGTTCACCACGTTGGCCGCGTCCAGCTTCGGATAGCGGGCCCGCACCAGCGCGGCGGCGCCGGAGACGATCGCGGTGGCGAAGCTGGTGCCCTGGCTCAGGCCGTAGGCGCTGCCGTTCACGCCCGGCGGGAGCGGGGCCATGATGCTCACCGCGGGAGCCGCCAGGACGGTCTCCGGACCGGTCGCCGAACCGGACCAGACCTTCCCCGAGCGGTCCGTGCCGCTCACCGCGATCACGCCCGGCACGTTCGCCGGGGTCGCCACCTCGTCGAAGCCCTGGCTGCGGTTGCCGGTCCCGGCCACCACGACCACGTTCCTGCTCTGCGCGTACTCCACCGCGCGGGTGGAGTCGACGTTCGAGCCGAAACCGCCGAGCGAGAGGTTGACCACGTCGGCGCCCTGGTCCACCGCCCAGCGGACGCCGGCCAGCACGTCCCACTGGCTGGTCTTCGGGCCGAGCGCCACCGGCAGGATCCGCGCCTGCGGGGCGATGCCCAGCTCCCGGGTCCCGTCACCGCCGCCCCGGCCGGCGATGATCCCGGCGACGGCGGTGCCGTGCCCCTTCTCCCTGTCCGGGTCGGACCAGCCGTTCGCCGGGCCACCGGGATAGAAGCTGCGCCCCGGCAGCAGCTGGCCCTTCAGGTCGGGGTGGCCGGCGTACACGCCGCTGTCCACCACGGCCACGACGACCCCCTGGCCGCGGGTCAGCTCGTGGGCGGCGGGCACCCGCAGGGCGTCCAGATACCACTGCTGGTCGCGGACCGGATAGGCCTGGGCGGGGGCGGGGGCCACCAGCAGCGCGGACGCCCCGGCCAGCACCGCCGCGACCAGGGCCGCGACCGACCGCGACACCCCTCGTGGACGCTTCCCCGTGACCATGGCTCTCCCACCTGGCTGGCCGACAACGCACCGCGGCTCCGGCCCGGTCAGACCGGACCGGAGCCGCGCGGGCGATTATCTCAGTTGCCCCAGACCTTGGCGTTGCTCATCTCGGTGCTGACGTAGTTCTCGCGCGCCACACCGACAGCGCCACCGATCTCGTTCAGGATCTTGTTGATGTCCCGGACGGCGGCGTCCCACTGCGCCTGGTGCTGCTCGTAGGCGGCCCGGTCCTGGCCGTCCCACTGAAGCTTGCTGAGCATCGACCGGAGCGTGTCCAGCTTCTCGTCGATGGTCCGCGAGATGGCCAGCATCTGCTGGTTGCTGCTCTCGAGGACCGCGTAGTCAACCTTGATCATGGCTTTACCTCCCTCTGCTCCTGGCTGCGGATCACGGGTTGAGAGCAGAGTGGAACTTGTCCAGCATCTGCTGCTGCTCCTCGTCGTTGACCTGGTGCGTCGTACCCGACTTGTCGAGCAGGTCGGCGATGCTGTCCATCGCCGTCAGCAGCTTGGTCGTGTCCTCGCTCCAGCGCGTCATCAGCGACTGGAAGCCAGTGGACGCCTGGCCCTTCCAGGCGATGGCCAGGTCGTCGACCACGTTCCACAGCTTCTTCAGCTCGCCGTCGACCTCGCTGCGCGTGGAGCGCACGTCACTCGCGGCTTGATGCAGAGTCGATGCTTCGACCTCGAACGCCATGCTTCACACCCTTCCGTCATCGTTGTGGCGGCGGAAAACTGCCGCGCCCTCCCCCGCGGCAAGGCAAGCCACCCCACCGACGGACAATTCTCATGCAGACGGTAGCCCACCGTGTCCACGCCGCGCAGCCCTGTCCGGTCCCGTCCGGACGGTTGACCAGCCGGCTCTAACCGGGCACATAGGACGCGACCGGAACCTTTGTGCGGCAAGGCGTACGCCGGTCGCCGGGACCACTCCCGGCGACCGGCGGGACCGCCTCAGCCCGGGTCCACCCAGGCGGTCTGGATCAGCTGCTGACCGTCCCGACGGCGGACCAGCACCCCGCGCCCCGGCGGCTGCGGGGTCGGCCGCAGGGTGCCGAGGACGGCGCCCTCCTCCCGGTTGCCGGACATCAGCAGCCCCGGCGAATCCAGCTCGCGCAGGCGTTGCAGCACCGGCTCGTAGAGCGCCCGCGCCACCCCGCCCACCCGGCGGGTGACGATCAGGTGCAGGCCGATGTCCCGGGCCTGCGGCAGCAGCTCGTGCAGGGCGCTGAGCGGATTGTTGCCACCGGAGGCCACCAGGTCGTAGTCGTCCACCAGGATGTAGAGCTCCGGACCCTTCCACCAGCTGCGGTCGCGCAGCTGCGCGGTGGTCACCTCCGGGCCGGGCAACCGGTTCTGCAGGGCGCTGCGGATCGACGCCAGCCCCTTGGCGAACACCTGGTTCGACGGCGCGTAGTCGAGCAGGTGGTCGCCCTCCACCGCACCGAGCAGGCCACGCCGGTAGTCGGCGATCACCAGCCGGGCCTGGGCCGGGGTGTAGCGGTCCACGATCTGCCGGGCGACCAGCCGCAGCAGGTTCGTCTTGCCGCACTCGGCGTCGCCGAAGACGGTCAGGTGCGGCTCGCCGGCCAGGTCCAGGTGGACCGGCGCCAGGGCCGACTCGTTCACCCCGATCGGCAGGCCCGGTGCGGACCGGTCGACCACCCGGGCCAGCTCCGTCAGGGACAGCCGGCGCGGCAGCAGCCGCACCTTCGGCGCCGGCCGGCCCGGCCAGTTCTCCGCCACGTGCCGGGCCAGCGCCACCGACGCCTCGGTCAGGTCCTCGATGTCCCGCCGCCCGTCGATCCGCGAGACCGCGGTGAGGAAGTGCAGCTTGTCGCGGGTCAGGCCCCGGCCCGGGGACTTCTCCGGCACGTTCGCCGCCGCCCGCCGGTCGAGCTCCGACTCGGCCGGGTCACCGAGGCGCAGCTCCAGCCTGGTGCCGAGCAGATCCCGCAGGTTGATCCGGATCTCCGCCCAGCGGGTCGCGGTGACCACCACGTGCACGCCGAAGCCCAGGCCCCGGTTCGCCAGCGTGGTGATGGTCTGCTCCAGCTCCTCGTACTCCTGGCGCAGCGTCCCCCAGCCGTCCACCACCAGGAAGACGTCCCCGAACGGGTCGTCGGCGAACTCCCCGGCGGCCCGACGGCGGCGGTAGCCGGCCATCGAGTCGATGCCGTACTGCGCGAACCGGGCCTCCCGGTCGTCCAGGATCGCCACCACCTCGGCCACGGTCCGGCGGACCGCCTCGGTGTCCCGCCGGCCGGCCACCCCGCAGACGTGCGGCAGCCCGTCCAGGCTGCGCAGCGCCCCACCGCCGAAGTCCAGGCAGAAGAACTGCACCTCGCGCGGGGTGTGGGTCAGCGACAGCGAGGCGATCAGCGATCGCAGCATGGTGCTCTTGCCGCTGAGCGCCGCGCCGACCACCACCACGTTGCCGCCCGCGCCGGCCAACTCCACCATCATCGGGTCCCGGCGCTGCTCGTACGGGCGGTCCACCACCCCGACCGGCACGGTGAGCCGGCCCCGGCCCGGCCAGTTGGCGGTGCACAGCCCGAAGCTCGGATGCACGGCCAGCGGGCCCAGCAGCTCGGCCAGCCCCGGCGGCTCGGCCAGCGGCGGCAGCCAGACCTGGTGCGCCGGGCGCCCCTGGCCGGTGAGCCGCTCGATCAGCACGTCCAGCATGGCGACCGCCTTGCCGTCGGCCGGCTGCTCCGGCTCCGGCGCGGTCTCCACCGGCAGCTCGGCCGAGCGCACCGGAACGAAGTCCACCCCGTACGGCACGATCCGGCGCTGCACGGCGGCCCGGGTCACCGCGGCGGTCTGCCCCGGCGCCCGGTACGGCCCGGAGACGTACGCGGCCCGGAACCGCAGCATCGTGCTGGTGTCCGTCTTGAGGTACCCGTGCCCCGGCGCGCTGGGCAGCTCGTACGCGTCGGGCACCCCGAGCACGATCCGGCTCTCCACCGCGGAGAAGGTCCGCAGGCCGATCCGGTACGACAGGTGGGTGTCCAGGCCACGCAGCTTGCCCTCCTCCAGCCGCTGCGAGGCCAGCAACAGGTGCACGCCGAGCGACCGGCCCAGCCGGCCGATCATCACGAACAGGTCGATGAAGTCCGGCTTCGCGGCGAGCAGCTCGCTGAACTCGTCGCAGATGATCAGCAGGCTGGGCATCGGGTCCAGCGGCTCACCGGCGGCCCGGGCCTTCTCGTACTCGTAGCGGGAGACGTAGTTGCCGGCGGCCCGCAGCACCTCCTGGCGGCGGTTCATCTCGCCGGCCAGCGCGTCCCGCATCCGGTCCACCAGTGGCAGCTCGTCGGAGAGGTTGGTGATCACCGCGCTGGTGTGCGGCAGGGCGTCCAGCGACGCGAACGTCGCACCGCCCTTGAAGTCCACCAGGACGAAGTTCAGTTCCTCGGAGGAGTGGGTGACCGCCAGCGCGGCCACCACCGTACGCAGCAGCTCGCTCTTGCCGGAGCCGGTCGCGCCGATCACCAGGCCGTGCGGTCCCATGCCCTCGTGCGCGGACTCCTTGAAGTCCAGCTCCACGACGTTGCCGTCCGGTCCCACGCCGAGCGGGATGCGCAGCCGGTCCCGGTGCCCGCGCGGCTGCCAGGTCTGCCGGACGTCGACCGCGGCGGCGTCGGAGACGCCGAGCAGGTCGGGCAGCTCCATGCTCCGGGCCAGCGGCTCCTCGCTGGTGGTCTGCTGCTGGGAGAGCCGGTACGGCGCGATCTGCCGGGCCAGCCCCTCGGCGGCCGACGCGTCGAGCCGGTCCGGGCGGCCCAGCCGGCTGGAGCTGGTGCCCCGGACCAGCTCCAGCGAGCTGCCGTCGCCGGCGTCGAGGCAGAGCAGCCAGCGGCCGGCGTCGCGGGGCACGGTGCCGGAGAGGTCCACCACCGTCGCGCCGAGCAGGCCCGGCCCCATCAGCTGGCAGGTCGGCGAGAGCTCCCCGCCGTCGACCACCACGACCAGGTGCGGGGCGGTGGTCAGCGGCTTCGCCTCCGGGGCGAACCGGGGCCGGCCGGAGAGCTCGCCGGCCAGCGACTCCTCGGCCTCGGCGAGGCTGGCGAAGACCAGCCGGCGGGCCCCCGCCGCGTCGGTACGACCACTGTGGTGCGCGTGCGGCAGCCACTTCACCCAGTCCCAGGCGGCCTGCCGGTCCGGTGCGGCGACCACCACCACGTGCAGGTCGTCCGGGGCGTGGAAGGTGACCAGCTGGCCGAGGGCGGCGCGGGTCAGGTCGAGCACCGGTTCCCGGTCGCCGCGCAGCACGATCCGGCTGAACGCCCGCAGCGACAGCGCGGTGGGCAGGTCGGGCACTGTCGAGTGGGCCCGGACGAAGCGGCGCAGCGCGATCGCGCTCATCGGCTCCAGGTCCTCCACCGGCTTGGTCTCCGGCGGGACGATCTCCACGGCCAGGCGCTGCGGGCCGAGCGCGATCCGCGCCTCGCCGAAGTCGTCCTCGGTGGTCCGCCGCTCCCACAGCCGGCGGGACGCCGCGATCGACCAGAGCGCGTCCGGCTCCGGATGCCGCCAGGCCATCGCGGCCCGCTGCTGCTCGGCCGCGCGCCGGGTGCGCTTGCGCATCTGCGCCAGGTAGCGCATGTAGTCGCGGCGCTCGGCGTTCAGCTCGGCCTTGTCGTTGTTGCCACCGGCGAGGGTGCCCAGCGCCATGCCGAGCATGGAGACGCCGAACAGGCCACCGGCGACGTACGTGATCATCCCGCCGCCCTTGCCGGCGTAGAGGAAGGCCATCGCGCCGACCCCGCACATCATCGGCAGGATCATCAGGATCTGCCCCATGCTGCGCGGCGTCTGCTCGGGCAACTCCGGTGGGGACTCCAGCAGCACCTCGCCGCGCGGCAGCGCGGGCCCCGGTTGACGTGGAAGCCGACGGAACACCACCGTGCTCACGGCTGTCTCCTCCCCAGAAGCGGCCCTGATCGTGGTCGGCCAACGGCCGGCGAGTCGTCGGGTGGGCAACCTGTGCGACCGCCATCGTAGGTAATCTCCCGGGGGCGTCGTGGACCCGTGGGGGCGGACGCCGCCGGTCGGGTGGATCGTAGGCGAGCACGAGGAGGCCACAGTGGCGACGAAGACCGCGACCGGCGGGCTGAGCCGGATCACCGTCGTGGCCCCCCGGACCAGGATGGACCTCGCCCTGCCGTCGGACGTCCCGCTCGCCGACCTGCTGCCGACGCTGCTCCGCTACGCCGGCGAGGACCTGGCCGACGAGGGGGTCCGGCACGGCGGGTGGAGCCTGGCCCGGCTCGGGGGCCCACCGCTCGACGGCGGGCGTACGCCCACCCAGCTCGGCATCCGCGACGGCGAGGTGCTCTACTTCAATCCCCGCGCGGCCGCCGCCCCCGAGATCGTCTTCGACGACGTGGTGGACGCGGTGGCCACCGCCACCAACCAGCGGCCGGGCGCCTGGCAGGTCGACACCACCCGCTCCTTCTCGGTGCTCTTCACCGGTGTGACCCTGGCCGCCGGTGCGGCGGCGACGCTCTTCGCCGGACCGCCGCAGCTGCCCGGCGCGTTGGCCGCGCTGCTGGTCGCGGTCGCCCTGCTGGTGGGCGCCGCGGTGCTGTCCCGGGCCGCCGGGGACAGCCGGACCGGCGCCCTGCTTGGCCTGGCCGGCACCGGCTTCGCCGCCGTCGGCGGCCTGCTGGTGCTGGCCGGCGACCGCACCCTGGGCGAGCTGGCCAGCGCGCACGTCCTGCTCGCCGCGACGGCGGTGGCGGTCTTCGGCGCGCTGGCCGCGCTGGCCGTCGGCGACCGGCTGCCGCTCTTCGTCGGCGCCACCTCGGTGGGCGCGGCGGTGGCCCTGGGCGCGGTGGTCTGCCCGGTGTTCGGGGCCACCCCCGCGGCCGCGGCGGCGATCGTGGCGACGGTGGCGTTCGGCACCCTGCCGATGCTGCCGATGGCCGCGTACCGGCTGGCCCGGCTGCCGGTGCCGTCCATCCCGACCGGCCCGGACGACCTGAAGACCGACGCCGAGACCGTGGACGGCCGGCAGGTGCTGCGGCTCAGCGAACGCGCCGACCAGTTCCTCACCGGTCTGCTCTGGACGGTGGCCCTGCTGGTGCTCGGCGGCGAGCTGGTGCTGGCCGTGGACGGGCGGCTGCCGGCCGTGCTGCTCTGCCTGGTGCTGGCCGTGCTGTCGCTGCTGCGGGCCCGCCCGTTCGTCGGACGCGCCCAGCGCACCCCCGTCCTGCTCGCCGGCACCGCCGGCCTGGTGCTGGCCGGCTGGGCCACGTTCACCGCCGGCGGCCTCGGCACCCGGCTCGGTGTGGTGCTGGGCGGGCTGCTGCTCGCCGCGGTGGTCAGCCTGATCTACGGGCTCACCGTGGCCGGCAAGCCGATCTCCCCGCTCTGGGGCCGGATGCTGGACATCGTCGAGATCCTGGTGATCGTCTCCCTGGTGCCGCTGGCCGTCTGGGTCTGCGGCCTGTACGGCTGGATCGTCAACCTGCGGCCCTGACCGTCGCCGGCGACGGCGCCGCCACCGGGGCGGTGGCGTAGACCCCGGGGGCGTGCTGCCCGTCCAGCGGCCGGGTCGGCGCCCCGGCCCGGCGGGCCACCTCGCGTACCGCCTTGACCAGGGCGTCCACGTGGTTGTCGGTGGCGGCGACCCGCAGCAGGGGCTGGACCCGCCGGCCGCCCGGCGGCACCGTCGCGGCCACCGTGTGCGAGGGCGCGGAGGTCGCCGTCACCGCGTCCACCAGGGGTGCCAGCGGCGTGCCCGGCCGGGTCCGCAGGGCCAGGCAGCGCTGGGTCCAGCCGCCGCCGCGCAGCCCCGTCCAGGTCTCCGCCGGGGGCTCCGGCGCCAGGTCCAGACCGGCCGCGGAGACCACCGCCGCGCGCAGCTCGTCCCGGCCGAGCACCCGGTGCGGCAGGCCCGCCGCGGTGAGCACCTTGCCCAGCCGGCCGACCCCGGCCGCCACGGTGCGATGCACGCCGCGCAGCCCGCCGCCCCGGCTCACCGACTCCGCCCGGGCGTCGGCCACCGAGAGCCGCAGCGCCACCCAGACCGTGCGGTGCGCCGCCGGCGGACCGCCCGGCACCGGGTACCAGACCAGGGTGTGCGACACCACCTGGGTGGCGGTGACCGGGCCGGTGAACTCGGCCAGCACCCGCAGCGCCCGGTCCACGGCCGGCGCCTCCACCGAGCCGCCCCCGACGTCGGCGCGGCCGACCAGCGCCACCGCGGCGAAGAAGCCCCGCGCGTCCTGCCCGACGCCGAGCCGGGTGCCCCGCTCGGTCAGCTCGACCACCGTCAGCTCCGGCGCCAGCGCGGCCAACCGGACGTCCTCCGTGCCGCCGGCCAGCGCCGCCCGGGCGCCCTGCCGGCGCCGCCGCAGGCTCCGGCGCAGCAGCAGGTCCTCGTGCCACCAGCGGCCACCGCGGCGGGCGAAGGTGGCCAGCACCCCGAGCGCGGCCAGCACCCCGACCAGGCCGAGCAGCCAGGTCGGGCCGCCGAGGGCCAGGCCGGCGGCGAGCGCGCAGAGCTCGACCGCCACCAGCTGCCCCACCACCACCGGGCCGATCCGCCCCCGGGCCCGCCGGGCGGCGGCCGGCGCCGGAGGGTCGGCGGTGGCGGTGGTCGTACCGCCGGGCGGCGCCTGGACCTGCATCATCGCTGGGCGTCCTCTCTGGACGGGGCGGGTGGTCCGCCGGAGCTGTCGCCGCGGGGGACGGCAGGGGTCCCGATGACCCGCCTGCGGCCCCTTATCGTAGGGAAGCCCGCGACGCCGACGAGACCTTCGGTGCCGCGGATCCACCCCCGGCCGGAGGTTACTCATGCGGACCCGCCGCGATCAGGTGCAGGCGTACCGGTTCGTCACCCGCCGCATCGTCTCGGCGGTGCTCTCCGGCGACCCGGAGACCAACAATCTGCCGATGCGCCGGCTCGGCCTGGCCGTCCTGGGCAGCGTGCTGGCGGCCGCCGTCGTGCTCGGCGGCGCCGGGGCGTACGGGCAGCTCACCGGCAACGCCGCCCCGCTGGCCGCGGACACCCTGGTGATCGAGCGGGAGACCGGCGCGACGTACGTCTTCGTCGAGGGCCGGCTGCACCCGACGTTGAACTACGCCTCGGCCCGGCTGATCCTCGACAAGCCGGACGTCGAGGTGCGGACGATGTCCCGGGCCTCCATCGAGGACCGGCCGCGTGGTCGTACGGTCGGCATCGTCGGCGCCCCGGACGATCTGCCGGACCCGAAGTCGCTGGTCGGCCTCCCCTGGTCGGTCTGCACGGTGCCCGACCCGACAGACCCCCGCCACCCGACCACCCAGCTGCTGATCGACCGGCCGTTGCCGGGCGGCACCCCGCTCACCGACCGGGCGGTGCTGGCGACCACCGGCGGGAAGCGTTACCTGATCACCAACAACTCCCGCCTCCAGTTGGCCGGCGGTGAGACGTCGGTGGCCGCGCTGGGCATCACCGGCACGACCACCCTGGACGTCGGCGAGCAGCTGCTGAACGCGGTGCCGGCCGGGCCGGTGCTCAAGGCGCCGCGGGTCGACGGGGACGGCGAGCGCAGCGGGCTGGCGGTCGGCGACGGCCCGGCCGAGATCGGCCAGGTGTTCCGGGCCGCCGGGAGCCACTACGTGCTGACCCGGGAGGGGCTGGTGTCGATCGGCGAGGTGACCGCGCTGCTGCTCCTCGGCGACGGCGGTCGGATCACCGACATCACCCCGGACCTCGCCGGCAAGCTGCTGGTCCGCAAGCCGCTCGAGGCGCCGGGGATGCCGGCGCGGATGCCCGCCATGCAACCGGCGCGGTCGGGCGAGACGGTGCTCTGCGCCACCTACCGGCAGGGCCCGGACGGCGGGCCGCCCCGCACGACGGTGGAGGCGTTCGACCGTCCGCCGGCCGAGCTGACCCCGCCGAGCGAGGAGGACCGGGCGGTCCGGCAGGGCACCCGCGACCCGGTACGGACCGCCGACCGGGTGGTGCTCCCCGGCGGCAAGGGCGTCCTGGTCCGGGCCGCGGCCGGCTCCGGGGAGGGTGGCGAGCCGGCCGCCGGCTCGACCGTCTACCTGATCAGCTCGCAGGGCGTACGCCATCCGCTGGGCACCCGCGGTGGGGACGCGATGGCCGCGCTGGGTTACGCCGGGGTGACCCCGCTGACCGTTCCGGCGTCCCTGCTCGCTCTCGTGCCGACCGGGCCGACCCTGGACCGGGTGGCCGCCCGGACCTTCTTCGAGCCCTCCGGGCGCCGCTCACCCGGGCCGGAGAGTCCGTCGCCCTCGGTCACTCGGGACGGCTCCGGCGGCTGACCGCAGCATCGGGCCGACCAGGGCGGCCGCACCGTCGGGTCTCGACGGTCGACGGGTCGCCCCGGTTGGTCCGGGTCGACTAACCTGAGCCTGGGCAACGGTTATCGACGATGACTACGGGGATGCAGCCATGACCGGGCGTACGACAGTCGACGTACTGTCCCTTGAGGACTTCAAGCAACGGTTGGCGGGCCGGTTGGCCGAGGCCGAGGCCACGCTCAGGAAGCTCGGTGTTGGCGCGGGCCGCCCGCCGGCCCTCGGCCGCTTCGCCGACGCGGGTGACAACGCGGACCGCTACGGCGACGTGCTGGTGCACTACGTGACGCAGGTCGACCGGCTCCGGCTGGCCGTGGCTGCCGCCGACGCGGCGACCGACACGATCATCACCAACTACCGGACGGCCGAGGAGCGCAACGCGGCCAACGCCGCCGAGATCATCCAGGCGCTCAGCGGTGTGGACGCGGCGCTGGGCGGGGCGGGGGAGGATCAGGGTGTCTGACTACGCCAGCCGCTACCAGCACGCCAGCCACCGCGAGCTGTACGACGCCGTCAAGGCCGGCGACCCGGGGCAGGTGGAGACCCTGGCCGCCCAGTGGACCGCCGCCAGGGACATCGTCGAGGGCCTCGCCCGGGAGCTGGGCGCCGACCTCGACAAGCTGAGCAACAGCTGGACGGGCACCGCCGCGCTGGAGTTCCAGGCCCGGCTGGGGCTGGTGGTCGACTACTCGCGGGCCCTCTCCGACGGCATGGCCGACGTGCACCGGGCGCTGTCGCTGATGTCCGGCCACCTGGCCACGGCTCAGCAGGTCGCCGAGAGCCCGGAGGCCACCGACGACAACGACCGGACGATCTCCGGTGCGGTCCGGGGCGGCGCGGTCTTCGGGGTGGCCGGCGCGGTGGTCGGCGGCCTGATGGGCCACGAGCAGGACAAGGCCGAGCAGGAGCGGGCCCGGCAGCGGATGGTGCAGGTGGTGGCCGAGCTGGCCGCCGGCTACGACACCTCCGCGTACGGTCGGATGCTCCCGCCCCCGCCGCCGCACCCGGAGATGCCGGGCAGCCTGACCGGGTCCGCCGTCGCGGCGGCCGGGATCGGCGGGGTCGGCGGCGTCGGCTCGGTCTCCGCCCTGGGCAGCGGCTCGGGCGGTGGCGGCAGCCGCAGCACCAGCCCGACCGGTTCGGTCTCCGGGTTCTCCCCCACCGGCGGCGCCGGCGGCGGTTCCCACTCCGGCAGCTACTCCGTCGGCGCGGTCCCGTCCGGCACGGCGGGCGCGGTCGTCGACCCGATCGGTGGCGGCGGCGGCGTGACCGGCACCGAGCCCGGCGGCACCTCGCTCGCCGGGGTCCAGCCGGGCGCGGCCTCCGGCCTGCTCACCGGCGGCGCCGGTCAGCCGGCCGGCACGGTCACCACCCCGTCCGGGGGCGGCAGCGGCCTGCTCCTCGGGGGCGGCGCGACGGCGGCCGCGGTCGGCGGGGTGCTCGGCACCGGCGCGCTGGCCGGGTCGGCGCGGCCCGCGACGTCCGTGCCGACCCGCGCGGGCGCCGGTGGCATCGGCGCGGAGGGACGTTCGGCGGCCGGCAGCGGTCGACTCGCGGCCGGCCGGGCCGGCGCGGGTCTCGGCGCCGAGGGCCGTTCCGCGGCCGGCAGCGGCCGGCTCACCGCCGGCCGGGCGACCGGCGGCGGTCCGGGTCGCTCGGGCGCGTTCGGTGGCGAGGCCGGCCGGTCCGGGATGGGCGTCGGCAACGGCGGCCGCGCCGGGGCCGGGCGGCCGGGGGTGCTCGGTGGCCGGGGCGGGCAGGACGAGGGTGAGACCGACGAGCGGCTCACCTGGCTGACCGAGGACGAGATGGTCTGGCAGGACGGCGAGGCCGGCGCCCCGCCGGTGCTCGGCACCGACCGCTGACCGACGACCCGACATGCCTCGATGGCCCGCCCCGCACCCCGGGGCGGGCCATCGCCCACTCTCCCCCTGAACCCCCGCCCCACCAAGATCAACGGGCCGCAGCACGGGCCGGGAAGCCACGCTTCGCCGCAGGTGGCGGGGAGGGTCCGGGCGCGACGACACCGGTCGGTCCACAGTGCTCGACGTGAGGGCGGTCACGGCCTCGCCGACCTCGCCGAGCTGCGGTCGACCGGACCGGACGATAGGTTGGACCCGTGCTGCCCGTAGCGATCGCCCGCCCCCACTGGCCGGCGACGCTCCGCTCGCTGCGCAGCCTCACCCGGCTGGCGATCGCCGCCCTGGTCCTCGCCGCCGGCCTCGGCGGCCCGTTCGGCGCCGGCATGCCGGAGACCAGGACGGCCTCCCCGAGCCTCTGGGCGACCGCCGTCGCGCACCCGTCCCCGGACGCCGGCGCGACCCTGCCCGTGGCCTCCACGTCGGCAGCCGCCCGGTCCGCCCCGGCCACCACCGTCGACCCGTCCGGGTCCGACCGGCACGCGCCGCTCGCCGCCGTGCAGCCCGCGCCGCCGGTCGTCGCCTCCGTCGACCGGTCCGCCGACGCCCGGGCGCCCCACCCTTCGCCGGTCGTCGCGCCGTCGACCGAACCCGGCCGGGACTCCGTCGGCCGGCGGGGCCCTCCGCCGCGCTGAGCAGCGGCAACTCCCGGCGCCCGCTCGGCCGCGCCGGACCGCCACCCCGGCACGCGTACGTCGCCGCGCCGTGGCCCGTGTGCCGAACCCGCCGACCGGGTACCCGACCTTCCGTCCACATCGTTCCCACCGTTAGGTGCTGGTGATGCAGACCGTGCTCTCCTCCGTCATGCTCGACGTCCCCCAGGCCGCCGTCATCTGGCTTGCCCTGCTCGTGGTCCCGGCGATCGCCGTGGCCGGGCTGGTCGTCCGACCGTCCCGCTTCCGTTCGGTGGTGGCCGGCCGGATCCGCGGCGCGGCCATGCCCAGCACGTTGGAGTTCGCCGCGGAGAAGCGGGAACTCGACAGGTACGCCGAGGAGATCACGGTGGCCGCCGACCGGGCCGCCACCACCGCCGAGCGCCGCCGCACCGAGTGGCTGGCCGCGCAGGACGAGGTGGAGGCGGCGTGGCAGGCCACCCAGGAGGCGGAGGCGGGCGTCCGCCGGCTCGACGCCGCCGCCGCCATGCCGCTGCCGCAGACCACCCGGACCCCCGCCGAGTACGTCGAGCGGGAGCGTTTCCTGCACCGGGTCGCCCGGGAGGCCCACGAGCGGCGGGAGCTCTCGGCGGAGCAGCTGGCCGACGCCCTCGCCCACCGCAACGGCTGGGACCCGCGGCTGCACCCGGTCGAGCAGGAGCTGGTGCTGCGGCGGGCCGTGCTGGACAACCAGCTCGCCCGGCACCGCAGGGCGCACGAGCGCGAGCAGGCCGCCTGGCGGGCCGCCGAACTGGCCGCCGCCGCGGCGCGCAGCCTCCGCCAGGAGGCCCTGCGGGCGGCCGGGCGTACGCCGGAAGCCGAGCCGGTGTCGCTCCTCGCCGACCTGCGGCGGGCGGCCGACACCACCGGTGACCTGGGCCCGGCGGCCCGGCGGACGGTGGACGGGAACACCCGGGACCTGACCCCGGTGACCTCCGGTCGGCCCGCGGGACGGGCGGCGGTCGCCGCCTGGTGACGGCGGGCGGAGCCGGCCGGGCTCGGCTAGCGTGACGGTATGGACCGCACGTGGTTGCTGGTGATCGCCGGAGTGGTGCTGCTCGCCGCCCTGGTCGGCGCGGTGCTGCTCGCGGTCCGGGTGGTCCGCGTCCGGCGGATGCTCGGCGCCCTCGGGGTGGGCGGCAAGGTGGCGTTCTACGGCGCGCTGATCTATACGATCTCCCCGGTGGACCTGCTCCCCGACCCGATCTACCTGGACGATCTGGGCGTGCTCGCCGGTGCGCTGATCTTCCTCACCCGGCTGGTCCACCGGCGCCGCGCCCAGGGGCTGCTGACCGGCGATCAGGACTTCCCGCCGCAGCCGGACCGGCTCCGCCGCCCCGTGTCATGATCGGGCGGGCCGGACATCCGGCCCGGATCTTCAGGACAGGGGACGGGACATGGCGGGCGACCACCGGTTGGACCCACGCGACGAACGGGTCGACGCGTTCTTCCGGGTACGGCACCTCGCCACGTTGACCACGCTGCGCGCCGACGGCACCCCGCACGTCGTACCGGTGGGGGTGACCTTCGACGCGGAGGCCGGGCTGGCCCGGGTGATCACCTCGGGCACCTCGGCCAAGGCCCGGCACGTCGCCGCGGCCGGCCCTGAGGGCACACCGGTGGCGGTCTGCCAGGTCGACGGCCGGTGGTGGCTGACGGTGGAGGGGCGGGCGGTGCTGCGGACCGATCCGGAGGCGGTGGCGGAGGCCGAACGCCGGTACGCCGAGCGCTACCGGCAGCCCCGCCCGAATCCGGAGCGGGTGGTCATCGAGATCGCCGTCACCCGCCTGCTCGGCAGCCTCGCCCCGCTGCCCGACTGACCGGCGCGGCCCCAGCCGCGTGGCCGTTGAGCGCACGGGGCGGAATCATCCTCCGCTGCGGGTCGTTGTGCCTCACCGGTGGCGGCCCGACCAGGACCGCCACGACCCCGAGTACGTCGAGCGCCCTTCCCGGTGCTTGCGCCCGCGTCCACGAACCCGGCGCGGGCGGCAAACCCCCCGAATGGAGCTTCAGGGATGCATCCGATCTTCCGTAACGGCATGCTCTCCGTCGCCGGCCTGCTGGTGTCCGGTGGCGTGATCGCCGGACCGGCGGTGGCCGCGCAGGCCGCACCCGCCGTGGCCAAACCGGTCACCGCGACCAAGGACGCCAAGAACGGCAAGGACGCCAAGGGCGGCAAGGGCGAGCGCCGCGCCGGCTACGAGTACCAGGCGCAGCCGAACTTCTTCTACTGCGGCCCCGCCTCCACCCGGATCGCCCTGTCCGCCGAGGGCAAGGAGGTCAGCCAGGACGAGCTGGCCCGCAAGCTCGGCACCACCGAGAACGGCACCGACTCGGCGCTGGACATCACCCGGGTGCTCAACGAGTACACCGGCGGCAGGTACCGGACCACCGAGATCCGGGACGACGTGGCGACCCGGGAGCAGGTCGAGCGGCTGCGGGCCGACGTGCGCTCGGCGGTCGACCAGGGCCGGCCGGTGGTGGCCAACATCCTGGGCGGCGCGCGCGACGTCGATGGCGTCGAGCACAGCTACCCGGGCCACTACCTGACCGTGGTGGAGTACAGGGACGGCGGCGACACCGTGCTGATCGCCGACCCGGCCCGCCCGGACGAGCCGGAGTACTGGATGGACGTGACCGAGCTGGCCAACTGGATCGCCGGCCGCGGTTACAGCTCCTGACCCGAGCGGCACACCTCGTCGACCAGGCCGGCGAGCAGGGCGACCCGCGGCACCACCGAGTCCAGGTCCAGCCACTCGGCGGGGCTGTGGTCGTCCCCGCCGACCGGGCCGAGCCCGTCGAGCACGGCCGCGCCCGCCTCGGCGAGCAGGTTGGCGTCGGCACAGCCACCGGTCGCGGTGTGCGACACCGGTAGGCCGATGCCGGCGCCGACCTTTCCGGCCAGCTCGGTCAGCCGCCGACCGCGGGCGCCCGGCTCCCAGGGCGGGGTGGGGGCGTGCACGGCCAGCTCGCCCCGGACCCCGGAGACCATCGGGGTGGCGACCAGCCGGCGGATCTCGGCCAGCGCCGCCTCGTACTCGCCGGTGCGCCAGGCGCGCAGGTCGATCAGGAGCCGGGCCCGGTCGGCGACCACGTTGGGCCGGCCACCGGCCTCCAGCAGGCCGACGTTGACGGTGACGCCGGGCCACCGCCCGTTGAGGGCGTCCAGCGCGACGGTCAGCCGGGCCGCGGCGAGCAGCGCGTTCGCGCCCCGCTCCGGCTCGATGCCGGCGTGCGCGGCCCGGCCCCGCAGGGTCACCTCCAGGTCCGCGACGCCCTTGCGGGCGGAGACCAGGTCACCGTTGTCGCGGGCGCATTCCAGGCAGAGCGCCACGTCGACCTCGGCCCCGAGGGTACGCAGCAGCGGACGGCTGCCGGTCGACCCGATCTCCTCGTCCGGCGTGCAGACCAGCACCAGTTCGGCGTACCCGTCGAGGCCCAGCGCGGTGAGCACCTCGACGGCGGCGAGCCCGGCCAGCAGCCCGCCCTTGTCGTCGCTGACCCCCGGCCCGTACGCCCGGCCGTCCTGCACCCGGAACGGCCGGGCGGCGGCCGTGCCGGGCGGGAAGACGGTGTCCAGGTGACCGGCGAGCAGGATCCGGCGGGTGCCGCGACCCCGTCGCCGGGCGACCAGCACGTCGCCGAGCGGCCGGCCGTCCGGGTCGGCGACCGCCTCCCGTTCGACCGCCATCCCGGCGGCCAGGCACCAGGTCTGCACCAGGTCGGCGGCGGCGCGCAGCCCCTCGACGTTGCCGGAGCCGGAGTCCACGGCGACCAGCCGGGCCAGCCGGTCGTGGTACGCGGCCAGCCGGTCCCCGGCCGCCGCCAGCAGCGGGCCCATCAGAGCACCTTGTCCAGGAACGCGCGGGTCCGGTCGTGCCGGGGGTTGCCCAGCACCTCGTCCGGTGGCCCGGCCTCGACCACCACCCCGCCGTCGAGGAAGGCCACCGAGTCGGCGACCTCCCGGGCGAAGCCCATCTCGTGGGTCACCACGATCATCGTCATCCCGTCGGCGGCGAGCCCCTTCATCACGTCCAGCACCTCGCCGACCAGCTCCGGGTCGAGCGCCGAGGTGGGCTCGTCGAAGAGCATCAGCTTGGGGTGCATGGCCAGCGCCCGGGCGATCGCCACCCGCTGCTGCTGCCCGCCGGAGAGCTGCCCCGGATAGTTGCCGGCCTTCTCGGCCAGCCCGACCCGGTCCAGCAGCCGCAGGGCCTCGGCACGGGCCTTGTCGCGCGGCGTGCCGAGCACCCGGATCGGGGCCTCGATCACGTTGCCCAGCGCGGTGAGGTGCGGGAAGAGGTTGAACCGTTGGAAGACCATGCCGATGTCCCGGCGGCGGCGGGCCACCTCACGGGCCTTGAGTTCGTACAGCTTCTCGCCGTGGCGGCGGTAGCCGACGAGCTCCCCGTCGACGGAGAGCTGGCCGCCGTCGATCCGTTCCAGGTGGTTGATGCAGCGCAGGAACGTGGACTTGCCGGAGCCGGAGGGGCCGAGCAGGCAGCTCACCTCGCCGGGGGCGACGCTGAGGTCGATGCCCTTGAGCACCTCGATCGGGCCGTACCGCTTGACCACGTCCTGCGCCCGGACCATCGGCCGGGTGGCGGTCACGGGGGTCTGCTCGGTGACGGTCATCGGACGCCTCCCCGGGCGAAGCCGCGGCCGAACCGCCGCTCGATCAGCCACTGGCCGGCGGAGAGCAGGCTCACCAGGGCCAGGTACCAGATCGCGGCGACGAACAGCAGCGGGATCACCTTGTAGTTGTTCTGGTAGACGGTCTGCACGGCGGTCATCAGGTCCCGGCCGGCGATGATCGAGACCAGGGCGGTGGACTTCAGCATGGTGATGGTCTCGTTGCCCATCGGCGGGATGATCACCCGCATGGCCTGGGGCAGCACCACCCGGCGCAGGGTGAGCGCGGGGCTCATGCCGAGCGCGGCGGCGGCCTCGGTCTGCCCGTCGTCGACGGCGAGGATGCCGCCGCGGATCACCTCGGCGGCGTACGCCATCTCGTTGAGGGACAGGGCCAGCACGGCGGCGACGGTGCCGGTGACCACGACGCTTGTCGGCTTGTCGAACAGGATGGTGCCGGTGAACGGCACGGTCAGCGTCAGCCTCGGGAAGAGTGCGCCGAGGAAGCCGAAGAAGATGATCTGGACCAGCAGCGGGGTGCCCCGGAAGACCCAGATGAAGGCCCAGGAGACGCCGCGCAGCACGGGGTTGGCCGACAGCCGCATCACGGCGAGCAGCACCCCGCCGACGGTGCCGAGCACCATGGCCAGCAGGGTCAGCCAGAGCGTGGTGACCACGCCGTCGAGGACGTAGTCCTTGAACAGGTACTCCCGGATCGTGCCGGGTTCCAGGTTGGGGCTGTCGAACAGCGCCCGGAGGAAGAGTGCGGCCAGTCCGACCACGAGCAGCGCGGTCGCCCAGCGCCCGTAGTGCCGGACGGGGACCACCCGTACGGTGTCGGTGTCGGTCGTCATTGCGGTGCCTCCAGCGGCGGGGTCCGCGGCGTTGCGGAGCCCGCGGTCGCGAACGGAAACGGTGCGGCGGTCGCCGGGCGCCTCTCCGGGCCCGCCCTCACGGATGCGGAGGGCGCCCGGCGACCGCTGATCAGGGGTGGTGGTCCGCCAGGATCAGTCGATGGCCTGGTCGATGGTGGCCTGCTTGATCGCGATCGGCTCCTGCTTCCACTGGGCCAGGATCTTGGTGTACGTGCCGTCGTCGATCAGGGACTGCACGGCGGCCCGGTACGCCTCGGCCAGCTCCTTGTTGGCCTTGAGGAAGCCGAAGCCGTTGGGGCTGGCCAGCCAGCCGTTGGGGGCGGAGGCGTCCTCGACCAACTCGGCCTTGCCGGCGAGCGAGGCGGCGGTGTCGACCAGGTTGACCCTGGTGGCGGCGACCACGTCGACGTTGCCGGCGATCAGCGCCTGCACCGCCTGCGGGTTCTCCGGGTACTCCTTGATCTCGATGGCCTTGCCGGCGCAGCTGTCCTTGGCGTACGTGGCGAGGTTCTTCGCCTGGTTGCTGGCCTTCTGCACGGCGACCTTGCGCCCGCAGAGGTCGGCGACGGTCTTGACGGCGAGCGGGTTGCCGGTCTTGACCAGGAAGCCGGTGCCGGAGGCGGAGTAGTCGACGAAGGTGGCGACCTGCTGGCGCTCCTTCTTGTCGGTGATGCCGCCGGCGATGGCGTCGTACTTGGCGGCCTGGAGGCCGGGGACCAGGCCGTCGAAGGGCTGCTGGGTGAAGGTGGCCTTGAGGCCGAGCCGGGCCGAGGCGGCCTGGAACAGGTCGTAGTCGAGGCCCTTGAAGGCGTCGTTCTTGCCCTCGACCTTGAAGTCGATGAACGGCTGGTAGGGAGCGTTGGTGGCGACGGTGAGGGTGCCCCGGCCGCGGACGTCGGCGGGGACCTTGCCGGCCAGGGCGGTGTCGGTGGTGACGTCGCCGACCCCGTCGACGGTCACCGAGACCGGCTTGACGTCGTCGCCGGAGCCGGCGGTGGAGGAGGAACCGCCGCAGGCGGCGGTGGCGGCGAGCAGCGCGGTGGTCGCGCCGAGCAGGGCGAAGTGTCGGATGCGCATGGGGTGTCCTTCCGGGGGCCAGAACGAACCAGCCCCCGGACTGTAACCCACGTTACGATTTCGATGGGGTTACAGTTTTCTGTAACGCGCCGGGCCGCCGCCGGTCACGGACCGAAGTCGTCACGGCGATGTAACAAAAGTTACGTCTAGACCAGTGAACTTAATGGATGTAACTTCTGTTTCATCGATCCGTGGCCCCTCGGAGGTGCCCATGTCCCCTTCCCGCAACCGCCGCCGGCTCGCCGTCACGGCAGCCGCGAGCGCTCTGCTCACCCTCGCCCCGATCGGGGTGACCGCAGCCCAGGCCCAGGTCACCCGGGTCCGCCAGGGCAGCGCGACCGACGTCTCGCGGACCGCCTGGTCCGGCCCGGCGTACACGATGAACGGCTCCGGCGGCATCATCAACGCGACCATGACCCGGGCGATCGACGCGATCCGGGGCGGCACCGGCTCGATCGACGTGGCGGTGATCGCCGCCTCCGGCAGCGGCACCCCGGAGTGCGACGTGATCACCGGCCTGGCCGGGGTGAACTCCTGCACCACGCTGACCCTCACCGCGGCCCGCGACGGCAACGACACCCAGGTCAACACCGACATCCGCAACGCGGAGTTCGTCTACTTCGCCGGCGGCAACCAGTGCAACTACGTGGCCTGGAAGGGCACCGCGCTGGAGGCGTCCGTCGAGTCCGTCGTGGCCAAGGGCGGCGGGGTCGGCGGCGGCAGCGCCGGGCTCCACATCAACAGCGACGTCGTGTACGACGCCTGCACCGCCAGCACCACCTCGGCCACCGCCCTGGCCGACCCGTACGACCGGTCGCTCACCTTCATCACCGGCATGTTCCGCTGGCCCAACTACGCCAACACCATCAACGACTCGCACTTCGTCACCCGCGACCGGATGGGCCGCACGTTCGCCTTCGTGGCCCGGGCGCTCAAGGACGGGCTGGTCAGCGGCGGCAAGGCGTGGGGCGTCGGCATCGAGGAGGGCGCCTCGATCTACATCGACAAGGCCGGCCTGGGCACCCTCAGCGGACCCAGCGCGTACGTGGTGCTCGGCGACCACCAGCCCGAGGTGGCCGTCTCCGGGCAGCCGCTGACCTACTCCAACTTCAAGATCTGGAAGCTGACCAGCGGCCAGACGTACAACTTCGCCAACCGGCCCACCTGCGGCTACTACCTGAAGAGCGTGAATGCCGGCGTGGCGGACGCCAGCCTCTACAGTGGCACCCCGGTCACCGACTGCTCGACCACCCCGCCGCCCCCGACCGGCGGGAGCAGCTACACCGAGGTCGAGCCGAACGACACGCGCAGCGCCGCGAACAGCGTCGCCGGCCTGACCTTCCCGGCCACCCTGACCGGTGACATGAAGGCCAGCACCGACCGGGACTACTACGCGCTGACCGTGAACAGCGGGCAGACCCTCTCGGTCAGCTGCGCGGTGCCCAGCGCGTACGACGCCGACCTGTACCTGCTCGACTCGTCCGGCAGCACCGTCACCCGCTCGGTCAACAACGGGGCGGGCGCCGACGAGTCGGCCAGCCTCACCCGGACCACCTCCGGCAGCGCCACCTACTACGTCGACGTCGAGGCGTACTCCGGCTCCGGCACCGCCGACTACACCTGCACCGTGACGAAGTCCTGAAGACCCAGCCCCCTGGGCCCGCCCCCGGCGCCGCGAGGCCGCGCGCCGGGGGCGGGGTGCGTCCACGGGCGGGGTGCGTCCACGGGCGGGCGAGACTCCGGCACCCGCCCGGTTACGCTCACCCGGTGTCGACCGATCAACCGCAGGAGGCGCATGCCGTGGGCGTGGCCGCGCTGATCCGGCAGCGGCTGGGCGAATGCAGTCCGGCCGAGCGCCGGGTGGCCCGGGCCCTGCTCGCCTCCTATCCGGCCGCCGGCCTGGGCACCG
This sequence comes from Micromonospora mirobrigensis, assembly GCF_900091555.1. GTDB lineage: Bacteria > Actinomycetota > Actinomycetes > Mycobacteriales > Micromonosporaceae > Micromonospora > Micromonospora mirobrigensis. Next base: position 1,041,756 of record NZ_FMCX01000001.1, read on the forward strand.
TCGCCGCGCTGGCCGAGCGGTCCGAGGTGAGCGCCCCGACCGTGCTGCGTTTCCTGTCCCGGCTCGGCTTCGGCGGCTACCCCGAGTTCCAGCGGGCGCTCCGCGACGAGCTGGCCGAGCGGGAGGCGTCGCCGCTGACCGCGTACCGGGCCGCCGAGCGGACCGGGGTTCCGCCGGAGGGCGCGCTCCCCCGGGCCGCCGCCACCCTGCCCGAGGCGGTCGCCGGCACCCTCGCCGAGCTGCCCCAGGGCGAGCTGGACGCGGCGGTACGCCTCCTCGCCGACCAGCAGCTGCGGGTCACCGCCGCCGGGGGCCGGTTCTCCGGGCTGCTCGCCCACTACCTGGTGCTGCACCTGATGCAGGTACGCGGCGGGAGCCGGCTGCTGCCGCGTACCCCGGTGGAGCGCACCGACATGCTGGTCGACGTGGGCCGGCGGGACCTGTTCGCGCTCTTCGACTTCCGCCGGTACGAGGAGCCGACGCTGGAGCTGGCCCGGGAGGTGACCGGGCGGGGCGCCAAGGTGGTGCTCTTCACCGACCGGTGGCTCTCCCCGGTGGCCGGACTGGCCGAGGTGGTGCTCCCCAGCCGGGTCGAGTCGCCGTCGGCGTACGACAGCTTCGTGCCGTCGCTGGCGCTGGTGGAGACGGTGGTGGCGGCGGTGATCGACCGGCTCGGGCCGGTGGCCGGTACCCGGCTCAAGGCGATGGAGGCGGCCCAGCAGGAGTTCGGCGGCGCCTGAACCGGTCGCGCCCTCCCAGCCCCGGGACGGGACCGGGAGGGCGCGAACGCGGCCGGGATCAGCGGGTGAGGACGCGGGCGAGCACGTCGTGCACGTGGGTGTTCGGGTGCTTGCCGGTGAACTCCCCGGCCAGCGGCCCGTACGCGGTCACCGGCACGTCGACGCCGGTGTGGCCGCTGGTGGTCCAGTCCAGGTTGAAGCTCAGGTTGCTGCCCTTGATGGCGAACGGGCCGTCCTCGGCGGAGATGCCGTCGCCGGACTCGTCGGCGGTGCCGGTGTCCTCGACGGTCAGGCCGCCGCACTCGTGGTCGCCGGTCACCACGACCAGGGTGTCCGGGTGGGTGGCGGCGTAGTTGCGGGCCACCGCGACGGCCTTCTCCAGCTCACCGAGGGCCTGGAGCATCCGGGTGCCGTTGTTCTCGTGGGCGAACTCGTCGACCCCCTCCTCCTCGACGAAGAGGAAGAAGCCCTTCCGGTTCTTCGACAGGGTGTCGAGGGCCTTGGTGGTCATGGTGGCGAGGCTGGCCGGCGGGTCGTAGGCGTCGCCCTCACCCTCGGGGCGCTGCTGGAACAGCTCCTCGTTGGCGAACAGACCGAGCAGCCTGCCACCCCGGGCGGCCTGGAGCTGGTCGGCGGTCGAGACGTACTGGTAGCCCTTGGCCCGGGCCTCGGCGATCAGGTCACCCTTGGTGCCCTTGCTGGCCTCCGACGGGTCCGCGGCCGTCCGGTCCGGGTACGCCCCCGGGCTCCCGGCGGGCAGCCACCAGTCCTCGCCGCCGCCCAGGATCACGTCCGGCCGGGTCACCTCGAGGTACTGCCGGGCGATCTCGTCCTGGGCCGAGCGGTTGGCGGTGTTGGCGAAGAAGGCCGCCGGGCTGGCGTCGGTGACCTGGGCGGTGGTGACCAGGCCGGTGGCCTTTCCTGCCGCCTTGGCCTGCGCGCCGAGGGTGGGCAGCGGGTTGCCCGCGGTGTCGACGCTGATCGCGCCGTTGTAGGTCTTCTCACCGGTCGCCCAGGCGGTCGCCGCGGCGGCCGAGTCGGTCACCGGCGCCTTGGGGTCGTGCGGGCTGGTGGTGAGCTGGCCGGAGACCGGCAGCTCGTCCATGGTCAGCTGGCCGTCGAGGCCGGCGTGGTACAGCCGGGCCGCCTCCCGCTGGGCGGCGGCCATGCCGTCGCCGTTGATGAAGATGACGTTGCGGGCCCGGCCCTTGCCCGCGCCGGCGTCCGCTGCGGTGATCGGGTTGACCAGGGTCAGGCCGGCGGCGGCGACCGCACCGGCGACCACCGGGGCGAGCAGCCGACGGGTGGTTCGGGAAGTCACGTGTTTCCTCCTGCGTGGACGGGGGCTTCACCCGTCACGCAACAGGAAGTAGCGGCCGGTCTCCTGACCGGCGGGTTAACAGCCGGCGACCGGGGGCGGGACTCTTGTCGCCCGGGGCAACGGCCCGGGTGGGAACGGGCTCCCCGCCCCGCTGGACGGGGAGCCCGTGGCCCCGGTCAGGCGGGGCTGATCCCGATCACCACACCGGTGAAGGAGAGCGGCACGCCGGCACCCCGGTACGCGGCGAAGCCCTTCCCGCGGGTCAGCTCCGCGGCCCACTGCGGGTCCTTCTCGTACGAGGTGCCGTGCACCGCCTCGCAGCCGGCCTGCTCGGCCAGCCCCTCGGCGAGCCCGACCAGCCCGTAGTCGTAGAACACGTCGTCCGACGGCGGCACCGTGCACGGCCCGTCGGCGCCGGTCACCGGGGTCTTGCCGGCGGCGAAGACCGGCCGCCACCCGTTGGCCCGGTACGCGTCACCGGCCGTGAGCCGGCTCCACCGGACGCCCTCGATGCCCCACACCCCGGCGTTGTCGGTCACCCGGGCCCGGCGCAGGTCGAGCACGCTCACCCCGCGCTGGCCGAGCACCCGCAGCGACTGGGCCCGCCCGCCGACGCCGGTCACCTCCAGCGCGGTGTTCTCGTCGAGCCCGAAGACCCGCTGGTGGTGGGTGTCGGCGGCGAGCCGGATCGAGCGGGCCTCCCGGCCGCGCCGGGAGAAGTGGGTGTCCAGCAGACCCGCGGTGAAGAAGCCGAAGCCGCCCTTCGGCAGATAGCCGAGCACGTCCCCGTCGTCGAAGTAGCCCGGCTTCGCGCCGTCGCGCAGGCCCGGGTCGACCGAGCCGCCGGTGATCATGTCGCGGCCGGCCATGATCTGCGCGCCGGCGCTGGTGCCGGCGACCACGGCGCCGTCGCGGAGCTTGCGCCGGACCGCCGCCAGGGCGGGCGTGTCCCGCTGCGCGTCGCCGCGGGTCATCGTGGTGACGTAGCGGTACTGGTCGCCGCCGCCGAAGAAGAACCCGGTCATCGAGGAGATCTGCGCGACGACCTTCGGGTCCTCGGCCGCCTTCGGGTGGTCCAGGTCGATCGGGATCCACTGCGCGTCGGCGACGCCGTAGGTCTTGAACAGCTTGGCGTAGTACTCGCCGTTGCAGACGCTGTTGTTGCAGTCCGGGGTGTCGGCGTCCGGGTCCTCGGCGGGCACCGGGGCGGCGGCGGTGAAGATGCCGATCCGGGCCTTGCCGGGGCCACCGGCCAGCCGGACGATGTCGCCGTAGATCTCGGCGTTGTCGTCGGCGAGGGCGCCACCGACCAGCACCAGGCTGCCGCCGGTGCGGTGGTGGTGGTTCGGTGCGGCCGAGGCCGGCGCGGCGGCGATCGGCACGCTGAGCGCGACCGCCGTGCAGGCGCCGACCCCCAGGGTCAGCAGGCGGTTCAAGGGCATGACTGCTCCTCACGGGACCGTGAGGGCGGGCCACCGGAAGAGTACGACACCAACGGGGCGGGGACAACGGGTCGGCGGCTGCGAGGCGAGCCTGACGGCCACTACCGCCTGGCTGAACGGGCTGGCATGTTGGGACGGTGCAGGGACCAGCGGCTGACCGGCCGGCCGCCAGCCTCGGAGCGGGCCGCCGGCTGCTGGCCGCCGTCGCGGTGGTCTGCCTGGCGCTGGGCAGCGCGGGCGGCCTGCTCGCGGTCAGCACGTACCGGGCGGATCGGGCCGCCGCCGTCGAGCAGGTCCGGCTGCGCTGCCAGGCCGTCGCCGCCAACGTGTACGGCAGCCGGATCGCCCTGGTCCGGCTGCTCGCCGCCGTGGCCACCGGGCAGGTCTTCGTCGACGCCGACCGGGCCGCCGTGCAGCGCCGGCTGGGGCTGCTGAAGGTCGACGACCTCGGCCTGACCGGCGGGGTCACCTGGCTCGACCGGTACGGCGTCACCCGGGTCGCCACCCGGGGCGCGGTGGACGTGCCGGCCGGGGGCACCTGGTGGCAGGACGTGGTCGCCGGGGCGGAGTGGACCACCAGCCCGGCGCTCACCTCGCCCGCCTTCACCGGCGAGGTGGTGGTCTTCGCGGTGCCGACCCGCGGCCCGGACGGCCGGGTGAACGGCGTGCTGGCCGGCGGGTGGAGCATGTCGTGGGTGCGGGAGCGGGCCGCGATCCAGGCGACGCAGATCGGGTCGGAGTTCTACGGCCCGGGCACCGACCTGCTGGTGGTCGACCGGGCCGGGCAGCTGATCGTGGGTCCGGGGCTGACCGTCACCCGGGACGTGCACGACAGCGACGCCTACCGGCGGCTGGCCACCGGCGGGCCGGAGTTCGCCACCGGTGCCGGTCGGGTCGGGCTGGGGCTGAGCGGCCGGTCCGACCGGATCGCCGGTTGGACCCGGATCGGGCGGTTCGGCGAGTACGTGGTGTTGGAACGGTCCGCCGCGGAGGCGTTCCGCCCGGCGGGGCGGCAGCTGACCGGTTCACTGGGCGGGATCGTGCTGCTGGTCAGCCTGGCCCTGGTCAGCGGCGGTCTGGCCGGCCGGCGGATCGACCGGCTCACCGCCGAACGGGACCGGCTGCACCAGGCCGAGCACGACGCGGTGGTCGACCTGCAACGCTGGCTGCTCACCGAGGACCTGCCGGCCGGGACGGTGGGTCGCTACCTCCCGGCCCCGTCGGTGCTCAACGCCGGGGGCGACTGGTACGACAAGATCGCCCTCGGCGACGGCCGGCACGCCCTGCTGGTCGGCGACGTGGTGGGGCACGGGGTGAAGGCGGCCCTGGCGATGGGGCAGCTGCGCACGGCGGCGCGGGCCCTGGCCGCCCGGGTGGCCGGGCCGGCGGCGCTGTTGACCGAGTTGGACAGTTACGTCGCCGCCCTGCCCGACGTGGTCTTCTGCACCGCCGCCTGCGTGGTCGTCGACCCGTCCGCCGGCACCCTCCGGTACGCCCTGGCCGGGCATCCGCCGCCGCTGCTGCGCCGCACCGACGGCACGGTGGTCCGGCTGGCGGTGACCGGCCGGCCGCTCGGGGTCGCCGGCCGGCCCCGCGTCGAACAGGAGCTGGCCGCCTCCGCCGACGAGCTGCTGGTGCTCTACACCGACGGGCTGGTCGAGACGCCGGGCGAGGTGATCGACGCCGGGATCGACCGGCTCGCCGCGGCGGTCGCCGCCGAGGGCGCCGGCGGGGACGGCTGGACCGGGCAGCTCATCACCGCGGCCCGACACGGTCGCCCGGCGGGTGACGACATCGCCCTGCTCTGCTTCCGCCTGCCGGCCGCGCCGGCCGGTGCGCGGGTCGCCAGCCGGGCGCCGGTGGTGGTCCCGACCGACCCGGAGGCAGAAGGTTCAGTCGCGGATTGACGGGTAGCAGGGCCCTCAACCACCGTCCGCACCGGTAAGGGGCCCCCAGATGAGCCATCACGAGACCGCAGACCATCAGGACGTCGTGGACGTCCTGACCGCCGACCACCGCGAGGTGGAGGCCATCTTCGTCGAGCTGGAGACCCGGCAGGGCACGCCGGAGCACCGCCGGCAGCTGGCCGACGTGGTGATCGCCGAGCTGGTGCGCCACTCGATCGCCGAGGAGGCGTACGTCTACCCGGCCGCCCGCAAGGCGCTGCCGGACGGCGACCAGCTCGCCGAGCACGAGATCTCCGAGCACGCGGACGCCGAGCGGACCATGAAGGAGCTGGAGTCGCTCGACCCGTCGGACGCCCGCTTCGACGAGCTGCTGGCCCACCTGACCAGCACGATCCGCCACCACGTGCAGGACGAGGAGACCGACCTCTTCCCGCGGCTGCGCGCCGCGTGCGCCCGGGAGGAGCTGGTCGAGCTGGCCGGCAAGGTGCAGGCGGCCAAGAAGGCGGCGCCGACCCGGCCGCACCCGGCCGCCCCGGACCACCCGCCGGCGAACAAGCTGCTCGCCCCCGGCACCGGTCTGGTCGATCGGCTGCGCGACGCGCTCTCCGGCCGGCCGACCTCGATGGCGGAGCTGCGCGAGAAGCAGTCCTCCTGACCCTGTTCCGACGCGGCCACGCCCCTCGGGGCGTGGCCGCGTCGCGTTCAGCGGGTCGACGGGTAGGGGTCCGGCGGCCGCTCGAAGAAGGACTCCAGCACCACGACGGTCTGCGTACCGGTGACGCCCTCGACCTGGAAGAGCCGGCGCAGGGCGGCCTGGAGCTGTTCCGGGCTGCCGACCCGGAGCTTGACCAGCAGCGAGGCCGGGCCGGCGATCACGTGCGCCTCCTCGACCTCGGGCAGCGCGGCGAGGGCGTCCCGGGTGGGCCGGTCGCCCATCCACGCGTTCGCCTCCACCAGCACGAAGGCGAGCACCCCGCGGCCGACGGTGGCCGGGTCCACGTCCACCGTGGTCCGTCGGATCACGCCCTGTTCACGCAGCTTGCGGACGCGTTCGTGGGCGGCGCCGGTGGAGAGCCCCACCGCCGCCGCGAGGGCGGCGTACGACTGGGTCGCGTCGCGCTGGAGGGCGGCCAGCAGCCCCCGGTCCAGGTCGTCCACCGGCAACACCTTCCGTTCGGCGCGATCGGCTCATGCCGACTCTTGTTCGGCAATGATAGCTTCAGGCCGAATCCCAGTCACTGACGGAGGCGATCGAGGTAGATCGGTTCACCGACCCCAGTTACGGCATCGACAGCGACTACGAGGGGCACCTCGGCGAGAGCGAGATCGGCGGCAACCACGTCTACCGGGTCACCCCCGACGGCGACGTGCGGCGGGTCGCCGACGACTTCGGGCAGCCCAACGGGCTCGCCTTCGGCCCCGACGAGTCCCAGCTGTACGTGGTGGACACCCGTGCCCGGCACCTGCGCCGCTTCACGGTGACCGGGGACGGCGCCCTGCGCGGCGGCGACGTCTTCGCCACCTGCGACGCCGGCTCCTTCGACGGCGTACGCCTGGACCAGGCCGGGCGGGTGTGGGTGGCCGCGCACGACGGCCTGCACTGCTTCGACCCGGACGGGACGCTGCTCGGCAAGCTGCTCCTGCCGGAGGTGGTCGCCAACTTCACCTTCGGCGGCCCGAAGCGCAACCACCTCTACATCTGCGCCTCCAGCTCGCTCTACTCACTGCGGGTCAACGTCAACGGGGTCCGCTACCCCGGCTGGTGACCCGGACGTGCGACTCCCGGGCCACCGTCGCGCGGTGACCCGGGAGTCGGGTGCTGCTCAGCGCGGAGAGGTGTCGCCCTCGCCGGTTCGCTGCTGGGCCATGTCCACGCCCTTGTCGATCTGGTTGTCGTACTTGCCGCCGGTGCGCTGGTCGACCTGGTCGCCGGCCTTGTCCAGGCCCTGGTCGACCTGCTTGTCGTGCTTGTCGGCGAAGTCCTGCGCCTTGTCCATGAAGTCACTCATGTCGCGTCTCCTCCAACTCGGTGTACTTTCTGCCTTCCCTCGGGTCCGGACCGCAAACACCCGCCGGGGCCGTACGATCGCAGCCGTCTCCTCCCCCGAAGGGGCTTCCCGCCGTGCCGCGACGCCACCGCCTGACCGCCGCCCTCCTCGCCCTCGCCGTGGCCGCCGGCTGCGACACCGCCCCGCCGGACCGGCCGGACGCACCGGCCCGCTGGGCCGACCCGGCGGCGACCGGGCCGTCCACACCGGCCCGGCCGCCCGCCACCACCCGCTCCCCCACCGCCTCCCCGTCGCCGACGGCCGCCCCGGTCAGCTGCCCCGACCCCCGGCCGGCCCCGGACACCGCCCGTGAACTCGACCTCAGCAGCGCCGGCTACCTGGGCGGCTCCGGCGAGGACAGCGCCAACGCGGTGGACGTGACGCCGCGCTGCGAGATCGTCGTGGGTGGACGCTTCACCGACGTGCGCGGCGGCGTCACCACCACCCTCGGCCGCGGTCCCGGCGCGGTGCTGCGCCTCGACGGCACCGGGCGCCGGCTGCTCGGCGTCACCCGGCTGGCCGGAACGGTCGCCGACCTGGAGGTGCGCCGGCCCGGCGGGGAGATCGCCGTGGCCACCGACCGGGGCGTCGCGCTGCTCGACCCGACGGCCCGCGCCGTGCGCTGGCAGCGCCCCGGCGCCGCCGAGCGGGTGTCCGTCGGCACCGCCGGCACCGTCGCCGCCGTCGTGGGCGGGCAGGTCAAGGTGTACGACCGGACCGGCGCGCCGCTGGCCACCGTGCGGCCGGACGGGCGGACGGTGCACGACGTGGCCGTCGACGACCGGCACGACCTGGTCCTCGTCGGCGGCTACCGCCAGGTGAACGCGCCGCCCTGCGGAACCGTGCAGATCCCCTGGCTGCACGGGTACGACCGGAGCGGCCGGCTGCGCTGGCGGGCGTACGACCATCCGGCCGGGCAGCTCGGCGACCGGTGCGCCGACAGCCGGGTGGAGCGGGTGGCGCTGGGCCGGGACGGCAAGCTCTACCTGGCCGGGCTGACCGACGGCGGGAACAGCGTCTTCGGCCGCTCCGCCGCGGACCTCGGCCGGGACGCCCCCAACGTCGGCGCCGACAAGTACGCCCAGCCGTTCAACACCGGCAACGCCCAGCAGACGTACCTGGCCCGGTTCGACCCGGCGTCGGGGCGGCAGCTCGCCGGCACGTTCCTGCTGGCCCGGATCGCCAGCAAGGGGGACCGGGGGAACACGATCACCCCGTCCGCGGTCACCGCCGACGAGCAGGGTCGGGTGTACGCGGGCGGGGTTTCCGCGTACCAGATCGCCGACCGGGACCGGATCACCCTGAACGGGCGGCGACTCGCCCCGTACGCGGGTGGCGACGCCTGGGTGCTGGTGCTCTCGGCCGACCTGCGCCGGCGTACCACCTGGGTGGTGCTCACCGACGGCGGCGCCGGCACGGTCCGCGCGGTGGCCGCGGGCTCGGGGATCGCGGCGGTGGCGGCCCGGGTCGACCGCGGCCCCTTCCACCGCGGCCCGGGCGGGCGGTCCACGGCGAGCGGCGGCTACCTGGCGGCCTGGCCCGGTCTACGCTGAGCGGGCGGGTGTCGCGGCGACGCCGATCGGGTATCGACCCGCCGTGACCGAGGAGACCGGTGTGGGCGGGGACGACGGGCGTACGCCCGAGGTGACGGCGGCGGGCGTGCGGCCCGGGCCGCGACAGGCCTGGGCGGCGCTGCCCTGGCTGGTCCGGACGGCGGTGGCGTGGAGCGCCTGCCTGATCGTGGTGATCATCGGCCTCTACCTGGTCGGCAAGGTGGCGGTGCTGCTGGCGCCGCTGGCCATCGCCCTGGCGGTCACCCTCTTCCTGGCCGCGCTGCTCGACCCGGTGCTGCTGCTCCTGCGGCGGCTGCGGGTGCCCGGTGCGCCGGCGGCCCTGCTCACCATCCTGCTGCTGCTCGGCATCCTGGTCGGCGTGGGCGTGCTGGTGTGGCGGCTGACCGCCGCCCAGTTCGGTGAGCTGAGCGACCAGCTCGGTGCGGGCCTGCAACGCAGCCGGGACTTCGTCACCTCCACCCTGCCGGTCTCCGACGCCCAGCTGGACAAGCTGATCGACCAGGTCCGGTCCGGTTTCGGCGGTGGTTTCGACCCGGTCGGCGGGGCACGGACGGCCGCCGAGGTGGCCGGCTCGACGCTACTCGCCCTGGTGCTGCTCTTCTTCCTGCTCAAGGACGGCCGGTCGATGTGGCGCTGGGTGCTGCGCCGGCTGACCGGCCCGAACCGGGACGTGACCGCCGAGGCCGGCCGGGCCGGCTGGCGGACCCTCGGCGCGTACAGCCGGGGCACGATGATCATCGCGGCGATCGACGCGATCGGCATCGGCCTGGCCCTGGTGCTGCTCGGCGTGCCGCTGGCCCTCCCGCTGGCGCTGATCACCTTCCTGGGCGGCTTCATCCCGATCATCGGTGCCACGGTGGCCGGCGCGGTGGCGGTGCTGGTGGCGCTGGCCGCGAAGGGGCCGACCACGGCGCTGCTGGTGCTGGCCGCGGTGATCGCCGTCCAGCAGATCGAGGGCAACCTCCTCGAACCACTGATCATGAAGCGTCAGGTGCAGCTGCACCCGGCGGTCATCCTGGTGGTGGTCACCGCCGGCACGCTGATCGCGGGCATCGCCGGCGCGTTCGTCTCGGTGCCGATCGCCGCCGTCGCCTACCGCGTCGTCGACACCGTCCAACGCCATCGCGAACGGGTAGCCGCCGCCACTCCCCGCTCAGCGGGGTAGGTGCAGGGCGAACCAGGTGGCGGCCTGGTCGGCCACCTGGTCCAGCGTGCCGGGCTCCTCGAAGAGGTGCGTGGCGCCGGGGACGATCCGCAGCTCACCGGGGTCGCCCAGCTTCACCAGGGCCTCCTCGTTGAGCGTGATCACCTGCTCGTCCAGGCCACCGACCAGCAACAACGTCGGGGCCTGCACCCGCTCCAGCGCGGCGCCGGCCAGGTCCGGCCGGCCACCTCGGGAGACCACCGCGCCCACCCGGTCCGGTCGGGCCGCCGCCGCGACCAGGGCCGCCGCGGCACCCGTACTGGCCCCGAAGAGGCCGGTCGGCAGCGGACCCACCTCCGGCTGACCGGCCATCCAGTCCACGATCGCGGCCAGCCGGTCGGCCAGCATCCCGATGTCGAAGCGCAGCTCGGCGGTCCGGGCGTCCACCCGGTCCTCCGCCTCGGTCAGCAGGTCGACCAGCACCGTGGCCAGGGCCCGGTCGTGCAGCACCCGGGCCACCGCCGTGTTGCGGGGGCTCTTGCGGGAGCTGCCGCTGCCGTGCGCGAAGAGCACCACCCCCACCGGGTCGTCCGGGATCACCAGATCGGCGGGGAGCCCGTCCCCGGCCACCGGGATCAGCGCCGCGCGCGTCTCCATCTCCGACCTCCGCAACCCCGGGCGGATGCCGCCCGGCGCGCCCCGCATACCCCGGGGTCCGCACCGCTCACCTGCTGCGCGTACGCATCGGCAGCTGCTCGCACATCGGGGTGGCCGCCCGGTCCCAGACACTGCCCTTCAACGCCACCGGATACCGGACCTCCCGGGCCCCGCCGTCGGCCGCCACCGCCGAGAACCGCACCGACAGCGGCTCCGCCCCGGACAGCGCGCCGCACTCGATCAGCACCTCCACGTCCAACCGCCCCACACCACCGGGACGCAGCAGCCGGGACCGGCCCGTGTCGCGAACCAGCACACCCGGCTGCCGGGCCTGCGCCGACCGCACCTCGACCGCCGCCGGCCCGGCGTTGACCAGCTCCAGCTGGCCGTCCAGCCGGATCAGCCGGCCCCGCGCATCTCGGTCGGGGATGCGCCGGGCAGCCTCGGACTCGTCTGCGCCCGGCGGGCGCGTACCCAGCTCGATGATCACGTCGTCGGCGGCCATCCCGCCAGGGTATGCCGCAGGCCCGCCCGCCGAGCGACGGCAGCGGCGGCCGTAAGTGCGCGCGAGTCCGATACCTCAGGGTCATCAATATGACTCTGAGGTATCACTCGATCGGCTTCTTGCGCTCCGCCGGCAACGCCGACCACAGGCATCATGGCCCGCCCACGGGCGCTCGGGTGGGTGGCGCGGCGGTCGTTTGGGTGCGGGGTGATCGGGAAGGCGACGGGGGACCGACCCGGCGCAGCCGCGCCCCGACGGATCGCGAGGATCGCCATGGCCCAGCAGCAGGACAAGCCCCGGCAGCAGACCGCCCAGCGGGACCGCCGCGAACAGGACGCCGAGCGCGGTCGGGACTGGGCGGACGAGGCGGCGCAGGCGCGTACCGCCGACGATCCGCGGACGGCCGCCCCGCGCGACGCCGCGGGCCGCCCGTCCAACGGACGCCAGTTCTGATCCTGACCCCGCCGCGCGGGCCGCAGGGCCCGCGCGGCGGGGTCAGACCGCGTTCTCCGGCAGCCGCAGCAGCGGTTCCCGCCCCGGCGGCTGCTCGGGTGGCGGGCCGGCGGCCTCGGCGGGCGGCACCGGCACGGTGACGGGTTGGGCGGTGGTGACCCGGATCCGCTCGTCGTGGTGCCGCAGCTCCAGCTCCGAGCCGGAACCGCCGTTGCGCAGCGAGTACGTCGTCTGGTGCGGTCGCACGTCGACCCGCAGCCGCATCCCCCGCCACTGCAGGGAGAACTCCAGCCGGCTCAACCGGCTGGAGAGCCGGGGCGCGAACGAGAGCGTCCCGTCGTGGTCGCGCAGTCCACCGAAGCCGGCGACCAGCGCGATCCACGCGCCCGCGAGCGATGCCATGTGTACGCCGTCGCGGGTGTTCTCGTTGAGGTCGTGCAGGTCCATCAGGGCGGCCTCGCGCAGGTAGCGGTGGGCCAGTTCGGGGTGCCCGACCTCGGCGGCCATCACCGCCTGGGTGCACGCCGACAGCGACGAGTCGCGGACGGTACGCCGCTCGTAGTAGAGGAAGTTGCGGACCTTCTGCTCGGGGGTGAACGCGTCCCCCCGCCAGTGCATGGCCAGCACCAGGTCGGCCTGCTTGACCACCTGCTTGCGGTACAGGTCGAAGTACGGGTAGTGCAGCAGCAGCGGGTACTTCTCGGCCGGTGTGTGCTCGAAGTCCCACTCCTGCAACCGGGTGAAGCCCTCCACCTGCTCGTGCACGTCGAGCCCGTCGTCGTACGGGATGTGCATGGCGTGCGCGGCGTCCCGCCAGGTGGCGGCCTCCTCCTCGCTGACCCCCAGGTCGATGGCCTGGTCCCGGTAGCGCATGGCGCAGTCGGCGGCGGTGAGGAGGTTCCGCTGGGCCATCAGGTTGGTGTAGACGTTGTCGTTCTTGACGGCGGTGTACTCGTCGGGGCCGGTCACCCCGTCGATGTGGAACCGGCCGTGCCGGTCGTGGTGGCCCAGCGAGCGCCACAGCCGGGCGGTCTCCACCAGCAGCTCCAGGCCGATCTCCCGTTCCAGCCCCTCGTCGCCGGTGGCGAGCACGTAGCGGCGCATCGCGTCGGCGACGTCGGCGGCGACGTGGAAGGCGGCGGTGCCGGCCGGCCAGTACGCCGACGACTCCGGCCCCTCGATGGTCCGCCACGGGAAGGCGGCTCCGTGCAGGTTCAACGTCCGGGCCCGCTCCTGGGCCTGGTCGAGGATCGAGTACCGCCAGTACAGGGCGTCCCGGGCCGCGTTGGGCTGGGTGTAGGTGAGCACCGGCAGGACGAACATCTCGGTGTCCCAGAAGGCGTGCCCGTCGTACCCGGGGCCGGTGAGGCCCTTGGCGGAGATCGGCCGGCGTTCGGCGCGGGCGCCGGCCTGGAGCACGTGGTAGAGCCCGAACCGGACGGCCTGCTGCACCTCCGGGTCGCCCTCGACCCGCACGTCGGCGGCATCCCAGAACTCGTCGAGGTATTCCCGCTGGGCCCGGCGCAGCCCGTCCCAGCCGTCCAGCCGGGCGGCGGCGAGCGCCGCGCCGACCTGGTCGCGCAGGGCGGGCAGGGACCGGCGGCTGGACCAGCCGTACGTCAGGTACTTGACCACCCGCAGCGTCTGGCCGGGCTTGAGCACGCAGCCGACGGTGGTGCGGACCCAGTCCTCGTACCCCTCGGACTCGATGGTGGTGCGTTCCGGGCCGTGCACGTCGTGGGCCATCGCGGCGGCAACCCGCAGTCCGCTGACCTTGGTGCGGTGGATGAGCAGGCCGCCGTCGTCGGTGGTCAGCTCCTCCTCGGCCTGCAACGGCGACTCCAGCACGGCGGCCACCCGCGGGTCGCGGCTCTGCGCCGGCAGGGTCTCGTTGGCGACCAGCTCGGACTGGAGGATCAGCCGCAGCGGGCCGTCGACGGCCTCCACCTCGTAGTGGATGGCGGCCACCGATCGCTGGGTGAACGACACCAGCCGGGTGCTGCGGACCTTGACCTCCCGGCCGGCCGGGGAGCGCCAGTGCAGCTCCCGGTGCAGGGTGCCGGCGCGCAGGTCGAGCACCCGCTCGTGGGAGAGGAGTTCGCCGTACCGCACGTCGAGCGGTTCGTCGTCGACCAGCAGCCGGATCAGCTTGCCGTTGGTGACATTGACGATCGTCTGGCCGGACTCGGGAAAACCGAAACCCGCCTCCGCGTACGGCAGGGGCCGCAGCTCGTAGAAGGAGTTGAGGTAGGTGCCGGGCAGGCCGTGCGGCTCGCCCTCGTCGAGGTTGCCGCGCAGCCCGACGTGCCCGTTGGAGAGGGCGAAGACCGACTCGGACTGGGCCAGCACGTCCATGTCCAGCCGGGTCTCCCGGACGTGCCAGGGCTCGACCGGGTACGCCCGTTCCCGGATCACCGGGCGACCCCGTCCAGCAGTTGGGCGAGGTCGGTGACGACCACGTCGGCGCCGTGCTCGCGCAGCGCGTCGGCCTGGCCGACCCGGTCCACGCCGATCACGTACCCGAAGTTGCCGGCCCGGCCGGCCTCCACGCCGGCCAGCGCGTCCTCGAAGACGGCCGCGTTGGCGGGGTCGACGCCGAGCAGTTTCGCCCCGGCCAGGAAGGTGTCCGGGTGGGGCTTGCCGCGCAGCCCCTCGGAGCGGGCGACCACCCCGTCGACCCGGGCCTCCAGCAGCGGTTCCAGCCCGGCGGCGGCCACCACGTCGCGGCAGTTGGCGCTGGCCGAGACCACCGCCCGGCGCAGCCCGGCGTCGGCGGCGGCCTTGAGGTAGCGCACCGAGCCTTCGTACGCGTCGACGCCGTCGGTGTGGATCCGCTCGAGCAGCAGCACGTTCTTGCGGTTGCCCAGCCCGTTGACGGTCTCCGCCTCCGGCGGGTCGTCGGGGTCCCCCTCGGGCAGGGTGATGCCCCGGGAGGCGAGGAAGGTGCGGACGCCGTCGGCGCGGGGGCGACCGTCGACGTACCGGTTGTAGTCCGGGCCGGGGTCGAACGGCCGGAACGGCTCGCCTGTGGTCTCGGAACGGTGCCGCAGGTACGCGTCGAAGGTCTCCGCCCAGGCGGCGTTGTGGACCTTCGCGGTCTGCGTCAGCACACCGTCCAGATCGAAGAGACATGCGGTGACGTGCGCGGGTAGGCCCAGCATGGTGCGAATCTATCCACCGGAGGGGCCGGGCAAACCCGATTCGCCCGGCGCGGCGAGTCAGCGGTTGGGGCGTAGCGTCCAGACCACCGTCAGTAGCGAGGTGACGGTGCCGTCCTCGGTGCCGATCTCGACCACGACCGGGAACTCCGGCCGCCTGCCGGCGTCCAGCTCGGCGAGGACGTCGGCGACCGGCCGGCCGAGCCGCGCGGTGGCCAGCACCGGCCCCATCGCCACCTTCTTGTACGCGATCTCCGCCGTGACGGCCAGCGGCACCGCCCGGTCCAGCACCGGCGTGAAGGCGGCCAGCACCACGGCGCCGGAGGCGGTCTCGCCGAGGGTGAACATGGCGCCGGCGTGCGGGCCGCCGACGTGGTTGTGGTGCTCGGGGGCGTCCGGGAGGCGGACGACGGCACGTACGCCTCCGTCGGCCTCCGGGGCCACCTCGACGAATTCGATTCCGAGCGTACGGGCGAACGGCACTGCCTCCAGCAGACCTGCCGCCACCTGGCGAGAGTCGATGGACATGCCCGAACGCTACTCGCCAGTAACTTGCGGTGCAAGGAGGGGCCCCTTGTTAACGCCTCCGGTATAGCAGGGGCCCCCTATTAACACCCCAACCGCGCCCGCGTACCCCGGACGAGCAGTCATGATCAGCCACCGACTGCCGCAGCCGGGCGACGGCCCGCCTGCGGACCGGCCCCGGCCCTACCCGCACCAAGCCCCGCCGCACACGCCGCTGCGGCCGATGTGGTGCTGCCGGGCCTGCGGGCGGCCGTGGCCGTGCCCGGACGCCCGGCTGCTGCTCAAGGCGGAGTACGCCGACAACCAGGTCGGCCTGTCGCTCTACCTGTGCGGGCTGCTCTACGAGGCGGCGCGCGACCTCTACCGGCTGAACCCCGACGGCGGCCCGTCACCGGCCGAGCTGTTCCAGCGGTTCGTGGCCTGGGGCCCCTACCGCCGCCGGCCGGCCGACCCGTGAGCCGGGGCGTTAAGAAGGGGCCCCTGCTATACGAAATGCGTTAACAGGGGGCCCCTCCTTACACCTCAGCGCCAGCCGACGTCGATGCGGTCGCCGCGCTCGTCGAAGAAGTGCAGCGCGTCCATCCGGACCTGCACGGCCAGCGGCGCCCCCGCCGACACCGCCGGGTACGGCGCCAGCCGCACCGCCAGCTCGGCCGGCCGGCGGTGGTGCCGGCCCGGGTCGGGCAGCACACTGGTCCGGTTGCCGGACCCGGACACCGGCTCCGGCTGTGACTCGCCGGCGCGCCCCTTCAGCCGCTGCATCACCTGGCCGAACCGGCGCAGCCCGCGCTGCCCGGGCGGGGCGTCGTCGACCGCGCCGCCCATCTCGTCGACCATCACGGCGGTGGCGCCGATGTCGAGGAAGGCCAGCGACTCGTGCCCGTGGTGTTCCAGGTAGCGGATCCGGCCCTGGAGCACGTCGCCGGGGGTGTCCGGGGCGACCGGGGTGAGCGCCTCGGCCCGCATGCCGACCACGATCCGCTCCCCGTGGTAGTGCGCGACGGCCCGGCTGCGGATGTCGTCCCAGGGCAGGTAGAGCGCCTGGTCGCCGAGGGTGAGGGTGACGTACCGGTCGAGGTGGACGTAGACCGACGCCTCCAGCAGGTTCATCCGCGGGCTGCCCAGGAAGGCGGCGACGTAGAGGGTGGCCGGGCGGCCGTACACCTGGGTGGGGGTGCCGACGTCCTGGAGCACCCCCTTGCGCATGATGGCCACCCGGTCGGCCATGGTCAGCGCCTCGGCCTGGTCGTGGGTGACGTAGATGGTGGTGACGCCGAGTTCCCGGGTGAGGCCGGAGATCTCCGCGCGCAACTCGGCGCGGAGCCCGCTGTCCAGGTTGGAGAGCGGCTCGTCCATCAGGAACAGGCCGGGCCGGCGCACTATCGCCCGCCCCATCGCCACCCGCTGGCGTTGGCCGCCGGAGAGCTGGCTGGGCTTGCGGCCGAGCACGTCGCCGATGCCCAGCGCGCTGGCCACGTCCTGGATCCGTTCCCCGCGCGGGTTCGGCTCGACGCCGGCCAGCCGCAGCGGGAAGCCGATGTTGTCCCCGACGGTCATGTGCGGATAGAGGGCGAAGTCCTGGAAGACCATGGCGATCCGCCGCTCGCGGGGCGGCAGGTCGTTGGCGACCTCCCCGTCGAGCATCACGGCGCCGGAGGTCGGGTCCTCCAGGCCGGCGACCATCCGCAGCACCGTCGACTTGCCGCAGCCCGACGGACCGAGCAGCACCATGAACTCGCCGTCGTTGACGTCGAGATTGACGGCGTCCACCGCGAGTGTGCCGTCCTGGAACACCTTGGTGACATCCTTGAGCGCGACGGTGGTCACCGTCTCCTCCCCCACGTCGTCTGGCCGAACCCGCGATTGACTGTGACCAGGATCATTCGATCAGCACATCGGGTAAACGTTCCATGTTCGGCTCGTGACGGCCCCGTTACCGACGCGCCGCGAGAGCGTACGGCACCACTGCTGGTCAGGGGCACCCCGTATCGAATGCCGGACCGGGATCGGCACGTTCGGTGACCGGGGCCGCCGGTTCGTCCAGAAAGACGCGACGGGCCACCCGTTCCGCCGCGTGCCCGTCCTCCAGCGCGCAGAACCGCTCCCGGAAGCGCCGCCTGGCGGCGGTGGCCTCCGCCCCGGTGACCGCGCCGGAGCGGAACGCCTCCAGCAGGCCGGCGAAGTCGCCGGCCACCGCCCCCGGCGGCTCGGCGGTCACATCGAAGTAGACCCCCCGGGCCAGCCGGTACGCCTCGTGGTCCGGGGCGTACACCACGATCGGGCGGTCCAGGACGGCGTAGTCGAACATCGCCGACGAGTAGTCGCTGACCAGCACGTCCGCCGCCAGGTACAGCTCCTCCACCGGGTCGTGCCCGCTGACGTCGGCGACCCGGGCGACGGCCCGTCCGGGCTCGGGTCGCCGCCGGTCGTGGAAGTAGTGGCTGCGCATCAGCACCCGCCCGGTCGGGCCGAGCGCGTCACGCAGCCGCTCCGGATCGAACGAGGGCCGGTAGTCGGGCAGGTGCTCGCGGTGCGTCGGGGCGTAGAGCACCACCCGGTCGTCCGGGCCGATGCCGAGCCGGGCGCGGGCGGCGCGTACCTCCTCGGCGGTGGCGGTGACCAGCCGGTCGTTGCGCGGGTAGCCCACCTCCAGCGTGGTGTACGCCGCCGGGTAGGCCCGCTCCCACATCTGGCTGGAGAAGCTGTTCGCGCTGATGCTGTGGTCCCACCGGTCGATCCGGCGCAGCAGCTTCGCGAAGTCCATCCCCAGCGCGCCGAGCGGGTAGCGCTGCTGATCGAGCCCCATCACCTTGACCGGGGTGCCGTGGTGGGTCTGCACGTGCACCGAGCCGGGTCGCTTGTGGACGAAGTCGGGGAAGTTCACGTTGTTGACCAGCCAGCGGGCCCGGGCCAGCGCCCGGTAGTAGGCCAGCGTGCCGGCCACCACGTACTCCACCCCGGGCGGCAGGGTGGCCACCTTGTCGGGGCGGACGATCCACACCCCGCGCACGTGCGGGGCCAGCCGGCGGGCGGCGGCGTAGATCGCGGCCGGGTTGCAGGCGTAGCCGCGGTACCAGTAGGCGGCGTAGAGGGCCAACGTCGGGTCGATCGGCCGGCGCAGCTCGGCCAGGTAGTACTCGTAGCGCAGGGCGTCCCGACCGAGCCGGGCGGCCCGCCGGACCACCGGGGTCACCCGTCGCCGGGCCGTCCCGGCCGCCGCGCGGGCCCGGTCGGCGGCGAGCAGCGCCCGGTACGCCGGCCACCGCCCGGCCGCCACCAGCCGGTGCCGCAGCCCCTCCGGCCCCGCCGGCACCGGATACCCGCCCGCCGGCAACCACCGGGTGTACGCGGCGACGAGCCGGGCGAAGAAGACCGGCCGCAGGTCGGGGGCGATCCGTTCCCCGTTGCCGAGCACGCAGAGGCAGTGCCAGACCATCCGTTCGAAGACCACCGACCGCAGCGGGTCCACCGCCGGCCCCTGACCGTCCAACCAGCGGAACACCCGTTCCCACTGGTCGATGGCCTCCAGGTGGCGGTCGCCCCGGGTCCGGGTGATCGCCCCGAGCCGCCGCTGCCGGTAGTTGACGCAGACCCGGTCCAGCACGCCGATCCGCCCGGCGGCGAGCAGCACCGGGTAGCTGAACGGCACGTCCTCGTACCAGCCGGTCGGGAAGCGCAGCCCGAGGTCGACGAGGAAGTCGCGGCGGACGATCCGGTTCCACGCGGTGTGCAGCAGGCGCAGCGCCTCGGGGCGTTCCCGCAGCGGGAAGGTCTGCTCGCCGGGCGGGTCGGGGAAGACCTCGGCGAGGACGCTGGGGATCGGCCGGTCGTCCCAGCGCCGCCGCACGTGGTCGACCAGGAGCACGTCGGGGCGGGTGCCACGCAGCCGGTCGGCCACCGCGGGCAGGCAGTCGGGTTCGAGCCAGTCGTCCCCGTCGAGGAACCAGACGTACGCGCCGTCGGCCCGGTCGAGGCCGACGTTGCGCGCCGGGCCGAGGCCGGCGTTGGTTTCCAGGTGTACGGCGAGCACCCGCGGGTCGCGGGCGGCGTACTCGTCGATGATGGCGCCGCAGGCGTCCGGTGAGGCGTCGTCGACGGCGACCACCTGGAGGTCGTCGACCGGCTGCCCGAGGATCGAGTCCAGGCACTCGCGCAGGTAACCCTGCACCCGGTGGGCCGGTACGACGATGCTGAGCAGGGTCATCGGCCGTCCCTCCGTCCGGGAACAGCACCACTCTAATCGCCACGGATGACAACAAGAGCGGCTAATCGCCCAAGCTCAGCACTCGATCACGTTGACCGCGAGGCCGCCGCGCGCGGTCTCCTTGTACTTGACCTTCATGTCGGCGCCGGTCTCCCGCATGGTCTTGATGACCTTGTCCAGCGAGACGTGGTGCACCCCGTCGCCGCGCAGCGCCAGCCGGGCGGCGGTGATCGCCTTGATGCTGGCCACCGCGTTCCGCTCGATGCAGGGGATCTGCACCAGGCCGCCGACCGGGTCGCAGGTGAGCCCGAGGTTGTGCTCCATCCCGATCTCGGCGGCGTTCTCCACCTGCTCCGGGGTGCCGCCGAGCGCCTCGGCCAGCCCGCCGGCGGCCATCGAGCAGGCCGAACCGACCTCGCCCTGGCAGCCGACCTCGGCGCCGGAGATCGACGCGTTCTCCTTGAACAGCACCCCGATCGCGCCGGCGGCGAGCAGGAAGCGCACCACCCCCTCGTCGGAGGCGCCCGGCACGAACCGGGTGTAGTAGTGCAGCACCGCCGGGATGATCCCGGCCGCGCCGTTGGTGGGGGCGGTGACCACCCGGCCGCCGGCGGCGTTCTCCTCGTTCACGGCCAGCGCGAAGAGCGTCACCCAGTCCATCGCCCGCAGCGGGTCGGTGGAGTCGGCCTCCTCGGCCAGGCTGCGGCGCAGCTCGGCGGCGCGGCGGCGGACCTTCAGCCCGCCGGGCAGCACCCCGTCCCGCTCGCAACCGGACTCGACGCACTCCCGCATCACCCGCCAGATCTCCAGCAGGCCGTCGCGGATCTCCGCCTCGCTGCGCCAGGACCGCTCGTTGGCGAGCATCACCTCGCTGATCGACAGCCCGGTGGCGGAGGTCACCTCGAGCAGCTCGGCCCCGGTGTAGAACGGGTACCGCACGGCGGTGGTGTCCGGCTTGATCCGGTCCGCCCCGGCCGCCTCCTCGTCGACCACGAACCCGCCGCCGACCGAGTAGTACGTGCGGGCCCGCAGCTGCGCGCCCGTCGCGTCGTACGCGGCGAAGGTCATCCCGTTCGGGTGGTACGGCAGCGAGCGACGCCGGTGCAGCACCAGGTCACGGTCCGGGTCGAAGTCGATCTCGTGGGCGCCGTGCAGGGCGATCCGCCGCTCGGCGCGGATCCGGGCGACCCGAGGGCCGACCGAGTCGGTGTCGACCGTCTCCGGCGCCTCCCCCTCCAGCCCGAGCAGCACCGCCCGGTCGCTGCCGTGGCCGTGGCCGGTGGCGCCCAGCGAGCCGAACAGCTCGGCGCGGACCCGCGTGGTGTCGCTGAGCAGGCCGTCGGCCTTGAGCCCGGTCACGAAGGTACGGGCGGCCCGCATCGGACCCACGGTGTGCGAACTCGACGGGCCGATGCCGACGCTGAAGAGGTCGAAGACACTGATCATGGCTGCACTTCCTCGCCGCCGTCCCCGTCGTGCGGAGCCCGGCCCGGGTGGTGACCGCCCTGGTCAGGGCGGCGCTCGGAGCCGTCCGGGGTGTGGCCGGCCCGACCGGCGAGCCTACCTCCCCCCGTCAGGTACCCGCCCCCGCCGCCCACCACGCCCGTCCGTCCGTCGGCCACCCACCGGCCGACAGCGGATGTCGGAGGTCGCAGCGCCCGCCTCGTCGAGCGGGCACGGCGGGTGGCCTGATCCGTCGCGCCCCCTTTCGACCTGATGACGCAAACGGATCAGACCGGGGGCCTGGTCGACTCCGCAGACAGGGCGACCACGGACCGGGCCCGACGACCCAGCCCACCACGAACCCACGAGCCCGGACGATCCGCCCGGGCTCCAAGACCGGCCGGCCCCGGACCGGTGCCGTCACGCAGCGTCGCGAACCGCGGACCCGGCAAGCCCCGACGATCCCGCCCAGGCCCCCCCAGGCCGGGTCTCCACCAATCCGGCGAGCCCCGACGGTCGGGCCGGACGCCCGGGCCGGGCTGTCGCCTGCGATCAGTGAATCGTCTACGCCATCAGCTCGAAAGGCTTCGCCACAGGTGCCGCCCGGGGAGACGCAGCGGGCGCTGACGCCGGTGACCCGATGTGGTGGTCGTCCTCTTCCACCGGGCCGCAGGCGTTGGCGGGGCGCGACCCGGGTAACTCCCTACGGGTACGGGGCCGCCGGATCCACCCGGAGACGGAGGGCGAGGTGGCCTCCGCTCTCTACCGTTGGACACAGCGCGGCGGACAGCCGCGCAGAGTGGGAGTACGACGATGAACCGCAAACTGGTCCGCCCCCGTGAGGGACGCATGCTCGCCGGTGTCTGCGCCGGCCTGGCCCGTCGCTTCAACACCTCCGCCGGTCTGATCCGGCTGCTCTTCATCCTGTCCCTGCTGCTGCCCGGCACGCAGGTCATCGTCTACCTGGTCCTCTGGGTGCTGATGCCGAACGAGGACAAGTACAACACCCGCTACTGACCGACCCGTCGGGAGGCCGCGAGGGGTTCACCCTCGCGGCCTCCCGCGCTGTCAGGGTGCGGTGTAGGTGACGGTCACCTTCTCGTAGCCCAGCGACCGGAGCAGCCCCTCCAGCATCTTGCGGGTGTTCTGCTCGGCGCGCTGGCTCAGGCCGCTGTCCCGCGCCGCCCCGGTGATCCGCTCCTCGGCCAGCTTGTAGACCTGCTGCTGCCGGTTCGGGTCGTTGCCGACCAGGTCACCCAGGCGGTTGAGCAGGCCGCGCTGCTCGGCGAAGACATAGCTCTTGTCCAGGTCGAGGTTGGTCTCGCCGAGCTGCGGCGCGGGCAGCTTGATCTCGACGGACTTCCCGTCGGCGGACTCCACGATCGCCCCCTCGGAGATCTTCGAGAAGTCGACGTACGCCTCGACGCTGCCCGCCCCGACGAAGAGGGTGCGCTCGTTGAGCAGGAAGTCCGGCACGTTGGTCCGGTCCTTCTGGGTGTCCACCACCACCTGGAAGTTGCCCTCCGCGGCGACGTAGCGGCTGAGGTCCTGGATCGACTTCAGCAGCGGCGGCTGGCTGCGGTCGGTCTGCTGCTCGGCGAACGGGTTACGGAAGTGCGGGAAGATGCCGGTGGCCTGGGTGGCGAGCAGCGCCACCAGCACCAGCGCCGCCGCGCCGAGCACCCAGAGCAGGCCCCGGGTCGGCGCGCCCGGCCCCCGGGGAGCGGCCGACGGTGGCGGCCCGCCGGGGCCGGCGGGGTCGTCCAACCGTCGCTCCAGGTCCGTCCCGGTCGGATATTCCGGGTATTCCCTGGTGGGTTCGTTGATGTCACCGTCGCGGGCCATCGCCCTCACCGTCCTCGTGGCAGTACATCGACTGGTGATGACGGTACGGGCACCGTGCGACACCCGCGCGGCGAGCGCCCCGAACGGGTGAACGCGCAGCTCAGGCGAACGCGGAGACGCCGGTCAGGGTCTGCCCGATGACCAGCTGGTGGATCTCCGAGGTGCCCTCGTAGGTGAGCACGCTCTCCAGGTTGTTGGCGTGCCGCATGATCGGGTATTCACCCGAGACGCCGTTGGCGCCGAGGATCGTGCGGCACTGCCGGGCGATCGCCAGCGCCTCCCGCACGTTGTTCAGCTTGCCCACGCTGACCTGCGCCGGGCGCAGCGACCCGGCGTCGGCGAGCCGGCCCAGGTGCAGCGCCAGCAGCAGGCCCTTGTTCCACTCGACGGCCATGTCGGCGAGCTTGGCCTGGGTGAGCTGGAAGCCGGCCAGCGGCCGGCCGAACTGGGTGCGGGTGGTCGCGTACTCCAGGGTGGTCTCCAGGCAGTCGCGGGCCGCGCCGAGCGCGCCCCAGACGATGCCGTGCCGCGCCTCGGTCAGGCAGCTCAGCGGCGCCTTCAGGCCGACCGCCTCGGGCAGTCGGGCGTCCGCCGGGAGGCGGACGCCGTCGAGGACGACCTCGCCGGTCAGCGACGCGCGCAGCGACATCTTGCGCCGGATCTCCCGGGCGGTGACCCCCGGCGTGTCCATCGGTACGGCGAAACCGCGCACGCCGTCGTCGGTGCGGGCCCAGATCACCGCGACGTCGGCGATCGGCGCGTTGGTGATCCACATCTTGGCGCCGTCGAGGATCCAGTCGTCGCCGTCGCGGCGGGCCCGGGTGGCCATCGACGCCGGGTCGGAGCCGTGGTCCGGCTCGGTCAGCCCGAAGCAGCCGATCGCCTCGCCGGTCGCCATGGCGGGTAGCCAGCGCTGCTTCTGCTCCTCACTGCCGTAGCGCCAGATGGCGTACATGGCCAGCGAGCCCTGCACCGAGACCAGCGAGCGGACCCCCGAGTCGCCGGCCTCCAGTTCCAGGCAGGCCAGCCCGTACGCGACGGCGGAGGCGCCGGCGCAGCCGTACCCGGTCAGGTGCATGCCGAGCAGGCCGAGCTTGCCGAACTCGCGGGCCAGTTCGCGGGCCGGGACCTGGCCGTCCTCGTACCAGCCGGCGACGTGCGGGCGTACCCGGTCGTCGACGAGCCGGCGCACGACGGCGCGGATCTCCCGCTCCTCCTCGCCCAGCGACGCGTCGATGTCCAGCAGGTCGAGTGCGGTCATGCGGTGCCGGCCGCGCATGTCCTCACGGCCCTCGCTCCGCTCGGTGCGTTCGGTCATGCGGCCCACCTTAACGAAGACTCAGGAACGCGTCACTCCACCGGGGTGCCGAGCACCAGCACCCGGGCGTGGATCTGGTTGCGCTGCTGCAACGCCGCCCGCAGCGCCCGGTGCAGGCCGTCCTCCAGATAGAGGCCGCCGTTCCACTGCACCACGTGCGGGAAGAGGTCGCCGTAGAAGGTCGAGTCCTCGGCGAGGAGCTTGTCCAGCGCCAACTCCCGCTTCGTGGTGATCAACTGGTCCAGCCGCAGCGGGCGCGGCGGGATCTCCGCCCACTGCTTGAGCGTGTAGTTGTGCTCCGGGTAGGGACGTCCGTCCCGGACCGCTCTGAAAATCACGGCACGCTCCCCTCCCCCGTGTCGGATCGTGCCAGCCTAACCGCCGTCGTCCCGCCGCGTTCAGTTCCACCGCCCGCGGCGGACCACCTCGCTCACCGGACGGCGCCCCCGGCGCAACGACGGCGAGCGATGGTCCGGCGCCCGGTAACCCACCGTGACCGCGCCGATCGGCTGGTATTCCGCCGGCACCCCGAACGCCTCCCGGTACGCCTCGGTCCGCTGCGGCGGGATGCCGAAGAAGCACGCCCCCAGCCCCTCGTCGACGGCGGTGAGCAGCATCAACAGGGCCGCGAAGCCGGTGTCGACGTACCAGTAGGGCACCGGCCAGCGCTCCGTCGACCGGTCCGCCCAGCCCTTGTCCGCCTCGGCGTACCGCTCCAGGTAGGCGGAGCGGTTGGCGTGCGGGATCACGATCAGCGGCGCCCGGCGCATGCCGGCCAGC
This sequence comes from Micromonospora mirobrigensis, assembly GCF_900091555.1. GTDB lineage: Bacteria > Actinomycetota > Actinomycetes > Mycobacteriales > Micromonosporaceae > Micromonospora > Micromonospora mirobrigensis. Next base: position 1,066,820 of record NZ_FMCX01000001.1, read on the forward strand.
CAGCGTTCCCGGCCCCCGCCGCCCGGGGTGGCCGCCGCCCAGAACCGCTCCCGGTCCGCCGGCTCCTCCAGCACCAGGAAACCCCAGCCCTGCGCGAACCCCGCCGAGGGCGCCCGGACGGCGTGCTCCAGCAGCCGGTCCACCACCTCCGGCGGGACCGGACGGTCCGGGTCGTAGTTGCGGACCATCCGCCGCCGCCGGACGACCTCGGCGAACTCCACGGTCAGGCCGCCGTCGGGCGGACGCCCCAGACACCCCGCCAGCTGCCGCCCGGGTCCAGGGTGATCAGGTCGCGGCCGGAACGGAACGCGTCCGGCGGGCAGGTCATCGGCTCCACGGCCACCGACCGGCGGTGCCGATCCCCGTTCAGGGTGTCCCCGGTGAACACCTGCCACCAGCCGAACTCGGCGTCCGCCCAGATCGCCACCCCGGCGCCGTCCGCGCCGGTCAGCGTCACCGCGGAGCCACCGTCGGCGTCCCGCTCCACCTGGCCGAACGCGACGTCCAGCACCGCGTGGCCGATCCGCCGCGGCTCGGTGAAGTCGTACTCGGTGCCGGCCACCGGGGTCGCACCGACCGGCAGCAGCCGGGAGTCCAACTGGAGCCGGGTACGCCCCGGCACCCGCATCGCGATGTCGTCCACCGCCACCCCCGGCACGAAGAGGTAGGGGTGCACCGAGAAGCCGAACGGCGCCGCCTCGGCGGACAGGTTGGTCACCTCGTGCTCGGCGCGCAGGCCGTCCGCGCCCACGCTCCACCGGGTCCGCAGCCGCAGCGCCCACGGGTAACCGGGCGTCGGGGGCAGGTCGTGCTCCACGGTCACCGCGTCGGCGACCTCCTCGACCAGCCGCCAGGACGCCCAGTTGACCAGGCCGTGGATCGCGTTGTGCGTGGCCGGCTCGGTCAGGTCCAGCTGCAACGACCGCTCACCGAAGGTGTACGCGCCGTCCCGGATCCGGTTCGGCCACGGCGCCAGCACCTGGCCGGCGCAGCCCGGGCAGATCTCGTCGGCGTCGTACCCGTCGAGGAGGTCGACCCCGTCGTACCGGTAGCTGCGGACCCCACCGCCGACCTCCACGATGACGGCCTCGTGCCCGGCGGCGGAAATGGTCCACTGTGCCCCGGACGGGGGTCGCGGCGAATTGTCCATGCCGCGACCCTAGTCGGTCCCACGTTCAGTCGTGGTGGGCCGTGGTGACCGAGCGGTAACGCAGCAGCACCGGGAAGGCCACCACCAGCACCACCGTCAGCACCCCGGCGGCCAGTCCGCCGCCGACCCAGGCCACCCCGGCGCCACCGAACGCCGCCGCCGTCGTACCGGCCCGCAGGTCGCCCAGGCGCGGGCCACCGGCGACCACCACCGTGTTCACCCCCTGGAGCCGGCCGCGCATCCGGTCCGGGGCGTGCACCAGCAGGATGGACTGCCGCAGCACCGCGCTGACCAGGTCGGCCGCGCCGGCCACCGCGAGCAGCGTCACCATCAGCCAGAGCTGGTGGGCCAGCCCGGCCACCGCGATCGCGGCGCTCCAGCCCAGCACCGCCACCACCAGGGCCAGCCCCTGCCGGCGCATCCGGCCGATCCAGCCGCTGGTCAGCCCGCCGAGCATCGCGCCGATGGCGATCGCGCTGTAGAGCCAGCCCACCGACGCGCCGCCGCCGAACCGGTCCTCGGCGATCTCCGGGAAGAGCGCCCGGGGCATGGCCAGGATCATCGCGATCAGGTCGATCACGAAGGAGAGCAGCAGGATCCGGGTGGCGGCCAGGTAGCGGAACCCGTCGATGATGCCGGCGATGCCACCCCGGCTCGCCTCGCCGTCGGCGGCCGGCTCCGGCGGCATCGCCGGCAGCCGCAGGGTCGCCACCACCAGGCCGGTGAAGAGCAGCGCGTCCGCCGCGTACGCGATCGGCAGGCCCGTCCCGGTCCCGGCGGCGGCGAAGATCAGGCCGGCGGCCAGCGGCCCGAAGACCGACGCGGCGGTGAAGGTGGTGTAGTTCAGCGTGGTGGCCGCCGGCACCAGGTCGGCCGGGAGCAGCCGGGGCAGGATCGCCACCCGGGCCGGCGAGCTGACCGCGAACGCCACCGAGTGCACCGCCACCAGTGCCAGCAGCAGGCCCGGGCTGCCCACCCCGAGCAGCGCCTGGCCGAGCAGCGCCAGCACCGAGCACCAGAGCAGCGCCGACCCGCCCAGCAGCACCCGGCGCCGGTCCCGGGCGTCGGCCACCGCACCACCCCAGAGCCCGAACACCAGCAGGGGTACGAAGGCGGCGACGCCCAGCATGCCCACCCAGAACGAGTCCCGGGTCAACTCGTACATCTCCACCGGCACGGCGACCGTGGTGAACTGGAAACCGAACATGGCCAGCGTGTTGCCGAGCCACAGCCGGCGGAACGCGGGCACCCGCAGCGGGCGCAGGTCGATCGCCCAGCGGCGCGCCGCGCGCGGCCGGGCCTCCTTGACACCGGTCACGGCGCCAGCCGCTCGATCGCCCAGTCGCCGTCGACCCGGCGGAACACCAGCCGGTCGTGCAGCCGGCTGGCCCGGCCCTGCCAGAACTCCACCGACTCCGGCCGGACCCGCAGCCCACCCCAGTGCGGCGGCGCGGGGATCTCCTCGACGTCGGCGAACCGCTGCGCCACCGCCCGGTACGCCTCGTCCAGCTCCGCCCGGCCGGTCACCGGCCGCGACTGGGTGCTCGCCCACGCCCCGAGCTGCGAGCCGCGCGGCCGGCTGGCGAAGTACGCCTGCGTCTCGGCCCGGCCCACCGGCTCCACCCGCCCGGCGACCACCACCTGTCGCTGCATGGCGAACCAGGGGAAGACCAGGCTGGCGTACGGGTTGGCGAGTGCCTCGGCGCCCTTGCGCGACCCGTAGTTGGTGTAGAAGACGAAGCCCTCCGGGTCGTACCCCTTGAGCAGCACGGTCCGCCCGCTGGGCCGGCCCTGCGCGTCGGCGGTGCCGACCACCATGGCGTTCGGTTCGGGCAGCCCGGCGGCGACCGCGTCGGCGAACCAGCGGTCGAACTGGGCGTGCCAGTCCCCGGCCAGGTCGGCCTCGGTCAACCCCAGGTCGGCGGCGTACTCGTGCCGCATGCCCGCCGGGACGGGTGTGTTGCCTGTCACAGCTCGTCTCCCCCTCGTGCGGCCGTCCGCGCCCTCCGGTCGCTGGCCAGCCCGTACCGTCCAGTCTTGCCGACGTGTTACGGCCGGGCACCTCGGGGGATGTCGCGTGCGGCACAGTCGCGGTGGGTCGCGCGCTCGGTTACCCAGCAGGCAAGATGTCACGAACACATCCCTGAGGGTCGCCTAAGGTGCCGGGTGGGGCGAGCCGCCGCGGGCGTACCGAGCAGCCAGAAGCCAGGAGAAGCGACATGGCCGACTTCAAACCGGGCCTGGAGGGCGTCGTCGCCTTCGAGACCGAGATCGCCGAACCCGACCGGGAGGGCGGTGCGCTGCGCTACCGCGGCGTGGACATCGAGGACCTGATCGGCCAGGTCTCCTTCGGCAACGTCTGGGCCCTGCTGGTCGACGGGCGGTTCGGCCCCGGCCTGCCGCCGGCCGAGCCGTTCCCGGTGCCGGTGCACTCCGGTGACATCCGGGTCGACGTGCAGTCCGCCGTCGCCATGCTCGCCCCGTACTGGGGGCTCAGCCAGCTGCTGGACATCTCCGACTCCCAGGCCCGCGCGGACCTGGCCCGGGTGTCGGTCACCGCGCTCTCCTTCGTCGCCCAGTCGGCCCGTGGCCTCGGCCTGCCGGCCGTGCCGCAGAAGGAGATCGACAAGGCCTCCACGATCGTCGAGCGGTTCATGAAGCGCTGGCGCGGCGAGCCGGACCCGCGGCACGTCAAGGCCGTCGACGCGTACTTCATCTCGGCCGCCGAGCACGGCCTGAACGCCTCCACCTTCACCGCCCGGATCGTCGCCTCCACCGGCGCGGACGCCGCGGCCTGCATCTCCTCCGGCATCGGCGCGCTCTCCGGCCCGCTGCACGGCGGCGCCCCCTCCCGGGTGCTGACCATGCTCGAGGCCGTCGAGCGCAGCGGCGACGCCGAGGGGTACGTCAAGGGCGTCCTGGACCGCGGCGAGCGGCTGATGGGCTTCGGCCACCGGGTCTACCGGGCCGAGGACCCGCGCGCCCGGGTGCTCCGGCGTACGGCCAAGGAGCTGGGCGCGCCCCGCTTCGAGATCGCCGAGGCGCTGGAGAAGGCGGCCCTGGCCGAGCTCCAGGCGCGCCGCCCGGACCGGGTGCTCGCCACCAACGTCGAGTTCTGGTCGGCCGTGGTGCTGGACTTCGCCGAGGTCCCGGCGCACATGTTCACCTCGATGTTCACCTGCGCCCGGATGGGCGGTTGGTCGGCGCACATCCTGGAGCAGAAGCGGCTCAACCGGCTGGTCCGCCCGTCGGCGCGCTACATCGGCCCGGGCACCCGCAAGCCGCACGACGTCGAGGGCTGGGCCGCCATCCCGCACGGCGTCTGAGGCGCAAGGAGGGGCCCCCTCTTAACGCCTCCGGTATAGGAAGGGCCCCCTGTTAACAACCGCGAAGGCCCCGACCGTCCCGGTCGGGGCCTTCCGCGTACCCGAGCAGGGACCGGTGTGGCGCATGCCTCAGTGGCCGGGGTGGGACCAGCCACCGGGTGGGCCGGGCCGGGTGCGAGGATGAAGGCCGGCAGAGTCGCCGGACCGGGCCCGGATCCCGGCCGCCGTGCGCCCGGCGCGCGCGTCCGCCGCCGATCCGTGCCCGCGTGAAGGGCCCGCCCTCGCCCATGCGGAAGGATCGAGACAACCGTGGCTGACGCACCGACCATCCGGATTCCCGACGAGCTCCTGCCCGCCGACGGCCGTTTCGGCTGCGGCCCGTCCAAGGTCCGCCCGACGGCGGTCTCCGCGCTCGCCGACGTCGCCACCAGCTACCTGGGCACCTCGCACCGGCAGAAGACGGTCCGCGACCAGGTGGCCCGGCTGCGTCGAGGGCTCGCCGAGTTCTTCTCGCTGCCCGAGGGGTACGAGGTGGTGCTCGGCAACGGCGGCACCACCGCCTTCTGGGAGGTGGCCACCTTCGGGCTGGTCCGCGACCGGGCCCAGTTCGCCAGCTTCGGCGAGTTCGGCGCGAAGTTCGCCAAGTCGGTCGCGGACGCGCCGTTCCTGGGCGAGCCGACCGTGCGCAAGTCGGAGCCGGGCACCGCGCCGTCGCTTCAGGCCGAGGCGGGCGTGGACGTCTACGCCACCCCGCACAACGAGACCTCGACCGGCGTCGCCGTGCCGATCTCCCGGGTGCCCGGCGCCGACGAGGGCTCGCTGCTGCTGGTCGACGCCACCTCCGGCGCCGGCGGGCTGGACGTCAACGTCGGCGAGACCGACGTCTACTACTTCGCCCCGCAGAAGTGCTTCGGCTCCGACGGTGGCCTCTGGCTGGCCCTGATGTCGCCGGCCGCGCTGGAGCGGGCGACCGAGATCAAGGGTTCGGGGCGCTACATCCCGGCCTTCCTCGACCTGGTCACCGCGATCGACAACTCGCGGCTGGAGCAGACGTACAACACCCCGGCGCTGGCGACCATCTTCCTGGCCGCCGAGCAGACCGACTGGATGAACTCGCAGGGCGGCCTGACCTGGGCGGCGAAGCGCACCGCCGAGAGCGCCGGCATCGTGTACGGCTGGGCGGAGCGCTCGTCGTACGCCACCCCGTTCGTGGCGGACCCGGCGTTGCGGTCCAACGTGGTGGCCACCATCGACTTCGCCGACGAGGTGGACGCCTCGGCGATCGCCAAGGTGCTGCGCGCCAACGGCATCGTGGACACCGAGCCGTACCGGAAGCTGGGCCGCAACCAGCTGCGGGTGGCGCTCTTCCCGGCGGTCGAGCCGGCCGATGTGGAGGCGCTGACCGCCGCCATCGACCACGTGGTCGAGCGACTGTAGACGCCGTCGTTACGGTGGGTGGTCGCCGGTCCGCCGGCGACCACCCACCGTGATCATCGTTGCAGCTCAGTCGCGACATGCGGGTGTCGGATCCCCCACCTGTGGGCAGATGAGCGTACGGTGGTCCGAGACGCCCGGGTGGCCGGCTCGTGGCGTGACGGCCAGCGAAGCGGGACGGAGGCTACGCCATGCGCCCAGTACGCTTCGTCGCCCTCTCCGAGGACGGCCAGGCTCTGGTGCTCGCCGACGAGGTCGGGCGTCTGCTCGCCCTCCCGATCGACGAGCGCATCGCCTCGGCGCTGCACGCCGAGCCGGGGGCCCCGCCGCTCGCGGTGGTGTCGACCGCCGCCGATCCGCTGCCGTCGCTCTCCCCGCGGGACATCCAGGCGAAGATCCGTTCGGGCGAGTCCGCCGAGGACGTCGCCCGGGTCGCCGGCGTGCCGGTCGACCGGGTGCTGCGCTACGCCGGCCCGGTGCTCCAGGAGCGGGCCATGCTCGCCCAGCACGCCCGCCGCACCCGGCTCAAGGGCGCCGAGAAGCCGACCCCGCTGGCCGAGGTGGTCAACGGCCGGCTGGCCCAACACGGCATCGACACCGAGAAGATCTCCTGGGACGCGTACCGCCGCGACGACGGCACCTGGCGGATCATCGCCACCTGGCCGTCGGGCAAGGCCACCGCGCAGGCGGTCTGGGACCTGGACAAGACCCGGCAGAACGTCGTCCCGCACGACGACATGGCGCAATACCTCTGCGCCGAGCGGCCCACGCCGATCCTCGGTCAGGAGCCGGCACCGGAGCGGGGCGGTCACGGCCTGCCCGGCCCGTCGCGCGGTGAGCCGAGCCGGGGTGGGCACGGGCTGCCCGCCGCCGCCGGCGAGCCGCGCTCCGGCCGGGACCCGATCCGGGCCGGGCGGGACGCCCTGCTGGCCTCGCTGGACCGGCCGCTCGGCGGCACCTCCGGTCGCGGGCTCGACCCGCGGTCCCCGGCCGCGCTGGCCGGCTCCGACGCGCCCCGGCAACGGGCCGTCGGCGGGGGCGCGGCGGCACTGCTCGGCGGTGGTCAGGGTTCGGCGTTCGACGACGACTCGGACGCGCCCAAGGAGGTCCCGGCCGTGCCGTCGCTGGCGGTGCTCCGGCCCCGCCGCACCGGAACGGCGGCCGCCGCGGCTGCCGCCGGCGAGTCCACCGACGCGTCGGGCAAGCCGCGCAAGCGCCTGCCGAGCTGGGACGACGTGCTCTTCGGCACCGGCCCGGCGGCGCGCGAGTCCTCCTGATCCGATCCACCCTGGCCGCGGCAACGTAAGGCACTCGAAGTCGCCGCGTGCCAGGGTGGAGTCATGGAGTACACGAATCTGGGGCGCACCGGGCTCTCGGTCAGCCGGCTCTGCCTGGGCACGATGAACTTCGGGCCGCAGACCAGCGAGCCGGACAGCTTCGCCATCATGGACCGGGCGCTGGAACACGGCATCAACTTCTTCGACACCGCGAACGTCTACGGCTGGAAGCTCGGCGAGGGTGTCACCGAGCAGATCATCGGCCGCTGGTTCGACCAGGGCGGCGGCCGGCGGGACAAGGTGGTGTTGGCCACCAAGGTCTACGGCAAGATGAGCGACTGGCCCAACGACCAGGGACTCTCGGCCCGGCACATCATCCGGGCCTGCGAGGAGTCGCTGCGCCGGCTGCGCACCGACACCATCGACCTGTACCAGATGCACCACGTCTCCCGGACCACGCCGTGGGAGGAGATCTGGCAGGCGATGGAGACGCTTGTCGCGCAGGGCAAGGTGCTCTACGTCGGCTCGTCCAACTTCGCCGGTTGGCACATCGCCCAGGCGCAGGCCGCCGCCGGCCGGCGGAACTTCCTCGGCCTGGTCTCCGAGCAGTCCATCTACAACCTGCTCACCCGGCACGCCGAGCTGGAGGTGATCCCGGCCGCCCAGCACTACGGCCTCGGCATCATCCCCTGGTCGCCGCTGCACGGCGGACTGCTCTCCGGGGTGATCCGCAAGATGGCGGAGGGTGGCGCCGCGCGCGGCACGTCCGGCCGCGCCGCCGACGCGCTGGCCGAGCACCGACCGACCATCGAGGCGTACGAGAAGCTCTGCGCGGACCTCGGCCACGACCCGGCCGACGTGGCGCTGGCCTGGCTGCTCTCCCGGCCGGGGGTGACCGCCCCGATCGTCGGCCCGCGCACCATGGACCAGCTGGACCGCAACCTGGGCGCGCTCGACGTCGACCTGGACGAGGCGACGCTGAAGCGCCTCGACGAGCTCTTCCCGCCGGTCGGCAACGGTGGCCCCGGCCCGGAGGCCTGGGCCTGGTAGGTCGGCCCGCCGCCTGGCCGGGTCAGAGGGGCCAGGCGGCCAGGCGGTCGTACGTGGGGCGGGGGCCCTGGTGGCTGCGAACCAGGACCAGCTCCGTCGCCGGCCACTCGGGGCCGAGGTAGCCGTCCAGAGCGGCCCGGTCGGCCGCCACGTCGGCGGCGTCCATCCGGTCGCCGGGTCGGGCGATGGTCAGGTGCGGCCGGAACGGCTTCTCGTCGTGCGGCAGCCTGGCCCGGCGCAGACCGATGCGGATCAGTCTGGCCAGGGTGGACAGTTCCGCCACGTCACCGCGCAGGTCGACCCAGAGGATGGTGAACCGGCCCCGCCCGAAGCTGCCACCGCCGCCGAGGCGCAGTCGCGGGGAGCTGTCCCGCCCGGCCCGGAACGTCTCGGCGGCGAGCCCGAGGGCGCTGGTCACCTCGGTCAGGCGGCTCCCCTCCACCTCACCGAGGAAGGCGAGGGTGAGGTGGGCGTTCGCCGGGTCGGCGAGCCGTACGTTTGTCCCGGCGGCGGTGGCGGCGCCCACCCGCAGCCGGGTCACCCGGTCGGTGAGGTCGTCGACCGCCGCGGGGGGCGGGTACACGGCGACGAAGAGTCGCACCGGTCAGCGGTGCCGCTGGCGCTGCTCGGGGCGGGCGGCAGGCAGGGTGAGGCCGGCGGCGTGCAGCAGGCCCTCGACCCGCAGCCGCTCGATCTCCCGGTCGACGCCGTCCAGGTCGGCGAGGTGCTCCGGGATGCCGAGGGCCTGACAGGCGGCCCGCAGCCGCTCGTCGTACGCCTCGATCACCGCGCCGTGCCAGACCACGGACCGGCCGGTGGCCGCGCGCCGGTGCCCACCGAGGCGGCGCAGGTCGGCGGCGACCTGTTCCAGCGGCCGGCGGCCGTCCCGGTCGAACTCGGTGAGGTCGATGTCCCGGGTGAGCGAGTCGGCCTCGAGGGCCCGGTCGAGCCGGGCGATGGTGCGCCGTTCCCGCCGCCCCTCGCGCCACTCGGCCCAACGGCAGGCGACCCGGTCGATGATCTCGTCGGCGCAGAAGAGGGCGGCGAAGGCCGCCGGTAGGCAGGCGACAGCGACGAACGCCAGGGTCAGCGTCACCGCACCAGGGTCACCCACATCTCGACGCTAAGGCCAGCGGAGAGCCGCCGCCACCGGATTGGCGTTATCCGGAACGTCGCCCGGCGGCCGTCCCGCCGGGCGCCGGGCGCACCCGGACCGGATCCGATCAGCCGCCCGCCGGGGCGGTCGAGCGGCGACCGTTGACCCGCGCCGGCTGCCGGGCGGTCAGCAGTCCGGGGCGGAGACCACGTAGAACCGGGGCATCGGCAGCACCCGGAACCGGAGCCGGGCGCCGGAGCGGCGCAGCTGCCAGGTGAGCGCGAGCAGGGCGGTGACCAGCGAGATCAGCCCACCGATCCAGATGCTGGCGCCCGCACCGTAGGTCTCGGCGAGCCAGCCGATCACCGGGGCGCCGACCGGGTTGGTGCCGAGGAAGACCAGCACCCACAGCGCCATCACCCGGCCCCGGAAGGCCGCGTCGACGCCGAGCTGGATGCGCTGGTTGGCGGCCTGGGCGAAGAAGACCATGCAGAAGCCGGTGGGCAGCAGCAGGGTCACCACCAGCCAGTACGCGGGCGCGAAGCCGACCAGGGTGCCGAAGACCGAGCAGGCGACCGCCGCGCCGAGCACCACCCAGACCGACGGGCGGCTGCGGCGGCCGGTGCCGGCGAGCGCCCCGGCCAGCGCGCCGACCGCCAGGGCGCTGCTGAACAGGCCGAACGAGGCGGCGCCGGTGTTGAAGACGGTCTTGGCGAGGGCGGCCAGGGTGAGCTGGAAGTTGAACAGCGAGGTGGCGATGATCGAGATCATCACCATCGGCAGCAGCAGGTCGGGGCGGCGCCAGACGTACCGCAGGCCGTCGATCACCTTGGCCTGGTCTCGTTCACCGATCGGCGGCAGCTCCTTGCGGTGCAGCTCGGCGGGGCGCATCCGGACCACGTTGACCAGCGGGGCCAGCGAGCTGAACGCGGTGACCAGGAAGACCGGGCCGACGTCGAAGGCGGCGATGGCGAGGCCGGCGACGGCCGGGCCGACGATCCGGGCCGAGTTGAAGGTGGCCGCGTTGAGGGAGAGCGCGTTGGGCAGCAGCTCGGTGCCGACCAGTTCGCTGACGAACGCCTGCCGGACCGGGGTCTCCACGGCGTTGGCGGTGCCGAGCAGGGCGGCGAAGGCGAAGACGTGCCAGAGCTGCACCAGCCCGGTGATCACCAGCGCGGCCATGGCCAGGGCGAGGACGGTCCAGAACGCGTTGGCGACGAAGAGCAGCAGGCGCTTGTCGTACCGGTCGGCGAGGCGGCCGGAGATCAGGGTGAGCAGCAGGACCGGGGTGAACTGGAGGGCGGTGACCACACCCAGCGCGGTGGCCGAGTTGCCGGAGAGGTCGAGGACGAGCCAGTCCTGGGCGATGAACATCATCCAGACGCCGATCAGTTTGATCAGCTGTCCGGTGGCGAAGAGCCGGTAGTTGCGGACTTTCAGGGACTGGAACATCGTGCTCAGCTTCGCCTGCACTCTTGGTGCGCCTCCTCGGGTCGCGCGTACGCGTCATCGACGTCGGACGGCGCGGACCGCGAGGTGCGGTCAGGCGCGGGCGAGCTGCTGGAGGATCTCGGCGGCCCGCCGCAGCGTGTCGCGTTCCTCCTCGCCGAGCGCTTCGAGCCGGCTGGCCAGCCACTCGTCGCGGGCCCGCTCGAACTTCTCGAGCACGGCCCGGGCCCCCTCGGTAGCCGCCAGGATGACCTGCCGTCCGTCGGTCGGGTGGGGGGTGCGCTGCACGAGGCCGCGCTCCTCCAACTTCGCGACGATCCTGGTCATCGTGGGCGGCTGCACCCGTTCGATGTCGGCCAGCTCCCGTGGGGTCAGCGCGCCGGCCAGCTTGAGGCTGGTCAGCGCGGAGAGCTGGGTGACCGTGAGGTCACCGACCGGGCGGGCCTGTCGGACCCGCCGGTTGAGCCGGGTGATCGCATCCCGCAGCTGGGGGGCCAGCTGCGCCGGTGGCACGCGTTCCGCCGTCACCGTCCGCTCCGTCACAGTCGTTAGCTTATCTAATGAGCATGGCTAACGACATGCGATATGACCACACTCACGGGAGGTTTGCCCTGCTCCGGGCCAGGTATCCGGTTCGCCCCCGGCCCGGAGCGGGGCGTCAGAGCACCGCGGACTCGATCGGCCCGCGCAGGAAGTACAGCACGAACAGCAACGCCACGAAGTAGAGCAGCGGGTGCACCTCGCGGGCCTTACCCTTGGCGAGCTTCACCAGGACGTAGGTGATGATGCCGGCGCCGATGCCGTTGGAGATCGAGTACGTGAACGGCATCAGCACGATGGTGAGGAACGCCGGCACGGCGATCTCGTAGTCGGTCCAGTCGATGGTCCGCACCGCAGTCATCATCAGGAAACCCACCACCACAAGCGCGGTCGAGGCCGCCTCGAACGGCACCACCGTCGCCAGCGGCGCCAGGAACATCGCCAGCAGGAACAGCACGCCGGTGACCAGGTTGGCCACGCCGGTGCGGGCGCCCTCCGCGACACCGGCGGCACTCTCGATGTACGACGTGTTGCTCGAGACACTGGCCGCGCCGCCCGCCGCCGCGGCGATCGAGTCCACCAGCAGGATCTCCCGCGCCCGCGGCGGGGTGCCCCGCTCGTCGAGCATGTCCCCCTCCTGGCCGATGGCGACCATCGTCCCCATCGTGTCGAAGAAGTCCGTGATCAACAGCGTGAAGACGAACATCAACGGCACCAGCCAGCCGACCCGGCTCCACGAGTCCAGCACGTTGAAGTTGCCGATCAGGGACAGGTCGGGGACGTCCACCACCTTCTCCGGCAGCGCCGGCACGTTCAGCGACCAGCCCTTCGGGTTCGGCTGACCGTTGACGAACGACGGGCCGACCTTCGCGATCGCCTCCACGACGATCGCCAGCACGGTGGAGGCGAGGATGCCGATCAGGATCGCGCCGCGCACCCGGCGTACCACCAGCACGATCGTGATCAGCAGGCCCACCACGAAGACCAGCATCGGCCAGCTGACGATCTTGCCGTTGATGCCCAGGCCCACCGGCACGGTGGTGTTCGCCGCGTCCGGCACCCGTCGCACGAAGCCCGCGTCGACCAGGCCGATGATGGTGAGGAAGAGCCCGATGCCGACGCCGATCGCTGTCTTCAGCTGGGTGGGCACCGAACGGAACACCGCCGTACGCAGCCCGGTGAGCACGAGGATCGCGATCACCACACCCTCGATCACCACCAGACCCATGGCGTCCGCCCAGGTCATCTCCGGGGCGATCTCGAAGGCGACCAGCGCGTTGACGCCCAGCCCGGCGGCGAGCGCCATCGGGAACCGGCCGACCAGCCCCATCAGGATCGTCATCAGGCCGGCCACCAGCGCGGTCGCGGCGGCCAGCGCGGGGATCGGGAGCTTGTTGCCGTCGCCGTCGACGGCCCCGCCCAGGATCAGTGGGTTGAGCACCACGATGTACGCCATCGTGAAGAAGGTGGCCAGGCCACCCCGCACCTCGCGGCTCATCGTCGAGCCGCGGGCGGAGACCTCGAAGAAACGGTCGAATCCGGAGCGGGGGTGAGCGGGATCGGGAACGGTGCCGTGGTCCGGCGGCGGCGCAATGGCCATCAGGTCCCTCGCAGGTGATCTTCGGACTGTCGCGCGCATCGTCGCAGATCAGTGGCCGGCAGGGGAAGGCGATCGCGTACGCTTTGCCGGTGCCTCAGCAGCAGCCGCCGCGGCCGGAGCCGCTCGACCCGCCGATGGTCCCCTTCGTCCTCGCCGGGCTGGTGGCGTGGGCGGTGGCCGGTCTGGTCCTGCTGATCTTCTTCCGGGGCTGGCTCACCGAACACGGCCACCAGAACTGGCTCTGGACCTGCCTGGCCGGTTTCCTGTGGGGCTTCCCCGGTCTGGCCACGATGATGCGGCACGACGCGCACCGGCGTCGCCGCCGGGAGGCCGCCGCCGCGCGGGGCTGACCGGTCAGGGGTGCCCGTACGGCTCGGCCGGCTCCGACGCCTCCACCGAGCCGGGGGCGCGGCTCACCGAGATCGCCTCGACGGCGCTGTCGTCGTACACGGTCGGCAGCTCGTCGACGGGCGTCTCGGGGGTCTCGGTCAGCGTCTCGGAGTGCGCGCCGCAGCCGTGGTCGGCGGAGACCACCCGGCCGTCGTCGGGGGCGTAGAAGTTGCCGCAGGCGCCGAAGGACTGCCGCAGCGCGCCGGCGAGCGGCAGGTAGAAGCCGCAGCTGCCGCAGCGGGCGGCGGCGGGCGCCGCGGTGGAGATGGGAGCGTCGGGGCCGTGGTCGCCGTCGTACCAGCGCTGGGCGGCCTCGGCGCGGCCCTCCCGGGACAGCACCCGAGGACGGCCCAGGCCGAGCTCCCACGCCGTCTCCTCGACCGCCGGGTCGTCGGAGAGCAGGTAGCCGGGGGCGAGCCGGTCGTCGTCGGCGGGGGTGACCAGCAGGTCGCCGGGGCCCAGGTCGCCCGGCTTGAGCCGCTCCTGCCAGGGCACCCAGCCGGGGGCGAGCAGCGCGTCGGAGCCGGGCAGCAGGACCGTCTCGCAGATGGTCACGGTGCGGCTGCGGGGGACCCGGGTGACGGTGACCGCCCAGCGCCAGCCCCGGTAGCCGGCCATCAGGCATTCGAAGTAGTGGGTGACGAGCCGATCACCTTCGGCGACGGCCTGCAGGTGGGCGCCGACGTCGGAGGGGTCGACCTCGGTGATCGCGGCGCGCGCCACATCGACGGCGGCGGCGCAGACCTGGTCGAGGCGGACGCGGGTGGAGGCGGGCCTGGTCACCGGTCCATTGTTCCCCATGCCCGGCGCGGACCGACAGGCACTCCCCGGTGAGCTTCTCCGCCGTGCTGCGGCGTTCGCGGGTCGAATGGGCGAGGATGGAGCACATGCCGTTGTTCTCCCGTCCCGAGCGGTCTCTCCTGGGGCGGACCGTGGGTACCGGAATCCGGGCCACCCGGCTGCTGCTGCGCGGTTCGGTGAGCAGCGGCCGCTGGATGACCCGGCGGGCCGGCTCGGCCCGGGCCCGCAGCGCCGGCAACGAGGTGGGCATGGTCCGCCTCTTCGACCTGCACGCGGTCTCCTGCGCGGGGGACACGCTGATCGCGATCGGCCTGGCCGGGACGATCTTCTTCGACGTGCCGCTCGGCGAGGCGCGCAACAAGGTGGCGCTCTACCTGCTTGTCACGATGGTGCCGTTCGCGATGCTGGCGCCGGTGGTCGGCCCGCTGCTGGACCACTTCCGGCACGGCCGCCGGTACGCGCTGGCCGCCACCATGCTGGGCCGGGCCTTCCTGGCCTGGTTGATCTCGGACTATCTCGGCGGCTTCGGCCTGTACCCGGCGGCCTTCGGGGTGCTGGCGCTCTCCCGGGCGTACGGCGTGGCCCGCTCGGCGGCCGTTCCCCGGCTGCTGCCGGAGGGGCTGGGCCTGTCCCAGGTCGGGGCGCGGGCCAGCGTCTACGGGACGGTGGCGGGCGCCCTGGTGGCGCCGCTCGGCCTGGCGGCGTTCTGGTTGGGGCCGCAGTGGCCGCTCCGGGTCGCCTCGGTGATCTTCCTGGTCGGCATGGTGATCGCGTTGCGGCTGCCGCCGAAGGCGGACTCGGAGCCACCCGAGCGGGTGCCCCGGCCGCTACGCGCGCTGCGCCGCCAGGACCGGGACCGGCCGCTGGGCCGGGGCCGTCCGGCGGGCCGGCTGGTCATCGCCACCCTGATCGGCTCCGCCAGCCTGCGCGGCATGTACGGCTTCCTGCTGCTCTTCCTCGCGTTCGCGATCAAGTCCGGCGACCTGACCACCGACTTCCTCGGTCGGCAGCTGAGCCCGCAGGCCGCGCTGGGCCTGGTCGGCGGCGCGCTGGCGGTGGGTGGCTTCCTGGCCACCGCGGTCGGCACCCGGCTGCGCATCCACCGTCCCACCGCGATCCAGTCCAGCTCGCTGATCATCGTGGCCGGGGTGGCGGTGCTGGCCGCGGTGAAGTTCTCGCTGCCCCTGGTGGCCGTGCTCTGCCTGGTGACCGCCCTGTTCAGCGGGCTGGCGAAGCTGGCGGTGGACGCCTCCATCCAGGAGCGCATCCCGGAGCGGCTGCGGGCGAGTTCGTTCGCGCACTCGGAGACGGCGCTGATGCTCGCCTTCGTGGCGGGCGGCGCGCTCGGCCTGGTGCCGTTCACCGGCCGGGTGGGGATCCTGGTGGTCGCCGGCGTGGCGGTCCTCGCCGCCGCCCGGGGCGCCCTGGTCGCCGGCCGGCTGCGCGCCGAGCGGCTGGCCGGGCGCCCACTCGACGACGCCGAACTGGCCGAGCAGGACCGCCAGGCGGAGGCCGAGCAGGCCGAGGCCGTTCGCCGCGCGGAGGCCGAGCAGGCCGAGGCCACCCGCCGGGCCGAGGCCGAGGCCGAGGCGGCTCCCACCTCGCCCGCGCCGACCGGGGCCGGCGTGCCGGGTCAGGCGGACCAGGCCGGGCTGGCGCCGCCGGGCTACCACGTCTACCGGCCCTCCTCGTCGGTCTCCGGGCCGAGCGGGGCGGACGACGAGCAGCGCCGCAACTCCCCCGGCCCGGTGTCGTGACCGGCCTACTGGTGGTGACCGCCGTACCGGCGGAGGCGGAGGCGGTCCGCGCCGGCCTGACCGACCCGACGGTGACGGTCCGTCCGGTGGGGGTGGGCCCCGCGGTGGCGGGTGCGGCCACGGCCCGGCTGCTCGCCCTCGCGGAGGCGACCGGCCATCCGTTCCGGGCGGTGGTGAGCGCCGGCATCGGCGGTGGCTTCGCCGGTCGGGCGCCGGTCGGCGGCACCGTGCTCGGCACCCGCAGTGTCGCCGCCGACCTGGGCGCCGAGTCGCCGGAGGGCTTCATCCCGATCGACGAGCTGGGCATGCCGCCCGAGTGGCTGGGCGGCGGCCCCTCGGTGGACGCCGACCCGGGCCTGCTCGCCGACCTGCGCCAAGCGCTGCCGGCGGCGACCGTGGGCGCGGTGCTGACCGTCACCACGGTCACCGGCACGGCCGCCAGCACGCTGGCCCTGGCCGACCGGCACCACGACGCCGTGGCCGAGGCCATGGAGGGGTACGGCGTGGCCGTCGCCGCCACCCAGGCCGGCCTGCCCTTCGTCGAGCTGCGCACCGTCTCCAACCCGATCGGCCCCCGCGACCGCGACACCTGGCGCATGCGGGAGGCCTTCGCCGCCCTCACCGAGGCCGCCCGCGCGCTGGGTTGAGCGGCCGGTCCAGCTCCAGCGCCACCGGCCGACTGTTCGCACCACGGAAACCGCAGGCGACGAGGAAGTCGATGCTCTGCCCATCCGCCACGGCGCGGGCGCGAGTGATCCCGGCCGCCACCATCCGAGC
Organism: Micromonospora mirobrigensis; assembly: GCF_900091555.1. Taxonomy (GTDB): domain Bacteria; phylum Actinomycetota; class Actinomycetes; order Mycobacteriales; family Micromonosporaceae; genus Micromonospora; species Micromonospora mirobrigensis. The sequence continues at coordinate 1,083,467 of NZ_FMCX01000001.1, forward strand.
CGCCATGCAGGCGAGCAGTCGACCGCCGATGCCCAACCGGCGGTACTGTCGAGCGACCAGCACTCCGTCGAGCACCAGTTCAGGCCCCTCTTCGTCGCCGTACTCGAGGTGGTCGCCGTACTCGAGGTGGTCGCCGTACTCGAGGTGTGGGCCGCGCTCGTGGGCACGCAACTCCCCGACCAGCGCTCCGCCGGGCAGTTCGGCAACGAACCGCCAGCAGTTGTCGGGTCTCCCATCGTCGTCGACCCAGCGCACCACGGTCGCGCCTCGGACCTGCTCGCCCCACCGGCGGAGATCCCGGTAGCGCCGGCTCCGCTCGTAGGCCGCCGGCGGCAGCTTCAGCGGGTACCGCTCGGGTGGGAGCTTGTACCAGTCTGCCCACCAGGCACCGGGCCAGTCCTTCGGCTCCCGCACCGGCCAGGCGTCCAGGTGTGCCGGATAGCGCCGGTCAGCCATGTCCCGCATGTCGTCGTGCGGCACCGGCGGGACGGCGCAGGCCAACGTCCCGCCGCTGTGATCCGTCCCCTCGCCGCCCGGATGCTCGCCTCCGGTAGGTGCCTCGACGGTGATGGTGATCCGGCAGGCCATCGCACGTGCCAGCCGTTCGACCGTGCGGAACCGCGGGTCGGTGGCGCGGCCGGACTCGATGCGCGCGATCGTGGCCTGCGGCACGCCCGACCGCTCGGCAAGGTCACGCTGGCTGAGATCGGCGTGGCGACGCAGTGCCCGGATCGTCCGCCCGAGATCGGCCATGGGGGTGCGGACGGGGTCCGGGTGCGGGGAATCGACCGGTGTGGGGTCCGTGGTCACCAGTTCAGGCTCAACCAACCCGTTGGCGTCATCAACAGGCACTCCATGCCTGTGGATAACGCTGTGGAAAAGCCGGCCGCCTGGGGATGACCCGGTAGTGGCGAACGCTTTGGAGCTGATGACGTAAACGATTCACCGGCACTCGGCCGGCCCCGAGCCGAGGGAGCCGTGCACCGGAGGCACATCGTTCACCCGCGCACCAGGTGCCCGCCCTCCCCGACTCACCAGGTGCCCGCCCTCCCCGAACCGGACGGGGATGATTCGTTCACGTCATCAGCTCCAAAGCGAGCCGACCGGGTATCCCCAGCGGAGCTCCCGGCTGTCCGCCGGCCAGCCGCCGATCGGCGGACACCCGGCGGATCGGCCGGTCGGACCTGGCGCTGGCCCGGCCCTGGCGAGACGGCCGGAGCAGGCGCCTCGAGCCCCGGGGGGCGGTGCGGAGGCGGCGCGGGGCTACCGTGGGAGCGTGGCGCTCTCCCTCGCGATCTCGCCCTGCCCCAACGACACGTTCGTCTTCGACGCCCTGGTGCACGGGCGGGTGCCCGGCGCGCCGCCGGTCGAGGTGACCTACGCCGACGTCGACGTCACCAACACCGCCGCCGAGCGGGGTGCGTTCGACCTGGTCAAGGTGAGTTACGCCGCGCTGCCGTGGCTGCTGGACGACTACCACCTGCTGCCGTGCGGCGGGGCGCTCGGCCGGGGCTGCGGCCCGCTGGTGCTCACCCGCGGCGACCGCACCGCCAGCGACCGGACCGGGACCGACCGGACCGGGACCGACACCGGGAGCGACCGGACCGGGAGCGACCTGGCCGACCTGTCCGGGGCGACCGTGGCGGTGCCGGGCGACCGGACGACGGCGTACCTGCTGTTCCGGCTCTGGTCGGCGGAGCGGCCGCCGGCCCGGATCGAGGTGGTGCCGTTCCACGAGATCATGCCCGGGGTGGCCGCCGGCCGGTACGACGCCGGGCTGGTGATCCACGAGGCGCGGTTCACCTACCACCGGCACGGGCTGACCGCCCTGGTCGACCTCGGCGAGTGGTGGGAGTCGACCACCGGCCTGCCGATCCCCCTCGGGGCGATCCTGGCCCGCAAGGGCGCCGTCGACCCGGTGGAGGCCGCCGGCTGGATCCGGGAGTCCGTCCGGCAGGCCTGGGCGGACCCGGCGGCAAGTCGTGATTACGTGCTGGCGCACGCCCAGGAGATGGAGCCCGACGTGGTGGACCGGCACATCGACCTCTACGTCAACGAGTTCACCGCCGACCTGGGTGAGGCCGGCTTCGCCGCCGTGGAGGCGCTGCTGGGCCGGGCCGCCGACGCCGGGCTCGTCCCTCAGACCTCCAGCTCGCGCGCCACCGCGTGGACCAGCTGAGCGATCTTCTGCGCGGTCTTGCGGTCGGGGAAGCGGCCCCGGCCCAGGTCCGGCTGGACCTTCGCCTCCAGCACCTTGATCATGTCCTCGACCATGCCGTGCAGCTCCTCGGCGGGCCGGCGGCGCAGCTCCGCCACCGAGGGCGGCGCCTCCAGCAGCCGGACCCCCATCGCCTGGGAACCCCGGCGGCTGTCCACCACGCTGAAGTCGACCTTCTGGCCACCCTTGAGGTCGGTGACACCCGCCGGCAGCGCGCCCTTCGGCAGGAACACGTCGCCACCCTCGTCACTGGTGACGAACCCGTATCCCTTGGCCGCGTCATACCACTTCACTCGACCCGTCGGCACTGTGGAACCCCTGCTTCGCTCGATCCGACTACTGCTCCAAGGCTAGCCCGATGATCCGGTCCAGCGCCCCCGGGAATCCGGTGAGGTCATCGAGGACCGCGTACGCCCCGGCGTGGCGCAGGTCACCGGCCGGACAGGGGCCGGTCGCCACCGCCACCCCGGGGATCCCGGCCGCCCGGGCCGCCACCATGTCGGCGGTGTGGTCGCCGACGTAGAGGGTCGCCCCGTGCTCCCGCAGCGCGGTCGCCTTCTGGTCGGCGAACAGGTCCCCGGCCAGCTCGTCCACGGCCAGCCCCAGGTGGTCCAGGTGCAGTTTCGCCAACCGGCCCAGCTTGGCGGTGACCACCATGACCCGGCCACCCCGGTCGTGCACCGCCGCGATCGCCGCCGCCGCGCCGGGCATCGGCACGGTCGGGGTGATCGCGTACGCCGGGTAGAGCTCCCGGTAGGTCAGCACCGCCTCCTCGACCTGCTCGGGCGGGAACCAGCGGGCGATCTCGGTGCGCAGCGGCGGGCCCAGCCGGGCCACGGCCGCCTCGGCGTCGACGTGCACGCCGGTCCGCGCGGTCAACGCCCGGAACGCGGCGGCGATACCCGGGCGGGAGTCGACCAGGGTCATGTCGAGGTCGAAACCGACCATCAGTGGGGGCATGTCGAGAACGTACCCGCCCAACCCCGGCCGAGCCGGACGTCCGGGGGGCGGGACGTCGTCCCTGCGGGCTAGCGTGGAACGACGATGACCACCTCACTCGCCGACCACCTGCGGTCGCTGCCGGACGAATCCCTCGCCGCGCTGCTCCAGCTGCGGCCGGACCTCGTCGTGCCGGTGCCCGCCGACGTCTCCGCGCTGGCCATCCGGGCCCAGTCCCGGGTCTCCGTGGCGCGCGCCCTGGACGGGCTGGACCAGTTCACCCTCCAGGTCCTCGACGCCGCCCGGCTGACCCGCGACGCGGACTCGGGCGCCACCTCCACCGAGGCGATCCTCGCCATGGCCACCGGCGGCGCCCGCCCGCCCGCCCCCGCCCTGGTCCGGGGCGCGGTGAACCGGCTGCGGGCGCTGTTCCTGCTGTACGGCCCCGAACACGACCTGCGCGTGGTGGGCGGCGTCGACGAGGTCTCCCCGTACCCTGCCGGGCTGGGTCGACCGGCGGCGGAGCTGGACGTGCGGACGGCCGCGCTCTGCGCGGACCCGGCGAAGCTGCGCCGCACCCTGCTCGCCGCCCCGCCGTCGGCCCGGGCGATCCTGGACCGGCTCGCCGCCGGCCCGCCGGTCGGCAGCGTGCCCCCGGGGGCGTTGCAGGCCCCCGCCGTCGGCGCGGAGGACACCGTTCCCCCGGACGCCACCAACGGCGGCGCGCCGACCGGCTCGCCGATCCGCTGGCTGGTCGACAACCGGCTGCTCGTGCCGATCTCCGCCAGCAGGGGCAGCGGCACCGTCGAGCTGCCCCGCGAGGTGGGGCTGCTGCTGCGCCGGGACACCGGCCCGCTCGGCCCGGTCACCACCACCCCGCCGCCGGTGTCCGCGCCGCCGCGCGAGGCGAAGGCCGTCGACTCGGCGGGCGCCGGGCAGACCATGGAGGTGGTACGCCACACCGAGGCGCTGCTGGAGGCGCTGGCCGCCGAGCCGGCCCCGGTGCTCCGCTCGGGCGGCGTCGGGGTGCGCGACCTGCGCCGGCTGGCCCGCGTGCTGGGGCTGGACGATCCGACCACCGCGCTGCTGTTCGAGGTGGCGTACGCGGCCGGGCTCCTCGGCGAGCTGGAGCTGACCGGCACGGCGACCACCAGGTACGGCGGCGACCAGCAGGTGCTCCCCACCGGCGGATACGAGGTGTGGCGGGCGATGTCGCTGGCCCAGCGCTGGGAGCAGCTGGCCCGGGGCTGGCTGACGATGACCCGCCAGGTGGGCCTGGTGGGGCAGCGCGACGACCGGGACCGGCCGATCTCGGTGCTCTCCGCCGAGGCGGAACGGGCCGGGGCGCCGGCCGCCCGCCGGTCCGTGCTGGCGGTGCTGGCCGAGCTGGAACCGGCCACCGCGCCCACCCCGGACGAGGTGTTGGCGCTGCTGGAGTGGCGCTCGCCCCGGCGGGCCCGGGGCCGGGAGGTGGCGCACCGGGAGGTGCTGTCCGAGGCCGCCCAGCTGGGCGTGACCGGGCTGGGGGCGCTCACCTCGTACGGGCGGCTGCTGCTGGCCGACGTGACGGACTCCGACGAGCGGGGCGGCGACCCGCTGGGGCTGCTCTCCGAGGCGGAGTCCGGTGACCCCTCGACGGCGGTACGCGCCCTGGACGCGCTGCTGCCCGCCCCGGTGGACCACTTCCTGGTGCAGGCCGACCTGAGCGTGGTGGTGCCCGGCCCGCCCGATCCGGCGCTCGCCGGTGAGCTGGACGTGATCGCCGAGCACGAGTCGGCGGGTGGGGCGAGCGTGCACCGGGTCACCACGGCGAGCGTCCGGCGGGCCCTGGACGCCGGCTACACGGCCGACGACCTGCACGGGCTGTTCCGCCGCCGGTCGCGTACCCCGATCCCGCAGGGGTTGACCTATCTGGTGGACGACGTGGCGCGCAAGCACGGCGGGCTGCGGGTCGGCTCGGCCGGGGCGTACGTGCGCAGCGACGACGAGGCGCTGTTGACCGAGGTGCTGGCGGACCGCCGGTTGGAGCCGTTGGCGTTCCGCCGGCTGGCCCCGACGGTGCTCTCCACGCCGTACCAGGTGAACCGGATGCTGGTGGCGTTGCGGGACGCCGGGTACGCGCCGGTGCCGGAGGACGCCTCCGGTTCGGCGGTGCTGGCCCGGCCGAAGTCCCGGCGGGCGCCGGGGCGGACGCCGGTGGCGACCCGGGCGCTGGACCCGCTGGCGACGCCGAAGCTTGCGATGCCGCGGCTGCTGGGGGTGGTGGAGCAGGTCCGCCGGGGCGACAAGGCGGCCCGGGCGGCCCGGCGGGCCCCCGCCGTGGTGCGCGGCACCCCGGGGGGTCCGGCGCCGGTGACCGGTCACGCGGAGGCGCTGGCGGTGCTCCAGCAGGCGGTCCGGGACAGGGCGCTGGTCTGGGTCGGTTACGTCGACGCGCACGGGGCGACCGCGTCGCGGCTGGTCCGGCCGGTGTCGATGGGTGCCGGCTATCTGCGTGCCGAGGACGAACGCACCGAAATGTTGCACACCTTCGCCCTGCACCGGATCACGGCCGCGGTGCTGGAGGACTGATTACGGGGGCGGGCAGGCGCGCGCTCGCCCCCGATCCATCGAACGCGCACAGCAGACCCGCCCCTCTGCATGACGTTTACCAATCTTTGGAAGTTGCACCGGGCGGCGAACTTTTTCGGGCGCTTCGATGGGCGTGCAACACTGGATGGTCGGCCCGGGGCGGGTGCAGCCCGCCGGAGCTGGGCGGACGCCCCCGGTCGTAGAGAGGACGCTGGCGTGAGCGGTGGACCACTGATCGTGCAGTCGGACAAGACGCTGCTGCTGGAGATCGACCACCCGGACGCGCAGTCCTGCCGGATGGCGATCGCCCCGTTCGCGGAGCTGGAGCGCTCCCCGGAGCACGTGCACACCTACCGGCTGACGCCGCTGGGGTTGTGGAACGCGCGGGCGGCCGGGCACGACGCCGAGGCGGTGGTGGACGCGCTGCTCAAGTTCTCCCGCTATCCGGTGCCGCACGCGCTGCTGGTGGACGTGGCCGAGACGATGGACCGGTACGGCCGGTTGCAGCTGGCCAACGACCCGGCGCACGGCCTGGTGCTGCGTGGTCTGGACCGGATGGTCCTGATCGAGGTGGCGAAGAGCAAGAAGCTCGCCGGCATGCTCGGCAACAAGATCGACGACGACACCATCCAGGTGCACCCGTCGGAGCGGGGCCGGTTGAAGCAGGCGCTGTTGAAGCTGGGCTGGCCGGCGGAGGACCTGGCCGGTTACGTCGACGGCGAGGCGCACCCGATCGAGCTGGCGGAGGCCGGCAAGGACGGGTCGAAGCCGTGGACGCTGCGGTCGTACCAGCGGGAGGCCGTGGAGGCGTTCTGGGCCGGCGGGTCGGGCGTGGTGGTGCTGCCCTGCGGCGCGGGCAAGACGCTTGTCGGGGCGGCGGCGATGGCCGAGGCGAAGGCCACCACGCTGATCCTGGTGACGAACACGGTCGCCGGCCGGCAGTGGAAGCGGGAGCTGATCGCGCGCACGTCGCTGACCGAGGAGGAGATCGGCGAGTACTCGGGTGAGCGCAAGGAGATCCGCCCGGTCACCATCGCGACGTACCAGGTGCTCACCTCGCGGCGCGGCGGCGCGTTCACCCACCTGGACCTGTTCGGCGCCCGCGACTGGGGCCTGGTCGTCTACGACGAGGTGCACCTGCTGCCCGCGCCGATCTTCCGGTTCACCGCGGACCTCCAGGCCCGCCGCCGGCTGGGCCTCACGGCGACTTTGGTACGCGAGGACGGCCGGGAGGGTGACGTCTTCTCGCTGATCGGCCCGAAGCGGTACGACGCGCCGTGGAAGGACATCGAGTCGCAGGGCTGGATCGCCCCGGCGGAGTGCGTCGAGGTGCGGGTGACGCTGACCGACGCGGAGCGGATGTCGTACGCGACGGCGGAGGCCGAGGAGCGCTACCGGATGGCGGCGACGGCCCGGACGAAGCTGCCGGTGGTGAAGGCGCTGGTGGAGCGGCACCCGTCCGAGCAGGTGCTGGTGATCGGCGGTTTCCTCGACCAGCTGCACCAGTTGGGCGAATATCTGGGCGCGCCGATCGTGGAGGGCTCGACGACGAACAAGGAGCGCGAACGGCTCTTCGACGCGTTCCGCTCGGGTGAGTTGCGCACCCTGGTGATCTCCAAGGTGGGGAACTTCTCGATCGACCTGCCGGAGGCGGCGGTGGCGATCCAGGTGTCGGGGACGTTCGGGTCGCGGCAGGAGGAGGCGCAGCGGCTGGGCCGGGTGCTCCGCCCGAAGGCGGACGGCCGGCAGGCGCACTTCTACACGGTGGTCTCCCGGGACACCATCGACACCGAGTACGCGGCGCACCGGCAGCGGTTCCTGGCCGAGCAGGGGTACGCGTACACGATCGTCGACGCCGACGACGTGCTCGGGCCTTCGCTGCCGTCCTTCGACTGACCTGGGCGTGGCCGGGCGCGGGTGGGTGCCGCGGACGCTACGGACTTGAGAGCGTGAACGACTCACCCGGGTTGCGTTGGGGGCTGGAGCCGATGAAGTACACCGCGAAGTGCGTACGTTCCGGCGACTGGTGGGCGATCACCGTGCCGGAGATCAAGGGCGTGTTCTCCCAGGCACGTCGCCTGGACCAGGTCGAAGCGATGACGCGTGAGGCCATCGCCCTCATGCTCGACGTCGACCCGCACAGTTTCGACATCGACGTGCAGCCGGAACCTGCCGCAGGAGGCGCTCAGCTCACGCAAGGCGCGTAGCGGACGGCGCGACGCCGGAGGGGGGCACTGCGGGTTGATGGCGGCTCCCCGGTCCATCAGCAGGACGCGCCCGAGTGTCCTACCTGGACCTACCGCCTCACGACCTTCGAGTTGAGTAGGCTGCCACGGTGCTGCTCGGCTATCTCGACGAGTCCTACAGTGCGGACTGGTACTACATGGCTGCCTTACTGTGCGACGGCACAGGGGCTCAGGCGATCACTGCTGCTCTGGACGAGGTCATCGTCAAGGCGGTCAAGAACCATGGTGTGGCAGAGGACGCCGAGCTGCACGGCTATGAGCTGTTCCAAGGCGAGGGCTGGTGGCAAGGCATTCCTCCCCGAGTGCGGATCGGCGTCTACAACGACGCCTTCCAAGCAATCGGTCAACATGCAAGAGCGATCATCCTTCGCGGGATTCACTCTGCAGGGTTGAGGCAGCGGTATCTCACGCCGGAGCCCCCGCACTCACTTGTGCTTCTGCACCTTCTTGAGCGGATCGACGACTGCGCGAAGGCACACGGGGAACACGTGCTGATCATCGCGGACGAGGTCGGCGAGCAGGCCAAGCATCGATCGGACATGGCAATGTACCGAAGGTCCGGTACCTGGGGTTACCGGGCGAGGAGGCTGACCCAGATCGTCGACACATTGCACTTCGCTCCATCGAGCGCTTCGCGCCTCGTCCAGGCGATCGATCTGGTTACCTTCCTGTACCGTCGCATGGAGTGCCACACCGAGACCAGCGACAAGGCCAAGCGGGCAAATGATCACCTATGGGCACGTATAGAGCCCAAAGTGTGGCATCGCCAGTGTTGGTACCCCATCGCCCACCAACAGCGCTAGATGCACGAAGGCCCCGCGTATGCGGGGCCTAAGGCGGGTTCGGAAGCGAACTTCCTATCCACCATGATAGCGAGCGTCGGCTAGTACGGACAGCTTTCCCTGGCGTTGATCCTGGTGTCTCGCCGCACCTCGGCATGGGACAGCTCATGACTTGCGCATCTGATGCCCGGGATCAGCGGCTCAGGGTGGTCTCCCGGGTCATGTGGGAGAGCTTCTCCGGGTTGCGGACGGCGTAGAGGCCGGTGATCCGGCCGTCCTCGATCCGCAGCGCGACGACGGTGTCCAGCTCGCCGTCGAGGTGCACGACGAGCGCGGGGTGGCCGTTGACCAGGGTCGGCTGCCAGGAGGTGCTGGCCGCGACCCTGGCCCAGCCGCCGACCAGCAGCCGGGCCACCTTGTCGGCACCGAGGATGGGCCGCGGGACGGCCTGCTTCACGCCGCCACCGTCGCCGAGCAGCACCACGTCGGGGGCGAGGATGTCGAGCAGGCCCTGGAGGTCGCCGGTCTCGACGGCCCGCTGGAACGCGCTCAGCGCGTACCGTGTCTCGGTCGCGGAGACGGCCTGGCGGGGGCGGCGGGCGGCGACGTGCGCGCGGGCCCGGTGGGCGATCTGCCGGACGGCGGCGGGACTCTTGTCGACGGCATCGGCGATCTCGTCGTACCCGATGTCGAAGACCTCGCGGAGCACGAACACCGCGCGTTCGGTCGGCGCGAGGGTTTCCAGCACCAGCAGCATCGCCATCGACACGCTGTCGGCCAGCGCGACGTCCTCGGCGACGTCGGGGGCGGTGAGCAGCGGCTCGGGCAGCCACGAACCGACGTAGGACTCCCTGCGGCGGGCAGCCGTCCGCAACCGGGTGAGCGCCTGGCGGGTGGTGATCCGCACCAGGTAGGCGCGCTGGTCGCGGACCTCACCCAGGTCGACGCCCGCCCACCGCAGCCAGGTCTCCTGGAGTACGTCCTCCGCGTCGGCCGCCGAACCGAGCATCTCGTACGCGACGGTGAAGAGCAGGTTGCGGTGCTTGACGAACTCCGCGGTGGCCGGGTCCGGTGCCGCCATGGGTTGCTCCTCTTCGCTCTCTGCTGCCTTTCGCATGGGATGCCGGCGCCCGGGGTTCTGTGACAGCCCGGTGCTGTGGCGTCCGTCATGCCTAGCCGGCGTCACGGGCGGGCGGTCCGCGGCATCTCGTGTTCGTCCCAGCTCACCGGAACGAAGGACGGAAACGATGGACGCTCGATTCAACCTCTTCGAGAACGCGGTCGCGATGAAGTTCGCCAAGCGGTTCGCCAACGCCGGGCTGGTCGTTCAGCAGTCGACGCTGCCGAAGTCGGTGCAGGAGCTGGTGTCTCTGCGGGCGAGTCAGATCAACGGGTGCGGGTGGTGCATCGACATGCACGTCAAGGAGGCCCTGGCAGCCGGGGAGTCTTCCGTGCGGCTGAGTCTGGTGGCGGCTTGGCGGGAGTCGACGGTGTTCAGCGAGGCGGAGCAGGCGGCGTTGGCGCTGGCGGAGGAGGGGACTCGGCTGGCCGACGCCTTCACGGGGGTGTCGGACGAGACGTGGGAGTTGGTGCGGAAGCACTACGACGAGGATCAGGTGGGGGCGTTGGTGTGCCTGGTGGCGTTGATCAACGCGGCGAATCGGTTGGCGGTGATCGTGCACCAGCGCGGTGGGTCGTACGAGGCTGGGACGTTCGCTGCCGCGCTCGACTGACTCGCGCCCGGCCCGGTTCGGGGGCGTCTCGATCCGGGCCGGGTGCTCGTCGCGCAAGGCCGCCGCTCGTACGGACGTGCTCGGCGCGGATGTCTGTCGCTGGCGCTGTCGACCTGATGGCGTAAACGACTCAGCCAGGTCGGACACTGCAACTGGACGAGCCTTAGAGCAACGAATCTGCCAGCTTGCCGGCCTCCAATCCCTCTGGGTCACCTAGCACTTTCCGCAAGCCTCGAACAGCCCTCTGATGCTCCTCGGAATCTAACCCAACTTCCTTAATCGTCCTATCCCAACGCAGCTGATCTTCGACGTTTTTAGCCAGGGTCATTAAAGTGCACTCACCATCCCTGACAGTGGCTAGGCGGCGAACTAGCGCGGGCCAACGAGTAAGAATCTCCGCGAAAATCACCAAGCTCTTCGCAGCACCCACACATTCTGACGAGGAAGTTGGCCCGCCCGTGCGAAGCCAAAGCCGAAGGTAGAATTGCCAGACGGTTAGTAACCTCTTGGTCTCTCGACCGGAGGTGTCATTGTAGAGGCTCAGGCGTTCCCGAATGAACGCACGAACCTCAGGGTGCCGTTCAAGCGCCCAAACATCTACTTCTGAAATTCTTGACATCGCCGTGCTGAGCGAGGCGCTTGACGTGACAAGCGAACCCCGTTCGCGTGCATCAGCTCCGGGCGCCAAGTGGGGCTCCTCTGAACGATTCTCGCCCAACCCCACCTGAATTGGCCCCAATAGGTCGTTCAGGTAGATATCGAGAAGCTCGTCCCTAACGCGGGGGAGCGTTATTGGCAGATGAGTCATCTTTCGAAGAAAGCTCCAGCCAGCACTAGGATCATCGCCGAACCGTGTGACGCTATCCCCCCTTCGGCTGTAGAATTCATCAAGTTGACCCGCGACGATGGCTTGATCTAACCCGATTACAAGTTTGCACCCACCAATCGATCCAGAAATGAACAGATTAATAGCTTGCAGCACCTCCACCGAGCCAGTCGGTCCGCATCTATCCAAATCGTCAATGAAAAGAACGAGTTCGCGCTTCGCGGAACTCAGCAGCTCCAGAACCAGCTTAACGTCGTGTTGAATCAAGTAGAGACTACCTGACTGGGCACGATGCAGCGGATCGCTTAATACGTGCCCGGCCGACTTTTCCATGATTCCACCACTCAGCACAGGACCAAGGAAGACTTCCTCCGGGAGAAATGCGGAGGCCCGCCCGAGCAAGTAACGAAGGAGCGTGTGGCTGGCACCCAGGATTAAGAGAAACAGCGGAACTACCCACGCCCAATACAACGCTGGAATGCCCGCAATATGCCATTTGTAGTCGGGTCGCGAAAATTGGACGGCGGCAGGGATGAAGAGCGCGAACAAGGAAATCCGCAAGACCGGGGACGCTACCCCTTGCCAAAGCCCACGCCGCAGCCGTGTTGAGTCTAGCCGCTCCGCATTACGGGCGAACCAAAACCTCCGCTGCTCGTTCGTGGTAGGCAGAACAGCAGGCACCACTGCCTGAGTGATGGTCTTAGCCAGACCTGCCCAGACCTGCTCGCTAGTCTGGTGAGCCCAAGGCTCAAAGAGGGCAGTCACCGGTGGAGCAGAACCGGCCGACGTTGCCCGATGGGCCGTCGAAGCGAGAGGCCAAGTGGTAGCAGGACGCCTCCAGACGCCGAGCAGTCGATGAGCACCAGCGGGAGTGAGGCGGGCAGATTTCTTTAACCTACTCGGCTGGCGCAACCAACCGTTAGTGCTTCTGACCGCACCTTCCCATTCCAAGGCCCGCTGATCGATTCGCCGCTTAACGAGGTGCATGACAGTAGTTTTGCCAGAACCCCATGGACCGTCGATAGTAATGACCTGCGGTCCGCTTTTTGCTTCAATATCATCTACTGAATGCATCGGACTGATTAGGTCTGAAATCACCTCTACGATTGGCCCCCGCCCCAACAGGTCTTGATCAGCAGGCGAATCGGTAAACCCGCGTGTTTCCACGCCGAGACGCTCAAAGAAATCCAAATGGCCGTCTCGCGGCATCTCAGGATCATCTTCTCGCTTGCTTAGCGTCCAAGTTGGTGTGGAGGTGGCAGCACTCTCCTGAGCGAAGACCGCTCGCAGTAGGGGTTCAACCTCAACTGCCGTCAAGCGCTTCCATGGATCACGCTGCAATAGTCCCGCGATTGCAGGGGCAAGTGGGCCTGCGCGTCTGATGGGGTCTGGAGGTTCGCTAGCCAGGGCGCTCAGTGTTGCCATAGCGTTCGATCTGGCGTAGGGCGATTTTCCCTCTACGGCCGCATAAAGCGTCGCACCAAGAGACCACATGTCTGTGCGCGGATCCGACACGCCGTCGCGCGCGCGTTCCGGCGCTACAAATTGGGGAGACCCAAGGACAAGTCCAGGGCCAGTCATCCCTCCGTCACCACTCTCGAAAGTAGCTAGGCCGAAGTCCGTCAAGAGCACGCGTCCGTCATCCGCCACTAAGACGTTGTGAGGCTTAACATCCCGGTGCAAAACGCCAGCGCTATGCGCTGCACGAAGTCCAGCCAGGACTGAAATGCCAATCTTTGCGGCTCGTTCAGGAGTTAGCGGCCCCTCAGTTGAGATGATCTGCTGCACGGTGCGCGACGGAATGTATTCCATGACGATCCACGGACTATCACTGTAGTGAATTACGTCATAAATACGCACGACGTTCGGATGGTTCAGGCGCGCGGCCGTGCGTGCTTCGCGAAGTGTCCGCAGACGGATTTCATCACGTTCTCCCTTGGCAAGCCAGTCAGGCGGGACTACCTCTTTAAGTGCGACGTCACGGTTGAGAAGCTCGTCTCGAGCTAACCACACTCGCCCCATGCCGCCAGAGCCCACTAGGCTTAGCAGTAGATAACGTCCTCCGATAATCTGCTTCTGCATTTTTCCTCACGACGAGGCTCACATTGGAGCCAATTCATGCGTTTTCTCGATGAGCCATAATAGAGAACTTGCTTTGACGAAAACCGGGCGCCCCGATCGCTAGGAGCAGCAAACTAACACCATTGGACCATGACCCGCTTCCACGACACGTTTCAGGGATCATTCATGAGCCCCCCGCCGGGCGCGTCAATTTGTCAGATGTATGACTTGTTGTTGCGCACAGAAGGATCTAACTGCACCAACCAAGCCGCTAGACACCTACGCCAGCTCTGTCAACGACACGCGGCGCACTGCGCGTAGACGGTTAGATTGGCTCGCACCGATGGCTATACCTAGCCCGCCGATCGAGCCCGAGGTGCTTGAGCAGCATCAACAGTCGATGCCCCCTAGATTCCAATGTTGGAGCCATCGGCTGACCGACAGACCTTCCTAGTCTTCGGCGACAAAGACGCCACGGCCCGGACGGCCGACAAGCGTCCCCCGCTCTCGCAGCCGCGCCACGGCCCGACTGATCGTCGACTGCGACACGTCGTACGCGTCCGCCAGCTCCCGCCCAGACGGAAGCTGAGACCCAGGCGGATACGTCCCGTCCTTGATCTTCTTCGTCAGGTCGGCGAGCAGCTCGTCCATCGTGGGCGGGATAGGCACGTCAGGCCCCTTGCAGTCGGTTGGCCCGCCCAGTATCGATCAACTGTTCCGCCACAGGCAACGCACCTAGCAGCGATGACATAGGTGGGTAGCTGACTAGAAGACATGCTTGACATAGGTGACTCGGTGGCAATACCGTCGCTCTCGGTGATGCGGTGCTGCTGCGGTCGGTTGGCGCCTCTCGTGGAGGTCTCGCATCGCCGTCGAGACCCAACCCCCTCCGCGCTCCCCCGGCGCGGCCCTGCTGTCGTACCGCCGATCGAGGCTGCGGTGGCAGGTGCTGGGGCGGTCTCCGCCGACCGCAACCGGCGGAGGCCGCCCCCTCCACCACGACTTCACGGCCTTCCCGAAGGGCGGTCACCTCGTGCGCAACCTGCTCCGCCGGCTGACCCGCCGGCCCGACGCACCGCAACCAGCACCGACCAGCACGATCAGGAGCGGCCCGCTGCGCCCCTGGCAGATGCGCGAACGCTGCTTCAACCAGCGCCGGCACGGTCTCGACCCGGTCGAGATCCGCGCCTTCCTGCACCGGGTCGCCGACGAACTGGCGGTCGCGCAGACCGCCCTGGTCGCGGTTCAGGAGGAGAACGTACGCATCAAGAACGCCCTGCGTACGTGGCAGAGCGCCCAGTCGGCGAACCGCCGCTACCGATGACCGCGCGTTGGGTGATCCACCTGCCGGTCACCGCGCCGGACCTGCACCGGGCCCGGATCTTCGCGCGTACGGCCGCCCGGGTGTTGGCGCAGCTCAGCGCCCGCGTCGAGCCGGGCGGCGTGACCGTGTCGGCCGAGGACGACCAGGGCGTACGCCACTGGGTGTTCTGCGATCGGCCGTTGCCCGACGGCCGCGGGCGGTGCGCGCTGCCGGCCGACCACACCACGGCGTGCGCGCGCCGCGCGCCGTGGCTGGCCGACCGGCTCAGGGTGCGGTGACGGGAGGCAGGGGCCGCGACCCGTCCTAGGGCTCCATGTCCCAGGCCTCCAGCAGCTCGAAGATCCGCCCGTCGCCGTCGACCTTCAGGGACTGCGTCGGAATCCGGCCGTAGAAGGACAGCACCAGCTCGCTCGCCGTGGCCCGCACGGAGGCATCCGGGCTCTCGGCGGCGGCGTCCGGCAGACGGGCGATGCGTGACCCGTCGGCGGAGACCCACTGACGCCAGGAGCGGCCCTCGGTGGCGTGGTAGTCGACCGCGGCGGGCTCGTGCGGCCAGGCGGCCGTCGTCGCGCAGCAGGTGAACAGGAAGTCCTCGACGCCGTCGAGCGCCACCTCGTCCGGCAGCGGCTCCGCGGCGCCCACGGCGGCCTGAGCGTCGTAGGTGTGCACCGCGATCTCCTGGAGCTGGTGCCGGGCGACGGCACCGCAGGTCTGCGGCGACTGCGACCCGTCCCACCACGTCCAGCAGCCGCTATCCGGGCCGGCCTCCCGCAACGCGTCCAGCAGCTGCTGGGTCGACTCGGCCAGCCAGGCCACCAGTGCCTCGCGCTCCCGGGGCGCGGCCGGGCCCTCGAACGGGACTCGACCCGAGGCGGCCGGGCCGGCGGCCACGGTGGCGGCCCAGGAGCGGCGCCCCTCGCCGATGTGCCGCGCCAGGTCGAACAGCGTCCACTCGGGGCAGGTCGGCACCTGAACGTCGAGGCTGGGCGCGGCGGCGATCGCGGCGCGGAAGGCGGTCGACCGGTCGTCGATCAGCCGCAGCCGGTCGGGGAACTCCAGAGTTTTCTCCACCCCGGCTGTCTACCAGCACGATCCCGCGAAGGGCATCGGTTTATCGCCGGGTCAGCGGGTTGCCGCCACCTGGAGCACCGCGTCGGCGAAGGCCCTCGGCGCCTCCTGCGGCAGGTTGTGCCCAACCCCGCCGCTCACCGTCCGGTGCTCGTACGCCCCGGTGAACCGGCCGGCGTACGTCGACGGGTCGAGGTGCGGCGCGCCGTTGGCGTCGCCCTCCAGGCTGATCGTGGGCACCGTGACCGGCGGATTCGCCGCCAACCGCCGCTCGACGTCGGCGTACCGGGGCTCGCCCTCGGCCAGCCCCAGCCGCCAGCGGTAGTTGTGGATCACCACGTCGACGTGGTCGGGGTTCTCGAACGAGGCGGCGCTCCGGTCGAAGGTCGCGTCGTCGAAGTCCCACCGCGGCGAGGCGGTGTGCCAGATCAGCCGGGCGAAGTCGCGCACGTTCGCCGCGTAGCCCTGCCGGCCACGCTCGGTGGCGAAGTAGAACTGGTACCACCAGGACAGCTCCGCCTTCGGCGGCAGCGGTTTGCGGCCCGACTCCTGCCCGGCGATCAGGTAGCCGCTCACCGCCACCAGCCCTCGGCAGCGTTCCGGCCACAGCGCGGCGATCACGTCGGCCGTGCGGCCACCCCAGTCGAAGCCGCCTAGCGTCGCCTGCCGCACCCCGAGGGCGTCCATGAAGGCGAGGGTGTCGGCGGCCAGGGCCGCCGACTGGCCGTTGCGCGCGGTGTCCGCGGCGCGCAGGCGGGTCGTGCCGAAACCGCGCAGGTACGGCACGAGCACCCGGCGGCCGGCCGCCGTCAGCAGCGGCACGACCTCGGCGAAGCTGTGGATGTCGTACGGCCAGCCGTGCAGGAGGATCACCACGTCGCCGTCCGGGGGCCCGGCGTCGACGTACCCGATGGTCAGGTCCCCGGCGTCGACCTGCCGCAGCTCGCCGAACGGCCGGTGCGGCGCGGCGCCGGCGGAGGACTGCGTCATCGGCTGCTCCCAGGGCTCGATCGGCGGCGCGGCACGCCATGACCCCTGGAGCGTAGGACGGGCGGCTCCGCCCGAACGGCACTTCGGACAAAGGCCGTCCGGCGGGGCACGCGGTGTCCGACCCGCCCTCACGTTGTCGGACCCCTCGGGCAGGGTGATGGCGTCGGTCCCGCACCCCCTGGAGGAAACCATGACGGTCACCACCGATGATCTCGACGCGGCACTCTCCAGCGTCGTCGCCTGCCTCCGGCCGGCGACCGACCGGGACTGGTCGGTGCCGGCCGGCGACCTGGAGTGGGACTGCTGGCACACCGCCGAGCACGTCGGTGACTGCCTGCTGTCGTTCGCGGGGCAGCTGATCGCCCGGCCCGAGCAGCGGTTCGTGCGGTTCATGGGCACTGCCGACCGGGACGCCACCCCGGCCGAGGTGCTGGAGTTCGCCGAGGTGGGCGGCCGGCTGCTGGCGGCCACCGTGCGCGCCTCCGGCCCGGAGGTCAGGGCCTACCACCCGGCGGGGCTGGCCGACCCGGAGGGCTTCGCCGCGATGGGGTGCGTGGAGGCGCTGGTGCACGGCGACGACATCGCCCGTGGCCTCGGCCTGACCCTCGACCCGCCGCGCGACGTGTGCGCCCGCGCGCTCGCCCGGCTCCATCCCGAGCAGGCGCGGGAGCTGGCCGGGGAGGAACCGTGGGCGGCCCTGCGCTGGGCCACCGGGCGCATCGATCTGCCCGGGCGGCCCCGCCTGGCGCAGTGGCGCTGGCACGGAGCCCCGCTGCCCGGCTGACCCACCGACGCCGCCGCTGGCGGCCAGTTTCCTTTTCACCCTGATACCTCAGAGGAATATTGATGACTCTGAGGTATCAGGCTCGACAGGACAACCACTTCCCGCCGCCGGGCCCTCGCCAATTCGGCGGCCGCCCCGCAGGCCCCGGCCCCGAAAGCCCGGCCCCCGGCCGGGAGACAGCCCGAACGGCGAACGGGGCCGACGGGCCGCAGCCCGTCGACCCCGTCACCGGGTCCAGCTGGATCAGCCGGCGCCGCCGGCCCGGAAGGCGACCCACGCGTCGCTCATCCGGTCCGCCTGACCGGCGGTGAACATGTTCATGCAGGAGTCCTGCGTGTAGTCCATGAAGTTGTGGATCGGGTCGAGACCCGGCGCGGTGCAGGTGTCCGCCCCCACCGGGCAGTTGAACTGCGGCGCGGCCTCGCGCGGGGTGTCGGCCACGTAGTCGCCGGAGGCGGAGCAGCCGTGCGCGAAGGTGTGCTCCAGCATCAGCCAGTGCCCGACCTCGTGGGTGAGGGTGTCACCCAGGGCGTACTTGCCGGCGGTGCCGCCCGGCATCGACTCGTCGAGCATCACCACGCCGTCGATGTAGTCGCGGCCGTTGTTGTAGCCCTTCGGGAAGTACGCCCAGCCGAGCAGCCCGCCGCCGATGTTCGCCGCGTACACGTTCAGGGTGCGGGAGTCGCCGGTGTAGAGGGCCTTCTTCATGTCGCGCTCGTTCTTGCCGGGCTCGACGGTGTACCAGGCGCTGTTCACGGTCCAGGTGGTGTCGACCAGGTCGAACCGGAACGGGGTGTCGGACGCGTCCGCCGCGGTCTTGCCGGCGTACGAGTCGTTGAGCACCTGCATCTGGTTGGCGATCAGGGTCTTCCACCGGGTGGTCTCGGCCGCGGTGAGGGTGTGGTCGGAGACCATGTGGAAGACGGTGGGGATGGTGACGCTGCCGTTGGCCAGCCGCGGGGAGTCCTTGATGACGCCGTACGCGTTGGCCTCGTTCTTCGAGTAGAGCTCCGGCTCCTTGGCGGTGGCGCCCTCGGCGACGCGGGCCGTGCTGTGCGCCTCAGCCCCGGGCGCACAGGCCGCCGCGCCGGCGGAGGTGGTGGTGGCGGGGGCCGCGTTGGCCACCGCGCCGGCGGCGCCGCCACTGGTCAGGAAGGTGGCCGCCGTGGCGGTGAGCAGCGCCAGCTGGAAGGTGGATCGTTTGTGCATGCTTGCACCTCTCGAAGCATGGGGGATGGAGGCGGGACCAGGCCGCTGACCTCCTGCTCGGCTATCAGAACACGCCGTCGGCGCCGACAACAGCCCCCGGGTGCCATCGTCAGGAGCCGATCGTGACCACCACCTTGCCGAACGGCTCCCCCGACTCGTAGTAGCGGAACGCGTCGACCGCCTGGTCGAAGGCGAAGACCCGGTCGATCACCGGGCGCAGCCGGTTCGCCTCGATCGCCCGGTTCATCGCCACGAACTGGGCCCGGCTGCCTACCGCCACCGGCCGCACCGCCGCGCCGGCCGCGAAGAGCGACCCCGTATCGAGCTTCGGCCGTACCCCGGCCAGGAACCCCACGCAGGCCACCTCCCCCTGGTACGCCACACAGCGCAGCGACGCCTCGACGTCCCCGACCACGTCCACCACCCGGTCCACGCCCCGCCCGCCGGTCAGCTCGCGGACCCGGGCCGGCCAGTCCGGGTGCGCCACCCGGTCCACCACCTGCTCCGCGCCCAGCGCCCGCAGCCGCTGCACCCGGTCGGCGCGGCCCGTCGTGGCGACCACCCGCGCGCCGCCCAGCCGGGCCAGTTGCAGCGCGAACAGCGACACCCCACCCGAGCCGAGCGTCAGCACGGTGTCGCCGGCCCGCACGCCGGTCAGCGCATTCCAGGCCGTCACCGCCGCGCACGGCAGGGTCGCCCCCTCCGCGTACGACAGGTGCGCGGGGATCGGCACCAACGCCTGCGCCGGCAGGACCGCGTACTCGGTGAGCAGGCCGTCGAGCGAGCCGCCCAGCTGCGGCAGGAGGTCGGGGTCCAGCCGCCCGTCCCGCCAGTACGGGAAGACCGCCGCGGTGACCCGGTCGCCGACCGCCACCCCGCGTACTCCCGGGCCGACCGCCACCACCTCGCCGGCCCCGTCGCTGACCGGCACCACGTCCGGCCGCACCGGCAGCACGTAGTTCCCGCGCAGGATCATCAGCTCGCGGAAGCTCAACGACACCGCCCGCACCGCCACCAGCGCCTCGCCCGGCCCGGGGCTGGGGCGGTCGTGCTCGCGTACGGCGAGGCCGGCGATGCCCGCCCCCGAATCGACGTGGAAACTGCGCACGCTGGCGTCCTCTCTCGTCGCGCCGGACAGCACCGGCCCGGAGCGAACGATCCCGCCCGGCGACGCGGCCGGACAATTCCCGGCAGGGAATCGCCGGGGCGCGGCGGCTGCGGTAGACACACGGACGTGACGGTGGAACGAGCGGCGGGTTTTCCCGGCGTGCTGCGGGAGTGGCGGGCCCGGCGGCGGCTCAGCCAACTGGAGTTGGCCCTGGCCGCCGGCACCACCCAGCGGCACCTGAGCTTCGTCGAGAGCGGGCGCTCCCATCCGGGCCGGACCATGGTGATCCGGCTGGCCGAGTCGCTGGGGATGCCGCTGCGGGAACGCAACGCGCTGCTGCTCGCCGCCGGCTACGCGCCCGCGTACCCGCAGGACCACCTCGACGATCCCCGGCTCGCGCCGGTCCGCGCGGCCCTGACCCGGGTGCTCGACGGGCACCTGCCGTTCCCCGCCGTGGTGGTGGACCGCTTCGGTGACCTGCTGCTCGCCAACGAGGCCCTGGCCGCGCTGGCCGGGCCGGTGGCGCCGGAGCTGCTGGCACCGCCGGTGAGCGTGCCCCGGGTGCTGCTGCACCCCGACGGGCTGGCCGGCAGGATCGTCAACCTCGACGAGTGGGCCTGGCACGTCCTCGACGGGCTGCGCGCCGAGGCCGCCCGCGACCCGCACGAACGGCTGACCGCGCTGGTCGCCGAGCTGACCGCGCTGGTGCCGGAGCGGCCCCGCGACCCAGGCCCCGGCTACCTGGGCTTCGCCGTGCCGCTGCGGCTGCGGCACGGCGACGGCGAGCTGCGGCTGATGACCACGCTGACCCACTTCGGCACCACCACCGACGTGGCCCTGGCCGAGCTGCGGATGGAGGCGTTCCTCCCCGCCGACGACGCGACCGCCACCGCCCTGCACGACCTGCTCGTCCGCCACCGGGCGCGGGTCTCCCCGGCCGGGAGCGCGGCCCCGACGCCCGGCGGCGCAGGGCTCAGAGGACCCGGGTGATGCCCTCCGCGGCGATCCGGGCGTCGAGCCGGGCCCGGTCGAGGTTGGCACAGAGGACGATCGACGCCCCGGCGGTCAGCGGCGCGAGCAGCCACTTCAACGGCTGCTCGTGCTCGGCGGCGTCGACCAGCAGCCGGTCACCCGGGCGCAGGTCGAGCTGCTCGGCCAGCTCCGCGGCGAGCCGCCCCCACGCGCCGTAGCTGGTGCCGTCCGGGGTGGCCGGGTCCGACGGCCGCACCGCCCGGTGGTCGGGTGGGGTGTCGCCGTGCCGGAGCACCTCCGCCGACCAGTCCAGCCAGCCCACCGGCACCTCGGCCAGCGGGTCCGGCCCGGTCCCGACCAGGTAGCGGTGCGTCCCGTCGGGCACGTCCTCCAGCCAGTCGTCCAGCCGCTCCGGGGTCACGAACACCGCGTCGTACGGCCGGTCCGCGCCCGGCTCGAGCACCGGCAGCCCGGCGGTGGCCCGCGGCCGGAACGACACCGCCAGGCCCGTCGCCCACGCCCCCAGCAACACCGCGGCGGTACGCCAGTGCGGCGGCAGCAGCACCGCCACCCGGTCCCCCGCGCGCAGGCCGCAGCCGTCCCGCAGCAGCCCGGCGGCCCCCGCCGCCCAGCCGCCGAGCTGGCCCGTGGTCAGCTCCACCCGCTCCCCGGTCGCGTCGTCGCACCAGGTCAACAGCGGGTGCCCGGTGGCGGTCAGCGCGTCGTCCGGGACGGAGACGGACGGATGAGGGGCCATGGAGGCACCCTAACCGCCCCGGACGGACGTACGCGGCCCGCAGCCGCCGGTGACCAGCCGGTGACACTGCGGCCAACTCTTCGCTCGTCGACCGGGCGGGCGGTCACGGGACCTCGGCGTGCCGGACACCTTGCTAGCGTCCATTCAGGACGATTTCGGTCCGACTTCGCCCACCGACTGACATGAGGTCGCATGAACAGAGGTGCCATCTTCACCGTCGCCGTGCTGCTCGCCGCGAGCGGAGCCGTGGTCAGCGGCGGCGCACCGGCCGAGGCCGTGACCCGGGACGAGGTGGCTGGCCTCTCCCCGACCGCACCCGCCCTGGTGGTCGGCCCGGCGGGCACCGTCTACGACCCGGTGGGCGACCCGCCCACCTGGTACGCCATGACCGAGGCGCACGACTCGGGCAGCGTCGACGCCCCCAACCGCCTGGTCCACGGCGGGTTCCTGACCAACTACGACGGCGGCGGCTACTCGCCACCAGGGCAGATGTGGTCGACCGACCTCGCACAGACGTTCACCCCGACCAGCCCGGAGGGCTACGAGACGAGCGCCCGACTCGACGACGGCAGGGTGGTGCGACCGGTGTTCACCGGCCAGACCTCCGTCTCACTCAACGAGCGCACCATCAGGGTGCAGTATTCGGTGGACGACGGGGTGACCTTCTTCTCGGAGGTGAACGCCCGGCTGAACATCGCGCCGCAGACGTTCTTCCACCCGACCGCCAACTTCTTCCCCAACTCGGTGATCCAGGTGCCGGGCGGTCCGCTGCTGATGGCCGGGTACGCCCAGATCAAGGACGCGGGTGGCAACCAGGTGGGCACCTCGCTGCTCATGCAGAGCACCGACGGCGGCAACTCCTGGACCCTGCGCAGCACGATCACCCAGGGCACGACCGCGCAGACCTACTCCGAGACGGCCATCGTCATCACGTCCAACGGTGACCTGCTGGCGGTGTCCCGCTCGTCGTCGTACGACAACCTGTGGGCACGACGCTCCACCGACCTGGGCCTCACCTGGACGGCGGCCCCGCAGGGCATTCCGGAGTTCGCCATCTCCGGCGGCGTCCGCCCGTTCGGCCGGATCAACCCGCGGCTGGCCCTGCTGCCCAACGGCATCCTGGTCCTGGTGGCCGGGCGTCCGGACAACCACGTCGCGGTCTCCTACGACGGCACCGGCAAGGTGTGGAGCGCCAAGCAGGTCTTCTACGCCAACCACGACACGGCCGACCCGCAGAACATGAACAAGGGCAGCAGCGGCAACGCCGACTTCGCCTGGACCGAGGCCAACCGGGCCGCCCTGCTCGCCGACACCTGCCACGCGATCCGCTACAACAACGTCGACTCCAACAAGTGCACGTTGTTCGGCGGCACCATGTCCGGCGGCACCACCCAGTTCCAGCTCAAGCGGGCGTTCGCCGACATCCTGACCCCGGACACCGGCAAGATCGACCTGGTCAGCAAGGCCGCCAGCGGGGCGGTCCAGCTCACCGGTGACCTTGGCGCCGTGCCCGGGCATCCCCGCACCGGGGCCCGGGGCGCCGTCGACGGCAGCAACGAGGCCTGGTCCAGCGCCGTCCGGTCGGGCAGTGGCACCGGCACCCTCGACCTCACGCTCGACCGGGCGTACACGCTGTCGAAGGTCGGGCTGAGCCTGGCCATCGGGGCGACCGAGGACGCGACCGTGCAGACCCGACTCAACGTCACCGACCCCTGGTCGGACTGGTACACGGTCACCGGCCAGCGGAGCTACGCCTTGAAGTACTCCGCCGGCCTGACCCCTCGCACGGCCCGCTACGTCCGGGTGGTGACCGGGGCGGCCTCGGCCTGCCCGACCGGGGTCACCGCGCCGTGCAGCGTCCTCAACGAGGTCGAGTTGTACGCCAACGACGTCGACTCGTTCGAGAACGACCCGGTCAACGGCATCCCGCGCGGCTACTCGATCGACCGTACGGTCGACGGCTCCACCGGCTACCTGGGGATCTGGGTGAGCCAGGCGACGGCCGGCAGCGGCACCAGGCGCGTCCTTCGGATCGCGGACAGCAGCACCGTCCACCTCCCGGCGATCCGCCGGGTCGACTCGTCCGGCCCGACCAAGACCCTGGAGTTCCGGTTCCACCCCGACAAGTGGCGGCCCTCCGGCACCGGCGTACCGACGTCGGGGTTCCTCTTCGACGTGCTGGCCTCCCCGGTCAACGGCACCCGCCCGGCGGCCTACCACCTCGCCGCCTGGTTCGACGGCACGATCCGGGCCTACGTCGGCGGCACCTGGCGCATCCTCGGCACGGGACCGGCCTTCGACCCGTCGACGTCCTGCGCCCCGACCTGCGTCTGGTCCACGATCAAGGTGCAGGCCACCACGACCCAGGCGACGGTCTCCGTCGGCGGCACCGTGATCGGGACGACGACCCGTTCCGACGGTACGACCAGCAACCTGACCGGCCACCAGTTCGCGGCCAGCAGCACGGCCTACCAGGACGAGACGTTCCTGGTCGACGACGTGTACACCAGCAACAGCTGAGCAGCGCTCGGCCCGGTGGCGGACCCGATCCACGGGCCCGCTGCCGGGCCGTCCGGGCCGCCGGCGAGCGGGCGGGCAGCGCCGGCAGGCGGGCTACGCCGGGGGCAGCGGTCGCACCCGGTCCGCGTCGGCGAGCAGCGCGTCCCACTGCGGGTCGGGCCGGAAGCGGCCCAGGGTGAAGTCGTCGCCGAGCCGCTCCGCGAGCTGCCGCCACCAGGCGACGGCGCGCACCGGCCGCAGCCCGTGGCGCAGCGCCCCGGCGATGATGCAGCGTTGCAGCAGCAGCGTCGCGCCGACCGCGTCGAGGTCGGCCGTCGGCCCGTCCAGGGCGCGGGCCGCGCCGAGGCCGTTGCGCTCCATCTCCGAGTACGCCACCAGCGGCGGCGCGTCGGAGATCCGCACCGGCAGGGCGCTGTCGAGCTGCGAGGCGGTGTCGGCCGGCGCCCACACCACGTCGTCGTCGAGCAGGATCAGCGGCAGCACCGCCTCGCCGTGCCGCACGGCCAGCTCCAGGGCCGGGTCGCCCTGCGGGGAGGAGATCCGCCGGGCCCGCAGCACCGCGTCGGGCCGCAGCCGTACGGTGTCGTCGATCGCCGGCACGCTCACGTGCAGTTCGGGGCCGACCGCCCGCACCACGAGCGCCGGCAGGGCACCCAGTTCACGCCTCAGTTCACCGCTGTCCACGGCTCACCCTATCCAGCGGTCCCGGCGCCCGGCGCGACGACCGTCGGCCACGAAGCGGTCTGTCGCCTGCTGGCGCGGACCGGCCATGATGGGACCATGTCCGTCGATCCGGATCCGGCCGCCGTGGTCACCGGTCGCCCGCCGGCCCGCTGGCGTCGGGTCGCCCCCGCGGCGGGGTTGCTGGTGCTCGCCCCCTGGACGGCCGAGTGTTCGTGGGGTGGGTTCGCGGTCACCGACTTCCCGCTCGTCGTGATCTTCCTGGCCCCGATGTACGGCGGCGCGGCCGTACTCATCAGGGAGACCGTGCGGCGCACCGGGGCCGGCTGGCCGGCCGTGGTGCTGCTCGCCACCGCCTTCGGCGTGGTCCAGGCCGGCCTGGTGGACCAGTCGCTGTTCAACCCGGCCTTCCTGGCCGACACCGAGTACGCCGACACCCAGGCCAGCGCCGACTCCACCCACGTCCCGGTGCTCGGGATCAGCGCTCAGCAGGCGTCGGTGTACCTGGTCAACCACATCGCCCTGAGCATCTGCGCGCCCATCGCACTGGTCGAGTCGATGATGTCCCCGGCCCGGCGCCGGGCGCCCTGGCTGGGCCGGATCGGGCTGGTCGTGGTCGGTGCCCTCTATCTGCTGGGCAGCCTGCTGATCTTCTCCGACGAGAGCGGACGGAAAGGGTTCCTGGCCAGCCCGCTCCAGCTCACCACGGCGGCGGTGCTGCCCCTCGTCCTGGTCGGCGCGGCGCTGCTGCCCCGGTGGCGGCAGGCCCCGCAACGGTCGGTGGCCCGTTCTCCGCACCCCGCCCTGCCCGGACTGCTGGTCTTCGTCGGCTTCCTGGCGGTGAACTCGGTGCCCGGTTGGGCCGGCGTAGCGGTCCTGGCCGCCGTGGCGATCCTGGTCGGGACGCTCGTCGTGCGCTGGTCACGGCGGGCGGGATGGGGGCAACGGCATGTGCTGGCGACCGTGGCCGGTGCGCTGCTCGCCGTCGCGGCGATGGCGTACGCGGCCCCGCCGTACGCCGCGGCCTCGCCCGGGATGGCACTGGCCAGCGACGTGCTGGCCAGCGTGATCATCCTGGTGCTCCTGTCCACCGCGTGGACGCGGATCAGGCGGCAGGAAGCTCCGGGCCACCGTCGAGCAGCGGCGCCAACAGGTCACCCGACTTCTCCACCCGCCTGAGCACCTCGGTCGCCGGGTACGGCTTCGTCGCCGGCCGCCTCCCGGCCGCCCCCGCCGCCACCTCGTCCCAGGTCAGCGGCGTCGACACCGACGGCACCGCCTGGGCGCGCAGCGAGTACGGCGCCACCGTCGTCTTCGCCGCGTTGTTCTGGCTCCAGTCGATGAAGACCTTGCCGGGGCGCAGGTTCTTCGCCATCTTCGACACGACCAACTTCGGGTGCGCCTGCTCCAGCTCCCGCGCGATCCGCCTGGCATAGCCGGACACGTCCTCGGCGTCCTGCGTGCCGGCGATCGGGCAGCAGAGCTGCATGCCCTTCTTGCCCGACGTCTTCGGGTAGGAGTCGATGCCGTCGGCCGCGAGCCGGTCGCGCATCAGCAGCGCGACCTCGCAGCACTGCCGCAGGGCCGCCGGGGCGCCCGGGTCCAGGTCGACCACCATCAGGTCCGGGTGTGCGCCGATCTTCCACTGCGGGATGTGCAGCTCCAGGGCGGCCAGATTGGCCAGCCAGACCAGGGTGGGCAGGTCGTCGGCGACCACGTAGTCGATGGTCTCCCGCCCCTTGCTGGAGCCGGGGGCGGGCAGGTTCTCGGTGCGTACCCAGCTCGGGGTGGCGGCCGGGGCGTTCTTCTCGAAGAACGAGCTCCCTTCGACGCCGTTGGGGAAGCGGATCCGGGTGAGCGCCCGGTCGGCCAGGTGCGGCAGCAGCACCGGCGCTATCCGGGTGTAGTAGTCGATCACCTCGCCCTTGGTGAAGCCTGCCTTCGGGAAGAGCACCTTGTCCAGGTTGGACAGCTCCAGCGAGCGCCCCTCGACCTCGACCTTGAACCGCTCAGGCATCGTCGGCCACCTCCTCCGCCGGCTTGTCCGGGCGCAGCCGCAGGATCCGGGGGAAGCGCAGCCGCCCGTCCGGGGTGCGCTGCCCGTACTTCACCTCGACCACCACCTGCGGACGTACCCAGATCGCCCCCCGGGCATCCTCGCGCGGCACGTCGTCGGCGAACGGTGACCCGGGTGAGCGCAGCGGCTCCAGCTCGCGCAGCAGCTCGCGTTCGATGGGCGCGCCGATCCCCCCGCCGACCCGGCCCCGGTAGGTGAGCCGGCCGTCCGGGCCGGGCACCCCGACCAGCAGGCCGCCGATCTTGCGGGCGCCGGGGCGCCAGCCGCCGACCACGAAGTCCCCGGTCACCTCCAGCTTGACCTTCACCCACTCCGGCGAGCGCACCCCGGACCGGTAGGCCGAGTCGACCCGCTTGGCCATCACCCCCTCCAGGCCGTGCTCGCCGGCCGCCTCGTAGGTCGCCGGGCCGTCGCCGAAGGCCGGCGGGACCGCCCACCGGGCCGCGCCGAGGCCGAGCGACTCCAGCGCCGCCCGCCGCTCCCGGTAGGGACGCCCGGTCAGGTCCTCGCCGCGCAACCGCAACAGGTCGAAGACCATGTACGTGACGGGCACGGTGGCCGCCAGCCGGGCCGCCTTCGCCGCGTTGCGGACGTGCATCCGCTCGGCCAGGGCGGTGAACGACGGCTGACCGTCGGTGAAGAGCACCACCTCGCCGTCGAGCAGCGCGTCGTCGACCTGCTCGGCCAGGGTGATCAGTTCCGGGTACGCGACGGTGACGTCCACGCCGCTGCGGGCGTACAGGCGCTGGCGGTGCTGCTGGATGTCGGCGAGGGCCCGGATGCCGTCCCACTTGAACTCGTACGCCCAGCCGGCACCGGCCGGGAGCTGCCCGGTGATCGCGAGCATCGGCTTCAACGGCGCGCCGGGCACCTTTCGACTGTAGTAGCGCGCGGAAGAGCGTGCAGGTCGTTCGATCATTTGGGATTCTGGTCAGGATCTCCGGAGAGGAGCACGCCATGCGGGCGATCTGGAAAGGGGCCGTGTCGTTCGGGCTGGTCTCGATCGGCGTGAAGCTCTACTCGGCCACCGAGGAGAAGGACATCCGCTTCCACCAGGTGCACCGCTCCGACGGTGGTCGTATCCGGTACAAGCGGACCTGCTCGGTCTGCGGCGAGGAGGTCACCTACGACGACATCGCCAAGGGGTACGACCTCGGCGGCGGCGAGATGGTGATCCTGACCGACGAGGACTTCGCCGACCTGCCGCTGACCAGCTCCCGGGCGATCGACGTGCTGGAGTTCGTCCCCGCCGAGCAGGTCGACCCGATCCTCTACAACAAGGCCTATTTCCTCGAGCCGGAGGGCACGGCGACCAAGCCGTACGTGCTGCTGCGCGACGCGCTCGCCGACTCGGAGCGGGTGGCCATCGTCAAGGTGGCGCTGCGCCAACGCGAACAGCTCGCCACCCTGCGGGTACGCGAGGGCGTGCTGCTGCTCAACACGATGCTCTGGCCGGACGAGGTGCGTACCCCCGACTTCGGTTTCCTGGACGAGGACCTGAAGGTTCGCCCCCCGGAGCTGGCCATGGCCAGTTCGCTGATCGACTCGATGACCGGCGAGTTCGCGCCGGACGCCTTCACCGACGACTACCGGGCGGCGTTGCAGGAGGTCATCGACGCGAAGGTCGAGGGACGCGAGGTCGTCCAGCCGGAGGAGGAAGAGGCCGCGCCGGCCGCGGCGGTGGATCTGATGGCCGCGCTGCGGGCGTCGGTGGACCGGGCCCGGGCGGCTCGGGGCGAGGCGCCCGAGGGTGGCGGCGCGGGTCAGCCCACCCCGATCTCGTCGGCCCGGTCGGCGCAGAAGAAGGCCGCCCCGGCAGGGAAGGCCGCCCCGGCGAAGAAGACCGCGGAGAAGAAGGCCGCCCCGGCGAAGAAGACGGCAGCGAAGAAGGCCGAGCCGGCGAAGAAGGCCGCCGCCAAGAAGACCGCGGAGAAGAAGGCCACCAAGGCGCCCGCGAAGAAGACCGCCGAGAAGAAGGCGGCCCCCCGCAAGACCGCCTGACCGGGGTGCAGGGAGGGGCCCCCTTCTGACAGCTCAGCCTCGGCCGAGCTTCTGGGTGGGGGTGATCCGGACGATCACCCGCTCCTCGCCGGCCCGGCGGAACGGGTAGGTGTCCTGACCCAGGTACTTCTTCGCCATCCGGTCGATGTGCTCGTCCGCACCCTCCGTGACGAACTCGACGGCGCCCTTCACCCAGAGGGTGCGGAAGTCGTCGGCCTTGTCCACCACGGACACCGCGACCACCGGGTTGCGCTGCATGTTGTTGAACTTCTGCCGCCCCTTGGCGGTGTTGAAGATGATGTGCTCGCCGTCGGTGTCCACCCAGACCGGGGTCACGTGCGGCGTGCCGTCGGGTTCGATGGTGGCCACATGGGCGAGCTGCGGCTCGGAGAGCAGGGCCACGTCTGCTTCGGTGAGGATCGCCATGCACCGGAAACTACCTCCGATGGGTACGCTCCGCCGGCCACCCCCGCCGAGAGGACC
Source organism: Micromonospora mirobrigensis (assembly GCF_900091555.1). GTDB lineage: Bacteria > Actinomycetota > Actinomycetes > Mycobacteriales > Micromonosporaceae > Micromonospora > Micromonospora mirobrigensis. The sequence continues at coordinate 1,112,817 of NZ_FMCX01000001.1, forward strand.
CGCATGCCGTACCTGCCCGAGTTGGACCGTCTGCTCACCCCCGGTCCGCACTCCGCCGACGACGCCGGGGAGTACGTCATCGAGGCGTACCCGGCGGGCACCGTGGTGCTGCCCACCGGGCAGGTGGTCGGCTGCGACCCGTTCGTCGGCGCGGACTCCGAGCCGTACACCGTCACCGTGGCCCCGGGCTCCTACCCGGCGCGGGCCTGGGTGGCGTCGGTACGCCGCGACGGCGTCGAGACCGACCGCCGGGTGGCCGCCCTCCAACTGGTGATCCGCGACGAGCCGGTGGCCGGCTGGGAGCCGGCGCTGGTCGACGACCAGGACCCGACCGCCCTCGCCGACGACGACTTCTTCGGCTACGGCGTGGACACCGGCACCGGCACCCTCGCCGACCGGGCGGCGCTGGCCGTGCTCGAGGGCTGGGACGACGACCGGACGGTCGGCGCCTTCGCGGCCGAGCAGGACGCCGCCGCCGGTCCGGTCCCGGGGCTGGTCGACGCGGTGGTCGACGAGTCGACCGGGGCGAACGTGCTGACCGTCTGGTCGGGCTGGGGTGACGGCTGTTACGGCACCTGGATCGGTCGCACCGCCGGCGGGGCGGTCGCCTGCTTCGTGACCGACTTCGCGGTGCTGCCGTGGCCACAGTGACGGGTGTGAAAGGCAGGCGGCGGCGGGCCGGCCGCGGCGGGTACCGTGTGCGCTGGCCCCGGCACCGGTCGCCCGGGCCCCAGCACCCAACCGGCAGGGAGTCGACGACGTGAGCGAAAAGGTGCAGAACCGGTCGGAGGACGACGCCCCGGGCACCAAGCGGGAGCGGCGGCTCGCCGCCCAGCTGGCCGCGAAGAAGGCCGCCGAGGCGCGCAAGCGGCGCCAGGCGATGCTGGGCGCCTTCGCCGGTGTCTTGGCCGTGGCCGCCCTGATCGGTGGCATCGTCTGGCTCAACAGCGGCGACGACGACAAGCCGGCCACCGCCACCCCGACGGCCACCGCCGAGGCCACCGCCCCGGCGGCGGAGCAGCCGCCCACCCCGGGCGCGCCGCAGCTGCCCCCGGGCACCGACCCGGCGCTGGCCAAGCGGCCCGAGGTCGCCGCCGGCAAGGGCGAGCTGACCAAGCTGACGGTCACCCCGCTGGTCAAGGGGAAGGGCCCGGCGGTGAAGGCCGGCCAGACCATCACCACGAACTACGTGGGCGTCTTCTACAAGGACGGCAAGGAGTTCGACGCCTCCTGGAACGGCGGTCAGCCGGTCAGCTTCCCGATCGGCGTCGGTCAGGTCATCAAGGGCTGGGACCAGGGCCTGGTCGGCGTGCCGGTGGGCAGCCGCGTGCAGCTCGACATCCCGCAGGCGCTGGCGTACCCCGACGCCTCCCCGGAGAACGGCCGTCCGGCCGGCCCGCTGCGCTTCGTGGTGGACGTCCTCGCCGCGCAGTAGGTCACATCGCTCTTCCTCCACGTCACCCACGGGCAGTAGGTTCACAGTCACCGAGGGCGGTCCGCCGTCCTCGGTGACCGCCCCAGGCGACGCGGAGGTGCACGTGCCGGCGCTGGACGACGAACCGGGCCTGACCCGGACCATGTGGACCCACTTCGAGCCGGTCCACGCGGTGACCTACTTCCACCCGCGCGCCCGCGCCGCCTACGAGGCGGTCGGGTTGCGCGGCTACTGGCGGGGCTACTTCGCCGGTCGGGCCGCCCCGCTGGGGGCGGTCCCGGCCGCGCCGGTGGTCGCCGCCTTCTTCAGCTTCGCCCCCGGCATGGTGGCCCGGGCGCTGCCCTCGGTGTGGCGGCTGGCCACCCCGGAGGAGACCCTGCGGGCCCGGCTCACCGGCGCGGTGCAGGCGCTCGCCGAGTTCACCTACGAGCTGCCCGAGTCGCACCTGGTGGAGGCGGCGGAGCTGCTGGAGGAGGCGGCCGGGCGGGTGGAGCCGGCCGGCCGGGTGCTGGGCGCGGTCAACGCCGCGCTGCCCCGGGGCGAATATCCGCTGGCCCGGCTCTGGCAGGCGGCCACCACCCTGCGCGAGCACCGGGGTGACGGGCACGTCGCGGCGCTGGTCGCCACCGGGCTGGACCCGGCCGAGGTGGTCGCCTGGCGGTGCCGGGTGGACCAGTACCGCGAGTTCCACCAGCCGGCCCGCGGCTGGACCGACGAGGAGTGGGCCGTCGCCGAGGATCGGCTGGTCGACCGGGGCTGGCTGACCGCCGACCACCGCCCGACCGAGCATGCGACGGCGACGTTCCGGGCCGTCGAGGAGGCCACCGACCGGGCGGCGGCCGGGCCGTGGCGGGCGCTGGGCGCCGAGCGTACGCACCGGCTGCGTGAGCTGCTCGAACCGATCGCCACCCGGTGCCGGACGATCATCCCGGCGCGGGCGCCGATCGGCCTGCCCGCGCAGCGCGGCGCCGCCGACGCGGACGCGCCGGCCCGGGCCCGCTGACCGGGCGTCCGCCCGCCCGGTCCGGCAGGATGGGGTACGTGACGGATGCGGTGATCTTCGACCTGGACGGCGTGATCGTGGACTCCGAGCCGGTCTGGGAGCAGGTGCGGCGGGCGTACGTGGCCGCGCACGGGGGCACCTGGCAGCCGGACACCCAACGTCGGCTGATGGGGATGAGCACCGGCGAGTGGGCCGCGTACCTCAGCGGTGAGCTGGGCGTGGACCGCAGCGCCGAGCAGGTCGCCAAAGAGGTGGTCACCGAGATGTCCCGCCGGTACGCCGACCACGTACCCCTGATCGACGACGCCGACCGGGTGGTGCGCGCGCTGGCCGCGCGCTGGCCGCTGGGGCTGGCCAGCTCGTCGCCGACCCGGCTGATCGCGGCGGCGCTGACCGCGACGGGCCTGGCCGACGCGTTCGGGGCGACCCTGTCGACCGAGGAGACGGCGCGCGGCAAGCCGGCCCCGGACGTCTACCTGGACGTGGCGACCCGGCTGGAGGTGGACCCGGGGCGCTGCGTCGCCGTCGAGGACTCCTCCAACGGGGTCCGCTCGGCCGCGGCGGCGGGGATGCGGGTGGTGGCGGTGCCGCACGGCGCGTACCCGCTGGACCCGGACGCGGCGGCGCTGGCCGCCGTGGTGCTGCCCTCGATCGACGCGCTCACCCCGGAGCTGGTGCAGCGCCTCGGCTGAGTCGTGCCGGCCGGAGGCCGTCCGGTCGGTGCAGGACGAGTGGCCGGAGCTCATCGCGAAGGTACGCGCCGAGCAGGAGGCGGGCACCGACCCCGCCGACCCGAGGGTGCGGGCGCTGGCCCGCCGCTGGATGGAGCTGCTGGCCGCGTTCCACGGCGGGGATCCGGGGCTGCGCGACTCGCTCTACCGGATGCAGGCGGAGAACAGCGTCGAGATCAGCCAGCGGTACGCCGGCCCGAGCCCGGAGCTGATCGCGTACGTGAAGGCGGCGAACGCGGCCGGCTGACCGCTCAGCCGGTCGCCCGCAGCCGGTCCGCCACCCCTCGCTGCGCCGGCGGGGTCCGTGCATGCCGTCGTCGCGCCTTTCGATCTGATGACACAAACGACTCACCGTGCCGGGTGCCCCGCGGCGGAGCAGGCAGATCGATGTTGACGGTGCGCATCGGCTGTGGCCGGAGGTGGTGATCGCGAGGCTGAGTCGTCTGTGCCATCAGGTCGGTAGCGTCCACAGGGGTCATCCGACGACCACTCCGGCAACGGGTGAGTCCCGGGTCAGATCGAGCGGCTGCGGCTGGAGCGGGGCAGCCGGCGTCGCTCCGGCCGGGACGGATGCGGAACGGGTGTGGCCGGGCCGGGCCTGGCCGCGCCGGGCGTGGTCGGGCCGGGCGTGGTCGGGCCGGGCCTGGCCGCGCCGGCTTCGGGCGCGACCTTTGGCTGTGGTGCCGGCCGCGTCGCCGCAATGTCCCGCATGGTCCGCCTCCCGACGCCGACTACCCGGTTGTACGGTTTCCGGGGCGGCCCGGATCGGAATGATCACCGATCCGGCGGGTAGGGCAGGGCCCCGGGCATCGAGGTGAGGAGACCGGCGATGAAGGCGATCGTGTACGAGCGCACCGGCGACCCGACGGTGCTCGAACTGGTCGACAAGCCGGTGCCGGAGCCCGGGCCGGGTGAGTTGCTGGTACGGGTGGCCGTGTCGGGGGTGAACCCGACGGACTGGAAGGCCCGCCGGCAGTGGGCGTTGCCGGCCGGCTGGCAGACGCCCGGTCAGGACGGCGCGGGCGTGGTCGAGGCGGTCGGCGGCGGGGTGGACCGGGAGTGGATCGGCGAGCGGGTCTGGCTGTGGGAGGTCGCGTGGCAGCGTCCGTGGGGCACGGCGGCGGAGTACACGCTGGTGCCGGTGCGGCACGCCGTGCGGCTGGGTGACGCCTCGTTCGACCTGGGCGCCTGCCTGGGCATCCCGTTCCTGACCGCGCACCGCTGCCTCACGGCCGGTGAGTTCATGCCGGACAAGCTGCACGCGGGTGCCCTGTCGGACCACACGGTGCTGGTGCAGGGCGGGGCGGGCGCGGTGGGCAACGCGGCGATCCAGCTGGCCCGCTGGGCGGACGCGTGTGTGATCGCCACGGTGAGCAGCCCGGAGAAGGCGCAGCTGGCCGCGGCGGCCGGCGCGTCGTTCGTGGTCAACTACCGCGAGCAGGACGTGGTCGAGGAGGTCCGCAAGATCGCGCCCGACGGGGTGCACACGATCGTCGAGGTCTCCGCCGCCCGCAACGCCGCCGCCGACGCCCAGCTGCTGCGCACCGGCGGCGCGGTCTGCGTGTACGCCGACGACGGCGGTGACGAGGTCACCATCCCGATCCGGTCGATGATGGTGCCGAACGCCCGCTGGCAGTTCGTGCTGGTCTACACCGAGCCGAAGGTGGCCAAGGCGCAGGGCGTCGAGGACGTGGCCGCCGCGGTCGCCCAGGGCGCGGTCCGGGTCGGTGAGGAGGCCGGCCTGCCGCTGCACCACCACGGGTTGTCCTCCGCGCGGGCCGCCCACGAGGCGGTGGAGAACTCGGTGGTCGGCAAGGTACTGATCACGACGAGTGACGCCTGACCAGGGCGTACGCAAGCGAATTTCGCAGTCACCGGGACAGAGGCGAACAAGTTTCGCAAGAATGACCGTGCGGGGCGCACCGTGCCGAACCGGGCACGGACCCCCCAGAAGCGGGCGGCCCCGGCGCGGTGCGAACGCCGGGGCCGCCCCTGGGGGGGATGTCTCAGGAGTACGTCCCTGCCCAACAGGCGTCGTACTCCGCAAAAGTGTTACGGCGCCGTCAACTCGCGTACGGCCAGCCCGCCGTCGGCGTACCGGGAACGGACGACCTTCTTGTCGAACTTGCCGACGCTGGTCTTCGGCACCGCGTCGATGACCGCCCAACGCTCCGGCAGCTGCCACCGGGCGATCGTGCCGGCGAGGAACTCGCGCAGCTGCTCGACGCCGACCTCGGCGCCCTCGCGCAGCACCACGGTGGCCAGTGGACGCTCACCCCAACGCTCGTCCGGCACCCCCACCACGCAGGCCTCCACCACGTCCGGGTGGGCCATCAAGGCGTTCTCCAGCTCCACCGACGAGATCCACTCGCCGCCGGACTTGATCACGTCCTTGGCCCGGTCGGTCAGCGTGATGAAGCCGTCCGGCGAGAGGGTGCCGACGTCCCCGGTACGCAGCCAGCCGTCGCGGAACTTCTCCTCGTCCGGGATGTCGTCACCGACGTACGTGGCGGTCACCCACGGCCCACGAACCTCCAGCTCGCCGACGGACGTCCCGTCGGCGGGCAGCGGCTCGCCCAGCGGGCCGACGATGCGCGCCTGCACCCCGGCGGGCACTCGCCCCTGCGTGTAGCGGTAGCGCCAGGCATCGTCGCCGGTCGCCCCGGCCGGCGGGCGGGAGACCGAGCCGAGCGGGGACATCTCGGTCATCCCCCAGGCGTGCACCACCTCGATGCCGTGCCGCTCCGAGAAGGCGTGCATCAGCGCCGGCGGACAGGCCGAACCACCGACGATCGCCTCCTTCAGCGAGGAGGTGTCCACGTCGTGGCTGTCCAGGTGGGCGAGCAGGTCGTTCCAGATGGTCGGCACCGCGCCGGCCAGGGTGGGCCGCTCGGTGGCGATCATCTCGGCGATCGGGGCGGCCTGGAGGAACCGGTCCGGCATGATCAGCGCCGCGCCGGAGAGGAACGCCGCGTACGGCAGGCCCCAGGACATCGCGTGGAACATCGGCACGATGGCCAGCTCCCGGTCGGTCGGGCCCAGCCCGAAGCCCTCCGGCATGCAGATCTGCAACGAGTGCAGGTAGATGGAGCGGTGCGAGTAGGCGACCCCCTTGGGGTTGCCGGTGGTGCCGGAGGTGTAGCAGAGCGCGGCGGCGTCCCGCTCGTCGACCGCCGGCCAGTCGTAGCGGTCCGGCCGCCCGGCCAGCAGGTCGTCCCACCGGTGTACGGCGACCCGGTCGCCGGTCGCCGCGAGCAGCGCGGCCGGGTCGCCGCCGCCGACCACCACCACGTGCCGCAGCGTGGTCATCTGACCGATCGCCTTCGCCAGCAGCGGGATCAGCGTCGAGTCGACGATCACCACCCGGTCCTGCGCGTGGTTGGCGATGTAGGTGACCTGGTCGGGGAAGAGCCGGATGTTCAGGGTGTGCAGCACCGCGCCCATGCTGGGCACGGCGAAGTACGCCACCAGGTGCTCGGCGTTGTTCCACATGAAGGTGGCGACCCGCTCGTCGCCGGTGACACCCAGCTCGTCACGGAGGGCATGGGCGAGCCGGGCGGCGGTGCGGCCGACCTCGGCGTACGACATCCTGCGGGGCTCGGCGCCGGTCCAGGTGACGACCTCCGCCGTGCCGTGCACGGTGGAGCCGTGTTCGAGGATCCGAGCGACCTGGAGGGGGGCGTCCATCATCGTGCTACGCATGGGTAACAAGCTAGTGTCGCCGGTCACGCGTTGGGAACCCCCGTATCTTGGCCGGGTGAGCATCTCCTGGGCCGACTCGTACGTCGGTCAGCTGCGTTCCCTGGCCGGCGACCGCACGTTGATGTTCGTCGGGGCCCGCGCGGTGCTGCGGGACAACGCCGCCCGGGTGCTGTTGATCAAGCGATCCGACAACGGCCACTGGGCGATGCCCGCCGGCGCGATGGAGCTGGGCGAGTCGATCGCCGACTGCGCCGTGCGCGAGGTCCGCGAGGAGACCGGCCTGCGGGCGCTGCGGGTCAGCGCGTTCGCCCTCTACACCGGGCCGGACCGCACCCACACCAACATGTACGGGCACACGTACCAGATCTTCACCACGGCGTTCCGGATCGACGAGTGGGACGGCGAGCTGGCCCGGTTCACCGACGAGACCACCGACGCCGGCTTCTTCCACCGCGACGAGCTGCCCGCCCCGCTCTCGGCAAGCGTCCTGGAGACCCTGGCCGACCTGGACGTCTTCGAGCAGACCAACCGCCTGATCCTCAAGTAGCCGGTGCAAGCAGGGGCCCCCTGTTAACGCCTTCGGTATAGGAAGGGCCCCCTCTTAACACCTCGCAGCCCGGTCAGAGCGTGGCCGGGCTCCTCGCCTCCATCTCGGCGGCGGTGTCGGCGGCGGGCGCGGTGGGCTCCGCCCGGGTGCCGCTGCGTTCCGCGCCGATGCCGGCGGCGACCACGAAGGCGATCCCGGCCACCGCGGCCGGCCCGGGCACCTGCCCGAGCGCGAGCAGACCGACCAGCAGGGCGATCGCCGGTTCCAGGCTCATCAGGGTGCCGAACGCGGCGGCGGTGAGCCGGCGCAGCGCCAGCAGCTCCAACGCGAACGGGACGACCGGCAGCAGCACCGCCAGCCCGAGCCCGGCCAGCAGCACCGACCAGGTCAGGTCGCCGACCACCGACGGCCCGATGGCCACGGTGGCGACCACCCCGGCCACCGGCATGGAGACCGCCAGGCCGCGCAGCCCGGCGACCTCGTCGCCGACCCGCTGGGTGAGCAGGATGTACGCCGCCCAGCACAGCGCCGCGCCGAGGGCGTACCCGACGCCGACCGGGTCGACCCCGCCGTGCCAGGGCTCGGTGAGCAGCAGCACCCCGACCGCGGCGAGCGCCGCCCAGAGCCGGGCTCGGCCCCGCCCCCGGGCCACGGCGACGCCGAGCGGGCCGAGGAACTCCAGCGCGCTGGCCGTGCCGAGCGGCAGCCGGGCCACTGCGGCGATGAACAGGATGGTCACCGCGGCGGTCACCACGCCCAGCGCCAGGCAGGCGCGCAGGGCGGAGCGGGTGAAGGCCGACGGGCGGGGGCGGACCAGCACGGCCAGCAGCACGCCGGCCCAGGCCAGGCGCAGCCAGGCGGTGCCCTCGGGACCGACGGCGTCGAAGAGCCCGACCGAGGCGGCGAGGCCGAGTTGCACGCAGCTCATCGCGGCGACCGCCATGGCGGTGCCGGCGCGGGCCGAGGTGGTGACGGACATGCGCCCAGTAGAGCCCGCCCACACCGTTCGCGTCCACGTGTTAATGCTGGACGGAACGTTCAGCATTGCTGGACGATGGCGTCGTGGACCTCCGTCGCCTGCGCCTGCTGCGGGAACTCGCCCGGCTCGGCTCGATGCGTCAGGTCGCCGAGGAGCTGCACGTCACCACCTCGACCGTGTCCCAGCAGCTCGCCGTCCTGGCCCGGGAGGTCGGCGCCGAACTGATCGAGCCGGACGGCCGCCGGGTCCGGCTCACCCCGGCCGGGCGGCGGCTGGCCGCCCACGCGGTGACCATCCTCGCCGCCGTCGACGCCGCCCGGCTGGACCTGGACCCGGCGGCCGAACCGTCCGGCGAGGTCCGGGTCGCCGGCTTCGCGACCGCCGTACGCCGCTCACTGCTGCCGCTCACCGCCCGGCTCGCCGCCGACCGCCCGGGCGTGCGGCTGCGGATCCACGAGCACGAGCCCGCCGAGGCGTACGCGCTGCTCGGCACCGACGACGTCGACCTGGCCCTGGTCTACGACTACAACCTGGCGCCGACGCCGTTCGACTCCGCCGTCCAGGCCACCCCGCTCTGGTCGGCCGCCTGGCACCTCGGCGTGCCGAGCGGATCCACCGCTCCGACCGGGGACGCGGCGGCGGTCTTCGCCGGGTTCCGGGACGCGGACTGGATCGTCAACTCCCGGAACGTCGCCGACGAGGTGGTGGTCCGCACCATCGCCTCGATGGCCGGCTTCACCCCGCGGATCGCGCACCGCGCCGACAGCCTGGAGCTGGTGCAGGACCTGATCGTCGCCGGGCTCGGGGTGGGCCTGCTCCCCGCCGACCAGCTCACCCTCCCCGGCGTACGCCTGCTGCCGCTGACCGGCCCGGAGGCGCTGCTGCGCGCGTACGCCGTGGTCCGTCGTGGTCGCGCGGCCTGGCCGCCGCTGGCCCTCATCCTCGACCAACTCACGACCTGACCCGGTCGGGGTCCGCCCAGCCGGTCAGAGCATGGTCTGCGACTTGGCCTCCATGTCGGCGGCGGCTTCGGCCTTGGACTCCTTGGTCAGCGGCTTGCCGCCGGGGGCGGGGGCCTCGCCGCCGAGCGGGTCGGCACCGCCGGTGGCGCCCTGCGGGCCGGCGCCGCGCAGCTCCTTGTTCGGCAGGGCCAGGGTGACCAGCACGGCCAGGATCGCGACCAGCCCGGTGGTCAGGAAGACCAGGTGCAGCGACTCGACGAAGGCGGCCTGGATGGCGGCCCGGACCGGGCCGGGCAGGGCCATGATGCTGGCCGGGTCGTTGATCGAGATGTTGGTGCCGCCGGCGGCGGCCACCGCGGCCCGCTGCTCCGGCGGCAGCTGCCCGATCGCGGCCGGCAACCGGTCGGCCAGCTGGGCGGTGAGCTGCGACGACAGCACCGCACCGAGGATCGCCACGCCGAACGAGCCGCCCAGCGAGCGGAAGAAGGTCGCCGAGGAGGTGCCGGCACCCAGGTCCCGCACGTCCACCGCGTTCTGCACGGCCAGGATCAGCGACTGCATGCACAGCCCCAGCCCGACGCCGATCACCACCATGTAGCCGAACGCCGCCCAGAGCGAGGTCTGGACCTGGAGCTGCCGGAACAGCAGCATCCCGGCGACCAGCGTCGCCGAGCCGGCCACCGGGAACCACTTGTACCGGCCGATCCGGCTCATCGCCCGACCGGTCAGGATCGAGGTGACGATGATGCCGGCCATCATCGGCAGCATCAGCAGACCGCTGCGGGTCGGCGAGGCGCCCTTGACGATCTGGAGGTAGAGCGGGATGAAGATGATCGACCCGAACATCACCAGACCGAGCACGAAGCCCGCCGAGTTGGCCAGCGCGAAGGTGGCGCTGCGGAACAGCCGCAGCGGCAGGATCGGCTCGGCGACCCGGGCCTCCTGCGCCACGAAGAGCGCGCCGAGCAGCACCCCGGCCGCGAAGAGCCCGATGATCACCCCCGAGCCCCAGGCGTAGGAGTTGCCACCCCAGCTCAACGCGAGCAGCAGGCAGCTCACCGCGGCGACCAGCAGCCCCGCCCCCACCCAGTCGATGGCGTGCTCGCGCCGCTGGAACGGGATGAGCCGCATGACGTGGTAGCAGACCACGATCGCCAGGATCGCCAGCGGCACGTTGATGTAGAAGATCCACCGCCAGTTGGTCTCGGCGAAGTAGCCGCCCACCAGCGGCCCGGCCACCGACGACAACCCGAAGACCGCGCCGAAGAGCCCCTGGTAGCGGCCCCGCTCCCGGGGGGAGACCACGTCCGAGATGATGGTGAACGCCAGCGTCATCAGGCCACCCGCGCCCAGGCCCTGCACGCCCCGGGTGAGGATCAACTGGGTCATGTTCTGCGACAGCCCGGCCAGCAGCGAGCCGAGCAGGAACGTGCCGATCGAGAAGAGGAAGACCGGGCGGCGCCCGTACAGGTCGGCCATCTTGCCGTACAGCGGGGTCGAGGCGGTGGAGGCGAGCAGGTACGCGGTCACCACCCACGAGTAGTGGTTGATCCCGCCCAGCTCGCCGACGATGGTCGGCAACGCCGTACCCACGATGGTCTGGTCGAGGGCGGCGAGCAGCATGCCGGTCATCAGGCCGAACATCAGCAGGCGGATCTGGCGGGCGGTCAACACCGGGCGGCCGGGAGCTTCCGTGGTCATCCGGCCTTCTTTCCCGCACCCGGCGAATCATGCGCCCGGCTCGGGAAAACCCTCTGGCACCCGGGACTGGCCCTCTGTCGCACGCCGCTACGAGGGCCCGACGTGCGGCATCCCGGGCCGTCCGGAGCTGAGGACGGGCCGGGATGCCGCAGATCGGTCGCACCGAACCGCTCAGTGGCGGCCCTCGGCGAACTCCTCGACGATCTTGGCGCAGAAGGCCGGCAGGTCGTCCGGCTTCCGGCTGCTGACCAGGCCGTTGTCGGTGACGCACTCCTCGTCGACCCAGTTCGCGCCGGCGTTGGTCAGGTCGGTGCGCAGGCTGGGCCAGGAGGTCATCCGGCGACCCCGGACCACGTCCGCCTCGATCAGCGTCCACGGGCCGTGGCAGATCACCCCGACCGGCTTGCCGGCGTCGAAGAACGACCGGACGAACCGCACCGCCTCCTGGTCGGCCCGCAGGAAGTCCGGGTTCGCCACCCCGCCCGGCAGCACCAGGGCGTCGTACGCCCCGGCGTCCGCCTGCTCGGCGGTCACGTCCACGTCGTACGTCTTGGACTGGTCCAGGTGGTTGAAGGACTGGATCGTGCCGGGCTTCAGCGAGACCAGCTCGACCGCCGCCCCGGCCTGCTCCACCGCCTCGCGCGGCTGGACGTACTCGACCTCCTCGACGCCATCGGCTGCCAGGAAGGCGATCCGCTTGCCCTGTAGTTCGTTGGCCATGTCGTACTCCTCTCCGGGGTGATCCTGGAATCGTTCCCGGGGCGGTTTGCCCGAAACACGGCACGCGGGTGGGCGTCGCCACCTCACGACCCCGGTCGATGCGCGCAGGTTTGATCCGGACCGGCGCGGGGACCCGGAGGGGCATGGCAGGAGCAGCAGCAGCGGAACAGCGCCGGCTCGCGACCGTCGTGGAGAGCTGGCTGGAGCGTCCCGTCCTGGTGGTCGGGGACGCCATGCTCGACGAGTGGCGGTTCGCCGAGTCCGACCGGCTCTGCCGGGAGGCGCCCGCCCCGGTCCTCACCCTGCGCCGCCGGATCTCCGCCGCCGGCGGAGCCGCCAACACGGCGGTGAACGTCGCCGCGCTCGGCGGCCGGGCGGTGCTGGTGGCGCCGGTCGGCGCGGACGTGGCCGGCGACGAACTGCACGACTGTCTGGACCGGGCGGGCGTCTGGGACCGCACGGTGGGCCAGGAGGGCCGGCCCACGCCGGTCAAGCGCCGGATGCTCGCCGGCAACCAGATCCTGCTCCGGGAGGACTCCGGTGACCCCGACGACCCGCTGGACCCCGACGGGGTGGCCCGGCTGATCACCGCGCTGGAGTGCGCCACCGAGGAGCTGCGCGCCGCCGGCGGTGGCGCCGCACCCACCCTGGTGGTCTGCGACTACGGGCTGGGCGCGCTGCCGGAGATCGTCCGGGCCTGGCTGGTCGCCAACCGCGACCGGTACGCCACCGTCGCCCTGGACGCGCACGACCTGGCCGACTGGCACGGGCTCTCCCCGACCGTGGTCACCCCCAGTTTCGCCGAGGCCACCCGCCTGCTGGCCCGGGCCGCCGTCGGCTTCGGCAGCCCACCGCAGACCCGCCCGCACCTCGACCACGCCGACGCCGATCCGCCCGACGACGGCCCGTCCGAGCTGCTCGTCGGGGCGGCCCCGGGCGGCGCCGGGGAACGCTTCGTCCCCGACGCCGGCCGGTACGACCCGAACGGCCCCTGGGGCGCCGCCCCGGCGGGCGCTCCCACCGGCGAGCCGACGCCCGCGGAGAGCCGGGTGGCGATGACCGGGGACGGGCTCAGCGTCACCGGCACCGGCGTGACGGTGAACGCCGCCGCTGGGGACGGCGTGGACCGGGCCGTCCTGGCCGAGGCGCGGCTCGCCGAGCTGCGGGCGCACACCGGCGCGGACGTCGTCGCGGTCACCCTGGACACCGACGGCGCGGTGGTCGGCGGCGCGGAGGGCACGCCCCGGCGCAGCCACAGCACCCCGGTCCCGGCGAGCCACGCCGTGGGCGCCGGGGACGCGTACCTGGCGGCGATGACGCTGGCGCTGGCCGCCGACGCGGCGCTGCCGACCGCCGCGCAGCTGGCCCAGCTCGCCGCCACCGTCACCGTCTCCGACACCGGCACCTGCGTCTGCCGCCGGGAGGACCTGCTCACCGCCCTCGGCGACCCCACCGGCGACCCGGACGGTCCGGTGCTGGTCGACGCGGACGAGCTGGCCACGCTGGTCGCGGAGCACCGGGTGGCCGGCCGCTCGGTGGTCTTCACCAACGGCTGCTTCGACGTGCTGCACCCCGGCCACGTGCGCTACCTGGAACAGGCCCGTGCCCTCGGTGACCTGCTGGTGGTGGCGGTCAACTCCGACGGCAGCGTCCGCCGGCTCAAGGGCCCGGACCGGCCGGTCAACCCGGTCGAGGACCGGGTCACCCTGCTCGCCGCGCTCTCCTGCGTCGACCACGTGGTGGTCTTCGAGGAGGACTCGCCGGCCGCGCTGATCGAGGCCGTCCGCCCCGACGTGTACGTCAAGGGCGGCGACTACCCGCCGGAGATGGTGCCGGAGGCGCCGCTGGTGCGCCGGCTGGGCGGGCAGGTCCGCACCCTCGGGTACGTGCCGGACCGGTCCACCTCCGCGATCATCGACCGGATCCGCGCCGCCGCGCACGACGGCCCGCCGGCCACCGCCCGCGACGGGGTGGCCCGTGACGGTGCCGCCGCGCGGGACGGGGTGGCCGCGCGGGACCGTGCCGCCGCGCGGGACGGGGTGGCCGCCCGCGACGGGGTGGCCGCGCCGACGACGGGCAGGCGCCGACCGTGAACCGGCCGCTCGACCCGGGCAACCCGGATCTGTTCCGGGTCCCCCGGCTGCTGGACGTGCTGATCCCGACCCGCAACCGACCCGCCGAGCTGGCGGTCACCCTCTCCGGGCTGGCCGCCCAGGAGGACGTACCCGGCTTCGGGGTCGTGGTCAGCGACCAGTCCGACGGCGAGCCGGCGTGGGCCGCCCCGGCCGCGGCCACCATGGCCCGGGCGCTGCGCCACCGCGGCAACCCGGTGCTGCTGACCCGGCGGCTGCCCCGGCGCGGGCTGGCCGAGCACCGGGCCTACCTGCTGGCCGCCTCGGCCGCCCGGTACGTCCTCTGCCTCGACGACGACGTCTGGCTGGAGCCGGGGGCGCTGCGCCGGCTGGTCGACGGGATCCGCGAGCTGGGCTGCGGTTTCGTCGGAAACGCGGTGCACGGCCTGTCGTACGCCGACGACGTGCGCCCGGAGACCCACCGGCACTACGAGGAGTGGGACGGGCCGCCCGTCCCGGAGCGGGTCCGCCCCGGCACCCCGGAGTGGGACCGGTCCGTCATCCACCCGGCCGCGAACCTGCTGCACGTGACCGAGCGCCTCGACCTGGCGCCCGGGGAGTGGCGGGCGTACAAGGTCTCCTGGATCGGCGGCTGCGTGCTCTACGACCGGGCCAAGCTGGTCGACGTGGGCGGCTTCGACTTCTGGCGCCGGCTGCCCGAGCGGCACCAGGGCGAGGACGTGGCCGCCCAGCTCGCCGTCCTCGACCGGTACGGCGGCGCGGGCGTCGTGCCCAGCGGCGCGTACCACTTGGAGGCCCCGACCACGGTCACCGAGCGGGACGTCGAGGCGTGGCAGGTCGTCCTCACCGAGTTCGAGGTCGGCTGTTAAGAAGGGGCCCCTGCTATACCGCAGGCGTTAACAGGGGGCCCCTCCTTACACCTTGAGCAGGTCGTGGGCGGCCTCCAGCACCTCGACGACCGGGACGTCGGCGACGAACGAGTCGCGGTGTTCGCAGCCGTCGTCGCCGGGCCGGTGCGGATAGATGTCCCGGGTGCAGTCGACGCCGCAGACCGGACAGTTGGTGGTCCACGAGGCGATCGGCCGGTGCCGGGCGCGCAGCGGCGTCGCCCCGTTGATCAGGTTGCCCACCCAGTAGACGCCGACGGTGGCGGTGCCGACCGCGCCGGCCAGGTGCAGCGGCCCGGTGTCGTTGGAGATCACCAGCGCGCACCCCTGGTACGCGGCGGCCAGCCCGCCCAGGCCGAGCGTGCCGACCTCCGCTCGGACCGGCACCCCGGCCGAGGCGACCACCCGGTCGACCACCTCCCGCTCGGACGGGGTGCCGGTGACCAGCACCTCGTACCCGTCGCCGGTCAGCGCCCGGGCCACCTCCCCGAAGCGTTCGGGAGGCCAGCGGCGGCGGTTGTCGGTGGCGCCGGGGTGCAGCGCCACCCGGGGCCGGCCCGGCTCGCCGAGCACCCGCCGGGCCTCGGCGCGGTCGGTGTCGGTGACGGCCAGCGCCGGGATGACGGTGCTGGCCGGGGCGCCGACCAGGGCCACCGCCTCCAGGTAGCGGATCACCTCGTGCTGGTAGTAGACGTAGCGGATCCAGCGGTCCAGCGGCGGCGCGTCCTCGGCCCGCAGGCCGGCGGTGACCCGGGCGCCGAGGCCGGCGACCAGCGGGTTGGAGTTGGCGCCGCCGCCGTGCAGCTGGAGGGCCAGGTCGAAGCGTTCCGCCCGGGCCGCGGCCAGGAAGTCCTCCCGCGCGACCTCCGGCTCACCCGGGTCGGCGGCCCGGATGCCGGCCGCCGGGGGCACCACCAGCACCCGGTCCACCGGGCCGGGCCGGTCGCGTAGCAGCTTCGCGTGCCACGGCGCGCCGAGCAGCACGATCTCCGCCTCCGGGTACGCGGCCCGCAGCGAGTCCAGCGCGGGCAGCGTGAAGATGAAGTCGCCGAGGGCGTTGGCGCGCAGTACGGCGATCCGCTCGACGTCGGGCACGGGCTCGCCGACCGGCCCGAGCAGGGCGGGGTGCACCATGCGGATCAGGGCCGGTCGATCTCGCCGACGGTGGTGTCGGGGTGGTGCAACTCCCGGTCGGCGGCCGGGTCGGCGAGGGACGCCGACCCGCTCGTACGCGGGCCGGTGCGGCCGACGGTGATGGTGCGGGGGGCGGGGCGCTTCGCCCGGGGCAGGTGCACCCGGAGCAGGCCGTGGTCCATCACCGCGTCGATGGTGTCGGGGTCGACCCGGGACGGCAGGTCCACCCGGTACTCGAAGCCCCGGGTCTCGAAGCCGCCCGGGATGCCCTGGTCGGCGTTGACCTCCGCCTCCGAGCGGGCCCGTACGCACAGCTCCCGGTCGTCCAGCTCGACGGCGACCTCCTCCGGTGCCACGCCGGGCAGCCGGACCAGCACCTCCCAGCCGTCCGTGGTCTCGGCCAGCTCGACGTCCGGAGTCGACCCGCCGCGCCCGCCGACCAGCCGGCTCAGCTCGGAGCGCAGTGACTGCAACTCGCCCATCGGGTCCCAGCCCTGCTGCCGGCCCCGCCAGCCGCGGCCGGACCCGGCACCGCCCTGTTCCGTCATCGCATGTCTCCGATCCTCTGCTGTCCGGCGGCGTGGGGCCGCAGTGAGCTGGGCGCGTCCAGGTGCGCGTCGCGGTCCACGCCCACCCCGAGGCGGTCGACCAGCTCCCCGCCGAGCCAGGCGCTGACGCCGAGCAGCGCCAGGCCGACCACCTCGATGGCGATCAACGCGCCTCCGGCGGCCCGGGAGTCGGCGTTGAGCCGGACCGCCCAGACCGCGGCGAAGAGCAGGATCACCGCGAGGTTGGCGCCGGCGTGGGTGACCCCGACCCGCTTGGCGCGGGTGCCGGCCGGGATGGCCAGCAGGTCGAACGCGCCGGCCACCGCGGCGAGCAGGCCACCGATCAGGCCGACGGTGATGTTCCAGTACGCCACCTCGGCGAGGAAGTTCGGACCACCGGCGGTGTCGACGATGTCGAAGATGGTGGCGGTGACCAGGAGCGCCACCGGGAACATCACCAGCATCGGATGCACGGGGTGGCCCAGCACCTTGAGTCGGCTCTCCATCGCGGGCCTCCACGGGTCGCGTCCGGCGCGCTGCGTGTGAGGCGGTACCCGAGCGGTTCGTGGGCAAACCTCGCGTTCGACGCGCTCTCCTAGGCTGATGCCGGCGGCTCGCCGGCACGGCCGGCTCCGCCACCATGGTCAACGGTCGGGGGAGGTTCACGTGACGGAAGAGATCAGGTCGCACGAGGAGCTGCGCGAGCTGTTGGGGCCGCCGATGCCCCGGGTGCTGGCCAAGGACCGGGTGGTGCTGCACGAGCGGGACCGGCAGTGGCTGGCCGCCTCGCCGCTCTGCCTGGTCGCCACGGCCGGTGCGGACGGCAGCTGCGACGTCTCACCCAAGGGTGACCCGGCCGGCTTCGTCCAGGTGTTGGACGACAGCACCATCGCCATTCCGGAGCGGCCGGGCAACCGGCGCGCGGACGGCTATCGCAACATTCTCGACAACCCGCACGTCGGGCTGGTCTTCCTGATCCCCGGGCGCACCGACACGCTGCGGATCAACGGCCGGGCCCGGCTGCTGCGCGACGCGCCCTGGTTCGACCGGATGGTCGTCAAGGGACACCGCCCGGTGCTGGCCGTCGAGGTCACCGTCGAGCAGATCTTCTACCACTGCGCGAAGGCGTTCCTCCGCTCGGAGCTGTGGCAGCCGGAGACCTGGCAGCCGGACGCGCTGCCGAGCCGCGCGAAACTGATCAAGGAGGTGGAGGCGCCCGCCGACACCCTCGCCGACCTGGAGCGACACTACGGTCCGGGCTACCTCGGCACGCTCTACCGCTGAGTCCTCATCCGGCGGTCGGGCGTTTCAGCCGGCGGCTCTGGGTACAGATGTGGTCGTAATCGGCCCGTCCCGCGTCCTGACGCGGCACCCCCCCCGAACCCCGGGGCCGAGGAAGGAATGACGACACATGGCGACGAAGAGCGGCTCGACCACGACCAAGAACCCGCCCGGCAACCAGACGCCGAACACGCCCGACATCGACGAGAGCGAGATCGCCAAGCTCAAGGTCGACGAACTTCGGGAGCGGCTGCGCAGCCGCGGCGTCTCCGGAACCCGCGACATGCACCACGAAGACCTGGTCAAGACGCTGGTCAAGAGCCTCAAGGACGAGCACGCCGGCAAGGGCGCCTCGACGTCGAGCAGCGCCTCGGCGTCGAGCAGCGCCTCCAAGTCGAGCAGCGCCTCCAAGTCGAGCAGCGCCTCCAAGTCGAGCAGCGCCTCCAAGTCGAGCGGCGCCTCGACGTCGACCGGCGGCGGCGCGCGTACCGGGTCGCACACCTCCAGCTCGGTGAAGTACTCGCAGGAGATCACCTCCACCGACGACCAGCCGGAGCGCCCCGGCCGCAGCCTGGTCACCACCGATCACGACGTGATCCGGCAGTGGGCCGAGGCGCGCAAGGGCGTGCCGTGCACCGTGGAGGGCAGCGAGCACGACGGGCACGTCGGCGTGCTGCGCCTGGACTTCCCGGCCAACGGCCGGGAGAGCCGGCTCACCGAGATCAGCTGGGACGAGTGGTTCCGCGCCTTCGACGCGCGCCGGCTGAACTTCATCTTCCAGGAGGAGCGCTCCGACGGGCGGCAGAGCAACTTCTTCCGGCTGGAGAGCCCGGACCGCGAGGACGGCTGAGGCGTACGCCCGCCCACCGCCCCCGAAGGCCCAGGTCAGCGCGTTGACCTGGGCCTTCGGCGTGTCCGGTGCCGTTTTCTGGTCCTTTTCGGTCGTTCGGGTTTGCTCCGCCGGACGCGGGTACGAATTTCTCCGACGAGGACGGCTCTGGCACCCCCGCGAGAGCGGTTCGACTGACGAGGGAGGAAGTTCGCGATGACCACGAAGGTCGAGAAGTCCATCGAGGTGCAGGTCCCGGTCAGCACCGCCTACAACCAGTGGACGCAGTTCGAGGAGTTCCCCCGCTTCATGGGCGGCGTCAAGGAGGTCCGCCAGCTCGACGACAAGCGGCTGCACTGGGTGGCCCAGATCGGCGGCGTGAAGCGTGAGTGGGACGCGCGGATCCTGGAGCAGGTGCCGGACACGAAGGTCGCCTGGGCGGCCACCGAGGGCGCCACCAACGCCGGCGCCGTCTACTTCGAGCCGCTCGGCCCGGGCCGCACCGCGGTGCGGCTGCACCTGGAGTACGAGCCCGAGGGCCTGGTCGAGAAGGCCGGCGACGCGTTGAACATCGTCGAGAAGCAGGCCGAGTCGGACCTGGAGAAGTTCCGGTCGTACATCGAGGGCCAGGGCTCCGAGAGCGGCGCGTGGCGCGGCTCGGTCAACGACGGCCTGTCGGTCGGGACCCCCGGTGTCGAGGACGCCGCCGCCTCCCGGGGTGACAGCGGCAAGGCCGGTGTCTCCGGCAAGACGGTCGCCGCCGGCGCCGCGGCCGCCGCGGCGGGGATCGCTGCCGCCGCCGCCGCGAAGCACCGCTCCGACCGGGACCAGGACACCGACCGGGTCACGGTCAGCGAGCCGGACTACGTGGTGACCGAGACCGAGGTGGTGACCCCGGTGACGGAGACCACCACCTACCCGACCGGCACCGAGCCGGGTCATCGGCTCTGATCGTCCACACCGCACGATCAGCCCCCCGCCCGAAGTCGAGGCGGGGGGCTGATCGTGTCCGGTCGGGTTCCGGGTCAGGAGACCGTGAAGCTGCGGGCCGGGCTCCGGGCCTCCAGGTGGTCGCTGTCCGCCGGCTTGCGGACCCGGTACCAGTAGGTGCCGCGCGCGGCCGGCTTGACGGTGAACGCGTACGCGCTGGTCGAGGTGAGCTTCCCGGTCGCCACGTCCTTCCACACCCCGCCGATCGACCGTTGAAGATAGATGGTCTGGCTGGGGTGGCCCGGGGTGACCGTGCCGGAGAGGGTCACCGTCCCACCGAGCGCGAACGACGTCCGAGACAGCTTCGCGCTGAGGTACGGGGCCACCGACACCAGCTTCAGCTGACTGGCCGCCCCGATGTACGCCTGACCGGTGGTCTCGTCGTTCGAGCCGCGGTAGACCCACTTGTACTCGGTACTGGCATCCGGTCGCAGCCCCGGGTACGTCAGCGCACCGGTGCTGGTGCTGGTCGCACTGCCCAGATAGGTGAAGCTGGTGGCGCCCTTGGGCCGGGCGTGCAGCTGCACCGACGTGAAGGCGATCGCCGCCCCGGTGTCCGTACGGGTCAACCGCCCGGTCACCGTCACCTGGGCGGTGCCGTGCACCAGCGAGGTCGGGCTGCTGGCGATGGTGGTGGCGGTGCCGGCCGCCCGGGCCGTCGAGACCTTGCTGAGGTTGCCCGCCTTGTCCCGCACCCAGGCGGAGAAGCTGTACGTGGTGCCCGGGGTGAGGTTGCCGACGTACCCGTTGGACGGGACCTCGGTGCCGGAGGTGGGCGAGGAGGGCGGGGTGGTGCCCGTCGCCATCCGCACGATCGTCCGGTCGTAGTCGATGACCCGGGGCAACACCCCCAACCGCACGTGCACGCCTCGGTACGTGCCGATCACCGAGAAGCTGGACAGCGGCCCCGGCGGCAGGTCCCTGGTCTTGAAGGTGGTGGTGAACGGATCGCTCTGGGTTACCCCGGCGGTGTCGGTCACCCCGTCCACCACTATCCGGTACGGGTTGTTGTCGAACAGCAGCTCCTTCGGCACGATCGTCACCACGTTGCCGGTCACCGTCAGGTTGGCGTCGACGTGGTAGCGGCCGCGGCCGTCGAGCAGCTGGACCGTGTTGCCGGTGACCGACCCGGGCGCCACCGGGCGGGTGAACGTGACGGTGGGTCGGAGGGTGACCGGCTGGTCCAGGGCGAAGTCGGCCGGCGAGACGTCCCGCACCCACACCTGCTCCCCGGCCGGCGGGGCGGTGCCGGCGGCGGCATCGGTCAGCTTCAACCAGTACGCGCTGGAGTGGCTGCCGTTGTCGTTGCGCACGGCGACGTAGTGCCGGCCGGCGTCCACGGTGGCGGTGAGCTGCTCCGTGCCGCTCCTGCCGGTGGCGTCGGCGGCGGCGATCCGGCGCAGGTCGGCGTCGTAGAGGGTCATCGCCAGGTCGGGGTTGTGCGACAGCGCCGAGTAGTCAGTCGGCCGGAGCGACAGGGTGGTCCCCCTGCGGGCCGCGACATCGAAGCGGTACCAGTCGACGTCACCGCCGGTGTTGATCCGGCCCCAGGTCTCGATGGGAGCCACCGGGGTGGCCCGCGCCGGGACGTCGTTCGGCTCCGACGGGTACATGTCGGGCTGCGGGAAGGGCAGCGACGTGCCGGTGCTGCCGACGGCCCGGAAGGAGTCCACCACGCCGTAGCCGTAGTAGGGGTCCAGGCCGCGGGGCCCGGAGTCCCGGGCGGTCATGGTCAGCCGCTCGCGGACCCGGGCCGGGGTGAAGTCCGGGTACTTCGTGCGGACCAGCGCGGCGACGCCGGAGACCAGAGCCGCCGAGAAGGACGTCCCGTCGACCACCGGGTAGGACTGGTCCAGGCCGGTGGAGTGGATCTTCAGCCCGGGAACGACGAGGTCGAGCCAGTCGCCGTACGAGCTGAAGTCGGTCAGGTTGCCGCCGCCGTCGGTGGCGCCCACGGCGATGACCTCCGGGTACGCCGCCGGGTACTGCGCCACGCCGGTGCCCTCGTTGCCGGCGGCGGCCACCACCACCGCGCCCCTGCCGGTGGCGTAGGTGATCGCCTCGTGCAGGGCCGGGTTGTCGTCGGGCCCGACCAGCGACAGGTTGATCACCGTGGCACCGTGGTCGGCGGCCCAGACGATCCCCTCGATGATGTCCGAGTCGGAGCCGCTGCCGTCGGCGCCGACCGCCTTGACCGGCATGATCCGGCCACCCCAGGCCACCCCGGCGATGCCCTTGCCGTTGTCGGTGTCGGCGGCGGCCACGCCGGCGACCATGCTGCCGTGCCCGTTGTCGTCGACCGGCTGCGCGGCCGGGTCGATCGCGTTGAAGCCGGGCACCAGACGCCCGGCCAAGTCCTCGTGCGTGAGGTTCACGCCGGTGTCGACCACGGCGATCACCTGGCCGGCGGAGGACTTGACGTAGTCCCACGCCTTCGGCAGCCGCAGGACGTTCAGCGGGGGAAACTGGTCGCCGGCCATGGCCGGGTCGTTCGGCACGGCGGCGGTGTGTCGCCGGTGGTCCAGCGAGGCGGCGGCGACCGACGGGTCCGTGCGCAGGGCGGCCAGCAGGTCGGTGGCGGGACCGGCGGCGCGTACCTTGACCCAGCCGGTGCCCCGCACCGGCGCGTCGACCCGCGCGGCGCGGCGGGTCAGGGCCGCGGCCCGCTTCGGGGCGGAGACGCCGGACCTGAAGCGGACCAGCACGGCGTGCGGGTCGGCGTCGGTGGACGCGGTGGAGGCTGTGCTGGTGGGCTGGGCGGATGACGGCGCGGCCTGGGCCGACGCCACGGGAGACAACGTCCCCGTGACGGTCAGGGCGAGCGTGACCACCGCCAGACGGCGGAGAGCCAAGGGGAACCCCCGTGATCTGCGGTGCCGGTCCCCACAGGACGACGGCGAGGTGCCCGAAGTCTGACAGAGCGGGACCCGCCCGGGCGGCCCCACCGATCGGCCGTCGGCGGCGTCCGCCCAGCTCAGCGCGGGTTCACCGGCTCCGGTGTCGGATAGCCGTCAGCCCCCTGCCGGCGTAACGGCAGGGGGCTGACGGGGGGTGGTTCGGGTCAGGAGACGGTGACGGTCCGCGTCGGGCTGTAACCCGCCGCGTGGTCACTGTCCGCCGGCTTGTACACCCGGTAGGAGTAGGTGCCCCGGGCCGGCGGCTTGATCGAGAACGCGTACGCGCTCGTCGACGACAACGCCTTGCTGGTCTCGGTCTTCCACACTCCGGAAACCAACCGCTGCAGGTAGACGGCCTGACCGGCGTGCGCCGGAGCCACACTGCCCGACAGCGTCGCCGAGCCACCCAACGCGAACGACGTCCGCGACAGGTTCGCATACACCACCGGCGCCACCGCCACCGACCGCAACACGCTGGACGCACCGACGAACGCGCCCGAACCCCGGTACGTCCACATGTACTCCGCCGACCAGGTCGGCTTGTGGGTGTACGCCACGTACCCGACGCTGTTCGACGTCACCGTCGCGATCCGGCTGAACGTCGTGGTGCCCTTACGGCGCACCATCAGCTCCACCGGAACACCGGCGATCGCCGCACCGGTGTCCTTCCGGACCACCTTCCCCGACACCTGCACCGACTTGCCATAGGTCAACCCGGTCACGCTGCTGGTGATGCTGGTCGCCGTACCGGTCGCCCGGCCTGTGGAGACCGCGCTGTAGTGCCCGGTACGGTCCTTGACCCACACCGAGAACGAGTACGTCGAGCCCGCCACCAGGTTCTTGGCGGTGACGGTGGTGCCGGTGCCCGCGTACACCGAGGTGCCGGACGTCGGCGAGGTCGGCGCCGTGGTCCCGGCGGCCATCCGCACGACCACCTGGTCCAGGTCGGAGATCGACGGCAGGGTCCAGCTCAGCGTGGCGGCCCGGTAGCCACCCTTGACGGCCAGCGAGCCGACCTTGCCGGGCGCGGTGTCCACGGTCCGGAAGACGCTGGAGTACGCCGGGGACATGGTGACACCCGAGCTGTCCTTCACGCCGCTGGCGACGATCCGGTACGGGGTGTTGTCCTGGAGCGGCCCGTTCGGGGTCAGGGTGACGCTGTTCCCGACCGGCGTCAGGCTGGTCGGGACCGTGCCACCGGTGCGGCCGTTGACCAGCCTGACGGTGCTGGTGGTCACCGACTCCGGCAGCAGCGGACGCGCGAAGGTGACGCTCGGCGTGGTGGTGACCGGCTGGCCGAGGGCGTTGGGTGCCGGGTTCACGTTCCGTACCCAGAGCTGCTGGCCGGCCGGCGCGACCGCCCCCACCACCGGGTTCACCGCGGTGGTCAGGTTGTACGCGGTGCCGCGGGAGCCGTTGAAGCTGCGCACCGACAGGTAGTACGTGCCCGGGTCCAGGTCGGCCTTGAGCTGCTCGCCGACGCCCGGCCCGTAGGCATCCTGCTGACGGATCAACCGCAGGTCGGCGTTGTAGAGCCCGACCACCGGGTCGAAGCTCTGCGCGACGGTGTCCGAGATGCTGCCCCCGGAGACCAGCGAGGACCACTGCTGCTGCGCCGTCACCTGGAAGCGGTACCAGTCGAAGTCACCCTCGATGCCCACGGAGCCGGAGGTGGTGCCGACCGGCAGCGGCGTCGCCCGGTCGGGGGTGTCGTTGCCGTCGCCCCCGGGGCCGGTCAGCTCGGTCGTCCACCGACCGCCGAGCGCCTGGTACGCGTCGACGAAGCCGTAGCCGTAGTAGGGGTCGATGCCGCGCGGGCCGGCGTCCCGGGTGGCCCAGCGCAGCCGGGCCATCACCTGCGCCGGGGTCATCGTCGGGTACTTGGTGCGGATGAGCGCCGCGATGCCGGAGACCAGCGGCGCCGCGTACGAGGTCCCGCTGGCGCCGTCGACGACGTACCAGTCGTTCTCGGTCGGGTAGATCGAGTTCCAGGCGGTGCTGGTGAGGTTGAAGCCGGGGGCCGCGACGTCGACCCAGTCGCCGGAGGAGCTGAAGTCGGTCACCCGGCCGACGTAGTCGGTGGCGGCCACCGCGAGCGCCTCCGGGTAGGCCGCCGGGTACTGCGTGGTGCCGTCGCCGTCGTTGCCGGCGGCCACCACGACCACCGCGCCCTTGTTGTAGGCGTACTTGATCGCGTCGTGCAGGACCTGGTTGTCCTCGGTGCCGCCCAGGGACAGGTTGATCACCTTGGCGCCGTGGTCGGCGGCCCAGATCACGCCGTCGGCGATGTCGGAGTCGTAGCCGCTGCCGGTCTTGTCGAGGACCTTGACCGGCATGATCCGGGAGGTCCAGGAGGCGCCGGCGACCCCGATGGCGTTGTTGGTGTTCGCGCCTGCGACGCCGGCCACCTCCGTGCCGTGGCCGAAGTCGTCCTGGTAGCTGGCCGCCGTGGTCGACTTCGTGATGGCGTTGTAGCCGGCCACCGTGCGGCCGGTCAGGTCCTCGTGGGTGGTGCGGACGCCGGTGTCCACCACCGCGATGATCTGCGCGGTGGAGCCCTTCGAGACGTCCCAGGCCTGCGGCAGCCGCAGCGACTTCAGGTACTCCTGGTCGCCGTAGGCGTAGAACTCGTCGTTGGGCGAAGCGGTGGTCCGCCGCTGGTAGTCCAGCGAGACGCTGGCGACGGTCGGGTCCTTGCGGAGGGCGGCCAGCAGCTCGGTGGCCGAGCCCTCGGTGGACACCTTGACGTAGCCGGTGCGCCCCACCTGGGAGGCGATCCGGGCGGCCCGGCGGGACAGCGCCCTGTCCTTGGCGGACCGGGCGGTGCCGGACTTGAACTTCACCAGGACGGCGTGCGGGTCGTACGCCTGGGGTGTACGGGCCGCCGGGCGCTCGGGCCGCGGCAGTCGCTTGGTGATCGAGGTGTGGTCGGTGGACGGCGCGGCCTGGGCGGTCGAGAGCGCGGGAACCAGCGATCCCGTGACGGCCAGGGCGAGCGCGGCCACCGCCGAACGGCGGAGAGCCAAGGAAAACCCCCGTATAGGGCGAGCCCGCGAAGGGCAGGTGAGCCCCGGTCGCCCCGGTGGGGACGCCGGACCAGCGCAGTTTGCCAGGAATCGATCGCGGCAGACAGCACCGAACGGTTGGTACGAGACCTGACCGTTGGGACGGTACCGTACCGTCCCGCTTCGCACTGTCCCTCAGTGGCCGATCGGCCCGGTCCACTCAGGTGCAAGCAGTGACCAGACCTCGGTGTCGTGGCGTACGCCCTGGTAGAGACACTCTTCGCGGAGCACCCCGTCGCGGCGCATCCCGAGCCGGCGGGCGACGTTGCTGCTGGCGGTGTTCTCCGGGCGGCAGTGCCACTCGACGCGGTGGATGCCGCGCACCCGCACCGCCCAGTCGACGAGACGCCCGGCCGCCCGGGTGATCAGGCCCCGGCCCTGCCCGGCCGGCTCCAACCAGCAGCCCAGCTCGCAGGTGCCGGCGGCGGCGTCGAAGGAGACGAACATCGTGCCGCCGACCAGGGTGCCGTCGAGCCAGATGCCGTAGAGCCGGCCGGCGTCGCGGGCGGCCAGGTCGGCGAAGCGCTGGAGGATGGACCGGGCCGACTCGACGTCGGTGGCCCGGCTGGCCCAGGGGATCCACGGGTCGACCGCGGCCCGGGCCCGGTCCATGTGGGCCAGGTACTCCTCGGCCTGCCACGGTTCCAGCGGGCGCAGCTCGGCGCCGCCGGTCAGCTCGATCGAGAACATCCGAGCACTGTATCGGCGCGGGGGCGTCCGTCGGGTCCGGTCAGGGGCGGCTCTGAGTGGTGGTGCCCAACGGGTCCAGGTGCTCGGCGGTGGCGTCGTCCGCGGTCGTCGAGTGGCTCAGCTCGGCCCAGCGCTCGTCCTCGGCGAGCAACTCGCGGCCGGCCGCGGTGGCGTACCGGTAGGCGTCCGGGCCCACCAGCAGCCGCAGCGGCGGTTCGTCCATGCCGGCGATCCGCAGCACCAGCTCCGCGACCTTCGCCGGATCGCTGGCCATGGTGCTGCGACTGTCGTGTACGCGGGCCGAGACCCCGACGGTCGACTCGTAGTCCGGGCCGATCGGCGCCACCCGCATCGACGAGCCCGCCCAGTCGGTGCGCATGCCGCCCGGCTCCAGCACGGTGACCCTGATGCCCAGCGGCGCCACCTCCTTGGCGAGGACCGAGGAGAAGCCGCCGATCGCCCACTTGGCGGTCTGGTACGCGCCGAGACCCGGCGTCGCCAGCCGGCCGCCGACCGAGGAGACCTGTACGACGTGTCCGGCCCGCTGCCGGCGCAGGACCGGCAGCGCCGCCCGGGTGACGTTCACGACACCGAAAAGGTTGGTGTCGACCTGGGCCCGGAAGTCGTCCGGGTCGCCTTCCTCGATGCTGGCCATGTTGGCGTACCCGGCGTTGTTGACCAGCACGTCCAGCCGGCCGAACCGGTCGACGGCGGTCCGCACGGCCTCGTCGGCCGCCGCCGGGTCGGTCACGTCCAGGGGCACCACGACCAGGTGGTCGCCGTGGCCGGCGGCCAGGTCGTCGAGGCTGGCGGTGGTCCGGGCGCCGGCGACCACGTCGTGGCCGGCCGCGAGGGCCGCCGCCACGATCGCCCGCCCGAGCCCCCGGGACGCGCCGGTGACCAGGAAGACAGACATTGGTTCCTCCTTCTCGCTCCCGGTCGGGAGCTTTTCAACTAACTGGTTATTTAGAACCTACCTCCGTCAGCGGCCGGCTGCCAACCAACCGGTCGGTAGAGTCGAGGGATGGGTGAAAGGTGGCCACGGGACGCCGAGCAGACCCGCCGGCGGCTCCTCGACGCCGCCCGGGACGAGTTCGCCGCCGTGGGGATCGCGGGTGCCCGGGTCGATCGGATCGCCGCCGCCGCCGGCAGCAACAAGGCGCAGATCTACCACTACTTTGGCAGCAAGGACGGGCTCTTCGACGCGGTCTTCGAGGAGATCGCCCGAACGACCGTCGACGAGATCCCGATCGACGCGACCGACCTTCCCGGGTACGCCGGCCGGCTCTTCGACTCCTACCGACAGCGGCCCTGGGTGCAGCGGCTCGCCACCTGGTACCGCCTGGAGCGTGGCGCCGACAGCGCGCTGGAGATCATCCGCTCCGGCAACAGCGCCAAGATCGCGGCAATCGCCGCCGCGCAGGCGGACGGCACGGTTCCGGACACCTTCACCCCGGAGGAACTCCTCGGCCTGGTGCTGCACCTGTCCGGCTTCTGGAGCGCCACCACCCCCGAGTACGCCGCCCTCGTCGACGGGATCGACCCGGGACGACGGCGGGAGGTCGTGGTGCTGGCCGTCGCCGCCCTGGTGGGTCCACCCCCCGGACGGTGACGTGGCGGCAGCCGCAGCGCCTGATACGACTGCCCGCCACGGGCACCGACCTCAGTGCCAGTCGCTGATCCGCACGTCGTGCGGGTGCGGTGCGCCGGCGCCGGTCTCCACCAGCTGCTTCAGGCTCACCAGGAACGTGGCCCACTTGGTGCTGCAGTGGTACATGAACTCCACCGGCTCGGCCCAGCCCTCGTGCCGGAACAGCACGATCGTCCAGTCGCCGGCCCGCTTCAGGTCGAAGACCACCCGGGTGCCGATCCACTCGGCCGGACCGTCGGTGACCTCCCACTCGACCCGCTCGTTCGGCCGCTGGTCGAGCACCTTCATGTCGAATCCGCCCGGCTCGCCGAAGCGGAACCGGATGGTGCCGCCGACGGCCACGTCCCCCGTGGTGTCGGTGGTCCACCAGGCGGCCAGTCCGTCCCGGGTGGTCAGTGCGTCGTACACCTTCTCGGCGGCGGCGGTGGCGCCGACGCGGTGCAGGATCTCAGCCATGGTCGCTCCCCTCTTCCTCGTTCGCGGCGTGCGGATGGGCCTGCCGGGAGCGGTGGACTGCCTCGGCGATCGTCCTGATCCGGCGCAGTCGGGCGTCCCAGGCCGCACCGACCGAGGCGAGTTGGGCTACCGCGCGGGCGAGTTGGGCGTCGTCTACCCGGTAGCGCCTCTCCCGCCCGACGGTCGTCGCGTGGACCAGGCCGGCGCGGTCGAGGACGTCGAGGTGCTTGGCGACGGCCTGCCGGGTGACCGGAAGATGCTCGCTGAGGCTGGTCGCCGTGCCGGCGCCGTCGCTGAGCAGCCGGTCCAGCAGGCGACGCCGGGTGGGGTCGCCGACCGCCGACCAGAGGTCGTCGTCGATGGCGGTGGTCACGGCCGTGCCGGCTGCCGGTCGTCGCGCTCCGCCCCGGGTACGCGGGTGGCGCGCTCGGCGATCCGGGGCAGGAAGAAGTCCCAACCGGTGACGTGCTCGTGGTACGCCTTCTCCAGCGCGGCGATCTCCCAGCCGCGCTCGCGGAAGCCGGTCTCGGTGAGCCGGAGCCGCGTGCCGTCCCCCACCGGGGTCAGCTCGAACGTCACCAGCAGCGAGTTGGCGGCGGTGGCGGTCCGGCCGGCGTCCTGCGTCCAGCGGAACGAGAAGAGCCGGGGCGGTCTCACCTCCACCACGGTGATCGGTACGACGTCCGTCCGGCCGGCCGCCTCGTCGCGCCAGGTCAGCTCGCCGGTGCTGCCCACGACCGGCTCGATGTCGGTCTCGGCGTTCCACCAGTCGCGGATGTGGGCGGGGTTGCTGACGACGTCGAACACCGTTTCCGGTGGCGCGTCCACGTGGATCTCCCGCTCGATGCTCCCGTACTCCATGCCCGGCTCTCCTCGTGACTAGAGCAACCTTTGGTTGCTTGTCACTCTAGGGAGCCCGAGGGCGATAGCGCAACCATTGGTTGCGAAAAGTGCCGGCGGTGGACGGGGCTTCCCGTCCACCGCCGGCCGGCGCCCGAGCCGACTCAGCTCAGGCGGTCAGTCCTGTCAGGCCATGCCGGGCGCGACGCCGTACGAGGCGACCTTCGGGTCCGCACCGAAGCGGTTCTCGCCACGGGTGCCCTCCATCACGAAGAACACGAGCAGGACGATGGCCCCGACCAGCGGGACCAGCACGATCAGCAGCCACCAACCCGAGCGGTTGGTGTCGTGCAGCCGCCGCACGCCCACGGCGAGGCTCGGCAGCAGGAGGGCCAGGGTGACGATGAGCCCGATGATGCCGAGCGAACTCGGCCCCGAACCCATCCGGGTCCCGAACGCACCATCCAGGACGCTGGCCAGGATGCTGACGACCCAGGAGAAGAGGGCGAACCACCAGTACTCGGACCGGCGGGCCCGACCGCCGAAGGTCGCGTACTTGGCAAAGACTGACTTGACAGCGTCAACGGGGGACATGAGAGCTCCAGGGTGGCGAGATATCGAGACCTGCAAGGTCGATTGCGACGCAGCAAAGCAGGTGCACCCCGGGAGGTCAACGTCCTTTCGGTGACGTCTGCCCAAAGTAGCCGCGTGGCTTCCCCGCGGACCCGCAGCTGATGATCACGGTGATGAGGTCCGATCAGTCCGTGGTCACCCGTCCGATCGCGATCCCGTTGCGCGCCGCGATCAGGCCGAGCAACTCCCGGCCCAGCCCGGCCGGGGCTCTGACCCGGCCACCACCGCTCGACACCGCCTGCGGACAGGTCGCGTCGCCCAGCACCACGGTGACGCTGCCGAGGCTGATTCCGACCGCACCGGGCTGCCGCAGCGTGCACTCCTCACCCGGCCGCACAGGATCGCGCAGTGCGGTGAGGGCGGTGCGGATCCGGGCGAGGGTCTTGGCATCCGTCGCGACGACCATGGCGTTGCTGGGAGGCGCGGCGCTGGTGGCGCTGGTGATCCGGCCGGGCAGCGCCAGGCCACCGGAGGCCGGGGCCGCCGGGCCGGCGGGCCAGGTCACGCGGTCGAGCAGCTGCTCACGCTGCTGCTCGTCACCGGAGATGACGGCCGCCGTCGCCTCGATCCGCTGCGTGAAGGGGCGGTAGGCCCACGCGGACGGGACGAAGAAGGCCGCGGCCTCCTCGGCCTGGAGCAGCTGACCGTCGTTGACCACGAGCCGGGCCGGGTTGACCGTCGGCGCAAAACCCCGTTCCACGACAGCCACCCACGCCTGACCATCCGACCTGCACTCGACGGGCCCGCCTCGCGGCGAGCCGGCCAGCGCCGCCGTACCCCGGAACTGCCACCCCGCGGCGAGGTAGACGGTGTGCGGCTCGGCGGTGCACGGGTCGAAGTCCGCCACCTCGCTCGTCCGCCAGCCGTCCGGGACGGCCACCGACACGCCCCCCAGGCTCACCGTGGTCCCGGCCGCCCCCACGGTCCCGGACCGGTTGGGAGCCGACACCGCGGAGGGCAGGGCCAGAACGACGGCAGCCATCGCGGCCACGACCGAGCCGGCGGCTGCCCAGGCACGGCGGCGACGTCGCACGCTACGCCGCCCGCGGCCGAGCAGCAGGGAGGCCGGATCGGTCTCGGTCGGGGTCACGGCAGCGGCTGCGCGATCGAGCAGCTCCCGAATGTGGGTGGGATTCACGGCGTCCCCTTGGCGGATTCGGCGAACAGGCCGCTGGCTCGCAATGCCGCCAGGGCCCGGGAGGTACGACTCTTGACCGTTCCGACCGCGACTCCGAGGGTCTGCGCCACCTCGGCCTCGGAGGCGTCGGACCAGAATCGCAACACGAGCACCACCCGCTGGTCGGCGGGCAGCCGGCGCAGACCGGTGAGCACCTGCACGCTGAGATCGGACTGCTCCGCGAAGTCACCACGGGAGCCCTCCGGAAGTTCCTCGGTCGGCACCTCGCCGCGCCAGCGCCGGCGCCTGGCCCGCATCGCGGTACGGACCATCACCTGCCGGACGTACGCCTCCGGTCGCCCCTCGGGCACGGCCAACCGGCGCCACGACCGATAGGCCGCGATCAGGCCCTCCTGGGCGAGATCCTCACCCAGCCGCCCGTCCCCGGTCAGCAGGGCGCCGAAGCGGACGATCTCGCGGTACCGGCTGGCGACGAACTCCTCGTAGCCGTCGGGTTCCGCCCTGCGAAGCAAGCCCATACCCCATTAAGGGACCTGGACCCGCCCGATGGTTCCGTCCAACCTGGCCTGTTCTGACGACTCCCCGGCCCGCGGCCACCCCTGGCTCGCCGGCCGGGCACCCGATCCGGATGCCCGGCCGGCGACCGCTCCTGGTGGTTACAGGTACGGGCGGGTGATCAACTCGATGGCGTGGCCGGCCGGGTCCTTGAAGTAGACCCCCCGGCCGCCGTGCTCGTCGTTGGTCTCACCCGGGCGGCGCATCTGCGGATCCGCCCAGTGCTCGACGCCCTGGTCACACAGGCGTCGGTACGCCCGGTCGAAGAGCTCGTCGTCGACCAGGAACGCGTAGTGCTGCATCTGGATCTCCACCGGCGGCTCGGCGAACTGGAGCAGCACGCCGTCGGTGAGCTGGATGTTGGTGAACAGCCCCCAGGAGGGCGCCTCGGGCAGCTCCAACAGCTCCCGGAAGAACCGCGCCGACTCGTCGCGGTTCCTGGCGGCGATGATGGTGTGGTTGAACGAAACTGACACTCGACTGACCTCACGGTGCTCGAAACGGAACGGGACCCTGCGGTGCGCAGCCGCCGGGAGGTCCACGTGCCGAACATCGAGGGTGCGCTCTGCGCACCCGTCGCGCGGTCAGCCCTCCACCGGGTCACCGATCCGTGCGTGGCAGAGTGCCGGTCCGGTGTTCACGACCGGTGACCCTACCCGGCCCGATCGACGCCGGCAAACATCATGGGCCGCCCGCCGGTCACCGGGGCCGGTCACGGACGGGGCAACGACTCGGGGTACGCGACGCTAGTATCTCCCCGTTCTGAGCAGCAGCGGGGAGGAAGAACCAGGTGCGAGGAAAGCTAACGGCCGGCGTCCTGATGGCGCTGGCCTTCCTGACTCCGGCGGCGCCGGCGATGGCCCAGACCGAACCGCCGGTGCTGAACGAGGCCTGTCAGACGGTCGAGCGCAAGGTGTACACGGACATCCGCGAGCTGGTCACCATCGACCTGGACACCGCCACGGACGTGGAGGTGCGCGTACTGGCCGCCCAGATCCTGTACGCGGCGAACACCAACTCGCTGGTCGTCCTGCCCAAGGCGCTCCAGGAGCAGCTCGACGGCACCGCGGACGAGCTGCGCGCCTTCCTCAAGGACGGCGTGCGGAAGGCCTGGGCAGCGGACCTGCGGCTCGCCGCGGTCCGGACGTTGACGGGCGCCGGACCCAACGTGCAGGCGGCTGCCCAGAAGGCACTCGACGAGGGCACCATCGAGGCCCACCTGGCCTACCTGAACGACGGGCTGTACGCCGCGCGTGCGCTCGACTGCGCCGCTCAGCCCTCCCCGTCAGCGACGTCCCAGCCCGCACCGACGCCGACGGCACAGCCCACGCCGACCGCGACGTCCCAGCCCGTGCCAACGTCGAGCGCCACGCCCAGCGCCACCACGACGACCGCGCCGACGCCCGCTCCCTCCGCCAGTGTGGGCGCTCCCGGCGGCGGTGAGGGCGGTGGGCTGCCCGTTACCGGCGCCGACACCATGACCGTGGTCGGCGTCGGCGGCGCGCTCCTGGCCCTCGGTGGCGCGGGTTACGTGATCGGACGTCGACGCCGGTCCCGCTTCGTGGCGTAGCTCGCTCGACGCGCCCGGCTCGATGGCTTCGTCGGACCGGGCGCGATCGGCGACAGTGGCCCGCTCCCTGCGTTCAGCCGGTGGTCCGCGATGGGAACCGGCGTGGTCGGCCTCGGGAAACGGCAGAAGCCCAGGTCTGTGACCTGGGCTTCTGTACCGAGCCGCCTGACGGAATCGAACCGTCGACCTACGCATTACGAGTGCGTCGCTCTAGCCGACTGAGCTAAGGCGGCAACGATCGTCAAGTGTACGGCACCCCACCCCGGACGACCGAACGGGATACCCCCACCCGAGCCGATCCGGACATCGAGGCATGTTCGGTCGCCCGGCGGACAGCGTTCCCCCACGATCCGGGCGTACGCTCCCGCGCGTGAGCGACGATCGCGTACCGGCCGGGAACCCCGACCAGCCCGACGCAGCCGGTGGGCCGGCCGGCGCGGAGCTGCCCCGGGCAGCGCACCGGCCGCGCAGCACCGATCCGCTGGAGCTGGGCTTCACCCCGCGCAAGCCGGTGCCGTGGCTGGCGCCGTTCCTGCTGATCAGCACCGGCATCCGTACGCTGCTGGCGATGCTCTTCGGGGCGTACCTGGACAAACGGGAGCTCCAGAACGCGCTGGACGCCAAGATCTCCAAGCAGGTCGGGCCGGACGGCGGGCTGTGGCTGGACTACGTGGCCGACCTGGGCGACGGCTTCGACGCCACGTACTCGATCGCCTACCTGCTCGCCCAGCCGGAGCTGACGGTGGACGGGCACCGGCTGCCCCGGGCGCAGACCCTGGTGATGGGGGGCGACCAGGTCTACCCGTCGGCCAGCTACGCCGCCTACGAGGACCGCTGCAAGGGGCCGTACCAGGCGGCGCTGCCGGCCAGCCCGCCCGACCGGCCGACGCTCTTCGCGGTCCCCGGCAACCACGACTGGTACGACGGCCTGACCGCGTTCCTGCGGCTCTTCGTCCGGTCCCGGGACCGGCACTTCGGCGGTTGGGGCACCGGCCAGTCCCGGTCGTACTTCGCGATCGAGCTGCCGGCCGACTGGTGGCTGCTGGGGCTGGACGACCAGTCCGGCTCGTACCTGGACGACCCGCAGCTCAGCTACTTCGACGACGTGGCGAAGAAGCTGACCGCCCGGAGCCGGGTGATCCTGGCGGTGCCGGCGCCGACCTGGGTCAAGGCCGTCGACCACCCCACCGCGTACGACTCGATCGACTACTTCGTGCGGACCATCGTCGCCCCGACCGGGGCGCAGGTGCGGCTGCTGCTCTCCGGCGACCTGCACCACTACGCCCGGTACGCCGGCCCGGAGCGGCAGCTGATCACCTGCGGGGGCGGCGGCGCGTACCTCTACCCCACGCACATGTTGCCGGAGCGACTGGAGGTGCCGCCGCGGGACACCCTCGCGCGGCGGGCCAGCGTCACCCGCGAGTACGACCTGGTCGCCCGGTTCCCGGAGAAGTCCCGGTCGAGGCGGTACGGCTGGGGGATCTTCGCCCGGCTGCCGTTCCGCAACCCGGGCTTCACCACCCTGCTCGGTACCCTGCACACGCTGCTGATGCTGGCGATGGCCGGGGTGGCCAACGACCGGGCCGGCACCACCGAGCAGCGGCTGTTCAGCGTACCGTTGATGATCATGGTGGTGGTGACGCTGCTCGGCGCCGCCTTCTTCGCCAAGCCACCCAGCGCCGGCGGCAAACGGCACGCCCGGCACTGGATCCTCGGCGTCAGCCACGGCGTGGCACAGCTGGCGCTGGCCGCCGTCGGCACCTGGGTCTGGCTGATGCTGCCGTTCTACGGGTGGCCCTGGCCGCTGCCGGCGGTCGCCGCCGCGGTCGTGTACGGGCCGGTCATCGGCTTCGTCGCCGCCGAGCTGGTGGCGGCATACCTGCTGGTGGCGGGGGCGTTCGGAGTGAACGTCAACGAACTCTTCGCCGCGCAGGGCATCGAGGACTCGAAGTCCTTCCTCCGCCTGCGCATCGACCCCGACGGCACCCTCACGATCTACCCGATCGCGGTCGACCGTGTCTCCCGGGACTGGCAGATCAACCCCGACCAGTCCCCCCAGTCCTCCTGGCTGACCCCCACCCGCCCCCTGACCCCCCACCTGGCCGAACCCCCCATCACCCTCCACTGACCCCGCCCAGCGCGTTGATCATGAAGTTAGCGGCGTAAAAGGAGATCCACTTCGACGCTAACTTCATGATCAACGGGGCGGGGTGCGGGGAGAGGCGCGGGGAGGATCCGGGTTCAGGGGGTGTAGTGCTGGTCGTGGGCTTGGCGGGGGGCGCAGACGGAGGCGCGGGAGCAGGCGCAGCGGGAGCCGTCGGCGTCCAGCCGCACGGTGACCGTGTCCCGGGGGACGCTGTGGCCGATCACCTTGCCGTCGCCCTCCGGGGTGCTCACCCGACTGCCGACCGCCGGGGCGGACTCCTGGAACCGCTGGTAGAGCGGGTGTTCGTACTTCAGGCAGCACATCAGCCGGCCGCACGCCCCGGAGATGCGCAGCGGGTTGAGCGGCAGATCCTGGTCCTTGGCCATCCGGATGGTGACCGGCTCGAAGTCCTTGAGGAAGGTGGCGCAGCACAGGTCCCGGCCGCACGAGCCGATGCCGCCCTGCACCCGGGCGGAGTCCCGCGCGGATAGCTGGCGCAGCTCGACCCGGCAGTGCAGGGTGGCGCCCAGGTCCCGGACCAGTGACCGGAAGTCCACCCGGTGCGGCGCGGTGAAGTAGACGGTGGTCCGCTCACCGCCACCCTCGGCCGGGCCGAGGACGTGGTCGACGGCGACCACCTTCATCGGCAGGCCGTGCTCGCGGATCAGCCGCTTCGCGGCGACCTTCGCGTCCGCCTTGCGCCGCCGCAGCATCTCGTCGCGGCTCAGGTCGTCCTCCCGGGCTAGGCCGACCAGCTTCGGGAAACCGTCGGTGTCCTCGCCGACCCACTGCGCGGCCCAGACGCACTCGGCCACCTCGGGGCCGTCGTCGGTGGGGACCAGCACCTTGTCGCCCACCTGCGGGCTCAACTCGCCCGGGTCGAGGTAGTAGAGGCGCCCGTACCGGTTGAAGCTGACCGCGCAGAGCATGCCCATCCCCTCACCATACGTCCCGCGCCCGGCCCCGGCCCGCCGGCCGTCGCCGGACGATCACACCGCGCAGCGGTCGACGATGGTCGACTCGCCGGCGGGTCAGTGCCCGATGCGGGTGCCGGCGCCGCCCCACCGCGGCGCGCTCTCCACCGGCGGCCGCCAGGTCGACTCGGCCAGGCTCGGCGACCACTGCCGGAGCAGGGTCTCAGCCCCGTCGTACGCAACGCAGAGCACCGCCAGCACCCGGGCCGCGATCACCGCCGCCTCGGCCACCCCGGCGCCTCCGGGAGTGGCGGCCCCACCGGCCGAGGTCGCCGCGACCACCGCCACCGCCTCGGTGCAGCCGAGCACGTCGGCCAGGGCCCGGGCCGCCGCCAGCCGGCTGCCCCGCACCCACTCGGCGAGCGCGTCGGCGTAACCCGCGGTCGCCTCCAGCCGGCCCACCAGGCTCTCCGGCCCCTCGTCGAGGTGGCGCAGCAGGGCCGACCGGGCCTGGTCGTACGCGCTGGCGGCCGGGCCGGACCAGAGCCCCGGGTCGGTCAGGGCGGCGCCGGCGTCGTCGTACCCCCGGACGAGCCGGCGCACCGCGTGCCCGGCGGAGGCCAGCGGCGCCGGGTGCAGGTCGAGAAAGGCACGCAGCGCGTCGCCGGGGAGCACCTGCATCCGGCGCAGCAGCGGCCAGAGCTGATGGCCCTCCGGGGCGCCGGCCGCGAGCAGCGTGTCGACCCGACGCAGCAGGTCCAGGCCGGGCTCGGCGAGCCGGTCCAGGGCGTCCATCAGGCCTCCCTGGTGAGCCGGCGACGGGCGGCGTGGTCGACGTCGGCGTAGCGGTCGGCGGCGCTGCGGACGGCGGCCGCGGCGGCGGCCAGGCGGGCCGCGGCGGCGGCCGCCTCCCGGGCCCGGTCCCCGGTGGCCTCGGTCCACCGCCGGTGCAGGGCCCGGCCGATCTCGCCGGGACGGCCCGGGGCGTCGGCGCCGAACACCGGGTGGGCGGGGTCGGTGGCGGTGACGGTGTGCGCCAGCGCGGCCAGGGTGTCGCTGGCCTCGTCCAGCCGGGCGGCCAGGGTGTGCAGCCGGTCCATCTCAGGCCCCCGCGAGCGGCCGGTAGGCGGCGAAGGTCTCGTTGTGCAGCTTCTCCCGGGCCCACTGCGCGGCGTCGGCGGCGGCCGTCACCGCGGCCTGCACCGAGCCGGCCACGTCCCGGGGGTGGCGGTTGTGCAGGGGGCCGAGGAAGCGGACGTCGGTGATCCGGCCACCGGCGGTCACCACCACCTCGACCAGCCCGTCCGGCGAGCGGACGGTGACCTCGACCGTCGACACCGCCTGGTCGAACTCGGCCTGGAGGGACTCGATGCGGCGGTAACGCCGCACCGCCTCCTCGATCCAGGCCTCGTCGATCTCCGCGCGCGGCATCGGCGGACTCCTCCCCGGCAGGCCCTCACTGAGCGTCCCACCATGGTCACCATGGCGTCACCGGACCGTACCGCACCCGAATCGCGCCTGTCGATGCCTGTGGACGGCCGGGATCAGCCCCGCCAGAGGGCGAGCATCATCGCCTCCACCGCGATCCGCGGCTTGACGTTCGCCTCGATCGCCGCCCGGCACGCCAGCACCGCCTCCAGCCGGCGCAGCGACCCCTCGGCGTCCCACTTCTGCGCCCCGGCGGCGGCCAGCGCGGCCGTGTCGGTGTGCACCGGGGCGACCGGGGCGCGCAGCGCCGTGGTCAGCGCGTCCCGGTAGAAACCTGCCAGGTCGACCAGGGCCCGGTCCAGCGCGTCCCGCTGCGCCCGGGTGGCCCGCGACTTCTGCCGCTTCTCCAGCTCCTTGAGCTGCCCGGCGGCGCCCCGGATCGCCCCGGCCGCGCCCCGGCCGGTGCCGCCGGCGCCCAACGCGGTCTGGAGGGCGGCCCGTTCGGCCTCGTCGGCCTCCACCACGGCCGCCGCGGCCTCCGCCTCGGCCGCCTCGATCAGCGCCGACGCCGCGTCGAAGGCCGCGCCCACCCCGGTCAGCCGGCGCGGCACGGCCAGCACCGCGTCCCGGCGCTTGCGGGCCTCCGGGTCGCGGGCCAGCCGTCGGGCCCGCCCGACGTGCCCCTGGGCGGCCGCGCCGGCCCAGGCCGCGACGTCCGGCGCGATGCCGTCCCGGCGGACCAGCACCTCGGCCACCGCCTCGGCCGGCGGCTGCCGCAGGGGTACGAGGCGACAGCGCGACCGGATGGTCACCGAGACGTCGTCGGGGTGGGTGGACGGGGCGCAGAGCAGGAAGACCGTCCGCGGCGGCGGCTCCTCGATCGCCTTGAGCAGCGCGTTGCCGGCCGCCTCGGTGAGCCGGTCCGCGTCCTCGATGATCACCACCTGCCATCGGCCGCCGCTCGGCGTGCTCGCGGCGCGCAGCACCAGGGACCGCATCTCGCCGACGGAGATGGAGAGCCCCTCCGGCACCACCAGCCGGACGTCGGCGTGGGTGCCGGTCATCGTGGTGTGGCAGCCGGGGCACTCGCCGCAGCCGGTGCCGTGCACGCACTGGAGGGCGGCGGCGAAGGCCCGGGCGGCGACCGAGCGGCCCGACCCGGGCGGCCCGGTAAAGATCCAGGCATGGGTCATCCCGGCACGGGGGTCGACGGCCCGTTCTCCCCCGGCGTCCACGTCGCCACCGTCCGGGTCGACGGTGCCGGCCGGCGACCCGGCGCGCAGCACCGCGGCCGCCGAGGCAGCCGCCCGGCGCAGCGTTTCGACCGCCTCGTCCTGCCCGACCAGGTCGGTGAAGACGTCCGGCATCAGGTCCGGTGCTCCAACGTCACCAGCTCCGCGTCGGATAACTCCGGCTGCACCGAGGTGTCCGGCCCCTGGGCGGGACGGGGGTGCACGATGCCGGCCGGGTCGGCGAGGAACTCCTCCACCCGGCGGGCGACCAGTCCGGCGATCTCCTCCGCCGGGCGGGACGCGTCGAGCACCAGGTAGCGCTTCGGGTCGTTGGCGGCGAGGTCGAGGAAGGCGTACCGGACCCGCTCGTGGAAGGCGACCGACTCGGCCTCCAGCCGGTCGGTGCCCTGGTTGCGGGACTCGACCCGGGACAGGCCGGTGCGCGGGTCCACGTCGAGGAGGACCACCAGGTCGGGCTTGAGCCCACCGGTGGCCCACGAGGAGAGCCAGGAGACCTCGTCGACCGGCAGCGTACGGCCGGCGCCCTGGTAGGCCAGGGACGAGTCGACGTACCGGTCGCTGACCACGACCGCGCCCCGGATCAGCGCCGGCCGGACCACGGTGGCGACGTGGTGGGCGCGGTCGGCGGCGTAGAGCAGCGCCTCGGCGCGCGGCGACGGCGCGTCGGCGCCGGACTTCTCCAGCACCAGCGAGCGGATCTTCGCGCCGACCTCGGTGGCGCCCGGCTCCCGGGTGACCACCACGTCGCGGCCCTGCCCGCGCAGCCGGGCGGCGAGCGCCTCCAGCTGGGTGGACTTGCCGGCACCCTCGCCGCCCTCGAAGACCACGAAGAGCCCGGCGGAGACGAACGGCTCGGCCGGCATCAGCGGGCGGCCCCGGATCGAGCCCCACAGGTCCGCCAGGACCGGTACGCCCTTCTTGTCGTCCATCTGGCCGAAGGCGCTGATCCCGGCGAAGATGCCGGCGGCGCCCGCCACCAGCAGCAGCAGGCGGGTGGAGGAGACCGAGATGCCCAGGTCGGCGATGGCCAGCTTGCGCGACCCGCCGACACCCACCAGGAGGCTGCTCAGCGCGATGGCGAGGATCAGCACCAGCCGGGTGCCGATCTGGACCACGGCGAAGACCCGGCCGCGGACCTCGTCGGCGACCTCGCCGCCGAGCAGGGTGGTGCCGGCCAGGAAGGCCATCCCGGCGCCCGCGCCGACCAGGATCGCGCCGAGGATCGCCATCGACAGGTGGATGGCGAACGCCAGCACCATGACCGAGGCGCTGGCCAGCACGATGCTCATGCCGAACCAGCGCCGCC
Source organism: Micromonospora mirobrigensis (assembly GCF_900091555.1). Classification (GTDB taxonomy): domain Bacteria; phylum Actinomycetota; class Actinomycetes; order Mycobacteriales; family Micromonosporaceae; genus Micromonospora; species Micromonospora mirobrigensis. The sequence goes on from NZ_FMCX01000001.1 coordinate 1,152,901, forward strand.
GGGACATCTCCCGGACGATCATCGGGCCGAGCCCGATGCCGAGCGCCAGGCCGATGAAGATCGCGCCGAAGAGCATGTAGAAGGCGGCGTCACCGGCGCCGAGCGAGGCGGCGAAGAACTTCGCCGTGCCGATCACGATGCCGCCGCCGGCGAACGCGCCGAAGATGCCGAGCACCAGGCCGCGTACCAGTGGGGTCTGGCCGATGTACTTCCAGCCGTCGGCGAACTGCCGGAACATGGTCTGCTCGGTGCGCTCGGCCTCGCCGCGCTGGGCGTGGCTGATCTCCTTGATGCCGAACGCCACCACCAGCGCCGTGGCCAGCCGGGAGAAGGCGTTCAACCAGAGCGCGAGCTGGGCTGGCTCGGCCCAGGCGGGCAGGTCGCCGCCGACGGCGCCCCGGACCCCGCGGTCGAGCACGGCCAGGCCGATGGCGGCGGCGACCGGGGTGAGGCCGTACGTGGTGATCAGGGTGAGCTGGTTGGCCGCTTCGAGCCGGGCGCGCGGGATCAGGTTGGGGACCGCGGCCTCCTTGGCCGGGATCCAGAGCAGGGTGACCGACTCGATCAGGAAGGTGGCGATCAGCGCCCAGCCGACCACCAGGCCGCCCGCGGCGCCGGTCAGGGCGTAGAGCGGGATGGAGGCGAAGAGCACGAAGCGCAGCAGGTCGCAGATGACCATCGTCCAGCGCCGGTCGAACCGGTCGGCGAAGACGCCGGCCAGCGGGCCGAGCACCAGTGCGGGCAGCAGCCGGATGGCGATCGTGGTGCCGAACGCCGCGCCCTTCGCGGTGTTGCCCTGCACCTGGGAGGCGGCGAAGACGGAGGTGGCGAGCAGGCCGAGCCAGTCGCCGAAGGAGGCCGCGCCGAGCACGATCCAGAGCCGGCGGAACGGCCGGATGCGCAGCACCGAGCGGATCGCCGCGGCGCCGGACCGGTCGGCCGGGGAGCCGGCGGCGGCACCGTCGGCCTCGCGCTGCGGATCGGACGCGCCGGGCTGCGGGCCGGACGCGCCGTCGTGCGGGTCGGGCGTACCGGGCTGCGGGCCGGACGCTCCGGGCTGCGGGCCGTGGGCTCCGGTTGGCGACACGCCGGACGACTCGCCGTTCTGCTGGCTTTCGATGGCCGTACCTCCACGTGCCGGCCCAACGTTGGGCATCCCCGGTGGAACACTCTAGTCGCGTGGACGGGGTCGTCTTGACCTGCCACATCCTGCGCGCCGAGCCTAGGCCGCCGCCGCCGGTCGGCGCAGCCCGGACAGACGCGAGGGTATTTCGCATTCACTCCCAGACAGTTAGCGTGCAGACGTGGCGACCCACAGCGAGCAACTCCGGCAGCGCCTGGACCGGGCGACCGCCCACCTCGACCCGCCGTACGCGGTCGTCGACCTGGACGCCTTCGACACCAACGCCGCCGCCCTGGCCGACCGGGCCGCCGGCAAGCCGGTCCGGGTGGCCAGCAAGTCGGTCCGGTCCCGGGAGCTGATCGCCCGCGCCCTGGCCCGGCCGGGCTGGCGCGGGGTGATGGCGTTCACCCTGCCCGAGGCGCTCTGGCTGGCCGGGCCCGGTGCGGCCGAGGACGTGCTGGTCGCGTACCCGACGGCCGACCGGGGAGCGCTCGACCGGCTGGCCGCCGACCCGACGCTGGCGGGCCGGGTCACCCTGATGGTGGACGCAGCCGAGCAACTCGACCTGGTCGACGCCGTCTGCCCGCCGCAGCGCCGGCCGGAGCTGCGGCTCTGCCTCGACCTGGACGCCTCGTGGCGACCCCTGGGCGGGCGGCTGCACGTCGGCGTGCGCCGCTCACCGGTGCACAGCGCCCGGGCCGCCGGCGCCCTGGCCGCCACCGTCGCCGGCCGGCCCGGCTTCCGGCTGGTCGGCCTGATGGCGTACGAGGCACAGATCGCCGGGCTCGGCGACGCCCCGCCCGGGCAGCCCGCGTACGCCAGGGCGGTCCGGATCGCCCAGCGCGGGTCGTACCGGGAGCTGCTGGCCCGCCGGGGCGCGGCGGTGGCCGCGGTACGCGAACACGCCGACCTGGAGTTCGTCAACGGCGGCGGCACCGGCAGCGTGGCCGCCACCAGCGCGGACCCCGCGGTCACCGAGGTCACCGCGGGATCCGGCCTGTACGGGCCGACGCTCTTCGACGCCTACCGGGCCTGGCGGCCCGCCCCGGCCGCCTTCTTCGCCTGCGCGGTGGTCCGCCGCCCGGCGCCGCGCCTGGCCACCGTCCTCGGCGGCGGCTGGATCGCCTCCGGCCCGGCCGCGGACAGCCGGCTGCCCCGGCCGTGGCTGCCGGCCGGATTGAAGCTGCTCGGCGCCGAGGGGGCCGGCGAGGTGCAGACCCCGCTGGCCGGTCCGGTCGCCGACGAACTGCGCGTCGGGGACCGGGTCTGGTTCCGCCACGCCAAGGCCGGTGAGCTCTGCGAACACGTCAACGAGCTGCACCTGGTGCAGGGGGACGCCGTCGTGGCGACGGTGCCGACGTACCGGGGCGAGGGTCACGCGTTCCTGTGAGCCGGCGGGCCCCCGCGCGTCTCGCGGGCGCCCGCCGTGGAATCGCCCGGTCGCACCCCGGGCGTCGTCCCCGCTCGTGGCCGGAGCCGGTCAGCCCGGCTGGCCGGCCTCGGTCCGCACGTCGACCTGGCGGTAGAGGTATTCGCGGATCAGCGCCTTCGCCTCGACCAGCACCCGGTCGTCCCCCTCGGGGCGGCGGCGGAACGCGAGCTTGATCAGGGCGTCGGCCGCTTCCACCGCGATCTCCAGGTGGAACCGCAGGTCGGGCACGGCGCTCAGCCCGAACCGCTCGGTGAGCACCCGGGCCAGCTGGTCGGCGATAACGCCGTTGTTGTCGCGCTGCTCATCGAGCAGGTGCAGGTCGACCACGTCGCCGAAGTGCAGGGTACGGAACCCGGGGACGGTGCGGTGCATCGTGATGTACTCGTCGATGCCCGCGTCCACGCCGTCCCACCAGTGGGTCATCTCGTCGGAGGCGAACCGCTCGTCGAGCCGCTGGAGGTAGGACTCCATCGTCCGCAGGGTCAACGCCTGCACGATGGCCCGCTTGTCCGGGAAGAACTGGTAGACCGACCCGATCGCCACCTCGGCCCGTTCGGCGAGCAGCGTCGTGGTCAGACCCTCGTACCCGACCTCGTCGACGAGCTCGGCGCAGGCGTCCAGCATCCGCTGGACACGCGCGACACTTCGACCCTGCACCGGAACGCGGCGCAGCGGTCCGGTCGTGGCGGCTGGTGTGGACACTCGGCGCCACCCCCCTTCGACGGATGAACATATCTGCACGTCACGTGTTCGTGACTACCGGTACTAACGATCGGACCCCGATTGCGGTATTTACCAGGCACAACGTTCCTGATATGAAGTCAGTTCACGTCTGGATCGAGGAGGGTGCATGGCCGTCACCGCGCCGCCGGCCGCCGGCTGGACCAACTGGGCCGGCAACCAGCAGGCCACCCCGACCGCCGTCCACCGCCCGCAGACCGTCGACGACGTCGTCGAGGCGGTACGCGCCGCCGCCGGCGCCGGCGAGCGGATCCGCGCCGTCGGCAGCGGCCACTCCTTCACCCCGATCGCCCTACCCGCCGGCCGGCAGCTCAACCTGGCCGCCCTGCGCACCGACATCCGGGTGAACCGGACCGACCGGCTGGTCACCGTGCCCGCCGGCACCACCCTGCGGGCGCTCAACGCGCTGCTCACCGCGCACGGGCTGGCCCTGCCCAACCTGGGCGACATCGACGCGCAGACGGTCGCCGGGGCGATCTCCACCGGCACCCACGGCACCGGCGCGCACCTCGGCTGCCTCTCCACCTTCGTCGAGGCGCTGACCCTGGTCACCGGCACCGGCGAGGTGCTGCGCTGCTCCGCCGACGAGCACCCCGACGTCTTCGCCGCCGCCCGGGTCGGCCTCGGCGCACTCGGCGTGCTGGTCGAGGTGACCCTGCGCTGCGTCGACGCCTTCACCCTCCGCGCGCACGAGCGGCCGGCCCCGCTCGCCGAGGTGCTCACCGAACTGCCCGAGCTGGTCGCCGGGCACGACCACGTCGAGTTCTACTGGTTCCCGTACACCGCGCGGGTGCAGGTGAAGACCAACGACCGGGTGCCCGCCGACGACCGGCCGCTGCCCCGCTGGCGCGGCTGGCTGGACGACGAGTTCCTCGCCAACACCGTCTTCGCCGGGGCCTGCCGGCTGGGCCGCGCCGTGCCGGCGCTCGCCCCGGCGATCAGCGCCGTCTCCGCCCGGGCGCTCACCGAACGGACGTACACCGGCCGCTCCGACGCGGTCTTCTGCACCCCGCGCCGGGTCCGCTTCGTGGAGATGGAGTACGCCCTGCCGCGCGCCGCCCTCCCGGAGGCCCTCGACGCGCTGCGCCGGATCGTCGACGGGCTGCCGTTCAAGGTGCTCTTCCCGGTCGAGGTGCGGTTCACCGCCGCCGACGACATCTGGCTGTCCCACGGGTACGGCCGGGAGTCCGCGTACCTCGCCGTCCACCAGTACGTCGGTATGCCGTACGAGCCGTACTTCCGGGCGTTCGAGCAGGTCGCCGCGGGGCTGGGCGGCCGGCCGCACTGGGGGAAGCTGCACTGGCGGGACGCCGGGTCGCTCGCGCCCGCGTACCCGCGCTTCGCCGACTTCCTGGCGATCCGGGACCGCCTCGACCCCGACCGGCTCTTCGCCAACCCCCACCTGGACCGCATCCTCGGCCCCTGACCCGCCTGACCCGCCTGATCCGCCCGAACTTTCCGAGACCCGACGCTCAGGCGGGGTGGGTCAGTCGGCCGGGGTGGCGGCCTTGCGCGGGGCGGCCTTCTTGGCCGGGGCCTTCTTCGCCGGGGTGGCCTTGGCGGTGGTGGTCTTCTTGGCCACGGTGGACTTCGCGGCGGCCGTCTTCTTCGCCGCCGTCGCCTTCTTGGCCGGGGCCTTCTTCGCCGCCGCCTTCTTCTTCGGCGCCGGACCCTTCGCCCGCTTCTCGGCGAGCATCTCCGAGGCCTGCTCGATGGTCAGCTCCTCCGGGGTCTGCCCGCGCCGCAGCGACGCGTTGAACTCCCCGTCGGTCACGTACGGCCCGAACCGGCCGTCCTTGATCACCAGCGGCTTCTCGGTCAGCGGGTCGACGCCCATCTCCCGCAGCGGCGGCGCGGCGGCCCGACGCTGGCGGGCCTTCGGGGCGGCCAGCAGGGCCAGCGCCTCGTCCAGGGTGACCGTGAAGAGCTTCTCCTCCGACTCCAGCGACCGGAACTCCTCGCCCCGCTTGACGTACGGGCCGTAGCGGCCGTTGGCCGCCAGCACCTCGGCGCCGTCCGGGCCGACGCCGACCACCCGGGGCAGGGTGAGCAGCCTCAACGCCTCGTCGAAGGTGAGCGAGTCGGGCGACTGCGACTTCAACAGCGACGACTTGCGCTCGCCACTGGAGACGTACGGGCCGAACCGGCCGGACTTCAGCACGATCGGCTCGCCGGTGGCCGGGTCGTCACCGAGCTTGCGCTCACCCCCGCCGCCGAGGAACAGCTCGTGCACCTTCTCCGGGGTGAGCTCGTCCGGCGCCAGCCCCTCGGGGATCGGCGCCCGGTCGCCCTGGCTGCCGCCCTCCTCACCCTCGGCCTTCGGGGCCGGCTGCTCGCCGGGGAGCGCCCGCTGGAGGTAGGGACCGAACCGGCCGACCCGGACGACGACCTCGCGGCCCTCGTCGTCGGTGTGCAGCGGGATCGAGTTGACGCTGCGCGCGTCGATCTCGGTGATGTTCTCGGTCACCAGCTTCTTCAGCCCACCGGCGTGGGCGATCGCCTGGTCGCCGGTGCCGTTGGCGCTGCCGAAGTAGAAGGAGGTGAGGAAGTCGACCGAGGCGTGGTCGCCGCCGGCGATCTCGTCCAGCTCGTTCTCCATGCTGGCGGTGAAGTCGTAGTCGATCAGGCGCGGGTAGTGCCGCTCCAGCAGCCCGATCACCGCGAACGCCAGGAACGACGGGATCATCGCCTGGCCGCGCTTGAAGACGTACCCGCGGTCCTGGATGGTCTGCATGATCGACGCGTACGTCGACGGGCGGCCGATGCCCAGCTCCTCCAGGGCCTTCACCAGCGACGCCTCGGTGTAGCGCGACGGCGGCTGGGTGTGGTGCCCCTGCGCGGCCAGCTCGTCGGCGGTCAGCGGCTGCCCCTTGACCAGGGTCGGCAGCCGCCGCTCGGCGTCCTCCGCCTCGGCGTTCTCGTCGTCGGAGGACTCGACGTACGCCCGCAGGAAGCCCGGGTCGGTGATGGTCTTGCCGGTGGAGCCGAAGTCGGCCTCCTCCCCGGCGGTGGAGGTCGCCCGGATCCGCACCGAGACGCTGGAGCCGACCGCGTCGGTCATCTGCGAGGCGATGGTGCGCCGCCAGATCAGCTCGTAGAGCTTGAACTCCTCGGCCGACAGCTCCTTGGCCACGTCGCCCGGGGTGCGGAAGTTGTCCCCGGCGGGGCGGATCGCCTCGTGCGCCTCCTGCGCGTTCTTCACCTTGCCGGTGTAGCGGCGCGGCTCCGGCGGCACGCTGCGCTCGCCGTACAGCTCGACGATCTGCCGGCGGGCCGCCGCGATGGCGGTCTCCGACAGGTTCACCGAGTCGGTACGCATGTAGGTGATGTAGCCGTTCTCGTACAGCCGCTGCGCGGTGCGCATCGTCTGCTGGGACGAGAAGCGCATCTTGCGGGCCGCCTCCTGCTGGAGGGTGGAGGTGATGAACGGCGCGTACGGGCGGCGGCGGTAGGGCTTCTCCTCGACCCGGGTGACCGCGAACGGCCGCCCCTCGAGGCGGGCGGCCAGGCCCCGGGCGCCGCCCTCGTCGAGGTGCACCACGCCCGCGCCGGGCTTCACCCGACCGGTGGTCGGCTCGAAGTCCTTGCCGGTGGCGATCCGGTCGCCGTTCAGCGCGACCAGCGTGGAGTTGAAGGTGCGGGGGCCCTCGCCGGGGTTCGCCACGGCCAGGGTGGCCAGGATGTCCCAGTACTCGGCGGTGCGGAAGGCCATCCGCTGGCGTTCCCGCTCGACCACGATCCGGGTCGCCACGGACTGCACCCGGCCCGCCGAGAGCTTCGGCATGACCTTCTTCCACAGCACCGGGGAGACCTCGTAGCCGTACAGGCGGTCGAGGATGCGCCGGGCCTCCTGCGCGTCGACCAGGTCCCGGTCGATCTCGCGCGGGTTGGCCACAGCGGCCTGGATGGCCGGCTTGGTGATCTCGTGGAAGACCATCCGCTTGACCGGCACCTTGGGCTTGAGCGTCTCCACCAGGTGCCAGGCGATGGCCTCGCCCTCGCGGTCCTCGTCCGTCGCCAGGAAGATCTCGTCGACCTCCTTGGCCAGCTTCACCAGCTTGCTGATCTGCTGCTTACGGTCGGCGGAGACCACGTAGAGGGCGTGGAAGCCGTTGTCGACGTCCACCCCGAGCCGGGCCCACGACTCGCCCTTGTACTTCGCCGGCACGTCGGCGGCGTTGCGCGGGAGGTCCCGGACGTGGCCGAAGCTGGCCTCCACGACGTACCCCGGGCCGAGGTAGCCCGAGATCGTCTTGGCCTTCGCCGGAGACTCGACGATGACCAGACGGGTGGTTCCAGCTTTGCTCGGCACGTCTCTCTTCGACCTCACTCCTGCTACATGCCCGTTTCCGGCCGTGTCGCACCGGCCGGACCGGCGGCGGTCCGGATGTCCAACGTAACGCGCCGCCCCGCTTCTCACGGCGGCATGGTCGGCGGGCGGCCCCGGCGCGGCGCTCCGGGGGCGGCCGCGCGCTGGCGGTTGTGCCGGACGGCGCCACCGTACACCGTGGGTAGGCCGGGAAGTGGGTCACTGTGACGATGGCGCACCCTCGGTGGAGGGCTGATCGAGCCGTTTTCCGCAACCGGGCGTCCGTGCGAGCTGTCCGCGATCGGACACCCGGTGGGTCAGGGACTCCCCGGCCAGTCGGCCGCGGGCGCGGCGGCGGGCCGGTCGCCGACCAGCTCCGCGAGCCGGGCCAGCCGCCGCCGGCCCGAGATCCGGTACGCCGGCCCGCCCGCCCCGGCCTCCAGCAACACCCCGGCCAGGCCGACCGCCGCGAGCGCCCGGCCCACCGGCCCCCAGCACTCGGTGTCGCCCTCGCCCAGCCCGAGCAGGAAGCCCGACGGCTCGGCGCGCCCCGCCGCGGCCAGCCAGATCCGCAGCCGCCGGCCGTTGAGGTGGAACCCGGCCGGTGGTCGCTTCGCCGGCCCCCGTGCCCAGGCCCGGGCCAGCGGCGCCAGGGTGCTCGCGTACGCGGTGCGGATCAGGTGCCGCCGCGGGCCGTCCGGCTCACCGACCGCCTCCCAGGTCGGCGGCAGCCCCCGCGCGGTCAGCTCCGCCACCAGCACGTGCACCCGCCAGCCGGCGTCCACCACCACCGACAGCCGCGCCGTGCCGCCCATCCGGACCACCTCCCCGGGCCCGGCGAGCAGGCCGGCCAGGTCCGCCACGGACGGGTCGGCCGCCTCGGTGCCGAACAGCGACAGCTGCCGGCCCGGGTCGGGGGGTGGGTGGGGTGGGCTCAGCGACACTCCGGGACCTCGTCGAAGGCGGCCTTCAGCTCTGTGGAGCTGAGCCGGCTGGTGTCCAGCGCGCTCGCGTCGTACTCCTTGTTCAGGCTCTCCACCGCGGCCTGCACGCCGTCGTAGAAGGTGGCCGGCCGGCTGGTGTCGAGCCCGCGGATGCTGTCCCGAGCCCGGCCGTACGCGTCCCGCATCCGGCTCAGCGAGCCGCGGAACCCGGCCGAGACCTGGTCGCCGCCGGTGGTCTCCGGCACCCCGGCCCGCTCCACCTCCCGGCGGGCCGTCTCGCTGGCCTGCCGGGCCCCGTCGAAGAGCCGGACCAGGTTCTCCCGCGCCTGCGCCGGGGTGGTCTGCGCGGTCATCTGCTGCCGGGTGCTGCTGGTCAGCTTGCTGATCTCGGCCCGCCACGGGGTGAGCGCCTCACAGACCGAGGCCGCCCAGGCCCGGGGGCTGGGACCGCCACCGCAGGCGGTCACCGTGAGCAGGAGCGTGGCCAGGACCACCGTGAGCTTTCCGGCGGCAGACGCCCGGCACGTACGCATGCGTTGCAGCGTACGGCCTTCCGGGCGAACCGCCACCGGTCAGGTTTCGTCCACGGGACGGTCCCGGCCGGCGTGCGCCGACCGGGACCGTGGACCGCGAAACGGGGTCAGGCGTTGATCGTCTCCGGCCGCTGGTCCGGGGTGTTCGCCCCGGCGTCGGACTCCATCGCCACACCGTTGCGCTTGCTCCAGACCACCGCGGCGACGATGACCAGCGTCGCCACCACGGCGATCGCCACCCGTGCCGGGGTGTTCGCGTCGTCGCCGACGTTGAACGCCACCACGGCGGGCGCGATCAGCAGCGAGATCAGGTTCATCACCTTGATCAGCGGGTTGATCGCCGGGCCGGCGGTGTCCTTGAACGGGTCACCGACGGTGTCGCCGATGACCGTCGCGGCGTGCGACTCGGAGCCCTTGCCGCCGTACGCGCCATCCTCGACCAGCTTCTTCGCGTTGTCCCAGGCGCCACCGGAGTTGGCCAGGAAGACCGCCATCAGCGTGCCGGCCCCGATCGCACCGGCCAGGTACGACGCCAGCGCGCCGGGCCCGAGGCCGAAGCCGACCGCGATCGGCGCCATGATCGCCAGCAGGCCGGGGGTCAGCAGCTCGCGCTGCGCGTCCCGGGTGCAGATGTCGACGACCTTGCCGTACTCCGGGCGCTGGGTCCGGTCCATGATCCCGGGCAGCTCGCGGAACTGCCGGCGGACCTCCATCACCACGGCGCCCGCCGAGCGGGACACCGCGTTGATGGCGAGACCGGAGAAGAGGAAGACCACCGCCGCGCCGATGATCAGGCCGACCAGGTTGCGCGGGTTCGCCACGTTCAGCAGGTCCGCGATCGCGGCCTCCACGTTCGGCACCTTCGCGTCCGCGTACGAGCTGGCCAGCGTGTCGGTGTACGAGCCGAACAGCGCGGTCGCGGCCAGCACCGCGGTGGCGATCGCGATGCCCTTGGTGATCGCCTTGGTGGTGTTGCCGACGGCGTCCAGCTCGGTGAGCGTCCGCGCGCCGTGCTCGTCGATGTCGCCGGACATCTCCGCGACGCCCTGGGCGTTGTCGGAGATCGGCCCGAAGGTGTCCATCGCGACGATCACGCCGACGGTGGTGAGCAGGCCGGTGCCGGCCAGCGCCACCGCGAACAGCGACAGCGTGATGGAGCTGCCGCCGAGCAGGAACGCGCCGAAGACGCCGGCGGCGATCAGCAGCGCCGAGTAGACCGCCGACTCCAGGCCGACGCTGATGCCGGCCAGGATGACGGTGGCGGCGCCGGTCTGCGAGCTCTTGCCGATGTCCTGCACCGGGCGCTTGTTGGTCTCGGTGAAGTAGCCGGTCAGCGCCTGGATCGCGGCGGCCAGCACGATGCCGATCACCACCGCGCCGATGGCCACCAGCCGCGGGTTGCGGTCGACGCCGGTCAGCCCGCCCTCCAGCTCGGCGAAGGTCGCCGGCAGGTACGCGAACGCGGCGATCGCCACCAGCACCGCCGAGATCAGCGCGGAGAGGTAGAAGGCCCGGTTGATCGCGGTCAGGCCGTTGCGGTCGCTGGCCCGCAGCCGGGTGATGAAGACCCCGACGATGGCGACCAGCACGCCGATGGTGGAGATCACCAGCGGGAAGACCAGGCCGTCCACGCCGAACGCGGCCCGGCCCAGGATCAGCGCGGCGACCAGGGTGACCGCGTACGACTCGAACAGGTCGGCGGCCATGCCGGCGCAGTCGCCGACGTTGTCGCCCACGTTGTCGGCGATGGTGGCGGCGTTGCGCGGGTCGTCCTCGGGGATGCCCTGCTCGACCTTGCCGACCAGGTCGGCGCCGACGTCGGCGGCCTTGGTGAAGATGCCGCCGCCGACCCGCATGAACATGGCGAGCAGCGCGGCACCGAAGCCGAAGCCCTCCAGCACGGTCGGGGCGTCGCCGCGGAAGAGCAGCACCACCAGCGCCGCACCGAACAGGCCGAGGCCGACGGTGAGGAAGCCGACCACGCCGCCGGTGCGGAAGGCGATCCGCATGGCGGCCTCGCGGCCGCCCTGGCGTTCCCGGGCCGCCGCGGCGACCCGCAGGTTGGCGCGGGTGGCCAGCCACATGCCGGCGCCGCCGATGAACGCGCTGAACAGGGCGCCCACCACGAAGAAGGCGGACCGGCCGATCTTCACCGCGATCTCGCTGCCGTCGGTGTCGTGCACCGGCAGCAGGAAGAGCAGCACGACGGCGATGACCACGAAGATGGCCAGGGTCCGGAACTGCCGGAGCAGGTACGCCGACGCGCCCTCCTGCACCGCCCCGGAGATCTCCCGCATGTTGGTGGTGCCCTTACCGGCTGCCAGCACGGCCTTTGTCAAGGCGGCGGCGAAGACGAGCGCCACCAGCGCGATGACCGCGGCGATGACGACGTACGTCACGTTGGCTCCGGTAAGGGACAGTGCGCCGCCGTCGGCGGCCAAGGTCCCGGACATCTATGTCCTCCTGATACCGAACACTCGCGCCGGCTCGTGGAGACGCACGGGCCGACGCCTGGATGCGGACTCGCAAGCGCGCGCCAACCCACCCCGGCGGACCAGCGATGAACACCCGTTCCCGCTGGCTGCGGGACGGGTCACTTGCTGACAACCCGGGTACTGTAGCCCTCCGCAGTGTCCGAGGTCACACGCAGGGCCCACCGTGTCCCGATGATCTTCGTCGCTGTGTTATGAGGAAAAATCTGATATAGAGGGCGACCAACACGACGAGGCCACGCCCCCTGTCGGGACGTGGCCTGTGGACCCTCGACGATCAGCGGATCAGCGGCCGACCGGCCAGACCATCCGGACCTCGGTGCCGACGCCCTCCACCACCGGGCGCACCTGGAGGTCCTCGACGAAACCGGCGAGCAGCGCGAAGCCCACCCCGGTGGTCAGGTCGTCCTCGTTCAGCGACTCGTTGGCCAGCTGGTCGGCGTCCAGCGCGGCCAGGCCGATGCTCGCCTCGATCGGCGCCCGGTCGATCACCCGCACCGTGTACGAGCCGGCGTCGTCCATCTCCACCAGCACCGGGTCGGGCACGTGGTACTGCCGGTGCAGGGCGACGGCCCGGGTGCACGCCTCACCGATGGCCAGCCGGACCTCGTCCAGCAGGTCCTCGCGTACGCCGGCGCGACGGGCGACCGCCACCCCGACGAGCCGGGCGGTGCGCACGTGCACCGGCGCCGGCGAGAAGGAGAGTCGGACCGTCGCCATCACGCGCCCGAGCCGGTCGAGTCGGCGCCGACCGCCGCGTCGACCGTCGGGTGCAGCGGGAAGACCTGGTCCAGGGCGGTGATCCGGAAGATCTTGAGCAGCGGCTCCTTGTCGCAGACCAGGGCGAAGCTGCCCCCGGCGGTACGCAGCCGCTTGAGCGCGCCGACCAGCACGCCGAGACCTGTGGAGTCGAGGAAGTCCACCCGACCCAGGTCGACGACGACCTGCCGGGCCCCACCGTCGATCAACTCCAGGAGCCGTTCGCGCAGGCGGGGGGCGGTGTAGACGTCCACCTCACCGCCGACCTCGAGCACCGTGTGCTCCCCCACGGTACGGGTCGCCAGCGACAGCTCCATCGGTCTCCTCCCTCGCAAGAGCCGTAAACTCTCCTGGGCATCTAACCATCCCGGGTGGGACGGGCCCGAAGGTCACCGGCTGAGCCAACCCCTTACCCCGGGCCCCGGAGTTTCATCCCGAACACCACTGCGAGAGTGCAGGACGTGACGCGCACATTCCCCGTACCCGCAGGTCGTGGCCCGCAGAGCGCGCCGGCCGACCTGCTGCGACGGCTGCGCGCCCGGACCACCGCCGACCCGGTCACCCACGTCGAACGGGTGCCCGCCCGGGCCGGGGTCACCGCGCCCTGGCCGGACTGGACCCCCGAGGAGCTGCGCGCGGCGCTCGACCGGCGCGGCGTCGTCGCGCCGTGGCGGCACCAGGCCGAGGCCGCCGAGCTGGCGTACGCCGGGCGGCACGTGGTCGTCGCCACCGGGACGGCCTCCGGCAAGTCCCTGGCCTACCAGCTCCCGGCGCTGGCCACCCTGCTCGCCGACCCCCGGGCCACCGTGCTCTACCTGGCGCCGACCAAGGCGCTCGCCGCCGACCAGCTGCGGGCCGTCGCCGCGCTGGAACTCGACGGGGTACGCCCCGCCACCTACGACGGGGACACCCCGCGCGCCGAGCGGGAGTGGATCCGGCGGCACTCCCGGTTCGTGCTGACCAACCCGGACATGCTGCACCACGGGATCCTGCCCGGGCACGCCCAGTGGTCCGGCTTCCTGCGCCGGCTGACCCACGTGGTCGTCGACGAGTGCCACACCTACCGCGGAGTGTTCGGCTCGCACGTCGCGCACGTGCTGCGCCGGCTGCGGCGACAGTGCGCGAAGTACGGCCGCGCCGGCGGGCCGACCTTCGTGCTCGCCTCGGCCACCTCGGGCGACCCGGCCACCGCTGCCGGCCGGCTCACCGGGCTGCCGGTCACCGCCGTCACCGAGGACACCTCGCCGCGCGGCGGGGTGACCTTCGCGCTCTGGGAGCCGCCGCTGCTGCCGGCCGCCGACTCCTCGTCGCCGGAGGCCGACCTTCTGCAGGTGCGGCGTTCGGCGCTGCGGGAGACCGCCGACCTGCTCGCCGACACGGTCGCCGAGGGGGTACGCACCCTCGCCTTCGTCCGGTCCCGCAAGGGCGCCGAGGTGGTGGCGGCGACCGCCCGCCGGGCGCTGGACGAGGCGGTACCCGGTCTCGGCGAGCGGGTCGCCGCCTACCGGGCCGGCTACCTGCGCGAGGAGCGGCGCGAGCTGGAACGCGCCCTGCTCCACGGCGACCTGCTCGGCCTCGCCTCGACAAACGCGCTGGAGCTCGGCGTCGACCTGGTCGGGCTGGACGCCGTGCTGATCTGCGGCTGGCCCGGCACCCGGGCGTCACTGTGGCAGCAGGCCGGCCGGGCCGGTCGCTCCGGCGACGAGGCGCTCGCCGTGCTGGTGGCCCGGGACGACCCGCTCGACACCTACCTGGTGCACCACCCGGAGGCGCTGTTCGGGCGACCCGTCGAGGCGACCGTGCTGGACCCGGCCAACCCGTACGTGCTCGGCCCGCAGCTGGCCTGCGCCGCCGCAGAGGCCCCGCTCACCCCCGCCGACCTGGAACTCTTCGGCGATGGCGCCAAGGAGGCGGTGGACGCGCTGGTGGCGTCCGGTGCGCTGCGGCAGCGGCCGACCGGCTGGTACTGGCGGCACCGCGAGCGGCCCGAGGTCGACCTGCGCGGCGAGGGCGGCGCACCGGTCTGCGTGGTGGAGGCGTCGACCGGGCGGCTGCTCGGCACCGTCGACGGTGGCTCGTCGCACTTCCTGCTGCACACCGGCGCCGTCTACCTGCACCAGGGCGTCTCGTACGTGGTCGACTCGCTGGACCTCGCCGACGGGTGCGCGCTGGTGCACGCCGAGGAGCCGGACTGGTCCACCCACGCCCGGGACGTCACCTCGCTGTCGGTGGTGTCGGTGCGCTCGTACACCGACGCCGGGCCGGTCGGCCTCTTCCTCGGCGAGGTCGACGTGACCAGCCAGGTGGTGTCGTACCAGCGGCGGCGGATCGCCTCCGGCGAGGTGATCGACACCCGCCCGCTGGACCTGCCCGCCCGGGAGCTGCGGACGGTGGCGGTCTGGTTCACCGTCTCACCGGAGTCGCTGGCCTCGGCCGGCGTGGAGGCGGCCGACATCCCGGGCGCGCTGCACGCCGCCGAGCACGCGGCGATCGGGCTGCTGCCGCTGATGGCGACCTGCGACCGATGGGACATCGGCGGGCTCTCCACGGCGGTGCACCCGGACACCGAGGCGCCCACCGTCTTCGTCTACGACGGGCACCCGGGTGGGGCCGGCTTCGCCGAGCGGGCGTACCGGACGGCGGCGGCCTGGCTGCGCGCCACCCGGGACGCGATCGCCGAGTGCGGCTGCGAGGCGGGCTGCCCGTCCTGCGTCCAGTCCCCGAAGTGCGGCAACGGCAACAACCCGCTCTCCAAGCCGGACGCCGTCCGGGTCCTCGACGTCGTCCTGACCAACCTCCCCACCCCCACCCTCCCGCGGCCCCTCGCCCCGCGCCCCGTTGATCATGAAGTTGGCGTCATGGAGAACGCTCCCTGACGCCGCCAACTTCATGATCGACGGGCCGGTGGGGGTGGTGGGGTTCGGGGATCGTGCATGAGATCGGGTGCGGGTGGGCATTGAAGTATGGGAGCGCTTCCATGCATGGTCGGTCGCCAGTGGCGCCGGCCGCGCCCGCCGAGCTCGCCGTACCTTCGCCGCAGGAGGAGCCATGGCCGACACCATCGCCGAGACCGTCGACCTGCTCTACACGATCGACCAGGAGACACTCACCCCCGACCAGCTGATCGCGTACGGCGCGGCGCTGGCCTCCCTCGCCCAGGCGGAGCGGCTGGCCCAGATCGACGAACGCCTGCGCGGCATCCACCAGGTGCTGAACGCCTGGGCCATGAAGGCGACCATGGAGGGCGGACGCTGACGGGCCGGTTGTGCGAGACTCCGGCCCACCCTTCCTAGGAGATCAGATGCAGCTCGACGCCTTGCAGCAGCAGCGCCAGTTCCACATCCGCCAGCGGATCCGGATGATGGTGAACCAGTACGAGGTCCACTCCGTCGCACCGGACGGTTCGGAGGGCGGCCTGCTGGCCTTCGCCCAGCAGAAGCGCCTGGCCTTCAAGGAGCAGGTGACCATCTACACCGACGACTCGAAGCAGTACCCGCTGCTCGGGTTCAAGGCCCGCCAGCGGCTCGACCTGGGCGCCACGTACGACGTGACGGACCACGCCGGCAACCCGATCGGGCTGTTCCGCAAGGACTTCGCCCAGTCCCTGCTCCGCTCCACCTGGCACGTGGAGCAGCCGGGCCTGCCGCAGGTGACCGGGCAGGAGCGGAGCATGCCGGTGGCCCTGCTGCGGCGCTTCGTCGACTCGCTGTCCTGGCTGCCGTACCACTTCGACTTCACCGCCAACGGCCAGCCGGTCTTCTCGGTGATCAAGAAGTGGGGCCTGCGCGACCGGTACGTGGTGGAGATCCACCAGCCGCAGGTCGACCGTCGCCTGGTGATCGCCATGGCGATCGGGCTGGACGCCCTCCAGGGGCGCTGACCCGCGCAGCGGCGAGCTCAGCCGCGTACCGGGCCGGCGCGGGAGGTCACGCTGACCTCCCGTACCAGCCCGGGCAGGGCGGTCACCGTGATCTCGACGGTGACCAGCACGTCGAGCCCGTCGAGCCGGCAGGCGACCGGACGGCCACCGTTCGCGCGGACAATGGCGCCGGCAACGGCGCACGCCGTGTCCGGGCCCTCGACCGCCCGACCCGCTCCGGCGAGCGCGCCCAGGTCGGCCGCGACCCGGGCCTGCTGCCGGGCCACCCGGGCGGCACCCACCGCCGCACCGAAGATCCCGAACACGACGAGGACCAGCCCGACGGCGAGCAGATAGACGGTGGCGCTGCCCCGATCCCCGCCGGTCCGGTCACCAGGGGCGCGAACGGCCGGGTCCCCGGGCAACGCGGCAGGACCGCGGACGGCGCAGACCGTCCGGCCGGCGCCGGATGGCGCGGCGGCATCTCCGGCCACCCGTGGTGGGCGGTTCACGGCCGGGCCGCCGGGAGGCCGGGCTCGACGGCGGCGACGGCGGCGCCGACCACGGTGAGCCGGGGCAGTCGGGCACCGAGCGTTCGGACCGGCGCGCGAACCGTGACGGTGACCCGGTCCCCGTCGACGGTGAGCCGGATGTCGGCCCCGTCCGGGGCGACGCCGGCAGCCACGGCCGCACCCTGATCGCCCCGGGCGGCGGCGAGCGCCGCCGCCCGGGCCGCGTCCAGGCAACCCGCCCGGGTGATGACCGCGTCCACCGCCGTCAGCCCGGCGAGCAGCAGCAGGGTGAGCGCCGGCAGGCCGGCCGCGAGTTCGGCCGTGAACGAGCCCCGGTCCCGGCCGGCCCACCGGCGCCGGCTCACTTCAGCGCCCGGTCGATGACGGCGGTCAACGCGGACTGCACGTTGCCCGAGGTCAGCACCTTGAGCAGGATGCCGGCGAAGGCCACCGCCGCGAGCGTTCCCACCGCGTACTCGGCGGTGTTCATCCCGGCGTCCCCGCGCAGGCGGGACAGGAGTTTACGCATTGCACGTTCCTCTCTCCTCGGTTGTCAGAGCACGTCGCCGAGGACGGCGACGATCACCGGCACCAGGCCGGCGAGAATGAAGGCCGGCAGGAAGCAGAGCCCCAGCGGCAGCACGATCAGCACACCGGCACGCCGGGCCGACGCCTCGGCGGCGGTGGCCCGATCGGCCCGTAGGTCGTCGGCGAGCCGGGTGAGGGCACCGGCCAGGGCCGCCCCGCTGCTCGACGACCGCACCGCCGCGGTGACCAGACGGTCCGCGCCGGGCACCGGCGTCAGGTGCGCCCAGGCCTCGTCCGGCCCGCCACCGAGCAGCAGGGTTCGGCCCACCCGGCCGAGGCGGTCGGCCAGCGGACCGCCGAGGGCGTCGGCGACCGCGAGCACCGAGTGGTCGACGGGAGCACCGGCCCGCAGCGTGGCCGCCAGGAGGTCCGCGGCGAGCGGAAGGTCGGCCAGCTCGCGGAGTCGGCGGTCCCGGACGGCTCGCGGTTCGACGCGCCGGAGCAGGCGATCGGCGACCGTCGCGGTGAGGACGGCACCGAAGAGTCCCACCCAGCCACCTACCACGACCAGCACCGCCAGCCCGGCCAGCGCGGCACTCAGCCGGATCACGTCCGTTCTGGCCGCCCACCGGCCCATCCCGATTGCCGTACGGCCGGCGCTTCGGCGGTCGGGGTCGGCGGTGGCGGCCGGCCGGGTCGGGCCGACCGCCGGGCGGTCTGGGTCGGTGGGGGCGGCTGGACGGCTCAGGCCGGCGTGCGAGCGGTCGAGTTCGGTGGCGGTGGCCGGAGGCGCCAGGCCGGCGTTGGAGCGGTCGAGTTCGGTGGCGGTGGCCGGAGGCGCCAGGCCGGCGTTGGAGCGGTCGAGGTCGGTGGCGGTGGCCGGAGGCGCCAGGCCGGCGTTGGAGCGGTCGAGGTCGGTGGCCGGACGGGCCAGGCCGGCCATCCGGAGCCGGTGGGCGGCCCGGCGCACCGGAACCGGCCAGCAGGCGACGAGCAGGGCCGCGGCGATCAGGCAACCGGCGAGCAACGGCACCCGGCTCATCAGCTCTCCCCCGCCGGTGCCGCCCCGAGCCGCTCCGCCCAGAGCAGCCCGGCGACCTGGAGGACGATCGCGGCGACCGCGCAACCACCGCCGACCGGGGTGTGCAGCAGCACCGCGACGGGGTCGACGCCGATGCCGTACCCGAGGCCGATGCCGCCGAGCGGCAGCACCGCCAGCAGCAGGGCGGTGGCCCGGGCCCCGGCGGCCTGGGCCGCCGCGGCGGCGAGGCCCCGGTCCGTGGCCCGGGCGTCCGCCTCGATCCGTTCCACCAGCTCGGCCAGGGGCGCCCCGGTCCGGTCGGCGAGTCGCACCGCGGCCCGGGCCAGCTGCGCCAGCCGGTCCGCGCCGCCCGGCCGGGCCGGCCGCACCTCGGGTCCGGTCACCGCGGCGTCGGTGATTCCCTCGGCCGCCACCGGCACCGGCAGCCCCGCACGCAGGTCGGCGGCGAGCGCGCAGAGCTGGTCCAGTCGGCGGCGGCGGGCCAGCGCGGCGTGCCGGACGGCGCGCCGCCGGCGGACCGAGCGGACACCGAACGCCCCGTAGCCGGCCACCGCGACCGTCGCGACCGGGCCACCCAGCAGGGCACCCACCGTGGCGCCGGCCAGAACCGTCAGGAGGGTCACCCGCCCGGGAGTGAGCCGGGACGGGCGGCCGGCGCCGAACGACGCCGAGCCGCGAATCGACCGGCCGCCGCTCCGATCGGGGCCGCCCTCCGGACGGCGGGGGTCGCGCCGGCCCGGTGGGCCACCGGTCGGCGGCCGTCCTGCCGATCGCCATGGACCGTGGGCGCGGCGGTCCACCAGGTGCCCGGGCGGGACGGGCGTGCCGGTCGAGACGGGCGGCCGAGGGGTGGCCGGTCCGGTGGACTCCCACACCCCCACGTCACCGGCCTGGCCGGCCCCGATCGAGAGGACGGAACCGTGGCCCGCGCGGTGCCCGCCACCGGTCCGGTCACGCGCTTCCCGGCCCGGAGTCGACGGGGTGCCGTGGCGAGCGGCCTCCCCGGCACGGTCCGCCCCCGCCACTCCCGTGCCGAGCACCTTGCGGCGGCGGGCCCGGCTGGTACGCACCGGCCAGGCGACCGCCACCGCCGCCCCGCCCAGCAGGAGGGCCACCGCCCAGAGGGCCGGATTCATGCCGGACCTGCCGATCCCGGCCAGGCCGAGCAGAGCAGCGGTGGCACGGCGACCCCGCGCTCGTGCAGCAGCGCCGCCAGCGCGCGTCCGGCCAGCCCGAGCCCACGCCCACGGATCCACGCCGGTACGGCGGTGACCAGCCGGTCCGGTCCCTCGGGCAGCAGCAGGCAGACCGACTCCAGGACCCGCCCGTTCCCGCCTCGACGAACCTGGAGCACCACCTGGAGGGCCGCGGCGACCTGAGCGTGCAGCGCCGCCCGGGGCAGCCCACCGAGCAGGCCGAGCGCCTCCAACCGGGCCGGTACGTCCGTCGGCGCGTTCGCGTGCAGCGTCCCCGCCCCACCCTCGTGGCCGGTGTTCAGGGCGGCGAGGAGGTCGACCACCTCGGCGCCCCGGCACTCCCCCACCACCAGTCGGTCCGGTCGCATCCGCAGCGCCTGCCGGACCAGGTCGCCGAGGACGACCGCACCGGTGCCCTCGACGTTGGACGTGCGGGCCTGGAGGCCGACCACGTGCGGATGCACCGGTCGCAGCTCGGCGGCGTCCTCGACCAGCACGATGCGCTCGGTCGACGGCACCATCCCGAGCAGCGTGTTGAGCAGGGTGGTCTTGCCCGACCCGGTGCCCCCGGTGACCAGGTAAGCGAGCCGGGCCGCGACGATCGCGGCGAGCACGGGGGCCAGTGGCCGCGGCACGGTGCCGTGGCGTACCAGCTCGTCGAGGGTGAACGGCCGCTGCCGGAAGGTGCGCAGGGACAGGTAGGGCCCGTCGGTCGCCACCGGCGGCAGGACGGCGTGCAGCCGGGTGCCGTCGGCGAGCCGGGCGTCGACGTACGGCGAGCCGTCGTCCAGCCGCCGGCCGGCGCTCGCGGCGAGGCGCTGGGCCAGCCGCCGGACGTCGTCCGGCCCGCCGAGCGGTACGGCCACCTGGTGCAGCCCGTTTCCCCGGTCCACCCAGACCCGGACCCCGTTGACCAGCACGTCGGTGACGTCCGGGTCGGCCAGCAGCGGGGCGAGCGGGCCGGCGCCGACGAGGTCGTCGTGCACCCGGTCGGCCATCCGCAGCACGGTGGTGTCGCCGAGGACACCGGCCGTGGGGTCGGCGCGTACGGCGCTGACGACCGACGCGGGAGTGACCGGGGTGTCCGCGGCGGCGAAGCGCCGCCGGACGCGGGCGGCGAGCTCCTCGGCGGCGGGCCGGTCGGTCATGCCGCACCCGCGCCGGTGGCGCCGGTCAGTTCCTCGACCAGCCGTTGGCAGAGCGCGGCGAGCGGGCCGCGGCCGGCCGCGGCGGGGGCCTCGCCCCGTTCCAGCCCGCGGCACAGTCCCGGCTCGGGGCGGAGCGTTCCGGCCAGCGGCAGGCCGAGCGCGCGAGCGACCTCGGTGGCCTTCAGCCGACCGGGTGCCGGGCCGCGGACGATGGCGGCCAGCTCGGCGCAGTGCGGTGCCGCCGCGGCGGCGACCCGGGCGGCCGCCGCCGTGGCCCGCAGCTCGGCGGGGACGACGAGGAAGGCCCGCTCGGCGGCCTGGAGGGCGACCACCGCGGCGTCGTCGAGCTGCCGGGGCAGGTCGATCACCACGAAGTCCCGGCCCCGCCGGGCGGCGTCCACGGTGGCCGCCATCGCCTGGGCGGGCAGGTTGAGCAGGTCTCCCCGGTCCCAGGACAGCACGACGAGGTCGCCCCGGCTGGGCAGGGCGCGGACCAGCGCGGGGGCGTCGACCCGGCCGTCGGCGTCGGTGAGCGAGGGCCACCGCAGGCCGTCCAGCTGCTCCCAGCCGAGCACCAGGTCGAGCCCGCCGCCGAGCGGATCGGCGTCCACCAGCAGGGTGCGCAGCCGGGCCCGGGCGGCCGTGACGGCAAGTCCACCGGCCAGCACGCTGGCCCCGGCCCCGCCCCGCCCGCCGAGCACCGCGACGATCCGCGCCGGGCCGGCGCCACCGCGGTCCGGTGTGCACTCGGCGAACCGGTCGACCAGCCAGGGCTCGGCGGCGGGCAGCGTCGCGACGTGCTCGGCGCCGATCAGCTCGGCGATCTCCCAGCGCGGGTCGAGCTGTCCCGCGCGGCCTACCAGGACCGTCCCGGGCCGGTGGGGCAGCCGGGCGCGCAGGCAGGCCTGCGCCTGATCGCTGCCGACCAGCACCAGGGGTGCGGGCAGCCATCGGGTCCGGGCGGCCGCGGGGTCGGCGGCGAGTTCCACCTCGGTGCCTCCCGCCGCGGCGAGGCGGAGCAGCTCGTCGAGGAGGTCACCGTCGGAGGTCACCAGCAACGGCAGTCGCGGGCGGGCGGGGAAGGTACGGGGTGGCATCGTGGCCTCCAGCGGTCGGGCTCGGGTGCTGGACCAGACCCTGCCCCCGAGCGCCCCTCCGGGCGACGCCCCACCGCTCGCCTGTGGACAGCGGGCGGCGTTGTGGACGACGACCCGCCGGCCCGGTGGATCTGTTATGGAGGACGTCCCCCGCGAGCGCCGGTCCGCATTGTCGAAGAGCGGACAACCGCACCGACTGTGAGCAGGCATTCTGCGCCGAAATCATGATCCGGAACAGATTTCCGGGCCATATCAGCGATCGGCGCCGACGGTTCGTCACGTGTCCGGACCGGCCGTCGCGAAATCGGCCTGACCAGCGGACCCGTCGGCTCGACCCGGGTCCACCGAGCCGGAGACAGTTGACGAACGTTCTCGTTGTTTCTGCCCTGCGGAACCATTGACGTCGGGCAACGACCGCCCCGGATAATCGTTCCCCGGTGCCGCGTGGGGCGGCACCGGGGACGCCGAAGGCGGGGCCATGGCCGACGCACCGGAAGTCAAGCCTGGACACGGATCACCGTTGCGACCGGACGGACGTACACCGGAGATCGCTCCGTCGTGGACGGCCCGGCGCCGTGGCACCGGGGAGGCGCCGTCGCGGGGCTGGACCACGTCGGGCCCGATCGCGGAGCGCGACGGCGGCCGGGCGGAGTCCCGGACCGTGTTCGTGCTGACCCTGGTGGGGGTCGGCGCGCTCGCCGTGGTGCTGCTGGCCCTTCAGCCGTTCTTCGCCTCGCCGCGCCGGGCGGGGCTGCCGCCGCCCCAGGCCGGCGAGGTGATCGGCGTCGCGGGCCCGTCGACGCCGGCGCCCGCCCCGCCCGGCCGGACCTTCTCACCGGCGCCGGTGTCGCTCTCGACCCGGCTGGCCTCGCCGAAGGCGAAGCCGACACCGAAGCCGACCGGCACCGCGATCACCCGACCGCCCGACCGGCCGAGCACGTCGCCGGCCAGCACCGCTCCGCCGCCACCGCCGCCGACCACCCAGCCACCGGTGCCGGGGCCCGGCGAGCTCTCGCCGTTGCCCCCGTCGCAGGAGCCGAGCCTGCGGTCCAGCGGCGGCGGCCCGGAGACCTTCGTCGACTTCGCCAACGCCCGATCCGAGCCGGTGACGGTCTATTGGCTCGACTACGGCGGCCAGCGGCAGCCCTACACCTCGCTGCAACCCGGGCAGTCGTACCGCCAGCAGACCTATGTCGGGCATCCGTGGGTGGTGACCGACGGCGCGGGTGTCGCCCTGGTCTGCTTCCTGCCCGCCCCGGAGATCGCCAGCGCCGTCGTCCGCTGAGCCGTGCTCGGCCACACCGCCCGGAAAGGGACGACCCCCGTCGGGGGGGTGACGGGGGTCGTCGGCGGTTCGGCTCCGGGGGGGTTGAGCCGAACCACTCAGCGGTCACGGGGGGTGCAACCGCCGAGGGTCTGTCCGGGGTACGAGACATGAACACTCGTCGTGATGACAAGCATGCCGCAGCAACGTGCACACGTCGAGTGCCGTCAGCCCTACTCACCGCCTAATTTTGATGACTTTCGGTGTGAGGGGCGTCACTTTGAGCGCTGTCGCCACGTCGGGTCCGGGAATCTCCCCACTGCCTGACCCCGGCCACCCGCCGACCCTGCGTGATCGGGCTAGACTTTCGCGCCGTGGGCCGAAGTGCCGCTTTCTTCGATCTGGACAAGACCGTCATCGCCAAGTCGAGTGCCTTGGCGTTCGGCCGTCCGTTCTACCGTGACGGCCTGATCACCCGACGGGACGTGGTCAAGTCGGCGTACGCGCAGCTGATGTTCCGGTTGGGCGGCACCGACGAGCAGACCATGGCCCGCACCCGGGACTATCTCGCCACGCTCTGTAAGGGGTGGCAGGTGGAACAGGTCCGCCAGATCGTCGCGGAGACGCTGCACGAGCTGATCAACCCCTACGTGTACGCCGAGGCCGCCGCCCTGATCGAGGAGCACCAGGCGGCCGGCCGGGACGTCGTGCTGGTCTCCGCCTCCGGCGAGGAGATGGTCCGGCCGATCGGCGCGCTGCTCGGCGTGACCGACGTGATCGCCACCCGGATGGCGGTCGAGGACGGCCGGTACAGCGGGGAGGTCGAGTTCTACGCGGCCGGCCCGAGCAAGGTCGACGCCGTGGGCGAGCTGGCCACCGAGCGCGGGTACGACCTGACCGACTGCTACGCGTACTCCGACTCGTACAGCGACCGCCCGCTGCTGGAGTGCGTGGGCCACCCGACCGTGGTCAACCCGGACCGGGCGCTGCGCAAGCTGGCCGCGGAGAACACCTGGCCGGTGCTGGAGTTCCGGCACCCCATCCCGCTGGGCCGGCGACTGCGGGAACGCCCCGCCGTGCCGGTCGCCGCCGCGGCGCTCGGCGTCGGGGTCGGGGTGGCCATCGGCATCGCCTGGTACGGCCGGCACCGCCGCACCCGCACCGCCGTCCCCGCCGCCTGACCCGCCCGGGTCGCCCTCCAGGCACAGATCGACGCCCCATCGCGCCGTAGCGCGTCCAGGACAGACCCTTCGTGGCCGCTCGGTCGTCCAGCCTCTTGAGCGACTGCTCAATCGACGCTACCCTCCGCGTTGAGCGGGTGCTCAAAACGGGAGGTCGAGATGAGCGGGACGGACGAACGGCCACGGCGTACCAGGGCGAACTGGGTGCTGGCCGGCATGATCGCGGCCTGCGGGCTGGCCCTCTTCGTGACCACCGTCAGCCAGGGGCACGCCGACAGCGCGCTGCTCTTCGTGGCGCTGCCGGTGCTGCTGGCCGTGGCACTCGCCCTCACCCCCGGGCGTACGGCGCACGGCCGGGTCTTCTCGGTGACCACGATCGCCCTGCTCCTGGCGGCGGTCGCGCTGCACGAGGGCGCGGTCTGCGTCATCCTGGCGGCTCCGCTGGTGTACGCGGTGGCGCACGGCACCACGGCGGCGATCGACGCGGTACGCCGCTGCGAGCGCTCGTACGCGGTGCTGGCCGTGCCGCTGCTGCTCCTGCCCGGGCTGGAGGGCAGCGGTGTCGCCCCTCGCTTCGATCCGGAGCAGTCGGTCGAGGTGGTACGGGTGGTCGCCCTCCCCGCCGACCAGGTCGCCGCCCGGCTGGCCCACGGCCCCCACCCGGTCGGGGTCCGGTCGGTGCCGTTGCGGCTGCTCGGCGTCCCCACCCCGGGGCAGGTCACCGGGGACGGGCTCGACCCGGGTGACCGCTGGATGTTCGGTTACCACGGCAGCGCGCACGGCCCGGGCGGGCACCTGGTCGCCGAGGTGGCGGCCCACGAGCCCGAGCACCTGGCCTTCCGGTTCGTCGAGGACACGTCGATCACCGGGCGCTGGCTCGCCTTCGAGCACGCCGACCTGCGCTGGCGGCCGGTCGACCCGGGCCACACCGAGGTGCGCGTCCGGGTCGACTTCCGGCGCGGGCTCGACCCCTCCTGGTACTTCGGTCCGCTCCAGGACGTCCTGCTCGGCGCGGGCGCCGGTCACCTGCTGGACATGCTGGCCCTGCGATGACCCTGGCCCGGCACCTGAGCCTGGCGCTTCCCCTGCTGGCGGTGCTGGCCGCCGGCCGGGTCGAACGCTCCCGGGACGCCCGGGCCGCCGCGCTGCTCGCCTTCGTGGCCGCCGGGATCGGAGTGGCCGCGCTCGACGGGCTGGCCCGGCCGGCCGGCTGGTGGAACTTCGCACCGGTGGCGGGCACCTTCCGTGGACTGCCGGTGGACCTGTGGATCGGCTGGTCGGCGCTCTGGGGCCCGCTGCCCGTGCTGCTGCGTCGGCACGTTCCACCGCCCCTCGCCCTGGGCCTGCTGCTCTGGCTGGACGCGGTGACGATGCCGGCGCTGTCGCCGCTGGTCCGGCTCGGCCCGCACTGGCCGGTGGGTGAGCTGGTCGGCCTGCTGGGCGTGGCAGCACCAGCGCAGCTGCTCGGTCGGTGCAGCGCCGACCGTCGGCACCTGGCCCTGCGTACCCTCCTCCAGTTGGGGCTCTTCGCCGCGCTGCTGCTGTGGTTCCTGCCCACCGTCGCGTTCGAGTTCGGCGACGGCTCCTGGGACCGGCTGACCGGGCTACCGGCGTCCCGGCTGCTGGTCCTCGCCCAGCTGGCGCTGCTGGCCGCCACACCGGCCCTGGCGGCGGTGCGGGAGCTCGCGGTACGCGGCGGCGGCACCCCGTACCCGTGGGATCCGCCGCCGCGCCTGGTCACCACCGGGCCGTACGCCTATCTGGCCAACCCGATGCAGGTCAGCGCCGTGGCGCTGGTGCTGCTGACCGCCGCGGCGACCCGCAGCCTGGCCCTGCTGGGGGTGGCCGGCGCGGCCGTGGCCTTCGGCGCCGGGGTGGCCAGGCCGCACGAGGGGGACGACCTGGCCCGGCGGCACGGCGGCCCGTGGCGGGACTACCGGCGCCGGGTCCGCGACTGGTGGCCGCGCCGCCGGCCGTACGCCGTCGGTCCGCCCGCCGTCCTCTGGCTGGACGACGGCTGCGGTCCGTGCGCCGCGACCCGCCGTTTCCTGGAGCGCCGCGACCCGGTGCACCTCATGATCCTGCCCGCCGCCGCGCACCAGTGGCGGGCCGAGTACGCGGGCGGCGACGGTCACACGGATCGGGGGGTGGCCGCCGTCGCCCGCGCGCTCGACCATCTGCACCTCGGCTGGGCCCTGCTGGGCTGGACGCTGCGGCTGCCCGGGGTCACCTGGTTCGCGCAGCTGGTGACCGATGCGATGATCGCAGCGCCGCACCCGGCGAACCCGCGAGGAGAACGATGTCCGACACCAAGCAGCGCCTCCTCGACGGCACCATCGCGGCGATCCGGCAGCACGGCATCGCCGGGATCTCGGCCCGCACCATCGCCGCCGCCGCCGGGGTGAACCAGGCACTGGTCTTCTACCACTTCGGCACGGTGGACGACCTGTTGACGGCGGCCTGCCGGACGAGCACCGCCGAACGGGTGGGGCACTGGTCGCGCCGGCTGGCCGGGGTGAGGTCGCTGCGCGAACTGCTCGACGTCGGGCGGGCCCTGCACGAGGAGGAGCGGCACCTGGGCAACGTCTCGTTCCTCGCCCAGATGCTGGCCGGCGCGCAGACCGACGAGCGGTTGGCCGCCCCGACGGCCGCTGCGCTGCAACTCTGGGTGGACGAGATCGAGTCGGTGCTGCGCCGACTGCTGGCCGGCTCCCCGTTCGCCGAGATCGCCGACGTGCCCGGCCTGGCCCGGGCGGTCTCCGCGGCGTTCGTGGGGTTGGAGCTCTACGACGGGGTGGACCGGGCCGGCGCCGAACGGGCGATGGCGGCGCTGGACCAGCTCGCCGTGCTCATCGAGATCGTCGACGACCTCGGGCCGATCGCCCGCCGGGCGGTACAGGCGAAGGTCAACCGGGCGACCCGCCGGGACTGAGCCCGGCCACAGGCCCGCCGGGACCGGCTCAGGAGGCGGCGAGCAGGTCGTCGCCGATCGCGGTGAGCTGGTCGGCGCCCACCTCCACCGCCGTCAGGTAGTGCCGCAGCCAGGACCGCAGCCCGTCCGGGGTGCCGGTGGCGAAGGCGCCGGCCGCGCCGACGTACTCCGGCTCCCGCTCGCGGTGCCCGACGTCCACCGCCACCAGGCCGCGCGGGTCCACGCCGCGGGACATCAGCACCAGCCGCGCCGCGCCCCGGGCCACCACCCCGGACGGGCCGGCGAACGGGCGCAGGTTGAGCAGCTCGCCGTGCACCACCGCGGCCAGCACCAGCGGCGAGACCTTCGTCCCCCCGGCCACCAGCCCGGCCAGGCCGTCCAGCCGGACCGCGACCACCGGGTCGGCCACCGGCCGCCCCAGCTCCGATTCGGGTACGACGTCCCGCGCGGCCAGCACGTGCAGCTTGGCCAGCGCCTGCCGGGGCGCCTTCGGCCAGAGCTCCACCAGCTGGGGCAGCGCG
Source organism: Micromonospora mirobrigensis (assembly GCF_900091555.1). Classification (GTDB taxonomy): domain Bacteria; phylum Actinomycetota; class Actinomycetes; order Mycobacteriales; family Micromonosporaceae; genus Micromonospora; species Micromonospora mirobrigensis. The sequence continues at coordinate 1,180,514 of NZ_FMCX01000001.1, forward strand.
CCGGCCACCCGGAGCGCGCCCTGGAGCACCGGCTCGGTGACGGTGCCGGTGCGGACCGCCTCGCGCTCGTGGGCGTACCCCTCGAGGGCGGCGCTGGCCACCGCGGACCGGAGGCTGACCTCGGCGGCGACCTGGCCGCCCTGGCGGCGCAGGGCGCGGTGCCGCATGGCCTGGTCGACGTGGTCGCGGGCCCGCTCGACGGCGGGCGCGATGTCGGCGAGCTCCAGCAGCGGGGCGAGCGGATCGGTGGTCACCCCCGCAACGCTAGCGACCGGTGACCGGTGCCCACCCGCCGGTCGCCCGGAAGCGACCACCGCCACCCGGTCCGGTCCCCGCGGAGCGGTGTTAAGAAGGGGCCCCTGCTCTACCGCAGGCGTTAAGAAGGGGCCCCTGCTTACATCTCGGCGCGTGCGGTGGGCCGCTGGGCGCGGCGGCGGGGGGCGAGCTGTCGCGGGGGCAGGGCGGCGGGGATAACCTCGGCCGGGTAGGAGACGCTGGTCACGCGACGGAGGAGTCACGGCATGAGCGAGGCATTGGCCAACTTGCTGAACGAGACGCGGCAGTTCCCGCCCCCGGCCGAACTCGCGGCGAACGCCAACGTCACCGCCGACGCGTACGACGAGGCGGCCGGCGACCGGCTGGCCTTCTGGGAGCGGCAGGCCGACCGGCTGGCCTGGGCACGCAGGTGGGACCAGGTGCTCGACTGGTCGAACGCGCCGTTCGCGAAGTGGTTCGTCGGCGGGCAGCTCAACGTGGCGTACAACTGCCTGGACCGGCACGTCGAGGCCGGCCGGGGCGACAAGGTGGCGATCCACTGGGAGGGCGAGCCGGGTGACACCCGCACCCTCACCTACGCCGACCTGCACGAGCTGACCTGCCGGGCGGCCAACGCGCTGACCGACCTGGGCGTGGTCGCCGGTGACCGGGTGGCCATCTACCTGCCGATGATCCCCGAGGCGGCGGTGGCGATGCTGGCCTGCGCGCGGATCGGCGCGACGCACAGCGTGGTCTTCGGCGGCTTCTCCGCCGACGCGCTGACCAACCGGATCCAGGACGCCAGCGCCAAGGTGGTGATCACCGCCGACGGTGGCTACCGGCGGGGCAAGCCGTCGGCGCTGAAGCCGACCGTCGACAAGGCGGTGGCGAACTGCCCGACGATCGAGCACGTGCTGGTGGTCCGCCGCACCGGCGAGGAGGTCGCCTGGTCGGCGAAGGACCACTGGTGGCACGAGACGGTGGAGACCGCCGCGCCGGAGCACACCGCGCAGCCGTTCGACGCCGAGCACCCGCTGTTCATCCTCTACACCAGCGGCACCACCGCCCGCCCGAAGGGCATCCTGCACACCACCGGCGGCTACCTGACCCAGGCGGCGTACACCGCACACGCGGTCTTCGACCTGAAGCCGGAGACCGACGTCTACTGGTGCACCGCCGACATCGGCTGGGTGACCGGCCACTCCTACATCGTGTACGGCCCGCTGGCCAACGGCGCCACCCAGGTCATGTACGAGGGCACCCCGGACACCCCGCACAAGGGCCGGTTCTGGGAGATCGTCGACAGGTACAAGGTGAGCATCCTGTACACCGCGCCGACGCTGATCCGCACCATGATGAAGTGGGGCGAGGACATCCCGGCCGGCTTCGACCTGTCGTCGCTGCGGCTGCTGGGCAGCGTCGGCGAGCCGATCAACCCCGAGGCGTGGATGTGGTACAGGCAGCACGTCGGCCGGGGTGAGCTGCCCATCGTGGACACCTGGTGGCAGACCGAGACCGGGGCGATCATGATCTCGCCGCTGCCCGGCGTCACCGAGACCAAGCCCGGCTCGGCGATGACCCCGCTGCCCGGCGTGGTCGCCGACGTGGTCGACGACCAGGGCCAGTCGGTGCCGAACGGCGGCGGCGGCTACCTGGTGCTGCGCGAGCCGTGGCCGTCGATGCTGCGCACCATCTGGGGCGACGACAACCGGTTCCTGGAGACGTACTGGTCCCGGTTCGGGGCGGGCGCCGGCAACACCGGCGGCGACCAGTGGATCTACTTCGCCGGGGACGGCGCGAAGAAGGACGACGACGGGCACATCTGGCTGCTCGGCCGGGTCGACGACGTGATGCTGGTGTCCGGCCACAACATCTCCACCACCGAGGTGGAGTCGGCGCTGGTGAGCCACCCGTCGGTGGCCGAGGCGGCGGTGGTCGGCGCGACCGACCCGACCACCGGCCAGGCGATCGTCGCGTTCGCCATCCCGCGCGGCACCGCCGACATCTCCGGCGAGGCCGGTGAGCAGCTCATCGCCGAGCTGCGCAACCACGTCGCGAAGACGCTCGGCCCGATCGCCAAGCCGCGGCAGATCATGCTGGTGCCGGAGCTGCCGAAGACCCGCTCCGGCAAGATCATGCGCCGATTGCTGCGGGACGTGGCGGAGAACCGGTCGCTCGGCGACGTCACCACGCTCCAGGACTCCTCGGTGATGGAGCTGATCTCCTCCGGCCTGCAGGGCGGCAAGGCCGAGGACTGATCGGCGTACGCGGATCTGGCCTGATACGCCCTGTTTCGTCGGGACGGGGTATCCAGCGGGTCCCGTCCGGAGCACACTGCTCCGGGCGGGACCCGCTATTTTCTGACACCGACCCGTCGATCCCCGTCGAATCGTGTGACATTTTTGCACCCGTCGACGCTCCATATCGGGGACCTCATAATCCGCTCACCGTGAGTGATGTCGGGCTGACAATTAGCTGAGTTTTTCGGTGCCCTGACGCGGCATTGGCCCGTTTTGATGGCAAAAAATACTCAGAAACTTGCCTGCTTGCCCGGTGACAAGTGACCAATCTCGTGCCATCGTCGAGAACGAATCACATGACAGCGGACGGCGCAGTCCGTCACCGTCATGTAACAGATTCCACAAAGGAGGAGGACCTTTGAGGAGACGAGTCGCAGCAGGCCTGGCCTCGGCCACGGCCGCGCTGCTGGCAGCCGGCGCCGTCACGGTGCCGGCGTCCGCCGCCACCCCCGCGGCGGAACCGACCTCCGGCGCCACCAAGGCGAAGCACGGCAGGGACAACCTCCCCGATCCGAAGGTGGATCACCAGCGGGAGCTCAAGAAGCAGGCCATCGCCGACGTGCTGTCCGGCAAGGCCAAGGTCCAGACCCGCAACGGCTCCAAGGTCGTCGAGGTCAAGGACGACGTGTTCGTCGAGTACCAGCAGGCCCCGAAGACCGACCCGATCTTCACCATGCTGGTCAACTTCGGCGACAAGACCAACCCGGCCACCGGCGGCACGCCCGGCCCGGTGGTCAACCAGATCCCCGAGCCGGACCGCAACTGGGACGGCAGCTCCACCGACAACAACAGCACCCTGTGGCGGTCCGACTTCTCGCGGGCCCACTACATGGACATGTTCTACGGTGCGGGCGAGTCCTTCAAGGACTTCTACCTGAAGCAGTCCGGCGGCCGTTACACCGTTGGCGGCGACGTCAGCGACTGGGTCACCGTGCCCTACAACGAGGCCCGGTACGGCAGCAACAACATCGCGGAGAACGACGGCTACTGGGCCTTCATCCGCGACAGCGCCACGGCGTGGTACCAGGCCCAGGTCAAGGCCGGCAAGTCCCAGGCCGAGATCCAGGGCTACCTCAAGCAGTTCGACGTCTGGGACCGGTACGACCACGACGGCGACGGCGACTTCAACGAGCCCGACGGGTACATCGACCACTTCCAGGCGGTGCACGCGGGCGAGGGCGAGGAGGCCGGCGGCGGCGCCCAGGGCGAGGACGCCATCTGGTCGCACCGTTGGAAGGTCGCCTCCGGCGTGGGCAAGAACGGCCCGTCGGGCAACCTCGACGGCGGTGTGCAGATCGGCGACACCGGCCTCTGGATCGGTGACTACACCACCGAGCCGGAGAACGGCGGCCTGGGCGTCTTCACCCACGAGTACGGCCACGACCTCGGCCTGCCGGACCTGTACGACACCCAGGGTGGCGACAACGGCACCGGTTTCTGGACGCTGATGTCCTCGGGCTCGTGGCTCAGCCACGGCAAGGACGACATCGGCTCGACCCCGGGTTACATGGACCCGTGGTCGAAGCTCTTCCTGGGCTGGCTGAACCACAGCACGGTCGAGTACGGCAAGGGCAGCACCCAGGTCACCCTGGGCCCGGCCGGTGACAGCGACGGGCCGAAGGCCCAGGCGGTCCTGGTCAATCTGCCCGCGCAGACGCAGACCACGAAGTACAACACGCCGTTCGGCGGGTCGTACGAGTGGTGGGGTGGGGCGGCCGACAGCGCGAACAACACGCTGACCCGCACCATCGACCTGACCGGCGCGACCACCGCGTCGATCTCGTCGAAGCTCTCCTACGAGATCGAAGAGGACTACGACTACCTCTTCGCCGAGGTCTCCACCGACGGTGGGGCCACCTGGACGCCGCTGAAGAACAACCTGCACGACACGCGGTCCACCGACGGCACCCTCGAGGACGGCATCGACGGCTCCAGCAACGGCGCGTGGGTGGACTCGACGTACGACCTCTCGGCGTACGCCGGCAAGAGCATCACCTTCCGCTACCGCTACGCCACCGACGGCGGCCTGCACTACGCCGGCGCGTTCCTGGACAACATCTCGCTGACCCGCAACGGCGCGGTCGCGTGGACCGACGACGCGGAGACGCTGTCGGCGGACTGGGCGGTCAAGGGCTTCACCCGGATGGGCGGCTCGGTCACCGACTCGTACCCCCGCTTCTACCTCGCCGAGAACCGGACCTACTTCGGTTACGACGACACGCTGCGGACCGGTGGCTACAACTTCGGCTGGGGCACCACCCGGCCGGACTTCGTCGAGCGCTTCGCGAACCAGCCCGGCATGCTGGTCTGGTACGTGAACTACGCCTACGGCGACAACAACACGTCGGCGCACCCGGGCTACGGCCTGAACCTGCCGGTCGACGTCCGGCCCGGCCAGATCAAGGTCGGCGGCGAGGGCACCATCAGCAACCGCCGCAACGGCTACGACGCGACGTTCAGCCTGTACACCAAGCCGGCGCAGACCTTCCACAAGAACGGCGTGGCGGTCACCGTTCCGGCGCTCGACCCGAACCCGCTCTTCACCGACAGCGGCGCGAACAAGTACTGGAACAGCAGCAACCCGTGGAACTCGGTGAAGGTGGCCGGCACCGGCACCAAGATCGAGATCCTCCAGCAGGGCACCACCCCGACCAGCGACATGATCGTCAAGGTCAGCAACTGATCGGGTAGCGACACCCCGGAAGGGGCCGGAGGCGAACGCCTCCGGCCCCTTTCTCGTGCGTACCCGACGATCGATCGAAACCTGTCACCGTCCGGCGGACATCGACGTTCACCCAGCCCAGGACGGCTCTGCCAGTCGATCGATGTGACGGGGCGGAGCTCCTTCAACAAATTTCTGCAACAAAACGACGCACCAATCTTCACACCTGCCCCAGGAGTGTCTATGTTCACCATTGGTCCCCTCAGTGGGACCGATCTCACCGGCCCGAACCCCCGTTGGGCCGGTTCCCTCACACCGGAGGTACCACGTGCGCAAAGTCGCAGTGGGTCTGCTCGGTTTGTCGCTGACGGCGACCGGTCTGGTGGCGGCCTCGTCCGCCAGTGCCGCTCCGCTGCCGAAGGCGCCGACGTCCGCTCCGTCGGTCACCGAGCCCGCCCAGGTCGACCACGACCTGCCCAACCCGCTCGAGGAGAAGCGGCGAGCGCTGCGCCAGGAGGGCCTCAGCGAGGTCCTCTCCGGGCGGGCGAAGCCGCAGAAGATCAACGGCAGCACCGTCGTCAAGGTCGGCAAGACCGCGACCAACGCCGCCGGCCGGAACACCAAGGCGCGGACGGCGGTCAACGCGGCGGCTGCCCGCACCGACCAGTACGTCGAGCTGGAGCGGGAGAAGTCGGACCGGATCTTCGTGATCCTGGCTGAGTTCGGCAACGAGCGGCACCCGTCCTTCCCGGACAAGGACATCGACCCGAACACCCCTGGGCCGACCCGGTTCGACGGGCCCCTGCACAACGAGATCGACGCGCCGAACCGGGCCGTCGACAACTCCACCGTCTGGCAGCCGGACTACAGCGCGGACCACTACCGCAAGCTGTACTTCGGCACCGGGCAGGGCGACGAGTCGCTCAAGCAGTACTACGAGGCCCAGTCGTCCGGCCGGTACACGGTCGACGGCGAGGTCACCGACTGGGTCAAGGTCAAGTACAACGAGGCCCGCTACGGTCGGTCGAACGACAACCCGACCGACGCCAACGGCAACGACCCGGCCGTCTGCGCCTCCACCACCTGCCAGAACACCTGGGAGCTGGTTCGGGACGCGGCCAACCAGTGGGTCGCGGACCAGAAGAAGCAGGGCCGCACCGACGCCGAGATCGCGGCCGACGTCAAGTCCTTCGACCAGTGGGACCGCTACGACGTCGACGGCGACGGCAACTTCAACGAGCCGGACGGCTACATCGACCACTTCCAGATCGTCCACGCCGGCGGCGACCAGGCCGACGGTGACCCGTACCAGGGTGAGGACGCCATCTGGAGCCACCGGTGGTACGCCTTCGGCACCGACCAGGGCCAGACCGGCCCGCCGCAGGCCAAGCTCGGCGGCACCCAGATCGGCGACACCGGCGTCTGGATCGGCGACTACACGGTGCAGCCGGAGAACGGCGGCCGGAGCGTCTTCTACCACGAGTACGGTCACGACCTGGGTCTGCCGGACGACTACAACACCGGCACCAGCGGTGACAACAGCCTCGAGCACTGGACGCTGATGGCGCAGAGCCGGGTCAGCGCCAAGAACGACGCCGGCCTCGGTGAGCGCGGCGCCGACCTGGGCGCCTGGAACAAGCTGCAGCTCGGCTGGCTGGACTACGAGACCGTGGTCCCGGCCAAGCAGGACCCGCAGACGATCAAGCTCGGTCCGTCCGAGTACAACTCCGCCAAGGCCCAGGCTGCGGTGGTGGTGCTCCCGCAGCGCCCCTACGAGTTCAACAACGGCAAGCCGGCGGAGGGCACCAAGCAGTACTTCTCCGGCAACGACGACAACCTGAACACCACGATGACCCGGACGTTCGACTTCACCGGGAAGTCCTCTGCCTCGCTGTCGATGAAGGCTCGCTACAACATCGAGACCGACTACGACTACATGTACTTCGAGGCGTCGCTGGACGGTGGCCAGAACTGGGTCGCGCTGCCCTTCCTGGTCAACGGCCAGCCGAAGACCGACGGCAATGGCCGGAACGCCCTTGACGGCATCTCCGACACCGACGACGACGGTGTCGCCGACTGGGTCGATCTGACCATCCCGATGGACGTGGCGGCGGGCAAGGTCGTGCAGTTCCGCTACCACTACATCACCGACGGCGGTGTCTCCGAGGGTGGCTTCTTCGGCGACGCCATCACGGTAACCGCCGACGGGCAGACCGTCCTCTCCGACGGCGCCGAGAACGGCGCGAACGGCTGGGCCCTCAACGGCTTCAGCATCGTCGAGGAGACCTACACCCGCGACTTCGACAACTTCTACATCGCGGCGAACCGCTCCTACGTCTCGTACGACCAGTACCTCAAGACCGGTCCGTACTACTTCGGCTACGCCAACACGCGGCCGGACTACGTGGACCACTACGCGTACCAGCAGGGTCTGCTGATCACCTACTGGAACACCCGGTGGGCGGACAACAACACCATGCCGTACGACAAGGTCAACAACCCCGGCGGCCACCCGGGCGAGGGTCGGAACCTGAACATCGACTCCCGGCCGAAGCCGCTGTACAACCTGACCGGTAACGCCTGGCGGGCCCGGGTCCAGGTCTACGACGCGCCGTTCAGCCTCAAGAAGGCCGACTCGTTCACCCTCCACGTGAACAGCCAGCCCTCGTACATCCGGGGCCAGGGTCCGGCGCCGCTGTTCGACGACAGCAAGCAGTACTGGTACGCGGAGCTGCCGAACCACGGCGTCAAGGTCCCGAACAACGGGGTCAAGATCCGCGTTCTGGAGCAGAACGGCACCTCGATGAAGATCCGCATCTCCTGACCTGAGGGTCAGCGCTCCATCAGCACGCGATGCCCGGGCGGGGTCACCCCGCCCGGGCATCGCCCTGTCCGGCCCCCGACGCGGCGACCCGACGGGTACGGCGGGAACCGGGCCGGCCTCCGCCGAGTCAGATCCGGGTGAACCGACGTACCGTGGCGATGCCCGCCGGCCTCGTGCTGGCCCTGCTCGTCCCTCTCACCGGCTGTGCAACGGCCGGGAACGGAGCGCCGATGCCCGACGACCAGGCCACCTCCCCCACCGGCGACCCGGTCGCGCCGGCCGACCGGCCGTCGCTGTCGGCCACCCGCCCGCCGACCCCGCCCCGGCCGACCGCGCCGCCGCGCAAACCCACCGACAACCGGCCCACCGACCTGATCGCCGGCCGGATCACCCGCGGCGGCGACGGCCCCTGCTACGGCCTGGTCGACGAGAACGACCGGGAGTACGCGCTGCACGGCCCGGACGCCGGCCCCCTGGCCGTCGGCGCCTTCGTCACCCTGCGGGTCGCGCCGCCCGCCGAGCCGTTCGACTGCGGCCCCGGCACGCCCATGCGGATCGTCACCGACCGGCCGTCGACCCGCTGAGCGGGCCACCCGGCCGGACTGGCGGCGGCCCGCACACCCGACCGGCCGTCACATCCGCACCGACGGGCGGGCCGGCCAGGTCGACCGGGTCCTAGGCTGTGCCCATGACCGAGCAGCACGGCGGAGCCGTCGACGAGTCCTGCGTCCTCACCGAGGGGCCCTGGACGCACCGCTTCGTCGGCGCCAACGGCAGCCGGTTCCACGTGGTGGAGGCGGGCACCGGGCCGATGGTGCTCTTCCTGCACGGCTTCCCGGAGTACTGGTGGGCCTGGCACGAGATGCTGCCCGCCGTGGCCGACGCCGGCTTCCGGGCGGTCGCCGTGGACCTGCGCGGTTACGGCGCGAGCGACAAGCCACCCCGGGGGTACGACGGTTACACCCTCGCCGCCGACGTGGCCGGCCTGATCCGGGCGCTCGGCGAACGCTCGGCCACGGTGGTCGGCACCGGGGCCGGCGGCATGATCGCCTGGACCGTGGCGTCGTTCCACCCCAACCTGGTGCGTCGGCTGGTGGTGCTCGGCGCCCCGCACCCGCTGCGGCTGCGCGCCGCCATCTTCGCCGACCCGCGCGGGCAGTTCTCCGCCTCGACGCCCACCCTGAAATACCAGCTGCCCCGCTACGAGCACGTGCTGACCCGGGACGACGCCGCCGAGGTGGAGTCGCTGCTGCGCCGCTGGGGCGGGCCGGCCTGGGTCGCCGGTGGAGACTTCGAGGCGTACGCCCGGGCCTGCCGGACGGCGATGCGGATCCCGCAGGCGGCGTTCTGCGCGTTGGAGGGCTACCGGTGGGCGTTCCGGTCGGTGCTGCGGCTGCACGGCTACCGGTTCGTCAAGCTGATGCAGAAGCCGCTGGTCACCCCGACCCTGCAACTGCACGGCGCCGCCGACGTGGCGAGCCTGGCCCGGACCGCCCAGGGCTCCGGCCGCTATGTCACCGCCCCCTACGAGTGGCGGCTGCTGGACGGGGTGGGGCACTTCCCCCACGTCGAGGCCCGCGACGTGGTGCTGGGCGAGATCCTGCGCTGGACGAAGTCCTGACTCAGACCCGCTGCTCGCGCAGGTCGGCGACCTCGGCGGCGGGCGCCCAGCCCTGGTAGACCCCGAAGTCGAAGACCTCCAGGCCCATCGCCCGGGCCACCGGCCAGCGCCCGCCGGTGTACTCCACCCGCAGCCAGCCGTCCTGCGCGGCGAGCACGATGAACGGCTGCCCCTGCCAGGTGCAGGTCGTCCGGACGTACGCCAGGTCGTCGACCTCGGTCGCCGGGACCACCCGCACGTAGCGGCCGGGCCGGACCTCGGCGAAGCCGTCCCCCGGGCCGGGCTGGTAGAGCCGTACGTCGTCGCCGTCCGGGCTGGCCTGGTATTCCCGGCCGCGCCAGCGGGCCACGTAGCCGTCGCGCATCAGTCCTCACCGGCCTGTCGCCAGAGCAACGCGTCGGTGTCCAGCACCGCCACCACCCGCTCGGCGCCGTCCGCCCCGATCCGCCACAGCTGGGCGCCGTGCGGCAACCGGGCGCTGTCCACCTTGAACTCCGCCACCACGTCGCTGCTCTCCCCCGGGGCGAAGCCGTTGCCCCGGAACGGCCCTCGCTCGATGACCCAGCCCTCCATGGCCCGCATGGCGGCCTCGTTCTGCCCGCCGTACGGGATCCGGTAGAGGCTCGGCCGGTGCGCCGGCCAGCGCAGCACGTAGATCTCGCTGGCGGCCCGGTCGAAGGGCGAGTCGGGATAGCCCAGGCCCAGCGCGTCGTAGAGCTCGGCGGGGGTGTGCAGGTGTGCCAGCTCACCGGCCCGGTGCACGAAGCCGGAGACCCGGTCGTAGCCGCGGTCCAGGTAGTAGGCGAGCTGGCTCGGGGCGACCGCCTTCTGCATCACGACCGGACGGGTCGGGTCCACCACCGGCGGGGCCACCCGGGGGCGGCTGGCCGGCTCCTCGGCCGCCGCCGGCTCGGTCTCCGGCTCGTCGCCCAGGCCGACGTCGGCGGCCCAGTTGGCCAGCCCGACGATCTGCTCACCGGGCAGCTTGGCGCCGACCGGGGTCCCCGGGTTGACCGCGAACGACCAGGTCCGGTCCGGCCAGCGCCGGATCAGCTGCACGAACCGGACCAGCACGGTCTCCACCGGGCCGACGGCGGCGTCGGCCATCCGCTCGGGCGACGTCCAGACCAGGACGTACGGTTCGCCGTCCAACTGCTCGGTGTGCCAGACGAAGCCCGGCTCGCCCGGCCGGCTGCCCGGCGCGGAACCGGGGGCGGCCGGCAGCAGCACCCGGGCCAGCAGCAGCGTGGAGAGGAAGCCGTCGGTGTTGCCGGCGCCGGCGGAGGCCAGCAACTCCTCCTCCACCTCGTTGGCCGGGGTGAACGCGGCGGGCGCGGACGCGGCCGGCTGAGCCCCGGCCCCGGCCGGGTGAGGTGAGGGTGCGGTTCGCGCTGGTGCGGGTACGGCCGGTGCGGGTACGGCCGGCGCAGGTGGCGTGGACGCGGCGGGCGACGGTGCCGGTGCGGCGGGCGTCGTCGCGGGCGACGCGGGCGACGGCGCCGGTGCGGGGGGCGTCGCTGCGGGTGCGGGTGCAGCGGAGGGCGGCGCGCCTGCGGTGGACGCCGTGGCGGGTGCGGCGGACGGCGGTTCGGGTGCGGCCGGGGCCGCCAGGCGAGCCTCCGGAACGGCCTCGGCCACCGGCTCCCGACCACCCGACAGGTTCTCGGCCGCCGTCGCCCACGACGGCGGCACCGCAGCATCCTGTCCCGTCACCGACCCGCCCGCCAGCTCGGACGCCCCGGCCGGAGAGGACATCGGCTCGACCGGGGTGACCGGGGGTGCGGCAGGCGCGGACGACTCGGCCACCGCGAGCGCCGGCTCGGCCGGGCGGGCGGCGCGTACCTCCAGGGTCGGCGGGTCGACGGGTCGGGCCGGAGTGGTCCAGGCCGCGCCGTTGGCGGCCGGCGGTCCGGTCGGGGCCGGGCGGTCCGGGCCGGCCGGCTCTGCCTCGCCGAGGTCGCGGGACTCGATGACCGTGCCCTCGATGACGATCGGGGAGAGGCTGCGCCGCGGCGCCGGCGGGGCGGAGACCGGCTCGGCGATCGACGGCGGCAGGTCGTCCACGTCGGCACCGGCCGGGGAGACGGGCTGCCCGGCCGCCGCGTACGAGGGCGAGCCGGCCAGCCGCTGGGTCTGCTCGTCCGGGTGGCGACGGGGCAACGGGCCGGCCGGGCGTTCGCCGCCGACCCGTGCCTGCTCGGGGGCCGGCTCCGCCCGCCGTGGCAGCGAGACCGTCAGATCGTGGTCCGGGGCGCCCGCCCGGAACACCTGGGTCGCCTCCTCAGCCGGCGGCTCCGGGGCACGGCGCGGGAACACCTGGGTGAGCCCGTCGTCGGCCACCGGGACCCGGAACGCCTGGGTCGGTTCCTCGGGCAGCGGCCCGACGGGTGGCGCGGGCACCGGCTCGCTGATCGGCCGGCGGCGGGGAAAGGGCTGACCGCTCCGCCCCAACCGGGACGGGGGCACCGCGCGCTCGGCGGGGCGGCGGGTCTCCTCACCGCCGGCGCGGCGCTGGGCGGACGGCTCGAAGAAGGACCGGCCCGACTGCTCGTCGTCCGGTCGCTCCCGCCAGCCGTTGGCCGCCGCGATCGAGGACGGCTCCGGCCGGCCCTCGGGACGGACCGGCGGCGAACCGGTACGGCCGCTCTCCACGGCCGACGGCGACTCGCCCGCCGGGCCGAACGCCGTCGCACCGCGGCTCGCCGCAGCGCGTACCGGGATCGTCCGGTCGACGGGTTCCGCAGCGGGGCCGGGCAGCGGGGCCGGCACCGCGCTCGGGCCGGGACGGTCGCTCTCGCGGCGGGCCGGCGGGTTCGGCGGGGCGGGCGCGGGCGTCGGTTCCCGTCGGGGCGCCTCCCGGTCGACCGCGTTCGCCCTGGCCCGGGCCAGCGACTCGGCCCGCTCCAACCGGGCCCGGGCGCCCATGGTGCGGCCCGGCAGCCGGACCTCGCCCCGGGACAGTTGGGTGACGAACCAGGCCGGCAGGTAGCCCTCGATGGGTAGCCCCGGGTTGACCGCCAGCCACCACTCGTGGTTGGGCCAGTCCTCGGCCAGGTCGGTGTACGCGGCCCGTCGGGTGGGGCCGGTCGAGTCGCCCAGGCAGGCCCGCAGGGCGGTCGGGGAGGTGAAGGCCAGCACGTGCGTCCGCCCGCTGGTCGTCCAGGTGCCCCACCCGGGCGACTGGCCGGGCCCGGGCTGACCGGAGACGGGCAGCAGGAGATCAGTACGGGCCAGGATGCGGAAATACAGCTCCTGGTCGTTCGCGCTCAGCGCGTCGCGCATCGCCGCTTCGGCCTCGGTAGCCGGCTCCCAGTCGGTCACGGCCACCTCTCCTCCCGCGAAAAGGCCATCGGCATCGCGTACAACCTACAAGGTAGTAACAAGATCACAATGGCTGGCCGGCGGCGGTGCGCCGGGTCACGGCGGAAGCTATAACATCCGGTTTCGGAGCCGACACGATACGGAGGCGGTCGATGCCCCGGCCCAGTGCACGCCCCGCTCTCACCGCCGTCCTGGCGGCGCTCCTGGCCACCCCGCCGGTCGTCGCCGGCACCGGCGCACCGGCCGCCGCGGCCGCCCCCGCGCCGCCCTGTGCCAGCCCGCCCGCCCCGGCCCGCACGGTCGCCGAGCGGCCGTGGCCGCAGCAGCGGTACGCCCCGGAGCGCCTCGCACCCCTCGCCACCGGCGCGGGGATCACCGTCGCCGTCATCGACTCCGGCGTGGACCGGCGGCATCCGCAACTCGCCGGTCGGGTGCTGCCCGGCACCGACCTGCTCGATCCGGGCGGCGACGGTGGGCGGGACTGCCCCGGGCACGGCACCGGTGTGGCGAGCATCATCGCCGCCGGGCCGGCCCGCGGGGTGGCCTTCCGGGGGCTGGCGCCGGACGCCAGGATCCTGCCGGTCCGGGTCAGCGAGCAGCAGGTCGTCGACGGCCGGGAGTCGGGACGTACGGTCAGCGCCGCCGGGTTCGCCCGGGCGATCCGCTGGGCGGTGGACCACGGCGCCGACGTGCTCAACCTCTCCGTCGTGGTCTACGCCGACTCCCCGGCCGTACGGGCCGCCGTCGGGTACGCCGAGGAGCGGGACGTGGTGGTGGTGGCCGCCGCCGGCAACCTGCACGACAGCGGTGACCCGCGCCCCTATCCGGCGGCGTACGAGGGGGTGCTCGGGGTGGGCGCGATCGGGCCCGACGGTGGGCGGTCGACGTTCTCGCAGACCGGCCCGTACGTCGACCTGGTGGCGCCGGGTGGCGAGGTGCTGATGGCCGCCCCCGGGCGGGGGCACCTGGTGGCGGACGGGACCAGCTACGCCACGCCCTTCGTCGCCGCGACCGCGGCGTTGGTGCGCCAGTACCACCCGGACTGGACCGCGGCCCAGGTGAGCCGGCGGATCCTGGCCAGCGCCGACCCCGCGCCGGGGACCGGGCGGCGCGGTGACTACGGCGCTGGGGTGCTGAACCCGTACCGGGCGGTCACCGAGACCGGCGGGGGTGCCGGCGCGCCGCCGGTGGCCGCGGCGCTGCCCCGGGAGCGGCCGGACCCGGCCCTGGCGGCGCAGCGGGGACGTCGGGCGGCGGCCCGGGAGCGGGCGGTGCTGCTGGCCGCCGCGGGCGGTGCGGTCTCGGTGGCCGTGGTGCTGCTGGCCGTGGTGCTGCCCCGCGGCGCCCGCCGCCGCTGGCGACCCGCCTGAGCCAGGCGCACGGGCACCCGGAGGGCGGGCCGGATGCGCGGACGGCGGCGTCGGGCGGGAGGGCCCGACGCCGCCGCGCGGCGTTCACTGGAAGAGGCCGGCGTTCCGCTTCTCCGTGTCGAGGTAGTCGTTCGCGGAGTCGTCCACCGCGAGCTTGATGTCCCGCAGCATGGACTGAAGGTCCTGCGAGGCGGAGCGCCAGCGGGTCTGCCGCTGCTCGTACGCCTGGCGCGCCTCGCCGGCCCAGCTCGCCACCAGCGGCGCGGCGTCCCGTTCCAACTGCCCGAGCTGGCTGTCGAGCGTGTTCAGCGCCTTCTGGATGTCCGCGCTGGCCTGCTGGAGCGCGGCGAAGTTGACGACCAGCACACCGTCGTTCATCGGATCTTCCTCCCCCGGTGGGTCACAGCGGCAACTGGATGCCGCGGTTGGTGCCGGCGACCCGGCTGGCCGCCTCGGTGTCCGAGACGTCGTACTGCCGACCCGCGGTGCGGATCGCGCCCGCGGTCTCGCGCAGGGCCCGCGCGAGGGCGGCCTGGTCCTGCGACCACTGCTGCTTGACCTGCTCGAAGGAACGTCCACCGGCCCCCCGCCAGGCCTGCTGCAACACCTCCAGCTCGGCCATCAGGCTGCTCAACATGCTCTGCAGTGACTGGTCGACCTGCTCGAACTTCGCGGCGGTCTGCTGCATCACCACGGCTTCCGCCTGGGTCTCGGCCACCCGCACGCACCTCGCTTCCCGTTGTCGTCGTCGACTGCCGGCGACTGTCCCTGATGGAGCCCGACCCGTCGCGGATGTCGACCAGGAGGGGACGGGAGGTCGACCGGCAGAACTCGTCGCTGACGGTAGCGGCCTGGTCGCGGTTCTGCTACCCCTGTGGCCTCTTCTGTGGACAATGCGTGCCCCCTCCGTCACGCTCACCCGCCTAGGATGAGCCGGCGACCGGGTGACGAGCGGAGGAGACGCGGTGACGGCGACCACGACGGGCGACCCGGCACGAACGCCCACCCGGCAGTCCCTGCCGCCACGGTGGATGCCCACTGTCACCGACCGCCGGGCGCCGGGCCGCACCGGCCGGGTGGTCGCCGCCCAGGTGGCCCTCGCCCTGCCGCTGGCCGCGCTCGGCCGGGGCGCGGGGGTGGTGGCCCTGGCCTGCGTGGCCGCCCTCCTCCTGCTCTGCGCCTGGTGGGTACGCCTGCGCGGCCGACCGCTGGCCGGGTGGCTCGGGGTGGCCGTGGCCCGGCTCGCCCGGCGCCGGGCCCTGCCGTCGGCCGGGGCGGCGGAGCTGGTGGACCTGGTGGCGCCGGGCGCCGTCGTGCGAGCGGTGGAGCTGGCCGGCGGTCCGGCGGCCGTGCTGGACGACCCGACCGGGCTGACCGCGCTGCTGGAGGTGGGCGACCCGGGTGACCTGCTGGGCGGTGGCGGTCGGGTGCTGCCCGGGCCGGCGTCGCTGCTGCCGCCGGTGTCGGCGGAGAGCCCACCGGTCTGCGTCCAGCTCCTGCTCGGCGCGGCGCCCGCACCCGCTCCCTCGGCGGCCGAGGGCACCGCGGGCACCTCCTACCGGCAGCTCACCGACGGCCGATTGCCGGGCCACAGCCGGGCGCTGCTCGCCGTCCGGGTGCTGCGGGTGGACGGCTGGTCGGACGAGGACCTGCGCCGGGCGCTCTCCGGCACCGTCCGGCGGATCGTCCGGCGGCTGGGGCCGTCCGCCGCCCGGCCGCTGGGCGCGCCCGCCGCGCTGCGGGCGGTCGCGGACCTCGCCCACCACGACGACGGGACACCGGTACGCGAGTCCTGGCAGGCGGTCCGCACCGGCGAGCTGCTCCAGAGCTGCTTCCGGGTGCGGCTGCCGGCCGAGGGGGAACCGGCCGGGGCGCACCTGGTGAGCCGGGTGCTGGTGACGCCGGCCACCGCCACCACCGTGTCGCTCTGCGCCGGCCCGCGTACCGGGACGGGCGCGGGGCGGACCGGGCTGACCGTGCGGCTCGCCGCGCGTACCCCGGGGGAGCTGGCCGCCGCCGCGCAGGTCCTGCGCCGCTCGGCCGCCGAGCTGGGCGCGGAGGTGCGCCGGCTGGACGGCGAGCAACTGGCCGGGTTGGCAGCCACCCTGCCGCTGGCCGCCGCTCCCGGGGCGGGCCACGACGGCGACGGGCCGGCGGAGCTGACCCTCGGCGACGCCGGGCTGATGGTGGGCGCCAACCGGCACGGTGGCGCGGTCACGGTACGGCTGTTCCGGCCCGAGGGCACCCGGGTGCTGCTGGTCGGTGGCCTGCGCGCCGCGCAGCTGATCACCGTCCGGGCGATGGCGCTGGGCGCGGCCGTGGTGGTGCAGACCGGGCGGCCCCGGTTCTGGGAGCCGTTCGTCCGCGGGGTGGCCGCCACCTCCGGCACCATCCCGGTGCTGCCACCGGGGCGGCCGGTGGGTGACGCCGCCGGCACGTCGCTGCGACCGCTGCTGCTGGTGCTGGACGTCGGGCCGGTGCCGGCCGACCCGGCGCCCGGGCCGGCCTGGCGGTCCACCCTGGTCGTCCGGGACGAGCTGACTGCGGCGGACGTGGACGCGCTGGCCCGGGCCGACCTGGCGGTGCTGCAACCGCTGGACCGGGCCGAGGCGGCGCTGGCCGGCACGGCGCTCGGCCTGGGCGGGACGGCCGACTGGCTGACCCGGATCCGGGAGGACATGGTGGCGGTGGTGAACCGGCGGGCGCTGCGCTGGGCGCTGCTCTCCCCGACCCCGATCGAGTCGCAGGTGATCGGCCGGCCGGCCCGGCGCTGAAATCGGTGATCTTCTGAGGTTCCCGCCGGTTGCCGGTCCGTGGCACGATCCCCGCCATGGGTTTTCTGAAGGGTCTTCTGATCCGGTTGGCGGCCACCGCGTTCGCCTTCTGGCTCGCCACGTTGCTCATCCCCGGCATCTCACTGGACTCCACCTCGGCCACCGAGACGGTCACCACGCTGGTGCTCGTCGCGGTGATCTTCGGTGTGGTCAACGCGGTGCTCCAGCCGATCATCAAGACGGTCGGCTGCGGCTTCTACCTGCTGACCCTCGGCCTGATCGCGCTGGTGGTCAACGGCCTGCTCTTCCTGCTCACCAGCTTCATCGCCGACGAGGCCGGGCTGCCGTTCCACGTGGACGGCTTCTGGCCGGCCGCGGTCCTCGGCGCGCTCTTCGTCAGCGTGGTCACCTGGATCCTCGGAGCGGTCCTCGACCGGGACTGACGGCCCGTCGGGGCGGGGCTAGCGTGGAGCGCGTGTACTCCCTGACCCGCCCCGACGGCTATCAGCTCAGCACCGACCCGGACCGGCTCGACCTGGCCCGGGTGCACCACTGGCTCTGCACCGACGCGTACTGGGCGTTGGGGCGGGACCGGGCCACCGTCGAGCGGGCCTTCGCCGGCTCGATCGGGTACGGCGTCTACCGGCCCCGTGACGGGGTCCAGGTGGCGGTGGCCCGGGTGGTCACCGACGAGGCCACCTTCGCCTGGCTCGCCGACGTCTACGTGGACCGGGAGCAGCGGGGTCGGGGGCTGGGCTCCTGGCTGGCCGGCGCGGTCCGCGACCACCTGACCGAGCTGGGCGTACGCCGGATCCTGCTGTCCACCGCCGACGCGCACGACGTCTACCGGAGGATCGGTTTCACCCCGGTCGCCCCGGACCGGTTCATGCAGCTCGACCGGCGGGAGCCGGCATCGGTGAGCCCGCTCACCGGCAAGGAGCGCGACCCCGCCTCGCCACTTACGGTGGAGGAGTGAACCAGCTCCGTCTCGGCTACCTGTACGGCTTCGGCGCGTACCTGCTCTGGGGTTTCTTCCCGCTCTACTTCAAGCGGCTGCGCCCGACCGGACCGGTGGAGATCCTCGCCCACCGGGTGGTCTGGTCGCTGCTCTTCGTGGCGCTGCTGCTCGCCGCCGCCCGCAACGTCGGCTTCCTGCGCGCGCTGGCCCGCCGCCCCCGGGCGCTGGCCGGGATCGTCGCGGCGGCGCTGCTGATCGCGGTCAACTGGGGCACCTACATCTACGGCGTGAACTCCGACCGGGTGGTGGAGACCGCGCTCGGCTACTTCATCAACCCGCTGGTCGTGGTGCTGCTCGGCGTGTTCGTGCTGCGCGAGCGGCTGCGCCCGGCGCAGTGGGCGGCGCTCGGGGTGGGCACGGTCGCGGTGGTGGTGCTGACCGTCGACTACGGCCGGCTGCCGTACCTCGCGCTCACCCTGGCCTTCAGCTTCGGCGGGTACGGGCTGGTCAAGAAGCGGCTCGGGCTGCCCGCCGCCGAGGGACTCTTCGTCGAGTCGGCGGTGCTGGCGCTGCCCGCGCTGGCGTACCTGGGCTGGCTGGGGTGGCGGGGCGACGCCACCTTCGGGCACCTCTCGGCGGGCCACACCGCGCTGCTGGTGGGGGCCGGTGCGGCCACCGCGATCCCGCTGCTGCTCTTCGCGGGCGCGGCGAACCGGCTGCCGCTGACCAACCTCGGCATGTTGCAGTACCTGGCGCCGATCCTCCAGCTCGGCTGCGGGGTGCTGATCTTCCACGAGCCGATGCCGCCGGCCCGGCTGGCCGGCTTCGCGCTGGTCTGGCTGGCCCTGGTGGTCTTCACCGTGGACGCCCTGCGCCAGGGCCGGCGCACCCGGGCCGCCGCCCGCGCCACCCCCGAACCGGTCCCCGCCGCCCGCTGACCGACGTGGCCCGGGGCGGGTCAGCCGACGTCGTAGCCGAGGACGGGGGTGCCGTCGGCGCGGGTCAGCTCCAGCCGGACCAGCTCCGCGTCGGTGAACCGGGTCGCGCCGGTGAGGCGTACGTCGTCGCCGGGGGCCGCCAGCCAGGAGCCGATCTGCTCGGTCGCGCCGTCCGGGCCGTGCGCCACCAGCCGGAACGTGTACGCCTTGTGATAGCCGGACGTGGCGTCGTACCCGCAGTGCATGGTGACCTCGGTGCCCCAGTCGGTGCCGGTGAGGCCGATCTCGGCGTGCACCGGCGCGCCCGTCGACACCGGCACCATGGACACCATCCGGACGGCCCGGACGGTCGGCGCCGGGGCCGGCGCGGGTCGCAGCACGGCGCTGACGCCCAGCCCGGCCAGGAGCGCCAGGGCGGCGGCGACCAGCGCGGTCGAGGCGTACCGTCGGCGGGTGCGGGACCGCTCGCGGCGCCGACGTTCGGTCGCGGCGGCGAGCAGCGCGGGCACCCGGGTGTCCTCCTCGGGCGGCGGCAGGAACTCCGCCAGCGCGGTCGGGTCGAGGCGGCCCAGCAGCCCGGGCAGCACGGCGATCTCGGCGACCGCCTCCCGGCAGGACGCGCAGCCGGCCAGGTGCCGTTCGTAGGCGGCCCGCTCGGCGGGGGCCAGGGCGCCCAGCACGTACGCGCCGTCGTCGTGGGCGAACTCGCAGCGGGTCATCCGGTCACCCCCATCTCCGCCAGGACCAGCCGCAGCGCCCGCAGGGCGTAGTGCGTACGGGACTTCACCGTGCCCGGCGGCACGCCCAGCCGCGCGGCGGCCTCGGCCACCGACCGTCCCTGGTAGAAGCATTCCACCAGCACGTCCCGGTGGGTGGGGCTGAGCCGGCTCAGCGCCTCGGCCACCGTCCACGCCTCCACCGCGCGTTCCGCCTCGTCCACCGTCCCCGCCCGCTCGGGCAGCTGGTCGGTGAAGACCTCACCGACCCGGTTGGACCGGCGCCGCCAGGCGTCGATGGCGAGGTTGCGGGCGGTGGTGAACAGCCAGGCGCGGACCGAGCCGCGGCGCGGGTCGAGCGACTCGGGGTGGCGCCAGGCCCGCAGCAGCGTCTCCTGCACCAGGTCCTCGGCCCGGGTCCGGTCCCCGTTGACCAGCCGCAGGGCGTGCGCCAGGAGCGCCTCCGCGTGCTCGTCGTGCAGCGCGCGCAGCAGCTGGGCGTCGTGGTCGCTGATGGCGGTCTCCTCGCTTCCGGCGGCGAGTCCGGCGATGAATCCACCCCTGCATACGTACGCCGACGCCGCGCGGTTCAGCCGCGAGCCCGGATCGTCCCGGGTCAGGTGTCGGCGGCGACCGCGTCGGCGACCGACCGGGCGACCGTGAGCAGCTTGGCCCGGACCACCCGGGCGGAGGTCATCATCTCGCTGGCCGGCAGGGCGCAGGCGAGCACCAGCCGGCGTTCCATGTCCTTGTCCGGGGCGACCAGCACCGCCGCGCAGGCCACGCCCTGCCGGAACTGCCCCAGCTCCAGCTGCATGCCCCGCCGGTCACCGGCGGCCAGGTCCGCCTCGAACGCATCCCCGCTGGTCAGGGTGGCGGTGGTGAACGGCCGCATGCCGTACTCGCGCAGGTAGCGCAGCCGCTGGTCGGGGGTGAGGGTGGCCAGCAGGGCCTTGCCGAGCGCGGTGGCGTGCGCGCCCTCGTCGAAGCCGGGGACCAGGTCCTCCAGGTGGGGTGAGCGGTGCCCCTCGGCGGTCGCGGTGATCGCCACCTGGCCGCCCACGAAACGGCCGAGGAAGTGGCTGTAGCCGGTCTCCCCGGCGGCCCGGCGCAGGCAGTCGCCGACCGGGGGCGGCCCCCGGAACGCCGTCACCAGCTCCCGGTACCGGTCGGCGATCTCCAGCCCGACGATGTACGTCCCGTCCTCCCGGCGGATCACGTAGCCCTCGTAGGCCAGGGTGCGGACGAGGTGGTACGTGGTGGCCACGGTCAGCTCGCAGCGGCGCGCGATCTGCTTGACGGTCAGCCCCTTCGGGGCGCGGCCGACCGACTCGAGCACACGAAGCGCGCGGGACACACTTCGGATGAGATCCGAAGGTTCCGCCAAGGGGTCGCGCACAACCACCTCCGCCGGCCAGGGACTTACACCATATGAAAAAGGGGCCGAGTGCGAAATGCCTGTTCGGGTCGAGGATGCCAGACCGCCGCCCACCATGCGTACTCCGGCGGACACGATGCGTGCGGCAACCGGGCGTCGCGTAGGTTGGCGGGACCATGACCGACACCGCCCTCGCCACCCCCGCAGGGTCCGCGCCGCCCCGCCCGGTACGGGCCAGCGCGGGCGCCATCGCCGTCACCATCGCCTGCGTCGTCCCAATCTTCCTGGTCGGTGGCCTCGCCGTGCAGATGGGCCACGACCTGCGCTTCAGCCCGGCGGGCCTCGGGCTCGCCGTCTCCGTCTACTTCGGCGTCAGCGCGCTGGCCTCGGTGCCCTCCGGGGCGCTGGTCGAGCGGTACGGCCCGGCCGTGGTGGCCCGCGCCGGCATCCTGCTCTCCGCCGGTTCGCTGCTGGCGGTGGCGGGACTGGCCCGGTCGTACCCGGTGCTCGTGGTCCTGCTCGGGTTGAGCGCCGGAGCGAACGCGCTCGGCCAGCTGGCCAGCAACGCGGCGCTGGCCGCGCACGTGCCGGCCCGCCGGCAGGGGCTGTCGTTCGGGGTGAAGCAGGCCGCGATCCCGGTCTCCACCCTGCTGGCCGGGGCGGCCGTACCGACCGTGGCGCTGACCGTCGGCTGGCGGTGGGCCTTCGTGGCGGCGGCCGTCGGGGCGCTGGCCGCCCTGGCGGTCGTACCCGGGCGGGAGCCGGCGGCGACGCGGCGGCGCAGCGGCGGGCGGGGCGGGCGCGCGACGGTGGCGCTGGTGGTCGTCGGGGTGGCCGCCACCCTGGCCGCGGCCGCCGCCAACGCGCTGGGCACCTTCGTGGTGGATTCCTCGGCCACCCGTGGTCTCTCCCCGGCCCTGGCCGGTCTCACCCTCACCCTGGGCAGCGCGGTCTGCGTGGCGGCCCGGGTGGGCGCCGGCTGGCTGGCCGACCGGCGGGAGAGCGGCCACGTGGCGCTGATCGCCGGCATGCTCGTGGTCGGCGCGGGCGGGCTGGCCCTGCTCGCGATGGCCGGCCCGGTGCCGCTGGTCGCCGGCGTGGTGCTCGGCTTCGGCCTGGGCTGGGCCTGGCCGGGGCTGATGAACTTCGCCGTGGTCCGGCTCCACCCGCAGGCCCCGGCCGCCGCCACCTCGATCACCCAGACCGGCGTGTACGCGGGCGGCTGCCTCGGTCCGCTCGGCCTCGGCGCCCTCGCCGACACCTTCGGCTACCCGGTGATGTGGGCGGCTGCCGCCGCCGCGATGCTCCTCGCCGCCCTGTTCATGCTCACCGGCAGCCGCCTCCTGGCCCGCCCCTGACCGGCGCGCAGGGCGCGCGGTGGGTCAGCTGGTGCGGTCGGCGATGTAGTCGCAGAGGGACTCGAGGGCGCGGCGGGGCGGGGTGTCCGGCAGCGGGGCCAGCTGCGCCCTGGCGTCCTCGGCGTAGCTGCGGACGGTCTCCCGGGCCCGCTTCAGGGCCGGGCTCTCCCGGAGCAGGCCCAGCGCCTCGGCGTGCAGGGCGTCGTCCACCAGCGGACCGGTCGCCAGGATCTCCCGCAGCCGTACGCTGGCCGCGTCCGAGTCGTCCGAGGCGAGCGCGTAGAGCACCGGCAGGGTCGGCACGCCCTCGCGCAGGTCGGTGCCGGGCGTCTTGCCGGACTGCGTCGACTCGCTGGCGATGTCCAGCAGGTCGTCGGAGAGCTGGAAGGCCACCCCGATCGTCTCGCCGTAACCGGCGAGCGCCTCGACGTGCTCCGGCGCCGCCCCACCGAACATGCCGCCGAAGCGGGCGGAGGTGGCGATCAGCGAACCGGTCTTCTCGGCGATCACGTGCAGGTAGTGGGCGACCGGGTCCTCGCCGTCGCGCGGGCCGACGGTCTCGGCGATCTGCCCGTGCACCAGCCGGGCGAAGGTGCGCGCCTGGAGGCGTACCGCCTCGGGGCCCAGGTCGGCGGCGATGTCGGCGGCCCGGGCGAAGAGGTAGTCGCCGACCAGGATGGCCACCGAGTTGGTCCAGCGGGAGTTGGCGCTCGGGGCGCCCCGCCGCACCGCGGCCTCGTCCATCACGTCGTCGTGGTAGAGCGTCGCCAGGTGGGTGAGCTCCATCACCACTGCGGCGGGCACCACCTGCGGACCGGTCGGGTCGCCGAACTGGGCGCCAAGCGCCACCAGCAGCGGCCGGAACCGCTTGCCGCCCGCCTCCACCAGGTGCCGGGCGGCCTCGGTCACCAGCGGGTCGGCGCTGGCCACGCCGGCCCGCAGCGCACCCTCGACGTCGTCCAGCAGACCGAGCACCGAGCGTTCGACGCCCGGATCGGCCAGGTGCAGGCCGAGCGCGCCGAACTGACCCCTGCCCGACCGGCCCCGACGGTCGTCGGAACCGGTGGCATCTGAACGCTCGCCAGCCGGATTCACCACGCCTTCAACCATGCCACACCCGTTCGAGTCGACCCCGGACGGGGCGGACGGGCCGGGGGCCGGCACGCCCACGGCGTGCCGGCCCCCGGCCTGGTCGATCCCTGTCATCGGACGAATTCGGCGGCACCGGACGCCAGGTCCAGCAGCGGCGCCGGAGCGACACCCAGGATCAGCGTGGCGGCCACGCCGATCATGAGCGCGGCGGCGGTCAGCCCGCCCGGCACGGCCACCGTGGGGGTGGACTCGCCCGGCTCGGACAGCCACATCATCACCACGACCCGCAGGTACGGGAAGGCCAGCACCATGCTGGTCAGCACACCGGCGATCACCAGCCACGCCTGACCGGCGTCCAGCGCCGGGGCGAACACCGCGAACTTGCTGGTGAAGCCGCTGGTCAGCGGGATACCGGCGAAGGCCAGCAGGATGAAGGTGAAGACCGCCGCGAAGAACGGCGACCGCCGGCCCAGCCCGGCCCAGCGGGACAGGTGGGTGGCCTCGCCGTCGGCGTCCCGGACCAGGGTCACCACGGCAAACGCGGCGAGCACCGAGAAGCCGTACGCGGCCAGGTAGAACATCGTGCCGGAGAGGCCGTCCTTCGACGGGGCCAGCACGCCCACCAGCAGGTAGCCGGCGTTCGCGATCGACGAGTAGGCCAGCAGCCGCTTGATGTCCGTCTGGGTCACCGCGAGCACCGCGCCGACCAGCATGGTCAGCACCGCCACCGCGCCGAGCACCGGGGTGAAGTCCCACGCGGCGCCCGCGAATGCCACGTGGAAGACCCGCAGCAGGGCGCCGAACGCGGCGACCTTGGTGCAGGCGGCCATGAAGCCGGTCACCGGGGTCGGCGCGCCCTGGTAGACGTCCGGCGTCCAGACGTGGAACGGCGCCGCCGCGGCCTTGAAGAGCAGGCCGATGGAGAGCAGCGCGATGCCGGCGAAGAGCAGCACCGAGCTGGCCGGCGAGGTGCCGACCGCCGCGTGGATGGTGGCGAAGTCGACCCCGGCCGACCGGCCCGGGACGCCGGCGGTGAAGCCGTAGACCAGGGCCACCCCGAACAGGAAGAACGCCGAGGAGTACGCGCCCAGCAGGAAGTACTTCATCGCCGCCTCCTGGCTCAGCAGCCGCCGGCGACGGGCCAGCGCGCAGAGCAGGTAGAGCGGCAGGGAGAAGACCTCCAGGGCGATGAACATGGTCAGCAGGTCGTTCGCCGCCACGAAGATCAGCATGCCGCCGATGGCGAAGGTGGTCAGCGGGTACACCTCGGTGGCCCCGTTGGCGCCCTCGGCCTGCCGCCGGTCGTCCACCGACTCGGCGGTCACCGCGGCCTGGGCCACGAAGTACCCACCCCGCTCCACCGACCGCTCACCGATCAGCAGCAGCGCCATCGCGGCCAGGATCAGGATCGCGCCCTGGAGGAACAGGGTCGGCCCGTCGATCGCGATCGCCCCGGCGGCGGTGAGCAGCCGGTCGTCGGAGTTGAGCACCACCATGGTCAGCGCGCCCAGCACCGCCGCCAGCGCGAAGAGCAGCTGGACGAGGTGCCGGTGCCGGCGCGGCACGAACGCCTCGATCAGCACGCCGACCAGCGCCGCGCCCAGCATGATCAGAATGGGCGAGAGTGCCGCGTAGTCGATCGACGGCAACTTCAGCTCGGTCATCGGTTGGCCTCCTGGACGGTGCCGACCTCGGGGGCGGGATCGGTCTTGCCGACGTCCTGCATCGTGGCCTGGACGGCGGGGTTGATCACGTCGGTGACCGGCTTCGGGTAGAAGCCCAGCAGCACGATCAGCGCGATCAGCGGCGCCACCACCGCCTTCTCGCGCAGGTTGAGGTCACGCCGCATGCCGTCGACCTCGGTCAGCGCCGGGTTGAGCGTGCCCTGGGTGGTGCGCTGCACCATCCACAGCACGTACGCCGCGGCCAGCACGATGCCCAGCGTGGCGATCACCGCGACCGGCTTGTTCACCGTGAACGTGCCGAGCAGCACCAGGAACTCGGAGATGAACGGCGCGGTGCCGGGCAGCGCCAGCGACGCCAGACCGGCGAAGAAGAGCACGCCGGCCAGGAGCGGCACCAGCTTGCCGGCGCCGCCGAAGTCGCTGATCATCGCCGAGCCGCGGCGGGCGATGAGCATGCCCACCACCAGGAAGAGCAGGCCGGTGGCCAGCCCGTGGTTGAGCATGTAGAGCACCGCGCCGGTGCCGGCCTGGGTGGTGAAGGCGAAGATGCCGACCCCGATGAAGCCGAAGTGGGCGATCGAGGTGTACGACACCAGTCGCTTCAGGTCGTTCTGGCCGACCGCCAGCAGCGCCGCGTAGATGATGCCGATCAGGCCCAGCGCCAGCGCGTACGGGGCGAACCACCTGGCCGCCTCCGGGAACAGCGGCAGGCAGTAGCGCAGGATGCCGAACGTGCCCACCTTGTCCAGCACGCCGACCAACAGCGCCGCCGCGCCGGCCGGAGCCGCGCGACCGGCGTCCGGCAGCCAGGTGTGGAACGGGAAGAACGGCGCCTTGATGGCGAAGGCCAGGAAGAAGCCGAGGAAGAGCCAGCGGGCGGTGCCGGTGGCGATGTCGGCGTTGACCAGCTGGTTCCAGTCGAAGGTCCGTCCGCCGACCACCCAGAGGCCGATCACCGCGGCGAGCATGAACAGGCCGCCGACCAGGGAGTAGAGGAAGAACTTCACCGCCGCGTACTGCCGCTGGTGGCCGCCGTAGCTGCCGATGAGGAAGTACATCGGCACCAGCATGACCTCGAAGAACACGTAGAACAGGAAGACGTCGGCGGCGGCGAAGACGCCGATCATCGTGGACTCGAGGATGAGCAGCAGCGCGAAGTAGACCGGCACCGACCGCTTGGAGTGCTCGGCGTCGTGCCAGGACGCCAGGATCACCAGCGGCACCAGGATCGCGATCAGCATCAGCATGACCAGCGCGATGCCGTCCGCCGCGAAGGTGAAGCGGACCCCCCAGGTGGGGATCCACGGGTACGACTCGCGGAACTGGAACCGGTCACCGCCGGCCTGGAAGGTGATCCACATGATCACCGAGAGGACCAGCACCAGCAGCGACCAGCCGAAGGCCACCTGCTTGGCCAGCTCCGGGTTGCGGCGCGGCAGCAGCGCCACCACCAGGGCGCCGACCAGCGGTGCCACGGTCAGCACCGAGAGGAACGGGAAGTTGGACATTATGCGGCCTTACCTCCGTCGTCACTGCATGGTCCGCCGGCGGTGGCGGGCGCGTTGAGGTCGATCACGCCAGCCACCCCGCCTGCACGGCCAGGAACGCCGCCACCACCAGCAGCGCGCCGGTCAGGATCGAGGTCGCGTACGACCTCACGAAGCCGGTCTGGAGCCGCCGGAGCCGGCCGGAGCCCCCGCCCACCGCGGCGGCCAGGCCGTTGACCAGCCCGTCCACCCCCCGGTTGTCGAGGAAGACCAGCGCCCGGGTGAGGAAGATGCCCGGCTTCTCGAAGACCGCCTCGTTGAAGGCGTCGACGTAGAGGTTGCGCCGGGCGGCGGTGACCAGCACGCCGGCCTGCTGCGGCGCGGTGGCCGTGCCGTTGCGGAACAGCGCCCAGGCCAGCCCGGCGCCGAGCACGGTGACCAGCAGCGAGAGCGTGGTGATCAGCCAGTGGGCGAGGACCGCCTCGTGCCCCTTCTCCTGGACCCCGAGCCCGGCGGTGGCCTCCAGCCAGTCCGGAACCGAGGTGGAGAGCAGGAAACCGGCGGCGACCGAGCCGATCGCCAGCAGGATCAGCGGGATGGTCATCAGCTTCGGCGACTCGTGCGGGTGCTCGATGTCCTCGGTCCAGCGGGCCGGGCCGTGGAAGGTGAGCACGAAGAGCCGGGTCATGTAGAAGGCGGTGAGCCCGGCGCCGAGCAGCGCCGCCCCGCCGAACAGCCAGGCCGTCCAGCCCTCCCGCTCGAAGGCGGCCACGATGATCGGCTCCTTGGAGAAGAAGCCCGAGAAGGGGAACATGCCGATGATCGCCAGCCAGCCCATCATGAAGGTCAACCAGGTGACCTTCATGTACTTGGAGAGGTTGCCGAACCGGCGGATGTCCACCTGGTCGTGCATGCCGTGCATGACCGAGCCGGCGCCGAGGAACATGTTGGCCTTGAAGAAGCCGTGCGCCAGCAGGTGCACGATGGCCAGCGCGTACGCCGCGCCGCCCAGGCCGACACCGAGGAACATGTAGCCGATCTGGCTCACCGTCGACCAGGCCAGCACCCGCTTGATGTCGTCCTTGGCGGCGCCGATGACACAGCCGATCAGCAGGGTCAGCGCGCCGACGCTCACCACCACCAGCTGGAGGGTGGAGTTGGCCGAGAAGATCGGGTTGGAGCGGGCGATCAGGTAGACGCCCGCGGTGACCATGGTGGCCGCGTGGATCAGCGCCGACACCGGGGTCGGGCCCTCCATCGCGTCCGGCAGCCACGCCTGGAGCGGGAACTGGCCGGACTTGCCGGTGGCGCCGAGCAGCAGGAGCAGCCCGAGGGCCAGCACCGTGCCGCCGGCCAGCGCGCCCACCCCGTTGAACACCTCGTCGTACTGCGTGGTGCCCAGGGTGGCGAACATGATGAAGATGCCGATGGCCAGGCCGGCGTCGCCGACCCGGTTCATCAGGAACGCCTTCTTGCCGGCCGTGGCGGCGCTCGGCCGCTCGTACCAGAAGGAGATCAGCAGGTACGACGCCAGACCGACGCCCTCCCAGCCGAAGTAGAGCATCACGTAGTTGTTGCCGAGCACCAGCAGCAGCATCGCCGCGACGAAGAGGTTGAAGTACGCGAAGAACCGTCGCCGGCCCTCGTCGTGCGCCATGTACTCCACCGCGTACAGGTGGATCAGGAAGCCCACCCCGGTGATCAGCAGTACGAAGACCGCCGCCAGCGGGTCGAAGAGCATCCCGAAGTCGACCTTGAAGTCGCCGACCGCGATGAACTGCCAGAGGCTCCGCTCGACGGACTTGTTCTCCAGGCCGCGCAGCTGGAAGAAGTAGGTCAGGCCCAGCACGAAGGCGGCGCCGACGGCGGCCACCCCCAGCCAGTGCCCCCACCGGTCGGCGCGCCGGCCGAGCAGCAGCAGGATCGCCGCGCTGACCAGCGGGATCGCCACCAGCAGCCAGACGCTGCCCAGCAGCCCACCCGCCGGAGCGTAGGCGACGGTTCCTGCGGGCTCGGCCTGCGCATACGTCAGAATCTCTTCCACCGGTTGCCCCTCAGTACTTCAGCAGGTTGGCGTCGTCGACGCTCGCCGAGCGTCGAGTCCGGAAGATCGACATGATGATCGCCAGGCCGACCACGACCTCGGCGGCCGCCACCACCATCACGAAGAACGACATGATCTGGCCGTTCAGGTCACCGTTGATCCGGCTGAAGGTGACCAGCGTCAGGTTCGCGGCGTTGAGCATCAGCTCGACGCACATGAACAGCACGATGGCGTTGCGCCGGACCAGCACGCCGACGGCGCCGATGGTGAAGAGCACCGCGGCCAGCACCAGGTAGTAGTCGGGGGTCATCGGTCCGTCCCCTTCAGGGTCGTCTCTTCGGCGGTCAGCTCGCGCACCGGCAGGATCTCCGGGGTGCTCCGCTCGCTCTGCCGGCCGTCGGGCAGCAGGGCCGGGGTGGCCACCGAGGAGGAGGTGGCGAAGACGCCCGGGCCGGGCTTCGGGCCGGGGTAGTTGCCGGGGCGGAACCGGGCCTTCATCGTGGCGATCTGGTCCATCCGGTCCTCCTTGCGCCGCTCGACGTGCGCCAGCACCATCGCGCCGACCGCCGCCGTGATCAGCAGGGCGGAGGTGAGCTCGAAGGCGAAGACGTACTTGGTGAAGAGCAGCCGGGCGATGCCCTGCACGTTGCCCTCGGCGTTGGCCTGCTCCAGGCCGGCCGCCCGGACGCCGTCCAGCGCCCGGTAGAGGCCGCTGCCCACCAGGCCGGCGAAGCCGAGGCCGAGCACCACCGCGGCGACCCGCTGGCCGCGCAGGGTCTCGATCAGCGAGTCGGACGAGTCCCGGCCGACCAGCATCAGCACGAACAGGAAGAGCATCATGATCGCGCCGGTGTAGACGATGATCTGCACCATGCCGATGAACGGCCCGGCCTGGAGGACGTAGAAGACGCCCAGGCAGAGCATGGTCAGCACCAGGAAGAGCGCCGAGTGCACGGCGTTGCGGGCCCAGACCATCCCGATCGCGCCGAGCAGCGCGAGCGGGGCGAGGATCCAGAAGGTCACCGCCTCGCCGGTGGGCACCTGGTTCGCCGCGGCGAGCACCGTTGACGTGGTCATGCGTTCTCTCCCTTGGCCGCCGCCGCCCGCTGGGCGTGCTGCTCGGCACCGGGGAAGGTCACGCCGGGGTGCTCCTCCACCTGGTACCGGCCCGGGTTGTTGGCCGCGTGCTCGGCACCGGCCGACGTGCCCGGGTTGGTCAGCGCCCCGATGTAGTAGTCCTTCTCGCTCTCACCCAGGCGCATCGGGTGCGGCGGCTGCTCCATCCCGGGCAGCAGCGGCGCCAGTAGCTGCTCCTTGGTGAAGATCAGGTCCTGCCGGTTGTCCCGGGCCAGCTCGTACTCGTTGCTCATGGTGAGCGACCGGGTCGGGCAGGCCTCGATGCAGAGCCCGCAGAAGATGCACCGGGCGTAGTTGATCTGGTAGACGCTGGCGTACCGCTCGCCCGGCGAGAAGCGCTGCTCCTCGCTGTTGTCGCCACCCTCGACGTAGATCGCGTCGGCCGGGCAGGCCCAGGCGCACAGCTCGCAGCCGATGCACTTCTCCAGCCCGTCCGGGTGCCGGTTCAGGATGTGCCGCCCGTGGTAGCGCGGCGCCGGGGTCGGCGGCTTGAACGGGTAGTCGGTGGTGACGACCTTCTTGAACATGTGCGAGAAGGTGACCCCGAAGCCCTTGAACGTTCCGGTGATCGCGCCCACGTCACACCTCCCTGGAGTCCGAGCCGGCGGCGACGTTGGCCGGCTCCCGCTCGGCGACCACGCGCTTGGTGCGCGGGCTCGGTGGTACCTGCAGGTCCATCGGTGGCAGCGGGAAGCTGCCGTGCGGACGGCTGTTGACCTGCTCCTGGACCGTCGGCTTCGGCTCCCGGCGGCGGCTCGGCCACAGCAGGGTGGCCAGCAGCAGCACACCGGCGCCGATCGCGGTGGCGAGCAGCCGGTCCCGGGACTGCCAGTCCTCGATCGAGCGCAGCCCGGCCAGGACCAGGATCCAGACCAGGTTGATCGGGAGCAGGACCTTCCAGCCGAAGCGCATGAACTGGTCGTAGCGGAGCCGGGGCAGCGTGCCGCGGAGCCAGACGAAGACGAAGACCAGGGCCAGCACCTTGCCGAAGAACCAGAGCATCGGCCACCAACCCGAGTTGGCGCCCGACCACAGGGTGATCGGCCAGGGGGCCCGCCAGCCGCCCAGGAAGAGCGTCGTGGTGACCGCGGACATGGTCACCATGGCGACGTACTCGGAGAGCATGAAGAGCGCGAACTTCAGCGAGCTGTACTCCGTCATGAAGCCGGCGACCAGCTCCGACTCCGCCTCGGGCAGGTCGAACGGCGCCCGGTTCGTCTCACCGACGATGGCGATGAAGAAGATGATGAAGCTGGGCAGCAGCAGGATCGCGTACCAGCCGGGGGCCGGGATGTCGAACCCGCCGACGCTGAGCTGGGTGGCGTCCCCCTGGGCGGCGACGATGCCGCTGGTGGACATCGTGCCGGCGGTCATGAAGACCGCCACGATGCTCAGCCCCATCGCGACCTCGTACGAGATCATCTGGGCGCTGGAGCGCAGGCCGCCGAGGAGCGGGTAGGTGGAGCCGGAGGCCCAGCCGCCCAGCACGACGCCGTAGACGGCCAGCGAGGAGCAGGCCAGCAGCACCAGCACCGCCACCGGGACGTCGGTGACCTGCAGCGGCGTCCGGTGGCCGAAGATGCTGACCATCGGGCCGAACGGGATCACCGACAGGGCGGTGACCGCGCAGACCACCGAGATGACCGGCGCGAAGAAGTAGACGACCTTGTCCGCGCTGCGCGGGAGGATGTCCTCCTTGAACGCCATCTTCAGGCCGTCGGCGAGGGTCTGGAGCAGGCCGAACGGGCCGACCTGGTTGGGGCCGGGCCGCACCGCCATGAAGCCGACCACCCGGCGCTCGAACCAGACGCCGAGCAGGGTGGCCAGCAGGCCGAAGACGAAGGCAAAGACGATCTTGATCAGGACCAGCCACCACGGGTCCCTGCCGAAGTCGGCAAGGGTCGGGTCCTGCGCCAGGTAGAGCGCGTTCACTGGGCCCACCTTTCGTTCGCGACTGCGGGGCTCACTGGGCCACACCCCCGGTGTTGAGGAGCGGACCCGGGCGACCGGTCTCGTCCGCCGCGACACGTCCGGCCGGAACGGCCGGCCCGCCGGTAGCGCCGGCGGAGACCTTCACCAGCGCGCCGGACGCGGCCCCGAGGCTGCGCCGCACGGTCGAACCGGGCGAGTTCGTGGGCAGCCAGACCACCCCGTCCGGCATCTCGGTGATCGCCGCCGGCAGGGTCAGCGCCCCCCGGTCGGTGCCCACCGTGACCGGGTCGCCGTCGGCGACGCCGAGCGCCTCCGCGGTGCCCTTGCCGAGCCGGGCCACCGCCGGGCGGGCGGTGCCGCCGAGGTGCTCGTCGCCGTCGGTGAGGCTGCCCAGGTCGATCAGCTGGTGCCAGGTGGCCAGGACGGCCTCGCCGGCCCCGGCGTGCGGCACGGCGGTCGGCTCGACCGACGGCGCGGCCGGTCGGTGCTGGCGGGTCGGCGGCAGGGCGCCCAGCTCGCGGCGGACGCTCAGCACGTCACCGGTGCCGAGCCGGACGTCCAGCAGCGCGGCGACGGCGTCCAGCACCCGCCCGTCGGTCATCGCGGCCGTCTCCAGCACCGCGTCGAACGGGCGCAGCCGGCCCTCCCAGTCCAGGAAGCTGCCGGCCTTCTCCACCACCGGCGCCACCGGGAGGACGACGTCCGCCCGGCGGGCCACCGCGGTCATCCGCAGCTCCAGGCTGACCAGGAACGGCACCGCGTCCAAGGCCGTCTCGGCCAGCCGCGGGTCGGCCAGGTCGGCCGGGTCGACACCGGCCACCACCAGCGCGCCGAGCTGGCCGTTGGCGGCGGCGGTGAGGATGCCCTCGGTGTCCCGACCGGCCTGGCTCGGGATCACCCCGGCCGGGATGTCCCACGCCTCGCCCAGCTCGGCCCGCGCGGCCGGCTCGGTGACCAGCCGGCCACCGGGGAGCAGGTTCGGCAGGCAGCCCGCGTCGACGGCGCCGCGGTCACCCGCGCGCCGCGGCACCCAGGCCAGCTTCGCCCCGGTACGCCGGGCGATGCCCGCCGCGGCGGAGAGCCCACCGGGGACGGTGGCCAGCCGCTCGCCGACGAAGAGGATGGCGCCCTCGGCGCTCAGCGCCTCGGTCACCGTCTCGTGCTCGGCCAGGACCTGCGCCTCCTCGCCGGGGATGACCCGGGCGAGCTTCGCGCCGAGCTTCTCCAGCCCGCGGCTGGCGAACGGCGCGATCGCGTACACCTTCAGCTTCTTCTTCTGGTACGCCTTGCGCAGTCGCAGGAAGAGGATCGGGCACTCCTCCTCCGGCTCCAGGCCGACCAGCACCACGGCCGAGGCGTTCTCCACGTCGGCGTAGGTGACGTCGGTGATCCCGGCGACGTTGCTGGCCAGGAAGTCGGCCTCCTCGCGGGAGACCGGTCGGGCCCGGAAGTCGACGTCGTTGGTGTGCAGCGCGACCCGGGCGAACTTCGCGTACGCGTAGGCGTCCTCGACGGTCAGCCGGCCGCCGGTGAGCACCGCCGTGCCGTGGCCGGAGTCGCGGGCGTCGCGCAGCCCGTCCGCGGCCCGGGTCAGCGCCTCGCTCCAGGAGGCCTCGCGCAGCTCACCGGTGCTCTCGTCGCGGACCATCGGGGTGGTGATCCGGTCGAAGGCGCGGGTGTACTGGAAGCCCCACCGGCCCTTGTCGCAGTTCCACTCCTCGTTGACCTGCGGGTCGTCGCCGGCCAGCCGGCGCAGCACCTTGCCACGCCGCCAGTCGGTGCGCTGGGCGCAGCCGGCCGAGCAGTGCTCGCAGACGCTGGGGCTGGAGACCAGGTCGAACGGGCGGGCCCGGAACCGGTACTGCGAGCCGGTCAGCGCGCCCACCGGGCAGATCTGCACGGTGTTGCCGGAGAAGTACGAGTTGAACGGGACATCCCCGGAGTCGCCCTCCTCGCCGTACGCGTCGTCCCGGTAGATGTTGATCTCCTCGGCGGACGACCGGCCCATCAGGTCGATGAACTTGTCGCCGGCGATCTCCTCGGAGAACCGGGTGCAGCGCTGGCAGAGCACGCAGCGCTCGCGGTCGAGCAGCACCTGGGTGCTGATCGGCAGCGGCTTCGGGTACTCCCGCTTGTGCTCGTGGAAGCGCGAGTCGGTGCGGCCGGTGGACATCGCCTGGTTCTGCAGCGGGCACTCGCCGCCCTTGTCACACATCGGGCAGTCGAGCGGGTGGTTCATCAGCAGCAGCTCCATCACCCCCTCCTGCGCCTTCTTGGCGACCGGGGAGGAGAGCTGGGTGCGGACCACCATGCCGTCGGCGACGGTCTGGGTGCAGGAGGCGACCGGCTTGCGCTGGCCCTCCACCTCCACCAGACACTGCCGGCAGGCGCCGGCCGGGGCCAGCAGCGGGTGGTCGCAGAAGCGCGGGATCTCGGTGCCCATCCGCTCGGCGACCCGGATCAGCAGGGCGCCCTTCTCGGCGGTGACCTCGACGCCGTCGATGGTGAGGGTGACGGTCTCGGTCTGCTTGGCTACGTCGGTCATTAGTGGGCTCCCACCAGAGACTTGTCCGACAGCTTCGGCGCGGTACGTCCCTCGATGTAGTCGAGGTAGTCCTGCTTGAAGTACTTCAGCGACGAGGTCACCGAGCTGGTCGCACCGTCACCCAGACCGCAGAACGAGCGGCCGAGGATGTTGTCGCAGGTGTCGAGCAGGGTGTCCAGGTCCTCGTGGGTGCCCTGGCCGGCGAGGATCCGCCGGTAGACCCGGACCATCCAGTAGTTGCCCTCGCGGCACGGGGTGCACTTGCCGCACGACTCGTGGTGGTAGAACTCCAGCCACCGGTAGGTCGCGTACACCGGGCAGTCCTGGTCGGAGAAGATCTGGGTGGCCGTGGTGCCCAGGATCGAGCCGGCCGCCGCCACTCCCTCGAAGTCCAGCGGCACGTCCAGGTGCTCGGCGGTCAGCAGCGGCGTCGACGACCCACCCGGGGTCCAGAACCGCAGCTGGTGACCGGGCTGCATCCCGCCGGCCAGCTCGATCAGCTCGCGCAGCGTGACGCCCATCGAGCACTCGAACTGGCCGGGGTTGGCGATCCGGCCGGAGAGCGAGTAGATCATCGGACCGGAGGACTTCTCGGTCCCCATGGTCTTCCACCAGTCGGCGCCGCCCAGCACGATCGGCGGCACGCTGGCGATGGTGCCGACGTTGTTCACCACCGTGGGGCTGGCGTACAGGCCGTGGGTCGCCGGGAACGGCGGGCGCAGCCGGGGCTGGCCGCGGAAGCCCTCCAGCGAGTCCAGCAGCGCGGTCTCCTCGCCGCAGATGTACGCCCCGGCGCCGGAGTGCACCACCAGCTCCAGGTCGAAGCCGCTGCCGAGGATGTTGCGCCCGAGGTAGCCCTTGGCCTGCGCCTCACGCACCGCGTTGCGCAGCCGGCGCGCGGCGTGCACCGCCTCGCCACGGATGTAGATGTACGCCCGGCTGGCCCGGATCGCGTACGACGCGATGATCACGCCCTCGACCAGCGCGTGCGGGTCGTGCGTCATCAGCGGCAGGTCCTTGCAGGTGCCCGGCTCGCCCTCGTCGGCGTTCACCACCAGGTAGTGCGGCTTGCCGTCGCCCTGCGGGATGAACCCCCACTTGAGACCGGTGGGGAAGCCCGCGCCGCCCCGGCCGCGCAGCCCGGAGTCCTTGATCAGCTGGATCAGGTCGTCCGGGTGGGCCTTGAGGGCCTTGCGCAGCGCGGCGTAGCCGTCCAGCTTCTCGTAGGTGCCGAGCTGCCAGGCGTCCGGCGACAGCCAGCGCTTGGTGAGCACCGGCGTCAGCCTGGCCAGGGTCTCCGGCCGAGGAGTGGTCACTTCTGGACCCCCGTTTCGCTCGCGACCGCCGGGTCGGCGCCGTTGGCACCCGTCCCGGACTCCGCTTCCTTGAGGTTGCGCTCCTGCGCCCCGGCCTCGTCGCCGGCGGGCTTGCCGTCACCGGCCGGGGCGTTCGCCGCCGCGCCCGCGGCCTCGGCCGCCTGGGCGTCGCGTGGGGCGGGGGCGGTGGTGTCCACCGGAACCTTGGTGCCCGGGGCGTCCGCCACGGCGGTGTTCGCGTCCGGCTGCCGGGTCTCGGCGGTACGCACCTGCGGCGACTTGTCGTCCGGCGCCTTGACGTCCGGGGCGGTGCTGCTGCCGCCGATCTGCTCCGGCTTCGCCGGCTCGGCGGCTCCGGAGGTGGCCGGGGCGGACCCGGGAACCGTCGGGGCGGAGGCGCCGTCGCCCGTCTTCTCCGCCGGCTGGGAGGTGCCGGCGTCGTGCACCGGGGTGGCCGCGCCGTCGCCGCCCTTGGCCGGGGCGGCGGCCGGGGCCGGCTTCGCGGCCTCCGCCTTCGCCTTGGCCTCGGCGGCGGCCTTGTCGGCCTCGGCCTTGCTGCGGATCGGGGTGTTCGGGTCGTACCCGGGCACCGAGATGCCGTGCTGCTGCGCCAGGCGCAGGCCGCGCAGCGTGGGCTCGCCCGGTCCGCCGTCGGCGACCGCGCCGTCCCGCTCGTCGGCGAAGCCGGCCAGCTGGACCGCCATCTCCTTCAGCGTGCAGAGCCGGGCGCCGCGGGTCGGCATCGGCCGGCCGCCGGCCCGCAGCTCCTCGACCACGCCGAGCGCGCCCTGCGGGTCCACGTTGTCGAAGAAGTCGTAGTTGACGGTCATCACCGGGCCGTAGTCACACGCCGCCAGGCACTCGGCGTGCTCCAGGGTGATCTGGCCGTCGTCGGTGGTCTCGTCGTGCCCGACGCCCAGGTGCTCGGCGAGGGTGTCGTAGACCTCCTGGCCGCCCAGCACGTTGCACATCGTGTTGGTGCAGACGCTGACCAGGTAGTCACCGGTCGGCTTGCGCTTGTACATGGTGTAGAAGGTCGCCACCGCGCCGACCTGCGCCTTGTTCAGGCCGAGCACCTCGGCGCAGAACTGCACGCCGGCCGGGGAGACGTACCCCTCCTCGGCCTGGACCAGGTGCAGCAGCGGCAGCAGCGCCGAGCGGGACCGGTCGGCCGGGTACCGGGCGATGATCTCCCGCGCCCGCTCCCGCGTCGTCTCAGAAAAACTCATCGGTCACAACCACCCATCACGGGGTCCAGCGAGGCGCCGCCGGCGATCACGTCGGCGATCAGGCCGCCCTCGGCCATCGCCGGGAGGGCCTGGAGGTTGACGAAGCTCGGCTCCCGGTAGTGCACCCGGTACGGTCGGGTGCCGCCGTCGGAGACCGCGTGCACGCCCAGCTCGCCGCGGGGCGACTCGACGGCCACGTAGACCTGGCCCGGCGGGACCCGGAAGCCCTCGGTGACGAGCTTGAAGTGGTGGATCAGCGACTCCATCGACTGACCCATGATCTTGGCGACGTGCTCCAGCGAGTTGCCCATGCCGTCGACGCCGATGGCCAGCTGCGCCGGCCAGGCGATCTTCTTGTCGGCCACCATCACCGGGCCGGGCTTCAACCGGTCCAGCGCCTGCTCGACCAGCTTCAGCGACTCCCGGATCTCGGCGAGCCGGACCAGGTAGCGGCCCCACACGTCGCCGTCGGTGTGCGTCGGCACGTCGAACTCGTAGCTCTCGTAGCCGCAGTACGGCATGGTCTTGCGCAGGTCCCAGGCCAGCCCGGCCGAGCGCAGCACCGGGCCGGTCACACCCAGGGCCAGGCAGCCGGTCACGTCCAGCACCGCCACGTGCTGCGTACGCTCCAGCCAGATCGGCTGGCCGGAGAGGAGGTTCTCGTACTCCTTGAGCTTCTTCGGCATCAGGTCGAGGAACTTGCGGATCTTGACGATCGCGTCGTCCGGCACGTCCTGCGCCACCCCGCCCGGGCGGACGTACGCGTGGTTCATCCGCAGGCCGGTGATGATCTCGAAGATCTCGAGGATGTACTCCCGCTCGCGGAAGCCGTACAGCATCATGTTGATCGCACCGAGCTCCATGCCGGTGGTGGCCAGCCAGACCAGGTGCGAGGAGATCCGGTTCAGCTCCATCATGAGCACCCGGATGGTGTTGGCCCGCTCGGTGATGTCGTCGGTGATGCCGAGCAGCTTCTCCACCGCGAGCGCGTACGCCGTCTCGTTGAAGATCGGGGAGAGGTAGTCCATCCGGGTCACGAACGTCGAGCCTTGGACCCAGTTGCGGTATTCCAGGTTCTTCTCGATGCCGGTGTGCAGGTAGCCGACGACCGAGCGGGCCTCCCGGACCGTCTCGCCCTCCAGCTCCAGGATCAGCCGCAGCACGCCGTGCGTGGACGGGTGCTGCGGACCCATGTTGACCACGATCCGCTCGTCGCTGATCGGGTCGGTGCCGGAGACGACCTGGTCCCAGTCCCCACCGGTGACGGTGAAGACCTTGCCCTCGGTGGTCTCGCGCTCGGTGGCGTAGTTCGACGTCGTCACTGGTACGACCTCCTCCGGTCCGGCGGCGGGATCTCGGCGCCCTTGTACTCCACCGGGACACCACCCAGCGGGTAGTCCTTGCGCTGCGGGTGGCCCTCCCAGTCGTCCGGCATGAGGATCCGGGTCAGGTTGGGGTGGCCGTCGAAGACGACGCCGAACATGTCGTACGCCTCCCGCTCCTGCCAGTCGGCGGTCGGGTAGACGGCGGTGACGCTCGGCAGGTGCGGCGCTTCGGGGGAGACGGCGGCCTCCAGCCGGATCCGCCGCCGGTAGGTCATCGAGGTGAGCTGGTAGACCACGTGCAGCCGCCGCTCGTCGGCGCCCAGGTAGTCCACGCCGGACACCGAGGAGCAGAGCTCGAAGCGGAGCGCCATGTCGTCCCGCAGCACCTGGCAGACCTCGGCGATCCGCTCCGGACGGACGTGCAGGGTCAGCTCGCCCCGGTCGACGACGACCTTCTCGATCGCCTCGCCGAACTGCGGGTACGCCTCCTCCAGCGCGTCCCGGACCTCGTCGAAGTAGCCGCCGTACGGCCGGGGGCTCCCCTCGACGGGCTTGCGCTGGCGGACCAGGCCACCGAAGCCGGAGACGTCGCCGCTGCCCTGGGTGCCGAACATGCCGCGCCCGGCCGGGCTGGCCGGCGGGTACTCGGCGGGGGCGGTGCTGCTCGCGCCGGCCGGGGTGACCGGTACCGGCACCCCCGCGTTGTCGTTCCTGTCGTTCGGTGCGGTCACTTGATACCCCCGGACGGGTGGAGGTGGTTCTGCGCCTTCATCCAGTTCTCGATCCGGAGCTGCTCCTCGCGCCCCTCGCGGACCGCCTTGGTCCACTCGGCACGCCGGGCCTTGTCGTTGCGGTACGACGACGGCATCGAGCCGTACGGGACCACGGGGACGTCACCGCGCGCCTTGCGGGCCTCGAGCATCTTGCGGCCGTTCGCGCCCAGCGGCTCGTACATGATCTTCTCGCGGAGCTTGAGCACCGCGTCGATGAGCATCTCCGGCCGGGGCGGGCAGCCCGGGAGGTACATGTCGACCGGGACGACGTGGTCCACGCCCTGCACGATGGCGTAGTTGTTGAACATGCCGCCGCTGCTGGCGCAGACGCCCATCGAGATGACCCAGCGGGGCTCGGCCATCTGGTCGTAGATCTGGCGCAGCACCGGCGCCATCTTCTGGCTCACCCGGCCGGCCACGATCATCAGGTCCGCCTGCCGCGGCGAGGCCCGGAAGACCTCCATGCCCCAGCGGCCCATGTCGTAGTGCGGACCACCGGCGGCCATCATCTCGATGGCGCAGCAGGCCAGGCCGAAGGTGGCGCCCCAGACGGACGACTTCCGCGACCAGTTGACCAGCTTCTCCACGGAGGTGAGCAGGACGCCGGCGGGGAGCTTCTCCTCGATGCCCATCTGACGTACCTCCCTCAGTCCCAGTCCAGGCCGCCGCGCCGCCAGACGTAGGCGTATGCGACGAAGACCGCGACGATGAACATGACCATCTCCACGAAGCCGAAGATCGGCAGGGCGTCGAACGAGACCGCCCAGGGGTAGAGGAAGATGATCTCGATGTCGAAGACGATGAAGAGCATCGCCGTCAGGTAGAACTTGATCGGGAACCGGCCGCCGCCCACCGGCTGCGGGCTCGGCTCGATGCCGCACTCGTAGGCCTCGAGCTTGGCCTTGTTGAACCGCCGGGGACCGGCGAAGCGGGCGGCGCCCACCGAGAACAGCGCGAACGCCGCGGCGAGGGCGAACAGCCCGATGATCGGTGCGTAAGGCGAGAGCGTCATCGTTGTCTCCTGCTCGTCCTTCCCTGCCCTCGGTGCTTGACCAAAATCACACTATTCACGTCCCTCGTGACCTCCGTCAGCGGGGGTCGATCTCTCCGCGCGCCGGGACGGCGGCGGTGCCAGCGCTACACGGCACCCTCTTGGGTTGCGACTGCGGGGCTCGCAAGCTCACTCCTCGCGCTACACGGCCGGGGCCGCCTTCGTCATCGCATTGATGACCCGGTCCATCGCGTCCCCGCCGCGCGGGTCGGTCAGGTTGGCCAGCAGCTTGAGCACGAAGCGCATCAACAACGGGTGCGGCATGCCGTGCTTGGTCGCCATCCGCATCACCTCCGGCCGGCCGATCAGCTTCACGAAGATCCCGCCGAGCCGGTAGTAGCCGCCGAACCGCGCCTTGAGCTCCTGCGGGTACGCCATCAGCGCCCGCTCGCGCTCCGGGCCGGCCGGCCGGGCCAGCGCCTGCACGGCGACCTCGGCCGCCAGCTCACCGGACTCCATCGCGTACGCGATGCCCTCGCCGTTGAACGGGTTGACCATGCCGCCGGAGTCGCCGACCAGCAGCACCCCTCGGGTGTAGTGCGGGACCCGGTTGAAGCCCATCGGCAGCGCGGCACCGAGGATCGGCCCCTCCGCGTTGGTCTCGTCGGTCATCCCCCAGTCCTGCGGGGTGTTGGCCAACCAGTCGGTGAGCAGCCGCCGGTAGTTCGTCTTGCCGAACGCCGCCGAGGAGTTCAGCACGCCCAGGCCGACGTTCACCCGACCGTCGCCGAGGCCGAAGATCCAGCCGTAGCCGGGCAGCAGCGCGTCGCTGCCCTTGGCCCGCAGCTCTAGCCACGACTCCAGGTAGTCGTCGTCGTGCTTCGCCGGTGAC
This sequence comes from Micromonospora mirobrigensis, assembly GCF_900091555.1. Taxonomy (GTDB): domain Bacteria; phylum Actinomycetota; class Actinomycetes; order Mycobacteriales; family Micromonosporaceae; genus Micromonospora; species Micromonospora mirobrigensis. The sequence goes on from NZ_FMCX01000001.1 coordinate 1,221,437, forward strand.
TTGTAGTAGCGGCGGACCGCGACGCCGATCGGCCGGTCCTCCCGCTTGGCCAGCCCGAGGGCGAGCGGGAACCGGCCGGAGACGCCGTCCGCGGCGACCACCAGCGGCGCGTGGAAGCTGACCGGCTCCTTGTCCGGGCCGACCTCGGCCTGCACGCCGACCACCCGGTCGTCGGCGCCGAGCACCGGGCCCAGCACGTTCACGCCGGTCCGCAGCTTCGCCCCGGCGGCGACCGCACGCTGGGCGAGCAGGTCGTCGAAGTCGAGCCGGGTGCGGACCAGGCCGTAGTTGGGGAAGCTGGCCAGGTCGGGCCAGTCCAGTTCCAGGCGTACCCCGCCGCCGATCACCCGTAGGCCCTTGTTGTGCAGCCAACCGGCCTCGGGCGAGGTGTCCACGCCCATCCGGATGAGCTGACGTACGGCGCGCGGGGTCAACCCGTCGCCGCAGACCTTCTCCCTGGGGAACTCGGTCTTCTCCAGCAGCAGCACGCGTACGCCGTGCCGCGCCAGGTGGTATGCGGTCGCCGATCCTCCGGGACCGGCGCCCACGACGATCACGTCGGCGTCGTTCTCCACCGCGGTCATCTGCGCCTCCTCCCGCATGCTCGTGAAATGCTTCACAAGCCGATCGGGTTGGAGTCTATGACCGACGTCATATGCGGGCCGGGTTAGGTGGGCCTAACCGGGCGAGGTGACGGCGGGTGAGCGTCCACTGCGGCGTCAGCCGTGACGGGGCGTCACCGGGTCCAGTCCGGCGTCGATCCGGATCGACTCCGGCAGGTGTTCACGCAGCGCGCCCCCGGCCGCCCGGTCCAACGCGCCCAGCACCTCGGCGACCACCTGGCGGACGTCGGCCGGATCGGCGCCGGCCAGCGCGCGGAGCTGGGCGATGAGTTCGGCGGCGTCCTCGTCCGTCGCGCCGGGCGCCTCGTCTGCTCGCGTCATGCGCCCGAGCTTACGGGCGCAAAGTGGACAACCGCGTCAAATCACGCAGGATATCCAGGTAACTCTCATCCGCGGGTCGGATCAGTCGCGGGTCGCGCGGTGCAGCGCCACCACTCCCCCGGTCAGGTTCCGCCAGCCGACCCGACCCCAGCCGGCCGCGCCGATCCGCGCCGCTAGGGCCCGCTGGTCCGGCCAGGCCTGGATCGACTCGGCAAGGTAGACGTACGCGTCGGGGTTGCTGGACACCGCGCGGGCCACCGCCGGCAACGAACGCATCAGGTACGACAGGTAGACGGTCCGGAACGCCGGGTTGACCGGGGTGCTGAACTCGCACACCACCAGCCGACCGCCGGGCCGGGTGACCCGGGCCAGCTCGCGCAGCGCCGCGTCGGTGTCCGACACGTTGCGCAGGGCGAAGGAGATGGTCACCGCGTCGAAGCTCGCGTCGGCGAACGGCAGCCGCAGCGCGTCCCCGGCCAGCAGCGGAACCTGCGGCCGGCTCCGCTTGCCGGCGTGCAGCATGCCGAGCGAGAGGTCCGCGCCGACCGCGTACGCGCCGGAGTGGGCCAGTTCCTCGGTCGACACACCGGTGCCGGCGCCGACGTCCAGCACCCGCTCACCGGGGCGCAGGCCGAGGGCGGCCCGGGTGGCCCGGCGCCAGAACCGGTCCTGCCCGAAGGAGAGGACCGTGTTGGTCAGGTCGTAGCGAGCCGCCACGCCGTCGAACATCGCGGCGACCTCGTGCGGAGACTTGTCCAGGCTGGCGCGCTGGCCCTGCGGGGTACGGCTCACCCCTCCACTCTGCCAGCCGCCCGCGCCCGTACGCCCGGTGGGTCACCGGGACGCGGACGGGGGCGCGGTGGTGACCACCGCGCCCCCGCTCTCCGCGTACGGATCAGTCGGTCGGCGTCTCGTCACCCGGGGTGACCAGCACCACCCGGCGACGCCGGGCGAGCAGCAGCAGCGCCGCACCGGCGGCCAGCACCGCGAGGCCGATGCCGCCGATCAGGCCGGCCTGCACACCGGTCACCGGCAGCCCACCGTCGTCGGAGCCGGAGCCGCCGCCGTCACCACCGGCGCCGGGGGTCGTGGCGGACGCGGACGGCTGCCCGGTCGGCGCCACGGTCGGTGAGGCGGTCGGGGCGGTCGTCGGAGTCGCCGTCGCGGTCGGGGTCGGCGTCGGCTGACCGGTCGGGCCGGGGGTCGGCTCGGCGGAGAGGTCGACGAAGACGTCGAAGACCGTGCTGTTGTCCCCCTCGTCCACCTCGGCCAGGGCGCGACGCTGCGCCTTCGTGGCGACCCGCGGCTGCTCCTTGGCCCGGCCGGCCGAGACGCCGTCCAGGCCGACGGCGAAGAGGTTGCCGATCCGCAGCACCGGGTCGTCGACCCGCGCGTCGACGGTCACCCGCACGGTGTCGGTGTAGAACTCGCCAGGCCGCAGCACGACGGCGTCGTCCTGGCAGAACGCCTGGGCGAGCCCGCCGATCTCCTGGCGTACGCAGCCGGCCGGCAGCTCCGCGAAGGTGACCCCGGCGGGCAGGGTGATGCCGTAGAAGACCCCGGTCGTGGCCCGGCTGCCGGCGTTGTAGACCAACCAGTCCAGCGGCGCGGTGTCGCCCGGCCGGACCCCGCGCAGGGCGTTCTCGCCGGCGTCGTCGCCGTCGACCACCGCGTCGGCGTAGACGTCCTGGGCCCAGGCGGTCAGGTCGTAGCCGGCCTCGGTCACCTCGATGTCCAGGTCGACGGTGTTGTCGCCGAGTTCCTGGTCGGCCGTGGCCGAGCCGATGGTGACGGTGAGGCTGCCGGCGTCGCCCCTGCCGCCGGTGCTGAACAGCGGGATCGCGAAGTCCTCGCTGGTGCCGCCGGCCAGGTCGCCGAGCGGGCAGGTGAAGCTGTCGCCGTCCCGGGCGACGGCGCAGTCCGGGTCCAGCAGGTAGCCGACCCGGTCGGGATCCAGGTTGCTGATGTCCACCGTGTACGTCACGTCGCGGGCGTCGGCAGCGCCACGGGTGTTGTCCACGGTGAACTTGAACGGCTTGGCCCGGGCCTCCCGGACGCCCACCGCAAGCTTCGTGCTGAGCGGCACCAGGGCCAGGTCGGCCTCGCCACCGGCTGCGGCGCCGGCGGGCGCGGGGACGGTCGGCGCCGGTGCGGCGGCGGCGGGTGTGGTCGCGACGGCGAGGCCGCCCACGGCGAGCAGGGCTGCGGCACCGGCACGCGCCAGCGCCGAGCGGTTTACAAAGATCATCGATCCCCCGGGGTAAGGGACGGGAAAGTGCGGAACCCGAGGGACGCTATCGAAGCCGGTCCCGCCACGCCAGGACCGCCGTCCGGATTTCCCCCACCCGTTCCGCCGGCCGAGCCGGTCGAACCGGCCGGGATCCGTCGACGCTCCGTCGAGGACACAGCGGGAGCGGGACGAAACCGTCCCGCTCCCGACTGCCGTGCGTTATGTGAACGGCCCGCCTGGGCCGATGGAGGACCTGTGTCGCCGTCCGTCCCTGGTCAGGGCCGCGCAACGGCGTTACGAGCGGGCACGTTAGCGACCCCGGGCGGCGGGCACCAGCCCCCACGCGCAAACCGTTCCCCGGCTGTGACCTGAGCGGTCAGCGCGCCTCGACCAGCGGGAGGGCCTTGCCCACTCCGCCGCCCGGCAGGGCGATCGAGGAGAAGTGCGAGACCACCCGGTCGTCGCTCGGGTCGTCCGCCGGCGTCCGGTGCACGGCCAGCCGGTTGTAGAGCGTGTCCCGCTGGGCCGGGATCCGGCCGGCGGTGCGGATCATGCCGATCAGCTCGTGCAGGTTGGAGCGGTGCCGGGCGCCGGCCGAGGAGATCACGTTCTCCTCCAGCATGATCGAGCCCAGGTCGTCGACGCCCATGTGCAGGGCGAGCTGGCCGACGTCCTTGCCGGTGGTCAGCCAGGACGCCTGGAGGTGCGGCACGGTCTCGAAGAAGAGCCGGGCCACCGCGACCAGCCGCAGGTATTCCAGGGTGGTGGCCTGGGTGCGGCCCTTGAGGTGGTTGTTCTCCGGCTGGTACGTCCACGGGATGAAGGCCCGGAAGCCCCGGGTGCGGTCCTGCACGTCGCGGATCATCCGCAGGTGCTCGATCCGCTCGGCGGCGGTCTCGCCGGTGCCCATCATCATGGTGGCGGTCGACTCGACCCCCTGCCGGTGGGCCAGCTCCATGACCTCCAGCCACCGCTCGCCGGACTCCTTGAGCGGGGCGATCGCCCGGCGCGGTCGCTCGGGCAGCATCTCCGCGCCCGCCCCGGCGATGGAGTCCAGCCCGGCGGCCTTGATCCGGGCGATGGCCTCGTCCAGGCTCACCCCGGAGACCTTGGCCATGTGCAGGATCTCGCTCGGGCCGATCGAGTGGATGGCCAGCTGCGGGTACGCCTGCTTGACCGAGGAGAAGAGCTCCTCGTAGTACTCCACGCCGTAGTCCGGGTGGTGGCCGCCCTGGAGCATGACCTGGGTGGCGCCCAGCTCGACCGCCTCGCCGCAGCGCCGCAGGATCTCCTCGGTCGGGTGGGTCCACCCTTCGGAGTGCTTCGGCGCGCGGTAGAAGGCGCAGAACTTGCACGCCGTCACGCAGACGTTCGTGTAGTTGATGTTGCGGTCGATCAGGTAGGTGACGATGTTGTCCGGATAGCGCCGCCGGCGCACCGCGTCGGCCGCCTCGCCGAGGGCGTGGAAGGGCGCCTCGGTGTAGAGCAGCAGGGCCTCCTCGGGCGTGATCCGCCCGCCGTCCGCGCCGCGCTGCAGGATGTCGTCGATCTCCCGGCTCACCGTCACGCCCCCGAGCCTACGTCGCCCGGCCCGCCCCCATGAAGCGCGCCCACCCGGATGTGACCTCCTCGGCGGCGGGCGGCCCCGACCGACACTCCAGCACTCTCCGTGACCAAGCGCCCCGGCCCACCCATACCCCGCCCACCCTTTGCTCTGCTGCCACCCGCGCAACAGTCACCTACCGTGATAGTCCATCCCGGGGCGCGCCGCGCCAGCAATCAGGAATCGCCTGGTCAAGGCAGGTGTCGCGTCCGCAGCAGCAGAGCAAAGGCGGCGGGAGGTTGTGGTCGGGTCGCCGGGGAAGCAACCAGGTGTGACGACACACTGCCGCCGCCCTAAACCTCACGCGTCGTAGTCGACCGTGAGCCTGTCGGTGGTCGGGCTGGACTGGCAGGTCAGCACGTAGCCGGCGGCCACCTCGTCCGGCTCCAGCGCGTAGTTGCGAGCCATCGTCACCTCGCCCACCACGACCTTGGCCTTGCAGGTCGAGCAGACCCCGCCCTTGCAGGCGTACGGCAGCTCGCCGCGGACCTTGAGCGCGGCGTCCAGCACCCGCTCGTCGCGGCCCATCGTGAAGCTCGACGAGCGGCCGTCCAGCACGATCGTCACCTCGGCGCCGGCGCCCGGCTCGTCGGACGGGCGGCGGACCGGCTCCGGCGGCGCGTCGACGTGGAACAGCTCGGTGTGCACCGCCGACTCCGGCAGACCCCGGCCGGTCAGCAGCGCCCGGGCGTCCACCACCATCGTGTACGGGCCGCAGAGGAACCACTCCTGCACGGTGTCGCCGGGAACGACCGTCTCCAGCAGCCGGGTCAGCCGCTCGGCGTCGATCCGGCCGGAGAGCAGCGGCGACTCGCCCTGCTCGCGGCTCAGCACGTGCACCAGGTGCAGCCGGGTCGGATAGCGGTCCTTGAGGTCGGCCAACTCCTCGGCGAACATCACCGTGTTCGCCGTGCGGTTGCCGTACACCAGGGTGAAGGTGCTGGCCGGCTCGACGGCCAGCGCGGTCGCGACCAGCGACAGCACCGGGGTGATGCCGGAGCCGGCGACCACCGCGCCGTAGTGCCGGGCCCGGTCCGAGGCGAACGCCGTGGTGAAGTGCCCCAGCGGGGGCAGCACCTCCACGGTGTCGCCGTGCCGCAGCGCGCCGCAGGCGTACGCCGAGAAGGCCCCGCCGGGGATCTCCCGCACCCCGATCCGCAGCCGGCCGTGCCGGGCCAGGTCGTCCGGGGTCGAGCAGATCGAGTACGACCGCCGCACGTCCCCGCCGTCGGCGGCGGCCTCGCCGGGCAGCCGCAGGGTCAGGTGCTGGCCGGCGGAGAACGCGAAGGTCTCCCGCAGCTCCGGCGGCACGGCGAAGGTGATCGCGACGGCGTCGTCGGTGAGCCGGTCGACGGCCGTCACGCTCAGCGGGTGGAAGGCCGGCCGGCGACGGACCGGGCGGGTGATGGTGACAGTCACAGCGCCTTCAGGTGATCGAACGGTTCGGAGCAGGAACGGCAGCGCCAGAGCGCCTTGCAGGCGGTCGAGCCGAAGCGGCTGACCTGCTCGGTCTCCGGGGAACCGCAACGCGGACAGCGCACGGCGAGGGTCAGCGGCACCACGTTCGGCCGGGCGACAGGGGCGGGCGGGGCGATGCCGGCGGCGGAGAGCTTGGCCCGACCGGAATCGGAGATCCAGTCGGTGCTCCAGGCCGGGCTGTAGACCGTGCGGACCTCGGCGTCGGGGTGGCCGGCCGCGGCCAGCGCCCGGCGGACGTCCGCGCGGATCACGTCCATCGCCGGGCAGCCGGTGTAGGTGGGGGTGATGGTGACGACGACCCGGCCGGTGGCCGGATCGGTCTCCACCGACCGCAGGATGCCCAGCTCGTCGATGGTGATCACCCGGATCTCCGGGTCCACCACCGCCGCCGCGGCCTCCCTCGGATTCACCACCTCGCCCCCGGGTGGGCGCGGTGCAGCACCTGCATCTCGGCCAGCAGGAACGACAGGTGCTCGGTGTGCAGGCCCTGGCGGCCACCGCCCGGCGTGAAGCCGTCGCCCGGCCGGGTCAGGGTCGCCTCCGTCAGCACCGGCTCGACGGTCGCCTCGAAGCCGGCCCGCAGGCCGGCCGGATCGACCGGCGCCGCCGGGTCCGCCGCGAACAGCTCGTGGGTGTACGGCCACACCTGGTCGACGGCCTCCTGCATGCGCCGGTGCGACTCCTCGGTGCCGTCGCCGAGCCGCCGCACCCAGAGCGAGGAGTGGTCCAGGTGGTACGCCGACTCCTTGCGGGCCTTGGCGCCGATCGCCGCCAGCCGCTCGTCGCCGCACCCGGCCAGCGCGTCGTAGAGCGGCAGCTGGTACGCCGACAGGAAGAACAGTTTCGCCATGGTGACCGCGAAGTCGCCGTTGGGGAGCTCGACCAGGAGACAGTTGCGGAACTCCCGGTCGCCGCGCAGGTAGGCCAGGGCGTCCTCGTCCCGGCCGGCGCCCTCCAGCTCACCCGCGTAGGTCAGCAGCAGACGGGCGGCGCCGAGCTGGTCGAGGGCGATGTTGGCCAGCGCGATGTCCTCCTCCATCTCCGGCGCGCGGGAGGTCCACTCGCCGAGCCGCTGCGCCGCGATCAGCGCGTCGTCGCCGAGCCCGAGGACGAAGTCGAAGAGATCGGCGCTCACAGGTGGCCCGCCCCTTCCGGCACCTCGTAGAACGTCGGGTGGCGGTAGACCTTGTCCGCGGCCGGGTCGAAGAAGGCGTCCTTCTCGTCCGGGCTGGAGGCGGTGATCGCGGCGGCCGGGACGACCCAGATCGACACGCCCTCCTGCCGCCGGGTGTAGACGTCCCGGGCGTTGCGCAGCGCCAGTTCGGCGTCGGGGGCGTGCAGGCTGCCGACGTGGGTGTGCGACAGCCCGCGCCGGGCCCGCACGAAGACCTCCCAGAGCGGGGTGTGCTGCTCGGTGCTCACGCGGTGCTGGCCGGGCATGCCCTCACGGCCCTCGCCTCGCTCGGTGCGTTCGCTCATGCGGCGACCTTCTCCTTCTGCTGCTCCCGCTTGGCGGCGTACGCCGCGGCGGCCTCGCGTACCCAGGCGCCGTCGGTGTGGGCGCGGCGGCGGTGCTCCATCCGTTGCCGGTTGCACGGGCCGTTGCCCTTGATCACCTGCATCAGCTCGTCGTAGTCCGGCTGGGTGTAGTCGTACGCCCCGCGCTCGTCGTTCCAGCGCAGGTCCTCGTCGGGCAGGGTGAGGCCGAGGACCTCCGCCTGCTGCACGCACATGTCCACGAAACGCTGGCGCAGCTCGTCGTTGGAGAACCGCTTGATCTTCCAGGCCATCGACTGCGCGGAGTGGGTGGAGTCGCCGTCCGGCGGGCCGAACATGGCCAGCGACGGGTACCACCAGCGGTCCACGGCGTCCTGGGCCATCGCCTTCTGCTCCGCGGTGCCGTGCGCCAGCACGTGCAGGATCTCGTAGCCCTGCCGCTGGTGGAACGACTCCTCCTTGCAGACCCTGATCATCGCCCGGGCGTACGGGCCGTAGGAGCAGCGGCAGAGCGGAACCTGGTTGACGATCGCGGCGCCGTCCACGAGCCAGCCGATCACGCCCACGTCGGCCCAGGTGAGGGTGGGGTAGTTGAAGATCGAGCTGTACTTCTGCCGGCCGGACAGGAGCAGGTCCACCAGCTCGTCCCGGCTGATGCCCAGCGTCTCCGCGGCGGCGTACAGGTAGAGCCCGTGGCCGGCCTCGTCCTGGACCTTGGCCAGCAGGATCGCCTTGCGCTTGAGCGACGGCGCCCGGCTGATCCAGTTCCCCTCCGGCTGCATGCCGATGATCTCGGAGTGCGCGTGCTGGGCGATCTGCCGGATCAGCGTCCTGCGGTACGCCTCCGGCATCCAGTCGCGCGGCTCGATCTTCTGGTCGGCCTCGATCACGTCGGCGAAGTAGGCGTCGAGGTCCGCGTCGGGAGTGGGCGCCCCGAAGCGCCGGGCACGGGCCGCGGCCTCGCGGAGCGCCGCCTCGGCGGCTTCCACCTCACCGAGCAGGCCTCCGCCGGACGCGTCGTCCGGCGCGGGGAAGTCGTTGCCATACATGCAGCCAGTGTTACAGCTCACCGACCCACACACCAGAGGTGTGTAACAGGATTCCGGCCTCCGGAACGGTGCGCGAACACAGCGTCACCGGCGAGCCGGGCCACGTGGCCAGCTGTGACATCACTCACTTTGCAAAGGTGAATCCCCCCAAGCGCGGCATAGCGGCTCATCAACCCGCCGCACCGAGCGTCGAACCCTGGCGCGTCGCCCCCACGGACGTAGACTTTCCGCGCAGAACGGTCGTGCCGCCGACGGTCGCCGACACGACGCAGGCCACTCCCCCGGCCTGGGCGAACAGCCGATCCGGACAACCACCGGCCCCCCGGCCCCCACATCTGGAGCTTCCTACTCATGCGATCCCGCATGGCCCTGGTGCTCGCCGCCGTCACCCTCCTGCTCGGCGGCGTCGCCCTGGCCCCCACCGCGTACGCGCGGCTGGTCGGCGACGATCTGGTCGCCGGCAACGGCGCCGCGGAGCGCGTGGTCGTGCCGGAGAACACCGTCACCGGCCCGGCCACCCTGGCCGACCGCCCGGTGTCGGTGAACTTCGACGGAGAGTTCTTCTCCTGGGCGCTGCTGGACCGGGCGACCGGGGAGATCTCCGGCGCCCCGAACCTCACGTCGACCAGCTCGACCGAGTCGATGATCAAGGTCTGGATCGTCTCGGACTACCTCCGGCAACTCGGCGACCAGCAGCCCCCGGCCGACATGCGGGAGAACGTGGTCACCGCCATCCGGGACAGCAACGACGACGCGGCCAACGCGCTCTACAAGGCCGCCGGTGGCGCGGCCGACATCGACCGGATGATCACGATGTGCGGGCTGACCGACACCCACCCCGGCACCGTGCCCGGATATCTCGGCTGGTGGAGCTTCACCCAGATGTCCCCCCGGGACGCCGCCCGGCTCGGTGACTGCGTCGCCGACGGCACGGCCGCCGGGCCGACCTGGACCGGGCTGGTGCTCGACGAGATGTCGAAGGTCCGCGGAACGGTCGAGGAGCAGCAGAAGCGTTCCGGCGGCGGTCGATGGGGCATCATCGACGGGCTGCCCTCGTCGATCACGGATCAGACCCGGGTCAGCATCAAGAACGGTTGGACCCCGTTGCAGTACGACGGCAACTGGCACGTGAACTGCCTCGCCGTGACCGACAAGTGGAGCCTCGCAGTGATGATGCGGTACCCGACCGAGAACGGTCTGACCTACGGCGCGAAGGTCTGCGCCAGCGTGGCCACCCAACTGGTGACCCCGCAGCAGCCGGGCACCGCCGCCAAGGCGCCGCAGCAGCCGGCCGGGACGCTCTGATGGCGGGCAGCCGACGCGCCCCCCGACGGCGCGGACGCAACACCCCCCTGCTGGTCGGGGCGATCGCGGTCACCCTGGTCGGGCTGGTGCTGGTCTCCCTCCGCTTCGTCCCCGGCTCGCCGCTGGCCTCCGCGGCCCCGAGCGGGACCGGCACCACCTCGACGGAGGGTCGGGCCTCCGGCCAGCCCACCAACCGCAGCTCGCGCCCGTCCCCCACCCCGTCGCCGACGCCGCCTCCGCTGCCGCCGCTGCCGTTCCAGGCCCGCTCGCTGACCAGCCTCGGCATCAAGGGCTGGTACTCGTGGAGCGTGCTGGACACCCGGACCGGAAAGTTCATCGGCTCGGCGAACCAGGCGCAGACCAGCACCACCGCATCGATGATCAAGGCGTGGGTGGTGGCCGACTACCTGCGGCGTACCGCCGAGGCCGGCGACACGCCGAGCGACGCCAAGCTGGCCGACGCCACGAAGATCATCCGGGACAGTGACAACACCCGGGCCGAGCAGTTCTACAACGCCGTCGGCCGGTCCCCGTCGATCAAGCGACTGATCGCCATCTGCGACCTGACCGACAGCAAGCCGGCAGCCGACGGCGGCTGGAGCCGGACGAACCTCTCGCCCCGCGACACCGCCCGGATGGGCCTGTGCATCAAGGACGGTCGGGCCGCCGGGCCGAAGTGGACCAAGTGGCTGCTCAACGAGATGCGGCTGGTGCGCGCCCCGGGCGACTTCGGCATCCGCAAGGCGTTCCCGCCCGCCGAACAGAAGAAGATCGCCATCAAGAACGGGTGGATCAACCGGGACCGGGAGCAGGAGATGCACATCAACTGCCTGGCCATCGGTGACACCTGGACGATGGGCGTGATGGTCCGCTACCCGATCGGCATGGGCTACGACTACGGCATGCAGAACTGCCAGAAGATCACCAAGGCGCTGCTCCGCCCGGCCGTCTGACCCGGCCGACCTGCCGACGGCCCCGGGCCGGGCGGGGCCGGGGGTCGGTCAGCCGGCGAAGAACTCCGGGCCGCCCTCGGGCAGCGCCGGCGCCTCGCCGATCGCGGCGACCCGGCGGGCGAACTCGCGCACGCCCGCCACCTGTCGCTCACCCAGCGAGAAGTCCAGCGTGCGGAAGTAGGTCGCCAGGGTCGCCGCGTCGAACGTCTCCCACCGGGCCGCGGCCTCGGCGACCTGGTCCAGCTCGGCCAGGCAGAGGTCGCGCGAGCGCAGGAACGCCTCGTGCACCTCCTTGACCAAGCCGGGATGGGCGGCGGCGAAGTCCCGGCGGACCGCCCAGACGGCGAAGACCATCGGCAGGCCGGTCCACTCCCGCCAGGCCTGCCCGAGGTCGGTCACCTCGAGGCCCCGGCGGGGCGCCTCGTGCAGGGCGCGCAGCGCCACGTCGCCGATCAGCACCCCCGCGTCGGCCTCCAGCAGCATCTGGGTCAGGTCGGGCGGGCAGCGGAAGTACTCCGGCCGAACCCCGTACCGCTCACCGAGCAGCAGCTGGGCCAGGAGCACGCCGGTCCGTGAGGTCGAGCCGAGCGCGACCGGGCGGCCGTCCAGCTCGCCCAGCGGCCGGGTGGAGACCATGTTGACCGAGAGCACCGGCCCGTCGCTGCCGACCGCCAGGTCGGACAGGAGCAGCAGCTCGTCGGCGTGCCGCAGATATTCGACGTTCGAGATCGGGCCGATGTCCAGGTCGCCGGCGACCAGCGCGGCGTTGAGCCGGTCCGGCGAGTCCTTGTGCAGGTCGACGTCGAGCAGGGCGCCGGAGCGCATCAGGCCCCAGTAGATCGGCAGGCAGTTCAGGAACTGGATGTGCCCGACCCGGGGACGTGCGACGCGCTCAGCCATGCCCCGACCGTATCCCCGCCGCCCGCCGAGGGCTCACCGGGCGGCCGTGGGAGTGGCCAACTCCGCACCCGGCGGGTCGTCGGGTGCCGCGGCGGGCCCGGACCGCCGGACCGCCCGGGCGACGACCGGCACGAACAGGGCGACCACCAGCAGGCCGGCCACGCCCAGGCCGGCGATCACCGGCCTCGGCGGCAGCACCGCCAGCAGCGCGCCGCCGATCAGACGGCCGGCCATCGAGCCGCCCTGCACGGCCGCGCCGTTGACCGCGTACGCCCGGCCACGCGCCGCCTCCGGCACCCGCCGGGCGGTGAGCACGTTGGCGAAGACGTTGTCACCGCCGTTGGCCGCCCCACCGATCAGCCAGAGCGGAACCAGGTAGCCGGCCGTCGGCACGAACGCGGCGCACACCACCATCAGCGCGCAGCCGCCCAGCGTGGTGAGCACCCCGTGGACCAGCGCGCCGTCGGCGGTGAGCCGGCCGGCCAGCCGGGCGGCGAGCCAGCTTCCCGGCAGCATGCCCGCCATCCAGGCCGCACCGACCAGCCCGTACATGGTGGTGGACGAGTCCAGGGTCTCCCGGATGAAGAAGACCTCGATCACGTTGATGCCGCCGATCGCGGTGATCACCGTCGCGGTGATCACCACCATGGCCAGCATCAACGGGTCCCGGCGCAGCCGCCACGCCGGGGCCGCTCCAGCGGCCGTCACGGTGGCGGCGACCGTCCGCCGGCCACCCCGGCGGGTGCGCAGCAGCAGGCCGGCGGCGACCAGCGCGAGGTAGCTCGCCGCGTCGAGCAGCAACGGCACCCGAGTGCCGAACTGGCCGACCAGGAGGCCGGCGAGCACCGGGCCGCCGAGTGCTCCGACCGAGACGGCGGTCTGCTGGATCGCGCTGGCCCGGGGCAGGTCCGCGCGCCGGACCATGGTCGGGAGCAGCGCCGCGAGGCAGGGCTGGGTCACCGCGAGGCCGCAGGCGAGCAGCGCGACCAGCGTGACCACCAGGACGGGGTGTCCGGCGTACGCCAGGAGCAGGCAGACCGCGGACTGGAGGGCGCCCGCGGTGACCAGCAGGGTGCGGCTGTCGTACCGGTCGACGAGTCGCCCGGTCAGCGGCGCGAGCGCCACCAGCGGGAGGGTGGCGGCGAGGAGCAGGCCGGCGACGGCGAGACCGCCGGCGCCGGCTCCCTGGAGGGCGAGCGCGAGGGCGGTGGCCGCGAGGAACTCGCCGCAGATGGTGGTGCCGCGGGCGGTGGCGGAGATCCAGACGTCGGACCAGCGCGACTCGCCAGTTGTGAAGGACATACTTCGAAATTAATCCTTCACAAATGGTCCACACAAGACCCTGCGCTACGGCAGCGGCACCACCTTGTAGTGCGCGGCCACCGTGCGGGCCCCCGCCGGCGGGTCGGCCTGCCGGGTCCGCTGCCGGTACGGGGCGAGGAGCTCCATCACCCTCTCGTTCAACTCCGCCAGCTCCTCGGCCGTCACCAGCAGCAGCGTGTCGTTGGACAGCGTCGCCGCGTACCACTCGGGTGGCTCGTCGCCGGCACGCCGCAGCCAGTCCCGGGTCCGCTCCGCGTCCCGCGCGGTGTGCGCCTCCACCAGGGTCGCCTCCGCGGCCCGGGCCTCCGGGCCGGCGTCCCGCCCGGCGTCGACCATCCAGCTCTGACTGAAGGTGCGCCAGACCCGCTCCCGCGCGTCACCCCGGCTCGGCGCCTGCTCCACCAGTCCGAACCGGGCCAGCGCCCGCAGGTGGTAGCTGGTCGCGCTCGGCGACAGCCCGACCAGCTCCGCGCACTCGGTGGCGGTCGCGCCGCCCTCCAGGGTGCTGAGATGTTCCATGATCGACAACCGGGCCGGATGGGCCAGCGCCCGCATCACCTGCGGGTCACTGATCCTCATCCGGCGCTGCTCGGCGCGCGCCTCCGTCATCCCCCCATGATCCCGCGCCGGCCGGAGACGTCACGCCCGCCCGGCGGGTGAAATCAGGTGGAGAGGGACGGCGCGGTCGACTAACGTTGATGGCCGCCTGACGGCCGGGGTGTGACGACACCGCAGCGGACGTCCCGCGCCGGGCACCGGCCATCCGCCCCGGAGACGCGAGCGACCAGCCAGCCATCCGTGAGGACCCACCGTGTCCCTGACCGAACTCGACACCGACCTCCGAGCCGAACGCGCCCACCTGGACGCCTCCCGCGCCGCGCTGCGCCGGATGCGCGAGCGGGCCGAGGCCCTCTTCGCCACCGGCGACAAGGTCGCCGGGGACGCGTACACCGCCGAACAGCTCGGCCGGCACATGGCCCGGCGGGTCAAGGAGCTGGCCGACGACCCGACCACGCCGCTCTTCTTCGGCCGGCTCGACTTCGGCGACCTCGACCCGGACCACGCCGGGCGGGAGTACCACGTCGGCCGTCGGCACGTCACCGACGACCTGGGCGAACCCCTGGTGCTGGACTGGCGCGCCCCGGTCTCCCGGTCGTTCTACCGGGCCAGCGCCCGCGACCCGCAGGGCGTGGCCGTCCGGCGCCGGTTCGGGTTCAACGCCGGGGTGCTGACCAGCTTCGAGGACGAGCACCTCGACCGGGGCGAGGAACTCGGCACCGCCAGCCGGATCCTCACCGCCGAGATCGAACGGCCGCGCGTCGGGCCGATGCGGGACATCGTCGCGACCATCCAGCCCGAGCAGGACGAGCTGGTCCGCGCCGACCTGGCCGACTCGATCTGCGTGCAGGGCGCCCCGGGCACCGGCAAGACGGCCGTCGGGCTGCACCGGGCCGCGTACCTGCTCTACCTGCACCGGGAGCGGCTGCGCCGCTCGGGCGTGCTGATCGTCGGGCCGAACCGGGCCTTCCTGTCGTACATCGCCGCGGTGCTGCCGGCGCTCGGCGAGGTGGAGGTCGCCCAGGCCACCGTCGAGGACCTGGTCGAGCGGGTGCCGGTCCGGGCGGTCGACGACCCGGCCGTGGCCACCCTCAAGCACGACGTACGGATGGCCGAGCTGCTGCGCCGGGCCGTCGAGGCGCACATCGGCAGCCCCACCGAGCCGATCATGGTCTCCGACGGCTCGTTCCGCTGGCGGATCGGCCTCGACCCGCTGCACCGGGTGGTCGCCGAGACCCGCGCGGAGGGGCTGCCGTACGCCACCGGCCGCGAGCGGATCCGGGCCCGGGTGGTGGGACTCCTGCAACGCCAGGCCGAGGCGCGCCGGGCCGAGTCACCGAGCGACGCCTGGCTGCGCCGGATGGGCAAGGCCAAGCCGGTCACCGAGTTCCTCGACACCGTCTGGCCGGCGCTCACCCCGGACGGTCTGCTGCACAGGCTGCTCACCGACCCGGACGCGCTCGCCACCGCCGCCGACGGGCTGCTGACCGCCGACGAGCAGGGGCTGCTGCACGGCCGGGCGCCCGAGGCGGACGGACCGGCCGGGAACGGCTCGCGGAGCGTCGGGACGAAGCTCGGTCGTACCCCGAAGGCCACCCGGTGGACCGCCGCGGACGCCGTGCTGATCGACGAGGCCGCCGGGCTGCTGGAACGGCCGGCCGGCTTCGGGCACGTGGTGGTCGACGAGGCGCAGGACCTCTCCCCGATGCAGTGCCGGGCCATCGCCCGGCGCAGCGAGCACGGCTCGATCACCCTCCTCGGCGACCTCGCCCAGGGCACCGCCCCCTGGGCCGCCCGGGACTGGCGGGAGAGCCTGGCCCACCTGGGCAAGCCGGACGCCGCGGTGGTGCCGTTGAGCATCGGCTTCCGGGTGCCCGCCGCCGTGGTCGCCTTCGCCAACCGGCTGCTTCCGGCGCTCGCCGTCGACGTGCCCCCGGCGGAGTCGCTGCGCCGGGACGGCACGCTTGACGTGCGTACCGTCGAGGACCTGGTGGCGGCGACGGTGACGGAGGTGCGGGCGGCGCTCGCGCACGACGGCTCGGTCGGCGTGATCGCCGCCGACGACACGGTCGACCGGATCCGCGGCGCGCTCGCCGACGCCGGCGTGCCGACCGCGACCGCCGACGACGTCGAGGCCGCGGAGCGGGTCACCGTCGTCCCCGCCACCCTGGTCAAGGGCCTGGAGTACGACCACGTCGTGGTCGTCGAACCGGCCGCGATCGTGGCCGCCGAGCCGCGCGGCCTGCACCGCCTCTACGTGGTGCTGACCCGGGCGGTCTCCCGCCTCGCCGTCCTGCACCACGCCCCCCTCCCCACCCCGCTGGGGTGAAAGGAGGGGCCCCCTGTTAACGCCTCCGGTATAGCAGGGGCCCCTTCTTAACCGACCGGCGGCGGACGGGACAGCGGGAGTGGCGGCGGCAGAGTACAACGGGAGGGCGGCAGATCCGACCGGGACCGCAACCCCGAGAAGGAGCCCCATGATCCTCGCGCGCGCCCACCAGGCGACCCGACGGTACGGCGAGGTGCTCGCCCTGGACCGGGTCGACCTGACCGTCCGCGCCGGTGAACTCGTCGGCCTGCTCGGGCCGAACGGCGCCGGCAAGAGCACCCTGATCAACCTGCTGGTCGGGCTGCGCCACCCCACCACCGGTCGGGTCGAGCTGTTCGGCGGCGACCCCCGCGACCCGGCCGCCCGCCGCGCCCTCGGGGTCACCCCGCAGGAGACCGGCCTGCCCGGCACGCTGCGGGTCGGCGAGGTGGTCGACTTCGTCTCCGCGCACTTCCCCGACCCGGTGCCCCGCGCCGAACTGCTCGACCGGTTCGGCCTCGCCGAGCAGGCACGCCGGCAGACCGGCGGGCTCTCCGGCGGGCAGCGGCGCCGGCTCGCCGTGGCGTTGGCCTTCGTCGGCCGGCCCCGGCTGGTGATCCTGGACGAGCCGACCACCGGACTGGACGTGGCGGCCCGGCGCACCCTGTGGGAGGCGATCCGGGCGTTCCACGCCGAGGGCGGGACGGTGCTGCTGAGCAGCCACTACCTGGAGGAGGTGGAGGCGCTGGCCCAGCGGGTGGTGGTGATCGGCCGGGGGCGGGTGCTCGCCGACGACACGGTGGCCGCGATCCGCGGCATCGTCGGGGTGCACCGGGTCAGCTTCGTCGCCGACGAGCTGCCCGACCTGCCCGGCGTGGTGGCCACCGAACGCACCGACGGCCGGACCCACCTGCTCACCACCGACGCCGACCAACTGGTCCGGGATCTGGTCGGCGCCGGGGTGCCGTTCCGGGACCTGGAGGTGCGCCCGACCTCCCTGGAGGAGGCGTTCCTCGCCATCACCGACGGCGACCGCGCCGAAGCCGCGACCGCGACCGCCTGAGGAGCCGACCGTGCCACTCGCCCTGGTCCACGCCCGCTACCAACTCCTGGAGACCGTCCGGATCCCGGTCGCGGTGGTCGGCAGCGCGTTCTTCCCCGCCGCCACCATGCTCTTCTTCGTGGTGCCGTTCGCCGGTGACGACGCGGTCGGCGCCACGTACGCCACCGCCGCGATGATCACCTTCGCGGTGATGAGCGCCAACATCTTCCAGTACGGCATCGGCGTCGCCGAGGACCGCAACCAGCCCTGGGATCCGTACACCCGGACGTTGCCGGCCGGTCCGGCGGTGCGCTTCACCGGCCGGATCCTGGCCGGGGTGGTGTTGACCTACCTGAGCATGCTGCCGGTGGTGGTGATCGCGGCGGTGGCGACCGCGGCCCGGGTCAGCCCGGTGCAGCTGCTGCTCGGCGCCCTCGGCGTGGCCGTGGTGTCGGCGCCGTTCACCCTGCTCGGGCTCGCCATCGGCTACTCGCTGCCGAGTCGGGCCGCGACCGTGGTCGCGCAGGTGGTCTTCTTCCCGCTGGCGTTCGGCGGCGGGCTGCTCTCCGGCCCCGACGACGCGCCGGGCTTCGTCCGCACGATCGCGCCCTACCTCCCCACCCGGGGCGCGGTGGAGCTGATGTGGGCGGCGGTGACCGACCGCCGGCCCGACCCGCTGGCCCTGGTCATGCTGGGGGTCTGGATCGTGGTGCTGGCCGGGGTGGCCGGTTGGGCGTACCGGCGGGACCAGGGTCGCCGGTTCCGCTGACGTTTAGCCCGATTCCGCCCCGCCCGGGCCGGTACCGGTGCCACGATGCCGGCAGGGCGTGCCGTCCCGGCCGCCTCCGGCCTGCGGGCCGTGCTGCGGCCGAGAGGGGTTCCCGTGAGCGGCGTCGAGCCCGGTACGCCCTGCTGGGCCGACCTGGCCACCTCCGACCTGGCCGGGGCGAAACGCTTCTATCCCGAGCTGTTCGGCTGGACCGGGCGGGTGGCGCCGCAGCCGGAGGCCGGCGGCTACACCACCTTCCTCGTCGACGGGCGGGCCGTCGCCGGAGCCGGGCCGCCGGCCACCCCCGACCAGGTGCCGATCTGGTCGACGTACGTGGCCACCGACGACGCCGACCTCGCGGCCACCCGGGTCGAGGCGGCCGGCGGGCAGGTGCTGGTCAGCCCCTTCGACGTGTTCGACCAGGGGCGGATGGGCGTCTTCGCCGACCCGGCCGGCGCGGTGTTCAGCGTCTGGCAGCCGATGCGGATGCGCGGCGCGGAGCTGTTCAACGCCCCCGGCTCGATGTGCTGGAACGAGCTGGTCAGCCCCGACCCGGAGGGCGCGAAGGCCTTCTACGAGCTGGTCTTCGGCTGGCATCCCGAGGACCGGCCGATGGACGGGGGCACCTGGACCGGCTGGCGGTGCGGGGCGCGGATCGTCGCCGGGATGACGCCACCGCTGGGGGACGGCTATCCGGCGGACCTGCCGGCGTACTGGTCGGTGTGGTTCGCGGTGGCCGACGCCGACGCCACGGCGGCCCGCGCCGCCGAGCTGGGCGGCACGATCCTGGTGCCGCCGCGGGACATCGCGCAGGGCCGGCAGGCCGCCCTCCGCGACCCGGCCGGCGCGCTCTTCTCGATCATCGCCCGCCCGTAGGTGTTAACAGGGGGCCCTTCCTATACCGGAGGCGTTAAGAGGGGGCCCCTGCTTCCACCCCCGGCGGACGGGGACCACGAGGGGGCCGTGCTCGCCGGGGACGACCCGGACGTTGGCCCGGTAGTGGCGGGCGAGCAGCTCCTCGGTGAGCACCTCGTCCGGCGGGCCGGCGGCGACCACTCGGCCGGCGTCGAGCAGGACGAGGCGGTCGGCGTACTCGCCGGCGATGGAGAGGTCGTGCATGGTGGCGAGCACGGTCAGGCCGTGCTCCCGGCGGAGCTGGTCGACCAGCTCCAGCACCTCCTGCTGGTGGCCGATGTCCAGGGCACTGGTCGGCTCGTCGAGCAGCAACAGGGTGGCGCCCTGGGCGAGCGCCCGGGCCAGGAAGACCCGCTGCCGTTCGCCGCCGGAGAGGGTGGCCAGCTCCCGGCTGCGGAAGGCGTCCAGGTCCAGCCGGGCCAGCACGTCGTGCACGGCGCCCAGGTCGGCGGCCGACTCCCGGCCCAGCGGGGCGATGTACGGGGTGCGCCCGAGCAGCACGTAGTCCAGCACCGACATGCCGGCCGGCACCGCCGGGGACTGCGCCACGGTGGCCACCACCCGGGCCCGCTGGCGGGGTTTCAGGGCCCGGATCGGCGTACCGAAGAGGGTGACCGCCGGGCCGGCGGGCAGCAGGCCGCCGACGGCGCGCAACAGGGTCGACTTGCCGGCGCCGTTCGGGCCGATCACGGTGACCCACTCACCGGCGGCGACGGTCAGGTCGACGCCGGTGAGGATCGGCACCCGGTCCAGGGTCACGTGCAGGTCCCGCACCTCGACGGCCACGGCGGTCGGGCTCACGGCACCCGCCGGCTCGCGCCCGGTCACGGGAAGACCCGCCGGGCGGTCCGCAGGATCAGCACGAAGAACGGGCCGCCGAGCAGGGCGGTGACCACGCCGATCGGGATCTCCTGCGGGGCGGCGGCGGTCCGGGCCACCACGTCGGTCAGGGCCAGGAAGGCGCCGCCGAAGAGCATGGAGAGCGGCAGCACCACCCGGTAGCTGGAGCCGGCCAGCATCCGTACGGTGTGCGGCACGATGATCCCGACGAAGCCGATCAGGCCGGAGGCGGAGACGGCGGCGGCGGTGCCCAGCGAGGCGGCGGCGATCAGCAGGTAGCGGGAGCGTTGCGGGTGCAGCCCGAGGCTGGTCGCCTCGTCGTCGCCGAGGGAGAGCACGTCGAGTTCCCGCCGGTGCAGCAGCACCACCACGGCGGTGACCGCGAAGTACGGCAGGACCAGCCGGACGTCCTCCCAGCCGGCGGTGGCGAGCCGGCCGAGCAGCCAGGAGTAGACCGGCTGGATGGTGTCGGCGTGCCGTTGCAGCAGGTACGTCTGGCCGGCGGCGAGGAACGCGGAGACGGCCACCCCGGCCAGGATGAGGGTGGCCGGGGAGCGGTCCCGTCCGCCGGCCGCCCCGAGCAGGTACGTCATCAGCACCGCCCCGAGCGAGCCGACGAACGCGGCCAGCGGCACGGTCAGCGACATCCCGGTGAACACCTCGACGTTCGCCCCGAGGACGATCGCCACGGTCACCGCGAGTCCGGCGCCGGCCGCCACGCCCAGCAGGTACGGGTCGGCGAGCGGGTTGCGGAACACCCCCTGGTACGCCCCGCCGGCGAGGGCGAGCAGCGCCCCGACCAGCAGCCCGAGCACCGCCCGGGGCAGCCGCAGCTCGGTGACGATGGCGATCTCGCTCGCGCTGAGCCCGCTGTCCAGGTGCACCCCGGGGAACAGGTTGAGCAGCTCGACGGCGACGCTGCCGGCGGGCAGGCTGACCGGTCCCAGCGAGACGCCGGCGACCAGCGCCACCAGGACGGCGGCGATGCCGGCGACCAGCCAGCGCAGTCGCAGCCCGGCCGGCCGGGCCGTCGCACCCGGCCCGGCCGGGGGCCGCTCGGCGCCACCGGACCCGGCGGTGGCGCCACCCGGCTGGGCGGCGGCGCCCGGCCCGGCGGCGGGGGGACCGGTCACGGGCACGCCGGCCGGCCGGGGCGTACGGGACGCCCCGGCCGGCCGGTCGGGCTCCGTGGGTCGCACGGTCACCGGTGGTGGACCGTCACGCGGGCACCTTGGCGACCGCGTCGACGATCGCGCGGACCTGGTCGACGACGCGCGGGCCCCAGCGGGAGGCGATGTCGTCGTCGAGGGCGACCACCTGGTTGTTCTTGACGGCGGTGAGGCCGGCCCAGCCGCTGCGCGCCTTGAGCTTCTCCGGCGACTGCTGGCAGCACCTGGTGTCGGCGAGGAAGACGAAGTCCGGGTCGGCCTTGACGATCACTTCCTGGGAGAGCTGCGGGTAGCCCATCGCCTTGCCGTCGGCGTCGGAGGCGTCGGCGATGTTCTCCAGGCCGGCCAGGGCGTAGAGCGAGCCGATGAAGGTCTTGCTGGTGGCGGTGTAGAGCTCCGGGCCCAGCTCGTGGAAGTAGGTCAGCTTCTCCGACCGCTGCGGCAGGTCCTTGACCAGCTTGGCGATGTCGTCGCGCATCCGCTGGGTGAGGTCGGTTGCCTCGGCCGGGTGGCCGGTGAGGGTGCCCAGGTCGGTGATCTGCCGGTAGGTGTCGTCGAGGGTGTTGGCGGCCGGGGCGAGCAGCACCGGGATCTTCAGCTTGGTGAGCTGGTCGACGATCTTGTTGGTGTCGTTGGAGAGCACCACCAGGTCGGGGCTCTTGCCGGCGATCGCCTCGGCGTTGGGCTGGAAGCCGGACAGGTCGCTCTTGGGCACCTCGGCCGGATAGTTCGACTGGTCGTCGACGGCGGTGACCTGCTTGCCGGCGCCGATGGCGAAGAGCATCTCGGTCGCGGTCGGCGACATCGAGACGATCTTCTCGGGGCGCTTGTCGAGGGTCAGCTTGCCGACCGTGGCGGGGAAGCTGGCGGCCGGGGAGTTCCCGCCGGCCGCTCCGGTGGTGTCCGAGCTCTTCTCGGCGCAGGCGCCGAGGGTCAGCGCGGCGGCCGCGAGCAGGGCGGCGAACACCCGGGGGGTACGTCTGGACATCGGTCCTCCTGTCGGTCGAGGAGCGTGGTGCTTCGCCGACAGGGCGCAGGGGCCACCCGTCCGCGAGGCGCCCTTCCTCGAGAGCGCGTGTCGCGATCGTCCGCAGGCGACCTGGCTCGTCCCCACCCGTGTCCGGGCGGGGCATCACAGTTGCGGGACAGCGCCGGTTTCCCACCGGCTTCGCTGCGGGACGATCCGTGCCACGATAGCGCACGTCCGGGGACCGGCAGTGGGGTGGCGGGGGCCCGAGGGGGTGGCGGGCCCCCGCCGGTGCGAGGTCAGGAGGCGGTGATGGTGACGTTGTCCACAGCCGCCTCGACCAGGCTGGCCGTGGCGGTGTCGGCGGCGTCGACCTGGATCCGGACGGACTGGCCGGCGTACGGGGTGAGGTCGAGGTTCGACACCGTCCAGGCGCCGTCGCGGTTGGTGGCCGCCCCGGCGACGTTGAGCAGGGTGGTGGTGCCGCCGTTGTGGATCACGCTGACCTTGAGGTAGTCCGCCGACGAGGCGTTCGAGCCGTGCGCCAGGTACCAGGCCAGCGAGAGGGTCAGGGTGCCGCTCGCCGGCAGGGTCACCGCCGGGGACCGGGCGCTGGTCACCCCGCCGTCGACGTCGTAGTCACCCGCCGCGGTGCCGGCGAGCCGGCCGGTGACCAGGTCGTTGCTGCCGGCGTACGGGGTGAGTTGCTTGGCCCCCGACGAGGTGGTGGCCTGTGCGGCGCCGCGTTCCCACGCCCCGGTGGTGGCGGTGTCGGTGCCGGCCGGGTTGGTCGTCCAGCCGGTCGCGGTCTCGAAGGTGTCCGACCAGACGGTGGTGCCACCACCGCCGGTGCCGCAGTACTGCGCCTGCTTCCCGATCGCCCGGTACGGGCAGTCGGCGTACTCCGACAGCAGCAGCACGGCCTCCTTGTTCCGGGAGGTCTGGGCGGGGATCACCTCGTCGGGCGGGTAGAAGCCGCCGCCGCTGGACGACCCCGGGTACATCTCGAAGGTGTACGCCCAGATGCCGTGGGTCGCCCACATCCAGTCGATGCTGGTGCCATCGGCGATGTACAGGTCGCTGGACTGCTCCGGGGTGTAGTTGTTGGTGGCCGCCAGCTGCTGGCCGATGGTGGCGAAGGTGTTGTACTGGTCGGCGTTCATCCCGGTGGCGGTGTTCGCGGTGGTGTAGCCGTACGGCCAGAGCACCAGCTCCGAGTAGGTGTGGAAGTCGATGTTCGCCTTGATCTGCTGCACCCCGCCGACCACCCGGCTGTTGACGAAGTTGCGCAGGGCAGACGTCTCGGGGGCGGAGAAGCCGGACGGGCCGCGGTAGGTGTCCGACGAGGTGGAGCCGGACGAGCCGCCGCAGCAGCCCCACTGGTACGACCAGTTCCGGTTCAGGTCGGTCCCGACGTACGACGAGCCGCTGTTGGGCTGGCGGTTCTTCCGCCACGACCGGTACGACCCGGTGGCGATGTCGTACTCGCTGCCGTCGGGGTTGACGGTGGGGACGATCCAGATCTCCCGGGAGTTGACGATGTTGGTGATCCGGGAGTCGGTGCCGTAGTTGTCGGTGAAGAGGTTGAGCAGATAGATCGCCATCTCGACGGTCAGGTGCTCGCGGGCGTGCTGCTGGGCGTTGAAGAGGATCTCCGGTTCGTTCTCGTCGGTGCCGACGTTGTCGGAGATCTTCACCGCCATCAGGTCCCGGCCCTCGTACGAGGTGCCGATGCTGGTCCGCCGGGCGATGGTCGGGTGGTCGGCGACCACCTGGTTGACCAGCGCGTTCAGCTCGGCGTAGTCGTGGTAGTTGGAGTCGGCGGACGGGAACGCCTGGTTGCCGACGTTGCCGGCGGGCGCCGGCGTGGTCTGGAGTTCCAGGGTGAAGCCGAGGCGCTGGATGGCCGCGACCTCCCGCCGGGTGGCCGAGACGTACAGCCTGCCGTCCTCGACCAGGTCGATGGCGGCGCCGGTGCGGGCGACGGCGTCCCGGTCGGCGAGGGTGCGGGGGCCGACGACCCGGTAGGCGACGGCGGCCGGTTCGGCGGTGCGGTCCGGCGCCGGTCGTGCGGAGACCGGTGTGCCGGCGAGGGTGACGAGGCCGAGCCCGGCGGCGAGGGCGAGCGCCAGGCGGCGAAGGGTGGGCGTGCGGAGGGCCATGGATAACCTCCTCGGGGTCCTTGCGCACACTCCACCCGATCAATCAATTTAGATCAATATCGAGGCGTCATCCCGACCAGATCCTCATACCGGCAACAAGTTTCCATGCTTCGACCCCTGGCGAAACTTCCCTCCGGGCGGGACAGTGAACGGCAAGGACGCCTCAGCACTGTGGAGCTGCCATGGTCACGAACCCCCTGCGCACGGCCGCCCTCGCCGGCCTGACCGCACTCACCCTGCTCGGCACCACGGCACCGGCCGGAGCCGTCCGCCCGGCCACCGGCACGACCACCGTCACCCACGACGAGCAGATCACCTGGCAGGGCTGGTCCGGTGCCAGCCTCGGCGCCGGCACCACCGCCGGCACCACCGTCACCGCGACCGGGCTCGCCCTCGGCACCCCGGTCGGCACCATCGGGTACCGGGACCCGCACACCGGCACCCGGCGCACCTGGGCGTACGGCACCTGGACCTCGCCGGTCACCCAGGTCGGCTTCGGGGCCACCGAGCTGGTCGCCTCGTGGAACGCCGACACCCCCGCCGGCACCTGGCTCCAGGTCGAGGTCCAGGGCACCTACACCACCGGCACCCGCACCCCCTGGTACGTCATGGGCCGCTGGGCCTCCGGCGACGCCGACATCAAGCGGACCAGCGTCGACAAGCAGACCGACAAGACCTCCAGCGTCTGGACCGACACCCTCGCCGTCGACGACCCGGCCGCCGGGGTGCTGCTCCGGGCCTACCAGCTCCGGCTCACCCTCTACCGGGACCCGACCCGGACCACGACGCCGGTGGTCCGCTCGGTCGGCGCGATGAGCTCGGCCGTACCCGACCGGTTCACCGTCACCCCCAGCGCCGGCGGGATCGCCTGGGGCACCGAACTGGCCGTACCCCGGCACTCGCAGGAGATCCACGCCGGGCACTACCCCGAGTACGACGGCGGCGGCGAGGCCTGGTGCTCGCCCACCTCCACCGAGATGGTGGTGGAGTACTGGGGCCGCGGGCCGTCCAGCACCGACACCGCCTGGGTGGACCCGAGCTATCCCGACCCAACGGTCAACCACGCCGCCCGGATGACCTACGACTACCAGTACGACGGCGCCGGCAACTGGCCGTTCAACACCGCCTACGCGGCCAGCTTCCCCGGCCTGGAGGCAAAGGTCACCCGGCTGCACTCGCTCGACGAGCTGGAACACTTCATCGCCGCCAGCATCCCCGTCGTGACCAGCCAGTCCTTCCTGGCCAGTGAGCTCGACGGTGCCGGCTACGGGACCGCCGGGCACCTGATGGTCGTGGTCGGCTTCACCGCCACCGGCGACGTCATCGTCAACGACCCGGCGTCGCCGAGCAACGCCGCGGTCCGGCACGTCTACCCCCGCGCCCAGTTCGAGCAGATCTGGCTGCGCACGCAGCGGACCACCGCCAGCGGCGGCACCGGCAGCGGGTCCGGCGGAATCGTCTACCTGATCAAGCCGGCCGGCGTCGCCTGGCCGCAGGTGGCCGGCTCCACCAACTGGTGACCCCGACCAACCCACCCCCGTCCACCTCACCTCGCGGAGTTCCGATGGTCACACCGAAGCTGCGCGCGGTCGCCCTCGCCGGCGCCACCGCGCTCACCCTCCTCGCCCCCACCCCGGCCCGGGCCGACAACAATCTCCCCGTGCCCACCCACGACGAACAGATCACCTGGCAGGAATGGTCCAGCCACCCCGACTGGCGTACCGGCGAACACCACGGGACGTACGCCATCCCCGGTCACCGCACCGGGATCACCATGGGCGAGCCGGCCGGAACCACCGAGTTCACCGACGAACACAGCGGCACCACCCGCACCTGGGAGTACGCCACCTGGACCTCCCCGCAGCGGCAGGTCGGCTTCGACGCCACCGAACTGGTCGCCTCCTGGAACGCCGAGACCCCGGCCGGCACCTGGATCCAGGTCGAGCTCCAGGGCACCTACAACACCGGCGACCACACCCCCTGGTACGTGATGGGCCGCTGGGCCTCCGGCGACCAGGACATCAAGCGGGCCACCCTGGACGGGCAGGGCGACCCCTGGTCGAGCGTCTGGACCGACACCTTCGCCATCGACGACGCGAAGGCCGGCGTGCTGCTGCGGTCGTACCAGCTGAGGTTGAGCCTCTACCGGGCGCCCGGACAGGCCGCCTCCCCCCGGGTCCGGATGCTCGGCGCGATGGCCTCCAACGTGCCCGACCGGTTCACCGTCACCCCGAGCAGGGGTGGCATCGCCTGGGGCACCGAACTGCCCGTGCCACGCTACTCGCAGAACATCCACAGGGGCGAGTACCCCGAGTACGACAACGGCGGTGAGGCCTGGTGCTCACCGACCTCCACCGAGATGGTGGTCGAGTACTGGGGACGCAGGCCGTCGGCGGAGGACACCGCCTGGGTCGACCCGAGCTACGCCGACCCGACGGTCGACCACGCCGCCCGGATGACCTACGACCACGAGTACGAGGGCGCCGGCAACTGGCCGTTCAACACCGCGTACGCGGCCAGCTTCCCGGGCCTCGACGCCAAGGTCACCCGGCTGCACTCCCTCGACGAGGTGGAACGCTTCATCAAGGCTGGTATCCCGGTCGTCACCTCGCAGTCCTTCCTCGCCAGCGAACTGGACGGGGCCAACTACGGCACCGCCGGGCACCTGTTCGTGGTGGTCGGCTTCACCGCCGACGGGGACGTCATCGTCAACGACCCCGCCTCCTCCTCGGACGACGCCGTGCGCAACGTCTACCAGCGGGAGCAGTTCGAGCAGATCTGGCTGCGGACCAAGCGCTACCGGGCCAACGGCACGGTGGCCGGCGGCTCCGGCGGCATCGCGTACCTGATCAAGCCGGCCGACCGGCCCTGGCCCGTCATCCCCGGCTCCACCAACTGGTGAGGTGAAAGGAGGGGCCCCTTGTTAACGCATTCGGTATAGCAGGGGCCCCTTCTTAACGCCCCGGCCCGCTAAGCGCGCGGCGACGGCGGACCGCCCGGGCGAGCAGCACCAACCAGGCCAGCGCCGCCGCGACGCCCACCGCCGCGAAGAGGGTGGCCGCCACCCAGAAACCACCGCCCGAGGCGCCGAAGACGCCGCTGCGGGCACCGGTGTCCCGGGCCGGCGCGCTGCCGCCCCGGACCAGCTCATCCGGCGCGTCGTACAGAATGACGTCCCGACGGACCGGCGAACCGTCACCGGGCGCGAAGTCGCCGTACCAGGTGCAGGCCCGCCGCCCGCACGTCTCGTACCCGGCCGTGAACGTCCCCGGAGTGCCACCACCGGACTTCGCCTGCCAGGCCGGCCCCACCTCGGAGCCGACGCCGCCCAGGGCGACCAGCGCCACGACCGGAAGCACGACCCACCGTACGCACCATCTGGTGATCCTTTTCAGCACGGCCGCCCACCCTAGCGGGCGGCCGCCACTCATCCCCGGCCCGCGCGCCCCGCAGGCGACGGCGCAGGCCCCACCCGCCGGATCGGGCGCCGACGGGACCGCGGGAAGTGCGGGGATTGCCCTACGCTGTGCCGGCTGTCGGGACACACAGGACGGGGACGGGATGCGACGTCGACTCCGCGGTACGGCACTCGGGCTGCTGCTGGCCACCCTGGTGACCGGCTGCGCCGGCCCGACCGACGCCGGCGCCACACCGAAGTGGGAGAGCGCCTCCGCCGCGCCGTTCGTCCCGGTGGCCGGTGCCTGCCACCGGGAGGTCGAGAACGTCGGCTACCGCTTCGCGTACGCGCCGGTGGACTGCGCTGAGGTCCACCGCACCGAGACCGTCCATGTCGGTACGTTCACCGGCGCGGCCGCCGGACGGACCACGCCTCCCCCGGCCGGCTCGGCCGACAGGCGGACCGCGTTCAAGGCCTGCGACGCCCGGGCGACCGCCTACGCCGGGGCCGACTGGCGGGGCGCGCTGATGTCGCTGCGACTGGTCACCCCCGAGCCGCGGGACTGGACTGCGGGAAGCCGCTGGTACCGCTGCGACCTGTTCACCCTGTCCAGCATCGACGGCAGTTCCAGCAGACGAAACCCTGACGACTTCGCCACCCAGCGCACCGGTTCGTTGCGCGGGGTGCTCACCCGGCCGTCACCGCTGCGGTTCGCCTGCTTCGACGAGGACAGGTGGGAGAACCTGGCGCCGGTCCCCTGCGCCAGGGCGCACCACTTCGAGTACGTCGGGATCTGGACCGCGCCGGAGGGCACCTACGAATGGGCCGGCCGCGACCCGGAAGTGATCTACAACCACTGCCAGCAGGTGATCGCCCGGCGGGTTCGGGGCACGGCGGACGAGCGGCCGGTTCCCGGCTCCGGCACGATGTACCGGCTGCCCTCGCCGGGGGCCTGGCAGCGCGGCGACCGCGGGATCCGGTGCTTCTACTGGTCCGGCGAGTACCGGACGATGAGCCGCCCGCTCGAGGGCTGATCCTGGGCCGGTCGAAGCCCGCCCGACGGTCGGTCGCGCGGGCTGATCCGAAGCCCGCCCCGGCGGTCAGTCGCGGCGGTCGCCGGGCTCGCCGTCGGTGGGCTGGTCGTCGCCGGCCAGCGCGGACCGCAGCCGCTCCTTGTCGGCCCGCCGGCGGACCGCCGCCTCGGCCATCTCGCCGGCCATCTCGTCCCGCCAGCCCTTGAGCAGGAAGAACGAGAGCGCGGCGGAGAAGACCAGCGCCA
Source organism: Micromonospora mirobrigensis (assembly GCF_900091555.1). Classification (GTDB taxonomy): domain Bacteria; phylum Actinomycetota; class Actinomycetes; order Mycobacteriales; family Micromonosporaceae; genus Micromonospora; species Micromonospora mirobrigensis. Next base: position 1,250,126 of record NZ_FMCX01000001.1, read on the forward strand.
GCATCAGCCGCAGGAAGATGTTCATCTCGACGAACCAGAGGGCCGCCAGCACGACGACGAACAACCCGATCCGGCCCAGCGTGTACTTGACCGCCGCGCTCACGTGCCCACTCCGTTCGTCCACGCCCGGTCACCCCGGGCCCAGGTTCGTTCGGCCCGTCGCCGGGCCAGCCGTCGCGCCCTCGCCGGGCGATTCGTTCAGCCCGTCCGCCGGGCCAGCCAGTGCACGCCCCGGAACCACACCACCGCGTACACCAGGGTGAAGGCCGCGGCGGCGAGACCGCCGGTGGCCAGCGGCGCCAGGCCGGCCGCGAACCCCGCGACCAGCAGCCCGCCCAGCACCGCGAGCGCGGCGGCGACCAGGGCCGCGACCACCCGGGCCGCGCCGAACTCCCAAGCCCGGAAGTCGTCCCAGAACAGCCACGCCGGCAGGATGATCGCCAACCAGCCGTTGGTGTGCCCGAACGACCCCGCGCCCAGGCCGGCGAAGGCCCAGTCGAAGAGCACCAGCGCCAGCACCCCGATGAACCAACCGGCCAGGCTGATCCCGAGCAGGTCGCCCAGGGTGAGGACGCGCCCGTGGCTGTCCCGGCGGGGAAAGCCGCCGGGCTGCTGCCCGGTGCCGTCGGCGGTCCGGTTCCGCTGCTGCTCGGTCATCGTGCGAGGAGGATACGCCGGGCGGCTCAGGCCCAGACCTGCTGCGGCTCGGCGCGCCGCTCGGCCAGGGTCGGGGCGGCGTCGTACTCGCGGACGACCTCGTAGCGGGTGTTCCGCTCGACCGGCCGGAAGCCGGCGTCCCAGATCAGGTGCAGCAGGTCGTCCCGGTGCATCGTGTTCGGCGTGCCGTACGAGTCGGCGTCGTGGGTGATCTTGTATTCGACGACCGAGCCGTCCAGGTCGTCCACGCCGAAGTTCAGCGAGAGCTGGGCCACCGACAGACCGTGCATCACCCAGAAGTTCTTCAGGTGCGGGACGTTGTCCAAGAGCAGCCGGGAGACCGCGAAGGTCTTCAGCGACTCGGCCGGCGACGCCATCGTGGTCCGTGCCTGGATCCGGTTGCGGATCTTGCCGTCGGCGGAGTCGACGAAGTCGTGCTGGTAACGCAGCGGGATGAAGACCGCGAAGCCGCCGGTCTCGTCCTGGAGCTCACGCAGCCGCAGCACGTGGTCGACCCGGTGCCGGGGCTCCTCGATGTGGCCGTAGAGCATCGTCGCCGGGGTCTTCATCCCCTTCGAGTGGGCCAGTCGGTGGATCCGCGACCAGTCCTCCCAGTGGCACTCGTGGTCGACGATGTGCTGCCGGACCTCCCAGTCGAAGATCTCCGCGCCGCCGCCGGTGAGCGACTCCAGGCCGGCGTCCATCAGCTCGTCGAGGATCTCGTCGGCGCTCAGGCCGCTGATCTTCTCGAACCACTGCACCTCGGTGGCGGTGAAGCACTTGAGCTTGACGTTCGGCAGCGCCGCCTTCAGCTCGCGCAGCACCTTGGGGTAGTAGCGCCAGGGCAGCGTCGGGTGCAGGCCGTTGACGATGTGCAACTCGGTGAGCTGCTCGTCCTCCATCTCCTTGGCCTTGCGGACCGCCTCGTCGATCCGCATCGTGTACGCGTCCTTCTCGCCCGGCTTGCGCTGGAACGAGCAGTACGCGCAGGACGCGGAGCAGACGTTGGTGAGGTTGAGGTGCCGGTTGACGTTGAACATCACCCGGTCGCCGTTCAGCTCGGTGCGCCTGTGGTGCGCCAGCCGCCCCAACCAGGAGAGGTCGTCACTGTCGTAGAGGGCGATCCCGTCCTCCCGGGTCAGCCGCTCCCCGGCGTACACCTTCGCTTCGAGCTCACGCTTGAGTCCGGCGTCCATCGAAAGCCACGTCCCTTCCACCTGCGGTCCCGGTCGAGCCTACGTCGGACATCCGACGAACCGACGCCCCGGGCGCGCGCAGCGACCCAGTTCACCGCTTCTCCGGTGCATCGTCACCCTCCGCACATCGACATCCCTGCGTCCGTGAGGTAAGACAGATCGGGGAGGCGACACACACTGGTAGCCTCCCTCCGCCGTGCCCACCGGACGCGGCGACACCACGCCGGACGGGGAGCGGAATGGTCGACAGCGGGCACGGGCCAGGGCAGCGTCGACGGAGCCCGGTGATCTCGCCGGTCCTCCGTCCCCGGCTCTGGTCGGCACTGCTCGGTGCGATCGTGGCCGCCGTGATCGCCAGCCCCGCGTACGCCGAACCCGCCCTGCCGGACACCGTGCCCGACGCCGGTTCCCGGCCGCTCGCCACCGGCTCGCTGCTGCTTCCCGGCACCGGGGCCGCCGTCTCCGACGCTCCCGCCCCGGTCGGCGGCCGGCCCGCCACCAATCCGGCGGCGCCGGTGGCCAACCCGGCCGACGCCCCGCTGCTCGCCCTGATCAACGCGGTCGACGCCCAGGTGGGGAGCCTCGGCGACCAGTTGATCACGTTGCGCCAGCAGCGCGCCGAGACCGCCACCCAGCTCGCCGACGCCGAGCGCAACCGCGCCGCCGCCCAGGAGGCGCTGGCCAAGGCGCAGGCGCAGGCCGACGAGGCCGCCGCGTCGGCGCTGAAGGAGGCCGCCGCCCTGCCGCCCGGCGCCTTCGCCCGCAACCTCCAGGACCTCACCGCGTTCCAGCGCCTGACCCGCGGCGAGCGGACCGAGCCGACGACCACCGGCACCTCCGGCGAGCTGACCCGGGCCCGAGCCGCCGCGCAGGTGGCCGACCAGGCGTACGCCGCCGCCCAGGACCGGGACCGCAACGTCGCCGAGCAGTTCGCCGCCGCCCAGCGCTCGCTGCGCTCCCAGGAGACCCGCCTGGTCAGTCTGCGCCGGGACAACGCCGCCCAGCTGACCCGGATCGAGCAGCAGCAGGACGTCGTCGAGCAGCGGATCGGCGCGGGCTACCTCGACGGTCCGACCGGTGTCGGGCGCAACGTCGGCGGCCTGACCGCCCACCCGCAGGCGCTGGCCGCCGTCCGGTACGCGCTGGCCCAGGTCGGCGATCCGTACGTCTGGGCCGAGGAGGGGCCGGACGCGTTCGACTGCTCCGGACTGGTCTGGGCGGCGTACCGTTCGGCCGGCTACTACGGCCTGCCGCGGGTCGCCCGCGACCAGTACTACGCGACCCGGGGCCGCACCGTCGACCCGTCTGCCCTGCTCCCGGGCGACCTGCTCTTCTTCGCCTCGGGCAGCAGCTGGACCACGGTCCACCACATGGCGATGTACATCGGCGGCGGCAAGATGGTCGAGGCGCCCCGGACGGGCGAGCTGGTCAAGATCTCCACCGTCCGCTGGTCCCGCCTCTACGCCGCCACCCGGGTCGTCGGGGCGGTGAACGGGCCGGCGGCTCCGCTGCCCGTCGTGCCCGGCACCCCGGGCGGGTCGCCGACCACGGTCCCGACCCCGACCCCCACCCGCAGCGCGACCCCGACGCCCACGCCGAGCCGGCCCGCCTCGCCGAAGCCGACCCCGAGCCGCACCACGTCGCCGGGCGGCACCACCAGCCCGACCCCGACCGGGGGCAGCACTCCGACGCCTGCTCCCACGCCGAGCCCCACCGGCTCCTCCACCCCGAGCCCGAGCGGCACGCCGACCACCCCGCCCAGCTCCTCGGCGCCGGCTCCCAGCACCAGCGCCCCGACCACCACCGAGCCCGGCCCGACGCAGACGTCCACCGCGCCGAGCCCGGTGCAGACCACCACCGAGCCCAGCCCGGCGGAGACCACCAACGAGCCGAGTCCGGTGCAGACCAGCAGCGTCGCCCCGGCGGGCAGCACCAGCGTCGCCCCGTCGGACAGCACGTCGTCGGAGCCGTCGACCAGCACCGGCACCGGCGGCTGAGCCCAACCGCCCACTCCGACTGTGCGGTACGGCCGGAATGTGGCACCGTGACACTCAGGCACTCCCGGGCCGGCGCCACCGGTCCGGTAGCGGGCATGGGCGCGGAGGTCGGGCATGGGTGAGCATGAGGTTGCGGCGGAGACCGTGGACCGGGATCCCGTGCCGGCCGGACCGGCGCCGGACGGTCACGACCAGCCTCTTGCCGCCGTACGCCCGGTCAGCGCGGCACCGGCCGCCGCACCGGCCCGCGGACGGGTGAGTGTGGCCGGCGCCGAGGCCCCGGCCGACGGCGCCGTGCCGGGCGGGCGGGCGACCGCCACCACCTACCGGGCCGGCGCCCCGACCACGGCGGCTCCCGACGCGCCCGCGCCCCCGGCGAGTCCGGTCGCTTCGCGGGCTCCGGCGGTCGCGCCGTTGGAGCGCCGCCGCCCCGGCGCCACCGTGAGCGAACCGGGCAGCTGGTCCGCCTTCGGCAGCGCCGAGCAGCCCGCCGGGAGCGCCGGTGGCGGCAGCGCGCAGCCCGAGAGCGACAGCGGCAGCACCGCCCGGCCCGGCAGCGGCAGCGGCAGCGGCAGCGGCAGCGAAGGCCCGGAGGCGGCCGGTGGGCGACCCGAGCCGTCGGCGGTGCCGGAACAGCGACGGGGTGGCGGTGCCGCCCGGGCCACCGCCTCGGTTCCCGGGCTGAACCGGATCTCCCCGGCCGACTCCGCGCCGGCCGCCACGGCCCAGTCCGGCGCCACCGTCTATCGCAGCGGCCCGGTCGAGCCCGCGCCGCCGGAGCCCGTGCAGCCGCCCGAGCCCGTCCAGCCGCCCAACCCACCCACCCCCGAACCGGAGCCGGCGCCCGCCCCCGTGCCGGGTCCGATGCCGCCCGCACCGGAGCCTCCGAGGCCCGAGCCGGCGCCGGTGCCCGTGCCGCCCGGCCCGGTTCCCGGTCCGCCGCGCCCGGGTCCCACCCCGCCCGGCCCGGTCCCACCGCTGCCCGGCCCGCCCGCCCCGCCGCCCGGGCCGCCGATCCCCGGCCCGCCCGCCCCGCCCGGGCCGATGCCCGCGCCGCCGTTCCCGCCGCCGCCGGCCTCCGCCATGCCCCGGGGCACGGCGTCCGTGGCCTCCGCGCCCGCCGTCGTACCCCCGGTGTCCGCGCCACCGGTGGTGCCGGCCCCGGCGCTGCCCGCGTGGCCCCCGCCCACCAACCCGACCGGCCAACGGACCGCGGCCGGCGGGCCCTCGGCGCCCGCCGCCACCGCCCGCCCCTCCTGGTCGCCGCCCGCCCCGCCCGCCGGACGGCCCCCGTACCGGGGCGGACCGGACCTGGCCAGCACCGTGTACGGCGGCACCGAGGGCCCGGGCCACGCGACGGTCTCCTTCCCGGCCGGCAACCCGGTGGAGAACTCCGGCTCGCTGACCGGCCACATCCTGGCCCAGGGCTGGGCGGAGGAACCGACCACCACCCGCTCCCGGACGGTACGGGTGGTGGTGGTCCTGGCCGCCTCGCTCGCCCTGCTGGTGGCGATCAGCGTGCTCGTCCTCTTCCTGGCCAACGACGCGCTGGACGGGCTGGTCGGCAACGTCCTGGCCCGCTGACCCGGCCCGGTCGGCGCCGCCCCGGCACGACCTGCGGCCATGGTGAGCCCGCCCACTGTCGGCTCGAGGTCGGCTGGCCGGTTCGCCGGGCCGCCGTACACTGGTGGGGATCACTGACCCGGCGCGCGTTCGACGCGCCCATGGGCGATCTTGCGGGCGATTCGGCGGCGGTGAGCCGCGGCGGGCCATCGCGAAGATGCGCCCCGCCCGAAAGGTTTTACTTGACCAGCTCTGCTGACCTCGGCATGTCCCCGTCCGTCTCCGACTCCCCGGTGGCCCCGGCCACCCCCGTGGAGCAGCGTCCCGAGGGCGCCGACTCCCCCGACTTCGCCGCCCTCGGCCTGCCGGACCAGCTGGTCCGTGCGCTGGCCCGGCAGGGCATCACCGCGCCGTTCGAGATCCAGCGCGCCACCCTGCCGGACGCGCTGGCCGGCCGGGACGTCCTCGGCCGCGGTCAGACCGGCTCCGGCAAGACCCTGGCCTTCGGGCTGCCGATCATCGCCCGGCTCGCCGAGCTCAACCGGGCCCGGCCGCTGCACCCGCGCGCCCTGGTGCTGGTGCCGACCCGCGAGCTGGCCATGCAGGTCAACGACGCGCTGCTGCCGCTCGGCAAGTCCGTCGGCATCTTCCTCAAGACCGCCGTCGGCGGTGTGCCGTACGACCGGCAGATCGACGCGCTGCGCCGCGGCGTGGAGATCATCGTGGCGACGCCGGGCCGGCTCGGCGACCTGATCTCCCGGGGCGTGTGCAACCTCGACGACATCGAGGTGACCGTGCTGGACGAGGCCGACCAGATGGCCGACATGGGCTTCCTGCCCGAGGTGACCGAGCTGCTGGCGAAGACGCCGGCGGGCAGCCAGCGGCTGCTCTTCTCGGCCACCCTGGACGGTGACGTCGACGCGCTGGTCAAGCGGTTCATGACCGACCCGGTGACCCACTCGACCGCCCCGTCGACCGCGTCGGTGTCCACCATGGACCACCACATGCTGCTGATCCCGCCGCACGACAAGTTCCCGGTCGCCGCGTCGATCGCCGCCCGGGACGGCCGGACGATGGTCTTCGCCCGTACCCAGCTGGGCGTCGACCGGCTGGTCGAGCAGCTCGCGGCGGTGGGCGTACGCGCCGGTGGGCTGCACGGCGGCAAGACCCAGCGGATGCGTACCAAGACCCTCGCCGAGTTCAAGGAGGGCCGGATGAACGTGCTGGTCGCCACGGACGTGGCGGCCCGGGGCATCCACGTGGACGGCGTCTCGCTGGTGCTGCACGTCGACCCGCCCAAGGACCCGAAGGACTACCTGCACCGCGCGGGTCGCACCGCCCGGGCCGGCGAGTCCGGCGCGGTTGCCACGCTGGTGCTGCCGAAGCAGCGGCGGACCACGCTCGCCATGCTGGAGAAGGCCGGGGTGGAGCCGGCGGAGACCCGGGTCCGGGTCGGTGACCCGGCACTGGCCGAGCTGACCGGCGCCCGGGAGCCCAGTGGCGTGCCGGTCCGCGAGGAGCCGGAGCCGCGTCGGCACGGCGACCGCCCGTCCGGGCAGCGCCGCTTCGGCGACCGGGACCGTGGCCCGCGTTCCTTCGGTGACCGGGGCCCGCGCGGCTACGGCGACCGGCCCGCGGGCGACCGCGGCTCGTACGGCGACCGCCCGGCCGGTGACCGCCGCTCGTACGGCGACCGCCCGACCGGTGACCGGCGCTACGGCGACCGCCCGACCGGCGACCGGGGCTACGGCGACCGGGACACCCGCGGCGGCTACGGCGACCGGGACACCCGCGGCGGGTACGGCGACCGCGCCCCCCGCGCGTACGGCGACCGGGACGGTGGCCGTCCCTACGGCGACCGGGCGCCCCGCCCCTACGGCGAGCGCGACGGCCGGGGCGAGCGCGGTTTCGCGGCCGACCGCCCGGCCGGTGAGCGCCGGTTCGCCGACCGGGACGGCCGGGGTGGTTTCCGCGCCGATGACCGTGGGCGTGACGACCGGCGTGGCTTCGGCGGCCGGGCACCGGCCCGCACCCACTGAACGATCCGCGTGACCGGCCCGGCCGACGCCGGTGCCTGACCTTCGACGCCGCCGTGGAACCCTGGTTCCGCGGCGGCGTCGGCGCATCCGCTGCCGGTGTCGGGGATCAGGCGTAACGTCCGGCTCATGCCGACGATGCCGAAGTCGCTCTTCTGGACCCGCACGGACACCACCGGCGCGGAGCACGTCACTCTGGACGACGGGAGTGGGCTCACCGCCCAGGGCACGATCCTGGCCGTCGACCCGCTCGCCTTCACCTGCCGCTACCGGCTCACCGCCGGGCCGGACGGGACGACCGGCCGACTGGAGGTCGAGGTCGAGGGGGCCGGCTGGCGGCGGAGCGTACGCCTGGAGCGGGCGACCGACCGGTGGCGGGTGACCACCGGCGAGGAGGGTGACCTGGACCGGGCGCTGCGGGCGGCGGGGCATCCGCCGGCCGGGCTGCCCGGCACCGACGACCCGGACCGGCTGGCCGACGCGGTCGACGTCGACCTGGGCGGTTCTCCGCTGTTCAACTCGCTGCCGATCCGGCGACTGGGGTTGCACCGGGCGGCGGGGCAGCCCGAGCGGCGGCTGACGGTGGCGTGGGTGCTGGTGCCGAGCCTGGTGGTCGTACCGGCGGAGCAGACGTACACGTCGCTCGGGTCGGGTCGGGTGCGCTTCGCCAGCGACACCTTCACCGCGGAGCTGGAGGTGGACCCGGAGGGCTGGGTGGTCCGCTACCCGGGGCTGGCCGAGCGGGCCGACCCGCGCTGAGGCGGTCGGGTCGGCCCGGGACGCCTCAGGCCGGCCAGGCGCCGGTGCTCAGGAAGCGGTCGATGGTGGCGGCGTGCGGGGTCAGGGCGAGGCCCTGTCCGGCGACCCACTCGTCGGAATAGTAGGTGTCGGCGTAGCGGTCGCCCGCGTCGCAGATCAGGGTGACCACGGATCCGGTCCGGCCGGCGGCGAGCAGTTCGGCGATCAACCCGAAGGCGCCCCAGAGGTTGGTGCCGGTGGAGCCGCCGACCTTGCGGCCGAGCACCCGGGAGCCGGCCCGCATGGCGGCCAGCGAGGCGGCGTCGGGCACCTGCACCATCCGGTCCACGACCGAGGGCAGGAAGGACGACTCGACGGTGGGCCGGCCGATGCCCTCGATCCGGGAGCCCCGGCCGGTGCGGACCGACCAGTCGGCGGCCTGCCAGGCGGGATAGAAGGCGGAGTTCTCCGGGTCGACCACGCAGAGTTTGGTGGGCAGCCGCCGGTAGCGGGCGTACCGGCCGATGGTGGCGCTGGTGCCGCCGGTGCCGGCGCCGACGACGACCCAGGCCGGTACGGGGTGCCGTTCCAGGGCGAGCTGGGCGTAGATCGACTCGGCGATGTTGTTGTTGCCCCGCCAGTCGGTGGCCCGTTCGGCGTAGGTGAACTGGTCCATGAAGTGGCCGCCGGAGTCCTCGGCCAACCAGCGGGCCTCGATGACCACCTTGGCCGGGTCGCGGACGAGGTGGCAGCGACCGCCGTGGAACTCGATCTGGGTGATCTTCTCCGGTGACGTGGAGGCGGGCATGACGGCGATGAACGGCAGCCCGAGCATCCGGGCGAAGTACGCCTCGGAGACGGCCGTCGATCCGGAGGACGCCTCGACGATGGTGGTCTGCGGGCCGATCCAGCCGTTGCAGAGGCCGTAGAGGAAGAGCGACCGGGCGAGCCGGTGCTTGAGCGAGCCGGTGGGGTGCACCGACTCGTCCTTGAGGTAGAGGTCGATCCCCCAGGCCCGGGGCAGCGGGAAGGGCAGCAGGTGGGTGTCGGCGGACCGGTTGGCGTCGGCCTCGACCGTGGCGATCGCCTCGGTCAGCCACGTCCGGCCCGCCTCGTCGCACCGGTCCAGGTGTGTCACCCGGGCAACGTTACAAGTGAGGTCGGCTCGGGTCCGGTCCGACCCGGCGGCGCTGCCGGCGCTGCCCGGCCCGGCCCGCCGCCCGGACGGCGGGCAGGAGGGCGAGGGCGATCCGGGGGAAGGCGTCGAGCAGCCGCACCTGGGCGCCGCGCCACCGGGGCAGGCTGACCACCGGCCGGGGTCGCCGGGCCAGCCGGACGGCCCGGGCGGCGACCCGTTCCGGGCTGAGCATCGCCCCGGTGAAGGAGGCCACGGCGCCGGGGTCGGCCAGCCGGTCGTGCAGCATCGGCGTCCAGATCCCGTCCGGGCACAGGCAGGACACGTGTACGTCCCGCAGGCCGACCGTGCGCAGGTCGGCGAGGGTGCCGATGCTGAACGCCAGCAGCGCGTGCTTGCTGGCCGCGTAGACGGTCTCGCCCGGGGCGGCGACCAGCCCGGCCAGCGACACGACGTTGAGCACGTGGCCGCGCCGGCGCGGGCGCATCACGTCCAGCGCGGCCAGGGTGCCGTTCATCGCCCCGAGCGCGTTGACCTCGACGATCCGTCGCCGGGTCGCCGCGTCGTGGGTCCAGGACGGGCCGGTGGCGAGGATGCCGGCGTTGTTCACCCAGAGCCCGAGCCCGTCGGCGGCCCGCCCGGCCGCTTCGGCGGCGACGTCGGCGCAGGCCGCCGCGTCGCGGACGTCCAGGGCCCGGGACCAGCCGCCGAGCGGCCCGGCGGCGGCGCGGACCGCGTCGGCGTCCAGGTCGGTCAGGAGTACGTCCCACCCGTCGCTGTGCAGCGCGGCGGCGATCGCCCGGCCGAGCCCACCGGCCGCCCCGGTCACGACGGCCACTGCCCGCGCCGGCTCGCGTGCTGGCGGTCTCATCGGCGCACGGTATCGCCACCGCCCCGGCCCGCGCCAGAGCGCCCACGGGCCCCCATGTGACGACCCGCCGGCCCTGTCACTCATGCGACGGCCCGCTGTTGTCGCTGTGGGTGACCGCAAACGTTAGCCACCCTGCGTCACCGGCGCGCGCGGTAGCGTGCACCCGTCCTCCCCGCTTTGCTCTGCTGCCACCCACGCAACAGCACCCCAACCAGCGGTTCCAGGGTCGGCAAAACTCGACACCGCCTCGCCGGTGGTCACGCTCGGTGGCTGTTGCGTCCGAGGGCAGCAGAGCAAAGCGGGGGCAAGGGGTCCGGTGGAGCGGCGGGGATGTCACGCTCCGCAGCGTGGAGCGGGCAGCCCACTTCGGCCGGGCCGGGCGTCCGGCGACTCCAACGCGAGCGATCCCATCGGGCCGGGCCGGCGGCTCGGGCACTCCAGCGCGGTCAGGCCCCGGGCGGGGTGAGGGGCTGGGGGCGGTTCTCCCACTTGGTCGACAGCGCGATCCCGGTCCGGGTGGAGGCCACCCCGGGCGTCCGGTTCAATCGCACGATCAGCTGCTCCAGCTCGGCGATGGTGCCGACCCGCGCCTTGAGCAGGAACGACTCCACGCCGGCCATGAAGTAGCAGGACTCGATCTCCGGCATCTGCCGAAACGCCTCGAGCACGTCGTCGGCGTCGCCGCCGGAGTCCTCGACGATGCCGATCAGGGCGGTGACGCCCAGCCCGATCGCCTCCGGCTCGACCTCCGCCCGGTACGCCCGGATCACTCCGCCGGACTCCAGCTTGCCGACCCGCTCGTGCACCGCCGGCGCGGAGAGGCCGACCTGCCTGGCCAGCTCGGCGTAGGACAGTCGGGCGTTGCCGCGCAGCAGCTCCACGAGGCTCAGGTCGATGGCGTCCACGGACGGTGACCCTATCGGTCACGGCGTAACGCGGGACGCTCGGTGTCCGTTGAACATGACGTCAGGTGACAGTTCGCAGACTCACAGTCGGAGGGCCCCGCCGCCGGTACCATTTACTAACTTCCCACTCAGTGCTTTTTTCGCGTTTGGCGGACAGGCCAGGTCGCTGGTGCTGTAATTGCCATACGTCCCTCATGACGGCTCTGGGCTCGCACCGGCCGGGGGCAGTGTGTTCAGCCGGGGGCTTCGTCGACGCGAGGAGGGGGCTGTGGACACTGGAGATCGCCTGCTGACACCGGGTGAGGTCGCCGCGCTGTTTCGGGTGGACCCGAAAACTGTGACGAGATGGGCGGCGGCCGGCCGGATAGGCAGCATCCGGACTCCAGGCGGGCATCGCCGGTTTCGGGAATCCGAGGTGCGGGCCCTGCTTGAGGGGGAGGGCATGCTGGACGAGGCGGAGGACATGGGCAAGCCACGCAACGTGGGCCCGACCGCCTCGACCGGTCCAGGGCCGGCCAACGCCGGCATGTACTGAGTGGTGCCGGGTGGTACGCGGACCGGGCGACAGGCTCCGGTCCGCGCACCGGTGAGACCGGCGGGTCAGGACCGGTCGGCGGCGAGCTGACCGGACCAGCGACGGAACAGGGTGTGCGGCACGCCGAGGGCGTCGAGCACCTTGCCGGCGACGAAGTCGACCAGTTGCTGGGCCGAGGCGGACGCCCCGGCGCCGTAGAAACCCGGACTGGCCGGCAGCACCACCGCCCCGGCGTCGTGCAGCGCGATCAGGTGCTCCAGGTGACTGCGGGTCACCGGGGTCTCCCGGGGCACCACCACCAGCGGCCGCCGCTCCTTGAGGTTGACCTCCGCGGCGCGCTGCAACAGATCCTTGGACAGGCCGATGGCGATCCCGGCGCACGCCGCGGTGCTCGCCGGCACGACCGCCATGCCGCGTACCCGGTAGGAGCCGCTGCTCGGGCCGGCCGCGAGGTCGCCGGCGGGCCAGTGCCGGACGTCGGCGTCGGCCAGGTCGCGGCCGAGCCAGCCGGCCAGGTCGTCGGCCCAGTGGGCGTCGCGGAACGGCCGGCCGGTCTCGTCCAGGATCGTCAGCCGGGCGGCCCGGGACACGATCAGGTCGACCGGCTCACCGGCGTCGAGCAACCCGCGGACGACCGCCGCGGCGTACGGCGTGCCGGACGCACCGGAGACCCCCACCACCCATGGTTCGCGCATGCCGTCAAGAGTGCCTGGTCACCGCGGGTGCGGGTGCGCCGGGGCGGCGGTACCCGCGCGGACCTGCCATGCTGCCGGGGACGATCGACCCTCGACGGAGGAGTGGCCGGTGACCGGCGGAGCGGTTCTGGAGTCGCTGCGCACCGAGTGTCCCGTTCCGGCCCGGATCTCCCCGCACGCCGACCGGGTGCAGGAGTGGTTGGTCGGGCAGCTCCACCGGCACGGCCTGCCGGTGGACGCCGCGGCCCGCACCCGGCTGGCCGAGGCCGGCTTCGCCAGGTACGCGGCCCGCCTCTACCCGGCCGCCACCGAGGCCGACCTGCGGGTGCTGAGCCTGCTGTTCACCTGGTTCTTCCTGGTCGACGACGCCTGCGACGGCCCGGCCCGGTTCACGTCCGACCAGATCCGCCGGCTGCGGGACGGCGTGCTCGCCGTGCTGCGCGACGGACCGCGGGCCCGCCATCCGGCGTTCACCGGTCCGCTGCGCCGGCTGCTGGTGCAGGCCTGGCGGGAGCCGCGCCGGCGGATGCCGGTCCGCTGGCGGGTGCGGTTCGCCGACGCGGTCGGCCACCACCTGCACGGCGTCCGGCGGGAGGCCGCGGCGAAGGAGGCGGGGCGCCGCCCCGGGGTGGCCGAGTACGTGGCGCTGCGCCGGGCCACCTCGGCGGCGTACGTGTCGTACCCGCTGGTGGAGTTCGTGACCGGCCGGCCGCTGCCGGACCCGGTCTACCACCATCCGCGGCTGCGTCGCCTCGCCGACCTCGGCAACGACCTGCTCTCCTGGTACAACGACATCGCCTCGCTGGAGCGGGACCGGGCGACCGCCGGCGGGCACAACCTGGTGCTGGCGCTGGCGACCGAGCACGGGGTCGACCCGGAGGCGGCGGTCGACCTGGCGGCGGCGCGCTGGCGGGAGACGATGCGCGAGTTCGTGGCGCTGCGCGCCGCCGTGCCGTCGTTCGGTCCGGGGCTGGACGAGGCGGTCACCGACCATCTCGACGGGGTGGCCGCGGCGGTGCGCGGCACCATCGAGTGGACGCTGGAGAGCGCCCGCTATCCCACCGGGCCCGTCAGCCCCGCAACCCGAGGCGGATGACCAGGTCGAGCAGGGCGAAGACGAACAGCGCGATGCCGACGAAGCCGTTGGCGGTGAAGAACGCCCGGTTGACCTTGCTCAGGTCGGTCGGGCTGACCACCAGGTGCTGGTAGCCGAAGGCGACGGCGGTGAACGCCAGCCCGATCCACCAGAGCCAGCCGAAGCCGACCAGCGCGCCGAACCAGATGAACAACGCGAAGGTGATCACGTGCGCGACGGTGGAGGCGTGCAGCGCGAAGCGCCGGCCGTAGCGGGCCGGGACGCTGCGCACGCCGATCTCCCGGTCGATCTCGGAGTCCTGGCAGGCGTAGATCAGGTCGAAGCCGCCGATCCACAGGCCGACGGCGGCGCCGAGCAGCCAGGCCGGCCAGGAGCCGTCGAGGGTGCCGGTGACCGCGAGCCAGGCGCCGACCGGTCCGACCGCCTGGGCGATGGCGAGGATGGCGTGCGGCCAGTTGGTGAACCGCTTGCCGTACGGGTAGACGACCAGCGGGATCACCGCGAGCGGCGCGAGCACCAGGCAGAGCGGGTTGAGCAGGGCGGCGGCGGCCAGGAAGACCACCAGCGCGACGGCCGCGCCGGTCCAGGCCGTGCGGACGCTCACCGCCCCGGTGACCAGTTCCCGGTTCGCGGTACGCGGGTTCCGGGCGTCGATCCGCCGGTCGAGGATCCGGTTGGCGGCCATGGCGAACGTCCGCGCGCCGACCATCGCCACGGTGATCAGCAGCAGGTCGAGCCAGCGGACCCGTCCGCCGTTCACCTGCATGGCGGTCAGCGCCGACAGGTACGCGAAGGGCAGGGCGAAGACCGAGTGCTCGATCGCGACCAGCTTGAGGAAGGAGGTGACCCGGCCGGGCCGCTCCGCGACGGCGGTGGCCATCAGATCCCGTACTCCTTCCAGCGCTTGTCGACCAGGGAGGTGACCTCCGGCGACATGGTCATCTCCTCCGGCCAGCCGCGGGTGTAGCCCTCGGCGGGCAGCTTGCGGGTGGCGTCCACGCCCGCCTTGCCGCCCCAGAACTGCTGGTACGACGAGTGGTCGAGGTGGTCCACCGGGCCCTCGGTGAGGAGCAGGTCGCGGGCGTAGTCGACGTTGCCGAAGGCGCGGAAGGCGACCTCGTTGTAGTCGTGCACGTCGCAGTCCTCATCGACGATCACGATCAGCTTGGTCAGCGACATGAGGTGGGCGCCCCAGATCGCGTTCATCACCTTCTGCGCGTGCTTCGGGTAGCGCTTGCGGATCGACACGATCGCGCAGTTGTGGAACACCCCGGCGGCCGGCAGGTCGTAGTCGACGATGTCCGGAATCATCAGCTTGAGCAGCGGCTGGAAGATCCGCTCGGTGGCCTTGCCGAGGCCGTGGTCCTCCTGCGGCGGCTTCGAGGTGACGATCGAGTGGTAGACCGGCTCGCGCTGCATGGTCATCGTCTCGACGTGCAGCACCGGGAACGGCTCGACCGGGGTGTAGAAGCCGGTGTGGTCACCGAACGGGCCCTCGGGGAGCCGCTCGCCGGGCTCCAGGTAGCCCTCCAGGACGATCTGGGCGTGCGCCGGGACCTGCAACGGCACGGTGAGGCAGTCGACCATCTCGACCCGTTCGCCCCGCAGGAAGCCGGCGAACAGGTATTCGTCGATGTCACCGGGGAGCGGCGCGGAGGCCGCGTACGAGACGACCGGGTCACAGCCGATGGCGATGGCGACCGGGAGCCGCTGGCCGAGCCGCTCGGCGACGGCGTGGTGCGCGGTGGAGTCCTTGTGGATCTGCCAGTGCATGCCGAGGGTGTTCCGGCCGTGCTGCTGGAGCCGGTAGAGGCCCAGGTTGCGCTTGCCGGTCTCCGGGTGCTTGGTGTGGGTCAGCCCGTAGTTGTGGAAGATCCCGCCGTCGCCGGGCCAGACCTGCAGGCCGGGCAGCTTGTTCAGGTCGACGTCGTCGCCCCGGTAGACCACCTGCTGGCAGGGGGCGGTCTTCACCTTGCGCGGGGGCACCGACTTGAGCTGCATGACCTTGCCCAGGCCCTCGCGGATGCCGGACCAGCCGACCGGCAGCTCCGGCTTGATCAGCGCGCCGATCCGGTCGCCGATCTCGTCGAGCGAGTCGACGCCGAGCGCCATCGCCATCCGCTTCTCGGTGCCGAACAGGTTGATCGCCACCGGCATCTCGCCCCGGGTGGGGTGCTCGAAGAGCAGCGCCGGCCCGTCGGCCCGGACCGTCCGGGTGACGATCTCGCTGATCTCCAGGGTGGGGTCGACCGGGACGCTGACCCGCCGCAGCTCGCCCGCCCGTTCCAGGGCCGCGAGGAAGTCCTTGAGATCGGTGTACGGGAAGCCACGAGCCGCCATGCCCGCAAGTCTCCCGCACCCCCGGCCACTCCGCCCACGCCGGGGCCTGTGATGTAAGCACGGGCCCCCTGTTAACGCATTCGGTAGAGCAGGGGCCCCCTGTTAACACTCGGGCGGCATGGGCGGCGGCCCACCGGGTAACCGCGGCTGCGGCGACGGACGGGGGCAGCGATGGGCGAGCGGGTTCCGGCGGGGTTCACCGAGCAGCGGATCCAGGTCGGTGGGATCACCATGAACCACCTGCGCGGCGGCAGCGGTCCCCCGCTGGTGCTGCTGCACGGCTATCCGCAGTGCGCGCACATGTGGCGGCACGTGCTGCCCGAACTGGCCCGCTCGTTCGAGGTGGTGGCACCGGACCTGCGCGGCTTCGGCGACACGGACGCCCCGCCCGGCGGGTACGACAAGAAGACCGTGGCCGCCGACCTGCACGGCCTGCTCACCGCCCTCGGTCTGACCGACGACCTCCGGCTGGTCGGGCACGATCTGGGAACGATGGTCGCCTACGCGTACGCCGCCGCCCACCCCGCCGCGGTGTCCCGGCTGGTGCTCACCGAGGCGCCCATCCCGGACGAGAGCATCTACACCCTCCCGGCCCTGACGACCGCCGGGCCGGCGGTGTGGAACTTCGGCTTCTTCAATGTCGCCAACGGCCTGCCCGAGCAGCTGATCACCGGCCGGGAGTCGCTCTGGGTGGACCGCTTCACCGACTCGATCATGGTCAACAAGGGCAGCATCGGCCCGGAGGACGTCGAGGAGTACGCCCGGCACCTGCGCGACCCGGACCATCTGCGGGCCAGCTTCGACTGGTTCCGCGCGTTCGACCGGGACGTCGCGGACAACGCCGGGTACCGGGCGACGAAGCTGCCGATGCCGGTGCTCGCCGTGGGCGCCCGGGCCAGTCTCGGCGAGCAGGTGGCCATGCAGGTCCGCCGGTACGCCGACACGGTCACCGGCGAGGTGGTGGAGGACTGCGGGCACTGGCTCTTCGAGGAGCGGCCCGCCGAGATGTGCGCGCTGCTGCTGCCGTTCCTGCGGGGCTGACCCGGCGGCCACGGGAGGGCAGCCGGACCTCAGGCGGCCGGTTCCCAGGCGTACGCGGCGAGCGGCGGGTCGACCGGGGCGGCCACCAGCCGGTTGGCGAAGGTCGAGATGGTGTACGCGCCGACGCCGAGCACCACGTCCAGCGCGTGCCGGGGGCGCCAGCCGGCGGCGAGGAAGTCGTCCAGCTCGTCGTCGGGGGTCGCGCCCCGGTGGTGGAGGACGGCGAGGGTGAAGCGGCGCAGCGCCTCCAGGCGCGGCTCGGGGAGCGTGCGTTCGGAGCGCAGCGCCTCGATCAGCTCCGGCGTGCCGCCCAGCCCGGTCAGGGTCGCGGTGTGCATGGCCACGCAGAGGTGACACTCGTTGCGGGTGGCGACGGTGAGCACCACCACCTCCCGGGCGACCGGGTCGAGGTCGGTGGACTCGAAGGCGGCGGTGGCGGCGAAGAAGCCCTTGAGCAGCTCGGGCGACTCGGCCAGCAGGGCGACGGCGGTGGGCACGTGCCCCTGCTTGCGCTGCACGGTCGCCATGATCTGACGTCCGGCGTCGGACGTGGTGTCGGTGGTGTGGACGGTGAAGACCGGACGGGACATCACGGAACCCCTGACGTAGAATAGTCAACGTGGTTGACCAAACCGTAAACCAGGTTGTCGAAAATGGCAACGTCTGACCGCCCGGGCTTCGCGCTGCCGCTGCTGCTGCTGGCCGGCTTCCGCACGCTCATCGACGACCTGCACGCCGAGCTGGCCCGGCACGGGCACCCCGAACTGCGGCCGCTGCACGGCTTCGTCCTCCAGGCCGTCGGCGACACCGGCACCACCGCCTCCGAGCTGGGGCAACGCCTCGGCGTCTCCAAGCAGGCGGCCGGCAAGACCGTCGACCGGATGGTCGCCCTCGGGTACCTGGAACGTGCCGACGACCCCGCCGACGCCCGCCGCAAGCTGGTCCGGATGACGGCGAAGGGCCACGACGGGCTGCACCGGTCCGCGGTCGTCTTCGACCAGCTCCGCGACCGCTGGGTGGGCGCGCTCGGCGCCGACCGGGTCGCCGCCGTCGAGGACGACCTGCGCCGGATGGTCCCGGCCGACGTGTTCCGCCTCGACGTCCCGGGCTGGTTCGGCGGCTGACCCCTCGTGCTGACAGCGCCACGCCCACGCGCCACGATGGGCGGATGGACGACGCGTACGTCTCCGGCGACCCGGAGGGCCTCACCCCGCTGCTCCGGCAGATCCGCGACGCGGTGGCCCGCGAGCTGCACGCCCAGTACGCCCTGCGGGCCGACCGCCTCGACCTGGCCGACCTGCCGGAGGTGGCCTACCAGGTCACCCTGCGCGTCGACGAGGTGCTGACCGGGGTCAGACCCCGGCGTACGAGTGCAGACCGGTGAAGAAGAAGTTCACGCCGAACAGGTTCATCAGCATGGTGGCGAAGCCCAGGATCGAGATCCAGGTGGCCACGCTGCGCTTCATGCTCGGGGTGGCGCGGGCGTGCAGGTAGCCCGCGTACACCACCCAGGAGATGAACGCCCAGGTCTCCTTCGGGTCCCAGCCCCAGGCCCGACCCCAGGCCGCCTCGGCCCAGATCGCCCCGGCGATCACCGCGAAGGTGAAGATCGGGAAGGCGAAGGCGTGCAGCGTGAAGGTCAGCCGCTCCAGGCCGGCCGCGCCGGGCAGCCGCTTCGCCAGGGTGTACGGGAAGCTCCGCCTGCCCTGCTCCCAGCCGGAGCGGAGCAGGTACGCCGTGGCCGGCACCACGCCCAGCAGGAAGATGCCGGAGGCGAAGACGATGGTCGACACGTGGATGATGAACCAGTACGACTGCAACGCCGGCATCAGCGGCGTGACCTGCACGTAGAGCTTCAGCTCGGCGAACGCCAGCAGCAGCACCATCACCAGGGTCAGGAAGAGCCCGAGCCGGCGCAGCTGCGGCCGCTTCACCAGCACGGCCAGCCACGCGGCCGAGCCGATCCAGGTGACCGTGAGCACGAACTCGTACATGTTGCCCCAGGGCATCCGCTCGGCGGCGATGCCCCGGGTGACCAGCGCGCCGAGGTGCAGCGCCACGGCGAGCGCGGTGAGCCAGCCGGCGACCCGGCCGGCCAGCTCCGCACGCGCGCCCGAGCGGCCTGGCCGGGTCACGGCCGGCGCGGCGGGCTCGTCCACCGTCCCGCCCACACCGCCGACGCCCGCGCCGACCAGCTCCCGGGCCGGGGCTGCGGCCTTCGCCGGCACGGCCCGGGCGTTGCCCAGGGCGTACTCGACGGCGTGGCTGATCATCGCGACCAGGTACGCCAGGATCGCGTACGTGACCAGCTGGTCGGAGAGTGCGGACATCACTCGTCTCCTTCTGGCGCCCGCCGGTCGTCCCGTCCGTCACCGCTGACCGCGGCGACGAGCTGGGCGAACTCGTCGGCGAAACCCGGATGTTCGGTGCGCGGCAGCCCACCGGCCTCCACCAAGCTACTACCGCTCGTCGGAGATCCAGTGTCGGGGGCGGCAACCCGGAAGAAGACCCGCCGCCGCCGGACGAAGAGCGAACCCATCAGCCCGACCAGCAGGGTGGCGCAGGCGACCAGCATCAGCAGCTGGCCGGGGGCGTACCGGACCGCGATGGTGATGTACGGCTTCGTGCCGACGAACTCCAGCGTGCTGCCGTCGTCCAGGGTCCACTTCTCGCCCGGCGCCAGCTTCTTGTCGCCGATCTGCTTGAGCTTGCCGTTCTCCACCTGCCGCTGGTCCAGCTTGTAGACCGAGCCGGGGATGCCGGCGTCCAGCCCGAGGTTCCCCCGGTACGCGACCAGCACCACCGCCGGGTTGCGCTCCGCCGGGAACCGGGACTCCACGAACGGCCCCTGGTCCGGGGCGGTCGGCAGGTAGAGCCCCTCGAAGGCGATCTGCTGGTCGGGGGCGCGCTTGCCGGTCTTCGGGTCGACGTTCGCGTCGGGGAAGGCGGCCACCCCCTCCTCCGTCGCGTTCGGGTCGCCGGTACGCAGGAACGGCGTCGTGCTGGTCTGGCTGCGGCCGTACCGGTCGGTGTACTTCAGGATCGGGGCGTACCCGTTGCCGAGCAGGTAGACGTTGGCCGAGTCGAGCCGCAGCGGCGAGTTCACCGAGAAGCCGGCGGTCCGGGCCGCATCGCCGGGCAGGTTGTCCACGGTCACCGTGGCCCAGTACCGCCTGGCCTGCCCGGAGGGGAGGTACTCCGCCTCGAACCGGTCCAGGGTGAGGCAGAACGGCGGCAGGTCGGCGCTGTCCACCCGGGGGCCGAGGGTCGCCTCGGCGTACTGCTGGCGGGTGTTGCAGAAGGCGTTCTCCGGGTCGGCGACCAGGATCCGGTTGCCGTGCCAGCCGTACCAGGAACCCAGCGCGACCCCGAGCAGGACGGCGACCAGCGACACGTGGAAGAGCAGGTTGCCGGTCTCCTTGAGGTAGCCCTTCTCGGCGGAGACCTCGTTGCCGCGCACCACGACCCGCCAGCGACGGCGGCGCAGCACCGCCGCGATCGCCTCGGCGTCGGCGGCGGCCGGCGCCTCCAGTACCGCGTGCGCGGGCAGCCGGTCGAGCCGCTTCGGCGCGGCCGGCGGGCGCATCCGCAGCGCCCGGACGTGGTCCCGGGCCCGGGGCAGGATGCAGCCGACCAGCGAGGTGAAGAGCAGCAGGTAGATCGCGGAGAACCAGACCGAGCCGAAGACCTCGAAGAAGCCGAGCTGGTCCAGCCGGGGGGCCAGGTCCGGGTGGTCGACGAAGTACCGGTCGACGTTCTCCGGGTTCACCCCGCGCTGCGGCAGCACCGAGCCGGGGACGGCCGCGACCGCGAGCAGGAAGAGCAGCACCAACGCGGTACGCATGCTGGTCAACTGCCGCCACGAGTTGCGCAGCAGGGCCAGCACCGGATTGACCCGCCGCCGGGGCGCCCCCGCGGGTGGGGCCGCCGGCCGGTCGTCGACGGTCGTCATCAGATGCTCACCTCACCCGGGCCCACGTTCGTCTGCAACCAGATCACCACGTTCTGCCAGCCCCCGGTGACCAGCGCCAGCCCGATCAGGATCAGCAGGGCGCCACCGACCCGGGTCACCCAGCGGCTGTTGCGCCGCACGGCGCGGAACACCCCGAGCAGGCGGTGGAAGCCCAGCCCGAAGACGATGAACGGTATCCCCAGCCCGAGGCAGTACGCCACGGCCAGCAGCACCGCCCGGTCGGTCTGTCCACCGGCGGTGGCCAGGGCCAGCACCCCGCTGAGCGTCGGGCCGGTGCAGGGCAGCCAGCTCAGCGCGAAGACCGCGCCGAGGGCGGGCGCGCCGAGCAGGCCGGCCGACGGGAGCCGGTTGATCCGGAACTCCCGCTGCATCCCGGGCACCAGACCCAGGTAGCCCAGCCCGAGCACGATCACCAGCGAGCCGAGGACGATCTCCAGGGTCCGCTCGTGGTCGAAGAAGACCCGGCCGAAGCTGGCGAAGAGGATCGCGGTGGAGGTGAAGACGAAGGTGAAGCCGGCGATGAAGAGCAGCGTGCCGGCCAGCACCCGCCCCTTGACGGCTGCGGTCCGCCGTACGGCCGGCGCGGCCACGGCCACCGCGCCGTCCCCGTCGGGGGTGTTAACAGGGGGCCCCTGCTCTACCGGAGGCGTTAAGAGGGGGCCCTTCCTTGCATCCCGGCCCTCGAGGTCGGCGCCGGCCAGGCCGGTGACGTACGACAGGTAGCCGGGCATCAACGGCAGCACGCACGGGGACAGGAAGCTCACCAGCCCGGCGAGCGCCGCCGCGCCGACGGCCAGCAGCAGTGGGCCGGAGAGCGCGAGCTGGCGAAAGGTCTCACCCATCAGCGTGAACCCTCGGCGGCGACCTTCTCGACCAGGGGCCGCAGGCCGTCCTGGGTGACCGCCGCCCGGATCACCGTGGCGATCCGGCCCTCCCGGTCCAGGATCACCGTCGCCGGGATGGTGTTCGGCGGGATGTCCAGGGCCAGCGCCAGCCGACTCGCCGGGTCGAAGAGGCTCGGATAGGTGACCCGACCCTCCTCGAAGGCGACCGCCTTGTCCCGGTTGTCCTGCACGTTGATCCCGAGGAAGGCCACCCCGGAGCCCTTGGTCGCCTGGTAGGTCGCCTCCAGGTCGTCGGCCTCGGCCCGGCAGGGCGCACACCAGGAGCCCCAGAAGTTGAGCACCACCACCTGGCCGCGGGCCTGGGACACGTCGTACCGGCCGTCGCCGGTGAGCAGGTCACCGGCGATCTTCGGGGCCGGGGAGCGCTGGTCGGGGGCGCACTGGACGATGCCGTCGGCGGTGTCGCAGCGGCTCTCCTCGGTGCCGGAGGAGCAGCCGACCAACGCCGTACCGGCGGTGACGGCGGCGAGCAGGGCGGCGGCGAGCCTCCGGGTGAGCATCAGGCCCCCTTGGCCGTCCGGGCGGTCGGCGAGATGGCGATCAGGTGCGCGGCCGGCTCGGAGTAGGAGATGCCGGCGATCCGGTCGCCGTCGAAGTGGAACGAGGTGAGGCTGGCCAGGCCGCACTGCCGGCGGCGCGGGTCGTGCCAGAGCCGCTTGCGCTCGACGTACCGGCGCAGGGTCCAGATCGGCAGCTGGTGGGAGACCAGCACCGCCTCGCGCCCCGCGGCGGCCACCCGGGCGGCCTGGAGGGCGGCGAACATCCGCTCGGCGATGGTCAGGTAGGCCTCGCCCCAGGACGGGGTCACCGGGTCACGCAGCACCCACCAGTTGCGCGGGTCGCGGAACCCGCCGTCGCCCGGGGAGACCTTCTTGCCCTCGAACCAGTTGGCGCTCTC
This sequence comes from Micromonospora mirobrigensis, assembly GCF_900091555.1. Classification (GTDB taxonomy): domain Bacteria; phylum Actinomycetota; class Actinomycetes; order Mycobacteriales; family Micromonosporaceae; genus Micromonospora; species Micromonospora mirobrigensis. The sequence goes on from NZ_FMCX01000001.1 coordinate 1,272,707, forward strand.
GATCAGCCGGTCGTCCACCCCGACGGAGAGCCCGAACTGGGCGGCGATCGGCTCGGCGGTCTGCTGGGCGCGTTCCAGCGGGCTGGCCACCACGTGCACCACGGTCTTCTCGGCGAGCGCCTGCGCGGCGGCCTTGGCCATCTGCACGCCCAGCTCGGAGAGGCGGAAACCCGGCAGCCGGCCGTAGAGGACGCCCTCGGGGTTGTAGACCTCGCCGTGCCGCAGCACGTGCACGACCGTTTCCTTGCCCATCTGGCTAACCCCCGTGTCCCGCGGCTGCCGCCGCCCGCGCCGCCTCCGGCAGGGCGGCGGAGATCTGCTCACACGCGGCGTCGTCGATCGCCGCCGAGACGAACCACGACTCGAACGCGCTGGGCGGCAGGTAGACGCCGGCGGCCAGCATCGCGTGGAAGAACGCCTTGAACGCGGGCACCTGCTGGGTGCGGGCGGTGTCGTAGTCGACCACGTCGGCGTCGGTGAAGAAGATCGAGAACATGCTGCCCGCGTACGACAGGCGGTGCGGGACCCCGGCGGCGGTCAGCGCGTCGCCGGCCAGCCTGCCCACGACGGCGGCCGTCTCGTCGAGCCTGCGGTAGAGCGCGTCGTCGGCGAGCCGCAGCGTGGCCAGGCCGGCGGCGCAGGCCAGCGGGTTACCGGAGAGCGTGCCGGCCTGGTAGACCGGGCCGGCCGGGGCCAGTCGCGCCATGATCTCGGTCCGGCCGCCGAAGGCCGCGGCGGGCAGCCCACCCCCCATGACCTTCCCGTACGTCCAGAGGTCGGCGTCGGAGGCGTCGAGGCCGTGCCAGCCGGCGCGGGAGACCCGGAACCCGGTCATCACCTCGTCGACGATCAGCAGCGCGCCGTGCGCGTGGGCGATCGCCGCCAACTGCTGGTTGAAGCCGTCGCGGGGGGCCACCACGCCCATGTTGCCGGCGGCGGCCTCGGTGATGATCGCGGCGATGTGCGGGCCCTCGGCCGCGAAGGCCGCCTCGACCGCGCGGATGTCGTTGTACGGCAGCACGATGGTGTCGCCGGCCGCCGCGCCGGTCACGCCGGGCGAGTCGGGCAGGCCGAAGGTGGCCACGCCCGAGCCGGCGGCGGCGAGCAGCGCGTCGGAGTGCCCGTGGTAGCAGCCGGAGAACTTGATGATCTTCGCCCGGCCGGTGAAGCCCCGGGCCAGCCGGATCGCCGACATGGTCGCCTCGGTGCCCGAGTTGACCAGCCGGACCTGCTCGACCGGGGTACGCGCGACGATCTCGGCGGCCAGCTCCACCTCACCCGGGGTGGGGGTGCCGAAGCTGGTGCCGCGCCCGGCGGCGTCCCGGATCGCCTCGACCACCTCGGGGTGGGCGTGGCCGAGGATCAGCGGCCCCCAGGAGCAGACCAGGTCGACGTAGCGCCGGCCGTCGGCGTCGAAGAGCCAGGGACCCTCCCCCCGGACCATGAAGCGCGGGGTGCCGCCGACGGCACGGAAGGCGCGCACGGGAGAGTTCACCCCGCCCGGCACGATGGCCTTGGCGCGGTCGAACAGGGCCTCGGAGGCCGGCGCGTCGGCCGGGTAACGGCCGGATCCGGCGGAAAAGGTATCGGTCACGATGCCGCCATTGTGTCAGCGCCGGACGGCGAAGCGGCAGCCACCCCGGCAGCGGGTTACCGGGCTCACGCACCGGACCGGCGGCCCGGACCGGTCGCCCGGGCGTCTCGACGGGCTCGGTGCGCGGGATCGCGATAGGGTGACCGGGTGGATCGTGCCGAACTGTCCATCACCGTACACCGGTCAGGCGATGAAGTGGTGCTTCGCCTCGCCGGTGAGATCGACATGCTCACGGCCGCCCAACTCAGCACCGTGGTCAACGAGGTGTTGGCGGATGCTCCCCCCCGGATCGTGCTCGACCTGGGCGGCGTCACCTTCTGCGACTCGCAGGGTCTCGGCACCCTGGTCGTGCTCAGCCGCAAGGCCAGCCACGCCCAGTGCCTGCTGGTCCTCAGCAACGTGGGCGACTTCCTGCTCCGCGTCCTGGACATCACCGGCCTGCGCAGCGCCCTGATGATCCGCAACGAGACCGCCCCCTAGCGTCGACTATCCCGACCCGGCCGTCCTCTTCATCGACCTCGTCGGCTACCCGGACCCCAAGGTGGGGAAGAACCGGGTGCACGTCGACCTCGCCACCACCTCGGCGGCCCACCGGGCCGAGCTGGTCGAGCGCCTCACGGCGCTCGGCGCGACCCGCGCCGACGTGGGCCAGGGCGACGTCCCGTGGACGGTCATGGCCGACCCGGAGGGCAACGAGTTCTGCGTGCTGGACCCCCGGCCGGAGCACCGGGACACCGGACCGATCGCCGCCGTGGTGGTCGACTGCGCCGATCCGCGGGCCATGGCCCGGTTCTGGGGCGAGGCCACGGACTGGACCGTGCACGAGGTGACCGACTCCGAAGCCGTCCTGCGCTCCGCCCAGGGTGTCGGCCCGTACCTGCGGTTCCACCGCACGCCGGACGTGAAGACCGGGTGGAACCGCGTGCACCTCGACGTCCGCCCGTACCCGGGCGACGACCCGCAGGCCGAGGTGGCCCGGCTGCGGGCCCTCGGCGCGACCCCCGTCGAGCTGGACGGCATCCACTGGACGGTCCTCACCGACCCGGAGGGCAATGAGTTCTGCCTGCTCAGCCCGAAGTGACCGGTGGGGCCGCCGCGACCCGCCCTAGCCGATCGGCAGGTCGCGGCGGCGGAAGCCGGTCAACCCCACCGCCGCCAGCACCACCGCCAGGACGGTGAGCGCCCAGAGCGGGGTGGCGTCCCAGGCCGGCCGCAGCACCTGCGGGGTGTGGGTGAACGGGGAGAGGTCCAGCAGCCACTGGTCCAGCCTCAGCACCGGGCCGAGCTGGCCGAGCAGCACGCAGGCCGCCAACGCCGCCCAGACCAGCGGGGCCAGCCGGGGCAGCAGCCCGTAGAGGAGCACCGCCAGGCCGGCCAGCACCCAGGCCGCCGGCACCTGCGCCAGCCCGGCGGCGAGCAGCCGGGGCAGCTCGCCGGGCACGTCCCGCACGCTCAGCCCGTAGGTCAGGCCGGTGGCGAAGCCGGTCACCGCCAGCACCACCACCGGTCCGAGCAGCGCGAACACCAGGTGCGAGGCGAGCCACGCCGACCGGTGGGTGCCGGTGGCCAGCAGCGGTTCGGCCCGGCCGGCGGCCTCCTCCGACCGCATCCGCAGCGCCGCCTGCACGGCGTACCCGGCCGCCGCGAGGCCGGCCAGGCTCAACGTCGCCCCGAGGTATGCCTCGGACAGCGCCGTCGTACCGCCCATCCGGGCCAGGATCTCCTCCAGCTGCGGGTTCCCCTCGACCGACCGGCCGGCCGCCTTGGCGGCCCCGCCGAGGATCAACCCGAGCAGGCCGAAGCCGACCGACCACCAGAGGAGCTGCCCCCGGTGCAGCCGCCAGGCCAGCCCGAACGGCCCGGTCAGCGCCCGGCCCGCCCCGGCCGGCCCGAGTCGCGGCGGGAGCAGCCCCGCGCCCAGGTCCCGGCGGACCGACAGCGGGTACGCGACAGCGGCGAGCGCCACCGTCGCGGCGGGCGGTAGGAGCAGCACCCACCAGCGCTCCCCCTCGTACGGGCGGACCCGGGCCGCCCAGCCGAGCGGGGAGAGCCAGCTCAGCCACTCGTGCCGGCCGGCGTCCCCGGCCAACCGGAGCGCGAAGGCGAGCCCGAGGGCGGCGATGCCGATCCCCCGGGCGCCGCCCGCGCTCTCGGTGAGCTGGGCGGCCAGCCCGCCCAGGGTGGCGAAGACGACGCCGGTGAGCGTGACACCCAGCCCGTACGCGAGGGAGCCGGCGGTGGGCAGTCCGGCGGCGACCAGACCGGCGGCGGTGAGCAGGCCGAGCAGCAGGCTGGCCGCGTACGTCACGAGCAGCGCCGCGGTGAGCGCCGCGTACCGGCCGAGGACGCCACCGGCGAGCAGCTCGTGCCGGCCGGCCTCCTCCTCGGTGCGGGTGTGCCGGACGGCGGTGAGCAGGGTGGCCAGCGCGATGATCACCAGCAGGAAGCCGCCGCGCTGGGCGGTGAGCGCGCCGACGCTCTCGCCGTACACCGGGCCGAGCAGCGCGACGATCGACGGGTTGCGGGCGGTCCCGGCGGCGTACGCGGCCCGGTCGGCGGCGGTCGGGAAGAGTTCGAAGAAGCTGGTCGCGTACGTCATCGGCAGCACCGCGAGCGGCAGCACCCAGAGCGGCAGGACGATCCGGTCCCGGCGCAGGATCAGTCGGACCAGGTGCCGGGTGCCGGTGAGGGTGCTCATCGGGTCACCTCGGCCGGCGAGCCGGCGCCCGCCGCGCCCTCGTAGTGCCGCAGGAAGAGCTCCTCCAGCGTCGGCGGCTGGCTGACCAGGCTGCGTACGCCCAGCTCGGTGAGGTGACGCAGGGCGACGTCCAGCGCGGCGGTGTCCACGTCGAAGCGCACCCGCTGCCCGTCCACCCGCAGGTCGTGCACCCCGGGCAGCTGACCCAGCCCGTCGACCGCGCCGGTGATCTCGGCGTCGATCGCGGTGCGGTGCAGGTGCCGCAGCTCGGTCAGGGTGCCGCTCTCCACGGCCCGCCCGCCCCGGATGATGGTGACCCGGTCGCAGAGCGCCTCCACCTCGGCCAGGATGTGGCTGGAGAGCAGCACGGTGCGGCCGTCCCGCTTGGCCCGGCCGACCCACCGCTGGAAGACCTCCTCCATCAGCGGGTCCAGCCCGGAGGTGGGCTCGTCGAGGATCAGCAGCTCGACGTCGGAGGCGAGCGCGGCGACCAGGCCGACCTTCTGCCGGTTGCCCTTGGAGTAGGCGCGGCCCTTCTTGCGCGGGTCCAGCTCGAAGTCGTGCAGCAGCTCGGCGCGGCGCTGCGGGTCGAGGCCGCCGCGCATCCGGCCGAGCAGGTCGATCACCTCGCCGCCGGTCAGGTTCGGCCAGAGGGTGACGTCACCCGGCACGTACGCGAGCCGGCGGTGGAGTGCGACGGCGTCCCGCCACGGGTCGCCGCCGAGCAGTCGGACGGCCCCCGCGTCCGCCCGCAGCAGGCCGAGCAGCACCCGGATGGTGGTGGACTTGCCGGAGCCGTTGGGGCCCAGGAAGCCGTGCACCTCCCCGGGGCGGACGGTGAGGTCGAGTCCGTCGAGCGCCCTGACCCGGCCGAAGGTCTTCACCAGGCCGGACACCTCAATGGGAGTTTCCATGTTTTGGAAGCTACGCTTGTTTCACAAACTTGTGAAGACTGTGAGATCTGAGGCACGATCGGGTTCCCGACCACGACCAGGGAGAGCACACCGATGGCAGACGCGACCCGCCCCGCCCGCGACGAGGAGGAGGTCCACCTCTTCGTCGAACGGATGGCGATGGCGTTCGCCGACGTCGGCTTCCCCCGGATGGCCGCCCGAGCCCTCTTCGCCGTGATGAGCGCCGACGAGCCGCTCACCGCGGCCGAGATCGCTGAGCGGCTGGACGTCAGCGCCGCCGCGGTCTCCGGCGCGGTCCGCTACCTGACCCAGTTCGGCATGCTGGTCCGCGAGCCGGTCAAGGGCTCCCGCCGGGACCGCTACCGGATGCCCGACAATCCCTGGTACGAGGCCACGGTCACCAAGACCGGCCTCTACAAGAACTTCATCGACATCGCCAACAGCGGCGTGGACGCGCTGGACGGCCGGGCCACCCCCGCCGGCGAACGCGTCACCGAGATGCGGGACTTCTTCCTCTTCGTCCAGGAGGAGATCGACGCCCTCGGCGAACGCTGGCGCGCCCGCCGCGCCACCCGCCACCCCTGACCGGCTCCGCCGACAGGCCCACCACCAAGCCACCTCCCACCCGGTCGGGACGGGATCACCAGGACCACGACGAGGTGGGGCCGACCGTGCCCGGCGCAGGGATCAAGCCTGACCGCCCGGAGCCGGGCACGGTCGGCCCCACCCACCCACCCACGACCTAAGCGGAAGAACCCCAGCGAGCCTGCTCCAACAGCTCGACAGCCCGCTCGACCTCGTCCGACTGACCGGACCGCAGCAGCGTCGTAGCCTCGTCCACCGCGTCGCTGAGGTTGCGCCACTGGGTCTCCCGCTCGCGCACCACGTCGGACTGCATGGCCAGCTGCCGGGTCTTCACCCACAGCTCCACGAAGACGGAGACCTTGGCCCGCAGCACCCACGGGTCGAAGGGCTTGGTGAGGTAGTCGACGGCGCCGACCGCGTACCCGCGCAGGGCGAGCTGGGCGTCCTTGTCGGCCGCGGTGAGGAAGATGATCGGGACGTGCCGGGTCCGTTCCCGCCGCTTGATGTGGCTGGCGGTCTCGAAGCCGTCCATGTCGGGCATCTGCGCGTCCAGCAGGATCACCGCGAAGTCGTCGACCAGCAGCTGCTTCAGCGCCGCCTCGCCGCTCTCCACGGCCACGGACTGCACCGGGAGCCCCTGGAGGATCGCCTCCAGCGCCATCAGGTTCTCCCGGCGGTCGTCCACCAGCAGCGCCTTCGCCGTCTGCGTCACGAATGCTCCTCGCCTCGGCTGCCGTTGATCCAGGACGCCATCAGCTCGATCAGCTCGTCCAGGTCCACCGGCTTGGTGATGTAGTCGCTGCCACCGGCCGCCAGCGCGGATTCCCGGTCACCCGGCATCGCCTTCGCGGTGAGGAAGACGATCGGCAGGTCGGCGAAGCGGTGGTTGCGCCGAATCTGCCGGGTGGTCTCGTAGCCGTCCTGGTCGGGCATCATCGCGTCCATCAGCACGATGTCCACCTCCGGATGCTCGGCCAGCAGGCGAACCCCGTCCGCCCCGTTGTCCGAGTACAACACGGTCATGCCGTGCAGTTCCAACGCGGAGGTCAGCGCGAACACGTTCCGCACGTCGTCGTCCACGATCAACACGGTCGCGCCGTCGAGCTGCCGGGTGGCCGGCGCCGTCGCCGGCTGGGGCAGCAGCTCCATCGGCGGCATCAGCAACGACGAGGGCAGGCCGGCCCGCTGCGGGGACGGCGGCGCCGGCGCCACCACCGCGTCCGGCGCCAGCACATCGGGTACGAAGAGAGTGAACGTCGAGCCCTGGCCGGGCGCCGAGCTGACCGTGATCGAACCGCCGAGCAGTCGGGCCAGGTCCCGGCTGATCGACAACCCCAGCCCCGTCCCGCCGTACCGGCGGCTGGTGGTGCCGTCGGCCTGCTGGAACGCCTCGAAGATCAGCGACAGCTTGTCGTCCGACACGCCGATGCCGGTGTCGATGACGGTGAACGCGATCACCTGCTGCGCGTTGGTCAGCGCCGGCACGTCGAAGACCGCGTGCTCGGGCGCCGGCCCGATCCGCAGGGTGACCGCCCCGTTGTCGGTGAACTTCACCGCGTTGGAGAGCAGGTTGCGCAGGATCTGCTGCAACCGCTGGGCGTCGGTGACCAGCGCGGGCGGCAGCGTGCTGGCCACCCGTACCTGGAAGTCCAGGCCCTTCTCCTCGGCCTGCGGGGCGAACGCCTGCTCGACGTAGCTGCGAATCTCGTCGAACCGCACCTCGGTCGGCTCGACGTCCATCCGGCCAGCCTCGATCTTGGACAGGTCGAGGATGTCGTCGATCAGCGAGAGCAGGTCCGAGCCGGCGCTGTGGATGGTCCGGGCGAACTCGATCTGCTTGCGGCTGAGGTTCTGCTCCGAGTTCTCGGCCAGCAGCCGGGCCAGCAGCAGCAGCGAGTTCAGCGGCGTACGCAGCTCGTGGCTCATGTTGGCCAGGAACTCCGACTTGTACGCCGACGCCCGGGTGAGCTGCTGCGCCTTGTCCTCCAGCCCGAGCCGGGCCAGCTCGATCTCCCGGTTCTGGGTCTCGATGTTGGCCTTCTGCTCGGAGAGCAGCTGCGCCTTGTCCTCCAGTTCGGCGTTGGTGCGCTGCAACTCGGCCGACTGCTCCTGGAGCTCGTGGGCGAGCCGCTGCGACTGCGCCAGCAGCTCCTCCGTACGCCGGTTGGCCTGAATGGTGTTGACCGCCAGGCCGATGGTGAGCACCAGCCGCTCCAGGAACGACAGGTGCAGGTCGGAGAAGGTGGAGACCCCGGCGAACTCGATCACCCCGAGCAGTTCGCCCTCGAAGAGCACCGGCAGCACCACCAGGTCCGCCGGCGGGGTCTCGGCCAGCCCGGAGCGGAGCACCAGCCGCCCGTCGGGCTGCGCGTTGACCCGGATCGTCCGGCGGGACAGCGCCGCCTGCCCGACCAGCCCCTCACCGGGGCCGAACGTGACGTCGTGACCGCGGGCGACGTACCCGTAGGAGGCGGTCAGTCGCAGCCGCACACCCCCGTCGGAGCTGTCCGCCAGGAAGAACGCGCCGAGCTGCGCGTCCACCAGCGGGGTCACCTCCATCATGATCATGCGGCAGACCTCGCCCAGGTCCCGCTGGCCCTGGAGCAGACCGCCGATCCGGGCCAGGTTGGAGTCCAACCAGCCCTGCTCGGCGTTCTTCTTCGTGGTCTCCCGGAGGGTGACGATCATCTGGTTGATGTTGTCCTTCAGCTCGGCGACCTCACCCTGCGCCTTGACGGCGATCCGCTGGGTCAGGTCACCGCGGGTCACCGAGGTGGAGACCTGCGCGATCGCCCGCAGCTGGGTGGTGAGCGTCGAGGCGAGCTGGTTGACGTTCTCGGTCAGGTCCCGCCAGGTCCCCGAGACCCCCTTGACCTGGGCCTGACCACCGAGCTTGCCCTCGATGCCGACCTCGCGGGCCACCCGGGTCACCTCGTCGGCGAACGAGCTGAGCTGGTCGACCATCGTGTTGACGGTGTTCTTCAGCTCCAGGATCTCGCCCTGCGCGTCGACCGTGATCTTCTGGCCGAGGTCACCCTTGGCGACCGCCGTGGTGACCGAGGCGATGTTCCGCACCTGGCTGGTCAGGTTCGACGCCATCGAGTTCACGTTGTCGGTCAGGTCCCGCCAGGTCCCCGAGACCCCCTTGACCTGGGCCTGACCACCGAGCTTGCCCTCGGTGCCCACCTCGCGGGCCACCCGGGTCACCTCGTCGGCGAACGACGACAGCTGATCCACCATCGTGTTGACCGTGGACTTCAGCTCCAGGATCTCGCCCTGCGCGTCCACGGTGATCTTCTGCGACAGGTCACCCTTCGCGACGGCCGTCGAGACCTGCGCGATGTTGCGCACCTGGGCGGTCAGGTTCGACGCCATCGAGTTCACGTTGTCGGTCAGGTCCCGCCAGGTGCCGGCGACGCCGCGCACCTGGGCCTGACCACCGAGCTTGCCCTCGGTACCCACCTCGCGGGCCACCCGGGTCACCTCGTCGGCGAACGAGCTGAGCTGGTCCACCATCGTGTTGACGGTGGACTTCAGCTCCAGGATCTCACCCCGGGCGTCGACGGTGATCTTCTGCGACAGGTCACCCTTCGCCACCGCCGTGGTGACCGAGGCGATGTTCCGCACCTGGCTGGTCAGGTTCGACGCCATCGAGTTCACGTTGTCGGTCAGGTCCCGCCAGGTCCCCGAAACGCCCTTGACCTGGGCCTGACCGCCCAGCTTGCCCTCGGTGCCGACCTCGCGGGCCACCCGGGTCACCTCGTCGGCGAACGAGCTGAGCTGGTCCACCATCGTGTTGACGGTGTTCTTCAGCTCCAGGATCTCACCCTGCGCGTCGACGGTGATCTTCTGCGACAGGTCGCCCTTCGCCACCGCCGTGGAGACCTGGGAGATGTTGCGGACCTGGCTGGTCAGGTTGCCGGCGAGCTGGTTGACGTTCTCCGTCAGGTCCCGCCAGGTGCCGGAGACCCCACGCACCTGGGCCTGACCACCCAGCTTGCCCTCAATGCCCACCTCACGGGCCACCCGGGTCACCTCGTCGGCGAACGAGCTGAGCTGGTCCACCATCGTGTTGACGGTGTCCTTGAGCTCCAGGATCTCGCCCTGCGCCGCCACGGTGATCTTCTGCGACAGGTCACCCCGGGCGACCGCCGTGGAGACCTGCGCGATGTTGCGCACCTGGGCGGTCAGGTTCGACGCCATCGAGTTGACGCTGTCGGTCAGGTCCTTCCAGGTGCCGGCGACGTTGGGCACCTCCGCCTGACCGCCGAGCTTGCCCTCGGTACCCACCTCGCGGGCCACCCGGGTCACCTGCTCGGCGAAGAGCCGCAGCGTGTCGGTGAGCGAGTTCATCGTGTCGGCCAGCTCGGCGACCTCACCCCGGGCCCCGACGGTGATCTTCTGCGACAGGTCGCCGCGGGCCACCGCCGTCGCCACCTGGGAGATCGAGCGCACCTGGCCGGTCAGGTTCGAGGCCATGGTGTTCACCGAGTCGGTGAGGTCCTTCCAGGTGCCGGCGACGCCCCGGACGTCGGCCTGGCCGCCCAGCTTGCCCTCGGTGCCCACCTCGCGGGCCACCCGGGTCACCTCGTTGGAGAAGGATGAGAGCTGGTCGACCATCGTGTTCACCGTGCGGCCGATGCGCAGGTACTCGCCGCGCAGCGGGCGACCGTCGATCTCCAGCGCCATGTGCTGCGACAGGTCGCCGTCGGCCACCGCCACGATCACCCGGGCGATCTCCGTGGTCGGGCGGCCCAGGTCGTCGATCAGCGAGTTGATCGCCCGCTGCCCCTCCGCCCACGAGCCCTCCAGGCCCTCCTCGTCGAGGCGCTCGGTGAGCCGGCCGTCCCGGCCGACGATCCGGCTGATCCGGCGCAGGTCCAGGTGCTGCCGCTCCTGGAGCGCCACCACGTCGTTGAAGGCGTCGGCGACCTCGCCGGCCGCACCCGCCCGCCGCGGCAACCGGACCTTCAGGTCACCCCCACGCACCCGGCGCAGGGCCTGCGCCAACTCCGCGAGCATCGCCTCGTGGTCGGGAGCGGACGAATCCGCGGCAACCGGGTTTCTCGCCGTCGTCATCATTCCCTCACTCAGCTCGGGGGCCTCCGGCTCGTGGCGACCTGCCGGCCATCCCATCATTGTGCCCGCGCCCCCGTCGAGGCCGCGCCGCCCGGCCCGCCGCCGCCCCGGCGCGTCGCCGTCCGCCCAGCTCGGCGGCACACTCCGACACCGGGCGACGCCCCGCCCGGGTTGGCACCCGGGGCCGGACGGTGGAGGATGTCGGGGTGTCAGCGGAGACGGGGCCCGCGACGAGCGACGGCCCGCAGGAGCACGTGCGGCGCGTCCGCCTCCCCGCCGACCGGCGTACGCCCGCGGCGGCGCGCGCCCTGGTCCGCTCCGTGCTCGCCGAGGCCGAGCTGGAGGAGCTGCTCAACGAGGCGCTGCTGCTCACCACCGAACTCTCCACCAACGCCGTCGAGCACGCCCGGACGGAACTGGACATCGAGGTCGTCGCGGACACGATCGGGTTGACCGTCACCGTCACCGACTTCGCCGGGGGGCCCGCGGACGAACTGGTCGTCGGCGTACGCAACGACTCGTCCGAGATCGGCGAGGTGGCCGAGCGGGGACGGGGACTGCTCCTGGTCGACCACTTCGCCAGCCGCTGGGGCACCACCTACCAGCCCAGCGGCAAGGGGGTGTGGTTCCGGCTCGACCGACACGGCACCGACCTGGGCGGGCCGGGCGGGCATCTCCCGGCCGCAGGCGGGAACGGCGGGCACGTGGAGAGCTCGACGCCCAGCGCCGCCGCGATGAGCGAGCTGATGCAGACCACCCCCGACCCGTACGCCGACGACCCGCTGCCCGAGTTCGCCACCGACCTGCTCACCCGGGTCGCCGAGATGGTGGGCGCGGCCGGCGGGGTGGTCCGGCTGGACCGGGGCGACGGGCCGAGTCCCCAGGTGCTCGCCCGGTACGGCCGGCAGCCCCGCCCCGACAACGAGCTGCTCCGGGTGCCGCTCGCCGTGCACCGCCCGTACGCCGGGGAGCTGGAGCTGGACGCGGCGCCCAGCGCGTATGCCCGGCCGCTGGCCGTGCTGGCCGCCGAACGGCTCTCCCTGCACCTGGAGAACGACCGGCTGCGCCGGGCGGACACCCGGCGGCAGGCGTGGCTGACCTTCCTGGCCGAGGCGAGTGAGCTGCTCGCCCAGTCGCTGGACGTCGAGCTGACCATGGCGTTGATCCCCCAGCTGGTGGTGCCCCGGCTCGGTCAGTGGTGCGCGGTGCACACCACCGACGAGTGGGGGCGGCTCAAGCTCGCCGCCGCCACCCACGCCGACGAGTCGGTGCTGCCCCAACTGCACAAGGCGCTCCAGGCCACCGGCCCGGACTCGGTGCACGCCCGCCTCCGGGAGGCGTCGCGCAGCGCCGCCCAGGTGCCGCTGGGCGCCCCCATGGAGGGTTTCGCGGTGCCGCTGATCGCCCGTGGCCAGCGGCTCGGCACCCTGGCGGTGGGTCGGCATCCGCGGCACCGGCACGACCCGGACGAAATCTCCGTGCTGGAGGACGTCGCCCGCCGAGCTGCCCTGGCCATCGAGAACGCCCGGATCCACGCCGAGCGGCGGCGGGTCGCGCAGACCCTCCAGCAGTCCCTGCTTCCCCCGGTGCTGCCGGTGATCGAGGGCATCGGCTTCGCCGCCGAGTACGTGCCGACCGGCGACGATGCCGAGGTGGGCGGCGACTTCTACGACGTGGTGCCGCTGCCGGACGGGCGCTGGCTGATGGTGATCGGCGACGTCTCCGGCAAGGGGGTGCAGGCCGCGGCGGTGACCGGGCTGGTCCGCGACGTCATCCGGGTGCTCGCCGGGGACGGCAAGCCGCTGCCGGAGGTGCTCAACCGGCTCAACGAGACGCTGGTCGAGCGGGGCGGTGGCCGCTACTGCACGCTCGCCCTGGCGGCCGTCGGCCCCGGTGACGGCAACCAGCTCGACGTCTCCCTGCACCTGGCCGGCCACGACCGGCCGGTGCTGCTGCGCGGCGGGGGCGGAGCGGCGTTCACCGGCACCGGTGGCACCGCCCTCGGCCTGCTCGACTCGATCACCACGCCGACCGCCGAGATCCCGCTCGACCCGGGCGACTCGCTGATCTTCTACACCGACGGGGTCACCGAGCGGCGGCGCGGCCGGGAGCTCTTCGGCACCGAACGGCTGCGTGATGCCGCCGCCCCGCTGGCCGGGTACTCGGCCGACGTGGTCGCCGCCCGACTCCGGGCCACCGCGATCAACTTCTCGGTGGAGGCGCCCCGGGACGACATCGCCGTGCTGGTGCTCCGCAACGACGCCCTCTGAGCCGCGCGGGGCAGCGCGGGGCCCCCTCGACTCGCTAGCGTGCCGGTATGTCGAGCGACACCGCCGCCGGGACGCCGGCCGCACCCCGGCTCCGCCTCGTCACCGCCGCGAACCTCCTGCTCGTCGGCGCGTTCCTGCTGATCCTCGCCACCTGGCTCGCCCGGATGGCCGGCGAGGGGGTCGGCCCGGGCGAACTGGCCGCCGGTGGCTACGACCCCAAGGACGTGGTCCCGTTCGGTATCACCTGGGCCAACCCGATCGGCTGGCTCTATCTGGTGGTGCTGCTGGTCTATCTCTTCGCCGCGTTCCTCGGGCCGGTGGTCGCGACCTGGACGGTCGTCGTGCTGGCCCGGCGCTGGGAGCGGCTGACGGCCGGCCGACGGACCCTCCTGCTGGCCGCCCTCTTCGCGACCGTGACGGTCACCGCGCTGCGGGTCAGCCCGCTGCTGGAGCCGATGAACCGCTGGCTGGCGGACTGAGCGGCACCGCGACGCCGGCGCTTGCGGTGCCGCGCCTTTCGAGCTGATGATGCGAACGATTCACGCCGCCGCCCGGCAGGTTGAGTCGGTGACGTCATCAGGTCGACAGGGGCCGGCGAACCTCTCCCCTGGTCACGCGGCAAGCGCCAACCTGGCCCTGGAAACGGCCGGAGTCCGCCCCCGGGCCGCGGCCGCTAGGAGCGCCCGGGGCAGCGCTGGTCACAGGCCGCCAGGCAGGCGACCCGGGGCCAGTCGCCGGTGCGGGTCGAGGTGCTCCTTGGCCGCGCGCAGTCGGGGGATCACCGCCGGCTCGCCCCAGATGTCGACGGCCTGCCGGACCGCCGGCGGCGCGGAGAGCACCACGCAGCGGCCCCGCCGGGCCAGCAGCACGCCCCGGACGGCGGCCAGGATCGAGGCCACCCGCTCGGCGGGCAGCGCGCCGGGCAACGCGGCGTGCACCACGCCCAGGCCGGCGGAGCCGCGGACCGGGACCGGGGTGCCGGCGGCGTCGCGGAGCGCGTACACGGCGGCGTGCAGGTCACTTATCGGCACCTCCACCCGCAGCGCGGTGTCACCCGGGGCGAACGGGTAGCGCCGCCACCACTCCGGCGGGGAATGGTCCACGGTGGCGTCGCCGGTCACCAAGGCCACCAGCCGGTCGGCACGCTCGGTCACCTCGGCCGGCCCGCCCTCCAGGAGCACGGCGAGGGTGCCGGCACCGTCCCGGGCGGGGGTCGGACCGAGCCGCCGGCCGGTCATCGAGGGGTGGTTGGCGAGCGCCGCGGCCCGGGCCGCGCTGATCGGCCGCCGGGCCCGGGAGCCGGCCGCCGGCAGGTCCAGCTCGATCGCGGCCGGGTCGAGGCGGGCGGCGAGGACGGCCCGGATCAGGTCGTGCACCTCCAGCGGGGTCCACACCGGACGGGAGATCCACACCCGGCTGGCCGGCAGCGCCTGGGCGCGCAGCGTGGCCGAGACCAGCACGCCCAACCCACCCTGCGACCCGCAGAGCAGCCGGCCCAGATCGAGCCCGACCGGCGGGGTGGTCGTCACCCGGTCGACCCCGCCGATCCCGGCGCTGAGCAGCTCGCCGTCGGCCCGCAACCAGCGCAACCCGACCAGTTGCTCGCAGGCGGTGCCGTGCCGCAGCCGCAGCGGCCCGGCCTCGTCCGCGGCGAGCACGCCACCGAGGGTGGCCCCGGGGGACGGCGGGTCGAGCGGGAGCCGCCGGCCGGTCCGTTCCAGGGTGGCCTGCACGGCGCGCAACGGCGTACCGGCGCCGACCTCGGCCACCGGCGATCCGGTGGGCTGGTGACCGATCCCGGCGAGCCGGCCGGTGTCGAGCAGGATGTCCACCCGCGCCGGTGCGGCACCCCAGTCGATCTTCGTGCCCGCACCGCGGGGCACCACGGTCAGGTCGTGCCGGGCGGCCAGCCGCAGCACCTCGGCCGCGGCCTCCGGCCCACCCGGCACCGCCACCCAGCGGGCGGAGCGGCCGGCCACCTCGTCGGCGGCCCCGGCGAACCGGGCGAACGGCGGGCCACAGATCCCGGTCAGCCTGCGGGTGATCTCCGTCGCGCCGGTCGAACTCGCTGCCGCCATGCCGGCTATCGTACACATGTTCGAAAGCCCGTGGTGATCGTTCGCCCCGCGGCCCGATGGCCCGGCCGGCGACCCTCCGGCCGGTAACCTGACCCGCGTGACCACCAAGACCACAGCGCCCGTCGCCAAGCGCGTCCCCACCGAGCGGACCCACCACGGCGACACGTTCGTCGACGAGTACGCCTGGCTCGCCGGCAAGGACGACCCGGAGACGATCGCCCACCTCACGGCGGAGAACGCGTACACCGAGGCGCGGACCGCGCACCTGGAGAAGCTGCGCGAGGAGCTGTTCGAGGAGACCCGCCGGCGCACCCAGGAGACCGACCTGTCGGTGCCCACCCGCAAGGGCGGCCACTGGTACTACACCCGCACCGTGGAGGGCCAGCAGTACGGCGTGCACTGCCGCCGCGCGGTCCGCGACGGTGAGACCGTCCCGCCGGTCAGCGCGGACGGCGCCCCGCTCGACGGCGAGGAGGTGCTGCTCGACGGCAACCTGCTCGCCGAGGGGCACGACTTCTTCGCCCTCGGCGCGTTCGACGTCAGCCCCGACGGACGCTGGCTGGCGTACTCGACGGACTTCGCCGGCGACGAGCGGTTCACCCTGCGGATCAAGGACCTGAGCACCGGCGAGGTGCTCGCCGACGAGGTGCCCGACACGTTCTACGGCACGGCCTGGTCCGCCGACGCCACCGTGCTCTTCTACGTCACCGTCGACGAGGCCTGGCGGCCCGACCGGGTCTGGCGGCACACCGTCGGCACCCCGTCGGGCCAGGACGTGGTGGTCCACGCCGAGGCCGACGAGCGGTTCTGGGTCGGTGTCGAGCTGACCCGCTCCGAGCGGTTCGTCGTCATCGACATCCACAGCAAGGTCACCAGCGAGGTCCGGGTCGTCCCGGCCGCCAACCCCACCGGCGAGCCGGCGATCGTCGCCCCGCGCCGGCAGGGCGTCGAGTACGCCGTCGAACACCACGGCCACCGCTTCCTGATCCTGCACAACAACGGCGCCGAGGACTTCGCGCTGGCCTGGACCTCGGCCGACGCCCCCGGCGACTGGGTGCCGCTGATCGACCACTCGCCGGGCACCCGGCTGGAGGCGGTCGACGCCTTCGAGAACCACCTCGTCGTCTCGCTGCGCACCGGCGGCCTCACCGGGCTGCGGGTGCTCCCGGTCGGCGGCGGCGACCCGCACGACATCGACTTCCCCGAGCCGATCTACAGCGTCGGCCTGGACGCCAACCCGGAGTACCGCACCACCACCGTGCGGATGCGCTACACCTCGCTGGTCACCCCCGACTCGGTCTACGACTACGACCTGGTCACCCGGGAGATGGTGCTGCGCCGGCGCAAGCCGGTCCGGCCCGGACCGGACGGGCGGGCGTACGACCCGGCCGACTACGAGCAGCACCGCGACTGGGCGCTGGCCGACGACGGCACCCGGGTGCCGATCTCGCTGGTCTGCCGCGCCGGCACCCCGCGCGACGGTTCCGCCCCGGCCGTCATCTACGGCTACGGCTCGTACGAGGCCAGCATGGACCCGTGGTTCTCGGTGGCCCGGCTCTCCCTGCTCGACCGGGGCGTCATCTTCGCCGTCGCGCACATCCGCGGCGGCGGCGAACTGGGCCGGCGCTGGTACGACGAGGGCAAGCTGCTGGCCAAGAAGAACACCTTCACCGACTTCGTGGCCTGCGCCCGGCACCTGGTCAAGGCGGGCTGGACGGCGAGCGACCGGCTGGTCGCCCGGGGCGCCTCGGCCGGTGGGCTGCTGATGGGCGCGGTGGCCAACCTCGCCCCGGACGCCTTCGCCGGCATCGTCGCGCAGGTGCCCTTCGTGGACGCGCTCACCTCCATCCTCGACCCGTCGCTGCCGTTGACGGTCACCGAGTGGGAGGAGTGGGGCAACCCGCTCGACGACCCGGAGGTGTACGCCTACATGAAGGGCTACACCCCGTACGAGAACGTGTCGGCTGTGGACTACCCGGCGATCCTGGCCGTGACCAGCCTCAACGACACCCGGGTGCTCTACCACGAGCCGGCCAAGTGGATCGCCCGGCTGCGGGAGGTGGCGCCGCGGGGCGACTACCTGCTCAAGACCGAGATGGGCGCCGGGCACGGCGGCCCGAGCGGCCGGTACGACGCCTGGCGCGAGGAGGCGTTCATCAACGCCTGGATCCTGGACCGCCTCGGCCGCGCCTGAGGTGCAAGGAGGGGCCCCCTGTTAACGCCTGAGGTATAGCAGGGGCCCCTTCTTAACACCCGGTCGCCGCGCGACCCCGGTCCGTGGCACACGTCGGCGCCTAGACCGCGCGGGTGGACGAGGCCGGCGGGGCGGACGTACCCGAGGTCGGGGCGCGACGGTCGCCCACCCGCCCGGCCGGGCTACCGCATCACCGCGGCCCGGCCCGCCACCCGTCGGCCAGGACGGCGAAGACCAGTTGGTCGGCCCACTCGCCCCGGAACCGGTAACTGCGGAGGTGGTGCGCCTCCCGGCGCATGCCGAGACGGGTCATCAGGCGGGCCGACGCGTCGTTCCGGCCGTGACACCGGCCGTAGATCCGGTGCAGCCCGAACTCGGTGAACCCCCAGTCCATCAGCGCCGCGACGGCTTCCGTGGCCAGCCCACGACCGCCGTGGTCGGGGTGGAAGACGTACCCGATCTCCCCGGTACGGTCGCGGTCGCTGCGCCAGACCAGCTCCACGGTCCCGATCACCCTGCCCTCGGTCGCCACGGCCAGGGTCAGGCAGTCGCCCTCCGCGCGCAGCGCGTCCTCGCCCGCCATGGCGGCCACCGACGCCCGCGACTGCTCGCGGCTACGCGGCTCGGCCCCGAGCATCCAGCGGACGACGTCGGGCCGGCGCTGGTACGCGTACACGTCGTCGAGGTCGTCCGGCGTGAACGGGCGCAGGGTGAGCCGCGAGGTGCGGATCGGGTACGCCGGTCGGAACATCAGGCGATGGTAGGCACGCCGCGGCCGGCGGCTCTCCCCATTACCGGCCGACGGCCGGCACCTAGACTGCGCGGGTGAGCGAGGCCGACGACGAGGAACGGGCCGGGACGGACGTACCCACGGCCGGGGCGGAACCGGGGGCGGCCCGGCGCGGGCCCACCTGGCTGATCCTCGCGGTGGTCGCCGCCGCCCTGCTGGTCTGCTGCTGCTCGGCGGTGATCGGCCTGGCGGTCTCCTGGCGGACCGGCCTCTTCGGCGGCTGACCGCCCCGCAGGTGTTAACAGGGGCCCCTTCCTATACCGCAGGCGTTAACAGGGGGCCCCTCCTTACACCTCGACAAGGGCGGCGGCCTCGCCGGTGCGGACCATCCGCTGCCACCGCAGCCGGTTGCCGATCACCGCGGTCACCACCGACTGCACCACCACCAGGTACATCACCTGCCGGTAGACCAGCTGCTGGAACGGCAGCGTCCAGAGCGGACCGAACCGCTCCCGGTCCAGGCGCAGCGCGTACGCCGCGGTGAAGCCCTGGAGCAGGAGCAGACCCAGCCAGGCCACCGCCAGCTTCGTCCAGGGCAGGAAGACCAGGCCGTAGAGGGCGAACACGTCCACCGCCGGCGCGGTCAGCGGCAACACGACCTGGAACACCGTCAGGTACGGCAGGCCGCGACGGCCCAACCGGCCACCGGTGCCCGGCTCCCGCAGCGACCCGCGGTGCTTCCACATCGCCTGGAGGGTGCCGTAGCACCAGCGGTACCGCTGCCGCCAGAGCTGCCGCAGCGACGACGGCGCCTCGGTCCAGGCGATCGCCGACTCCTCGTACGTCACCCGCCAGCCGGCCCGGAGCACCTTCATGGTCAGGTCGGTGTCCTCGGCGAGGGTGTCCGACGGGACCCCGCCCACGCCGACCAGCACCTGCCGGCGGAACGCGCCGATCGCGCCGGGGATGGTCGGCATGCACCGGAGCACGTCGTACATCCGGCGGTCCAGGTTGAAGCCGATCACGTACTCCAGGTGCTGCCAGCGGCCGAGCAGCCGGCGCCGGTTCGCCACCTTGGTGTTGCCGGAGATCGCGCCCACCGTCGGGTCGGCGAAGCCCTGCACCAGCCGACCGACGGTGTCCGGCTGGAAGACGGTGTCGCCGTCCACCAGCACCAGCAGGTCGGCGCGGGCGGCCCGGATGCCGGTGTTCAGGGCGGCCGGCTTGCCGGCGTTGGCCTGCCGGATCACCCGCACCCCGCGCAGCCGCATCCGCTCCACGATGTCGGCGGTGCCGTCGCTGGACCCGTCGTCCACCACGATCACCTCCAGCGCCGGGTACGCGCTGGCCACCAGCGACCGCACCGTCGCGGCGATGTTCGCGGCCTCGTTGTACGCCGGCACGATCACCGACACCGGGGCGTCCACCGGCGGCCGGTGGCGCTTCGGCCGGCGGACCCGCCGCACGTGCACCTGGGCGCAGACCACCTGCACGGCCAGCCGGGCCAGGCCGAGCACCAGGGCCACCCCGAGCAGGCCGTTCATCACCGCCGCCAACCCGGCCGCCCCGCTCTGCGCCCAGCGCAGCGCCGTACCGCTGAACCGGGTGGCGAGCCCCGCCTCGACCGTCGAGTCGAGGGCGCCGATGCCCTGCGACACGGTGGCGAACCGGTAGCCCTGCCCGGTCAGCCGGGGCAGCAGCCGGTCCAGCGCGGCCACCGTCTGGCTCCGGTCCCCACCGCCGTCGTGCATCAGCACCACCGCGCCCCGGCCGCCCTGCGGGGTGGCCGCCCGGACGATCGCCGGGGCGCCGGGCCGCCGCCAGTCGTTGCTGTCCAGATCGGCGAGGACCGCCACGTGACCGGTACGCGCGGCGGCGCGCAGCGCGTCGTACTGGAGGTCGGTCATCGCCGACACGGTCGAGGAGAACGGCGGTCGGAGCAGGGTGGCCTCCCGGCCGGTGGCCGCCGCTATCGCCTTGCGGGTCAGCGACAGCTCCAACTCGGCCCGCCAGGGCGGCGCCTCCCCCAGGTCGGTGTGGGTGAAGGAGTGCGAGCCCAGCTCGTGGCCCTCGGCGAGGATCCGCCGGACCAGCTCCGGGTGCGCGTTGACCCGGGCGCCGACCACGAAGAAGGTGGCGTGCGCGTGGTGCCGGCGCAGCACGTCGAGCACCTGCGGCGTCCAGCGCGGATCCGGCCCGTCGTCGAAGGTCAGCGCTATCGTCCGGGTGGGCATCCGGCGGGTGACCGGCTTCGCCCGGTCCAGCCGCAGGACCGGGCCCCCGGCGGTGGCCTCCGGCGGCGCGGGTGAGGCGTACGCGGCGGACGGGCCCGAACCCCCGGCCATGCCGGTCACCACGGCGTGCAGGCTGAGCGCCGCCAGCAGGACGGCCAGACCCAGCAGGAGCAGGAGCCAGTGCGCCCGGGGATCACGACGGGCTGCGTGCAGGGCCATCGTCAGGGCTTACCCGGGGACCTGCTCGGCTTGGCGGTGCTCCGCCGCTCGTACCCCTGGCCGGGCGGGCTGGTGGACGGGGTGGGCTGGGGGGTGGGTGCCGCCGTCGTGGTGGCGGTCGGGTCGGCCGCGGTGGTCGTCGTGGTCCTTGCGGTGGCCGGCGTGGTCCCGGCGGTCGCGGTCCGGGTCGGCACCGGGGCGGTGGTGCTGGTCGCCGCGCTCGGGCGCGGGCGCTGCCGGCTGGCCGGCTGCCCGGCCTCGTCGATGTCCTGGCGCACGCCCGCCTCGATCGGCGCGGGCCGCCGGCCCTGCTCCGACCAGCCCGGCAGCGACACGGACGAGTCGGAGAGGAGCCCGGCGGCGATCAGCCCGACGCTGGCGAGCAGGCCGAGGCCCATGACGGTCCCGGCCACCATGGTGAGCCGGCGACGCCGGCCGGTCCGATCGACGAACACCGGCGGCAGGCCGCCCGGCTGGTTCTGCATCTGGTGAACTCCCGCTGTCGCATTCGGCGGGGCGGGCTCCGCCCCGGACGCGGGCCCGTGGGCGGGCCTTCCGCAGGCAACAGCGCCCCGGCGAACCGCAGCGTTACGTCCGGCTTCGGGCGATCCGCGTACCCCGGACCGCCGCCGTGACCTGCCCCGGCGGCGGCGCGGCGGCGCCGAGTCAGGCGGCCGGGGCCCAGCGCGGGTCGCGGCCGGTACGGGCCAGCAGCCGGTCCAGCTCGGTCACCCCCGGGGCGGTCTCCACCGGCGGGCCGAAGGCGCCCATCTCCTGCCCCGTGGTGCCCATCCGGTCCATGAAGCCGTGCAGCGCGACCAACGCGTCCGGCGCGGCCGCCACCGGCTGCCCGGTGGCCCGGGCCAGGTCCCAGCCGTGCACGGTCAGGTCGGCCAGCAGCATGGCCCCGACGACGGCCTGCGGCAGCCCCATCCCCGGCGACTCCCCCTCCACGGCGGCCGGATCCGACCAGGCCTCGACCACCCGCTCCACCTCGGCCGCGAACCGGTCCCGCCAGCCCGCGGCGAGCCGGTCCTCCTTGGCCGCCCAGTCGACCTCCTGGCGCCGGGCCAACGCCTGGAAGTTGACCACCACGTCGAAGAGGTGGTTGAGCAGATCACGCACCCGGAACTCGGGGCACGGGGTCGGCAGGTCCAGCTGATCGTCGGCGACCCCCCGGACCACCGCCACCGTCGCAGGTGCGGTCCCGGCCAGCAGCTCACTAGTCTTCGTGCTCATACGGGCAGCTTAAGAGGGCGGTCTTGAAGAAATGCGACAGCGACCCCGCGGCGACGACCGGGGGATCCTCGACCCCGGGCGGCTACGACGCCAGGTCCGGTTCCGCCGCCGGCTGCCCGCCCCCGCGCTGCTGCCCTACGTGGAGCACTACTGGCTGATCGACTGGACGCTGCCGGAGCCGTACGAGCAGCGGCTGGTCCCGCACCCGGCGGTCAACGTGGTCTTCCACGGCAACGACGACGGGCCGGAGACCGCCGAACTGGCCGGCGTGGACACCCGACTCTTCTCGATCACGCTGCACGGCACCGGCCGGGCCAGCGGGGCGCAGTTCCGGCCGGGCGGCTTCCGCCCGTTCTGGCGGCGGCCGGTCGCCGAGCTGACCGGGCTCCGGCAGCCGCTGGCCGGGCTGGGCCTGCCGGTCCCCGCCGGCCGGATCGGCGCGGGCACCGACGACGACCGCTGCCGGCGGCTGGACGCCCTCCTCACCGGCTGGTCACCGGAGCCCGACCCGGTCACCGCCGAGGTCGTCGCGCTGGTCGAGGAGATCCGCGTCGACCGCGGGGTGCTGCGGGTGGACGACTTCGCCCGCCGGCACGACCTGAACACCAGACGGCTGCAACGGCTCTTCCTGGACCACGTGGGGATCGGGCCGAAGTGGGTGATCCGCCGGTACCGGCTCCAGGAGGCGATCGAGCGGGCCGCCGTCGGGCCGCTCGACTGGGCCACCCTCGCCGCCGACCTGGGCTACGCCGACCAGGCCCACCTGGTCCGTGACTTCACCGCCGTCACCGGCGTCTCCCCCGCCGCGTACGCCCGCTCGCTGGGCTGACCCCGGCCGGGCGGGTGGCCGGGCGTTAAGAAGGGGCCCCTGCTATACCCCAGGCGTTAACAGGGGGCCCCTGCTTGCACCTCAGCGGCGGCGCAGGGCCACCACGGCCACGTCGTCGTGGATCTCGTCGGGGGCCAGCTCGACCAGCAGCCGCTCGCAGAACCGGTCCAGGTCGTCGTCGACCCGCTCGGCGCAGGCGGCCAGCGCCGCCAACCCCTCGTCGATGGTGGCGTCCCGCCGCTCGATCAGCCCGTCGGTGTAGAGCACCAGCGTGGCGCCGGCCGGCAGCACGAACTCCAGGTCCGCCGGCCGGGGTGCGCGGACCCCGAGCAGCGGGGCGTAGTGCTCCACGTACTCCGTCCGGCCGGCGCGGCTGATCAACGCCGGCAGGTGACCGGCGCTGGCCAGCCGGACCCGCCCCGACGGCGGGTGCAGCAGCAACAGGCAGATGGTGGCCAGCTCGTTGGGGAGCAGCGTACGCATCAGCTCGTTGACCCGTTCCAGGATCACGCCCGGCTGGTGCCCCTCCACCGCGTACGCCCGGACGGCGTGCCGGAGCTCGGCCATCACCGTCGCCGCGTGCAGCGAGTGGCCGGCGACGTCGCCGATCGCCATCAGCAGGTGCCCGTCGAGCATCACCAGCTCGTAGAAGTCGCCACCGACCTCGGTCTGCGCGCTGGCCGGCTCGTAGCGCACGGCGAGGTCCAGCCCGGCGATCTCCGGGATCCGCCGGGGCAGCAGGCTGCGTTGCAGGGTCACCGCGATCCGGTGCTCCTCGTCGAAGGAGCGCTGCGCCTCCACGGCCGCCGCGACCGCCTGGGCGAGCTGCACCAGCACCGGGGTGCGCGCGGTCTGGGTGTGCGAGGGGACCACCACGTAGAGCGGGGCGCGGTCGTCGCGCAGCTTCGCGGCGGCCACCGTGACCAGGCCACCGGTCGGCCAGTCGACCAGCGCCCAGTTGGCCGGGTCGTCCGAGCGCACCGTGGAGCCGGTGGGCACGCCGGTGTCGTCGACGATCCACGGGACGATCCGCCCCGGGTCGCCGGGACCGGCGGCCACGCCGGCGATGCAGTCACCGTCGAAGGTCTCCGCGACCACCGCCGCGGGGCCCTTGAAGATCTGCGCGGCGCCCACCGCGGCGGCCTCCAGCAGCCGGGCGAAGTTCGGCGCGGCGTGCACCGCGACGGTGGTGTCGGCGAGCCCGGTCAGCCGTTCGGCGAGCAGCTCGGCCCGCTGCCGCGCCTGGTAGTAGCGGAGCACCGCGTGCGCGGTGGCGATCAGTTCCTCCGGCTCGATCGGCTCGGCCAGGTACGCGTCCGCACCCCGGGTCAGCCCCTGGGCGCGGTCGTTCACGTCCACGGCGTGCGCGGAGACGTGGATGACCGGGATGGCCGGGTGCGCCTCCTTGATCCGTTCGCACACCTCGAAGCCGCTCAGGTCGGGCAGCCGGACGTCGAGCACCACCAGGTCGAAGGCCTGCCGGGCCACCCACTCCAGCGCCGCCCCGCCGCTCTCCGCCTCGATCACGTCGAAGCCGGCCCGGGTGAGCCAGCTGACCAGCAGGTAGCGCTTGGTCCGGCTGTCGTCGACGACCAGCACGGTCGGGGCCGTGACCGGTGCGGTCATGCCCGTTCCACGGGAAGGGTGACGGTGAAGGTGCTGCCCCGGCCGGGCTCGCTGGTCAGCTCCAACGTCCCGCCGAGCAGGGTGACCAGCCGCCGCGCGTACGGCAGGCCGAGGCCGGTGCCGCGGACCCGGGTGTTCCCCGGCACCTGGTAGAACTCCTCGAAGATCCGCTCCTGAAGCTCGGCCGGGATGCCGGCGCCGGTGTCGGCCACGGTGAGCCGCCACCGGTCGCCGAGCCGTTCCGCGCGCATCCGGACCTCACCCCGTTCGGTGAACTTCAACCCGTTGTGCAGCAGGTTACGCAGCACCTGGGCCAGCAGCACCTCGTCCGACACGACGACCGCGGGGGTCGGCGGCTCCTCCACCACCAGCTCGACCTCGGGTCGGGCACTCAGCGCCCGCAGGGTGCCCCGCAGCTGCCCGAAGACGACCCGCAGGTCCACCTCCGCCCAGTCCGGCTCGATCCGGCCGGACTCCGCCTTGGCCAGGTCGAGCAGGTCGTTGACCAGGGTGAGCAGGTCGGTCGCCGAGGACCGGATCAGCCCGATCTGCTCCGACTGGGCGGCGGTGAGCGGGTCGGACGCCGAGTCGGTGAGCAGCCGCCCCAGCCCGATGATCGCGGTCACCGGGGCGCGCAGCTCGTGCGAGACGTTCGCCAGGAACCGGCTCTTGGACTCGCTGGCCGCCCGCAGCTGCGCCGACTTCTCGTCCAGCTCGGCGTAGAGGGCCACCACGCCCCGGTTGGTCTCCTCCAGCTCCTCGGAGAGCTGGGTGTAGAGGGCCATCACGCCGCGGTTGGTCTCCTCCAGCTCCGCGTTCAGCACGGCCAGCTCGTCGCGCTGGCTACGGACCTCGTCCAGCGCGGCGATCAGCTGGGCGTTCTGCGTGGCCAGCTCGTCCAGGGCGCTGCCCGGGACGACCTGCCCGAGCTCGGCGCGGAGCTCGGCCAGTCGCTCCGGGGTCAGCGCCTGCGCGTTGGCCGGGATCCGTCGGGACATCCTCACGACCGTATCCCCCTCACTGCCGACCACGCTCAGCGTGTCCACCAGACGTGCCACCGCACCCGACCGGGGCTCGTACCAGCCGTCGGGCAGGGGCCGTACCGGCGCCAGGTCGACCCGCAGGTGGTGGCGGCCGTCGACCGCCTCGAAGACGGCGCCGAAGGCGACGTCCGCGCCGGCGGCGGCGTGCAGCAGGTCCCGGGCCACCTCGCTGAGGGCGGTGGCCAGCCGGACCTGGTCCTGGTGCTCCAGCCCGACCGCCGCGGCGACCTCCCGACCCCGCTGGCGGATCAGGAAGATGTCCTGCTCCACCCGCAGCGCCATCAGCAGCAGCGGTTCGACGGCACCAGTCACGGCCGGGACCTCGCCACCAGGACGCACGCGTCGTCGCGGCGGGTGCCCGCGTCGCGCAGCAGGGTCGCGGCGACCACCGTCGGGGCCCGCCCGACCAGTCCCGGGTAGTCGGCCAGGTCCCAGCGGTCCACCACACCGTCGCTGTGCATCACCAGCGTCGCGTCGGGACCGAACGGATAGTCGTACTCGCGGACGGACGGCCGCTGGTGCCCGGCGATGCCGGGGAGCGACACCAGCCCCCGCCGCCGCTGCCCCTCCTCGACGACGGCGGCGGAGATGTTGCCCAGCCCGGCGTAGCGCAGCACGCCCGCCTCCCGGTCGATCTCGGCGACGGCCAGCGCCGCCCCCCGGGTGTGCGACATGGCGCGGTGCAGGTGCTGCACCACGACGCCGGGCGGCCCGGCGGGCGCGTCCCGGAACGCGGCGAGCGCCGCGCCGGTGGCGGAGGCGGCCAGTGGTCCGTGGCCGAGCCCGTCGCAGGTGAGCAGCTGGCGCCGGCCCTCGGCGACGCGTACGGCGTAGCCGTCCCCACTGACCTGCTCGCCGGTGATCGGCCGGGTCAGCGCGCCCGCCCAGGACGGTTCCGGCGCCGCACCGGACCAGACCTGGACGGCGAAGACGGTGCCCCGCCCGGGGCGGGAGTATCCGTCGAACCAGGTCGCCTGCCGGGCGATGGCGCCGAGCCCGATGCCGAGCGTGCCGGCGGTGGAGTGCCCGTCGCGGGAGGAGACGGTCAGGTCGGCCATGCCGGGTCCGGAGTCGATGGCGACCAGTTCCACCCCGGCCCGGCCGGCCCGGCGTACCGGCCGGACCAGCATCGTGCCCTCCTGGGCGTGCTTGGCCAGGTTGCTGGTGAGTTCCGCGGCGACGATGGCCAGGTCGGCGACGTGGTCG
This sequence comes from Micromonospora mirobrigensis, assembly GCF_900091555.1. Taxonomy (GTDB): domain Bacteria; phylum Actinomycetota; class Actinomycetes; order Mycobacteriales; family Micromonosporaceae; genus Micromonospora; species Micromonospora mirobrigensis. The sequence continues at coordinate 1,299,245 of NZ_FMCX01000001.1, forward strand.
TCGCCCAGTTCCAGCTGCATGCCGAGGCGTTCGGCGGCCCGGCGCACCCCGCTTACCGCGTTGCCACCCTCGATCCGGAACCAGAGACCGTCGTCGGCGACGACCTCCCGGCTCATCGGGACCACTTGGTGACCGTGATCGTGGTGCCCTCGCCCACGCCGGTCCGGATGTCGAACTCGTCGACGAGTCGGCGGGCACCGCTGAGCCCGAGGCCCAGGCCGCCGCCGGTGGTGTAGCCGTCGGTCAGGGCCAGGTCGAGGTCGGCGATGCCCGGCCCGGAGTCGTCGAAGACGATGCGGACGCCGCGTCGCCGCCCGTTGTCCACGGTCACCACCTCGACGGCGCCCCCGCCGCCGTAGACCAGGGTGTTGCGGGCCAGCTCGCTCGCCGCGGTGACCAACTTGGTCTGGTCCACCAGGGAGAGCTTCACGGCGACCGCCACCGTGCGTACCAGCTGCCGGACCCGCACCACGTCCTCGTCGCTGCGGATCGCCTGGGTCTGCGGCGTCCCCAGGTCGACGCCGGCGGTCATGGCACGGCCGTCGTCTCGGTGTCCGCGTCGTCGCCGTCGGGCCCGTACCCGCCCTCGTCGTAGCGGGCCGCCGCGATCAGCTCCATCCCGCGCTCGACGTTCAGCGCGGTACGGATGCCGTTGAGCGACAGGCCCAGCTCGACCAGGGTGATGGCGACCGCGGGGCGCATCCCGACCACCACCGTCTCGGCGTCGAGCACCTTGGAGATGGAGGCGATGGTGGAGAGCATCCGGCCGACGAACGAGTCGACGATGTCCAGCGCGGTGATGTCGATGATGACGCCGTGGCAGCCGGTGGCCACGATCCGCTCGGCCAGGTCGTCCTGGAGCTGGAGCGCGGTCTGGTCGGACATGTCGACCTGGATGGAGACCAGCAGCACGTCGCCGATCTTCAGGATCGGCACGCGGTCCATCAGGCCTCCCGGCGGTGGTTCCGGCGGGCGGTCTCCACGCCGGTGAGTCGCAGCACGTGGCGCAGGGCGTCGGCCAGGCTCGCCTTGGTGGCGATGTCGCCGAACTCGATGCCGAGCGCGACGATGGTCTGGGCGATCTGCGGGCGGATGCCGGAGATGATGCAGTCGGCGCCCATCAGCCGGGCGGCCACCACGGTCTTGAGGATGTGCTGGGCGACCTGGGTGTCGACCGCGGGCACACCGGTGATGTCGATGATCGCGTACGGCGAGCCGGTGTCGACAAGCGTCTGGAGCAGCCGCTCCATCACCACCTGGGCGCGGGCGGAGTCGAGCGTGCCGACCAGCGGCACGGCGACCACGCCCTCCCAGAGCTTCACCACCGGGGTGGAGAGTTCGAGCAGCTGCTCGGCCTGGTCGGCGATCAGGCTCTCCCGGGTGCGGACGTAGCTCTCGAAGGTGAAGAGCCCCATCTGGTCGATCAGCCGGGAGTAGGCGACGAAGTCGCGCAGCGCGTGGGCGTCGCCGGTGTCGAGCAGGCCCAGCAGGACGTCCTTGAGGGCGTAGACGCTGACCGCGGTCTCGGTGGCGGAGAAGCCCTGCCGGGCCCGGCCGCGGGACAGCTCGGCGAGCAGGGCGCGCAGCTCGGCGCCCTGGTCGTCGTCGAGGTCGACCAGCCCGCCCTCGGCGGCGGCGATCATGCTAGCGTGCAGCTCCTGGAGCTGGCGGCGTAGCTCGGCCTGGCTCAGCCGGCCGCGCAGCGAAGCCACGACCGATTCGGTCCAACGGGCCGTGACCCGGTCGGCGTGCCCACTGAGCAGACCGGCGAGCCGACCACTCTCTTCCGCGCTCAGCACCATGTTTCCTCCTTGACCTGGACCGGCCGGACTCTATCACCGGAGATCTGTCAACTCCTTGCCACGTGGCAACGGAATGACAACGTGCACCGGTACCCGCTCCCGTTCTGCGGAGCCCGCCCCCGGTGGGTTACCGTTCCACCGATAACAGGAGGTCCCGAATGTCCTTGACGGTGCACACGGAACAACGCGGCGACGTGGTCGTCGTGTCGGTCGCGGGCGAGCTGGACATGGCGACCGCGCCTCAGCTGCAGGACCAGATCACGGACCTGCTGGACCGGGGGCGCAGTCGTCTGGTGTTCGACCTGGCCGACGTGTCGTTCTGTGACTCGACCGGGTTGTCGGTGTTCGTGCGCGCCAAGAACAGCTGCGACGAGGCCGGCGGCGTGGTGCGCCTGGCCGCCCCGCAGCGTGGCGTGCTGCGCATCCTCGAGGTCAGCGGCCTCGTCGAGGTGCTGCACACCTACCCGACGGTCGAGCAGGCCGTCGCGGGCGATCCCACACCGGCCTCCTCCTGACCGATCGGCTCAGCGCCCGTCCTCGATGAACCGGGGGCGGGCGATCACCATGCCCGCTGCCGTCTGCACGGCCAGCGCGCCGAGCAGGAAGCCGATCGGCGCCACCCAGCCGCCGGTCGCCTCGTAGAGGACGCCGACGAGCAGCGGCCCGAGCGCGGCGATGACGTACCCGGTGCTCTGCGCGAAGGCCGACAGCGCCACGGTGCCCTCGGCGGTGCGGGCGCGCAGGCCGATGGTGGTGAGGATCAGCGGGAAGGCGCCCTGGCCGACGGCGAGCAGCGCCACCCAGAGCAGCGCGGGGCCCTGCGGCGCCAGCGCCAACCCGAGGTAGGCCACCGCCGAGAACGCGGTCAGCGAGAGCACCAACGGGCGCAGCGTGGGCAGTCGGCCGGCCAGCGTGGGCATCACCAGCGCCACCGGGACACCGAGCGCGGTCACCCCGGCGAGCAGCAGCCCGGCGCTCTCCGGCCGGTAGCCGGCGTCGCGGAACAGCTGGGCCAGCCAGCCCATGATCGCGTACCCGCTGAGCGACTGGGCGCCGAAGTACACGGCCATCGCCCAGCCCAACCCGGTGCGGGCCGGCCGGATCCGGGGGCAGGGGGCCGGGGCCGCCGTCGTGGGCGCGGCCCGTCGGGCGGCGCGGGCCCGCAGTGCCAGCGGCACCCACGGGAGTACGGCCACCGCGGCCAGCCCGGCCCAGACGCCGAGCCCGGCCCGCCAGGACCCGAAGGCGTGCGCGATCGGCACGGCGGACGCGGCGGCGATCGTGGTGCCCGTGGTCAACGCCATCGTGTACGCCCCGGTGACCAACCCGGTGCGGTGCGGGAAGTGCTGCTTGACCAGCATCGGCAGCAGGATGTTCGCCACCGCGATGCCGGCCAGGGCCAGCGCGCTGGTGAGCACGAAGATCGGGGCCGAGTCGGTGAGCACCCGCAGCACCTGCCCGACGGCGAGGGCGAGCATGGCCGCCACCAGCAGCCGGGCCGGGGCGAACCGACGGACCAGCCACGGGGTGAGCGCCCCCAGACCGGCGAAGGCGATGGTGGGCAGCGTGGTGACCAGGCCGGCCATCGCTCCGGAGAGGCCCAGACCGGTGCGCACCTCGTCGAGCAGGGCGCCGAGGCTGGTGACCGCGGCGCGCAGGTTCAGCGCGACCAGCAGCATCCCGACCAGCACCAGCGCGCCCCCGGTGACCGGCGGTACCCGGCGCGCGGGGAGCGCCTGCGGCGCCGGGCCGGGCGTGACGTCGGCGGTGGGCACGGCGGAGGCGGGCGCGTCGGCGCAGGTGGCTGGCGGGGTCATGACCTCGAACCTACAATCATGGGATGAATTTCGGCAGCAGGTGTAACCGGTGACACGACCCGTGGATTCCCCGGCCGTGCCGCCGCGCGGCCACCGGGTCCGCCAGACGATCACCCAGCTCCGCGAGCGGATCCTCGGCGGCGAGTGGCCGGTCGGCACCCGCATCCCCACCGAGCCGCAACTGGTCGCGGCGCTCGGCGTGGGGCGCAACACCGTCCGGGAGGCGGTCCGGGCCCTGGTGCACGCCGGGGTGCTCGAACCCCGGCAGGGCTCCGGCACGTACGTGGTCTCCACCGACGAACTCGCCCCGGTGGTGGCCCGCCGGCTCACCGACGACCGGATGGCCGAGGTGGTCGAGGTGCGCCGGGCCTTCGAGGTGGAGGCCGCGCGGCTGGCCGCCACCCGGCGTACGCCCGCCGACCTGGCGGCCCTCGACGCCGCGCTCGCCGCCCGCGAGGCGGCCTGGCGCGCGGGCCGCGTCGACGAGTTCGTCGAGGCCGACGCCGCCCTGCACACGGCGGTGGTCGCCGCCGCCCACAACGGCATGCTCGCCGAGCTCTACGCCTCGGTCGGCGCGGCGCTGCGCAGCACCGTCGCGCAGGCCATGGGGGACGCGCTCACCCCCGAGCGGTACGTCGACCACGGCCGTTTGGTGGCCGCCATCGCCGACGGGGATCCCGCCCGGGCGGCGATCGAAGCCGGCGCTTTTCTGGAGCCCGCCCCCGGGGCATAGGTTGTCCTCGACAAAAACCGGACAGCACGGGAGTACGGATGCTCAAGGGCTTCAAAGACTTCATCATGCGCGGAAACGTCGTCGACCTCGCGGTCGGCGTCGTCATCGGTGCCGCGTTCACGGGCGTGGTCACCCAGCTCACCAAGTCGTTCCTGGAACCGCTGATCAAGTTCTTCAGCGGCGGCAACGAGTTCTCCGGCCGCTGGGAGATCAGCGAGAAGAACTACATGGACTGGGCAGCGTTCCTGAACGCCCTGATCACGTTCCTGCTCACCGCGGCGGTGCTCTACTTCCTGGTGGTCTTCCCGATGAACAAGCTGGCCGAGCGGCGCCGGCGGGGCGAGGAGCCGCCGCCCGCCGCACCCAGCGAGGAGGTCAAGCTGCTGAGCGAGATCCGCGACGCCCTGGTCGCGGCCGGCCAGTCCCGGCCCGGCGAGGCGGTGCCCGGTCAGTACCGGGGCGCGCTGGACGACGTGCTCGGCCGCCGCACCGAGCCGCCGGCGCCGCGCTGACCCTTCCGGGCCGGTCCGACCCACGGACCGGCCCGGCCCTCAACCCCGGCCGGCCACCCCCGCGATCGAAGAGCTCGGTGGAACGCCATGGGTGCCTCCGGCCCGCTCTGACACCCTCACACCCCCGATGCCGCGGGATGCGGCAACCTGTTCCCCGCACATCGACCTGCGCGGGAATCCCGCGGGGGCGGACGTGTGTCGTACACATGTTCGATAGAGTGCCGCCATGGAGCAGCGTAAGCACTGGTGGAACGGCAAGTGGGGACGACTGGCCCGGCGGGACGTCTTCCTCCGGGTGGACGCCGACCGTTGGCACGTCGAGCAGCGGGCCGGCGGCGCCGAAGGGGTCTCCCAGTTCTACGAGCACGCCAGCGTCGAGGAGGCCGAGGAGACGGTCCGCGCGCTGCTCGACGGCCCGGGCTCCTGGCGCGAACTCTCCCCTCGCCCGCCCGTCGACCCGCCCCGCGTTTAGCTCGACGGTGGCCCGGGAACCGCGCCAGGATGAAGCAGCAGGGCATCCAGACGCAGGCGGGTATCTCCCACGTGACCACCGGCATGCTGGTGGTGGACGCCAACGGCCGGGAGGTCGGCACGGTGGACCTGGTCCAGCGCGGCGACCCGAACGCGGTGACCGTGCAGGCTCCCACCCCGGATCCGGGCGGCAGCCTCAACGAGCTGATCGAGTCCGCCGCCGTGGAGGAGCCGGACGTCCCCGCCGACCTGGCCGCCCGGCTGCTGCGCAGCGGCTACCTGAAGGTCTCCAGCGACCTGGCCCGCACCGGGGCCGTCTACGTGCTGGCCGAACAGATCGGCACGATCGCCGACGGCCGGGTGCTCCTCGGCGTACCGGCCGCCGACCTGCAACCGGAGGAGTGACCGCCGGGCGTCAGCCGACAGCCGGCGCCTCGGTAGCCCGGGCAGCCGGCACGGCCGGGGTCGGCGGCAACGGCAGGGGCAGCCCCGGCAGCCCGTCGATGCTCGTCGCCACGTGCTCCTTCTTCGCGAAGTAGGCGTCCAACGAGGCATCGTCCTCCCGCTCGAAGCGCTTGGCGTGCAGATCCCGGTCCTGGTCGTACGTCATCAGCGGCACCGCGTAGCCGCAGGTGTCCCGGATCAGCTCGGCCCGGACCACGACGATCGCGCGTAACCCGTGCAGGTTGGTGTCGATGTCCGGGAAGTGGCCGATCAGCTCGGCCCAGCGGGGGTCGTCGCGGAAGACCGGCTCGCCCCGGCCGTGCACCCGGACGATGTTCGGCGGCCCGGCGAAGGCGCACCACATCAGCGTGATCCGGCCGTTCTCCCGCAGGTGCGCGATGGTCTCGGCGTTGCTCCCGGCGAAGTCCAGGTACGCCACGGTGGACTCGTCCAGGACGGCGAACGAGCCGGTCAGCCCCTTGGGCGAGAGGTTGATCGTGCCGTCGCCGCTCAGCGGGGCGGTCGCGGTGAAGAACATCGGCTGGGCCAGGATGAAGTCCCGGAGACGTCCGTCGATCCGAGGGTACGTTTTTCCCATGCCGCCGAGTATTCCCGGCCGGCGCCCGCCGCCGCTGCCCGGTCCCGGTGTCGTAGGTCCCGCCTAACGTGACCGCATGTTCATCGTGATCGGAGAGCAGCGGGCCGACGTGATCGGTCCGGACGAGCGGCACGTCCAGTTCAGCCACATGGCCGAGGTCACCCGGCAGGCGCCGGGCTTCGTGCGGGGCTGGTGGGGGGTGGACCAGGACGATCCGGGACTGGTCCACGTCCTCACCGTGCTCGACACGCACGAGCACGCGGAGGCCGTCAGACGCATGGTCGAGGAGCACGTCACCGGTGTCCGGCTGCGGCTCATGGAGATCGACGTCGAGGCCGAGGCGGAGCGCTGATCAGCCGGCCCGCGCCGGCGCGGCCGGCCCCGGCTCCTCGGCGGGCGCGCCGGGCGCCGGACCCGGCGAGACCGACCGGTCGGGAGCAGTGCCCGTCGGGCCCGGGCCGCCCGAGGTCGGCCGGCGGCGGAAGAGCAGCACCATCGCCCAGCCGGCGACCAGCCCCCAGAACGCCCCGCCGATGCCGAGCAGGCTGATCCCCGCGGCGGTCACCACGAAGGTGACCACGGCCGCCTCGCGGGTCTCCGGCGCGGCGACGGCCGCCGAGACCGCGCCGGCCAGCGCGGCCAGCAGCGCCAGCCCGGCGACCGCCTCCACCAGGATCGGCGGGGAGAGCAGCACCAGGGCGGTCGCCGCGCCCGCGCCGAGGCCGAGCAGGGCCAGCCCGATCCCGGCGGTGACCGAGGCGATCCACCGCCGGTCCGGGTCCGGGTGGGCGTCCGGGCCGGCGGCCAGCGCGGCGGTGATCGCGGCGAGGTTCACCGCGTGCCCCCCGGCCGGCGCGCCCAACGCGGTGGCCAGGCCGGTCACCCGCAGCGCGGAGCCCAGCGGCGCCCGGTAGCCGTAGCCGGCCAGCACGGCCATCCCGGGCACGTTCTGCGCGGCCATGGTGACCAGGAAGAGCGGCAGGGCGAGGCCGACCACCGCGGCCACCGTCCAGGTCGGCCGGGTGAACGCCACGGCCGGGGCGAGGTGCAGCCCGCCCGGCCCCGGACCGGGACTGGTGAGGGCGATCGCCACCGCCGCCACGGCCAGCGCGCCCGGCACCGCCCAGCGGCGGGCGAAGCGGTGCAGCAGCAGCCAGACCAGCACCACCGGGCCGGCCAGCCGGGGCACCTCGACCAGCGCCCGCACCGGCGCCGTGCAGAGCGGCAGCAGCACCCCGGCGAGCATCGCCGCGGCGACCGGCGCCGGGATCGCCCCCACCGCCCGACTCAGCGCGGGGATCAGCCCGGCGGCGACGATCAGCACCCCGGCGACCAGGAACGCGCCGACCGCGGCCGGCCACCCGCCCGGCACCGGACCGGTCGCCACCAGCAGCGCCGCGCCCGGGGTGGACCAGGCGATCGCCATCGGCAACCGGTGCCGCAACCCGAGCCAGACCGCGCAGGCCCCCGCCGCGACGCAGACCGCCAGCAGCCCGGAGGCCGCCTGCGCGTCGTCGGCGCCCACCGCGCGCAGCCCGGCCAGCACCACCGTGAACGAGCTGGCGAAGCCGACCAGCGCGGTCACGATCCCGGCCAGTACGGGTTGCAGCCGATCCGCCATGTCCCTCACCCCCGATCGCACCCTAGGCGAGGGCGGTACGCCGTTCGTCGCCGCGCCCGCGGGGCCCAGCAGCCGGGAAGGGTCAGCCGGCGGGGGGCGCGGAGACCGGCCGGCGGTGCCGCACCGCCCAGAGCGCCGCCTCCGTCCGGGACGACGAACCGGTCTTGCGCAGCAGGTTCGACACGTGCACGGTGACCGTACGCACCGAGATGCCGAGCGCCCGGGCAGCCTGCTTGTTCGACATCCCGGCGACCAGGCAGTCGAGCACCTCGACCTCCCGTGCGGTCAGCTCGACGTCGGGCGGGGCGGCCGGTCGGGGCACCGCCGGGCGCGAATGGAACAGCGCCGCCACGCCCTGCCCGGAGTGTGCGGCGAGCAGCTCGGTCAGCGCGTACGGGTTGCCGCCGGTGCGCTGCCACACCGCGTTCACCAGCCGGTGGGCGGGCCGGGAGCCGTACACCTGGGTCAGCACCTCGGCGACCTGGGCGGCGGTGAGCGGGCCGAGGTGCTGGCGGACGGCGCCGCGTACCCCGCAGAGCCGGGCCAGCGCGCGGACCGTGAGGTCCGGCGCGACCGCGTCCGCGGCCGGCCGGCTCGCCACCACCAGCAGGGCCGGCAGGTCCGCCGCGGTGGCCAGCTCGCCCACCAGGTTCAGGCTGGCCGGGTCGAGGGCGTGCAGGTCCTCCACCACCAGCACCGCCGGCCCGGCGCCGACCAGGCCGCGGACCACGCGCACGGCGACCCGCAGCAGGGCGCCCGGCGCGTAGCGCTCGCGCGGCGTGTCGGGCTGCTGGGCGAGCCACGCCAGGGCGTCCGCCGGAAGGTCGAGGCCGCCGGTGTCCCGGCCGGAGAGCACCGCCGCCAACCAGTCGTACGGGGCGGGGTCGTGCACCCGGGCCGCGCCGGAGAGCACCACCGCCGGACGCGGGGCGAACCCCTCCAGGGCCGCCGCCACCAGCAGACTCTTGCCCACGCCGGCGGCGCCGGTGATCACCGTGACGGCGGGCGCGGACCGGTGCGACCGGGCCACGGCCGACCACGCCCGGTCGAGCTCCGCCAGCTCGCCGGCTCGGCCCACCATCGACACCGGCATCATTCATCTCACCCTACGCACTACTGCGTAGAGACGAAGGCAGGGTGTTCTTGGCAAGCTTGACCCCATGACGCTGATCCTCCGCTCGGCCATCCTCAACGACGTCGGTCTGGTCCGCACCAACAACGAGGACTCCGCCCTCGCCGGTGACCGCCTGGTGGCGGTGGCGGACGGCATGGGCGGGCTGCCCGCGGGTGAGGTGGCGAGCGAGATCGTCATCCGGATCCTGGACGAGCTGACCCCGCCGGCCACCGCCGACGAGGCCGGGGACGCGCTGCGCGCCGTGGTGAGCACGGCCAACCAGCGCATCCGCGCCGCCATCACGGTCGACCCGGCCCGCGACGGCATGGGCACCACGCTGACCGCCGCGCTGCTGGCCGGGCAGGAGCTGGTCCTCGCCCAGGTCGGCGACTCCCGCTGCTACCTGCTGCGCGACGGCGAGCTGACCCAGCTCACCCGGGACGACACCTTCGTGCAGGCCCTGGTGGACCAGGGTGCCCTCACCCCCGACCAGGCCCGCCACCATCCGCAGCGCTCACTGGTGACCCGGGCGGTGCAGGGCCAGGACGCGCCGCCGGCGATCGGGGTGCTCGCCACCTTCGTCGGCGACCGGCTGCTGCTCTGCACCGACGGGCTCTCCGACTACGTCGACGACCAGGTGATCGCGCAGACCCTCGGCACGTACGGCGACCGGCAGCACTGCGGCGAGCAGCTGGTGAAGCTCGCCCATCAGGCCGGCGCGCCGGACAACGTCACGGTGGTCGTCTCCGACGTCACGCAGGCCTGATCGGGGGCCGCCGTCGGCGCATAGCGGTTGCGCCGGTCACCGGGGCGGGTTGGGATGGGGGAATGCTCATCCGCCGCCTGGCCGCCGAGGAACGCCTGACCGACAGTTTCCCGCTCCAGGGGTACGCCTTCGAGGCGTCGCCGATGACCGCGGCCCGGGCGGAGGAGTTCCGCGCCTACCTGCCGTACAACTCGGGGAACCGGACGCTGGTGGCCGAGGAGGACGGCCGGGCGGTGGCCGCGGCGTCGGCGGTCCCGATGCGGCAGAACCTGCGCGGCCGGGTGCTGCCGATGGCGGGGGTGGCGGGGGTGGCGACGCATCCGCTGGCCCGCCGGCGCGGTCACGTGCGGGCGCTGCTGCACCAGCTGCTCGACGAGATGCGGGACGAGGGGCACGCGCTGACCGCTCTCTACCCGTTCCGGGCCTCGTTCTACGAGCGGTTCGGCTATGTCGGGCTGCCCGCGCCGCGGCGGGTGACCCTCTCCCCGGCGCACCTCGGGTCGCTGCTGCGGGCGGACCTCCCCGGCGAGCTGGGCTGGGAGCGGATCGCCGCCGGTTGGGACGGCTACCTGGCCTTCACCGAGCGGTGCCTGGCCGAGCGGCACGGCTTCGCGGTCTTCCCCGAGTTCCGGGCGGTCGGGCTGCGGGACCGCGACGACCGCTGGCTGCTCACCGCCCGGATCGACGCGACGACTGTCGGGGCGGTCACCTACCGGATCGACGACCACGGCGGCGAGCTGGTCGGCGACGACCTGCTCGCCACCGACCCGTACGCGCGGGCGCTGCTGTTGCAGTTCTTCGCCCGGCACGTCGACCAGGTGGAGCGGGTCAGCTTCACGGTGCCCGCCGACGAGCTGCCCGAGCTGTGGCTGACCGACCTGGCGGTCCGGGTGGAGGCCCGGGTGGCCGGCCCGGGGTCGCCGGCGCCGATGGCCCGGCTGCTGTCGCTGGACGCGCTGGCCGGGCTGCCCGCCGGTGCCGGCCGGGTCCGGGTGGAGCTGGTCGCCGACCGGTGGCTGGCCGGGACGTACCTGTTCGACGGGGCGACCGGGCACCTGGAGGTGCGCGGCGACGCCGCCGGGGCGGGCACGCCGGTGGCGACGCTGACCGCGGCCGGGCTCTCCGCCCTCGCGTACGGGGTGCTCGACCCGGCCGAGGTGGACGTGCGCGGGCTGGGCCGGGTGCCGCCGGACGCGGCGGCGGAGCTGCGCCGGATCTTCCCGCGCGAGCTGCCGTACCTCTTCGCCGACTTCTGACCGCGGACCCGGCGGCTCAGCCGGGCAGGCCGGGGCCGGCGGGCGTGGGTGGGATCGCCTGCTCCCCGCCGTCGGGCGGGATCAGGTGCCGCACCTCTGGTTCCCCGTCGGCCAGGTCGTGGGCGCGCTGCTCGGCCTCCTGGTCGGCCCCGGTGAGCCGGCCGCCGTGCTGGCGCAGGTGCTCGTCCCAGGAGGGGACCAGGTAGACCTCCACGTACCGGTCGGGGGCCTCGCCCACCTGGAAGATCCCCCAGCGCATCGCGCCGGTACGCTGCCGCGCGCCCCGGACCACCTCCATCGCGGAGAGGAACGCGGCCCGCCGCTTCGCCGGCACCCGGTAGGTCACGGTGACCAGGACCGGGCCGACCCGGGGGTCCGGTTCCAGCGCCAGGTTCAGCCGCGGCTGGTAGGTCTCGGTGTGCCGGCCCGCGCCGCGCAGCTCCGGCAGCGGCCAGATCTGCGAGGTGAGACCGCCGATCACCATCAGCACCCCGGCGGCCAGGAAGGCGACGACCAGGCCACTCATGTCGGCCAGCAGACCCCAGGCGAACGCGCCGACGGCCTGCGCCCCGCCCTGCACCACCTGGTAGACGGCGAGGCCGCGGGCGCGTACCCAGCCGGGCAGGAAGAGCTGGATCTCGGCGTTGACGTTGGCCAGCACGGTCACCCAGGCCACCCCGGCGGGGAGCAGGGCGACCAGCACCACCGGCACCACCCGGACGGTGCCGACCACGATCAGGGTGGTGCCGTAGACCACCCCGGCGAGCAGCAGGAACTGGTTGGCGGTGATCCGGGTGCGGGTCCACGGCAGCAGCAGGCCGCCGGCGATGGCACCCACCCCGAGCGCGGCGAGCAGCAGGCCGTACCCGCTGGAGTCCATGCCGAGGCGGCGGCTGGCCACCACCGGCAGCAGCGCCCAGAGCGCGCTGGCCGGGACGACGAAGACCAGGGCCCGGCGCAGCAGCCGCCGGACGGTCGGCGAGTGCCGGACGTACCGGCCGCCGGCGCGCAGCGCGGCGGTGAACCGCTCCGGCACCTCGACGGCGCGGGCGTTGCCGGGCCGCCACCGCACCAGGGCGAACGCGAACACCGCGAAGGCCACCGCGTTGAGGGCGAAGACCGGGGCCACCCCCACCCGGGCGATCAGCACACCGGCCACCGCCGGGCCGACGGCCCGGGCCACGTTGACGCTGATCGAGCCGAGCGCGGACGCCGAGCGGAGCAGGTCGCGCGGCACGAGTTCGGGGATGACGGCGGCCCAGGCCGGCAGGGTGAGCGCCTGTCCCACGCCGAACGCGAAGGTGAGGGTGAGCAGCAGCGCCGGTGGCATCCGGCCGGCGGCGGTGAGCAGGGTCAGTGCGGTGGCCACCGCCACCATGAACAGCTGCACCGAGATGAGCAGATGCCGCCGGTCGAAGGTGTCGGCGAGCGCGCCGGCGGGCAGGGCCAGCAGCAGCACCGGCAGCAGGCTGGCGGTCTGCACCAGGGCGACCAGCGTGGCGGCGTTCGATTGGTGGATGAGCAGCCACTGCGCGCCGACGGTCTGCATCCAGGTGCCGATGTTCGCGGCGAGCAGGGCCAGCCAGAGGCTGCGGTAGGCGGCCGTCCGCAGCGGGGCCAACGCCGAGACGGCCGGCTCGGCGCCGGCGCCGGTGGCGGTCAAAACCGCCCGTCCGCGCGGAGCACGCGCTCGCCGGAGACGTACAGGTCGTCGGGGGTCAGCAGGAGCAGGCGTACGACCTCCGCGGCGACCTGTTCGGGCAGGGCGTAGACCTCGTCGAGGAACTCGTCGCCGACGCGTTCCTGCAACCGGGTGGGCATCGGCCCGGGGTGCACCTGCATCACCTTGACGGCGTTGCTGTGCTGCGCCTCGGCCAGCGACTCGACCAGGCTGCTGCCGTAGCTCTTGGTGGCCCGGTAGACGGGGATGCCCGGTCGGGGCTTCGCCACCGCCATCGCCCCGATCCACACCACGTTGCCGTAGCCCTGTCGGCGCAGGTGGTGCAGCGCCTCCTTGAGCACGTACGTGGCGCCGAGGACGTTGACCTCGACCGCCCGGCGGATCCGTTCCGGGGCGAGGTCCTCCAGGTCACCGCCGGCCCACATGGAGGCGCAGGCGGCCACCCCGTCGATGGTGTCCCACCGCCGGGCCAGCGCGGCGAACGCCTCGTGTACCTGGTCGTGGTCGGAGACGTCGCAGACGCTGCCGTCGCAGCCCAGTTCGGCGGTGACGGTGGCCACCTCGTCGGCCTGGTCGCTGAGCACGGCGACCCGGTACTCGTCGACGAGCAGCCTGGCCACGGCCAGACCGAGGCCGCTCGTCCCGCCGACCACCACGAACGATCTGGCTGCCATGTCCCCCCGCCCCTCGATCGTGAGGGGCTTCCCGCTTTTGGGCGCGGCACACCCGGGGTACGGTCCAGCGAATGCCGGAGTGGTTGCAAGCGGGTGGGTGGGGACTGCTGGCCGGGTCCGCCCTGTTGATCGGCGCGGCGGTGGGCTTCTTCGCCCGGGTTCCCCGCGGGATGATCGCGTCGATCATGGCGTTCGGGGCGGGCGTGCTGCTCTCCGCCGTCTCGTTCGAGTTGATCGCCGAGGCGCACGAGCAGGGTGGACTGCTGGCCACCTCGCTGGGGGCGGCGGGCGGGGCGCTGGCGTACACCGGGGCGAACGTGCTGCTGGCCCGGCACGGTGCCCGGCACCGGAAGCGGTCCGGCGAGGAGCAGCCCTCCGAGCAGGAGCAGCCCGGCTCCGGGTCGGCCATCGCGGTGGGTGCGCTGCTGGACGGCGTACCCGAATCGGTGGTGATCGGGGCGAGCCTGCTGGCCGGCGGTCCGGTCAGCCTGGTCACCGTGGTGGCGGTCTTCCTCAGCAACGTGCCGGAGGGGCTGTCCAGCGCGGCGGGCATGCGCCGCGCCGGCCGGACGAAGCGGTACGTCTTCCTGCTCTGGACGGGCATCGCGCTGATCAGCGGCCTGGCGGCGCTGGCCGGCTACACGCTGCTCGGCGGGGCGCCGCCGGAGGTGCTGGCCGGCATCACGGCGCTGGCCGCCGGGGCGATCCTGGCGATGATCACCGACACCATGGTCCCGGAGGCGTTCGAGGACGCCCACCTGCTGGTCGGGCTGATCACGGTGGCCGGCTTCCTGACCGCCTTCGCCCTCTCCCACGCCTGACCCGGCTTAGCGGCGGGTTAAGACTTCGGCGACGGTTCGTGTCGGGGCCCGGCGGGGTCCTAACATCGGCGGAGTGCGCGTGAAGTCCGTTGTCGCCCTGCTCGTCCTCGGTGTCGCCACCGCCACCCTGCCCGCCTGCGGCGGTGAGTCGTCCACCGACTCCCCCGCGGCCGCCCCGGTGGCGGCCTGGTCGTCGGGTTCGCCGACCGCGCCGGCCACCCCGGCCGCGTCCGCGTCCCCGGTCAGGTCGGCCCGGCCGAGCCCGTCGCCGTCGAAGTCCCGCTCGGCCTCCCCGTCGCCGAAGCCGTCCCGCTCCGCCACCGCGCCGACGCTGCGCGCCGGCAACCCCGGCGGCGGTGCGTCGGTCCCCGCCGAGGCCCGCGCCGTGGACACCTCCCGGCCCACCCGGACGATCGGCAAGGGCACCGCGGCGAGCTGCACCTCCGACGCGGTGGTGAAGGCCGTCGCGGCGGGCGGGATCATCACCTTCGACTGCGGGTCGCAGCCGGTGACCATCACCATGACGGCCACCGCCAAGATCCGTAACGCGAACGGCCCGGAGATCGTCCTCGACGGCGGCGGCAGGGTAACCCTCTCCGGCGGCGGCGCCCGGCGCATCCTCTACATGAACACCTGCGACGGCGCCCAGGGCTGGACCACCTCGCACTGCCAGAACCAGGACCACCCGCGGCTGACCGTGCAGAACCTGACCTTCAGCCGCGGCAACTCCACCGGCGACAGGACCGAGGGTGGCGGGGGTGGGGCGATCTTCGTCCGCGGCGGGCGGCTGAAGGTGGTCAACTCCCGCTTCGTCGACAACCGCTGCGACCGTACCGGCCCGGACCTGGGTGGCGCGGCCATCCGGGCGCTCAGCCAGTACGACAACCGGCCGGTGTACGTCGTGGGCAGCACCTTCACCGGCGGGGTCTGCTCGAACGGCTCGGCGCTGAGCAGCATCGGCGTCTCCTGGACCGTGTTGAACAGCGTCTTCACCGGCAACAAGGCGATCGGCTCCGGCGCCAACCCGGCCCGTGGCGGCACCCCGGGCGGCGGCAGCGGCGGCGCGATCTACTGCGACGGCAACACCTTCCGGGTACGCATCGCCGGCTCGGTCATCCGCGACAACGAGGCCAACGAGGGCGGCGGCGCGATCTTCTTCGTGAGCAACGACCGCACCGGCACGATGACCATCGAGAACTCCACCCTGCGCCACAACCCCAGCAGGGGCTTCGAGACCAAGGGCCTTCCCGGCATCTTCTTCCTCGGCGCCCACCCACCCACCATCTCCTGACCCCCACCCCCACCCCCACCCCACCCCGCCCCGCCCCGCCCGCGCCCGGCCCCGCCCACCGCCCCAGTCCGCGTTGATCATGAAGTTAGCGGCGAAGTCGATCTCCTCAAGTGCCGCAAACCTCATGATCAACGGGGCGGGGCGGGGCGGGGGTCAGTAGGGGTTGGGGTGGCCGGGGAGGCGGGCCTTGAGGAGGCCGGCGGGGCGGCCGGGCAGGTCCGGGTCGCCGGACATGGGTGGGCTGTCGGTGTGGGCGCGGGTGGCCATGCCGGCGAAGAGTTCCTTCAAGGCCGTCAGCGCGTCCACCCTGGGGTGCCAGCCCAGCTCCGTCTCGGCGCGTTCGCTGGACATCAGCGGCGCGTTGAGTCCCAGCTCCACCCAGCCGGCGTCGACCGGTTGCAGGCGGGCCCGCCAGGTCAGCATCGCCGCGACCCGCAACACCGGGGAGGCCACCGGCACCGTCCAGCCGTGGAAGTGCCGGGCCACCAGCTCCGGGGTCAGCACCGGGTCCGCGGCGATGTTGAACGCGCCGCGCGCATCACCCAGCACCGCCCGGGCGTACGCGTCGGCCACGTCGTCGGCGTGCACGCCCTGCATGCGCAGCCGGCGGTTGGCCGGGACGACCGGGATGCGGCCGTAGCGCAGCAGCCGGACCGGGGCGAGCGGGCCGAGGAAGTAGCGGGCGATCTCGGTGCCGGCGTCGCGCTGGAAGATCAGGCCGGGACGCAGGCGTACCACCCGCAGGGACGGGTGCTCGGCCTCGACCGAGTCCAGCATCGCCTCGACCTCGGCCTTGTCCCGGCTGTACGACGAGCCGGCCACCCCGGTCACCGGCCACCGCTCGCTGATCGGGTGGTCCTTCGGGCCGGGCGCGTACGTGCCGACCGACGAGGCGTACACCAGGGCCGGTACCCCGGCGCGGACCACCGCGTCGATGACGGCGCGGCTGCCTCCGACGTTGGTGCGGTGCAGGGTGCGCTGGTCGTGGCTGGGCTGGATCTGCCAGGCCAGGTGGACCACCGCCGCGGCCCCGGCGAAGATCGTGGCCAGCTTGTCGGCCGCACCGGGCGCCCCGATGTCGCAGGAGTGCCACTGCACCCGGTCGTACGGCTCGCCGGCGTCCTCGGCCGGCAGCCGGCGGACCACCCCGGCCACCTCCACGCCGGACTCCTGCCGCAGTCGGCGCAGCAGCGCCGTCCCCGCGTTACCGCTGGCCCCCACGATCACGATGCGCATGCCAGCCGTCGTACCCGTTGAACAGGACTCCAACCGCCGAACCGGTCACGGCCGGGGCGAGTGCCGCACCCAACTCCTCTCCTGCCGCCGGCCGCCGGAGACCGCCGCCAGGCAGCGCGGGCAGACGAAGCCGACCGGGTCCGCCGAGGTGAGCTGGTCGGTGGAACGGTAGTCGAACGGCACGTGCGGGAAGCGACGCAGTCTCGTACGGCTCAGTTGCAGCCCGCAGACCGTCGAGTTCTGGCCGGGCTGCCAGGCGTGCACCTCGCCGGCGGGTTCGCGTACCCCGGTCGGGTCGGTCTCCTCGCCGGAGGCCGCGACGGCCGGCCTGCTCGTCATCCGCATGCCTCGACCGGTTCCCCGGCCGGGGCGGTCCATGCCCCTCATCCATCGACGGGAAGCCGGAAGGCCCCGAGGGGCACGGTCCGGTAGCCTGGTGCGGCGGGCCGCTAGCTCAATGGCAGAGCTGTGGACTTTTAATCCATAGGTTCAGGGTTCGAGTCCCTGGCGGCCCACTCTTTCACAGCTCAGCGGCCTCTTGTGGGGTGGTCGTGATGATGGGGCGGCTGGTGGCGCAGTAAGGCGGTAGCCGCCTACAGACCTGATGACGTAAACGACTCACGGCCAGGGCACGACGGCACATCCTCCCCTTCTCATTGGGCGGCACGGATGTTGCGAGCGTCAGTGACGATCGGCGGATGATCGATGAGTTCAGCACGCATGGGGGCGTCGCCTACGTTGATCCTGCTCTGAAGTCGTGGGGACAGGGACAGGGCCGTAAAGGCTGGCCCGCCAGTCGTGGCCGCCGCGGATGGGCCCTTCCGTGTACTAGCGTCGGGGTTGTGAGGAAGCCAGCTACGAGGTACGAGCCACTGACCGTGGCACGCCTGGGCGCTCTGCTCGTCGGAGCCGACGAGACGCGACGGTGGCGGCTGGTGGCGGAGTTCCTGGAGGAGTACCGATGGGAGTCCTCCGAGACGCGCGCTGGGCTGCTGGAGCAGGAGCCTTCGCCAACCGGGGACGAGCATTGGGACGTGTTCCTCGCAGCCTTGACCGAGCACCTGGCAGCCAAGGACGGGCGCGGGGCACCGCCCTGGGCTGAGACGCGGTCGCTGCGGCGTTTCTGGTTCCCCTTCAACACTCGCGCGGCCCGGGTCGACGCGGTGGTCCACGCGCCGGCGGCGTTCCGCCGACGGGGCGTGTACGTGTCGGCGCAGGAGTTGAACGTCGCGTGAGTTTCGATGATCCGCTGCTGGACCGTGCTGCGATCGAGGACGCCTTCCGTCGGCTGGGAGACCGGCTGGCGCGGCGGGGTGTCGTCGCGGATCTGTACATCTTCGGTGGGGCAGCCATGGCTCTTGCCTACGACGCACGGCGGGCGACCCGAGACATCGATGCGGTGTTCCAGCCCCACGGGGTCGTACTCGATGAGGCCCGAGCGGTGGCCGACGATCTCGGCCTGCCGCACTGGTGGCTCAACGAGCAGGCGAGCGCCTACGTCGCCCCCGGCGGAGACGCCGCAGCTCCTCGCGTCTTCGATCATCCGGGGCTCCGGGTCGCGGCGGCATCTGCCGAGCACCTGTTGGCCATGAAGGTGCTTGCCGCACGTCGTCGGGACGCGGAGGACATCCGCTTCCTGGTGGACCACCTCGGGCTGACCAGCGCCGAGGAGGTCCTCGGTCTGTGCGCGGAGATCTTCCCTGAGGAGGAGGTCCCCGGTAGGGCGAGACTCGTCCTCGACGACGTCTTCGACGGCCATTGACCCAGCCGGCCGCAACCGGCGTAAGTCGTCCTGCTGGTCGTGCAGCGCATTTCGTGTCGTACGAGGGTTGCGGAGGTCCCCTGTCCCGCCCTCACCGTCGTGGATCTGCACCTGGTGGTGTGCCGTGCCCCGTGCGCCGTCACCTGTGTGCTGTGCTGGGCATGCGTTGTGATTCGGGGAGTCGAACCCCACGCCCGCCCTCGGCGCGCCAGGAGGTGGACCGGATTACAGCCGGCCCGCTGGTCGTGCACGCCTCCACGTCGGCTACCTGCTCCGCAACCTCAGTCCAGCAGCCCGACCTCCCAGTTCGACCGCTGGATCAGCGTGTCGACCTCGCGGAGCTGCCGGGCCAGGTCGTCGGCCTGCCGGCGCAGCTCGGCCACCGGCAGCGCCGGGATCATCTTCAACTCCGAGCGCAGCTGCCGGTATCCGCGCTGGCCGTCACCGGCGGCGGCGTTGGCCGCGGCGGTGACCACGCCGTGCCGCATCCGGAGTACGTCCCGACGGGCCAGCGCGTCGGTGAGGGTGCCCTCCCCGGTCACCTCGGTGGCGGCGTTGGTGCGGTTGATCCGCCGGATCAGCGACTCCAGCTCACCGAGCACCTCGCCCGCCTCCACGAGCAGGGCCGACGCGTCCTCGGCGGGCGCTTCGCCCTCCTGGTAGCGGGCGCTGGCGGTGATGCGGGTGCGGAGTTGTTCGGCGCGGCGGGCCGCGTCCGCGCGCAGCGCCAGAGCCTCAGCGAGCTTCATGGGCACCAGTATGGCCATCAATGATCAGCTCCACGATCCCGTTTCGGCGCCGGGCCGGCGGGCGGCCGGTCAGCGGTGCGCTCGGTCTCGATGATGGGCAGGAGTTCGTCCAACGACACGATGACACCGCTCGCGGTCCCGCGCTGCGCCTCGCGGTCGAGTGTGACGCCGTGATATCCGAGATCCTTGGCCGCGGTCACGAGCTGCGGGTCGTCGTCGATGAACAGACACTCGTGCGGCTCGAGCCCGAGCAGCCGGTTGCCCTCGGCGTACATCCGCGGGTCGGGCTTGCGGCAGCCGAGAACTTCGGAGATCGCGAAGCCTTCGAAGTAGTGCCGGATGCCCAGATCGGCGAACATCGCCTCCAGCCCGACCCAGGTGTCGGAGACCACCGCCATGCGAATGTCCCACGCTTGCAGCTGGTCGAGGACGCGTCGCACGTCGGGGTAGGTCTCGATCACCGGGCCCACGGCTGGAGCCTCCAACTGTCGCAGCAGTTGCTCCGACGGGCGGTCGATGCCGAGCACCGCCAGCATCGCCCGGTGATAGTCGGTCCGGTTCGCCGTGGCCGTTCCCGCGTCCAGGAAACGCTGCCCGACGTCGATGGCCTGCGGGAACAGGTCCTTCCGAACGTGCGGGTGGTGCGCCGCGACGATGCTTTCGAAGTCGTACCGGGGATTCCACCGCCCACCGACCGGGCGGGTCAGAACACCGCCGGCGTCGAACATCACGCCGCGAACATGCCCCTGCCCGTCCACCAATGGCAGATTACCCGCAGACCCTCGCGGGCGCGGGGGACGTCTATCGGTCGTCCTCACGTTTGCGCACCTCCTTACCGATGCGCTTCGCGAGGCTCGCGTCCCGGGCGCGGCCCAGGGCAACCGCCGCCAGCACGAGCAACACCGCAACCCCGATAGCCCATCCCATGACTGGGACCGTAACCACCAGGAACAAGCACAGCGGGTTGCCGGCGGCACCCCCGGCCTGGGCGATGAATCCGCCCTCGCCGCTGAGCAGGACGGCCGGCCAGCACCACCAGCAGGCCGCCGACCCGCCCCACCGAAGCCAGGAGGGCCTCGACTCGATCGTCAGAGGAGTTCTGCCGCCCCTGAGCCGCGGGTTGCTCGTCCCGCCCGAGTGGTCGCACGGCGGCAACTACCCCGAAGGGCCGGCATCGAACGCCCGTCCGCCGACCCCGGGCGCCGGCCCACCCGGGGGCAGGCCGGCGCCGATGGTCAGCCAGGTTCAGCAGTACGTGTAGCTGCCGGTGCTCCCCCACGAGCAGGAGTCGATCGCAGCGCCGGCCGCGTTGCGCACGTACGCGGCGTCGCCGGTGTTGTTCCAGACGTACGCGGAGCGGCCCCAGTAGAAGTGCCGGTTGCCGTTGGTGCCCTTGCCGGTGTGCAGGTACGCCGCGTACCCGGCGGGCAGCCAGTAGTCGGTCGGGAACTTGTAGACGTGTCCGGCCTTGTCGCGGATGGTCCAGTTCTTCAGGTTGATGGAGTAGGTCCGCTTGTTGGTCACCCGGACGTACTCGGCGTTGAGGCTGGTGTTCGACCCGGTGTCGCTGCCCGGCGAGTTGTAGTACGCCAGGGTGAACATGATGGCGGGGTAGGACGCCTGCGCGGGGGTGGCGACGGCCAGCGAGCCGCCGAGCGCGAGGGCGAGCGCCGAGAAGGCGCCGATGAGCTTGGTCTTCAAGTGGTCCCCTTGACTCGAAGATGGAGGTCGGCGAGAACCCCTTCGTCGCCGACGAGTGGACAGCACCATATGCGCCCAAGATCGTCTCGTCGCGGGGAGGAAGGCTAGGGCGTCGGAATTCCGACAGAAATTCGCCGGTCCAGCTCCCGGCGCAGGACGGTGCGGCCCGGGGTCATCCAGTCCAGCGGGACGATCACGTCGTACGGCTTGTTCCGGCCGCGCCCGAACCAGTGGTTCGCCCTGAGCGGCGGCCGGGCCAGTTGGGGGTCCACCGGTTCCACGGTCAGCCGCGGCTCCGCCCAGCCGTGCACCCGCGCCCGGGCGATGTTGGCATAGTCGATCACCAGGGTGCCGCCGTCCGGGGTGGCCACCTCCAGCGCCGTGTCGGTCAGCCGCAGCGGCAGCCGGGGCTGACGCCTGCGGACGCGGCGGGACATGATCCCCACCACGACGATCATGGGGCCGTAGAGCAGGACGAGCTCCCACCATCTCTTGTGTTGCAGCGCGCTGAGCACGGCGACGACGGGGACCGCGCAGAGCAGGGTCACCACCATGGTGAGGAGCCAGCGGCGGGGCGAGTACCGGAACACGACTGCGGGCGTTTCATCGGCGGCGCTCACCGACCCTTGCTGCCCGGTGGCCTCCAACGGCAAACCGGCGGGCCCGGTTGCGCACCGAGCCCGCCGGTTCCCGCTCCGTCGCCGCTAACCGACGGGTACGAGTCGGAACTGCTGGTTGGCCTGCCCGTTGCAGTCGTAGATCTGGACCTGCTGTCCGTTGGCGGTGCCCCAGACGTCAAGGCAGCGGCCGGACTGGACGCCGGTGATGGTGCCGTTGGAGTTGACGTTCCACTGCTGGTTGGCCTGGCCGTTGCAGCTGTAGATCTGCACCGCCGCGCTGTTGCCGGAGCCGGCGGCGTCGAGGCACATGCTGCCCGCGTACACGGTCAGTTGCCGGTTGGCGGTCCAGGTCCACTGCTGGTTGGTCTGGCCGTGGCAGTCGTACAGCTGGACCCGGGTGCCGTTGGTCCGCGAGCTGTTGGGTACGTCGATGCAGCGGCCCGACTGGCTACCGACGATCCTGTTGGCGCCGCCCGGCGGGGGCGTGGTCGGCGTCGGGGTCGGCGTGCCGGTGGGTGCCGGGCCGGCGCCGTTGAGGACGTTGAGGACCGAGGTGTACGCGGCCTTCTTGTTGCCGCCGCCGTCGAAGAGCAGCGGGCTCTCGTTGGACCGCCAGGAGTCGCTGTCGCGTACGCCCCAGACGGTGATGCCGATGCAGCGCGGCACGTTCACGCAGGCCTGGGTCAGCCCGGCGTACTGGGTGGTGGAGGCGTTGGTGACGTCGACCTCGGTCAGCGCGACGTCGACCCCGAGGGCGGCGAAGCTCGACAGGGTGGTCTGGAAGTTGCCGGGCAGCGAGCTGCCGCCGGTGAAGTGGGTCTGGAGGCCGACGCAGTCGATGGGTACGCCGCGGGACCTGAAGTCCTGGATCATGCGGTAGACGCCCTGCGTCTTGCCGTACGACCAGTTCTCGATGTTGTAGTCGTTGTAGCAGAGCTTGACCGAGGGGTCGGCCGCCCGGGCGGTGCGGAAAGCCACCTCGATCCAGTCGTTCCCGGTGGCCTGGAGGTTCGACTGGCGGCGGCTGCCGTCCTCGTTGAACGCCTCGTTGACCACGTCCCAGGCGGCGAGCTTGCCCCTGTAGTGGCCCATCACGCCGTTGATGTGGTTGATCATCGCGTTGCGCAACGTGCTGCCGGACATGTTCTGCATCCAGCCCGGTTGCTGGGAGTGCCAGGCGAGGGTGTGCCCGCGGACCTTGATGCCCCGGCTGTTGGCCCAGTTGTAGATCTGGTCGCCGGCCGTGAAGTTGAAGACGTTCTGCTGGGGCTCGGTCGCGTCCGGCTTCATCTCGTTCTCGGCCGTGACCATGTTGAACTCGCGGGCGGCGATGGTGCTGTACGCCGAGTCGCCCAGCCTGCCGCCGGCGATGGCGGTGCCGAAGTACCGACCGGACTGCGTCGCGGCGGCGCCCAGCGTGCTGGCCGCCTGGGCCAGGCTGGGCACCACCAGCGCCGCACCGACCACGGCGAGGGCGCTGGCGGCGGCCACCGCCAACCGGTAGCGGCCGTGTCTCGTCAGACGTCTCATGACACTCCTCTGCGCGTATCGAACGGGCGACCCGCGGCCACCACTCCGGGGCCGCGGCACCGAAACTTTTCGGTAATGTTCCGGTAACTGACATCGGACGATACCGACGAGCCAGTGATCGGTCAATGTCGATATGACGGCCTCAAGGCGGCCACCATCCGGGTGCCCGGAGCGTCGGCGTCGCCGAAAGTTTCGGAGCTGCTGCCGGCAGGCGGATCTCCGGGAGGCGCGGACCGCGCGCCCGAGGACACCTCGGACGCCGCGCGTTGGTTAGCCTGGCGCCTCACGCCCGGAGGGGGTCTGTCGATGCTCGACACGGTGCTACGCCGCGCGGTCGCGGTGGTGGCCGTCGGCCTGGTCGCCGCCTGCGGTCCCTCGACCACCCCCACCGGGAACGAGGCACTTCCGACGAGCCCGGCCCCGACCTCCGCCCCGGCCTCCCCCACCGGTACGACGGATGAGCCCGGCTACTCCGCGGCGCTGTCCGCACGGTTGCTGACCGAGGACTCCCTGCCGCCCGGCTTCACGGTGGAGATCGCGACGGTGATGGCGGCCGACGCCGGCAACCGCCTGCCGGGCACCGGAACGTCCTGTTCGGACATCGTCCCGCTGCTGTCGGCCCGCCGGTTGACCGGCACCCCGTCGGCGATCGCCGCGGCCACCCTCCCCCGGGATTCGGGCCCCGACGACCTGTGGCTGGGCACCGAGGTTCTCCGCACCTACGCCGACGACGGTGCCCGTCGCGCGTTGACCGACCTGCGTACCCTCGTCGCCCGCTGCCCCAACGTCCTCCCGCCCGACGGCACCGGCCGCTACCGTTACGCGATCGCCCCGGGACCGCGGCTCGGCGACGAGAGCGTGCACGTCCGTCAGAGCGCGGGAACCGGCCCCGACACGACGCGGTGGGACTGCCTGCTCGTCCGGGTCGGCACCGACCTGGTGGTCATCCAGGAGGAGGGCAACAAGCCCGGCGGCGACGAACTCCTCGTCCAGCTCGCCGAGGCCGCGGTCCGCAGGTACCGGACGACCGGATCCTGAATGGCCGCGTACGCCGCCGGTCCCCGAACCCCGGGCGGCGCGGCCGTCGCCCTCCGCCGGCTCGCCGCCGCCCTGGTGGCGCTCGCCTGGGCGATGCTCGGCTACGGCCTGTTCCCGCTCCTCTCACCACCCGACCGGCGGGCGTGGGACGACCTGGAGGCCGGCGGCCGGTTGGCCGTCAACCTCACCGTCCACCTGCCCTACCTGGCACTGACGCTGCCCGTCGCCGTCGTGGTCGTCCTCGGCCTGCGCCGCACCCCCGTGCCACTCGCGCCGCTCGTCGTCGCGGTGGCCGTCGTCGCGCTCTTCGGCTGCTGGGTGACCGCGCAGGGCCTCCTGTTCGCCGCCCAACCCCGGCTCGCGGCGTCGCTGATCACCTCTCTGATCGCCGACACGGCTGCCGCCGCCGCGCTCGCCGCCGCGTGGACGACGGCCGACCGGCCCACCACAACCACCCGGTGAGCAGCGGGCGCAACCCGGCCGGCACGTCACTCAGCTCGGCCGCCGTCGGCCGGGCCGGCGGGGCAGCGCGGGCCCGCCGAATCTTGACATGCTGGGTCCCGAGCTCGAGGAGGCACTGATGGACAGCTCGATCGCTCGGACATCCGCGGCCTACGCCGAACCGGGCCGGATGACCTCCGCCGGGGCGTACGCCGGCCTGGTCGACGCGCTGCCCGCGGACGTCGCGGGGATCGCCCGCGCCGGGCACGGCCTGCTCATCCACGAGCACATCACCGACGCGTACGGGGTGACGCTGTCGGAGGCCGACCGGCAGACCGTCCACCTCCGACCGGTGTCCGAGCTGCTGGCCCGGATCGCCGAACGTGACGACCGGCCGCTGGACCTCCCGCGCGCCCCCGAGCAGCGGATCGCCGCCAACTGCCGGCACTTCAGTGTGCTGCTGGTGACCGTGCTGCGCGCCCGAGGCGTGCCGGCGCGGGCCCGCTGCGGCTTCGGCGGGTACTTCGTCGAGGGGCGGTACGAGGACCACTGGGTGGCCGAGTACTGGGACGCCGCACGGCGGCGCTGGGTGCTGGTCGACGCTCAGCTCGACGAGCCGCAGAGGGAGCGGTTCGGGATCGACTTCGACGTGACCGACGTGCCCCGGGACCGCTTCCTGGTGGCGGGCGAGGCGTGGCGGCGCTGCCGTTCCGGCGAGGCCGACCCGGACGCGTTCGGGTTGAGTTTCCTGCACGAGAGCGGCTGGTGGTGGATCGCCGGCAGCCTGATGCGGGACGCCGCCGCGCTCGACGGCCTCGAGCTGCTGCCCTGGGACGCCTGGGGTGCGATGCCCGAGCCGGAGGAGACGATCGACGACGAACGGATGACCCTCTTCGACGAGCTGGCCCGACTCACCGTCGACCCCGACCGGCACGCGGAGGAGCTGCGACGGCTGCTCGCGGACGACCGGCTGCGCGTACCTGATCGGGTCCGGAACGGACCGCGCGACCGCCTCGAGCCGCTCTGAGGCTGGCGCCGGTCCGGGCCGGGGCGGACCGGCTCGCCGTGCGGCCGACCGCCAGGGCACCGATTCGATGAACCGAATCGCCCGCGACTGGCGATAGTCCTTGTGTGTGGCGGAGACGAGACCAGGCGGTGGAGCGGCCGGTCGACGAGTCGAGCGGTGACGCCGAGCTGTTGGGCGCCGTCGCGGCCGGTCGGGCGGATGCTCTCCGGCTGCTGCACCAGCGGCACGCGCCATGGCTGCGCGCCCGCCTGCGCCGGCGCTGCGCCGACGCCGACGTGGTCGACATAGCAGTTCAGGACACGTTCGTCGCCATCTGGAAGGACGCACACCGCTACGAGGCAACCGGTGCCGACGCCGCGGCCTGGATATGGACGATCGCCGCTCGGCGGCTGGTGTCCGCGCTACGGGGCCCGGCCCATCGCTGGCTCGGTGGGGTCGCCGAGCCACTGCCCGACGTCGCCACGGCACCGTCGGCGGAGGAACTGGTGCTGCTCGGCATCGAGCACGGCGACCTGGGCGCGGCGATCGATCGGCTCTCGCCCGAGCTGCGGGTGCTCATCCAGGCCACTGCGATCGACGGCCTGACCGTACGGGAGAGCGCCAAGCTGCTCGGCATCGCGGAAGGCACGGCGAAGACCCGCCTGCTGCGCGCCCGGGCCCGGTTGAGGGAGCTGTTGACATGAGCGGTTGGCACGTCGACGAGGGGCTGCTCGCCGACTACGACCGGGGCACGCTCCCGCCGAGCCGCGTCCTGGCCGTCGACACCCATCTGTTGGCCTGCGCCTCCTGTCGGGAGCAGGTCAGGGTCGACCCGGTGTGGCTGACGGGCAACTGGTCGGTGGTGTTCGACGCGCTGCACGAACCCCGATCGGGCCCGCTGCACCGGTTCCTGCGCCGGCTCGGACTGCCCGAGCACCGGATCCGGTTGATTGCCGCGACCCCCGCGCTGCGCTGGTCCTGGTTGGGTGCGACGGCGACGGTGCTGGCCCTCGCGGTGGCCGCGGCCTACCTCGGTCGGGGCGGAATGCAGGTCAGCAACGCGGTCCTGCTGGTCGTCGCGCCGGTCCTGCCGGTGCTGGCGGTCGCCACCGCGTACGGCCCACCGGCCGACCCGATGCACGAGATCACCGACACCACACCGGCGGCGGGTCCGGCGCTCGTCCTCTGGCGCGCCACCACGGTCGTCACGGTCGCCGTCGTCATGGGCGTCGTGGCGGCGGTCCTGCTGCCCGGCCCGGGCTGGTACGCCGTGGCCTGGCTGCTGCCGGCCCTGCTGTTGAGCGTCGGGACCCTGGCGCTGAGCACGGTCATCGCGCTCCCGGCAGCCGCCGGTGTGCTGGGCGGCATCTGGCTGGCCGGGGTCGGCACCGCGGTCACCATCCACCGGGATTCGTCCCTGCCACTCGTCTTCGGCCGTACCGCTCAACTCGGTTACCTGTTCGCCGCCATGACGGCCGTCGTGGTGCTGACCGTGCGGCGACGCCGCCTCGACCCGGGAGAGACCCGATGAACACCGTCAGCATCGACGGCCTCGGCAAGCGCTACGGGGCCACCCCCGCTCTGGACGGCCTGGACCTGGAACTCGGTACGGGGGTGACAGGGTTCCTGGGCCCCAACGGCGCCGGCAAGACCACCCTGCTGCGCTGTCTGGCCACCGCGCTGGCGCCCGATCGTGGCCGGCTGCGGATCCTCGGGCTCGACCCGGCGGTCCCCGCACAGCGGACCGAGCTCCGCCGCAGGATCGGCTACCTCCCGCAGAACCCTGGCCTCTATCCCCAGTTCACCGCGTACGACCTGCTCGACTACGTGGCCGTGCTGAAGGAGCTGACGGACGGCCGACGGCGCCGTGCGGAGGTGCGCCGGGTGCTCGACGAGGTCGACCTGACCGACCGCGCCCGCACCAAGGTGCGCAAGCTCTCCGGCGGGATGCGACAGCGGCTGGGGTTGGCGCTGGCGCTGCTCGGGCAGCCCGCGCTGCTGATCCTGGACGAGCCGACGGTCGGCATCGACCCGGAGCAACGGATGCTGTTCCGGGCCCTGATCTCCCGGGTGGGCGAGAGCCACACGGTGCTGCTGTCCACCCACCAGACCGAGGACGTGGGCGCGCTCTGTGAGCGGGTGGTGGTGATGAACGCGGGGCGGGCGGCCTTCGACGGCACCCCCCGACAGCTGATCAACCGCGCCGACGGCCGAGTGTGGTTGTCGACCACCGCGCCGACCGGCTCCCAGCCCTACTGGCGTAACGCCGACGGGCTGTACCGCAGGCTCGGTGACCGCCCCGATGACGGTCGACCGGCGCAGCCCACCCTGGAGGACGGCTATCTGCTGCTGCTCCACAGGTCGGCGCCGGCGAGGGTGGCCCGGTGATCGTCCTCGCGGCACCGGAGGCCCGACCCGCCGGTCGGGTCGCCGTTGCCACGCTGGCCCGGGCCGAGGCACGCCTGGTGCTGCGCAGCCCGCTGCTCTGGGGCGGTCTGCTGCTGTCGGTGGGGCTGGGCACGGCATGGGGATGGACCCGGATGCCGACCTGGGAGACGTTCGCCCAGAACGCGGGAATGTCCTCGTTGGTGTTGGCGGGCGCCCTTCTACTGGCTGGGCAACTGGCGGCGAGCCGGGACCGACGGGCCGGCGCGGAGAGCATCGAGACCGTGCCGACCACCCGTGTTCGACGCGGCTTCGCCCTGCTCGCACTCGTTGTGGTGGCCGGCGGGGCCGGGGCTGTGCTCTGCCTCGCCGAGCTGCTCCTCCTGCTTCCGGCCTGGCCGGTCGGGCGCTTCGATCCCTGGACGTTGCTGGTCACCATGGTCGTCCCGGCGATCGGGGCGGCGATCGGGGTGGCGGTCGGTCGCCGGCTGCCCGCCACCGCCGCCGGCCCGCTGGCCCTGGTCGGGGCGGCCGTGGTGCTGGCCAGCCTGCCGGTGTTCAGCACCGGCACCGACAGCCTGGTCTGGCAGCTCTTCCCCGTTCCCACGGCACCGTGGGAGACCGGGGCGGCTCGTCCGACGGGATGGCACCTGAGCTACCTGCTGGCCGTCCTCGTCGCGATCGTCGCGATGCTGGGTTGGGGACACCGGCGGGTCGTCACGGCCGGGGTGGTCGCCGTGGCGGTCGTCGCGGCGGTGGTGGCCACCGACCAGCAGCTCCGGGCCGTGCCGGCGGTGATCGACAAGTCAATGGAGGACGCGCTGACCGGTCCGGCCGTGCTCGACTGCGAGATGCACGGTGGCGTGCGCTACTGCGCCCTTCCGCACTACACGGGCTGGGTTCCGCTGTGGCGGGACGCGGTCGAGCCGGTCAGCCGGAATCTGCCGGCTGCGGCCCGACGGCCGGCGGTCCGCCAGTTCGGCGACGCCCAGTGGGGCGACCCCCTCGTCGTCGGAGAGCCGGAGATCGTCACCGGGACGGTCTGGGGCCGGCACGGGCGCTGGGCGGAGGACTCCCGCGACCGGATGACCGTCGCCTATGTCACCGCGGTCACCGGACTGCTCCAGCGCCGGCTCCCGACGGCTGCTCCGGGTGGCTCCGCCTGCACGGGTGCCGGCCAGCACCGCACCGTCGTGGCACTGTGGTTGCTGGCGCAGGCAACGCCGGACGGCCGCCGCCGCCTCGCCGACGGCCGGCTGGACCTCGGGCGGGTCCAGCACGGTCGGGCGGACGAGCAGGCCGCGTCGGCGCTGCTGGAGCGCCCGCACGACGAGGTCGCCACCTTCCTGGCGGCGCACTGGACACAGCTCATGGACCCGAACGCAATGGCGCTCGCGCCGCTGGGTGTGACAACGAGACCGCCGAGGGTTCCGCCCACCGACGCGCCACCGGCGTCCGGCGTGACGAACCGGCCGGAATCCTGCCGGTGAACACCCTTCGACTGACGATGTTGCTGACCGGGCGGCTGGCTCGATCGGTGCCCTGGTGGCCCTTGGCGGCCGCGACGGCGCTCGCGGTGCTCAGCCAGCTACCCGCCCTGGTCGTCGAGCCGACGCCGGGTCTCGCGCTGCCCGGGCTCCGGCTGGCCGCCGCCACGCTGGGCGCGGCGGTCTGCTTCGCATTGCCCGATCCGATGGCCGCGACGGTGCCGGCCCCGTCCCCGCGATGGATACGCCAGTGGCTGCGGACGACGCTCACCCTGGTGCCGGCCAGCGCCGTCTGGGCGCTGCTCTACCTGATGGTGGTGACCGTCGACGGCCGGCTCGTCACCGGTCCGCGGAGCTACCTTTTCGTGCAGGCGGCGGTCTGCGGCCTGCTTCCCCAGTCCGTGGCGGCCGTGGCGGCCCGATACCGGAACGACGTCGGCGCCGCGCTCGTCGGACCGCTGGCCCAGGGGGTCGCGCTCGGTGGAACGCTGTTCCTCGCCGGTTCCGCGTCACCGTGGTCGGTCCCCGTCGCGCCGGAGTGGAGCGGGGTGGCACTGGCCTGGCCGGCGGCGCTGATGCTGCTCGCGACCGTACTCCTGCTGGCCAACCGGGAGGTGGTCCGGTCGTGAGGCAGCACCGTTCAGCCACTGATGCCGGGTGGGGAGAGCGCCGCCAGCACCCGCCGGAGGTGGGCCCGCTCCGGCTCGGTGCCGGCGAGCTCCAATGCCCGCCGGTACGCCCGGGCTGCCTCGGGCAGCCGGCCCATCCGGCGCAGCAGCTCCGCCCGCGCCACGTGGTACGGGTGATGCCCGCGCAGCCGCGCCTCGCCGGCCAGCTCGTCGAGGAGTGCGATCCCGGCCTCGGGACCGTCCCGCATGGCCACCGCGACCGCCCGGTTCAACGCCACCACCGGCGACGGGGCCAGCGCGTACAGCACGTCGTAGAGGGCCACCACCTGCGGCCAGTCGGTGGTGGCGACGTCGGCGGCCTCGTCGTGCAGCGCGGCGATCGCGGCCTGCACCGCGTACACCCCGGGTGGACCGCCGGTCAGCGCGACCCGCACCAGCGCCCGGCCCTCCTCGATCATGGCGCGGTCCCACCGGCCGCGGTCCTGGTCGTCGAGGAGGACCAGCTCGCCGTGCGGGCCGGTGCGGGCGTCGCGGCGGGCGTGGATCAGCAGCAGCAGCGCGAGCAGGCCGGCCACCTCGCGTTGCGTGGGGAGCAGGCGGCGCAGCAGCCGGGCCAGCCGGATCGCCTCCTCGGCGAGGTCGGCGCGTTGCAGGTCGGTGCCGGCGCTGGCCGCGTAGCCCTCGGTGAAGACGGAGTAGACGACCTGGAGGACGCCGGGCAGCCGGTCGGGCAGCTCGTCCGGTCCGGGTGTGCGGAACGGGATCCGCGCCTCGCGGATCTTCCTCTTGGCCCGGACGATCCGCTGCGCCATGGTGGCCGGCGGCACGAGGAAGGCCCGGGCGACCTCCGGCGTGCCCAAGCCGGCGAGGCAGCGCAGCGTCAACGCGGTGCGGTCCTCGGCCGACAGGGCCGGGTGGGCGCAGGTGAAGAAGAGTTGCAGCCGTTCGTCGGGCAGGTCACCGGCCACGTCCGGCGGCGGGACGGCGGGCGCGCGTTCCGCCTCCGCCTGAAGCAGGGCGAGCCGGACCGCCGCGCTGCGGTCCCGCCGCAGCCGGTCCACCGCCCGGCGCCGCGCGGTGGTCAACAGCCAGGCCCCGGGGCGGGCCGGCACGCCGTCGACCGGCCAGTGCACCAGCGCCGCCTCGATCGCCTCGGAGGTGACCTCCTCGGCCAGGTCGAGGTCGCCGAAGCGGCGGACCAGGGCGGCGAGCAGCAGGCCACGTTCCTCCCGGAAGACGGCCTCCACCGACGACGCGACCGACGACGTCGGGCCCCCGCCGGTGGAGGCGTCCTCGCCGGGCACGGTCAGGCGTCGAAGTTCGCGACCGGCCGCACCACGACCGAGCCGCCGCCGCGCGCACCCGGGCAGCGCGCCGCCCAGTCCAGGGCCACGTCCAGATCGGGTACGTCGATGACGTAGTAGCCGCCGAGCACCTCCCGGGTCTCGGCGAACGGGCCGTCGGTGATCAGCCGCTCCCCCGACGGGCTGACCCGGACGGTGGTGGCGGTGGTCAGGTCGGCCAGCGACTCGCCGGAGACGTGGACGCCGGAGTCCCGGATCGTCCTGTCGTAGCTCACCCAGTCGGAAAAGGTGCTCCCGTCGGCCGCCGTGGCGGCATCGAGCTCCTCCGGGTTGCTCGCGCTCTGGATCAACAGCATGTACTTCACGGTCGGTCTCCCGTCGTCCCGGTCATTGTCGGTACGACAGCACGACGCACGCCATACCCCCGGATCGACATGCGCGGCCGAGGAATTTACGGGCCGGCGCGGATCACACCGCAGCCCGCCGCCACGGGTACCCCGGTGCCGGGCGCGATCCGGTAACGTCCGCCCGGACCGTCCACTCCGGCTTCCGTTGTCCCGCAACGGGAGCGGCCCGGGCCGGACGGTCGGGGAGGGAGTGCTGTGCCAGCCAGCGCGGACGAGTTCCGCCAGTCGATGGACGAGGCCCTGCGTACCCTGCGTGAGCTGCGGGCGCACCGTCCGGACCCGGACGCCGCCGAGACCCGGGGTGAGGGGACGACGGCCGACGGCCTGATCACCGTGGTCGCCGGGCCGGGCGGCCGGATCGAGTCGGTGACGGTCGCGCCGCAGGCCCTGCGGGAGGGGAGCGACCACCTGGGCGAGCAGCTGACCCTGGCGGTCAACGCGGCCCTGGACGACCTGCGGGAGCGCACCCTCGCCGGGGCGCCGGACGTGCCGGACCCGGCGGTGCTGCTGGAACGCCTCCAGGAGGTGCAGCAGCAGTCGGTACGGCAGATGCGCTCGTTCCTGGGCGCGCTGACCGACGCGCAGGCCCGGATCGGCCGGCAGCGGGGCTGAGACGATGAGCTTGGAGATCGACCCGGACCAGGTCCGTGCGGCGGGCACCCGCCTCGCGGAGGTGGGTGACCGGCTGGCCACGGCGGTCGAGACGGTGCGGGCCCGGGTGGCGGGCTACGGCCAGCCGTGGGGCGGGGACATGCTCGGCACGCTTGTCGGCCTCTCCTTCCCGGTGGTCTCCGACTATCTCGCGACGTGCTGCGAGGCGGTCGCCGACGAATACCAGAGCAGCGGCGAGGACCTGGTCG
Organism: Micromonospora mirobrigensis; assembly: GCF_900091555.1. Taxonomy (GTDB): domain Bacteria; phylum Actinomycetota; class Actinomycetes; order Mycobacteriales; family Micromonosporaceae; genus Micromonospora; species Micromonospora mirobrigensis. The sequence goes on from NZ_FMCX01000001.1 coordinate 1,332,001, forward strand.
CCCTGGGTGAGGAGATGGCGGCCGTGGAGGCGGACCTGGTCGGCCGCTTCCAGTCGCTGGGCGGGGAGTTGAGCTGACGCCGTGGGCATGATGATCCCCGCCGAGCTGGCCTCGCTGCTCAGCATGATCGGGTACGACTGGCCGGAGGGCGACGAGGAGAAGCTCTTCGAGCTGGGGCAGGTCTGGATGGACTTCGCCACCACCGTCGAGGAGCTGGGCCGGGAGGCGAACGCGCTGGCGGCCGAGGTGACCGCCGACAACCGGGGCGACGTGATCGCCGCGTTCGAGGCGTACTGGTCGGGGGCCGACGGGCCGGGCGGGGTGCTGGACGGCAACGGCACCGCCACCACCGTGCTCGGCGCGGGCTACGTGGTGGTCGCCGCGGTGGTGCTCGCCCTCAAGGTGCAGATGATCGTCCAGCTGGTCATCCTGGCCATCCAGATCGCCCAGGCGGTGGCCACGGCGGTGGCCACCTTCGGCGCGTCGCTGCTGGAGATCCCGATCTTCAAGATGCTCACCGGCCTGGTCATCGACCAGCTCATCGACCTGGCCATGCAGGCGGTCCTCGGTGGGTAAGCGCAACCGCAACCGGCACCTGCGGGACGCGGCCGTGCCGCCGCAGGTGGAGTCGGCGCTGGTCAAGCCGGTCGCCGAGCTGGCCCACCCGCCCCGGGTTCGCCGGGAATACCATGTCGGCGACGAGCAGCGCCCGAAGCACCGCGAGAAGGACCGCAACCTCGCGATGGGCAGCGCCAGCCGCGCCCCGGCGAACGGACAGGCGGCGCTGGACCGCTCGGTGCAGATCAAGTCGACCAACGAACGCCGCCGGATCGGCGTCGACCACGACACCGGCGAGATCGTCATCCTCGACCGGCACCGCCGGATCGAGCCGCAGAACCCGGGCGGCGACGTCGTCGAGATCTACCACGGGCACGTCCGCGACTGGAACGACACCAGCGCCGACGGCCTCAACGACGACATGCGCAACGCCCTCAAGCGGGGCGGGCTGGTAGACAAGAAGGGCAGGCCGACCCCGCCGCCGAAGGACACCGAATGAGCACCCAGCGCAGCTACTACGAGCCCGCGCCGACCAGCCACGAGACGGCCACCGACGCGCTCGCCGCGAACGACATCGACACGCTCACCGACTCGATGGTGGCGTTGGCCCTGCACGACCCCGACTGGCGCTGGTGCCAGGACTTCTACCTGCGGTTGCTGGACCACCCGGAGGAGGACGTCCGGGCCAGCGCGGCGATCTGCCTGAGCCACCTGGCCCGCATCCACCACGAGCTGGACACCGCTAAGGTGCTGCCCGCGCTGCGCGCCCGGCTGGCCGACCCGGCCGTCGGCGGCACCGTCGAGGACGCCATCGCCGACATCCTCCAGTTCCTCGGCCTGCCGCCCGGCACCGCCTGACCCGCCGGGCCATCCGCCTCAGCGGCGCACGCCGACCCCGCCGTAGCCGTGCGACACCCCGGCCTGCGGCTCCCCGTCGGGCCGCCACTGCGCCAACCGGACCAGACCCGGCTCGACCAGGTCGTAGCCGTCGAAGAAGCGCTCGACCTCGGCGTACGAGCGGGGCACCAGGGGTGCGCTGCTGCGCCGGTAGACCGCCTGCCCCTGCCGGGCCGCCGTCGCCGGGGCGCCGTCCATGGTCAGGTGGGACAGCGCCAGCAGGCTGCCCGGCACCGTGGCGGCGCGCAGCCGGGCCACCGCCGCGTACGGGTCGTCGGCGTCGGGGACGAAGTGCAGCACCGCGACCACCAGCACCGCAACCGGCTCGGCGAGGTCGATCAGGCCGCGGACCTGCGGGTCGGCCAGGATCTCGTCGGGGGCGCGCAGGTCGCCCCGGACGGCCACGGTGCGGCCGTCCTCGGGCAGCAGCCGCCGGGCGTACGCGACGGCCACCTCGTCGGAGTCGACGTAGACCACCCTGGAGTCGGGCGCCACCGCGCGGACCACCTCGTGCACGTTGCCCTGGGTGGGCAGGCCGGCGCCGATGTCGAGGAACTGCCGGACGCCCCGCTGCGCCGCGTACCGGACGGCGCGGCGGAGGAACGCCCGGTTGGTCTGGGCGGCGACCCCGGTGTCCGGGAAGATCTCCAGGATCTTCTCGGCGGCGGCCCGGTCGGCGGCGAAGTTGTGGCAGCCGCCGAGGTAGTAGTCGTACATCCGGGCGACGTTCGGCCGGGCCTCGGCATCCTTCGGCCCGCTCGTCGGCTCACTGGACACGTCGACTCCTTCTCCGGCGCGGCACTGCTGGCGCCTGAATGTCTAGCACCGCTCGCGTCGCCGCGCTGACCCGTGTGTCACCGACCGGTCCCGTTCCGTGCGGGTGTCCGCTGTCGTTGATCCGGCTGCACCGGTCGCCGGCCGGGCCCACGGTGGTGGGGCACCGATCGTCGAGGAGGGACGCCGATGACCCGTCAACGGGAGACCGTGGAGGTGGACACGGTCCTGTTCAAGGCCGTGTACGACTCACCGGCCGCGCTGCCCGGCGCGCATCGCTGGGTCACCTGCGAGCACGACGTACGCCGGATCGAGAAGCTGCTGAACATGCCCCCGCACAGCATCGGCGCCCCACTGTGGGTCAGCGGTGACACACCGGACTGCCCGAAGTGCGGCCGGCGGGTGAACTGGCTCGACATCGTCTCGTCGGCCCTGTCCGGGGTGCACGACCCGGCGATGATCGCCACGGTGATCCTCGGTGACCGCAAGTACGTCAACACCGAGGTGCCGGACGCGATCGCCGGGGTGTACTGCGTGGACTGCCGCACGCCGGTGGAGGACCTGCGCAGCTTCAAGTGCCACAACTGGGCGTACGCCTTCGAGGCGCTGGAGGCGGTGCTGGAGCGGATGTCCGGCCCGATTGCGACGGCCTGACGTCTCCGGGCTGGCTCACCAGGTCAGGGCCAGCGCGGCCAGCGTGCCGAGGAGCAGGAACGGGCCGAACGGCAGGTGGCTGGACCAGCGGACCCGCCGGGCCGCCAGCAGGAGCAGCCCGGTCAGCGCGGAGAACACGCAGGCCAGCGCCGGGCCGACCAGCAGCAACGGCCAGCCGTACCAGCCGAGCAGCGCGCCGGCGCCGAGCGCCAGCTTGGCGTCGCCGAGCCCGAACCCGCGCCGCCCCAGCAGCAGGGTGGTGCCGGCGAAGAACGCCGCGAGCAGGGCCGCCGCGCCGGCGGCGCGCAGCCATGCCCCGGCCCCGGGGCCGGTCCACGCCGCGACTCCCAGCAGCACCAGGGTGCCCGCGGCGGCCGGCCAGGTGAGCCGGTCGGGCAGCCGGTGCACCGCGATGTCGATGAGGACCAGGGGCACCGCCCAGGCCAGCCACCAGGCCAGCGCGAACCGCTCGACCGGCGGCCCGTCGGCGAGGGCGACCACCAGCAGCAGCGCCGCGACCAGGGCCACCTCGACGGTCCAGGGTGGCGCGCCGATCCGGCGGCGGCAGCCGGGGCAGCGGCCCGCCGGGCCGAGCGCCGGCCAGGCCCGGTCCAGCCGGATCGGGGCGGCGCAGCCGTCGCACGCCATCCGGTCGGCGGTGCCCGGGGGTACGGCGTACCGGGCGACCGCGTAGCGGCAGGCCGGCGCGACGGCCAGCACCGCGAGCAGGGCCGATCCCCGGTGAGCGGTGGCGATGGGCGGCTCTGGGGCCAACGAGGCAGACACGGAAAGTAACCTCACGATCGCCGGAGTGTGCCGGATGGTGCGACAAACGGCAGGGATGCCCCGGACAGCCCGGACATCGACCACCACCACCTCACATCACGCTGCGTGTTCGAATGAATTGCCTCTGTTGCATCGGCGGACGTCAGCCTATGCTCGCCCCTTGGGTACGACGCAACCCCCGACAGCAGGCGTCGGAGACCACAGGAGACATCGACTCACCGATAACGCACAACTTCCACAGATGTAAATGCGGATGCGTTCCCTTTCCGGCCCGGCCGGCATCTTCCGGGTGCGCTTCCGCATGCCCGGAAGTCGCTGACCGCAGCGCGACCGGGTCGCCAACGAGGAGGACGCGGCGTTGCGAGTACGGCATTCCCGCCGCTGGGCAACATGCCTGGTCGTCACCGTCGCTGCCGGGATTCCCACCGGCTGCGGTGGCACCGCGCAGCCCGGCGGGGAACCGGTCCCCCGCGCGGCGGCCGCCACCGAGGCCGGCCCGGACGCCGCCGCCGAGGAGGCGGCCGGAAAGGCGGCGCTGGCCGCGTACTCCGGATATCTGACGGCATCCGGAACGGCGAGCCGACGCGGCGATCCCCGCCATCCGGAGTTGGCCCGATATGCGGCCGACCCCCTGCTCACCCGGGTCCGCCTGGCAATTCGTGAGGCGAAGGAGCACGGCGCTATGCGTACCGGAAAACTGGTCTCCGATCCCACCGTGACCTCGGTCGACCTGGCCTCGACGCCGCCCACCGTGGAGATCCAGGACTGCCTGGACGCGACCGGTTGGCGGCTGGTCTACGCCAAGGACCACCGGCCCGTGCCCGGCGCCCGGGGAGGGCGCTGGCTGGCCACCGCCACCGCCGCCCGCTACCCCGACGGCCGCTGGCTGATCAGCACCAGCGCCAGCCACCAGGACCAGCCGTGCTGACCGCGGCCCGGCGCGGGCTGGCCGGGGCGGCGCTCGCCCTGCTACTGGTCCTCGGCACGGTCGGCCCGGCCGGGGCGGCGCTGCGCGGCGGCCCCGACGTCGAGTGCCCCGCCGGCCAGAACGACTGCAGCATCTGGGACGACGACCCGGGCACCGGCGGTAACACCGGCGGTGGCGGCACCGGCGGGGACACCGGCGGCAGCACCGGCGGAGGTGGCTCCACCGACGGTCCCGCCGCGAAGTGCCAGTGGAACGGCCGGGCGCTGCCCTGCCACGACGACCTGCTCGGCTGGTTCAACAACGGCGACGGCTGCTACTACAAGCTGGCCGAGCCACAGCCCAGCGTGGTCGAGGGCAAGCAGTGGTACGTCAAGACCTGCAACGGCGGTGACCTGGGCGCCCAGGAGACGGTGCTGCTCGACGCCGCACCGGGTGGCTTCGAGGCACCGCCCGACCCCGCCGAACTGGCCCGCCAGGCGCTGGCCTCGATCGAGCTGCTGCCGCCCCGGCTGAAGGTGGCGCCCCGGCGCGGCAAGGGCCCCGGCCTGGTCGGCCTCCCGGTCTGGATGTGGGCCAGCCCCGGCCCCAACTACTTCGGCCCGCTGCACGCCAGCAAGACCGACCGGGGGCTGACCGTGGCGCTGAGCGCCACCGTCGACCAGATCGTCTGGGACATGGACAACGGCGACCAGGTCACCTGCACCGGTCCCGGCACGCCGTACACGGTGGACGGCCCGCGGGCCGGTCTCACCTCGCCCGACTGCGGCTACGACCAGGGCTACGCGCAGGCCCGGACGTACCGGATCCGCGCCACCACCCACTGGACGGTCAGCTGGTCCGGTGGCGGGCAGAGCGACAGCTTCCCACTCACCCGCACCAGCAACGTGGTACCGATCGAGATCGACGAACTCCAGGTGGTGACCGGATGACCGGCGCACCGGAGCGGACGGAGAAGACCCGATGAGCCTGGTGACGCAGAACAACTCCGGGCCGGTCGACGCGCCGGTCGCCCCACCGAAGGTGGTCCGCCAGCGGCGTACCCGGCCCGGGTTGCTCGGGCTGGCCGTGCTCCTGATCGCCCTCGGCGGGCTGGGCGCGGCGTTCGCCGTCACCTCCGTCCGGGCCACCGGCAGCTATCTCGCGGTCGCCCGGCCGGTGGAGGTCGGGCGGGTCATCGGCGCCGATGACCTGGTCTCGGTGCAGGTCGCCGGTGGGCAGGGCCTGTCCCCCGTGCCGGCGAAGCGGATCGCCGACGTGGTCGGCAAGCGGGCCGCCGTGTCGCTGATCCCCGGGACGCTGCTCACCATGCGCCAACTGACCGACGGTCCACTGCTCGGCGCCGGGCAGCAGCAGGTCTCCCTCGGCCTCGACCCGGCCCGGGTGCCCGCCCGCAAGCTGCACCCCGGCGACAAGGTGCTGCTGATCGGCACGCCCGCCCGCAACGACGACAGCACCGACCGGGCGACGACCACCACCCGCTTCCCGGCCACCGTGATCGACACGTACCCGCCGAAGAGCGGGGACATCGTGGTCTACCTGGCGCTGGCCACCCGGGACGTACCGGCCGTGGTGGTGCTGGCCGCCCAGGACCGGGTCGCGGTCGTGCTCACCGAGGCGGCCTGAGCATGGCGATCATCGCGCTGGTCTCGGCGAAGGGCTCGCCGGGCGTCACCACCTCGGCGCTGGCCTGCGCGCTGAGCTGGCACCGCCGGCTGGTGCTCGCCGAGTGCGACCCGGCCGGCGGGTCGATCCTCGCCGGCTACCTCGGCGGCGCGCTCGACGGGCCCCGGGGCATCGGCGAGCTGGCCGTGGGCGAGCTGCGCGACGGCAACCTGGAGCAGGCGTTCTGGTCGCAACTGGTCGACCTGGACGCGCCGAAGCGGGAGCGGCTGCTGCTGCCCGGCGTGGTCGACCCGGTGCAGGCCGGCAGCGTCACCCCACTCTGGCAGCGGTTCACCGACTTCTTCGCCGACCTGGAGAAGGGCCAACCGCCGTACGACGTCCTGGTCGACTGTGGCCGGTTGCAGGTGCCCGGCCCGCCGTGGCCGATGCTGCGCGCCGCCGCCGTGGTCCTGCTGGTCACCCGGGCCCACCTGCCCGACCTCTCCGGCACCCGGGCGATGATCCGGGCGATCGAGCGGGACTTCGCCGAGCACCGGGTGCCGCCCGGCACGCTCCGGCTGCTGCTGGTCGGCCCGGGCCACGGCAACGGCGAGGTCAGTAAGGCTCTCGGCGTGCCGGTGATCGCCCGGCTACCGGAGGACACCCGTACCGCCCAGGTGCTCAGCCTCGGCGGCACCGTGCGGGCCGGCCGGCCGCTGATCCGCGCGGCTGCCGCCCTGGAGGTGCCGGTCCGGGCGATGCTGGAACGCCGCCGGGCGCGGCTGGGCTGGCCGGTCGTCCAGGGGGTGCCGGATGCGGTTTGAGCCGGTCTTCCACGACCCGCGCGGCGAGCAGCCGGGCGCCACGTCCATCGTCCCGCCGGTCAACGGCCGCTACCCGCACGCCACCGCCCCGATGCCGGGGCAGCCGGTGGCGGTGCTGCCGCCCGCCCCGCCCGAGACGCCCCGCCCCCGGGTCGACTTCGCCGTGGTCCGCGAGCTGCGCCGGGAGCTGACCGAACGGCTCACCCTCTGGCAGCGGGGCCGGGAGTTCAACCCGGACGAGGAGGACATCGAGCGGGCCCGGCTCGCGGTCGCCGTCGTCTCGGCGTACGCGGACTCGGTGCGCCGGGCCGGCACCCCGATGGCGTCCGGCGAGGAGCGGTTGCTGCTCGACCAGGTGACCGCCGAGCTGGTCGGGCTCGGCCGGCTCCAGACGCTGCTGGTCGACGAGACCATCGAGGAGGTGCACATCCTCGGCTGCGACCAGGTGCGCATCACCCGGCACGGCGGCGGCGTCGACTGGGCCGAGCCGATCGCCGACAGCGACGACGAGCTGGTGGAGATCCTCCAGGCGGCGGCCCGTCGGGCCGGTGCCACCGAACGCTCGCTCTCCACCTCCAAGCCGACGCTCGACCTGCAGCTGCCCGACGGCAGCCGACTCGCCGCGGTCTTCCTGGTCACCCACCGCCCGTACGCGGTGATCCGCAAGCACAACACCCTGGACGTGAGCCTGGACGACATCTGCGGCACCCGGGCCGACCTGGACGAGATGATCGACCCGCTGCTGCGGGACTTCCTCCGCGCCGCGATGCGGGCCGGGCTGAACATCATGGTCGCCGGGCTGGCCGGGGCGGGGAAGACCACCGTCATCCGGGCGCTGATGGACGAGATCCCGGCCGACGAGCCGTACGTGCTGCTGGAGGAGAGCCGGGAGCTGCTGCCGACCCGGCGCGGGATCAAGCACCGGGCGGTGATGAGCTTCGAGGCCCGGGAGGGGCACGGCGAGCGTGGGGCCGACGGCCGGCCCGCCGGCGAGGTGAGCATCGCCGACCTCATCCCGGTGTCGCTGCGGATGGGCGTGCTGCGGATCATCGTCGGCGAGGTCCGGTCCCGGGAGATCGTCCCGATGCTCCAGGCGATGACCACCAGCCGCGGGTCGATGTGCACCATCCACGCCCGTACGCCGGCCGGGGTGAGCGAGCGGATCATCGAGCTGGCGCTGGCCCACGGTCGGGAGATGACGGTCGAGCAGGCCCGCCGGATGGCCGGCAACGCCCTCGACCTGATCGTCTACGTGACGGTGGAGGACGAGACCGCGATCGGCGGCCGCAAGTACCGGTTCGTCTCCCACGTGGAGGAGGTGATCGGGGTCGGCGAGGGCAACCGGATCACCACCACCACGGTCTTCGGTCCCGGGCCGGACGGGCGGGCCGTGCCCCGGCACCTGCCGGAACGGGTCCGCGACCAGCTGCTGCGGATCGGCTACGACGCCCGGCTGCTGAGCCGGTTCATCGAGGCCGGCCAGGGCGCCTGGCGGCGGCCCCGGCACACCCGGCTGGCCGGTCGGGGGAGCCCACGATGACCAGCGACATCGAGCTGATCGCCATGGTCTCCGGGGCGGCCTGCGTGGCCGGGCTGGTGCTGGCCGTGGTGGCGCTGGTCGGGACCCGCCGGCCCGCCGGGCCCCGGCCCGGCGCCCGCAGCCCGCTGCACCGCCTCGGGCTCACCGGCGGCAGCCCGCACGAGCAGCGGTCCCGCCGGCTGCTGCTCGGCGGCGCGCTGCTGGCCGGTGCGCTCGCCTTCCTGGTCACCGGGCTGCCGGTGGTCGGGCTGCTGGTGGCCGTGGCGGTGCCCGGCACCCCGTGGCTGCTCGGCGTGGGCAAGGCCGAACAGCGGGCCATCGAGCGGATCGAGGCGGTCGGCGAGTGGACCCGCCGGCTCAAGGACGTCTCCGCCACCGGGCAGGGTCTCCAGCAGTCGATCGTCGGCACCATCAACACGGTGCCGGAGGAGATCCAGGAGGAGGTACGCCTGCTCGCCGCCCGGCTCCAGGCCGGCTGGCTGGCCCGTTCCGCCCTGCTGGCGTTCGCCGACGAGATCGGCGACCCGGTCTGCGACCAGGTGGTCGCCGCGCTGATCCTGCACCTGACCGACCGGGGTGAGCGGCTCGGCGACGTGCTCGGCTCGATCGCCTCCGCCGCCGCGGCCGAGGTGACGACGCGGCGGGAGATCGAGGCCAAACGCACCCAGCCACGGTTCGCGGTCCGGTTCCTGACCGGGATGACCCTGGCCACCCTGGCGTACGGGCTGGTGAACACCGAGTACGTCCGCCCGTACGGCACGCCGGTCGGGCAGTTCGTGATGACGATTCTCGGCGTCGCGTTCATCGGCCTGCTGGTCTGGGTCCGGTCGATGAGCCAGCCGCCCCGACCGGCCCGCTTCCTGCCGGCCCCCGACCCGCAGGAGGTGGTGGCGTGATCCTCAACTGGCAGCTCACCCTGGCCGTGGTCGGTGGCGCGGTGGTCGGGCTGGGCCTGTTCCTGCTGGTCCGGGAGGCGGTCCCGGCCGCCCCGGCGCTCGGCCCGGCACTGCGCCGGCTGCACCAACCGCCGGGCGTCGGCCCCGCCGGGTCGGCCGGCCGCCGGCTGGAGTGGTTGGGCGGGCTGTCCCGCTGGCTGCGCCCGCCGCACCGGCAGCTCGCCCTGATCGACCGCACGCCCGAGCAGTACACCTTCTCGCTGCTGCTCTCCGCGCTGATCGGGCTGGTCTCGCCGACGCTGATCGCGGCCGGGCTCTTCCTGATGGGCGTCGGCGTGCCGATCGCCGTGCCGGTGCTGGGCAGCCTGACGATGGCGGTGCTCGCCGCCGTGCTCGCCCACCGGGCGGTGCTGACCCGCGCCGAGGCCGCCCGGGACGAGTTCCGCCAGGCCGTCTGCACCTACCTGGACCTGGTGGCCCTGCAACTGTCCGCCGCGCACGGGCCGGTGCAGGCGTTGGAGCGGGCGGCGACCGTCTGCGACGGCTGGGTCTTCGACCGGATCCGGGAGTCGCTGCGGATCGCCCAGATGCAGATGCACTCCCCCTGGGACGAGCTGCGGGACCTGGCCGACCGGATCGGCATCCCGGAACTCGGCGACGTGGGCGCGATCATGCGCACCTCCGGCAGCGAGGGCGCCCAGGTGCACGAGACGTTGCGCAGCCGCGCCGACGCGCTGCGGGACCAGATCCGCACCGACAACCTGGCCCGGGCCGAGGGGGTCACCAGCCGGCTCGACATCCCGGGCGCGCTGCTGGTCTTCGTGCTGCTCGGCTTCGCCGTCTATCCGTTCATGGCCCGCCTGTGAACACACCCCGACAGTAAGGAGCACGCCATGCATCTCTTCGCCTACCTGCACGTCGCGTTGACCACACGGCTGGCCGAGTTGCGCCGCGACGGTGAGCGCGGCGACAGCCCGGTGCCCACCGCCGTGATCATCTTCGGTCTGGTCGCCGCGGCGGTCATCGTCACCGGACTGGTGGCGACCAAGGCCCGCGGCTGGATGGACGCCATTCCGGACCCGGCCCCGTAGGGACGACCGATGCGCCGTCCACCCTCCGCCGGTCCCCGCCGGGCGGCACCCGCCGCCCGGCGTACCGGCGTGCCCGGTGCGCCCCGCCGGCAGGCCCCGCCGCTCGGACGGATCGGGGCGCCGCTGCGGCGGGTCGGGGTTGCCGGCGGTGACCGGGGGGCGAACCCGGTCGAGCTGGCGGTGGTGATGCCGGTGGTGTTCGTGCTGCTCTTCGGCTCGATCCAGGTCGCCGCCTGGTTCGTCGCCCGGGCCACTGCGCTGAACGCGGCGCAGAGCGCGGTCACCGCGCAACGGGTCCAGGCCGCCCCGGCCGGGGCCGGCGAGGCCCGTGCGGTCGCCTTCCTCAATGCGGCCGGGGACTGGCTGGTGGGCTGGAACGATCCGGGGCCGAACTGCGTGGTCGACGGGGGCGGCGTGACCTGCACGGTGACCGGCAGATCCCTCTCCGTCGTCCCCGGTGTGAGCTTCCCGGTGGAGCAGCGGGCACACGGGACGGTCGAACGGTGGACCGCGCCGTGACCGGGCGCGCCGAGCGGGGCTCGGTCTCGGTGGAGGTGGCGGTGCTCGCCCCGGCGTTCATCGCGTTGCTGGTGCTCGCCGGGGTGGCGGGGCGGACGGCGATCGCGCAGGAGGCGATCGGCTCGGCGGCGCACGACGCGGCCCGGGCCGCCTCGATCTCGCGTACCGCCGGTGCCGCCCGGGAGGCCGCCGGGGAGGCGGTGAGCGAGTCGCTGGACTGGCAGCGGCTCAACTGCGAGGGCGCCCCGCAGCTCAGCTTCAGTGGCTCGGTGGGCGGCGTCTCCACCAGCTTCGACGCGGCGTTCGCCAGCGGGCCGGGGCAGGTCGCCACCGTCTCGGTCCAGGTCACCTGCGTGATCTCGTACGCCGACATCCAACTGTCGACCACGCCCGGCATGCCGGACGGGAGCACCGTGTCGGCGCGGTTCACCTCGCCGCTGGACCGCTACCGGAGCCGGGGATGACCGGGCCGGGCCGGGACGCCGGCCGGGTCAGCCTCTTCCTGGCCGTGGCGATGACCGGCGTGCTGGTGGTGATCGGGTTGGCGTTCGACGGCGCCGGCCAACTGCGGTCCATGCAGCGCGCCGACAACCTCGCCGCCGAGGCGGCCCGCTCCGGCGGGCAGGCCATCGACCGGGCCCGGGCCATCGAGGGCGGGCCGAAGGAGATCGACGAGGACGCCGCCCGGGCCGCCGTGGACGGCTACCTCGCCGCGGCCGGCGTCGCCGGCCACACCGTCACGTTCCCCGTCGTGGACGGCGAGAAGCGGGTCCGCGTCCGGGTGACCGTCACCTACGACCGCTACCTGCTCGGCCTCTTCGGCTTCGGCAACACCGTCACCGTCTCGGGCGAGGCCACCGCCCGGGCCATCACCGAGGAACCGTAGGGAAGGAAGGCAGCCATGGCCGCATCCCGTGGCCCCGCCGTACGGCGGGCCGGGCAGATCTTCGCCGGTTTCGGCGCGCTGGTCGTGCTCTGCGCGGTGCTGGCCGGTGCGCCGGTGGCGCTGCTGGCCTTCGCCGGCAACCCGCTCCCCGACCATCTGCCCACCCTCGCGGAGGTCGGCACCACGCTGACCAGCCGGGACGACGGCCAGCTCTTCCTGCGGGCGCTGGCGGTGCTGGGCTGGTTCGGCTGGGCGACGTTCGCCTTCTCCGTACTCGTGGAACTGGGGGCGCAGACCCTGCGCCGCCCGGCGCCCCGGCTGCCGGGGATGCGCCGCCAGCAGAAGGCGGCGGCCGCCCTGGTCGGCTCGGTCGCGCTGATCCTCGCGGCGGCCCCGGCCGCGAGCGCGGCCACGGTGGCGTCCGCGCCGCACCCGGCCGTGGCGACGCTGCCGGTCACCCCGCACGCCGGCCCTTCCACCGCCGGTACGCACCTGACGACAGCCCCGTCGACGTGGAGCGCGGGGCGGGCGGCCGGCACCCCGGTGTACCGGGTCGCCGAGGGCGACTACCTGGGCGACGTGGCCGAACGGTACCTGGACGACTTCGGGCGCTACCGGGAGGTGGCCGCGCTCAACCGGCTGCCCGACGCCGACCGGATCCAGCCCGGGCAGTTGATCAAGCTACCGGCGCGGGCGGACGACACCGGTGCCCGCCGGCACGCCACCGGCCGGCTGGTGGAGGCCGGCTCCACGCCCAGGCGGCCGTCACCGCACCCGCCCGCGGCCACCCCGCCCGCGCCCGAGGGCCACGCCGGCCCGGACACCTCCAGCCCCGGCGGACCCGCGACGGGCCCGCACGCCCGGCCCTCGGCCGGCCCGGAGACCGGACCGCACGCGGGGCCGACGGCCGGGCCGCAGACCCGGCCGCACGCGGGGCCGACGGCCGGGCCGCAGACCCGGCCGCACGCGGGGCCGACCACCGGCCCGAAGGCCGGACCGTCCGCCGGCCCGCAGCCGGGGCGGACCAGTGTGGCGAATCCCGGTGGGGCGGCCGGCCCGAGCCGGGGCGGGAACGCCGGTCGGCCCACGCCGAACCAGCAGCCGCTGCCCCCGGCCGCGCAGCCCGCGGGGGCGCCACCAGCGATGGCCGCCGGAGCGGCCCGGGCCACCGACGACGACGGGATGAACCGCCCGCTGGCCGTCTCCGCGGTGCTCGCCGTGGCGAGCATCGTCGGCGCCCAGATCGGCGCGGTACTCGGACTGCGTCGCCGCCCTCTCCGGACCGCCCGGGCCCTGATCTCCGGCCGGCACCGCCGCGACTGACCCGCCCGGGGCGGTCAGGGGATGCGGGTCTGGAGGACGCCGTCGACCACCCGGGTCGGCAGGATCTGCTGGTCGGTGGCCGCCGGGCCCTGCACGACCTCGCCCCCGTTGAGCCGGAAGGCGCTGCCGTGCCAGGGGCAGACCACGCACGCATGCCCGTCGATCTCCTGGACCTCGCCCTCGCCGAGCGGCCCGCTCTGGTGCGGGCAGCGCTCCAGCATCACGGTGACCTCGTCGCCGTGCCGGTAGAGGATCACCGACACGTCGTCCACCTCGCGGGTGACCAGTTCACGTTGCGGCAGGCTGGCCAGGTCGGCAACGGCCTGCCACTCGTCGCTCATCCGGTGCAGCTCGGAGACGCTCTGGCTGACCTGGGCGCCCTGCTTGTACGCCAGGTGCCCGCCGATGTACGCCCCGAGGCTGGCCGCGCTCAGTCCCAGGTACGCCAACGCCCGCCCACTGCCGTGCCGGCCGTTGAGCCGGGCGGCCAGCGAGCCGGCGTAGAGCGCCAGCCCGACGGTGTTGGAGGCGGCGTGCACCAGCCCGATCCGGCGTTGGTCGCGGGAGAGGGCGGCCCAGTCGTTGAGGCCGGCCACGGCCGCCGGCACCGCGCTGACGGTGCCGAGGGCGACCAGTGTGGTCGCGGCGCGCCGCTGGCCGGGCAGCAGGTCGACCACGGCGGCGCTGATCCAGGCGCCGACGGGCACCTGCACCATCGCCGGGTGCAGCGGGTGGCCCAGCCACACCCCGTGCAGCAGGTCGCGGACCCGCTGCGGGCGCAGGGTGGCCTGGACGGCTCGTTGGAGCCGGTCACCGACCCGGTCCAGGGATGAGTTCTGTTCGATCCTGTTCATCAGCGCTCGCACCTTCTCCGACTTCCCGGCAGGAGCGACCGCAAACCGGGCGACGGGCACCGGACGGCGCTCGTCGCCCGATCGGGGGATCACCGCCAGTCGGCGACCTTCGGTCGGAGCACCGCCCCCCGGAACAGTTCGTCCAGGTCGCCGCCGAGGGCGCGCAGGGTCGCCCCATCGTTGGCGGTGAGTTCCAGGTAGAGGCCCTGGGCGTTGTAGACCTGGAGGCTGGCGCCGCCGGCACCGGACGTGCGGCGGCGGGCCGGGTGCCCGTCGAGGGTCGAGTCGGGGTCGGCGAGCACCGAACCGTCGCCCTTCTCCGAGGTACGGGGCATCAGCTGCACGGTCAGCGGCCAGTCGCCGTACTTCGTGCGTTTGCCGGCGCCGTAGGCGAGGCGTGCGTCCCAGCCACCGCCGGATCGGGTGGTCACCTGGAACGACATCGGCTTCAGCGCGGACGGCAGGGTGCGGAAGGCGACCGGGAGGCGGACCGGCCGGTCGACGGCGTAGCGGATGTCGAGGGCGATCCGGCGGACGAGGGCCTGCGGGTCGGTGCCGTCCGGCACGTTGATCAGGCCCACCTCCGCCCAGGCGCCCGGGGCGTACTGCCAGCGCAGGGCGGCGCCCCGGCCGACGACGGGCAACGAGTTCCACCAGGCGGGGCGGCCGGCGACCGGTTCGGCGGCGGTGAGGCCGGCCGTGCCGACGCTCCCGGCGGGGCGGTCGAAGAAGTCGTCGTCCGCCAGGGCGATGTCGTGTCCCCGGGGCACCATCCGCAGCATGAGCCGCATCCCCTCCCCCACGACCTGGGGCGGGCTCGCCGCGTACATGGTGAGTCGGGTGGGTCCGGTGACGACGGTCCGGTCGGTGAGGCCGGCGGGGAGCCAGCCGAGGTCGGCGTACTGGCGGGCCGGGTCGAAGGCGGTCGGCGCCCGGTCGGGCAGCGGGGCCGCGGCGGTCGGCGCGGCGGTCGCCGTGGGCAGCGCGGCCACCGGTGGGGGCGCGGGCCGGTCGCGGGGGTCGAGCAGGGTCGGTGCGGTGGCGACGAGCGCCACGACGGCGAGCCCGGCGGTGGCCGAGGCGGCGATCCGCCGGTGCCGGATCCGCCGCCGCCCGTCGCGTACGGCCCGGTGCAGGTCCACCCCGGAGGGTGGCAGCGGCGTGTCCCGGAGCGGCTCGAGGAGCTTCCCGTCGGTCATCTTCCCTCTCCCGTGATCACGTAGTCGGCGGCGCCGAGCAGGCGGCGCAGGCGGGCCAGCCCCTGTGAGGTCTGGCTCTTGACGGTGCCGGCGGTGCAGCCGAGGGTGGCGGCCACCTCGTCGACCGGCCGGTCGTGCAGGAAGCGCAGCACCAGCACGGCCCGCTGCCGGGGCGGCACCTGGGCCAGCGCGGCGTGCAGCAGCTCCCGGTCCTCGACGGCGTCCCCGATCGGCGTCGCCGTCGGCTCGGGTGGGGTGTCCGTCAGGCGTACCCGGGACCAGAGCCGGCGTTTCTCGTCGAGGAAGACCCGGACCAGGACCGTCCGGACGTACGCGTCGAGGTTCTGCGCCTCGCGGGCCCGCCGCCAGTTGACGTAGAGCCGGGTGACGGCCGTCTGGACCAGGTCGTCGCCCCGGTGCGGGTCGCCGGTGAGCTGACAGGCGATCCGGCGCAGCAGCGGCAGCCGCGCGGTGACGTACTCGACGTACTCCTGCTCCAGGTCCGCCCGCATCCACCCAACCCCGTTCGTGTGTGATTCCACCCCGCTGACGGGCCCGGCCCCCGTCCAGGTTGTACGGCTCTGCGGGCGGAGCGGAATTCAGCCGATCAGCCAGCCCGCTCGGCCCGCCGGGCACTGGATTATCGAAGATTTTTATGGTATTATGCCCGATTGTCCGGGTTAGCGTGGCGGCCATGACGACGACCATGAACAGCCGACTCCGCCGCTTCCTCGACACCATCGCCGCCACCGGGAAGGCGCTCGACCCCGACGCGCTGAGCCGCGGTTTCACCGACCCGTTCCTCGCCGCCGACCCCACCGGCGCCCGACCCGTGCCCCGCGCCGCGTTCCTCCGGGCGCTGCCGAAGCGGGCCGACGCGTTCACCACCGCCGGCATCGGCGCGGCCCGGCTGGTCTCGGTGGACCACCAGCGGCTCGACGACCACTACCTGCTCGTCCGTACCGAGTGGAGCGCTCCGCGGCTGGACGGGGAGGGCGACGTTCCGCTGGCGTCGACGTTCCTGCTCTACGACGACGGCACCGACCTGCGGGCGGTGCTCTACCTCAACCACCAGGGCCTCCCGAAGCCGACCGCCGGAGCCTGAGCCCGACACGCCCACAGCATGTGGTGTAGTGGCTTTTTCCGAGCCACTACATCTAGGATCAGTGGCACTGCTGGTGCGACCCGTCCGACGGGTCCGCCAGGCGTCGACGCCCGCCAGGTGTCGCGCCGAACAGGGAACCCGGTGCGAGTCCGGGACTGCCCCGCAGCGGTGAGCGGGAACGAGAGCCGTCAACTGAGCACTGGGCCCGACGGGGCCCGGGAAGCGACGGCCGGTAGGCCAGCGCGTCGCCAACGCGTCCGCCCGCGAGTCCGAAGACCTGCCAGCAGTGCGCGCCCGCCGGGTGCGCGTACCACCTCGGGGCCTCGTGGGAGGGCCGTCGAGCCGCAACGGGACACCGCCGGCACACCGACCGGCGGCGCTCCGGCGTGCCGTCGTGCCCTCCCCACGGTCCACACCGACCATCCAGGAGAGCACGTGACGGCGTCATCCACCCTTGCCCCGCCCGCGGTCGACCAACTGCGGGAACTGCTGCACCGGCACGACCTGCCCGACACCGACCCGGAGCGGATCCTCGCCCTGGTCGAGTCGGGGCGTACCGCCCGGGCCGACGCGGCGGAGCTGACCGGGCTGGCCATCTCGGCGGCGGCCGGCCTGATCGCCGAGGAGCCCGCGTACGCGAAGCTGGCCGCCCGGCTGCTCGCCGCCCGGACCGCCGACGAGACCCGGGAGCAGGGCATCCTGCGGTTCTCCGACAGCGTCGCCGCCGCGTACGCCGAGGGGCTGCTGGACCCGGACTTCGCCGGCTTCGTGGCCGCGCACGCCGACGCCCTCGACGGCCTGGTCGACCACGCGCACGACGCGGCGTTCGAATACTTCGGCCTGCGTACGCTCACCGACCGCTACCTGCTGCGACACCCGGAGACGCGGGCGGTGCTGGAGCGCCCGCAGCACTTCTGGCTGCGGGTCGCCACCGGCCTGTCGGACACCGTCGCCGAGGCCGCGGCGCTCTACCGGCGGATGTCCCGGCTGGCCTACCTGCCCAGCTCGCCGACCCTGTTCAACGCGGGCGCCCGGCACCAGCAGCTCTCCTCCTGCTTCCTGGTCGACTCACCCCGGGACGAGCTGGACTCGATCTACCAGCGGTACACGCAGATCGCCCGGCTGTCGAAGTTCGCCGGCGGCATCGGGGTGTCCTGGTCCCGGGTGCGTTCGCGGGGGTCGCTGATCCGGGGCACCAACGGCCGCTCCAACGGCATCGTGCCGTGGCTGCGGACGCTGGACGCCAGCGTGGCCGCGGTCAACCAGGGCGGCCGGCGCAAGGGCGCGGCCTGCGTCTACCTGGACACCTGGCACGCCGACGTCGAGGAGTTCCTGGAGCTCAAGGACAACACCGGCGACGAGGCCCGGCGGACCCACAACCTGAACCTGGCCAACTGGGTGCCGGACGAGTTCATGCGCCGGGTCGAGGCGGACGCCCAGTGGTCGCTCTTCGACCCGAAGGAGGTGCCGGAGCTGGTCGACCTGTGGGGCGAGGAGTTCGACACCGCGTACCGGGCGGCGGAGGCCGCCGGCCGGGCGGTCCGCACGCTGCCGGCCCGTTCCCTGTACGCCCGGATGATGCGCACCCTGGCGCAGACCGGCAACGGCTGGATGACCTTCAAGGATGCGGCGAACCGCACCTGCAACCAGGTCGGCAACGGCGGCGGGGTGGTGCACCACTCCAACCTGTGCACCGAGATCCTGGAGGTGACCAGCGACGACGAGACGGCGGTCTGCACCCTCGGCTCGATCAACCTGGCGGCGCACGTGCGGGACGGCGAGGTCGACTTCGCCACGCTGGGCGAGACGGTGCGGATCGCGGTCGGCGCGCTGGACCGGGCGATCGACCGGAACTGGTTCCCCACCGAGGAGGCCGGGACGGCGCACCGGCGGTGGCGTCCGCTGGGGCTGGGCGTGATGGGGCTGGCCGACGTGTTCGCCGCGCTGCGGCTGCCGTTCGACTCGGCGGCGGCGCTGGCGCTCTCCACCCGGATCGCCGAGGAGGTCGCCCTGGCCGCGTACGACGCGTCGGCCGACCTGGCCGCCGCGAAGGGGGCGCACCCGGCGTACCCGCTGACCCGGGCGGCGGGCGGGGTGCTGCACCCGGACCACTGGCCGGACGCCCGCCCCACCCGACCGGAGGCGTGGGCCGCGCTGCGGGAGAAGGTCGCCCGGCACGGGCTGCGCAACTCGCTGCTGGTGGCGATCGCCCCGACGGCGACGATCGCGTCGATCGCCGGCTGCGCGGAGTGCGTGGAGCCGCTGGTGTCGAACCTGTTCAAGCGGGAGACCCTCTCCGGGGAGTTCCTCCAGGTCAGTCGCCACCTGGTGGCGGACTTGAAGCGGCTGGGCCGGTGGGACGCGCCGACCCGCGAGGCGATCAAGCGGGCCGACGGGTCCGTCCAGGAGCTGGACAACCTGCCGGCGGAGTTGAAGGCGTTGCACCGCACCGCGTGGGAGCTGCCGCAGAAGGCACTGATCGACCTGGCCGCCGCCCGGGCGCCCTACGTCGACCAGTCGCAGTCGCTGAACCTGTTCCAGGCCAGCCCCACCATCGGCCGGCTCTCCTCGATGTACGCGTACGCCTGGCGGGCCGGCCTGAAGACGACCTACTACCTGCGGTCCCGCCCGGCCACCCGGATCGCCCAGACCACGGTGAGCAGCAACCTGATCGCGCTCGCGCCCGCCGACGACAGCGCCGTCGCCTGCTCGCTGGAGAACCCGGAAGTCTGCGAGGCCTGCCAGTGACGATGCTGCTGGATTCCGGCATGGACCTGACCCTGCGACCGATGCGCTACCCGGAGTTCTACGAGCGGTTCCGGGCCGCCATCCGCAACACCTGGACGGTGGAGGAGGTGGACCTGGCCTCCGACGTACCCGATCTGGCGAAGCTGTCACCCGGCGAACGGCACCTGGTGCACCGCCTGGTGGCGTTCTTCGCCACTGGCGACTCGATCGTGGCGAACAACCTGGTGCTCAACCTCTACCAGCACGTCAACGCGCCCGAGGCCCGGCTCTACCTGTCCCGGCAGCTCTTCGAGGAGGCGGTGCACGTCCAGTTCTACCTGACCCTGCTGGACACCTACCTGCCCGACCACGAGGAGCGGGTGAAGGCGTTCGCGGCGGTCGAGCACATCCCGTCGATCCGGGACAAGGCGGAGTTCTGCTTCCGTTGGATCGACTCGATCGGCAGCCTGCACCGGCTGGAGACCCGGGCCGACCGGCGGGCGTTCCTGCTCAACCTGATCTGCTTCGCGGCCTGCGTGGAGGGGCTGTTCTTCTACGGCGCCTTCGCCTACGTCTACTGGCTGCGCTCGCGCGGCCTGCTCTCCGGCCTGGCCACCGGCACCAACTGGGTGTTCCGCGACGAGTCGATGCACATGGAGTTCGCCTTCTCGGTGGTGGACACGGTCCGTGCCGAGGAGCCGTCACTCTTCGACTCCACCATGGAGACCGAGGTGCGGACCATGCTCGACGAGGCCGTCGCGGCGGAGCTGGCGTTCGCCCGGGACCTCTGCGGGGAGGGCCTGCCGGGGATGAACACCGCCGACATGCGCCGCTACCTGGAGTACGTCGCCGACGCGCGGCTCGCCCGACTCGGCCTTCCTCCGGCGTACGGGTCGGCCAACCCGTTCCCGTTCATGGAGTTGCAGGACGTGCAGGAGCTGACGAACTTCTTCGAGCGGCGGGTGTCGGCCTACCAGGTGGCCGTGGGGGGAACGGTGGCGCTGGACGAGGCCTTCTGACCCGGCGTTAGCCCGTCCGGGCCCGCTCGTCCCGCCGTCGGTGGGCGGGCCCGGGTGCCCCCTTCGCCACCCTGTCGACCTGATGGCACAAACGACTCAGCGCGGTCCGGTCAGCGGGCGCGGGCCCAGGCGAGGAAGCGCTCGGTCAGGTCCGCCGGCACGACATGGCCGTTGCGGTCCGGGACTCCAAGGACCGGTCCGGCCCTACCCTCACCTTCGCCCCCGCAGTCTGGCAATCCTTCGTCCGGGACGTGGCCGGACGCCCTTGAGGTGCCGGCGGCCCCGCCCCTGAGTCGTTCACGCCATCAGGTCGACAGCCAGCGAAAGACACCACCCCGCGCCGGCACCGGCCCCGGAACAGACCCAGGGCCGAACGTGGGCGAGGACCGGCCCCAGGCGGAACGTGGGCCCGATCAGGCCCCCGGGCCGTGGCGCGCGGGCGGCACCGCCGGGCATGCTGTCCCGATGGGCGTACGGGTGGAACGCGACGGGCCGGTGACCACGGTGATCCTGGACCGGCCGGCGGCCCGCAACGCCGTCGACGGCCCGACCGCGCGGGCGCTGGCCGACGCGTTCCGCGCCTTCGAGGCCGACCCCACCGCGGCGGTCGCCGTGCTCTGGGGAGCCGGCGGCACGTTCTGCGCGGGGGCCGACCTCAAGGCCATCGGTACGCCCAGCGGCAACCGGGTCGAACCGGAGGGCGACGGCCCGATGGGCCCCACCCGGATGTCGCTGTCCAAGCCGGTCGTCGCCGCGATCTCCGGGTACGCCGTGGCCGGCGGCCTGGAGCTGGCGCTCTGGTGCGACCTGCGGGTCGCCGAGTCCGACGCCACCCTCGGGGTGTTCTGCCGGCGGTGGGGCGTACCGCTGATCGACGGCGGGACGGTCCGGCTGCCCCGGCTCATCGGGGAGAGCCGGGCGATGGACCTGATCCTCACCGGCCGGCCCGTCGGCGCCGACGAGGCGTACGCGATGGGGTTGGTGAACCGGCTGGTCGCGCCGGGCGAGGCGCGGGCGGCGGCCGAGCGGCTCGCCGCCGAGATCGCCCGGCACCCGCAGACCTGCCTGCGCAACGACCGCGCCTCGGTCCTCGCCACCGCCGGCCGGCCCGAGCCGGAGGCGCTCGCCGTCGAGCTGACCTACGGGATGGGCTCGCTGGCCACCGACGCGGCGGCCGGAGCGGCCCGGTTCGCCGCCGGCGCGGGCCGGCACGGCACCGCGCCCTAGCGCAGGTCCTTCAGCGCCGTCTCGATCGCCCGGTGGAAGGTCGGGTACGCGTAGATCATATGCCGGAGCTGGCTGACCGGCACCGCCGCGTGCACCGCCACCACCAGCCCGGAGAGCACCTCGCCGCCGGCCGGGCCGACCGAGGTGGCCCCGATCAGCACGCCCTGGTCGGCGTCGGCGACCAGCTTGATGAAGCCGTCGCCGGGGGTCTTGTGGATCCAGCCGCGGGTGGACGACGACAGCTCGGCGAAGCCGATCTGCACGTTGATCCCCCGGTCCCGGGCCTGCTGCTCGGTGAGGCCGACCGCGCCCACCTCCGGGTCGGTGAAGGTCACCCGGGGCAGGGCCCGGTAGTCGGCGACCGGGACGCTGCCGGGCGCGACGGTCGACCCGCCGGCGCTCATCGCCCCGCCGACGGCGCTGACCACGCCGGCCGCGCCGCCGACCACGCTGGCGGTGCCGCTGGCGTCCGGCCCGCCCTTGGCGCGGCGCACGTGGTCGAGCACGTCGGCCACGACGATCCCCGCCTGGTACATGGCGATGTGGGTGAACGCACCCTCGCCGGTGAGGTCGCCGACCGCCCAGATCCCGTCGGCGGCGTGCATCCGGTTGTCCACCGGCAGGTACCGCTGCTTCGCGTCCACCCCGACGCTGTCCAGGCCCAGCTCCTCCAGGTGGGCCCGGCGGCCGGTGACCACCAGCAGCCGCTCGCCGGTGTACGACCCGCCGCCCGCGTGCACGGTGAACGCCGAACCGTCGTGGCTGACCCGCTCCGCCTTGACGCCCGTCTCGATGGTGACGCCGTCGGCGCGCAGCGCCTTCGCGGCCACCTCGGACGACTCCGGCTCCTCCACGGCGAGCACCCGGTCGGCGGCCTCGATCACCATCACCCGCACCCCGAACCGGGCGAAGACCTGCGCCAGCTCCAGCCCGATCGCCCCGCCGCCGAGCACCAGCAGCGTGTCCGGCAGCTCCTCGACCTCGATCGCCTGGTGGTTCGTCCAGTACGGCGTGTCGGCCAGCCCCTCGATCGGCGGCACCGAGGGGCGGGTGCCGGTGCCCAGCACGATCCCGTGCCGAGCCTGGTACACCTGGTCGCCGACGCGTACCCGGCCGGGGCCGTCGAGCCGCCCGGCGCCCCGGACGAACCGGCCGCCCCTGCCGGTGAACCGGTCCACCGCCGCCCGGTCGTCCCAGGTGTCGGTGGCCTCCTCGCGGATCCGCTTCGCCACCGGCGCCCAGTCCGCCCGGACCTGCGCCGAACCGGCCAGCTCGTTGACCCGGTGCGCCTCGGCCAGGGCGTTCGCCGCCCGGATCATCATCTTGCTCGGGATGCAGCCCCAGTACGGGCACTCGCCGCCGACCAGGTCCCGTTCGACGCCGACGACGCTGAGGCCGGCCTCGGCGAGTCGCCCGGCCACCTCCTCGCCGCCCACGCCCAGCCCGACGACGACCACGTCCACGATCTCCGGCTCCGTCACCCCGCCAGCATTGCGCACCGCCGGGCCGCCGGCCACCACGCCCGGGCGGAATTCCCCCGCCCGTAATGATCCTCACCGCCTACCGTGGCGGGATGCACGCGCGCTTCGCCCCGGTCCGGGACTGCTTCCACGACCTCTTCGCCGCCAGCCGGGAGACCGGGGCGGCGCTGACCGTCCGGTACGCCGGGGAGACCGTGGTCGACCTGGTCGGCGGGACCCGTGCGGCGGTCCCACCCGGGGTGGTGGTGCCGGCGGTGGGCGCCGACCGGCCGTGGCGGCCGGACACCCTGGTGAACGTCTACTCGGTGGGCAAGCCCGTCGTCGCGCTCTGCCTGCTGATCCTCGTCGACCGGGGGCGGGTGGAGCTGGACGCGCCGGTGTCGGCGTACTGGCCGGGGTTCCGCACCCCGGCGACCGTGCGGCAGGTGCTCAGCCACACCGCCGGGCTGCCGGCCTTCCCGGTGCCCCGGCCCGCCGGGTCGGTCACCGACTGGGCGCTGCTCTGCGCCGACCTGGCCGCCGCCGACCCCGAGTGGGAGCCGGGGGCGAGCGCGGGCGAGCACGCCTGGACGTACGGGCATCTGGTGGGCGAACTGGTCCGGCGGGTGGACGGGCGGACGGTGGGCCGGTTCCTGGCCGAGGAGGTCGCCGGTCCGTGGGGACTCGACCTGGCCTTCGGACTGGGTGCCACCGACCGGCGGCGGTGCGCCGACCTGTCGTACGCCGATCGGGGCTGGCCGGACGCGACCCGGGGTGAGCCGGGGTCGCTGCGGGCCCGGGCGCTGGACAACCCGCCCGGTGGCCGGGACGTGGCGGTGGTGAACGGGGCGGCCTGGCGGGCCGCGGAGATCCCGGCGGTGAACCTGCACGCCACCGCCACCGCGCTGGCCCGCCTCTACGGCGGACTGCTGGCCGGCGGCACCCTGGACGGCGTACGGCTGCTCTCCCCCGACCTGGTGGCGGAGGCGACCCGGGTGCAGTACGACGGCCCGGACCTGGTGCTGGACCGGCGGGCGTACTGGACGTTGGGCATGCAGTGGGAGCCGGACGGCAGCTGGGGCATGGGCGGGATCGGTGGCAGCAGCGCCTGGGCGGACCCGGAACGCGGCTACACCTTCGCCTACGCGACGGCCCGGCTGGCCGCCCACGACCGGGTCGACGAGCTGGTCGAGGCGCTGCACTCCTGCCTGTGACTCCTCAGCCGTCCAGCCGCGCGTAGTAGCGGACCAACGGCAACCCGGTGAATCCCGCCTTCTCGTACGTCCGGCGGGCGGGGGCGTGCCCGTCTTCCCCGCCGGTGCCGACCACGGCCAGGGTCACCCCGGCGGCCCGCAGCAGCTCCACCGACTTTCCGCCGTGGGGGCGGGAGCATCGCCGCCCACCCGCCCCCGTCACCTTCCGTTACGGGCGCCGCCGATCACCCGGCGTCACCAGCCCGCCCGGGTCCACGTTCCTTCCTCCGCCGCTTTGCTCTGCTGCCACCCAAGCAACACAGTGCTGAACAGCGGTTCAACCATCTGGAGAGCCCGCATGACGGCCACTGCGGGTGACTTTCGGTGACTGTTGCGCGGGTGGCAGCAGAGCAAAGGGAGCGGAGACAGGTCGGCGGGGCGGCCGGGCAATCGCGCTCGGTGACGCTGATCGGCCAAGCCCAGCCGCAGGCGGGCAGCCCGACCACGGCCGGGCAGCGCAACCGTGGGACTGGTCAGCGCATCCAGACCGGGTCGGCGCCGGGGACCTCCAGCGGGGCCGGGTAGTCCAGCGTCCGGCGTGCCTCCGGGGGCAGCCGCCACGGCTGGTGCACCGCCTTGCCCGCCACGGAGGCCAGCTCGGGCACCCAGCGCCGGACGTAGTCGCCGGTCGGGTCGTACCGTTCGGCCTGCCGGACCGGGTTGAGGCTCCGGTAGGGGCGGCTGTCGTTGCCGGTGCCGGCCACCCACTGCCAGTTGCCGGAGTTGTTCGCCACGTCCCCGTCGAGCAGCCAGCGGGCGAAGACCGCCACCCCGGGCCGCCAGTCCAGCCCGAGCACCTTGGTCAGGTAGCCGGCGGTGATCAGGCGGGCCCGGTTGTGCATCCAGCCCTCGGCGCGCATCTGCCGCATCCCGGCGTCCACGATCGGCATGCCGGTCCGGCCCTCGGTCCAGGCGGCCATCGCCTCGTCGTCGTACCGCCAGTCCTCGCTCGCGCCGCGCCGGTACGCCTTCGTCGAGATCTCCGGGAAGGCGGCGGTCACCTGGTAGTAGAAGTCGCGCCAGCAGAGCTGCCGGACGAACGGGTGGGACCGGTCGCCGGCCCGCTCGGCCACCGCCAGCGGGGAGACGCAGCCGAACCGCAGGTACGGGCTGAGCCGCGAGGTCTCGTCGCCGGCCATGTCGTCGTGGATGTCGTCGTACCGGTCCAGGGTCGGCAGCCACTGCTTCAGCCGGCGCCGGGCGTGCGACTCACCGCCGGGGGCGGCGTCCGGTGACTCGCCCTCCGGCAGCGCCGGCAGCCGCCCGACCTGGACGCCGTCGGGCAGCTCGACCCGCTTCGGGGCGGCCAGTTCCGCCCGCCGGTCCACCCCCTGCCAGACCCGGAAGTAGGGGCTGAACACCCGGTAGTGATCGCCACCTGTCGGGCGCACCGCCCCCGGTTCGACGACGGTCAGGCCGGGGAAGAGCTTCAGGTGCAGCCGGTGCCGCTCGCACTCCTCGCGCAGCCGGCGCTCGCGCCGGGCGGCGTACCGGCTGACGTCGGCGGAGAGCGCCACCGCCTCGGCGCCCACCTCACCGGCCAGCCGGATCGTCTCCGCCACCGGGTCACCCCGGCGGATCACCAGGTCGCCGCCGCGCTCGCGGAGCGCGTCGCGCAGCTCGGCGAGGCACTGGTGCAGGAACCGGGTGCGGTTGGGTGACCACTCGGCCAGCGCGGGGTCGAGGACGTACAGCGGCACCACCCGGTCGAAGGCCGCGCAGCTGGTGGCGAGCGCCGGGTGGTCGTGCAGCCGCAGGTCGCGGGTGAGCAGGACGACCGCCGTACGCCCGCTCACGGGGTGGGGGTCGGCCCGGGGACCAGCACCGGCGTCCCGGTCCGGGTGAGCAGGGCCCGGGCGGCCACCGACATCCGCCGTCGCTGCGGGACCAGGGCCCGCCGGACGAAGACGTCGTAGTCCTGGGCGGCCACCTCGTCGAGGATGCCGCCGTAGAGCGCGTACGCGGTGCGCATGCAGGCCTGCGAGGCGGGACTGAGCAGTGGGATGCCCGGCGCGGCGGCGGCGTAGTGGGCCTGGGCGCGGGTCACCTCGTACTCGATCAGTTCGCGGATCTTCCCGGTGGTGCGGCCGGCGGCCCGCGCGGCGAACAGGTCGTCGCGGCTGACGTTGAACTTGGCCAGGTCCTCGTCCGGCAGGTACGTCCTGCCCCGGTCCAGGTCCTCGGCGACGTCCCGGATGAAGTTGGTGAGCTGGAAGGCGAAGCCGAGCTGCCGGGCGGGTTCCCGGGCACCCGCCGGGTCGTGGCTGCCCAGGATCGGCAGCATCATCGTGCCGATGACGGCGGCCGAGCCCTCCATGTAGTCGAGCAGGTCGTCGTAGGTCCGGTACGAGGTGACCGTGAGGTCCATCGCCATGCTGCGCAGGAACGACGCGAAGTCGTCGCGGTCCAGGTCGAACACGGCGATGGTGTGCAGCACGGCGGGGAGCAACGGGTCGTCGACCGGTTCGCCGTGCAGGCCGGCGAGGAAGCGGGACGCCCACTCGTCGAGGCGGGCGGCGCGTTCGGCGGGCGGAAGGTCCTCGGTCCGGTCGACGATCTCGTCGGCGAACCGGGTGAAGCCATACAAAGCGTGCACGTGACGCCGTTTCCAAGCGGGGAGCAGCCTGGTGGCGAGATAGTAGGTGCGGCCATGGCGTCTGTGCAGCTCACGGCTCCGGTCATAGGCAGCGGTGAGATCGTTTTCCACCGGCCCTCCTCAATTATCGACGCACCAATCGACGCAACTCGTAACCCTAGGGTACGCTCGCCAACATGGCCAACGACGCAGTTGCGGGTAATGCGCTGAGTGTCGCCCCGGCCGGAATCGGCGACGGGGACGATCCGGTCCGCGGCGTGCTGGCCGCCTTCACCAGGGACCTGATCACCGCCGTCGACGAGACCCTCGCCGGTTTCCTGGCCACCGAGGTCGCCTCGCTCGGCGGGATCGACGCAGCGATGGGCGGATTCGCCGCCACCGCGCGGGACTGCGTGCTGGCCGGCGGCAAACGGGTCCGCCCGACCTTCGCGTACTGGGGCTGGCGGGGCGTGGTCGGCGGCGACGAGCCGCTGCCGCCGGTGCTGCCGGCGCTCGCCGCGCTGGAGCTGCTGCACACCTTCGCCCTGGTCCACGACGACGTGATGGACGCCTCCGACACCCGCCGGGGCCTGCCCACCGCCCACCGGGCCGCCGCCGAGCGGCACCGCGCGGCCGGGCACGCCGGCGACCCGGACCGGTTCGGCGAGGCCGTCGCCGTGCTGATCGGCGACCTCTGCATGGTCTGGGCCGACCGGCTGCTCGGCCACGCCGCCCTGCCCCCGGCCCGACTGCTCGACGTGCGGCGCTGCTACGACCAGATGCGCGTCGAGACGGTGGCCGGGCAGTTCCTCGACGTGCTCGGCGAGCACGACGCGGCGAACTGGTCGGTGGACCGGGCGCTGCGGGTGGCCCGCTACAAGACCGCCAGCTACACCGTCCAGCGCCCGCTGCTCTTCGGCGCCTGCCTGGCCGGCGTCGCCCCGGACGCGCCGCTGATCGCCGCGTACACCCGCTACGGCCTGGCCGTCGGCGAGGCGTTCCAGCTCTGCGACGACCTCCTCGGCGTGTACGGCGACCCGGAGACCACCGGCAAACCGGCCGGCGACGACCTGCGTACCGGCAAGCCGACCGCGCTGCTGATGGTGGCCCGGCAGCTCGCCACGCCGGCGCAGCGCCGGTCCCTGGACCGGGTCGGTGAGGCCCTCACCGACCGGGACGTGGACCTGCTGGCCGAGCTGGTGGTCGACACCGGTGCCGTGCACCGGATCGGCCGCATGATCGACGAACGGGTGACCGAGGCGCTGACCGCGCTGGAGTCCGCGTCGATCGACGAGACGGCGCGCATCGCGCTGACCGGTCTCGCCACCGCCGCGACCAAGCGACGGGCATGATGGGCAACTTTGCGAAGGAGGTGGTCACGTGCGGACCGTGAACGGACGTACGGACCGGGTGGTGGTCGTGGGCGCGGGCCTCGGTGGGCTGGCGTGCGCGCTGCACCTGGCCGGCAGCGGACGACAGGTGACCGTCCTGGAACGTGAGCCGGTGCCGGGCGGGCGGGCCGGCCGGCTCAGCGTCGACGGGTACGAGTTCGACACCGGCCCGACGGTGCTGACCATGCCGGACCTGATCGCCGAGGCGCTCGGCGCGGTCGGCGAGGAGCTGGACGACTGGCTCGACCTGACCCCGGTCGACCCGGCCTACCGGGCGTACTACCCGGACGGGTCGACGCTGGACGTGCTCACCGACACCACCCGGATGGCGGCCGAGATCTCCCGGGTCTGCGGGCCGCGGGAGGCCGACGGCTACCTGCGCTTCGTGGACTACGCGCGCAACCTCTGGGAGTGGGAGCGGGCCGACTTCATCGACCGCAACCTGGACGCCCCGACCGACCTGATCACCGCCAACCTGCTGAAGCTGCTGGCCAACGGCGCGTTCCGGCGACTCCAGACCAAGATCAACCAGTTCTTCCGCGACCCGCGTACCCAGCGGATCTTCTCCTTCCAGGCCATGTACGCCGGCCTCGCGCCGCACGACGCGCTGGCCATCTACAGCGTCATCGCGTACCTCGACTCGGTGGCCGGGGTGTTCTTCCCGCGCGGCGGCATCCACGCCGTGTCCCGCGGGATGGCCGGCGCCGCCGAGAAGCACGGCGTGCAGATCCGCTACGGCACCACGGTCGACCGGGTGGAGACCGCCAACGGCCGCGCCACCGGCGTGGTCACCGCCGACGGCGAGTTCGTCCCGGCCGACGTGGTGGTGCTCAACCCGGACCTGCCGGTCGCCTACCGGGACCTGCTGCCCGAGGGGCGGGCCCGGAAGCTGACCTACTCGCCCTCCTGCGTGGTCCTGCACGTCGGCTCGAAGCAGGGCTATGAGAAGATCGCCCACCACAACATCCACTTCGGACGGAAGTGGAAGGGCACCTTCGACGAGGTGATCCGCCGCGGCGAGCTGATGACCGACCCGTCGCTGCTGGTCACCAACCCGAGCCGGACCGACCCCTCGGTCGCCCCGGCCGGCCGGCACACGTACTACGTGCTCGCGCCGGTGCCCAACCTCGACCGGGCGCCGTTCGACTGGCGGGGTGACCTCGGCCGCCGCTACGCCGACCAGCTGATCGGCACCCTCGAGGAGCGCGGCTACGTCGGCTTCGGCGACGGCGTCGAGGTGCTGCGCACGATCACCCCCGCCGAGTGGGAGGAGCAGGGCATGGCCGCCGGCACGCCGTTCGCCGCCGCGCACAGCCTCTTCCAGACCGGGCCGTTCCGCCCGTCCAACCTGCACCGCAGCCTCGACAACGTGGTCTTCACCGGCTCCGGCACCCAGCCCGGCGTCGGCGTGCCGATGGTGCTGATCTCCGGCAAGCTGGCCGCCAACCGGATCACCGGTGCCGGCCGATGAACGCCGCCACCGCCCGGGTGACCAGGTGAGCGCCCGCGAGGCCCATCTGGTCGAGCTGGTCGACGACGGCGGCCAGCCACTGGGCGAGGCCACCGTCTCCGCCGCCCACCGGCCACCCGGCCGGCTGCACCGGGCGTTCTCGGTGCTGCTGGTCGCGCCGGACGGGCGGGTGCTGCTGCAACGACGGGCCGCGGTGAAGACCCGGTTCCCGCTGCGCTGGGCCAACTCGTGCTGCGGTCACCCCGCGCCCGGGGAGTCGCTCGCCGAGGCCGCCAACCGGCGCCTCGGCGAGGAGCTCGGCGCCGCGCCGGTCACCCTCACCGAGGTCGGGGTGTACGTCTACTACGCCGAGGACCCGGCGACCGGCCGGGTCGAGTTCGAGTACGACCACGTGCTCCGCGCCGACGTGCCGGCCGACGTCACCGTGCTGCCCGACCCGGACGAGGTGGCCGAGCTGCGCTGGGTCGACCCGGTGCGGCTGATGTCGGAGATCGATGCCGACCCCCGCGCGTACGCCCCCTGGCTGGGCGGGGTGGTCAGCCGACTGCTGCGCTCCGCCGACGCCGGCTCCGGAAAGCCGGTCGGCACCCCCGCGCACGACGACGCGTCGGAGCGGTCGGGTGGCCGATGAGGCGCTGAGCGCGGGGGCCGTCGCGCGCCGGCTGGGCGTGGCGGTCACCACGCTGCGCACCTGGCACCAGCGGTACGGTCTCGGCCCCAGCCAGCACGTCCCCGGTCACCACCGGCGCTACACGCCGGCCGACCTGGCGCGCCTGGAGATCATGCGCAAGCTCACCGCGGAGGGGGTGACCCCGGCCGAGGCGGCCCGGTGGGCCCGGCAGGCACCCGCGGTGGACCCGGCCGAGCTGGCCGGGTCCGGTCGGCTGCGACCGGCCCGGCACGGCGGTGGGCTCACCATCCCGGTGGGCCGGGCCGGACCGGCGGCGCGCGGGCTGGCCACGGCCGCCATGCGACTGGACTCGGCCGCGATCGGGGAGACCATCGCGCACGCGCTGGCCACCGACGGCGTGGTGGCCACCTGGGAGGGGCTGCTCCGCCCGGTCCTGGCCGGCATCGGTGAGCGGCACGCCGCCACCGCCGGGCTGATCGACGTCGAGCACCTGATGTCCCGGTGCGTCTCCGAGGCGTTCGCCGCCGTCGCCCGGTCCGCCCCGGCCACCGGCCCGGCCCGGGTCCTGCTCTCCTGCGCCGATGAGGAACAACACACCCTGCCGTTGGAGGCGCTCGGCGCGGCGCTGGCCGAGGTGGGTGTCGCATATCGGATGCTCGGCGCGCGGGTGCCGACCGCCGCCCTGGTCGAGGCGGTCAACCGGACCGGTCCCGCCGCCGTCGTGGTCTGGTCGCACACCCGGGCCACCGCCGACCCCGCCCAGCTCGCGGCCCTGCTGGCCGCCCCGCGCCGACCCCTGCTGGTGCTCGCCGCCGGGCCCGGCTGGCGGGCCGACATGCTGCCCGCCGGAGTGGTCCGGCCGGTGGACCTGGCCGAGGCGGTGTCACTCGCCGTGGCCGTCCGGGATTCCCTGGACCAGACCATGACAAGCTGAACGGATCTACCGAACGTCACGCTCCGTCCATTACCGTCAGGTCGGTCCGCGCACCGATCCCCTCCGGAGCGAACATGACTTCACGCGCCGTATCGGCGATCTGCCTCAGCCTGCTGCTCGCCCTGAGCGGCTGCGGGGACCCCGTCCGGCACGTCGTCGGGGCCGGCGCGGGTGGTCCCGTCCCGGCCGCCTCCGGCACACCGGCCCCCACCGGGCCGGAGCCGACGTCCGCCCCGAAGCCGGAGCCGACGCCCAGCAGTCCGCCGCGTCCCGTCCGGCCCACCCCGCCGCCCCCGCCGAAGCTGCGGCCGCTGCCGAAGCAGCTCCCGGCCGACCTGCGCCGTAACACCGGCGTGCGGGCGGTGGCCCTCACCTTCGACGACGGACCCAGCCCGGCCTGGACCCCGCAGTTGCTCGACCAGCTGCGCGCCGCGCACGTCACCGCGACCTTCTGCGTGGTGGGCGTCCAGGTGAAGCGGCACCCCCAGCTGGTGGCCCGGATCGTCCGCGAGGGGCACCAGCTCTGCAACCACAGCTGGCGGCACGACATGGATCTCGGCCGCCGACCGCTGGCCGAGATCCGGGCCGACCTGGTCCGCACCAACCGGGCCATCCAGGCCGCCGCGCCGGGCGCCAAGGTGCCCTTCTTCCGGCAGCCCGGTGGCCGCTGGACCGGCGAGGAGATCCCGGTGGCCCGGCAGCTCGGCATGCGACCGCTGCACTGGAGCGTCGACCCGCAGGACTGGGCGAGGCCCGCCCCGCCGGTGATCACCAAGCGGGTGACCACGACGGTCCGGGCCGGCGCGGTGGTCCTGATGCACGACGGCGGGGGAAACCGCGCCTCGACCATGGCCGCCTGCCGCTTCCTGATCCCCGAACTGAAGCGCCGGTACGGCGTGACCCGGCTCCGCTGACCCTCGCTGACCTGCGGTTATGCGCTCGACTGTGCGCCGCGCCATACCGATTTGGTCGGCCAGCCGATCATCACGTATGCTTTCCAAGCCTCCGGCGGGGCCGGATGGGAGCAAGTCCGCTTGAAGTTGCGAGTGTGCAATGATGGCGGGGCCGCCCTCATCGTCTAGCGGCCCAGGACGTCGCCCTTTCAAGGCGGTAGCACGGGTTCGAATCCCGTTGGGGGCACGATCCGGCTTCGGTCGGAGGCAACAGAGCAAGGTCCTGTGGAGCAGTTGGAGTGCTCGCCGCCCTGTCAAGGCGGAGGTCGCGGGTTCAAGTCCCGTCAGGACCGCAAGCGCTGACGCCGCGCGATGTTTGCGCGGCGTTCTGCGTATCGGAGCAGATACCCTCGCGGGTACGATGTTCCGAGCGGTACGGCCAGGTAGCTCAGTTGGTACGAGCGTCCGACTGAAAATCGGAAGGTCGGCGGTTCGACCCCGCCCCTGGCCACATAGCCTTTCGCCGGGCTACAGAGATCCCCACCAGCGGAAACGCGGGTGGGGATCTTGCTTTTCCCGGGCCCCGACGGCCTTCACCGGCCGCCTCGCGGCCCCGCGCCGGGTCAGCGTCGGACCAGCGTCCACCACCCCAGCGCGCCCAGCACGAGCAGCAGCGCCACCGCGAACAGGACGCTGCCGACCGGGTGCGGCACGGAGGCGAGGGACGGCACCTGCTGGACCAGCACGCCCGCACCGATCAGGGCCACCGTGCCACCCCACCGGACCGGCTCGGACCGCTGGGCCGCCGTCAGGTGGGCGACCCGCACCCAGGCCACCGGGAACCGTCGCGTCACCGCCACCCGCCCGCCGATCAGCACCAGGCCGAAGCCGAGGGCCACCAGAACGAGACGCAGGGCCAGCGCCACCGGATCAGGGTCATCCACACTCATGCGACCCATCATTCAAGCGCTGTCAATTCCCGCCCACGGCCGTTGCCGTCCTGCCGTACGCTGCCGCTCATGAGAGCAGCCGGCACGTTCACCGTCGCGGCCTTCGTCCCCACCGAGCTGGTGCCGGAGCCCGCCGTCAAGACCGCGCTGCCGGTGGGGATCTCCAAGCTGGAGAAGCGCTACACCGGCGAGGTGGAGGGGCGCTCGGCGACGCTCTTCACCGCCGCGTACGACCAGGCGGCGGGCGTCGGCACGTACGTGGCCATGGAGTCGTTCGAGGGCTCGCTGAACGGGCGGCACGGGGCCTTCAACTTCGTCCACTCCGCGGCCACCTCCGGCAGCGACCGCAGCGGCGAGTTCTTCACGATCGTGCCGTCCAGCGGCACCGGCGAACTCGCCGGCATCACCGGCACCGGCGGGCTGGCCGTGGACGCCGACGGCAGCCACCGGATCTGGTTCGACTACCAGATCGGCTGAGGAGAGCACGATGGCGAGGTTCGTCGTACCCCTCGTCTGCCTGGTGGCGCTGTTCGCCTTCTACCGGCTGAACCAGCGGCTCGTCGACCGTAAGGGCCTGGACCATCGGCCGTACTTCGTACCCAGCCTGTGGGGTCCGCTCGGTACGCTGATCATCGTGCTGGCGCAGCCCCTGGGCTGGGCACGGCGTCCCTGAGCGTCAGGAGGGCCGCTACCGGTCCGGACGCTGCTGCCCCTGGCGGCGCTGGGCGATACCGCCCTGGATCGCCTCCCAGACGCTCCGCCCGGCCTGGCGCAGGCTCTCCCCCGCCTGGGAGGTGAGCTGCCCGCCGCCGCGTTCGCCCGTCTCGCCGCGTTCGGCCTGCTCCGCCGGCCCGGCCGACGGCTCCCCTGCCTCCTTCTCCTGCTCCGACGCGGCCGGTCGGGGCTGCTCCTCGGGCGGCGCGGCCGGTTCCTCGGGCGGCAGGCCCGCCGGCGGCTCCGGCGACGGTCCGACCGGTGCCCCGGGCCCCGCGGACGGCTCGGTGGTGAGGCCACCCGCCGGCGCCTCGGGCGGTCGCGGGCCGGACTGCACGTCGGCCTGGGTCCGCAACGCCTCGTTGGTCACCCGGTTGATCGACCCGAACTGCCGCCCGGCCTGGTCGGCCGCCCCCTCGATCGCGCCCAGCGGATCCCCGACCACGGAGGCGGCCTCGTCGGTGATCCGGGTCGCCGCGCGGGTGGCGTCCGCGACGCCCAGCTCGGCGGTCCGGGCCAGCGCAAGGATGATCTCCGGGTTGCGGTCGATCGTGGTCAGCGCCCGGTCGAGGATGTCCACCAGCTTCTCCAGGCGCACCTTGAGCAGCGCCTCCGCGTGCACCCCGGTGATGTCCAGCTCGACCCCCTCGATGTGCACCCGCACCCCGGCGTCCAGCTGCAGCAGGTTCGCCAGCCGGGTCCGCAGCGACACGTCGGCGTCGAGGCGGTCCACCGCCAGCCGGATGGACTCGACCGACACCTCCGGTATGTCGAGCAGGACGTCCGGTTCGACGTCCCGACCGACGGCCCGCTGCCCGGTCCGCTCCGGCTCCTGCTGTCCGGCTCCGCTCTCGCCCATCGCTCCCCGCTCACCCCGCCGATCCCGCGTCCGCCACGGACCCGTGCGGCGGTTACCCGCTTTCCGCTCCGCCATCCACCGGCTGCGGGGCGCTCACCTGGGACGACCCGCAGACCCAGCCGGACGGGCGTACGGCTGTCGGAATGGCGGCCGGATCACGGTCGTGAAGCGGTCCCGCCGCGAAGCTGCGTGGTCGGGCATGAGCCGGTATGGTCCGGGCCTATGGGACAGGAGATGGCCGCACCGGGCGACCTCCGCCAGGACTGCGACCGGTACTGGCTACGGACCACCCTCCTCGCCCCAGCGCCCGCGGAGCGGGCGTTCGCCGTCTTCACCGGCGCGATGAAGGACTGGTGGGTCCACGAGTACACCTGGTCCGGGCCGCGCGCCCTGGCCGAGCTCGGGATGGAGCCGCGCGCCGGCGGCCTGCTCTACGAGATCGGCCCGTACGGGTTCCGCAGCGACTGGGGGCGGGTGCTCACCTGGGACCCGCCCCGGCGGCTCGTCTTCACCTGGCAGATCGGCCCGGACCGCGTGCCGCTGCCCGATCCCGCGCTGGCCAGCGAGGTCGAGGTCCGCTTCGAACCCGAGGGCGAGGGGCGGACCCGGGTCGTGGTGGAGCACCGGCACTTCGACCGGCACGGCGCCGCCGCAGAGGGCTACCGCCAGGCGCTCACCGCCGGCTGGCACGAGCTGCTGTCCCGCTATCTCGCCTCGGTGACCCGGCAGGGCTGACCGCCGGCCCGGCCGTTCTGCGGCAACCGGGCCCCGCCGAGCGCCGCCGTCAGTGGGGCAGCGGGCGGGGGCGGGCGGACGCGGCGACGCCCGGATCCCCGAGGTCGGCGCGTCGGCCGGCCGCCGCGCCCGAGCCGAATCCGCCACCGGCCAGCCGGCGGGGCGCCGCGGTGCGCAGCCGGGGGTACGCCTCGGCGAGCCGCCGCTCGACCCGACCGGACCGGTCGGCCAGCACCAGGGCGACGGACGGGGCACCGGAGCCTTCGACGGCGTCCGCCTCGGCGGCCCGAAGTCGTTCCCCGATCACCTGGGCGAAACCGGCGAGCCAGGACCGGCGGAAGGCGCCGGGGTGCTCCCCGGCGGGCACGGGCGTGCCGGCCAGCCCGTGCGCGGCCTGCACCAGCAGTGAGGTGAAGAGCAGGTCGACCCGTTCCAGGTCGCTGGCGAAGCCGAAGAGGTGCAGCACGAAGCCGCTGCCCTGCTGGCGGCGTACGCAGCGGCAACGCAGCGGGTCGGCGACCGCGGCGAGCAGGCCGGCCTTGTCCCGGGCGTACGGGGCGAACACCTCGACCTGCCGGTCCCCGACCGGGTCGCTGGCCGGGTCACGGGCGGCGAGCAGCGCCCGGTCGACGCCGTAGCGGGCGATCAGCTCGGTGGCCTTGGCGGTGAAGGCGGCGGACTCCTGCGGCGTGCAGGCCGGGTCCTCGGCCTGGGCGAGCAGCTTGCGCACCTTGCTGAGCATGGCCTCGGACATGGCATCAGAGCTATCACAGGCGGGGCTTGCGGCAGACATCGACCGGTACCATCACCACGCTCAGCTCCCTGTCCGCAACACAGGGTCCATTCCACCCCCTGGAGGCACCCATGGCACATCCGGTCGTCCGCCTGATCGCCGTGACCGCGGCGTTTCCCCTGCTCGCCGTCGGGTCACCCGCGTCGGCCGCCGAGCCGGACGACGGCCCGGTCGGCATCGCCACGACCTGCTACGGCGGCGCCGTCCGCTCGTACTTCGAGACCGGCAGCTGGGGCGGCGAGGCGGGCACCTACCGCACCACCAGCCGGTGCCGGGACATCAACGTCCGCAACGCCAGCGCCTTCGGCACGGAGGCGTGCGTGATCTTCGTGGACAAGACCGACGGCTGCAACCGCTGGACGTACCTGCCGGCGAAGTCGGGCTGGATCGCGGTGGCGACCGACGTCCGGGACGGGGTGAACTTCCGGGTCCGCTTCGACAACCTGCGCTACGAGTACGAGCCGCTGGTGGCGTACCACGCGTTCTGACCGTCGTGGGGTCGCGGCGCCCGCTCCCCAGGACCGGGCGCCGCGACGTCATGGGGTGTCGCGGCTGCGCAGTGTCGCCACCGTCGAGCCGGCGAGGGTGAGCAGGCAGTCCGGCAGCAGGCCGTCGGCGACGGCCGCGCCGAAGAGCGCCTCCCCGGTGTCCGCGTCGTGGTTGGCGTACGCGCTGACGAACCGGGCCACCCAGCGGGTGTCGTAGCCGGCCTGGTCGATGCCGGGGAAGTCCAGGGCCGCACCGGTCGTGGCCGGCGCGTCCCCGAGCATGGTCGCGGCCAGGCACCAGGCCACGCCGTACGCCCCGGCGAGGCCGGATCGGTCGACCACCGCGTCGAAGGTGCCGACGACGCCGTCGCCGTCGCCGGAGAGCGCGGAGCGGAGCACGGCCGCGGCGTCGTCGAGGGTCTGCTCTGGCAGGTCGGTCACCTGCCGAACAGTAGGACGGCCGGTCAAGCGGTGACCCTCACGGAGCTGCCGGTCACCCCACGTGACGGTGGGCTGTCGACGAACCGACTGACCCGCCTCCACGATCCCGCCGGCCACGGCGGCACGCTAATGTGCGCAGCGGACCTTCGCCGGAGGAAGGACGACCATGCTCGTTTCACGCGGTTCGCGCGCCAAGGCCCTGGTGGCCTGCGCGACGCTCCTGCTCGCCACCAGCGCGTGTGGGGACGACAAGCCCGAAGAGGAGCCCGGGGCCGCCCAGGTGCGCCTCTACGGCACCGACGGCAACATGCTCAACTCCTTCCCCGCGGAGTTGAAGGATCGGGCCGACCTGGTCGACGGCATGAAGGGCACCACCCCGCTCACGCCGTTGCCCGACGACTTCAAGAAGCGGCTACTGTCCGTCGACCCGGACCTGACCGACTTCCTCTACTCCGCCGAGGCGTACGACGCGGTGGCGATCAGCGCGCTCGCCACCCAGCTCGCCGGGACCACCGAGCCCCGGGCGATCGCCCGGCAGATCGTCGGTGTGACCAACAACGGGCAGCGCTGCGAGACGGTGGCGCTCTGCCTGCGGCTGGCCCGCGAGGGCCGGGACATCGAGTACCGGAGTGTGTCGCTGACCCGGGCGGGGTTCACCGACGCCGGGGAGCCGGCCACGGCCAGCTACGCGACCCTGCACTTCGACGGCGAAAAGATCAACGACGGCAAGACCGAGTTCGTCGGCGCGGGCGACGAGTCCGGCGCCAGCACGAAGTCGCCGCCGAAGCCGCGGAAGCAGGGCGGCGGCAAGGCCGGTCCGCTGATCCTCGGCGGGCTGCTCCCGCAGACCGGTGACCTGGCCCTGGCCAACCCGCCGCTGGCCGCCGGCGTCGCCCTCGCGCTGCGCGACGTCAACGCCGCGGGTGGGGTGCTCGGCAAGCCGGTGACCTGGATCCCGGGCGACGACGGCACCAACCCGGCGATCGCCAAGGCCACCGTCGCCAGGCACGTCGCGGCGGGCGTGCAGGTCATCATCGGCGCCGGCGCGTCGGGCATCTCCCGGGAGGTGCTGCCGCAGGTGGCGGCCGCCGGGCGGGTGCTCTTCTCACCGTCCAACACCGACGCCGGGCTGACCTCGGTGGACGACAAGGGCCTCTACTTCCGTACCGCCCCGCCGGACAGCCTCCAGGGCCGCGCCCTGGCCGACGTGATCCTGCGCGACGGCCCGCACAAGATCGCCCTGGTGGCCCGGAAGGACTCCTACGGCGAGGGCCTCCAGGAGAGCGTCCGGGCCCAGCTGGAGGGCGCCGGCATCGGCGCCGACCAGATGAAGCTGGTGACCTACGAGCCGCCGGCCAAGGGGAAGACGGTCGACTTCGCCGCCGGCGCCGCCGAGATCAAGAGCTTCCGGGCCGACGCGGTGCTGCTGATCGGCTTCGGCGAGTCGGCCGCCGTGATCAGCGCGCTGGCCGATGCCGGGGTGCCGATCCGGCACTGAACGTGGACGGGGCCGCACCGGGCGAGCCGGTGCGGCCCCGTCGTGTCCGGGCGCGTTCAGCGGGAGCGGCGGCGCTCCAGGAACTCGGTCATCCGGCGGTGCTTCTCCTCGTCCTCGAAGAGCACCGCCTGGCTGAGCAGGTCCAGCTGGGGGTGGGCGGCCGGCGGGGAGTCCACCGCCAGCTTGGTCAGTCGCAGCGCCAGCGCGGAGCCCTTGGCGATCTCGTCGAGCAGGGCGTGCGCGGTCGCCAGCAGCTCCGCCGGCTCGGCCACCACCCGGTTGACCAGGCCGATCCGCAGCGCCTCCTCGGCGTCGACCCGCCGGCCGGTGAAGAGCAGCTCCTTGGCCCGGGCCTCACCGATCAGCGCCGGCAGCCGATAGGTCGCGCCCGCGCCGGCCAGGATGCCGAGCCGCACCTCGGGCTGCCCGAACACCGCACGGTCCGTGCAGACCCGAAGATCGCAGGCGTACGCCAGCTCGGCGCCCCCGCCCAGCGCCGGACCGTCCACGGCGGCCACGGTGGGCATCGGCAGCGCCCGGATCCGGGCGAAGGCGGCCTGGTTGATGGCGGCGAGGGCGTCGAGCCGGCCGCGTTCCCGCAGCTGGGCGATGTCCGCCCCGCCGGCGAAGATGCCCTCCGCCCCGCCGGTGAGCAGCAGCAGCCGGGGGTTCGCCTCCAGCTCGGCGCAGACCGCGTGCAGCTCGCCGATCAGGTCCGCGTCGATGGCGTTGCGCTTCTCCGGCCGGTCCAGGGTCACCACCAGCCGGTCCGGCCGCTCCTCGATCCGCAGCCCGGTCATGAGCGGGCACCGTCCTTCCAGGTGTAGAAGCCCTGGCCGGACTTCTTGCCCAGCCTGCCGTCGGCCACCATCTCCACCAGCAGCGGCGGCGGCGCGAACCGGTCCCCGTACGCGGCCTGGAGGGTGCGGGCGATGTCCAGCCGCACGTCCAGCCCGACCAGGTCGGTCAGCTCCAGCGGGCCCACCGGGTGCCGGTAGCCGAGCACCATCGCCTTGTCGATGTCGGCCGGGGCGGCCACCCCGTCGGCGACCATCCGGATCGCCTCCAGGCCGAGGGTGACCCCGAGGCGGGAGGTGGCGAAGCCGGGCATGTCGCGTACGACGACGGGGTCCTTGCCCAGCCGCCCGGCGAGCGCGACGGCTGCGTCGGTGGTCTCCCGCGCGGTGGCCGGGCCCACCACGACCTCCAGCAGCGCCATCGCCCAGACCGGGTTGAAGAAGTGCAGCCCGATGAAGTCGGCCGGCCGGTCCAGCCCCTCGGCCAGCTCGGCGATCGGGATGCTGGAGGTGTTGCTGCCCAGCAGCACCGGCTGCCGTCCCTCGGCCTCGCGGAGCACCGCCCGCTTGAGGTCCAGCCGTTCCGGCACCGCCTCGACGATCACGTCGGGCCGCTCGGCGACCTCGGCGAGACCGGCCCGCAGAGTGAGCCGCTCCCGGTTGGCGGCCGCGTCCGCGGCGGTCAGCTTGCCCCGCGCGACCCCCCGTTCCCACAGCTCGCCGAGGCGCGTCACGGCGGCGGCGCCGCGCGCCGGGTCCACCTCGACCAGCTCGACGCGGTAGCCCGCGCCGGCCGCCACGTACGCGATGCCGAGCCCCATGGTGCCGGCCCCGACGACGACAAAACGACCACTCATGACGCTCCTCCGCTGCGGACGGCGGCGCACGGGGTCTCCGTCGCGCGGGGCCGCTCGCTCATGGGTGCGACCCTATGCAGCAGCCCCGCGGACGGCATGCGTGGGGGCCGGCCGGATCGGGTACTGACGGCCGTCAACCGAGGGAAGGAACTGTGGACATGAGCCAGGCACCGGAGAGCGTCGACACCACCGCCACGGCGGAGGCCACCGCGACGGTGGAGACCCGTGGCGACGAGCGCGTGGACCTGCTCCGCGCCGACACCAACAACGACGGCAGGACCGACGTCTGGGTGGTGGACACGGACGGCGACGGCAAGGCCGACCTGTTCCAGTTCGACACCGACGGTGACGGCAAGGTGGACATCACCATGGTCGACATCGACGAGGACGGCACCCCGGACGAGGTGGTCGACGGCGACGGTGGCCTGCCGCCCGAGCAGCTCCCCCCGACCGTCCAGGTCTGAGGCGTAAGCAGGGGCCCCTTGTTAACGCATAGCGTTAACAAGGGGCCCCTCCTAACGTCCCGGCCCGGCGCGGCGCGGCTCAGCGGGCCAGGGTGAGGGTGGCCAGGTAGTAGGGCGCGTCGGCGGTGTCCACGTCGGTCAGCCGCCACGGCGTGCCGTGCACCAGCTCGGCGAGCTCCTCGACCGAGCAGACCAGGTAGTCGAACCACTCGGTGCCGAGCTGCCGGTAGCGCAGCCGCAGTCGCAGTTGCCCGCCGAGCCGGCCCCGCCGGCGGTTGCGCTCGTGGTAGCCGGTGTGCACCGGGTCGGTGGTGCCGTAGGGGTCGGTGCCGTGCGCGACGACCTGCGCGCCGGGCCGGGCCAACGCCGCCAGCGCGGCCAGGAAGGCCGGCGCCCGCTCCCGCCCCTCGATCAGGCCGAGGTTGTTGCCGAGCAGCAGGAAGGTGTCGTAGCGGTGGCCGTCGGCGACGTGCTGGTCGACGGTGCCGTGGACCACGTCGCGCAGGCCGCGGTGCCGGCAGACCCGCAGGGCACCGAGCGAGGTGTCCAGCCCGACCACCGGCACGCCGCGCTCCTGGAGGTGCAGGGCGATCCGGCCCGCACCCACCCCGACGTCGAGGGTGCGGCCCCGGACCCGGTCCACCGCCCGGTGGTCGTACGGCTGCCAGTCGGCGGGACCGGCGAGGTAGTGCTCGGTGGGGGCGCCGTTGACCAGGCCGTCATCCCGCTCGATGATCTCGATGACCGGTCGGGGCAGGCGCCCGCCGACCAGTGGCCGAGGGCCGATTCCGGTGGCGACGGCGTACGCGTCCCGGATCATCTCGCCGAACACGTCGCCGACCGTGGGTTCCCCGACCATGTCGGTCACGCTATCCGGGCGTCCGCCGGCTGTCGCGGCCGTATCCTGGCGGCGTGACCGACCTGGACCGCCTGGCGGCGGAGAAGTACGTCCTGCTCACCACCTTCCGCAAGGACGGCCGGGCGGTGCCCACCCCGGTGTGGGCGGTCCGCGACGGTGA
This sequence comes from Micromonospora mirobrigensis, assembly GCF_900091555.1. Classification (GTDB taxonomy): domain Bacteria; phylum Actinomycetota; class Actinomycetes; order Mycobacteriales; family Micromonosporaceae; genus Micromonospora; species Micromonospora mirobrigensis. The sequence goes on from NZ_FMCX01000001.1 coordinate 1,373,633, forward strand.
CGCGCTGGCGGTGTGGACCGTGTCGGACTCCGGCAAGGTGAAGCGGATCCGGCGCGACGGCCGGGTGACGGTGGCGCCGTGCGACGTGCGGGGCAACCCGCGGGGCGCGGCCCTGCCGGCGCACGCGAGCATTTGCGACCGGGACGGCACCCGCCGGGTACGTGACCTGATGAAGCAGAAGTACCGGCTGCTCGGCCGGCTGAGTCTGCTGGGCAGCCGGTTGCGCCGGGGCGAGGCGGGCACGGTGGGGCTGCGGGTCGTGCTGGACGGGTGAGAAATACGAGTCAGGGGCGGCGGGCTCGTCGCCCACCGCCCCTGATCGGAACGCTCTTCTCCGGTGCTCCCGGTCGGTCAGTCGCCCTGTCGCTGCTGGGGGATCTGTCCCTGGAGCAGGGCCCGCACCTCGGACTCGCGGTAGCGGCGGTGACCGCCCAACGTCCGGATGGCGCTGAGCTTGCCAGCCTTGGCCCACCGGGTCACCGTCTTCGGGTCGACACGGAACATCGACGCCACCTCGGCCGGCGTGAGTAGCGGCTCTGGTTCGTGCGTTCGCGATGCCATCGGTCACTCCTCCACATGTATAGACATCGGCCGGGGTCCCGCCGGCCGACGCGTCTCCCATGGTCCGGCTAGTCCCCGATGTCCGACATGGGCCGAACGGATGAAGGTCCCTAGACGGACGGATGAACCATGCCCGATTTTTACGACTTTTACACCGCAGAAACCGCCTTAATGGGACGGATGATCACGGTTCGTGAAGCGTCAACTACGAGCTGATCTCGGATTGACCTGCCTCATTGTGGCCTTTGCGGTCAGTTGCACCGCTCGAGCAGCTGCACCGCGCGCCACCGGGCGACCAGCTTGTCGTACGCCTCGGAGGCCTCCTCCGCCTCGCTGCGCGACAGCGCCGCCAGCCCCGCCGCGACCAGCTCCGGCGAGTCGTCGGCGGTCAGCGTCTCGTCCGGCAGCAGGTCGACCAGGCCGCCGTAGTCCAGCTCCACCACCGACCGCGGGTGGAACTCCTCCAGCCAGCGGGCGGCCTCCTCGACCGCCTCGGTGATCGGCGCCTCGCCGACCGACTTGCGCAGCACCGACAGCGCCCGCGACGACCGGCGCCGGGCCTTGGAGATCTCCGTGCGGTAGCGCAGCGACCGCCGCCCCGGCCCGGTGACCAGCTCCCGTTCCGTCGCGTCGACGAGCACGAACCAGCGCAGCGGGACACCCCAGGTGGCGATCTGCTCGTGCAGCCGCGGCACCCCGTGCTCCAGCACCCGCGCGCCGCTGCGCCAGTCGTCCACCACCGCCTTGGCCTGACCGGCGAGGATCGGGGGGACGAAGGCGTCGGCGAGCACCGACGGCACCCCCTCGCGGGCGCTCAGCGCCGCCTCGGCCACCCGGATCCGCAGGTTCCACGGGCAGACCAGCAGCGCCTCGTCGGCCTCCAGCACGTACGCCTCGTCGGGCAGGTCCGGCAGCCGGGTCCAGCCCGCGCCGAGCGCCTCGATCACCGCGGTCCGCTGCCGGCCGGGGCCCTCCGCCGGGGTGACCGCGCGCCCGTCGGTCACGTACCGCTGCCAGTACGACTGGCGCTCCCGGTCGAACGCGGACAGCGGCTCGTACACCCGCAGGTATGAAGCGAAGAGCGACGGCACGGCGCGATCCTCCCACGAATCCTGGAGCCATCCCCCGTCCGCACGTCGGGATCGCGCGTGACGCGGACGACAGTACGGCGTCGGCCGATATTAGGCTCTGCACCACCGGCAGCATCCCCGCCGGTGTCCACCAGGTCCGCGCACCCACAAGGGCGCCCGCCGTCACAGGAGTCAGCCATGGGCGTATTCGCCAGCACCGACGACCCGGGATCGACCGGTCACGAACAGGTCGTGTTCTGCCAGGACAAGCAGTCCGGCCTCAAGGCGATCATCGGGATCTACTCGACCGCGCTGGGCCCCGCGCTCGGCGGCACCCGGTTCTACCCGTACGCCAGTGAGGAGGCCGCCCTGGCCGACGTGCTGGACCTCTCCCGCGGCATGGCGTACAAGAACGCGCTGGCCGGCCTGGACCTCGGCGGCGGCAAGGCGGTGATCTGGGGCGACCCGGATCAGCTCAAGAGCGAGGCGCTGCTGCGCGCGTACGGCCGCTTCGTCGAGTCGCTCGGCGGCCGCTACTACACCGCCTGCGACGTCGGCACCTACGTCGCCGACATGGACGTGATCGCCCGCGAGACGCGCTACGTGACCGGCCGCAGCGTGGAGCACGGCGGGGCCGGCGACTCCTCGATCCTCACCGCGTGGGGCGTCTTCCAGGGGATGCGGGCCGCCGCGGAGCACGTCTGGGGCACGCCCACCCTCGCCGGCCGGCGGGTCGGCGTGGCCGGCCTGGGCAAGGTCGGCAAGTACCTCACCGGGCACCTGATCGAGGACGGCGCCGAGGTGGTGGCCACCGACGTCAACCCGAAGGCCCTGGAGTGGGTCCGCACGACCTACCCCCAGGTCACCCTGGTCGAGGACGCCTCGGCCCTGGCCGCCGCCGACATCGACGTGTACGCCCCGTGCGCGCTGGGCGGCGCCCTGAACGACGACACCGTGCCGGCGCTGCGGGCGAAGGTGGTCGCCGGTGCCGCGAACAACCAGCTCGCCCACCCCGGCATCGAGAAGATCCTCGCCGACCGGGGCATCCTGTACGCGCCCGACTACGTGGTGAACGCGGGCGGCGTGATCCAGGTGGCCGACGAGATCGAGGGCTTCAACTTCGACCGGGCCAAGCTGCGCGCCACGAAGATCTTCGACACCACGCGGGAGATCCTGCGCCTGGCCGACACCGAGGGCGTACCGCCCGCGGCGGCTGCGGACCGGCTCGCCGAGCGGCGGATGGCCGACATCGGCCGGCTGCGGACGATCCGCCTGTCGTGACCGTGGCCACCCGGGGATTCCGGCCGCGAGCCGGCCTCCCCGGGTGGTGCCGTCGGACGGCCGGGCGCTAAGGTGCTCTGGGGATGATTTGTAGCATTTTGACGGTGTCACGGCCACCCCGGCGGCCACTCCTTACCCGGTACACTGGGTCACGGTCGGGTGACCGCGACGCGCGGAGCCGGCCAGCGGTAACCCGAGGTGCCGAACGGTGGCATCCCCATGTACCGTAAGAGCCACGAGAGATGCCTGACGTCATCGGGGCCCGCCTTCGGGCTGCCCCGAATTCTGTGCGAGGGGGTCGAGCCATGGGGCGCGGCCGTGCTAAGGCCAAGCAGACGAAGGTGGCCCGGGAGTTGAAGTACCACTCCCCGAACACCGACCTCACCGCCTTGCAGCGCGAACTGGCGGGTGCTGGTAAGTCGGACCACGACTTCGACGACGACTACAAAGAGTATGTCGACGACGATGACGAGGACCACGACGCGGACGACGACCCTGATCCCTGGGCCCGTCCGACCCGCTGATCCAAGGACACAGCTGAGCACGCGGTAACTCCCGCGTGCTCACCCATGTGTCCGCTGGAAGGTCGGCGTACCAACCGGCGATCAAGGGCCTGCCGGGCCGGGCGGTGCTGCCCGGCGAACCCCGTCAGGTCCCTTGATCCGCAGGGCGTACCCGCGCTCAGCGGGGTCGGTTGTTCCAGTTGTAGAACGTCGGGATGTTCTCGAAGTGGTTCCAGGCGCAGACCGCGCTGGCCCCGTCGCCGCCCGCCACCTCCGCCCGCGACCGGCGGGCCTCCTCCGCCTCGTGCAGGAGTGCGGTCAGACCGGTGGCAGCGGCACGGACCCGGTCGGCGACCGGATCCTCGACCTCCCCGGTCCGCTCAGGCTGCCGGTGACTCGTGGTCTCGGGCATGCTGCAACACTCCCTCCAGTAGGTGGATCTTGCTGTTGCGGCAGTGTTCGGTCTCCGTACCGTCGAAACGCCCCAGCTCGAAGTAACGGTTGGCCGCGTGGCCGCCGCCACAGAAGCCGAAGTACGGGCAGGACGCCCGGCACGCCTCCACCCCGGTGAGGAACTCACCCACCCAGGGCGTGCCCCCGGCACCGGCCAGGATCTCCCCCAACGGCGTCACCAGCACGTTGCCGCTGCTGAAGTCGCCGTACCGCGGGTCGGTGAAGCCGGCCAGCTCCGGGGAGAGCACGGTGACCGAGCCGTCGTGACCCACCGTCGGGATCGGGTCCAGCCGGCGGGGCAGCAGGTCGTCGGCGGCGCCGTCCAGGATCGCCGCCGCGTACCGCAGGGACCACTCCACCTCGCGCAGGTGGATCCGCGGGTCCCGCCGCCAGGCCGCCACCAGTTCCGCCCAGAACGCCGTCACCGCCGCCGCGTCGTGCGCGTTCCCCCGGGTGTTGACCCCCTCGGTCTCCTCGATGTTGATGCCCAGGACGTCGCAGCCCAGGTCGAGGAAGTAGTCGTACAGCTCCGCGGCGAGGCCCGGACCGGGGCGGCTCACCACGGCCAGCGCCGAGAAGGGCAGCCCGTGCCGGCGCAACGCCTCGACCCCGCGCACGATCCGGTCGTACGCGGGCCGGCCGCCCCGGGTCACCCGGTCGCCGTTGCGCTCCCGGGGCCCGTCCACGCTCACGCTCACCCGCACCCGGTGCTCGGCGAGGAACCCGCACCACGCGTCGTCGAGCAGCGTGGCGTTGGTCTGCACGTGGTGCTCGACCTCGGGATCGAACGGCGCGATCAGCGCGGCGAGGTGCTCCCGGCCGGCGGCCAGCGGCTCCCCGCCGTGCCAGACCACCGAGAACCGGCCGGCGCTCGCCCACGGGTTCACCGCGCGGGCCACCGCCTCGGCCACGGCCACCGGCATCCGCCGGTCCTCGCCGCGCAGCGGCAGGTAGCAGTAGGCGCAGTCCAGGTTGCAGAGGGTTGTCGGCTGCATCACCACGTACGACGGCACGGCGGCGATGCCGCGCATGCCCGCCCGAGCGGCCATCGGCCCTCCTTCCCAGCCTGAGAGCGAACCTTCAGGCTAGGCGGCGATGGCCACTCGGGTGAAGACCTGATCAGGTGCTCGGACGATCACCCGAGAGTGATCATCAACCCCGGGTGTGCTGACCGACCATCTGCACGTTGCCGGAACCCTCGATGATCTCGCCCGCCTGCCAGGCGTCCACGCCACGGCCGGTCAGGGTCGCCAGCGCCCGGTCGGCGTCCTCCGCCGAGACGATGGCGAACATGCCGACGCCCATGTTGAAGGTCGCCTCCATCTCCGGGTCCTCGATCCGGCCCTTGGACTGGACCAGGTCGAAGACCGGCTGGGGCTTCCAGGTGGAACGGTTGACCACCGCGTCGACGTGCTCCGGCAGGATCCGGACCAGGTTGCCCGGGATGCCGCCACCGGTGACGTGGGCCAGGGCCCGCACCTCCGCCTCGGCGATCAGCTTGAGGCAGTCCTGGGCGTAGATCTTGGTCGGGGTGAGCAGCTCCTCGCCGAGCGTGCGCTGCCGGCCGAAGTCGTCGATCACCACGTCCAGCCGCATCCGGCCGGCGCCCAGCAGCACGTGCCGGACCAGGGAGTAGCCGTTGGAGTGCAGGCCCGAGGAGCGCATGGCGATCACCACGTCACCCACCTCGACCCGCTCCGAGCTGAGGATCTCGCTCTCCTCCACCACACCGACACCGGTGGCGGAGATGTCGTACTCGTCCGGGCGGAGCACGCCGGGGTGCTCGGCGGTCTCGCCGCCCAGCAGCGCGCAGCCGGCGTACCGGCAGCCGTCGGCGATGCCGGCGCCGATCTCGGCGACCTTGTCCGGAACGACCTCGCCGGTGGCGATGTAGTCGAGCAGGAACAGCGGCTCGGCGCCGCAGGCCACCAGGTCGTCGACGACCATCGCCACCAGGTCGATGCCGACCGTGTCGTGGATGTCCATCTGCTGGGCGATCACCAGCTTGGTGCCCACGCCGTCGGTCGAGGAAGCCAGGATCGGGCGCTTGTACTTCTGGGTGTCCAGCCGGAACAGGCCGGCGAAGCCGCCCAGGTCGCCCATGACCTCGGGCCGCCGGGTCGACTTGACCTTGGACTTCAGCAGCTCGACCGCGCGGTCGCCCGCGTCGATCGACACCCCGGCGTCGGCGTACGAGACCGAGCGTTTGCGCCCGGCACGGCCGCTGCCGGCCGTCCACGGCTGGCGGTCGCCACCGGATCCGGTCGGGCTGCTTCCTGCGCCGCTGCGCTCGGACACGTGCGTCACGGTTCTCCCCTTTGTGGTTCTCGGTGCCGCACCGGCGGTGTCCGGGCGACGCCGGTGGTGCTACGGGCGGTGTACGGTCGCGCCGCCCGGAGTGGCGACGAGCGCGGGGTCGGTGTGCTCCGGAGCCTCGGGCGCCGGGCCGGTGACCCGGCGTCCCACACCTTCGAGGACGTGCTTGCCGATCAGGTTCCCCGCGGGCAGCTCGATGGGGTACTCCCCATCGAAGCACGCCCGGCAGAGCCGGGTCTTCGGCTGCTCGGTCGCCGCGATGAGACCGGGAAGCGATACGTACCCCAGCGTGTCGGCGCCGATGGAGCGCCGGATGCCTTCGTTGTCCAGCCCGTTGGCCAGCAGCTCGGCCCGGGTGGCGAAGTCGATGCCGTAGAAGCACGGCCAGTTGACCGGCGGGGAGGAGATGCGGACGTGCACCTCCAACGCGCCGGCCTCGCGCAGCATCCGCACGATCGCCCGCTGGGTGTTGCCGCGCACGATCGAGTCGTCGACCACCACCAGCCGCTTGCCCCGGACGTTCTCCCGCAGCGGGTTCAGCTTGAGCCGGATGCCGAGCTGGCGCAGGGTCTGCGACGGCTGGATGAAGGTACGACCGACGTACGGGTTCTTCATCAGGCCGGCGCCGTAGGTGATGCCGGACGCCTCCGCGTAGCCGATCGCGGCCGGCGTGCCCGACTCGGGAACCGGGATCACCAGGTCGGCCTCGACCGGGTGCTCCTTGGCCAACTGCCGGCCGATCTGCACCCGCGCCGCGTGCACGTTGCGCCCGGCGATGGTGGCGTCCGGCCGGGCGATGTAGACGTACTCGAAGAGGCAGCCCTTGGGCTCCGGCGCGGCGAACCGGGCGGAGCGGAGCCCGTCGGCGTCGATCGCGATCAGCTCACCCGGCTCGACCTCGCGGACCACGCTCGCGCCGACGATGTCCAGCGCGGCGGTCTCGCTCGCCACCACCCAGCCGCGCTCCAGCCGGCCGAGCACCAGCGGACGCACGCCGTGCGGGTCGCGCGCCGCGTAGAGCGTCGACTCGTCCATGAAGACGAAGCTGAACGCGCCGCGCAACGTCGGCAGCACCTCCAGCGCGGCGGCCTCGACGGAGAGGTCGGGCCGGCCGGCCAGCAGCATGGTCACCAGCGAGGTGTCGTTGGTGGCCATGTCGGCGACCAGACCCCGCTCGGCGACCTCCTTCTGGAGCTCGGCGGTGTTGACCAGGTTGCCGTTGTGCGCCAGCGCGATGGTGGTGCCGGAGCTGGTCGAACGAATCGTCGGCTGGGCGTTCTCCCAGGTGGAGCCGCCGGTGGTGGAGTAGCGGGCGTGCCCGATCGCGACGTGTCCGCGCAGGCTGGCCAGGGTGGGCTCGTCGAAGACCTGGGCGACCAGGCCGAGGTCCTTGTAGACCACCACGCCCGATCCGTCGCTCACCGCGATGCCGGCGGCCTCCTGGCCGCGGTGCTGGAGGGCGTAGAGCCCGAAGTAGGTGAGGTTGGCGACCTCCTCACCCGGGGCCCAGACGCCGAAGACGCCGCAGGCGTCCTGGGGGCCGGGTCGCTCGGGATCAAGGTCGTGGCTCAGCCGGCCGTCGCCTCGGGGCACTGCCGCTCCCTCATGCTGGTCTGGACTGGCCTGGCGGGAGTGCCGGGGGGCGCACCACGCGGTCGGCCGGGACCACTGTCGTCGACTGACAGTGTACGCGAACCCCCGTCGATACAGAAAGTCACGATTCAACTGCTCTTTGTAGTCGAACGGGGTGACGTCAGCCCGGTTGGACCGGGAGGTAACCGGACAGGTCGGCGCGGATCCCGCTCACCCGGATCCGACCGTCGCTGACCGCTTCCGACCAGGCGAGCCGCCCGGTCGCCACGGCCAGCCAGGTCTGCGGATCCGTCTCCACCACGTTCGGCGGGGTGCCGCGGGTGTGTCGGGGACCGGGAATGCACTGAACTGCACCGTAAGGTGGGACACGCACCTCCACCGATCGGCCGGGGGCGCGCTCCACCAGGGCGGTCAACAGCGCACGGACCGCGTCCCGGAGGACCGGCCGTTCGGGCGTACGCCCCTCGTCGAGCGCCGCCAGCGCCGCCACGACCGCGGTGGACTTAATGTGCGGAGAGGACACGACGGGACGATACGACCTGAGCAGCCCCGTCGGCACGTCGCCCCTGGGTCGCGCCGATCCGGTCAGACAAGGCATAGTTGCCGACGGCGTATTCGTACCGTGATGATCCGCGGCCCGGCACCTGGCCGGCCAGGGAAGTCAGACCGGAAGGCGGTGGACGTGTCAACACACCGACGTGCCTGGAAGCTTAGGGCCGGTGTGGTCGTGGCGCTGGTGGCCGGCGCGCTGCTGACCGTCCCCGCCACACCCGCCCTGGCCGCCCCCGACGTTAACAACGTGGCGGCCTCGCCCAGCACCGTCGAGGCGGGCGGCACCGTCAAGGTCAGCTACTCGCTCTCGTTCTCCGACCCGATCGGCCCCGCCGACGTCTCGGTCACGTCCAGTGAGGGCAAGCTCAACTGCGTCGACGGCTGCGGTGGCAGCCGGGTCGACCAGAACGGCACCTTCCAGGCCACCTTCAAGCTGGCCGACGACGCTGCCGACGGCACCGCCACGATCACCATCAAGGCCACCGACTCCAACGGGCCGGACAAGCAGACCAAGGAGGCGTCGACCCAGGTCACCCTGGTCGGCAAGCCCAAGCCGTCGCCCACCCCGACGCAGGTCCAGACGGTCAAGTCGGTCTCCGGCAAGGTGGTCGTCACCGCCAACAGCGAGCCGGTGCCGAACGCCACGGTGATGCTCCTGGACTCGGCCCAGCACCGCTACCAGACCACCAGCGACGGCAGCGGCAACTTCCGCTTCGTCGGTTCGCAGTCGAACCCGATCGTCCCGGGCCAGATCCAGCTGGGGGCGAGCAAGGAGACCGTCCTCGGCACCAGGTCGATCAACGCGAGCGCCGGCCAGAGCCTGACCGGCCAGCGGATCAGCCTGGCGATCCCGGTGGAGGTCAAGCCCAGCGTGTCCGCCTCAGCCTCCGCCTCCGCCTCCGCCGCCGCGACGGCGGCTCCGGTGCCGACCGAGGAGCCCACCGAGGACACCGCCACCCAGGCCCCGGCCGCCGGGGCCGCCCCGAGCCAGCAGGCCGAGGCCGCCGCGTCCGAGTCGGACAGCGGCGGCGCGTCCTGGCTGCTCATCCTGCTCGGCGGCCTCTTCGTGGCGGTCGGCGTCGGCACCATCGTGCTGCTCTACATGAAGCGCAAGGAGAACGCCGACGACGACGGCGACGTGGACGGCCCGGCCGGCGCGGCGGCGGCCGGCGCGGTGCCCGCGGCCCGTGGGGCGTACCGGGGGGCCGACGACCAGACCCGGGTGGTGAACCGGGTCGGCGCCGGGCCGGACCCGACCATGGTCGGCGGCGCCGCGATGAGTGACGCGCCCACCATGCTCCAGCGTCCCGTCGTCGACGACGTCCCGCCGGACCCGTACGGCGCTCCCCCGCCCGCCTTCGGTGGCGGTGGCGCGGCCGGTCAGCCCGGCTGGGCCGGCGGCGGCTACGGCGACGAGGCGACCGGCCAGGGCGGCTACGGCGGGTACGGCAACGCCCCGGCCTCCGGCGGCGGGTACGGCGCCCAGGGCGGCTACCCCAACGGCCCCACCTCGGGCGGCGGGTACGGCAACGCCTCCGGCGCCGGCTACGGCAACGCCCCCGCCTCCGGCGCCGGCTACGGCAACGCCCCCGCCTCGGGTGGCGGGTACGGCGCGCCGGCCGGTGGCTACGGCGGCGGCCAGGGCGCGGGTGGCTACGGTGAGCGCTTCGACGAGCCCACCGGCCGGTACACCGGGGAGGGCACCGGGTCCTACACGCCCCCGGCGGACCCCTACCCGACCAGCACCTACCAGCCCACCGGCGACCCCGGGCACGGCTACGGCCAGGAGCCCCCGTCGTACGGCCGGGCGGGCGAACCGGGTGCCGGCGGCTACGGCACCGCTCAGGGCGCCGGTCAGGGCGCCGGGTACGGCGGCTACGACGGCGGCCAGCAGTCCGGGCCCGGCTACGGCGGCGGCTACGACCAGCAGCGCGGCGACGCCTACCCCGCCCAGGGCAGCGGGTACGACCAGCAGCGCGGCGGCTACGACCAGCGTGGTGGCTACGGCGGCGGCCAGGACGGCGGGTACGGCGGCGGGCAGCCCGGCGGCGGCTACGGCGAGGCCCCGCAGCAGCGCGGCGGTGGCTACGACGGCGCCGCGTACGACCAGCAGCAGGGCGGCGGCTACTACAACGACCAGGGCCAGCCCGGTCGCGGCCGGGCCGACGGACCGCCGCCGCAGCAGGAACGGGGCGGTCGCCGGCTGGACTGGCTGGACGACTGACCCGACGCGGGGCCGAGGCCCCGCCGGTACGCACGACGACAGCGGTGGCCGTCCCCACGGGGGCGGCCACCGCTTCTTCGTCCCTGATGGACGGACCGGTCAGGCGGCGGTGAAGACGCCCTGCCGCAGCACCGGCACCACGGTGGAGACACCCACCTGGACCGCCACCTCGACGTCCTGCGCGAAGCCCCCCTCGGTGAGCTCCCGACCGGAGACGCAGCCCCGCACGGCGGCCGGCACGTCTGGGGTGCTGGCCAGCGCGGCGAGCGTCATCGCCGCCTCCACCGAGAGCCCGCCGCGCACCCCGGAGATGGCGTCCAGCACGCAGGCCGCACCGAGCTGGTCCTCCACCGCCGGACGCAGCGACCCGTCGGGCCACCGCTCACCGGAGGCGACCACCCCGACCGGGGTGTCGGTGCCGCCGTACCCCTGCTGGCGGAGCCAACGACCCACGGCGCGGGCGTTGCGCAGGCAGGCGGCGACCACCGGAAGGCCGGTGGCGCTGGCCGCGGCGCTGATCGCCGAGCCGTTCGGGGAGGGCAGCACCAGGTCGGAGACGACCGGCGCGCGGCTCAGCGCCGCCGGTGACAGCGACCAGGGCTGCTCCGGGGTGGTCCGACGCCGGCCGACCGCCGCCACCGCACCGACCCGGCGGGCGTACTCGGCCGCCTGCTCCCCCCAGGGGAAGGGGTGCACCCGCATGCCGCGGCCGACCGCCACCTCCACGGCGGTGGTGAACGACAGCACGTCCACCACCACCAGCACCGAGCAGACGCGGCCGAGCTCCGCCGCCCCGGCCAGCCCCCAGTCGAACCGGGCGCCGGAGCCGGGCTGGCCGTAGACGGCGGCGGCCACCGCGTCAGCGCTGTTGAGACGCACCGGCTTCCGCGCCGTCAGCCGGCTCGGCGTCCGGCGGGCCGTCCCGCTCGGCCGGCGGGACCGTGCCCGGGGACCGGTCGGCCTCCGACGCGTCCGCCTCGGCGACGGCCGGCGACTCCGGCTGGTCGGTGGCGACCGGCGCGTCGACCGCGGGCGGCCCGGCGGGCTCGTCGCCCTCGACGGACCCGACCGGCTCGTCGAGCGTGACCGGCGCAGCCGGGACATCCGATTCGCGGGCCTCGTCGACCGTGGCCGTTCCGTCCACCGCTCCCGGCGCGCCGACCGTCTCCGGCCCGGTGCCGGCCGCGACCGCGGGGGCCACCGGCGCCGCGACGGCGGCGGCCGGCTGCGCGAACGCGGCCGGCGGAGTCGCCTCGGCGCCACCGAAGAGCCGGGGCAGCGTCGAGGTGTGCGCCCTGTGCAGCTCGTCCAGGCCGATCCGGAACTGGCCGTACACCTCGAGGGCGCCGCCGGCCGGGTCGGTCACACCGATGTGCTCCCACGGCACGCCCCGCTCGGCGCAGAGCGCCGTGAAGGCCTTCTCGTGGCCGCGCGGCACCGAGACCAGCACCCGCGACGAGGACTCGCTGAACAGGTAGACGAACGGCATGGTGCCGCCAGCGAACCGCTCCGGCACCACCACCCGCGCGCCGACGCCACGCCGCAGGCACGACTCCACCAGGCTCTGCGCCAGGCCGCCGTCGGAGAGGTCGTGCGCCGAACTGAGGTGACCCACCCGGGCCGCCTCGGCCAGCAGGTCGGCCAGCTGCCGCTCCCGACCCAGGTCCACCATCGGGGGTACGCCGCCGAGGTGCTCGTGGGTCACCCACGCCCACTCGGAGCCGGAGAGCTCCACGTGCGTCTCGCCCAGCAGGAAGATCTGGTCGTGGTCGCCGGCCGCCCGCGGGACGAAGCCCATCGGCACCCGCTCGGCCACGTTGTCCAGCACGCCGAGCACACCCACCACGGGGGTGGGGTGGATCGCCGCCGCGCCGGTCTGGTTGTAGAAGCTGACGTTGCCGCCGGTCACCGGGATGCCCAGCTCCAGGCAGCCGTCCGCGAGACCGCGCACGGCCTCGGCGAACTGCCACATCACGCCCGGGTCCTCCGGAGAACCGAAGTTCAGGCAGTTGGTGACGGCGATCGGCTTCGCGCCGGTCACGGCCACGTTCCGGTACGCCTCGGCCAGCGCCAGCTTGGTGCCGTGGTACGGGTCGAGGCGCGCGTACCGGCCGTTGCCGTCGACCGAGAGGGCCACGCCCAGGCCGGTCCGCTCGTCGATCCGGATCACGCCGGAGTCCTCCGGCTGCGCCAGCACGGTGTTGCCCAGCACGTACCGGTCGTACTGCTCGGTGACCCAGGTCTTGTCGGCCAGGTTCGGCGACGCGATCATGCGCAGCAGGGTCTCCCGCAGCGCGTCCGGGTTGGCCGGCCGGGGCAGCGTCTCCGCCCGGTCGGCCTGGAGCAGGATCAGGTCGGCCGGCTCGCGCATCGGGCGCGCGTAGACCGGACCGTCGTCGACCAGGGAGCCCGGCGGCACGTCCACCACCAGCTGGTCGCGCCAGGTGACCACGAGCCGACCCGGCTGGCCGTCCGGGGACGGCGCGGTGACCTCGCCGATCGCGGTGGCCCAGACGCCCCACTTCTCGGCGGTCTTGAGCACCGCCTCCAGCTTCTCCGGGGTGACCACCAGCAGCATCCGCTCCTGGGACTCGCTGGCTAGGATCTCGTGCGGCTCCATCGAGGCCTCGCGCAGCGGGACCCGCTCCAGCCAGACCCGCATGCCGGTGCCGGCCGACGCGGCGGTCTCGGTCAGTGCGCAGGTCAGCCCGGCGCCGCCGAGGTCCTGGATGCCGACGACCAGCTCGGCGTCGTACAGCTCGAGGCAGGCCTCGATCAGGAGCTTCTCCATGAACGGGTCGCCCACCTGCACCGACGGGCGGCGCTGCTCGCTGCCCTCGTCGAAGGTGGCGCTGGCCAGCACGGAGACGCCGCCGATGCCGTCCCGGCCGGTCCGGGCGCCCATCAGCACCACGATGTTGCCGGGGCCGGTGGCGTCCTTCTTCTGGAGCCGGTCGACCGGCAGCACGCCCAGGCAGAGCGCGTTGACCAACGGGTTGCCCTGGTAGCAGGGGTCGAAGACGACCTCGCCGCCGATGTTGGGCAGGCCCAGGCAGTTGCCGTAGCCGCCGACGCCGGCGATCACGCCGGGCAGCACCCGGGCGGTGTCCGGGTGGTCTGCCGCGCCGAAGCGCAGCGGGTCCATCACCGCCACCGGGCGGGCGCCCATGGCGAGGATGTCCCGGACGATGCCGCCGACACCGGTCGCCGCGCCCTGGTACGGCTCGACGAAGCTGGGGTGGTTGTGCGACTCGACCTTGAAGGTCACCGCCAGCTCGTCGGAGATCTGCACGACGCCGGCGTTCTCACCGATGCCGGCGAGCAGCCGGTCGCTCGGCGGGGCCTTCTCACCGAACTGGCGCAGGTGCACCTTGCTCGACTTGTAGGAGCAGTGCTCGCTCCACATGATCGAGTACATGGCCAGCTCGGCCTGGGTGGGGCGACGGCCGAGGATGTGCCGGATCCGGTCGTACTCGTCGTCGCGGAGACCCAGCTCGGCGTAGGGCTGGAGCTCCTCCGGGGTGGCGTCGGCGCGCCCCACGGTGTCCACGCCCGCGGACCAGTCGTCGGCCGGGGCCGCCTCGGTGCGCCGCCCGGCGTCGACCGGGCCGGCCTGCGGCACCACTGCGGTCGCCTGCGGCTCGGCCGGGACGGCGTCCGGGGTCTCCCGCACGGCCGGTTCCGGATGGGTGGTCATGACCTCTCCTCGCTGCGCTCGCTCACGCCGGGGCCCCCACCAGGTGCTTGAGCACCGAGGTGAAGAAGCCGAGACCGTCCAGGGAGGGGCCGGTGAGCGCCTCCACGGCGTGCTCCGGGTGGGGCATGATGCCGACGACGTTGCCGGCGGGGTTGGTGATCGCCGCGATGTCGCGCTGCGAACCGTTGGGGTTGCCGCCAACGTAGCGGGCGACGACCCGGCCCTCGGCCTCCAACTGGTCCAGCGTGGCCGGGTCGGCGACGTAGCAGCCCTCGCCGTTCTTGACCGGGATCAGGACCTCCTGGCCGGGCTGGAACGCGTTGGTCCAGGCGGTGCCGGCGGACTCGATCCGCAGGACCTGGTCACGGTTGCGGAAGTGCAGGTGCTGGTTGCGGGTGAGCGCGCCGGGCAGCAGGTGCGCCTCGCAGAGGATCTGGAAACCGTTGCAGATGCCGAGCACCGGCAGGCCACCGCGGGCGGCGTCGACGACGGTCTCCATCACCGGGGCGAACCGGGCGATCGCGCCGCAGCGCAGGTAGTCGCCGTAGGAGAACCCGCCGGGCAGGACGACGGCGTCCACCCCGTGCAGGTCCGGGTCGCCGTGCCAGAGTCGGACCGGCTCGGCGCCGGCGATCCGGACGGCCCGGGCGGCGTCCCCGTCGTCGAGCGAGCCGGGGAACGTGACCACACCGACCCGCGCGGTCACGGGTGCGCGCCCGCGGTCTCGTCGGTCTCGACCAGGTGGACGGTGAAGTCCTCGATGACCGGGTTGGCGAGCAACTTGTCGGCGATCTCCCGGGCCCGGTCCAGGTCCGGCTCTCCGGTGAACTCGATCTCGATCCGCCTGCCGATCCGAACCGAGGCGACGTCATCGACGCCGAGCCGGGGCAGCGCGTTTGCGACGGCCTGGCCCTGAGGATCGAGGATCTCGGGCTTGAGCATGACGTCGACGACGACGCGAGGCACTGGGCACTCCTGACTGTGTACGCAGTTGGGTGCCGGCCCGACAACGGGCGAGCGGAGCCAGCCTACCTGGCAGATACCGCCCCGGACGCACCGGCCGGGCGCGGTTCGGGCAGTGATCGGCGTAACCGGCCACGCACGGCTGCGCGGGGTGTTCCGTCCGGCGCGGAACGTGCCCGGACCAGGGCTTTCGTGGCGCTGGAGGTGGCCAAATCGTTACATCGGTCTGACTCGATCAAGGATCCGTGGCGCCCGCCACTCGATAGACGACGGTCAGTGCGGCAACCGTCCGGGAAGCCGGGGATTCGCCCCGGTCCGCCCCACCCGACCGCAACTGCGGCTTCTCGACTCCCTCGGGCCGGCCTCGGCCGGTTCGGTGCCCCCCCGCCCCGACCGGTCCGTTCGGCACCACTGCGGCCCGGCACGGCCCACCCGGTACGCGACGTCCGGCGCGCTTCGTTTCGCAGCATCCGACGGGCCGCCCACGCCCGCCGGAACGGCCCCTGGGCGTCCTGACAGCATCGGAGACGTGCTGGTGGTGACGACTGATCAACTGCCCGGCTACGAGATCCGCCAGATCCTCGGCGAAGTGGTGTCGTCGATGGCGAGGACACGGAACCCCTACCGCGAGGGGGTCAAGAACCTGCGCGGCGGCGCCTACGACCCACTGGCGCCGGACAACCTGACCCGGTGGCGGACCGACTCGGTGGCCCGCCTCGGCGAGGAGGCGTTGCGACTCGGGGCGAACGCCGTGATCGGCATGCGGTTCGACAGCCGGGACTGCGGTGAGATGTGGATGGAGATCTGCGCGTACGGGACGGCGGTCATCGTCGCACCCAAGACACCGGACGTCATGCCGGCGGACCAGCCGGCCATCGCGGCCGAGACCGCCCACGAACCGGGCTTCACCGAGGCCCCCGGCGGCATCGCCGAGCCGGCCAGCGCCCCCAACCTCACCTCCGCCCCCGACACCCCCACCCGCGGCTCCTGACCCCGGCCCCCGCCCACCGGGCCTCACCCCGGCCCCCGCCCCACCGGGCCTCACCCCGTTGATCATGAAGTTAGCGGCACTTTTGGAGATCGACATCGCCGCTAACTTCATGATCAACGCGCGGGAACCCGGGGTCAGAGGATGGGGGGTGGGGTGTAGGTGGCGGCCTGGGGGTGGGTTTCGACGATCCGGGCGATGCGGGCCGTGACTCGGGCGACCTGGGCCTCGGCGGTGCCGGTGAAGGCGGCCCGGTCGGTGACCAGGGCGTCGATCTCGGCGCGGGTCAGACCCAGCCGGGTGTCGGCCGCGAGGCGGTCGAAGAGGTCGTTCTCCGGGGCGCCCTTCTCGCGCATGGCCAGCGCCACGGCCACCGCGTGCTCCTTGATCACCTCGTGCGCGACCTCCCGGCCGACGCCCCGGCGCACCGCACCGACCAGGATCTTGGTGGTGGCCAGGAACGGCAGGAAGCGCTCCAGCTCCCGGTTGATCACCGCCGGGTACGCCCCGAACTCGTCGAGCACGGTGAGGAAGGTCTGGAACAGTCCGTCGGCGGCGAAGAACGCGTCCGGCAGGGCGACCCGGCGGACCACCGAGCAGGAGACGTCGCCCTCGTTCCACTGGTCGCCGGCCAGCTCGCCGACCATCGACAGGTAGCCCCGGATGATCACCGCGAAGCCGTTCACCCGCTCGGAGGAACGCGTGTTCATCTTGTGCGGCATCGCGCTGGAGCCCACCTGGCCGGGCTTGAAGCCCTCGGTGGCCAGCTCCTGGCCGACCATCAGCCGGATCGTGGTGGCCAGCGACGACGGGGCGGCGGCCACCTGAGCCAGCGCGGAGAGCACGTCGAAGTCCAGCGACCGCGGGTAGACCTGGCCGACGCTGTCCAGCACCCGCGCGAAGCCCAGGTGCCCGGCGACCCGGCGCTCCAGCTCGGCCACCTTGTCGGCGTCGCCGTCGAAGAGGTCGAGCTGATCGGCGGCGGTGCCCACCGGCCCCTTCACGCCGCGCAGCGGGTAGCGCTCGATCAGGTCGGACAGCCGCTCGTACGCGATCAGCAGCTCCTCGGCGGCCGACGCGAAGCGCTTGCCCAGCGTGGTGGCCTGCGCCGCGACGTTGTGCGACCGGCCGGCCATCACCAGGCCGGAGTACTCGTGGGCGTGCCGGGCCAACCGGGCCAGGGCGGCCACCACCCGGTCCCGGATCAGTTCCAGCGAGCGGCGCACCTGGAGCTGCTCGACGTTCTCGGTGAGGTCCCGGGAGGTCATCCCCTTGTGCACGTGCTCGTGCCCGGCGAGCGCGCTGAACTCCTCGATCCGGGCCTTCACGTCGTGCCGGGTGACCCGCTCCCGCTCGGCGATCGAGGCCAGGTCGACGTCGTCGACCACCCGCTCGTACGCCTCGACCACCCCGTCCGGCACCGGCACGCCCAGGTCCCGCTGGGCCTTGAGCACGGCGAGCCAGAGCTGCCGTTCCAGGCGGATCTTCTGCTCCGGCGACCAGAGGGCGGCCAGCTCGGGGGAGGCGTACCGGTTGGCGAGCACGTTCGGGATCGTCACGTACCTCAGTCTTTCACGATGGGCCCGCCCGCCAGCCCGGCGGTGCGGCCCGGCGTGGAGCCGGGCGTCCCTGCTCCCGCCTACGCCTTGTGCCCGAAATGTCGTAGCGGTCAGCGGGCCGACGGAAAGCATGTGATCATCTTTGGCATCACCGGTCCGGCGCGAGCCGACCTTCTCTTCTTCCTCAGTCGAGGACGCCCATGCGCAAAACCCCCCTCGCCGGCCTGGCCGCTCTGACGCTGGCCGGCGGCACTCTCCTCTCCGGCTCACCGGCGCAGGCCGCCGAGGCCAGCACCCTCTACGTCGCCCAGGGCTCGGCCGCCTGCTCGGACACCGGTCCGGGGACGCAGGAACAGCCGTACTGCACGATCGGCGCGGCGGCCGGGGTGGTCGCCGCCGGCCAGACCGTCGAGGTCGCCGGTGGCCTCTACCGCGAGCGGGTCACCATCGGCAGCTCCGGCACGTCCGGCCAGCCGATCACCTTCCGTGGTCAGAACGTCCAGCTGTACGGCGCGACCGCCGGCATCACCGTCGACGGCCAGCACGACGTCAGGATCCTGGGCTTCCAGGCCGTTTCGGTGAGCGCGGCTCCCGCGCTCGACCTCCGCGACTCCTCGGCCGTCACGGTCGACGGGATGCGGTTCAACATGCCGGGCGGCGCGACGGTCCCCGCGGTACGGCTCTCCGCCGTCGCCGCGTCCTCCCTCACGAAGCTCAGCGTGTACGGCAGCCCGCTGGTCAACGGCATCGCTCTGGACGCCACGACCAGCGGCGTGACGCTGACCGGCTCCACGGTCGGCGGGAGCAGCAACTACGACAAGACTCCGGACAGCTTTGGCATCCGGGTGGCTGGGGCACGAAACACGATCGTCAACAACACGGTCGCC
The DNA here is from genome assembly GCF_900091555.1 of Micromonospora mirobrigensis. Lineage (GTDB taxonomy): Bacteria > Actinomycetota > Actinomycetes > Mycobacteriales > Micromonosporaceae > Micromonospora > Micromonospora mirobrigensis. Next base: position 1,392,280 of record NZ_FMCX01000001.1, read on the forward strand.
GGCTTCTCGGATGCCGCCGTCGAGATCGAGCCCGGAGCGACGGGCACGGTGGTGGCGAACAACGCGATCTCCGGAGGCGCCGGGTACGGCATCCGCAACCGCGCGGGCACCGGCACCGCGATCACCAACAACACCGTCGGGGCACGCTGCCGCGACGGCATCCGGGTCGAGGGGGCCTCGGCCGGGGTGTCGGTGCAGAACAACGTCCTGAGGTACAACGGGGTCACCTGGTCCAACTCCTGCCACTACGCGTCCCAGCAGGGCACCGAGGTGGCGGTTCACGACGAGGCCGTCACCGACACCGTGGTCGACTACAACAACACCATTCACGGCTCGCTGCCCAGCAAGGACTACTCCTGGGGCGGCGTCCTGATGGATCTCGCCACGTTGCGCACTCGCACCGGCCAGGGCGCCCACGACCGGTCCGGGTTCTACCCGCCCGGTGGTGACGCCGACTCCGCGAACTCGGCCGCTCCCGGCTATCAGGCCACCGACCGCAGGGGCACGCCCCGCGTCGACGACCCGGATGTGGCGAACACCGGCGCCGGTCCGATCACGTATGCCGACCGGGGCGCGACCGAGCTCCTCCGGCTTTCGACCGCCGTCTTCTCCACGACGTTGGACCTCGGCGTTCGTTCGGTCACCGTCGACGCGTCCGGCTCCACGCGCGGCTCGTACCCGATCGCCTCGTACCGGTTCGACTTCGGCGACGGGACCGTGGTCACCCAGGCGTCCCCGGTCGCCACCCACCGGTACGCCACCGTGGGCGACTACCGGATCTACCTCACCGTCGTCCCGACCGCCGGTCCCACGAGCAGCTACTCCAGATACGTCAGCGTCCTGCGGCGGATCTCCACGGTGAGCCTGCTGTCAGCCGCAAACCTCCGCTACGTGCAGCCGACCTGGGCGGGCGCGGACGCCAGCCGTTTCGGGGTTGACTCGACCGACAAGTTCGACATCGCCGACGCTGGCAACGGGCAGGTGGCGATCCTTTCGCAGAAGAACCGACGGTACCTGCGAACCGACGACATCACGATGTGGTTGGACAGCTCGTCGGTGAGGGCGGAGGAACGCTTCACCATCAGCACCAACGCCGACGGCACCATCAGCCTCAGGTACGCCGCCACCGGCCGGTACGTCAGCGTCGCGAACTCCGGCGGCCTCTATCCCAACAAGACCACCATCGGCATCGCCGAGAAGTTCTACCGGGTGGGCGTCAACGACGCGAACTCCTGGTTCAAGGCGAAGGTGAACTCCCGCTACGTCACCGCCCCGTACGCCGGCCAGAGCTGGCTGATCGCCAATCGCAGCACCGTCTCCACCGCCGAGCGCTTCGACCTGGTCAACCTCGGCGGCGGCAGGTGGGCGCTCTTCTCCCGCGCCAACAACCACTTCGTCACCGCGGAGAGCGCCGGCGCCAAGCCGCTGATCGCCGCCCGCACCACCGTCGGCCTGTGGGAACGGTTCACGGTCGTGCACAACAGCGACGGCACCGTGAGCCTGCGGGCCGCCGCGAACAACCGCTACGTCAGCGCGGACAGCGCCGGCGCGAAGTCCCTGATCGCCAACCGCACCGCCGTCGGCCTCTGGGAGAAGTTCACCCTCGGCTGACCCACCCGCACCACCCGCCGCCCGCCCGGCATCCCGCCGGGCGAGCGGCGGTCCTCCGGCCACGAATCCCTGTGCAGAGACAGCACGCGGTCTGCTACCGCGACGACGCCTCCCCTCGATCGAGGAGCGCCATGCACCGATCATCCCTCGCCGGCCTGACCGCTGTCGCGGTCACCGGTGGCGCCCTGCTCGCCGCATCGCCGGCCCAGGCCGCCGACCCCACCTACCTGTACGTCGACAAGAACTCCACCGCCTGCTCGGACTCCGGCCCGGGCAGCCAGAGCGCCCCGTTCTGCACGATCGGCGCCGCCGCGGGGGCGGCGACCGCCGGGACGGTGGTCCGGATCAACTCCGGCACCTACTCCGAGCGGGTCACCGTCTCCAGGTCCGGCACGGCGGACCAGCCGATCACCTTCGAGGGGATCGGGACCGGCGCCGACCAACCGCTGATGAGGGGCGGCCCCGACTCCGGTTTCGTCATCGACGGTCAGCACGACGTCGTGCTCCGCAACCTGCGGATCGACCAGTGGGGGTGGGTCCCGGCGCTCGACGTCCGGAACGCGTCGGGGATCCGAATCAGCGGCGTCACGGCCGACAACTCGCATGCCTCCCCGGACGCCCAGGCACCGATCAGTTTCACCGCCGTCAGGGGCGCAACGGTGGAGAAGTCCTCCATCGAGTCGCCCTACGGGACCGGCGTGTGGCTGGACGCCGCCACCACGGGCGTGACCGTCACCTCCTCCCGATTCGGTGGTTCCGGCTTCAGCGACGGCCGTTCCACGGGGGTCTTGGTCTACGGCTCCGACAACAAGATCATCGGCAACGAGATGGACGCGTCCCGCGACGGGGCGATCAGCATCGAACCGGGTGCGGCCCGCACGGTGGTGGCGAACAACGTCATCGACACTCTCCTGGGCCGCCCGGCCATCGTCACCAATTCCGCCGACAGCACCACGATCGTCAACAACTCCATGACGACCAACTGCGGCGACGGCATCCGGGTCCAGGGCAACTCCTCGGGTGTCATCGTCCAGAACAACGTCATCGACAGGTCACCCGAGGGCGACGTCGGCAACGTCTACTGCGCCACGTACGGGGCGGCCATCCTCGTCGCCGGCAACTCCGCGGTGAACACGGTCGTCGACTACAACGACGTGTCCGGTCCCGCCGGCCAGGCCTACTCCTGGAACGGCACCTATCTGACCCTGGCCGCCTTCCGTTCCGCCACGGGTAAGGCCGCCCACGACCGGAGCAACCCGGCCAACCACCGGGACTCGGCGAACTCGGCCGCCCCGGGATACCCGATGACCGACCGGCTGGGCGTGGCCCGCATCGACGACCTCGGGCTGGCCAACACCGGCGCCGGCCCGATCGCGTACGCCGACCGGGGCGCGACCGAGGCCGTCCCGACTCCGTCGGCCGCGCTCGCCCTCACGGTGGACCCGGCGACCCTCTCGGTCATCGCGAACGCGGGCGCCTCGAAGCCCGGCGCCTACCCGATCGCGTCGTACCGGTTCGACTTCGGCGACGGCACGGTGATCACCCAGGCCTCCCCGATCGCCCGGCGCTACTACCCGCTGCCCGGCACCTACACGGTCTCCGTCAAGGTCATCCCGAGCTCCGGCCCGACGAGCGAGACCAGCCAGACGGTGAGCGCGCTGCGCCGGATCTCCACGGTGAGCCTGCTCGCCGCCGACAACCTGCGCTACGTCGCGCCGGCCGGCGAGCTCGTGCAGGCCAACCGGTACGGCGTGGACTCGACCGACAAGTTCGACCTGGTGGACGCCGGCAACGCGCAGGTCGCGGTCTTCTCCCAGCAGGCCCAGCGCTACCTCACCACCAACGGGTCGGATCCGCTTCGGCTCAACAGCCTTCAGGTGGGGGTCGCGCAGCGCTTCGTCCTCACCGCCGGCGCCGGAGGCACGGTCAGCCTGAAGTCGACCGCCAACGGCCGGTACGTCAGCGTGGCCACCACCGGCTACCTGTACGCGAACAAGACCAGCGTCGGCGTGGCCGAGAAGTTCCACCGGGTCGGCGTGAACGACGCGAACTCCTGGTTCAAGGCCCGGGTCAACCTGCGCTACGTCACCTCCACCTACGGCGGCAAGAGCTGGCTGGTCGCCAAGGACACCTCCGTCTCCTCCTGGCAGCGCTACGACCTGGTCAACCTCGGCAGCGGCAAGTGGGCGCTATTCTCCCGCGCCAACAACCGCTTCGTCACCGCCGAGAACGGCGGCGCGAAGCCCCTGATCGCCAACCGCACCAGCATCGGCCAGTGGGAAACCTTCACCATCCTCCACAACACCGACGGCACCGTCAGCCTGCGCGCCGCCGCCAACAACCGCATCATCACCGCCGACAGCGCCGGCACCAAACCCCTGATCGCCAACCGCACCACCATCGGCCTCTGGGAGAAGTTCACCCTCGGCTGACCCACCCGCACCACCCGACGCCCGCCCGGCACACCAGCCGGGCGGGCGTCCGCATTCCGGCCAGAGCTCGCCGCAACCGGCGGCAAGCCGCTGCCCGGAGGCCGTCAGCGCTCCAGGATGGCCGTCACGCCCTGCCCGCCCGCCGCGCAGATGGAGATCAGCCCGCGTCCGCTGCCCTTCTCGGCGAGCAGCTTGGCCAGCGTGGCCACGATCCGGCCGCCGGTCGCCGCGAACGGGTGCCCGGCCGCCAGCGAGGAGCCGTTGACGTTGAGCTTGTCCCGGTCGATCGCGCCGAGTGGGGCGTCCAGGCCGAGCCGGTCGGAGCAGAACTCCTTCGACTCCCAGGCGGCCAGGGTGGCCAGCACCTGCGAGGCGAACGCCTCGTGGATCTCGTAGTAGTCGAAGTCCTGGAGAGTCAGCCCGGCCCGGGCCAGCATCCGGGGCACCGCGTACGCGGGGGCCATCAGCAGTCCCTCGTCGCCGTGCACGAAGTCGACGGCGGCGTTCTCCGACCAGGAGAACCAGGCCAGCACCGGCAGGTGGTGCTCGCGCGCCCACTCCTCGGAGGCGAGCAGCACCGTGGACGCGCCGTCGGTGAGCGGGGAGGAGTTGCCGGCGGTCATGGTGGCCCGGTCGGCGTCCGGGCCCCGGTTGCCGAAGACCGGCTTGAGCGAGCCGAGCTTCTCCAGGCTGGTGTCCGGTCGCAGGTTCTGGTCGCGGGTGAGCCCCAGGTAGGGGGTGACCAGGTCGTCGAAGAACCCCTTCTCGTACGCGGCGGCGAGTCGCTGGTGCGAGCGGAGCGCCAGCTCGTCCTGGGACTGCCGGTCGATCTCCCAGCGCAGCGCGGTGCGGGCGGCGTGCTCGCCCATGGACAGCCCGGTACGCGGCTCGGCGTTGCGCGGGATCTCCGGCTTGAACGGCTGGTGCGGGCGGAGCTTGGCGGCGATCTTCAGCCGTTCGCCGAGGGTGCGGGCGCTGTTGAGCTTGAGCAGGGTGCGTCGCATGTCCTCGTTGACCGCGAGCGGGGCGTCGGAGGTGGTGTCGACTCCGCCGGCGACGCCGACGTCGATCTGCCCGAGGGCGATCTTGTTGGCGACCAGGATGGCGGCCTCCAGCCCGGTGCCGCAGGCCTGCTGGATGTCGTACGCGGGGGTGTGCGGGTCGAGCTTCGAGCCGAGCACCACCTCGCGGGCCAGGTTGAAGTCCTTGGCGTGCTTGAGGACGGCCCCGGCGACCAGCTCGCCGACCCGCTGCCCGGCCAGGCCGAACCGGGCGACCAGCCCGTCGAGGGCGGCGCCGAGCATGTCGGCGTTGGACGCGCCGGCGTACCGGGAGTTGGAGCGGGCGAAGGGGATGCGGTTGCCGCCGATGACCGCGACCCGCCGGATGTTCTGCACGATCCCGCCTCCTGAAAGGTTTGCCCTGAACCTACTCGCCAGTAGGCTACGCCTATGACCGACAGGTACGCGAGCTTCGTCCAATCGGGGGCCGGCCGTGCGCTGGTGAAGCGCCTCGGCCTGCCCGACCCACCTCGGCTGCGCCGACACACCCCCGGCGATCCGCTGCTGCCCGGTCCCGCCCTGGTGGGCGCGGCCGACGGCGGCCGGCTCGCCGAACCGGTCACCAAGATCCTGACCTTCGCCGGGGTCGAGCCACGTGACCCGGTCGCCGGCACCACCGCCGCCGACGGCACCCCCCAGCGGTACGGCGCGCTGGTCTACGACGCCAGCGGGATCACCGACTCCACCGGCCTGCGCCAGCTCTACGACTTCTTCCACCCGCACGCGCGTTCGGTGCTGCCCAGCGGCCGGGTGATCGTGCTGGGCACCCCGCCGACCGAGTGCGCCACCCCGCGCGAGGCCACCGCCCAGCGGGCCCTGGAGGGGTTGACCCGCAGCATCGGCAAGGAGTTCGGCCGGGGCGTCACCGCCCAGCTGGTGTACGTGACGCGCGACGGCGACGCCGGCACCCTGACCAGCCTGGAGTCCACGCTCCGCTTCCTGCTCGGCGGCCGGTCGGCGTACGTCTCGGGGCAGGTGGTCCGGGTCGGCGCCGGCACGGCGACCGCCCCGGCCGACTGGAACCGCCCGCTCGACGGCCAGGTCGTCCTGGTCACCGGCGCGGCCCGGGGCATCGGCGCGGCGCTGGCCAAGGTGCTCGCCCGCGACGGCGCCCAGGTGGTGGCGCTGGACGTCCCGGCGGCCGGCGACGCCCTCGCCGCGGTCGCCAACGAGATCGGCGGCACCGCCGTGCAGCTCGACCTGACCACCCCGGACGCCCCGACCCGGCTCGCCGATCACCTGGCCGCCCGGCACGGCCGGGTCGACGTGGTGGTGCACAACGCCGGCATCACCCGGGACAAGACCCTCGGCCGGATGGACGCCGACCGGTGGGACCAGGTCATCGACGTCAACCTCTCCAGCCAGGAGCGGATCAACGACGTGCTGCTGGAGCGCGACCTGATCCCCGCCGGCGGGCGGATCGTCGCGGTCTCCTCGATCGCCGGCATCGCCGGCAACCGGGGCCAGACCAACTACGCCACCAGCAAGGCCGGCGTGATCGGACTGGTCGACTCGCTGGCCCCGGTCCTGCGTGAGCGGCAGGTCAGCGTCAACGCCGTCGCCCCCGGCTTCATCGAGACCCGGCTGACCGCCCGGATCCCGCTGGCGCTGCGCGAGGCGGGTCGCCGGATGAACAGCATGTCCCAAGGCGGCCTGCCGGTCGACGTGGCCGAGGCGATCGGCTGGCTGGCCTGGCCGGCCTCCGGCGCGGTCAGCGGTAACGTCGTACGGGTCTGCGGCCAGAGCCTGTTGGGGGCGTGATGGCGATCCGGAAGCGCCGGTCCGAGGACGGTCCCGCCGAGGAACTGTCGGTCCACGACCTGATCGACGGCCCCACCCAGGTGATCTCGGGTCCCGGCCTGCCCCGGCCGCCGGCCCGCGAGCCGGACGGGCACGACGTGAGCGTCGAGGCCACCCACGACCTCTCCGCCTACGCCACCCAGGACCTGTCGGCGCACCTCAAGACCGCAGCGCCGGCCGGGCCGGAACGGGTCGCGCTGCTCCAGCTGCCCGCCGCCGGCGCGCTGTACCGGCGGGCGCTGCTCGGCGCGCTGCCCGGCCTCGGCGGCCGGCGCGGCGACCGGATCCCCGCCGTCGAGCTGGCCGTGCACGGGGTCGCCGTCGACCGGGCCCACCTGGCCGACTACGACCGGGTCTGCGGCTTCCGGCTGGCCGACCGGCTGCCCGGGACGTACCCGCACGTGCTGGGTTTTCCGCTGTCGCTGCGGCTGATGACGGCGCGGGACTTCCCGGTGCCGCTGACCGGGATCGTGCACGTGGCCAACCGGATCACCGTGCGCCGGCCGGTCGAGGCGGGCGACACGCTGGACTTCGTCACGTACGCCGAGAACCTGCGCCCGCACGACCGGGGCCGGCAGCTCGACGTGGTGCTGGTCGCGTCGGTGGCCGGCGAGGAGGTGTGGCGGGGCGTCTCGACGTACCTCAGCCGGGAGAACAGGGCCGGCGGTGGCGACCGGGGCGACCGGCCCGCGGCGCCGGCCGACACCGCCCGCTGGCCGCTCACCCCGCGGGTGGGCACCGACTACGCACGGGTCTCCGGCGACCACAACCCGATCCACACCTCGCGGCTCGGTGCCCGGCTGTTCGGGTTCCCGCGCCCGATCGCGCACGGCATGTGGAGCAAGGCGCGCTGCCTGGCGGCGCTGGAGAACCGGCTGCCGGAGGCGTACACGGTCGACGTGGCGTTCAAGCTGCCGGTGCCGCTGCCCTCGACGGTGGCGTTCAGCGCCGCGCCGGTGGACGGCGGCTGGAGTTTTGGGCTGCACGCGGCGCGGGACGGCCGGCCGCACCTCGCCGGCACCGTCCAGACCGAAGGAGGGGCCCCCGCTTAACGCCTTTTGTAGAGGAAGGGCCCCCTCTTAACACCCCCGGGCAGAAGCATGAGGGCATGGGGGACGTGCTCGACCTGCTGCACCAGACGGTGACGTCGCCGTGGGTGTACCTGGTGATCATCGCGGTCACCGCGGTCGACGCGTTCTTCCCCGCCGTACCCGGGGAGACCGTGGTGATCACGGCGGCGGTCTTCGCCGCGGGCGGCGAGCCGCACCTTGCCGGGGTGATCGTCGCGGCGGCGGTCGGGGCGCTCGCCGGCGACCACGTCTCCTACGGCATCGGCCGGGGTGGCGGGGCGCACCGGCTGGCCCGGCTGCCGGCGGACAGCCGGCGCCGGTCGGGCTCCGAGTGGGCCCGCCGGGCCGTCGACCGGCGCGGCGGGATGATCCTGACCACCGCCCGCTACGTGCCCGGCGGCCGGACCGCGGTCACCCTGACCATGGGCGCGGTCCGCTATCCGTTGCGCTCCTTCTTCGGGTACGACCTGCTGGCCTGCGGGACGTGGGCGCTCTACTGCGGGCTGCTCGGTTACTTCGGCGGGCTGGCCTTCGAACGGGACCCGGTCAAGGGGCTGCTGGTCGGCGTCGGCCTGTCGGTGGCCGTCTCCGGCATCTTCGAGGTGCTCCGCTGGGCCCACCGCCGGGCTCGGGCCCGCGCCGCCCCGCGTCGCTGAGCCGCACCGATCACCGCCCGGTGTTAACAGGGGCCCCCTGCTATGCAGAAGGCGTTAAGAAGGGGCCCTTCCTTACACCTGGGGCGGGTGCCAGGTGGCGCCGTGCAGGAGTCGGCCGGCACCGAGCCAGGCGGCGTTCATCATCCGGGTGGCGGTCTTCTCCGGGTCGGCCTCGGGGTGGTCGGCGAGCCAGTCGGCGAGCGATTCCGAGGCGCCCACCAGGGCGTACGCGACCACTTCCAGCTCGGTCTCGCCCACCTCGCGCCCCTCGGCGCGCAGCGCGTGGCCGAGCATCCCGGCGACCACCTCGACCAGTCGGGCGCGCATGGTGGCCAGCTCGCCGGCGAACGGTTGGGAGCCGCGGGCCTGCCGGTAGAGCACGGCCCAGCCGTCCCGGTGGGCGCCGACGAAGCCGAAGAAGGCGCGCAGCCCGCGCCAGAGCCGGACGTCGGCGGGGAGGTCGGGGGCGGCCGCCCCGGCGATGGCCTCCGTCATCCGGGTGCCCTCGCGGTGCAGGCAGGCGACGAAGAGCTCCTCCTTGGTCCCGAGGTAGGCGTAGACCATGGGTTTGGAGATGCCGGCGTCGTCGGCGATCTCGTCCATGCTGGCGGCGTGGAAGCCGCGGCGGGAGAAGACCTTGACCGCCGCGTCGAGCATCTGCTGCTCGCGTACGGCGCGGGGCAGGCGCTTGTAGGCGGGTGTGCTGGACACTCTTGCCAGCATACCTACTCGTGCGTAAGGTTACGCTTCAGTAACCAAATCGCCTGCCCCGGAAGGTGTCTCCCCCATGACTGACTTCGACCCGGCCAACTTCGCCAACGTCGGGCCCAAGGAGTTCGCCCAGCTGGTCAAGACCACCCCGGACGACAAGATCGCCCAGGTGATGTCCGGCGACGCCCGCGGCAAGATCCTCAGCGAGGTCTTCGGCCGGATGCCGTCGCTGTTCCGCCCGGAGAAGGCCGGCAACACCAACGCGGTGATCCACTGGAACATCACCGGCCGCCCCGACGGTGGCACCGACACCTACGAGGTCGTCGTCGAGAACGGCACCTGCACGGTCAACGAGGGCGCCACCCGTGACCCGAAGCTGAGCCTCACCATGGGCCCGGTCGAGTTCCTCAAGATCGTCTCCGGTGGCGCCAACCCGGTGATGATGTTCATGACCGGCAAGCTGAAGGCCAAGGGCGACCTGGGCCTGGCCGCCAACATCGCGAACCTGTTCGACATCCCCAAGGCCTGATCATGGCCGAGTTCTCGCTAGACCTGAACGAGGAACAGCGGGACCTCCGCGACTGGGTGCACGGCTTCGCCGCCGAGGTCGTGCGCCCGGCCGCGGCCGAGTGGGACGCCCGGGAGGAGACTCCCTGGCCGATCGTCCAGGAAGCGGCGAAGGTCGGGCTCTACGGCTTCGAGTTCCTCGCCACCTGCTGGGCCGACCCCACCGGCCTCTCCCTCCCGATCGCCAGCGAGGAGCTCTTCTGGGGCGACGCCGGCATCGGGATGAGCATCTTCGGCACCTCCCTCGCGGTCGCCGCCATCTTCGGCGCCGGCACCCCCGACCAGCTCGTCGAGTGGGTGCCGCAGTGCTTCGGCACGGTGGACGAACCGGCCGTGGCCGCCTTCTGCACCAGCGAACCCGAGGCCGGCTCCGACGTCGGGGCCATGCGCACCCGGGCCCGCTACGACGAGGCCACCGACGAGTGGGTGCTGAGCGGCCAGAAGGCGTACGCCACCAACGGCGGGATCGCCGCCGTGCACGTGGTCACCGCCTCGGTAGACCCCACCCTCGGCTCGCGCGGGCAGGCCGCCTTCGTCGTACCGCCGGGGACGCCCGGGCTCGCCGCCACCCGCAAGCTGCGCAAGTTGGGGCTGCGCGCCTCGCACACCGCCGACGTCTTCCTCGACGACGTCCGGGTGCCCGGCCGCTGCCTGCTCGGCGAGAAGGAGGCCCTGGACGAGCGGCTGGCCCGGGCCCGGTCCGGGCAGCGCGCCGCCGGCCAGGCCGCCATGCGGACCTTCGAGCTCTCCCGGCCGACCGTCGGCGCGCAGGCGCTCGGCGTCGCCCGGGCCGCCTACGAGTACGCCCTGGACTACGCGAAGGAGCGCGTCCAGTTCGGCCGGCCGATCATCGCCAACCAGGCGGTCGCGTTCGCGCTGGCCGACATGCGTACCGAGATCGACGCGGCCCGGCTGCTGGTCTGGCGGGCCTCCTGGATGGGTCGCAACAACCGGCCCTTCACCGCGGGCGAGGGCTCGATGTCCAAGCTGAAGGCGGGCGAGGTCGCCGTGTCGGTCACCGAGAAGGCGGTGCAGCTGCTCGGCGGCGCCGGCTTCCTGCGCGACCACCCGGTCGAGCGGTGGTACCGGGACGCCAAGATCTACACCATCTTCGAGGGCACCTCCGAGATCCAGCGACTGGTCGTCTCCCGGGCCATCTCGGGCGTCCAGATCCGCTGACCCTCCGGCTCGGCCCACCCGCCGAGCCGGAGGGTGACCACCTCCATGACGGAGAGTGATCATCGGCGTGGGACGGCCCACGGCACCCTGCGCCCCCGCGGGGCCAGCGGGCATGATCGGAAGACGACGCCCCCGGAGGGCCCCGGCCGGGCCTTCCCGCACCCCCGAGGAGGCTCACGGCCATGGACCTGCCGTTCGTCGTCGCCACCTTGACGCGTCGCGGGCTGCTCACCCCCGGCCGGCCCGTCCGGGTCGCCTCCCAACTCGGCGCGCTGCGCAGATGGGGCTGGAGTCTCGCCGGCGAACTGCGCCAGGCCGCCGCCCGCGACCCCGGCCGCCCCGCCGTCATCGACGAGCACGGCGCCGAGCTGACCTACCAGGAGCTGCTCGACCGCTCCGAACGGGTGGCCCGGTCGCTGCGGGCCGGGCTCGGCGTGCAGGCCGGTGACCGGGTCGGTGTGCTCTGCCGCAACCACCACGGGCTGATCGAGACGGTGGTGGCTGCGACCCTGCTCGGCGCGGACGCGGTGCTGGTCAACACCGGGCTCTCCGCCGCCCAGCTGGCCACCGTGGCCGAGGAACAGGCGCTGCGGGTGCTGGTGCACGACGACGACTTCACCGAGCGGCTGCTCGGGCTCCCCGCCGAACTGCCCCGGATAGACGAGCGGGCCCTGGCCGACCTGGTGACCGCAGCGCCCCCGGGTGAGCTGCAACCGCCGGAGCGGGACGGGCGGATCATCGTGCTCACCTCCGGCACCACCGGCACCCCCAAGGGCGCCCGCCGCCCCACCCCCAACGGCTTCGGCCCGCTGGTCTCCATCATCGACCGGATCCCGCTGCACGCCCGGGACCGGGTGATGATCGCCGCGCCGCTCTTCCACACCTGGGGGTACGCCGCCCTCCAGGTCTCCTTCGCGCTGCGGGCCACCATCGTGCTGCACCGCCGCTTCGACCCGGCCGCCACCCTCACCGCGCTCGGCACCCAGGGCTGCGACGCGCTCTTCGCCGTACCGGTGATGCTGCAACGGCTGCTGGAGGTGCCGATCCCGGACCCCCGGCCGACGCTGAAGGTGGTCGCGGTCAGCGGGTCCGCGCTGCCCGGCGGGCTGGCCCACCGGTTCATGAACACCTTCGGTGACGTCCTCTACAACCTGTACGGCTCCACCGAGGTCTCCTGGGCGTCCATCGCCACCCCGCCCGACCTGCGGCAGGCGCCCACCACCGCCGGCCGGCCACCGCACGGCACCCGGCTGGCGATCCTCGACGACACCGGCGCGCCCGTGCCGGACGGGCGGGTCGGCCGGATCCTGGTCGGCAACGAGATGCTTTTCGAGGGCTACACCTCCGGCCTACGCCGGGAGACCCACGACGGCCTGCTCGACACCGGCGACCTGGGCCGGATCAACGCCGAGGGGCTGCTCTTCGTCGACGGGCGGGCCGACGACATGATCGTCTCCGGCGGGGAGAACGTCTTCCCGTCCGAGGTGGAGGACCTGATCGCCCAGCTCCCCCAGGTACGCGAGGCGGCCGTGATCGGGGTCCCCGACGACGAGTACGGCCAGCGGCTCGCCGCGTTCCTCGCCCTGCAACCGGGCGAGACGCTCGACCCGGAGGCGGTCCGCGAGTACGTCCGGCACTACCTGGCCCGGTTCTCCGTACCCCGGGACGTGGTCTTCGTGAAATACCTGCCGCGCAACGCCACCGGCAAGGTGCTCGCCCGGGAGCTGCGCCGCTACTACGGCTGACCGGCAGGACTATCCACTTTGGTGGATTCTGGCTAGGGTCGATCGACGATGATGCCTGAAGCCGGGAACACCATGACCACCGACGGGACGCGTCGCCGTACGCCGCTCGTGCTGCTCGAGGCGGCCACCCTGCTCTCCGGGGCGGGCAACGGGGTGGCCACCGTGGCGCTGCCCTGGCTGGTGCTGGAACGCACCGGCAGCGCCACCGCCGCGGGTGTCGTCGCCGCCGCCACCGCACTGCCCCTGCTGGTCTCCAGCCTCTTCTCCGGCACCGTCGTCGACCTGATCGGCCGGCGGCGTACGGCGGTGGTGTCCGACGCCCTCTCCGCCATCTCGGTCGCGCTGATCCCGGTGGTGGACGCCCTGCTCGGGCTGAACATCGGCTGGGTCGTCGTGCTGGCCGCCCTCGGCGCCGTCTTCGACCCGGCGGGGCTGGCCGCCCGGGAGACGATGCTCCCCGCCGCCGCGCAGGCCGCCGGCTGGCGCCTCGAGCAGGCCAACGGCGTGCACAAGGCGGTCTGGGGCCTGGCGTTCCTCTTCGGCCCCGGCGTCGGTGGCGTGCTCATCGCCGTCGTGGGTCCGGGCAACACGCTCTGGGTCACCGCCGCCGGCTTCGCCCTGGCGGTGCTGCTCGTCGCGGCCGTCCGGCTGCCCGGCGCCGGCCGCCCCAAGAAGCCCCCGGCCGGCCTCTGGACGGGAACCGTGGAGGGGCTCCGGTTCGTCTGGCGGGATCCGCTGCTGCGTGCCATCGCGCTGATCATGATGGTGCTGGTGGCGCTCTACCTGCCCGTCGAGGGGGTGCTGCTGCCGGCGTGGTTCGTCGAGCAGGGCCAGCCGGCGCGGCTGGGCTCGATCCTGATGACGATGAGCATCGGCACCGTGGTCGGCTCGCTCGCCTCCAGCGTGGCCGGTCGGCTGATCCGCCGCCGCACCCTCCTCGCGGTGGCGCTGGTGGCCACCGGCGGCGCCCTGCTCGGCCTGGCGTTCCTGCCGCCGTACCCGGCCATGCTCGCCTGCGCGGCGCTGGTCGGGATCGCGTACGGGCCGGTCGGGCCGCTCTCCAACTACGCCATGCAGACCCGCACCCCGGAGCGGCTGCGCGGCCGGGTGGTCGGGGTGGTGACCTCCTTCGCGTACGCGGCAGGACCGGCCGGCTACCTGCTCGCCGGCCCGCTCGTCGAGGCGCTGGGCATCCGGACGGCGTTCCTCTGGCTGGCCGGGTCGGTGCTGGCCGCCGCCGTGGTCGCCGCCCTGCTGCCGGTGCTGCGCGAGCTGGACTCCGAGCCGTTGTACCCGCCCGCCCCGCCCGGCGAGACGGCCGAACCGGCGCTGCCGGTCGGCGAGCAGTCGATCCCCACCGGCCCCCGCGACCCCGCCGAACAGCGGTAGCCGGCCCGACGAGCGCCACCGGCGCGGTCCTCGCACGACAGCTGCGCCGCCACCACGCCTGACCGGGACATCCCTGAATGGACGGTCGGGGTCCGGTCCGGAGGTCTCCCCGATGCCGGCGGTCACCGACGGCGGCAGGCTGCCAGCATGACGATCCTCCATCGCGTGGCCGCCGCCGGCCTGGCGTTCGCCGTCACGCTGACCCTCGCGCCGCCCGCCCGGGCCGCGTCCGCCCTACCCGTCGTCGACGGCTGCCGGCCGGGCACCCTGCCCACCGGCCCGCTCCGCGAGGCGATCGGCGGGCTTCCCGACGCCGACGCGACCAGCGCCCAGGTCCGGGTGATCACCCCCGCCGGCTGCTGGACCGGCAGCAGTGGCGTCCGGGACCTGCGCAGTCAGGCGCCGGTGCCACCGCACGCCCGGTTCCGGGTCGGCAGCGTCACCAAGGTCTTCACCGCGGCGGTGGTGCTGCAACTCGCCGCCGAGGATCGGATCGAGCTGGACGACACCGTGCAGCAGCTACTACCCGGCCTGCTGCCCGCCGGCTACCCGGCCGTGACCGTCCGGCAACTGCTCAACCACACCAGCGGGCTACCCAGCGCCAGTCCGCCCGACGAGGGCATCGATTGGCAGCTCGCCCACCGGTACGACCGTTGGAGCCCGGAACAGCTGGTCCGGCTCGGCCTGCGCAACCCCCGGGAGTTCGAGCCCGGGAGCCGGCAGCGCTACACCAACGCGGGCTACATCGTCGCCGGCATGCTCATCGAGAAGGTGACCGGCCACTCGTACGCCCAGGAGATCCAGCGGCGGATCGCCCGCCCGCTCGGTCTGCACGAAACGTACGCCCCCGGTGACGATCCGCGCATCCGCGGCCCGCACGCGCACGGCTACCAGGCCGTCGTCCGGGACGGTCGTACCGAGCTGGTGGACGCGACCGTGTGGAGCCAGACGTTCACGCCGGCCGCCGGCAACCTCATCTCCAGTCTGGCCGACCTGGACAGCTTCATGACCGCGCTGTTCGCCGGTCGGGTGGTGCCGGCCGCCCAGCTCCCCGAGATGTTCACGCTGCCGGCCGTCCACGACGTCTCCGGCGGACCCGCCCGCTACAGCGCGGGTCTCACCGCCTACCCGCTGCCGGCCGGCGAGATCCTGTGGATCAAGACCGGTTCCCGGTACGGCTATCTCGCGGCGGTGGCAGCCACCCGGGACGGTCGGTTCCGGGTGGAGTACTCGATCACCGGCACCGACGCCAAGGGGGAGGAGCTGAGCCGGACCGCCGAGCGGGTCATCGGCGCCGCGCTCGGACTGCTCTGAGCCGGCACGTCCCGGGCGACGCCGCGGTGGGCGGCACCGCCCGGGACACGACGGGTCAGGCGGGCAGGACGATCCGGGAGTCGATCGCGGCGGCGGCGATGTCGGTGCGGTGGTGCGAACCGGCCAGCTCGATGGCGCGTACCAGGTCGTAGGCGGCGTCCCGGGCGGCGGCCAGGTCGGCGCCGGTGGCCGTACCGCAGAGGACCCGGCCCCCGGCGGAGCGCAACGTGCCGTCGGGGTCGCGGCGGGTGCCGGCGTGGATGACGCCCGGGCGGTCCGCGCCGGTGATCGGGTCGCCGGAGCGCGGCGCCGCCGGGTAGCCCTCGGCGGCGACCACGACGGTCACCGCCGCGCCGTCCCGCCAGCGCAGCGGCGGGTGCGCGGCCAGCGTGCCGGTCGCCGCCGCGTGCAGCAGCCCGGCCAGCGGCGTCTCCAGCAACGCGAGTACGACCTGGGTCTCCGGATCGCCGAACCGGGCGTTGAACTCGATCACCCGCGGTCCGGCGGCGGTGATGGCCAGACCGACGTAGAGCAGGCCGGCGAACGGGGTGCCCCGGCGGCGCATCTCGGCCAGGGTGGGGTGCACGACGTCCCGCATCACCTCGTCGACCAGGCCGGACGGCGCCCACGGCAGCGGCGCGTACGCCCCCATGCCGCCGGTGTTCGGACCGGTGTCGCCGTCACCCACCCGCTTGAAGTCCTGTGCCGGCAGCAGCGGCACGGCCGCCTCGCCGTCGGTGACCACGAAGAGCGACACCTCGGGGCCGGCGAGGTACTCCTCGACCACCACCCGGCCGCACTCGGCGGCGTGCTCCAACGCCCGGGCCCGGTCGTCGGTCACCACGACACCCTTGCCGGCGGCGAGCCCGTCGTTCTTCACCACGTACGGCGCGCCGAACTCGTCCAGCGCCGCGGCGGTGCTCGCCGCGTCGGTGCAGGTGTACGCGCGGGCGGTCGGCACCCCGGCGGCGGTCATCACGTCCTTCGCGAACGTCTTCGACCCCTCCAGCCGGGCCGCCTCGGCGGACGGCCCGAACACGGCGATCCCCTTGGCGCGTACCGCGTCGGCGGCCCCCGCCACCAGCGGCGCCTCCGGCCCGACCACCACCAGGTCGGCGCGGACGTCCACGGCGAGCGCCGCGACCGCCGCCGGATCGGCCGCATCCAGCTCCCGCAGCTCCGCCACGCTCGCGATCCCCGGATTGCCCGGAGCCGCGATCAACGCCTCGACGGCCTCGTCGGAGGCCAACCCGAGCGCGAGCGCATGCTCCCGCCCCCCACCACCCACCAAAAGAACCCGCACGACCCCGCATCCTACTGACCTCCCACCCCCACCCCGTTGATCATGAAGTTGGCGTCTCACATTGCGCACCGCCCGACGCCAACTTCATGATCGATTGCGTGTGGACGCCTGCAGCGCTTGGCGGACGACATGGGGGATGTAGTCGGGGTGGAGAGTGTCGGACCAGGTGAAGCGGAGGATCGTCCAGCTGGCGTTGACCAGGCGGTTCTGGCGACGGCGGTCCTCGAAGAGCGCACGGGCGCTGCCGTGCGCCGCCCTGCCGTCCGCCTCCGCGATCAGTCGCCTGGCCCGCCAACCCAGGTCACCGACCCCCAGAAGGTAACCGTCCGCGTCCCTGACCTCGACCTGGAGCACGTCCGGCGGCACGCCGCCGTCCACACACCGCAACCGAGCCCGGGTCTCCAACGGCGACTGAGCTCGACCGTCCGCCTCCACCAGCCACTTCCTGGCCGATACGGCGCCTCGGCGACGGGCGAGAAGGGCGGCGACCGCGCCGAGATCCGGCTCCGTGAACAGCCGCCGGTTCAGTGCCGAATCCACGAGGCACACGGCCGGATAGCGACCCACCCGGAGGAGGAGATCCGCCACCGTACGCACCGGAGTGGTGGCGGGAACGCCGGCGAGCGTACCGATGTGCGACGGCTGGAGCACGAACTGATGTACCACCAGGTTCGGATCCGTACGGCGCAGCGGACGGGAGCGACGTCCCGGTAGCGAGACGTGCACGGCCGCGGTCCGGGGCAGCCCGCCGATCCCGTGCAGTTCTGCGGCGGTACCCAGCACGGCCACCGCATCCGGACCGAGACTCGCGACGGCGGCTCGGATCCGCGCCCGACGAAGCGAGGCCACGTCCCAGCCGGGAACCGGCACGAAGCAGCCCCGTGCCACCCTCGTCCATCGCCCTGAACGGGCGAAGTGGCGAACCTGGTCCCGGGTGAACCCCAGAGCCAGTGCCCGACTCAGCGTCACCATCTCGCCAGGCGCGACGGCAAGCCCGTCCAACACCACTCGGGGATCGGCCATCCGCCCACCCTCACCGACCCCTACCCAAACCCACCACCCCTGTGGACAACGCTGTGGAAAACCCCCTTCAGGGGCTCGCAGCCGTCGTTGATCATGAAGTTGGCGTCAGATCCAGAGCGGATTTAGACGCCAACTTCATGATCAACGGGGCGTTGGGCGGGGGGCGGGGGGGCGGGGGCCGGGGGGGCCGGGGGTTAGGGGAGGAGGGGGTGGCGGAGGACGTTTTCCTCGCGGCCGGGGCCCACGCCGACGACGCTGACGCGGGTGCCTACGAGTTCCTCGATGCGCGCGATGTAGCGTCTCGCGTTCTCGGGGAGTTCGTCCTCGGTGCGCGCCTTGGTGATGTCCTCCCACCAGCCGTCGAGTTCTTCGTAGATCGGCTTGGCGTGGTGGAAGTCGGTCTGGGTCATCGGCATGTCGTCGAAGCGCTCGCCGTTGATCTCGTAGCCGACGCAGATCGGGACCTTGGGCAGGCCGGTGAGGACGTCCAGCTTGGTGACGACCAGGTCGGTGACGCCGTTGAGGCGGCAGGCGTACCGGGCGACGACGGCGTCGAACCAGCCGGCCCGGCGCTCCCGGCCGGTGGTGGTGCCGTACTCGTGGCCGATCTTGACCAGGTGCCGGCCGTTGTCGTCGAAGAGCTCGGTCGGGAACGGGCCCGCGCCCACCCGGGTGGTGTACGCCTTGCTCACCGCGATGACCCTGGTGATCGCGGTCGGCGGGATGCCCGCGCCCACGCACGCGCCGCCGGCCGTCGGGTTCGACGAGGTGACGAAGGGGTACGTGCCGTGGTCCATGTCGAGCATGGTGGCCTGGGCGCCCTCCAGCAGCACCGTCTCGCCGCGGTCCAGCGCGTCCCAGAGCATGACCCGGGTCTCGGCGATGTACGGCCGCAGCCGCTCCGCGTACCGCAGGTACTCCTCGACCGTCTCCTCGACGTCGATCGCCTTGCGGTTGTAGATCTTGAACAGCAGCTGGTTCTTCTCGCGGAGCGCCAGCTCCAGCTTCTTGCGCAGGATGCCCGGGTCGAGCAGGTCCTGTAGCCGGATGCCCATCCGGGCGACCTTGTCGCCGTACGCGGGACCGATGCCCCGGCCGGTGGTGCCGATCCGGGAGCTGCCCAGGTAGCGCTCGACCACCCGGTCCAGCGCCCGGTGGTGCGGCATGATCAGGTGCGCGTCGCCGGAGATGCGCAGCCGGGAGACGTCCACGCCCCGCTCGGCGAGGCCGTCGATCTCCTCCAGCAGCACCTTCGGGTCGACCACCACGCCGTTGCCGATGACGATCATCGCGCTCGGGGAGAGCGCGCCCGACGGCATCAGGTGCAGCGCGTACTTCTGCCCGTCGGGGGTGATCACGGTGTGCCCGGCGTTGTTGCCGCCGGAGTAGCGCACGACGTAGTCGACCCGCCCACCGAGCAGGTCGGTAACCTTGCCCTTGCCCTCGTCGCCCCACTGGGCACCGAGCAGCACGATCGCTGGCATCTTCTCGCCTCCAGAAGGCTCGGGTGCCAGGTGGCGACCGGTCAGCGAGCCCGGGGTGTCAGGCTAACAAGTAGTGACGGCGGGACCGGCAGGGGTTCGTCGAGAAGCAGGAGGCTCCTTCGTGTACGACGTGGTGCTGCTCACCCTCGGCTCGGAGCGGGACGCTCCCGGCGGCGGTTGCGGCAGCGGCGGAGCCTGCTGCGGTGGCGCCGACGGGGCCGCCCCGGAGAACGCCGACGGGGTGGCCGCGAAGAACACCGACGGGGCCGCTGCGAAGACCGCCGACGAGCGCTGCGAGACGCCGCGCGTACCGGTGCTGGCCTGCGCGGACGCGTTGACCGCCCGGGGCGCGCGGGTGGAGACGGTGACCGCCCGTTCGGACGCCGAGGTCGACGAGGTGCTGGCCCGGCTGGACGGGCCGCCGCGCCCGGACGGCCTGACCTGGCCCGACCCCGACTCCAAGACCCGGCTGGTCGTCGCCACGGCCAGTGACGCACAGCTACGGGCCGTCGTGCGGCGGCTGGTCCGCCGGTACGCCCCGCCGCCCAGCCGACGCCCCGCCGAACTGCCCGGCAACCGGACGGTGCCGGACCTGCCGCCGGTGGGCGTACTCCCGCTCGATCCGGCGCGGAGTGGCACACAGCGTGACCTGGCCGCGCAGCTCGGCCTGCCCCGGGATCCGGCGGCGGTGGCCGCCGCGGTGCTCGACGGCACCCCGCGCCGGCTGGACCTGCTGCGCAACGACGGCGGTTCGGTGACCCTGGACGGCGCGCTGCTCGGCGCCGCCGACGACGCCGGCCGGCCGCTGCACTGGCGTGGCCGGATCGAGGTGGACGACGCGGTGCTCTCCCACGGCGAGGACCCGATCCTGGCCTGCGCGGTCGGCAACGCCGGCGGGTACGCCCAGCTGGACGGCCTGCCGCTGCTCACCGCCCCCGACCCGGCCGACGGCCTCGTCGAGGTGGCGGTGGCCGTGCCCGTGGTCACCCGCTCGGCGTTGGGCAGGAGGAAGGTCCGGTTCGAGGTACGCCGGGCCCGCGGCCGGGCCGTCGCCGTCGTCCCCCGGGACGAGAAGGTGCCCTACCTCGACGACGGCGTCGAGGGAGAGCTGAGCCGGAAGCGGTCGTGGTGGATCGAGCCCGGCGCCTGGGCGGTCTGGACGGCCTGACCCTGCGTCGCGGTCCCGTCACACTCCACCGCCGGATCGGACGGCCTATCCTCGGCGGGAGGAATGGGGAGGAACCGTGGTGGACGACAACGCGGACCGGGTCCACGGGCCGGGTCAGCAGGGGGTGCCGGAACGGGACATCGAACCGCTCTGGCCCCCGGAACCGGGCACTCCGGACGCCCTCGCGGCGCAGCCGTGGGCGGTGACCACCCAGCCCACCCTCGGCCCGCCGCCGGCGGTGCCCGCGCCCCGGGTCGGCCCGCCGGCGCCCGCGCCGGTCGACCTCGACCAGCCGTTCACCCTGGACCGGCCGCCGCCCACGCCGCCCCTGGCCGGTACCGGAGCACCGGCCTGGCCGGTCGTGGCCGAGTCCCCGGCGCCGGTCCCGGCCGCCGGCACACCCACCCAGAACCCGCCGGAGATGCCACCCCCGGCCACGGTCACGCCCTTCACGGCTCCGGTCACGCCACCCACGGCCGCGGTCACACCGGCCCCGGTCGCACCGGTCCCGGCCGACGTTCCGCCGGCCGCGGAGGCGCATTCGGGAGCCGCGGGCGCGACGGCGAACGGCGCGCGGAGCGCCGGTGAGTCGCCCTGGGCGCAGCCGCCGCAGCGGGCGACCACCACCGGCGAGTCGGCGACGGACGGGCGGACGGCCGACGCCGGGCCGCCCGGGGCGGAGCCGGCCGACGGGCGGCCGGCCACGGCCCCGCACACCGGCCCCACCCAGGCCGGGTCGCCGCAGCAGCAGCTCCCGCACCCGGGCCCGCCCCACCCGCAGGCCGGGCAGCCGCATGCACAGCTCGTCCCACCACATCAGCAGGCCGGACCGCCGCAGCACCAGGCCGGGCCACCGCACGAGCAGGCCGGAGCCGGCCCGCAGGCGGAGGACACCGCGCCCCGGCTCGGGCCGTTCCCGCCCTCGCCGGGCATCCCCGGCTACCCGCCACCGGCCGTGCCGGCTCCGGCCCCGCAGCCGCAGGCGGGCGGCTGGTACCCGCCGGCCTGGCAGCAGGGCGTCCCCGGCGTCTCCCCGGTGCCGCAGCAGCCGTACCAGGAGGCGGACGGGGTGACCCGGGTGCCGCCGGCCCAGCAGGGCTGGACGCCGGAGGCCGGTCCCGCCCCGACGGCGGAGGACTTCGCCCGTCGCCGGCAGGCCCGGCCGGTCGACCCGGTCGCCACCATGGGCGTCCGGGCGGTGGTCAACCGGATGGGGCTGCTGCGGCTCGCCCCGGGCCGGCACGAGCAGGAGATCCGCCGGGACATCGAGATGGTCCGCCGCAACTTCGGCGGGCTGCGTCAGGTCACGGTGGTCAACCCCAAGGGCGGCGCCGGCAAGACCGTCGCCATCCTGCTGCTCGCGATGACCTTCGGGCAGAAGCGCGGCGGGTACGTGCTGGCCTGGGACAACAACGAGACCCAGGGCACCCTGGGGATGCGGGCCCAGCAGGACTTCCACTCGCGTACGGTCCGGGACATGCTGCGCGACCTCGGGCAGTTCCAGGGCGCGCACGGCCGGGTCGGCGACCTGTCGCAGTACGTCCGCTCGCAGGGCGAGGGGATGTTCGACGTGCTCGCCTCGGACGAGTCGGCCACCGGCGGCGAGATGCTGACCGCCGCCGCCTTCGCCGAGATCCGGGACGTGGTCAGCCGCTTCTACAAGCTGATCTTCGTGGACACCGGCAACAACGTCCGGGCGCAGAACTGGCAGGCCGCGATGGACGCCACCGACCAGCTGGTGGTCACCATGTCGGCCCGGAACGACTCGGCGGAGACCGCCGCGCGGATGCTCGACCACCTGGAGCAGAGCGGCCGGCAGCGACTCGTCCGGCAGGCGGTCACCGTGGTCTCGATGCCGCCGTCCCGCAAGGAGATCGACCTGCCGGCGATCCAGGCGCACTTCGCCGCCCGGACCCGGGCGGTGCTGCTGGCGCCGTACGAGCGGTTGATCGACACCGGGGAGCCGATCCGGTACGGCCAGCTCTCCTCGGCCACCCGGGACGCCTGGCTGAAGATCGCCGCGTCGGTGGCCGAGGGGCTCTGAACGCCGAGCCCGGCCGACCCCGGGCGGGGCCGGCCGGGCGCGGCGCGGTCGTCAGTTACCGGCGAGGGCGTCCCCGGCGGCCGGGTCGCAGTCGCGGAGGAACTGGGCGCAGCGGGCCGCCTCGTCGGCCTCGCCGATCTCGCCCGCGGCTCGGGAGAGCACGTACAGGCAGCGCAGGAAGCCCTGGTTCGGCGCGTGCGACCAGGGCACCGGGCCGTGGCCCTTCCAGCCGCTGCGGCGCAGCTGGTCCAGGCCGCGGTGGTAGCCGGTGCGCGCGTACGCGTACGCCGGGACGACCTGGCCGGCGGAAAGCGCCCGGCTGGCCAGCGCGCCCCAACCGGCGCTGTAGCTCGGGAAACGGGCCGCGACCTCGGCGTACGCCTCGTCGGTGCCCTGGTCGGCGGCGGCCGCGAGGAGGCCGTCAGCCTCCTCGTGCGCGGGCAGGAGGGTGGCCGGTGGCTCAGGCAACAGGTTCTGCATCGCCCCATTCAACCCGCTTCGCCCGCCGCCGCGCGAGGGGGTCCGGGGAGCCGGCTGACTGAACGGCTGAGGCGTTGGTCACGCCCCCGGCCCCTGCCACACGTACCCGCGGCCCATGCCGCGGCGGGATGTTTTCCACTACAACTATTGGTCCGGAGCCTCCCCAGGACCCGGTTACGCAGGAGCCCGGCGGCCTGGCCGCCGGGCTCCTGTCGTCCTCCGGGGACCGGCCGGGCCCAGGTTTGCCGGGTTGCCCACTCCGGGCAGGATGACCTGGTGCCGACCCCACCTCCCGCGGACGTCATCGCGCCGCACCGACGCACCGTCGAAGAGATCGAGACCCGCTCCGCGTTCGACCGGCGGCTGGCCACCGGCAGCCTCGCCGGGGTCACCGTGCAGGGCCTGCGACTGGACCTCGACCCCGTCCCCGACCTGACCGGCGCCGAGGTCACCGGCACCCTCTTCGTGGGCTGCCGGTTCGCCGGCCGGGAGGTCGGCGCCGACCTGGTCCGGCGCGGCGCGAACGTGGTGCCGCCCTTCTCCGGCCTGCCGTACCCGACCCAGCCGTCCCACCTCTACAGCGCCGACGACCTGGCCGCCGGGTTCGCCGACGGCGGCTTCGCCGGCATGTACGACACCCGGGTGTACGAGCACTTCCGGGCGCACGGCGGGGCGCTGCCCGACGTCCGGGAGGCGCTCGGCCAGCGGCTGCACGACCACGGCGTGGACAACGCCCTGGCCGACGCGACCCGGGCCTGGCTGGACGCGCACGGGCCGCAGTCCGTGGTCGGCGTGATGGGTGGGCACGCGGTGCCGCGCGGCAGTGCCGCGTACCGGATGGCGGCCGTGCTGGGCTGGGAGCTGGCCCGGGCCGACCGGCTGGTGGTGACCGGCGGCGGGCCCGGCGTGATGGAGGCGGCCAACCTGGGGGCGTTCCTCTCCGCCTGGCCGGCCGACGAGCTGACCGCGGCGATCGACCTGCTCGCCACGGCGCCCGACTTCACCGACCACGACCGCTACACCGAGGTGGCGCTGCGGGTCCGCACCCGGTACGCGGCCGGGCCGACCCTGCCCGCGCAGCGCCCCGCCCCCGCCGACACCGGCTGGGCCCGCTCGGGCGGGCTCGCCATCCCCACCTGGCTGTACGGGCACGAGCCGGCGAACCTGTTCGCCGGCCGGATCGCGAAGTACTTCTCCAACGCGATCCGGGAGGACACCATCCTGCGGCTGGCCCGGGGCGGGATCGTCTTCGCCCCCGGCAAGGCCGGCACCGTGCAGGAGGTCTTCCAGGCGGCGACGAAGACCTACTACGGCACGGACGGGGCCAGCGGCGCGTACGTCTTCCTGGACCGGGCGTACTGGACCGACGAGCTGCCGGTCGAGGCGCTGCTGCGGCCCCTGCTCGCCGCCTCCCCGTTCGGCGACCTGTCGAGCACCGTCCTGCTCACCGACGACGTGCGGGAGGCGGTCGGGGTGCTGACCGCGTGAAAGGAGGGGCCCCTTCTTAACGCATAGCGTTAAGAAGGGGCCCCTGTTAACCGGCGGAGCCGGTTACTTCATCCGGGTGCCGGTGGAGCGCAGGTGCTCGCAGGCCTCGACGACCCGGGCGGCGAGGCCGGCCTCGGCGGCCTTGCCCCAGACCCGCGGGTCGTACATCTTCTTGTTGCCGACCTCGCCGTCGACCTTCAGCACGCCGTCGTAGTTGCGGAACATGTGGTCCGCGACCGGGCGGGTGAAGGCGTACTGGGTGTCGGTGTCGATGTTCATCTTGACCACGCCGTAGTCCAGCGCCTCGCGGATCTCCGACAGCAGCGAACCGGAACCGCCGTGGAAGACCAGGCTGAGCGGCTTCTCCTTGCCGTACTTGGCGCCGACCGCGTCCTGGATCTGCTTGAGGACCTCGGGGCGGAGCTTGACGTTGCCCGGCTTGTAGACGCCGTGCACGTTGCCGAAGGTCAGCGCCGCCATGTAGCGGCCCTTCTCGCCCAGGCCGAGCGCCTCCACCATGGCCAGGCCGTCGTCGACCGTGGTGTAGAGCTTGTCGTTGATGGCGTTCTCGACGCCGTCCTCCTCGCCACCGACCACGCCGACCTCGATCTCGAGGACGATCTTGCCCTTGGCGGCCTCGTCGAGCAGCTGCGCGGCGATCTCCAGGTTCTCCGCGACCGGCACGGCCGAGCCGTCCCACATGTGCGACTGGAACAGCGGCTCCTGGCCGGCCTTCACCCGCTCCTGCGAGATGCCCATCAGCGGGCGGACGAACTTGTCCAGCTTGTCCTTGGGGCAGTGGTCGGTGTGCAGGGCGATGTTGACCGGGTACTTCTTCGCCACCTCGTGCGCGTACGCGGCGAACGCCACCGCGCCGGTGACCATGTCCTTGACCGACGGGCCGGAGAGGTATTCCGCGCCACCGGTGGAGACCTGGATGATGCCGTCGCTCTCCGCGTCGGCGAAGCCCTTCAGCGCCGCGTTCAGGGTCTGGGACGAGGTCACGTTGATCGCGGGGTACGCGTACCGGCCAGCCTTGGCGCGGTCCAGCATCTCCGCGTAAGCCTCGGGGGAAGCGATGGGCATGTGATGCGCTCCTTACTTACCGCTGTCGGCCGTGCAGGCCGCTTCATTCCGTTGGTGCGCCGGACCGCGCTGTCCACCGCGGGAAGTATCCCGTAGAAGGTGGCGGCGGGCACAACCGACCCGTCACCGGCCCTCCAGCCGGTCCGGTACGGCCACGCTGATCAGCCAGCTCACCACCGCCATCACGATGGCACCCCAGAACGCCGCCCAGAAGCCGTCCACGTGGAACGGCAGGTCCAGCCCGCGGGCGATCCAGTCGGTGAGCAGGAACAGCAGCGCGTTCACGACCAGCGCGAACAGGCCCAGGGTGAGCAGGTAGAACACGCAGCCGAACACCTTGATTACCGGCTTGAGCACCGCGTTGACCACGCCGAAGATCAGCGCCACCACCAGCAGGGTGAGCGCAGTGTTCGCCCCGTTGCGCCCGGAGACCTCGACCCCGGGCACGATCAGCGTGGTGACCCACAGCGCGATCGCGGTGATCACCAGCCGGATCAGGAAACCCACCCCCTCATCCTGGCACCGCCCCGCCAGCCCGGTGGGCAATCCCCACGACTCGTCGCAGGGCGGCGACGCAGGGTGTTAACAGGGGGCCCTTCCTATACGAAAGGCGTTAACAGGGGGCCCTTCCTTCTCTCCGGGCGGCCGGCCGACGCAGCCCGTACGGTGGGTGGAGCAGCCGCCCGCCGAGATCCAGGGAGGGAAGATGGGTCAGCCCGACGAGGACTTCACCCCGAGCGACCACCTCGCTCCGGAGGAGCGGGGCCTGGAGGCGGAGCCGGCCGACGCGGTCGAGCAGGCCACCTCCACCGACCCCGGCGACGTCGAGCCCGAGCCGTACCGGGGCCTGGAGGTCGACGACTGGGACGCCCTGGAGCAGGCCCGGGTGGTCACCGGCGACGAGGACGACTACCGCTGACCGGCGCGCCCGGCCCCGCCCTGCCGGGCGGGACCGGTTCGAGGGTCAGTCCAGCGGGTTGACCCACCTGGGGTTCGCGGCCGTCCAGGCGGCCAGCCGGTCCGCGCGGAGCGCGGCGAAGAAGGCCGGCGCCGACCGGTCGAGCGCCACCCCGCCCGGCCGCCCTGCGGCGAGACCGGCCGGCACGGAGACCGCCACCGGTTCGGCCCGGGCCGCCGTCGCGCCCAGCGTGAGCAACTGCGGCAGGGTCGACCGGCCGGTCTCGGCGACCAGACCGCCGTCCAGCTCCCGCAGCAGCGACCCGAGCAGCACCGGATTGTCGAGCACACCCCGCTGGTCGATCCGGTGCAGCAGCGCGGCGGCGTAGCGCTGGGCGTTGCGGTCCCGGTCCAGGCCGCCCGACGGCAGCCCGTACCGCTGGCGGAGCAGGTCCACCGAGGCCGGACCGTCGAGGTGCTGGCAGCCGGCCGGGAAGACCCGGCGGGTGTGCGCCGAGGGGATCCGCCGGTCCAGGCAGACGTCCACCCCGCCCACCGCGTCGGTGAGCGTCCGCAGCACCGGGTACGTGAGCACCGCGCCGGCGTCGAGGCGTACGCCGGTCAGGTCGGTCACCGCCCGGCGGGTGGCCGCGTAGCCGGCGCGCAGGTCGGCCCGGTCCGCCCCGGCGGCGAAGGTCGCGTTCAACTTCTCGGCGCCCGACCCGCGCCCGGCGACCGGCAGGTCCCGGGGCACCGAGATCAGATAGAGCCGGCTCCGGTCGGCGGGAATGTGCACGATCAGGACCGAGTCGGCGCGCGACGGGCTGGAGTCGTCCGCCGCGTCCACCCCGAGCAGCAGCACGTTCAGCGCTTCGGTGGGAGTGTCGGACGTCGGGTGCCCGGCCAACAGCGGCGCCTCGGCCGGCCGGTCACCGAGGGTGCGTAGCTGCGGCACGCCCAGCCCGAGCACGCCGAGCAGGGCCAGCGCCGCCCCGGCCACGGCGGCTCCCCGCCGACGGCGGCGGCGGCGGGCCACCAGCCGGTCGATCGCCGCCCGTACCGGCCCGGTGGGCGGGGTCGACGGTTCGTGCCGGGCGAACGCGGCACGCAGCTCTTCCTCGGTCATCAGCAAGCCTCCGCGTATGTGGCCCGGAGCGTGGCGAGGGCACGGGAGATGGACGATCGGACGGTCCCCACCGCGCAGCCGAGGATCTCGGCGATCTCCGCGTCGGGCAGGTCCTCGTAGTAACGCAGCACCAGCGTGGCCCGCTGGCGGCGCGGCAGCCGGGACAGCCAGTCCCACACCTCGTCGCGGTCCACCGCGGACTGCGCGTGGTCCGTGGGCGCCGGCGGGCCGTCGTCCGGCTCGCCGCGCAGCAGCACCCGACGCACCCAGGAGCCGCGCCGCCAGTCGACGAACTGGTTGGTCAACATCCGGCGTACGTACCGCTCGGGCGAGTCGGCCCGGGCGATCCGGCGCCAGTTCAGCTGGGCCCGCACCATGGTGTCCTGCACCAGGTCCTGCGCCTGGTGCGGATCGCCGGTCAGCATGACCGCGTACCGCAGCAGCGCGGCCAGTCGCGCGTCGGCGAATTCCTCGTACGTCACTGCACCTCCCGGTGTCCCGACCGGATGACGGGCGCGGCTGCCCGGAACATTGCATTCGACACCGGTCAACCTTTTGGCCAGTCCCCGGCGCGGGAGGGGCGAACGGGTCCCCGAACCGCTTAAGGATCTCCTAAGCTGCGCTGGTTGCCTCGGCATCCCTTCTGGAGGAACCCCCACATGCACCCGCACCCGAACCGGCGTTGGCTGGCGGGGCTGGTCGTCGCAGGCGGGCTCGTCGCCGCCTCCGCCCTGCCCGCCGCCGCCGCCCCCGCTCCGGCGCCGATCCCCAACCTGCTCGCGCAGGACGTCAAGCTGTACGCCAACGACGTCGTCCTCGCGCCGGGCGGCCCGGGCAAGGACGTGGAGCTCTACGCGCTGACCGAGGGGCTCACCGAGTACACCGTCAAGGTGGACAGCAGCGCCGTCGCCGGCTTCGCCGAGCTGGGCAAGCCGTACCCGGACGAGGCATCGTGCACCACGGCCGGCGCGATCCTGACCTGCACCATCAAGAACAGCGACGACCCGGATGCCGGCCTGTTCTCCCTCCCGGTCAGCGCCCCGGCGACCGCGAAGGTCGGGCAGCGGGGTGACCTGGCCTTCACCGTCACCGCCCCGGGCGCCGGCACCGCGACGTTCCGCTCCACCGTCACGGTCGGCGAGGGTGTCGACCTGGCGGCCGGCAAGGACGTCAACCTCAAGGGTGCGCCCGGTGCCACGGTCGCGGCCCCGCTGACCCTGACCAACGCGGGCGACCGCGCCGTCGACGGCGCGGTCCTGCTGGTCTTCGCCGGCTACAACTTCGCCCCGTCCCAGCGCTACCAGAACTGCGAGTACGCGGCCGAGGGCCCGCTGGACAACACCTTCGCCTGCACCTTCGACGGCAAGGTCGCGCCGGGTGAGACCCGGACCGTCGACTCGTCGTTCAGCTTCACCGTCCCGCCGGACGCCCCGGCGCCGAACAGCGACTTCGGCTTCTTCGCCTGGCTGACCAAGGCCGACTGGCAGGAGCTCCGCGACGGTTTCGGCGTGTTCGGCAACGCGCAGGCGAAGGGCGCCACCGGCACGCTGAAGCTGGAGACGCCGCGGACCGCGCAGGCCAACCCGCAGACCGACACCGACCTGGACAACAACGCGGCCGGCCTGACCATCGAGGTCACCGGCAAGCAGGCGGCGGACGTGGCCGCGGTGGGCGCCACCGGCAAGGGCGTGCTGCGCAGCACCGTCCAGACGACGGTCGGCTTCCTCAACCGGGGCCCGGCGGCGGTCAACGTGAGCGGCGACAACGCCCTGTGGGTCCTCGCCAAGGTCACCGTGCCGGTGGGCGCCACCGCGGTGCAGGTGCCGGACGAGTGCTTCCCGGCGGACAAGGGCGGCAGCGGCGACGGTGAGACCGTGACCGGCAAGTCGGCGTACTACTGCTTCAGCCCGGAGGTCGTCGGCCGGGACGCGAAGGCGGAGTTCCGGTTCGGGTTCCGCATCGACAAGGCCGGCCCGTTGACCGGTGCGGTCGAGCTGGCCACCGGCTTCGACGAGATGTTCCAGGGCGACCTGAACCCGGCCAACGACAAGGCCTCGATCGTGCTCAACCCGGCGCCCGCCGCCAGCCCGACCCCGAGCACCGGTGGCACCGCCGCCCCGAGTGACGGTGCGGGCGGCGGCCAGGGCGGTGGCCTGCCGGTCACCGGCACCCCGGCCGGCCTGATCGCCGGCATCGGCGGTCTGCTGCTGGTGGCCGGCGCGGCCGGCTACCTGGTGGCGAAGCGCCGCCGGACCCGCTTCGTCGCCTGACCCACTCCCCACCCGACGCAGCCCCGTCGGCCCGCACCGGGCCGGCGGGGCTGCGTCGTGACACAGCGCCGGTCAGCGGACCGGAAAGCCGCCACCCGTCGCGACCGGGTGCGGGCCGGTCGGGGCCTGAGCGGGACCGGGGTCGCGTACCCTTTGTGGCCGTGGACACAGCAGAGAAGACCCGGGTGATCTCGGAGAGCGTCGCCCTGAACCCGCTCGACCCCAAGGATCTGTTGCACACCTTCGGGTTGATCGGCGTCTGGGTGATCCTCTTCGCCGAGACGGGTCTGCTCGTCGGCTTCTTCTTCCCGGGCGACTCGCTGCTCTTCCTGGCCGGGGTGGCCGCCTCGCCGGTCGCCGACGCGATGTTCGGTGACGGCACCCGGATCTCGCTGGCGGGCCTGCTGATCGGCGGCCCGATCTGCGCCATCCTGGGCGCGCAGCTGGGGCACTGGCTGGGTGCCCACTACGGTCGCCGGATGTTCGAGCGGCCCAACTCCCGGCTGTTCAAGCAGGAGTACGTGGACAAGGCCGAGTACTACTTCAAGAAGTTCGGCCCGGCCAAGGCCGTGGTGCTGGCCCGCTTCATCCCGATCGTGCGGACCTTCCTCAACCCGGTCGCCGGGGTGCTGGGGATGCCGGCCCGGCAGTTCCTGATCTGGAACATCGTCGGCGCGATCCTCTGGGTGGACGGCATCCTGCTGATCGGCTACCTGCTCGCCGAGCAGATCTACAACGCCATCGGCGACAAGATCGACCGGTACATCCTGCCGGTGGTGGCGGTGATCATCCTGATCTCGGTGCTGCCGATCTTCTTCGAGTTCCTCCGGGACCGCCGGGCCCGCAAGCGCGGCGAGGCGGTCGCGGTGGTCGCGGCGGCCAGCGCGGCCGGTGCGGTCGACGCCGTCCGGGACGCCTTCGACCACGGCGAGCACCACCGGCACGAGGCGCCGCGGGAGCAGGGCCGAGGCACCGTGTACGGCCGCCCGCAGCAGACCCCGCAGCCCGGCCACGACCAGCCGGGGCACGACCAGCCCGGCTACGGCCAGCCGACCCAGGGTTACGAGGGGCAGTCCGACCCGCGGCGCCCGGAGCACGGCCAGGGCTGGTAGCGCGTACGCCGATGGCCGGGTTCCCTGGTGGGGACCCGGCCATCGGCAACCCCGGCCGGCAGCCCGGCGGGGTCAGGTCAGTGACGCCGCCCGCGGACGGGCAGGCGTCATCGCCCGGTGGTGGCGCCACCCCTTGCTCGCCACCCGACACCGCCCCGGCGCGGGACGGCCCGGACCGTTCGCGTCAGCGGGCCTTCTTGGTGGCCCGCTTGCGCGGCGGGGTGAGCAGGTCCGCGATCGTGGCGATCGCGGAGGGCACCAGTCGGTAGTACGCCCACACACCACGCTTCTCCCGCTCCAGCAAGCCGGCCTCGGTGAGGATACGAAGGTGGTGGCTGACCGTCGGCTGGGAGAGGCCGAGCGGCGCGGTCAGGTCGCACACGCACGCTTCGCCCTCGGGGGCCGACTGGATCAGGCTGAGCAGGCGGAGCCGCGCGGGATCCGCGAGGGCCTTCAGGACCCCCGCGAGCCGCTCGGCATCGGCACGTTCGATCGGCTCGCCGGCAAGCGGCGAGATCTGAGGCATGGTCATTTCAGCCAACGCAGTTCCCACGAATTCCATCCTTCCACCAGCACCATCGATCTGCCTGCATATCGGCAAATCCGAATCGGCAAACTTTTACGCCAGAAGGCCGAGGTCAGCCAACGTATAGGCCGCCAGATAAGGCAGTCCGGCGGCTCGCACCGCGTCGCCGGCTCCTCGATCAACAATAACGGCCACGCCCACCACCTCGGCCCCGGCCTCTCGAAGGGCCTCGACGGCGGTCAACACACTGCCGCCGGTGGTCGAGGTGTCCTCGACCGCCAGCACCCGACGACCGGCCACGTCCGGACCCTCGATCCGCCGCTGCAAGCCGTGCGCCTTGCCCGCCTTGCGGACCACGAACGCGTCCAGCGGCTGGTCGGCGGCGGAGGCCGCGTGCAGCATCGACAGCGCCACCGGGTCGGCGCCCAACGTCAGGCCACCGACGGCGTCGTACTCCCAGTCGGCGGTCAACTCCCGCATCACCCGACCGACCAGCGGCGCGGCGAGGTGATGGAGCGTGACCCGACGCAGATCGACGTACCAGTCCGCCTCGCGGCCGGAGGAGAGCACCACCCGACCGTGCACGACAGCCAGGTCAGCAATGAATTTACGCAGGTCGTCGCGGTCCCCCATGGCGATGAGGGTACTGCTCAACTCTGGGAGCCGTGTGCGGGGTCCACCCGGGTCAACCCTGCGGGCGACCGATGGGTGACGATGTACGACTACCGTGTGCAACCGGGCCGGCATGTGCCAACCGGGTACGGCGTCCCGCCGGGGAGGCGGCCGGCGTACCGACCCCGGTCAGGATCACTGACCGTCGATCCGTCCGCGGATGTCCCGCGTCACCCGGTGCAGCAGCCACTGCGGGGCGTGCCGCAGCCCCGCCACGGCCGCCTTGTACTTCCACGAGGGAACGCTCACCAACTTGCCTTTACGCAGGTCACGAAGGGCTTCGTCGACCACGTCGTCGGCCCGGAGCCAGGCGGCGGCGGGGATGCCGGACATGTCGATGCCGGCCCGGTCGTGGAACTCGGTACGCGTGTAGCCGGGGCAGAGCGCCATCACGCGTACGCCGAACGGGCGGGCGGACTGGCCGACGGACTCGCTGAAGTTGGTCACCCATGCCTTGCTGGCCGGGTAGGTCGAACCGGGCGCGATGGCTCCGAAACCGGCAACCGAAGAGACATTTATCACTGCCCCGTGCCGCCGCCGGGTCATCTGCTGAAGGGCGGCGAGGCTCAGTCGCAGCACCGCGTGCACGTTGAGCCGGAGCAGCCGGCTCTCGTCCTCGGCGGTGGAGCGCAGGAACGGCCGGTTGAGGCTGATCCCGGCGTTGTTCACCAGCAGGTCGACCGGTGGCTGCGCGGCGAGCCGCCCCTCGACGGTGGCGCAACCGTCGTCGGTGGACAGGTCGGCGGGGAGGGTGACCACCTGCCGCCCGTACCGGGAGGTCAGCTCGGTGGCCGTGGCGTCGAGCCGGGCGGCGTCCCGGGCCACCAGCACCAGGTGCCAGCCGTCGGCGGCCAGCCGGCGGGCGAACGCCGCGCCGATGCCGGCGGTCGCGCCGGTGATCAGCGCCCACCGCTCGGTGGTGGGGTCCTCGGTCGTCACGGGCGGTCCTCAGCGGGGCGGGAACGGGGGCGTCACCGGCGGGGCGGCCGGTGCCCGGCGACCGCCGAACCAGGCGTTCGCGGCCGGCACGGCCAGCAGCGCGGCCACCACAACGTAGCCGAGCGCCTGGGCAACGGAAAGCCCCGCGTTGACCGGAATCCACCACGACGGGTACGCGTCGCCGACCAGGCCCAGCAGGTCGCCGCTGACCCGTCCGCCGCCCAGCCGCAGCGGCGCCGCCCGCTCGCCCACCACCGCGGCGACGCTGCAACATCCGCAGAGCAGGCCCAGCCCGCACACCACCCAGGTCGCCACCCGCGCGCCCCGACGCCCGGCCAGCAGGCCGACGATCAGGCCGACGAGGAGCAGGGCGGCCAGCACCGTCACCACCGCCGACAGCACGGCGGAGACGCGGATCAGGGTGACCACGGTGTCGACCTCGTCGGGCCGGGCCGTGGTGGCACCGGCCGCGCTCCGGAACTCCTCGACGGTGCCGCCGAGGACGACCAGGGTGGTGACCGCGTAGGCGAGCGCGCCGGCCACCATCAGCGCCAGCACCGCCGCCGCCAGGGTCACCGCCGCGGGTCGGCGGACCGGCGCGACCTCGGGGTACGACACGACTGATCCCTCCGGTAGGCGTCGGGTTGCAACCTACTCGGAGGGATCGTCGGCGTCGCGCTTATCGGTGCGTCAGCTTCCGGCCGGCCGCTCCGGGTCCGGCCGGTCGGTCGGCGGCTGGTCCGGACCGGACGGGGGCGCGGCCGGCGGCTGCCACTGCTCGTGCCCCTGCGGCTGACCAGGCTGACCAGGCTGCCCGGGTGCCGGCGGCCAGCCCGGCTGGCCGGCTTCCGGCTGGCCCGGCTGCCCCGGGTACGACGGCTGCCCCGGGTACGACGGCTGCCCCGGCTGCGGGTAGCCCGGGTAACCCGGCTGCCCCGGCTGACCACCCTGCGGATAACCAGGCTGACCGGCCTGCGGGTAGCCCGGGTAGCCCGGCGCGGGCGGCTCCCAACCGTGCTTGGGCTTGCGGAAGAACTCGTTGGCCTGCGGCATGGCGAGCAGGACCAGCGCCGCGAGCAGGCTGAGCAGGGCGAGCACGCCGAGCAGGGTGCTGACCGGCTGGACCCAGGAGGGCAGCGCCTCCTCCAGCCGGCGCTGGATCTCCTCGGAGCTGGGCATGTTGCCGTCGCCGGAGGCGCCGCTGCTGTTGATGAAGCCGCCCGACGCGTTGCTGACCAGGCCGCCACCGGTGCAGCAGACCATGATGCCGCCGAGCACCCAGGTGGTGATCCGGGCGCCGTTGCGGCCCCGGTTGTTGAGCAGCGCCAGCACGACCAGGGCGATCGCGATCAGCAGCACCAGGATCGCGCCGCCGATGCTGGCGGCGAAGGCGATGTCGCCGACCGCCTCGGCGCCCTCCACGTTGCTGCCGGAGTAGGCGTCCTTGAGCACTTCGCGGACCTTGCCGGCGGTGGTGAGGCTGATGATCAGGTTGATCAGCTCGATGGCGGCCACCGCCATCAGCAGGTAACTCGAAATCGTCACGACGGACGGCCGCACCCGGGCCGGTGGTGTGCTGTGGGAATCGACCACGATTCTCCTTCCCTAGATCGCGCCCACACCGTATCGACCGGGGGCCAGCGGGGCACGACGGAAGGAGCGGACCCGCCGGGGATCAGTCGCGGTCGGCGCCACGGAGCCGCCGGTGCTCGGCGGTCACCACCCCGAGCAGGAACAGGTCGACGGCCAGGTTGACCACCGCGCCGAACTGGTTGACGGTGAAGTTGAAGACCTGCCCGAACAGCAGGTCGACCAGGAGTGCCAACTTGAACAGCCGGAACGCGCCGAGCCGGTCCCCGCGCAGGCGCACCGCCCCCCGGAGGCTGAGCGTCGCGGTGATCAGCGCGGCGATCAGGACACCGAGCACCGCGCCCCACTCGCGCTGCTGGTCCAACTCGCCGGTGGCCACGTCCAGCGCCACCGCGATCACCGTCGCCAGCGGCTCGACCAGCAGGTAGACCACGACCGGCCAGACCAGCCAGCGGCGCTCGGTCAGCCAGACCACCAGCCGGCGGGACCGCCCGGCCCAGCGTCGCCAGAACCGCACCGGTGGCGGTTCGCGTCGGGGCACCGCGTCGAGCAGTGTGCCGAGCGCCGCCTCGACCTGTGCGCCGGAGCCCCGCGCCAGCCGCCGCACGGCCACGCGACGCCGGTCGGTCAGCCCGCCCGGCAGGCCGCCGAGCACCATGTCCAGCGCGTTCGCCGCCCGTTCGGCGGGGGTCAGCCGGATCCGGCCGCGGACCGCCTGGATGAGGACCACCAGCAGGGCGAACGCGCCGTAGATGATGCCGGCGGCGGGGGCGTAGAAGTAGTCGGTCCGGGTGGTGACGAACTTGCCCACCTCGTCGATGAAGAGCCCGAAGCCGATCCCGCCGACGATCGCGCCGGCCGTCCGGGGTCCGCCGCCGAGGAAGACCAGCGCGATGCCGAGCCCGACGGCGAGCAGCAGCCCGCCCCAGAGCACGTGCGCGATGTGCAGCCCGCCCCCGCCCAGCTGGGGATAGCCGGTGGCCTGGAGGTACGCCCGGACGGCCAGCACGGTGACCACCCCGGAGAGCACGAACGCCTGGAGGTACGCGGCAGCGTCGACCGCCCGGGTCGGCACCCGCCGGAGCAGCCAGCCCCACCCCGGGCGGGGTGGACGGCGGGCGGGCGACATGCCCCGAACCTAGTAGCCGCGCCACTCCGTTCGGGCGTACTCCAGCACCCTGGGCTGCAACAACGTGGAGGCGGGTACGTCGAGCCGGCCCCGGTCGGCGGGGAAGGTGGCCGCCGCGGCGAGCACCGCCGGGGTGAGGAACCGCAGCGGTGGGGCGTCGTCGGGCAGCGCCAGCGGGGGCGGGACCGTCCCCGGGGCGGCGAGCACGAACCCCCAGTCGCCGAAGCTGGGCACGTCCACGTGGTACGGCACGGTGGCGAAGCCGGCGGCGCGTACCGACGCCTCGATCGACCAGTACGAGCGGGGCGCGAAGTACGGCGAGCCGGACTGCACCACCAGCCGCGCGGCGGGTGCCAGCACGGAGCGGATCAGCGCGTAGAACTCGACGCTGTAGAGCTTCGCGGTGGCCGTCTCGTCCGGATCGGGCAGGTCGGCCACCACCACGTCGAACCGGTCGGTGGCGGTACGCAGCCAGCCGAACGCGTCGAGGTTGAGCACCCGGACCCGGGGGTCGGCGAACGAGTTGCCGTTGAGGGCCCGCAGCTGCGGCTCGGTGCGGGCGATCCGGACCACCGCCGGGTCGAGGTCGACCACGGTGACCCGGCGTACGTCGGGGTATTTCAGCAGCTCACGCACGGCGAGCCCGTCGCCGGCGCCGAGCACCAGCACCTCGCCGTGCGGGCCGCGCATCGCCGGGTGCACCAGTGACTCGTGGTAGCGGTACTCGTCGACGGAGCTGAACTGGAGGTCGCCGTTGAGGAAGAGCCGCAGGTCGGTGTCGGCGTGGCCGACCTCGCGCACCGACCGGGTCAGCACGATCTCCTGGTAGCGGCTGCGTTCGGCGTGCACGACCGGGTCCCGGTAGAGCTGCTGCCGGGCGGTCACCTCGAAGTCGGCGGCGGTGATCCAGGCGTAGGAGAGGCAGAGGGCGACCACGACGGCGCCGGCGCCGAGCCCGGCGCGCGCCCGGCGGCTCAGATCCCGGCGGAACACCGTGCCGACCAGCACCAGGCCGGCGACCGCGTTCACCGCGCCGACCACCAGCGCGCCCTTGAGTTGGCCGAAGACCGGGATGAGCAGGAACGGGAAGGCCAGCCCGCCGAGCAGCGCGCCGACGTAGTCGGCAGCGAACAGGTCGGCCACCGCGCTGCCGGCGGACTGCTCGCGGATGCGTTGCAGCATCACCATCAGCAGCGGGATCTCCGCGCCGATCAGCAGGCCGAGCAGGAACGCGGTGCCGACCAGCGCCGGGCCGTAGAGGTCCAGCCAGGCGAACGCGGCGTAGAGGCCGAGCACCGACAGGCCGCCGAAGAGGGCGAGCAGCAGCTCGATCGCGGCGAACGCGGCGGCGGCCCGGGACTGCAACGGCTTCGCGGCGAGGGCGCCGACGCCCATCGCGAAGACCATCACGCCGAGCACGATCGACGCCTGCCCGACCGCGTCGCCGATCAGGTAGCTGCCGAGGGCGACCAGCGCCAGCTCGTACACCAGACCGCAGGCCGCGCAGACGAAGACCGCGAGCAGCACCCCGGCGCGGGCCACCCGCCACCGCGCGGGGGCGGCCGGCACGTCGGTGGTCACGCCTTTTCCCGGGTACGCGACGACGCCGTGTCCGCCCCGGCGCGCTGCGCGGGTGCGACCACCCGGGGCTGCCTGCGGCGTTGCACGACCCCGACGGTCAGCAGCAGCGCGGCGAGCAGCAGCAGGCCGAGCGTGGCGAGCAGCCAGCCGAAGCGGTCCCGCAGGAAGTCGCTGCCGGCGGCGGGCAGCGGCGTCGGACCGGCCGGACCGGCGCTGGGGGTGGCGGCCGGCTGGGCGAGCCCGGCCTCCACGGCGAGCAGCGGCAGCATCACCGCGGCGCGGGTGACCGCCCAGCCGGGGTCGTCGACGAAGGCGTCCTCGTCGAGCCCGAGCCGGTCCAGCCCGGACCGGATCGTGGACAGTTCGGCGTACCCGATGTCCGGGGAGCCGGTGACCCGGACGACCGCGGAGTCGCTGCTCTCGCTGCTCGCCGAGGTGTAGGTGACCGCGCCGGTCACCTGCACCCAGCGCGGGCAGGCCGGGTTGCCCTCCACCGCTACCCCGTCGCCGAGGTTGGAGCCGACGTTCACCGGGTCGGAGCCCCAGCCCTCGTTCAGCGACCAGCCGTAGCAGATGCCCTGGTCGTCGGCGGCGCGGGCGAGCAGCGGCACGGTGTCGGCCCGCTCGTCGACCGCCGGGGCCGGCACGTCGGTGCCGGAGTCGCCACCGCCGAAGATCGAGCCGAGGACGCAGGCGGCGAGCCCACCGAACAGGGTGACCGAGAACAGCACCTTCTTCCACGCCGGCGCCCTGGCGCTGCTCACCGGGTTCGTCGCGCCGGTCGTGCCGTGGTCCGCACCGACCATCAGCTGATCGCGGCGGCGATGATCGCGCCGGTGGCCAGGTGGACGACGCCGGAGACCCAGACGGCGGGGTGCGGCTCGGGGTCGACCAGGATCTCGCCGAGCCGGCCCGGGGTGGCCAGGTCCAGCAGCACGAACGCCGCGGCCATGATCAGCAGCCCGAGCAGCCCGTACGCGGCCGCGCCGACCAGGCCGAGGGCGAAGTCGTCGGCGCTCGCGGCGATCGCGGCCACCACGATGGTGCCGACGCCGGCCAGGTTCGAGGCGAGCAGCAGCGCCGCGTTGCGGTTGCGCTGCGCCCAGATCAGCTCGTGGAGCTTGCCGGGGGTGGTCAGGTCGACCAGGAGGTAGCCGACGGCCATCAGCACCACACCGACCGCGCCGTAGGCGAGCGTGACGACCAGATCGGTGACCAGGTTCTGCACAGGGAACTCCAGGATTCTCTCGTCGGATCGGGTCACTTGCCGGCGCCGGGGCCGCCACCCCGCACGGTGCTGCCCCGACCCCAACCCCAGTAGCTGCCCACCGTGGAGTGGTAGCGCGGGTACGCGGTCCGCATCCGTTCCAGCAGGATCACCGAGCCGGTGGCGATCGGCAGGATCACCACCGAGTCGTCGTCGTAGCGCAGGTAGACGCCGCTGCCGTCGACGTACTGGTCGGCCGGCTTCCAGGCGCCGGTGACGTCCTTCGCCACCTGGCTGGGCGCCCGGTTCGACGTGTACGCGACCGCGTCCGAGCCGACGTCCCGGGAAGCGGCCCGGGTGTAGTGGTCCTGCACGTAGCCGCGTGGCGAGAAGTTGCCGTAGAAGATCGCGAAGGCCGCCACCAGGGCGCCGATCACGGCGAACGCCACCCCCAGCACGAACCACCGTCGGTAGGTCATCGGGTTACCGCCGTCTCGGTCAGGACCAGCTCGTTGGTCTGCGGGTACGCGTGCCAGGTGCGCCAGGCCACCGACCCGTCGGGCATCCGCGGGCGGACGGCCAGCGCGGTCACCGCGTCCGGGTCACCCGGAAAGACCCCGACCAGCGCGTACGGGTCGCCGGCCAGGTCGGCGCGGAGCGCGGCGACCCGGGCGCGCAGCCCGTCGCCGGGCGGCCGGAGCACGACGGCGGTGAACCGGTAGCCGGTCGCCTCGTCGTGCAGCGCGGTGGGCAGCGCGGGGGGCCGCCCCGGCAGGCAGGCCACCGTCTCGGTGAGGTCGCCGCAGACGACCTGGTGGGAGGCGCCGAGCAGGCGCAGCCGCAGGGTCGGCCCGCCGGGCAGGGTCAACTCCCGGACGTGCAGCGCGGGTCGTTCCGGGCCGCCCAGGGTCAGGCTCAGGTCGGCGGCGCTGGTGTCGACGTACGGGGCGTGCAGGGTGACGAGCACGCTCAGGCCACCTTCTCCGGGCCGCCCTGCGGGTAGATCATCACCTCGGCCCGGTGCAACTGCTCGCCGCGGGCCACCTCCCAGCCGGCCTCCCCGTACGCCTCGAAGGCGAGCCGGGCGCCGTCCTGGGCGCGGTAGTCGTGGTAGCGGACCGTGCCGCTCGGGTCCAGCCCGGTGGTGCCGGTGGCCGAGTAGCGGGCCTGGCCGGACTCCTCCCAGGAGTACCGGCGGCCGTCGAGGTCGAGAGTGGGCGCGCCGGGGGCGAGGGTGGCGCCCGGTTCGGCCGTCCAGAGCACCAGCTCCAGGTCCGGGTCCTCCTCCACGGAGATCCAGCGCTTCGCGCCGGCGGCGTCGTCGAGCAGGTGCTCCACCCAGCTCCACGCCCCCTCGACCAGGTGCACCGAGCCGCGGACCGCGTACGACACGCCCCGGATCTCGACGATGTCGCCCGGCTTGAGACCACGCGGGTCACCGCGCAACGCGTCGGCGTCGGTGTCCCGGAACGGGTCGGCCGGGCCGCCGCGGGCGCGCGGCCGGGACCGCGAGCGCAGCACCGCCACCACGGCGATCACCACTCCGGCCACCGCCAGCAGACACCCCAGCGCCAGGACCAGGTACCCCAGATCACGACTCACCCCGACCGCCCTCCCACGTGCGTCGCGGTGACGGTAACAACCGCCCGCATCCGGCGACACCGGAGGAATCCTGAGTGACCGAACAGTGACCCGCGGCACGTCGGCCCGGCGGGGTCAGCCGGCCGCGAGGCGGTCGGCGGCGTACTCCCGGAGGGTCGCCTTGTTCATCACGCAACCGGTGAAGGTGGTGAACTCGCCCTTGTCGTCGCGCAGTTCCTTCCAGGCGTCCCGCCCGGCTTCCGGGTCGACGGCCGCAAGCAGCGTCGCCGCGTACGCCTTGCCGGCCGGTGAGCCGTGCTTGAGCAGCCAGCGGACCTGCTTGCGGGCCTCCTGCGGGTGCTCGCCGAGCGCCGCCTCGACCCGCCGGTACGCCTCGGTCACCGGGAGCACCTGCGAGGCGATGCCCACCCCGCCGAACGCCACGGTGTCGGCCTTCGCCAACTCCTTGACGGCGGCGTCGAGTTCCTTGTCCTTCTTCCCCATGCCCAACATGCCCTCATCCTTTCCCCGCCGGCCCCGTCCTCACCCTGTGGATCAAGGCATTCGACGCGTTAACAAGGGGCCCCTCCTATACCAGATGCGTTAAGAAGGGGCCCCTGCTTACGCCTCAGGCGGCGGTGACCGCCAGGGCGTCCTTGCTGTCGGCGAGGTCGACCCGGACGGTGTCGCCGTCACGGATCTGGCCGGCGAGCAGCGCCCTGGCGAGCTGGTCGCCGATCGCCGACTGGACCAGTCGGCGCAGCGGCCGGGCGCCGTAGATCGGGTCGTACCCGTGCTCGGCCAGCCACCCACGTGCGGACTCGGTGATGTCCAGCGCCAGGCGACGATCCGCAAGACGGCTTCGCATACGGTCGAGCTGGATGTCCACGATGGCCCGCAGGTCGGCGCCCTGAAGGGCGGCGAAGACCACGATGTCGTCGAGCCGGTTGAGGAACTCCGGCTTGAAGTGCGACCGGACCACCGCGAGGACGCCCTCCCGGCGCTGCTCCTCGGCCAGCGTCAGGTCGCTGATCACCGACGACCCGAGGTTGGAGGTGAGGATCAGGATCGCGTTGCGGAAGTCGACCGTACGACCCTGGCCGTCGGTGAGCCGACCGTCGTCGAGCACCTGGAGCAGGATGTCGAAGACGTCCGGGTGGGCCTTCTCCACCTCGTCCAGCAGGATCACCGAGTAGGGCCGGCGGCGCACCGCCTCGGTGAGCTGGCCGCCCTCCTCGTAGCCGATGTAGCCGGGCGGGGCGCCGACCAGGCGGGCCACGGAGTGCTTCTCGCCGTACTCGCTCATGTCGATGCGGAC
This sequence comes from Micromonospora mirobrigensis, assembly GCF_900091555.1. GTDB lineage: Bacteria > Actinomycetota > Actinomycetes > Mycobacteriales > Micromonosporaceae > Micromonospora > Micromonospora mirobrigensis. The sequence goes on from NZ_FMCX01000001.1 coordinate 1,433,839, forward strand.
CATGGCCCGCTCGTCGTCGAAGAGGAACTCGGCGAGTGCCTTGGCCAGCTCGGTCTTGCCGACACCTGTCGGCCCGAGGAAGAGGAAGCTGCCCGTGGGGCGGTCCGGGTCGGCGACACCGGCCCGGGCCCGGCGCACCGCGTCGGAGACGGCGCCCACCGCCTCGGCCTGGCCCACCACCCGGGAGCCCAGCGACTCCTCCATCCGGAGCAGCTTGGCGGTCTCCCCCTCCAGCAGCCGGCCGGCGGGGATGCCGGTCCAGGAGGCGACCACGGCGGCGATGTCGTCCGCGCCGACCTCCTCCTTGAGCATGGCGCCGTCGGCCTGGAGCCCGGCCAGCTCCTCCTCGGCCTGCTTCAGCTCGACCTTGAGGGCGGGGATCCGCCCGTAGCGCAGCTCGGCGGCGCGCTCCAGCTCGCCGTCCCGCTCGGCCCGCTCGGCCTCGCCGCCGAGGCGCTCCAACTCCTCCTTGGCGGTGGAGAGCTTGGTGATGTGGCTCTTCTCGGTCTGCCAGCGCTCGGAGAGGGCGGTCAGCTGCTCGCGCTTGTCGGCCAACTCCTTGCGCAGCCGCTCCAGCCGCTCGGCGGAGGCGGCGTCCGGCTCCTTGGCCAGCGCCATCTCCTCGATCTCGAGGCGGCGGACCGCCCGCTCGATCTCGTCCACCTCGACCGGCCGGGAGTCGATCTCCATGCGCAGCCGGGAGGCGGACTCGTCGACCAGGTCGATCGCCTTGTCCGGCAGGAACCGGTCGGTGATGTAGCGGTCGGAGAGCGACGCGGCGGCGACCAGCGCGGCGTCGGTGATCCGTACGCCGTGGTGCACCTCGTAGCGCTCCTTGAGGCCGCGCAGGATGCCGATGGTGTCCTCGATGGTCGGCTCGCCGACCAGCACCGGCTGGAAGCGGCGCTCCAGCGCCGGGTCCTTCTCGATGTGCTCGCGGTATTCATCCAGGGTGGTCGCGCCGACCATCCGCAGCTCGCCGCGGGCCAGCATCGGCTTGAGCATGTTGCCGGCGTCCATCGAGCCCTCGCCCTTGCCGGCGCCGACGACGGTGTGCAGCTCGTCGAGGAAGGTGATGACCTGGCCGTTCGAGTTCTTGATCTCCTCCAGGACCGACTTCAGCCGCTCCTCGAACTGGCCGCGGTACTGCGCGCCGGCCACCATCGCGCCGAGGTCGAGCGAGACCAGCTTCTTGTCCCGCAGCGACTCGGGCACGTCGCCGGCCACGATCCGCTGGGCCAGGCCCTCGACGATCGCGGTCTTGCCGACGCCGGGCTCGCCGATCAGCACCGGGTTGTTCTTGGTACGCCGGGAGAGCACCTGGATCACCCGGCGGATCTCGGAGTCCCGGCCGATCACCGGGTCGATCTTGCCGTCCCGGGCGCTGGCGGTCAGGTCCACGCCGTACTTGGCCAGGGCCTGGTAGGTCTGCTCGGGGTCGGCGGTGGTGACTCGCCGGTCCCCGCCCCGCACGGTCGGGAAGGCGGCGACCAGGTTCTCCTCGGTGGCGCCGGAGTTGCGCAGCGCGACGGAGACCGCGCCACCCACCCGGGCCAGGCCGGCGAGCAGGTGCTCGGTGGAGGTGTACTCGTCGCCCAGCGGCCGGGCGATCTGCTCGGCGGCACCGATGGCGTTGACGAACTCGCGGGCCAGCGTGGGCTCGGCGATGCTGGAGCCGCGCGCGGCTGGCAGGGCGTCGACCGAGCGCTGGGCGACCCGGCGCAGCTCGGCGGGGTCGGCCCCGACGGCGCGCAGCAGGCCGGCGGCGGTCGAACCCTCGGTGTCGAGCAGGGCGAGCAGCAGGTGCCAGGGCTCCACGGTGGCGTGCCCTCGCTGGTTGGCCTGGGCGACGGCACCGGTGATGGTCTCGCGGCTCTTGGTGGTGAGGCGTTCCGTGTTCATGGGCTCCCCCGGATCGGCGTGTCCACTAGGAAGGACACAACCAGAGTTGAGCCTATTCCGCTCAACTCCACAGATGTGACGGTCGCCACTCCTGGGCGCGTACCGCGCGTCGGAACTACCCAAGGGAACTACATAAACTAAATATTCAGCACGCCTCTTATGTAGTTCCCAGCAAGGTGGCTCCGATGCGAAGCTTCGCCAACCTCGACGTGCTGATCGGCCAGGTCCCCGGTGCGGTGGTCAACGCGCTGCTCACCGTGGACGTGGGCCGCGGGTCGGAAGCGCTCTACCGCGACCAGCTGCCCGGTCTCCTCAGCCAGCTGGCCAACCGTGCGAGGGTGGCCAGCATCACCGCCTCGTCAGCGATCGAGGGGGTGGTGGTGCCGGATCGGGCACGCGCGGATCGGATCCTCGCCGGCAGGGTCAGCCACCTGCGCAACCGAAGCGAACAGGAACTGGCCGGATACCGCGATGCCCAGGACTACCTCTTTCAGAGCTCGTGGCGTCCGCTCAACAGCGGCCTGCTGCTGCACCTGCACAAGATGCTGTTCGCCCACACAGCGGGACCCGGAGGTCGGTTCAAGACCGAGGACAACCTCGTCGTCGATCGCAACGCCGCGGGTGATCTCACCGTTCGTTTCCGCCCGGTGCAAGCCGCAGACACCCCCTTCTACGTCTCGGAGCTCATCGACCGCTACCGCCACGAGGCGTCCGCTCAGCGCCACCACCCGGTGCTCCTGGTGGGCCTCTTCGCGCTAGATCTCCTTGTCATCCATCCCTTCGAGGACGGCAACGGACGGGTGACCCGGGCACTGACCAATGCTCTGCTGATGGAGGCGGGCTACACCGTCTCCCGCTACGTCAGCCTGGAACAACGGATCGCCGAGACGGCAGACCTCTACTACCAGGCGCTGCTGGACTCCACCCACGGCTGGCACGAGGATCAGGCTGATCCATGGCCCTGGCTGGGTTACTTCGTGGATGTCCTCGCCAACGCCTACCGCACCTTCGCGCAACGGGCGGCCGCGGACCGCTCCGACGGTTCCAAGCAGGACCGGGTACGCGATTATGTCCTGAACCACGCACCTCTCGTGTTCCGGGTGGCAGACATTCGCACCGCACTACCAGGCGTGAGCGATCCGACCATCCGCGTGGTCCTCGATCGACTCCGTCGGGAGGGCGCCATCTTCCCAGAGGGGCTGGGACGCGGCGCGACGTGGCGACGCGCAGTCCGATGATCGGATCCCATCCGGCGTCCGGCCTGCACGGCGTACGCCGGGTAGCCTCTCCCGGGTGCGAGTACGTGTCGAACAGACCCCCCTCCCGGGAATCGGTGTCCGTCATGACCTCATGACGGAGTCCGGTCGCCGGCTCGGCGTGGTCTCCCACCGCAATGGCCGCCGCGACCTCGTCCTGTACGACCCGGACGATCCCGACTCCTGCCAGCACGACATCCCGCTCACCGACGACGAGGCGGAGGCGCTGGCCGACATCCTCGGCGCGTCGCTGATGCTCGGCCAGCTCGCCGGACTGCGCGACCAGGCGGCCGGCCTGCTCACCGAGCAGATCGTGATCCCGGCCGGGTCGAAGTACGTCAACAAGCGGCTCGGTGACACCAAGGCACGCACCCGCACCAGCGCCTCGATCGTGGCGGTCCTCCGCAACGGCGAGGTCAACGTGTCGCCCGACCCCACCTTCCGCTTCGCGGCCGGTGACGTGGTGGTCGTGGTCGGCACCCGTCAGGGCCTCGACGGGGTCACCTCGATCCTCGCCGAGACTCCGGACGGCTGACGCGTATGCACCAAACCGCCAAACTGCTCATCGAGGTCGGCGCCCTGCTGCTCCTGCTCGGCCTGCTCGGGCGGCTCAGCCGGCGCTTCGGCCTCTCCCCCATCCCGCTGTACCTGCTCGCCGGGCTCGCCTTCGGCCACGGCGGGCTGCTGCCGCTCAACGCCAGCGAGGAGTTCTTCGCCGTCGGCGCCGAGATCGGCGTGATCCTGCTGCTGGTCATGCTCGGCCTGGAGTACAGCGCCAACGAACTGGTCGGCAACCTCCGCTCGGCGGCCCCCGCCGGGCTGATCGACGCGGCACTCAACGCCCTGCCCGGCTTCGCGTTCGCGATGCTGCTCGGCTGGGGCTGGGTGGCCGGGGTGGTGCTCGCCGGCATCACCTGGGTCTCGTCGTCCGGCGTGATCGCCAAGGTCCTCGGCGACCTGGGCCGGGTGGGTAACCGGGAGACCCCGGTGATCCTCTCCGTGCTGGTCATCGAGGACCTGGCCATGGCGCTCTACCTGCCCCTGGTCACCGCGCTGCTGGCCGGGGTCGGCCTGGTCAAGGGCGGCGTCGCGCTCGGCGTCGCGGTGCTCACCGTGGTCGTCGTGCTGGTGGTCGCCATCCGGTACGGCCACCTGATCTCCGCCGCGCTCTCCGCCAAGGACCCGGAGGCGCTGCTGCTCGGCGTGCTCGGGTTGACCCTGCTGGTCGCCGGCCTGGCCGCCGAGCTCCAGGTCTCCGCGGCGGTCGGCGCGTTCCTGGTCGGCATCGCGCTCTCCGGGCCGGTGGCGCACCACGCCACCGAGCTGCTCTCCCCGCTGCGGGACCTCTTCGCGGCGGTCTTCTTCGTCTTCTTCGGCCTGGTCACCGACCCGAAGGACATGCCGCCGGTGCTGCTGCCGGCGCTGGCGCTGGCCGTGGTCACCATGGCGACGAAGCTGCTCACCGGCTATCTGGCCGCCCGGCGGGTGGGCATCGCCGAGCCCGGCCGCTGGCGGGCCGGCCTGGCGCTGATGCCGCGCGGCGAGTTCTCCATCGTCATCGCCGGGCTCGCGGTCGCCGCCGCCCATCCGGTCGATCCCCGGCTGGCCGCGCTGGCCACGGCGTACGTACTGATCACCGTGGTGACCGGGCCGATGCTGGCCCGGCTGCCCGACTTCGCCTGGTTCAAGGCGTGGTTGCGGCGGCGCGCGGTGGCGAGCCGGCCGCCGACCCCGGTGCCGACCGGCGACTGAGCCGCCCGAGCGCCGGGGCGGGTCGGCCGTCCGGTCGACCCGCCCCGGCATCCGGTGGGGAAGAACTCCCGGTCCGGGGCTTCCGCCGCAGGCCAGCGGCGCGCTACCGTGTCGCCCCAGCAGGCAGGGCTCGCGGGTGGCGGGTGCCCCCCGCGGGCGAACGCGGAAGGTTGGCCGGTTGACCGTGCAGGAGTCGACGTTCCACGGCTTCGCCAACCCCGTCGACCCGTCGCCGGCGGAGTTGCGGTCGTGGGCCTACCAGCCCGACTCGGTTCCGCTGGCCTCGATGCCGCCGGACTGGGACCTGCTGGTCGCCGGTGACCACCTGGTGGTCACCCTCTTCGACCTGGCGATGGACCCGGCCTGCCCGGCCCGCCGGTTCGCGCTGCACTGCCTCTACATCTACGCCGCCGACGGCATCCGGACGAACTTCCGGGCCCACCCGAAGCGGCGCTTCCGCAAGCTGGTCGAGCAGGCCGAGCGCTCCGGCGACGAGCCGATGCGGACCTGGGCGCACAACAGCCGGGTGCTGCTGGCCCGCCCGCAGCTCTTCGTCTACCGGGACTGGTGCGAGGGCGGCCTGGTCCGGGAGGACCGCAAGATCGGCTGACCGCACCGCCGGGCCCACGCCGGACGGCGAACGGGCCGGGACCCCCCGTGGGTCCCGGCCCGCACGTCGGCGGATCGTCAGCCTTCCGATCCGCCCTGGTCGCGGCGTCTCGCCTCGTTTCGCCCCTGGTCGACGCCGTGGTCGACCTGGTCGGCGAACCTGCCGTTCTTGATCCGGTCGGCGAAGCGGCCCTCGGTGACCCGGTCGAATCTCTCCCGGACGTTCTCGGCCACCTTCTCGAGCCGGTCCTCCGCCTGCTGGGCAACCTTCTTCGCCGATTCCGCCATGGCTCCCCCTGCCATTGGAGTCCGGATTGAGTTGGTTGGACCTGTTTCCGAGGCTAGCGGAACGGCCGGAGCCGCCGCAGGAGATCGGTGGAGAACCCCGAGATGCGGCGAACGGCGGCGTCCCGGGTGGGGACACCGCCGTTCGCGGAGGATTGGGGAGTCGGGCGGTCAGCGTTCCGGGTTGCGGCGGGGGCGCCAGACGACCAGCGCCGTCGAGGTGCGCGAGGTCGGCACCAGGTCACCGCGCGGGAAGCCGCCCAGCCCGGACTCCAGCTCGGCGATCCGCCGGTACGCGGCGTCCAGCTCCGCCTCCAGCCGGGCCACCCGCTGCTGGGCCTGCTCCAGCAGGCGCTCCAGGCCGATGATCCGCTTGACCCCGGCGAGGTTGACCCCCTCGTCCTGGCTGAGTCGCTGCACCTCGCGCAGCAGCACCACGTCCCGGACGCTGTACCGACGGCCACCACCGGTGGCCCGGCCGGCCTGCACCAGGCCGAGCCGGTCGTACTGGCGCAACGTCTGCGGATGCATCCCGGCCATCCGCGCCGCGACCGAGATCATCAGAACCTTGGCCTCGTACCCGGCGTCATCCGAACCGACGTACTCGCTCGACATCCCGCTCACCTCCGCACGTACCGCCGTGGGGTCAACTGAATCGACGCACCCGCGCGTCAAGATGTTCCCGTGCCGCCGGCGGGCTCTGCTCGGCGAACGTCTCCAACGCCGCACGGGCCTCGTCCGACACCTTCGCGGGGACCACGACGTCCAGGGTGACCAGCAGGTCACCGGCCTGGCCGTCGCGGCGGACGACCCCCTTGCCCCGGGCCCGCAGCACCCGACCCGACGGCGTACCCGGTGGAACCCGCAGGGTCACCGTCCCGTCGAGGGTGGGCACCCGCAGGTCGGTGCCGAGCACCGCCTCGGTGAACGTGATCGGCACGTTGAGGGTCAGGTCGTCACCGGTGCGTCCGAACAGCTCGTCCGGCCGGACCTTGATGTGCACGAAGAGGTCGCCGGCCGGGCCGCCCCGATCACCCGGCTCACCCCGCCCGGCGAGCCGGATCCGCTGCCCGTCGGCCACCCCGGCGGGCACCCGGACGTTCAGCGTGCGGGTCTTGGTGACCCCGCCGGTGCCATGGCACTCCGGGCACTTCTCCTCCACGATCGTGCCGACGCCCTGACAGTTGCGGCACGGCTCGGAGAAGCTGAACGACCCCTGGTTGCGGGTGGTCACCCCGGCACCGTGGCAGACCGGGCAGGTCACCGGCTGGGTGCCCGGCTTCGCACCGTTGCCGTGGCAGGTGTCGCAGACCCCGGGAGCGCGCAGCGTCAGGGGGAGGGTGACACCGCGTACGGCGTCGCCGAAGTCGAGCGCGACCTCCGCCTCCACGTCCCGCCCGCGGGCCGGACCGCGGGGACGGGCCGGGCCACCGGCGCCACCACCGCCGCCGGAGAAGATCGAACTGAACAGGTCGGTGAAGCCGCCGCCGCCGAAGCGGGTGTCGCCGCCGGCGGCGGCGCCGCCGAACAGGTCGGAGACGTCGAACGGCACACCGCCGCCCGGCTGGCCACCGGCGCGGGCGCTGCGGCGGAACGCGCCCGAGCCGAACAGCGAGCGCATCTCGTCGTACTCGCGGCGCTTCTTGTCGTCGCCGAGCACCGCGTACGCCTCGGAGACGGCCTTGAACCGCTCCTCGGCCAACGGGTCACCGGGGTTGTGGTCCGGGTGGGACTGCCGGGCCAGCTTCCGGTACGACTTCTTGATCTCGTCCGAGGAGGCGGACTTCTCCACGCCCAGCACGGCGTAGTAGTCCTTCTCGATCCAGTCCTTGGAACTCACCGGTCCACCCCCTTTCGAGTGACGTGCCCCGGCCACCCCGGCCGCCGTCGGGCGGCGGCCGGGGCGACCAGGACACGGTCGATCACTATTCCGGATCGGCCACCGCGACCAGCGCGGGTCGCAGCAGCCGCTCGCCGAGCAGATAACCCCGGCGCATGATCTGTACGCAGGTCGGCTCGGTCACGTCGGCGGACGTCTGGTGCGCGACCGCCTCGTGCCGGGTCGGGTCGAACGGGTCGCCCTGCTCACCGAAGGGGGTGAGCCCGAACTTGCCGAGCGCGGTGACCAGCTGCTCGGCCACCGTGCCGAACGGCCCGACCAGGTCGCCGTGTTCCCGGGCCCGGTCCAGGTCGTCGAGGATCGGCAGCAGCGCGGCGAGCACCGAGCCGGTCGCCTGCTCCTGGACCACGCCGCGGTCCCGGTCCACCCGCTTGCGGTAGTTGGCGTACTCCGCCGACACCCGCTGCACGTCCCGGGTCCGCTCGTCCAGCTGGGCGCGGAGCGACTCCAGCTCGGCGCCGAGCGGCGAACCGCCGCCGCCCTCGGCCGGCTGGGCCGGAGCGTCCACCACCGGCGGGCCGGCCGGGGTCGGCCCGTCCACCGAGTCGGCCTCGGCCTCGATCTCGTCGACCACGATCTCGCCCTCCTCGACCAGGCCCTCGGCCGGGACGTCCGTCCCGGCGTCGGCGGCGGCGGGCGCCTCCGCGGCCTTGCCGATCTTGCGGTTGTTGCGGATGACGACCCGCTCCTCGCCGGAGGACTTCCCGGCGGGCGCGGAGCCACCCGGCGCCGAGCCGGTGGTGCCCGGGTCGGCGGCTCGTGGCTTCTCCGTCATGCGGCTACCTCATCCCTCTGCCGTGATGTGGGGTGCGGGACGGACCGTCACTTCTTGTCCTCGTCGACGATCTCCGCGTCCACCACGTCGTCCGGGCCGCCGGCCTGCGGGCCACCGGTCGCACCCGCACCCGCACCCGGACCGGCCGCGCCCGGGGCGCCCGGCTCGCCCTGCTGCTGGGAGTAGAGCAGGGAACCGGCCTGCTGGGAGACCTGCGCCAGCCGCTCGTGGGCCGACTTGATCGCCTCGATGTCCTGGCCACCGAGGGCGCCGCGCAGCTCGCCGAGCGCCTCGTTGAGCTGCTCCCGGTTCTCGGCGGGCAGCTTGTCGCCGCTCTCGGCGAGGAACTTCTCGGTCTGCCACTGGAGCGCCTCGGCGACGTTGCGGGTCTCCGCCTCGTCCCGGCGACGCTTGTCCTCGTCGGCGTGCTCCTCGGCGTCCCGGCGCATCCGCTCGATGTCGTCCTTCGGCAGCGAGGAGCCGCCGGTGATCGTCATCTTCTGTTCCTTGCCGGTGCCCAGGTCCTTGGCGTGCACGTTCACGATGCCGTTGGCGTCGATGTCGAACGTGACCTCGATCTGCGGCACGCCGCGCGGCGCCGGCGGGAGGCCGGTCAGCTCGAAGGTGCCGAGCTTCTTGTTGTAGGCAGCGATCTCCCGCTCGCCCTGGAACACCTGGATCAGCACCGACGGCTGGTTGTCGTCGGCCGTGGTGAAGACCTCGGAGCGCTTGGTCGGGATGGTGGTGTTGCGCTCGATCAGCTTGGTGAAGATGCCGCCCTTGGTCTCGATGCCCAGGCTCAGCGGGGTCACGTCGAGCAGCAGGACGTCCTTGACCTCGCCCTTGAGCACGCCGGCCTGGAGGGCGGCGCCGACGGCGACGACCTCGTCCGGGTTGACGCCCTTGTTCGGGTCGCGGCCGGTGAGCTGCTTGACCAGGTCGGTCACGGCCGGCATCCGGGTGGAACCGCCGACCATGATGACGTGGTCGACGTCGGAGACCTTGATCCCGGCGTCCTTCACGGCCTGCTCGAACGGGCCCTTGCAGCGGTCCAGCAGATCCTGCGTCATCCGCTGGAACTCGGCGCGGCTCAGCGTCACGTCGAGGTGCAGCGGGCCGGCCGCGCCGGCGGTGATGTACGGCAGGTTGATGTTGGTGGTGGTGGCCGCCGACAGCTCGATCTTGGCCTTCTCGGCCGCCTCGCGCAGGCGCTGGAGGGCCATCTTGTCCTGGGCCAGGTCGATGCCGTGCTCGCCCCGGAAGGTCTTCACCAGGTGGTCGATGATCCGCTGGTCCCAGTCGTCACCACCGAGGTGGTTGTCACCGGAGGTCGACTTGACCTCGACGACGCCCTCGGCGAGCTCCAGCAGGGAGACGTCGAAGGTGCCGCCACCCAGGTCGAAGACCAGGACGGTCTGCTCCTTGGAACCCTTGTCCAGGCCGTACGCCAGGGCGGCCGCGGTCGGCTCGTTGACGATCCGCAGCACGTTGAAGCCGGCGATCTCACCGGCCTCCTTGGTGGCCTGACGCTGCCCGTCGTTGAAGTACGCCGGGACGGTGATCACCGCGTCGGTGATCTGCTCGCCCAGGTAGGCCTCGGCGTCCCGCTTGAGCTTCATCAGCGTGCGCGCCGAGATCTCCTGCGGGGTGTACTTCTTGCCGTCGATGTCGACGGACCAGTTGGTGCCGATCTCCCGCTTGACCGAGCGGATGGTCCGGTCCGGGTTGGTCACCGCCTGGCGCTTGGCGACCTCACCGACGAGCACCTCGCCGTTGCGGGCGAACGCGACGATCGACGGGGTCGTCCGCGAGCCCTCAGCGTTGGCGATGACGGTGGGCTCACCGCCCTCGAGAACGCTGACGCAGGAGTTCGTCGTGCCGAGGTCGATACCGACCGCACGTGCCATCTTCGCTTCCTCGCTTCGTAAGGGTGGGCAGGTCGGAGGGCCTGCCCGGCGGGTCACTGTCCGCGACCACACCACAAGTTGAGTGAACTTGACTCAATAGTGCCACGCCCCCGCCAAACCGCAAGTCGAGGTTGAGCGGACCCGACGCAACCCGACCGTTACTACCGTCCGGTTGTCTTCTCTTGCGTCGGTCGGGCACGCTTTAGCGGTGACGACGCACGGCGATCCCGCCACCGCAGCCAGCGCGCCCGCCGTCGCCGCCCGTACCGGCCCGTCGGAGGGCGGCGAGGCACCGCCCGTCGAGGGCCTGCCCGCCGCGCTGACCGGCCTGCGGGCGGCGATCGACGCGGCACGGTTCCCGCTGGCCCTGCCCTCGGCGGAACCCGCCCGGCGCACCGCCGGCAGCCTCACCGACCAACTCGACGACTACCTGCTGCCCCGCCTGGCCCGGCTCGACGCGCCGCTGCTGGTGGTGGTCGGCGGGTCCACCGGCGCCGGCAAGTCCACCCTGGTCAACAGCCTCGTCCAGGCCCGGGTCAGCGCGGCGGGGGTGCTCCGCCCGACCACCCGCTCCCCGGTGCTGGTCTGCAACCCGGCCGACTCCGGTTGGTTCCGCCAGGGCGAACTGCTGCCCGGCCTCACCCGCACCAACGAGCCCAGCGAGGACCCGGGCACCCTGCACCTGGTCACCGCGCCCGCGCTCCCACCCGGGCTGGCCTTCCTCGACGCCCCCGACATCGACTCGGTGGTCGACGCCAACCGGGCGCTGGCCGGCCAACTGCTGGCCGCCGCCGACCTCTGGCTCTTCGTCACCACCGCCGCCCGCTACGCCGACGCCGTCCCGTGGGAGCTGCTGCGCAGCGCCCGGGGCCGGGGCGCGGTGATCGCCATGGTGCTCGACCGGGTGCCCCCGGAGGCGGCCGACGAGATCGCCGCCCACCTCCAGGAGATGCTCGCCGCGCAGGATCTCGGCTCGGCGCCGCTCTTCGTCCTCCCCGAGACCTGGGTGGACGGGCAGGGGCTGCTCCCCGACAAGGTGACCGCCCCGCTGGCCTCCTGGTTCGCCCGGCTCGCTGCGGACGCCGACGCCCGCGCCGCGGTGGTCCGGCAGACCCTCGACGGCGCGCTCGGCGCGCTGCACCCGCGGGTCGACGGACTGGCCGACGCCGCCGACGAGCAGGTCGCCGCCGCCGACGCGCTGGACGAGCGGGTCCGGGCGGCGTACCGGGGGGCGCACCGCACGGTCGAGCAGGGGCTCTCCGACGGCCGGCTGCTCCGCGGCGAGGTGCTCGCCCGCTGGCAGGAGTTCGTCGGCACCGGGGAGCTGTTCCGCACCCTGGAGGCCCGGATCGGCCGGCTCCGGGACCGGGTGCTCGCCGCGGTGACCGGCCGTCCCGCACCCGCCGCCGAACTCTCCACCGCCATCGAGTCGCAGCTGATCACGCTGCTGCGCGGGGTCTCCGCCGAGGCCGCCGAGAACGCGTACACCGGTTGGAAGGCGCATCCGGCGGGCGCCGCGCTGCTCGAACCCCCGCTGGCGCACGCCGCCGAGGACCTGCCGGCGCGGGCCGAACGGCTGGTCCGGGACTGGCAGCGCGGGGTGCTGGAGCTGGTTCGGGTCGAGGGCGGCGACCGGCGCTTCGTGGCCCGCACCGCGGCGTACGCGGTCAACGCCACCGGACTGGCCGTCATGATCGCGGTCTTCGCCTCCACGGCCTTCATCCCGACCGGGCTGGAGGTGGCCACCGGCGCCGGCACCACCGTCGCCGCGCAGGCGGTGCTCCAGGCCATCTTCGGCGACCAGGCCGTCCGCAACCTCGCCGCCAAGGCCCGCGAGGACCTGCTCGACCGGGTACGCGGCCTGCTCGACTCCGAGGCCGAACGCTTCCTCGCCCGGACCGCCGACGCCCGGCCCGCCACCGACACCGGTGACGCGCTGCGCCGCGCCGCCGGCCGGGTCGAGGTGGCCCGGCACCGCAGCGGGCTGAGCCGCCCCGGCGGACCCGCCCTGCCCGGAGCGACCGCCTACGAGGGTGAGGCCCGGTGACCAACTTCGTCGGCCGGATGCGGGAGGCGATCCGGGGCGACCAGCGGGTCGACGCGGACGCCCTGGTGGATCGCCTCACCGCGGTACGCCGGTTCCTCGACGCCGTCGACGGCCAGGTGCCCGACGCGCAGCTCGTCGCCGCGCACACCGTCGTCGAGCGGGCCGGCACCCGGCTGGAACTCTCCCGCGAGCACACCGTGGTGGCGCTCGCCGGCGCCACCGGCAGCGGCAAGTCCAGCCTGTTCAACGCCCTGGCCCGGCTGGACCTCTCCCCGGTCGGCGTCCGCCGCCCGACCACCGGGGTGGCGCACGCCTGCGTCTGGGGCGCGTTGGACGGCGCCAACCGGCTGCTCGACTGGGTGGGGGTGCTGCCCCGGCACCGGTTCGTCCGGGAGAGCGCGCTGGACGCCGACGACGAGACCGACCTGCACGGGCTGGTCCTGCTCGACCTGCCCGACTTCGACTCGGTGCAGCGGTCCCACCGGCTGGAGGTTGACCGGCTGCTCGGCCTGGTCGACCTGGTGGTCTGGGTGGTCGACCCGCAGAAGTACGCCGACCGGGTGATCCACACCAGCTACCTGCGCGAGTTCCACCGGCACCGGGACGTCACCCTGGTGGTGCTGAACCAGGCCGACCGGCTCCCGCCGGCCGAGCTGCCCCGGGTCCTGGCCGACCTGCGCCGACTGCTCGACGCCGACGGGCTGGCCGGGGTGCCGCTGCACGCCACCGTGGCCGTCGACCCGGCCGGGATGACCGCGCTGCGGGAGGCGTTGGAGCGCGCCGTCGCCGAACGCCAGGCGGCGTTGCGCCGGCTCTCCGGGGACGTCGACACGGTGGTCGCCGGGCTGGACGAGCTGGTCTCCGCCGACGCGCCGGCCACCGGGCCGGACGAGGCCGCCGGCCGGGAGTTGACCCGGGCGCTGGCCGGCACGGCCGGGGTGCCGGCGGTCGCCGACGCCGTGCGGGGCGCGTACCGGCACCGGGCCGTCGGGTCGACCGGCTGGCCGCTGGTCCGCGCCTGGCGCAAGCTGCGACCGGATCCGCTGCGCCGGCTGCACCTGCCCGGACCGGCCGCCGGGGCCGACGCGCCGCAGGAGAGCCTGGTCGCCGCCACCTCCGTACCCGATCCGACGGTGGCCCAGCGCTCGGCGCTGGGGCTGGCGATCCGATCGGTGGCCGACCGCTCCTCCGCCGGCCTGCCGGCGCCCTGGCCGGGCGCGGTGACCACCGCGGCCCGGTCCCGCCTCGGCGACCTGCCGGACGCGCTGGACCGCGCGGTGGCCAACACCGACCTGGGCATGGACCGCCGCCCGGTGTGGTGGCGGCTGGTCGGCGGCCTCCAGTGGCTGGTCACCCTGGCCGCGCTGGCCGGCCTGCTCTGGCTGGCGGCGGGCTACGCGCTGCGTGCCCTGGGCCTGCCCGCCCTGGACTATCCGCGGGTCGGCGAGGTGCCGCTGCCGACCGTGCTGCTCCTCGGCGGCCTGCTGGCCGGGCTGCTGGTGGCGGCGCTGGCCCGGCCGGTGATCGGCTGGGCGGCCGGGCGGGCCCGGCGGCGGGCGGAGAAGCGGCTCACCGCCGCGGTCGCCACGGTCGGCGAGGAGCACGTGCTCGACCCGGTCCGGGCGGTGCTGGCCCGCTACGGCCGGGCCCGGGAGGCGCTGCGCGAGGCGGCCCGCCGCTGAGCGTGGCGGCGTCGCGGATCGGGCTGCCGGCCGACACCCGGCGTAGGGTCGGTGCCATGGCCTCGCCACAGACCCCCTACGAGGCGGTGCTGCACGCCGCCCGCGACGTGACCAGGCTCGACTGCGCCTTCGACGCGGAGATGCTCGGCACCGCGCTGCTCGGCAGCGTCTACGCGATCGCGGAGACCGACCGGGAGACCGCCGTACGCGAATTCGTCTCCGGCTTCCTGGCCGCCACCGCGCGCCGGCGCAGCGCCGCCGCCACCACCATCCGTTCCGTCTTCGCCGCGCTCGTCCCCGACGCCGAGGGGACCGCCAAGGTCCGTCCCGGCGCGGCGACGCCCGCCTGGGCCGGCCAGCTCGGCCGGGTCCGGCTCACCGGCGCCTGGTGCTACGGCGACGTGTACGGCGACCAGACCTCCTACCTGGCCACCTTCGCCTACGACGACGAGGAGGCCGGCGGTCCGGAGCACGCGCTGGTGGCCCTGGTCGACCACAACATCGGCATCACCAAGGACATCTTCGTCGGCGGCCCGGCCGGCCGGGTGGTGGAGCAGGCCCGTGACCTGTGCACCGCCGACGAGCTGACCTGGTTCCGGGAGGAGGACCCGGCCCGGATGCGGGCCGAGGTGACCCGGCACCTGGCGATCACCGACGACCTCGGCGAGCTGCCCGCCGAGGGTTCGCTCGGCACCGACCGGGCGCTGGCCGGGGCCCGGCTGGCCCTGCTGCCCGCCGGCGCGGCGGCGACCCCGCCCACGCCGCCGGAGGTGGACCGGACCGCGCTGGTCCGGGCGTTCCTCGCCTCGCCCGAGGCGACCCGCTTCGGCCTGGACACCATCGCCGGTGACGACCTGGCCTCGCTGCACTTCTGCCTGAGCCTGCTGCTGGACCACGCGGCGAGCTTCCCCGACGGCGACCCGATGCGGTGGAGCCCGATGGTCGCCGAGCTGTTCCTGCTGGACTGGGTGCACCGGCGGGCGGTGCTCGACATGGACGACGCGGCGATGCTGCCCCGGGTGCTGCGCGCCTGGGCGGCGTACGCGGCCCGGCAGCGAAGCCTGCCCGCGCGGGCCGCCGCCGAGACCGACCGGGTGATCGAGGAGCTGGTCGGAGAGTTCGCCCGCCTCTACAGCACCGGCGAGCGGCGCAGCCCCGCCACCGCGGCGGTGGCCCAGTTGATGGCCGACGGCGTCGACCCGGACGACCCGGCCGCCCTGGACGCCTGGATCGAGGCCAACCGGGACCGCCTCACCGACACCTGACCGGCCCTGGTCAGGGTTCGACCAGCGTCAGGTGGCGGGGGGAGACGTCGACGGTGAGGCGCTGACCCCAGGTGAGGGACAACCGGTCGGCCTCCAGGCCGTCGGCGAAGGCGACCAGGCCGTCGGACTCGGCGACCAGCTCCAGCCGGTCGCTCCCGCCCAGGCGGCCCGCGGTGAGGGTCGCCCCGGTCACCGGGGACGGCCACGCCTCGCGTACGTACCAGCAGAGGGCCTCCTCCCCCGGGGCGGGCGGCGGTGGCGCACCCGGACGGTCGCGCGCGATGGACGCGCACCAGCCGGTCGCCCCCGTACCGCTGCCGACCACGACCCCGGAGGAGGAGTGCCGTTCCCGCCGTGCCCGCCCCGCCACGGGCACGGTGAGCTGGTAGCGGGCGGACTGGTGGGAGGCGTGCCCGACGTACACCTCGTTGAGGCCGACTAGCTCCTGCCCGTCGTCGAGCGCGGCCCGGACCATGGTCCGGCGCCGGGTCGGCGCGGCGCCCGCGACGAGTGCCGGGAGCAGGCCGGTGAGCTGCCCGGCGGTGAACCGGACCAGTACCCCGGCGTTGCGGCCCGGCTCCGGGTCCACGCCGACCACCGGCTGCCGGTCCAGGTACTTCGCCACGTTGGCGACCAGCCCGTCCGGCCCGACCGCCACCACCACGTCCTCCGGCCCGAACAGGAACCGGGGCAGGTCGGCCCGGTCCACCGCGCCGCGCCGCCAGTCCGCCGGGATGGCGGCGCCGACCGTGGTCAGCGCCGTCTGGAGGGCGTCGTGCCGGTCGACGACCTCCGCCAGGTCCCGGCCCCGCTCGCGCAGGTACCAGGCCGCGGCCGCCCGGGTGCCGTGCCGGGCCAGCAGCTCGTCGAGCTCGCTGCGCCGGCTCACCACGACCACCCGGGGGGCCAGGGTCGCGCTCATCGGCCGGTCGCCGGCCCGGCCAGCCGGGCCAGCAGGTCGGTCACCACGTCGGGGGTGACGGTGAGCTGCCCGATCTGCGGGAGCCGGCCGGCCAGCTCGCGGACGGTCAGGGCCCGCAGCACCTCCGGCGGCAGCTCCGCGTACGCGGCCAGCTTCGCCGCCTCCGCCTCGGCCTCGGCGTGCCCCACCACGCGTACGCCGTCGGCGCGGGCGGCCGAGAGCGAGCGCTCCTTCTCGGCGGTGCCGGTGGCCAGCACCCGCTCCTTCTCCGCCTCGGCGGCGGCCAGCACCCGGGCCCGTTCGGCGGCGGCCGCGTTGGCGACCTTCTCCCGTTCCGCCTTGCCCTGGGCGGTGGCCAGCTCGGCGGCGGCGTCGAGTTCGGCCCGGCGTCGGGTGTTCGCGCCGTGCTGCTCGACCAGCTGCTGCTCCCGGCGGGCCAGCTCGATCTTGTTCTGGAGCTCGTTCTCGGCGATCGTCCGTTCCTGCTCGACGGCCTGGGCCCGGCGGGCGTAGGTGGCCCGGTCGGCCTGCACCTGGACGGCCTCGCGGGTGGGGGTCTGCAACGCGCGTTCCAGCTCCGGCTCGGGCCGGACGGCGACCACCCGGGCGCTGACCACCGCGACCCCCAGGTCGGTCAGCCGGGGCTCGTCGACCAGCGCCGTGGCGACCGCCTCGCGGACCGGCGCGACGGTGGTCAGCGCCTCGGCGAGCGGCACCCGGGCCAGCAGGTCCAGCGCCGGCTGCTGGGCCAGCTCGGCCAGCAGGGTGGCTACCTGGTCGAGCGGCCGGGCCCGGGCCTTGCCGGTGCGCGGGTCGACCGAGAAGTCCAGCCGGCCGGCGGCGCGCGCCGGGTCGGCCACCCGGTAGGTCACGGTGGCCTGCACGGTGATGTCGGCGAAGTCGCCGGTACGGGCGTGGAACAGCAGCGGCAGCTCGCGGTCGTCCACCGGCACCTCGCTGAGCACCGCGTTGAGCGGCCGGTACCAGAAGGACAGGCCGACGCCCTCGCGCCGGACCCGGCCGCCCACCCCCAGTCGCACCCAGGTGGTCGGGGTCCCGCGCAGGTGTCGCAGGAACAGTCGCCTCGAAATGTCGGCCATGATTCTCGCCCTCCCCTTTTCGTCACTCAGACGATAAACACTCTGGTAGGTTATCGTCAAGGTGGTGATAAAGAGATGGCCGAGTACCCGCCCTTCGCGGTGACCGCCGACCTGGTGGTGCTGACCGTCCGCGCCGACGAGCTGTCGGTGCTGCTCGTCCGCCGCGGCGTCCCCCCGTACGAGGGGGCCTGGGCGCTGCCCGGCGGCTTCGTCGGCATCGACGAGGACCTGCCCGACGCGGCCGTCCGCGAGCTGGCCGAGGAGACCGGCCTCCCCGAACCCGCCGGGCACCTGGAACAGCTCGGCACGTACGGCCACCCGGGGCGGGACCCGCGCGGCCGGGTGGTCACCGTGGCCTGGCTCGCCCTGCTACCGGACCTGCCCACCCCGGTCGCCGGCACCGACGCGGCCGCAGCCGAGTGGGTGCCCGTCACGAAGGTCGCCCGGGGCCGGCTCGCCTTCGACCACGACCGGATCCTCGGCGACGGGCTGGAACGGGCCCGGGCCAAGCTGGAGTACACCCCGCTGGCCACCGCCTTCTGCCCGCCGGAGTTCACCGTGGCGCAGCTGCGGGCGGTCTACGAGACGGTCTGGGACACCCGACTCGACCCCCGCAACTTCCACCGCAAGGTCACCGGGACGCCCGGTTTCGTGGAGCCGGTCGGCCGCTCCACCGAGGGCGACCGGGGGCGGCCGGCGCAGCTGTTCCGGCGCGGTCCGGCCACCGTGCTGCACCCGGCCATGCTCCGCCAGCACCGCTGACACCTCTCGCTCCGAACGCCGCCCCCGCCCGGACGGCACGGGACGCCGCATGTCCGGGCGGGGGCGCCTTCTGCTGCCCGGCCTGCCGCGACCCGGGCAGGGTCGGTGCCCTCCGACCCAGTTCCCTTCGCGCCGACGCCCGGACATGAGGGGTCGCGGCTCCTGTCGACCTGATGGCGCGAACGACTCACCCACCGGATGCGATCCGCGCCCCTCGGACATCGGCCGCGCCCCTCGGACATGGGCCGCGCCCCTCGGATGCCGCGCGCCGAGCTTGAGTCGTCTACGCCATCAGGTCGACAGGAAGCTCAACAGCCCCTGCCGTCGCCACTACGCCGTCGGGAAGGCCGCGACTGCCGAGCCCGCCGTGACCGTCCGGACGGCGGAAGGAGCCGACGCGACGGCGACCGCCAGGGTGGCGGTGGCCGACGGGATGACGGTGGTCGAAGTGACGGTCGCCGGCGGGGTGACGGTCGCCGTCGGGGCCAGGGTGGTCGGCGGCGCCACGGTCGCCGTCGGGGTGCCGGTGGTGGTCGTCGGGGCCACGGTCGCCGTCGGGGTGCCGGTGGCCGTCGGGATCAGAGTGGCGGTGGGTGACGGGTCGGTGGGCGTACCGGAGGAACCGTCGGGGCTGCTCCCGCTCGGTGACGGCACCGGCTCGGAGAGGGTGACCGTCGGGCTCGGGGTGGGCTCCGGGGTCGGCGACTGCGGTGGGGGCGGTGACTGCGGCGGGGGCGGCGTCGGGCTGGGCGTGGGCCGCGGGCTCGGCCGGGGTGGCGTGGTCGGCGGCGGGGTGGCCGAGCGGGTCGGCGAGGGGCGCGGGGGGCGGGGCGCCGGGGAGGCGGGGCGCCGGGGCGCGGGCCGGGCCACCGGGCCGGCCGGAGCGGGGGCGCGTACGGCGGGCTCGGGATCCGGTGCGGCGGGTGCGGTCGGGTCGGGGGCCTCCGCGTCCGGCGCCGGGACCGGCGGGGCCGGCGGGACCGAGCCGGTCGGCACCACCGGCACCGGGCGGCTCGGCGGCGCGGCGGGCTGGCCGGTCGACGGGGGTTGGATCACCACCGGGCCCACGGACGGGGTCGGGATGAAGGGGGTGCCACTGTCCGGCAGGGCCGTGCTGCCGACGGTGGCCGAGCCGGCGCTGATCGCGGCGAGGATGGGCATGGACGCGGTACCGGCGAGCAGCGCGACGGTGAAGAGGTAGCCCCGGGTCGGGCCGGTGAATCCGGGGGCCCGGTGGACGCCGACCACCCGGCGGTAGCCGGCGCCGGCGCGGTGCCGGCCGAGCAGGGGCACGCCGGGGCCGTCGTTCTGATCGGACACCGGCACACTCCTCGTCGACGACACGGGCGATGGTCGGGCGCGGCCCTAAACGGACAAAGACCACTTAAGACGCATCTGCCACACCAGCTTGGACCAGTGACGTTCAGTTCACCAGCCGGCACAGCGTGTCGACACACAAAATGTCCGTCGGCGTGAATCTTCCAAGCGACAAAGCGCCCGAAGCAGACGGAAGCCCGACCGTACGGAGGGCCGTACTGTGGGGCCGCTCACCTCCTCTGCAATCATTCAGGCACGACGGCAGTGCAGCCGCGACCTCCGCGCACCCGCGGCAGGCGTGGACGAGCGCCGGCGCTCCCGATCCGGGTTCGCCCCAACGAGCCCGGCTCACGCCGCGCGGCAACCCTCACCAAGGGTTGGGCGTGGCCGCCAGGAACCAGCCCGGCACCGTCGGGCCAGGTGCAGGACTTGCGCGGAACGGGTCACCCCCCGAAGCCGGCGCAGACACGACAGGGAGAGACGGATGGCAAAGGGCGACCCCGGGGTACCCACCCGCGGCCGGCGGGCCGCACCCCGTTCCAAGCAGGCCGCGTCCGCGGCCGCCGGTGACCCGGAACTCGTACAGCTGCTGACCGCCGAGGGCGAGCGGATCGAGAGCGCGACCGGCCCGGACGGGACCGAGTACCGCGTCGACTTCACCGACGAGGAGTACCGCGGGCTCTACCGCGACCTCGTCCTGGTCCGCAAGCTCGACGCCGAGGCCACCGCGTTGCAGCGCCAGGGCGAGCTGGGCCTCTGGGCCAGCCTGCTCGGCCAGGAGGCCGCCCAGGTCGGCTCCGGCCGGGCCCTGCGTACGCAGGACATGGCCTTCCCGACCTACCGGGAGCACGGCGTCCTCTACTGCCGGGGGATCGACCCGATCATGCCGCTCGGCCTGTTCCGTGGCGTGGACCAGGGTGGCTGGGACCCGAACGAGTTCAAGTTCAACATGTACACGATCGTCATCGGGGCGCAGACCCTGCACGCGACCGGGTACGCCATGGGTGTCGCCATCGACGGCAAGACCGGCACCGACGACGGCGAGGCGGTGATCGCCTACTTCGGTGACGGCGCCACCAGCCAGGGCGACGTCAACGAGGCGTTCGTCTGGGCCAGCGTCTTCAACGCCCCGCTGGTCTTCTTCTGCCAGAACAACCAGTACGCCATCTCCGAGCCGCTGGAGCGGCAGACCCGGGTCCCGCTCTACCGGCGGGCCGGCGGCTACGGCTTCCCCGGTGTCCGGGTGGACGGCAACGACGTCCTCGCCACGTACGCGGTGACCCGGCACGCGCTGGACAACGCCCGGCTCGGCCAGGGCCCCAGCCTGATCGAGGCGTACACCTACCGGATGGGGGCGCACACCACCTCCGACGACCCGACCCGGTACCGGATCGCCAGCGAGGTCGAGGCCTGGCAGGCCAAGGACCCGATCGCCCGGATGAAGGCGTTCCTGACGAAGCAGCAGATCGCCGACGAGTCGTTCTTCACCGAGATCGACGAGCAGGCCCGCACCGAGTCGGTGCACCTGCGCGAGCGGGTGCTGAACATGCCGAACCCGGAGCCGGTGACGATGTTCGACCACGTCTACCCGCACGGCTCCCCCGAGCTGGACGTGCAGCGGGCCCAGTTCACCAAGTACATGGAGTCGTTCGAAGGGAGCGCCCACTGATGGCCACGGAGACGCTCACCCTCGGCAAGGCCCTGAACACCGGTCTGCGGCGGGCCCTGGAGAACGACCCGAAGGTCGTCATCATGGGCGAGGACGTCGGCAAGCTCGGCGGCGTCTTCCGGATCACCGACGGGCTCCAGAAGGACTTCGGCGACCAGCGGGTGATCGACACCCCGCTGGCCGAGTCCGGCATCATCGGCACCGCGGTCGGCCTGGCCATCCGCGGCTACCGACCGGTCTGCGAGATCCAGTTCGACGGCTTCGTCTACCCCGCGTACGACCAGATCGTGTCGCAGGTGGCGAAGATGCACTACCGCTCGCAGGGCAAGGTGCGGATCCCGATGGTCATCCGGATCCCCTACGGCGGTGGCATCGGCGCCGTCGAGCACCACTCCGAGTCGCCCGAGGCGTACTTCGCGCACACCGCCGGCCTGAAGGTGGTGACCTGCGCGAACCCGCAGGACGCGTACGTGATGATCCAGCAGGCGATCGCGTCGGACGACCCGATCGTCTTCCTGGAGCCGAAGCGGCGCTACTGGGAGAAGGGCCCGGTCGACCTGGAGGCCCCGCTGTCCGAGGCGTACCCGCTGCACTCGGCCCGGGTGGTCCGGCCCGGCACGGCCGCCACGGTGCTGGCGTACGGGCCGATGGTCCGGGTCGCGCTGGACGCGGCGACCGCCGCCGCCGAGGACGGCCGGGAGCTGGAGGTCATCGACCTGCGCACGCTCTCCCCGCTGGACCTGACCGCCGCGTACGAGTCGGTGAAGCGCACCGGCCGCTGCGTGGTCGTGCACGAGGCCCCGGGCAACCTGGGCATGGGTTCGGAGATCGCGGCCCGGATCACCGAGGAGTGCTTCTACTCCCTGGAGGCCCCGGTGCTGCGGGTGACCGGCTTCGACACCCCCTACCCGGCCAGCCGGGTGGAGGAGGAGTACCTGCCCGACCTCGACCGGGTGCTCGACGCCGTCGACCGCGCCTTCGGCTGGTGAGTGGAATGTCACGGATCAAGGAGTTCAACCTCCCCGACCTGGGTGAGGGTCTGACCGAGGGCGAGATCCTCGCCTGGCTGGTCAAGGTGGGCGACGTCATCGAGCTGAACCAGCCGATCGTCGAGGTGGAGACGGCGAAGGCGGCCGTCGAGATCCCGGCGAAGTGGGCCGGCCAGGTGCGGGCGATCTTCCACCCGGAGGGCACCACGGTGGAGGTCGGCACGCCGATCATCTCGATCGACACCGACCCGGGCGCCGGCCCGATCGAGGAGTCGACCACCGGCGCGCCGGCCGACGCCCTGCCGACCCCGTCGGCGGCCTCGCTGGCCGCGGTGGAGATCGCGCCCGAGGAGGGCATGGTCGAGCCGGGCCTGATCGGTGGCGCCGCCCCGGGTGGGCGGACCGCGGTGCTGGTCGGCTACGGCCCGCGTACCACGGCGGCGAAGCGGCGGCCCCGCAAGGCCGGCGTCCCGGCCCAGGCCACGGCCGCCCCGGCCGCGCCGGTCCAGGCCGCCCCGGCCGCGCCGGTCCAGGCCGCCCCGGCTCCGGTCGCGCCGGCGCCGGTCGTCGCGCCGGTGTCGCCCGCCCCGGCGGTCAACGGCAACCGGCCCGCCGGTGGGGCCGTGCTGGCCAAGCCGCCGGTGCGCAGGCTGGCCCGGGACCTCGGCGTCGACCTCGGCACGCTGACCGGCTCGGGCCCGCTGGGCTCGATCACCCGGGAGGACGTACAGCGGGCGGCGAGCGGAGCAACGGCGGCGGCCGAGCCGCTGACGGTGGCCGCGCCGGTCCCGGCCGTCGCGAGCTTCGGCGCGGACCGCGAGCAGCGCATCCCGGTCAAGGGGGTACGCAAGCTGACCGCCGAGAACATGTCCCGCTCGGCGTTCACCGCCCCGCACGTGACGGAGTTCCTGACCGTCGACGTGACCCGGGCGATGAAGGCGCTGGACCGGCTGCGCACCCGGCGCGAGTGGCGCGACGTACGCGTCTCGCCGCTGCTGCTGGTCGCCAAGGCGGTGCTGCTGGCGGCCAAGCGGTACCCGATGGTCAACTCGACCTGGGCGGGCGACGAGATCGTGGTGAAGGACTACGTCAACCTCGGCATCGCGGCGGCCACCGAGCGCGGCCTGATCGTGCCGAACATCAAGGACGCCGGCCGGCTCTCGCTGCGCGAGCTGGCGGACGCGATGACGGAGCTGGTGCAGACGGCCAAGACCGGGAAGACCTCCCCGGCCAACATGTCCGGCGGCACGTTCACCATCACCAACGTCGGCGTCTTCGGCGTCGACACCGGTACGCCGATCCTGCCCCCGGGCGAGTCGGCGATCCTGGCCTTCGGCGCCGTACGCGAGATGCCGTGGGTGCACAAGGGCAAGGTGAAGCCGCGCCTGGTCACCACGCTGGGCCTGTCGTTCGACCACCGGATCATCGACGGTGAGCTGGGGTCGAAGTTCCTGCGTGACGTCGGCGACTTCCTCGCCGACCCGGAGGCGGCCCTGCTCGCCTGGACCTGACGACTCCACCACGCGGCACCGCTACGGCCGGTGTGCACGGGTTCACGCCCGGCACACCGGCCGTAGCCGTTTCAGCCTTGGAAACCTGTGGTTCACCATCCAGTTGACCTACGATCCTTCGGCGCGTGGCTCAGCTCACCTAATAATCGATGGAAGTTGGCGTCCGTTTGCGCTTCAATGGACACATCAGGGGCTGACAACCGAATAGCCGGAGGAGAGAACACCCATGAGCATGATCGAGCGCATCCGTACCCGCCGTGACGCCAACCGTCGGGCCCGTGCCATCGAGCACGCGCTGCGTTCCGCCAACTCGCCCGCGGTCCGCGAGGAGCTCCTCGCGATCGCCCAGCGTCACCTGAGCTGACGCCACCGACTTTCCTCACCTCCTCCAGATCGATGACCCGCCCGGCCAGCCGGGCGGGTCATCGGCGTTTCACCCGGGATTCCACCCCGCCGCACCGCCCGGTACGGTTGGCTCGGTCGCCACCAGCCGACCCGGAACCGTCCGAAGCGATAGAAGCTGATCGACACGGTCCGGCGACGCGCAGTGACGACCCGATGCTCCCCGGCGGCTCCGGGCGGTGACCGGATACGGTGCGGGGAGCCCGTACGGCCGGATCGCCGGCGACGCCGGCGCCTGCCGACCCGACCGGGCGGCATCGGTGGCCGACATGTGATGGAGGAGGCGCACCCATGACGTCCGAGGGCTCGCACCGCCCCGGCCAGGAGCCGGACGAGGTGTCGCCGGGCGCCGGCGGACCGGCGCCGTACGGCGACCGCACCCCGCAGCAGAACAGCCCCTACGGCGCCCCCGACCTCGGTTGGGCGCCTCCGCCACCGGCCAACCGGCCGCAGTCGCCGGCCCCGGCCTGGGCGCCACAGAACGACCAGCCGGCCACCGCCGCCTGGGGAGCCCCGCCGGCCGTCCAGCCGGGCGAGGCGGCCGCGGCCCCGGGCACCTGGGGGCCCGCCGCCGGCACCTCCCAGGCCGAGTGGGCCAGCCAGCAGGAGCAGTCCGGAGCCTGGGGGGCCGCCGCCCAGCAGGCCCCGGAGCAGGACGAGCAGCCGGCCTGGGGTCAGCAGGCCCCGCAGGCCGCACCGGGCTGGCCGCAGCCCGCCGCCCGCGGCGCGGCGCAGGTCCCGCAGCCCGCCGCGCCCGCGCCCGGCGGCTGGCCGGCGGCGGACGAGGCCCCGCAGTCGGGCGGCTGGAACGGCGCCCCGGACAACCCCGCCACCTCCGGCGGCTGGCCGGCCGACGCCCGTCAGGACGACGCCCCCCGACCCGGCTGGAACGACGGCCAGGACGATCCGGCTCGCTCCGGCGGCTGGAACGCGGGCGGACAGCAGGACGACCCGGCCCGGTCGGGCGGCTGGCGCGCTAACGCCGCGCCGCAGGACGACCAGCCGGCCTGGGCCCAGCAGGCCGCGCAGGCGGCACCGGCGTGGCCGCAGGCCCAGCCGGCCGCCCGCGGCGCCGCCCAGGTGCCGCAGCCGGCCGCTCCGGCCCAGGACGCCCGCCCCGGACAGGACGATCCCGCGCGTTCCGGCGGCTGGCAGCAGGAACCCGGCCCTCAGGCCGACCCCGCCACCTCCGGCGGCTGGAACGCGCCGCAGGACGACCCGGCGCGCTCCGGCGGCTGGAACCGGTCCACCGAGGACGACCCGGCCCGCTCGGGCGGCTGGAACGGGTCCGCTCAGGACGAGGCCGCCCGTGGCGGTGGCTGGAACGGTTCCGCTCAGGACGAAGCCGTCCGTGGCGGCAGCTGGAACGACTCCACCCAGGACGATCCGGCCCGCTCCGGCGGCTGGGACGGGTCCGCTCAGGACGATCCGGCCCGCTCCGGCGGCTGGAACGCTGGCGCCGGGCAGCCGGCCGTCGGTCGCGGCAGCGCCTCGGTGCCGCAGCAGCAGAACGGCGAGCGGCCGGAGCAGGACTGGCCGGCACAGGACGAGCCGGCCTCCGGCGGCGGGTGGGCGGCGTCCGCCGCCGTGCCGCAGCAGGGTGACCGGGGCGACAACGCCCACTGGCCGCGAACCGAGCCGACCTCGGCGCCACCGGCGCGGGCCACCGCGACGGTCACCGGCGACGAGGGGCCGCCGCCCTGGACCGGGCCGGCCACCGAGAACGCCGGGCAGTGGGGGGCCGAGCGCTCCACGCGTCAGGACTCCCCGGAGACGGCGCCCTGGTCCCCCGGCGACGGGTGGAACCGCCAGGAGGCCGAGCCGGCCGCCGACAACGGCTGGGAGTCGCACCGCGCCGAGGAGCCGCCCGCGTACCAGCCCGGCCCCGCGCCGGGCATCTCCCCGGCCAACGCCGTACCGCTGCCCCCGCAGGAGCAGCGGGTGCCCGGGGCGAGCCTCGCCGCCGCGCCGCCCGCCGACTACCCGGTGCCGGCGCAGTACAGCCCGTTCGAGCAGCCCGGCCGGGACGACGCCGGCCGTGGCTACCCGACCGAGCAGGGCGGGGACGCCTGGGGTGGCGCCGACGCCGCGCGGGACGAGCCGCAGTCGCCGGCCGGCCCGCCGGTGCCGGGACCGCGTACCTCGCCGGAGTCCGGCCGGGCCTCGGTGCCGGGCGCGGACGCCAACGCGGGCATCGCCTCCGCCAGCGCCTCGGTGCCGATGGCCAGCCGGGTCACGCCCCCGACCGACCAGCCGCTGCACCCCGGCGGCAACCAGCCCCCGCAGCCCCGGGTGTACGGCCGGCCGGCCCGCCCGGAGCCGGAGCAGGACGAGTCGGAGCAGGACGAGTCGGGCCACGAGCAGGGCCAGCAGCAGCACTTCGACGACCAGGACCGGCCCCCGGCGACCCGCGCCTACGCGGCCGCCGTCCCGGTCCCGTCCGGCCCGCCCGCCCCGCCGGCCTTCCCGACCGGCATGCCGAACTTCGCCGACCCGGCCGGCAACAACCGGCCGATGAACGGCACCCGCCCGCACGCCACCGACGAGCACCCCGGCGACCCGTACGGAGCCGGCCGGCCCCTGGACGGCACCCAGCCGTACGGGCAGCCGGCGGTGGGCGAGCAGCACCAGGGCGGCTTCCCGCCGGCCTTCCCCGGCGGCCAGCAGAACGCCTTCCCGGGCGGTCAGCAGGGCGGCTTCCCCGGTGGGCCGCAGGGCGGCTTCCCGGGCGGCCAGCAGGACGGTTTCCCCGGCGGGCCGCAGGACGGGCCGTCGTGGGGCGGTCCGCCGGAGCCCGAGCAGGGCCGGTTCGACTCGTTCAAGCCGGAGGCCGAGCCGAAGGCGGAGCAGCCGGTGCCGAAGGTGCGCAACGGGCGGGTGCTGGCCGTCGTGCTGCTCGTCGCGGTGCTGATCCTGGCCATCCCGCTCGGTCTGCTGGCCCTGCTGGGCAAGATCGGTGGCGAGGACGAGTCGGCGCCGAAGTTCAACCCGGCGGTCGGCTCCTGCGTCAAGCGGTCGGGTACGACGGCGGCCACCGCGACCTGCGGCGAGCCGGGCTCGTTCACCGTGGTCTCCAAGGTCGACGACAAGAAGCCCTGCGCCGACCCGGGCCAGCCGCACGTGGTGCTGCCGGACGGCACCACCAAGCTCTGCCTGAAGCCGGCACCCACGAAGTAGGCGTACCCGACGGCGGGGCCACGGAGATCATCCGGGGCCCCGCCGTCGCACGTACGGGTGTGATCGAGGCCGCGGCGGGGGTGGGCCGAAGGGGCGCGCCGCGTCCGGCAGACTGGGCCCATGAGCGCACGAGTACGGGCCCCCGAGCTGCGCGGTCGGGGCTGGCTGAACACCGGCGGCCGGGAGCTGAAGCTGGCCGACCTGCGAGGTCGCATCGTCCTGCTGGACTTCTGGACGTTCTGCTGCATCAACTGCCTGCACGTGCTCGACGAGCTGCGCCCGCTCGAGGAGAAGTACGGCGACGTGCTGGTCGTGATCGGCGTGCACTCGCCGAAGTTCGAGCACGAGAAGGACCCGGACGCGCTGGCCGCGGCGGTGGAGCGCTACGGCGTGCACCACCCGGTCCTCGACGACCCCGAGCTGGACATGTGGCAGCAGTACGCGGCGAAGGCCTGGCCGACCCTGTCGGTGGTCGACCCGGAGGGCTACGTGGTCGCCACGATGGCCGGCGAGGGGCACGCCGAGGGGCTGGCCCGGCTGGTCGACGAGCTGATCGCCACCCACGAGGCGAAGGGCACGCTGCACCGCGGCGACGGCCCGTACGTCCCGCCGGCGGAGCCGGAGACGGCGCTGCGCTTCCCCGGCAAGGCCGTGGTGCTCGACGGCGGCAACCTGCTGGTCTCCGACTCGGCCCGGCACTCCCTGGTCGAGCTGGCCCCCGACGGCGAGCAGCCGGTGCGCCGGATCGGCACCGGCGCCCGGGGCAGCGCCGACGGCCCGGCCGAGGCGGCCACCTTCTCCGAGCCGCAGGGGCTGTGCCTGCTGCCCGCGCACGTCGCCGAGGTGGCCGGGTACGACCTGGTCGTCGCGGACACCGTCAACCACCTGCTGCGCGGGGTGAAGCTGGCCACCGGCGAGGTGGTCACGATCGCCGGCACCGGGCGGCAGTGGCGCTCGACGGTCGACGACCACGCGCACGACGCGCTCTCCGTGGACCTCTCCTCCCCGTGGGACCTGGCCTGGTACGACGAGAAGGTCGTCATCGCGATGGCCGGCATCCACCAACTCTGGTGGTTCGACCCGATCCGGCGTACGGCCGGCATGTACGCCGGGACGACGGTGGAGGCGCTGCGGGACGGCGCGCTGCCGGACGTGTGGATGGCCCAGCCGTCCGGCCTGTCGGTCTCCGCCGACGGCGCCCGGCTCTGGATCGCCGACAGCGAGACCAGCTCCGTCCGGTACGTGGAGAACGGGGTGATGTACACCGCCGTCGGGCAGGGCCTCTTCGACTTCGGCCACGTGGACGGTCCGGCGGACCGGGCGCTGCTCCAGCACCCGCTGGGGGTGCTGGCGCTGCCGGACGGCTCGGTGCTGGTCGCCGACACGTACAACGGCGCGGTGCGCCGGTTCGACCCGGAGACCGACCAGGTCGGCACGGTGGCCGACGGGCTGGCCGAGCCGAGCGACCTGGTGCTCACCGCCGACGGCGGGGTGCTGGTGGTCGAGTCGGCGGCGCACCGGCTGACCCGGCTGGCCCCGGGGGCCCTCACCGCCGCCGGGGCGAGCACGGTGGACGGGCCCCGGCACAAGCTGGAGCGCCGGCCCACGGACGTGGCGGCCGGTGAGCTGACCCTGGACGTCATCTTCACCCCGGCTCCGGGGCAGAAGCTGGACGACACGTACGGCCCGTCCACCCGGCTGGTGGTCTCGGCGTCCCCGCCGGAGCTGCTGTTGGAGGGGGCCGGCACCACCACGGACCTGTCCCGCCGGCTGGTGATCGACGCCGCGGTGCCCGCCGGGGTGCTCCAGGTGACCGCGCAGGCGGCGACCTGCGACGCGGACGTCGAACACGCCGCCTGCCACCTGACCCGGCAGGACTGGGGTGTCCCGGTGCGGGTGGTCGACGGCGGCGCGACCCGGTTGCCGCTGGTGCTGCGCGGCATGGACGCCTGACGGCCCGGCGGGCGGGGCCCCCGCGCTCAGGCGAACGGCTTCGGGGTGACGCCGGCGTCGATCAGCGCGGCGCGCACCATCTCCGCCGAGGCCACCGCGCCCGGACTGTCGCCGTGCAGGCAGATCGAGTCGACCGCACAGGGGATGACGGTCCCGTCCACGGCCACCACGGTCCGCTCGGTGGCCATCCGGACGGCCCGGTCGGCCACCTCGTCGGGGTCGGTGACCAGCGCGCCGAGCGCCGTCCGGGGCACCAGCGAGCCGTTGGGCAGGTAGCCCCGGTCGGCGAAGCCCTCGGCGACCACCCGTAGGCCGACGCCCACGGCGAGCTGGGCGAGGGTGGAGCCGGGCGCGCAGAGGACCGGCAGCTCGTGGTCGTACCCGCTGACGGCGGCGACCAGCGCGGCGGCCTGCGACTCGTCGACCGCCGCGGCGTGGTAGAGCGCGCCGTGCGGCTTGAGGTAGCGGACCCGGGTGCGGAACAGCCGGCAGAATGCGTCGAGGGCGCCGAGCTGGTAGGTGACCTCGTCGCGCAGCTCGGTGAAGGCGTACGCGATGTGCCGCCGGCCGAAGCCGGCCAGGTCCCGGTAGCCGACCTGGGCGCCGACGGCGACGCCGCGCTCGGCCGCGGCGGCGCAGACCCGGCGCATGGTGGACGGGTCGCCGCCGTGGAAGCCGCAGGCGACGTTGGCGGAGGTGACCAGGTCGAGCAGCGCCTCGTCGTCGCCGAGGCGCCAGATGCCGAATCCCTCACCGAGGTCAGCGTTGAGGTCCATGGAACCTCACCGTAGTCCCTGGTCGGGCCTGTGCGAGCGGGGTCACGTCGGCGACCACCCCGACGACCGGGTAACCGCCGGTGGTGGGGTGGTCGGCGAGGAACACCAGCGGCTGGCCGTCCGCCGGGACCTGCACCGCGCCGAGCACCACGCCCTCGCTGGGCAGTTCGCCGGCGACCGCGCGGGGCAGGGCCGCGCCGGCCAGCCGCGCGCCGACCCGGTTGCCGACCGGACCCACCGTGTACGGGGTGTGCAGCAGCCGGTGCAGCGCCTCGGCGGTGAACCAGTCGTCCCGGGGGCCGAGGGTGAGCCGCAGGCGCAGCTCCGCCGGAGGTGCTGGGCCAGGGGTGACGTCCACCGGCGCCGGGTGGCCGGTGGGGGCGCCGAGCGGGAGCAGGTCCCCGTCGCGCAGCGGGGCCGGTCCGAGGCCGGAGAGGGTGTCGGTGGAGCGGCTGCCGAGCACCGGCGGGACGTCGAACCCACCGGCGACGGCGAGCCAGTTGCGCAGCCCGGCGCGGGGTGGGGCGATCCGCAGCAGCGCGCCCGCGGGCAGCGACAACGGCCGGCCCAGGTCGGCGGGACGTGCACCGGCCCGCAGGTCGGTGTCGGCGCCCGTGACGGCGACCGTGGTGGCGGTGGTGAACCGCAGCAGGCAGCCGCCGAGGGTGATCTCCAGGCCGGCAGCGGCCTCCGGGTTGCCGACCAGCCGGTTCGCCAGCCGCAGGGCGGCCGGGTCGAGCGCGCCGGAGCGGGGTACGCCCAGGTGCGCCCAGCCGGGCCGGCCGAGGTCCTGCACGGTGGTGAGCGCGCCGGCCCGGAGCACCTCGACGGCGGCGGCCGGGCGGATCACGCGTCCACCAGCCGGACCCGGGTGCCGGGGGTGAGCCGGGCGGGCGGGTCGGCGTGCACGTCGAAGAGGGTCAGCGCGGTCCGGCCGACCAGCAGCCAGCCGCCGGGCGAGGCGCCCGGGTAGATGCCGGCGTACGGGCCGGCGAGCGCCACCGACCCGGCCGGCACCCGGGAGCGCGGGGTGGCCAGCCGGGGCACGGCGAGTCCTTCGGGCAGCCCGGTGAGGTACGCGAACCCGGGGGCGAAGCCGCAGAACGCCACCCGGAACTCGGTGTCCCGCAGCCGCTGGACGACCTCGGGCACGTCCACCCCCCAGTGGCCGGCGACGACGGGCAGGTCCTCCCCGTCGTACACGATGGGGACGTCGACCCGATCGGCGGCGGCCGTGGTGGTGACCGGCTCGGGCGTCCAACCGGCGATCCGGGCGGCGGCCCGCCCGGGGTCGGGAACGCCGTCGAGCAGGACGGTACGCGCGGCCGGGACGATCTCGACGGCGCTCAGCTCCCCGGCGTCGCGGCGGCGGCACAGCTCCGCCCGCCACGCCTCCACGTGGTCCGGGTCGTCGCAGTCGAGGAGCAGCGCGTACGCGCCGACGGGGCGGATCCGCATCCCGACATCCTCGCCGCCGAGCCCGGCTCAGTCGACCAGGCTCCGGCACGCGAACGAGAGCTTGTACGCCGCCGTCATGATTGACACTCCGTGCACGGTGCCGTCCGCGCTGGGCGATGCCTCCGCCTCTGCCTCCGCCTCACTGATCCGCCGCCGGATCACCTCGCCCGGCTGGATCAGCAGGGGCACCTCGGATGATCGGTAAGCGCGGCGGCCGGTGGAATCGAACACCATTACTTGCAGGTAACCTACGGTGTCGTAACCTAACGGGGTGACCACCTCGTCGCCGCTCCGGCTGAAGCCGGTCGACCTCGGCAAGCCTCGGATGCGGGGCTGGCTGCACACCTACGCGTTCTTCGTCGCGCTCGTCTGCGGCATCGTGCTCTGCTGGGTCGCGGCCGCCCGGCCCGGCTGGGCACCCCTGGTCAGCTGCCTGATCTACAGCATCACCGTGTGCGGGCTCTTCGGCACCAGCGCGCTCTACCACCGCCGGGTCTGGTCCGAGCGCGGCTACCAGATCATGCGCCGGATGGACCACTCGATGATCTTCGTGTTCATCGCGGGCACGTACACGCCGTTCTGCGTGCTGCTGCTGCACCAGCGGATGGCCACGATCATGCTCGCCCTGGTCTGGGGCGGCGCGCTGGCCGGCGTCGCGGTGAAGCTGATCTGGCCGCACGCGCCGCGCTGGGTCTCCGCGCCGATGTACCTCGCGCTCGGCTGGGTCGCGGTGGTGATGCTGCCGCAGATCCTGCACTCCGGTGGGGTCACCGCCCTGGTGCTGCTCGCCGTCGGCGGCGCGATCTACAGCGTCGGCGCGATCTTCTACGCGCTGCGCCGGCCCAACCCGTGGCCCACCGTCTTCGGCCACCACGAGTTCTTCCACGCCTGCACGCTGCTGGCCGCGATCTGCCACCACATCGCGATCTACTTCGCGCTCTTCGCCTGAACCCGGCGGCCCGCCCTGCCGGGCGGGCGAGCCCGGACACGGGCAGGGGGCCCCGCGCCGTTGCGGAGCCCCCCACATCCGTGGGCGAGAGTGCGACTCAGACCGTACGGCCCGGGCGACGCACCTCGCGGTACTCCTCGCGCACCACCGCGCCATCCTGCTGCACCGGCACGACCGGCTCGGCGACGACCCGCTGCCGCACCGGGGCGGCGACCACCGTACGACGGCGGGTGTTCCAGAAGTAGAGGGTGGTGAGCAGCCCGGCCAGGCCGGCGAGCATCAGCACCCAGCCGACCACGTTCAGGTCGAGCCACCCCAGGTTGGCGTCCACGGCGAACGCGAGGATCGCGCCCAGCGCGATCAGGAAGATGCTGGCACCGATGCCCATGACGTCGCCTCCTTGGCGGTTGCGCTGGCGTACTGTCCCGCCGCGGCCATCGATGAGGTAGCGGCACGCATCGACATACCCAGGCGTTCGGACCGCCAATCAGGCAAGCTGTGCGCATGACGGACGCCCATGCCGTGAACCGGACGCTGGTGCTGCTCCGGCACGCCAAGGCCGAACAGCCCGGAGCGCGCCCCGACGCCGACCGCAAGCTCTCCGCGCGGGGACACGCCGACGCGGCCGCCGCCGGAGCCTGGCTGGCCCGGCACGGCCTCCTGCCCGACGTGGTGCTCTGCTCGGCGGCCCGGCGTACCCGCCAGACCTGGCACGACGTGGCCCTCGGGATGACCGGCTCACCCCCGGAGGGGGGACCGGCGGGGCACGCGCCGACGGTCCGCTATGAGGCCGACGCGTACGAGGCCCGGCCCGAGGACCTGCTGGAGCTGATCCGCTCGGTCGACCCGGCCGCCGGCACGGTGCTGCTGGTCGCCCACAACCCGGGCATCTCCCTGCTCTCCGCCGGACTCGACCCGGAACGCGCCGACCCGGACGGCCTGCGCACCACCGACCTGGTGGTGCACGCGCCGACCTCGCCCTGGCCCGACCTGTCGCCCGGCGGCGCCCCCATCACCACCCGCCACACCGCCCGCGGCTGAGGTGCAAGGAGGGGCCCCCTGTTAACGCCTCCGGTATAGCAGGGGCCCCTTCTTAACACGGGCGCGCCGGGTGCCGGGCAGCCAGCGCAGGACGCCGGGTCAGGATGGTGGTGCGGTCGGCGGCGGTGGGTCGGGCGGCGGCGGCATCATCGCGGTCGGGTGGGAGAGCCGGTTCTCCTCCACGATCAGGGTGCGCGCCCGCTTGCGCCGGTCCTGCCAGAACCAGAGCGTGGTGAGCAGGACGGCCAGTCCGGCCAGGATGAAGACCCAGCCGACCGCGCGCAGGTCGATCCACCAGACGTTGGCCCGGATGGCGAAGGTCATGATCGCGCCGAGCGCGATGAAGAAGATGGCGCTGCCAATGCCCATGTGCGCTGCACTCCCCCGTGCGGTGGCCCTTGGGCGTGCTCGTGTGCCGTGGTCCGCGACGGTTACCCGCCCTGGCCGGCACCTATCCGGCCGGCCCCCGCATTTCGCCGCCGCCGGCGACCCGGACAACTTCGGGGTAGTTGCTGCCTCCAGGTGACGGCAGGCAGCAACTACCCCGAAATTGCGCGCGGCGAGCGCGGGCGGCGAGCGGGCGCGCGCGGCGAGCGCGCGGGCGGGGTGGAGACGGCGGTGGCCGGCGAGCGTGACGCTCGCCGGCCACCGTCAGGGTCGGATCGGGATCAGAAGGCCTCTTCGGGGAGGTCCATGATCTCGAGGTCAGCGCCCTCGATGATCCGCCGGTCGGCGCCGATGCGGGGCAGGACCTCGCGGGCGAAGAACCGGGCGGCGGCCACCTTGCCGGTGTAGAACGCCTTGTCGGCCGTCGACACCTCGCCGGCCAGGGCCTGCAGCGCCACGTCCGCCTGCTTCTGGAGCAGCCAGCCGACGACCAGGTCGCCGATGGCCAGCAGGAAGCGGCGGCTGCTCAGGCCGACCTTGTAGAGGGAACGGGTGTCGCCGGACTGCGCCTCGCCCAGCCAGCCGGTCATCACGCCCAGCATGTTCTGGATCTCGGCGAGCGCCTTGCCGAGCGCCTGCCGCTCCTCCTTGAGCTGGCCGTTGCCGCCCTCGGTGGCGATGAACTCCTGGATCTCGCCGGCGACCGCCATCAGGGCCTTGCCGTTGTCCCGGACGATCTTCCGGAAGATCAGGTCGAGGCTCTGGATCGCGGTGGTGCCCTCGTACAGGGTGTCGATCTTGGCGTCCCGGACGTACTGCTCCAGCGGGTAGTCCTGGAGGAAGCCGGAGCCGCCGAAGGTCTGCAGCGCCTCGTGGCCGAGCAGCTCGTACGCCCGCTCCGAGCCGACGCCCTTGACCAGCGGCAGCAGCAGGTCGTTGACCCGCTTGGCCAGCTTGACGGCCTTCTCGTCACCGGCCGCCTCGGCGATGGCGATCTTGTCCTGCCAGCTGGCGGTGTAGCAGACCAGCGCGCGCAGGCCCTCGGCGTACGACTTCTGGAGCAGCAGCGAGCGGCGGACGTCCGGGTGGTGGGTGATGGTCACCCGCGGCGCGGTCTTGTCGGCCTGCTGGATCAGGTCGGCGCCCTGCACCCGGTTCTTGGCGTACTCCAGGGCGTTCAGGTAGCCGGTGGAGAGGGTGGCGATGGCCTTGGTGCCGACCATCATCCGGGCGTACTCGATGATCATGAACATCTGCCGGATGCCGTCGTGCTTCTCGCCGAGCAGCCAGCCCTTGGCCGGTACGCCGTGCTCGCCGAAGGTCACCTCGCAGGTGTTGGAGACCTTCAGGCCCATCTTGTGCTCGACGTTGGTGGCGTAGACGCCGTTGCGCTCGCCCAGCTCGCCGGTCTCGGCGTCGAAGTGGAACTTCGGCACCACGAAGAGGGAGAGGCCCTTGGTGCCCGGGCCGCCGACGCCCTCGACGCCGACCGGGCGGGCCAGCACGTAGTGGACGATGTTGTCGCTCAGGTCGTGCTCACCGGAGGTGATGAAGCGCTTGACGCCCTCGATGTGCCAGGAGCCGTCGGGCTGCTGCACGGCGCGGGTACGGCCGGCGCCCACGTCCGAGCCGGCGTCCGGCTCGGTGAGCACCATGGTCGAGCCCCACTGCTTGTCGATGAAGAGCCGGGCCCACTTCTTCTGCTCCTCGGTGCCCTCGACGTGCAGCACGTGGGCGAAGGAGGGGCCGGAGGCGTACATCCAGATCGGGGCGTTGGCGCCGAGCACCATCTCGGCGAGCGACCACCAGAGGGCGCGCGGGGCGTTGGTGCCGCCCAGGGCCTCGGGGATGTCCAGCCGCCAGAACTCGGAGTCCATGAACGCCTGGAACGACTTCTTGAACGACTCCGGCAGCGGCGCGGTGTGCGTCGCCGGGTCGAAGACCGGCGGGTTGCGGTCGCTGTCCGTGTAGCTGGCCGCGAGGTCCTCGCGGGCCAGGCGGTCGACCTCGGAGAGGAAGCTGCGGGCGGTGTCGACGTCCAGGTCCGTGTACGGCGCCTGGCCGAACGTCCGGTCCGCCCCGAAGACCTCGAACAGGTTGAACTCGAGGTCCCGAAGGTTGCTCTTGTAGTGGGTCATGCTCGCTGGCCCCGCTTCCGGACAGGTGTGTTACCGATCAGTAACTCCAGACTGTATTACTCGCGGGTAGGTACCGACAAGCAGATCGGTGAAGTGAGCGCGATTACACACCTGCCGTTCATCCGACAGCCGGCGCCCGGTCACGCCTCGGCGGCGCCGACCTCCCAGCTCGGCACGGCCGCCGTGACCGCGCTGCGGGAGCCGGTGTACTCCATCAGGACCAGGGCGATGTCGTCGTCGAGCCGGCCGTGCACCCACTCGACCAGAGCGGTCTCCAGCGAGGCCAGCCCGTCGGCCACCGTGCCGTGGCCGAGCAGCCGCCAGGCCCGGTCGGCGGTGGGGAAGAACTCGCCGTCCCGGCGGGCCTCGCCCAGGCCGTCGGTGAAGAGCAGCAGGCGGTCGCCCGGCTCCAGCCGCTCGACCCGGGGACGGACCACCGGCATGAAGCCCAGCGGGGGCGCCGGGGCCGGTGGCTCCAGCGGGATGACCGCGCCCCGGCGCAGCAGCAGCGGCGGCGGGTGACCGCAGTTGACGATGGTCAACGTGCCGCCCCGCTCCTCGACCAGCGCGGCGGTGACGAAGTCCTCGTCACCGACGTTGCGGGCCACCGCCCGGTCCAGGTCGGTGACCACGGCCCGCAGGTCGGCCCGCTCGTGGGCCACGTGCCGGTAGGAGCCGAGGACGATGCTGGCCAGCCGGACCGCGTCGAGGCCCTTGCCGCGTACGTCACCGATGATCATGCGGACGCCGTACGGGGTGTCCATCGCCTCGTACAGGTCGCCGCCGATCTCCGCGGTGGCGGTGGAGGAGATGTACCGGCCGGCCACGGCGAGCGAGCCCACCTGCGGCCCGAGCGGGCGGAGCACGGCCTGCTGGGCCACCGCGGCCAGCTTGGAGAGCTCGGCGATCTGCTCGTCCTGCCGCTGGCGCACCGCC
Organism: Micromonospora mirobrigensis; assembly: GCF_900091555.1. GTDB lineage: Bacteria > Actinomycetota > Actinomycetes > Mycobacteriales > Micromonosporaceae > Micromonospora > Micromonospora mirobrigensis. The sequence goes on from NZ_FMCX01000001.1 coordinate 1,470,706, forward strand.
GCCACGGCGCCGGCGATGGCGGTGGCCAGCGCGATGCCGGCCACGTTCACCGCGGTGACCAGGGACATCTCGCGTTCGGCGAGGGCGAAGCCGGCGCCGGTGAGGGTGGCCAGGGCACCCACCCCGAGCACCACCCGCCAGGAGGCCAGGGCGCCGGCGAGGAACGGGGTGGCCACCATCAGGGCGACGTAGTGCACCGGCCGGCCGTCGGCCAGCTCGGCGGCGGAGACGATCGCGAGCAGCGCGAGGGCCGCGCCGAGTCCGGCGCGGGATCCGGGGGTCAGCGGGCTACGGCCCGAGCGCAGGGGTTGCATGGGTACACCGGACAGCATGCCTGATGGAACCGAACCCGGGAATGAACCTGCCCCGTCGTCCAGTCATGTTCTGGACGACGGGGCGGGTACGCGGACCGGTCAGCCGAGCACCTCGTAGCGCACGGTCAGCTCGCCCAGGTCGACCGAGGCGATCGCCTCGAACGCGGCCCGGGACAGGTCGATGCAGCGGCCGTCGACGTACGGGCCACGGTCGTTGATCCGCACCACGACCGACTTGCCGTTCTCCGGGTTGGTCACCCGGACCTTGGTGTTGAACGGCAGGGTCTTGTGCGCGGCGGTGAGGGCGCTCGGGTCGAACGTCTCGCCGTTCGCCGTCATCTGGCCCTCGTCGTAGAAGGACGCGCCGCAGGTGCCGCTGTCGACCACGGTGCTGGTGGGGGCGGCGGTCCGCTTGCTGGCGGTCGGCTTCGGGCTTGCCGTCCGGGTGGCGGTGGGCTTCGGGGCGGCGGTGCGCTCCCTGCCCCGGGACGCCGCCTGCGCGGACCGGGTCGCCTTCGGGCTGGCGGTCGCCGTCGCCGTCGGGGTGGCCGAGGCCGAGGCGGAGGCGGTCGGGCTGGGCGTGCCGGTGGGGCTGGGCGAGGTGGTCGGCGGCACCGTGCTCGGGGCGACGGTGTCCACCACGACCGGCGGGGCGGCCTCGCCGGCGGTGAGCTGCACGGCGCCGACGGTGCCGCCGACGGCGATGGCCACACCGACGGCCGCGGTCGCGGCGATGCCGGCCGGCGAGGAGAAGAAGCGGGTACGGGAGTGCCTGCCTGCCACCGGCCTGGTCCTTCCATCGATCGAACAAATCGGGTCGGACCGTAACGAGAGAAGCACTTCCGAAGTCAACGTGATCATGGTGGTATCGCCCGAATTGCAGGGATACGTGTAGCCGATCATCCGAGCCGCGGTGGGCCGAACGGCCCCACCCCGGCCCCGGCGGCGCCTGGCGCAGGATGGTCACATGCCCGGTGACCTGAGCGAACGCCTCGTCGCGCTGTTCCGCTGGATCGACCCCGGCCCGTCCAGCAGCCACCTGGTCAGCGACGTCTCCGGCTGGTGGCGCGACCCGGAGGTGCTGGCCGGCCTCGGTCCGGCCCTGGTGGAGCCGTTCCGGGCCGCCGCGCCGACCGTCGTCGTCGCCCCCGCGGTGACCGGGCTGATCCTCGGCCCGCTCGCCGCGACCGCGCTCGGCGTGGGGTTCGCGCCCGCGTACAAGGGGGGTGACGGGCGGGTGCCGGCCGGGGCGGTCAGCTGGGCGCAGAGCCCACCCGACTTCCGGGGACGCCGGGTCGACCTCGGCGTCCGGGACCGGCACCTCGGCGCGGGTGACCGGGTGCTCGTCGTGGACGACTGGGTCACCACCGGCGCCCAACTCCGGGCGGTGTACGCGATCTGCGCCACCCGGGGCGCGACCGTGCTCGGCACCGCCGCGGTGGTCCGGGACTGCCCGGCCGAGGTCGCCGCCGAGCTGCGGGTACGCGCCCTGCTCGACGCCGACCGGTTCGCGGCTTGACCTCCACCAAGCTTCATGTTCGACGATCGGCGCCATGGAGACGGGGATTCTGGACGAGGCGTACCGACGACTGCACCGCACCGGCCCGGAGTTCGAAGGCTGGCTCTCCAACCACGGGCCGATGGCCGTCGAGGCGCTGGTCCGCAACGGGGAGGCCGGCCGGGTGCACCGCTGGCTCGACGCGTACCTGCGGCGACTCGACGAGCTGCCCCGGGGGCTGCGGCCGATCGACGACTGGCGGGCGGCCCTCGGTGACCCGAAGCGGGCCGGCGACTGGCTCACCCACTTCGACCGCGAGCTGCGCGAACACCCCTGGCGGGAGGTGCTAGGCACCTGGTGGCCCCGGCTGCTGCCCGGGATCGCCGCCGGCGCCACCCATGGCGTTATCCGGGTCGGCCACGCCGTGCGGGCGCTGCACGACGGCGGCGACCAACCGCAGCGGCTCACCGAACTGGGCCAGGCCCTCGGCTACTGGGCCGCCCGCTGGCAGCCGGTGCCCGGCGCCGACGGGGTCGACCTCGGCCGGGCGGACGGGCCCGCCGGCCGGCACTCCGCCGAGGAGGGGACGGCGGAGCGCCCGGGACGCACCGACCTGATCGACGCGCTGGAGGGCCTGCCCCGGCTGCCGGACCGGACCGGCGGCATCCTCGACCGGCTCGGCCGGCTGCCGGACGTACCCGGATGGGAGGCGTCGCTCGCGGCGCCGCGCCCGGCGCGGACCCCGGCCGACGCGGAGCGCGGACTGGTCACGCTGGTGCACCGGGCGGCGCTGGACTACCTCCGGTTCGGCCACGAGAACCCGGTGATGCTGGTGCACGCGGTCACCGCGCCCACTGCGGTGCTGCGCACCCTGCCCGCCCTCGACCCCGAGCTCTGGGTCCCCAGCCTCACCGCGGCCTGGTCGGCCACCGCCGCCGTCACCGCCGTGTACGCCCCACCCCGGCCGGTCGCCGCGCCCGCGGTCGAGCCGGCCGAGCCGGCGGAGATGTTCGCCCGGGCGGCGCGGCACGGCGACGAGCACGTGGTCAAGCTCGCCGACGCCGTCCTCGACGCGCACGCGGCGACCGGGGACAGCCGGGTGCTGGCCGCCGCCGGATACGCCGGTCAGCTCATCTGATCGGGGGCGGATGGGTACAGTCCGCAGGATGTGGCCTCGGATCGGTGGACTGCGCACCCTCGCCCTCGGCACCCCCGGTGACCTCCGCGCCCGGCTCAACGGCCTGGTGCTCGCCGGGGTGAAGACCGCCACCGCCGGCCTGCTCACCGAGTACGCGCAGGAGCAGGAGAAGCTCGAGCACGTCGGCGAACGACTGGTCCTGGTGGACGACGACGACCGGTTCGTCGGGGTGGTCGAGGTGACCGGCGTCGAGGTGGTCCGCTTCGCCGACGTCAGCTGGGACTTCGCCCGCTCCGAAGGGGAGGGTGACCGCTCGCTCGACGAGTGGCGGGCCGGGCACGCCGCCTACTGGCAGCGCGAGGGCACCCCGGTCACCGACGACACCGACGTGGTCTGCATCCGGTTCCGGCTGGAGTCCGCCGGGGACGGTGGGATCAGCACCGGCGACCTGAGCACCTGAGCGGGTCAGGCCGGCGGCGGGTTCGCGTCGACGGCGGCGCGGACGAACTCGCGTACCCGATTGGTGGTGTTGGTCTCCCGCCACACCGGGCCGCGCAGGATCGGCGGCGCGTCGCGGATCGGCACGTAGGCCACGTCGGGCCGCGGGTAGTACCGGCGGGTGTGCTCGCCCACCGGCAGCACGCCCTTCCCCAGCGCCACCAGCGACAGCATCTCCGAGAAGGTGCCGCCGGCCGGCCCCTTCGGCACCGGTCGCCCGGACGGCGTCCGCTCGGGGGTCCGGTCCCGCTTGAAGCCGGCCGAGGTGACCGCCGGGTACTGGATCACCGGGTGGTCGGCCAGCACCTCCAGCGGGACCGACGCCTCGCCGGCCAGCGGATGACCCGCGGCCACCGCGAGGACCCGGGCCTCCGCCAGCAGCGCCGGGCCGCACGCCATGCCGTCGAACGGGTACGACGCGAGCAGCACGTCGATCGACCCGTCCAGCAGGCCGGACCGGGTGTTCGCCAACTGCGCCTCGTGCACGTGCACCGCGCACTCCGGGTGCCGCTCGGTGAAGAGGCTCACCGCCCGCATCAGCACCGGAGCGGTCCACTCCCCGAGGAACGCCACCCGCAGCTCGCCGGTGACGCCCCGCCCGGATTCCACCGCGCGCCGGACGGCGTCCTCCATCCCGGCCACCAGCGGCCGCAGGTCGTCGGCGAGCCGGGCGCCGATCGGGGTCAGCCGGACCATCCGGCTGGTGCGCTCGAAGAGCGGCGCCCCGATTCGGCGTTCCAGCTTCTTCACCACGTGGCTGATCCGGCCGGTGGTGACCCGCAACCGCTCGGCGGTCCGGCCGAAGTGCAGCTCCTCGGCCAGGGCCAGGAACGTCTCGACCTCGTGCCGCTCCAGCAAGCCCGGCCCCCATCGTTGAATCTGGCTCACCGATCGTAGTCCGATCGGGGCTTGGTCCCGATCGTCGTCGCGACGATCGTGGAACGTGTCCGATCCTCCGGCGACGGGAGTTCCCATGACCACCCTGACCGACCACCTGACCGACCTGGACGTCCCCCGACGCGAGGTCGCCGGGAAGCTGCGCGACATCATCGACGCCGCCCTGCCAGAGGCGACCGGCGCGATGTGGCACGGCCATCCCGTCTGGGGACTGGGCGACCGCCCAGGCGCCACCCCGGTCTGCCTGGTCAAGGCCTACCCGGCATACGTCACCTTCGGGCTGTGGCGCGGGCAGGAGATCACCGACGGTTCCGGACGGCTCGTACCCGGCGCCCGGCAGATGGCCTCGGTGAAGCTGCGCACCGTCGATGAGATCGACCCGGCCCTCTTCACCGGCTGGCTGCGGCAGGCGTACGCCCTGGAGGCCCGATGAGCGGCGTACGGGTGACCGGCTTCGACCACCTGGTGCTCACCGTCGCCGACGTGGAACGCGCCCTCGCCTTCTACTGCGGCACCCTCGGCCTGGAGCCGGTACGGGTCGACCGTTGGCGGGCCGGTGAGGTCCCCTTCCCGTCGGTGCGGGTCACCGCGGAGACCATCATCGACCTGGTCGCCGGCGACCGCAGCGGATCCAACGTGGACCATCTCTGCCTGGTGGTGCGGCCGGTGGACTGGGCGGAGGTGATCGCCTCGGGCGTCTTCGAGGTGCTGGAGGGACCGGTGCCGCGCTTCGGCGCGCGGGGCACCGCCACCTCCGTCTACGTACGGGACCCGGACGGCAACACCGTCGAGCTCCGCTGGTATCCGCAGGACGCCTGAGGGTCAGCCGCGACGCAGCTCCGGCAGGAGCCGGGTGGCCACGTCCACCAGGACCGCCTCGTCACCGGCGTACCAGCTGCTCTCCCGGGGCCAGTGGGTGATCACGTCGGTGAAGCCGAGGGCCGCGGCCCGGGCGACCTGCTCGGCGAAGAAGTCGGCGCTGCGCAGCGAGAAGACCGGCGCCGCGTCCAGCGACAGGTGACGGTCCAGGGTGGCCGGGTTCCGGCCCGCCTCGGCGAGCGTCCGGTCCATCCGGGCGCAGAGCGTGGCCACCCCCTCCCACCACGCCTCCAGGTCCTCCTCACCGGTGCCGGTGGTGACCCACGCCTGACCGAACCGGGCGACCAGCCGCATCGACCGGGGGCCGTTCGCGGCGAGCACGAACGGCACCCGCGGCTGCTGCACGCAACCCGGGTTGTTGCGGGCGTCCACGGCGGTGAACCAGCTGCCCCGCCAGGTCGTCCCGTCGTCGCGCAGGATCAGGTCGAGCAGCTCGGTGAACTCGGCGAACCGGTCCACCCGCTGCCGCGGCGGCAGCGTCTCGCCGCCGAGCACCGCCGAGTCGAAGCCGATGCCGCCCGCGCCCAGCCCGAGCAGCACCCGCCCGTCGGAGACGTCGTCGAGGGCGGTGACCTGCCGGGCGAACGCCGCCGGGTGGCGGAAGTTCGGCGACGCGACCAGGGTGCCCAGCCGGATCCGCGAGGTGACCGTCGCGGCGGCGGTCAGCGTCGCCATCGAGTCGAACCACGGCCCGTCGACCAGGTCCCGCCAGCCCAGGTGGTCGTAGGTCCAGGCGTGGTCGAAACCCCACTCGTCGGCCTGCCGCCAGCGCAGCCGCGACCGCGACCAGCGCTGGTCGGGGAGGATCACGATGCCAATCCGCATGATCGCCAGGGTACGACCACCGCCCGGCACCCCGCCCGGCATCCCACCGCGCTCCTATCCTGGGCCGATGGAGTTGGAGTTCAGCGGCGAGATCTGGTTCTGGCGAGGGCCCTCGCCGCACCACTTCGTGACCGTCCCGCCGGACGCCTGCGAGCGACTGTCGGAGGTGTCGGCCCAGGTCAGCTACGGCTGGGGCATGATCCCGGTGACCGTCGCGACCGGCGGGTCGAGCTGGCCGACGGCACTGTTCCCCAAGGACGGGCGCTATCTGGTGCCGCTGCGGGCGGACGTGCGCCGCGCCGAGGGGCTGGACGTCGGTGACACCATCGCCGTCCGCCTGACGGTCGACGTCTGACCGGTCACGTCAGCTCCGCGGCCAGCCGGCGCGTGCGGGCCAGCCGGTCCGCGTGCAGCGCCAGCACCTCCGCGTACGACGGCTCCGAGGTGAGGTCGACGCCGAGTTCCGGGGCGCGGTCGCTCGGATGGTCGGTGGGCGGCAGGGCGAACCGGTGGTGCGGCACCGCCTCTCCCAGGATCATCCGGCCCACCCAGGTGTCGGCGGCGAAGACCAGGTGCCGCAGCGTCTCCACGAAGGACCACTCCCCGTCGAGCCGCTGGCGGCGTGCCGGCTCGGGCAGCGCCTCCGCCCGGGCCACCGTCCCCGCCCAGAGCCGCTCCACCGCGTCCCACATCGTGCGGTGGTCGTCGGCCGTCCGGACCGCCCGCAGCGCCACCCGCTCGGGGTGCCGCCGGTCCAGCTCCGCCGAGACGTACGCCGAGACGTCGACGTCGTCCACCACCACCCGGCCGGCGGCGCCGTTGAAACCTGACACCCGCAGGTCGGTAACCCCCGAGCTGACGATCCGGACCCCGGTCAGGTCACAGTCGCGGAAGGTCGCGCCGGACAGGTCGGCGACCCGGAAGGTCGCGGCACGGAACTGGTCGGTCTGCGCGTACTCGGCGGGCATGGGGTCATGATGGCCGATGGGTCCGACATATCCTGCCCGGGTGACCGAGGAGCCGCTGTCGGGTGGACACAACGCCCACGAGGTCGTCCGGATCGGCGGGACGGTGCACCGCCGGGGCGACGGCAACACATTCGCCGTACGGGTCCTGCGGCACCTGGAAGCGGTCGGCTACCCGTACGCTCCGCGCCACCTGGGCGTCGACGAGCAGGGCCGGGACATGCTGACGTACATCCCGGGCGTGACCACCGACCACCCGGGCCAACGGGCCGTCGGGGCGTACGCCCTCGGTGGGCGGATGCTGCGCGACCTGCACGACGCCACCGCGGGCCATGCCCTCGCCGCAGGCCGGGATTGCGTGCTGCACGGTGACCCGGGGCCGTTCAACACCATCTTCCGGGCCGGGCTGCCGGTCGCCTTCATCGACTGGGACTCGTGCCGGCCGGGTGACCGGCTCGACGACCTCGGCTACCTGGCGTGGACCTGGTGCGTCCAGTCGCAGGGCAACGTGCCGATCGACGACCAGGCCCGCCACCTGCGGGAGCTGCGCGACGGGTACGGCGACGTCGGCGCCGACACGCTGATCCGGGCGATCCTGCGCCGGCAGACGGAGCTGGCGGAGGTGGAGGCGGCGAACGCCGCCGACCCTCGGCACGGCGCCGAGCGGCGACGGCACGCCGAGTGGGCGGTCCAGTGGGCGACCGGTGACCGGGAGCTGTTCCAGCGGCACGAGGACGTGTTCCTCGCCGCCCTGGGTTGAGCCGCGAAGGAGGCGCCGCCCGGTCGTCTCGGCGGCCCGTTCGATCCGACCGGGAGCGGGGCGGTCCGGCGGCCCCGACCGCACTAGAGTCGCCTGTCGTGACCCGACCCACGCTGCCCCCGATCGTCGAGCAGACCCGCGTGTTCCTGCTGACGCAGACCTGGTTGCTGCTGGTCGGTCTTCTCGGCCTGCTGCTGCTCCTGCGGGTGCTGCACGCCCGCGGAGCCCTGGCCGGGACGACCGGCGACGACTTCCTCGTCCTCCTGCTCGCGGCCATGGTGGCGCCGGCCGTGCTGGCGATGGCGGCGTGGGCCGTCCGGCGGGGCGGGCCCGCCGGTTGGGTGCTGGCGCTGCTCGGGGAGCTCGCCGTGGCGTTCCTGCTCTACGCGGCCGTCAACTTCGGGTACTTCCTCGGCGTACCGGTGCTGATCCTCGCCGGGTTCGGGGCCTGGGTCGTGATCAACCTCCTCCGGGCCGACGTGCGGGCGTCCCTCTTCCGCCGCCGCCCGGATCGGCGGGACGTCGCCGGCGTACGGGAGGCACGGTGACGACGAGCCGGGCCGGGTGACCCTGCGGGCCCGCAGGGCAGCGCCGGCCCGCTCGGGGACGCGCCACCGGGTCGTCCCGGGATAGCCTCGGCCGATGCCTCGGCTCCGCTGGCCCGACCTGCGCAACGCCCGCGACCTCGGCGGGCTCCCGACCGTCGACGGTGGGCGGATTCGTGAGCGCGCCCTGATCCGCACCGACAACCACGGCCGGCTCGTCCCGGCCGGCATCGACGCGATCCGCTCCTACGGCGTCACCCGCGTCATCGACCTGCGGTGGGGGTGGGAGGCGGCGAAGTACCCGAGCCCACTGGCCGGCGACGAGCGGTACCGGCTGATCCCGGCCTGCTTCGACCCGACCGGCGACGAGGAGATCCCGCCGGACAGCTACCGGCTGATGGCCGACACCAGCCGGGGCCGGCTGGCCGCCGCGCTCACCGCCGTCGCGGAGGCTCCCCCCGGCGGCGTGGTCCTGCACTGCCACGCCGGCCGGGACCGCACCGGGCTGGTAGCGGCCCTCGCGCTGCACGTGGCGGGCGTGGCGGTGGAGTCGATCGCGGCCGACTACGCGCTCACCGAGAACTCGCCCCCGGAGATGATGGTCAACACGTTCGCCCATCTCCAGGCGCGGTACGGCGGGGTCGACGAGTACCTCGTCGGGTGCGGCCTGGCGCCCGGCCAGCTGGCCGGGATCCGCGCCCGGCTCACCGAGGCCGCGGGCGGTAGTCCATCCGCGCTCAGTCGCTGAGCTGCCGGCGGGCCTCGCGCTCCATCATCGCGTTGAAGCGTTCGTCACGTTCCCCGGCCGGACGGCGGGCGGTGTAGACGACCGTGTATCCGTCCGGGTCGGTCAGTCGCAGGTCGCGGGTGTTCCACGGCGTGTCGGACGGTCCCGCCACGACGCCACCGCCATGCTTCCGGGCGCGATCGGCGATCGCATCCAACTGCTCGGCGGTGGCCATGAAGCTCGTGGTCCATTCGCCGCCGACCGGTGGCTCTCCCTTGCGCACCAGGATGTCCTGGTACCGCCAGCGGCGAAGGTGGACCAGCGCCGGCACACCGTCGGGACCGGGCATCGTGAAGAGCGGGATGAAGTCCAGCCCGTTGACGTACCAGTCGACGGTGCGGTCAAGATCTGCGACCGTCAGCGTGACGAACGCGGGCATGCCGTAGATCTCGCGCGTGACCTCGGGTGTGATGTCGTCCATGCCGCCGACCGTAGAGGCTGACGTAAGGGAAGACTCAAGCCGGCGGCAGCGACGAACGAGGCCCCGGCCAGGGAACTTCTCCCGGGCCGGGGCCTCACGTTGGAGCGGGTGACGGGAATCGAACCCGCACTGTCAGCTTGGGAAGCTGATGTTCTGCCATTGAACTACACCCGCAGGCGGCATCACTGTACCTGAGGTCACCGACCCCGCGCACCCAGGCACCCCACCGACCCGCCGGCCCCGGCCCCGCCAGATGCCGAAAGTTGCGCCATCCCCGTTCAGCACGGATCGACGGGCGTGACGGCCTCGTCGTCTCCGTTCGGTGGACGAGAAGTTTCCTCCCGGCAACATATGGGCGTTCTCAAATCGATCGATCGGATGTAACGTCTGCCACATGTTCCCGGCACGGCGTGACACACCCCCTGTCGCGCCGCGAGAAAGAGGTGGGCCCATGGGACTCCGTCCCAATCTGCTGACCCGGCGTACCGCCGGTGTCGCGACGACGACCCTCGCGCTGCTGCTCAGCACCGCCGCGGTGGGCGTCGTCCCCGCTGCTTCGGCCTTCTCGGCCGCCCCGAGCAAGGCCACCTGTGCCGAGCCCGCCGACACGCACTCGGACGCGCGGGTCAAGAAGGGTGGCGTGGCCAAGCACGACCCCAACAGCCTGAGCGCCGCCCAGGTCCGCGACCGCGAGGCCGACCTGGCCGCCGCCCTGCGCGACCGCGCCAACTTCCGCACCGGCCCGGGCGCCGTCACCCCGCTCGCCTCCGTCACGATCCCGGTCGTGGTGCACGTGATCCAGCGGGACAGCACCCGGGCCGGCGGCAACATCCCGGACTCCCTGATCACCTCGCAGATCAACGTGCTGAACCAGGCCTACAGCGGCGCCACCGGCGGCGCGGCCACCGCGTTCAGCTTCCAGCTGCAGAAGATCAACCGGGTCACCAACCCGTCGTGGTACCCGATTGTCCAGGGCTCGACCGCCGAGCGGAACATGAAGAGCACGCTGCGCGAGGGCGGCAAGAACACCCTGAACATGTACCTGGGCGAGCTGAGCGACAGCCTGCTCGGCTGGGCCACCTTCCCGCAGCGCAAGCTGACCAGCATGGACGGCGTGGTCGTGCTGAACGAGTCGCTGCCGGGCGGCTCCGCGACCAACTACAACCAGGGTGACACCGGCACCCACGAGATCGGCCACTGGCTGAACCTCTACCACACCTTCCAGGGTGGTTGCGGCGGCTCCGGTGACAGCGTCAGCGACACCCCCGCCGAGGCGTCGCCGGCCTACCAGTGCCCGACCGGGCGGGACACCTGCTCGACCGCCGGTCTGGACCCGATCACCAACTTCATGGACTACACCTACGACAGCTGCATGTACCAGTTCACCCCGGGCCAGGCGTCCCGCATGATCACCGCGTGGAACGCCTACCGCGCGGCCTGACCGGACGCAGCACCGAAAAGGTGCCGGCTCCCGCTGGGGGCCGGCACCTTTTCGCGTACGCGAAGCGAGCGGCTCGTCTCGCTTCGCGCGACCCCGGCGGCACGCCTTGCCGAGCGCGTCGCCGGGTGGTCGGAGGAGCAGCGGTCAGGCGGCCGGCCGGCGGGTGTCGAAGCCGTGCCGGCCGCGGAGGGCTCCCGTGCCGGGCACCCGGCGGTGTGCCCCGGTGTCGACGCCCGGATCGAGCCAGAGCTGCACCGTCGGGCGGAGCGGAGCCCCGAGCGCGGACCCGCCCTGGGCCCGTCGGGTCAGCATCGCGACGTCGACGGTGAACTCGAAGAGCCGCCAGTCGACCTGGGGCGCGGCCCGCCCGGCCCGGGCCACCCGGGTGAGCCGGGCCGGATCGGTGACCGGCCGGGCGTGGCCGGCAACGTACGCCTCGTCGTCGCTGCACTCCGCCGGGAACGAGTGCAGCGCGTAGCGGCCGTCGCGTTCGAGGTCGCGGCGCTTGGGCGAGTCGATGACGAAGCAGAACAGCCCCTCGTCGGTGATCACCGGGGAGACCGGATGGACCCGGGGGCCGCCGTCGGCGCGGACGGTGGCCAGGTAGCCGAAGCCGGGACCGTACTGCTGGAGGAGAAGGCGGATCCCGTCGGCGAGTCGGGGCTCGTCGGCGGCGAAAGCAGACCAGGAAGCCATGCCGACAGTCTATCGAACAGGCGTTCTAATCCGCAGTCCGACACGCAGGTCACCCACCCCGATCGCGCCGGTGTCGCATCGCTATGGTGGTGCGATGCTGCTCTCCGACCGCGACCTGGTGTCCGAGATCAAGGCGGGCACGCTCGCGTTGGAGCCGTTCGAGCCCACGCTGGTGCAGCCGTCCAGCATCGACGTACGCCTGGACCGGCTCTTCCGGGTCTTCAACAACCACCTCTACACCCACATCGACCCGTCGGTGCAGCAGGACGACCTGACCTCGGCGGTGGAGGTGCCCGACGGCGAGCCGTTCGTGCTGCACCCGGGCGAGTTCGTGCTCGCCTCCACGCTGGAGGTGGTCACCCTCGGCGACCAGCTGGCCGCCCGGCTGGAGGGCAAGTCGAGCCTGGGCCGGCTCGGCCTGCTCACCCACTCGACCGCCGGCTTCATCGACCCGGGCTTCTCCGGCCACGTCACGTTGGAACTGTCCAACGTGGCGAACCTGCCGATCACGCTCTGGCCGGGGATGAAGATCGGTCAGCTCTGCATCTTCCGGCTCTCGTCGCCGGCCGAGCACCCGTACGGCTCGGCGGTCTACGGCTCCCGCTACCAGGGGCAGCGCGGCCCGACGCCGAGCCGCTCCTGGCAGCAGTGGCGCACCTGGCCGACCCGCTGATCCGGTCGCATGGGTGTTAACAGGGGCCCCTTCCTATACCGGAGGCGTTAAGAAGGGGCCCCTCCTTACACCCGGCCGTAGCTGTTGACCGGCCCGTCGTCGACGCGCTTCATCTTGATCGGGACGCCGGCCTGGGAGGCGTGCACGACCCAGCCGTTGCCGACGTACATGCCGACGTGGTGCAGGTCGGAGTAGTAGAAGACCAGGTCACCGGGGCGCAGGTCGGCCCGGCTGACCCTGGCGGTGACCTGCCGCTGCTGCCGGGCGTTGTGGGGCAGGCTCACCCCGGCCTGCGCCCAGGCGGCGAGCACCAGGCCGGAGCAGTCGAACGTGTTCGGGCCCTCGGTCCCCCAGACGTACGGCTTGCCGATCTGGGCGCAGGCGAACTTGACCACGGCTCCGGCGTCGCCACCGGGCCAGGTCGCCGGACAGGGGGCGGGGCGCAGCGGCCCGCCACCGCCGCTGCCGTACACGGTGAGCCGCAGCTTCTGCAGCCGGTCGATCTCGGCGTTGATCTGCCGCTTCTTCGCGGCGAGCTGCGCCTCGGTGCGGGTGAGCTGGGCGACCATCCGGTCCAGCGGCCGCTTCTGGGCGGCCAGTTCGTCGCGGAGCTGGGCGACCGTGCGTACCTGGCGCTCCTGCCGGTCGGCGAAGCGGTCGAGCAGCTCCAGGCCGTCGACCATCTCGCTCGGGGTACGGCTGGCCAGCAGCGCGTTGACCGCGGAGAGGTTGTCGCCCTTGTACGCCTCGGCGGCGAGGCCACTGACCTGGTTCATCGCCAGGTCGACCTGGAGCTGGAGGGGTTCGATCCGCCGGGCGAGGGCGTCGACCTGGCGGCGCTTGGCGGCCAGGTCCGCCCGGGTGGCGTTGTGCTGTTCGATGATCGGTTCGAGCCGGTTCCAGTCCCGGTCGATCTGCTGCTCGATCTCGGTGACCGACGGCTCGGCGTGGGCCGCCGTGGCGCCACCGGTCAGGACGACGGCGACGCCGGCCAGGGCGGCGAGTGCGGTGGTGAAGCGGGACCAGCGTGGGCGCGGCGCAGCCGCCGGACGGCCGGGGACCGGCCGGGTCGACAGCGGCCGCGGGGCATGGTGTGCCACCGGGCTGCGTACTCCTTCACGTCGACCGCCTACCGGGTTAGCTGACGGGTTCGGGCGGGAAGGGATCGCCCTACCGCAGTGGCTGCGGATTCACCCCGGCGTACCTGGGTCCCCGGTTCGCCCGCGGGCGACTCGGCGGTGTCGGACCGCCACCGCCCGGGTTGGGCGATGCGCACCGGTCGACGACTCATCAGATTAGGGATCGTCGTTGTCCGTGCGCAACCCGCCCCGCCGCCACATCCGGCAACCCGGCCCTCCACTCGCGAAGCTTTCCTTCGCATGCCCCCACTTGGCTGCAAGCTATTGACCGGAACCCATGCACCGGCGAGGGTGAGGAGGCAGGCACCCATCGGCGATCAGGAGGTTCGATGCACCTCTCAACCGGCCAGGCACGGAGACGGCTGCTGCTGGCGGCCGCGGCCGCCACGGCCAGCGTCCTCGTGGCCGGCGGTCCCACCACCGCCGCACCCCGCACCGACGCGGCCGCCGACCCCGGCGACCGGCAGCAGCAGTACGCCGCGGCAGCCGCCGAGTACGGCGTCCCCGAGACCGTCCTGCTGGGCGTCTCCTACCTGGAGTCCCGCTGGGACACCCACGCCGGTCGGCCGAGCACCAGCGGCGGCTACGGCCCGATGCACCTCACCGACGCCGACCAGGTCGCCGCGACCCCGTCCAGCGCCCACGTGGACGCCGACGAGGACCCGCGCGGCGACGACTCCCGCCCGCTCACCCTGGACCCGGCCGTCGCCGCCGCCCCCTCCGGCGACCTGCTGCCCCGGGCGTCGCTGCAGACCGTCGACGCCGCCGCCGCGCTCACCGGGCTCCCGGTGGAGGCGCTGCGCACCGACGCGGGCGCGAACATCCGCGGCGGCGCGGCGGTGCTCGCGTCGTACCAGAAGGAGCTGGGCGGGCCGGTCGGCGCCGGCGGCGACCCGGCGGCCTGGTACGCCGCGGTGGCCCGGTACTCCGGCGCGGACACCGAGGACGCCGCGGCGGCCTTCGCCGACGAGGTGTACGACCAGATCGGCCTCGGCGCCACCCGGACCACCGACGACGGTCAGCGGGTCGACCTCACCGCCGCCGCCGTCACGCCGGACGAGTCGGGGCTGCACCGGCTGGGGCTGCGCCGCGCCGAGCGGCCGGACGGTCTGGAGTGCCCGGTCCGGCTGGCCTGCGAGTGGATCCCCGCGCCCTACGAGAAGTACGGCCCGAACCCGGGCGACTACGGCAACCACGACCTCGGCAACCGACCCGCCCAGCAGAAGATCGAGTACATCGTCATCCACGACACCGAGGGCTACTTCGGCCCGAGCGTGAAACTCGTGCAGGACAAGACCTACCTCGGCTGGCACTACACGCTGCGCTCGGTGGACGGCTACGTCGCCCAGCACATCAAGGCCAGGGACGTCGGCTGGCACGCCGGCAACTGGTACGTCAACGCCAAGTCCATCGGCATCGAGCACGAGGGCTTCGCCGGGCACGGCACCTGGTACACCGAGGCGATGTACCGGGCGTCGGCCAAGCTGGTCCGGCACCTGGCGCTGCGCTTCCGGATCCCACTGGACCGGCAGCACATCCTCGGCCACGACAACGTCCCCGGCACCACCGCCGGCACGGTGCGCGGCATGCACTGGGACCCGGGGCCGTACTGGGACTGGTCGCACTACTTCGACCTGATGAAGGTGCCGTTCCGCTCGACCGGCACCCCGCGTACCGGCCTGGTCACCATCGACCCGGACTACGCGACGAACCAGCCGGCGTTCTACGGCTGCAACCAGCAACCGCCGGGCGTACCGACGCCGACCCCGCCGGCCGCCCCCTGCCCGCTGCGCGGATCGTCCTCGGTGATCCTGCGTACGGCGCCGAGCCTCGACGCGCCGCTGGTCAACGACCCGGGGCTGCGCCCGGACGGCACGCCCGACACCATGTACGTCTCCGACCACGGCGCCCGCGCCTCGGCCGGTCAGACGTACGCGCTGGCCGGCGTCGCGGGCGACTGGACGGCGATCTGGTACCTCGGGCAGAAGGCGTGGTTCCAGAACCCGGCCTCGGCGCCCACCGCGAAGTGGACGCACGGCTTCGTGGTGACCCCGAGGCCCGGCAGGACCAGCATCCCGGTGTACGGGCGGGCCTACCCCGAGGCGTCGGCGTACCCGGCGGGCGTGCCGGTGCAGGCCATCTCGCCGCTCCAGTACACCTTCCCCGCCGGCCAGCGGTACGCCCTCGGTGGCATCCTGCCCGGCGAGTACTACCGGGCCGTGTCGTTCGACGGCTCCGCGCCGGGTGACCGGACGGTGGTCCGGGGCGACAACCGGTACGTGCAGCTCCAGTTCGGCCACCGGGTGATGTTCGCCAACCTCGACGACGTGCTGATCCTCCCCGCCGCGGTGGGCGCACCGAGGTAGCACCGACGACGAAGGGCCCCGACGGTGTCGGGGCCCTTCGTGCTGTTGCAGAACGGGTCAGGTGACCCGGCGGAAGCCGGCCACCGGCATGTTGTTGATGCTGCTCACCTGCACCGGTTTACCGGTCCTTGGTGCGTGCACCATGATGCCGTTGCCCAGATAGAGGCCGACATGGTGCAGGTCGCTGAAGAAGAAGACCAGGTCACCGGGGCGGGCCTCGGAGCGGGACACCGAGCGGCCCTCGTTCCACTGCGCACCGGTGAAGTGGGTCAGGTAGATGCCGGCCGCCTTGTAGGCGTACTGGGTCAGGCCCGAGCAGTCGAACGAGTTCGGACCGGTGGCACCCCAGACGTACGGGTCACCGACCTGCTGGCAGGCCCGCTTGATGGCGGTGCGGGCGGCCTCGGCCACCACGCCCTCGATCGTCGGGCAGCCCTCGACGCTGACCACCGTCTTCGGCATCGACGCCTTGAGCCGCTTGATCTCGGCGTCGATCTGCTTCTTCTTGGCGGCCAGGTCGGCCTCCTGCTCGACCTGGTCGGCGATCAACTGGTCGAGCTTCTGCTTCTGCGCGGAGAACTTGTCCCGAATGGCGAGCACGCCGGCGATCTGGTTGCGCTCGTGCGCGGCGAGCCGGTCCAGGATGGTGAGCTGCTCGGCCAGGTCACCCGGCTTGATGTCGGCCAGCAGCGCGCCGGCCTCGACCGTGGGCCCGGTCATGTAGTGCTGGGAGGCCAGCTCGCCGATCCGGCCCATGGCCAGTTCGCTCTCCAGGGCCAGGGGCTGGATCTTCTTCTCCAGCTCCTTGGACTTCTTGCGGTTCACCCGCAGCTTGGACCGGACCTCGTTGTACTTCTCGATGGTCGGTTCGAGCTGCTCCCACTGCTTGTCGATCGCGGCCTCGATCTCGTCCACCGAGGGTGCGGCGTGCGCGGGGGCGGTGAGCATTCCCGCGCCGACGAACACCGCCGCCAGCACGGCGATCAGACGGTGGACGACCCGTCGCGAGCGCCGGGGGCCGGCGAACCGGACGGGCGCGTGACGATGAGGGGGCATGACAGCCACCGGCACCGACTCCTTTTTGCGAGCTTCCGCCGGGCGCCTCGTGAGGGGAAGGTTCCGAGGCCGACGACCACAGCGGTCGGTGCCCCACATTAGGGAAGGTGCGGGACGTTATCAAGACGGGACATTGCACCGTCACCGCTGGGCAACGGCTTGCGTACCAACGGTACGCAATTCCTAGCCAACGATGGCTGTCAATACATCGTCGAGCGTCACCACGCCGAGGGGGCGACGGCCGTCGCTCACCAGCACCATGTGCCGCCGCTCGCGGCGCATCGCGAGCAGCAGATCGGCCAGCGTCCGGTCCGGCGGCACCACCGCCAACGGCCGGTACACCTCCGCCGGCACCGGCGCCCGCCGGCTCGCCCCGGAGTAGCCCAGCACGTCCTTGACGTGCACGAACCCGAGCACCCGGCGACTGGCCCGCTGCACCACCGGGAAGCGGGACCGGCCGGTCCGGGTGGCCAGCACCTCCAGCGACGCCGGCGAGACGTCCTCCGCCACCGTGGTCACCGTCGACCAGGGCTGCAACGCGTCCGCCGCCGTCCGGCTGTGCAG
Source organism: Micromonospora mirobrigensis (assembly GCF_900091555.1). GTDB lineage: Bacteria > Actinomycetota > Actinomycetes > Mycobacteriales > Micromonosporaceae > Micromonospora > Micromonospora mirobrigensis. The sequence goes on from NZ_FMCX01000001.1 coordinate 1,488,168, forward strand.
CGCCAGGGCACCGGTGATCCGGGCGTGCTCCTCCGCGTCCAGCAGCCCCTCGGTACGCGCCTGCGACACCAGCCCGGCCAGCTCCTCGGCGGTGAAGACGGTCTTCACCGCGTCCGTCGCCTCGATCCGCCAGAACCGCAGCACCTGCCGGGCCGCCCACTTCATCGCCAGCAGCAACGGCTTGGTGGCCAGGCAGAAGGCCAGCATCGCCGGACCCAGCCAGAGCGCCGACAGCTCCGGCCCGGCCAACGTGATGTTCTTCGGCACCATCTCGCCGACGACGGTGTGCAGGAACACCACCACACCCAGGGCGATCAGGAAGGCCACCGGGTGCACCGCGCCCTCCGGCAGCCGGACCACGGTGAAGACCGGTTCCAGCAGGTGCGCCAGCGCCGGTTCGGCGATCGCGCCCAGGCCCAGCGAGCAGATGGTGATGCCCAACTGCGCACCGGCGATCATCAACGGGATCTGGTTCATCGCCGACAACGCCCAGCGGGCCCGCTTCGAGGTGGCGGCGAGCGGCTCGATCACCGTCCGGCGGGAGGCGATCAGGGCGAACTCGCTGCCCACGAAGAAGGCGTTGCCGAGCAGCAGCACGACCGTGACCAGCAGCTCACTCATCGTCGGTGGGCTCCTCGGGGCGGACCACCCGGACCTGCTCGATCCGGTGCCGCTCCACCTCGACGACGGTGAACTCGTACCCGCCCGCCTCCACCGCCTCCCCGGCCACCGGGATGTGACCCAGCCGGGCCATCAGCCATCCCGCGAGGGTCTCGTACGGCCCCTCGGGCAGCCGGAAGCCGGTCTGCTCCGCCAGCTCGTCGGAGCGCAGCACCCCGTCCACCAGCACCGTCCGCTCGCCGCCGGGCACGGTCAGCTGCGCCGCGTGCGCGTCGTCCACCGCCGCCGGGTCGAACTCGTCGGCGATCTCCCCGACCAGCTCCTCCACCAGGTCCTCGACGGTCACCACGCCGTCGGTGCCGCCGTACTCGTCGACCACGATCGCCAGGTCGGCGCCGGCCGCCTTGAGCGCCGCCAGCACCCCGTCCAGGTCCAGGCTCTCCGGCACGTACACCGGTTCCCGGGCGACCGCCGCCACGGTGGTCGACTCCCGTCGGGCCGGCGGCACACCGAGCGCGTCCGGCACCCCGGCCACCCCGGTGACCAGGTCCAGCGTCTCCTCGTACACCGGGAAGCGGGTCCGGCCCGTCTCCTGCGACAGGTCGAGCAGCTCGGCCACGGTGGCGCTGGCCCGCAGCGCGATCACGTCGACCCGCGGGGTCATCGCCTCCGCAGCCCGCTTGTCGCCGAAACGGATGGTCCGGCGCAGCAGCATGGCGGTGTCCGTCGGCAGCGCCCCGGCCCGGGCCGAGATGGCCGCCAGCAGCCCCAGCTCCTCCGGCGAGCGGGCGCTCGCCAGCTCCTCCTGCGGCTCCACGCCCAGCTGCCGGACCAGCCGGTTCGCCGAGTCGTTCAGACCCCGGATCAGCCAGCCGAAGGTCCGGGAGAAGGTGTGCATCGGGCCGGCGGTGGCCAGCGCGGCCGGCATCGGCCGGGCCAGCGCCAGGTTCTTCGGCACCAGCTCACCGAAGAGCATCGAGATCAGGGTGGCCAGCGCCAGCGCCAGCAGCGGGGTGAACCGCTCGGCGCCGCCCACCGGACGCAGCAGCGGACCGAAGAGCCGGGCCAGCGCCGGCTCGGCCAGGTAACCGGTGAGCAGCGCGGTGATGGTGATGCCCAGCTGCGCGCCGGAGAGCTGGAAGGAGAGGTGGTGCAACGCCCGGCGTACGGTGGCGGCCCGGCCGTCGCCCTCGCCCGCCCGCCGGTCGATCTCCGCGCGGTCCACCGTCACCAGGGCGAACTCGGCAACGACGAAGAACGCGTTGCCGGCGGTCAGCAGCACGAAGCCGACCAGGGGCAACAGCGCGCCGAGCAGCAGACCGTCGATGACCGGGATTGTTTCACGCGGGCCGGCCGGGCACGAGTTCGCGGTCCCGGCCGGCTCGCGCGCCGGCGATAACCTTGGTCGGCATGGAGCCGCTCATCCTTCCTGACGAACTGGTCCTGCTCGCCTACGACGACGAAGGCACCAACCGGCTCGGCCGCCCGCACCTCGATCACGGGCTCGCCGGAGCGGTGCTGCTGGAGCTGGCCCTCGCCGGCCGGGTGGAGGTGGCCGACGGCCGGCTGGTGACCGTCGACCCGACGCCGGTCGGCCACCCGGTCCTCGACGCCGCGCTGGCCGAGGTGGCCCGCGACGGGAAGCGACGCAAGCCCAAGGACTGGATCACCCGGTTGGCCAAGGGCCTGCCGGACCGGGTGCTGACCGGCCTGGTGGCGGCCGGGGTGCTGCGCCGGGAGTCCGACAAGGTGCTGCTGGTCTTCCCGCGTACCCGCTATCCGTCGCCGACCGGCGCCGAGCCGGCGGCCGAGACGGACGCCCGGCGGCGGATGGGCGACGCGCTGCTCGCCGACGGGCCGGTGGACGCGCGCACGGCGGCGCTGCTCGGCCTGGTCAAGGCGGTCGGCCTGGACCGGAAGCTCTTCCGGGAGCTGCCCAGGGAGCGGGTGAAGGCACGGCTGGCGGAGATCGCCGCGGGCGACTGGGCCAGTGCGGCGGCCCGCAAGGCGATCGAGGAGACGCAGGCCGCCGTCCTCCTCGCCACCAGTGTCGCGACCACGGCCGCGATCGTGACCACCGCCACGTCCTGACCGGAAGCCGACGGCGGCGGCACCCCGTGGGTGCCGCCGCCGTCGTCGATCTGCGATGCGAAGGGGTACGACCTCAGCCGGCGACCGGCGCGGTCTCCTTCTCGGCGCCCGGGGCGCCCTCCGGCTTCACCGAGCGGAGCAGCACGCTCGCCACGTCCACCACCTCGACCTGCTCGCCGGCGCCCTTGCCGTTGACCCCGTCGTTGAGCATCGTCGAGCAGAACGGGCAGCCGACGGCGACCGTCCTCGCCCCGGTGGACATGGCCTCCTCGACCCGGTCCACGTTGATCCGCTTGCCGATCTTCTCCTCCATCCACATCCGGGCGCCGCCGGCGCCGCAGCAGAAGGAGCGCTCGCTGTTGCGGGGCATCTCGACGAGGCCGCTGTCGCGGCCAGCGGCGGAAGCCGTCGCTGCGCCATCGGCGCCGCCGAGAGCGGCGCCCAGCACCTCACGCGGCGGGGCGAAGACCCGGTTGTGCCGGCCCAGGTAGCACGGGTCGTGGTAGGTCACGCCGCCGTCGACCGGCTGGACCGGGGTGAGCTTGCCGGTGCTGACCAGGTGGGCCAGGAGCTGGGTGTGGTGGACCACCTCGAACTCGCCGCCGAGCTGGCCGTACTCGTTGCCCAGGGTGTTGAAGCAGTGCGGGCAGGTGGCCACGATCTTGCGCTTGGCCTTCTCCCGGCCCTCGAACGCCTCGTTGAGGGTCTCGACGTTCTGCTGGGCGAGCATCTGGAAGACGAACTCGTTGCCGATCCGGCGGGCCGGGTCGCCGGAGCAGGTCTCCCCCTCGCCGAGGATGGCGAAGGAGACGCCGGCCTCGTTGAGCAGGGTCGCGACCGCCCGGGTGGTCTTCTTGGCCCGGTCCTCGAACGCGCCGGCGCAGCCGACCCAGAAGAGGTACTCGAAGTCCTCGACCTCGCCGACCCGCGGCACCTCGAAGTCCAGGCCCTTGGTCCAGTCCTCGCGGGTGTTCTGCGGGGCGCCCCACGGGTTGCCCTTGTTCTCCAGGTTGCGCAGCATGACGCCGGCCTCGGAGGGGAAGCTCGACTCGATCAGCACCTGGTAGCGGCGCATGTCGACGATGTGGTCGACGTGCTCGATGTCGACCGGGCACTGCTCGACGCAGGCGCCGCAGGTGGTGCAGGACCAGAGGACGTCGGGGTCGATGATCCCGCCCTCCTCGGCCGTGCCGATCAGCGGCTTGTTCGACTCGGCCAGGGTCAGCACGTCCAGGTGGGCGAGCTGCGCCTCGGTGGCCTTCTCCTCACCGGTGAGGTCCTTGCCGCCACCGGCCAGCAGGTACGGCGCCTTGGCGTACGCGTGGTCGCGGAGGCTGAGGATCAGCAGCTTCGGCGACAGCGGCTTGCCGGTGTTCCAGGCCGGGCACTGTGACTGACAGCGACCGCACTCGGTGCAGGTGCTGAAGTCCAGCAGGCCCTTCCAGCTGAACTGCTCGACCTGGGCGACGCCGAACTGGTCCTTCTCCGGGTCGGCCTCCTCGAAGTCGAGCGGCTTGCCCTCGCTCATCATCGGGCGCAGCGGGCCCAGGCCGGAGCCGGCCGGCTTGGCCGGGTCGCGCTTGAAGAAGATGTTGGGGAAGGCCAGGAAGCGGTGCCAGGCGACGCCCATGGTGACGTTCAGCGAGATCACGATGAGCCAGGTCATCGAGATCATGATCTTGATGAGCGCGGCGATGCTCGCGCCGTCCTGCCAGGCGGGCAGCACCGCGCCGACCGCGTGGCTGAGCGGGGTGGCCCAGGCCGGGTACTCGAAGTGGTCCGTGGCCACCTTGAAGCCCCGGATCACGAAGCCGAAGATCAGGACCAGCAGCACGATCCACTCGACGAAGTAGCCCTGCCACATGGTCGAGCCGGTGAACCGGGACCGCCCGCCGGGACGGGTGGGCCGGTTGCGCAGCCGGATGGCCATCAGCACCAGGATGCCGACCAGGCCGAGGATGCCGATCCACTCGGTGACCAGGCCGAAGATCGTCCAGGGCCCGACGACCGGCAGCCCGCCGGTCGGGGTGACGACCTCGAAGTACGCCTCGAGCACCAGCAGCGACAGCACGACGAAGCCGACCATCACGGTCCAGTGCGCCGCCCCGACCACGCTCCACTTCAGCATGCGGGTGTGGCCGGCGGTCTCGACCAGCATGGTCTTCGTGCGGGTGCCCTTGTCACCGAAGCGCTCCGGCGCCGGCTGCCCGAGCCGGATGACGGCCGTCATCTTCATGACCGCTCGTACCGCCAACCACACCGCCACGGCGGTGATGGCGGCCGCGAGGATCGTGGTGACGATCTGGACGCTGCCCATCGAGTTGGCCTCCCGGTCTGCTGCTTGTCCGTGCAGCCTACGCGCAAGGTTACCCAGCAGTAACGTGAGTCATCTCGCACCGGCCGCGCCGCCCTGCGGACACCTTAGGTGGACCGGCCGCGCCGCGCCGGGCAGGGGCGTCGTGGCGTGACCTCGTCCACCGCGACACGCCGGGCGTCGCCGGGGCACGGCTGCGGCCCGGGCCCCGGAATTCGGGGACCGGGCCGGTGGCGCGGGGCGGGCGTCGCCGCGCGGGCCGAGGACGGCCCGTCAGCGGGTCAGCGCCAGCGGGAGAGCAGGATCAGCGAGGCGACCATCGCACCGAAGCCGACCGCCAGGTTCCAGTAGTGCCAGGAGGCGACCGGGTACGCCTGCTCGGAGAGGTAGTACACCACCAGCCAGCCGATGCCGGCGACGATCAGCGCGACCGCCGTGACGGGCAGCCAGACCGGGCTAGGCTTGCGCGTCGCCGCCGTCGCCGTCGGACGTACGTCCGTCGGCGGGGTGTACACCTTCTTCTTGCGGACCTGAGACTTGGGCACGACGCTCTCCAGAGGGGGTGACGACCTCGTCCGGCCTGACAACCGGGCGCGGGGGCGACGGTCCATGGCCAATAATGTTCGACAGCTAGCGTAGTCCCGAAGGCCCGCTCAGGCCACGAATGGGGTCAGGCCGGTGCACGGAGTGACCGAAAAGGGCGGAACTATCGCGGGCCGGCGCACCGGTCCGCAGCGCAGCGGGCCGACACCAGACAACGCGGAAGGAACGCCCCGGTGGAGTACACATCCGGCGCCGCCTCCTGGCAGAAGGTCATCCGGCGCGCGGTCGCCGGCCTGCTGCCCCGGCGGGGCGGCCAGCGGCGCCCCGGCTGGTCGATCGGCGTGCCGCTGATCGCCGCCGCGGCCGGACTCCTCTTCACCACCACCGCCACCGCGGCGGGCGGCACCGCACTGCGTGAGGACCGGCGGCCCGAGCTCAACCAGCTCATCGAGGAACGCCGCCACCAGGTCGAGGCGAACGAGCAGCGGGCCGCACGGCTACGCGCCGAGGTCGAGGACGAGACCACCGCGCTGGCCGCCACGGACGGCCCGATCCGGGCCCAGCAGAACCGGGCCCGGGCGAGCGAGGAGGCGGCCGGCTTCACCGCACTCACCGGCACCGGCATCACCGTCGAGCTCGACGACGCGCCCACCGACCAGAAACTGCCCAAAGGTGCCAGCAACGACGACCTGGTCGTCCATCAGAGCGACGTCCAGGCAGTGGTGAACGCGCTCTGGGCCGGCGGCGCGGAGGCCATGTCAATCATGAACGTCCGCGTGCTCAGCACCAGCGCGGTACGCTGCGTCGGAAACACCCTGCTCCTGCACGGACGGGTGTATTCCCCACCATTCAAGATCGTAGCAATCGGCGACCCCGCCGCACTTCAACGGGCACTCGCCAGCTCCAAGGGAGTTCGGTGGTTCATGGACGCGGTTGAGGCCTACCAGCTGGGCTACCGGGAGCGGGTCTCCACCGTCACCGTCCCCGCGTTCGAGGACTCCACCGCGCTCCGCTCCGCCAGGGTGCCCCGGTGAACGACGGACCCGACGAGCGGTGGGACGGGCGGCACCGCGACCCGAGCGAGGACCCGACCGCCTTCATCCCCCGGGTCGAGCGCCCGGCGTCCGCCGCCGCGCCGCAGCCACCCGCCGGGCAGCCACCCGCCGTGGAGCTACCCTGGCCCGACCGGCAGCTCACCCCCCGCCCGTTGGCCCCGGCCGTCGACCGTGACCCGGCGACCCCCGGCCCCCGCCCCGGTCCGGGACCCGGCGCCCGCTCCGGCCCACCGCCCGCCGTCCGTCGCGGCCCGGCACCCGGCGCTGGTCCCCGCACACCTGTCGTCCGTCCCGGTCCGCCGCCCGGCGCTGGTCCCGGCGCACCCGCCGCCCGTCCCGGTCCGCCGCCCGGTGCTGGTGGACCGGCACCGGTCCCGCAGGGCCCTCAGGGCCCGCCGGCGGGGGCTACCGGGGCATCCTCCGGGCGCTCCGCCCCGCCGACCTGGCCGGGGGAACGCGAACCGCACCCGGAGCGCGCCCCGCACGACACCCCCCGGTACGCGTCGCCCGCACCCGCCAACGGTGCGCGGCCGGCATCCGGGGACCCGAGCGCCGACGGACAGTGGGACCGGCCCGCCACCGGCCCGGCCGCGCCGAGCGGTGAGGCGCCGACGGCGTTCATCCCCAAGGTCGACTCCCGCCGGCAGCCGGGCGAGGGCCGGCGCGACACCCCACCGCCCTACCCGGCCGACACCCGGGGCGCCAGCGCGCCGGGACACCCGACCGACAACCCGGGCGCCGGCGCGCCGCCCCGCTCGCCGGCCGACGCACGACCCGCCGCCTCGGCCGGCGCTGGCGCCGACCCGGGCGCGACGGCGATCATTCCGGCGGTCACCGGGCGGCCGACCGCCCCGGTGCCGGGACTGGACTCCACCGCGCTGATGGGGGCGGTGCCCCGCCCACCGGTCCTCGACGAACCCTCGGACGGCACCCCGCCCGCCGAACCACCCCGCCCGCGCCGCGGCGAGAAGGTGGTCAAGCTCCGCGCCCACCAGACCGACACCGGGTACAAGAGCGTCTACTCCGAGCTGACCAGGCCCTCCGTCTGGTCCCGGGTACGCACCGGCATCCGGCTCACCGGCGAGGTGCTGATCACCTTCGGCCTGGTGGTGCTCCTCTTCGCCGGCTACGAGATCTGGGGCAAGTCGGTCATCGTCAACGCCCACCAGGAGGACCTGAGCAGCCAGCTCGCCCAGGCGTGGGGGCCCAGCGGCGACCCGACCGTCGCCCCGACCGGAGGGCCGAAGCCGAAGCCGGCACCCGCCGTGGAGGGCAAGCCGATCGCCGGGCTCTACATCCCGAAGCTCGACAAGAACTGGGTCGTGGTGGAGGGCGTCGAGCAGTCCGACATCCGGTACGCGCCGGGTCACTACCCGAAGAGCGCGATGCCGGGCGAGGTGGGCAACTTCTCCGTCGCCGGACACCGCAACCGGGCCACCTTCTGGCGGATCGACGAGCTGGACCCGGGCGACGACGTCGTCGTCGAGGGCAAGGACATCTGGTACGTCTACAAGGTCTACAAGACCCGCATCGTCCGGCCGGACCAGGTGGAGGTGGTGGCGCCGGTGCCGATGGAACCGGGCGTCAGGCCGAAGGAGAAGCTGCTCACCCTGACCACCTGCAACCCGAAGTTCGACAACTACCAGCGGTTGATCGTCCACGCGAAGCTGGACCACGTCCTGGCGAAGTCCGCCGGGCGACCGCCGGAGCTGGGGAGCTGACGATGTACGCCTGGATCTGGCGCAAGCTGCCCTTCGGGCTGGCCGGCAAGCTCGCCGGCTCGGTGCTGATCACCGCCGCCGCGGTGGCGCTGCTCTGGTTCGTGGTCTTTCCGTGGGCCGAGCCGCTGCTGCCCTTCGACGACGTGCAGGTCACCCAGGACTCCGGCACCCCGGGTGGGGACGGCGGGGTGACCGGGCCCGACGCGCCGAGCGAGGACCACGACCTGCCGTACGACACCGAGCAGAACAACACCCCTCCGCCCTCTCCGAAGAAGTGACCCGATGCGCGTCCTGGTGATCGACAACTACGACTCGTTCGTCTACAACATCGTCCAATATCTCGGCCAGCTCGGCGTCGAGTGCGAGGTGCGCCGCAACGACGAGATCGACCTGGCCGAGGTGGGCCGGGTGGACGCGGCCGGCATCCTGCTCTCGCCCGGGCCGGGCAGCCCGGACCGGGCCGGCATCTGCCTCGACGTCATCCGGGAGTACGCCGGCCAGCTGCCGATCTTCGGGGTCTGCCTCGGCCACCAGGCGATCGGCGAGGCGTTCGGAGCCACCGTGACCCGCGCCCCCGAACTGCTGCACGGCAAGACCTCGCAGGTGCGGCACGGGTCGGCCGGAGTGCTCGCCGGCCTGCCCGACCCGTTCACGGCCACCCGCTACCACTCGCTGGCCGTGCTCCGCGAGACGCTGCCAGCCGAGATCGAGGTGACCGGCTGGACCGAGTCCGGCGTGGTGATGGCCATGCGGCACCGCACCCTGCCGATCGAGGGCGTGCAGTTCCACCCGGAATCGGTGCTCACCGAGGGCGGGCACCTGATGCTGGCGAACTGGCTGGCCACCTGCGGCCACCCGGAGGCGCTGGAGCGGGTCCCCGCGCTGGCGGCCGAGGTGGACGCCCGGCGCCGCTCCGCCTTCGCCACCACCTGACCGACCCTCCCGACGGAGAACGGGCCCGGTGATCGACCGATCAGCGGGCCCGTTCGTACGTCCGTGCGCTACTGCGGGGGCGGGGTGGGGAACGGGAAGCCGCCCCCGCCACCGGTCGCCGTCGCCGACGGGGTGGGCTCCGGCGAGGCGGTGGGCTCATCCGTCGGGGTGGGCTCGGTGGTCGGCTCCGGCTGGGAGACGGTGATGACCACCTTGGTCCCCTGCGGCTTGCGACTGTCCGCGGTCGGGCTCTGCTTGGTCACCTTGCCGGCCCGGTCCGCCGGGACGTCCGCGCCCAGCTCGACCTCGAACTCGAAGCCGGCCTCCTTGAGGCGGCGCTCTGCCTCCTCCTGGGTCCGACCGACGACGTTCGGCACCCTGCTGACATTGCCCTTGGAGACCTGGAGTGTCACCGTGGCCCCTTCGCCCACCTCGGTACCCGGCTTCGGATCCACGCCGACGACGGTGCCCTCCCGCTCGGCGTTGTCGACGTCATTGCGCCTCGGGGTGAGCTTCAGCTCCTTGAGCCGCTGCACGGCCCCCTCGTACGTGAAGCCCTGGAGGTCCGGCACCGGGACCTGGGCGATGCCGCCGCAGATCGTGAGGGTGACCTGCTGGTTCGGCTCCAGCTGGCCGCCTGTCGGCTCCTGGCTGACCACCGTGCCCTTTACGCACTTTTCGTTGTACTCGAGGGTCGGGTCAACCTGCGCGATGAGCCCTGCCTGCTTGATCCGGGCGATCGCCGCGTCCCGCGGCTGGCTCACCACGCTCGGCACCGCCACCAGCTTCGGCTCCTCGGCGCCGGGGTCCTTGTTGCGGTCGTTGAGCCAGGCGGCGCCCAGCGCGATCAACGAGAGCACCACCACCGCCGCGAGGACGGCCATCACCCAGGAGGACGCCTTGCGCTGCCGCGGGTCGCCCACCCGGGCCGGGGCCTGCTGCCGGGTCGCCGCACCGGCGGCGGCCGGGTAAGCGGCGGTCGTGGCGGCCGGGGCCAGCTGGGTGGCCTCCTCGTGCGACATCACCGGGGTGGCCATCACCGGGCGGCCGGCGGCGGCGCGGAGCAGGTCCGCCCGCATCTCGCCGGCGCTCTGGTAGCGGTTGAGCGGGTTCTTCGACAGCGCCTTGAGCACGATCGCGTCGACCGCCGGGTTCACGTCCGGGTTGATGTCGCTCGGCGTCGGCGGCGTCTCCCGCACGTGCTGGTACGCCACGCTGACCGGGCTGTCCCCGACGAACGGCGGGTGCGCGCAGAGCAGCTCGAACAGGACGCAGCCGGCCGCGTACACGTCGGAGCGGGCGTCGACGGCCTCGCCGCGCGCCTGCTCCGGGGAAAGATATTGTGCGGTGCCGATGACCGCGCTGGTCTGGGTCATCGTGGTGGCGCCGCTGGCCAGCGCCCGGGCGATGCCGAAGTCCATCACCTTGACCTGGCCGGTCTGGGTGAGCATCACGTTGCCGGGCTTGACGTCCCGGTGGATGATGCCGTGCCGGTGGCTGAACTCCAGCGCCGCGCACATGTCGGCGCAGATCTCCAGCGCCCGGCGCGGCTGGAGCCGCCCTTCGAGGCCGAGGACCTCCTTGAGGGTCCGCCCGTTGACGAACTCCATCACGATGAACGGCAACGTCTCACCGGTCGGCCCGGTCTCCTCGCCGGTGTCGTAGACGGCGACGATGGCCGGGTGGTTCAGCGACGCGGCGTTCTGCGCCTCGCGGCGGAACCGCATCTGGAAGGTCGCGTCCCGGGCCAGGTCGGCGCGGAGCATCTTGATCGCGACGTCCCGGCCGAGCCGGAGGTCACGACCGCGGTGGACCTCCGCCATGCCGCCGTAGCCGAGCAGCTCGCCGACCTGGTACCGGCCACCGAGCAGGCGGGCCTGCGCTGTCATCGCGTCTGTCGTCCTTCGCTCGTCGTCTCGCCGCCACCCGGCTGCAACCGTTCCACCCGACGGTACGACGTCCGACCCGGATCGTCGTTGCCGTCCTGGTTCAGCGCGCCGGACATCACTGCCGGCCGAATGGCCGGACCGGACGAACCGGGCAGCGCGCTCTTGCGCATGTAGGAAACCACGCCGGAGCAGAGCAGGACCAGCGCGGCCAGCAGGACGACCAGGACCACCCGCGTCGAGCTGGAACGACGCGGTGCGGGTGCGGCCGGCACGGGTTGGGCGTACCCGAGGGCGCGGTTCTGCTGGTGCGGAGCCGGCGGCTGCGGCACGCTCGCCGCGCCGCGCGGATAGCCAGGCTGCGCCCCCACCGGTGGGCGCGGCGGCGCGGGCGGCGCCGACATCGGCGGACGCGGCGGCGCGACCGGCGGGTGTGGTGCCGACGCCGCCACCGGCGGGCGGTGCTGCACCTGCGCGGCGCCGGCCGGTCGGGGCTGCTGCCGGGGCGGCGGTACCTGGGCGCGGGCCTGCGGCGCGGCCGGTGAGACCTGGGCGCGGGCCTGCGGCGCGGCCGGTGACGCCGGGGCGGCGGAGACCGGCCGGGCGGTCCCGCCGGTCCGCCCCTGCTGGGCGAGGCTCAGCTTGGCCTGGCGGGCGACGCCGGCCAGCGCGGCGGCGCTCGGCCACCGGGACGCCGGATCCTTGGCCAGGGCCCGCTCGACGATCGACCGGACCGGCGGCGGGATGTCGGCGGGCAGCGGCCGGGGGGCGTCCCGGACGTGCCGCATGGCGATCTCCAGCGGGTTGTCCCCCTCGAACGGGCGCCGGCCGGCCAGGCACTGGTAGGCGACCACGCCGAGGGCGTACACGTCGGAGGCGGGCGTGGCCACCGCGCCGGTGGCCTGCTCGGGGGAGATGTACGACGCCGTGCCGAGCACCGAGCCGGCGGCGGTCAGCTGCCCGACCAGGTCGGAGCGGGCGATGCCGAAGTCGGTCAGCACCAGCGTGCCGTTCGGGCGGACCAGCAGGTTCCCCGGCTTCACGTCCCGGTGCACGATGCCCTTGACGTGCGCCGCGTGCAGCGCCTCGGCCGCCTGGGCGACCAGTGCCATGGTCCTGGCCGGGGTGAGCCGGCCGACCCGGCCCAGGGTCGCCGAGAGCGCGTCGCCCTCGATGTACTCCATCACCAGGAAGGCCATCTGCTGGTCGCTGCCGAAGTCGTAGATGTCGACGACGCCGGGGTGGTTGACGGTGGCCATGGTGCGCGCCTCGCCGCGGAACCGCTCGGCGAAGCCGGGCTCGTCGAGCAGCGCCGGCAGCAGCGTCTTCACCGCGACGGTACGACCGAGCACCTGGTCGGTGCCGCGCCAGACGTCGCCCATCCCACCGCTGGCGATCCGCTCGTCGAGGCGGTAGCGGTTGCCGAGCTGCACGCCGGGGCTGAGCATGTCAGCGGCCCCCGTCGGCGATGGCCGCCTTCATGATCTGCCCGCCGATCCGGGCGGCCTCGGAGCTGCCGCCCTTGCCGGCGTTCTCCAGCATCACGCAGACCGCGGAGACCGGGTTGCCCTTGTCGTCGATCGCGAAGCCGATGAACCAGCCGTGGTCGGGGTCGTTCGGGCCGGACTGGGCGGTGCCGGTCTTACCGCCGACGGTGTAGCCGTCGATCGCGGCCTTGCGGCCGGTGCCGCCGGTCACCACGCTCTCCATCATCTCCTGCAGGTCGCCGGCCACCTGGGAGCTGACCGGGCGGCGCAGCTCGCCGGGCTTGGCGGTGTAGTAGCTGGTGGTGCGGTCCGGCGCGAGCAGCTGCTTGACCAGGTAGGGACGCATCTGGCTGCCGTCGTTGGCCACCGCGGCGGCGATCATCGCCCCCTGCAGCGGGGTCATCCGGACGTCCCGCTGACCGATCGAGGACTGGGCCAACGCGGCCGGGTCCGGCCGGCCGTTGGCGTCGGAGATGGTGCCGGTCCGGCTGGCCGCCACGGCCAGGCCCCCGTCGCCGAGCTGGCCGACGGAGAGGTCCTCCTGCTCGAACCCGAACTGTCGGGCCTTCTCCTTGATCTTGTCCGCGCCGAGCTTCACGCCGAGCTGGGCGAAGCCGGTGTTGCACGACTCGCGGACGGCCTCCTTGAGGGTGACCTGCGACTCCGGGCAGATCGACGGCGCGGCGTTCTTGATCGGGCTGCCCGAGGTCGGCGGGGTCCAGAGCGCACCGGCCGGGATCTTCGTCTCCTTGGTGACGCCGCTCTCCAGCGCCGCGGCGGCGACGATCACCTTGAAGGTCGACCCCGGCGGCAGGGTCTCGGCCAGCGCGCGGTTGGTCAGCGGCCGCTGGTCGTCCTTCTCGAGCTTGTTGTACGCCGCCGAGGCGGCGGTCGTGTCGTGGCTGGCCAGTGGGTTCGGGTCGAAGCTGGGCATGGAGACCAGCGCCTGCACCGCGCCGGTACGCGGGTCGAGCGCGATCGCCGCGCCCCGCCTCGCACCCACCTCGTTGCCGCGGAGCTGGTTGTACGCCACGTCCTGCGCCCGCTTGGAGAGGGTCAGCAGCACGTTGCCGCCGCCGGTCTCGTCGCCGGTGAACATGTCCTTCACCCGGTTGACGATCAGCTGGTCGCTGGTGCCGGCGAGGAAGTCGTTCTCGGCCCGCTCGATGCCGGTGTCGCCGAGGTTGACCGGCTTGTAGCCGAGCACGTGGGCGTACTTCTCGCCGCCCGGGTAGGTGCGGACGAACCTCAGCTTGCCGCCGGTGTCCTTGCTGACCGCGAAGGCGGTGCCGCCGGCCTCGATGTTGCCGCGCTTGCGTTCGTACTCGGCGACCTGGACCCGACCGTTGTAGTCGCTGTTGCGGTATTCGTCGGCCTTGTAGAACTGGATCCAGTTCAGGTTCGCGAAGAGGAGCCCGAAGAGGACCATCACGACGACGCCGACGCGGCGCAGGGGCGCGTTCACGGGCGGATCACCTCCGTGGGTGCACCGTGCAGCTGCTCCGGTGGGGTCCCGGTCGGCCGGGCGGCCACGCCACCCGCGGCGACCGGCCGGCGGGCGCCATCGGAGACCCGGAGCAGCACCGCGATGAGCAGCCAGTTCGCCATCAGCGACGAGCCGCCGGCGGAGAGGAAGGGGGTGGTCTGACCGGTCAGCGGGATGAGCTTGCTGATCCCGCCGATGATCACGAAGACCTGGAGACCCAGGGTGAAGGCCAGGCCGCCGGCGAGCAGCTTGCCGAAGGAGTCCCGCACCTCCAGCGCCGCGCGCAGGCCCCGCTCCACGATGAGCAGGTACGTCACCAGCAGCGCGGAGAGGCCGAGCAGGCCGATCTCCTCTCCGATGCCGGCGAAGATGAAGTCGGTCTGCACCTCGGGCAGCAGGGTCGGCTGACCGCCACCCGGGCCCGCCCCGAACAGGCCACCGGTGCCGAGCGTGAGCAGGCCCTGGACCAGCTGGTAGCCGCGGTCGTACGGCTCGGCGAACGGGTCCAGCCAGATCTGCGCCCGGTCGTAGAAGTTGGCGAACGGCCCACCCACCGAGGCGCCCAGCACGTACGCCAGGTAGGCGCCGCCGAAGAACAGGGTCAGACCGATCAGCAGCCAACTGACCCGCTCGGTGGCGATGTAGAGCGTCACCACGAACATGCCGAAGTAGAGCAGCGAGGTGCCCAGGTCCTTCTCGAAGACCAGCACCAGGATGCTGATCAGCCAGACCACCAGCACCGGGCCGAGGTCCCGGCCGCGCGGGAAGTCGATGCCCAGCACCCGGCGGCTGGCCAGGGAGAGCACCTCCCGCTTGCGGACCAGGTAGTAGGCGAAGAAGGCGAGCAGGGCCAGCTTCGCGAACTCACCCGGCTGGATCTGGAAGCCGCCGAACCGGATCCACAGCTTCGCACCGTTGATCTCGGAGAAGCGCCCCGGCAGCACCGCCGGGATCATCACCAGCACGATGCCGGCCAGCCCCAGGGTGTACGCGTACCGGGAGAGCGACCGGTGGTCCCGCATCAACGCCAGCAGCCCGGCGGCGAGCACCACGGCGGCCAGCGTCCAGGCCAGCTGCCGGCCACCGGTGCCGGCGAAGATGGCCAGGTCCTCCCGCTCGGTGGGGGTGGCCCGGGCCAGGTCGTACCGGCGCAGGAAGCCGACGCCGATGCCGTTGAGCAGCGCCACCGCGGGCAGCAGCGCGGGGTCGGCGAACGGCGCCAGCCAGCGGATCACCAGGTGCAGCCCGAGGAAGACCAGCCCGAGGGCCGCCGCCGGTACCCAGAAGTCCGGGGTGACCGTGTCGAGCACGTTCGCCTCGACCGTCGCGCCGTACGCCGCCACCAGCACCATGGCCAGCAGGAGCAGGGAGAGCTCGGAGTTGCGCCGGGACCGGGCCAGGCGTACGCCGGGCTGCTCGCCCGTCGTGGCGGGCGAGGGTGCCGGTGTGGCCGCTGCGGTCACGGATCGGTCCTCGAGGTCGGGCCGGCGCTCACTCCGGCGACCGGCAGCCGGCCGGGTCGAGAACCGGCGGGACCGTGTCGGACGGCAGGGCGTCGGGCGTGATGGTGGCGACCGGGGTCGGCGTGCCGGCCGGCCGGGCCGCCGGCGTCGGGGTGCCCACCGGACGGCCGCTCACGGTCGGGGCGGGAGCCACCGGCGTCACGGTCGGCGCCGGGGTGGCCACCGCCGCGGTCGGGCTGGGCGGGCAGACCGGCTTCAGGTTGGGGTTGGCCGGGTCGTCGTTGGTCAGGTCGGCCAGCCGGCGCTGCGCGTCCGGCTCGTCCTTGGCTTGGATGCCCTGCTTGACCTGCTCCTGGGCGGCGAGGGTGAGGTCGTCCAGGCGGGCGCCGCTGGTGGAGTGCACCCGGGACAGGTCGAGGCCGGCGATCTGGCCGGGCACCCCGCGGAAGACGGCGAGCTGGCCGTCCTCGGTCGCCCCGACGTAGTACTGCCGCTGGGTGTAGCTCCAGCCGGCGAAGAGCCCACCACCGAGGATGACCAGCAGGGCGAGCAGCATGGCGACGGTGCGGACCGGACGGTGCCGGGGCCGCTCGGGTTCGTCGTCCCGGGTGGTGCTGGGCTCCTCGGGCGCCGGGGGCCGGGGCGCGGAGAGCGCGGAGGCCCGGGCCGCCGGGGTGGAGACGTCGGCCGAGGTGGCCATGCCGCGGTCGCGGGCGGCGGCGCCGCCGACGATCGGGCTGGCCTCGACGATGTCCTGGTCGGTGGCGTCGGCGATGATCACCGTGATGTTGTCCGGGCCGCCGCCGCGCAGGGCCAGCTGCACCAGCCGCTCGACGCACTTCTGCGGGTCGGTGTACTCCCGGAGGGTCTCGCCGATGGTGTCCGCGCTGACCACGCCGGAGAGCCCGTCGCTGCAGATCAGGTAGCGGTCACCCGGCAGCACCTGACGGACGCTGTATTCCGGGTCGATGTCCCGGCCGTCGAGCGCGCGGGTGAGCAGCGACCGCTGCGGGTGGCTGCTCGCCTCCTCGGCGCTGATCCGACCCTCGTCGACCAGCATCTGGACGTAGGTGTCGTCCTTGGTGATCTGCGCGAACTCGCCGTTGCGCAGCAGGTAGGCCCGCGAGTCACCGATGTGGACCATGCCCAGCTTGCTGCCGGAGAAGAGGGTCGCGGTGAGCGTGGTGCCCATCCCCTCCAGCTGCGGGTTGGCGTCCACGGTGTCGCGGAGTTGTTGGTTGGCGGTGCCGACGGCCGAGCGCAACGCGTCGACGAGGGCGTCACCCGGGACGTCCTCGTCGAGCGGCGCCATGGCACCGATGACGATGTTGCTGGCGACGTCACCGGCGGCCATGCCGCCCATGCCGTCGGCGACGGCGAGAAGCCGCGGTCCGGCGTAGACGGAGTCCTGATTACCGTCTCGGATCAGACCGCGGTCGCTGTGGGCCGCATAGCGCAGGGTCAGAGTCATGGCCGTAATTCGAGAGAAGTGCGGCCGATCCGGATCGGCACGCCGAGGGGGACGGGGGTTGGTCCGGTGACCTTAGCGCGATCCAGGTAGGTGCCGTTAGTCGAGCCGAGGTCCTCGACGAACCACTGCCCCTCCCGGGGCACCAGCCGGGCGTGCCGGGCGGAGGCGTAGTCGTCCGTGATGACCAGGGTGGAGTCCTCGGCCCGACCGATCGTGATCTGCGCCTCGCCCAACGTGATCCGGGTGCCGGCGAGCTGGCCCGCGGTGACCACCAGCTGGTGGGCGGCGCGGCCCCGCTTCACCTTGGCTGGCTTGGCGCCCGGCTGGCCGGTCGACGCGCCGACGGCGCGGGGCGCGGCCACCAGCCGACTCGACCGGGCACCGGCGAAGAGGTCCCGCCGGATGACGCCGACCACCGTGAACACGAAGATCCACAGCAGGATGAGGAACCCGAACCGGGCGACGGTGATGACGAGTTCCGGCAAGGCGGGTCAGCCGTCCACGCGGAAGGTCAGCGTCGTCGTGCCGAGCTGGATCATGTCGCCGGGGTTGAGGGCGACGGCCGAGACCCGCTGGCCGTTGACCATCGTGCCGTTGGTGGAGCCCAGGTCGGTCAGCACGACCTGGCCGCCGTCGAAGTCCAGCCGGGCGTGTCGGCGCGAGATGCCGACGTCGGGCAGGCGCAGGTTGGCCTGGTCGCCACGGCCGATGACGGTCGAGCCCATCTGCAACGGGTAGGTGCGGCCGTCCCCGGAGACCAGCCGGACGTTGCGGGCGCCACCGTGGCCGGGCGGGGGGCCGTAGCCGCCACCCTGGTCGTAGGCCGGGTACGCCGGCGGGCCGGCGTCGTAGCCGCCCGGCGCGGAGACCGGGGCGACCTCGCCACCGGTGTAGACCTCGGCGGTGACCCGGAACATCCCGGTGTCCAGCCCTTCACCGCGCTCGATCTCGACGATCACGTCGCCGTAGACCGTCCAGGCCTGCTCGCCGATGAACTCCGCCTGCGACTGGGCCAGCTCCTGGGCCAGCGCGGCGGCGTACGGCGCCAGCCGACTGTGGTCGTACGGCGAGAGATCGATCACGTAGCGGTTCGGCACCAACGTGCGCCCACCGGCCAGGATGGCCTTGTGCGCCTCGGCCTCCCGCTGCATGGCGTTGAGGATCTCCACGGGGTGGACCACCCCTTTGAAGACCTTGGCGAAGGCCCCCTCAACCAGGCCTTCCAGACGCTTCTCGAAGCGTTGCAGCACGCTCACCGGCTCCTCCTCGGGTCCCGAGGACATGATGCTATCCGGCCGCCGCCCGCGCAGCTCACACGCCGCTCGGCCGTCCGCCGCCGGCCCGTTCGGTAGGGCCGGTCTCCTCGTGCTACTCTTTCGACCGCCACGAACGGTGACCGATCGTGGCGCAACCTGGGACAGCGTAATATGTCCGGGCCACCCCGCCGGAACCGGCGGTGCCGGGCGGGTTACAGTTGGCCGGGAAAAGCCACGGGGATGTGGCGGAATGGCAGACGCGCACGGTTCAGGTCCGTGTGTCCGAAAGGACGTGGGGGTTCAACTCCCCCCATCCCCACCAAGAGTGACGAGGGCTCCGCAGTTGATGCGGGGCCCTCGTCGCATGTCGGGGCGTGCCTGATGTCACGCTATGCTCCGAACGTTCCCTGCCCCCGATGGCCTCAGGAGTGGCGTGTGACTGTCGCGTTGGTGACCGGATCGGGCGGTCTGATCGGTTCCGAGGCGGCCCGGCACTTCGCCGGGCTGGGCCTCGACGTGGTCGGCATCGACAACGACATGCGCCGGTACTTCTTCGGCGCGGACGGCTCGACCGCCTGGAGCCTGGACCGGCTCGCCGCCGACCTGGGCAGCGCGTACACCCACTACTCGGTGGACATCCGCGACCGGGACGGCCTGGAGCAGGTCTTCAAGAAGTACGGCTCGGACATCGCCGTGGTGATCCACAGCGCGGCCCAGCCCAGCCACGACTGGGCGGCCAAGGAGCCGTTCACCGACTTCGACGTGAACGCCGGCGGCACCCTCAACGTGCTGGAGCACACCCGGCGGCACGCCATCGAGGCGCCGTTCATCCACTGCTCCACCAACAAGGTCTACGGCGACCGGCCGAACAGCCTCCCGCTGGTGGAGCTGGAGACCCGCTACGAGCTGCCGGTGGACCACCCGTTCTTCGGCGGCATCACCGAGGAGATGTCGATCGACTCCTCGCTGCACTCGGTCTTCGGCGCCTCGAAGGTCGCCGCCGACGTGATGGTGCAGGAGTACGGCCGCTACTTCGACATGCGGACCGCCTGCTTCCGGGGTGGCACGCTGACCGGCCCGGCGCACTCGGCCGCCGAGCTGCACGGCTTCCTGGCGTACCTGATGCGGTGCGTGATGGAGGGCCGGACGTACAACCTCTTCGGCTACAAGGGCAAGATGGTCCGCGACGCCATCCACTCCCGCGACGTGCTCACCGCGTTCGAGGCGTTCTTCCGGGCCCCGCGCTCGGCCGAGGTCTACAACCTCGGCGGCGGTCGGCACTCCAACACCTCGCACATCGAGGCGTTCCGGATCGCCGAGGAGATCACCGGCCGCGAGGCGCGGGTCAACTACGTCGAGCAGGCCCGCACCGGCGACCACCAGTGGTACGTCAGCAGCATGGCCCGGTTCGAGGAGCACTACCCGGACTGGAAGATCACCTATGACGTGCCGATGATCCTGCGGGAGATCTACGAGGCCAACGTGGACAAGTGGGTGCCCGGCGCATGACCGCCGCCAGCAAGCGCAACGTCCTCGGCGTGCTCGTCGACGCGACCGACTACGCGACCGCGACCGAGCAGGTGGTGGCCGCCGCCCGGGAGCGCCGCCCGCTGGCGCTCACCGCGCTGGCCGTGCACGGCGTGATGACCGGCGTCCTCGACCCGGCGCACAATGCCCGGCTCAACTCCTTCGACGTGGTCACCCCGGACGGCCAGCCGGTCCGCTGGGCGATGAACCTGCTGCACCACGCCGGCCTGGCCGACCGGGTCTACGGGCCGACCCTGACCCTGCACGTGCTGCGCCGCTTCGCCGAGGAGGGGCTGCCGGTCTACCTCTACGGCTCCACCGAGGAGACCCTCGCCCGGCTGGTCCCGGCGCTGGAGCGGATGTTCCCCGCCCTCAAGATCGCCGGGGTGGAGCCGTCCAAGTTCCGCGAGGTCCAGCCCGGCGAGGACGTCGACATCGCCGAGCGGATCCGGGCCAGCGGCGCCCGGCTCGTCCTGGTCGGGCTGGGCTGCCCCCGCCAGGAGGTCTTCGCGTACGCCATGCGGCCGCTGCTGGACATGCCGCTGATGGCCGTCGGGGCCGCCTTCGACTACCACGCGGGGCTGCTGCGCAACCCGCCTCCGTGGATGCAGCGGGCCGGCCTGGAGTGGCTCTGGCGGCTCGGCCTGGAGCCTAAGCGGCTGTGGCGCCGCTACGTCATCCTCAACCCCGCCTACCTGAGCCGCCTGGCGGCGCAGAAGACCGGCGCGTGGAGGGCGACCCCACCCGCGCCGTCCCACGAGCGGCCCGGCACCTTCGCCGTCTGAGGCCCACCACGACGTCCGGCGACCACCCGTGAGGGTGACCGCCGGACGCCGGTGGGATTGCTGGCTGGTTACGAGGCTAGGCCGCGCCGGGCCCGGTGGCCCATGCCGAAACTCCCATCACCTCGGCACGATGACCCCTAGGGGGGACGAGGGCGGGTAGAACCGGGGTCCACTCCGGATTCGCGACGGTTCCGACTGGGCAGGCTGGGGCCATGCCTGAGCATCTCGCCGTACTGCTGCCGATCGCCGTGGTCTGGGTGGCCGCCGGACTGGTGGCGGAGGGGCTGCCCCGCCCCCGTCGCGCGCAGCGCCTGCGCCGGCGTACCGGCTGGTTGCTCGCCCTCACCCTGACCGGTCTGGGGCTGACCGCAGCCGTGCTCGCCGCCGGCCTCCAGAGCCCGGCTGGTACGCCGTTCGACCGCGCGGCGGCCGGCCTGGCGCTCGCGGCGACGCCCGCCCTCGGCGTCGCGCTGGTCACCGTCCGCCGGGTCCGCCGGCTGCGGGCCGGCGCGGGGGCCTTCGTCACCGCGCCGGACACCCCGGCGCCGCACGGCCTGCGGGCCGCCGCGGCGCATCCGCTGATCGTGCTGCCGTTGCAGCTCACCGCGCTGGCCACCGTCTCCGGGGTGCTCTCGGCGAGCGGCCTGGACCTCTTCACCGGGCCGGGCGTGACCGGCGCCGCGGTGACCGTGGGCGTGCTCGGCGCCGTCGCGATCGCGATCCGGCACGCGCTGCGGCACAGCCGGCTCACCGAACGGGCGCTGCCGGCCGGGGCCGGCTCAGCGCGGGCGGCCGGCGCCCTGCACGTATAGCAGCTCCAGGATCGCCCGGGTCGCCTCGAACCAACGGTCCAACCAGCCGGGTGGCGGCACGCTGCCCTTCGGCGGGAGCTCCATCAGCAGCCCGCGCAGCAGCGGATGGTCCACCAGGGACTCGGGCGGCTCCACCGGCCAGCCGGCCGGCGGGAACGACGGCTCGGTCAGCGGGTTCGGGTCGAGCGACGGCAGGGACAGTGGTACACCCTGGTCCGTCGGGGAGGGCCCGGCGTCCCGGCCGCCGATCTCGGTGTCGGAGGAGACCACCTCCGTGAGCACCGTGTCCCGGCGGGCGCCGCGGTACTTCCCACCGAACCGCTCCGGCTTGCCCGGGCCGTTGGTGAGGTTGTCCGATCCGATCGTCGTCATCCGTCTCGCCTGCCTCGTTCGGTTCGTTCCCGGCGGTGAATCGACCAGCGCCGTACCGTCCGGTTCAACGACCCGGGGCGGAAGTGGCGACGGGCCGATGCGGAAAGGGGCGCGAGC
Source organism: Micromonospora mirobrigensis (assembly GCF_900091555.1). Taxonomy (GTDB): domain Bacteria; phylum Actinomycetota; class Actinomycetes; order Mycobacteriales; family Micromonosporaceae; genus Micromonospora; species Micromonospora mirobrigensis. The sequence goes on from NZ_FMCX01000001.1 coordinate 1,510,108, forward strand.
CGCGCCGGCCACGCTGCCGGATCGGGTCGCGCCCCCACCTGTCGTCCGTACGCCCGGTCAGTCCCGGGCGAACCCGCCGTTCCTGGCGCCGGCGACGAAGGCGTACCAGTCGTCCGGCGCGAAGACCAGGGCGGGCCCGCTCCTGTCCTTCGAGTCCCGGACCCCGACCACCCCGGGCACGTACGCAACCTCCACGCAGTTGTCGCAGTTCGGCCCGCTCTTCGAGCTCTTGAACCAGCTCGCCTGCGCCAGGTTCACGGAGAACCCCTTGGTCGCCATTTCCACAACGGCTCCTCTACCAGTTTCACGATGTGTGCGACGGATTCCTCCGGACGCATGGCCGCTGCTCGAATGTGATCGAAGATGAAGCTGTACTTCTGCAGTTCGTCGCTCTTCTCGAGGAAGAGCCCACCCGTGGCGTTCTCCGCGTACACGACATCAGGATCACCGGGTTCGGGGAAGCTGAGGATGGTGAACGTGCCGTCCATGCCGGCGTGCGCCCCGACCTCGAAAGGCAGGATCTGGAGCGTCACGTTCGGCAGGGCCGCCACCTCCACCAGCCGCCTGAGCTGGCCACGCATCACCGCGTCGCCGCCCACCGGCCGGCTCAGCACCGCCTCATCGAGCACCACCCACAGATCGACCGGATCGTCCTGGGTCAACAACGACTGGCGGCCCAGACGGACACGCACCCGTTGTTGCACCTGGTCGGCCGTGAAGTCCGGGCGGGCGGCGCGGATCATCGCGCCCGCGTACTCCTCGGTCTCCAGCAGCCCCGGCACCACCTGCTGCTCGTACGCCCGGATCGAGCTGGCCGCCGCCTCCAGCCCGACGTAGGCCCCGACGAGCACGGTGCTGTACGGGTGCCACCAGCCCTTCTGCCGGGCCTCCCGGGCGATCTGCACCAGCTCGTCGCTCTCGACGCCGACCACCCCGTAGATCCGCAGCATGTCCCGGACGTCGCGGGGGGTGGCGGTGGTGTGGCCGGTCTCGATCCGGGAGATCTTGGACGCGGAGCACTCCAGCTGCTCGGCGACCACCTCGATGGTGATCCCGGCGGCCTCGCGCTGGCGGCGCAGTTCGGCGCCGAGCCGCCGGCGGCGGATGGTGGGGCTGCGCCGCTCGCTCACCGGGCCACTCCGTGGCCCGCCGGACTGGGTCGTCGGCTCCTCGCGCTCACCCGGGCACCTCCGGTCGGTCGCGCGGGGTGGCCCACGCCCGCCTGGGCGCGACCGTCGAACGGCGGGCGATCGTTCGCGGCAGGGGTGGTGCCGGTCGTCGACCGGCCGCGACGGGCGAAACCGGCGTCCAGTGTGCCGCCCCAAGGTCCACGTCTTCAAGCGTCGTTTTGCGTGCTCGACTCACGTATCGGCAAAAGTCGACATGCAACTTGCATGAAGCACGCCACTGATGCAATCTGTCCGTATGCCTCGGGTCACTCACCGTTCCGGCCCACCGCCGGAGACGTGTCGCTCCCACCCCATGGAGCGACGCCGGCGCAGCGGCTCCGAGGTGCGGAAACACCGATCAGACCTGTCCCCGGGTTGAATGACCCCGCCGCTGCACGCCAGCAGGCTGCGGCGGCGGGAGCCGTACCGGGAACAGCCGGGTGATGGTCGGGTGGCGGCGTGCCACCAGCGCGTACGGCCCGACCACCGCCACCCACCGAGCCGGTCACGAGGCACGACCCCGGCACCGGGCCCTCGAGATACGTCCCCCGATCCAGCACCCGCCGGCTCGTTTGCCGGCCGATCCTTCCCAGGAGCCCATGTGCTTCCCCGCTCCGGTGACGTACTGCACGTGACACGAACAGCGAGTGTCCAGTTCCTCAGACCGATCATGTTCCGGGTGATCCGGGTGCACGACTGGCCGACGTACGACGGCTGGGTGTGGCTCGACGGCTACGAGTTGAACGCTTCGGGGGACGCGGTCAACCGGCGGTCCATCTACGTCCAGGCGGCCGGCCTGCGCGAGCTCCGGTCCGCCCCGGCGACCCGCCAGCACACCGTACGGCCGCGCCGGCCGGTCACCCGGACCCCGGTCCGGGTGGGCTGAGCCGCCGATTGCCAGGTCGGGAGGCGTACCACCGCCATAGAATCGGTACGCCCACCCCGGCAAGTCCCACCCCGCGCGCGTCCCGGACCCTGAACCTGGGATGGCCATGGTCGAACTGCCCGCCGCGCGGCGGCACCACAGGTCCCGTATCGCCTACGCCTTCGTCCTGCTCGCCCTGGTCGGCGCCGTCACCGCCCTCGTGGTCGTGGTGCGGTACCCGGCCGAGTCGGCGACCCGGTTGAGCGCCCCGGTGCCGGCGCCCGAGATCACCGTCCCCGGCGTGGAGGGGTCGCCGGGGGCGGAGCCGGACTGGGTCGGCGGCCCGTGGAACGGCGAGGCGGCCGGCGAGGCTGCCGGCGAATCCGCCGACCCGCCCACCGCCGGCCCGGACGACGGCACGGTCACCGAGGCGCGGGGACGTCCCGCCGACGCCGCCGACGACCCCGCCGCGCTGCGCCGGTCACTGTTCTGGTCCGGGCTCCTCGGCCTGACCATCTCCCTGGCCGGACTGGGCCTGGTCGGCACCCGACGCCGCGGCTGGTGACCCTCACCGGCTGGCGGTGACCTCGGGCGACGGCGTCGCGCCGCTCCGGCCGGTGGTCGGCGTCCCGCTCGGCTCGCCGGTCGGCTCCGACGCCTCGGCCACCACCAGGGTCACCTCGCTCCCGGCCGGCACCAGTTCACCGACGTCCGGGTCGCTCCCGATCACCGTGCCGGCCGGCCGGTCCGACTCACGGGTACGCACCCGCGACTTGAGACCGACGTCGTCGAGGAGTTGCTCGGCGGTGTCCCGGGGCAGCCCGACCAGGGGCGGCACGGCCACCCGCTCGGCGGCGCTGCTCGTCGCGCTCCGCGGCGGGGTGCTCGCCGGACGGGTGGTGGGCGCGGTCGTGGTGGGGGCGGCGGTGGTGCGAGGGGCGCTGGTGGGCAGTGGCGTGGGAGAACGGTCCGGCCCCGAACGCTCGTCCTCGGCGCGCAGCAGCAGCCAGACACCCGCGCCGATCAGGGCGAGCAGCAGCAGGGCCACGATGCCCAGCACGATCGGCGTCCACCAGCGCCGGCCGGCGGGCTCCGCCGCGTACCACTCGGGAGCGGCCGGTTCCGCCGGCCGCGCCACCGGCACCTCGGCCCGGCCCGCCCAGACGGTGGGCTCCGGCGGCAGCGGCGCGGTGGCATCCGGCGGCGTCCCCGGCCCACCGGACACCGGATCCTGGCGGGCGGTGGCGCCTGGTCCCTGAGCGGCGGGGGTCGCCCGGCCGGTCACCGGCGGGAACTGCCGGGTCCGGTCGGTGGCCGGCTCCCTCTCCGCGCGGGGCAGCGGCCTGGTCCGGTCGGCGTCCCCGGCGGGTGGCTCCTCGTGGCGGTCGCTCATGGCACGTCCTCTCCCCACCGGGCGGGCGTCGCCCCCTCGGGCTCCAACGTAACGGCAGCCATCACCATCGGCAGGGATCAGCGCGCGGACCGCGCCACCGCTCCTCACCGGCCCGCTCACCCGCTGTGACCACGCACCGCCACGAGTCGCCCCGCCGATCCCGTGCCGCTACGCTGCCCGGCATGGCCAGACAGGGCTGGGGAGGAGCGGTCGCCACGGCGATCGGTGTCGCTGCCGGTGCGGGCGCGGCACAACTGGGCTTCGGCTACGGCCTGGGCATCATCAACTGGGCGCCACCGGCCGGCGCCGGCAACGCCGAGGCGGCGTGGGTCGCCAGCCTGGTCTGGGCGACCTGGATCGCGGCCAGCTCGGTGATCGCCGGCGCGGTCTGCGGGCAACGGCTCTCCGCCCGCGCCGGCGCCGACGACGCTCCCGGCGGCACCCTGCGCCGGTGGACGCTGGCCGCGGCCGGGGCGGTGGGCGCCCTGATCACCATCCTGCTGGTCGCGGTACCGGCGCGGGCGGCCGTGGCGCCCGACACCTTCTCCCCGCAGAGCATCGCCGCCGGGTACGCCGGCATCGGCGTGCTGATCGGTCTGCTCACCGCCGGTTGGGTGCTGCACACCCGTTCCGCCGCCGCCAACGTCATCGCCACCGCCGGCTGGCTCTGGCTGCTCGCCGTGGTGTCGGTGGTGGACGGTGTGCTCGCCGGCCGCGGACTCACCACCGCCCAGCTGGGGATCTGGCAACTCAGCGCCGACCGGGCCGGCTTCTGGATCCGGAACTACTTCTACTGGCCGGGCGCGCTGCTCGCGATGGGCTCCGCCGCGCTGATCGGGGCGCTGGCCGCCCGACGGGGCGCCCGGGACGCCCACCGGCGGATCGGGGCGGCGGCGTCCGGAGCGGCCGGGCCGCTGCTGGTTGCCGTGGCGTACTTCCTCGCCGTGCCCCGGCTGGCCACGATCGGCCGGGAGCAGGTCTCCGCGCACCTGATCGCCCCCTACGCGGTGATCGCCGGAGTGGCCGCCTCGGTCCTGGTGGCCGCGCTGGCCCAGCGGGCGGAACGGCGGTCGATCGAAGCGGGTGGTGACCGACCCGCGGCGGCGGAGCCGGTCGGTTCGGTGGCCGTACCCCGGCAGCGGACCGGTGGCGACCCGATCGTCTCGCCCGCCGACTCCGGCCCCACCGACTCCGGTCCCGCGGCGGCGAGCGTGGCCGGCGCCGCGCCCACGACCGGCAGGGCCACCGCTGCGGCCGTCGGGACGACGGCCAGCTCGACGGAGTACCGCAGCGCGTCGGCGGCCGGCGCCGACCCCGCGCCACCGGCCGCTCCGGCCGGCCGGGCCCGCGCCGCCGGCCGACGGACCCGTGCCGGAGCAGGCCCCACGGACAGCTCCGGTACGCCGGAAGCCACCACCACCCCGCCCGGCAGCCCCGTCGACGCGCCGTCCGGCGGTTCAGCGGCCGGTACGGCGCCGGCGAGCGACACCGCGCCGGGTGACGGCGACGCGGACGTCACCGCGCAGGTGCCGGCACCGAGAAGCCGGGCCACCCGCCGCACCCGCTGATCCGGCCGAACCCGGGCAGCCAACCGGGTCACCCCGACATGCCCGCAGCCCGCGTCAGTCGACCGGCCAGGTGTGCACCGGCTCGTTGGTGCGCTGGAGGTCGGCGTACCGCTGGACCATGTGGTGCAGGGCGGCGTCCCGGTCCATGCCCCGGTGCCGCTCGGCGGCCCAGACCGTCTCGGTCTGCCAGACGGCGCCGTTGCGGCCGGTACGGCAGCGCTGCTCGATGATGCCGAGCAGCCGGTCCCGTTCGGCCGGGGCGACCCCGAACCGGTCGAGGCCGATCGCCGCCTTGGGCAGCAGGACGTCGAGGACCAGCTTGCTCACCGGCACGTCGCCGAGCTTGGGCCAGTGCAGGACGGCGTCCATGCCCCGGCGGGCGGCGGCGTGGAAGTTCTCCTCGGCCGCGCTGAAGGTCAGCTGACTCCAGATCGGACGGTCCGACTCGGCGAGGCCCCGGGCCAGCCCGAAGTAGAAGGCGGCGTTGGCCAGCATGTCCACCACGGTCGGGCCGGCGGGCAGCACCCGGTTCTCGACCCGCAGGTGCGGGCGGCCGTTCATGATGTCGTAGACCGGGCGGTTCCAGCGGTAGACGGTGCCGTTGTGCAGTCGCAGCTCCGCCAGTTCGGGCACCCCGCCGGCGTGCAGCACCTCGACCGGGTCCTCCTCCTCGCAGATCGGCAGCAGCGGCGGGAAGTAGCGGACGTTCTCCTCGAAGAGGTCGAAGATCGAGGTGATCCAGCGTTCACCGAACCAGACCCGCGGGCGTACCCCCTGGGCTTTCAGCTCGTCCGGGCGGGTGTCGGTGGCCTGCTGGAACAGGGCGACCCGGGTCTCCGCCCAGAGCTGCCGGCCGTAGAGGAACGGGGAGTTCGCGCCGACCGCGACCTGGACCCCGGCGATGGCCTGGGAGGCGTTCCAGTAGTCGGCGAAGCTGTCCGGTGACACCTGGAGGTGGAACTGGAGGCTGGTGCAGGCGGCCTCGGGGGCGATCGAGTCGGTGTGTGTCTGGAGTCGTTCGACGCCACGGATGTCCAGCTCGATGTCCTCGCCGCGGGCGCCGACGATCTGGTCGTTGAGCACCCGGTAGCGCTCGTCGGTGGAGAGGTTGTCGGCGACCAGGTGCCGCTCGGTGAGGGTGGGCAGGATACCGACCATCACGATCTTGGCGTCGGATCCGGCGGCCCGCTCCTCGGCCCGGGTGAGGCTGGCGCGCAGGTCCTGTTCGTAGTCGGCGAAGCCGGCGCCCTCGATGAGCCGGGGCAGGGCGTTCAGTTCGAGGTTGAACTGGCCCAGTTCGCTCTGGAAGAGCGGGTCGTCGATGTCGGCCAGGATCTCGTCGTTGCGCATCGCCGGCTCGGCCTGCCGGTCGATCAGGTTGAGTTCGATCTCCAGGCCGGTCATCGGCCGGTCGGCGTCGAACCCGAAGTCGTCGAGCATCAGCGCGAAGACGTCCAGGCAGCGCCGTACCTTCTGCCGGTAACGGACCCGGTCCTCCCGGGAGAAGGCGCCCTGCGAGACGTCCCTGCCCATGTGTCCTCCCGGCGCCCGGCGGCGCGGGACGTGCGGTCCCACGGCGCATTGTGAACCATCAACTTATAGAGCGCGGATCCGGCCGGGGCCAGCGGCCGGGACGGTGGCTTCACCGGCCCGGACGGCCCGGACGGCGATCGTCCACGCTCCCTGGCCCGGCTCTGTACCCAGCCGGACCGGTCGGCACCGCCCGCCGGCTGCGAACAGGAGGTGACGATTCGCACGGGCCCGGCAGACGACGGCGGGCCCGCGCCGCTGGTCGCGGCGCGGGCCCGAAGGTCCGGGGTACGGGTGGCTCAGCCCTGGCGGACGGCCTCTCCCTCGATCTCGATCTTGATCTTCTTGCCGACCAGCACGCCGCCGGTCTCCAGGGCGACGTTCCAGGTCAGGCCGAAGTCCTCGCGGTCGATCTCGGTGGTCGCGGTGAAGCCGAAGACGTCGGTGCCGAAGGGGGTACGACCCACGCCCTCGAACTCGACCTCCAGGTCGACCGGGCGGGTGACGCCCTTGACGGTGAGCTCACCGGTGAGCACGAACTCGTTGCCGTCGCGGGACTTCACGCCGGTGCTGCGGTACTCCAGGGTGGGGAACTGCTCGACGTCGAGGAACTCGGGGCTGCGCAGGTGCCCGTCGCGGTCGGCCTGCTTGGTGTCGATGCTGGCGGCCTGGATGGTCGCGGTCACCGAGGACTGGAGCGGGTCCTCCGCGATGGTGATGGTGGCGGTGGCGTCGGCGAACTCGCCGCGCACCTTGCTGACCATCATGTGCCGGGCGACGAAGCCGACCCGCTTGTGCGCCGCGTCCAGCAGGTACGTGCCGGCCGCCGGGATGGTCAGGCCGTCCCACTCACGGGTGACCGATCCGGTGTTGGTGGTCATGCTGCTCTCCTCCGAGGAGTTTGTTTATCAACCCAACGACTGACTGAGCAACTATAGGCACAACAACATTCCCCGTGTCAAGGACTGCTAGGATGGCGGCGTGGACCCGAACGTGTTCGACGACCCCCGGATCACCGCCGTCGGCCTGCTCGTCGAGGCGCACGCCGGGCTGTCGGCCCGGTTCGCCGCCCAGTTCGAGGAGCACGGCCTCTCGTCGGTCGAGTTCGAGGTGCTGACCCGCCTCGCCCGCTCCCCGGGCAACCAGCTGCGGATGACCGACCTCGCCGCCCAGACCTCGCTGTCCACCAGCGGGGTGACCCGGGTGGTGGACCGGATGGAACGCGACGGGCTGCTGCGCCGCCGCGCCTGCCCGTCGGACCGGCGCAGCTCGTACGCGGTGGTCACCCGCTCGGGCCTGGACCGGCTCGACACCGTGCTGCCGGGCCACCTGCGGATCATCGAGCAGTGGTTCACCGGTCAGCTCGACCCGACCGCCCTGACGGCCCTGCTCGACGGGCTGCGTCAGCTCCGGGACGCGGTGCACCCGGGAGCCACGGCCGGCAGCACCGACCCCGCCCCGACCGTCGACGAGGCCACCGGACCGCACTGCTGACCCTGCCCGGCGCCGGGAGGCGCCACCGGCAGAAAGACCGGCAGAACTTCGCCCGGCCGAGGGCGCAACCGGGACAGACCGGGCGATCAGTCGCGTCGATCACGGCTAGGGTTCTGCCCAGCGGGGGCGCACCGGGGGGTGCAGGCGCGAGCGACGAGCGAGGGGTAAAACCAGGGGGCTTCTTCGCTCGCGCCACCCCCGGCCCCTTCAGTGGGGCCCGCCCCCGCCCTTCCCGCGCCGGGCGACCCGCCCACCGCTCGGGCCGGCCCGTCCACGCAGCCCCGCCAGCAACTCCTCCTCGATCGGCAGCAGGCTGATCCCACCCTCCCGGCACACCCGGTCCAGCCGGTCCAGCACGACCGGGTCCCCGGTGCTCGCCGCCAGCCCGACCAACGCCTCCACCGACCCCCGCCGGTTCTGCCGGGCGGTCCCCGGCTCCGCCGCCGCGGCGAACCACTCCGCCGCCAACTCCCGGTGCCCCCGGTGCAGGGCAAGGTGACCCTCGATGAGCGCGCAGACCCCGTCCTCGGGGCCGGACCCCGGCCACCCGACGACGGGCAACGACTCCCGCAGCTCGGCCACCACGTCCTGCGCCTCCGCGTGCCGTCCACCGCGAGCCAGCGCCAGTCCGACGGTCCCGAGCACCCGTCGCCGGTGACCCGGGTCCCCCAGCTCCGCCAGCGCGGCGGCAACCTGCCAGCCCACCTCGACCGCGTCGGCGTACCGGCCCTCGAGGCGGGTCACCTCGGCCAGGCCGGCCCGGGCCAGCACCCGCAGCCGGCGCTCCGCCAACTGCGCGGCGAGCCGGTCCACCACGGCCAGCCGACGCCGCGCCCGGGCCAGGTCGCCCCGCCGGATGTCGTGCCAGCTGAGCTGCCGCTGCGCCATCGCCACGTCCCGGGTACGCCCGTGCCGGGCGGCCAACGCGAGCGCCACCCCGCCCTGCTCCCGCGCCTCGTCGTGCTCGCCGGTCGCCGGCAGCAGCGCGCAGAGGGCGGTCCGCGCCGCCAACTCCCCGGGGACGTCCCCGGCGGCCTGGAACACCGCCAGGGCGGTACGCGCCGCCGGCACCTCCTGCGCCGCCGCGCCGTGCTCCGCCGCCAGCCGGGCCACCCCGAGCAGCGCCCACGCCCGCAGGGTGGGGTCGGCGTCGGCGGTACGCGGATCGGCCAGCAGCCGGCGCAGCCACTGCCGGCCGGAGACGTCCCGCCCGCGCAACCGCCACCACGGGGAGAGGCCGACGGCCAGCCGCAGCGCGGTGACCGGCTCGTCGACGGCGGCGTGGGCCAGGGCGGGGCCGAGGTCCCCGGTCACCTCGTCCAACCGGTGCACCGCCTCGGCCAGCGCCGGGCCGGCCAGCTCGGGCGCGGTCCGCACCACCAGTCCGGTCAACACCTCCGCGTGCCGGCGTCGGATGGTCGTCGACTCGCCCGCACCGGCCGCCTGCTCGGCCGCGAAGTCGCGGACCGCGTCCAGCAGCCGGAACCGGAACGGCCCGGTGCCCCGCACGCTGAGCAGGCCCAGTTCCAGCAGTCGGTCCAGCAGCGGTACGGCGTCGCGGTGTCCGCCCGCCCGGCCGGCGTCGAGCAGTTCCTCCGCCAGCTCCACCGACCAGCGGTTCCAGAACGCGGAGAGCCGGCGCAGCGCCCACCGTTCGTCGGCGTCCAGCAGCCGGTAGCTGACGGCCACCGCCTCCCGCAGGGTCACCGTGCCGGCGGCCCGGGCCGGTTCCGCCCCGCCCGGGTCCACCGCCTCCCAACCGGAGCCGACGGGGGTGCCACCCGGCGCGGCCAGGTCAAGCACCCGGTCGCCGTACCGGTCGAGCAGTTCGGTGAGGTCGAGCACCCGCCCCCGCGCGGCCATCAGCTCGATCGCCAGCGGCAGGCCACCCAGGCGGCGGACCAGGGCGGCGAGGGCCGGCAGCTCGGCGGGGGCCGGTGGCTCCCGGCGGACCTGGGCGAGCCGGGTGGTGAACAGCGCGACCGCCGGGTAGCGGTCCAGCTCGGCCGCGCCGGCGCCGTCGACGTCGGCCGGCGGCACGTCCAGCGGGGTGACCGGCCAGACCCGTTCGCCGGGCAGGCCGAGCGGATGCCGGCCGGTGACCAGCACCCGCAGCGTGGGGGCGGCGACGGCGAGACCGCGCACCGCCTCGGCCACCGCCTCCGGCGCCCGCTCGATGGCGTCCAGGAGCAGCAGGGCGGGCCGGCCGGCGAGCCGCGCGCCCAGCTCACAGACCCGGGCCGCGTCGAAGACCGCCGCGCAGACGCAGAGCACGTCGGTGGTGTCCGAACCCTCGCTGACCAGCACCCCGGCCACCCCACCGGAGTGGTGCCCGGCGACCCGGTGCGCCACCGCCAGGGCCAGCGCCGTCTTGCCCACCCCGGCCAGCCCGGCCAGGCTCACCACCGGTGGGGGGTACCCGTCGGTCAGCACCGCGGCCAGCTCGGCGACGTCCCGCTCCCGACCGGTCAGCTCGACGGGCGGGGGGAGGGCGACGGACGTACCCGATGCGGTGGGCGCCGCGGCCGGCGCCGGCGCGGGTTCCGCGCCGGCCGGTCGGCGGGCTGCGTCCAGGAAGTCGGTGCGGTCGGCGCCGGCCAAGCCGAGCGCCCCGGCGAGCAGCTCGACGGTGGTCCGCTGCGGGCGCGCCGAGCGGCCCCGTTCGAGATCACGGACGGTCCGGACGCCCACCCCGGCGCGCGCGGCCAGCTCGGCCTGGGTGAGACCGACGGCACGGCGGTGGCCGCGCAGCAGGTCGGGCAGGCGAACGTGGCCGGCCCGGCTCCACAAAGGATCACGATCCGGGGTCATGGGCACGAAGAGTACGGATGGGATACGACCGTCGGCAGTGGAGCGTCGCGCAGCCGACGGTCGGCTGCGGATATCCGACAGCAGGTCGACCGGAACGGGTGTTAACAAGGGGCCCCTGCTATGCATCAGGCGTTAAGAAGGGGCCCCTCCTTGCACTCACATGCCGAGGTCGCGGGCGATGATCATGCGCTGCACCTCGCTGGTGCCCTCGCCGATCTCCAGGATCTTGGAGTCCCGCCAGAACCGGGCCACCGGGTACTCGTTCATGAAGCCGTAGCCGCCGTGGATCTGGGTCGCCTCACGGGCGTTGTCCACCGCGACCGTACTGGCGTGCAGTTTGGCGATGGCGGCCTGCCGCTTGAACGGCTCACCGGCGAGCATCCGGGCGGCCGCGTCGTAGTACGCCAGCCGGGCGGTGTGCGCCTTCATCTCCATGTCGGCGATCTTGAACTGGATCGCCTGGTAGTTGCCGATCGGCTGGCCGAACGCCTGGCGCTCCCCGGCGTACTTGATCGACTCGTCGACGCAGCCCTGGGCGAGGCCCACGGAGAGCGCGGCGATGGCGATCCGCCCCTCGTCGAGGATGCGCAGGAACTGGGCGAAGCCCCGGCCGCGCTCGCCGAGCAGGTTCGCCGCCGGCACCCGGCAGTCGTCGAAGGTCAGCTCGTGGGTGTCCGAGGCGTTCCAGCCGACCTTGGAGTAGCCCGGCGCGACGGTGAAGCCCGGGGTGCCCGACGGCACGATGATGGTGGAGAGCTCCTTGGAACCGTCCGGCCTGGTCCCGGTGACCGCGGTGACGGTGACCAGCGAGGTAATGTCGGTGCCCGAGTTGGTGATGAACGCCTTCGAGCCGTTGATCACCCACTCGTTCGTCGTCTCGTCCAGGACGGCCCGGGTCTGGGTGCCGCCGGCGTCCGAGCCGGTACCCGGCTCGGTCAGCCCGAAGCCGGCCAGCGCCTCGCCGCTGACCAGCTTCGGCAGCCACTGCGCCTTCTGCTCGTCCGTACCGAAGCGGTAGATCGGCATGGCGCCGAGCGAGACCGCCGCCTCCAGGGTGATCGCCACGCTGGAGTCGACCCGGGCCAGTTCCTCCAGGACCAGGCAGAGTGCGAAGTAGTCGCCGCCCATGCCGCCGTGCTCCTCCGGGAAGGGGAGCCCGAACAGGCCCATCTTGCCCATCTGGCGGATGATCTCGTACGGGAAGGTGTGCTGCTCGTAGTGCTCGGCGATGACCGGGGCGATCACCTCGCGGGCGAACTCCCGGACGCTTTCCCGCAGCGCCTCTTGTTCCTCGGTGAGCCGGAAGTCCATCCGTTCCTCCTGTGTCGACGGGCCGCCGGTCGCTCGTGACGCCGGGTCGGCGGGGTGCTGCGGGTTGGCTCAGACCGGGGTGACGCCGTGCCGGCGCCTGGCGAAGTGCCGCTCCTTGCCGCGGGCGGCGGCGAACCGGCGGACCAGCTCGGCACGGAGCTCGTGCGGCTCGACGATCGCGTCGACCACCAGCTCGCTGGCGAGCCGGACGATGTCGATGTCCCGCTCGTACTCCTCGCGCTTGGCAGCCACGAACGCGGCCCGCTCGCCGGCGTCGGCGATCGCGGCGATCTTGTTGGCGTAGACGGCGTTGACCGCGGCCTCCGCACCCATCACCGCGATCTTCGCGGTGGGCAGCGCGATCGTGGCGTCCGGCTCGAAACCGGGGCCGGCCATCGCGTAGAGGCCGGCGCCGTACGCCTTACGGACCACCACACAGATCTTGGGTACGGTCGCCTCGGAGATCGCAGTGATCATTTTCGCACCGTGCCTGATGATCCCCTGCTTCTCCACCGCGCTGCCGACCATGAACCCGGGCACGTCGCTGAGGAACAGCAGCGGCACGTTGAACGCGTCGCAGAGCTGCACGAAGCGGCTCGCCTTGTCGGCCGAGTCGACGAAGAGCACACCGCCCTTGAACATCGAGTTGTTGCCGACCACGCCGACGACCTCGCCGTTCAGCCGGCCGAAGCCGATGGTCAGCTCCTTGGCCCAGAGCGCCTGGATCTCGAAGAAACTGCCGTCGTCGAGCAGGCCCTTGACGTACCGGCGCATGTCGAACGCCTGCCGCTCACTGGCCGGCACCAGCGCGGCCAGGTCGACCTTCTCGCTGGCCGCCACCGGCTCGGTGGCCGGCGGCTGCTGCTGCCAGTTCGACGGCAGGTACGACAGGTAGGTCTTCACCACGTCCAGCGCGTCGGCCTCGGTCTTGCAGAGGAAGTGCCCGACGCCGGACTCGGCGCAGTGCACCTTGGCCCCGCCCATCGCCTCCAGCGTGGTCTTCTCGCCGGTGACCATCTCGACCATCCGGTCGGAGCCGAGGTACATGCTCGCGTTGCCGTCCACCATGGCCACCACGTCACAGAACGCGGGGATGTACGCCCCACCCGCGGCGCTCGGCCCGAACAGCGCGCAGACCTGCGGGATCGAGCCGGAGGCGCGGACCTGGTTCCAGAAGATCTTGCCGGCGCCGCGCCGACCGGGGAAGAGGTCGACCTGGTCGGTGATCCGGGCCCCGGCCGAGTCGACCAGGTAGACCATCGGCACGCCGGTCGCGTACGCCCGTTCGATGATCCGGATGATCTTCTCGACGGTACGCGCGCCCCAGCTGCCGGCCTTGACCGTGGAGTCGTTCGCCATCAGGCAGACCTGGCGGCCGTCGATGGTGGCGGTGCCGGTGACCACGCCGTCGGCCGGTAGACCCTCGGCCATCGCGTTGGCGTAGAGACCGTCCTCGACGAAGGAGCCCTCGTCGACCAGGAGCGCGACCCGCTCCCGCGCGAAGAGCTTGCCCTTGGCGGCGTTCGCCGCGTGGTACTTGTCCGCACCGCCGGCCCGGGCGCGCTTGCGCAACTGCTCCAGAGCCTCACCGTCGAGCGTCACGCCGACTCCCTCGCCAGGCGCGCCTCGTGGGCACGCCGACCGACCTGAACGATCGTTAGGCTAGCGCATCGGGGTGGTCCCCGGCGACCCCGCCACCCCTCTCAGGTCCCCCGCCCGGCTGCCCGACCGGGGCCGAATGCCGGCGGGGTCCGGGTGCTCCGGCTGTCCGGGCGGCCCGCGCGGCACCGCGGGAACAACACGTCGGCCGGCACCCCGGAGGGCGCCGGCCGACGGCATGTCCGGGGTCAGCCGGGGAGCGGGGTGAGGCGGGTGCGGGGACCGGCCCGCAGGACACCGCTGGGGAGCTTCTTGCCGACGAACTCCTCGGCCAGTTCGGCGGCCCCGATCAGGGCGTCCAGGTCGATGCCGGTGTCGATGCCCATGTCGTGCAGCATGTGCACCGCCTCCTCGGTGGCCAGGTTGCCGCTGGCGCCCGGGGCGTACGGGCAGCCGCCGAGGCCACCGACGCTGGCGTCGAACTCGGTGACGCCCAACTCCATCGCGGTGAGCATGTTCGCCAGGGCGGTGCCCCGGGTGTTGTGGAAGTGCAGCAGCACCGGCACCTGGGCGTTCCGGTCGCGTACGGCGGTGACCAGCTCGCGGACCCGTCGGGGCGTACCCATGCCGGTGGTGTCGCCGAACGCGACCCGGTCGGCGCCGTCGCGGACCACGCGGTCGACGATGCCGGCGACCCGCTTCGGGTCGACGTCGCCCTCGTAGGGGCAGCCGAAGCTGGTCGCCACGATCACCTCGGCCCGGGCGCCGGCGCCGTGCAGCAGGTCGATCAGCTCGGCGATGTCGTCCAGCGACTCGTCGGTCGACCGGTTGACGTTGCGCCGGTTGTGGGTGTCGCTGGCCGAGACCACCACCTCGATCTCGGTGAAACCGGCCGCCAGCGCCCGCTGCGCCCCCCGGGTGTTCGGCACCAGCGCCGAGTAGCGCACCCCGTCGACCTTCGCGGCGCGCCGCCACACCTCGTCGGCGTCGGCCATCTGCGGGATCGCCCGAGGGTGCACGAACGACACCGCCTCGATCCGTCCGACGCCGGTACGCGACAACGCGTCGAGCAGCCGCACCTTCGCGTCGGTGGGGATGGGCTCCTCGTTCTGGAGCCCATCCCGCGGCCCGACCTCCCGGATGGACACGTTGTCCGGCAGTTCCGCCATAAGGGGTCACCTCGCTGTGACGGTGGTACGTGATGGGTACCCCCAGCATGCACCGCCAGCGCGCCGTCAGCGCATGCGGGAGACGATGCCCGTGTCGTAGTCGCCGGAGAGGAACTCGTCGTTCTCCAGCAGCTCGGCGAAGAACGGCAGGTTGTTCTTCGGGCCGGCGATCTCGAAGGCGGCCACCGCGGCGCGGGCCCGCTCGATCGCCTCGGCGCGGGTCGCGCCGGTGAGGATCAGCTTCGCCATCAGGCTGTCGTAGAACGGGGTGACGGTGTTGCCGGCGACGTAGCCGGAGTCCACCCGGACGCCCTCACCGGTCGGCTCCACCCAGGTCTTCACCACGCCGGGACCGGGCAGGAACCGCTTCGGGTCCTCGGCGTTGATCCGCAGCTCGATGGCGTGCCCGCGGGGCGCCAGCGTGTCCGGGTCGAAGGTCGGGGCCAGCCCGGCCGCCACCCGCAGCTGCTCCTCGACCAGGTCGACGCCGTAGACGTACTCGGTGACCGGGTGCTCCACCTGGAGCCGGGTGTTCATCTCCAGGAAGAAAAATTCTTCGGAGCCGGGGCCATCACCCTCGAAGTCCCGCTCACGCGGGACCAGCAGGCACTCCACGGTGCCCGCGTTGCGGTAGTTCACCGCCTCGCCGGCCCGCACGGCCGCCGCCAGGAACCGCTCGCGCAGCTCCGCGGAGACCGCCGGGGAGGGGGACTCCTCGACCAACTTCTGGTTGCGTCGCTGCACCGAGCACTCCCGCTCGCCGAGCGCCACCACCCGGCCGTCGGCCAGGCCGAGGATCTGCACCTCGACGTGGCGTACCCGGGGGAAGTACCGCTCGATCAGCACCGAGCCGTCGCCGAACATCCGCTCGGCGAACGCGCCGACCTTCTCGTACTGGGTACGCAGCTCGGCCTCGTCCTCCGCCACGCCCATGCCCATGCCGCCGCCACCGGCCGCGGCCTTGACCATCACCGGGTAGCCGATCTCGGTGGCGGCGGCGACCGCCGCGTCCACGCTGGCCGCCGGGTCGGTGGTGCCGGGCGCGACCGGCACGCCGGCCGCCGCCATCAGGTTCCGGGCGTTGATCTTGTCGCCCATCGCGGTGATCGCGTCGGCGCGGGGACCGACCCAGATCAGGCCGGCCTCCTCGACGGTACGGGCGAAGTCCGCGTTCTCCGACAGGAAGCCGTAGCCGGGGTGGATCGCCTGCGCGCCGGTCTCCTTGGCGGCGGCGAGGATCGCCTCGACGTTGCGGTAGCTCTGCGCCGGATTGGCCGGCCCGACGCAGACCGCCTGGTCGGCCTCGGTCACGAACGGCAGGTCCGCGTCGGCCTCCGAGTGCACCGCGATCGCGCGGATCCCGAGCCGCTTGGCGGTCCGGATGATGCGGCGGGCGATCTCGCCCCGGTTGGCGACCAGCAGCGACTCGATCATGTTTCCTCCCGGCGTCCAGGGGTGGGGACGGGTGCCAGGTAATCACGAGCGGGTGGTTACTCACGAGTCGCCCCGGCACCCGGGCGGGACCGGCCCCAGCTCAGCGGCCCGTCGAGCCCGGTCCACCGTCAGCCGGCGGTCAGCGGCCGGTCAGTCCCGGCCGGCGGCCGGGATCGGTCGTCAGGCCGTCTCGGCCAGCAGGGCGGCCAGCGTCGCGGACCGCAGCAGCGTGGCCCGGCGGCGCCGCTCCACCTCGCCGCCGAGGAACGGCGTGGAGTTCATCAGGCCGAAGGCGGCGTGCGCCAGCACCCGCGCCTCGCCGGCCGGCATCCCCGGGTGCAGGCCGGTCAGCACGGTCACCCACTCCTCGACGTACAGCCGCTGGAGCCGGCGGATCCGGCGGCGCGGCTCGTCCGGGAGCCGGTCCAGCTCGTGCAGGTGCAGGGCGATCACGGCGGGGTTGGCCAGCGCGAATTCGACGTGGAAGTCGATCAGCGACTCCAGCGCCGCGCGCGGGTCGTCGGGATGCCCGGCGGCCCGCTCCCGGCCACCGTCGAGCAGCCCCTCACTGACCGGGATCAGGGCGGCGACCAGCATCGCCTCCTTGCCGGCGAAGTGGTGGTAGAGCGCCGGGCCGGTGACCCCGGCGGCGGCGCCGATGTCGTCCATCGACACGCCGTGGTAGCCCCGGGCGGCGAAGAGGCCGACCGCGATCTCCAGGATCTCGTCCCGCCTGGAGCGGCGCCGACCCGCGCCCGCCGCGCCACCCGTCGTGCCCCGTGCCTGCTGACCCACCGTCACCCGGCAAGCGTAGACCTCGACCGGTACGCCGGGGAGGCTCGGTTACCGGTCGGTTCAGCCGATGGCGGCGCAACCGCCGAAGTTGACCCTCGACCGGGTCGAAGCGGCAGGTTCGCCACCATGACCGTCACCGCCCGCCCCGCCCGGCTCGGCCGCGACTACCGGCTGCTCTGGTCGGCCACCGTCGCCTCCCGCTTCGGCGACACCCTGCGTACGCCGGCGCTGGCCCTGCTGGCGGTGGCGCTGACCCGGGATCCCCGGACGGTGGCCCTGGTGACCGTGGCCGGCCAGCTCCCGCCGCTCCTGCTCGGCCTGCTCGGCGGCGTGTACGCGGACCGCTGGGAGCACCGCCGGACCATGGCGGTGGTGGGCGCCCTGCGGGCGGCGGTGGTGGCCGGGCTGGCGGTCGCGGTGGCCCTGGGCCGGGCCGGTCCGGCCCTGCTGGTGCTGGTCGCCGTGCTGCTGGCCACGCTCGGCGCGCTCTTCGACGCCGCCTCGTTCGCCCTGCTGCCGGCGCTGGTACCGACCGGCGCGCTGCCCACCGCCAACGGCCGCCTCCAGGCCGGCACGGCGGTGGCTGGCGGCTTCCTCGGCGCACCGCTGGCCGGGGTGCTCTTCGCCGCCTCGGCGGCCCTGCCGTTCACCGTCGACGCGGTCACCTTCGCGGTCGCCGCCCTGCTCGTCCTGGCCCTCCGCCCGCCAGTTGATCGGTCGGCCCCGCCGAGCACCCGGACCCCGGCCGGCCCCGGCACACCGACCGACCCGTCAGCACCGGCAGGCGGCGCCCGGCGGCGCGGTGCACTCTGGCGGGAGGCCGGCGAGGGGCTGCGCTGGCTGCGCGGGGAGCCGGTGCTGTGGCGGGTGACCCTGCTGAGCGCGGGCAGCAACCTGGCGATCAGCGCCCTGATGGCGGTGCTGGTGCTCTACGCGTTGGACCTGCTGCGGGTGCCGCCGGGCGGGTACGGGCTGCTGGCCGCCGGCACGATCCTCGGTGGTCTCGCCGGGGCGCTGGGGGCGGGCCGGCTGGCCGCCCGGCTCGGCCCGGTGACCGCGCTGCGGTGGGTGCTGCTCGGCCAGGCGGTGGCGCTGACCGGGCTGGCGCTGGCCCGCTCCCCGCTGCCGGGCGGGCTGGCGCTGGCCGTCTTCGCCGCCGGCACGACGGTGTGGAACAGCCTCTTCGCCGCGTACGGGCAGGCCCGGGTGCCGGCCGGCCTGCTCGGCCGGGTCGGCGCGGCGCAGCGGATGGTCGGCCTGGTCAGCGCGCCGGTGGGGGCGGCGGCGGCCGGCCTGGCCGGGGCGGCGTACGGGGTGGCGTCGGTGATCGCGGCGACCGCGGTGGTGACCGGGCTGGTCAGCGTGGTGGCGTGGCGGGTGCTGCGACCGGCGCGACCCTCCGATGGGCCCACCACGGCCGGGACAGCAGCCCGGCCAGGGCCGCCCCGGTCGCGTTGAGCAGCACGTCGTCGACGGTGCTGAACCGGCCGAGGCGCAGCGCGTACTGCAACGTCTCGACCGTCGCCGAGGCGGCGGCGCCGAGCAGGAAGAGCCGGCCGACGCCGGCCAGGGCGGGCCAGCGTACCGGGGCGAAGCAGCCCAGCGCGGCGAAGACCAGCAGGTTGCCGACCACCTGGACGGCCACCTCGCCGGCCGACGAGCCGTCGGGCAGGTGGGCAAGGTCGTGCAGGGGCACGAGGTCGACCCGGCGGGGCGCATCGAGCGGGGTGAGGATCATCCACGTCCAGGGGACGGTCCCGGCGACCATGGCGACCTCGGCGAGGCTGCGCCGCCACGCCTGGGCCGGGGTCGGCGCGTCCCGGCGGAAGCGGGCCAGCAGCACGGTGACCAGCACCGCGAACGGCACCGCGGCGGCGGTGGCGGCCAGCACCGCGCCCCAGCTCCGCCAGACCTGATCCACCGGCGCAGCCTAGCGGGGTGGGACCGCCGGGTGGGGGGACCGAGCGGTGCCGGGCCGCGCCGGGCGGTGGGTGAGGCCGGAGAGCCGCATCGCCACCCGACGCCGGGCCGGTGGGACGGCCGAGACCGCGCCGAGCAGCACGTTCCGTAGCGGCCGGGCCACCGGCGGCAGGGTGGCGAGCCGGGTCAGCCGGTCGGCGAAGCCGGCGACCTCCCCGGCGAGCGGGCGGCGGGTGGTGGAGTAGTCGTCGAGCAGCGTCTCCGGGGCGCCGGCCAGCACGTCGGCGAGGGTCTCGCCGAGGGCCACGGCGTCGCAGATGCCGAGGTTCATGCCCTGCCCACCGGCCGGGCTGTGCACGTGGGCGGCGTCCCCGGCGAGCAGCACCGGCCCCCGGCGGTAGGTCTCCGCGACCCGGTGGTGGATCCGGAATCGGGAACTCCAGAGCAGCTCGGTGATCCGGTCCGGCCGGCGGGCCGGGCCGCGCTCGTCGAGCAGCGCCTGGAGCAGGCCGGCCTCCGGGTCGCGGGGCGCGTCGGCGACCGTGGCGACCAGCCGGACGACGCCGCCGGGCAGCGGTGCCCACACCATCGGCCCCTGGCGGGCGAGGAAGAGGGAGACCTCGTCGCGGGGCAGCGTGCTCTCCACCGAGACGTCGGCGAGGAGAAAGGACTCGCCCGGGTCGGTGGGACCGCCGAAGCCGATCCCGGCCAGCTCGCGTACCCGGCTGTGCATGCCGTCGGCGCCGACCACCCGGCGCGCCCGGACGGTTCCGCCGCCCGCGAAGGTCGCCACCGCGCCGGCCGCGTCGAGGTCCAGCCCGGTCAGCTCGTACGCCCGGAGCACCCGTCCGCCGAGGTCGGTGAGGCGGTCGGCGAGCACCGCCTCGGTCTGCGCCTGGGACACCATCAGCGCGTACGGGTGCGCCGACGGCAGGTCACCGAAGGTGATGGTGGCGAGCACCCGGTCCCGGTCGCGAACCCGGAACCGGGGCGAGCGCAGCCCGCGGGCGACCAGCGGCGCGGCCACCCCGATCCGCTCCAGCACCTCCAGCGTGTACGCGTGCACGACGGCGGCCCGGGAGGTGACCGGCGGGCGCTCCAGCCGGTCGACCACGGTCACCTCGACTCCCTGCCGGGCGAGGGTCACGGCGGTCGCCAGGCCGGTCGGCCCGGCCCCCACCACCAGGACGTCGGTGCGCTCGGGGAGCATGCCCCACCTCCGGTTGCCAACGTATGTTTGCCAACGGCTGTTGACATCGACGCTAGGCGGGCTCCGACCGCGTTGTCAACGCTTGTTGGCCTACAGTCGTGGGCATGACCGACACGGCACCCACCGTCCGCCGCTCGGACGCCACCCGGGCCGCCATCCTCCGGGCCGCCCGGGAACGGTTCGCCGCCGACGGCTACGACCGGGCCACCATCCGGGCCATCGCCGCCGACGCGCGGATCGACCCGTCCATGGTGATGCGCTACTACGGCAGCAAGGAGGGGCTCTTCGCCGCGGCGGCCGAGTTCGACCTGCGCCTGCCCGACCTCGCCGCGGTGCCCGTCGAGCGGGTCGGCGAGACGCTGGTCCGGCACTTCCTGGACCGCTGGGAGGGCGACGAGCGGATGGCGGCGCTGCTCCGCACGGCCACCACCAATCCCAGCGCCGCCGACCGGATGCGGTCGATCTTCGCCGACCAGCTCGCCGCGACCGTGGCCGACGTGGTCCCGGACCGCGCCGAGGCGCCCTGGCGGGCCGGGCTGGTCGCCGGCCAGATGCTCGGGCTCGCCCTGACCCGGTACGTGCTGCGACTGGCCCCGGTCGTCGAGATCGAGCCGGCGGAGCTGGTCGGCTGGCTCGCGCCGACCATCCAGCGTTACCTGCGGGGCACCGGGCCGGGCTGACCGCCCAACCATTTCCGCCCCGCCGAGCGTCCAGAGGGCGACGGCAGCGCCACGGTCACCGGAGGGAGGCGGGAATGGGACCTCGGACGGTCGACGACGACTACGTCAGCTTCGTCGAGAGCCACCAGCATCGGCTCCTCCGGGCCGCGTACCTGATCTGCGGCAACCGGCACCAGGCCGAGGACCTGCTCCAGGACGCCCTGCTCAAGCTGGCGCTGCGCTGGCCCGCCGTACGCCAGGGCGACCCCGCCGCGTACGTGCGGGCCATCCTCTACCGGGACGCGGTCTCCTGGTGGCGGCGACGACGGCGGGAGTGGCTGAGCGCGTACCCGCCGGAGCGGGAGGCCGGCGACGGGGACGGCGCGCTGAGGATCAGCGTGCGGGCCGCGCTCGGCCAGTTGCCGCCCCGGCAGCGCGCGGTGGTGGTGCTGCGCTACTTCGAGGACCTGACCGAGGCGGCCACCGCCGACGCGCTCGGCGTCACCGTCGGCACCGTCAAGAGCCAGTGCCACGACGCGCTGCGCCGGCTCCGTGCGGTCGCCCCGCAGCTGGGCCGCGACGACGACCGCTCCACCGGGTTGGAGGTGAACCCGTGAACGAAGAAGACCTGCGCCGGTTGCTGACCGTCGCGGCCGAGGACGTCCGACCGACCCGACCCGCGATCTTCGGCTGGGACCGGGCCCGGCGGGTCCGCCGCGCCCGCTGGGCCGCCGGTGCCACCGCCCTGGCGGTCGCCCTGATCGGCGGCGGCACGACCGCGCTCCTGCACCGCGCCGGACCGCCCCCGGCCACCCCGGCGCATCCCACGGTGAGCCCGGCCACCAACGGGCCACCGGTGCAGCGGCCCCCGGCCACGCTCGACCGGACCGACGACCCGCTCGGCCGGCTCGGCAACCGGGTGGGCGCGCCGCTCTCCGCCCGGCCGGTCGACCGGGCGCTGGCGCTGCTCCAGCCGATCAACCCGGAGACCGGCGAGGCCGGCGTGATCCGGATCCTCGGCGACGACGGCATGGTTAGGAAACTCGACGTGGTCACGCTCGCGCCGACCCGGGACGCCAGTGGCAACGAGGCGGTTCCACTCAAGCCGGGCAGCCTGTCCCCGGACGGCCGGACCGCCGCGTTCGCGCAGACCGGAGAGGTGGTCGTGGTCGACCTGACCGACGCCGCCGTCCGCCGCTACCCGCTCGCCGGCTACCTGGAACACGTCGTCTGGGCCGGTGACCGGCTGCTCGTCGGTGACAACGACACCACGTACGAGCTGGACCGGCGCACCGGGACGGCCCGGAAGCTGCCGGTCGACCCGTGGGGACTCGTCGTGCCGGAGCCGGCCCGCCCCGGTGACCTGCTCAGCCTCGGCAGTGCCGAGGACCTGCTGGCGGTACGCCGCTTCCCCGCCACCGGCGGCACGCCGGAGCGGCGACCGGTGACCAGCGGCGAACTGCCCCCCGGCTACCGGCTGAACGACGTCTACGGGCGGGGCTGGCAGCGCGGCAACTTGATCGCCCAGGCGGGTTGGACCACCACCGGCAGCATGAACGGGGCCGAGGGGTTGGCGCTGCTGGACGCCCGCACCGGCGCGGTGACCCGCCTGCTCGACCTGGGCCGGGAAGACCGCGCGAAGGCCTGCTGCGAGGTGCTCGGCTGGTCGGCCGACGGCGCGGTGCTGTTCCGCTACGACCTCGGCGGGCTGGCCCGCTGGCAGCCGGAGACCGGCGAGGTCGCCTGGGTGGCCCGCGACGTCGGCGGCCTGGTGGCGCTCCCCGCCGGCTGACCGCCGGGGACGCACCCGGAGAACCCGGTCCCCGCGCGGACGCGAGCGGCGCGCGGAGACCGGGCGGTCGCTCAGTCGGCCAGGCCGCCGGGCTGGTCGCCCTTCACCACGGGCACCCGGACCAGGTTGCCCCACTCGGTCCACGAGCCGTCGTAGTTGCGCACCTGCGGATAACCCAGCAGGTGGTGCAGCACGAACCAGGTGTGGCTGGACCGCTCACCGATCCGGCAGTACGCCACCACGTCGTCCGACGGGCTCAGCCCGAGCTGGTCGGCGTAGATCGAGCGCAGCTCGTCGGCGGACCGGAACGTGCCGTCGTCGTTCGCGGCCGACTTCCACGGCTTGTTCACCGCGCCCGGGATGTGCCCGCCGCGCAGCGCCCCCTCCTGCGGGTAGTCCGGCATGTGCAGCATCTCGCCGGTGTACTCACCCGGGGAACGGACGTCGACCAGCGGCCGGCCCGCCGCCACGTGCGCCATCACCTGCTCCCGGTACGCCCGGATCGGCGCGTCGTTGCGCTCCGGCACCGGATAGTCGGCGCGCGGGCGGCTGACCTTCTCCCGGGTCAGCTCGCGCCCCTCGGCGGCCCACTTCTGCCGGCCGCCGTCGAGCAGCCGCACGTCGGCGTGGCCGAAGAGCTCGAACACCCAGAGGGCGTACGCCGCCCACCAGTTGAAGTTGTCGCCGTAGAAGACCACCGTGTCGCCCCGGCCGATACCCTTCCCGGCGCACAGCTCGGCGAAGCTGGCCGCGTCGAGGTAGTCCCGGGTGACCTGGTCGTTGAGCTCGGTGTGCCAGTCCACCTTCACCGCGCCCGGGATGTGACCGGACTCGTAGAGCAGCACGTCCTCGTCGGACTCGACCACCACGAGCCCCTCGTCACCCAGGTGCTCGGCCAGCCACTCGGTGGTGACCAGGCGCTGCGGGTCGGCGTACGACTGGAGTCGGGGGTTCGGATCGCTCGGCACAGGCATGAGCCCCAACCTACGCCCGATAATCGCCCGGCGGCCGGTCATCACGGATCGGGTGCAGCGGATGTGGCGGGACGCACGTGACAGTCACGAGCCCCGCCGACCACAGAGGAACGAGATGACCGTACGGCAGCAGACCGGGCCGCCCCGGGCGGTCAGGACACCGGTGGACTTCACCGACTTCTACCAGGCGCACTTCCATCGGCTGGCGGTGCAGCTCTACGCGTACCTGGGGGACCACGCCGAGGCGCAGGACCTCACCCAGGAGGCGTTCTGCCGACTGCTGGAACGCTGGGACCAGGTCGGCGGGTACGACGACCCGGTCGCCTGGGTCCGCCGGGTCGCCTGGAACCTGGCCACCAGCCGGCTGCGCCGGGTCCGCACCGCCGTACGTCATCTGGCCCGGCAGCGGGAGGAGCACACCCCCGGTCCCGGCCCGGACCGGGTGGCGTTGACCCGGGCCCTGGCCACGCTCCCCGCCAACCAGCGGCGGGCGCTGGTGCTGCACCACCTGGGCCAGCTGAGCACCCGGGAGATCGCCGAGCAGGCCGGGGTGGCGGAGGGCACCGTCCGCTCCTGGCTGTCCCGGGGTCGCACCGCACTGGCCGCGTACTTCACCGAGCGGGAGGCCCCCGATGCGTGAGACCACCGTCGTCGAGCGGGTGTTCGCCGAGTTCGAGGCCGACGCCCTGCCCACCTTCCGCCCGCCGGGGGTGGCCGACGCGCAACGGCGGGTCCGGGAGCGCCGACGGCGCCGCCGGAGCGTGCTGGCCGGCCTGACGGCCCTGCTGGTGGGCGGACCGGCGGGCGCGTTCGCGCTGGCCGGTGGGGCGACCGACCCGCAGCCCGCGCCGACCCCCACGCCGGTGGTCCCCTCACCGCCGGCGGGGAAACTGACCGAACGCCGGATCGCCCTGAACGGCGTCCCGGGCCGGTTGACCGACATCCGGTTCGTCGACGCCCGGGCCGGCTGGGCGCTGTTCGACACCTGCGGCCCGGAGGGTGACCCGGCCGGCCGCGACTGTGTGCGCACCGTCGCCCGGACCACCGACACCGGTCGGACCTGGCGCTACTCCAGCTGGACCGAGGCGGCCGGTCCGGTCCAGCTCCTCCCGCTGGACCCGGACACGGCCACCGTGACGTCGGTCCGTGGTCACCGGGTGACCCGGGACGGCGCCGCCACCTTCACCACCCATCCGCTCGACGATCCGCCGGCGGTCGTCAGTCGGGCGATGGCGACGCCCAGCGGGCTTTACGTCGGTTGCCCCGGGGCGGAGGGACCGGGCCGGTTCCCGGTCACCTGCGATCGGAGCCAGGTCCGCCGCATCGGTGGTGGCGCTCTGCCCCGCCAACCCGCACTGACGATCAAGCCAGACAACGTCGGCCTCTTCGAGGGCCGTGACGGGCGGGTGTGGGTCACGGTCTCCCGGACGGGCGGCACCGCCGTGGCGACCAGCGACGACCGGGGTGCCACCTGGCGCACGCTCCCGACGGTTCCCGGTGCGGCAGCCCTCGCCCTCTCCCCGGACGGTCGGGAGGTCTGGCTGCTGGGCCTGGAGCGGCCGGACGACGTGTGGCGGCTGGCGGGCGACCGCTGGAGACACTCGGGCGGCCTCCCGGACGACACCTTGCAGGCCGCCGCCGTGGGTGCCGGCGTCCTGGTGGTCACCAGCGCGTACGGCGGGCTCGGGTTCTGGGCCGGCGGCCGGTACACCGACGTGCCGGAGCTGACCCGGACGTTGCGCCGCACCCAGGACGATCGGTCGGCCGGGGTATCGGTGCTGCCGGACGGGACGATCGAGGTCCGGCAGGGGCAGACCCTGATCCTGGGCTCGGGTCGCAGCACCGACCGGACCTGGGTCCGGCTCTCTTGACGAGGTCGGCGGGGTCCGGCGGGCACTCCTGCCGGGCCCGTCAGAGGGCCGGCCCGGTCCGGCCCGGTCAGGCCCGCCGGTGCACCAGCCGGCCGGCGACGACGGTGGCCAGGCAGCCGCCGTCGTCGCCGAAGACGGCCAGATCCGCCCGCCCGCCGACCACCAGCGCCGGCGGGCGGGCGGCGTCGGCCACCGCGACGCCGTTGCGGGCGGCGGCCGCTCGCAGGCCGGGGTCGGTCAGCCGACCGGCGGGCACCGCGGCGGCGCCGAGCCGGAACAGCGCGTGCACCCGCTCGCGCGGCGTCGGCGCAGGCGGCAGCGGTCCGTCGTGCACCAGCGCCGGCCCGAGGGTGCCGGCCCACCGCCGCACCCGCACTCCCGGGTACGCGGACAGCAGCTCGTCGGTCGGCCCGACCGCCACGATCCGCGCCCCCTCCACCAGCACCGCCCCGTCGAGCACGGCTTCGGCGTCCGGGCCGGTACGCAGCAGTGCGGCGGCGTGCAGGGTCCGCACGGTCAGTCGGCCAGCGGGCCGAGCAGCGGACGCTTGGCGGTGACGGTGTCGCCGGACGAGCGACCGGTCAGCCGGCGCTTCACCCAGGGCGCCAGGTGCCGGCCGGCCCACCGCAAATCGGCGGCGCGGGCGGCCAGCCACGGCGACGGCTCGGGGTGCGGCGGCACCAGCAGCCACTCCTCGTCGCAGCCCACCCCCAGGGCGGACAGAACCTGACCGGCGACCCGCCGGTGCCCGGCCGCGGAGAGGTGCAGCCGGTCGTGGCTCCACAGCGCCGGGTTGAGGAACGTGTCGTCGGAGAAGAGGTCGACCAGGATCGCGCCGTGCCGCTCGGCGGTCTCGCCGACCGCCCGGTTGAGCCGGGCGATCCGGGGCGCCACCAGGCGCTGGCCGGGCAGCCGGGCCATCACGTCGGCGAACCGGAACACCAGCACGTCGGCGCCACCGGAACGCAGCCGGCCGATCACCTCGTCGAAGCGGGCGACCATCGCCTCCGGGTCGAACGAGGGCCGCAGCACGTCGTTGCCCCCGGCCGCGAAGCTGATCAGGTCGGGCTTCATGGCCAGCGCGGCGGGCACCTGCTCGGCCACCACGCCCGGGAAGAGCCGGCCCCGGATGGCCAGGTTGGCGTACCGGAAGTCCGGGCCGGCCTCGGCGGCCAGCCGGGTCGCCACCAGGTCCGCCCAGCCCCGGTAGGTGCCGTCCGGATAAGCGTCGTCCATGCCCTCGGTGAAGCTGTCCCCCACCGCGACGAAACTGCGCCAGCGCACGCCTGTCCTCCGTTACCCCCGGGTCACATCCGCGTCGATCGTTGAGAGTCTTCCACCGGCCGCCCCGTCCCGGCGCCCGGCCACCGCCTCCGTGTGGCGACGCCCACGCCGGGATACGCCGGTACGGGCGCCACGGGGCAGAAACCGGCGGGCGGGACCGAAATAATGGCGCGCATCCGATCGGCGGCGCACCCGCTCCCGCCCCGGACACGAGCGAGGATCCGACATGACCGAGGGACACCCCTCCGTTCCTTCTCCGCGGGCCGGCGGCCCCGGCCAGCCCGTGCCCACCCCGGTCGGGCCGCCGGCCACCAGCGGGACGGCGTCGCCGGGGCTGCCGCCGGCCCCCGTCGTGCCGCTGCCCGGCCAGTACGCCCCGCCCGGGCAGTACCCACCGCCGCCACCCGGCCCGCAGGTCGGCCCGTACCCGCCGCAGGGCGGCCCGTACGGCCCGCCGGCCCACGGTCCGGCCTACGGCCCGCCCGGACAGCCCGGCGGTCCGGCACCCTTCGGCCCGTACGGGGCGTATCCGCCGCCGGTCGTCCCGCCCCCGGCGAAGCGGTCCAGGCGGTGGTTGTGGATCAGCCTGGGCGCGGTGGCGCTGGTCCTGGCCCTCTGCGCCGGCACGCTGGTGGTGGTGAAGTCGACCCTCGACGCCAGCAATGCCGCGTCGGCGGCGGAACTGGACGAGAAGTACAACCCGATCAAGCTGGAGGAGGTCGAAGCTCTCCTCGACGCGCACGGGCAGGCGTTGCGCAAGGCGGATCTGAAGGCGTTCCTGGCTCCGTTCGATCCGGCGAACAAGGCACTGGTCGCCCAGCAGACCCGGCTCTTCCGCAACCTGGTGAAGGTGCCGTTCGCCGAGGAGCGGTTCGAGCGGGTCCACCAGACCGACTTCAAGCGGGCGGGCGAACGGGTCGCCTTCGACGTCACGATCTCGTTCGTGCACCGGTTCGAGACATTCGACCGGGCGGCGGTGGAGGAGCTGTACCGGTGGACGGTGGTCCGACCGGCCAAGGGCGCCCCACTGGTCGTGACCAGGACGGGCGGGTTACCGGTGGACCGCAACCGGGACCGGTTCACCTACTACCCGGCGCCCTGGGACAAGTGGCCGACGCTGCACGTCGAGCGCACCCCGCACACGATCATCCTGGTCGACTCCTCGCTGGCGGCGCTGGCGAAGCGGTACGCGCCGGACGCCGAGCGGGCCGCCGTGGCGGACCTGACCACCTGGCGGTCCGGCGGGGTACCCGGGGAGATCCCGCAGGGCTTCGTCCTCTCGCTGGTGAAGGGCAAGAAGGAGCTGGGGTCGCTCTACCGGTACACGAAGAAGCTCCCGGACGAGGCCGGGGTGTCGATTCCGGTCCCGCCCGCCGGCCGGATCGACACCGGCGGAGAGGGCGCCGGGCCGGACACCGGCGGCAGCCGCGTGGTGATCGACGTGGCCGAGCGGTACTTCTTCGACAACGGCCCCGACCTGCGTGGCACGATCTTCCGGCACGAGTTCGCCCACTCCCTGGTCTTCAACCTGTACGAGCACGACCCGAAGAAGTACTTCGCCGAGGACGAGCTGGCGAACTGGGTCGTCGAGGGCTTCGCCGAGTGGATGGGCCACCAGCGCAAGCCCTGGACGGCCAGCGACCGGGCCGCCGAGGGCCGCCGGATGCTCCGCTCCCTCGACTACGACCTGCCGATGCCGGAGAACTACAGCTGGAACATGGCGGGTCGGGTCTCCTACCACTACTGGCTGGGCAACTCTGCGATCGGCTACATCGCCGAGAAGTACGGCCAGTCGAAGGTCTTCGAGCTGGTGGCCACCCACTACCGGGGGAAGGACATCCGGGTCGCGACGCAGCAGGTGCTCGAGGTGCCGTACCAGACGTTCTGCGACCAGTGGGCGGCGTACGTGAAGGGCCGGGTGCGCTGAGCACGACGGCGCGGGAGCGACCACCCCCCGTGCGGTGGCCGCTCCCTCGGGTCCCCTGCCGGGCGGATCAGCCCAGCAGGCTGCTGGTCCAGGTGTCGCCCGCTGGCACCGACCGGCTGGCCAGCACCCGGCCGTTCGCCGCGTACCGCACGAGCCGGTGGTGCGGGGTGTCGCCGAAGGTCCCGGCGTCGATCTGGGCGACCAGACCACGGCCGGCGGGCAGGAAGATCACCTTGACGGCCTCGCCGTGCCCGGTGGGCTTGCGCCACGCCGGGTCGAGCGGGGTCAGCTCGACGGCGGCGCCGCTGGCCATGTCCACCCGGTAGTTGCGGAACCGCCAGCCGCAGCCGCAGTCACCCGAGCTCGGCACGTGCGTGCCGATCACGAGACTGCGGCCGTCGGCGGAGATCCCCGGCACGCCGTGGATCCTCAGGTTCACCGGGATGCGCGGCCGGACCGTGCGCTGGTGGCCGCGCTCGTCGCGCAGGGTCACCGTACGGTTGTCGTACCGGCTGATCCGGCCGGCCGCCGCCTGGGGGCAGCTGCGCTGGTGGGTGGCGACGACCCGACGGCCGGTGCCGTCGGCGTTGACGGCGACGAACGTCCAGTCGCCGTCGCGGCCCTGCCCGAAGACCACCCGGTGGTTGTCGAGCCAGCTCGGGTCGCAGGTCGACGTGGCCTTGATCGGAACGGTGTGCTTCGCGCCGCCGGAGAAACGGTCGATCACCAGGCGCTTCGGGTTGTCCGCCGTCCAGGCGGCCAGGCGGCCGTCCGGGGAGGGGAAGGGCCTGGTCAGGCTGCGGGGCTCACCCGGATTCCCCTGCCGGACCAGCTTCCACGTGCCGGCGGGCGTCTGCCGCCAGATCCGCGCGGGGCGGGTGCCGTCCTTCGGGTTGTACCAGGTCAGCTGCGGCCAGTGGACCTTGCCGGTGGCGGACGTGCGAACCGTCGTACCAGTGGACGCCGCGACGGCCGGCGCGGCGGCGCCCCCGCCGGACCCGACGGCCACGGCGGCGGCCGGGTTGGCGACGACGGCCGCCGGGGCGGCGGTCGGGGACTCCGCGGCCGGGGCGGCGCAGCCGGCGGCGGCGAGCGCCAGCAGCGCCAGCGCGGCGCCGGCCAGCGCGGCCGGGCGCAGGGCCCGCCGGCCGACGGAGCGGACGGTGCGCGGGGTGGAGGCGAGGTTCATGACGTCACTCCTTGCAGGTGGGGGTCGATCTGACACCACCCAAGACGAGCGCCCGGCGCCCCGGAGTTGCCGTCGTTTCCTGCCACCATCCGACACCGTCATTCCATCGTGGACGGCAACTTTTTCGTCCGCGCCGACATCAGGGGCGGCCCGTCGAATGGCGGAAACGCCGAAGGGGCGGCTCCGATGTGTGGTCGGTGCCGCCCCTTCGGGTCTCGGGTGGTCTGCCCGGCCTACTCGTAGCAGTCCTGCTTGGCATCCTGGAGGGCGATGGAGGTCACCTTCTGGTTCGCCATCTCGATCCGGAACCGCGCGTCCGGGTTGCCCGGCACCGCAACGTTCAGCCGCCCGTTGTCGTCCCCACTGACCGCCCACTCGGGGTAGACCCTCACCACGTCATCCCGAGACGAACCCACGTGCAACCCCTGCACCGTCTCGACCCCCGACGCCGGCGAGATCACCACCACGCCGAGCTTGGTCGACCACCACACCGAACCCCCGGTGCCCTTCAACTCCGCGATCGAAGGACAACTCGAACCAGCCGGCTTCTCCTGGAAACTCTTGATCATCCCCGTGGCCAGGGCCTGCTTCTTCGTCATGCCCAGTTTCAACTCACCCAGCCCATCCGGGTCGAACACCAGCCGGGAACCAACGGACGGGCGGGCGCTCG
>NZ_FMCX01000022.1 GCF_900091555.1 Micromonospora mirobrigensis
TGGAATGTTTGTCCGGCGGCGTCCTACTCTCCCACACCCTCCCGAGTGCAGTACCATCGGCGCTGGAGGGCTTAGCTTCCGGGTTCGGAATGTGACCGGGCGTTTCCCCTCCGCCATGACCGCCGTAACTCTATGAACATGTCAAACACACCGGTAAACCGTCACGGGTGTTCGCTTGTTCAGAGTTGCACAGTGGACGCGTAGCAGCTTCGTAGTCAAGTCCTCGGCCTATTAGTACCGGTCACCTGAACCCGTTACCGGGCTTACAGTTCCGGCCTATCAACCCAGTCGTCTAGCTGGGGGCCTTACCCCACCAAGGTGGGTGGGATACCTCATCTTGAAGCGAGCTTCCCGCTTAGATGCTTTCAGCGGTTATCCCTTCCGAACGTAGCTAACCAGCCGTGCCCCTGGCGGGACAACTGGCACACCAGAGGTTCGTCCGTCCCGGTCCTCTCGTACTAGGGACAGCCCTTCTCAAGTATCCTACGCGCACGGCGGATAGGGACCGAACTGTCTCACGACGTTCTAAACCCAGCTCGCGTACCGCTTTAATGGGCGAACAGCCCAACCCTTGGGACCTGCTACAGCCCCAGGATGCGACGAGCCGACATCGAGGTGCCAAACCATCCCGTCGATATGGACTCTTGGGGAAGATCAGCCTGTTATCCCCGGGGTACCTTTTATCCGTTGAGCGACACCGCTTCCACATGCCAGTGCCGGATCACTAGTCCCGACTTTCGTCCCTGCTCGACCTGTCAGTCTCACAGTCAAGCTCCCTTGTGCACTTGCACTCAACACCTGATTGCCAACCAGGCTGAGGGAACCTTTGGGCGCCTCCGTTACCTTTTAGGAGGCAACCGCCCCAGTTAAACTACCCACCAGACACTGTCCCTGAACCGGATAACGGTCCGAAGTTAGATACCCAAATCAACCAGAGTGGTATTTCAAGATTGCCTCCACCCATACTGGCGTATGGACTTCACCGGCTCCCACCTATCCTACACAAGTCCATTCAGATACCAATGTCAAGCTATAGTAAAGGTCCCGGGGTCTTTCCGTCCTGCCGCGCGTAACGAGCATCTTTACTCGTACTGCAATTTCGCCGGGCCTGTGGTTGAGACAGTGGGGAAGTCGTTACGCCATTCGTGCAGGTCGGAACTTACCCGACAAGGAATTTCGCTACCTTAGGATGGTTATAGTTACCACCGCCGTTTACTGGCGCTTAAGTTCTCCGCTTCGC
>NZ_FMCX01000007.1 GCF_900091555.1 Micromonospora mirobrigensis
CGCCCGATACAACAGGCGCTGCATCGCGTCCGGCCGGGCATGTCCGGCCTGCTCGGCCAACTGCCAGCACGTCTTCACCTCAAGCTCGGACAGCAGCCCGGTCACGAACTGTCCCGCCGCCCGACGCGGCTCCACGCGACCAAACCGGCCCGCGAAGCAGCCCAGCACCTCGGCCAACACCCGCTCCCACCGACCAACAGCTACGCTGTGGCACGCGGCCACCGCCAGATCTGATGATGTGTCCACAACGCACAGACGATCACGCGGTGGCCGCCTCGCGTCCACCCCGGTTCACCAGCAAGATCTCAAACGGCGGCTGCCGTACTAGCCGACCTCGACGTCCACCCGAGAGTCGCCATGCAGGTGCTCAGGCACGCGAAATTCTCGATAACGATGGAGATCTACACCCAGGTCTCATCGAAGGCGACGAGAGAAGCCCTCAAGCGGCTCGGCGACTCACTGGCCCATTGACCGGACTGCTGTACAAAGCTGCTGTACGCAAGCAGAAAGGTCACCTCCCGTTTCCGGGAAGTGACCTTTGACCTGCGTGGGCGATACTGGGATCGAACCAGTGACCTCTTCGGTGTGAACGAAGCGCTCTCCCGCTGAGCTAATCGCCCTCAGCGCCGTTGACTCTACCCGATCGTGGAGCCGGACCAAAAACCGGGTCAGTGCGTGGCGAGGTAGTGCCCGATGCGGGCCACGAGGTCGATGCCGAAGCTGTACTTCAGCGACAGCCAGACCACCACGGCGACGAAGACCAGCCCGACCGACCCGAGCACGAAGCGCACCCCCAGGGACCGGGAGGTGACCCACCGGGTCCAGGCCTGGACGTGCCGGCGGGTGAAGCCGAGCAGCCGGCGGGCCCAGTGGAACTCGACGGCCCAGATGGCCAGGCCGCCGATGACGATGAGCCAGCCGGGGCCGGGCAGCGGGATCAGGGCGATGCCCACGGTGACGACGAGGGCGCCGGCGATCCCGATGAAGATCTTGAGGGCGACCCGGCCGGTGGGGTTGGACCGGATCAGGTCGAGGGTGGTGCGGAGCCGCTGCCGCCAGGCGCTGCGCGGCCGGTCGGCGACGGCGGCACCCCGGCGGCCGGATCCTGCTGCCCGACCGTTCCGGTCCCCCTGCTCCATCGGCACCCGTTACCCCCGACTTTCGGCTGCTCAAACCCCACCGTTCGGTGGACTCACGGTGGGCGCGGGATCCGTTATGGAGCATCTCTGCCCCATTTGGCCCGCGAGTGTTCCGCCGGACCGTCACCCCGGTGGACGACTGGACGTTACCGGAGTAAGTCGACGTCTGAACCACCCGAGTTCCGGGCGGACTCACGCACTGGGCAAGACCGGAAATCCTACAAGAATTTTCACATTCGCGAGGACGTTCCGACCCCCTTCCCACCACTGGGTGAAGTCAGCGTATGGCGGAGCGTAGCCAGAGGTAGCACCTGAGTATGGGAAAAGCGGGACACGCGCGTTCCGCAGCGGTGCCGGGGGGAGAACGTCCATGAGTGTCATCCGACCGACGACCGTAGAGGTCGAGACGTCGCTAAGGCTCGTCGCACCTGACGCCACGGCCTTGCCGGTGCGGGCCAGTCTGCGCTACGACCCTGCTGACCCGTATGCGGTCCATGTCCTGTTCCATGCCGAAAGTGCCGGTGGCGAGGCGGTGAGCTGGTCGTTCGCCCGCGAGCTGCTGGTCACCGGCCTGGACGAGCCGGCCGGCATCGGTGACGTCCGGGTCTGGCCGTGGGCCACCCCGCGCGGCGACTTCGTCGCGCTGGCGCTGTCGTCGCCCGACGGCAACGCGCTCTTCGAGGTGCCGCGCAGCGTCCTGGTGCGCTTCCTGCGGCGGACCTACGTCGTCGTCCCGCGCGGCCGCGAGGCCGAGCACCTGGACGTCGACACGGCGGTGAACCGGCTGCTCGCCGGCCGCTGAGCACAGCCATCACAGCCGCGCGGACCTGCCGGGTCCGCGCGGCTGCGGCCACCCGTCCCCGGGTACGCGGACACGTTGCTCACCCGTGCGTGGTCATCCCCCCGTCGACCGGGATCACCGCGCCGGTCAGGTACGCCCCGGCCCGGCTGGCCAGGAAGATCGCCGTGCCGGCCATGTCCTCGGGGCGGCCGATCCGGCCCAGCGGCACCTGCGCCTCGATCGCCGCCCGGGATCCCGGGTCGTCCAGGGCGAAGGCCATCATCCGGCTCTCGAACGGTCCGGGCGCGATGGCGTTGACGGTGATCCGCTCGCCGGCCAGCTGGTGGGCCAGGGTGCGGGTGAGCATGTGCACGGCGGCCTTGGTGGCGGAGTAGGCGTACACCTCCATGAGCGGCACCCGGATGCCGTCGACCGAGCCGATGGTGATCACCCGGGCCGGGTCGTCGGCGCTGGCCGCCGCGCGCAGGGCGGGCAGCAGCGCCGTGGTGAGCCGGAAGACGGCCTTGACGTTGACCGCCCAGAGCTTGTCGAAGGCGCTCTCCGGGTACGCCTCCAGCGGCGCCCCCCAGGTGGCGCCGGCGTTGTTGACCAGCACGTCGAGCCGGTCCACCCGCTCCCGGACCGCGGCGGCGAGCCCCTCGGCGCCGGCGTCGGTGCTCAGGTCCGCCGGGATCGCCTCGCACCGCCCGAGGGCGGAGAGCTCCTCCGCCACCGCCGTGCAGGCCTCCGCCCTGCGGGAGGAGATGATCACCCGGGCGCCGGCCCGGACGAACCCCTCGGCGATCATCCGGCCGATCCCTCGGGAGCCGCCGGTGACCAGGACCGTCTTGCCGTCGACCGAGAACAGATCCGTCATCCCCATCCCATCGTCGCGCGGCCACCGATCCGGACGCTACCGAGCGGTAACCTAATCCGCCCGGCAGACCCCGGACAAGCCCCGACGCCCCCGCTCGGGATGCAACCTCCCGGAACGGCGGTTAACGTCGAAGTCGATGGTCTCTTCCGGACAGCTCTCCCCGGCCACCCGTACCGACCTCTCCCCCGCCGAGATCGACACGCTCGCCCTCGGCGACCTCGCCGCCGAGCGCGGCTGGCGACGGCCGGTCCTGCTCGACGCCGACCTGCTGGTGCTGGTCACCGGCGGGCACGGCACCGTCGAGCTGGACTTCCGTCCGCTGCCCGCCCGCCCCGGCACGCTGCTGCGCGCCCACCCCGGCCAGGCGCTGCGCCGCACCGGCGCGCAGCTGGACGCCACCGTGGTCCGCTGGGAGCCGGCCGCGCTGCGCGGCCTCGACGTCGACCCGGACGCGGTGCCCACCGTGCGGCAACTCACCGGCGAGGACGAGGACGCGGTGATCAACGAGGTCAGCCAGCTCGCCGTGGACTGCCGCCGGCACCGGGGCGTACCGGCCGCGCGGGGGTTGCTGCGCCACCAGCTCGCGGTGCTGCTGCACCGGCTCGGCCTGGCCGACGCCGCCGAGCCGGAGACCCGGCCCGAGGCCACCACGTTCCACCGGTTCTGCCGCGAGGTGGAGGCCGGCTACCAGCACAGCCGTCGGGTCGAGGACTACGCCGCCCGGCTGGGCTGCTCGGTGCGTACCCTCACCCGGGCCTGCCTGGCGGTGACCGGGCACAGCGCCAAGCAGGTCATCGACGAGCGGGTCGCGTTGCAGGCCGCCCGGATGCTGGCCGCCACCGACGAGCCGATCGCCCGGATCGGCAGGCGGCTCGGCTTCCCCGAGCCGACCAACTTCGGCCGCTTCTTCACCCGCGAGGTCGGGGTCAGCCCGGGCGCCTTCCGCGCCGGGGCGGACCAGCCCACCCCGGGCGTCCGCATCGTGCGCCCCCGCCCGCCCGCCGACCCGACCGGCGGCACCGGACAGGCATGATGGCGGGGTGCAGATCTCCGCGCGGGGTGACTACGCGGTACGGGCCTCACTGAGCCTCGCCACCGCGTACCCGAAACTCATGTCCACCCAGGCCATCGCCGACGAGCAGGACATGCCGCGCAAGTTCCTCGAGGCCGTCCTGGCCGACCTGCGCCGCGCCGGCCTCGTCCGGGCCCAGCGCGGCGCCGAGGGCGGCTACACCCTCACCCACCCGCCCCGCGAGGTCACCGTCGGGTCGATCCTGCGCGCGGTGGAGGGCCCGCTGGCCGGGGTACGCGGGCTGCGCCCCGAGGAGACAAGCTACGAGGGTTCCGCCCAGCACCTGCCCGGGCTCTGGGTGGCGGTCCGGGCCGCCGTCCGGCGGGTCGTCGACGAGGTGACCCTCGCCGAGATAACCAGTGGCCGGCTCCCCGCCCACGTCCGTAGGTTGACGGCTCAGCCCGACGCCTGGGAGCCCCGCTGATGCCCACCCGGGTCCTCGCCCGGCACCGCTGCACCGCCTGACTACAACGTCGACACCACCTCCTCGTACGCCAGCCGGGGCAGCCGCTGCTGCCAGGCGTCCGGCCCGGGACGGCCGATGTTCACCAGCAGCAGCACCTCGTGCCCGCCGCCGGGCAGGAACTCGTCGCGTACCCCGGCCGGGTCGAAGCCGGCCATCGGCCCGGCGGCCAGCCCGGCGGCGCGCACCCCGAGCAGGAGGTAGCCGATCTGGAGGGTGGCGTTGAACCGGGCCTGCGCCGCCCGTTCGGCCCGGTCGGCGAGCCAGTCCCTCGCCTGTGGCCGGTGCGGGAACAGCTCCGGCAGCCGCCGGTGGAAGTCGACGTCGGCGGCGAGGACCGCCACCAGTGGGGCGGTCGCGGTCTTGTCCCGGTTGCCGGAGCTGACGTACGGCAGCAGCCGGGCCCGGGCCGCCGCCGAGCGGATCAGCAGCACCCGCAGCGGTTGCCCGTTCAGCGCCGTCGGGCCGTACCGGACCAGGTCGTGGACGGCCCGGACCTGCTCGTCGGTGACCGGCTCGTCGGTGAACGTGTTCGCCGTGCGGGCGGCCCGGAACAGCAGGTCCTGGGCCGCCCGGTCCAGCGCCAGCAGGTCCGTCAGGGCGGCGGCGGTCACGCGGCCACCGGCGTCGCGGCGGTGGTGTAGCCGCCCCGGTGGTGGACCAGCGGCTCACCGTCCTCCCCCGCGTACAGGGCGAGCGGTTCGGCGATCACCAGGGCGTGGTCGCCGGCCGGGATCCGGTGCACCACCCGGCAGACCAGCCGGCCCAGCACCCCGTCGAGCAGCGGCAGCCCGAACGGCCCGGGTGTCCAGTGCGGATGGGCGGCGAACCGGTCGACGCCGCTGGTGGCGAAGGCCCGGGCCGCGTCGGACTGGCCGGCGCGCAGCAGGTGCACCGCGACGTGCTCGGCGCGGGCCACCACCGGCCAGCTCGACGAGGCCGTGCCGAGGCAGAAGGAGACCAGTGGCGGGTCCAGCGACACGGAGGTGAACGAGGTGGCGGTGAAGCCGGCGCGGACCGGTTGGCCGAGGCCACCCAGGCAGGCCGGTTCGGCGGTGCCCCGGGCCACCGCGGTGACCACCGTGACGGTGGCGGCCTGGCGGCGCAGCAGCGCCCGGAACGCGTCGGTGTCCAGCGGCTCGCCGTTCACGCCGTCACCAGCTCACGCCGCGCGGCGTACCCGCTGGCCGGGCGGGGCAGGCCGTAGTGCTCGCGCAGGGTGCGCCCGGCGTACTCGTGGCGGAACAGGCCACGGGCGCGCAGCAGCGGCACCACGTGGTCGACGAACGCCTCCAGCCCGGACGGCAGCAGTGGCGGCATGATGTTGAACCCGTCGGCGGCGCCGGAGGTGAACCACAGCTCGATCTGGTCGGCGATCTGCTCCGGGGTGCCGGCCACCACCCGGTGTCCCCGGCCGCCGCCGAGCCGGCCGATCAGCTGCCGGATGGTCAGCCGCTCCCGCCGGGCCAGGTCGACCACCAGCTGGTAGCGGCTCTGGTGGGACTGGAC
Organism: Micromonospora mirobrigensis; assembly: GCF_900091555.1. Lineage (GTDB taxonomy): Bacteria > Actinomycetota > Actinomycetes > Mycobacteriales > Micromonosporaceae > Micromonospora > Micromonospora mirobrigensis. The sequence continues at coordinate 5,842 of NZ_FMCX01000007.1, forward strand.
CGCGCTGACGTCGGGCAGGTCGGGCAGCGGTCCGTCCAGCGGCAGCCCGGTCAGGTCCAGGCCGGTCATCCCGGAGAGTTGGGCCAGGGCGTGCTCGGGGACGATCAGCGCCTCCAGCTCGGCGGCGAGGGCCCGCGCCTCGGCCTCGGTGCCGCCGACCACCGGGGCGATGCCGGGCAGCACCTTCACCCCGTCGGGGTCCCGGCCGGCGGCGGTGGTGGCCCGCTTCAGGGCGGCGTAGAAGGACTGCCCGTCGGCGAGGGTCTGCTGGGCGGTGAAGACCGCCTCGGCGTACCGGGCGGCGAAGGCGATGCCGTCGGCCGAGGAGCCGGCCTGCACCAGCAGCGGCCGGCCCTGCGGCGGGCGGGGGGTGTTCAGCGGGCCGTGCACCCGGAAGTGCGCGCCGGCGTGGTCGATCTCGTGGACCCGGTCGGTGTCGGCGAAGACCCCGGCGGCGGTGTCCAGCAGCAGGGCGTCGTCCTCCCAGCTGTCCCAGAGCTTGATCGCCACGTCGACGAACTCGGCGGCCCGCCGGTAGCGCTCGGCGTGCGCGGGATGGTCGTGCAGGTTGAAGTTGCGGGCCTCCCGGGCCTGGGCGGAGGTGACGATGTTCCAGCCGGCCCGGCCGCCGCTGAGGTGGTCCAGCGAGGCGAACTTGCGGGCCAGGTTGAACGGCTCGTTGTAGGTGGTCGAGGCGGTGGCGATCAGCCCGATGTGTTCGGTGACGCCGGCCAGCGCGGCGAGCAGGGTGAGCGGCTCGAAGACGGCCTGGATGTTGTGCCGGACGGCCGGGCCCACGGCGAGCCCGTCGGCGAGGAAGACCGAGTCGAGGGTGCCGCGTTCGGCGATCCGGGCCAGCTCCTGGAAGTGCTTCACGTCGGCGACCCGGCGCGGGTCGGTACGCGGGTGCCGCCAGGCCGCCTCGTGGTGGCCGACGCCCATCAGGAACGCGTTGAGGTGCAGGGTGCGGGACATGGGGTTTCCTCTCAGCGAGCGGGGCTCAGGCGGTGGGGTCGACGCGCCAGGTGGAGAAGCGGCGTTCCCCGGCGACGAGGAGCTGGTTGACGACCAGGCCGATGGCGGAGATCGTGATGATGCCGGCGTACATGTCGGGGATGGCGAAGTTGTACTGCGCGTAGTTCACGAGGTAGCCGAGCCCGGCCTTCGCCCCGACCATCTCGGCCGCGACCAGCACCAGGATCGAGTACGCCCCGGCCAGCCGGACGCCGGTGAAGATGGTCGGCACGGCCGCCGGCAGGATCACCTTCTGGAACAGCCGCAGGTGGTTCAGCCCCATCGAGCGGGCCGAGCGGACCAGCAGCGGGTCGACGCCCTTCACCCCGGCGATGGTGTTCAGCAGGATCGGCCAGGAGCAGGCGTAGAGCACCAGGGCGATCTTGGAGGTCTCGCCGAGGCCGAGGATGAGCACGAAGACCGGCAGCAGGGCCAGCGCGGCGGTGTTGCGGAACACCTCCAGCAGCGGGCCGAGCAGCTCCGCGAGCGGCCGGTACCAGCCGATCAGCAGCCCGAGCGGGATGGCGGTGAGCACGGCCAGGCCGAGGCCGGTGAGCGAGCGGGTGAGGCTGGCGCCCACGTGCTCGGCGAGCTGCCCGCTGGCCAGCAGCGCCCACCAGGCGGTCAGCACCTCCGACAGCGGCGGCAGGAAGACCCGGTCGACCAGTCCGACGCGCGGCGCGGTCTCCCAGACGGCGGCCAGGGCGAGCAGGGCGGCGGAGCGGTGCAGCGCCCGCCCGCCGAGGCCGAGCAGCCGGCCGGGCAGCGTGGGCCGCGCGGTGGAAGCCGCCGGGGTGGGGGCGGGCCGGGCCGCCAGCCGGGTGGGTCGTTCGGCGATGTCAACCAACGCGGGCCTCCTCGGGTACGACGGGACGCTCGGCGGACTGGGCGGCGCGTACCTCGTCGCGCAGCAGGGTCCAGATCTGGTGCCGGTGGTGGCGGAAGGCGTCGGAGGAGCGGACGTCGTCCTGCGCGTCCCGGTCGCCCAGCTCGATGTCGATGACCTGCTTGATCCGGCCGGGTCGGGAGGTCATCACGGCGACCCGCCCGCCCAGGTGCACGGCCTCGTCGATGCCGTGGGTGATGAAGACGATCGTCTTGCCGGTGGCCTGCCAGATCCGGACCAGCTCGTCCTGGAGCGAGTCGCGGGTCTGCGCGTCGAGGGCGGCGAACGGCTCGTCCATCAGCAGGATGGCCGGGTCGTACGCGAGGCTGCGGGCGATGGCGACGCGCTGCTTCATCCCGCCGGAGAGTTCGTGCGGGTAGCGGTCGGCGAAGCCGGTCAGCCCGACCAGCTCCAGGTGGTGGGCGACCAGGTCGGCCCGGTCGGCGCGGGGCACCCCCTTGGCCTCCAGTCCGAAGGCGACGTTGCCGGCGGCGGTACGCCAGGGCAGCAGCGCGTACTGCTGGAAGACGATGCCCCGGTCGAGCCCGGGGCCGGTGACCGGCTCGCCGTCGACCAGCACCTGTCCGGCGGTGGGGGTGGCCAGTCCGCCGAGCAGGTCCAGCAGGGTGGACTTGCCGCAGCCGCTGGGGCCGACGACGACCAGGAACTCGCCGGGGCGTACCCCGAGGGTGACCCGGTCCAGGGCGGTGACCGCGCCGCCGGTGCCCCGCCGGCCGGGGAAGACCTTCGTCACCCGGTCGAAGAGGATCTTGTCGGTGGTCATGACGCGCCTCCACCGGCGGCGGCGTTGAACCGGTTGGTGTAGAGGTCGCCGGGCTTCGGCCGCGCAGCCTTGAGCTCGCCGGCGTCGGCCAGCCAGTCGATCCAGGTGGCGAACTCCCGGTCGGTGATCACGCCGTTCTTCTCGGCGACGCCGGTGGACCTCCAGTAGCGGACCAGTGACGGGTCCTCGTTGCGCCCCCGCTTGGCGATGATGGACTCGAAGCGGGCCACCACCGTCTCGCGGGGCTGGCTGCGGGCCCACTCGATGGCCCTGCCGACGCCGGTGACGAACGCCTTCACGGTCTCCGGGTTGCGCCTGATGAAGTCGTCGCGGAAGACGTAGGAGCCGGCGCTGAACGCACCGAGCAGCTGGTGGTCGGTGAAGACGGTACGGATGCCGCCGCCCGCGACGGCCTTGTCCCGGATCACCCCGCCGAGCACCGCGACGTCGATCTGCCTGGCCCGCAGCGACTGTTCGGTGTTCACCGGCGGCAACGCCACCAGCTCGACCCGGGCGATCTCGGTCGGGGTGAGGCCCCCCTTGACCAGCCAGGTCTTCAGCACCGCCTCGGCGTGTGCGCCGAGGGTGTTCATGCCGACCTTGCGGCCGATCAGGTCCTTCGGACCGCGGATCGGGCTGTCGTCGAGCACGTAGTAGCCCTGGAAGGTCTGCGCGTCGGAGCCGTAGTAGCTGACCACGGCGGTGATCGGGGCGCCGGCGGTGGCGAGCTTGACGATGGCGCCGTTGAACGCGCCGCCGAAGTCGCTCTGACCGGTGGCGGTGGCCTGGATGTCGGCCGGCCCGCCGGTGACGTTGCCGATCCAGTTGAGCTTGACGTCGCCGAGGTAGCCGAGGTCGGCGGCGAGTTCGGGGAGGGTGACCTGGCCGACGGAGCCCTGGTAGCGCAGCTCGGTGGCCTGCTTCCCGCCGGCCGCGGCGTCGTCGCCGCAGCCGGTGGTCGCGGCGAGGCCGGTCAGCGCCGCGGCGGCGGCGAGGGTACGCAGGAGGGTACGACGGTTGACTGGGGGCATGGGGATGCTCCTGATCTGTCCACGAGGTGTGGCGGGGCCCGGAGGAGGGCGTGCGGAGACGCCACGACGCGTGGTCCGCAGGCGACGGTGGCCGGGGACGCGCGTGGGCTGGAGGGACTGCGACGAGGCGAGGGCTAAGCCGGGTGACCGGTCAGCTCAACAGAGCGCGCTCGCGTGCCGGACCAGGTCGACGTGCACGCGAGCGGTGAGGAGAAGCTCGTCCCGCTGCGACATGCTCTCATGGTGCCGTCGGGCCGGCCGCCCGGTCAATGGGCGCTGAGCTGCGTTCACCGGTCCGTAACACCTACCCAGCCGATAGGAATTGCCGTCGACCGTCCAGTGCGGAACGGAGCAGGTTTCGCGAAAAGCCGTATCGGGCATGTTCAGCGTCGAGACGGCAGGGCATCACAGGGTACGGCGAAGGGAGCCCACGATGGGTCTGATGTTCCGCAAGCGGAAGAAGTACGGGCCGCTGATCCTCAACTTCACCGAGAACGGTCTGTCCTCGTGGACCATCAAGATCGGTCGCTGGTCCTGGAACTCCAAGGCCAAGGCGCACCGCGTGGACCTGCCGGGGCCGCTCTCCTGGAAGCAGGACAAGTCCCGGGCGTGACGTCCCGAGGTTGAACGGGGTGCCGGTGGTTCACCGGCACCCCGTTCGGTTTGTGCCGGCCGGTTCGCCCCGGCTGGCCGGGCTCCGGGGCGCAGAATCGGCGGCATGGCGCAGGCGGTGTCCTGGAGATGGCAGCGGCGGCGGGCGCTGCTGTCGGTCGCCCTGCTGCTGCTGGCGTACTTCCTCGTGCCGGTCGAGCCGGACCCCAACGGGCTGCGGCTGGCCCTGCGCTCCGGCGGCACGCTGCTGCTGGTGCTCATCGTCGCGGTGGTGGTGACCGGGCAGGTACGCCGGCAGATCGCCGCCGCCCGGCAGGGCGTGACGGCGGAGTTGCACTCGCTGGTCCGACTCGCCGTCGCCCTCGTCGCCGGGCTGCTCGCCTTCGCCCTCGCCGACTTCGTGGTCGCGGACAGCCGGCCCGGTGAGTTCGTCGGCATGCGCACCCGGGTCGACGCGCTCTACTACGCGCTGGCCACGCTCACCACCGTCGGCTACGGCGACGTGCACGCCCAGGGGCAGATCGCCCGGATCCTGGCCTGCGTGCAGATGCTGTTCAGCATCGGCGTCATCACCACCGGCGCGTCCATCGTGGTCAAGCAGCTGACGAGCCGTCCCCGGGACTGATCAGCACGTCCCCGCCCAGCCGGCCGTGCTCCGGCTCGCGCCGCACGGCGCCGGTGTCGAGCAGGGCGGTCAGCGCCCGGGTGGTGTCCTCGACCCGGTAGACGGTCGAGGTCAGCGTGAACCGGCGCAGCTCGGTCACCGTGGCCGGGCCGCCGCGCTCCAGCTCGGCGACCAGTTCGCGGCGCAGCGGGCCGGGCTCCGGGTGCAGCGAGACGTCCAGCGGCCGTCCGCCCGGGTCGGCGGGGTCGCGGTAGCGGACGCCGGCGTACTCGTCGACCGCCCAGAGCGCGTCCTTGAACGCCTCCAGGCTCTTGTCCAGCCCGGTGGCATAGCCGAGCAGCCAGGCCGGTGAGCCGTCGGCGGGCACCAGCTCCACCTCGGCGACCAGCGGGAACCCGGCGGCGGTCAGGGCCGGACGCAGCGGGGCCGCCGCGGGCGCGACGGCGAGCAGCTCGGCGGGGCGGCCGGCGGCGACCGCCTTCAGCACCGCCGGCTCGGGGGCGGCGCCGTGCACCACGGCCAGCAGCGGGTCGCCGGCCGCTCCGGCCGCCTTCAACGCCACCGGCAGGCGGGCCGGGTCGCCGGGCACCACGTGCACGGTCACCTCGCCGGGGAGGGTGGCCTCCACCGCGCCGAGCCGGGCCGGCAGCTCCTGGTCGCCGCCGGCCAGCACCAGCACGGTCAGCCGCCGCCCGCGCAGCCGGTCGGCGAACTCCCCCACCGCCCGCAGCGCATCGTCCGCTCCGGCGGCGTCGTCCCCGGCGTATGCCAGGGCGAGGGTGGCCCGCCGGGAGCGGCGCAGCGCCCCCGGCAACCAGGCGTCGAGCTGTCGGACGAGCAGCTCGGTGAGGACGGCGTCGATCGGCATCCTGTCGTTCTACCGCACCGGCGATCAGGCCGGCACGGAGATCCCCACCCCGCCGCGGGTCTGGCCGCCGTAGCGCCGCTTCTCCGCGTCCAGGTCGAGCCGGCCGATCCGCTTGCGACCGGCCAGCGCGGCGTCGTCGAGCAGGTCGGCCGGGACGATCCAGACGATCTCGAACTCCAGGCCGTCCGGGTCGTGGCCGTAGAGGCTCTTGGTGGTGCCGTGGTCGGAGGCGCCGACCAGGGCGCCGGCCGCGGCGAGCCGCTCGGCGGTGGCGCCCAGCTCGTCGAGGGTGTCCAGCTCCCAGGCCAGGTGGTAGAGGCCGACGGTGCTCCGGCCGGCGGGTGAGCGGCCGGCGTCGGCGTCGACCTCGAAGAGACCGAGGTCGTGGTCGTTGGTGGAGTCGGGGGCCTGGAGGAAGGCGGCGCCCCGGAAACCGTCCGGCGTCATCGGCACCCGACGGAAGCCGAGGACGTCACGATAGAAGGCGACGCTGCGCTCGAGGTCGCTGACGTAGAGGACGGCGTGGTTGAGGCGGTGGATTCCCATGCCACCCACGGTAGCTCGATTTGGTTGAGCGTTCAACCAAATCGGGTATGCTCCCGGTCATGACCCGGTGGCTGGATGCCGACGAACAGCAGACCTGGCGGGCCTTCCTCGCCTCCTCCCGCGCCCTGATGGAGACCCTGGACCGCGAGCTCCAGCGCGACGCCGGCATGCCGCACGCGTACTACGAGATCCTGGTCCGGCTCTCCGAGGCGCCCGGCCGGTCCATGCGGATGAGCGACCTGGCCGACGCCACCGGCTCCTCCCGCAGCCGGCTGTCGCACGCCGCGAGCCGGCTGGAGGCGGCCGGCTGGGTCCGCCGCGACGAGTGCCCGAGCGACCGCCGCGGCCAGCTCGCCGTGCTCACCGACGACGGCTTCGCGGCCCTCGCCGCCGCCGCCCCCGGCCACGTCGAGGGCGTACGCCGGCACCTGTTCGACGCCCTCAGCCCCGCCCAGGTCGACCAGCTCCGCCGGATCAGCGAGACGCTCGCCGCCCACCTGACCGGATCCTGACCAATCCGCACCGCCCCAGGGGTTGTACTTACCGTTGTCGGCTGAGCACGATGGGGCGTGCCCTCCCGCCTCGGTGAACTGACCCTCCAGGCCCAGCAGCTGGTGGCCGCCGGCGACCTGGCCGGCGCGCGGAGCCTGCTCTCCGACGCGCTGACCGACGCCGACCCGCGGCCGGCGAACGCCACACCGGAGCTGACCGAGGCGGCCGGCCTCCAGGCCAAGGTCCTGATCGCCCTCGGCGAACCGCACGCCGCCCGCGGCTGGGCCGCCTTCGCGTACGCCGCCACCACCCGGCTGCACGGCCGCTCCGACGAACGCGCCATCACCGCCGCGGCGACCCTGGCCGCGGTGCTGCACCAGGTCGGCAGCGACGCCCGGGCCGCCCGGCTCTATTCCGACGTGATCCTGGAGCTGACCGCCCGGGACGGGCCGGAGTCCCCCCGGGTGCTGGCCGCGCACGCCGACCTGGCCACCGTCGAGTACGCCCGCGGCCAGTGCGCGCTGGCCCGCGACCGGCTGCTCGACGCCTGGGAGCTGCACCGGGAGGTCTACGGCGACGGCCACCCCAGCGGGATCAAGATGCTGGCCCGGCTCGGCCGGATGCAGCGCGACTGCGGCCGGCACGCCGAGGCCCGGGAGAGCCTGGCGCTGGCCGAGGAACTGGCCCGCCAGCACCTGTCCCCCGACGACCCGTTGGCCGCCCAGGTGGCGGCGCTGGGCCGGGCGGCGCCCGACCCGGGTCACCTCTGCACGGACACCACCCCGACCGGCGGGTCCGGTACGCCGGGCCGGTGGGACGCACCGGTCGTCCCGGCCGCCCGCACCCCGGCCCCCGAGGAGGGACCGGTCGACCCGCTGGGCCCTCCACCGGACACCGGCGCAGACCGGCTGGCCGGCACCGACCCGCTGACCCACCCGGGCGCCGACGCCTTCGACCCGCCGGCCACCGACCCGGACCCGTTCGGCCGGCCGGCGGCGACCTTCGACCCGTTCGGGGACCCGCAGCCGGGTGACGGCCCCTCCCCGGCGGAGGACTCCGAGCCGCGGCCCGATCTCTTCGCCGACACGGCGTGGGCGTACTCGCCGGCGGACGCCCGGATGGTGCCCGCCCCCCGCCCGCCGTCGGACACCGGGCGGGTCGACCCGTTCGACGACGACGGGTGGTGGCCGCCCGAGCAGGTCGCCGACGACCCGTTCCCCGAGTCCGGGCGCGACCCCCTGCCACCGGCCGTGGCGGAGCTGGCCGGCCCGGCCGGGGACCCGCCCGGCGTACGGACCCTGCGGCCGTCGGGCGAGCTCGAACCGCCCTCGCGCCTGCTGCCGGTGCTGGTCCCCCGGCAGCACGTCGCCCCACCGCCCCGCAACCGGCTGCTGCCACTGGTGGTCGGCGGCGTGGTCGTGGTGCTGCTCGGCGCCGCCGCGGTGATCGCCGGGGTGTCCCGGTTCGACACGCCCGCCGACCCGGCGCCCACGCCGCCGGCCACCTCCGGGGCGGCCACCCCCGCGCGGCCCACCGCGACGCCCCGCGCCGCGGCCCGACCGGGCAGCCCGCCGGCCGCCGTCAGCCTGCGCGACCGGCGCGACGACATCGCGCTCGGCTGGACGTACCCGGCGGGCGGTGAGGGGCCGGTGGTCATCTCGGCCGGCCGTTCCGGGCAGGAGCCGCACTTCTTCCAGCGGCTCCCCGCCGGGACGGAGAGCTTCGTCGTGTACGGCCTGGACCGGGTCAACGACTACTGCTTCACGGTCGCCGTGGTCTGGTCGGCCGACAGGGTGGCGAAGGCCGCCCCGGTCTGCACCCGACGCCGCTGACCCGACGGCGCGCGACCGGAGCCGACGCGGGAAGCGTGACGTGCGCCCGGTGCGGTGGTCCGGGGACCGGCCGGCGAGGTATCTTTGCCCGTTCGGGAAACGAAAAAAGAACGGCATGAAAGCCGTTCTGCTCAGTGATTCTAGCCAATGAGGAGACGGCTTGTCAAGGCAGTCCGGCGGTGCCGGGGACCCGGCGAACCACGACGAGATCGGCCACGAGCAGGAGTACGTCTCGATGCTCTACGACCGGCTGGACGGCCTGCGTGAGCAGGCGGCCCGCCGGCTCACCGACGAGCTGCGCAACACCGGCGGCACCCAGCAGGCCCGCTCCCAGCGGGACTCCAGCGTGAGCTTCTACGCCGAACAGATCGAGCAGTTCTCCGCCGTGGAGAACGGACTCTGCTTCGGCCGGCTCGACGGCTCCGACGGCGGCCGGCACTACATCGGCCGGATCGGCATCTTCGACACCTCCGGCGACTACGACCCGCTGCTGATCGACTGGCGGGCCCCCGCCGCCCGGGCCTTCTACCTGGCCACCGCCGCCAATCCGCAGGGCGTACGCCGGCGGCGGCACCTGCGTACCCGGGACCGGAAGGTGACCGGGCTCAACGACGAGGTGCTGGACATCGCCACCGCCTCCCCCACCGCCCACGAGGAGGTGACCGGCGAGGCGTCGCTGCTCGCCGCGCTCAACGCGGGGCGTACCGGGCGGATGCGGGACATCGTCGAGACCATCCAGGCCGAGCAGGACCGGGTCATCCGGGCCGAGCTGCCCGGCGTGATGGTGGTGCAGGGTGGCCCCGGCACCGGCAAGACCGCGGTCGCGCTGCACCGGGCGGCGTACCTGCTCTACACCCACCGCCGCGAGCTCTCCACCCGCGGTGTGCTGCTGGTCGGCCCGAACGCCACCTTCCTGCGCTACATCTCCCAGGTGTTGCCCACGCTGGCCGAGACGGGCGTGCTGCTGCGTACCCAGGCAGACCTCTTCCCCGGGGTCGCCGCCCGGCGGGTGGAGTCCGCCGAGGCGGCGGCGCTCAAGGGCCGCGCGGTCCTGGCCGACGTGCTGGCCGCCGCGGTGCGGGACCGCCAGCGGGTGCCCGACGAGCCGCTGGAGATCGAGCTGCCGCAGCGGGAGATCCTGCACCTGCACCCGGAGACCGTGCGGGCCGCCCGGGACCGGGTGCGCCGCTCCGGCCGCCCGCACAACCTGGCCCGGGCGCAGTTCGACGTCGAGATCGTGCACGCCCTCGCCGGGCAGGTCGCCGAGCGGATCGGCGCCGACCCGCTGGGCGGGGAGAACCTGCTGGAGGAGGCGGACCTCGCCGAGATCCGCCGGGAGCTGCGCGACGAGCCGGAGGTCCGGGCGGCGCTGGACGAGCTGTGGCCGGTGCTCACCCCGCAGCGGCTGCTCGCCGACCTCTACGCCTCCCCTGAGCGGATCGCCACCGCCGCGCCGATGCTCACCGACGCCGACCGGGAGCTGCTGCACCGCGAGCCGGGCGGCTGGACCCCGGCCGACGTGCCGCTGCTCGACGAGGCCGCCGAGCTGCTCGGCGAGGACGACCGCGCCGCCGCCGCCCGCCGGGAGCGCATCCGGTCACTGCAACGGGAGTACGCCGAGGGCGTGCTGGAGATCGCCCGGGGTTCCCGGTCGATCGACGTGGAGGACGAGGCCGAGGGTGGCGAGATCCTCGGCGTCACCGACCTCATCGACGCCGACCGGCTGCTGGAACGGCAGGAGGAGGCCGACCGGCTGACCACCGCCCAACGGGCCGCCGCCGACCGCAGCTGGGCGTTCGGGCACGTGATCGTCGACGAGGCGCAGGAGCTGTCCCCGATGGCGTGGCGGCTGCTGATGCGCCGCTGCCCGAGCCGGTCGATGACCATCGTCGGGGACGTCGCGCAGACCGGGGCGCTCAGCGGCACGCCCTCCTGGGGCGAGGCGCTGGAGCCGTACGTGGCCCGGCGCTGGCGGCTGGAGGAGCTGACCGTCAGCTACCGCACCCCCGCAGAGATCATGGCGGTGGCCGCCGAGGTACTCGCCGAGATCGACCCCGAGCTGCGCCCACCCCGCTCGGTACGCGCCGCCGGCGTATCCCCGTGGGACCTGACGGTCGACGGCGACCGGCTGGCCGCGGAGCTGGTCGAGGCCGCCACCCGGGAGGCGGCGGACCTGGCCGACGGGCGGCTCGGCGTGATCGTCCCCGCCGGCCGGGTCGACGAGCTGGGCGCCGCGATCGTCGCCGCCCTGCCGGAGGCGGCCGTCGGCGAGCAGCCCGAGCTGGAGAACCGGGTGGTCGTGCTGACCGTCGCCCAGGCCAAGGGCCTGGAGTTCGACACCGTGCTGGTGGCCGACCCGGGCGGCATCGTCGCCGAGTCCCCGCGCGGCCGCAGCGACCTCTACGTCGCCCTCACCCGCGCCACCCAACGCCTCGGCATCCTCCGCGCCGCGTGAAAGGAGGGGCCCTTGTTGACAGACGTCTGTCAACAAGGGCCCCTCCCAACGTCCCGTCGCGCCGGGTCAGCCGGGGTTGGCGCCCTCGTCGGTGAAGTTGCCGACCTGGCTGGCCGCGGCGGACTGGTCGCTCGTCGAGCCGCCGGCGGGAGTGCTCAGGCCGCCGGTGGTGGCGTCGCCGGTGGTCGTCGGGGCGACCGTACCGCGGTGCCGCTCCGGCTGGCGGGCGAGGCGGCGCACGCTGGCCGGGCCGGCGGTGCCACCGGTGGTGGTGACCGCGCCCTGCCCCCGGGTCGGGCCGCCGTCGCGCAGCACCCCCGGGTCGATCGGCACGTCGGCCGGATCGTCCGGGTCCGTTTCCTGGAGGATCCGGGTCTCGTCGGTCTGGGGAACGGTCACCTCGTCCAGCGCGCCCTCGCCGTACACCCCGGCGGTCAGCCGCTCCTCGGCGTGCCGGGCGGACTCGCGCATCCTGTCGTCGTCGCGCATGCTCGATCACCTCGCAGCTTCTGGTGGTAACCCCCTGCCTGCCCGCTGGCGGCGACGCCAAACGGCGACCCGCGCCGAATCGGACATGTAGACCCGGACGGGACGTTGGTGGAATGCCCTGACCTCGACGACGCCGGTCACCGCTGGACCGGCGCGGCGACGGAATCCCGGCCGGCGGTCGGTGTTACCTCCCCCGTGGCCTCGGGTAGACCCAGGGTGCCCCCGCCACAGCAGGCGAACCGTGCCGTGGCCGATACGCGGTAGCGGGGCGAGGGATTGCAGGTACTCATCAAATCCGAGGAGGACCAGATGAGCACGCAGGCTGCATCCACCAGGCCGATGAACCGGCCGATGCAGGGCACGTCCAACCAGGCCGAGATGGCCAATCGGGCCGCCATGCGGGAGACGCCCACCCAACCGATGCCGATGTACGACGGGCACCGGGACCGGGACGCGGTGACCGCGCCGGGCACGGAGACCAAGCCGTCGTTCGCGACCACCGAGTTCTGGGTGTACGTCGCGTCCGTGATCGGTGTGCTGGCCGCGTCGTACCTGGTCGGGAAGAACTCCGTCGGGGTGGACATCTTCCGCGCCCCGCAGGCCTGGTTCTTCATCACGCTGCTGAGCATCGGCTACCTGGGTAGCCGTGGGCTGGCCAAGGCCGGCAGCAACTTCCGCAGCGGCGAGGAGCGCAAGGCCCGGCACTGACGCCTGAGCGTCACGCCGGCCGACAAGACGGCGGTGGTCCCCGGGATCCGTCCCGGAGACCACCGCCGTCGCCTGTTCCCCGCGGGGTTACTCGTCGAAGCCGCCGAAGTCGTCGCCGCCGAAGTCGCCCTCGAAGGCGTCCTCGATCATCTCGCCGGCCACCATGCCGCCGACCGCGCCGAGCGCCGCGCCGGCCACCACACCGCCCATGCCGACGCCCCGGCCGTGGCCGCCGTGGCCCTTCCCGTGCCCGTAGCCGTGCGGGGCGCCGTGCCCGAAGCCGCCGAACTGGCTCCGCAGGTCGCCGTAGCGGGAGGTCGTCTCGCGCAGCCAGCCGTCGACCACCTGGGCCCAGTCGACCCGGTCGGCGTCGGCGTGCGAGACGCTGTACCGGCCGAAGGAGTCGTGGCCGGCGCTGAGGAAGCCGCCGCGCTTGTCGCACTCGAGGATCACCTCGACACCGCGCTGGTGGGTGACGAAGGTCAGCTCCACCTCGTTGATCGACCGGGCGTACTGCGGCGCGGCGAAGAACTCGATCTCCTGGTAGAACGGCAGCGTCTGCTGCACCCCGCGGATGTGACCGCGCTCCAGGTCGGCGTGCTTGAACCGGAACCCGAGCCGCTGGAACGCCTCGAGGATCCGCTCGTGCACCGGCAGCGGGTGCACGGCCACCTGGTCCAGGTCACCCTTGTCGACGGCCCGGGCGATCGCCAGCTCGGTACGCAGGCCCATCGTCATCCCGTGCAGCCGGTGGCCGTACACGTCGGTGATCGGGGTCTCCCACGGCACCGGGAGCTGGAACGGGATGCTCAGCTGCTGCTTCGGGGCGAGCTGGAGCGGGCCGCTGACCGCCATCCGGTGGAACTCCATGGTGCCGGCGTACTCGCTGTCGCCGCTCTCCACCTCGACCCGGGTGACCAGGCCGACGGTGATCTGCTCGATGTTCGCCGGGGAGTCACCGCCGAGCAGGTTGACCCGACCGTCGAGGGCGAGGCCGGGACGGGTGTTCGGGTTGGTCAGGACGGTGTCGACGCTGGGGCCCCCGACGCCGAACGCGCTCAACATCTTCTTGAAGACCATAGGGCACCCTAACTCGTACCGCTGTGAACTGCCTGGGAGCGGCGGGCGGCCAGCAACGCGGCCGAGGCGGCGAGGAAGAAGACGGTCATGCAGAGCGCCATCGGCAGGAGCGAGTCGTACCCGAGGAGGCCGGTGAGCGGGGTGACCAGCGCGCCGGTGAGGAAGCTCAGGCCGCCCTGGAGGGCGGCGGCGGTGCCGGCGGCCCGCCGGCCCGCCTCCTGCGCCAGCGCCGTGGTCGCCGGGTAGACGAAACCCATGCCGCCGACCCCCAGGCAGAGCAGCGCCCAGGGGGCCGCGAGCGGCAGCCGGCCCGCCGGGTCGGCGAGGGCCAGCACCAGCAGGCCGGCGGCGGCGACCGTGGCGGCGACCACCCCGAGGGTACGCAGCCGGGCCGCGCCGTAGCGGCGCACGAGCACCCGGAACAGCACCGCGGTGACGGCCATGGCCGCGGCGTTGGTGGCGAAGACGATCGTGTACGTCCCGGGGCTGATCCGCAGCGACGTCTGGAGCACGAAGGACGAGCCGCCGATGTAGGTGAAGAAGCCGGCGGTGGCGAGGCACTGCACGACGATGTGCCGCAGGAAACCCCAGTCCCGCAGCAGGTCGAGCATGCGCGCGCCGGCGTCGGCGGGGCCGGACGGGTGGCGGCGCTCCCGGGGCAGGGTCTCCGGCAGCCCGACCAGCACGGCGACGGCCATCGCCGCTCCCAGCACGGTCAGCGCGACGAAGATGGTGCGCCAGGTGCCGTGGGCCAGGATCAGACCACCGGCCGCGGGCGCGAGGACCGGGCCGAGGAAGGTGACCGAGGCGATGGTGCCGAACCGGGCGGCGGCGTCGGCGCCGCGCCACGCGTCGGTCACCATCGCCCGCCCCACGGCGACCCCGCTGCCGGCGGCGATGCCCTGCCCGAGGCGGGCGGCGACCAGGACCGCGCCGTTGGGGGCGACCGCGCAGACGGCGGAGAGGACGGCGAAGGTGACGCTGCTGGCGACGACGATGCGGCGCCGGCCCCGGCTGTCACTGACCGGCCCGAGCAGCAGCTGGCCGGCCGCCACCCCGACGATGAACGCCGTCATGGTCAGCTGCGCCACGGTGGCGGTGGTGTGTAGCGACCGGCGCAGCTCGGGCAGCGCGGCGATGTAGGTGTCGGTGGCGAACGGGCCGATCCCGGTGAGCAGCACCAGCGCGGCGAGCGACGGTTTCCGCGCCGGCCGGGCCGGATGTTCCATCGGCAGGCGGGTCCCGATCTGCTGCGGCCTGGTCACCCGGACGACGCTAGCCTGCCGCCGGGTAGCCGGCATCCCATCGTGGCCAGGGCCGGCGGCGTGGACCGGTCCTCATGTCACGTCCTTTCGAGCTGATGTCGTGAACGAATCGGCCTGCCGGACCGCCCGGGCCGGCCCCGGTGAGTCGTTTGTGACATCAGGTCCAAAGGAGCTCGAAGGACGTGCGTCAGAAGCGGCGTTCCCGCCGGTCGGTACCGGCGCGGGACCGAGGACGAGTCGATCCGAGGGCGGAGCCGGGGTCGCCGCGGATCAGCTGGGGTCGACGACGATCAGCTCGCCGACCGCCTCGCCGATCTGGGCGCGGGCGTCGGCGGGCAGCCCGGCGTCGGTGACCAGCAGGTCGGCCTCCTCCAGCGGGGCGATGGTGGCGATGCCGATGGTCTCCCACTTGGTGTGGTCGGCGAGCACGACCAGTCCGCGGGCCGCGTCGATCAGCCGCCGGTTGATTCCCGCCTCCAGCAGGTTGGGCGTGGTGAAGCCGGTCCGCGGGCTCATCCCGTGCACGCCCAGGAAGAGCAGGTCCACGTTGAGCGCGCTGACCGCCGCCTCGGCCACCGGCCCGGTGAGCGCGTCCGACGGGGTACGGATCCCGCCGGTCAGCACGACGGTCTGGTCCGGGCGCGGGTTCTGGTAGAGCGCGTCGGCGACCGGGATCGAGTTGGTGACCACGGTCAGCCCACGGACGTCGGCCAGCAGGGTGGCCAGCGCGGCGGTGGTGGTGCCGGCGGAGAGCGCCACCGCCATCCCGGGCTCCACCAGGGCGGCGGCGCGTTCGGCGATGGCCCGCTTCTCGGCCTGCTGGCGGATCGACTTGGCCGCGAAGCCGGGCTCCTCGGCCGAGCCGGGGCCGGCCAGGGTGGCGCCGCCGTGCACCTTGTCGACCAGACCGCGCTCGGCGAGCGCCTCCAGGTCGCGGCGGATCGTCATGTCGGAGACGCCGAACCGGCTCACCAGCTGGCTGACCCGCACGCCACCGCGCTGCCGGATCAGGTCCAGGATGGCGCTCTGCCGTTGCTGGGCGAGCATCGAACCTCCTCCCGCACCACCGCCACCTCCCCCGGCGGCACCACCAGCCCGCCGTCGCACGAGGCACCGCCGAGCAGTTCGGTCCCGGTCACCGGAAGGCGTACCTCGCCGTCGGTGTGGTTGACGACGAAGAGCCAGCTGCGGTCGTCGCGGCGGCGCCGGACCACCTCCACGCCGGTCGGGGCGGCCACCGGCGGCCGGGCGCCGGACTCGGCGAGCAGCCGGGCCACCAGGCGGTCGGTCGCGGCGTCGTCGAGCCGGGTGCCGGCGTACCAGGCGGCGCCGGCGCCGACGCGGTGCCGGGTCAGCGCGGGTACGCCGGGCAGCGGCCCGTCGGCGTACGCGGCGAGCACCTCAGCGCCCTCCGGGTGCAGCCACTCGGTCCAGACGTCGGCGGTGGCGCCGTCGTCGAGGCGGACCCGCTCGCCGGCACGCAGCGGGAAGAACTCCTCGGTGCGGATGCCGAGCAGCTCACGGAACGCGCCCGGGTAGCCGCCGAGCCGGACGTGGTCGTGCTCGTCGACGATGCCGCTGAAGTACGTCACCAGCGCCGTCCCGCCCGCCTCGACGTACGCCCGCAGCGCCGCCGCGTCCGCGTCCCGCACCAGATAGAGGGTGGGCGCCAGGACCAGTTTGTACGCCGACAGGTCGGTCGACGGGTGCACCACATCGGCGGTGACCCCGGCTCGCCAGAGCGCGCCGTGCAGCGCGGCCAGCCGGTCGGTGTAGGTGACGTCGACGCTGGGGTGGGAGTCCAGCTCGGCACCCCACCAGGCCTCGTAGTCGAAGAGGATCGCCACGTCGGCGTCGACCCGGCTGCCGCGTACCTCGGCGATCGCCTTCAGGTCGGCGCCCAGCCGGCACACCTCGCGGAACACCTTGGTCTCCGGTCCGGCGTGCGGGACCAGCGCGGAGTGGAACTTCTCCGCGCCGGCCCGGGAGGCCCGCCACTGGAAGAAGAGCACCCCGTCCGCCCCCCGGGCCACGTGGGCCAGGCTGTTGCGGCGCAACTGGCCCGGGGTCTTGGCCACGTTGCGGGGCTGCCAGTTGACCGCGCTGGTGGAGTGCTCCATCAGCAACCACGGCGCGCCGCCGGCGACCCCCCGGGTGTGGTCGGCGGCGAGCGCGAGGTTGACCTGCGGCTGCGGGTCGGCGGCGGTCAGGTAGTGGTCGTTGGCGACCACGTCCACGTCGGCGGCCCACGAGTGGTAGTCCAGGTACTTGATGCCGGTGCCGATCATGAAGTTGGTGGTGATCGGCTGCCGGGTGAGCCGCTCCAGCACGGCCCGCTCCGCCCGCAGCTGGGCGCGCTGCTCGTCGGAGGAGAAACGCAGGAAGTCCAGCTGCTGCGTCGGGTTGGCGAAGGTCGGCGCGGTACGCGGCGGGACGACCTCGGCCCAGTCGTGGTAGCGCTGGCTCCAGAAGGCGGTGCCCCAGGCGTCGTTGAGCGCGTCCAGGTCGCCGTACCGGTCACGCAGCCAGCCGCGGAACGCCTCGGCGCTGACGTCGCAGTAGCAGTGCACGTTGTGGCAGCCCAGCTCGTTGGAGACGTGCCACATCACCACGGCCGGGTGGTCGGCGTACCGGGTGGCGACGGCCTCGACCAGGGCCAGCGAGCGCTCCCGGAACACCGGCGAGCTGGGGCAGTACGCCTGTCGGCCGCCCGGCCAGAGGATCGCCCCGTCCGCGCGGCGGGGCAGGGTCTCCGGGTGCCGGTGCGCCAGCCACGGTGGCGGGCTCGCGGTGGCGGTGGCCAGGTCGACGCCGATCCCGCCGGCGTGCAGCAGGTCCAGCGACCGGTCCAGCCAGCCGAACTCGAAGCGGCCCGGGGCCGGTTCGAGCAGCGCCCAGGAGAAGATGCCGACCGAGACCAGGTCGACCCCGGCCCGGCGCATCAGCTCGACGTCCTCGACCCAGGTCGACTCGGGCCACTGCTCGGGGTTGTAGTCCGCGCCGAACCAGATGCCGTCGCCCTGCCAGCTCCGCATGAGAGCAGAGCGTGCCCCCGGCCGGCATCGAAGTCAACACTTTCCAACATCGACTCGAATTCCAACGTTTACCTTTTCTCAGCCCTGTCGCGACTGGGTTATCGAAGCCGAACGACCCCCTTGACAGCGCCCGATGGACGGGTAGCTTGACGAGCCACCGGGTGTTTGTGTTCGGACATGTGGATTCTCGGTGGATCCGCACCGCTCAACTCACGGCCCACCACCACGCACGGCCCTTGGGCGCAAGGCACCTCTTCCGCAGGAGGCACAATGTCCCGTCCCCGTACCCAAGCCGAGTACCTGGCCCGGCTCGTACCCCCGTCCGTCGCCGGCCTGAACCGGCGCTCGCTGCTGGCCGGCGCGGCCGGCACCGGCGCCCTGCTCGGCACCGGCCTGCTCGCCGGCTGCGGCGGCTCCGACGACGACTCCGGCGCGGACGCCAAGACGGTCTCGGTCGGCTCCAACCAGTCGGACCCGAAGCCCAAGGACGTCATCGCCAAGGTGATGGACGGCTACAAGACCTCGTCCGGCGTCACGGTCAACGTCAACACCGTCGACCACAACACGTTCCAGGAGAACATCAACAACTACCTCCAGGGCAAGCCGGACGACGTGTTCATGTGGTTCGCCGGCTACCGGATGCGCTTCTTCGCCAGCAAGGGGCTGGCCGGCGACGTCAGCGACGTGTGGAGCAAGCTCAACGGCTACTCCGACGCCTTCAAGAAGGCCTCCACCGGCGACGACGGCAAGCAGTACTTCGTGCCGGCGTCGTACTACCCGTGGGCGGTCTTCTACCGCAAGTCGGTGTGGCAGCAGCGCGGCTACCAGGTGCCCACCACCCTGGACCAGCTCACCACGCTCTCCGCGCAGATGAAGAAGGACGGCCTCACCCCGATCGCCTTCGCCGACAAGGACGGCTGGCCGGCGATGGGCACCTTCGACATCCTCAACCTGCGGATCAACGGCTACCAGTTCCACGTCGACCTGATGGCCGGCAAGGAGGCCTGGACGTCCGACAAGGTGAAGAAGGTCTTCGACACCTGGGCCGGGCTGCTCCCCATCCACCAGCCGGACTCGCTGGGCCGCACCTGGCAGGAGGCCGCCCAGTCGTTGCAGCAGAAGAAGAGCGGGATGTACCTGCTCGGCCTCTTCGTCGCCCAGCAGTTCAACGCCGACGAGCAGGACGACCTGGACTTCTTCACCTTCCCGGAGATCGACCCGTCGATCGGGGCGAAGGCCCTGGACGCGCCGATCGACGGCTACATGATGGCCCGCAAGCCGAAGTCCGAGGGCGCGGCCAAGAAGCTGCTGGAGTACGTCGGATCCAAGGACGCCGCCAACATCGTGGTGAAGAACGACCCCAGCACCCTGGTCGCCAACACCGGCGCCGACACCAGCGGCTACACCGCGCTGCAGAAGAAGGCCGCCGAACTGGTCGGCTCGGCCACCGAGATCGCCCAGTTCCTCGACCGGGACACCCGGCCGGACTTCGCCTCGACCGTGATCATCCCGGCCATCCAGCAGTTCATCAAGAACCCGAAGGACATCAGCGGGCTGCTGACCAGCATCGAGAACCAGAAAAAGTCGATCTTCACCGAGTGACGGCGAGAGGGGAAGGACCCGTGTCCGACCTGCCCCTGATCCAAGCGGATCGCGCCGTACCGCCGCCGGCCGCGGCCACCTCCAAGGGTGGCCGGGGTCGCCGGCTGCGGCTCCTGTCCCGCACCGACCGCGTGGTGATCACGCTGATGGTGCTCGTACCCCTGCTGCTCGTCGTCGCCCTGGTCTGGTTGCCGGCCGCCGCCACCGTGCTGCTCTCCGGCACCGACTGGGACGGCATCGGCCCGATCGGTGAGATCGACTGGGTGGGTCTGAAGAACTACGACGACGTGGTGAACATCTACCCGCCGTTCGTGCCGGCGGTGCAGAACAACCTGCTCTGGCTGGCGGCGCTCTTCGTGGTCGCCACCCCGTTCGGCATGTTCCTCGCCGTCCTGCTCGACAAGGAGCTGCGCGGCAGCCGGTTCTACCAGACCGCCCTCTACCTGCCGGTGGTGCTCTCGCTGGCGCTGATCGGCTTCGTCTGGCAGCTGATCTACTCCCGCGACCAGGGCCTGCTCAACGCCGTGCTGGGCACCAACACCGACTGGTACGGCGACCCGAACGTGAACATCTGGGCGGTGCTCTTCGCCGCCGGCTGGCGGCACGTCGGGTACATCATGCTGCTCTACCTGGCCGGCCTGAAGGGCGTCGACCCGTCGCTGCGGGAGGCCGCCGCGGTGGACGGCGCCTCGGAACCCGCCACCTTCTTCCGGGTGGTCTTCCCGGTGATGCGGCCGATCAACATCATCGTGCTGGTGGTGACGGTGATCGAGTCGCTGCGCGCCTTCGACCTGGTCTGGGTGATCAACAAGGGTCGCAACGGCTTGGAGCTGCTCTCCGCGCTGGTCACCTCCAACGTGGTGGGTGAGGCCAGCCGGATCGGCTTCGGCTCGGCGCTGGCGACCATCATGCTGGTCGTCTCGCTGGTCTTCATCACCGTCTACCTGACCACCGTGATGCGGGAGGACCGGCGATGACCGCGACCCTGACCCGGCCGGCGAATGCCGACATCCCGGCGCCCGCCCGCCGACCGGTCCGTCCGGCCCGGGTGGTGCTGCACGTCTTCCTCGCCGCGGTGGCGGTCGGCTGGCTCTTCCCGATCATCTGGGCGGTGCTGACCTCGCTGCGGTCCTACGAGTACACGGCCCGCAACGGATACGTCTCACTCGGCGGCTGGACGCTGGACAACTACGTCACGGCGTGGAAGACCGCCGAGTTCGGCAAGCACTTCCTCAACTCGGTCTACATCACCGTCCCGGCCGTGCTGCTCACGCTCTTCCTGGCCTCCTGCGTGGCCTTCGTGATCGCCCGGTTCAGTTGGAAGCTCAACATCGTCCTGCTGGGGCTCTTCACCGCGGCGAACCTGCTGCCGCAGCAGGCCCTGCTGATCCCGCTGTTCCGGCTCTTCACGCAGGTGCCGCTGCCGGCGTGGATGAGCGACTCGGAGCTGCTCTACGACAGCTACTGGGGGCTGATCCTGGTAAACGTGGCCTTCCAGTGCGGCTTCTGCGTCTTCGTGCTGAGCAACTACATGAAGGCCCTGCCGCACGAGCTGTACGAGGCCGCGATGGTCGACGGAGCGAGCGTGTGGCGGCAGTACTGGCAGGTGACCATGCCGCTGTGCCGGCCGGCGCTGGCGGCCCTGGCCACCCTGGAGGTCACCTGGATCTACAACGAGTTCTTCTGGGCGACCGTGCTGATGCGAAGCGGGGACAAGCTCCCGGTGACCAGCTCGCTGAACAACCTGCGCGGCGAGTTCTTCACCGACAACAACCTGGTCTCGGCCGGCTCGGTGCTGGTCGCGATCCCCACCCTGGTGATCTTCTTCCTGTTGCAGAAGCAGTTCGTCCGGGGCCTGACGCTGGGAGCCTCGAAGGGATGATCGTCCACCTGCGCCGCGCGCGGACCAGCCTGGTGCTCGACGCGCGCGGCACCGGCCTGCCCCGGATCGTGCACTGGGGCGCCGACCTCGGGCCGCTCGGCGACGACGACCTGGCCGCGCTTGTCGACGCCACGATCCCACCGGTGGTGCCGAGCAGCTTCGACGCGCCGACGGTGCTGTCGCTGCTGCCCGAGGCGAGCGCCGGCTGGAGCGGGCGACCGGGTCTCGCCGGTCACCGCTCCGGCCGGGACTGGTCGACGGCGTTCCGCCTCATCGGCGTCGACGTCGTCGAGGAGCCGGCCGCCCCGGCCGACGGCGGCGAGGTGCCGGCCGACGGCGGCAAGGTGTTAACAGGGGGCCCTTCCTATACCGGAGGCGTTAACCGGGGGCCCCTCCTTGCGACCGTGCGGGCGGCGGACCCGGGCGCGGGTCTCTCGCTGAGGGTCGAGCTGACGCTCGACCCGGCCGGGCTGCTCACCCTGCGGCACCGGCTGCGCAACGACGGCGACACCCCCTACGAGCTGCGGGAGCTGACCGCGGTGTTGCCGGTCCCGCCGGTCGCCACCGAACTGCTCGACCTGACCGGCCGCTGGTGCCGGGAACGCGCCCCGCAGCGGCACCCCTGGCCGATGGGCACCTGGCTGCGCGAGGGCCGGCACGGGCGCACCGGCCACGACGCCACCCTGCTGCTGGTCGCCGGGACACCCGGCTTCGGCTTCGGGCACGGCGAGGTCTGGGCGGTGCACACCGCCTGGAGTGGCGACCACCTGACGTACGCCGAACGGCGCCCCACCGGCGACGCCCTCCTCGGCGGCGGCGAACTGCTCGCCCCGGGCGAGATCGTCCTGGCACCCGGCGAGGAGTACGCCACTCCCCTGCTCCACGCCGTCCACTCGACCACCGGGCTGGACGGGCTCAGCGACGTGCTGCACACCCACCTGCGGGCTCGCCCCGGCCACCCGCGTACGCCCCGACCGGTCACCCTCAACGTGTGGGAGGCGGTCTACTTCGACCACGACCTGGACCGGCTGACCGCGCTGGCCGACCGGGCCGCCGAGGTGGGGGTGGAACGGTTCGTCCTCGACGACGGCTGGTTCGCCGGCCGCCGGCACGACCGGGCCGGGCTCGGCGACTGGTGGGTCGACCCCGACGTCTGGCCGGACGGGCTGCAACCCTTGATCGACCATGTCCGCTCCCGCGGCATGCAGTTCGGGCTCTGGGTCGAGCCGGAGATGGTCAACCCCGACTCGGAGCTGTTCCGCGCCCACCCCGACTGGGTGCTCCAGGCCCCCGACCGGCTGCCCCTGCCGTGGCGGCACCAGCAGGTGCTCGACCTGGCCCATCCGGCGGCGTACGAGCACGTGCTGTCCCGGCTGGACGCGGTGCTGCGCGGGCACGACGGCATCGCGTACCTGAAGTGGGACCACAACCGGGACCTCACCGAGGCCGGCCACCGCGGCCGGCCGGGGGTGCACGGGCAGACCGTGGCCGCCTACCGGCTGCTGGACGAGCTGCGCGCCCGGCACCCGGGGCTGGAGATCGAGAGCTGCTCCTCCGGCGGGGCCCGGGTGGACCTGGAGATCCTGCGCCGCACCGACCGGGTCTGGGCCAGCGACTGCAACGACGCCCTGGAACGGCTGGCCATCCAGCGCTGGACCGGGCTGCTGCTCCCGCCGGAGCTGGTCGGCAGCCACATCGGGCCGACCCGCTCGCACACCACCGGACGCGTTCACGACCTGGGTTTCCGGGCGGTCACCGCGCTCTTCGGCCACCACGGCATCGAGTGGGACATCGGCGCGATCTCCCCGGCCGAGCGGGCCGAACTGGCCGCGTGGGTCGCGCTGCACAAGCGGCTGCGCCCGCTGCTGCACGCCGGCCGGGTGGTCCGGGTCGACCACCCCGACCCGGCCGTCCAGGCGCACGGCGTGGTCGCCCACGACGGTTCCCACGCCGTGTACGCGGTGGCCCGGCTGGCCACCAGCGCCGCGCAGGTGCCCGGCCCGGTCCGCCTGCCCGGGCTCGACCCGGCGCGGCGCTACCGGGTCCGGCCCGCCGACGGGGTGCCGGAGCCGGCGCTGTTGCAGCTCGCCGAGCCGGGCTGGTCGCCCGGGGTGACGCTGCCCGGCGCGGTCCTGGCCACGGTCGGATTGCAGCTGCCCGCCCTGCACCCGGAACAGGCGCTGCTGCTGGAGGTGACGGCGGCCGACTGAGGTCCCGGCAGCGCTCGGATGGTCAGGCCGGGTTCCCGGTCTGCCGCAGCGCCCGGACGGCAGCGGCACCCGGGAGAAACCTCCGCGTCGCCGAGGGGTGACGGCGGGGCCGGCGCGAACCACTGTCCGCCTCCTCCCCTGGTAGGAGGCGGCGCTCGGACCGCAGGCCGCGATCGGGGCCCGAGGTCGGGCGCGCCCGGCGGATCCGGTCAGCAGCATCTACAGGCATGACTACCGCAGTGCACCGGGCGGCACACTGGCACCGCCCCCTGATGGTCTTCGTGTCGGTGATGGCGTTGCTCGCCGTCGTCGCCGCGGTCGGCATCGTCGCCGACCCGCGCGTGCTCCTCGGCGCGCCGATCTGGCTCAAGCCGTTCAAGTTCGCCGTCTCCTTCGTGCTGTACGGCACCACCCTGGCCTGGATGCTCTCCCTGCTGCCCCGGCGCAGCCGGCTGGCGGACCGGGCGGGCACCGTCGTCGTCGCGATGTCGGTGGCCGAGATGGTGGTGATCGTCGGACAGGTGCTGCGCGGCACCACCAGCCACTACAACGAGACGACACCGCTGAACGCCGCGCTGTGGCAGGCGATGGGCGCGTCGATCATGGTGCTGTTCGTGGCGCACCTGGTCATCGGCATCGTGGTGCTGCGCCGGCCGCTCGCCGACCGCACCGCCCGGTACGCGGTCGGACTGGGCCTCGGCCTGACGTTGCTGGGCATGCTGGCGGCCGTGCCGATGGTGCTGCCCAGCCGGGCACCGGGGATCGAGGGGGTCGCCGGGGCGCACAGCGTGGGTGTCGCCGACGGCGGGCCGGGATTGCCGCTGGTCGGTTGGAGCACCGTCGGCGGGGACCTGCGGATCGGGCACTTCGTGGGACTGCACGCCCTCCAGGCGCTGCCGATCCTGGCGATCCTGCTGAGCCGGTTCGGCCGCACCTGGCTCGACGAGCGTCGCCGGGTGCGGCTGCTGGTCGTCGCGGGTGGGGCCTACGGCGTACTCACGGTGTTGTTGACCTGGCAGGCGTTGCGCGGGCAGCCGCTGCTGCGCCCGGACGCGCTCACCCTGGCCGCCTGGGCGGGACTGGTGGCGGCGACCGCGATAGCGGCCGGCGTGGTGGCGGCGGGCCGGAGTCGCCCGGCAATGGCGCTGGCCGGATGACCGGCACCGGGCACCGGGCACCGGGCACCGGGCACCGGGCACCGGGCACCGGCCAACGATCGCGGTCGCCGAGCCGCGGCGCCTAGGCTGACCCGATGGGATGGCTGGGGCGACTGTTCGACGCGCGGGACACGTTCGCGCGGGTGCTGCTGCTCGACCTCAGCGGCGTCGGCTATCTGCTCTTCGGCACCCACGACGGACGGGCGCCGACGCTCACCCAGTGGGTCCTCGCGGTCGTCGCGTTCGCCGTCGTCCTGGTGCTGCACCGCCGGCCGCTGGTCAACCTGCTGGTCCAGGCCGCCTTGCTGGCGCTCGCCATCCAGCTGGTCGACGACACGACGATCAACCAGGTGGGCGCCAGCTGGGCGCTGGTCGAGCTGGCCATCTGGGCGCAGCGGCCGCGGACCGTCTGGCTGGCCGCCGCGCTGCTCGCCGTGGTCGACCTGACCGACTCGATCGGCGACCCGTTCCGGCGGGTCCTCTCCGGCGTGTTCGGGCTGACCGTGGAGGTCGGCCTGCCGCTGCTGCTCGGCCTGGTCATCCGGACCACCGGGGAACTCGGCCGGCAGGCGGCGGACCGGGCGGCGGAGGAGCAGCGCCGGCGGGAGTCGGAGAGCCGCGCCGCGCGCGCCGAGGAACGCAGCGCCATCGCCCGCGAACTGCACGACGTGGTCGCGCACCACGTGGCGTCGATGGTGCTGCGGGTCGGCGTGGCCCGGCACGTGCTCACCGACCTGGATCCGCGGGTGGGCGCGGTCTTCGACGACGTGCACGGCACGGGGACCGCCGCCCTGGCGGACCTGCGCCGGCTGGTCGCGGTCCTGCGCGACCCCGACGGGGTACGCGGCGACGCGGCCCTGACCGCGATCGAGCCGTCGGCCGTCCCGGCGGCGCTGGGCGCGGCGGTCGACCGGGCCCGGCAGGCCGGGATCACCGTGGAGGCCGACGTCGACCCGGCGGTCGGCTCCCTCGACGCGGTCCGGGGCCTGGCGGTGCTGCGGCTGACCCAGGAGGCGCTGACCAACGTGGCCAAGCACGCCGGTACGTCCGCCCGCGCCCGCCTGTCGGTCGCCGTGGTCGACGGGGCCGTGCACTGGGAGGTGTCCGACGACGGGCGTGGTCAGGTGGCCGCGACGGTGCCGTCCGTCGGCGGCCACGGGATCACCGGCATGCGGGAGCGGGTCGAGGTCCTCGGGGGTGTGCTGGCGGCGGGCCCGGCCAGGACGGGCTGGCGGGTGGCCACCGTCCTGCCGGTCGTCGGCTCCCGGCCGGTGGTCGCCCCCGCCGGCGCTCCGAGCCCGGCGTCAGCCCACGCAGCCACGTCCGCGCCGCTGCCGCCACCACCCCGGGAAGCCACGCTCGCCTCCCTGCCGGTGTCACCCGGCGAGGCCGGGCCCGCGCCGCTGCCGGCGGGGCCCGCGTGATCCGGGTCCTGCTGGTGGACGATCAGCACCTGATCCGGGCGGGTCTGCGCATGCTCTGCGACGCCCAGCCGGACATCGAGGTCGTCGGCGAGGCCGACAACGGCCGTGACGCGGTCGCCGTCGCCGGGCGGCTCGTCCCCGACGTCGTGGTGATGGATCTGCGGATGCCCGGCGTCGACGGGATCACCGCGACCAGCCGCATCCTCGCCGACCGGCCCGCCACCCGCGTCCTGGTGCTGACCACGTTCGGCGACGACGACCACCTCTATCCGGCGCTGACCGCGGGTGCGTGCGGGTTCCTGCTCAAGGACGCGCCCCCGGCGGAACTGCTCGACGGCATCCGCCGCGCCGCCGGTGGGGACAGCCCGTTCAGCCCGGAGGTGCTGCGCCGCCTGGTGCAGCGCGCGGTGCACGCCCGGGCCGGGACGCCTCCGCCGGCCCCGGGGCTGACCGCGCGGGAACGGGACGTGCTGGACCTCGTAGCCGAGGGGCTGTCCAACGCGGAGATCGCCGACCGGCTGCACATCGGCGTCACCACGGTGAAGACCCACATCACCAGCCTGATGACCAAGACCAACAGCCCCAACCGGGTACGCCTGGCCCTGTTCGCCCGCGGCGCCTGAGCCGGGCGGACGCCGGCTCAGCGCGTCGTGGCCACCACGTCGCGCAGTGCCAGGGCCACGGTCGCGTACAGCGCCGCCCCGGAGCCGACCCCCGCCACCAGGGCGACCGCGTCCGCTCCACCACCGAGGGCGTGGACCAGGAACCCGGCCAGCCCGAGGACCGTCATCACCACGCCCAGCCAGTGGAAGCGGGGCATCCGCCAGATCCATCCGAGGCCGAAGAAGTGCACGCCGACCACCACCGCCACCCAGGCGACGGCCAGTGCCGGCCGGTCCAGGACCCGGTTGATGACGTTCAGGCCGCCGAACAGGGCGACCACCTCGATGGCCACGATGATCCAGTAGCGACGATCCATGAAGCCGGCCGCGGGACCGCCGGTGACGACGGCGGGCGCCCGTCGGCCCACCCGCAGCAGGGCGACGACGAGGAGCGCGGCAACCAGAATGCCGGCCACCCGGATCACCAGCGGCCACGGCGCGGCCAGGCCACCGCTGTTGACCAGCACGAAGACCGTGCCGAACGAGATCGCGACCAGCGAGCCGACCACCAGTCCGCTGGGCCGTCGCCCGGTCTGCGGCGTCGTCATGTCAGCATCCTCCCCAGGTCCGCCGCGCGGCCCGGCACGCGGCCTGCGGAGCGTACGCGAAAGGAAGGTGGCCGGGTCCGCGCGGACCCGGCCACCCGGTGGTACGTCAGCTCGCGGTGCAGCTCACCGCGGGCTTGGCGTTGGTGGCGTTGTTCCAGCTGGCGATGAAGCCGAAGGTGGTGCTGGCGCCGGCGCCCACCGTGGCGTTGTAGTCGACGTTGCGGGCGGTGTACGACGAGCCGGAGTGGCTGATCGTGGCGCTCCACGACTGGCTGACGGTCTGCCCGTTGGCGAAGGTCCAGTAGGTCGTCCAGCCCTTGAGCGCCGACGAGCCGGCGGTCACCTTGATCTCGGCCTGGAAGCCGTCCTGCCAGCTGTTGACGATCGTGTAGCTGGCGGTGCAGCCGGTGCTGGTCGGCGGCGTGGTGGTCGGCGGCGGGTCGGTGGGCGGCTGGCTCGGGCTGGTCGTCGGCGAGGGGCTGGTGGTCGGGCTCGGGCTGGTCGTCGGGCTGGGGCTGGTCGTGGGGCTCGGGGTGACGCCCGAGTAGACCGAGGCCTCCTTCGCGGTGGCCTTGATGCCGTTGGCGCCGTTGAAGATCCGCTGGCCCCAGCTGGTCAGCCGGTTGGGGTCGAAGGAGGTGGCCATGTCGAGGTATTCGACGCCGCCGCCGTTGCCGCTCCACGACCAGCCGAGGTAGCCGATCCCGTTGGCCTGGGCGTAGGACATGATGGTGTCCTCGTCCGGGTTGCCGTCGGAGTGGTTGAAGCCGAACTCGCCGACCACGATGGGCAGCCCGGCGCTGCGGAACCGGCCCAGGTAGTCGGTGATCTCCGCGGCGGTGTCGAAGACGCCGTACATGTGGATGTCGAAGACGGTGTTGCGCGCCGGGTCGGCGTTGAACACGGTGGAGGCGTTGTCGCGCATGGTGAACGACCAGTCCTGACCCCAGTTCGGGCCGTCGACCAGGAGGGTGTTGGCGATGCCGCCGGCCCGCAGTTTCTTGATGGCGTTGGCGGTGTCGTTGGTCCAGGCGCCGTAGTTCTGGTTGCCGAACGGCTCGTTGCCGATATTGACGATGACGTACTTCTCCTGGCCCTGCAGCGCGCTGGCGACGCTCAGCCAGTAGCTGGCCGCCCGGTCCAGGGTGGTCGCCGCGCCGTCCTCGCCGTAGCCGGTGGTGTCGTGCGCCTCCAGCACGCAGATCAGCTTGTTCTGCCTGCACAGCGAGATGACGTTGGCGACGTCGGCGGTGTCGTTCTTGGCCCAGCGGTCGCCGGTGGCCAGCACCACCCGGACGGTGTTCGCGCCGAGGGCCTTGATGTTGGCGAACGAGTTGGTGTACTGCGGGTACCAGGTGTGCGCGTGGTTGACGCCGCGCATCACGAACTCGTTGCCGTTGGCGTCGTAGAGCTTGCCGTTGGCGACCGAGAAACCGGCCGCCGCGTGCGCCGGCTGGCCGAACGCGAACACGGCGGTGAGGGCCGTCAGCAGCGCGGCGGCCGCGACGGAGAGCTTCTTTCTCATGGCATTCCTCAGGAGGTGTCTCCCCCGTGCCCAAGGGGGTGCGGTGGTGGTGACAAACGGAAGCGGCTGCAGCCCGACAGCCGCCGCCCGGCTCCCGGCGGCGCACGGTCAGCGTAGGCAGCCGAGGCGGTGAAAGCAACCGGTTAAGTGGATGCGTCGGCGGTGGGACGTCCTGCGGTGACCCGTTTGGACACGGGTCACCGCAGGGGCGGTCATCCCCACCACAGGATGTGCGCCACCCCGGCCTTAACCGGTTAAGGCGAACCCTAGGCAGCAACCACGATGCGGGTCAAGGTCGGGGCCGATCGAAATGATCCGTATCGACTGTTGATGAGTGGATGTCCAGATCCGCAGTGAGTGCGTCCCGAGCCCGACCGGGACCGGTCGAGCAGCGTCGGACCCGGAAGATGACCCGATCACCCGACACGGAGAAGGCTGGAGTGGGAGCCGATGGTGCGGATGGTCTGGGCCCAGCTTCGGCACGCCCGCGGCAGGAGCGCCGGCGTGCTCGCCGCCGTGTTGCTGGCCACCACCGGTTTCGTCGTCCTGACAGGCGCCTCCACCACCTCCAGGCTGGAGGCGATCGGCGCGTTCGACGCTCGGTTCCGGCCACCGTACGACATCCTGGTCCGCCCGGCGGGTGCTCCGGCCCACGGCCCCCTGCGTGCCGACCAGACGGTCGCCACGGACGCCGGGATCGGCCTGGACCAGTGGGACCGCATCCGGCAGGTCCCCGGCGTGGAGGTGGCCGCCCCGCTGGCCGTCCTCGGCGTCGCCCAGGTGACGCCCAGGACGTCGATGGACCTCACCGAGTTGGTGGACCGCCGCGCGGAGCGACAACTCATCAGGGTCACGCCGGTGGTGCGGGCCGAGCGGGGACTCACCCGGCTGGCCGCGGCGCCGCTCTACGTCTACGTGTCGCGGCGCCCTCTGGTGCCGCTCGCCGAACTGGGCCGGAAACTCGTCTACACCGACGGGACCAGGGTCGACCCCACCACGTCCGGGCTCCAGTGCCCGGGCACCGGTGGCGGAGGGCCGTTGGAGGTGTCACCCGACGGCGCGCGACGGCAGATCTGCACCACGGTGGCCGGCAGCACCGATCCTGCGCTCCAACGGACCCAGGCCAGCCCGGTGCAGGCGTTCCAACTGCTGCCGGACGGCCGGTTCCGAGCGGCCAGCGTCCTCACCGTGGGACGGCCGGAGAGTGTCATCCCCCGTACCCGTCGGCTGACGGTGAACCTGACGTCCGGGATGCCGATGGTGCTCGCGGCGATCGACCCGGTGACGGAAGCCCGGCTGCTGGGTCTGGACGGCGCGGTACGGGCCGGGCGCTACCTGCGACCGGACGAGGCGGCGAGGCGGAACCAGACCGGGCCGACCCTGCCCGTGCTGGCCGCGACCGACCCCGGTATCGACCAGCAGATCGAGGTGGGGGCCACCCGTCTCGCGGGGCGGTACGTCGACGAGGTGACCACCGGCGGACCGGCGGCGTGGCAACGACTGCATCGTGCGGACGGAACGGCGACCCGCACCACCCCGTACGACCTGGCGAGTGCGTATCGGAGCACCGTCGGCGCGGCGCTGACTCCGGGGGCGCAGCCACTTGCGTACGTCGACTCCCTGCTGCGCCCGGGGCCGCCCGCCTACGTCGGGGATTCCGACGGTGGTCACCGCGTGCTGCCGGCCGATCCCCAGATCCGGCCGGCACTGGACGCCGAGGCCCTGGACGGCTGGTCCTTCCAGTCCTGGTTCTTCGGCAGGACGGTCCGGCGGGAGGAGACGTCCCGGCCGCTGGCCCGGCTCGGGGGCGAGTGGGCCGTCGAACCGGTGGGCCTGTTCGATCCGGCTGCCGCCACCGTCGACGACGCCCATGCCGGCCTGGACAACTACCGGCAGCAGGCGCCGGACGGTGCGGACTCGCGAAGCCGCCACCTGCTCGGCGCGCGGGGCCTGCTGCCGAACGACGACCCGCTGGGTTATCCCGGTCTGGTGCCGACGCTGCTGACCTCGCTGACCGCCGCTCGACCGCTGCTGGCCGCCGAGCCTGGGTTGGCGGAAAGGCCGCTGAACGCGATCAGGGTGCGGGTGGCCGGGATACAGCGGTTCGACGCGGTCGCCCGCGAGCGGGTGCGAATGGTCGCCGACGAGATCGTCCGCCGGACCGGTCTGGACGTGCAGATCGTCCTCGGGTCGTCGGCCGTACCCGCGACCGTGCGGCTCCCCCCTGGCCAGCAGGGCCGACCGGAGTTGACGGTGCGGGAACGCTGGACGAAGCAGGGCGTGGCGACGCAGATTGTCACGGCGGTCGACCGGAAGAACATGGTCCTTCTCGGGCTGCTGCTGGTGGTCTGCGGCTTCCTGGTCGGCAACGCGGTGTCGACCGCCGTCCGGGGCCGGTCGCGGCAGCTGGCCCTGCTCGCGTGCATCGGATGGCCGGCATGGCGCCTCGGCGCACTCGTCCTCACCGAGGCGGTCACCCTGGGGCTCATGGCGGGTCTGGCCGGGGCCGCCGTCGCGATCCCGGCGGCCTGGCTGGTCGGCGTGCAGATCTCCTTCCGTACCGCGCTGCTGTGCGTGCCGGTCGGCGCCCTGCTGACCGCCGCGGCGAGCGTGGCTCCCGCCGTACGCGCCGCCCGGGCCCGGGCCGCGACCGCGCTGGTCCGCACGGCGGTGGCCCCCCGCCGGCGGGGCGCGAGGAGCGGCACGGTGTCGGGCATGGCCCGGGCCAACCTGGCCCGGGTACCGGCGCGTACCACCGCCGCCGCGGCCAGCCTGGCCCTCGGGGTGGGATCGGTCGTACTCGTCGCCGCCGCCACCTGGGCCTTCCAGGACGGCATGGTCGGCTCGCTGCTCGGCCGGGCCGTGTCCGTGCAGGTACGGCGGATCGATGTCGTCGCCACGGCCGGTGTGCTGCTGTTCGGTCTGCTCGGCACCGCCGACGTGATGTATCTGAACGTCCGGGACCGGGCTGCCGAGTTCGCCACCCTTCGGGCCATCGGCTGGCCCGACACCGCACTGTATCGACTGGTGTTCCACGAGGCCGCCGGCATCGGCCTGCTCGGCGCCGGGGCAGGCGTCCTGGCTGGCGTCGGCACGACCGCTTTGCTCGTCGGCGGACTCGACGGGCGGATCATGTCGCTGGCGATCGGCACCGGCGCGGCGGCGGTGCTGCTCGCCACCCTCGCCGGTGTGGTCCCGGCCGTGCTGCTCCACCGGCTGCCCCTGGCCCAGCTGCTCACCGAGGAGTGACGCCGGACCGACGACGTCGCGCGCCCCGCCCGGCATCGGCGTCAGGCCCGTTCGGGGGTGGCTCTCAAGCGGACACGAGGGTTGCCGGCCGCCCGCCGGGGTACTTCCCGCAAAGATCCGCCCCGGGAGGAGAACCACCATGGTCAGCGTCGGATACACCCTGATGAGCGAGCAGGCCGGCCCGAAGCAACTGGTCGACCACGCCGTACGCGCCGAGGCAGCCGGCTTCGACCAACTGGTGATCTCCGACCACTACTACCCGTGGCTGGACTCCCAGGGCCACTCCCCGTACGCCTGGTCGGTGCTCGGCGCGGTCGCGCACGCCACCAACCGGGCCGAGCTGATGTCCTTCGTGACCTGCCCGATCCGGCGGTACCACCCGGCCGTCGTGGCGCAGAAGGCCAGCACCGTCGGGGTGCTCTCCGACGGCCGGTTCACCCTCGGCCTCGGCGCCGGGGAGAACCTCAACGAGCACGTGGTCGGCGGCTGGCCGCACGTGCAGCAGCGGCACGAGATGTTCTCCGAGGCGCTCCAGATCATCCGGCCGCTGCTCAACGGCGAGACGCTGACCTTCTCCGGCAACCACTACGACGTGCCCGACGCCTACGTCTGGGACCGCCCGGCGCGGCCCGTGCCGATGGCCATCGCCGCCTCCGGCCGGCAGTCGGCCACCCTCGCCGCCGAGCACGGCGACGGCATCGTCGCCACCGAGCCCGACCGGCACATCATCGAGATGTACGACGACGCGGGCGGCGCCGGCCGGCCCCGCTACGGGCAGGTGGCGATCTGCTACGGCCCCGACGAGGCCGAGTGCCGCAAGATCGTGCACGACCAGTTCCGCTGGTTCGGACTGGGCTGGAAGGTCAACGCCGATCTGCCCGGCCCGGAGGGCTTCGCCGCCGCCACCCAGTTCGTCCGCGAGGAGGACGTGGCCGAGGGCATCCCCTGCGGGCCGGACGTCGAGCGGCACGTCGAGGCGTTCGCCAGGTTCGTCGACGCCGGCTTCACCCACGTCTCGATCGTCCAGGTGGGCGGCGAGACGCAGCCGATGTTCCTGGACTGGGCGCAGGAGCAGCTGCTGCCCCGGCTGCGGGAGCTGTGAACCTCCCCGTGCCGCTGAGCCGGGCCGGGCGGTTCGGCCCGGCGGAACTGCGCCTGGCGCTCGCCGCCCCCCGGCCCGCCGCCGGGCTGACCAGCGAGTGGCGACTGGTCGACGGGGTACGCACGCACACCCGCCGGTCCGCCACCGCCGACCCGGACGCCACGCCGGTGGTGCTGGTGCACGGCCTCGCCGTCTCGCACCGCTACCTCACCCCGCTGGCCGTCGCGCTGTCGGCGACCAATCCGGTGTACGTGCCGGACCTGCCCGGCTTCGGGCTGACCGAGCGCCCCGGCGCCGCGTACGACGTCCAGGGGCACGCGCAGTGGCTGGCCGGCTGGCTGGCCGCGTACCGGCTGCCCCCGGTCTGCCTGCTGGGGCACTCGTTCGGCGCGGAGGTGGCCACCGCGCTGGCCGCCCGCCACCCGCGGGCCGTACGCGCGCTGGTGCTGGCCGGGCCGACCAGCGACCCGGCCGCCCGGTCCCGCCGGGGCCAGTTCGGACGCTGGCTGCTGGACACCGCCCGGGAGGCGCCGTGGCAGATCCCGATCCTGCTCCGCGACGTGGCCGACGCCCGCCCCTGGCGGGTGTACGCCTCGCTCTCCCACTCGGTGCACAACGACGTCGAGGCCGACCTGGTCCGGGTGCGGGCGCCGACCCTGGTGCTCACCGGCGGCCGGGACACCGTCGTCCCGAGTTCCTGGCGGGACCAGGTGGCGCGACTCGTCCCGGACGCCCGGACGGTGACCGTCCCGGACGCCGCGCACAACGTCGTCACCACGGCGCCCACCGAGGTGGCCGCCGCGATCCGCGCCCTGCTCGTCCCGACTCCGACAAGGTGAACCCATGCGCTTCGGCAACACGGAGATCCGGCCGCTCGGCGGCGGCCTCGGCTGCCTGCTGATGATCCTCTTCTCGATCCTCGCCTCGGTGGTGCTGACCGTCCTGCTCAACCTGGTGCTCTGAGTCGCCGCCCCGGCCACCGACCGGGTGCGGTGGGTGCCCGCCGTGCCGCGGGCACCCACCGGACGATCACCAGTTCTCGTTGCAGGGCTCGGCGTTTCCGCCGGAGGTCCCGGTGCACTCCACCTGGGCGTTCGGGTAGACCTTCACGGTCATCGTCGAGGTGAAGTTGGCCAGGCCGAAGCTGGCCTCGCCACCCACGTTGAACGGGCTGGCACTGATCTTGAAGTCACCGTTGCGGCCCCAGCTGGCGGTGGTCACCAGCGTGTACGGGCCACCGACGGCGGTCGGCGGGGTGCCGGCCTTCTGGTAGCTCTTGCGTTCCAGGTTGGACGCCGCGCCGCCGGTCGTCCGGTCGGCGTTGCTGGTGGCGATGGTGGCGTAGGTGACCCGACTGAAGTTGGTGCACCACTCCACGTTCATCGTCATGTAGGCGGTCGTCGCGTTGAACTGCCCCACCTGCTGGTTGAAGATGTTGACCAGCGGGACGTTCAACTCGGTGACCGGGATCTTCACCTGGGTGCGGTACGCCGACGATCCGGCCGCCTGGGCGCACGGGCCCTGGTAGTTGCCGGAGTAGGTGGCGGCGCTGGCCGGCGGGGCGGCGACGGCGACCGCGCCGGCCACACAGCCGGCGGCGAGGACGGAACGGGCGAGGTTGCGGACTGCCCTGGACATGTGTCTTCACTCCTCGGGGTACGAGCGACCGGCGCCACCGGTCGCGGTTGGTGTTCTCTCGGCTGACATCCGGCAAGGTCGTCCGGCGTCCCCCTCCCGCACCGGGTCATCGATACATCGGTGCATGGGGATGCATGTCACCCATCCGGCCGGCCGCAAACCACCTGACCGGGGAAATTCCGGGCGCGATCCGGGCCCGGAGCCAGACCCGGGAACCGGCATCCGGGCCCCGAGCAGGGCTGGGAGCGCTCCGCTCAGCGATGCCGCAGGTCCAGCTCCACCAGCACCGGGTAGTGGTCCGAGGCGTGGTCGGTCTCCTCGTCGCGTACCACCCGGCAGTCCCGGGCCGCCGCCGCCACGGCCGGGGTGCCGAGCAGGTAGTCCAGCCGCATCCCGGAGAACTCCGCGCCGCCGTGCCGGGTGGGCACGGTCAGCCCGGCCGGGTCCGGCGCACCGGGCGAACCGGCCGCCCAGAGATCGACCAGACCCGCGGCGAGCAGCCGGGACACCGCCCGGGTGTCGACCGTACGGCCGTCGCGGCGCAGGTGCCGACGCCGGTAGTGTGCCGGCAGGCCGGCCAGCCGGTCGGTGTGGTCGACGCCCGGGGCGAGCGTGTTCAGGTCCCCGGCGAGCAGCGCCAGCCGCCCCGACCGGCGTACGGCGGCGGCCAGCCAGTCCGCCTCGGCCCGCCGGGCGCCCCCCAGGTACGGGTTGAGGTGGGTGCTCAGCACGGTCAACGGCCCGGCGTCGGTGGCGACCGCCAGCCGCGCGGCGGCGTGGTGGAACGGGCGGCGTACCCGGTCCCGGGAGAGCACCCGCAGCGGCGGCCGGACCAGCACCGCGACCGGCTGCCCGAAACAGGAGCGGGCCAGGTGGGGAAGCATCCCCACCCGGCCCGCCACGTCCCCCAGCAGGCCGTCCCGGTCGAAACCGCGCAGCTCCTGGAGGCAGAGCACGTCCGGACGTTGGGCGTCGACCACCCGGACCACCCGGTCCAGCCGGTCGACGCCGGCGTCCCGGCCGCCGGTCCGGATGTTCCAGGTCATCACCCGCAGCATGCGCGGGTCACTCCGGCCGGGCGGCCTTGGCCAGCTCGTCGTCGAGGGTGTGCACGTCCTCGGACTCGATGCTGGGCCGGTTGCCCTCGTACACGTCGGCGTTGGGCTTGACCACCCAGTAGAGCAGGCCGAGCCAGAGCGCGCCGAGCAGGATCGCGCCCATGAAGTCGGTGGGGTGGTGCATGCCCCGGTACATCCGGGAGGTGGCCACCCCGACCGGCATGATCACGGCCATCGCCACGAAGAGCCACCGCCACCAGCGGTCGGTCCGGGCGAAGACGATGATCGCCATCGCCGTCCAGAGGCAGATGGTGGCCGCGATGTGCCCGGACGGGAAGGACGAGGTGGGCATCTGCCCGTCCAGGTTCTCCACCGGCGGGCGCGGCCGCTCGACCACCCGGGCGCTGGCGAGGAAGAGGCTCAGCTCGCCGAACATCGCCAGCACCACGAAGAGCACCGGGCGCCAGCGCCGCCAGATCGCCAGCACGATCGGGCAGAACACCAGCGAGACCAGCAGGATCGCGTGGGTGTCGCCGAACTTGCTCCACCACCAGCTCAGGTCGGTCAGCGGGTCGGTGTGCCGGTCGGCGAACCAGCGCGGCACCTCGGTGTCCAGGGTGTCGAAGAAGGTGCCCTTGGCGTGGTAGCTGACGAACATGCCGAAGCCGTAGAGCGCGCCGAAGACCAGCACCCAGCCGACCACCAGCTCGGCGATCGCGGACCGCGGGTGAGCCAGGACGCGCTCCTCGTCCGGGGCGGGGCTGATCTCGTGCCCGGCCTCCGGCTCCAGCCCTTCGGACAGCGGCGGCACGGTCCGCCCCCGCTCCCGCCGCCAGAGCCGGAAGGCGTACGCGGTGAGGGCGAGCCAGAGCGCGCCCAGCAGCCAGCCCGCCAGCACGTCGGAGACGAAGTGCACGCCCAGCGCGACCCGGGTCAGCCCGACCAGGGCCACCAGCACCGCGACGATGGCGATCGCCGGCCTGCGCCAGCGGGGCGCCATCGCCGGCAGGAAGACCAGCAGCAGCGCACCGTACGCGACGAACGAGCCGAGCGCGTGGCCGCTGGGGAAGCTGTTGCCCGGCGCGCTGGCCACCGGGACGTCCACCACCGGGCGCAGCCGGCCGACCAGGGCCTTCAGCGACGGGTCGAGGATCAGCCCGCCGACCCCGGTGATGATCAGGTAGACCGCCAGCCGGGACTGCCTGCGGATCAGCAGGCCGATCACCGCGATGGTGACCAGCCAGATCAGCACCGGCCGCCCACCCAGGTCGGTGACCGCCTGGAGCACGGTCACCAGGGCGTGGTGCGGCGACACCAGGCCGTTGAACCACTCGGCGATGCCGTGGTCCACGTCGTAGAGCGGGCCCCACTTGAATCTGACCAGCATCAACAGCAGCCCGAAGGCCACCCCGACGGCGGCGATGCCGACCAGCCCGGCGACGCTGCGCTCGGCGAAATGCTCGAGCGGCTTGCGCCCCGACTCCTTGACCGCGGTCACCCCGCACCTCCTGTTTTGCGTCCCTGGCGAGCCGCGCTGTACCCGATTCGGACGGCGCGTACACCGGGGTACGGCGCGCCGGGTCAGAGCGCGGTCATCTCGCCGGTGTCCATCGCCTCGACCTGCTGGGCTTCCGGCTCCCACAGGTCGGGCTGGGCCGGCTGCGTGACGCCGATCCGCATGGCCTCCAACTGGGCGCCGAACGCCAGGCCGCCGAAGAGCGCCATGCCGGTCAGGTTGGCCCAGAGCAGCAGCGCCATCATCCCGGTCAGCGCGCCGTAGGTCTGGCCGAAGCCGCCGCTGTACTTCACGTACGCGGCCAGCATCAGGCTGGCCAGCCACCACAGGACGGTGGCGATGCCGGCGCCGAAGAACAACCAGGACAGCCCGGGCTGGTTGCGTCGGGGCGCGTGCCGGAACAGCACCGCCACGGCCAGCACGGTCAGCCCCAGGCTCAACGGCCAGCGGACCACGTCCCAGGTGACCTTGGCGACCGCGCCCCACTCGTAGTGGCGCTGCACCGACTCGCCCATGGCGTGCCCGCCGACCAGGATCAGGAAGCCGACCAGCGCGGGCAGGCCGGCGGTGACGGCGAGGATCGCGGCCCGCAGGTACTTCCACAGGGCGGGGCGGTCCCGCTCGACGCCGTAGATCCGGTTGGCGCCCCGTTCGATCTGGGCCATCGTGGTGGTCAACGCCACCAGCCCGGTGATCAGACCGAGGGTCAGCGCCAGCTCACCGGCGTGCTCGGTGCGCTCGCCCGCGACGAGCAGGTCCTGCACCACCTGCTCGCTCTGGCCGGGGGTGAGCGCCAGCACCGTGTCGGCGACGACCTGCCCGCCCTCCTCCACGCCCAGGTCGGTGATCAGACCGGTCAGCGCGATCATGAAGGGCACCACGGCCAGGCAGAGCTGCAACGCGAACGCCCGCGAGTGGCTGAACCCGTCGCCGTAGCGGAACCGGACGAAGGCGTCGCGCAGCAGCTGCCAGCCCCCGTGCCGGCGCAGCGTACGCCAGGCGTCGTCGGCGGAGAGCTCGTCCTGCGCCATCAACCGGGTCTCGGGGACCAGCTTGGTGCTACTCACGCTGGGCCTCCTTGATCAGCCTCTCGCCCCGCTCCGCCGCCGCGTCGGCGTCCACCGACAGGTCCGGGTGCTGCTCGGGGCGCGGCACGCAGAGCCAGAGCGACTGCGGCTTGATCTCGGCGACCAGCGAGCGACCCGGTTCGATCAGGTCGCCGTCGAGCTGCCGGGGCTGGGCCCGGTTGCTGGTGATCTCGACCTTGCGGGCCCGGAGCACCTCCAACCGGGGCACGCTGCCGCGCCGACGGACCAGGGCCCAGCCCA
This sequence comes from Micromonospora mirobrigensis, assembly GCF_900091555.1. GTDB lineage: Bacteria > Actinomycetota > Actinomycetes > Mycobacteriales > Micromonosporaceae > Micromonospora > Micromonospora mirobrigensis. Next base: position 44,465 of record NZ_FMCX01000007.1, read on the forward strand.
TCGCCGCCCACTGCCGGATGGTGCGCGGGGTGAGCACGGCGACGTCCAGCCAGCCGTCGTCGGGCTCGGCGTCGGTGAGCAGGCGTACCCCGCCCTGGAGCCGGCCCACGTTGGCCACCAGCACCGACCTGGCGCGGCGGCGCACCGGCGGCTGGTCGTCGATCTTGATGGAGACCCGCATCGGCCGGTCCCGCAGGTGCTTGGCCGCGCCCACCACGTACGCCGGCCAGCCGATCCGCTTCTTGGTCGTCTCGGAGGTGGAGTCGAGCATCTGGGCGTCGAAGCCCATCCCCGCCATCACGGCGAAGCACTGGTCGTCGACCGCGCCCACGTCGAGCCGCCGCATGCCCCGTTCCACGGCGACCTCCAGCCCGGCGGCCAGGTCGTTGGAGAGGCCGAGGTTGGCGGCGAGCAGGTTCCCGGTGCCCTGCGGGAGGACGGCGAGCGCCGTGTCGGTGCCGGCGAGCGCGGTGACGCAGGCCATCACGGTGCCGTCGCCACCGCAGGCGAAGACGACCTCGGCGCCGGCCCTGACGGCCTCCTCGGTCTGGCCCCGGCCCGGGTCCTCGACGGTGGTCTCGTGCCAGGTCGGTGCGGGCCAGCCGGCTGCGGCGAGGGCGTCGTCCACCGTGCGACGGAACTCGTCGAGATCGGTCACCTTCGAGGGGTTGACCACCACCGCCGAGCGCGGCGCGGGGTTGTCGGCGGTCACCGGACGCTTGTCATCTCCACCATCCACGGCGCAAGTGTGCAGCAGATCCGCCCGGTCAGCGAGCCGACCGGGCGGGAGGTTGCATGGACCGCAAAGAGGTTTACCGCGGCGGCACGCTGGGCGGGGGCGGTCAGGCCGCCGTCCGCAGCGCCGCCTCGACCCGGCGGCGCAGGTCGGCCAGGTCCACTCCGGCCTCGGTGAGCACCAGCGCGCCCAGTCCGCCGCCCTCGCGGAGCAGCCCGAGCAGCAGGTGTTCGGTGCCGATGTGGCGGTGGCGCAGGGCGAGCGCCTCGCGCAGCGCCAACTCCAGGGACTTCTTCGCCCGTCCTGAGAAGGGCCCGCGGGCGGGCCGGCGCCGACCCCAGCGGCGACGGGGTGGTGGCGGCTCGCGAAGCGCGTCGGGGCCGAAGGACTCCTCGATCCGGGCCACGATGGCGGCCAGGTCGATGCCGATCTCACGGAGTGCAGCGGCGTCCGCCTCGGCGAGGCCGGCCCCGCCCCCGGCGGTGTGCCGCCGGATACGCCCGCGCAGGTCGTCCGCGTCGGCGCCGGCGTCGGCGAGCAGCCGGGTGGCCAGCGCGTCGCGGTCGGCGAGGATGCCGAGCAGCAGGTGCTCGGTGCCGACCGGCCGGGCGGCGCCGTCGGCCCGGGCCTCCTCGACCGCCAGTCGGACGACCGTACGGGCCCGGTCGGTGAACCGTTCGAACATCATTTCTCCCAGGTGCCTGGCACCGCCGGTCGCCCGGCGTGCTTCTTGTGGACCGCCTGCCGGCTGACCTCGAGCGCGTCGGCGATCTCCTGCCAGGACCAGCCCTGCCGTCGGGCGTTGTCCACCTGGACCACCTCCAGCCGTTCGAGGAGCCGGCGCAGGGCGAGCACCGCGCGGAGCCCGACCCGGGGGTCGGTGCTGCCGGCGTCCGCCGCGAGTTGCGTAGCCTGACTCATGCCTGTCAACTTACGTTGACAGGCCCCGCGTTGTCAACCCCGGTTGACGCCCGTCGGCGACCTTTCCGGTGCTAGCGTCAGCCCGTGCGCCTGCACCGCCGCTCCGACCGGCCTCACCCGCAGACCCGGCGGCACGCCGTCGGCCGCATCGAGCTGGAGATCGTCGGGGCCACCGTGGTGGGCGACCGCTACCCGGCCAACTTCGACGTGCTGCACGTCGACCCGGAGCTGCCCTTCGCCGCGGTGATCGACGGCATGGGCTCCGGCGAGGGCAGCCGGCTGGCCGGCGCCACCACCGCCGCCAGCCTGGTGGGCCGGCTGCACGCCGACTGGCCCGAGGTGAACGCCCGGTCGCTGCGGGCCGCCGTCGTCGAGGCGCAGACCCGGGTACGCGCCGCCGGCGCCCCGCTGCACGAACTGACCGGCTGCACCCTCACCGCCCTGGTCGCCGAGCCGGACGGCGGGCAGGCGTGGATCGTGCAGCTCGGCGACTCGCGGGCCTACCGGCTGCGCGACGGGCTGCTGGAGCTGTTCACCGTCGACCACACGGCGGCCTGGCTGGGCCTGCTGCACGGCTGGTACGCGGCCGACTCCCCCGAGGCGGCCCGGGCCCGCTACCAGCTGCTGCGCTACGTCGGGCATCCCGAGTCACCGGACGCCGACCTGATCGCCACGCCGCTGCGCCCGGGCGACACCTGGCTGCTCTGCACCGACGGGGTCAGCGACCAGGTGGACTACCACCTGCTGCGCGAGTTCCTGGCGGACCCCCGGGCCGACCAGGGGGTCCGGGACCTGCTGCTCGCCACGCTCGACGACGGCGGTGACGACAACGCCACCGCCGTCGTGATCCGCGTGCACCGGACGGGGTGACCGGGAACACCGTGACAGTCTGACAAACTGTGCAATCATTGTCAGCATGTCAACGGACCGGCTGGACGCCATCCTCACCGCCGCGTACGAGTGCTTCACCCGGCACGGCATCCGGCGCACGACGATGGACGACATCGCCGCCGCGGCCGGGATGTCCCGCCCGGCGGTCTACCAGTACGTCCGCAACAAGGACGACGCCTACCGGCGGCTCGCCGAGCGGCTCTTCGCCGCCTCGCTGGCGCAGGCCCGGGCCGCCGCCACGGCGTCCGACGAGTCCGTCACCCAGCGCCTCCAGGCCGTGCTGGGCGCGAAGCTGGAACTCACCCTCGGCCTGCATCGGGACAGTCGGCACGCCGCCGAACTGCTCGACGCCAGCGGCAAGCTCACCGGCGACCTCTCCGAGGCGTACACCCGGGAGCTGACCGACGTGGTGGCCGCCGCCCTGGCCGACACCGCCGGGCCGCGGGCCCACGCGGTGGCCGAGGTGCTGGTCGCGCTCACCCGCGGCCTGGAGGCCGACCTCACCGACCCCGACCTGCCCCGGCAGCGGCTGCGCGACGGCGTCGCGCTGCTCGTCGCCGGCCTCACCCGACCGGGAGACCCGTCATGACCACCGTCCTGATCACCGGCACCTCCTCCGGCATCGGCCGGGCCACCGTCGCCCGGCTCGCCCGCCGCCCCGACCTCACCGTGTACGCCACCGCCCGCAAGGTCTCGGCGATCGCCGACCTGGCCGACACCGGCGCCCGGATCCTCCCCCTGGACGTCACCGACGAGGAGTCGATGCGCGCCGCCGTCGCCGCGATCGAGGCCGAGCACGGCCAGGTCGACGTGCTGGTCAACAACGCCGGCTACGGGGAGTACGGCCCGATCGAGGAGACCCCGATGGAGCGGGTCCGGGCCCAGTTCGAGACCAACGTCTTCGGGCTCAGCCGGCTCACCCAGCTCGTCCTGCCCGGGATGCGCCGGGCCGGCCGGGGCCGGATCGTCAACATCAGCTCGATGGGCGGCCGGCTGGTCTTCCCCGGCGGCGGCTACTACCACGCCAGCAAGTACGCGGTCGAGGCGATCTCCGACGCCCTGCGCCAGGAGGTGCGGCCGTTCGGCATCGACGTGGCCATCGTCGAGCCCGGGCTGATCCGGACCGGCTTCGGCGCGGTCGCCAGCTCCTCCCTCGGCGCGGGGGCGGCCCCGGACGGCCCCTACCGCAAGATGGTCACCGCCGTCGACACCGCCATGGCCAAGTCGTACGAGAACCCGATGCTCGCCGCCACCCCGGACGCGGTGGCCCGGGTGATCGAGCACGCCGTCACCGCCCGCCGGCCGCGCACCCGCTACCTGGTCACCGCCGCCGCCCGGCTCATGGTGCACAGTCGCCGGCTCTTCGGCGCCCGGGCGTTCGACGCGGTGAACCGCCTCCAGTTCCGCTGAGCCGATCCCGCCCCACCACCCCGACACCGGCACTACGCTCGGTCACGACAGCGTGCCGTGCCGTGCCCGGCGTCGGGGAGGTGAGGGGCGGATGACCACACCCGCCGACGCGTCGGTCGTGGCCGCGGTCGGCCCCGCCGAGGAGTCGATGCAGGTGGTCCGGCTGGCCGCCCGTGAGGCCGCCGCGCAGGGGCGGTCGTTGAGCCTGCTGCACGCCTTCAACTGGGAGGCGGCGTTCGACTCCCCCGGCGGGGTCACCCGGGCCGGGGCCGAGGACCTGATCGAACGGGCCGCCGCGGCAGCCAACGACGCCGAACCGGCGGTGCCGGTCAGTGGCGAGATCGTCGAGGGGTCACCGGTGCAGGCGCTGATCCGCCGCTCCGAGTCGGCGTACCTGGTCGCCCTCGGCGACGGCGGGATGGCCGGCTGCGGCGCCTGCGTACCGGCCGACGCCCCGGCGGTCCAGGTGGCCGCCCGGGCCGACTGCCCGGTGCTGGTGGTACGCCCGCAGCCACCGCCGGCGGGGCCGGTGCTGGTCGGGGTGGACGGCTCCGCCAGCTCGCGGACCGCCCTGGCCTTCGCCTTCGACTGCGCCGACCGGCGCTCCGCCCGGGTGCTCGCGATCCGGGTGCTGGAACCGGGCCGGCACGACGGCGAGCAGATGCTCGTCCAGGCGGTGGCCCGGGCCGCCCGGCGCCACCCGGCGGTGGCCGCCGAGTGCCACACCATCGAGGGTGACCCGGGCACCGTCCTGCTGGAGCAGTCCCGCTCCGTGCAACTGGCCGTGGTCGGTGCGCGCGGCGACGAGCCGTGGCGCGGCATGCTCGGCGCGGTGAGCCAGTCCCTGCTCTACCACTCGCCCTGCCCCGTCATCGTCGTGCGTGGATCGGTTTCCGCGCCGCCGGACGGGGCATGACGCCCTCGAGGGCCGGGACCAACGGCCCTGATCATCGTGCGACGCCACCGGCGAAGCTGGACCGGCCCGGCCGAACTGGCGCTTCCGGGTGCAGAAAACCCCGACCCGCGAGAGGCTAATGCAGCATGGACACCGCTCTCGACCTGCACAGCCCCCTGACCGAAGACGAGCTGAGCCGGCTTGACGCCTACTGGCGCGCGGCGAACTACCTCACCGTCGGGCAGATCTATCTGCTCGACAACCCGCTGCTGCGGGAGCCGCTGCGCCCCGAGCACGTCAAGCCCCGACTGCTCGGCCACTGGGGCACCAGCCCCGGGCTGAACCTGCTCTACACGCACCTCAACCGGGTCATCGTCGACCGCGACCTGTCCGCCATCTTCGTCACCGGCCCCGGCCACGGCGGCCCCGCCCTGGTGGCCAACACCTGGCTGGAGGGCACGTACAGCGAGCTCTACCACTCGATCGGCCGGGACGAGACCGGCATGCAGCGGCTGTTCCGCCAGTTCTCCTTCCCCGGCGGCATCCCCAGCCACGTCGCACCGGAGGTGCCGGGCTCGATCCACGAGGGCGGCGAGCTCGGGTACGCGCTGAGCCACGCCTACGGCGCCGCCTTCGACAACCCGGACCTGCTGGTCGCCTGCGTCATCGGCGACGGCGAGGCGGAGACCGGGCCGCTGGCCGGCAGCTGGCTGTCCAACGTCTTCCTCAACCCGGCCCGCGACGGCGCGGTGCTGCCCATCCTGCACCTCAACGGCTACAAGATCGCCAACCCGACGGTGCTGGACCGGATCCCCGAGCAGGACCTGCTGGAGATGATGCGCGGCTTCGGCTACCAGCCGTACGTGGTGGCCGGCGACGAGCCGGAGAAGGTGCACCAGCTGCTCGCCGCCACCCTGGACCGGGCCTGCGACGAGATCGCCGCGATCCAGCGTCGGGCCCGTTCCGGCGAGACCGTCGAGCGTCCCCGCTGGCCGATGATCGTGCTGCGTACGCCGAAGGGCTGGACCGGGCCGAGCGTCGTCGACGGCAAGCAGGTGGAGGGGACGTTCCGCGCCCACCAGGTGCCGATCGCGGAGGTCCGCGACAACCCGGAGCACCTGGCCGAGTTGGAGCGCTGGCTGCGCAGCTACCGGCCGGAGGAGCTCTTCGACGCCACCGGCGCCCCGGTCGAGGAGCTGGTCACGCTCCCGCCCACCGGTGAGCGGCGGATGAGCGCCAACCCGGTGGCCAACGGCGGCCGGCTGCTGCGCGACCTGGACCTGCCCGACTTCTACGAGTACGCCGTCGACGTCAAGCAGCCGGGCGAGCCGGTGGCGGGCGCCACCGGCGTACTCGGTCAGTGGGTGCGCGACGTGATCGTCCGCAACCCGGAGACGTTCCGCCTCTTCGGCCCGGACGAGGTGGCCTCGAACCGGCTCGGCGCCGCCTTCGAGGTGACCGACCGGGCGTTCGTCGCCGGCCGGGAACCCGGTGACGACCACCTCTCCCCCGACGGCCGGGTGATGGAGGTGCTGTCGGAGCACCTCTGCGAGGGCTGGCTGGAGGGCTACCTGCTGACCGGCCGGCACGGCATCTTCACCAGCTACGAGGCGTTCATCCACATCGTCGACTCGATGGTCAACCAGCACGCGAAGTGGCTGAAGGTGACCCGGCACATCCCCTGGCGGGAGCCGATCGCGTCGCTGAACTACCTGCTCTCCAGCCACGTCTGGCGGCAGGACCACAACGGCTTCTCGCACCAGGACCCCGGCTTCATCGACCACGTGGTCAACAAGAAGGCCGAGGTGGTCCGGGTCTACCTGCCGCCGGACGGCAACACCCTGCTCTCCACGATGGACCACTGCCTGCGCAGCCGGCACTACATCAACGTGGTGGTGGCCGGGAAGCAGCCCGCCCCGAACTGGTTGACCATGGACGAGGCGGTGCAGCACTGCCGGCGCGGCCTGGGCATCTGGGACTGGGCCAGCACCGACGAGGGCAGCGAGCCGGACGTGGTGCTCGGCTGCGCCGGGGACGTGCCGACCCTGGAGGCCCTGGCCGCCGCGGACCTGCTCCGCCAGCACCTGCCGGAGCTGAAGGTCCGGGTGGTCAACGTGGTCGACCTGATGCGGCTGCAGCCGCCGTCGGAACACCCGCACGGCCTGCCGGACAACGAGTTCGACACCATCTTCACCCGAGACAAGCCGGTCATCTTCGCGTACCACGGCTACCCGTGGCTGATCCACCGGCTCACCTACCGCCGGGCCAACCACGACAACCTGCACGTGCGCGGCTACAAGGAGGAGGGCACCACCACCACCCCGTTCGACATGGTGATGCTCAACGACCTGGACCGGTTCCACCTGGTCATCGACGTCATCGACCGGGTGCCGGGGCTGGCCGCGCGCGCCGCCCACCTGCGCCAGGAGATGGTGGACGCCCGGCAGGCCTGCCGTGACTACACCCGCCGCCACGGCGAGGACGACCCGCGGGTGGCCGAGTGGCGCTGGATCCGGGAGACCGACCCGGCGCTGCGGAGCGGTCAGTGAGCTCCGACGAGATCCTGGTCGGCTACGACGGCTCCGCCGACGCCACGGTCGCCCTGGAGTGGGCGCTGGCCGAGGCGGGCCGCTCCGGCCGGCCGGTCCGGTTGGCGTACGTCTTCGAGTGGCTTACCGTGGCCGGTTGGGTCGGTCCCGGCATCGCGCCCGGCGTCTGGCCGGACGACACCGCCCGCCGCGAGGTCGAGGAGCTGGTACGCCGGGCGGCGGCGGACGCCGCCGCCGCCCACCCGGGGCGCACGGTGCACGGCGAGGTCTTCGACGGCCCGCCCGCGCTGGTGCTCCAGGAACGCTCCGCCGAAGCCGGCCTGCTGGTGCTCGGCAGTCGGGGGCACGGTGGCTTCGGCGGCCTGCTGGTCGGCTCGACCGCCGTGTCGGTGACCGCCCACGCGCACTGCCCGGTGGTGGTGGTCCGGGATTCCCGACCCGAGCCGGCCGGGCCGGTGGTGGTGGGCTTCGACGGGTCGGAGTCCGCGAAGCTGGCGCTCGGTTTCGCGGTGGAACGTGCGGCCCAGCGGGCCTGCCCGCTGCGGGTGCTCCGGGTCTCCCAGCCGGGCCGCCTCTCCACCGACGAGGCGGCGGCCACCCTCGCCGACGACCGGGCGGCCACCGAGGAGGCGGTCGCCCCGTGGCGGGAGACCTTCCCCGAGCTGGCGGTGACGGTCGACGTGACCGCCGGCAGCCCGGCGGCCGAGTTGGTCGAGGCGAGCCGCGCCGCCCAGTTGGTGGTCGTGGGCAGTCGGGGGCGGGGTGGGCTGCGCGGGATGCTGCTCGGTTCGGTGAGCCAGCAGCTGATCCAGCACGCCCACTGCCCGGTCGCGGTGGCCCGCGAACGCTGACCTTCGTCCGGGTGGGCCGGCGGACGCCAGGTGACGGTCGGATCGGCACCCGACGGATTCGCCCGGCAGCCGGCGCGTGAGTATTTCGAGCGTGATGACTCTGAGGAATACTTATGCCTGAGAGTCATCACGCTTGTCCGCCGATCCGCCTCCGTCCCGGACGCCGGGGCGGACGGTCGGCCGCGGCGGCGGTCAGCGGGCGGTGTCGGCGCCGTCGGAAGGGCTGAGTGAGAAGTAGTCCTCCTCCTCCTGCGCCAGGTGCAGGCGCAGGACCGCGTCCAGCCCGTAGAGGCTGGCCAGCAGATCCGGCACCTCCTCCGGTCGCAACCGGCCGTCGGCACCCGGCCGGCCCGCCTCGCCCGGCTGCGCCGCGTCGCCCGGGTGGTCGGCCAGGTGGCCGCCGATCCGGCCGATCAGGCGGCTGATCTCCACGTGGCCCCGGCTCATCGTCGAGGTGGCCTCCGCGCTGCCCAACGGCCCGGCCAGCGCCGGGTAGAGCTGGCGTTCCTCGGCGGCCTCGTGCGGCAGCACCTGCTCGGTGAGGCGGCGGTGCACCTCGCGCAGCGCCGGTACGCACTCCGGGGCGTCCGGGCGGGTCGCCACCAGGTCGGCGGTGTCCCGCAGCCGGGCCAGCACCTCCCGGACCGGGCCGTGCTGGCCGGCGTACCGGTCCAGCATGTCCCGGGTGGCCGGGGGCACGTCACGCCGGCTCAGACCACCGCCCAACGCCCGCAGCGCGTTGAGGATGACCAGCACGTCGATGCCCTCCTGGAGGAACGCGCCGGCCACCGGGGGCAGCCCGCCGGCGGCCGCGACCACCATCGCCACCACCGCCAGGCCCATCCCGACCGTGGCGGATTGGACGGCGATGCGGCGGGCGTACCGGGCGATCTCCACGGCGTCGGCGAGCCGGTCCAGCCGGTCGACGGTGAGCACCGCGTCGGCCACGTCCGCCGAGGCGGTCGCCCCGGTGGCGCCCATCGCCACCCCGACGTGCGCCTCGGCCAGCGCCGGCGCGTCGTTCACCCCGTCGCCGACCATCACGGTGACCGCCCGACCCGACTCGTCCCGGACCCGGGCCACCTTCCGCTCCGGCGAGCACTGCGCCACCACGTCGTCCACGCCCACCGCCCGGGCCACCTGCTCGGCCGTGCGGGGACGGTCACCGGTGACCATGACCAGGCGGTCCAGCCCCGCCTCGCGCAGCCGACGCACGGTACGGCGGGCGTCCGGGCGGACCGGATCCTCCAGCAGGATCGCCCCGAGCGGCCCCCGCTCGTCGCTGACCCAGACCGTGGACAGCCCGGCCGTCTCGGCCCGGCGCCGGGTCCGGGCGGCCCACTCCGGCAGGTCACCGGAGAGCTGTCCGACCGCGACCACCCGGCCGTCCACCCGCCCGCGTACGCCCCGGCCCGGCTCCTCGGTCACCTCGGTCGGCTCACCCAGGCGCAGCCCCTGCTCGCGGGCCTGCCGGACCAGCGCGGCAGCCAGCACGTGCGGGGAGAGCTGCTCCACCGAGGCGGCCAGCCGCAGCACCTCGTCCCGGTCGCCGCCGGGCGGCACCACGGTCTCCGCGGCGCGCGGCCGGCCCGCGGTGAGGGTGCCGGTCTTGTCCATCATCAGCGTCCGGGCCCGGCCGAGCAGTTCCAGCGATCCACCGTCGCGGACCAGCACCCCGCGCCGGGCCACCCGGGACAGCCCGGAGACGATCGCGATGGGCGTGGCCAGCAGCAGCGGGCAGGGGGTGGCCACCACCAGCACCGCCACCGCCCGGACGAACTGCCCGGTCAGCAGCCAGGCCAGGCCGGCCAGCACCAGCGTGAACGGCACGAACGCGGCGGCGTACCGGTCGGCCATCCGGACCATCGGGGCCTTGTGGGCCGTCGCCTCCTCGGCCAGCCGGACGATCCCGGCGTACGTGCTCTCGGCCGCACCGCGCACCGCGCGCAGCCCGAAGCCGGCGCCGGCGTTCACCACGCCGCTGGCCACCGACTCCCCCGCCGCCCGGCTCACCAGCTGCGACTCGCCGGTCACCACCGACTCGTCCAGGGTGGCCGGCTCCTCCACGGTGCCGTCGACCGGCACCACGTCACCGGGGCCCACCACCAGGCGGTCGCCGACCGCGACCCGGTCCAGCGGCACCACCTCGATCCCGCCGTCGGCGGTCCGCCGGCGGGCCTGCCGGGGCGCCCGCTCCAGCAGGGCACGCAGATCGCGGGTCGCCCGGCGCTGGGCGTACGCCTCCAGCGACCGTCCGGTCGCCACCATCACCGCGATCACCGCGCCGGCCAGGTACTCGCGGACGACCAGCGCGCCGGCCAGCGCCAGCACGGCGATCACGTCCACCCCGAACTGGCGCTGCCACAGCTGTCGCAGCACCGCCCAGGTGGCGGGGAGCAGGGCGACCAGGGTGACCGCGGCCCAGACCAGGTCGGCGGCGCCGCGCAGCCCGGCCAGCCACAGCGCCGCGCCGGCCAGCGCGGCCACGGTCAGCAGGATCAGCGGCGCCCATTCGACGGCCCCTGGCCGCCGCGCGTCGGCGGACCCGCCGAACCGGCGACGCAGCCGGCTCAGCCGGCGCCGGGCGACCGGCCGCTCCGGCAGGCACTCCCGCGGTTCGGTTCCCACCTGCGGATCGTCCCAGTGCCGGAGGGCGTCGGACAGGGCAACCCGGGTATTCCGGCGGGCCGAAGGGCCCGGTGGACCGGGGCGTGCGTACCGTGCGGCCGGAGGGGGCATGCCAGAGGATGGAGCGGCATCCCCGCCCGCGGTGGCATCCGGGTGGGGCACGATGGGGACGAACACGGAAAGGTCGTGACGATGAGCCACGAGACGCCGGCTACGGACCGCCCGCTGACCACCGCGCTCGCGGAGGCCGCCGCGATGGCCGGGCACGCCCCGTCGGTGCACAACACCCAACCCTGGAGCTGGCGGGTGCTGCCCGACGCCCTGGAGCTGCGGATGGCCCGGGCCCGGCAGCTGAGCGCCAGCGACCCCGAGGGGCGGCTGCTGGCGCTGAGCTGCGGGGCCGCCCTGCACCACGCCCGGCTGGCGCTGGCCGCCGAGGGCTGGGTGCCGGTGGTGGAGCGACTGCCCGACGCGGGCGACCCGGAGCTGTTGGCCCGGCTGACCAGCATGCGGCACCCGGGCGCCGACCCGCAGGCCATGCACCTGGTGCAGTGCATGCAGGTCCGGCACACCGACCGCCGGCCGGTCAGCGACGAGCAGGTGCCGACCGCCGCGATCGGTGAGATCACCCGGGCCGCCACCGCCGAGGGCGCCCGGTTGCAGATCCTCGACTCCGACCAGGTGATGGAGCTGGCCGCCGCGGCCTCCCACGCCGGCACGGTGGAGGCCGAGGATCCGCAGCTGCGCGAGGAGCTGGCGTACTGGACCAGCCGCGCCGGCACCGGCACCGGCCTGCCGCCGGAGGTCCTGCCCGAGCAGGCGCCGCAGACCACCGTGCCGGGCCGGGACTTCGGCCGCGCCGGCAGCCTGCCGATCGGTCCCGGCCACGACCGGGCGGCCGTGTACGCGCTGCTCTACGGCGACGAGGACGAGCCGGACAGCTGGCTGCGGGCCGGTGAGGCGCTCTCCGCCGCGTGGTTGACCGCCACCCGGCTCGGGGTGTCGATGGTGCCGCTGAGCGGGGTGGTGGAGGTCGAGGGCACCCGGCAGACCCTGCGCGGCGTGCTGGCCGGGATGGGTCACCCGTTCCTGGTGCTCCGCCTGGGGATCGCCGACCCGGCGACCGCCGGCCCCGCGCACACCCCGCGGCTCCCTACCGAGCAGGTGGTGGACACCTCGGCGGTGGACGGCCGGCAAGGGTAGCGGGGCTTATGCCGGCCGGGCCGCAGGGCTAGCATCGGCGGCGTGACCAGCAGCGCACCGCGACCGCGTCAGGACTCCCCGGTGACACCCTCACTGGGGCTCAGCCCGCTGTCACGGGTCCGCCTCGACGAGCTGCTCCAGGAGATGCTGGACCGGGTCGGCGAGGTGGTCACCAGCCGGGAGCGGCTGCGCGCCCTGCTCGACGCGGTGGTGGTGATCGGTTCCGACCTCGACCTGCGCAGCACCCTGCAACGGATCGTCGGATCGGCGTGCGAGCTGGTCGGCGCCCGCTACGGCGCCCTCGGGGTGATCGGCCCCGACCGGCTGCTGCACGACTTCATCGTGCACGGCATCGAGCCGGAGCTGCACGCGCGGATCGGCGACCTGCCGCACGGGCGGGGCGTGCTCGGCCTGCTCATCGACGAGCCCCGGCCGCTACGCATGCCGGACATCACCCACCACCCGAAGTCGTACGGCTTCCCGCCGCACCACCCGCCGATGCACAGCTTCCTCGGCGTGCCGGTCCGCATCCGCGACCAGGTCTTCGGCAACCTCTACCTGGCCGAGAAGCAGGGCGCCCCGGAGTTCAGCGAGGACGACGAGGAGATCGTGGTGGCGCTGGCCGCCGCGGCCGGTGTGGCGATCGAGAACGCCCGCCTCTACGCGGAGGCCCACCGCCGGGAACGCTGGCTGGCGGCCACCGCCGAGATCACCTCGGTGCTGCTCGGCGAGGTGCGGCGTACCGACGCGTTGACGTTGGTGGCCCGCCGGGCCCGGGAGGTCGCCGAGGCGGAGCTGGCCCTGGTGCTGCTCTACGACGAGGAGGCCGGGCAGTTCACCGTGGAGGTGGTCGACGGCGCCGACGCGCGGGCCCGCGAGCTGGTCGGCGCGGTGCTGCCGGCGGGCGAGACGAGCTTCACCGTCGCGGTCACCGAGCGCCGGCACGACCTGGTCGAGGATCTGGCGCACGCCGCGCCGTGGCCGGTGCCGGTGGTCGCCGGGCCGGCGGTGGTCTCCCCGCTCGCCGCGGCCGACACCCTGCACGGCGTGCTGGTTATCGCGCACCGGCCGGACGCCGGCCGCGCCACCGACGGCGACGTGGCGCTGCTGGGCAGCTTCGCCGGCCAGGCGGCGCTGGCCATGGAGCGGGCCCGCGGGCAGGAGGAGCGGGAGCTGCTGGTGGTCCTGGAGGACCGCGAGCGGATCGCCCGGGACCTGCACGACGTGGTGATCCAGCGGCTCTTCGCCACCGGCCTCCAGCTGCAGAGCGGGGCGATGAACGCCCGCCCCGAGGTGGCCAAGCGGATCAACGCGGCGGTCGACGACCTGGACGCCACCATCCGGGACATCCGCCGCACCATCTTCGAGCTGCGTACGCCGATGAGCGCGGCGCTGCGTACCGAGATCCGGGAGGCGATCGAGGCGGCCACCGAGACGCTGGGGCACCGGCCGGAGCTGGAGCTGCTCGGCCCGATCGACAGCGCCGTCCCGGACGTGCTCCGCCCGGAGCTGACCGCCGTGCTGCGCGAGGCGCTGTCCAACGCGGCCCGCCACGCCAACGCCGACCGGGTGGAGGTGGCGGTACGCGTCGACGCCGGCTGGGTGACCGTCCAGGTCACCGACGACGGGGTGGGTTGCGACCCGGCGGCGGCCCGCAGTGGCCTGGTCAACCTGCGGGAGCGGGCCGAACGCCTCGGTGGCGAGTTCCAGTTGGACCGGGTGCACCCGCACGGCACCCGGGTGCGGTGGAGCGTCCCGCTGCGGGACTGAGCCGCCCGCCTGGCCGGCCCGCCCGGTGGCGGGCGAGGCTCAGTGGGACGTCTTGCCGAGCAGCCGGGTGGCCAGCACCGCGGCCTGGGTACGCCGTTCCAGGCCGAGCTTGGCCAGCACGCTGGAGACGTAGTTCTTCACCGTCTTCTCGGCGAGGAACATCTTTCCGGCGATCTCCCGGTTGGTCAGCCCCTCGGCGACGTACTCCAGGATCCGCCGTTCCTGCTCGGTGAGGGTCTTGAGCTCGCGCGGCTGCTCGACGCCGCTGCGGATGCGTTCCAGCACCCGGGTGGTGATCGCCGGGTCGAGCAGGGACTGCCCGGCCGCCACCCGGTGGACCGCGTCGACCAGGTCGGTGCCGCGGATCTGCTTGAGCACGTACCCGGCGGCGCCGGCCATGATCGCCGCGAAGAGCGCCTCGTCGTCCTCGTACGAGGTGAGGATGAGGCCCTTGATCGAGGAGTCCACGGCGCGGATGTCCCGGCAGACGTCGATGCCGTTTCCGTCGGGCAGCCGGGCGTCGAGGATCGCCACGTCCGGGCGGAGCGCGGGGATCCGGCGGGCGGCCTCCTGCGCGGAGCCGGACTCGCCGACCACCTCGATGTCGCCGCTGCTGGTGAGCAGGTCGGCAAGGCCACGGCGGACGACCTCGTGGTCGTCGAGCAGGAACACCCGGATCATCCCTCGTTTCTACCCGGTCGGGCCGCCCGGTGCACGGGCCGAAGGTCCCGTCCAGGGCGCGCCGGGGCGGGAAGGGTTGCCCGGCCGGTCGGGACGTCCGGCCCTGCCCGGGGGCGCGTCGGCTGACGCACCGTGGGGATGGACCTACCGGGGGGCGGCACGACCTGGCACGGAAGGAGCATGATGATGGACACCGGCTTCACCGTCGCGCAGCTGCGGGCCGTCGTGACCGACGCCGTCCGCGCGCCGTCGCTGCACAACAGCCAGCCGTGGCGGTTCCGGCTGCACGACGGGGGGATCGAGCTATCCGTCGATCCGACCCGACGGCTGCCGGCGACCGACCCGAGCGGCTGGGGCACCCGGATCGCCTGCGGGGCGGCGCTGTTCAACCTGCGGCTGGCCCTCGCGGTGGCCGGCGCCCCGGCCTCGGTGCGGCTGCGGCCGTACCCGACGGAGCCGGACGTGATCGCCCGGCTGGTGCCGGACCTGCCGCGTCGGCCGACGCCGGCCGAGCAGAGCCTGCACGCGGCGATCCCGCGCCGGTTCAGCAACCGGGCGCCGTTCTGGCCCGACCCGGTCCCCGCCGACGCCCGCTGGCGGCTCGGCGAGGCGGCCCGGGCGGAGCAGGGCTGGCTGGAGCTGCTGATCGGGGTGAGCGCGGTCAACGCCTTCGCCGAGATCGCCCGCAGCGCCAACCGGGTGCTGGAACGCGACCCCGGCTACCGGACGGAGCTGGCCGAGTGGGTGCGGACCGAGCCGGCACCGGACGGGGTGCCGGTCGCCGCGGGCGGCCCGCAGAGCGAGCCGCAGGACCTGCTGCCGGCCCGGGGCTTCGGCGGTCGCAACCGCGCGCCGGGGCGGGACTTCGAGCCGGAGCCGCTGGTGGCGGTGCTCGGCTCGGCGGGGAACACGGCGACCGACCAGATCGTGGCCGGGCAGGCGTTGCAGCGGGTGCTGTTGACGGCGACGGACGCCGGGCTGGGGGTGTCGATGATGTCCCAGCCGATCGAGGTGCCGGGGGCCCGGGAGGCGCTGCGGCTGTCGCTGGGACGGTTCGGGACGCCGCAGATGGTGATGCGGATCGGGTACGGCCAGCCGGGGCGGCCGACGCCGCGGCGCGGTGTCGAGGACGTGCTGGACCTGCCGGTTTCGCATGGGTGAGCCGCGGTCCGTCGGAGGCGGGCCGATGGTCTGTGCGGCGGCTGGCCGGCGAACAGTTCGCCGGCCAGCCGTACTGCCACTACAGGTTGCCCCTCGTGTCGATCCTCACTCTTCCTTCGCCACATAGACACGCCGACCAGAGCTTCCTGGCCAACCGGAATTGGGTTCTCCCACGAAGACCGAGGACTCTATTTCTATTTGACCGTCCTGGAGAGCCGCCAGCTCGAATACGAGGTCCTCCACATCCTCCTCGACCTGCGCATTCCGCTCATGGACGGCGACATGAAGGATCACTCGATCCAGCCTCAGTTCAACCGAGATGGCTCGCATTTCTCTCGAAATCAACCCGAGCGCAGCCTGGACGACATCGAGCACCAGCCTGTTCTCCCGTACCAGATCGGGTTTCACCTGTCAGCCTCTCGGAGTCCAGTTCGGATTGATCGGAACCACGCTAGGGCTCTTCGTTCCCTTGATCATGAAGACGTTCGTCGGCTGATCGACGAACCCTGCAGCTGGGTTGTTGTTGTAACCAGTCACATTTCCGTAACGCACGACGATGTTTCCATTCTCCATTTGCCCCAGCACCGTGGCCTCGCCGCTGTGGTACGCGTCAAGCACGCGCTGCGCGTCCGAATGGCTATTGAGATAACCCTTGCCAGTATTGTCGTGCAACGGGTCTCCGAGAACATGTCGGCCCTGCTTCTGCCAACTGATGCGATTAGAGACGCACGGAAGCGAACCCGTGTTGTGTACGAGTACTGACGTCGTGCCGGCAATCACATAGTAGGTGTGGATCCCGTCCACCGTGAGGTTGTAGGCGAGCCCGCGGTGTGAAGGTGCCGACAACGGCCTGTCGACCAGGACGGTGTCCCCCCTGGACGTGACCAGCCGGTCACCAGGCCGAAGGTCACCCGCCGCTTCCCACTTGTGATCGGTGACGTTCCAGAAGGGGTGCCCGTCGGTCGTCTCCAGAATCTCGCCGTCGACCCTCAGGACACCGAGGTCGTCCTCATGGATCCAGAGGTTGGTGACCCGCCGATCACCCTGCTCCCCCGTCTCGGGGTCGGTGGCCTCGACCTCGTCGCCCACCTTCAGCTCGCTGATCGGCTTGGTGGTGCCGTCGGCCATCAGGACCCGGGTGTCACCGCCGAAGCTGCAGAAGCTGTTCACCACCTTCTCGGCACCCACCGCCTCCCGACCGATCATGCCGCGGAGCAGGTTGGCGCCGGCACCGCCCGATGTGAGCACGGCACCCGTGGCGGCGAACTCACCCTCGGCTAGCGCGGCCTCGGCCAGGCAGGCGGGGCCGATCAGCGCACAGGTCACACCACCCAGGATGACGGCCATCTGGACCAGGTCCTCGAGCTTCGACAGCTGTGGCAGCAGCGGATTCTGGACATCACAGACGAGCGGGTCGCCGCCCATCACCTCAGAACAGAGGAATACCCAGTTGGTCTGGTCCTGGGCCGCCCAGTCGAGCATCTCCTTCCAGGTGAACTGCTCGGTGCCCTTGTAGGACTTCGCCTTGACGATCGTCTTGTGGGTCTTGGACAGCGGGACGTGACTGCCGAGCTTGTCGTTGATCGTCGGCGGCTTCTTCTCGGCGTACGGGTCCTCGGTCTTGCTGCACCCGTTGCAGCCGTCGTTGTGGCCGGAGACGTCGACGTACTTGCCGTACATGTCCTCGTAGTCGGCGCCCGGCCCACAGGCGTCGTCGGAGCAGGCCTTGAGCCCGTCCGGATCGGAGAAGGTGATCGGGCTGTTGTTGCCATAGGCGTAGGCGTTCCACTGCTGCGGATCGGTCAGGTCCTGCACCGGATCCACCGACACGAACCGGCCCAGGCCCGGGTCGTACTCGCGGGCACCGATGTGGGTCAGTCCGGTGGTGTCCTTGTCACCGCCGACGAAGCCCTTCAGGTTTGTCCAGGTCGGCTGCTGACCGCGCGGGACACCGTACGGGGTCTGCCGCCGTACCGTTACCGCCTGCGTGAGCGCGTCGACAGCGACGTTCTGGGTGCCCTGGTGGTCGTTGAAGAGCCAGGTCAGTCCACCGCTGCGCGAGGCCACAGTGCTGCCGGCGAACTGGTAGTAACGGGTCGCCGAGGTGAGGCCGCTCGCCGTGCGGACCTCCTGCCCCGGCAGATACAACGTGCTGCCGGTGGCGTCCCGGTGAATGAGCCGGGAGCCGTCGGCGTCGTAGATGTTGCTCCCGCCGGAGGATCCGGAAACCGACGTCAGCCGGCCCTCGGAGTCCCAGCTGAGCAGCTGGGAGCTGGCGTCGGGCGGGCAGGCGTTCGCCGGGGCCCCCGCGGGCCGGCAGACCGTGTTGCCTGCCTTGTCATAGTCGTACCGGTTGGTGACCGGGCTCTTCCCGGGTTCCGCCACCGTCACCGACGTGGCCGCGTGCGGCCGGGCCACTCCCTGGCCGGGCGTCGGCAGCGCGTAGGTGCGGGTGGTGTCGCCGGTCGACGCGTGCGACGTCTCCTTGGTCCGGTTGCCCAGGGCGTCGATCGTCCAGTCCTGCCAGTACGGGGCGGGACCGCCCAGGTTGGCCGTGCTGGGATCGGTGCCACAGGCGACCCCGGACTTCGGGGTCCACGCCGAGGTCAGCCGGCGCAGATCGTCGTACCGGAAGCACTGCGTGTCGGCCTGCCCGACGGCCGGGGTGTCGGCGATGGAGGTGATGTTCCCGGCGTCGTCGTAGCCGTAGTTGACGTCCTTGACCGTTCCGGTCGCGGTCTCCGGCTGCACCCGGCTGCGGTTCACCCGGTGAGTGGTGAGGTCGTAGTCGAACGCCTGCTCGACGTAGACGCCCCCGTTGGTCTTGCGGGTGTTGATGGTCGGCTCGCCGTAGGCCGAGTACTGCTGACCGATCACGTACCGGCCGACGTTGATCAGGTTGGTGTCCAGCGACGTCGGCAGGCCGGTCACGGAGTCGTAGTTGGTGGTCAGTGTCTCCGTGGTCAGGTTTCCCACGGCCGGAAGGGTCACCGAGGTGGGGCTGCCCTCGTAGGGCGAGTAGCCGAATCCGTACGACCAGGTGCCGGCGAGCCCGGTCCCCTCGGCCGCCGGGATCACGTACTGCATGCCGGTGGGCTGGTAGCGGGGGGTGAAGCCGGTCGGCTGCACGGTGTAGGCGTTCGTCGAGCCGGGCGGGTCGTACCGGGTCGCCTGGCCCAACACCCCGAGCAGTGGCTGGCCGGTGAAGAGCTTGTCGTACTTCCACTCGGCCCGCTTGGTGGCCGCGGACTTGCTGGTGTCGTACAGGCCGATCTTGCGGCCGATCTTGTCGTAGTCGTAGACCAGCACCTTGCCGTTGGCGTCGATGGTCTGGGTCAGCTCGGAGAAGTCGTTGTAGACGTTGGTGAGCTTGCCCTTGTCCGGGTCGACCGACGTCAGCTGCCGGCCACGGACGTCGTACGTGTAGGTCCACTCGTCGCCGGCCGTGTCCCGGACCGTGACGAGCTGGCCCCTGCGGTCGTAGACGTAGCTCGTCGAGTGCTCCGGGCTGACGTGCTGCCGCACCTGCACGGTACGACCGTGCGCGTCCGTGACCGTGGTGGTCGGCACGTCCTTCGCGGGCGGCGTCACCTTCACCGAGTCACCGAAGTACTCGGTGTTGGTGCGCCACTTCTCGACGAGGTTGGTCACCCCGTCGGTGCCGAAGTAGATCGAGGCCGTGGCCCGCCCCGCGTCGTCGTAGACAGTCCGGGTGAGCGAGGGTACCGACCACTCCGGCTCCCACCACAGGCCACCCGCGGCGGCACCGGGCTCCACGTGCGGGGAGTAGCTGGTCACCGCCCTCCCGGCCTTGTCGTAGAGGGTGTCGGTGACGACCCGACCACCACCGACGGCCACGGTCTGGGTCTGCCGGGGACGGAACAGGGCATCCTGGATGCTGTACGACACCAGGTAGCCGCCGCCGGCGTGCAGGGTCCGCGTGGTGGTGTACGGGTAGGCGTCCCGGTTCGGGGCGAAGACGTAGCCGTACTCGATCGACGGGCTCGTCGGGTGGGTGGACTTCGCCCAGCCGGCCTGCCAGACCCGGGCGAGCCGGCCGAGCGGGTCGTACTCCTGCTCACTGACCCGGCCGTTGCGGTCGGTCGTCCTGGTCGGTCCGCCGCGGTACGGCTCCGACTCGACGGTGGAGGACCACGCCGTGCCGCCGTTCGGGTCCGGCGAGGTCGTCGTCACCTTCTGCAGCGGGCCGCCGGAGGCCGGGGTGTAGGTGGTGGTCGTGACGTTGCCCCGCACGTCGGTGGCGCTGCGGGGCCGCCCGAACATGTCGTAGGTGCCCTTCGTGACCACCTGCCAGGTGGTCCCGCCCGCCTTGGTCCAGCTCTTCAGCCGCTCCACCTGGGTGGCCGCGCCAGCGGTGGGAGCGGTGTCGACGCTGGTGGCGCCGTCGTAGTAGGTCCGCTCGTCGGAGATCACGTCATCGGTGGTCTGCGGCGCGCTGCCACAGGCCAGTGCGGTCACCGTCGTCTGCTTCACCACCGTCAGCAGGTTCAGCGCGGTGTTGCGGTTGTAGCTGTAGGTGGCGCACTGTTCGTCGCCGGTCTTGGCGGTGTCCCCGTCGTCCTGGACCTGGGTGACGGTGCCGTAGGCGTTGTCGAAGGTCGACTGGGTCCGGGTCACCCGCCAGCCGGACGCGCCGTTCACACCGAGGGCGGTGCCGGAGTAGGTGGCCTTCGTGTCGGTGTAACGAGCGGTGACGATGTCCCCGTTGATGTTGCGGGTGGCGAGGGCCGGTGACATCCACGGCACGTTCACCGTCTTGGCGACCGGCCTGGTGTCGACCCCGTTGTAGGTGACCTGCTCGCGGACCATCCCGGCGAACTGGTCCTCGTCGTACACCGTCTCGCTGCCCAGCGACGCCGGCACGGTCACCGTGCGGGTGCCGCCCGAGGTCGCGACCCGGTCGCCGTGCATGCCCCGCAGGTACGTCGTGCGGGTCAACGTCTGGCTCGGCGCGTCACCGACCCGGGTCTCCACCGTCGCGTAACCGCGGAACTGGTTCCAGGTCTTGCGCTTGGGCTTGACCAGGCCGTTGTCGTCGGCGTAGTGCCAGGCCGGCGCGCCCACGTAGGTGTAGAAGGTGTTCTTCACCGGCTGCCCACGGTCGGTCCCGTTCACCACCACCATCAGGTCCGACTCCGACACCTGCGTCACCACGTACTTGTGCCACCACTCGGTGATGTCTGGACCGTCCGGGTCGTACGGGTCCGGACCGATCACCGGATAACACCGCCGGGTGTTCGCCGCCGGCGAGATCCCCGACGGGCAGTCCGGCAGGCTGTACGTCACCTGGATCTTCGCCCCCGTCTCGGTGACGATGTTGCCCATCCGCATCCGGTTGTTGGTGGTGTTGTTCCTCGTCAACACCCGGTTGCGCAGCGCCACCGGGGTGAACGTCACCGGCGGCATGGTGAGCGTGCTGCCGACGTGGCCGGCGCGCACGATGGAGCTGAGCCACATGCCCGCGTAGTCGCTGCCGTCGCCCACCGCCGGGTAGGTGTGGGTGAGGGTCCAGGAGTCCACCGCCTGCCACGCCGGGGTGGCCTTGGTGGTGTCCCAGACCTGGGTGGTGATCTTCGACAGCCGCTTGGTGGACCAGAAGGTGGGCGAGTAGTTGGTGCAGGACGCGGCGGTGCCGATGCACTCCTGGTCCCAGGGCACGTCCTTCCAGTGCGCCGCGTCGTGAATCGAGCAGTTCGCCTCGCAGCGGTCGGCCACGGTGAACAACACCTGGGCGGTCGGCGTCACCGACCGGTCGGTCGTACCGCGGTCCCAGGTGCCGTAGTCGATCCGCTTCAGGGTGCCGCCCCGGTCGTACCGGGCCTTGCTGGTGGAGGTGAGGTTCCGGCCGTAGTAGTTGCCCTCCGGGGTGTACCAGTACGACATGGTGTTGCCGCGCGGGTCGACCACGTAGTCGAGGTTCCAGCGCCACGCCTGGTCGCAGAAGGACGAGGCGAAGCTGGTGTTGTAGCAGGGCTCGCCGGACTGGTTACCGGAGACCGGCACCGTCCAGGTCGAGTCGGTCGTGCCGCTCTGGCCGGGCAGGCTGTGCCGGCCGAAGAAGTACTGCATGCCGTCGGTCGTGGTGACCTTCCAGTACTCACCGTCGTTGTCGCCGTTGCCGGCGCCGGCGAGCTTCTCGATCTTGGAGCCGTCCTCACTGCGGCCGTGCCACCCCTTGCCGGCCTCGTAGACCAGCTCGGTGCCCCGGCCGTTGAGCATCATGGTCGCGTTGTCGGACCGCCAGCACTGGTCACCGGTCTTGCGGGTGTTGGTGCCGCCGGTCATGTCGTCCGCGCAGCCGACGTAGCTGCGCTCGATGTAGCCCGACCAGTAGTCGAAGCCCTCACCGACCCACGACGGCTGGTTGTTCGAGGCGTCGGACTTGCCGTCCACCGCGCTGCTGGAGTACGACAGCGCGAGCGACGGCGACGGCCCACCGATCGGCGGCGGCGCCTGCAGCGGGTACGACCACGAGAAGTCACCCGTCGAGCCACCGCCCGACCAGGTCGCCGATGCGCCCAACGGCGAGGCCGAGAAGTCACCCTCGCTGCCGGAGGCACCAGCGGCCAGGGCCACCAGGGTGGACGCGCCAACGGCGGTCCGGTCCCCGGCCCCCGGTGCGGGCAACGGCACCTCGGCGCTCACCGCGCCGCCCTGGTTCCGGGAGTCCAGCGGCGCGGCCGCACACTCCGCGCGGTCCGGAGTGACCAGCGCGCATTCCGGGAGCCGCCACAGCCTCAACCGGGAGGACCAGCTGCCGCCGTACGCGTTCTTGAAGTCCCGGTAGTCGACCGAGACGGTGGTCGAGCCCGCCGCGGCCGGCGCAGCGGTCTTCGTGGTCGCGGCGCCACTACCGGCCAACCGCACCAGCAAGCCGTTGCGCCAGCGGGTCGGCACGGCTGCCCGGTCCAACACCTCCACCGAGACGGCGTCGGTGCGGTCGCCGGCGGCCCCCGCGCCCCGGCTCACCGACACCGGCAGGGTGCCGGCGCGCACCGCCGACGGAGCGGACTGCCGCTGCCCGGCCGGGGCCGCCGGCAACGACACTGCCGCCCTACCCGCCTTCGGCCACACCGGAGCCGCCAGCTGCGCGCTGGGCACCGCCCTGACCGGCCAGGCCCTACCCTTCGCCGGCGCCCCGTCGGCGTCGATCTTCTCCTGCTGGACGGCCAGATGGGGCTTCGGCTCGGCTGCCGCGCGGGTGGGGACGGACAGGACCGACGCGGCCAGGGACAGGCTCACCGTCGCGGCCAGGACGGTCCGCAGTCTGGTCGGGTTCATCGTCGTACGTGGTGTCAGGGGACTTGTGGTCAGGGTGCATCTCACCCATGCCTCCAGGGGCGATCGTTCAGCAAGGAGCTGAGGAACTGGTCGACGGGGCCGCGCCGGCCCACCCGGAGGCGGGCCGGCGCGGTACGGAGCCGTCAGTCGGTGGGGGTGACGTCGGTCAGGGACTGGCTCTCGAACACCTGCTTGACGTCGACATCGGTCAACGCGCCCTGGTAGAGGCCGAGATTCGAGATGTCGCCGTCCCACCGGTCGGCGATCTGGGGAGAAGATCCGGGCGGAGTGTGCCGGGCGGCGCCCACCCAGACCGGGCCGGTGGCGTTGAAGGCCCCGGTGAAGGTGCTCGGGAACGGCACGGTGCTCTCGAGCTGACCGTTGACGTAGAGGCGGATCTGGCGACGGCCGAGGTCGTAGACACCGACCAGGTGGGTCCAGGTGGACACGTCGTCCTGGTCGTTCAGCTGCCGGGACATCATCATCGCCAATGCCGAGTTGTCGTTCTGCGGCGTGGTGTCCACCCCGAAGACGCTGAACGCCCACCAGTTGCCGGTGACCCCGTCGACCGTCTTCGTCCGCTGACTCAGATAGAAGGCGGAGTTCTGGTTGCCGATCTGGGCGACGGCGGTCTGCATGCCCAACGACTCCGGCCGCACCCACACGGCCACGGAGAACGAGTCGTCGGTCCGCAACACCTGGGTGTCCTGCCAGACACCGGAGCCGGTGTCCTGCTGCGAACGCCCGTACTCGGTGGTGAGCTGGTTGACGTCGTCCGGGTGGTGCCCGTCGAAGCGCAGGAAGCTGCGCGCGTCGCTGCCCGCCTCGGTGCCCAGCGTCAGCGCGAACCTCCGGCCGAACTGTCCCGACTCGGGGGCGGTGCACTGGGTCGGGTCCGCGCCCGGGGCGGTCGGGTCCAGGTAGCAGCCGGTCGCGTAGTCGAAGTTCCAGTCGCCCACCCGGATCGGCTCGAGGATGCCCGGCTCGTCGACACCACCGGAGTTCGGATCCTCCTTGCGCTGCCCGGTGAAGTCCTGCCCGACCAGCACCCGGTCGAAGACCTGCACGTCCGCGAGGGCTCCCCGGAGGTAGTTGTCGGACACGCCGGTGCTCATCGTGTAGTTCCGGCCGATCTGGAAGTTGCCCGGCGCGTTCCACGCGGTCGTCCAGGGCGTGGACGCGACCACCTTGCCGTTGACGAACAGGCTCAGGGTGCGAGCCGTCGCGTCGTACGAGAAGGCCAGCTGCTGCCAGCGGTCGACGTCGGCCGCGGTGATCGCGGTCGGCGCGAGGAGCTGGGTGTACGGGGCGGTGCCGCAGTCGTTGCCCCGCGTGGTGACGGTCCACCTGGGCACGCCCGCCACCTGGACGGTGCCGAAGAAGAAGCCGTAGGCGCACGATCCGCTCTGGGTGGCGATCGCCATGTTCTGCGTGGGCAGGCCGGTCAGCCGCACCCAGGTCGCCACACTGTAGGACTTCGAGGTGTCCACCACCGGAGCCGCCGTCGACAGGTACCCGGGTGACGCGGTCCCGCCGAACGTGGCCGTCCGCCCACCGACGAGTCGGCCGTCGGCGGGCCAGCCGACGTTGGTCGCGGTCAGTGGCGTGTCACCGGCCAGGGCCGGCTGGCCGTCCTCCACCGCCTTCGCCTGCGAGACGCCCGGATAGGACTCCAGTCCCCAGCGGGCGACCGCGGGCGACGGACGGGCCGCCGTGAACTCGACCGACCCACGGCCCACGTTTCCGGCGCCGTCCGTCGCCGAGACCTGCAGCGTGTTCAGGCCGTACTTCGGCACCACCAGCGTCAACTCGGCCCGCATGCTGCAGACCGGCCCATTGGTCGATGTCGCGCAGTAACGGCTCGCGGTGACCTCCGTGGTGGGGGAGGTCCAGCCGTAGCGGAACTTCGTCACGGTGGTGTCCGGCGTACTGATCTGGAAGGGCGCCCCGGTGCCGGGCAGCAGGCTCGCCGGCCCGGAGAGCGTCACGGTCACCGGTGGCACCCTGGTGTCGACCGTGAACTCGCACCAGGCCGACCAGGCGCTGGTCCGGTCGTACGGTGACGGGTCGGTGGCCCGGGCGCGGAAGGCATAGGAGCCGCCCTCGACCAGGCCGGCGAGGGAACCCGTCGTCGAGCGACCGTTGGCGGGTACGGAGGCGCCGGTGGGGGTCGTCTTACGTGGCGTGGAGTCGTTGTAGCCGCCGGTCGCCGGGATCTGCAGCCACTCGTACCCGGTCCGCAGGGCCTGGGTGGTGTCGGCGTCCGGGAAGATCGCCGACAGCCTCGGGTTCAGGGTGCCGACGGTGATCCGCTGCCCGGTCGGGCAGGCCACGCCGGCGATCTGGAGGTTGTTGGGCGCACCCGGGATGGAGTCGTAGTCCACGACCAGCTTGGCGTTGGCCGGGAACCACTTCTTCCACCGGTCGGTGGTGGACTCGCCGCTGCCGTCGGTGGCGCTGCAGGCGCAGAAGCCGAGGGTGATGTTGGTCCAGTTGTTGGTGGCGTGGGTCTGGACGATGCTGGTGACCGCCGAGCCGGTGAAGTTCACCGTCATGTCCGGCTGCGGCGAGTCGGAGCAGCCGTAGCCCTCGTTGGCGTGCGACTGCGCCGTCGACTTCAGACTGTTCAGCATCGGCGCCCAGGCCGTACGCGGCGTGCTGGCGATGCCGCCCGAGTGGTACATGTAGGTGGGCGTGTTCCCGCAGGACCAGGAGTGGTCCAGCTTCATCTGCACGTACGCCGACTCGATGTGCTTGCCCCGCATCGACGACAACGGGAAGTCGAAGTACGACCGGTAGATCTTGCCGCTCTCCGGGTCCTTGCCGACCCGCGCCACCGACGTGTCGGTGTTGTTCGAGTTGTTGTTCGTGGCGTACGCCCACCGCGACTTGCCGGTCGACCACGCGGGGTCGATGTAGACCGGATAGGCGGCGGCCTTCGCCAGCAGTCCGGTGTCCGGGCGCAGCACGAGCTGCCGGCCCGCGACCTCGACACCCACGGCGGCGGTCTTCGCCACGTCACCGGGCGCGGCCGCGGTGGAGGGACCCGGCCGGGCCCCGCCCTCCGCAGCGAGCGCGGTCCGAGCCGCCGCGGTCGGCGTGGTGTTCGAGTCCCACATCACCGCCGGTTCGGCCTTGGCCAGCACCTCCCCGCCGGCCACCGCCGACAGCCGCCCGTCGCGACCAGGCACCACGCGGGCATCGCCGCCCAGGTCGAACCGCAGCGTCCGCAGCGCCGGGTTGGCGGCCGCCTGCGCGCTCTTCACCGCGAGCACGTGGGTGAATCCGGTCCGCGTCGCCCGCAGCACCAGGTCGGTGCCGGGCAGCACCTCCGGGTAGGTCGCCGAGTCACCCGACACGGTCGGCTTCGGCAGGTCGGCCGGCCAGGACAACGTCAACGAGCGGCCGTCGCGCACCAGCGTGACCGCCGCGCCCCTGCCGCCGGCGGAGAATCGGACGTCGGCCACCGAGGCGGCGGGCCGCAGCGTTCCATCGATGGGTCGCAGGGAGAGGTCGACGTCGGCCCACGACCCGTCGGCGCGGCGGACCCGCTGGGGCAGCACCGCCGACTCGGCGGTGAAGCCACCCGACGGGTTGGCGAAGACCTGGGTCAGCTCGGTGCGGGCCGAGGCCACCTCGACCCGCAGGCCGGACCGTCGGGCCTGGGCGGCGGCCGAGTCGGGGTCCGGCGCGATCGTCGGATTGCCCGGCGCGGACACCGGCGCCGCCGCCTCGGCGGGCGGCGGCGCCGTCAACAGGGAACCCATGATCACTGCGGCAGCACCGGCCGCGGTGACCCGGGAACGTCTCAGTAGGAAGGAAGGCAGCATCGAGCGGCCAGTCGCCATCTCAACCCCCGTGCAGGATGTGAACCAGTCGCTCGAACTCTAGGACTTGAACGATATGACTGTCTACATTGATCACTCACGGATTCGAAGCCGGCAAAATGATCTCTGCCGTCGCTCTTGACGAGGTGCGGAGCACCGAAAGACGAGGGACAGTTTGCGCCAATTGCGGAGTGGGGTAGCCGGCACTGCGCCCCGCCCGGGCGACCGTCATCGGTAGTAGCCGTCGGAAGCTTCCATGATGCCGCCTTCAGGCCGCAGGACTGAAGGCGGGGAAAATATCGGCAGCCGTAACCACTGTCCGCAATCCCAGCCGACACAAGCGGGACACACCGACGGGGATTCAGGCAGCGGGGGATGTGGCCAAAACGTTGCCACCGACGGGATCAATGGGGCCGCTCAGGCGTCGCGGTTCGTCGCCACCCATTGCTCAGCCTGGGCGATCAGGGTATCAAGGTCGTGGTCGCTCAGGTCCAAGTCCTCGACAAGGTATGTCAGGGTCTGCATCCTGATGGTCACCACCTCCTCGGTGGAAAACCCGGACACGAGACCCGACTCCCCCAACGCGGACCTGATCAGCGCTTCCGCCTTCCCGACCGGGAAGCCCTGGGCGGGCCACAGCAACGGCCGAGCCCGCTCGACAAATGGTCTGATCTGGCCAGCGTTCCCCTCAATGGCGAATCGGAGCTCCGCCGCCCCGCGAAATACCTCGTAGAGCAACGGATAAAGCTGCATCTTTTCCTGCTCATCGCGATGCATCTGCTTGCGCCAGTACTCGAAGTCAGCATTATCCCGTCGTGCCACGGCGCGCAGGGCCTTACCTACCGCCGTCATCGGTTCTTGAGACAATTCGCCGCTCCTTGCCCGACTCCACTCGACCAGCACATGCTACAGGCCCACGATCCCGCCCTTGCCGCCCGCCCGAGCAGCCCATAAAGATCCACTCGGGGCGGGCGGCAATTGACCAGAAATCAGCTCCTATTTACCACTTATTTTTCTCCATATCACTCTGACGCAAATTGCGCACGCAACCAGCGCGCCTCCGAGGCTGGCATTGGGGTCGGCGGAACTGGCCAGCTGAGGCGGGTTTGGAACGGAAGAGGTAGACATCTTCCCGACGCCGTCGATCGCCTTGACGGCATCCTTCGATCGCTTGTCAGCCTTACCTGCGTCGGCTGCCGTCTCGTCGCCGGCTCGGGTACGAGCGGTTCCGATTTCAGGTACGCGCTTCGGCGGATCAAGCTTCACCCGCATCGGTCCGCCAGTCGCGCACTCACACGTGTCGAGGTGATTGGGAATCGTGCCGCCGCAGTTGTGTACGAGTACGGTGGCCCGGCCCGAGACGACGTTATACGTGTGCATGTCAGCGACGGTGAGGTCGTGCATGACCTCCGCGCCGGAGTACGACCGGACGGACTTGACCGCCACCTCGCTGCCGTCAAGCGCGCGAAGCCGTTCGCCGACCCGCAGATCGGCCGCGTCCACCCATTCCTGCCGATCGGCGCTCCAGAAGGGGTGGTGCTGGGTGGTCTTGAGAACCGACTCCCCGCCGCCCTCGACGAGGACAGTCAGGTCGGTCAGATCGACGTCGTTGTTGGTATGCGTCTTCGTCACCGGCCGGGGCTCGGTGGCGCCGGTCTCGGGGTCCGTGGCGAGGACCTCGTCGCCGACCTTCAGTTTCTCGATCGGCTCCTTGTCGCCATTGGCCATCAGAACCTTGGTGCCGGCGGCGAAGCTGTGCTTGATCAGGCAGGACTCGGCCTGCTGGAGGACGTCGTCGGCCCACTTGACGTCGTCGGACCACTTCATCAGGGCGCGGGCGCCCTTGGCGAGGGTGTTGGCGATCGGTTTGATCTTCTTCGCCATCTGGAGCGCCTTGCCCCAGGGCAGCATTCCGACCAGGGTCCACGCGCAGGCGCCGAGGTCGCCGTGGATGCAGTCGAGGATGTCGTTGATGCCGAAGAAGTCGAGGAGAAGCTGCCCGCCCGCCTTGATGATGATCGAGATGGCGTTCTGCTTCTTGACCTCCTTGGCGCGCTTGATGTCCTCGTCGCTGGGCCCGGTCTTTCCGCCGCCGCCCTTGCCGCCGCCGCCCTTGCCCGCGTTGCTGCCGCCGCCGTTGCCGTTGCCGGCATCATGGGCGGCCCGAGCCTCCGCCCACTCCTTGTCGCCGCAGCTTCCACCGCAGCCGTCGTTGTCGCCCTTGACCTCGACGTAGTTGCCGTAGAGGTCCTCGTAGTCCGCGCCCGGACCGCAGGCGTCGTCGGAGCACGCCTTCAGACCGGTCGGGTCGGCGAAGCTGATCGGGCTGTTGTTGCTGTAGGCGTAGGCGTTCCACTGCTGCGGATCGGCCAGATCCTGGATCGGGTCCACCGAGACGAACCGGCCGAGGCCGGGGTCGTACTCGCGGGCTCCGATGTGGGTCAGGCCGGTCGGATCCTTGTCGCCGCCGACGAAGCCCTTCGAGTTGCTCCACTGCGGCTGGGTGCCACGCGGATCCCCGTACGGGGTCTGCCGCCGGACGGTGACCTGCTGGCCGGCGGCGTCGATCCCGACCTGCTGGGTGCCCTGGTGGTCGGAGTAGAGCCAGGTCAGGCCGGTGGAATTGCGGGTGGCGACCGTGGCACCGGCGAAGCTGTAGTAGCGGGTGCCGGTGAGCACGGTGTTGGTGGCCCGCCGGATCTCCTGCCCGGGCAGGTAGAGGGTGGTGCCGGTGGCGTCGCGCCGGATCAGGCGGGTGCCGCCGGCGTCGTAGATGTTTGTCTCCAGCGACTGGCCGGCTGCGGTCACCGAGGCGAGCCTGCCCTCGCTGTTCCAGCTCAGCACCTGCGAGTTGCTGCCGGTGGCGCAGTCGTTGGCGGCGGCGCTCGCCGGGCGGCAGGCCATGTTGCCGGCGTTGTCGTAGCCGTACTTCGTGGTGACGGCCGACTGACCGGGCGCCTGGGTGGCGACCGACGTGACGGCGTGCGGGCGGACCACGTCCTTGCCGCTGGTGGGCGAGGTGTAGGTGCGGACCGTGTCACCGAGGGTGGTGTGGGCGGTCTCGGTACGCCGGTTGCCGACGTCGTCGACGGACCAGTCGTACCAGTAGGGCGCCGGACCGCCGAGGTTGGCCACCGACGGCGCGGTGGCGCAGTCGACGCCCGCCTTCGGCGTCCAGGCCCGGGTCAGCCGGCGCAGCCCGTCGTAGCCGAAGCACTGGGCGTCGGCGGCGCCGACCTGCGGGGCGTCCTTGATCGAGGTGATGTTGCCGATGTCCTGGTACTGGTACGTGGTGTCCTGCACCGTGCCGGCGGCCGTCTCCGGCTGCACCTTGTACCGGTCGACCCGACGGGAGGTCAGGTCGTAGTACGTGGCGTCCTCGACGTACACCCCGCCGTTGGTCTTGCGGGTGGTCAGGCTCGGCTCACCGTAGGCGGTGTACTGCTGGCCGATGACGTAGGACCCGACGTTGATCAGGTTGGTGTTCAGCGAGGTGGGCAGGCCGGTGGTGGCGTCGTACCCGGTGGTGACCGTCTCGGTGGTCAGGCCGCCGCCGGCCGGGTAGGTGAGGCTGGTCGGGTCCCCGGTGTACGGCGAGTAGCCCATGCCGTAGCCGAAGGTCCCGGACAGGCCGTTGCCCTCGACGGTGGGGATGACGTACTGGGTGCCGGTGGGCTGGTAGCGGGTGTTGAACCCGGTGACCCGGTTGGTGTAGGCGTACGTCGTGCCGCTCGTCGCCTCGTAGCGGGTGCTCTGGGTGAGCTGCCCGCGCACGGTCTGGCCGGTGTACAGCTTGTCGTAGGTCCACTCGGCCCGCTTGTTGGCCGCCGCGATGGATCCCTCGTAGAGGCCGGTGCGCCGGCCGATCGAGTCGTACTCGTTGAGCAACACCTTGCCGTTGGCGTCGGTGGTCTTCGACGGCTCGTCGTAGTCGTTGTACTCGGTGGTCGTCGTGCCCTTGTCCGGGTCCTTGGCGGTGATCTGCCGGCCCTTGACGTCGTAGGCGTTGACCCACTCGTTGCCCAGCGAGTCGGTGACCCGCTCCAGCTGGTCCTTCCTGTTGTAGCTGTACTTCGTGGACAGGTCGGGCTTGACCTGGGTGGGGTCGACCCGCTGGAGCAGCTCGACCGTGCGGCCCTGGGCGTCGGTCTTCGCCGTGGTGACGGTGCCGCCGGCCGGCGGGGTCACCCTGGTGGAGTCACCGAGGTACTGGGTGGTGGTCCGCCACTTCTCGACCAGGTTGGTCACCCCGTCGGTGCCGAAGAAGATCTGGTCGGTGGCCCGGGACGCGTTGTCGTAGACCGTCCTGGTCAGCGCCGGGACGGACCACTCCGGCTCCCACCAGAGCCCGCCCGCCGCCGTGCCCGGCTCGACGTGCGGCTGGTAGCTGGTGACCGCGCGGCCGGCCTTGTCGTAGAGGGTGTCGGTGACGACCCGACCACCGCCGACCGCGGCCGCCTGGCTCTGCCGGGGGCGGAGGAAGGCGTCGAAGATCTGGTACGAGGTGAGGTAGCCGCCGCCCGCGTTCAGCTTGCTGCTCTTGACGTACGGGTAGGCGTCCCGGTTGGCGGCGAAGACGTAGCTGTGCTGCACCGACGGGCTGGTGGGGTGGTCGACCTTGGCCCAGCCGATCTCCCAGCCGCGGGCCAGCCGCCCGGACGGGTCGTACTCCATGTCCGAGACCCGGCCGTTGTAGTCGGTGGTCCGGCTCGGCGAGCCCCAGTACGGCAGCTGGTCGATGCTGGTGGTCCACGGCGTGGTGCCGCCGTTGGGATCCGGCGAGCTGGTGGTCACCCGGGTCACCGGTCCGCCGGAGGCCGGCGTGTAGGTGGTGGTGGCCGTGTTGTTCCGGTCGTCGGTGGCGGTGGCCGGGCGGCCGAAGGTGTCGAAGGTCGCCTTGCTCACGGTCTGCCAGACGGTGCCGGCGGCGGCCGACCAGTCCTTGAGCTTGTCGACCCGGGTCACGGCGCCGTAGCTGGGTGCGGTGTCCGGGCTGGTCGCGCCGTCGTAGAACTTCTGCTCGTCGGCGAGCACGTCCGCGGTGCTGGTCGGCGCTACACCGCACTTCAGCGCGACGGCCGTGGTCCGCTTGACCAGCTGGGTGAGGTTCTTGCCGGTGTTCCGGTTGAACGAGTAGGTGTAGCACTTCTCGTCACCGGTCTTGGCCAGGTCACCGTTGTCCTGCGCGGAGACGGTGGTGCCGTAGGTGTCGTCGAAGGTGGACTCGGTGCTGGTTACCCGCCAGCCACCGGCGCCGTTGACGCCGAGCGCGGTGCCGGTGTAGCTGACCCGGGTGTTGGTCCAGCGGGAGGTCACCGTGTCGCCGTTGATGGTGCGGGTGGCCAGGGCGGACGAGCGCCACGGCACGTTGACCGTCTTGGAGACCGGCCGGGAGGTGTCGCCGTCGTAGACGACCTGCTCGCGGACCATGCCGGCGAACTGGTCCTCGTCGTACACGGTCTCGCTGCCCAGTGACGCGCCGACCGTCACGTTGCGCGTTCCACCGGTGGTGGAGGCCTTGTCGCCGTGCATGCCCCGCAGGAACGTGGTGCGGCTCAGCGTCTGGGCCGGCGCGTCGCCCTTGCGGGTCTCCACCTGGGCGTAGCCGCGGAACTGGTTCCACGTCTTGCGGCGCGGCTTGATCATGCCGTTGTCGTCGGCGTAGTGCCAGGCGGCCCCGCCGAGGTAGCTGTAGAAGGTGTTCTGCACCGGCTGGCCGTGGTCGGTGCCGCCGACGACGACCATCAGGTCGGACTCGGAGACCTGGGTGACCACGTACTTGTGCCACCACTCGGTGATCTCCGGCCCGTCGTAGTCGTACGGGTCCGGGGTGATCACCGGGTAGCAGCGCCGGGTGTTGCCGTAGGTGGTGGCGGGCAGGTTGCCCGAGGTGCAGTCCGGCAGGCTGTAGGTCACCTGGATCTTGCTGCCGGTCTCGGTGACGATGTTGCCCATCCGCATGCGGTTGTTCGTGGTGTTGTTCTTGGTCAACACCCGGTTGGGCAGCGAGACCGGCTCGAAGGTGACCGGCGGCATGGTGTCGGTGCCGCCGACCAGGCCGGCCCGGACGATCGAGGTCAGCCACATGCCGGCGTGGTCGCTGCCGTCACCGACCGCGGGCCAGCTGTGGTTCAGCGTCCACGACTCGACGGGCTGCCAGGCCGGGGTGGCCTTGGTGGTGTCCCACACCTGGGTGGTGATCTTCGACAGCCGCTTGGTCGACCAGAACGTGGGCGCGTAGTTCTCCCCGCAGTTCGCCGCGGCGGAGGTGCACTCCTGGTCCCAGGGGACGTCCTTCCAGTGCGCCGCGTCGTGGATCGAGCAGCTCGCGTCGCAGCGGTCGGCGACGGTGAAGAGCACCTGCGCGGTCGGGTTGACCGAACGGTCGGTGGCGCCCCGGTCCCAGGTGCCGTAGTCGATGCGCTTGAGCGTGCCGCCCCGGTCGTAGTTGGCCTTGCTGGTGGAGGTGGCGTTGCGCGCGTAGTAGTTGCCCTCGGGGGTGTACCAGTAGGACATGGTGTTGCCGCGCGGGTCGACCACGTAGTCGAGGTTCCAGCGCCACGCCTGGTCGCAGAAGGACGAGGCGAAGCTGGTGTTGTAGCAGGGCTCGCCGGACTGGTTACCGGCCACCGGCACGGTCCACGCCGAGTCGGTCACGGCGCTCTGACCGGGCAGGTTGTGCATGCCGAAGAAGTACTGGGTGCCGTCGGTCGTGGTGACCTTCCAGTACTCACCGTTGTTGTCGCCGTTGGTGGCGCCGGTGAGCTTCTCGATCTTGGAGCCGTCCTCGGTGCGGCCGTGCCACCCCTTGCCGGCCTCGTAGACCAGCTCGGTGCCGCGGCCGTTGAGCGACATGGTGGCGTTCTCCGAGCGCCAGCACTGGTCACCGGTGCGGTTGGTGCTGTTGTTGCCGCCGGTCATGTCGTCCGAGCAGCCGACGTAGCCGCGCTCGATGTAGCCGGGCCAGAAGTCGAAGCCCTCGCCGATCCAGGACGGCTGGCTGTTCGACGCGTCCGACTGCCCGTCGACGGTGTCGGAGGAGTAGGCCAGGCCCAGGCTGGGCGCCGGGCCGCCGATCGACGGCGGCACCCGCATCGGGTACGACCAGGAGAAGCCGCCCGTCGAGGTGCCCGCCGACCAGGTCGAGCTGACCGAGAGCGGGGTGGCGGCCAGGTCGCCCTGCGTGCCGGAGGCACCGGCCGCCAACGCCACCAGGGTGGACGCCGCGGCGGTGGTCCGCGCCCCGGAAACGGATGCCGGCAGCGGCACCTCGGCGCTCACCGAGCCGCCCTCGTTGCGCGACGTCAGCGGCGTGGCCGAACACCCGGCCCGCTCCGGTGTGCTCAACGCGCACTCCGGCACCCGCCACAGCTTCAGGCGGGAGGACCAGTTGGCGCCGTACGCGTTCTTGAAGGCCCGGTAGTCCACCGAGACCTGCGCCGTGGCCGGTCCGGCGGTCCGGGCCGACGCGGTCGTCGTGGCCTGTCCCCCCACCCGCAGCAGCAGGCCGTCGCGCCACTGCTCGGGCACCGCGGCGCGGTCCAGGAGTTCCACCGAGACCGACCGGGTGCCGGCACCGGCCGCGCCGGTCGCCCGGCCGACCGTGACCGGCAGGTTGCCGGCCCGCGTCGTCGGCGCGGTCGCCGCACGGGCGCCGGGTGACGTCGCCGGCAGCTCCACCGACGCCTTACCGGGGGCGGGCCAGACCGGGGCGGCGAGGTCGGCGCTGCGCACCGGGCGGTCGGGCCGGGCCCGACCCTTCGCCGGCGCGCCGTCGGCGTCCAGCTTCTCCTGCTGGGCGCTCAGGTGGGGTTTCGGCTTGACGGCCGCCTGCGCCGGCGCCGTCAGCGCCCCCGCCACCAGCGCCCCGCTCAACACGAATGCCAGGCCGCCACTGAGGCGGCGTTTCACCACAAAATTGGATATAACAGACATTGAACCTGTGCGTGTCACCCAGATCTCCAGTCTTCGAAGGAGCTGACGGATCAGGTCGGGGGGCGGTGGTGCGCCGACTCGGTCGAGTCGGCGCACCACCGCAGAGCCGATTACTCGATCGGCGTGACGACGTCGCCGGCGTACTTCTCGTTGATCTTCTTGACCTCGACGTCGGTCAGCGCGCCCTGGAAGAGACCCAGGTTGCCGACGTCACCCTGCACCAGATCCACCACCTGCGGGGTGGTCGTCGAGGTGTAGCGGGCGGCGCCCACGAAGAGCGGACCGGTGGCGCCGAACGCGCCGGTGAAGGCGGTGGGGAACGGAAGCTTCGCCACCAGGTCCCCGTTGACGTAGAGGCGGGACTCCCGGCGGCCCCGGTCGTAGACCCCGACCAGGTGCGTCCAGTGGTTCAGGTCGTCGCTGTTGAGCAGGCCGGACTGCGCGTCCGCGGCGTTGCCGTTGAGCGGGGTGCTGTCAACGCCGAAGAGGCTGAAGCACCAACGGTTCTCCAGCGTCCCGCTGATGTTCTTCGTCCGCAGGCCGAGGTAGAACGCCGACTGCTTCGCCCCGGCCTGGGCGACCGCCGTCTGGGTGGAGCCCAGCGACTCGGGCCGCATCCACACCGACACCGAGAACGAGTCCTCGGTGCGCAGCACCGGGGTCTCCTGCCAGTTGCCGCCGCCCACGTCCCTGAGCGAACGGCCGTACTCGATGGTCGCCTGGCTCGGGTCGGCGAGCGCGTGCGAGTCGAAGGAGAGGAAGTCGCGCCCGTCGCTGCCGACATCGGTGCCCAGGGTCAGCGCCAGCCGGCGGCCGAACTGCCCCGCCTCCGGCGCGTTGCACAGCGTCGGATCGGTCGACTCCTGCCAGCACGGGGTCGCGCCGGTGAAGTTCCAGTCGCCGACCTGGACCGAGCTGAGCATGCCCGGCTCGTCGAAGCCGCCGGAGGTGGGGTCCTCCTTGAGCTGGCCGGTGAAGTCCTGCGGCACGACCGCGCGGTCGAAGATCTGCACGTCGGCGAGCTGACCCTGCCAGTACTTCGTGGTCGCGGCCGAGTAGTGCCACTCACGCCCCACCGAGATCCGGCGGGCCGTCGGCCACGGCTTCAGGCTGCCGTCGAGACCCAGCGCCGTCGAGGCGACCTGGACGCCGTTGACGTAGAGGACGAAGGTGCCGGCGGCCGCGTCGTAGGCGCCCGCGACGTGGGTCCAGACCCCCATCGTCGGCGACGTCGGGGCCACCGCCGTCGCGTACGCGGTGGTGGGGTTGGCGTCCACCGTGTGCGCCCAGATCGCGAACTTCTTCCGCCCGCCGTCGGCCAGGTAGCCGAGGGTGAAGCTGGAGGTGGTGTCGCCCTCCTGCGACACGATCACCCGGTTGTCGGTGGGCAGGGCGTCGCCCTGCTTGCCGAGCTTCACCCAGGCCGCCATGCTGAACGACTTGCTCCGGTCGATCACCGGCGCACCGGTGGAGGCGTACGAGGTCGCGCCGTTGAAGTCCACGGTCTGACCGCCGACCAGCCGGACGTCGCTCGCCCAGGCCGTGCCGGACGGGGTGAGCGGGGTGTCGCCGGCCAGCGCCGGCTGGCTGTCGGCGAGCGCCTGCGCCTGCGTCACACCGGGGAAGCTCTCCAGGCCCCAGCGGGCCACCGCGGGTGACGGGCGGTCGGCCGTGAACTCGACCGATCCGTGGCCCTCGTTGCCGGCCCCGTCGATCGCGTCGACGTGCAGGGTGTTCATGCCGTACTTGGGCACGACGACCGAGGCGCCGCCGACCTGGTAGCAGACGGATCCGCCGCCCACGACCCCGACGCAGGCGCGACTGGCGGGCACTTCGATGGTCGGCGACGTCCAGCCGTAGTGGAACTTGGTCACCGTCAGGTCCGTGGTCTTGAAGCCGAAGGAGGCCACCGTGCCGGGCAGCGGCCTCGGGTTGGCCGAGGACAACTCGACGGTCACCGGCGGGACCTTGCGGTCGACGGTGAACTCACACCACGCCGACCAGGCGCCCGTCTTGCTGTACGGCGCCGGGTCGGTGGCCCGGGCCCGGAAGGCGTACGACACGCCGTCGACCACCCCGGAGAGCCCGGCGGTGGTGGACCGCCCGTTCGCCGGCACCGACGCGCCCGCCGGGGCCGTCTTGCGCGGGGTGGCGTCGTTGTAGGTGCCGGTGCTGGGGATCTGCAACCACTCGTACGCGGTCCGCAGCGCCTGGGTGGTGTCGGCGTCCCGGAAGATCGCCGACAGGGTCGGCGTCGGGCTGCCGATGGCGATGCGCTGCCCGCTCACACAGGCCACTCCGCCGGCCTGAAGGTTGGTCGGCGCGCCGGGGATGTTGTCGAAGTCGACGACGAGCTTGGCGTTGTTCGGGAAGAACTTCTTCCACCGGTCGGTGGTGGACTCACCCGAACCGTTGGTGGCGCTGCACGCGCAGAAGCCGAGGGTGATGTTGGACCAGCCGTTGGTGGCGTGGCTCTGGATGACGCTGGTGACCGAGGAGCCGGTGAAGTTCACCGTCATGTCGGGCTGCGGCGAGTCGGAGCAGCCCGAGCCCTCGTTGGCGTGGGAGTTGGCCGACGACTTCAGGCCGATCAGCCCCGGCGCCCACTTCGTCCGCGGCGTCGAGGCGATGCCGGCGGTGTGGAACAGGTAGGTGGGCGTGTCCGTGCAGGACCAGGAGTGGTCGAGCTTCATCTGCACGTAGGCCGACTGGATGTGCTTGCTCTTGAGCGCGCCGACCGGGAAGTCGAAGTAGGACCGGTAGATCTTCCCGCTGTCCGGGTCCCGGCCGACCCGCGCCACCGAGAGGTCGGAGTTGTTGCTGTTGTCGTTCGTCGCGTAAGCCCAGCGGGTCTTCCCCGTCGACCAGGCCGGATCGATGAACACCGGGAACGCGGTGGCCCCGGCGAGCAGCTTGGCGTCCGGACGCAGCACCAGGTCGCCGCCGGCGACCTCGACGCCGACGGCGGCGGTCCGGGCGACGTCACCCGGCGCCACCGCCGAGGACCGGCTCGGCGACCCGCCGCCCTGATCCGCGCCGCTCGCGGCCAGCGATCGGGCCGAGGTGGCGGACGGGGTGCTGGCGGAGTCCCACATCACCGCCGGTTCCGCGGCGGCGAGGACGTCGCTGCCGGCCACCGCCGACAGTCGACCGTCGGCCCCGCGCACCACCCGGGCGTCGCCGCCCAGGTCGAATCGCAGCGTCCGCAACGCCGGGTTCGCCGCCGCCTGCGGCGTCTTGACCGCGAACACGTGCGTGAAGCCCGTCCGGGTGGCCCGCAGCACCAGGTCCGTGCCGGGCAGCACCTCCGCGTAGGTGGCGGAATCCGCGCTGACCGTCGGCTTCGGCAGACCACCCGGCCAGGACAGGGTCAGTGACTTCCCCTGCCGCAGGAGAGTCACCGCCGGGCCGTTGCCCCCCGCCGAGAACCGCACGTCGGCCACGGACACCCCCGGGCGCAGCGACCCGTCGGCCCCCGGACGCAGGTTCAGATCGACATCCGCCCAGGCTCCGTCGGCACGGCGCACCCGTTGCGGCACGACGGCCGACTCGGAGGTGAACCCACCCGACGGATTGGCGAAGACCTGCGTGAGTTCGGTGCGGGCCGAGGCGACCTCGACCCGGACGCCGGACCGCTTCGCCCGGGCGGCGGCCGAGCCGGCGTCCGGAGCGACCGACGGACCCGCGGGAGCCGCCGGGGCAGACAACGGCGCCGCCGCCTCGACGGGCGACGGCGCCACCAGCAGGGAACTCATGACCACGGCCGCAGCGCCGGCGGCGGTGATCCGGGAACGTCTCAGAAAGAAGGCAGGCAGCATCGAGCGGCCAGGCACCATCTCAACCCCCGTGAAGGATGTGAACCAGTCGCGCGAACTCTAAGGCTCACGTCGATGCCTGTCTACGTCCGTCACTTGCCGTCAGGACGCAACGGGCGATCTACGCATCGCGCCCGGCGGGCGGACTCTGCGTGACCGGTTCAGCGCGCCTTGAGAAGGGCGGCCTCGCGGTCGGCGTCCAGGCCGACCGGGGCGCGGGCGGGGCGGCCGGCGCGCGGGGGCACCGAGCCAACCCGGCGCAGCCACCGCCAGGTGTCGGCGACGGTCTCGCCGACCGGGCGGCAGCTCAGCCCGGCCGCGTACGCCCGGCTGACGTCCCGCTGCTGCATCCAGCGGTACTCGTGGCCCGGGGGAATCCAGATCGGCAGGTCGTTCCACGGTTGCACGCCGGCTGCGAGGAGCCGATCCGGTGAGACCCACCGCAGCTCGGCGGCGGAACCGGTGGCCGCCACGCAGGCGGCCAGCAGCTCACCCATGCTGGCATGACCGGTCCGGCTGACCAGGTTCACCGGCCCGCCGAGCCCGGCCGCGCCCTGATCGAGCAGGAACGCCGCCAGGTCGCGGACGTCGACGTACTGCAGCGGCAGGTCCACCGGGCCGGGTGCCAGCACCGGGCCGCCTTGGGCGATCCGGTTCAGCCACCACGGCAGCCGGCCGATGTCCTCCCCCGGCCCGAGGATCAGCCCGGCCCGGGCCAGCAGCGCCCGGTCGCCGAACACCTCGACGGCGGCCCGCTCCCCACCGGCCTTGTTCGCCGGGTAGTCGCCGTCGTCGGCGTCGGCGGACGACCCGACCACCGGCGCCTCCTCGCCCACGCCGGGTGGCGCCGGCGGGACGTACACCGAGCCGCTGGAGACGTAGCCGTAGTGGCCGACGGAGCCGGCCAGCGACCTCGCCGCGTCGCGCACCGCCCGGGGCGCGCCGTCCCAGGTGTCCACGGCCAGGTCCCAGGCGCCGCCGGCCAGCGCGTCGAGGCCGCCGGGGGCGAGGCGGTCACCGCGCAGCCGTCGGACGCCCTCGGGTGTCGACCCGTGCCGGCCCCGGTTGAACACCGTCACGTCCCAGCCGCGGCGGACCGCCTCGGCGACCGTGGCCCCGCCGACGAAACCGGTCCCGCCCAGCACCAGAAGTCTCACGGCGTCCAGCCTGCCCGGGGCGACCGGTCGACGGGAAGCGCCCGGCGGTGATCTCTGCCGAGGGCAGAAGCGTCGGCGGCCGGAAAGCGGAAAGCACGGCTCGACGAGCCGGGCTTTCGCCATCGATCGAATTTCTTCCGGTGGGCGATACTGGGTTTGAACCAGTGACCTCTTCCGTGTCAAGGAAGCGCGCTCCCACTGCGCCAATCGCCCGTGAGGTGCTGCGAGCGGACGACGGGATTCGAACCCGCGACCCTCACCTTGGCAAGGTGATGCGCTACCAGCTGCGCTACGTCCGCGTGCCGCCGGTGTTCGTCGGCGACGGGGGAAACTCTACCCGATGCCAAGATCGCCGCACGCCGACCCCCTCCGCCGCCCCGGAGACGAGGGTGATCGCGCTGGTCACCGGCGGGGTGAAGGCTGGTCACCGGAGCACCGGTGACCAGCCTTCGACCGTGTTCGCCGGTCGGCGCCTCAGGCGCGGTCGGCCTTGCCCAGCGCGTACGCCTGAAGAGCGGCGAAGGCGCCCACGACCACGGCCTGGAGCACCATCCACACCTTGCCCAGGGTGGTGGCCTCGATCGCGCCGGTGGCGACGACGACCAGGCTGAGCACCACCCACAGCACGTTCACGGCGATCCAGAGCTTGGTCGCGCCCCGGCTGACCACCGGCCGGGTCGCGGTCACCCAGACCGCGATGCCGTACACCAGCAGGAAAGCGCCCACCTCGTACTGCACGCCGGTCGGGTAGCCGAACAGGTCGTTCAGCACCCCGGCCAGGGCCAGGTACGCGACGCCGTTGACGGCGGTGACCACGGCGTCGAGCTTCAACACCAGGCGCAGCAGCCGGTCGTTCGCCGCTCGGGTGGGGGTCGAGACGGGGTTGGAGGCCTGCATGGAGGACATGGGATCTTCCCTTTCGCTATGGATCGACATTCCTCGGCGAGGTGTCGGGGTCAGTCGGGCGGCGGCCGTTCGGTGGGATCGGCGAACAGGTAGCGCCGGGTGGCCTCGTCGGCCGGGAACACACACTCGGCGGTCACTCCGCTGGGCGTCCCCTCCCACGGGGTGCCGAAGAAGACCGCGGTGCTGATCAGGTTGAGCACGGTGGAGCCGACCCGGAGCCGGACCGGCACGGCGATCGGGTTGGTGGCGAGCGGGGCGGGCTCCGGCACCGTCCGGTAGCCGCGTACCTCCCGCTCCAGCCGGCGCAGCGGCTCGCCGCCGATCAGCTCGACCTGGCGGCGCAGCCGGCGCAGCAGGTGGGTGTGCACCTCGTCCAGGTTGTCCAGCCTCGGCGCCATGCCCCGCGGGTGCAGGATCAGTCGCAGCACGTTCACCGGCGGCGCCAGCAGCTCCGGGTCGACCGGCCCGACCAGGGCGTCCAGCATGTGGTTGCTGGCCAGCAGTTCCCAGTCCGGCCCCATCACCCAGGCCAGGAACGGTTCGTGGCCGTAGAGCAGGGTCAGCACGGACGACGAGAGCGCCTCGGGCGGGGCGGCGGGCGGCGGGACCGCCGGCGCCGGCGGGTCGGGTGTCGGGAAATTGTCGGCACGAGCCTGCGCGGAATGACGGCGCTGCCACCCCTGCCGGAGCAACGCAATCATAATTCCGTCGCAATCTGCGTGCC
The DNA here is from genome assembly GCF_900091555.1 of Micromonospora mirobrigensis. Taxonomy (GTDB): domain Bacteria; phylum Actinomycetota; class Actinomycetes; order Mycobacteriales; family Micromonosporaceae; genus Micromonospora; species Micromonospora mirobrigensis. The sequence continues at coordinate 85,827 of NZ_FMCX01000007.1, forward strand.
GCATGCCAATGGACGGTAGTGAGACAGCCGGCGGCCAGGCAATTACCTCCTACGTCAAGGATCCCCGTCGCGCACCGAGCGCGCCCCGGGACCCGTCGATCGCCCCGATTCACCGTCGCCGAGCCGACAGCCGGACATCGCCGCAGCTCAGGCCGGTACGCGGAACGCGCGGGCGCGACCTGGTCCGGTCATCGGGACTGCATCAGTCCGCCGTCAGTGGCGCATCAGCAAGGTCGGTGAACATCGGTTCGGCAACCATCCGGACGGTGTGGCACAACCGCCGGCGCCGCCGCCGCGATCCGTGCGGAACGGCGGAAGGCGCGACGGCCGGCTGGGCAGAAATTGATTGCCGCGATCGCGGCGACACGTCGGAGGGAACTGATCTCAATGCCGGTCTCGACGAAACTGCCGCATTCCGCGGAGGAGGTCCCGCCGGGAACGCCCGTGTCGGACGCCCGCCAGCGCAGCTACCGCTCGTACATCGGGGACAAGGACGTCGACGGGGTGGGCTGGGTCTACACGGTCAGCTCGCGGTCGATGCTGGAGGACGTCTTCACCAGCGTCAGCCTCAAGCGGAGCCTGGAACGCGACCCCGACTCCGACGCCGTGCACCACCCGTACGTCGTCGGCCGGTGCGCCGTCGCGGGCGCCGCGGACATCGACGCGGCGGTGGAGGCCGCGGCGACCGCCGCCCCGGCCTGGGCCGCCACGCCGCTGCCCCGACGCCTCGAACTGGGCCGCCGGTTCCGCGAGCGGCTGCTGGCCCGTTGGGACGAGTTCGTCGACCTGCTGGTCGCCGAGGCGCACCCGCGCACCGTGGCGAAGTGGGAGCTGAGCTGCCTGCTCCAGGTGCTCAGCGAGGAGAACCTGGCCTGGTACGAGCAGCAGATGCACGCCGAGTTCACCCACGGCGAGCGGCGGCTGATCGTCCGCCAACTGCCCGACGGGGTGGTCTGCGTCAACCCGCCGCAGAACGCCCCGGCGCCGAGCGCCGCGCTGGCCGTGCTGTCGCTGATGGCCGGCAACGCGGTGGTGATCCGGGCCCCGCGCAGCGTGCCGCTGAGCACCATGTTCCTGGTCCGTGAGCTGGTCGCGCCGGTGCTGCGCGAGCTCGACGCCCCGCCCGGCACGGTCAACGTGATCTGCGGCAAGCCGGTCGAGGTGATCGACCGCTGGCTGACCCACCCGCTGGTCGACGACATCTTCTACTTCGGCGGCACCGAGGAGGGGATGCGGATCCAGCGCGAGTGCGTGGAGCGGGGCAAGAAGCCGATCCTGGAGCTCGCCGGCAACGACGGCCTGGTGGTCTGGCACGACGCCGACCTGGCCCTGGCCGCCGAGGCGATCACCGAGAGCTTCGTCGGCTCCGGCCAGATCTGCATGGTCCCCAACTACGTGGTGGCCCACCCGGCCATCGCCGACGAACTGCTCGCCCTGGTCGTCGAGCGGGCCGCGCAGATCCGGCCCGGCTACCCGGAGGACGAGGGGGTGCTGCTGGCCCCGGTGCGGCGCAGCGAGAAGTTCTTCGAGCTGCTGGCCCGGGCCGTCGACCAGGGCGCCACCATCGCCTGCGGCGGCCGTCGGGTCGAGCTGGACGGCACGCCGTCGGAGGCCGGCGTCTTCCTCGAACCCACGGTGGTCCGGGTGGAGGGGCTGGCCGGCGCCCGCGACCTGGACGTCGTACGCCACGAGACGTTCTTCCCGCTGCTGCCGTTCGTGGTGCCGCCCGCGGCGCCCGACGACGAGCTGCTCGACCTGGTGCTCGCCTTCGTCAACGCCAACGAGTACGGCCTGCGCAACTCGCTCTGGTCCGGCTCCGAGCAGGTGATCGACGAGTTCGTCCGGCGGGTGCACAACGGCGGCCTGCTGAAGGTCAACGACTCGCACATCGGCTTCCTGCCGTACGTGCCGACGCACGGCGGCACCGGGCTGACCAGCGGCGCCTTCGGCGAGGCCAACTACCCGATCCTCAAGACCACCCACGTGCAGGGGGTCAGCATCACGTCCGGGATCAGCCCGCGGCGGGCCGCGTTCGGCCACTGACCACCTCCCCTCCCCCGACACCCATCCGCCTGGAGGTTCGCCATGCGTTCGCTCGACGTCGCCCGCGAGACGACAGAGAAGTACCACCCGGGGCTCGGCAAGGCCATCGCCGAGGTTCCGTTCACGGACCGGGAACAGCCCGGCTCACCACTGCTGGAGCTGTTCCGTACCTACGGCGGCCCGGCCCTGCTCGTCCCCGCCGTGTACGGCGGCCAGGGCGCCGGCCCGCTCGACGCGGTCCGGGTGATGCGGGCGATCGCCTCCTGGTCGCCGTCGCTGGGCGCCGCGGTCACCATGCACCACTTCACCGCCGCGACCCTGTTCGCCCTCGCCGAGACCGCCGACCGGCTCACCCCGGCGCAGCTGGACCTGCTGGGCCGGATCGCCCCCGAGGGGCTGCTCGCCGCCTCCGGCTGGGCCGAGGGCCGGACCAACCAGAACATCCTCACCCCCAGCGTCACCGCGAAGCCCACCGAGGGCGGCTACCTGATCAACGGCGGCAAGAAGCCGTGCAGCCTGGCCCACTCGATGGACGTGCTCACCGCCAGCGTCTCGCTGCCGATCGACGGCGAGCCGACCCTGGCCATGCTGCTGATGCCGGCGAAGCAGCCGGGGATCACCGTGCACCCGTTCTGGTCCACCCCGGTGCTGGCCGGCGCGGAGAGCGACGAGGTACGCCTCACCGACGTCTTCGTCCCCGAGGAGCTGGTCGTCCGGACCACCCCGGACGACCCGCACCGCCTCGACGACCTCCAGATCGCCGGTTTCGTCTGGTTCGAGATGCTGATCTCCTCGGTCTACCTGGGCGCCGCGAGCGCGCTGGTGGAGCGGGTCCTCGCCGCCGGCCGGGGCAGCATCACCGACCGCGCGGCGCTCGGCGTGGACGTCGAGTCGGCGGTCGGGCTGATCGAGGGGGTGGCCCGGGCGCTGGAGGCCGGCGACGCCGGCGAGGACACCGTCGCCGCCGTCCTGGTGGCCCGCTTCGCGGTGCAGGACATCATCACCCGGGTCGCCGCCTCCGCCCAGGAGCTGCTCGGCGGGATGGCCTTCATCTCCGCCCCGGAGGTCGCCTACCTCGCCTCGGCCGTCCGGCCGCTGGCCTTCCACCCGCCGTCGCGCAGCAGCACCGCGGAGTCGCTCGTCGAGTACTTCGCCGGCGGCCCGCTGCAACTGTCCTGAACCCGGCACACGTCAGAGGAGGATCCGTGACCGTACTGGAGCGGGAACGACCGCCGGTCGCCGTCGAGGACGACAAGGCGGAGGTGCTGGACCTGTACCGCGCCCACCTGAGCAAGGGGCGGGCCACCGTCGCCGAGCTGTTCGGCAGCCACATGGAGGTGGCCTCCGAGGGGGCCTGGGTCTGGACCAGCGACGACGAGGAGTTCCTCAACTGCGGGGGCTACGGCGTCTTCATCATGGGCGCCCGGCACCCACTGGTGGTGGAGGCCGTCCGCCGCCAGCTCGACAGCCACCCGGTCGCCACCCGGGTCCTGCTGGAGCCCACCGTCGGCCGGGCCGCCGCCGCGCTGGCCGACGTCACCCCGGCCGGCATGGACCGGGTGCACTTCGCCCTCGGCGGCGCCGAGGCGGTGGAGACCGGCATCAAGCTGGCCCGGGCGCACGGCAGGCGCCGGCTGGTCTCCATGCGGCAGGGCTACCACGGCAAGTCCCTGGGCGCCCTGTCGGTGACCGCCAAGGAGGTCTACCAGAAGCCGTTCCGGCCGCTGCTGGCCGACACCACCCACGTGCCGTTCGGCGACGCCGAGGCGCTGGAGCAGGAACTCGCCGCGCACCCCGGCGAGGTCTGCGTGATCGTCGAACCGGTGCAGGGCGAGGGCGGCGTGGTGCTGCCGCCCGAGGGCTACCTGCGCCAGGTGGAGGCGCTCTGCCGCCGGCACGACGGCTTCCTGATCCTCGACGAGGTGCAGACCGGCATGGGCCGGCTCGGCGCCTGGTGGGGGGCCGACCTGGCCGGGATCACCCCGGACGTGCTGCTCACCGGCAAGGCGCTCGGCGGCGGGGTGGTGCCCGTCTCGGCGGCGGTGGCCAGCCGGGCGGTCTTCGCCCCGTTCGACAAGGACCCGTACCTGCACACCGCCACCTTCTCCGGCCAACCGCTGCTGATGGCCGCGGTGCAGGGCGCGATCCGCGCCATGAAGGAGGAGGACCTGGTCGAGCGGGCCCGGACCCTCGGCGAGCGGCTGCTCCCCGAGATCGACCGGATCGCCCGGGCCAACTGCGGCGACCTGGTCGCCGACGTACGCGGGCAGGGCCTGCTGATCGGCGTCGAACTGGTCGAGGCCGGACTCGCCGGTGAACTGCTGATCGAACTGTTCAACAACGGGGTGGTGGCCAACCACTCGATGACCGCCAGCGGGGTCGTCCGGTTCACGCCCCCGGCGATCCTCAACGACCGCGAGGTCGAGTTCCTCCTCGAAGCCTTCGACCGCGCCACGCGCGACCTCGTGCGCAAGAGCGCCCAGATGCCGGAAGGGTGGTGAGAGCCATGCGTCGCGTGCTGCTCGAAGCCGTCATCCCCGCAACCCCCGCCGACCAGGTCTTCACCCAGGTGGTCCGGTTCGACCGCTACCCGGACCTCGCCCCGCACGTGCAGTCCACGGTGGTGCACCGGACCCTGCCGGAACCGACCGGACGCTCCGACTGGGAGCTGCACTTCCGCAGCGGCCTGCTGCGCTGGACCGAGGAGGAGACCTTCCACCCCGACCAGCTGCGGATCACCTTCACCCAGACCGCCGGCGACTTCGACGAGCTGCACGGCGAGTGGGTGCTGCGCGCCGACGGCGACGACACCGCGCTGCGCTTCCAGGCCGACTTCGACTTCGGCATCCCCAGCCTCGCCGGAATCCTCGACCCGATCGCCGAACGGGTGATCAAGGAGACCATCGCCTGGGTCCTGGTCGGCCTCTTCGACGACGTACGCCTCGACACCCCGCTGGACCTCACCACCCCGCCGGTGCCCGGCGGGGTCCGCTGAGCCACCACCCCACGACCCCTGAGGACCCGACATGGACGCCGCCAACCCGTTCGAGACACCGAAGACCTTCGCGCTGCACCGGGGCGAGTACCTGGTCGGCTTCGCCGTCGCCACCACCCTGGGCGTCTGGCACTGGCAGGAGATCCGCTGGCTGCCGGCCGTGGCGCTCTTCCTCTACATCGACCTGATCGGCTACATCCCCGGGGCGATCGCCTTCCGGCGCAGCACGGACGGGAACATCCCCAAGATCTACTACGTGCTCTACAACACCATGCACAGCCTGATCACGCAAAGCGTGGTGGTCGGCCTGTGGCTGCTGTTCGTCGGCCCCGAGTGGGCGCTGATCGTCATCCCGTTCCACCTCTTCGCCGACCGGGGCCTGTTCGGCAACTTCCTCAAGCCGTTCAACCTGCCGTTCGAGCCGCACCCGCACCCCGCGTACGACAAGCTGCTCAGCTCGCTGGGCTACCCGGCCCGGGCGAAGAAGGCCACCACGCACGCCCCCGTACCCGCCGAGGCGCACTGACGCCGCACGGCCGGTCCGCCGGCGGTCGCCCCAGCTCCGACCGCGACCGCCGGCACCGGGTTCCGCGAGCCGACGAGGAGTGACATGTCCACCGACGATCCCGCCCCTTCGCACCGGCGCGCCGTACGCCAGATCGCCTCCGGCGTCGCGGTCCTCACCGTCCGGCACGGCCAGGCGGTGCACGGCACCACCGTCAGCTCACTGACCGCCGTCTCCCGGGAACCGCTGCTGGTCGCCGCCTGCCTGCACCGGCGGTCCAGCTTCACCGACCTGGCGCTGGCCGCCCGGCGTTTCTCGGTCAACGTGCTCGGCTCGGCACAGGCGCTGGTCGCCGGCTGGTTCGCCGACCCCGACCGGCCGGCCGGGGCGGCCCAGTTCGACTGCGTCCGGTGGCGGCCCGACCCGGCCGGCGGCGGGCCGCTCATCGACGGGTCGCTGGCCAGCTTCAGCTGCGCGCTGGTCGACTGCGTCACCGCCGGCGACCACCGGATCCTGCTGGCCGAGGTGACCGCCGGCGCGGCCGGGGAGGGGAGCCCGCTGCTGCACTTCTCCGGCCGCCTGCACGACGGCGTCCTGCGCGGCCTGCCCCGCGGCTCCGGCCACCCCGCCGTACCGGCCACCGCCATGGCCGGCGCACCGACCGCTCCCCTGCCATCCTGAGAGGACAACCACCGATGACGATCGTGACGCCCGCCGAGGCCGGCTGGGACACCGCCCCGGGACTGCTGGACGGGGCGAAGAGCCTCACCCTCACCGCCGAACAGTGCGACCTGGCGTACTGGTTCTCCGCCGTCGCCCAGGGCACCCTGGCCGGGCGCGCGGCCACCGGCCACGTCGAGGGCTGCCCCACCCCGGAGGCGATGCGGCAGCCGGGCCCGCTGCGCGACGCGCTGATCCTGGAACTGGGCCAGCGCTCGCTCGCCGAGGACCGCGCCACCCGGCTGCTCGCCCACTACGTGGCCAACGCGCCGGGCATCGCCGAGATGGAGTTCTACGCCACCCAGCTGATCGACGAGGCCCGGCACGCCCAGGTGTTCCGCCACCACCTCCTCGAGCTGGGGGTCCCCGCCGACCGGCTCGCCGCCACCCTCGCCGAGGTCTCCACCGACTACCGGCGCGACGTGCTCGACCCGATCGAGGCGTACTCGCTGCGGGTGGTGCGCGACGAGGGCGACTTCATCGGCGGGGTGGCGATCTTCACCATCGTGATCGAGGGGGTGCTGGCGCCGGCGGCGGAGCTGAGCGAGCGCAAGTGGGACCGGCTCGACCCGGCGGCCAGCGAGATCGCCCGGGGCGCGGCGATCGACGAGATCCGGCACCTGACGGTGGGCAGCTCGCTGATCCGGGAGCACCTGCTCCGGCACCCCGAGTACCGGCCGCGGCTGCTGGAGATCATGCGGGACGGGCGCCGGCTCTGGGACGAGCTGCCCGACAAGAAGTACGTCATGCAGCGCGAGGAGCTGTTCCAGGAGGGCATGCACCAGCACGCCGACCTGATCGGCGACTACGAGGTGTGGCCCGGCCGGCGGCTGCTCGACACCACCCCCGACGAGCGGTACGACACCGCCGACCGGTGGACCGAGGAGATGGCGGTCAGCCGCCTGGAGTACATGGGCCTGGCCGACGCGCTGCCGATCCTGATGGGGCCGGCACAGTGACCACCCTGCGGGCGGTGATCTGCGGCGTCGGCGCCGCGCTGCCGCCCCGGGTGGTCACCAACGACGAGCTGTCGGCGTACCTGGACACCAGCGACGAGTGGATCCGGCAGCGCACCGGCATCCGGACCCGCCGCCGGGTCGACCCGGGGACGGCCACCGCCGACCTGGCCACCGAGGCGGGCGCCCGGGCGCTGGCCTCGGCGGGCGTGACCGACGTGGACGCGGTGGTGCTGGCCACCGCCACCCCGGACCGGCTGGTGCCGGCCACCGCGCCGGAGGTGGCCACCCGGCTCGGCCTGACCGGGGTGGCCGCGTACGACGTGGCCGCGGTGTGCAGCGGGTTCGTCTACGGCCTGGCCAGCGCGGCCGGGCTGGTCGCCACCGGAGACTTCCGGCGGGTGCTGCTGATCGGCGCGGAGGCGTACTCGACGATCATCGACCCGAAGGACCGCACCACCGCGGCCATCTTCGGCGACGGCGCCGGCGCGGTGGTGCTGCGGGCCGGCGGGCCCGGCGAGCCCGGCGCGATCGGCCCGGTGGACCTGGGCAGCGACGGCAGCCTGGTGGAGCTGGGCATGATCCCGGCGGGCGGCTCCCGGCAGCGGTCCGCCGGTGGCACCGCCGCGCCGGAGGACCACTACTTCCGGATGCAGGGCGGCGACATGTACCGGCACGCGGTCACCCGGATGACCGCGTCCGCGTCGACCGCCCTGGACCGCGCCGGCTGGCGACTGTCCGACGTGGACCGCTTCGTGCCGCACCAGGCCAACGCCCGGATCGCCGCGGCCGTCGCGGAGCGGCTCGGCCTCACCGGCGACCAGCTGGTCTCGAACATCGAGCACGTCGGGAACACCGCCGCCGCCTCGATCCCGCTGCTGCTGGCCCAGGCCGCCGCCGACGGCCGGCTCCGTCCCGGGCACCGGGTGCTGCTGGCCGCCTTCGGCAGCGGCGCCACCTGGGGCGCCACCACCCTGGTCTGGCCCGAGGTCGGGGCCGTTCCCATCCCTTCCTGACCCAACCCCGAAGAGAGGACCCACCGTGTACGAGCAGCTGAAGGACATCGTCGCCAGCAAGTTCCAGATCGACCCGGGCGAGATCGCCCCGGACTCCACGCTCAAGGGCCTGGAGCTGGACTCGCTGGACACCGTCGAGCTCTCCCTGGTCATCGAGAAGGAGCTCGGGGCGCAGGTCTCCGACGTGGAGCTGGCCGAGGCGCAGCGCCTGGACGAGATCGTCCGCCTGGTCGAGAGCCGGACGGCGAGGATCTGATGCCGATCCCCGCCGTCGCCGTCACCGGGCTGGGCCTGGTCTGCCCCGCGGGCGTCGGCGTCGACGCCGGCTGGGAGCGGGTCTGCGCGGGGGCGCCGACCGCCGCAGCGGACCCGGTCCTGGCCGGCAACCCGGTGACCATCTCCTGCCGGGTGCCGGGCTTCGACCCGGCCGCGCTGCTCACCGCGCGCCGCGCCCGGCGGCTGGACCGGTTCGTCCAGTTCGCGCTGGTCGCGGCCCGGGAGGCGGTGACCGACGCCGGGCTCGACCCGGGCGCCTGGGACGGCGCACGGGTCGGCGTGGTGCTCGGCAACACCGCCGGTGGCACGGCCACCGTGGAGGAGCAGATGCGGGTGCTGCTGGCCGAGTCCCCGGGCCGGGTGTCCCCGCTGCTGCTGCCGATGCAGCTCGCCAACATGGTCGCCGGCACGGTCGCCATCGAGCTGGGCGCCCGGGGCCCCAGCCTGGTGGTGGCCACCGCCTGCGCCTCGGGCACCAGCGCCGTCGGGGTGGCCCGCGACCTGCTCGCCCTGGACCGCTGCGACGTCGTGGTCACCGGCGGCAGCGAGGCGATGGTCACCCCGCTGATGATGGCCGGCTTCGCGCAGATGGGCGCCCTCTCCGGCCGGCTCGACGACCCGGCGCGGGCGTCCCGCCCGTTCGACGTCGACCGGGACGGCTTCGTCGCCGGTGAGGGCGCCGGCGTGCTGGTGCTGGAGCGGGTCGCCGACGCCCGGGCCCGGGGCGCCCGGGTGCGGGCGCTGGTCGCCGGCTACGGCGCCTCCGCCGACGCCCACCACGTCACCGCCCCCGACCCCCAGGGGCGCGGTTTCGAACTGGCGATCCGAGGGGCGCTCGCCGACGCCGGCGCCGAGCCGGAGGCGGTGGACCACGTCAACGCCCACGGCACCTCCACGCCGCTCAACGACGTCACCGAGGCCCGGGTGCTGCGGCGGGTCCTCGGCGACACCGGGGCGCTGGTCACCTCGACCAAGGGCGTCACCGGTCACTGCCTCGGCGCGGCCGGCGCGGTGGAGGCCGTGTTCACCGTGCTCGCCGTCGAGCGGGGCCTGGTCCCGCCGACGGCCAACCTGACCACCCTCGACCCGGAGATCGACCTGGACGTGGCGGCCAAGCCCACCCATCGCCGGATCGACCTCGCGCTGAGCAACTCCTTCGGCTTCGGCGGCCAGAACGCCGTCCTGGCGTTCCGCGCCGCCTGAGCCACGTCACACCACACCCCCTTTCAGTGATTGGTGACGGTCATGCCCAACCCCCACACCGCGGTCGACGGACGGAACCTCCGACCGACCCTGAGCACCTCGAAGATCGTGTTTCTGGTGGTGGCGGCGGCCGCGCCGCTGGCCGCCATGGTCGGCACCGTGCCGCTCGCGTTCGCGATCGGCAACGGCGCCGGCGTACCGGCCATGTTCGTCTTCGCCGGCATCACCCTGTTCTGCTTCTCCGTCGGGTACGCGGCGATGAGCCGGCGGATCGTGCACGCCGGTGGCTTCTACACCTACCTGGTCCAGGGGCTCGGCAAGCCCGTGGCGGTGGCCGGCGGGGCGATCGCGATCGTGTCGTACAACGCGGTGGCGATCGGGCTGGCCGGCGCGTTCGGCTACTTCGCCCAGCTGGTGCTGGAGGCGCTCGGCGTGGCCGTGCCCTGGCAGGCGTGCGCCGCCTTCGCCGTACTCGTGGTCGGGGTGCTCGGCTACCGGCAGATCGACCTCAGCGCGCGGGTGCTGTCGCTGCTGATGGTGGCCGAGATCGGGGTGCTGGCCGTACTCGACGTCGGCATCCTGGCCCACCACGGCGGGGCGGCACTGCCGGCGGCCTCGTTCGACCCGTCGGTGGTGCTCAGCGGCGGCGTCGGGGTGGCGATGATGTTCGCCTTCATCTCGTTCATCGGCTTCGAGTCCGCCGCCCTCTACGGCGAGGAGACCCGGAACCCGGCGCGCAGCATCCCGCTGGCCACGTACGCCTCGGTCGGCCTGATCGCCGTCTTCTACGCCTTCACCAGCTGGGCGGCGGTCGGCGCGATCGGGCCCGAGCGGGTGAGCGAGGTGGCCGGTGACCAGCTGGGCAACCTCTTCTTCACGGTCAGCGACGCCAACGTGGACCCGGCGCTGACCGCGGTGATGCAGATCCTGCTGGTCACCAGCCTGCTGGCCGCGATGCTGGCGCTGCACAACGCCGCCAACCGGTACGCCTACGTCTTCGGCCGCGAGGGGGTGCTGCCGACCGGGCTGGGCGCGGTGCACGCCCGGCACCTCTCCCCGCACCGGGCCAGCGTCAGCCAGACCGTGCTCACCACCGTGGTGCTGGCGGTCTTCTCGCTGGCCGGGCTGCACCCGTACACGAACCTGGCGACCAGCATGGTCGGGCTGGGCACCCTGGGCATCATCGTGCTCCAGGCCGGGGCGGCGCTGGCCGTGATCGCGTTCTTCCGGGGCCGAGCCGACCGGCACTGGTGGCGGACCCTGGTGGCGCCCGGGCTGGGCGCCCTCGGGCTGATCGCCGCGGTCGAGTTGGTGGTGACGAACTTCTCGGTGCTCACCGGGTCGACGTCGCCGGTGATCAACGCGCTGCCCTGGCTGCTGCCGATGCTCGCGGTGGCCGGCATCGGGTACGCGCTGTGGATGCGCGCCAACCGCCCGGCCCGGTACGCCGCCCTGGGCGCCGTCGAGACCGACGTGCCCGGGGACGACACCACCGCCGGGGCGCCCACCCGACCGGAGGCCGGGGTCGCCGCGGTCGGCTGACGGCCCACCCGGCCGGCTGGCCGCGGTCGGCTGCCCGACACCGGAGAGGCCCGGCGCGACGGCGAGGTCATGCCGGAACGGGAGAGGCCCGGCGCGACGGTGACGTCACGCCGGGCCCAGCCGCGCTCGGGAGCTCTGCCCTGTCCAGGACGAGGTGCGCGACCCCGCCTTCCGCCTGGTCCCGGTGCTGCCGAGGGTGGCGGCGGCGGCACGTCGACCGGCCGGACCACCCATGCGCAGCGGCTCCCACCGCCCGGGGTCCAGCCAGGCCTCCCCCGTCCCCGGCGATGCAACAGCGTGTGGCATGTCCGGGCGTCCGGTGCCGGGCAGTCGACGCCCACATTGAGGGGGTGGGCCGACGAGCGGCACCGGGTGACGGAGAGTAGCCAGCGTCAGAGAGTAATGACCGGTTCGAGCGTGATACCTCGGAGTCATCATTATTCCTCTGAGGTATCACGCTCGCGGAGCTGTCCACTTTGCGGCCCGACCGATCCGAGGACCGCGGCGGGCCAGCGGTGGGCGGCTCGGCGATCAGCTTGCCGGAGGTCGTCTGCCCAGCGGTCGGCGGCCGCGCGGTCCACGACCGACCGCACGGTCCACCGGGCAGGTCGGCCGCGGAAGGCCGGGGCGGTGCGGGTCAGCGCAGGATGGCCTGGGTCTGGGTGACCTGGGCGACCCGGGTGGCGGTGTCGTCGAACAGGTCGGTCTGGATGACGGACACCGTCCGGCCCAGGTGCAGCAGGCGGGCCGTCGCGGTCACCACCCCGGCGCGCACGGCGTGCAGGAAGTTCGTCTTCAACTCGATGGTGGTGGTGCCGGTCGACCCGGCGGGCAGGTTGAGGAACGCGCACACCCCGGCCGCGGCGTCACCCAGGGTCACCAGCGCCCCGCCGTGCAGGACCCCGCCGGCGGTGCAGCGCTCCGGCGCCCAGGGCAGCCGGGCGGTCACCTCCTCCGGGTCGAGCCGGTCGAACTCGATGCCCACGGTCGCGGCGAACGGGGTCAGCCGCAGCAGCTCCTGCGGGTCGAGGCGGCGTACCGGTGAAGTGGTCATGTCGTACTCCCTCGGGTGAAGGTGGTGGGCCGGCGCACGACGGCGGCGGCCGCTGCCCGCGGCCGCCGCCGTGCCCGGCGTCGGGTCCGTCACCGCGCCGCGGCCACCAGCCGTTGCAGGTGCCGGACCAGGTCGGACGTCACGGTCAACGCATGTTCCTCGATGTAGAAGTGTCCACCGGGGAACTCGCTGTTGCCGAGGTAGTTCACGGTGCGATCCTGCCAGGACGCCATCGCCCCGGGGAACATCAGCGGATCCGAGCGACCGCCGTAGGAGACCACCGGGCAGGGCACCCTCTCCTCCCGGTCCACGGCGGTGGCGCAGACCGCCAGGTCCGCCCGGAGCGTCGGGATGACCATGGCCAGCAGCTCCTCGTCGTGCATGACGTCGGCCGGCAGCGAGCCCAGGTCGACGATCCACTGCCGCAGATCCTCCTCCGGCAGCCGGGCGTGCTCCATGGTCGGCGTGCGGAACCCCTCCGGCGCCCACCCGGAGGCGGCCACCAGCACCGGCGGCCGCTCGCCGTCGGCCACCAGCATGGCCGCCAGCCGGTACGCCAGCTGGGCGCCCATGCAGTGCCCGAAGAAGGCGTACGGGCGCTCGTCCAGCTCGGCGGCGATCGTCTCGCGCAGCGCGTCGAGCAGCGGCTCCATCTCGGTGAACGCCGGCTCCCCGCGACGCTGCTGCCGGCCCGGCAGCTGGACGCACTGGTACGCGATCGACGGCGGCAGCAGCCCACCCCAGTCCCGGTAGATGGAGACGCCGCTGCCGGCGTGCGGGAACAGGAACAGCCGCAGCGTGGTGTCCGGGTCGATCTCCGTCGGCTCGAACCAGCGCCCGCCCGCACCGGTGACGCCGGTGGCGTTCGTCGGGGCGGTCACGCGAGCCCCCGCAGCGCCGGCACCAGCACCTCGGCGATCTCCTTGAGCTGGGTGGCCGGTTGCAGCGAACCGATCCGGATCACCAGGTGCCGGGCGCCCGCCCGGACGTAGCCGGCGAGCCACTCGGCGCACTCCTCGGCCGTGCCGTTGCCGTACGCCTGGATCTGCGCCATGAAGCCCAGCGGGCGGCCGTAGTAGTGCTGGACGTACTCCTCCAGCTCCTCCTCGGCCCGCAGCCGGTCCGGGTTCACGTTGATCGTGGCGTAGAAGGCGCCGGTGATCGACCCCTCCGGGCGCCCCCGCTCGGCGGCCAGCTCACCGATCCGCTGCCAGCCCGCCGCGTACGCCTGCGGGGTGGGCAGGAACGGCATCCAGCCGTCGTAGCGTTCCGCGACCCGGGCCAGCACCCGGGGCGTGTCGCTGCTGGCCAGCCAGACCGGCGGGCCCTGCGGGGTGGCCGGCGGGGGCAGTCGGTCCAGTCCCCGCCCGACGGCGTGCCGGCCGGTGAAGTCCGGCCCACCGCCGGTGCGGCTCGCCCAGGCGGCCCGCCACAGCGCCACCGTGTCGTCGAGCCGCCCGGCCCGGCCGGTGAACGGGATGCCGAGCTGCTCGAACTCCTCCTCGGTCTGCGGCACCGGGAACCCGGCGCCGACGCCGAGGGTGAGCCGGCCCCGGGCCACCTGGTCCAGGCTGGCAATCATGTTGGCGCCGATCAGCGGTGGGCGGAGCACGGCGGTGATCGCCGCGGTACCGATGGTCACCCGGGAGGTGGCCGCCGCCACCGCGGCGAGCACCACCAGCGGGTCCAGTCGGGGCCGGGCGAACAGCGAGTCGCCCGTCCAGAGCGAGTCGAAGCCCAGCTCCTCGGCCTGCTGGGCGAAGTCCAGCAGGGGCGCGGCGCTGAACTCGCCGGTCATCGCCAGTTCCCGGGTCGGTAGCAGCACCCCGACGCGGGGCTGCGACTGTGCGTTGGTCATCTCGTTCCGTCCTTGTTCGAGGCGGGGATGCGCGGCGGGCGGGGTGCCCGGTCAGGCGGCCGCGGGTACGGCCAGCAGGCGCTCGCGGACCGTGCGGCGCAGGATCTTCCCGGACGGGTTGCGGGGCAGGTCGTCCACGACGGTGTAACCGACCGGGATCTTGAAGTCGGCGATCCGGCCCTTGAGAAAGAGCATCAGCTGCCGCGGGGTCACCTGGTGGCCCTCGCGCAGCAGCACGCAGGCGTGCACCGCCTCGCCCCAGTTCTCGTGCGGCACGCCGACCACGGCGACGTCGGCCACCGCCGGGTGGTCGCCGATCGCCCGCTCCACCTCGGCCGGGTAGATGTTCTGCGCGGCGACGATGATGGTGTCGTTGATCCGGTCGCAGAGGAACAGGTAGCCGTCCTCGTCGAGGTAGCCGGCGTCGCCCATGTGCAGCCACTCCCCGACCAGCGTCTTCGCCGTCGCCTCGGGCAGGTTCCAGTAGCCCAGCATCCGGGCGCCGGTCCGCAGGCAGACCTGGCCGATCTCCCTCGGCGGCAGCACGTGGCCGTCGCCGTCGACGATCTTGATCTCGACCCCGGGGCAGGCCAGCCCCGCCGACCGCATCCGCGGGCTGCCCTTGACGTGGTCGACCGGGCGCAGGCAGACCGCCACGCTGCCGGTCTCGGTGCTGGCGTAGATCTGGGCGAAGTCGCAGTCCATCATCTCCAGGCACTGCTCCAGCAGCGACTCGGAGATGGGCGCCGCGCCGTAGGTGACCTTGCGCAGCGACCGGAACGTCTCCCTGGTGACCTCCGGCTCGGCGAGCAGCATCTGCAACATGGCCGGGGCCATGTAGGTGACGCTGACCCGGTGCCGGGCGATCAGGCGTACGGCGTCCTGGGCGACGAAGGCGCGCATCACCACGTTCGGCACCCCGGCCACGAAGCCGTGCATGAACCAGGCGAACCCGGCGATGTGGAACCCGGGCAGCGCGATCAGGCTGACGTCGCCGGGCCGCCAGTCGATCCAGTCCCGGATGCCCTCCCCGGCCGCCTCCGGGAAGGCGAAGAAGCTGCGGTGGGCCAGCATCGCGCCCTTGGGCAGGCCGGTGGTGCCGCTGGTGTAGAGCTGCACCACCGGGTCGTCCCGCCCGGTCCCCGGATCCAGGTCAGCGGCGGACGCCCCGGCCTTCCACGCGGCCAGGCCGGCGCCCCGGTCGGTCGCCGAGTCGACCTGGACCACCCCGCGCAGCCCCGGCAGCTCGCCCCGGATCCGCTCCACCACCGGCAGGTACTCGCCCTCGGCGAAGAGCAGCTCCGCGCCGGAGTCCCGGACGATGTGGTCGACCTCCACGGCGGTCAGCCGCCAGTTGATCGGCACCAGCACCAGGCCCGCCTTGGCGCAGCCCAGGGCCAGGTCGTAGTAGTGCTCGGACTCCTTGCCGAGGAACGCCACCCGGGCGCCCCGGCGCAACCCGGCGGTGAGCAGCGCGTGCGCTGTCCGGTTGCTCGCCGCGTGCAGCTGCCCGAAGGTAAGGCTGCGGTCCTCGCAGATCACCGCGGTGTCGTCCGGGTGGGCGGCGGCGTTGGCCGCGGACGCCGCGGTCAACGTGTCGATCGTCGTACGGGTCATGACGGCTCCGATCGTGGGGACGGGTCAGGGGGCGGCGGCGACGGCCGGCTCCGGCACCAGCTGCCGGTCCAGGAACTCGGCGAGCTGCTCGACCGACGGGTGGTCGAAGGCGACCGACGCGGCCAGCGGGACGCGCACCGCCGACTCCAGCCCGTTCTTCAGCTCGACCGCCATCAGCGAGTCCAGGCCCAGCTGGACGAACTCCAGGTGCGGCTGCACGGCGTCGACGTCGTCGAGGTGCAGCACCGCGGCGACCCGGGTCCGGACCAGGTCGGCCAGGGCGGCGACCCGCTCGTGGCGCGGCTTCGCCAGCAGCGCCGCCAGGTCCAGCGTCGGGGCGGCCCGTCCCTCGGTCGCCACCAGCCGTTCGTAGAGGGCGTTGCCGACCGGCTTGGCCGGCACGAACTTCTCCCAGTCGCACTCGCCGACCGCGATCTGCGGGGCGGAGCCGGCGAGCAGCGCGGTCAGCGCCCGCAGCGCCCGGGCCGGCCCGAAGAACCGGATGCCCTCGTTCTCCAGCGCCCGTACGTGCGGGGCGCTGAGCCGGGCCGACATGCCCACCTCCGACCACGGTCCCCAGTTGACGGCCAGGCCGGGCAGCCCCTGGGCGGCCCGCCAGCGCATCAGCCCGTCGAGGTACGCGTTGGCCGCCGCGTAGTTGGACTGGCTGACCCCGCCGACCACCGAGGCGGCCGAGGAGTAGCCGACGAAGAACCGCAGCTGCTCGAAGTCCCGCGCGGCCTCGTGCAGCAGCCAGCTGCCGTACACCTTGGAGCGGAACAGGGCGTCGATGCTCTCCCAGGTCTGGCCGGCCACCGGCCGGTCGTCGAGCAGGCCGGCGGCGTGCACGATGCCGCCGACCGGGTGGTCGCCGGCGCGCAGCGCGGCGGCGATCCGGGCCACGTCGGCCGGCTCGGCCAGATCGCCCTGGTGCACGGTCACCTCGGCCCGCCCGCGCAGCCGGTCGTGGAGCTCGGCCACCTCGGGCGAGGGCGCCGACCGGCGGCCGACCAGGGCGATGTGCCGGGCCCCGAGGTCGACCAGCTTCTCGGCGGTGACCAGGCCGAGCGCGCCCAGACCACCGGTGACCAGGTAGGTGTGTTCGCCGTCGACCAGCTCGGCGAGCCGGTCCCGGGCCGGTGGCGGCACCTGCGCGGGCAGCAGCCGCCGCACGTGCCGCCCGCCGGCGCGGTACGCGACCTGGAAGTTCCCCGCGTCCGGGGTGTACCACTCGTCGACCAGGCTGCCCGCCGCGTCGGCGGTCTCCGGCAGGTCGACCAGGGTGACCCGGTAGGTCGGGTGCTCGTTGAGCAGCACGTGCCCGAAGCCCCAGAGGGTCGCGGCGGCCAGTTCGGCGCCGTCGCCGGGCACGTCACCGGGGAGCACCTGGGCGCGGGTGGTGACCAGCCAGAGCCGCTGGTTGCGGCCGAACCCCTCGGCGGCGAGGATGCCGAGCAGCGCCAGCAGGTCCTGGTAGTTGTCCGCGCACTCGGCGCGCAGGCCGGCGGCGTCGAGGCCACCGGCGCCGTCGGTGCGCCAGAACCAGGCCACGTCGGTGACGTCCTGGCCGCGCACCGCGGCCGCCACCTCGTCGGCGGAGGCGGCGAAGGTGAGCCGGGCGCCGGCGGCGTCGAGCCGGTCGGCGACCGGCGTGAACCGGTCCGGGCCGGCGCCGAGCACCAGCACGTGCCGGGCCGCGCCCGCCGGCTGCGGACCCTCGTCGGAGGGCTGCCAGGTCAGCTCGTGGTAGAAGTCCCGCCGGGCGTCGGAGAGCCAGTCGGCCAGCGGCGCGAAGCGCACCCCCTCGGCGGCGAGGACCGGCCCGTCGTCGTCGAGGAGCACCAGGTCGGCGCTCCAGCCGCCGTCGGCGTCCGGCTCGCCGGCCGGCCGGCACAGCACCCGCAGCCGCTGCGCCCGCGGCTTGCGGTGCACCGACAGCCGGCCAACCCCCACCGGTACGGCCGCCGGCTCGTCGCCGTCGAGCGCGTTCGCCACGTGCAGCGCCGACTCCAGCAGCGCCGGGGGGACGTGCTCGGCGGCGCCGCCGGGCAGCCCGGTCAGTTCGGCGGCCAGCAGGTCCGACGCCGGCCGCTCGAGCGTCTCCACCCGCCGGAAGGCCGCGCCCAGCTCCAGGCCGCCCTCGGCCAGCCGGGCGTGCAGCTCGTCACCGGCCGCCGTCGGCGACTCCGGTCCGGCCGCCCCGGCCGGCAGGTCGGCGGGGTCGATCGCCGGCCGGGTCGCGTCGGCGGCGGCCAGCACGGCGGTCAGCACCAGCCGCTCGTCGCCGTCCCCGCCGGGCGCGGTGAGCACGTCGACCGTGGCCGCGCCGTCCGCGCCGGCGCTCCACCGGGTACGCAGCTCAAGGGTGCCGTTCTCCGGCAGCCGGACCGGTTCGCGCAGCTGCACGTCGCGCAGCACGCCCCGGGTGTGCCCGCGGACCGTGTCGGCGAGGGCGAGCAGCGTCTCCAGGAACGCCGACAGCGGCACCACGGCCCGCCCGCCGGCCAGGTGCTCGCCGAGGAACGCCGGCCGGGCGGCCGAGAGCACGGCGTGGAACTCCCGGGTACCGGTCGCCCGTTGCGCGTCGGTGGTGACCTCGGCGCCGAGCAGCGGGTGGGCCGCCACCCCGTCGCCGAGCCCGCCGCCACGGCCGTGCCGGTTCTGCTCCACCGGCAGCCAGTACCGCCTGCGGTCGAAGGCGTACGTGGGCAGGTCGATCCGGCGGGCCGGCCGCCCCTCGTGCAGGCCGGCCCAGTTCAGCGACAACCCGGCGGTGTACGCCTGGGCGACGGCGGTGAGCAGCGTGCGCCCGTCGGTGTCCTCCGGGTGCAGGCTGCGCAGCCAGCGGTGCTGGTCGGGGTCGACGCACTGCCGGGCCAGGGAGATCAGCGCGGCCGACGGGCCGATCTCGATGAACACGTGCCGGCCGCGGCGGCCGATGGTCTCCATGCCGGCCTGGAAGTTCACCGCCTCGCCGATGTGGCGTACCCAGTAGTCGGGGTCGGCGAGCTCGGCGGGGCGGGCCACCGCGCCGGTCAGGTTGGAGATCAGGGTCAGGGTCGGCTCGCGGAACTCGATGTCGGCCAGGGCGGCCCGGAACTCGTCGAAGACCTCGGTCATCAGCGGCGAGTGGAAGGCGTGCGACACCGCCAGCTCGCGGACCCGCAGGCCACGCGAGGTGAGCTCGGCGACCACCGCGTCCAGCGACGCCCGGCCGCCGGAGACCACGCACTGCTGCGGCGAGTTGACCGCGGCCAGCGACAGGTCGGGGTGGTCGGCGAGCAGCGGGGCCACCTCGTCGACGGGAGCGGCCACGGCGGCCATCCCGCCGGGGGCGGAGACCGACTGCATCAGCCGGGCCCGCACGGCGACCAGCTTCACCGCGTCCGGCAGGTCGAACAGGCCGGCGACCGCGGCGGCCACCACCTCGCCGATGCTGTGCCCGATCATCGCCCCGGGGCGCACCCCGAGGGAGAGCCAGAGCCTGGCCAGGGCGTACTCGAGGGTGAAGAGCGCGGGTTGGGTGTAGAGGGTCAGGTTGATCTCGTCGGCGTCCGGGTGGACGCCGAGCATCATGTCCCGGATCGAGCGGCCCAGGTGCGGGGCGAAGAGGGCGTCGCACTCGTCGACGTGGGTGCGGAACACCGGGAACCGGTCGTAGAGGGCGGCGCCCATGCCGACGTACTGCGAGCCCTGGCCGGCGAAGAGGAAGACCGACTTGCGCAGGTCCCCGGCGCGGGCGCCCTGCTCGTCGAGGGTGGTGGCCTGCCTGTCCAGCAGGGCGGTGAGCGAGGCGTGGTCGTGGACCACGCCGGCCACCCGCAACGCGTGGTGTGCCCGGCCGGTGTTCGCGGTGTGGCAGAGGTCGGCCACGGAGAGGTCGGGGTGCCGGTCGGCGTACCGGCGGTGGCGCTCGACCTGCCCGCGCAGCGCGGCCTTCGTCTTCGCCGAGAGGGTGAGCACCTGCGGGCCCGCGTCCGCGCCGTCCGCCGGGGGCGCGGGCGCGGCGACCGGGGGCGCCTCCTCGATCACGGCGGCGGAGATGGTGCCGGCGAAGCCGAAGCTGTTGACCAGCCCCCGCTTCGGCTCGCCGACCCAGGGCCGGCACTCGGTGGGGATGGTGACCGGGGAGCTCTGCCAGGGGATCCGCCCGGACGGGGTACGGAAGTTCAGGTGCGGGAAGATCGTGCTCTCCCGCAGTTGCAGCACCGTCTTGATCACACCGACGATCCCGGCGACCGGCTCCATGTGACCCAGGTTGGTCTTCACCGAGCCGACCACCACCGGCCGCTGCGGGGTGTGCGAGTCGGCGAAGACGTCGCTGATCGCGCCCAGCTCGATCGGGTCGCCCAGCGGAGTGCCGGTGCCGTGCGCCTCGACGTACTGGATGTCGGCGGGGCGCAGCGCGGCGGCGGTGATCGCCGCCCGCATCACCATCTCCTGGGCGGTGCCGTTGGGGACGGTCAGCCCGGCGCTGTCGCCGTCCTGGCCGACCGCCGTGCCGCGGACCAGGGCGAGGATCCGGTCGCCGTCGCGGCGGGCGTCGGAGAAGCGCTTGAGCACCAGCACGCCGCAGCCCTCGGCGCGTACGTAGCCGTCGGCGCCGTCGTCGAAGGTCTTGCACTGCCCGTCCGGCGCGAGCATGTTGGCGTGGGTGAAGATGACCGGCACCCGCGGGTGGTGCAGGGCGTTCACCGCGCCGGCCAGGGCGATGTCGCACTCCTGCCGGCGCAGCCCCTCGACCGCCACGTGCAGGGCGGTCAGCGACGACGCGCAGGCGGTGTCCACGGTCATGCTGGGCCCGTGCCAGCCGAGGAAGTACGACAGCCGGCCGGAGAGCGGGAAGAGCGTGATGCCGGCGGCCAGGTGCCCGGAGAGCTGCTCGTACGGCAGCGCCTCCATCTCCAGCGCGTAGTCGATGGAGCTGGCGCCGACGTACACGCCGCCGTTGCCGCGGCGCAGCACGGTGGGGTCGATGTTGGCGTGCTCCAGCGCCTCCCACGCCGTCTCCAGCAGCATCCGCTGCTGCGGGTCGACGTACGGCGCCTCCTTGGGCGAGATGTTGAAGAACTGCGCGTCGAACTCGTCGATCCGGTCGAGGAAACCACCGCCGGCCATCCGGATCCGCCCCTTGGCGTCCGGGTCGTCGGTGGAGAGCCCGGCGGTGTCCCACCGGTCCTCGGGCACCGGCCGGATGCCGGAGCGGCCCTCGCGGAGGAACTCGGTGAACTCGTCCGGCGTGTTGCTGCCGCCGGGGAAGCGCAGGCCGATTCCGACGATGGCGATCGGCTCGTACTTCTCCCGCAGCAACGCTCGGATGGTCTCCTGCTGGCGGTCGACGGTCTCCAAGGCGGAGGCCAGCTCGTCACGCCCGGGGGCCGGATTCTCAGGCACTGCCGTTCCTCCTGGTCAGCTGGGGTGGGCGGTCAGGCCCGGTAGAGGTCACGCAGGACGTCGTCGACCAGCGCCCGGTCGTCGGCCGGCGCCGCGGCGCGCGCCGGCGTCGGCGCGGCCGGTGGCGCGACGAGCACGTCGGCCAGCAGGTCCTCGGCGAGGTGGTCGAGCAGCCGGCCCACGGTGGGCTGGTTGAACAGCACGTTGGCGTTGATGGTGCGGCCGAGCAGCCGCTCCAGCCGGGACTTGACCTCGGTGATGAGCAGCGAGGTCATCCCCAGGTCGAAGTAGCTGACGTCGTGCGGCAGCTCCTCGTCGTCGGTCATCAGCAGCGCCGTGCGGACCTCCTGGGCGACCAGCGCCTCCAGCGCGTCGCGCCGCTCGGACGGGGCGAGCGCGGCGATCCGCGCGACGGCGGGCGTGCGGGTGCTGTCGGCGGGCGGCGCGACGGTGTCGTCGGCGCGTACGGTGTCGACCACGGCGGTCTCCTCCTGGGCAGACGGTCCCGATCCGCGCGGAACCTGCGCTCCGGCACGGCGGGTACGCCGCGCTCACCTGGCGATTCAAGCGAGGTGACCTGACGCTGTGCTGACACGGCGCTGATCGCTGCCGTCCGCTGTGGCTGGTACGACGCGCCGATGTCACGAAGCTGGGTTCCCATCGTTGGAACAGCTCAGTATCGTCAGCGCGGGGTGATGAAGTGATGACGCAAACGAGCCAACGGGTGCGGCCGGTGGGGCAGCTGCTGCGACACTGGCGGGAACGGCGTCGGCTCAGCCAGCTGGAGCTGGCGTTGCAGGCCGAGATCTCCACCCGGCATCTCAGTTTCGTGGAGACCGGGCGTTCCACACCGAGCCGGGAGATGGTGATCCGGCTCGCCGAGCAGTTGGCGGTGCCGCTGCGGGAGCGCAACCAGTTGCTGATGGCGGCCGGCTACGCCCCCGTCTACACCGAGAACTCGCTGGAGTCGCCGGCCCTGTCGGTGGTCCGGGAGGCGGTCCGGCAGGTGCTGGTCGGCTACGAGCCCTATCCGGCGGTGGTGCTGGACCGGGGCTGGAACGTGGTCGACGCGAACGCGAGCATCGCGGTGCTGGCCGAGGGGGTGGATCCCCGGCTGCTGGCCCCGCCGATGAACGTGCTGCGGGCCAGCCTGCACCCGGACGGCATGGCGCCCCGGATCGTCAACCTCGCCCAGTGGCGCGAGCACCTGCTGGAGCGGCTGCGCCGCCAGGTGGCGATGACCGGCGACGAGGAGCTGACCGCGCTGCACGAGGAGGTCCTCGACTACCCGTGCCCGCAGCGCGCCGAGCCGGAGCCGGCCGGCGGCGGGGCGATCGCGGTGCCGCTGCGGCTGCGCCACGGCGACCGGGAGCTCTCCTTCATCAGCACGGTGACGACCTTCGGCACGCCGATGGACGTCACCGTGGCGGAGATGACCATCGAGTCGTTCCTGCCGGCGGACGCCGCGACGGTGGACTTCCTGCGTTCGGTCCACTGAGGAGCACGGTCGGCGTGTAAGGCGACCGTCAGAGCGGCGTCAGCCGGTGCCGACAGGATCGTGGCGGGGTGACCGATCCGTTCGCGACACCCGCGCCCCGGTCGGCCCCCTCTCGTTCCTAAGGGGAGCCACGATGATCGCTGACACCACGTCCGGCCTGCCGGTGCACCGGATGCGACCACTGGTCGCCCGGCCCACCACGGAAGCCGGGCTCGGACCTTCCGGCCCGGCCGCCATGGCCGGCGCCCCACCGGCCGCGGCGGAGGCCGCCCCGCCGCCACTCGCCGACGCCCGGTCCCGGATCGAGGCGCTTGTCGATCCCGAGTCCTTCGAGGAGTTCGGCAGCCGGGTCCGGCACCGGACGGTGGCCTTCGACATGGCGCGGAAGCGGCCGGCGGGCGACGGGGTGGTCACCGGCCACGCCCGGATCGCCGGCCGGCCGATCGGACTTTTCGCGCAGGATCCCGGCGCGCTGGGCGGCTCGCTCGGCGAGATGCACGCCGCGAAGATCCTTCAGGTGATGCGCCAGGCCGAGCGGGCCCGCACCCCGGTGGTCGGAATCATCGACTCCGGTGGGGCGCGGATCCAGGAAGGGGTGGCGGCCCTCGACGGGTACGGCGGGATCTTCCACGGCAACGTCCGGCTCTCCGGGCGGGTGCCGCAGGTCAGCGTGGTGCTCGGCCCGTGCGCCGGCGGGGCCGCGTACTCCCCCGCGCTGACCGACATCGTCATCATGCGGCGTACCGGTGCGCACATGTTCCTCACCGGGCCGCGGGTGGTGCAGGCCGTCACCCGGGAGGACGTGACCGCCGCCGACCTGGGCGGCGCCGACGTGCACTCCCGGCACTCGGGGCTGGCCCACCTGGTCGCCGACGATGCCGCCGGGGCGCTGGAGCTGGCCAGCCAGGTGCTGTCGTACCTGCCGGGCTCGTGCTGGGAGCCGGCGCCGATGGGGGTGCCCGCGCCGGCCGAGGCGATGCCGGCCCTGCCGGACAATCCGCGGGCCAGCTACGACGTACGCAGGGTGGTGCGCGGTGTCGTCGACGCCGGCAGCTTCCTGGAGCTGCAACCCCGCTACGCCCGCAACCTGGTCACCGGCTTCGCCCGGATCGAGGGGCGGCCGGTGGGCGTGGTGGCGAACCAGCCGATGGCGCTGGCCGGGGTGCTCGACATCGCCTCCTCGGAGAAGGGCGCCCGGTTCGTCCGGCTCTGCGACGCGTTCGGGCTGCCGCTGGTGGTGCTGGTCGACACCCCCGGTTTCCTGCCCGGCAGCAAGCAGGAGTCCGGCGGGGTGATCCGCAAGGGCGCCAAGCTGCTGTACGCCTTCGCCGAGGCGACCGTGCCCCGGGTGACGGTGGTGCTGCGCAAGGCGTTCGGCGGGGCGTACATCGTGATGAACTCCCGCTCGCTCGGCGCCGACGCGGTCTTCTGCTGGCCGGACGCGGAGATGGCGGTGATGGGCGCGGACGCGGCGGTGGACGTCATCTTCCGCCGGGAGTTGCGGGACGCCCCGCACCGCCAGGCGGAGCTGGTGGAGCGCTACCGCGCCGAGGCGATGGCGCCGCACCTCCCGGCCGAACGGCTCTCCGTCGACGAGATCATCGCCCCGGAGCGGACCCGGTCCGCGGTGGCCGCCTCGCTGCGCTCGCTGGCCGGCGCCGTACGCCTCGGGTTCCGGCACGACAACCTGCCACAGTGACCGTCGCCGCCGGCGGCCGCCGCGCCCTCCCCCGGGTCGGCGGCCGCCGCGGCGTGTCCGGGCCGCTCCGCGCTCCCCGGCGGGCTCCGATGGTGTCGGTGCGCCCCCTGTCGAGCTGATGTCGTGAACGACTCGGCGTCGGGGGCCGGTGGCGGCTCCCGCGGGGAGCCCGGGAAGCGGGCTGCCGTGAATCGTCTGCGACATCAGCTCGAAAGGACGGCCGAGGTCGGGTGCCGTCCTGGCCGGCACGGTGACGGGCGCGCGGACGCCGCCGGCGCCGCCCGGTGGTGGGCGGCGCCGGCGGCGGCGGACGGTGGGTCAGGCCGTGGCGGGGGCGACCACGGTGGGGCCGCTGCGGGCGTCATCGCTGACCTTGCCCAGGTAGCGGGCCACCTCCAGGTACGACCGCCACACCGGCACCTCGTAGTACGGGATGTCGTGCTCACGGCAGTACTCGATCACCATCGGCCGGACCTTGCGCAGGTTGCCCCGGGGCATGCTCGGGAACAGGTGGTGCTCGATCTGGTAGTTCAGCCCGCCGTACATGAAGTCGGTGAACCGGGTGGAGCGGATGTTGCGTGAGGTGAGTACCTGCCGGTGCAGCCAGTCCAGCTCGACGTCGTTGTGGTGCACCACCATGCCCTTGTGGTTCGGGGCGAAGACGGCGCCCAGGTAGAAGCCGAAGATGGCCTGGTTGAGCAGGATGAACACGAGCGCCTTCAGCGGCGACATGGCCAGGAAGACCGCCCCGGTGAAGAGCACCGCGTGCACCAGCACCAGGCCGAGCTCCAGTCGCGGCGACCGGAGCTGCCCGGCCCGGGCAGCCTTGAAGCCGGAGGCGTGCAGCCGCCACGCCTCCTGGCCGAGCAGCACGAAGAACATGATCGACTGGAAGCGGATGACGAACCGGCGGAACCTCGTCGTCCCCTTCACCGGCATCTCGGTGACGTGGAAGATGACCTGCCGGCGCAGGGTGTCCGGGTCTCGGTCGAGGTTGTTCGGGTTGCTGTGGTGCCGGTTGTGGTGGTTGACCCACCAGCCGTAGGCGGTGCCCATCAGCAGGTTCATGTGCAGGATGCCGAGGAACTCCGACTGCGACTTGGCCTTGCTGATCTGCTTGTGGCCGGTGTCGTGGGCGATGAACCCGGTCTGCACGAAGGCCAGCCCCAGCCCGACGGCGACCACCAGCTGCCACCAGGAGTCCCCGAGCAGGAACAGCGCGACCCAGCACGCGGCCATCAGGGCCAGGTTGGAGGCGATCTTCCATGTGAAGTAGCCGTGGGTGGCGTCCATCAGACCCGCCCGCCGCACCCGGGCCGCGAGGTCCTCGAACGTCCCGGTCGGAGATATCACGATCGTCGGTGTCTGGGCTGTCATGCTGCGCTCTCCTTCGACGACACACCTGTGCGTCAACCCTGACAACCACCCCTGATGCCGTCCTGACGTCGGGCTGACCGCCGGGTCGGCGGGCCCGTCAGCGCGGTGTCAGCGCCGGGTCAGCCCGCTGTCCGGTTCCCGGCAGGGCAGATGTTGCGTGCACCGCACGATGCATCCGACGCAACTTCACCACCGTGCGAAGGCGGACGGTGGGACTTCCGACACTGCCCCGGCGCCGGTCACCACCGTGGCCCGCGCAGACGAAAGAGGGTGCGACGTGCGATTCGAGCGGACCATCTACCTGACCGGGACCGGAACCTTCCTTCCGCCGGTCGTACCTGTGCGACCGGCCGTGGCGGCCGGCCTGATCGGCGAGGCCCACCGCGATCTGGGCTACGAGTCGGTCGCCGTGGCGGAGGACACCTCCGCCGTCGACATGGCGGTCGAGGCGGCCCGGGTGGCCGTCCGCCGCTCGGGCCTGCCGCAGGACGAGTACGGCCTGGCCCTGCACGCCAGCCTCTGGTTCCAGGGCCTGGACATGTGGGCCTCGGCCAGCTACGTGGCCAACCGGTCGATTGGCACCGGCGCCCTCGCCTTCGACGTGCAGCAGCGCTCCAACGGCGGGATGGGCGCGCTGCACCTGGCCGCCACCTACCTGTCCACCGGCGCGGCCACCGCGGCCCTGGTCACCACCGGCGACCGGTTCGCCGCGCCCGCCTTCGACCGGTGGGGTTCGGAGTTCTACTCGCTGTTCGGCGACGCCGGAACGGCGATCGCGCTCTCCACCCGGACCGGCTTCGCCCGGATCCTCGCCTCGGCGGTCGCCGCCGACAACGGCCTGGAGCCGTGGGGCCGGGGCAGCACCCCGTTCGGCACCGCACCGGGACAGGTCGCCCCGGTGCCGGTGCTGCTGCGCGCCGCGCAGCACGCCGCCACCCCGGAGGCGGAGGGTTCCTGGGAACGCATCGAGGCGCGGATCCTCCAGGTGCGCGACGAGGTGCTCGCCGACGCCGGCGTCGGGGTGGAGGACGTCGCCCGGGTGGCACAGCCCTTCATCCACCGGGGCGGCGGCCAGGGCGAGAACTACGACCTGCTCGGCTTCGGCGAGAAGAAGAGCACCTGGGAGCTGGGCCGCGAGGTCGGGCACCTGGGCGCCGGTGACCAGGCCGCCGGCCTGAACCACCTGCTGGAGCGCCGGCTGGTCGGCCCCGGCGACCTGGTGCTGATGGTCGGCGTCGGGGTCGGCTTCAGCTTCACCGCCACCCTGCTCGAGGTGACCGACCCGCCGCGCTGGTGAGCCGTCCCTTCCACCGGGGGTCGTCCGCATCGCGGGCGGCCCCCGGCCCGCCGCTGACCTGGGCGGACGGTCCGTCAGCGTGGTGTCAGGGCCGGGTGCCACGCTGCCGTGGCAGCTGCCGGTCCCGGCCCGCCGCGCGGCGTCGCGCGGCGGCACCGGACCGGCCTCCCCCGCCACCCGTCGCGGCGCGACGGGCGCACACGAGAAGAGGTGCGAGGTGCGATTCGACCGGACCATCCACATCGCCGGCACGGGTGTCTTCCTGCCGCCGGCCGTCCCCGTCCAGCCGGCCGTCGACGCCGGCCTGGTGGACGAGGCACACCGGGACCTCGGGTACGACACGGTGACGGTCGCCGAGGAGACAGCGGCCGCCGACATGGCGGTCGAGGCCGCCCGCGTCGCGGTCCGCCGCTCCGGCATCCCACCCGAGGAGTACGACCTGCTGCTGCACGCCAGCCTCTGGTACCAGGGCCTGGACATGTGGGCCTCGGCCAGCTACGTGGCCAACCAGTCGCTGGGCGCCCGGGCGCTCGCCTTCGACGTGCAGCAGCGCTCCAACGGCGGCATGGGCGCCCTGCACCTGGCCGCCGGCCAGCTCGCCGCCGGGGCCGCCGAGACCGCGCTGGTCACCACCGGCGACCGGTTCGCCGCACCGGCGTTCAACCGGTGGGGATCGCAGTTCTACACGATCTTCGGCGACGCCGGCACGGCGTTGGCGCTCTCCACCCGCTCCGGGGTGGCCCGGCTGCTCTCCTGCGCGGCGGCGGCGGACAACACCCTGGAGAAGTGGGGCCGGGGCAGCACCCCGTTCGGCACCTCGCCCGGGCAGGAGGCACCGGTGCAGGTGCTGCGGCGGGCGGCGGAGCACGCCGCCACGCCGGAGGCGGAGGGCTCCTGGGAACGCATCGAGGCGCAGATGCTCCGGGTCCGCGACGAGGCCCTCGCCGACGCCGGCGTCGGGGCGGAGGACGTCGCCCGTGCGGTGGTGCCCTTCATCCACCGGGGCGGCGGCCAGGGCGAGAACTACGACCTGCTCGGCTTCGGCGAGAAGAAGAGCCTGTGGGAGTTCGGCCGTACCGTCGGGCATCTCGGCGCGGGTGACCAGCCGGCGGGCCTCAACCACCTGTTCGAGCGGCAGCTGGTCGCCCCGGGCGACCTCGTGCTGCTGATCGGGGTCGGCGTCGGTTTCAGCTTCACCGCAGCCGTGCTGGAGGTGACCGACCTGCCGCGCTGGTGACCCACCGACCGCCAGGTCGGGGACCGTCCGCGGCGCGGACGGTCCCCGACCTGTTCTTGGCCGGACGGTCAGGCGGTGGCCGACGCCGGCGCCGGCGCCGGGGCGCGACGTCCGGGCAGCAGCTGCACCAGGGCCACCACCGCCACGGCGAGGGCCAGCAGCAGCACCGAGCTGAGCAGGTACGCGTGCGGGAAGCGGTCGGCGCCCGTACGGTCGTCCAGCGCGCCGTAGAAGACCACCCCGATCAGCGCCACCCCCACCGAGTTGCCCACCTGCAACGCGGTGGAGAGCGCCCCGGAGGCCGCACCGACGTGCCGTGGCGCCACCCCGGCCAGGACGATCGACGCCAGCGGCGCCATGACCAGCCCCATCCCGACGCCGCCGACCACCAGGGCCGGCACCAGCAGCACCGGATTGCCGCTGATTCCGATCTGCTCCACGGTCACGTCCAGGCCCAGCACGCCGAGGGCCAGGGCGGCCCCGCCGACGGCCAGCACCTGCCGGCCCAGTCGGGCCGCCAGCCGGCCGGCGAAGAAGGACGCGGCCATGAAGCCGAGCCCCTGCGGCACCAGCATCAGACCGGCCTCCAGCGCGCTGAGCCCGCGACCCTGCTGGAGATAGAGGGCGAAGACCAGGAAGAACGACGCCATCCCCGAGTAGTAGACCAGCGTGGTCACGATGCCGGCGCCGAACGCGCGCTGCCGGAACAGCGCCAGGTTCATCAGCGGCGCGCCACCCCGCGCGGCCAGCCGGTGCTGGTACGCGGCGAAGACGGCGAGCAGCGGTCCCGCCGCGGCGAGGCTGAGCCAGGTCCACATCGGCCAGCCGCGCTCCCGCCCCTCGACCAGCGGCAGCACCGTGGCCACCAGACCGAGGGTGATCAGCAGCGCGCCGACCAGGTCGGGGCGTTCCCGGCCCGGGGCCCGGGACTCCGGGACCACCCGGGGCACCAGCAGCAACGCCACCAGTCCGACCGGCAGGTTGATCAGGAAGCACATCCGCCAGCCGAGCCCGGCCAGGTCGGACTGGATCAGGGCACCGCCGATGAGCTGCCCGAAGATACCGGCGATCCCCATCGTCAGGCCGTACGCGTTGAACGCGGCGGCCCGGTACCTGCCGGTGTAGACGACGCCGAGGATGGCCAGCACCTGCGGGGCCATCGCGGCCGCCGCCACCCCCTGGAAGATCCGGGCGGCGACCAGCGAGCCGGCGTCGGGCGCCAGCCCGCAGGCGGCCGAGGCGAGGGTGAACAGGGCCAGGCCGATGCTGAACATCCGCC
Source organism: Micromonospora mirobrigensis (assembly GCF_900091555.1). GTDB lineage: Bacteria > Actinomycetota > Actinomycetes > Mycobacteriales > Micromonosporaceae > Micromonospora > Micromonospora mirobrigensis. The sequence goes on from NZ_FMCX01000007.1 coordinate 115,393, forward strand.
GCCGCCCGTACAGGTCACCGAGCCGGCCGCCGGTGATCAGACCGGCCGCGTACGCCAGGCCGTAGCCGGCCACGACGAACTCGATCTGCGCCGCGCTCGCCCCGAGGTCCGCCTGCGTCGAGGGGATCGCGACGTTCACGATGAAGAAGTCGAGTGTGATCATGAAGATGCCGGTGAGAACCACCCAGAGGGTGCCCCATCCCGGTGCCCGCTCCGCCGGCTCGGCCACGGCCGTCGCCTCGGTCGGGGGCAGCTCCTGCTGCCTGCCAGTGGTCATGGTGGCGCTCCTGTCGTGTACGGGTCGCCGGACGACCGCCGACGGCGGCCACGGGACGCACCCGTCGGGTACGCGCCACCGTGGCCGCCGGCCGGTGCGGTCAGGCCGCCGAGGGAACCTTGTCGAGGAAGCCGTAGACGTCGCGGATGCGGCCGTCGGCGTCGACCACCGCCACGTCGAAGCCGATCACCAGCGAGTCGCCGCCGCCGGCGGGGACCAGCTCCCAGGTGAACCGGGCGATGTCGTGGTGGCTGTCCACGGCGCTGATCAGCTTGAACTCGTAGCCCGGGAACTGCTCCCGGGCGCCGCTGATCACCGCCGCGACCCCCGCGCGCCCCTGAACGGCGGCCAGCGGGTCGGTGTAGGAGCAGTTCTCCGCCCACACCTCGGCGATCTTCCGCTCCCGCGCCTGCGGGTCCGCCTCGTTCCAGATCTCCAGGTAGTTACCGACCAGCTCGGCCAGGTCGCTCACGGACTTCTCCCTCCGGTACGTGGACGCCGCCGTGCGGTGGCGGCGCTCTTCGACGAACCGAACCTCCCATGACCCACCGCCCCCAGTCGATTACGTTGGCGGTAAAGCAGCCGCTGACCTGAGCCCCCCCGAGGGGACGTCAGCGACGTGTCACGCGGTCGTCAGCCCGGCCGGTCATGCTCCTGCTCGACCCCGCCCGGCCGCGGCACGCGCCCGTCGACCAGCCATCCGCCGTGCGACCGCACACCCCGGCCGGCACACTCCCCTCGTCACCGGAGGCCGCTGTGCTCCTGGACGGAAAGCGCCTGCTCGTCACCGGCGCCCTCAACGACCGGTCGATCGCGTACGCGACCGCCCGCCTGGCCCAGCAACAGGGGGCCGAGGTGATCCTCACCGGGTTCGGCCGCGGGCTGCGCATCACCCGGTACCTCGCCGAGAAGCTGGAACCGGCCTGCGACGTGCTGGAACTCGACGCCACCCGGCCGGAGCACCTGACCGCGGTGGCCGAGGAGCTGGACCGCCGGTGGGGCCGGCTCGACGGCATCCTGCACGCCATCGCCTACGCCCCGCCCGGCGCGCTCGGCGGCAACTTCCTCACCGCCTCGTGGGACGAGGTCGGCCCGGCGGTGCAGGTCTCGACGTACTCCTTCGTGGCCTTCGGCCGGGCCTTCGCCCCGCTGCTGGCCAAGGCCGGCGGCGGGTCGCTGGTCGGCGTCGACTTCGACGCCGGCCAGGCCTGGCCCGGATACGACTGGATGGGCGTCGCCAAGGCCGGGCTGGAGAGCTCGTGCCGCTACCTGGCGCACGCCCTCGGCGGGCAGGGCACCCGGGTGAACCTGGTCGCGGCCGGGCCGCTGCGCACCGTCGCCGCCACCGCCATCTCCTCGTTCGACACCTTCGAGGCGGCCTGGCAGCAGCGGGCGCCGCTCGGCTGGGACGTCCAGGACACCTCGGTCGTCGCCCGGGCGATCTGTGCCCTCTGGTCGGACTGGCTGCCCGCCGTCACCGGCGAGGTCATCCACGTCGACGGCGGCGCGCACGCCGTGGCCGGTGGGGCCGTCCGATGAGGCGGGTGGCGACCCCGGCGGAGCTCGCCGGCCTGGTCGGGCAGGAGTTGGGCTGCTCCGCCTGGCAGCTGGTCGACCAGCGCCGGGTGGACGCCTTCGCCGAGGTCACCGGCGACCGCCAGTGGATCCACACCCGCCCGGACCTCGCCGCCGCCGGGCCGTACGGCACCACCCTGGCCCACGGTTTCCTGGCGCTCAGCCTCACCTCGGCGATGATCTTCGAGGTGCTCGCCGTCGACGGCGTCGAGCTGATCCTCAACAAGGGTGTCGGCCGGCTCCGCTTCAGCAACCCGGTACGGGTCGGCGACCGGGTCCGCGGCCGGGTGGTGCTCACCGCCGCGCAGAGCCGCCCGAGAGGCTGGTGGGAGGCGGTCTTCACGGTGCACGTCGAGGTGGCCGACGCGGAGCCGGCGCTGCGGGCGGAACTCACCTTCCTCTATCAACCGGTGACGAACACGGTGGACGCCACGATCGCGGTGGGGGCCACGAAAGGGGCATCTGCCGCTACCATCTGACGAATCGGCCGGGGGCGATCTGTTCGTGCCATCCCGACGGCTGACCGTGGCTGATCCCGCGCCACACCGTTTGGAGGGAAGCGCCCCGTTGCCCACCGTCACCGAACTCGTCCACCGGTACGTCGCGCTCTGGAACGAGGCGGACCCGGACGTCCGCCGCCGGGAGATCCCGGCGATCTGGTCCGAGCGCGGCGTCTACACCGATCCGGTGGTGGTGATGGTGGGCCACGACGCCATCGAGGCGCTGGTCGGCACCGCCCGCTCCCAGTTCGAGGGGCACCAGGTCCGCCTGCTCACCACCGTCGACGCCCATCACAACGTCGCCCGGTTCGGCTGTGCCGTGGTACGGCCGGGCCGGGCGCACCGGACGTTGGTCACCTGCGACGTGGCGGTGGCCGACGACGACGGCCGGCTGCGCTACGTGCACGTCTTCATCGACGCCCTCGCCCCGCACTGACCGGGTGGGGATGCGGGGCGGGACGCGCGGCGGCGGCAGGCGCTTCGAGCGCCTGCCGCCGGAGGTCGGGCGCGCGTCAGGAGGAGGCGGCCGCCGCGAGCAACTCGTCCAGGCGCCACAGCGACTGGTCGGCCTGCTCGGCGACGGCCGGGTTGTCGGGCTCGGCGCAGACCGCGCCGAACATCTGCAACACGGCCATGTGCGCGGCCTCGAGGGTGGCGGCATCGGGTTGGTCGGGCATCTCGGGCTCCGTTCGGAAAGGGATCGACGGTACGGGGTCGGAGGGCGTCAGAACGCGCCGCAGGCGCGGAACACGTGCGCGAAGCCGGCCACGCTGGCGCGGCCCTGGAAGGCCAGGTACTCCGGCAGCACCACGTCCGGCGCCCACTTCTCCTTGTAGGACAGCTGGGACTGGGCCGGGTACACCTGCTCCCCGTACGTCCAGAGCAGGTGCATGAACCGGTTGAACGCGACGCTGTGCCCGGGCAGCTCCAGCGCGTCGTCCAGCCCGGTGAACGGGGTGAAGCCGAAGTGCAGCCAGGGCACCCCCTCGGCGCGGAACGTATCGATCGCCGTCTTGTTGATCGCCTCCATCAGTCCCGGCGTCTCCGACGGCTGCCGCCGGCTCAGGTCGTGCATCCACCCCGGACGGCTGCCGTACACCGGCGAGTACGAGATGTAGCCGACCAACTCGTCGTCGATGGTGCCGACGAAGAGCCGGCGGTACGCCTGCATCTCACCGCCGTACTCGCCGACCAGGAACTGCAGCTCGGGGGTGTGCTCGCCCTTGCTGCGCAGCCAGACCTGGTCGAGCTGGCGCATCCGGTCGTACCACTGCTCGGGCTGGACCTCACGCACGACGAGGCCGGCGCGGTGGGCGCGGGAGATCTTGTTGCGCAGTCGCATGAACTTCGTGCCGGCCAGGGTGAAGTGCGCCAGGTCGACCGCGTACGAGGCACCGACCTGGTTGACGGTGAAGCCGTTGCGGGCGTAGCGCTCGGCGTCGGCGCGCTGCAACTGGATCGAGACGATGGACCGCCCCTGCTCGGCCGCGAACTCGACGAAGGCCGCCAGCAGCCCGTCCTGCTCCTCGGCCGGGGCGAAGACCCCACCGAACTGCACCAGGTACGCGCCGGCGACGCGGTAGACGATCACGCCTCGGCGACCCGGCGCGGTGAACACCGAGTTTCCGCTGCTGGCGCCCAGGAAAGCGCTCGGATTGTCCACGCCGGGACCGCGCACGGCCTCGAGCACCGACGCTGAGGGGGAAATTGTTCCGGTCATCACGCACTTCCTATTCAGGCAGGCATACAGGACGAACTCGGACAGCGGCCCGCCCGGCTCCGAGTTCGGATCCGGCCGCCGGCGAGGCGACCGAACCAGGCGCACGCTCCATCAGATATGACACAGGCCCGCTTTGTTGGCAAGGGTGGAAATGAGTATGCGTCGAATGCGGCGGAACCGGCCGGTGAATACGTCAGCACCTTGTCAGCGGAACGTCAGCACGATGAGGCATTCTTTGTTTGCGAGGGAGGCCGGAACGGATTCCTCGAGAAACACAAAGCAATTCCAGGAGAGGTGCCCGTAGTGGCCCACCGGGGACCGGACCCACGTGGTCCGGCCGGGTCGTCCGCGACCCACGCAGGTTCGAATCCTGCCCTCTCCGCGAACCACCGCACCACCCGCACCACCGCACCACCCAGGAGAGGTGCCCGTAGTGGCCCACCGGGGACCGGACCCTCGCGGTCCGGCCGGGTCGTCCGCGACCCACGCAGGTTCGAATCCTGCCCTCTCCGCCACACCACGCGACACGTACCGGCCGCCGAGCAGACGGGAAGCTGTCATGCCCACGCGCGATCGCCCCTTCGCACGCGGCCTGGTCGTCGCCAATCCGGCGGCCGGCAGGGTGACCGATGATCTGGTCGAGGAGGTGCTCGCCCGCTGTCGCAAGCACCTGGACAGCGTCAGCCTGCACCGCACCACCGAGGTCGGGGACGCCGCCCGGGTGGTCGCCGCGGCCGCCCGCACCGCAGGCGCCGAGCGACCCGACGTGGTGGTCTCCGTCGGCGGGGACGGCACCGTCCGGGAGGTGGTGACCGGCCTGGTCGGGGCCGCCACGCCGGCGGGGCCGGCGCTGCTGGTCGTACCGGCCGGGACCGGCAACTCCAACTACCTGGCCCAGTGGGGCGCCGAACCGTGGCCCGACGCGGTGGACGCCGCGCTGCGCGGCGAGGACTCCCGGGTACGCCACCTCGACCTGGCCCGGATCCGCGAGCGAGACCAGCTGGTCCTGCTCGGCGCCGCCACCGGGACCGTCGCCGAGGCCCTCCAGATCGCCCGCACCGTACGCGTGGCCGGTCCGGCCCGTTACCAGGAGGCGTTCACCCGGGCCTGCCGGGACGGCGTGCCCTACCCGGGCCGGGTCAGCGTGGACGGCCGGGTGGTCCACGAGGGCGGCACGATCCTGGTCAACGTCGGCGGCGGACGCTACCGGGGCGGCACGTACCAGCTCCTGCCGCACTCGGTGCTCGACGACGGCCAGTTGGACGTCTGCGTGATCGGCGACGGCGTCGACCCGCTGCGGGTGCCGGAGCTGATCCTCGCCGGTGACCACGTCCGCGAGCCCGGCGTCGTCTACGCCCGCGGCCGGACGATCACCGTGGAACGCACCGACGGCACACCGATCTGGTTCGAGCACGACGGCGAACTGCTCGACCGGGACCGCACCGCGTACACCCTGGACGTGGTGCCGGGCGCGCTCGCGGTGGCCTGCCGGTTCCCCACCCCGGCCGGGTGAGTCGTGCCGAGCCTGCTGCGCACCCTCACGTCCTGGGCCGCCCGACTGGACCTCGCCGACGTACCCGAGCGGGTGGTCGAGCTGACCGGCAGCCAGCTTCTCTCCCAGCTCGCCGCGATCCGGGCCGGCCTCGCCCACCCGCTCGGCGGGCGGCTCGTCCGCGCCTACGGGCCGCCCCTGCAGGCCGACCCCCGGCAGGCGGCCTGCGTGCTCGCCGCGCTCGGCTCGTGGCTGAACCTCGACGACACCGCGTACGCCGGGCACCTGGGCAACTCGACGGTCGCCGTGCCGCTGGCGTACGCCCGGGCGCGGGAGCTCGACGGGCGTCGGCTGCTGGCCGCGGTGATCGCGGCCAACGAGTGCGCGGCCCGGATCACCGCGGCGGCGACCCTCGGGCCGCTGCGCGGCCAGAGCGCCCTGCACACCCACCTCGCCGGCGGGGTCGCCGGCCGGCTGCGCTGCGAGGACGCCCCGCCGCAACGGTGGACCGACGCCCTGAGCCTGGCCTTCAGCAGCCCACCCTGGCCGGTCATGCACGCCTTCCTCGGCGGCGACGCGAAGCTGTTCAACGCCTTCACGCCGGTGCGGACGGCGATGGACAGCTGCGACGCCGCGGCGGTCGGGCTGGGCGGCCCGGACGACGTACTGGAGCATCCGGACGGCTTCCTGAGCCGCTTCGCGACCGTGCCGCTGCCCGAGGTGCTCACCCGTGGCCTCGGCGAGCGGTGGCACACCGAAACCCTGTCGTTCAAGGTCCGCCCGGGCGGCCCGGGCGTCGACGCGGCGGTCGACTGCGCCGTACGGCTCCACCCCGAGCTGCCCGGCGACTGGCTGGAGCGGCTCGACCGGATCGACGTCGACGCCTCCGTCTACACCGTCCACGTGGGCGAACGCTCCGGCCGGTACGCCGAGGGCCCCGGCGCCGCGCTCAGCTCGCTGCTGCTCGCCGTGCCGTACTGCGTGGCGACGGCGCTGCTCACCGGCGACCTCACCGTCGCCGACTTCCAGGAGCCGGCGGTACGGGACCCGCGCCGCTGGGAGCTGGCCGCCCGGGTACGGCTGCGGCACGACGCCCGGCTGACCCGGGCCCTGTTCGACTCCACCGCCCCGTTCGGCGAGGCGCTGCGGGAGGCGGGGCCCCGGGCCGTGGAGTGGCTCGGCCAGCTCGGCGGCGCCCGGCTGGCGGAGCTGCTCGACCCGGCCGGCGCCCCGGCGGTGGACTTCGCCGACGCGGTCAAGCGCACCCCGGCGCACGTCACGGTCGGCCTCACCGACGGCGCCGTCCACCGGGCCGTGCAGGACATCCCGGTCGGCGGCAACGGGCCGGACACCCGGGCCCGGCACGGCGAGCTGATGCGGCACAAGTACCTCACCCACGGCGGCAGCCCCGCCACCGCGGACGCGTGGGCGGACCTGGCGAAGCTGTCGGGGCCCGAGGTGGCCCGGCTGGTGGCGGCGTCGCTGCCGCGCGTACCCGCCCCGCGTTGACCCGGCCGCGGACCGCGACCGACGCTTCCCGCCGCACCACGACGGAACCGGGCGGACCGCCGTGGCGGCCCGCCCGGTCCGACGTCGCTCAGTGGCGCAGCGCGAGGTGGTCGGCGGTCCGGCGAAGGCCGGGGTGGTGGGTGAGGATGGCACGTTCGTAGCGCTTCAACGTCGGCGACGGGTCGATGCCGATCTCGTCCTTGAGGCGGGCCCACATCTGGCGGTACACGGCCAGGGCGTCGGTCTGCCGGCCGGCCCGGTAGAGGGCGACCATCAGCTGCTCGCAGAGGCGCTCGTTGAGGCCGCTGGTCTCGGTCAGCTCGCGCAGCTCGGGAATGATCTCGCAGTGCCGCCCGACCTTGAGCTCGTTGTCGTAGAGCAGTTCCAGCACGGCCAGCCGGGACTCCGCGTACCGGGCGGCGGCGGACTGGCAGATCGAGCCACCGGTCAACGAGTCGAAGGTGGGGCCGCGCCACAGGGCGAGCGCGGACCGCAGCTTGCGGACCGCCTCCGCCGGGTCCATCCGCGGCTGGTCCCGCACCTCCCGCATGATCCGCAGGAACCGCAGGGCGTCCACCTCGTCCTCGTCGGCCAGCAGCCGGTAGCCCGACGGCGAGCTGACCAGCCGGTGGCGCTGGCTGCGGGACTCGGCGGCCTCCAGCCGGCGACGTAGCCGGCTGACGTGGGCCTGCAGCGCGTTCTCCGCGTTGCGCGGGGGGTTCTCCCCCCACAGCTCGTCGATCAGGGCGCCTGTGCTGCACAGCCGCCCCTCACTGGCCAGCAGGGCGATCAGCAGCACCCGCTGGATCTCTCCCCTGACCTCGACGACGTCCCCGTCCACGCGGATCTCAATCGGACCGAGAATGGAGAACTCGACGGTTCTCTCCACGAAGAACACCCCCAGGCATTCGGCCGCAATGTCGGCCTGTTCCATTACCAGAACGATATGGACCCGGATCGATCTTACATCGACCCCGCCCCACCAGTGAACTCCCTTACGCCGAACAGGAGTGGAGCCGATCCGACACCCGGTGTCGGTCGAAATGGGACGACCAGGGCAAGAGCTTTGCGGTGTCGGAGGGGTGACACCAGCACTGCCACTTCCCATCCACTCCTTTTGAGATACGGACTACGAGCGACGTGTCGGCGACCACGGAATCGATGACCGCCGACGACAACTTCCCTGAACCGCGCGCCGAACGCAATGACCTCCGGGATAATTCAACGGACAGTCACGAAGATGACGATCTCGACACGCCTCGATGGATCATGATTCGGCGGCCCTTGTCGGCGGAACTGAGCAGCGCCGGTCGGGCCGATCGACGCGTTAACGCAGGTTAACGGACCGATGTCAGGAGATCACAGTGAGTTGCGTCGATGCCGTGCGTGCCGCCCGTCGCCCGCGCCGACCGCCGGGGCGGGCCGCCGGCGCCAGGGCGGTCGGTTCGGGTGATGCCGTGACGCCACCGGTACGCAATGCTTGTCCGGATGAGCGGCACGAAGAAGCGGCCGGCACCACTGGACCTGTTCGTCTCGTACGCGGGGCCGGACCGGGCCTGGGCCGAGTGGGCGACCTGGCACCTGAGGGCGGCCGGCTACTCCGTCGAACTCGACGTGTGGGACTGGGCCGCGGGCGACAACGCGACGTTGCGGATCAACGACGCGCTGGACCGCACCGCCCACCTACCTGCGTCGTCGGCGGATCCTCGGTGAGGACCATCCGGACACCTTGGGAGCGGCCGAGAACCTCGTACGGGTGCTGCGCGCTCTCGGGAAGGCGGGCGAGGCGAAGCGCCTGGGGCTCTGGATCCAGCGGCACCGCCCCACCGCCGCCGGCCCGCCGTCCGGTGACCTCGACTGACGGGCGCCACCAGGAACACGAAAAAGGCCGGATCACGATGATCCAGCCTTTTTCTCTGGTGGGCGATACTGGGTTTGAACCAGTGACCTCTTCCGTGTCAAGGAAGCGCGCTCCCACTGCGCCAATCGCCCTCGTCAACGCCGAGGTGGAGACGGGATTTGAACCCGTGTAGACGGCTTTGCAGGCCGTTGCCTCGCCTCTCGGCCACTCCACCGAGGTTGCCCCCGTCATGCGTGGCGGCAGCTCCGAGCGGACGACGGGATTCGAACCCGCGACCCTCACCTTGGCAAGGTGATGCGCTACCAGCTGCGCTACGTCCGCACGCCCCCGGCGTTTCCCGGTGACGGATGAGAACTTTAGCCCAGCGCCGGAAGCGATGCCAAATCGGGGTGCCTCCGGCGCGTCCCGCGGTCGGCCACCACTCCTAAAGCGTCCTAGGAGCCTGCGTCATGGGGGTGCTGCACCCGGTGCCGCACCCGCTGTCCGCTTTCGGCCCGGACGGCACGACAGGCACCTCAGTGACGGCTCGTGGTCGGTTGGATGGGTTACGGTGACCGGTGTGACGAGACGTGCCGCCGAGATCCGCCTGGATGCCCTGCTGCGGACGGCCTGCGACGTGATCGTCGAACGGGGGCTGGCCAACACCCGGACGGCCGACGTGGCCGAGGCCGCCGGGGTGAGCCAGGCCCTGGTTTTCTACCACTTCGCCACCAAGGACCGGCTGCTCGCGCAGGCCTTCGCGTACGCGGCCGAGCAGGATCTCGCCCGGCTCGACGCGGTGATCCGCTCGGCCGCCCCGCCGCTGGTCAAGCTGCGGCGGATCCTGCGCCTCTACGCCCCCGCCGGCCGGTCGACGTCCTGGTCGATGTGGATCGACGGGTGGTCGGAGTCGCTGCGTACCCCGGAGTTGGAGAAGGTCTCCCGTCGGCTCGACCTGCGGTGGCGCGAGGACCTGGCCGCGGTCATCTCCGACGGTGTCCGGGAGGGCACCTTCGAGTGCACCGACCCGGCCGGCGCCGCCTGGCGGATCAGCGCGGTGATGGACGGGCTGGCGGTGCAGCTCGCGGTCCACGACCGGGTGATCTCCCGCCGCCAGCTCGCGTCCTGGATCCGCCTGGTGGCGGCCCGGGAGCTCGGCGTGGATCCGGCCGAGCTGGAGTGACCGCCCGGAGCGGGGTCACTCCCGCCGGGCGGTCCGGCGATGGACGTTGGCCAGGGTGACGTCACCGGCGTAGTGGGCGAGGACGCGGTGGTCCATGAGGCGGCGCCACAGCGGTGGGATCAGGGCGACCACGACCATGGTGGCGTAGCCGGCGGGCAGTTGCGGCGAGGCGTCGAAGCTGCGCAGGGTCTGGTAGCGGCGCAGCGGGTTGGCGTGGTGGTCGCTGTGCCGCTGGAGCTGGAAGAGGAAGACGTTGGTGACCGTCCGGTCGCTGTTCCAGCTGTGCCGCGGATCGACCTTCTCGTAGCGGCCGGCCGCGTTGCGCTGCCGGGCCAGGCCGTAGTGCTCCAGGTAGTTGACCACCTCCAGCAGGGAGAAGCCGAACACCGCTTGGAGCAGCAGGAACGGCAGCACCCCGGGCCCGAACGCGACGACCAGCACGGCGAAGAGCAGCGCCGTCATCGCCCAGGCGTTGAGGACGTCGTTGCGGTGGGTCCACGGGCTGCGGCCGCGCAGCCGGAACCGGGCGGTCTCCAGCCGCCAGGCCGAGCGCAGGCTGCCGAGGACGGTACGCGGCCAGAACGCCCAGAAGCTCTCCCCCAGCCGGGAGCTGGCCGGGTCCTCCGGGGTGGCGACCCGGGTGTGGTGGCCGCGGTTGTGCTCGACGAAGAAGTGCCCGTAACCGGCGGGTGCCAGGGCGATCTTGGACAGCCAGCGCTCCAGGGTCTCCCGCTTGTGCCCCAGCTCGTGGGCGGTGTTGATGGCGATGCCGTTGACCACCCCGACGGTGGCGACCAGGCCGGCGCCGGCCGGCCAGGACAGCCCGCCCCGGGCCCAGACGGCGCAGCACAGCACCAGCGCGGCGTACTGGGCGGGGAGGTAGAGGTAGGTCAGCCAGCGGTAGTAGCCGTCGGCCGCCAGCCGGGGCACCGCCTCGTCGGGCGGGTTGTGCCGGTCGTCGCCGATCAGGAGGTCGACCAGCGGGATCAGGCCGAAGACCACGCCGGGGGTGAGCCACCACGCCCAGGCGGCGCCGGTGCCGTGCCAGACCCACCAGCCCAGGAACGGCAGGGCGGGGACCAGCAGGGCCAGTGGCCAGAGGGGTTTGCGGGGGTCCCGCCAGGCGGCGGGCGGGCGGATCGGGTGCGCGTCGGTGGCCATGGGAAGCCTCCTGTCCGGGGTCCTGCGTCGATGCTGGCAGCGACCCCGGCGTTTTACAAGAGGGCATTTTTTGTAAAGTGTCGATCAGTGCCGGGCTGGCCGCCACCGACGACCCCGGCCCGCTGCGGCCGGCGCCACCCGCTCCCAGCCCCGCCCCGCCGGCGCGGCGTCGGCCTCCTCGTCCCCGGTGGTACGCACCAGGGAGCGCAGCCGCAGCAGCAGGCCCACCCCGAGGAAGAGCAGCAGCCCGCCCAGCAGGAACGCCGCCTGGACGACGCCGAACCCTCCCGCCCGGGAGACCGGACGGCCCGCGTCGCCCCCGGCGGGAGGCGGCTCGGCGGCCGGCACCTGCGCCGGCGTGCTCTCCTCCTCGACCGGCTCCTCGGTCGGCACGGTCCGCGCCGTCGGCTCGACCGTCGGCACCCCCTCCGCCGTCGGCTCGACCGTCGGCTCGGCGGTGGGCGCGGACCCGCCGAGCACCGACCGGGTGGCGGTCTGCCGGGCCAGCAGGCGCAGCTGCTCGTCGTACGCCTCGGCGGCCAGCGTCACCCGGCCCTGCGCGACGTCCCCGGCGAACGCCACCCGGTAGCGGGCCGTCACCGTGCGGTCCGGGCAGAGCGTGCCCGGGTCGAGCTGCCGGTCGGTCAACCGGGCGACGTCACCGTCGGCCCGGACGTCCAGCGGGAACGAGCCGCTGTCCTCCACCCGGTCCACCCGCACCTGGTCCAGTCGCAACCCCCGCACGCTGAGCACCAGCGACCAGCGCACCTTCAGGCAGCCGCCCCCGTCGGTGCGGGAGACCACCGCCGAGACGGTCCGCACCCCGTCCCCCGCGGCGAACTCGTCCGGCAGCCCGCTCAGCTCGGTGGCGAAGCCGGGCGCCGCCTGCGCGGGCGGCGCCACGACCGCCCCCGCCGACAGCACCCCGGCCAGCACCAGCCCGACCCGAAGCGCGCACCGCCACACCCTCACCACCGCCTGCCCTCCCGTCGGTCGCGTCCCTCCCCCAGACGCTACGAGCGGCGGGGACCGGCCGGTAGACGGGCGTGTTCGCACCCAGCCGCAACCGCAGGCGGTGATCTCACCGACGGTGGTGAACCGGTCACCGTCGACCCGCGACACGCCCGGGATCACGGCCCGGGGACAATCACCGGGTGTCCGACATCTCCGCGGCCTTCGTCCGGCTGCACGCACGGCTGGGCCCGGTCGCCTTCGTCCCCGAGGTCCGCCTGCACCAGGCCGACGAGCCGATCGGGCTCTGGGAGCTGACCGAGGGCGAATTCCACAGCGCCCAGCCGCCGCCGTTCTGGGCGTTCGCCTGGGCCGGCGGGCAGGCCCTGGCCCGCTATGTCACCGACCACCCGGAGGTGGTCGCCGGCCGCCGGGTGCTCGACCTGGCCTCCGGCTCCGGCCTGGTCGCCATCGCCGCCGCCCGCGCCGGCGCGGCGGCCGTCCGCGCCGTCGAGATCGACGAGCGGGCCGTCGCCGCCGTCGCCCTCAACGCCGAGGCCAACGGGGTACGCGTCGACGCCGAGCTGGCCGATATCCTCGACGGCGACGCCGGTGACGCCGATGTGGTGCTGGTCGGCGACGCCTTCTACAGCGAGGCGATGGCGAAGCGGATGCTGCGCTTCCTGCTCCGGGCGGCCCGCACCGGCGGCGCCCGGGTGCTGGTCGGCGACCCGGACCGGGCCTTCCTGCCCCGCGACCGGTTCCGCGAGCTGGCCGGGTACGACGTGCCCGTGCCGGAGGCGCTGGAGAGCGTACGGGTGAAGCACACCACCGTCTGGGAGCTGAACCCTGGCCTGCCGGGAGCCGCCCGCTAGCGTGTCGCCGTGCTGTTCCGGGGGTGGGGCGAGACCGTCGACGATGCGTGGCCGGACGTGGCGACGCTGCCCGACCCGGCCGGCGTACCCCAGCTGGTGGTGACCCGGCACGCGCTGGTCCGCAGGGTGCTGGCCGACCCGGTGACGTTCCGTCCGGACAACGCCCTGGACGCGGTGACCCCGATGCCGGTGGCGGCGCTGCGGGTGCTCGCCGGGCACCGGTTCCGGCTGCCACCGACGCTGGCCAACAACTCGGGCGCCAGTCATCCGGAGATCCGCGGCATCGTCGCCGAGGCCCTGCACCCACAGCGGGTCGCCGCGCAACGCCCCTGGCTGACCGACCTGGTCCGGCGGCGGGTCACCCGGCTGGCCGCCGCGCTGGCCGCCGGTGACCCGGTCGACCTGTACGCGGACCTCGCCGCCGACCTGCCGCTGCTGGTCCTGGCCCGCCTGGTGGAGCTGCCCGACGCGCCGGTCGGCGCGGTCAAGGACTTCGCCCGGGCGGCGCTGGAGCTGTTCTGGGCTCCGCTGCACGCCGAGCGGCAGGTGGCCCTGGCCGGCGAGGTCGGCCGGTTCCACACCGTGCTGCGCGACTTCGCCGCCACCGGGGGTGGCCTGGCCGCCCGGCTGCGCTCCGCCGGGCACTCCCCCGACGTGGTGGTCGGCGCGCTGTTCTTCCTGCTGGTCGCCGGGCAGGAGACCACCTCGCAGTTCCTCACCCTGCTGCTGCACCGGCTCACCGGCGAGCCGGCCGTCCGGGCCGGACTGCGCGACGGCAGCGTGGACGTCGCCGACGTGGTCGAGGAGGGGCTGCGGCTGGAACCGCCGATCGTCACCTGGCGGCGGGTGGCGGCCGTGGACACCGAACTCGCCGGCGTGTCGGTGCCGGCCGGCCGGAGCCTGGTGCTCTGGCTGGCCCGGGCCGGCCGGGACGCGACCGTCGTCGAGGCGCCCGCCGACTTCCGCCCCGGGCAGCGCGGCTCCCGCCGGCACCTGGCCTTCGGCGCCGGCGCGCACCGCTGCGTCGGCGACCAGCTGGCCCGGCTGGAGGCGGCCGTGGTGGTCACCGAGGCGGCGCCGCTGCTGGACGACGTGACCGTGCTCCGCGCCCCCTGGTGCCCGGACAACCTGACCTTCCGGATGCCGGACGCCTTCGTCGTCCGCCGCACCGGCGCCGTTCCGCCGGCCGACACCGGGGTCGGGTCCGAGCAGGTCGGCGCCGCCGCGACCTGACGAAGGTCAGGGTCGGTCGGACCCTTTCGACAGCCGCGCGACCGGCCCGCCCGACCATAGCGTCGACGCATGATCACACTTCGTGGGTTGACCAAACGGTTCGGGCCGGTGACCGCGGTCGACGACCTGACCGTCGACATCGCACCCGGCCGGGTCACCGGTTTCCTCGGCCCGAACGGCGCCGGCAAGTCCACCACCATGCGGATGGTCCTCGGCCTGGACGCCCCGACCGCCGGCCGGGCGCTGGTCGCCGGTCGCCCGTACCGGGAGCTGCGCCGACCGCTGCACGAGGTGGGGGCACTGCTCGACGCCCGCGCCGTCCACCCGGCCCGGTCGGGGCGGGCGCACCTGCTGGCTCTGGCCCGCAGCAACGGGATCCCCGGCCGCCGGGTCGACGAGGTGCTCGCCCTCGCCGGCCTGGACGACCGGGCCGCCGCCAAGCCCGGCCGGGCGCTCTCCCTCGGCATGGCGCAGCGGCTCGGCATCGCCGGTGCGCTGCTCGGCGACCCGCCGGTGCTGATGTTCGACGAGCCGGTCAACGGGCTGGACCCGGACGGGGTGCGCTGGATCCGCGAGCTGACCGGCCGGCTGGCCGCCGAGGGGCGGACCGTGCTGGTCTCCAGCCACCTGATGAGCGAGATGGAGCAGACCGCCGGGCACCTGGTGGTGATCGGGCGGGGCCGGCTGATCGCCGACGCACCGGTCGGCGAGCTGCTGGCCACCGGCGGATCGGTACGCGTGCGCGGGCCGCAGCCCGAGGGCCTGTCCCGCCTGGCGGCCCGGCTGACCGCCGAGGGGGCCGCGGTCGACGGGGACGGGGCAGGCGGGTTCACCGTCACCGGCGTCACCGCCGGACGGGTCGGTGACCTGGCGTACGAGCTGGGGGTGGTGCTGCACGAACTGACCCCGGTGACCGCCACCCTGGAACAGGCCTTCATGGAGCTGACCGCCGACGCGGTCGAGTACGCCTCGGGCGTGGCCCGGTGAGCGCCGCCGTCCGCACCGTCGCGGCCCCTGCCGTCGCAGCCCGGCGGGGCGAGGCGCTCGCCGGCGCCGTCGCGGCGGAGTGGACCCGACTGGTGTCGATCCGGACGACCTGGTGGACGCTGCTGGCCGGGGTGCTGCTGATGGCGGCGACCTCCGCCCAGCTCGCCATCTACGCGCAGAACTCCAACACCAGCGCCGACCCGACCGACGACCGGGGCATCGTCACCGCCGGCAGCGTGGCGATCGACGCGCTGGACCTCACCCAGTACGCCGTGCTCGCCCTCGGCCTGCTCGCCATCACCACCGAGTTCACCTCCGGCACCATCCGCTCCACCCTGACCGCCACCCCGTCCCGGGGCACCGTGCTGGCGGCCAAGGCGGTGGTCACCGGGGCGGTCACCTTCGCCTACGGCCTGCTGCTCGGCCTGATCGGGGTGGCCGTCGCCGTCCCGGTGCTCGGCCCGTGGGGCCGTACGCCGGTGGCCGCCACGGTGGGCGACGTGCTGGCCGTGGCGGCGTACCTGGCCCTGGTCGGGGTGCTGGCCCTCGGGCTGGGCGCCGTGCTGCGCAGCGCGGTGCTCACCCTGATCGTGCTGCTGGCCGTGCTGATGATCGTCCCGCTGTCGTTGCAGGAACCCGACATCACCGTGCTGACCCGGATCGCCGACGGGTTCCCCGGGGTGGCCGGCCGGCACTTCATGACCGGCGACGGTGACCCGTACCCGGCGGTGGTGGGGCTGCTGGTGCTGGCCGGCTGGGCCGCCGCCGCGCTGGCCGCCGGCCGGTGGGCGCTGCGCCGGCGGGACGCCTGACGTTGTGCGGGAGGCGGGGCCGGCCGGTCAGCCGGTCAGCCCCGCCTCGTACGCCAGGATCGCCGCCTTCACCCGGTTGCGCACCTCCAGCCGGGTGAAGATGCTGGTCAGATACCCCTTCACGGTGCCCTCGGTGAGGAAGAGCCGGCGGGCGATCTCGGCGTTGGACAGGCCGGCACCGACCAGCCCGAGCACCTCCCGCTCCCGCTCGGTCAGCCCGGCCGTCCGGTCCCGGGCGACCGGCACCCGGGCGATCCGCTCGCCGGTCAACTCGATCACCCGCCGCGCCACCCGGGGCGACAGGTACGCGCCACCGCCGGCCACCGCCCGCACCCCGGCGATCAGCTCCCGCGGATCGCCCGACTTCAGCAGGAAGCCAGCGGCTCCCGCGCCCAACGCCCGCACCACGTACTCGTCCTCGCCGAACGTGGTCAGCAGGACGGTGGCCGTGCCGGGCAGCAGCCGGCGCAGCTCCGCGGCGGCGGCCAGCCCGTCCAGCCGGGGCATCCGGATGTCCAGCAGCGCGACGTCCGGCCGGTGCGCCCGGGCCAGCTCGACGGCCTGCCCGCCGTCACCGGCCTCGGCGACCACCTCGATCCCCGGGTCGGTGGCGAGGATCGCCCGCACTCCGGCACGGACCAGCGCCTCGTCGTCGGCCAGCAGCACCCGGATCGTGTCGCTCATCTGTCGTAGCGCTCCTTGTCGACCAGCCGGCCGTCGGCGAAGCAGAGCCGCCAGACCGGCCGGGCCAGCGGGAAGTTGCCGTCGGTGTAGTACTCGCAGCTGGTGCCGGCGGCGGCGGGCGGCGCGTCGGCGGGCGCCTCGACCTGCCTTCGGGGCAGGCCGGCCAGCTCGGCGCGGGGCGTGCCGCTGCGCATCCGCTCGAACGTCGGGCGGTCCAGCTCCGCGCCCGCGGTGGCCAGCGGGTAGTAGACCAGCGACAACGCCAGCGCCACGGCGGGCGGCGCGGCGAGCGCCACCAGCAGGCTGCGCCGCGCCCCACGCTGGGCGGCCCGCATCCGCTCCCCCGGCCCGGTCGACGGGCCACCCGCCGGGTCGGCCCGCGACGGCTCGGCGGCCGGCCCGCCCGCCGCCCCGCCGCCCGGCGCGCGCACGTCGACCGGGAGGTCCGTCGGGAGGTGGGCGTCCGTCGGGAGGTGGGCGTCGACCGCGAAGCCGCCGGCCCCGGTCGGGCCGGCGGTGAACTCCCCGCCGGTCAGCCGCACCCGCTCGGCGAGGGCGACCAGGCCGGAGCCGTGCGACGGCGGGCCGGGCAGCGGCCCCTCCGGTGGCGTGGCGTTGACCACCCGTACCCGGAACCGGCCCGGCCCACCGTTCACGGTGACCGTGACCGCGGCGCCCGGGGCGTAGCGGGCGGCGTTGGTGAGCGCCTCCCGGACCACCCGGTGGACGGTCCGCCCGGTGACCGCCGGCAGCCCGGCCGCGTCGGGCGCCACCCGCAGGGTGACCGCCATGCCGGCCTCCCGGGCGCCGTCCACCAGCTCCACCAGGTCCGCCCCGGCCGGCCGGGTGGCGACCGGGTCGGCGGCCTCCCGCAGCACCCCGATGATCCGGTGCAGCCGCTCGGTCGCCCCGGCCACGCTGGCCCGCAGCTCCCCGGCCGCCGCCCGGTGCGCCGGGGGCAGGTCGTCGGCCAGCTCCAGCGCCGCCGCGCGCAACGCGATCAGGCTCAACTCGTGGCCCAGCGTGTCGTGCATGTCCTGCGCGATCCGGGCCCGCTCCCGCAGCCGCACCCGCTCGGCGGCGCCCCGCTGCTCCCGTTCCAACGCCTCGGCGTGCTCCCAACCGGCCACCACCAGCTCGTGCCGCTGCCGGTTGTACCGGCCGACCAGCCAGGGGAACACTCCCGCGCCGAGCAGCACGCAGCTCAGCAGGAACCAGGTCGCCATGCCGGTGCCCAGCACGGCCAGGTGCAGCACCGTCCCGGCGGCGGCCACCACCGCGAAGAGCACGACGGCGGGCGCCGTCCGGGCCCCCCGCCGCCCGGCCAGGTAGGCGAACGCCAGCAGGGCGAAGACGAAGTTGCCGTCCGCCGAACCGGCCAGCACCAGCACCACCGAGACCAGCGGCGCCCGCCGGCCCACCGCCACGGCGGCGGCGAGCAGCAGCAGCGAACCGAGCAGCAGCACCGCGACGTACGGCTCGTACGGCGGGGTGAGCCGGGCGTACGCCACCGGGGCGGCCAGCACGGCCCAGAGCAGCACGTCGGGCAGCACCCGACCGATCCGTCCGTCCCGCCAGCCCGACACGGCGTCAGGCTACCGACGCCCGACCGACGCCGGCACCGACGAAGGTCAGCTGATCTCCTCGGCCCAGGCCCGCCAGTCGTCGAGCACGCCGTACAGGTCCGGGGTGAGCCAGCCGGGCGCGGAGCGGCGGAACACCCCCGGGTCCATCGCGCCGGCGCCCATCGGCACCGCGCCGAGCAGGTTCGGCACCAGGTCGGTCAGGTTCGTCCAGTGCACCAGCTCCGGCTCGGCCGGCCAGGCGCCGATCACCACGCCGGCCGGAACGCCCCGACGCTCCAGCGCCTCCAGGGTCAGCGCGGTGTGGTTCAGCGTGCCCAGGCCCGCCCGGGCGACCACCACCGCCGGCGTACCGAGCGACACGGCCAGGTCGGCCACCGTCCACGGTTCGCCCGAGGGGCGCAACCCCATCGGCACGAGCAGCCCGCCGGCCCCCTCGACGAGGACCAGGTCGTGCTTCTCCGCCTCCGCGCGGATCGCGTCGACGGCGGTGTACAGCTCCAGCGGCTCCATCTGCGCCACCCGGGCCGCCGCCAGCGGGGCGAGTGGGTCCGGATAGCTGACCAGGGTCCGACCGGTCGACGGGGCGGCCAGCCGGGTCACCGAGTCGACGTCACCGGGGTCCCCGGTGGCCGTACCCGTCTGACCGGGTTTGATCACGGCGACCCGGAGGCCAGCGGCCTGCACCGCCGCCGCGATCGCCGCGGTGACCACGGTCTTGCCGACCTCGGTGTCGGTGCCGGTGACCAGCACCGGCCCCTGCCATCCTCCACTCAAGGGGCACACTCCACGATGACGTCCAAAGCCCGTTCGAAGTCCGGCCGGGGCACCCCGGCGCTGATGGTCAGCCGCAGCCGGGACCGGCTGTCCGGGGTGGACGGCGGCCGGAAGCAGCCGACCGCGACGCCCCGGTCGCGGCAGTCCGCCGCCCAGGCGGTGGCGGCCTCCGGGCCGGGCGCGGTCACCGACACCACCGCCCCGTCCGGGTCGGAGACGGTCAGCCGGGCGGCGCGCAGCCGGCGCACCGCGAGCGCCGCCCGCTCGGCCAGCTCCGCGCGCAGCCCCCCGCCGGCCCGGGCCAACCCGACGGCGGCGTGCACGCCGGCCACCACGGCCGGCGGCGGGGCGGTGTCGAAGATGAACGTACGACCGGTCTCGATCAGGTGGCGGACGAACGGCGCCGGGCCCGCGACCACCCCACCGGCACCGCCGAGCGCCTTGGACAGGGTGGCGGTGAGCACCACGTCCGGCTGCCCGGCCAGCCCGGCGGCGGCCACCCCGCCGGCGCCCTCGGGACCGATCACGCCGAGCCCGTGGGCGTCGTCGACCAGCAGCAGCGCGCCGTGCGCCCGGGCGGTCGCGTGCAGCTCGGCCAGCGGGGCGAGGTCGCCGTCGACGGAGAAGACCGACTCGGTAACCACCACGGCGGGCCGGCCCGGGTGGGCGGCGAGCGCGGCGGCCACCGCGTCCACGTCGGCGTGCGGGGTGACCACGGTCTCGGCACCGGAGATCCGGCAGCCGTCGATCAGCGAGGCGTGGTTGTGGGCGTCGGAGACCAGCAGGGTGCGCGGCTGCACCACGGCCCGCACGGCCGCCAGGTTGGCCAGGTAGCCGGAGGAGAAGACCAGCGCCCCGGCGGTGCCGAGCCAGTCGGCCAGCGCGTCCTCCAGCGCGTGGTGGGCGTCGGTGGAGCCGCGGACCAGCCGCGACCCGGTCGCCCCCAGCCCGTACGCGGAGAGCGCCCGCGCGGCGGCGGCGGTGACCTCCGGGTGGGTGGCCAGGCCGAGGTAGTCGTTGCCGGCCAGGTCGACCACCGGGTCGCCGGCGGCCCGGGGCCGCAGCCGGCGGGTGAGTCCCGCCTTGGCCCGCAGGTCGGCGCGTCGGTCCAGCGCCGCCAGCCAGTCACCCATGCCGTCGCCCCTCCTCCGCCGCCCGCTTCCGAGGGGCGAAGTTACCACCCGGCCCGCCGGTGACCGGCGTGGCGCGGGCCGCACCCGCCCGGCACACCGCCGCTCGGGCCCGGAGGCCGTTCCCGCCGGTCGGCGGGCCTTGTAGGGTACGAGCCATGCCAGAGATCCTCGACCGCGCCCGTACCCAGGTGCTGGAGAACGGCGTCGGCCTCGACGAGGCCGACATCCTCGCCGTGCTGAACCTGCCCGACGAGCACCTGCCCGCCGCCCTCCAGCTCGCCCACGAGGTGCGGATGCGGTGGTGCGGCCCGGAGGTGGAGGTCGAGGGCATCGTCTCGCTGAAGACCGGCGGCTGCCCGGAGGACTGCCACTTCTGCTCCCAGTCGGGGCTGTTCACCTCGCCGGTCCGCTCGGTCTGGCTGGACATCCCCAACCTGGTGGAGGCGGCCCGGCAGACCGCGAAGACCGGGGCGACGGAGTTCTGCATCGTCGCCGCCGTCCGCGGCCCGGACGCCCGGCTGATGAAGCAGATGCGCGAGGGTGTGGCCGCCATCAAGGCGGAGGTCGACATCCAGGTCGCCGCGTCGCTCGGCATGCTCAACCAGGAGCAGGTCGACGAGCTGGTCGAGATGGGCGTGCACCGCTACAACCACAACCTGGAGACCTGCCGCTCCTACTTCCCGAACGTGGTCACCACGCACTCCTTCGAGGAGCGCTGGGAGACCCTGCGGATGGTCCGCGAGTCCGGCATGGAGGTCTGCTGCGGCGGCATCCTCGGCCTCGGCGAGACGCTGGAGCAGCGGGCCGAGTTCGCCGCGCAGCTCGCCGAGCTGGACCCGCACGAGGTCCCGCTGAACTTCCTCAACCCCCGCCCGGGCACCCCGCTCGGTGACCGGCCGGTGGTCGAGGGCAAGGACGCGCTGCGGGCGATCGCCGCGTTCCGGCTGGCCATGCCGCGCACCATCCTGCGCTACGCCGGGGGCAGGGAGCTCACCCTGGGCGACCTGGGCACCCGCGACGGCCTGCTCGGCGGCATCAACGCGGTCATCGTCGGCAACTACCTGACCACGCTGGGCCGGCCGGCCAACGCCGACCTGGAGTTGCTGGACGACCTGAAGATGCCGGTCAAGGCGCTCTCCGCCACCCTGTGAGGGCCGAGCAGTGACGGAACTTTCCCAGTCCGCGGCGGTCGCACCCTGGTGCGACCGCTGCGGCGAGGCCGCGGCCACCGGCGCGCACACCGCCTGCGCGGCGGCCCGGGCGTTGGAGCCGCCGCGCTACTGCGCGCACTGCCGGCGCCGGATGAAGGTGCAGGTGCTGCCGGTGGGCTGGTCGGCGCTCTGCGTCGAGCACGGCGCGACGGAGGGCTGAGCCGGATGCTGCGCGGACGATCGGTCACCCTGCGCCCGGCGGCGGACGACGACGTGGCCGTCCTCGCCGCCATCCGGGCCCATCCCGAGGTACGCCGCTGGTGGCGCGGCGACGACGACCTGACCGGCACGATCCGCGCCGACCTCGACGACGAGCTGACCGTCTACGCCGTCGAGCACGACGGGCGGGTGGTCGGCGCCATCCAGTGGGGCGAGGAGTCCGACCCGGAATACCGGCACGCCAGCATCGACATCTTCCTCGACCCCGAGGTACGCGGCCGGGGTCTGGGCGGCGACGCCATCCGCACCCTGACCCGGCACCTGATCGACGAACACGGCCACCACCGGTTCACCATCGACCCGGCGGCGGCGAACACCCCCGCCATCCGGGCGTACGCGAAGGTCGGGTTCCGGCCGGTCGGCATCCTGCGCCGCTACGAACGCGGCCCCGACGGGCGCTGGCACGACGGCCTGCTGATGGACCTGCTCGCCGACGAACTGGCGGACTGACTCGGCGGGGCGGCACGGAAGGTCAGCCGGCCCAGAGCAGGTGGCCGTCGGGGCGGCGGCGGGCGCCCTCGGCGGGCCGGTGCGGGGTGAGCCGCCCGTCGGGCATCAGGTGCCGCACCTCGACGCCGCGGCCGAGCACCGCCACGTCGGCGATCAGCCGCCGGTGGCACCGCCACCACACACTCTCGCTGCACATCACCGCGGTGGTCCGCCGCGCCGCGTCGGCGAGGACCGCGTCGAGCGCCGCGTCGAAGTCGGGGGTGCGGGTGTACGCGGCGTACGCCCGGAAGGCCGCCACCGTCCACCAGGTGTCCGGCTCGGGTTCCCCGGCCGGGACGTGTCGCCGGCCGCCGAGGCGCGGCTCCCAGCGGTAGTCGATGCCCCGCCCGGGCAGCCACTCCTCCAGCGCCTCCCGGCGGACGTCCGGGTTGGTGCGACTGGCCGGGTACCGCCGGACGTCCACCACCAGGGCGACGCCCGCGCCGGCCAGCAGCTCGCCCATCCGCTCCCGGTCGGCGGCGCCGTGCCCCACGGTCAGCAGTTCCGGTTCCACCAGCTCAGCTTGCCCCGGATCGGCCTCCCTCACCCACCACCGGGCCCAGCTCCCGCCGACGGCCCGCTCCCCACGGACGACCCGGTTCCCGCCGACGGCCCGGTTCCTCCGGTCGGGCCGGTTTCCGCGGACGGCCAGGGCGGGTCGGGTGGGGTGCGGCGGGGTGGCGGCACCGAGCCGACCGGGAGTTGCCAGTGCGGCACCGGCGCGGGCACGGCCACCGGGCCGCGCCGACGGTGACCTCGCCACAGCAGCAGCACCAGCGCCACCACGCCCAGCGGCA
Source organism: Micromonospora mirobrigensis (assembly GCF_900091555.1). Classification (GTDB taxonomy): domain Bacteria; phylum Actinomycetota; class Actinomycetes; order Mycobacteriales; family Micromonosporaceae; genus Micromonospora; species Micromonospora mirobrigensis. The sequence goes on from NZ_FMCX01000007.1 coordinate 138,401, forward strand.
GCAGGAACGGCACGGCCGCCAGGACGATGATCGGGCGGGCCGGGAACGGGCGGGCGCGGACCGCCGGGCCGCCGAACCGGCCGGCGGCGAGCAGGTCCCGGGGTACGTCCAGCGCGCAGACCTCGGCGGGCGGGTCGAGCAGCAGTTCGGTGCCGCCGTCGGGGCGCAGCGCCAGCAGCTGCACGTGGCCGGTCTCCCACCAGCCGGTGTCGTTCCACTCGACGGTGTCCATGCCGTCCTGCGGGTTCGGCTCGTACCGCAGCGCCACCAGGTCGGTGCCGGTACGCCAGCCGAGCGCGCGGACGGCCTGGCCGCGTACCGGTGGCAGGGCCGGGCCGGTGGTGTCCCGCCCGGTGGCCGTGTCCAGCCAACCGAACCGCCAGGTACGGGCGCCCAACTCCCCGGCGCTGCACCCGGTACGGCAGCCGTCCAGCTCGACGGTGGCCACCCGGGCGCCGTCCGGGCTGACCGCCCCGCTGCCGGCGAGCACCCGACGCGGTCCGAGCCGGCGGGACCAGAGCGCCCGGCCGGTCCGGTCGCGCAGGCTCACCGTGTCGCCGACGGTGGTGAGCAGCCGGGCGCCGTCCGGGGTGAACGCGGCCAGCGAGGCGGTACGCACCGGCCACCGGTCGCTGCGCTCCTCGGCCAGCACCCGGGTCGCCCCGCTGTCCAGGTCCAGCAGGACCAGCCGAATCGAGTAGATGTCCTGCCCGTCGGCGTCCCGGCCGAGGACCGGCTCGTAGCGGTTGTCCAGCGCCACGATCGACCGGCCGTCGGGTGCCCAGGTCACCGGGAGGCCGCCGCCCCCGTCCGGTGGTCCGTCATAGGCCCGGTGCGAGCCGTCGGTCAGGTCTGTGGTCTCCAGCCAGCCGTCGCCGAGAGCGTCGGCGACGTAGCGCCCGTCCGGGGAGAGCTGCACGTCCTCCCCGGCGCTGCTCTCCGCGCCGCCGTGGAGCAGCATCCGGTAGCGGCCGTCCCGGCCGATCACCGCGACCTTCCCCTCGTGGTCGAGCAGGTCGATCCCGCGTAGTCCCAGGCCGCCGCCGGCCACCAGCAGGGCGGCCGGCCCGGGCGGATCCCGGTCCACGGTGGCCTGCCACATGTACGGCAGCCCGATCCGGCCGGGCACCTCACGGAAAACGTCCAAGGTCGGCCCGGGGACGGGCAGCGGGGCAGCGGAATCGTCGGGTTCGCGGGCAGAGTCGGGCGGGTGGTGCGGACTCTGCCCGCCGAGGAGGCGGACACGCTGGAGTGGTTGACCTTCGAGCAGGCAGGGGTGGTGACCACGTCCCAGGCCGGCCGGCTGCTGACCCCCGGCACGATCCGTGGGCTGGTCCGCTCCGGCCGGTGGCGGTCGGTCTGTCGGGGCGTCCTGCTCACCGGCAACGGCCGGCTCACCCGGGATCAGCAGCTCTGGGTGGCCGTCCTCGCCGCCGGTCCCCAGGCGGTGCTGGCCGGCGTCACGGCCGCCGCCGAGGCGGGCGTACGAGGGCTGCGCCGGGAACCACTGCACGTGCTCGTTCCGGCGGACCGTCGGGCGGGGCGGGCACTGCGTGGACTGCCGGTGGACATGCCTGCGGTCGTGGTGCACCGCACGTCGGTGCTGCCCGCGACGCACCTGCAACGGGCCCGGCCGACCCGGACGGTCACCGCTCGGGCGGTGGTGGACGCGGCCGGCTGGGCGCGAGGCGTCGAGGAGGCGCAGCTGGTGCTGACGGCGGCCTGTCAGCAGCGGCGGGTGCTGCCGGACGAGATCGCCGCGATGGTGGCGCAACTGCCCCGGGCCCGGCGGCAGGAGCTGATCCGTCGGACGATCGCGGACATCGCCGGCGGGGCGCAGGCGCTGTCCGAGCTCCACTTCGTCCGCCTCTGCCGCCGGCACCGGCTACCCGCGCCCGATCTGCAGGAACGGCGCACCGACCGGTCCGGGCGGACCCGCTGGTTGGACGCGTACTGGCGGGAGTGGGGGTTGCACGTGGAGGTGGACGGCGCGCACCACATGGACGTCCGGCAGTGGGCGGACGACATGCGCCGGCAGAACGACGTCTGGACCTCCGGCGACCGGATCCTCCGCTTCCCCGCCTGGCTGGTCCGGGCCCGCCCGGACGAGGTCGCCACCACCGTCCGCCACGCCCTGCTGGCCGCCGGCTGGCGTCCCCGGACGTGAATCCTGGACAGTTTCCGTTCACTGCGAACGGAAACTGTCCAAGATCGCGAAACGCAAGCTCAGGAGGCGGTGCAGGGGACGCCGTTGAGGGTGAAGGCGGTCGGCTTCGGGTTGGAGCCGGTGTGGCTGCCGTTGAAGCCGATGCTGGTGGACGCCCCCGGAGCGAGCGTCCCGTTGTAGGAGAGGTTCGAGGCGGTGACCGCGGTGCCGGTCTGGGTGTAGTTCGCCGACCAGCCGCCGCCGACCTTCTGACCGGTGGTGGGGAAACTGAACCCGAGGGTCCAGCCGTTGGTCCCGGTGGTGCCGGTGTTGGTGATGGTGATGGTCGCGGTGAAGCCGGTGGACCAGTCGCTGGTGACGTACCCGACGGTGCAGCCGCCCGACGCGGGCGGCGGCGCGGTGGTCACGGTGACCGGCGCGGACGCCGCCGAGACGTTGCCGGCCGCGTCCACCGCGACCACGGTGAAGGTGTACGCGGTCGCGGCGGTGAGGCCGATGACCGCGAGGCTGGTGCCGGTGGTGGAGCCGGCCAGGACGGTGCCGCCGCGGTAGACCCGGTAGCCGGTGACGCCGACGTTGTCGGTGGCCGGGCCCCAGGCCAGGGTGAGCCCGGTGGGGCCGACCGCCGAGGCGGTGGGGGCGCCGGGCGCGGTGGGCGCGGTGGTGTCCGGCGCGGGTGCGGCCGGGGTGGTGACGGTGACCGCGGGCGAGGCCGCCGACCGGTTGCCGGCGCCGTCGCGGGCCACCACGGTGAAGGTGTACGTCCGCTCGGCCGCCAACCCGGTCACGGCGAGCGTGCTGGTCGACGAGCGGAGCAGCACCGGCGCGTCGCTGCCGGCCTGCGCCTGGGTGACGTCGTAGCCGGCGAGCCCGCTGCCGCCGGTGTCGCTGGCAGCCGGCCAGGTCAGGGTGAGCCCGGTGGCGGTGACCGCCGAGACGACCGGGGCGCCGGGGGTGCTCGGCGCGGTGGTGTCCGGGGTGGCCGGTGCCGGCTCCTCGCCCCAGACCCGGACCCCGCCCGAGTAGAGCGGCACCTTCCGGTTCGGCCCGGCGGTGGCGGAGTACGACGGGTCGTTGGTCGGGTCCCAGGTCCCGCCCTCCGGCACGCCGATCTTGAACTGGACCTCCATCCGGTGCTGCGACTGCCCGGCCGGGGCGATGGTGTAGCCGGTGCAGTCGACCTCGACGTACCAGATGTCACCCGACAGTTGGCGGGCGGTGGAGGGCGACGGGCAGCCCTGCGTGTAGCCGGGGGTGACGGTGACCGGGCCGGTGCCGTCGGGGCGGAAGTAGTAGCGGAACTTCGCGGTGGTCAGCGCCCGGGCCGGGAAGGCCGACTTGTTGTAGATGACCGCCTTCAGGCCGGTGGCCCGGGTCTCGGCCTGCATCACCGTGGTCTCCACGGTCAACTCGTCCAGGTCCGGCTGCTCGGCGACCGGGAAGCCGGCGAGCGGGGTGCCGCCGTACTCCTGGGAGAGCCGGGCCAGCGCGGAGGTGAAGCCGGCGTTGTAGTCGGTGGCGACCTCGTTCATCACGTAGTCCGAGCGGCTGTCGGTGTACGCGTCGTTGGCCGACGACGGACCGCCGACCAGCGCGCCGTAGAGCACGTGCCGGGTCTCGGTGGGTACGGTCTGGCTGTCCCACCACGAGCCGTGCGCGGTGCGGTGGTGCGGGTTGCGCGGGGAGTTGTTCCCGAAGCCGATCACGTAGCTCGAGTTGCGCGGGTTGTCGCCGAGCGCGTAGTTGATCTGCCGGACGGCGAAGTCGTGGTAGCGGGCCTTGCGGGTCGCGTCGGAGGTCTTGTCGCCGTAGACCAGGGCGGCGAAGGCGGTGTTGGCGGCGTACCGCAGCGAGCCCCAGGAATCGAGGACGGCCTCCCCGCCGGGCGAGTAGTTGACCCGGGAGCCGTTGACGCCGACGGTCCACCAGTCGAGCCAGCGGTTGGCGTCGTCGACGTACTTCTGCCTGCCGGTCAGGTTGGCCAGCAGCACGTACGCCCCGAACTGCTTGTTGTCCCAGGCGAGGGTCCACTTGTAGGACTTCGTGGTGGTCTGGTTCTCGGTGCCGAGCTTGTCGTACTCGCTCTCGGCCTTGGCGAGATAGGTGGCGTCGCCGGTGGCCCGGTAGAGCCAGATCGCGCCCCAGACCAACTCGTCCTGGTAACCGCTCCACGACCGGTAGAAGCTGGTCGCGTCGGTGATGCACTCGTGGTAGCTCTTCCGCACCGTGTCGGCGAAGGTGTAGAGCTGCCTGGCGTGGGTGAGCAGCTTGTCGGCGTAGGCGGCGTCGGTGGGCCGGAAGACCATCGAGGACGCGGCCATCGCGGCCGCCGTCTCCCCCGCCAGGTCCGCGCCGCCGCAGCTGGCATCGATCTTGTACGCGGGCCGCGCCATCGGCAGCACCTCGGCCGGCCCCCACCACTTGTGGTCGTCGTCGCCCTTGCCGACCTGCCCGTAGAGCACGTTCGGGGCGGGGTGCGCCCTGACGAAGTAGTCGTTGACGAAGCGCAGGTTGTTCAGCAGGTGTGGGAGCTGGCCGGAGGCGACGTAGCCGTCGCGGTACTCGACCGCGCCCCAGGCCAGCATGGTGGTGCTGAAGGCCATCGGGAAGCCGAACTTCACGTGGTCGCCGGCGTCGTACCAGCCGCCGGTGAGGTCGAGGCCGACGTCGGCGCCGTCGGTGAGCGCGGAGTCGCCGCGCCAGGAGACCCGGTTCCAGGCCGGTTTCTTCCCGGACTGCTGGGCCTCGTAGAAGAACAGCGACTTCTGCAACGCCTCGGCGTAGTTGAAGGTGGGCGCGGCCAGCGCGGCCGTGGTCCGCGCGCCGTCGGCGCGAACCGCCCCGGTGTGGACGGCGGCGGGGGTGGTGGTGCGGGGGGCGGCGGTGGCGGGGGCCGCCAGTGCGGTCAGCGTGGTGAGGAGGGCGGCGCCGGTGGCGAGCAGGCGGCGCGACCGGGTTCGGCCGGGACCGGGCGGCCGGGTCGGGTGGTGCACGGTGGACTCCTGTCGGTGGCACCGCACGGCAGCGCCGGTCGGACGAGGAACGGCGTCCGGGTCGACGCTGCCGTGCGGCGGTGGTGGTGGGGGTGACCAGGCGAGCCCGGGAGCGCTCCCATGGATGCTCGACAATGTAAACCGGCTCTTGCCGGTTTGTGAAGAGAGCCCGGCGCGCCGCGGCCATCCGCGCGGAGCGTCAGGCGCGGTTTTTCCGTTACGACGACACGCCTGGAATGGGCGACCAATGTGCTCAATTTCGTCGTCGCATCGGCGAGTATTCGCAGCTCAGACCGTTCGTCCGAGGTCGCCCTCCGCGCGCATTCATGGGAACATGTCACGTCCCCTCTACCAATCCCGGAGGATTTTTCATGCCACAGCGTCGGCACGTGGCGCGCGCGGCCCTGACTGCAGCCGCCGCCACTGCCTCCCTCGCCTTCGCCGCTCCGGCGTGGGCGACCGCCTCCCTCACCGGCCCGGGTGGGCACAACCCGCCGGGCGACAACGGCACGGTGAAGATCGACGGTCGCGAGTTCGAGGACAAGGTCGACAACCAGCCCCACGTCACCTGCGACTTCGAGCTCGAGTTCTTCAACTTCGACGCCGGCCAGCAGGCCGACATCACCCTCTCGGCGCAGCCCCCCTCGGGCAAGGCCGTCGAGGTCTGGTCGACGAAGAGCCACGTCATCAGCACCGACGCCGCCGCGGGCGCGGAGAACGACCACGACGAGGTCATCAAGCTCTCCGCGGGCGACCTGGACCTCAGTGGCGCCACCGCGCACCCGAAGCAGGGCTACCACATCAAGCTCGACGTCGACCTGGTCGACGGCAAGTCCTCGGACGCCAAGCACAAGGTGTTCTGGCTCCAGCCGTGCGCGGCCTCGTCGACCGGGTCGCCGTCGCCGGTCCCGTCGGAGTCGCAGTCGCCGACGCCGTCCGGGTCGGAGTCGGGGTCGCCGAACCCCGGCGGGTCGACCGGCTCGCCGTCGGACACCCCGGTGTCGCCGGGGACCCCGATGGGCGGCGGGGGCGGCGGGACCGAGACCGACGGCGGCCTCCCGCTGACCGGTGTCGCGGCCACCAGCACCGCGCTGACCGGCCTCGCCCTGATCGGCGGCGGCGTGGCGCTGATGGTGCTGCGGCGCCGTCGGGACAGGATCACCTTCACCAGCTGATCTCACGCCGGCATCCACGACCGGCCGTCGGACCTCCCTCCGGTGGCCGGTCGTCGCCGTTCCGGCCCCTTCGCCTACCGATCGGTAACCGGCTGAGCACTGGATCACATCATCGACGTGAGTCGATAACTCTTCGGCGTAGTCGCTGTTCAGCGGCGTCACTCCACCCCGGGCACACCACCGGACGGAACGTGAACGTGGACCGGCCGTCCTGGGATACGAGCGTACGGTTGCCCGGCCGAACGGCCGCGCGGGACAGTACGCGACACCAGCGGTGCCATCGACGCCGCCGCTCCCCCGGTCGACCCTGAGGAGATCGCGATGGCCCTACGACTCGCCGACGGCACCGCCTGGTCCGACACCCTCGCCCGCGCCGTGGCCGCCACCCCGGAGGCCTTCGGGGCCGAGGTCGACGGCGTACCCACCCTGCACAACCTGCTCTCCGGGCAGTGGCAGCCGGTCGGCACGCCCAGCCCGGTCCGGACGCCGATCGACAACACCGTCCTGGTCAACCTGCCCCGGGTGGACGCCGACACCGCCCGCGCCGCCGTGGCGCACGCCGCCACCGCGCACCGCGACTGGGCCGCCACCGCCCTGGCCGACCGCAAGGCCCGGGTGGTCGACGCCCTCGACGCGCTCACCACCCACCGTGACCTGCTCGCCCTGCTGCTGGTCTGGGAGATCGGCAAGCCGTGGCGGCTCGCCTGCGCCGACGTCGACCGGGCCCTGGACGGCGTCCGGTGGTACGTCGACGAGATCGACCGGATGCTCGCCGACGGACGGGAACCGCTCGCCGGCCCGGTCAGCAACATCGCCTCCTGGAACTACCCGATGAGCGTCCTGGTCCACGCCGAGCTGGTGCAACTGCTCGCCGGCAACGCGGTCATCGCCAAGACCCCCTCCCAGGGCGGCGCGGTCTGCCTCACCGTCGCCCACGCGCTGATGCGCCGCGCCGGCCTGCCCGCCACCCTGCTCTCCGGCGGCGGTGAGGAGCTCTCCGAGGTGCTGGTCCGGGCCCCGGAGATCGGCGCCGTGGCATTCGTCGGCGGGCGCTCCAACGGCGGCAAGGTCGCCGCCGCGCTGCTCGACACCGACAAGCGGCACTTCATCGAGCAGGAGGGCCTGAACGCCTGGGGCATCTGGAACTTCTCCCAGTGGGACATGCTGGCGAAGCACCTGAAGAAGGGCTTCGAGTACGGCAAGCAGCGCTGCACCGCATACCCGCGGTTCGTGGTCCAGCGCGACCTGGTCGACGAGTTCCTCGACATGTACCTGCCGGTCGTCCGCTCCGTCCGGTTCGGACACCCGCTCGCCGTCGGCGACGACTGGTCGGCCGGCGACCCGCTGCCCGAGTTGGACTTCGGCCCGCTGATCAGCGCGGCCAAGGCCGAGGAGCTGCGCCGCAAGGTCGACGAGGCGGTACGCGGCGGCGCCGTGCCGCTGCACCGGGGCCGGCTCGACGGCGCGCCCTTCCTCGACGGCCAGGACACCTCGGCGTACGTTGCCCCGGCGGTGCTGCTCGCCCCGCCCGGCCGGTCCCGGCTGATGCACGCCGAGCCGTTCGGGCCGGTGGACACCATCGTGGTGGTGGACACCACCGACGAGTTGCTGGCCGCGATGAACGCCTCCAACGGCGCGCTGGTCGCCTCGCTCGCCTGCGACGACGAGGAGCTCGCCGGCAAGCTGGCGGTGGACCTCCAGGCGTTCAAGGTGGGCATCAACAAGCCCCGCTCCCGGGGCGACCGGGAGGAGCCGTTCGGCGGGCGGGGTGCCTCCTGGAAGGGCGCCTTCGTCGGCGGTGAGCTGCTGGTCCAGGCGGTCACCGTGGGCGGCGGCCGGCTCTACGGCAACTTCCCCGACTACAGCAGCTACCCGACCACCTGAGGTGCAAGGAGGGGCCCCCTGTTAACGCATTCTGCATAGCAGGGGGCCCCTCTTAACGTCTCCCAGAGCCGCCGTAACCGGTGACCGTCAACCGGTGGGGCACCCGGACGAGCCGGCGGTCAGCTGTTAACAAGGGGCCCCTCCTCTACCGGAGGCGTTAACAGGGGACCCCTCCTTGCATCCAGGGGGACGGTGAGGGTGAGCAGGGAGCCGTCGCGGTCGGTGGACGCCGGGCGGCCGAGCCGGCGCAGAGTACGCAGCATCGGCGTGTTGTCCGCCTGCACGTGCAGTACCAGCGCCGCGTAACCGGCCCGGTCGGCGTGCCCGAGCAGTCGGCGCAGCAGCGCCGTGCCCAGGCCCCGGCGCTGCCAGTCGTCGCGGACCAGCAGCGCGGCCTCCGCCTCGTCACCCTCGCCGAGCAGGTTGGCCATCGCCACCACCGGCTCCGCCGCCCCGCCGGAGCCGGCCGTGGCGAGCAGGGTCAGGCCCCGCGCCGGGTCGAGCAGCCGGCGCAGCCGGGCCGGCGACGGCGTCGCCGCGCCACCCAGGTAGCGCCGTTGCCGGCTCCGTGGCGAGCACCGCTCGTGCAGCTCCACCACGGCCGGCAGATCCTCCGCCGTCGCCGGGCGGACCATCACCTCGGCCCCGTCGGGCAGCACCAGGGTCACCCGGTCGGCGTCGCGGCGGGCCACCGCGGCGGAGAGCTCCACCAGCGCCTGCGCCCGGGCGTACTCGGCGGGGGTGAAGCTCGGCTCCTCCCGGCGCAGCGCGTACGAGCCGCCGGCCGGGTCGGCCAGCCGCATGGTCGACCCGCCGGCTCCGCCGCGGTCACCGGGCGGGTTCGGCCGCCAGCTCACCTCATCGGCGCCGAGCAGGGCGCGCAGCACCGCGCCGGTCGCCTCCGGGTCGCCGACCAGCCGGGTGGCCAGCCCGAGCGCCCGGGTCGGCTGGTCGACCAGGCCACGCGCCTCGCTGCGCGCCACCCAGCAGTCCCGGCCCCGGCCCCGCTCGACCGCCGCCACCAGGTCGGCCTCGCCGAGCGCGTCCGGCGCGTCGACGAGGAAGTCGTCGACCGCGCCGGTCTCGGTGGTGTGCACCTGCACGGTGAGGATGTTGACCCCCCGCAACGCCAGACTCGCCGTGAGGACCGACAGGTAACCCGGCCGGTCGTCCACGGTGGCCCGGATCCGCCACAGCGCCATGGTTCGCTCCCTTCGCCGCGTCCCACCCTGCCGGCCGCCTGTTGCCGGGCCGTTGCCCGCGGGTGACGTGCCGGGACGGGTCAGGTGATGGTGGTCACCGGCGGGACGCCCACCAGGTCCAGCCGGTCGCCGAGGATCACCGCGCCGGCCCGGACCAGCTGCGCGAGCCGGTCCACCTCGGTGGAGTGGAACGCGGCAGCGGTCAGCGGCTCGGTGTGCTCACGGGCCACCACCAGCACCAGCCCGGCCCGGCCGAACGGGGCCACCGCGTAGTGGGTGCCGTCCGCGTCGGTCAGCGACCGGGCCCGCAGCGGGGTGACCTCCGGCAGCCGGGGCGGCTGCGGCGCCCGCCAGCTGGCCTGCCCGACGGTCGCCGTGCCGCCGCCGTCGCGCGAGGCCCAGTCCAGGGGTACGACCGCCGCCACCGCCCAGTCGGCGGCGAGCAGCCCGGGAACCGCGTCGACCAGGGTGGCGACCCCGTCGGTCGGGTTCGCGGCGATCTGGGCCAGCAGCTCGGCGTCCTGCCCGGTGGTGGTCGGGGCGCCGATCGCCCGCCACACCCCGTCGACGCGTACCCCGGGGATGGCGGCCAGGCCGGCCAGCAGCCGCTCCACCCGGGCGGCGCCCGGCCAGACCACCGTGAAGTCGTCCACCGCCCGGCCGCCGAGGCGTTCCAGGACGACCACCTGGACGATGTCGGCGCCGGAGACGCCGAGGGTCCGGGCCACCTGGCCGAGGGTGCCGGGTCGGTCCGGCAGGGTCACCCGAACTCGCAGCAACATTTCCGTCCCTCCGCTCGGCGGGCCGGCCCGTGACGGCCGGCAGGCTGGGCCCCAGCCTGCCCCCGGTCCGTTTCGCCCCTGTTGCCGCGCGGTGTCCCGGGCGAAAAATCCGACCTTGACAAGAAAGCTGAGCTGCCATCAACTATTCGGATGACCGATCCGGCCGTCGACGCGTTCCGGCCGGGTGACCCGGCCTCCCCCCGCCCCTCCGGCCCTCCGTCGGTGGCCGGGACCGCCCCCGCCCCCCGCCCCGCCGCCGAGCACGCGTCCGGCGGGGAACCGGCCGACCTGCCGCCCGCCAAGGGGTCCCCGAAGGGCATCGACCTGGAGCGGCTCGCCGCCTACCTGGCGCAGCACCGTCCCGAGTTGGCCGACGCGCCGGTGAACGGGACCCTGATCGCGGGCGGGAAGTCCAACCTGACCTACCTGCTGCGCGTCGGCGACCGGGAGCTGGTGCTGCGCCGGCCGCCGCTGGGGCACGTGCTGGCCACCGCGCACGACATGGCCCGCGAGCACCGGGTGATCTCCGCGCTGGCCCCGACCGACGTGCCGGTGCCGGCGGCGCTGCTGCTCTGCGCCGACCCCGGGGTCATCGGGGCGCCCTTCTACCTGATGGAGCGGGTGCACGGGCAGGTGCTGCGCAGCCGGGTGCAGACCGACCCGCTCACCGACGGGCAGCGCCGCGACCTGGCGATGGCGATGATGGACACCCTGGCCGCCCTGCACACGGTCGACCCGGCGTCGGTCGGGCTGGCCGACTTCGGCCGCCCCGACGGCTACCTGGAACGGCAGGTACGCCGCTGGGCGGGGCAGCTCGACCGTTCCCGCAGCCGGGACCTGCCCGGCATCGACGAGCTGCGCGACGCGCTGGCCGCCAGCGTGCCGCAGGGCGTGGTGACCGGGCGGATCGTGCACGGCGACTACCGGCTGGACAACCTGATGGCCACCGTCGACCCGGTGGCGGTGCGGGCCGTGCTGGACTGGGAGATGGCCACCCTGGGCGATCCCCTGGCCGACCTCGGGCTGCTGCTGACGTACTGGAGCGTGCTCGGCGACAGCGACCTGGCCGAGGGGAACCCGGTGGCCGACGGCATCGGTCCGCGCGCCGGCTTCCCCACCGGCGCCGAGCTGATCGACCGGTACGCCGGCCGCAGCGACGTCGACGTCGGCCCGCTGCACTGGCACGTGGCGCTGGGCTGCTTCAAGCTGGCGGTGATCTGCGAGGGGATCCACTACCGGCACACCCTCGGGCAGACCCTCGGCGGGGGCTTCGACCGGATCGGCGAAATGGTCGCCCCCCTGGTCGAGCAGGGCCTGAAGGCCGTCCGCACCCGCTGACCGCCGCCGCCCGGCCCCGGGGTCAGGCGGAGGCGCGGTGGACGAGCTTGGTGTCCAGCAGGATCCGCTCGGCGGGCACGTCGTCGCCGCGGATCCGGGCCACCAGGAGCCGGGCCATCTGCCGGCCCATCTCCTCGACCGGCTGGAAGACGGTGGTCAGCGGCGGCTCGGCCTGCCGGGCGATGGGCGCGTCGTCGAAGCCGACCACGGCCACGTCCTCGGGCACCCGGCGGCCGAACTCGCGCAGCGTGCGCAGCGCGCCGAAGGCCATCAGGTCGGAGGCGGCGAAGACCGCGTCCAGGTCCGGCGCCAGCTCCAGCAGCCGGCGCATGCAGGCCGTCCCGCTGCCCTCGCTGAAGTCGCCGTACGCGATCAGGTCCGGGTCCACCGAGGCGCCGGCGGCCTTCACGGCCTCCTGGTAGCCGGAGAGCCGGGCCAGGCCGGCGCCCATGTCCTGCGGGCCGGCGATGGTGGCGATCCGCCGCCGGCCGCGGGCGAAGAGGTGCTCCACCGCCTGCCGGGCGCCGCCGACGTTGTCCATGTCGACGTAGTACGCCGGCTGGGCGCCCGGTTGCAGCATCCGGGCCGGCCGGCCGCCGAGGACCGTGGGCAGCCCGCGCTCCTCCAGCAGGGTGGGCAGCGGGTCCGAGTCGTGCAGCGAGAGCAGCAGCACCCCGTCGACGTGCTGGTTGGTCAGGTGGTGCTCGACCCGCTCCCGCTCGATCGGCGACTGCACCATGGCCAGCCAGAGCTGCATCGGGGTCTCCAGCAGCCCGGAGCTGACGCCCCGGACGATGCCGGCGAAGAACGGCTCGGTGAAGACCCGCTCACCGGACTCGGAGACCACCAGCGCCACCGAGTCGGTCCGCTGGGTGACCAGCGCCCGGGCGGCGCGGTTCGGCACGTACCCCAGCTCGGCGATCGCCTGCTGCACCGCGGCCCGGGCCTCCGGGCTGACCTGCGGTGAGCCGTTGACCACACGGGATACCGTGCCGCGCCCGACGCCCGCGCGGGCGGCGACCGCATCGAGGGTCGGGCGCCCGAGCGACCGGGTGCGCTGCGTTGTCATCGTGTGCTCCTCCGACGTCGGACTGCCCGGCACCACCATCGGCGCCGGTGCCGGGCCGTCCGTTACTGGCTGGCCTCTGCGCCTATTGTGCGGCCAGACCGTTGCGTCGGATCACCTCGGCGTACCACCGGGCGCTGAACTTGGGGATTCGTGCCTGATTGTCGTAGTCGACGCGGACCATTCCGAAGCGCTTGGTGTAGCCCCAGGACCACTCGAAGTTGTCCAGCAGCGACCAGGCGAAGTAGCCCTTCAGCGGGACGCCGGCCTCGATCGCGGCGTGCGCGGCGCGCAGGTGCCCGTCGAAGTACGCCAGCCGGTCGGCGTCATCGACGGAACCGTCGACCACGGTGTCGACGAAGGCCGAGCCGTTCTCGGTGACGTAGATCGGCAGGTCGGTGTAGTCCCGGTGCACCCGCTGGAGGGTCTCCAGCAGCCCCGGGGCGTCGATCTCCCACTGCATGTCGGTGACCGGGAAGCCCCGGTCGACGAAGCGGACGTCCTCGCTGCCGGGCCAGCAGGACGGCGTCGGGTCGGGCACCGCCCCCGGCTCGGCGGCGGCCACCACGTGCCGGCTGTAGTAGTTGACCCCGACCATGTCCAGCGGGGTGGAGATGATCGGCAGGTCGCCGTCGCGGACGTGCCCGAGGTCGGTGACCTGCCGCAGGTCGGCCCGCAGGTCCGCCGGGTACGACCCACGCAGGATCGGGTCCAGGAAGAACCGGTTCATCAGCCCGTCGATCCGCCGGGCCGCGTCGGCGTCGGCGGGGGCGTCGGTGGCCGGGTCGACGGGATAGAGGTTGACCGTCACCCCGAGCTGCGCGGTGGGGCGGGACGCCCGCACCGCACGGACGGCCAGCCCGTGACCGAGCATCAGGTGGTGCCCGGCCCGGACGGCGTCGGCCCCGTCGGTACGCCCCGGCGCGTGCACACCGGAGCCGTACCCGAGGAAGGCCGAGCACCATGGCTCGTTCAGCGTGGTCCAGTACGTCACCCGGTCGCCGAGCGCGTCGGCGACCAGCTCGGCGTAGTCGGCGAACCGGCCCGCGGTGTCCCGGGCCGGCCAGCCGCCGGCGTCCTCCAACGGCTGGGGCAGGTCCCAGTGGTAAAGGGTCAGCCACGGCTCGATGCCGTTGGCCAGCAGCTCGTCCACCAGACGGCGGTAGAAGTCCAGGCCGCGCTGGTTGGCCGGGCCGGAACCGCCGGGCTGCACCCGGGGCCAGGAGACCGAGAACCGGTACGACTTCAGGCCCAGGTCGGCCATCAGCCGCACGTCGTCGGGCATCCGGTGGTAGTGGTCGCAGGCCACGTCGCCGGTGTGCCCGGCCACGGTGCGGCCCGGGGTGTGGCTGAACGTGTCCCAGATCGACGGGCTCCGGCCGTCCTCGGTCGCCGCCCCCTCGATCTGGTACGCGGCGGTGGCCGCACCCCAGAGGAAGCCGGGTGGGAACCGCAGCGCCGGACCCTGGTCGAGGACGTCGACACCGTGCGGGCTCTCCGGATTGCTCAAGACTTCACGGCACCTTCCATGATCCCGCCGATGATCTGGCGGCCGAACAGAACGAAGACGACGAACAGGGGCAGGGTGGCGATCAACGTACCGGCGAAGATCTGCGAGTTGTCGGCGAAGTAGGCGGTGTTCAGACTGCGCAGCGAGATCTGCACGGTCGGGTTGGCCGGGTCGGCCAGCACCACGAAGGGCCAGAAGAACTGGTTCCACTGTTCCATGAAGGTGAGCAGGCCGAGCACCGCGGCGGCGGGACGCAGGGCCGGGGCCACCACGTGCCAGTACACCCGCCAGGTGGAGCAGCCGTCGACCCGGGCCGCCTCGATCAGCTCGTTCGGCACGGCCTGCTCGGCGTACTGGCGCATCATGAAGATGCCGAAGCCGCCGATCAGGAACGGCACGGTGACCGACGGCATGGTGTTCAGCCACTCCAGCTTGGCCATCAGGATGTAGAGCGGCAGCACGCCCAGCTGGATCGGCACCATCATCGAGGCCAGGATGATCAGCAGCAGCGCGTTCTTGCCGCGGAAGCGCAGCTTGGCGAAGGCGAAGCCGGCCAGCGAGCCGAAGAAGACGGTGGCCACGGTGATCGTGCCGGAGACCAGGAACGAGTTCAGCAGGCCCTTCACGATGTTGGCGTCGCCGTTGGCGAGCACCCGCTGGATGTTGTCGCCGAGCTTGCCGCCGGGCAGGAACGGCGGCGGCCAGGAGTTCGCGGCGTCGTTGGTCCGCGAGGCGATCACGATCATCCAGTAGAACGGGAAGAGCGAGAGGATCACCCCGAGGACGAGGCCGAACCAGGTCAGCGGGCTCGCCTTCCACAACCGATCGGAGCGGTGCGAGGCGCGCGGCGGGCCGGCCGGCCGGCGTACGGGTGGGCGGAGCGTCGTGGTCGTCATCTGCGCAACCTCACTTGTCGGAGCTGATTCGGCGGGCCAGCAGGTAGTTCACCGTCGACATCAGCGCGATGAGCAGAAAGAGCACGAGCGCGACGGCGCCGGCGTACCCCCAGCGGAACCGCTGGTTCATCACGTCGAGCAGGTACATGGTGATGGTCTGGAACTGTCCCTCGGAGCCGCCGGAGAGGCCGCCGGATCCGCTGGTGAACAGCAGCGGCTCGGTGAACAGCTGCAGGCCGCCGATGGTGGAGATGATCAGCGTGAAGATGATCGTCGGGCGCAGCTGCGGGACGGTGATCGACCAGAACTGCCGGCGGCGGGAGGCGCCGTCCAGCGACGCGGCCTCGTACATGTCCTTGCTGATCGACTGCATGGCGGCCAGGTAGATCAGCGCGTTGTAGCCGACCCACCGCCAGTCGACCATGGTGGAGATGGCGAACCAGGAGGCGAAGCGGTTCGCCCGCCAGTCGATCGGGTCCAGGCCGACGGTGTCGAGCACCCAGTTGACCAGGCCGAATTCCTTGGCGTAGATCATCGAGAAGATCAGTGCCACCACGGCGGTGGAGGTGATGATCGGCATGGCGATGGCCATCCGGAAGAAGGTCTGCGCGCGCAGCTTCCGGTTGAGGGCGTTGGCCAGCACCAGCGCCAGCAGCAGCTGCGGCACGGTGGAGAGCAGGAACATGCCGAAGGTGTTCACCACGGCGTTCCAGAACTGCGGGTCGTCGGTGATCAGCTCGACGAAGTTGTCCAGGCCGACGAAGGAGATCGTCGCGTTCAGCGGCGACCGGTCGGTGAGCGCGATCCAGACCGTGTACGCGATCGGGTACGCGCTGAAGACGGCGAAGATGACGAAGAACGGCAGGACGTAGAGGTACGGCGAGTACTTCAGGTCCAGCCGGGTCAGCGAGGTGGGGCGGCGGTGCGCGGGCCGGGCGCCGCGCTCGGGTCCGTGGTCGGGGGGCGCCACGGCATGCAGGTCGAGGCTCATCGCGGGTCCTTCTCCTCGGTCGGCGCCGCCCACCCACAGGGGCGGCGCCGGGGCTGTCCGGGCGCCGCGGGTGGCGCCGACAGCCGCGCTGTCGACGCCACCCGCGAACGGTCCGGCCGGGTCACTTACCGGCGGCCTCGCCGTTCTTCAACGCCGCCTGCCACTGCTCTTCGGCGGACTTGCCCTGCTCGACCGCGCGGAGGCTGTTCTCCACGGCGGTGCGCACCGCGTTGTTCTTCGGGCCGAGGTAGACCGGCTTCAGCTCGCTGGCGCCGGTGCCGAAGATCTTGCCGATCGGCGCCTTGCTGAAGTAGTCGTTGGTGGCGTCGACCACGGCCGGGTCGGCCAGCGCCTGCGGCGACGAGGGCAGGTTGCCCAGCTTCTTGAACGCCTCGGTCTGGCCCTTGCTGCTGGTCAGGAACTTCACCAGCTCGGCGGCCTCCTTGGCGTGCTTGCTGGACTTGGGCACGGCCAGGAAGGAGCCGCCCCAGTTGCCGCCGTTGCCCGGGGCCTTGGCGATGTCCCACTTGCCGGCGGCCGCGTCACCGGCCTGGCCCTTGATGACGCCGGTCATCCAGGCGGGGCAGGCGATGGTGGCGAAGGTGCCGTTCTTGAAACCGGCGTTCCACTCGTTGGAGAAGGACTGGAGGTTGTTCGACAGCCCGGCGGCGATCATCTTCGCGGTGAGGTTGTAGGACGCCTGGACGTCCGGGTTCTCGCCGATGACCAGCTTGTTGCTCTTGTCGTAGTAGGTGTAGCCGGTGCCCTGGCCCGCGGTCTGCATCAGCACCACGTTGTAGAAGTTGGTCGCCGAGTCGACGAACTTGTGCTTCTTGTCGGCGGCGGCGAACTTCTGCCCGGCGGCGATGAACTGGTCCCAGGTCGGCCAGAGCGCGCCGACCTGCTCCCGGTCGGTGGGCAGGCCGGCGGCCTTGAACAGGTCGCTGCGGTAGCACACCGCCATCGAGCCGACGTCGGTGCCGAGGCCGAGCACCTTGCCGTCGGGCGTGCTGCCCTGCTCCCACTTCCACGGCAGGAAGTTGCCCTTGAGGTCGTTCGCGCCGTGGTCGGCCAGGTTCACGAACTTGTCGGCCTGGGCGTAGAACTGCACGATGGTGCCCTCTTCGAGGGCGACGACGTCGCCGGCGCCGGAGCCGGCGGTGATCTGCTGGGTGAGCCGGGTGTTGTAGTCACCGAGGCCGAGACCCTTGCCGCGCTCGGTGATCTTCACGTTCGGGTGCTCGGCCTCGTACTGCTTGTAGAGGTCGTCGTAGCCGAAGCCCTGGTCGCCGAAGACGTCGACGACCAGGTTCACCGGACCGTCACTGCTGCTGCCGCTGTCCGACGAGTCGTCGCCGCAGGCGGTGGCGGTGGCGAGCACCGCGACGGATGCGAGCGCGATGGCCGCGAAACGCCGGCGACGGATTGGAACGCTCATCCTGACCCCTCTTTCGGTGAGGCTGGGTGTGGTGGGGGGTTGCTGCGTGCGCGACCGCCGCCGGTGGAACCGGCGGCGGGCCCCGGGGCGGTGGGCGGAGAGACCCGCGTCACCCCCGGGAGCGCTCCCATGAGATTGCCGGGGGGTGTCGTGGGTGTCAATACCGCCGTGGGAGCGTTCCCATTTCGTTACCGCCTGAGGTCATCCGCTGACCGGGATGCACCATCCGGATCCCGGACATACCGTCGGACGCCCCGAGGGACGGCGCGGCGCCCAGGTCAGCAGAGGCGGCGCAGCAGCGTGCTCACCCGGCCGGCGTCGAAGGCCTCCGGGTCGAAGCCGTCGCCCGCCCGGTCGCGCAACCGGTCGTGCTCCGGATGCCCGGGATCGGCCGACGCGGCCAGCAACCGAAGTCGTAGGTGTGGTGCAGCCGGTCCAGGGTGAAGCCGCCGGGCACCAGCACCCGCCGCCAGACCGGCGGGCGCACCCCGCCCAGGGACACCTTCAGCTGGAAGACCCGACGCGGCATGCTGCCCCCTCCCGCCACCGCATAGGCTGCCGGCATGATCTGCCGAGCGTGCCGGGAGCGGCGGCACGACGAGTGTCCCGGCCGGAAGTGGTGCGACTGCCAGCACCGCACCCCCGAACCCAACCCTCCCGTGACCGGTCCGGCCGGCGGATGAGCGTCGGAATCCCGATCGTCCGGGCCTGGCCGGAGCCATCCGGGGCGCCGTTGACCGACCCGGAGCTGACCGCGCTCTACGGCCGGGCCGGCCACCCCCACCTGCGGGTGAACTTCGTGTCCAGTGTCGACGGCGCGGTCACCCTCGACGGCTACTCCGAGGGCCTCTCCGGCGCGCCGGACAAGCGGGTCTTCGGCCTGCTGCGGATGCTCTGCGACGGGCTGGTGGTGGCCGCCGGCACCCTGCGGCACGAGGGCTACCGGGCGGTACGCCTCGACGAGCAGCGCCGTGCCTGGCGGCGCGAGCACGGGCTGACCGACTGCCCCACCCTGGTCGTGGTCTCCGGATCGCTTCACCTCGACCCGGCCCAGGCGTGCTTCGCCGACGCACCGGTCCGGCCGATCGTGCTCACCCGCGACGACGCCCAGCCACCACCCGGACTGACCGACGTCGCCGACCTGGTGCGCTGCGGCGCCGACGTCGACCTCGTCGCCGGCCTGGCCGAGCTGCGCCGCCGCGGCCTCGCCGAGCTGCTCTGCGAGGGCGGTCCGCACCTGTTCGGCGCGCTCACCGCCGCCGACCTGGTCGACGAGCTCTGCCTCACCGTCGCCCCGCTGCTGGCCGGGGCCGGGCCGGGGCGGATCACCGCCGGGGACGCCAGCGCGCCCCGGCAGCTCGGCCTGCGGCACGTGCTGACCGCCGGGGACGGCGTGCTGATGCTGCGCTACACCCGCGATCAGGACCAGCCTGCTCACGGCGGCGCGACCTCGGCCGGTTGAGCGGCCGGGTTAGGCCCGGATCGCCGGGGTACCGATCGACGTATGCCCTGGTATCGCTACGACCCGCGCCGCAGCAGCCGCTACGATCCGCGCTACGGCGGATACGGATACGGATACGGATACGGCGGACCCCGCTACCGGTCCAACTCCTGCCTGCGCGACGCCTGCCTGCTGGAGACCGGCTGCTGCGTCGCCGAGGGCCTGGACGGCAACTGCCTGCTCGCGGCCCTGGTCCTGCTGCCGCGGTTCGGCACCGCGATGATCGGCGCGACGCGGCCGAGCGCACCGGGGCCGGGGCGCGCGCCCGCCCGGGCCCTGCTGGCCGCCATCGAGGTGTACCAGCGGCGGATCAGCGCCGGCCGGCCACCGTGCTGCCGGTTCAGTCCCAGCTGCTCGCACTACGCCGGTGAGGCCGTCCGGCGGCACGGGGCGGTACGGGGCTCCGCGCTGGCCGTCCGGAGGCTGCTGCGCTGCCGGCCCGGCGGCGCCCGCGGCGCGGACCCGGTCCCGGGCTGATCCCACCACCCGGCAGACCGACGGGCGCGGGTACGCCGGTCGGCGTGCCCGCGCCCGTCGTCGACGCGCTGCCCTCCGGCGCCGGCGGTGGAGGAGGCCACCGGCGCCGGTTAGGCGATCAGTTGACGCTCACCGCGGACCAGGCGGCCGCGACGGTGTTGTACTCGGTGCTGCCGGCGCCGTACAGGTCCCGGGCGGCCGACAGGGTGGCGGTACGGGCACCGGAGTAGCTGGTCCGCGAGGTCATGTATGTGGTGAGCGCGCGGTACCAGATCGCGCCGGCCTTGGCGTTGCCGATGCCGGTGACGGTGCTGCCGTTGCAGGTCGGGCTGTTGCCGTACGTCGACGAACCGCTGCCCACCGCGAGCAGGTAGAAGAAGTGGTTCGCCACGCCCGAGGAGTAGTGCACGTCGAGCCGGCCGACGCCACTGCTGTAGCAGTCCGCCGACGAGCCGTCCTTGGACGGCTTGTCCATGTAGCGCAGCGGGGTGCCGCTGGAGCGCAGCTTCTCGCCGATCAGGTAGTCACCCGGGTCCTTGGCGTTGTTCGCGTAGAACTCGACCAGGGTGCCGAAGATGTCGCTGGTGGCCTCGTTGAGGCCACCGGACTCGCCGCTGTAGCGCAGGCCGGCGGTGTTGCTGGTGACGCCGTGGCTCATCTCGTGCCCGGCCACGTCCAGCGAGGTCAGCGGGTACCAGCCCGAGCCGCCGTCACCGTAGGTCATGCAGAAGCAGGAGTCGCTCCAGAAGGCGTTGGCGTAGTTGCTGCTGTAGTGCACCCGGCTGTACGCGCCGACGCCGTCGTTGCGGATGCCGCTGCGGCCGAAGGTGTTCTTGTAGTAGTCCCAGGTCTTCTGGGCGCCGTACGCGGCGTCGGCCGCGGTGGTCTGGCGGTTGCTCAGCGTGCCGTCGCCGAAGACGTTGCCGGCGTTGGTGACCAGGGTGCCGGTGCCGTTGGTGCCACCGTTTAGGTCGTAGGTCTTGTGCCCGCCTCGGGTGGCGTCGGCGAGCTGGTAGGTGCCGCCGGAGAGGGTGCTGCCAACGGTCACGCTGCCGGAGTGGAAGGTGTTGCCGGTGCCGTCGCGCTGCACGCCCTCCCAGGAGTCGCGGACCTTGCCGCTGGTGGCGTCCACCAGCACGTGCAGCTCGCTCGGGGTGCCGTCGGCGTAGGCGCCGCCCACGACCACCTCGTACGCCAGGGCGGTGCCCCCGGCGGCGGCGTCGTAGACCAGCTGGCTGCCGTCGACGCGGCGGGCGGCGGCGGTGGAGGCGCCCAGCGCGGTGCGGCCGGCGGCGGCGGCGCTGACCTTGGCCTTGGCGCCCTTGGTCGGGGCGGCGGCCATGGCCTGGCTCGACCCCTTCCAGGCGTTGCCCTTGCCCAGGTGCACCACGGTGTCGCCGCCGAGGACGGGCAGGCCGTCCTGGTAGCGGTTCAGCCGGACGTGCTCGGTGCCGTTCGCGTCGGTCGCGGTGTTCTTGAGGGTGAACGACGAGCCGTCGGCGACCAGCCCGGCGCCCGAGTGGGCCTTGAGCTGGGCGACCGCGCGGGTGAACGCGTCACCGGAGACGCCCGGCGCGGCACCGGCCGAGGTCGGCGCCGTGACGGCGGCGGCCAGGAGAGCGGCCGTGGCGAGGCCGCTCAGTACAGTGGTACGACGCATGGAATCCTGCCTTCGCTAGGACTGCCGGTCGGGGGGGGTGCCGACCGACGACGATCCGCCGGTCGTGCATGGCGGATCGGTCGAGGTTCCGCAGGTAGCGGGCCACGACGGGGCGCATGGGGATCGACGTTCGAAAGATCGTCGATGCGCTGTGGCTATTTTTGCGCCTCGCTGCCCTTCCCTGTCACGCCCTTCGGCCAATATTTTTTCCACGAGTTTTCGCCAGCCGTTCATCGCCGCAGGTCAGGGCCGGTTCCGGCGGGCCGGTGGGGCGCGCGGCGGCCCGAAAATCGACGACTGCACCGGGCAACCGGGGGCGCCCGCCGACCGGTATCCCCATGCGACAGACGCTGTGGAGGGCTGCCCGTGACACCACCCGATGGGTTCGACGAGTTCGTGATCAGCCGGTCACCCCGGCTGCTGCGCACGGCGTACCTGCTGACCCACGACCGCGCCCTCGCCGAGGACCTGCTCCAGACCGCGCTGGCCCGGGCCTGGGAGGCCTGGTCGCGGGTGCAGGGCGACCCGGAGCCGTACGTGCGCCGGATCCTGGTCAACACGTACGCCTCGTGGTGGCGGCGGCGGTGGAGCGGGGAGCGACCGACCGGGGAGCTGCCCGAGCCGCCCGCCGAGCCGGACCCGCACAGCCGGTTCGACGACCGCGAGCAGCTCTGGCGGGCGCTGGGCCGGCTGCCCCGGCGGCAGCGGGCGGTGCTGGTGCTGCGCTACTTCGAGGACCTCTCCGAGACGGAGATCGGCGACACCCTCGGCTGCTCCCCCGGCACCGTGAAGAGCCAGGCCAGCAAGGCCCTGGCGAAGCTGCGACTGGACGAGACGCTGAGCCCCGAGGGAGCGCTGGCATGAACGAGACGGACCTGCGGACGGTGCTCGCCGAGCGGTCGGCGGGACACGCACCGGCGGTGGACGCCGAGCGGCTGGCCGGCGTACGACGGCGGGTGGCGCGGCGACGCCTGCGCCGGCGCGGCACGGCGGTGGCCGGCGCGACGCTCGCCCTGGTCGCGATCGGCGGCGTCGCCGCGGCCCGGACCGACCCGGCGCCACCGCCCGCCGGCCCGCCGGCGCCCACCGCGGCCCCGGACCCGACCGTCGACGGCTTCCCCCAGTGGGACGACGCGGTACGCGCGCTGGCCTCCGCGCGGATCACCCTGCCGGCCCGCACCGGCCGGCTGACCGTCACCCCGACCACCCTCGACCTGGTGGTCGCCACCAGTTGCCCGGCGCCGGACCGGTCGGTCGGGCTGGAGATCCGGGTCAACGGCCGGCCGTTCTCCACGGCGACCTGCGGCGCCGGCCTGTCCACCACCGCCGACGGCTGGCGCCGCCTCGGCGTGCGGGTGGGCCGACCGAGCGTGCTCACCTTCCGGGCCGGCGGCGCCGACGACGGCACGGGGGGCCGCCTGCCGATGCCCGCCACGGGTGCCTTCGGGGTGGCCGTCGGCGAGCGGGTGCAGCCGGTCGACGACTGACCGGTCACCCCGCCGGCGGAGCCATACCGCCGGCGGGGCGTACGACGTCAGCGACGGGCCAGGCGGCGCGCCCCGGCGACCGTGTCGTAGGGCAGGTTGTAGTGCGCGAACACCGACGGCTCGTCGGTCGCCGTCAGCTCGCCGTCCTCACTGATCGACGGAGCGTCACCGACCTGCTTCTTCGGGTAGCGCACCCGCACCGCGGCCGGCGACACCGTCGCGCCGTCCAGCGGCACGAAGACCAGCCGGTGCCGGCCCAGGATGCCGACCCGGACGGTGGCGAACGCCGGCTGGTCGGTCGCGGTGTCGACGTAGATCGCCTCCAGGTCGCCGATCTTGTCGTCCTGCGGATCGATCACTCTCTCGCCGCGCCAGTCGCGCAGATTCTCAGCTGGGAACATGGGCGGATGGTGCCCCGGTCCGGCCCGCCGAAACACCCTGAAACCGACCGGACGGCGACGCTGCGTACCCGGGCGGTGGCGCTGTGGCGGATGAGTCGGGCCGGTCACGCCCTGCCGGGCGTGTCCTCCGCCGCGTCGCGTGGCAACCTGTCACATCCCTCGGGCAGGATGCAGGCGTGTGCCCTGACCGAGACGACCAGCCGACCGGAGCCCGCCGATGACCGACGACCTGCGCGACGGCCCCGGCGACCCGGTGGGCCGGGTGCTGGGCACGGCCGACGCCACCCCGTTGCAGTTCTGGACGGCCGTCTCCCCGGACAGCTACCTCCAGCTCGACGACGTGGTGGTGACCCGCCGTGAGCTGCCCGACCGGGAGCCGGTGACGATCGCCGGGGTGGTCACCCAGGTCCGGGCCCGGCACGAGGGCGCCCAGTTCGACTCCGACGTCTTCGCCATCGCCGACGGCACCCTCCCGGCCCAGGTGCAGGAGGCCGCGGAGATCACCACCACCCGGGTCGACCCGGAGTTCTACGTCCCGCCGGCGCCCGGCGCCACCGTCTACCGGGCGGAGGGCGACGCCCGGGCCCGGGCACTGCACTTCGACCGGATGGAGCGGCGCGTCCCGATGGGGATGGGCCGCGACGGCGTCCCGGTCTACCTCAACGCCGACTTCCTCGACGGCACCCGGGGCGCGCACGTCTCGATCTCCGGCATCTCCGGGGTCGCCACCAAGACCAGCTTCGCCACCTTCCTGCTCTACTCGGTCTTCCGCTCCGGGGTGCTCGGCGGCGACGCGGTCAACGCCAAGGCGTTGATCTTCAATGTCAAGGGCGAGGACCTGCTCTTCCTCGACCACCCCAACGCCCGCCTCGACGACCCGACCCGCGCCGCGTACGCGAAGCTCGGGCTCGACGCCGGGGCCTTCCCCGACGTGCGGGTGTACGCCCCGCCCCGGGTCGGCGACTCCTCCGGCACGCCCGACGTGTCCAGCCGGCTCACCGGCGTGGACAGCTTCTACTGGACGCTGACCGAGTTCTGCGCCGACCGCCTGCTGCCCTACGTCTTCGCCGACGCCGACGACGAACGCCAGCAGTACACGATGGTGGTCCACTCGGTCGCCGCCCACCTGGCCCGCCATGCCCAGCCGGCCGACGGCGGGGTGAGCATCGACGGGGTCCGGCTCGGGACGTACGCCGACCTGGTCGACCACGTCGTCGAGCAGCTCAACGACGACGAGACCCGCGCCGACTGGGCCGGCAGCGCGGTCGGGCTGGGCACGGTCAACGCGTTCGCCCGTCGGTTGATCAACAGCAAGAAGGACCTCGGCCGGCTGATCCGGGGCGACCTGGCCACCCGCCGCCCGCACTCGATCAACACCACGGAGAGCGCCCAGGTCACGGTGGTCGACCTGCACAACCTGCCGGACCGGGCGCAGCGGTTCGTGGTCGGCGTGACGCTCAAGAGCGAGTTCGAGCGCAAGGAGAAGGCCGGCACCGCCAAGCCGCTGCTCTTCGTCGTCCTCGACGAGCTCAACAAGTACGCCCCCCGCGAGGGCTCCTCCCCGATCAAGGAGGTGCTGCTGGACATCGCCGAGCGGGGCCGCTCGCTCGGGGTGATCCTGGTCGGCGCCCAGCAGACCGCGAGCGAGGTGGAGCGCCGGATCGTCACCAACTCGGCGATCCGGGTGGTCGGCCGGCTCGACCCGGCCGAGGCGTCCCGCCCGGAGTACGGCTTCCTCCCGCCGGCCCAGCGCCAGCGGGCGCTGCTGGCCAAGCCGGGCACCATGTTCGTCAACCAGCCGGACATCCCGGTCCCGCTCTGCCTGGAGTTCCCCTTCCCCGCCTGGGCGACCCGGGTCTCCGAGGCGGGCCGGCCACCCTCGCAGACGCTGCGCTCGATCACCCAGTCCGCCGACCCGTTCGCGGTGGTCGGCTCGGGCTCCGCCGACGACGACATCCCGTTCTAGAAGGGCCAGGCGTATCCCGTGAAGATCCTGCACACCTCGGACTGGCACGTCGGCAAGGTCCTCAAGGGCCGGTCCCGGCTGGACGAGCAGAAGCAGGTGCTGGCCGGGGTGATCGAGATCGCCCGGGCGGAACGCCCCGACCTGGTGATCGTCGCCGGTGACCTCTACGACACCGCCGCGCCGACCCCGGAGGCGACCCGGCTGGTCACCCGGGCGCTGACCGCGCTGCGCCGCACCGGCGCGGACGTGCTGGCCATCGGCGGCAACCACGACAACGGTCAGGCCCTCGACGCGCTGCGCCCCTGGGCCGAGGCGGCCGGGATCGTGCTGCGCGGCAGCGTCCGGGAGGATCCGGCCGAGCACGTGATCGACGGGGTGACCGCCGACGGCGAACGCTGGCAGGTGGCCGCGCTGCCGTTCCTGTCCCAGCGGTACGCCGTCCGCGCCGTGGAGATGTACGACCTGACCCCCGCCGAGGCCAACCAGACCTACGCCGACCACCTGGGTCGGCTGCTGGGCCGGCTCACCGAGGGGTTCACCGAGCCGGACCGGGTGCACCTGGTCACCGCCCACCTGACAGTGGTCGGGGCGAGCACCGGCGGCGGCGAGCGGGACGCGCACACCGTGCTCGGCTACGCCGTACCGGCCACGGTCTTCCCGGGCAACGCCCACTACGTCGCGCTGGGCCACCTGCACCGCTCGCAGCGGGTGATCGGGCCCTGCCCGGTGCGCTACAGCGGCAGCCCGCTCGCGGTCGACTTCGGCGAGCAGGAGAACATCCCGTCGGTGACCCTGGTCGAGGTGACCGCCACCACCGCCGCGCAGATCCGCGAGGTGCCGGTGCCGGCGGCCGTGCCGCTGCGTACGGTGCGGGGCACCCTGGCCCAGCTCGCCGAGGCCGAGGCCCCGGAGGGCTGGCTGCGGGTGTTCGTCCGCGAGCAGCCCCGGGCCGGGCTGCGCGAGGAGGTGCAGGAGCTGCTCCCCAACGCGCTGGAGATCCGGATCGACCCGGAGCTGGTCCCCGCCCCGGGCAGCGGCACCCGCACCGCCCAGCGGGCCGGCCGCTCCCCCCGGCAGCTGTTCGGCGACTACCTGGACAGCAAGGGCCACACCGACCAGGGCGTCCGGGAGCTCTTCGACGAGCTCCTCGAGGGGGTCGAGCGCTGATGCGCCCGATGCGGCTGGACCTGGCGGGCTTCACCGTCTTCCGCGACGAGACCACCGTCGACTTCACCGACGCCGACTTCTTCGCCCTGGTCGGGCCGACCGGTTCGGGCAAGTCCACGGTGCTGGACGCGATCTGCTTCGCCCTCTACGGCACGGTGCCCCGCTGGGGCGGCGCGCGCGGGCTGGCCAATGCGCTGGCCCCGTCGGCCACCGAGGCCCGGGTGCGGCTGGTCTTCGAGTCCGCCGGCGCACGCTACGTGGCCACCCGGGTGGTGCGCCGGGACAGCCGGGGCAACGTCAAGACCGCCGGCGCCGGGCTCCAGCTGATGCCGGACGGCTTCGACGTCACCAAGCTGGACACCGGGCTCAGCCCCGAGGACCTGGGCGAGGTGATGGCCGGCACGGCCGCCGAGATGGAGGCGGCGGTACTGGCCGCGGTGGGGCTGCCGTACGAGCAGTTCACCAGCTGCGTGGTGCTGCCCCAGGGCCAGTTCGCCGACTTCCTGCACGCCAAGCCGGCCACCCGGCAGCAGATCCTGGTGAACCTGCTGGGGCTGGGCGTCTACGAGGACGTGCAGAAGCGGGCCACCGAGCGGGCCGGCCAGGCGGAGGCTCGGCTGGACGAGGTGGACCGGATGCTCGCCGGGCTGGCCGACGTCGACGACGAGGCGCTGGCGACGGCCACCGGCCAGGTGGCCCGGATGCGGGAGCTGACCGCGGCGGTCGAGGCGGCCGTACCCGAGCTGGAGGAGGCCCGGGGGGCGGTCCGCGAGGCGGGGGCGGCGCTGGCGGCGCTCGACGCCGACCTGGCCGGGCTGGCCGGGGTGCGCTCCCCCGCCGGGGTCGCCGAGGTGGCCCACGCGGTCACCTCCGCGCAGGCCGACGCCGACCGGGCGACGGCCGCGGTGGCGCTGGCCGAGGAGCGGGAGGAGAAGCTCCGCGGCGAGCTGGCCGGCGCGGGCGACGAGAGCACGCTGCGGCTGCTGCTCAGGGCGTACGCCGACCGGGACCGGCTGACCGCGGAGGCCGGCACGGTCCGCTCGGCGCTGGATGCCGCGCAGCGGGAACACGACGCGGCGGCGACGGCGCTCGGCGCGGCCCGGGACGCGGCGGCCCGCGCCGAGGCGGAGCTGGAGGCGGCGTTCCGGGCGCACGAGGAGGCAAAGGCGACCGACCAGGCCGTCGCGTTGCGGGCGCACCTGAGCGCGGGGGCGCCCTGCCCGGTCTGCGAGCAGCCGGTCGGCGCGGTGCCGCCGGTGCCGGCCGGTTCGGCGGTGGCCGCGGCGACCGCCGCCGGGAAGAAGGCACGGGCCGCCGCCCAGGCGGCGCAGGCGCTGGTGGCGGAGCGGGACGCGGCGGCCCGCGACCTGGACCGGGTGCTGGTGCGGGCCCGCGCCCAGCACGACCAGCTGCGGTCCCGGCTGGCCGAGCTGGACGGGCAGCTCGCCGGGGCGGCCACCCCGGAGGCGCTGCACGCGGCGCTGGCCGAGCAGGCCCGGCTGCGCACGGCGCTGGACGAGGCGGGCGCGGCGGTCCGCGGCGGTCGGGACGCCGCCCGGCGGGCCCGGGGCGGCCTGGACGCGGCGCAGGAGCGGCTGCGCACCGCCTGGCGGGACTTCGACGCCACCCGCGACGGGCTGGCCCGGTTCGGCCCGCCGGCCGCGGACCGCGATGACGTGGCCGCCGCCTGGACGGCGCTGGTCGACTGGGCCGACGGGCAGGCCGGGCAGCGGCGCGCCGAGCGGGCCGGGCTGGCCGCCACAGTCACCGGCGCCGAGGCGGCGGCGGCCGCCGTGCGGGAGCGGATCGGCGGGTTGCTCGCCGACGCCGGCCTGCCGCCGGCCGACGACCCGGTCCGGGCGGTCGCGGTGGCGGCGGAGCGGGCCGAGGCGGCGCACCGCCGGCTGGAGGAGCGCCGGGCGCAGGCCGCGGAGCTGCACACCCAGCGCGACGAGCACCGCAACGCCGCCCAGGTGGCCCGGGCGCTGGCCGGGCACCTGCGGGCCAACAACTTCGAGCGGTGGCTGCTCGCGGAGGCGTTGGACCTGTTGGTCGACGGGGCCTCGCGGATCCTGCGCGAGCTGTCCCAGGGCCAGTACGACCTGGTCCACGACAAGGGCGAGTTCTTCGTGGTCGACCACCACGACGCGGGGCTGCGCCGGGCGGTGCGCACCCTCTCCGGCGGCGAGACCTTCCAGGCGTCGCTGGCCCTGGCGCTGGCCCTGTCGGAGCAGCTGGCCGGGCTCTCCACCACCGCCGCCAGCCTGGAGTCGATCGTGCTGGACGAGGGCTTCGGCACCCTGGACGCGGCCAGCCTGGACACGGTGGCGGCCACCCTGGAGGGTCTGGCGGCGCGCGGCGACCGGATGGTCGGCGTGGTCACCCACGTGCCGGCGCTGGCCGAACGCATCCCGGTCCGCTTCGAGGTCCGCAAGGACGCCCGTACAGCCCGCGTGGAACGGACGGGCCTTTGACCGGGCCGGTGAGCGCGCCCGCGCCGCGGTTCTTCGTGGACGCGTGGGATCCGGCGTACGGCGCGTCGTTCGAGGCGGCGGCCGGTGGACCGGCGGCCCCGAGCAGCGCCCAGGTCGAGGCCGACGCCGAGCTGCCGGCCGTCGACTGGCGGGCGATCGACGTCCGGCCCGGGGTGGTGGCCCCGGACGTGGTGCTGCTGGTCGACGGGGTACGCCGGATCGACGCCTCGGTCTGGACGGCCGAGGAGGACGGCGCGTCCTTCCCCGGCATCGCCGCCTCGTACGCGGCCGGGGTGGTCCGCTGCGACCTGGAACGGGGCGCCGCGGAGCTGGCCGGTGCCCGGGTCGGGCGGGGCCTGTTCACCGCCAGCCCGTCGGCGGAGGAGGTGGTCTGCGGCCAGGTGCGCTACCCGGTGCACCGGGTCGGCGGCACCGGGGAGCTGAGCAAGCTGCCGGCCGCGGTGCAGGGGCCGCTGACCGCGCTGGAGGTGGCGGTCTCCGACGCGGCGCGTACCGACGGGGACCTGCTGGTCGTGGACGGGCCGCTGCGCAGCCGCCGGCAGCTGCCCCGGACGCTGGGCTACATCAAGACCCAGCACAGCCAGTACCTGGACGCCCGGCTCACCGCGGTGGTCACCGGCCTGCGACCGGGCCAGCGCTGCCCGGTGTTCAAGCTCGGCACCGCCTGGGGTGGCTGGTCGTGGTATCTCCGCCTGCCGGTGGCGGTGGGCGCGCCCTGGGCCGGCATCGTCCGGATGGAGTGCTCGGCCGACCTGACCGTGGCCGAGGCGGTGGAGCTGGCCGACCTGTCCCTGGTCACCCTCCCCCGGTTCGCCTCGACGCCGTACAAGGACCCGCGGGCCCCGCAGAACCTGATCCCGATCGCCGGGCTGGAGCGGCGGCTGCGCGGTCTGCTCGGCGACGCCCGGCTGCTGCACCGGGCGCTGAACACGGCCGCCCGGGCCGGCGGGCTGCGGCGCTGATGGGGCGTAAACGTTCCACCGACCGGGTGGTCGAGCAGGTCGACACCGGCCGGGCCGAGCTGGTGCCGGATCCGGACCGCCCGCGGTCGTACACGTTGCTCCTCGACGGCGCGCCGCAGTCGCACGTGGACCTGGCCGACCCGACCTACCTGGAGTTCGAGTACGTCCGGCGGCTCGCCGCCGCCCTGGACCTCGTCGCCCCGGCCGGGGCGCCGCTGCGGGTGCTGCACCTGGGTGGCGGCGCGCTGACCCTGCCCCGCTACGTGGCCGCCACCCGACCGGGTTCCGCCCAGCGGGTGTCCGAGGTGGACGGCGCGCTGGTGGAGCTGGTCCGCCGGGAGCTGCCCTGGCCCGCCGACGCGCGGATCCGGGTACGCGTCGACGACGCCCGGGCCACCGTCGCGTCCACCCGCGACGCCAGCTACGACGTGGTGGTCGCCGACGTCTTCGCCGGCGCCCGCACCCCGGCCCACCTGACCAGCGTGGAGTTCGCCGCCGAGGTGGCCCGGGTGCTGCGTCCGGACGGCTGCTACCTGGCCAACGTCGCCGACGGGCCGCCGCTGCGGCACGCCCGCGCGCAGGTGGCCACGGTACGTTCGGTGCTGCCCCGGGCCTGCCTGGTCGCCGACGCGGCCGTGCTGCGCGGGCGCCGGTACGGCAACCTGGTGCTGGTCGCGAGCCGGGTCGAGCCGCCGGTGCCGGAGCTGACCCGGCGGGCCGCCGGCGACTGGTTCCCCGGCCGGGTGCTGGCCGGGGCGGAGCTGGACCGGTTCGCCTCCGGCGCACCTGTGGTACGCGACGTCGACGCCACCGACTCCACCCCACCGCCGCCGGGGATTTTTTCCGTCCGCCGTTGATCCGTTCGGCGCGGCGCTGCGTACCACCGGGCGGCCATGCCCGTGGGGGCCGGCTGATGTCATTCGACACCGGAGGTCTGCATGCACGCGGTGGCGGCCGGCTGGCACGGCGACATGGTGCGGCCCGAGTGGATGTCCGCCCGGGCCCAACCGCAGTCGCGCGCGTCCAGGTCCGGTCGGGGGGTCGACGCACGTCCCACCGACCGCCAGAATGACCCGGTGACGCCCCGACCGGCGCCCGGGCGCCACCAGGCGACGTCCACCGAGGCCAGTCATTCCGACCAGTTGGTCCGGCTGCTCTACGCCGAGCACGCGGGACCGTTGCTGGCCTTCGTGATGCGGCTGACCGGCGGTGACCGGCAGCGCGCCGAGGACATCGTGCAGGAGACGCTGCTGCGTGCCTGGCGCAACGCGCACCGGCTGGGCGTGCAGGGCCAGGGTTCGCTGCGGCCGTGGCTGGTGACGGTGGCCCGCCGGATCGCCATCGACGAGCACCGCAGTGAGCAGGCCCGGCCGGCGGAGACGTACGACCGGGACCTGACGGCGTTCGCCGAGGCGGACAGCACCGACCGGGTGTTGCGCACGATGACGATGGCCGACGCGCTGCGTACGCTGAGCCAGTCCCACCGGGAGATCCTGGTGGCGACGTACTTCCGGGGCCGGACGGTGCCGGAGGCGGCCGAGGAGTTGGGCCTTCCGCTCGGCACCGCCAAGTCGCGGGTCTACTACGCGTTGCGCGCGCTGCGCACGGCTCTGCAGGAGAGGGGGGTGACGGAATGAGCCGGGCCGACCACATGGACGTCGCCGCGTACGCGCTCGGCGTGCTGGACCAGCAGGACACCGAACGGTTCGAGGAGCACCTCGCCACCTGCTGGGCGTGCGCCGCCGAGCTGGAGACCATGGTGCCGGTGGTGGGGCTGCTCTCCGGCATCGACGGCGAGACGATGATGGCGCTGGAGCAGACGGCGACGGATCCGGCCCTGCTGGACCGTACGCTGGTCGCGGTCCGGGCGCACCGGCGGCGTTCCCGGATGCGCCAGGTCCTCGCCACGGCCGCCGCGGTGGTGGCGGTCGCCGGGGTGACCGGGGTGGGTGTCGCCACCCTCAGCGACTCTCCCGCGCCGCCGCAGGCGCTGCCGACGGTCCAGCCGACCGGGCCGGTCGACGAGCCGACGCCGGGGCCGACCCGCTCCGGGCCGGGGGTGGGCGGGCCGAGCGAGGTGCCGGAGGTCGACCCGATCAGCCGGACCGATCCGGCCACCGGGGTGAAGGCCGACCTGTGGCTGGAGTCGAAGGAGTTCGGCACGGCGATCAGCTTCAACCTGAGCCGGCTGCCGGGCCCGCGGACCTGCCGGATGGTGGTGATCCGCAAGAACGACACCACCGAGGTGCTCTCCAGCTGGTCGGTGCCGGGCACCGGCTACGGGACGAACACCAATCCGCAGCCGTTGCAGTTGCAGGCATCCACCTCCGCGGCGCGGGCGGACATCGCCCGGGTGCAGGTCGAGTCGGTGGACGCGAACGGGGTGGCGAGCCCGCTGGTGGCGTTCCCACTGTAGGGCGAGGAGCAGGTGGAGCGGCGCCGGTCGGTGGCAATCGACCGGCGCCGCTCCGTGTCCCGCGTCGGGTGGCCGGCCCGGCACGGAGGAGAGGGCCGGACGGTTCAACGGTCCGCTGTGAAATGAGCCACTCATGGACGTTCAACCTTGACAGCGAACCTCCCGTACTACTGGGCGAACTGCCAAGAATGAGGAGGGCACGTGGCACACATCAAGCGGACCGTCGTCGTCGCCAGCGCGATGGTCGCCCTGACGGCCTGCGCTCCCGCAGGCTACGACGCGACGAACTCGAGCGCCGCCGAGCCGGTCGCCGTGGCCGCGGCCGGGCCCACCGCGGCGGTCGAACCCGAGGCCGCCGCCACCACGGAGGCGCCGCCGACCACCGAGCAGGCGCCCCCCGCCGACGTCCGGCTCACCGACGAGCTGCACGGCAAGAAGGTGGCCCGGATGGGCAACGTGGTGACCGACCAGGACGGCTGGATCCTCTACCGGTTCGACAAGGACTCGGCCGACCCGCCCTCGTCCAACTGCGTGGACAAGTGCGCGAAGGTCTGGCCCCCGGCGCTGACCGACGGCAACCCGCAGCTCAACGGCGTCTCCGACGACAAGGTCGGCACGGTGACCCGGCAGGACGGCACCCGCCAGATCACCCTGGGCGGCTGGCCGCTCTACCGCTACATCGGCGACAAGAAGCCCGGCCAGTGGAAGGGCCAGGGGGTCGGCGGCACCTGGTTCGTGGTCGCCCCGACCGGCAAGAAGAACCTGACCTGCCTGCCGAAGGGCACCCCCACCCCGGTCGCCCCGCCCGCCGACAACAGCGGCTCCGACAGCGGCGGCTCCGACGCCGGCGGCTCCGGCTACTCGTACTGATTCCAGCAGCCGGGGTACGCGGTGGCCGGTCGCAGCCGGGGAGGGCGCGACCGGCCACCGTCCGCGGACCTGGACGCCGGCGTACCGGCAACGCCCGGACGTCCCGGGTACGGCGCCGGCCCGCCCGCGGGCCGGCGCCGCGACCGTCCCTCCCCCGACGAGCCCCGCAGCGGTGCGTGGAGAGCGGCGGGTACGCCCCTGCCAGCAGGCGACCCCGCCGAGGTCCCCCAGCCTCCTCCCCCGGCCCCGGCCGGCCCGCTCCGGATGGCGGCACCGCCGACGCCCACGCGTCGGCGGTGTCGCGCGTCACGCCACCGGTGGCGTGGCAGAGTGTCGGGGTGACCCCGACCGATCCCGTGGCGACCCGGGAGCTGCGCCCGCCGCCCGGCTACCGGCTGGCCGCGACGGTGCACGCCCTGACCTTCAGCCCCTACGACCCGTGCGCCCGGATCGCCGCCGGCACCTTCTGGCTCGCCCTGCGCACCCCGGCCGGCCCGGCCACGCTCTGCCTGCGCCCGGCCGCCGGCGCCCTGGTCGCCGAGGGGTACGGCCCGGGCGGCGGGTGGCTGGTGGAGCGGGCCGACGCGATCGCCGGGCTCCGCGACGACCTCACCGGGTTCGCCGAGCTGGCCGCCGGGCACCCGGTGGTGGCCCGCCTCGCCGCCGCGCACCAGGGTCTGCGGATGCCCGCCACCGGGGTGGTGTTCCCCCGGGTGCTGCGCGCGATCTTCGAGCAGAAGGTCACCGGCAAGGAGGCCTACCGGGCGTACGCGGCGACCGTCCGGCACTTCGGCGAGGCGGCGCCGGGGCCGCTGCAACCGCTGCTGCTGCCGCCGGAGCCGGCAGCGGTGGCCGCCGCGCCGTACTGGGTCTTCCACCCGTTCGGGGTGGAGCAGCGCCGCGCCGACACGCTGCGCCGGGCCGCCGCGCTGGCCGACCGGCTCCAGCGGTGCGCCGACGCGGCGGAGGCGACCCGTCGGCTGACCGCCGTCCCGGGCATCGGCCCGTGGACCGCCGCCGAGGTGGTCCGGGTCGCGTACGGCGATCCGGACGCGGTGAGCGTGGGCGACTACCACGTGCCGAACACGGTGGCCTGGGCGCTGGCCGGCGAGGCGCGGGGAGACGACGCCCGGATGCTGGAGCTGCTGGAGCCGTTCCGCGGCCACCGCGGCCGGGTCTGCGTGCTGCTGGCCGCCGCCGGGATCCACGCGCCGCGCTACGGACCGCGGGCCTCGATCCGCTCCTTCGCCCGCTTCTGACCGGGCCGCTCGGCCCGCTTCCGACCGGAGCGGCCGGCGCGGGTCAGCGGGGGGCCGGCCGGCGGGCGCAGAGCCGGCGCAGGGTGCGCCCCAACCACCAGGCGTACGCCTGCTGGAAGGCGCGGGTGACCGGTCCGGCGGCGCGCAGGTACCAGCGGGCCGGCAGGCTGAACGCGCGTACCTCGAAGAAGACCTCGCCGGCCTCCCGCAGGACCAGGAACGCCTCCTCGCCGCGCTCCGGGTGCCCGGGCAGGGTGCCGTAGCCGAACCCGGCCCGGTCCGGCTCGTCGGACACCCACACCACCTCGGTCGGCCCCCAGACCCGGGCCGGGCCGACCCCCAGCCCGGGGGTGACCCGGACGCCCACGGCGGCGCGCGGGGCGTCGGTGCGCATGACCACCCCGGCGGACCGGTGCAGCCGCCAGCTCAGCACCGCCTCCGCCGCGGTGGCGAAGCAGCCGTCGGGCAGCCGGACCCGGTGGCGCAGGTGGTGGTAGCCGGCCGGCAGGCGCCCGTCGCGGGTCGCCCCCACCTGCGGGTACGTCAGCTCGGACACCGTGGCCACCTTCCGGCTGGGCGGGACACCGCCAGCGTACGGGCGCGGCGGGCGGGCCGCCCGGTGACCGCGACGAGCGGTGCGGCGGGCGGGTCGCTCCTCGGGTGCGACGGGCGGTGTGGTGGGCTGCACGGGTGACCGTCGAGACGATCATCGCCCCGGCCGGCGTCGACGACGCCGGCGAGATCCTCACCGTGCAGCGGGCCGCGTACCTGGTCGAGGCGCAGCGCTACGCCGACCCGTTCCTGCCGCCGTTGACCGAGACCCTGGACGAGGTGGTGGCCGCGCTGACCGACCCCGCCGTCGTGGTGCTGGCGGCCCGGCACGGCACCCGGCTGGTCGGCTCGGTCCGCGGCCGGGCCGACGGGGAGGTCGCCCACGTCGGCCGGCTCGCCGTGGCGCCCGACCAGCAGGGCCGCGGGGTGGGTGGTCGGCTGCTGGCCGCCCTGGAGGCCGCGTACGGCGGCCGGGTGGCCCGCTTCGCGCTCTTCACCGGCGCCGACAGCGCGGAGAACCTGCGGCTCTACCACCGCACCGGTTACCGGGTGGTCGGCCACCGGCCGGACCCGAACGGGATCCGGCTGGCGCTGCTGGAGAAGCCGGCGGTCAGCCCTGCTCGCAGCGACGCTTGAGGCCGTCGGCCTCCAGCCGCAGGTAGCGCTGGAACAACCCACCGCCGAGGCGACCGGCCAGCCCGGCCAGCGGGCCGCTCATCTCGGCGCTCAGCACCACCCGTACCCGGCCGTCGGGCAGCGGCTCCAGCCGGTGCTCGGCGAGGGTACGCACGCCCGGGCTGCGCGAGACCCACCGGAAGAAGTGCGGCTCGACCAGCTCGGTGACCCGCCAGACCGCGGGTCGCAGCCGGGGCTGCTCGATCCGGGCCGCCGAGCCGACGGTGAACGGGCCGGCGTCCAGCCGGCGGGCCCGGGTGACCGAGGGCGTCCACTCCGCCCAGCGCTCGACGTCGACCGTCACCGCCCAGATCCGCTCCCGCGTTGCGGCCACCTCGGACGTCGCCTCGAACCGCATGGGCCCCTCCCTCGCCGGTCGCCGGGAACCTGCCGCCGCGCTCGGGTGGCCGTTGCGGCGAGCGTAACGCCGGACGTCGATCCGCGTCGTCCCCCACCTGCCGGGACCAGGTCAGCCCGCTTCGCGCAGGTCGGTCTCGTGCAGGTCGGCCAGGCCGATCGGGGTACGCCGGGCCAGCAGCTCCGCCAGCTCGGTCACCGAGCCGGCCTCACCGAGCACGTTCCGGCCGCCGCCGTGTTCGGGGCGGTAGCGGTGCGACAGCCGGTACCGGTGGCGGCCACGGATCAGCTCCACGCTCACCCGCCAGCGGCCACAGCACCCGCAGACCCACTCCCGCATCCGGCGAAGGTAGCTCTGACCTGGGCGGATGCGATCCGCCCGGAGGGGACGAGGTGGGCCGGGGCGGGACACGCCGCCCGGCGGGCCAAGGTGATGTGCCTCACGACTGTCGGTGGCGTCTGGTTGACTGTCGCCGTGGACCTGCCGATCACTCCGCCGGTCGAGCCGATGCTGGCCAAGAGCGTTCCCCGCCTGCCCACCGCCGACGGCATGACCTACGAGCCGAAGTGGGACGGCTTCCGCCTCATCATCTTCCGCGACGGCGACGAGGTCGAGCTGGCCAGCCGGGGCGGCAAGACGATGACCCGCTACTTCCCCGAGGTGGTCGAGCAGGCCCGTCGACAGCTGCCGCAGCGGTGCGCGGTCGACGGCGAGCTGATCGTCATCCGCCGGGACGGTCCCGACGGCCAGCCCCGGCTCGACTTCGAGCTGCTCGCCCAGCGGATCCACCCGGCCGCCTCCCGGGTGAAGCTGCTCGCCGAGACCACGCCGGCCGACTTCGTCGCCTTCGACCTGCTCGCCCTCGACGACGAGGTGCTGCTCGACCAGCCGTACCCGGTCCGGCGGGCCCGGCTGGAGGCGGCGCTGGCCGGGGTCCGCCCACCGGTGCACGTCACCCAGGTGACCACCGACCCGGAGACCGCGCGTCGCTGGTTCGACGTCTTCGAGGGCGCCGGGCTCGACGGGCTGATCGCCAAGCCGGCCGACCTGCCGTACGAGCCGGGCAAGCGGCTGATGTTCAAGGTCAAGCACGCGCGCACCGCCGACGTGGTGGTGGCCGGTTTCCGCTGGCACAAGTCCGGCCCGGTGGTGGGTTCGCTGCTGCTCGGCCTCTACGACGAGGGCGGGCTGCTGCACCACATCGGGGTCAGCTCGTCGTTCACCGCGGCCCGCCGCAAGGAGCTGCTCACCGAGTTGGAGCCCTACCGCGACGTCGGGAGCGACCATCCCTGGGTGCACGGCGACCACGAGCGGGGCCAGCGGATCCCGGGCGGGGTCAGCCGGTGGACCGGCACGAAGAACCTGGAGTGGGAGCCGCTGCGACCGGAGCTGGTGGCCGAGGTCGGCTACGACGCGATGGAGGGCGACCGGTTGCGGCACACCGCGCAGTTCGTCCGCTGGCGGCCCGACCGGGATCCCCGCTCCTGCGGCTACGACCAGCTCGACCGCCCGATCCGCTACGACGTGGACCAGGTCCTGCGCGGTGACCCCGCGGCGACCGTGGAGCCGGGGCCGGGCCGGTAGCCTGGCGTCGACACGATCACGGAGGTCCAGGTGACCCGCTTTCCCGACCGGATCCGCCGGGTCCGGCTCACCCTCGCCGGGCTCGCCGCCGCGGCGCTGGTCGCCGCCGGCTGCACCCTGCCGGCGTTCTCGCCGGAGACCGAGGGGGCGGGGCCTGCGGCGGCGCCGGGCACCACGCCGACCTGGCGGCCCTGCCCGGAGATCCCCGACGAGCTGGTCGGCCGGGGCGCCCCGGGGATGCGGTACGACTGCGCGAAGGTGGCCGTACCCCGTGACTGGGGCACCGGTGGCGCCGGGGCCACCGCCGGCCCGGGCGCCGGGGAGACCTTCGAGATCGCCCTGATCCGGGCGCGCTCGACCAAGCAGCGGGACCGGCTCGGCTCGCTGGTGATCAACCCCGGCGGCCCCGGCGCGTCCGGCGTGGACACCGCCGTCTACCTCTCCTTCGGTTCGGCCTTCGGTGGGCTGCCCGCCTCGGTCACCGACCGGTTCGACGTCGTGGGCTTCGACCCGCGCGGGGTGGCCCGGTCCAGCCCGGTGAAGTGCATCCCGGACGCCGAGCTCGACACCAGCTTCGGTTACGACCCCGATCCCGTGAGCCAGCGCTCCTTCGACGACTTCGTGGCCCTCAACCAGCGCATCGGCCGGGGCTGCGGCGACAGGTACGGCGACCAGCTCCCGCTCTACGGCACGGAGCAGGCGGCCCGGGACATGGACGCCGTCCGGGCCGCGGTGGGTGACGACAAGCTGACCTACCTCGGTTACTCCTACGGCACCCTGCTCGGGGCCACCTACGCGCAGCTCTTTCCGCAGCGGGTGCGCGCCCTGGTGCTCGACGGGGCGGTGGATCCGCAGCAGAAGCTGGTCGCCGGCTCGGAGAGCCAGGCCCGGGGCTTCGAGCGGGCCTTCGACAACTTCGACCGGTGGTGCGCCGCCAACGCCGGCCGCTGCCCGATCGCGCCGGACGCCCGGGCCGCCGTTACCACGGCGATCGACAAGGCGAAGGTCTCGCCGGTGCGGGGCGCCGACGGCCGGGTGGCGACCTCGGGGTGGGTCTTCTACGCCGTGATCTCCTCCCTCTACACCGAGACCGGCTGGCAGGAGCTGGCCAAGGCGATCGACGAGTTGCAGGGCGGCGACCCGACGGAGGTGTTCAAGCTCGCCGACGCGTACGCCGGTCGGGGCGAGGACGGCCACTACACCAACCTCTTCGACGCCAACCTCGCGGTGAACTGCGCCGACGAGACCGAGAAGCCGAGCCGGGAGCGGATCCGCCAGTTGCAGTCGCAGTGGCGCGAGAAGTACCCGCTCTTCGGTCCCTCGCTGGCGGTGGGGATGCTGGGCTGCGTCGAGTGGCCCGGGCAGCGGGACCCGTACCCGACGGGCAAGGCGGTCGGCGCGCCGCCGATCCTGGTGGTCGGCACCACAGGTGACCCGGCCACGCCGTACGAGCAGACCCCGGCGCTGGCCTCGATGCTCGGCGTGGGGCAGGTGTTGACCTGGGAGGGCGAGGGACACACCGCCTACCCGCAGACCGGCTGCATCACCGACGCCGTCGACGCGTACCTGATCTCGTTGGCCGTTCCCCGGCAGGGGCTGCGCTGCCCGGCCCGGTGACCGGGGTACGGGGTGGCAGCTCGGGCAGCTCGATGCCCTGCCGGGCCGCCAACTCCTCCAGCAGCGCCCGCATCCGGCGTACGTCTGCCTTCAGCTCCTCCTGCTCGGCGTGCTCGAAGGCGTCGTCGTCGACGATCAGTCGGCTGGCGAAGTGCGCGGTGATCAACGGGATGACCAGCAGCACCATGGTGGAGATGAGCAGCGCGGCGAGGAACCGCCCCGCGAAGGTGGCGGGCGAGATGTCGCCGTACCCGACGGTGGAGGCGGTGACCACCGCCCACCAGACGGAGTCGGCGGCGCTCTTGTGCTCGAACTGGCTGTAGAGGACGCCCGCGATCACGATCATCAGCAGGTACGAGGTGATCAGGGTGCGCGGCGAGTTGGCGAACCACACGAGGCCTCGGTAGATCGCCCGGAACGGCGCGAGCAGGATGTCCATGCCGCACATGGTGCCGGGCGGGCGCCGACGACACCATCACATCGGCGGCAGTCGGTGTGCCAGGCTGCCGGCATGACCGACGTGCTCTTCCGGGAGGCGACCCGGGCCGACCTGCCGGCCGTCATCGCCCTGCTCGCCGACGACGTGCTGGGCAGGGCCCGCGACTTCACCGCGGTCGACGAGGCGTACGAACGGGCCTTCGCCGACATCACGGCCGACCCCCGCAACCAGTTGATCGTCGCCGACCGGGGCGGCGAGCTCGTCGGCTGCATGCAGGTCACCTACATCCCCGGGTTGGGCCGGCACGGCGCGGAGCGGTCCCTGATCGAATCGGTACGCGTCCGGTCGGACCTGCGGGGGCAGGGCCTGGGCCGGGAGATGATGGCCTGGGCGGTCGACCAGGCCCGGCGGCGGGGTTGCGCGCTGGTGCAGCTCACCACCGACAAGACCCGCGCCGACGCGCACCGCTTCTATCGCGGCCTCGGCTTCGTGGCCAGCCACGAGGGGATGAAGCTGGCGCTCTGACGCGCACCGCGTCGGGCGCTTCTCCCCCGCCCCGGGGAGGCTGTTCCCCGCCGGGCGGGAGGGTCGCCGGGGAGCATCGGGCCACGCTGGGTGGGTAGCCGACCAGCGAGGAGCCGCCATGTCCACGGTCACCGCACCGACCGCACCGGCCGTACACCCGGGCGACGGCCGACCGTCGCCCGCCTGGGCGGTCCGCGTCGCCCACCTGGTTCCGCTGGTCGTCCTGCCGTCGGGGTTGTGGCGGCTCGCGCTGGTCGCCGGGGTGCCGATCGGCGCGTACGCCGGCGGCGCCGCCGTGCGCGTCCACGGCTGGGAGAACCTCTACATCGTCTCGCTGAGCCTGGTCTCCGAGGCGCTGGCCCTGCTCACCCTGGGACTGGTCCGCCCGTGGGGTGAGGTCCTGCCCCGCCGGCTGCCGCTGCTCGGCGGCCGGCGGGTGCCGCCCGCGTTCGCGGTCACCGTCGCCACCGCCGGCGCCGTCGCGGTCACCCTCATCTGGGGGTACGCCACCTGGGGCGTACTCGTCCGCGGCAACGACATGGGCTTCTCCCCGGCCGGCTTCGCCCTGCTGCTGGCCTGCTACACCCCGCTGCTCCTCTGGGGCCCCCTGCTGCTCGCCGTCACCGTCGCGCACCACCGCCGTCGCCGACCCTGACTCCGGGCCGCCGGTGGCCCCCCCCCCCCCCCCCCCCCCCCCCCACGACGCCGGCCCGGTGGGTGGGGATCAGTCGGGGGCCAGGCGACCGTCGCGCAGGGTCAGGGTGCGGTCGGCCAGTTCGATCAGGGCCGGGTCGTGGGTGGCGACCAGGGCGGTCATCCCCCGGGCGTGCACCACCGCGCGCAGCAGGTCCATGATGGAGCGGCCGGTCTCCGAGTCGAGCTGGCCGGTCGGCTCGTCGGCGATCAGCAGCGCCGGCTCGTTGGCCAGGGCCCGGGCCACCGCCACCCGCTGCTGCTGGCCGCCGGAGAGCTCGTACGGTCGCTGCCGTGCCTGTCCGCCCAGCCCGACCAGCTCCAACAGCACCGCCACCCGCTGGTCCCGTTCGGCCGCCGGCACCCGGGCCAGCCGCAACGGCACCCCGACGTTCTCCGCCGCGGACAGGATCGGCACCAGGCCGAAGGTCTGGAACACGAAACCTACCGTGCCCCGGCGCAGCTCCAGCAGCTCCCGCTCGCCGGCCGCGGTCACGTCGTGACCGGCCACCCGGACCCGACCCGAGTCCGGCCGGTCCAGCCCGCCGATCAGGTTGAGCAGGGTGGTCTTGCCGGCACCGGAGCGGCCCCGGACCACCACCAGCTCACCCCGGCGGGCGGTGAACGACACGTCGCGTACGGCGTGCACCGCGTGTTCGCCCCGGCCGAAGCTGCGGCTCACCCCCTCCACCCGGACCACGTCCCCGGTCACCGGCAGTCCACTGTCGGCCACCGCCACCTGTTCGCTCATTTCGCACTCCCCCGTTCCTGCCGGCCGTCGGCGCCCGGCCGTACCTCGACGTGATCCGGTTCCAGGTTCAGCCGGACCCGGTCGCGCAACGACAACGCGTCGACGAAGGCCACCGGCAGCTGCATCCGGCCGGTCCGGTCCAGCACCGCGTACTCCTCGCTGACCAGCTCGGTGTTGCCGTCGGCGTCCAGACGCGCGGTCCGGCGTACCTCCGTGGCGGTCCGGCCGTCGCGGATCCCGACGGTCCGACGGACCTGACCGGCCACGGCGTGGTCGTGGGTGACCACGACGATGGTGACGCCCAGCTCGGCGTTGATGGTCCGCAACGCCGCGAAGACCTCCGCGCCGGTCGCCTCGTCCAGCTCGCCGGTCGGCTCGTCGGCGAAGAGCACCTCCGGATCGTTGGCCACCGCCACGGCCACCGCGCAGCGCTGCTGCTCACCGCCGCTCATCTGACCTGGCCGGCGGTCGGCGCAGTAGCCGACGCCGACCAGGTCGAGCAGTTCCCGGGCCCGCTCCCGTCGGGCCCGGGACCCGCCGCCGCGGCCGGCCAGCCGCATCGGCAGCTCGACGTTCTCCACCGCCGTCAGGTACGGCAGCAGGTTGCGGCCGGTCTGCTGCCAGACGAAGCCCACCACCTCCCGCCGGTAGGACAGCCGTTTGCGGTTCGACAGCGACAGCAGGTCGTACTCGGCGACCCGGGCGATGCCGGCAGTCGGGGTGTCCAGCCCGGAGAGGATGTTCAGCAGGGTCGACTTCCCGGAACCGGAGGCGCCCACGATGGCCACCAGCTCACCACGGTCGATCACCAGGTCGAGCCCCTGGAGGGCGACGACCTCGATCCCCTCGGTCTTGAAGATCCGGACCAGGCCGTCGCAGACGATGTGCCCGCGCAGCCGGTCCTGCCCACCGGCCCGTTCCGCGGCCCGCTGGGCGGCCCGTCGTTGCAGAGTGGCCAGGTCGGGTACGCCGGCCGTGTCGGCGGTGACTGTCATTCCGCGCTCTCCTCTCCGAGCCGGAGCGCCTCACCGAGGCGCAGCCGACGGTTGTTCACGGCCTCGACCGCGACGGCGAAGGCCAGGGCGACCGCGGCGAGCAGCACCGCGCCCGCCACCAGGCCGGGTTCGAAGGCGGCCCGCACCGGCACCCCACCGGTGAACGCGGACAGCCCCAGCAACGGGGTGAGCAGCAGCGGCAGCAGCGCGCCGGTCACCGCTCCGGTGAGCACCGCGACGGCCACCAGCGGCACCAGCTCCACCAGCAGCAGCCCTCGGCCCTGCCCCCGGGACAACCCGAGGGTGCGCAGCCGGGACAGCACCTGGCCGCGGGACCGCGCCCCGGCCAGCACCGTGAAGGCGATCGCGATCAGACCGAACAGGGTGCCCCCCACGGCCCCGGCGGCGAACGCGAAGGCCAGCAGGGCGTTGGCGCCGTTGCGGCCCAGCACCTCCCGCTCGGCGGCCCAGGTGCGGACGGTGACGTCGCGGGGCGGTTCCTTGCCCACCACCGGGCTGCCGAACTGGTAGCGCCGCTGCCCCTCGTTGCCGATCCGGGTCAGCTCGCCGGCGTCCAGGTCGTCCCCGGCGACCAGGAAGCCGGTCGGGACCGGCGCCTCCGGATCGTCGGTGGCCAGCGCCGACCAGGGCAGGACCACGTACCGTCCGGTGTCGGTGAGCGGGAAGTCCCCGACCGTCGCGGCGACCCGGAACGGGTGCCGCCGACCCTCGACGGGGACGAACGCCGAGTCGAGCCCGGCCTCGGCGAGCTCCCCGGCGAGCAGCGGCGAAACCACCGCGGGCACCGGACCGGCACCCGGGGCGGGGCGGCGCAACGCGTCGGGCACCGCCACGTCCACCCCGGAGCGACGGGCCACCTCGGCGAACCCGGACCCGTCGAGCACCAGCACCGTCACGTCGCCGAGCCGGGCGTCGGTGCCCACCTCGTCGGTGGCCAGTCGTTGGGCCGAGTTCAGGATCAGCGGGGTGGTCGCGCGTACCCCCGGCGAGCGCTGCAGGGCCGCGCCGGTGTCCGGAGCGAGCCGGGCGCCGGCGATCAGCGCGTCGGCGGGCACCACCTGGCTGACCGCCCGATCC
Source organism: Micromonospora mirobrigensis (assembly GCF_900091555.1). Lineage (GTDB taxonomy): Bacteria > Actinomycetota > Actinomycetes > Mycobacteriales > Micromonosporaceae > Micromonospora > Micromonospora mirobrigensis. Next base: position 181,791 of record NZ_FMCX01000007.1, read on the forward strand.
CGGCCGGTCTCGACGCCGCTGGCCAGCACCCCGCAGAAGGCCGCTGTGGCGATCGCCAGCACCACCACGACCAGCGGTACGCCCACCCCGGAGCGACCCGCCCGCGCGGTGCCGAGGAAGGCCACCGTGCCCCGGGTCCGGGTGGCGATCCGGCTGGCCAGCAGCAGCGGCCACGGATAGAGCCGCAGGGCGAGCACCGCCGCCGCGACGGCGAGCAGCACCGGGACGGTGACCAGCAGCGGGTCCACCGTGCCCGGCACCAGGCCGCGCCGGCGCAGCAGGACGGCGGCGAGGGCCGCCAGGCCGAGCAGGAACACCTCCACGGTCAGCCGCCGGGCGCCCGGCCGCATCCGGACCAGGTCCCGCCGACCGTCCGGGCCGGCCACGGCCAGCGTGGCGACCGGCAGCGCCACGGTGATGACGACGGCCGCGGTCACGGTGAGGGGCAGGCTGCTCCCCGGGGCGCCGGGCACCAGGGTGCCGAGCAGCCAGCCGGCGACGGCGGCCGGCGGCACCACCAGCAGCGCCTCGGCGAGGCTGCGCCCCGGGCCGCTGGTCACCCCGCCGCCGCGGGCCCGGATCAACGCGAACTCGCCCCGGCGGCGGCGGACGGCCAGCGCGGCGGCGAGGGCGACCAGCCCGGCCAGGGTGGCCAGCACCCCGGCGGCGATCACCGCGAGCAGGGTACGGGCCGCGTCGATGGTGGCGTCGAAGCGGCTGAGCAGCTCGTCGACGCCCTGGGTGAGTTCGGTGCCGTGCGGCGGCGTGCGCTGCGTCCGCCGGATGCCGTCGACCACCTGGTCCAGCCGGCGGACGTCGACGCGTTCCGGGTCGAGCCGGTACCGCCAGCTGAACCGGCCGCTCCAGCCCCGGGCCACCAGCCGGTCCAGGTGGGACGCGTCGGTCAACCCGACCAGCCCGAACGGCCCGGACTCACCGCCCGGCTCGTCCACCCGCAGCGTCTGCGGCAGGCCGTCCCAGATCCCGTCGCCCCGGTCCCGGGGCGTGAACAGGCCGACCACCACGGCGGTCACCGGTTCCGGGTCCGCCGCCGGGCCGATCCGGCTCAGCCGCAGCCGGCTGCCGACCCGCAGGTTCAGCTTCGCGGCGGTGTCGGTGGCCAGCGCCAGCTCGACCGGGGCCTCCCGGCCGGCCGAGCGCCCCGGCCAGCGCCCACCCGCCAGGTCGGCCGTCCCCTGCACCCCGGGCGTGGAGCGTACGGTCAGCTCGACCTTCAGGTTCCGCGCGGCCAGGTCCGGTCCCTCGGCCTCGACCGGCGCGGTGTCGGCCTCGTACCAGCGCTGCCCGAGGGCGTCGCGCACCGGCCGGGGCAGCTGCCGGGGCAGCAGCTCCAGGTTCTCCCGCCGCAGATCGGTCATCGACACCCCGTCCGCGGCGGTGATCTGGTTGCCGCGGAAGGTGAGATCCCGCTGCGCCGCCGGCTGGGCGGTGAGGTACCCGTCCAACCCCTCCTGGCCGAGCCGGTTGGTCATCCTCGGCACGCCGCTGGCGAGGAAGGCGGTCACCAGCGCCAGCACCCCGAGCAGCAGGAAGTAGCCCCCGAAGGCCCGGACCCGCCGGACCACCCCGAACGGTCCCATCACGCCACCTCGCCCGGCTCGCCGGAAACCGCGTCCACCCGTGACCTCACTGGTCTCCCCCGATCCGCAGTTGTGCCGCCGCCACCCGCTGCCGGATGCCCAGGGCGATCGCCGCGCTGAAGCCGAGCGCGGTCAGCAGCAGGCCGAGCGCGGTGAGCCCGATCGGCGTCCAGGGCAGCACGAAGGCCGCCTCGGGCACCGGCCGGCCGGCGGCCGGGGTGAGGATCAGCAGCGGCGCCATGGTGGCGCCCACGCCGGTGCCGAGCAGCAACCCGACCCCCACCCCGATCCCGGCCAGGAAGGCCTGCTCGGCCAGGAGCGCCCGGGCCAGCAGCCGGGGCGTCGCGCCGAGGGTGTTCAGCACGGCGTACTCGGCGAGCCGACGGCGGGCGGTCGCCCAGACGTCCACGCCCAACCCGACCAGCGCCAGCAGCACGCAGCCCAGCGCCGCGGCCAGCAGCCCGGTCCGCGCTCCCAGCCAGTACGGGTCCCGGGCGGCCGCCTCGGCGGTGGCGCGCCGGTCGGCGACGGTCACGCCGGTCAGCCGTTGGGCGGCCCCCGCCGCGGCCTCGTGGCCGCCGGGGTCGGTCGCCAGCCACCACTCGGACACCGGGCGCACCCCGCCCCGCTCCCGCACCAGCCAGTCGGTGGCGGTGGGCAGGTCGAGCAGGATGCCGGCGCCCGCCGCCGACGGGAGCGCCGCCACCTCGCCGACCACCTTCACCGGCACCGTGGCGCCGGAGAGCTGGAGGTTGAGGGTGTCCCCGTCGCGCAGGCTCAGTGCGGCGCGCACCTGCGGGCTGATCAGCGCGGGCACCGGCGGGCTGGTCCCGTCCGGCACCACGGTGAACCGGGATCGGTCGTAGGAGATGTACTGCACGTCGCCGAGGCCGATGATGTTGTGCCGGCTGGTCAGCCCGTCCCCGGTCGCCGTCGCCGTGTCGTTCGGGGCCGCCTGCTCGGTGGCCACCCGCCACCCGCCGGGCAGCTGGAGGGGTCGCGCCGCCCCGTCGGCGCCGGCCACCCGCAGGCCGGCCACCCGCAGGCCGTACGCGGTGCCCAGGGCGTCGCCGGCGGCGCCCTCGAAACCGGCCAGCCGCAGCGTGCCGGGGCCGACGTCGGGCAGGTCGACGGCGAACCGCACCGGCCGCCCCGAGCTGTCCGCCGTGCCCAGGGGCAGCCGGTACGCCAGCCCTTCCGGGCTGGTCAGCAGCAGCGACAGCCGGACCGGGTGGGGCACCGCCGCGCGCTCCACCGGGGTGGCGACGGTGCCGCTGATCCGCCGGGCGCCGGGCGGCAGGTCGACCCCGGCGGGGGCGCCTCGGGCCCGGGCCAGCCGTTGGTAGAGCGCCGGCACCGGCTCGTCGGCCAGCCGGTCGTCGAGCCGGACCACCCCGCCGGCTTGTGCGGCGTCCAGGGCGACCACCGTGGTCGGCAGGTCCTTGGGGCCCAGGCGCACCTCGTCCCGCCACGCCGGCAGGACCGTCCGGGCGCCGGTGAGGGCGCGCAGCTCGCCGGCCCGGTCCGCCGGTGCGGTGCCGTTGCGCTCGGTCACCCGCAGGTCCGCCCCGACGGTGTGGTCGGCCTGGTCGAGGTGGGACCGTTCGCCGGTGGTGACCAGCGACCAGGCCAGCGTGCTGCTGCCCACGGCGAGGGCGAGCAGCAGCACCGGGCCGGCGTGCGGCCGGCGGCCCGCCTGCCACATGCCGAACATGGTGGCCGTCCAGGGCCGGCGGTCGACGAACCGTTCCGCGAACCGGGTGACCGGGGGCAGCAGCCGCAGCGCCACCACCGCGCCGGCCAGCACGCCAATGGTGGGTGCGGCGACGAGCAGGGGGTCGACGCCGAGTCCGCCGCGCCCGGTCAGCGGTCCGGAGTACTGGCGCAGCTGCGTCCAGGCCAGCACGGCGAGGGCGACCAGCGCCAGGTCGACGCCGGCCCGCTGCACGGTGGCGGAGCGGTCCGGCCGGGAGGCGGCGGCCATGTCGGCGACGTAGGAGCGGGCGCCGCGCAGGGTGGGCGCGACCATCGCCAGCAGGCACCCGGCGGCGGCGGCCAGGGCCACCGCCCAGACCAGGACGGTGTTCCCCGCGGGCAGCGGAACACCGCCGGCGCCGGCGGGGCGGACCCGGTGCAGCGCCTCCCCGGCGAGGAACGGTGCGACCAGGACGGCCGGCAGCACGACCAGGGTGGCCTCCCGGGCGGCCAGGCCGGCGAGCTGGACACGGGCCGCTCCCCGGGCCCGCAGCAGGGCGGTCTGCGCCCGGCGGTCCTCGTGCAGCAGCGCGGCGACCAGGAGCAGCGCGTACCCGCCGAGCACCACGATCAGCAGCAGCGGGGTGAGCAGCGCGGAGCGGCCCACCAGGTCGGCCCGGCCGAGCCGGTCGATCAGTTGATCCATCGCGGTCACGGTCTGCGCGGAGGAGCCGAGTCCGGCGGCGGTGGGCAGCTCATTCCCGGCCGCGGTCACCGCCGCGCGGACCGCGTCCAGCCGGCCGGGCTCGACGTCGCCGAGGTCGGGGGCGATCAGCCAGGACGCCGACGTCGAGCCGGGGAAGGTACGCGCGAAGTCCGCCGCGCTGAGCGCGAACGGCCCGTACGAGGTGTCCGACCCGGACGGGGCGGCGTTCGCCCCGGGGGCCAGCCGCCAGTACGGCGAGCCGGGGTCGCGGGCCCGCCAGGTGCCGGCCACCACCACCTGGCTGGTCTTCTCGGTGCTGCGGTCGCGCAGCGGCACCCGTTCACCGACGGTCAGTCCGAGCGTCGCGGCGACCCGTTCCGGGATGGTCACCTGCATCGGGGTGGCCCCGTCCACCGGCCAGGATCCGGCGGTGAGGTCGGCGTGCCCGGCGAGGTCGTCGAGGAGGGCGAGGCTGGCGAAGACGGGGTCGTCGCCCTGGCGGGCGACGGTGCCGAGGTCGCCGGTGAGTTCCCGGCCGGTGCCGGAGCGGGCGGCGACCACGCTGACCGGGGCGCCACCGAACCCGTCGGCGAGCCAGCCGCGTACCGCGCGGTCCCGGTCGGCGAACTCGGCGGCGTCGCGGCCTCCGGCCCCGCTGAGCAGCAGGCTGCGCTCCTCGGGCGGTGAGGCGGCCAGCACGCTGCGCTGGCCGGCGTCGACCGCCCGGCGGTTGAAGTCGGACAGGCCGGTCACCAGTCCGATCGAGACCAGCGCCGCGACGATCGCCGCGATCAGCAGACCCCGGGCGGCACGTGCCCGTCTCCACACCAGCTTCATCCGACGCCTCCCCGCAGGCCCCGGCGGGCCGCCGCACAGGAAGAGCCGCCACGGAGGCGGAAAGGTTCGCGCCCGTTACGTGATCGTTACCGGGCCCGCCGCGGATCCCGCCGGTGGCTCAGCGCGGCCGGTCCCGGTCCCGGGAGGGTTGGACCCGCTTGGGTTCGCCGGGCATCTTGGGGTGGTCCGGCGGGTACGGCAGGTCGCCTTGGCCGGCGGCGGCGTCCCGGTCGGCCCACTCCAGCAGCGGGGTGATGTCCCAGCCGGCGTCGTCGATGCCGGCGTGCGGGTCGCCGTGCTCGGCGAGCCGGGCCGGGACCGTCCGCAGGTCGAAGTCGTCCGGGTCGACCTGGGGCAGCTCGTCCCAGGTGACCGGGGTGGAGACGGTGGCCCGGGCGTTGGCGCGCAGCGAGTACGCGCAGGCGATGGTCCGGTCCCGGGCCATCTGGTTGTAGTCCACGAAGACCCGCTCGCCGCGCTCCTCCTTCCACCACGCGGTGGTGACCAGCGCCGGGTGGCGCCGCTCCAGCTCCCGGGCCAGCGCGATGGTGGCCCGGCGCACCTCGGTGAACGTCCAGCGGGGCTGGATGCGCAGATAGACGTGCACGCCCCGGCCGCCGGAGGTCTTCGGCCAGCCGGTCACGCCCAGCTCGTCGAGCAGGACCCGCAGCTCACCGGCGGCGGTCACGGCGTCGGCGAAGTCGGTGCCCGGCTGCGGGTCGAGGTCCACCCGCAGCTCGTCCGGGCGGTCGGTGTCGGCGGCCCGGACCGGCCAGGGATGGAAGACGATGGTGCCCATCTGGGCGGCCCACGCGACGTGCGCCAGGTCGGCCAGGCAGAGCTCGTCCGCGGCACGCCCGCTGGGGAACGTGATCCGCGTGGTGCGCAGCCACGGCGGCACGCCGCGGGTGGGCACCCGCTTGGCGAAGAACATCTCCCCCTCGACGCCGTCGGGGAAGCGTTGCAGCGTGGTCGGGCGGTCGCGCAGCGCACGGGTGATCCCGTCGCCGACGGCCAGGTAGTAGTGGAAGACGTCGGACTTGGTGAAGCCGCGCTGCGGGAAGATCACCCGATCCGGGCTGGTCAGCCGGACGGTGTGGCCGGCCACCTCGATCTCGGTCGCCGGTGCCTTGGCGCTACCTGCCATTCGGCGACCATATGCCACACCCCCGACAGTCGACGTACCGTTGACCGGTGAGTCTTTCCGAGAACGAACTGCCCCGCACCGAGGACGAGTGGCGGGTCCGGCTCAGCCCCGAGGAGTTCCGGGTGCTGCGCGAGCACGGCACCGAGCGGCCGTGGACCGGCGAGTACGTCGACACCAAGACCTCCGGCGTCTACCACTGTCGGGCCTGCGGGCTGGAGCTGTTCACCAGCGACACGAAGTTCGACTCGCACTGCGGCTGGCCGAGCTTCGACGACGCCATCCCCGGGCGGGTGAAGGAGATCGAGGACAACACCCTCGGCATGCGGCGTACGGAGATCCGCTGCGCACGCTGCGACAGTCACCTCGGGCACGTCTTCCACGGTGAGGGCTTCACCCCGAAGGACACCCGGCACTGCGTCAACTCGGTCTCCATCCGGTTGGAGCCGCGCGACGCCTGACCCCGGTTCCGCCCCCGCTCCCCCGGTCGACACCGGGGGCGCGGGCGGCCGGCGGTCCGGTCAGAGCAGCAGCAGGCTGCCGCGGTCGTCGACCTGGTCGGCGGAGTCGTCGTCGAGCCAGACACCGCCGGTGGCCAGGTAGCGGAAGCGGTACTCGCCGGGTGCGAGCTTGAGGGTGACGGTGCGGGTGCCGTCGCGGCGGGCGACCAGCTCGTGCCGCCCCGGCTCCCAGCCGTTGAAGCAGCCCACCACGCTGACCGTGCCGGGTGGGGTGTCGCGGGGCAGGCAGAAGGTGACCCGGGTCTGGTTGCCGAAGAGCTTGTTCCGCTTGATCACGTGGTCCTCCGAGGTCGAGGCGGTCACCGGGTTCAACGCCCGACACGCCGGTGCGACGCGCCGCGTGGAGGTCCGACCTGCGGGTTTCCCCCTCCCGTCGCGCCACCGGTGCCGCACCCTTGACGGAAATGTCCTTTCACGGGGGGTTCACCATGGCGACCTGCGAGGTCTGCGGCAACGACTACTGGCTGGCCTTCGAGGTGCGTACGGTCAGCGGCGACGTGCACACCTTCGACTCCTTCGAGTGCGCCGCGCACAAGCTGGCGCCGATCTGTGAGCACTGTCAGGTCAAGATCCTCGGCCACGGCGTCGAGGTCTCCGGCCGCTTCTTCTGCTGCGGCCACTGCGCCCGCAGCGCCACCGGCGAGGGCGCGGAGATCCGCGACGCCGTCGGCGCCCGCCCCGCCTGACGACCCGCTCGCGGGCCTCCCGGTACGCCGTCAGGCCCCGGCGGGACGAGGTCGCTCCTGCCCGTCCAGCAACCACCATCCGCGCGCCTGCCAGGGTTCGTCCCGGCGCCGGAGCGCCTCGGCACGGTCCTCGGCGGCGCCCCGGGCGAGTGCGGCATCGTCGGCGCTCATCCAGCCGGCGGCGCACGCCACCTCGTACTCGTCCCAGTCCTCGATCTCGACGCGGGAATCCCGTTCGTGGCGCACCGGGTCCAGCTCCAGGTCGACGTAGCGCCAGTCGACGCCGGTGCGCTCCACCGGCAGGCAGACGTCGATCTCCAGCCGCCGGTCGGCCGGATCGGCGACCCACCACGCCACCCAGGGACGGCCCACCGCGAGCAGCACGGCCACCGGTACGGGCAGGACGCCGTGGTCGTGCGGGGCACCCCACGGCGAGCCGACCGCACCGCGCAGCCACGTCCCGTCGGCGTCCTCGGCGACCGGCTCGAGGTCGTACCAGAAGACGCCACTCGGGCGCTTGACCTTGAACAGCCGGACCCGCCTCGTCTCGCCCATCACCACACGCTAGGCGCAGCGACCGGACGGCGCCACGGGTCGGGGACGGCCGTAGGATCCGGTGCGTGACCGGGGATGACGACGACGTACGGGTGGCGTCGTTCGAGGAGCTGGACGTCCGGACCTTCCACGACCTGCTGCGGCTGCGGATCGACGTGTTCGTCGTCGAGCAGGCGTGCGCGTACCCGGAACTGGACGGGCGGGACGTCGAACCCGGCACCCGGCACCTCTGGCTGCCCGGCGCGGACGGGCCGGCGGCATACCTGCGGATCCTGGCCGATCCCGGCGGCGTGGCCCGGATCGGCCGGGTGGTGGTCGCCCCGGCGGCCCGCCGCGCGGGCCTGGCCGGCCGGCTGATGACCGCCGCGCTGCGGATCGTCGGTGACCGGCCGTGCGTGCTGGAGGCCCAGTCGCACCTGGTCGGCCTCTACGCCCGGCACGGTTTCACCGTCCGGGGAGCCGAGTACGTCGAGGACGGGATACCACACACGCCGATGCACCGCCCCCTGGGAGACCGGCCCACCGTGTAACGTCTGGCCGCCGGGGACCGCTGGGTTCCCCAGTGGACGCGGATCGCGGAGGGACGTCGACGGTGAGACTTGCGGGGATCAGGTGGAACGGCCGGACGGGCGGCATAGCCGCCGCCATCGTGGCCACCACGGTGGCGGTGACCGCCACCATGGTGACGGCCGGGCCGGACGCCGAGGAGGACGCGGCGGCGCAGTGGGAACTGGCCGAGGGACCGGTCACCACCGCGCTGCACACCGTCGAGCTGCCGGCGGCAACCCCCACCGAGGTGGTCATGCCGCAGCGGCGCACCGAGAAGTTCTCCATGGTGGGCGTGAGCTGGAGCGATCCGAAGGCGCTGCTCAAGGGCACCATCTCGGTGCGGACCAGGGCCGCGCGGAGCGGCACCTGGTCGGCGTGGAAGCAGCTCACCACCGACGACCCGGGCGGCGCGGACCCGGCCGAGGTCGCGCGCGGTGCGGCCCGCGGCACCGCCGACCCGCTCTGGGCCGGCCCGTCCGACGGGGTCGAGGTCCGGATCAGGGCGGCCTCCGGCAAGGTCACCAACAAGCTGCCGGCCGGCCTGCGGCTGGACCTGATCGACCCGGGCCAGCCGGCCCGGGTCCGCAAGCCGCACGCCGCCGGCGTGGGCGGTCGCCCGGCGGAGCGGTTCCAGCCGGTGGCTCAGGTGCAGGCGCTGGAGCCGACCACCACCGACCCGGCGCCCACCGACCCGGCGCCCACCGCCACCACCACGGCCCCGGCGCCCACCACCACCGCCCCGGCGCCGACGACCACCACCACGGCTCCGGCGCCCACCACCACGGCGCCCGCGCCGACCACCACCGCCCCGGCTCCCACCAGCACCACGACCACCACCGCGCCGGCACCGACCACCACGGCGCCCGCGCCGACCACGTCGGCCCCGACGCCCACCCCGACCGCCACCGCCCCGGGCAACCCGGTGCCGGTCCCGAAGCTGCTCACCCGCGCCCAGTGGGGCGCCAACGAGTCACTGGTGAAGAACCCGCCGGACTACGGCACCGAGGTCCGCGGCTTCTGGGTGCACCACACCGGGACCAGCAGCGACTACGCCTGCGCCGACTCGGCGGCGATCGTGCGCAGCATCATGACCAACGACGTGCAGGTCAAGAAGTGGAACGACCTGGGCTACAACTTCATGGTCGACAAGTGCGGCACCGTCTACGAGGGGCGCAAGGGCGGCATCGACAAGCCGGTCGTCGGCGCGCAGACCCTCGGCTTCAACACCAACTACTCGTCGATCGCGGTGATCGGCACGTACATCACCTCCGGCGTCGACACCGCCGTGCAGGACGCGATCGCGCACGTCGCGGCGTACAAGCTCGCGCCCTACAAGTACGACCCGAAGGGCACCTTCACCACCACCGCCGGCGCCGACAACAACAAGTGGAAGCTCGGCCAGTCGCTGACGCTGCACCGCATCCCCGGCCACCGCGACGGCGACAACACCCAGTGCCCCGGGGACAGCCTCTACGCCCAGCTGCCGGCCATCCGCGCCAAGGCGGCCGACATCGTGGGCCTGGCCCTGACCAGCCTGAGCGGGACGAAGTCCGGCGACACCTACTACACCAAGGGGGCGGTCACCGCCTCCTGGACGGTGGCCACCCCGAGCGCGCTGATCTCCCGCTTCGACGTGCTGGTCGACGGCAAGGTCGCCGCCACCGTGCCGGGCACCGCCCGCTCGGCGGCGCTCACGGTCGCCCCCGGCCGGCACACCGTGCAGATCTCCGCGGTGAACTGGATGAAGCGCAGCGCCGTCACCCTCGGCCTGAGCGTCGTCGGCGACACCACCGCCCCGACGTTCACCAGGAACCCCGAGGTGACGCTGCGGACCGGCACGCTGAGCAGCACCGCCACCATGCCGGTCACCGTCACCGCCACGGCGGCGGACAACACCGCCCTGCGGTACGTCCAGCTCACCAACTCCCCGTCCAACACGGTCTACGCCCCGACCGGCAGCTGGGCCCGGACCGCCGCGCACAACGTGACCACCACCTGGAAGGTGAAGGCCGTCGACCAGGTCGGCAACTACCGGTACGTGGACGGCGTCCGCACCGCCGGGCTGACCTCGGAGCGGTCCGCCACCCGCAAGGGCACCTGGACCGACGTGAGCGGCGGCTCCTACCTGGGCAACCTGGCGACCACGTCGAAGATCAAGGGCTCGTCGCTGAAGTGGACGTTCACCGGCCGCTCCATCGCCTTCGTGGCCGCCCGGTCGCCGCTCTCCGGCCAGGCCGACATCCTCGTCGACGGGGTGAAGGTGAGCACCGTGGACCTCTACTCGGCCAGCAGCCCGTACCGGCAGGCGGTCTGGACGAAGAGCTGGTCGGCCAGCGGCACCCACACCATCGAGGTGGTCGTGGTCGGCACCGCCGGCCGCCCGGCGGTCACCGCGGACGGCTTCGCCGTGATCAGGTGACCCGCTGACGGAACGCGGAACGGGCCCCGGAGGAGAGATCCCCCGGGGCCCGTTGCGGTCGCGGCGCCGACCGGCGCGACGGCGTCAGACCAGGCAGGTGACGATGTCGGCGACGGAGCGACGGCGACCGGTGTAGAAGGGGATCTCCTCCCGGACGTGCCGCCGGGCGCCCGAGGCGCGCAGGTCCCGCATCAGGTCGACGATCCGGTGCAGCTCGTCGGCCTCGAAGGCGAGCATCCACTCGTAGTCGCCGAGGGCGAACGAGGCGACCGTGTTGGCCCGCACGTCCGGGTAGCCGCGGGCCAGCCGGCCGTGCTCGGCGAGCAGCTCCCGCCGCTCGGCGTCCGGCAGCAGGTACCACTCGTACGACCGGACGAACGGGTAGACGCAGAGGTAGGGGCGGGCCTCCTCGCCGGCCAGGAACGCCGGGACGTGGCTCTTGTTGAACTCGGCCGGCCGGTGCAGCGCCATCTGGGACCAGACCGGGGTCAGCGACCGGCCCAGCGTGGTCCGCCGGAACCGCAGGTACGCGTCCTGGAGCGCGTCGCTGGACGACGAGTGCCACCAGATCATCAGGTCGGCGTCGGCGCGCAGCCCGGCCACGTCGTACATCCCGCGGACCACCACGTCCTTGCCGGCCAGCTCCTCGAAGAGGGACTCGACCTCACCGGTCACGTTGTCCCGCAGGGACGGCAGCGGTCCGGTGGACCGGTACACCGACCACATGGTGTAGCGGATGCTCGCGTTCAGCTCCCGCAGTCGGGCGGCGTTGGTCTGCTCGGTCATGTCCCCGATCCTCCCAGTGCTGTGATGATCTCGTCGGCCGCCGTCGCGCCGGAGCGGACGCAGACCGGAATGCCGACGCCGTCGTAACCGGCGCCGGCCAGGACCAGGGTGGGGTGCGCCGCGCGCAGCGCCGCCCGGGCCGCCGCCACCCGGTCGAGGTGACCGGGGGTGTACTGCGGCAACGCGCCGCCCCAGCGCTGCACGTGGCCGGCGACCGGGGTGGGCAGCGGGTCGCCCAGCACCCCGGACAGCTCCTTGTGCACGGCGGCGACCAGGTCGTCGTCGGTGAGCTGGAGCGAGGTCTCCTCGCCGTACCGGCCGACGGAGGCGCGGACCAGGGCCAGCCCGTCGGGCTGGGCGAGGTGCCCCCACTTGGTGGTGAAGAACGTCGACGCCTTGATCAGCAGCCCCTCGGTGGCCGGCACCAGGAAGCCGGCGAGCCGGGGCAGCCGCGGCGCGGGCAGCGCCAGGGTGACCAGGGCGACGCTTGCGTAGTCGAGGCCGCCGACGGCGGCGGCCACCGCGGGCGCGGCCGCGTCGAGCAGCCGGGCGGCGGGGCGGGCCGGCACGGCCAGCAGCACGGCGTCCGCCTCCACGAGCTGCGGGTCGCGGGTCGGGCCCACCACCAGTCGCCAACCGCCGCCGGGGGTCGGGGTCAGCTCGCGCACGGTGGCGCCGGTGCGCACGGTGGCGCCGCTGGCGCGTACCGCCGCGTCGACGAGGGTGGACAGGCCGCCGGCGAGGGTGCCGAAGACCGGCGCACCGGGCGCCCGGGGGGCGGCGGCCTGGGCGGCCCGGACCGCACCGACCAGGGTGTGCTCCATCCGGGCGGCCCGGGCCAGGGCCGGCATGGTGGTGGCCAGCGACAGGTCGTCGGCCCGGCCGGCGTAGACGCCGCCGAGCATCGGGTCGACCAGCCGGTCCACCACCGGGTCGCCGAGGCGGGCCCGGACCAGCGCGCCGACGGCCACGTCGTCGTCCGCGCCGAGCAGCGGGCGGCCGGCGTCGCGGTCCCGCTCCGCGGCCGGCGTCGCGACCGTGGCCACCTGCGCCAGGTCCCCGGGTACGCCGACCAGGGTGCCGCCCGGGATCGGGCGCAGCGCGCCGTCGACGGCGAGGGCGGCCTGCCCGACGGTGGGGTGCACGATCTGCTCGGCCAGCCCGAGCCGGCGGACCAGGGCCACCGCGGCGGACTCCCCGCCGGCCGGGTCGCGCATCAGGAACGACTCGGCGCCCAGCTCGACGGTGCGCCCGGCCACCTCGCCGGTGCGCAGCTTGCCACCGGGGGCGCCGGAGCCCTCGTACACGGTGATCTCGGTGCCGGCGGGGGCGTGGTCGCGCAACCGGACCGCGGCGGCCAGGCCGGTGATCCCGCCCCCGATGATCGCGATCCGCCGTGCCCGGGTCATGGTCAGCCCCGGTCCGCCGGGGCGGCGGAGATCTCGTGGACCAGCGCGACCACTCGGGTCAGCACGTCCGGGTCGGTCTCCGGCAGCACGCCGTGGCCGAGGTTGAACACGTGCCCGGGGGCGGCCAGGCCCTCGGCGAGGATCCGCCGGACCTCGGCCTCGACGACCGGCCACGGGGCGAACAGGGTGGTCGGGTCGAGGTTGCCCTGCACCGCCCGGTCCGGGCCGATCCGGCGGGTGGCGACGTCCAGCGGGGTACGCCAGTCCACGCCCACCACGTCGGCGCCGGCCTCGCCCATCGCGCCCAGGAGTTCCCCGGTGCCCACCCCGAAGTGGATCCGCGGCACCGGCTGCGACTGCTCCGGCTCGGCGCGTCCGCTGCCGCGCCGCGACCCGGAGCAGTCGTCCGCCAGCCCGGCCAGCACCTTCGCCGAGTGCGGCATGACGAAGCGACGGTAGTCGGCCTCGGAGAGGGCGCCGGCCCACGAGTCGAAGAGCTGCACGGCGGAGACCCCGGCGGCGACCTGCACCCGCAGGAACGCCAGGGTGATCTCGGCGAGCCGGCCGCAGAGCGCGTGCCACAGCTCCGGCTCGCCGTACATCATCGCCTTGGTCTTGGCGTGGGTGCGCGACGGCCCGCCCTCGACCAGGTAGCTGGCCAGGGTGAACGGGGCGCCGGCGAAGCCGATCAGCGGGGTGTCGCCGAGCTCGGCGACGAGCAGCCGGACCGCCTCGTCGACGTACGGGACGTCGTCGCGGCCGATCGGCCGGATCCGCTCCACGTCCTCGGCGGTACGCACCGGCTCGGCCACCACCGGCCCGGTGCCGGGCACGATGTCCAGGTCGACGCCGGCGGCGGCGACCGGCACGACGATGTCGCTGAACAGGATCGCCGCGTCGACCCCGTGCCGGCGGACCGGCTGGAGGGTGATCTCGGTGACCAGTTCGGGGCGGCGGCAGGACTCCAGCATCGCCACGTTGGCCCGGATCTCGCGGTACTCCGGCAGCGACCGGCCGGCCTGGCGCATGAACCAGACGGGGGTGTGCGGGACCGGCTGGCGCCGGCAGGCCCGGACGAACGGCGAGTCGGCCGGTCCGCCGGGGCGGGGGGCTCCGTCTCGGGCGGCAGTGCCCGTGGTGTCGGTGGTCATCGCGGCAATCGTGCCACGCCCTGCGGGCCGCCCCCGCACCCCCGCCGCCTTTTGTGACGTGCGAGCACGGGCCCCCTGTTAACGCATTCGGTAGAGCAGGGGCCCCTTCTCGACCCTGGCGGGCCTAACCCTGGCGGGCGTCGGCGTGCCGTTGCCGGCGGCGGGGGCGTGCGGGCATAGGCTGCCGGCATGGCCCCCCCGACCGCGATTCCGGAGACGTTCGCCCGCGCGGTCTCCGGGCTGCGGTCGGCCACCTGCCGCCCGGAGATCGTCCTGGAGGAGGTGGGCGCGCCGCAGCGGCTGGCGCCGTACGGCTTCGCGCTCTCCGCCGGGGTGCACCGGGACGACGACGAGGTGGCGACCGGGCGGCTGATCCTGCTGCACGACCCGGCCGGGCACGAGGCGTGGCAGGGCACCCTGCGGCTGGTCACCTACGTGACCGCCGACCTGGAGGTCGACCTGGCGGCGGATCCGCTGCTGCCCGGGGTGGGCTGGACGTGGCTGACCGACGCCCTGGAGGCGCACGGGGCGCGGTACCGCGCTGCCGGTGGCACCATCACCCAGACGCTGTCCACCCGGTTCGGCGAGCTGGCCGGCCCCCCGGCGGCCGGTGACATCGAGATCCGGGCGTCCTGGACCCCGCTCGGCGAGAACCTGACCGCCCACCTGATGGCCTGGTGCACGTTGCTGGCCTCGACGGCGGGGCTGCCGCCGCCCGGGGTGACCGCGCTGGCCGACCGCCGTCCCGCCGGCGCCGCCTGACCCCGGCCGCCGCCCACCCGCGGGCGGCGACGGCCGGGGTGACCCGGTCAGAGATAGTTCTCGGCCTCGTTGCAGATCTTGTCCAGCCCCTTGCTGGCGGTCTCGAAGGCGCTGCGGTTGCCCGCCGCCGCCGCGTTGAGCGCGGTGGTCAGCTTGTCCAGGCAGGTGGCGATGATCTTCTTCTGCCGGGCCTGCTCGTCCCGGTCGTTGCGGGTGCCGGTGAGGTCCTGCTGGGTGTCGGCCAGCTTGTCCCGGGCCCCCTGGAGATCACCCCGGAGCTTCCTCATCTCCTCGGTGTTCGCGGCGATGGTGTCGTCCCGCTCGCTGACCCGGCGCTCGGCGCTGGTCAGCTCGCCGCTCTTGGCGACGTACAGGCCGGTCATCACGCCGCTGAGCACGAGGAGCAGCCCGGCCACCACGGCCAGGACCAGCACCTGGCGGCTGCGGCCCGCCTTCGGGGTCGGGGCGTCGTAGGGCGACGCCGATCCGGGCGGCGCCGACATCGGCGGCCCGAACGCCGGCTGCCCGAACGCGGTGGTCTGCCCCGGCTGCCCGAACCCCGGGTGCGGTGTGGTCGGGGCGGGCGGGGGCTGCCCGAATGCCGGGCCGGACACCGGCGGGGTGGGGGCTCCGTACGGAGGCGCCGAGCCGGGCGGGGCCGACATCGGCTGCCCGTACGGCGAACTCGACCCGGGCGGGGCCGACGGCTGGCCGTACGCCGGTCCGGACGTCGGGGCCGAGTGGCCGTACGCCGGGCCCGAGGTCGGCGGCGTGGGCGGCCGGCCGTACGCCGGTCCCGAGGTCGGCGGCGCGGCGTAGCGGTCGGCGCCCCCGGCGGCGGGGTCCGGCGCGCCCGGGTGCGGCGCGTTCGGCGCCGGCGGGGTGGCCGCCGGGTGGGCGCCGCCGCCGTGGCGACTGCCGTAGACGGAACCCGCCGGGCGCTGACCGGGCGGGGCGGCCGGCGGCGGGTACGCCGGCCGGTAGCCTTCCGGCTCGGTCGGTGGCTGGGACATCTTCTCTTCCTCCAGGGCACTGCTGGTCCGGTGCGGGTTTCCCGCGGGCGGACCGTGAGGTGAACCGGCGCGATGGCCGGCGTGCGCCGTCGAACGGCCGGGCGGGCGGTCGGTGTCGACGCGAACGGGGAGCCGCGCGGCTCAGCAGATCCGGAAGCCGGCGCAGGCTGTCCTGATAGGTACGGCGAGACCGATGCCCTCGGCGTTACGGGCCTTGGCGGTGGCGATGCCGACGACCTGCTTGGAACCGTTGATGACCGGCCCGCCGGAGTTGCCGGGGTTGATCGGCGCGTCGAACTGGATCACCTGCCCGGAGCCGCTCTCGTCCTTGCGGAAGGCGCTCACCACCCCGGTGGTGACGCTGTCCTCCAGGCCGAGCGGGGCGCCGACCACGATGATCTGCTGGCCGGAGCGGACCGGGCTGGGCGCGGTGGTCAGGCCGGTGAACTTGGCGGTGGTCCGCAGGTGGGCCACGTCGTGCTCCTTGTCCACCTTGACGATGGCGGCCGGGAAGCGCTGGCCGGTGCGCTCCAGGAAGACCTTGCGGCCGCCGGTGCTCCAGACCGACTCCACCACGTGGAAGTTGGTGAACAGGTTCGCCCCACCACCGGCGGCGGGCCGGCCGACCACGAAGGCGGTGCCGGTGAACTGGCCGGCCCGGACGCGGAAGACGCTGGGCAGCACGCTGCTGGCGATGGCCTCCGGGTTGAACGCGGCGCCGGCCTGCCGCTCCAGCGCGTCGGCCCGCTTCGTCAGGTCGTCGAGGCGACCCCCGTGGTCGTCCTGCCCGGCCTCCAGCCGGCGGTCGGTGTCGGAAAGGCGACTGATCTGGTACGCCTGGACGCCCGTGACGACGGCCAGCACCAGTGCCACGGCGACCGCCACCGGACCGACCCAGCGCCGGCGCGACGGTGCGGGAGCGACCGGCTGCGCAGCCGCACCGGGCGGGACGCCGGCCGGGGCGGGCGGGACCGGACCGGGGCCGAAGGGCGCGGCGGGGAACGCGCCGGGCGGGGCCGGCGGGGCGGATGCGCCGGGGGCCGGGACACCGCCCCAGGGGCCGGTGGGTGGCGACGGGGACCAGCCCTCCCGGGAGGTCGGCGGCGCGACGGCCGTACCGGCGGGCGGGGCGGTGGCGCGCTGCCCGGCGACGCCCCGGTGCTGCTCACCGGCGGCCGGCCAGGCGGTCCCGGCGGCGACCGGCGGGTAGGACGGCGCCGGCGGGTAGGACGGCCCGGCCGGCGGGGGCGGGGCGGGCGGATACGCGTTGGTCGGTGGCCAGGGCCGCTCCGTCCGCGGCGCCCGTGGACCCGGTGGGCCGTCACCGGCGGCCTCCGGCCGGCGCTCGGCGTCGCTGCCCGGCGGCGCGCCGCCCGGCCCGTACCAAGCCGTCATGATCGTTCTGCCTCCCCGTGGACGTCTGCCGCGACGCCGCCTCGGGCTCCTCGACCGGCACGACGCTCGATGGACCGTACCTGCGGGAACGGGGTTTGTCTCCCCCGTTGTCCGGTTCGGTGGGTCACCCGTCGGCCGCTTCGCGGACACCACGCCGACCGGCTCCGCACACCGGATCGTGGCGGGCACTAGGGTTGTCAGGTGACCGACGAACCACCCCTGCGCCGTCGGGCCGTCGACAGCCGTGATGGAGCCGTCCCCTCCCCGGCCACGCCCGAACCGGCGGACGCGGCGGCCGACCAGCCCGTCGGCGGCCCCGTCCCGCTGACCGCCCCCCGTGACGGAACCCCCCAGCCGGTGGCCACACCGCGCGAACTGGACGAGGTCGTGGCCCGCTTCGCGGCGGGCGGCGGCCCGGTGGCCCTGGACGCCGAGCGCGCCTCGGGCTACCGGTACAGCCAGCGGGCCTACCTGGTGCAGCTGCGTCGGGCCGGCGCCGGGACGGCCCTGATCGACCCCCTGCCACTGCCCGACCTGAGCGCCCTGGACGCGGTGATCGGCGAGGCCGAGTGGGTGCTGCACGCGGCCAGCCAGGACCTGGCCTGCCTCGCGGAGGTGGGGTTGCGCCCGCGCCGGCTCTTCGACACCGAGCTGGCCGCCCGGCTGGCCGGGTTCGAGCGGGTCGGCCTGGCGGCGCTGACCGAGCAGCTGCTCGGCTACACCCTGGAGAAGCACCACTCCGCCGCGGACTGGTCCAGCCGGCCGCTGCCCGAGTCGTGGCTGACCTACGCGGCGCTCGACGTGGAGATGCTGGTCGACCTGCGTGACGCCCTCGACGAGGAGCTGGACCGGCAGGGCAAGTCGGCGTGGGCCGCGGAGGAGTTCGCCGCGCTGGTCCGCAACGGCGCCCGCCCGCCGAAGGTGCGCGCGGAGCCGTGGCGGCGGACCTCGGGGATCCACCGGGTCCGCGGCGCGCGGGCGCAGGCCCGGGTCCGTTCCCTCTGGTACGCCCGCGACCAGATCGCCGTCCGGCGGGACGCCGCTCCCGGGCGGGTGCTGCCGGACTCGGCCATCGTGGCCGCCGCCGAGCTCGACCCGAAGGACGAGAAGACGCTGCTCACCCTCCCCGGGTTCGGTGGCCGTTCGGTGCGCCGGCTGGCCCGGACGTGGCTGGCCGCCCTGGACGACGCCCGGCAGCTGCCGGAGGACGCGTTGCCGGTCACGCCGACGGTGGAGGGCCCGCCCCCGCCGCACCGGTGGGCGGAGCGGGATCCGGTGGCGGCGGGCCGGCTGGCCCGCTGCCGGGAGGTGGTGGTGCGGATCTCCGGCGAGCACCGGATGCCGGCGGAGAACCTGATCGCCCCGGACTCGATCCGCCGGCTGGCCTGGCAGCCCCCGGAGGAGATCACCGACGACACCGTGGCCGAGACGCTGCGTGGCTTCGGTGCCCGCGAGTGGCAGCTCGGTCTCCTCCTTCCCGACCTCACCCGGGCCCTGGCCGAACCCACCCCCTGAACCGGGGGTGGGTGTGGGATGGGCCACACGGGGGGTGGTGTCGAGGTTGGTTACTGACGAGTAGCATCCGAGGGGCCACGCCCGTGCCGGCGACCTTCGTTCGGTCCGTTGTGCCGCCTGTCGGCGCGGAGGCCGAATCATGGTCGATAAGGAGGCTCAAGTGCCCCGTGAAGTCCGGGATGTCGTCTTCGTCGACGGCGTCCGCACCCCGTTCGGCAAGGCGGGTGGGATGTACGCCAACACCCGCGCCGACGACCTGGTGATCCGCTGCATCCGCGAGCTGCTGCGCCGTAACCCGCAGCTGCCGCCGGAGCGGGTCGAGGAGGTCGCGATCGCCGCCACCACCCAGATCGGCGACCAGGGGCTGACCATCGGCCGGACCGCCGCCCTGCTGTCCGGCCTGCCCAAGACCGTTCCCGGCTTCTCGATCGACCGGATGTGCGCCGGTGCGATGACCGCGGTGACCGCCGTCGCCGGCGGCATCGCCATGGGCGCGTACGACATCGCCATCGCCGGCGGCGTCGAGCACATGGGCCGTCACCCGATGGGTGAGGGCGTCGACCCCAACCCGCGGATCATCGCGGAGAAGCTGGTCGACCCGTCCGCCCTGGTGATGGGCGCGACCGCGGAGAACCTGCACGACCGGGTCCCGCACATCACCAAGGAGCGCACCGACGCGTTCGCGCTCGCCTCGCAGCAGAAGACCGCCAAGGCGTACGCCAACGGCAAGCTCCAGGACGACCTGGTGCCGGTGGCCATCCGCGACGCCGAGGGCGGCTGGGGCCTGGCCACCACCGACGAGGCCCCCCGGGAGACCTCGCTGGCGAAGCTGGCCACCCTGAAGACCCCGTTCCGCCCGCACGGCAAGGTCACCGCGGGCAACGCGGCCGGCCTGAACGACGGCGCCACCGCCAGCCTGCTCGCCGACGAGGCCACCGCCCGCGAGCTGGGCCTGCCGGTCGCCATGCGGCTGGTGTCGTACGGCTTCGTCGGCGTCGAACCCGAGGTGATGGGCGTCGGCCCGATCCCGTCGACCGAGAAGGCGCTGCGCATCGCCGGCCTGAGCATCGACGACATCGGCCTGTTCGAGCTGAACGAGGCCTTCGCCGTGCAGGTGCTCGCCTTCCTCGACCACTTCGGCATCGCCGACGACGACCCGCGGGTCAACCCGTGGGGTGGCGCGATCGCCATCGGTCACCCGCTCGCCTCCTCCGGTGTCCGGCTGATGACCCAGCTGGCCCGGCAGTTCGCCGAGCACCCCGAGGTCCGCTACGGCCTCACCGCCATGTGCATCGGCATCGGCATGGGCGGCACCGTGATCTGGGAGAACCCGCACTGGGAGGGTGGCAACAAGTGAGCGCGCTCGCGGCACCGAACGAGGTCGTGACCAGGGCGCTGCTGCGCCAGGTGCGCGTACCGGGGCTGGCGAAGCCGGCCGCCCTGATCACCCTGGACAACGGCTTCGACCACACCAAGCCGAACACCTTCGGCCCGGCCGGCCTGACCAGCCTGGACGAGGCGGTCACCGCCGCCCTGGCGGCGGACCCGGCGTTCATCGCGGTCACCGGCAAGCCGTACATCTTCTGTGTCGGCGCCGACATCGTCGGCCTGCCGGCGCTGGCCGACCGTGACCAGGCGCTGGAGATCGGCCGGCTCGGCCACCGGGTCTTCGCCCGGCTCAAGGACAGCGCGGTCCCCACCTTCGCCTTCGTCAACGGCGCGGCGATGGGCGGTGGCCTGGAGCTGGCCCTGCACTGCCACTACCGGACCCTGTCGTCCGGCGCGGCGGCGCTGGCGCTGCCCGAGGTCTCGCTCGGCCTGGTCCCCGGCTGGGGCGGCACCCAGCTGCTGCCGAACCTGATCGGCATCCCGGCGGCGACCCAGGTGATCATCCAGAACCCGCTGATGCAGAACAAGATGCTCAAGCCGAAGCAGGCCGCCGAGCTGGGCATCGCGGACGTGCTGCTGGAGCCGGCCGACTTCCTGGAGCGGTCGCTGGAGTGGGCCGCCGGCGTGGTCTCCGGCGAGGTCAACGTCACCCGGCCCGAGGTGGACAAGGACATGTGGGCGGGCGTGCTCTACTTCGCCCGGCAGACCCTCGACCAGCGACTGCACGGCGCGGTCCCGGCCGCGTACAAGGCGCTGGACCTGCTGGAGACGGCGAAGGACGCCGACTTCGCCACCGGCACCGCGGCGGAGGACGAGGCCCTGGCGGACCTGGTCTTCTCCGAGGAGCTGCGCAGCGGCCTGTACGCCTTCGACCTGGTGCAGCGGCGGGCCAAGCGGCCGGCCGGCGCGCCGGACAAGGGCCTGGCCCGCCCGGTCACCAAGGTGGGCATCGTCGGCGCCGGCCTGATGGCCAGCCAGCTCGCCCTGCTCTTCGCCCGCCGCCTCCAGGTGCCGGTCGTCATGACCGACCTGGACCAGTCCCGGGTGGACAAGGGCGTCGGCTACGTGCACACCCAGATCGAGAAGGCCGTCAGCAAGGGCCGGATGGACAAGGGCACCGCCGCCAAGCTGTACGGCCTGGTCAGCGGCACGGTCGACAAGGGCGCGTTCGCGGACGCCGACTTCGTCATCGAGGCCGTCTTCGAGGACCTGAACGTCAAGAAGCAGGTCTGGGCCGAGCTGGAGAAGATCGTCAAGCCGGAGGCGGTGCTGGCGACGAACACCTCGTCGCTCTCCGTCTCGGCGATGGCGGCGGAGCTGGAGCACCCGGAGCGGGTGGTCGGCTTCCACTTCTTCAACCCGGTGGCGATGATGCCGCTGCTGGAGATCGTCCGGGGCGAGCGCACCGACGACGCCACGCTGGCCACCGCGTTCGCGGTCGGCAAGCAGCTGAAGAAGTCGTCGGTGCTGGTCTCCGACGCCCCGGCGTTCGTGGTGAACCGGCTGCTGACCCGCTTCCTCGGCACCGTCTTCGCCGCCGTCGACGCGGGCACCCCGCTGGAGGTGGCGAACCGCGCGCTGGACCCGCTGGGCCTGCCGATGCGTCCGCTGGCCCTGCTCCAGCTGGTCGGGCCGGCCGTGGCGTACCACGTGGGTGGCACGCTGCACGCCGCGTTCCCGGACCGGTTCTCGGTCAGCGAGAACCTCAAGCGGATCGCCGACTCCGGCCAGCCCATCGTGACCGACGACCAGATCAACGACGAGGTCGCCAAGCTGCTCGTGGTCGGCGACCAGCCGCTCACCGAGGAGCAGGTCCGGCAGAACGCGCTGGACGCGCTGGCCCAGGAGATCCGGCTGATGCTGGACGAGGGCGTCGTCGCCGAGGCGCAGGACATCGACCTGTGCATGATCCTCGGCGCCGGCTGGCCGTTCCACCTGGGCGGCGTCACGCCGTACCTGGACCGGACCGGCACCTCCGAGCGGGTCGCCGGCAAGCGGTTCCTGCCGCGCGGAGCCGCCAGCCTGCGCTGAGGCGTCCCAGACATCCCGCTCCCCCGCGATCGCGGTGGTCGGCCGTCCCTGATGGACGGTCCGGCCACCGCGATCGTCATGTCCGGCCCCTGGGCTACGATCAGCCGCCCACCTTCCGCCTGGAGCTGATCCGATGTCCTCACCACCGGTCGACCCCTGGTCCCGGCAGCCGGCACACCCCGCTGTGCACGGACAGCCGCCCGAGCCGGCCGCGGCCGACGACTGGCCCACCGCCGCGTACCCGGGCGTCCCCGTTCCGCACGCCGGCGAGGACCCGACGGCCGCGTATCCAGGCGTCCCGGGCGGGGACCCGACCGCCGCCTACCCGGCCGTTCCCGGGCCGCCCGGCGCGGGCCACACCGCCGCCTACCCGGCCGTTTCCGGGCCGCCCGGCGCGGGCCACACCGCCGCCTACCCGGGCGCGGGGGCTCCGACGGGGGCGCCGTGGGGCCCGCCGGCCGGGCCGGGACCCGGCTCGGCGTACCCGCCGCCGGTCGGTGGGTTCCCGCCCGCCCCGGCGTACCCGCCGGCACCGCAGCACGGGTACGGCCCGGCGCCGGTTCCGCCGGCCCGCGGGTCCCGCCTGCCACTGGTGCTCTCCCTCTCCCTGGCCGGTCTGCTGGTGCTCTGCCTCGGCGGGGGCGGCCTGGCCTACGTGACGCTCTCCGGCGACGACGACAAGCCCGGTTCGGCCCGCCCGGCGGCAACCGGCGCGGCCTCGCCCGGCACGACCCGGCCGACCCCCTCGACCGACGACGAGGAGCCCGAGGGCGACTCCTCGTTCCCCCGGATCCGGCTGGTCACCCCGAAGACGCTCTCCGGACGGCCGAAGAGCAGCGACCCGCAACTCCGGGCGCTCGCCGCCGACATGGTGTCCGAGATGAGGTCGACCGTGCGCAACCAGACCGGGACGGTGGGCGCCTTCTACGGCAGCCCGGAGCAGCGGAACATGGTGATGGTGGCCGCCGCCTCGGGCCTGATCCTCGATCCCGGCAAGGAGATGACCGACGCGGTCACCGCGCTCACCCGGGACCTGTCGCTCACCGGGATGACCCGGGTCGCCCCGGGGCCGCTGGGCGGCAAGGCCCGGTGCGGCAACGGCAGTGGCTCCGGCGTCCGGATGGGCGTCTGCGTCTGGGCGGACACCGGCAGCACCGGTGTGCTGATCTTCTTCTTCTCCGACGCGGCGAAGGCGGAGGCGCAGTTCGTCAAGGTGCGCGGGCAGATCGAGAAGCAGGCCTGACGGAATTGGCCACGGCGCTCAGGTTTCCACGAGCACCGCGGCCAATTGTTCGCATCGATAGCGTCGACTACGCCCTGCCTTACCGCATACCCGAGGGGCTGGCAAGAAGGAGCGCAAACCATTCAATGCGATTTCGATCCCATAGGAACGACACCAAGAAATTGCCGGTTTCACGCGATTTTGGCATTCTTGCGGCCTGAATCAGATGACTCACGAAGTCGCCTACTAGGCTGCTCCGCAACGCTGATCTAGTTAATCGCGGATCCGATTGACTAGATTTCCCGCTGCACGTGGTAGGCGTAACCAACGTCCACACAGCGGTACCTCGAACTACCGAAGCCACTGGAGATTGCCGCTTGCGCCGTACACGCCGTAAGCCCATTCGTGGTGTGATCGTAGCTCGAGACGAAGACCCATGCTGCTTGCGCGGGAGAAGCAACAGCTACCGCTCCAACCGACAGCACTGCGGCACAGATCGCGGTCCCGAAAGCTCTCTTTTTCGTCCTCTTCACGCCCAACCCTTCCATTCACTGAACACCGTTACGCCACTCTTGAGCAGCCCACCACAGCAAACCGCTTCGACGTCTGTAAATAGATATCACGAGTTCCGATTTACTGTCAACCGCAGCTATGCTTCGAAGCGCCTCTACGGCACATCTATGCAGGTAACCCTGGATTTTGGTTGAGCGCTAAGACAGAAGCACTTCAGGGGCCAGCCCCGCCCTCTCGCTAGAGAGAGGGCTGAAGGAAGGGAGTCCTCTCGAATGCTCCAGCCGTACGTCCTTCAACTGACGCCGGACCACTCGGCGGGGTGGCCCAGTGCGGCGACGCGGAGGCCTCCAACGTCCCGCTGGGCATCTGCGTCTGGAGCGACAAGGGCAGCCTCGGCATGGTCATCCTGTACTTCAAGACCGGTGCGCAGGCCGCGGCCGAGCTGGTCGAGATCCGCGGCCAGGTCGAGAAGAAGTCCTGACGTCGGGGCCCCGCCCGCTCCACGGTGGGCGGGGCCGCGCCGGGTCAGCCGGACGTCGCGGCGCGCTCGGCCGCGCTGCGCAGCACGCAGAACTCGTTGCCCTCCGGATCGGCCAGCACCACCCAGCCCCCGCCGTCGGGTCGACTGTGGTCGGCGACCAGGGTCGCGCCGAGGCCGAGCAGGCGCTCGACCTCCTCGGCCCGGCTCCGATCCGTCGGCTCCAGGTCGAAGTGGAGCCGGTTCTTCACCGCCTTGCCCTCGGGTACGGCGAGGAAGAGCACCATCGGGCCGCCGGGCGGGTCGAGCCGGGCCTCCGGATCGCCCGGGAAGTCGTCCGGATGCCGGGGACACCCCCAGACCTCGGCCCAGAAGCCGGCCAGTGCGTACGTGTCGCGGCAGTCGACGCTGACGTTGTAGATGCGGGAACTCAACGCAGGCTCCTCCAGGTGGTGGGAGCGACCGAACCTGCCAGCCGGGCGCCCCCGGCGCAACCCGATTTCAGCCGGCCAGCAGCCACCCGGCGACCGCCAGCGTGACCATCGAGAGCCCGGTGCTGGCCAGCACCGTACGGCGCGCCACCAACTCCCCCTGGGCGTACCCGGTGGCGTAGACCCAGGTGTTCTGCGCGGTGGGCAGCGCGGCGCACACCACCACCGCCAGCAGCTCGGCGCGGTCGAGCCCGACCGCCCAGCCCGCCAGGCCGGCCAGCGCCGGCTGGACCAGCAGCTTCAGCCCGCAGAGCGCGACCACCTCGCCGCCCGCGCCGGTCGACCGGGGGCCGGCGGTGGTCAGCGACAACCCGAGGGCCACCAGCGCAGTCGGCACGGCCGCCTGGCCGAGCAGCTCCAGCGGCCCGGCCAGCCACTGCGGCGCAGGCCGGTGCAGGGCCGAGGAGAGCGCCCCCAGCGCCAGGCCGGCGATCACCGGATTGCGCAGCGGCATGCTCGCCAGGCGCCCCGGCCGCAGCGCCTGCCCGGTCGCCCGGTCCAGCAGCACCAGGATCACCGGGGTGACCACCAGGACCTGGAACAGCAGCACCTCGGTGAGGAAGGCGACGTCGCCCAGCACGTGCAGGGCGACCGGGATGCCGAGGTTGGCGGAGTTGACGTAGCCGGCCGCCATCGCCCCGATGGTCGCCTCGCCCGGGCCGCGGCGCAGCGGCCCGGCACAGAGCAGGAAACCCAGGACCATGGTGAGCGTCGTGCCGACGGCGAAGGCGCCCAGGGCGTCCGGGTGGAACGACAACCGGCTGCGGGACAGCGCGGTGAACAGGGCCGCCGGCATCGCGAGGTGGAGGACGAAGCCGCCCAGCACCCGTTCCGCCTCAGCACCCAGCAGCCCCCGCCGACCGGTGAGCCAACCCAGGCCGGTGAGCAGCCAGATCGGCACGAAGGCGGCGAGCACCGGCCGGTCAGCGGGTCGGTGAGCCGTCCGCCGGCCGGCCGGCGGAGCGTACCGCCGGGGTCGGCGCGGCGCCCGGCGCGGGCAGCGTCACGGTGACCTCCAGCCCGCCGCCCGGCTGGGCGAGCACCTTCACCCGGCCGCCGTGCGCGTCGCAGACCGCGCGGACGATGGAGAGCCCGAGCCCCGACCCGCGCGCCCCGGTGCGCTCCTGGCCGCCCCGGCGGAACGGCTCGAAGAGCCCCGGCACGTCGGCCTGGTTCACCTCGAAGCCGGTGTTCCCCACCACCAGCCAGGAGCGCCGGCCGTCCGAGCCGGTCCGCACCCACAGCCGGCCGTGCAGGTGGTTGTAGCGGACCGCGTTCTCGACCAGGTTGCCGACCAGCCGGTCCAGCAGCCCCGGATCGCCGAGCACCGGCGCCGGCTCCACCGAGGTCTGCACCCGCAGGCCGATCCGCTCCACCTCCCGGCGGACCGCCGACAAGGCGCTCGCCACGCCGGTGGCCAGGTCGCACTCCGTACGCCGGCCGAGCGCCCGGCCCGCCTGGGCCTCGCTGCGGGCCAGCAGCAGCAGCGCGTCGACCAGGCCGTTGGCCCGTTCCGAGGCGTCCCGGACGACGGTGGCCATCCGGCGGTACTCAGCCAGGTCCGCCTCGTCGTCGCTGAGCGTCACGTCGATCTCGGTCCGCATCACCGCCAGCGGGGTACGCAGCTCGTGCGAGGCGTTGGCCACGAACCGCTTCTGCGCCTCGAACGAGTCGGCCAGCCGGTCCAGCATGGCGTCGAACGTCTTCGCCAGTTCCGCCACCTCGTCGTCCGCCCCCGACCAGCCGATCCGCTGGTCCAGGGTGGCCTCGCCGAGCCGCTGGGCGGTGGCGGTGACCTGGTGCAGCGGACGCAGCGCCCGGCCGGCGACCGCGTACGCCCCGGCGACGCCGACCACGCCCACCGCGACCAGCGCGCCCAGCCCCTTGGCGAGCAGCTCCCGGGAGGCGGCGTCGACCAGCTGCCGCTGCCACTGCCCGGCGTCCAGCGACCGGCCGTCGGCGAGCAGCACGGTGGTGCCGGGCAGCAACTCGTCGGTGGGGCGCAACGCGTCGCGGACCAGCAGCCAGGCCAGGATCAGCAGGATCGCCCCGGCGCCGACCAGCAGCACCCCGTTGAGCAGGGTCAGCCGCAGCCGCAGGGTGGGCCGCACCCAGCCGTCCGGCCGCCACCTCCTCACGCGGCCGCCTCGGCGGTGCGGTAACCCGCGCCGACCACCGTCTCGATCAGCGGCGGATCGCCCAGCTTCTTGCGCAGGGTCATCACGGTGACCCGGACGATTGTGGTGAACGGGTCGGTGTTGGCGTCCCAGACCCGCTCCAGCAGCTCCTCGCTGGAGACCACCGCCCCGCGCGCCTTGAGCAGCTCGCAGAGCACCCCGAACTCCTTGTTGGTCAGGTCCACCGGCGTGCCGGCGCGGGTGACCACCCGGCGGGCCGGGTCCAGCGACAGGTCCGCCAGCTCCAGCACCGGCGGCGCGGCCGGGGTGGCCCGCCGGCCGAGCGCCTGCACCCGGGCCACCAGCTCGTCGAAGGCGAACGGCTTGGGCAGGTAGTCGTCCGCGCCGAGCTGGAGGCCCTCCACCCTCTCGGCCACGGTGCCGCTGGCGGTGAGCATCAGCACCCGGGTGAGGGTGCCGGAGGCGACCAGGTCCGCGCAGATCTCGTCGCCGTGCCGGCCGGGCAGGTCACGGTCGAGGACCACCACGTCGTAGCGGGTGACGAAGGCCGCCTCGTGGCCGGTGTCCCCGTCGTACGCGACGTCCACCGCCATGCCGCGCTTGCGCAGTCCCCGCGCGATCGCATCGGCGAGGTTGCGTTCGTCCTCGACCACCAGTACCCGCATCCCGACCTCCCGCGCCGGCCGCCACGCCACGCGGCTGACCTGCCCGACAACCTAGTGCCCCGGCACCAGCGTTCAGCGGCCGAGCTGCCACACGCCCAGTGTGCCGTCCAGCCGGCGGCAGACCAGCACCCGGTCCCGGGTGGCGCAGTCGTCCCAGTAGCCGGGCAGCACGTCGAGCACCCGGGCCTGACCGGCGGCGACGTCCAGCTCGGCCACCAGCTCCCGGCTGTCCTTCAACCGGTGCAGCCCGAACAGCTGCTCCCGGGTGGGGTCGGTGACGGCAACCCGCCAGCGCCCCAGGTCGGCCAGCAGCCGCCCGTTGGCCGGGTCGAGGACGGTCAGCTCCGCCTCCTGGCCCTGGGCGAGGAGGCCGACGAGGAGCCGGTCACCGACCGGGAAGAACCCGTCCGCCCGCTCCGCGGTCCAGCGGATCCGCCCGGTCGCCGGGTCGATCACCTGGACGCCGGACTCACCGAAGATCATGCAGATGAGCGCGCCGCAGTCCTGGTAGCCCCACCCGTCCCGCGAGGCCACGGGCAGCCGCAGGCGCCACCGCGGGTCGAGCCGGTCCAGGCCGTACGCGTACAGCGTCCCCGAGCCGTCCTGGACCAGCAGCAGCCCGTCGATGGTCTCGACCCGGTCGTAGAACCCGGCGCGGGCGGGCGCGATCGGACCGGCGACCAGCAGGTCACCGGTGCGCGCGTCGTACACCTGCACCCGACCCCGGGCATCGATCACCAGGAAGCGACCCACGCCGGCCGGATCGCCGTACTCGAAGGTGGATCCGGTGGTCGGCAACGGCCGGCTCCAGCGCGCCTGACCCGAGGTGAGGCCGACCGCCTCGAGGGTGCCCGCGCCGGCACCCGATCCGGACTGGAGGAGCACGGTGCCCTCCCGGCCGGAGAGCGGGTAGCCGGCCCGCTGCCAGCGCACCCGCCCGGTGGCCACGTCGACGGCCGTGGCCACCGGTTCGCCGTTGCCGGCCGGGATGCTCGCCACCAGCAGGATGCCGGCGTCGACGGTGAGGCCGAGCACGCGGTGGCCGGGGGCGAGCGGCATCCGCCACAGTCGCCGCCCGTCGGGCACCTGGTAGGCGACCACCTCCGACGACGGGCGCATGCTCTGCGGCCCGTCCGCCACGAAGAGCCGGCCGTCGGCCAGCTGGAAGGTGGACACCTGGGGGCCGGGCAGCGTCACGTACTCCCGCCGGACCGGACCGGGCGCGGACCCGGCGGCGGTGAGCAGCACCAGCAGCAGGGCCAGCAGAACCCGGGCGGCGCGGGCCGGTGGGGCGGCGCGGACCGGCTCCGGCCGTGGGTCGTCGTCGTCCTCGTGCCGCAGCTCGCCCAGCTCGATCATCGACACCCCCGTCACCGCCGCCGCGGCCACAGGCCGAACGTGCCGTCGTCGCGTCCGCAGAGCAGCACCGCGGGGCCGGCCTGACAGTCGCCGGTGGCGCCGACCAGCACGTCCAGGTTGCCGGCCTCGCCGGTGGTCAGGTCGAGGTCGGCGACCAGCACCTTGTGCTCGCCGGCCCGGCGGACGCCCACCAGCGGATCGTCGCGCCACATCCGCCGGACCAGCTCCCAGTCGCCGAGGTCGGCCACGCCGCGGCCGCTGGCTGCGTCGAGCACCCGCAGCGCAACGACGCTGCTCGGCCCGGGCTCGGCGACCAGCAACCGGCCGTCCCGCTCGTCGAGCGGCTGCCATCGGGGATCGCTCCAGACGGTACGGCCGGTCGCCGGGTCCAGCGCGCGGATCCCGCCGGTCTGGCCCAGCGCGCAGACCAGTTCGGCGCAGCGCACCAGGTAGCCGACCAGTGGAAGGTCGATCTGCCAGCGCCGGTCCAGCCCGGCCAGCCCGTACGCGACGAGGGTGCTGTTGTCGGGCGTGAGGACCAGCAGGTCGTCGACGACGTAGGCGCCCTGGTACCGCGGCAGCGCACCGGCGGCGAGGTCGGCGCTGCGCAGTCGACGCCCGGACCCGGTGTCCCACACCTCCACGGGGCCCTCGGCCGGCACCAGCACCAGCCGGTCCACCCGGTCGTCCCGGAACCCGAAGTGCACCGCCTCCGGTGCGGTGGGCACCGACCAGAGCGTCCGCCCGGTGTCCGGGTCGACCCGGCGGACCCTCCCGGTGGTCCCCTCGTCCAGGCCCGTCTGCACCAGCAGTTCCCGGCCGCCGCTGGTCGCCACCCCGGACTGCTGCCACCGCAGGACGCCGGTGGCCCGGTCGAAGGCGGCGGTCAGGTAGGTGTCGCCGCCGATGGTCGGCCCGGTGACCACGACCACCCCGGCCAGCTCCAGCACCCCGACGGTCTCGCCCCGCCCGGGCATCGTGGTCCGCCACAGCGGGGCCGGTCGGGTCGGTCCCCGACGGCCGGCCCTGGGCAGCGGGTAGGCGACCAGGTCGCGTGGACCCTGGTTGTCGGTGCCGGGCTCGGCCACGTAGAGCCGGTCCGCGGCGAGGAAGGGCTGGGCGCCGGTCGGGGCGGGCACCAGGGTCGGCGCGGTGACCCGGCCGGCGTCGGCGCCGGCCACGGTGGCGACCACCAGGGCCAGCACCAGGGCCAGCCGCAGCGGTCGCCCGACGGACCGGGGCGGCCGCGGTTCGCGCCGTTCCTCGTCGGGTTCCTGGCGCAGCTCACCCAGGTCGATGACCGTCACCAGGACCTCCCGACCGTCCCGGGCCGGCAGGTGCGACGCCTCCCCGCCTGTACGATGGCGCGTCGTGGCTGTGCCGGTGGTGGAACCCTCGTTGAACACTGCGACCGAATCCGTGGTCGACGGGCCCGTCGACGACGGTGGAGCCGGCCGGCGACACCGGCGGCCGACCCGTGTCGACGTGTTGGCCATCGGAGCCTATGCGCTCCTCGGTGTTTTCGTCTGCCTCAACTACTGGGTGGACGTGCAGCACCGGGTGTCGTCCCACCTGCCGACCGACCACAGCTGGTTCGAGTGGCTCTTCGCCCACGGCGCGCACTCCGTGCGGCACCTGGAGAACCCGCTGTTCAGCACCCGGCAGAACGCCCCGGACGGGGTGAACATGATGGCCAACACCTCGCTGCTCGGGGTGACCCTGCCGCTGGCGCCGCTGACCCTGCTGCTCGGCCCGCAGGTCACCTACGCCCTCTATCTGGGCGGGGCGCTGGCCGCGACGGCCGGCACGGCGTACTGGGTGCTCTCCCGGCACCTGGTGCGGTCCCGGGCGGCGGCCTTCGTCGGCGGCGCCTTCGTCGGCTTCGCGCCCGGGGTGGTGCACCACGCCAACGGCCAGCCGAACTTCGCCTCCAACTTCCTGCTGCCGCTGATCGTGGCCCGGGTGCTGCTGCTCGGTGGTCCGGGGCGGAGTTGGCGGCGCGACGGCGTGGTGCTCGGCCTGCTGGTGGCGTACCAGGTCTTCGTCAACGAGGAGATGCTGCTGCTCACCGCGCTGGCCTGCCTGGTGGTGGTGCTCACCTACCTGCTGGCCCGACCGCGGGCGGCGCGGGCCCGGGCCGGGGTCTTCGTGGCCGGCCTGGGCGTCGGTGGCGCGGTGGCCCTGCTGCTGACCGCCTACCCGGTGTGGTTCCAGTTCAACGGCCCGCAGTCCTACCGCGGGTTGCAGGGCGGGGTGTTCCACAGCTGGGGCGAGGACCTGATGGCGTTCGTGACGTTCGCCCGGGACACCTGGGCCGGTGACGAGGCGGTGGAGAGGACCATCGGCCTGACCGAGCAGAACACCTGGTTCGGCTGGCCGCTGGTGCTGCTGGCCCTGGCCGCGCTGGTGCTGCTCTGGCGGCGTTCGCCGGCCGCCCGGGTCGTCGCGGTGCTGGTGCTGGTCTTCACCGTCGCCTCCATCGGGCCGCAGGTGCGCTTCGACGGGAAGCTGACCGGCGTCGACGGCCCGTGGGCGTACGTGCCGGACGACCTGCCGCTGGTCGAGATGATGATGCCGACCCGGCTGGCGCTGGTGGTGGCCGGCGCGCTGGGCGTCCTGCTCGCCCTGGCCTGGGACGCGTTGACCCCCGCGCCGGACGTGACGGGCCGGCGCCGCTGGCTCCGGCCGGTCGGCCACGCCGCCATCGCGCTGGCCGTGCTGCCACTGGTCCCCCGGCCGCTGCCGGCGCAGCCGGTGGACCCGCCGCCGCACTTCATCACCTCGGGTGGTTGGCGGCCGTACGTACCGGCCGGGCGGACCCTGGTGCCGGTGCCGGTGCCGAACAACGGGCACGGGCTGGCGACGCTGCGCTGGAGCGCGCTGACCCTGCACGAGTTTCCGGTGCCGGGGGGCTACTTCATCGGCCCGAACAGCGACGGCGAGGGGGTCTTCGGCACCCCGAACCGGCCGACCACCAAGCTGATCTACGCCACGGTGGACACCGGCCGGGTGCCGGCGCTGACGGAGGCGGACCGCCGCCGGGCGGTCGAGGACCTGACCTTCTGGCGGGCGTCGGTGGTGGTGCTCGGCGCCCACCCCCGCGAGGTGGCCCTGCGGGAACTGCTCACCGGCCTGCTCGGCCCGGGCCGCCGGGTCGACGACGTCTGGCTCTGGGACGTCCGGCCGCTGGTGCCCTGACCGGCCCGGGTCAGCGGGCGGTGGCCCGGGACCGCGGGCCGCGCGGCTCGGTCAGCCGGCGGACGTCCCACACCCAGACGTCCAGCTCGCGCCGGCCCGGTCCGGCCACCTGCTCGACGGTGCGCCGCAGCGGCTCGGCGTTGGGCTGGTCGACCGGCAGCACCAGCACGGCCGCCCGCCAGTGCCGCAGCTCGTCCAGGCTGCGGCGGCGCTGCCGCTCGTCCAGCCGGTCCGCCCGGCCGGTCCGCGCCACCTGCTGCACCAGGTCCCCGAAGCCGCTGGGGCGGCCACCGAACTGACCGGGGTCGCCGGTGTTGCCGTTGCGCGGGGCGAGGAAGTAGCCGCCGGGGATCTTGAAGTCGAGGTTGGCCGAGGCCGCCCAGCGCATCCCGTTGGTGTTGCCCATGCTGGGCACCGGGACCGGCACCAGGGTCTGCTCCGGCCCGACGTAGGGCCGCCAGCGGCCGGAGGTGATGAAGTCCGGCACCGCCGGGCGGGAGACGACCTGCAACGGCATCGGTGCGATCGGCAGCAGGGCGACGGCCAGCACCGCGCCGGTGAGGGTACGCACCGTCCGCCGGTCCGGCACCCGCAGCGCGAGGGCCCGCCGCACGGCCAGGGCCAGCAGCACGGCCACCACCACGCTGGTGATCATCCCGAACCGGGTGGGCACCACGGCGTCCAGCAGCGGCAGCCGGACCAGCAGCTCCCACGGGCCGGTGACCAGGTCCCGGTCCCACCAGGAGACCCGCTCGCCGAGGGAGAGCACGGCGAAGAACAGGCCGGTCGCGGCGAGCGCCCGGACCAGCGGTTCCCGGCGCAGCCAGACCACGATGCCGACCGCGATCAGGGTCAGGCTCCAGCCGAAGAAGGCGTTCTCCTCGGAGTAGTTCGGGGCCAGGTTGGCGTTGGCCCGCTGGTTGCCGCCGAGAGTGGCCGAGCCGGGGGTGACGAAGGCGGCGATGTCGTTGCCGTAGTCGCGGACCGCGTCGCTGAGCCCGTGGTACGCCATCGGGCCGGCGAACTGGACGTGCAGCGGGTACGCCAGCAGCGCCCCGGCGACCGCCGCGCAGACCGCCAGGCCGGCGCCGAGCGGGCGCCACGCCGACCGCCAGAGGGCCGGCCGCTGGGCCACCATGGCGAGCAGGAAGACCCCGATGCCCAGGGCGGTGAAGAGCAGGATCTCCTCGTTGACGAAGGCCTGGGCGGTGACCAGCAGGGCCAGCAGCGCGCCGTCGCGTACCGGGCGGGTGGTGCGGGTGAGCGCCAGCGCCCGCCACACCAGGAAGGGCAGCAGGAACTGGGAGATGATGTTCGGGTGCCAGTTGGCGTGCGCGAGCATCGACGGGGAGAAGCCGCATAACCAGCCGGCGACCAGGGCGGCCGGCCGGTGGCGCAGGACGTGCCGGGAGAGCACGTGGTACCAGGCGGTCGCGGTGCCGGCCAGGCCCAGGGTCACCAGGGTGACGAAGGAGACCGCCGGTCCGAACAGGAGGGTGATCGGCACCATCGGGATGCCGAGCGCCAGGATGGCCGTGTTGGCCATCAGGTTCACGCCGTCCGGATAGTTGAACTGGTCGGTGTAGAACGGGAAGTCGCCGTGCAGGACCACGCGTACCGAGTGGGCGAGGAAGAACTGCACCTGGGCCGGGTCGCTACTGTAGAGCGACGCCACCCGGCCGGCCGGGTCGGCCCAGAGCCGGCTGGTCACCCAGAGCGCGGTCAGCAGGAAGAGGCCGTACACGGCCAGGTCGCGGCGGTCCGGGCGGCGTCGGGGCCGGGGAACGGGTGCCGGCGACGGGGTGGTCCGGGCGGGCGCCGGGGCGGTCGGCGGCGCCGGCCGGAGGTCGCCCAGCGGCACTGTGGCGTCGACCAGGGTGGCGGCAACGGCGTGCGACTCGACGTGTCGGGCGTCGACGGCCGGCGGGGATTCGCCACGTAGGTCGGTAGACGTCACAGTTTGCGGAGTCTACCGGGGCGGAAATACTTCGCGAATGCCCACGGGTGTCACTTGTGTTACGAACGATACCCGGGTTCGCTTCCCGATCCCGCCCGACGGACGTCTCGTACCATGGGCCGTCGACACCGACCGCGACGTGAATTCGGGGGCGTACAGGTGGCTCCAGCCCGCCGGCGCGGCACCATGGCCACCGCGCTGCTCACCCTGCTGCTCGCCGCCGCCGGCTGCGGCCCGGTCGCCGACCTCAAGCCCGAAACCCTGCCCGTCGGGTACGACAGCCTGGACGGCAAGCTGAAGGTGTGGCCGGCCCGGGGGTCCCTCGCCGGTGACGCCGCCGCCACCGCGGAGGTGACCGAGGCGGTACGCCGCTGGCGCTCCCCCGAGGACGACCGGGCCCACCTCTCCTCCTCCGGCATCCTCTGGTCCGGTGAGATGGACGGCGGGCCGGTCGCCCTGGTCGCCGCCGACGTGCCCGGCGAGGGCGCCTCCTGGCTGCTGCAACTCGCCCGCGACGGCGACCGGTACGCGGTCCGCCGGGCCAGCGAGTACACCGACCCGGGCTACCTGGTCTACGCCGACGTGCTGCCGGTGGTCTCCGACGCCGGCCGGCGCTACCTCACCTCCGCCCGGGTCGAGCGGCTGCTCGGGCCGGACGGCCGGCCGCTGTCCGTCGCCGACGGGCTCAGCGAACCGGTGGACGTGCCCGCCTGCCGCGCCGTCGGAGTCACCGCGACGCTGCGGGCGACCGCCACGCTGCCCCGGGGCCGGGCCGCCGACCGGCTGCTCGACCTGGGCAGCGCCACCACCGACCCGCGCTACCCGCTGGTCCGCGACGAGACCGGCTCCGGCCGGCAGGCCCTCGCCGGGCTGGACACCTGCCTGCTGGCCGGCCGGGACGGGCCGTTCGGCAGCGTCCCGCGCCGGATCGGCGACCGGGACGCGCCGGCCTCGGTGCCCGAGTCCTGGCCGCTTGCGGAGCTGACCGAACGCGCGCTCGGCCCGGTCGCGCCGGACGGCCGCCGGGCGGGCCGGCTGACCCGGCTGGCCTGGCGGACCGACCACGGCGAGATGAGCGCGGTGGGCTACCGGCCACCGGACGGCGGCCGGCCGGTCCTGTCCCGGGCCGACCGGTCCAACCCGCTGCAGGCGTACGTGCTGCCGGTGCCCGGCCGCCCGCTGGTGGTGCTGACCTGGCAGGCCGACCTGGACGCCCCGCTGGCGGTGCCGCCGGGCACCCCCCGACTGGTGGACCGGCCGGGTCTGGTGGTGGTGCCGCAGGCCGCCGACCGGCAGACCTTCCGGTTGACCGGCTCCGACAAGACGTACCAGCGCTCCGTCGGCGGTCGCTGACCCCGAAGACACGGAAGGGGCGGCCCGGGGATCCCCGGGCCGCCCCTTCCCGCGCCGTACGTCAGTTCTGGGCCGCGGCCCCGTCGGGCTGGCCGGCGGGCTCGATCGGCTGCGCGTCCAGGCCGGAGAGCCAGCCGGTCACGTCGCGGGCCACGTCCTGCGCGGTGAGCCGCAGGTCGGTGAGGATCTGGGCCCGGGTGCCGTGCGGGTGCCAGTCGGCCGGCACGCCCAGGTCCTTCAGCGGCACCCGGACGTCGGCGTCCCGCATCGCCTGGGCGAGCGCGTCGCCCACCCCGCCGACCCGGACGCCGTCCTCGACCGTGACCACCAGGCGGTGCCCGGCGGCCAGCTCGACCAGCTCGGCCGGGACCGGGCGGACCCAGCGCGGGTCGACAACGGTCACCCCGTAGCCCTGCTCGGCGACCCGGGTGGCGACCTCCATGCCGAGCTGGCCGAAGGAGCCGACCGCCACCAGCAGCACGTCGGTACGGGCCGACTCGGCCAGCACGTCCACCGTGCCGACCCGGCGCAGCGCGGGCAGGTCGGCGGCGACGGTGCCGGTCGGGAAGCGCACGACGGTCGGGCCGTCGTCGACGGCCACCGCCTCGCGCAGCTCCTCGCGCAGGGAGGCCGCGTCGCGCGGGGCGGCGATCCGCAGGCCGGGCACCACCCCGAAGACGGACATGTCCCAGATGCCGTAGTGGCTGGGCCCGTCCGGGCCGGTGATCCCGGCCCGGTCCAGCACGAAGGTGACCGGCAGCCGGTGCATCGCCACGTCCAGCAGGACCTGGTCGAAGGCCCGGTTGAGGAAGGTCGCGTAGACCGCGACCACCGGGTGCAGGCCGCCGAGCGCCAGGCCGGCCGCCGAGGTGGCGGCGTGCTGCTCGGCGATGCCCACGTCGTACACCCGCTCGGGGTACTTGCGGGCCAGGGTGGCGATGCCGGTCGGCTCGGCCATCGCGGCGGTGATGCCCACCACGTCGGGGCGCTCGTCGGCGATCTTCACCAGCTCGTTGGCGAAGACGTGGGTCCACTTCACCGACGGGGCGGCCAGCAGCTTGCCGGTCTCGATGTCGAAGGCGCCGCCGGGGCCGTGCAGGCGGTCCGCCTCGTCCTCCTCGGCGGCGCGGTAGCCGTAGCCCTTGCGGGTGACCGCGTGCACGATCACCGGGGCGCCGAAGTTCTTCGCGGCGCGCAGCGCCGACTCGACGGCGGCGACGTCGTGGCCGTCGACCGGGCCGACGTACTTGATGCCGAGGTCCTCGAACATCGCCTGCGGGGCGACCGCGTCCTTGATGCCCTTCTTGACCGCGTGCAGCACCTCGTACATCGGCTTGCCGACGAACGGGGTGTTGCCCAGCGCGTCCTTGACGGTGTCGAGCACCTTCTCGTAGCCGGGGTTGAGCCGCAGCGAGGAGAGGTGGTCGGCGAGGCCGCCGATGGTCGGCGAGTAGGACCGGCCGTTGTCGTTGACCACGATCACCAGCGGGTTGCCGGAGGTGGCGATGTTGTTCAGCGCCTCCCAGCACATGCCGCCGGTGAGCGCGCCGTCGCCGACCACGGCCACCACGGCGCGCTGCTCGCCGCGCAGCGCGTACGCCTTGGCCAGGCCGTCGGCGTAGGACAGGGCGGTGGAGGCGTGCGAGTTCTCGACCAGGTCGTGCTCGCTCTCGGCCTGGCTCGGGTAGCCCGAGATGCCGCCGCGCTGGCGCAACTTGTCGAAGCCGGCCTGCCGGCCGGTGACGATCTTGTGCACGTACGCCTGGTGGCCGGTGTCGAACAGGAGGCGGTCCCGCGGGGAGTCGAAGACCCGGTGCATGGCCAGGGTGAGCTCCACCACGCCCAGGTTCGGGCCGACGTGCCCGCCGGTGCGGGAGACCTTCGCGATCAGGAAGTCACGGATCTCGGCGGCGAGGATGTCCAGCTGCTCCCCGGACATCCGCTTGACGTCCTGCGGGCCACGAACGGTGTCCAGCAGCCGACCGTGGTTGGCCGTGTCCTCTTCAACACTCATGACCGGAGAGTCTATCGGCCGTCCGACACCGCGCAGCTCGGCCGGGCGCGATCGCAGGTCAGTCCGACACCACCAGCCGGCGCGGCGGCACGGGCGGTTCGGCGGGTCGGGCCGGCCCGGACGGGGTCCAGGAGCCCAGCACGGCGGCCCGCCGGGCGCCGGTGACCGAGGGCAGCGCGCCGGGCAGCCCGTGCCAGGAGAGCCAGCCCAGCAGGGCGAACGCGTACGCCTCCTTGGCCTGGGCCGGGACGCCCAGCTCGTCGGTGGTACGCAGCCGCCACCGGCCCGCCCCCAGCGCGGCCAGCCGGCCGGTCAGTGTGGGATTGCGCACCCCACCGCCGGCGGCGACCACCTCGGTCACCCGGTGCCGGTCGCACTCGGCGGCCACCGTCCGGGCGGTCACCTCGGTGAGCGTGGCCAGCACGTCGTCGG
Source organism: Micromonospora mirobrigensis (assembly GCF_900091555.1). Lineage (GTDB taxonomy): Bacteria > Actinomycetota > Actinomycetes > Mycobacteriales > Micromonosporaceae > Micromonospora > Micromonospora mirobrigensis. Next base: position 219,775 of record NZ_FMCX01000007.1, read on the forward strand.
CGGCCACCGGCTCGCCGAGCGCCGTCAGCCGGTCGTCGAGGTAGCCGGCGTGGAACAACTCCTTGCCGGTGGACTTGGGCGGCGCCGCCGCGTAGTAGGGCTCGGCGAGCAGCAGGTCCAGCAGGGCGGGGTGCACCCGGCCGGCCGCCGCCCGGGCCCCGTCGGTGTCGCACGGCCGGTCCAGCAGCCGCCGGGACGCCGCGTCGAGCAGCGCGTTGGCCGGGCCCACGTCGTACCCGAGCACCGGCGCGTCCGGCGCGACCACGGTGAGGTTGGCGATCCCGCCCAGGTTCAGCGCCGCCCGCGGCCCGCCGGCCGGGTCGAGCAGCAGCGCGTCGAAGGCCGGCACCAGCGGCGCGCCCTGCCCGCCGGCGGCCACGTCCGCCGACCGCAGGTCCGACAGCACCGGTACGCCCACCCGCGCCGCCACCCGGGCCGGCGCGCCCAGCTGGAGGGTGCCCCGGACCGTCCCCCGCTCGACCCAGTGGAAGACGGTCTGCCCCGGCGAGACCACCGCGTCGGCCTGCCCGCCGGCCAGCTCCACGCCGAGCGCCGCCGCCTCGGCGAAGACCTCCCCGAGCCGGTTGTCCAGCCGGCAGACCGCCTCGATCGTGGTGGCCGCCGGGGGCAGCAGCGCGCCGATCTCGGCCCGCAACGCCTCGTCGTAGTCCAGCTCCCGGTGCCCGAGCGGGCGCATCCGCAGCGTCTCCCCGTCGGGCGTGAACTCGGCCGCCACCACGTCCACCCCGTCGTACGACGTCCCCGACATCAATCCGACGATCCGCAAGGAAGGGCCCCCTCTTAACGCTTTCGGCATAGGAAGGGCCCCTTCTTAACACCCGGGCGGGCTCAGGCCGGGGGCAGGAAGAGGCCGACCAGCTCGACGTGCTGGGTCATCGGGAAGAGGTCGTACCCGCGCAGCGCGGCCAGCCGCCACCCGGCGTCGGTGAACGTCCGCACGTCGCGGGCGAAGGCGGCCGGGTCGCAGGCCACGTAGGCCACCGCGCGCGGCCCGGCGGCCAGCACGTCCCGGACCACCTGCGCGCCCGCGCCGGAGCGCGGCGGGTCCAGCACCACCAGCTCCACCGGGCCGGTGATCCGCCGGCGGGCCAGGGCGGTCTCCACCCGGGCGGCGACCACCTCCACCCGGGGCAGGTCGGCCAGGTTCTGCCGGGCCGCCGCCACCCCGTCGGCGGAGGACTCCACCAGGGTGACCCGGGCGTCGCCGACCCGGCCGGCCAGCGCCGCGGCGAAGAGGCCGGCACCGCCGTAGAGGTCCCAGGCCCGCTCTCCCGGCTTCGGGTCCAACAGTTGCAGCACCGCGCCGACCAGGGTGTCCGCGGCGGCCGGGTGGACCTGCCAGAAACCGGACGCGGGCAGCGTCCAGTCCCGTCCGGCGGCCCGCTCGCGGACCGTCTCCGGCCCGCTGACCGGGGTCGTGACCCCCTCACGGACGGCGGTGACGCTCACGTCGCCGCCGGTGGAGGCGACAGTCTCGACGGCGTCCGCCTCCGGCCAGGGCGTGCCCAGCACCGGCAGCTCCTGGATCGCCGGGTGGGCGATCCGGCAACGGTCGATCGGCACCACCTCGTGCGAGCGGTGCTTGAGCAGGCCGGCCCGGCCGGCGGCGTCGACCGCGTACCGCACCCGGGACCGCCAGCCCAGCGGACCGCCGGGCAGCGCCTCGACGGCCACGCCCAGCGCGTCCACCTCGGCGTCGGTGAGGCCCCCCAGCCGGGTCAGCTGCTCGCGCACCACCGCGACCTTCCAGGCCAGCTGGGCGGCGGGGGCGACGTGCTGGAGGTCGCAACCGCCGCACGCGCCCGGCTTCGCGTACGGGCAGGGCGGAACCACCCGGTCCGGGGAGGCGTCGAGCACCTCGACGGCGTCGGCGCGGGCGAACCCGCGGTGCAGCTCGGTGATCTCGGCGACCACCCGCTCACCGGGGAGCGCGTGCCGGACGAAGACCACCTGCCCGTCGACCCGGGCCACGCAGTGCCCGCCCGGGGCGATCGCGTCGACGGTCAGCTCGACCCGCTCGGCCTCCTCCAGCACCCGCCGCCCGTCGACGTCCGGCCCGGTCGCCGAGGGGCGGGGCACGCCCGAGCCGCCGGTCGCGGCGGTCACCGGGACTCCCCCGCGCCCGGGCCGCTCTCACCGGGCGGCGCGGAGACCACCGGCGGCACGCTCGGCGGCAGGGTGCCGCGCGGCACCACCCGCGGCCCACGGGCCGGTCCCCGGGTCAGCGTGGCGTCCAACCGGTCCAGGTTCTTGCCGGCGGTGGAGGCGAGCTGCCACGGCACGCTGGTCACCATCACTCCCGGTTCGAACAGCAGCCGGCCCTTGAGGCGCAGCGCGCTCTGATTGTGCAACAGGTTCTCCCACCAGCGGCCGACGACGTACTCGGGAATGAAGACGGTGACCACGTCGCGGGGCGACTCCCGGCGGACCGAGGCCACGAAGTTCAGGATCGGGCGGGTGATCTCCCGGTACGGGGAGTCGACCACGGTCAGCGGCACCGGCAGCTCGCGGCGTTCCCAGTCCGCCTGGAGGTCCCGGGTGTCCTTCTCGTCCACGTTGACGGTCACCGCGGTCAGCGTGTCGGGGCGGGTGGCCCGGGCGTACGCGATGGCCCGCAGTGTCGGCTGGTGCAGCTTGCTGACCAGCACGATGGCGTGGTTGCGGGCGGGCAGCACGCCGCGCACCTCGGTCGGCTCCAGCTCGGCGGCGACCCGGTCGTAGTGCCGCCGGATGGCCAGCATCAGCAGGTAGATCACCGCCATCGCGGCGATGGCGATCCAGGCGCCGAGCAGGAACTTGGTGAGCAGCACGATGACCAGCACGATGCCGGTCAGGGCCATGCCGAAGGCGTTGATCGCCCGGGACCGCACCATCCGGCGCCGGGCCTCCGGGTCCCGCTCGGTACGCAGGTGCCGGTTCCAGTGCCGGATCATGCCGGCCTGGGAGAGGGTGAACGAGACGAACACCCCGACGATGTAGAGCTGGATCAGCCGCGTCACCTCGGCCTGGAAGCCGACGATCAGCACGATCGCGAAGCTGGCCAGGAAGACGATGCCGTTGGAGAAGGCCAGCCGGTCGCCCCGGGTGTGGAACTGCCGGGGCAGGTAGCGGTCCTGGGCCAGGATCGAGCCGAGCACCGGGAAGCCGTTGAACGCGGTGTTCGCGGCCAGGAAGAGGATCAGCGCGGTCATCCCGGCGACCACGAAGAGCAGCGCCGAGCCGGAGCCGAAGACCGTCTCGCCGAGCTGGGTGGTGACGGTCTTCTGCACGTACCCGTCGGGCCCGGAGAGGATCTGCGTGCTGGGGTCCTCGACGAACTGGAGGTGGGTCAGGCGGGCCAGCCAGATGATGCCGACCAGCATCCCCACCGCGATGGTGCCGAGCAGCAGCAGCGTGGTGGCCGCGTTGCGGGACTTCGGCGCCTTGAACGCGGGCACCCCGTTGGAGATCGCCTCCACGCCGGTCAACGCGGCGCAGCCGGAGGAGAAGGTCCGCAGCAGCAGGAAGACCAGGGCGAAGCCGGTCACGCTGTGTTCGGCCTGGATCTCCAGGCCGGCGCTCGGGGCGAGCAGCTCGTCACCGAGGACGAAGACCCGGAACAGGCCGGTGAGGATCATCCCGACCATCACGATGATGAAGCCGTAGGTGGGGATGGCGAACGCCGTCCCCGACTCCCGCAGCCCGCGCAGGTTCATCGCGGTCAGCAGCACCACCGCGGCGACCGCGACCGACACCTTGTGGGTGGCCACGAAGGGCACCACCGAGCCCAGGTTGGCCACGCCGGAGGAGACCGACACCGCCACCGTCAGCACGTAGTCCACGAGCAGCGCGCTGCCGACCGCCAGGCCGGCGCGGGGACCGAGGTTGACCGTGGCCACCTCGTAGTCGCCGCCCCCGGATGGGTAGGCGTGCACGTTCTGCCGGTAGCTGGCGACGACCGTGAGCATCACCACCACCACGGCCAGCGCGATCCACGGGGAGAACAGGTAGGCCGACGCGCCCGCGATGGAGAGCGTCAGCAGGATCTCGTCCGGGGCGTACGCCACGCTGGAGAGGGCGTCCGAGGCGAAGACCGGCAGCGCGATGCGCTTCGGCAGGAGGGTGTGCTGGAGCCGGTCGGACCGGAACGGTCGACCGACGAGGAGCCGCTTCAGCAGCGAGGTGGGTCTGGCCACAAGCGCCAAGAGTACGACCACCGCCCGTCCGGTGGTGGGGGTGCCTGATCACCGGGGACCGATGGGACACGGTACGGTCGGTCCCCCGCCCGCGCCGGGGACGTGGCAGGCTCGAAAGATGCACCGCCCACAGCGACGGGCGCGCACCTTGGGAGGACACCGTGCATGTCGTGATCATGGGCTGTGGCCGGGTCGGGTCGACCCTGGCCCACAGCCTGGAGTCCCGGGGGCACTCCGTGGCGGTGATCGACCAGGACGCCGACGCGTTCCGCCGGCTGGGGCCCGACTTCGCCGGGATCACGGTCACCGGCGCCGGCTTCGACGGCGAGGTGCTGCGCCAGGCGGGCATCGAGCGGGCCGACGCGTTCGCGGCTGTCTCCAGCGGCGACAACTCCAACATCATCTCGGCCCGGCTGGCCCGCGAGACGTTCGGCGTGTCCCGGGTCGCCGCCCGGATCTACGACCAGCGCCGGGCGCAGGTCTACGAGCGGCTGGGCATCCCCACGGTGGCCACCGTGCGGTGGACCGCCGACCGGATGCTGCGGCACCTGGTGCCCGAGGGGAACGTGGAGATCTTCCGCGACCCGACCAGCACCGTGTCGATCATGGAAGTGCCGGTCCACAAGGACTGGATCGGTCGGCCGCTGCGCGTCCTGGAGGACGCGGCGGGCGCCCGGGTGGCGTACCTCATCCGTTTCGGCATCGGCACCCTGCCCACCGCCTCCACGGTCGTGCAGGAGGGTGACCAGATCTTCATGCTGGTGACCGACGACATCACCGCGGCGGTCACGTCGGTGGCGGCGACGCCGCCGGAAGGAGGGCTGTAGAGCCATGCGGATCGCCATCGCGGGCGCCGGCAACGTGGGCCGGTCGATCGCCCAGGAGCTGATCGACAACGGCCACCAGGTGATGCTCATCGAGCGCCAGCCCAAGATGCTCCGGCCGGACCGGGTGCCGGCCGCCGACTGGGTGCTGGCCGACGCGTGCGAGCTGGCCAGCCTGGAGGAGGCGAACGTCTCCGGCTGTGACGTGGTGGTCGCCGCGACCGGCGACGACAAGGTCAACCTGGTGGTGTCGCTGCTGGCCAAGACCGAGTTCGCGGTGCCCCGGGTGGTGGCGCGGGTGAACCGCGCGGAGAACGAGTGGCTCTTCACCGAGCAGTGGGGGGTCGACGTCGCGGTCAGCAAGCCGCGGGTGATGGCCGCGCTGGTCGAGGAGGCGGTCACCGTCGGCGACCTGGTCCGGTTGATGACCTTCCGGCAGGGCGAGGCGAACCTGGTCGAGATCACCCTGCCGCCCACCGCCCCCTACGTGGGGCAGCCGATCCACCAGGTGCCGATCCCCCGCGACGCCGCCCTGGTGGCGATCCTGCGCGGCAAGCGGGTGCTGGTGCCCAGCCCGGACGACCCGATCGAGGCCGGCGACGAGCTGGTCTTCGTCTGCACCGCCGAGGTGGAGGACGAGGTCCGCGCGGTGATCCTCGGCCCGGACAGCGTCGAGCGGACCCGCGGCACGGGCTGAGCGGGCCGCCGCGCCCCGGGGGTCGGGTTCCTGGCCCCGCCCACCGTCCGCACGGCCGAGCGCCGGACGGTGGCTCTGCGGGCCGTCAGGCGCCGGGCAGCGGATCCGGCGCCGGCTCCCGGGTCACCCGGCGCACCGTCCAGACGGTGATCAGCAGCAGCAGGGCGTACGGCGGGTAGCCCAGGGCCAGCCGGGCGATGCCCAGCGCGGTGTCCTGCTGCGCCAGGTAGAGCGCGGCCTGCACTCCCACCTTGGCCAGCCAGACCACCCCCCAGAGCACGGTGAGCTGGGTGAAGGTGCGCACCAGCCGGGGGTCGTCCCGCCACTCGGCGCGCCCCTTGGCCACCAGCACCGACCAGATCCAGCCGACCAGCGGCTGCCGCAGCAGCGCGGAGACCAGCAGCGCCAGGCCGTAGCCGATGCCGTAGAGGATGCCGGGGAGGTAGAAGTCCCGCTCGTCGCCGGTGCGCCAGGCGATGGCCGCACCGATCGCCACGCCGAACAGCCCGTTGATCGCGTGCCGGACCGGCCGCCGCTGGGCCAGCCGCACCACGGCGATCAGCAGCGCCACCCCGACCGAGGCGAGCACCGCGGGGCGCAGGTCGCCGATCACGTTGGCGAGCACGAAGACCACCACGGGGATGCTGGACTCGACCAGCCCCCGCCAGCCGCCGAGCTGGTCGGCCATCTGCTCGGCGAGGGTGGGCAGCGGCTCCTCGTCGGGCACGCCGGTCGCCGGCTGCGTCGGCCGCTGGGCTCCGGCGGTCATCGTGGGTCTTCCGTCCGCCGTGTCCGCGTCGTCACTTCGGCGACTCCAGCTCGTAGTGCGGGTTGTAGATGACCTTGCGGTCGTCCCGTACGGCCACCCGGCCGCGGGCGATCAGATGCCGGCCCGGCTCGATCCCGGCGATGTGCCGCCGGCCCAGCCAGACCAGGGTGACCACGTCGCTGCCGTCGTACAGGTCGGCCTCGAGGGTCGGCAGGTTCGTCCGGGGAGTGTAGACCACGGTACGCAGTCGACCGCTGACGCAGACGACCTGACCTCGGGAGCACTGCCGGGCCGGCATGCCGCCGGACTCGACGCTCTCCCGTTGCAGCTCCTGCGCCTCGATCTCGGCCTCGCTCGCGGTGAGCCGTTGCAGGATGCGCCGCAGCGACACCCGGCCTCCGTCGGTCGTCATGACCTCCGCGTCACCCTCTCCACGCTGACCGGTCACGCCGGCACCGGCCGGCCCCGGTGCGCCGGAACCGTCCCGCCAGCGTACGCCGACGGGTCCGGTTCCGGCGGAACGGTGTGGCCGGAACCGGCGTGACCCGGCTCAGACCTCGCGCGGCGCGCCGTCGGTGGCGGTGTCCTGCTCCGTGGTGGCCTGCTCGGCGACCTCCCGGGGCAGCCGCAGCGGCAGCGGCTCGCGGACCGGCTTCGCCTCGTGGCCCCGGTCGACCACCAGGCCGTCCAGGCAGAGGGCCAGCGGGCCGGCCGCCGACGGGTCGGTCGCCGCGCGACCCTGGAAGACGCCGCGGACCATCCAGCGCGGCCCGTCGACGCCGACGAACCGCAGGTCGGTGATGCCGTCCGGGGTACGCACCCGGGCCTGCAACTCGGTGCCGTACTCGCCCTGGACCTCCTGGGCGGCGGCGCCGTCGTCGAACAGCGACTGGCGGATCTCCTCGCGCACCTCGTCCCAGATGCCCTCGCTGCGCGGAGCGGCGAAGACACCGAGCTGGAGGGCGTTGTCGCCGTGCACCAGCACCACCTGCTGCACCACGCCCTGCGGGTCGGCCTGCACGCGCACCTCGACATCGGGCACCGCCGGGATCTGCAGGCTGCCCAGGTCCAGCCGGGGCATGTCGGCCGACGCCTCGGAGACGTCGTACGGCCCGCGGGCCGGCGCCGCCGGCTCGTCCGCCGCAGCGGCCCCCAGGACCTCGGTGCCCCGCTCGTCCCCGCCGTTGTCCCGCTTTCGGGAGAAGATCACTGCGCCCACCCTCCGCTGTTCACACTCACCCTGCCACCTCTTCCGTCAACCCGCCGGCCCGCTCCGGGTCGGCGCGCCGGCCCTCCGCCCCGGGCGGGGACGGCGTGAGCCCGGCGTGACCGCCGGTCGAACCGTGCCCGCCCGAACCGCGCGGCGAGTCGGGCAGCTCGGCCACCGGCCGGAACTGCGCCCGCGCCACCTGCTGGACGACGAGCTGCGCGATCCGGTCACCGCGGGCGATCCGCGCCGGGGCGACCCGATCATGGTTGATCAGGTTGACCAGGATCTCACCCCGGTAGCCGGCGTCGACCGTACCGGGCGCGTTGAGCACGGTCACGCCGAGCCTGGCCGCCAGCCCGGACCGGGGGTGGACCAGCCCGACGTACCCCTCCGGGAGGGCGAGCGCCACGCCGGTCGGCACCAACGCGCGTCCGCCGGGCGGCAGCTCCACGTCGGCGGCGGCGACCAGGTCGGCCCCGGCGTCACCGGGATGGGCGTACGCCGGCAACGGCAGCTCCGGGTCGAGCTGCCGCACCGGCACGGGTACGACGTCCGTCACGATCTCCCTCTTCCGTCCGGTTCCACGCGCTGCCCCTGACATCCTGCCGAATCGACGGGCCGCCGTGCGCCGTACCCTCGAACCGTGAGCGTGTCCCCGTCGCCGGCGCCCGCCAACGCGGCCGTCCAATACTCCGAGAAGCTCCGGCTGCCCTGGTGGTACGCGCTGGCCGGGCTGGCCGTCGCCGCGCTGCTCGCCACCGAGGTGTGGCTGGGCGGCGCGGGCGTACGCGCCTGGCTGCCGTTCGCGGTGCTGCTGCCGGCGACCGCCGCGGGCCTGTGGTGGCTGGGCCGGATCCGGGTGGCGGTACGCGACGGCGAGCTGCTGGTCGACGACGCCCGGCTGCCGGTGCGCTTCGTCGCCGACGTCGTCCCGTTGGACGCGGCCGGCCGTCGGGAGGTGCTGGGCGTCGGGGCCGACCCGCTCGCCTTCGTGGTGCAGCGGCCGTGGATCGGCGGCGCCGTGCAGGTGGTGCTCGACGACCCGGCCGACCCCACCCCGTTCTGGGTGGTCAGCTCCCGTCACCCGGTCGCGCTGGCCGAGGCGGTCCTGCGGGCCCGCGGCCCGGCCTGACCGGCGGGCTCAGCGCTTCGGGCGCCGGCGGCGCAGGTCGCCGCGGAGCTGGCCGGCCAGCGCCAGGGTGGAGCGGCGGTTGAGGTAGCCGGCCACGGCGGCGCCGGTCAGGAACGGCCCCAGGGTGGTCAGGTTGCGACCGAAGCGCTTGAGCAGGCTGTCCCGCAGCTCCTTGCGCGCGGCGGTGCCGAGCACCGCGCTGACCCCGACCCCGGGCGTCATCGGGTTGATCCCCCGCTGACCGGCCCAGGACTGGACCAGGGCGACCGCGCGCTGGGCACCCGCGGCGGGTATCGGCACCCGGTAGATCTCGTGCAGCTCGCCGATCAGCTTCAGCTCGATCGCCACCACCACGACGGTCTCGGCGGCCAGCAGCACCGGCGCGGAGAGCAGGGTCGGGGTGGCCACCCACTCGACGGCGGCCACGCCGCCACCGGCCGCGCCCACCCCGGCGGTGGCCCGGGCGGCGTTGCGGATGAGCCGCTCGGCCAGTTCCTCGTCGTCCAGGCCGGGGAAGTGCTGGCGCAGGGTGGCCAGGTCGCGGACCGGCACGTGCGGGGCCACGTCGGCGACGGTGTCGGTGATCCAGCGCAGCGCGGCCTTCGGCTTGAACAGGTCGGCGACGCCGCGGGCGCGGGCCTGCCCGACCAGCCGGGTGAGCAGCTGGCGGCGGCGGGCCGGGGCGAGGTCGTCGGCGGTCAGCGCCGCGACGGTCTCCCCCAGCTCCTCCCGGGCGGCCAGCTCGCGGCCGGCCGGGGTGTCGGGGCCGGTCGGGGTGTCGTGGCCGGCCGAGTCGGGGCGGCCGGTCGGGGTGTGGGGCGGGTTCGCGGCGGCGTTGTCGCTCGCCGGTCGCCCCTCGGCGGCACGGTGGGTCGCGGGATCGGCGCCGTCCCGGTCCGGACCGGCGGTCGCGTCGTCCCGTCCGCTGCGCCACTTCACGCCGCCACCCCGTTCCGTCCGGTGCCGGCGTACGCCCGGGGCGCGCCGGACACGGTCATCGGTCCGCTCATGGCGTTCGAACTCCCCGGTTCCGGCGACGCGGAAACCACCTGATCCGCGTCAGGCCGTCCACCGCCGTCGGCGCCGGTGGGTCCGAACAGCGGCGGCCCCGTCCCGGAGGCCGCCGCTCGTGACTTGCGTCGTGATCAGACGCACTCTCGGCAGATCAGCTCGCCGTTGCGCTCGACCGCCAGCTGGCTACGGTGGTGCACCAGGAAGCAGCGCGCACACCGGAACTCGTCCTGCTGCATCGGTAGCACCTTGACCGTGAGCTCCTCGTCGGCCAGGTCGGCACCGGGCAGCTCGAAGCTCTCGGCAACCTCGGCCTCGTCGACGTCCACGGCGCCCGACTGTGAGTCGACCCGCCGGGCCTTGAGCTCTTCCAAGCTGTCCTCGCCGAGGTCGACCTCGTCGCGACGCGGGGCGTCGTAGTCGGTGGCCATCGGTTTCACTCTCCCATATCGATATGGTCGCTTCCGGTTGTAACGCCGGACGACACTGTTTCGGTTCCGCTGGCCGGCCACCAGTTGTGTCGGTCTCCCGACCCGGTTGCCGGCCGGACCAGGGCCGCCAGAGAAACGCCTCCGGCGAGCGCGGTACCTTACCGCCCCCTCGGGCGAGGCATGTATACCGCCCTTGCGGCAGAGATGTACGCCCCTGCGCCGGAAGTTGTTCCCAATGTGACTCAGGCGACACGAAGATAGGGGTAGTAGTACCTGGTTCCCGGATGGCGCGCCGGCATGTCCGGCTGTTTCCACGCGACGGCCGGACACCCGTTAACCTCAGCGGCGTACTCGACGGCCGGCGGGGCGGCCCGACCGCCGACGCCCGCCGCCACCCACCCATCGCCCGGGAGCCCCCAGATGAGCTTTGCGCGAGTGCGAGCACTCGTTGTCGTCGGCCTGCTGGCGGTCATCGCCCTGGTCGTCGTGGTCGTGGCCGTGGTCCGGGACTCGCAGGGCAACGCCGTCAGCGCCCAGAGCTGTCCGGACGGCTGGCCCCTGGCGGACCTGCGACTGCGCGAGCAGAAGGACGTCAGGATCAACGTCTACAACGCGACCAACCAGCCCGGTCGGGCCGCCGACGTCGCCGACGACTTCCGCAACCGCAAGTTCCAGGTCAAGAAGGTCGACAACGCCAAGCAGCGCCTCGACGACGTGGCGGTGCTGCGGTACGGGCCCAAGGGGGTCGGCTCCGCGCAGCTGCTGCGGGCGTACTTCCTGGACAACGTGACCCCGAAGTTGGACATGAAGCGCAAGGACGACACGGTCGACGTGATCCTGGGCAGCGGGTTCCAGCAACTGGCCACCACCACCGAGGTGAACCAGGCCCTGGGCGACCTGGGCACCCCGGACCTGCCCGCCGGCACCTGCCCGATGCCCGCCGACAAGTAACCCGTTCCCGGGCCCTCGCCGGCCCCGGCCGCTGTCAGGGGCCGCCGGAGGCGTCCAGGTCGGCGAGGCGCTCGTGCAGCGGCCCGAACAGGGCCGGCGGCGCCGCCAGCACCAGGTCCGGCCCGGCCGCCCGACCGCCGAGGCCGGCCACCCGCAGCCCCGCCTCGGTGGCGACCAGCCCACCGGCGGCCAGGTCCCAGGCGGCGAGCCCCTTCTCGTAGTACGCGTCGACCCGCCCCTCGGCGGCCAGGCAGAGATCGATGGCGGCCGCCCCGAACCGGCGGATGTCCCGGACGTGTTCGATCAGCCCGCCCAGCACCCGGGCCTGGTGCGCCCGCCGCTGCGCGGCGTAGCCGAACCCGGTGGCGACCAGGGCCTGCCCCAGATCGATCTCGGTGGAGCCGCGCAGGCGGACGCCGTCCCGGTGGGCGCCGCCGCCCCGCGTGGCGGTCCACTCCTCGCCGGTGGTGATGTTGCGGACCACCCCGGCGACCACCGTGCCGGCGACCTCCGCGGCCAGCGAGACGGCGCTGTTGGGCAGCCCGTACAGGTAGTTGACGGTGCCGTCGATCGGGTCGACGATCCAGCGCACGCCGTCGGCGCCGGCCGGGCCGGCGTCGCCCTCGCCGTACTCCTCGCCGAGCACCGCGTCGTCGGGGCGCAGCCGGCGCAGCGCGTCGAGGACCTGCCGCTCCACCGCCCGGTCGGCGGCGGTGACCACGTCGGTGGCCGTGCTCTTCGTGGCGGCCACCGAGACCCCCTCGGCCCGCATCCGGTACGCGGTGGCCGCGGCCTCCCGGGCCACCTCCACGGCGATCCGCAGCAGTTCCTCCGACGACGGCGCCGAACGGCTCATGGTTCGTCCCCTTCCCGCACGAGTGGGACCTCCCCCGCCGCGCGCGAGTATCATCCTTACAAAGTCCACATCTGCGCCGAATCGGCGGTCCCAACCGCCGGTACGCCGTGCGGCGCAGGATGATCGCCGCAGACGGCGTTACAATTCACCCCTGCCCACGCGCCACGGACCGCCAACGACCGGCCGGCCCGGGACACGGGGGTTCCTCAACCACATCGTCCGGCGCGGCGCCCCGCTCTGCGCCGGACGACCCGGCCGTGCCCGCTCTTCGCCTCCGGAAGGTCATTCGTGACAGAACCCCGCCAGAACGGCGCCGACGTTCGCTCGCTCACCGACACCCTGATCGCCCACGCGCAGAGCGCGGGCGGGCAGCTGACGTCGGCTCAGCTCGCGCGCACCGTCGAGTCCGCCGAGGTGACTCCGGCCCAGGCAAAGAAGATCCTGCGGGCGCTCTCGGAAGCGGGCGTCACCGTGGTCGTGGACGGCTCGGCGAGCACCCGCCGTCGGGTCGCCGCGGCGCGCTCCGCCACTCCGGCGTCCCGGGCCACCACCGCGAAGACCACCAAGAAGGCCGCGGCGCCGGCCCCGAAGCAGGCGCCCTCCGCCGAGGAGACGACTCCGGCGGTCCGCAAGGCGGCCCCGCGCAAGGCCGCGGCCACCACGGCCGAGGTGGCCGCGAAGGCCGCCGTTCCGGCCAAGGCGACGAAGGCCACCCGGGCCACCAAGGCGACCGTGGCGGCCAAGGCCGCCGGGACGAAGACCGCCAAGGGCGAGGGCGCCGAGGGCGACATCGACCCGGAGGAGCTGGCCGCCGAGATCGAGGACGTGGTGGTCGAGGAGCCGGCCGAGCTGGCCCGAGCCGCCGCGACCGACGCCGCCGCCTCGGCCACCGACAACGACTTCGAGTGGGACGACGAGGAGTCCGAGGCGCTCAAGCAGGCGCGTCGCGACGCCGAGCTGACCGCCTCCGCGGACTCCGTCCGGGCCTACCTCAAGCAGATCGGCAAGGTGCCGCTGCTCAACGCCGAGCAGGAGGTCGAGCTCGCCAAGCGGATCGAGGCCGGCCTCTACGCCGCCGAGCGGCTGCGCGCCGCCGAGGAGGGCGAGGAGAAGCTCACCCGCGAGATGCAGCGGGACCTCGGCTGGATCTCCCGCGACGGTGAGCGGGCCAAGAACCACCTGCTGGAGGCCAACCTCCGACTCGTGGTCTCGCTGGCCAAGCGGTACACCGGCCGCGGCATGGCGTTCCTGGACCTGATCCAGGAGGGCAACCTGGGCCTGATCCGCGCGGTCGAGAAGTTCGACTACACCAAGGGCTACAAGTTCTCCACGTACGCCACCTGGTGGATCCGGCAGGCCATCACCCGCGCCATGGCCGACCAGGCCCGCACCATCCGCATTCCGGTGCACATGGTCGAGGTGATCAACAAGCTCGGTCGCATCCAGCGCGAGCTGCTCCAGGACCTGGGCCGCGAGCCCACGCCGGAGGAGCTGGCCAAGGAGATGGACATCACACCGGAGAAGGTGCTGGAGATCCAGCAGTACGCCCGGGAGCCCATCTCGCTGGACCAGACCATCGGCGACGAGGGCGACAGCCAGCTCGGCGACTTCATCGAGGACTCCGAGGCCGTCGTCGCGGTCGACGCCGTCTCCTTCTCGCTGCTGCAGGACCAGCTCCAGCAGGTGTTGCAGACCCTCTCCGAGCGGGAGGCGGGGGTGGTCCGGCTGCGGTTCGGCCTGACCGACGGCCAGCCGCGCACCCTGGACGAGATCGGCCAGGTGTACGGGGTGACCCGGGAGCGGATCCGGCAGATCGAGTCCAAGACGATGTCGAAGCTGCGCCACCCGTCCCGTTCCCAGGTACTCCGCGACTACCTGGACTGATCGATTTCGTCAACCGGTCGTGTCGCTTTGATCACGTGGTGTGCAACACCGCATGGTGACCGGCCGGTTGCACGATTGTGATCGTTGGCGTGGCACCCTTGGTTCACGGCACACTGTGCCTGCCATGTGTGACCTCGGTCCCCCGCGGGCACTCAGGGAAGGCAGCACCCCTCGTGGGTGTTGCAGGATAGGTGAGCAACGACCGAAGAGATTGTTCATCGGTGACGACCAGAGGAGGAAGGCGATGACCCCGACCCTCACGCCGCCGCCCGAGACGGTGAGCCCCCCGGCCGCCGATGAACGGTGCGACCGCTGCAATGCTGCCGGCAAGCTCCGGATCACTCTGGCTGGTGGAAGCGAACTGGTGTTCTGCGGGCACCACGCGAACAAGTACGCGGAGGATCTCGTGAAGATCACCGTGCGGTACGCGACGGACCCGGAGTTCAGCTGGCGTGGCGCCGATCTGATGGCGAACTGAATTCATAAACCGCAACCGACGACAGAGCCGACCGGAGGCGCCCACCAGGGCCCTCCGGTCGGCTTTTTCGTGCCCGCCGCCGCTGCCGCCCCGTGGCCGGCGTGAGGCTGCGCGAAATGTCCGCTCAGAGGGTCTGGACGGTGGCGATGCGTTCCTCGAGCTGTTCGATGGTGGCCTGGGCGCTGGGCGGCCCCCCGCACAACCGCCGCAACTCCGCGTGGATCTTGCCGTGCGGCTGGCCGGTGCGGTGGTGTCGGGCGGCCACCAACGCGTTCAGCTGACGCCTGAGGGCCACCCGACGCTGGGCGGCGCTCATCGGTGCGGGCGGCGCCGCGGAAGCCGCAGGGGCCGTCTGGGCGGGCTGGGCGGCCGTCCGGCGGCGCTGGGCGGCCAGCTGCTCGGCCTGGCGCTTGGTGAGCAGCAGCGAGACCTGGTCGGCGGTGAGCAGACCGGGCAGGCCGAGGTATTCCTCCTCCTCGGGCGTACCGGCCTGGGCGGCCGTGCCGAAGGACGCCCCGTCGAAGATCACCTGGTCCAGCTCGGCGGTGGCGGAGAGCGCCGCGAAGCGCTTCTCCAGCTCCCCGCTGGCCTGGTCGTCGCGCTGGGCGCGTTCCAGCAGGTCGTCGTCGAAACCCTCGCGGTCCTTCGGCTTGCCGAGCACGTGGTCCCGCTCGGCCTCCATCTCGCTGGCCAGCCCGAGCAGGTGCGGCACGCTGGGCAGGAAGACCGAGGCGGTCTCCCCTGGCCGGCGGGCCCGGACGAAGCGGCCGATCGCCTGGGCGAAGTAGAGCGGGGTGCTGGCGCTGGTCGCGTACACGCCCACGGCCAGTCGGGGGATGTCGACACCCTCGGAGACCATCCGGACCGCGACCAGCCAGCGCTGCTCGGAGGCCGCGAACGTCGCGATCCGCGCGGACGCGCCCTGGTCGTCGGAGAGCACCACCGCGGCCTTCTCGCCGGTGAGCTGCTCGATCAGCTTCGCGTACGCGCGGGCGACCTGCTGGTCGGTGGCGATGACCAGGCCACCGGCGTCCGGCATCCCGTTCTCGCGCAGCACGGTGAGCCGGGCGTCGGCGGCGCGGAGCACCTGCGGCATCCAGTCGCCGGCCGGGTCCAGCGCGGTACGCCAGGCCTGCGCGACGAGGTCCTGGGTCATCGGCTCACCCAGCCGGGCGGCCAGCTCGTCGCCGGCGTTGGTCCGCCACCGGGTCTCCCCCGAGTACGCCAGGAAGAGCACCGGCCGGACCACGCCGTCACGCAGCGCGTCGGAGTAGCCGTAGACGGAGTCGGCCCGGGAGCGCAGCAGCCCGTCCCCGCCCCGCTCGTAGCTGACGAACGGGATCGGGTTGTCGTCGGAGCGGAACGGCGTGCCGGTGAGCATCAGCCGGCGTACGGCGGGCTCGAAGGCGGCCTTGACCCCGTCGCCCCAGGTGCGGGAGTCGCCGGCGTGGTGGATCTCGTCGAGGATGACCAGCGTGCGCCGGGTCATGGTGCGCCGGCGGTGCACCTGCGGCGCCATTCCGACCTGGGCGTAGGTGACCACCGCGCCGTGGAAGTCGGCGGAGGAGTGCAGGTCGGCGTTGCGGAACGCCGAGTCGAGCTGGACGCCGACCCGGGCGGCCGCCTGGGCCCACTGGGTCTTCAGGTGCTCGGTCGGGGCGACCACGGTGACCGCCTCGACGGTGCCGTCGGCGAGCAGCTCGGCGGCGATCCGCAGGGCGAAGGTGGTCTTGCCGGCGCCGGGCGTGGCGACCGCGGTGAAGTCATCGGTCCGGCGGCGCAGGTATTCCACCAGCGCCTTGCGCTGCCAGGCGCGTAGAGCCGGAAACGTCTCGAGCGCCGGCGTCCGGGCTGCCACGCGAAGGCTCCTCTCCGACCGCACGAAGGCGGACCCCGGCCGAGGGCCACGGGTACCGCCGCCCATGAAAACGCCTCCGCGCAGAAGCTGCCGCGAAGGCCGACTCAGCATAACCAGCCGGGCCCCGCCGCCCCACCCGACGCCACGCCCGTCACATCCGCCACCCCCGCCCGACCCCCGACCGGACCCGGGTGCGGTGGCCGGGCCGGACGGTCAGCCCTGCGGGCCGCGTACGCCGGTGCGGGGCGGGCGCATCGCCGGCACCGGGGCGGACCAGCGCCGCCGCAACGCCACCAGCCGCAGGGCGAAGACCAGCACCGCGGCGGCGGTGAGCCAGGCGGCGTTGGCCAGACCGATGAGGTTCAGCAGTGCCACCGCGATCGAACCGGCGAGCGCGGCCACCGCGTAGATCTCCCGCCGCAGGACCACCGGGATCTCCCCGGTGAGCAGGTCGCGGCCCAGCCCGCCGCCGATCGCGGTGAGCATGCCGATCATGCAGGCGCCCACCGCGGGCACGTGCGCGTCGAGGGCCTTGAGCGTGCCGGTCACGGTGAACAGCCCGAGACCGGCCGCGTCGAGCACCAGCACGGTGGTGCGCAACCGGGCGAGCTGGGGGTGCAGCCAGAAGACCGCGGCGGCGACGGTGGCGGCGGTGACCGCGTACCGCCAGTCACCGAAGGCCAGCGGGGGCACCTCGTCGATCACCAGGTCGCGGAAGATGCCGCCGCCGAGCGCGGCGACCACACCGACGAAGACGACGCCGAAGATGTCGAGCCGTTTGGCCACCGCCGCGGAGGCCCCGGAGGCGGCGAAGACGGCCACCCCGGTGAGATCGGCGAGGAGCAGGGCGGTGGAGGTGTTCACGGCCGCAGGGTACGGGGCGGCCGATCGGGCCGCGTACGGATCAGCCGGCCCAGGAGTCGTAGATCTCCTTGCACTTGGGGCAGACCGGGGAACCCGGCTTGGCGGCCTTGGTCACCGGGAACTTCTCCCCGCAGAGCGCCTCGACGAAGGTGCCCATGACGGCGCTCTCGGCGATCTTGTCCTTGCGGACGTAGTGGAACATCTCCGGACCGGTGTCGGCGTCCTTCACCTCGGGACGCTCGAGAACCTCTGTGCTCACAGTCACACCTCCACGCTCCGACAACGTTCCAGTCTGACAGGCCCGCAGACCGGGGTCCACCGCAGGCCGTACCGCGCGGCGGGCCGTACGGTAACGGAGGTGACCAACTTTCACATCAGTCACGGCGCCGAGGTGGCCGCCGCCCTGCGCGACGGCCGGCCCGTCGTCGCCCTGGAGAGCACCATCGTCTCGCACGGCCTGCCCCGGCCGGACAACCTTCGGGTGGCCCGCGAGATCGAGCAGGCGGTACGCGCCGCCGGCGCGGTCCCGGCCACCATCGGCATGGTGGCCGGCCGGCTGGTGGTCGGCCTGGACGACGAAGAGCTGACCCGGCTGGCCACCGCCGACGGGGTGGCGAAGCTCTCCGTACGCGATCTCGCGGTGGCCGCGGCGACCGGCGCGGACGGCGCCACCACCGTGGCCGCGACCAGCGCGGTGGCCGCCGCCGCCGGGATCGGCGTCTTCGCCACCGGCGGCCTCGGCGGGGTGCACCGGGAGGCCGCGCAGACCTTCGACGAGTCCGCCGACCTGGTCACCCTGGCCCGCACGCCGATCGCGGTGGTCTGCGCCGGGGTGAAGTCGATCCTCGACGTGGGCGCCACCCTGGAGCGGCTGGAGACCCTCGGCGTCGCGGTGCTGGGCTACCGCACCCGGCGGTTCCCCGGTTTCTACCTGACCGACGCCGGCTTCGACCTGGACTGGTCGGTCGACTCCCCGGAGCAGGTGGCGGACGTGCTGGCCGCCCGCGAGCAGCAGGGCGTGCACGACGGTGGGCTGATCGTGGCCAACCCGCTCCCGGTCGACGAGCAGCTCGACCCGGCGCTGCACGACCGCACCCTGGCCGAGGGGCTGGCCCGGCTGGAACGCGACGGGGTGACCGGCAAGGCGGTGACCCCGTTCCTGCTGGCCCACTTCCACTCCGCCACCGAGGGCGCGAGCCTGGCGGTGAACGTCCGGATCATCCTGCGCAACGCCGACCTGGCCGCCCGGGTCGCGGTCGCCACGGCCCGCCGCCGGGCCGTGGCGGCATGAGCCGCGGGTCGCGGATCGTCGTCGTCGGTGACGTGATCACCGACGTGGTCGCCGTGCTCTCCGGGCCGCTGGTCGCCGGCTCGGACACGGCGGCGCGGATCCGGTTCAGCGGCGGCGGGCAGGCGGCCAACACGGCCGCCTGGATCGCCGCGCAGGGCGCCCCGGTGACCCTGGTCGGCGCGGTCGGTGACGACGAGGCCGGCCGGGAGCGGGTCGCCGAGCTGGCGCAGGCCGGCGTCGACTGCGTCGTGCAACGGCAGGAGGGTTATCCGACCGGCACGGTGATCGTGCTGACCACCGACGGTGAGCGGACCATGGCCAGCCAGCGGGGCGCGAACCTGCGGCTGGAGGGCGCGCACGTGGAGCGGGCCCTGGCCGAGGCGCCTGACGCCGCCCACCTGCACCTGTCCGCGTACACCCTGTTGGACGCCGGGTCGCGCGGCGCCGGCCTGCGGGCGTTGGCCGCGGCCCGCGTGCGGGGGCTCACCACCAGCGTCGACGCGGCGTCCGCGGCGCCGCTGCGGCGCGCGGGCGCGGCCTTCCTGACCTGGGTACGCGACGTCGACCTGCTGCTGGTCAACACGGACGAGGCGACGGTGCTGGCCGGCGGGCTGGACCCGGCGGCGCAGGCGCGGGCGTTGTCGGCGACGGCCCGGACGGTGGTGGTGAAGCGGGGCGCCGCCGGGGCGCTCTGGCTGGACCGCTCCGGCCGGCTGGTCCAGGCGCCGGCCCGGCGGGTCGCGGTGGTCGACGTCACCGGCGCCGGGGACGCCTTCGCGGCCGGGCTGCTCACCGCGTGGCTCGCCGGGGCGGACCCGCGGGCGGCGCTGGACCGGGCCGGCGACCTGGGCGCGATGGCGGTCAGCGCGGTCGGGGCCCGACCGGCGCCGTGACGTGCGGCCCGGTCAGGGCTCGGCGTCGATCACCTTGTGCGGGCGTTCCTGGGTGGTGAGGCTCATCGGCGGGGCGGTGTCCCGCCCGCGGGGCTGGAACCTGCCGGCCAGCCGGTGCTCCTCCTTGGGCGGACGGTCGTTCGCCAGCAGCACGGCCAGCCAGGGGATGAGCACCATGCCCAGGCCGCACAGCGAGAGCCAGAGCCAGAGCAGCGGCGGTCGCACGCCGACCAGGATCGCGCCGACCACCAGGCAGGCCACCCGGATGCCCATCATCAGCACGTAGCGCTTCTGCCGGCTGTTGAGCTGGTCGTCCTGGCTGCGTGAGGCGTCGGTGATCAGGATCGGCTGGTACGCCTGATGCTTCACCACGGACCTCCTCGAGGGGATTACGCTTCATCCTGTCACTCGGCACCGTTGATCGGCGAGAATCGACCCATCCGATCTGCCCGATACCGGGGTGACACCGACTACAGCGGGGACGCCGGCTGTTCGAGCGGACGTCCCCGGGCGCGCAGCCCGTCCCCGGCGGCGATCGCGGCGAGCACCACGGCGGCGAGGACCAGCACCACGGTCGGTGGCAGCCGCAGCCCCACCGGTACCAGCGCCACCAGCAGCAGCACCCCGGCCACCCGGCTGCGGGAGACCCGGCCGAAGATCTCGTACTCGAAGCGGGCCCGGGCGGCCAGGAACAGCGCCGGCCCGCCGAGCACGAAGATCGTCCAGCTCGGCGCGGTACGCCCCCACGGGTGGGCGATCACCAGCTCGTAGCCGACGCCGGTGAGCAGCACCCCGGCGACGATCACCAGGTGCGTCCAGCTCGCCGACTCGCCGAGCAGCCCCGGCCGCTCCGACGCCCGCAGCGCCTCGGCCAGCACGTGCCCGGCCCGGTGGAAGTAGATCCGCCAGAGCAGGGCGGTGGTGACGAACGACACCGTGAAGGCGGCCGCCTGGGTGGACGAGAAGTCGCCGCCGCTGAAGGTCAGCCCGGTCACCAGGATCGTCTCGCCGAGCGCGATCAGGAAGAACTGCTGGTAGCGCTCGGCCAGGTGCTCCCCCATCACCGCCCAGCCGGCGGCCCGCGCCGACCCGAGACCGGGCAGCGGCCAGCCGAGCGCCAGGCCCGCGTAGTCCAGGGCCAGGGCGAGCGTCCAGAGCACCGGCCGCGTCACCGGCACCAGGGCGCCGACCAGCCAGGGCACCGCGGCGACCGCGGACCAGAGCAGGATCCGCGCGGTGACGCTGCGGCGCGGGTGCCGGCGCAGGGCCAGGGTGAGCAGGAGCGGGCGGCCCACCTGCACCGCCAGGTAGGCCACCGCGAAGGTCACCGCCCGCTCGGCGAACGCCCGGGGCATGGCGACCGCCATCACCAGGCTGGCGAACATCGAGGCGACCACGACGAACTGGATGGCGCTGCTCTCCGGCTCGTACCGGCTGGTCACCCAGGCGGTCAGCGACCAGACCATCCAGAGCGCGAGGAAGAGCAGCACCGTCTCGGCCAGCTCGCGGAGCAGGTCCGGCCCGTGGGCCGAGACGTCGTCGATCAGCCGCTGCGAGACCCGGGTCAGCGCGAAGACGAAGACCAGGTCGAAGAAGAGCTCCAGGAAGGTGGCCCGGGGCGAGCTGATCCCGCCGCGCAGCAGCGCCGCCCCCCGCTGGTCCGTCATCACCCACCCGTCGCCGCCGTCGGGGGTGTCAACGACCGGGCGTACGGGCCGGTTGCGTCAACCCTTCGCGGCCTTCGCCTCGGCCTTGGCGGCCTGCTTGAACTCGCGGACCCGGCGCAGCGAGTCGGCGTCGGTGATGTCGGCCACCGACCGGTGCGCGTCCGGGTCGCCGTACGCGCCGGCGGCCTCCCGCCAGCCGTCGGGACGTACGTCGTAGCGCTTGCCGAGCAGGGCGACGAAGATCTGCGCCTTCTGCCTGCCGAAGCCGGGCAGCTCGCCGACCCGGCGCAGCAGCTCCCGTCCGTCGGGCACGTCCGCCCAGAGGGCGGCGGCGTCGCCGTCGTACCGGTCGACCAGCACCCGGCACATCTCCTGCACCCGGGCCGCCATCGCCTTGGGGAAGCGGTGCAGCGCGGGCGGCCGGGCGAAGACCTCGACCAGCGCCTCCGGGTCGTACCCGGCCAGCTCGCGGGCGTCCGGGTCGTGGCCCAGCCGCTGACCGAGCACGTACGGCGAGGAGAACGCCTTCTCCATCGGGATTTGTTGATCAAGAAGCATGCCGGTGAGCAGGGCCAGCGGGCTGCGCTCCAGCAGCCGGTTGGCCTCGGGGTCGATGGGCAGCGAGAGCGTCATGCCGTCCATCCTGCCCGGCGGCACGGGCCGGTCCGGGGCGACTCCCCGGACGCCCGCCGCGGCTTTCGAAGTGAGGTTAGGCTGTGCTAACTTCCCTGCCGAGGCGGTCGACCGGGGCCGCCCGAGGCGGCGCCGACCCGGGCCGCCCGCGCCGGACAAGAGGGAGCCCGCCGTGCCCGTCCCCGCCCGCAGGTCCACCGCGACGCTGCTCGCCGCCGGACTGCTCTCCGTCGGCCTGGTCGCCTGCGGCTCCGGCGAGTCCGAGGACGCGGACCCCGGCAAGCCCGGCGACAAGATCCTCACCATCTACAGTGGCCGCAACGAGCAGCTGGTCAAGCCGCTGCTCGACCGGTTCAGCCAGCAGAGCGGCATCACCGTCAGGACCCGGTACGCCACCACCGCCCAGCTCGCCGCGCAGCTGGTGGAGGAGGGCGACCGCTCCCCCGCCGACGCGTTCTTCGCCCAGGACGCCGGCGCGCTGGGCGCCGTCAGCAAGCGGAAGATGTTCGCCGCCCTGCCGGCCGACGCCGTGCAGAAGGTGCCGCAGACCTACCGCTCCCGCGGCGGCGAGTGGGTCGGCGTGAGCGCCCGCTCCCGGGTGCTGGCGTACAACGCCGACGTCGTGCCCGCCGCCGAGCTGCCGACGTCGGTCTTCGAGCTGACCGACCCGAAGTGGAAGGGCCGGATCGGGGTCGCCCCGACCAACGCCTCCTTCCAGGCCTTCGTCACCGCGATCAAGGTGCAGCACGGCGAGGCGAGGGCCAAGGAGTTCCTGGCCGGCCTGGCCGCCAACGAGCCGCAGATCCGGGAGAACAACGTCAAGATCGTCGAGGACGTGAACGCCGGCGCCATCCCGGTCGGCCTGGTCAACCACTACTACATCGGCGAGGTCGCCAAGGAGCAGGGCAGCACGCCCGAGGCCCTCAAGGCCAAGCTGCACTTCTTCCCGGGCGGGGACACCGGCGCGCTGGTCAACGTCGCCGGCGTGGGCGTGCTCAAGCGCTCCGCACAGGACCCGGACACCAGGGCGTTCGTGGACTTCCTGCTCAACCCCGAGTCGCAGCGGTACTTCGCCGAACAGACCTTCGAGTACCCCGTCGTCGCCGGGGTCACCGGCCCGGCCGGCGTACCCCCGCTGGCCGACCTGGACAGCCCGGACATCGACCTCAACGACCTGGACACCCTGGACGCCACGATCGCCCTGATCAAGGACTCGGGCCTGGTCCCCTGACCATGACCGCCACCACCACCGGCGTCGGGCCGGCCCGCACCGGGCCGGCCCGCTCGGGCGTACCCGCGGGACTGCGCCGGCTGGCGCCGCG
Organism: Micromonospora mirobrigensis; assembly: GCF_900091555.1. Taxonomy (GTDB): domain Bacteria; phylum Actinomycetota; class Actinomycetes; order Mycobacteriales; family Micromonosporaceae; genus Micromonospora; species Micromonospora mirobrigensis. The sequence continues at coordinate 242,742 of NZ_FMCX01000007.1, forward strand.
CCCGGCGCTGCTCGCGGCCTCGACCGCCGCGGTCGCCGTCGCCCTGGTCCCCCTGGTCTACCTCGGGGTACGCACCGCCGAGGCCGGCGCCGACCGGATCGCCGCCGAGCTGTGGACCTCGCGGGTCGGCCTGCTCGCCCTGCGCAGCCTCGCCCTGGCGGCCGTGGTGACCGCCGCCTGCGTGCTGATCGGGGTAGGCGCGGCCTGGCTGGTCACCCGCACCGACCTGCCCGGCCGGCGGCTGTTCGCGGTGCTCGCCGCGCTGCCCCTGGCCGTGCCCACCTACATCGCCGCGTTCGCCTGGGTCTCCACGGTGGACCGGCTGGAGGGCTTCTGGCCGGCGGCGCTGGTGCTCACCCTCTGCTCCTACCCGTACGTCTTCCTGCCGGTGGCCGCCGCGCTGCACGGCGCGGACCCCGCCCAGGAGGAGGTCTCCCGCTCGCTGGGCCGGGGCGGCTGGCGCACCTTCACCGACGTGACCCTGCGCCAGATCCGGCCGGCCACCGCCGCCGGGGCCCTGCTGGTCGCCCTCTACGTGCTCTCCGACTTCGGCGCGGTCTCCATCCTGCGCGCCGACACCTTCACCCGGGCCATCTTCATCGCCTTCGACCTGGGCTTCGACCGGACCGGCGCGCTGGTGCTCTCCTGCGTCCTGGTGGCGCTGACCGTGCTGCTGCTGGGCGGCGAGACGCTCACCCGCCGCCGCGGCGCCCGGTACGCCCGGCTCGGCGGCGCCCGTCGGCCACCGCTGCGGCTGCGCCTCGGCGCGGCCCGCTGGCCGGCCCTGGCGGCCCTGGTCGGCGTCGCCGCGCTGGCGCTGGGCGTGCCCGCGGTGAGCCTGGCCCGCCGGCTCGCCGCCGGGGTGTCCCGGCCCGGCGCACTGACCGAGGTGCTCGCCGCGGCCGGCAACTCGCTGACCTTCTCGCTGGCCGGCGCGGCGCTGACCATGCTGCTCGCGCTGCCCCTGGGGCTGCTCACCGCACGCGCGCCCGGCCCGCTGGCCACCGCGCTGGACCGGCTCGCCTACCTCGCCCACGCGCTGCCCGGCGTGGTGATCGGACTGTCGCTGATCTTCTTCGGGATCACCGTGGCGTACCCGCTCTACCAGACCCGGTGGCTGTTGGCGCTGGCGTACGCGACCCTCTTCCTGCCGCTGGCCGTCGGCGCGGTGGCCGGCGCGGCCGGCCAGGCGCCACCCGGGCTGGAGGAGGTGGCCCGGTCGCTGGGCCGGGGGCCGTGGACGGTGCTGCGCACGGTCACCCTGCCGCTCACCCTGCCCGGCATCGGCGCGGGCGCGGCGCTGGTCTTCCTGACCGGCATGAAGGAGCTCCCGGCCACGCTGCTGCTCCGCCCGACCGGCACCGACACCCTCGCCACCGAGCTGTGGACGAACACCGCGGTCGGCGCGTACGCCGCGGCGGCCCCGTACGCGGCCCTGCTGGTGGCCATCTCGGCGGTGCCGACCTGGCTGCTGGTGGCCCGCAGCGGCCTGCTGGAGAAGGAGGATCGCCGATGAGCGAGGTGGGGCTGACCGGCGTGGTCAAGCGCTACGGCGCGGTCACCGCGCTGGCCGGGGTGGACCTGACCGTCCCGGCCGGCGCGCTGACCGCCGTGCTGGGCCCGTCCGGCTGCGGCAAGACCACCCTGCTGCGCTGCCTGGCCGGCTTCGAACGGCTCGACGCCGGGGAGATCCGGGTGGACGGCCGTACGGTGGCCGGTGGTGGCCGCCACGTTCCGGCGCACCGGCGGCGGATCGCCGTGGTGCCCCAGGAGGGTGCGCTCTTCCCGCACCTGAGCGTCGCCGCGAACGTCGGGTACGGGCTGGACCGGTCGGCCCGGCGCGGCGAGCGGGTCGACGAGGTGCTCGCCCTGGTCGGGCTCGCCGGCTACGGCGACCGGATGCCGCACCAGCTCTCCGGTGGGCAGCAGCAGCGGGTCGCGGTGGCCCGGGCGCTGGCACCCCGGCCGTCGCTGGTGCTGCTCGACGAGCCGTTCAGCGCCCTCGACGCGGGGCTGCGGGCCGGGCTGCGGCACGACATCCGGGCGGCGCTGCGCGCCGACGGGGCGACCGGGGTGCTGGTCACCCACGACCAGGGTGAGGCGCTCTCGGTGGCCGACCGGGTGGTGGTGCTGCGTACCGGCCGGGTCGTGCAGGCCGGCACGCCGAGCGAGGTCTACCGGGAACCGGCCGACCCGTGGGTGGCCGGCTTCGTCGGCGAGGCCGTGCTGCTGCCCGCCGTGGCCGAGGCCGGCCGGGCGGCGACGCCGCTGGGCCTGCTGCCGATCGCCGGCGGCGTGCCGGACGGCCCGGTCACCGTGCTGGTCCGGCCCGAGCAGGTACGCGTCGTCCCCGGCGGCTCGTCCGGCGCGGTCGCCGCCACGGTGCTGCGGCACGACTTCCACGGCCACGACGCGCTGGTCGCGCTGCGGCTGGCGGACGGCACCCGGGTCACCGCCCGGGTGTGGGACCCGGGGGAACCGGTGCCGGTGGGCGTCGAGGTCGCGGTCGCGGTGGCCGGGGCGGCCCGGGCCTGGCCAGCGCAGCCGAGCGGCGCCCCGGTCCCCGCCGTCATGATCGGCTGACCACGGTTCGAGACATCGGCGTTGCGGGGAGGCGCATGCGCCTCGCGGACCAAGGGGTCCGAACCCGATAGTCTCGGGACGTCGTCGAAGAGAGGTGGGCCGTGCCGAGTCTGGAGAGGCCTCGCGTCGAGTACCGCACGCCGGAGGACCTGGTCAGGGACGTCACGGCTGGGCTGATCCGCATTCCGCCGTTCCAGCGCTCCTTCAAGTGGGAGGCAGCCGACATCGTACGGCTCTTCGACAGCCTGCTGCGTGGCTTCCCGATCGGTAACCTGCTCCTGTGGCGCCGGCCGGCCCCGGCCCAAACTCTCCAGGTCGGCCCGCTGGCGGTGGAGGCACCCGAGACGGCCGGCGCGCTCTGGGTGGTCGACGGTCAGCAGCGCATCGTCTCCCTGGTGGGTGCACTCACGCTTGCCGACCGGTCGGTGGACCCCCGCTTCCGGGTTCACCTGGATCTCGACACCGGCGAGTTCCACACCACCGGCGGCCGTCAGCGGCCCCCGAGAGCGTGGGTTCCGGTCAGCTTCCTGCTGGACACCGCCATCCTGCTGAGGTGGATGCGAGACAATTCCGACTGGCTGACAGAGGATCAGCTCGCGCTCGCCGACCAGGCCGCCAAGGCCATCCGCGAATACCAGATCCCCACGTACGTCGTGCACTCGGCGGACGAAGCAGCCCTGCTGGAAATCTTCACCCGGATGAACACGACCGGGAAACGGCTGACCAAGTCGGAGGTCTTCCAGGCGCTGCACACAGGAGCGGTTGGCGACGAGCTGACCAATCTCCACGGCCTCGGTCAGGTCCCGGCCGCAGTCGGCTTCGGCGCGCTGGACGATCGACTCGCCCTACGGTGTGTGTTGGCCTACCGAGGTGGCGACATATTCCGGGAGGACTTCCGACAGGAGTTCGGCCCACAGGACGACCCGAACGAGACTCTGCGCGAGGTGGCTGCCCGCCTGCGCGAAGCGGTCGACTTCCTGCGCGGGGAGTGCGGCATCCCGCACATCAAGCTCCTGCCGTACTCGCACGTCCTGCCGATTCTGGTGAGGTTCATCCGTCTGCACGGAGTGCCGACGGGGCGGGCTGCCAGACTGCTCCGCCGCTGGGTGTGGCGTAGCGCGGTGGCCGGCACCCGAGCCCGGGGAGTGAGCGTCGCCGACGTCCGGAACCAGGTGGACGCGGTGGACGTAGCTGATCCGTTGATGGCGGCGGTGAATCTTCTCACCAGGGTGCAGTCCTTCCCCGACTTCACCGCCGAACTTGACAAGGTCCACTTCAACCACGCCATGGCCAAGCTCAACACGCTGGGTCTGCTCTCCGCCGAGCCCCGTGACGTGACCAGCGGCAACCTCATCGACATCGGTCGGATCCTGGAACAGGGCAGCCCACTGCGGCCGCTTCTGCGGGAGGACGGCTCCACCGGCGTCGACAGTACGATTGCGAACCGCTTCGTTCTTCCGCCCGGCGAACGGATCTCACCGGCCGTCCTCGCAGCAGCGTCAGCAGAGGTCGCGGCCAGCCACCTGCTGAGCGAAGCGGCCCAGGAGGAACTCGGCGGCGGAAATGTGCCCACGTTCCTCCTTCTCCGGGCGGAAGACTGCAGCCGGGTCATCACCGATCACGTGAATCGGATGGCCGAGTGGGGTGCCCGGGACGGGCGTGCGGTCTCCGACATCCTCCGGTCGGCGGCCTGACATGCCGCCTGCTGTGGTGGCAGAGGTTCGACTGCAACGCCGCAGGGTCGGCGAGTTGCGCTTCGTACAGGGCGGCTCGGAGTTCCGGTACGACGACGACCTGTCCTCGCCGGACCATCTCGTCCTCGGGCAGGTCTTCGAGGACGACCCCCGCGCGGTGCGGCGGGCCCGTGTCGGCCTGCCCGCCTGGTTCGGCAACCTCCTGCCCGAGGGTGCTCTGCGCCGTCAGATCATCCGTGAGCTGGGCGGAGGGAACGTTGGGGACTTCACCCTGCTACTCAGGGTCGGAGGCAACCTGCCAGGTGCGGTGACCGTCCACGCGGATGTCGAACCCCAAGACGATCTCCTTCCTCCCGACCACGAAGCGGATGTGGAGCACCCGCTTCGACACTCGCTGGCCGGTGTTCAGCTCAAGTACTCGGTCTCTGCGGACCGTCTCGCCATTCCGGTGAGCGGCAACGGCGGCTGGTGGATCGTCAAGCTGCCGGACCGGGCCCTTCGTGACCTGCCCTGCAACGAGTACCTGACCATGCGCTGGCTCGCTGCTGCGGGCTATCCGGTACCAGACGTGCATCTGGTGCGGGCGGACGCCGTGAAGGGACTACCCGACGGCCTGGTCGCTCCCGACGAGCGGGTCTACCTCATCCAGCGATTTGACCGTACCGCTGCTGGCCCGGTCCATGTCGAGGACTTCGCCCAGATCGCGGACGTCGACCCGCGGTTCAAGTACAGCGAGTCGGGCGCCACCTACGACTCGCTCGCGGCGGCCGTTCGTGAGCTGACCGACGATGACGGCTACCACGACTTTGTCCGCCGGCTCGTCGCGATGCTGCTGGTCGGCAACACCGACGCGCACCTCAAGAACTGGGCGGTCAGGTACCCAGATGGGCGCACCCCTCAACTGGCCCCGGTCTACGACTTCCACTCGCTGTCCTTCTATTCGTCCTACCGCTGGTCGCCGCTGGCGCTCAGCCTCGGCGGCGAAACGGTTCCGTCCGCCGTCACGCGGGATCACTTCCGCAGACTGGCGGAGCAGGCCGGCGCCGATCCAGATGGCACGGCGGAGGTGGTCGCCGAAGCCGCCAGCCGGCTCCGCGAGGCTTGGAACCTGACGGTGGGCACGGAAGCACGGGATCTCTTCGGCCCCCTGGCCGATCACTACACGACGCGACTCGACACGCTTGCCATCTGCCAGGCGGTCGACTGACCCCGACCGCACGCTCCACGCGGAGTGGCCCGGTGGCGGCGGGAGCCGTCCACCAGGCCACCTTTGAGGCGTCGGATCAGCTGACGAAGAGCAGCCGGTTCGGCGAGCCGGTGCCGGGGCTGGTCACCACGCCGGTGGTGGCCTTGCTGGTCAGCGTGCTCGCCACCTGCGACGGGGTGTAGCCCGGGTTGGCCGACAACACCAGCGCGGCGGCGCCGGCCACGTGCGGGCTGGCCATCGAGGTGCCGCTGATGGTGTTGGTGGCGGTGTCGCCGGTGTTCCAGTCCGACCTGATCGACGAGCCCGGCGCGAAGAGGTCCAGGCAGGAGCCGTAGTTGGAGTACGAGGCGCGGGCGTCGGTGCTGGTGGTGGCGCCGACGGTGAGCGCCGAGGCGACCCGCGACGGCGAGGAGTTGCAGGCGTTGGCGCTGGAGTTGCCGGCGGCCACCGCGTACGTCACGCCGGAGGCGATCGAGTTGGCGACCGCGTTGTCCAGCGAGGTGCTGGCCCCGCCGCCGAGGCTCATGTTCGCCACGGCCGGCTTGACCGCGTTGGCGGTCACCCAGTTGACGCCGCTGATCACGCCGGTGGTGCTGCCGCTGCCGGAGCAGTTGAGCACCTTGACCGCGATCAGCCGGACGCTCTTGGCCACCCCGTAGGACGCGCCGCCGACGGTGCCGGCGACGTGGGTGCCGTGGCCGTTGCAGTCGGTGTTGTTGGTGTCGACCGTGTTGGTGCCCCAGCTGGCCCGGCCGCCGAAGTCGCTGTGGGTGGTCCGGATGCCGGTGTCGATGATGTACGCCCGCACGTTCGAGGCGGTGTTCGGGTAGGTGTACGAGCTGTTCAGCGGCAGGCTGCGCTGGTCGATCCGGTCCAGCCCCCAGGACGGCGGGTTGGTCTGGGTGGCCTGGACGGTCAGCACCTGGTCCTGCTCGACGTACGCGACGGCGGGGTCGGCGGCCAGTCGCCGCGCCTGCCCGGCGGACATCTTCGCGGCGAACCCGGTGAGGGCGGCGCTGTACGTCTCGGCGACGCTGCCGCCGTACCGCCGGGTCAGCGCGGCGGCGCGGTCCGGCACGGCGGTGCGGGCGGTGAGGCTGTTGACGGAGCCGACCGCGTCGCTCTTGAGGACGACCAGGTAGCTCCCGCCGATGGCGCCCGGGGCGCCGGCGCCGCGGATCTCCCCGGTGGGAGCGGCCAGGGCGGGCGTGGAGGTGGCGGCGGACACGGCGGCCGCCGCGGCGGCCAGGGCGATCGCGCGGATCACACGGCGTCGGGGTACGGGCACAACGGACATCGGCTGACCTCCTACCGGGGCACCCGGACGGACTCGTGGCCACCGGGGCTCCTGTCACGAACGTTGCCGCAGACTCTAGGCAACAATCGATGAACATAAAAGAGATGTAGGTCGATCAATTCCTCCGGCGGGGCGGATGTCTCGGGTGCCGGCCGGTCGGGCCGGGCGGCGAGGCAGGATGGCTGCGTGGACCGACACGACATGCTGCTCTCCCCCGCCGGCGTCGACGCGCTGCGCACCGCGCTGACCCGGGCCGACTACACGTCCAACGGGATCGCCACCCGGCTCGGGCCGCAGGCCACCGGCGGAGTGGCCCGCAACGACTTCCGGGCGGCCCTGCGCGCGACCGAGGACCGTGACCCGCTCGGCACCCTGATCCGGGTCTTCATCTGCGAGCAGACCGAGCCGGAGGCCGCGGTGGCCGCCGCGCTGGCGCCGCTGCCGCTGGACGAGGCGCTCGCCGGTGGCCTGGTCGAGCGGCACGGCGACGGGCTGCGGATGGGCCTGGACCTGGAGCCGTACGGCGACGACTGGTGGGTGCTCGCCGACGTGCCGGCCAGCGCCCGACCGGGTCGCCCGCTGCACAGCGAGCACGTGCTCGGCATCGGTGGGGCCACCCAGACGCTGATCGGCGCCACCGTCCGTCGGCCGGTGGAGACCGCGCTCGACCTGGGCACCGGCTCCGGCGTACAGGCGCTGCACCTGGCCACCCACGCCCGGCGGGTGACCGCCACCGACCTCTCCGAGCGGGCCCTGCGCTTCGCGGCCACCACTGCGGCGCTCAACGGCCAGGACTGGGAGCTGCTACGCGGCGACATGGTCGCCCCGGTCGCCGGCCGCCGCTTCGACCTGGTGGTGAGCAACCCGCCGTTCGTGGTCGGCCCGGGCACCACCACCCACGTCTACCGGGACTCCGGCCGGGTGGGCGACGCGATCGGCGCGGAGCTGGCCGCCGCCGCGCCGGACCTGCTCACCGAGGGCGGGACCATGCAGTACCTCGCGAACTGGGTGCACGTCGCCGGCGAGGACTGGGGCGACCGGGTGGCCGGCTGGTTCGCCGGCACCGGGCTGGACGCCTGGGTGGTCCAGCGCGAGGTTGCCGACCCGATGGCGTACGTCAACCTCTGGCTGACCGACGTCGGCGAGGCGCACGACCCGCAGCGGATGGCCGCCTGGCTGGACTGGTTCGACGCCCACAAGGTCGAGGCGATCGGCTTCGGCATCGTCTCGCTGCGCCGCTCCGGGCACGACGACCCGATGGTCCGGGTGGAGGACCTGCGTCAGCGGGTCGAGCCGCCGATGGGCGACCGGGTCGCCGCCTGGTTCGACCGCCAGGACTTCCTCCGGGTACGCGACACCGACGCGCTGCTCGCCGAGCGCTACCGGGCCGCCGACGGCCTCCAGCTGCGCCAGGAGGCGACCATGGGCGACGAGGGCTGGGCGGTGGACCGGCAGGTCCTCGCCATGCCGCACGGACTGCGCTGGACCGAGGAGGTCGACCCGCTGGTGCTGGCCCTGGTCGGCGGCGCGGACGGCCGGCTCGCCCTGCGCGACCAGCTGGCACTGCTCGCCGCCGCGCACGACGTGGCGCCGGAGGAGCTGGCCGAGGCGGCCGGCCCGATCGTGGCCCACCTGGTCGAGCGCGGCTTCATCGAGCCGGTGACCGGCTGATGCGGGCGGTGGTGCAGACCGTCGGCCGGGCCAGCGTCACCGTGGACGGCGAGGTGGTCGGCGCGATCGGCGACGGCCTGCTGGTGCTGCTCGGCGTCACCCACGCCGACACCCCGCAGGTCGCCGCCACCATGGCCCGCAAGATCCACGAGCTGCGGATCCTGGACGAGGAGCGCAGCGCCGCCGACACCGGCGCCCCGATCCTGGTCGTCAGCCAGTTCACCCTCTACGGCGACGCCCGCAGGGGCCGCCGCCCCAGCTGGACCCAGGCCGCCCCCGCCGAGCAGGCCGAGCCCCTGGTCACGGCGGTGGTCGAGGAGCTGCGCACCCGCGGCGCGAAGGTCGAGACCGGCCGCTTCCGCACCCACATGCTCGTCGAGAGCGTCAACGTGGGCCCCCGAACCCTCCTCCTGGACCTCTAAACCCCACCCCAAGGCCCGAACCCCGGGCCCCGAACCCGTTGATCATGAAGTTAGCGGCGAAGTTGATCTGTTTCAGTGCCGCTAACTTCATGATCAACCAGCGAGGGTGCGGGGTGGGGGTGGGTCAGGAGAAGAGGCCGCGGTGGGAGAGGGACTGGCGGATCAGGGCGTCGAGGTGGGGGGCCAGGTCGGTGGTGGCGGCGGCGTGGTCGACGGTGAACCGGCCGAAGGCGTCCCGACCCTCGGTGAACAGGCCGCCGCGCTTGTCCATCTCCAGCACCACCTGCACCTGGCGCGGGTCGGTCACGAGGGTGACCTCCAGCTGGTTCAGCGCCCGGGCGTACTGCGGGGCGGAGTGGAACTCGATCTCCTGGTAGAACGGCAGGCCCTGGCGTACGCCGTAGAGGTGCCCACGCTCGACGTCGGCGCGGGCGAACCGGAAGCCCAGCCGCAGCAGCGCCTCCAGCACCCGTTCCTGCGCCGGCAGCGGGTGCACCGCCACCGGGTCCAGGTCGCCCTTGTCGACGGCCCGGGCCACCTCCAGCTCGGTACGCAGACCCATCGTCATCCCGTGCAGGTGCTGCCCGTACAGGTCGGTCAGCGGGGTCTCCCACGGCACCGGGAAGCGGAACGGCACCTCGTGGCGCTGGCCCGGCTCCAACCGGAACGTCCCGGTCACCTGCTGGCGGCCGAACTCCTGGTTCGTGTCGTACTCCGAGTCGGAGCTCTCCACCTCGACCCGGGTGACCAGCCCCAGCGCCAGGTACGACACGTCGACCGGGTGGTCGCCGCCGACCACCTGGATGCGCCCTTCGAGCTGGCCGCCCGGCCGGCAGTTCGGGTTGGTCAGCACGGTGTCCACCGACGGGCCACCCACGCCCATCGCCTGCATCAGCCGCTTGAACACCACCACGTCCTCCGTCACCTCTCGGTACGCCGACCGACCGGCCGACCGCTGGCACGGTAACCGCGGCGGGCAAGGACGGTCCGGGTTTCCGTCGGGATTGCTGTCGGGTGCCCGATCGCCTCACCCCCGTCTCACGCCCCCGTTGGCAAGCTGTTCTCACCGGGCGAACCGCGCCGGCACGGGCGCGGAACCCGGTGAGCGCCACCAGAGTGGACACGGGGAGAGACAGAGATGGTCCAGCAGATGATCGAGCACCAGTCGGGCCCGACCGCCGTCGTCGACGCCGAGCACGGCACCGAGACCCTGACCGACCTGGACGCCACCGACGAGCGCGGCGTCTCCACCGACCTGGTCCGCGCCTACCTCAACGGAATCGGCCGCACCAAGCTGCTCACCGCCGCGCAGGAGGTCGAGCTGGCGAAGCGGATCGAGGCCGGCCTCTTCGCCGAGGAGAAGTTGAGCACCTGCACCCCCGTCTCGGCGCAGCTGCGCGCCGACCTGACGCTGATCGCCGCCGAGGGCCGGGCCGCCAAGGACCACCTGCTGGAGGCGAACCTGCGGCTGGTGGTCAGCATCGCCAAGCGGTACACCGGCCGCGGGATGGCGTTCCTGGACCTGATCCAGGAGGGCAACCTGGGCCTGATCCGCGCGGTCGAGAAGTTCGACTACGCCAAGGGCTACAAGTTCTCCACGTACGCCACCTGGTGGATCCGGCAGGCCATCACCCGCGCCATGGCCGACCAGGCCCGCACCATCCGCATCCCGGTGCACATGGTCGAGCAGGTCAACCGGATGGTCCGGGCCCGCCGCGAGCTCTCCGTCTCGCTGGGCCGGGAGCCCACCGTGGCCGAGGTGGCCGTGGCCATGGAGGTCCCGGAGTTCCAGGTCATCGAGCTGATCTCGTACGACCGGGAGCCGGTCAGCCTGGACCAGGCGGTGGGCGAGGACGGCGAGAGCGCGCTCGGTGACTTCGTCGCGGCGGTGGACCCGCGCCAGGAGCAGGCCGACAGCGGTGAGCTGCGCAACGACGTGCGGATCGTGCTGGCCACCCTGTCCCAGCGGGAGCAGGCGGTGATCCGGCTGCGGTTCGGCCTCGACGACGGCCGCCAGCGCACCCTGGACGAGGTGGGCCGCGAGTTCGGGCTGTCCCGGGAGCGGATCCGGCAGATCGAGAAGGTCACCCTGCTGAAGCTGCGCGACCCGGAGCGGGCCAACCGCCTGGAGGCGTACGCCTGCTGAGCGGTACCGCACCCGAAGGGCCCCGGCGGTTCGCCGGGGCCCGCCTCGGTGACCGGGGCCATGATCTGCACCGAACCTCAAGGCGTTGAGATCACCGTCTCCGTCGACGGAATTCCCCACCGTCGTGGCGAGACGGCCCTTATGCTTGCCGCCCGAAAACCCTGCGGCCCGTCCCGGCCCAGGGAAGGCAGCGACGCAAGGATCTGCGAATGCGCCAGAGTCATGCCCTGCACGAAGGCACCGCTGGCGTCAGCGAAATCGCACCGTCCGGTGAATCGCCGACCTCCACCGCGGCGGATGGCGCGCGTCGATCCGCGCTGGCCGAGGAACAGGAATTCCTCGACCTGGCCACCGCCCGACGCGACAGGCTCGCCGGCCATCTGACGGACGAGCTGTCGTCGGACGCGTTGGAGCGGGCGCGTCAGCGCATGCTGCGCCAGCAGTACGAGGAGCTGGAGCGAGCGCGGGAGGGGCTGGTCTTCGGCCGCCTCGACGGCGTCGACGGCACCGTACGACACATCGGCCGGGTCGGTCTCCGCGTCGATTCCGAGGACGACGAGCCACTGTTGGTGGACTGGCGCGCTCCGGCGGCACGGCCTTTCTACACCGCGACGGCGGTCGATCCCCAGGGCCAGGCCCGGCGTCGCCACATCCGTACGACGAGATCGACCGTTGTCGGCGTCGACGACGAGCCGTTGGACGGCACCGCAACCGCCGATCTCGTCGGTGAAGGCGCACTGCTCGCCGCCCTGGACCAACGGCGCACCGGCCACATGTCGACGGCGATCGCCACGCTGCAACGCGAACAGGACGACATCATCCGCGCCGAGGCGACCGGCCCGCTGATCGTCCAGGGTGGCCCCGGCACCGGCAAGACCGTCGTCGCCCTGCACCGCGTCGCCTACCTCCTGTTCGCCCAGCCGAAGCTGGCCCAGCAGGGGGTCCTGGTCCTCGGACCCTCACCGCGCTTCCTCGAGTACATCGCCCAGGTGCTGCCCGCGCTCGGTGAGACCGCCGTCGTCTCGGCGACCTGCGACACCCTGGTGCCGAAGCTCCGGGTGGAGCGCGACGAGAGCCGGAATCTCGCCGAGATCAAGGGCCGCGCCCTCTGGCAGACCGCGCTCGAGGACCACGTCACGTCGCTGCTGCCCCGGCCCCGTGAGCTGAGGCTCCGCTGGGAGGGCGAGTTCTACGTCATTCCCGCCACGGCGGTTGCCCAGGCACTCGCGTCGGCGGTCCAGGGACGCCGTTACCACCGCGCCCGCACCGCCTTCGCCGAGCAACTGCACCACATCCTCGCCGAAACCGTCGTCGAGCGACGCGAGGCGCTGCTGAACGAGATGGAGGAGGGCTTCGAGGACATCCTCGCCCGCGTCGACCGGGAGCTGGGGCACGACCGGAACGCCGGCAGGAGGCCCGCCGGCAGTGAGGTCGACGGCCTGCTCTCCGAGGAGGAGGTGGAGAACCTTCGTCACCGCATCGCCGGGAACGCCGCCATCGCCCGGTTCATCGAGGCGTGGTGGCCCACCCTCGACGCCGGAACCCTGCTGCGCGGCCTGCTGTCCGACCGCACCCTGCTGGCCCGGTTCGCGCCGCGGTTGTCCCCGGCGGAGCTCACCGCCGTCTCGGCCGAGCCCGCACCGTGGGCGTCGAGCGACATTCCCCTGCTCGATGCCCTGGCCGACCTGCTGGGTGAGGTAGAGGACCGGCACCGGCAGGGCGAGTTCGTCGCCGACAACGCTCGCCGGCAGCGCGACTGGGTCTACGGCCACGTCGTCGTCGACGAGGCGCAGGAGCTGTCCGAGATGCAGTGGCACATGGTCCTGCGGCGCTGTCCCGGTCGCTCCGTCACCGCCGTCGGCGACATCGACCAGGCTGCGGCGGCGCACCGGCACACCAGCTGGGCACAGGCGGTGCAGGCCGTTCTCGGCGACCGCTGGACCGCCGCGGAACTGACCATCTGTTACCGGACCCCGCGTGAGGTCATGGGCCTCACCGAAGCCGTCCTGAGGAGGGCCGGCAGCCGCAACGCGCCGCCGCGGGCGGTTCGCTCCTCCGGCATCGCGCCCTGGACGCTCACGACCACCCCCGCCGGGCTCGCCGACTCCGCCACCCGGGCCGTGCGGGAGCTGCGGCGACGATGGCACGGCGGAACGGTCGGCGTCGTCGCCCCCGCCGGGCGCGTCGCCGAACTCCGCGCGGTGCTGAGCGGGGTGCCGGTACTCACCGCGACCCAGGCCAAGGGGCTGGAGTGGGACGCGACGCTACTGGTCGACCCCGAGGGCATCGCCGCGGAACCGCGCGGCTGGAACGGCCTCTACGTCGCGCTGACCCGGTGCACCCAGGAACTCGGACAGCTGGTCCTCAGGTAGCGGTCGGGCGCCGAGAAGGGGCCCCTCCTCACAGCCGGCGGGGGCCGGTGTCGGGGCGGAGGGCCTCGGCCCCGGTGCCCAGCGTCGCGTGCAGCACGGAGATGCCGTCCGGCCGGGCCAGCACCGGGTTGAGGGTGAGCGCACGGACCCGGGGCTGCTCGTCGGCGAGCCGGCCGACCCGCAGCAGCAGGTCGGCCAGGGCACCCCGGTCGACCGGCGCGGCGCCCCGGTGACCGCGCAGCAGCGGCGCCGCCCGGGGCTCGTCGACCAGTTCGGCGGCGTCCCGGTCGGTCAGCGGCACGGCCCGCCAGGCCCGGTCGCCGAGCAGCTCGGTGGCGACCCCGCCGAGCCCGAAGCCGACCACCGGCCCGAACGCCGGGTCCTCCATCAGCTCCACCACGCAGGCCACGCCGGGCGCGACCATCGGCTGGACCAGGACCTCCCCGCCGAAGACCGGCGCCATCTCGGCGTACGCGCGGCGCACGGCGAGCGGGTCGGCCAGGTCGAGGCGGACCGCACCCAGGTCGAGGCGGTGCCGCAGGCCCGGGGCGGCGGCCTTCAACGCCACCGGCCAACCGAGCCGCTCGGCGGCGTCGACCGCCTCGTCGGCCGTGCCGGCCCGCACCGACTCCACCACGTCGATCCCGTACGCCCGCAGCAGCGCCGCCGGGTCGCCGCCGTCGGCGCGCAGCGCGGCCTGCCCGGCGGCCGGGTCGATCCGGTGAAGCTCCGGCAGGACGCCCGGCGGCCGGCGCAGCCAGTCGGCGTACGTGGTGACCCGGGCCAGCGCGCGTACCGCCTCCTCGACGCTCGGGTACGCGGGCACCCCGGCCGGCACCCGGCCGGCGAGGAAGGTGGCGACCACCGGCTTGCCGGCGGCGTGCGCGTCGGGCAGCGCGGTGGTGAAGTCGCCCTCGGAGTCGACCAGCTGGCCGGGGAGCGGCGGGGCGAAGACGGCGACCACCGCGTCGACGCCGGTGTCGGCGGCGGCGCCGGCCAGCGCGGCGGCGAACTCGGCCGCGCCGGCCCGGGGCCCGACGTCGTGCGGATAACCGTCGGCGACGGTGAGGTCCCCGGCGGCGCAGGCGGTGGCGGCCAGCCCGGTCAGCGCCGAGGAGTTGCCGACCACGGCGACCCGGCGGCCGGCGGGCAGGGGTTGGCTGTCCAGCAGCACACCCACGTCGAGCAGTTCGGCGACGGTGTCCACCCGGATCACCCCGGACTGCGCGAACAGGGCGCTGACCGCGGCGGTGTCCAGGGCCGGCCCGTCACCGACCCCCACCGGCCGGGCCAGTGAGGCCAGCGCCACCACCGGCTTGGTCCGCCCGATCCGCCGGGCCAGCCGGGCGAACTTGCGCGGGTTGCCGAAGGTCTCCAGATAGAGGGTGATCACCTTCGTGCCGGGGTCGTCCTGCCAGTACTGCAGCAGGTCGTTGCCGGAGACGTCGGCCCGGTTGCCGGCGGAGACGAAGCTGGACAGGCCCAGCCCACGCCGGGACGCCTCGGCCAGCAGCGCCACGCCGAACGCGCCGGACTGGCTGAAGACGCCGACCCGACCGGGGGCCGGCAGCACCGGGGCGAGGGTGGCGTTGAGGCGTACCGCGGGGTCGGTGTTGGCCACGCCGAGGCAGTTCGGCCCGACGACCCGCATGCCGGCCAGGTGGGCGGCCCGGACCAGGGCCCGCTGGGCGGCGGCGCCCTCCGCGCCGGCCTCGGCGAACCCGGCCGAGATGACCACCAGGCCGTGCGCGCCGGCCCGGGCTGCGTCGTCGACCACCTCGGTCACCGACTCGGGGGCCACCGCCACCACCGCCAGGTCGACGGTGACCCCGGCGTCGGCCGCCGACGGGTACGCGGGCAACCCGGCCACCACCGCCGCGCCCGGGTGCACCGGCACGATGGGGCCGGTGAAGCCGCTGTCCCGCAGGTGCCCGAGGACGGCCGCGCCGACGCCCTGCCCGGTGGTGCTGGCCCCGTAGACGGCGATCGCGCGGGGGGCGAGCAGCCGGGCGATGGACCGGGCCTCGGTGCGGTGCTCACGGCCCCGCTGCACCTCCAGGGTGGCCTCGGTGGGGGCGATCGGGAAGCTGAGGTGCACCACGCCGTCGGCGTACTGGCGCTGGACCTGGTAGCCGAAGTCGGCGAAGACCCGCAGCATCGCGCCGTTGGCCGGGAGCACCTCGGCGACGAAGTGCACGATGCCGTGCCGGCGGGCCGCGTCGGCGAGGTGTTCCAGCAGCACCGACCCGATCCCCCGGCCCTGGTAGGCGTCCTCCACCACGAAGGCCACCTCGGCCTCGGGCGACTCGGGGCCGAGCCGCTCGTACCGGCCGACGGCGACGATCCGGTCGCCGGCCAGCACCACGAACGCCTCCCGGTCGCGGTGGTCGACCACCACGAAGCGTTGCAGGTCCCGGTCGGGGATCCGCGGGTACGGCGAGAAGTAACGCAGGTAGCGGGTGCGCTCGGAGAACCGCCCGTGCATCGCCACGACGGCCGGCGCGTCGTCGGGGCGGATCGGGCGCAGCCCGACGGTGGTGCCGTCGCTGAGCAGCACGTCCACCGGCTGGTCGACTGTGGTCACGCGGTCGGTCCTCCCCTGCCGCCGGCTCAGTCCCGCGGGTCGTGCGGATCGAGGCCGAAGAGCGGGAAGACGGCCTTGCGGGCAACGGCGATCGCCCGGTCCACCGAGTTCGGCTCCCCGGTCGGCTGCCAGGGCTGGTACGACGGGTCGACGTCGTCGGTCATCCGCAACGGGATCTCCCGGCCCGGCAGCCGCCGCGCGGCCAACTCCCGCCAGGCCGGCGGGGTCAGCGTGGCCGGGTCGACCGGGTCGCCGCTCGCGATCGCCAGCAGATGCGTCCAGGCCCGGGGCACCACCTCGGCCAGCGCGTACCCGCCGCCACCGGTGGCCACCCAGCGGCCGTCGCAGAGCTCGTCGGCGAGCGCCCGCAGGGCCAGGTAGGTGGCCCGCTGCCCGTCCACCGACAGGTTCAGGTCGGCCAGCGGGTCGAGTCGGTGCCCGTCGGCGCCGCACTGGGTGACCAGCAGCTGCGGCCGGAACGCGCGCAGCACCGACGGCACGATCGCGTGGAAGGCCCGCTGCCAGCCGGCGTCGCCGACCCCCGGCGGCAGCGGCACGTTGACGGCGCTGCCCACCGCGTTCGGGCCGCCGGTCTCGTCGGGGAACCCGGTGCCGGGGAAGAGCGCCAGCGGGGTCTCGTGCAGGCTGACCGTGAGCACCCGCGGGTCGTCCCAGAACACCTGCTGCACGCCGTCGCCGTGGTGCACGTCGACGTCGACGTACGCGATCCGTTCGGCGCCCAGGTCGAGCAGGCGGGCGATGGCCACGGCCGGGTCGTTGTAGACGCAAAAGCCGGCCGCCCGGTCGGGCATGGCGTGGTGCAGCCCACCGGCCACGTTGACCGCCCGCCGGGCCTCGCCCCGCCACACCGCCTCGGCGGCGGCCACGCTGGCGCCGGCGATCAGCGCGCTGGACTCGTGCATGCCGTCGAAGACGGGATTGTCCGAGGTGCCCAGCCCGTACCCGGCGAAGAGCGGGTCGGCGGGCGCGGCCCGCACGGCGGCCAGGTAGCCGGGGTGGTGCACCCGGGTGAGCAGCGCGTCGTCGGCCGGCGTCGGCGCGACCAGGCGGACCCCGGGACGGTCGAGGACGCCCAGCTCGCGGGCGAGTGCGACGGTCAGCTCCACCCGGACCGGGTCGAGCGGATGGTCACCCATGTCGTAGGCGAGCAGGGACTCGTCCCACACCACCACCGTGTCGTCGGACATGCCGCCCATCGTCGCACGCGGACCCCCCACCGCCCACCGGACCTGCGGTTCGCCGCTACGGCGTCGCCCCGGTCGCCACCGGACGGTCCGCGTCGGCCACCCAGTCGCTCCACGATCCGACGTAGAGCGCCGCGTCCGGTCGGCCGGCCAGGTGCAGCGCCAGGACCGCCTGCGCGGCGGTCACCCCGGAGCCGCAGTACGCCCCGACCGGGGTGCCCTCGGTCACCCCGGCGGCGGCGAACCGCTCCCGCAGCGCCTGGGCGGCGGCGAACCGGCCGTCGGTGACGTACTCCGGGGCGGGCAGGTTGACCGCGCCCGGCACGTGCCCGGCGACCGGGTCGATCGGCTCGGTCTCGCCCCGGTAGCGGGGTGCGGCGCGTACGTCGATCAGCACGCCGTGGTCGTCGGCGGCGAGCCGGGCGGCGGCGTCGGCGTCGAGGACCGGCAGCCCGCCGGGGGTGACGGTGACGTCGCCGGGGGCCGGGGTGGACGGCTCGGTGGTGACCGGCAGGCCGGCGGCGACCCAGGCCGGATAGCCGCCGTGCAGCACCCGCACCGGTCGGTGCCCGGCCCAGCGCAGCGTCCACCAGGCCCGGGCGGCGGACATGCCGTCGCCGCCGTCGTACACGACGACGGGGTGACCGGCGCGGACCCCGGCGGCCCGCAGCGCGGCCTGCAACGCGGCCGGGTCGGGCAGCGGGTGCCGGCCGGCGGCGCCGGGCGGTCCGCTCAGTTCGGTGTCCAGGTCGACGAAGACCGCGCCGGCCAGGTGACCGGCGGCGTGGTCGTCACGGCCCGGTGGACCGGTCAGCCGCCAGCGCACGTCGAGCAGGGTGGGCGGGTCGGGCTGGGCCAGCTCCTCGGCGAGCTGGCCGGTCTCGATCAGCGGCTCGGTTCCGGACATGACGTCCAGTCAACACCATCGGGGCAGGGAGCACGCGGTTCGTCAAGGGCCGAACGAGGGCGGCCCGGTCGGGATGGACGAATGAGCGGCACGAGTTCTGCTCGCCCCGCCCGTGCCCGACCCCGAGGACCTGGCGCCGGCCGCGCAACACGCTCTGGGTCTACCCCTACTGAGACGGGGTCTGGCGACAGCGGTACGCCGAAGCCTTCGGTGACGATCCGCAAGGACCGGATCAGCCGCGAGGCACGATAACCACAGACTCAGGCGGCGGCCCGTCCCAACCGTTGCTGCCGCCCTTGCCGACTGGCTTGACGATGATCCGCTTGACGTAGCGGCCCAGGATTTCCCTGCGCCTGTGCAGCGTCTCAGGGTCGTCGTCAAGCCAGTCTTCTAGTTCCTGGTCCCTGTCGATCGGGACCAGCGCGGCCTCCTTGGCCAGCTCCCCCTGCTTCGCGCGCAGCAACTGGATCTGCTCGCGCCTGGGGATGATCTCCTCCAGGGCCTCGTCGTCGGTGTAGATGCCCTTCGCCTGCCCGGCCTGCACCCGCTTGATCTCGGCCTGAAGCTCCCGGATCTCCGCCTCGATCGCCGGGTTGCGGTCGTCGTCAGCCGGCCCCTCGGACGCGGTGATCTTGCCTTCGATCGCGCCGGCCACCCACTCCAGCACCACCTCATCCAGCCACGGACGCTGACGCGAGCACTGCCCGCAGCCACCCCGCTGGGAGATGCAGACGTAGCGGTTGTAGCCGCCCGTCTTACCCTCCGGCGGCACGTACACCTGGGCCGACATCGGCGTGCCGCAGAGGCAGTACACGAAGCCCGGCAGCAGGTACTTGCGCGCCCTCGGGGGGCCACCCGTCTTCTTCGCGCCCCGGGTGCCGAGGGCTTCGATGATCGCCTCGTGCTCCGCCCGGGTGATGATCGCGGGCCAGTTGCCCTCCCCCACCACCTGCCCCTCATGAGCCACCAGGCCGGCGATGCGGGGATTGCGCAGCGTCCGGGCCACGTTGCCGTCGTTGCGCCACTCCTTGCCCAGCGGAGTCAGCACCCCCATCCGCTGCCACAGCTTGCGCACCTCGGACACCTTGCCGGTCTGGAACAGCCGCACCATGCCGTCACGGATGGCCTTCTGGGCGACCGGGTCGATCTCCTGGCAGTAGCCCAGCGGGGAGCCGTGGACGTAGCCGAAGGTCCGGGCGCCACCGTGCAGCCGCCCCTCCTCCCGGCGCTGCCGGGCGGCTCGGGCGATCCGCTCCGCAGAGCGCTCGACCTCAGCCGCGTCCACCGCAGCCTTGATCCGGGCCACCATCCGGCCGTCAGCGGTGCTCAGATCGTCGTTGCCGCTCTTGACCGTGTGGATCATCACGCCGGTCTGCTCGTGGACCTTGATGACGTCCTCAAGCTCCAGGGGCCGCCGGGTGAGCCGGCCGTTGGAGTAGGCGACGATCACGTCGATGGTGCCGGCCCGGACGGCGACCATCATGGCGTCGTAGTCGGGTCGGGTCTTCTTGGTCCGGGTGGAGGCGGAGATGTCGTTGTCGACGTAGACCCGCACCACCTCGAAGCCGAGGGCAGCGGCCAGCTCCCGGCAGTCCTCCTCCTGGCGGGTGACGCCCTTCTCCTCGCTCTCCCGGTCCTGGGAGATCCGGCAGTAGATGGCGCACCGCAGGGGTACGGGCTCACCCATGGCGACCCTCCCCCGTGTGGTTGTGGCAGCTCCCATGCTGCGCGTGAGACACTAGAGCCTCCGGTTCAGTCCTCGCTGACAGGTGATAAAGATAAACAGCCACTCACTAGTCGACACGACCGAGATGTACCTGCGCACCATCCTCGAGTTGGAGGAGGAGGGGGTGCCGCCGCTGCGCGCGCGGATCGCCGAGCGGCTGCGGCAGAGCGGGCCCACCGTCAGCCAGACCGTCGCCCGGATGGAACGCGACGGGCTGCTCACCGTCGAGGGCGACCGGCACCTGGCCCTCACCGAGCAGGGCCGGGGCACCGCCGTGGCGGTGATGCGCAAGCACCGGCTGGCCGAGCTGCTGCTGGTCAACGTGATCGGGATGCCCTACGAGGAGGCCCACGAGGAGGCCTGCCGCTGGGAGCACGTGATGAGCGACGCGGTGGAGAAGCGGGTCTACGACCTGCTCAACCGGCCGACCCGCTCGCCGTACGGCAACCCGATCCCGGGCCTGGAGGAGCTGGGCAGCCCGGAGCCGGCGACCACCACCCCGGAGAGCGAGCGCAACCTGGCCTTCCCGGGCCTCTCCGGCACGGTCGTGGTGCGGCGGATCTGCGAGAGCGTGCAGACCGACTCGGACGTGCTGCGCCAGCTGCACGCCGCGGGCGTGGACCCGGGCGCGACGGTGACCGTGGCGCAGGAGCGCGACGGGGTCTCCATCGACCGCTCCGGCGACCGGATCCGGCTGCCCCGCGAGGTGGCGTCCCGGGTCTTCGTGGCCGCCCACTGACCGCTCGCCGGTCAGAGGGAGCGGGTCCGCACCGTCTTCGCCAGCGCGACCAGCCTGGTGGTGTGCTGCTCCGCGGCGGCCCGCTGCGCGCCCGGGCCGAAGGTCCAGCGCAGGCTGGCGAGCCGGCCCTCGGTGGCCAGCCAGCAGACCTCCGCCGCCGGCCCCTGCTTCGGGCTCTTCGCGGCGATCGTCCGCCGGTAGGCGGTCTGCCCGAGCTTGGCGACCTTCTTCCCCTCGTCGGGCAGGATGTCCGCGGCGAAGGCCTCCTTGTCGATCGACGTGTCGGTGACCGTCAGGGCCAGCTCCGGCCAGGGCTTGTCGCCGCGTACCACGCAGGTGTGGGTGTCCCCGCTGGTGCTGGCGGCGGCGACGGTGAACCGGGTGCCGGTGCGGGCGAGGATCACCCCGAAGTCGAGCAGCCGGCAGGCGCCCCCGGAGGAGGCGGCCACGGCCTCGACCCGGGCCGGCGGGGCGGCCGGCACCGCGATCGGTTCCGGCTCATCGGCACAGCCGGCCACCAGCACCACGGCGGCCAGCGGTACGGCCACGCCGGCAAGCCCGATCCGCCCGTGCACGTTCAACCTCCGCCGTCGTCGGCGGATGCCCGCCGGATGTCCGTCGGCCACCGTACGGGCTGGCCGGGACGGGCGGAACCCCTCAGTCGTCCACATACGGACAGTGCCGGCAGCCTCGCCCACAGCAGGTGCCCCGCCGGGCGAGGAAGCCCGCGCTGAGCACGAAGAGCCCGGTGGCCGGGTCGAGGTAGCCGGCCTCCCCGGCGGCCAGCGCCGCCGCGTGGGCGGCGAGGATCCGCTCCCGGTCGGGGTGTCCCGGCGACAGCCGGGACGGGTGCGGCTCGGTCAGCGGCCGGTCCGCCGGCGGTCGTCGCTCTCCGGTCACCGGGCGAGTCTACGGATCCGGCTCAGCCGTGCCGGTGGAAGGCGGCTCGCACCTGCGCGCGGTCCGCGCCCCCGGCCAGCAGCAGCCGCAGCAGCACCTTCGCCTTGTACGGGTCGAGCAGCCCACCGTTGACCAGGCCGCGCCGTTGCAGGTCGGTCTCCGAGCCGACCGCCCCGTAGGTGTTGCGCAGCACCGCGCCGGCCCCGGTCCGCGAGGTGAGCACCACCGGGATCCGTTCGGCGAGGGCGCCCAACGCCGGGGCGAACGCCGGGGGCACGTGCCCGACGCCGAACCCGGCCACCACCAGCCCGTCCCGCCCGTCGGCCACGGCGTCGAGCAGGGCGACGTCGTCGTCGAGGGTGACGGTGTGCAGCGCCACCCGGGTGCCGGCCAGCCGGTCGCGGTCCACCGGCGGCAGCGGTTCGTGCCGGGTCGGCCGGGTGAGCAGGCGTACCTGCCCCTCGACGAGGTGGCCGAGCGGCCCGGCGTTCGGCGAGGCGAAGGTGGCGGTGCTGGTGCTGTGCGTCTTGCGGACGTACCGGGCGGCGTGCACCTCGTCGTTGAGCGCGACGAGCACCCCGAGGTCGCGGGCGGCCGGCGCGGCGGCGACCCGGACGGCGGCGAGCAGGTTCGCCGGCCCGTCCGGCCCGGCGAGGGTGGGGTTGCGCATCGCGCCGGTCACCACCAGCGGCGCCGGGTGCCGCCACACCAGGTCAGCCAGGTAGGCGGTCTCCTCCAGGGTGTCGGTGCCCTGGGTGACCACCACGCCGGTCGCCCCGGCGACCACCGCCGCGCCGGCCGCGTCGACCACGTCCAGGATCCGCGGGTACGTCAGGGCGGCGCTGGGCACCGCGTCGACGTCCCGCACGTCCAGCGGGGTGTCGGCCAGCAGCGGGACGGCGGCGGTGAGGTCGGCGGCGGTGAGCCGGGTGACCACTCCCCCGCTCCCGGTGCCGGCCATCGCGATGGTGCCGCCGAGGGCGAACAGTGCGACGCTCACGCCCGCGTACCGCCGCCCGGCCGGGTGGCCAGCACGAACCCCTGCGGACCCCGGTCGAAGCCCTCGGCCTCCCGGTCCAGCCGGGCGTGGATCGTGAACCCCGCGGCCGTCACCTCGTCCACGACCCGGTCCGACGAGTGCCAGTGCACGTCGTAGGAGACGGTGTGGCCGTACGCCTCGGCGAGGCGGTCGAGGCAGCCGCCGGCCTTGAAGGCGAGCAGCAGCCGACCGCGCGGGGCGAGCACCCGGTGGAACTCCGCGAACACCTCCGGCAGTGTCTCCGGGGGCAGGTGGATGATCGAGTACCAGGCGACCAGTCCGGCGAGGCCACCGTCGGGCAGGCCCAGGTCGGTCATCGAGCCGACCTCGAAGCGCAGTCCGGGGTGCCGGCGGCGGGCCACCTCCACCATGCCGGGCGACAGGTCGATCCCGAAGATGTCCAGCCCGAGGTCGCGCAGGTGGGCGGTGATCCGCCCGGTGCCGCAGCCGACCTCCGCCGCGGGGCCGGCACGGCCGACCTGCTCGGCGAAGGCGGCCAGCATGCCCCGGTCCATCGGCCCCTCGACCACCTCGGGGATGAGCCGGTCGTAGTCGACGGCGACGGTGTCGTACGCGGTCCTGGTCTCGGTCATCCAGTGCGGCTCGGGCATGGTCGACAACCCTAGTGGGCACGGGCGGTATTTCGGTGGCCCGTGCGGGCCGGGCGGGCCAGGCTGGGCGGGTGCCCTACCGCCTCGTCGAGACCGACCCGCCGTCGGACGCCGTACGCCGGTTGACCCTGGTGCCGTTCCTGCCGGACGGCTCGTGCGCGGCCGTACCCGATGGGCGGGGTGAGCCGCGACTACCCGCCGGGGCGGTGTGGGCCGGCGAGCACTGGCTGCTCGACGCGGCGCTGCGGATCCCGCTGGAGACGGCCGGGTTCCGGCCGCAGCGGGTGCACCCGTTCGCCGCCGACGGCGACCACCTGTACGCCTGGTTGGACGGTGACCGGTATTCCGGCCGCCGGCCGCACGCCACGGTGGAGCTGGTCACCGGCCCGGCGGCGGCGCTCGCGGCGCGGCTGGCGACGGCGGCCCGGCCCGAGCAGGCCCGCGCGGTCCGGGACGCGGCCCGGTCGCTGCGCGGTCAGGACGACACGAGCTGGTACGCCGACGCGGTACGCCTGCTGGAGCCGGCCTACCTGCGCGGGGACACCCCGCAGGCCGGCTCCGGTTTCGGCGGGGACGCCGCCCAGTGGCGGGCCCTGCGGGAGATGATCGTCGACGGGGTGCACGGCGACGGCAGCTTCCTCGACCTGGGCTGCGCCAACGGGCTGCTGCTGGAGTCCGTGGTGGACTGGGCGGCCGAGCGCGGCCACCGGCTGGACCCGTACGGGGTGGACCTGGCGCCCGGGCTGGTGGCGCTGGCCCGGCGGCGCCTGCCGCACTGGGCGGACCGGTTCGAGGTCGGCAACGCGATCGGGTGGCGGCCGGCCGACGGCCGGCGCTTCAACTACGTGCACCTGCTGCTGGACCTGGTGCCGCCGACCCGCCGGGCGCAGCTGGTCCGGCACGCCCGCGAGCTGGTCTCGCCCGGTGGTCGACTGCTGGTCAGCCACTACCAGGCGACCGGCGGAACGGATCTCACGGCGGCGGAGCACCTGCGCTGGCTGGGCTTCCGGGTGCACGGGTCGAGTGCGGGACTCGACCCGCAACGCGCCACCACCGCCTGGCTGGACGCCTAGGACCGCCCGCGGGACGTCAGGCGAACCAGGTGAGGGACTGGCCGTGGCCTGCCGTCCAGGCCAGCGGGCGCCCGTCCAGCGCGAGCACGTTGCGCATCCCGTCGTCCGGCGGCTCCGGCAGCTGGGCGTGCGGCAGCACCTCCGGCGTCTCGGCGGCGATCCAGTGGCCGGGCAGGTCGCGGACCAGCTCGACGAAGGCCTCCCGGCGCGGCCGGGGCACCTGGTAGAGCACGGAGCTGTGGAAGACCACCAGCGTCGCGCCGGCCGGCGCCTTCGCCGCGAGGGTGGGCAGGTCGTCGACCAGGTCACCCCGGACCAGCAGCGGCGGCTCGGCGGCGGCCACCGGGGCGGCGGCCCGCAGGCGCTCACGCCGGTGGGTGTGCTCGGGCCAGATCAGCGCGTCCAGCCAGGCCACGTCGGCCGGGTCGGTGACGTCGAGCGGGTTGAGGTCCAGGCCGGCCCGCCACACCACCTCGGGCAGCCGGGTCGGCGGGGCGGTCCCGGTGAGTTCGCAGTCCAGCACCGGTTCGCCGGTGCCCAGCCGGTGGTCGCCGTAGCGGTAGGCGTACCGGTCGGGATAGAGGTTCAGGCCGGCGGACGCGCCGACCTCCAGCAGCGCGAGCGGCTGCGGCAACTCCGCCAGCACCGGCAGCAGCACGGCGCACCGGCCGATCTCGTTGGTCTGCGTCGCGCGTACCCGGATCTGCTCTTCGACGGCCGGCCAGTTGGCCACCGTCCAGTCGTGGAAGGCGGCGGGGTCGTCGACCGGGCCGCCGAGCAGGCGTACGACGCCGAAGAGCAGGTTGGGTTGCCGCTTGGCCGGGGGCAGCGTGTCGAGCAGCGCGAGCAGCTCCGGGTCGCGGGACACGGCCAACGCCAGGCGCTCGTACGCGGGTGAGACGCCGCGCGCCTCGGCGGTGGCGAACCTTGCGTAGGTCTCGGCGGTCCTCATGCCCCCGATCCTCGTCCGGATGGGCCGGGCGCGCTGCCCCGTCAGGCGCGGCGGCTCAGCCAACTCGCTGGATCCGGGCAGCTCACGAATAGGCGTCCTTGCGATGCCCGACGGCATGAATCGTCAGCTCGTCGCCATCGAGACCGTAGAGGACGCGGTAATCACCGACACGGAGTCGACGTCCGGATCCGTCGCGCATCTCGGTGGAGTTCTGTGGCGTGGGGTCGGAGACCAGTCCGAGGATCGCGCTCAGGACGGTCAGGAAGACGTTGCGTGGCTGTTTGTGCAGCCAGACCAGCACGTCCCGGTCGATCTGGACCTTCACGCCGCCTCACCGTTGGTCCGTTCGGCCAGCAGCGCCTCCACCTCGCGCGGATCAACGCCGAGCGACTCCAGGGCCGCCGACAGCGGCACGAACTGGCCCTCGGCACGAGAACGGTCGATCACCGCGGAGTCCCGACGGTCACGGAACGCCTCGATCTCTTCCCACTCGTCGATGCCGATCAGAACGGCCACCGGCCGTTCGTACTTGGTGATGATGACCGGCTCGCCGGTGCGCTCGACCCCTTCCAGCACCCGGCCCGCACCGTCACGGAACTCCCGCAGCGTGATCTTCTCCATGGCGAAAATGTACCACGCGGTACCGTTTCCGGGTGGCAGGCGCGTTGGTGGCAGGCACAAGTGCAACGGCGGGCATCATGTCCTCGATACGCGCCCCGATGTGCCACCGCCCGCGCGCCGCCGGCCACTGCCAGCCGGGGGTCTGGTCAGCTCGGCCAGGTGCTCCTGCTGGTGCTGGCGGACGATGGCGTTCCAGGCCTCCTGGTCGTAGTCCGGATCCGGCGGTATCCACCGGTGCGAGTGGTCGCTGTAGTGATACCGCTCGTCGCCGGGCCGGATGACGCTCACCGAACCCAGCCCAGGAAGCGCTGGTGCAGCAGCCCGGCCGGCACGTGCCCGAGATCCTCCGCAGCCCACACCAGATAGGAGCCTAGGTAGAGGGCCAGGCTGACCGGCGCGCCGTCGAACTCGGCGCGCAACTCCTTCCGCCGGGTCGCACAGGGCCAGGGCGCCGCGCAGCCGCCGCAGGTCCACAGCGGAACGATCGGGCCGTGGGTGGTCACGGCAGCCCGTCCAGGAAACGCCGGGTCACCGCCCGGGCCTGCCGGCGGGCGCTCGGTCATCGTTGCTCCTCCCCCGGCCAGTGGCCGCGGCGGATCGGAATGCGGTGGCGGGCGCGGCAGGGCAGGTCCGCGCCGCAGCGACAGATCCGGCGCCAGCGGCGCCAGGACCAGGTGGGACGGTGCCGGCGGGCCAGGGTCAGCGCGACGGCGAGCAGGTACTCGTCGTACGACACCTTCCTGCGCATTCGCCCTCCGGCAGATCAATCCGACGGGTTGTCAATCTGTAAGTGACGTTTGCACAGTAGGGTACGCGCTTACGTTCAGGCCGTGAAGCGACCGCGCTTGTACGGGCCCGGCGAGTTGGCCGCGCTCTTCGGCGTGTCGCGTCAGCGGGTTTTGCAGATCACCCGCCGGCCCGGCTTCCCCGAACCCCTCGCGCGTCTGATCGGCATGACCGTCTGGGACGCCGACGAGGTGGACGAGTGGACAAGGCACAACCGGCCACCCCGTGCCACGGATGGCGACGAGGATCGCTGACCACATACCTGACGACCGGCGCTGCCGTCGGGCCTACCAGGTTGAGCAGTGCCGGCCCCGCCCCGAGGCACCGACGGACGGTATACGGCAGGGAATTGACCGATGGCTCTGATCCGCGTGGCCGACCCCGACTTCCGCGTGTGCCCGATCAGTCTCGACACGCTGATCGAGATCCAACTGGATGCGGAGGACCGCCGCTGGGGAACTCGCTGGTCGTCTGTCGGAGCGCTTCGCAGCCAGGTCGGCCCGGGCCTCATCCTCCTCCAATCGTTCATGCGGGAGGAATGGGGAGGCGATCTACGGGCCTATCGTTGCCTCCTGCTGTTCTCAGCGGCCGAACACGGGCATGGCGGAGGTCTGGCCACGATCGACCTCGTTCCAGCGCGGTTCAAATCGCTGGAACGGCTTGATCGAGACCCCGACGTACGGACGGCACTTGCGCGCATGTTCTCGCTGGCGCTCTCCGGCACCTCGATGATTACCAAGAGGTGAGTGCTCCGGTCAGTCTCCGAAGCGTCGCCACGCATCGTCGGCCACCGCGTCCACGCTGCGCCCCGCCAATGCCAGGTCCGCTGCGGTGAACCGCTCCGGCTCCCCCGCCCGCCAGCGCACCGCCCGTCGGGCGAGGTCGGCGTACTCGGGGAACAACTCCCCCAGGTACGCGCCGGCCGCCGCCTTCGAGATCACGTCTACGTGGGCCAGCGTGTAGTGCAGCCGCGCGGGGCCGAGCACGCACCACACGACCGTGCCGGCATCCACGGCCTGATCTCCGGGTACGTCGGCCAGCGTGGCCGAAAGGGTGGCAGCAGTCCCGCGCCAGTAGCCCCGGAGGTTCTCCAGGTTGTACCGGCGCAGTTGCTCGAGGTCGACGCGTACGCCCAGCTCCGGAACCTCCGGCCCGCGTACCCGAATGCCGTACCGGCGCAGCGTCAGCCAGAGGACCGGGGTCAGTTCCCCGCAGGGCTCACCGCTGGAAAACTGCCCGTCCACCACGAACGGCGCCGGCCGCTGGTCGACCGGCCAGACCTGGGCCAGCGCCGGATCGAGATAGACCCCGTCGAGATGGGGCAGCTCCGGCATCTCGGCGTGCACGGCTCGCAGCTGGTTCAGATCGGCGAGACCGGCGGGACGAGACGTCAGGATCACGACGTCCACGTCGCTGACCCCGGGCTGCCAGGCTCCCAGCGCCGCCGACCCCACGACGTAGAGACCCCGCACGTAACCGGGTATGGCACGGTCGGCCAGGTCCAGGAAGCGCATCGTCAGGTCGTCGATCACTTCGCCGACCGTAACAGCGTGGCCAGCCGCTTCCACCAAGGACGGCCCGCAGACGGTGACGGCGGGCAACCCCGGCAGGCACGGGGAAATACAGTGCATCGACATGAGACGTCGTATCGCCGTGGTCGGCGCGGGTCCCGCCGGGCTCACCTTCGCCCGTGTCCTGCACCGCCACGGCCACCCCGTCACCGTCCTCGAACGCGATCCCGCCCCCGACGCCCGCCCGCCGGGCGGCACGCTGGACCTGCACCAGGGCCTGGGCCAGCTCGCGTTGGAGAAGGCGGGGCTGCTTGCGGAGTTCCGGGCGCTGTCCCGTCCCGAGGGGCAGGCCATGCGCATCCTGGCCACCGACGGGACGGTGCTGCACGACTGGCCGGCGAGTCCGGACGACCCGGCCAATCCCGAGATCGACCGCGGGCAGCTCCGTGACCTGCTGCTCGGCCCGCTCGACGTCCAGTGGGGTCGGGGCGTGACACAGGTGGTGCCCGGGTCCCGGGACGGCGCCGTGGTCCACTTCGCCGACGGACGGCAGGAGACGTTCGACCTGGTGGTCGGCGCCGACGGCGCCTGGTCGCGGGTCCGCCCGGCGCTCTCGTCGGCGACGCCGCACTACACCGGCGTCACCATGGTGGAGACGTCCCTCGACGAGGTCGACGACCGCCACCCCGACCTGGCCCGGCTGGTCGGCGACGGCTCACTGGCCGGGTACGGCGTGAACCGTGGTCTGGTCGCCCAGCGCAACAGCGGCGGCCACGTCAAGGTGTACGCCCAGTTCCGCGTCCCGCTGGACTGGCACACGGACCTGGACCCGACCGACGTCGAGGGGGTGCGGGAGAGCCTGCTGGCGCTCTTCGCCGGCTGGGCCGATCCCGTCCTCGACCTGCTCCGCCGCGGCACCACCTTCGTCCCGCGCCCGCTGTACGTGCTGCCCGTCTCCCACACCTGGGCGCACGTGCCCGGGCTGACGCTGCTGGGCGACGCCGCCCACCTGATGCCCCCGTTGGGGGCGGGCGCGAACCTGGCGATGCTGGAGGGCGCCGAACTCGCCGAGGCAGTCGCCGCCGGCCCCGAGGACCTGGACGAGGCCGTCCGCGCCTTCGAGGTACGGATGTGGGCGCGGGCCGGCCGGTGGGCGACGATCACGGCCGACGGGCTGGAACGCCTGGTCAGCCCGGACCCCGCCCAGGCCCTGGCGCTCTTCGACGAGGTCAACCCCTCCTGACCCCGTACGCCGACGAGGGCCGGCACATCAGTGCCGGCCCTCGTGGTGTGGTGTGTCAGCTGCAGCCGCTGGTGGAGCCGCAGCCCTCGCAGACGTAGCAGCTACCGGCCGGGCGCATCTTCGTGCCGCAGGTGAAGCAGAGCGGCGCGTCGGCGGCCTTGCCGATCACGGCCTCCAGCAGTTCGGTGCTGGAGCCGACCGCCGGGGCCGGCTTGGCGGCGGCCACGTCGGCCATCTCCTGCGCCGGCTGGGCGACCGGGCCGGTCTTCGGCTCGACGTGCTCGACCGGGGCGGAGGCGGCCATCGCGGTGAGGTCGGTGCCGCCGGCCTCCGCGTCGGCCTCGGCCCGCAGCTGGGCGGCCCGCTCCTTGGCGGTGAAGATGCCCAGCTCGGCGCGGCGGTCGTACGGCAGGAAGTCCAGGGCCAGGCGACGGAAGATGTAGTCCATCACCGAGGCGGCCATCCGCACGTCCGGGTCGTCGGTCATGCCGGCCGGCTCGAAGCGCATGTTGGTGAACTTGCTGACGAACGTCTCCAGCGGGACGCCGTACTGCAGGCCGATGCTGATGGCCACCGAGAAGGCGTCCATCACGCCGGCCAGGGTGGAGCCCTGCTTGGACATCTTGAGGAAGACCTCGCCGAGGCCGTCGTCCGGGTAGGACGACGCGGTGAGGTAGCCCTCGGCTCCGCCGACGGAGAAGCTGACCGTCTCGGACGAGCGCTTCTTCGGCAGCCGCTTGCGGACCGGCCGGTACTCGACGACCTTCTCCACCGCGGCCGGCGCGGCGGCTGCGGTCTCGACGGCGGCCGGCGTGTTGGCCTTGTTGGACTTGGCCACCGAGAGGGGCTGGCCGACCTTGCAGTTGTCCCGGTAGATCGCCAGCGCCTTGAGGCCGAGCTTCCAGCCCTCGAAGTAGATCTTCTCGACGTCCTCGACGGTGGCCGCCTCCGGCATGTTGACCGTCTTGGAGATGGCGCCGGAGACGAACGGCTGGATCGCCGCCATCATCCGCACGTGACCCATCGGGGCGATGGACCGCTCACCCATGGCGCAGTCGAAGACCGGGTAGTGCTCCGGCTTCAGGCCGGGGGCGTCGACCACGTGGCCGTGGTCGGCGATGTGCTCGACGATCGCCTCGACCTGCTCCTCGGGGTAGCCGAGGCTGCGCAGGGCGCGCGGGACGGTCTGGTTGACGATCTGCATGGAGCCGCCGCCGACCAGCTTCTTGAACTTGACCAGCGCCAGGTCCGGCTCCACGCCGGTGGTGTCGCAGTCCATCATGAAGCCGATGGTGCCGGTGGGCGCCAGGACGCTGGCCTGCGAGTTGCGCCAGCCGAACTTGTCGCCGACCTTGTTGCCCTGCGTCCACTGCTTGGTGGCCTCCCGCTGGATGGCGGTGGCGACCGTGCCGAACGGCTTGATGGCGTCGTTGGCGGCGGCGTGCTTGCGCATGACCCGCTTGTGCGGCTCCGCGTTGCGGGCGTAGCCGTCGTACGGGCCGACGACGCCGGCCAGCTCGGCGGAGCGGCGGTACGCGGTGCCGGTCATCAGCGAGGTGATCGCCGCGGCGACCGAGCGCCCCTGCTCCGAGTCGTACGGCAGGCCGGTGGCCATCAGCAGCGCGCCGAGGTTGGCGTAGCCGATGCCGAGCTGCCGGTAGGCGCGGGTGGTCTCGCCGATCTTCTCGGTCGGGAAGTCGGCGAAGCAGATCGAGATGTCCATCGCGGTGATGACGAACTCGACGCTCTTGACGAACTTCTCCACCTCGAAGCCGCCGTCGGCCTTGAGGAACTTCATCAGGTTCAGCGAGGCCAGGTTGCACGAGGAGTTGTCCAGGTGCAGGTATTCGGAGCACGGGTTCGAGGCGGTGATCCGCCCGGTCTCCGGGCAGGTGTGCCAGTCGTTGATCGTGTCGTCGTACTGCAGGCCCGGGTCGGCGCACTCCCAGGCGGCCTGGGAGATGGTGCGGAACAGCTTCGTGGCGTCGATCGTCTCGATGGTCTGCCCGTCGAGCCGGCCGCGCAGGTCGAAGCCGCCGCCGTTCTCCACCGCGGTCATGAACTCGTCGGAGACCCGCACCGAGTTGTTGGCGTTCTGGTACTGCACGCTGACGATGTCGGCGCCGCCCAGGTCCATGTCGAAGCCGGCGTCGCGCAGCGCGCGGATCTTGTCCTCCTCGCGCGCCTTGGTCGCCACGAACTCCTCGATGTCCGGGTGGTCGACGTCGAGGATGACCATCTTGGCCGCGCGCCGGGTGGCGCCACCGGACTTGATGGTGCCGGCGGAGGCGTCCGCGCCGCGCATGAAGCTGACCGGGCCGGAGGCGGTGCCGCCGGAGGAGAGCAGCTCCTTGGAGGAACGGATGCGGGAGAGGTTGACCCCGGCGCCCGAGCCGCCCTGGAAGATCCGCCCCTCCTCCTTGTACCAGTCGAGGATGGAGTCCATCGAGTCGTCGACGCTGAGGATGAAGCAGGCGCTGACCTGCTGCGGCGACGGCGTGCCGACGTTGAACCAGACCGGCGAGTTGAAGCTGAAGACCTGGTTGAGCAGCATCCAGGTCAGCTCGTGGGCGAAGGCCTCCGCGTCGGCGGCGGTGGCGAAGTAGCCGTACTCCTCACCGGCCTTGCGGTAGGTGCCGACCACCCGGTCGATGAGCTGCTTGAGCGACCACTCCCGCTCGGGGGTGCCGACGGCGCCCCGGAAGTACTTGGTGGTCACGATGTTGGCCGCGTTGACGCTCCAGGACTCGGGGAACTCCACCCCGCGCTGCTCGAAGTTGATCGAGCCGTCCCGCCAGTTCGTCATGACGACGTCGCGGCGCTCCCAGGAGACCTCGTCGTAGGGGTGCACCCCCTCGGTCGTCCAGACCCGCTCGATCTTCAGCCCCGCGCCGTTCTTGGTGCGCGCCCGGCTCGTTGTCACGCCGTCCCCCGCCATCTCATCCGCCCCCTCGCTGCGCGGTCTCGTGCCGCGCCTCGTCGACTGTCAAAATCCGAAAGAAAAATCAGGTGGTACGGCCGGCGGCGGCCCCCGCCGCCCCGACCCCGGCGGGCTCGGTCGCACCGGCACCGGCCGCGGCGCCCTCGCGGGCGCGGGCGGCGGCCCGCAGCGTCTCGATCTCGCGCTCGAAGTCGGCCAGCGAGTCGAACGACCGGTAGACGCTGGCGAACCGCAGGTACGCCACCTCGTCCAGGTCGCGCAGCGGGCCCAGGATCGCCAGGCCCACCTCGTGACTGGGCAGCTCGGCGGCCCCCTTGGCCCGCACGGTCTCCTCGACCTTCTGGGCGAGCAGCGCGATCGAGTCCTCGTCGACCGGTCGGCCCTGGCACGCCTTGCGTACCCCGCCGATGATCTTGGTGCGGCTGAACGGCTCGGTCACCCCGCTGCGCTTGACCACCGCGAGGACCGCCTCCTCCACCGTGGTGAAGCGCTTGCCGCACTCCGGGCAGGACCGCCGCCGGCGGATGAGCTGGCCGTCGTCGGCCTCCCGCGAGTCGACCACCCGGGAGTCGGCGTGCCGGCAGTACGGACACCGCATCGCCTGTCCTCCTTCGTCGACCGCGGGCCGACCCTCCGCGCCCGGGCACGCGTCGACCCGCCGGGGCCGTGGTCGACGGCCGCCGCCGGAGGAGACGGTACGGGAGTGCGGTCGGTAGTCGAACCCAACCTATGGGCAACTGACGCCCGTGTAACTACTACATCTAGGGGTTGAACCTATGCCGCCCGCCAACCGTGGTCAAGTTGGTCGGCGTGTCCGGCGCGTCGCGTGAATCACTGCCGAGATCCACCCCCGCTCCGGCGCGAACAGCCATGCCGACGAGCCCAACGCCGGACCCCCCGCTGCGGTCACGCCGCCCACGGATAGAACACCCGTTCGACGGCGACGTACCATTTAGCAGAACAGGTGTTCGGAATTCCAGGATTTCGGCCCGACACGCCGAGAGATGTCGTACAGATGTTTGAAAATGACCGATCTCACCTATACGGTCAGGATCAACCGGACGGCACCCGAGCGGCGCATCCGGTCGCAGCACCGCCGTACGCACCACGAGCCGCCAAGGCACCCCAGCGCCGACCAGGGAGGACGGACGTGACCGAGGACCGGGCCAGCCGGCCGAAGAACCCGCAGCCGATCGCCGAGGCGGGTCCGCCGGCCACTCGGCGCCGGGGCGCCGCGCGCAGCCGGACGGGACAACCCGCCGTGCGCCCGGTCACCCCGGTGGTCAGCGCCTTTCCCGACCCGGCCACGGTCGACCTGACCGCCCGGCAGCGCCGAATCCTGGAGTTCATCCGCACCTGGGTGGAGCGCCACGGCTACCCGCCGAGCGTGCGGGAGATCGGTGAGGCCGTCGGGCTGGTCTCCCCGTCCAGCGTCGCCTACCAGCTCAAGGAGCTGGAGAAGAAGGGCTTCCTGCGCCGCGACCCGAACCGCCCCCGCGCGGTCGACGTCCGCGCCCCCGCCGACGCCGTCGACGACGAGCTGAGCCGCTCCCAGCGCCCCGCCCCGGCCTACGTGCCGATGCTCGGCCGGATCGCCGCCGGTGGGCCGATCCTCGCCGAGCAGGCGGTGGAGGACGTCTTCCCCCTCCCCCGCGAGCTGGTCGGTGAGGGCGAGGTCTTCATGCTCCAGGTCAAGGGCGACTCGATGCTCGACGCGGCGATCTGCGACGGCGACTGGGTGGTGGTCCGGCAGCAGCCCAACGCCGAGGCCGGCGACATCGTCGCCGCGATGCTCGACGGTGAGGCGACCGTGAAGACCTACCGGCGACGCGACGGCCACGTCTGGCTGATGCCGCAGAACCCGGCCTTCGACCCGATCCCGGGCGACGACGCCACCATCATGGGTCGGGTCGTCGCGGTGCTCCGCCGGATCTGACCCGTACCCACGTCGGCCCGGGTCACCACCTCACGCAGGTGGTGACCCGGGCCGCTTCGTGTCGTCAGTAGCGGTCGCCCCGGTGCTGTTCCCGGCCGCCGTAGCCGCCGTACTGGCCACCACCCCGGCCCTCACCGTGCCGGCCGTTCTCGTCGCCGCCCCGGCCCGGCCCGGAATCCCCGTACGGGCGGTCGCCCCGGCGCGGCGGCTCGGCACGTCGCGGGGGCTCGGCCCGGCCGGCGCCGCCGTAGACGCCGCCCCGACCGCCCGCCGGCGGTTCGGCCGGCGGCGGACCACCGGCGGGCTGACCGCCGTACACGCCACCGCCACCGCTGCGGCCACCGCCACCGGCCTCCGCCGGGCGGCCACCGCCGTAGACTCCGCCGCCGGCCGGCCGGCCACCGCCGCCGCCGCCGTAGACGCCGCCACCGGCCGGCCGGTCACCGCCGCCGTAGACGCCGCCACCGGCACCCTGGCCCGGGGCCCGACCCGACCCGCCGTTGACCGGAGTGCCGTTGCGGCCCGACCCGGCGCCCACCGGCGGTGGGGCGCCGTACACGCCACCCGACGGCGCGGCGGCGCCGTATCCCGTGCCCGCCCAGTCGCCCGACCCGTCGTGCGGGTCGGCGAGGTGGCCGGGCTGGTCACGGTCCGGCTGGTCGGTGTCGTCCCGGCCCGGGCCGGCGGGGCGCTGCTTACGCGCCCGCAGGATGCCGAAGATCCCCGCGCCGACCAGCAGCGCGCCCAGCACACCGACGGCGGCGATCAGGTAGGTGATCTGGTTCAGGCTCAGCGAGGAGAACCAGGACTGCTCCGCCTTCGGCTTCGCGGCCGGGTCGCCGCCCTCGGCGGCGAGCGCCTCCGCGCCGGTCTTCGACGGGGTGTAGGCGAGGATGTCGATCGGGTCGTCCGGGGCCAGCTCGCCACCGTCGGAGACGGTGACGAAGAGCTTCCCGTCGGGGGTGTAGGAGATCGCCTCACCGAACGGGTCGGTCAGCGGCGTCACCTGGGGCTTGCCGGTGGTCAGCGCGCCGACCAGGTCGTCGCCGGCCACGTCGTACTCGAAGGCGTCGGCGTAGGTGCGCAGCACCACCCGCTTGCCGTCCGGGGACCGGGCGGCGCCGGTGACCGAGACCCGGCCGAAGGCACCCAGCCGGTTGTCGGTGTTGGTCTTCGGCAGGGTGATCTGGCCGACCTTCTTCATCGGCACCGGGTCGGTGTCGCCGGTCTTCAGCTTGCCGGTCGGCGTGTAGATCTCGGCCGGGCCGCTCGGCACCTTCGTGATGACCAGCGGCAGCCCGTTCGCGCCGATCAGCAGCGCCTCGGCGTCGTGCGGCTTACCCTCCGGATACGACAGGCGGTGCAGCACCGGCCGCTCCGAGCCGTCGGCCGGCATGCTCCAGACCGCGACCCGGGTACGGCGCTCGGTGCTGGTGATGTTGTCACCGGTGTCGGCGATCCAGAGCGTCCTCTTGTCCGGCGAGAGGGCCAGGTCCTCGGTGTCCTTCGGCCCCTGGGCGGAGTAGCGCACCGGGTCCTTGGCGATCTCGCACTTCGTGTCGAGGAAGAAGACCCGCTTCTGGCTCTCCTTGTCGGTGCCGTCGTTGATCACCACGTAGCCCGACTTGGTGGCCACCAGGCCGGAGAGCTCGCGCAGCCGCTCGTCGGTGACGGTGCAACGCTTCTTGCCGGGGACGGGCGCGGAGGACGCCGGGGCCGCCTGGACGACACCGGAGAACGCCACGGTCGCCCCCAGTAGGCCGAGGGCAACCGTGACCGAGGAAACAGCGCGGCGCATTCGACCAGTGTCGCATGCCCGCCCCGACCGCCGGATGACGCCGCAGTCGGTCACCGGACGGCCGCCACCGCCTCCTGCTCCGTCCTGGCGAACGGCGCCAGCTCGGCGGCGAGCGCCTCGTTGACCCGTACGTGCAGCAGCGTGCCCTCCGGCAGGTGCGCGGTGCTCAGCACCTCGCCCTGCCGGTGCAGCCGGGCGACCAGGTCACCCCGGTCGTACGGCAGGACCGCGCGGACCTCCACCGCCGGGCGGGGCAGGCGTGCCTCGATGGCGGCGCGCAGCCCGTCGATCCCCCGGCCGGCGCGGGCCGACACGAAGACCGCCTCCGGCCAGAGCCGCTTGAGCCGGAGCAGCTCGTCCTCGTTGGCCGCGTCGGTCTTGTTGACCACCAGCAGCTCCGGCAGCCGGTCGGCCCCCACCTCGGCGAGCACCTCGCGGACCGCGCGGACCTGCTCCTCCGGATCCGGGTGGGTGCCGTCGACGACGTGCACCACCAGGTCGGAGTCGGCGACCTCCTCCAGCGTCGAGCGGAACGCCTCGACGATCTGGTGCGGCAGGTGCCGGACGAAACCGACGGTGTCGGAGAGGGTGTAGAGCCGGCCGTCGGCGGTGGTCGCCTTGCGGGTGGTCGGGTCGAGGGTGGCGAAGAGCGCGTTCTCGACCAGCACCCCGGCCCCGGTCAGGCGGTTGAGCAGGCTGGACTTGCCGGCGTTGGTGTAGCCGGCGATCGCCACCGCGGGCACCGCGTTGCGGGAACGCCGGGCGCGCTTGGTCTGGCGTACCGTCTTCATGCCCTTGATCTCCCGGCGCAGCCGGGCGATACGGTTGCGGATCCGGCGCCGGTCGGTCTCCAGCTTGGTCTCACCGGGACCACGCAGACCCACGCCGCCGCCGGCGCCGCCACCCCGGCCGGAACCACCGCTCTGCCGGGAGAGGGTCTCACCCCAACCGCGCAGCCGGGGCAGCAGGTATTCGAGCTGGGCCAGCTCGACCTGGGCCTTACCTTCCTTGCTCTTGGCGTGCTGGGCGAAGATGTCCAGGATCAGCGCCGTCCGGTCGACCACCTTGACCTTGGTGCGCTGCTCCAGGTTGCGCAGCTGCGACGGGGAGAGCTCACCGTCACAGATGACCGTGTCGGCACCGGTGGAGAGCACCACCGCGCCCAGGTCTTCGACCTTGCCCCGACCGACGTAGGTGGCCGGGTCGGGCCGGTTGCGGCGCTGGATCAGCCCCTCGAGCACCTGCGAGCCGGCCGTCTCGGCCAGCGCCGCCAACTCGGTGAGGGAGTTGTCCGCGTCCGCCTGGGTGCCCTCGGTCCAGACCCCGACCAGGACGACCCGCTCCAGCCGGAGCTGGCGGTACTCGACCTCGGTGATGTCGGTGAGCTCGGTGGAGAGACCGGGGACCCGCCGTAGTGCCTGCCGCTCCGAGAGCTCGAACTCGCCGGTGGTGGCGTCGGTCTCGTCGTCGTCGGTGTAGGTGAGGTAGGTCTCCTCGTCGCGCAAGCCGCGTCTCCTGTCGTTTATGTCCGCTGCCGGGGTGTTTCCGGCGCGTATCAGTAATCCTGACATGTGGCAACGCCGGACGCACCCGCTATATGCCCGGGTTCGTACCCGCCGGTAGCGGGGGCGGATACCGGCAGCGCCGGTCGGGCGGGTAGAAATGCGAGTCGAGCTGTCAGCGTTGACGAGGAGAATTGTTCCGTGGCCATCACCCGACTGCCGAGTGCCGGATTCTCGATCACCATCCGGATCGCGGTCCCCGCGGACGCGTCGTCGATCGGCCGGCTCACCACCGCCGTCGGCGAGGCCGGCGCGATCGTCACCGCGCTGGACGTGGTCGACTCCGACCCCACCAACGTGATCGTCGACCTGACCTGCGACACCGCCGACGCCAGCCACGCCGACCAGGTGGTCGACGCGCTCACCGCGCTGGACGGCGTGGACGTCCGCAAGGTCTCCGACCGCACCTTCCTGCTCCACCTCGGCGGCAAGATCGAGGTCAACTCCAAGGTGTCGCTGCGCACCCGAGACGAGCTGTCCCGCGCGTACACCCCCGGGGTCGCCCGGGTCTGCCAGGCGATCGCCGAGAACCCCGCCGACGCCCGCCGGCTCACCATCAAGCGCAACACCGTCGCCGTGGTCAGCGACGGCTCCGCCGTGCTGGGCCTGGGCAACCTCGGCCCGGCCGCCTCGCTGCCGGTGATGGAGGGCAAGGCCGCGCTCTTCAAGCGCTTCGGCGGGGTGGACGCCTGGCCGGTGGTGCTCGACACCCAGGACACCGACGAGATCGTCGCCATCGTCAAGGCCATCGCGCCCGCGTACGGCGGGATCAACCTGGAGGACATCGCCGCGCCGCGCTGCTTCGAGATCGAGGCCCGGCTGCGCGAGCTGCTGGACATCCCGGTCTTCCACGACGACCAGCACGGCACCGCGATCTGCGTGCTCGCCGCGCTGACCAACGCGCTGCGCGTCGTGGGCAAGCAGCTCGCGGACGTCCGGGTCGTGGTCTCCGGCGCCGGCGCGGCCGGCACCGCGATCATGAAGCTGCTGCTGCGCCAGGGCGTCGGCGACATCATCGCGTACGACCGGCAGGGCGCCCTGCACCGCGGGATGACCGGGCTCAACCCGGCCTGGCAGTGGCTGGCCGACAACACCAACAAGGCCGGCTACGCAGGCGATCTGGCCGGGGCGGTCCGCGGCGCCGACGTCTTCATCGGGGTCAGCGCGCCCAACCTGCTCACCGGCGACGACGTGGCCGCGATGGCCAAGGACTCGATCGTCTTCGCGCTGGCCAACCCGGACCCGGAGGTCGACCCGCGGGAGGCCCGCAAGCACGCCGCCATCGTGGCGACCGGCCGCTCCGACCAGCCCAACCAGATCAACAACGTGCTCGCCTTCCCCGGCGTCTTCCGGGGCATGCTCGACGCGCACGCGGAGGAGTTCACCGAGGAGATGGCCCTGGCCGCCGCCCGGGCGATCGCCGACGTGGTGGGCGAGGAGAAGATCAACCCGACGGTGATCGTGCCCAGCGTCTTCGACTCGCGGGTGGCCCCGGCGGTCGCCGCCGCCGTCCGCGCCGCCGCCCAGAACCCGGCCAACATCCTGACCCCGGCCGACCCCTCCCCCGCGGACCCGAACGCCACCCCGGCGCCGGCCCCCACCACCCCGCCGGCCCCGGCCGACCTCCCCGAGATCGCCGCCGAAGCCTCCGCCACCCCCTGACCCGGCCCCGCCCCGGCCCCCGGCCCCGGCCCCGCCCCGGCCCCCGGCCCCGACCTCGGCCGGCCCCCGGCCCCGGCCCCGACCCCGGCCCCGGCCCGTTGATCATGAGGTTCGCTGTCCCAAACCGGGACGAAGCCAACCGCTAACCTCAT
This sequence comes from Micromonospora mirobrigensis, assembly GCF_900091555.1. Lineage (GTDB taxonomy): Bacteria > Actinomycetota > Actinomycetes > Mycobacteriales > Micromonosporaceae > Micromonospora > Micromonospora mirobrigensis. The sequence continues at coordinate 282,082 of NZ_FMCX01000007.1, forward strand.
GATCAACGAGCCGCTCTCCGTTGATCAAGGAGTTTGGGTCGGATTTTGCGGGGTGGGGTGACGCAAAGCCCTTGATCGAAGCGCCGTGGGGTGGGGTGTGGGCGGGTGTGGGCGCCGTCCGGCCGGGGTGCGGGCGCCGCGCGGCCGGGGTGCGGGCGCCGCGCGGCCAGGGTGCAGGCGCGGTGCGGGTGCGGTGCAGGCGCGGTGCGGGTGCGGTGTGGACAGGGGTGGGGGGATCAGCGGGTCAGGGTGGCGGGGTCGAGGGCGCCGGCGGCGACCAGGACGGCGGGGCCGGATAGCCAGCAGGTGTCGTCGGTGACGGTGACCGTGAGGCGGCCGCCGGGGACGTCGACGGCCATCACGCCGGTGTCCCGGCCGAGGTCACGCAGGGCCACGGCGCCGACCGCGCACGCACCGGTGCCGCAGGAGAGCGTCTCGGCGGAGCCGCGCTCGTAGACCCGCATCAGCACGTGACCGTCGACGCCGGCCACCGGCTCGCCGGGCGCGGTGAACTCGACGTTCACCCCGGCCGGGAAGACCGCCGGGTCGAAGTCCGGCGCGCGGCCCAGATCGAGCGCGGCCAGGTCCAGGCCGGCCGGCAGCGGGCAGACCAGGTGCGGGTTGCCGACGTCGACGGCCGTGCCGGGCAGGGTCAGGCCGCCCAGGGCCGCGGTCGACGCGTCGTACAGCCGGGGGCGGCGCATCTCGACGGCGATGGCGTCCCCCTCGACGCGGGCGCGCACCACGCCGGCCCGGGTGGCCACCGGTAGCGCCGCGCCGTCCGGCTCGGCCAGCCCGGTGGCGAGCAGGTAGCGGACGAAGACCCGGGCGCCGTTGCCGCACATCTCGGCGAACGAGCCGTCGGAGTTCCAGTAGTCCATGAACCACTCGGCCTCGCCGGCCAGGGCCGCGCCGTCGGGGTGCTTGGCGGCCCGGACCACCCGCAGTACGCCGTCGCCGCCGACGCCCCGCCGGCGGTCGCAGATCGCCGCGACCAGCTCGGGCGTCAGGTCGAGGGCGCCGTCCGGGTCGGGCAGGATGACGAAGTCGTTGCCGGTGCCGTGCCCCTTGGTGAACTCCACGCTCCCATCATGGCCGATGCTCGGCGACCAGCCGCAGGGCAGTGTCGACAAGCTCGTCGGTGGCGGAGTCCAGCCAGTGGATCCGCGGGTCACGACGGAACCAGGAACGCTGCCGGCGCACGAAGCGCCGGGTGGCCCGGATCGTCTCGTCGTGCGCCTGCGCCTCGGTCAGTTCACCGGCCAGGAAGCGCAGCACCTGCTGGTAGCCGAGCGCCCGGCCGGCGGTCCGCCCCTCGGCCAGCCCACGGCCGGCCAGCCCGCGGGTCTCGGCGACCAGCCCGTCGGCCCACATCCGATCCACCCGCAGCGCGATCCGCTCGTCCAACAGTGCGGTGTCCAGGTCGACGCCGAGCTGCACCGACGGGTAGTAGGGCGTCGGCTCGGGCAGCGACGCGGTGAACGGCGCGCCGGTCAACTCGATCACCTCCAGGGCCCGGACGATCCGCCGGCCGTTGCCGGGCAGGATGCCGGCCGCCGCAGCCGGATCGGCCGCGCGCAGCCGCTCGTGGAGCGGGCCCGGGCCGGTCTCGGCCAGCTCGGCCTCCAACCGGTCCCGGACGGCGGGATCGGTGCCGGGGAACTCGAACCGCTCCAGCACCGCGCGGACGTACAGCCCCGAGCCGCCCACCAGCAGCGGAACCCTGCCCCGGGCCAGGATGTCGTCGACCGCCGCCCGGGCCAGCCGCTGGTATTCGGCGACACTGGCCGGCTCGGTGACCGCCCAGATGTCCAGCAGGTGGTGTGGCACCCCCTCCCGCTCCGCCGGGGTCAGCTTCGCCGTCCCGATGTCCATGCCCCGGTAGAGCTGCATCGAGTCGGCGTTGACCACCTCGCCGTCGAGGGCGTGCGCCAGGGCGATGCTCAGCGCCGACTTGCCCGCCGCGGTCGGCCCGACCACGGCCACCACGCCGCCGGTCACGCCCGCCCCCAGGAGGCCACGAAGTAGGCGACGCCGTAGGGCACGGAGTAGTGGCGCAGCTCACCGCGCCAGTCGCCACCCGCCGCGCGGACCGCACCGGCCAGCACCTGCCAGGACGCGCGGCCGGCCACCCGCAGCTCCGCGCCGACCATCGGGTCCAGGCCGAGCAGGGCGGCGGTGTCCGCGTCGGCCAGGGCCCGGGCCACCCCCTCGTCGTACGGCTCGGCGCGCGGGTCGTCGTAACCGGGCGCCCTGGTGCCCCGGCAGGCCGACCCGTCCCCCAGCACCAGCAACGCCGTCCGGCGCTCGGAATCGGCCATGAGGGCCGCCCCGAGCTCGGCGCACTCGTCCGGCGACGCGTCGGCGGCGACCGAACGGGCCGTCCGGGGCAGCTCGGTGCCGATGCGGCCGAGCAGCCAGGCGCCGATGGTCAGGCTCAGCGGCAGCCGCTCGGCTCCGGCACAGTTGACCTTCCACAGCCGGACCGCCCGGTCCAGCCCGTACGCCCGCAGCGAGCCGGAGTCGGCGGGATCGAACCGGGTGGTGGTGGGCCCGTCGCCGACCAGGAGAAGCTCGTCGGGATCGGCGGCGAGGAGACCGGCGACGGCGGCGGCGCAGGCGTCGCGCAGCTCGGCCAGCTCAGGGGCGGCGGCGCCGGCCAGCTCGGGGACGAGCAGCGGCGGATGCGGGCAGACGGCGGCGGCGACCAGGGGCACCAGGCAACGGTAGCGGCCCCGGCGGCCCGCCCGGCTCCGCCCCGGGGAGCGGATCGGCCCGGTTGCACCGCTGGCGCGGCAACAGCGGGCGGCGGGCGGCGGGCGGCGGCACTGTGGACAGGTAGCGGTCAACCCCGGGCAGGGGGTGAGGGAGTGGGCCATGCCACTTTCCGGCGGTCGGATGACCGATACGTCCCGCGCGGATACCCCCATCAGGGCCTAACGACACCGTATGGTCACGGTCGACGACAGGCGCTCGACACGCACCGGGTCGGACCTGTGACAATGCCCGAAGTAACTTGGCTGCGCCGTGGCGGCGTCGCGGGGGTGTCCCGTCGACGCCGGGAGAACGAGGATGGGCACATGAGCGACTGGACTGCCTTCGGACGGGTGGACGAGGACGGCACCGTCTACGTCAAGACCGCCGAGGGCGAGCGGGTGGTCGGATCCTGGCAGGCGGGGGCGCCCGAGGAGGGGTTGGCCCACTTCGCCCGCCGCTACGCCGACCTGGTCACCGAGGTTGACCTGACCGAGGCGCGGCTCAACTCGGGCGCCGCGGACGCCGGCCACTCGCTGACCACGATCAAGCGGATCCGGGCCACGCTGCCCGAGGCGCACGTCGTCGGCGACATCGACGCCCTGGTGGCGCGGCTGGACAAGCTCGCCGTGGTGGCCGAGGAGAAGGCCGGGGAGGCCCGTGCCGCCCGCGACGCCGCCCGTACCGAGGCGCTGGCCCGCAAGACCGCCCTGGTGGAGGAGGCGGAGAAGCTGGCCGCCGAGTCGACCGGCTGGAAGACCGCCGGGGACCGGCTCAAGGAGATCCTCGACGAGTGGAAGACCATCCGCGGGGTCGACAAGAAGGCCGACGGTGAGCTCTGGAAGCGGTTCGCCGCCGCCCGGGACGGCTTCACCCGCCGGCGCGGCGCCCACTTTGCCACCCTGGACCAGCAGCGCAAGCAGGCGCAGCAGGTCAAGGAGGAGCTGGTCGCCGAGGCCGAGAAGCTCAAGGACTCCACCGAGTGGGCGGCCACCGCAAACCAGCTCAAGGAGCTGATGAACCAGTGGAAGGCCGCGCCGCGGGCTTCCAAGGAGGCCGAGCAGAAGCTCTGGGAGAAGTTCCGGGCCGCCCAGGACGCCTTCTTCAGCCGCCGCAGCGAGGTCTTCTCCGCCCGGGACAACGAGCAGAAGGTCAACCTGGAGCGCAAGCAGGCGCTGCTGGCCGAGGCCGAGGCGCTCGACGTCGACGGCGACCCGAAGGGCGCCCAGGCCAAGCTGCGGGAGATCCAGGCGCAGTGGCACGAGGCCGGTCGGGTGCCCCGCGAGGCCGCCGCCGGGCTGGAGCGCCGGCTGCGCGCCATCGACGACAAGGTCCGCGAGGTGATGGACTCGGCGTGGCGGCGTACCACCAAGGAGGACAACCCGCTGCTGGCCCAGATGCGGGCGCAGGTCGCGGAGGCCGAGGAGCGGCTGGCCCGCGCGCAGGCCGCCGGTGACGCCCGCCGGGTCAAGGAGGCCGAGCAGGCCCTCGCCTCCAAGCGCCAGTTCCTCCAGCTCGCCGAACAGGCCGGCTGACCCGTACCACCCCCGGAAGCCCCCGCCCCTCACGGGCCGGGGGCTTCCGCATGTCCCCCCACGCCCAAGATCGGCGCAACTTCACCGAAGAAGCTGCCTCGACCCGGCCGGAGGCGGCAACTTCCCCGAAGTTGCGGCGGCCGATCCGGAGGGGAGGGAGGTGGCGGTTGACGCATCGAGGTGGGCTGATCAGAATGGGGCTCGGAGCCAGGTTCCGACACCGGCACGAGGGCACCGGCGGCCGATCGGCCGGCGGAGAGCGCCGGTGCTCCCCTTCGCGAGTGGCCGTCCACGTGACCGGCCCGTCGTGCGCTGCGCGCGTACCCGATGACGGGCGGGCCGTCCTCCTGGTCCAACCGTCCGCGGCGGCTGTGCCGCGCGGACATCCGAAGTGGAGCTCCGATGCACCGACCCACCGCCCTCGGTGGCGCGCTCACCGTGCTCGCCACCGCCGCGGCCGGCGTCCTCGTCGCCGCCGCCGTCAGCACCACCCCGGCCGCCGCCGCTGTCGGCGGTACCGGCACCGGCTACCTGCACACCAGCGGGAGCAAGATCGTCGACAGTACGGGGACCACCGTCCGGCTCACCGGCATCAACTGGTTCGGCATGGAGACCGACAACAAGACGTTCCACGGTCTCTGGTCGAGCAACCCGTGGCGCGGGCAGCTCGACACGATGGCCCGGCTCGGCTACAACACCCTGCGCATCCCGTACTCGAACGACGCCCTGAAGCCCGGCGCCACCGCCAGCGGCATCAACGACTTCGTCAACCCGGACCTGGTGGGGCTCTCTCCACTCCAGATCCTCGACAAGGTCATCGACTACGCCGGCGGCAAGGGGATGCGGGTCATCCTGGACCGGCACCGCCCGACCTCGGCCGGACAGTCGCCGCTCTGGTACACCTCGACGGTCTCCGAGGCGACCTGGATCGCGGACTGGAAGATGCTCGCCCAGCGGTACGCGAACAACCCGACCGTGATCGGCGCCGACCTGCACAACGAGCCGCACGCCGAGGGCACCAACCCGGCCGCGACCGGCGCCTGCTGGGGCTGCGGTGACACCGCTCGGGACTGGCGGCTGGCCGCCGAGCGGGCCGGCAACGCGATCCTCGGGGTGCAGCCGAACTGGCTGATCTTCGTCGAGGGGGTGAGCTGCCCCAGCGGCGGCCTGTCGAACGTCTGGGACGGCGACACCAGCAACGACGAGGACTGCGGCTGGTGGGGTGGCAACCTGTCGAAGGCCGGGCAGTTCCCGGTCCGGCTGAACGTGGCCAACCGGCTGGTCTACTCGCCGCACGAGTACGCCACCTCGGTCTACCACCAGGCCTGGTTCGACGACCCGACGTACCCGGCGAACATGCCGGGCATCTGGGACAAGTACTGGGGTTACCTCTACAAGCAGAACATCGCGCCGATCATGATGGGCGAGTTCGGCACCACGTTGCAGGACCCGAAGGACAAGGTCTGGCTGCAGAACCTGCTGGCGTACACCGGGACCGGGGTGAACGGGATGTCGTTCACCTACTGGTCGTGGAACCCGAACTCGGGTGACACCGGCGGCATCGCCAACGACGACTGGACGACGATCAACCAGGCGAAGCAGGACATCATCTCGCCGTACCTGATCCCGCCGGTGGGTGGTGGTGGCAACCCGTCGCCGACCCCGACCTCGCCGTCGCCGACCCCCACGTCGCCGTCGCCGTCGCCGACCTCGCCGTCCCCGTCACCGACGACGCCGACCCCGAGCGGGGCGTGCACGGCGAGCTACAAGCAGGCCAACGCCTGGGCCGGCGGCTTCCAGGGTGAGCTGACGGTGAAGAACACCGGCACCGGCACGTTGAACCCGTGGACCGCGACCTGGACCTGGCCGTCCGGGGTGACCCTGGCCAGCGGCTGGAACGCCACCGTCACCCAGTCCGGCAGCACGGTCACCGCCGCCGCACCGGACTGGGCGAGGACCCTCGCGCCGGGCGCGTCGGTGACGATCGGCTTCACCGCCAACGGCTCGGCGTCCGCGCCGGGCGCGGTGAAGCTCAACGGCGCCGCCTGCTGAGACGCCGACGGCCGGGACCCCACCGGGTCCCGGCCGTCGACAGTGCGGTCAGTGCGCGGAGCAGGCCCCGGCCGGTGCCGGCGGCGTGGCCGGCGCGCCGACCGTGGGCAGCCCGAGCAACACCCCGGGAGTACGCGGGGAACGGCCCGCCTCGGCCGCGTCCCCGGCCCGGGTACGCCGGTGCGACAGCGGCTCCCCGTCGGCGTTGAGGTGGTGCGGGGCGGCGTACGTGACGGTGGTGTGCACGATGTCACCGGGCCGGATCTGCCCGGCCAGCGAGCCGGCGTCGAAGTGGACCAGGCGGCCGTCGCGGGCCCGGCCGGACATCCGGCCGGTGCGCTCGTCCTTGCGCCCCTCGCCGACGGCGACCAGCACCTCGACGGTCTCCCCCACCAGCCGCTTGTTCTCCGCCCAGGTGATCTCCTCCACCGTGGCGATCAGCCGGTCGTAGCGCTCCTGCACGACCTGCTTGGGCAGCTGGCCGTCCATGGTGGCGGCCGGGGTGCCGGGGCGCTTGGAGTACTGGAAGGTGAACGCCGAGGAGAACCGGGACTCGCGCACCACGTCCAGGGTGCGCTGGAAGTCGTCCTCGGTCTCACCGGGGAAGCCGACGATGATGTCGGTGGTGATCGCCGCGTCGGGCATCGCCGCCCGCACCTTGGAGATGATGCCGAGGTATTTCTCCGACCGGTACGACCGGCGCATCGCCCTGAGCACGTCGTCGGAGCCGGACTGCAACGGCATGTGCAGCGAGTGGCAGACGTTCGGTGTCTCGGCCATCGCGGCGATCACGTCGTCGGTGAAGTCCTTCGGGTGCGGGCTGGTGAACCGGACCCGCTCCAGGCCGTCGATGTCGCCGCAGGCACGCAGCAGCTTGCCGAACGCGTACCGGTCTCCGAACTCCACGCCGTAGGAGTTGACGTTCTGCCCGAGCAGGGTCACCTCCAGCACACCGGAGTCGACCAGGGCGCGCACCTCGGAGAGGATGTCGCCGGGGCGGCGATCCTTCTCCTTGCCGCGCAGCGACGGCACGATGCAGAAGGTGCAGGTGTTGTTGCAGCCCACCGAGATCGACACCCAGCCGGCGTACGTCGACTCGCGGCGGGTGGGCAGCGTGGAGGGGAAGACGTCGAGGGACTCCAGGATCTCCACCTCGGCGGCGGCGTTGTGCCGGGCCCGCTCCAGCAGCACCGGCAGCGAGCCGATGTTGTGGGTGCCGAAGACCACGTCCACCCAGGGCGCCTTGCGGACGATCTCGCCGCGGTCCTTCTGGGCCAGGCAGCCGCCGACGGCGATCTGCATCTCGCGGTGCTTGTCCTTGACCGGGCGGAGCCGGCCGAGGTTGCCGTAGAGCCGGTTGTCGGCGTTCTCCCGGACCGCGCAGGTGTTGAAGACCACCACGTCGGGGGTCTCGTCCCCGCCGGGTGCGCGCACGTATCCCGCCTGCTCCAGCAGGCCGGAGATGCGTTCGGAGTCGTGCACGTTCATCTGGCAGCCGTACGTCACGACGTTGTAGGTCCTAGCCACCTGCTCGGCGCCCCTTTCCTCGGGCTACCAGGGTAGCGGCCCACCCGGCCGACCCGTCCGCCCGGCATTGACCCGGCGGCCCATGGCGGGGGCATCCGCCGGGCAGTACGCTGCACAGCAGGACTGTGTTCTGGGCGGTTTCGGGGTCTTTGCACCACCGATACGCGTCTCCGACTCGGGGGAGCACATGACGAACCCGCGGGAGGCCACCGTGACGCTACAAAACGCGGCAGAGCGCATCGTCGTCGCCGGCGACGGGCGGCGACTCGCGGTGGAGACCTCCGGCGCCCCGGACGGGCCGGTGGTGTTCCTGCTGCACGGCACCCCGGGCAGCCGCAGCGGCCCCCGCCCCCGTCCGGTGGTGCTCTACCGCCTCGGGGTGCACCTGGTCTGCTACGACCGGCCCGGGTACGGCGACTCCGACCGGCAGGAGGGCCGTCGGGTGGCCGACGCGGCGGCCGACGTGGCGGCGATCGCCGACGCGCTCGGCATCGACCGGTTCGCCGTGGTGGGCCGCTCCGGTGGCGGGCCGCACGCCCTGGCCTGCGCGGCGCTGCTGCCCGAGCGGGTGACCCGGGCCGCGGTGCTGGTCGGCCTCGCCCCGGCCGGCGCGCCCGACCTGGACTGGTACTCCGGCATGACCGACGGCAACGTCGACGACTTCGGGCTGGCCGACGAGGACGCCGCCGAGCTGAAGCTGTCGTTGACCGAACGGGCCCGCAACGCCCAACGGGACCCGATGACCCTGCTCGAGGTGCTCCGGCCGCAACTCAGCGAGTCCGACATCCGGGTGGTGGACGACGTGACGATCCGTCGCCTGCTCACCGACATGTACGCCGAGGCCCTGCGGCACGGCCCGGACGGCTGGATCGACGACGTGCTCGCCCTGCGCCGCGCCTGGGACTTCGACCTCGGCGCCATCCGGGCGCCAGTCCGGCTCTGGCACGGCGAGCAGGACCGCTTCTCCCCGGTGGCACACTCCCGGTGGCTGGCGGACCGGATCGCCAACGCCGAGGTCCAGGTGCAGCCCGGCGCCGCGCACTTCGGCGCGGTGGAGATCCTGCCGCAGACCCTCGCCTGGCTCACCACTCCCGAACTGGCCACCACCCCGCAGCTCTGACCGCAACCCGCCCGGCGGGGGAAGGCCGGCGGAGAAGCCTGCCGGTCCCGCGAGGAAGCCGGCCCGGCAGGCGGGAAGGCCGGCCGGGTCGCGGCGCGCGGTCAGAACGGGTTCGGGTCGATCACCCGGACCACCAGCCGCCGCTCCCGCAGCGTCTGCACGCTCGGGTGCTCCTGCCCGATCACCTCGGCGAGCCGGTCGGCGGCGGCGTCGACGTCGGCCTCCGCCGCGCCGGCGTCGGCCCGGCCGGCGACCAGGGCGAGGTCACCCAGGCAGCGCAGGGTGTCCGGGTGGGTCGCGCCGATGGCGTGGGTGAGCCGCCCGGCGGTGTCCCGCAGCCGGTCCCGGGCCGGCGCCCACTCCCCCTCCTCGGCGAGGCAGACCGCGTGGTTGACCTCCGCGGCGAGGGTGTGCGGATGGTCCGGGCCGAGCACCTTGCGCAGCTCGTCCACCGCCCGGCCGGCGGTGCCGCGGGCCTCGGACCGGCGGCCGAGGGCGCGTTCGGCGGCGGACCGGTTGCTCAACGTGGCCAGCGTGTGCGGGTGCGTCGGGCCGAGGTGCAGCTCCTCCTCGTAGGCGCGGGCCACCGCGGCCATCTCGCTCAACGCCCGGGCCTCGTCGTTGACCGCGAGCAGGTTCGCCGCCCGGCTCGACCGGCAGGCCACGGTGTCCGGGTTGGTCGGCCCGAACCGTTCGGTCAGCGTCCGGTAGGCGGCCTCGAACATCGGCGCGGCGTCGGCGGGCCGGCCCACGCTGCGCAGCGAGACCGCCAGGTTGACCTGGGCGACGAGGGTGAGCTGGTCCTCGCCGCCCAGCACCTGGACGTAGCGGTCGTAGACCTCGCGGAGCAGGAGCACCGACTTCTCGTACTCGCCGGCCTCCCGCAGGTCGCCGCCGAGCCGGACCGCGGAGAGCAACGTGTACGGGTTGGTCGGGCCCAGCACCAGCCGGCGCCGCTGGTGCACCTCGTCGTCCCAGCGCCGCGCCGACCGGTAGTCCCCGACCAGCCGATAGGAGGCGGCCAGGTTGTTGGCGGCGCTCAACGTCCGCCGGTCGTCCTCGCCGAGCACCTGCACCCAGGAGGCGTAGGTGGAGCGGTCCCGTTCCAGCGCCTCGGCGTACCGGCCGAGGGCCCGCAGGTCCCCGGCGAGGCTGCCGGCCGTCATCAGCGAGTGCGGGTGCAGCTCGCCGAGGAGCTGCCGCTGCTCGGCGAGGACCGTCTCGTCGAGGTCCCGCGCCTCGGTGAAGCGGCCGAGGCTGCGCAGGATGTTCGCCCGGTTGAACCGCAGGTGCAGCAGCTGCCGGGGCAGCGCGGCGCCGCCGTCCGGGCCGGTGGCCTGCGCCGACCAGATCTCGTCGACCCGCCGGCTGAACTCGTCGGCCTGGTTGAGGCCGCCGCGCTGCCAGAGGTAGCGCACCCGGTCGATCAGCAGCTGGCGGACCGTCTCCTCGGGGCAGGTCAGCGCCTCCGACACCTCCAGGTGCGGCCAGAGCATCCGCAGCCGGGGCCAGGTGCCCGGGTCGTCGACGTCGCCGCGCGGGCGGGACGCGGCCAGCACCAGGTGGACCTGGTGCCGGGCCTCGGTGACCTCCTCGGTGGTCATCCGGTCCCGGACCACCGCCTGCAACAGCCGGTGCACCTGGATCCGGCCGCCCTGGACGTCCAGCTTGAGCAGGGCGAGGCGGTTGATCTGCTGGACCAGGGCGCCGCGGACCAGCCGTTCGGAGACCGCCGGGTCGTACGGCACCAGGGCGGCGGCCATCTCGTCGCTGTAGATCAGCTCCAGGGCGATCTCCGGCGCGAGCACCGAGCAGAGCTGCAACAGCCGGTACGCGGCCGGCGCCTGGTCGCGCAGCCGGTTGAGCGACAGGTCCCAGGTGGCCTCCACCGACAGCGCGCTCGGCCCGTGCCGTTCGATCAGCCGCAGGTAGTCGGGGACGGGCGTGCCGGTCTCGGCCAGCCAGGCGCCCGCGGCGGCGACCGCGATCGGCAGGTCACCGAGGGCGTCGGCCACCCGGTCGGCCTCCTCGGCGCTGATCGCCGGGACCCGCTGGGCGAGGTGCGCGACGCTCTCCGCCCGGTCGAAGACGTCGACCTGGATCGGGTTGGCCCGTTCCCCCCACGCCCGGTTGCGGGAGGTGAGCAGGACGTGGCCGGTCGGTCCCTGCGGCAGGAACTGCTCGATGTGCTCCAGCTCCTCGGCGTTGTCGAAGACGACCAGCCACCGTTCGTGGGGCCGTCCCCGGCCGAGCGCCTGGAGGGTGTTGCGCACCGAGTCCGGCAGCGTCGGGCCGGCCGGCACGTCGAGGCGGGCGCCCAGGTCGGCCAGGGCGGTGTCGACGAACTGCGGCGGGTCCGCCACGATCCACCAGACCACGTCGTACGCGCCGCGGTAGCGGTAGACGTACTCGAGGGCGAGCTGGGTCTTGCCGACGCCGCCCATGCCCTGGAGGGCGACGGGGAGCACCACCGCGCTGCGCCCGCTCTGCAGTTGCCGGCGCAGCTCGGCCAGGTCGTCCTCCCGGCCGGTGAACCGGGCGTTGCGGTTGGGGGCGTTGAAGACGATCGGATCGGCGCCCGGGTAGCGGGTGCCGCCGGCCGGCGCGCCCTGGGCGGCGGCCGGCACCGGCCGGCCGACCAGCCGCAGCACCCGCTCCACCGCCGTCTCGGCGCTGACGTTTACCAGGTGGGTGGCGGACTGCGCCGGGAACTCGGCCAGCGGGCGCAGGTCGGCCACGTAGACGGCGAGGGCGGTCGAGCCGGTGCTCGGCTCGCGGGGCGGCAGGCCGCCCGGCGGGGTGGCCAGGTAGGCCGGGGAGACCACGGTCAGGGTCCGGGGCGCCGGGGTGGCCGCCGAGCCGACCGCCGAGCCGGGGTCGACCACCCGCATCCCGGCGGAGCTGAGCACCCGTTCCAGCCACTCCGCCCAGACCGCGTCCTCCGGGGCGTAGCGGAGCACGATCTGGTCGTCGACGGCCTCGGCGCGGCGGCGGAACCGGGCCTTGCCCCGTTCTCGGACGGACTCCACCATCACCGGCAGCGCGCTCACCTCGCCGTCGGTGAGGATCCCGGTCAGCGTCTCGAACGCGGCCAGCAGCGAGGTCGGCGAGCCGGGCGGGTCGCCGAAGGTGGCCAGGGTCTCCTCGTAGGCGTAGAACGGCCGGTAGGGCACCTCCACCGCCGCCCAGTAGCGCCGGCGTTCCGGCTCGGTCATCCCGGAGGGCAGCCCGAGGAACCGGCGCATGGCCAGCGACCGGCCGGCCTCGGCCTTCTCCTTTTCGGCCTGGTCGACCCGCATCGGCACCGGCAGGATCCGGATCGGTCGGCGACGGAACCGGTCCCGGACCGAGCGGGCCACCCCGGCCGCCCCCTCGATGCCCTGGTCGCTGAGGGTGAAGCAGTCGACCAGGGTGTCCGGCAGGTGCAGGGTGCAGATGTCGGCGACGTCGCTGAGGCCGGTGCGGCTGTCGATCAGGGTGTAGTCGTACTCGCGCTTCATGTCGGCGCGCAGCGCCTCGAAGAACTGGGCGCCGCCCAGTCGGTTGTAGAAGTTGTCCCAGTCCAGGCCGCTGACCGAGACGGCGTAGTCGCTGTTCTGCCGGCCGGCGGAGAGGAAGTCCAGGCTGCCGCCGTCGGGGAAGTCCCAGCGCAGCGAGAACGCGTGCCGGCCGACCCGGGCGAACTGCTCGACCCAGCGGTCGGGCCGGTCCACGGTGCGGGTGGTCTCCCACTCGTAGTCGCGGATCATGTCGATGACGCCGCTGGTGTTCTGGATCGCCTCGGCGTCGAGGAACGGGTGGAAGAAGCGGTGCAGGCCGGGGGATTCCAGGTCCCAGTCGGCGACCAGCACCCGCCGGCCGTTGGCGGCCAGGATCCAGGCCACGTTGGCCAGCGCCATGGTCCGGCCCGTACCACCCTTGAACGAGTAGAACGTGACGACCTGACCTTCGCGATCGTTGCTCATCGGTTCTCTCCGTGGGTACGCGGCGACGCCGGATCGTCGTGGGCGGGCGGCGGGTCGAGGCGGGTGCCGGGGCGGGGACGCGGCTCCGGCCCGTGCCGCAGGCTGGGGGGTGGCTGGGGCGGCGGCGGGAACTCCGTCACCGGGCCGTGTTTCAGGTACTGCCGGCGGGCCTCGGTGACCAGCGCGGGGATGAGGCCGGCGAACTCCGTCACGCTCCGGGCCTGCTTGACCTGGGGCACGCCCGCATTGTGCAACATGTCCGTGACGTCCTCGGCGAGTCGCGTGGCGTCCTGCGGGTCGTCGCCGTCGGTGACCACCAGGGGCACCACCCAGGGCCGCAGCCCGCGTACCGCGCCGACCAGGGAACCCACCGCGCCGGGCGCCGCGGCGAGCCACGGATCGATCAGCAGCACCGCCGGGCGCCGGTCGAGCAGCTCGCCCGCCCCGTCGAAGTCGACGGTCCGCGCCGACAGGCCGAGCCGTTCCGCGGTGCTCGCGGCGTACTCGGCGACCGGCAGCTCCTGCTGGTCACCGAAGGGGCGCCAGGACCGGCCGGTGCCGGCGTACGGCCCGACGGCCCGGCCGGGCGGGAGCCGGTCGCGGGTGGGGGCCAGGACGGCCACCACCAGGTCCGGGTCGCCGGGCACCGGCCGGGCCACCTCGTCCAGGCCGGGCGCCCGGGAGGGGGCGAGCGGATGCCGCTCGGCGACGTCCACGATGTGCCGGGCCAACCCTTCCAACAGGTCCTGGTACGGGTCGGCGTAGGCCGACAGCATGCACAGCGCCCGGACGCCGTTCTCGGCGTACCCGGGTATCCGCCGGCCCCGCTCCAGGGCCGCCGCCAGCTCGGGGCCGGACTCGCCGTACGGGAAGGGGATCCAGAGCACCGGGGCGACGTGCCCGGCCGGGTCGCCGGCCGCCCCGGCCGCGGCGAGCCGGGCCCGGAACGACTCCTGCTCGCCGAGCGCCCACGGGCGCCGGAAGTAGCCCGGGGAGTAGAGCGGGACGAAGACCTGCGCGCCGCTGATCGCCTCGGCCAGCGCGGCCTTCCAGTCCGCCCCGACCGGGATATGCTGGTCGAAGAAGCCGATCCGCATCCCGGGCGTCGGGCGGGCCCGCTCGGCGACGGCCGCGGACAGGTCGGTGAAGAACCGGCGTACCCAGACGTCGGTGTCGGTCCGCGCGCCCTGCGGCGGCGCGGAGTGGGCGTAGCTGAGGAAGAAGTACGTGCCGGGGTCCGCGCCGTAGGGGCTCACCGCTCCTCCCCGACGAAGAGGTTCCGCAGCTCGCCGATGCCGGCCGGGACCAGGGGCTCCACCCGGAACGACCGGTGGATCTCGACGATGCGCTGGGCGAGCCGCCAGGTGACCGCCTGGTACGCGTTCTCCATCCGCATGGTGAGCAAGCCGTAGACCCCTTCCCGCTCGTACTGCCGCACGATGTCGGGATCCGGCATCGGGGTGGGCGAGAACCGTTGGATGTCGCGGACCACCCGGGGCAACCGGGCGTCGTCCGTGGGCGACCAGGTGACCGGCACGATCGCGGTGGCGTGGCCCGGCCCGCCCCCGCCCTGCGGCACCAACCGGCGGCGGGAGAAGGCGTCCCACTCCATCCCGCACCAGGCGCTGCCGATCAGCGCGCTGGAGAGCAACGGGACGAAGACCTGGCAGGTGCCGGCGGCGCGCAGCAGCTCCGGGGTCCAGCGCTCGCCACCGGTCATGGCGCTGTCCATGAAACCCGCGTCGACGCCGGTCTCCGGGCCGACCAGCTCGCTGACGTGGACCGACAGGTCCTCGAAGAAACGCAGGACGGGATCGGTGGCGCCGGGGGTGGAACGGCGGAACGGCGGGCGCGAGTAGCTGAGGAAGAACAGCGGGGCCCGCGTCGAGGCGGGTGCGTCCACTGTGCTCACCGATGCGCCTCCGCCCTCCCCACGCGGCCGGACCATCAGCGTAGTCCCCACGTCAACGCCGGGCGCCCGGCCGGTTGGCGGTGAACCACACGACGGCGAGGTCCACTGTGGCGCGTACGGGCAGCAGTCGGGCCGTGGTGTCGCCGACCCGACCGTGGCGGACCACCGGCGTGGCGTCCAGGGCCGCGCCCAGCGCCGGGAAGTCGGTGTCGTCCAGGTCCAGCCCAGTGAACTCCAGCGGCACCCGCTCCCCGTCGACCTGCCGGTAGCAGTGGTAGCGGCGCGACGGCGGTGGCACCGGCAGCCGGTACTCGGCCAGGTGCAGCGCGGTGCAGGCCGCCCAGCCCACGCCGAGCAGCAGGACCAGGCCGTCGGCGTCGTAGAGCCGGGCCAGCGGGGACCGCTCCCCCAGGTGGCACTCCAGCTCGTGCCCGTCGGTGAACCGGTGGGCCCGTGACCCGAGGGCGGTGAACGAGGTCTGCGGGTGGTCGCTGCGGACCGCCCCGGGGGTGAGCCGGACGTGCTCGGCGAACGCACCGGTGCCCTCCGACGGCGTGGTCGCCCGGTCCCAGCCCGGCATCGCCGCGTGGTAGGCGGCCAGCTGCCGGAAGTCCAGGCCGGCCACGGCAGCCCGGTAGGCGCGCGAGGTGGTCGAGTTCCCCGCGTTCTCGGTGGGCACGAGCAGGGTGCCGGCCGGGCCGAGGACGTCCCACAGCGCCGCCGCCAGGGTGGCCGG
This sequence comes from Micromonospora mirobrigensis, assembly GCF_900091555.1. Taxonomy (GTDB): domain Bacteria; phylum Actinomycetota; class Actinomycetes; order Mycobacteriales; family Micromonosporaceae; genus Micromonospora; species Micromonospora mirobrigensis. The sequence continues at coordinate 297,683 of NZ_FMCX01000007.1, forward strand.
CCCGCCCGGTGGCCGGCCCAGCCGGCGCAGCGAACAGTGCACGAGCACGTCCTGGCCGGGCCGCAGGCCGAGCGCCCGCAGGTCGGCGGCGAGCCGGGCCCGGTGCGCCGCCACCGTCGACGGGTCAGTCGCCGGCAGCACGTGAGTCCTCCAGGGTGTCCCGCATCCGCCGGACGAACCGCTCGCCGGTCCCGGTGAGCGCCCCGCCGGCCAGCAGGGCGTCCAGGGCGTCTCGGGTCCAGTCCCGGTAGCGGGTGGCGTGCGCCCGGGCGACGTCCGCGCCGGGCCGGCCGGCGACCACCCGGGCCCGCCACACCTCGGCCACCGCCAGATGCGCGTACGCCCCCTGGAGCACCCCCTCGGCCGGCCGCGGGTCGGGACGCCAGGCGACCCGGGTCAGCACCGGCGAGGCGGGGTCGACGAGGTCGACCAGGTCGAGCAGGGCGCCGAGCTTGGCGTGCTGCCACTCGTGGACCAGGAGCACGGCCAGGGTCTCCGGGTCGGCGACGGGGGCCACGGCGACCGCGCCGAACGCCTGCCGGGCGGTGGCGCTGCGCAGCGGCGCCGCCGGGTCGGGGGCGAGCGGCACCACGGCCCGCAGCCCGGCGTCGAGCGCCCGGCCGTGCGCGGGCACGTCGCGGTGCGCGACCCGCCAGGCCCGGCCGAGGGTACGCGCCAGCGCGCCCGCCGCCGCGTCGTCCAGTCGGGGGGCCACCGGCTGGCCGTAGCAGTCCCGCTCCGGGTCGGTGTCCTCGATGTCGACCGTCGCGCCTGCCGCTTCGTCCCCGGCCGGCGGGGTGTCGAACGTCGCGTCGTCGACCGGCGGGCCGGTGGCCGGTGCCCGGCGGGTGGGTTGCCAGCCGGGCGGTGGCGCGGCGGGCAGTGTCACCCGCCACTCCTGGGCGCCGGCCCGGATCCGGAAGCCGTCCGCCGTGACCGTCAACAGCGCCTCTCCCGCTCCGGGGACGGTCAGCCGGCCGAGGGTGGGGAGCAGGACCGCCCCGGCGCGGACCGGGACCGCCACCGCCGTCTCGAACCCGGCACGGACGGCGGCCGCGGCGGCCAGGGCGGGCAGTGGATCGACCCCGGGCCCGCCGCCCGGGGCGGGGCGGTCGAGTAGGCGTACCAGTGCGGGGCGGACGAACGGGTGCGCCAGCACCGCGGCGACCACCTCGGGCGCGGTGGCGTCGAGGTCGGCCAGGAGCCGCCAGGCGGCGCTGTCGCCCGAAACGTCGCGCCAGGTGGCCAGGAGCGCCCGGGTGATGGCGAGCTGGGTGCGGGCGAGCAGGTCGAGCGCCTCCGGCCCGCCGTGGCCGCAAGCGAGCGCGTCGACCAGGGCGTCGGCGCTCATCGGCTCCCCCGCCCGCTCGGGCGGGACCGGCGGGGACGGCGGCCGGGCGGCGGCGCCGGGCGGGGCGGCGTCGATCGTGGCGATCAGCGCCCGCAGGTCCGCGCAGTAGACCGAGGGGTTGTCGAACCCGCCGCCGGAGCGCCAGCGGTGCGGATAGAGGCCGCCGCCGCAGCGGGCCACCACCGGGCAGGCCCGACAGGTCGCGCAGAGCCCGGCCAGCCCCTCCTGGCGGACCGCGACGCCGGGATGCCGGGCCGCCTCGTCGACGGGGTGGCCGAAGACGTCCAGGTCGGTGCCGGCCGCGCCGTGGAACGCCACCTTGAGCGAGTCGACCTGCTCCCAACTGCCGTCGGTCTCCACCACCAGCAGGTCGGCCGGGGCGAGGCCGACCGCCTCGGTGCCGCCGCCGGTCGCTCCGGGGGCCAGGGCGTCGAAGAGCCGGATCGGCACCGGCCGGCCGTCGGCCACCCAGCGCCGGTGGATCCGGCCCAGCCAGTCGGCGTACGGCGTCAGGGCGCCGGCCGGCCGCCAGGGCGGCCGGTCCCAGGTGGCGTGCGGCAGCAGCAGGTCGATCCGGGGCGGCTCCTCGGCCAGCAGCGCCGCGTAGACCCGGTCCGGGTCGTTGCGCACGTCGACGGTGCAGAGGATGCCGGCGTAGCTGGTCCGGAACTCCGGCCGCCGCAGCAGGGCCAGGGCCCGCCGGGCCTGCGGATGACTGGTGCCGCCGTGGGCGAAGACCCGGTGCCGGTCGTTCGCCGCCCGGTGACCGTCGAGGGACACCCCCACCCTGACGTCGTACGCCGTCAGCAGCCGGCAGAACTCCTCGTCGAGCAGCACGCCGTTGGTCTGCATGCGCAGGTCGAGAACCGTCCACGGGGCGATCGCCGCGCGCAGCTCGGCCAGCACCGTCCGCAGGCCGTCGACGCCGAGCAGCAGCGGCTCGCCGCCGTGCAGCACGACGTGCACCACGGGCAGTCGGTGCGCCCGGGCGTGGTCGACGATCCGGGCGGCGGCGGCCCGGACGGTCTCCGGCGCCATCCGGGCCGGTCTGGTCCGCCAGGTCTGGTCGGCCTCCTGGTAGACGTAGCAGTGGTCGCAGCTCAGGTCGCAGCGACTGTGCACCTTGAGGACGTACTGGCTGATCGGCCGGGCGGGGCCGCCGATGTCGGCGACGCCGTGCCGGCCGGTCATCCCTCAGATGGCGGAGTTGAAGCCGGCGACCGGCACGGCGACCGGCGGGGTGGCGTCGTGGGGCAGGACCCGGCGCCGGACCAGCGCGACCGTGTCGGGGTGCTCGGTGGCGACCCGGCCGAGCGGGGTGTGCAGGCTGCGCGTCAGGACGTCGAGGGACGGCGGAAGGTGACGGGAGGGCGTCTGGTCCACAATGAGTCTCCGGGGGGCCCGGGCGCGGTAAGCGCGAGCGGCAGCGTAGCTCGAAGGGCTCTGATCCGTTGCCAGAATAGACAAGACTCGACCCGTTGTCACCGTCGGTACGGCAGCAGGCACCCGGCGTGGGTGCCACGAGGAGGAGCGCACCATGTGTCGGAGCATCAAGACGCTGCGGGAGCCGTACGCGCCGGAGGTCACCCCCGCGGACATCGACGCGGCCGCGTTGCAGTACGTCCGGAAGATCTCCGGGTTCCGGGCGCCCGCCCCGCACAACGCGGCGGCCTTCGACGCCGCGGTGGCGGCCGTCGCCGCCGCCACCGCCACCCTGCTCGACCAGCTCGTGGTCCGTGGGGGTGGCCGGACGGCCGGCGCCGGCTCCTGACCACCCCGCCCGCGGTCAGGCCGCGGCGAGCACCGGGGCGACCGAGTCGGGCGCCCAGCGGGACCGCTGGCACCAGCCCCGACAGCGCGGGTCGGCCATGGTGCAGAGCCGCCGGTTGCTCAGCTCCTCCCCGTCGTCGGTCTCCAGCACGTCGAAGTGGACCGGGCGGACGGTGCCGTCCGGCGCCACCAGCAGGTGCCGGCCGGCGTCCAACGTGTCGTCGGCGAGCAGGCAGTCCCGCCCCAGCAGCCGGGCGAGCGCCGCGACGCAGGCCTGCTCGGAGAGGCGCTCGGGCACGCCGTAGCAGTCCACCACCGTGCCGAACTCGCCCGGCGCCTCCCAGACGTCGCAGACCACCGCGTACGCGGGCAGCCGCACCGGGTCCGCGACCGCGAGGGGCATCACCACCCGGCCGAGCGCCTCGGCCAGCGCCGGGTACACCACCTCAGGGCGTGCCCCGTCGATTCTCCAGTTCCACAGCTCGGTCATGCCGCCTCCTCGCTGTGCTCGTCCCACCGGCCTCCGGATCGGGCCGTCATCTCGATGGTGGGGGGCATATGACCTCAGCCGGGGGCAAGTTACCGGTCTGTGACCATTCCGGGCAAAATTTCCTCGGGCGACGTTGCTCCGAGTAGCGGAAAGATGACAGTTTATCGGGTACCTTGCCGCTCCCGGGCCTGCCCGATGACCGTGTCGTGCCCGGGGTGCCGACGGGTCAGCGGAGCACCACCAGGTGCTCGCCGCGGGGCAGCAGCTCGCCGATCACCGGCGCCCCGGGGATCTCGCCGGCCACCAGCAGGCCGCCGGAGGTCTGGGCGTCGGCCAGCAGCAGCTGCTCGTCCTCGCCGATCGCGCCGAAGTCCGTCCACGGGGTGACCCACTCCAGGTTGCGCCGGCTGCCGCCGCTGACGTACCCGTCGCGCAGCGCCTCCCGCGAGCCCGCCAGGTACGGCACCCGGGCGGCGTCCAGGGCGACCGTCAGGCCACTGGCCCGGCCCAGCTTGCTGGCGTGCCCGAGCAGTCCGAAGCCGGTCACGTCGGTGCCGCAGCGGATGCCCGCCGCGACGGCCGCCCGGGCGGCGTCCCGGTTCAGCGCGCTCATCGAGGCGACCGCCTCGCCGAAGACCTCCCCGGTCGCCTTGTGCCGGGTGTTGAGCACGCCCACCCCGAGCGGCTTGGTCAGCGACAGCGGCAGGCCGGCCCGGCCGGCGTCCAGGGTGATCAGCTCCTCGGGCCGGACGACACCGGTGACGGCCAGGCCGTACTTGGGACCCTCGTCGTCGACGCTGTGCCCGCCGGCCAGGTGGCAGCCCGCCTCCCGAGCCACGTCCTGGCCGCCGCGCAGCACCTCCCGGGCCAACTCCAACGGCAGCACCCCGCGCGGCCAGCAGAGCAGGTTGAGCCCGACCAGCGGGGTGCCGCCCATCGCGTACACGTCGGACAGCGCGTTGGCCGCGGCGATGCGCCCCCAGTCGTAGGCGTCGTCGACCACCGGGGTGAAGAAGTCGGCGGTGCTGACCAGGCCGGTCCGCTCGTCCAGCCGGACCACCGCGGCGTCGTCGCCGTTCTCCAGGCCGACCAGCAGCTCGGCCGTGCCGCTGGCCGGGCCGAGACCCGCCACCATGATCTCCAACTCGCCCGGCGGGATCTTGCAGGCACACCCTCCGCCGCGGGCGTAATCGGTCAGCCGAACCGGTGAGGTCATCCCCACATGATCTCGACGCGGCGGCGCCGGCGCCACCCGGGGAACCGGATCGCGGCGGATTTCGGACTCCCGGTGCGGATCAGAACCGGTGTTACCGCTCCGTGACCAACTGACTTGCGTTCCGCCACGTCACCCCGCCTACAGTTGCCGGAAACCGGGGGCCGAACGGCCGACCGGACTCAGCCGAACGACAGGACGGTGGACGACGTGACGACGGGCGAACCGCTCATCGTGCTGGACGGGGTCAACAAGTGGTTCGGCCCGCTGCACGTGCTCGACGACGTGTCCCTCTCCGTCGGCAAGGGTGAGGTCGTGGTCGTGATCGGCCCCTCCGGCTCGGGCAAGTCGACGCTCTGCCGGGCGATCAACCGGCTGGAGCCGATCAACTCGGGCACCATCACCTTCGACGGCCGGCCGCTGCCCGCCGAGGGCCGGGAGCTGGCGAAACTGCGCAGCGAGGTCGGCATGGTGTTCCAGTCGTTCAACCTCTTCGCCCACAAGACGATCCTGGAGAACGTCACCCTCGGCCCGGTCAAGGTCCGCAAGGAGAAGCCGGCCGCCGCCCGCGAGCGCGGCCTGGCCCTGCTGGACCGGGTCGGCATCGCCAACCAGGCCGACAAGTACCCGGCGCAGCTCTCCGGCGGCCAGCAGCAGCGGGCGGCCATCGCCCGCGCGCTGGCCATGCAGCCCAAGGCGATGCTCTTCGACGAGCCGACAAGCGCGCTGGACCCGGAGATGGTCGGCGAGGTGCTGGACGTGATGACGTCGCTGGCGAGCGAGGGGATGACCATGGTCGTGGTCACCCACGAGATGGGCTTCGCCCGGCACGCCGCCAACCGGGTCATCTTCATGGCCGACGGCAAGCTGGTCGAGGACGCCTCGCCGACCGAGTTCTTCGCGAATCCCCGCAGCGAGCGGGCCCGCGACTTCCTCTCCAAGATCCTCACGCACTGAGCGTCCGTAGTGGAGCGTGCCGTCCCCCGGTGTGCTCCGTCGAAGAAGGAGAACAGTATGCGTATGAAGCGCGTGGCGGCCGTCGCCGCGGCGACCACCCTGGCGCTCGGCCTCGCCGCCTGCGGTGGCGACGGTGACGGTGGCTCCAGCAGCTCGGGCGCCAAGGGCATCGTCGGCAAGGCGGAGGGCCAGAAGAAGCTGGTCATCGGCGTGAAGGCCGACCAGCCGGGTCTGGGCCTGCAGACCGGCAGCAAGTACGAGGGCTTCGACATCGAGATCGCCAAGATCGTGGCGAAGGGCCTCGGCGTCGAGGAGGGCAACATCGAGTGGAAGACCACCGTGTCGGCCAACCGTGAGCCCTTCATCCAGCAGGGCACCGTCGACCTGGTGGTGGCCAGCTACACGATCAACGACGAGCGCAAGCAGAAGATCAACTTCGCCGGGCCGTACTTCATCGCCGGCCAGGACCTGCTGGTCAAGGCCGACTCCACGCTCGCCGGGCCGGAGGGCCTGGACGGCAAGACGGTCTGCTCGGTCACCGGCTCGACCCCGGCCAAGCGGATCCAGAGCGACTACCCGAAGGCCAAGCTCCAGCAGTTCGACTCGTACTCGAAGTGCCTGCCGCTGCTCGAGAACGGCCAGGTCGACGCGATCACCACCGACGACATCATCCTCGCCGGTTACGCCGCGCAGGACCAGTACGCCGGCAAGTTCAAGGTGGTCGGCAAGCCCTTCTCGGAGGAGCCGTACGGCATCGGCCTGAAGAAGGACGACAAGACCGGCTGCGAGAAGGTCAACGACATCCTCAAGGCCGCCGCCTCCGACGGCAGCTACAAGGCCGCCTGGGACGCCACCCTGGGCAAGAGCGGCAAGGCCGCGCCCGAGATGGACACCACCAAGCTGACCAACTGCGGCAGCGTCTGACCGCCACCGGGGCCGGCATCCCGCCAGGGATGCCGGCCCCGGCCTGTCACCGACCGCCTCGCCCTCTCCGGGAGCCGACGCATGGACGTCTTCACCGATCCGACAAACATCGACGCGTACGTCTCGGGATTCCTCTGGATCCTCAAGCTGACCGGCGCTTCCGCGGTCTTCGCGCTGGTGCTCGGCGTGCTGCTCGCCGCGATGCGGGTCTCCCCCGTGCCGGTGCTGCGCGGCTTCGGGGCGGCCTGGGTCGGCACGTTCCGCAACACGCCACTGACCCTGGTGATCTTCTTCTGCTACTTCGGCCTCTACTCCACCCTGGGTCTGAGCCTCTCCGACGACCTGAACCGGAACATCTACTGGCTCGGCGTCATCGGACTCTCCGTCTACACCGCGGCCTTCGTCTGCGAGGCGGTCCGATCGGGCATCAACACCGTGCCCACCGGCCAGGCCGAGGCGGCGCGGGCGATCGGACTGAGCTTCGCCCAGACCCTGCGGATCGTGGTGCTGCCGCAGGCGACCCGCTCGGTCGTCGCCCCGTTCGGCAGCATCCTCATCGCGCTGTGCAAGAACGCCACGATCGTCGGCACCATCGGGCTGATCGAGGCGTCCAGCGTCATGAAGGACCTCCTGAACAGCTATGGCAACGCCGTCATCCCGATCTTCCTGGTCTTCGCCGGCACCTTCGCCGCGATCCTGATCCCCACCGGCTACTTCTTCGGCTGGCTGGCCAACCGTCTGGCGGTGAAGCGCTGATGAGCAGCAGCTCGGTCCTCTACGACCACCCGGGGCCCCGCGCGCGGATCCGCAACGCGGTGCTCAGCGTCGTCTTCGGCGTCGGCCTGGTCGGCCTGCTCTGGTGGATCTACTCCAAGTTCGACGAGGCGGGCCAGTGGGAGGGCCGACTCTGGAAGCCCTTCACCGAAACCGCCACCTGGACGCAGTTCATCCTGCCGGGCCTCGGGGCCACCCTCCAGGCGGCGGCCGTCGGGATGCTGCTCTCCCTCGCCTTCGGCCTCCTCTTCGCCGTCGGGCGGCTCTCCGAGCGGCGATGGATCAGCGTTCCCGCCGGTGCGATCGTGGAGTTCTTCCGCGCCGTCCCGCTGCTGCTGATGATCTTCTTCGTCTTCTACGGCGTGCCGTTCCTCATCAAGGGCCCGGTGACGGCGTTCTGGGCCGTGGTGATCGGCCTGACCCTCTACAACGGCTCGGTGCTCGCCGAGGCGTTCCGAGCCGGCGTCCGCTCCGTGCCCGGCGGCCAGAGCGAGGCCGCGTACGCCATCGGCATGCGCAAGAGCCAGGTCATGCAGCTCATCCTGCTCCCGCAGGCCGCCCGCGCCATGCTCCCGATCATCGTCAGCCAACTGGTGGTGCTGCTCAAGGACACCGCGCTCGGCTACATCGTGGCCTACCCGGAGCTGCTCCAGCGCAGCGTCAACGACCTCAGCGCCAACTACGGCAACATCATCGCCGCGGCGATGGTGGTGGCCGTGATCTACATCGTGATCAACTCGCTGCTCACCGCCCTCGCCGGATGGCTGGAGCGGCGTACGGGCAGCCAGCGGATCCGCGTGCCGAAGCAGACCCGCAGCCGCACGGTCGACTCCACGCCCGAGGGCGGCGCCACGGTCTCCGAACCGCAGGGCTGAGCGGAGCCGTCACACGAACGGCCGGCCCCTCAGGGGCCGGCCGTCTCGCTGTCGTTCAGCGGGCGATCTCGGTGACCCGCGACTCGCGGACCACGGTCACCCGGATCTGACCGGGATAGGTCAGCTCCTCCTCGATCTGCTTGGCCACGTCCCGGGCCAGCACCGCGGCCCCGATGTCGTCGACGTCGTCGGGCTTGACCATCACCCGGATCTCCCGGCCCGCCTGCATGGCGAAGACCTTCTCCACGCCGAGCTTGCCGGCCGCGATCTCCTCGATCCGCTCCAGCCGCTTGACGTACGCCTCGAGGCTCTCCCGCCGCGCCCCCGGACGCCCACCGGAGCAGGCGTCGGAGGCCTGGGTGAGGACGGCCTCGATGGTCTGCGGCGGCACCTCGTTGTGGTGCGCCTCGATGGCGTGCACCACGTCCTCACTCTCGCCGTACTTGCGGGCCAGGTCGGCGCCGATGATCGCGTGGCTGCCCTCCACCTCGTGGGTGAGCGCCTTGCCGATGTCGTGCAGGAACGCCGACCGCTTGATCGTCGGCACGTCCAGCCGCAGCTCGGCGGCCATGATCCCGGCGATGTGCGCGGTCTCCACCAGGTGCTTGAGCACGTTCTGCCCGTACGAGGTGCGGTAGCGCAGCCGGCCCAGGTAGGTGACCAGCTCCGGGTGGATCTCGGTGATGCCCACCTCGACCAGCGCGTCCTCGGCGGCCCGGTGGCAGAGCTCCTCCACCTCCTGGCGGGCCAGGTCGTGCACCTCCTCGATCCGGTGCGGGTGGATCCGCCCGTCGAGGACCAGCTTCTCCAGGGTCAGCCGGCCGACCTCCCGGCGGACCGGGTCGAAGCAGGAGAGCAGCACCGCCTCGGGGGTGTCGTCGATGATCAGGTTGACCCCGGTCACCGACTCGAAGGCGCGGATGTTGCGCCCCTCCCGGCCGATGATCCGGCCCTTCATCTCGTCGCCGGGCAGGTGCAGCACGCTGACCACGCTCTCCGCGGTCTGCTCGCTGGCCACCCGCTGGATGGCGTCCACCACGATGTGCCGGGCGCGCTGCTCGGCGGTGCTGCGGGCGTCGGACTCGATGTCCCGGACCAGCAGCGCGGCCTCCCGCTTGGCCTGCGTCTCGATCGCCTCGATCAGCTCGGTGCGGGCCGAGTCGGCGGTCAGCCCGGCCACCCGTTCCAGCTCACGTCGCCGCTGCTCCTCCGCCTCGGCGACCGCCTGCTCCCGCTCCACCAGGGCGGACTCCCGGGCCGCGAGGGCGGCGCTGGCGGCGGTGAGCTGCCGTTCCCGCTCGGCGAGCCGCTCCACCTCCTCGGTGTGCAGCCGCTCCCGCTCGTCCATCCGGGCCGCCCGGCGCTCCACCTCGGCGGCCTGCTCCCGGGTCGTCGCGGCGAGGACGGCGACCTCCCGTTCGCCGCTGCGCCGGGCGGTGGTGCGCAGCTGCTCGGCGTCCGCCTCGGCCTGCTTGTGGGCCCGCTCCAGGATGGTGTCCGCCTCGGCGCGGGCGTCGTCGAGGACCCGGCGGGCCTCCGCCCGGGCCGCCTTCGCCTCGGCCTTCCCGGCCGCCGCCTCGGTACGCGCCGCCGCGGCGGCCGACTTCGCCACGTCGATGGTGCTGTTGACCTCGTCGGCGGCGGTGCGCAGGGCGGCGAGGGACTGTTCCTGGCGGTCCTTCTCGGCGATGAAGGCCGGGTCCTCGGGTGCCGGCGCCGCGCTGATCCGGCGCATGGTCCGCACCCCGAGCAGCACCGCGCCGACCACGACGACCGCCAGCACCAGCACGACCGCCAGGATCACCACGTCGAAGGCGTTCATGCGCCGGTCCGTGGTGCCGTGGTGCGGGCCGGTGCCGCCGCGTCGGTACGGACACCTCGTGGGGGACCACCGGTGAACCTCTGCCGACCCGCCATGGCCGCCTCCCCTGAACGTCGGGGCCGCAGCGACCGTGCCGATGGCACGCACCCTGCGGCTGTGGACGCCCGACCGGAGCGGCTGGCCGTGGGTAGGTCTCCACCGGCGACGTCCACTCGGACGCCACCAGTGGCCGGATGCAGTTATCCGTCAGCGCCGGACCGGCCAGTCCGGAGCCGTCGCCAGCGACCGGCGAGGGGCGCCGGTCGAAAGTGATGCTGTTCTGTTACGAGATCTATGTTGTGCGCTTAGCCTGCGCTGGTCGGGCAATGTGAGCCTGTAAGGCGAGGCTAGGTCTCCGAAGGCGGTTCGGTCAAGGACTCATGATCAAACCCCCCGAACGGAGAGAATTTGTCACGTCACCCACCGCTGATCGCGGGCCGGACACCAGCGGACATTCACCGCGACCCGAGGTGTGCGGCGGGTCCGGTGCGGTGACTGCCGGTGCGGTGGCTGCGGCCGGACCGGGCCGCCGGGAGGAGTGGACGGATGCCGGGCCGGCCCGGCGGGTCGCCCGGCCGGGTGGTGGTCAGCGGGCGCCGAGGCCGCGGGCGGCCCGCACCAGGGCGGCGTTGTCGGGGGCGGGCGACCCGTCGGGCAGCCGCACGGTGTCCTCCAGGCCGATCCGGGTGGCCAGTCCCCGGCCTACCGCCTCGGCGAGCACCGGCCACACCGCCGCGCCCTCCGCGTGCAGCAGCACCTGCACGCCGGACGGCACCAGGTCCAGCATCGCCGCCGCGTCGGCCAGGGCCCGCTCCCGGTCCTGGGTCATGCACTCGATCAGCAGCCGGACGACCGGCACCCGCCACCGCCGGTACCCCTCGACCGCCGCCGGCGTCCAGAGCCCCGCCTCCACCCCGACACCGCGCTCGTGCAGTGCCCGGGCGACCGCCTCGGCGCCCTCCTCGTGGACGTTGACCGAGGCGAAGTCGGGCAGCACCGTCCAGGCGCGCACCGTGGCGACCCGGCTGACCGGATCCTCCTCGATCCAGGATCCGGTGCTCACCCCGACCGGCAGGCCGGGCCGGGCCGCCCGGATCGCGGTGACCGCCGCGGCCACCGGCTCCGGTTCGAGGGACTCGGCTCCGGTGGCGTCACGCGGATGGACATGTACCGCCGCGGCACCGGCCGCGGCGCACCTCGCGGCGTCGGCGGCCAGTTCCGCCGGAGTGAGCGGCACCGCGGAATGTTCGTCGCGGCCGCGGCCGCCGTTGAGACAGGCTTTCAGCACCGGCCCATCATCACCCGAACCGCCCGACGGTCGGCGGCGACCACCTCAGTCCAGGGGGCGGGTGTCGCGGTCCAACTCGCCCTCCGCGTCGGCGAGCGCGTCGGCGTCGATCCGGTCGGCGAACTCGGCCGCCTCCGCGCTCTGCGCGGCGAGGGCGTCCTTCACCGCGCGGATCGCCACACCCGGCGGGTAACCCTTGCGGGCCAGCATGCCGACCAGCCGCCGGAAGACCGCGTCGGGCTCGCCCCGGGCGGACCGCAGCTTCCGCTCGACCAACGCGCGGGCGGTCTCGGCCTCGGTCTCCTCGTCCAGCTCGCCCAGCGCCTCGCTGGCCACCTCGCCGTCCACCCCACGCTGGCGCAACTCGTTGGCCAGGGCTCGCCGGGCCAGCCCGCGGCCGGTGTGCCGGCTGGAGACCCAGGCCCGGGCAAAGGCGGCGTCGTCGATGATGCCGACCTCGTCGTACCGGTCGAGGACCTGCGCGGCCACCTCGTCGGAGATGCCCCGCTTGGCCAACGCCCCGGCCAGCTCCGCCCGGGTACGCGGACGGACCGCCAGCTGCCGCAGGCAGATCTCCCGGGCCACCTCGGCCTCGTCCCGGGGCGGAGCCGGAGTCACCTCCGGGTCGGCCTCCCCGGACCGGGCGCGGCGTCCGCGTCGAGGGCGGGGCGCGTCGTTGGCGTCACCCGTGCGGGGCGGGCTGGCATCCCAGCCCCGCCCCGTACGGGCGCGTCGTCCTGCCACGACTCAGCGGATCAGAAGTCGACCGGCGGCAGCTCCGGGCCACCGGCGGCGTCGCCCGCACCGACCCCGACGCCGAGCTTCTCCAGGATCTTCTTCTCGATCTCGGCCGCGACGTCCGGGTTCTCCTTGAGGAACTCGCGGGCCTTCTCCTTGCCCTGGCCCAGCTGGTCGCCGTCGTAGGTGTACCACGCACCGGACTTGCGGATGATCGCCTGCTCGACGCCGACGTCGATCAGCGAGCCCTCGCGGGAGATGCCCTTGCCGTACATGATGTCGAACTCGGCCTGCTTGAACGGCGCGGCGACCTTGTTCTTCACGACCTTGACCCGGGTGCGGTTACCGACCACGTCGGTGCCGTCCTTGAGGCTCTCGATGCGACGCACGTCGAGCCGGACCGAGGCGTAGAACTTCAGCGCCCGGCCACCGGTGGTGGTCTCCGGGCTGCCGAACATCACGCCGATCTTCTCGCGGAGCTGGTTGATGAAGATCGCCGTGGTGCCGGTGTTGTTGAGCACACCGGTGATCTTCCGCAGCGCCTGGCTCATCAGCCGGGCCTGGAGGCCGACGTGGCTGTCGCCCATCTCACCCTCGATCTCGGCGCGCGGCACCAGGGCGGCCACCGAGTCGATCACGATGATGTCGATCGCGCCGGAGCGGACCAGCATGTCGGTGATCTCCAGCGCCTGCTCGCCGGTGTCCGGCTGGGAGACCAGCAGGGCGTCGGTGTCGACGCCGAGGGCCTTCGCGTAGTCCGGGTCGAGCGCGTGCTCGGCGTCGACGAAGGCGGCGATGCCGCCGGCCCGCTGCGCGTTGGCCACCGCGTGCAGCGCGACCGTGGTCTTACCGCTGGACTCGGGGCCGTAGATCTCGACGACCCGGCCCCGGGGCAGCCCGCCCACGCCCAGCGCCACGTCGAGGGCGATGGAGCCGGTCGGGATGACCGAGGTCTGGACGACCGGCCGCTCCCCCAGCCGCATCACCGAACCCTTGCCGAACTGCTTGTCGATCTGTGCGAGAGCAAGGTCGAGTGCCTTCTCCCGGTCGGGCCCTGCGGCCATGTTTGCCACCCCTGCCTTCGCCGGCGTCTTTCCTGAGCTTCGCGTCACGCGGGACACGCTAGGCGCTGGGTCCGACAGAAAACCAGCCGACGGGCCGCGAGCTGTGGACGAGCACCCCGCTGTGGACAATAGCCGAACACCTGTACGACTCGGCAAGTGACACGCGGACGGGCCGGAAAGGCTGCTCAGCGCAGCCGCGCGGGCACCCGGTCGGGATAGGCGGCGACCACCGCCCGCCAGACGACGTGGGTCTGCTCACCCGAGCTCAGCGCCTGCTCGATGGTCCGTCCGCCCAACTGGGAGAGGACCTGGTCACGGGCGATGCTGGCCGCGTACCCCGGCCCGAACGCCTCCTCCAGGCGAGCCCAGAAGTCGGTCAGCCGCACGTGATCACTCCTCCTCGTCGGGCACCCGGACGGGCACCCGACGCAACGCTAGCGCCACCAGCGGCACCGTCGCGATCGCGGCGAGCAGGGTCAGGGTCGGATAATCGGTCACCCGCATCACAAAGCCGCTCAGCGCCGCGGCGCCGGCCCCGGCCAGCCCCATGGTCAGGTCGGAGAGGCCCTGCACGCTGGGCCGCACGTCGGTCGGCACCGACTCCGACAGCAGCGTCGAGCCGGCCACCATGGTCCCCGACCAGCCCAGGCCGAGCAGGGCCAGCCCGACCGAGAGGCCCGGCGTGTGGTGCCCGGCCGTGCCGGCGACCGCGCAGGCGGCCAGCAGCACGCCCACCCCGCCGAGGATCACCGCCCGCCGGCCGAGCCGGTCGGTCAGCCAGCCCACCACCGGGGAGAACGCGTACATGCCGGCGATGTGCACGCTGAGCACGATGCCGACCACCCGCAGCACGTCCGCGTCGGCGTGGTACTCGCCGAGGCGTACCGGGGTCATCGACATCACCGCGACCATCACCAGGTGACCGACCGCCACGGCGGCGATGCCGAGCCGGGCGGCCGGGCGCTCGCGTACCACCTGCCAGGCCGCGCGCATCCCGGCGCCGCGCCGGGCGGACGTGGCCGGCGCGGCGACCGGGCCGGCCGCCGCCAGCCGGCGCGCGGTGAGCAGCGGGTCCGGCCGCAACAGCACCAGGAGTACGACCGCCGCCAGCAGGAACGCCGCGGCGCTGAAGGCGAACGGGCCGGCCAGGGTGGGCAGCCCCCACCGGTGGGTGGTGCGGTCGGCGAGCGCGGCGAAGTTCGGCGCCGCCACCGCGCCGATCGTGGTGGCCCAGACGATCACGGAGAGCTGTCGCCCCCGGCGGGCCGGCTCGGCGAGGTCCACCGCCGTGTAGCGGGCCTGGAGGTTGGCCGCGGTGCCGCCGCCGAAGAGCAGCATGCCGAGGAAGAGCAGCGGCACCCACCGGGTGGCCGCGGCGACCACCACCAGCACCCCACCGGCCGCCCCCACCAGGTACGCGAACACCAGGCCCGGCCGGCGGCCGTGCCCGGTCATGATCCGGGTGACCGGTATGGCGAGCAGTGCCGCACCGACCACCCCGGCGCTCTGCGCCAGGCCGGCGACGGCGGTGCCGGCGATCCGGGCGGCCAACAGCGCGCCGACGGCGATGCCGATGGTCACCCCGATGCCGCCGATGATCTGGGTGCCGAAGAGCAGTCGCAGCGTCCGGCGCTGGATCGACGCGACGTCGGGCCGGGTGGGTGCCGCAGCGGTCAGGTCGGTGGCCATCGGGGCTCCTCGGTAAGGGGCGGTACGCCGCCCCATCCTTGCGCAACCGCCCGTCCGCCGGCACCCCGGTTCGTCAGAGGCCCAGCCCCCGGCCGATGATCTCCTTCATGATCTCGGTGGTGCCGCCGTAGATTGTCTGCACCCGACCGTCCAGCCACGCCTTGGCCACCGGATACTCCAGCATGAAGCCGTAGCCACCGTGCAGCTGGAGGCACCGGTCGGCGACCTTGTTCTGCAACTCGGTGGTCCACCACTTGGCCTTGGCGGCGTCGGTGACCGAGAGCCGGCCGGCGTTGAACTCGGCGACGCAGTGGTTGACGAAGGTCCGCGCGATGGTGACCTCGGTGTCCAGCTCGGCCAGGAGGAAGCGGTTGTGCTGGAACCTCCCGATCGGCCGGCCGAACGCCTCCCGGGAGCGGGCGTAGTCCAGGGTGATCGCGAGCAGCTTCTCCGCGGCGGCGACCGCGGCGACGGCGATGCTCAGCCGCTCCCGGGGCAGGTTCGCCATCAGGTGGTAGAAACCGTGGTTCTCGGCGCCGATCAGGTTCTCCGCCGGCACCCGGCAGTCGTCGAAGAACAGCTCGGCGGTGTCGTTGGCCTTCAACCCCACCTTCGCCAGCCGCCGGCCCCGGGTGAAGCCGGGCGTGCCGGTCTCCACCGCGACCAGGCTGACCCCGTGCGCGCCCTGGTCGGAGGTGCGGACCACCACGATCACCAGGTCGGCCAGCTCGCCGTTGGTGATGAACGTCTTCTGGCCGTTGAGCACCAGCGAGTCCCCGTCGCGCACGGCGCTGGTGCGGATGCCGGCCAGGTCGCTGCCGGCTCCCGGCTCGCTCATCGCGATCGCGGTGACCAGGTCACCGGAGCAGAAGCCGGGCAGCCAGCGCTTGCGCTGATCCTCGGTGGCCAGCTCGGTCAGGTACGGCGCGACCACGTCGTTGTGCAGGCCGAAGCCGAGCCCCGAGCACCCCGAGCCGACGATCTCCTCGTCCAGCACCGCGTTGAACCGGAAGTCGCGCTGACCGCCGCCACCGTGGTCGGTGTCCACGTCCATGCCGAGCAGTCCTGCGGCGCCGGCCTTTCGCCACACCTCCCGGTCGACGATTCCGTCGGCCTCCCAGCGCTCGTGGTGCGGGACCGCCTCACGGGCCAGGAACTCCCGGCACAGGTCGCGGAACTCCTCGTGCACGGGCTCGTAGAGATGCTGTTCCATGCGGGCCAGTGTGGCACCGCTGCGTCGCGCTGCCCAGGGGCGATCACGGGTAGTTGCGCAGCTGGCGGTCCAACCGGCGTACCCGGGTCAGCGTGCGCACGGCGACGACGGCCGAGACGACCGCGACCAGGCCGTAGACCACGGCCCAGTACCAGTCGATCTTCGTGGCGGCGGCCAGCAGGATCAGACCCGCGCAGCAGGCCAGGATCACCACCAACCCCAGCAGGGTGGCTCGCCGCTGCCCCCGCAGGTACGCCGGCAGCGCGGCCCGCAGGCGCTCGTCGGCCGGGGGTTCACCCTGCCGGAGGGCGTCCCGCAGCGCCGCGCCGTCCGGGTCCAGGGCCCGTCGCCGGTCGGTGTTCACCCGGCGGGAGAACGCCAGCACCGGGCCGAGCCAGACGCCACTCTGGGCGGCGCTGAGCAGCGCCTCCTCGAACGGCTCGGAGCGGTCGAAGAGCCACCGCATCGGCAGCGCGACGACCACGGTCAGCACCGGCCAGAGCAGGGCGAACATCGCCAGGTTCGGCAGCCGGTCGTAGGCGTGGCGGCGGGTGGGACGATCGTCGGACATGTGGCGGCTTCCCCGGGGACGGACTGCGGACGACCCGGCGGCGGCACGACCGACGTACTGCCGAGGACCGGACGACGGTCGGGCCTTACCCACGGCAACCCACCGGCAATCCCTTGTAGAGGGTCGCCAGGTGGGGCGGTCAGGGACATCGACGACCGGACGAGTCGGCTACGGTGCGGCCCATGACGGATGCACGGGGACTTGTCGAGCGGTTCAACGCCGCCTGGCGGCGGGGTGACCTGGCGGCCGTGTCGGCGTGCCTGGCCAACGACGTGACGTACTGTCCGAACGCCTGGGACGGGCCGGCGGACACCGTCCGCGGCCGGGAGGCGGTCACGGCGGCCTTCGCCGATCAGCTCGGTCCGGGCGAGGGTCCGCTCCTGGGTCCGGTGTGGGCGGCGGGCGACCGGGCGGTCTGCGAGTGGGCGTGGGCGCCGGCCGGTGACGGCACCGTCCTGCGCGGGCTCGACGTCTACCGGGTACGCGACGACCGGATCGTCGCCAAGGACGTGTTCGGCAAGATCACCGTCGTCGACGGCTAGCCCGCCAGGGCCCGGGCCACCACGGTCAGGTCGGCCACCAGCCCCTCGTACGCCTTGTCCTGGTCGTCGGCGCGCAGCACCGCCGACGGGTGGATGGTGGCGAGCAGCCGGGCGGCCGGGGCGTCAACCACCCGGCCGGCGTTGTCCACCGGAACCCGGGTGAAGTCCTCGGGGTGCTGGGCCGACGCCGGCCACGGCAGCAGCTCGCCGCGCTGCCGGGTCACCCGGAACGCCGGGCCGAGCAGCGCCTTCGCGGCGGTCGCCCCGAGCACCACCACCACCTCGGGGTGCAGCCGGGCGAACTCGGCGACCAGCCAGGGCCGGCAGGCGGTGATGTGCACCCGGTCCGGGGTCTGGTGGATGCGGCGCTTGCCGCGCAACTCGAAGCGGAAGTGCTTCACGGCGTTGGTCAAGTAGAGGTGGCCTGGGTCGATGCCGGCGTCGTCCACCGCCCGGCGCAGCAGCCGACCCGCCGGTCCGACGAACGGCAGTCCCTTCTGGTCCTCCATGTCGCCGGGCTGCTCGCCGACGAGGACCAGCCGGGCGCTCTCGTCACCCCGGCCGAAGACCGTCTGTGAGGCGTCCCGGTAGAGCTCGCAGCCCTGGCAGCCGGTGGCCGCGGCGCGCAGCTCGTCGATCGTGTCGGCCTGCGGCGGGATGAACTGCTGGGCACCGGGTGCGCTCTCGGTCTCGGCCATGCGGATCGTTCTACCCCGCCGGGCGGCTCTCACGCGACCGCGCCGCGCCCGGTCAGGCGGTGAAGCCACCGTGCACGGCCGGGCGCACCGCGCGGGCCAGCGCGTCGGCCAGCGGCGGCACGTCGGCGTCGTCCAGGGCGCTCACGGTGATCCGCAGCCCGGGCGGGGCGCCGAACCGGAACAGGGCACCGGGAGCGACCGCCCAGCCGGCGTCGCGCAGCGCGGTGACGGCGCTGGTCTCGTCCGGCACCGGCAGCCAGACGTTGATCCCGGAGCGGCCCTGGGCGGGCAGCCCCCGCGCGGCCAGCGCGGCCAGCAGCGCCGACCGTCGCCGCTCGTAGCTCTCCCCCGCCCGGCCCACCAGCTCGGTGACGGCCGGGTCCTGCCAGAGGGCGAGGACCAGGCGTTGCAGCACGGTGGAGACCCAGCCGGCGCCGGTCCGGGCCCGCCCGGCGATCCGGGCGACGGTCGCCTCGTCGCCGGCCAGCACGGCCAACCGTAGGTCCGGCCCGTAGGGCTTGCTCACCGACCGGACGAACGCCCAGGTCGCGGTCGCCCCGGCAAGCGGGTGCAACGGTACGCGGGCCAGCTCGGCGGCGTGGTCGTCCTCGATCAGCAGCAGGTCACGACCGGCGAGCAGGGAGCGCAGCGCGGCGGCCCGGTCGGCGGAGACCGCCGCGCCGGTCGGGTTCTGCGCGCGGGCGGTCACGATCAGGGCGCGGGCGCCGAGGGACAGGGCGTCGCGCACCCCGCTCTCGGTCGGCCCCCGCTCGTCGACGGGCACGGCGACCGGGCGCAGCCCCAGCGCGGCGACCAGGTCGAGCAGGTTGGCCCAGCCCGGGTCCTCGAGGGCGACCGGGTCGCCGGGGCGCAGGTGGGCGGTGAGCAGCCGTTCGATGCCGTCCAGCGCGCCGGAGGTGACGGTCAGCTCGGCGGCCGGCACGCCGTCGGCGGCGAGACGCTCCCGGGCCGCCGCGGCGAACCCCGGCAGCACCGCGGCCGCGGCGTAGCCGGCCGGTGGGCCGATCTCGGCGGCCAGGGTGGCCAGGTGCGGGCCGAGCGGCGGCAGCAGCCGCGGGTCGGGTTCGCCCCGGGACAGGTCGCGGACCCCGGGCGCGGGCGCCGGGCGCAGCGCCGAGCGGGCGGCGGCCACCGGTGGCCGGGGCCGCACCCGGGTGCCGTGCCGACCGGCGGTGGCGACCAGACCCCGCAGCCGCAGTTCCTGGTACGCCTTCGCGACGGTGGCGGGGCTGACCGCCAGCTCGGCCGCGAGGGCGCGGACGGCCGGCAGGGCGGCCCCGGGCGGCAGGGCGCCGGTGCGGACACCCGTCTCCACGCTGGCCGAAATCTGGGCCGACGTCGCCCCGACGATCTGATAATGTGCTGCCACAGTCACGAGATTGTACTAGAACAAAGGTGGGATGTCGCATGTACCCCCGCACCGAACGGACCACCGCCACCCGCACCCGCGACCGGATGAGCTACGACCGGGCCGCCGCCCACGCGGTGCTCGACGAGGCCTACCACTGCGCCCTCGGGTTCGTGGTGGACGGTGAGCCGCGAGTGCTGCCCACCCTGCACGTCCGCGTCGACGACACCCTCTACCTGCACGGCTCCACCGGCAGCCGGCCGCTGCTGGCCGCCCGCGGCGACGCCGGGCTGCCCGTCTGCGTGGCCGTGACCCACCTCGACGGCCTGATCTTCGGCCGCTCCCAGTTCCACCACAGCGCCAACTACCGGTCGGTGGTCGCGCACGGCACCGCCCGACTGGTCACCGACGAACGCGAGAAGCTGACCGCGATGACCGCACTGGTGGAGAAGGCCGCCACCGGGCGGGCCGCCGACAGCCGCCCACCCAGCCGGCGGGAGCTCGCCGAGACCGCCGTGCTGGCGCTGCCGCTGCGCGAGGTGTCGGTCCGCACCCGCACCGGCGGCGTACGCGACGAGCCGGCCGACCTCGACCTGCCCTACTGGGCGGGGGTGCTGCCGCTGCGGGTGACCGCCGGACCGCCCGAGCCGGACACCGGGGTCACCGCGCCGGTCCCGGCATACCTGCGGCCGGTCCGCTCGCCCTGGTTGGAGCCGGTGGTGCTGCGCGGCGAGCACGTGCTGCTGGAGCCGCTGGCGGAGCACCACGCCGAGGAGCTGTACGCCGCCCTCGACGACGCGGAGGTGTGGCGGTACGTCGGCAGTCCCCGCCCCGACGGGGTGCCGCAGGTCGCCGCCGCGATCCGGGCCGCCCTGGCCGACCACCGGCGGGGCGTACGGGTTCCCTGGGTGCAGCGCTGCGCGACAACCGGGGCGGTGGTGGGCACCACCTCCTACTATCAACCCGACGACGACCTGCGCACGGTGGAGATCGGCTACACCCAGCTCGGTCGGCCCTGGTGGCGCAGCGGTATCAACACCGAGGCGAAGCTGCTGCTGCTCACCCGCGCCTTCGACGAGCTGGACGCGGTCCGGGTGACCTGGCAGACCAACGTGCACAACGAGCGGTCCCGGCGGGCCATCGAGCGGCTCGGTGCCACCCGGGAGGGGACGCTGCGGGCCAACCGGCGGCGGGCCGACGGCACGTGGCGGGAGTCGGCGCTCTATTCGATGCTCGCCGACGAGTGGCCAGAAGCACAGGCCAGGCTGCGGGAACGACTTCGCCCGGCGACCCCCGTCGGGTCATGATGGCCGGCGTGCTGGGCATCACCGACATCTGGACGTACCTGCTGGGGACCGTGGCCATCGTGCTGCTGCCCGGTCCGAACTCCCTCTTCGTGCTCTCCACGGCCGCCAAGCGGGGGGTGGGCACGGGCTACCGGGCGGCCTGCGGCGTCTTCGTCGGCGACGGGGTGCTGATGTTCCTCTCCGCCGTCGGGGTCGCCTCCCTGCTGCGGGCGTACCCTCCGCTGTTCCTGCTGGTCAAGTACGCCGGTGCGGCGTACCTCGGCTATGTGGGGTTGACGATGCTGCGCGGCGCGTGGCGGCGCTGGCGGGACCGGAACGATCCGGCGACGCCGCGGCTGATCGACGCGGCGGAGCCGGCGGCGATGCGCAGCCCGTTCCGCAAGGCGCTGGTGATCAGCCTGCTCAACCCGAAGGCGATCCTGTTCTTCATCTCGTTCTTCATCCAGTTCGTCGACCCCGGCTACGCCTGGCCGGCGCTGTCGTTCCTGCTGCTCGGGTTGATCGTGCAGGTGACCAGCGCGCTCTACCTGACCGCGCTGATCTTCGCCGGCACGTTCCTGGCCGCCCAGTTCCGCCGGCGCCGCCGGCTCGCCGCCGGTGGCACCACGGCGATCGCCGCGCTCTTCCTCGGGTTCAGCATCAAGCTGGCCACCGCCTCGATCTGACCTGGCGGGCGGCAGCGCGGCCGGCGGCGCTCAGGTGCCGTCGCCGCCGCCCCCGCCGCCGCCGATGCCGCCTCCGCCGGCCGTGCCGCCCAGCCCGTAGCCGGGGCGGACCGGCTCGTCGGGCCGGCGGCTGACGTGGGCGGACTCGGTGATCCGGGCCGACCAGTCGGCGTGTGCGGCCGCAGCAGCGTGCCGGTTGATCGCCTGGCGCAGCCAGCTGTCCAGCACGGACACCCAGTCCCGCTGGTCGGCGCCGGCGTGCCAGACCCGGAACCGGCTCACGCTCTGGTGGCTGATCCCGGCGAGGGACTGCCGCCGGTCGCACCAGAGGAGCACCTCCAGACCGGCCGAGTTCGTCACGAAGATCACCTCCAGCTCGGTGATCGGACCGGCGTAGAGCGGCGCCACCCAGTAACCCAGCCGTTGGTGCATCGGCAGGCTCTGCTGCACGCCGGGGAGCCGCCCCTGCTGGAATCCGGCCTGCCGCATGACGAAGCCGAGGGTGTCCAGGGCCGCCAGGATGTGCTGCTGGGTGGGGAGCGGATGGACGAAGACCGGCACCATCGCCCCCTGCTCGTGCTCCGGATCGACCCGGACCACGGTCCGCAACCCCGTGCGCAGGCTCAGCAACGGCACCCCGCCGAAGATCGTCACCGGGGTCTCCCAGGGCAGCGGGATCGCGAAGTCCACCGCCCGCCGCCGCCCGGCCGGCACCACGAACCGGCCGCCGATCGGCACCTCGTGGAACTGGACCAGCTGCTTCGGCTTCCCCGGGTCGGCCGGCTCGACCTGGGTGACCAGTCCCAACAGCAGGTCCCGGATCGGGACGTCGTCGGGCCCGGCGGCGAGCGTCACCCGGCCGGGCAGGCGCAGCCCCGGCCCGGTGCTCGGGTTGGTCAGGGTGGTCCGCACCGTGAGCCCGGACCAGCCGGCCCCGCGATCCACCCCGGTCAGCCGCATCCTCCGCTCCCCCGTCCCCGTCGCCCCGGTCCGGTCGTCGACGGGCCGCTTTCCCGGCCGCGCCGGTTCCGAACCCGCCCCACGGCCCTCGCGCAACGGCACCACCCGCCGAAGGACGGGCTCGTGGGGCCGCGGCACGACGGGGCCGGGCCGCCGCCTGCCGCACGGGATGACCGGTGCGGCAGGCGGCGGGCGGTGCGGGTCAGGTCGGACGCGGGTCGGGTCAGCGGAGGCGTCGGCCGCGCGGGACCGGGTCGGTCTCGTCGTCGAACTCGCCGATGACCTCTTCCAGCAGGTCCTCCAGCGCGACGAAACCGATCGGGCGGGTGGGACCGCCGCCGTTGCGGACCAGGGCCAGTTGGGACTGCCGGGCCCGCATCGCGGCCACCGCCTCGGTGACCGAGGAGGTCGCCGGGAGGGTGAACGACGGAGACATCAGATCCCCCGCGGTGGCCGTCCGGCCGGTGGTGACCGCCCGGACCGCCTCGCGTACGTGGACCAGGCCGCAGACCTCGCCGCTCGGGTCGAGGACCGCGAGCCGGGACCGGCCGCTGTCCCGGGACACCTGCTCGACCCGTTCGGCCGGGTCGTGCCGGCCGACCGTGACGATCCGGTCGAACGGTTCCATCACCTGGGCGACGGTGGTGCCCTGCAACTCCAGCATGCTGGTCAGCATCTGGTGCTGCCCGGCCTCGAGCAGGCCGTGCTCGCGGGACTGTTCCAGCAGGATGCGCAGCTCACTCGGGCCGTGCACCTGGGCGAGCTGGTCCTGCTGCTGCACCCCGACCAGCCGCAGCATGCCGTTGGCCAGGGCGTTGAGCGCGGACAGCACCGGGCGGGCCACCCGGGCGAAGGCCCGGAAGGGCAGCGCCAGGAGGGTCGCCGACCGTTCCGCGTCGGTGATCGCCCACGACTTCGGGGCCATCTCCCCGACCACCAGGTGCAGGAAGGTGACCAGGCCGAGCGCGAACACCAGCGCCACCACGTGACTGGCCGCGGTGGGCAGCCCGACCGCGTGCAGCACCGGGCTGAGCAGGTGCTCGATCGCCGGCTCGGCGAGCGCACCCAGGCCCAGCGTGCAGAGCGTGATGCCGAGCTGCGCGCCGGCCAGCATCAGGGACAGCTCGCGTACGCCGTCCAGCGCGGCCCGCGCCGCCCGGCCGCCACCGGCCGCCGCCTGTTCCAGGCGGTAGCGCTTGGACGCGACGAGGGCGAACTCGGCGGCCACGAAGAAGCCGTTGAGGGCGAGCAGCAGGACGGAGACCAGCAGTGCCACACCGGGGCTCATGCCGCCTCCTCCTCTCCGCGGCGGGCGCCGGCGGTGGTCCGCAGCCGTACGGAGTCGGCCACGTGCCGGTCCACCGCGAGCACCTCGACCAGCGCCCTGCCGGCCTCGTCACCGTCGGCGGCCAGCTCGATCTCCAGCCGGTCCCCGACCTCCGGCACCCGGCCCAGCTCCCGCATGACCAGCCCGGAGAGGGTGTCGTACTCGGGGGCCTCGGGCAGGGCGATGCCGGTGCTGTCCGCCACCTCGTCGATCCGCCAGCGGGCCGGCACCACCCAGGAGCCGTCGTCCTGGCGGGCGGGGGCGCGCTCGGGCGGGTCGTCCTCGTCGCGGATCGGGCCGACCAGTTCCTCGGCGATGTCCTCCAGCGTGATCACGCCGGCGAAGCCGCCGTACTCGTCGACGACGCAGGCGAGCTGGCGGTGACCGGAGCGCAGCCGGTCCAGGACGGTGGGCAGCGGCAGGGTCTCCGGCACCAGCAGCGGCGGCGTGGCCACCGCGCTGATCGGGGTGGTGGCCCGTCGCGCCGGCGGTACGCCGAGCACGTCGGCGATGCCGACCACGCCGACCAGGTCGTCGACGCCTTCGGTGCCGCGTACCGGGAAGCGGGAGTGGCCGGTGTCGAGCAGGTCCACCACCCGGCTGACCGGGTCCTCGGCGCGTACGGTGTGCACGTCGACCCGGGGCACCATGGCCTCCCCGGCGGTCAGCTCCCGGAAGTCGAGCCCCCGGTCGAGCAGGTCGGACATCTCGGCGTCGAGGTGCCCCTCCTCCCGGGACTCGGCGATGATCTGTTCGAGGTCCTCCGGGGTGGCGCCGCTGGGCAGCTCCTCGATCGGCTCGATGCCGAGCCGGCGCAGCAGCCGCACGGCGGCCCGGTCGAAGAGGGTGATCAGCGGGCCGGCGATCTTCATGTACATCAGCGTGGAGCCGGCCAGCGCCCGGGCGAGCGGCACGGCGCGGGCGATGGCCAGGTTCTTCGGGGCGAGCTCACCGAGGACCATCTGCACGACCGTGGCGATGATCAGGGCCAACGCCACCGACAGGGTGAGGCTGACCGCGGTGGAGACACCGGCCGCGTCGAAGAGCTCGGCCAGCCCGGCGCCGAGGTACGGCTCGGCGGCGTAACCGACCAGCAGGGCGGTCACCGTGATGCCGAGCTGGGCGCCGGAGAGCATGAAGGAGAGCCGGCCGGTGACCTCCAGGGCCCGGGCGGCCTTCTGGTCACCGCCGTCGGCCAACTGCTTGAGCTTGCCGCGGTCCACCGCGACGTAACCGAACTCCTGGGCCACGAAGTATCCGGTGGCCGCGGTGAGGACGATGATGAGGGCGAGGCCTACGACGATCAACACGGGACGCTCAGGGCTCCCGGGGACGTCGGGGCGGGGAAGCGCCGGGCACGACCCGGCCGGCTACTGCTGCCCTCCTGGGCAGAGGAGTCGATCATGCCAGCAATTCTATCGGCGTCCGCTGAACGCCCGCTGAAGGTGGGACAAAGCGGCTCCTCGTCCCCTATCGGCCCGCTCCAGGCGGTTCGCGTTCGGCCAGCTCGTCGACGTCGAGCAGCTCCCGGTCGACCCGCCCCGACCGGTACGCCGCCCGGCCGATCATCTGGGCCGCCACCGGCGCCGTGACCAGCTGGAAGATCCCCACCAGCGCGATCATGCCCAGGTCCGCCGGGGTACGCAGCCGCAGCGCCAGCCCGAGCAGCAGGAAGAGCACGCCCAGCACCTGCGGTTTGGTGGCGGCGTGCATCCGGTCCAGCACGTCGGGGAAGCGCAGCACCCCGATCCCGGCGGCGAGGCTGAGCAGCGCGCCGGCCACCAACGCGACCGCGCCGAGGGTGTCGAGGACACCGCTCACGCCTCCTCCCGGGCGGCGAAGCGGACCAGCGCCACCGACCCCACGAAGCCCAGCAGCGAGAGCACCACCAGCACCGGCAGGGTGGTGGCGTGCCCGGTCACGGCGGCCTCCGCGCCGACCGAGCCGAGCATGGTGGCCAGCAGCAGGTCGGCGGCGATCACCCGGTCCAGCAGCGACGGCCCCCGGTAGATGCGGGCCAGGGCGAGCAGGGCGGTGACCGACAGCAGCACGGTCAGCACGACGGCCAGGACGACGGTCACGGGGCGCCTCCGGTGAGTTGACGCTGCTCGGCCTCCGAGCCGACCGCCCGGACGATGCGTTCCTCGACGGCGAGGATCCGGTCGCGGGAGCCGGTCAGGTCGGCCGGTCCACGTACGTCGAGCACGTGGACGTAGAGGATCCCGGCGTCCCGGTCCACCTCCAGGATCAGCGTGCCGGGGACCAGCGAGATCAGTTCGGCGGTGAGCGCCAGGTTGAGGTCGGTGCGTACCCGCAGCCGGACCCCGATGATCGCCCCGCGCGGCCGGTAGCCGGGGCGCACGGCGATGGCGGCGACGTGCGCGCTGGCGCTGACCAGTTCGACGACGAACGTCCCGGCCAGCACCAGCAGCGCCCGGGGGCGCAGCCGGCCGGCGAAGGAGACCGGCGGCAGGGGGAAGAACAGCAGCACCGCCCCGCCCACCAGCACCCCGCCCACCAGGTTCCCCACCGAGAACCGCCCCCACAGCAGGTTCCACACCAGCACCAGCCAGCCGAGCGCGACGAGCTGGTCACGGCGGCGCCCGTACCGGCCGGGCCGGGCGGTGGCGGTCACGGGGTGCCGCCGGGCAGCACGGCCCGCACGTAGGGGGTGC
This sequence comes from Micromonospora mirobrigensis, assembly GCF_900091555.1. Classification (GTDB taxonomy): domain Bacteria; phylum Actinomycetota; class Actinomycetes; order Mycobacteriales; family Micromonosporaceae; genus Micromonospora; species Micromonospora mirobrigensis. Next base: position 324,004 of record NZ_FMCX01000007.1, read on the forward strand.
GTTCGCGCAGGTCGGCGGCGGCGTCCGCGGTGACCCGGAACAGCGGCCCGGCGGCCACGGTCAGGGTCAGGCCGAGCACCACCAGGGCGGCGGTGGCGCCGACCATCAGGCTGGGCAACCGGATCACCGGTTCGTCGGTGGCGAGCTGGGGCGCCCGCCAGAACGCGATGTTCCACACCCGGGAGGCGGCGTAGAGGGTGAGCAGGCTGGTCACCGTACCCGCGACCACCAGCACCCAGGCGAGCCCGCCGCCCACGGCCACGCCGGCCTGGAGCAGTCCCAGCTTGCCGAGGAAGCCGGAGAAGGGCGGGATGCCGGCGAGGTTCATGGCCGGCACGAAGAAGAGCACCGCCAGCAGCGGTGCGACCCGGGCCAGCCCGCCGAGCTTGCGCAGGTCGGTGCTGCCGGCCCGCTCCTCGACCAGGCCGGCGACCAGGAACAGGGTGGTCTGGATGGTGATGTGGTGCACCACGTAGAAGATCGCGCCGGAGAGGGCGGCGGTGGTGCTCAGCGCCACCCCGAAGATCATGTAGCCGATGTGGCTGACCAGGGTGAACGAGAAGAGCCGCTTCAGGTCCGACTGGGCCACCGCGCCGAGCACCCCGACCAGCATGGTCAGCCCGGCCACCACCATCAACAGCCCGGCGACCTCACCGCCGGGGAAGAGCAGCGTCTCGGTCCGGATGATCGCGTAGACGCCGACCTTGGTGAGCAGGCCGGCGAAGACCGCGGTCACCGGGGCCGGCGCCGTCGGGTAGCTGTCCGGCAACCAGGCGGAGACCGGGAAGACCGCCGCCTTGACGCCGAAGGCCAGCAGCAGCATCAACTGCAACCCCAGGCGTACGCCGGGCGGCAGCGCGTCGAGCCGGCTGGCGAGCTGGGCCAGGTTGAGGGTGCCGGTGGCCGCGTACACCAGGCCCACCGCGGTCAGGAAGATCATCGAGGACAGGACACCCACCACGACGTACGTCGAGCCGGTGCGGATCCGGGCCTCGGTGCCGCCCAGGGTGATCAGCACGAAGCTCGCCGCGAGCAGGATCTCGAAGCCGACGAAGAGGTTGAACAGGTCCCCGGCGAGGAACGCGTTGGTGATGCCGGCGGTCAGCACCAGGTAGGTGGGGTGGTAGATGCTCACCGGCGCCGACTCGCTGGTCTCCCCACGGCCCTGCCCGATCGAGTAGAGCAGCACGCAGAGGGTGACCGCCGAGGAGACCACCAGCATCAGCGCCGCCAACTGGTCGGCGACCAGCACGATGCCCACCGGCGCCGGCCACCCGCCCACCTGCGTCACCACCGGCCCGTGCCGGTACGCCCAGGTCAGCAGCACCAGCGCGACGACCAGGTTGGCGCCGAGCGCGACCACGCTGACCGTCCGCTGGACCCGGGGCCACCGGTCCAGCAGCAGCGTCAGCGCGGCGCCCAGCAACGGCACCACCACCGGCAGCGGGACGAGCTGGCTCATCCTCACTGCTCGGTCGCCCGTCTCAGCCGGCGCCGGGCCGGGCCCGGGTCCACCTGCTCCGGGTCGTCGCCGGGGCCCTCGCCGCCGAGGTCGCGGTTGGCCACCTCGTTGCGCGCGGCGAGCTGGACGACCTGCCGGTCCTCCAGGTCGTCCTGCACCTCGTCGTCGCCGGTGAGGTACCAGCTGCGGTAGGCGACCGCGGCGAGGAAGGCGGTCAGCCCGAAGGTGATCACGATGGCGGTGAGCACCATGGCCTGCGACAGCGGGTCGCTCATCCGACCGCCGTCGACGCCGTCGACCAGCGGCGCCTCGCCGGACCGGCCGGCCAGCAGGATCAGCAGGTTGACCCCGTTGCCGAGCAGGATCACCCCGAGCAGGATCCGGGTCAGGCTCCGCTCCAGCAGCAGCATCACGCCGGTGGCGGCGAACACGCCGACGGCCAGCACCAGCACCAGCGTCGGCCCGGCCCCGCTGCGCGTCACGTCGGGTCCCCCTCGTGGTCGACCACCAGCCCCCGCTCCGACTTGCCGGCGGCCTCGACGTGCCGGTCGACCTCGGCGCCGAGGCTGCGCAGGATGTCCAGCACCAAGCCGACCACGATCAGGTAGACGCCGACGTCGAAGAAGAGCGACGTCACCAGATAGGGCCCGCCCAGCCAGGACAGCGGCAGGCCGACCTTGATGCTCTGGAGCACGGTGCCGGTGCTCAGCAGGGCCACCACCCCGCTGCCCACCGAGACGGCAAGCCCGGCGCCGAGCACCGTGCCGGCGCCCACCGGCGCCGCCTCCGCCAGCTCGTACCGGCCGCCGGCCAGGTAGCGCACGGTCAGCGCGAGGCCCGCCACCAGGCCGCCGGAGAACCCGCCACCGGGGGCGTTGTGGCCGGAGAAGAGGAGGAAGAGGGAGAAGAGCACGACCGTGTGGAAGATCAGCCGGGTGACCACCTCGAGGACGATCGACCGGCGGCGCTCGTGCAGGGTGGCGCCGCCGCGCAGCCAGATCGGCCGGTCGTCCGGGCGGCGGGCGACCGGCTCCGCCCGGCGCGGCCGGGGCCCGGTCCGGGACCGCTCGAAGATCAGGCTGGCCACCCCGGTCGCCGCGACCACCAGCACCGCGATCTCGCCCATGGTGTCCCAGGCCCGGATGTCGACCAGGATCACGTTGACCACGTTGCGGCCGTAGCCCTGGGCGACCGCGAGGTCGGGGAAGGCGGTGGAGATCGGCACGGCCGTCCGGGAGTCCGCCGCCACCAGCGCGAACCCGGCCAGCACCGCGCCCACGCCGACGCCGATCAGCCGGCGTACCCAGCGGCTGCGGCGCAGCGGCCGGGCCGAGAAGCGCTCCGGCAGCCGGCGCAGCACCAGCACGAACACCGCGATGGTCGCCGTCTCCACCAGGAACTGGGTCAGGGCCAGGTCCGGTGCGCCGTAGAGCACGAACATCATCGCCGCGCCGTAGCCGGTCACCCCGACCAGCAGCATCGCGGTGAGCCGGCGGCGGGCGCCGACCGCCAGCACCGCCGCCACGGTGATCACCAGGCCGACGACCAGCTGCAACGGGGTGTCCCAGAGGGCGATCCGGGCCCGCCAGGGTCGGACGGTGAGCAGCGCCCCGCCGGGCACCAGGATCAGGGTCAGCAGGATCGCCCCCAGGTACTGCGGCAGGGAGCCGCGCTGGGTGGCGCTGGTGACCTCGACCGCCAGCCGGTCGAACCGGTGGGTGACCCACTCGTACCCCTGGTTGCCGCCCACCGGTGAGTGCAGCCGGGCCAGCACCGGGGCGAGCCGGCCACGGACCGTGTGCAGGCCGAGGCCGCCGGCGAGGACCAGGGCGGACAGGCCGAGGGCCGGGGTCAGGCCGTGCCAGAGGGCCAGCTTCTCGTGCGGGGCGCCGAAGAGTTCCGCGTACGGGCGGAGCAGGCCGTCCAGCGCGGCGGCGGCCGGACCGGCGACCAGCCCGGCCAGGGCGAGCAGGGCCGGGGGCAGCAGCATCGGCAGCGGCGCCGGGCCCACCTGGGTCGGCGCGATCCCCGGTCGGCTGCCGAACGCGCCCCACAGGAACCGGATGCTGTAGGCGACGGTGAGCGCGGAGCCGACCACCAGCCCGGCGAGCAGCACGGGCCGCCCGGCCGACGCGGTGAGGACCGCCTCCTTGGCCACGAAGCCGAGCAGTGGCGGCACCCCGGCCATCGAGGCGGCGGCGAGTGCGGCCACCGTGGCCAGCACCGGCGCCCGCCGCCCCACTCCGCACAGTTCCCGTAGGTCACGGGTGCCGACGTCGTGGTCGATGATGCCGACGACGAGGAAGAGCGCCGCCTTGAACAGCGCGTGCGCCAGCAGCATCGCCACCCCGGCGAGCGCCGCGTCGGCGGTGCCCGCGCCGATCACCACGGCGAGCAGGCCCAGCTGGCTGACCGTCCCGTACGCGAGCAGGAGCTTCAGGTCGCACTGGCGTAGCGCCGCCCAGCCACCGGCGAGCATGGTGACCAGGCCGAGGGTGAGCAGGACGGGCCGCCACGGGCCGACGCCGGCGAGGACCGGGGCGAGCAGACCGATCAGGTAGACGCCCGCCTTCACCATCGCCGCCGCGTGCAGGTAAGCGCTGACCGGGGTGGGCGCCGCCATGGCCACCGGCAGCCAGGCGTTGAACGGCACGATCGCCGACTTGGCCAGCGCGCCGGCGAGGATCAGCAGCACCGCCACCGCGACCGTCGTCCCGCCCGGCAGCGGCGCGCCGCTGATCGCCGACCAGCGGTAGCTGCCGGCGTGCGCGCCGAGGATCAGGAAGCCGAGCAGCATGGCCAGGCCGCCGAGGGTGGTCACGGTCAACGCCTGGGCGGCGGCCCAGCGACTGGACCGGCGTTCCGTGCTGTGCCCGATCAGCAGGTACGAGAAGACGGTGGTGAGCTCCCAGAAGACGTAGAGCAGCAGCAGGTCGTCGGCGAGCACCAGGCCGAGCATCGCCCCGGCGAACGCCACCAGCACCGCCACGAACCGGGCCAGCCCGACCGAGCCCGGCTCGAAGTACCGTCCGCAGTAGACCAGCACCAGCGCGCCCACCCCGCCGACCAGCAGGGTCATCAACCAGGAGAGCGTGGTCATCCGCAGCGCCACGTCGAGGTGCAGCTGCGGGATCCAGTCGTACGTCTCGACCACCGCGCCGCCGTCGCGTACCGCCGGGGTGCGGGTCAGCGCCCAGCCGAAGGCGGCGGCCGGCACCAGCGCAAGCGGATAGCAGGCACCCGGCCCCCACCGGCGGACCAGCAACGGGGCCACCAGGGCCGCGAGCAGGTGGAGGAGCAGCAGTACGAGCACCCGTCCTCCCCCGTCGGGCCGCTGGGGCGCCGGGAGGGAAAGCCCGGCCAGGAACGATCAGACGTCAGTTCCCGACCCTCACGGGCCGTTTTCGCCAGATTCGCCGGTGGACTTCCGGGCTGCGGGGACGACCCGGGGTGGTCAGCGGGTGGCGGGGTCCGCCGTGGAGAGGGCCGCCTCGCGGGTGGGGCGCGGCTCCACCGCCAGGTCGGGGCGGCCGAGCTGCCGGGCGACCTTGTTCACCACCCGCTGGGCCGCGGCCAGCGAGCGCACCGACAGCAGCCGGCCGCGGCTCTCCCGGCGGAGCACGAAGTAGTGCACGGCGGCCCGGACCTGGCCGCGGTCGGCGGCGCTGGCCTGGGCGGTGGCGACCACCAGCTCCTTGAGGCCCGCGGCGAGCTGCTCGGCCAGCTCCAGCTCGGGACCGCGCAGGCTGGCCCGGAGCGCCATGAGATGACTGTCGACCTTGCGGATGAGCACGTCGCTGCCGGGCGTGAAGCCAGCCTCCTCGACCGCCATCCGCTTCCCTCCACCCGCCGTGACGTTGCGAGTGAAGTTACTTTATGTTGCACGTCACAAGCAAGCAGTTAAGTAAGACTTAACACGTCAACCACCGCATCCGCCACGTATGACCCCGGAGCCGGACAAGGCGCTGCCCGCTGCCGGTCGAATGTCGGACCCGCGAGGCAGGATGGGAGCCGTGACAGACGAGGCGGGCGCGGCGGGGGGCCGCGGTGGGCGGCGGGCCCCGGCGGGCGACACCACCCCGGTGACGGCGGGCTTCGGCCCGGCGACCCGGGAGTGGTTCGCCGCCGCCTTCGCCGCGCCCACCCCGGCCCAGAGCGGTGCCTGGCGGTCCGTGGCCGCCGGGCGCAACGCGCTGGTGGTGGCGCCCACCGGCTCCGGCAAGACCCTGGCCGCCTTCCTCTGGTCGCTGGACCGGCTCGCCAAGGAACCGCCGCCGGCCGACGCCCGGCGTCGCTGCCGGGTGCTCTACGTCAGCCCGCTCAAGGCGCTCGCCGTCGACGTCGAACGCAACCTGCGCGCCCCGCTCATCGGCATCCGTCAGGCGGCGACCCGGCTGGGCATCGCCCCGCCGGAGATCACCGTCGGCATGCGTACCGGCGACACCCCGGCCGACGAACGCCGGGCCTTCGCCCGGACCCCGCCGGACATCCTGATCACCACGCCGGAGTCGCTCTTCCTGCTGCTCACCTCGGCGGCCCGGGACTCCCTGCGCGGGGTCGAGACGGTGATCGTCGACGAGGTGCACGCGGTCGCCGGCACCAAACGCGGCGCCCACCTGGCGCTCTCCCTGGAACGCCTCGACGAGCTGCTGGAGCGGCCCGCCCAGCGGATCGGCCTCTCCGCCACGGTCCGGCCGATCGACTCCTGCGCCCGGTTCCTCGGCGGCGCCCGCCCGGTCGACGTCGTCCAGCCGGCCAGCGCGAAGACCATCGAGGTCAGCGTTCAGGTGCCGGTGGAGGACATGACCCGGCTGGGCGAGGAGGAGCCCCCGGAGGACGCTCTCGGCGGCCCCGGCCCGCGCCGGGCCTCGATCTGGCCGGCCGTCGAGGAACGGGTCTTCTCGCTGATCAGGTCGCACCGCTCGACGATCGTCTTCACCAACTCCCGGCGCAGCGCCGAACGGCTCTGCGCCCGCCTCAACGAGCTGGCCGCCGAGGAGCTGGAGGCCGCGGCCACCACCGCTGGCACCGTCACCGGTCCGGACGGCGGCCACGCCACCGACGGAGCACCGGACGGCAGCCGCACCGCCGACGGCGAGGAGGCGGTGGGCGTACCCGGGGAGCGGCCGGACGACGACGGAGCGGCGGCCGGCGACGGTGGTCTCCCGGGCGGACCGGCCCGGGGTGGGCGCAGCGGGGCGCAGGCGTGGGGCGGGCCGGTCGGGCCGCTACGGGCGCCACGGCAGCCGGCCGAGGTGATGGCGCAGGCCGGCGCGGCGGCCGGGGCCCCGCCGGTGATCGCCCGCGCCCACCACGGCAGCGTCTCCCGCGAGGAGCGCAAGCACATCGAGGAGGCGCTCAAGTCCGGCCAGCTGCCCGCCGTGGTGGCCACCTCCAGCCTGGAGCTCGGCATCGACATGGGCGCGGTCGACCTGGTGGTGCAGATCGAGGCCCCGCCCAGCGTCGCCGCCGGGCTGCAACGGGTCGGCCGGGCCGGGCACCAGGTCGGCGCGGTCTCCCGCGGCGTGGTCTTCCCGAAGCACCGCGGTGACCTGCTCTCCTGCACAGTGGTCGCCGAGCGGATGGCCACCGGCGCCATCGAGGAGCTGCACTACCCGCGCAACCCGCTCGACGTGCTGGCCCAGCAGATCGTGGCGATGGTCGCCCTCGAACCGTGGCGGGTGGGTGACCTGGCGGTGCTGGTCCGCCGCGCCGCGCCCTTCGCCGAGCTGCCCGACTCGGCGCTGCACGCCGTGCTGGACATGCTCTCCGGGCGCTACCCGTCGACCGCCTTCGCCGAGCTGCGGCCGCGACTGGTCTGGGACCGCGTCGCCGACGTGCTCACCGGCCGGCCCGGCGCGCAGCGGCTCGCCGTCACCAGCGGCGGCACCATCCCCGACCGGGGCCTGTTCGGGGTCTTCCTGGCCGGCGCCGAACGGGCCGCCCGGGTCGGCGAGCTGGACGAGGAGATGGTCTACGAGTCCCGGGTGGGCGACGTGTTCCTGCTCGGCTCGTCGTCGTGGCGGATCGAGGAGATCACCCCCGACCGGGTGCTGGTCTCCCCCGCCCCCGGGCAGGCCGCCCGGATGCCGTTCTGGAAGGGCGACCAGCTCGGTCGGCCGGTCGAGCTGGGCCGGGCGATCGGCGCCCGGGTGCGGGCCCTGCTGCGGCAGGACGACGCCGACGCGTCGGCCGCCCTGCGGGCCGGTGGCCTGGACGACTGGGCCGCCGGCAACCTGCTGGCCTACCTGCGGGAGCAGCAGGCCGCCACCCGCTCGCTGCCCGACGACCGGACCGTGGTGGTCGAACGCTTCCGCGACGAGCTGGGCGACTGGCGGATGGCCGTGCACTGCGTGCTCGGCGCCCGGGTCAACGGCCCGTGGGCGCTGGCCATCGGCCGCCGGCTCGCCGAGCGTTACGGCGTGGACGCGCAGGTCATGCCGTCGGACGACGGGATCGTGGTGCGGCTGCCGGACACCGCCGACTCCCCGCCCGGCGCGGACGTGGTGGTCTTCGAGCCCGACGAGGTCGCCCAACTGGTCGAGGAGTCGGTCGGCACCTCCGCGCTGTTCGCCTCCCGGTTCCGCGAGTGCGCCGCCCGGTCGCTGCTGCTGCCCCGCCGCGACCCGCGCCGCCGCCAACCGCTCTGGCAGCAGCGGCAACGCGCCGCCCAACTGCTCGACGTGGCCCGCGAGTACGCCGACTTCCCGGTCACCCTGGAGGCGGCCCGGGAGTGCCTCCAGGACGTCTTCGACCAGCCCGCGCTCGCCGGGCTGATGCGCGACCTGGGCAGCCGCAGGGTGCGCCTGGTCGAGGTGGAGTCGGAGCGTCCGTCGCCGTTCGCCCGCTCGCTGCTCTTCGGCTACGTCGGGGCCTTCCTCTACGAGGGCGACGCCCCTCTCGCGGAGCGCCGGGCCGCCGCCCTGGCCCTGGACTCCGCCCTGCTCGGTGAGTTGCTCGGCCGGGTCGACCTGCGCGAGCTGCTCGACCCGACGGTGCTCGCCGAGACCGAACGGCAGCTGCGCTGGCGCACCGAGCAGCGCCGCGCCCGCGACGCCGAGGACGCCGTCGAGCTGCTCCGGGTCGTCGGTGACCTCACCGAGGCGGAGCTGGCCGAGCGGGGCGTGCCGGTGGGCTGGCTGACCGAGCTGGAGGCGGCCCGCCGGGCGCTGCGGGTGCGGATCGCCGGGCAGGAACGCTGGGTGGGCGTCGAGGACGCCGGCCGGCTGCGCGACGCGCTCGGCGTGGCACTGCCGGTGGGGGTGGCCGAGGCGTACCTCGCCCCGGTGGCCGACCCGCTCGGCGACCTGGTGGCCCGGTACGCCCGCACCCACGGCCCGTTCGCCGCGGCCAGCTGCGCCGCCCGCTTCGGCCTCGGCGTGTTCGTCGTCGAGCAGGCGCTGCGGCGGCTCGCCGCCACCGGGCGGGTGGTCTCCGGCGAGTTCGCCCCGGACAGCGTCGGCACCCAGTGGTGCGACGCCGAGGTGCTGCGGCTGCTGCGCCGACGGTCCCTCGCCGCGCTGCGTCGGGAGATCGAGCCGGTTCCACCGAAGGCGCTCGCCGCGTTCCTGCCCCGCTGGCAGCAGGTCGGGGCGTCGGCGCGGGGCGTCGAGGCGGTCGCCGCCACCGTGGAGCAGTTGCAGGGCGCGTCGGTGCCCGCGTCCGCGCTGGAACGCCTGGTCCTGCCGGCCCGGGTGGCCGACTACTCCCCCGCCCAGCTCGACGAGCTCTGCGCCAGTGGCGAGGTGGTCTGGGCCGGGTCCGGGGCGATCTCCGGCGGTGACGGCTGGGTCACCCTGGCGTACGCGGACGCCGCCCCCCTGCTGCTGCCCCCGCCGGACGACGACCTCGCCGTCACCCCGCTGCACGAGGCGGTGCTGGCGGCGCTCGCCGACGGGCAGGCGCTCTTCTTCCGCTCGCTGTCCGACCGGGTCGGCTCGACCGACGACCCGGCGCTGACCGCGGCGATCTGGGACCTGGTCTGGGCCGGGCACCTCACCAACGACACGCTGGCCCCGCTACGCGCCGCGATCGGCGGCGGGGGCGCCCACCGGTCCCGACCGTCCGCGCCCCGCACCCGCTACCGCCGGCCCGGCCGGGTGGCGCTGCCCAGCCGCGGTGGCCCGCCCACCGTGGCCGGGCGCTGGTCCCGGCTGCCCGACCGGGACCTGGACCCGACCCGCCGGGCCGCCGCGCTGGCCGACCTGCTGCTGGAACGGCACGGCGTGGTCACCCGGGGCGCGGTGGTGGCCGAGCAGGTGGTGGGTGGCTTCGCCGCGGTCTACCCGGTGCTGTCCGCGCTGGAGGAACGGGGCGCGGCCCGCCGCGGCTACTTCGTCGAGGGGCTGGGCGCGGCCCAGTTCGCCGTTCCCGGGGCGGTGGACCGGCTGCGGTCACTGGCCGACCCGGCGGACCGTGGCCGTTCCCGGGGCGGGCCGACCCTGGTGCTCGCCGCCACCGACCCGGCCAACCCGTACGGCGCGGCGCTGCCCTGGCCCGAGCGGGTGGTGGACTCCGGCGACGGGGCCGCCCCGGCGACCGGGCACCGGGCCGGCCGCAAGGCGGGCGCGCTGGTGGTGCTGGTGGAGGGCGAGCTGGCGCTCTACGTCGAGCGGGGCGGGCGCACCCTGCTGTCGTTCACCGACGACCCGGAGGCGCTGGCCACGGCCGGCAAGGCGCTCGCCGACGCGGTGCACTCCGGCGCGTTGGGCGCGATGTCGGTGGAGCGGGCCGACGGGGAGGCGGTCGGCTCGTCGCCGTTGCGCGATGCGCTCACCGCCGCGGGCTTCCGGGCCACCCCGAGGGGCCTGCGGCTGCGCGGCTGACCCCGGCCGGGGCCGGCCGCGCAGCCGGCGGTCGGCTCAGCCGAGCTTGTCGAGCACCGCGTCATACTTCTTGCGCTGCGCGGCGGGCGTGCCGGTGCCGATGTAGTTCAGCACCACGTCGTCCTTGTGGTACGCCTCCGCACCCCAGGTGTCGGCCATGTCGGAGGCGCTGGTCCTGTCCGGGAAGACGTAGACCGCCACGGCATCGGTGGCGACGACCTCGGAGCACCCGAGGCCCAGCCCGTCCGGTCCACAGTCGACCGACTTGTTGCGGACGTTCGCCGCCGGCAGCCCGGCGGCGCGGAACGCGTCCACCACCTTGCGGGCGGCGGGCGCGTCGGTCGGGCGGGGCGGCAGCACCACCTTCGGTTCGCTGCTGGGCCGGCGTTCGGTGGTGCGTTCGGCCGAAGGGGCGGGCGCGGGGCGGGTCGAGGCCTTGGTCGCGGGTGCGGGTGCGGTCCGGGCGTCGGCGGCGGCCTTCGGGCTCGGCGAGCCGTTGGCCCAGGTGGCGTCCGACCCGTCGGCGGAGTCGTCGCCGCAGCCGGCGAGCACGAGGGTGGTCAGCAGCGCGGCGGCGACCGGCAGGACACGAAGGCGATTCGTCACCCTGGCAGTCTTCCGGAAGGCTGCGCCGGGCGCGACCGGCCGGTCGGTCAGCCGGAACCGGCCGGGCGCACCGCCCGGCACCGTCCACACCGCCCCGGTCGGGTCGGGCGGCCGGTTAGCCTTCGGCCATGTCTCCCACCGGTTGGATCTCGCTCACCACCGACTACGGCCTGGCCGACGGGTTCGTGGCCGCCTGTCACGGGGTGATCGCCCGGATCGCGCCCGCCGTCCGGGTGATCGACGTGACGCACCTGGTGCCTCCGGCCGACGTGCGCCGGGGCGCCGTGGTGCTGGCGCAGACCGTGCCACACCTGCCGGTCGCGGTGCACGTCGCCGTCGTGGACCCGGGGGTGGGCACGTCGCGCCGGGGGATCGCCCTGGCCACCCCGGGCGGCATGCTGGTCGGGCCGGACAACGGCCTGCTGGTCGACGCGGCCGGGGCGCTGGGCGGGATCACCGCCGTGGTGGAGCTGACCAACCCGGCGTGGTGCGGGCCGGCGGTCTCGGCCACGTTCCATGGCCGGGACGTCTTCGCCCCGGTAGCGGCCCGGCTGGCCACGGGTGCCCCGTTGGCCGAGGCCGGCCCGCCGGTGCCACCGGCGGACCTGGTCCGGCTGCCGGACCCGGTGCTCCGCCCGGTCGAGGGCGGTTTCGCCGCCGAGGTGCTGACCGTGGACCACTTCGGCAACGTGCAGCTCGCCGCGCCCGCCGAGCGGCTCGCCGGGCTGTCCGGCACGGTACGGGTGGCCGGCCGGGACGCCGCGCACGGACGTACCTTCGGCGACGCGCCGGCCGGCGGGTTGGTGGTGTACGCCGACTCCGCCGGGCTGGTGGCGGTGGCCGTCAACGGTGGCCGGGCGGTGGACCTGCTGGCGGCCGGCCCGGGTCAGGTGTTGACCGTCACGGCCTCCGACTGAGCACCCGAAACAGCCTCGCTTCGGGCGCTGACCCGGGGCGTCGGGTATGGAATGCTGCTCGGGTGGGTGAGCTCGAGGTTCCTGTCGTCTGTCCGTGTTGTGCCTCGCTGACCGGCGGGGGCACCTGCCCGATCTGTTTCTGGACCGACGACGGGCAGGGCGACACCGACGCCGACGTGGTCCGGGGCGGCCCGAACGGGGACCTGAGCCTGACCCACGCCCGGCTCAACTTCGCCGTCTACGGCGCCAGCCATCCCCGTTATCAGGACATGGTGCGCCCGCCCCGGCCGGACGAGCGCCCCTGACGCCGCCCGCCCGGTCGCAACCGGTGGCGGCTCAGCAGCGCGGCGCGGCGCCGCCGTAGCCGGCGGAGACGTACGCGTGGCTGAGGTACTGCCGGGTGGCCAGGCGGTCCCATCGGCTGGTCCTGCCGTACGGGCCGTTGACGGTCTGCCCGGTGACCCAGCACTGGATCGGCACGTGGGCGCTGCGGGCGGCGACCCCGGTGATGGTGGCGCCGGTGCCCGCCCTGCCGTAGATCCGCACCGTCTCGGCGCCGACGACGCCGCGCGGCCCGCTGCCGAGCCACAGGTACGCCACGTTGATCCAGGTGTTGCCGGTCAGTCGCAGGGCGTCCCGGAAGGTCCCGTCGGCCAGGTCGATGCCGCTCGGGTTGAGCACCCGGCGGCCGAACTGGTCCCGCCCGCCGTGGTAGCCGTACTGGTATGCGGCCTGCGCCTCGGGCCGGCCGCGCGGCAGGTCCTTCCACATCTGGCGGATCCTGGCCGGGTTCCAGTAGTCGTCCCGGGTGTTCCACGGGCCGACGTCCCACACCGGGGCGTATTCGCAGCGGCTGCCGTTGGTGGTGCAGACCCGGACGGTGTAGTCACCGGTGCCGAGTGGGGCGAGGCTGCGGTGGGAGGGCAGCGACACGAAGTGGTCCCGCGCACGGATGCGGTGACCGTTGGCGGTTCTGCCGCCCACGAGACCCTCGCGGGTGGCGTAGATCCGGTAGACGGGGCCGAGGGTGGTGACAGTGGCGCGGGCGGTGACCGGGTCGGCGCTGAGCCGGACCGCGTTCACCGTCGGGGCGGCGGCCGGCGTGCGGGCGGTCAGCAACACGCGCACTTGCACCCGGGTGACCGGCGTGCCCAGGTCCACGGCGGGGTCGGCGTCCCGCCACTCGGTCCACCCCCCGCCGGCCCGCCAGCCGCGTATCTCCACGTCGACGGTGCCGCCGGACGGCACCCGAGCGGCGAGCTCGGCCCGTACCCGGAGGGCGGGCCGGACGAGGGTGTGCGGCACGGTCAGCTGGAGACCCTCGGCCAGCGGTGACCGGTGCGCCCCGGGGTGGGTGGGTGGTCGGGGGTCGTCGAGGCCGAGCCCCCGGGGGGTGTAGCGGACGTTGACGTCGTCACCGTCGACGACCGAGAGGTCCGGCGACCAGCGCTCGACGTCCGGTGGCGGCTGGGGAACGGCGGCCGGTGGCGGCTGGGGGACGGCGGCCGGTGGCGGCTGGGGGACGGCGGCCGAGACGGGCGGCGCGGCGAGGGCCAGGTTGGCGGCCAGCGCGAGGCTCAGCACGCCGGCGCGGGTGGCCGGTCGGGTGCGACGGAAGGAACGGATCATGGCATTCTCCTCAGAACACCCCCGATCGTGCTGGTAACCGCAGCCCGAAGGGAACAGCGGTACAAATAGCGGCATATACGAATATAGTTCGGTAGCGGAGAATGGTGACATGCCCGAAGGTGACACCGTCTGGAACACGGCCCGCGTGCTGCACCGCGCGTTGGCCGGGGCCACCCTGACCGGTTCCGACTTCCGGGTGCCGCAGCTCGCCACCACCGACCTGACCGGCTGGACGGTGCGCGAGTCGGCCAGCCGGGGCAAGCACCTGCTGCTGCGGCTCGCCGGCCCGGGCGGCGACCTGAAGACCCTCCACTCGCATCTGCGGATGGAGGGCGCCTGGCGGGCGTACGCCCCGGGTGAGCGCTGGACGGCCCGGCCGGGGCACCTGATCCGGGTGGTGCTGCGCAGCGCCGGCGCGGTCGCGGTCGGCTACCACCTGCACGAGTTGGCGTTGGTGCCGACGGCCGAGGAGGACTCGCTGGTCGGTCACCTCGGGCCGGATCTGCTCGGCCCGGACTGGGATCCGGCGGAGGCGGTCCGCCGGCTCGCCGGCCATCCGGAGGCGACCATCGCGGACGCCCTGCTGGACCAGCGCAACCTGGCCGGGGTGGGGAACCTGTACAAGTGCGAGCTGCTCTTCCTGCGCGGACTCTCGCCGTGGACGCCGGTGGGTGCGGTGCCGGACCTGGCCGGCACGGTGACCCTGGCGCAGCGGCTGCTGGCCGCGAACCGGGGCCGGTGGACCCAGAGCACCACCGGGTCGCTGCACCGGGGTGGGACCAGCTACGTGTACGGCCGGCGGGCGCAGCCCTGTCGGCGCTGCGGGACGGCGATCCGCAAGGCGGAGCTCGGTGAGCGGGTCACCTACTGGTGCCCGGTCTGTCAGCCGGGGCCGCAGCCGGCCGGCGGGGCCTGAGCGGCCCGCGCCGGACCCTCCGGACGGCGTGGAAATTCCACGAACCGGCAAGATCTCCCCAAGATACGGACGAATGGGTAGTTCCCTCTCGGCCCGTCCGCCCCGCATGCTGCGGTTGAGTGCTCACCGATCGTCAGCAGCACGACCCGTCCACCACGTCGGGGTGGTGGACGGCGTGCCCCGGTACCCGGGGAGAGCCATGGTCCTGTTCCGCAGAAGCCGGCCCGACCGCACCGACCAGGCGCTCCGGGCCGACGAGCAGCAGACGCCCACCGTGCCCACCGCCCGCACCCCCGACGGCCCCGCACCGGCCAGCCTCGACCCGACGGCGGCGCCCCGACTCTTCGGTCCGGTGCCGAACTGGGCGCTCAGCCCGCTGCCGGCGCCCGACGGCGCCGGCAGGGTGCGGCCCGGCACCGGCATCCGCAAGTTCGTCGACCCGCTGCCCGTCCCGGCCCTGCGGCCGGACCCCGACGGCCCCACCGGCGAGACCGACGGCGCGCGGCTGCCGGTGGCCGTGCCGGACACCATCACCTGGCCGGGCTGCGACTACTACGAGATCGCCGTCCAGGAGTACGCGCACCGCCTGCACGCCGACCTGCCGGCCACCCGGCTGCGCGGCTACCGGCAGTTGAACCTGGGCACCGACCCCGCCGGGCACAACACCGTCCACCCACCGGCCCGGGCGTGCCCCACCGGGCCGCTGATCGTGGCGCGGCGGGGCCGCCCGGTGCGGGTCAAGCTGATCAACCGCCTTCCCACCGGACGCGCGGGTGAGCTCTTCCTGCCGGTGGACCCCACCGTCGACGGCGCGGCCGGCGGGCCGCTGGAAGGTCCGGCGCCGCTGCCACAGAACCGGGCCACCCCCCACCTCTACGGGGCGCAGACCGGCTGGATCAGCGCCGGCAACCCGACCCAGTGGGTCACCCCGGCCGGCGAGATCACCCCGTACCCGGTCGGGCCCGGGCTGACCCCGGTGCCGGACATGCCGCATCCCGGCGCCGGTGCCGCCACCCTGTACTGGCCGAACGAACAGAGCGGCCGGCTGCTGTGGCTGCACGACAACACCCTGGGGCTGTCCCGACTCACCACCTACTCCGGCCAGCTCGCCCTCTACCTGCTCACCGACCCGGCCGAGGAACGGCTGGTCGACGACGGGGTGCTGCCGGCCGAGCAGGTGCCGCTGGTGATCCAGGACGTGACGTTCGTGCCGGACGACGCGCAGCTCGCCGCCCAGGACCCGACCTGGGACCGGGACCGGTGGGGCGCCAAGGGCAGCCTCTGGTGGCCGCACGTCTACCAACCGCGGCAGAACCCGTGGCGGGCCGGGGGCGTCAACCCGACCGGGCGCTGGGAGTACGGGCCGTGGTCCGGCGGCCACCGGTCGGACGCCGGCCCCACCCCGGTCGCCGGCCGGCGACCCGACGGGGAAGCCCCACCCGGACCGACCATCGCCGGCCGGATCGACGCCGCCGCCGCCGTGCCGAACCCGTACCACGACCCGGTGGCCGAGCCGGACGAGCCGCCGCTGGCCCCGGACCTGCCGCACCCGTCGGTGGTGCCCGGGGCGTACGGGGACACCCCGCTGGTGAACGGGGTGGCCTACCCGTACCTGACGGTGCAGCCGCGGGCGTACCGGTTCCGGATCCTCAACGCCTGCCCGGACCGCAGCCTCAACCTCGCGCTCTACCGGGCCCGCTCGGACGGGCCGATGTGGGACCCGGACGGCGGGCCGGCCGACCCGGACGCCGGCGAGGTGCCGATGGTCGAGGCGGTCCGGGGGCCGGACCGGCCGGCCGGCTGGCCCACCGACGGCCGGGAGGAGGGGGTGCCCGACCCCCGGGCGGCCGGGCCGGCGCTGGTGCAGGTCGGCAACGAGTGCGGGCTGCTGCCGGCCCCGGTGGTGGTGACCGCCCGCCCGGTCGGCTACCGGTACGACCGGACCGACCCGACGGTGCTCAACGTCGACGGGCACGCCCTGCTGCTCTCCCCCGGTGAACGGGCCGACGTGGTGGTCGACTTCGCCACCGTGCCGCCGGGCAGCACGCTGATCCTCTACAACGACTGCCCCGCGCCGCTGCCCCGCTTCGACCCCCGGTACGACCACCACACCGGTGCCCCGGACCGGACCGCGGTCGGCGGCTCCCCCGGCACCCGCCCCGGCTACGGCCCGAACACCCGTACCCTGCTCCAGTTCCGGGTGGCCGACGGCCCGCCCGGGCAGCCGTACGACCTGGACCGGCTCGCCGACCGGCTGCCGGCGGCGTACGCGGCCAGCCAGCGCCCGCCGATCGTGCCGCAGCCGGCGTACGACGCGGCGTTCGGGAGCCGGACCCCGCGGGAGACGGTGGTGACGGCGCACGCCACCACGGTCAGCTTCACCCCGACCGGCGCGGTCGGCCCGGTGACCCTGCCGCTGGCGGTCAAGGCGGTCGATCAGGTCTTCGAACCGGGTCACGGCCGGCTGGTCGGGCGGCTCGGGGTGGGCCACCCGTACGCCGGGCCGCTGGCGCCGGCCACCCTGCCGCTGGGCCCGACGGACCCGGCCACCGAGGTGCTCTTCGTGGCCGACCCGGCGGTGGGGGTGGGCGCGCCCGGCGACGGCACCCAGCTCTGGCGGATCAGCGGCAACAGCCGGCAGACCGAGGTGGTGCACCTGGCCGGCTGTGACGTGCAGGTGGTCAACCGGGTCGGCTGGGACGGCACCACCCGGGCGGCGGCGCCGGCCGAGCTGGGCTGGAAGGAGACGCTGCGGGTGAACCCGCGCGAGGACGTGGTGGTGGCGCTGCGGGCGGTGATGCCCACCCTGCCGTTCAAGATCGGCGACAGCGTACGGCTGCTGGACCCGACCCGCCCGGCGGGCGCCCGGACCGGTTCCACCCCGATCAGCCCGATCGACGGACGGCCGGCGGTGGTCACCAACCAGCTGGTCAACCTGGGTTGGGAGTACCGCTGGCAGGGCCAGGCCGGCGGCCACCGCGACCTGGGGATGAGCCGGCCGCTGGTGCTGCGGGTGTCCCCCAAGCGGCCGACCGGGCTCACCGCCACCCCGGCGCCGGGCTCGGCGACCGCGCTGCCGGCGATCGCCCTGGCCTGGACGGGCAACGGGAGCCGACCGGTGGCCACCAGCCACCAGCTCCAGCGGGCCACCGACGCCGCGTTCACCACCGGGGTCACCACGATCACGGTGGCGGCCACCGCCACCCGGTACACCGACGCCACCGTCACCCCGGACGTCACCTACCACTACCGGATCCGCGCGGAGAACGCGGTGAGCTGCTCAGCCTGGTCGAACAGCGTCCCGGCCTCGGTGCGGCTGACCGCCCCGGCCGGGCTGACCGCGGCGATCCCGGCGGCGGCGCCGCTGCGGATCGCGCTGCGCTGGTCCAACCGCTCCTTCGCCACCGGCATCGACGTGCAGCGGGCCACCAACCCGACGTTCACCAGCGGGCCCGGCACCACCGCGATCCCGGTCGGCGACAACCACCTGGACCCGGCCGCCGCCCCGGACACCACCTACTACTACCGGGTACGCACCACGTACCTGGGCGCCGCGTCACCGTGGTCGACGGTCGCCACGGTCTGCACCCCACCGGTGCCCGGCGTGCCGACCTCGGTGACGGCGACCGCCGGCACCTCCGGCCCGGACACCGCGACGGTGACGCTGAGCTGGGCGTCCGGCCTGCCGCCCGGTCCGGGCGCCGGGTTCGTCGTGCAGCGGGCCGCCGACCCGGCGTTCACCCGGGACGTGGCCACCTTCACCGTGACCGGGCGGGGGTTCACCAACAGCGGGTTGGCCCCGGGCGTGACCTACCACTACCGGATCCGGGCGTACAACGTGGTGGGCAGCTCGCCGTTCACCGGCCCGGTCCCGGTGACCACCCCACCGTGAGCGGTCAGCCGGCGGCGCGCATCGGGCCGCCCCGCCCCCAGCGGTCGGTCACCGGCCCGGCCAACGGGTCGGCGGCCGGCCCGGCCAGCGGGTCGGTGGCGCTCCACGGGTCGGCGGCCGGCGCACCCACCGGTTCGCCGACGGCCCGCAGCTCGGCCAGCGCGGAGGTCACCCCGTGCAGCATGTCGGTGGCCTCCACCAGCCGGTCCGCCGCCGGGTGGGTGGTGCTGGGACGGGCGTCCTCGGCGACGTAGCCGGCCGCCGCGGCGACCAGCCCCTCGTACGCGGTCACTCCGCTGTCCAGCTGCCCGGCCAGGGCGCGGTGCGCCTCGGTCAACGAGGAGCGGGCGTCGGCCGGGGCGAGCCGCAGCGCGCGTTCCACGCTGGCCACCCGGGCCGCCAGGTCCCGCAGCGAATGGTCGGCGGCGGCCGCCTCGCGGACCGCCGGCTCGGCGAGACCGGTCAGCCGGCCGGCCATTCCGGCCAGGGTCAGCGCGGCCCGGTCCAGCCGGTTCCACGGCTCGGCCGCGTCGGTGCCACGCAGCGCCAACCGGGACCGGAGGCGGCGCGCCTCGGCGAGCACGCCCGGGCCGACCGGCAGCCGTTCCACGGCGGCCACCAGCCGGGCCCGGTTGCGGGCCGCGACGTCGGCCGGGTCGAGCGCCGGCGGGGCCGGCTGGGCGGCGAGGGCCCGCAGGTCGGTCCAGCGCCAGGCGGCCAGCGCGAGGGCACCGCCCGCGGCGCCGGCCCAGGCCGCGTCCGGCAGCCCGATCCCCGCGTACGGGACGAGCACGGCGGCGGACCCACCCAGCCCACCGGCGAGCACGCTCCACCGTCGGGCGGACCGGCGCAGCCGCGCCAGCCGTCGGAAGTGTCTCGCCCGCTCGTCCGCCATGCGTACCTCCTCGGCCCGGCCGCTCAGCCGGCGGCGGTGGTGTCCCCGGTGCCGCGCTCGCGCGACATGCTGGCCCGCAGCTCGTCGAGGCGGGCGGCGGCGGCCGGGTCGGCGGCCGGCGCTGCGGACTCGGTGCGCTGCTCCACGGCCGGTCGGTCCTGCCGGCCGGCGAGCTGCTCGCCGGCCATGCTGGAACGGATCTGCTCCAGCCGGGACGACCCGGCCGAGTCGAGGCTCGCCTTCTGGATCTCCAGCATCCGCCCCTCGACGGAGTTGCCGGCCAGCTCGGCCCGGCCCATCGCGGTGGCGTAGCGGCGTTCGATGCGGTCGCGCACCTCGTCCAGCGACGGGGTGTTCGCCGGGGTGGTGAGCGCCGACATCGACTCCAGCGACTGGGCGACGCTCTCCTGCATCTTGGCCTGCTCGAGCTGGCTGAGCAGCTTGGTGCGCTCGGCGAGCTTCTGCTGGAGGATCATCGAGTTGTTCTCCACCGCGCGCCGGGCCTGCGCCGCCGCGCCGAGTGCCTGGTCGTGCAGGGTCTTCAGGTCCTCGGTGGCCTGCTCGGCGGAGACCAGCTGGGTGGCCAGGGTCTGCGCGGACTGCTCGTAACGCCCGGCCTCGGCCTCGTCGCCCTTGGCCCGGGCCTGGTCGGCGAGGACCAGCGCCTGCCGGGCCATCGACTGCAACCGTTCGACCTCGGACATCTGCCGGGACAGCTTCATCTCGAGCTGGCGCTGGTTGCCGATCACCGCCGCCGCCTGTTGCACGAGCGCCTGGTGCTGGCGCTGCGCCTCCTCGACGGCCTGCTGGATCTGCACCTTGGGATCGGCGTGCTCGTCGATCCGGGCGCCGAAGAGCGCCATCAGGTATTTCCAACCCTTGACGAACGGGTTCGCCATCTCCGCGTTATCCCCTCAGTAGCGTCGCTCCGCCTCGGCCGGCCGGTCGGACCGGCCACGCGGCGATGTCTCCATCGTCCCAGGCGGACGCCAGGGCGGCATCCGTACGCCGGGAGCGGAAACGTCGAAGCGGCTCCCGATCAACCGTACGCGGCGACAACCACCCCGACCACGACGCGGCCGGCCGGGGTCAGGCGGCGCAGACCACGTCCCGCTCGGCGGGCCGGACCCGGCTGGTACGCAGAGTGGCCTTGAGCGGCGAGTCCTGCCGCACGGCGACGGAGACCTTGCCGTCCGAGGTGACCTGACGTACACCCCGGTTGGTCGACTTCCGCACCGCGGCGGCGGCCACGGGCGCGGGCTCGTCCTGGACGGGGACCAGCACGCCGGGCATCTGCTCGGCGAGCGCGACGGTGTCGCTGACCTCGCGCAGCAGCTCCGACAGGCGCGCGCCGAGGGCGTCGCAGATCGCCGCGAGCAGCTCGCTGGAGGGCTCCTTCTGGCCACGCTCGATCTCGGAGAGGTAGCCGAGGCTCACGTTGGCGGCGGAGGAGACCTCACGCAGGGTGCGGTGCTGCCCCTGCCGGCGGGCCCGCAGCGCGTCCCCGATCACACGGCGTAGCAGGACCATCGCACCTCCCCCTGACGGGTGTCACCGCTCCGCCGGGGCCGGGCCGGACGCGGCGGACCGCTCCGGCGCCGAACTGATCGTCGGAGCCTTCCCGCAACCGTACCCGGTGCGGGGCCCGCCGACATCCCACCCCGCCCCTCCGACTTCCCGCCGTCCCACATCCGGCGGCCCTACCGTCGCCCGGCCCCGGTGGCCGCCGCGCCGCCCCGCGCGGCCCGGTCGTCGACCCCGCCGTCCCCCGGGCCGGACGAGATGCCGCGCAGTTGCTCGCTGAGCAGCCGCAGCGCCTCGATCACCGCCGCGGAGCGGATGTGGTCGCGGCCGCCGTCCAGGTCGAGCCGGCGCACGGTGGCGCCGTCCGGACCGGCCACGGCCACGTAGACCAGCCCGACCGGCTTGCCGTCCTGCGGCTCCGGCCCGGCCACGCCGGTGGTGGCCAGCCCCCAGTCGGCGCCGCACCGCCGCCGGCCGCCCTCGGCCAGCGCCACGGCGACGTCCGGGTCGACCGGCCCGCGCTCGGCGAGCAGATCCTCCGGCACCCCGGCGAGCTGCGCCTTCAACTCGGTGGCGTAGGTGACCAGGCCGCCCCGGTAGATGCCGCTCACCCCGGCGATCTCGACGATCGAGGCGGCCAGCAGCCCGCCGGTCAGTGACTCGACGGTCGCCAGGGTCTGGTGCCGCTCGCTCAGGCTGTGCACCGCTCCGGCCGCGGGGCTGCCCGCCGGCCGCCGGTGCTGCGCATCCGTCTCCGTCTCCATGGCGTCACACCCTTCCCCGACCCCGCCGACCTACTCATCCTCCCAGCCCGCCCACCCCCCGACACCCACCCCCGAAGATCCGGGTCGGAGCAGAGGGCGTCGCGGCGTCAGGGGCGGGCGGGGCGGCGCAGGCGGACGGCCTGGACGATGTAGTCGAAGCCGGTGGCCACGGTGACCACCACCGCCGCACCCATGATCCACGGACCGACCGGGGCCAGGGCGGCGGGCATCGGCCAGAGGTACCAGGCGATGGCGAGGATCTGGAGCGCCGTCTTGACCTTGCCGCCGCGGCTGGCCGCGATCACACCGTGCCGGATCACCCAGAACCGCAGCGCGGTGATGCCCAGCTCGCGGGCGAGGATCACCACGGTCACCCACCAGGGCAGCCGGTCGTAGACGGAGAGCAGCACCAGCGCCGCGCCGGTGAGCGCCTTGTCGGCGATCGGGTCGGCCACCTTGCCGACCGAGGTGACCAGGCCGAACCGGCGGGCGATCCAGCCGTCGACCAGGTCGGTGACCGAGGCGAAGGCGAAGACCAGGCTGGCCGCGACGCGCCAGCCGGCGTGGGTCATCCCCGAGGCGGCGACCAGCACCACGAAGACGGGCACCAGCACGAGCCGCAGCAGGGTGAGCCCGTTGGCCGCGTTCAGCACCGGCACCTGGGGCACCGCCGCTGCCGGGGTGGACTCCGCCGCCCCGGTCACGCGGATGCCCCGCTCCAGCGGTGGTGGTGGATCCGGCACCGCGCCACGTGGTTCCCCCGCTCCGCTCGGGCCCGCCGTCACCGGGTCGCGCCGGGCGCCGCCGAGATCATCTCATCCGGCACCGCGACGAGGTCGACGCCCTCGGTCGCGGTCACCGTGGCGCGGACCAGGTCGCCCGGGCGCAGGGCCGCCAGGTCGACGCCGCCACCGCTCGGGGCGACCAGGGTGGTCGAGCCGTCCACCTCGGGCGCCTGGTGGGTCGCGCGGCCCTCGACCACGCCGTCGGCGACCGTGTCGACCAGCACCTCGACGGTGGAGCCGAGCCGCTCCTCGGCCCGCTGCGAGCAGAGCTCGTCGGCGAGCGCGCTGAGCCGGTCGTACCGGCGCTTGACGGTGGCGGCGGAGACCTTGCCGGGCAGGCCGGCGGCCTCGGTGCCGTCCTCGTCGCTGTAGTCGAACATGCCGATCGCGTCGAGCCGCGCCTCGGTCAGGAACCGGACCAGCTCGGCGACGTCCTGCTTCGTCTCGCCGGGGAAGCCGACGATGAAGTTGCTGCGCGCGCCCGCCTCCGGGGCCAGGGCGCGGGCCGAGGCCAGCAGCTCCAGGAACCGGTCGGTGGAGCCGAACCGCCGCATCCGGCGCAGCACCGGCTCGCTGGAGTGCTGGAACGACAGGTCGAAGTACGCGGCCACGCCCGGCGTGGTGGCGATCACCTCGACCAGGCCGGGCCGGGTCTCGGCGGGCTGGAGGTAGCTGGCGCGTACCCGGACGATGCCGTCGATCGCGGCGAGCTGCGGCAGCAGCTTCTCCAGCGCCCGCGGGTCGCCCAGGTCCTTGCCGTACGAGGTGGAGTTCTCGCTGACCAGCACCAGCTCGCGGACGCCGGTCCTGGCCAGCCACTCGGCCTCGGCGAGCAGCTCGTCGGGGGTACGCGAGACGAACGCCCCACGGAACGCGGGGATGGCGCAGAACGCGCAGCGCCGGTCGCAGCCGCTGGCGAGCTTGAGCGACGCGACCGGCCCGGTGTCGAGCCGGTGCCGCAGCACCTGCCGCAGGTGGGCCGGGGTGTGCTCGTCGGTCTCCGGGCTCACCCGGGTCGGGGTGCCGTGGCCCGGCAGCGACACCGCCGCGTCGCGCCGCTTGACCGGGGTCAGCGGCAGCAGTTCGCGCCGGTCGCGTGGGGTGTGCGCGTCGATCGACTCGCCGGCCACCACGGCGTCCAACCGGGCGGCGATGTCCGGGTAGTCGTCGAAGCTGAGCACCGCCTGCGCCTCGGGGAGGCTGTCGGCGAGTTCCCGTCCGTACCGCTCGGCCATGCAGCCGGCGGCGACCACCTTGGCGCCGGTGTCGGCGGCGGCGAGCAGCGTCTGGATCGAGTCCTGCTTGGCCTTCTCCACGAAGCCGCAGGTGTTGACGACCACCACGTCGGCGCCTTCGCCGTCGGTGGTGACCTGCCAGCCGTCGGCGTGCAGCCGGGCGGCGAGCTCCTCCGAGTCGACCTCGTTACGGGCGCAGCCCAGGGTCAGCAGGGCGACCCGGCGGCCGTCGGACGGGGAAGGGGGCGTGGCAGACACCAATCGAGGGTACCGGTCGCAGCGGGAACCCTCGGCGAAGGAGGGCCCCCGGCGCACGCAGACCGGCGGCGGATGCGGCGACGATCACACCGCCGGGGCGCCGACCCGGACCAACCGGTCCAGCAGGAACACCTCCGTGCCGGCCAGGCCGGTGGAACAGAAGACCGTGATCTGGTCCGCGCCGGTCCGGCCGGGGACCGCCCCGGCCAGCACCGCGCCCAGGTCACCCAGCCGACCGGCGTACGGCGGGAGGGCGGCCAGCATCGGCGGGACGTACGCGGCGGCCTGGGCCGGCGAGTCGGTGACCAGCAGGTCGGCGCGGTCCAACAGGTCGGGGCCGAACTCGTGCCGGTCGACCTGCTTGAAGCCGACGGTGTTGACGTGGGTGCCCGGGGCGAGGTCGGCGGCGTCGAGCACCGGCGTGACGCTGGTGGTGGCGAGCACCACGATCGCCCGGTCGGTGACCGCCTCGCGGGCGGTGCCGACCGCCCGGGCGGGGATGTCCAGCTCGGCGCGGACCCGGGCGGCGAAGGCCTCGCGTCGGGCGGCCGATCGGCTGTGCACCAGCACCTCGCGCAGCGGGCGTACGGCGGCGGTGGCCCAGACCTGGGTCCAGGCCTGCCGGCCGGAGCCGATCACGCCGAACGTGGTGGCGTCCGGCCGGGCCAGCGCGGCGACGGCCGCCCCGCCCAGTCCCCCGGTACGCCGGGAGCCCAGCTCCTCGCCGACCGCGATGGCCCGCACCGCGCCGGTACGCCCGTCGTGCAGCACCACCACCTGTTCCGCCTCGGGGTGGCCGAAGGTGTCGTAGGAGCGGTAGCCGTACCACTCGCCGGTCAGGTGGCCGGCGGTGAGCACCATCCGCCCGCCGCCCAGCGGGGCGGCGGCCCGGGGCGGGGCGACCAGCCGCCCCCGGTACGCGGCGAGCAGGGCGTCCCGCATGGCGGCGACGGCGCCCGGGGCGTCCAGCGCGGTGGCGACGTCGGCGTCGGAGAAGAGCAGGGCCATGCCGTCCATCCTGCAACCTGAAGTCAGGTTGAGATCCACCCGTGGTGGCCCTCGTCACCACACCGGCCGCG
Source organism: Micromonospora mirobrigensis (assembly GCF_900091555.1). Classification (GTDB taxonomy): domain Bacteria; phylum Actinomycetota; class Actinomycetes; order Mycobacteriales; family Micromonosporaceae; genus Micromonospora; species Micromonospora mirobrigensis. The sequence continues at coordinate 348,791 of NZ_FMCX01000007.1, forward strand.
ACGTCCGACCGCCGGTGCTAGCGTCGGATCCGGCGGCACCGGGCGAGGTGTCCGGGCCGCCCCGGACGAGTCGTGGGCGTACCCGGTGAAGGTAAGACGCCCCGTGACCACCCGACTCGTCCCGGCCCCGGCGGCCGGGCCCGTACCCGTGAAGGTGACCGTCATGGCCTGGACCGTTCTGGTGCTCTCCGGTCTGCTGGAGACCGCGTGGGCGATCGCCCTGGACCGCAGCGCCGGCTTCACCCGCCCCCTCCAGACCGCCGTCTTCGCGGTCACCCTGGTCGGCAGCATGGCCGGCCTGGCGTACGCGTTGCGCGACATCCCGGTCGGCACCGGCTACGCGGTCTGGGTGGGCATCGGCGCGGTGGGAACGGCCGTGGTCGGCATGCTGGCCCTCGGCGAGTCGGCCAGCCTGCCCCGGATCGCCTGCCTGGCGCTGGTGGTGGCCGGGGTGGTCGGGCTGAAGCTCTTCCACTGATCCGCCGGGAAGAGTCCCTGCTGGGCGCTGTCGGCGACGAAGCGTAGCCCGAGCGCCGACTGGGTAGAGATCGATGCGCCACAGCACCCGGCTCTCATCACGGAGGACGTCATGGCCGACATGCACACCAGCACCGCCCGCCCGCGCAGCAGCGCCGCCCGGATCTGCACCATCCTGGGCTTCGTCTTCGCCGTCCTGGCGGTCTTCTTCTTCCCGCTGCTGTTCGGCATCGTCGGCCTGGTCCTCGGCATCGTCGGCGCGGTGATGGGCGACAAGCCGCTGGGCTGGTACGCCGCCGCCGCGAGCGTGGCCGGCGCCGTGCTCGGCATGGTGCTCGCCGCCATCGTCCTGAACTCCTGACCCACCCGCGACGAAGGCCCGCCGGATCCCGGCGGGCCTTCGTCGTACGCGGAACCCGCCGCAGCGGCTATTCGCCCTCGCCGCGCAGCCCGCCCAGCACGTCCTCCAGCTCGTCCGGCTTGACCAGCACGTCGCGCGCCTTGGAACCCTCGGACGGGCCGACCACGCCCCGGGTCTCCATCAGGTCCATCAACCGGCCCGCCTTGGCGAAGCCCACCCGCAGCTTGCGCTGGAGCATCGAGGTCGAGCCGAACTGCGAGGTGACCACCAGCTCCACGGCCTGCACCAGCAGGTCCAGGTCGTCGCCGATGTCCTCGTCGATCTTCTTCCTGCTGTCCTGGGCGGGAGCCAGCACGTCCGGACGGAACTCCGGCTCCCGCTGGTCCTTGCAGAACTTGACCACGTCGCCGATCTCGCGCTCGGTCACCCAGGCGCCCTGGATCCTTATCGGCTTGGACGCGCCCATCGGCAGGAAGAGCCCGTCACCGCGGCCGAGCAGCTTCTCCGCGCCCGGCTGGTCGAGGATGACCCGGGAGTCGGCCAGCGACGAGGTGGCGAAGGCCAGCCGGGACGGCACGTTGGCCTTGATCAGGCCGGTCACCACGTCGACCGAGGGACGCTGGGTGGCCAGCACCAGGTGGATGCCGGCGGCCCGGGCGAGCTGGGTGATCCGGACGATGGAGTCCTCGACGTCGCGCGGGGCGACCATCATCAGGTCGGCCAGCTCGTCCACGATCACCAGCAGGTACGGGTAGGGCCGCAGCTCCCGCTCGACGCCGGGCGGGGCCTTGATCTCGCCGCTGCGCACCTTGCGGTTGAAGTCGTCGATGTGCCGGACCCCGTTGGCGGCGAGATCGTCGTAGCGCATGTCCATCTCGCGGACGACCCACTCCAGCGAGTCGGCGGCCTTCTTGGCGTTGGTCACGATCGGGGTGACCAGGTGCGGGATGCCCTCGTAGCCGGTCATCTCGACCCGCTTCGGGTCGATCAGCAGCAGCCGCACCTCGTCCGGGGTGGCCCGGGTCAGGATGGACACGAGCAGGGAGTTCAGGCAGGAGCTCTTCCCGGCTCCCGTGGCCCCGGCAATGAGGATGTGCGGCATCTTCGCGAGGTTGGCCACCACGAAGCCGCCCTCGATGTCCTTGCCGAGGGCGACCACCATCGGGTGGTGGTCGCTGGTGGCGGCCCGGGAGCGCAGCACGTCGCCGAGGGCCACGTTCTCCGGGTCGGTGTTCGGGATCTCCACGCCGACCGCGCTCTTGCCCGGGATCGGGCTGAGGATCCGCACGTCGGGCGACTTCACCGCGTACGCGATGTTGCGGGAGAGCTGGGTGATCCGCTCCACCTTGACCCCGTGGCCCAGCTCGACCTCGTAGCGGGTGACGGTCGGGCCGCGGGTGAAGCCGGTGACCGCGGCGTCCACGTCGAACTGGTCGAAGACGCCGGTCAGCGCGGCGATCACCTCGTCGTTGGCCTTGCTGCGGGTCTTCGGCGCGGCGCCGCTGCCGAGCATGTTCGCCGGGGGCAGCGTGTAGTCGCCGGCCAGCCCGTTTATCTCCAGCTGCTCGGCGCGGGTGGGCAGCGGCGAGTGCTCCGGCGGCTCGACCGGCTTGCGGCTGGCCGGCACCTTGGACGGTGGCTTGCGGGGCAGCACGATCGTGTCCTGGAGGTCCACCCCCTCGCCGGGCTCCTCGAAGTCGTCCAGGTCCACCGGCGGCGGCAGCCGCTTGGCCGGGCGGCGACGGGCCGGCTTCTCGACCACCTCGACGACCTCGACGTCGTCCGCCTCGGGCGGCGCGACCAGGGTGCCGGCGAGCAGGCCGAGCCGTTCCGGGATCTTGTTGATCGGCGTGGCGGTGACCACCAGCAGCCCGAAGACCAGCAGCAGGATCAGCAGCGGCACCGCCACCCAGGCGGTGACGGCGCGTTCGAGCAGGTCACCGATCCCGGCGCCGACCAGGCCACCGGCGTAGTCCCGCTGGACCTGGTCGACCGGGTGCTGCCCGATGTGGAGCATCGCCGCGGTGGCGACCAGCATCGAGGACCAGCCCACCAGGCCACGGCCGCGGTGGTCCGGATCCGGGTCGGTGCGCATCAGCCGCCACGCGCCGATCATCAACAGCACCGGGACGATCACGGCGATCGAGCCGAGGAAGAGGCGCATCGTGTCGGCCAACCGGGCGCCCAGCGGGCCCGCGCCGGCGAACCAGATCGCCACCGCGCTGAGGATGGCCAGGCCGAACAGGAGCAACCCGCCGCCGTCGCGGCGGTGCTCCGGGTCCAGGTCACGGGCGGAGGCGACCTGCCGGCCGGCGCCGCGCACCGCCCAGCCGACGCCGTGCGCCAGCCCCATCCAGACCGCGCCCACGCCCCGTCCGACGTAGACGGCCAGGCCGGTGCGGGCCGGTGGACGCCGTCGCGCGGTCGCCCGGGTCGCCTTCTTCGCCGGCTGGCGGGCACGACTGTTCGTCGTGTTGCGCGACGACGCGCCGCGCCGCCGGCTCGCCTGAGAGGTACGGCCCGCCATACAGTCACCGTAACGGTGGGACCCGGTGGATCGCCGCTTTTCGTCCGCGCGTCGCAGCACGGTCCGCGCCGTCCGTTGTGTTATTCGCCGCAGAAGGGATCCCGGATGGCGTCGCCGGAGATCGAGGACGGTCCGGACGGTCCGCTGGCCGGGCACCCCCGCGCGCTGCGCCCGCTGACCGGGGAGCTGGTCGCCGCGGTGCTCGGCGCCCGGGGGTACGTCGTCTCGGCCGACGACGACGGCGACCTGGTGGGGCGCTGGGACGACAGCCTGGTCTGGTTCCTGTGCCTGGGCCGGTCCGGCGAGGTGCTCCAGATCCGCACCGTCGCCGCGCCCACCTTCGGCATCGAACAGGTTCCCGACCTGTACGCCTTCTGCAACGCCTGGAACCATGACCGGCTCTGGCCGAAGGCGTACGTGCACGTGGACGACGACGGGCGGGCGCTGGTGTGCGGCGAGACCATCACCGACCTGGAGGCCGGGGTGACGCCGCACCAGCTCGACCAGTTGCTGGACTGCGGCATCACCACCGGTTGCCAGCTCGCGGCGGCGGTCCGCGCCCTGCCCGGCGGGACCCGCCGGTGAGACCGGCCCGGGACCGGTCGCCGGCCCAGGCCCTGGCCGACGCGCGTGACCTGCCCGACGGTCCGGCCCGGGCGGCCGCGCTGGAACGGGTCGCCCGGCAGGCCGACGCCCGCAGCGACCTGCGCTGCGGGGTCGAGGCCCGGCTCGCGCTGGTCGAGGCGTACCTGCACCTCGGGGAGCGTTGGCGGCTGGCCGATCCGGTCCGCCGCTGCCGGGACGCCCTGGACCGGGCGCCGCACCTGCTCGACGCGCATCCCACCGAGGCGGAGACGCTGCGCCGCTACCAGGGGTACGCGGTGGAGGCGGTGTTCGGCACCCCGCGGGCCGGCCTGGAGCAGGCCCGTTCCCTCCTGGCCGACCTGGCGAACAGGGGTGACCCGGACGGGGAACTGGTCGCCCAGCTGCGCTGCCGGCTGGCCGACCACCTCGGCGACGAGCCGACCGCCCGCCACGAGTACGCGCGCTGGCGGGCCGCCGTCCCCGACCCGGCGGCGGGCTGCCCGGCCTGTGCTCTGGTCCGGCAGGCGGAGCTGCTGGCCGGTTGGGGTGACACCCGGGGCGCGCTGGAGACGTTGGCCCCGGTGCTGGACGGCGACGTCGACTGCACCGACCAGCCGGAGCGGGCGCTGGCGGTGGCGCAGCTGCCCTGGCTGCGCCTCGGCGAGCCGGAGCGGGCGGCGCGGGCGCACGTCCGGGCGTACCGGCGGCACCGCCGGGAGCCGACCGGCCTGCCGTACCTCGCGAGCCACCTGCGTTTCTGCGCGCTCGGCGGGCACCTCGACCGGGGGCTGGACATCCTCGCCGAGCAGCTGCCCCGGCTCGCCGGCTGCCCCGACGACCTGGCCGCGATGGAGTTCGCCGCCGCGGGGGCGCTGCTCTGCGGGCTCGCCGTGGCGGCCGGCCGGGGTGACCGGCGGTTCCACCGCCCGGGCCCGGGCGGCCGGCGCGGCGCCGAGGCGGACGTCGCCGCGCTCGGCGCGGAGCTGCTGGCCCGGGCGCACCGGCTGGCCGGCAGCTTCGACGCCCGCAACGGCACCGGTCACCAGTCCGGCCGGGTCGCCTCCTGGCTGGCCGAAGGGCCACTCGCCGCGCCGGTGCCGCTGCCGCCGGACGACGACGATCCCGCTGCGACGGACGATCCGGAGGACGACGGCGGACCGGTGCCGCTGCGGGTGCCGGTGATCGCCGCCGCGCTGGCCGGGCGGGGGGACGGGTACACCGTCGAGGGGGACACGGTGACCGGCCGCTGGGGCGGGGCGGTGATCCGGTTCCGCCCGGCCGGCGAGGGCGGCGACATCCTGCACGCCCGGGTGGTCGCCGACCGCCGCCTGCCCACCGGCCGGCTCGCCGAGGCGTACGCGTTCTGCAACGCCTGGAACCACGACCGGCTGATGCCGAAGGCGTACGTGCACCAGCGCGACGGCGAGCTGGTGCTGGCCGGGGACGTGACCGTCGACCTGGCGCACGGGGTGGCTCCGGCCCAGCTGACGGTGCTGGTCACCGCCACGGTCAACACCGGCGTGGCGTACGCGGAGGCGGTCGCCGCGCTGCCCTGACCCGAAAGTGTCGGCCAGCCGACTCGATGTGGACCGCAACCCCCGCAACCGGGTGGCGCTCGCCGGTGTGTGGAGGGAGTCAACGCATCGAGACCTCACGGGGAGCCCCCAATTGTTCCGCACCCTGATCACGGGTTCCGTCGCCGCCGCAGCCGCGGCCGCCGCGGCCACCCTCGCCCTTCCGCTGGCGGCGACCGCCGCCCCGGCCACGCCGACCGCCGCCCCGACGGCGAGCCCGTCGGCCACCTCCACGCCGACCGCCCCGGCGTCCACGAAGGCGACTCCCACGACCGCCGCCGACACCGGGCGGATCGAGGCGATGGTGGACCTGGTCAACCTGCACGGGGACCCGTGGCGGCCGGTGGCCGACCTGACGGTCAACCTGCGCAACGAGTCCGCGAAGCCGGAGAAGGCCTACTTCATGCTGGAGGTGCCGGCCAACCTCGGCATCGACTACAGGTACGACGACTGCAAGCAGCAGCCGGGCGGCGGGACGCGCAAGGCGATCTGCGGATGGGCCCAGCTCGGCGCGCACGACAGCGGCATCTTCCGGCTGGGGCTGGTCTCGCTGGCCAAGAAGCCGATCTTCGGCCAGACCGACTGGGGTTCGGTGACGGGGCGTACCGCCTCGGGGGTCTCCGGCCAGAAGCGCGACTTCAAGATCGTCTGGCCGGACCGGACGTCGCTGCGGCTGCGCGCCTCGGCGAAGTACGACCCCGACGCCAGCACGACCGTGACCGCCACCGTGACCAACACCGGCAGCTTCGCGATCAGCGGCTACTCGCTGATGCTGCGGACCGACGCGAAGCGGCTGACGCCGGCCTGCCGGGAGCCCAGCCGGGGCCACAACACCTGCGAGATCGAGCGCAAGGTCAGGCTGGCCCCCGGCGCCACCGACACCGTCAAGCTGCGGCTGGTCGGCCTGCCGAACCGGGACACCCTGCACCTCACGCTCGCTCCCGAGCAGCGGTACACCAACAGGGACACCGTCGTGGTCCTGCGCCTGGGGGTCGCCGGGGACGAGAGCCGGCCGGCCGAGCCCACCCCGAGCCGCTCCACGGCGCCCGGCCAGGCCGCCGGCGACAACTCCGGCTCCGGCTCCGGTGCTGAACTACCGCGGACCGGCGCGACCGTCGGCACGTACGCCATGGCGGGTGGCGGGCTGGTGACCGTCGGCGGCGCGCTGCTGCTGCTCCGCCGCCGCCGGCACCGCTTCACGGCCTGACCCCTTCCCCGGCCCGACCCGCGGCCCCCGGTCACGCACCCGTGACCGGGGGGCGCGGTCTACGATCCGGTCGTGTTCGTGGTGACCCTGACCTACCTGACCGACCTGGACCGCGCCGACGCCGCCATGGCCGACCACCTGGCCTGGGTGGACCGCCAGTACGCCGACGGGGTCTTCCTCGCCTCCGGCCGGCGGGTGCCGCGCACCGGCGGGGTGATCCTGGCCGCCGGGCTGGACCGCGCCGACCTGGACCGGCGGTTGGCCACCGACCCCTTCGCCGAGCAGGGCATCGCCGGCTACGAGGTGGTCGAGTTCGTCGCCGGCCGGGTCGCCGAGGGCCTGGAGGCGATCCGGGAGGGCTGAGCGGCCCCGCCCCCGGGCGGTGGGGACGGGGCCGCGTTCCGGGGCCGCCGGGTCAGCGGATCGAGAAGCCCAGGGTGTACGCCCCCGCGCCGTCCAGCCCGACCACCCGGTAGCGGTAGGTGCCGGCCGGGGTGACGGCGCTCAGCCGGGCCACCCCGGCGGAGGTGTCGGCGCTGGCCACGGTGGTGAACGCCGCGCCGGTGAAGCGTTGCAGCTGCACCGCCGCCAGGGCGCCCTGCGCCACCGACAGGCACGCCTCCTGGGTGCCGCCGGGCACCCGGAAGACCCGCCCGTCCGGCTGGACCTGCGCCCGCCCGGCGGCGATCCGTCCGCTGCGGGTCAGCTCTCCGGTGCAGTCGCCGGCGTCGCCGGCCGGCGGCTCGGCCGGGGCGGTGGCCGGCGGGGTGCCCGGCTCGGCCGGCGGGGTGCCGGCGCCGTCCCCGGTCGGCGGCGCGGACCCGCCGTTCGCGGTGACCAGCGTCAGATCGTTGCGTTGCAGGATCTCGGTGACCGGCTGGAAGAACGTCACGCCGCCCCGGGTGCAGTCGCCCGAGCCGCCGGAGGTGACGCCCTGCGCCTGGTCGCCGGAGAGCCAGGCGCCGCCCGAGTCGCCGGGCTCGGCGCAGACGTCGGTGCGGGTCAGCCCGGTGACCGTCCCCTCCGGATAGTTCACGGTGGCGTTCTTCGCCCGGATCACCCCGCAGTGGGTGCCGGTGGTCGAGCCGGACCGGCAGACCGACGCGCCGACCGGCGCCTCGGTGGCCCCGTTGACCGGCACCGTGCCGCCGTTGAAGTCGTTGACCACGCCCTGCGGCGTCCAGTCGCCGTTGACCCGGACGAACGCCCAGTCGTCGCCGGGGAACGAGGACGCCGCGAAGGTGCCCTGGGCGGCCCGGTTCGCGCCGGTGGTGCGGTCCCCCGGCCGGCCGCAGTGCCCGGCGGTCACGAAGCCGCCGACCACGGAGAAGCCGACCGAGCAGCGGCCGGCGTCGTTGATGAGGTACGGGTCGCCGCCGCGTACGTCGAACAGCAGCCGGGGTGACTCGGCGGAGGTGGTCACCCGCAGCGCCCCGTCCGGCGCCCCGCCCGCCGCGGCGAACCGGCGACCGGCCGCCTCGGCGCCGGGCCGGGCCAGCACCGCCACCGCGTTGCTCGTCACGTCGACGTACCAGCCGGCCACGTCCCGGCCCGCGCTCGGGGCCGCCGCGTCGAGCCGGCTCTTGACCGCGTCCAGCTCACCCACGCCACGGGCCACCTGCTTCGGCACCGCGCCGGCGGCCCGCACCGCCGCGGCCCGGTCCGGGTCGGCCACCGCCACGGTGAGCGTGCTGCCGTCGGCGGCGAGCCAACTGCCGCCGTAGTCGGCGCCGAGTTCGGCGCGCAGCTTTCCGACCGTGCCGGCCGCCCACCGCTCGGTACGCAGCCGGCGTACCGCCTGCTCCCGGGTCAGCGACAGGTCCCGGCCCAGCGCCGCCACCACCTCGGGGGCGACACCGTCCGGGGCCACCGTCGGGGCCCGGTCGGCGGGTCGGGGCACGGCATTCTCCCCGGCGAACGACGGCAGGGTCACCGCCGCCGTCAGTCCCACCGCCGCCACCACGACACCGATGGCTGTCATCCGTCTGCGGTCCATCCGCCATGCTCCTCCCGGCCGGCGCGGGGTACGCCCGCCGGACCGGAGTACGGGAACGACCGCCGATCGGTTGAACCGGCCCGGACGACATCGACGCGACGTCACCGGGCGGACCCGGAGAGCGAGGGCGCCGGTGCGGTCCGAAAGCCGCCGGACGATCTCCGTCCACCCTGGTGGACTCATTCGCATGACGACGACACCACAGCACGCCGCCCGGCTCCTGCACGCCCTGCACCGCCCCGGTTCCCCGCTGGTCCTGCCCAACGCCTGGGACGCGGCCAGCGCCCGGATCGTCGCCGGGTGCGGCGCGGCGGCGGTCGCCACCACCAGCGCCGGCGTCTCGTGGAGCCTGGGCGTCCCGGACGGCGACGCGCTGGACCGGGAGCGGGCCCTGGCGGTGGTCGCCCGGGTCGCCGCCGCCGTCACCGTGCCGGTCACCGCCGACCTCGAGAGCGGGTACGCCGCCGACCCGGCCGGCGTCGCCCGGACCGTCGCCGGCGTGCTCGCCGCCGGGGCGGTCGGGGTGAACATCGAGGACGCCGCGCCGGACGGGACGTTCCCGCTGCGCCCGGTCGAGGAGCAGTGCGCCCGGATCCGGGCGGCGCGGGAGGCCGCCGACGCGGCGGGGGTGCCGCTGTTCGTCAACGCCCGCACCGATGTCTTCCTGCGGTCGGTGGGCGACCCGGCGGACCGGCTGGCGGAGACGCTGTGCCGGGCGGCGGCGTACCGGGCGGCGGGCGCGGACGGCGTCTTCGTCCCGGGTGTGGTGGACGCGGCGACCATCGGGGCGCTGGTGGACGGGATCGACGGGCCGGTGAACGTGCTCGCCGGCCCGGGCGCGCTGCCGGTGACCACGCTGGCCGGGCTGGGGGTGGCCCGGGTCAGCCTCGGCTCGGCGCTGGCGGAGGCGGCGTACGGGCTGGTCCGCCGGGCCGCCACGGAGGCGCTGGGCGCCGGGTCGTACGCCTCGCTGGCCGGCGCGATCGACTACGGCGAGCTGAACGCGCTGCTGGCCTGAGCCGGCCCGGTACGCGGCGACGCCCGCCGGCACACGGGGTGCGGGCGGGCGTCGGTCGCGGTGGAGGTCAGACCTCGACGACCGTCGGGACGATCATCGGCCGGCGGCGGTACTTGTCGTTGACCCAGCGCCCCACGGTGCGCCGGACGATCTGCTGGAGCTGGTGCGGGTCGGTGATGCCGTCCGCGGCGGCCCGGTTCAGCGCCTCGGTGACCAGCGGGACGACCGGGTTGAACGCCTCCGGGTCCTCGGAGAAGCCCTTCGCCGACAGGGTGGGACCGGCGACGACCTTCCCGGTGACCGAGTCGACCACCACGGTGGTGGCGATGAACCCGCCGTCGCCGAGGATCCGCCGCTCGGTCAGCAGCGACTCGCTGACGTCGCCCACGGCGAGCCCGTCGACGTAGACGTAGCGGCTCTTCACGTGCCCGACCAGACTGGCCCGGCCCTCGACCAGGTCGACGACGTCGCCGTCCTCGCAGAGCACCACCCGGTCCGGGGCGACGCCGGACTCGATGCCGAGCCGGGCGTGGGCGCGCAGGTGCCGCCACTCGCCGTGCACCGGCATCAGGTTGCTCGGCCGGACCACGTTGAGCAGGTAGAGCAGTTCACCGGCGGGGGCGTGGCCGGAGACGTGCACCTTGGCGACGTCCTTGTGCACGACGACCGCGCCGGCCCGGGCCAGCCGGTTGATCACCCGGTAGACCGAGGTCTCGTTGCCGGGCACCAGCGAGGAGGCCAGCACCACGGTGTCGCCGGGGGCGATGGTGATGTGCCGGTGGTCGCCGCTGGCCATCCGGCCCAGCGCGCTCATCGGCTCGCCCTGCGAGCCGGTGGACATCAGCACGATCTGCTCGGGCGGGAGGGTGGTCGCCTCCTCGATCCCGATCACCAGGCCGGCGGGGATGTTCAGCAGGCCCAGGTCGCGGGCGATGCCCATGTTGCGGACCATCGACCGGCCGATCAGGGCGACCTTGCGACCGTGCTCGATCGCCGAGTCGAAGACCTGCTGCACCCGGTGCACGTGCGAGGCGAAGGAGGCGACGATGATCCGCCCCTTGGCCTTGGCGAAGATCGAGTCCAGGACCGGCCCGATCTCCCGCTCCGGGGTGACGAAGCCGGGGATCTCCGCGTTGGTGGAGTCCGACAGCAGCAGGTCGACGCCCTCGGCGCCGAGCCGGGCGAAGCCGGCCAGGTCGGTGATCCGGCCGTCCAGCGGCAGCTGGTCCATCTTGAAGTCGCCGGTGTGCAGCACCAGGCCGGCCGGGGTGCGGATGGCCACCGCCAGGGCGTCCGGGATCGAGTGGTTGACCGCGAAGAACTCGCACTCGAAGGGGCCGAGCCGCTCCCGGCCGCCCTCCCGCACGGTCAGCGTGTACGGCTGGATCCGCCGCTCGGCCAGCTTCGCCTCGACCAGGGCGAGGGTGAACTGGGAGCCGACCAGCGGGATGTCCGGCTTGTGGGCGAGCAGGTAGGGCACCGCCCCGATGTGGTCCTCGTGCCCGTGGGTGAGCACGATGGCCTGCACGTCGGCGAGCCGGTCCAGGATCGGGCCGAAGTCGGGCAGGATCAGGTCCACGCCGGGCTGCTCGACGTCGGGGAAGAGCACGCCGCAGTCGACGATCAGCAACTTGCCGTCGTATTCGAAGACGGTCATGTTCCGACCGATGGCGCCGAGCCCGCCCAGGGGAATGATCCGCAGACCGCCCTCCGGCAGCGGCGGGGGCAGTTCCGCTTCGATGTGCGCCTCGGTCACGCGTCCACCTCAATCTTCGGCGCCGTCACCCGGCGCCCGTCGTGTCGTTTGGTCATTCAGGCAGTGCCAGGCCCGCCGCCGCGCAGTCGGCGCGCAGCTGGGCCAGTTCGTCGTCGGTGGCGTCCACCAGAGGTGGGCGCACCGGGCCGGCCGGCAGCCCCTGGGCCGCCAGTCCCGCCTTCACCAGGATGATCCCCTGGGTACGGAAGATACCGGTGTAGAGCGGCAGCAGCCGCCGGTGCAGGGCGAGCGCCCCGGCCACGTCACCGGCCTCGTGGGCCTCGATCATGCGCTGGGTGAGCGCGCCGGTGAAGTGGGTCGAGGTGCCCACCACGCCGACCGCGCCGACCGACAGCAGCGGCAGGGTCAGCGAGTCCTCGCCGCTGTAGACCGCCAGGTCGCTGCGGGCGGTCACCCACGCGGTGGCGGTCAGGTCACCCTTGGCGTCCTTCAGCGCGACGATCCGGTCGTGCTCGGCGAGGCGTACCAGCGTGTCGGTGGCGATCGCCACCCCGGCCCGGCCGGGGATGTCGTAGAGCATCACCGGCAGGGCGGTGGCGTCGGCGACCGCCGTGAAGTGCCGCAGCAGGCCGGCCTGCGGCGGCTTGTTGTAGTACGGCGTGACCACCAGCAGGCCGTCCGCGCCGGCCTTCTCGGCGGTCGCGGCCAGCTCGATCGTGTGCGGGGTGTTGTTGGTGCCGACGCCCGCGACCACCCGCGCCCGGTCCCCGACCGCCTCCACCACGGCCCGGATCAGGGCCTCCTTCTCCGCGTCGGAGGTGGTCGGCGACTCGCCGGTGGTGCCGTTGACCACCAGCGCGTCGTTGCCCTGCTCGTCGACGAGGTGGGTGGCCAGTCGGGCCGCGCCGTCGAGGTCGAGCGAGCCGTCGGCCGTGAACGGGGTGGCCATGGCCGTGAGCACTCGGCCGAACGGGCGCGCCGCGGCCCGGTCCGGGGCGGCAGGGTGGTCGTGCGTCATGTCAACAACCTAGCGGACGACCACCGGGGGCCCGGCGGGGAAGGGTTCTTCGGTCACTCGGCGTGCGGGCTGGTCGCCACCTCGGTGCCGTCGGGCAGCGTGGAGATCGCGAAGTCGGCGAAGACGTTCGGCGCAACGCCCTTGAGCTGCCGCAGGCACTCCACCGCCAGCTCGCGGATCTCCACGTCGGCGTGCTCGGTGGCGCGCATCGAGATGAAGTGCCGCCAGGCCCGGTAGTTGCCGGTGACCACGATCCGGGTCTCGGTGGCGTTCGGCAGCACCGCCCGCGCCGCCTGCCGGGCCTGCTTGCGGCGCAGCGTCGGGTTCGGCTCGTCGGTGAACCGGGCCTCCAGGCCCTCCAGCAGCTCGGTGTACGCCCGCACCGCCGCCTCGGACGCCTCGACGAACTTCTTGTGCAGCTCCGGGTCGTCGGCGATCACCGCGGGCTCGACCATGGCCGCGTCCCGCTCCGGGACGTACCGCTGGGAGAGCTGGGAGTACGAGAAGTGCCGGTGCCGGATCAGCTCGTGGGTGAAGGAGCGGGAGACCCCGGTGAAGTAGAAGCTCACCGAGCCGTGCTCCAGCACGGAGAGGTGACCGACCTCCAGGATGTGCGCCAGGTAGCCGGCGTTCGTCGCGGTGGCCGGGTTGGGCTTCTTCCACGACTGGTAGCAGGCCCGCCCGGCGAACTCGGCCAGCGCCTGGCCGCCCTCGGCGTCGGTCGACCAGGGCACCTCGTCGGGGGCCTGGAACTGGGTCCACGCGATCAGCTTGACCTGGGGCTGCACCATCTCCGGCATTCCTGGGACTGTAGTGGCCACCGGGTCGGCCGCGAAAGCTGGGCGCGCCGACGTGAGAGCCCCCACCCCGGCGGTCCGTCCGGGTCAGACGTAGAGGGCGGTGAACGGCGCCCAGGGCAGGTTGCGGGCCACCGAGAAGACCAGCCAGGCGACCAGGAAACCGGCGAGCACCGGGGAGCTGAGCCGCAGCTCCGGCAGGCGCCAGCCGAACGCCCGGTTGCCGGCCCAGCTGACGAAGAGATAGGCCAGGAAGGGCAGCGCGAAGACGAAGAGGAAGTGGTGCCGGGCGGCGGCCGGCAGGTCGCCGTGCAGGACGTACCACAGGGCGCGGGTGCCGCCGCAGCCCGGACAGTCCAGGCCGGTGGTGAGCTTGAGCAGGCAGCTCGGGGCGGCGTCCGGGTCGCTGCGGGTGGGGTCGCTGAGCAGCGCGTACGCCATGCCCATGCCGACACAGCCGAGCGCGGCCAGCGGGAGCGCCCAGCGCGGGGACCGGTCGTGCACCCGGAGCACGAAACGGCTGAACCGGTCCGGCTGCGGGGCGGGGTACGGGTACGGCGGGTGCGGCCAGGCGGCCGGGCCCACCGGGGGCTGACCGTCCGTGGCGGCGGGCGGGGCCTGCTCGGCCGGCCGGTCGACGCTGGTCACGCGCTCACCGTACACCCGCCACGCCGGCCAGGGCGGCGCCGAGCGGAACGGCCAGGTCGCCGGCGACCGGCGGGGCGACCGCGGAAAGGCCCAGCCAGCCGGCGAGCCGGTACAGCTCGGCGGCGAGCGCCACCGCGGTCTCCCCCACGTCCACGCCCGGCTCCGCCCAGGCGGCCGGCACCAGCAGCACCCCGGTCTTCCGGTCGGCCTTCAGGTCGACCCGGGCGGTGAACCGCTCGCCCTGGAGGAAGGGCAGCACGTAGTAGCCGTGCACCCGCTGCGGGGCCGGCACGTAGATCTCGATCCGGTAGGAGAAGCCGAAGAGGCGTTCGGCGCGCCCCCGCTCCCAGACCAGCGGGTCGAAGGGGCTGACCAGGGTGTTGCCGCGCACCCAGCGGGGCAGCCGGGCGTCGGCGTGCAGGTACGCCGGCTGCCGCCAGCCCGGCACGGTGACCGGGGTCAGCTCGCCGGCCTCGACCAGCTCGGCCACGGCCCGCCGCGCGCCGTGCAGCGGCAGCCGGAAGTAGTCACGCAGCTCCGGTTCGGCGGCCACCCCAAGCGACCGGGCGGCGATCGAGACCAGGGTGCGCCAGGCGTCGGCGTCGGTCGGGGTGGGCGCGTCCAGCACGGCGGCCGGCAGCACCCGCTCGGGCAGGTCGTAACGGCGGGCGAAGGAGGGGGTGCGGTCGGCGGCGGTCACCTCACCGGCCCAGAACAGGAACTCCAGCGCCCGCTTGACGGTCGACCAGTTCCACCCCCAGTGACCGGTCTCCCGGGGCGCGTCGTGCTCGATCTCGGCGGCGGTCAGCGGCCCGGAGGCGGCGACCTCGTCGCGTACCCAGGCGACCAGCTCGGGCTGCTCCCGGGCGATCTGCCGCATCCGGCCCCACGCCTCGTCGCGGGCCTTGGCCATCCGCCAGCGCAGCACCGGGTGCAGCCCGACCGGGACCAGCGACGCCTCGTGGCCCCAGTACTCGAAGAGCTCCCGGGGGCGGCGGTAGGCGGCGGTGTCCAGCAGGGCGGTCGGGTAGGGCCCGAGCCGGCTGTAGAGCGGCAGGTAGTGCGCCCGTTGCAGGACGTTGACCGAGTCCATCTGGATCAGGCCGACCCGGTCCAGCACCCGGCGCAGGTGGCGACGGGTGGGCACCCCGGTCGGCGCGGGGTCGGTGAAGCCCTGGGCGGCGAGCGCCACCCGGCGGGCCTGGGCGAGGGAGAGCGATTCCGGTGCGGCCATCGTCGGCACCCTAAATCATCGGTACGACGCGGACGCCCGATGCTGGACCTGACGCCCAGCGGGGCATAGAACGGACAGATGTTCACCATCCGCCGCGAAGAGCCCGAGGACGCGGAGGCGGTCGCCCGCGTGCACGTCCACGGCTGGCAGGCCGGCTACGCGGAGCTCATGCCGGCCGAGGTGCTGCGTCGGCTCAACCCGGTGGCCTGGGCCTCTCGGCGGCGGGACCTCGGCACCGCCGACCCGGAACACCCGTTCACCACCCTGCTCGCCTGCGCGGACGAGGCGGTGGTCGGCTTCGCCACGTTCGGGCCGTACCGCAACGACCAGGACCGCGACGACCTGGACCAGGCCGTCGGCGAGATCGTCGGACTCTACGTCGAGCCGGCGTACTGGGGGGCCGGGCCGGCGCGGGAGCTGCTGGCCGCCGCCCGGGCGGGGCTGGCCGGCCGGGGCTGGACCGAGTACCGGGCCTGGGTGCTGGCGGGCAACCACCGGGGGCGCCGGTTCGCCGAGCGCGCCGGCCTGCTCCCCGACGGCGAGCGCTCGACCTATCCGGTGCCGCTGGCCGGCGGTCTGCCCCCGGTCGAACTGGTCGAGCTGCGGTACGCCGGCCGGCTCGCCACCGGCAGCAGCACCAGCAGGGCGATGCTGATCCAGACGTAGACGTTGCTGCCCAGGAAGCCGTCGACCCCGCTGAAGTCCTTCTCCCACAGCCAGACGATCCGGCTGCACAGCAGCGCGTACCCGATGGCGGCGAAGGCCAGCAGGGCGCGACGCCGGCGGCTGCCGGCCGGGGCGGCCGTGGCGTCGTCCACCAGCAGGATCAGCGCCGGGATCAGCCAGACCAGGTGGTGCACCCAGGTGACCGGGCTGACCAGGCACATCACCACGCCGGTCAGCGCCAGGCCGGCGGTCTCGTCGCCGGCCGCGGCGGCGGCCCGGGACCGCCACGCCCAGACCGCCAGCGCGACGAGCACCAGCGCCAGCCAGAGCAGCGTGCTGGGGTGCTCCGGGTCGAGCCGGGCCACCACCCCGCGCAGCGACTGGTTGGAGACGAACGCCAGCTCACCGACGCGGTCGGTGTTCCACAGGGCGGTGGTCCAGAACTCCCGGGAGGCGTTCGGGAAGAGCGCGCCGGCCAGCAGGCTGGCCGCGGCGGCGGTGCCGACGGCGGTGGCCGCGGCCCGGAAGCGTCGGGTGACCAGGAGGTAGACGATGAAGATGCCCGGGGTCAGCTTGATCGCGGTGGCCAGCCCGATCCCCACCCCGGCCCACCGGTTGCCGCGCGGCAGCAGCCGCAGCAGGTCCACCCCGACCAGGAAGAGCAGCAGCATGTTGACCTGGCCGAAGTTGACCGTCTCGCGCATCGGCTCGAACGCGGCGGCCAGGCAGAGCGCCACCGCCAGCACGAACCAGCGGTTCCAGCCCTGCCGGCGGGCGACCGGCTCGACCAGCCACCCGATCAGCACCGTGCTGACCAGCACCGTGGCGACCACGCTGACCGTGATCGCCGCCGGCCAGGGCAGGTAGGCCATCGGGAGCATCACCAGCGCCGCGAAGGGCGGGTAGGTGAAGCCGTACTGGGTGCCGGGCTTGAGGTAGTCGTAGATCTCGCCGCCGTCGTGCACCCAGAAGTGCAACGCGCCGTAGTAGACCTTCAGGTCGAAGAAGCCGTGGCGTACGGCGGCCACCGCGAGGAAACCGGCCACCGCCGCAGCGAGCACGGCGACCACGGCGACCTGCCGTGCCGTCCGTGCGGCCCCCTGCGCCACCATCGTCTCCACCGCCCTGCGTAGGCTCACGTGCCATGGCTACGGGGTACGTCCGCCCGGCGCGTCCCGGGGACGCCGGCGAGATCGCACGAATCCAGCTCGCGACCTGGCGGGTCGCCTATCGTCGGATCCTGCCCCGGCACGTGCTCGACAACCTGGACGAGCAGTGGCTCGCCCGGCGGTGGAGCGCCGCGGTGCAGGAGCCGCCCTCGGACGCCCACCGGGTGCTGGTCGCCGTCGAGCAGGCCGAGCAATCCTATCTGGTGGGGTTCGCGGCATCCGGTCCGGCCGACGCGGAGGCCCTCGCACCGGGTGAGCCGGCCGACGCGCTGTCCGACGGGGTGGCCGCCGTGACCGACCTGCTGGTCGAGCCGCGCTGGGGCCGGCGCGGGCACGGCAGCCGGCTGCTCGCCGCCATGGTGGAGCACTGGCGTACCGACGGCTTCACCCGGGCGGTCGCCTGGGCCTTCGACGGTGACGAGGCGACCAGGAAGTTCCTCACCGCCACCGGTTGGGAGCCGGACGGCGCGGGCCGGGCCCTGGACGTCGAGGACATGCTGGTGCCGCAGGTGCGCCTGCACGTCGCCGTCCCCACCGAGCCGGTCGCGCAGGGCTGAGGCCACCCACGAGCGGCGGTCGCGGGTTCGCCGCGACCGCCGCCGGTGGGTCAGCCCTTGTCGGCGCCCTCGTTGGCGCCGCGGACGAAGTACCGCTGGAAGACCACGAAGATCAGCGCCACCGGGATGGTGGCCAGCAGCGCGGCACCGAGCTTCAACGGATACTGGGTGCCCGAGCCGAGCGAACCGGTGACCAGGTCCGCCAGTCCGCGGGGCAGGGTGAACAGGCTGGGGTCCTGCACCGCGACGAGGGTGTGCGGGAACTCGTTCCATGATCCCTGGAAGGAGAGGATGGTCAGGGTGATCAACGCCGGCCTGGCCATCGGCAGCACCACCGACCAGAAGGTGCGGAAGACCCCGGCGCCGTCGACCCGGGCCGCCTCCTCCATGCTCGCCGGGATCGACTCGAAGAACTGCTTCATGATGAACACCCCGGCCGCGTCGGCCAGCAGCGGCACGATCAGCCCGGCGTAACTGTCGTAGATGCCGATCTGGTTCAGGACCAGGAACTTCGGGATCAGCAGCACCACGCCCGGCACCGCCATCACCGCGAGGATCGCCGCGAACATCCCGGTCCGACCCCGGAACCGCAGCCGCGCCAGCGCGTATCCGGCGAGCGAGTCGAGAAAGACCCGCCCCAACGTCACCAGCACGGTCACCAGGAGCGAGTTGCCCATCCACAGCGGGAACGACGTTCCGTCGAAGAGGCGCTGGAAGCTCGTCAGGTCCAGCGGGTCGGGGACCGGGGAGAGGGGGTTCGCCGCCGCGTCCGGTTCGGTCTTGAGAGCGTTTCCGATCTGGATGACGAACGGGTAGAGGAAGACCAGCGCGAAGAAGACCAGGACGGCGTACCCGACGAAGGTGGTCACCAGGCCGCGCGGCTCGCGGCGCCGCCTCGTCGGCGCCGGCCGGGTCGGTACGCGGGGTGGATCGGTCACCACGGCCATGTCAGGACCTCCCCGGTGGGCGTCGCCGCAGCCAGCCGGGCCGAGAGGCGTCGCGCTCGGCGAGCAGGCGGCGCTGCACCAGCGTCAGCAGAATGATGATCAGGAACAGCACGAAGGAGATCGCCGCGCCCCGCCCGTAGTCGAAGTCCTGGAACGCGGTGCGGTACGACAGGTACGCCGGGGTGAGGGTGGTCTTCGCCGGGTTGCCCTGGCTCATCACGTACACCTGGTCGAAGACCTGCCAGGAGCCGATCAGGCCGAGGGTCAGCACCAGGAACATGGTGGGCCGGATCATCGGCAGTGTGACGTGGCGGAAGCGCTGCCAGCGGTTGGCGCCGTCCAGCGCGCTGGCCTCGTCGAGAGCGACCGGCACGCCCTGCAGGGCGGCGAGGAACATCAGCATGAACGTGCCGGAGGTGGTCCAGACCACCAGCGAGATGATGGAGAGCATCGCCACGCTCGGTCCGGCCAGCCAGTCCCACCAGCTCAGTCCGCCCGGCCCGCCGTCGGCGAGCGCCGTCGGCGGTGAGTCGACGCCGACCAGGCCGAGGAGCAGGTGCAGCACGCCCCGGGAGTCGGCGAACCACTGCGGCCCGTCCAGCCCGACCATCGCCAGCAGCCGGTTGACCGCGCCGGTGCTGGAGAACATGAACAGGAACACGATGCTGATCGCCACCGAGCTGGTGACCGACGGGAAGTAGAAGGCGGTCCGGAAGAAGGACTTGCCGCGCAGCATCCGGTTGTTGACCACGAGCGCGAGGAACAGCGCCAACGCGGTCTGCGCCGGCACCACGAACAGCACGTAGTAGATGTTGTTCCGCAGGCTGATCATGAAGTCCTGGCGGGCCAGGCCGTCGACGGTGAACAGCCGGGTGTAGTTGTCCGCCCCGACGAACGGCACCCCGGAGCGGAACGGGCTGCCCTGGCCGTTCCACCCGGTGAGGCTCACCCAGAACGCCATCAGGATCGGCAGCAGCAGGAACAGGCCGAGGATCACCACCACGGGCGCCACGAAGAGCCACCCGGCCAGGTTCTCGGATCCGCGCACACCGGAGCGCCGTCGCCGGGGCGTGCCGCCCGACGAGGTGGCCGGTGCCGCGAGTGAGTCGATCGCCATCACCCTCCCTCCTGAAAAGGAGGGGCCCCTTCTCGACGCGTGGCGTATGGGAAGGGGCCCCTGTCAACGGCTCAGCTACCGCCGAGCGCGGCGGCGGTGTTCTTCTGCACCCGGGTCAGCAACGCCTTCGGGTCACCGGCCTTCAGGCCCTGGATGCCGGTGTCGAGGTCGGCCAGGACGCTGTCCATCTTGGGCGCGTTGACCGGGCCCTGGGCCTGCTCGGCCGAGTCGATGAACGCCTTGTCGGCGGGGAACGCCTTGAGGTACGAGTCCCGGGCGGACTGCCGGGACGGCATCACGCCGAACGCCGTGGCGAAGGCCATCTGCTGGTCGACGGAGGTCATCGCCTCGACCAGCTTGACTGCGGCGTCCTTGTTCTTGCTCTTGGCCGCGATGCCCCAGCAGTTGGTGAAGGACAGGGTGCCCGGGCCCTTGGGTCCGGCCGGCAGGGCCACCACCTTGTACTTCACGTTCGGGAAGTCGTTCTTCAGGGCGCCGGTGATCCAGTTCCCCTCGATCGTCATCACCGCCCGGCCCTTGCCGAACGCCTCGCCGGCCCAGCCGGAGTCCAGCTCCTTCGGGAACTTGGCGAGGCCACCGGTGAGCAGGCCCTTGACGTACTGGAGGGCCTGGAGGTTCTCCGGGCTGTCCACGGTCGCCTGCTTACCGTCCGGGCTGGTGATCCAGCCGCCGGCCTGCACCATGAAGGCGCCGATCCGGTCCCGGGTGTCGCCGATGACCAGCGGCACCTGGCCCTTCGCCTTGATCTTCTGCGCGGTCGCGGTGAGCTGGTCCCAGGTGGTCGGCACGTCGGCGTCGGTGAGCCCGGCCTTCGCCCAGAGGTCGGTGTTGATCTGGAGCGCGAGGGTGGAGAAGTCCTTCGGCGCGCAGTAGTACTTCCCGTCGTAGGTGAACGTCTCCCGCAGGCTCTGGTAGAAGTCGTCCGGGTTGCTGATCTTGTCGCCGTACGGCTCCAGGGCGCCGACACTGGCGTAGTCGGCGAAACGGACCGCCGGCACGTAGAAGACGTCCGGCGGGTTGCCCCCGGCGAAGGCCTGGCCGAGCTGCTGGGTGAGGTCCTGGGCGGGGGTCACGGTGGCCTGGTTGCCGGAGCTCGAGGCCCACTTGGCCGCCGCGTCCTGCACCGCCTTGGTCTCGGCGTCGCCGGAGGAGCCGATCAGGATCTGGAGGTTGGCCGGGCCGCTGGACTGCTGGGCGGTGCCGGACGAGTCGTCGTCGAAGCCGCTGCCGCAGGCGGCGGAGCCGAGCAGCGCCAGAGTGGCCAGGCCGGCCACCGCCGCCCGGGTGAGGTGTCGAGGTGCCATCGGTTCTCCTGGTGGGGATGCGGTTGGGGGAACGGGTGTCACGCGGTGCGCCGGAGCACCAGCGCCGGTTGGAGCAGCACGGGCGCCAACCCCCGCCGCGGCTCGTCGAGCACGGCGGTGAGCAGGTCGACGCAGCGGGCGGCGGCGTCGCCGAGGGGTTGGCCGACGCTGGTCAGCCCGAGTGCCGCGGCGACCGGAGTGTCGTCGAAGCCGATCACCGGGATCGCCGGCCCGGTGGTCCGGGCCGCCTGGAGGGCGCCGAGCGCGAGGGAGTCGCTGGCGCAGACCAGGGCGGTCGGTGGGGCGGGGTCGGCGAGCAGCTCGCGGGCGCAGCGCTCGCCCTCGGCGATGCCGTCGACGGTCTCCCGGTGCAGCCCGCTCGGGTCGACCCCGGCCGCGCGCAGGGTGCGGTGCCAGCCGGCGCGCCGGTCGTCGCCGACGCCGGAGCCGGCGGGCCAGCCGATCCAGCCGATCCGCCGGTGTCCGGCGGCGAGCAGGTGCGCGGTGGCGGCGGCGGTGCCGGCCGCGCCGTCGACGTCGACCCAGCAGTGCGCGTCCAGGTCGTCCCAGGGGCGGCCGAACGTCACGAACGGCACCCCCCGGTCGGCCAGCCAGGCGGTACGCGGGTCGCCGTGGTCGGTGGCGGTGAGCACGAAGCCGTCGAGGTCGTACGCGCCGAGCAGGTCGTCGTAGGTGGCGATCTCCCGCTGCCGGTCGGTGGCGGTGTAGAGCATGGTCCGGTAGCCGGCCGCCTCGGCGGTCTCGGTGAGGCCGTGCAGGAAGCGGTCGAGGACCGAGCCGTTGATGCCGTCGCGGGTGGGTTCGATGCGGACGGCGATGAGGCGGGACCGGCCGGTGCGCATCTGACGGGCGGCCTGGCTGGCCCGGTAGCCGAGGGCGGCGATGGCCTCCTGGACCCGCTGGCGGGTCTCCTCGCGCACGATGTGCGGCGCGTTGAGCACGTTGGACACCGTCTGGCGGCTGACCTGGGCGTGCCGGGCCACCGTCGCGATGGTCACCTTTTCGGCCACATTATCCCTCTCGCGGTCTTGAACGATCCAATTTGGATAGGGCAGGATTGGATCGTTCAAGTTTCTGGAATGTTTCGCACTCTGCACCGCCAGCGGACGGCTTGTCAAGAGGTCGTCCGCACCCGACAGGATCTGGAGCCGACGTCGTGACCGAACGCCACCTGCAACCCCTGCTGCACGAGCTGGTCGGGGTGCTCCTCGCCCCCACCAGCGCGTTGGGTGACCGGGCCGGGCAGATCAGCCCGACCGGCGTCCAGGGAGTCTTCCACGCCGACGCCCGGGTGCTCTCCCGCGCCGAGCTGCGCGTCGACGACCGGGAGCCGGAGGCGATCGCCCACGCGCCGCACGGCCCGCACGGCGCCCGCTTCGTCGGCCTGGCCCGCTGGCTGGGCGACCCCGGCCCCGACCCCACCGTCCGGGTCGAGCGGACCCGCCGGGCCGGCCCGCGCGGCCTGGACGAGGAGGTACGCCTCGTCTCCACCGCGACCGTCCCGGTGACCGCCACCGTCACCGTCGACCTCGGCTGCGACCTCGCCCCGGTCGAGCGGGTCAAGTCCGGCGCGCAGACCACCCCGGTCGAGGCGAAGCTGGGCCGGCCCGGGGAGTTGAGCTGGACCGCCGACGGCACCACCGTCGTCGTCACCGCCGACGGCGCCAGCGTCGACGCCGACCGGGACCGCGCCACCGCCCCCCGGCTGGCCTGGCCCGTCGAGCTGCCCGCCCGGGGCGAGGTGACGCTGCGCTGGCGACTGCGGGTCGACGACCCGCGGGCCGTGGTGGCCGCCCCCGCCGGCGAGCCGGACTGGTCCCGCCCCGACCTGCGCGCCGACGACCGGCGCCTGGTCCGGCTCCTCGACCGCTCCCTGGACGACCTGCGCGGGCTGCGCCTGGTCGACACCGTCGACGGCCAGGACGTCTTCCTGGGCGCCGGGGTGCCCTGGTTCCTCACCCTGTTCGGCCGGGACAGCCTCTGGGCGGCCCGGATGATGCTGCCGCTCGGCACCGGACTGGCCGCCGGGACGCTGCGCGTACTGGCCCGCCGGCAGGGCGCCCGGGTCGACCCGGCCAGCGGCGAGGCACCCGGCAAGATCCTGCACGAGCTGCGCCGCGGCGAGTTCAGCCCCGGCGGCAGCCTGCGCCTGCCGCCCGCGTACTACGGCACCGTCGACGCCACCATGCTCTGGGTGGCGCTGCTGCACGACGCGTGGCGCTGGGGCCTGCCGGCCGACCAGGTCGAACCGCTGCTGCCGCACCTGGAGGCGGCGCTGGGCTGGCTCGGCGACCACGCCGACGCCGACGGCGACGGCCTGGTCGAGTACGTCGACACCACCGGCCACGGCCTGGCCAACCAGGGCTGGAAGGACTCCGGCGACTCGATCCGGTTCCGCGACGGCAGCCTCGCCGCGCCGCCCATCGTGCTGGCCGAGGTGCAGGGGTACGCGTACCAGGCGGCGGTGAACGGCGCCGACCTGCTCGACGCCTTCGGCCGGCCCGGCGCCGACCGTTGGCGCGGGTACGCCGACCGCCTCGCCACCACCTTCCGGAACCAGTTCTGGGTCGACGGCGGCCCGGACGGCCCCCGCCCGGCGCTGGCCCTGGACCGGGACAAGCGCCCCGTCGACTCGCTGACCAGCAACATCGGCCACCTGCTCGGCACCGGCCTGCTCGACGGCGCGGAGGAG
The DNA here is from genome assembly GCF_900091555.1 of Micromonospora mirobrigensis. Taxonomy (GTDB): domain Bacteria; phylum Actinomycetota; class Actinomycetes; order Mycobacteriales; family Micromonosporaceae; genus Micromonospora; species Micromonospora mirobrigensis. The sequence goes on from NZ_FMCX01000007.1 coordinate 372,444, forward strand.
GCCCGGGTGGCGGAGCTGCTCGCCTCGGCGGCGCTCAGCGGCGGCTTCGGGCTGCGCACCATGTCCACCGACGACGCCGGCTTCGCCCCGCTGTCGTACCACTGCGGGTCGGTCTGGGCGCACGACACCGCGATCGTGCTGGCCGGGCTGGCCCGGGCCGGCTTCCGGGACGCCGCGCTCGGCCTGGCCGACGGGCTGCTCGGCGCGGCCGAGGCGTTCGACTACCGCCTTCCCGAGCTGTACGGCGGCGACGACCGCGGCCTGCTCGGCCGACCGGTGCCCTACCCGGCGGCCTGCCGCCCGCAGGCCTGGTCGGCAGCGTCGGCGGTGCTGCTGCTCCAGGCCGGCGCCGGCCTGCACCCCGACGTGCCGAACGGCCGGGTCACCCTGCGCCCGCTCGCCGGCCCCGAACTGGGCGCGCTGCGCGTCCACGGCCTGCGGGTCGCCGACACCGACGTCACCGTCGAGGTCGACCACACCGGCCACGCCACCGTGACCGGCCTCCCGAACACCCTCACCGTGCACACCCCCCGGATCCCCACCCCCCGCCACCCCACCTCAACGCCCACCCCCACCCCCCACTGACCCCGGCCCGGTCGCCGTTGATCATGAAGTTAGCGTCGGTTTTCGCGATCAACTTCGCCGCTAACTTCATGATCAACGCGACGGGGTGGGGGTGAGTTCGGCGGTCAGTTCTTCGCCGTCGTGCGTGCCGGTGGGGTGGAAGCCGAGGGTGGTGTAGAGGCGGGCGGCGGCGGTGTTGTCCGGGTGATAGGAGAGGCGGACGGGGTGGGGGCCACCGTCCTGGGTCGCCAGCCAGTCGGCCAGGGTGCGCACGGTCGCCCGCCCCACGCCCCGGTCCTGCTCGGCGGCGTCGACCACCATGCCACCGATCCAGCGCGAACCGTCGTCGTCCACGCCCCACATGACGTGGCCGACGACGGTCTCGTCGGCGTACACCGCCAGCGACGTCCACACCTCGGAGCGGTCGGCGAGCAGCAGGTAGCGGGCCGCCAGCGCCGCCACCCAGGCCCGCTGGTCGTCCCGGGGGGCCACGTCGGCGACCGCCCGCCAGTTGTCGTCGTCCACCGGGCGCAGCGTCACGTGCCGGCCGGCGCGGTCCCGCAGTCCTGAGTCGATCATGCCGGCCAGCGTAGGCCGCCGGCCGTGGGACCGATGCTCCTATGGATGTCAAGGGGTGTTGAGGGCGGTGAAGTCGGTGAGGAGGGCGGCGTGGACCTCGCGGACGACGTATCGCTTGAGGCACCGCATGATCTCTTTCTTGCCGAGGCCCTGTTTGGTGCGTTTCTCAACGTAGGCGCGGGTTCGGGGGTCGTAGCGCATCCGGCTGAGCACGATCGTGTGCAGGGCGTTGTTCGCGGCTCGGTCGCCGCCGCGGTTGAGGCGGTGCCGGTCGATGCGTCCGCTGCTGGCGGGGATCGGGGCGGCGCCGCAGAGGTGGGCCAGGGCCGCTTCGGAACGTAGCC
>NZ_FMCX01000016.1 GCF_900091555.1 Micromonospora mirobrigensis
CGCAGCGGCGTGATGCGTCTTCCCGTGGGTATCAACCCCACCCGTGACCTGGCGCTTCTTGGCTGTCATCCTGGAACCGTCGTCCCTTTCGCTTGCACCGACAGGGTCGGCACGCACCCGCCGGGACGGGCGGACAGGACAGTGACGGGGCCTCTTGCACAGGCTCCTATCAGGTCACGACGCCCCTGCCAGTGACGTGCAGGACGGGGTCACCCGGAACCGATCGACGAATCGCTCAACAGGACAGCAACGTCGGTCAGTCGGTGAGTCAGACCGGACCGGGTGACCCCACCTACATCCTCACTGTCAGTCGGCGACGACCAGGGCCTGCGGGGCGGCCTGCTTCATCCGGGTACGCAGCCACTTCAGCTGGATCGCGGTCTCCTGCTCGCAGTCCTTGACCACGGCCAGCAGCTTCTCGTCCCGGGCGCCGTACGCGGCCTGCCCGACCACCGTCCAGCAGATGTCGCACTCGGCGGCCATCAGGTAGAGGTCCTGAAGGTCGCGGAGCAGCCCGATCGGGCCGGTGCGGCTGCCCGAGAAGAGCTCCGAGTGCAGCCGGTCCGGCTCGGCCGGGGCGTCCTCGGCGTACCGGCGGGCGAACGGCGCCAGCTTCCCGGCGTGGCCGCGGCACTGGGTGGCCAGCTTCTCGCAGGTGTGGAAGACGTCCGGCTCGTCCCGGTGGGCCTCCCCCACCTCGCAGAAGGCGTCGGCCAGCCGGTCCTGGGCCTTGTGCAGCAGTCCCAGATAGTGCGCCAGGTGCACGGTCACCGCCCCCTCGTCGAGGTCGCCTCGGCGGCGGGGCCGCCGACGGTCGCCGGGATGCCGGAGTCCTCCGGCGGTGCGCTGCCGCCGACGGTGGGCGCGGGCGAGGGGCGGCCGCCGGAGTCGGCCTCCTTCTCCACCCGTACCGCGGCCACCTTGAAGATCGGCTGCTTGGAGACCGGGTCCCAGGCCGTGATGGTCAGCTCGTTGGCCGCCCGGTCGTGCCGGCGGTCACCGCCGCCGGCTCCGGGAGCGCCGGGCCCGGCCCCGGCGGGGTCGGCGGCGTCCCAGTAGCCGTAGTGGAAGGGGAGGAAGACCACGCCGGGGCGTACCCCGCAGATGCGGGCCCGGGCGCGGACCGTGCCCCTCGGCGACTCGATCCGGACCAGGTCCCCCTCCGCGACGCCGAGCGGCCCGGCGTCGGCGGGGTTGAGCTCCACCCAGACCTCCGGCGCGGCGTGCTCCAGCTGGGTGGCCCGGCCGGTCTTGGTCCGGGTGTGGAACTGGTAGACGGTGCGGCCGGTGGTCAGCAGCAGCGGGTACCGCTCGCTCGACACCTCGGGCGAGGGTTGGTACGCCACCGCGTGCAGGAACGCCCGCCCGCCCGGCTGCTTGGCCCGGTATTCCTCCGGCAGCAGCTCCGCGCCGGTGGCCAGGTCGTGGCCGTAGCTCTCGCAGTAGTCGGGGTCGGTGTTGAAGACGCCGTCGGTGTAGAGCCGCTCGGTGCCGTCCGGGTGCTCGTCGGTGCACGGCCACTGGATGCCGCCCGTGCGCAGCCTGTCGTAGCTGATGCCGGTGTAGTCGCAGGGTCGGCCGCGGGAGCACTCCTGCCAGGCCCGGAACACCTCCTCCGGCCCGGTCCAGGTGATCAGCGGATCGCCGTCGCGGTCGCGGAAGTCCATCCGCCTGGCGTAGTCGAGGAAGATGTCCAGGTCGGCGCGGGCCTCGCCGGGCGGGTCGACGGCCTTGTCGGAGATGTGCACGGTCCGGTCGACGCTGGTGAAGGTGCCGGTCTTCTCGCCCCAGGTGGCGGCGGGCAGCACCACGTCGGCCAGCTCGGCGGTCTCGGTGAGGAAGAGGTCCTGCACCACCAGGAACAGCTCCGGCCTCGCCAGGATCCGGCGGATCCGGGCCAGGTCGGGCATGGAGACCGCCGGATTGGTGGCCGATACCCACAGCAGCTTGATCGAGCCCTGCTCGGCGTACCGGAAGATCTGCATAGCGTGCGTCGGCGGCGACCAGTGCGGGATGGTGTCCACCTCGACGTTCCAGAGCCGGGCCAGCTCGGCCACGTGCTCCGGGTTCTCCCAGTTGCGCAGGCCGGGCAGGTCGCCGTCGGCGCCGCACTCCCGGTTGTTCTGCGCGGTGGGCTGCCCGTTCATCTGGTAGAGCCCGGCGCCCGGCCGGCCGATCATGCCGCGCAGCAGGTGCAGGTTGTTCACCTGGCAGGCCGCGGCGGTGGCCTGGTTGGACTGGTAGAAGCCCTGGAGGACGGTGGAGAGCAGCCGGTCGCAGGTGCCGACCAGCTCGGCGGCCCGCTCGATGTCCCGGACCGGCAGGTCGCAGATCTCGGCGACCTTGGCGATCGGGTAGTCCTCGACCACCTCGCACAGCTCGTCGAAGCCGAGGGTGTGGGCGCCGACATAGGTCTCGTCGTACCAGCCGCGGTGGATCAGCTCGCGGAGCAGGCCGTTGAGCAGCGCCACGTTGGTGCCGTTGCGCAGCGCCAGGTGCACGTCCGCCTCCCGGGCCACCGGGGTCAGCCGCGGGTCCACCGCCAGCATGGCCGGCGGGTTCGGCCCGCGGCGGCGGTCCAGCATCCGCATCCAGAGCACCGTCTGGGTCTCGGCGACGTTGTGCCCCCACAGCGCGATCGCGTCGCAGTGGTCCACGTCCGTGTACGACCCGGGCTGCCCGTCGGTGCCGAAGGACGCCTTCAGCGCCGCGGCGGCGGTGGCCGTGCAGAGCCGGGTGTTGCCGTCCATGTGCGGGGTGCCGATGCCGGCCTTGCCGATCACGCCGAGGGTGTAGTACTCCTCCAGGAAGAGCTGCCCGCTGGTGTAGAAGCCGAAGTGTCCCCAGCCGCCGGGGCCTTTCAACAGCTCCTTGGAGCGGGCCACGATCCGGCCCATCGCGGTGTCCCAGTCGGTCTCCACCAGGCGGCCGCCCTCGCGGACCAGTGGGTGCCGCAGCCGGTCCGGGCTGTGGTTGGCCTGCCAGCCGTACAGGTCCTTCGGGTCGACCCGGCCGTGGTTGATCCGGTCCTGCGCCCGCCCGCGTACGCCGACGATCCGGTCGTCGATCACCGCGATGTCCATCGCGTCGCCGTTGGAGTGCAGGATCGACGCGGTCGGTACCCAGCGCTGCACGTCGGCCTCGGTGTGCCCGCCGGCGAGGAATCCGTCCACCCGCACCGGCCACTTCTCCCCCGGCCCGTACGGGGTGCGCTCACCCCACGGGTCGGCGATCCGGTCCACCATCTCCTCACCCCTCCTTCGGTGCGGACCACAGCGGCATCTGCCGGCCGGTGGCCCGGTTGAACAGCAGGTCCACCACCGTCACCAGGAGCACGGCGGCGAACGCGACGACGAGCTGCGTCGGGGTGTGCAGCAGCCCGAGACTCACGATCAGTGTGGTCGCGCCGGCCGGCGGGTGCGGGGCCTTCAGCAGTACCAGCACCGCCGCCGTGACCGCCAGCGAGCCGGCGGCGGCCAGGATCCGCATCCCGGACACGCCTTCCTGGAGCGCCGACGGGTGGTCGGCCAGGCCGGTGACCACCAGGAACAGGTATCCGGCGAGCAGTGCCACCAGGTGCCCGACGATCGTGTTGCGGGGCGACGACTCGGGCTTGCGGGGCTGCTCGACGTGCAGCATGATCGCCGGCCCGAGGCTGGGGAAGAGCCACGGCTGCCGGGAGAGCAGGGCGACGGTGCCGGCCACCACCACGGCGACCGCGCTCCCGGCGAACGCCCGGGCCGCGGGCCGGGACGGCGTCTCATCGATTTCGGCCATGTGGGTGTCCTACCCCGCCGTGGGATTTCAAATCGACGCACATCCCGGATCCGCGCCGGTCAGGCCGCCTGGGGATGCAGGACGGTACGCAGGCAGCCGTCCTCCTTCTTCTCGAAGATCTCGTAGCCGCGGGCGCCGTCCTCCAGCGACATCGGGTGGGTGGCCAGGTAACCGGGGTCGATCTCGCCGGCCGCGATCCGGTCCAGCAGCATCGGGATGTAGCGCTGGGCGTGCATCTGGCCCATCCGCAGCACCAGGGCCTTGTTCATGGCCGCGCCGAGCGGGAACTTGTCGACCAGGCCGCCGTACACGCCGACGATGCTGACCGTGCCGCCCTTGCGGGCGGCCATGATCGCCTGCCGGACCGAGGTGGGCCGGTCGGTCTGCATCCGGGCCGTCTGCTTCGCCTTGTCGTACGCGTAGATCGGTCCGACGTCGTGCGACTCCATGCCGACCGCCTCGATGCAGGCGTCCGGCCCCCGGCCGGCGGTCATCTCCCGCAGCGCCTCCAGCACGTCGGTCTCGGCGTAGTTGATCGTCTCCACGCCGAGCCGCTCGCTCGCGGTGCCCAGCCGCTCGGGCAGCCGGTCGATGACGATCACCCGTTCGGCGCCGAGGAGCTGCGCGGCCCGTGCGGCCATCTGGCCGACCCCGCCGGCGCCCCAGACGGCGACCACCTCACCGCCCTTGAGGTCGCAGAAGTCGGCGCCCATCCAGCCGGTCGGCATGGCGTCGGAGGCGAACACCACCGCGTCGTCCGGCACTCCGTCGGGCACCTTGAACGCCCCGACGTCGCCGAACGGCACCCGGATGTACTCGGCGTGGCTGCCGGAGTAGCCGCCGGCGGCGTGCGAGTAGCCGAGGATGCCGGCCGGCGAGTGACCCCAGAGCTTCTCGGCCATGACCGGCTGCGGGTTGGAGTTGTCGCAGAGCGAGTACTGCTCGGTGCGGCAGTACCAGCAACCGCCGCAGGCCACCACCGAACCGACCACCACCCGGTCGCCGACCTTCAGCCGCTGCACGCCCGGCCCGGTCTCCACCACCTCGCCCATGAACTCGTGGCCGAGGATGTCACCCTCCCGCATCGCCGGCAGGTAGCCGTTGATCAGGTGCAGGTCGGAGCCGCAGACGCTGCTGGCCCGGACCTTGACGACGATGTCCCGGTCGGCCCGGATGGTGGGTTCCGGCACGTCGCGTACGGCGAGCTTGCCGACGCCCTCCCAGCACAACGCCCTCATGCCCGGCCTCCGCTCATCAGCTTCTCGCGGACCTTGTCGGTCGCCTTCTCCTGGGCGGGGCTGCGACCGGACGGGTCACGCCGGGTGTCGATCATCTGGCCGCACTCGATCAGCGACTTGATCCGGCGCAGCGCGTCCCGCAGGCCGAGGTCGGGGTCGCTGCCGGTGGTCAGCCCGAGCGCCCGGCGGACCGGGCCGGACCGCCAGCGCAGCTCCGCCCGGATCTCGGTGCCCCGGTCCTGCGGCGCCGGGACCAGCTCCACGTGCCCCTCCTGGGCCGGTCCGTCCGTGACCCGCCAGCTCAGCCGGCGCGGGCCGTCGACGGTGATCTCGGCACGCCACTCGGTGCCGCCCCCGGCCGGGTCGCGGGCCACGCACCGCCACCGGTTGTCGGCGAGCTGCTCCAGGGTCGCCCACTCGGCCAGGGCCCGGTCGAGCCGCTCACGGTCGGTCCAGAAGCCGATGACGGCGTCCACCGGCCGGTCGACGGTGATCCCGCGGTTGACGACGTACCAGCCGCCCTCCCGCTCGGGCTGGTGCCGCCGCCGACGCCGGGCGACCACCCGGCCGACACCGAGCGCGGTCACCGTGGCGGCGCCGGTCAGCGCCCACCTCGTTCCGTTGCTGGTCATCACGTCTCCTCCACCCGGGGCCCGGGGACGGACCCTCTCCGGGCCGCTACCCGGCGGGCGGGAGACGAAACGACAAACCATCATGATCGGTCAGATTTCGGCGTACGTCTCCCGCATACGACAGCTCGCGGCCACTTCCCGGCGAACGCCGGGAGTGACCGCGAGCCGTGGTGTGTGGTGACCCTGATCAGTACCGCACCTGTTCGCGGGACTGCTGGGCCGAGTCCCGCACGTCGTGGGCGGCGGACCGGCTGTCGTCCTTGACCGCGTGCACGGCGTCCTGCGCGGTGGAACGCACCGACTCGGTGGCGTGCTGCGCCGGCTCGCGCAGCTCGTCCTTGAGCTCGCTGGCCACCTCGCCCAGCTTCTCCTTGACCGTGTCGGTGTGCTCGGCGGCGCGCTCCTTGACCTGCGACGCCACCTGCTGCTCGCGCCGGGTGGCCGGCAGCAGCGACGAGGCGAGCATGCCCACCCCGAAGGCGATCAGGCCGGCGGCCAGCGGGTTGCCCTGGGACTTCTCCCGCAGCGCGTACGGCGCCCGGTGGGCGGCGTCGCTGACCGTGGAGGCCGCCGAGTGCGCCTTGTCGCTGACCGTGGAGGCCGCCGAGTGCGCGTGGTCGCCCACCGAGTGACCGGCGTGGCTGCCGGCGTGGCCCAGGTCCGAAGCGGTGCCCATAACCTTGTCCCTCACATTCTGCAGCGCGTTGCGCGCCCGCTGCTTGCGGTCGTCGACGATGCGGCCGGGGCTGACCTTGTACGCCAGCGCGTCCACGTCGGAGCTCAGGCTGTTGCGGGTGGCCTCGATCTCCCGGCGGATCTGGTCGGGATCGGTGCTCATCGGGTGACTCCCTCCGGGTGCGGCTTCAGCGCGTCGGGAACCCGCTGCACGCTGTCCTTGGTCTGGGTGAGCCCGCGTACGGTCTCGGCGTTCTTCTTGGCCTTGGAGTAGAGGACGGCGGCGACCGCGGCCCAGACGACGGCCACGATCAGGGCCGCCAGGCCCGAATCCATCACGTTGTCCAGGAACTGCCAGATCGCGATGGAGACGAAGAGCGCCACCATGTAGCCGCCGAATCCGGCGCCGCCGTACAGGCCGGCGGCCTTGCCGGCCTTCTTGCCCTCCTGGCGGATCTCCGCCTTGGCCAGCTCCACCTCCTGCCGCATCAGCGTCGACATGTCGGTGGTCACCTGGCCCAGCAGCTGACCGATGGAGCTGCCACGCACCTCGTCGGCGGTGTGCGGTGCGCCCGCGTATCCGGGGTCCACTCCGGGCCCCTGCGTCGGCATGGTCATGCCGTCGCCTCCCTTCGGATGCTCAGGTGGCTCACGGACGGTTCACGCCGCTCGACGGCACGCCCGGCAGCGGGTCGGTCTGGCTCACCGGCGGCAGCGGCTGGCCGGTGCCGGTCGGCTCGGCGTACCCGCCGGCGTAACCCGGCTGCGGGTCGGCGTAGCCGGTCTGCGGGTCCGCGTAGCTGCCCGGCTGCGGGTCGAGGTAGCCACCCGGCGGGACGGCGTCCGGCACCGCGCGGGGCGCCGGCGGGGTCGGGATCACCGCGGTGCGGTCCGGGTCGTAGCCGCCGTACGCGCCCTGGGTGCCGGTCGAGTCGTCGCCGAGGGCGCTGATGTTGCGGGTCAGCCGGCCGGCGACCACGCCGAGCAGGGCCGCGCCGACCAGGAAGGTGCCCGGGTTGCGGCGGGCGTAGCTCTTCACCTCGTTGAGCAGGTCGCCCGGCTCACGCTGCTCCAGCCAGCCGGCCACGCCGTGCACCCGGTCGGCGGCCTGGTGGGCCAGTTCGGTCACCGGGCCGGACTGGCCGCTGCTCTGCGCCATCGACCGCATCTCGTCGGCCAGCGAGCGGAGCCCGCCGGCGGCGCGCTGCTGCTGCTGGCTGGTCTGGCTGGTGAGCTGGCCGCGGGCCTCGCCGTAGAGGTTGCGGGCCTGCCGCCTGGCCTCGCCCACGACCTCCTTGCCCTGCTCCTTGGCGGTCTGCGCGACCGCGCCGCCCGCGTTGGCGGCCTCCGTCCCGACCTGGCGGGCCTGGTCGCGGACACCGCCACCGTTCGTCGACTCGTACGTGGACGTGGTGGGTGAGAGATCGTAAGTCATGATGTCCCTTCCGCTCGGAAGATCGTCGCGGTTGTGCTGGGGGATGCACCGGATGTCGATCCGGCGTCGACAAATCACCTACCCTGCGTCGCCGGTTCCATGCCTGATTCGTCATTTCTCCGCACGGAGAGACGGCGCCATCACAGAATGTGAGCAGTGTCCGGCTGTGGTGGGCGGCACCGACGGAGGTGGCAGTGATGGCGCGGAACGCGCGTGGACGGCGCCCGGCGGGCCCGAGGCCGCGGGTGCAGCTGGTCGCCGCCGCGGTGGCCGCGGTCTTCGTCCTGCTCGGCATCCTCGGCTTCGTCCCCGGCATCACCACGCACTACGGGGACATGAGCTTCGCCGGTCACCACTCCGGGGCGAAGCTGTTCGGCCTCTTCCGGGTGTCGATCCTGCACAACGCCCTGCACCTGCTCTTCGGCCTGGCCGGCCTGGTGCTGGCCCGCGGGCTCGCCGGGGCCCGGTTCTTCCTGGCCGGCGGCGGCGCGCTCTACCTCGGACTGTGGCTGTACGGCTTCGCCATCGACCGGGACAGCGCCGCCAACTTCGTCCCGGTCAACGACGCCGACAACTGGCTGCACCTGTTCCTCGGCTTCGGCATGCTCGCGGTGGGCCTGCTGCTCTCCAACGGCGCGGGCACCGGCGGGCGGCTCGACACCCCGATCGACCGGCCCTGACCTGCCCCGTCACCCGCTCGGGTGGACCTGCGGACGCTGCGTTTGCGGCAATCTTGCCCGGGGCAACGAAGACTTCGTGACGGAGGGTGGCCAAGGTTTCCCTCCGACGGACGAGGAGGTCCTCGATGCCACGCTGGTTGCGGGACAATGCGTTGACGGTCGCCATGCTCGGCGCCTTCGCGATCTTCCTGGCATTGCAGAGCGTGTTCGGTTGGCAGGTGCACAACGAGGAGCTGACCCAGTACGGCGCCGCTCCGCTGAGCTGGTGGGCGTACCTCGGCACCGGGCACTTCGCCGAGGCGGTCTTCGAGAACTGGGAGTCGGAGTTCCTCCAGATGGGCGGCTACGTGCTGCTCACCGCGTACCTGGTGCAGAAGGGCTCGGCCGAGTCGAAGCCCGAGGACCAGACCGACCGCCCCGAGGACGACCCGAGCCGGGCCACCCCGGACTCCCCCTGGCCGACCCGGGTCGGCGGGCTGCCGCTGGCGATCTACCGCAACAGCCTCTCCATCGCGCTGCTGATGATCTTCGCCGGCTCGTTCCTCGGCCACCTCTTCGGCGGGGTGGCCGCGTACAACCAGGAGCAGGCGCTGGAGACCGGCGCCGCGCCGATCACCGCCTGGCAGTTCCTCGGCACCAGCGACTTCTGGTTCCAGTCCATGCAGAACTGGCAGAGCGAGTTCCTCGCCGTCGGCGTGCTGATCCTGCTCAGCATCGTGTTGCGCCAGCACGCCAGCCCGGAGTCGAAGCCGGTCACCGCCGCGCACGCCGAGACCGGCGCCTGAGTCGGGCGCCGGGCCACCGTCAGGCGGCGACCGGCAGTCGCTTGGCGAAGCACACGCTGTACGGGTTGCCGACGTACTCGCCGTAGACCGGGATCGGCCGGTAACCGGCGGAGGTGTAGAGCGCGATCGCCGCCGGCAGGTACGTCCCGGTCTCCAGGCGCAGCTCCGCGTGCCCGAGCTGGAAGGCCAACTCCTCCAGGGCGGTGAGCAGTTGCCGGGCGATCCCCCGACCCCGGTACGCCGGGCGGACGTACATCCGCTTCAGCTCCCCGGTGTCGCGGTCCAACGCCTGGATGCCGCCGCAGCCCACCGCCCGGCCGCCCTCGACGACGGCCAGGTAGCGGATGTCGTCGTGGGTGACCGTCGCCTGCCCGTCGAGCCCACCGTCGGCCCGCCGCAGCTCACGCTGCTGGGCGTCGACCAGGGTGGCGATCTCCGGATCCGTGGTGGGACGGAACTCGATCAGCATCCCGTCACGCTAGGCGCGGCGGATTTCCGGCAGGTTTCCGGCCATCGTCGCGGACACGGACGGACCGGGACTAGTCCCAGTCCTCGTCGTCGTCCGCCTCGACCGTCGCGTCGCCGTCGGCCGGGGCGGCCTCCAGCTCGTCCTCGGGGCGACGCCGCCGGGCCTTGCGGGCCTCCAGCCGCTCCGACGCCGAGGCCCGGTTGGACTTCTCCTCCAGCCGGACGTCGGTGCCCCGGTTGCCCGGCACGAAGTCGGCACCGGCGTAGAGCGTCGGCTGCCAGTCGAACTCCCGCTCGCCGATCCGCACCAGGTCGCCGGGCTTCGCGCCGGCCTTGGCCAGCTTCTCCTCCACGCCGAGCCGGGCCAGCCGGTCGGCCAGGAAGCCGACGGCCTCGTCGTTGTCGAAGTTGGTCTGCTTGACCCAGCGCTCGGGCCGGCCGCCCCGCACGGTGAACGAGCCGTCGGCCTCGGCCTCGATGGTGAACCCGGCGTCGTCGACCGCCTTGGGCCGGATCACGATCCGGGTCGGCTCGGCCGGTGGCGCCGCCCGGCGGGACTGCTCGACCAGCTCGGCCATGGCGAAGGTGAGCTCCTTGAGGCCCTCGCGGGTGGCGGCGGAGACGTCGAAGACCCGGAAGCCGCGTTCCTCGAGATCCGGCCGGACGATGTCGGCCAGATCCTGCCCGTCCGGCACGTCGACCTTGTTCAGCGCGACCAGCCGGGGCCGGTCGGCCAGTCCGCCGTACTGGGACAGCTCGGCCTCGATGGTGTCGATGTCGGCCAGCGGGTCACGGCCCGGCTCCAGCGTCGCGGTGTCGACCACGTGCACCAGCACGGCGCACCGCTCGACGTGGCGGAGGAACTCCAACCCGAGGCCCTTGCCGGTGGCCGCGCCGGGGATGAGGCCCGGCACGTCGGCCACGGTGAAGGTGTGGTTGTCCACCCGGACCACGCCCAGGTTAGGCACCAGGGTGGTGAACGGGTAGTCGGCGATCTTCGGCTTGGCGGCGGAGATCACCGAGATCAGCGACGACTTGCCGGCCGACGGGAAGCCGACCAGGCCGACGTCGGCGACGCTCTTGAGCTCCAGCACGACGTCGAGCTTGTCGCCGGGCTCGCCGAGCTCGGCGAAGCCGGGGGCCTTGCGCCGGGCGTTGGCCAGCGAGGCGTTGCCCCGGCCGCCGCGACCGCCCCGGGCCGCCTCGAAGGTGGTGCCGGGGCCGACCAGGTCGGCCAGCACCTCGCCGTCGAGGGTCTGCACGACGGTGCCGTTCGGTACCTTGATCACCAGGTCGCGGCCGTTGGCCCCGTCCCGGTTCGAGCCGGCGCCGCCCTTGCCGTTGTCGGCCTTGATGTGCGGCCGGAAGTGGAAGTCCAGCAGCGTGGTCACCGCCGGGTCGACGACCAGCGAGACGCTGCCGCCGTGCCCGCCGTTGCCGCCGTCCGGCCCGCCGAAGGGCTTGAACTTCTCCCGGTGGATGGAGACACAGCCGTGCCCGCCGTCGCCGGCTTGCATGTGCAGGACGACCCGGTCAACGAACGTCGTCACGACGCCAATCCTTCCAGCGGGGTACGCCCCGCGCGGAGAAAGACGAAGCGGGCCGGGACCCGAGGTCCGCGGCCCGCTTCGGAGGAGAACTACTGCTGGGGCACGATGTTCACGGTCTTGCGACCGCGCTTGGTGCCGAACTGGACCGAACCGGCGGCCAGCGCGAAGAGCGTGTCGTCGCCACCGCGGCCGACCAGGTCACCCGGGTGGAACTTGGTGCCACGCTGACGGATGAGGATCTCACCCGCGCTGACGACCTGACCACCGAAGCGCTTCACGCCGAGTCGCTGGGCCGCGGAGTCACGACCGTTACGCGAGCTGGACGCACCCTTTTTGTGAGCCATTTCCGACGACCTACTTCCCGCTGGAGATGCCGGTCACCTTGACCTGGGTCAGCGGCTGGCGGTGACCCTGGCGCTTGTGGTAGCCGGTCTTGTTCTTGAACTTGTGGATCTTGATCTTCGGGCCCTTGGTGTGCGCGGCGATCTCGCCGGACACCGCGACCTTGGCAAGCTTCGCCGCTTCGGTCACCAGGTCGTCACCGTCGACGAGGAGCACCGCGGTGAGCTTCACCGCGTCACCGGGGGCACCGGTGAGCTTCTCGACCTCGATCACGTCGCCCTCGGCGACCTTGTACTGCTTGCCGCCGGTCTTGACGATCGCGTACATCGGAGGCGGACTCCCTGTCGTTGAGGCTGCTGGCGTCTTTTCCCACCGTTGCCGGTAGGTCGTTCCCACGGCGGCTCGCCGGATGGCAGGACACCTGGCTGCTGTGACACCTGCGATGACACCGGCGGCGCGGGCGCGCGGGAACTCGGCACACCAAAGTGCGCCGCAAGATAGCGTACGCCATCGGTGGCCCGGCACCCAAACCGGCCCACCGGCGGGGCGGTCGCCGCGCTGGTCACCGGCGCGGCGCGCCACCTCCCAGGATGCGGCGAGGGCCCCTCCCCACCGGCCGTCAGCCGGGGAGGAAGGGGCCCTCGTCTCGTCGTGGTACGGACCGGCTCAGGGCCGGGTACGCCGCCGTGCGCCGCCGCGCCGGGACCGGCGACGCCCGCCACCGCCCTCGGTGGCCTCGTCGTCGCTCTCGCCGTCGCCGATGGCGTCCGGGTCGTCCGCCGCCGCCAGCCGGGCCGACTCGCCCTCCTGGCTGTCCGCGACCGCCGGCGCGGCCGGCGTCTCGGTCTCGTAGCGGGACAGGTCGTAGCCCATCGTGTCGTCGTACTCGCCGCCCGCCGGGACGTCGGTGGTCTCCACGACGGTCCGCTCCGGGGGGGCGGCCTTGCGGGCCCGCCGCCGTGACGAGGCGCCGCCACCCTGCTCGGCGGGAGCGGTGGTGACCGCCGCGGCGACCGCCTTGACCTTTTCCGCGCCGCCGGTGCGGGTCTTCTCCGGCACCGGCTCGGTGTGCACGATCAGGCCCCGGCCCTTGCAGCACTCGCAGGGCTCGCTGAACGACTCCAGCAGGCCCGCGCCGACCCGCTTGCGGGTCATCTGCACCAGGCCGAGTGAGGTGATCTCGGTCACCTGGTGCTTGGTGCGGTCCCGACCCAGGCACTCGGTGAGCCGGCGCAGCACCAGCTCGCGGTTCGACTCCAGCACCATGTCGATGAAGTCGATCACCACGATGCCGCCGATGTCGCGCAGCCGCAGCTGGCGGACGATCTCCTCGGCCGCCTCCAGGTTGTTCCGGGTGACCGTCTCCTCCAGGTTTCCACCGGAGCCGGTGTACTTGCCGGTGTTGACGTCGATCACGGTCATCGCCTCGGTCCGGTCGATCACCAGCGAACCACCGGAGGGGAGGAAGACCTTGCGGTCCAGCCCCTTGATGATCTGCTCGTCGATCCGGTACTCGGCGAAGACGTCCTGCGTGCCGGCGTGCCGGCGCAGCCGCTCGACCAGGTCCGGGGAGACGTGCGAGAGGTAGGACTCGACCATCGAGTACGACTCCTCGCCCTCGATCACCAGCTCCCGGAAGTCCTCGTTGAAGAGGTCCCGGACCACCCGGATGACCAGGTCCGGCTCGCCGTAGAGCAGCGCCGGGGCGCCACCCTCGGCCGCCCTGGCCTGGATGTCCTCCCACTGGGCCTGGAGCCGCTTGACGTCGCGGGCCAGCTCGTCCTCGCTGGCGCCCTCGGCGGCGGTCCGGACGATCACGCCCGCGCCGTCCGGGACCAGCTTCTTGAGGGCGTCGCGCAGCCGCTTGCGCTCGGTGTCCGGCAGCTTGCGGCTGATCCCCGAGGCGTTGCCGTTCGGCACGTAGACCAGGTGCCGCCCGGAGAGGGCGACGTGGCTGGTCAACCGGGCGCCCTTGTGCCCGATCGGGTCCTTGGTGACCTGCACCAGGACCGAGTCGCCGGAGCGCAGCGCCTGCTCGATCGAGCGGGCCCGGCCCTCCAGGCCGGTGGTGTCCCAGTTGACCTCGCCCGCGTACAGCACGGCGTTGCGGCCCTTGCCGATGTCGACGAACGCCGCCTCCATGCTCGGCAGGACGTTCTGCACCTTGCCCAGGTAGACGTTGCCGGCCATGGTCGTCGACGAGTTGCGGGTCACGTAGTGCTCGACCAGCACGCCGTCCTCCAGGACGGCGATCTGGGTGCGGTCGCCGCGCTGGCGGACGGCCATCACCCGGTCGACCGCCTCCCGGCGGGCCAGGAACTCCGACTCGCTCAGGATCGGCGGGCGGGTCCGGCGCTGCTCGCGGCCGTCCCGGCGACGCTGGCGCTTGGCCTCGAGCCGGGTGGAGCCGGAGACGCCCTGCACCTCGTCGGCGGCCTTGCGCGGCTCACGGATCTTGACCACGGTCGGCACGCCGTCGTCGGCGGTCCCCTCGGCCTCACCCGCGCCCCGGCGGCGACGACGACGCCGGCGTCGGGTCAGCCCGTCGCCCTCGTCACCCTCCTCGGCCTCCTCGGTGCCCTCCGCGGCGTCCTCGTCGGCGTGGGCGGCCTCCTCGGCGTCCTCGTCGTCGGCCTCGTCGGCGCCACCCCTGCCCCGACCGCGGCCACGACGGCCCCGGCGGCGGCGACGGCGGGCGGCGGCGCTGTCGTCCTCGTCCTCGTCCTCCGCCTCGTCGGCCTCCTCGGCCTCGGCGGTGGGCTCCTCCTCGGCCGGCGTCGACTCGACCGGCTCCGCCTCGCGGCGGGCCCGGCGACGCCGGCGACCCGTCTCGACGGGCTCCTCGGCCGCCTCGGCCTCCTCCACCACGGGCACGGCCGGCGGGACCGGAGTGCTGACCCGGGCGACCGGGATCTCCTCCGGCAGCGGGGCCATGAAGAGCACGGTGGGGGCGGAGAGCGCGGCCCTACGCCGCCGGGTACGCGCCGACTCGACCGGCGGCTCGGCGGTGACGTCCTCGCCCGTCGCCCGGGCGGCCTCGGCCGGCGTCCGGGCCGGCGGGGTGCCCTCGGCGGCGGCGGCGGCGACGGAGCCGGTCAGGCCCTCGGCCTCCGGCGTCTCCTCCTCCTCGGCGGGCTGCTCCGCGACGACGGACTGCTCCGCGACGGGCTGCTCGGCGGCGGCGGGTTCCTCGGCCACGGCGGGCTCGCCGACGGGGACGGCGGGGACCTCGGCGGCACCGGTGGGCGCGGGCGGCTCGGCGGTGGACGCGGCCGCCTCGGCCGGCGCCTCGGTGACGGACTCCGCGGCCGGCTCGGCCGCGGCCGGAGCCGCCGCCTTCTTGCGGCGCGTCCGGGTCACCTTGACCGGCGGTACGACCTCCGCGGAGGCCTCCTCCGCTCCGGTGGCGACGACCGGCTCCTCGGCCGCCTTCGCCGGGGTGGCCTTGCGGCGCCGGCGGGTGGTCTTGGGCGGCGTCTCGAGCTCACCGGCGACCGGAACGATCACCTCGGCCTGCTGCGACTCGTCGGTGGCCGACGGCGCGGTGGCCGGCGCCTCGACGGGCACCTCGACCTGCTCCGGTTGGTTCAGCGGCGCGGCACGGCGACGGGTGGTCCGCCGCCGGGCCGGTGCGACCGGCGCGCCGGTCTCGGTGGTGCTGTCGGCGGTCTCGCCGGCCGGCTGTGAACCGGTCCGTTCGCCGCCCTCGGGCTCGTTCTCGAGCATGGACGTTCTCCAGTTCTGGCCGCCCCGGGCGCGGGTGAGCGCTGCCACGCAGGGTTGCCGCAAAGGTGTTTCCGCCGGGCGCGTACGCGACCGTCGAAGTCTGCCTGCCTAGAGCACTGGCCGTCGGTCAGCGCTCTCCGATGGATGCCCCGTCGCGGTCCGCCTCCAACGGATCCACGATCGCCCCCTGCGCGGTCAGCGTGCCCTGCGCCAGCCGGATCACCCGTGGGGAGACCGGCGGCTCCAGGTCGGCCACCGCGCGGAGGCCGGAAAGGACGTCATCGGGTCGTACGGACGGGGTGACCTGCCGCACGACCAGTTCGAGTATCGCACACGGCACGCCCGCGTCCCCGTAAGGCGTCTCCGCGGTGGACACGACATCGATGCTCATGACGGCCGCCCGGGCGTCGAAGCTGCGTCGCCCCTGCTTGGTCATCCGCTCGACCGGCACCTCGGTCGCGGCCAGGAAGGCCGAAACCGTCCCCTGGAGGACCTTCGGGTCGACCTCGGGCAACTCGATCCGCCACCGCGAGGCCTCGATCCGGTCGGCGAGGCTGCCGCCGGCGGCCACCACCGCCTCCAGCACGTCCAGGCCGGGCGAGAGCGCGGCGTCCAGCGCCGCCCGCAGCTCACCCGGGTCGACCTCCTCGCGGAGGCCGATCTCCAGGTACTCCGCCTCGCTGGCCACCCCGGTGGGGGCGGCGCTGGCGTAGGAGATCTTCGGGTGCGGGGTGAAACCCTGGGAGAAGGCGATCGGTACGCCGGCCCGGCGCAACGCGCGCTCGAAGGCCCGGGCGAAGTCCCGGTGCGAGGTGAACCGCAAGGGACCGCGCTTGGCGTACCGGATCCGGACGCGCTGGACGACCGGGGCCTGCCCGCCCTCGGGTTGAGGCTTTCTGGCGATCGTGAGCTCCTCGGGTGCTGCTGCCTGCGTGTCGCCCCATCCTGACGCAGCGTCCGGCGGGCCGCCCATCCGGGGGCAACCGGGTCGGCTCCCGGCCCCCGGACGGACCCGATCCAACGCACGTCGGTCCGTCCCCGGGTAGGGACGGACCGACGTGCGGCGGGACGTCGGAAGGCGAACGGTCGCCCTACTGCTGGGCGCCGGTGGGCACCTTCATGCCGTTGACCGGGGTCAGCGGGAGCAGCTTCCTGCCGGTCGGGCCGATCTGGATCTCGGTGTCCATCGACGGGCAGACACCGCAGTCGAAGCACGGGGTCCAGCGGCAGTCGTCCTGCTCGTACTCCGACAGCGAGTCCTGCCAGTCCTGCCAGAGCCAGTCCTTGTCCAGCCCGGAGTCGAGGTGGTCCCAGGGCAGGACCTCCAGCTCCTCGCGCTCCCGGGTGGTGTACCAGTCGAGGTCCACCCCGAAGGTGGGCAGCACCTCGTTGGCGGCCTCCACCCAGCGCTGGTACGAGAAGTGCTCGCTCCAGCCGTCGAACCGGCCGCCGTTCTCCCAGACCTTGCGGATCACCGCGCCGACCCGGCGGTCACCCCGGGAGAGCAGGCCCTCGATCAGCGACGGCTCGCCGTCGTGGTAGCGGAAGCCGATCGCCCGACCCAGCGAACGGTCGGAGTTGATGGCCTGCTTGAGCAGCTTGAGCCGGTTGTCGATGACCTCCGGCGTGGCCATCGACGCCCACTGGAACGGGGTGTGCGGCTTCGGCACGAAACCGCCGATGGAGACGGTGCAGCGGATGTCCTTGGAACCGGTGGCGGCCCGGCCGGCCCGGATCACCTCGTGCGCCATGTCGGCGATCTCGAGGACGTCGGAGTCGGTCTCGGTGGGCAGGCCGCACATGAAGTAGAGCTTCACCTGCCGCCAGCCGTTGGTGTACGCGGTGACGACCGTACGGATCAGGTCTTCCTTCGACACCATCTTGTTGATGACCTTGCGGATCCGCTCCGACCCGCCCTCCGGGGCGAAGGTCAGGCCGGTCCGCCGCCCGTTGCGGGACAACTCCTGGGCGAGGTCGATGTTGAAGGCGTCCACCCGGGTCGACGGCAGCGACAGCGACACGTTGGTGCCCGCGTACTGCTCGGCGAGGCCGGAGCACATGTCGCCGATCTCGGAGTGGTCGGCCGACGAGAGCGACAGCAGGCCCACCTCGTGGAAGCCGGAGAACTCCAGCCCCTCCTTGACCATCTGACCGACGGTGGTGATCGAGCGCTCCCGCACCGGGCGGGTGATCATGCCGGCCTGGCAGAACCGGCAGCCCCGGGTGCAGCCCCGGAAGATCTCCACCGCGTACCGCTCGTGGACCGTCTCGGCGAGCGGGACCAGCGGCTTCTTCGGGTACGGCCAGGCGTCGAGGTCCATGGTCGTGCGCTTGTGCACCCGGAACGGCACGTCCGGGCGGTTCGGCACGACCCGCTGGATCCGGCCGTCGGGCAGGTAGTCCACGTCGTAGAAGCGCGGCACGTAGACGCTTTCGGTGCGGGCCAGCCGCAGCAGCAGCTCGTCGCGGCCGCCGGGCGAGCCCTCGGCCTTCCACTCCCGGACGATGGCGGTGATCTCCAGCACCGCCTCCTCGCCGTCGCCGAGCACGGCGGCGTCGACGAAGTCGGCGATCGGCTCCGGGTTGAACGCGGCGTGCCCGCCGGCCACGATCACCGGGTCGGCGTCGGTGCGGTCGGCGGCGAGCATCGGGATGCCGGCCAGGTCGATCGCGGTGAGCAGGTTGGTGTAGCCCAGCTCGGTGGAGAACGAGACGCCGAACACGTCGAAGTCGCGCACCGAGCGGTGGGCGTCGACGGTGAACTGCGGCACGCCGTGGGCGCGCATCAGCGTCTCCAGGTCCGGCCAGACCGCGTACGTCCGCTCGGCGAGCACGTCGGGCAGCTCGTTGAGGACCTCGTAGAGGATCTGGACGCCCTGGTTGGGCAGGCCGACCTCGTACGCGTCGGGGTACATCAGCGCCCAGCGGACCACCGCGGCGTCCCAGTCCTTGACCACCGCGCCCAGCTCGCCACCGACGTACTGGATGGGCTTGGTCACCTGGGGCAGCAGCGGCTCCAGCCGGGGCCACACGGAATTGGACGCGGCGGGACGCGGCGTCGTGGACGGGGCACTCATGATGCCCAAGGGTACGCGGTCCTCCGGGGTCGACCACGGCGCACCGCAGGTCCGCCGCCCCCGGTGCGCCGGCGCTGGATTCGGTGCCGGTGGCGGAGCGGTACTAACCTCGCAACGGGCGTGAGAGGAGATTGCCGCGATGCCGCAGCCGCAGCCGGCCGCAGACCGGCCGGCCGACGGGAGCACTCCGGTCCCCGGCCAGGACCGGGATCCGGCGGTCACCGAGGGGGCGACCGCTGTCTCCGTACCGTCGGACGCCGCGCCCGTCGGGGACCCGGCGGACGGGCAGGCCGGCGAGCCGGTCACGGCCCCGACCTCGCCCGCGGCGCCGACGGCCGACGAGGCCGCGCCGGCCACCCGGATCACGTCACCCTCGCCGGACCCGGCGCCCGCGGAGCAGGCCGACTCCGAGCCCACCCGGGCCGAGCCGCCGGCCGCTCCCGATCCCACCCGGATGGAGTCCGCTGCCGGCCCGCACCCGACCCGGATCGAGTCGACCCGGGAGCAGCCGGCGCCGCGCTGGAGCGGATCGGCCGCCGTACCGCCCCCGCCGCCGCGCAAGCGGGGCTGGGGCGAGTCCGCGGAACCGACCCCGCTCCCCCCGGTGCCCTCTCCCGAGCACCAGGTGCCGGTGGACCCGTGGGCCGGCGCCGACACGGGAGGCTGGGACCTGCCCTCGACCGGGTTCCCGGCCCTGCCGCCGACCCTGCCGTACACCGCGCCGCACCAGCGGCCGCCGGTCACCCCGTCCCATCCGGTGCCGCCGGTCACCCCGCCGCCCGTCGTCCCGGCCGCGCCGGCGCCGCCGGTGGTCACCAACCGCCCGGCCCCGGCGCCCCCGCTGCCCGCGTCTCCGACGCCCGCACCACCGACGCCGGCCCGGCCGCCGAAGCAGCGCCGGCGGGCCACCCCACCGCCGGTCACCCCGCCGCCCGGTTGGCAGGCTCCCCGGGGGTACGTCCCGGTTCCGGTCCGCCGCCGACGCCGGTGGCCCTGGCTGCTCCTGCTCACCGTCGCCTGCTGCTGCGGGGTGCCGCTGTGGTGGGCGCAGCCGCTGACCACCCAGTACCCGGCCAGCGCGGCGCTGCCCGAGCAGGCCCTCGGCCTGAGCCTGCGCGACGACCCGGCCAGCAGGGCCGCCGCCGACGAGTTGGAGGCGGAGGTACGCGCCTCGCAGTTGCTGTCCGAGGACACCTTCGCCGGGGTGTACACCACCACCGACGGCAAGCGGGTGACCCTGTTCGGCGGCACCGGGATCCGGTTCACCCCGGAGACCGACGCCGACGACGAGCTGACCCGGCTCACCGAGCGCTACGCGCTGGCCCCGGCGGTGCCGGTGGAGACCGGGGTACGCGGCCGGTACGAGCGCTGCGCGGTGGGGCGTGAGGACGGCGCGGCGGTGGTGGTCTGCACCTCGGTGGACCACGGCAGCATCGCCACCGCGGTGTTCACCCGGCTGTCGCTGGACGACAGCGCCGCCCTGCTGGACCGGCTGCGGCAGCGGGTAGTCACCCCCGACCAGTCGTCCTGACCTCCGGGCGACCGGGTCAGTCGGTCGGGTTCGGGTCGGTCGGGGGCTCCTCGGCGCGCTTCGGGGCGTAGCGCGGCACGTACTCCTGGCCGGTGAGCTTCTGGATCTCCGCCATCAGCTCGTCGGTCATCGCCCGCAGCGAGGTCCGGTCGTCGCCCCGGCCGGTGAAGTCCAGCGGCTTGCCGAACCTGATGGTGATCTTCGCCTTGCCCGGCCGGGGTACCCGGGTGCCGATCGGCTGGGCCTTGTCGGTGCCGGTCACCCCGACCGGGATGATCGGTACGCCCGCCGCCACGGCGAGCCGGGCCGCGCCGGTCCGTCCCCGGTAGAGCCGGCCGTCCGGGGAGCGGGTGCCCTCCGGGTAGACGGCCACCAGGTCACCTGCCTTGAGCACCGGGATGGCCGCGTCGAACGCGGACAGCGCCGCCCGGCCGCCGGCCCGCTCGACCGGGATGGCGCCCAGGCCGGTGAGCAGGAACTTGGAGAACGAGCCCTTGACCCCGGTGCCGGTGAAGTACTCCGACTTCGCCCAGAAGGCCAGGTGGCGGGGGACGACGGTGCCGAGGAGGAGTTCGTCGGCGACCGACAGGTGGTTGCCGGCGAAGATGGCCCCGCCGGTCTGCGGGATGTGCTCCAACCCCTCCACGGTCGGGCGGAAGGCCAACCGGAGCGCGGGCGCCACGGTGAGCTTGCCGATGGTGTAGAGCAGGGGCACGGGTCCTCCGGCGTGTCGCGTGCTGAACAGGCGGTGTCACGTTAGCGGACCGTGTCACCCCCGGCAGATCGGGTGGCCGGCCGTCCAGCGGTGCGACCGCCCGACGTCATACCCGGCGGACGGTCACCGTCACCCGCTCGCCCTCGCCGACCTCACCGGTGAACCCGTCGAGCGCCTCGGCCAGCTCGACGCCGTCGGCCAGCACCTCCCGGGCCACGAACCCGGAGTGCGCCGTCACCGCCGCGCGGACCTCCGCCGGACCCGCCACCGTCACCCGGATCCGGTCGGAGACGTCCAGGCCGGCCTCGCGGCGGGCCTGCTGCACCACCCGGACCACGTCCCGGGCCAGCCCCTCGGCGGCGAGTTCTCCGGTGACCTCGGTGTCCAGCACCACCACGCCCTCGCCGCCGGGCAGCGGCGCCGAGTGCTCGGCGTCGGCGGCGACCAGGCGCAGCTCGTACTCGCCCTCGGCGAGGGTGACCCCGGCGGCGACCGGGGCGCCGTCGTGAAGCTCCCACTCCCCCGCCCTGACCGCCTTGATCACCTGCTGGACGGCCTTGCCGACCCGGGGGCCGAGCGCCCGGGGCACCACGGTCAGCACCTGCCGGCAGTACGCGGACACCGCGTCGGTGAGGACGACCTCCTTGACGTTGACCTCGTCGGCGACCAGATCGGCGAAGGGGCGCAGCTGATCGGCGGCCGGTGACGCCACGGTCAGCCTGGACAGCGGCAGCCGGACCCGCAGCCCCTTGGCCTTACGCAGCGACAGCGCCGCCGAGGTGACCGCCCGTACGTCGTCCATCGCCGCGACCAGCTCGTGGTCGGCCGGGAACCCGTCCGCCGACGGCCAGTCGGTCAGGTGCACCGACCGTCCGCCGGTGAGGCCGCGCCAGATCTCCTCGGCGGTCAGCGGCGCCAGCGGCGCCACCACCCGGCAGAGCGTCTCCAGCACCGTCCACAGGGTGTCGAAGGCGTCGGCGTCCCCGGACCAGAACCGGTCCCGGGAGCGGCGCACGTACCAGTTGGTCAGCGCGTCCAGGTAGGACCGGACGGTCGCGCAGGCGCCGGAGATGTCGTACGCGTCGAGCTGCGCGCCGACCGCCGACACCAGCTCGTTCGTCTTCGCCAGCAGGTACCGGTCGAGCAGGTTGCCGGCGGCTGCGCCGCCTCCGGCCGGTGCGGCGTCGGTCTTCCGCTCGGCCTGGTGGCCCGCGGCGTTGGCGTAGAGGGAGAAGAAGTACCAGACGTTCCAGAGCGGCAGCAGCACCTGCCGGACCGCGTCCCGGATCAGCGTCTCGGTGACCGCCATGTCCCCGCCGCGCAGCACCGGCGAGGACATCAGCATCCAGCGCATCGCGTCCGACCCGTACGCGTCGAAGACGTGGTAGACGTCCGGGTAGTTGCGCAGGCTCTTGGACATCTTGCGTCCGTCCGAGCCGAGCAGGATGCCGTGACTGAGGCAGTTGCGGAACGCCGGCCGGTCGAACAGCGCGGTGGCCAGCACGTGCATGGTGTAGAACCAGCCGCGGGTCTGTCCGATGTACTCGACGACGAAGTCGCCCGGGTAGTGGTGCTCGAACCAGTCGCGGTTCTCGAACGGGTAGTGGACCTGGGCGAACGGCATCGAGCCGGACTCGAACCAGCAGTCCAGCACCTCCGGCACCCGGCGCATCGTCGACCTGCCGGTCGGGTCGTCCGGGTTCGGCCGGACCAGGTCGTCGACAGCCGGCCGGTGCAGGTCGGTCAGGCGTACGCCGAAGTCCCGCTCGATCTCCGCCAGCGACCCGTACACGTCGACCCGCGGGTACGTCGGGTCGTCGGACTTCCAGACCGGGATCGGTGAGCCCCAGAACCGGTTGCGGCTGATCGACCAGTCCCGGGCGTTGGCCAGCCACTTGCCGAACGAGCCGTCCCTGATGTGCCCGGGCGTCCAGTTGATCTGCTGGTTCAGCTCGACCATCCGGTCCCGGAACGTCGTCACCGCGACGAACCACGACGACACCGCCTTGTAGACCAGCGGGGTGTCACAGCGCCAGCAGTGCGGGTACGCGTGGGTGTAGGTGTCCTGCCTGAGCACCACCCCCCGCTCCTTCAGCTCCCGGATCACCGGCCGGTTGACGTCGAAGACCTGCTCGCCCTGGTAGGGCGGGACGAGTGCGGTGAACCGGGTGTGGTCGTCGACGGTGACGACGGTGGGGATGCCGGCGGCGTTGCAGACGTTCTGGTCGTCCTCGCCGAAGGCCGGGGCCAGGTGGACGATCCCGGTGCCGTCCTCGGTGGTGACGAAGTCCGCCCCCAGCACCTGGTAGGCGTTCGGGCCGGCCCGCTCGACCAGGAAGTCGTAGAGCGGGGTGTAGCGGCGCCCGACCAGGTCCCGGCCGTACACCGTGCCGACCTGCCGGTAACCCTCCAGCTCCTTCGCGTACGCCCCGAGCCGGGCGACCCCGACCAGGTGGCGCTGGCCGTCGCGATCCAGCACGGCGTACTCGATGTCCGGGCCCACGGCGAGCGCCAGGTTCGACGGCAGGGTCCACGGCGTGGTGGTCCAGACCCCCAACCGGACCGGGCCGCGCACCGGCTCGGGCGCACGCTCGTCGGCGGTCAGCCCGAACCAGACGGTCAGGGTCGGGTCGTGCCGGTCCTTGTAGACGTCGTCCATCCGGGTCTCGGTGTTCGACAGCGGCGTCTCGCACCGCCAGCAGTACGCCAGCACCCGGAAGCCCTCGTAGACCAGACCCTTGTCGTGCAGGGTCCGGAAGGCCCACATGACGCTCTCCATGTAGCCCAGGTCGAGGGTCTTGTAGTCGTCGGCGAAGTCGACCCAGCGGGCCTGCCGGGTGACGTAGCGCTCCCAGTCCCGGGTGAACTCCAGCACCGAGCTGCGGCAGACCTCGTTGAACCGGGCCACGCCGAGGTCGAGGATCTCCGCCTTGCTGGCGATGCCGAGCTGCTTCTCGGCCACCACCTCGGCGGGCAGGCCGTGGCAGTCCCAGCCGAACCGCCGCTCCACGCGCCGGCCGCGCATGGTCCGGTAGCGCGGCACCACGTCCTTGACGTACCCGGTGAAGAGGTGGCCGTAGTGCGGCAGGCCGTTGGCGAACGGCGGGCCGTCGTAGAAGACGTACTCGTTCGTCCCGGCCGGCCGGGCCTCGACCGACGCCTCGAAGGTCTTGTCGGCCGCCCAGTGCTCCAGGACCCGACGCTCGACCTCGGGCAGGTCGGGGCTCGCCGGGACGCCGGCGGCAGTCGGATCGTGCCTGGGATAGGCCATCGGGTGTCACTCCTCAGCACCTCGTCCCCACCCTACGCCGCCACCCACTACCCTGGCCGGATGATCCGGATCGAGCTGGACGAGCCCACCCTGGCCCGCACCCGGATCGCCACCAGCCCGCTCTGGGAGACGATCACCAGCCTCTGGCTGCTGCACCGCAACGAGGTGGTGCCCTGGCCGTACACCGGCTGGGCGGAGGCGGCCCGTCGCGCGCTCGCCGAGGACCCGCGGACCGCCCCGCTGCGGGTCTACGCCGCCTCGCGCGGCCGGTTGCCGGACTGCTTCATGCCGATCCCGGCCATTCCGGCGCCGACCATCGACGAGGAACTGGCGGTGCTGCGGGCCACCCCCGCCGAGCTGCTCCGCGCCCAGCTTCCGGCGTACGTGACCGGGAGCCACCGGACTGGGTGCGCCCCTACCTCGACGACCCGGCCGCAGCGTACGGACGGCTGCTCTCGCCGCGCAGCCGCACCGCGGTCTTCCTCGGCCGGGTCCTGCCGTACGCCGGCAACGGCCTGCTGATCGCGGTGAGCACGCTGACCGTCGGCTCCCTGCTGCTCGGCCTGCGGGTGCCGCCGCCGGCCCTGCCCGGTCTGCTGCTCACCCTGGCCGTCGGCTCGCTGGCCTGCGGCTTCTTCGGGCTGACCCTCGGCGCGCTCGGGCTGCGCTTCCGCGACGTGTGGGTGATCTCCAACGTCTCGGTGGCGCTGCTGCTCCTGCTCACCGGGGTGAACGTGCCCGCCGCCGGGCTGCCGGGCTGGATGCGCGCGGTCGGCGAGGCGCTGCCCATCACCCACGCCGCCCGGGCCGCCCGCACCCTCGCCGCCGGCGACGGCCTGGCCGCCGCCGCCGGGAACCTCGCCGCCGAACTGGCCGTCGGCGCCGGCTACGCCGTCCTGGCCGCCCTCCTGCTCAGGTTCTTCGAGGCCGAGTCCCGCCGCCGCGCCTCCCTCGACACCCTCTGACTCAGCCCACCCCGTTGATCATGAAGTTGGCGGCGATGTGGATCTCCACAACTGCCGCCAACTTCATGATCAACGCCTCCCGGTCGGGGGTCCGGCCGCGGGACGGGGTGGGCGGGGTCACAGGGGTGGAGTGTCACGGTCGAGGGTGCGGTGGACGTCGTGTGGGCGGGAAACCGAACCGAGGAGGACCCTGATGAGTCGGATCGACATGGCCGCGGTGGCGCCGGAGGCGTACCAGGCGGTGCTCGGCCTGGAGAAGTACGCCCGCGCCAACGTCGACCACACCGTGCTCGAACTGGTGAAGCTGCGTGCGTCGATGCTCAACGGCTGCGCGTTCTGCGTGGACATGCACAGCCGGGAGGCGCTCGGCGCCGGCGAGTCCAGCCGGCGGCTCTTCGCCGTCGCGGCCTGGCGGGAGGCGCCCTTCTTCGACGAGCGGGAGCGCACCGCGCTGGCGCTGACCGACGCCGTCACCCGGCTGGGTGAGCACGGCGTGCCCGACGAGGTGTGGGACGCGGCCGCGAAGGTCTGGTCGGAGAAGGAGCTGGCCGACCTGGTGGTCGCCATCGCCACAATCAACGTGTGGAACCGGATCGCGGTGACCAGCCGGACGGCCCCACCGACCGGGGACTGACCGGGCCGGCGGCGCAGGCGGCCGGTGCGCTGACCGCGCACCGGCCGATGCTGCTCGGCCTGGCGTACCGGCTGCTGGGCAGCCTGGACGACGCCGAGGACGTGCTCCAGGAGGCGTACCTGCGCTGGCTGGCGGTGGACCGGGACGGCGTGGCCGAACCCCGCTGCTACCTCTCCCGGGTGGTCACCCGGCTGGCCCTGGACCGGCTGCGGGCCCGACGGCGCGCCCGGGAGACGTACGTCGGGCCGTGGCTGCCCGAGCCGGTGCCCACCGATCCGTCGCCGTTCGGGCCGCTGGACACCGCCGAGCTGCGGGAGAGCGTCTCCACCGCGCTGCTGCACCTGCTGGAACGGCTCACCCCGCCGGAGCGGGCGGTCTACGTGCTGCACACCGCCTTCGCCCTGCCGTACGCCGAGATCGGCGAGATCCTGGACCGCTCGACGGCGGACTGCCGGCAGCTGCACCACCGGGCGGCGGCCCGGATCGCCGACGGCCGCCGGCGCTTCACCGCCGGGCCGGACGAGCAGCGGCGGCTGCTGGACGCCTTCCTCGCCGCCGCCCGCGACGGCGACCTGCCCCGCCTGACCGGCCTGGTGGCCGCCGACGCCACCGCCTGGTCCGACGGCGGCGGCCGGGTCCGCGCGGCCCGCAACCCGGTGCACGGCGCGGACCGCGTCGCCCGGTTCTTCGCCGGCATCCACGCCCGACGGCCCGGGGTACGCGCCACGCCGGCCACCCTCAACGGCGGCCCGGCGGTGGTGGTGAGCTACCCGTCGGGTATCCGGTACACGCTCGCCGTGGCCGCCGCCGACGGCCGGATCACCGACCTCTATCTGGTGGCCAACCCGGCCAAGCTGGGCCGGGTCACCGGCTGAGGACGCGCGACGGCCCCGCTCCCGGTGACCGGGGCGGGGCCGTCGACGATGGGCTCAGCCCAGCTGCGGGAACCAGAGCGCGATCTCGCGCTTGGCGCTGTCGGCCGAGTCGGAGGCGTGCACCAGGTTTTCCCGGTTGGACAGGGAGAGGTCACCCCGGATGGTCCCGGCGGCGGCCTTGCGGCCGTCGGTGCTGCCGATCATGCCGCGGACCACCTCGATGACCTGGTCGCCGGAGAGCACCAGGGCGACCAGCGGGCCACCGGTCATGAACGCCTTCAGCGGCGGGTAGAACGCCTTGTCGACGTGCTCCGCGTAGTGCTGGTCGGCGAAGTCGCCGTCCAGCGTCCGGGTCTCCATGGCGTCGATCCGCAGGCCCTTGCGCTCGAAGCGGGTGACGATCTCACCGACCAGACCGCGGCGTACGGCGTCGGGTTTGATCAGTACGAGCGTCCGCTCGTCCGGGCTGCTGCTGGACACGCTGGGTTCCTCCTGTGCGCGGAAGACGGTCTGGCTGGGTAACGTCAGCCTAGCGACCCGGTCCCGGCGTCGGCGCGGCGGCTGTGCTTCCCCTGGGGCGCCGCTCCGGCCTAGCCTGGCCCTGACCCCTGGGAGGTCCACTGTGGCGAATGGCGGGAGCCGGCAGATCGCGCCGGTGCGCAAGCTGATCGGTGCGGTGCTGGGCACCGTGGCGACCTTCGTGGTGGTGTTCGGGCTGGGGATGCCGAGCTGGGCGATCGTCGCGCTCGGGGTGGCGCTGCTGGTGCTGGCGATCGCGCTGGCCACCGTGAAGGGCGGCGGCCGGACGTGGGTGGTCGGGGTCGGCCACGTGCACAGCGCCTCCGAGCCCCCCACCCAGTACGCCTTCGGCCGGTGCGAACTCCAACTGGTCATCGACGCGCCGGGCCTGCCGCCCCGGTCCAAGAAGATCATCGAGCCGCGGGTGCCGGTGGCGAAGTGGCCGTCGCTCGGCCAGTCCCTGCCGATCCGGGTGGCCCTGGACGACCAGCGGCACGTCCGGGTCCTCTGGGACGAGGTGCCGACGCACGCCGAGAGCGCCGCCGTGGCCGACCTGCCCCCCGAGTTCGCCATGGCCGACCCGGTCGACGAGGTGCTCATCGCGCAGGAGGCGCCGCCGTGGGCCGACCGGGGCCCGGACGACGACTTCCGCGACGACTACCCGCCGGCGCCCGACCCGCTCCTCGACGACGAGGTGACGCTGCTGCCGGAGGAGCGCGAGCCGGTGGTGATGCACCAGCGGCCGGGCGGTCCGGTGGTGCTGGAGGGCACCCTGGTGGACCCGGTGGCCGCGAACCCGCTGCCCCGGCGGGCCGCGCCCTCCCCGCGCCCGCCGGTGGAGGAACGCGACACGGTGACGGTCGACCCGATCGACCTCCCGCTGGACGAGCCGGTGGACGAGGCGCCCCCCAGCCCGGAGGAGCTCGACGAGGCGATCTTCGGCTACGACCCGGTGGGCGGGCCGGTCGAGGCGGGCGCGCCGATCAGCGGGGTGGGGATCACCCTGCTCGTCACCGAGCTGGACCGTTCCCTGGAGTTCTACCGGGACGTGCTGGGCTTCGAGGAGCTCGACCGGGGCACCGGCAACGCGGTGCTGGTCTCCGGGCCGACCCGGCTGGTGCTGCGGGAGGTGACCGGCGCCGCCCCGATCAGCCGCCGGCTGGTCCACGTCAACCTCGACGTCGACGACATCCAGGCGGCGTACGCACGCCTGCGCGACGCTGGCGTCCGCTTCACCTACGCCCCGCGGGTGGTGAACCGGGGTGCCAAGCTGGAGGTCTGGGCGGCGGCGTTCCGCGACCCGGACGGCCACGGCATCGCCCTCACCCAGTGGCGGTCCCTCACCGACGCGTGACCGACGGCGCCCGGTCCGACCCGGACCGGGCGCCGCTCA
The DNA here is from genome assembly GCF_900091555.1 of Micromonospora mirobrigensis. GTDB lineage: Bacteria > Actinomycetota > Actinomycetes > Mycobacteriales > Micromonosporaceae > Micromonospora > Micromonospora mirobrigensis. The sequence goes on from NZ_FMCX01000016.1 coordinate 28,289, forward strand.
GCCCAGGATCACCCGTCGGACGTGCAGCGCGTACGCCCAGACCAGCGCGAAGATGACGCCCAGCACCAGCAGCGACCAGTGCAGCAGGCCGGAGAGCATCAGCAGGCCCTGGAGCACGGTGCCGGCGTTCCACGCCCACGGCCGGCCCATCCGCCCGGCCAGCACCACACAGGCGACGGCCAGCGCGACGATCGCGCCGATCGCCGCGCCGCTGAGGTCCCCGCCGACCACCCGGATGGGCTGGATGGCGAGCAGCAGGACCAGCGCCTCCAGGGCGAGCGTCCCCGCGCCCAGGCCGCGTACCGCCTTCGCCGGGTTCCGCAGCCCGGAGCGCCGCTCCCCCGGGCCGTCCGTACCGCCGGTCGCGTCCGGTCCGGACGCGCCGGCCTCCGGTCCGGGGCGGTCCGGGTCGCCGGCCGGCCGCTCGTCCACCGGGTCGGTCATCGCTTCAGCAGCCGACGCGCGTCGGCCACCGTCACCACCGAACCGGTGATCAGCACGCCGACCCCGGCGATCTCGCCCGGCACGTCGGACTCGGCCTCGGCCACGGCCGCCTCGATGGCGTCCGGCATCTCCTCGGCGATCTGCACCCGCTCCGGCCCGAAGACCTCCCGGGCCAGCCCGGCCAGCTCGTCGACCGGCATCGCCCGGGGCGAGGTGTTGCGGGTGACGACCAGCGAGTCGAGCACCGGCTCGAGCAGCTCCAGCAGGCTCGCCGCGTCCTTGTCGCCGAGCACCGCGAGCACGCCGACGAGCTTGCTGAACGCGAACTCCTCCTGGAGCGCGGTGACCGTGGCGGCCATCCCGTGCGGGTTGTGCGCCCCGTCGAGCAGAACGGTCGGCGCGTTGCGCACCTTCTCCAGCCGCCCCGGGGAGCTGGTGCTGGCGAAGCCCTCGCGGACGGCCTCGATGTCGAGCTGCCGCTTCGCGCCCGCCCCCAGGAACGCCTCCACGGCGGCGAGCGCCACGGCCGCGTTCTGCGCCTGGTGGGCGCCGTGCAGCGGGATGAAGATCTCCTCGTACACCCCGCCCAGGCCCTGGATGGTGAGCACCTGGCCGCCGACGGCGACCGCCCGGCGCAGCACGCCGAACTCGGAGCCCTCCCGGGCGACGGTCGCGCCGACCTCGGCGCAGCGCTCAAGGATCGGCCGGGCGGCCTCCTCCTCCTGGGCCGCCGCGATCACCGTGGCACCGGAGTGGATGATCCCGGCCTTGTGCAGGGCGATGTCCTCCAGGGTGTCGCCGAGCCACTCGGTGTGGTCCAACCCGATCGGGGTGAGCACCGCCACCCCGGCCTGGAGCACGTTGGTGGCGTCCTCCGCCCCGCCCAGGCCCACCTCCACCACGGCCACGTCCACCGGCGCGTCGGCGAACGTGGCGAAGGCCAGCGCGGTGGTCATGTCGAAGTACGTCAGCGGCTCCGCCGAGCGCTGGTCCACCAGCTCGGCCAGCGGCGCCACCTCGCGGTACGTCGCGACGAAACGCTCCTCGCCGACCGGCTCGCCGTCCAGCGCGATCCGCTCCCGGACGGTCTCCAGGTGCGGGCTGGTGTAGCGGCCGGTGTGCAGCCCGAACGCCCGCAGCAGCGAGTCGATCATCCGGGCCGTGGAGGTCTTGCCGTTGGTCCCGGTCAGGTGGATCGACGGGTACGCCCGCTGCGGGCTGCCGAGCAGGTCGAGCAGGGACTCGATCTTCTCCAGCTCGAACGCCATCCGGGTGAAGCCGCGGGCGGCCAGCGCGGCGTCGACGGCGGCGAACTCACCGCGGTCGACGCCGCCGCCGGTCCGGCTGCGGTCGGTGGGATCGGTCACGATGCGAGCGCCTCCAGTGCGGCGTCGATGCGGACCAGGTCCGCCTCGGCCACCGCCAGCCGTTCACGGATCTTGGCTACCACCGGTTCCGGTGCCTTGCCGACGAACGCCGGGTTGCCGAGCTTCCCCCGGGCCTGCGCGGCCTCCTTCTCGGCGGCCGCCCGGTCCTTGGTGAGCCGGGCCCGCTCGGCGGCCACGTCGATCGAACCGCGGGTGTCCAGCTCGACGCTGACCTCACCGGGCATGGCCAGGGTGGCGCTGGCCTGGAAGTCGTCGCCGGGGGCGTCCAGGCGGACCAGCGAACGGATCAGCGGCTCGTGCGCCGCGATCCCCGCCACGGTCAGCCCGTCGAGCCGGGCGGCCACCCGCTGGGTGGGCCGCAGGCCCTGGTCGGAGCGGAACCGCCGGATCTCGGTCACCACCCGCTGGAGGGTGCCGACCTCGCTCTCCGCGGCGTCGTCGACCAGCGTACGGTCGGCCGCCGGCCAGGCGGCGGTCATCACCGTGTCACCACCGGTCAGCGCGGTCCACAGCTCCTCGGTGACGAACGGGATCACCGGGTGCAGCAGCCGCAGCAGCTGGTCCAGCACGTGGCCGAGCACCCGCCGGGTGGCGTCGGCCCCCGCGCCGCCCTCGGCGAGGACCGGCTTGCTCAGCTCGACGTACCAGTCGCAGACGTCGTCCCAGGCGAAGTGGTAGAGCAGGTCGCAGACCTTCGCGAACTCGTACGCCTCGAACTGCTCGTCGACCTCGGCGGTGACGTGCGCCAGCCGGGACAGGATCCACCGGTCGACCGTGGAGAGCTGGTCGGCGGCCGGCAGCTCCCCCTGCGTGTGGGCGCCGTTGAGCAGCGCGAACCGGGTGGCGTTCCAGAGCTTGTTGCAGAAGTTGCGGGAGCCCTGGCACCAGTCCTCGCTGACCGGCACGTCGCCGCCCGGGTTGGCGCCCCGGGCCAGGGTGAACCGGGTGGCGTCGGCGCCGTACCGGTCGATCCAGTCCAGCGGGTCGACCACGTTGCCGAACGACTTGGACATCTTCTTGCCGTGCTCGTCGCGGACCATGCCGTGCAGGGCGACCGTGTCGAACGGCTGCACCCCGTCCATCGCGTAGAGGCCGAACATCATCATCCGGGCGACCCAGAAGAAGAGGATGTCGTAGCCGGTGACCAGGACGCTGGTCGGGTAGAACTTGGCCAGTTCCGGGGTCCGCTCCGGCCAGCCCAGGGTGGAGAACGGCCACAGGCCGCTGGAGAACCAGGTGTCCAGGACGTCCTCGTCCTGCCGCCAGCCCTCGCCGGTCGGCGGCGCCTCGTCCGGACCGACGCAGACGATCTCGCCGTCCGGGCCGTACCAGACCGGGATGCGGTGCCCCCACCAGAGCTGCCGGGAGATGCACCAGTCGTGCATGTTGTCGACCCAGGCGAAGTACCGCTTGGCCAGCTCAGCCGGCTCGATCTTCACCCGGCCGTCCCGGACGGCGTCGCCGGCGGCCTTCGCCAGCGGGGCGGTGTTGACGAACCACTGGAGCGACAGCCGCGGCTCGACGGTGGTCCGGCAGCGCGAGCAGTGCCCCACCGAGTGCAGGTACGGCCGCTTCTCGGCGACGACCCGGCCCTGCTCGCGCAGGGCGGCGACGATCGCCGGGCGGGCCTCGTACCGGTCCAGGCCCTGGAATGGGCCGTGGGCGGTGATGACGCCGCGCTCGTCCATGATCGTCAGGGACGGCAGGTCGTGCCGCTGGCCGATCTCGAAGTCGTTCGGGTCGTGCGCCGGGGTCACCTTCACCATGCCGGTGCCGAAGGTCGGGTCGACGTGCTCGTCGCCGACGATCGGGATCCGCCGGTCGGTCAGCGGGACGGCCACCTCGGTGCCGATCAGGTGCTTGTACCGCTCGTCGTCGGGGTGCACGGCCACCGCGGTGTCACCGAGCATCGTCTCGGCCCGGGTGGTGGCGACCACGACGTCGTCGCTGTACCGGATGGAGACCAGCTCACCCTCGTCGTCGCTGTGCTCCACCTCGATGTCGGACAGGGCGGTCAGGCAGCGGGGGCACCAGTTGATGATCCGGTTGGCCCGGTAGATCAGCCCGTCGTCGTACAGCTTCTTGAACATGGTCTGCACGGCCCGGGACAGGCCCTCGTCCATGGTGAAGCGCTCGCGGTCCCAGTCGACGGAGTCGCCGAGCCGGCGCATCTGGCCGAGGATCGCGCCACCGGACTCGGCCTTCCACTGCCACACCCGCTCGACGAACTTCTCCCGGCCCAGGTCGTGCCGGGAGAGCCCCTGGCCGGCGAGCTGCCGCTCCACCACGTTCTGGGTGGCGATGCCGGCGTGGTCCATGCCGGGCAGCCAGAGGGCCTCGTAGCCCTGCATCCGCTTGCGGCGCACCAGGGCGTCCTGCACGGTGTGGTCGAGGGCGTGGCCCATGTGCAGGGAGCCGGTGACGTTCGGCGGCGGGATGACGATGGTGAACGGGGGCTTGTCGCTGCTCGCCGTCGCCCGGAAGTGGCCGGCGGCTACCCACTGCTCGTACCGTCGCTGCTCTACCTCGCCGGGCTGGTACTGGCCGGCAAGGGTCGGGGCGTCGGGGCGTCGGGCATCCAGTCTCTCGGTCACCTGCGAAAGTCTACGGAGCGCTTCAACGGACCCGACGTGCGCCACCTCCTGTTCGCGTACGGTGGCGAACATGTCCGACGCGCATCTCACCGAGCGACCGGTCGACGGGGGACCCGAACCGATCGAGCTGACCGACGAGCCCATCCGGTTGAGCCGTCACGACTCGGAGGAGCCCGACCGGCGTCCCCGGTCCCGCGGTCGCCGGGTGGCCCTGGGAGTCGTCGGGGCGGCGCTCACCGTGGGCGTGGCCGCCTCGGCCGTCTGGGGTTGGCAGGTGCTGCGGGAGAAGGACACCCGGCTGGACACGCCGACCCGGGTGGCCGGCCTGGAACGCGACGACAGCGAGCGGGCCCGCAGTACCGCCGACTACCTGCGCAGCGGCTTCGCCGCCGACATCGACCTGGACCGCAGCTTCGGCACCGTCTACCGGGACACCGCGAACGGCGGGGGTACGGCGGCCGGCGCCGGCCGCTCGGTCCTGGTCTTCGGCGGCACCACCCTGCTCTGGCAGCCCGAGCGGGACCTGGACAGCCTGTTCGGCCTGATGGCCGACGAGACCGGCAAGGTGGGCGGGCTGCGTGCGGTGGACGCCGGCGACCTGGGTGGCGTGATGAAGTGCGGGACCACCGAGGGCGACGGCGGGGACTTCGCGATCTGCGGTTGGGCCGACCACGGCAGCGTCGCCATGGCCATGTTCCCGGGCCGCAGCGTCGACGACGCCGGCTCCCTCTTCCGCCGGATGCGCGACGGCATGCAGACCCGCTGATCCGGCCCGTCCGCGCCGCGGGCGTCTTCCGGCAGCGGGGAAACGCATTCAGGGCCACCCCGGATGGGGTGGCCCTGAATGGAATGTTTGTCCGGCGGCGTCCTACTCTCCCACACCCTCCCGAGTGCAGTACCATCGGCGCTGGAGGGCTTAGCTTCCGGGTTCGGAATGTGACCGGGCGTTTCCCCTCCGCCATGACCGCCGTAACTCTATGAACATGTCAAACACACCGGTAAACCGTCACGGGTGTTCGCTTGTTCAGAGTTGCACAGTGGACGCGTAGCAGCTTCGTAGTCAAGTCCTCGGCCTATTAGTACCGGTCACCTGAACCCGTTACCGGGCTTACAGTTCCGGCCTATCAACCCAGTCGTCTAGCTGGGGGCCTTACCCCACCAAGGTGGGTGGGATACCTCATCTTGAAG
>NZ_FMCX01000002.1 GCF_900091555.1 Micromonospora mirobrigensis
AATCCCGACCGGCTACGTTCCGAAGCGGCCCTGGCCCACCTCTGCGGCGCCGCCCCGATCCCCGCCAGCAGCGGACGCATCGACCGGCACCGCCTCAACCGCGGCGGCGACCGAGCCGCGAACAACGCCCTGCACACGATCGTGCTCAGCCGGATGCGCTACGACCCCCGAACCCGCGCCTACGTTGAGAAACGCACCAAACAGGGCCTCGGCAAGAAAGAGATCATGCGGTGCCTCAAGCGATACGTCGTCCGCGAGGTCCACGCCGCCCTCCTCACCGACTTCACCGCCCTCAACACCCCTTGACATCCATAGGAGCATCGACGCTGGACATGCCGCTGGCCGGCACCCGTCGGGGTGCCGGCCAGCGTTCGTTCATGCGTCAGCTGTTCCAGTGCTGGGCAACCAGGTCGGCGGCCTGCTGCTCCCACTGCGCGTACGCGTCCGGGTAGGCCGAGACCTGCACCGTCTGGGCGGCGTCGGTCAGCGGCATGTCCTGCCACCCGTCGACCTGCTTCAGACCCTTCAGGAACGCCGTCGTGGAGTAGGCCGGGTCGGTGATCTGCTCCGGCGAACCCCAACCACTGGACGGGCGCTGCTGGAACAGACCCAGCGAGTCATGGTCGTTGCGGTCGCCGAGGTGGCCCAGATTCTCCAGCTTCGACTCCTGCAGGCTCGTGGCGATCGAGATGACCGCGGCCCGCTCCGGCAGACCGGCCTTCTTCGTGGCGGCGATGATCGCCTTGGCGTTGCCGGTCTGCTCGTCGTTCAGGTCAATCTTCGACTGCTTGCCCTGCACACCGTGCGGGATCAGCGCCTTCGCGTCCACGCCCGGCTTATCGGCCTGCACCGCCACCGCGACCGGGGAGGCGTGCACCGGCTCAGCGGCGTGAGCGGCAACCGGACCGGCGAACACACCACCGGTGAAAGCAAGACCAGCAATACCCAGCACACTCTTGGTCAGCATCTTGTTCATGACGAAGCTCCTTGGGGGTTTTGGCGCGCCACCCGAGGGGGATCAGGCGACGCGCAAGCACCGTCAGGCGCTCAACAAGCAGGGGAAAGTTCTTGGTGTCCGGCACGGCCACGGACCCAGCGGGGCTCGTCGTGGCGGCGGACCATGTGTAACGACCGCCGGCCCCACATCATTCCGGAGCCCAGGCCCGAGCCGTCAGGGCATCGGCGCTGGCAGCCGGGGGTGCTGCTGCGGTCGTACAGAGGGTGTAACGACCTCGCCTCGGCCGCCATTCCATCGCCGGGGTGCCGCCGGTCACCCGTGATCCGGACATCGGCCGCCAGACCACCCAAGCCGATGGCCCGGATCTCCCCCAGCGCGCCCGCACCGGTCGAGTGCGGCGGCCACCCGCCCTTCTCGTCGCCCGGCGCCAGGCCGCGCAGCGCGTTCATGTGCCCGGGGTCCGGATTCCGCCCCGCAGGCAGGCACCTATGCCGGGACCCGTCGGATCCGGTCCGGGCCCCGGTGAGTCGACAGGTGCGTAGCGGAAGGACCCCTGCTGGCCACCCGGCCGGGATGCGGGAGGGCCGGCCGGCCCCCGGTGGATCGGGAGCCGGCCGGCCCGGTGCTGTCAGTCGGTCACCCGCCCGTCACCACAGCTGGGCGACGATGTCCGCCGCCTGCTCCTCCCACTGCGCGTACGCGTAGGGGAAGGCGGAGACCTGGACGGTCTGCGCGGCCGTGGTCAGCGGCAGGTCCCGCCAACCGCCGATGTTCTTCAGCGCGCCGAAGAACGCCTTGGCCGAGTAGTCGGGGTCGGTGATCTGCTCGGGCGAGCCCCAACCGGACGACGGGCGCTGCTGGAACAGGCCCTGCGAGTCGTGGTCGTTGTACGCGCCGAGGTGGCCGAGGTTGTACAGCTTCGATTCCTGGAGCGAGGTGGCGACACCGATCACGGCGCCCCGCTCCCCCACACCGCTCTCCTTGGCCGCCTTCACGATGGCCCTGGCGTTGGCGAGCTGCGCGTCGTCGAGCGGGATGCGCGACTGCGCGCCCTCGACACCGTGCGGGATCAGCTTCTCCCGGTCGGGCCGGCCGGCCTTGGTCGGGACCTTGTCGCCGCCGGTGGTCAGCGCCGACTCGACAGTGGCGCCCCGCTTACCGGTGGCCAGTTCGATGGCCGCGGTGGCTCCGGCGTGCGGGCCGCTGGTGACGGGTGCGGCGACGGCGGTGGGGCCGAACGCGAGGCCGCCGAGGGCGGCGACGCCCGCGACGGTCAGCGCGGTCCTGCTGTTCGGGGTCTTCGCGACGGCGGTCTTCGCGATGGCGGGGAGCCATCGAGTGAAGTGCTGCTTCACGATGGTTGCCCTTTCGATCGTTACGACGCGCTCCGGGGTGAGCGCCCCTGGGGGAACTACCGGGCGGTACGGGTTTGCGGCCCGGCCGTACGGGGGAACCAACCTGCTTCGCGTATCCGTCATTCCGGAATTGCCCTCAGGAGCGGACGGCTGCGGTCCAGGTCACGCCGCGTACCGGGCAGCCGGGACCGGCCGCGCCCGAAGGTCGCAGCGGCGCTCCGCAGGGCGTGTCGGTGGCGGCGAGGCTCGGATCAGGCGTCGGTGCCGAAACCGTCCAGGGCGGCCCGTTCGTCGAGGTCGGTCAGCTCCTGAAAGACCGTGACGTGCAGCCCGGCGGGCGCGTCGAGGCGGGCGTTGAGCGACCGCCACGGGGTGACGGTCGGCGGGGCGACCTCGACCGCACCGCCGGCGACCAGGCGTTCGGTGACGGCGCGGGTGTCGTCCACCTCGAAGGCCACCCGGATCCGCGGCGCCACCTGCCGCCCCACCTCGACCTCGTCGATCAGCCGCTTCTGCGCCGGATTGGCGAGCTCCAGGGTGGCCCGGCCGGCCTCGAGGATCACCACGCGGGCGCCGTCCCCACCGGAGAAAGCGGCCTGCTCGGACAGACCCAGGACGTCGCGGAAGAACGCCACCGCAGCGTCGTGGTCCTCGGCCTCGACCACGAGGCGCAGCTGGCGTACGGTCGGGGGTCGGCCGGCATCGGTCACGGCCGCCGATCCTAGCGCCCCCGAGGCCGCCTGGCGGGCCGGTTCTGCCGGTCGGTGCCGAACGTTACAGTGGGGCGCGAACCGCGAAAGGCGGAAGACGGTGACGGCAAGCTCGGTGGTCGACCAGCTCCAGCTGGGCGACCACATCTGTTGGGCGTACGACGACGAGGCCGACGGCCTGGATGCCGCCGTCACCTTCGTCGCCACCGGCCTGCGACTCGGCCAGAAGGTCATCTGCTACACCGACACGGTCACCCCGGCAGGCATGCGACAGCGGCTGGAGACGGCCGGTGTGCCCACGGAGAGCGCGCTGGCCACCGGGGCGCTGCGGGTCGTCCCGGCGACGGAGAGCTACCTGCCCGACGGCCCGTTCCTGGGCGACGCGATGATCGCCGGGCTGGCGGACGAGATCGACCGGGCGGAGCGGGAGAACCACCCCGGACTGCGGCTGGTCGGGGACATGGCCTGGGTGCGGCGGACAGGCGTGGGCGTGGCCGAGCTGAGCCGGTACGAGGCCGGCCTCAACCAGCTCTTCCTGGACGGCCGGGCGGTCGGCATGTGCCTCTACGACCGACGGCTCTTCCCGCCGGCGCAGATGCGGGCCGTCGTCGCCGCCCACCCGGGCAGCGCCGGGCCGCACGTCGGGCGCACCTGGCGGCCCATGCTGCGGGCGTACCGGACCGTCGAGCCGGCCGGTCTGCGACTGGTGGGGCAGGTCGACCGGAGCAACCGCAACGCGTTCCAGGCGGTCCTCGCCGAGCTGACCGGTGAGCGGCCGGGCGCGCGACCCGCGGTGCTCGACGTGTCGGAACTCAGCTTCGCCGACGTCGACGGCGCGCACACCCTGGCCGGGGTGCTCCGCGGAAGGCCGACCGAAGTGCGCCTCGTCGGTTGCCGGCCGACCCTGGTCCGCCTGCTCGACCTGGTCGCCGCCACCGAGGCGGGGAACCTCGCGGAGCGACCGGCATGAGCGCCCGCACGGCCGCCAATGGCCTGATCCACGAGGGACTTCTCTACACGAACACCACCGACCTGCTCGCCGGCACCGTCTCCTTCGTCGAGGATGGACTGCGCCGGGACGAGCCGGTCATGGTCGCCGCCCCCGCCCGGACCAGGGAACCGCTGCGGGCCGCGCTGGGCACGGCCGCCGACCGCGTGGGGTGGGCCGACATGACGCAGGCCGGCCGCAACCCCGGCCGGATCATCCCGTGGGTGTTGCAGGCCTTCGCCGACCGGCATCCCGAGCAACGGGTACGCATCATCGGCGAGCCGATCTGGGCGGGCCGGACCGCCCACGAGTACCGGGCCTGCGCCCAGCACGAGGCGATGATCAACGCAGCCTTCGCGGCCCGGCCGATGAGCATCCTCTGCCCGTACGACGCGGTCGGCCTCTCCGCGGGGGCGCTGGCCGAGGCGCGGTGCACGCACCCGGTGCTGGTGGACCGCGCCGGCCGGCGGCCCAGCGGCGGCTATGCGCCCGACGACGTGGTGGCCCGGCACAACCGGCCGCTGCCCGACCCGACCGGTCCGGTGGCCACCCTGGACTACCGGCTGGACACCCTGGCCCAGGTACGCCGCTTCGTCACCGGGCACGCGGCCGGCGCCGGGCTGGACCCGGACCGCACCGACGACCTGCTGATCGCGGTCACCGAGCTGGCGGCCAACAGCGTCGCCCACGGCGGCGGGTCCGGCGGGCTGCGGGTCTGGTCCACCGACGAGCACCTGGTCTGCGAGATCCGGGACGCCGGCCGGCTCACCGATCCCCTCGCCGGACGGCTGGCCCCCGGACACGACGGTGTCGGCGGGCGGGGCCTGGTCATCGTGCACGCCCTCTGTGACCTGGTGCTGGTGCACACCGCACCGGCCGGCACCACCGTGCGGCTGCACGTGCGGCTCGGGACGGCCGTCGGGTGACCGCGGACGGGTACGCGCTGCGCCCGGTCGGCCGGGTGGAGTCGCCGCTGACCGACCCCGAGCTGGCGCCGAGACAGGGCGACGAGGGCGCCCCACCCGCGTGGCTGGTCTTTGCCGACCCGTACGCCCCGGCGCTGCGCGACCTGCGGCCGGGCGCCGACGTGCTGGTGCTGACCTGGCTGGACCGGGCCCGCCGCGACGTGCTGGCGGTGCACCCGCGCGGTGACCGTACCCGCCCGCTGACCGGGGTGTTCGCCACCCGCTCCCCGCACCGGCCCAACCCGATCGGGCTGCACCGGGTGCGGGTGCTGGCGGTCGACGGCGTGCGGGTCCGGGTCGCGGACCTCGAGGCGCTGGACGGGACGCCGGTGCTCGACGTCAAGCCGGTCCTCGACGGCGAGCGCTGACGCCGGCTCAGTGCCCCCGGGCGATCCACTCGTCGAGGTGCGGGGCCTCCGCGCCGATGGTGGTGTCGTCGCCGTGTCCGGTGTGGACCACCGTCTGCGGGGGCAGGGTGAGCAGCCGGGTCCGGATCGACTCCACGATGGTGTCGAAGTCGCTGTACGAGCGGCCGGTGGCGCCCGGCCCACCGGCGAAGAGGGTGTCGCCGGTGAACACCGCCGCCAGGTCGGCCGCGTACAGGCTGCACGCGCCGGGGCTGTGGCCGGGGGTGTGCAGCACCCGCAGGGTCGTCCCGGCGACGTCGACGGCCTGCCCGTCGGCCAGCTCCCCGTCCGGCGGGGTGTCCGGGTGGACCAGGTCCCAGAGCACCCGGTCGGCGGGGTGCAGCAGCACCGGGGCGCCGGTGGCTCGGGCCAGCTCCGGCGCGACGCGTACGTGGTCGTCGTGGGCGTGGGTGGCCAGGACGGCGACCACCCGGCGGCCGCCGACGGCGCGCAGGATGGCCGACACGTCGTGCGGCGCGTCGAGCACCACGCACTCGGTGTCGTCGCCGACCACCCAGACGTTGTTGTCGACGTCGAAGGTCTGCCCGTCGAGGGAGAAGGTGCCGGAGGTGACGGCGTGGTCGACGCGGGCGGTCACGGGAAGACCACCACCGAACGCAGCACGTCCCCCTGGTGCATCCGGGTGAACGCCTCCTCCACCTGGTCCAGGGCGATCTCCTCGGTGACGAAGGCGTCCAGGTCGAGGCGACCCTGCCGGTAGAGCTCGGTGAGCATCGGGAAGTCGCGGCTGGGCAGGCAGTCGCCGTACCAGCTGGACCTGAGCGCGCCGCCACGGCCGAAGACGTCCAGCAGCGGCAGGTCGATCGTCATCTGCGGGGTGGGTACGCCGACCAGCACGACGGTGCCGGCCAGGTCCCGGGCGTAGAAGGCCTGCTTCCAGGTCTCCGGGCGACCGACCGCGTCGATGACCACGTCGGCGCCGAACCCGCCGGTGGCGGCGCGGATCGCCTCGACCGGGTCGTCCTCGGAGGCGTTGACGGTGTGGGTGGCGCCGAACTTCCGCGCCCAGTCGAGCTTCCGGGAGTCGGTGTCCACGGCGATGATGGTGGTCGCGCCGGCCAGGGCCGCGCCGGCCACCGCCGCGTCGCCGACCCCACCGCAGCCGATCACCGCGACCGAGTCGCCCCGGGTGACCTGGCCGGTGTTCATGGCCGCGCCCAGGCCGGCCATCACGCCGCAGCCGAGCAGGCCCACGGCGGCCGGTCGGGCCGACGCGTCGACCTTGGTGCACTGACCGGCGTGCACCAGCGTCTTCTCCGCGAACGCGCCGATGCCCAACGCCGGGGTCAGCTCGGTGCCGTCGGTGAGGGTCATCTTCTGGGTGGCGTTGTGGGTGGCGAAGCAGTACCACGGTCGGCCGCGCCGGCAGGCCCGGCACTGGCCGCAGACGGCCCGCCAGTTGAGCACCACGAAGTCGCCGGGGGCGACGTCGGTGACCCCGGCACCGACCTGCTCGACGACGCCGGCGGCCTCGTGGCCGAGCAGGAACGGGTAGTCGTCGTTGATGCCGCCCTCGCGGTAGTGCAGGTCGGTGTGGCAGACCCCGCAGGACTGGACGCGGACCACCGCCTCGCCCGGCCCCGGGTCGGGCACCACGATGGTGGTGACCTCCACCGGCGCGCCCTTGCGCCGCGAGACGACTCCCCGGACTTCCTGGCTCACCGTGCCTCCTTGGTCGGGACTGCTCTCCCCGCGAACCTACCGCCCGGGCGCCGGCCACGGCACGCTCCGGTGGTTAGCCCGGCCGTCGCCGGGTAGGCGGGGGCACCTTTCCGGTAGCGACGGGAGTGATCATGAGGTTGACGCATGCGCCGCTGCGGGTCGTCATCGGCGCGTTCATCCTGAATTCCGGGCTCGGCAAACGGACACTGGAGGGTGAGGCCGCCGCCGGGATGCACGGCATGGCCGTCGGCGCCATCCCGCAGCTCGGGGAGCTGGAGCCGGACCGGTTCGCGAAGCTGCTCTCCCGGGCCGAGATCGCCCTCGGTGCGGCGCTGCTCGCCCCGTTCGTGCCGTCGGCGCTGGCCGGACTCGGGCTCGCCGGCTTCGGCGCCGGCCTGGTCCAGCTCTACCTGAAGACGCCGGGGCTGCGCGAGCCGAACAGCCTGCGGCCGACCCAGGCGGGCATCCCGATCGCCAAGGACTCCTGGCTGGTCGCCGCCGGCCTCACCCTGGTGCTGGACTCGTTCACCCACCGCCGCCGGCGCCGCTGAGACACACCGGCCCGGCGGCGCCGCGCCGAGCCGCCACCCGGCGCGGCGCAGCGGCCACCGCCTCCGCCCGGGCGGGGGTCAGCCGTTCACCGGGGCGGGCACCGGGACGGTGGAGCGTTCGGCGGCGACCCGGCGGCGGGCGGCCCGGCGGTAGCGCAGCACCTGCACCGCGCCCAACGCCCAGAGCAGGTACTGCACGGCGAAGGCCGCGCGGAAGGCGTCCAGCGACGGCGCCGGCCGACCGGCCGGGGTGGCGAGGTCGAGCAGCACCCCGACGGCGAGCACCACCGTGATCGAGGCGACGAAGCCGCCCACGTTGACGATGCCGGTGGCGCTGCCGATGCGGTGGGTGGGGTTGAACGTGCGGGCGTAGTCGAAGCCGATCACCGAGCCGGGGCCGTTGACCGCGAGGACCAGCACCAGCGCCACCAGCAGCCAGGCCGGCGCACGACCGGGCCAGGCCAGCACGACGGTCCAGACCGCCGCCGTCGCGCCGGTCACCGCGAGCACCAGCGCCGAGCGGTGGAACGGGTGCCGGGCGCAGAGGTGGGCGATGACCGGGCCGGCCACCAGGCTGCCCAGGGTCATCAGGGTCAGCAGCGAGGCCGCCGCGGTGGGCGCCAGCCCCTGCCCCTGCACCAGGAACGGATAGCCCCAGAGCAGCGCGAAGACGGTGCCGGAGAACTGGGTGACGAAGTGCGTCCACAGGCCGAGCCGGGTGCCGGGATGCCCCCAGGCGGCGGCGAGCTGCCGGCGTACGGTGGCCAGGTCGGGGGCGACGGCGGCGGCGTGCTCGCGGTGCGGGGTGTCGCGGACCACGACGAGCACCACCAGCAGGACGGTGGCCCCGAGCGCCGCCGCGGTCAGGAACGCCGGGGTCCAGCCGGCCCGGTGCAGCAGGGCCACCAGGGGTACGGCGCCGAGCACCGCCCCGAGCTGGCCGAAGGTCCCGGTCAGCTGCACCAGCAGCGGGTTGCGCCGGCCGGGGAACCAGAACGCCACGATGCGCAGCACGCTGATGAAGGTCATCGCGTCGCCCAGGCCGACCAGCACCCGGGCGGCGACCGCCAGGGGCACGTCGCCGGCGAGGGCGAAGCAGAGCTGCCCGGCGACCATCAGCGCTCCGCCGGCCAGCAGCAGCCGGCGCGAGCCGTACCGGTCCAGCAGCACTCCCACCGGCACCTGCATGGCGGCGTAGACGGCCAGCTGGGCGACGGAGAAGGTGGCCAGCGCGGAGGCGTTGATCCCGAACCGGTCGGCGGCGTCGACCCCGGTGACGCCGAGCGAGCTGCGGTGGAACACCGCCGCCACGTACGCGCTGAGCGCCACCGCCCAGACCAGCCAGGGCGAGCGGCCGCGGGTCGTGGTCGGGGCGCTCACCGCAGGGTCCGCAGCACGGCGGCGGCGTTGTCGATGTGCCCGGCGACGGCGGCCAGCCAGGGCTGCGGGTCGTCGCCGTCGAGGGCGGCGAGCTGCGCGGCGTGTTCGGTCAGCGCCACCTCGGCCCAGCCGGGCGAGAGCCGGAAGGTCGCCTCCCCCATCCGCAGCTGCCGGTCGCGCAGCCGGTGGTACAGCTCGGCGAGGATCTCGTTGCCGGCGGCCTCGACGACGGTGGCGTGGAACGCGCGGTCGGCGGCCATCAGGGCCCGGACGTCGCCCGCCGCGTGGGCGGTGCGCATCTCGGCCAGCCACCGGGTCAGGTCGGGGCGGAGCGCGGCGCGCCCGGGCCAGACGCGTTCGGCGGCGTGCAGCTCGACCAGCCGGCGGGCCTCGATCACGTCGGCGATCTCCCGGGCCGACACGGGCCGGATCAGCGCGCCGCGCTTCGGGTAGAGGGCGACCAGCCCCTCGGCCTCCAGGCGGAGCAGCGCCTCCCGGACGGGGGTGCGGGACACCCCGGCGGCCTCGGCGATCTCGCCCTCGCTGACCAGCGAACCGCCCGGGTACACCTGCTCCAGGATCGACCGTTTGAGGTGCCGGTACGCCCGCTCGGCGGCCGACGGGACGGTCGGGCGCGCCGCCGCGGGGCTGGGATGCGTCATGTATCTATGATGCGTCCCAGCGGGGTGGCGCCACAGCCGACCGCCGTCGGGGTGGCCGCCGTCTCAGTCCGGGATCATCCGGCCGGCCGGTCGCGGCGTGAGATCGCCGCCGGCGGGTACCAGGGCGGCCATGACGACCGACGTGACCGTGGTGGTGGCCACCCGCAACCGGCGGCACCAACTGCTGGAGACCCTCGCCCGGCACGCCGCGCCGGTGATCGTGGTGGACAACGGCTCAACCGACGGCACCCCGGCGGCCGTCCGCGCGGCGTTCCCCGACATCCGGGTCATCGAGCTGGGCCGCAACGCCGGCGCCGGAGCGGCCCGCAACGCCGGGGTGGGCGCCGCCGACACCCCCTTCGTGGCGTTCGCCGACGACGACTCGTACTGGGCGCCCGGCGCGTTGGAGCGGGCCGTCGCCCTGCTGCACGCCCACCCCGGCACCGCTCTGCTGGCCGCCCGGGTGCTGGTCGGGCCGGAGCGACGGCTCGACCCGATCTGCCCGGCGATGGCGGCGGCGCCGCTCGGCACCGCCCCGGGGGCGCCCGGCCCCACCGTGCTGGGCTTCCTCGGCTGCGCCGTGGTGCTGCGCCGCGAGGCGTACCGGCGGGTGGGCGGGTTCACCGAGCGGCTCGGCACGTACGGCGAGGAGGCGCTGCTGGCGATGGACCTGGCCGCCGCCGGCTGGAACCTGGCGTACGTGCCGGAGCTGGTGGCCCACCACCTGCCGCAGCCCGACGGCCGGGACCCGGGCGCCCGGACGCGCGTCGAGGCGCGCAACCGGCTGCTGACCGCCGCGTTGCGGCGCCCCGGCCGGGTGGTCCTCGGTGAGGTGGTCCGGGCCTGGCGGGCGCCGCGGCAACGGGCCGCGCTGGTCGACGTGGCGCGCGAGCTGGGTTGGGCGCTGCGGCACCGACGCCCGCTGCCGTCCGATGTGGAGCGGGATCTCGCCGTGCTGGAGCACGACGGCGGAGGTCGGCCGGATCACATCGCGGACACGCCGACCGCACCGGGACGCACGGCGGTCGCAGCCGGCAGAATCGACGGATGACTGCTCGCCGGTGGCTGCTCGCCGACCAGCTCGGCCCGCACTTCCTCGACGACGACCGGCAGCCGGTGCTGCTGATCGAGACCCGGGAGCTGCTCGGCCGCCGGCCGACCCACCGGCAGAAGGCGCACCTGCTCCTCTCCGCCCTGCGCCACCGGGCCGCCGAGCTGGGCGACCGGGCCCTGCTGGTCCGCGCCGACACCTACCGCGAGGCGCTGGCCCGGGTGGACGGTCCGGTGGAGGTCTGCCACCCGACCTCGCGGACGACGCTGGAGATCGCCCACTCGGCCGACGCGGTGACGGTGCTGCCACCCCGGGGTTTCGTCACCGACCGGGCCGAGTTCGCCGCGTGGGCCGACCAGCCCCGGCGAGGGCCGCTGCGGATGGAGGAGTGGTACCGGCACGCCTGCCGCCGGCACCGGGTGCTGACCGACGGTCCGGCGGAGCCGGCCCGGGCGCGGCGCGCCGCCGCGCCCGCCCGCGCCACCGCGCTGGAGGTGCCACCGCCGCCGCCGGTGGTCGAGGACGAGATCGACGCGCAGGTGCGCCGCGACCTGGACCGCTGGGCCGCCGAGGGCGTCCGCTTCGTGGGCCGGGACGGGCCCCGCCAGCATCCGGCCACCCACGCCGAGGCCACGGCCCGGCTGCGGCACTTCCTGCGCCACCGGCTGCCCGAGTACGGCCGGTTCGAGGAGGTGATGAGCGCCGGTGATCCGCTGCTGGCGCACAGCGTGCTCTCCTCCTCGTTCAACCTCGGCCTGCTCGACCCGGAGCCGGCCGTACGGGCCGCCGAGCGGGCCTGGCGCACCGGCCGGGTGCCGCTGGCCGCGGTGGCCCCGTTCGTGCGGCAGCTCTTCGGCTGGCGGGAGTTCCTCTGGCAGCTCTACTGGTACTTCGCGCCGCAGTTCCGCGGCCAGGACTGGCTGGCCGCCGGCGAGTCGCTGCCGGACTGGTTCGTCGAGCTGGACGCCGACGCGGTGGAGGCGCGCTGCCTGTCGCACGTGCTGGCCGGGGTGCGGGACCGGGCCTGGGCGCACCACCCGCAGCGGCTGCTGGTGCTCGGCAACTACGCCCTGCAACGGGGCTGGCGCCCCACCGAGCTGGTCGAGTGGTTCCGGAACTCCTTCGTCGACGGCGCCGACTGGGTGATGAACACGACCGTGGTCGGGATGAGCCAGTACGCCGACCTGGCCCGGGTGGACACCCGCCCGTACGCGGTGGACGGCAGCTACATCGACGAGCTCAGCGACTACTGCGCCGGCTGCCGCTACCAGCCGCAGCGGGTGCTCGGCGACCTGGCCTGCCCGTACACCGGGGGGTTCGAGGCGTTCCTGCACCGCAACCGGGTGCGCCTCGCCGGGGATCCGCGGCTCGCCGCCGAGCTGGCCGACCGCGACGACCCGGAGCGGCGCGACGCGGTGCTGGCCCAGGAGGAGAAGCGCGGCAGCAGCCCGCCCTGACCCGGTTCAGTCCACCGTGGCAACCGGGTCGGCGGGCTCCAGGCGGGCGGTGGACCGGCTGGCCGGGCCGCCCGCCGCGCGGTTGAGCCCGACGGCCAGCAGCCGCCCGTACGACGCGGGGGCCACCCGGGCCAGCAGGTCGGGCAGCTTGGCCGACCAGCCGATCAGGACCCGGCCGCGCCGGCGTCGCACCCCGCGCAGGATCACCTCGGCGGCCTTCGCCGGCGGGATGGAGAGCAGCTTCTCGAACTGCCGGCGGCCCTCCTCGTACTCCTGCACCGACACGCCGCTACCGACCCGGGCGCTGGAGGCGATCCGGGTGGCGATGCCGCCGGGGTGCACGGAGGTGACGCCGACGCCCTCGTCGACCAGCTCGTGCCGCAGCGCCTCGGTGAAGCCGCGCACCGCGAACTTGCTCGCCGAGTAGGCGGCCTGCCCGGCGGGGGCGATCAGCCCGAACAGGCTGGAGACGTTGACCAGGTGGGCGCCGGGCTCGGCCTTGAGCGCGGGCAGCAGGGCGTGGGTCAGCCGGACCACGGCCCGGAAGTTGATGTCGATCACCCAGTTGAACTCCTCCAGGGTGACCTGGTCGAAGCGGCCGCCCAGCGCCACCCCGGCGTTGTTGACCAGCAGCCGGATCCGTGGGTGCGCGGCACGGACGGTCGCGGCGACCCGGTCGGTGGCGTCCGGGTCGGCCAGGTCGACCACGTGGGTGTCGACCGCGCGGCCGGCGTGCGCGGCGCGGATGGCGGCGGCCACCGCGTCGAGTCGGTCGGCGTCCCGGTCGAGCAGGACCAGGTCGGCGCCGCGGCGGGCCAGCCCGTGGGCCAGCGCCTCGCCGATGCCGCTGGCGGCGCCGGTGACCACGGCGGTTCCGCCGAGAAAGACGAAGTCACGCATCGGTACGGCTCCTTTCCGCCAGCGGTGCGCCGTCAGGCGACCGGGGTGGCGGGGGTGGTCGGGGCGGTGGCGCGGGAGAAGCGGACGCCTTCGTCGGTGAGCCGGCCGTGCCGCATCAGCAGCACGTCGCGGGGGTAGTTCTGGTGCAGCCGCCACGGCGCGGCCGGCCCCTGCTTGGGCAGCTGGTCCACGGCGCGCAGCACGTACCCCGACTTCAGGTCGATGATCGGCTCGAGGTCGGCGGTGTCCGGGGCGAGCGGGGTGACGATCTGCTGCCCGGTGGCGTCCAGGTGGCGCAGCAGCCGGCAGACGTAGGTGGCGACCAGGTCGGCCTTGAGCGTCCAGGAGGCGTTGGTGTAGCCGATGGTCATGGCGAAGTTCGGCACGCCGGAGAGCATCATGCCCTTGTAGGCCACGGTGTCGGCCAGGTCGACGTCGGCGCCGTCGACCGACAGGGTCATCCCGCCGAAGGCGAGCAGGTTGAGCCCGGTGGCGGTGACCACGACGTCGGCGGGCAGCTCCTCGCCGGAGGCGAGCCGCAGCCCATGCTCGGTGAAGGTGTCGATGGTGTCGGTGACCACCGCCGCCCGGCCCGATTTCACGGCGGCGAACAGGTCGCCGTCGGGAACCACGCAGAGCCGCTGGTCCCACGGGTCGTAGCGGGGTGAGAAGTGCCGGTCGACGTCGTACCCGACGGGCAGCTTGCCCTTGGCGGCCCGGCGCAGCAGCGCCTTGACCACGCCGGGGGCGCGCCGGCTGAGCTGGAAGTTCGCCACCCCGAGCAGGACGTTCTTCCAGCGGACGATGGGATACGCGGCCTTCGCCGGCAGCCGGCGCCGCAGCGCGTCGGCGAGCGGGTCGCGCGAGGGCAGCGAGATGACGTACGTCGGTGAGCGCTGGAGCATGGTGACGTGGGCGGCCTGCCGGGCCATCGCCGGGACCAGGGTGACCGCGGTGGCGCCGCTGCCGATCACCACCACCCGCTTGCCGGTGTGATCCAGGTCGGCGGGCCAGTGCTGCGGGTGCACCAGCCGGCCGGTGTAGCGCTCGACGCCCGGCAGCTGCGGGGTGTAGCCCTCGTCGTAGCGGTAGTAGCCGGAGCAGGTGAAGAGGAAGTCGCAGGTGAGGACCACGTCCTCGGCGGTGTCGGCGCGGTGGGCGTGCACCGTCCAGCGGGCGGTGCCGCTGTCCCACTCGGCGCGGACCACCTTGTGGTGGAAGCGGATGTGCTCGTCGACGCCGTACTCCCGGGCCGTGTCGTTGACGTAGTCCCGGATGGAGTCGCCGTCGGCGATGGCCTTGGCGGCGGTCCACGGCTTGAACGAGTAGCCGAGGGTGTACATGTCGGAGTCCGAGCGGATCCCCGGGTAGCGGAACAGGTCCCAGGTGCCACCGATCGCGCCGCGCGCCTCGAGCACCGCGTAGGTCTTGTCGGGGCAGTTGCGGCGCAGGTGGACGGCGGCGCCGATGCCGGACAGCCCGGCACCGACGATCAGCACGTCGACGTGGTCGATGGCCATGGGGACAGTCAACACCCTGTCGACTCCGCTCGACAAGGTGTCGACCACGGGTAGGATCGAGCCCCATGACCGTCGCCCGTACGCCGACCGGGGCCGTCCCGCCGCGCGGCCGGCGGGCCGGACGCTCGGCCGGCGACGACCGGGAGGCGGCGATCCTGGCCACCGCCGAGCGGCTGCTGGAGCAGCGCTCCTTCGGCGACATCTCCATCGACGACCTGGCCCGCGGCGCGGGCATCTCCCGGCCGACGTTCTACTTCTACTTCCCGTCCAAGGACGCGGTGCTGCTGACCCTGCTGGACCGGGTCACCGCCGAGGCGGACAGCGCCGGCGGTGACGTGCTGGACCGGCTCGCCGAGGACCCCCGGGCCCGGTGGCGGGAGCTGATCGGCCGGTTCCACGCCACCTTCGGCGCCCACCGGGCGGTGGTGCTGGCCTGCGCGCAGGTGCGCGGCACCAACGCCGAGGTGCGCCGGCTCTGGGCCGACGTGCTGGAACGCTGGGTGCAGGCGGTCCAGCACGCGATCGAGGCGGAGCGGCGGCGCGGCGCGGCCCCGGGCGGCCTGCCCGCCCGGGACCTGTCGATCGCGTTGAACTCGATGAACGAGCGGGTCTGGTACGCCACCTTCGCCGACGACGGGCCCGCGGTGGCCGAGCGGGACGTCGTCGACGTGCTGCTCGACGTGTGGCTCACCGCGATCTACCGCGACACCGCTCCCCCGCCGGCCTGATCCTGGCCGGTCCGGGTGAAATCCATGATCCAGTTGGTCTCCCAGGTCCGTTCGCCGTCGGTGGAGAACGCCTGCTCCCAGCGGCACGACGTCGGCGTGATCGCCGACCAGAGGAACCGGCAGCGGACCGGCCGCCCCTCGTCGGTGTCGTCGGCGAGGAAGGTGCCGACGCCGTCGACGAACCGCCCGACCACCGGCGGCAGCTCCAGCGCTCCCCGGCTGCTGTTCATCCAGTAGATGGACCAGAGTCCCGTCGTGGGGTCGAGGAGCCGCACGGTGGAGCCGGCGAACCCGCGGGTCGGGAAGCGGATCTCGTCGAAGCTGCCGGCGCCGTCGAAGAACGAGCGCGCCACCGAGGTGCCGGGGAAGACGTCCCAGTCGTCGCTGCCGACGTGCCGCTTGCGCAGCCGCCGGTTGGTGACGTCCCAGCTGCCGACGAAGAAGTCGAAGTCGCCCCTCGGGCCGTTGGAGTCCGGCACGGCAAGGTCCTTGTCGTGAGTCATGCCGGCAGGCTAGGAGCGCTTCCCTGACAGCTACTGTCAGTGGATGCGGGCCAGTCGACTCCTCTCCGTCCTGCTGCTGCTCCAGGCGCACGGCCGGTTGACCGCCGCCGAGCTGGCGCAGCGGCTGGAGGTGTCGGTACGCACCGTCTACCGGGACGTGGAGGCGCTGCACTCGGCCGGCATCCCACTCTACGGCGAGGCCGGGCACGCCGGCGGCTACCGGCTGGTCGACGGCTGGCGGACCCGACTGACCGGCCTCACCGCCGAGGAGGCCGAACGGCTCGTCTTCGCCGGGCTGCCCGGGCCGGCCGCCGAGCTGGGCTACGACAGCGTCGTCGCCGAGGTGCAGCGCAAGCTGCACGCCGCGCTGCCCGGCCCGTACGCCGACCGGGCCGCGCAGGTGCGGCAACGCTTCCACCTCGACCCGGCCGGGTGGTACTCCGACGGGGACGCCTCGGCGCACCTGCCGGCAACCGCCGACGCGGTCTGGGGCCAGCGGCGGATCCGGGTCCGCTACCGCGGCTGGCGGGGCGAGGTCGTCCGGGTGCTCGAGCCGTACGGGCTGGTGCTCAAGGGCGGCCGCTGGTACGCCGTGGCGGCGCGCCCGGACCGGCCCGAGCCGGCCACCTACCGGGTCAACCAGGTCCTGGAGCTGACCACGCTGGACGAACGCTTCGACCGGCCCGCGGACTTCGACCTGCCGGGCTGGTGGCGGGCGCACGTGGTGGACTTCCGGTCCCGGCTGCACCGCGACGAGGCGACGATCCGGCTCTCGCCCCGGGGCCGGCAGCGGCTCGGTGAGATCGCCGGCGACCTGGTGGTCGCCGCGGTGGACGCCAGCGCCGGGCCGCCGGACGGATCCGGGTGGGTGGAGGCGGTCGTACCCATCGAGTCGCTGACCCACGCCCACGGTGAACTGCTGCGGCTCGGCGCGGAGGTGGAGGTCCTCTCCCCCGCCGCGCTGCGCGACCGGCTCGCGGCGACGGCCGCCGGACTGGCGGCGCTCTACGCCGCCGGCTGACAGTCAGCCCAGCTCGCGCAGGGCCGCCCCGAGGGTGGCCACGCCCCGCTCGATGTCGCCGGTGGCGTTGGCGGCGTAGCCGAGCACCAGGCCCGGCGGCTGGCGACGCTGCCCGTGCCAGGACAGCGGCTGCACCTTCACCCCGCGGCGCAGCGCAGCGGCGGCGAGCGCGGTGTCGGGCACGCCCCCAGCGAGGGTGACCATCAGGTGCAGGCCGGCGGCGGCGCCGTGCACCACGGCACCGGGCAGGTGGGCGCGGACGGCACGGATCATCGCGTCCCGGCGGCGGACGTGCCGGCGGCGCAGCAGCCGCAGGTGCCGCTCCAGCCCGCCGGACTCCATCAGCTCGGCGAGCACCAGCTGCGGCAGGGCCGCGTTGCCGAGGTCGGCGGTGCGCTTCGCGGCCACCAGCGCGGCCCGGTACGGCGGGGGCGCCAGCACCCAGCCGATCCGCAGCGCCGGGGCGAGCAGCTTGGAGACGCTGCCGGTGTAGCAGACCCGGTCGGGCAGCATGGCCCGCAGCGCCGGCACCGGCGGCCGGTCGTAGCGGTGCTCGGCGTCGTAGTCGTCCTCGATCACCAGGCCGCCCCGCTGCGCCCAGTCGATCAGCCGGCGCCGTCGGGCGCCGTCGAGGACCACCCCGGTCGGGAACTGGTGCGCGGGGGTGAGGATGACCGCCGGCGCCCCGGTCGCGGCCAGTTCGTCGACCCGCAGTCCGTCGGCGTCGACCGCGACCGGCGGGGTGGAGAGGCCCCAGTTGCGCAGGTGCTGGCGTACGCCCAGCGAGCCGGGGTCCTCCACGGCCACGGTGTGCACCCCGTCGGCGTGCAGCACCTGGGCGAGCAGGCCGAGCGCCTGGGAGACGCCGGCGACCACCACCACCTCGGCCGGGTCGACCCGGATGCCCCGGTTGCGGGCCAGCCAGGTGGCCACGGCGTGGCGCAGCGCGGGCGTGCCGGTCGGGTCGCCGTAGCCGAAGGCGGCCGGTTCGAGGCGGTGCAGCACCGACCGCTCGGCGCGTAGCCAGGCCGCGCGGGGAAACGCCGCCAGATCGGGCACGCCGGGGGTCAGGTCGATCTCGGCCGGGGCGGTACGCAGCGCGTCGAACACGTCGGTGCCGGGCCGGTGCGGGAACAGGTGGTCGCCGGCGTACGCCGGATCGGGCGCGAGGGCCGGCTCCGGTGGGTGCCCGCCGGCCGGCCCGGGGCGGGCCACCACGACGGTGCCGGCGCGACCCCGCCCCGTCACGTGCCCGTCCTCGGTGAGCCGCTGGTACGCCTCGGTCACCACTCCCCGGGAGACGCCGAGGTCGGCGGCGAGCACCCGGCTGGCCGGCAGCCGGGAGCCGACCGGCAGCTGGCCGCCGGCGATCGCCGCCCGCAGCCGCTGCGCCAGCCACTCGGCGCGGCCACCTCGGGGCGCCTGGCCCACGTCGAGCTGGAGGAAGTCCGAGCCGGCCGTTATGGACCGGTCGTCGGCCACCGCTTTGGCACTATCCATCGGACCATTGTGACTGCAGGGTGGAGTCCGTGAGCATCACGTTCCTGATCACCACCCTGGTGGTGGTGGCCACCCCGGGCACCGGGGTCATCTTCACGTTGTCCGCCGCGCTGTCCCACGGGCGTCGGGCCGGTCTGGTCGCCGCGTTCGGCTGCACGCTGGCGGCCGTGCCGCACGCCGCCCTCGCCCTCACCGGCCTCGCCGCGCTGCTGCAGACCGGCGGCCTGGCCTTCCTGCTGGTCAAGTACCTCGGTGTGGCCTACCTGCTCGGCCTGGCCTGGGCCATGCTGCGCGACCGCGGCGGTCTCGCGGCACCACGAAACACACCGCCGCGTACGGCGACCCGGGTGATCGTCTCCGCCGTACTGGTCAACCTGCTCAACCCGAAGCCGGCGCTGTTCTTCATCGCCTTCCTGCCACAGTTCGTGCCGGCCGACGCGTCGGGGGCGACGCCGCGCATGCTCGTGCTCAGCGGCGTGTTCGTGCTCTGCACCTGGCTGGTCTTCAGCGGATACGGCCTCTTCGCCGCCGCCGTACGCGGTCACCTGTTGACCCGGCCACGGGTCACCTACCGGCTGCGTCAGGTCTTCGCCGCCTCGTTCCTCGCCCTGGGCGTCAAGCTCGCCCTGACCACCGCCTAGGAGACCACCGTGCGCTTCCGACACTCCCGCCGGATCTGGGCGGCCTTTCCCGAGCTGACCTGCGGCGTCCTGCACAGCGGCGGGATCACCGCCGACGCCGACGTGGCCGCATGGCTCGAACCCCTCCTCGACGCCGCGCGGGGGCGGCTGGCCGACGGGCCGGAGAGCGGATTCCCCGAGATCCGGGCATGGCGCCGGACCTTCGCCGCGATGGGGCTACCACCGACCCGATACCGGTGCGCGGCGGAGTCGCTGCTGCGCCGCTACCGCCGGGAGGGCGTGCTGCCGCGGCTGCACCCGCTCGTCGACCTGTGCAATGCCGTCTCCCTGGCCCACGCCGTGCCGGTGGGAGTCTTCGACGTCGACCGGATCGACGGGGACCTGGAGGTGCGGCACGCCAGCGGCGACGAACGCTACCTGACCTTCGCCGGCGGGGAGGAGCACCCCGAACAGGGAGAGGTGATCTTCGCGGACTCCCCGGGACGGGCGCATGCCCGACGCTGGACCAACCGGCAGAGCGGATGGTCGGCAGTTCGCGAGGGCACCGGTGAGGTGCTGGTGGTGGTGGAGGCGATGCACCCTGGCGCCGACGTGTCCGCGGTGCTGGCGGAGCTGGAGTCCACGCTGGCGGCAGTGTGGTCGGTGGCCGCGCGGACGACGATGCTGACCGCCGCCGCGCCGACCTTCGAGGTGCCCACCGACCAGCCCTGCCCGCGTCGTCGGAGTCCCGGCCGGCATGGTGACGCCGGTGCTCCACCGGCCGACGGCTCAGGAGGGTTCGGGTGGGTCGATCCAGGACCAGGTGACGCCGTCGGCGGAGAGCCACGCCCCACGGCTGTCCGGCCAACCGGTCTGCACGTACCCGCCGGGCACCGGCCGGGCGTCCGCGCCCGGTCCGAGCGGAACGCTCCGTAGGCTCCGGCCGCCGTCGGTGCTGGCGAACATCATCGGCTGCTCCGCGGCCGAGATGCCGGCCTGGATCAGCAGGACGCCGTCGGGGCGCACCGTGGCGCGCAGGGTGCGGTTCGCCACGTCGGCGGTGGCGGTCGCCTGCCGCCAACTGGCGCCCCCGTCCGTGCTGCGCCAGATCACCAGCCTGCCGGTGACCCGGCCCACCGCGCGAGGTGGCCGGTGGCGGGGTCGACCGCGAGCAGCGGCTCCTGGCTCGGCCCGGGCTCGCGGTCCAGTACCCGCCAGTGGCAGCGCGGCCACGGTTCGGCTCGTTGGCGTCGAGCTGCCCGGCCAGGGCCCGCCGGGCGCGGACGAGACGGGTCTTGACGGCGTCGAGACGCGAGGGCCGTGAGGTCGGGCCGGGCCGTGCCGGTCAGGCGGTCTCGCCCGGGGCGAGGTAGCGGTACCGGTCGCCGAGGGTCTCGCCGAACCAGCCGTTGACGCTGGCCAGGCCGCGGTCGTTGAGCTGGGCGTCGTGGATCGGGACCACCCGCGCCGAGTCGACCGCCCGGGCGAAGTCGATCGCCTCGGTCAGCTTCAGCCAGGAGGCATGGGCCGGCACCAGCAGCGTCTCCACCGGCACGTCGGGCCGGTGCAGCGAGTCCCCCGGGTGATAGACGGCGTCCGCCACCAGATAGCCCAGGTTGGCGCAGTCCGGTTGCCCGTCGTGGATAACGGCGTGCCGGCCACCCACCGCGGTCACCTCGAAGCCGGCGGCGGTGAAGCGCTGGCCGACGCGGACCCGGGTCACCGGCAGGTCGGGCGCCGCCGGCAGCGTGGCGTCCTCGGGCAGGAAGACCGGCACGCCGAGGCCGGCCAGGCGCAGCACGTCGATGTGGTCGGCGTGCTCGTGGGTGACCAGCACCGCGTCCGCCCCGGCCAGGGCGTACGGCTCGCTCCAGGTGCCCGGGTCGACGACCAGCACCCGCCCGGCGTCCTCCAGGCGTACGCAGGCGTGGGTGAACTTGGTGATCCGCATCCGGGCACACTATCGCCCCGGTCGGCACCGGTGTGGACCGATGGGATCGACGTATCGACATCTGAAGGCAACCCGTCGGTAACATCTGCGCACCTCGGACACCCTCACCGAGGCCCACCGCCCCGGCGTACGGCCGTCGCCACACCGGCCGGGCCCGGCGCACGTCTCGACGTACACCGCGTCGAGCGACCCGATCCTGTTCGTGCACGGCTGGAACAGCAGCGCCAGCACCCGGAACACCATGATCAGCCGGTTCCGGGCCGACGGCTGGCCGAGCAGCCACCTGCGTGCCTTCTCCTACAACACCAGCCAGTCCAACGCCACCACCGTCCAACTGGTCGCCCAGGAGGTCGACAAGCTGCTGGGTGATCTACCCGGCGACCAGCACCGTGCTCTCCGGCGCCACCAACACCAACACCGCCTGCATCGGGCACACCAGCCTGCCGACCGACGCCACCGTCTACGGCCAGGTGCGGGACTTCGTCAACCCGTGACCGGCGTGGGGCCGCCCGTGGAGGACCGGAGCGGCACTCGCATCGGGTCCCGCCGGTCGATCCGGAACCGGCACGGCGACTCCTCGACCAGCTCCATGCGCCGCGGCTACCCGCCTGCCGACCCCTCCACACCCGGTTGAGTCCGCTCCACCCGGGTAGTGCCGCCTCATGCCACAGCGATACGACAGCTACCCGCGGATCGCGGTCGTCACCGGCGCCGACTCCGGCATCGGCAAGGCCTGCGCCGTCGCCCTCGCCGCCGACGGCTTCGACATCGGCATCACCTGGTACGGCGACCCGGACGGCGCCCGGCGCACCGCCGAGCAGGTCCGCGCCACCGGCCGGCGCTGCGAGACGGCGGAGACCGACCTGAGCCGGCTGCCCGCCGGCGCCGAGGTGATCGACGAGCTGGCCGACCGGCTCGGCGGGATCGGGGTGCTGGTCAACAACGCCGGCACCGGAGGCTCCACGCCGTTCCTGGACACCGGGTGGGAGCAGTGGCGCCGGGTGCTGTCGGTGGACCTGGACGGCCCGTTCCTCTGCGCCCAGCGCGCCGCGCGACGGATGCGCGCCGCGGGCCTCGGCGGGCGGATCGTCAACATCACCAGCGTCCACGAGCACGCGCCCCGGGTCGGGTCGGCGGCGTACTGCGCCGCGAAGGGCGGGCTCGGGCTGCTCACCAGGGTGATGGCGCAGGAGCTCGCCGCCGACGGGATCTGCGTCAACGCGGTCGCCCCCGGGGAGATCGCCACCCCGATGACCGGGCAGGAGGACGTGGACCCGTTCACCGAGGAACGTCCCGGCGTACCGGTCGGCCGGCCCGGCGACGCCCGCGAGGTGGCCGCCGTGGTGGCGCTGCTCGCCTCCCCCGCCGCCGCGTACGTCACCGGGGCGTCCTGGCCGGTCGACGGCGGCATGCTGCTGATGGGGCCGCAGGCCGGCTCGCACCTGAGCAGCGACGAGTGGCGTTCGGCCTGACCGCTACCGGTCGACGCGCTCGGCGACGGTGATGATCTCCGGGCTCGTGGCGGTCGGCGGGCTGCCGTCCCAGTCCCCGTGGCGGTCCCGCACCACCAGACCGGCCTCGGCGAGGAAGCCGTCCAGGGTCGGCGCGTCCAGGAAGCGCAGGCTGCTGCGGCTGATCCGCGGCGCCGGCCAGGCGGGACCGGTGAACGTGGTGGTGAAGGCGACCACCGGACCGTCCGCGCGGTCGACCCGGTGCGCGACGTCGACCGGGGCGCCGTCGGGGCCGGTCACCCGCACCCCGTGGACCGGCGTCCAGCGCTCCCACGGCCGGGCCGCGGGGTTGCGGGTCTCGAACGCGAACCGGCCACCGGGAACGAGGATCCGACGCACGGCCGCGAGACCGGCGCGTACCTGGTCGTCGGTGAGCAGCACCTGGAGGGCGTGCCCGGTCATCACCACCAGGTCGAACTCCCCCCACCACGGCGCACCGGCGAGGTCACCGAGGACCCACTCGACGTCGGTGCGGACCCGCGCCCGGTCCAGCATCGCCGCGGCCGGGTCGAGCCCGCACAGCCGCCCGGTGTGCCCGAGCTCGCGGGCCCGGCGCAGCAGCGCGCCGGTGCCGCAGCCCACGTCGAGCACCGCCCCGGCGTCACGCACCAGCCGCAGGTGGAAGTCGTCGCCCGGCCCCCACGGGTTCAACGCGTCGTAGAGGGCGGCCAGCGTCTCGTCGGCGTACGCCTCGTCGATCATCGGCCCAGGCTGCCGGCCCGTCCGGCCCGGCGCCAGGGGTTTACCCGCCGGCGTCAGGCGTTCAGCAGCGACGAGCGGTTGATGTGGAACAGTTGCCCGGCGAACGCGGCCAGCGCCGCGACCACCCCGACCAGGATCGCCGCCGCGGGGCCGAGGCCGGCCAGGCCGAGCAGCAGGGCCACCCCCGCTCCGATCAGCAGGGCGTTGACCGCGCCCACCATCGCCGCGGTGGTGAACAGCAGGTGGTAGCGGGACGGGCGGGTCCCGACCGCCGCCCAGCTGGCCCGGACCGGGTCGGTGATCGTCGCGTCGGCGAAGAAGTCGTACTCGCCGGCGTAGTGCTCGTGGTAGTACGCCCGGATCTTCTGGATCCGCCGCAGGTCCAGCGAGTTCTCCACCATCGTCTGCACCAGCCGGGCGAAGGTCAGCAGCCCGGTGATCACCAGGGTCGGCAGCACCGCCGCGAGGTAGGGCTTGACCAGCTGGTTGTTGCCGGAGACGAAACCCAGCCCGATCAGGGACGCGGAGAGCAGGGACAGGAACACCGTGGCCCGGCCCACCGACTCCGTGATGGTGGCACCCCGCGACGTCTGCAGCACGAAGTGCTCGGTGGTCAGGGCGGTGAGCAGCGCCTGTTCCCGCTCCTGGTCCGCCATGCCGCGACTCCCCCGCCCGTTGTGAGCTGGACCTCACCCACGATACGGAGCGTCCCGGCCGTCCGGAGGGCGAACGTGCACCCACCGGTGGGCGCCGGGCCCGGTCAGCGGACAATGGGCCGGTCGTCGAAGCCCTCGGTGCAGGGCGGAAAGGAGGTCGAGGTGCCGGACCGGGAGCTGCGGGCCGACTGCGGCCGCTGCTTCGGCATCTGCTGCGTGGCGCCCGCCTTCGCCGCCTCCGCCGACTTCGCCATCGACAAGCCGGCCGGACGGCCGTGCCCCAACCTGGGCGCCGACTCCCGCTGCGGCATCCACGCCGAGCTGCGGGACCGCGGCTTTCCCGGATGTACGGTCTTCGACTGCTTCGGCGCCGGCCAGCACGTCGCCCAGGTGACCTTCGGCGGTCGGGACTGGCGCGACGACCCCCGGCACGCGGCGACGATGTTCGCCACCTTCGCCGTGGCCCGACCCCTGCACGAGCTGCTCTGGTACCTGACCGAGGCGCTGGCGCTGACCCCCGACGGTCCGCTGCGCGCCGAGCTGACCCGCGCGTACGACGAGACCGCCCGGCTGGCCGACGGCAGCCCCGCCGAGCTCCTCGCCCTGGACGTCGACGCGCACCGGGGGCGGGTGAACCCGCTGCTGTCCCGCGCCGGTGAGCAGGCCCGCGCCCGGGCCGGGCGGCTCGGGGCGGACCGGCGGGGCGCTCCGCTGATCGGCGCCGACCTGCGCCGCGTCGACCTGGTCGGGGCGAACCTGCGCGGGGCGTACCTGATCGGCGCGGACCTGCGCGGCGCGGACCTGGGTTGGGCCGACCTCACCGGGGCGGACCTGCGCGGCGCCGACCTGCGCGGCGCGGACCTGAGCCGCGCCCTGTTCCTGCACCAGTCGCAGCTCGACGCGGCACGCGGCGACGCGACCACCGGCCTGCCGGACCGGCTGCGCCGCCCGCCGCACTGGTCGTCGCTGACCCTCACCCCGGTCCGGTCCGGCCGCCGCTCCCCGACCGGCCGCCGCCGACGCTGACCCCGCCCGGCCGCTGCGGCGTTTCGCGGCTCACCGGCCGGGTAGCCGCCCACAGCGGCGCGACCAGGAGGCGGGCATGGGATATCGGACACGTCAGGGTGAGCAGCCGGTCGACCCGGCGCACGCCGAGGACCCGGCCGGCCAGGTCCGGCTGGTGCAGGTGGAGGCGGACACCGAGGTACCCGCACCCGAGCCGGGAGCGCCCCCGCCCGACCAGGTGACCGAGGACGACGGGTCGGGCGTGGCCGGCGGCGCCTCGGGCAGCAGCTCGGGCGGTTCCTCGATGCCCACCCACCCGGACGCGCCCCGATGACCGGGTTTGCCCCCGGCGCCGGTGGGCAGAAGGTGCGCCATGACGAGTGAACAGTCCTTCGGCCGCGCGGACACCGACGAACCCGACGGCGCCACCGCGTACGAGGCGTCGCTGCGCCCGCCGGGCGAGTCCCTGCACAGCACCGACGACACCGGCGACGACTTCGCCGACGAGCCCGCCGAGGACCGGCGCTCGGCCCGGGAGGTCAGCCGCGCCGGCTACGACGTCGACGCGGTCTCCGGCACGGCCGACCCGGCCGACGGACCGGAAGAGATCGAGGAGGGCCGCCCGCTGCGGTAGGCCCCGCGCCGCGCCGGGTCAGCGGGCCGCCGCGAACCCGGCGCGGGCCTCGGTCATCCCCCGGCCGGCAAGCGCGTCGGCGCGCTCGTTCTCGGGGTGCCCGTTGTGCCCCTTCACCCACAGCCAGGTCACCTGGTGCCGGGCGCAGGCCGCCTCGAGGCGCTGCCACAGGTCGGCGTTCTTCACCGGCTGCTTCGCCGCGGTCAGCCAGCCGTTGCGCTTCCACGACGCCAGCCAGCTGGTGATCCCGTTGCGCACGTACGTGCTGTCGGTGTGCAGCTCCACCGTCACCGGGCGGGTCAGGCCCTCCAACGCCTGGATGGCGGCCATCAGCTCCATCCGGTTGTTGGTGGTCGGGGTCGCCTCACCCCCGCACAGCTCCCGCTCGTGCCCGCCGTAACGCAGCACCGCACCCCAGCCCCCCGGGCCCGGATTGCCGCTGCACGCCCCGTCGGTCCAGATCTCCACGACCCGCCCGGCCGCCGCGTCCACCATGCCGGCAACCTACCGTGCCCGGCCCGCCGTACGGAAAACCCGGTGCGGCGCGCGGCCCGCCGATGGCAGGCTCGACCACCATGAGCGACGGCTGGGACGCCCTGCGGGCACGGGTGCAGGAATTCGTCGAGGAGCTGGTCGACTCGGGCCGGGAGGCCGGCGTGCAGGTCGCCGCGTACCTGCACGGGCGGCCGATCGTCGAGGTGCACGCGGGGACTGCCGACCCCACCACCGGCCGGCCGGTCACCCCCGACACCCCGTTCCCCAGCATCTCCACCGGCAAGGGTCTCACCGCCACCGTGGTGCACGTGCTGGCCGAGCGCGGGCAGCTCGACTACGACCTGCCGCTGGCGCGGGTGTGGCCGGAGTTCGCCGCGCACGGCAAGGACCGGATCACCCTGCGGCACGTGCTCACCCACACCGCCGGGCTGCCCGCCCTGCCCGCCGACACCACCCCCGCCGACCTGGTCGACTGGGACCGGATGTGCGCGCTGCTCGCCGACGCCGAGCCGCTGTGGGCGCCCGGCGAACGGCTCGCGTACCACGCGTGGACGTTCGGCTGGCTGGTCGGCGAGACGGTCCGGCGGGTCACCGGCCGGCCCATCTCCCAGGTGCTCGCCGAGGAGGTCGCCGCCCCGCTCGGCGTACCCGGGGAGTTGTTCTTCGGGGTGCCCGAGGCGGACCTGGCGCGGGTCGCGCGGCTGGCGGACAACGGTCTGGCCGCGATGATCGACCAGGCGGCCACGGTGCTGCCCCACCTGGACCGGGTCGCCCCGCCCGGCGTGCGGCCCGACGCCCGCACCGCCGGCCGGCCCGAGGTGCTCCGCGCCGACCTGCCGGCCGTCGGCACGCTCAGCGCCCGCGCCGCCGCCCGGATGTACGCCGCGCTGCTCGGCGAGGTCGACGGCGTCCGCCTGATCTCCGCCGCGCGGCTGGACGAGGCCGCCACCGAGGCGGTCCGCGGCCCCGAGTGGGTCTTCGGCGCCGAGGCCGCGTGGGGCCTGGGGTACGCGGTCGACGCCGACGGGTCCTTCGGCGCCGCCGGCAGCGGCGGCAGCCTCGCCTTCGCCTACCCGCGGCTCGGCCTCACCGTCGCCGCCACCCGCAACCGGGTCGCCGCCGGCGACGGCGACCCGATGGAGCAGCTGCGGACGCTGATCCGCGACGAGGTACGCGCCGGTGTCGAAACCGGCGGGAGCCGAACGTATCGGAGGTGAGGGGCGGCGACGGGCCGGCCCGCCGACCCGCGAGGTACCCGGATGCGGAAGATCGTGGTGACCAACAACCTCGCTCAGCGGGGCGAGCAAGGCCGCAGAGCGGATGTATCCGCAGGTGGGACCGAGTCAGGTCCCGAGGGCGTCAACGGCCCGCGCCTTCGAAGATCTCTCGAAGGATGCTGCCGACCTGGCGGGCGATGCAAGCGGGATGCGTGGCGGCCGGATGCGCGTGGTTGAGCGCCTCGTGCAGCTCGCTCCAGAACTCATCCTCGTGGTAGCCGGCCGGCAGGCGCAGGAACCAGCGGTAACCGGCAGGGCGGGCCGGGATGCCGCCGTCTCGCAGGTAGATGTCGATGTCGCCGTCGAGCTCGACCTGTTCAGCCTCCGTGCGCGGTCGGCGCCGGTGGCGGTCGCCGGCGGGACCGCTCGTGGTCATGACCGTGGTGTGGGCCTCGGGCCGCTCGGGGACCCGGACCAGCTTCGCCGGCCCAGCCGCCCAGCCCACCAGCGCGCCCCACCCACTCGCGGGCAGCTCGACGTACTCACCTGTCGCAGCGGGCGGAGCCTCGGCCGACAGCGGCACGTCGATCCAGCCACCGGGGCCCGCCCCCAGCTGGCCGCCCATGGTCACCTCCCGCGCGTGGCCTGGTGATGATGCTGTACGGCTGTCGTGTTCAGCTGCCGAAGCGGCGCCTGCGGGCGGCGTAGGAGCGCAGCGCACGCAGGAAGTCGATTTTACGGAAGCCGGGCCAGTGGACGTCGCAGAAGTAGAACTCCGAGTAGGCGGCCTGCCAGAGCAGGAATCCGGACATGCGGTGTTCGCCGCTGGTGCGGATGACCAGGTCGGGGTCGGGTTGGCCGCTGGTGTAGAGGTGGCTGGCGATCTGGTCGGCGGTCAACCGCTCGGCGACGTCGTCGAGGGTCCGCCCGGCGTGCGATCCGGCCTCCAGCAGGGCTCGCAGGGCGTTGACGATCTCGTCGCGTCCGTCATAGCCGACAGCGACGTTGAGGTGGAACCCGCTGTTCCTGTCGCGGGTGGCTTCTTCGGCGAGCTTGAGGGCGTGGCGGGTGGAGTCGGGCAGGATGTCGACCCGGCCGGCCGTCTTGACCTGCCAGACGCCGGCCGGATGCGACAGGCGCTGGGCGATCACGTCCTCGATCATGAGCATCAGGTTGTCGACTTCGTCAGTGTCGCGTTTGCGCAGGTTGTCGACGGAGGCGACGAAGACGGTGACGTGGTGGATGCCGAGTTCTCTGCACCAGACGAGGACTTCGTCGAGGTGTTCGGCGCCGTAGCGGTGGCCGACCTTGGCATCGTGGAAGCCGTTCTGGCGCGCCCACCGCCGGTTGCCGTCCATGACCATGGCGACGTGCCGCGGCAGGGACGCGCGGGACAGCTCGCGGGTCAGCCGTCGGGCATAGACCGTGTAGACGGCCGACTTCACGGCGCTGAGCACGTGTCGTTCCTTCCCCTGGGTTTTCGAGCCGGATCGTGGACAGGCGGGTCGGGGTTCTAGGCGGCCGGGTCGCGGTGGCGCAGGATGAGCCAGCCGGCGCTCGCGCACAGGGCGATGGTGACCAGTTGGACGACGGCGCCGAGGGCCAGGTGGCTCACGCCGGCGGGGTCGAACAGCCCCACCCAGTCCTGCCAGTGGTGCACCGGCAGGACGGCTGCGACGGCGGCCAGGGCAGGCTGGCCGTTGATGACGCTCGCGAGCACCACGAAGCCGACGGCGACCGCCAGGGCTTCGGCTCCGCGTGGCAGCAGCAGCCCCAGGGTGAAGGCGATGGCGGCCATGGCGAGCATGCACAACAGCGTGTATCCGGTGGCGGCCAGCACGCGCCCGGCCGCGTCCCCGGTGGTGAGGGTGGCCGCGCCGATGATGTGGAAGGGGTGCCAGCCGAAGAGGACGGTGCCTGCGGCGAGGCCGGCGGCCATGACGACGACCACGGCGACCAGGGTCGCCAGGGCGGCGGCGGTGAGCTTGGCGGCCAGCAGACGTTCGCGGGTGACCGGCGCGACGTAGAGGTAGCGCAGCACGCCCCAGTCTCGGTCGGCCGAGGCGATCGCGCAAGCGAGCAACGCCACGACGATCGGCAGCAACAGCGGGCCCATGAACTCCAGGCTCGCCATCGCGTGGTTGGCGGCCGAGTAGGGCGAGGCGCCGAACAGGCCACTCTCGTTGCCGTTGCGCCGGCCGGGCTGGGATGCGAAAGGAACGGCGGCGGCGGCGATCGGCACCCCGGCGAGGCAGGCCAGTGCGATCAACGTCCGGACGCGCAGCAACTGTGTAATGAGTTCAAAGCGCAGCATCGTGGCACCTCTCGGTCATCGCCAGGTAGGCGTCCTCGAGCGATTCGTGGCAGCCGACCAGAGCAGTTTGAGGTTGGCGGCGCCGCTCAGGTGCGGCACGAGCGCGGGCCCATCGATGACGACGCCGACGTGCCGCAGCACGGGTGCGCCAAGATGAACGGGGGTTCCGGCGATGCTCGCGGTGCCGGCGTCGGGTCTGCACAGTCCGATGAGCATTCGCATGGTGGAGGTCTTCCCGGCGCCGTTCGGGCCGAGCAGCGCGCAGATCTCCCCTTCACCTACCTGGAAGCTGAGCTGGTCGACGGCCAGTTGGCGGCGATAGCGCTTGGTCAGGCTCTCGGCCCGGATCGTGATCGGTGGTGCGGGCACGGGGCATCGCCCTTTCTCAGCGGGGCGCCGGAAGGTCCGGGGAACCCGGCAGTTTCGGAAGGTGGTGCGGGGCGGCGGCCGAGGACGAGCGTCAGGGGGCGGTCCGGTGGTGCCGCGCGGCGACTGCGCCGAGCACGCTCGCGGCACAGAGGGCGATCAGCACCGCGAGCCAGCTGGAGACGAAGGGTGTGGCCAACAGGCCCTGATCGCTGTGGAAGGCGGCGGCGTCGGTGGCGCGTACGCGAAGACCCCAGACCAGCACAGCGAATGTGGCACCGGCCATGCCCGTCGCCATCGCCGTCACGGCCGAGCCCCGCAGCCGGCCCGGTCCGGCGAGGGGCACCCGCTGCAGAATCCTGGTGGCCGCCCATGCGGTGGCGGCCAGGACGCCGAGCCCGGTGACGGCGATCAGAGCAAACGCGGCGATGTTCGGTCCGGAGTGCACCGTACGACCCGCGGTCGCGGCGGCGGCGACCCGTGCCACTCCACACCAGGCCGCGGCGCCGACGATCGGGACCGCGACGTATCTCCACGCGTCGGCTGCGCGGCCGGGCACGAGGGCGGCGGCAGCCGGTGCGGCCGCGACGGCCAGGGCAAGCAGCGCGACTGCCGCGGCAACGATCACCGCGGCGTGGGCGGTGGTGGCGACGCCGGAGAGATCCTCGGCGAGCTTCGCGAAGCCGATCCCCGCCGCGGCGAACAACGCGGCCGCCCAGACGGGCAGCGCGAACGATGGACGTCCGGACATCAGCGCACCTCCGTGGGCTCGGGCAGCCCCGAGCAGCGAATCGGCCACGAGCCGTGGGCGGCGATGGACCTGCATGTCACAGAGCAACTGGGCGTACTCCTCGCCATACCGGCGCCGCCACACCGGCGGGTAGCAGCCGACCAGCGCCCTTACCAGCCGTGCGTCGCTGCTCATGTCGGCCTCACCTGGAGACGGTCGAGACTGAGGGTGGCGAGACGTCGCATCCGTTCCGCCTGGGCGGAGAGTTCTGCCGCTCCGGCCGCGGTCAAGCGGTACGGCCGGCGCCGCCCCTCAGCCGGCAGGCCCTCGATCAGGCCTCGTTGCTCCAGTCGTTGCAGGGCCGCGTACAACGTGCCCGGGCCCAGGGTCACGCCCGCCTGCTCGGCGACGTCCATGGTGATCGCGTAGCCGTGCTTTGCGCCTTCCGCGAGGCTCGTCAGCACCAACAGCCCCGGTTCGGCCCAACGGCCCAGTTCCTCGCCCACCGCGTACTCCGTTCTCCGCTATATCGGTAAACGTACTATGCCGGACGAAGTAGCGCCACCCGTTCAGCCCGAGCGGACCCGCCGCCCGGACACGAGGCTGGTCCGGAGGCCACCGACGCGCCGCCTACGAGCCGCTCCGCCCCGCCGTCCGGGACCCGACCTCCGGCCCGGGGGCCGGGATCCGGCGCAGCCGGGCACGCAGCCGGCCGGCCGCGTCACCGACCACCGCCGACGTCATCGGCAAAAGCGGACTGGACCGCATCACCGCCAGGTCCTCCGCCGGGCTGGTCGCGCCGTCGAGGAACCGCAGCACCCGCTCGGCGGGATTGCGGTCGAACAGCCGCTGGAAGAACTCCGGCCCGCCCACCCGGCCCTGGTCCAGGGCCCGCAACGCCACCGCGTCCATCCACCGGTGCCGCCCCGGGTACGCCGGCCGGGGCACCGGCGGCCGCCCCGCCGCCAGGGCGGCGGCCACCTCCCCGGCCTGCCGGTACATGGCGGAGAAGGTGAACCCGGTCGACGGCCGGGTCGCCCCGCCCGCGGTGCCGAGGCGGACCACCCGCGGCGACGGCCGGCGCGGGAAGGGCGCGTCGGTCATCGGGATCACCCCGTCCTCCACCTCCCGCACCCGCAGCGCCGCCGGGTCCAGGCCGAGCAGGGCCAGGTAGCCGCGCAGCCCCGCGCCGTAGCCGGCGTCGTCGAGCAGGGCGGGCGAGAACTCGGTGTACTCCACCAGCGCGTACCGGTCGCTGACCGGCAGCACGTAGCCGAAGGAGACCCCCCGGGCCGGCTGCGGGGTGCGGAAGTCCATCAGCACCGCCCGCTCCGGGTCGAACAGCGGCCGGTCGCTCTCCACCCACCAGCCCCGGAAGTGCTGCAACCAGCTGGTCCGGCCGGGGCGTACCGGCGGCCGGGGACGGGAGTCGAGCACCCAACCGGCGCGCAGCAGCACCCGCCCGTCGGTGTCGTGCACGGTCACCCCCGACCCGTCGTCGGCCAGCGCGCCGACCGTGGCGTCGAACCGGGTCGCGCCCAGCCGCTCGGCCGCCTCGGCGGCCCGCGCGTAGACCGGGGCGGAGCGCAGCATCGCGTACCGCAGCGGGGCCAGCGGCAGCACCTGCCGGCCGGCCGCGGTGACCACGTCGACCCGCGACCAGCTGGCGCTCAACAGCGGGTCGAGGTCCGTGCCGGGCCGACCCCAGAACGCCCAGGTACGGTCCTGGCCGCTCTTGCGCACCGGATCCAGCACGGCGATCCGCAGGCCACGCAGGTCGTGGCGGTCCAGTGCGGCGAGGACGAGCGAACCCGCTCCCCCACCCCCGACGAGGGCCAGGTCGAAGTGCGGCGGCGCGGCGGTCACCCGCCCACGCTGTCACACCACCGCCCGGGTGACCGCGCCGGCTCCCCGCCGGCCGCGTAGGTTCTAACGTGCCGGGCTCGCCGATCGGACGGGGGACGACCATGGGTGACGCGCCACTGCGGGTGGGGCTGCTGGGGTACGGAGTGGCCGGCCGGGTGTTCCACGCCCCGCTGATCGCCGCCACCGCCGGGCTGCGGCTCGACGCGGTGGTCACCGCCAACCCCGAGCGGCGCGAGCAGGCCCGCCGGGAGCACCCGCAGGCCCGGCTGGTCGACGACGCCGACGACCTCTGGACGCAGGCCGACACGCTCGACCTGGTGGTGGTGGCGACCCCGAACGACCAGCACGTGCCGCAGGCCCGGGCGGCGCTGGCGGCCGGCCTGCCGGTCGTGGTGGACAAGCCGCTCGCGGCCACCGCGGCGGAGGGCGCCGAGCTGGCCGCCGAGGCGGACCGGCGGGGCGTGCCGCTGACCGTGTTCCAGAACCGGCGCTTCGACGGCGACTTCCTGACCGCCCGTCGGCTGGTCGCCGGCGGCGAACTGGGTCGGGTCGCCCGCTTCGAGTCCCGCTTCGAGCGCTGGCGGCCGGTGATCAAGCCCGGGTGGCGGGAGAGCGGCACCCCCGAGCAGGCCGGCGGTGTCCTCTACGACCTCGGCGCCCACCTCATCGACCAGGCGGTACAGCTCTTCGGCCCGGTGCGGCGGATCTACGCGGAGGTGGACCGGCGCCGGCCCGACGCCCGGGTCGACGACGACGCGTTCGTGGCGCTGACCCACACCGGCGGGGTCCGCTCCCACCTGTGGATGAGCGCGGTCGCCGCACAGCTCGGGCCGCGGATGCGCATCCTCGGCGACCGGGCCGCCTGGACGACGTACGGGCTGGACCCGCAGGAGGCGGCGCTGCGCGACGGCGGCCGGCCCGACGCGCCCGGCTGGGGCGAGGTCTCCCCCGACCGGTACGGCCGGCTCGGCGCCGACGACGACCTGCGCCCGGTGCCCACCGAGGCGGGCCGCTACCAGGAGTTCTACGCCCAGGTGGCGGCGGCGCTGCGCACCGGCGCCCCGCTGCCGGTGGACCCGCGGGACGCGGTGGCCACCGTGCGACTGATCGAACTCGCGCACTCCTCCGCCGTCGAGGGCGTCACCCTGCCCGTCCCGCCCCCGGACTGACCCCGCTCAGCCGACCGGCGCCGGGGTGTCCCGCTCGGCCGGGGTGGCGTACGCGGCGGCCACGGTCGCCCGGTCGAAGACCCGCCAGGTGGCCACGACCACCACCAGGGCGACCACGAAACCCACCCAGTACGGCGCGGGCAGCCCGAACCGGTCGGCGACCACCCCGCCGAGCAGCGCGCCGCCGCAGTTGCCGCCGGCGGCCAGGAACAGGTTGACGCTGCCGACCCGGCCCAGCAGGGCGGGCGGGGTGAGCCGCTGGCGCAGCGACGTCGCCACGATGCCCCAGAGCGAGGAGTGGACCCCGAAGGCGAACAGCGCCGCCCCGACCACGGCGGCGCTGCGGGACGCGGCCAGCGCCAGGTGCAGGCCCGCCTCGATCAGCAGACCGACCCGGACGGTCCAGGTGGCGGTGATCGCCGCGACCAGCCGGTCCCCCACCACCGCGCCGAGCAGCCCACCGAACGCCATGCAGGTGAACAGGGCGCCGTAGCCCACCGAGCCCAGGCCGAGCCGTTCGGTGGCGAGCAGCACCAGCACCGCCATGGCGGCGGTGAGGGTGACGTTGAGCAGGCCGATCAGCAGGGTCATGGTCCGCAGCAACCGGTGCGACAGCAGGAACCGGAACCCCTCGGCGACCTCCGCGCGCACCGAGCGCCGTCCACCCGGGGCGACCTCGCCCCGGTACGTGCCGGCGAGCAGTCCGATCAGGACCGCGCTGAGCGCGTACGTGCCGGCGTTGACGGCGAACGGGACGGCGGCGGCCACCAGGAACAGGAACCCGCCGAGCGGACCGGCCACCAGGTTCTGCATGACCTGGGTGCCGCCGCCGAGCCAGCCGTTGGCCCGTTCCAGGCGGGATCGCGGCACCACCGCGGGGACCAGCGCCTGGGCGGCGACCCGGAACACCACCTCCCCTGCGTTGACCACGAACAGCACCGCGTACAGCAGGGCGATGCCGGCCCGCCCGGTGAGCAGCGCGGCGGCGAGCACACCGAGCACCACCACCCGGGCCCAGTCGATGCCGATCATCAACCACCGCCGGTCGACCCGGTCGGCCAGCACCCCACCCGGCAGCGCGAAGAGCAGCCACGGTAGCCAGGAGACCGCCGCCCCGGCCGAGACGACCAGCGGATCATCGGTCCGGGACGCCACGTAGAGCGGCGCGGCCACGGTGGCGAGACCGCTGCCGAGCGCCGACATGGTGGCCGCGGTCCAGAGCCGGGCGAAGCGCCCGTCGAGCCTGTCCCCCGTCACAGCGGCGGAAGTTACCAGCATCCGGGCCGCCCGCCGATCGAGTTTCGCCTGGCAGGTGGTGACGGCGCACACCCTCTACAGCGTCCTAGGAGGATAGTTGGCTCGCTGGAGTCGAACGGCGGTGGCGCCCGCGGCTGCGGGGGCCTGGCGCCGGCGCCGCCGGGGCGCCTGGACATGCAGCCGCTTGGCTGCATATCATGCAAAGGGCAACCAGATGGCTGCATCCAAGAGGTGGTGACGGGTGGACGAGGTGTTCCGGGCGCTGGCCGACGCCAGTCGACGTCGGCTGTTGGACAGCCTCAACACCCGCAACGGGCAGAGCCTGCGGGAGCTCTGCGCCGGGCTCGACATGACCCGCCAGTCGGTCAGTAAGCACCTCGCGGTGCTCGAGGCGGCGGAGCTGGTCACCACCAGCCGGCGCGGCCGGGAGAAGCTGCACCACCTCAACGCCGCCCCGATCAACGCCATCGCCGACCGGTGGATCAGCCGGTACGACCGCGAGCGGGCCCGCGCCCTCGCCGACCTGCAGACCGCATTGGAGGCCCGACCCGTGTCCAGTCCCCGCTTCGTCTACACCACCTACATCCGCGCCACGCCGCAACGGCTCTGGGCGGCCCTCACCGAGCCGGCCTTCACCCGCCGGTACTGGGGCGGGGTCGCGCTGCGCTCCGAGTGGACCGCCGGCTCCCCCGTGCTCTGGCAGGACGAGCCCGACGGCGAGTTCCGGGACCTCGGTCAGCGGGTGGTCGTCGCCGAGCCGTACCGCCGGCTGTCGTACACCTGGCACGGGTTCCAGCCCGAGCACGCCGCCCACTTCGGCTGGTCCGCCGAGGAGCTGGCGGCCCGGCTCGGCGAACGCCGCTCCACCGTCACCTTCGACCTCGCGCCGCACGGCGACGCCGTCCGGCTCACGGTGACCCACGACGACTTCTCCCCGGACAGCGAGATGTACCGGGCGATCAGCGGCCAGCTCGACGGCAGCGGTGG
This sequence comes from Micromonospora mirobrigensis, assembly GCF_900091555.1. Lineage (GTDB taxonomy): Bacteria > Actinomycetota > Actinomycetes > Mycobacteriales > Micromonosporaceae > Micromonospora > Micromonospora mirobrigensis. The sequence goes on from NZ_FMCX01000002.1 coordinate 35,820, forward strand.
CTGGCCCGAACTGCTGGCCAGCCTCAAGACGCTGCTGGAGACCGGCGAACCGCTGCCCGAGCCGGAACCCGCCGTCACCGCGGGCGCCTGACCGGGCCGGTCCGCCCGTCGAAACCGGGCGGACCGGGCGGGCCCACGGTTCAGCGGGGCGCGGTGCGGCCCAGGGCCGGGACGAGCAGGCCGGCGACGAGGTGCATCGTCACCAGGGTCAGCTTCGCTGCCGTCCCGACGCCCTCGGCCAGCGGCGGGAGCAGCGACACCAGCAGGACGGCCAGCGCCAGCCCGGTCCAGATCGACCGGGCGCGTCGGGTGCGCCGTTCCAGCAGGGCCAGCACCGCCCAGCCGGCCAGCCCGACCAGCAGGGTGGTGCCGGCGACGGCGCCCGGGCCGACGGTCCGGTCGGCGCCACCGGACCGGGCCACCAGGTCCACGCCGGCCAGTGGGACGGCCACCGCCCAGACGGCGACGGTGGCGCAGGTGACGGCGAGGACCGCCAACGGGCGGGTGCGCCGGGACGGGCGGGTCACGCCGGCGGGGTGGGCGGCGACAGGGTGGACGGTGCTCATCGGCGTACCTCCGGATCGGTCGCGGGCCGGGCCCGCGACGGTGGCCTTCCCGGCACACTAGGCGCGCGGGGACCCGGTCCGGATCGGTCCGCGGAACGGTCCCGGAGTACGTCGCACGGCCCGGTCCCGCGCGAATCTCCGTCTCGCGACCGATGAGGTGGGCACAAGTCCGCCTCTAGCATCCGCGGTGTGTGTAGATGGCCGAGGTCCACGATCCTCCCGCTGATCGACGGCGGGATCGCCGCCGTGCTGTTCGCCCTGCTGCTGGTCGCCGTTACCGCCGGCGGGCAGCGCCCGGACAGCCCGACGGGTGTCGTCCTCGCGGTCGCGCTCTGCGCCGTGCAGGCCGGCTGCCTGTTGTGGATCCGCCGGCGGCCGCTCCCGGCGCTGGCGGTGGCGGCACTCGCCGGCGTGGGGCTGGAGGTGCTCTGCCCGCAGCTCGGCTGGCTGGGGCAGGTCGCGGTGCCACTGAGCTACGTCGCCCGGCTGCGACCGCCGCGCGTCTCGCTGCCCGCCCTGGGCGTGCTGCTCGCCCCAACGCCGTGGAAGCTGGTCCACGGTGGTTGGCGGGACCTGCTGCTCGCGGTGGCCGGGCTGGGCCTCGGGTGGGCGTTGGGTGAGGTGCAACGCGGACGCGCCGAGCGACGGCACGCCCGCCGGGCCCGGACGATCAGCCAGGAACGGGAACGGATCTCGCGGGAGCTGCACGACGTGGTGGCCCACCACGTGGCCGTCATCGCGGTGCAGGCCGCCGCCGCCGAGGACGTCCTCGACGAGCACCCCGAGCAGGCCCGGCTGGCCCTCGGGTCGATCCAGGACGCCGCCCGGTCCGCGCTGGCGGAGCTGCGGGCGATCCTGCACGCCCTGACCGCCGACCCGGGACCCGACCCGGCGGGTCCGCAGCCCCGGCTGGCCCAGCTCGACGCGCTCGCCGACGCCGTCCGCGCGGTCGGCCTCCAGGTCACCATGGACCGACGGGGCGACACCGTCGGGCTGCCGGGCGGGGTGCAGCTGTCCGCGTACCGGATCGTGCAGGAGTCGCTGACCAACGCCGTGCGGCACGGCCGCGCCACCCGGGCCGAGGTCAGCGTCCGCTACGACGACGGTGAGCTGCGCCTGGAGGTGGTCAACGACGGTCCCGTGCCACCGGCCCGGCGGGCCGCCGACGGGCACGGCATCCTCGGCATGCGGGAACGGGCCCGGCTGCTCGGCGGCACCCTCGACGCCGGCCCGCTGCCCGCCGGCGGTTTCCGGGTGCGGGCACGGATCCCGGTACGGGTGGCCCGATGACGATCCGGGTGGTGGTCGCCGACGACCAGGACCTGATCCGCGCCGGCCTGCGGATGATCCTCGACGCCCGGCCCGACCTGACGGTGGTCGGGGAGGCCGCTGACGGGCGGGCGGCCGTCGACGTGGTGCGGCGGACCCGCCCGGACGTCGTCCTCATGGACGTCCGGATGCCCCGGCAGGACGGCATCGCCGCGACCCGCGAGCTGGTGGCCGCCGGCGACCCCGCCCGGGTGGTCATCCTGACCACCTTCGACCTCGACGAGTACGTCTACGCCGCGCTGCGCGCCGGGGCGAGCGGCTTCCTGCTCAAGGACACCCGCCCCGGCGAGCTGGCCGAGGCGGTCCGGGTGGTGGCCCGCGGCGACGCCCTGCTCGCCCCGGGCGTCACCCGAAGGCTGCTGGACCGGTTCGCCGACCGGCTGCCCGGCGCCGGTACGCCCGCCCGCCGGCTGGCCGCCCTGACCGCCCGCGAGGTGGAGATCCTCACCCTGGTCGCCGGGGCGTTGTCCAACGCCGAGATCGCCGCCCGGCTGCACCTGAGCACCGCCACGGTGAAGACCCACGTCTCCGCCGTGCTGACCAAGCTGGGTCTGCGCGACCGGGTCCAGGCCGTCGTCCTCGCCTACGAGGTGGGGCTGGTCCGCCCCGCCCCACCGGTCGACTGACCGCCCCTCCCGCACACGAACGGAGCCGAGATGAGCACGCTGACGTTGCACCGGACCACCCGTCGCTCCTGGGAGCTGACCGACGGGGCCACCCCGCGCGGCACGCTGCACGCCGGTCGAGGTCTGGTCCGGGCCGAGGCGACGACCGCCGAGGGGAGCTGGGCGCTGCGGTCCCAGGGGCGCCGGCGCTGCCGGGTCGTCGCGGGACCGGCCGGAGTCACCACCGTGGAGCTGGAGCCGCCGCTGGCCCGGCTGGCCGGCCGGGACGCCCCCGCACGTTGGTCGGTCGGCCGGGGGTGGCGGCACTACCGGGGTGTCCTGACCGACGGGGACCGGGAGATCTCCGCCCGCACCGTGTCCGGGCGCGCCGGGGCCATCCAGGTGGAGGTGGTCGGCGCGCCGTCCGACCTGCTGGTGGTGACGGTGTGTTTCGCCCTGCTGAGCCGGCGGCACCAGGACCGGATGCGGGCGCTGTGGATCGCCGCGATCACCTCGCACGGCCCGCGGTGACCGAGGTACGCCTCCGCCACCCGGTGACTCCCGGGAGGGAGCAGACCTCCCGTTCCAGGGGGAGTCGCCGCGTCGGGGCCGCTCCTAGCGTCGTGGGCATGCAGACCCCACGCCCGCACCGCAGCGGCCCGGCCACGGCGGCGGCCGTCGTCGCGCTGGTCACCGGCGGCATCGGCGCCGGCTGGCTGGCCCGGCCGTCGACCTACCCGTTCGGCGCCACGGACCGGGTGACCATGTCGGTCACCCACGACCTGCCCGTCGCGGTGGCCGGGGGAACGCTGCTGGCGGCCGCGGCGCTCGGGCTGGCCATCGCCGTCCTGGCCGGCCGTCCCGCGCCCGGCCACCGGGCGGCCGGTCCACTCGCGGCCGGGCTGGCCGGGTTCTTCGCCCTGGTCATGGCGGACACGTCCCTGATCAGCCTGCTCGGGTACGCCCTCGCGCTGGGCGCCCCGCTCGTCGTGACCACGGGAATCGTGCTGGCCTGCGTACGCGGTGGGCGGTGGGGACGGCTCGCCGGGGCGGCGCTGCTGCTGCTCGCCACCGTGGCGGTGCTCGCCGGCCCGGTCGACCCCGGGGTGCTGCTGCGGTTCACGCGCAATGTGCTGCACGCCTTCGCCGAATACGGCACCCGGCTGCTCTGGGGGCTCGCCATGGCGGCGCTCGCCGGGGCGTGGGGCGCGGTGGCGTACCGGCTGCTGCGGGCGGGACGGACCGGCGGCCGCCCGGGGTGGGCCCGGCCGGAGCGGGCCCGCCGCTGGGGGCGGGTGGCGGCGCTCGGCGCGGCCCTGTGCCCGCTGCCGTACGCGTTCGTCCGGTTGACCTGGCTGACGCCGTGGGCGATCGGCCTGGACCGCGACATCGACGATCCGGCGCTGCGGTTGCAGGGCGGGGCGCTGGGCTGCGCGGCGCTGATCGGCGCGGTGCTCACCGTCGGCCTGGTCAGCCGCTGGGGCGAGGTGGTCCCCGGCTGGGTGCCGGTGCTCGGCCACCGGCCGGTGCCGGTCACGTGGGCGGTGGCGCCGGGCGGCCTGGTGGCCACGGCCACCTGTGTGGCGGCGCCGGGGCTGCTGCTGCACGCCGTGGAGACCGGCGGGTTCGGGGAGGGGCTGCGGGGCGTCGCGTTCGGGCTGCTGTTCTTCCCGTTCCCGGTGTGGGGGCCGCTGCTGGCCGCAGCGGTGCTGGCGTACGCGCTGCGGCGGCGGCCGGTGGAGGCACCGGTCGCCGGTTGAGCCGCGGCGCGAACGGGGGTCGACGGCCCGGGCGGTGACGCCCGGGCCGTCGGTGTTCGCGGCCGCCGTCCCGAACGGCGACCCGCCGGCGCTTCAGCCGGCCGCCGACCTCGTCGATCAGCGCCAGCAGGCCCCGGGGAGCCGGTCGCGTTCGACCGCCCCTGTCCTCGGCGGCATCCGTGCCGGCATGTCCGCACCCGGGTGGCGATGGGGCGGACACGGGACGGCAAAGAGGAATTCTCATTTTCCCTGGTTGGACGGGTCAACCGGCCTAGTGTTGGCCACACCGGTGCTAGTCACGGAGTTGGCCACCCGAACGACGTCCCACGCAGTCAGCGGACGAAAAGTGAGGGAAGACGCGTATGAAGGCAAAGGCAGTTCTCGGCTCTGCGGCGGTCGGCGTGGGTCTCGGCGCGCTCCTGCTCCCGGCCATCGCCCTCGCGGAGACCACCGTGTCACCGGCCACCACGCCGGTCGGCGGAACGGTCGTGCTCACCGCCAAGACGTGCAACCCGAAGGACGGCGACGCGATCTTCCGCGTCACCGGGCCCGACCGTGACCAGAACGTCCGGTCCACCACCGCCGCCGCGGGCGGCGGGCTGAGCGCCGAGCTCTTCACCGCCGGGTTCACCCTCGGCACGTACACGGTGGCCGCCACCTGCGGTGACGGCAGCTCGGCCGGCAGCGCCCAGTTCAGCGTCACGCCGATCGGTGGCGCGCCCGCCGGCGCCGGGGGCAGTGGGGGCACCGGCACGGGCGCGGCGGTCGCGTTCGGCGCGGGCGGCGCGCTCCTCGGCGCCGGCGCCACCGGCCTGGTCGTGCTCCTGCGCCGCCGGCGCCACGCCGGCGCGATGGCCTGACGCCCGTACCCACCATCGGAGAACGGGTGCCCGCGCCGGTGACACCGGCGCGGGCACCGGCGACCCCCGTCGGACGGAGGTGCGGCCCTGCCATCGCCGAACCGCGCCGGCTCCCCGGCGCCCACGACCCGGTCGGCGGTCGCCGCGATCGCCGTGGCCGGGGCGACCGGGCTGGCGCTGCTCGCCGCCGGGGTGGGCCTGGAGCCCGCGCCGCCGCCCCGGCCGCCGGCCGCCACGGTCGCACCGGAGCCGTCGGCCCCCGCCGGGGACACGCTCCCCCGCTCCGCGCCGGTGCGGGTCACGATCCCGGCGATCCACGTCAGCGCCGACGTGGTCCCGGTGGCCGGCGACGCCGACGGACGGCTGGAGGTGCCACCGCTGGACCGGCCCGAGGTCACCGGCTGGTACCGGCCGGGTGTCAGCCCCGGCGAGGCCGGCAACGCGGTGATCGTCGGACACGTCGACTCGCTGAGCGGCCCGGCGGTCTTCTTCAACCTGGGTCGGTTGCGGGTCGGCGACACCATCCGGGTCGACCGGGTCGATTCCACGACGGTCGCCTTCCGGGTGGACGGGGTCGGGTCGTACCCGAAGGAGCGCTTCCCCACCGAACGGGTCTACGGCGGCGGCGCCGCGTCACGATTGCGGCTGGTCACCTGCGGGGGCCGGTTCGACGTACGCCGGGGCGACTACCTGGACAACGTCGTGGTCTTCGCCACCCGCGTGCCCTGAGCCCGAACCCGGCCGGGCACGGTCGGGATCGGACGGCCTTCGCGGCGGGTGCCAGCCGGCGTGGTTCCCGTCGCCCCGGCCGGATAGGTTGTCCGACATGCGTACGGCCCTCCTCACCGGCACGCTCGTCACGGTGCTCGTCGGCGCGCTCGGTTGCGCGGCCACCACGCCCGAGGCGCAGCCGCCCGTCCAGCGGCATCCCTTCCGCGGGGCCGTCATGGCGGTCGACCCCGCCCTGCCGGCCCTGCAGTGGCAGCGGGCGCACGGCGCCGGCTGGCTGGACCCGATCACTACCCGGCCGCAGGCGCGCTGGGTGAGCGGGCCGCGGGACCTGCCGGAGCTGGACCGGCTGCTCCGGGCCGCCGACCAGACCGACGCCCTGGTGGTGCTGGTGGTGCGCTACCTGCCGAACCGGGACTGCGAGGGCTGGGGGGCGGCCGACGGCGCCGCCTACGACGCGTTCGTCGGTGACCTGGTCCGCCGGATCGGTGACCGCCAGACGGCGGTGATCCTGGAACCCGGCGGCCTGGACGCGGAGTGCTTCGACGACGAGCGGGCGGCGTTGCTGGCCGCCGCGGTGACCCGGCTCGCCGACGCCGGGCAGTACGTCTACCTCGACGCCGGGCGCCCCTACCGGCTCGACGTCGCGGAGACCGCGCAGCGGCTGCGCCGGGCCGGCATCGACCGGGCCGAGGGTTTCGCGGTGAACGTGGGCGGCCGGGAGCTGACCCAGTTCAGCCACCTGTGGGGGCTGGCCGTCTCCGACCTGGTCGACGGCCGGGAGATGCTCATCGACACCTCCCGCAACACCGGCCGACCGCCGGAGGAGGCCAAGTCGTGCAATCCGCCGCTGCGGGCGCTCGGCTATCCCCCCACCACCCGGCCGGACCTGGAGCGGGTCGCGGCGCTGCTGTGGGTGAAGCATCCGGGTGAGTCGGACGGCGACTGCGAGCGCGGCGAACCGGCGGAGGGGCAGTTCTTCCCCACCCTGGCCTGGGACGCCGTCGTCCGCGCACCGTGGCTCGCCCCCTTCGACCGGTTGCGGGCCGCCTCCGCCCGGCGCCCCGAGCCGCCGCTGGCACCCGGGCCGGACGGCGCGGCCGTGCGCTACTGACGCCGCCACGCAGCGGGGCCGGACCCGCTGGCAGCGGACCCGGCCCCGGATGTGGTGCGTCGGTCAGCCGGCAAGTTCGCCGTGCGAGTGCGGGTCGACGCCCGCCCCGGCGCTGTGCCCGGCGTCGTGCGACCGGCCGGGGGCCCGCCGTACGCCGTTGACCGCCGAGGTGTCGAACGCGAACGTGATGATCGCGGTGGCGATCGCGTCCGCGTTGACGTCCAGCGCGAAGGTGTTGACGTTGCCGTGCAGGCCGTACGCGGCGTCGAGGGCCGCGTACAGGTCGGCGTCCGCGCCGTCGGCGACCGGGGTGAGGCTGTCGCAGCCCTGGTGGTAGCAGGGGTCGTACGCCTTGCCCGCGATGCCGCCGAAGAGCGCGGCCTCCTGGACGGTCTTCAGCCCTTCCGCCCCGGTGAACAGGCCACCGGCCGGGATGTCCACCCCGGCGGCGATGAACGGCCCGTAGTCGGAGCGGCCGGTGAAGTCGGCCGGCACGGTGGCCAGGCCACGCTCGGCGAAGAACCGCTCGAACACCGACTCGATCTGCGCCGAGCCCTCCGGGCCGGGCCCGGAGCCGGTGGCGGCCGAGTCGTCACCGTCGTAGACGCCCAGCACGTAGTTGGGCGAGCCGACCATGTCGAAGTTGAGGTAGAGCGCGATCTGCGCGATCTGCGCGTCGGTCAGCTCGGCGACGTAGTGGTTGGAGCCGAGCAGGCCCCGCTCCTCCGCGCCCCACCAGGCGAACCGCACCGCGTTGTTCGACTTCACCTTGGCCATCTGCAACGCGACCTCGAGCAGCGCGGCGCTTCCGGTGCCGTTGTCGTTGTAGCCGGGGCCCTCGGGCACCGAGTCCAGGTGGGCGCCGGCCATCACCACGTTGTCGGTGCGGCCGTACCGGGACTGGGCCACGACGTTCCAGGTGGTGCGGATCTCCGACTCGGTGTCCGCCACGATCCGCACGACCAGCCCGGCGGTGGCGGCGAACTGCGCGCCGGTGTCGAAGGAGACCGAGATGGCGGGGATGCCGACCGGGGCGCTGAGCGTGCCGGAGAAGAGGGCGAACCGGTCCGGGTTGGCCTCCCGGGTGCCGTTGCCCTGGTTCATGATGATCACCGCGGCCGCGCCGGCGTTCTTGGCGTTGGTGGCCTTCACCCCGAAGCCGCAGTTGGTGCCGCCGCGCTGGATGAGGGCGACCTTGCCGGTCAGGTCCAGCCCGGCGAAGTCCGACGCCGTGCAGCCGGACGTCGCCGCCGCCGGGTCGGCGAGGTTCAGGTCGACCGGCACGACCGCGCCGGTGACGTCCCCCGGACCGGAGTAGGTCATCAGGGTGTAGTCGACGCCCGCGGTGTAGGTGGTCGGGTTCGGCGCCACCTGGGCGAAGGACGACCCGTGCGCCTCGTAGTAGGGGAACGGGAAGGCCTGCCGGGTCACCTGGTAGCCGGCCCCCTCCAGCTTCCCGGCGACGTAGTCGACGCTGGCCTGGTAGCCGGGGGTGCCGGAGGCGCGGGTGCCGCCGTTGGCGTCGGCGATGGACTGGAGCGCGTCGAGGTGGCGCAGGACGCCGTCCACCGTGACCGCCTTGGTGAGCTTCTTCGCGGAGTTGTTGTTGGGATCGGCCTGGACGGGGGCCGCGAGGGCCATCGACGCAGCCACGACACCGACGACGGCGCCGGCGAACCTTCTCTGGACAGACACCACGATGTGCCGTACCTCCTCGGTGCGGGAAACCGGCGACCAGCTCCGCCCGCCGGTCCATCGACTGTAGACACCCGCCACGGGTGCTGGGAAGCGTCGGAGCAGCGCGATCGTCGGACCCGGCGGTGGCGGTCGGCGGTGGGCGCCGCCGATCGGCGCCGGACGATCGGGGACAATGTCGGGGTGTCGAGACGTGCTGACCGGCCGAGCGCGGCCGACCGACCCTGCCCCTGCGGCTCCGGCCGGCCGTACGCGCAGTGCTGCGGACCGCTGCACCACGGCGAGGCGGACGCCCCGACGGCGGAGGCGCTGATGCGTTCCCGGTTCAGCGCCTTCGCCGTCGGCGACGCCGACCACCTGCTGCGCAGCTGGCACTCCAGCACCCGGCCGGCGCGGCTGCGCCTCGACCCGGACCAGCGCTGGGTCCGCCTGGAGGTGCGCGACACCCACGGTGGTGGGCTCTTCGACGCCGAGGGCACCGTCGGGTTCCGCGCCCACTACCGGGAGGGGGGCCGGCCGGGCATGTTGGAGGAGCGCAGCCGCTTCGTCCGGGAGGACGGCCGCTGGGTCTACCTGGACGCCCTGCCCGACTGAGCCGGCCGGCGGGCCACGAGCAGGCAGCCGGCCACCACCAGGTACGCCGCCGCGGCGACCGCGAACGCCCACCGGTGTCCGCCGACGCCCTCCACCGGCACGTAGCCGGCGTAGACGGCGATGACGGCGAGGTCGGTGACCAACCCGGCCAGGGACGTGACGGTCGCCCGGCTCGGCCCGGTGATCCGAGCCTGGAGCCGGGCGTCGGCCAGCACGGTGGCCAGTTGCAGTCCGCCGAACCCCGCGGCGACCAGCACCAGGCCGGTCGGGCGGCCGGAGCCGGCGCCGACGGCCAGCGCCAGCGCCGAGACCGCCAGCAGGGCGGCGTATCCGCGTCGGCGCAGCCGCTCCCCCAGCGGCGCGGCCAGACCGCCCACGGTGACGCCGACCAGGACCAGCGCGACCAGCGCCGGGACCGCCGCGGCCGGCACCCCGGCCTCCCGGATCAGCAGCGGGGTGTACTCGTCGAGCGCGCCCCAGACCGCGGCGACCACCGCCAGCAGCAGCACCGCCGCCCCGACCGCCGGGACGGTGCGCGCCTCGGCGAGGCCGGCGCGCAGGCTGGCCCCCCAGCCCGCTTCGGCGGCCTCGCCGCCTGCCGGGGTGTCGTCGGTCGGACCGCCCGCACCGGCGGGCTCGTGCCCGTGGTGTTCGGGGAACCGGCCGGCGAGCGCCGCGGCCAGCAGGCAGGCCAGCACGCTGGCCACCCCGACGGCCGGATAGCCGCCGGCCGCGAGCGCCGGCCCGGCGAGCGCCGCGGCGACCAGGGTGCCGAGCACCCCGGCCGTCCTCGCCCGGCCCATGGTGCGGGCGTACCGGCCGGCGGCGCCGAGGCGGTCGAGTTCGGTGAAGACCAGCGCCTCCAGCGCCCCGGAGGCCAACGCCCCGCCGGCTCCCCAGAGCAGGAAACCGAGGGCGAAGGCCGGGTAGGACGGGAGGAACACCCAGACCGCGAAGCCGGCGCCGGCCAGCAGCGGGGCCAGGCACAGCAGCAGCCGGCGGGACACGGCGTCGGCCCAGGCGCCCGAGGGCACCTCCAGCGCGATCGCGGTGACCGACCAGAGGACGAAGAGCGAGGAGATCTGCCCGACCGACAGCCCGGTTTCGCTGAACAGCAGCGGATACAGCGGATAGAGCAGGACGGCGTCGGTGAGGAACGCGTAGCCGTAGAGGGTGGCCGCCAAGCGGCGCACGCTGGTGTCGGGCACCCGCGCGGTGGTGACAGTCATGAGGCCTTCCTGGGGACGAGGTGGACGCCGGCTGGTGCGGCGGCCACGGCGGCCCTCGGTCAGTGCCTCTGGCTACGGATCAACATCGCCAGGTCATGGGGGTGATGGTAGTCGCCCCGACGGCGTCGGCGCGGCCCCGTGCCGACGGTGAAGGGGGTGGGACCGGACCGGCCCCACCCCCTGTCACGACGAGCCGGGACGGTCAGCGGTGGAACCGGTCGACGTCCTGCTGGGACGGGATGATCATGGTGGCCTCGGCGTCGCCGCCCGGACGCTCGACCGGCGGCGCCGGCTGGTTCGGCACGGTCGGGTCGGCCGGCGTGGTCGGAGACGTGCGGTCGGCGTCCGCGTACGGGGTGACGGGCTGGGTCAGCTCCGCCTCGTCGTAACGGGAGACGACCTGGGTGGTCTCGGTGGCGTCGTACGGGGTGACCGGCTGGGTCGGCTCGGCGTCGGAGGTGACGGGGGCCGCCGGCGGGGTGATCCGGGCCGCCGCCTCGCGGCGCTGCTCCCGGTAGGCGCGGGCGTGCGTGGCGATCGCCGTCGACTCCTGCTCGGCCCGGCTGAGCCAGGACTCCCAGCGGCTCTGCATCGGCCGGACCAGGCCACCGCCCACCCCGACGACCAGGATGCCGCCGACCGTGGCCAGGACCGCGATCAGCACCGGGGTGGTCACCGCGGTGGCCACCCCGATCTGGTTGAGGGCGGCGATGACGCCCAGCCCGAGGATGAACACCGAGGCGACGGTGGCCAGCAGCCGGCCGTACGACAGGCCGCCGAGGGCGCCGCCGATGATGTCCTTGACGGCCCGGGCGATGGCGGCTGCGACCACGACGATGACGATCGCCACGAAGGCGCGGGGCAGCCAGGCGACCACCCCGGCGATCAGGTCCGAGATGGGGTTCGGGCCCCAGATGCCGAAGGCCAGTTGCAGGGTCACCAGCAGCACCGCGTAGTAGGCGAGCTTGGCGACGATGTCGCTGGCGTCGTAGCGGGACCGGGCCAGGGCGGTCTTGACGCCGCCGCGCTCGACCGCCCGGTCGAAGTGGACCCGCTCGAGGACCTTGTCGACGATCTTCAGCACCGCCTTGGCGATCAGCCAGCCGACCACCAGGATCGCCACGAAGGCGACCGCCTTGGGCAGGAACAGCATCACCGACCGGAGCGCGTCACCCACCGCGTCCCCGAAGTTGTCCTTCATCTGAGGTTCCTCCACGCCTGTCAGCTCGGGTCGTACCGGGGCGGCACTACCCTGGCCGGCTCGGCGGGAAACGCCGTCACCGTTCGGTTACCCTGCTGCGGTGAACAGCAGCTCCACAGCGGGGGACGGCCGGCGGGCCCGCCTGACGACCAGCCGGTGGCTGAGCATCATGATGCTCACGATGACGGTGCTGGTGCTCGCCGGTGGCGGGTTCGGGGCGACGCAGCTGGCCCACACGGCCGCCGTGTCGAACCGGCTGTCGGACCGGATCGCCCCGGCCCGGACCGCCGTCGGGCGGCTGGAGAGCGGCCTGCTGGAGCAGGTGGTGGCGGTGCACGGGTACGTCATCACCGGCGACCCGACGCTGCTGCTCCCGTACGACGAGGCGGTACGCACCGAGCGCACGACGGCGGCCCGGACGCGCGACCTGCTCGACGGCGAGCCGGCGGCGCTGCGGGAGCTGGACGCGGCGGTGGGGCTGGCCGACCGCTGGCGGACGGAGTTCGCCGGCCGGTTGATCGCCCAGCGGCGGGCCGGGACGCCCGCGACGGCCCTGGCGCCGGTGGTGCGGCGCGGCGGGGTCGCCTTCGACGCCGCCCGGACCGCGCTGACCCGGCTGGAGAGCCGGCTGGACCGGGTGCAGGCGGCCGGTCGGGCGGACCTGGACCGGGCGCGGGCCCGGCGTGACCTGTTCTTCGTGGTGCTGCTGGCGACGCTGCTGCTGTCCAGCGTGGTCATCGCGGCGCTGGTACGCACGACGGTGCTGCGCCCGCTGAACCGGCTCGGCGCGTCGGTGCGGCAGGTGGCCGGCGGCGAGTTCGACCACCGGCTGCGCCCGGAGGGTCCGGCCGACATCGCCCGGCTGACCGCCGACGTGGAGACCATGCGCCAGACGGTGGTGGACGCGCTGATGTCCAGCCGCCGGGACCGCGACGCGCTGGAGCAGCAGGCCGACGAGCTGCGCCGTTCCAACGAGGACCTGGAGCAGTTCGCCTACGTGGCCTCGCACGACCTCCAGGAGCCGCTGCGCAAGGTGGCGTCGTTCTGCCAGATGTTGCAGCGCCGCTACGGCGACCGGCTCGACGACCGGGCCCGGCAGTACATCGGGTACGCGGTGGACGGCGCGACCCGGATGCAGGACCTGATCAACGACCTGTTGGCGTTCTCCCGGATCGGCCGGATCTACGGCGACGAGCGGGAGGTGGACCTGGAAGAGGTGTTCACGCAGGCCCGCTCCAACCTCTCCGGCGCGGTCGCCGAGGCCGGCGCCGAGATCGAGGCCGACCCGATGCCGGTGGTGCGCGGCGACCCGACCCTGCTCACCATGCTCTGGCAGAACCTGCTCGGCAACGCGGTGAAGTTCCGCAGCCCGGATCGGCCGCCACGGGTGCGGGTCACCGTCACCGAGGAGCCGGCGGGCTGGTCGTTCGCGGTCGCCGACAACGGCATCGGGGTCGACCCGAGGTTCGCCGACAAGATCTTCCTGATCTTCCAGCGACTGCACCCGCGCGGCACCTACGACGGCACCGGGATCGGCCTGGCCATCTGCAAGAAGATCGTCGAGTACCACGGCGGGACGCTGCACCTGGACGACGGGTACGCCGACGGTGCGCGCTTCGTGTTCACTCTGCCAAAGCCGGCGGAGCCCGCCGCCGAGCCGCTGCCGGAGCAGCGCGACGGGCGGGAGCCGGTGGTCCCGGTCTGAGCCCGGGACCACCGGCGTCGACTCACCCGGCGGGCCGCTCCCGGTCGGCGGCCCGGCCCAGGGCCACCATCCGCAGGGTCTCCTCCCGGCGGCGGACCAGCAGCACCCCGGCCAGGAAGGTGATCACGGGCACCAGCAGGATGCCGGTCCACTGTGCCGGCACGAGCGGAATCGGATGTCCCATGTGTGCGTTGGAGGCGACCCAACCGGCCAGCCCCGTGTCGATCAGCAGCATCAACGCCGCCACCGGGGCCGCCAGCACGAGGATCCGGCGGCGCACCTGCGGGGCCAGGGTGGCCAGGGCGAGCAGGACGGCGAGGCCGAGCACCGCGAGGGCGGCGGCGTATAGCCAGACGGCCAGCTGGGTGCTCGCCTCCAGGTCGTAGAGGACGTAGGAGGTGTAGTCGCGGTGCGGCACCATCTCCGGCTGAGCCAGTCGGTTGGCCGCCAGCACTCCCACCGCCGTCAACGGCGTCAGGACGAGCACCGCCAGACGCCGTACGCCGAGCAGGGCCGCGGCCCGGCGGCGCGGGGCCGGAACGGTCAGGGTGGCGGCTCCGATCACGGCGACCGCCACCTGCGGGAAGAGGTCGACCACGAGGACCGGGCTGGCGGGAAAGTGGGTCAGCAGCCACCATGACCAGACGGCCAGCCCCGCCCAGGAGAGGCCGGCGGCAAGGACCCGCGCCCCGGCCAGCGCGGCGATGGCGACCGAAGCCCAGCCGGCCAGCCGCAACCAGTCGACGAGGTCGGGGCCGGGCACGTTGCCCGGTGGCACCCACGGCCCGGGGACCAGCCGGCCGGCCATGGTGCGGGCGGCGAGCGCGAGCAGGACCAGCGTGGCGAGCAGGCCGGTGACCGCGGCGGCGTCGGCCCACGCCGGCCGGGTGAGCTCCCGCCCGGCCAGCCGCAGCCGGGTGGCGACGCCGGCCACCAGCAGGTTGCGGACGTCCGCGGCGGCGGGCCGGCGTTGACCGGGCCGGGCCCCGGCGAGGAGGACGGCGAGCATCTCCTCCTCGTACACCCGGCGGTGCTGCCACGGGTAGACGGCGAGCAGCCGGCGGTAGCGGCGTTCGAGGTCGCTCATGCCGGGCCCCCGTCCACGAGCAGGCCGCTGCGGCGCAGCCGGGCGCCCGCGGCGTCGGCGTTGTGCCGTAGCCGGTCGACCTCGGCGGCGAGCCGGGTGGCGCCCAGCGCGGTGAGTCGGTAGTAGCGGCGCAGCCGGGACTGCACGACCTCCTCCCGCTCGACCTCGATGAGTCCGTCGGCGCGCAGCCGGTCCAGGACGGCGTAGAGGGTGCCGGCGCGCAGCCGGACCCGGCCGTCGGAGATGCGCAGGACGTCCTCGATGACGGCGTACCCGTGCAGCGGTGTCTCGGCCAGCGCGGTGAGGATGAGGAAGGTGGGTTCCCGTAACGGGCTCTCTGCCATGCCGGCAGAATATACCGGCTATCGGTATATGCGCTGCCCGGTCAGTGCCGGGTCTCCGGGTGGCCACGGTGCCCGTCGCCCGCCCCGACGCTGTCGGGCGCCGGCACCGGCGTCGCCGGCTGCCGGGCCGGGGTCGCCGGCTGCCCGGCGGCCGGGGCGGGCTGCTGCCGGGTGCCGTTGGCGAACTCGTCGAAGAACCGCAGCAGCTCGACCGGGAACGGCATCACCAGGGTGCTGTTCTTCTCCGCCGCCACGTCCACCACCGTCTGCAACAGCCGCAGCTGGTACGCCCCCGGAGTGTCGGCCATCGCCCGGGAGGCGTCGGCGAGCCGCCGGGACGCCTGGTACTCGCCGTCCGCGGCGATCACCCGCGCCCGGCGTTCCCGCTCCGCCTCGGCCTGCCGGGACATCGAGCGCTTCATCCCCTCGGGCAGCGCGACGTCCTTGACCTCCACCCGTTCGATCAGCAGCCCCCACGGCTTCTCGGTCGGGGCGTCGATCACCGACTTGAGTTCGGCGTTGATCCGCTCCCGGTCACCGAGGACGGTGTCCAGGTCGGCCTTGCCGATCACCGACCGCAGCGCCGTCTGCGCCACCTGGAGCACGGCCGACGGATAGTCCCGCACGTTGACCAGGGCCTTCACCGGGTCCACCACCCGGTAGTAGACGACCGCGTCCACGGTCAGGGTGACGTTGTCCCGGGTGATCGCGCCCTGCGCCGGCACGCCGATCACGGTGGTCTGCATGCTGACCCGGACCATCCGGTCCGCGATCGGCACGATCAGGTGCAGACCGGGCTGCCGGATGCGGTCCAGCACCCGGCCGAACCGGAACACGATCCCCCGCTGGTACTGCTGGACCAGGCGGACGCTCAGCGACCCGAGCAGCACCACCAGGACCACGACGACGACCAGGCCGATGAAGGCGGCGGCGCTTCCCATGACCCCTCGCTCCCGGAGGCCCCCGCCTCCCGGCGCCGCGCATACCCGCCGCGGCGCCGGTCACTCCTGCCCGCCGGCCGTCGGTCGCTGCGCGGCGCTGCCGCCGTTGCGGCGGGTCGGGACCGGACGGCGCGGAGCGGCAGCGGCGGACCCGGCCGTGCCGGTCCCCCGGCCGCTCAGCGCAGGTCGTCCAGGACGTCCGCGGCCAGCTCGCGCAGCTGCGGGCGCAGCGCCCGCAGCTGCCCGGTGACCACCGGCAGCCGATTCTCCGGCGAGCGGCCCAGCAGGAGCCGCACGGTCACCACCGCGTTCGCCGACCGGACGGTGGTCGCGGCCACCCTCTCCGCGGGGTAGAGCACGGTGAACGCCTCGTCGCCCGGCGTCGCCTCGGGCACCAGCACCGTCCGCCCGCCGTTGCTCGCCTCGCCGGCCTCGGCGCGGATCCCGGCGAGCAGCCCGGCCAGCTGCGAGGTCGCCTCCTTCGTCACGTCCCCGCCGGCCGGCACGCGCAGGTAGACGGTCACCTTGGCGTTGACCCCGGGACGGCCGCCCTGGGCGGCGGCGCCCCACGCGCAGCCGGCGGTCGTCACGTACGTCCCGTCGCCGGACTCGGTCCGGTCCGGGGTCCCCGCCCCGGTGGCCTGCCACGTCCGGGCCGCCGCGCTGGTCAACGCCGGGCAGCGTTGGGTGAGCCCGCTCCACCGGGCACCGCTGGTCGCCGCCTCGGTGACCGGCGGCGTTCCGACGGCGGCCGTGGTCGGCGCGGGATCGGGCTGCTCTGCGTCGTCGGCGGTGGAACCACAGCCGGCCGCCAACAGCAGGGCGGGCAGGGCGACGGCGGTGACGAGACGGGATGCGCGCACGCGGGCTCCTCCTGGTGGGTCAGCCGGTCACGGACTGCGGCCAGCGGCCGCCGCTGAGCTCGCCGCTGTGGTCGGCGATCTCGTTGGCCAGCGTGTTGATCGACTGGAGCACCTCGGCGAGCCGCTTGCCGAGGTTGACCGCGTAGGCGAGCGTCTCGGTGGTGGCGGTGCCGATGGTCCCGGCGAGGTCCTGCAGGGCCAGCGGCGCCTGGGTGACCGCGCCCGCGCCGATCGCGCCGACGTCGATGGCGGTGGCCAGGATGGAGCCGGCCACGCTGGCGCCACGCTCGCCCAGCTCGGCGATGTACGCCGTGTTCGCCGTCGCCACGTCGGCGAGCCACTCACTGGTGGCCTTGACCTTGCCGACGCTGGCGTCCACCGCGCTGGTCTGCTTCTCCACCTCCTGGGTGTAGACCTCCTTGGTCGGCCCCTGCCAGTAGGCGAGGTTGTGGCCGCCGCCCATGTCGTTGCCGATCTCGGACAGGGGGGTCAGCACGCCGGTGGTGTACCGGAAGCCGGTCTCGAAGAGCGAACCGATCGGCACCGAGCCCTGGACGGCCTTCTCCACACGCTCCAGGACGGTGCTGACGCTCTTCTGGATGATCTCCATCTTCTCGTGGACGGCCCGGACCGCGTTGGCGATCTTCTCGGTCCACCACTCGGAGATGGTCGCCCAGATGCTGTCGTTGTTCAGCTCCTCTTCGACCTTCGCGAGCAGCCCGTTGACCTTGCCGACGAGCTCGTTCCAGCTGTCCCGGATCTTCCTGAGCGCATCCTCCACCAGCTCGGTGCCCTTGCGGTAGGCGAGCAGGATGGTGGGGGCGAACTCCGTACTTTGCGGCGGCACGACGGCTCCTGTCGGTTCCGGGGGTCAGGCGGACCAGATCTTGTCGAAGTTGGCGATGTTGTCCTCCTCGGCGCGCTCGTACCAGTCGGCGTTGCGGTTGAGCGCACCGGCGAACTGATCGAACTCGGTCACCGCATCCCGGAACAACGTGGTGAGCTGACTGTGCATCTTCTGGTAGGCGTTCTGGAGGTCGGCCGCCGAGATCCCGCCGATCACCTGGTCGGGCACCATGAAGGCCAACGGGGAGAGATCCTGGTCGGCGGTGGTCCGTGCGACGGCCTCCATCCGGTCGGAGAGCTTGCGCCACTTGACCGCCTCCGCCCGGATGGCCTCCGTGGCCACCTGCACCTTGGCCCGCGAGTAGTCGCCCATGGTCCTCCTCCTTCTCAGCGCCGCACGGCGATGGTCAGCCGCGCCGCCTCGCGCAGCGCGGCCAGGGCGTCGGCGGCGATCCGGTCACCGTCGGCCGGCCCGAGGTCGTACCCGTCGACCTCGGCGGAGACGACCGCGCCACCGGCCACGCCCACCCGGACGATCCCGTACGGCCCGGCGACCAGCTGCCGGTCCGGCTCGGCGGCCTGCCGGCTCAGCCGCTGGGTCGCGTCGAGGATCGCGAAGCCCCGGTCGATCTTCTCCGAGATCGCCTCCAGGTAGCGGGGCGAGTCGGGGTCGGGCAGCGGTGCGGTGGGCGGCGGGATCAGGTGCTGCGCGCTCGGCGGTGCGGCGGGGGCGGGCAGCTCGTGGCCGTACCGCTCGGCCACCGCGCGGGCGACGCCGAGCTTGGAGCGGGCGAAGTCCAGGGCAGCAAGCAGGGCCGCACCGACACCGGCCGGGCCGACTGCCCGCCACCAGCCCGGGTCGAGCCAGAGGTCGACCAGGTCACCGTCGGTGTCGACCAGGCAGGTCACCGAGCCGGTGACGTCGGTGCCGGAGACCGGGCCGTACCCGCCGACGTCCTCACCGGGGCGCGCCTGGCCGAAGTGGCGCTCCATCCGGGCCAGGAACTCCCGGGCGTCGTCCAGGCGCGGGTCGTCCGCGCCGTGCTGCTCGTGGTAGGGCATCCGCTCCCCCGCTGGCCGGCACGGGTCCGGCGGCCGGCCACGCGACCGTGCGGCCACGCACCCCCGTGCTGAGTGACGCCGACGACCATAGTCGACCATCGCCACCGCGCGGTGCCCGCACCACCGATCAGGGGGCCGGATATCGCCGGCGCAGGAAGGCGACCAGCCCGCCCTGCTCCAGATTGACCAGCTCCCAGTTGCGGGTCTCCAGGAACTCCACGGCGGCGAGCAGCCGGTCGACCTCGGCGAGCGTGCCGGCGCCGAGGGAGAGGGTGTTGCTCACCATCGCGCCGGGTGACGGCGTCACCATGATGTACCGGAACGGGTACGGGTCGAGGTTCACCCGACCGCTGAGGATGTCGTCGGAGTGGAACCGGCGCGGCGGGCGCTGCGGTACGGGATGGGCCACCCCCCGAGCGTAGGACCCGGCCGCCCGCGGGCCGGCGCGGACGCACTTCCCGTCGACGGGCTTCGATCGCCGCAGCCTCTGGCGTCCGACCGCCGTTGGCAATATCCTCCACTGCACGCGTAGCTGTTGGAGTTCCTTTTCACGCACCCCGGCGTGCCCGCGCTGGCCACTGAGGAGACGTCATGCACTTCGACCACCCCGAACTCGACCGCCGGACCCTGCTGCGGGCCGGTCTCGGCGCCGCCGCGGTCGCGGTCGTCGGCAGCGAGCTCGCCCTTCCGTCGGCCGCCCGGGCCGCCGCGGGCGCCGACCTCGACTGGATCATCAGCTGCGACGAGTGGGGCGCCCGCCCGCCGGCCGACCCGCTGTCGATCAGCGCCATCGCCACCAACAAGATCATGCTGCACCACATGGCGTTCCCGAACGTCACCGACTACTCCGAGGAGCACGCCAAGCAGCTCGCCCGCGACTGCCAGGACCTGCACCTGGACGTCAACCACTGGTCCGACACCGGCCAGCACTTCACGGTCAGCCGGGGCGGGTACGTCCTGGAGGGACGGCACGGCAGCCTGGAGCGCCTCGGCGTCGGCGACCGGCAGATGATCTCGGCGCACTGCCCCGGCGAGAACGGCCGGGCGATCGGCATCGAGAACGAGGGCACCTACGTCACCGACACCCCGCCGCAGCAGCTGCTCGACTCGCTGGTCACGCTCTGCACCACCATCTGCCGGCAGTACGGGCTGCACGCCCACGACATCTTCGGCCACTGGGACTTCCGCGCCACCCAGTGCCCCGGCGCGATGTTCTACCGGGAGTTCCCCGCCCTGCGCCGCCGCGTCTTCACCGCCCTCGGCACCGACCTGGCCGACGTGCCCGCCCGGCGCTGGCCGGACATCTGGCGCTTCGTCGGCGGCCCGGTGGTACGGGTGGCGCAGTACCTGCTCACCTACCGGGGCTACCCCGTGCCGGTCACCGGCGTCTTCGACGCGGCCACCGTGGCGGCCGTGCAGGACTGGCAGTCCCGCAACGGCATCCCGGTCGACGTCGACGCGACCCTCACCGGCCCCACCTGGGAGACGCTCGCCCCGGAGCTGGGCAAGGACGCCACCGGGATCCCCGTGCAGGCGGTGCAGTTCATGCTCAACTCCAAGGGCTGGACCGATGTGGCGGTCACCGGCCAGTACGACTGGGTGACCAAGAAGGCCCTCCAGGACCTCCAGGAGCTGCACGGACTGGACACCAACGGCAAGGTCTCCACCACCACCTGGTGCGCCCTGGTCGGCGGGGTGGTGCGCCAGTCGTTCACCCAGGACTGACCGGGTGAGGCGGACGGCGGTGGGGGCGTCGACGAGGCCGCCCCCACCGCGTACAGCCGACGTGGCAGCCCTCGGGCCGATCCTGGCCCTGGGGACGGCCTGGCTCGGCGGCGAACTGGTCGAGCGGTTGGGCGTCGGGGTGAGCGACGAGGCGGGCGTCGACGCGCCGAGCTCACTGTCGCACCGGGCCGCCCGCCGGGCCTGAGCCGGACCGGTCAGCCCGCCGCGCCCTCCTCCGGCCGGGAGTCGGGGCAGCAGACGGTCAGCGCCCGCGGCACCACCCGGACCTTCAGCCGGTCGGTCTCGCCGCGGGCGCCCCCGTCCAGCTCATAGGTCATCGGCGCGCCGAACCGCACCGTGATCCGGCGGCCCCGGGTGATCCGCACGAACGGCGAGTCCTCCGACCGGCCGCCGGCCATCCGGCCCAGCGTGCGGGCCCACTGGATCGCGCCGGTCGCGGTGGTCACGCCGACGTCCAGGCATCCGTCGTCGGGACGGGCGTCGTCGAAGGCGGGGATGCCGCCGGTGATCGTGCCGACGTTGCCGAACAGCACGCAGGTGGCCTCGCCGTCGAACCAGTCGGCCCCGTCGACCCGGACCCGCATCCGCACCGGCTCGCCGCGCACGTGCCGCAGGCCGGTCCAGACGTACGCGAGACGACCCAGCCGGCCCTTGAGTTTGCGGTCCGCCTCGGCGATCATCTCCCCGTCGAACCCGGCGCCGGCCATCACCGCGAAGTGCTCGCCGTTGACCCGGCCCAGGTCCAGGGCGCGGCGCCGGCCGAGCAGGCCGATCCGGACCGCCTCGGTGAGGTCGTGCGGGATGCCGAGGTTGGTGGCGAAGAGGTTGGCGGTGCCCGCCGGCAGGATCGCCATCGTCGCCCCGGAGCCGGCCAGGGCGTCGGCGCAGCGCTGCACCATGCCGTCGCCGCCCCAGACGAAGACCAGCTCGGCGCCCTTGCGCACCGCCTTGCGGGCCGTCTTCGGCGCCTTGCGGCTCTTGGGGACCTCGTACCAGATCGGGTCGGTGATGCCGGCGTCGGCGAGCGTGGCGCGCAGCTCGGCCAGCCCACCGCCGAGGGTCTTACGGCGGTGGGCGACCACGGCGACGGTGCCCACCCGCTCGGCGGTCGACGGCACGGCGCGCGGGTCGGCCAGGCTGCTGCTCATGGCGGCCGTGGTACCCACTCGGCAAGGTCGGCAAGCCCGGGTGAGCCGTGCGGACCGCCACGATCACGGGGAGACTGACGGGCATGACCTGGGCCCGCCGAGCCGTACCCGTCGCCGCCGCCGCTCTCGCGGCCCTCGCCGCGCGCGACCTCACCCAGCGCGACCACGCGCTGCTGCGCAACTTCCCGCTGCTGGGCCGCGCCCGCTACCTGCTGGAGTCGATCGGGCCGGAGCTGCGGCAGTACATCGTCGCGGCCAACGACGAGGAGCGGCCGTTCACCCGCGACCAGCGCCGCTGGGTGTACGCCTCGGCCAAGCAGGAGAACAACTACTTCGGCTTCGGCACGGACAACGACATCGAGCACACCCCCGGATATCCGATCATCAAGCACAAGACGTTCGGCGCGGCGGTTCCGCCGTCCACGCCGGCCGCCGGGCACGACGTGCGGCTGCCCTGCGCCAAGGTGCTCGGCGGCGCCCGGGGCCGGGCGAGGGCGTTCCGGCCCGAGTCGGTGGTGAACATCTCCGGGATGAGCTTCGGCTCGCTGTCCGGCAACGCGATCCAGGCGCTCAACAAGGGCGCCGCGCTGGCCGGCTGCTGGCAGAACACCGGCGAGGGCGGCCTTTCGCCGTACCACCGCAACGGCGGTGACCTGGTCTTCCAGCTCGGAACGGCGTACTTCGGGTGCCGCGACGAGCACGGCCGGTTCAGCCTGGACCGGCTCAAGGAGGTCGTCGCCGGGGCACCGGTGCGGGCCCTGGAGGTGAAGCTCAGCCAGGGCGCCAAGCCCAGCCTCGGCGGGCTGCTGCCCGGGGCGAAGGTGTCGGCGGAGATCGCGGCGACCCGGGGCGTCCCGGCCGGCCGGGACTGCGTCAGCCCGTCCCGGCACGCCGAGTTCTCCGACTGCGACAGCCTGCTGGACTTCGTCGAGCTGCTCGCCACCGAGACCGGCCTGCCGGTGGGGATCAAGTCCGCCGTGGGTGACCTGGGCTTCTGGACCGAGCTGGCCGACCTGATGCGCGACACCGACCGGGGGGTCGACTTCGTGACCGTCGACGGCGGTGAGGGCGGCACCGGCGCCGCGCCGCTGATCTTCACCGACTCGGTGTCGCTGCCGTTCCAGCAGGGCTTCTCCCGGGTCTACCGGACCTTCGCCGAACGGGACCTGCACGAGCGGGTGGTCTTCGCCGGCGCCGGCAAGCTCGGCCTGCCGGACAACGCGATCGTGGCGTTCGCGCTCGGCTGCGACCTGGTCAACGTGGGCCGGGAGGCGATGCTGGCGATCGGTTGCATCCAGGCCCAGAAGTGCCACACCGACACCTGCCCCACCGGCGTGGCCACCCAGAACGCCTGGCTGGCCCGCGGCCTCGACCCGGCCAGCAAGTCGGTGCGCGCCGCCAACTACCTGCGGACCCTGCGGCGGGACCTGGTCAAGGTCGCCGAGGCCTGCGGCGTGGAGCACCCCGGGCTGATCGACACCTCCGCGGTGGAGATCCTCGACGGCCGCACCGGCTCCCGGCCACTGCACGAGGTGTACGGCTACCGCCCGGAGTGGGGGCTGCCGTCCGCCGCCGACCGGGCGGAGATCAGCCGGCTGATGGCCGGCGAGGCGCCGCGCGGCGGCAGCGCCCCTCCCTCGCCGACCGCGCAGCGCTGACCGGCCTGGGCCGATGGTGACCGAGCACCGGCGAGACCGTCCGCATCGGACGTCCGGAGCGGATGCCGCCGCGGGGCTTACCAGGAAGGCCCTGATCACGCAGAATGTGGGCACGTCAATGCGGGTGCCGCGTCATGGCCTGGCTACCCCCGGTTCGAGCTGCGGGACCGACGGGGCAATACTGCCGGAACCCGCACCCCGCTCACCAGGCCCGCGAGTGGCGTGGCCCGCGCACCACGGGCCGGCCGACCCGCCTGCCGACTGCGCTGGATCACCGCGACGCAGGCCAGCACCACCACCGCCGCCGCGACGGAGGCCGGCGTGACCCGCTCGCCGAGCAGCAGCGCCGACCAGACCAGGGTCAGCACCGGCTGCGCCAGCTGGACCTGGCCGACCCGCGCGATGCCGCCCCGGGCCAGGCCCGCGTACCAGGCGACGAAGCCCAGGAACATGGAGACGACGGTGAGATAGCCGAACGCCGCCCAGGTGGTGGCGTCGGCGGTCGGCGGGTGGGCGACACCGGCCAGCACCGTGACCGGCACCGTGACGGGCAGGGCCAGCAGCAACGCCCAGCAGATCGTCCTTGCGCCACCCAGGTCGCGGGCGAGCGCGCCGCCCTCGGCGTACCCGAGGCCACAGAGGACGACCGCCGCGAGCAGGAAAAGGTCGGCCGGGGACGGGCCGCCGTGGACCGCGCCGCTGGCGGCGAGGAAGGAGAGCACCGCCAGCAGCCCGCCGGCGCTGGCGAGCCAGAACGGTCGGGGTGGGCGCTCACCGGCGCGCAGCACCGCGAACACGGCGGTCACGGCGGGCAGCAGGGTGATGACGACCGCGCCGTGCGCGGAGCTCTGGTGCCGCAGGGCCAGCGACGTGAACAGCGGGAAGCCCACCACCACGCCGAGGGCGACGACGCAGAGCCGGCGCCACTGGTCGCGGGTGGGCCGGGCCGCGCCGACGACCCACAGGTACGCCCCGGCGAGCAGGGCCGCTCCGACGGCCCGGCCGAAGGCCACGAACCACGGGTCGAGCTGCTGCACGGCGACCCGGGTGGCCGGCAGGGACATGCTGAAGCCGACCACGCCCAGCGCCCCGAGGGCCAGGCCCGCCGCCCGGCCCGCCGTTACCGATCCGGGCGCAGTAACGCTACTCTCGTCTCTCATGGACCAGGGTAACGCGGCGGAACGCGTCGTCCAAGATCTGCTCCGCGTCGTGGCCGCCGCGACACCCGGGGCCCGGCTGCCCTCCGTACGCGAGTTGAGCGCCCGGCACCAGGCCTCCCCGGTCACCGTCACGGCGGCGATCCGTCAGCTGGTGGCCCGGGGTGTGGTGGAGGCGCGGACCGGCCGGGGCACCTTCGTGGCCGCCCCGCCGGAGCACCGCAGCGCCCCCGACCTGTCCTGGCAGACCGTCGCGCTCGGACCCCGCCCGGCCGGCGAGGCGGAGATGCAGGCGCTACTGGCGTTACCACCGCCGGGCGCGATCCCCCTCTCCGGCGGCTACCTCGACGCGGACCTGCAACCGGCCGCCGCGCTCGGCGCCGCCCTCACCCGTGCGGCCCGGCAGCCGGCGTCCTGGCAGCGGGGTCCGGCCGAGGGGCGGGCGGACCTGCGGGCCTGGTTCGCCCGCGAGGCCGGCGGCGGGTTGCGCGCCGACGACATGGTGATCTGCCCCGGCGGGCAGGCCGCGCTCTCCTCGGCGTTGCGCGCCCTCACCGCGCCCGGCGACACCCTGCTCGTCGAGTCGCCCACCTACCTGGGCGCGCTCGCCACCGCCCGGGCGGCCGGCCTGCGGATCGTGCCCGTGCCCGCCGATTCCGACGGGGTACGCCCCGACCAGCTCGCGGCGGCTTTCGCCCGCACCGGCGCCCGGCTGTTCTACTGCCAGCCGCTGCACGCCAACCCGCACGGCGCCACCCTGGCCCCGCACCGCCGGGTCGCGGTGGCCGAGGCGGTACGCGACGCCGGGGCGTTCCTGATCGAGGACGACTACGCGCGCGACCTGACCGTCGACGGCGAGCCACCGCCACCGCTGGCCGCCGACGACCCGGACGGACACGTCGTCCACCTGCGCTCGCTGACCAAGTCGGCCGCTCCCGGGCTGCGGGTGGCCGCGATCGGCGCGCGCGGCCCGGCCGGCGCCCGGCTGCGCGCGGCCCGACTGCTCGACGACTTCTTCGTCGCCGGCCCGCTCCAGCAGGCCACCCTGGAGTTCGTCACCTCCCCGGCGTGGGAGCGGCACCGCCGCGCCCTGCGTACCGCGCTGCGGGCCCGGCGGGAGGCGCTGCTGGCCGCGCTGCACAAGCACCTGCCCGACCTGCTCCCCCGGTCGGTCCCCCGCGGCGGCCTGCATCTCTGGGTCCGCCTGGCGGACGGCGCCGACGACGTCGCGGTGGCCGCCGCGGCGGCCGCCGCGGGCGTGATCGTCTTCCCCGGCCGACCCTGGTACGCCGCCGAGCCACCGGCCGCCCACCTGCGGCTGACCTACGCCGCGGCCTCGCCGGAGCAGATGGACGAGGCCGTGCGCCGCCTCGCCCGGGCGCTGTGACCGCTGGGCGGCCGCTCAGGCCGCCGCCCGGTCACCCGTCGGTCGGCGGCGCCGGGCGGCATCGACGAGAGCTGCGGGCTGCCACACCCCATCGGGCGGATAGATGTTGGCGCCGGGCGGGACGATGGCGTCGATGCGATCCAGCGTCGCGTCGTCGAGCCCGACGGTGGCGCCGTCGAGCAACCGTTCGAGCTGATCCATGGTGCGCGGTCCGATGATGGTGGCGGTCACCGCCGGGTGGGCGGAGGTGAAGGCGAGCGCCAGCTCCGGCAGGGTACGGCCCAGCTCGCCGGCCAGGTCGATCAGCTGCTCCACGGCGTCGTACTTGGCGACGTTGCCGGGCAGGTCCGGGTCGAACCGGCCGGGCGTGCGGGCGGGCCGACCGCTGGTCAGGTCGACCGGCCAGCCCCGGCGGTAGCGGCCGGTGAGGAAGCCCGAGGCGAGCGGGCTCCACACCAGCACCCCGATGCCGTACCGCTGGCAGACCGGCAGCACCGACGCCTCGATGCCGCGCGCCAGCAGCGAGTACGGTGGCTGCTCGGTGCGGAACCGGCCCAGCGCCCGCCGCTCGGCCACCTGCTGCGCCTCGACGATCTGCTCCGCCGGGAAGGTCGAGCAGCCGAACGCCCGGATCTTGCCCGCCCGGACCAGGTCGGTCAGCGCGGACAGGGTCTCCTCGATGTCGGTCCGGTCGTCCGGCCGGTGCACCTGGTAGAGGTCGATCCAGTCGGTGTCGAGGCGGCGCAGGCTCTCCTCCACGGCCCGCACGATCCAGCGGCGGGAGTTGCCGCCGCGGTTGCGTCCCTCCCCCATCGGGAAGTGGACCTTGGTGGCCAGCACGACGTCGTCCCGGCGTCCGCGCAACGCCTTGCCCACGATGACCTCGGACTCACCGGCCGAGTACATGTCCGCGGTGTCGACGATGTTGATCCCGCGGTCCAGGGCGGTGCGGATGATCCGGCCGCACTCGTCGTGGTCGGGGTTGCCGACGGAGCCGAACATCATGGTGCCCAGGCAGTAGGTGCTGACCTCGATGCCGGTGCCGCCCAGGGTGCGGTAGCGCATGACGGATCTCCCCCGATCGTCGTCCCGCGGCCGGCTCCGGCCACGGGGTCGGACGTGGACGGTAGGGGCTCCAGTGCACTCGAAGTCAACCGGTCGTGACGGACCCGCCGGGCTCAGGTCTCCAGCAGCCGCCGGATCGCCGCTTCGAGCACCGGGTCCACCGGGAACCGGGCCGCCAGCCAGTCCAGGGTGGTCCGGGCGGCCTCCCGGTTGCCCCGGTAGCCGGGGACCATCGCGGCCAGCGGCAGCACCTGCGCCGGCCACGCCTGCTCCACCCGCCGGCTCGGGTCGAACGGGTCGCGCCGGTGGGTGGCGTCGGTGGTCAGCCGCAGCAGCGAGATCACCCGGTCCACGGCGTACGACTGGATGAAGCGGGACGCGGTGAGCCGTTCGCCGCGCAGCTCCCGGTGCAGCCCGACGTAGAGGTTGGTCAACGCCTCGTTGAGGTGGAACTCGGCCGTGTCGTACGGCGTCGGGGCCGGTGGCGCCGGCCGGTCGGCCAGTCCGGTGGGGGCGTCGGGCCGCTGCCAGATGACCCGGGCGCCGGTGAACGGCAGCCCGGCCAGCTGCGCGACGGTGAAGACGGCGTACTCGACGAAGATGCCGTCGGCGTAGAGCGCCTTGCGGCCGTTACGCCCGTTGGCGAAGCTCCACGCCACCGGGTGCGGCGCGGCCAGCCAGGCGACGTCGTCGACGTAGCGGGCCACCGCGTCGTCGTCGACGATGAGGAAGAAGTCCAGGTCGGAGTGGTCGTCCAGGCGGTCGTGCTCGACTCCGGCGGAGCCCAGGCCGAGCAGGGCGATCACGTTCGGCCGGGTGGCGAGGTGGGCGGCGAGGTCGTCGAGTCGACGCAGCATCGGGTGCATGTCGTCGTCCCTTCCGTGAAGAGTCGACGTTTCATCCCGTACGGCCATGGTTTCCGCCGGGGTCGCGACACCGATCCCGCCATTCTGGCCGGGCCAGGGGCGATGGTTCAACCGACCAGCACGACGTGCAGGTTCCGCGGCCCGTGCCCGCCCTGCACCCGGTTCAGCTCGATGTCGCTGGTCGGCGGGGCCGCCGCCGCCCGGCGCGGCTCAGCCCGGGACGGTGATCAGGTAGTCGTCGGCCTCGTCGCTCCAGCGCAGGTCGACCGCGCCGCCGGTGGCGGCGGCCCGGCAGAACTGGAGGAAGCCCCGGTAGCCGAGCTTCTTCTCGCTGAAGTCCGGTCGTACCCGGCGGAGCTGGTTCTTCAGCCCGGACAACGCCACCGTGCCGTCCGCGCCGGCCAGGTCCTGCACCACGCTGCGGACCAGCGCGAAGGCCGCCTCCCGGTCGCCGTGCTCGGGGAGGGTGACCTCCGGGTCGCCCTTCGCCGGCCCCTCGGCCAGCTCGATCACGTTGCGGCCGGCGAGGTGCCGCAGCAGCTCGCCGAAGGTGCGGAAACCGTAGTCGGACTCGCTGAAGGTGGGGTCCTTGCGGCGCAGGGCGCGCTTGAGGGTGGAGGCGGTCACCTCGCCACCCGAGCTGCCCTGCATGCCGGCCACGGTCTGCGCGACCAGCACGGCGAGGCTGTCGACGTCGCGGGCCGGCTCCTCGGCGGCGGCCTGCGCCTCGATCTCCTGCTCCACCGGCTGCGGCTCCGGGCTGGGGGTCCGCGCCGGACGGCCGCGCTTCGGGCGGGCCGGCGGCACCTCCACCCCTTCCAGGCGGTCGTAGTAGAGGAACTCGTCGCAGGCCGGCGGCAGCAGCTTCGAGGTGGACTTCTCCACCCCGACGCCGATCACCCGCTTGTTGAGCTCGCGCAGCTTGTGCACCAGCGGCGTGAAGTCGCTGTCCCCGGTGCCGATCACGAAGGTGGAGATGTAGTCCCGTTCGAAGGCCAGCTCGATGGCGTCCACCGCCATCTTGATGTCGGCGGCGTTCTTGCGGGAGGCGCCCATCCGCTGCGGGATCTCGATCAGCTCGACGTGCGAGCGGGTCAGCATCCGGCGGTCCTCGTCGAAGTACGACCAGTCCGCGTACGCCCGGCGTACCACCACCCGACCCCGCTCGGCCAGCGCGTCGGCGATCGGGCGCAGGTCGAAGGTGCCGCCGCCGAGGTGCTCGCGGGCGCCGAGGGCGAGGTTCTCGTAGTCGAGAAACAGGGCGATCCGGTCTTCTTGATCCACCCGGTCAGCGTACGCCCGGGCCCGGCCGGACCGTCGGCGGCGCGTAAGGGTTTCGCAAGGTTCGCCGGCGGGGGTGGCCGCTACGCTGGCCGGCACCGGGGAGGAGGTACGCGTGGCGCAACGGGTGCTGGTCGTCGACGACGACCGGACGGTCGCCGACGTGGTCTGCCGCTACCTGGAGCACGCCGGCTACCAGGTGGAGCACGTCGGGGACGGCGCCGCCGCGCTGGCCGCGGTCGCCGCCGCCCCGCCGCAGCTGGTCGTCCTGGACGTGATGCTGCCGGTGCTGGACGGGCTGGAGGTGTGCCGGCGGCTGCGGCAGCGGCCGGACGGCGTACCCATCGTGATGTTGACCGCCCGCGGCGACGAGGCGGACCGGATCCTCGGCCTGCAACTGGGCGCGGACGACTACCTGGGCAAGCCGTTCTCCCCGCGTGAGCTGGTGCTGCGGGTCGCCTCGGTGCTGCGCCGCTGCGGCGGCGAACCGACCCCGGGTGCGGCGCGGGAGCTGACCGACGGTGGGCTGGTGGTGGAGACCGGCGCCCGGGTGGCCCGGCTGCACGGCCGGGAGCTGGCGCTGACCCTGCGCGAGTTCGACCTGTTGGAGTTCCTGATGCGGCACCCGGCGCGGGCGTTCCGCCGGGCCGAGCTGCTGGACCGGGTGTGGGGGTGGCGCTTCGGCGACCAGTCCACGGTCACCGTGCACGTGCGACGGCTGCGGGAGAAGATCGAGGCCGATCCGGCCGACCCGCGGCGGATCGTCACGGTGTGGGGCGTCGGCTACCGGTACGAGCCGGCCGATGGCTGACCTCGCGCTGATCTTCGGGGTGGCGCTCGCCGCGGCGTGCGGGGTGGGGCTGCTGGGCGCGGCGGCGTTGCGGCTGCTGCGCGGCCGGTCGATCACCGTACACATCTCGGTGCTGCTGGCCACCACCGTGACCGCGGTCGTCGCCGGCGTGGCGGTGATCGCCGAGGCGATGTTCCTGTCCCCGCACGACCTGGAGGTCGTGCTGATCACCGTGTCGGCGGCGGCGGTGGTCAGCGTGGCCGTCGGCTGGCTCTCCGGGCGCCGGCTGGCCGCCGCGGCGGTCTGGGCCGACCAGGCGCGGGAGCGGGAGCGGCGGATCGAGAAGGGGCGCCGGGACCTGGTCGCCTGGGTGTCGCACGACCTGCGCACGCCGCTGGCCGGGCTGCGGGCGATGGCCGAGGCGCTGGAGGACCGGGTGGTCGCCGACCGGGCGACGGTGGACGAGTACCACCGCCGGATCCGGGTGGAGACCGACCGGATGACCCGGCTGGTCGACGACCTGTTCGAGCTGTCCCGGATCAACGCCGGCGCGCTGCGGCTGTCGCTGTCGCCGGTCCCGTTGGGCGACGTGGTCTCCGACGCCCTCGCCGGGACCGCGCCGCTGGCCGCGGCCCGCCGGATCCGGCTGGTCGCCGCCGAGTCGGGCTGGCCGATGGTGGCGGCCAGCGAACCGGAGCTGACCCGGGTGGTGGGGAACCTGCTGCTCAACGCGGTCCGCTACACCCCGGCCGACGGAACGGTCCGGGTCGAGGCGGGCCGGGACGGCGAGCAGGCCTGGTTCGCGGTGGCGGACACCTGCGGCGGCATCCCCGAACCCGACCTGCCGCGGCTGTTCGACGTGGCGTTCCGGGGCGAGCCGGCCCGCACTCCGGCGCCGGGCAACGGCGGGCTGGAGGGCTCCGGCGGCCTGGGCCTGGCCATCGTGCGGGGGCTGGTCGAGGCGCACGGCGGCCGGGTGGAGGTGGGCAACGTCGGCGACGGCTGCCGGTTCGTGGTGCGGCTCCCCCTGGCCGCCTGACCCGCCTGACGTGAGCGTCGGGGCCGGCCCGGCGTCAGCCTCGGGCCAGCTCGGCGAACCACCGCCGGCCGGCCGCGAAGACCTCCCGCACCACCAGCCCGGCGGCGCCCGCCGGTTGCCCGACGGCGGCGGTGTCCAGGCCCGCCCAGCGGAACGCCGGCCCCCGCCGCCCGCCGGAGAGCACGTGCGCCGACCCCTGCCACGCGCCGGCGCCCGGCGGGTCGACCTCCACCAGGACGGTGCCCCCGGCCCCCAGCAGCGTCCGGCAGCGGCGCAGCAGCGCCACCGGGTCCCCGCCGATGCCGATGTTGCCGTCGAGGAGCACCAGGTGCGCCCATCGGCCCTCCGCGGGCAGCGGGTCGAACAGGTCGGCCCGTACCGCGACCGCGCCACGCGCCCGGGTCAGGGCGACCGCCCGGGCGGAGACGTCCACGCCCACGGTGGTCAGGCCGGCCCGGGTCAGGGCGGCGGTGAGCCGGCCCGGCCCGCAGCCGAGGTCCAGCGTCGGGCCGGTGCAGCGGGCGACGACCGGTGCGGTGGCCGGCTCGGCCGGGCCGTGCCAGCGTTCCACCGGCAGCCGGCGGCGCACCCCGTCCGGGCCGACCAGCCAGTGCCCGCCCTCCCGGTCGCGCAGCGCGGTGCCGAAACCGTCACCCGTCACCGCCGGCCGTCCCGGCGCGGTCGCCGTCGGATCGGCGAGCCGGTGCACCGGCGCGGGGTCGACCGGCCCGGGTCCCGGCGGGTTCGGCGCCGGCGCGGCCAGCCGCTGTCCCCGCCCGCTCACGGTCGGCCGCCGGTGAGCGCGCGCCGGCGGGGGACGGTGGTCGGGTGGCGCAGCGCGGCGACCTCCCGGGCGAACCGGCCGCCCGGCGCGAGCGCGGCCACGGCGAGAGCGTCGGCCCAGACGTCCACGTCGCGCAGCACCGGCAGCGGTGCCACCCGCAGGCCACGGCCGCGCAACGCCGCCCAGGTGAGCCGGCAGGTGTCCGGGGTCGAGGTGGGCACCGTGCGCAGCGCGCCGGCCTGCCGGGGGTCGCGCAGGCCCAGCCCCCACCAGCCACCGTCGGTGGCCCGGCCCAGCACCGCGTCACCGTCGGCGAGCCGGCGTACGGCGGCCGACAACCGGGCCGGGGTCAGTTGCGGGGTGTCCATGCCGATCTGGAACACCGGCCGCCCCGGCCAGGCGTCCGCCACGTCGGCGTGCGCGTGGGCGATCCGGTTCGCCAGGTCGTCCCCACGCTGCGGCAGGACCGGCCAGCCGGCGGTCGCCTCGGCCAGCTCGACCGCGCCGACGCCGTCGGACAGCCGGCCGGCCAGCGCCAGCACCGGGGTCACCGCCTCGGTGCCGTGGATCGCGTCGACGGTGTCCAGCAGCGCCGCGGCGGCGAGCCGGGCCGCCCGGCGGGGGGTGGCGGGCGGGCAGAGCCGGGTCTTCACCGCCCCGGGCACCGGCGCCTTGGCCAGCAGCAGCAGCACGGTCACCGGGGGCCGTCCACGGTGCGCAGCACGGCGGCGAAGTCCCGGGTGGCCCGCAGGGTGCCGCGGACCGAACCGGAGACCTTGGAGCGGGTGCCGGCCGCCCGGGGTGCGTAGCTGACGTCCAGCTCGTGGATCCGCCAGCCCGCCGCGGCGGCCCGGATCAGCAGCTCCAGCGGATAGCCGAAGGCCCGGTCGGTGACGCCCAGGCCGAGCAGCGCCTCCCGGCGGGCCACCCGGATCGGGCTGAGGTCGCGCAACGGCACCCCCCGGTGCCGCAGCAGGGCGGCGACCAGCGCCGTACCGGCCCGGGCGTGCCAGGGCCAGACACCGAGGCGTACCGGCCGGCGGCGGCCCACGGCCAGGTCGGCGACGCCCCCGGCGACCGGAGCGACCAGGGCGGGCAGCTGTCGGGGGTCGAACGAACCGTCGGCGTCGAGCACGCAGACCAGCTCGGTGTCGGCGGCCTCGATCCCGGCGTGCACGGCGGCGCCGTACCCGCGTCGGGGTTCGTGGACCACCCGGGCGCCGTGCCGGGCCGCCACCTCGGGCGAGCCGTCACGGGATCCGTTGTCCACCACGATCGCCCGGTAGCCGGGCGGCAGCGCGGTCAGCACCCCGGGCAGGGCGGCGGCCTCGTCGAGGCAGGGCAGCACCACGTCGATCTGAGTCGGCATGCCGCCGACGCTAGGTCCCGGCGGGACCGTCGGGACGCCGATCGGTCTTACGGAAGCCTTACCGCGCACCGATTCCTTACCGTCCGGTGACGAGCCGGTGATTCGGCGGACGGGAGCGCCACGGGGTGCGTACCGTCCGGTCGTCATGAGGCCCGCCACGCTGCCGCACCGCTCCCCCCCGCCCCGAACCCGGCCCCGCCGCGACCGGGGTGACCTGGTCGTGCTCGGCGTCGAGGCGGCCCTGCTGGCCGCCGCGGTGGCCGTCGGCGCGCTGCTCAACCACCGGGGCGTCGGCCTGCACGCCGACGCCGCGCCGCTGTACGCCACCTGGTGGCCGCACGTCGGCTGGGGCACCCCGGCCGCGGTGGCGGTGGCGGTGCTGGTGCTCGGTCCCGGACTGCGCTGGGCCGGCACCGCCCGCTGGGGTCCGCTGCTGGCCGCCGGCTGGGCGGCGTCGGTGGCCTGGACGCTCGCCCTGGCCCTGGTCGACGGCTGGTCGCGGGGGCTGGCGCGGCGGCTGACCGTGCAGGCGGAGTACCTGCACGAGGTGCCACGCGTCGGCGACGTCGGGGCCACCCTGGCCGGCTTCACCGACCGGATCCTGGACTTCCAGCCGGACTCGTGGTCCACCCACACCGCCGGGCATCCGCCGGGCGCGCTGCTGGTCTTCGTCGGCCTGGACCGGATCGGCCTGGGCGGTGGGACCGCGGCGGCCCTGGCCTGCGTGCTGGTCGGGGCGACAACCACCGTGTCGGTGCCGGTGACGCTGCGGGCCCTGGGTGCGCAGGCGCAGGCCCGGGCGGTGCTGCCGTTCCTGGTGCTGCTGCCCGGCGCGGTCTGGGTCGGCGCCTCCGGCGACGGCGTCTTCGCCGGGGTGGTCGCCGCCGGCCTGGCCCTGCTCGCGGTACGCGGACCCGTGACCGCGATGCTGGGTGGGCTGCTGCTCGGCTACGCCCTCTACCTGTCGTACGGTTTCGTGCTGCTCGGGCCGCTGGCCCTGGTGGTGCTGGCGCTGCGGCCGACCCGGCGGCGGGCCGCCCTGCTCGCCGGCGCGACCGGGGTGGCGCTGGTGGTCGCGGCGTTCACCCTCGCCGGCTTCTCCTGGTGGCAGGGGTACGACCGGGTGGTGGTCCGCTACTACCAGGGTTGGGCCACCGACCGCCCGTACGCCTACTGGGTGTGGGCGAACCTCGCGGCACTGCTGCTGTCGGCGGGGCCGGTGCTGGGCCCGGCGCTGCGTCGGGCCACCCTCGCCGGCCGGGACCGGTGGCGGTCGACGGCGCGGCGGTTCCCGGCGCGGGTGCGCGACCTCGGGCCGACCGTGCTGCTGCCGGCCGCCGCCGCCCTGGCGGTGGTGGCGGCCGACCTGTCCGGGATGAGCAAGGCCGAGGTGGAGCGGATCTGGCTGCCGTTCGCGGGATGGCTGCTGGTGGCCGTGGCGCACCTGCCGCAGTCCTCCCGACGCTGGTGGCTGGCCGGGCAGGCGCTGACCGCCCTGGTCGTCAACCACCTCCTGCTCACCGTCTCCTGACCTCCGCGACCTGCGGCGCGGACGACGGACCGGGCGGTCAGGCCGCCACGGCGGCCGGCTCGCGCAGCGGGTCGGTGGCGAACGCGGTCACCCCGTCGACGAAACCGACCCGGGCGGTGTAGCCGAGCAGCTCCCGGGCTCGCCGCGGATCGGCGGTGACGTGCCGGACGTCCGCGGCCCGGGCACCCCCGACCACCTGCGGCGGCGGTCCGCCCATCGCCCGGGCCAGCTGACCGGCCAGCTCACCGATGGTGTGCGGCTCGCCGGAGCAGACGTTGACCGGCACCAGCCCGTCCGGGGTGGGCGCGGTCAGCGCCAGGACGTTGGCCCGGGCCACGTCGGTGACGTGCACGAAGTCGCGCCGCTGCCCGCCGTCCTCGTACACCCGGGGTGGCTGCCCGGCGGCGAGCGCCGAACGGAAGATCGAGGCGACCCCGGCGTACGGGGTGTCCCGGGGCATCCGGGGACCGTAGACGTTGTGGTAGCGCAGCGCCCACACCCCGCCGCCGGTCTGCCGCGCCCACGCGCCGGCCAGGTGCTCCTGGGCGAGCTTGGTGGCCGCGTACGTGCTGCGCGGCTCCAGCGGGGCGTCCTCGGGCACCAGGTCGGGTCGCAGCGGGCCGGAACAGTCCGGGCAGGTCGGGTCGTACCGGCCGGCGGCCAGGTCGGCGGGGCGGCGCGGGGCGGGCCGGACCACGCCGTGCCGGTCGCAGCGGTAGCGGCCCTCGCCGTAGACGACCATCGAGCTGGCCAGCACCAGCCGGGACACCCCGGCCCGGTGCATGGCGGCGAGCAGCACCGCCGTGCCGTAGTCGTTGTGGCCGGCGTAGTCGGGGGCGTCCGACGGGTCGAGCCCGTGGCCGACCATCGCCGCCTGGTGGCAGACCGCGTCCACGCCGGGCAGCAGCCGGTCGAGCAGCTCGGCGTCGCGCACGTCGCCGATCACCGGGTCGTGCCGGCGCGACCAGTCGGGCAGCGTGCCGCCGTGCGCCTGGGGCAGCAGAGCGTCCAGGCAGACCACCTGGTGCCCCTCGGTGACCAGCAGGTCGACGACCTGCGATCCGATGAAACCGGCCGCGCCGGTGACCAGTACCCGCATTCCGGTCACGGTAGGGCAGGCCGGGGTCACCGGAGGCCGGTTCCGGGTGGACGTCAGCACTCCGTAAGACCCGCGCGGCGGTAAGGCTTCGGTAATGCGGCGAAGCGGACCGGCGGAGCGCGGCGGCGGCTAGCGTCCGGCGCAGGACCGCCGTACCGACGTGAAGGAGGGGCCCGTGTCACCGCACCCGCCACCCACCGGGTCCGACGAGCGGGCGACCGCCGGCCCGGCGTACGGCTTCCCCACGGGACTGTGGCGCGGCCTGGAGCGGCGCCGCCCGCCCGGGGTGGACGCCGTGGCCGCCGCCTGGCGCAGCCCGGTACGCGGCCCGTGGCTGACCTCCGTGCTCGGCGCCGCGCTACTGGTGGCGCTGCCGCTGGTGGTGGTGACCGGGCTGCTCGACTGGATCGCCTACGGGCCCCGGCTGGGGCAGGCCTTCCCCCGGGACGTGGGCTGGCTGCACCCGCCGGTCTTCGACTGGCCGACCCGGCCGGCGTGGCTGTTCCGGGTCACCCAGGGGCTGCACGTGACGCTGGGCATCGTGCTGGTGCCGGTGGTGCTGGCCAAGCTCTGGTCGGTGGTGCCGAAGCTGTTCGACTGGCCGCCGGCCCGCTCGCCGGCGCAGGTGCTGGAGCGGCTGTCCCTGCTGCTGCTGGTCGGCGGGATCCTGTTCCAGACGGCCACCGGCCTGCTCAACATCCAGTACGCGTACCTGTTCGGCTTCGACTTCTACACCGCCCACTGGTACGGCGGGTGGATCTTCACGGTGGCCCTGGTCAGCCACGTGGCGATCAAGCTGCCCCGGATGGTGACCGCGCTGCGCGGGCCGGGGTTCGCGCGTACCCCGGTGGCGGCGACCACGCCGGAGCCGCCGGATCGGGACGGCCTGGTGGCCCGCCGGCCCGGCCCGGCGACGGTCAGCCGGCGCGGCGTGCTGGCGCTGACCGGCGGCGGGGCGCTGCTGCTGGCCGCGCTGACCGTCGGGCAGAGCGTCGACGCGCTGCGCCGCACCGCGCTGCTGCTGCCCCGCGGCCGTCGACCCGGTCCCGGCCCGAACGGCTTCCCGGTCAACCGCACCGTTTCCGCGGCCGGTGTCGCGCCGGCCGACACCGGCGCCGGCTGGCGGCTGACCGTGCGCGGCGCCGACCGCACGGTGGCACTGGACCGGGCGGCGCTGCTGGCCCTGCCGCAGCACACCGCCCGGCTGCCGATCGCCTGCGTGGAGGGCTGGTCGACCGAGCAGACCTGGACGGGGGTACGCCTGCGCGACCTGGCCGCGCTGGTCGGCCCGTCCGACCCGGCCACCGCCCGGGTCCGGTCGCTGGAACGCGCCGGCCTGTTCAACCAGGCGGTGCTGCACGCCGGGCAGGTCGGCGACGGCGACGCGCTGCTGGCCCTGCGGGTCAACGGCGTCGACCTGGCCCCCGACCACGGCTTCCCGGCGCGGATCATCGTGCCGGCGCTGCCCGGCGTGCACTGCACCAAGTGGGTCCGGGAGATCACCTTCGGCGGGCGCGGAGATGCGTGACCTGCGCCGCGGCTACGGCGCCGCACCGTGGCACCTGCTGCTCCTGCTCGGCTGCTTCGCCGTCGCCGGCTGGATCGCGCTGCGGTTGGCCGGCGAGGCGTCCGCTCCCCGGATGCTGCTGTGGTTCCTCGGCGCGGTGGTCGCCCACGACCTGGTGCTCTTCCCGCTCTACGCCGTGGCGGACCGGGGTCTGCGCGCCGTCACGGCCGACCGGGTGCTGGTCAACCATCTGCGGGTACCGGCGCTCGGCGCCGGGCTGCTCTTCCTCGTCTACCTGCCCGGCGTGCTGGGTCTCGGCGACGGGACGTACGTCGCGGCGACCGGCCTGACGCCGCGGGTGCTGGTGGGCCGGTGGCTGGCGGTCAGCGCCGGGCTGTTCGCGGTCAGCGCCGCCGGGTACGCGCTGCGCCGACGACGGCGCTGACCGACCCCCGTCACCGGGCGATCGGCGGGCGGGTTCGACCGCGCTTGAGTTCGAAGAACCCGTCGGCGCCGGTCACCTGGAGCACCCCGTCCCAGAGCCCGCCGGCGTCCTCGCCGCGCGGGACGGGGGTGAGCACCGGCCCGAAGAAGGCGTTCACCCGCCCGTCCGGGCCGGCCACGTGGATTGTGGGCGTGCCCAGGTCCTCGCCGACCGGGTCCAGTCCGGCGTGGTGGCTGGCGAGCAGCGCCTCGTCGTGGTCGGTGGTGTCGGCCGCGTCGGCCAGCTCCACCGGCAGCCCCACCTCGGTCAGGGCGTCGGCGTACAACGGCCGGCCGATCGGGGTCCGCTGGTGGTGGATCCGGTTGCCCAGCGCCGTGTAGAGGTCGCGCAGCACGTCGCTGCCGTGGGCCACCTCGGCGGCGACGGCGACGCGGACCGGGCCGAGGCCGGGGCGCAACCACTCCCGGTACCACTCTTCCAGGCCCTCCCGGCCGTCGTTGAGGACGGTCAGGCTCATCACGTGGAAGCGCACCCGCACGTCGCGGACCCGTTCGACCTCGAGCAGCCAGCGGGAGGTGTTCCAGGCCCAGGGGCAGCGGGGGTCGAACCACATGTCGACGTCGGTCACGGCGTTCCTCTTCCTGTGTCGGGCGGTACCGGATCAATCTAGGAACGAGATTGGCACCAGCCAAGCGCCAATCAAAGGACCATCGGCTGGGCCAATGTAGGCTGCCGCCGTGGAGATCCAGATCAGCCTGGCGGGCCGGGGCGACCGGGCGGCCCGGATCTACCGGCACCTGCTCGAGGCGATCCTCGACGGGCGACTGCCGCCCGGGGACCGGCTCCCGCCGACCCGTGAGCTGGCGGAGCGGCTGGCCGTCTCACGCAACACCGTCGCCGCCGCGTACGACCGGCTGACCGCCGACGGCTTCCTGGCCGCACGGGTCGGGGCCGGCACATTCGTGGCCGACGCGCCGGTCGGGCCGGCGCGGGAGCGCCGGGCGCCGGCCGGGCAGGGCGTACGGCCCCGCGGGTACTGGCGCTCACCGTCCGGCGCGGCGAGCACCCCCGCCCCACCTGGGCGGTACGACTTCACCGTCGGCACACCCGACCCCCGGCTCTTCCCGCTGGACACGTGGCGCCGGTTGGTGGCGAACCAGTTGCGGGTCGGCGCGATGGGCGGGGGCGGCTACGGCGACCCGGCCGGCCACTCCGGGTTCCGCGAGGCAGTCGCCCGGTACGTCGGGGTGGCCCGCTCGGTGCGGGCCCGGGCCGACGACGTGCTGGCCACCACCGGGGCGCAGCAGGCGCTGGACCTGGTCGGCCGGGTGCTGATCGAGCCCGGTGACTGCGTGGCGGTCGAGGATCCCGGCTACCCGCCGGCCCGGGCGCTGTTCCGGTCCCTGGGTGCGGTGGTGGCCGGGGTGCCGGTGGACGACGAGGGGCTGGTGGTGGACCGGCTGCCCGCCTCGGCCGGACTGGTCTACACCACGCCGTCGCACCAGTTCCCGCTGGGCACCCCGATGTCGCTGCGCCGACGGGCGGCGCTGCTCGACTGGGCGCAGCGGCACGGAGCGGTGGTGGTCGAGGACGACTACGACAGCGAGTTCCGCTTCTCCGACCGCCCGCTGGAGCCGTTGCAGAGCCTGGACCGCGGTGGCCGGGTCGTCTACGTCGGGTCGTTCTCCAAGACGATGCTGCCGATGCTGCGGCTGGGTTTCCTGGTGGCGCCGGAGTCGCTGCGGCCGGCCCTGCTGGTCGCGAAGCGGCTCACCGACTGGCACGGTGACCTCACCACACAGGGCGCGATGGCGCAGTTCATGGCCGAGGGGCTGCTGGCCCGGCACATCCGGCGGGCCAGCCGGGAGTACGCCGCCCGGCACGAGGAGATCGCCGCCCGGCTGGACCGGGACTTCGCCGACTGGCTGGTCCGGGTACCGTCGGCCGCCGGCCTGCACCTGGCCGCCCGGCTCGCGCCGGGCACCGGCGTCGACGTGGCCGCGGTCGCGGTGGCGGCCCGCTCAGGTGGCGTCACCGTCGAGAGCCTGGACCGCTACCGGCTGGACGCGGACGTGTCGGGCCTGGTGCTCGGGTACGGGCGGGTCGACCCGGCCGGGATCGGGCCGGGGCTGGACCGGCTCGCCGCCGCATTCCGGGCGGTCGCGGACTGAGCGGTCCCGGCTCAACCGACGGTGTCGTCGGCGAGGATCGTCCGCAGCCGGGCTCGGCACTCGGCGACGAACTCCGGACAGGTGTGCCGGTAGGTGTTCCTCGGCCGGGTGCCGGGCCGGCGGGCGGGAGCCCGCCGGCCCGGGTGGCTCAGTGGATGGCGACCGGCACCGGCGGCTGCTGGCCGCCCGGCTCGCCGTCGAGCAGGTGCGACGGCTCGCTGCGCCGGGGCAGGAACGCCGCCGGGATGAAGGTGAGCAGCACCAGCGCGAAGCCGACCCAGAAGGTGGTGGCGAAGGAGTTCGAGGCGAAGTCCAGGCCGCGCTCGATCAGCGACGGCGGCACCGGGAACTGCTGGGCGAGCTCGGGCCGCTGCTGCACGGCGATGGCCAGCCCGGCCTCGCTGATCGGGTTGCCGCTCGGGTCGGTCGCCCCGGGGATCGTCGGAGAGCCGTTGAGCTCGTTGGTGAGGATCACCGACATCACCGCGGCCCCGATCGAGCCGCCGATCTGCTGGAGGATGTTGACCAGCGTCGAGCCGCGGGCGACCTCCTGGGCCTGGAGCGTCTTGAGCGCCGAGGTCATGATGGGCATCATCGTGCCGCCCATGCCCAGCCCCATCACGAACAGCGCCCCGCAGAGCAGCCAGTACGAGGTGTCCGGGTCGACCTGGGTGAAGGCGAAGAAGCCGGCGGCGATGAGCACCAGGGCGAACGGCACCGTGCGGCCGACCGGGATCCGGTCGGCGAGCGTGCCGGCGATCGGCATGGTGACCATCGCGCCGATCCCCTGCGGAGCCATCAGCAGGCCCGCGGTCAGCGTCGACTCGCCCCGGATCTGGAGGAAGTAGCTGGGGAAGAGCAGTCCGGCGCCCATGAACGCGATGATGAACACGAACATGGTGACCGAGGCGATGGTGAGGCTGCGGTTGCGGAACAGCCGCAGGTCGAGCAGCGGGTGCCGGGGCTTGAAGGAGTAGGCGACGAAGGCGATCAGCAGCGCGGCGCCGACCAGCATCGGCAGCCAGACCTCGGGGTCGGCGACGGTGCCCGCCTCGGGCAGCGACGAGACGCCGTAGAGGAACAGCGCCAGGCCCGGGGAGAGCATCAGCATGCCGAGGAAGTCGAACGACTCGGACGGCTCGGGGGCGTCCTTCGGCAGCGCCAGCGCGGCGTAGACCAAGCCGACCGCGCCGATCGGCAGGTTGATCAGGAAGATCCAGTGCCAGCTCGCGGTGTCGATCAGCCAGCCGCCGAGGATCGGGCCGGCGATCGGGCCGAGCAGCATGGGGATGCCGAGGACGGCCATCAGCCGGCCGATCCGCGCCGGGCCGGCGGCCCGGGTCATGATCGTCATGCCGAGCGGCATCAGCATGCCGCCGCCCAGGCCCTGGAGGACGCGGAAGCCGATCAGCTGGCCGATGGAGTCCGCGGTGGCGCAGAGCCCGGAGCCGATGGTGAACAGCGCCAGCGCGACCATGTAGAGCCGCTTGGTGCCGAACCGGTCGGCGGCCCATCCGCTCAGCGGGATCACCGTGGCCAGCGCGAGGGTGTACGCCGTCATCGTCCAGGCGACCCGGGCGTACGACGCGTCGAACTCGGTCTGGAACGTCGGCAGCGCGACGCTGACGACGGTCACGTCGAGGATCGACATGATCGCGCCCAGCACGACGACTCCGGCGATCTTGAGCACCGCCGCGTCGAGCTTGTCGGATGTTCCGATGGGTTGTGAGGTCACGGAAACGGTCTCCTGGTTTCGGTCCGGTCGCTGGCGGTGACGGCAGCACGCCGACGGGGGTGGGCGGTCACGCCTCGTGGCCGACGTCCGCAGGCAGACTAACGACCGCGACCGACACCCGACGCCCGAATTCCGGTTCCGTGGTCGCGCGACCGGCCCCGCGGGGCGTCACGCCGCCGGGATTGTCCCTTCGCACCCCGTTCGGCGCGGGCCGATGTGTTGGAGCGCACACTCCACTTCGCGCACCGCGTCCGACCACCATCCGGGCCCCGGACCGGGTTCCGGTTTGTCACGCGACTGTCATACCGCCGCGCGGTGACCGCCACACGGGCCGGTGAGGGTGGCATCCGGAAGAGCCCGCAACGGAGAGGACGGAGCCGTGACACCGCCACCGCCGCCGCGCCGGCTCGCGCTGGTCGAGGTGCGGATCGACGAGGACGACCTGCACCAACTGCGGGAGACCCGGGCCTGCCTCGACCGGTTGCTGGCCCTGCGGCCGGGCCGGGTGGAGGTCGACCTGTCCGGCTGTCGGCGCCTGGACCTCGCCGCGCTCCACCTGCTGCGGGACGTGCACCGGCGGCTGGCCGAGGTCCGGGCGGTGCTCGCCGTACGGGCCGCCGACCCCGAGGTACGCCGCTCGCTGCGAGCGGCCGGACTCGAGCCCTCGCTCCCGGCCCCGGCCGATCAGGAAGGAAGAGTGCGATGACCGTCGTGCCGAACGACGACCGGATGGCGCTGATCTGCGACAGCTGCGGCGACACCGTCACGGCCGCCGCCACCGTGCTGCCGGACCCCGAGGTCGTCTGGACCCTGATCGCCGAACTCGGCTGGAGCGGCTCGCCGTTCGCCACCGGGTCGCACCGCTGCCCGTACTGCAGCCTCAAGGAGCCGGCCGACGCGGGCCGAGCGGCCTGCGCCGGCCACGGGCCGGGCGGCATCGTCGGCATCGACCACCTCGGCGACGTCACCGTGGTCACCGCGACCGGCGACATCGACCTCGACAGTGGCGACACCCTGCGCGCCGCCCTGCGGCACGCCGCCGACATGGGCGGTGACGTGGTGGTCGACCTGAGCCGGGTGCACGTCATCGACTCGACCGGGCTCGGCGTGCTCGTGCGGGCCCACCGCGACGCCCGCGACCGGGGAGCCCGGGTCTGCCTGGCCGGACCGTCCCGGTTCGTGCGTACCGTCCTGCACACGATGCGCCTGGACGGGCTCTTCCCGGTCTTCGACACCCCGGCCGGCGCCGTCGCGGCCCTGTCGGCCACCGGAAGGTCGCCGGCGTACACCCGCTCCTGAGTTCCACCGCGCCGGCCCGGCGGCCCGTCGCGGCATCCGTCCCCGCTGCCGAGGAGGCTGTTCCCCGTGGTGGGTGATGTTCTGGCCTGGCAGGCCCCGGGCGTCGCCGACGTGTGCGACGCGCTGCGGGCGCCCCGTCGGCGGGCCTGACCGTCGCGGGTGGGTGGCCGCGACGACGCCGGCCACCGGCCGTACGCTGAAGAGATC
Source organism: Micromonospora mirobrigensis (assembly GCF_900091555.1). GTDB lineage: Bacteria > Actinomycetota > Actinomycetes > Mycobacteriales > Micromonosporaceae > Micromonospora > Micromonospora mirobrigensis. The sequence goes on from NZ_FMCX01000002.1 coordinate 78,634, forward strand.
ATGGCAGAGCGCCGCACTCACAACCTTCGTGTCGTTCTCGGGGCGCCCGCGTTCCGCCGACTGCTGGGTGTCCGGCTCGGCGGACAGTTCACCGACGGGGTGTTTCAGGCCGCCCTGGCCGGCAGCGTGCTGTTCAACCCCGACCGGCAGGCCACCCCTACCGCGATCGCGCTGGCCGCGGCGGTGCTGGTGCTGCCGTACTCGCTGGTCGGCCCGTTCGCGGGGGTGCTGCTGGACCGGTGGAGCCGCCGGTCGGTGATCTGGTGGACGAACGTGCTGCGGGCCGGGCTGGTGCTGCCGATCGCCGCGCTGGTCCTCGCCGGTAACGAGGGCGGACTGTTCTTCACCGCCACGCTGGTGGTGATCGGCCTGGGCCGGCTGCTGCTCTCCGGCCTGTCGGCGGCCACCCCGCACGTGGTGACCGACGACCGGCTGGTCACCGCCAACGCGGTGGCCGGCACCGCCGGCTCGGTGGCGTACTCGCTGGGCCTGGGATGCGCGCTGGCGCTGCTGCGTACCGTCTTACCGGCCGGCAACCACGGCTACGCGGCCCTGGCCCTGCTGGCGCCGGTGGGCTACCTGGCCTGCGCCGCGGCGGCCCGGGCCTGCTTCACCCGTGGGCAGCTCGGCCCGGACGAGGTGGTGCCGCACCGGCCCGGACTGGCCGGGGAGGCCGGCGCGGTGCTGCGCGGCATGGTCGACGGGATCCGGCACCTGGGGTGGGCCCGCGGCGCCGCGTACGCGATGGCCGCGCAGGCCGGCTACCGGGTGCTGTTCGGGGCGCTGGCCCTGGCGCTGCTGCTGCTCTACCGCAGCGTCTTCGGCGCCGACGACCTGACCGGGGTCTCCACGCAGCTCGGGCTGGTCTTCGCCGCCGGGGCGCTGGGGGTGCTGGCCGCGGCCACGGTCACCCCGCCGGTGTCCCGGCGGATCGGTGGCTGGCGCTGGGTGACCGGGCTGCTCGCCGCGGTCGCGCTGGCCGTACCGGTCTTCGGCCTGCCGTTCGCTCCACCGCTGCTGATCCTGCTGGTCCTCGTGGTCAACGTGGCGGGGCACGGAATCAAGATCGTGGTGGACACGATGGTCCAGCACGAGTGCGCCGACGCGTTCCGGGGCCGGGTCTTCGCGGTCAACGACACCGTGTTCAACCTGGCGTACGTGGTGGGCATGGTCGGCGCGTCGAGGATCCTGCCGCTGGACGGGCGCTCGCCGGCGCTGCTGGTCGCCGCCGCCCTCGGCTACGCCGCGCTGGCCGGGGCGTACGCGCTGGCGGCGGGACGGTGGGCCCGGCGGGCCGGGGACGACATCGCCGACCCGGAGCGGACGGCGGCGCTCAGCCACCGCTGAGCCGTCGCGGCCGGTCAGGGACGGTCGCGGCAGGCTTCGCCGGGGGTGGCGACGCGGGCCAGCAGGCCGACCAGCAGGTCCCGCTCGGCCGGGGTGACGGCTGCGACCCGCCGTCCACGCCGAACTGCCGTTGACCGCCGCCGCCGAGGCGCACCGGGGCATCGAGGGCCGGACCAACCTCGGCAAGGTAATCCTGCGCCCCCGACCACCGGTCCGGTCAGCGCGGCACCGCGTACGCCAGTGCCGTCGACCGGCCGTCCCAGCTGCCGGTGAGCCGGGCGCCCCGCAGGCCGGGGTCGACGCCGAGTCGCCGTAGCACCGACAGCTCGACGGTGTCGGCGACAACCCGGGTCGGATCGCCGTCGTCCACCCGCTCGACCGTTGCCACCCGGGGCGCGTCCGCCCCGGCGCCCTCGACGGCGACGGTCATGCTGGGGGTCCGCGCCTCCAACCGGCCGTCGACCTCGAAGTGCTCGTCGGCCTGGCCGCCGTCGGCGAGGATCGCGTGGGCCAGCGCGGCGGCGTAGACCGGGTCGCCGCAGGCGTCGTACACCCAGCGCCGGCCCAGCACCGAGTGCTCGCAGGTGCCGACCAGCCATTGGTCCGCGCCGGCCAACGGCGCCCCCCGGTAGGTCAGCGGCACCTGGTGGACCGGCCCGTCGCCGGCGCGCACCAGCATGGTCTCGATGCCGACCTCGCCGGCCGGGTCGTCGAACCGGTACGCCGCCACCCGCTCGACCGGGCCGTCACCGCCGGCGAACCAGGACCGACGGGGCAGCCAGGCCGCCAGGAGTTCGAGCTTGGAGGGGCGCAGTTCCGCGCGGTGCAGCAGGGCCATGACCGCGATCCTAGATCCGGTGCGGCCGCCCCGACCGCCCGCGTCCGGCGGTTGTCGGGGCCGGGACCGGCGTGGTCGAGTCCGGTGTCAGCCCCCGGTGCCGGCGAACCGCCCGGCCAGGTGCTCGGCGAGGACCGTCAGCTGCCGGACCCGCTCGTGGTACGCCGGGTCGGGGATCAGGTCGGGAAAGTCGACGAGGACGGTACGGCCGTCGGGCACGTCCGTCGAGTGCCGCTCCAGCTCGCCGTCCGGACCGGCGGGCAGGGTGGTCCAGTTGCCGGTGGAACCCGGCAGGATGTGGATGTCGGCACCGCCCAGGGCAACGAGGGCGTCGACGCAGGGCGGCACGGCCTCGGCCGGCACCTCGATTCGGTACGTGTTCCGCCGGGGCGACGCCTCGGGGTACGGGTCGTCGCCGTCGCCCATCGCCCAGTGCATCCGCTGGGCCAGGTCTTCCAGGAGGAGGGCCAACTCCCCGGCCGACGCGCCCGGCCGCAGCGGCCCGTGCTCGGTCAGCCGCCGGACCAGCCCGTCGACGAGGCCGACGGGGAGCGCGCCGGCCATCAGGTGGCCGGACAGGATCGACAGTACGCCGAGCAGGGCCGCGTGATCGGATTTCGGCAGGGCACGTCCCGACGGCTCCACCGGCTCACTGTATCCGCGGGGTCAGTCCTCGGTGACCGGGCCGATCAGCCGGATCTCCTCGATGTCCAGGGCCGCCTGCACCTCCCGCAGCACCACGTCGTCGATGGCGTTGGTGTCGCGCAGCCGGGTGACCTCGCGGCGCTTGTGTTCCAGCACGCCGAGGCGCAGCCGCCGGGCGACCTCCCGTTCCTGTTCGGTCTCCTCCCCACCGGAACGACGGACGTCCTCCAGGTGGTCCTGGTAGTCGGCGCGGAGCCGTTCGACGGCCTCGGGCGCCGCGCCGACCTCGGCGGCGACCTGCGGCAGGGCGGCCAGGCCGGCCTCGGTGGCCCGGATCCGGGTGGCCCGCAACTCGTCCTCGCGCCGGCGGTCGCCCTGCAGGCCCGCCCAGCCGACGACCGCCGGCAGGGTGGTGCCCTGGATCAGCATGGTCAGCACGATGACCGTCACGGTGACGAAGATGATCAGATCGCGCTCGCGCACCGGCCCGCCGGTCGTGGTGGTCATCGGCACCGCCAGGGCGGCGGCCAGGGAGACCGCGCCCCGGAAGCCGGCCCAGCCCATCGCCGTACGGACCCGGCCGTCGAAGCGGCGTTCCTGCCGGGAGGGGCGCCGGTCGACGCCCTGGAGGGTGGCCAGCGCCAGGTGCACCCAGCCCATCCGCACGGCCACCACGACCACCGTGACGACGGCCGCGATGCCCAGCGACTCCGTCGGCGAGTGGCTGGTGATGCCGCGCAGGGAGCGGGGCACCTGCGTGCCGAGCAGCACGAAGAGACTACCGTTGATCATGAAGGTGGAGATGTCCCAGAAGGCGTAGGCGGCCACCCGGGAGCGGGCCCGGATGATCCGTGGGCCGGTCCAGGACAGGATCAGTCCGGTGACCACCACGGCGAGCACGCCGCTGGCGTGCACGCTCTCGGCGAGCAGGAACGCGATGAACGGCACCAGGGCGCTCAGCCCACCCTCGCGCAGCGGGTCGTCGAGCCGGCGGCGGATGAGCACGACGACGCCGCCGACCAGCAGGCCGGCGGCGATCCCGCCGGCCGCCGAACCGCCGAACCGGCCGGCCAGCCGGAAACCGCCGGGCACGGCGCCGCCGACGATCACCGCGACGGCGACGGCGTAGAGCACCAGGGCCGTGCCGTCGTTGATCAGGCTCTCGGCCCGCAACGTGGTCAGGATGTTGCGGGGCATCCGCTTGGCCAGGCCCGCCACGGCGGCGGCGTCGGTCGGTGCGAGCACCGCGCCGAGCACCCAGGCCGCGGCCGGTTCCACCCCCAGGGCCTGGGCGGCGTACGACACGGCGGCCATCGTCAGGACCACCAGCGCCACCGCCAGCAGCGTGATGACCAGGAAGTTCGACCGGATCTCCCGGATGCTGGTCACCAGGGTCTCGCGGTAGAGGATGGCCGGCAGGAAGAGCAGCAGCACCACCTCCGGCTCGAGGCTGATCCGGTCGAAGGGCGGCACCAGCCCGATCAGGGTGCCCAGGCCGATCAGCAGGACGGGCGGCGCGACGCTGTACCGGCCGCCGAGCGTGGTGCCGATCAGCACCGTCACGCCCAGCACCACGATCAGTTCGAGCCCGACCACGTCACCCCCGTCAGCTGCGCGGTCCCCGCCGTGCCCGCCTCCACATGGTCGTACCGGCCGGACCGCACCGGTGGGCGAAACAACCGAATTGCCGGTCGCCCCGGCCCGGGTACGGGAGATTTTTTCCGACGGCAGGTTTCGGGCCGGACCCGGCTGGAAACTGGAGGTGCCGTTGAAAGAGGGGGGACCACGCGTGTCCAGTTCCAAGTCTGAGCAGCCGCGCCAGGGCGACGAACGTCCGGCCGAGGTGCGAGACCCGCTGCTGTGGAAGCTCGCCCTGGGGGTCGCCGACGCCCACGGGCCCGACGACGACGGCACCTGCAACAACCTCGGTTGCGCCGGCCAGAGCTGGCCCTGCACGGCCTGGAACAACGCGCAGCACGCGTTGAAGATGGCCCGGACCGAGCCGGCCGGGCAGTCCCCGGCGACCCCGGCCGAGCCGCCCGCCCAGCGCCCCGAGCCGATCATCGGCTGGTCCACCGACCTGACCAGCCGGCCGGCGTCCCGCGACGAGCGTGCGGTGGTCGTCAGCTCCGCGGCGTAGCACCCCACCGCCGCCCGGCCACCTAGAGTGACCGGGCGGACGGCACACCGCCGGCCGTACCCGTCTCGACAGGGGGCCCGGCCGTGTCCGAAGCCGTCGGCGTCTCCACCCGCACCGGCAAGGACCGGGCCGCCCGGCTGGTGACCGAGGTCTTCGCCCCGGCCGTCTGGGCCGCCGCGATGCCGCTGGTCGTCGCCGTGCAGGCCGCCGGTTGGGTACGCGGACCGCTCTGGGGCCTGCTCGCCGTGTTCTTCTCCGCCGCGCTGCCGTACGCGGTCGTCCGGCTCGCCGTACGCCGGGGGCGGTTGACCGACCACCACATCGGCGTACGCGAGCAGCGCCGCGGCCCGCTGCTGTTCGGCATGGTCTGCGTGCTGGTCGGCCTGGCGCTGCTCACCGCGTTCGACGCGCCCCGGCAGCTGGTCGCCATGGTGGTGGTGATCCTGGCGGTGCTGGCGGTGGTCACCGCGGTCAACCAGGTCTGGAAGCTCAGCGTGCACTGCGCGGTCGCCGCCGCCTCGGTGACCGTGCTGGCGGTGCTCCTCGGACCGGCCCTGCTGGCCGGGTACCCGCTGGTCGCCCTGGTGGCGTGGTCCCGGGTCCGGCTCGGTGACCACACGAGGGCGCAGGTCGTGGCGGGGACGGTCGCCGGTGTGGCGGTCGCCGCGCCGGTCTTCCTCGCCCTGGTGTGATGGCGGCGTCGTCCCCGCCTAGGCTGCACGGGTGACCGAGCCCGCACTGACCCGCCTGGACGTCGAGCCCTCCGGCCTGGCGGTGCTGACCATCGCCGCCGGCCCGCTCAACCTCTACACCGCCGAGCTGCACGACGCGTTCGACGCCGCCCTGGACCGGTTGCCCGCCGACACCCGGGCCCTGCTGCTACAGGCGGAGGGGCGGGTGGTCAGCGCCGGCGTGGACGTCAACCTGTTCGCCGCCCAGCAGACCCCCGAGCAGGCGAAGGTGCTCTTCGACCGGATGTTGGAGCTGCCCCGGCGGATCGCCGACCTGCCGGTCCCGACCGTCTTCGCCGCGCACGCGCTCTGCCTGACCTGGGCGTTCGAGGTGGCGGTGGCCTGCGACCTGATCGTGGCCGCCGAGCGGGCCAGCTTCGGCCTGGTCGAGAAGGTGGTGGGGCTGACCCCCACGATGGGCGGCACGCAGCGGCTGGCGGCCCGGGCCGGGGTGGGCCGGGCCAAGGAGTTCGTGATGACCGGGGACCGCTACCCGGCGTCCGTGCTGCACCAGTGGGGTGTGGTCAACCAGGTGCTGCCGAACGAGGGGTTCGACGCGGCGGCCCGGGACTTCGCCGCCGGGCTGGCGGCCGGGCCGACCCGGGCGCACGCCGCCACCAAGCGGGTCCTCGACCACTTCGGCGACGGCGGGGTCGAGGCGGCGGACCGGGCGGTCACCTCGATCGCCGCCGACCTCTACCGGACGGAGGACCTGCGCAACGCCGTCCGCTCGTTCCTCGCCGACGGTCCGGGCAGGGCGACGTTCACCGGCCGCTGACCGGCCCGCGCGGCGCGCCGGCCTGACCGGGCGTCACCAGGCGCAGGGGGCGTAGTCCTTGAGGAAGCAGCCGTAGACGTCCTCGCCGCGCTCGCCGCGCACGATCGGGTCGTACACCCGGGCGGCGCCGTCGACCAGGTCAAGCGGGGCGTGGAACCCCTCGTCGGCGAGGCGCATCTTGGTCGGGTGCGGCCGTTCGTCGGTGATCCAGCCGGTGTCGACGCTGGTCATCAGGATCCCGTCGGCGAGCATCTCCTCGGCGCTGGTGCGGGTCAGCATGTTCAGCGCAGCCTTGGCCATGTTGGTGTGCGGGTGGCCCGCACCCTTGTAGCCGCGGCCGAACTGCCCCTCCATCGCCGACACGTTGACGATGTAGGTGCGCCGGGCCGGCGACGCGGCCAGCGCCGGACGAAGTCGGCTGACCAGCACGAACGGCGCGGTGACGTTGCACAGCTGCACCTCGAGCAGCTCCACCGGGTCCACCTCGTGCACCCGCTGCACCCAGCTGTTGACCGGCCCGAGGTCCGGGGCCAGGCCACCGGCGTCGACGGCGGTGGCCGCGGCGATCCGCTCCGGCGAGGCGGAGCCGGTGGTCAGCGCCAGCGCGGTGAGGGCGTGCGGGGTGATCGTCGGGGAGCCGGTCAGGGCGCCGGCCGGGGTCTGTCGGTCGGCGCCGGGCTTGGCGAAGGTGAGCAGTTCCGGCAGCGGACCGTCCGGCAGGGCCGCGGACTCCGCGGCGACCAGGTGGGCGTACGCCCCGGGGGTGCGCCGGACGGTCTGCGCGGCGTTGTTGATCAGGATGTCCAGCGGTCCCTGCGCGCTCACCGAGTCGGCGAGGGCGACCACCTGGGCCGGGTCGCGCAGGTCGATGCCGACCACCCGCAGCCGGTGCAGCCACTGGTCGCTGTCGGGCATCGCGGTGAAGCGGCGGACGGCGTCGTGCGGGAAACGGGTGGTGATGGTGGTGTGGGCGCCGTCGCGGAGCAGCCGCAGCGCGATGTACATGCCGATCTTGGCGCGGCCGCCGGTGAGCAGCGCGCGCCGGCCGGTCAGGTCGGTACGCGCGTCGCGGCGCTCCCGGTTGAGCGCGGCGCAGGCCGGGCAGAGCTGGTGGTAGAACGCGTCCACCTCGCGGTAGCGGACCTTGCAGATGTAGCAGCCGCGCGGGTTGATCAACGTGCCGGCGCTGGCCCCGGCGGTGGCGGAGACGAGCGGGATGCCCCGGGTCTCGTCGTCGATGCGGCCCGGCGCGCCGGTGGCGGTGGCCGCGGTGACCTGTCGGTCGTGGGTCAGGACGGCCTCCCGCCGTTCCTCGCGCCGCCGCTGCTTGATCACCTTGTACAGCCGTGCGGTGGCGCGCTGGACCCGCACCACGTCGGGATGGTCCGACGGCAGCGCCTCCAGCGCCTCGAAGACGCTCAGGCAGGTGGCCAACTGCTCCGGACCGATGCCCCCGTCCGGTCCCGACTGTCCGACCTTGTCCTCAATCATCCCGCTACCGTCTCGCCCTCGTCACCGCGCCGATCGACCCGGGAACTCTACGCACCGAGGGCCCCGACGCGCGACGCCCGGGACGGTGATCTCGCCCGCACCGGCCGGCCGGCCGCGCCGCCACCCGGGCGGCCGGGTCACCGGGTGGCGGTCACCAACCGGACCACTGCACGGGCGGCACGACGGCCAGGTTCGGCTCGCCGCTGATCGGCTCCAGGGCGTACCTGATGCGCAGCTCACCCTCCTCGTCGGTGAGCACGAGGCCGCTGCTGCCGTCGGCGGCGACGAGGATCCACCGGTCGGGGTGGCTGCTGTGGTCGTCGACCAGCGCCCGCACCCCGAACACGGGTGCCAGGGCGGTGGCCAGCTCCCACTCGTCCTGACCGGTGGCCTCGAACAGGTCACGGTCGCCGGCCAGCAGCCAGCCGAAGTTCTCCCCGTCGCGCGGCGGCGTGCACATCACCACCGGACGCGGGTCGCCGGGCGGCCGGTCCTCGATCCGGCCGCAGTACACGTCCTGCGGCCGGATGCCGTACCGGTCCCGCAGCACCTGGCGCAGCCGCTGCGCCGGCAGTTCTTCCTCGAAGTGGATCTGATAGAGCATCCCCGCACCTCACCGCCTCGTCCGCCGCTTCGTACAGTGTGGAGCAGGTCGGCCACCGCGGCGCGGGCATCACCATCCCGGGGGTGTCGTCCACCCCGCGAAGCGTCCGGCTGCTCACGCCGGCCCGGCGACAGTGGACGGTCACTCCTCGATGGCGCCACCGATCGCGCGCAGATGCTCACGGAAGGTCAACGCCGGGTCGCCGGTCCGGGCGGCCAGGAAGGCGGCGAAGCCCACCTGCTCGCGCAGCGGCACCCCGGCGCGGATCCGGTCGGCCTGCCGGCGTTCGGTGCCCCGGATCGACTCGGCGACCTCGAACAGTTCACCGGCCCGACTCACCGGCAGGAAGAGCACCCCGTCGTCGTCGGCCACCGCCAGGTCGCCGGCGTCGACGGTCCACTCCCCCACGGTCGCGCTGGTCAGGGCGGACGCCGCCCGGGGGTCCAGCCGCTGCGGCCCGGTGGGGACCGCGCCGAGGCTGAACACCGGCAGGCCGACCGCGCGGATGTCGGCGGTGTCGCGGTGCAGGCCCCAGATCACCACGCCGGCCAGGCCGGCGGCGGCGGCCTCCAGCACCACCAGGTCGCCGACGCAGGACTCGTCGACGCGTCCGGCGTTGTCGACGACCAGGACGGCGCCCTGCCGGGCGCCGTCGATCGCCTCCAGGAAGACGTCCACGCTGCCCGCGTGCCGGGCCGGCGCGACCCGCCCGAACAACTGCCCGCCGGGTACGACCGGTCGCAGCGCGGCGGGTCCGCAGCGCACCGGCACTCCGGCGCGCAGGCAGGCGTCGGCCAGGTGGGCGGTGGTCAGCGTGGCGCGGCGGCGTCGCAGGTCGTCGAGGTCCATGGGCCGACCGTAGTCAGCCGGAGCCTGCCGGTGGCGGGCCACTTCGCGGCCGGTGGCCTGCCGGTGGGCGGCGTCCCGGGCGGCTGCGTCGCCGGGGGGCGGGCCGGCGGGGTCGGTCCAACCGCGCCCGCGCTGGCGGATGGGCCGAGGCCTCCCCCACGCCGGCGGCCCGCCGCACCATCCGGTTCGCGTCGTCCGGATCGCAGCCGGTGGCGCGCAGCAGCTCACTGTCGGCGGTCCTCAGGTCGATGATCAGACCGTCGCCGTAGGGACGTACCCCCGCTGCCCAGGCCTGTCCGGCGAGCTCGGCGCTCTCGCGGACCCGCCGCCTGCTGTCGGGGAAGTCGGTGTCGCCGGCCCGGCACTCGCGCCGCAGGTCCTGCACGGCCACGCCGAGCCGCTCCACCGCCCGGGACAGCTGAGCCGGAACGGGCTCGCCGTACTGGAGGGCGGTGGCGGACCGGCGGGCCAGCGACCGGACGTAGAGGGTGAGGCGTTCCAGGTGTGCCGCGCCGTTGGCGTAGCGGTGGTACTGCTGCCGGCGGTGCCAGCGAGCCGGTGCGATGGTCACCACCTCCTCGGCGCCGCTGAGCGCCTCGTTGAGCCGGCCGATGTCGGCGTCGAGGCCGCGAAGCTCCTCGAGCACGCGTACGGCGGCGTCGGCGTCACGGGTCTCCAGCGCCCGGGCCACCGCGCCGAGCTGGGCGGAGAGGGCCGCGTAGATCGGTTCGGACGCCCGGTCGAGCACCCGCAGCGGGTTGACCGGTAGCAACAGTCCGACCACCAGCAGGCCGATCACGCTGCCGACCAGCGCGTCGAAGATGTGGGGCGCCTCCAGACCGCGCTGGTGCGGCGCCAGGGTGGCGAACAGGACCGCCGTGCCCCCGGCCTGCCCGACCAGGGGGCCACCACGGCCCGCCACCAGCAGTGCCACCGCGATGGCCAGGCTGACGATCAACCCGGTCTGCCAGGCGCCCGACCCGATCAGGTAGCGCAGCACGTCCCCGACGGTGATGCCGAGCCCCACCCCGGCCAGGAGTTCGACGGTGCGTCGGGCCCGTTGACCGATGGCGGCGGCGATGGTGCCGACCGCCGCCGCCGGCGCGAACACGTGCGCGCCGGGGCCGAGCAGGCGGTTCGCCACCAGGGCGGCGAGCGCGGCAGCGAGCCCGGCCTGCACGGCGATCACGACGGTGATCTCCAGCTGGCGCAGCCGGAGCCGGCCGGCCTGCTCGCCCTCCCGTCTGGCCCGGGTCACCGCCTCGCGCCCGCGCCCGGCGACCGCGCCCAGCGGTGACCGGGCAGGATCCGGGTCACGGCGTTCCTCGGTCATGGCGGCGGTTACCCGACGAGCGGCGGGCGAACCGTCGCCGGCCGCAGGGGCGGCTCGCCGGTCGCGCGTAGCCGGCGCTGTCGCGGGTAGGCGGGGCGTCCGGGACGTGACCGTGACCGCGGAGGGCCGGGATGACCGAATGGGACGAGCAGGCGGATCCGCTGCGGCGACCGCCGGAAGCCGACGCGCAGGAGCAGAACCAGGACCTGACGGTGGTGGGTCCGCCCGACGCCGTCGGGTCCGCCGTCGCGGAGGCGGCCGAGGCGGACCTCGCCGAGCAGGGCAAGCTGGTTGCGCCGAGTGCCGGGGCCGACCTGGCCGCGTCGGTGCACGGCGGCACCGATGCGGCGGACGCGCTGGAGCAGAACCAGGAGATCCCGGTACCGGACGAGGACCGCCGGGGCTGAGGACCGGGCCGGCCGGTCAGTGCGTGGCCACCACCACGGCGGGCGGGTCCAGCTCGGCCAGGCGCGCCGGTCGGACGACCAGCAGCAGCACGGCCACGGCGGCGACCATGCCGCCGGCGACCACCACGGCCATCGCCACGGCGCCGGTGCCGAGCACGCCGACCAGCGGCGCGGAGAGGGCGCCCACCCCGAACTGCACGGCACCGAGCAGCGCCGCGGCGGTGCCGGCGGCCTCGCCGTGCCGGGACAGGGCCAGCGCGGGGGCGTTGGGCATCGCCAGGCCGGCGGCGGCGAGCACCACCCACAGCGAGGCGAGGACGGCGGCGAGACCGCCGACGCCGGTGGCGGCGAAGGCCACCAGCACGAGCCCCGCGACGGCGCCCACGGCCAGGGCGGTGACCAGGATGCGCTGCGGCGTGAAGCGGCGCAGCAGGCGTACGTTGAGCTGGGTGGCGGTGATCAGGCCGACCGCGCCGGCGCCGAAGGCGAGGCCGAACTGCTGCTCGTCCAGGCCGTACTGCTGCTGGAAGACGAACGACGACCCGGCGACGTACGCGAAGAGCGCGGCCATGGCCAGGCCGGCGACCAGGACCAGTCCGACGAACGTCCGGTCGCGCAACAGCGTGCGGTAGTCGCGCAGGGTGCCGGCCACGCCACCGTGGCGGCGGCGGTGCGGCGGCAGGGTCTCCCTGATCCCGACCGCCGCGACCACGACCAGCAGGGCGCCGAAGACGGCGAGGGCGGCGAAGACGCCCCGCCAGTCCGACCAGCGCAGCAGCGCGCTGCCGAGGGTTGGGGCGAGGATCGGGGCGGCGCCCATGACCAGCATCAGGCGGGAGAAGAGCCGGGCGAAGGCGGAGCCGCTGAACAGGTCGCGGACGATCGCCATGGCCACCACGGAGGCGGCGGCGACGCCGAGGCCCTGGAGCACTCGCAGCACGCCGACGGTGGCGATGGTCGGGGCGACCACGCAGAGCAGCGAGGCCACGATGTGCAGGCCGATGCCGGCGAGCAGCGGACGGCGACGGCCGACCGCGTCGGAGAGCGGTCCGATCAGCAGCTGGCCCAGGGCCAGTCCGGCGAGGGTGCCGGTGAGGGTGAGCTGCACGGCCGCGGAGGTGGTGTCCAGGTCGGTGGCGATGGCCGGCAGCGCGGGCAGGTACATGTCGATGGTCAGTGGGCCGATCGCGATCAGCGAGCCGAGGACGAGCACCAGCCGCAGGCGTTCCCGCCCGGTCATCAGGTCACCGGGGGTCTCCACGGTCTCGGCGGCGGCGGTTGTCGGGGCTGGTCCGGGCGGACCTCGGCGAGCAGACTGGGCAACGGTCACACCTGGCAGCAAATCCTCGTCTCGCTGATCCATTCCCGCCGGTGGGTCAGCTCACACCGGTCAGTCGGTGTGGTCCTCGGGCTCGCTGTCGGCGGTCAACGCCCCGGTGCCGGGCTCGGCGGGCAGGAAGACGTGGGCGTGGCCGAAGCCCGCGTCGACGTTGACGGCGTCGAGTTGGGTGGCGGCGGTGGACCAGGTGGCCACGGCGGTCCGGCACGGCTGCACCTGTCGTTCGAGGGGGTGGCCGGGGCGCGCCCGTGCGCCCCGGCCACCGCACCGGTCACTCGTTCGGTTCGCAGTTGAACTTCGCCTGCCCGGCGGCCATCCTGATGCTGCCGAGCAGGTGGGTCAGGAAGAACGGCTCGGAGTACGAGGCGTCGGTGTGGCCCAGCGCCGTGTAGACGGCACGGCCGCCGTCGTAGTTGTGGCACCACGCCATCGGGTGGTCCTCGCCCATCGACCCGCCGGTGTAGCCGACCGGGTTGTAGGTCGACTCGTCGATGCGGGCCAGCACCCGAACCTCACCGCGCGGGTTGGTGCGGAAGTTGTACCACTCGTCGGTGCGCCACCACTTGCTCGGCAGTCCGCGGGTGGCCTCGGTGCCCTGCCCGACGACGCGGACCAGGGCCGGCTGGATGGCCGGGTGGTCCCGGAAGTACGCGCCGACCAGGCCGCCGTACCAGCTCCAGTTGTAGCCGCTGTCCGAGGCGGCGTGGATGCCGAGGTAGCCACCGCCGGCCTCGATGTAGCGCTGGAAGGCGGCCTTGGACTCCGGCCGGGTCACCGGGTCACCGGTGGTGGACAGAAAGATGACGGCGTCGTACTTCGCCAGGTTGGCGTCGGTGAACTGGGTGTCGTCCTCGGTGGTGTCCACCCCGAAGCCGTTCTCCGCGCCGAGTTCCTTGATGGCGGCGATGCCGACCGGGATGGAGGCGTGGCGGTAGCCGGTCGTCCTGGAGAAGACGAGGACCTGGTAGTCGCCGCCGTCGGCCGCGGCCGGGACGGCGGGCCCGACCAGCCCGACGACGAGCGCCAGTACGGCGAGCGCTCTGGACGATCTCTTCATGGCTCTCCTTCGGCGTGCCGGGATTATGCCTGTCGGCTGAACAAACTATTCGCTGGTCAGCGCGACCACAAGGGATTCGTGCGAACTTTTGTTGATGTAGAGAAAAGTTGAGCGCGGTTCACCGGAAGGTATGGACACATCGACGCCGGTTTTGTAGCGTCGCCCGGGTGACGAACCCGTTTCGTCGATGTGAACCGCTGATCGCCTGCCGCGCGGCCTCCACAGCGGACCCCATCCCTCCGACGGCACCGCACGTCCCGACCCTGCCCCGTTCCCCTCAAGAGAAAGAGAGGCAGATGAAGAGACGACTCGCGCTCGCCGTGGCCGGCCTGACCGCCACGGCGCTCGTCGCCACGCCCACCCCGTCCATGGCGGAGCCCACCGTGGCCGCCGCCCCCGCGGACGCGGACTTCCAGAAGGTCACCCTCAACGACCACCCGGGCGAGCCGATGGACCTCGCCGTGCTGCCCGACCGCCGGGTGCTGCACGTGACCCGGGCCGGCCAGGTGTGGATGCACCACCCGGACAGCGGCCGCAACTCCCTCGCCGCCACCCTGGACGTCTACCGCCACGACGAGGAGGGCCTGCAGAACGTCGCCATCGACCCGAACTTCGGCAAGGGCGGCAACAACTGGGTCTACCTGTACTACTCGCCGCCCGGGAACACCCCGGTCGACGACCCGGCCACCCCGAACGTCAACGAGGGCGACGCGCCGACCACCGGCACCGCCGCCGACTTCGCCAGGTTCAAGGGCGCCCTGCAACTGTCCCGGTTCCGTCTGGTCAAGGACACGCTGGACCTGAGCACCGAGCAGAAGATCCTCCAGGTGCCGGTCGACCGGGGCATCTGCTGCCACGTCGGCGGTGACATCGTCTTCGACTCCAAGGGCAACCTGTACCTGTCCACCGGGGACGACACCAACCCGTTCGAGTCCGACGGCTACGCGCCGCTCGACGAGCGGGCCAACCGCAACCCCGCGTTCGACGCCCAGCGCAGCGCGGCCAACACCAACGACCTGCGGGGCAAGATCCTGCGCGTCAAGCCGGGCGCCAACGGCGGCTACACCATCCCGGAGGGCAACCTCTTCCCGGTCGGCACGGCGAAGACCCGCCCCGAGATCTACGTGATGGGGCTGCGCAACCCGTACCGCATCGAGCTCAACCGGGTCACCGACGAGCTCTACATCGGCGACTACTCCCCCGACGCCCGCCAGCCGAACCCGCAGCGCGGGCCGGCGGGTCAGGGCCGGTGGATCGCCACCCGGAAGGCGGCGAACTTCGGCTGGCCGTACTGCGTCACGCCGGACCAGCCCTACCAGGACTGGGACTTCGCCACCAACACGTCCAAGGGTCCGTTCAACTGCGCCGCGCCGGTCAACGACTCGCCGCACAACACCGGGCTGCGGGAGCTGCCGCCGGTGGCGCAGCCGGACGTCTGGTACGGCTACGGCCTGTCGCCGCGGTTCCCGGAGCTGGGTACCGGTGGCATCGGCCCGATGGCCGGGCCGGCCTACCGGTTCGACCCCAGGACCACCAAGGGTCGCGCCCCGGTCGCCTGGCCGGAGTACTACGACGGCAAGCCGCTGTTCTACGAGTGGACCCGCGACTACGTCAAGGCGTTCACGCTGGACGCGCAGCGCAACCTGGTCGGCATCGAGCCGGTGGTGCCGTCGATCGTCACCGACAACCCGATGGACATGGAGTTCGGCCCCGACGGCGCGCTCTACGTCCTGGAGTACGGCGACGGCTACTTCAGCGAGAACCCCGAGGCGCAGCTCGCCCGGATCGACTACATCGGCTGGAAGGGCAACCACACGCCGGTGCCGCAGGTCTCCGCCGACCCGCTCAACGGGACCACGCCGCTGACCGTGCGGTTCTCCAGCGAGGGCACCACCGACGCCGACGGCGACACGCTGAGGTACGCGTGGGACTTCGACAACGACGGGAAGGTCGACTCCCGCGAGGCGAGCCCGACCTTCACGTACACCGAGAACGGCCGCTACGACGCGACCCTCAACGTCAGCGACCGGGGCGGGCTGTCCGCGTCGGCGTCGGTGCAGGTCGTGGTCGGCAACGCCGCCCCGGTGGTGGAGCTGGTCAAGCCGACCGAGGGGCAGCCGTTCCAGTTCGGTGACACCGTCGCGTACGAGGTCAAGGTGACCGACGACCAGCCGGTGGACTGCGCCAAGGTCACCGTCACCTACATCCTCGGCCACGACCAGCACGGTCACCCGCAGACCACCGCGACCGGCTGCACCGGCACCATCCAGACCACCGTGCCCGGCGGTCACGACCCGGCGAACGACAACCTGTCCGCCGTGTTCGTCGCCTCCTACACCGACCCGGGCGGCGACGGCCTGCCGTCGCTGACCGGCACCGACCAGGTCCGCCTGGTCCCCTCCGCGTAAAGCAAAGGAGACCCACCATGTGTTACGGATTCGACGGGGAGGCCGCGCTGCGGCGGTCCGTCATGGACCGGCGGAGCCTGCTGCGCGGCTCGCTGGCCGCGGCCGCCGGGGTCGGGCTCGCCTCGGCCGGGCTCGGCGTCACCCCGGCGTCGGCCACCACCCGGCACACCGGTCGGCACCTCGTGCCCCCGGGCCTGATCAGCATCCAGCTCTGGACGATGCGCGACGCCCTGTGGGGCGCCCCCGGGTACGACGCCACGCTGACCCGGCTCGCCCAGATCGGCTACCCGAAGGTGGAGTTGGCGCTGGGTTACTTCGGGCGCACCGCCGCCCAGTTGCGGCAGTTCCTCGACGGCATCGGCATCCACGCCAGCTCCAGCCACGACGGGATCGCCGAGAACGCCGCCGGCCTGGAGCAGAAGATCCAGAACGCGGTCACCCTGGGCCAGCGGTACATGGTGGTGCCGTACCTGAACTCCGACAAGGCCGACGACTGGAAGCGCTGGGCGGAGCAGATGAACGTCGAGGCCGCCGCGGCGGCCCGGGCGGGCCTGCGCTACGGCTACCACAACCACGCCCACGAGTTCACCATCGACCTGGGCGGCGGTCGTCGGCCGTGGGACATCCTGACCTCGGAGCTCGACCCGAGGCTGGTGCACCTGGAGGTCGACCTGTACTGGGCGGTCACCGGCGGCATCAACTCCGGTGACGGCGTCGACGACCCGGAGGGCTTCGCCCTCGACGTCATCCGCGGCGCCCCGCAGCGGGTGCTCCAGTACCACGTCAAGGACCGGCACACCGCCGACGGCGACATGGCCGACCTGGGCACCGGGCACATCGACTTCGCCCGGATCTTCCGGGAGCACTCCGTGCAGGAGTACATCGTCGAGAACGACACCCCGGACGTGACGCCGCAGCAGACCGCCGAGGTCGGCTACCGGTACCTGCGCAGGATCCGCTTCTGATCCACCCGTACGGCGAGGCGGCCGGGCCCGGCAGGGTCCGGCCGCCTCGGCGCGTCCCCCCGGGGCCAGGAGGTCGGGCGCGTGCCGGAGGGCTTCGTTTACCGGCGGATCGGCCGGGTAGCGCTGGTGGAGAGCTTCGGACGGTGCCGGGGCGGAACGTCCACCAGCGCTGGTCGAGGAGGCGAACGAATGCGAGCGATGGTCTACCGCGGTCCGTACCGGGTGCGGGTGCAGGAGAAGGACCGACCGGTGATCGAACACCCCAACGACGCGATCGTACGGGTGACCCGGGCGGCGATCTGCGGCTCTGACCTGCACCTCTACCACGGCATGATGCCGGACACCCGGGTCGGGCAGACCTTCGGTCACGAGTTCGTGGGCGTGGTCGACGAGGTCGGGCCGTCGGTGCGCAACCTCAAGCCCGGCGACCGGGTGATGGTGCCGTTCAACGTCTACTGCGGGTCCTGCTTCTTCTGCGCCCGGGGCCTGTACAGCAACTGCCACAACGTCAACCCCAACGCCACCGCCGTCGGTGGCATCTACGGCTACTCGCACACCTGCGGCGGCTACGACGGCGGGCAGGCCGAGTACGTCCGGGTGCCGTTCGCCGATGTCGGCCCGTCGCTGATCCCCGAGTGGATGGACGAGGAGGACGCCGTCCTGCTCACCGACGCGCTGGCCACCGGCTACTTCGGCGCGCAGCTCGGCGACATCGTCGAGGGTGACGTGGTGGCGGTCTTCGGCGCCGGCCCGGTCGGGCTCTACGCGGCGAAGTCGGCGTGGCTGATGGGCGCCGGCCGGGTCATCGTCATCGACCACCTGGACTACCGGCTGGAGAAGGCGGCGTCCTTCGCCCACGCCGAGACGTTCAACTTCGCCGAGTACGACGACATCGTCGTGCAGATGAAGAAGACCACCGACCATCTCGGCGCCGACGTGGTGATCGACGCGGTCGGCGCGGAGGCCGACGGCAACTTCCTCCAGCACGTCACCGCCACGAAGCTCAAGTTGCAGGGCGGCTCCCCCATCGCGCTGAACTGGGCGATCGACTCGGTACGCAAGGGCGGCACCGTCTCGGTGATGGGCGCGTACGGGCCGATGTTCTCCGCCGTGAAGTTCGGCGACGCGATGAACAAGGGGCTCACCCTGCGGATGAACCAGTGCCCGGTCAAGCGGCAGTGGCCGCGGCTGTTCGAGCACATCCGCAACGGCTACCTCAAGCCCAGCGACATCGTGACCCACCGCATCCCGCTGGAGCACATCGCCGAGGCGTACCACATCTTCTCCGCCAAGCTGGACGGCTGCATCAAGCCGCTGATCGTCCCGACCGCAGCCTGACCCGAACGGGGGCCCGACCATGCCGTACACACCGGACAAGCCGAAGCTGGCCGAGACCAGCGACGAGCTGCGCGCCCGGATCCCCGGGTGGGGTGTCGACCTGGACCCGAAGGACCGCCCCTCGGTGCCCCGGGAGCGGTTCGATCCGAACCTGGGCGGCGCCCACTGGGAGTTCCCGGAGCGGCAGCCGGAGACGTTCCCGCGGGAGCGGTCCATCGAGCACAGGTTCCTCACCCCGGTCTTCGGCACCGCCTGCCCGCCCAAGGGTCTGTCCGGGGTGATCCGCCGCTACTCCTACCGCAGGTACAGCGAGGGCAGGGCCGCACACTGGCTGCTCCTGCTGGCCGCCGACCGGGTGGACACGGTGGAGAGCACCCTGCGCTCGTTCCTGACCCGGCACCCCGACAACCCGGTCACCGAGACCGGGGTGGTCAGCGAGGTCACCCACCACGGGCTGGCCTCCCGGCTGCGGTCCAGGCGGGTGGACAAGGCGCACCAGCCACTGGACCCGATCATCGTGGCGGCCCCGTGGGTGCTCGCCGGCGGGGCCGCGTACCTGGCGGTGCGGAAGGTCGCGCGGAGCCGGCGGCGCTAGTCCCGCTCCGCTCGGGGGCGTCGGACGCGGCAGCTGGCCGCGCCCGGCGCCCCGATGCAGTCGAGGTCGAGGCTTCCCGCGACATCGGAGCGGGTGGTGGCACCTTCCCCTGCTGTTCTTCGCCTCGATCACCCGCACCGCCGCCGGTCGGACCGCCCCGTGCGACGAGATCGCCCACCTCAAACAGCTCATCCTCGGCGACGAGCAGGCGGAGACGGCGCCGAGCGCCGACCGGTGAACAGCGGCCCGGTAGCCATCGACATGCCTTGACGGGTGTGGGGCGGCTGTCTAGCGTCGGTGGGCATGACCCGGCCGAGGTTCCTGCCGCTGCTCGTCGCCCTGATCGTGACCCTCTCCAGTGGTGTCGCACCCGGCACCGCCGCCTCCGCCACGCCGGCCACCAGGCCCGGAGCCGTGCTGCTGGTCGGCGGGGCCCTCGCCGACGACAACGCTGCCGTCTACGGCGAGTTCGTCCGCCAGGCCGGCGGCGCGAACGCTCGGATCGGCGTCCTCAGCGCCTCGTCGGCGGTCCCGCACTCCAGCGCCAACGCCGTGGCCAAGGTCCTCAAGCGGTACGGCGCCGCCGAGGCCACCTGGATCCCGGTGACCACCAAGAAGGACGGCAGTGGCGACGACCCGGCGTACGCCGCCCAGGCCGCGTCGATGACCGGCTTCTTCTTCACCGGCGGCGACCAGTTCCGCTACGTCCAGTCGATGATCCACACCGACGGCTCGGACGGGGCCGTGCTGGCCGCGATCCGGCAGCGCTTCGCCGCCGGCGCGCCGGTCGCCGGCACCAGCGCCGGCATGCAGATCCTCGCCGGCCCCGACATGATCACCGGCGGGTCCAGCTACTACGGCGTCCGGGACGGCGCGAAGCCCGGCTACTACGACACCGACGCCACGCTCGGCTACTGGCCGGCCGGCGGCTTCGGCTTCGTCACCTCCGGCCTGGTCGACACCCACTTCGACGCCCGAGGGCGCGAGGGTCGCTCGCTGCGGCTGGCCGCCGACACCGGCCACGACCGGGTGTACGGGGTGGGCGAAGACACCGCCCTGATCGTCACCGGCGCCGGCACGGCCACCGAGTCCGCCCGGGTGGTGGGCAGCAACGGGGTGTCGATCCTCGACCTGCGCTCGGCCGAGGTCGGCCAGGTCGGCGGGCACTGGTCGATCGACGGGGTGCGGTGGAGCTACCTCACCGACGGCGACGGCTACGACCCGGTCCGCTGGCAGGTCACCAAGGCCCCGGACAGCGCACCGGTGGTGCCGCAGGAGCGGGCGGTGGCGTCGCCGACCACCGACGTCTTCGGCTCGTACGCGCTGCGCGACGCGGCCCTGGACCTGGCCGGCGCCGGCCGGTCGACCACGACGACGGGCACGACGGCGGAGACCGACCCGCGGTTCGTGGTCGGACTGACCGAGGGTGCCGGCTTCCGGGCGTACGCGGCGGGCGGCGCCACGCCGACGTCCTTCACCGATCTGACGCTGTCGGTCCAGGCCGGCTGAGTCCCGGTCGCCGCAGCGGTCGCGCGGCCGACGCGCCACGCCAGGTCCTGGCGTGGCGCGGGCCGGTGATGTCAGTGGCCCGTCGGCGGCACCGCGGACGACTTGTCGGCGTGCTTGGCCTTCTTGGCCGCCCGCTTTTCCTTCAGCGTCATGGCGGGCTTCTTCAGGCTGTTCTTCTGGGGAGACTTGTCGGACATATCGACCCTTCCCACGCGACCTCGGGGCGGCGGTCCGCACCGGCGACCCCGACGCCCCGACCAGGGCTGCCGCCGGATGGAACCGCTGGGGCAGCGGGCGACGCCCGCCGCGGGCACCCTCGGGTCCATGAACATGGTCAGACGACCACGCCCCCAGCCTAGTCCCCCGACGACTCCCTGGGCCGTTTCTCGCGACCGGGAGATGCGCCGGCGGCGCAGCTGGCCCGCTATCCCCCGGCCATCGCGCCGAGGATGATGAACGGTTCCCTGCCCCCCACGACCTCGTCGGGAAGCGGCGTGTCGGGCGGATCGTTGGACAGGTCCTCCTCGCAGGCGTAGAAGCGGACAAAGGCGCGCCGCCTGCCGCTCTGCCGGTCGCGGATCGTGCCGAGCAGCATCGGGTAGCGCGCCTCCAGGGTGTCCAGCACCAGCCGCTGGGTGGCGACCGGTCCGATCACGTCGAGCCGCACCTCGCCGGTCACCTGCGCCAGGTTCTTCAGGTGGGCCGGGAGGACCACCCGGATCACGGCAGCACCTGAACTTCCACCGACAGCACCGCCGGCAGGTCCCGGACGATCGGCGCCCAGGTGTCGCCCCCGTCGGCGGAGCGGTAGACCTGCCCGCCGCTGGTGCCGAAGTAGATCCCGCACGGGTCGAGGGTGTCCACGGCCATCGCGTCGCGCAGCACGTTGACGTAGCAGTGCGACTGCGGCAGGCCGGCGGTCAGCGGCTCCCACTCCTCGCCGCCGGTGCGGCTGCGGTAGACCCGCAGCTTGCCCTCCGGCGGGTAGTGCTCCGAATCGCTCTTGATCGGCACCACGTAGACGGTCTCCGGCTCGTGGGCGTGCACCGCGATCGGGAAGCCGAAGTCCGACGGCAGGTTGCCGGAGACCTCCCGCCAGGTCGCGCCGGCGTCGTCGCTACGCATCACGTCCCAGTGCTTCTGCATGAACAGCGTGTCCGGCCGGGACGGATGCTGGGTGATGTGGTGCACGCAGTGGCCGACCTCCGAGTCCTGGTCGGGGATCTCCCCCGAGCGCAGGCCCTTGTTGATCGGCAGCCAGCTGGCGCCGGCGTCGTCGCTGCGGAACGCGCCCGCCGCCGAGATCGCCACGTAGATGCGGTCCCGGTGCGCCGGGTCCAGGATGATCGTGTGCAGGCACATGCCGCCCGCGCCGGGCTGCCACGCCCCACCGGTCGGATGGGTACGCAGGGCGGTGCGCTCGGTCCACTTCTGACCGCCGTCGGTGCTGACGTAGAGGGCGGCGTCCTCGGCGCCCGCGTACACCGTGTCCGGGTCGTCGCGGGACGGCTCGAGGTGCCAGATCCGCTTGAACTCCCACGGGCGCGGGGTGCCGTCGTACCAGAGGTGCTCGCCGACGTCGCCGGCGTAGGCGAAGTCGTTGCCCACCGGGTTCCAGCTCTTGCCGCCGTCGTCGGAGCGCTGGATCAGCTGCCCGAACCAGCCGCTGGACTGGGAGGCGTAGAGCCGGTCCGGGTCGGCGGGTGACCCGGTGAGGTGGTAGATCTCCCAGCCGCCGAAGTGCGGGCCGTCGACCGTCCAGTCGTCGCGCCTGCCGTCGGAGGTCAGGGTGAAAGCGCCCTTGCGTGTGCCGACCAGCACCCGTACGCCGCTCATAGACTCATCCTTCCACTCGTTCGTGCTGGGTAGGACCGACCGTCACGCCGAAACTCATCGGTCCACGTCAGTCGTATCCCGTCGGTGTGACGATTGCGGGGACGCGGACCGGCGGGGTCACGGGAAACTTCTTGTCGGAGGGCGCGGGTAGCTTCGCCGACGTGACCGGCCCCCAGGACGTCCCGCCCGAGATCCTCGACCGGCTCCGGCCCGTGTGCCTCGGGTTGCCGGAGACGCACGAGGAGCCGGCGTGGATCGGGACGCGTTGGCGGATCCGCCAGCGCACGTTCGCCCACGTCTACACCGTCGACCCCGACCACCCGGCCGCCCACGCCCAAGCCGCCGACGGCGACGAGCCGGTCTGCGTGCTGACCTTCCGCTCCTCCGGCGACGAGCTCGCCGCGCTGGTCGGCGGCGGCCACCCCTTCTTCAAACCGGACTGGGGCGCCGACGTCATCGGCATGCTGCTCGACGACGGTGTCGACTGGGCGGAGGTCGGCGAGCTGCTGACGGAGAGCTACTGCCTGCGGGCGCCGAAGAAGCTGGCCGCCCGGGTCGACCGGCCGGCCGAGCTCGGCGCCTCCTCCGATGGCCCGCTCGGATGACGACCAAGGTCGACTTCAGGAAGGCCCTCGACGCGTACCAGGCGCAGCAGGGTCGCTTCCGGGTCGTGGACGTGCCGGACCTGACCTACCTGATGATCGACGGCCACGGCGACCCGAACACCTCGGCCGCCTTCGGCGAGGCCGTGCGGACGCTCTATCCGGTGGCGTACAAGCTCAAGTTCGCCAGCAGACGGGAGCTCGGTCGGGACTACGTCGTCCCGCCGCTGGAGGGGCTGTGGTGGGCCGAGGAGATGGCCTCCTTCACCGCGGCGCGGGACAAGTCGCGGTGGGACTGGACGCTGATGCTCATGGTCCCGGCGTGGATCAGCCACCCCCTGGTCAGCACCGCGATCGAGCAGGTCCGGGCGAAGGACGCGCCGGCGCGGCTTCCCGACGTGCGGTTGGAGACCCTGTCGGAGGGGCGGTGCGTGCAGACGCTGCACGTCGGCTCCTTCGACGACGAGGCGGACGTCCTCGCGCACCTGCACCACGAGGTCATCCCCGAGCTGGGGTTCCGGATGACGGGCATCCACCACGAGATCTACCTCAGCGACTTCCGCCGGGTCACGCCCGAGCGGCGACGGACCATCCTCCGGCAACCGGTCACCGTCGGAGCGGTCCATGGCGGGTGGGGGCGGGGTGCGTGATGCGGCGGCACCCCTTCCATCTGCTGTTGTGGAGCCTGCCATGGTGATGAGCGACCAGGACGTCGTGCACCTGATCGAGTCGGACGCGGAAGCGATGGCGGTGCTGCGGGCCGCGGCCGGCCTCGACCTGCCGGACTGGTGGATCGGCGCCGGCTTCGTTCGCAACCGCGTCTGGGACGCGATCAGCCACCTGCCGCCGGCTCCGGCGCGCGACGTTGATCTGGCCTACTTCGACCCGGTGAGGAGGGACCCACGCGACGACGCCCGCGCCGAAGCCCGAGCCACGGCGGCCCTGCCCGGCGTGCCGTGGGAGATCCGGAACCAGGCGCGGATGCACCTGCGCAACGACGTCGAGCCCTACCCGAGCACGCTGGACGCGATATCGCGCTGGCCGGAGACCGCGACGTGCGTCGCGGTCACGCTGCGGGGCGACTCTGTCCGCCTGGTGTCCTGTCACGGGTTGGCTGATCTCGTCGGCATGGTGGTTCGGCCCTCCCCCGCCTTCCGCAACGCTGCGGGCCGCGCGCTGGTACGGCGCCGCGTTGAGGTCAAGGGGTGGCGGGACCGGTGGCCCGAACTACGGCTGGAGATCTAGTAATGACCCACATCCATCAGCGCGCCAGCCCACCGGGGTTCGCACCCCACACCGTCAACTGCGCGTGGTGCGACGGCGACCCCGCAGTCGAGTTGGCCGTCGGCCCTCCGGCCAGCCTCGCGCCCGGGGGTGCGTCACTTCTCCACCAGGACGCTCGACCAGTTGAACCGCTCGCCCCACTCCCCGTAGGCGTACTCCCAGCGGAGCGGCTCCAGATACAGCGTGGGTGTATAGGAGGTCACCTGCGTCGAGACCCGGGTCAGCGTGCAGTAACTGTTGTAGGTCCCGGAGTCGGCGCTCAACGGATAGGCGACACAGTTCCAGTCGTAGTCGTCACCGGCGAGCGTGATGTCGCGACTGTTTCCTTTTGGATACACCCCGTCCCATTTGTTCGACCAGTTGTAGGTGCCCGACCGCAGGGTGATCCGTCGGTTGTAGATCGGCAGAAGAATGACCGTCCCGTGGGACGACTTGTCCTCGGCGCCGAGGAACAGGTTGTTCCGGGTGATGATGGGATTGGCGGCGTAGGCTGGCGCGACCGCCCCTGCGAGCACTGCTACGAGCACGGCGGTGACAGCAGCCACCCTGGCCATGAACCTCTTCACGCTCTTACCCCCCGTAGTTCGGGTCACCTTTTTTGATCGACACCGGACACTGTAGAGGCGAGCTTAACCGGAACCTGCCGTCGACGGGGACCGACAAATCGACGTAAACCATTTTTCTGGTGTCACCGAAATGCCACCGCTTCCGTCCACCGCGGCAACGTCCACCCATTGTCGCTCAAGGCGCGGCAACTCCCGGCGGGTCGCCCGGCAGGTGCGGAGATGGATGGGTCTGGTTGACCGCCGGTACGACGTCGGTCTCGGCCAGCAGGTTCTCCGGCGCCCGGCAGGAGGCGATGGTCCGGTCGAAGACGGTCGGCACGGCCTGGTGCGGGATGAGCAGGTCGATCTGCTCGACGCCCAGCTTCCGGGCGCTCCGGTCGAAGGCGTGCAGGGTGGCGTCGTACCCGTGGTCGGTGACCCAGACCCTGGTCTCGACGAAGATCTCGTCGCGGGCGATGCCGGGGAGGCGGATGGCCTCGCCGGTGAGTGTCGGGGTCACGGATGCTCTCGCTCTCTGCGTGGGGTTGTCAGTGCTGGTTGGCCCGCTGGTACGGGCCGTCGGTGACCGGTTCGAGCCAGGTGGTGGGGTCCTGGCCGCCGGGCAGCGCCTCGAGCATCGCCAGGTGGCTCATGAACGTGTCCGCCGTGGCGCCGTGCCAGTGCTCCTCGCCAGGCGGACAGACGACGGTCTCGCCGGCGTGGATGCGTAGCACCGTCCCGTCGCGGGTGCCGACCAGGCCGACGCCCTCGGTGACGTGCAGGGCCTGGCCGACGGCGTGGGAGTGCCAGTTCGTGCGGGCGCCCGGGGTGAACCGGACCAGCGAGACGCTCATCCGGGACGGCTCGGTGCCGGTGTGGATCGGGGTCAGGTAGACGTCGCCGGTGAAGCGGGAGGCGGGCGTCTTCACCGTCGGGCTGACGGGCCTGAGTTCCATGGTGCGCTCCTTGTCTGTCGGTGGGGGTCAGGGGCGCAGCAGCGCCTTGACGGCGCGCCGCTCGTCCATCGCCCGGTACGCCTCGGCGGCCCGCTCCAGCGGGAGGTGGAGGTCGAAGACCCGGCCGGGGTCGATCTGCCGGTTCATGATCCGGTCGACGAGGTCGGGCAGGAATCGGCGCACGGGCGCGGGACCGCCGTGCAGGTGTACGTGGGAGAAGAACAGTTCCATGCCGGGCAGCTGCACGTCGTGGGCGACACCGACGTAGCCGACATGTCCACCGGGGCGGGTGGCGTGGATGGCCTGCATCATGGCCTCCTGGGTGCCGACGGCCTCGATGACCGAGTGCGCGCCGAGCCCGTCGGTGAGGTCCTTGATCCGGGCCACCCCGTCGGCGCCGCGCTCGGCGACGATGTCGGTGGCGCCGAAGTCGGTGGCGAGCTTCTGGCGCGCGGCGTGCCGGCTCATCGCCATGACGCGTTCCGCGCCGAGCTGCCGGGCCGCGAGCACGCCGAGCAGCCCGACCGCGCCGTCGCCGACCACCGCGACCGTCCTCCCCGGCCCGGCCTGGGCGGCCACCGCGCCGAACCAGCCGGTGCCGAGCACGTCGGAGGCGGCCAGCAGGCTCGGGACGAGGTCGTCCGAGGGCATGCCGCCGGTGGCGACCAGGGTGCCGTCGGCCAGGGGTACGCGCATGTGCTGCGCCTGCGCGCCGCCCACGCCCTCGCGGTGTACGCACGAGCTCTGGTACCCGGAGCGGCAGATCTCGCAGGTGTTGTCGGAGGCGAAGAACGACCCGATCACGAAGTCGCCGACGGAGACGGTCCGTACCTCGTCGCCGATCTCCTCGACCACCCCGACGTACTCGTGCCCCATCGGCCGCGGTCCGTCGATCTTCTCGATCCCCCGGTACGGCCACAGGTCGGAGCCGCAGACGCAGGCGGCGGCCAGCCGGATGATCGCGTCGGTCGGGGCGAGGATCCTCGGGGCGTCGAGATCCTCGACCCGGACGTCGCCGGGGGCGTGCAGGACAGCGCCTCGCATGATGGTTCTCCTTCGGTCGCAGGGACGTCGAGCGGACGCCGTCCAGGTAACCCCGTTCGCGGACCGGCAGGGAGTTCCTGTGGAGAGGTGTACCGACAGGGCACCCCTGCCGCCCGCGCGGCCACGTACGGTCGAGGTCATGGACAACCGCACCGAGGTCCGCGAGTTCCTCGTCTCGCGGCGCGCCAAGATCAGCCCGGAGCAGGCCGGCCTGCCGGCCGGCGGGACCCGCCGGGTGCCGGGGCTGCGCCGCAGCGAGGTCGCCCTGCTGGCCGGCGTCAGCATCGAGTACTACTCGAAGCTCGAACGCGGCAACCTCGCCGGGGTCTCCCCCTCCGTGCTCAACGCCATCGCCCGCGCGCTCCGACTCGACGACGCCGAACGCGCCCACCTGGTCGACCTCGCCCGCGCCGCCGACGGCAGCAGCGCGCTGATGCGCCCCCGCCGCCGTACCCCGAAGCAGTGGACGGTGCGGCCCAGCCTCCAGTGGGCCCTCGACGCGGTCACCGCCGGCCCCGCGTTCGTGCGCAACGGCCGGATGGACCTGCTCGCCACCAACCAGCTCGCCCGGGCCTTCTACGACGAGGTGTACGCCCCGTCGCACCAGCCGCCCAACCTGGCCCGGTACACCTTCCTCGACGACCGGGCCCGCCGCTTCTACCCGGAGTGGGACCTGGTCGCCGACATCAGCGTCGCCATCCTGCGCACCGAGGCCGGCCGCGACCCACACGACAAGGACCTGCACGACCTGGTCGGGGAGCTCTGCACCCGCAGCGACGAGTTCCGGCGGCGCTGGGGTGCCCACGACGTCCGCCACCACGGCAGCGGCGCCAAGACCTACCACCACCACATCGTCGGCGACCTCACCCTGGCCTACGAGGGTCTGGAGATGGCCGCCGAACCCGGGCTCACCCTCACCGTCTACACCGCCGAACCGGGCTCACCGTCCGAGGACGCGCTGCGTCTGCTCGCCTCGTGGGCGGCCTCCCGGGAAACGGACATCAAGGCCGACACGGCGCGCTGACCCGGCGCGTACTCCCTGGGGCGCCCTGCCGATACACCTCTTCACCGAGACTTCCTCGGGTGCGGACCCCGCCGTTGACTGGTGGGGCCGGCCAGCTCGGTTCACGTCCGGGCGCCGGCGAGCCGATCAGCATCGAAAGGACACCATGAACCCCCGCTACGACTTCACCGGACAGGTAGCCCTGGTCACCGGCGCCGGCTCCGGCATGGGCCTGGCGACCGCCCGCGCGTTCGCCGCGGCCGGCGCCGCCGTCGCCCTCACCGACGTCAACCGGGACGCGCTCCAGCAGGCCACCGCGACGCTGAGCGCGGCCGGCCACCGGGTGCTCGGCGTGCCGTGCGACGTCGCCGACGAGGCCGACGTCGCCGCCGCCGTCCGGGCCACGGTCCGCGAGTTCGGCCGGCTCGACATGGCCTTCAACAACGCCGGCATCCAGGCGCCGCCCACCGACGCCGCCGACGAGGACGCCGCAGTCTTCGACCGGGTCAACGGCATCAACCTGCGGGGCGTGTGGGCCAGCATGAAACACGAGCTCGTCCAGATGCGGTCCCAGGGCAGCGGCGCCATCGTCAACTGCTCGTCGCTCGGCGGGCTGGTGGGGCTGCCCGGACGCGCCGCGTACCACGCCGCCAAGCACGGCGTGATCGGCCTGACCCGCAGCGCCGCCCTGGAGTACGCGCCGCGCGGCGTCCGGATCAACGCGGTCTGCCCCGGCACCATCGCCACCCCGATGGTCACCGACATGATCGACAAGGGTGAGCTCGATCGGGCCCAGGCCGTCGCCGACCAGCCGATCAACCGGCTCGGCGAACCGGAGGAGATCGCGGCGGCGGTGCTGTGGCTGTGCAGCCCCGGCGCCAGCTTCGTCGTCGGTGTCGCCCTGCCCGTCGACGGCGGCTACACCGCCCGGTGACGTCCACCTTCGGCGCCGGTCAGGACGGCGCCAGCGGCGAGCCACCAGGGACCGGGTGCGGGGTTGCTAGTCTCCGGATATGCCGGTCATCGATCGCCCCGCGCCCGCGCCCGACATCGCGTGACGCCCAACCTGCGCCGGTCCGTCCGGGCCATCGTGCTCGACGAGGACGACCGGATACTCCTGTGCCGGTTCGTCCTCCCGCACCCGGTGGTGCCGGATCAGACGACGGCCGTGTGGGCGGCACCCGGCGGCGGCATCGAACCGGGCGAGGACCCGCTGACCGCCCTGCGTCGAGAACTTCGCGAGGAGACAGGCCTCACGATCCCCGTGGACCCACCGCACGTGTGGCACCAGACAGTCGTCGCCGCCGACCACGCGCCTGGATTCGACGGCATCATCAACGACTACTTCCTCGTCCGCGCGAGCCACTTCCAGCCGCGCGGCGAGCTGACCGACGATCAACTCGCCGCCGAGAACCTGGACGGGTTCCGCTGGTGGCAGCTCTCGGAGATCGTCGGCTACGCCGGCGGTGAGCTGTTCTCGCCCCGCGACCTCGCCACCCCGCTGACGGCGCTCCTCACGAAGGGTCCACCGACGCATCCGGTCCGACTCGGCCTCTGAGGGATGTCTCCTAACTGCCCTACCGGCAGGACTGGCTGAAGTTCTCCGGGGGCGGAGACCTCGACCAGATGCGTGCCCCTGGTCTGAAAGCCCTGGGGCAGGTACGCCCGGCCACGGCCTGTAGGCCGGTGGCGCTCGCCAGAGCCGACGCAGCGGAAGCCAGGTCGACCAACGGCCCGGCGACGAGGGCCCCGTTGGGCATGTGCACTCCCGCGTTGGTGGCTACGAAGCGCCAAGCCAGCAGCACCGGTGGCCAAACTCCTGGCAGCCGAATGCCGGTCGCCCGATCCACCGCCACTGGGCCTCGACCGCGTGCAGCTTCCGGAGCGCGTCCTGCCGACAGGCGCCACATAGAGTCGCTTGCATGGATCTTGATGCAGAGCTCGTAGCGGCCGTCCGTGCGGCCGATCCGTCGGCTGTGGCGAAAGCGCTCGCGGACGGCGCCGATCCTGACTCCGCCGCCAGCCGCTTCACGACCACCGTGCTGTCCGAGGCGGCAGGTACGGGGCTGTTGGAGATCGCCAGGTTGCTGGTGGACGCCGGGGCGTCGCTGCGGGCAAGGAGGCCGCGGTACCAGTCGCCGCTGCGGTCGGCGGTGAGCAATGGCCACCTCGACGTCATCCGACTCCTCGTCGACCGTGGCGCCCTCGATGTCGAGGGCACCGACCGGGGCAGCCTTCTCGCCACCGCGCTCGCCGCCACCTGGCACCGACCCCGGGCCGCGGCCGTGGAGGTTCTGCGCTACCTGCTCGAACTCGGTGCCGGGGCCGCGCCCGGCGAGGAGGTCCCGATCGTGCAGGCGCTGCTGGGATCGGCCGCTCCCGCCACGATCCGCGTGCTGCTCCACCATGGCGCTGACCCGAACTCGCGGCGTTCCGACGGCACCCCGGCGCTCGTCCTGGCCGCGCGGCGCGGTGACCACGCCGCCGTTGACGTGCTACTCACCGCAGGCGCTGATCCGAACGCGGCCGACGGCCACGGGCATACCGCGCTGATGCACGCCATCGAACGGAACGAGCGGGCCGTGAGCACCGCGCTGTTGCTGGTCGGCGCCGACCATGTCGGCGCGCTCGACATCGCGCGGGGCTGGCAGCGGCAGAACGTCCAGTTCCAACTTGGCGAGATGAGCGTTGGCCTGGACGACATACCGATCATCCGGACGGCCGTGCGGCTGCATCCCACCGGGTACGAGCTGCGCGGCGATCCGGTGGAGTTCCGCCGCTGGGGGCGGCTTGTCGCGTGTGCGGCCGAGGAACTGGGCGATGACGAGTGGGATGCGCGGACCGGCACCCCGTACGCGCTGGCCCAGGCCGTTGCCCGCAGGCTCGTCGCCGATCCCGCCAAGTGCCCCACGGCATCCTGGCACCGCGTCGAGCTGTCCCGGGCCGAGCTGGCCACCGTACGGCAGGCATTCGTGGAGCTCGCCTACGCGGTCCGGGTCCCACTGCCGGACGGCCTCGGGCAGGAGTATGTCCACGATGCGCTCGACGAGCTTGATGCCCAGTTGCCCTGACGCGCGTCCGAGGCCGGCGTTGACACTGGACCAAAGGCCGCCGCCGACGAGGCCGGCCGGCAGCGCAAGGACGAGGTGGTACGCGTCAGCGGTCGCGGCGGCAGCCGACGAGCAGCCGGGCCACCATGTCCTGCGCGTGCGCCCGCTCGTAGCCCGGCCCGAGGATGCACAGGTTCCCCACGGCGCGCATCAGCGTGTGCGCCGTGACCCCGGGATCGATCTCGTCGGCCGCCACGCCCGCGGCGATCAACGACGCGCAGGCCGGAACGAGCTTGTCGAGCATCAGGGTGTGCAGCGCGAGCAGGCTCGGATCCTCGGACTGCAGGGCGACGCCGAGCCCGTGCTTGGTCACCAGGAACTCCACGAACGCGTCGATCCAGCGGGCCAGCGCCTCGGCGGGCGCGATCGGCTCCCGGCGCAGCGCGGCGGCCAGCTCCACGCACTCCTCGATCTGGTGGCGGTACACCGCGGTGACCAGTTCGGCCCGGTTCGGGAAGTGCCGGTAGACCGTGCCGAGGCCCACGCCGGCGCGGCCGGCGATGTCGCGGATGGGCGCCTGTACGCCCTGCTCGACGAAGACGGCGGCGGCAGCGGCGAGCAGCGCCTCGCGGTTGCGTCGCACGCCCGCCTGCCGGGTGCCTGACGACTCGGTCACAGTCCTCCCCCTTGTTGGCGGAACATTGTTCCGCTAAGTTTGGCGGAACAGTGTTCCGGCCAAGTATGGCAGAACTCCCCTGGCCACAGAAGGCAGGCGTCAGCATGCGCAGCGCAGCACCCGCACCGCGGATCGTCGCGGTCAAGCCCATCTCCGTACCCACCACCGGACGGGACATCGACCTCCAGGTCAAGGTCACCGCCCCGGCGTCCGGCCACGACCTGCCGGTGATCGTCTTCTCCCACGGCAACGCCTGGTCGATGGACGGATACGAGCCGCTGGTCGACCGGTGGTCGGCCGCCGGCTTCGTCGTCGTACAGCCGACCCACCTCGACTCCCGCCGTTACGGCATCGGGTTCGACGACCCGCGCTTCGGCACCATCTGGCGGGTCCGGATCGCCGACCTGCACGCCGTCCTGGACAACCTCCGCGACGTCCTGACCCAGGCCGGACTGTCCGACCGCGTCGACCTGGACCGTGTCGCCGCCGTCGGGCACTCCTGGGGCGGGCAGACCGTCGGCACCCTCCTCGGCGCCCGCGTCCTGGACGCCGACGGCGTGCCCGGCGAGGAATTCACCCATCCCGCGGTGAAGGCCGGTGCGCTCATCGCGGCGACCGGCACCGGTGACTCGCTCACCCCGTTCGCCGCGGAGCACCTGCCGTTCATGCGGCCGGACTACTCCACGATGACCACGCCGGCCCTCGTCGTCGCCGGCGGCCGGGACCAGTCGGCGATGTCCACCCGCGGGCCGGACTGGTTCACCGACGCGTACCACCTCAGCCCCTCCCCCAAGAGCCTGCTCACCGTCACCGACGGGGAACACACCCTCGGTGGGGTCGCCGGTGAGAAGGTCGCCGAGACCAGCGACGAGGATCCGACCCGGGTCGCCCTGGTCGCCGACGCGGTCTCCGCGTACCTCCTCGACGCCCTCGACCTCGACGGCGCCGCCTGGAAGACGCTCGTCGAACGTGCCGGGGCCAGCGACGGGGTCTACCACGTCGAGCACCGGTAGGACCGGGGCCCGCCGGGCCGGGGACCACCCCGGCCCGGCGGGCCTGGTCGATGCAGCGGCCGGGCCGGTTCAGTACGGTCCAACGACCCGCCCTCCCCGACCAGCGCGACCGTGGCGCCCTCCCTCCCGCCGGTGGGGCCGCGACGATCGCACAGTGATCGATCGGACCACACGATGACCGACGCCGCCTGGCAACCGTTCGCCACCCCGCTGCACTACCTGGGACTACCGGCCAGCCTCACGCCGCCGATCTGGCGGGAACGCCGCGCCGGCGCCGAGCTGGCTGCCCTGATCGCCGCGCGTCCCGCCCCACCGGCCCCACCCGAGCCGGGCGCGCCGGTGCTGGTCGTCCCCGGCTTCGCCGCCGGTGACGACAACGTGTCGCTGCTGCGCGACTGGCTGCGCGACGGTGGCTGGGACGCTCGGCCGACCGGGCTCAGCGACGGACGGCGCTGCTCCAGCCGTGACCTGGCCGTGGTCGAGGACACGTTGGTACGCGTGCACGCCGAGACCCGCCAGCCCGTCACCCTGGTCGGTCACAGCCGCGGCGGCATGTTCGCCAAGGCCCTCGCGGTGCGCCACCCGGACCGGGTGCGGGCGCTCGTCACCCTCGGGGCGCCGCTGACCGACCCGTTCGGCGTGCACCTGGCGGTACGACTGTTGACCATCTGGATGGCGATGATGACCCGCCTCGGCCGCCGCGACTGGGTTCGCAACTGCCCCTTCGGTGAGTGCTGTCGCCAGGTCCACGACGACGTCCTGGCAGCCGTCCCGGCCCACCTGCCGTTCACCTCCATCGCCAGCCGCAGCGACGGCATCGTCTCGTGGCGCGCCGCCCAGGACCCCGGTGCGCACTGCGTCACGGTGGACAGCTCCCACGGCGGGATGGTCGCCCACCCGGGCGTCTGGGCGGCTGTCGCGGAGGCGCTGACCACCTGCGGACCGGCGCGTCGACCCCGGTGACCAGCACGTCGCGCTGACTGGACGGCCCGTCGACTCGTCACCGGTCAACCGTGGCGGGCCGGCGGGCCGCGTCCGGGGCGAACAGCGAGCCATGGACGACGACCCCGAGGATTGCCTGCTCGGTTGCCCCGCTCTGGCCGCCGGCGTGCCGTGGCCTCTCGCGGTCTTCCCCGGCGGGCTGCTGCTGCGTCACCACGGCGCCATCGCCGCCGGCGGCAGCGTCGATCCCGCCGACGACGCGGCCGCCGGGACCGCCGCACACGCCCGTCAACCGCAGGCTTCGGCTCGGCCCTCGACACCTCGTCGAGCATCACGTGCCCCATCCCGGGACTCTCCAACCCCCCGACATGCGAATCGCTAGACGTGATGCATAATTCATGCAAACCTGTTCGTGTGTTGCTGTTGTGGGAGGGCCGCCGACGATGACCACGCCGGAGCTGTCGAAGACCAACGGATCGACCGGCACGACGGGGGCGCCCGTGCCGGTGACGGTTGCCCGGGGCGACGGGATCGGCCCGGAGATCATGGACGCCACCCTGCGGGTGCTGACCGCCGCCGGAGCGCGGCTGGCCGTGGAGGAGATCCAGATCGGGGAGGCGGTGTACGCCCGGGGCCACAGCGCCGGCATCGAACCGGGCGCGTGGGAGTCGCTGCGCCGCACCCGGGTGTTCCTCAAGGCACCGATCACCACCCCGCAGGGCGGCGGGTTCAAGTCGCTGAACGTGACCATCCGCAAGTCGCTGGGGCTGTTCGCCAACGTGCGCCCCTGCGTGGCGTACCCACCCTTCGTGCCGACCCGGCATCCGAAGATGGACGTGGTGATCGTGCGGGAGAACGAGGAGGACCTCTACGCCGGCATCGAGCACCGACAGACCGACGAGGTCACCCAGTGCCTGAAGCTGATCTCCCGTCCCGGGTGCGAGCGGATCGCCCGGTACGCCTTCGAGTACGCCCGCCGGCACGGCCGGTCCAAGGTCACCTGCATGACCAAGGACAACATCATGAAGCTCACCGACGGGCTGTTCCACCGGGTCTTCGACGAGGTGGCCGCCGACTACCCCGACCTCGTCGCCGAACACTGGATCGTCGACATCGGCACGGCGAAACTGGCCGACACCCCCGAGGCCTTCGACGTGATCGTCACCCCCAACCTCTACGGCGACGTGCTCTCCGACGTCGCCGCGCAGATCGCCGGCTCGGTAGGGCTGGCCGGTTCGGCCAACGTCGGCGAGCACGCGGCGATGTTCGAGGCCATCCACGGCTCCGCCCCGACCCTTGCCGGCCAGGACGCCGCCAACCCCTCCGGGCTGCTGCTCGCGGCGGTGATGATGCTCGTCCACATCGGTCAGCCCGAGGTCGCCGAGCGCGTCCACAACGCCTGGCTGGCCACTCTGGAGGCGGGCGTCGCGACCGCCGACGTCACGGGACCCGGCGTCGGTCCGGTCGGCACACGGGCGTTCGCCGACGCCGTCATCGACCGACTCGGCCAACAGCCGACCACCCTGCCGGCCGTCACCTACCCGGCCGGGCAGCCGCAGCTCGCCGTCCCGACGGCCACCGCCCGCCCGGCGCCGGCCAAGACGATGGACGGGGTGGACGTCTTCCTGCACCACGACGACCGCGACCCGGACGCGCTGGCCGCCCTGCTGCGCGAAGCCGGCGACGGCGTCGGGCTGGACCTCACGATGATCACGAACCGTGGGGTGAAGGTGTGGCCCGACGGGCTCCCCGAGACCTTCTGCACCGACCACTGGCGGGCCCGCTTCCAGTCGTCCCGGCCGGGCGCGGCGTCCCGGGCCGAGGTGGTTGACCTGCTGCGCCGTCTCGACCGCGCCGGGCTCGACTTCGTCAAGACCGAGGGCCTCTACCGCTTCGACGGCGAACCTGGCTACTCCCTCGGCCAGGGCCAGTGATGACGGCCGGTGACCGGCTCCCCCTGTCGATGGCAGGGGGCGGAACCCTTGTCGGATTCGCGTCGCTGACCTGCGATTTCTTGTCCAGTGGCAAGGGTCGCGGACGCCCCGGGTACTAGTAGCGTTCACGTCGTGGATGACAACATGGGGGCATCCCGGTCGGGCCGCACAAGGCGCCCCGCCGCGACGGCGACCATCCTGGCCGCCGATTTCACCGCCGCGACCGTCACCGCCCTCCGACATCGGCTGAAGGCGTCGGTGACCACCGCGGGACTCACCGGCGACAGCGGCGACGACTTCGTCCTGGCCGTGCACGAGCTGGTCACCAACGCCGTCCGCCACGGCGGCGGTCGGGGCCGTCTCACGCTGTACCGCACCGACGACGTGCTCGTCTGCGAGGTCAGCGACGATGGCGACAGCGCCGCGGAGCTCCCGGTGCAGCTGCCCGCCACGGACATCCCCGGCGGACGAGGGCTGTGGCTCGCCCATCGGTTCACCGAAGGGCTCATCCTCACCCGCGGCGTGTCCGGCGTCACCGCCACCGTGACCGCCTGCCTCACCCCCGCCGAGCACCCCCGTCTTCCCGGCGACGAAGCAGCCGACCCGGTCCCGAGTACGCAGGAGGACGAGAGGTGCTGAACGGCGACCCCACCTGGCAGCACCGGCTCCTCGCCGAGCAGGACCACACGGTGCTGGCGCTGAGCGGGGAGATCGACGTCAACGGAGCCGGTCAACTCCTGGACCTCCTGCTGCACGCGACGGCCCGCAGCGCACGCGTGGACGTCGACCTGCAGGCCGTAGAGTTCATCGACTCCACCGTGATCAGCGCCCTCATCACCGCCCACCGCACCGCCTTGGCGGCCGGGAGGCAACTCGCCGTCGTCAACCCGACCGGGCACGTCGCGCGCACCCTGCGCATCACCGGCGTGCTCGCCGCACTCTCGGGTGACCGGGAGAACCAGAGCTCGACCGAGGCACCTGCCGGCGACAAGGGGGGCTCACCGTCGCGCTGACGGGGCCCGCCTCAGTCCTCGCCGCGTCGCGCCTTGGCGCGGCGGGTCGCGGCGCTGGCCAGGTGGAGCGCCACACCGAGGGCGATCAGCATCAGCCCGCGCAGCCACACGTCGCCGTCCTGGCGGGCCAGCAACACGCCGCACGACGCCAGGGCTAGCACCGGCAGCACCACGGGCGTACGGAAGTGCTCGTGGTCGACCCGGTCACGCCGCAGGACGAGCACGGCGACGTTGGTGCTGACGAACACCACCAGCAGGAGCAGGACCACGGTGTTGGCGAGGGTCTCCAGGTCGCCGGTCAGCGCCAGGGCCATCGACGCCGCGGTGGTGACGAGGATGGCGAGCCAGGGGCTGCGTCGGCGGGGCAGCACGCGGGCCAGCGGCCGGGGCAGCAACCCGTCGGTGGCCATCCCGTACGTCAGGCGGCTGGTCATGATCGAGGTGAGCAGCGCGCCGTTGGCCACGGCGATCAGCGCCACCAGGCTGAACACCCAGGTCGGCAGCCCGATGTCGGCCACCCGCACCACCTCGAGCAGCGGGCCGGACGACTCCGTGAGCTGCCGGGTCGGCACGACGGCAGAGACGGCGAGCCCGACCAGGACGTAGACGACACCGGCGGTGAGCAGACCGCCGAAGAGCGCCCGGGGGTAGTTCCGCGTCGGGTTCACCGTCTCCTCGGCGACGTTCGCCGAGGTCTCGAACCCGACGAAGGAGTAGAAGGCGAGCAGCGCCGCGCCGAGCACCGCGGGCAGCGCCGAGGTGCCCTCGGGCAGCTGAACCACCCGACCGAGGTCGCCGTCGCCGCGGCCGAGCACCAGGGCGCCGAGGGCGATGATGAACAGCAGACCGGACAGCTCGATCACGGTCATCACGACGTTGGCGCCCAGAGACTCGGAGATGCCCCGCAGGTTCAGCGCCGCCACCACGGCCAGGAACACCAGCGCGGCCGGCACGGCGGGCACGTCGAGGAACGAGGTGAGGTACTCGCCGGCGAACGCCAGCGCCAGTCCCGCCACGCTGACCAGCCCGGCCGCGAGCATGCAGAAACCGACGACGAAGGAGACCAGCCCGCTGCGGTACGCCCGGTGGGCGAAGACCGCCGCCCCACCGGCCTTCGGATACTTGGTGACCAGTTCGGCGTACGACGCGGCGGTCAGCAGCGCGAGCAGCAGGGCCACCGCGAGCGGCAGCCAGATCATGCCGCCGGCCTCGGCGGCCATCTCACCCACCAGGGCGTAGATGCCCGCGCCCAGCACGTCACCGAGGATGAACAGGTACAACAGTCTGCCGCTGATCGCCCGCTTGAGCGTGGTGCCCCGCTCATCGGCCTGCACCGCGCGGGCGTCCGCTGTCATCGCCATGCCCGACTCCCTACCCGGGGGTGCGGTGGTGAGTCGGCAACATTCTGTGGCGTCGGGCACTGCGCTCGTCCCGCGCCGGCCACGTCTCCGGCAGGGGTGGCGGGCGGCGGGCTCCGTCCAGAATCATCGATCCGCTCAATGTCACGTGGGGGCCATCGTCATGACCGGCCCGTACCCGGGTCAACAGCCGCAGCCGCGAGGCCCGGGAAGGCGGTGTGACCTGCGCTCGGACCGGCGCGATATGGTCCGAAGTCCCGGCCCGGCCGGTCACGGGCGGGACGGGCAGGCGCGACGCGGCTCACCGCGCCCGCCCGGATTCGGCGAGCGGAACAGGGGGTACCGGGTGCGGGTGTCTCATACCGGTAACTACGACCATGGCGCCGGCACACCCGGCTACGGCGGTCAGCCCGCCCGTGCGGCGGCGAAACCGCGCAAGCGGCGCCGGCTGCCCGTCGTGCTGGCGGTACTGGCGCTGCTGCTCGGCTCCGGACTGCTCGCCGGCACCTACTACGTCGACAGCGTGCCCACCCCGACGGATCTGAAACTGCCGGAGTCGACCACCGTCTACTACGCCGACGGCAAGACCCCGATGGCGACGTTGGGGGCGGAGAACCGGACGATCGTGCCGTACGACCAGATGAACGACTCCGCCAAGGAGGCGATCGTCGCCGCGGAGGACCGGACGTTCTGGAAGAACCAGGGCATCGACTTCTCCGGGGTGCTCCGCGCCGCCTGGTCGAACGTGACCGGCGGCCAGCGGCAGGGCGCGTCGACCATCACCCAGCAGTACGCCCGGGTGGCCGCCGACCTCAAGGGCGTCACCTACTCCCGGAAGCTGCGGGAGGCGGTGGTCGCCTGGAAGCTCGACGACAAGTACTCCAAGGAGGAGATCCTCGGGTTCTACCTGAACACGGTGCCGTTCGGCCGGGGCGCGTACGGGATCGAGGCCGCCGCGCAGGCGTACTTCGGCAAGACGGTACGCAAGGACGCGCCCGCGGCCCGGCAGCTGACCGTGTCGGAGGCGATGGTGCTCTGCGCGATGGTCAAGCAGCCCGAGGCGAACCCGGACGACCCGCAGGGCCAGCCCGGTTACGACCCGGCGCGCGGGCCGAAGGCGAAGCAGAACTCGATGGACCGGTGGGGATACATCCGCGACGGCATGGTCAAGCTCGGCTACCTCAGCCCGCAGGAGGCGGCGAACCTGGCGTACCCGGACTCCGTGAAACCGATCGACCGCAAGGCCCGGCAGTCCGACGGCGCCCGGCCCACCGGCCTGGTGGTCAAGCACGTGCTCAGCGAGCTGCGGCAGACCCCGCAGTTCAAGGACAAGCCGGCCGACTACATCCGCGACGGCGGGTTCAGGATCGTCACGACGATCGACAAGCGGGTCCAGACCGCCGCCGAGAACGCCGCCGACATCCGCCGGGACACCGCACCGGAGCAGGTCCGCGGCCAGCCGAAGAACTGGCAGGCCGCGCTGGTCTCCGTCGAACCCGGCACCGGTCGGGTGCTCGGCTACTACGGCGGCAACGACGGCGAGGGCGCCGACTACGCCGGCTGGTACTACGACGAGGACGGCCAGGCCGTCGGCTTCGGCGCCCATCCGCCGGGCTCCTCGTTCAAGGTGTACGACCTGGCGGCGGCGGTGGAGAACGGCGTCTCGGTCAGGAAGCACTTCGACTCCCCCGACACCAAGGAGTTCCCCGAGTCGGGACGGACCAAGGCCAGCCCTGCCGGCCCGATCCGCAACGCCGAGAAGGCCCCCTGCCAGCCGGACTGCGCGCTGTGGGAGGCCACCGTCGCCTCCCTGAACGTCACCTACTTCGAGCTGACCGAGCTGCTCGGCGTCGACAAGGTGATCGACATGGCGACCAAGGCGGGCGTCGAGTCGATGTGGGCCAACGTCAAGGGTGAGAAGCAGCCCAAGCGGGTGGACCTGCGCGGCAGGAGCGGCGCCGACGTCGCCGGGCAGTTCACCACCGAGGTGGGCCTCGGCCAGTACGGCATCACCGTGGCCGACCACGCCAACGGCATGGCCACCTTCGCCGCCGGCGGCAAGCGCGCCGAGGCGCACTTCGTCCGCCTGGTCACCAAGGGCGACGAGAAGCTTTACCAGGAGAAACTGGTCACCACCGACATCGGCCTCGACGAGGAGGCCCAGGCCCAGCTGGACTGGACGCTGCGCCAGGTCCGGGCCGCGAAGCTGGACAACGGCTGGGACTCCGCCGGCAAGACCGGCACCTGGCAGTCGGGGCAGAGCCTGACCGAGAACGCCCACACCTGGATGGTGGGCTGGACGGGCGCCCTGTCGGCCGCCGTGTGGTTGGGCACCACCGACGGCAAACCGCTGCGCACCACCGACGGCAACAACAACGTCTTCGGCTCCGCCGGCGCGGCGCCGATCTGGCGGCAGTTCCTGGAGCAGGCGACCGAGGCCATGAAGCTCGACCCGGACAAGTACCGATTCGTCGAGCCGAAGTTCCCCGACGACGCTCCCCCGCCGAGCACGTCGACGCCGCAGCCCAGGCCGAGCACGGCCGAGCCGACGCCGAGCAGCGCGTCACCGACGCCGTCGACGTCGCCGCGTACCCCGTCGCCGACGCCGTCGCCGAGCAGCGCGTCGCCGTCGCCCCGGACGACCAGCCCGTCGCCGACGAACAAGCCCCGGCCGAGGCCGTCGACGAGCCGGTCGTCGTCGCCGAGCCCGTCGGCCACCGCGGAGCCGACGCCGCTGCTGCCGCTGCCCCGCTGACCGGCCCGTCGGTGGTGGCCGCCCTCCGCGGCGGTCGCCACCGGCGGGTGCGGTTGCTGGGAAACGTCGGTGGGGCGTGGCACGATCAGGCAGGTGAGCAGCCGAACCGACGAGGCGCAGCGACTGCGCGACCTGGCGCTGCTGCGCCGGGTCCGCGACCGGATGGACCGGGAGTACGCGCAGCCGCTGGACGTGGAGGCCCTCGCCCGTGGCGTGCACATGTCGGCCGGGCACCTGAGCCGCGAGTTCCGCCGCGCGTACGGTGAGTCGCCGTACGGCTATCTGATGACCCGGCGGATCGAGCGGGCGATGGCGCTGCTGCGCCGGGGCGACCTGAGCGTCACCGAGGTCTGTTTCGCGGTCGGTTGCGCCTCCCTGGGCACCTTCAGCTCCCGCTTCACCGAGTTGGTGGGCGTGCCGCCGAGCGTCTACCGGGCGCAGATGGCGGAGGCGACGGCCGAACCGCCGGCCTGCCTGACCAAGCAGGTGACCAGACCGGTCAGGAATCGAGAAGCCAGGTCCGGCACGCCGGAACTAGCGTGACCGGCATGGACGTCACCATTCACTACAGCTTCCTGCCGCACACCGACCCGGATGCCTCGCTGGCCTTCTACCGCGACGCCCTCGGCTGGGAGGTGCGCAACGACGTGGGCCGGGGCACGATGCGGTGGATCACGATCGGCCCGAAGGGGCAGCCGGGCACCTCGGTCGTGCTGACCCCGCCGGCCGTGGACCCGGGGATCACCGAGGACGAGCGGCGTACCGTCGCCGAGATGATGGCCAAGGGCACGTACGCGATCATCGCCCTGGCCACCGATGACCTGGAGGGCGCCTTCGAGCGGCTGGTGGCCAGCGGCGCCGAGGTGGTCCAGGAGCCGACCGACCAGCCGTACGGGGTCCGCGACTGCGCCTTCCGCGACCCGGCGGGCACCCTGATCCGCATCAACCAGCTGCGCTGAGACCGACGGCCCCGGCGGCCGCGAGGAGATGGAGATTCGATGAGTACGGCCCCCGCCACCGACCCGCGGTCGCCGGCAGCGCACGTCGCGGACAGCCACGACCTGATCCGTGTGCACGGCGCACGGGAGAACAACCTCAAGGACGTCAGCGTCGAGATCCCGAAGCGCCGGTTGACGGTGTTCACCGGGGTCTCCGGGTCGGGCAAGAGCTCGCTGGTGTTCGACACGATCGCCGCCGAGTCGCAGCGGATGATCAACGAGACGTACAGCGCGTTCGTCCAGGGGTTCATGCCGTCGCTGGCGCGACCCGAGGTCGACGTGCTCGACGGGTTGACCACCGCGATCATCGTCGACCAGCAGCGGATGGGGGGCGATCCCCGCTCCACCGTCGGCACGGCCACCGACGCCAACGCCATGCTGCGCATCCTGTTCAGCCGCCTCGGCGTGCCGCACATCGGCTCGCCGCAGGCGTTCTCCTTCAACGTCGCCTCGATCCGGGGGGCCGGCGCGGTCACCATCGACCGTGGCGCCGGCGTGACGAAGGAGCGCCGGGAGTTCAGCATCACCGGCGGCATGTGCCCGCGCTGCGAGGGCCGGGGCAGCGTCCAGGACTTCGACCTGACCCAGCTGTACGACGACAGCAAGAGCCTCAACGAGGGCGCGCTCACCGTCCCCGGCTACAGCGTCGACGGCTGGTACGGGCGGATCTTCCGCGGCTGCGGCTTCTTCGACCCGGACAAGCCGATCCGGAGGTTCACCAAGCGGGAGCTGCACGACCTGCTGCACAAGGAACCGACCAAGATCAAGGTCGACAACGTCAACCTGACCTACGAGGGACTGATCCCCAAGATCAAGAAGTCGTTCCTGGTCAAGGAGGTCGACGCGCTCCAGCCCCACGTACGGGCGTTCGTGGAGCGGGCGATCACCTTCTCCACCTGCCCCGACTGCGCCGGCACCCGGCTCAACGAGGGCGCCCGGTCGTCGAAGATCAGGGGCGTCAACATCGCCGACGCCTGCGCCATGCAGATCAGCGACCTGGCCGAGTGGGTACACGGCCTTGACGACCGCTCCGTCGCGCCGCTGCTGACCTCGTTGCAGCACACCCTCTCCTCGTTCGTGGAGATCGGGCTGGGCTACCTCAGCCTCGACCGCCCGGCCGGCACCCTCTCCGGCGGCGAGGCGCAGCGGGTCAAGATGATCCGACACCTCGGGTCGGCGCTCACCGACGTCACCTACGTCTTCGACGAGCCGACCATCGGCCTGCACCCGCACGACATCCGGCGGATGAACGACCTGCTGCTGCGCCTGCGGGACAAGGGCAACACCGTGCTGGTGGTGGAGCACAAGCCGGAGACCATCGCGATCGCCGACCACGTCGTCGACCTCGGCCCGCGCGCCGGCACCGAGGGCGGCGAGGTGGTCTTCGAGGGCACCGTCGACGGGCTGCGGGCCAGTGGCACGCTCACCGGCCGGCACCTCGACGACCGGGCCCGCCTCAAGCCCTCGGTGCGTACGCCCTCCGGCGCGCTGGAGGTGCGCGGCGCGAGCACCCACAACCTGCGCGACGTCGATGTCGACCTGCCGCTGGGCGTGCTGGTGGTCGTCACCGGAGTGGCCGGCTCGGGCAAGAGCTCGCTCATCCACGGCTCGGTCGCCGGCCGCGACGGGGTGGTGGCCGTCGACCAGGCGCCGATCCGCGGTTCCCGGCGGAGCAACCCGGCCACCTACACCGGGCTGCTGGAGCCGATCCGCAAGGCGTTCGCCAAGGCCAACGGGGTCAAGCCCGCGCTGTTCAGCGCCAACTCCGAGGGCGCCTGCCCGACCTGCAACGGCGCCGGGGTCGTCTACACCGACCTGGCGATGATGGCCGGCGTGGCCACCACCTGCGAGGAGTGCGAGGGCAAGCGGTTCCAGGCCGAGGTGCTCGGCTACACCCTGGGCGGCAAGGACATCAGCGAGGTGCTCGCCATGTCGGTCACCGAGGCCGGCGAGTTCTTCGGCGCCGGCGCGGCGAAGCTCCCGGCGGCGCACGCGATCCTGACCCACCTGGCCGACGTCGGGCTGGGCTACCTCAGCCTCGGCCAGCCGCTCACCACGCTCTCCGGCGGGGAACGGCAGCGGCTCAAGCTGGCCACCCGGATGGGCGACAAGGGCGGCGTGCTGGTCCTCGACGAGCCGACCACCGGCCTGCACCTGGCCGACGTCGAGCAGTTGCTCGGCCTGCTGGACCGGCTGGTCGACGCCGGCAAGTCGGTGATCGTCATCGAGCACCACCAGGCCGTCATGGCGCACGCCGACTGGATCGTCGACCTCGGTCCGGGCGCCGGACACGACGGGGGCCGGGTGGTGTTCGAGGGCACTCCGGCCGACCTGGTGGCCGCCCGGTCCACCCTCACCGGGGAGCACCTGGCCGCGTACGTGCAGGGCTGAGGGCCTACCGTGGCGGCGTGCCGCGCATCGAGTTGACCACGGACGTCAAGGCAGTCCCGGAAGCCGTCTTCGACGCCTGCCTCGACGTCGACCTGCACACGAGGTCCATGGGGACCAGCCGCGAACGGG
Organism: Micromonospora mirobrigensis; assembly: GCF_900091555.1. GTDB lineage: Bacteria > Actinomycetota > Actinomycetes > Mycobacteriales > Micromonosporaceae > Micromonospora > Micromonospora mirobrigensis. The sequence continues at coordinate 122,537 of NZ_FMCX01000002.1, forward strand.
TGGTCGGCGGCGTGATGACCGGCCAACTGAAGGCCGGCGACGCCGTCACATGGGAAGCCAGGCACTTCGGCCTTCCCTGGCGGATGACCGTTCGGATCACCGAGCACCGAAGGCCGTACGGCTTCACCGATGAGCAGACCGAAGGCCCGTTCGGCCGGTGGCGCCATGAGCACAGCTTCACGCCGAACCCGGGCAACCCGTCGGCGACGGTGATGCGGGACGTCATCGACTTCACCGCGCCGATGGGACCCCTCGGCCGCCTCGTGGCTCACCTCGTCCTGCGGCCGTACCTGCAACGCCTCATCGCACGCCGCAACGCCTGTCTCGCCGCCAGCCTGGCAGAGCTTCCACTCCCGGCCGGTGAGGAGGCGAACACGTGAGGTCGCCGCACAGCGAGCAGCTGTGCCGGAGTTCCGCGTCTTCTGGATCTTGGTAGCCGCCGGTCGGGTGGGGTGAGTAGGGTGCTCGCCATGATCGAGGACGCCGGATGCCGTTGACCAATCCGTGGCTGGCCGGGCCCACGCCGACCGGACGGCTCGACCGTGACCGGCTCGAGGAGCGCATTCTCCACCTACTGTCGTCGCAGAACATGTGCGTGCTCGCGACCACGGGGCCGGACGGGCCGCTGGCCACCCCGGTGCGGTACTACCCCCTCGGCTTCGCCGTGCTGTTCACGGCCGCGCCGCGTTCACCGAAGATGCGCAACATCGCCCCACTGGCTGCGACGTGAGGGGTTCGCGCCCCGGCAGTTCTGGAAGCGCTGAGGATCCTCGACCACCCCGTCGTCAGGTCGACTTGACGTCAAGGAAGCCTGACGGCAGGATGGGTCGCATGGTGACTCCCGACAGCATTGAGCGTGACTTCACCCTCCTGACCGCGGTCGCCCGCTACGAGCAGCTCCGGACCCGGGACGCCCTGGCCCCGGCCTTCGACGCCACCTCCGACGACGACCAGCCCTACGACGCGGAGGCCGCGCCGCTCACCCGGGACGAGGCCCTGGAACTGCTCGCCCTCGGCGAGTTGATCGCCCGCAAGGCCGCCTACGGCCGGCAGCTGGGAGTGCGTACCGCCCGGGCGACCGGTGCCTCCTGGTCGCAGATCGGCGGTGCGCTGGGCACCAGCAAGCAGTCCGCCTGGGAAACCCACACCCGCTGGATCGACGAGCAGGCCGCCCAGCAGGACAGCGACGACGGATGGCCGGATGCCGCCCGTACCCCCGCCGGGGTGTGACGGATGCGCCGCAGAGACCAGGAGGGACCGGGTGCGGCGGGTGGCGGTCCTCAGTCGGTGGACAGGCCATAGCGCGCGGCGATGTCCTCGGAGCGGGACCAGCGGCTGTAGGTGGGCGACTGCGGCCAACCCGCCGGGGAGTCCTGCCACTCCTCCTGCCGGCCGTAGGGCAGCAGATCGATCAGCGGGAAGGTGTAGTTGAGCTGCTCGGTTCCACGGCCGGTGGTGTGCCAGGTGCGATACACCGCATCGCCATCGCGGAGGAAGACATTGACCGCGAACCCGCCGCCGGGTGGCGCGCCGACGTCACCGCCGAACGGACTGTCCGCGGTGGAATACCAGGTCATCACGTTGCCGACCCGACGCTTGTACGCCAGCGCCTCGTCGATCCGGCCCTGCGTGACGATGACGAACCGGGCGTCGTAGGCGTCCAGCGCCTCCAGCCGGGTGAACTGCGAGGTGAACCCGGTGCAGCCGGGGCACTGCCACCGCTGGCCGGGAGACCACATGTGGTTGTAGACGATCAGTTGCGCCCTGCCGTCGAACACGTCGACCAGCCGAACCGGGCCCTGCTCGCCCTCCAGGACGTAGTCGGGCATCCTCACCATCGGCAGCCGTCGGCGCTGGGCGGCGATCGCGTCCAGTTCCCGCGTCGCTGCCTTCTCCCGGACCCGCAACGCGTCGAGTTCACGCTGCCAGGTGGCGGCGTCGACGACGGGGGGCAATGCTGCGGCGGTCATGCTGTCTCCCTACTGGTCATGGGTTCGACCTTCCGCAGAGGTTGACCGCCCACGCCCGTCGAACTAATCGGTACGCAGACATCCGATCCCCGCGCGCCCGCAGCCGGGCCCGACGGTCGCCTACCATCCCTTGCATCGGCAGGTTCGAGCGGACCGGGGTCGCCCATGATCGGTCGGTTGCACCACGTGATCCTCGACTGCCCCGACCCCGCCGCGCTCGCCGAGTTCTACTCGGCGCTGCTCGGTCTGCCGGTCACCTACCGCAGCGCCGACTTCGTGGTGGTGTCCCGCAACGACACCACCTCCGGCATCGCGTTCCAACTCGCCCCCGGCCATCGGCCACCCCGCTGGCCGGATCCGGCGCAGCCACAGCAGATCCACTTCGATGTCATGGTCGACGACCTCGGCCAAGCCGCCACGGCCGTACTGGCGCTCGGCGCCACGGAACTGTCGGGCCGAAACCACGTCTACGCCGACCTGGCCGGCCACCCCTTCTGCCTGATCAACCGGCCGTCCTGGGCACCGCCGGTCCGCCCGGAACGGGACGGCCCACCGCCGGTCGATGCCTCCTCATGGGCCGAGCCGCGGTGAGCGCCGAGAGAGGGCCCTGGCCTCCTGCTCCACGCAGGCGCTGCCAGGGCCCTCTCCTCGCCGGTCAGAGCTGCCGCACCCGCACGTCCCGGAACTCGATCAGGTCGTTGGTGCCGTGATTCTGCAACCCGATGAACCCGCTGAGGAACTGGCGCAGGTCCGTCGACGGGTCACCGGCCCGCGACGACGCCTTGCCCGGGGTGTTGTCGAACTCGTTGATCACCACACCGTTGCGGGTGATCGTGTAGTGCTGCCCGACCACCCGGACCTCGAAGTCGTTCCACTGCCCCTTCGGCGTCGGCCGGGCCTGCTCCAAGCCGACCGGGTCGAAGTTGTAGACGGAGCCGGTCTTCTGCGGCTCACCGGTCGGCCCGTCGTAGATCTGGTTCTCGTGGCCGCAGTAGATCGCCACCCAGGCCGACGAGTTGGCGGCTGAACCCACCTTGCCGCAGGCGGGCCGCTGGTCCACCGGCGTACGCGGGTCCGGGAACCGGGTGAACACGCCGCTGTTGGCGTACGTGCCCTCGGGTGAGACGTCCCGGAACTTCACCCGCACCGAGAAGTCGCCGTACTCCCTGCCGGCGTACCAGAGCATGCCCAGCCCGCCGGAGCTGCGGATCGACCCGTCGGTGCGCAGGGTGAACATGCCGCTGGGTGCCTGCCGCCAGTCCGCCAGGGACCCGGCGGTGCCGTCGAAGATGGTCTCGTACCCGGGGACCTTGCCGATCGGCGACTGCGCCGCCGCCCTGTTCAGCGCCGCGGCGGTCCTGTTGTCGATCGCCCCGGATCCGCGGGCCTCGTTGACCACGGCGGCGACGTGGCTGACGAACCCGCCGTGGTCGGCCCAGTTCCGCTCGTCGTCGATCAGGTCGTTCAGGGTGCAGCCGCCGCCGACCTCGACGTTGGCCACGCCGGTGTCGGTGTCGAGCAGGTGGACGGTCTTGCCGGTGTCCGGCGCGGTGCAGCCGGCGAGCACGGAGATGGTCTCGGTGGCCACCTCGCCGTCGGCGTAGGTCACCTTCACGGTGACCTGGTAGGTGCCGTAATCGGCGTAGGTGTGCACCGGGTTCGCCTCGTGCGACACCGCGCTGCCGTCACCGAAGTTCCACTCCCAGGCCACACCGCCGATCCTGGCGCTGGAGAACTGGATGGTCCTCGGCTGGCTCTGCGCCACGGCCCGCACCCCGACGTCCTTCGGGTTCGGGGTGGCCGGCCCGCCGGTGTAGGCGACCCGGATCAGCTTCTGGTTGCCGTGCAGGCTGAAGAAGCCGCCCGCGTAGTCGAGCATGTAGAGCGCACCGTCCGGGCCGAACTTGGCGTCCATCCAGGACTGGAGCTGGTTGCCGCCGCTGCCGGAGCGGATGATCTGCCGCAGGTCCTCGGCGAAGGCCGGGGCGCCCTGAGTGGGCACGTTCTTCTTGTCGACGGTCACCGCCACCCGGTTGTTGGCGTTGGACTGGTCACCGATGAACCACTTGTCGTCCCAGTACTGCGGCCAGGCCACGCCGCTTTCGGTGTCGACCTTCTCCCGCTGGTAGGTGGGGCCGTCCATGACCGCCTGGCCGCCGCCCTTGAGCCACGGGCGGGTGAAGGTCTCCTCGCCCACCTGGTAGCTGGGCAGGCCGCTGCCGTCGGCGCGCTCGGGGTAGACCGGGCCACCGCCCTGCGGCGAGTACCAGATCATGTTGTCCCGGGCCGGCGGGAGGTCCACCAGGCCGGTGTTGCGCGGCGAGGTGTTCTTCAGGTTGTCGCAGTCGTACCAGCCGGTGAGCTGGGTGGCGTCGGTGTTGCTGCGGTCCCGGTACGGCTGCCGGTTGCCCATGCAGTACGGCCAGCCCTGGTTGCCCGCCGAGGTGATGATGGTGGCGGTCTCGTACTTCGCCGGGCCCAGCTCCGGGTCGGGGGCGCCGGCGTCCGGGCCCACCCAGGCGGCGGTGAGCCAGTGGTTCACCGGGTCCCAGGCGATCCGGGAGATGTTACGCACGCCCATCACGTAGATCTCCGGGCGGGTCTTGCCGCCACCCTCCTCCCTGCCGGTGAACAGGTTGCCCGCCGGGACGGTGTACGTGCCGTCGGCCTCCGGGTGGATCCGCAGGATCTTGCCGTTGAGGTCGTTGGTGTTGCCGGAGGTGCGTCGGGCGTCCTGGAAGGAGGTGCCCTTGTAGTCCTGGGTCCAGTTGTTGCCGGAGTAGCCGCTCGACCCGCCGGAGGAGTTGCTGTCACCGGAGCCGACGTAGAGGTTGCCGCTGTCGTCGAAGGTCATGCCGCCACCGGCGTGGCAGCAGCTGTGGATCTGGGTGTCCCAGGAGAGCAGGTCCTTGCGGGTGCCCTGGTCGATGGTCTGCTTCGCGGCGTCGTAGGTGAACCGGGAGACGGTCCGCTTGCCGATCCGCCTGTCCCGGTCGATCGACTCGTGCGGCATCCAGTAGACGTAGACCCAGCCGTTCTGGGCGAACTTCGGGTCCAGCGTGATGCCGACCAGACCCTCCTCGTTCTTGACCAGCTCGCTGCCGCTGCCCCGGTTGCCCATCACCGGCAGGGTGGTGAGCAGCTTGACCTGCTTGGTCTTCGGGTCCCACCGGTGGACGGTGCCGCAGCCCAGGCCCACCTTCGGGTCGTCCCAGCTGACGATCGGACCGGTCGGGCAGGCCGCCTTGCCGATGTAGAAGACCGTGCCGTCGGGCGCGACGGTCAGGCCGTGCGGCTCGCCGATCTGGTCGAGCTGGCCGGGCTGGTTGGCCGAGGTCAGCCGGTCAATGCGGTAGTTCGAGGCGATGGTGGCCTGGCAGTCGCCGCGCACCATGCCGGTGGTCCACTTGATCGCGCCGGTCAGGTGGCTGGCGAACTGCTCGTCGCCCGCCCAGCTGGCGTCGGTGCGGCCCATGCCGGTGTAGAACGACCGGCCGCCGTCGTAGTCCTGGCACCAGGAGACCGGGTGGAAGGCGCCGTTGCCGCTCAGCCCCGGGTTGTAGCTGCTCTCCTCGACCTGGGCGACGGTGTGCACCTTGCCGATGGGGTTGGCGTCCCAGTTGATCCACTGGTCGGAACGGCTGATGGTCAGCGGCAGGCCGGCGTTGGCCGGGTGCTGCCGGTCGGTGAGGTCGACCGTCGCCTTCTGCACGACCGAGTCGGGGGCCGGGCCGGAGTCCGGGCCGATCAGCCACAGCTCGGCGAGCTGGATCAGCGGCTCCCCGCTGTTCGCGGTGACGGTGAGCCGGTAGTGCTGGTAGGCGGCGGTGTTGGTGAAGCTGTACTGCTTGGTCTGGAACCGCTGCGCGAAGGTCTCGTTGCTGCGGGTGTCCAGGTCGACCCAGGTGGCGCCGTCGGTGGAGCCCTGCAGGGTCCAGTTCTTCGGGTCCCGGCCGGGGAAGTCGTTGGCCGAGGTCAGCGCGTACCGGGACACCACGACGGGCTTGGCGAGCTTCGCGGCCAGCCAGCCGGTCGGGTTGAACGTCAGCCACTTCGTGCCGGTCGACCCGTCGACGGCCTTCGCGGCGGTCTCGTTCGGCGGGTTCTCCGCGCTGGCGGTGGCCGAGACGACCTTCTCGGCGTTGGGCAGGCCGGCCGCCGGTCGGGCCCCGATCAGGCCGGTGAACCAGGCCGAGTCCGGTTGGGCGCGGGCCGCGTCGTGCACGCCCACGAAACCGCCACCCCCCTTGACGTACGCCTGGAAGGCGGCCTCCTGGGCGTCGGTGAGGGCGACGCCGTTGGCGGAGAGGAACACCACGCCCCGGTAGCGGGCCAGGTTGGCGAAGGTGAACGCGCCCGGGTCGGCGGTGACGTCGACGGTGAAGCCGTTCTCCGCGCCGAGGCCCTTGATCGCGGCGGCGGCCCGGGTCACCGGGTCGTCCTGCTTGTCGACCGGGCCGTGGAAGACCAGCACCTTCACCGCGGCGGCGGCGGGCGCGGCGGGCGCCTTCTCCCGGGTGGGGGTGGCCGCCTGGGCGGGCAGGGCGAGCACGCCGAGGGTCAGGGCGGCGCTGGAGGCCAGGGCGGCGACCCGGCGTCGGGTCGACGCGCCGCGGGTGGGCGGTGGTGTCGGGGATCCCGTCGGGTCGACGCCGAGGCGGGCGACCCATCGGGAGATCCGGGAATGGCGACTGTGGGCCATCTCGACTCCTCTGTTGCTGGTGTGAGGCGGGTGGTGCCGGATCGGTCGCACCGCCGCCGGTCGCGGCCCGCGCCCTGGTTCAGGGCGTACGCCGCCGCCGGCGCCACCCGTCGAGGGCGGCCGGTGCGTGGGGTGCAGGGGGTGGTGCCGGTGGTGGCCGCCGGGCGGCGGCCACCACCGGGGGTCAGTTGTGCTGGTGCGCGCCGCCGTCGGTGCCGGTCGCGCCGGTCATCGCCGAGTGGTCGTGGCCGCCGGGCGGCATCTGCCCGTTCTCGTCCAGGACGTGCAGCATGGTGGACATGCCGGCGTCGGAGTGGAACTGCATGTGGCAGTGCAGCATCCAGTGGCCGGGGCCCACCGAGTCGCCGGCGATCACCTGCACGCCGAACGAGTCGCCGGGGCCGAGGGTCTTGTTGTCGATGATCGGCACCTGGTCGGCGAAGGGTTGACCGTTGCTCACCGTCCCGGTGCGGGTGTCGGCCCAGTTGTGGCCGTGCAGGTGGAAGGTGTGCATGTCGTTGCCGGTGCCGACCACCACGAACTCCACCCGCTCCCCCTTGCGGGCGACCAGGCAGCTCGGGCCGGGCTGCGGGTTGACCGGGTCGCAGGTGTCGGTGGCGGCGCCGCGGCGCAGGTTGATGCTCTGCCGGTCACCGAAGACGACGGTGTAGGTGCGGTCCGGCTTCGGGTCACCCGGCCGGCGGACCACCACGCCGCCGAAGAGGCCGGCGCCGAGACCCTGGGTGCCGTGCGGGCCACCCACCACGTGGTCGTGGTACCACCAGTAGCCGGCGGTGCCGGGGCTGCCGGTCTTCTTGTCGGCCGGCTTGGCGTACCAGGTGTAGGTGCGGGACTGGCCGGGCGGCACGAACGAGCCGCTCTGCACGGTGCCGTCGGAAAGCTGGGTGTACTTCACCCCGTGCACGTGCAGCGAGACACCGAGCGGGTGAGCCGGGTCGGTACGCAGCTTGGTCAGCGTCTCGACCGACACCTGGTTGTGCAGGGTGATCGCCAGGCACTCCCCCTCGGTCATCTCCATCGTCGGGCCCGGATAGGACGCCGTCTGCGGGGTCAGGCCGTAACCGAGCCGCACCTGGGTGCCGTCCGACGGCAGCTCCACCGCGTACAGCTGGAGGCTGCGGTCGGGCTTGGCGCAGCCGTCCGGCTTCTCCGGGAAGAACGCGTCCATCGCGCCACCCGCGACGGCGAGGCCGCCGGCACCGACCAGGGTGAGCAGCACGGTGGCCGCCACCACCAGCATCCGCCGGGCGCCGGTCACCGCCCGCGGGGCGGCCGGCTCCGCCGCGGGTGGCTGCCCGTCGGGTACGGTCTCCGGCAGCCGCCAGGCGCTCATCGCCCGCTCCGCAGCTCACGCATCCGCTGGTAGCTGCGTTCGGCGGCGCCCAGCGAGCCGGGCGGGTTGGGCTGGGCGTTCGGGGCGGAGTCCTGCTCCCAGAGGTATTCGAACCGGCCGCCGCCGTTGAGCTCGGTGAAGAAGTCGGTGAACGGGATCTGCCCGGCGCCGAACTCGACGTCCAGGTAGGAGTTGCCCTGCTGCGGGTCGGGCAGCGGGACACCATCCTTGACGTGGAACAGCGGGTAGCGCTCCGGGTGGGCGTTGACGTAGTCCACCGGCCGGAAGCCCGGGTACTTCCGGGCCCCGCCGTACGCCCAGAGGATGTCCATCTCCAGGAACACGTAGCGGGGGTCGGTCAGCTCCAGGAACAGGTCGTAGAGGCGTACCTGCGGCGCGTCCGTGGCGAAAGCGAACTCGATGGTGTGGTTGTGCTGGTAGAGCTTGATGCCCCGAGCCGCGGCGGCCGCGCCCCAGGCGTTGAACTCCGCGGCGGCCCGCTGGTAGCCGGCGATGGTCCGGTCGCCGGTCGGGGCCGAGGCGGTGCCGACCGCCGGCATCCCGAGGATCTGCGCGACGTCGAGCTCCCACTCCAGGTTGGTGCGGAAGTCGTTCAGGCCGCGGTGGCTGCCGGCGGCCTTGAGGCCGTTGTCGTCGAGCAGCCGGCGGATCTGCTCCGGGGTGATCGCGCCGACGCTGCCCTGGGTGTAGCCGGCGAACTCCACCTCCCGGTAGCCGATGCGGGACAGCTCCTCGAAGACGGCCGCGAAGCCGAGCTGGGAGATCTTGTCCCGGACGCTGTAGAGCTGGATGCCCAGGTGTCCCTGCGGGATGAGTCGGGCGCCGGTCTCGCTCTCGGTGGCCGCCGTCGCGGGCAGACCACCGGCGAGGGTGGCGGCGCCGACCGCGACGGTGGAGCCGGCCAGGGTACGCAGCAGCGCCCGGCGGTCGATCTTCTGCTTTGCCATGATGTGTCGTCTCCCTGCGGATCAGTTGGCCGGGGTCAGCGGCGCGATGCGGACGTTGCGGAAGCTCACGAGGTCGGTGGTGCCGTGGTTCTGCAGGCCGACATAGCCGGTGGCCTGCTGCCGTCCGGCGCCGCCCGGGTCGTCCGCGCGGGGCGGGCTGAACACGGCGTCCGGCGTGTTGACGTACTCGTTGATCAGCTCGCCGTTGCGGTAGATCTGGTAGTGCTGCCCGACGACGCGGATCTCGTAGTCGTTCCAGGTCCCCTTCGGGGTGACCCGGGCGCCGGCCAGGTCGACCCGGTCGAAGCCGTACACCGATCCGGTCTTGTAGGCGTCGCCGTCGGTGCGGTCGTGGATCTGGAGCTCGTGGCCGTACTTCACGGCCACCCACTCCGGGCGGGACTCCCGCGGGTCGTGACGCGGGTCGGGGAAGCGGACGAGGACGCCGCTGTTGGCCCGCCCGTCACCCGGAGCGTCGTCGCGCCACTGGAGCTTCAGCGAGAAGTCGCCGTAGGCGGTGGCGGGGAACCAGAGCATGCCCATGCCGGGCACGGCGCGGCTGCTTACCGACCCGTCGGCGTTGCGGGTGAAGCCGCCCGCGCCGACCTGCTCCCACCTGGCGAACGACGTCACCGAGGAGTCCAGCAGCGGCTGGTAGCCGTTCTTCACGTCGGGCCTGCCGACACCGGAGCGGGCCGCGGCGCTGGTCAGCCTGCCGTGCTCGGCGTGGTCGAGCAGGCCGAGGTGGTGCAGGTGCTCGGCGACCTCGTTGACGTGGCTGACGAACGCGCCGTGGTTGGGCCAGGTCCTCGCGTCGCCGATCAGGTTGTTGATGGTGCAGTCGCCGTCGACCTTGCGGTTGGGCACGCCGCTGTCGACGGTGCCCAGCCACACGGTGGGCCGGGTGTCCGGCACGGCGCAGGCGTCGTGACCGCCGCTGGCGACCACGGTGAAGGTGACCGAACCGGCGGTGGAGACGTTGCCGGCCTTGTCGGTGGCCCGGTAGCTCAGCGTGTGCGCACCAGCGGCGTTCACCGTCACCGGCGCCGTGTACGCGGTCCAGGCGCCACCGTCGAGGGCGTACTCGATCGTGGCGATGCCGGAGCCGGAGTCGGCGGCGGTGAGGGTGACGGTGGCGCTGCCGACGTACCCGCCGTCGGCGTCGAGCTGGCCGGCGACGGTGGCCGCGGCGGTCGGCGGCGTGGTGTCCGGGGCCGGCGGGTCGACCACGGTGAAGGTGACCTGTTGGGCGGTGGAGGTGTTGCCGGCCTTGTCGGTGGCCCGGTAGCTCACCGTGTGCGGGCCGGTCTGGTTGACGGTGACGGGGGCGGTGTAGGTGGCGTAGGGCTGCCCGTCGAGGGAGTACTCGATGCGCTCGACGCCGGAGCCGGTGTCGGTGGCGGTCACGGTGACCGTCGCCCCGCCCACGTACCGCCCGTCGGCGTCCCTGGTGCCGGCAACCGTCGCGGTGGCGGTCGGCGCGGTGGTGTCGGTCGGCGCGGGCGCCACCACGGTGAAGGCGACCTGCTGCGCGGCGGAGGTGTTGCCCGCCTTGTCGGTGGCCCGGTAGCTCAGCGTGTGCTGTCCGGCGGCGTTCACGGTCACCGGCGCGGTGTACGCCGTCCAGGCGCCGCCGTCGAGCGCGTACTCGATCCTCTCGACGCCGGAGCCGGAGTCGGTGGCCGCGAGGGTCACCGTCGCCGAGCCGACGTAGGCGCCGGTGGCGTCCTTCTGGCCGGTCACCGCGGCGGTGGCGGTCGGCGGCGTGCCGTCCGTCGGCGCCGGCTCGGCCACCGTGAAGGTGACCTGCTGGGCGGCCGAGGCGTTGCCCACCTTGTCGGTGGCCCGGTAGCTCAGCGTGTGCGCGCCCGGCTGGTTCACCACGACCGGGGCGGAGTACGCCGCGTAGGGCGCCCCGTCCAGGGAGTACTCGATCCTGTCGACACCGGAGCCGGCATCGGTGGCCGCCAGGGTGACGGTCGCCGAGCCGACGTACGCGCCGGCGGCGTCCCTGGTGCCGGTGACGGTCGCGGTGGCGGTCGGCGGGGTGCTGTCGGTCGGCGCCGGCGCGGCCACGGTGAACGTCACCTGCTGGGCGGTCGAGGTGTTGCCGGCCCTGTCGGTGGCCCGGTAGCTCACGGTGTGCTGCCCGACGGCGGTCACGCCCAGCGGCGCGGTGTAGGTGGCGTAGGCGCCGCCGTCGAGGGAGTACTCGACCTTCGCCACGCCCGACTCGGTGTCGGTGGCCGAGACGGTCACCGTCGCCGACCCGACGTACGCGCCCGCGGCGTCCTTCTGGCCGGTCACCGCGGCGGTGACCGTCGGCGCGGTGGTGTCCGTCGGGGCCGGCTCGACCACCGTGAACGACACCTGCTGGACGGTGGAGGTGTTGCCCGCCTTGTCGGTTGCCCGGTAGCCGACCGTGTGCAGGCCGGCGGCGTTGACCGTCACCGGCGCGGCGTAGACGCCCCAGGCGCCGCCGTCGACGGCGTACTCGACCTTGTCGACGCCGGAGCCGGCGTCGGTGGCGGAGAGGTTCACGGTCGCGCCGCCGACGTACGCCCCGGCGGCGTCCTTCGTGCCGGTCACCGCGGCGGTCACGGTCGGCGCCGTGGTGTCCGAGGTGCCGCCGGAGACGACCAGCAGGCCGGTCATCCCGCCGTGGCCCGGGATCGAGCAGAAGTAGCGGTAGGTGCCGGCGGTCAGCGTCACGTCCACGGTCCAACGGCCCCCGTTGGCGTCCGTCGGATCGGCGAGGATGTTGACGTCGACGTCGCTGTTGTACCGCGGGTCGCCGGTCTCGAAGGTGAGGGTGTGCTGCATGCCGGTGGTGTTGCCGGTGGCCCGGCTGTTCTCGAAGACCAGCGTGGCCGGCCCGGCGACCGCGGTGGTCGGCGCGGAGAGGTACGACGTGAAGTTGTCGCCGGCGGTCCAGGTGAGCACCTGGGCCTGGACCTGCGTCGACGAGGCGGCCACGGTCCGGTCCGGGTCGGCGGGGCGCGCGGTGGCCGGCGCCCCGGTCAGCGCGGCGGTGACGAACAGCAGCAGCGCCGTGACGGTCGCGGCGACCGGTCGTCGGGACCGGCGCGCCGGCGGGCGGCCGGGCGGACCGCCCACCGGTGGTGGGGCGGGTGGTGAGAAGCCGTTCATGGAGGTCCCTTTCACGGTCCGATGAGGCTCGTCGGCGCAGCGTGCGGCGCCACGTCGGGTGTCGTGGATGGCGGCGGTCGCACCCCCCTTCGGGCGCGCTACCGCGCGGCCGTGGTGAGGCGCCACGGTCGTCGGTGTTCGGCTGGTCGGGTGACGCGCCGGCTGGAGGGCGCGGGGAGCGAGCGCGTCGCCGCGCCCGGAGCTGGGTCGATCGCCGGGACACCGGTCGGCCGAGGCGGGCCGTCCGTGCGCGGTGTCGGTCGGGGGCTCGTCGTCGGGTGTGCCGCCCGACGCGACCGGTGACACCGGAAGCGGGTTGCGCCGCCCGGCGTCGCGGTCGAAAGCTACCTACACTGCGACGTCATCTCGGTGAAACATATCGACAGTTCCCGACCCTACTGACTTGCCGAGGGACTGTCCAGACCTTTCGTCGCCTACTCTCGTACTTTCCTCTGAGTAAACAAAAGTGGCGGATGCGGGCCCTGCGGGACCACGTCAGGGTCGCCAGGTGACCTACCATCGCCGGATGCCCGTACCGTCGCCACTGGGGACCGACCGGCTCGTGCTGCGCCGCTGGCGGTCCCAGGACCGTGAACCCTTCGCCGCGCTGAACGCCGATCCCGAGGTGATGGAGCACTTCCCCGCCACGATGACCCGAGCCGAGAGCGACGCGCTCGTCGACCGGATCGAAGCCGGCTTCGACGAGCACGGGTTCGGCCTCTGGGCGGTCGAGATCGCCGACACCGGGCAGTTCATCGGCTTCACCGGCCTGTCGGTACCGAACTTCCGGGCGCACTTCACCCCGGCCGTGGAGATCGGCTGGCGGCTGTGCCGGTCGAGCTGGGGACACGGCTACGCCAGCGAGGCCGCCCGCCGCGCGCTCGACTTCGCCTTCGACGACGCGGGGCTGCCCGAGGTCGTCTCCTTCACCAGCACGACCAACCTCGGGTCGCAGGCGGTGATGCGGCGGATCGGGATGGCCCACGACCCCGCCGACGACTTCGACCACCCGCGCCTGGCCGAGGGGCACCCGCTCCGGCGGCACCTGCTGTTCCGGATCCGCGCCGCGGGCCGGCGCGTCCCCTGAGACCGCTCAGCCGGCCAGCACCAGCTCCCTGAGCCTGGCGTCGAGGGTGGACGCGTCCACCCCGCCGGTCCAGCCGCGCAGCAGCTTGCCGCCCCTACCGACCAGCACCACCGCCGGTGGCTCCCGCACCGCGTACGACAGGGCGACCCGGCCGTCGTCGTCGAGCAGCACCGGATAGTCCACCCGGTGCGCCCGCAGGAACCGCTGCACGTCCGCCGGCTTGTCCTCCCCCGCCACCCCGACGAAGACCACCCGGTCGGCGTGGTCGCGGGCCAGCTGGCTCAACGCGTCCTGACGCTGCTCGCAGGCCGCGCACCAGGACGAGAAGAAGACCAGCACCACCGGCCGGTCCGCCCAGAGCCTCGCCAGCTCGACCGCGCTGCCGTCGGTGAGCCGGCCGGCAACCGCCGGCGCGGCCGGCACCCCGGCGGGGACGGGCCGCAGCGCCAGGCCGGTGGGCGCCGGCCTGGGCAGCGCCGCGACGCCACCGGCCACCGGCTCGGACCGCGCCGGTTCCTCCTCCGCCGCGGAACAGCCGGTGGCGGCCAGCGCCGCGGCCAGGGCCAGGGCGGCCAGGCGTACGCCGATCCTCACGACGGCACCACCGCGACCAACGCCGGCCCCTCGCTGTCGTTGGCGGTCAGCGGGATCGGCGCCCGCCCGTCGACCACCAGCCGGTACGCGTCCCGCCGGGCCAGCTGCACCGGCATCCGGAACTCGCAGTACGTCGGCACCTTCGCCACCTCCAGGTCCTCCTCGAACGCCGGCACCGACCGGCCCCCGCTCAGCGCGCCCTCGGCGAGGGTGGCGCCGCCGCCGTCCTCCACCCGGAACGGCGCCCGGTTGTGGAAGTGGGTGTACGGGCCGGTGCCGGCGCAGTCCACGCCGACCGGCCGGATGTTGATGTCGCGCACGAGCACCCGCACCGTCGTCGCCGACCTGGTCTCCTCGGCGTCACTGCCGCACCCCGCCGCGCCGCCGGCCAGCACCGGCGCCAGGCACAGCGCCACCCACAGCCGTCGCATCCGTCGTCCTCCGCTCAACCGGGGGCCGGGGCGGTGCGGGAAGGCACCGCCCCGGCCGTGGTAGGTCCTGCTCAGCGCAGCGCGCGGGGCCGCTCGACCCGGCACTGGCTGGTGACCGTCCTGGTCGGGTCGCTCTCCGAGGTGGCGGTGAGGGTGACCAGGGTGGTGGCCGTCGCGTCGGCGGCGGCGCCGACCGACACGTCCACCGTGGTGGACTTCCCGAACTCGGCGGTGGCCAGCTCGTTGGGCAGCTCCACCTGCCAGCCCGTGCCGCCGACGCTGGCCGACAGCCGGTACACGTCGGAGCGCAGGTGGTCGGTGACGTCCTCCGGGTGCTGGGCGTCGGCGGCCACGTACCGACCGGTGTTGGTCAGGTCGAAGGTGCAGGTCGACCCGCCGGGGTTCGGCATGTCCCGGGTGGCCAGCTTGCCCTTGGACAGGGCCACGCCGCGCCGGCTGGGGCCGGCGCCGTCGAGCGAGCGGACCGCCACCGTGTACGACAGCACCCCGTCGCCGTCGCGGCGCAGGTTCAGCACGTAGAAGTGCAGCCGGTTGGCCTCGTCGACGTACTCGTACTCGCTTCCGGAGCGGGCGCCGGCGTGGAACAGGGCGTCGGAGAGCTGCCGGTAGTCACCCATGGTGATCTTCTGCGGGGTGCCGTCCGGCCGGTAGAAGTCCACCATGTCGATGTCCTGCGGATTGGCGTCGACGACCCACTGGAACGGCGCGCTGTCGGTGTTCTTGGTCTTGCTGATCAGCACGCCGCTGTCCGGGGTGAAGGAGTCCGCGCCCATCCGGTCGACGACCTCGACGGTGTAGTTGTTGAACCGGCCGCCGTCGCAGAGCGGGTCGGCGCTGGTGCTGCACGCCGGGGACCGGTCGGCGTTCATCGCGATGTTCACCCCGGTCAGCCCCTGCCCCGCGTCGACCGCGCGGGCGGTCACGTCGGCGACGACCAGGCCGGAGGCGCCGAGCGTCTCGCGGGACAGCCGCAGCACGTTCTCCTCCCCCACCAGGCCGATCTTCATCTTGTCCCGCAGGGTGTGCAGGGAGCCCATCGAGCCGCCGTTGACCGGCGGGATCTGCCAGCGGCTGTGCGGGCCGCCCGGGCCGTTGAACGACCCGCGCGACATCATGCTCCAGATGCCGGTGTACGCCCGCCGCAGCGGCACCCCGTACGGGTTGTTGTAGTTGTCGCCGATGCTCAGCAGGTGGCTCAGCTCGTGGGCGTACACGCCCATGCCCGAGCTCTCCGCCTGGGTGGAGGAGCCGCCACCGGCGTTCGGCCAGATCGTGGCCGCCGCCTTCCACGACGTCCAGTCGACGTAGCGGGTCTTCGCCCAGTTCGGCAGGGTCGGGTCCGGCGGCCCCCAGGCGTCCGGCACGTCCTCCTTGTTCTGGAACATCATCTGCCCGAACTCCTGCCAGGTCGACGACTCGTCCTGGCCGGCGGAGAGGATGAAGACCAGCTCGAAGGAGTCGGCGACCTCCTGGCCCACCGCGGCCCGCCAGGCGCCCAGCCCGTCGGTGCGGATGTTGCGGGCGCAGGCCTCCCCGGTCGGGCAGGCCCCCGGGTTGAAGCCGTTGTCGATGCCGTACTGGTAGGACTTCGACGGCATCCGGTACGGCCCGAACCCGGTCAGGTCCACCCCGTAGCGGCCTCCTGAGTCCTGCATCCAGTACTCGTGCAGGGTGTGCCCCCGGTTCAGGTCACCAGGGGAGTTGAGGAAGTCGGTGTAGAAGCCGGCGACGTCCTCCCGGGGCACGTTCGCCGCGCTGGCCTGCGGGTTGCCGAAGACCGACGACCCGGCCGGCTGGGTGATCTCGAACGGCTGGTCGGTGTAGTCGAGCGTGACCAGGGCGATCTTGAAGTTGCGGACCGAGCCCTTCACCGACGGGTCGGCCCAGTTCCGGTTCGGCACCGCCCGGTAGTCGTCCCAGGTCATCGTGTCCGGGTTCTGCCAGCGCTGCGGGTCGAGCACCTGGAACGGCGCGCTCCCGCCGGTCGTCTCGTCGGGGGCGGCCAGGGCCGGGCCGGCTGCCGTGGACGCGACCAGTGCGGACGCCAGCGCGGCGGCCAGCACCGATCGCCGCACCGCGGGTCTGGTGGGCAGAAGGTGCATCGAGTCACCTCTCATCGTGGATCCAGGGGGCGGGGGCCGAACGTGATCTCCCCGCCCCGACCCTAGGAGCGCCTCCGCCGCTGGTCACCGTGCAGATGTCGGCACGTCCACCGGCCCGTTCCGACACGTGCAGGAGGCATGATCAACCGGCCGGCCGGTTGCGCCCCGGCGAACCCCGTCGGATGGTAGGCGGACGGTCCTGCCGAAACCGCGCGCCGGGCCCGATCTTCGGCGGTGTCGTGGGGACACCGGGATGACCGGGGGAAGCACAGTGCACACAGACCTGCAACGCATCGTCGACACCATGGCCGCCCGGGTCGGCCGGCCCGCCCTGATCGAGGACCGCCGCCAGCGCGTCGTCGTCTACAGCGAGCACACCGGCCTGATCGACGACGTACGGCGCAGCTCGATCCTGCGCCGGCACACCACCCCCGAGGTGATCGCCTGGTTCCGGCAGGTCGGCATCTCCGACGCCCGCCGGCCGGTGCGTACCCCCGCCTCACCGTCGCTGGACCTGCTCCCCCGGGTCTGCGTGCCGATCCGCCACCAGGACCTGCTGCTGGGCTTCGTCTGGTTCATCGACGCGACCGGCGACATGACCGACGAGGACATCGCCACCGTCACCGAGGCGGTGCCCGACCTGTCCCTGGCCCTGTACCGGGAGAACCTGCTCGGCGAGCTCACCTCGCAGCGGGAGGCGGAGGCCGCGCGTACCCTGCTCTCCGACGCGCCGGAGACCCGCGCCGAAGCCGTCCGGTCGCTGCTCGCCGACGGGATCGTCGGCGCCGACGGCGAGGTCACCGCCCTGGTCGCCAAGCTGGTCGGCGGCCGGGGGCAGCCGCTGGACGACCCGGCGCGGGTGGCGCTGGAGCACACCCTGGTCGCCACCCGCCGGTGGATCGGGCCGCGCGAGGCGCTGCACCTGGTCCGGCACGACCACGGGGTGCTGCTGCTGTGCTGTGGGCGGGGCAGCAACCGGGTCAGCACCGAGGCCGTCGCCGAGCACCTCGGGGCGAGCCTGCGCAGCGCCGGGCACGGCCTGCCGTCGGTGGCCCGCAGCGTGGTCGGCGTCGGGCAGCCCCGCGCCCGGCTGCACGACACCGTCGCCTCCTACCAGGAGGCCCTCCAGGCGGCCCGGGTGGGCGTCCAACTGCCCGCCCTCGGCCCGGTGGTGACCTGGGCGGACCTGGGCATCTACCGGGTGCTGGCCCGGATGGACGCCCAGCAGCTCGGGGTGGCCGGCGTGCATCCCGGCCTGGAGCGGCTGCTGCACGACGAGGCGAACCAGGTGCTGCTGGAGACCCTGGAGACCTACCTCGACCTGGCCGGCAACGCCCACGCCACCGCCCAGCGGTTGCGCCTGCACCGCACCACCCTCTACTACCGGCTGCAACGCGTCGAGCAGCTCGCCGAGACCGACCTCAAGGACGGCAACGAACGGCTCTGCCTGCACCTGGCGCTGAAGCTGGGCCGGCTCACCGGGCACTACCGGCCGGCCCGCTGAGCGGCGGCGGGGGCGCCGGACGCCCCCGCCCCGCCCGCGTTACAGGCCCGCCGCCACCGCGGCGGTACGCCCGCCGACCACCGGCAACTCGATCCGGCTGCGGTCGAAGTGCACGGTGATGTTCGCCCGGGTCTGCTTGGCCCGGCTGCTGTAGCCGGAGTACGAGCCGAGCAGCACCACCCCGACCTGGTGACCGGCGTCGAAGACGTAGTCCTCCGGCATCAGCCGGACGTCGACCTCGTTCTTCGCCCCCGGCACCAGCGGCGTCGACACGCTCACCGAGTCGAGGTTGAGCCCGTCGACCACGCCCTTGGTGACCAGCTCCTGCGGGTTGCTGGCGACGTTCTTCGCCACCTGCCTGTAGCAGGCCTCCTCGACCTGACCACCCCAGGTCGCCTCCGCGCCCCAGCAGTCCTCGGTGGTCAGCGTCCGCACCCCGTCACCGGCGGTGCTGAACCGCTCCTTGGTTCCGTAGTCGACCAGCAGGCCGGCGAAGCTGGTGTCCTCGCCGTCGACCGTGGCGTTGATCCGCACGTACGGCGTGCCGGAGATGTGCAGCGGCGCGGTCAGCGGCTGCGACAGGAACACCAGCCGGTTCGCGGTGTTCGCCAGCGGGTCCGACGGGTGCCGGATGGCGGTGGTCTGGCTCATCACCGGGGTGTCCTGGAAGGTGCGGGCCGCCTTGCCGGCGGACGGCTTGACCGACAGGCCACCGGCCGGCTGCAACCACACCTGGGTCGGCCGGGCGCCGGGCAGCGGCCAGGTCGGCGCGGTCTCCCACACGTCCGGCGCCCGCTCGACGTCGGCCATCGGCTCGGTCATGATCCCGTTGTCGACGCCCTGCAACCAGAAGTCGAACCAGCGGTGCAGGGTGTCCACCCACGGCCCGCGTCGGAAGTCGAACGGGTCGACGTGCCCGGTGCCGGTCAGCCACAGCTTGCGCGGCACGTCCCGCTCGGCGAGCGCCGCCCACCACCTGCTGAAGTGGTCGGCCCGCACGTTGTCGTCGTTGATCCCGTGCACCACGAACACGCTGGCCCTGACCTGGTCGGCGTGCGGCAGGTAGTCCCGCTCGGCCCAGAAGTCGTTGTAGTCGCCGGTGACGTCGTCGCCGTCCTGGCCGAGCTTCGCCCGCACCGGCGCGCAGTACGCCCGCCGGTCCGGGTTCGTCACCGTGTTGGCCAGGCTGCCCGAGTAGTTGTTCGCCCGGGTGACCAGGCCGTTGCTGCGGGAGTAGTCGTACCAGCTGGAGATCGCCGAGATCGGCACGATCGTGGTGAGCCCGTCCACCCCGCTGGCCGCCGCCGCGTTCGCCAGGGTCCCGTCGTACGACTTGCCGATCATGCCGGTCCGGCCGTTGTGCCAGCCGGCGGTGACCTCCCGACCGTCGGCGTCGAAGCCCTTGCGCCGGCCGTTGAGCCAGTCGATCGCGGTGGGCGCGCTGAGGTTGTCCGCCCGGCCACCGGTCACCGGGCAGCCGGTGGAGTTGTTCGTGCCGATCATGTCCAGCAGCACGACCGCGTACCCGCGGGGCACGAAGTAGTTGTCGTAGAACAGCGGCCACCTGTCGAGCAGGCCGTCACCGTCGACGTCGGCCTTGCACTCTCCCTCGTTGCCCCGGCACACCGTCGAGTAGTACGGGCTGGCGTCCATCACCACCGGCACCCGCAACCCCTGGTCGCTGGCCGCCGGCCGGATGATGTCCAGGGCCACCTTGTCCAGCGCACCGTCGCCGTCGGTGTCGACGTCGGAGGTCACGAAGACCCGCTGCCGGACGGCGTCGGCGTAGCCGAACACCGGCTGGGTCACCCCGTCGGCCACCACGATCGACTGCTCGGCTACGGCCGGCTGCGCCAAGGCGCCGGTCGCCGGCACGCCGGCGACCAGGGTCACCGCCGCCACCACCGCTGCCCGCCACCGGATCCGATATCCACGCATGTGCGGCTCCTCCTCCCCGCACCGGCCCGTGGGCCTGCACGCCCCGGCGCTGACCGGGAAGAACGTGCGCCGCCGGCGCGGCAGTTGGAAAGAACCTACGAACCGCGCCCGGGCAGGTCATCGGACACCTGTTCCAGATGCGGCCGGCCCGCTCCTACGCCTGTCGCAACCCGTCCGCGCATCGCCGTCCATCGTTGACAGACCTCGCGCGGCCCGTCCAGGATGGGCCCACCCCGGTGGTCAGGACCGCACCGGATGACCGCCGCAGGCGTCCGCGGCCGCCGACCACGCACCGCGTCACCGTCCTCGGGGAACACCACGCCGACCGCTCCGGCGTTCCGTGCTGCCCGCATCCGCCGACCGAGAGGGCCGCCATGCGAACGCCCCACCTGCCCGACCCGACCGACCGTCCCTGGCGACGGCGGGTGCCCGCCGTCGTCGCCGCCGCCGTCTCCACCCTCCTGCTGGTCACCCCCGCCGGCGCGGTCACCCTGCCCGCCGCCGTGCCCGTCGGGCCCGCCGGACCGGCCGTCGACCTGGGTCGGACCGCCGACGAACAGGCCAGCGTGGTGGAGGTGCTGCTGGCCGACACCGCCGAACTGGACCGGCTGGTCGCCACCGGCGTCGACCTGGACCACGAGGTCTCCCGCACCGATGCGGGCATCGTCGCGCACGCCGTGGTCACCCCGACCGAGGCCGCCACCCTCACCGGGCTGGGCTACCGGCTCGGCGCGACCGTCTTCGCACCGCGGGACTCCGCCGACCGGGTCGCCGAGCGGCAGGCCACCATCGCCGAGCACGTCGCCGAGAACCGGGCCTTCACCGCGACCCTGGCGGCCGACCCCGACACCGCCGACGTGAAGATCATCCGGGCGGACTACTACACCTCCGGCACCAACCAGGTGCTCTCCGTCGAGGCCAAGTGGGCCCGGGGGCAGACCTCCACCAGCGTGCTCACCGTCGCCCGGGACAGCGGACCGGGCACCGCCATCGGCTCCGGCGGCACCCAGAACATCAGCCGCTTCGTCGACGCCGGCGTCTACCTCTACCACCGGGGCGCCGCCACGGTGACCGCCCGGCCCGACCGGATCCAGATCACCAGCCCCACCGGCGACGTCGCCACCGCCACCGTCACCGACTGGCTGCCGATCCCGGCGGACAACCCGGAGGGCCCCGGCTACGAGAAGGACTTCGTCGCCAGCTACCTCACCCCCACCGACCTGTACGCCCGGATCAAGCAGCTCGCCGCCGCGTACCCGGGTCTCGCCGAGATCGTCGAGCTGCCGTACAAGACCAACGGCTACCGGCGCAAGGCCCAGGCCCTCTTCGGCGCCGCCAACGCCAGCCGGGTCGGCGTGGACTCCCGCGCCTGGGGCCACCAGGGCGGCAACGACCTGGCCGTCACCCTCACCGACCCCGGCGCCGCCGACCGCCCGCTGACCGTCACCGTCACCGGCACCGACATCCGGGTCGAGCTGGCCACCGACGCCACCGGCGCGGTCACCAGCACCGCCGCCGAGGTGGTCGCCGCCCTCAACACGCGGGCCGGCACGCTCGTGCAGGCGTACACCTTCCGTGGCAGCCCGGGCACCGGCGTGGTCGCCCCCGCCGCGCGCACCCCGCTCACCGATGGCCTGAAGGCGCCGGCGAGCGTCTCCCGCGACCCGCACCCGGTGTACGCCATCCGGATCGGCAAGCACCGCGACGGCACGAAGACCGGGGTGCTCGCCTACGCCCAGGAGCACGCCCGAGAGTGGGTGCCGCCGCTGGTCACCGTGGAGACCGCCGAGCGGCTGCTGCGCAACTACGGCCACGACGGCCGGACCAGGCAGCTCCTCGACAACCTCGACATCTGGATCGCCCCGTCGATCAACCCGGACGGCGGCCACTACTCGTTCTACGACTTCAACTCGCAGCGCAAGAACATGACCAACCACTGCCCGCTGACCGGGGCGGCCGACGCGCTGTCGCGCAACTCGTGGGGCGTGGACAACAACCGCAACTACACCGAGTACAGCCTCTTCGACGGCTACTCCGGCGCCTCGGACAGCTGCACCAGCGGCAGCTACGCCGGGCCGAGCGAACTGTCCGAACCGGAGGACCGCAACGTCGACTGGCTGGCCAGCCGGCCGAACATCAGGTTCTCGATGAACCTGCACTCGTCCGGCAACTACTTCATGTGGAGTCCCGGGGCGTACACGCTGCCGGACCGGACCTCCGCGCCGCGACCGACCCTGGCCCAGGAGTCGTACTTCTGGGGCGCCTCGTCGCGGATCCTCACCGCGATCAAGCGGCACCGCAACATGGCCGTCACCCCGGCCCGCACCGGCCCGATCTCCGACGTGCTCTATTCCGCGGCCGGCAACTCCGGCGACATGCTCTGGTACAAGTACGGCATCTACGCCTGGAACTTCGAGGTGGGCACCGCGTTCCAGCCCGACTGGGACGAGGCACACGAGGAGACCATGGAGTTCGCCAACGGCCTGGTCGAGCTGCTCCGGGTCGCCCGGGACTTCTCCACCGACAGGCAACGGCCGGAGAGCACCCTCGTGGTGCAGCCCAGCGCCACCCCCGGCATGGTGAACGTGACCTTCCGGACCAGCGAGGCCGCCGGCGTCTTCTACACCCTCGACGGGTCGGCGCCCACCTACTCGTCCACCCTCTACGCCTCCGCCGGGATCCGGGAGGGCGGCGAGACGCTCACCGTGCCGGTCGGCACCACCGTGGGCTGGTTCTCCGTCGACGCCGCCGGCAACGTGGAGAACAACTACACCCCCGACGGTACGGCGAGGAACTACCGCAAGGGCAGCGCGGTCCTGCCCGTGGGCTGAACCACCCGGTGGGGCGCGGCGTCAGCGTCGACGTCGCGTCCCACCGCGGTCAGCCCCGGTCGGCGGCCCGCCGGTGCCCGTCCTCCCGGCCGACCCGCAGCTCCCGTTCCAGCTCGCCGATCACCGCCCGCAGGTCGTCCAGGCGTTGGCTGATCGCGATCCGGTCCAGCTCGTCCGGCACGCCGTCGCCGTCGGCGTCGTAGTCCGGGGCCAGCCGCTCGGTCATCTCCAACCGGCGGGCCTCCTCCATCGAGTTGACGATGACCGCGATCAGGATGTTCAGCAGCAGGTTCACGGTGATCAGCACGTAGCTGACGTAGTAGACCAGCGTCCAGCGGGACACCTCCAGGCCCTGCTGGATCAGGTCCGGCAGCGTCTCCAGCGACAGCAGCACGAACAGCGTCAGCAGGGACCGGCCGATGTTGCCGTACTCCTCCGGATGGGTCTGCCCGAAGATCAGCCAGCCGGCCATCCCGTAGACGTAGAGGGTCACCGCGGCCAGGGCGAGGAAGCCGCCGACGCCCGGCAGGCTGCGCAGCAGCGCCGTGACGATGGTGCGCAGCCCCGGGGAGAACCGCACCAGCCGCAGCACCCGGGCGACCCGCACCACCCGCAGCAGCGCCGAGTCCCCGTGCAGGCCGGGCAGGAAGATCGCCACGGTCACCACCAGGTCGAAGACGTTCCAGCCGTGCCGGAAGAAGTCCTGCGGCCGATGGCCGTACGCCAGCACCCGGATGGCGATCTCCGCCACGAACATCGCCCGGAACGCCCACTCCAGCCAGCGCAGCACCGGCCCGGCCGCCCCCAGGTGCGGGTAGGTCTCCAGGCCCAGCACGGTGGCGTTCGCCCCGATCAGCACGATGATGACGATCTCGAACGGCCGCGACCGCGCCAGTCGCGCGCAGCAGCCGGCCACCCCGCGCGGTCGCGGCCCGCCGGGCACACCCCGCTGTTCGGGTACGACCGAACCGCTCACCACGCGCGCGCCCTCACCCCGGCATTCGTGACGCCTGAGTTGGCGACCGGGTGGGCAGGGCGGGGCGGGGATCCGGCGGGCATGCGGCTCAGCCTAACCAGCGTTCACGCCCCGCCCGGTATCCGCAGAAGCCACGCACAACTGCCGCAATGGAGGCGGGAATATACGTTGCCATTCCCTGATGGCCCGTCTAACGTGGATCGGGCAGGCAAGGACCGCACCGATCGAGGGAGTCACCGTGAAGCAGTTCACCGGCGCCGAGACGCTACGGCTGATGCCGTGCGGCCCGGGCATGCTGCTGCCGGTCGGGCGATCCCGTGATCTGCTCGCGGGCCGACGACTCCGCAGCTCAGGGTGGTGGCGCAGCTAGCGCCGGCGTCAGCGACGCAGCCGCCCTCCCCACCGGGACCGGGCGGCTTTTCCGTGTCCGACGACCTGTCGGGAAACGTCACTCCACCCGGCGGGGAATCGCTTCCACGACCATTACTGCTTCGCTTTCTCTCCGTTCCGGAATGGCAGGTGACGCAATTCCAGCCCTCGTGGCCCAATCCGGCAGAGGCGCCAGGCCGAGGTCCTGGTCACGTGCGCGTTCGAGTCGCGCCGAGGGCACTGCCGCGCCACGGCGCGGCCTCGCCGACGTAGCTCAGCGGTAGAGCATCGGGCTCATCTCCGCCAGGGCACCCGGATCGACACCGGGCGTCGGCACCACGCGCTCGTGGTGGAACAGGTATACACGCCGGCCTCAGGTGCCGGTGCCCCGCGAGGGGCGTGGGGGTTCGACTCCCCCCGAGCGCACGACGGCCGGGGCCATCCCGGCCGGGCAACGCCCCCGTAGCTCAGTGGACAGAGCGTCCGGCTACGAACCGGAATGTCGCGCGTTCGAGTCGCGCCGGGGGCACGAGCCGCCCGCCTTCGTCGATATTCGGTGGCGGTACGGCGGCGACGCGCGCAGGCTGCACCACCATGACGAGCAGTGACCTGTGGGACGAGGAGACCGCGGCGGCGTACGACGACGCCTCGGCGCAGATGTTCGCACCCGACGTGCTCGATCCGGCGGTGAGCTTCCTCGCCGGGCTCGCCGGCGACGGGCCCGCCCTGGAGTTCGCGATCGGCACGGGGCGGGTGGCGGTGCCGCTCGCCGCGCGCGGCGTACCGGTCTCCGGGATCGAGCTCTCCCAGCCGATGGTCGACCAGCTGCGCCGCAGGGCGTCCGCGCGGGAGCTGCCGGTGGCGGTCGGCGACATGGCGACCACGGTCGTCCCGGGCCGCTTCGCGCTGGTCTACGTGGTGTGGAACAGCATCAGCAACCTGCGTACGCAGGACGAGCAGGTGGAGTGCTTCCGCAACGCCGCCCGGCACCTGTCACCGGGGGGCCGGTTCGTGGTGGAACTGTGGGTGCCGGGGATCCGGCGTTTCCCGCCGGGCCAGGCGGCGGTGCCGTTCGCGGTGAGCGACCGGCACGTCGGCTTCGACACGTTCGACATGGTCACCCAGCAGGGGACCTCGCATCACTACCGTCGGCTGGACGACGGCAGCGCCCGGTACGCCGCCAGCAACTTCCGCTACATCTGGCCGGCCGAGTGCGACCTGATGGCGCGGCTGGCCGGGTTGGCGTTGGAGCGGCGGGTGGCGGACTGGAGCGGGGCGCCGTTCACCTCGGACAGTGAGAGCCATGTGTCGGTCTGGCGTAAGCCGCTCGATGCCTCCGACCAGGACTGAGCGACGCCGGGAGCGATGGTGATCGGGCGGCCGGGCGGCTAGATCTGCTCTCTGGCCTGCGCGACCTGCCGCACCACGGCGTGGGCGTGGTGCGCCCGGGCGATGCTGTTCGCCTCGTCGAGGGCGTCGAGCGCGTCCGCGTGGCGTCCCTGGGCGGCGGCGATGTAGGCCAGGCCGACCAGGTTGGCGGCCACGCCCGGCAGCGCCCCCACCTCTCGACGCAGCCGTGACGACTCCTCCAGCCGCTCGCGTGCCTCGTCGAGTCGGCCGGCCGTGTGTGCCGCGATGCCCAGGTGCCGCAGCGCCTCGGCCCGGGTCGGCGGGTCCCCGGCTGCGGTGGCCAGCTGGGCGGCCAGCTCCAGGTGTGGGACCGCGATGTCGTCGTCGCGTCGGATGACCTGGTGCAGGCAGCCGATCCAGAACTGCGCCTCCGCCTGACCGCGCGGGTCACCCACAGCTTGGTACAACGCGGCGGCGCGCTCGAACAGTGGCAGTTCGGCCGGGTCCTCCGCGGGCGGGGCGCCGGTGTCGGCGCGTTCGTTGAGGAACCGTGCGTGCAGGATCCGTCCCCGGGCCAGTGCGGTGTCGGCTTCGACCGCGTCGAGGCCCCGCTCGGCGTCGGCCAGCACGTCGGCGTCGCCGCCGAACACGGCCTGCTCGTAGAGTTTCCTGGCCCGTTCGATGCGATCTTCGGCGTTCATCGCCGCCCCCGTCCCCGGCCCCACGACGGAGGTGCCGGGACAGCAGTCTAGTGGCCCTGCTCGGGACCTTGTGGACCCTCGGGAACGGATGGGCGGCGGGTCAGAGCACGGCGAGCCGGTCCACCAGCAGCTTCACCCGCGCCTCGGTGTCCTGCGGCGGCAGCCGTCCGGCGCGGGTGAGGGTGGCCAACCCGTGCAGAGCGGCCCAGAACAGCTCGGTGAACAGCGCCGGGTGGACCCCCTCCCCGGCGACCTCGCCGAGGCTGTCCAGCAGCGCGGCGAAGGCGTCCTTGAGGGGTTGCGGGGTGTCCTCGTGTGCGAAGGGCAGGCCACCGTCGAGGGCGAACAGGGCGTCGTAGACGGCCGGGTTGCGGGCGGCGAAGTCGAGGTAGGTGCGGGCGAGCGCGGTGACCCGGGCGCGCGGCCCGTCGGCGGCGGAGGTGGCGGCCCGCAACGCCATGGCCATCTCGGCGGCGCCCTGGAGGGCGACTGCGCCGATGATCTCCCGCTTGCCGCGGAAGTGGCTGTAGAGGACGGGCTGGCTGTACTCGATGCGTTCGGCGAGCCGGCGGGTGGTGACCGCGTCCCAGCCCTGCTGTTCGGCGAGCTCGCGGGCCGTCGCGACGATCAGGCGCTCGCGGTCCTCACGTTCGCGGTCCCGGCGTTCGTGTACCGACATGTCCGCAGCCTAGCACCGCTAGACAGACGAGCATTGCTCGGTCTAGCGTTACTTCGACAACTAGCAGCGCTAGATCTGAGGAGCGGTCTTCATGCTCAACGCACTCCAGGTGCTCACCACCGTGGTCGTCGGCCTGATGGTGGGGGTGGAGCTCTCCGTCGCCGTCGTCATCAACCCGATCCTCGACGCGCTCCCCGGCGACGCCGGTCAGCTCGGCCGCGCCCACGGAGGCCGGATGCTCGGCGCCGCCATGCCGGTCTGGTACATCGGCTCGCTGGCCCTGGTCACGGTCTGGGCCGTCGCCGGATGGCGGCACCCCGGCAACACGCTCGTCGTCGTCTCCGGCGGGCTGCTCCTGCTCAGCGTGGTCATGTCGGTCCTGCTGCTCGTCCCGATCAACAACCGGGGCAAGACGTGGACGCCCGACAACCGGCCCGCCGACTGGAAGCAGCAGATGAGGCGCTGGGACCGCCTGCACCTCGTCCGCATCGCGGTCATCATCGCCGCCTTCACCCTGCTGGTCACCGCCCTGGCATGACGAGCGGCGGCGCCACACCGCGCGGGCGGTCCGGCAAGGTTCGGCGAACGTTCAGTCGACGACCACGCCAAGGCCACGCGGACGGAGCGGCCGCCGCACTAGCGTCGCGCCGTCCACGTGAACCGCAGGAAGCCGAGGTCCCCCTGATGTCCGTCCGTCGCGTCCTGGCCAGCCTGGCCGTGGTGCCCGCGCTCGCCACCCTCGCCGCACCCACGGCCGCCTCCGCGACCGCCGCCGGTCGCCCCGGCGTCGTACTGCCGCAGAAGACCCACTTCGACCTCCAGGCCCACCGCGGTGGCATCGGCATGACCACCGAGGAGTCCCTGGAGGGCTTCGCCAAGGCGTTACGCCTCGGGGTCAGCACCCTGGAGCTGGACACCCAGATCACCAGGGACGAGCGGGTCGTCGTCACCCACGACCGCCAGGTCAGCGCCCAGAAGTGCCGCGACACCGGCCCGGTCGTGCCGGGAGACCCGACGTATCCGTACGTCGGCAGGTACATCAAGGACCTGACCCTGGCCCAGATCCGGACCATGGACTGCGGCTACCAGCAGCTGCCCGGCTTCCCGGAGCAGGAGCAGGTCAAGGGCTTCCGGATGGTCGAGCTCGCCGACGTGCTCGACCTGGTCAAGAGCTACCACGCCAACCAGGTCACGCTGAACGTCGAGACCAAGGTCGAGGCGGGCGCGCCGGAGCAGACCGCGCCGCGTGAGCTGTTCGTCCGCCGGGTCTTCGAGGAGATCCGCGCCTCGGGCATCGAGGAGCAGGTCACCGTCCAGTCCTTCGACTGGGGCGCGCTGAGGGAGATGCACCGGCTAGCGCCGACCTGGCCGCTGGTGGCGCTGACCAACTACGACTTCCTCCAGGTCGGCAGGCCGGGCGCCTCCCCCTGGCTCGGCGGCATCGACGCCGACGACTACGACGGTGACTTCGTCAAGGCCGCCGCCGCCATCCCCGGCGTCACCGCGCTCTCCCCCGTGTACGGGATGCCGCAGAACGGCACGGTGGGCGACCCGGGCTTCCGCTTCTACGTCAGCGCGGCGATGGTGTCCCAGGCGCACGACCGTGGCCTGAAGGTCGTCCCGTGGACCTGCGACGACCCCGCCACCGTGGCGGCCCTGATCGACATGGGCGTCGACGGCGTCATCACCAACTACCCGAACCGGGTACGGCAGATCATGGCCGACCGCGGCATGCGCCTGCCGAAGGCGTACCAGCCGCGCTGACCGCTCGCGCGTGCGCTCCGGGTGGGAACGGCCCCGCCATCGCCACCCGGAGCGTTCAGGCCGGTCAGCCGCAGCAGGGTGCCGGAGTCGAAACGACGGGGCTCTTCTTGATGTCGGGCCGGACTACGGGGTGTCGATCTCCGCGCGGACCTGCCGCTGGAACGCGCGGGCCTCGGCGCCTCCCGGCGGGGTGCCACCGGCCCGGGCGGCGATGGCGCGGTCGATCAGCTCCGGCGCGTACCCGCGTCCGGCGAGCCGCCGGCCGGCATCGGCCTTGGACAGCCACACCCCTTCGCGGACCCGGACCAGGGAACGGCAGGCGCCCAGCACGGCGTCCTCCGCGCCCGGGGCGGGCGTGTCGCCGGGCGGGACCGGTCGGGCCAGCCACCAGGCCAGCGCGTCGACCAGCAGCCGGCGCAGGTCGGTGGGGGCCAGGTCGGCGAAGGTGTCGGCGGCAGGCGGCCCGAGGAGGGTACGTCCGTGCTGGTGCAGGATGCTGCGGTCCAGCCCGTACCAGAACAGGCCGTCCTCGGCGGGCCGGTCGGCGACGCGCAGCGTCTGCCGGAACGGCATCCGTGCCCCGGTGTTCAGCTCCAGCTCGAAGCCCGGCTCGGGGGTGCCGGAGCGGGCCGCGGCGGCGGTGTAGGCGACGAGTTCCAGGCCGCGGGCCGGGCAGGGCAGGGCCTCGTGGCGCAGGGCGGCGACCAGGGCTGACTTCTCCGCGTCGGCGAGCGGCCGGGCGCTGACCAGCGCCACGTCGACGTCGCTGCGCCCGGGCCGGTACGCGTCGAGCGCGACCGACCCGGCGGCGTACGCCCCGGTCAGGGCGTCGCCGAGCACGGCGCGCGCCGCCGCGACCAGGTGATCGAGGTATCGCCGCACGTCGGTGTCCACCGTTCCATCCTGGCGGGACCTCCGCGCCCGCCGACGGCCGGGGCCGCTCAGGCGGGCTGGTCCTCCCGGGTCGCCCCCGGGTCGTCGACCGGCGGGCCCGGGGCACGGGCGGCGTCCTTGACGATGGCCACCCCCTTGGTCAGCCAGGCGGCGCCGAAGGCGAGCACGGCGACCGTCTCGCACCAGAACAGGGGACGCAGCTCGTCCTGCGTGGGACCGGGCAGCGCGTTGCTGGCCAGCGCCAGCCCGATGGCGGCGAGGATGACCACCCCGCAGGTCCGGTAGATCCCGTGGTGGCCGCGCTTCTCCGCGGGCAGGCGGGGCCGGCTGGGGCTGCTGCGGGCGAAGAGGAAACAGAAGAGCGCCAGCAGCACGAAGAGCACTGCGGCGCAGACCTGGTGGGCCCGGCCGACCAGCCGCTCGGTCGGATCCGCGCCGGGGGGCGCGACCGGCAGCAGCGCCACCGCGATCGCCAGCGCCCCGGCGACGGTGCTGAGCAGGTCGTCGAGGCGGGCGTAGCGGTAGCAGACCAGGAAGACCCCGATGGCGCACAGGCTGCCGACGAAGACGTCGCGCATGCCGGTGCGGTGGTAGGCGCTGATCGAGTCGAGCACCGTGAACCGGCCGGTGAGCAGCGCCTCCCCGGCCACCAGCACGAACGGCAGGGCGATGCCGAGCACGCCGATGCCGAGGCGCAGCCGGCGTACGGTCGACGCGTCCTGCGAAGGGATGACGGCCATCCGACCGACTCCTTCCCTGCCGGCGCCGGGCAGGGGTTGCGCCGGCTCCTTCCACGATACGTCCGCGCAGGTCACCGGTCACCTACGCGCAGTCACCGAGCCGGGGCGGGAGATCACCGGAACCGAGGGACGGGACATCGTGGATTGCCCGGCGGGACTACCGTGGACGCAGCTCCGCTCGTCCACCCGGACCGCCGTCCGGGGGCGTCCACCAGCGGGTAAGGAGATCACCATGTCACCCCCCACCAGTCGCGTCCGCCGCGCCGCGGCCCTGGTCGCGCTCGCGACCACCGGCGGGCTGCTGCTGCCCGTCTCGACGGCGCAGGCCGCGCCCCGCCAGCAGGCCCCGGTCACCGCGCAGGTGACCGCCCCGGTCACCGCCCAGCTCGGCGCGACCGCCACCGCCCGCTACGCGCTCGCCAGCACGCAGCCCACGTTGCGGCAGGGCTCCCGTGGCGCCGCGGTGACCACGCTGCAACGGCGGCTGGCCGCCCTGCACTACGACCTCGGCACCGTCGACGGCGACTTCGGGCCGTCGACGTTCCACGCGGTGGTCGCGTTCCAGAAGGTCAACGGGCTCTCCCGGGACGGCATCGTCGGCCCGAACACCTGGGCGAAGCTCAGCAGCCCGGTCATCCCGAAGCCGCGGTACCGGCACTCCGGGCTGTCGGTGGAGGCGAACCTGACCCGGCAGGTCCTCTACCTGGCCCGCGACGGGCAGGTGATCCGCATCCTGGACGCCTCCAGCGGCAAGGCGAGCACCCCGACCGTGCGGGGCAACTACTCGATCACCCGGCGGATCGACGGCTGGCGGCAGAGCGACCTCGGCCTGCTGTGGAAGCCGAACTACTTCTACCGCGGGTACGCCATCCACGGCGCCACCTCGGTGCCGAACTACCCGGCCAGCCACGGCTGCGTGCGGGTGACCATCCCGGCGATGAACCGGCTCTGGGGCACCATCAAGGTCGGCCTGCCGGTCCACGTGTACGCCTGACACCGCGACGCGACGAACGCCCGGCCGGGAACCCCGGCCGGGCGTTCGTCGTTGCCACCACCGGGCGCCACCGCGTGTGCGGTGCCCGGCACCTGGGCCCGGTGTGCCGGGCCGAGGTGGGGTCAGAGGCTGAGCCGCTGACCCGGGAAGATCAGGTCGGGGCTGTCGCCGACGACGCGCTTGTTGCGCTCGTACAGCGCCTCCCAGCCACCCGCCAGGTCGCGGGCGTCCGCGATCAGCGAGAGGGTGTCACCCGGCTGCACCAGGTAGGTGTCGCCGGTCGACGCCGACCGGGTCTGGCGGGTCTCGTGCCGCTCGGTGCCGCGCGAGGCACGCTGCTCGCCACGGTCCCCACGGGAGGACTTCGCCTCGGAACGCCGCTCGGACTTGCGCTCCGACCGGTCCTGGGACTTCCGCTCCGAGCGCTGCTCGGACTTGCGCTCCGACCGGTCCTCCGACTTGGTGGAGTAGCTCTTCGTCGAGCCACCCTTCTTGCCGCAGACCGGCCAGGCGCCGATGCCCTGACCATCCAGCACCTTCTCGGCGATGGCGATCTGCTCGCTGCGGCTGGCCAGGTCGGCCCGCGCGGCGTACTTCTGACCGCCGTACCCGTTCCAGGTGCTCCGGGTGAACTGCAGGCCTCCGTAGAAGCCGTTCCCGGTGTTGATGTGCCAGTTGCCACCGGACTCGCACGCGGCGACAGCGTCCCAGTTGACACTGGACGCCTGCGCCGCGGTCGCCGGACCGAACAGCGCCACGGCACCGGTGACGGCACCGGCGGCCAGCGTGCCCACGGCGACGCGACCGGTGATCTGACGCGTACGGGCCCGACGGTGACGGGCCTGGTATTCAGTTGCCATCTGTCGTTTCCTCCACGCCGACGAGGTGAGCTGTCGGGTTCGGGCCGAGGAGCCCGGCCGCACTGGGCGGCTTCACCCCGAGGTGACATGCACCGAGGAACGTGTGGGTCCCCCGCTCTCTGCCTGAGGTCCAGGTACCACGGTCGGCGGCAGGATTAGGCGTTACCGTCCGTGGTGTCCGCGAGGAGCGGACGCATTCGACGCTAGGAGCGGTTGGTGCCGATTGCCCACTTCTTGTGAAGTTCTTCACCCGGACGGGCGATCGGGAGTTTTCCTCGCCATGGCCGGTTCCGGCCGGTGCATCCGACCCCGGAGCGTCCCACCAGGACGGTCGCTGAAGCTGCCCTGAGCTGGGAAGACGCACGGAAACGAGGAGCCGTTGTGGACGGCGGTGAAGGCCGTCGCGACCCCCTTCGAGGGGCGGGAAGGGCCTGCGGCGAAGCAGCCGAGCGGCGGGGTCCGCACCGGACCTTCGGCGACCGTCGGTGACCGTTCATAGACGGTCGGCGCACCCTTCGACAACGATCGGACGACCCGTGCCGTCACCTTCGGTGACACCGTGAATCCTGAGCGTCCATCCGGGAAGGGCGGGCTGCACCACCGGTCAGCGGTGGTCGGGCCGGCCGGCGGTGTCGGTCCAGAGCCGGGCGAGCGCCTCGACCGGGTACGGCGTCGTCTTCGGACCGTTCACCAGCGCGGCGTAGAAGTCGTTCATCCGCTCGGCGACCGGCCCGTAGCGGCGGATGATCCGGGCGGCGCGCTCGGATCGTTCCGACATCGGGTCACCGGTCATCACGGCGCGGATCGCCGCCGCCCGGTCCTCTCCCGGTCGCAACCCGGCCACCAGCCAGTTGACCAGGTACCGCGCCGTGTCATAGCGGTCGAAGTCGCGGTGCGCCGCAAGGAACCGCCGCTCGTCGGCGGCGAGGTCGAACGAGGGGTGCAGGGCCAGCCCGAAGTCGGCGACGTAGACACCCTCGCCGTCGGTCAGGACGTTGAGCGGGTGGGCGTCGAAGTGGACCATCCCCCGCGTACGCATGTCGGCGACCGCCGCCGTCCACCCGGCGGCGACCCGCTCGATCGCGGCGTCCGCCACCGCACCGCCCTCGGCGACCCGGGCGGTCAGCCACTCGTGCACCGTGTACGGCAGGTGCTCCATGACGAGCACCAGACGAGCCCGCGCCGCGGCGAGCTGGCGCAGCCGTTCGGCGACGGGCGCCGACCCACCCCAGTAACGCACGGAGCGGTCGAGTTCCGCCGCCGGGACCGGCGGGGACGCCTCGGCGGACAGCGCCCGCCAGTGGTGCAGCAGCGGGAAGGCGCTCGCCTCACCGGCCAGCACCCAGCCGGTGGTCAGCCTCTGCGCCGCCAACTCCCGCCAGGCGCCGAAACCGGTGGAGCCGACACCGTACTGGTAGTACAGCGGCAGCCCGAAGACGTTCGCGGTGGACCCGCGGTGAACGGCCTGCCGCTCCAGGTCGGTCAGTGGCACCTGCTTGACGAAGACCTCGACGCCGTCGACGGTCGATCGTGCGGTGCGACCGCCGATGCCCGTACCCGCCGGGGTGGCCGCGTCGACGAACGCCCTGAAGCGGACGTCGTCGAGGGCGGACAGCGCGGCTGACACGCGGTGGTGGCGTGCGGCCCGGCCGGTGGCCTCCGACGGACCCCCGGAGGTCGTTCCCCCGCCGTCACCCCACACCCGGGTGATCATGCCAGCCCGCGGCGGATCACGTCGTCCCCACGGGCCCGGCGGGACGTCAGGGCGTCGGGCTGGCGGCGTTCGGGGCAAGGCCACCGGCGGCCGCCGCTGGCACCCGTCGGCCGGCCGGGCCGTCGGGCAGCAGGGCGGCCACCTCGGCGACCAGGCCGTCGAGGTCGTCGCCGACGGTCTGCGAGCACACCCGCAGGCTGCGCCGGTCGGCCAGGGCCCGGATGTCCTCCGGCAGCGCCTGCGCGTCGGGCAGCGGCGTGTCACCCAGCAGGACCGGGATCACCGTGATCTCCCGCCGCAGCGCCCGGCGGATCTCCCGCCGCACGTAGTCGCGGGGGTTGTCCAGCCGGCGGCGGCCCTGGTCGTCGGTCACGGTGAGCCAGTACGGGCCGATCAGCACCAGCAGGACCCGGCTGTCCTGGAGCCGGTGCCACAGCTCCGGCGGGAACGCGGTGCCCGGGCGCAGCGCCCGGTGGTCGCGGAACACGTTGCGCGCCCCGAACTCGGTGCGCAGCCGTGCGTCGATCAGGTCGGCGCAGTACATCGCGTCCTGCGTCCGGTAGTTGAGGAAGATTCCCGTCACGTTACTGCCTCCGCTCCGGCGGACGGGTGCCGCCGCCTTCCGGCCGTCGCCGGTCCGCGGCTCGGACGATTGTCGACCGGGTGAATGATCCGCCGGGGAAGGCAACACTGCAATTACCGACGGGGTAGCCGATCGAATATGCCCACTCGGCTGGAGGGTAACCATCCAGGCCGGTCACAGGTCGGTGATTGGACGAATTTCCTGCCAGCCGGAAAAGGCCGACTCACCATCTCCGCCGGTGACGCGGGGGTGACGTTCAGCGCCGCGGCATCCCCGGAGGATCGGCGCAACAACGGCACCGACCTGCCGACAGCACGACGCAATCTGCCGACGCCGGGAGGTGCCCGGGCGGGCGACGGCACACGGGTGGCCGGCCGACGGAACCGGCCGGCCACCGCGTCGGCGGGTCAGAGCGTACGGGCCAGCCGATCGGCGAGCAGCCGGGTGAACCGGGACGGGTCGGCCAGCTCCCCACCCTCGGCGAGCAGGGCAAGGCCGTGGAGCAGCTCGGCGGTCTCGGTCAGCGCCGCGGACTCACCCTCGGCGTCGTACGCCTGGCGCAGCCCGGTCACCAGCGGGTGTCCCGGGTTGAGCTCCAGGATCCGCTTGACCTGCGGCACCTCGTGCCCCATCGCCCGGTACATCTTCTCCAGGGTGGGCGTCATGTCGTGTGCGTCGCCCACCACGCAGGCCGGGGAGGTGGTCAGCCGGCTGGAGAGGCGGACCTCCTTGACCTGGTCGGCCAGGGCGCCGCCCAGCCAGGTCAGCAGCTCGGCGTACTCCTTGCGGTCGGTCTCCTGCTTCGCCTTGTCCTCGTCGGTGTCCAGGTCGACCTGGCCCTTGGCGATCGAACGGAGCTGCCGGCCGTCGAACTGGCCGACCCGCTCCACCCAGACCTCGTCCACCGGGTCGGTGAGCAGCAGGACCTCGTACCCCTTGGCCTGGAACGCCTCCATGTGCGGCGAGTTCTCGATCATCGACCGGGACTCGCCGGTGGCGTAGTAGATCTCCTCCTGGCCGTCCTTCATCCGCTCGACGTAGCCGGCCAGGGTGGTCAGCTCCGCCGGGTCGTGGGTCGAGGCGACGGAGACGACGTCGAGGATCGCGGACTGGTTGTCGGCGTCGTCGACCAGGCCCTCCTTGACGACCGCGCCGAACTCCCTCCAGAAGGTCAGGTAGCGCTCGGCGTCCCGCTCACGCATCTCCTTGACGGTGGACAGGACCTTCTTGACCAGCCGGCGGCGGACCACCCGGATCTGCCGATCCTGCTGGAGGATCTCCCGGGAGATGTTCAGCGACAGGTCGTGGGCGTCGACCACGCCCTTGACGAAGCGCAGGTAGTTGGGCATCAACGCCTCGCAGTCGTCCATGATGAAGACGCGCTTGACGTAGAGCTGCACGCCGCGGCGGCCCTGCGGGGAGAACAGGTCCAGCGGGGCGTGCGAGGGCAGGAAGAGCAGCGCGTCGTACTCGAAGGTGCCCTCGCCCCGCATGTGGATGGTCTCCAGCGGGTCGGCCCAGTCGTGGCTGACGTGCTTGTAGAACTCGTGGTATTCACTCTCGTCGACCTCGGCGCGCGACCGGGCCCAGAGCGCCTTCATCGAGTTGAGCGTCTGCGTCTCGGTGGCGGTCGCGCCGTCCTCCCCGGGCCGCTGCACGGTCATCCGGATCGGCCAGGCGATGAAGTCCGAGTATCGCTTGACGATCTCCCGGATCTTCCGGTCGGAGGTGTAGTCGTGCAGGTTGTCCTCGGCGTCCTCGGGCTTGAGGTGCACCGTGACCGACGTGCCCTGCGGCGCCTCGTCGACCGCCTCGACGACGTACGTGCCCTCGCCGGTGGACTCCCAGCGGGTGCCGCCGGACTGCCCGGCCCGGCGGGTGAGCAGGGTGACCCGGTCGGCGACCATGAAGGTGGCGTAGAAACCGACCCCGAACTGCCCGATGAGCTCCTGCGACGCCCCGGCGTCCTTGGACTCGCGCAGCTTGCGCAGCAGCTCGGCGGTGCCCGACTTGGCGATCGTGCCGATCAGCGACACCACGTCCTCGCGGGACATGCCGATGCCGTTGTCCCGCACGGTCAGGGTGCGGGCGTCCCGGTCGACCTCGATGTCGACGTGCAGGTCGGAGACGTCGGCGTCGAGGTCCTTGTCGACCATCGACTCCAGGCGCAGCTTGTCCAGCGCGTCCGAGGCGTTCGAGACCAGTTCCCGCAGGAAGACGTCCTTGTTCGAGTAGATCGAGTGCACCATCAGCTGCAACAGCTGACGCGCCTCGGCCTGGAACTCCAGCGTCTCACTCCGGTTGCCCACGGCGACCTCCCTGTTACGTCACGGATCCGCAGAAAGGATACGAGCCGGCCCGGTGGTCGGTGCAGGCGGCGGCGAGCGGTGGGGCGTCGGTTGCCGGGCGAGCCGGACCGGCCGTTCACTTTCGCAAAGAGCTGGAAACTCTTTCTTATCGCGTCTGTCCACTTGCAAGTCTTGAAAGGCTCTTCATTGCCTCCTAGCGTGGAGCCGGCCCCGCGGTTCGCGGGGATCCGCGTCCGAGTGCGAAGGAAGACACGTGTCCGTCCGTACCCCGATGCACCTCGCGGTGGCGCTCGCAACCGCCACCGCCCTGCTGCCCGCGGCCTCCGCCGCGGCGGCGCCGCCCGGCGCCCCGCAGCCCGCGACGTTCGCCGAGCCGTCCGCGGCGACCAGCACCTTCCTCGTCGGCGTGCACCCGGCCGGCGACCGGCGCGGCGCCACGGCGCCGGCCCGGCTCGCCGACGACCTGACCGCCGTCGGCCGCGCCACCGGCCGCACCCTCACCGTGGCGCGGGTGCTGGCCACCGGCGACCTGGTGGTCCGCGCGGATCGGCCGCTGGCCGCCGACCGGAGCACGGCCGTGCTCGACCAGCTCCGCCGCCGCGCCGACGTCGACTGGGCCACCGCCGACCATCGGGTCCACGCCGACACGGAGGCGCCCGCCGCGCAGTGGGACCTCGACGACCCCGTCGGCGGCGTCTACCTCGCTCCGGCCCGGGCCAACGGGGCCACCGGCGCGGGCGTCACCGTCGCCGTACTGGACACCGGCATCACCGCCCACCCCGACCTGGCCGCCAACGTGGTGCCGGGCTACGACTTCGTCAGCTCCGCCGCCGACGCCCGGGACGGCGACGGGCGCGACGCCGACCCCACCGACCAGGGTGACTGGCAGGAGCCGGGCGACTGCGGCGACCAGTTCCGGCCCAGCAGCTGGCACGGCACCCACGTCGCCGGCACCATCGCCGCCCGCGACGACCGGGCCGGCACCGTCGGCGTCGCCCCGGAAGCCCGCCT
This sequence comes from Micromonospora mirobrigensis, assembly GCF_900091555.1. Lineage (GTDB taxonomy): Bacteria > Actinomycetota > Actinomycetes > Mycobacteriales > Micromonosporaceae > Micromonospora > Micromonospora mirobrigensis. Next base: position 160,133 of record NZ_FMCX01000002.1, read on the forward strand.
CCAGCCGGTGCGGGTCCTCGGCCGCTGCGGCGGCACCACCGCCGACCTGGTCGACGCCATCGTCTGGGCCTCCGGCGGCAGCCTCCCCGGGGTGCCGGACAATCCCACCCCGGCCCGGGTGCTCAACCTCAGCCTCGGCGCGCCCGGCAGCTGCGATCCGGCCACCCAGGCCGCCGTCGACGCCGCCGTGGGCCGGGGCGTAACCGTCGTGGTCTCGGCCGGCAACGCGAGCGCCGACGCCGCCGGGTTCAGCCCGGCCGGCTGCGCCGGGGTGGTCACCGTCGCCGCCAGCGACGGCGCCGGTGAGCGGGCCGGCTACTCCAACCGGGGTACGGCCGTCGAGCTGGCCGCCCCCGGCGGGGACCGGGAGCGCGGGGTGCTCTCCACGGTGAACACCGGCCGCACCGTCGCCGAGGACGCCGGCTACGCCGCGTACGCCGGCACCAGCATGGCCGCCCCGCACGTCGCCGGGGCGGCGGCGCTGCTGCTCGGCGCCCGGCCCGACCTCTCCCCCGACCGGCTCACCGAGCTGCTGCGCCGCACCGCCCGCCCGGCCGTACGCCCCGACGACTGCGCCTGCGGCGCCGGGGTGCTCGACGTGGACCTGGCGCTGCGGGCCGCCACCGGGCACCCCGGGAACACCGCCCGGGTGCTGCTCACCGCCGGCGTACGCCCCGGGGAGCCGTTGGTCGACGCCGCCGGGGTGCACCTCGCCGGCACGCTGAGCCGGCTCGGCACCGGGCTGCCCGACTGGGATCCCGCCGCGCTGCGGCTGCGCCGGGTGGGCCCGACCGGCCCGTACCGGACGGTGCTCACCGTGCCCGCCGGCGCCGAACTGGAGTACAAGTACACCCTCGGCGGCTGGGACCACGTCGAGCAGGACTACACCGACAGCGACGCCGGCTGTCTCGACGTCCGCAACCGGCACCTCACCGCCACCGCGGCCGGCGCCGTGCAGGCCGTCGACGACCTCACCGGCAGCTTCCGCGGCCTCTGGCCGTGCGACCCGTGAGCACCCGCCGGCGCCGGTGCCCCACCGGCGCCGGCGGGTATCCTGCTTCCCGGCGCACGGCACGGGAGGTGGGGCGTGGCCAGGGAGAACGAGCGCAAGCTCATCGCCTCGAACAAGAAGGCGCGACACGACTACGAGATCCTCAAGACCTACGAGGCGGGGCTGGTGCTGGCCGGCACCGAGGTGAAGTCGCTGCGCGAGGGGCGGGTGTCGCTGGTCGACGCGTTCGCCCAGGAGCACGACGGCGAGCTGCTGCTGCACGGGCTGCACATCGCCGAGTACGGCTTCGGCAGCTGGACCAACCACGCGCCGCGGCGCACCCGCAAGCTGCTGCTGCACCGGGTCGAGATCGGCCGGATCCTGGAGAAGCTGCGCGAGGGCGGCTACGCCCTGGTGCCGTTGTCGATGTACTTCGCCAACGGCTGGGCGAAGGTCGAGTTGGGGCTGGCCCGGGGCAGGAAGTCGTACGACAAGCGGCAGGCACTCGCCGAGCGGGACGCCAAGCGGGAGATCGCCCGGGAGCTGGGCCGCCGCCTCAAGGGTCGCAGCCCCGCCCGCCCCCGGCCCTGACCGGTCAGCCGAGCGTCGTCGGGGCGCCGGTCGGCACCCGCCAGCCGGTGTCGCGGGGCGGGCGGCGGCGGCCGGCGCGCCACTCCAGCAGCAGCCAGCCCAGCCCGACCAGGGACACCAGCGCCATCCCGCTCCACTCCAGGGTCGGCAGCAGCCGCAGCTGGGCGGCGCTGGGCGACACCAGCCAACCGTTCGGCGTCGACCGGTACGACTCCCCCTCGGTGAAGATCAGCGTCAGGTAGAGCGCGATGCTGTGCATCGAGTCCCAGAGGGCGTGCAGCAGGGAGACCCCGAGGAAGGTCAGCAGCAGCCGCCAGCCGAGCTTGAAGTGGGTACGGGTGCTGGGGGCGAAGAGCACGCCACCGAGGATGGCGGTCCAGAGGCCGTGGCCGACCGGGGCGAGCAGCCCGCGCAGGATCTCCGTCTGCACCACCTGGATCAGCGACAGGCCGTTGACGGTGAACAGGGCGGTGAAGGCGTACCCGGCGGACTCGAAGGCGGCGAACCCGAAGCCGACCGCGGCGCCGAGAATCATGCCGTCCCGGATCGACTTGTGCGCCAGGTGGCGGGTGAGCAGGGCCAACGCGGCCAGCTTGGCGGCCTCCTCGATCAGGCCCACCCCGACGAAGAGCCACGCCGAGGGGCGCAGCAGGTAGCTCTCCAGCACGGAGGCGGCGAGGACGCCGAGCACCCCGCCGGTGATGAAGGTGCCGAAGACCAACCCGGCGTCGATCTCCCCGGTGTCGCGCCGGCCGAACGCCCAGGCGACGAAGGTGACCGGCACCAGGAAGCTGCCGAGCAGCACCAGGGTGGGGATCAGGTTCGGGTTGCCGGTCACGAAGATGATCACCACGGTGGCGAGCCAGAGCGCCAGCCCGACCAGGAACATCCGCAGCCACTGGCGCCGCGGACGGTGCCGTGCCGACAGGGTCGTCCGATCCATCTGGTCCTCCCCGGGGAAGCGGTCCGCGGGCCACGGTACCCCCGGACGGCGGAGGTCAACCCGTCCGCGCCCAGCGGATCGACACCGGCCAGTGAAAGCGCTCTCTTGACAGACGCCACCCTTCGTTCATAACTTGATTGAAGTTCATCTTTTTATTGCCGTACCCCGGCACCCCGCACCGCCCTCCGCCGGTGCCCTCCCCACCCCGGCGGAGCCACCCCCACCACCGCAGGGAGGCACCACCGTGCGCAGCATCCGTACCATCGCCGCCGTGGCGCTGGCGAGCGTCGGCCTGACCGTCGCGCTCACCGCCACCACCGCCACCCCGGCCGCGGCCGGCCCCGGCGCCGTCACCTGGTCCGACGAGTTCACCGGCGCCGCCGGCTCCCCGCCGGACGCCGGCCGCTGGCGCTACGACACCGGCGGCACCGGCTGGGGCAACAACGAGTTGCAGTACTACACCACCAGCACCCGCAACGCCGCCCTGGACGGCAACGGCAACCTGGTCGTCACCGCCCGCAAGGAGAACCCGTCCGGCTACGGCTGCTGGTACGGCAGCTGCCAGTACACCTCGGCCCGGCTGCTCACCCGCGGCACCTTCGCCCAGGCGTACGGCCGGTTCGAGGCGCGGATCAAGATCCCCCGCGGCCAGGGCATGTGGCCGGCGTTCTGGATGCTCGGCAACGACATCGCCACCAACCCGTGGCCCAACAGCGGCGAGATCGACGTCATGGAGAACGTCGGCAACCAGCCGTCCACCGTGTACGGCACCATCCACGGACCCGGCTACTCCGGCGCCGGCGGGCTCGGCGGCTCCACCTCCCTGCCGGGCGGGCAGGCCCTCGCCGACGCCTTCCACACCTACACCGTCGACTGGGCGCCGGACTCCATCACCTGGTACCTCGACGGCGTCGCGTACTCCCGCAAGAGCCCGGCCGACGCGGGCGGCAACAAGTGGGTCTTCGACCACCCGTTCTTCATGCTGCTCAACGTCGCCGTCGGCGGCAACTGGCCCGGCTCCCCGGACGCCGGCACGTCCTTCCCGCAGACCATGGTCGTCGACTACGTCCGGGTCCAGGCCTGGGACACCGGCGGCGGCGCCACCGCCGGCCCGATCGTCGGGTACGGCGGCAAGTGCGTCGACGTGGCCGGCGCCAACCCCGCCAACGGCACCGCCGTGCAGCTGTGGACCTGCAACGGCACCGCCGCGCAGGCATGGACCTGGGCGTCCGACGGCTCGGTCCGCGCCCTCGGCAAGTGCCTGGACGTCACCGCCGGGTCCACCGCCAGCGGCACCAAGGTGCAGCTCTACGACTGCAACGGCACCGGCGCCCAGAAGTGGGTGTTCAGCTCGGCCGGCGACATCGTCAACCCGCAGGCCAACAAGTGCCTCGACGCCACCGGGGTCAGCTCCGCCGACGGCACCCGGCTCCAGATCTGGGACTGCACCGGCGCCGCCAACCAGAAGTGGCGGCGCTGATCTCCGTCCCGATGCGTTAAGAAGGGCCCCTTCCTATGCCTGAGGCGTTAAGAAGGGGCCCTTCCTTGCGGGTCAGTCGGTGCAGGACGGGGTGTGCAGCCGCACGTCGTTGAACCCGCCGCACGCCGCGTTGCAGTGGGTGAACAGGTTGTACGCGCCGTTCCAGTCGAAGAGCCGGTCACCGTTGTTCGGCCCGTTCTGCGTCACGTCGCCCTGCAAGCACGGGCAGCGCCGTCACCCGCTCCACCACCTACGGGCTCGACGTCAACGGCCGCACTGGAACCTCAAGGTCTCCGACATCGCCGTCGGCGACCAGGGCCACCTGGATCGCTGGACGCTGTCGCTCTGAGAGACGCGCCGGGGCCGGCCGTCGACGGCCGGCCCCCGGAAGCCCCTACTGTGGCGGCGGGTGCGACGAGGGCGGGTGACGATGGATCCGATCGTGGTGGCGGCCGGCACGGCCCTGGTGTCGGCGATGGCCACCGACGTGTGGCAGCAGGCCCGCGACCAGCTGGTCGGCCTGTGGCGGCGGGTCCGCCCCGAGCAGGCCGAGGTGATCGGCGGGGAGCTGGCACAGGCCCGCGACGACGTGCTCGCCGCCCGGCGGGCCGGCGACCCGGACACCGAACGGGCGTTGGCCGGCGCCTGGCAGCTGCGGCTGCACCGGCTGCTCGCCGAGGACCCGGCGCTCGCCGGCGAGCTGCGCCGGGTGCTCGACGAGGCGCTGACCCCGGCGCTGACGGCCGACGAGCGCACCGCGATCGGCTCGGTCGTCATGAACGCCACCGCCACCGGGCAGGCCCGGATCTACCAGTCGGGCCGGGACCAGCACATCACCGAACGGTGAGCGGGGAGCACCACGGACCGGGCGGCATGGCGGCCGAGGGGCACGACCACGCCCGGATCTACCAGGCCGGCCGGGACCTGCACGTCGGCCACGCCCCGGTCGCCCGTTCCGGCTACCGGTACCAGGTCGAGCGGCTCGCCCCGACGGTGCTGCGGGACCGGGACGCGGAGCTCGCCGAGCTGGCCGCCTTCTGCACCGCCGCCGACGGCCCCCCGTACGCCTGGTGGCGGGCCGGCCCGTGGGCCGGCAAGTCCGCGCTGCTGTCCTGGTTCGCGCTGCACCCGCCGCCCGGGGTACGCCTGGTGCCGTTCTTCGTCACCGCCCGGTTCGCCGGCAGCAGCGACCGGGGCGCGTTCCTCGACGTCCTGTCGGTGCAGCTCGCCGAGCTGCTCGGCGAGCCGGCGCCCACCGGGCTGCCGGAGGCGGTGCGCGAGGGCGCCCTGCTCGACCAGCTCGACCGGGCGGCGGCCCGGTGCGCCGAGCGGGGCGGGCGGCTGGTGCTGCTGGTCGACGGCCTGGACGAGGACCGCGGCGTCCGCGCCGGCCCGGACGCGCACAGCATCGCCGCGCTGCTGCCGGCGCGCCCGGCGCACGGCATGCGGGTGCTGGTCGCCGGGCGACCCAATCCGCCCATCCCCGGCGACGTGCCCGACCGGCACCCGCTGCGCGACCCCGCGGCGATCCGGGAGCTCGCGGCCTCCCCGCACGCCGAGGCGGTACGCCACGACGCCAACCGGGAGCTGCGCCGCCTGCTCGACGGCACCGACCTGCAACGCGACCTGCTCGGCCTGCTCACCGCCGCGGTCGGTGGGCTCGGCGGCGCGGACCTGGCCGAGCTGACCGGCGCCGACCAGTGGGAGGTGGAGGAGCACCTGCACACCGTTTCCGGTCGCACCTTCCTCACCCAGGCAAGCCGGTGGCGGCCCGAGGACGGGCCGCAGGTGTACGTGCTCGGCCACGAGGAACTCCAGCAGAGCGCCCGCCACTACCTGGGCCCGGTGCGGCTGGCCGGCTACCGGGAACGGCTGCACGGCTGGGCGGAGGGCTATCGGCGGCGGGGCTGGCCGGAGAAAACGCCGGAGTATCTGCTCCGCGGGTGGTTCCGGCTGCTGCGGGCCACCGGCGACGTGGACCGGATGGTCGCCTGCGGCACCGACGCGGCCCGGCACGACCGGATGCTCGACCTGTCCGGCGGGGACGTGACGGCGCTGGAGGAGATCGCCGTCGCGCACGAGGCGCTGCTGACCCGCGACGAGCCGGATCTGGTGGCGATGGCCCGGCTTGCCGTGCACCGCGACCGGATGACCGACCGGAACCGGCGGATCCCGGAGCACCTGCCCGGAGTGTGGGCGGCGCTGGGCCAGGTGGAACGAGCCGACGCCCTGCTGCGCTCCATCCTCGCGCCGCCGCGGCGCGCCATGGCGCTCGGCCACGTCATGACCGCGCTGGCCGCCCGCGGGTCGATCGACCGAGCCGAACAGCTCGCCCGGGACATCGCCGACGGCAGCCAGCTCGACGAGATCCTCCTCGGCCTGGCGAGTGCGGCCGCCGAGCGGGGCGGTCTGGTGCACGCCGAACGGATCGTCGGCTCGATGTCGAACCCCGGTGCTGACGCCTGGCGGCGGCTGGCGAGGGCGACGTTGGTGGCCGGTGACCTGACAGGTGGCCGCCGGCTGGCAGGCCGGGCGCTGAGAGCGGCATCCGACCTGCCGTACGCGGGCTCCCGGGCGCACCAGGGGGCCACCCTGGTCCCCCTGCTGCTGCACTGCGGCTACTGGGCGGCCGGCGAGCGCGTCGCCGAGCGTCTCGACGCCGAGGCGCGCGTCGCCACCGACCGGGCGCAGCGGGGCGAGGTGGTGATCGCGCTCGCCGAGGCGCTCGCCAAGTTGGGCGCCGGGTCGTACACCCGGGACCGGCTCCCTGCCGTCGTGGACCGGGCCGTCGCCTCGGCCCCCTCCTGGCGGCTGCCGGCGTTGGCGGGCACACTCGCCGGCGGCGGCTGGTACGAGCTGGCCGAACGGGTCGTGGCCGCGTCGCAAACGCCTCGCGACCAGGTTCGCGTACTGGCCCGGATGGTCGAGGCGGCGCCGGTCTGGTCCGACGCCGCTGCCGAGCGGATCGATCGGATGCGGATGCTCACCGACACCCTGAGGGCCGGCGAGGACCGCTCTGCCGCGTTGCGCGACGTCGCCGACGCGGTGGCCGCCCACGGCGACGAGTTCCGCGCCCTCAATCTGGCGCGGCTGCTGAGCCAACCGTCGGAGCGGATCGACCTGTGGTGCCGGCTGGGCCAGTCGTTGCAACGCGCCGGTCAGTCGCGGCGCGCCTACCTGGCGGCGGCCGCGGCGATCCGGCTGCTGCCGTTGGTCGACGACGCCGGTCAGCGGCGCGCCGCGGGTCGCGGGATGCTGCGGCTGCTCGTCGCGTGTGGCCGGCCCGAGGAGGCGACGACCCTGGCGTCGGCCGTGGAGGAATCCGACGAGCGGGCCGACGCCCTCGCGCTCGTCGCCGCGGAACTGGCCCGGGCCGGCGACCCGGTGACCGCCGGCACGCTGGCCCGGCAGGCCGAGGCGGCGTACGCGGCGGCGGCCGGTGGTGACGGCGGCAGGTCGGCGGTGGTCGCCGGGGTGGTCGGCCTCGCCGCCGGGGAGTCCGTCGACCGCTCCCTGGCGGTGGTGGAGCTGGCGCCGAGCACCGAGGACCGCGCGTGGGCGCTGGTCGGGCTGGCGCGGTGGTGCGCGGCGACCGGCGGCCCGGAGCTCGCCGACACGCTGGCCCGGCGGGCCCGGCAGGCCGCCGGGCAGATCCGGGACCGACGTGACCGGGGACTGCCGCTGACCGTCCTGCTGCCGCCTCCTCCGGCGCCGCCACCGGCCGTGAACTGGGATCCCTACCCAACCGCCCGTTCGGTGCACGACCCCGACGCGGGCCCGCTGCTGCGCCGGCTTGAGGAGGACCCGGCCCCGCCCGGGCTGGTCGATCAGGCGGAGGCGGTGACCCGCGCGGTCAGCGACCCGGACGACCGGGACCAGGCGCTGGCGGTGCTGACCGGCCTGCTCGGCCGGGCCGGCGAAATGGACCGGGCGGAACGGCTGGCCGCGCAGATCGAGGACCGGCGGATACGGGCAGAGGCGCTGACCGCGCTGACCAGAGCCGCGACCGAGCGCGGCGCGACGGACCGGGCGCAGCGGCTGGCCGGCTCGATCGACGAGGGGCACTCGATCGACGAGGAGTACCACGGAACGTGGGCGCTCACCGCGCTGGCCGAGACATTGGCACAGGCCGGCGCCCCGGACCGCGCCGAGGCCGTGATCCGCTCGATCTCGGCGGACGAGCGTGGCGACGCCGTGGGCCGGTTGGCCGAGGCGCTGGCCCGACACGGTCATCCGGGCCGGGCCGAGCAACTGGCCCGATCCATACCCGAGCGCCACCGTCAGGCCAAGGCGCTGACCGCGGTGGCCGGGTGGGCGCCGCCGGCTCAGGCACGTCGCCTGCTCGCCGCCGCGCTGCACCTGGGCGGCTGGACCATCTCGTCCGAGGTGCTGGCCCGGGTGGAGCCGGCCGCCGGGCTGGCCGTCGCCGACGAGTACTTCGCCCTCACCGGGGCGTCGTGGTGGCGGGAGGCGCTGGCCGCGCAACCGGGCCCGGACACATCGGGCACCGCGGTCGGGTGAGCCGCTCGTAGCCGAGCACCGCCACCCCGAGCGCGACGCCCCAGGCGAGGAACACCAGCTCGGTGCCGGCCGCTGCCCAGCCACGACCCAGCTCCGCCCAGTCGGTCCGGCCGTCGGCCAGCGCCGTGCCCATCAGCCACACGCCGATCAGCCCGTACGAGGTGAGCGCCACCGCCACCACCGCCGCCGGCCCGAGCACCAGCGGCCGGGGCACCGGTCGGCCGGCCCACGGCGTCCAGCGTGGAAACACCTGACCCCACCGGTGGGTCAGCCCGAGGGTGAGCAGCCCGCCGGCCGCCGGTGCCGCGGTCAACGCCGCTACCAGGGCCGGTGACAGGTCCCGTCGGGCCGCGTCGAGCACGGATGCCGGGATGCCCAGCGGCACGCCCCACCACCACAGCAGGTGCGGCAGGGTGAACCCGAGCAGCGGCAGCGCGGCGGCAGCGTACGCCCAGCCGCGCAGCGAGGCCGGGACCGGCCGCGGCCCGCGGGCGCCGGGATGGCCGCACCCGGGCCGGCGGGCGGCCACCGCGACCCGCGCGAAGAGCAGTCCCCCGGCGAGCATGGCCACCCGGTGCAGCACGTCCCGCCAGTCGGTGGGCCGCCCGGCCGCTCCCGCCGGCAGTTCGAAGAGCAGATGGCCCGGGAAGGAGAGCACCACCAGAGCGAGCGCCGCCGCGGCGGCGGACCCGGCGGTGACCCGACCGGGCCGCCGCGCCGCCGCCGCGGCGACGACCAGCAGCAGTACGCACAGGACGACCGCGCCCCAACCGGTCACCAGCGGCAGCGTCGTCACGTCGTCGGCGCCACAGCCGCTGGCCAGTTCCGCCCTCCCGGGTGACCGGGTGCGGTCACACGCCGTCCAGCCCCAGCGTCCACCGGTGGCCCAGTAGAGCCGGACCAGCCCGTAGGCGGTGGCGAAGCCGAGCGCGGCGAGCGCCTGTCGTCGATGTCTCGTCAGCATGCCTCCACGCTGCCCATGCTGGACGCGGCGAGGATGACCCGGCCGGGGGACCTGCCTCCCCGACCGGAGGGATCGCCCCGGGGCGACTTCGGCCCAGGGAATATCGGGTCGACACCGACCGGCGGCGATGTGGATCGTGGCGGCATGACGAACACCTGGCCTCGCCCGTTCCGCTGGTTGTACGCCGCCGACCTCGCCACCGGCCTCGGCAACCAGGTCGGCATGATCGCCGTGCCGGTGCTGGCGGTGGAGGTGCTGCGCGCCGGTCCTGGCCAGGTGGGTCTGCTCGGCGCGCTGGCCTGGGTGGCGTTCCTGTTGATCGGGCTGCCTGCCGGGGTCTGGGTCGACCGGGCTCCCCGACGGACCGTGATCATCGTGGCGGACCTGGTCCGGGCCCTGCTCTACGCCTCGATCCCGGTGGCCTGGTGGGCCGGCTGGCTCGGCATCGGCCAGCTCTACGCGGTGGTGCTGCTCACCGGGGCGGCCACGGTCTTCGGGGACGTGGCGGCGCAGAGCCTGGTGCCGCAGCTGGTCGGCCGGGACCGGCTGGTGGCGGCGAACTCGTTGATCGTCTCCACCTGGGGAGTGCTACAGGTCGGCGGGCGGGGCCTCGGCGGCGTCCTGGTGCAGCTGCTCACCGCGCCGGTGTCGCTGGCCGTGAACGCCGTCGCGCACCTGGTCTCGGCCGCCGCGCTGACCCGCATCCCGGTCCCTCCCGCACCGGCTGACGACGGCTCCCGCCCGCACTTCGGCCGGCAGCTCGGCGAGGGCGTACGGCACGTGCTGGGCAGTCCGCTGCTGCGCCCGCTGGCCGTGTCGACCAGCGGCATCAACCTGTCGGTCAACCTGATCACCGTCCTGCTCCCGGTGGTGCTCCTGGGCGACCTGGGCCTCTCCCCCGGGATGCTCGGGCTCTTCCTGGCCGTCGGCGGGGTGGGGTCGGTGCTGGGCGCGGTGACGGCCCGTCGGCTCGCCGACCGGATCGGGCCGGGCCGCTCGCTGTGGCTGCCGGGCCTGCTGGTGGCGCCGGCCGGGGCGCTGGTGGCGATGGTCGACACCGGGGCGGCGTTCTGGCTGGCGACGCTCGGCTGGCTGGCCATCGCCTGGCGGACCGGGATCGGCAACGTGATCGGGGTGAGCCTGCGCCAGACCTCCACCCCGGACGCCCTGCTCGGCCGGATGAACGCGACCTTCCGGTTCCTGCTCACCGGCGCCCTCGCCGTCGGCGCCGCGCTGGCCGGCCTGCTCGGCACGTACGTCAGCGTGCGGGCCACCCTGTGGATCGGCGCGATCGGCAACGCGCTGACCTGGCTGCCGATCCTGCTCTCGCCGCTGCGCAACTGGCGGCAGCCGGCCACGACTCCCCCGCAGCCGGTCGCGCAGCCCGGCGGCGCCCGTCGCTGAGCACTGTTACTCCCGTGTTACGCCACGGCGAAGCTGCTGCCGTACGCCGGGCGGACCGTGGAGTCGGAGCCGACGAGCGACCCGGAGTCGACCGGTCGCCGATGGCCCGACGACGGGAGGGAACCCGACCATGAGGATCAGAAACGCACTGCTGGCGGCGGTGCTGCTGTTGGCCGCGCTGGTGGCCGGCGGCGCCGCCAGCGCCTCGGCGGCGACCGCGTACTGCGGGATCACCTGGGGTAGCGGGGCGAAGACGGCCGGCACGCTCAGCGGCAGCCCGCTGGTCGACGTCCGGGCCGGGCAGGACACCTGCTGGGACCGGGTGGTGTTCGAGTTCGCCGGCCCGGTGACCGGCTACTCGGTGGCCTACGGCGAGACGTACACCGAGGGGCAGGGGACGGCGATGTCGCCGTACACCGCCGGTGGCGCGCTGCTGAGCGTGTCGCTGCGCGCGCCCGCGTACGACGGGTCGCAGGTGGCGACCGTGCCGTACCGGGTGGGCGACCACGAGCTGAACGCTCTCGGGTACCGGACGCTGCGGGACGTGGTGTTCGGCGGCAGCTTCGAGGGTTACACCACCTTCGCGGTGGGCGTGCGGGCTAACCTGCCGTTCCGGGTGTTCGTCCTGGCCGGGCCGGGCACCCACAGCCGGATCGTGCTGGACGTCGCCCACCAGTGGCAGGCGTGATCCGCGCCGGTGCCGAGGGGCCGCCCGGCCCCTCGGCACCGGCCGTTCCGGCAGGTCCGCCCGGTCGCAACCGGCTCTACGCTGGGGTGGTGGAGGGCCGCGTGCTGGTCGTCGAGGACGATGCCTCCATCCGGGAGGTCACCGCCCTCGGTCTGCGCCGGGCCGGTTTCCGGGTCGGCACCGCCGCCGACGGACCGGCGGCGCTGGCCGCGTGGCGGGCCGGACCGGTCGACCTGATCGTGCTGGACGTCATGCTGCCCGGCCTCGACGGGTTGGCGGTCTGCCGGGAGATCCGGCGCACCAGCCAGGTGCCGATCCTGATGCTGACCGCCCGCACCGACACCATCGACGTGGTGGTGGGGCTGGAGTGCGGCGCCGACGACTACCTCCGTAAACCGTTCGACCTGCCGGAGCTGGTGGCCCGGGTGCGGGCCGTGCTGCGCCGGGCCACCGTCGCGGCCGAGGAGGACAGCCTGCTGGTCGGGCGGCTGGAGGTGGACGCCGCCCGCTTCACCGCCCGCAAGGACGGCCAGGAACTGCCCCTGACCGCCACCGAGTTCCGGTTGCTGCTGGAGCTGGCCCGCCACCCCGGTCGGGTGTTCACCCGCGAGGTGCTGCTGGACCGGGTGTGGCAGCACTCCCACCTGGGGGACACCCGGCTGGTGGACGTGGCGGTGCAGCGGCTGCGGGCCAAGGTCGAGGACGACCCCGCCCACCCTGTGCTGGTCCGCACGGTCCGCGGCGCCGGCTACAAGCTGTCCCCCTGACGGGAGCGCCGATGGCCACCGCCGCCGTCTCCCCGGGCCGCCTGCGCCGCCGGCTGGTGGTGGCCTTCGTGCTGGTCGCCGGGGTGTCCGCCGGGGTGCTGGCCGTCGGGTCGTACCTGCTGCTGCGGCAGGCCCGCCTGGACGGCTCGGTGCAGCAGGCGGCCGCCGACACCCGCTACGAGCTGGTGCTGGCCGCGCAGTTCGTGCCGCTGACCGATGCCCACCGCGCCGACCTGCTGACCAGCTTCGCCGCCGGCGGCCGGCAGGTGCTGCTGCTCGACGGCGACGGCCCGGCCGCCGCCCCGGGACCCACGCCGGGCACGACGGTGCGGTCCGCGGTCGCTGCCGGCCAGCTCGGGTACGAACGCCGCCGCGACCACGGCCGGCAGTTGCTGCTGGTGGGTGGCCGGATCCCCGGCTCGACGGCGCAGCTCTACTCGGTCACCGTCGAGGACGGCATCCTGGCCGACCTGCGCCAGCTGCGCACCGCGCTCGGGGCGGGCTGGGCGGCGGCGGTGCTGCTCGCCGCGGCGGTCGGGCACACCCTGGCCCGGCGCACCCTGGAGCCCGTGGGCCGGGCCAGCCGGGCCGCCCGGGACGTCGCCGAGGGCCTGCTCGACACCCGCCTGCCGGTACGCGGCCGCGACGAGTTCGCCGACTGGGCCGCGGCGTTCAACGAGATGGCGCAGGCGTTGCAGGCGAAGATCGAGGCGCTGTCCCGGGCGCAGGCGCGGGAGCGGCGGTTCACCGCCGACGTGGCGCACGAGCTGCGTACCCCGGTCACCGCCCTGGCGGTCGCGGCCTCGCTGCTGGACGAGCACCTGGACGTGCTGCCCGACGACGCCCGCTCCGGCGCGCGGGTGCTGGTCGCCGACGTGGTGCGGTTGCGCCGGTTGGTCGAGGAGCTGATGGAGGTCTCCCGGCTGGACGCCGGCGGGGAGCCGGTACGGCCGCAGCCGGTGGACGTGCCCGCCCTGCTGCACGCGATCGTCGACGTCCGGGGCTGGTCGGACCGGGTGACCGTGGTCGGCGCCGGCCGCCGGTTCGTGGCGCACACCGACCCCCGGCGGCTGGAGCGGGTGCTGGCGAACCTGGTCGGCAACGCCGTCGAGCACAGCACCGGCGAGCGGCGGGCCACCGTGCGCCGTGCCGGCGAAACGCTGGTCGTCACGGTGACCGACCAGGGGCCGGGGATCCCCGCCGCGCACCTGCCGCACCTGTTCGACCGCTTCTACAAGGCCGACCCGGCCCGCAGCGGCCCGGGCAGCGGGCTGGGCCTGGCCATCGCCCGGGAGAACGCCCGACTGCTGGGGGCCCGGCTGACGGTGCGCAGCCAGGTCGGTGTCGGCACCGAGTTCCGGCTGGACCTTCCGGTCGACCCCGACGGGGGCGCCCGATGAACCGAACCTGCGCCGCGCTGCTGGTAGCCGCGCTGCTGCTGACCGGCTGCGCCGACGACCGGACCGGGACGCTCGGGCCGGCGCCCACGCTGCCCGTTCCGGCCAGCACCACCGGCCCGGCGGCACCCGCCACGCCGACCGCCCCGATCGCCACGGGCACCTCCGCGGCCGGACCGGTTCGGAGCGGGCCCGCGACGGCCGGGCCGACTCCCGTCGGCCCGGTGCCGGCCAGCACGGCCCCCACCGGGGCGGCTCCGGCCGGCACGGTGACCGTGCAGCTGTGGCTGGTGCGCGACGGCCGGCTGGCACCGGTCACGCGCACCCGGCCGCAGACGCCGGCCACCTCCGCGTTGGCCTTGGACGAGCTGGCCGCCGGGCCGTCGGCGGCCGAGGCGTCCACCGCGCTCACCACGCTGGTGCCCGAGGGAGTTCGGATGGTCCGGATCAGCGGGGGCACCGCCACCGTCGCCGCGCCGCCGGCCCTCACCGACGGGCCGGCCGGCACCGTACGGCTGCGCCGCGCGCAGCTGGTCTGGACGCTGACCCAGTTCCCCGCCGTGCGGCGGGTCGACCTCGGCGACGGCCGGGGGCCGACCAGCCGCGCCGACTACGCCGACCTGCTGCCGCCGATCGTGGTCACCGGGCCGGCGATCGGGCAACGGGTCGGCAGCCCGGTCACCGTCACCGGCAGCGCGCAGGTCTTCGAGGCCACGGTGAGCGTCCGGGTCCTCGACCGCGACCGCCACGTGATCGGCGCCGGCTTCACCACCGCCACCTGCGGCACCGGCTGCCGCGGCGACTACCGGGTGGCCGTGCGCTACCGCCTGGCCGCGACCGGCCAGGGCACCGTCGAGGTGTACGAGGTGTCGGCGCGGGACGGCTCCCGGATCAACGTGGTCGCGGTGCCGGTCGTGCTCGCATCTGCTGAGTGACAGGACGCGGCCGGGGCCCGGTCACTGGCCGCGCAGCGGTGGCGCCTCGTAGATCCAGCCTTCGCCGTCCGGGTCCCGCCCGACCAGCTGGTAGACGAACGTCTCCGCGCCCTCGTGCGGCCCGTGCAGCTTCAGGTCGTACGTCTGCGGCGGGCTGTCACCGTCCGGGACGTCCCAACGGACGCGCTGCCCGTCGTACGGTCCGCCACGCAGGCGCAGGTTCACCTCGGCCATGTCCCGGACGCTAGTCGAGGCGGACAGGCGCCGGGGCCGGCTCGGTCGGGCATCCGCCCACAGGGGTGAGCTCTGGGTGACCTGCCGCCATCAGACAAGGCGCTGGATGCTCACCTCAGCCAGCCGAGGAAGCGTCGGTGCAGAGCCCCCGCCCGCACCCAGCTGCTGGCCGAGCCGACGGGCCGGCGGATGGCCGGCAAGTGGGTCGGGTTCGGCGAGGACATGGACGTCAACACCGGGCCGTGGGAGCTCGTCTTCCAGGACGCCTCGACCTCCAAGGCAACGCTCGACCGGTACAACACGGGGGCGACGTAGCAGCTGCGGCGAGATGCTCCTGCCTTTCACTGCCGGACCCGGAACCGATGTCTCCCGTGATCGCCCCAGCGGCAGAGCCGGTGAAGAGGGCGTTGGCGCAGTCGGGGCAGACCTGACGGCCGGTGATCGTCTCCTGGAACGGCTCCTTCACCCGTCGTCCGCAGTCCGGGCACTCACGGCTTGACAGACCCATCAGTCCCTCCCCGCTTCCGGTGTCGACCAGGCTAAATGAGCGTCGCCAGCGAGCCTGCCGAGCGAAGGCCCGGGTGGCGACGGGCCGGCCAAGTCGACGCCAAGCGGTCGCCAGGCGGCACGACCGAGAGTCGGGCAGGACAACGCGCCTGCCGATGTCGGCCGGCGCCGGGCCGGTCCGCCAGGGCCGGTCCGCCCCGAGTGGGCCGCGGAGCGCAGCGGCCGGAGGAGACCATGGACACGAGCATCACCGAGAGCGAGCCGAACCTCGTCGGCTTCCGGATCAACCACCGCACCATGCGCGCCGACACCCGCCGGCTGGCAGACCTGGCCGAGCGCGTCGCTGACGGCCGGATCGCGTACGACCTGCGTCGCGGGAAGGCGCTGCGGACGTACGTGCGGCTGCTCTGCGACGGCATCCACCATCACCACCGGATGGAGGACGAGGTGCTCTGGCCTGTGCTGACCCGGTCGGCCGCCACCGAGGTCGAGCTCCGGGACCTCAGCGACGACCACGCGTCGCTCGATCCGGTGCTGGACGAGACGCGCGGCGCGGTGGACGGGCTGGTCGCCGTCCTCACTCCGGGCGGCCCCGAGCAACGGGTACGGTCCGCCGCGGGTCGCCTCGCCACGGTCCTGGCCCAGCTGCGCGACCTCCTCGACGAACACATCGAGGAAGAGGAGCGGTTGATCTTCCCGGTGATCCGGCGGTACGTCAGCGTGGCGGACTGGACCACGGTGGAGCGGGCCGTGCGCAAGGGTGGTGCGCTGCGTTTCGAGCTTCCCAGGATCGAGCGCTACGCCCGGCCGGAGGAGTTGGCGGAGCTGAAGCGGATCGCGGGCCCGGTGCTGCGGTTGATGCTCGCGGCGTTGCGGCCGGGCTTCCGCCGCCGGGAGGCGACCGTGTTCGGCGGCTGACCGGATGGACGCCGCCGGGTCAGTGCACCGCCGCCACGTACGCCGACTCGTCGCTCCACGGCACTGCGCCGACGGCGCGGGCCAGCCGGAGCCCGGCGGCGCGGTGCCTGGCGGCGGCCGCCGGGTCGCCCAGGGTGGCGGCGAGTTCGGCGAGGGTCTGGTCGACCGGCCCGAGTGAGATCGAGCCGCACTCCAACCCGGCGAACCGCCCGGCCCACGGCAGCAGCTCGCGATAGCAATGACGTGCGGCCGGGGCGTCGCCGATCCGGGCCGCGACCTGTCCGCGCAGCGTCGTCCAGTACAGCCACAGGTAGTCGGGGCGGATCGGCGCCTGCGGTCGCCAGACCCGCCGGGCCTCGGCGTGGTCACCGGCGGAGAGCAGAGCGTGGGCCAGCACATCGTGCGCGTCGTCCGGCATCCGGGCATGCACCTGCCGGATCTCCCCGAGCACCTCGTGGCCACGTCCGACGGTGCTGAGCACCGTGAACCGGCCCATGAGCCCCATCGCCGCCGCGTTCGGGCCGCCGACCCGGCCCATCCGGTCGCTGACCTCGGCGTACCGGCGCAACGCCTCCTCGAGGTCACCCCGGAAGAGGGCGCTCAGGCCGGTGAACCACCCCATCACGGCCAGGATCAGGCCGAGCTGTCCGGTGGTGGCCTCCTCGACGGCCCGGTCGACGTGGTGCCTGGCCCGGTCGAAGTCGGCGTCGGCGAGGGCCGCCTGATGGAGGATGTGGTGGGCCTCGCAACGGTACGCGGTGAGGCCGGCGGCCTCGGCCGTCGCAAGCAGTTCCCGGCCGACGACGGGCAACTCGGCGCGGAACGCCGGGGCGACCGTGACGAAATAGCGGGCGTTGAGGGCTCGGCAGAGCACCTCCGGGTCGTCCTGCCGGCGGGCCAGCGCGAGACCCTCCCGGGTGACCTGGTCGGCGCGCTCCTGGTCGGCGCCCTCGATCTCGAAGGCGAGCACGCTCAGCAGCCGGGAGCGCAGCACCGGACGGTCGTCGCCGACCCGGGACAGCTCCTGCTCCAGGAGCCGGACCAGCGGCTCGTCGACCAGGCGGTCGGGCCGGATGGTCCAGGTGACCGGGGCGTCGAAGCAGGTCAGCGCGGCGTGCACGGCGGCGGGGTCACCGATGCCGGTGGCCAGCCGGATGGCCTCGGCCCGAGCGGCGCGGGCGGTGAGCACGTCACCGGCAAGCGCGGCGGCCGCCGCCAGGTGGCAGTGGACGTCCAGACGGATCCGGTCGGGGGTGTTCGGGGCCAGGTCGACGGCGCGCAGCGCGCCGGCCCAGAGCGCGGCGGCCTCCCGCGGCGCACCGAGGTCGCCGGCACGGCGGGCAGCGGCGGCGAGATGGCTGATCGCGTCGGCGGCGGTGGCCGGGGTGAGGGCGGCGAGCGCGTGCCGTCCCTTCCCCGCCACGTCGTCGACCCGCCGCTGCTGGAGCACGGCGAGGATCCGGTTGTGCAGCCGGGTGCGCCGCAGCAGCGGAACGCTGTGGTAGAGCGCCTCCCGCATCAGCGCGTGGGCGAAGCGGACCCGGCCCGGTTCGGGTTCGACGAGCAGCCCGGCGGTCACCCCGGCCTCCAGTCCGTCGAGGACGGGTTCCTCCGGGCCGCCGTCGACCGCGAGCAGCAGGTCGACGTCGGCGTCCGGTCCGAAGACAGCGGCGTGCCGCAGCACCGTCCGGGCGGCGGCCGGCAACCGCGCCAGCCGGCGGGCCAGGACGTGGCCGAGCCCGGCGGGAATGCCGTCCAGTGCGGCCGTCGGCCCTTCGGCCGCGATCAGCTTGGCCAGCTCGACGGTGAACAGCGGGTTGCCCGCGGACCGTTCCCGGACGCTGCGCAGCAGCTCAGAGTCGGTGCTGTCCACCCCGTGCCGCCGGAGGAGTTCGGTGACCGCGTCCGCGTCGAGCCCACCGAGCTCCAGTTCGACCGCCGGTACGCCGGCCAGCGCGGCCCGGGCCGCCACCAGGTCGTCGGTCACCTCGTGCGGCCGGTACGTCGCCACGACCAGGACGGGTGATCGGGCCAGGGCGGTGGCGAGGTGGCGCAGGATCTGCAGGGTCTCACCGTCGGCGCGGTGGACGTCCTCGACCAGCACCAGCAGGGGGCCGTGCCGGGTCAACCGGGACAGGTAGGCGGCCAGCGCCCGGCGGAGGTGGAACTCGTCGTACTCGCCGCGGGTGCCGGTCGGCGGGGCGCTGTGCAGCAGCAGGCGCAGGCCGTGGGCCTCCGTCTCGTCGAGCGGGAGGTGCCGGCGGGCGGCGGTGACCACCTCGTGCCAGGCCCAGGCCGGTGGCGCACCGGCCACCTGCGGGCAGGTCCCGGTGACCGAACGCCAGCCCGCAGCCACGAGCGTGTCGGCGAGGTGACGGGCCACCGTGGACTTTCCCGCTCCCGCATCCGCGCCCACCCAGCAGAGGCCGAGGCCCGCCCCGGCGGCCCGGTCCGCCGCGGCACGCAGGCGGGCCAGTTCCGCCGTCCGGCCCACCGGCCGACCCGCGCGGCCCTCGGCGGCGGGCATCTCCCCCGGTTCGGCCGCCACGGCCAGGGACTCCGGTCGGGTGATCCGGGTGGTGACCTCCAGCCGGGGGCTCTGCCGCAGCAGGTCGGTCTCCAGACTCCGTAACTCGCGGCTGGCGTCGATGCCCAACTGCTCGGCCAGCGTGGCGCGGACCGTACGCAGGACGTCGAGCGCGTCGGCCTGTCGCCCGAGCCGGTACAACGCCACCGCGAGCAGCATCGCGGCCTGCTCGCGCAGCGGATGGTCCCGCACGTGTGGGTGGAGGTCGAGGACGACCTCGCTGGGACGGTCCAGGTCGAGCAGCAGCTTCGCCCGCTGCTCGACGGCGCCCAGCCGTAGCTGGGCGAGCCGCTCGGCCTCCCGCTGCGCCCACGGCTCCCCGGCGAACTCGGGGTACGCCGTCGCCCCGGCCCAACAGGCCAGCGCCTCGTCGAGGCCGGCCACCGCCGCGACCGGCCGATTGTCGACCGCCGGCGTCGCGGCCCGCAGCGCCGCCTCGAACCGCCAGGCGTCCACGTCCCGGGTCGGCAGCCGCAGGGCGTACCCGGGGGCGACGGTGACGAGGGTCCGGGCGG
This sequence comes from Micromonospora mirobrigensis, assembly GCF_900091555.1. Lineage (GTDB taxonomy): Bacteria > Actinomycetota > Actinomycetes > Mycobacteriales > Micromonosporaceae > Micromonospora > Micromonospora mirobrigensis. The sequence goes on from NZ_FMCX01000002.1 coordinate 179,575, forward strand.
GGGTACGGGCCGGGCGATCGGGTTCCAGCGCCCGGCGGAGGTTCGACACGTACACCTGCAGAGCCGCCTGCGCGCGCGGGGGCGGGTCGCCCGACCACAGGTCCTCGACGAGCCGGTCGACCGAGACCGGATGGCCGCCGCCGGCGACCAGCCGGGCCAGCACCGCCCGCTGCCGGGGCGCGCCCAGGTCGATCGGGACGTCGGCGCGGGTCGCCCGCACCGGGCCGAGGACGCCGATTGTCGTCACGCCGTGACCCTAGCCAGGTGCGCCCACCGTGGAGATCCGGCATCCGACAGTCGCGCCCGGCAATCCCGGCCGGCCCGCCAAGGCGGGCTTAAGCCTGCGCCAACCGCGTCCCGGCCTCATGGAGTCCACGCCTCGTCCCGCGCCCGTGGGACACCGGAGGAAGGACACCCATGAGAACCAGGAAGGGCCACCTGCACCGGTGGCTCGCGGCCGTGACCGCAGCCGGCCTGCTCGTCGGATCGGCCGGGCCGGCGGTCGCCGCCGACCCGGTCGGCTATGACGAGCAGGCCGTCCACCACTCGCTGTTCGCCGCCGTGGTGCAGGTCCGTGAAGGCGGCACCCCCGCACTGGTGGACGCCGTACTCGCCGCCGAACTGAGCGACTGGCGCACCGCGCACCCCACCGCCGACACCGCCACGACCAACGCCCACCTCACTGCCACCACCGCCCTCGTCGGGCAGGCCGTCACCGCATCCGACGAGTCACCGGGGAAGCTGCACCTGCTGGGCGCGGCGGTGGAGAAGCTCGCCGGCAGCGGTGAGGCGCAGCCCGGCGGCACCACGCTCACCGCACTGCTGCGCAGCGTGACCGGTGAGGAGCTCGGCGGAATCGTCCCGCCGATCGAACAGATCCGCAGCGGCACCCAGGACTCCATGTGGGAGATGCTGTCCCGCGGCGCGCTCACCCAGGTCTGGGCGACGCTGCACGCCCGGGCCGCCGCCGACCCCGTGCTCGCCGAGGTCTGGAACGCCGCCGCCGGCGCCCGACTCGGCGTACGGCTGGACACCCCCGCGGACGATCTGGCGCAACTTCCCGAACTCAGCGGCCACCTCGACCTCGCCGCGATCACCGCGAAGCGGTACGACAAGGACGCCTACCGGGCAGAGATCCAGGCCCAGCTCGACAAGGCGCTCGCCGAGCTGCGGGAGCGGACGGCGGCCGCGGTGACCGACGCGGTGGCCCGGTCCGACCGGTTCCCGATCGACGGACCGGACAAGCCGACCAGCGCCGACGAGGCCGCCGCCAAGGCCAAGGCGGAGGCCGACCGCAAGCTCAACGAGAAGCTCGGCCAGGCCGTCACCGTGCTCGGCAAGCTCGCCGGCATGGTGGACAAGCAGTTCGGCAGGCAGATCGAGACCATTGCCAAGGCCGTCGTCGGCGCGATCTCCGCCATCACCACCTACACCGCGGCGATCTCCGCCGCCGGGATCACCACCGCGGCGCTGGCGATGTCCACGTTCACCCTGGTCGGTGGCCTGGTCGGGGCCGCCATGATCCTGCTTCCGCTGTTCACCTCCGGCGGCGGCGCCGACGACGCCACCGGGGCGCAGATCGCCGCGTTGCGCGACCAGATCAGCCGGCTCGCGGCCGGCATGGACCGGCGGTTCGACCGGATCGAGAAGATGCTCGGCGCCCTGTACGACGGGTTGACCGCCCAGCTCACCGCGCTCGCCCGGGAGCTCACCGAGGTACGCGCCCAGCTCACCGTGATCGCCGGACAATTGATCGTGCTCGACCAGCGGGTGGACGGCCTGGCGTTGGCGAGCCAGGCGGCGTTCGAACAGATCGCCCAGCAGCCGCTGCGCACCGGCATCGACCGGTACGTGCACCGGGAGGCGCGCACCGGATCGACGATCGACTCCTTCGCCACCTACTTCGACCAGGCCGACTCACCGACGCGTACGTTCGCGGTCGACTCGGCACGGCAGGCGCCCTTCGTCGTCCCGACCGGCACGTCGCTGACCGACCCGGTCGCGACCGTCGGCCTCCACCTGCCGGCCGGCGCAATCGACTACCTGGCCCAGTGGGCGGGCGCCCGCGGGGTGGCACTGCCACCCGCGCCCGGCGATTCGCCGACCGCCGGAGTGGCGAACCCGTCGGCGTGGCTGCTGGGCGCCCGGGCGAACCTGATCCTGCAGCTGCAGAACCCGCAGTACGCCGCGCAGGTCGGCGCCGCCGAGACCCAGAGCACGATCGCCGCCGGCGAGGCGGTGAACCGCCGGGTGCGGCAGTTCAGCGCCCCGGGCCCGGACGGTGGCACCAACGCGCTGTTCCAGCGGCTCATCACCGACTACCGGGCGGCGACCGGCCAGTGGAAGGCGGCCCTCGACGAGGTCGGCCGGGCGGTGCGCTGGGTGGAGACCGACCGCGACTACGACATGTGGGGCAGCGTCGACCAGGACATCCCGGCGGCGGGCCGGATCGCCGACGTGCCCCGCATCCCCTACTGCGGGGGTGGCGGCTCGGTCAGCACCCCGACCCGGGTCAACCGGGCGGCCCTGCCGAACGTCTACCACCTCGCCAACTACGCCATGCCGCCCGGGCACCGGCCGGAACTGCGCTCCTGCCTGGACGCCGACTTCGTCGACGTGGAGGTGATCGACGGCCCGCGTACCCAGCGGACCAACGGCGACCTGCGACTGGTGGTCCGGCAGCAGGCCAAGTGGCTCGGCGGCGACTGGCAGGACGTCCGCACCGTGACGTGGCGGACCCACCTGACCGACATCTGCCTGTGGGACCAGCGGTCCAACCCGCCGAGCGGCTACTGCCGGGAGCCCGACTACTACGTCAACCAGAAGTGGGAGTCGACGTACCGGCCGGCGCTGGACAACACCGGGGCGGTGGTGGACAACGACGCCGCGCCGGCTCAGGCGCGTACCAAGACGCGGGCCATGCTCACCGGCAAGCAGCGCTACTACTACCGGGTGGCGGCGCTCGGCACCGGCGTCGACCGTCCGGCGGCCGGCACCTGGTCGGTCTCCCAACAGCTGTGGGACGCCGGGAAGAAGGTCTCCGACGCGGTCCGTATGCTGCAGATCTTCTCCGAACTCGGCTGGTCGTCGGCGTTGGAACGCGACGACGTGCTGCACGGGCAACTCTTCGGTGACCGGTCGCTGCCCGCGGACTACCGGTTGCCCCGCAGCCAGGACAGCTACAACACCGGTTCGCTGCACCTGGCCAACGCCTACCAGCGGGCACTGGCGAACTACGCCACCTGCGCACAGCCCCTGGACTGGGATCCCTGTCAGGCAGACGTCTCCGGGCTCGACCCGATGCTCGGGCAGGAACGCTTCGGCGCCGGGTGCGCCCCCGCTCCGGCCGGTCAGGCGCCGCAGGATCCGCTCGGCTCGTGCATCATGCAGGCCGCGACGGTGGGTGCCGGCACTCTGGCCGACCGGTACGGCTACTGGTCCGGCCGGATCAGGGCCGGCGGTCACCAGGAGGGCCTGACGTCGGTCAAGACCGTCGTCGGCCTGCTGCGGGCGACGAACGTCAGCGTGCACGCCGGCTGACCGGAGGGGACCGGGGGCGCACCGTGGGGTGTGCCCCCGGACGACCCGCTGAGGGCCGACGCGGACCAGGGCACCGTGACGGAGGCGGCAGCTCGAATTGGCGGCCCAGTGGGCGCACACCTCGAAGCGGGTCAGCCGCGCGTCAGGTCCAGTCGAAGCCAGTCGGCCAGCGCCGCGATCTCGGTGTCGACGGCGTCGGCCTCCTCCGCCGTGAACGGCTCGTCCTGGTGCACCGCGTCCACCCGCAGCACGCCCGCCCGACGATCGGCGGTGGCGTCGAGCTTGCCGACCAGGCGGTCGCCGTGCAGGAGCGGCAACGCGTAGTAGCCCCACCGCCTCTTGCCGGCCGGCTTGTACATCTCCAGCCCGTACTCGAAGCCGAAGAGCTCCAGGGTGCGTCGGCGGTCGTGGACCAGCCGGTCGAACGGTGACAGCAGGGCGGCACGACCGGTGAAGGGCTGCCCGAGCCGCGCCGGGTCGACCCGCCACCGCCCCTTGACGCCCGCCACCTCCGCCGGCTCACCGGCCTCGCCGACGTCGTACGGCTCGATCGGGACCTTGGTCGTGCGGGCGCGGGCGATCCCCAGGGCGCGCAGTCGGCGCTCGTCGCGGCGGCGCAGCGCGTCGGCCAGCGGCACCACCGGATCGTCGGGGTAGACCCGTTCGGCGAGGTCCCACAGCCGGTCGCGGCCCGACCGGCCGGCGACGGCGACCTCTCCGCGCGCGGACATCACCTCCAGCAGCCGGATGACGTTCTGGTCGTTGGTCCAGCCGGTCGACTTCCAGGGCACGACGCAGGTGTCCGGGAGCCGGCGCGAGGGCAGCGGCCCCTCGGCGGTCAGCCGGGCGAGGATGTCCCGGCGGCACGCGTCGTTGGCCCGCACCCACTCCCGCTGCCGGGCCTGCCAGCCGACCGCCGGTCCGTCCCGCCGCTCGGTCATCTCGGCCCGGTACAGCGCCAGGTCCTCGGCCGGCCGGATAGTCGCCGCCAGCTCGATCAGCGCCCGGCCGCCCAGCGCCGCGACCAGGTCGGCCGCCGCGTACGCCGGGCCGAGGCGGCTCCACGCCACCAGGTCGGCCGTCGGTGCGACCGCCGCCGTCGGGTCGATCTGCAGCAGGGTCAGGTGCCGCACCGTCTCGACCAGCCCCGCCGGGCGCGCCGCGTCCAGCAGCTGCGCGCGGACGGCGATGCGACGCGCGTCTGCGAGCGAGAGCTGGTGGACGGTCATCCCCGGAGGCTAGCCGGACGGTGACGCCGAGGCTGCCCGGTGGGAGCCGCCGAAATCGGTTGCCGGGCACGACCCGGACCGACAGGGTGTACGCCATGACGTTCTGACGGCCCGCCTCCGGTCCTCCCGCACGCCACGGCGCCCATCGGTGCCGTGCCGCCGTCCGTCCATCCTCTCCGCGAGAAGTGAGCCTTCTTGTCCGCGTACCCCACGCTGCCCGGATCCGCCGCCAGTGTCACCGTGTTCGCCTCCCCCACCAGCTGGATCGAGTCCGCCGCGCTCGACCAGTGCCGACAGGTGGCCGCCCTGCCCGGCATGGTCCACGTCGCCGGCATGCCGGACCTGCACCCCGGTAAGGGCGCCCCGATCGGCGCCGCGATGACCTCGACCGTGCTCTACCCGCTGCTGGTCGGCTCCGACATCGGCTGCGGGATCGCCGTGTTCCCGATCCGGCTCAAGCGGGCCGTACCGGAGCGGCTCGCCGCCCGCTTCCCCGACCTGGACCGGGCCCTGGACCCGGAGCGGGACGCCGACGACCCGGCCTGGGCCGTCGTCGAGGGCGACGTGCCGGCCGGCCACCTCGACGGGCTGGGTACGGTCGGCCGCGGCAACCACTTCGTCGAGCTGGCCCGGATCGGGACGGTCCTCGACCCGTCGCACGCGCGGCGGCTCGGCCTCGACGCAGGCGACCTGGTGCTCGTCGTCCACAGTGGCTCGCGCGGCCTCGGCGAGCGGATCCTGCGGGAGCACACCGAGGTCCACGGCGCGGGCCCCGCGCCCGATCCGGCGGCCTACCTGGCCCGGCACGACGCGGCCGTGCGGTGGGGTGCGCTGAACCGGCGGGTGCTGGCCGCCCGGGTGGCGTACGCCCTCGGGGTGCAGCCCTCCGCCCCGGTCGTCGACCAGTGCCACAACCTGGTCGAGGTGCGCGACGGGCACTACCTGCACCGCAAGGGCGCCGCCCCGGGCGACGGCCGGGACGTGCTGGTCGCCGGCACCCGCGGCACACCGTCCTACCTGGTCGCCGCGCACGCCGGACCGCAGGCGAACCACTCGGTGGCGCACGGCGCCGGCCGCAAGATGTCCCGCGCCGACGCCCTGCGCCGGGGGCGGGCCAAGCACACCGTCGAGGAGCTGCGCCGCACCGCGCTCGGGTCGGTGGTGGTGTGCGGCGAGCGGCAGCTGCTGTTCGAGGAGGCGCCGACGGCGTACAAGCGGATCGAGCAGGTGATCGGTGACCTGGTCGACCACGGCCTGGCCACCCCGGTGGCCACCACCGTCCCGCTGGTCACCTACAAGACACCCGACGCCGGCACCGGGTCGCGGCCGGACCGGCGGCGGGGGCGGCGATGAGCGTCCACCTGCTGCTGTCGGCCGGGCGTGGTCCGCAGGAGTGCGCCTGGGCGCTGGCCCGGCTGCTGCGCCGGCTGGAGGCCGACGCCGCCCGGCACACCCTGACCGTCCACCGGTTGGAGACCGTTGCCGGGGAGCGGCCCGGCACCCACCGCTCGGTCCGGTTGCGGATCTCCGGCGCCGACGCCGAGGCGTTCGCCGCCGGCTGGACCGGCACCCTGTGCTGGCAGGCGCCCAGCCCCTACCGTGCCGGCGTGGGCCGGAAGAACTGGTACGTGCTGGCCCGACCGTACGAGCCGGGCGGGCCGGCGACACCGTTCTCCGAGGCGGACGTCGAGGTGGTGCCCTGCCGCACCGGCGGGCCCGGCGGGCAGCACCGCAACAAGGCCAGCACGGCGGTCCGCGCCACCCACCGCCCGTCGGGTCTCGTCGTCGTGGTCGACACCGAACGCCAGTTCACCCTGAACCGGCGCCTGGCGGTGCGGCGGCTGCGGGAGCGGCTGGCCCACGGCGACGAGGCGGCCCGGGCGGCGCTCGACGCGGCGCGCTGGCAGGTCCACGACGACCTGGTACGCGGCGATCCGGTTCGCGTCGAGCGTCCCTGACCGGCCCGCCGCCACGCCTCCGGTCCGGGGCGCCGCCCGCCGATGGCCAGGACGACGGTCGCGGTGGCGAGGGGCCGGAGTCTCGTGTGGTCTCCCGAGATCGACGCACGTGCACCTCCTGCCTACTCACCCGGCCGGGGCGGGGCAACCTCAACGGGCCCCCTTCCCTACGGTGCGCGGGGCGACTACGGTCGCTCTCAGCTGCTCACACGTCCTCTCCGGTCACCGCACCGGCCCGGCGAAGGGAGCCATCATGACGATCGGTCACGTCGGTGTCGGTCACGGGCCACGCCGGGTACTGGCCCTGCACGGCTGGTTCGGCTCGGCGCGCGGCTGGGGCTGGCTGCCCGAGCTGATCGACGGCGAGCGTTTCACCTGGGCTTTCCTCGACTACCGGGGCTACGGCGAGCGGATGGCCGTGGCCGGCGAGCACAGCATCGCCGAGATCTCCGCGGACGCGTTGGCGTTGGCCGACTCCCTCGGCTGGGAGACGTTCTCGGTGGTCGGGCACTCGATGGGTGGCAGCGCCGCCCAGCGGGTGCTCGCCGACGCCCCCGACCGGGTGGAACGCCTGGTCGGCATCAGCCCGGTCCCGGCCGGCGGGGTCCCCTTCGACCTGCGGAGCTGGGCGCTCTTCGACGGCGCGGCGGGCAACCCGGACAACCGGCGGGCGATCATCGACCTGACCACCGGCAACCGGCTCGCCGGGCACTGGCTGGACGCGATGGTCCGCTTCTCCCTCGACCAGTCCACCCCGGAGGCGTTCGGCGCGTACCTCACCGCCTGGGCGCGGACCGACTTCACCGACGAGGTGAAGGGCAACCCGGTGCCGGCGCTCGCCGTCGTCGGCGCGCACGACCCGGCGTTGGGCGCGGACACCATCCGGGAGACGTGGATGCGGCACTATCCCAACGCCGACCTGGAGGTGCTCGCGGAGGCCGGGCACTACGCGATGTACGAGACGCCGGTCCGGCTGGTCACGGTGGTCGAGGAGTTCCTCGGCCGGTGACCGTCGACCCGACGCCGCTGGTCGACCCGCGCACCTACCTGCACGGCGTCCCGTACGACCTGCTCGCCGCGCTGCGGGCGGCCGGGCCGGTGGCGTGGGTGGACGAGCCGCCGCTGCTGGGGCTGCCCGGCGGCCCCGGCTTCTGGCTGGTGCTGCGGCACGCCGAGGTGGCCGGGGTGCTCAAGCAGCCGCAGGTCTTCTCCTCCCGGCTGGGCGCCACCCAGGTCCGCGACCCGGCCACGCCGGACGACCTGGCCTACGTGCGCCGGATGATGCTCAACATGGACCTGCCGGAGCACGGCCGGCTGCGTCGCCCGGTGGCCCGGGCGTTCACCCCGCGCGCGGTCGCCGCGCTGGAGGCGTCGATCCGCGCGAACGCGGTGACGCTGGTCGAGCGGGTGCTCGGCGACGCGGACGAGGGCACGTTCGACTTCGCCCGGGACCTCGCCGCCGACCTGCCGCTGCTGACCCTCGCCGACGTGCTCGGGGTGCCGGAGCCGGACCGCTGGCTGCTCTACGACTGGTCGAACCGGGTGATCGGCTTCCAGGACCCCGAGTACGCCGGGTCGGCGGCGTTCGACCCGGACGCCGGCACCGCCCTGGCACGCCAGGCGCTGCGGCACCGGCCGGCCCCGGACGCCGACGGGCGGATGCCGGACCCGCGTACCCGGGCCGGGATGGCCGATCTCTACGCGTACGCGCACCTGCTGGCCGAGTCCAGACGCCGCGACCCGGGGCCGGACGTGATGTCGGTGCTGCTCGCCGAGCGGGGCGACGAGCGGCTGTCGGTGGCCGAGTTCGAGAACATGTTCTGGCTGTTCGCGGTGGCCGGCAACGAGACGGTCCGCAACGGCCTGCCCGGGGCGATGATCGCCCTGCTGGAACACCCGGCCGAGCTGGCCCGGCTGCGCCGGGACCCGGCGCTGCTCGACACGGCGGTCGACGAGCTGCTGCGCTGGTGGACGCCGGTGATGGTGTTCCGGCGCACGGCGGCCCGGGACACCGAGATCGGCGGGCGGCCGGTGCGGGCCGGCGAGAAGGTGGTGGTGTCGTTCACGTCGGCGAACCGGGACGAGCGGGTGTTCGCCGACCCGGACCGGCTGGACCTGGGCCGCCGGCCGAACCCGCACCTGACCTTCGGGCACGGGCCGCACTTCTGCCTCGGCGCGCAGCTGGCCCGGTGCCAGCTGCGGGCGCTGTTCGAGGCGCTGCTCGCCCGCACCACCGACCTCGGGTACGCGGGTGAGCCGGTCTATCTGCGGTCGACCTTCCAGCGTGGGGTGAAGCGGCTGCCGGTGCGGTGGCGGCGCGCTGCGGCACGCCCGTCGCTCCCTTAGGTCCATCGGCTACGTGGTGATCCAGGCGTTCGCCACCCACCGGCACCGCCTGTGGGCCGTGCTTGCTGCCGCCGGGCTCGCCCTGGTGGTCGGCACGGTCGCCTGGACGAGACTGCGCCCGCCCCGCTGACCGCGGCGCGGTCGGCGCCCGCCCCCCGACGGGCGCCGACCGGTGTCACCCCTTGACGCAGACCACCTGCTTGAGGTGCGCCACCACCTCGACCAGGTCCTCCTGCTGCGCCATCACCTCGGTGATGTCCTTGTACGCGCCGGGGATCTCGTCGACCACCCCGGCGTCCTTGCGGCACTCCACCCCGGCGGTCTGCCGCTCCAGGTCCTCGGTGCTGTACGTGCGCTTCGCCTGCGCCCGCGACATCCGCCGGCCCGCGCCGTGCGAGGCCGAGCAGTACGCCGCCGGGTTGCCCCTGCCCCGCACGATGTACGAGCCGGTGCCCATCGAGCCGGGGATGATGCCCAGGTCCCCCGCGCCGGCCCGGATCGCCCCCTTCCGGGTGACCAGCACCTCCACCCCGTCGTAGGTCTCCTCGGCCACGTAGTTGTGGTGGCAGGAGATCGGCGCGTCGTAGCTCACCTGCGGCAGCTGCTCGCGGACCACCTCGCAGAGCACCGCGAGCATGACCGCCCGGTTGCGCCGCGCGTACTCCTGCGCCCACCACAGGTCACGCCGGTAGGCGTCCATCTCCGGGGTGCCGGTGAGGAAGACCGCCAGGTCCCGGTCGGGCAGGTCGGTGTTGTGCGGCAGCGCCTGCGCCACCCGGATGTGCCGCTCGGCCAGTTCCTTGCCGATGTTGCGGGAGCCGGAGTGCAGCATCAGCCACACCCGGCCGGCGTCCGGGCCGTCCTGCTCCAGGCACACCTCGATGAAGTGGTTGCCGCCCCCGAGGGTGCCCAGCTGGTGCCGGGCCCGGCTCTCCAGCTGCCGGACCCGACGGTCCAGGTCACCGAAGCCGGTCCAGAAGGCGTCCCAGCCGCCCTGCTCCAGGCCGCGGACCCGCCGCGGGTCGACCGGGTCGTCGCGCTTGGCGAAGCCGACCGGGATGGCCGCCTCGATCGCCGACCGCAGCGCCGACAGGTCGTCGGGCAGGTCGGCCGCGGTCAGCGAGGTCCGCACCGCGGACATGCCGCAGCCGATGTCGACGCCGACCGCGGCCGGCGAGACCGCCTGCCGCATCGCGATCACCGAGCCGACCGTCGCGCCCTTGCCGAAGTGCACGTCCGGCATGACGGCGACGCCCTGCACCCAGGGCAGGGCGCCGATGTTGCGCAGCTGCTTCGCCGCCTGCGGCTCGATGGCGTACGGGTCGGTCCAGACCCGTACCGGGGCGCGGGTGCCGGGCAGCGGGGTGAAACCCATGATCGTCTCCTCGTGCGGGGGTGGGGTGCGGCCGGTGGTGGCCGGGCGGGAGCCGGGTGACGAAAAAGCCGCCCGGACCCGTCGTGCGGGTGGGCGGCTGCGCGTGTCGCGCGGGCGCTAGGAGCGCCGCCACCCGGGTCGGTACCGCTGCCACGAGCAGGGGTACGGGTTTCGTTCGCCGGCCGGCAGCCGGACACCGCCGCGCGGCATGGACCGCGGGGTCTCGGTGCGGGCGCGCTGCGACACGGCGTACTCCCTCGGGGTGGGTCTCGGATGACCTTGCGGCATTGACGGTAGGCCCGCGGCGGGACCACCGCAATCGATATCGGACCGGCGTCAGCTGCGGGGCGACGCGGCGGTTCCGGCCCTTTCGAACAGACGCTCGCCCTGGTGCTGGACGGTCGCCGAGCCCAACGTGACCAGGGTGAGCACGACGGCGAGCACGGCGAGCGCCGGGCCGCGCCGGGTGGCGGGCGGGTCGAGCAGGGCGCGTACCCGGTCGGGGACGTCCCCGCCGGTGGCGGCGGGGAGCGGGCCGGCGTCGTGCCGGTGGCGGGCCAGGGCGGCGCGGGCCAGGGCACGGGCGACCACCCGACGGTCCCCCAACCGGGCAGCGGCGTCCTCGTCGGCCCACCGCTCGACGGCGTTGCGCAGCGACCGGGCGGTGGTGCCGAGGGTGGGGTTGGTAGCGGCGACCAGGTCGATCACGGTGACCCACCAGGCGTGCCGGTGGGCCAGGTGGGAACCCTCGTGGGCCAGAAGCGCGCGGCGCTCATCGGCCGGCAGGGCACGCAGCATGCCCCGGGTGACCACGATGCGGCCGGTGGCCTCGGGGGTGGTGAAGGCGTCGGGCCGGTCGGTGTCGAGCACCACCAGCGCGCCCGGTTCACCGAGGCGCCCGCACTCGCGGTGGGCGGCCCGCATGGCGGCGCCCCGCCGAACCAGGAAGACGCCGGCGCGGGCGACGGCGACGGCGAGCACCGTGAGGGTCACGGCGGCGACGGGCCAGGGCAGCGGCGCCTGCGAGCGCAGCGCCTGGGCGGACCAGGCGCCGGCGGCGGCCACCTCGGCGTCCTGCCCGACCCAGGTGGCGGCGGTGACGGCGGCGGCGAACCAGAGCGCCGCGGTGACCAGCAGCCCGGCGGGTGCGAGCAGGCGCACCGCGAGGGCCGGTCGGAGGGTACGGCTGAGCCACGGCCCGCAGCAGGCGTATGCCGCGGCGGAGGCCAGCACCACCAGCAGGGCGATGATCACGAGTGGTCCGGTTCAGCGCGCTGGAGGAGGGTGACCAGGAGCGCCTCGTCCTCCGGGGTGAGCGCGCCGACGAAGCGGGTCAGCACGGCGGAGCGGTCGGCGTCGTCGTCCAGCAGCCGCCGCATCTGGTGGGCGACCACCTGGGCCCGGTCGCGTACCGCCTGGTAGGTGTAGCCGCGGCCGGCGGGCAGCCGGGTGACCCGCCCCTTGTCGTGCAGCCGTCCCAGCACGGTGGTGACGGTGTTGTAGGCGAGAGCGGGATCGAGGCGCTCCCGGACGGCGGCCGGCGCCAGTGGGGCCTCGGCGGCGGCGAGCACCGCGAGGATCTCATGTTCGAGGTCGCCGTGCCCGCGGCGTCTGCTCTTCACCCATCCCCCGAAACTACGAATCTTGTAGGAGTAAGCTGCGAACTACAAACATTGTAGGTGCGACCCAGGGAGTGTGATGGACGTCGGAGTGTTCGACGAGGTCAACCGGTTCGCCGAGGCAACCCCCTGGCTGCACGCGGCGGTGACCGGATACGCCGCCTACGGCGTGGCGCTCTTCGGGTTCCTCATGCTGGTCGGGTGGTGGGACGCCCGCGCGGGCGGCAGCCCGGAACGGGTGGCGGTCGCGCTGCTGGCTCCGGTGGCCACCGGGGTGGCGATCGCGGTCAACCAGCCACTGGTGGCCCTGTTCCACGAGCCCCGCCCCTACACCGACCACCCCGGGATCCTGGTGCTGGCCACCCGCAGCACGGACTTCTCGTTCCCCTCCGACCACTCGGTGATGGCCGGCGCCGCGGCGGCCGCCCTGTGGTTCGTCTCCTGGCGTCTGGGGCTGGTCACCGCGGTGGCCGCGGCGCTGATGGGGTTCTCCCGGATCTACATCGCCGCGCACTACCCGCACGACGTGCTGGCCGGCCTGGCCCTGGGGGCAGTGGTGGCGGTCGTCGTCGTGCCGCTCACCCGGCCACTGGCCACCCGGCTGGTGACGGCCGCCGGCCACACACCGCTGCGCCCCCTCGTCACCGCCGGCTCCCGGGCGGTGCCCGCACAGCTCACCGCCGGCGGCCCCGGCCGCACTCCGCCGGGCACCGGTCACTGACCCCCACCGGCACCCGCACCGGTCCCGCACGACGCCGGGGCCCGGTCGGACGTCTCGTTCGCGCCGCTCAGTCCTTCTTGCACTTCAGGAAGGAGAAGCGCCCGGCCAGCTCGGGCAGCTCGGTCCCGCCGCACCAGGCCTGCGCCAGCTCGGCGATCGGCAGCAGGTCGCAGGCGTCGCCGTAGGCGCGGGCCCGGCCGCCCTCGGAGATGTCCACCATGAAGTAGCGGGCCTCCCGGGCGACCCGGATCCGGATCACGCCACGTTCGCAGGCGATCTCGGCGTGGGCGTACCGCCCGGGGCCGGTCTCGGGGCCGGTGACCCGGCCGATCGAGATGCCGTGCCGGTCGGCACACTCGGTGAGCGCGGCGGCGAGCCCGTCGTGCTCGGCCAGGTCCGGGTAGAGGCGGACACCCAGCGCGGTGGACGCGTCGCTCATGACTGACTCCCACTTCCTCGTGACAGAGACCAGCAGCGCGCAGGTTACGGGGATGTTTCCGGCGCGCCTGGCCATCCTGTCCCTCCCGTGCGCCCCTGGGCAATAGGAACCGTCGATTTCCTCCGTGCGGAGGACGAACGACCCGGGCCGGTCGACCCCGCGTACGATCCACGCCCATGGCGCGGATCCGTTGTGACTTCTTCTCCGAGGCCCTCGGCATGGGCACGTCCATGACGGTGCTCCTGCCCGACCCGGCCGGCGCCGGGATCGGCATGGCCGGTGGCGCGCCGGCCGGCGACCCGCCCGTGCTGTACCTGCTGCACGGCCTGACCGACGACGACACCGCCTGGACCCGGCGCACCTCGATCGAGCGGTACGTCGCCCCGCTGGGGCTGGCCGTGGTGATGCCGAACGCCGGGCGCAGCTTCTACACCGACGAGGCGCACGGCAACCGGTACTGGGAGTTCCTCAGCGAGGAGCTGCCGCGGGTCTGCCGGTCGTTCTTCCGGCTGTCGGACCGCCGGGAGGACACCTTCGTCGCCGGCCTGTCGATGGGCGGCTACGGCGCGCTGAAGTGGGCGCTGCGCCACCCCGAACGGTTCGCCGCCGCCGCCAGCCTCTCCGGCGCCCTGGACGTCGCCAACCGGCGTGACCACCCGACCAACCCGCTGAACCCGGCGGTCTGGCACACCGTCTTCGGTGACCGGCCGGTGCCGCCGGAGGACGACACCATCGCCCTGCTGGAGGCCGCCGGCGCCGACCTGCCGGCCCTCTACCTCGGCTGCGGCACCGAGGACCACCTGCGCGAGGACAACGAACGCTTCCTCGCCGTCGCGCGGCGCCGGGGCGTACCGGTGGAGGCGCGCTGGTCCCCCGGCGCCCACGACTGGGACTACTGGGACGCCGCCATCCGCGACGTGCTGGCCTGGTTGCCGCTGCGCTGAGCGCGGGCCCGGCCGGTCGCCGCCGGCCAGGCCCGCAGCCAGCGGGGCACCGGCATCGGGTACGCGACCACCGCGGCGGCCGCCATCACCGCCAACCCACCGGCGGTACGCAGCGCTCGTGCGCTCATCGTCTCGTTCCTTCCCGTGCGGGCGGGGGTCAGCCGCGGGTCAGCACGACCTTGAGGGCCCCGGTCTCCGCCGGCCGGGCGAAGACGTCGTACGCCTCGACGATCTGGTCCAGACCGAACCGGTGGGTCACCAGGTGGCCGGTGTCCAGCTGGCCGGCGACCAGCATGTCCAGCAGCTTCGGGGTGGAGTGCGTGTCGACCAGCCCGGTGGTGATGGTGACGTTGCGGATCCAGAGCTGTTCCAGGTGCAGCGTGGCCGGCCTGCCGTGCACGCCGGCCGAGCACCCGGCCGGGCCGCGTCTCGGGCACGTCGCCACCGAGGATGTGCAGGTCGGTGCCGCAGATGGTGACCGCGTCGACCCGGATGACCGCGTCCCGGGGGTCGGCGACGGTCGGATCGGGCACCTCGGTCCAGGACTTCTCGCCCGGCCCGCCGTACACCAGTGCCTTCATGGTTCCTCCTCACGCCGTTGTCGCCTCCCACGTTTCTCCGCGGGAACGGCGGCGGGCAGGGTCGGAGGACCCTTCGGCGGGGACCTGGGACCCGCTCAGTGCCGGGGCGTGAGCGCCAGCGCGGCGAGGGCGGCCACCCCGGCGGTCAGCGCGGCCTCGTCGAGGCGCATCTCGGCGGAGTGCACCGGCGCCACCGGACCGTCCGCCGGTCGGGTGCCCAGGATCAGCATCGCGCCGGGCGTACGTTGCAGCAGGTAGGCGAAGTCCTCGCTGGCCGGGATCGGTGTCGGCAGTTCGCTGACCCGGTCGTGGCCGAGGACGCCGGCGACCGCGTCGAGCGCCCAGCGGGCCTCCGCCGCGTCGTTGACCGTCGGCGGGTAGCCCGGGTCGATCCGGACCTCGGCGGTGCAGCCGTGGGCGGCGGCGACCCCGGTGGCCACGGTGGTGAGGGCCTCGGTCACCAGGGCCCGGGCCGCGTCGCTGAAGGTGCGGACGGTGCCCTGGGCGGTGGCCGTGTCCGGGATGATTCCGGCGCCGGGGGTGCCGGCGTCGAGCCGGTTGACGGTGACGACCACCGGGTCGAAGACGTTGAACCGGCGGGTGACCATCTGCTGCACGGCCAGGACGATGGCGCAGAGCACCGGCACCGGGTCGGCGCCCAGGTGGGGAAGGGCCACGTGCCCGCCGACGCCGCGTACCGTGACGGTGAGCCCGTCCGCGCCGGCCAGCAGCGGGCCGGGCCGGGTGGTGACGCTCCCGGACGGCAGCCCCGGCACCTGGTGCAGGGCGTACGCCCGGGCCGGCGCGAAGTCACCGTCGAGCAGACCGTCGGCGAGCACCGTCCGGGCGCCGTCGTGCCCCTCCTCGCCGGGCTGGAACATGAGGATCACGTCGCCGGGCGGTCCCGGCCGGGCGGCGGCGATCAGGTGGGCGGCCTCCACCAGCATGGCGGTGTGCGCGTCGTGGCCGCAGGCGTGCATGGCGCCGGCCACCTCGGAGGCGTACGGCAGGCCGGTGCGCTCGGCCAGCGGCAGCGCGTCCATGTCGGCACGCAACAGCACCGGCGGCCCGTCCCCGCGGCCCGCAAGCCGGGCCACCACCGCCGAGGAGGTCGTGCCGGTGCGCACCTCCAGAGACAGCGGACGCAGGGCGTCGAGCACCGCGGCCTGGGTAAGCGGCAGCCGCAACCCCAGCTCGGGGTGGCGGTGCAGCCGCCGGTACAGCTCGGTGAGCGGGGCGCGGCGACGCTCCGCGAGGGCCGGCAGCCCGGCCAGGTCGACGCTGGGAGACGCCATGGGTCGAGGATCGGCGGACCGGTCCGGCGGGTCAAGCCTCCGGCCGCCCGGGTCGCCCTTCGGACACCGGCCACCCGGGCAGCTCGTGGAACTCGGGCCGGTGTCAGGCGCCGACGCTGCCGTCGATCGCCTCCCGCAGCAGGTCGGCGTGGCCGTTGTGCCGGGCGTACTCGTGCATCATGTGCAGCATCACCAGCCGCAACGACACGTCCTCGCCCCAGCGCGCCTGGTGACCGGTGACGTCGAGCGACTCGGCCTCCCGCTCGATCCGGCGGGAGTGCTCGACCTCGGCCTGCCACACCGCGAACGCCTCCGGGCCGGTCGACCCGTCCGGGTCGTACGCGGCCTGGAAGTCGCCGGTGGCAGACCAGATCAGCCCGATCTCCTCACCGGCGATCACCCGCCGGAACCAGGTCCGCTCCACCTCGGCCAGGTGCCGCAGCAGGCCGAGCAGGCTGAGCGTGGACGGCGGCGAGGAGCGGCGGCGCAGCTCCTCGTCGCCGAGCCCGGCGCACTTCATGGCCAGGGTGGCGCGGTGGAAGTCCAGGAAGGCGCGCAGGGTCTCGCGCTCCCCCGCCCGCAGCGGCGGCCCGATCCGGTCGATCTCCATGTGGTTCCCCTCCCGTGCGGACGCCCCCCGCTGGTCGTCGAAGGTATTGGCAGCGTCCGACCGGGAGCCTAGTGTCGGCGGATCGATCCACCCTCGAAGGGACGATCATGAACCCCCAGATCCGACGTTCCGCGCTGCTCGCCTCGGCGGTCGCCGCGGCGCTGGTCGCCGGCGGCACCACCGTGCAGGCGGCCGGCGACCCCTACTCCGGCACCGCCGGCGCCACGGTCTTCGCGCCGAACCCGGTGCAGCAGCTCGGCGACCAGACGCTGACCGACGCCAAGGACGCCGACTACCCGGCGCTGGCCGGCGCGTACCGGTCGGTGTCGCTGACAAACCTGGACGGCTCCGGCACCCTCACCGGCCGCTACGTCCGGGTCAGGAGCGACACCGGCACGCCCGCCCGGGCCGTGGGCGGCTCCTTCCCCGCCTGGCACCGCGACGCCGACCAGTTCGAGCAGGTCATGGGGTATCACTGGGTCAACACGGCCCAGGCGTACCTCCAGTCGCTGGGCTTCGGCAGCACGCTGCGCCCGGTCAACCAGCGGCAGATCGAACTGCGGGTCAACCAGTACGGCGGGGACAACTCGTTCTTCCGCGACGACAAGGCCAACATCACCCTCGGCAAGGGTGGCGTGGACGACGCCGAGGACGCCGAGGTGATCGTGCACGAGTACGGCCACTCGGTGCAGGACGGGCAGGTCCCCGGCTTCGGCACCAACCTGGAGTCCGGCGCGATCGGTGAGGCGTTCGGCGACTACCTGGCCGTCGCGGTGAGCAGCTGGGCCACCGGCGTGCCCACGAGGACCCCGCAGGCGTGCGTCGCCGACTGGGACTCGGTGTCGTACACCAGCAAGGCCCCGCACTGCCTGCGCCGGCTCGACGGCACCAAGGTCTACCCCGCGGACGTACGCGGCGAGGTGCACGCCGACGGGGAGATCTGGTCCCGGGCCCTGTGGGACATCCGCACCGCCCTCGGCGACCGCCGGGCCAGCACCCTGATCGTCGAGGCCCAGTTCGACTTCGCGCCGGACACCTCGTTCCGGGACGCCGCGCTGGCCACCGTGGCAGCCGCCGAGCGCCTCTACGGCGCCTCCGCCGCCACGGCGACCCGCTCGGCGTTCGCCGCCCGCGGCATCCTCTGACCGTCGGCCTGCCTGCTCCCAGGGTTTGCGGGGTGGCGGCGAGGGTAGCGGTGGCGGTGCACCCGGCCGCGTCCGCGCGCCGCCACCTGCGTACCCCTGGAGGCCACCGATGTCCTCGATCCTCGCGTCGCCCGCCGCGGGCCCGGGCCTCCTCGCCCCCGAGTCGCTGATCTCGACGTTCGGGCTGATCGGCATCCTCGCCGTGGTCTTCGCCGAGTCCGGCCTGCTGATCGGTTTCTTCCTGCCCGGTGACTCGCTGCTGTTCACCGCCGGCCTGCTGGTGGCCGGTGGCCGCTACCTGAGCCAGCCGCTCTGGCTGGTCTGCCTGCTGGTGGCGGTCGCCGCGATCGCCGGTGACCAGGTCGGTTACCTGTTCGGCAAGCGGGTCGGCCCGGCGCTGTTCCGTCGGCCCAACTCGCGGCTGTTCAAGCAGCAGAACGTGGAGCGGGCCAACCGGTTCTTCGCCCGGCACGGCGCCCGCTCGGTGGTGCTGGCCCGGTTCATCCCGGTGGTGCGCACCTTCACCCCGATCATCGCCGGGGTGAGCCGGATGCCGTACCGCACCTTCCTCGCCTTCAACGTGATCGGCGGGGCGCTGTGGGGCACCGGCGTCACCGTGCTCGGCTTCTATCTGGGGCGGATCCCGTTCGTCCGGGACAACATCGAGTTCATCCTGATCGGCATCGTGCTGGTCTCGGTGGTGCCGATCGGGATCCAGCTGCTGCGCTCCCGCCACGCGGGTCACCGCCACGACGCCGACCGGGCCCGGGCCGCCGCGACCCCACAGGACGCCTGAGCGGGCCGCGCCGGTCGAGCGGTCAGCCGGGCCGCAGCGCCGAGCGGGCCACCGGGAAGTCGAAGTAGGTGTCCGGGTACGGCTCGGCGGTCCACCGGTAGTGCCACCACTCGCGCGGGTAGTTCTCGAAGCCCTGCGCGGTCATCAGCCGCCGCAGCCGGTCCCGCTCCGCCCGGGGCGTGCCGCTGATCCGGGGGTCGTCGGTGTGCGCGAGCGGGTCGAAGCAGTCGAACCCGGTGCCCATGTCGACGCTGTCGTCGCCGAACCGGCGACCGGCCGGGCCGGTGCAGGCCACCAGCGGTTGCCCGGGCGAGTAGCCGGGCTGCGCCGGGGTCGGCACCGGGACCAGGGTCAGGTCCAGCGTGCTGCCGCGGCTGTGCGCGGTGGGCGCCCCGACGTATCCGTCGGCGAAGAGCCGCGACTTGGCCACGGTCGGATAGAACTCGGCCTTCATCCGCTGCTCGCCGGGCTGCTTCGCCCAGGCCACGAAGTCGTCCACGGCCCGGCGGGGCCGGTAGCAGTCGTACACCTTGAGGCTGTGGCCCTGCGCCAGCGCGGCGGCCTGCACCCGGCGCAGCGCGTCGGCGGCTCCCCTGGTGAGCAGGCAGAGCGGCTCGGCGTAGCCGGCGATCGGCCGGCCGACGAAGTTGTGCGGGCCGGCGTAGCGGATGTCCGCGCGGATGCTCGGGTCGATGTCGGTGAGCACCACGAAGTCGGCCGGGGCGCGCGGGCCGGTGGGGCTGGGGCTGGGGCTGGGGGTGGGGGTGGGGGTCAGGGTGAGGGTGGGCGGTGGCGGCGCGGGCCGCTGGCAGCCGGCGACCAGCGCGGCGGCCACGACCGCCAGGGCCGCCAGCCGCCGGGCGGTGCTGGGCGGCCCGGACCTCACCCTGCCCTGTCTACCGCACCGCCGGGCGGTCCGAGCGGTAACGGCCGGAGCGGGAGATCTTCCGACCGCCGGGGCGCGAGATGGCCGGGGCCGGCGCGGCCCCGCGGTCAGCGGGTGAGGGCCGCGCGCAGGAAGGTGAGCGCCGCCGCGTCGTCGTCCACACCGCCGGCCTCGTGGCCGTTGTACCGCCACACCGCCAGCTCGGCCGGCCCCCGGTAGGCGTTCACCGCCGCGTAGACCGTCGACGGCGGCACGATCTCGTCCATCAGGGCGACGGAGAACCGGGCCGGGACGGTGGCCCGGCGGGCGAAGGCCACCCCGTCGACGTACCCGAGGGTGCGCAGCGCCCGCTCCTCCGCGTCGCGGTGCACGGCCAGCCAGTCGCGGATCTCCCGGTAGGGATGGGTGTCGGTGACCAGCACCGCCCGGGGGATGTCGCAGAGGAACGGCACGTACGACACCAGCGCCCGGACCTGCGGCGCCAGGGCGGCCACCGCCAGGGCGATCCCGCCACCCTGGCTGTGGCCGAGCACCGCCACCCGCTGCGGGTCGACGGCGGGCAGCGTGCGGGCCGCGTCGACGGCGCGGACCGCGTCGGTGATCAACCGGCGGTAGTAGTAGCGACGGGGGTCGTCGAGGCCGCGGGTGACAACGCCCGGCGCCTCCGGGCCGGCCGCCGCCGGATCGGGGGTGTCACCACGGCTCCACCCCGAGCCCTGGCCCCGGGTGTCCATCTGGAGGTGGGCGAAGCCGGCGCACGCCCACAGCAGGTTCTCCAGCGGGTGGCCGCGGCCGCCGCCGTAGCCGACGTACTGCACCACGGTGGGCAGCGGACCGGGCGACCCGGCGGGCACCCGCAGCCAGGCCCGCACCGGCTGCCCGGCGAAACCGGGAAGGGTCACGTCGTGGACCTCGACGGCGGCCAGCCCGGTCTGGACCGGGACCGACCGCACGGCGTCGTCGCAGGCCCGCGCCTCGGCGAGCGTCTCGGCCCAGAACCGGTCGAAGTCCGCCGGCTCCCGCAGCGCGCTGCGGTAGCCGCGTAACTGCTCCTCGGGCAGGTCGGTGTGCACCGTCGGCCCGCCGGCGCCTACCGGTGCGGCCGCTGCGGCACGCGCGGCAGCACGAAGGGCGGCCCGGAATAGATCAACTCGGCCTTCAACTCCTGGTACGCCAGCTTGGGCCGGTAGTTCTCGTCGTACACCGTGGCCAGCCCCTCCGGCGGGTCACTGAACCAGCCCGGCACCCAGGAGTGCCGGTCGGTGAACCCCCAGAGCGTGAACGACAGGCAGTGCGGGGAGGACAGGCAGGCCCGCAACAGCACTCCGAAGTTCGCCGCCGAGGCCTGCAACCTCGGGTTGATCTCGGCGGAGTCGCCGGCCCGTACGCCCTCGGTGAGCTGGCTGCGCACGTCGACCTCGGTGAACGCGGTGGCCAGCCCCAGCCCCGCGAACCGCTTCAGCGCGGCGGAGACACCGAAGGTGTCGTAGTTGACGTACTGGGTGCCCAGGTGGCCCTGGCTGCCGATCCCGTCGATCGGCACGCCCCGGGCCCGCAGGTCGCGGGCCATCTCGTAGACGAACTGGGTCTTGTCGTTCGCCGGGTCCCCCGACCCGAAGGCCTCGATGTTGTAGTCGTTGTAGAACAGCAGCGCCTTCGGGTCGGCAGCGCGGGCCCAGCGGAACGCGTCGGCGATGTAGCCCGGACCGAGGTGCTCGGCCCAGAAGCCCTTGTAGTGCAGGGTGGCCGGGGTGTCCCAGGGGTCGCTGACCGCCTCGTTGACCACGTCCCACTGCCAGATCCGGCCCCTGAAGTGGGTCACCACGGCGGTGACGTGGTCGCGCAGGATCGCGCGCAGCTCGGCGGTGCCGATCGAGCCGTCGACGACCCCGTCGGTCAGCCAGGTCGGCAGCTGGTTGTGCCAGACCAGCACGTGCCCGCGTACCCGCTGGTGGTGCGCGGCGGCGAAGGCGACCAACTGGTCGGCCGGTCCCCAGTCGTAGCTGCCGCGGGTGGGTTCCAGGCTCTCCCACTTCATCTCGTTCTCGGCGGTGACGGTGGAGAACTCCGACCCGGCGAGTTCGCGGTAGCGGGGGTCGGCGGGGTCGGCCAGCGCCTTCGTGTCGACGGCGGTGCCGATGTGGAGGCCGTGCCGCTGGGCCAGGTCGCGCAGGCTCTGCCTGGTGGGGTCGTACGGGCGCCCCGCGGCGGCGGGGGCGACGTTGAGGGCGGCGACGGTCGCGACGGCGACCGCTCCCGCGGCGATCCAGCGTCTGAGGGTCATCGGGACTCCTTCTCGGATCGACTCCGGGGAGTCGGCTCCGCCGCCGGTTTCCGGAACGTCGGTGCGGACGTTTCGGGAATCCCGCTCACCGTAGCGGCTCACGTCGATGGAGAAAAGAGCCTTGTCCTCGGTTTATTCTGTCCGTCCTGATACCGGCGAGTTCCGGCGCCGCGCCGAAACTTTCGGAGCCGCGGCGGGGGCCGCCGCCAGGGTCAGCGGCAGGGGCGGCAGGACGAGCGGACGACCAACTCGGTCGGGAGCCGGATGTGGCTGTCGCGTTCGACGCCGGCGATCAGGTCGATGAGCAGGCGCAGCGCCTCGGCGCCCATGCTCTGCAGGGGCTGGCTGATCGTGGTCAGCGGCGGGTCGACCAACGCCGACTCCGGGACGTTGTCGAAACCGATCACCGACAGGTCGTCGGGAACCCCGATGCCCATCCGCCGGGCGACGTCCATGGTGGAGATCGCCGAGAGGTCGTTGCCCGCGAAGATCGCGGTCGGCCGGTCGGCGAGCCCGAGCAGCTCGGCCGCGGTGCCGGCGGCGCTCTCGATCCGGTAGCCGCCGACCCGGACCAGCCGCTCGTCCACCGGCACGCCCGCGTCGGCCATCGCCCGGCGGAAACCGGCCTCCCGCAGCCGGGCCGACTCCAGGTCCGGCCGGCCGCTCATGTGCCCGATCCGCCGATGACCGAGGGAGAGCAGGTAGTTGGTCGCCAGGACGGCGCCGGCGAAGTTGTCCGAGTCCACGGTGGGCAGACCGGACGGGCCGGTGTGCGGGTCGACGGCGACCACGTGGAAGCCGTGCTTGGTCTCCACGACGGTCGGCGTGACGATGACGGCCCCGTCGATCAGGGTGCCGGAGAGCCGGGCCAGCGAGCGGCGTTCCCACCCGACGGCGGCGCCCTCGCCGTCGCCGCTGGAGTAGGCGAGCAGTTGGTAGCCGCTGCCGGCGACCTCCCGGGACGCCCCCTTGAGCAGCTCGGTGGAGAACGGCTCGAACTCGGCGACCAGGATGCCGAGCACGTTCGTCCGGTGGCTGCGCAGGCTCTGCGCGCCCAGGCTGGCCTCGTAGCCGAGGTCACGGATGACCTGCTCGACGCGCTCCACGGTCGCCTGCGCCACGCCGTAGCGGCCATTGACAACCTTCGATACGGTCGCCACCGAGACACCGGCCGTACGTGCCACGTCCGACATCTTGACGCGTTCCGGGAACACCACGCCGACGAGTGTAGAGCCGGCGCGGGGAGCGCGTCACGATGGATAGAAAACGTTATCGATAACGATTGACATCGAGTTACGTGACTGTAAAACTCCCCCGCAACAACCCGACTGACTGGTCGAGGAGACATCGATGACTACGAAGCGTCGTGTGGGCGCACTCCTGGCACTGTTGATGACCAGCGCTTCCCTCGTCGCCGGCTGCGGCGGCGGTGGCGAGGAGGAGGCAGCCCCGCCGGGCGAGCTGTACAAGAACCCGGTGACCCTGACCTGGTGGCACAACGCGCCCCAGGACGGGCCGGGCAAGACCTACTGGGCGAAGGTCGCCAAGGACTTCTCCGCCCTGCACCCGAGCGTCACGATCAAGATCGAGGCGATCGAGACCAACCAGCTCCAGCGCACCCGGATCCCGGCCGCGCTGCTGAGCAACGACCCACCCGACGTCTTCATGTCCTGGGGCGGCGGCGAGCTGCGCGAGCAGGTGGAGGCCGGCTACCTCAAGGACATCACCGACCAGGTCAGGACCGAGGTCGGCAACATCGGCAGCGCCGCCGAGATCTGGCAGGTGAACGGCAAGCAGTACGGTCTGCCGTTCCGGATGGGCATCGAGGGCATCTGGTACAACAAGGACCTCTTCGCGAAGGCCGGCATCACGGCGCCGCCGACCACCTTCGAGGAGCTCAACGCCGCGGTCACCAAGCTCAAGGCGATCAACGTCGTCCCGATCGCCGTGGGCGCCGGCGACAAGTGGCCCGCCGCGCACTGGTGGTACAACTTCGCGCTGCGCGACTGCCCGGTGGACGTCCTGAAGAAGGCCTCCACCGACAAGGTCTTCGACGACCCGTGCTTCGTCAAGGCCGGCCAGGACCTGAAGGCCTTCATCGACACCAGGCCGTTCCAGAACAACTTCATCGCCACCCCGGGGCAGAACGACCCGACCAGCGCGAACGGTCTGCTCGCCAACGGCCGGGCCGCGATGGAGCTGATGGGCGACTGGAACCGCGGCACGCTGGACAACGTCGCCACCGACAAGGCCAAGCTCGCGCAGTTCATCGGCTGGTTCCCCGTACCGGCGATCTCCGGTTCCGCCGGTGACCCGAAGGCGGCCCTCGGCGGCGGCGACGGCTTCGCCTGCGCCAAGGACGCCCCCGCCGAGTGCGTCGAGTTCCTGAAGTACATCGCGAGCCCCGAGGTGCAGAAGGGCTACGCCGAGACCGGCACCGGCCTGCCCGTGGTCAAGGGCGCGGAGGCCGGCATCAAGGACCCGGCGCTGAAGTCCATCCTCCAGGCCACCTCCGAGGCGAGCTACGTGCAGCTGTGGCTGGACACCGCCTACGGCAGCACCGTCGGCACCGCGATGAACGACGGGATCGTCGCCATCTTCTCGGGGAGCGGGACGCCTGAGAAGGTCGTCTCGGCCATGAAGGCAGCCGCGAGCAAGTGACGTCGGCAAACCAGACCCGGAACCCCGCCGGCGGCGTCGCCACGCCGCCGGCGGCCCGCCGGCCCGCCGCACCCGCGTCCTCCCGCCGGGCCGAGACCCGCCGCAAGTGGTACGAGATCATCGGGCTCACCACCCCGGCGCTCGCCGTCTACGTGATGTTCGTGCTGGTCCCGATGGGCTTCGCGGTCTACTACAGCCTGTTCCGGTGGCGTGGGGTCGGACCACCGACCGAGTACGTGGGCCTGCGGAACTACGTCCTCGCCTTCGGCGACCCGATCTTCCTCGACGCGCTGCGCAACAACGCGATCATCGTCGCCGGGTCGCTGCTGATCCAGGGACCCCTCGCCCTGGGCATCGCCCTGCTGCTCAACCGCCACTTCCGGGGGCGGGCGCTGTTCCGGCTGCTGGCGTTCGTGCCGTACGTGCTGGCCGAGGTCACCGTCGGCATCATGTGGAAGCTGCTCCTCACCGACGGCGGCACGGTCGACGCGCTGCTGCGGTCGGTCGGCCTGGGCGGCCTGGTGCGGGCGTGGCTCGCCGACCTCGACGTCGTCATCTGGACGCTGCTGTTCGTCCTCACCTGGAAGTACGTCGGCTTCGCCATCATCCTGCTGCTCGCCGGGCTGTCGAACGTGCCGCAGGAGCTGACCGAGGCCGCGGCGATCGACGGGGCGGGCTGGTGGCAGACCCAGCGGCACGTCACGCTCCCGCTGCTCGGCCCGACGATCCGGATCTGGATGTTCCTGTCGATGATCGGCGCGCTCCAGGTCTTCGACGTGGTCTGGGTGACCTCGGTGCCCGCGGTGCGCTCGCTCGGGGCGTCGGGAACCATGGCGACGTACATGGTGGACAACGGGTTCTTCGCCCGGCTCTGGGGCTACGGCAACGCGGTCGCCGTCATCCTCTTCGTCATCTCCTTCGTCGCGGCGCTGCTGTTCCAGCGCTTCATCCTGCGCCGGGACATCGAGGGCGCCATCACCGGAAGGGCGAACCGACCGTGACCACGCACCCCGTCCACTCCCCGTCCGCCGGGCGCCGCCCGCTGTCCTGGGGCACACCGCTGACCTACGCCCTGGCGCTCGCGGTCGCCGCCGTGTCGATCACCCCGATCCTCTACGTGGTCGTCGGTGGTTTCCGCACCACGCCGCAGATCGTGGCCGACCCGGCCGGCCTGCCCGACCCGTGGGTCTTCGACAACTACGCCCGGGTGCTGACCCAGAGCAACTTCTGGCGGCAGGCGTTCAACAGCGCGGTGGTCGCCCTCGGCACCACGCTCGGTGTCGTGGTGCTCGGGTTGTCCGCCGCCTTCGTGCTCGCCCGGTACGTCTTCCGCGGGCGGGAGGCGCTCTACACCTTCTTCACCCTCGGCCTGCTCTTCCCGGCCGGGGCGGCGATCCTGCCGCTCTACCTCATGCTGCGCGACCTGGGCCTGGTCAACTCCTACTACGCGGTGATCCTCCCGCAGGTCGCCTTCCAGCTGCCGCTGACGATCGTCATCCTGCGCCCCTTCCTCGCCGCCATCCCCCGCGAGCTGGAGGACGCGGCCGCGATCGACGGCGCCGGCCGGATCGGCTTCCTCTGGCGGATCGCGCTGCCGCTGTCCCGGCCCGCGCTCGTCACCGTCGGGGTCCTCGCCTTCGTGGCCAGCTGGAACGCGTTCCTGCTGCCGCTGCTGGTCCTCGGCGACGTCAACCTGCACACCCTGCCGCTCGGCGTGCAGAACTTCTCCAGCCAGTTCTCCACCGACACCGCGGGCGTCCTCGCCTTCACCAGCCTGGCGATGCTGCCCGCACTGCTCTTCTTCACCCTCGCCGAGAGGCACATCGTCGGCGGCCTCCAGGGCGCGGTCAAGGGCTGAGCGGCGGCGGTACGAGCACAACCAGAAAGGCACACCATGACAGAGGTCCACGCGGTGGTGGACGGGCCGGCCCCGGCCCGGGCGCCCGGCGACCACGACCGGCCGGCCGGCGAGGCACGCGTACGCGAACTGCTCGGCCGGATGACGCTCGAGGAGAAGGTCGCCCAGCTCGTCGGCTTCTGGGAGAAGGAGGACGGTGAGGCGGTCGCGCCCCTGCAGGGCGAGTTCGGCGACGCCCTGCGGCTCGAGGACTTCGCCCGGCACGGACTCGGCCACGTCACCCGGGCGTACGGCACCCGCCCGGTCGACCCGGTCGCCCGCGCCGAGGAGCTGTGGCGGTTCCAGCGGAACCTGGTCACCGGCACCCGGCTCGGCATACCCGCCATCGTCCACGAGGAGTGCCTCACCGGGCTCTCGGCCTGGCGGGCCGCCACCTTCCCCACCCCGCTGGCCTGGGGCGCCGCGTGGCACCCCGAACTCGTCGGCGAGATGGCCGCCGCGATCGGGGCCTCGATGCGGGCGCTCGGCGTCCACCAGGGTCTGGCCCCGGTGCTCGACGTGATCAGGGACCCGCGTTGGGGCCGGGTCGACGAGTGCGTCGCCGAGGACCCGTACCTGGTCGGCACGATCGGCACGTCGTACGTGCGGGGCCTCCAGTCGCAGGGGGTGCACGCGACCGTGAAGCACTTCGCCGGCTACTCCGCCTCGCGCGCCGGACGCAACTTCGCCCCGGTGCACGCCGGCCCCCGGGAACTCGCCGACGTGCTGCTCCCCCCGTTCGAGATGGCCGTCCTCGACGGCGACGTCCGCAGCGTGATGCACTCCTACGCCGAGATCGACGGCGTGCCGGTCGCCGCCGACCCGACCATGCTGACCGGCGTGCTGCGCGACCGGTGGGGCTTCGACGGCACCGCGGTGGCCGACTACTACGGCGTCGCGTTCCTGCACCTGCTGCACCACGTGGCGGGTGACCACGCGGAGGCGGCCGGGCAGGCGCTCACCGCCGGGGTCGACATCGAACTCCCCACCGGCGACGCCTACCTCACCCTGCCGGAGGCGGTCCGCGCCGGCCGGGTCGACGAGGCGCTCGTCGACCGGGCGGTGCTCCGGGTCCTGCGCCAGAAGCGGGACCTGGGGCTGCTCGACGCCGACTTCACCGACGAGCCACCGCGGGCGGTCGACCTCGACTCCCCGGCGCACCGGTCGATCGCCCGCCGGCTCGCGGAGGAGTCGGTCGTGCTGGTCGCCAACCGGGACGTCCTCCCGCTGCCCGCCGGCCGGCGACTGGCGGTCGTCGGCCCGAACGCCGACCGGCAGGCGGCGCTGTTCGGGTGCTACTCGTTCCTCAACCACGTACTGGTCCAGCATCCCGGCGTGGCGACCGGCATCGACGTGCCGACCGTCCTCGACGCGGTCCGCGACGAGTTCGACGCCGACCTGGTCACCTGGGCGCGCGGCTGCGACGTGGACGGCGACGACCGCTCCGGGATCGCCGAGGCCGTCGCCACCGCGTCCGCCGCCCAGGTGGCCGTCCTGGTCGTCGGCGACCACGCCGGTCTGTTCGGGCGGGGCACCGTCGGCGAGGGATGCGACCGGGAGGACCTGGAGCTGCCCGGCGTCCAGCGCGAGCTGGTCGAGGCGGTCCTGGCGACCGGCACACCGGTGGTCCTGGTGCTGCTCACCGGCCGGCCGTACGCGGTCGACTGGGCGCTGTCGCGTTGCGCGGCGGTGGTGCAGGCGTTCTTCCCCGGCGAGGAGGGCGCCGGGGCGATCGCCCGGGTCCTCTCCGGGCGGGTGAACCCGTCCGGGCGGCTGCCGGTCAGCCTGCCCCGCTCGGCGGGGGCCCAGCCGTACTCCTACCTGCACCCGGCGCTCGGCCAGGGCAGCGAGGTGACCAACCTGCCGGCGACACCGGTGGCGGAGTTCGGCCACGGCCTGTCCTATACGACGTTCGGGTACGCCGACCTCACCGTGCCGGCCACCGTGCCGACCGACGGGGCGCTGTCCGTGACGGTGCGCGTGACGAACACCGGCCCGGTCGCCGGCGACGACGTGGTGCAGCTCTACGGCCACGACCCGGTCGCCTCGGTGACCCGGCCGGTGGCGCAGCTGCTGGGCTACCGGCGGGTCCACCTGGAGCCGGGCCGGTCGGTCACCGTCGCGCTGACCGTGCCCACCACCCGGCTGGCGTTCTCCGACCGCACGCTCACCCGGGTCGTGGAGCCCGGCGACGTCGAGCTCTGGGTGGGCACCAGCGCGCGGCGGGAGACCGAGGCGTCGACCGTCCTGGTCGGCCGGACCGTGCCGGTCACCAACGACTCCCCGCGGTGGACGACCACCACGATCGGTTGAGCCGGGTTCGCCGGTCGTCCCCGCGGGGACGACCGGCGGACCGGGCCCGTCCCGCCGGCCGGTTCCCGGAACGTCTCCGGAACCTCCGCGGCCCTTCCACGCTGTCGACGACCGCCACGGGTACGGCAAGATGACCGGGTGGGCGGCCGGGGCGGCACGGTGGGGTGAAGGAGACGCGGTGGGCGCGGACGACGAACGCAGGGTGACCATCACCGCGATCGCGCGGGAGGCCGGCGTTTCCGTGCCGACGGTGTCGCGGGTGCTCAACGGCCGCTCCGACGTGGCCCCCGGCACCCGGGAACGGGTGGAGGAGCTGCTGCGCCACCACGGCTACCGACGCCGCTCCGCCCGTACGGTGACCCGCGCCGAGCTGGTCGACCTGGTCTTCAACGACCTGGACAGCCCGTGGGCGGTGGAGATCATCCGTGGGGTGGAGGACGTCGGGCACAACGCCGGCGTCGGCACCGTGGTCTCGGCCATCCACAGCCGGTCCACCTCGACCCGGCAGTGGTTGCAGAACCTGCGGGCCCGGGCCAGCGACGGGGTCATCCTGGTGACCTCGGACGTCACCCAGCCGCTGCACACCCAACTGCGCCGGCTCAACGTGCCGGTGGTGGTGGTCGACCCGGCAGGAGCCCCGGCCACGGACGTGCCGACCGTCGGCGCGACCAACTGGGCCGGCGGGATCGCCGCCACCCAGCACCTGCTCGAGCTCGGGCACCGCCGGATCGGCTTCGTCGCCGGCCCCACCCACCTGCTGTGCAGCCGGGCCCGGCTGGACGGCTACCGGGCGGCGCTGGAGGGGGCCGGCGTGCCGCTGGACGACCGGCTGGTCCAGCCGGGCGACTTCTACCACGCCTCCGGCTTCGCCGCGGGCGCCGCGCTGCTGGAGCTGGCCGACCCGCCGACCGCGATCTTCGCCGCCAGCGACCAGATGGCCTTCGGGGTGTACGAGGCGATCCGCCGGCACGGGTCGCGGGTGGCCGACGACGTCAGCGTGGTCGGCTTCGACGACCTGCCGGAGGCCCGCTGGGCCTCGCCCCCGCTGACCACCGTCCGGCAGCCGCTTGTCGAGATGGGTCGGCTCGCCGCCCGCACCGTGCTGCGGCTCGCCCGGGGCGAGCAGATCGAGTCACCCCGGGTGGAGCTGGCCACCGAACTGGTGGTCCGGGACAGCTCGGCGGTCCCGCGCCGGCCGGGGCGGCGCTGAGGGGACCGCCCCCTTTCAGTCGGGTTCCGGAAGTTCCGGCGCCGGCAGGGCGGTCGACGAGGCGGCGAGCCGGGTGGCCTGTCGGCGGCGGCGGGCCAGCAGGACCGCTCCCCCGGCGACCACCAGGGCGCCCACCGCGGCGGCCGGTGTGCTGCCGGGCCACCCGCCGCCACCGCCGGCGGCCGTCCCGTTCAGCCCCGCGGCCCCGGCGAGCGCCGACGCCGCCACCGTGACCGACGGGCTCGGCGAGGTCGCCTCGCCGGGGCGTACCAGCCGGCCGACCGCCGCGTCGCGGGGCAGCGCGAACCCCCAGTCGAGCAGGGACGCGCCCTGCTGCCAGCCACGCTGGGTGGGGATCTCCGCGCCGAGCAGGGTCACCACCAACCGCCGGCCGCCCCGCTCGGCCGCCCCGACGTAGGTGTGCCGGGCGACGTCGGTGAAGCCGGTCTTGCCGCCCAGCGCCCCCGGGTAGTGGTCGAGCAGCTGGTTGTCGTTCTGAATCTGGAACGGCTTCTCGTGCAGGGCCGGCTGGCCGGGGATCTCCGCCACCCGGGTCGCGGTGTACCGGCGGAACGCCGGATCGGCGAAGCAGGCCCGGGCGATCAACGCCAGGTCGTACGCGCTGGTGAACTGGCCCGGGCCGTCCAGGCCGGACGGGGTGACCGCGTGGGTCTGGAGCGCGCCGAGCCGGCTGGCCTCCTCGTTCATCGCCCGCACCCCGCCGGCCAGCCCGTCGGGCCCCCCGCCGAGCCGGGCCAGGGCGTTGGCGGCCTCGTTGCCGGACTTCAGCAGCAGCCCCAGCCAGATCGTCTCGATCCGGTACCGGCCGCCCTCGGCCAGGCCCACCGCCGAGCTGCCGGGCTCGATGGCCAGGTCCCCGGCGGTCAGGGTGACCTCCCGGTTCGGGTCCAGCCGGGGCAGCATCGTGGCGGTGAGCAGCAGCTTCTGCACGCTGGCCGGGCTCGCGTACTCATGTGGGCCGCAACCGCCGAGCACCGCGCCGCTGTCCAGGTCGGCGACCACCCACGAGGTCGCGGTGACCGGGGGTGGCGCGGGCGCCGACGGGGGCGTCACCAGACCGGCGGTGGCCAGCGCCGCGCCACCCACGGCCCGGGCGGCCGGGTCGGGCGCGGGAGGCGGCTGCGGCGGCGGGCTGGCCGGGGCGGGGACGTTCGGGCACGGCGGCCCGGCGGCCGGTCGACCGGCCCTGGTCGGCGTCCCGGCCCGCGCCTGGGCCAGGCCGGCGGTCGGCGTGCCCGCCGGGCCCTGGGCCAGGGCGGGCGCCGGCACGGTCGACGCCGGGGCGAGGAGGGCGGCGGCCAGCGCCGCGAGCAGGCCTCTCATGGTCGCCGAGGCTAGCCACGCCCACCCGGACGGGTTGCCCGCTCAGCCGTTCGCGTCCGGCCGTTGCGGTCAGCGGGTAGCCTGCCGCCCACCCGGAGGCGGGCTGCCGGGACGCCGGGCACGCCACCGTCGCCCGCCCGCGCCGAGCACCACACCGGTCGCGACGGCCGCCAGCAGCAGCGCCGCCCGGTCCAGCACCGGTCGTAGCGGGGCCGCCGAGACGCGTACCGGCCCGGCGGTGGACGCGCCGGCCGGGACGGTCCACGGGTGGGTGTCGGTGACCGGGGGCAGGCCGTCGCGGAGCACGGTCACCCCCACCCGCCACCGGCCGGGGCTGTGGATGTCGTCCACGGTCACCACCCAACCGTCGCCGGTGCGGGTGACCGGGTGCACCGCCCGTTCCCCGTTCGGGCCGGTGAGCAGCAGCGACACACCGGTCACCGGGCCGGGGGCCGGGCGGCGGGTGTCGTCGACGCCGACGCTGACGATATTGCGTCCCGGCCGGTTCGGTCGCAGGGCCACGGTGTCGACCAGGTCGGACATCTGGCCGGTGACCTGCGGCTCGGCGCCCGCGACGGCGGTCTGCGGGAACGCCGGCCCCCGGCCCGGACCGGCGGCGGCGAGCGCCCCGGCCAGGCCGAGCGCGACGGCGAGCAGACCGGCCTCGACGCGCAGCCCGCGGCGGGGCAGGTCGGTGCGGCGCAGCCGCCGGGCGGTCCGCGCGCCGAGCAGCACGGCACCGACGGCCACGGCGACCTTGGCCATGAGCAGCAGCCCGTACGGGGAGCCGACCAGGGCGTCCACCGAGGCCACCTGGGGGCCGGTGAGCAGCAGGCCGGTGACGACCAGCAGGGCGAGGCAGGCCACGGCGAGGGTGGCGAAGGCGCGCAGCAGGGCGCGTACCTGCGGGCCACGGTCGGGGGCGTGCCGCAGCCGGGGCAGCAGGGCCAGGGCGGCGGCCAGCACACTGCCCGCCCAGCCGCCGGCGGCCAGCACGTGCACCCCGCCGACCAGGGCGGTCCGCCCGGGGCCGCCCATCGGGTGACCGAGCAGTGCGGTGCCGCTGGCCGCGGCGACGGCCCCGATCGCGCCGACGACCACGGTCGCGGGCATCCGGCCGCCGGTCGTCGGCGCGCCCGGTGCACGAGCGAGCCCGACAGCTGGGAGGATGCCCGGCGGGTCGTCCACGGCGGTCGGGAGGACTCCCGGAGCGTCGACCGTGGAAGGCGGGAGGAAGCCCACCGGGTCGTCGGGAGACAGGACGACGGGCGACGGGCCGTCGGCGGGTCGGCGGGCGGCGAGCAGCGCCACCACGACCAGCGCGGCCGTGCCGGCCTCGCGGAGCAGCCAACGACCGCCGGTGAGCTGCGCGGCCAGCAGCCGCCACCGGTCGCCCGCCCCGGCCAGCTGGACGGCCAGCAGCAGGGGCCCGGCGAGCAGGGCGACGATGCCCGCGTACCCGGCGACGATGAGCAACCGGCGGCGCAGCGCGACGGCCCCCGGGTCGGCGCGGCGGCGGCCGGCGGCGTGCAGCAGCGCGAGCGCGGCGCCGCCGATCAGCACCGACAGGCCGAGCAGGCCGACGGCGCGGGCGACGGTCTCCCGGGGGCCGGGGCCGACCGGACCGGCCACGCCGACGGCGGTGACCTGCCGGCCGACGCCGAAGACCAGGGTGCCCCGGGTGGTGTGCAGGTCGTCGGAGGAGAGCGTCCGCCAGGAGACGTGGTAGGTGTTCGGCGGCAGCGCGGGCAGCCCGGCGACCAGGGTGACCGGTTCCTCGCTGTCGGCGTCGTCGGCGGCGGGCGCGCCGTCGGCGTCGCGCAGCGCCAGCCCGGTCACCGCCCAGTGCCGGCCGTCCCCGTCGACCAGGCCGACCCGGGCGGCCGCGAGTTCCACGTGCTCGGTGAAGGCCAGGGTCAGCGTCTCCGGCGCCCGGTCCAGGACCGCGCCGTCGGCCGGCGCGCTGCTGGCCAGGTAGGCGTGGGCCTGCGCCGGCGCGGGCCCGGCCAGCACCGTCAGGGCGGCGACGCCGACGGCGAGGAGCAGCCGGCCGATCCGGGGCACGCCGGTCACCGCACCGGCACGTGGGCCAGGCGGCGCTGCCCCGACGTGATCTCGATGGTGTCGCCGCGCCGCACCGCGCCGCCGTTGTTCAGGTAGAGCAGGTAGTAGCTCTGGCCGGGGCGCAGCTCGTGGCCCTGCTTCATCAGCGCCGCCCGCCAGGCAAGCTTGCCGGAGCGCTCGTTGCGCAGCCGGGGCGGATGCTTCGTGTCGTTCTGGAAGGCGGACGCCTTCTGGGTGTCCAGCACCAGGTAGCGCAGCTCCACCAGGCCGCCGTCGCCCACCACGGCCGCCTGGGTGAAGCGGACGCCCAGGGCGGCCTCCAACTGCCCGTCGTGCGGGACCGCGTAACCCGGTCGGGCGGCGGCGTACCCGCCGAAGCGGACGATCGAGACCGCGACCAGCGCCAGCACGAGCAGCGGGAGCACCAGCCGGCCAGGGCGGGGACGGGGGATGCGGAACGGGATCGCGGCCATCGTCGGGCCTCCTCGGGGGGACGGTGGGGCCGGGCGGGAACCCGGCCCCACGTGGCGTCAGGGTGCGGTGTAGCGGGTGGAGGCGTAGTTGTCGAAGCTGAGCGAGCCGGTGGTGGCGGCGGTGCGGGCGACCAGGCCCAGGGCCGCCGCCTCCACCGGGTAGCCGCTGGTGTCGCCGGTCAGGGTGCCGACCGTGACGGCGCCGACCTTGAGGGTGGCCGACCCCGCGGTGGCCGAGACCCAGTCCAACCGGACCGTGCCGCCGTTCGCGGCAACCCAACCGGTGTACGTCCAGCCGGCCGGCCGCAGCAGACCCAGCCGGAACTGGTTGGTGGTGCCGTTACGCCGGTACTGGACGACGGCCACCGCCGCGCCCGACGCGTTGGTCAACTGCTCCACGGTCACCACGGCGGTCTGCGGGTTGAAGGTGCCGAGGACGACGTCCGCCCTGGTGT
Organism: Micromonospora mirobrigensis; assembly: GCF_900091555.1. Taxonomy (GTDB): domain Bacteria; phylum Actinomycetota; class Actinomycetes; order Mycobacteriales; family Micromonosporaceae; genus Micromonospora; species Micromonospora mirobrigensis. The sequence continues at coordinate 213,760 of NZ_FMCX01000002.1, forward strand.
GGACGGTGCGCTCCGCGGCGGGGGTGTCGTCGACGACGTACCCGACGGTGCCGGCGACCAGTTGGCCGGTGCCGGACGACACCGTGCCGACCACTCGGGACCAGGCGCCGGTGCCGGTGGTGAACCCGTCGGCGAAGATGGCGTTCGGCGGCTCGACGGCGACGGTGACCGCACCGGCCGTACCCCAGTTGCCCAGCGCGTCGCGGGCGCGGACCCGCAGGGTGCGGTTGCCGGCGCCGAACCCGTTGAGGGCGACCGTGGCGGTGACGGCCGTGCCGGCGACCGTCATCGGGTGGCCGTGGCCGACGCCGGGGTCGGCGCCCTCGTACCACTCGGCGGCGGTGACCGCGGAGGCCGCGTCGGTGGCGGTGGCGCTCAGGGTGAGCGTCGCCGCCCCGGCGGTCGGGTTCGGGGTGGCGGTGACCGCGGTGACCACCGGTCCGGTGCGGTCCAGGGTGAAGGTGACCGGGGCCAGCGGGCCCCAGTTGCCGGCGCTGTCGCGGGCGTGCACCAGCACCTGGTGGGCGCCGTCGGTCAGCCCGGTCAGCTCGGTCAGCGGCAGCAGCCCGTAGGTGTTCTCGGTGGCTCCGTTGAACGACCCGTCGAGGGCGACGAAGGTGAACCCGGTGCCGTCGGCCCCGGCCACGTCGAGGAAGCCCTCCGCCGCGCTGACCACCGAGTGCACCCCACCGGCGGTGGGGTCGGTGAACGCGGCGTTGACCCGCAGGTCGGTCGGGTCGGACGCGGAGCCCTTGCGCCCGTCGGTGGCGGCCGGGTCGACCGCGCCGGAGAGCAGCGTCGGCACGGTCCGGTCGACGACCAGGTCGGCGGTGGCGTACGGGCCCCACAGGCCGAACGAGTCGCGGGTGTGCACCAGCACGGTGTGTCGTCCCTCGGCCAGGGCGGCGGCCACCACGGCCGGGATGCTGCCCGACTCGCCGGTGGCGGCGGCGCCCGGGTTGGCCACAATGAGCGGGGTGCCGGTGCCGTTGTCGCCGGTGGTGTCCACGAAGTACTCGGCGGCGGTGACGGTGCCGCCGAGGCCGGAGTCGTCGGCGGAGGCGGCGATCGTGATGTCCCCGGTTCCAGGTGTGGGGGTCGGGGTGAGCGTCACCCCGGTGGTGACCGCCCCGGTGACGGCCAGGTTGAGGGTGGTGCTGCCGACCACGCCCCAGTTGCCGGCGGCGTCGTGGCCGCGTACCCAGATGGTGTGCCGGCCCTGGGTGAGGGTGGTGAGCAGGTCGGCGGGGAGGGTGGCGGTGGCTCCGGTGACGGTGGGGCCGGCGCCGAAGGCGGCGCCGGTGAACGCCAGGCCGGTCCCCTCGGCGATCCGCAGGTCGTCGAGGACCGCCTCGGCCCGGTCCACCACCGAGTTGCCGTTGCGGGCGTCGGTGAAGTCGGCGGTGACCGTCACCGTGTCCCGTACGCTCGCCGGGTTCGGGGCGGCCCGCACGTTGCCGGCGGTCGGCCCGACGTGGTCGCCGCCGTCGGCGGGCGGGTTGGTGTCGAGGAAGGTCAGCATGCCGCCGAAGGCCTGCTGCGGGCTGACCCCGGTGACGGTGGTGCCGTAGCGCTGGCCGGCGTTGTTGAGCTGACCGCCGGACTCGGCGAGGGCGAAGCGCCGCCCGTCCGGGCCGGCCGGGACGGCGACCACGGCGTCGACCGCCTGCCCGGGTTGCAGCGGCACGGTCACCGCGGCCTCCGGGTAGGCGGCCGGCCGGGCGTCCTGCCCGACGATCGCCTGGTCGAGGCCGAACAGGGTCATCGGGTGCGGCTGCACCCCGGCGGCGACGTAGCGCAGCAGCACCCGCCGGCCGACGTCGGTGGCGACCACGTCGGTCTCCGGGAACGCCTTGCCGTTGATCAGCCGGTACTTCGGCGCGTAGGCGCGCAGGTCGTAGCTGAGCGGGGCGGCGTTGAACGCCGGGTCCAGCTCGGTGAGCACCAGCACCGCCTCGTCGTCGTAGACGCTGGCGGCGTCCCCGTACGCGCTGGGCCGCCCGCCGACCGCGGGGGCCCGGACCACCAGCGCCCCGACCAGGCCCATGGCGACCTGCCGGGCGCCGAGGGCGGTGTGGCCCGCCTCGTAGAGGTAGGTGCCGGGGCGGGTCGCGGTGAAGGTGTAGCCGCGGGTGCCGCCGGGTGGTGCGCCGGCGCGGTCCGGGGCGAGCCCGGTGACCGCCGGGAAGGCCAGCGACAAGGCGTCGGCGAGTCCGTTGTGCACGGTGACGGTCACCCGCTGGCCCTGGTCGACCACGAGCACCGGGCCGGGCACCGTGGCTGGTGCGGTGTCGGTGCCGGCGAACCCCCAGATCGGCACCGGAGCCGACGCGCCGGGCAGCACCACCGTGCCGGGCTTCGCCCACACGTCGCAGGTGGCCGTGCCGTCGCCGAGCCGGCAGCCGGTCTGCGGCAGCACCCCCTGCGGCGGGGCGGGGTCACCGGCCAGGGTCGCCGCCCGCCCGGTGGGGGCCGTCGCCGGTGGGGCCGGGGCCGGACCGAACGCCAGCACCGCCGCCGCGACCCCGGCGAGCAGCCGACGCGTACGGGTCGATCTCATCGTCGCCCTCCCCTGCCTGGTCACGCCGGGCACCCGGCGGGCGGGTCGATGCGGATCAGCGTCATCATCCCGCCGAAGCTCGCCCCGTAGTTGGTGGCCTGTTCCAGCGCGTGGCTGTGCGCCACGTGGTAGTACTCGCCGCACTGGTTGTTCTGCACCACGCCGGGCGGCAGCTCGCCGGGCGTCCCGCCGAGGTACGGGTTCTCCGCGAACCAGGTCTCCGGGCCGGGGCCGACGATCTGGTCCTGCAACGAGGGCAGCGGCACCGGGATCGGATTGCCCTGCGGGTCCCAGTGCTCGGCGTCCTTCCAGATCATCAGGGTGTCGACGGTCTGGCCCGGGGAGACGTCGATGAGGAAGTTGGAGAAGGACAGGTCCTGCCCCGCGGGGCCCTGCGCGGGCCGGCCGTCCCGGGCGATCAGCTGCTCGTCACTGCCGTGCGGGTGGAACGGGTAGGCCACCGATCCGGCGTTGAGATATCGGATCAGCGCCGGCTTCGGGTTGCCCACCGGGTCGTACGGCCGGATGTGGATCAACGCCCCGTACGGCTGGGCGGGCAGCCACTCGGCGTGGTTGGGGGCGATGGTGTCCGGCATGCTGCGCCCGTTGATGGTGAAGTAGCGGGCCTTGTACCTGGTGAAGTCGTACGCCCGCCTACGCTCGACGGCCAGGTGCAGGTCGGGGTCGATCTCACCGAGCAGGTAGAGGTACTCGTGGTCGGGGTCGAACGCCGAGTCGGCCCGGTCGTTCTCCCGGTCCGGGTGGCCGGCCGGGCGCACCACGAGGGCGCCGTAGAGGCCCATCTGCACCTGCTTCTGCACGTCGGTTCCGGACTGGTAGAGGTAGGTGCCCGGCGGGCCCGCGGTGAAGGTGTAGGTGACGGCGCCGCTGTTCGCCGCGGCCGTGGTGGTCAGCGAGGTGAGGGTGCCGGCGGCGTCGGTCTCCGGCTGGGCCGGCCGCCCGTCGGCGAGCACCTGCGCCTGGCCGGGGAAGGTGATCGAGGTGGGCTCCGGCAGGCTGTTGTGCAGCACGACGGTCACCTTCGTGCCGGAGGTGACGCAGAGCGTCGGGCCGGGCAGCTGGAACTCCCCGCCGCCGGAGGCGTAGCTCCACATGTAGATCGTGTTGCCGTCGGGCATCGCCGCGTACCCCCCGGTGGCGGTGAGGTCGAAGGCGTTGTCGGCGGCGGTCCGGCACTCCAGGCCGGCGGGCGGGCTGGCGGCCACCCGGTCCGGCCCGGGGACGACGAGCACGGCGACGACGGCCGCCGCGAGCGGCACCGCGCTCAGCCGCTTCCACCGGCCGAGGTCTGCAGGAAGCATCGGTACCCCCATCTCAGGCGTTCGCCCGGGTCTGCGCCGGGAGCGTGCCGGGCGGCGAGATCCGGATCTCGGTGAGCTGGCCGCCACGCCCGCCGCCGGCGTTGGCCAGCGACGTCAGGTCGCGGTCGTAGAGCAGGTACGTGCCGGGTTCCGGTGCGGTGAGGATGACGTCGCGGCTCTCCCCCGGTCCGATCTGCACGGTGCTGGTGACCTGGTACTCGGCGCTGCCGTCGCGGCCGCGCAGCAACGCGGCGTCCTTGCCGACCACCAGCAGGTCGACACCGTCCACGGTGAGGGTGTGGTTTCGGTAGCCGAGGTTGGCCAGCCGCAGCAGCACCCGCTCCCCCGCGTTGGCGGTGATCAGCGACGAGATCGGCTGGTAGCGCAGCCGCCCGGCGGCCTGGCTGAGCGGATCGCCGTTGGGGGCCAGGGTGTCCGGGTAGCAGCGCCCGTTGAAGGCGAAGAAGGACGGCTTGTAGTCGGTCCAGTCGGTGGTCTGGATGTGCGCGTCCCGGTAGTGCGCCTCGGCCCACACCTCGGTGAGCATCAGCGCGAACTCCCGGTCGTAGCGGGTGGAGCCGTCGCCGTCGTTGTAGACGTAGCGCCCGGGGGGCACGTCGGCGGTGCCGGAGTTCTGGGCCGGCCGGACGTAGACGATCCCGGTCATCCCCATCTGGACGTGTTCGACGTCCTCGAAGTGGCAGTGGTACATGTACGTTCCGGCGTCGTGCGGCCGGTAGAAGTAGGTGAACTCGCGGCCGATCGGCACCGAGATGGACAGCTCGGGCACGCCGTCGAAGAGCGGGATGGCGTTGCGGAAGCCGTGCCAGTGCACGGTGTGCCCGTCGACGAGGTCGGGGCGTTGTGACAGTCCGAGATTGGTCAGCTTGATCTTGATGTCGGTCTCCTGGTCGAAGCCGAGCAGCGGGGCAGTGATCTGCGCCTTTCCCCGCTGGCCGGTCACCTCCGTCGCCGACAGGCCGGTGACGTCGCGGAAGCCGAAGACGTACAGGTCGGAGCCGGCCGGGGCGAGCGGGTCCGGCCAGAACGGGCTGATCGGTGGGGAGCCCTGCGGCATGGAGACCCAGCCGTCGGTGGCGGCCAGGTGCAGGCTGGCCGTCGGGTTCGGCACCGCCCGGGGCAGCAGGGCCGCCGGCCGGCGCGGCTGGGCGTCGGAGCCGCTCTCCGGCAGGACCGCCCAGGTGCCCAGACCGGTGAGGCCGGCCAGCAGGGCACGCCGGCTGATGCTCCCCTGCCGTACGGGATCGGTCACGATCTCCTCCTCGATGGGTCGGGGTCCGGGGGCGGCCGCTGTGGGTCGACCGCCCCCGGCGTACCGGCCGGTCCTGGCCGGCCGGGTGCCGGTACGGGTCAGCGGGGCCGGCGGGTCGGTGCGAGCGGGACCACGGGCAGTTCGTCGGCGCCCGCGTCGGGGTGCGGGAGCGCCCGGGGCTGCCCGTCGATGTCGGTGGGCGGGGCGACGACGGTGGTGCCGCCATAGGTGCGGGTGAGGACGCCCAGGTCGCTGGCGGACGAGGTGGCGTCGGTCAGGTGCCAGTCGCCCATCCGGGTCAGCGGCACCTGCTGGAGCACGATCACCGCCTGCCGGAAGGTCGGGAAGGTGCGGGAGGTGAGCACCGACACCGACACCGGGAACGGGTTGCGGAACCTGGGGTCGAGGCCCACCCGGTTGGTGGCGCTCGGCGCGGTGCCGGTGGTGTCCTGCAACACCGACTCGGTCGGGGTGAGCGGTCCGACCCCGTCGGCGGAGCCCATGTCCCAGTGCCGCACCGCCTCGCCGGCGGGGGCGCCGGCCGCGCCGATGCCGGTGACCGAGACGCCGTTCCACTCGCCGGCCCGGTTGTCCCAGAAGACGTTGTCGAACATCTTCGGCCTGCTGAACGTGGGCGAGCCGGCCGGCAGGACGGCCTGGAGCTGGTCGCTGTTCGCGGCGGTGGACAGACCCGCCGGGGCGGCGCGGCCGGTGCTGGTGGCCGCCGTCGCGGTGGTGAGGTTTCCGGCCACCGTGTTCGCCACGAACCGCACGTCCGGCGCGTCGTCGAGGGCGATGCCGCCGCCCTCGTGGGTGGAGATGTTGTCCACCAGCATGTTGTCGGTCACCGTGACCGGCACGTTGCCGACCTGGAGCAGCCGTACCCCACCGCCGTCGTCGTTGGCCAGGTTCGCCTCCACCAGGTTGCGGTCGATCGTGACCGCGCCGGAGCCGGGCGACAGCTTCGTCGGGTCCGCGGGCAGCTCCCCGGCGACCATCACCCCGCCGGCCTCGTCATACGACTGGTTGAGCCAGATCCGGTTCTCGGTGATCCGCCCACCGGCGGAGCGGCCGTAGTGGCTGATCCCGCCGCCGTACTCGGCGGAGAAGTTGCCGCAGACCGCGTTGTGGTCCACCGAGTAACCCGCGCTGCCGGCGAAGACGCCGACGCCACCGGCGAGGTTGGTGCCGCCGTTGTCCCGGATCTGGTTGCGGGAGACGCTGACGTGGTCGTTGCCGGTGTCCACGTACGGCGTGCCGATCCGGACGCCGCCCGCGTACGCGCCGCTGTTGGCGGCGATCACGTTGTCGGTGATCTCCGCGTAGTGCAGCTGGGAGTGCAGGTAGACGCCGCCACCCTGGGTGATCAGGGCGCCGTCCGCGCCGACCGGGGTGTGCACGCTGCCGTTGGCGTTGACGTTGCCGGGGAAGTCGGACTGGTTGCCGCCGGTGATCCGGAAACCGGAGACGGCCGGGGCGTTGAGCCGGGTGAACTGGTTCTCCCGGCCGAGCAGGGTGACCACCGCCCCGTCGGGCACCTGCGCCGGTGCGGCGTGCGGGATGGCCTGGACCAGGTTCACCCAGGCGGTGCCGGCCGGGTTGTCGATGCCGAAGCCACGCCCGTCGAGCACCGACCCGGGGACGTACGTGCCGTCGGCGTACCGGCCGCCGGGGCCGACCCCGCGCAGCCACACCGAGGAGTGCACGACCACGTTCTCGTAGTAGGCGCCGTACGGGTTGTCGATGCCGGCGGCGTGCGGCCAGACCGCGACGACGGCGGTGCCGCCGGCCCGGCTCGCCGCCTCCAGCGCCGCCTGGACGGTGGCGTACGTGGTCTCCCCGGCGCGGACCGCCGAGGTGGGCGGGTTGACCTGGAGCACCCGGGGGTTGCCGCGGGTGCCGGTGCCCGCCCCGTTGCCGACGATCTGGAGGGTGAGGCCGTCGACGGTCCGCTGGCCGTTGGCGGCGGTCACGCTGAGCACCGCCGCGCCGCGGGTCAGCTCGTCGGTCGGGTTGTTGCGGTTGGTCAGGGTGAGGGTGATCCGCCGGTCCGACCAGGAGGTCACGGTGACCCGCGGCGCCTCGGTGGGGTCGGTGAAGCCGGTGACGTCGACCCGGCCCGGGGTGGCGCCGAAGCCGGTCCCGGTCAGGGTGAGCTGCCGGTTCGGGTCGTTGCCGCGCAGGATCGGCCGGGAGGCGGCGTAGACCTGCGGGACGTCGGCGGCCGGGTCGCAGACCACCGCGCCGAGCTGCCCGGAGTCACCGCCGATGGCCACCGCCGCGACCTGGGTGGGCGCGGTGTCGGTCACCGTGTACAGCCCCGGCCAGGCCTGGAAGTTGGTGGCGATGGTGCGGTAGCGGGGGTTCCAGTTGGCGTTGAGGTGCCCCGGCTGGCCGGGGTCGTTGCCGACGAACCGGTACATGTTCGGGCACGGCCCGGCCGGCAGCGGGCAGTTGTAGGTGCTGGTCGACGGCTCGATCGCCTCGTACATGCCGTTGAAGTCGGTGTCCACGGTGTCCACCAGCCGCCCGGCCCAGTCGTAGAGGCCGACCGGGACGTTCGGCAGGCCCTCCGCCTCGCCGAAGTTGCTGCTGCGCTTGTCCCGGGTGAGGCCGAGGTCGTTGATGACCAGCCCCCAGAAGTGGGTGGGCGGCGGGACCGGGGTGAAGAGGTTGAAGTTGGGGGCGCTGGCCTGCCCGGCGCGCACCTCGACCAGCTTGGTGTCGCAGAGCGGGCGCGACTGGCCCTCGAACGGGCTGCCCCCGGCGTCGCGGAAGCCCGGGTCGGTGACGTGCACGGTGTGCAGCGCGCCGGCGCAGGAGGAGGTGATGCCGTTACCCTGCGACGGCGGCTCACCCGGATCGGGCTGCGGGTCCGGCGGCGCCGGCTGCTCACCGGCCTGGTCCGCCGAGGGCGGGAAGTTCTCCTGGGGCAGGAAGCCGTCGCCGGCGAAGACGTTGACGTCCTCCTCCCGGGTGGGCTGGTACATCGCGCCACCGCCGACCGGGTTGTCCGGGCTCTCCACGGCGACCAGGTAGTCGTCGGGCAGCAGCGGCTCGGTCTGCCCGTCGGGCAGCGGCGCGTACAGCGGCAGGTCGTGGTCGGGGGCCGGGTTGGCCGGGTCGCCCGGCGGGACCAGGTTCAGCTTCGAGTCGGCGAAGGCGTAGTTGCCGTTGACGGTCTGCCCGAAGTTGGTCGGGTCGTTGTCGGTGGGCGCGGCCTGGAAGCCCATCATCGGGGCCTCCACGCACATCTGGTCCGCCTCCCGGCCGAAGTCCGGCAGGGCCTGCTGGTCGGTAAGCGGCCGCCCGTCGAACATCCGCGCGGTGCAGCCACGCCCGGGCTGCCAGGTCTCCGAGGTGTACGCGTCGTTGAGCTCCGGGCCCTTCCGCAGCGACCCGTCCGCCTCGCGGACCGGCTCGCCGTCGGCGTCCCGCACCACCGCGTACAGGTGGACCTTCAGCCCGGGGATGCCCGGCTGGTACGGCTCGGTGACCGCGTACGCGGGGTCCAGCTCGTTGCGGGTGGTGTCGTAGGTGACGGTGCCGGCGATGCCGCCGTTCTCCGTCCCCCGGTACGGCTGGACACCCCAGTCGACCCGGCCGGTGAGCCCGATGATGGGCAGCACGTCGACGTCGACGGCCGCGCCGAGCAGGGTGGTCGGGGTCGGCTCGTTGGGCGCCTGGACGGTGATGCCGGTGGTCCGGTAGCGGGTGTTGAACGCCTCCAGCACCAGCCATTTGGTCAGCGGGTACGCCTCCTTGATGGCGTAGTGCCCGGCGCTGTCGGTGACGACGCTGTTGGTGCCCTGGTCCATCAGGGAGTTGTCGCGTTCCTTGAGGACCACCGGGAAGCGCGGCACGCCCTTCTCCCCCGGGTCCTGCCGGCCGTTGCCGTTGGTGTCGACGAAGACCGTGCCGGTGATCTCGGTGAACCAGCCGACCAGCGGCTTCGCCCCGACGTCGACGGTCCGCCCGCCGCTGACCGTGACGTTGAACGAGTCGAGCAGCATCTCCTGCGGGCCGTCCCACAGGGTCAGCTGGTAGTCGCCGTCGGGCACGTTCGAAATCCGGAACGAGCCGTCCGCGCCACCGCGGTCCAGGTAGACCATCCGGTCGCCGTCGCCCAGGTCGGACAGGGCCACCCAGGGCCGGGCCACCGGCCCGGCGATCTTCGCCCCGGCCACCCCGTCGGCCGGCAGCGTGACCCCGCCCTGGCCACCGACATAGGTGTACGCCTGCACGGCGGTGCCGGTGATCGCCCCGGTGGCGGTGCCGGACAGCGACGTCGGGGAGACGAACCCGAAGTCGACGTACGGCACCGGCTCACCGCCGAGGGTCTGCTCGGTGTCGTAGCCGGTGTCGCCCTCCTGCACCCAGACGTCCCAGTCGTGGCCGCCCTCCAGGGTGGTGGTCTGCACCCAGCTGCGTCCGCCCGGCGCGACGACCTGCGCCGCGTACCGGTCGGGGCCGAGGTTGGGGATGGTGATGTCGCCGTCGGCGTCGCTGCGGCAGCCGGTGGACTCCTCCGCGATCACCGGCCGGCCGTCGTCGTCGAAGACGACCCGACCGGTCGGGTGGTCGACGTCCGGCGCGGTGTGCGCGTACCGCGTGCACAGCGGGTTGCCGTAGTAGTCGACGGTCACCTCGCCCATCACGTCGGCCAGGTGCGCGGTGAACCCGGCCAGCCCGTGTTCCGCGCCGACCTCGTACGTGCCGTCGACCGGTGCGGCGTCCTCGAAGACACGCAGCCGGACGGTGCCCAGCGGCAGCGGGTACGGCTGCATGCCGACGCTCACGTCGGTGGTCCGGCCCGGCGTCACGGTGAAGTGCTCACCGTCGATCTTGTAGCCGTCGGCGGTGACCGAGATCAGGTAGCGGCCGGCGGGCAGCTCGTCCAGGGGCGTACCGGCGGCCAGGGTGCCCTGGTCGCCCTGGGCGACCACCGGCACCGCCCCGGGGGTGTTGCGGATGGACGGCCAGCGGCAGCGGTCGGCGAAGTCCGGCGCGCTGGCCACCCCGGCGCGGGCCGGCAGGCAGTGCTCCGGGGCGTCGTGCGGGTCGCCGGCGTCGTCGGCGGTGATCAGCCAGTGGTAGTCGGGCACCGGGTCACCCCGCTGGATCTGCGGCTGCGGCCCGACCGTGCGGGCGCTCACCACGGCCAGGGTGATCGCGCCGGTGGTCGGTTCGGCGGCGGCCGGTCGCGGCGGTACGACGATCCCGACGAGCAGCAGGCAACAGGCGGACACGAACCAGCGCGGCCAGGTGGAACGACGCGGCATGCCCTCACCCCCTCGGTCAGCGGTGGCCCGCCGCGACGGGTGCGCGGCCGGACTGGTGTGAGGAGCATGGGTCGCGATCCGGCGCCGGGGACCGTTCATGACGAGGCCGTCATCCGACCGTCATCCGCCCGGCGTCGCTGCGTGTCGGAACCGCGACAGAAGTGAGCCCCGTTCGGCGGACGCGTGAACGACCGTGAGGCGGGCTTCATAGAGGCGCCGGATTTTCACCGACGGCTGTGGGGGCACGGTGGGACGGGTACTGGTTATCGAGGACGACGAGCGGATCGGACGGTTGGTCACCCGGGCGCTGGAGGGCGGTGGCCTGCTGACCGAGCGGGCGTCCTCCGGCAGCGCCGGGCTCGACGCGGCGCTGCGCCGCGACTTCGACCTGGTGGTGCTGGACCTGATGCTGCCCGGCCTGGACGGGCGCCAGGTGCTGGACCAGTTGCGCGAGCGGCGACCGGAGCAGCCGGTGCTGGTCCTGTCCGCCGTGCCGGAGATCAGCACCCGGGTCGCGGTGCTGGAGGCGGGCGCCGCCGACTTTCTCGGCAAGCCGTTCGCCGTGGCCGAGCTGCTGGCCCGGGTCCGGGCCCGGATGCGCCCCGCGCCGGGCGGCGACGGCGGCCGGTGGCTGCGGATCGGCCCGGTGCACCTGGACCTGCACCGGCGGCGGGTGACGGTCGACGGCGTCCGGGTGGAGCTGCCACTACGGGAGTTCCTACTGTTGCAGCACCTGATGACCCGGGCCGGCCGGCCGTGCAGCCGCGACGAGCTGCTGGCCGACGTGTGGGGGCTGCACTTCGACCCGGGCAGCAACGTGGTCGACGTGTCGGTGCGCCGGCTGCGCGGCCGGCTCGACCGGGCCGACCGGATCGAGACCGTACGCGGCGTGGGTTATGCGTACGCCGCCGACTGACCGCCTGCTGGCCTGGATCTGGATCGTCTTCGCCACCGTCAACGTGGCGCTGATGTGGTTCCTGCCGGGCGAGGAGACCGTCCCGTTCCACCTGGTCTGGATCAGCCTCGCGCTGGTCTACGGCTTCACCACCTGGCGGTTGTCCCGGATGGTCGCGGCGCTGGCCGCCGTGACCACCACGACCGGGGTGATCCTGGCCCACCACGCGGCCGTCGGCGAGATCCGCTGGGAGGAGACCGCCGAGGAGCCGCTGATGGCGGTGATCTTCATCGTGATGGCCTGGCACGTGCACCGCCGGCACCTGCTGCTGCGCCAGATGCGGGTGCTGCGGGAGGCCGAGCGGGACCGCGCGCACCAACGGGAACTGCTGGTCCGGCTCGCGTCACACGAGCTGCGGACCCCGCTGACCATCGCCCGCGGCTACACCGAACTGCTGCGCGCCACCCACGACCAGCCGTCGACGGTGGAAGACACCACGGTGGTCCTCGACGAGTTGGACAAGGCCACCCGCATCGCGCACCGCCTGGTCACGCTGATGCAGCTGGAGCAGCAGCCCCAGGCCCGGCTGGTCGACCTCGACGCGGAACTGGCCCGGATCGTCCGCCGCTGGGCGCCGGCCGCCGACCGCGACTGGTCCTGCCGGTCGGCCGTCGGCCGGAGCCGGGTGGACCCTGAGCGGCTGGAGGCGGCCCTGGACTGCCTGATCGAGAACGCGGTGAAGTTCACCGCGGCCGGCGACCGGATCGCGCTGGTCGGCCGGCGCGACGCCGGCGGCTGGACGGTGGAGGTGGTCGACTCGGGCGCCGGCATCCCGCCGGAGGTCGTACCCCGGCTCGTCAACGGCCGGCCGGGCCGGCCCACCGCCACCGGCACCGGTCTGGGGCTGGCCATCGTGCGGGCGGTCGCCGGGGCGCTCGGCGGCCGGGTGGTGGTGGGCGTCGGGCCGGACGGCGGCGCCCGGGTCGGCCTGTGGGTGCCCGAACGCGAGCCGGCCGGTACGCCCCGGCCGGGACCGGTCCGGCCGCGGTCGCCGGACGGTCCGGCCACCCCGGCAGGACCGGACCGGTCGGCCCGCAGGCCGGCCGGCCTGCGGCACCCGGTGCGCAGCGTGGCGGACGGTGAGCGGGGCGGCACGCGGCAGGTGTCGTGACGAGGCGCCTGGGGTAGCCCGGGGGAAGGACATCGAAGGAGGAGCCATGACCGACCCCCGATACGCCCCGCTCGGCCTCGCCGCCGCCGGGGACCTGACCGAGGACGCCGGCGAGCGCGACGGTGGTCCCGTCGTCGGCGCCGACGACGCCCGGGCGGACGCCGCGAACGCCGGCGCGGACACCGATCTCACCGGCGCCAGCCGCGACTCCGACGGCACGCCGGTCGGCACGGCCGACGCCGACGCGGACCGGGCCCGGGCCGCCGGCGAGGAGCCGCTCCGGCCGTGACCCTGCCCCGGGGGCGGCCGGTCCGGCCGCTTCCCGGGCACCGGCGGGTCACCGGGTGGCCGGCGCGGAACCTCCGGCCAGCCGGACGCCCACCACGATGGCCGCGGCGGCGACCAGGAGCAGCGGGACCCGCGCACCTGCCAGGGAGAGCGTCTCGTGGAAGGCGGTCACCCCGATCAGCACCCCGGCCACCGGCTCGGTCAGGGTGAGCGCGGTCAGCGGGGCGGCGATCCGACCGCTCTGGAACGCGTTCTGGTTGAGCTGCACGCCCAGCAGGCCCACCACGACCAGCGCGGCCAGGCGCGGATCGGTCAGCAGCGCCAGCGGGTCGCCGGGCCGACCGGACGCCACCGCCTTGAGCAGGGCCGCGGCCATGCCGTACAGGGCGCCGGTGGCGACGCCGAGCAGCGCCCCCCGGGCCCCGCCGGCGCTGGTGCGGGCCGCCAGGAGGCAGAGGGCCACCACGCCACCCACGCCGGCCGCCACCCACCACCAGGCCGTGGTGGTCGGGGCGTCGACCCCCGCCCGAGGGTCCGCGACGGCCAGAAAGCCGATCAACCCGGCGAGGCCGACCAGGGTCGCCACCAGGTCGCGGCGGCGCGCCCGCCGCCGGTTCCAGGCGGCCTCCAGCAGGACGGCCATGAAGAGTCCGGTGGCCATCAGCGGCTGCACCACGGCCAGTGGCCCGTACCGCAGCGCGAGGGCCTGGGCCAGCGTGCCGACGACGTCCGGGACCCAGCCGAGCTGCCACAACCGGGTGCCCAGCAGCCGCCAGAGCAATCGGGGATCCAGCGCCCGCCGCGCCGGCTGCCGCTTCGCCGCGCGCTCGTGCATGGTGGTGGAGAGCGCATAGGCGAAGGCCGCCACCAGGGCGGCCAGCACCGCGACGATCACCGGTCGAGTGCCCGCTGCTCGCCCAGCGGTCCCACCGTCCAGCCCTGCCGCCGGCAGTGGGCGAGCAGCCGGGGCAGCGCGGCGAGGCTGGACCGCCAGGCGCCGGGGACGGCCGTGCAGTCCGAGTCGTGCAGCAGGATCGTCCCGCCCGACCCGAGCCCCGCCCGGACGGTGTCGTGGACGCTGTCGCCGGTGGCGGTGCGGGTCCAGTCCCGACCCCAGCAGGTCCAGAGCACGGGCCGCAGGTCGAGTCGGCGCGCCGCCAGCAGCGCCGCGCCGGTGAGCACCCCGTACGGGGGACGGAAGAACAGCGGCCGGCGGCCGGTCACGGCGGTCACCAGGTCCCGGGTGCGGGACAGCTCCCGCCAGGTCGCCACCGGCCCGCGCAACAGCAGGTTGCGGTGGTCCCAACCGTGTACGCCGATCTCGTGCCCGGCGTCGACGATCCGCCGGCCCAGCTCCGGGGAGCGTTCCAGCATGGAGCCGAGCACGAAGAACGTCGCCCGTGCCGAGTGCTCGGCCAGGACCGCCAGGAACCAGGGGGTCGACTCCGGGTCCGGGCCGTCGTCGAAGGTCAACGCCACCCGGCCCGATCCCACGCCACCGTTCAGCCCGGGCAGGCACCACGACCGCAGCCCGGGCACGGCGAGGAGGGCCGGCGCGACCTGCGCCGCGGCGAGCGACGCGGCGGCGGTACGCAGTGCCGGGGTCGCCCGGTTGAGCGCGACGGCCCAGGGCGGCGCCCCGCCCGGGTGCGGCCTCACCGTCGTCCGGTCCTGGTCAGGGCCGCCGACTGGGCCACGGCGACCAGCACGGCCATCGCGTCACCCACGGTGTCCGCCAGCGCGGTCACCAGGGTGCGGACCCGCCCGGCGGACACCCCTGCCGGCGGGGGAGCCACGGCCAGCTCGGCGACCAGCCGGGCTGGATCGGCCGGGCCGGCCGGGCGGGCGCTCCCCCGGACGGGCGGCGCCGCGGGTCCACCGTGACCGGGGCGGCGCGGTGCGGTGTCGTCGTCGAAGGCGGCGGCCAGCGCGTCGAAGGCCGGCCGCAGCTGCTCCGGCGAGGGCACCCACCGGGTCAGCCCGTGCCGGGCCAGCACCGAGGCGTTGGCCCGGCCGTGCCCGGGGATCGGCCGGTAGGTGACCACGGGCAGCCCGCTGACCAGCGCCTCCTGGCAGGTCAGACCGCCGGCGTTCTCCACCACCAGGTCGACGGCGCGCATCAGCGACGGCATGTCGTCGACCCAGCCGAGCACGTGCTCGTGGTGGCGGAGCAACCGTTCCCGCAGCGCCTCGTTGCGCCCGCAGACCACCACCGGCCGGACCCGACCGGTCGCGGCGACCTCGGCCACCGTGGTCTCCACCTCACCGGCCCCCCAGGCGCCCGCCACGATCAACGCCAGCCGGGCGTCGCGGGGCAACCCGAACCGGTCCCGCGCCCGGGCCCGGTTCCCGGCCGGCGGGGTGGCGAAGGCGGCCGGGACCAGTGGTTGCACCTCGCGCAGTTCGACCGGGTCCGACACGTCGCGCAGCTCGGCGTGGCGCAGCGCGCAGTACACGTCCACGCCGGGTGACACCCAGGTCGGGTGGACCACGAAGTCCGTCACGTAGGTGACCACCGGCACCCGTAGCCGGCGGCGCATCGGCCCGAGGAGCTGGTTGGCGAAGGGATAGGTGGTGACCACCGCCCGGGTGTCCGGCGGGATGCGGCGGCGCATCCGGCGACGGACCGGGCGCAGCAGGGCCCGGACCAGCACCACCGACGCCCGGGAGCGGCTGGTGACGGTGAACAGCGCCTCGTAGCCCCACGGCAGCCACCGCAGCATCCCCCGGTACGCCTCCCGGAACGCCCAGCCCACCGGCGCGGGAAGGGTGTCCAGCAGGTTCACCCGGTCGACCAGGAAGCCGTGCTCGCGCAGCCGCCGGGACAGCTCGGCGGCCGCGGTGTCGTGGCCCGCGCCCACGTCGGCCGACACCACGACGACCCGGCCGCGGCCCTGCTCCCTCATCCGCCGCGCATTCCCACCGCCGGGTGATCCAATCCGGTCACCTGCCGGTCGGCAGTCAGACCAGTTGCCGCCGCACCAGCAGCCGCAGCGCGACGTACCCCGGGGCCACCGGGATCCAGAAGCTGGCCAGCCGGTAGACCAGCACGCCGGCCACGGCCGTCGCCACCGGGATCCCGGCCAGCAGCAGACCGGACACCAGGGCGGCCTCGGTGGCGCCGAGGCCGCCCGGGGTGGGTGCGGCCGTTGCCACCCCCTCCCCCACGATGCACACCAGCACCACCGCGGGCACCGGTGACAGCGCCACCGGCAGCCCCACGGCGAGCAGGGCGAACCACAGACAGGCGCCGTAGGAGAGGGTGAGGCCAACGCTCACCACGATCAACCGGCGGATCCGCCCGCTGCCCCGCAGCACCCGGACCGCGTCGGCGACCTGGTGGCGCGCGGAGCGCACCCGGCCGCGCAGCCGGGGCACGGCGAGCGCCGCCGCCACCAGCGCCAGCACCCCCGAGGCGACCAGCAGCACGGTCGTGGACCGGCCGGTGGCCGCCCCGGTGAGGTGCCGGCCGGTGGTCCGGGCGAACGGCAGCAGCACCGGCAGCAGCAGGAGCACCGACAGGACGCCGGCCGCCCGGGTCACCGCGACCGCCGTGGCCGCGGCCGGCACCGACAACCCTCGCCGGCGCAGGTACCGCACGCCGAGCGCGACGCCGCCGACGCTGCCGGGCGCGACCCGGTTCGCGAAGGCCGCGGCGACCTGCACCAGCACCGCCTCCCGCAGCGGCACCCGCTCGGCGGTGGCGAGCCGCAGCGCGGCGGCGCTGAGCGGGTAGGTGGCGGCGGCGGCGCACAGGGTGGCGGTGGCCCACCCCGGTTGGGCGTGCGCCGACGCGTGCGCGGCGAGCCGGACCTGGGGGAGCTGGCGCAGCAGGAGGTACGCCAGCACGCCCAGCATCACCACCAGGAAGACGTCCCGCCGGCCGACCCGGCCCAGCCACCCCCGGCGACCGGGCGGGTGGTCCCGGCGCCCGTCGTCCGCGGGGTGGCCGGGGAGCAGTCGGGTCAGGCCGGCCGCGAACCAGCCGACCAGCAGCCCACCCAGCACGTCGACCGGCAGGTGCGCGCCGACGTAGATCCGGGCGAGGCCGACCGCCCCGATCGCCGTCCAGACCAGCCAGCGCCACCGCCGGGGCAGCGCGGGGGCCAGTACCAGGCCCAGCGCGGTCGCCACCGCCACGTGCCCGGAGGGGTAGCCGTAGCCGTCGGGGACGTGGGCGTGGAGGCGGACGTCCGGCAGGTATCCGGCCGGCCGTCGGCGGGCCACCACCGACCGGATCGCCACCGCGGACCAGTAGCCGAGGTTCCCCGCGAGCAGCAGGTCCAGGGCCAGGCGGAACCGCCGGGCGGCCGTCGCCGTCGCGGCCGCCACGAGGACGGCCGGGTACGAGCCGAGGGACATCACCGCCACCAGCGCCGGGGTGGACGCCGTCGGCAGCCGGTTGAGCAGCCGGAACAGGTCGCGTTCCACGGGTCCCGGTGGGCGGTGCCGGGCCCAGAGGCTGAGCGCGGCGAGCAGAGCGCCGGACAGGGCCAGGCTGAGCAGGGACGCCGGGGAGGGTCGGTGGGGCCGGGCCGTCACCTGTGGGCTACCGGCGCGGCGTCGGTGGCCCGGCACGGCCGACCGGCGCGGTCGGCGCCAGGCTGGAACGGTCCATGGGTCGACCATAGGCGCGGCCCCGGCGCCGGGACCCCGCAACCGGTCAGCCGGCCGGCGTCGTCGTACGGGCCTGGTGGGCGGTGTGGTCGTCGCGGGGGTGGTCGGGCAGGTCCCGGTCGGCGTGGGTCAGGCGGCCCGGCGCCGGCCCGGACCGCGACGGCGCCGACCGCGATCCCCCCGGCTGCGGATCAGGAGCACCGTCACCAGCACGAACAGCACCACGCCCGCCCCGGCCGCCACCGGCCACCACCGTCGGGTCCAGTCCTCGGCGGCCCGGTACGCCGCCGCCGTCCCCGGGGTGTCGGCCGGGTCCGGCTCGGAGGCCGCCGGCGGGGGCGAGGCGGCCGGTGCCGCCTCTTCCGCGGTCAGCTCCCCCGGCTTCACCAGCCGGCCCACCGAGGCGTCCTTCGGCAGGGAGAAACCCCAGTCCAGCAGGGCGGCCCCCTGCTTCCAGCCGGCCAACGGGTAGCGCTCCGCGCCGAGCAGGGTCACCACCAGCCGCCGGCCGGCGCGTTGCGCCGCGCCGACGTAGGTGTGCCGGGCCAGCTCGGTGAAGCCGGTCTTGCCGCCCAGCGCCCCCGGGTAGTTGTAGATGAGCTTGTTCTCGTTCTGGATCTGGAAACCGGTCTGCTTCAGCGCCGGCTGGGCCGGGATCGTGGTGCTGCGGGTCAGCGCGTACCGGCGGAAGTCGGGGATGGCGAAACACGCCCGGCCGATCAACGCCAGGTCGTACGCGCTGGTGAACTGGCCCCTGCCGTCCAGGCCGGAGGGGGTCACCGCGTGGGTCTGCAACGCGCCCAGCTCGCGGGCCTTGGCGTTCATCGCCGCGACCCCGGCGGGCACCGACCCGGCGCCGAGTCGGGCGAGCAGGTTGGCCGCCTCGTTGCCGGAGTTGAGCAGCAGCCCCAGCCAGAGGGTCTCCACCCGGTAGCGGCCGCCCTGCACCAGGCCGACCGCCGAGCTGCCCGGTTCGATGTCCAGGTCGGGCCGGGTGACGGTGGCCAGCTGTTTCGGGTCGAGCTTCGGCATCATGGTGGCCGCCAGCAGCAGCTTCTGGGTGCTGGCCGGGGTGCCGTACTCGTGCGGGCCGCAGGCGCCGAGCACGGCGCCGCTGTCCAGGTCGGCGACCACCCAGGAGGTCGCGGTGAGCGCCGGCGGCGCGGGCGTGCCGGGCGGGACGATCAGGCCGGGGGTGGCCAGGGCGTCGCCGCCCACCCGCTGCGCCTCGGGCACCGCGGGCGGCGGCACGGGCCTGGGCGGCCGGGCCGCCGCCGGTGGCACCGTGTGCGGGCACGGCACCGGCGTGCCGGCCGGGGCGGCGGCGGCCCGGGGGCCGGCGACCGCCGGGACCGGCGTCGTCACGAGTACGGCGGCGGTGACCGCGGCTGCCAGGGCCCGTCCTCTCATGGATGAGGAGGGTAGCGGGGAAGATCGGATGGCGGGTGACCCACCCCGGCGTGGCGCGCGATCAGCCCGGCAGGGCCGTCCCGCCGGAGTTGAGGTGGAATGCCCGCTCCTCGGCCACCTCCCGCGCACGCAGGAACCGGGTGGTCCACTCCGGATCGGCCTGCGGGATCCGGTCCACCACGTGCTCGTCGAGCGGAGCGCCGCCGCGGCGGGGCAGCAGCCCCACCGCGACGACCGTGTGCCCGTCCCGGCCGTAGTGCACCACCTGCCAGCGGGCCGCGCGGGCGGCCCGCCGGTCCACCGCCCGCCCGACCGCGAGGCAGAGCGGGAGGATCGCGACGACCAGCGGGAGGAGCAGGATCAGCACCCGCACCACCGGGCCACCCCCCTCACTTCAGCGGTACGGTGGCTCCGGCGCCCGGCGCGTACGTGGTGACGCCGGGCGGCAGCGCCTTGATGATGTCGATCTGCGCGCACGCGGAGCAGGCGTTGTAGCCCTGCTGGCGGGTCTTGTTCGCGTCGGCCTCGGCCCGGGCCTGGGCCACCTTGGCCTGGGCCTCGCTGACCGCCGCGTACGCCGCCTGGGCCTTGTTGACCGCCTCCTGGACGGCCTGCGGCAGGGTCACCCGGGCCAGGTTGAACTTTATGCCCTCGAAGAAGTCACCGCCGAGCATCTCGGCGAGGTCCTTGGGCAGGCTCTCGTTCACCGCCTCCTGGACCTTGGCGATGTTGGTGTTGTTGGCCTGTCCCGCCGCGTCCGGGTCGCCCGGGCCGGCGGCCGGGGCCCGCTGGGCGCCGTTCTGGACCAGGGCGCAGCTGGAGACCAGCTCGGCGCAGCGGAACTTGCTGATCTGGATGCGCAGGTCGTTGTCGATGACCGGCCGGACGATCGCGTCGAGGAAGCTGCTCCAGCCCTCGTCGCCGTCGTAGGCGTAGCGCAGGGTGCCGTCGACGCCGCGGAACTGCCGGGTGCCGAACTTGGTGTCGAACTGCTCGAGCGCCTTGGCGTTCAGGTTGAGGGTGAAGTAGATGGTGCCCTCGATGCCCATCTCCACGCCGTCGCTGGAGGGGGTGTTCACCACGTCCACGCCGGTCTTGTCGCCCCGGGCGGGGTCGGCGGTGATGGTGTAGAAGCGCTGCTGGGCCGGATAGCGGTGCATGGTGGAGTAGAGGCCGGTCCAGGTGCGGGCCGACCCGGCGGGCACCACCTGACGGACCCGGTTGTCGTCCAGCCAGCCGCCGTTGCGCACCACGCCGACCTCCCCGCCGGCGGTCTTGTCGAAGCCGCTGACCAGGGCGCCGGCGGCGACGATCAGCACGAGCACCGCGGCCAGCACCGATCCGACGATCGCGAACGCCCGGGACGGGACCCCGGACGGCATTCCGGCCGGCGCGCGGCGGTACTGCGACGTGTTCATGGCGGACCTCCCCGATGTGGCGGGCGACGCCCGCGCTCCGGCATCAGGTTGACAGCCGCCGTCAACCCGCCGGCCCCGCCGCGTTCGGCGGCGGCAGCTCGGTTGCCGGACGGCGCAGGGAGCGCAGCCAGCGCCGCTGCCACGGGGTCTCGATGGCCCGGCGGTGGTAGTTGGCACGCGTCCAGGTCACCGCCCGGTCCACCGGCAGCCCGTCCAGCACGGCCAGCGCGGCCAGCGCCGTCCCAGTCCGGCCGATGCCGCCCCGACAGGCCACCTCGACCCGCTCCCCCGCGTACGCCCGGCGCAGCGCCTCACCCAGCGCGTCCAGCGCGTCGGCCCGGTCCAGCGGTATCCAGAAGTCGGGCCACCGTACCCGCCGCCACGCCCACTCGGGCACCGGCCCGTCGACGAGGAGCAGGGTGAAGTCGGCCGGTGACGCCGGCGCCCGGGCGGGCCGGCCGCGTACCCGCGCCCCGCTGGGCAACACCACCACACCGGTACGGTCCGACCAGGAGGCGACAGCCATTCCGGCATCCTGCCCGCCGATCCGCCCGATGTCCCGCACCGCCGGGCCGCGGGGCGTGTCGGCAGCGGCGGACCCGCCATCCGCTGCGACACACGGGCGGGCGCCCGCCGGATCTCGAGGATCCGACGGGCGCCCACCTGTTTCCAGGGAAGGAAAACGTTCGGTCGTGCTCAGCCGTCCAGCCGACGGCGCCGCCAGGCCAGGGTCAGCAGCACCATGACCGCCCCGGCGCCGACCAGGCCGCCACCGAGCTTCATCGGCGTGCCGAGGCTGGCGCCGGTGACCGGCAGCCGGTGGTGCGGCGGCCTGGTGGCGGGCGGGCCGGCGATGACGGTCAGCGTCGCCTGGGCGGTCCGCCCGGACGTCCGGCCGGTCGCGGTGAAGGTGTAGACGCCCGGACGGGTCGCCCGGTAGGAGGTGACGAAGTCGTCGAAGGCGTCGGCCCGCACGGTGAAGTGCAGGACCGGTGGCGCCCCACCGCCGCTGTAGCTGGGGGCGGGGTTCGGCGCCGCGGCGTACGCCACGGCGGCCATCGCAACCGTGCTGCCGTCAGCGCGCCGGGCGGTCACCGCGGCGGGCGCGGCGATCGGCAGCCCGGTGATGGTGACGTCGATGTCGACGAGCTCGTTCGGCAGGAAGCCGGTGCCGTTCAGCGTGACCAGCTGACCCGGGGTGGTGGTCGTCGGATCCACCGTCAGGGTGGTGACCGGCGGGTAGTCCGGCGGTGGTTGGGTCACGCTCGCCGACGGTGTCGGATCCGGCAGCGGTTGCGGCTGCGCCGCTCCTGCCGCCACCGGCACGGCGGCCACCAGGGCCAAGCCGGCCGCGAGCGCCATGATGATGCGGTTTCGCCGCATGATGGGTTCCCTCCTACTGTGCACAGCTTGGTGCGGTGACAACTTGGGTGGTCCATGGGGTGGCGGTGGGGGTGAGTCGTAGCGCCGCACTGTCCGCCGGGTTCTTGCCGGTGAGCAGGCCGACGTCGAGGGTCCGGGTCCGCCCGGGCCGTACCTCGACGGTGGCGAGGGCGACCTGGCGTGGCCCGTCGAAGCCGCCGCCGAGCCCGAGCGTCCGGCCGTCGAGCCGGCCGTCGAGCACGGAGCCGCCGGCCGGGCTGTAGACGGAGACGAGGGTGCGGATGGTGTACGGGTCGCCGGCCAGTCCGAGTCCGAGTACCGACTTGCTGAGCCCGGACGAGGGGGCGACGGAGTGGAGCGTGAAGCGCAGGCGCAGCTCGCGTCGGCCGTCGGCGCGGCAGGCCCCGACCGTGAGCGTCGCTCCCGGACGCAGGTAGTAGCCGAGCTTCGCGCCGCTGCCGTCGTTGAGGAAGATCCCGACGGTCGGCACGGCGTCCTTCAGCGGAAGGGCTCCGGTCAACCGGCTGTCGTCCAGCATCTTCTGCTCCTCAGATCGGGCACTCCAGAACAGTAACCTCCCTTCCGTGATCGATCGGTCAAAAGCCGACAAAAGCACTCGGGGATCTACATTTCTGGTGAACAGGGCGTTGAACACCGCGGCGGCGGAGGCGGCGAAGTAGCCGTCCTGCTGTTCGTCGTCGAGGTCCCGGTACGCGTCGCTGAGCAACGTCCGGACCGCCCCGTCGCCGGTGAGCGCGGGCCCACCGGCGACGGTGACCGGGCCGATCGCCGTGAGCAGGTACGACAGCACCACCGGGTCGACCGCCAGCACCCCGTCGACCGTCGAGCCGCCGCGCCGCCGGTACATCTCCCGGTAGAGGGCGGCCGCCGTCGGGAAGTGCGGGGTGAGGTTGACGTCGGCCGGATACATGCCCGGCAGGTCGCTCCAGAGCGCCCGAGCCTGCTTCGGGACCGGCAGCGGCGGCACGAACCGGCCGATCTTCACGCTGGTGCCCTGCTCGACCATGCGGATCCGGCCGTCCTCGGCCCGGACCACGGCGTACGCGCCGATCATGCCGCCGGTCGCCCGCAACTCGGCCGGGTTCTGCGACAGCAGCAGATAGCTTCGCGGCCCGTCGGCGCCGAGCAGCGGCGGCAGCAGCTTCGCGCCCCGCTCGGCGGCGCCGGTCAGCCCCGCCAACCGGTCCATCTCGGTGCGCAACGCGGCGAGCGCCACCCGGATCTGGCTGACCAGACTCTCCTGCGGCACGGCGGCCAGCCGTGACCGGACCTCCTGGACCACCCGGTCGGCCGCGGTGAGCTCACCCGACACGGCGGTCAGCCGGTCCAGGTCCAGCCGTCCGCCGCGGGGCACCAGCGACGCCAGGTCCGTGCGCAGCAGGCTGGGAAACGCGCCCCGAGCCAACTCGTCGACGGCGACCGCGATCTGGCGTACGGCGCTGAGGTCGTCACCGGCCCAGGGGGCGCGCTCGCCGAGCCGCCAGCCGGGGTCCCCGGTCGCCGAGCGGGCCTTGGCGGACTGCTCCTGGAGGGCCGCCAGGGTGCGCTGCGCCCGGTCGACGTCGCCGGAGATCACGTCGGCGCTGAGCTCGCGGGCCAGCCCCGCCGCGTTCACCAGGTGCGCCCGGGCCTGCCAGCCACGGAAGGCGACCCAGCCGACGCCGAGCAGCACCAGCGAGCCGACGACCAGGGACCCGAGCAGGGCCCGACGGATCTTCGCCCTCCTGCGCCGCCGCGACCGCCGGCGATCCGACACACCCTTCTCGGTCACACCACACTCCACTCCGAAACGGACACACGCCATCGAACGCGTCTTCCGCGATGAACAACGATCGTCGACCGCGATCCGGACGGACCGCCGCCGAAATCCCCTATCCGAGGGCGCTGGGCTCCGCCGCGGCGGTGCCCCGGGCCGGGTGGCCGGCCTCCTGCAACATCCGCTCGATCCGGTCCACCCCGGCCCGCAACGACATCTCCCGCAGGTACGCCTCCCGGCCGCGCCGGCCCATCTCGGTCCGCGCCTCGGCCGGGATGGTGGAGGCCAGCCAGAAGCGGTCCGCCAGCGCCGCCCAGTCCTCCGGCCCGCAGGACAGGCCCGCGCGGGCCCGTTCCACCAGCTCCACGGTGTCCCCGCCGGCCGACGCGACCACCGGCGCCGCGCAGCAGAGGGCGGCCTGGAGCTTGCCGGGCACGCTCCCGCGCAGCTCCGGCAGGTCCCGCAGCATCACCAGCTGATAGTCCGCCGCCGCGTAGAGATCCGGCATCTCCAGCGCGGAGCGCCGCTCGACGAAGCGCACGTTGTCGGCCCGGAGCTGGTCGGCGAGCCCCCGCACCCGCCGCTCCTCCCCGCCCGAGCCGACCAGCACCAGGTCCATCCGGTCGCCGAGCGCCGCCGCGGCGCGTACCGCGGTCTCCAGGCCCTGACGCCGGCCGATGGTGCCGGCGTGCATCACCACGGTGCGGTCGCCCCGGCGGACCAGGTCCCGCGCCGCCCGGGACGGCTCCGTCGGGCGGAAGATCCGCTCGTCGGTCCAGTTGAGCACCAGCTTCACCCGGGCCGGGTCGGCGCCGGCGGCCGTCACCAGCTCCCCCATCGCCGGCGCGGCGACCGCGATCGCGTCGGCCTCCCGGTAGACCCGGGACATCGTCGCGCCCATCCGCCCCGCCCAGCGGCGCTGCTCGGCGGGCCGGGCGGCCTCGTCCTCGTCCGCCCAGACGTCCTGCACGTGCAGCACGGTCGGCACCCGGCCCAGCAACCGCAGCAGGGCGGCGGTGGCGAAGGTGGTGGGCGGAAGCTGGAAGACGTACAAGGCGTCGATGTCGGCGAAGTACCGCCGGCCGGCCACCGCGACACTACCGGCGAAGGAGAGGTACGCGGCCATCCGGGAGCCGGCCGAGCCGTCGCCGCGGGCGTACCGGGGCACCCGGCGGACGGTGAGCCGCTCGCTGTGCGTCTGGTGCCGCCAACGCTGCCGCCAGCCCGGATAGACGTGACCGCCGGGATAGTCCGGAAAGCCGGTGAGCACCCGCACCTCGTGGCCGCGGGCGGCCAACTCCTCGGCGAGGCTCCCCGGGACGAACGCCGGCTCCGGCGGGAAGTGGTACGACAGGACACCGATCTTCATCGGGCGCCTCCGGATCGGTCCGGCGCGGCGGGGCCCGGTCCCGCCGGTGCGTCGGCATAGGATCTGGTCCGCCCCTCACCGGCCGGCCGACCCGCGCCGGCCGGCGCAGCCGTCACCCCGACGCCGTCGGAAGGGGCCTCCGTGGCCGACCGCATCCTCTTCGTCTGCCATGCCAACCTGTGCCGGTCCCCGATGGCCGAGTACCTGGCCGCGAAGCTGATGGAGAAGCTTCCGGTCGAGGTCGCCAGCGCCGGCACCGCCGCCGAGGACGGCCGGGCGATGCATCCGTACGCCGCGCAGGTCGCCGCCGGGACCGGAACCGACCCGGCGGGCTTCCGCAGCCGCCGGCTGCGACCCGAGCACCTCCTCGACGCCGGGCTGGTGCTCACCGCGAGCCGGCGGCAGCGCTCCCTGTGCGTCTCGCTGGCTCCCGCCGCGCTGCACCGCACCTTCACCCTGCACCAGTTCGCCCGTCTCGCCGAGGCCGCCGGGCGACCGGCCGGCGCGGACGGCGGCGTGCTGCGCACGGCGGTGCAGGCCGCCGCCCGCTGCCGGGGGCGGCTGCAACCCGCCGCCCCCGGCGCCGACGACCTCTTCGACCCGATCGGCGGCACCGCCGAGGACTTCCGGCGCTGCGCCCGGCAGATCGAGCGCGCCGTACTGCCGGTCGCGGCGCTCATCGAGGCAACCGGGTGAGCTGCTGGGTCTCGTCGTGGACGGGACCGCCGCGGGCGTGCGCCCCGGCGGTCGCGGACCGGGCGCCGTCCACCGGGACGGCACCCCCCTGCGGCGGCACCAGCACCTTGTAGCTCTCGTAGCCGTACGCGTCGGCCTTGGCCATCTTCGCCATGTTCAGGACGCAGCCGAGCAGCCGGACGGAGACCGACTGCAACGACTGGGCGGCCGCGGCCACGTGCGTGCGGTCGGTGCGCCCGTGCTGGCTGACCAGCAGCGCGCCGTCGGCCTGCACGGCGACCACCACGCCGTCGGTGACCGTGCGCAGCGGCGCGGTGTCGATGACCACGATGTCGGCCGACTGGCGCAGCACCACCAGCAGGTCGGCCATCGCCTTGGAACCGAGCAGCTCGCTGGGGTTGGGCGGGGTCGAGCCGCTGGGCAGCACCAGCAGGGACTTGTCCCCCCAGCGCTGCACGACGTCGCCGACCTGCACGTCGCCGAGGAGCACGTCGGTCAGGCCGACCCCGGACTCCAGGCCGAGGTAGTCGGCGACCTTCGGCCGGCGCAGGTCGGCGTCGACCAGCGCCACCCGCCAGCCCGCCTCGGCCAGCGCGATGGCCAGGTTGCAGGAGAGCGTGGTCTTCCCCTCCCCCTGGAGCGCGCTGGTCACCGCGATCACCCGGGCCGGCTCGTGGACGTCGACGAAGCGCAGGTTGGTACGCAGCTTGCGGACCGCCTCCGCGCGCGCCGAGTTGGCCGCGTCCCCGATGATCAGCGGCGCCGAGCGGGCGCTGCTGTCGAAGGGGATCTCGCCCAGCAGCGGGCTGCCGGTCACCCGTTGCAGGGTCAGCGAGTCGCGCAGGCGGGTGTCGAGGCGGGTACGCAGCACCGCCAGCGCCAGGCCGGCGAGCAGCCCGGCCAGTGCCCCGAGGGTCAGGTTGCGGACCGGGTTCGGCGACACCGGCGTCGAGCCGACCCGGGGACCGCTGATCACCTCGACCTTGATCGTCGCCCCGCCGCCGTCGGGGGGCGTCTCGACCTGCTTGACCAGGCTCACGAACTCGGCGGAGACGGCCTCGGTGAGCTTGAGGGCGCGGGCGGCCTCGGTGTCGGTGACGGTGGCCCGCAGCAGCACCGTGTCCGGCACGGAGGCGGCGGTGATCCGGCTCTGGACCTGGTCGGCGGTGAGCCCGAGCGGGGTCCTCGCCACGACGGTCTGCGCCAGGCGGTCGCTGCGCAGCAGGTCGACGTAGGACTTGACGCGCTGCTGCATCAGGAAGTTGCCCTGGTACGCCTCGCCGACCCCCTTGCTGGACGTGGTGACGAAGAACGTCGCCGAGGCTTCGTACCGGGGCACGCTGCGCACGGTGACGAGGGCGGAAGCGCCGAGGGCGACCATCACCGTGACCACCACGACCCACCAGTTGCGGCGAATCAGGCGCAGGCTGCTGCGTACGTCCATCAGGCCGCCCTCCCCTCGGAACGGACAACACCGCTGAGCTGCACGAAAAACCCCCTAGTAGCGACACTCGTCGTGTAAGGATGAAAACCCCCACAGGACGCTAGACGAGCACGAACCGAATGTAGACGATTTAGAACTCAAATTGCCGCAAACCCCCTCAGGCGGCTACCCGCAACCAGAGGGAGCCCATGAACCCCGCATCGCCCACCTCGACGAACCCGGCCACACCCATGGCGAACCACCGGCGCGTCCGGGCCCTGTCTCTGTTAACGCTGGACGCCGCCGCCTGGTGCGCGGGTTTTCTGGCCGCCGCCACCACCCGGTACGAATTCGACCTCACCGAGCGGATCAGCGCGCTCGTCCTGGGCGCCGCCCTCGCCTGCGCGGCCGTGCACGCCGGCCTCAACCGGGTCCGCCTCGTGCTGTGGGGGCGGCACCCCCTGGGCAGCGCCGGAGACGTCCGGGACCTGGCCGCCGCCGGCGCGGTGACCATCGCCCTCGCGCTGGCGGTGCTGCTGCCGGTGCACTCCCGGCCGATCCCGGCCAGCACGCCGCTGGTCGGCGGCGCGATCGCCCTGCTGCTGATGATGGGCAGCCGGGCGACCTTCCGGTTCCACCGTGAGCAGCGGGCGCAGGCCGTCCCCTCCACCTCGCGGGCCCTGGTCTACGGCGTCGACGGCACCAGCGAGCGGCTGCTCCGCGTGCTGCTCGACGACCCCGCCGGCCGGTACCGCCCGGTCGGCCTCCTCGACGACGACCGCGAGCACCGGAACATGCGGCTCGCCGGAGTCCGGGTGCTCGGCGGTCGCGAGCAGCTCGCCGACGCCGTCCGGGCCACCGGCGCGGACACCGTCATCCTCGCCACCGGGCACGCCGACCCGGAGCTGGTGCGGGACGTCCGCGGGCGCACGCTGCAGGCCGGGGCGGCCTTCAAGGTGCTCCCCCCGGTGCACGAGCTGCTCGACCGCCCGGTGGCGGTGACCGACGTACGCGATGTGCAGATCACCGACCTGCTCGGCCGCGCCCAGCGGGTCGCCGAACTGGCGGTGGACCGCAACGGGCTGGCCGGGCGGCGGGTGCTGGTCACCGGCGCGGGCGGCTCCATCGGCTCCGAGCTGTGCCGGCAGATCGCCCGCTGCGACCCCGGCGAGCTGATGATGCTCGACCGGGACGAGTCCGCGCTGCACGCCCTGCAGATGTCGCTGGACGGCCGGGCGATGCTGGACGGGCCGGAGCTGATCCTGGCCGACATCCGGGACCGGGACGGGATCGCCCGGGTGATCGCCGACCGGCAGCCGGACGTGGTCTTCCACGCCGCCGCGCTGAAGCACCTCACCCTCCTGCAGCGCCACCCCGGTGAGGCGGTCAAGACCAACCTGCTGGGCACCCTGAACGTGCTCGACGCGTGCCGGGACGTGGCCGAGTTCGTGAACATCTCCACCGACAAGGCGGCCGACCCGGTCAGCGTGCTCGGCTACTCCAAGCGGCTCACCGAGCGGCTCACCGCCCACTACGCCGAGCGGTTCGGCGGGGCGTACCTGAGCGTCCGGTTCGGCAACGTGCTGGCCAGCCGGGGCTCGGTGCTCACCGCGTTCGAGGCCCAGCTGCGCGCCGGACTGCCGATCACCGTCACCCACCCGGACGTCACCCGGTACTTCATGACCGTGCAGGAGGCGGTGCAGCTGGTGCTCCAGGCCGCCTCGATCGGCCGGGGCGGGGAGGCGCTGGTGCTGGACATGGGCGAGCCGGTCCGAATCGCCGACGTGGCGCGGCGGCTCGCCGACGAGGCGCCGGGCGGCGCCGAGATCGTCTTCACCGGGCTGCGCCCCGGCGAGAAGCTGCACGAGGACCTCTTCGGCGCCGACGAGGTCGACAGCCGCCCGCTGCACCCGCTGATCTCGCACGTGCGGGTGCCGGCGCTGCGCCCGGAGGAGGTTCGCGCGCTGGACCCGTACGGCGACGCGGCGGAGCTGGTGAAGCGGATGGAGGCGCTCTGCACCCACCGGTCCGCGATCCGGGAGGCGCTGCCGACCCCCCGGTGAGGCCCAGGTCGCAGCTCGTCGACTCGGCGGTGCCGGGGCAGCGGCCCCGGCCTGGCCGAGCACCTGGAACACCGCTGGCGGCCGGTCTCCGCCGGCTTCGCGGTGCCCGTCTTCGCCTTCTTCGCCGCCGGCGTGTCCCTGCGCGAAGCCGACCTCGGGGCGGTGCTCACCGACCCGATCGTGCTCGGCATCGCGGCCGGTCTGGTGCTGGGCAAGGCGATCGGGATCTTCGGCTCGACCTACCTGCTGGCCCGCTTCACCCGCGCCGAACTCGACGAGGACATCAGCTGGACGGAGCTGGTCGGGGTGGCGTTGCTGGCCGGCATCGGGTTCACCGTGTCCCTGCTGATCGGGGAGCTGGCGTTCGGGGTGGGCAGTGCCGCGGACGAACGGGTCAAGCTCGCCGTACTGGCGGGGTCGGTCACCGCAGCCGTGCTGGCCTCGATCGTGCTGGTCCGGCGGAACAGGGTCTACCGGCGGATCGCCGAGCTGGAGGCCCGCGACGCCGACGGCGACGGGGTGCCGGCGTCTACCAGGAGCGGCCCGGCCGGGAGGCCTGAGCCGCCGTCGGGGAGGTCCGGTGGCGCGTCGACCGCGCCACCGGACCTGCGGTCACCGGCGGTGCTGCCCGGCGCGCTGCTCGCGCTCCTCCTCGGTGTCGCCGAGCGCGTCGGTCAGCGGTTCGGTGAGGTCGTCGCCGGGGACGGCCACGGCCTCGGCCCGGTCCTGCTCGTCCGGGCGTCCGCCGGGCGGCGGCTCGGGGGCGGTGGCACCACCGGCGAAGCCGTACTCGTTGGGCTCGTCATGCTTGCTCATGCGGTGATCCTCCCGCTTTCTCCCGGTTCGCGGAGCACTGTCCAACCGTGATCGTTCCCGCCTCCGGAGCGCCGAAACAACGGCGCCCGTGGCCCGGCCGCCAGCACGGACCAGAGCACCCGGCGCAGCCCGATGATCGCCGCCGCGCCGGCCAGCTCGGTCCAGCCCTGGTCGACGCCGAGGCGCAGCAGACCGGCGGCGGTCAGCAGGTCCAGCAGCACCCGCAGCGCGGTCCGCCAGGATCCGGTGCCGATCAACACCGCCAGCCCGGAGACCAGCCCCGCCGCGGCGACCAGCGCCGCGATCACGGCGGCGGCCCGGGCCGGCCCACCTGCTGCTGCTCCTGGGCGATCTCCCGGCGCAGGAAGAAGTTGAGCGCCGTCCGGATGGTGGCGATCGCGGCCAGCTTGGCGATCTGGTCGAAGGTCGGCGAGACCGCCGTACGCAGGATGTCCGCGGCGAGCTGGAACTCCAGGCCCAGGGTGAGGAACCGGCCCAGCGACAACCGGATCGGGGTGAACACGGCGGCGTCGCGGCGCCGCAGCCCGTCGACGACGAACCGCAGCGCCGCCCAGACCGCACCGACGAAGATGATCACTGCGCCGGCGATCTCCACCACGGCGACCACGACCTGGTCGCCCTGGTGCAGCAGCTCCTCCAGCCTCACCCGCAGGCGTTACCCGTCCCCGGGGCCGGTAGTCGGCGCTCAGGTCAGCTCGCGCACCGCCTCCAGGATCAGCCACAGGCCGCTGATCGCGAAGAGCACCGCGGCGCCGTACTTGATGGCCTTCTCCGGCAGCTTCTTGCCGAGCAGCCGGCCCACCAGGATGGCCAGCGCGTCCGCGGCGACCATGCCGACCGTCGAGCCGAGCCAGGTGCCGAACCAGCCGTACTTGGTGGCCAGGGTGATGGTGGCCAGCATGGTCTTGTCACCCAGCTCGGCCAGGAAGAACGCCACCCCGACCGCGATGATCGCGGACTTGCTGGACTGCTCGGCCTTGCGCCGTTCGGCCTCGGTCAGCTCGTCCCCGCGCAGGGTCCAGGCGCCGAAGGCGAGGAACGCAAGACCGGCGATGAGCGAGATCCAGCCGGTAGGCAGGGTGGCGCCGAGGCCGTAGCCGATGCCGACCGAGACCAGGTGCACCACCGCGGTGGCGACGGTGATGCCGATCAGAACGGTGACCGGCTTGTAGCGCGTGGCGAAGGCCAGCGCCATCAGCTGGGACTTGTCGCCCAGTTCGGCGACGAAGATGACGCCGAAGCTGACGACCAGCGCGACGAGGAAACCTTCCATGACAACCTTCCCGATCCGAGCCGGGACAAGGTACGGGGCGCCCTCGACCCGGCTGCGTGTGCACAGCCTGAGTCGAAGGTCTCGCCCGCCCCACCGCCGGTGGGGCCGCGTGGCCGGACGCGGAACGCGTCAGCATGTCGACCACGACATTGGGGGCTACTCCCCTTCGCGCCGACCAGCCTAGCCGACCCACCCCGGATCGGCCGGCCGGGGTGAACGGGCTCACCGCCGGCCGACCGCCACCCGGGCCGGGCGGGGCTCAGTCCGCGCGGGCCAGGCTCACCCCGAACAGGCCACCCGGGTCGGTCCAGAAGTGTTCGGTGACGAAGCCCGACGCCGCCAGCTCCGCCCGGATCCGCTCGGGCCGGAACTTCGCCGAGATCTCCGTACGCAGCTCCTCCCCCGCGGCGAACTCCACGTCCAGGTCCAGCACGCGTACCCGCATCGGCCGGCGGGCCCGCAGCCGCATCTCGATCCACTCCTGCTCCGGGTCCCACGCCGCCACGTGGTCGAACGCCTCCGGGTCGAAGTCCGCGCCCAGCTCGCGGTTGATCACCCGCAGCACGTTGCGGTTGAAGTCCGCCGTCACCCCGGCCGCGTCGTCGTACGCCGGCACGATCACCGCCGGGTCCTTCACCAGGTCGGTGCCGATCAGCAGCCAGTCACCGGCCTCCAGGGCGGCGCGCATGGCGGTGAGGAACTCGACCCGCTCGATCGGCAGCAGGTTGCCGATCGTGCCGCCGAGGAAGGCGACCAGCCGCCGCCCACCGGTCGGCAGCCGGTCCAGCTGCCGGGTGAAGTCGCCGACGATGCCGCGGACCCGCAACTGCGGATAGTCGGTGGCGATCTGCGCCGTGGACTGGCGCAGCGCGCTGACCGAGACGTCCAGCGGGACGAAGGTGCCCAGGCCGCCGCGCCGGGTGAAGGCGTCCAGCAGCAGCCGGGTCTTCTCCGACGAGCCCGAACCGAGCTCGATCAGGGTCTTCGCACCGGTGCAGTCGGCGATCTCACCGGCCCGCTCGGCCAGCACCGCCCGCTCGGCCCGGGTCGGGTAGTACTCCGGCAGCCGGGTGATCTCCTCGAACAGCTCGCTGCCCCGGGCGTCGTAGAACCACTTCGGTGGCAGCCACTTGGGTCGGGCGGTCAGCCCGGCCCGGACGTCCTCCCGCAGGCTCCGCCCGATGTCCTGCTCCTCCAGGTAGATCTCCAGTGGCTCCGCGCTCATCAGCCGTCCCTTCGCCTCGATGCGTGTCTGCCTGTTGCGGTACCGCGAACCGGGCCGGTGGGGTGCCGCCGCCGGCCGGAGGTCATGCGCCCACCAGGGCGCTCAGCCGGACGCCGGACGTGGTGGCCACCACCAGCCGCCCGTCCGGCACCGGACGCCAGGCCGGGTCGTCGTCGCAGGGCTCGGAGGCCACCAGGACCGAGTCCGCGGTGGCGAGCACCGACAGGGCGTGCCCGGCCACGCTGGCCACCACCGTGCTGCCGTCGGTGAGCAGCAGGTTGAGCCGCGAACCGGGGGCGACCCCGGTCACCGCCGCGACGGTCCCGGCGACCGCATCCGCCAGCTCGGCGCCGGCCCGCAGCCGGTGCCGGACCAAGGCCCAGAGCAGCGCCGAGTCGGTCGGCGCGTCGAGGGTGAGCAGGTCGCGCACCGGCAGCTCGGCGGCGAGCCCGGCCACCGAGTCCGGCCAGCCCCGGACCACCCCGTTGTGGCTGAACAGCCAGCGGCCGTCGGCGAACGGCGCCGCGGCGGTGGCCACCACCGGCATCCCCACGGTGGCCGACCGGACGGCGGCCAGCACCGCGCCGCTGCTGGTCGCCGCCGCCAGCTCCGGCAGCGTCGGGTCGCTCCAGATCGGCGTGTCCCGCCGGTAGCGCACCGGCGTGCCGCCGCCGCGCGCCGGCTCGCCCCCGCCGTCGCGTCGCTGCCCCGGCGCCGGGTCGCGGGGATACCAGCCGACCCCGAACCCGTCGGCGTTGACCGTCCCGCCGCCGCGCATGTCGCGCGGCGCCCAGGACTGGCGCAGCAGCGAGTACGGCGGGTCGAGCAGCAGGGTGCGCAGGGCGACCGGCGGCCCGAGGTACGCCAGGTGCCGGCACATCAGCGGCCCGCCCCCGACCCCGGGTGGCCGGCCGTCACCCGCGGGCCTCCTCGGCGGTGGCGTCCCGGGCGCAGCGGAAGCCGCTGAAGATCTGCCGCCGGATCGGGTAGTCCCAGTTGCGGAAGGTGCCCCGGCAGGCGGACCGGTCGGTGCCGAACGAGCCGCCGCGCAGCACCCGGTGGTCGTCGCCGAAGAAGACCTCGGAGTACTCCCGGTACGGGAAGGCGGTGAAGCCGGGATGCCCGCGGAAGGTCGTCGAGGTCCACTCCCACACGTCGCCGACGAGCTGGTGCACCCCGAGCGGCGAGGCGCCGGCCGGGTACGCGCCCACCGGCGCCGGCCACAGGTGCCGCTGGTCCAGGTTGGCGTGGGCGGAGGTGGGATCCTCGTCGCCCCACGGGTAGCGGCGGGACCGACCGGTGGCCGGATCCCAGCGGGCCGCCTTCTCCCACTCGGCCTCGGTCGGCAGCCGCCGGCCCGCCCAGGCCGCGTACGCCTGCGCCTCGTGGAAGCAGACGTGCACCACCGGCTCGTCGTCGCGCACCGCCGACCAGCGGCCGAAGCGCCGGTACGCCCAGCCGTCGCCGTCGCGCCGCCAGTGCATCGGCGCGGTCAGGTCCGCCTCGACCCGGTGCCGCCACCCCTCGGTGCTCCACCAGCGCGGGTCGTCGTACCCGCCCTCGGCGATGAACCGCCGGTAGTCCCCGTTGGTCACCGGGGCGGCGTCGATGACGTACGCGGGCAGCTCGACGGTGTGCGCCGGGCGCTCGTTGTCCAGCGCCCACGGGTCGGTCGAGGTGCCCATGGTGAACGGCCCGGCCGGCACCAGCACCTCGCCGGCCACCCGCGCGGTCGGCTCGGGCGGCGGTGGGGCGTGCAGGACCGGCGGCCCGGAGCGCAGCTGGTGGGTGGCGAGCATGGTCTCGTCGTGCTGCTGCTCGTGCTGCACGATCATCCCGAACGCGAACCCGTCCTCGACCAGCTTCCGGTCGGTGAACCGGGCGGCGTCGAGCAGGTCGTACACCTTGTCCCGGACCTGCGCCACGTACGCCCGCGCCTCGGCCGGCGGGAGCAGCGGCAGGGACGGGCGGTCCTTGCGGGGCTGTTTGAAGGCGTCGTAGAGGTCGTCGATGTCCTGGCGGACCGGTGGACGCCGGCCGACGTCCCGGACCAGCCAGAGCTCCTCCTGGTTGCCCACGTGGGCGAGGTCCCAGACCAGCGGCGACATCAGCGGTGAGTGCTGCCGCACCAGGTCCGCGTCGTCCACCGCGTCGGTCAGCAGGGCGGTCCGCTCCCGGGTACGCCCCAGCTCCGTCGCGATCCGGCCGCGCAGCCGCTCGGCCTCCGGTTGGTCGGTGATGGTCACCGCAGTCCCCTCTCCGCGGCGGCGAGCCGCCGCCGGATCCCTCGGCTGGTCTCCTCGTGCACGTCGGCGGGCAGGTGCAGTCTCGGCAGCGCGGACAGCGCCAGCTCGAACAGCGCCGCGGCGGCCCGGGCCAGCGGCGGGTCGGACAGCCCGTAGCGGGCGGCGGCGTGCCACCGGTCGCCGACCGGACCGGCGGCGTCGAGAGCCGCGGCGACCGTGCCGGGCTCGGCGAACAGCGCCGTCAGCACCGCGAGGGGGATCCGCCAGTCCCGGTCGGGCTGGGCGTCGAGGTAGCGGATCTCCAGGTAGCCGCGGGGGCGTACCGGTGGGAACAGGGTGCTGACGTGGTAGTCCAGGTCGTCGGTGGTGGGTGGCCGGGGCAGCGCGCCGTCGATCCAGTCGGCGAAGGTCACCCCGGCCGGCGGGGTCCAGTCGGGGCCGGCGCCCCGCACGCACAGCAGCGGCGCGGCCAGCACGTACTCCGTCCAGGCGGCGACGGGATCCCGGTCGGCGCGGTGCGGTGACCAGACCGGCCGGGTCCGGGCCGGGTCGATGGCCAGCCAGGCGGCCATCCGGGCCGACGCCCATCCGGTCCGGCGGCCGGCGTGCCGGTCGGCGGTGGCGAACGCGGCGAGCAGCGGCGGGCCGACCGCGTGCACCGCCGCCCACCGGACCGGCAGCTCCGCCGCCTCCCCCGCGTCGAGGCAGACCTGGAGGCCGGCGGTGCTGTACATCATGGTGCGGCCGGCCGGGCCGCGGCGGTCGAACACGCATCGCATGGCCCGGTAGCGGGGAGTCTCGACCACCGGCCGCGGGACCCGCCAGGGGTCGATGCCGGTGCCGCCGAGGACCAGTCCGGCCGCATCCAGCAGGCCGGTCAACTGGTCGATGTCCCCCTCGGTGGCGCTGATCAGCGCGGCGACCGAGGGTCGCGGTGGGGTGGAGATCTCCACCTGCCCGCCGGGCTCCACCGTCACGGCCCCGCCGTGGGCCAGTGGCTCCGCCGGACTGCCACCGTCGAGCGTGGTCGGGCTGTGCCGCCCCAGCGCCCGGCGGAGCCGGTCCCGATCCACCGGGCGCGCCGGGTCGGCGGCGTCGTGCACGGTCCATTCCAGTTCCACGCCGGTGTGCACCGGCGGCCCGGTCTTGAAGCAGATCCGGGCGAGGTGACTGGCGGCGGTGTCCGCCTCCCGCAGGACGGGCCGGTCCAGCTCGGGCATCGTCACCAACGGTCCGGCTCCTCCCCCGCGCTGGGTCCGCCTCTGCCGTCGGGCGCCACCCATCGTCGCCGGGGGCGGTGTCCGCGGTCTCACCATCTTCTGTCTAGCAGACGAATTTCGCCGGCCGGGCTGGACGGGTTTTTGTCCGGGTCGGTCGGCCGGGGTGGCCCGGCCCGTCGGCCCGCGCGGGCTCAGTCGGTGCGGCGGGCGGTCGGCTGGGCGCCGGCGGTGGACTCCGGCCCGGCGGGACGGGTGGCGGGGGCGGACGCCGCGCGGGTGGCCCGGGCCGACGGGCCGGTGGCCGGCTTCGACCGGTGCGGGGAGGCGCCCGGGGCGGGTGCGGTGCGGTGCGGTGTGCCACCGGGCGCCGGCGAGGTGCGGTCCGGCCCCGGGGTGCCGTCCCCGCCGGAGGGCGGGACCATCTGCCGGCAGTACCCGTCGACCCGCTCGGCGCCGCCGGCCGCCTCGACCAGGGGCCGGAACCCCGGGGTGCGCAGCACGGTGACCCGCTGCCCGGCCGGCTTGGCCAGGTAGGCCCGGCACAGGCCGGAGACCTGGGCCGGGGTGGGTCGGACACCGCCACCGGGCGCTCCCGGCGTCGGGCCGGCGCCCGGCGTGGGAGTGGGCGTGGGGGTACCGGAACCAGGTCCGGATCCGGTGCCGGTGCCGGGCCCGGTGCCGGGCCTGGTGCCGGTGCCGGTGGGCGAGGACCCGCCGGTCGGGCCGGGGCCGGCCCCGGAGGTGCCCGGCCGGGGTGTCGGGTCGTCCTGCCGATCCAGGGTCACGGCCGCGAACGCCGCGCCGGCTGTCGCGGTGGCGGCGACCCCGGCGATCCAGGCCAACGCGCCGGTGGTCAGCCGCCGGCCGGTCGTCCGCGTCGGCGCGGGCGCCGGTGCGGCCCGGGCCGCGCGGAAGGCGGCCAGCGCCTGCTCCTCCCCGGCCAGTTCCCCCGGACGCGGGGGTGCCGCGGCGGCGGCGAGCAGCCGGGCCAGCGGGTCGGCGGGCGTCGCCGGGCGCGGGGTCGCCGCACCGTCGAGCAGCCGCTCGCTCTCGTCGCGGTCGACGGGTCGGTCGGACCGGTCGGGCCGACGCGGAAAGATCATCCGGAATCCCCTCACCTCAGCCGTCCGCCGGTTCGGCCCGCGAGGTGTCGGGCGCCTGCCGGCCCCGGCCGCTGCGCGGCCGAGGGGGCGCCCCCTCGGCCGTGGCGGGCGGTGGGGACTGGTCGTGTCGTTCCATCATCGCGGCGAGCCGGCGCAGGCCACGGTGGGCGGCGGTGCGCACGGCCCCGGGTCGGCGGCCCAGCACCCGGCCGGCGGTCTGGGCGTCCAGCCCGATGACCGCGCGCAGCAGCACCGCCTCGGCCTCCCGCGGGGGCAGGGTGGCGATCATGGCCAGCGCCGACTCGGTGCCGATCGTCTCGCCGGCCCGCTCCTCGGTGTCGGCGTCCCCGGCCAGCTCACTGAGCGCCTGCACCGGCACCGGCAGCGAGGGGCGCCGGCGCTGGCGGCGCAGATGGTCCATCGCCCGGTTGCGGGCGATGGTCACCGTCCAGGCGCGGAACTCGCCCCCGGCGAAGGTCGGCAGGTCGCGGGAGATCTGCAACCACGCCTCCGAGGCGACGTCCTCGGCATCCACGCCGACCAGCGCGGTCAGGTAGCGCAGCAGGCCCGGCTGGAGACTGCGGTAGAGGAAGCGGAACGCCTCCTCGTCCCCGGCCTGAGCGGCGGTGACGGCCTCGTTCAGCTCACCGGTCATGGAGCCGCCGTCCCGGCCGTGACGCGGCGGTCCGGTCCGACGCCGTGCGCCACCGGACGCACGGTCCCGGTTCCCAGCACCACCTTCAGCCCCCCGCTGACCTGATCACCCCCGACGTCGTCCGCCCGGGCGACAGGTGCGTCGCCCGGCACCGGGCACGGCCGGCGTCGGGCACGGCGTACCGGAGCCGTGGGGTCGGCCCGAGCCGCGCTAACGGTAGGAGCGCACGCGGACGGGAACAAGCCACCGCAACGCCAGCCGGGAGTGACATATCTCAACTTGCGCGTACGGGGTGTCGCCGTAACGAACGATGGTCCGTTGACGCTCCGTCGCGTACGCCCCCCGGACCGGCTCAGTCGGAATGACCGTTGTGCCTGCGCAACGGCCCCCTTGATCGATTTGCGTTACCACTCGCCTGCACGCGGTGACAGACTAGCCGTGGCGTCAAGGGGCGCCGGAAACCGTCCGGTCCCGCCCGTCGGCCCGTCACCGAGACGCTGGCACATCCTTTTCGCCGACGCTGGGTACCGTAGTCCCCGTGTTGTCTTCGGGAGTCGTGCTCAGCGGTCGGTACCGCCTGGACGAACGTGTCGCCACCGGCGGCATGGGTGACGTCTGGCGCGCCACCGACCAGGTGCTCGGGCGCCAGGTCGCCGTAAAGGTCCTGCTCCCGGCGCTGGTGTCCGACCCCGACTTCATCGCCCGCTTCCGGGCCGAGGCCCGG
Source organism: Micromonospora mirobrigensis (assembly GCF_900091555.1). Classification (GTDB taxonomy): domain Bacteria; phylum Actinomycetota; class Actinomycetes; order Mycobacteriales; family Micromonosporaceae; genus Micromonospora; species Micromonospora mirobrigensis. The sequence continues at coordinate 251,990 of NZ_FMCX01000002.1, forward strand.
ATCATGGCGGCGCTGCGCAACCCCGGCATCGTGCAGGTCTTCGACAGCGGCGAGGACCAGCTCCCCGACGGCGCCCGGGCCGACTACCTGGTCATGGAGTTCGTCGAGGGCGAGCCGCTGTCCCGGCGGATCGAGGCCGCCGGCCGGCTCGGCGTGGCCGAGACCATGTCGGTGGTGGCCCAGGCTGCGCAGGCGTTGCACGCCGCGCACGCCGGCGGGATCGTGCACCGGGACGTCAAGCCGAGCAACCTGCTGGTGCAGGAGGACGGCACCGTCGTCCTGGTCGACTTCGGCGTCGCCCGGTCGACCAACGTCACCAGCATCACCAGCACCAACGCGGTACCTGGCACCGCGCTCTACATGGCGCCCGAGCAGGCCTCCGGCCGTCCCGTCTCGGGCGCGACGGACATCTACGCCCTCGGCGCGGTGGCCTTCTGCTGCCTGACCGGCGGCCCGCCCTTCACCGGGGAGAACCCGCTCCAGGTCGCCGTGCGGCACCTGGACGACGAGCCGCCGCCGCTGCCGGACGAGATCCCGGCGCCGGTGCGGGACCTGGTGACCCGGGCCCTCGCCAAGGATCCCGCCGATCGCTTCGCCACCGGCGCCGCGATGGCCGAGGCCGCCCGGGCCGCCGTGGGCGACCCGTCCGCGCCGACCACCGTGGCGGCGGTTCCGCTGCGCGGGGCCACCGGCACCACCCGCGACGACATTCCGGCCGTCCCGGCCGGCGCCACCGTGGCGGGCCCGGCGAACCGTCGACTCCGGCGCGGCCCGCTGGTCGGGGCGGTGGCCGCGGTGGTGCTCGCCATGGCGAGCCTCGCCGCCGCGCTGAGCGCCATGAATCCGCCCGACGGCGAGAAGGCGGTTGACATCCGGAGCACGACGCCCGCGACGGCGCCCAGCGGCGAACCGGCCCCACCCCGGCAGGGCGGCGGCGGGAACGCCGAGGACGAGGTGGTCCAGCCGATCGGCCGGCCGGGCGGCGGCGGCTACAACCGGCCCACCGGGGCCACCAGCGGATCGCCCCGACCCACGACGTCCACCAGCGCCTCGCCCTCGCCGAGCGCGTCCAGCGCGCCGGCGACGCCGTCCCCCACCACCACGACCAGCGCCCCGGAGCCGACCGTCACCAGCACCTCCCCGGCCGCCCCGGTCGACCCGGTGCCGACCACGACCGAGCCGACCGTCACCACCGAGCCGGTGCCGACCGACCCGCCGGCGCCGACCGACCCGCCGGTCGAGCCGCCGACCGGCTGACCCGGTCCGCCGGGCCGGGCCGGGCCGGGGTTCACTCCGCGCCGAGCGCGGCCACCACCGGTCGGGCCAGCGCCCGCCGGGCGGGCAGCACCGAGGCGGCCACGGCCGCCAGGAGCGCCGCACCGACCAGCAGCCCCAACCGACCCCACGGCAGGGTCAGCGTGAAGCCGCCGGCGATCCGGGCCAGCGCGCCCATCGCGGCGCCGGCCACCAGCCCGCCCAGCGCGACGCCGAGCAGCGCCCCGGCCGCCGCCGTCAGCGCCGCCTCCAAAACCAGCAGGAGGCGCAGCCGGCTCCGGCTCAGCCCCACCGCCCGCAGCACGGCGTGCTCGCGGGCCCGTTCCAGCACCGACAGGCCGAGGGTGTTGGCCACCCCGACCAGCGCGATCACCACGGCCAGGCCGAGCAGCACCGTGACCAGCCCGAGCAGCATGTCGACGGTGCCGGTGAGCATCCGCTTGTAGGCCGCCCGGTCCAGCAGGTTGACCGTCGGGTACGCCCGCAGCACCTGCTCGATCGCCGCCCGCGCCCGGTACGCCGGCACGCCGGCCGCCGGCTGCACCTCGGTCAGGAAGCCGCGCTCGGTGGGAAACAGGGCCGCGAAGTCGGCGTCCGGCAGCTCCACGACGTGACCGGCGCGGACCCCGCGCATGCCGCCGAGCGAATCACCGTCGGCCACCACCGCCGCCACCTCGAACCGCCGACCGGCGACGCCCACCGACGACCCGTCCGTCCACCCCCGTTCCCGGGCCAGTTCCCGGTGCACCAGCACCCGCCCGGGCCTCAGGTCGGTCCGGCTGCCCTCGATCACCGCACCGGCCGACCGGGCGACCAGCGCCGGGTGGACGGCGCGGACCTCGACGCCGTCGACGACCCGGCTGCGCTGCTCGTGCACCACGCCCAGCTCGGGGCGGGCGGCCAACGCGGCGGTGACCCCGGCGGGCAGGTCGCTGCCGATCCCGGTGACCAGGTAGTCGACCCCGATCCGGGAATCCACGGCACGCTCGATGCTCGCCTTGACGCTGGCCGCACCGACGACGAACGCCGACACCAGGGCCACCCCGACGACCAGCGCGCCGGCGGTGGCGGCGGTGCGCCGCGGGTTGCGTACCGCGTCGGCCACGGCGAGCGTCGCGGTGGCGCCCAGCAGGGACCGCAGCGGCAGGGCGCAGAGCCGCACCAGGGCGGGCACCAGCAGCGGGCCGTACAGCACGACGCCCAGGAAGGTGAGGATCCCGCCGGCCGCGACGAGGAGGACCTGCCCGAGGGCGACCGCCGCCGCGAGCGCTCCGCCACCGGCGGCGAGGACGACCGCGCCCGCCACCAGCCGGACGCGGCCGGGACGGCGGGCGGGGGCGAGCGCTCCGTCGGTGAGCGCGGCCACCGGCGGCACCCGGCTGCCCTGCCAGGCCGGCAGCGCCGCCGCCACCAGGGTGGTCACCGTTCCCACGGACAGGCACGCCAGCACCGTCGACGGCCGCACCGCGACGGCCCCGCCCGACCCGGCGGGCAGGTCGAGCGCCGCGCCGACCCACCGAAGGACGACCGCCAGCCCGACCCCGGCCAGCACCCCGAGCGCCGAGGAGAGCAGCCCCAGCACCCCGGCCTCCAGCAGCGCCGCCCGGAACAGCTGGCCCCGACCGGCGCCCACCACCCGCAGCAGGGCGGTGCGCCGGGTCCGCTGGGCCAGCACGATGGTGAAGGTGTTGGCGATGACGAAGGCGGCCACCACCACCGCCACGGCGGCGAAGGCCAGCAGCACCATGGAGAACTGGCGTACGTCCCGGACGGCCTCCGCCACCGCGGCGTCGAGGATCTGCTGGCGGGTCCGGACGGTGCCCGCCGCGCCCACCGCGTCGGCCACCCGGGCGGTCAGGGCGGCGGTGGGCGTACCCGGCGCGGCGGCCACCAGGATCCGGCCGTAGCCGGCCGCCCCGGTGGCCGCCAGGGCATCGGCGCCGACCAGGCCGATGAACGGACCACCGACGTCGCGGACGCTGCCGGCCACGTCGACCGTGCCGACCAGGGTGTACGCCCGGGCCGCGCCGCCACCCCCGCCGACCCGGACCGGGGCGCCGAGCCGGAACCCCTGCCGGGCCACCGTCGGCGCGTCGAGCACCACCTCCCCCGGGCGACCGGGCAACCGGCCGGCCACCACGTCGTACGAGCGCAGGGCCGGTTCGGTGGGCACGGCGACGAGCAGCGCGTAGCCGAGCACCGGCCGCCCGTCGGCGCCGAGCAGGCCGCCCTGGGCGGTCAGCTCCCCCGCCGCGGCGGCCACCCCGGGCACCGCCCGCACCCGGTCCAGCAGCGCCGGTGGCAGGGCGGTGGTCCCGGCGTACACCCCGAGGTCGGTGTGCCGGTCGAAGGCGCCGGCCCGGGCGTACGCCCCGGCGCGCATCCCGTCGGTGACCATCAGCGTGCCGGCCAGGAAGGCGACGCCGAGCACGACGGCGAGCGCGCAGAGCGCCGACCGGGACGCCTCGGCCCGCAGCGTGCGCAGGGTGACCCGGAGCAGGCCGGTCGGCGGCGCGACGCGGCCCCGACGGCCCGGGCGCGCGGGCGACCCCGGGGCGGCGGGCGGGGCTGGTGGAACGGACATCGGTCGACCCCCGTGCGGTCGGTGACAGGACGTCTCCGACGCTAGGGACGCCCGCACCGACGCCGCGTCCGTCCGCCGGGGCGGGCCGACTCCGCCCCGGGTCGCCCCCGACCGGGCCGTCCCCTACGCCCCAGGTCGTAGGGCGGCTCGGCGTAGGGCGGCTCAGCCGCCCGGGACCACCAGTCCGCTCTCGTACGCCAGCACCACCACCTGCACCCGGTCGCGCAGCCGCAGCTTGGCCAGGATCCGCCCGACGTGGGTCTTCACCGTCGCCTCGGCGACGTGCACCCGGGCGGCGATCTCCGCGTTGGACAGGCCCTCCGCCACCAGCAGCAGCACCTCCCGTTCCCGGTCGGTGAGCAGGGCCAGCCGCGGGTCCTCGGCCGGCCCCGGGCCGAGCTGGCCGGCGAACCGGTCGAGCAGGCGGCGGGTGATCGGCGGCGCGACGACCGAGTCGCCGGCGGCGACCACCCGGATCGCGGCGAGCAGCTCCTCCGGCGGCACGTTCTTGAGCAGGAAGCCGCTCGCCCCGGCCCGCAGCGCGGCGAAGGCGTCCGCCTCGGTGTCGAAGGTGGTGAGCACCAGCACCCGCGGCGGGCCGGCCGGCCGGTCGAGGCAGATCCGCCGGGTCGCCTCCACCCCGTCCATGGTGGGCATGCGCACGTCCATCACCACCAGGTCGGGGCGGGTCCGCTCGACCACCCGCAGCGCGTCGGCGCCGTCGATCGCCTCGCCGACCACCTCCAGGTCGGGTTGGGAGTCCAGCACCATCCGGAAGCCGGCCCGGACCAGCGCCTGGTCGTCCGCGATCACGATCCGTACCGTCATGCCGGGGTCCCCTCCGTGCCGGGCGCCGCCGGGAGCGGCAGCCGCGCCTCCACCCGCCAACCGCCGCCGGGGTGCGGACCGACGGCCAGGCTGCCGTCGTACACCCCGACCCGCTCGCGCATGCCCACCAGGCCGTGCCCGCCGGGCGGCGTGGGCCGCTCCGGTCGGCGGCCCCGGCCGTCGTCGACCACCCGGACCACCACGGCCCGGTCCTCGCGGGCCAGGTCGACCGCGACGGCGGCCCCGGCCCCGGCGTGCTTGAGCGCGTTGGTCAACGCCTCCTGCACCACCCGGTACACGGTCAGTTCCAGCCCGGGTGGCAGGGCCGGCTCGGCGGGGGCCGTGTACGTGGTCCGCAGCCCGGCGGCGCGGAAGCGGTCCAGCAGTGCGGGCAGCTCGGCGACCGCCGCCCGGCGGTGCGTCGGCTCGGGGACCACCTCGGCGACGTCCGGGTCCGGCTCGCGCAGCACGCCGACCAGGCGGCGCATCTCCCCCAACGCCTGCCGGCCGGTGTCGGCGACCACCCGGACGGCCTCGCGGGCCCGCTCCGGGTCCCGGTCGAAGGTGTAGCGGGCGCCGTCGGCCTGGGCGATCATCACGGCCATGCTGTGCGCCACCACGTCGTGCAGCTCCCGGGCGATCCGGGCGCGTTCCCCGGCCACCGCCGCGCGGGCCTCGGCCTCCCGCTCACGTTCCAGGGTGGCGGCCCGTTCCTCCAGGCTGCGCACGTAGAGCCGGCGGGTACGCACGTTGACCGCGGCCAGCCACACTCCCCCGGTGACCAGGCCGAACCAGATCGCGCTGATCCACCACACGGCCGGGCTGACCGCTGTGCTGGCGGCCAGCAGCACCCCGACGGCGGCCACCGCGCCGGCGATCACCCCGTCGCGCAGCCGGTCGGCGTAGGTGACGACGCTGTAGAGCGCGATCAGCACGGCGACGTCGTAGGCGAGCGGCCCCCAACCGGCGAGCACCTGGACCAGGGCGAGCAGCCCGACCACCACGGCCACCGCCGACGGGTGGGAACGGCGCAACAGCACCGCCACCGCCATCGCCGCGCCGACCAGCGTCGCCACCCAGCCGCCCGGCTGCGCGGCCGCCCCGGCGACGGCGAAGAGCACCACCAGCGCGCTCACGGCGACGTCGAAGGCGACGGAGCGCAACGGGCGGCCGAGGACGGTGCGGTTCACGGTCACCCAGCGTACGGGCCGGACCGGTGTCGATGCTGCCCCCGGCCCGCCCGGCGGGCGGCCGGTGTCGTGGCAGGATCGGCGGCGTGGATCCCGCCGGCGGCCCGAACGCCCGCACCGAGCGCGCACCCGGGCGCCGGGCGCACCCGCTGGACGTGGTGGCCGTCGTGCTGGCGGTGGCCGGCGCCGGCTGCGCGCTGACCGGGTTGCTGCCCCGCGCCGAGGCCGTCGCCACCGTGCAGCGCATCCTGCCGCTGCTGCTCTTCCTCGCCACGGTGGTGGTGCTGGCGGAGCTGACCGCGGTGGCCGGGGTCTTCGACGCGGTGGCCACCCGCCTGGCCATCGCCGCCCGCGGCCGGTACGCGGCGCTCTTCGGGCTCTGCGTCGGCTTCGCCTCGCTGACCACGATCGTGCTGAACCTGGACACCACGGCCGTGCTGCTGACCCCGGTGATGCTGGCGCTGGCCCGCCGGCTGGGGCTGCCCGCGGTGCCGCTGGCGATGACCACCGTCTGGCTGGCGAACACGGCCAGCCTGCTACTGCCGGTGTCGAACCTGACAAACCTGCTCGCCGCCGACCGGATCGAGCTCGCCCCCCTGTCGTACGCGGCCCGGATGGCGGCGCCGCAGCTCGCCGCGGTGGCGGTCACGGCGGTGCTGCTCTGGTTCTGCTGGTGGCGGCCGAGCCGGCGGGGCGGGGGCGGGTTCCGCACCCCGTCCCGGCACGTGCCGGCCGACCGGTGGCTGTACCGCACGGCGGTCGCCGGCTGCCTGCTCTTCGTCGCCGGCATCCTGGCCGGGGTCCCGATCGGGCTGGCCTCCACGGTGGCGGCGGGGCTGGTGTTGGCCGGTTTCCTGGTGCGGTCCCGGGGCGCGCTGCGCCCGGGGCTGGTCCCGTGGCGGCTGCTGGTCTTCGTCACCGGCCTGTTCCTGGTGGTGCAGACGCTCGGCCGGTACGGCCTCGACGACCTGGTCGGGTGGCTGCTCGGCCCGGCCGGTGGGGCGCTCGGCGCGCTGCGCGCCGGGGGCACCGGGGCGCTGCTGTCGAATCTGGTGAACAACCTGCCGGCGTACGTGGCCGGCGAGGCGGTGCTCCCGGTCGGCGACGAACCGCGGCTGCTGGCCCTGCTGATCGGCACGAACGTCGGCCCGCTGGCCACCCCGTGGGCGTCGCTGGCCACGCTGATCTGGTACGAGCGCTGCCGGGCCGCCGGGGTCACCGTGCCGACGTCCCGGTTCCTGGTCACCGGCGCGCTGCTGGCGGTGACCGCCACCCTGGCCGCCGTGGCCGCCCTGCTGCTGACCGGCTGACCGGCCGGGTCAGACGGGTCGGCGGGTCAGCGGGTCGGCGGGTCAGCCGGCGGGCGTACGGCGGGTCGGGCGCGACCGGACCAGCCGGCGCACCAGCGGGGCGGCGTTCCACCGGGCGGCGCCCATCAGGTCGCGGGCGTGCTCCAGCACGGTGTGGTCGGGGCGGGCCAGCCCCTCGGCGATCGCCCGGTCGAGGTCGTTGCCGCAGCGGGTGAGCACCGTGTCGAAGTCCCGCCGGACCGGTTCCAGCCGGTCGTAGCCGAAGGAGCGGTGCAGCCGGGCGAAGAGCGGCTTGTAGAGCCGGGTCCGCTCGTGCAGCCCCGACGAATACGACATCGGGTTCTTCGGCCGGCGCCGGACGTAGTCGGGCAGCACGTCGGCGAAGGCCTGCCGCAGGATCCACTTCTCCTGGCCGTCGCGCAGCTTGAAATCCACCGGCAGCCGCATGGCCAGCTCCACCACGCTCAGGTCCAAGAACGGCACCCGGGCCTCCACGCCGTTGCCCATGCTGGCCCGGTCGATGCGCTGCAACTCGGTACGGCACAGGTTGCGGATCTTGTGCAGGACGAGTCGTCGGGAGGGCTCGGGGCCGACCTGGTGGTACATCGGGTAGCCGCCGAACAGCTCGTCGGAGCCGTCGCCGGTGAGCACCACCTTGATCCCCAGCTCGTGCAGCCGGCGGAAGATCGGCACCGACACCACCGCGTTGATGATGTCGCCGTACTCGGTCAGCTCGGAGACGCGGATGGCCTCGCGCACGTCGGCGAGCCGGATGTCGCGCGGGCGCAGCTCGATCACCTCGTGGGCGACGCCGAGGTCGGCGGTGAGCCGCCGGGCGTACGCCACGTCCGGGCTGTCCGGCACGCCGACGGTCACCGCCACGCAGTCGGGGTGCTGTTCGCGGACGTGCAGCAGCGCCAGGGAGCTGTCCAGACCGCCGGAGAGCACCACCCCGACGGTGAGGTCGGTGTCCACCCGCATCCGGATGGCGTCGGTGAGGGCGACCCGGACGAGCAGGGCGGCCTCGTCCGGGTCGTCCACCACGGGCAGCCCCTCGCCGAGGGTGAGCAGGTCGACGTGCGGGACGAGCCGCACCTCGCCGTCCGGGTGGGCCCAGCCGTGGTGCCCGGGTGGCACCTCGACGATCGGGACGCCGTGCCCGACCAGCGCCTTGACCTCCGAGGCGACGTGCAGGCAGCCCGGGGTGCGGGCCCAGTACAACGGCTTGACCCCGAGCGGGTCGCGGGCCAGGTAGGCCCGGCCGGTGGCCCGCTCGACGACGGCGAAGGCGTACTCGCCGCGCAGCCGGCGGACCGCGTCCCCGCCCCAGCGCAGGAAGGCGGCGAGCACCACCTCGGTGTCGCTGCCGCTGCGGAAGGCGTACCCGAGCCGCGTCAGCTCCGCGCGCAGCTCGTGGTGGTTGAAGACCTCGCCGTTGTAGCAGAGGACGTACTCCTCGTCGGCCGACACCCAGGGCTGCACGGCCCGCTCCCGGTCCACCACCTTCAGTCGGCGTACGCCGGTGAGCAGGCCGTTCTCCTGCCGGGTCTCGGTGACCTCACCGCGCGGGGCGAGCACGGCGAGCATCTGCCGGAAGACGGCCGGGTCGGCCTCCGGTCCGAGGCTCAGGGCGATGCCGCACACCGGCTCAGATCCCCAGCTCGGCCTCGTACGCCCGGCGCAACCGCGCCCGGGCGGCGGGCGCGAGGCAGACGTGCCACGCCTGTCCCTCGTCGACCACGTTGACCTCGCCGGCCGCCTGCCGGGCCAGCAGCAGGTCGGCCAGGACGTCGGCGGCGCCGAACCGGCGGAACCAGTGCATCTCGACGTCGACGGCCCAGCCGAGGCAGTGCCCGCTGGGCACCATCGCGGCGTAGCCGAGGCGGCGCAGCCGGTGCTGGTGTTCGGCGCTGCGGACCAGGCTGGTCACCCAGAGCGGCGGGGTGGCGGGCGGCGCGGTGGCGGTGAACTCCCGGCCGATGTCGTTGAGCAGCGCCACCACCTCCCGGCGGGAGCGGCGGAAGCGGACCCCGGCGGTGTGCGGGCGGGAGCCGGGCAGCATTCGCCGGCGGACCGCCCGCAGCCCCCGGCCGACGACGGTCGCGGGTTGCTCCTGGTAGCGGAAGCGGATCAGGTCGCGCCGGCGCAGCCACTCCAGGTCGACCAGCTCCTGGCTGCCGTCGACCTCGGCGTCGGTGAGGAACGGCGCGGTGTCCCGCCACCACATCACGTCGATGCGGGAGAGCAGGTAGATCCGGACCAGGGCGGTGAGGTCGACCGCCGAGGTGCGGCCGTTGGGCTGGTAGCGGGCCATCTCCAGCAGCAGGGTCTCCCGGGCGCCGACGTACCCCTGCGGGGTGGCGTCGAGCACCGCGACGATCGCCGGGTCGCGCAGCCGGTCGTCGAGCAGCGCCTGCCGGGCCCGGGTGGAGGGGGCGTCGGTCAGGGCGCCCAGCTCGACCAGGAGGTCCAGCACCGCGCCCCGGTACGCGGCCACGTCCGGCATCGCCGGGGCGGCCGGCAACGGCGGCCGGGTGGACGTGCCGGACGGGAGGTAGGAGCCGGGCTGGTGTCCGGGACTCCGGCTGGGCACGCGCATGGTGGAGGTCCTCTCCCGGTACGACACGGTGTGCTGAACCTGAAACCCACCGTAGGCACCCGGAACGAAAGGACCCCGAACAATCCTCCCGTCTCACCCCAATGAGGGGCGATTCCCTCCACCTGCGCCGAGCGACTGCACCCGCGCGTACGACGGGACGTCCGGCAGAGCGGGAGCGGCGCCGTCGCGGACGCTGGTGGCGACGTCGAGGGCGGCGCCGAGCGCGGCGCGGAACAGCAGCGATCCGGTGCTCACCCGGGCCACCCCCAGCCGGCCGAACTCGGCCAGGTCGGGTCCGCCCGGCCGGTACAGCAAGTTCAGCGGCGCGGCCAGCTCGGTGACGAGGACCCGGACCGGCCCGGGATCGGTGACCCCGGGGGCGAAGACGCCGTCGGCGCCGGCGGCCAGGTACGCCCGACCCCGGTCCAGGGCCTGCTCCAGCGGGTCGGCCACGCCCAGCCACCAGGCGTCGGTGCGCGCGTTGACGAACAGCCCCGGCACGGCCGCCTTCACCGCCGCCACCTTAGCCGCGGTGACCTCGACCGGGGCCAGGTCACCGTCGGCGCGGCCGTCCTCGAGGTTGACCCCGACCACGCCCAGGTCGGCCAGCTCGGCGACGTAGCCGGCCACCTCGGCGGGGTCGTCGCCGAACCCGGCCTCCACGTCCACGGTGAGCAGCACCGGCAGCGGGGCGAGCAGCCGGGCCAGGGTGAGGTTCTCCTCGCGGGTGGCCGCCGCGCCGTCCGGCAGCCCGTGCGCCGCGGCCACCCCGAGGCTGGTGGTGCCGACGGCCGGGAACCCGGCGGCGGCCAGGGCGGCGGCCGACGCGTGGTCCCAGGCGTTGGGCAGCAGCAGCGGTCGGCCGGGGCGGTGCAGGTCGTGGAAGGCGGCACGGCGGTCGGTCATCGGAACCTCACCTCGAGACGGGTCGGGACACGGAGGGTGGGATGCGGGGCGTACCGGACCGGTCCGGGGGCCGGTCGGCAGCGCCCGCGCAGCACGTCGAACACCCCGGCGGCCAGCGCGAGCGCGTGCCGCTCGCCGGGGCAGCCGCGGGGGCCGGCGCCGAAGGTGAGCGCGCCGTCCGGCCGTCCGGGCGCGAAGCGGTCCGGGTCGGCGAAGACCGCCGGGTCCCGGTTGGCCGCGTCGAAGCGCAGCAGCACCGCCGCGCCGGCGCCGATCTCCCGCCCGCCCAGGTTGGTCGGGGCCACGGCCACCCGGCGGGTGCCGCGGACCGGCGGGTCGAGCCGGAGCACCTCGGCGAGCAGGTCGGTCGAGTCGTGGCCGGCCGGCGCGTCGAGCAGGTGCCGGGCGGCGGCGCCGACCAGGCCGGCGGTGGCGTCGCAGGCCTGCACCAGCAGCCCGAGCCGGTTCGCGGTCCGCTCCGGCCCGGCGCCCGGCGACCGCGCGAGCAGGTCGGCCACCGCGGCGTCGGCGCGGCGGACCAGGTCGGCGGCGGCACCCGGGTGGTAGGCGGCGGCGACGTCGGCCACCGCCGGCCAGGCCGACGCGGGCCGGTCCAGGCCGAGCCGCCCGGCCAGCACCTGCACGGGTACGCGCCGCGCGAGAGCGCCGATCACGTCGACCCGGTCGCCCGCCCGGTCGAGGATCGCGGCGGTGGCGGACGCGGCCTCGGCGCGCAGCCCGACCGGGTCGAGGACGGCGAGCGCCGCGACGCCGTGCGCTCGCCGGGCGGCGTGCCGCTCGGGGGCGCTGAACCGGCTGACCGTGCCGCGCAACCAGGCCAGCGTGCCGGGTGGGCCGGCCGGTCCGGCGACGGGGACCGTCAGGGCCGGGTCGGTCAGCGCGGCGAGGACGTCGGCGTACCGGGTCACTGACCAGCCGGCGCCGGAATCCGGGGCGGGTGGACCGCAGGGCGGGGTGTCCGGGGCGGGATCGACGACGGGCCAGGCGTGGGTCACCCGGCCGAGGCTAGGTGCGCCACGCTTCGGCGCGGACCGAACCGTCCCCGCCACGTTCAGGCGCGGCCCCCGCCCGTCGCCTCGCGCGGCGGCGGTGCGAGGTCGGCGGGGGCGACGCCGAGCAGCGCGGCGAGTCCGTCGGCGCCGGCCGGGGTGAGTCGTACCGCCCGCCCGGCGCCCGGGACGATCCAGCCGAGGTCGAGCAGGCGCCGGCAGAGCGCCGCGCCGAGCGCCCCGGCCAGGTGCGGCCGCCGTTCGGTCCAGTCGAGGCAGTCGCGGACCAGGGGACGGCGGGCGCCGCGCAACGGCTCGGCCGGGACGCCGAGCGCGGCGAGCCGGTCCCAGCCGGTCGGGGTGACGGCGAGGCCGCCGGCCCGGTCGAGCAGGCCCCGGCGGAGCAGTCCGTCGAGCAGCGTCACCCCGAGCCGGCCCGCCAGGTGGTCGTAGCAGGTCCGGGCGTACGCCAGGGCGGTGCCGGCGGCGGCGACCCGCAGCGAGCCGGCGGGCCTCGGTGGGGCCGGGGCGTGGCCGGCCAGGTCCTCGATCAGCTGGGCCACCGACGGCCCGGCCAGCCGCAGGTAGCGGTGCCGGCCCTGCCGCTCCTCGGCGAGCAGGCCACCGCGGACCAGCCGGGTGAGGTGGTCGGTGGCGGTGGACGGGGCGACGCCGGCGTGCCGGGCGAGTTCTCCCGCGGTCCACGCCCGGCCGTCGAGCAGGGCCAGGCAGATCGCGGCCCGGGTGTCGTCGGCGAGCAGCCCGGCGATTGCCGACATCCCCCGGCCGGCGGAGGCGATCGCGTTCATCGCCTCATGATGCCCCGCGTCCCGCGGCGATCCCGACCCGGCAGCTCTTTACAACGTTGTAGCCAACGTTGTAGACAGTGTGGACCGCAGTGACCCTTGTCGACTTTTGAACGCCCGACCACCAAGGCAGGTTCGATGGGACACCTCCAGCGCGGCGGCGCCGTTGCCGCCGTACTCGGTCTGCTGCTGGCCGCGACGCCGGCCGCAGCAGACCCGCCCGACCGCTACCGCAATCCGATCTCCGCCGACTTCGCCGACACCTTCGCCGACCCGGTCGTCGTCCGCGGCCCCGACGGCCTCTGGTACGCCTACGGCACCAGCGACCCGCTCAAAGAGGGCGAGAAGACCGCCCACCGGGTGCCGGTGGCCCGCTCCGCCGACCTGGTCGACTGGACCTACGTCGGGGACGCCTTCGGCCCCGACCAGCGTCCCGCCTTCGCCGCGCCCGGCGCCGCATTCTGGGCCCCCGACGTGCGCTACGTCGACGGCCGCTGGGTGATGTACGTGACGGTCACCGACACCACCGTCTCCGACGACACCTTCGACACCGCCGTCGGGGCGGCGACCGCGCCCAGCCCGGCCGGCCCGTGGACCTTCAGCGACACCCCCGTCGTGGCCCCCCGTCCCGGGCCCGGCGGCGGCTACCTGTGGACCATCGACCCGAGCCAGTTCACCGACGTCGACGGCACGAAGTACCTCTACTACGGCAGCTACTACGGCGGGGTATCGGTCACCGAGCTCTCCCCCGACGGGCTGCGCGCGGTCGGCGAGCCGACCCTGGTGGCGATCGACAACAAGTTCGAGGGCAGCTACGTGCTGCGCCACGACGGCTGGTACTACCTCTTTGCCTCCACCGCGAACTGCTGCGCCGGGCCGGCCACCGGCTACTCGGTGCACGTCGGACGCTCCCGCAGCCCACACGGCCCGTTCGTCGACCGCGAGGGCGTGTCGCTGACCGCGTCCCGGGCCGGCGGCACCCCGGTGCTCACCCAGAACGGCAACCGCTGGATCGGCACCGGCCACAACGGCTTCCTCACCGACCTGTCCGGCCAGGACTGGATCGTCTACCACGCCATCGACCGGGCCGACCCGTACCTGGACGAGCCGTTCGGCATCAACGAGCGGCCGATGCTGATCGACCGCCTCGACTGGGTGAACGGCTGGCCGACGGTCAACGCCGGCGCCGGGCCGTCCGACGGGCCGCGACCCGCCCCGGTCACCACCGCCCGCCTCGACGAACGCTTCACCTCCGCCTCGCTCGCCGGTTGGCGCACGGCCGGCGACTGGCGGGTCACCGGCGGGGCACTCACCGGCACCGGCACGCTGACCTCCCGGTCGGCCACCGGCGGGGACGTCCGCGCCGAGGCCGACCTGCGGGTCGGCGACGCCGACGCCGCCGGGCTGTCGCTCGGCGGCCGGGTCACCGTCACCGTCGACGCCGCCGGCCGGCTGACCGCCAGCCAGGGCGACCGCACCGCCACCTCCGCCGCACCGGCCAACTTCGACCCGGCCGACCGGCACAACCTCGCCGTCGAGGTACGCGGCCGCCAGCTCGTCGCCGAGCTGAGCCCCGCCCGCCTCGGCGACCAGCTCGCCACCGTCGCGCTGCGGCTGGACCGCCCCGCCGCCGGCCCGCTCAGCCTGGTCGCCACCGGCGGTCGGGCCGAGTTCGACAACGTCAGCGCCGCCCGGCTGTACCGGCCGGCGCACCGCCTCGCCCCCACCCCGCGGGTCGGCGCACCCCTGCCGGCGTACTCCGACGAGTTCTCCGACGGGCTCGCCCCGGCGTGGCAGTGGGTCCGGCGCAACCCCGACGCCACCGTCGCAGACGGGCAGCTGCGCTGGCCGGTCGAGGCGGCCGACCTCACCGGCACCAGCAACAGCGCCGGAGTGCTGCTGCGCGACGCCCCCACCGGCGACTACGTCGCCGAGACCAAGGTGACCCTGGACCTCGGCGAGGAGACGGTCCGCAACTTCCAGCAGGCCGGCATGGTCGCGTACGTCGACGACGACCGGTTCGCCCGACTGTCCCAGGTCGCGATCTGGAACACCCGGCAGGTCGAGTACGGCTACGAGCTGCCCTTCGCCGGCCAGCCGGTGTACGGCGGCAACATCGTCGGCCCGCCGGCGAAGACGACGTGGCTGCGGCTCGCGCACCACGTCGACCCGGCTACCGGGGAGCACGAGTTCCGGGCCGGGTCGAGCCGGGACGGGGTGACGTGGACCTGGGGCGGGGTGTGGACGTTCCCGGCCGGGACGACGCCGAGGATCGGGCTGGTGGCGCACGGCGGGGACCAGCCGCCGGTGACGGCCGAGTTCGATTACCTGCGGTTCTACCGCTGAGGCGGACGGTGCCGCCCACCTCACCAGGTGGGCGGCACCGCCGTGTCGGCGGTCAGGAAGGTCACCGTCCGGCTCTCCCCGTCGTAGCTGCGCGCCGCCACGAACTCCCCCACCGGCCGGTCGCCGCCGACCGCCGCCCGGGCGGTCCGCCGGTCGGCGTCCCGGAACCGCAGCGCGAGACTCAGGTGCGGCACCCACCGGCCCGGCCGGTGCCACGGATTGGCCCCCTCGGCGTCGCCGAGCACATCCCAGACGGCGGCGTGCAGCGCCACCAGCTCGGGGGTGGGCCGCAGCAGCCAGACCAACGGCGCGCTGCCGTCGAGCACCTCGACCCGGTCCAGCCGGGCCGGCACCGGCAGCACCGCGGCGCAGAGATCGGCCAGGCGTTCCTGCGCCCCGGGCGGGAACGCGTCGACCGCGGCGAGGGTCAGGTGCGGCCGGTTGGTGGGGTGGACGTTGCGGGCCAGGCTGGGCAGCCCGGCGGCGGACAGCCGGGACCAGGCCGCGCGTACCCCGTCCTCCAGCCGCGTGGAGCAGAGCAGTTCGACCGTACGCACGCCCGTCAGGTTAGACCCGGCCCGTGTGCCGGGCGGCCCGACGGGGAACCGTGCTGGCATGAGCATGCTGAACTCCGACGAGGAACGACACCTGCGCCGGGCGATCGCGCTGGCCGCCACGGCCGCCGGGGCCGGCGACGGGCCGTTCGGGTCGCTGCTGGTGGCCGGGGACGGGCGGGTGCTCGCCGAGGAGGTCAACACCGAGCGGACCGACCGGGACGTCAGCGCCCACCCGGAGCTGAAGCTGGCCCGTTGGGCGGCCCGCGAGCTGGACGCCGACACCGCCGCCGGCACCACCATGTACACCAGCTGCCAGCCGTGCCCGATGTGCGCGTTCGCGATCGACCGCTCCGGCCTGGGCCGGGTGGTGTACGCGCTCAGCGCCGACCAGCTGGTGACGTTGCGTCCCTCGGTGGCCCCGGCGCCGCCCCGGGTGACGTACCTGGGACCGGCGCTGCTCGACGAGGCGCGCGTTCCGGTCGAGGAGGACTGACCTACAGCCAGCCCGCGTCGCGGGCGATCCGGACCGCCCCAGTTCTGCGGCGTGCTGGACGTCGTGGTCGGGGTGACCGTCGCGCTGGCCCTGCTGGCCGGGTGACCCCCGGACGTGTCGCGCGCGACGGTTGTGCCGGTCGGCGGAACGCGCCGACCGGCATGATGAAAAGCTTTGCCCATGAGTTCCGCACC
Organism: Micromonospora mirobrigensis; assembly: GCF_900091555.1. GTDB lineage: Bacteria > Actinomycetota > Actinomycetes > Mycobacteriales > Micromonosporaceae > Micromonospora > Micromonospora mirobrigensis. Next base: position 268,088 of record NZ_FMCX01000002.1, read on the forward strand.
CGTACCGACCGACCCCACCCCCGCCGACCCCGACGAGGCCGCCGCCTTCGCGGACCTCGGACTGCGGGACGAGCTGCTCGGCGCGCTCAGCGCCCTGGGTTACGAGGAGCCGACCCCGATCCAGCGGGAGGCGATCCCCACGCTGTTGAGCGGCCGGGACCTGCTCGGCCAGGCGGCGACCGGTACGGGCAAGACCGCCGCCTTCGCGCTGCCGCTGTTGCAGCGGATGCCCGACGACCGGTCCGGCGGCGAGCCGCTGGCCCTGGTGCTGGTGCCCACCCGGGAGCTGGCGGTGCAGGTCTCCGAGGCCTTCCACCGGTACGGCAAGGACCTGGGCGCCCGGGTGCTGCCGATCTACGGCGGGCAGCCGATCGGCCGGCAGTTGCGCGCGCTGGACCTGGGCGTGGACGTGGTCGTGGCCACGCCGGGCCGCGCCCTGGACCACATCGCCCGGGGCACCCTGCGGCTGGGCAACCTGAACACCGTGGTGCTGGACGAGGCCGACGAGATGCTTGACATGGGCTTCGCCGAGGACATCGAGGCGATCCTCGAGCACGCGCCGGAGCAGCGGCAGACGGTGCTCTTCTCGGCCACCATGCCGGCGCGGATCGACGGACTGGCCCGTAAGCACCTGTCCGATCCGGTGCGGATCCAGATCGGGCGGGAGCAGCCGGTCGCCGGGGAGGCGCCCCGGGTGCGGCAGAGCGCGTACATCGTCGCCCGGGCGCACAAGCCGGCGGCGCTCGGCCGGGTGCTCGACGTCGAGTCCCCCACCGCGGCGATCGTCTTCTGCCGCAGCCGGGAGGAGGTGGACCGGCTCACCGAGACGATGAACGGCCGGGGCTACCGGGCCGAGGCGCTGCACGGCGGGATGAGCCAGGAGCAGCGCGACCGGGTGATGGGGCGACTGCGCTCCGGCACGGCGGACCTGCTGGTGGCGACCGACGTGGCCGCCCGTGGCCTGGACGTGGAGCAGCTCACCCACGTGGTGAACTACGACGTGCCGTCGGCCCCGGAGTCGTACGTGCACCGCATCGGTCGGGTGGGCCGGGCCGGTCGGGAGGGCGTGGCGATCACCCTCGCCGAGCCGCGTGAGCACCGGATGCTCAAGACCATCGAGCGGGTGACCGGCCAGCGGATCGCCATCGACAAGATCCCGACGGTCGCCGACCTGCGGACCCGTCGGCTGGAGCTTACCCAGGCGGCGCTGCGGGAGTCGCTGCTGGAGGACGACCTGGAGCCGTTCCGGGTGATCGTGGAGACGCTCAGCGACGAGTTCGACATGATGGAGGTGGCGCTGGCGGCGGTGCGGCTGGCCCACGAGGCGACCCTGCCGGGCTCCGCCGACGAGGACGAGGAGATCCCGCAGGTCGCGGTCCGTCCGCAGCGGGAGACCCGACCGGGGTACGAGGGGCGTGGTGCCGACCGTCGCGGTGGCGGCGGCCGGCCGCGTACCGGCGGCACCACCCAGGTCTTCATCGGTCTGGGCCGGCGGGCGGGGGTCCGGCCGCAGGATCTGGTCGGGGCGATCACCGGGGAGACCGGCATCAACGGCCGGGACATCGGCTCGATCGAGATCGCCGACCGGTTCTCGCTGGTGGAGGTGCCGGTGGGGGTGGCCGACGAGGTGATCCAGGGGCTGCGGGGCAGCACCATCAAGGGACGCAAGGCGACCGTGCGCCGGGACCGGGACGGTGACGGTGACGGCGGCGGCGGCGGCGGCGGCGGCGGCGAACGTCGCTACGAGTCCCGGGAGCGGCGCGACCGCCGCTGACCGGGGCGGGTCGGGGACCCGCCGCGGCGCCGGTCCGGACCGGCGCGTCCGCGACCGGCCGACGCGACACGTCGGGGCCGACCCGACCGGGCCGGCCTCGACGTGGGGCGGATCAGCAGTTGCGGATGGACCACACCGGGTCCCAGTTGTAACTGCCCCGGCCGACGGTCGTGAACGACTTCAGGGTGCCGCCGCTCTGGTTGTAGAAGTACACCCGGACGCCGCCGTACTGGTTGTTGTAGTAATAGCCGGTGCCCTGCCAGTACGAAAGCGTGTAGCGGTTGCAGTAGTAGAGGTCGAAGACCTTCCAGGTTCCCCTTGTCGGGTCCCACACCGAGGCGCAGAAGTATCCGGACGCACAGGAGACGGTCTGCGGGCTCGACGTGTACCGGACGGTGGTGGCCGGGCTGATCGTGGGCGAGACGGCGGCCAGCACGGCCCCCGCCTGCGCGCCGCCGGAGGTGACCTGTTGACGGGGTGCGGCCGCGGCTGCGGCCACGGCATGGCTGGTGGTGGCGTGGCTCTCGGCCGGTCGGGCGGCGGCCGGGGCGGCCACCGCCAGCGTGCCGGCCATGGTCACACCACCGAGCAGCGCGAGCAGCCGAGCCGACCTCCGGAATCCGGCCCGGCGCGGGGTCCCGCGCGACGATTCAGCGTGCATGTGACGCTCCTTTCACAAACGGTCGTCTGGCGGCCGGCTGCGAGCAAATGCCTCGGCGAAGCCGGTCGACGGGAGCCTAGAACCGCCGACTGATCGACAGCCAGGTCGGCTTCCGTCATTTCGCAACCGATGCCAAAGGATCGCCACAATGTGAATGGAGATTCAACTGGATTCGAATTTTCCAGCAAGAAAGTGAAAGTGGTATAGGGAGATTCGCGTACCGGTCGACGGGTCAACCGGACCGGCCACCGACAGTTCGAGGGCCGGACGACCTCGGGCGGCCGACCCCGCGTCGGGGTCGGCCGCCCGTGGTGCCGTCAGGCGGCGGCGAGCGGCTGCCCGCCCAGCGTCTGGGCGTCGACGTCGGCCGGGCGCAGCGCCAGGGCGAGCACGTCGGCGACGTCGGCCAGGGTGTGGATGGTCAGCGCCTCGCGGACCTCCGGAGGCAGGTCGTCCAGGTCCGGCTCGTTGCGGGCCGGGATGATCACCTCGGTCAGGCCCGCCCGGTGCGCGGCCAGCAGCTTCTGCTTCACCCCGCCGATGGGCAGCACCCGGCCGGAGAGGGTCACCTCGCCGGTCATGCCGAACTCGGGCCGTACCGGCCGGCCGGTGACCAGGGAGGCCAACGCGGTGACCATGGTGATGCCGGCGCTGGGGCCGTCCTTGGGCACCGCGCCCGCCGGGAAGTGCACGTGGATCCGCCGCCCGGCCAGGGCGTTGGGGTCGATGCCGAGCCGCCGACCGTTGGAGCGAAGGTACGACAGCGCGATCTGCGCCGACTCCTTCATCACGTCGCCGAGCTGCCCGGTCAGGGTCAGCCCCGGCTCGCCCTCCATGCTGCTGGCCTCGATGAACAGCACGTCCCCACCGGCGCCGGTCACGGCCAGGCCGGTGGCCACGCCGGGCACCGCGGTCCGCTCCGCCGACTCCGGGGTGAACTTCGGCCGCCCCAGGTAGCGGGCCAGGTTGCCGGTGTCCACCCGGACCGGCGCGGGGTCGGCCGCCAGCGCCACGGTCACCTTGCGCAGGATCTTCGCCAGGGCGCGCTCCAGGTGCCGGACGCCGGCCTCCCGGGTGTACTCGCCGGCGATCAGCGCCAGCGCCCCGTCGGCGACGGTCACCTCGTCGGCGGTCAGTCCGGCCCGGTCGAGCTGCCGGGGCAGCAGGTGGTCGCGGGCGATGGCGACCTTCTCGTCCTCGGTGTAGCCGTCCAGCGTGACCAGCTCCATCCGGTCCAGCAGCGGGCCGGGGATCGACTCGACCACGTTGGCGGTGGCCAGGAAGAGCACGTCGGACAGGTCGAGGTCGACCTCCAGGTAGTGGTCGCGGAAGGTGTGGTTCTGCGCCGGGTCGAGCACCTCGAGCAGGGCCGCGGCCGGGTCGCCGGAGTAGCCGACGGCCAGCTTGTCGACCTCGTCGAGGAGCACCACCGGGTTCATCGAGCCGGCCTCGCGCAGCGCGCGGACGATCCGGCCGGGCAGCGCGCCGACGTAGGTGCGCCGGTGGCCGCGGATCTCCGCCTCGTCCCGGACGCCACCGAGGGAGACCCGGACGAAGTTGCGACCCAGGGCCCGGGCGACGGACTCGCCGAGGCTGGTCTTGCCGACGCCGGGCGGGCCGGCGAGGGCGAGCACCGCGCCGGAGCCACGCCCGCCGACCACACCGAGGTTGCGCTCGGCCCGGCGGTTGCGCACCGCGAGGTACTCCAGGATGCGGTCCTTCACGTCGGCCAGGCCGGCGTGGTCGGCGTCGAGCACCGCCCGGGCCGCGGCCAGGTCGGTGTTGTCCTCGGTACGCGTGTTCCACGGCATCTCGAGGACGGTGTCCAGCCAGGTACGGATCCAGCCCGTCTCCGGAGAGGCGTCACTGGCCCGCTCCAGCTTGCCGACCTCGCGCAGGGCGGCCTCGCGGACCTTGTCGGGCAGGTCGGCGGACTCCACCCGGGACCGGTAGTCGGCGGAGCCGTCCGGCTCGTCCTCGCCGAGCTCCTTGCGGATGGCGGCGAGCTGCTGGCGGAGGAGGAACTCGCGCTGGGACTTCTCCAGCCCCTCCCGCACGTCGCTGTTGATCTGCTCGGTGACCTCCTGCTCGGCCAGGTGCTCCTTGACCCAGCCGACCAGCAGTTCGAGCCGGGCGGTGACGTCCGGCGCGCCGAGCAGTTCGGTCTTCTGCCCGAGGCTGAGCCAGGGCGCGTAGCCGGCGGCGTCGGCCAGCTCGGAGAGGTCGGTCATCCGCTCCATGGCGTCGATGACCTGCCAGGCGCCGCGCTGCTGGAGGACCGAGGTCATCAGCGCGCGGTACTCGCGGGCGAGTTCCCGGGCCTTGCCGGCCGGGGCGGGTTCGTCCAGGGGGGTGGCCTCGACCCAGAGGGCGGCGCCCGGTCCGGGCACGCCGGAGCCGATCCGGGCGCGGGCCAGGCCGCGGACCACGGCGGCGGGCTCGCCGTCGGGCAGCCGGCCGACCTTCTCGATGGTGGCGATCACGCCGACGGGGCCGTACTCGCCGTCGATGCGGGGCACGGCGAGCAGCTTCTTGTCGCCGGTGGCCCGGGCGGCGTCGACGGCGGCCTGGGTGGTCGGGTCGAGGGTCACCGGGATGACCATGCCGGGCAGCAGGACGGCGTCGGTCAGGGGCAGTACCGGAAGAGTAGCCATCGAACACCTGCTATCACGTTGGGTTGAGCGTGTCTGGCTCAAGTCAGCGGACGGGTCCGTTGTTCCGGGCTGTGACCCAGCACACGCCGGGACGCCGAGGCCGGTTCGTCGACCGGCGATCCGGCCCGCCGGAATGGCGCACCCGCGGGATTGACCGGAGGCGGATTTCCGAGGATCGGGACGACGCGCCGAATGGAAATTGGTGGGTAATGTTGCGATTATGCCCGGCCATACGTCAAACTCTGGGGCAGAACCAGCCCGACACGAGGAGTAATTGGCGATGGCAAGGAAGGTAATCACCGTTCTGACCGACGATCTCGACGGCGGAAAAGCCGATCGGACCGTCGAGTTCAGCCTGGACGGCGTGGCGTACACCATCGACGTCTCCGACGAGAACGCGGGGGTTCTGCGCAAGGCTCTGGACCCGTACATCAGCGCCGGTCGGCGCATCGGCCGCGGTCCGGTCGACGCCGGTCGCGCCACCCGCCGGCCCGGCCGTCCGGCCGGCGCCGGAATGGACCGGGAGCAGAACCGGGCCATCCGGGAATGGGCCACCAAGAACGGCCACGAGATTTCCGAGCGGGGTCGGATCCCGGTGTCGGTCGTCGAGGCGTACAAGAACCGCTGAGACAACCGGCGCGGTCACCCGCGGACACGTCGGGGTCACGCTGGGAAAGCGGCGTGATCCCGGTGGGCGCCTTTCCGCCGTTCACCATTTTCCGCCGGCCCGGCAGCCGCGGCGCGGCGGGTTCCACCCGAGGATCGGGCGGCCCGGGGACATCCCGGGCCGCCCGATCCTCGTCAGTCGACCTGGATGCGCACCACGTCGAACGCGGGCGTCTGGTTCGCCCGCTCCATCATCGGAATCCGGTGCGAGCCGTCCCCGGCCCAGACCGCGCACTGCGCCGTGCCGGACTGCGGCAGGCCCGGGATCTGGATGAGGACGTCGTCGGGCTGGGCGCCACCACGCCCGTCCTCGGTGGCCACGAAGAACGCCGGCACGTCCTGCGGCGCGGGCGGCTCACGGTCGCTCTGCAGCATCCGGCAGGCGGTGTGGAAGTGGCCGCGCACCAGCCCCTGGTCGTTCAGCAGCGAACTCTCCAGGTAGTAGCCCCCCTTGCCCGCGGCGAGGAACCGGTCGCGGACCAGGTTGCGGGTGGTCACCCGCAGCGTGAACGCCTGGTTGCGCTGCACCTGCCCGGGGAACTGGGTGATCAGCAACGACGGGTTGTTCGCCGCCGCGCCGACCTCACCGAAGGCCGTGCTCACGCACCGGTTGCCGTTCTGGAAACCATCGTGCGCCTGCAACCTGCTGTTCCCGCAGTCCTTCGCCAGGACGCCGAGCCCGTTGTCGTTGTTGCCGCCGCCGTTGTTGTTCCCGCCATTGTTCGCGCCGCCGTTGCCGGCGCCACCGTTGTCGTTTCCACCCGTGGCGCCACCGTTGCCCGCGCCACCATTGGCGCCGCCGTTGTCCGCGCCGCCGTTCGCGCCACCGTTGTTCGCACCGCCGTTGTTCCCGCCGCCGTTGTTGCCGCCGGCCAGCGCGCACTCGGCGAGCCGGTCGAGGCCCTGCGGGCGCTGCGCGACCCGGCCGATCGCGGTGGCGATCCGGTTCAGGGCGGCCCGCCGCTTGTCGGCGAGCGGTCGCAGGATCGCGTTGTTGACGAAGTCCGGACCGTTGGCGCCCTCGGCGGCGAGCCGGCGGTTCGCCTCGGCGATCTGCCGCTGGAGCAGGGCCAGGTTGCGGTCGACCTCGTTGCGGGCCGCCGCCGGCACCTGCTGGAGCTGGCCGGTGGCGTCCGGGCAGGCCACGGTGGTCGCGCCGGCGCCCGCGCCACCCGCCGTGGTGTTCTGGCACTCGGCGACCGACATCTGCCCGTCGCCCCAGTGGTTGCGCACCCAGCGACCGTTCTGCCAGGTCCGGGTGGTGCTGCCACGACCGCTCGGCGAGGTGGCGCCCGGGCTCGGCGCCACGCACGAGACCGCCCTGGTGCGGGTGCCCGTCGGCCGCTCGTGGGCCGACGAGATCTGGGTGACGGCGACGATCCCGCCGAAGACCGCGAGCGTGCCGACCACGGCCAGCACCCGCTTGCTCCGCGCGTTACCGGATGACCGGCGCGCGGTTGTGGACCTGCGCATCGAATTGCTCTCCTTCTCGATCCGGTAGTTGACCCGCGACCTCGCCGGATCGACGAATTCGGGGTCTGCCACCCCGGCGAGGAACACGGCGCCGTTCCGGCCGTACGTCGATGACCGACGATGCCCCTTCCGCACCGTCCGCCGCGCCCGCCGGGCGCGGCCGGGAAGATCTGCGTCCGTTCGGGCAGGAGTACGGAGTGCGGGCCGCCAGGGTTCAACCGGGCGTACGCGGATTTCCGGGAAAAGGAGCGGCGGGGGACGACACCCGCCGAATGCGCTCAGTCGGCGCAGAGGTGCGCGAAGGCGAAGCCGTCCACCAGCTCGTCGGAGCGCTCGTTCAACTCCACCACCGACCGGCGCAGCTCGTCACCGGTGACCAGCTCCGGCGTCACCCCGGTCAGGTCGCGCAGCCGCTCGCCGAGCGCCGCCGCGGCCAGGTCCTCGGCCAGCCGGGCGGCGTCCACCCCGCTCCAGACCCCGTGCTCCCAGATCCGCACCCGCTCCACCAGGCACCGGTCCGGGCGCACGGAGACCCAGCTCCAGCCCTCCGCCGGCCCGCCCCGCCACCGCACGTGCAGACCCCGCACCAGCGGGTCTGCCAACCGCCGGTCCACGTACGCCTCGACCGCCGCCGTACGGGCCAGCGCGCCGAGATCGTTCACGTGGCCGCTACGCCCATCGGGCAGCCGGCCGACGATGTCGCGGAAGCCCACCGACGCCGGGTCCGGGTCACCGCCCGCGCCGTCGACGTCGACGACCCCGGCGTACCGGCGGGCGTCCAGGACGTACCCGATGATCCGCCGGCTGTGCCCGGCGGCGCCCGGCGTGGCGCTCTCCACCGTGAGCACCGGGAGCCCGACCGCCGCGCAGACGGCCGTCGTCGCCCGCTCGACCCGGTGCCGGGGCGACCCGGACGGCGCCGGTGGCGCGATCCGCAGCGCGAACGCCGGCAGCCCGGTGCGGGCGTCGCAGACCACCTGGTCGAAGCCCTCGCGCAACGCGGAACTCCACTGGTGCCCGGTGATGCCCGGCGGGCGACCGGTGACCAGCTCACCCAGGCGGCGATCGGGGTGCACGACCGGATCGGCGCCGGACCGGTCCGGGTCGGCGGTGAGGGGACGCAGCCAGGCGCCGGTGCCGGTGCTCGTCATCGTGGTGGGATCCATCCGTGGGGCGGTCGACCGGCCCCGAGTCTAGGTCGCCGATCATGGGCGGCGGCTCGGCGGTGCGGCCGAGCCGCCCGGTGGCCGGCCGACGCAGCGGATGCGCCGCTCGGGCCGATTATCTAGGCTCACCGGGTGCCACAGAGTGGAGCAGAACCGCAACGATCGACCAAGCGCGCTCTCGTCGCCGTCTCGCACGCCATCGAGCAGGCCGCGCTGGCCACCGCGGAGGACGGCCCGCTGCTGGTCGTCGCGCTGTTCCAGCGGCTGCCGTACTTCGAGCGGGAACGCGCCCGGTACGCGCGGATCGCCGGCACGGCCGCCGTGACGGTGATCGGCATGGTCGGCCAACTCCCGGCCGACCTGCCGCCCAACGTGGTGGGTGTGACGCTGGACGAGGCGGAGGAGCTGGGCCGCGAGTGGAGCGTGGTGGCGCTGACCCCCCGCTTCGGCGCCGCCCTGGTGGCGTACGACCGGGGTGAGGTGGAGCCGGCGCCCACGCTGGAGGCCGGACGGCTCTTCGACGGCGGCTGGAGCTTCCGGCGCGACGCCGCGTTGCACGAGGCGCTGCGGCTGCGCGACCGCCTCGGCGACCGGGTGTCCGGTCCGGCCCGCGCGGCCTTCGACGCGGTCCTGGAGCGGGTACGGGACCTGCCCGCCACGCCCGGGGAGAGCCGGGCGGAGGCGGCGCTGCGGCTGATGGCGGAGCGGGCCGAGCGGGCCGGGGCCGAGCCGGTCGAGGAGCGGCCATCGCTGCTGGACGAGCCGGCGATGCGCCGGTGGACGCTGGCCGACGGGGTCACCGCCTCCGGCACCCTGCCGGTGGCGGTGATCGGCGTCCGGGTGGCGGAACCGGCCGGCACCCCGGAACGCTTCGGCCGGCGCAGTCTGGCCCGGGAGACCCAGGCCGTCGTGGCCGCCCTGACCGCGGTGCTGCGCCCGGTGGACCGGGCGGTACGCCTCACCGAGCACGAGTACCTGCTGGTCCTGCCGGCGCTCACCGAGGAACAGGCGGTGGCCGTGGCCGGCCGGGTCCACGAGTCGATCGGCGGACTGGCCCGCTCGTACCCCTTCGTGGCCTACGCGGTGCACGCGGCGGTCGCCGTCACCGACCGGCGTCCGCTGCCGGTGGCCGAGGTGCGGCACGCGGTCGAGTGGGCGGCGCGGGAGGGTGTGCCGGTGGCCACGGTCGCCCGGGAGGCGGTGGCCGCCGGGCCGCGCTGACCGGGCCCGCGGCTCAGCGCCAGACCACCACCTCGGACAGCGGCTTGCGCGCCAGGTCCGGCACGCCGGCCCCGTCGGCCGGGTAACCGACCGGGATGATCAGGTAGCCCCGCTCCTCCGCCGGCCGGTCGAGCAGCTCGTTGAGGAACCGCATCGGGCTCGGCGTGTGGGTGAGGGTGGCCAGGCCGGCGTGGTGCAGGGCCGCGAGCAGGAATCCGACGGCGATCCCGACCGACTCCTTGACGTAGTACGGCCGGGGCGTGCGCGGCCCGCGGTGCACCTCGAAGACCACGATCACGGCCGGGGCGGTCTCCAGGAAGGGCTTGCTGGCGTCGGTGCCCAGCGGCGCCAACGCGGCCAACCACTCTTCCGGTGCCCGCCGCTCGTAGAAGACCCGCTCCTCCGCCTCCGCCGCCGCGCGCAGCCGGCGCTTCAGCCCGGGGTCGGTGACCACCACGAACCGCCACGGTTGCACGTTCGCGCCGCTGGGCGCGGACGCCGCCGCGCGCAGCGCCTCGGCCAGCACGCCGTCGGGCACCGGCCGGTCGCTGAACTCCCGCACGCTGCGGCGCCGGGTCATGGCCCGGGCGAAGTCGCGGGCCCGGGACAGGGCCTGGTCGGCCGGGACACCGTAGTCGGGGACGGGCAGGGGCGACGCGGGATCCGGGTTCGTCGACACCGGACCATTGTGGACGTGACCATCGGTCCCGGCCACCGGACGGACCCGCGAGGGCCGGTCCCGGCCGGGCCGGCATGATCGGTACGGGCGCCGCCGGCGCCGGGGAGGGGGTACGCGTGCGGGTCGTGTCGTTGGTGCCGTCGCTGACCGAGGCGGTCGCGGTGACCCTGCCCGGGGTGCTGGTCGGGGCGACGGACTGGTGCACCCATCCGGCCGGGCTGGACGTCGCCCGGGTCGGCGGCAGCAAGTACCCGGACCTCGACCGGGTCCGTGCCCTGCGGCCCGACCTGGTCCTGCTCAACGTGGAGGAGAACCGCCGCGAGGACGCGGACGCGCTGGCGGCCGCCGGGGTGCCGGTGCGGGTGACGTACCCGCGTACCGTGCCGGCGGCGCTGGACGAACTGGCCGGCCTGCTGGCCGACCTCGGTGCCCCCGGCGAGCCGGGGTGGCTGGCCGCGGCCCGCCGGGCCTGGGCGGACCCGCCCGCCCTGCCCCGGGTACGCACGGCCGTGGTGCCGGTGTGGCGCCGGCCGTGGGTGGTGCTCGGCGCGGAGACCTTCGCCGGTGACGTGCTGCGCCGGCTGGGCGTGGTCAACGCCTACGCCGGGGACCCGGAGCGGTATCCCCGGCCCGGCCTGGACGAGCTGCGGGCCCGCCGGCCCGATCTGGTGGTGCTGCCCGACGAGCCCTACCGGTTCACCGCCGAGGACGGTCCGGAGGCCTTCCCCGGAGTGCCCTGCGCACTCGTCTCCGGCCGGCACCTCACCTGGTACGGCCCCAGCCTCGCCGAGGCGCCCGCCGTGCTCGCCGCGGCCCTGTCCGCGCCCCTCTCCCCCGCCGGCTGACCCGGCCCCGTCGCACGCCGTGCGGGGCGAACGGCCCGAGCCCGCCGGGTCCTTCGCGCCTGGCCGGCCGACCCTCGACGGGATGGACTGCGGGAGGAGGCGAATGACGGACGCGACCGGACCGGTCGACGAGCGGGCCCGCGCGGTGGCCCTGCTCGACGACGAGATCCGCGGCCTGGCCCTCCGCGAGGGACCCGGCTGCGTGGTCTCCGGCGAGGTCGTCGAGGGACCGCCCGCCGAGGTGCTGGCGTCGGCGGCCCGCGGCGCCGACCTGCTGGTGCTGGGCAGTCACGGGCACAGCCGGCTGCGGCACACGGTGCTCGGCTCGGTGAGCGAGGAGTGCGTCCGCCGGGCCACCTGCCCGGTGGTGGTGGTGCCGGTGCCCGCGCCGACCACCCGGGTCTCGACCGAACCCGCCCTGCGCGCCTGACCCCGACGGCAGCGGCCCCACCGGCGACGGTGGGGCCCGCTGCCGCACCGGCATCCGTGACGCAGGTAGCCAGCGCCGCGGTGACAACCGTTTCGAGCGTGATACCTCAGAGTCATCATTATTCCTCCGAGGTATCACGCTCGCGGAGCCGTCCACTTCGCCACCCACGGACCCGAGCGCGGCCCGGGACCGCGGCTCAGGCCACCGGGGTGACCGGGCCCGACGGTGACTCCACCAGGGTGGTGTCGTCCACGTCGTAACCGACGGCGTTCACCACCTGGACCACGCCGCCGACCTGCGCGGCGAGCCGGCCGGCCAGATCCACCGCGGTACGCCGGTCCAGGCGCCCGTCGAGGGTGACCACCCCGTCGCGGACCTGCACGGTGACCAGGCCGTCGCGCACGGCCAGCACCCGACGCAGCACCTCCTGCACCACGTCCTCACGGATCTCCGCGTCGGTACGCAGGTGCACCCGGAGCAGGTCGCCACGGGTCACGATGCCGACCAGCCGGCCGAGGTCGTCCAGCACCGGCAGCCGCTTGACCGCGTCGCGGTCCATCTGCCTCGCCGCCGCCGGCAGGGAAGCCTGCGCGACGGTGGTGACCGCGGGAGCGCTCATCAGGTCCCGGGCGACCAGCCCGTCGGCCTTCTCCCGCGCGGCACGCCGCCGGCGCCCCTCGAAGACCCGCCGCTGCTCCGGGTGGCCGGACCGTTCCACCTTGTGCAGCAGGTCGGTCTCGGAGACCACCCCCAGCACCCGGCGGAACCCGTCCACCACCGGCACGCCGCTCACGCCCCGGCGGATCAGCACGTCGACGATCTGCCGGTACGGCGTCTCCTCCCCGACCGTCGCGACGTCCCTGGTCATCACGTCGCCCACCTGCCACGTCCTCATGACGGCCTCCTCGCCGAGTCGTTCCACCCGCGACGCTACGAGCGGGCCGGTGGCCCGGTCAGAGGCGGCGGACCGGCGTCGCACGGCCGACCGGACCACCCCGATCGGGGTCCAAGGTCCCGGGTGGACGGGGCCCGGTCGGCCCTGCTGTCGACGCATCGGCAGGAGTGGAATGAATGTGCCACCGAGAAGCGCGGTGCGAGGCACAAGAAGGGACGTGGAGACCATGACCGCGACAACTGAGCGGACCACCGCCAACACCATCGCTCCGGCGGCCGGGACCACCCGTGAGAAGGCCACCCGGTACGTCTTCGCCGGGCTGCGGATCGCGCTGGGCTGGGTCTTCCTCTGGGCGTTCGTCGACAAGCTGTTCGGGCTCGGCCACGCCACCCCGGAGAAGGGGGCCTGGATCAACGGCGGCAGCCCCACCAAGGGCTTCCTCGCCTTCGGCGCCAGCGGCCCGTTCAAGGGCTTCTACAACGGGATCGCCGGAGCCGCCTGGGCGGACTGGCTGTTCATGCTCGGCCTGCTGGGCATCGGCGTCGCCCTGATCCTCGGCATCGGGATGCGGATCGCCGCCATCGCCGGCACCGTCCTGCTGGTCCTGATGTGGACGGTCGTCCTGCCCCCCGAGAACAACCCGTTCATGGACGACCACCTGATCTACGCGGGTCTGCTGGCCGCCCTGGCCCTGGTCGGCGCCGGGAACACCCTCGGCCTCGGCGGGACGTGGCAGAAGCTGCCGATCGTCCAGCGCCTCCCCTGGCTCCGCTGAACACCACCCCCGGCGGGCGTCACCGATGGTGACGCCCGCCTTTCGCGTACGCCCACCCGCCGCCGCTGCGGGGCGGCCCCCCTCGGGGACCGGCGGGGATCGGTGGGTCGCTATCCGGCAGGATCGATACCGACCGCAGAACCGTGACCGAGGTGGGAGAGCGCGAATGAACATGCCCCAGGCAGGCAAGCCCGAGGTCGGCCCGATCGAGGGCGCGCCGCCCGCCGACCTGGTCGTCGAGGACCTCACCGTCGGCGACGGCCCCGAGGCCCGGCCGGGCCAGCTGGCCACCGTGCACTACGTCGGCGTCTCGCACTCCACCGGGCAGCAGTTCGACGCCTCGTGGGACCGGGGCGACGCCTTCGAGTTCCCGCTCGGCGGCGGCCAGGTCATCTCCGGCTGGGACCAGGGCGTCGTCGGGATGAAGGTCGGCGGCCGGCGCAAGCTGACCATCCCGCCGCACCTGGGCTACGGCGCACGTGGCGCCGGCGGCGTGATCAAGCCGAACGAGACCCTGATCTTCGTGGTGGACCTGCTCGGCGTCCGCTGACCCCGGCGCCAACGGACCACGGCGGGGTCGTCGGCCACACCGGCCGGCGGCCCCGCGTCAGGCCACCAGCGCGACGGGCAGGTCGCCCGGCTGCTCCGGGCGTTGGCGGCCCGCGATCCCGCCGCCGATGGCCTGCGTCGGGTCGGCTCCGGTGATCGGGACGACCCGGTGCAGACCGGTGGCCCGCAGCACCCGCAGCACGGTCGGGGTGGGCTCGACCAGCACCAGCTCGCCGCCTTGGGCCCGGATCCGCAGGTGGGCGGCGACCACCGCCCGCACCCCGGCGGCGGAGAGCAGCCGCACGCCGGCCAGGTGCAGGCGCAGCACCGGTCGAGCCGGAGCCGACCAGAGGGCGGCACGCAGCGTGCCCACGGTGGCGATGTCGACCTCGCCGACGGCCCGCACGTCGACCGCCCGGTCGCCCACGCTCACGGTGACCGCGAAACGGTCGCTGCGCTGCTCTTCCATGCCCCGAACCTATCTCCTGCCACCGACATTTCCGGTCGGCTGAGACGCCCGTCTCGGGGTAGGTCCCGGGTAGTCCCCGAGGCACCTCCGGGCTCCGCCCGGATCGGAACTCCCGGCCCGGGCGCGCGCTGCCCGGGCCGGCGGCGCACGGCGCTCCCTTCCGGCCCCGGCGAGCCTGATGCCCGAAACGCCGCATCCTTGCCTGCACCTCGGGATCACACCCCGGAACGCCGCAAACCGGGCCATCACCGGCCCCGGAGACACCCACCTGCCGCGACTCGGCCCGGGTACGAGGGCGTATCCGACGTGCCGGTCGCGGGCCGCCGCCCTTCGACCCGATCGCCGGGGCCGGCGATCCGGGCCGATCGCCGGATGGGCGGGCGGACCGGCCGGGCCACAATGAGCGGATGGCCGTTCCTCATCCGCGTACCCCCCGCCCCCGGGCGCCCCGGCTGATCCGTCCGGTCCGGGAGCCGGCCACGGTGCCGCCGCCACTGACCGGGCCCTGGGCGCCAGCGGACCGCCGGCTGGACGCCGCCGACATGTTCCCGCTGCCGGACGGCGCGCACGGGCCCGAGGACGTGCTGGTCGACCCGGAGGGGCGGGTGATCAGCGGGGACGAGGACGGGCGGCTGTGGTGGTGGCCGGTGGGCGCGGTGGCCGGCACCCGGCCCCGGCTGCTCGCCGAGACCGGCGGCCGGCCGCTCGGCATCGAGCTGGACCCCACCGACGGCAGCCTGGTGATCTGCGACGCGTACCGGGGGTTGCTGCGGGTCACCCCCGACGGGGCGGTACGCCGGCTCAGTGAGGCCGGCGAGCCGGTGCACCTGGCGGACAACGCGACGGTGGGCGCCGACGGGACGATCTACTTCACCGACAGCAGCGACCGGTTCCCCGTCGAGCACTGGCGGCGGGACATCCTGGAGCACCGGCCCCACGGCAAGGTGCTGGCGTACTCGCCGGGCACCGGCCGGACCGAGGTGGTGGCCGCCGGGATGTACTTCCCCAACGGCATCGCGCTGGCCCCGGACGCCTCCGCCCTGCTGGTCGCCGAGACGGCCACCCACCGGCTGCTGCGGGTGTCGCTGCCCGACGGGGCGGTGACCGTGCTGACCGACCTGCCGGCGTACCCGGACAACGTGTCGGCGGTGGGCGACGGCACCTACTGGGTGGCGCTGCCCAGCCCGCGCCGGGCGATCGTGGAACGGCTGCTGCCGCATCCCCGGGTCCGGCAGGTGGTGGCGCTGCTGCCGACGGTGGCGCAGCCGCGGCCCGCCCGGTACGGGCTGGTCGCGCTGGTCGACGGCGACGGTCGGGTGCTGCGGACGCTGCACGGCCCGACCGGGGCGTACCCGATGGTCACCGGGGTCCGCCAGCACGGCGACCAGCTCTGGCTGGGCAGCCTGACCGGCTCGGGGATCGCCCGGGTGCCGTTGGGTTGAGCCGCGGCCGGCCCGCCACCGTGACGGTGGCGGGCCCGCCGATCCCGCGGTCGTTCCTCCCCTGCTGCCGTCAGCCTCCGCTGGCCGACGGGGCCGGTGCGGGCGAGCTGCCGCCGGCCACCGCACCGGGATGCGGGGCGGTGGTGGCCGGTGCGGGCCTCAGCCCGGCCGGCACCGGCAGGGCGCTGCCCTTCGCAAACTCGTCCCAGCTGACGTTCCACGCCGTCCAGCCGTTGCCGGGCCGCAGCGGAACCTCGGTGCCCTTGACGGTGACCAGGTCACCGACCTGGGTGATCCCCATCAGCCAGTCCGCGGCGGCGGAGGAGACGTTGGCACAGCCGTGCGAGGTGTTGGTGTAGCCCTGCTCCCCCTCCGACCAGGGCGCGGCGTGGATGAACTCGCCGCCCCAGGTCAGGCGCTGGGCGTCCTCGACGTCGACCACGTATCCGCCGTCCGGCTCGCCGCGGGTGTCGAACCGGGTCTGCTGGTGCTTCTCCATGATCACCATCTTGCCGCTGGAGCTGGGTGTGCTCGGCTTGCCCAGGCTCACCGGGATCTTGCGGACCAGCTTGCCGTCGCGGAAGACCGACATCTGCTTGGTGGCGTTGTCGATGTCGAGGTTCACCTGCTGGCCGATCTTCGAGGTGGCGGTGTGGTCGGCGTCGCCGACGTACTCCTTGCCGATCGGCAGCCCCGCAAGGCCGGTACGCACGCTGATCGTGGTCCCGGGGCGCCAGAAGTCGGGGGCCCGGTAGTAGACCTGGCTGCCGTCCTCCAGCCACGACCAGGCACCCGGCTGGGGCGGGTTCGTCTTCACGAACAACCGCCGCTGCACCGCCGCCCTGGCCTCCTTGGGAATTGCCGGCTCGAATGCGACGGTTACCGGCATCGCCGTTCCGTAGGTCTGGTTCCCGGCGAAATAGAGCACGCTGTCGACCGCCTGTTTGTCGGATTTCTTGGCGGTGCTGAACGTGGTGGTGCGGGTGGTCGTGCGGCCCTTCGCGCCGGTCGCCGTCACCTCCGCGGTGTAGGTGCGCCCGTTCTCCAACGGGGTGGCCGGCACCCAGCTCGACCCGTCCTCGCGGGGCTCGCCCCGGACCTGGCCGCCCTTGTCGTCGGTGAGCTTCACCGAGGTGACCTTCCCGCCCTGCACGGCGGTTCCCACCTCGGCGCTGACCGGGACGTCGCGACTCTTGTCGGCCGGCGTGACACCGACCGCGACCGGCTGCTCCTTCGCCTGCGCGTGGTCGGCCGCCTTCCGCTGCGCGGTACATCCGGCACCTGCCGACGGCACCAGGACGATGGCCACCGCGAGCAGTCCCACCCTTCGCCTCAATTTCATGACGCGCTCCCCGTTCCGGCTGGATTCCTGCCCATTGTGTGCAGCTCTACAACTGCCGGTATGCAATTCCAAGAAATTGCCGGAAGGCCAGCGTTCGCTATTCAGGCAATTGTTCGGAATGGGTGTGTGTCCGGCCGATCGGGCCGTGCCGTCCCCCGCTGCCACCGGTTCGCGCCACCCGTCGCCGGTGCCCGGTTCCGCCGCCGCCGGCCTCAGGTCCACTCCTCGTCGCCGTGGTTGCGGTCCCATCGGCCACCGACCGGCGGGGTGTCCAGCCGGGTGGGTCCCTCCGCGTTGCCGGCGAGGTCGTTGTCCTCCACCCGGCAGGCGACGCAACTGCCCCGGTCGGTGATCCAGATGCCGTGGCTCTGGGTGGGTCGATCCTGGTTGTCCCAGATCCGGTTCCCCTTGATCGTCGCGCCGTCCAACGCCGCGTTCACCGTGATCCCGGCCCGCGCCGCCGGCCCCGGCGGCAGCTCGTAGCGGGCGCCCGGATCCGGGACGTCACCGCTCCACCCGGTCAACGAGTCCGGGCGGATCGGGGCGAGGGTGAGCTGGGTGGCGTCGTTCGCCGCCACCACCGCGGTCCGCTTGCCGACCCGGACCACCTTGCCGCGGTGCCCGTCGTGCGGCCAGTCGGCCCGGCGGTCGACCACCGTCTTCTCGCTGTAGCGCACCGAGTCGCCCCCGCCGGTCGCCGCCTCGGGGCGCTGCCGCCCGTTGCCCCGGATCCGGTTGCCCACCACGATCGCGTCGCGGATCGGGCGGTCGATGCGGATCGCGTCGCAGCTGTTGCCGTAGAAGTCGTTGCTCTCGACCACGATCTCCTGGGCGCACGGCTGCTCCTCTCCGCCGAACGCCCGCTGGTGGTAGCCGTACCGCCCGTTCCCGCTGATCCGGTTGCCGCGCACCGTGTACGGGCCGGGGGTGTTGCCGATGCTCACCCCGTCGCGCAGGTTGCCGTCGATGACGCAGTCGGTGAGGATGCCGCCCCGTCCGGCGGTGCGCGTGGTGCCCTTCGCGGACACGCTGAAGCCGGCCTCCAGGTTCCCGGTCATCGTGCAGGCGGAGACGATCAGCCCGTTGGCCCCCCAGTCGGAGATGCCGAACCGGTTGCCCTGGGCGTGGCAGCCGATGATCCGGATGCCGCGGGGGCGCAGCCCACCGGCGTACTGCAACTCCAGGAAGATGCCGTTGGTGGCGTTGCCGACCGCCGAGCAGTTGACGATGTTGAGCCGCTCCACGCTGCCCCAGCCGCCGATCCCGATGCCGATGCCGGCCCCGCCCATCTCGGTGCCGTTGTCCAGCCGCCCGCAGCCGGCCACCAGCACCCCGTCGATCAGGGTGTCCTGGAGGAAGTCGCAGCCCAGTCCGGTGGCGGCGGTGTGGTGGATGTACAGGTTGCGGAACACGCCCCGCACCACGTACTGGAGGCCGAGCCCCTTGGCCAGCGGGTTGTACTCGGCCAGCGACACCCCGGACCCGTCGATCTCGAAGTCGGCGAAGGTGCAGTACGCCAGGTGCCGCTGCCGGTCGGCGCCGTGCTGCTGCGCGGTGTAGAACGCCAGCGGGGCCGGGTCGGCCCGGTTGCCGGAGTTGCTGAGCACGAAGCGGGTGGCGCCGGGCCCGGCGCCGACCAGGGAGACCCCGGTCCGCCACACCGTGCCCGCGTCGCGCATCGAGTAGACCCCGGGCGGGCAGTAGATGACCCGGGCGCGGCCGTCGGCGGCGTACGCGTCGCCCAGCCGGTCGACCAGGGCGGCGAACGCCGGCTGGTCGTTGGTCGTCCCGTCCCCGGTCAGCCCGTGCTCGCGGGCGTTGCACATCAGCGGCGCGCCGGCGACCGGGTGCACCCGGACCCCACCCGAGCCGGGCGTGCCGGGATACGCCATCTCGTCCCCTCCCCCTCGACGACCGGGGCCGCATTCCCGGTGCGCGTCCGGGGAAACCGGCGTACCACGGCAACGGCCCCGGCACCGAAGGGTGGTCGGTGCCGGGGCCGTTGCTGTCGCGGGATCAGACGTTGGCGACCAGCAGCGCCGGCTGCTCGACGCAGTCGGCGACGTGTCGCAGGAACCCCCCGGCCACCCCGCCGTCGCAGACGCGGTGGTCGAAGGTGAGGCTGAGCTGGGTCACCTTGCGTACCGCGAGCTGCCCGTCGACCACCCACGGCTTGTCGACGATCCGGCCCACCCCGAGCAGCGCCGCCTCCGGGTGGTTGATGATCGGCGTCGAGCCGTCCACCCCGAACACCCCGTAGTTGTTCAGGGTGAAGGTGCCGCCGGTGAGCCGCGCCGGTGGCAGGGTGCCGGCCCGCGCGGCGGCGGTGGTCTCCGCCAGGGCCGCGGCGATCTCCCGGGTGGTCAGGCGGTGCGCGTCGCGCAGCACCGGCACCACCAGACCCCGGTCGGTCTGCGCGGCGATGCCCAGGTGCACGGCGGCCGACTGGACGATCCGCTCGCCGTCGCTGTCCACCCGGGAGTTGAGCTGCGGGAACCTCCGCAGCCCGCTGAGGCAGATCCGGGCCAGCAGGGCCAGGACGCTCACCGGCTGGTCGGGGGTGGCCGCGTTGATGGCGGCCCGCGTCTCCAGCAGACCGGTGGCGTCCACGTCCACCCAGACGGTGACCTCGGGGATCTCCCGCCGGCTGCGGGAGAGCTTGTCGGCGATGGCCCGGCGGATGCCGGTCAGCGGGATGATCGTGTCGCCGTCGCCGGTGGGGGAAAGCCCGACGTGCGCCGCCGGGGTGTCCGGCACGGCGGTGAGCCGGGCGGCCGGGGCGCCGAACGCCGCCTCCACGTCGGCACGGCGGATGACACCCCCCGGGCCGGTCCCGGTCAGCGACGCCAGGTCGACGCCGCGTTCCTTCGCCAGCCGCCGCACGATCGGCGAGATGACCAGCGGGGCCGCTCCGGCCGCGCCCGTGGCGGCGTCCGCCACCGGGGCGGCGGGTTCCGCCCGGCCGGCGTCCGCGTCCGCCGGCGTTTCGGCGGTACGGTCACCGGCCGTCGCGGCGCCCGGCTCCGGGGCCACGGCGAGCCGTGGCCGGCGGCGCCGCCGGCCCGAGCCGCCGTGGCCGGTGCCGTACCCGATCAGGACGTTGCCGGAGCCCGCCCGCTCCTCCTCGCGGTAGGTCGCGTGGCCCGGCGGCTCGTCGCCGCCGGCGTCCAGCGGCGCGATGGTGATCAGCGGCTGGCCCACCGGGCGCACCTCACCGGCCGCACCGTGCAGGGCGACGACCCGACCGGCGTACGGGCAGGGCACGTCGACGACGGCCTTGGCGGTCTCCACCTCGACCACGCTCTGGTCCACCGTGACCAGGTCACCGACGGCGACCCGCCACTCGACGATCTCCGCCTCGCTGAGCCCCTCGCCCAGGTCGGGCAGGAGGAAGTCGAGGGTCCGGGCGGTGCGTTCGGTCATGCCGCCACCCACCGGGAATCGGGCTGGTCGTCCCACTGGAGGCGGGCGACCGTGTCGAGCACCCGGTCCACCGAGGGCAGGTGGGTGTGCTCCAGCATCGGCGCCGGGTACGGGATGTCCAGCCCGGACACCCGCAGCACCGGGGCGTGCAGGGCGTGGAAGCAGCGCTCCTGCACCCGGGCGGCGATCTCCGCGCCGACCCCGGCGAAGCCCTGCGCCTCCTGGATCACCACGCAGCGGCCGGTCTTGCGCACCGACGCGGTGACGGTGGCGTCGTCGAACGGCACGATGCTGCGCACGTCGACGACCTCCAGGTCCCAGCCCTCCTCGCGGGCGGCCTCGGCGGCCTCCATCGCCACCGGCACGGCCGGGCCGTACGCGACCAGGGTGGCGTCGGTGCCGGCGCGGCGCACCACCGCCTTGCCGAACGGCGCGGTCCGGGCCGGCAGCTCGGCCTCGCCGCTTGCGAAGTAGAGCTTCTTCGGCTCCATGAACACGACCGGGTCGGGGTCGTCGATCGCCTCGCGCAGCAGCGAGTACGCGTCCTCGACGGTGGCCGGGGTGACCACCTTCAGACCCGGGGTGTGCGCGTAGTACGCCTCGGAGGAGTCGCAGTGGTGCTCGACACCGCCGATGCCGCCCGCGTACGGCACCCGGATCACCATCGGCACGCTGAGCGCGCCTCGGGTGCGGTTGCGCAGCTTCGCCACGTGCGAGGCGATCTGCTCGAACGCCGGGTAGCCGAACGCGTCGAACTGCATCTCGACCACCGGCTTGAGGCCGGACATGGCCAGGCCGACGGCGAAGCCGACGATGCCGGCCTCGGCCAGCGGGGTGTCGAAGCACCGCTTGTCGCCGAACCGGGCCTGCAGGCCGTCGGTGATCCGGAAGACGCCGCCGAGCTGGCCGACGTCCTCACCGAAGACGAGCACCCGGTCGTCGTCGAGCATCGCGTCGGCGAGGGCGGCGTTGAGCGCCTTCGCCATGGTGGTGATGGCCATCAGCGCTCACCCTCGGAGTCGGAGTCGGCGGCCAGTTCCGCGCGGACCTGCTCCCGCTGCTCGACCAGCTGCGGGGTGGGTTCGGCGTACACGTGGTCGAAGAGGCTCAGCGGGTCGACCGCCGGCTTGTCGTGCATCCGCTCGCGCAGGTCGGCCGCGTACGCCTCGGCCTCCTCGGCGATGGCCGCGACGGCGGCGTCGTCGAGCACGCCACGGGCCCGCAGGTACGTCTCCAGCCGGGCCACCGGGTCCCGGTCGCGCCACGCCTCGACCTCGTCGGCGTCCCGGTAACGGGTGGCGTCGTCGGCGTTGGTGTGCGCCTCCATCCGGTAGGTGTGCGCCTCCACCAGGAACGGGCCGTGGCCGGCGCGGGCGTGCGCGACCGCGCGGTTGAGCACGGCGAGCACGGCCACCGGGTCGTTGCCGTCGACCTGCTCGCTGGGCACGCCGTAGCCGACGCCCTTGTAGGCCAGGCTCGGGGCGGCGGTCTGCCGGGACAGCGGCACGCTGATCGCGTACTTGTTGTTCTGCACGAAGTAGACGACGGGGGCCTTGAACACGGCGGCGAAGTTGACCCCCTCGTGGAAGTCGCCCTCGCTGGTGGCGCCGTCGCCGATGAAGGCCAGCGCGACGGTGTCCCGCCCCTGGTACGCCTCGCCGTAGGCCAGGCCGGCGGCGTGCACGCACTGGGTGGCCAGCGGGGTGCACTGCGGCGCGGTCCGCCGCTGGGCGGGGTCGTACCCGCAGTGCCAGTCGCCGCGCAGCAGGGTGAGCACCTCGACCGGGTCGATGCCCCGGGCGGTCAGCGCCATCGACTCGCGGTAGGTGGGGAAGACCCAGTCGTCGTCGCGGACGGCGAGGACCCCGCCCACCTGGCAGGCCTCCTGGCCCCGGGAGGACGGGTAGACGGCGAGCTTGCCCTGCTTGGTCAGGGCGGTGGCCTGGGTGTCGAAGCGGCGACCGATCACCATCCGGCGGTACAGCTCGCGCAGCGCCTCGACGGGCGGCTCGGGGTAGTCCTCCCGGGCCGGCAGCGGGGTGCCGGTGGGGTCGAGCAGACGGACCGGCTCGGCGGCGGGCAGCAGCCCGGCCGACGGGTCGGCGGCGGGGGCGGGCGTGGCGCCCGGCAGCCGCTCGTCGGCCGGGGGGCGGGGGCGCGGGGATGCCCTGCGGACCGCCTGGGGTGTGGTCGTCACGGCAAGGACCTCCTGGACGTGTGGTGGCCCTATGCTCCTGCTGTTGGATGATTGACTCAAGATCCCGGATGAACGCGGGACGAATGACCTCCCAGGGGAGCGGATGTGAGCCAGGAGACCGGCCCGGAGCCGGGCAGGCCGGTCGGATCGGGACGTTCGGTCGGACCACTGGACGAGGTCGACCGGCGGATCCTCGACGAGCTGGTCGGTGACGGGCGGATGTCCATCCGGACCCTCGCCGAGCGGGTGCACGTCTCGCGCACCAACGCGTACGCGCGGGTGGAGCGGCTGCTGCGCGATGGCGTGATCACCGGGTTCCGCGCCCAGGTGGCGCCGGAGCCGGCGGGCCTGGGCACGTCGGCGTACATCGCGCTGACCATCGAGCAGAACACCTGGCGGGAGGTGTCGGCCGAGCTGGCCCGGGTGCGCTACGTCGAGCACGTGGCGCTGCTCAGCGGCGAGCACGACGTGCTGGCCCTGGTCCGGGCGCCGGACAACGCCACCCTGCGGGACGTGGTGCTGGACCGGGTGCAGCACATCGGCGGGGTGCTGTCGACGCGTACCTGGCTGGTCTTCGAGGAGTTCGACGGGGATCGGAGCCCGTGGCAGGGTTGACCACCCACGAACGTGATAACCGCTCAAAGCAGGACAGAACGCCCCTAGCATTTGGGCTGTGCTGATAACGACCGAGTCGCGGTCCGAGGCCGGCCTGCCGACGCGGGGGCCCGCACCGGCGTCACACCGGCCGGGGTCGTTCCGCGGCGACATCGAGGGCCTGCGGGCGGTGGCGGTGCTGCTGGTGCTCCTCGGCCACGCCGGGGTGCCCCGGCTGGCCGGCGGCTTCGTCGGCGTGGACGTCTTCTTCGTGATCTCGGGCTTCCTCATCACCGGCCTGCTGCTCAAGGAGCACGACCGGCGGGGCCGGATCTCGCTCACCGGCTTCTACGCGCGACGGGCGAAGCGGCTGCTCCCCGCCGCCGCCACGGTGCTGCTGGCGACCCTGGCGCTGACCTGGCTCCTGCTGCCCCGTACCCGGTGGTCCGCGACGGCCTGGGACGTGGTCGCCAGCGCCGGCTACGCGATGAACTGGCGGATGGCCGCCGAGTCCCTCGACTACGCTACCGTCGGCCAGGCGCCGAGCATCCTCCAGCACTTCTGGTCGCTGGCCGTGGAGGAGCAGTTCTATCTGCTCTGGCCGCTGGTGATGATCCTGCTCGGGTGGATCGCCCGGCACCGACGGCGGAGGCGCGACGGCCTGCTCCTGCTCGGGCTGGCAGCTATCGCGCTGCCGTCGTTCGGCTGGGCGCTGGCCACCGCGCCGACGGACCCGTCCGCCTACTACGTCACCACCACCCGGCTGTGGGAGTTGGCCGTGGGCGCCGCGGTCGCCGTGGCGGCAGGCCGGTCGAGCCGCGTCCCGAGAGCCGTCGCGGCGGTGCTGGCCTGGGCGGGACTCGTCGCCATCGGCGCCTCGGCCGCGCTCGTCGACACCGCGTCCGGCTTCCCCGGGTACGCCGCGCTCGGTCCCACCCTGGGCGCGGCGGCGGTGGTCGGCCTCGGCTCCGTGGCCGGCCGCGCGGGCCCCGCCCTGCTGCTCGGACAGCTCCCCCTGCGCGCGGTGGGGGCCATCTCCTACTCGTTGTACCTGTGGCACTGGCCGCTGCTGGTCGCCGCCGGGGCGTACCTCGGCGACCTGGCCGTCGGACCCGCGCTGGCGGTCGTCGGCGCCTCGTTCCTACCGGCCGTGCTCACCTACCGCTACGTCGAGAACCCGCTGCGGCGGTCGCCGGCCCTGACCCGCCGACCGCTCGCCGCCCTGCGGCTCGGTGTCGCCTGCACGGTGGGCGCGGCCCTGTCCGGACTGCTGTTCCAGCTGCTCGCCGTGCCCGGCACGCCGGGCACCGTCCCGTCCGCGATCCCGGTCCAGGCGCCCGCCGGCCCGGCGGCGTCGGCGCCGGTGCCCTCCTGGGGCGCCGCGGCTCTCGGGTCCTCGCCCCGCGACAGCCCGGCCGGGATCCCCGTCGACCGGGTCGACTCGATCTTCCCCGATCCGCTGCGGGTGGGAGAGGACGTTCCCGCGGCCTACCAGCGCTGCATCGTCGACCAGGCCACGGTGACCGCCCGGCGCTGCGTCTTCGGCGATCCGGCGGGACGGACCACCGTGGCGCTGGTCGGGGACTCGCACGCCTACCACTGGCTCCCCGCCCTCGATCCGGCCGCCAAGCGGAACCACTGGCGGATCGTCCTCTACGCGAAGGCCACCTGCCCCTTCGTCGAGGCGACGGTGATCTTCGCCGGCCGGCCGTACGAGACCTGCACCCGATGGAACGCGTCGGTCCGCGCCGCGCTGCGCGGCCCGGACCGGCCCGACCTGCTGCTGACCAGCGACGCCGGATATCTCGTGGTGGAGAACGGCAGGACCGCCTCGTCCACCATGGCGTTGAGCCCGAAGCTGCGGCAGACGTGGCGCGGGATGGTCGACGCGGGGGTGCCGGTGGTGGTGCTGCGCGACGGGCCGTACCACGAGCGGAACATCGCCGAGTGCGTCGCCGAGAACCGCAAGCGGCTGACCCGGTGCGCCTCGCCCCGGTCCCGCCTGGACAGCGGCGGAGGCCCCGCGCAAAAAAAGGCGGCCGAGGGGCTCGCCGGGGTGCACCTGATCGACCTGACCGACGCGATCTGCCCCGCCGACCGGTGCGCCCCCGTCATCGGCGGTGTCCTGGTCTACAGCGACAACAACCACGTCAGCGCGACGTACATGGCGACGATGGAGCCCCGCCTCGAGGCGGCCCTGCGACCGCTGGTCCCCGCCCGGTGAGGCACGGTTCAACGTCCTTCCGGTGGCGCCTGCAACCCCTCTCCGGACGAATAACCTCCGTCAGCACGCCCCGTTGTACAGGTCGAGAACCGTACATTTGTCGAAACGGGGCACAGAATGCGTCTGGGAATCGCGCCGGAGCAGTCCGCCAAGGCGGCCTTCCGCGGGGACATCGAGGGTTTGCGCGCCCTCGCCGTCCTCATGGTGGTCATCGGTCACGCGGCGCGCGACGTCGTCCCGGGCGGCTTCGTCGGCGTCGACGTCTTCTTCGTCATCTCCGGTTTCCTCATCACCGGCCTGCTCATCGCCGAACTCGAACGCACCGGCCGCATCTCCCTGACCAGCTTCTACGCGCGCCGCGCCAAGCGCCTGCTGCCCGCGGCGGCCATCGTGCTGGTGGCCAGCCTGCTGCTTACCTGGCTCCTGCTGCCCCGGAGCCGTTGGGCGGACACCGCCTGGGACGTGGTGGCCAGCGCCGGCTACGGGCTGAACTGGCGGCTCGCCGTCCAGTCGACGGACTACTGGGCGGCGGACGCCGCGCCCAGCATCGTCCAGCACTTCTGGTCGCTCAGCGTCGAGGAACAGTTTTATCTGTTCTGGCCGCTACTCCTGCTCGCCCTCGCCATCCTCGCCGGGCGTCGTCGGCTGCGCCGGGGCGCGCTGATGATCGGCTTCGCCCTCGTCGCGCTGCCCTCCTTCGCGTGGTCGGTCCATGAGAGTCTGGCCAACCCCGGGCCGGCCTACTTCGTCACCACCACCCGGCTGTGGGAGCTCGCCCTCGGCGGGGCCGTCGCCATCGTCGGAGCCCGGGCGCACCGGCTGCCCCGTGCGCTGGCCGCCGGTCTCGCCTGGGCCGGCCTGGCCATGGTGGCCTCGTCCGCCGTTCTCGTTGATCCGCAACGGGCCTTCCCGGGATATCAGGCGCTGCTGCCGACAGTCGGCACAGCGGCCGTGATCGCGGGGGCCCAGGCCGCCGGTCGAGCGGGACCGGCCGGCGCGCTCGGATGGGGGCCGGTCCGGGCCGTCGGCGCCGTCTCCTACTCGCTCTACCTCTGGCACTGGCCGCTGCTGCTCGCGGCCGAGGCGAGGTTCGGCGAGCTGAGCGTGCCGGCGGGCCTGGCAGTGGTGACGCTGTCCGCGGTGCCCGCCGTGCTCACCTACCGGTTCGTGGAGAACCCGATCCGGACGTCCGAGGCCCTGCGGTCGGAACCGGCCAAGGCGCTGCGGGTCGGCGCAGTCTGCACGAGCGCCGCCCTCGCCGCCGGCCTGCTCTTCCAGCTGACCGTGTGGCCGCCACGGCAGGCGCCGCCACCCCCGGTGGCCCTGGCACCGATCGGCGACACGGCCACCGCGACCGCCACCGCCCGGGCCATCGTCCTGAGCGGGCCGCCCGGAGCGGCGGTCCTCGGTAGGAAACCGTTGGGCGACCGCGCCGGGGCGGCCGTCGACCGGGCCTCCGCCATCACCCCCGATCCGAGCGTCGCCAAGAAGGACGGACCCGAGTACTGGGCCCACCCCTGCGCCGCCTCGGAACGGGACGGAGAGCTGTTCCCCTGCGAATTCGGGGACGGGAACGGGTCGGTCTCCGTGGCACTCGCCGGGGACTCACACATGACCCAGTGGTTGCCGGCCCTGAAGCTCATCGCCGAGGCAGAGGGCTGGCAGCTGCGTTCCTACGCCCGGTCCGCCTGTCCGTTCATCAGCATCGAGGTGGCCTGGCAGGACCGCCCGGAGCCCGGCTGCCTGAGCTGGAATCGCCTCGTACAGAAGGAACTGACCGAGGTCGACAAGCCGGACCTGCTGCTGGTCACCAACACCTTCTACCGCCCGTCGGGGGTGGCCCCCGACGCCGTCGACCAGGCAAACCGCGGCATGGCCGACGGTCTGCGCGCGACCTGGCGGAAGGTTGCCCAGGCGGGAACGCCGGTGGCCGTGATCCGCGACTCGCCCCACCTCAAGCGGGACGCCGCCGAATGCGCTGCCGTCAATCCCCGGAAGCTGACGCGCTGCGCGACGGACCGCGAGTCCGCACTGAGCACAGGCGGTGGCGGGGTCGCGCACGAGTTGGCGGCGAAGGGGCTGTCCGATGTCCATCTGATCGATCTCAACGACGCGATCTGCCCCGTGGATCCCTGTGCGGCGGTCATCGGTGGGGCCCTCGTCTATCGGGACAGCAACCACCTCACCGCCACCTACGCGGCCAGCCTGGCGCCCCGGCTCCGGGACTCGCTGACCAGGCTCCTCAACTGACGGCGGATAGGGCGCTCAGTGTTCGGGCGGGGCCGCCAGGCCCTCCCGGTCGGCCAGCTCCAGCAGCGGCTCCAGCGAGTAGCGCCGCTCGTCGAGGCCGGCGTGCGGGTCGCCCCGCTCGGCGAACCGGGCCGGCATCGTGGTCACGTCGAAGTCCTCCGGGCGTACGTCGGAAAGCTCCGACCAGTCCAGCGGCGCGGAGACCAGCGCCGCCGGCGTCGGCCGGATCGAGTACGCCGAGGTGACGGTGTGGTCGCGGGCCATCTGGTTGTAGTCCACGAAGACCGGCCGGTCCCGTTGCTCCCGCCACCATGTGGTGGTGACCAGCTCCGGCAGCCGGCGCTGCATCTCGCGGCCCAACGCCAGCACCGCCCGCCGGCACTCCCCGAAGCTCCACCGGGGCTCGATGGAGAGGTAGACGTGCAGGCCCCGCCCGCCGGTGGTCTTCGGGTAGCCGGCCAGCCCCAACTCGTCGAGGAAGGCCCGCACCTCGTGCGCCACCGGCACCACCTGGGCGAAGTCCACCCCGGGCATCGGGTCGAGGTCGATGCGCAGCTGGTCGGGGTGCTCCACGTCGCCGGCCGAGACCGGCCACGGGTGGAAGCGCAGGGTGCCCAGGTTGGCCGCCCAGATCACCACCGCCAGCTCGCTCGGGGCCACCTCGTCGGCGGTCCGGCCGCTGGGGAAGGTGATGTGCGCCGTCCGCACCCAGTCGGGCGCCCCCGCGGGCAGCCGCTTCTGGTAGAACGCGTCGCCCTTGTTGGTCTGCCGGGTGGCGACCTTCGCGCCCTCGAACACCCCGCGCGGCCACCGTTCCAGCATGGTGGGCCGGTCGCGCAGGGCGCGCAGGATGCCGTCGCCGACCGCCAGGAAGTAGCGGACCACGTCCAGCTTGGTCAGTCCCCGCTCCGGGAAGTAGGGCTTGTCCGGGCTGGAGACGCGGACCAGCCGCTCCCCCACCCGGATCTCCTCGGCCGCTGTCGCCATGCCTGACACCGTAACGGCCACCGACGCCCGACCGGGGCCGTCACGGCCGGTCAGCCCGCGATCATCACCCCGAGCACCAGCAGCGGCAGCGAGACGAACAGGAAGATGCCGACGCCGGTGAGCACCCGTCCACCGCCCGCGTCCTCCCGCTCGGGCGGCAGCCCGAACGTGGTCCGCGCACCCAGCATGCCGATCCTGCTCAGCGTCAGGTCCCCGGTGATCGCCAGCAACAGGGCGATCGCCACCAGCGCGATACCGAACCGGTGGACGAAGTCGCCGCCGGCGGAGGCCACCCAGATCCCGACCGCCACCGCGGCCACCAGCCCGGCGACGACTATCAGAAACAGGGCTTCCCGCAGCCCCTTGAGCACGGTCATCGACCGACACCTCCCCCGTGACACGACCGGAGCCGGTCGTACCCGACATGGTGCCCCGCAGGAGGCGGTCGCCGCTGTCCCGTCACCCAGGGTGACGGTTGGGTTCTCGCCAGCGCGCCACGCTTACCCGTCGGGTCCGGCTTCCCGCGAGCGCCGCCCGCGCGGGGTTACCGGGCGCGATGCCCGGGTAGGGGTTGGCCATGGCGGAACTGGCAGCCCTCTGGATCGTCCGACACGGCGAGAGCACGGCCAACGTGGCGGCGACCGCGGCGGAGAGCTCCGGCGCGGAGCTGATCGACCTGACCCACCGTGACGCCGACGTGCCACTGTCGGCCACCGGCGAGGAGCAGGCCCGGGCCACCGGCCGCTGGCTGGCCGGGCTGCCGGAGCACCGCCGGCCCGACGTGGCGGTGGTGTCGCCGTACCTGCGCGCGGTGAGCACCGCCGAGCTGGCGCTGGCCGGCACCGGGATCCCGGTCAGCCGCGACGAGCGGCTGCGCGACCGGGAGCTGGGCATCCTGGACGGGCTGACCGGGCACGGGGTGCGCCGGCGGTACCCGGACGAGGCGGACCGCCGGGCCCGGCTGGGCAAGTTCTACTACCGGCCGCCGGGCGGCGAGTCCTGGACCGACGTGGCGTTGCGGCTGCGCGGGCTCCTCGGCGACCTGCGCCGCGACCACGAGGGCCAGCGGGTGCTGCTCTTCGGCCACGACGCCCTGGTCTTCCTGCTGCGTTACCTGATCGAGGGGCTCACCGAGGCGGAGCTGATGGCCCTGACCCGGGAGCACGTGATCGCCAACTGCTCGGTCACCGGCTGGTCGGCGGACGCCGACGGCCGGCTGACCGCGGACACCTTCAACGACGTCGGCCACCTGCACCAGCAGGGCGCCCGGCCGACCAGAGAGGACGAGGTGCATGCCGAACCGGTCTGACAGCCTGGTCATCACCCCGGCGTTGCTGCGCGAGTGGGCGCTGCCCGTGCCGTCCGGCGGCAAGGACGCCCGGGGCACCGTGCTGGTGGTCGGCGGCTCCCGGTTCACCCCGGGGGCGGTGCTGCTGGCCGGGGTGGCCGCGCTGCGCGCCGGCGCGGGCGTGCTCCAGCTCGCCGCCGCCGAGTCCACCGCCGCCGCGCTGAGCATCCAGGTGCCCGAGGCGCTGGTGGTCGGCCTGCCGGAGACCCCGGCCGGGGCGGTGGCCGGCCGGGCGGGCGACCAGCTGCGCGAGCTGGCCGGGGAGGCGACCGTGGTCACCCTGGGCCCCGGGCTCAACGACATCGACGAGACCCGCGAGCTGCTGGAGCTGATCCTGGACGCGACCGGCCCGGAGACCTCGCTGGTGCTCGACGCGTACGCCCTGGGGGCGCTGAGCCACTCCCCCGACCTGCTGGTCGGCTCGGGGCGCCCGGTGGTGCTCACCCCCAACCTGACCGAGGCCCGGCACCTGCTCGACCGCGACCCCGGCGACGACCTGGACGCCGAGGCGGCCGAGCTGGCCCGCCGGTACGACGCCGTGGTGTCGCTGTACGGCCACATCGCCACCCCGCAGGGAGGCAGCTGGCGGGAGGAGAGCGGCGACGCCGGGCTGGGCACCTCGGGCAGCGGCGACGTGCGGGCGGGGCTGTTGGCCGGGCTGCTGTCCCGGGGCGCCGAGCCGGCGCAGGCGGCCTGTTGGGCGGCGTTCGCGCACGCGGTCAGCGGTCAGCGGCTGGTCCCCCGGTACGGCCGGATCGGCTTCCTGGCCCGTGAGCTGCTCGACGAGATCCCGCACACCCTGGCCACCGTATGACGAAGGTGGGTCCTCCGAACGGGTGTGTGTAACACCACAGTCGCTGCCTACGCTGTCCCTTCAGGAAGTGGAGCACCCCGCCCGCTTCCCGCCGGCCGCTTCCCGCCACGGAGCGTCACCCGGCTGGAGACAGCCCCTGGGAGTATGTGTGAAGAACCTCCGTCGCAAGACGCTGGCCGCGGCATCCGCCGTCACGCTCGGCGTCGGCCTCGCCGTCGCCGGCGGGCTGGCCCCGGCGGCGTCCGCCGCCGGACCGGACGCCACGTTCCTGGTCCTCGCCCCGCAGGGCGCCACCACCGCCAAGGCCGCCGCCCGCGTGGCCGCGGCCAACGGCACCGTGGTGGCCAAGTACGACCAGATCGGCGTGCTCGTCGTCCGCTCCACCAACCCGGACTTCGCCACCGCGGTGGCGGGGGCGGGCGTGGAGTCGGTCGCCTCCACCGCCGGCCTCGGCTCCGCCCTCGACGAGAGCGAGACCGTCGAGGTGGCCACGGCCGACGCCGCGGCCATCACCGCCGACCCGACCAAGGAGCCGCTGTACGGCCAGCAGTGGGACATGGACATGATCCACCTCCCGCAGGCCCAGGCGGTCAACGCCGGCAGCCCGAACGTCGTCGTCGGCGTGCTGGACAGCGGCATCTCCAGCACCCACCCGGACCTGGCGACGCAGATCGCCAAGGACAAGTCCACCTCCTGCATCGGCGGGGTCACCGACACCACCGAGGCGGCCTGGAACCCGACCACCAGCGACCACGGCACCCACGTGGCCGGCACCATCGCCGCCGCCGTCAACGGCGTCGGCGTGGCCGGCATCGCGCCCGGGGTCAAGGTCGCCGCCGTCAAGGTGGTCAACGACGACGGCTACATCTACCCCGAAGCCGCCGTCTGCGGCTTCCTCTGGGCCGCCGACCACGGGATGCAGCTGACCAACAACAGCTACTACATCGACCCGTGGGAGCTCAACTGCCGCAACGACGCGCGCCAGCGCCCGGTGTGGCAGGCGGTCCAGCGGGCCATCCGTTACTCGAACAGCAAGGGCGTGCTGAACGTGGCGTCCGCGGGTAACTCGAACTACGACCTCGCCCACAAGATCACCGACACCGCCAGCCCGGACAACTCGGACACGCCGGAGGTGCGGGAGAACCTCACCAACGCCTGCCTCGACCTGCCGGCCGAGGCGCCGGGCGTGGTAACCGTGGGCGCGGTCGGCCCGACCGGGGAGAAGAGCTACTACTCCTCCTACGGGCAGGGCGTCATCGACGTGACGGCGCCGGGTGGCGACACCCGCTTCCGCACCCAGGGCGTCCGCTCCACCCTCACCGACGGAATTCTGTCGACCACGTTCAACACGGCGACGAAGACCAACGGCTGGGGCTACAAGCAGGGCACCTCGATGTCCGGCCCGCACGCGACCGGCGTCGCGGCGCTGGCCCTGTCGGCCCACCCGGGTATGTCGCCGGGTCAGCTGGCGTCGTTCCTCGAGCGGACCTCGGTGACGAAGTCCTGCCCGCAGGGCGTCTACAACCCGGTTCCGCTGAGCGCGGCCGGCCCGCACGCCTACGACGCCACCTGCTCCGGCGGGGCGCGTAACGGCTTCTACGGCGCCGGCATCGTGGACGCGTACAACGTGGTGAAGTAGCAGTCCCGCAGCACCAGCGACGGGCCCGGCGCGAGCGCGCCGGGCCCGTCCGTTTTCGCAGCTCGGGACCGGGGTACCGGAGGGACCACCCGCACAGATCCCTAGGAGGTCCCCCGGTGTCCACCGATGCCATCGTCCTGCTCAAAGAGGACCACAAGGAGATGCGCCGTCTGTTCAAGGAGTTCCAGCAGGCCGAGGACGCGCCGGCGGCGCAGCGCGGCAAGCTGGTCGGCGAGATCCTCGAGGCCCTGACGGTGCACACCTACCTGGAGAACGAGGTGATGTACCCCGAGGTCCGCAAGCTGCTGCCGGACCTGGAGGACGACATCCTCGAGTCGTACGAGGAGCACCACGTCGCGGACCTGCTCTGTGCCGAGCTGTTCGCCATGGACGCCTCCCACGAGCACTACAACGCCAAGACCACGGTGCTTATCGAGAACGTGCTGCACCACGTCGAGGAGGAGGAGCAGGAGTGGTTCCCGAAGGTGCGCGAGGCGCTCGGGCGCAACCAGCTCCAGGAGATCGGTGAGCGGATGATCGCGCTGCGCCCCGACGCGCCGCGTACCCCCACCGACCCGAAGGCGATCAAGTCGGCGAAGGACGCGGTCACCGCCTGAGGCGAGGCTCGCGTCGTGGGGACCCGGCCCCGGTCGGGTCCCCGCCGCGTACCGGGCCACCCGTCGGCGGCTCAGAACCGGAAAACGCCCTTCGGCCCGGCGGGCGGTTCCTCGGGTACGGGCAGGATCTGGCGCAGCCGGCCGGGCGGGTTGGGACGGCGCCGCCACTCCCGGGGGTAGCCCACCGACACCTCCTCGAAGCGCACCCCGTCGTGCCAGGTGGTACGCGGGATGTGCAGGTGGCCGTAGACCATCGCGGCGGCGTCGAAGCGTACGTGCCAGTCGGCGGTGGCGTCGGTGCCGCACCACTGGGCGAAGATCGGATAGCGCAGGATCGCGGTCGGCTCGCGGACCAGCGGGAAGTGGTTGACCAGCACGGTGGGCAGGGCCGGGTCCCGCTGGTCGAGGCGGCGGGCGGTCTCCTCGACCCGGGCCGCGCACCACTGCGCCCGGTCGGCGTACGGCTCGGGGTGCAGCATGAACTCGTCGGTGCAGACCACCCCGGTGCGGTACGCCTCCGCCAGCGCCGCCTCCCGGCTGTCCAGTCCGGCCGGCCGCCAGCTGTAGTCGTAGAGCAGGAACAGCGGCGCGACCAGGGCCGGCCCCCCGGGGCCCCGCCACACCGGGTACGGATCCTCCGGGGTGAGCACCCCGAGGCGCCGGCAGAGCGCCACCAGGTGCTGGTAGCGGGCGACCCCGCGCAGGGTCACCGGGTCGCTCGGCGGCGTCCACAGCTCGTGGTTGCCGGGCGCCCAGACCACCCGGGCGAACCGTCGGGCGAGCAGCCCCAGCGTCCACTCGACGTCGGCCACCGTGTCGCCGACGTCCCCGGCGACCAGCAGCCAGTCCCGGGGCGACCGGGGCCGCAGGGACTCCACCACGGCCCGGTTCTCGGCGTACCGCACGTGCAGGTCGCTGATCGCCCACAGCGTGCCGTCGTCCGCCTCGGCCGTCATGGCTGTCGATCCTAGGCCAAGGATCTCCCGGCCCGCCGCCGCGGGCGGCGGGCCGGGGGCCTCACTCCCCCGAGCCGGGCTCGGCCATCCGGCGGTGCTGCTCGGCCTTCAGCCGGTCCGGGACGATCTTGCCCGCGACGGTCTGCACCTTGTTGATCAGGGAGCCGGCGGCGACCTTCTCGTCGCCCTTCATCAGCGCCTCGAAGGCGTCCTCGGCCACCTCACGCGGGTCGTCCTTCTTACCCTGGCCGACCTTGGTGTCCTGCATGTGGGCGCGGGCGAAGAACTCGGTGTCGGTCGGTCCGGGCATCAGCGAGGTGACGGTCACGCCGGTGTCCTTCAGCTCGTTGCGCAGCGCCTCGGCGAAGGACTGCACGAACGACTTCGAGGCGTTGTAGACGGCCTGGAAGCTCCCCGGCATCGTCGAGGCGATGGAGGAGGTGAAGAGCACCCGCCCCTGACCGCGGTCCACCATGCCGGGCAGCAGGCGCTTGGCCAGGTGCACGGTCGAGCGGACGTTCAGGTCGACGATGTCCAGCTCGTCGCGCAGGTCGGTGCCGCCGACGAAGTCCCCGCCCGCGCCCCGGCCGGCGTTGAGCGCCAACGCGTCCACCGGACGGCCGGTCGCGGCGACCGCCGCCGCCAGCGCCTCCACGCCGTCGTAGCTGGCCAGGTCCGCCCGGACCGGCTCGACCCGGGGCCCGTGGTCGCGGCGCAGGCTCTCCGCCGCCGCCTCGATGCCGTCGTCCTCGGCGGCCACGACCAGGTCGTACCCGTGTCGGGCGAACTGTCCGGCCAGCTCGAAGCCGATGCCGCTGGACGCGCCGGTCACCAGGGCCAGTGGCCGTTCGGTGGTCGGTGTGCTCATGATCGGTGTCCC
The DNA here is from genome assembly GCF_900091555.1 of Micromonospora mirobrigensis. Taxonomy (GTDB): domain Bacteria; phylum Actinomycetota; class Actinomycetes; order Mycobacteriales; family Micromonosporaceae; genus Micromonospora; species Micromonospora mirobrigensis. Next base: position 303,058 of record NZ_FMCX01000002.1, read on the forward strand.
CTCTCGTCGTCGGGCACCGGGCGCGCTCGCACCTTCCCCGCGCCGGCCCCTCCTCCTCCCAGTGCCCCGCCCGGTGCCGTCCAACCGTCGCGCGCCGGTCGCGGAGGTGCGCCGGGGCGGCCCGGGGCCGACCCGCTAGGATCGGCTGCGGGCCGTGACTGGCGCGTGGGGATGGAGCACCATCGGGAAGCGGTCCCGTCACGAGGACGCACGCCGAGCGCCTGGGCCTTCCGTACGTAACCTGGAGGTCGCATGTCGCCGAACGCCGAGTCCACCGCCTTCCGCAGCGCGCTGGAGGTCATCCGCGCCGTCGAGCCGCGGGTGGCCGACGCCATCGGGGCGGAGCTGGCCGACCAGCGCGAGTCGCTCAAGCTCATCGCCAGCGAGAACTACGCCTCCCCGGCCACCCTGCTGGCGATGGGGAACTGGTTCAGCGACAAGTACGCCGAAGGCACCATCGGGCGCCGCTTCTACGCCGGCTGCCAGAACGTCGACACCGTCGAGGCGCTCGCCGCCGAGCACGCCAGGGAGCTCTTCGGCGCCAGCCACGCGTACGTGCAGCCGCACTCCGGTATCGACGCCAACCTGGTCGCCTTCTGGGCGATCCTGGCCGACCGGGTCGAGTCCCCCGCCCTGAAGAAGGCCCAGGTACGCCAGGTCAACGACCTGACCGAGGCGGACTGGTTCGCGCTGCGCCGGGAGCTGGGCGACCAGCGGATGCTGGGCATGTCGCTGGACGCGGGCGGCCACCTCACCCACGGCTTCCGGCCGAACATCTCCGGCAAGATGTTCGACCAGCGCAGCTACGGCACCGACCCGGCGACCGGCCTGATCGACTACGACCGGGTGGCCGAGGCGGCCCGCGAGTTCAAGCCGCTGATCCTGGTCGCCGGCTACTCGGCGTACCCGCGGAAGGTGAACTTCCGGATCATGCGGGAGATCGCCGACTCGGTCGGCGCGACCTTCATGGTCGACATGGCCCACTTCGCCGGCCTGGTCGCGGGCAAGGTCTTCACCGGCGACTTCGACCCGGTGCCGCACGCGCACATCGTCACCACCACCACGCACAAGTCGCTGCGCGGCCCGCGCGGCGGCATGGTGCTCTGCGGCCCGGAGCTGGCCGACCAGGTCGACCGGGGCTGCCCGATGGTGCTCGGCGGCCCGCTGCCGCACGTGATGGCCGCCAAGGCGGTCGCCCTGGCCGAGGCCCGTCGCCCCGACTTCGCCGACTACGCCCGGCGGATCGTCGACAACGCGCAGGCGCTCGCCGAGGGGCTGACCCGCCGCGGCGCGAAGCTGGTCACCGGCGGCACCGACAACCACCTGGTGCTGATCGACGTCTCCGGCTACGGCCTGACCGGCCGGCAGGCCGAGCAGGCGCTGCTCGACTCGGGCATCGTGACCAACCGCAACGCGGTCCCGCAGGACCCGAACGGCGCCTGGTACACCTCCGGCATCCGGATCGGCACCCCGGCGCTGACCACCCGGGGCCTGGGCACCGCCGAGATGGACGCGACCGCCGAGCTGATCCACACGGTGCTCAGCCAGACCACCTCCGGCGAGTCCAAGGCCAAGTACGTCCTCGACCCGGCCCTGGCCGACAAGGTGAGCAGGCAGGCCACCGACCTGCTCGGCAACTTCCCCCTCTACCCCGGCGTCGACCTCGGCTGACCCACCCGGGTCCCCCAGCGCGCCCGCCCCGCGCCTGCGCGGTTGATCATGAAGTTAGCGGCGATGTGGATCTCTTCCACCGCCGCTAACTTCATGATCAACGCGGTGGGACCGGGCGGGGTGGGGTGCGGGTAGCCCGGGTGGGGTCAGACGATGGGGCGCTTGAGGTGGTAGCGGTGCACCTCGGTGCTGCCCTGGACGTTGTTGACGTCCTCGGCGGCGGAGACCAGCTCCCAACCCTCCCGGCCGGCCCGGTTGAGGTGGGCGATCGCGGTGTCGGCGTACGCGGTGATGTCGGTGCGGGACCCGTCCGGGCCGTACCAGACGAACGAGACGTGGAAATTGCGGCCCTGCCCCTGGTAGCGGCGGACCAACAGGGCGTACTCCCAAGCGACCATCCGTCCATTATGGTGGCCGGATGCGCCCCCTCGGAACACCAGGGGTCACCGCGGCTGGCCCGCACCCCCGCCGACCAGGGCGGCCACCTCGTCGGCGACCAGCTTCGCCAGCCGGTCCAACCCGAGGTCGATCTGGGCCGGGGAGACCGCGCTGATCGACAGGCGCAGGGCGTTGACCACGGCGCCGTCGTCGTAGAAGTGCGCCATCGGGGTCCAGAGCACGCCGTATTCCCGCGCGGAGCGGTGCAGCAGCGCGTCGTCCACGCCGAACGGCACGGTCACCACCACGAAGAAGCCGCCCGCCGGGGCGGTCCAGCTCACCCCCGGGAAGCGCTCCGGCGGGAAGCGCCGGGCCAGGCCGTCGAGCAGGTGCCGCAGATTCCGGGCGTACGCGGCCCGTTCCCGGGTGTTCGCCCCGGCCAGCGAGCAGTCGTGCTCCAGCAGCCGGCCGCCGATCACCGCCTGGGCGATCGGTGAGGTGTTCACCGTGACCATGCTCTTGATCTTGGCCAGGTGGTCGGCGAGCAGCCCCACCGAGCCGTCCGGCGCGGCCACCCGCTGGTCGGCCAGCACGTAGCCGACCCGCGCCCCGGGCAGCACCGACTTGGCGAACGAGCCCAGGTAGACCACCCGGCGGTCGGTGTCCAGGGCCTTGAGCGTCGGCGGCCGCTCGCCGTCCCGGGCCGGGAAGAGGCCGTACGGGTTGTCCTCGATCAGCAGCAGTTCCGCCTCGGCGGCCGACTCCAGCAGCCGGCGGCGGTGCGCGGTGTCCATGCTGACCCCGGACGGGTTGGCGAAGTCGGGCATCACGTAGCAGGCGCGCGGGCGCAGCCCCTCGGCCCGGGCCCGGCGCACCTGCTCGGCCAGGTCGGCCAGGTCGACGCCGGCCGGACCGCCGGCCACCGGACGGACCGGCAGGTCGACCAGCCGGGCCGCCCCGGTCAGCCCCACGTAGGTCGGCGCCACGGCCAGCAGAACGTCCCGCGGGTCGGTACGCAGCGCCCGCAGCACCAGGAACATCGCCTCCTGGCAGCCGACGGTCACCACCACCGCCTCGGGGTCGGCGGTGATCCCCTCGTCGACGGCCAGGTTGCGGGCGACCAGGTGGTGCACGATGCCCTTGGTCCGGCCGTACTGCAACAGGGTCCGGCGTGCCTGCTCCGGGCCGAGCCCCTGCTCCTGCACCAGGTGCCGGTGGAACCGGTCCAACCAGCGGTGCAGCGCGGCGACGTCGAAGTACTCCTCGTAGGGGCGGCCGGCCGCCAGCGACACCGCGTCCGGGTAGTGCTGGGCCACCTCGTTGAGGAAGTTCATCGAGTTCAACGCCGGGTCGTCGACCGAGGCGTGCAGGTCGGCGACCGTCAGATCCACCGGCTTGTCCACCGCTCAGCCTCCCGTGATCGTGCGTAGTGTGCGGGCCGCCGCCGGGTCGGCGCAGCCGGCCAGGGTCAGCGCGTCGCGCAGCTCCGCGGCGAGCAGCTCCAGCGCGGCCCGCGCCCCGGCCCGCCCGCCGGCGGCCAGCGCCCAGAGCATCGGCCGGCCCACCAGCACCCCGTCGGCGCCCAGGGCCAGCGCCCGCAGCACGTCGGTGCCGCCGCGTACGCCGCTGTCCATCAGCACCTGGCAGCGGCCGTCGACCGCCGTCACCACCTCCGGCAGCACCCGGGCGGTGGCCGGGGCGCCGTCCAGTTGCCGGCCACCGTGGTTGGAGACCACCACGGCGTCCACCCCGGCCTGGGCCGCCCGGGCCGCGTCGCGCGGGTCGAGGATCCCCTTGACCAGCAGCGGGGACGTCGTACGGGCCCGCAGCCACTCCAGGTCCGCCCAGCCCAGGGCGGGTGCGAAGACCGCGCCGGTGTGCGCGGCCACCGCCGACACCCCGGGGGTGCCGGCGTGCGCGAGGTCGTCGCGGTCGCCGGGCAGGTTCGCCGCGGCCACGTGCGGCGGCAACGCGAAGGAGTTGCGTACGTCGCGCAGCCGCCGGCCCAGCACCGGCACGTCCACGGTCACCATCACGGCGGTGGCGCCGGCCGCCTGCGCCCGGTCCAGCAGGTCGCAGACCAGCTGCCGGTCGCGCAGCCAGTAGAGCTGGAACCAGACCTGGCCGCCGGCCGCGGTGATCTCCTCGATCGGCACGCTGCTCAGGGTGCTGGCCACGTACGGCACCCCGGCCTCGGCCGCGGCGGCGGCCAGCGCCGGCTCGCCGTCGGGGTGCAGCAGCCGCTGGTACGCCATCGGCGCCACCGCCACCGGCAGGGCCTGCTCCCGGCCGAGCAGCCGGGCGGTGGTGGCGGGCGTGTCGACGCCGGCGAGCACCCGGGGCAGCACCGCCACCGCGTCCAGGGCGGCCCGGTTGGCGCGCAGCGTGGTCTCGGTGCCGCTGCCCCCGTCGATGAAGTCCCACACCGTGGCGGGCAGCACGGCGCGGGCCGCGTCGGCGAAGTCGGCGAGACTCGCCGGCGCCGGTGGGGTGTCAGCCATCGGCGTGCGCCCCGGGCCGCCCGGGACCGGTCGGCGGCGGGCCGACCGGTTCCGCCCCGGCGGCGGGATCGGCGGCGCACAGCCGGTAGCGGAGGAAGTCGGCGGCCTGGTCGAGGGCCCGCCCGGCGGCGTCGAAGGCGCCGGGCATGGCGAAGAAGCCGTGGATCATGCCCGGGTAGCGGGTCAGGTCGGTGAGCACGCCGGCCTCGCGCAGCCGGTCGGCGTACCGCTCGCCCTCCTCGCGCAGCGGGTCGTGCTCGGCGGTGATCACCAACGCCGGGGGCAGGCCGGAGAGGTCCTCGGCGAGCAGCGGCGACGCCAGCGGGTCGGCGGCGTCCGCCGGGTCGGCCAGGTAGTGCCCGCGGTACCAGTCCACCGAGTGCCGGTTGAACAGCAGCGGGTCCTCCGGCCCCCCGGCGGGCGTCGGCCGGGACCGCTGGTCGGTGTTGGGATAGACCAGCAGTTGCGCGGCGAGCCGGGGGCCGGCGTCGCGGGCCAGCAGGGTGACCGCCGCGGCGAGGTTGCCGCCGGCGCTGTCCCCGCCCACGGCCAGCCACCGCGGGTCGGCGCCGAACTCCTCGGCGTGCCCGGCGATCCAGCTGGTCGCCGCGTGGCAGTCGTGCACGGCGGCCGGGAAGCGGTGCTCGGGGGCGAGCCGGTAGCCGACGGTGACCACCTGGCAGCCGGTGGAGTTGGCCAGCCGACGGCAGATCCCGTCGGAGGTCTCCACGCTGCCCAGCGTCCAGCCGCCGCCGAAGAACCAGACCAGGGTGGGCAGCGGACCGTCGCCGGCCGGCCGGTACACCCGCACCGGCAGGTCGCCGGCGGGACCGGGGACGTGGGTGTCGCGTACCTCGTGCACCGGCTCGACGGCGCCGCCGCCGGCGCGGATCGCGGCCAGGTCGGCGGCGCGGGCCTCGGCCAGCGTCCGGGTGTACAGCGGTGGGACGTCGTCGGCGGCGCGGGTCGCCCGGTACGCCACCACCTGCGGGTCCAGGGACATGGTCGGGTCCTCCTACCGGGCGCCGGTGGTGACGAAGAGCTTGTCGATGCCCCGCAGGAAGAGGCTGCCGCTGTAGTCCGGGGTGCGGGTGACGGCCAGCCCGGGGAAGCGCTGGAAGAGCCGGGGCAGCGCGAGCCGGCCCTCGAGCTTGGACACCGCCGAGCCGAGGCAGAAGTGCAGCCCGATGCCGAAGGCCAGCGACGGCGGGCCGGCGCGGCGCGGGTCGAACCGGTCAGGCTCGGGGAACCGGGACGGGTCGCGGTTGGCCCCGGCGATCAGCAGCAGCACGTTCTCGTCCCGGCCCACCGGCACGCCGGCCAGCTCGGTGTCGGCCGGCGCGGCCCGGGCCAGGAAGTGCACCGGGCTCTCCATCCGCAGCACCTCGTCCACGCAGCCCTGGGCCAGCGCGTCGTCACCGGGCAGCGCGGCGACCACGTCCGGGTGCTCCAGCAGCAGCGGCAGGCCGTTGCTGAACATGTAGACGGTGGTGACGAAGCTGGCGTTGAAGAGCACGATCAGGTTGCTGATCAGTTCGGAGTCGGTCAGCTCCATCCCGCCGGCGTCCAGCGCCTCGACCAGGCCGCTGATCAGGTCCTCGCCGGGTCGGCGGCGGCGGTCGGCGATCAGGTCGCGGTAGTAGCCGCGCAGCTCGTCGGCGGCCTGGTTGGCCAGGGCGAGGCGCTGCGGGGTCTTGCCGGCGACGTCCATGAACTCGTCGATCCAGTCGACCCGCTGCCGGTACCAGGCCAGGTCCGCCTCGGGCAGGCCGATGAACTGGGCCATCACCAGCGCCGGTACGGGATAGGCGAAGTCGGCCACGAAGTCGACCTCCGCGCCGCCGGCGCCGGCCTCGGCCATCGCCGCCAGCCGCTGGTCGACCACCCGCTCGATCACCGGTTCCAGCGCGCCCAACCGGCGCGGGGTGAACGTCCTGGCGAAGACCGCCCGCATCCGGGTGTGGTCGGGCGGGTTGACGAACATCATCGAGGAGTTGAAGGTCCGCAGGATCTCCTGCTCCTGCCAGCCGGGCGGGGACTGCTTGTACCACTGCGGGTCGCGCAGCACCCGGTCGACCACGTCGTACCCGGCCGCGACGGCGACGACGCTGCTGTGCTCCGAGCGGCGCGGGATCGCCCCGATCGGGCCGTGCTCGTGCAGGGCCGCGTACCACGGGTAGGGGTTCTGTCTCCCCTGCTCGCTGTACAGGCCGGTCAGGATCTCGTCGAACTCCACGCCTCGTCCTCCCCAGGATCGGTGGTGGGGCGGCGCGCCTCGGCACGCCGCCCCACCGGTGTCACAGACCGAGCAGTCGCAGCGGTACGGCGTCCGCCATCGCCTGCGCGCCGGCGTCGTTCGGGTGGATGTGGTCCCCCGAGTCGTACGCGGGCAGCAGCCGGCTGGGCCGCTCCGGGTCGCGTACGACGGCGTCGAAGTCGAGCACGCCGTCGAACTCGGCCGCCCCCGCCCCGCGCAGCCACGCGTTGACGGCCTGCCGGGTGGCATCCTTCTCCGGCGTCCACACCCCCGGGCCGCCGTTGCCCTCGTACGGGGTGATCGTCCCGACCAGGCTGGTCAGGCCGCGGGCCTTGACCTGCTGGTTGAGCTGCCGCAGGGTGGCGATGATCGCCTCGGACGAGTCGTCGGACATCCAGATGTCGTTGATGCCCAGGTGGGTGACGACGGTCCGCACGCCGGTCTGCGGGAAGACGTCCTCGTTGAGCCGGGCCAGGGCGTTCGGGCCGAGCTCGTAGTAGCCGGGGAAGCCGCCCGCGCCGGGTTCGGTGCCCTCGTGGTTGAGTCGGTTGCCGGAGAGGCTGAGGTTGAGCACGCCGGGGGTGCGCACCTCCGGACGCTTGTCGATCAGCCGGGCGGCGAGCAGGTCCGGCCAGCGCCGGTCGGCGTTGACGGTGCTGCCGTTGCCGTCGCCGATCGAGTCGCTGAGCACGACCACCGACCCGGGGCTCATCCGGCGTTCCACGTCGATGCCGGACAGGAACATCCAGCAGCAGTCGATCTTGCGGGTGAACTCGGTGCTGGTGGCGACCGTCGTGAGGTCGGTCTGGCCGATGAAGTTGGTGGCCCGGGCCTGGCCGTGGAAGGTGACCGGGCCGGTGAGCACCGGGAAGAACAGGGTGACGACCAGGTCCTCCTGCTCGCCCACCGCGAAGTCCAGCGGGTCGCTGACCAGCTCGGCGCCCTTGTTCATGGTGGCCGAGGTGGCGCCGTTGAAGGTCAGCTCGTGGACGGTGGTCGTGTCGATGTCGGAGCGGTCCTCCGGCGTGGTGGTGTCCGGGCGGGCCACGGTGGCGTGGCCGACCTTGACGGCCTGCTCGCCGTAGAGGTTGGACAGCCGGATGCGGACCCGGTCGCCACCGACGGTGGTCTGCACGTTCATCCGGATGCTCTGGTTGTTCAGGCCGGTGTTGGTCAGCCCGACGGTGTTGCCCCGGGTCACCGCGGCGGCCCAGCTGCCCGCCCACTCGGTGCGCCCGTGCCGGGCGCCGTCGAGGTCGGCAGGGCCGGCGCTCGCCGTCACCGCCGGGGTCGCCGCCACCAGCAGGGTGGCCGCGGAAGCTATGAGTTGCCATCTCTTCGGGGTCGACATTGAACCTCCATCGTGGGCAGCCCGGGGCGCCACCCATTGACGGCGCCGTCCGGACGATGGGACAGAAACCTAGCCGCCGGTCCTGACGAGCGTCAATCGACCTGATCGACGTGATCAAATGTCCTGGGGACGGGGTGGCACGCCGTTCGGGCCCTGTGCCCGGTCGGCGCGGCCGGCCTAGGCTCGCAACCGGCGGCGGTGCGGTCGCCGATCGGCGCACCCTTCGTCGCGCCCGGCTCCGGCCTGCCCGTCGCGCTCGGCGACGGTCGGCCTTAGCGCCCTTGACCAGGGCGTACGCCGGTTCCGGTGGCATGTCGACGAAAGGCTGCGCGATGACCGACCGACCGACCTCCTACGTACACCGGGCGCTGGAGCTGTTCGCCGGGTTCGGCGACCGGGAGGCGCTGGTCGGCGACGGCCGCCGGCTGACCTACGCCGAGGTGGCCGCGGAGGTCCGGGCGACCGCCGCGACCCTGCACGGGCTGGGGGTCCGGCCGGGCGGCGCGGTGCTGGTGATGCTCGGCAACGCCGTCGAAGGGCCGCTGGTGCAGCTCGCCCTGCACCTGCTCGGCTGCCGGACGATGTGGATCGCGCCGGTGACCTCCCGCCGGGAGATCGACGAGTTCGTCCGGCTGGCCGCACCGGAGGCGTTCCTCCACGACGCGCGCACCGGGGACGGCCTGGGCGCGGAGCTGGCCGCCGGGCTGACCGGCACGCCGGTGTTCCGGCTCGGCGGCGAGGGTCCGGGCGTGGACCTGGTCGCCGAGGTCGCCGCGCGGCTGGCCGCCGGCCCCGTCGCGGACCCGCCGGCGGGCCCGGCGCCGGAGTCCTTCCTGCAGACCAGCGGCACCACCGGCACACCGAAGCTGGTGCACCACCGGCAGAGCTTCTACGACCAGATCCTGGTGCTCGCCGCCGAATTCCGGGCGGCCGGCTTCCCACTGCTGCGGCACCTGTCCCACTCACCGATGTGGTTGGCCAGCGGCCAGATCACCACCCTGTTCAACCTCTTCACCGGCGGCGTGCTCTTCCTGCGCCAGCGGTGGGACCCGGCAGCGTTCGTCGCCACCGTGCCGGCCGAGCGGATCAACTCGACCTTCGTCACCCCGCCGATGCTCTACGAGGTGCTCGACCATCCGGCGCTCGACGGCGCCGACTTCTCGACCATGTTCATGTTCAACGTGGGCGCGGGGCCCGCGGCGCCGGCCCGGCTGCGCCAGGCGATCGCCCGCTTCGGCCCGTGCCTGCGCATCGTGTACGGGCTCAGCGAGGCCGTGGTGATCTGCGCCCTGCCCGGCCTCACCGAGGACCCGGAGCACCCGGAGCGGCTGCGCGCCTGCGGCCGGCCGTACGGGGACGTGGCGGTGGAGATCCGCGACGCCGACGGGACGGTGCTGCCGGCGGGGGTCGACGGCGAGGTGTGGGTGCGGACGAAACTGAGCTTCGCCGGCTACCACGGCCAGCCGGAGCTGACCGCCGAGACCCTGGTCGACGGCTGGGTACGCACCCGCGACGTCGGCCACCTGGACGCCGACGGCTACCTGTACCTGGTGGACCGGCTGGCCGACCGGATCCTCACCCGGCAGCGCAGCTGGCCGATCTACTCCCGCCCGATCGAGGACGTGCTGGCGGGGCATCCGCAGGTGCGGGCGGCCGCGGTGATCGGGGTGCCGGACCCGGTCGCCGGTGAGCTGCCGTACGCGTACGTGGTGCCGGCGCCCGGCGCCACGGTCGGCGGGGACGAGCTGATCGCCCTGGTGACCGCCGAGCTGAGCGAGACCTGGGCGCCCGGCGCGGTGGAGTTCGTCGACGAGCTGCCGCTTAACCGGTCGGCCAAGGTGGACAAGCTCGCCCTGCGGGCCCGGTACGCGGCCACCCACGGCGAGGACGGCCGGTCGCTGACCGCTGCGGCGATCGGCGGCCCGGCGTGACGCCGCGCCGCCAGCTCTACACCCTGGTCGGCGCCGACCTGATCACCAACCTGGGCACCCGCATCTCGATCGTGGCCATCCCCTGGCTGGTGCTGGAGACCACCGGCAGCCCGACGAGGATGGGGCTGGTGGCCGCCGCGGAGGCCCTGCCGTACATGCTCTCCAGCGCGTTGGCGACCCCGTGGGCCGACCGGTTCGGGGTGCGTCGTACCTCGATCGTCGTGGACGCGGCGAGCGCGGCGGTGGTGGCCGTGGTGGCGCTCGCCCCGTGGCTGGGGTTCGGCGCGTTGGTGGCCCTGGTGGCGGTGGCCGGCGCGTTGCGCGGCATCGGCGACCGGGTGAAGCACGTGATGTTCCGGCCGGCCGCGCAGCGGGCCGGGGTGCCGCTGATCCGGCTGACCTCCGCCTACGACGGACTCAGCCGCGGCATCACCCTCTTCGGGGCGGTGCTCGGCGGGCTGCTCATCGACTGGGTCGGGGTGACCCGGGCGATCTGGATCGACGCGGGCACCTTCGCGGTCTGCGCGCTGATCGTCGCGCTGCTGGTGCGCCCGGCGTCGGTGGCGGCGCAGCCGGCGCCCCGGGAGCCGTACCTGGCGGCGTTGCGCGGCGGCTTCGCCCACCTGCGCACCGACCGGATGCTGATGACCATGTTGCTGGTGGTGTCGGCGTTGAACCTGTTCGCCAACGCCAGCATCGCGGTCTACATCCCGCTCTGGGTGGCCGACGTGCTGGCCGATCCGGCCGGGATCGGGCTGCTGCTGGGGATCTTCGCCGGTGGGGCCCTGCTGGGGAACCTGCTGTTCACCGTGGCCGGTCCCCGGCTGCCACGCCGGCTGCTGTTCGCCCTCGGGGTGGCGCTGAGCGGCGCGCCACGGCTGCTGGCGCTGGCGCTCTCCGACCGGCTGGCCGTGGTGGCGACGGTGACCTTCCTGTCCGGCATCGCGATCGCGGCGGTGAACCCGCTGCTGGGTGCGGCCCTCTACGAGCGGGTGCCGGACGCCCTGCAGACCCGGGTGCTGGGAATCGCCGGTTCGGTGGCCTTCCTGGGCCTGCCGGTGGGCGCGCTGCTGGGCGGGGCGTCGGTGGACGTGTTCGGGTTCACCCCGGCGCTGCTGGGGATGTCGGTGGCCTGCGTGCTGCTGACCGTCGTGCCGCTGGTCGCCGTCGGGGACGCCGAGCGGCCGCCGCCGGCCGACCGGCTGACGGCCGACGCCGGCCGGGACCCGGCGGCGGCCGGGGCGGGTACGACCCCGACCTGATCAACCCGGACGCTCCGGGCGTTCCTCGCCGGTGTCGAAACACCCGCAGCCATCGCGTCCCGGCCTCGCGGGCGTGGGGCCCGCCCTTCCTTCACCGGCCTGATTCCCACGCCAACCGTCGTCGCAGCGGCTTGAATGGCGGTATGCAGGTCGGTAGGGACGGGCGGAACTGGCGCATCGGCGCCGCCGCCGACGTGGGCTGGATCGCTGGTCACACCACTGCCGGCGTCTCGATCACCACCGCCATCCCGCCGGTCTTCGACGCCTACGCCACCACGCACCAGGCCGACGACGTCGACGCCGCCGCCTACGAGCAGGCCCTGATCGAGGACCTCTCCGCGCACACCTCCGACCAGCCGTGGTGGCTGGGCTACCTCGACACCGGCGCCCACGACGTCGTCCTCCCCCACGCCCCACGGGTGTTCCTCTACTGGAACTGGCCGTACGTGCTGGTCGAGGCCGGTCCCGAGCAGGCCCTCACCTGGCGCACCGGTGGTCATATCCGCCACCAGCACGGCGCGCTGCCCGACCTGTTCTTCCCCGCCGACCGGTCATGGCTGGTCTCCGCGCTCTGGGACGACACCTGGACCTGCGTCGGCGGCCCGGCGCCGCTGATCCACACTCTCGAACGCGACCCGGTGGCCAACGCCCGCCAGGTCCGCCCCGACGAGGACGCGCTGCCACCGGGGCTGGTCCGCGAGTGACGGCCAACACCGAGGCGCGGTCAGCCTTTGCTAGCCTCGCCACTTCTCCGCCGGCCGGCAACCACTTGTCGGTTTGCCGTAGATCCGCTTCCCGTCCGGGCCCGCGTAGCAGTGCTCCAGTTCGTCTTCGGCCTGGAACAGCGGACGCCTGTCGATCTCCGTCCCCTCGGCGTCGTAGCTGACCAGTTCGGGGTCGTTGGCGGCCCTGAGTCGGGCGTCGTCGGTCAGCAGACCGAACGCACCTCCGGAGAGCCGGGCCGCGGTGGTGTGGCCGTCGCCGTGGTCGAGCACGAGCCGGTGGACACGCCCGCTGACCCGGCCGCTGACGCTGACATCCCCGCCGTCGGACTCGGTGGAGGTCAGCAGCAGCCGCTGCACCGGTCCGGGCAGCCATTCGCCGTGCGGCCACGGCTCGGTGGCTCCTCCACCGGACTCCCGGGCCGTTCCCGCCCACTCCACGTCACAGGTGGCGTAGCCGGCGTCGTTCATGAACAACACCAGCGCGCGGTCACCCCGCTCGGTAGCCACCGCCAGATCGGCCAGGGACACCGGGACGGGCCGCTCTGCCGGGTCCTGCCGGGTCTGCCGTTGCGGGGAGTTCCACCCAAGGCACCGCTTTGCCGCATCCCGCAGCGTCGGCGACAGCTCCCCGGCCCCCATGGCCAGCACCTGCCCGGTCGAGCGCTCCGGCTGGTCCCACACCACCGCCGCGGCACCGGACGCCACGGCCAGCAGCACCGTGGCGGCCACGGCGATCCGCAGTCGTGGGCTCCGCGCCGCAGGCGGGCGCACGGAGCCGAGGATCCGGGCCCGCATCGCGAGCGCCGCCTCCGGCGGCAGGTCCCGCTCCGCGGGCAGGTCGAGAATGTCGTTCACCGTTTCCCCTCCTGGATCTCCTGCGGCAGCAGACGGGCCAGGCGGCTGCGCGCGCGACTGACCCGGGACCGCACCGCCACCTCACTGATGCCCAACACGGCTGCCGCGTCCGGGTACGACACGCCGGACCACAGGCACAAAGCCACCGCCTCCCGCTCGGCCGGCGGCAACCCGCGGACCACCGAGAGGACCTCGGCCATCCGCCGCTCGTCGTCGAGCCGCGCGGCCACCTCGTCGGCGAGGTGGCCATCGGCGTACCGCTCCGCCGGCAGGCGCCGGAGCAGCGCCAGCCACCGACGCGCCGACCGCCACTCGGAGCGGACCGCGTTGGTGGCGACCACCAGCAGCCACGGCAGCGCCGATCCGTCCACGAGTCGGGCGTCGTGGCGGCGGCGCCACGCGACGAGGAACGTCGCCTGGGTGACGTCCTCGGCGGTCGACCACGACCCGGTCAGCCGGAACGCGTGGTTGTAGACCGGGCGGGAGTACCGGTCGAAGAGCCGACCGAACGCGGACTCGTCACCGGCGGCGATCGAGCACCACAGTTCCTCGTCCGACGGGCGTACCTGATGTCTCACACCACACTATGGCCGCTCCCGCCGACTCTGTTGCAGGTCACGGTCCACCTGTTGAACGAGCGCGGCGGGCGGCCTTCGTCCGGCCCAGGACGGACCGCCTCGTCGTAGGTCGCGGCGGCGATGTCCGGCGATCGGCGTGCGCCCAGGTCCGACGGCTCAGGATCGAGCCGTTAGCCGGTCATCGCCCGGTTGCCCGGAGCACACCGCCGCCGGCCACCCCGCCGGGGGCCGTACCCGTACGCGTGGCGGACCGCCGGTTACGGCCTCCGTGGGGGCTCGCCGGGGCGGCTACTGGCGTTGTACGACTCCTTGGCGGAGAGCACGGCGGCCTGGCGGTGCTCGGGGTCGACGCCGTGCACATTGAGCGGCGGGTGCACACGCGCAACGAGTTCGGCCTCGATGGTCGCCGGTTCCGCGTCTTCCGCCCAGGTCAACCGCAGGTGCGTGTGCATCCACGCGGTCAGCCGCGCCTCATCCTCAGGGACCAGTACGACGCGGTCGGTCCAGGTCGTCCGGTAGCCCTCGGCCACCAGAAGCCCGGCCAAGGTACGGCGCAGCGTCGAGCTGCCCGAACGCCTCAGATGGTTGCGCAGGATACGCCCGCGCAGGCTGGTCGCTCGCCCGAGGTACAGCAGTCGTAGCGACGGGTCGTTCTCATTCGGCGGCCCAGGCAGGTCGGGCAAGATCGAGGGAGCAGCCCACCAGGCGTAGACACCACTGCCACGGCTGAGCCGCTTGACGGCGACATCGAGCTCCACCGGCACGCCGGAGAGCAGCCGCAGGGCCTCTTCGACCCGAGCTTCGTCGGTGGGGACGCGGTCGGGTCGCCGTTCGGGAAGGGTCATCGACACCATCATAGGTTCCGGGCAGATCGTGGCCGGGACGGGAAGGACCGGATGCCCGCACACCGGCACCGACGGCGCGCTCGACGCAACCGGGCCACGGATGCGGGGCGGTCAGCACCCGAACTTCTTCCACTGCCCTTCGGAGACCACGTCGACCGTGCCGTCGACGACCGTGATGGCCGTCTGTTCGTCGATGGCGTAGGCCGGGACACCGATCTCGGCGGCCCACCGTGCCGCGTGGGCCAGGGTGTTCGTCGGGAAGTGGTCCAGGTGCGGGAAGATCGAGAAGTCGACGACTCCCAGGGTGCGGTCGTCCGGGGCGGCCGGCCACTCGACGAAGTACGCGCCGATCCGGGGCGTCATCACCATGCTTCCGGCACTCACCCCCACCCAGAGCGTGTCGGGCAGCGACGGCAGCAGCTCGGCCAGCCCGGACTCCCGCATCCAGTGGCACAGGTACGTCGCGTCGCCGCCGTCGACCAGCAGGACGTCGGCCTCCCGGACCCAGGGGACCCAGCGCTCCGCGCCGATCGTCGGCAGGGCGGCGAGTTCGAGGACGCCGAGCGACGCCCAGCCCAGGCCGGTCAGGTGCCGGAAGGTGGGCTCGGCGGCCACGAGTCCGCGTACCGATGTCGGACCGCACATCGGGTGGCCCCACTGCGCGGTCGGGACGACCAGGGCGTGGCACTCGGCGACCGGCTTGCCGAGGAGCCGCACGAGCGCGGAGTGGATGCTGGGATTCGTGACGCCGCCCGAGGTCAGCAGGAGCTTCACGGTGCCTCCCGATTCGCGCGTGTGGGGGGACGGGGCGTTCGACAGCAGTATGGAGCCTCGGCGGCCGCCGGATGTGCCCGTAACGTCGGTGGGCGGCGTAGGGTCCGGCCCATGGCAACCTGGGACGACGTCCGGCGGCTCGCGCTGGCCCTGCCGGAGACCACCGAGCGGGGGACGTACGACGATCTGCCGGCCTGGCGGGTGCGGGACAAGTCGTTCGTCTGGGAGCGCCCGCTGCGCCGCGCCGAACTCGACGCGCTGGGCGATGCCGCCCCCGGCGGCCCGATCCTCGGCGCCCGGGTGCCAGACCTGGGCGCGAAGGAGGCGCTGCTCGCCGACGACCCGGAGGTCTACCTCACCACGCCGCACTTCGACGGCTACCCGGCGGTGCTGGTCCGGCTCGACCGGATCGACGTCGACGAGCTGACCGAGCTGGTCACCGAGGCCTGGCGCGCCCGGGCCCCGAAGCGCCTCGCGGCCGGGCTGGGGGCGCCGGTGGCGGACCGCCAGCGCCGGTCGCCCTAGGTCCCACCGCAGGGAGGGCGACCACGTGACGACGACCATCGCGCCCCTGGCGTCCCCGGTCACGGGTCTCGATCCGCCCTGCCTGCCCCTCGACCCCACCCCCGAGGATCCGCCGGACAGGGCCTAGCGTCGACGCCATGGCAGAGACACGGCAACCGGTGGCCGGCATCGTCTTCGACATGGACGGCACCCTGATCGAGTCGCACCGGGTGGTGCCCGCGGCGTACCGCGCGGCGGTGCTGGACGGGGGCGGTCCGCCGCGCTCCGACGCCGAGGTGATCGCGGGCTACCGGCTGGGCGCCCCGGTCGACCTGCTCACCCACCTGCTCGGGCGGCCGGCCACCGAGGCGGACCTGACCTGCTATCACGAGCACCTGGCCGCCCGCGCCGAGCACATCACCGTCTACCCCGGGGTGGCGCAGCTGCTCGCCGAGGTGGCCGGCCGGGTGCCCGTGGGCCTCTTCACCGGCGCGAGCCACCGCTCGGCCGAGATCCTGCTCGGCAGCGCCGGGCTGCTCGGGCACTTCCGGGTCGTCCTGGGCGGGGACCAGGTCACCCGCCCCAAGCCCGCGCCGGACGGGGTCGAGCTGGCGTGCCGGCGGCTGGGCGTGGCGCCGACCCGCGCGGCGTACGTGGGTGACTCACCGCTGGACCTGCGGGCCGCCCGGGACAGTGGCGCCCTGGCGGTGGCCGCAGCCTGGGGGCACATGCACGATCCGACCGCACCCGCCGACGTCACCGCCGACCATCCTGCCGACCTGCTGGCCCTGACCGCCTGATCGTCGGTCAACCGGTCCGGCGCAGGGCCACCCGGACGGCCTCCTCGGGGCTGTCGACGTGCTGCGGGCCCGGCACCGGCCCACCGGCGACGTCGAGGACGCGCCAGCCGTCGAGGACCACCACCGGGATCCCGCCGCGCCGCACCGCGAGGGCCACCTCGCTGAGCGTGCCCCACGAGCCGCCGACGGCGATCACCGCGTCGGCGCTCCACACCAGCACCGCGTTGCGGGCCTGCCCCATGTTGGTCAACACGTTCACCGAGACCTCGGCGGGACCCGGGTCGGCGCCGTCGTCGGGGCGTACCCCGACCACCAGGCCGTCGCGGGACCGGGCGCCGGCGGCGACCGCGGCCATCACCCCGCCGCCACCTCCGCACAGGACGGTCGCGCCCCGCTCGGCCAGCAGCTCCCCCACCCGGCGGGCGTGTTCCACCTCGGCCGCCGTGGCCGTCGCCGGCCCGCACACCGCCACCTGCACCGTGACCTCCTCCTGAGGCATTGTCCCCCGCCGCCGGTGAGTCGTTGCGTCCCGGCGCGCGGACGGCCGGTCGGGGCGCGGGCGCGACGCAACGGGCCGGTTACCGCCCGCACGCCGGCCGGCCGCCCCCTGCCGGCCGGCCGCCCGGTCGGCTACCGTGCCGGGCATGGCATCGCTGACCGAATCAACGGATCCGTTCTGCCTGCGCGAGGGGGAGAGCGCCGAGCTGCTGCGGGGGCATCCGTGGCGGCGGTTCGTGGTGCTGGGCGACAGCGTGGCCGAGGGGCTGTGCGAGCCGGCCGACGGCTACCCGGACCTCCAGTGGGCGGACCGGATCGCCGCCGAGCTGACCGCCGCCCGGCCCGGCCTGGCGTACCTGAACCTGGGCCGGCGCGGGCTGCGGGCGCACGAGGTCCGCGCGGCGCAACTGGCCCCGGCGCTGGCCTTCGGCCCCGACCTGGCGCTGGTGGTCTGCGGCGGCAACGACGCGTTCAGCCGGGCGTACGACCCGGACGCGGTGGACGAGGAGCTGGCCGCGATGATCGGCGAGCTGCGGGCGGCGGACGCCGAGGTGATCACGGTCGGCATGTTCGACGTCTCGCACAGCCCGGCCGTGCCGCCGGCCCTGCGCGGCGGCCTGGGCGAGCGGATGCGCCTGCTCGCCGCCCGCACGGCCGCGCTGGCCGCCCGGCTGGGCACCCTGCACGTGCACCTCACCGACCATCCGCTGGTCGCCGACCCGTCGCTCTACGGCAGCGACGGCCGGCACGGCAGCGCCCGCAGCGACGCCGTGGCCGCCGCGGAGACCGTCCGCCGCCTCGGCGCCCGCCTCACCGCCGCCCGCTGACCCCGCTCCCGTGTTGACCAAGGAGTTTGCGTCGAGGCGGGAGCCGATTCCTGACGCAAACTCCCTGATCAACGAGGCGGCCGGCGGGGCGCGGGGTGCGGTCAGGGAGTGAGGAGGATGCCGGTGAGGAGGACGCCGCGGGCGAGGTTGAGGACCTCGTCGCAGCCGGGGTAGCCGACCCGGGCCAGGGCGCCCGAACCGGTGCGGCCGAACAGGTACGGGGCGAGGCTGTACGGGACCTCGGCGGTGACGGTCTCCCCGGTCTCGATCTGCACGAAGTCCATCGGCACCCGGTCGGCGTGGTGGTAGCGCTGCAGGATGTTCCCGCCGGCCTCGATGGCGGCGCGTACGCCGTCCTCCCAGGCGACCGGGCTCAGCTCCCGGCCGATCAGCACGCCGTGCCCGGCGGAGCCACCGGCCGGCTTGGCCACCAGGTCGTGCTGCTCGGCGAGGGCCCGGTCGAGCTGGTCGGCGGTGAGCACCACGGTGTGCGGGACGTACCGGCGGACCAGGGTGCGGTCCGCCTCGGCCAGCTGGTCGAGGTCCGCCCAGAGCCAGGCGAAGTTCACCTTGTTGCCGAGCAGCCAGGCGGCGGCGCTGACGAACATCGGCAGGGTGCCGGCGGCGAGCGCCCCGGCGACGGCGTCCAGGCCGGCGCTGGGGGTGACCCGGTTGGGCACGAAGAGGCGGAACAGCGCGTCCACCGGGGCGCCGTCGACCACCAGCCGCCGCCGGTCGTCGAGGGTGGCCGCGGAGACCGGCCCGATGACCAGGTCGATGCCGAAGTGCCGGGCCCGGTCGGCCAGCGGGGAGAGGATCCGGACGAACGTCTCCGGGTCGTCCAGGCCGGGATAGTCGGCGTCGAAGTCCATCAGCAGCGCCACCCGGGCGCCGTCGGGCAGGTCCAGGGTCTCCCGGATGGCGACGAACCGCTGGTCCAGCAGGGACGGCGCGGGGTGGGCATCGTCGAGCAGGCCGCGGTCGGCGTAGAGCTGCCCGTACCGCTGGATGACCGTGTCGGCGTCGAAGCCGCCGCCGAGGCTGCTGTCGATGTTGTACTCGACGATGCACGGCACCCCTCCGGAGAAGAGCACGTCCGGGCGGTACGCCGCGAGCAGCCCTTCGTGCAGCGGCTCGTCCTCGTCGAGCAGCTTCGTCTCCCCCTGCGGCACGTCCAGCAGCCGGCGCAGCTCCCCGGCGGTGCCGGCCCGCCGCCGGCACGCCTCGAGGATGAGCTGGGCGATCCGGTCGCAGACCCCGTTGAGCTCACGGAACGCGTCGGCGGTGAACACCGGCGGCCGGGCCAGCCGCCACTGCTTGTTGTAGGTGGCCCGACCGTGGAAGACCTGCTCCCAGGCGGCGGCGCCGGCGGCCACCATGCCGGTGCGGGTGGCCTCGGGCAGCTGCTCCCAGGCCTGCCCGAGGGGCGGCCACGAGTAGTCCGGGTCGATCATGATCCGTCCTTCATGCACAGGTGGATGGCGGCGGTGAGCTGGTCCCGTCCGGGCTGCACGGCCCGGTCCAGGGCGGGCGCGAAGGGCAGCACCGCACCGTCGGGGCGGGTGACCCGCCGGGGCGGGGCGGCCAGCCGTACCCGTTCCAGCACGCTGGTGATGATCTCGGCGGCGATGCCGCAGGACCGGTTGGAGTCGTCGACGACCACCAGCCGCCCGGTGCGGGACACCGAGTCGACCAGCCCGTCGACGTCGAACGGGTAGAGGGTGCGCGGGTCGAAGACCTCCACCGACACCTCGCCGGTCAGCTCCTCGGCCACGGCCAGCGCGTCGTGCACCAGGTGGCCGACCGCGACCACGGTGACGTCGTCACCGGCCCGGCGGACCACGCCGCGACCCAGCGGCACCGGCGCGAGGTCGTCCACGTCGGCCCGCACCTCCAGCGCGCCGGCCGGGGCGAAGACCACCACCGGGTCGTCGCAGCGGATCGCGGACACCAGCAGCCCGTACGCGTCGGCCGGGGTGGCCGGCACCACGGTGGTCACCCCGACGTGGGCGAAGAGGCTGTACGGGTGGTCGGAGTGCTGCCCCGCCCAGCCGGTCCGGGAGCCGGATCCGGGCACCAGGTAGGTGACCGGCACCGCGCACTGCCCGCCGGTCATCAGCGGGAACTTGTGCGCGTGGTTGACGATCTGCTCGAAGACCAGGAACAGCAGCGACGGGATCTGGAACTCGATCACCGGTCGCAGCCCGGCCAGGGCGGCGCCGGTGGCGAAGCTGGTGAACGCCTGCTCCGACAGCGGGGTGTCGATCACCCGCTCCGGCCCGAACTTCTTCAGCAGTCCGGCGGTGACGTTCGAGGCGGCCACCCGGATGTCCTCGCCGAGCAGGAAGACGTCGGAGTCGCGGGCCAGCTCGTCGGCGAGCGCCCGGGTGAGCGCCTTGCGGTACGACAACCTGGGCATCAGCCACCTCCGGTCCGGGCGACCAGCCCGCTGGCGTACAGGTGGTCCAGGGCGCCGGCCGGGTCCGGGTGCGGGCCGGCGAGGGCGAACTCCACCGCCGCGGTCAGCGTCGCCTCCACCTCGGCGTCCACAATCCGCCGGGTGGCCTCGGGCAGCCGGTCGCCCTGGATCACCACCGGATCCCGCTCCCGACCGGCCGCCACCTCCTGCGGCGGGCGGTAGTCGAGGCGTACCGAATGTTCGAAGGTGTGGTGGGCGTCGAAGCGGTAGGTGCGGGCCTCGACCAGCTCGGGGCCGCCGCCGGCGCGCATCCGCGCGACGGCGGCGGCGGTGGCGTCGCGGACCCGCTCGGGGTCCTGGCCGTCGACGACGGCGGCCGGCATGCCGAACGCCTCCGCCCGGCCGGTGATGGTGCCGGCCACCGCGCCCTGCACGGGCATGGTGGTGGCGTAGCCGTTGTTCTCGCAGACGAACAGCACCGGCACCCGCCAGAGCGCGGCCAGGTTGAACGCCTCCAGCAGCATCCCCTCGTTGACCGCGCCGTCGCCGAAGAAGGTCGCCCCGACCACGTCGTCGCCGCGCCGCCGGCGCGCCCACACCGCCCCGGTGAGGATCGCGCCGGCGGCGCCGACGATCGCGTTGGCGCCGAGCACCCCGATCGAGAAGTCGGCGGCGTGCATCGACCCGCCCCGGCCCCGGTTCGACCCGGTCTCCCGGCCGCACAGCTCGGCCATCGTCCGGGCCGGGTCGGCGCCCTTGGCGAGCACGTGCCCGTGCCCGCGGTGGGTGCCGGTGACCAGGTCCGTGCCGCGCAGCGCCGCGCACACCCCGGCGGCGATCCCCTCCTGCCCGAGGTACGGGTGGATGCCGCCGACGATGTGCCCGGAGCGGACCAGTTCGATGGCCCGCTCCTCGAACCGGCGGATCAGCCGGACCGTCCGGTAGAGCCGGACCGGGTCGTCGGTCACCGGTCGCGTCCCTCCTTGACGGCGGCCAGGATGTCGTCCCAGAGCCGGGCCCGGGCGGTGAGCGCCAGGTTGACCGTGTCGGCGCACTCCTGCCACTTGACGTCGTCGTCGCCGCACAGGTCGGCGAGCATCTGCATGGCCATCGGGGTGTGCTGCTCCCCGTCGACCTCGATGTGCCGCTCCAGGTAGTCGACGAAGGTGTGCAGCCGGCGGCTGCGTTCGTTGACCGCGACGACCTGGGTGAACATGTCGGGGATCAGGTCCTCGCGGCCGAAGGCGAACGCGGCGGCCTGGCAGTGCACCGGGGTCGACTCGATGATCTGCCAGGTGGTGGCGGCGAACCGGGCCGACGGTGCGGGCACGCCGGCCGCGGTCAGCGCCTCGGTGACGCCGGTGCCGGCGCGCAGCAGGTCGATCAGCGCGTCCACGGCGGTGGTGTCGGCGCCGGCCTCCCGCATGCCCCGCACGTAGAGCTCGAAGTGGCTGATGTAGCCCTCGCCGAGCTCGTCGCTCTCCTCCACCATCACGATGTCGTTGATCAGCCGCCGGCTGCCGGTCGGGCCGGTGGGGATCCACGGCACGGACACGCAGGTCAGCTGCCGCTGCAACGACTTCAGCAGGGACATGAAGTCCCAGACCGCGAAGACGTGGTGCTCCATGAAGGTGACCAGCGCCTCGTGGGTGTCCAGGTTGGCGTAGAGCGGGTGCTGGACGACCGCGTCGCGGCGGTCGGTCACCGCCTGCTCCAGCCGCTCGATGCCCGGGTGGGTCTTCCCCCAGTCGTACCGTGACATGTTCAGCCTCCCTGCGGGGCGCGGTGGCGCCAGATGACCGGGCAGTATTCGGGGTCCGCGTAGTCCGGCCGCCCGTCGTGGGTGCGGCGGACCAGCGTGTCGTGGTTGTAGCCGGCGAGGGTGCCGTCGGAGAGCGGGTACTCCCGCCAGGCGTTGTCGCCGTCCTGCAGGTGCAGCGAGATCGCCCGGCGGGGGCGGCCGCTGACGTTGGCCCCGCTGCCGTGGTAGGTGCGGCAGTGGTGGAAGGACATGTGTCCCCTGGGGATCACCATCGGGATCTTGCGGATCGACGCGCCGTTGTGGGCCGCGTTCTCGGCCAGCATCTCCTCCAGCTGGTCGCGGTCGCGGTCGGCGAAGTGCCGCACCACGGTGTCGTCGGCGCCGATCTCCTTCCACCGGTGCGAGCCGTCGACCATGGTGATGGTGCCCATCTCCTCCCCGCAGTCGTGGAACGGGATGAAGGCGGTGAGCATCTTCTCCGACGACGAGGACGCCCAGTAGTGCTTGTCGAAGTGCCAGGGCACGATGTTCGACGGCTCGCCGGAGATCGGCGGTTTCCAGATCAGCGTGGACTGGAAGACCCGGATCTCCTCGGCCCGGGCCAGCCGGGCGGCGACCGCACCGATCAGCGGCTTGCGCAGGATCGCGCCGATCGCGTCGTGCTCGTGGTGCACGTAGTCGTTGTGCCGCTGTACGTCACCCTTCGACGGGTCCCAGTACGCCAGCTTCGGCGGGCGTACCGGGAGCAGCCGGTCGCGATCGCCTGCGTAGTAGCGGTCGGTGGCGGCGACCAGGGCGTCCACCTCGTCGTCGGTGAGCAGCTTCTTCGACAGGTACCAGCCGTGCTCGGCGTAGTGCCGCACGTCGTCGTCGGAGGGGAGCAGCTCCTGCTCCTCGGCGGTCAGGGTCGGGGAGAACTCGGTGGTGGTCATCGGGCCTTCTCTGATCGCGACTGCGGGGCTCGCAGGACCGGCTCACTCCTCGCGCTCACACCGACACCCCCTGCGGGACGGCCGCGGCCGCGGCGGCCAGCTCCCGTTCCTTGGCCTCGTAGAGCGCCTTGATGTTGCCGCTGCCGAAGGTCAGCGCCCCGCGCCGCTCGATCAGCTCGAGGAAGAGGGTGCGCCGCACGTGCATCGACTCGGTGAAGATCTGGAGCAGCTGCCCGCCGTGGTCGGAGTCGACCAGGATGCTCAGGTCGCGCAGCCGTTGCAGCGGCGCGTCGACCTTGCCGACCCGCCGCTCCAGGTGGTCGTAGTAGGCCGCCGGGGCGCCACCGGCGAAGCGCACCCCGCGCTGGGCGAGGGCGCCCACCGCGGTGACGATGTCGTCGGTGCGCAGCCCGAGGTGCTGCACCCCGGCCCCGGCGTGCCAGCGCAGGAAGTCCTCGATCTGGCCTGGCCGGGCGCTGGTGTCCGGTTCCAGCAGCACCAGCGTGACCCGCCCGGACGGGCTCTGCACCACCTTGGAGTTCATCGCCTGCCCGGCGACCTCGACGTGCTCGGCGAAGATCTCGGCGAAGCCGAAGACCGTCGTGTAGTGCCCGACCGTCTGGTCGAGCTGCCCGGGCGGCACGCAGACCGCCAGGTGGTCGATCTCGGCGAGCAGCCGGTCGTCGTCAACGGCCGGCAGCATGTCGATCGCGCCGGGCAGGAACTGCGTCCGGTCGCCGCGCCGCTGCACCAGCCGGTGCAGCACGTCGCCGAAGCCGCCGACCTCGGCGGTCACCACCTCGGCGTCCGCGCCGGTGTGGGTCCGTGGGGCGGTCACCCCGGTCGCGCCGCGTTCCAGCAGCTCCGCGTACGCCCCGACGACGTCGTCGACCTCCAGCGCCACCACGGCGATGCCGTCGCCGTGGCGTTGCACGTACGCCGACGCCGGATGCTCGGCGGTCAGCCCGGAGGTCAGCACCATCCGGATGTCGGCCTGGGCCAGCAGCAGTGACCGCTGGTCGGCCAGCCCGGTCTCCGGGCCGCCCTGGCCGCGCAGCCGGAACCCGACCGCCGTGCCGAAGTAGAAGGCCGCCTGCCGGGCATCCCCGACGTACAGCTCGATATGGTCTATTCCCTTGATTTCCATCTTCACCCCTTCCCATGTCCCCCCGTGCCAGCCGTCCGGGCCTCGCACCGCCCGGTTGGAGCACCGATCACCTCCCCGGCGCGGTCGCCCGCGTGCCGGCGGTCCGGCGCAGCAGCAGGCTGACGTTCTGGCCGCCGAAGCCGAAGGAGTTGGTGATCGCCAGGTCCGTACCGGTGGCCCGGGGTTCCTTGCGGACGTGGTCCGCCGGGCAGTCCGGGTCCGGGTCGTCCAGGTTGTACGTCGGGGGCAGCAGCCCCCGGGAAAGCGCCAGCGCGGTGGCCGCCGCCTCCAGCACCCCGGAGGCGCCGAGCAGGTGGCCGGTGAGCGCCTTGGTGGAGCTGACCGCCACCCCGCCGACGCCGAAGACCTCACCCAGGGCGGTGGTCTCGGCGATGTCGCCGAGTTTCGTGCCGGTGCCGTGGGCGTTCACGTAGCCGACGTCACCGGCGGCGACACCACCGCTGGCCAGGGCCCGCCGCATGCAGGCCGCCGCCCCGGCGCCGTCGGGCCGGGGAGCCGTCGGGTGGTACGCGTCGGTGTTCACCCCGTACCCGGCCACCTCCGCGTACGAGCCGACGCCCCGGGCGGCGGCGTGCGCGGTGCGCTCCAGCACCAGCAGCGCCGCCCCCTCGGCCAGCACGAAACCGTTGCGCCGCCGGTCGAACGGGCGGCTGGCCTCGGCCGGGTCGTCCCAGCCCCTGGCCAGGGCGCGGGCGTTGGCGAAGGTGTCGGCGAAGGTCGGGAAGAGCGGCGCCTCGCTCGCCCCGCAGACCACCACGTCGGCCTCGCCGGCGCGGATCAGGCGTACCCCGTCGGCGACCGCCTGGGCGCCGGAGGCGCAGGCCGTACCGACCGAGGAGCTGTAGCCGCGGATGCCGTGCGCGATGGCGACCCGCGCCGACGGCATGTTCGGCAGGATCCCGGTGAGCAGGTACGGGCTGACCGCCGCCCGGCCCCGTTCGGCCCGGGCCAGGACCTGCCGTTCCAGGGTGGACATCCCACCGACCCCGCCGATGATCACCGCGACCCGCTCGGGGTCGACGTCGCGCCCCACCTCGATGCCGGCGTCGGCGAGCGCCTCGGCGGCGGTGAGCAGGGCCAGCACCACGACCCGGTCCAGCACCCGGGTCTCCGGGCCGGACGCGACGGTGCGCGGGTCGATCTCCGGCAGCACCCCGGCGACCTCCAGCGACCCGGCCGCCGGATGGTCGGCCGGGGGCCGGACGAGTCCGGACCGGCCGGTGGTCAGCGCGGCGAAGGTCTCCTCGACGCCGTGCCCGGCCGGGGTGCGCAGCCCCATCCCGGTGATGACGGCGGTCATGACGCGGACCCGGTCAGGTACCGCTCGCGCAGCGCCACCTTGCGGACCTTGCCGGTGACGGTGACCGGGATCTGCGCCGCGTCGACCGGCACCACCCGGCGCAGGGTGGCCCCGACGTCGGCGCCGAGGGCGGCGCGGACCTCGGCGGTGCGGTCCCGCTCCGGGTCGGCGCCGGCGGCCAGTTCCAGCAGGGCGTCGGTGACGACGGCGTCGGCCTCCTGCACGATGACCACCGTGCAGTCGGTGACGTCCGGGCAGGCGGCGAGGATCCGCTCCTCGGACAGGGCGGTGAAGAACCGCTTCCCGTCGCCGGCCTCGACCGAGTCGACCGCCCGGTCCAGGTGGTAGTAGCGGCCCTCGTCGTCGGCGTGCACCAGGTCACCGGTGAGGTACCAGCCACGCAGCCGGGACCGCCAGGTGGTCACCGAGTCGTTCCAGTAGCCGCGGAACAGCGACGGAGAGTCGATGCCCAGCCAGCCCACCTGTCCGGGTGGCAGCTCGTTGCCGTCGAGGTCGAGGACGGCGACCTTCGTGAACCGGTACGGGCGGCCGACGCAGCGGCCGTACCGGTCGGTGTCCGGGGTGTGGGTGATGTGGAACATCGAGTGCCCCATCTCGCTGGAGCCCAACCCGTCGATGAAGACCGACCCGGGCACCCGGGTCACCCCCTCGCGGGTCACCACGTCCCGGGAGCCGACCGCGACCAGCCGCCGCACGTGCGGCTCATGCGAGCAGTCGCCGGTGTTGAACCACAGCCGCACCGAGTCCAGGTCGTAGCCGGACAGGTCGAAGCGGGCCAGCTCCGCCCAGGTGACCGAGAAGCCGAACACCCCGTCGGGCCGCCAGCGCGCGATGGCGTCGAGGACCTGTTCGCCGCCCTGGTCGGACACCAGGAACATCTCCGCCCGGTTGCCCAACGCCTGGTTGACCATCAGCACCGTGGCGGTGTGCGGGGCGGGCAGCGCGTTGAGGATCCGGCGGGTGCCCTGCGCCTGCGGCATCGACAGCAGGTGTCGGGTGGCGGCGAAGAGGCTCGAGTGGGAGTGCAGCACCGCCTTCGGCACGCCGGTGGTGCCGGAGGTGTGGGTGATGACGATCGGGTCCTCGGCGTGGTGGCGGTAGTGCGCCGGGGCGGCGGCCGGGTCGCCGGCGCCGGCGTCGGCCGGCTCGCCGAGCAGCGGAGCGCCCAGCTCGTGCCCGGCCAGCAGCGCGGTGTGCGCGGCGTCGGCGAGCACCCCGGCGGCGCGCAGCCGGCGGATGTACTCGGCGGCGATCTCCGGGCGCAGCCTGCCGTTCATCAGCGCCGGGATCGCGCCGAGCCGGGTCAACGCCAGGAAGCTCAGCACCATGTCGGCGGCCCCGGTGGCCCACACCGCGATCGGGTCGCGTGGGCGTACCCCGCGCTCGTGCAGCCAGGCCGCGCGGGCGGCGACCCGCTGGTCGAGCTGGCCCAGCGTGAGCGGGTGCTCGGCCGGGTGCCCGTCGACCGGGGTGTCGAAGGTCAACCCGGGGCCGTCCGGGTCGGCGCCGTGCGCCAGCACCCGGGCCAGCACGTTCCCGGCGCCCAGTTCCCCGTCCGCGGCGAGGGTGCCGCGCAGTCCCTTGGTCCTCATTGGCCAGTTCCTCCCCCCAGCAGCACCGCGACCGCCGTCCCGGGCGCGTCGGGTGCCTGTTCGATCAGGACCAGCAACGCCTCGTCGGCGTCGCCGTCGTGCAGCAGCAGGTCGACCTCGGCGGTGCCGCCGGCCAGCGGGTCGCCGGTCGGGGCGAGACAGACCACCGGGCCGTGCAGCCCGTGCCGCGCGGCCACCAGCCCGGCGACGCTGTTCGGCACCGACTGGAAGAAGAACAGCGGCCCGACCCGGGCGCCGCCGGCCACGGCGGCCCGCACGTGCTCGGCGCTGGCCCGGTCGCCTTGGGCGCTGACCAGCACCACCGCCGTCTGCTCGCCGGGTGGCGTGCCGGCCGGGCGGCGGTCCAGGCAGCGCCGCGCCACGGCGGCCACCAGCGGGTGGAACGGCGAGTGCACGAACCCGGGCAGCGGCGGTGGAGCGCCGTCGCCGGGCTCCGGCCACGCCGCCCGCGCCAGCACCACCGGCCCGCCGACCTCCCCGGCGGTCATGCCGCACCGACCAGCAGCGCGGTGTTCGCGCCGCCGAACGCCGCGTTGAGGCTCAACGCGTACGGCGTGCCGGCCGGGCGGGGCGCGTCGACGATCACGTCCAGCGGGCAGGCCGGGTCGGGGCCGAGCCAGCCGGCGTTGACCGGCAGCTTGCCGTGCCGCAGCACCTGTACGGTGACCACCAGTTCCAGCAGCCCGGAGGCCTCCAGCGCGTGCCCGTGCAGCGCCTTGGTGGAGCTGACCGGGACGCGGTCGGCGTACCCGCCCAGCGCGCCCCGCAGCGCCGCCGCCTCGGAGGCGTCGCTGAAGGCGGTGCCGGTGGCGTTGGCGTTGACGTAGCCGACGTCCGCCGGGCCCAGGCCGGCGCGGCGCAGCGCCGCCTCGACCGCCCGGGCCAGGCCCCGCCCGGTCGGGTCGGGTTGGCAGGGGTGGTACGCGTCCCCCGCCCGCCCCCAGCCGCGTACGGTGGCGACCGGCTCGGCGCGGCGTCGACCGGCCGCCTCCAGCACCACGGCGGCCACCCCGTCGCCCAGCAGCAGGCCGGTGCGGCCGGCGCTGAACGGTCGGACGGCGCCGTCGGTGGCCAGCGCCCGGCCGGCGTCGAAGAGCGCGTACTGGTCCGGCTCGACCAGGTAGCCGGCGGCCACCACGACCCGGGTGACATCGCCGCGGCCGATCAGCGCGGCGGCGTCGGCGACCGCGGTGCTGGCCGAGACGCAGGCGCTGGTGTAGGTCCGGGTGCGCCCGCCCAACCCGCACCGGTCGGCCAGCCAGCCGGCCAGGGCGGGCACCTCGGGGCCGCCGTCGGTGACCGGTCCGCCGTGGGTGGCCAGCAGCAGCGCCGACCCGCGCCGCCCGGTCCGGTCCAGTCCGGCGGCCCGGCAGGCGGCGTCGACCGCGCCGGCCAGCTCCTCGGCGAGCGGCCCCACGTCGCCGGCGGTGGCCCCCACGCCGACCCGCCGGCCGGTGACGTCGAAGCGGCGTACCGGCGCGAACGCCGGCACACCGGCGAGCACCCCGGCCAGCTGCGCCTCGGCGCCCCGACCGAGAGCGCTGACCGCGTGTACGCCGGTGACGGCCACCGGCGTCCGCTCAACCATCCGCGGCGGCGGTGAGCGAGGCGTGGAAGACCGCCAGGGCGTCGTCCACGGTGCGCACCGAGGCGAGCTGCTCGTCGGTGAGGTCGAGCCGCCGGTCGTAACGCTGTTCGACCAGGTGCACCAGCCAGGCCAGCTCCATCGAGCCGACCCGCTCGGAGACCTGCTCCACGGGTGTGGCGTTCAGTTCGGCGAGCATCGTCACCAGGTCAGCTCGCCCCAGGTCGGGCCGACCGGCCATCACGCGTCGGCGCGTCGCGCCCCGGCGACCCGGTCGGCGACCATCGTGGTGAACTCGCCGACCGTCATCAGGGCCAGCTTCTCCGACTCGTCGTCGGCGAACTTCAGGCCGTAGCGGTCCTCCACCCGGACGGAGAGGTCCGCCAGGGCCAGCGACTCCAGGTCCACCCCGGCCGGGCCGAGGGTGGTGTCGTCGTCGATCTCCTCCACGTCGTAGTTCATGTCGGCGAGCTGCTCGATGACGAAGGTGCGGACCTCGTCTCGCATGTCTGACCTCATTTCATTGACCGGCTACCGGTGCCCGGTCGGGGCACCGCGTACGGGGTGGTACTGCCGCGCGCACCGGGTGGGTCGCGCGGTCGTGGTTGGTCATGAGCCGGCGGCGCGCAGCGCGGTGGCGGAGCGGACCAGCTTGCCGGTGGTGGTACGGGGCAGCTGGTCGAGCAGGCGCAGGTTTCGGGGGCGCTTGTAGCCGGCCAGTCGTTGCGCGAGCAGCTCGTCGAGCGCGTCGGTGGTCAGCGGGCCGTCGGGCTGCACGTACGCGGTGATCCCGTCGTCCCAGACCACGACGGCGGAGGCGACGCCGGGCAGGCCGGTGAGGGTGGACTCGACCTCGGTGAGGTCCACCTTCATCCCACCGACCGAGACCTGCGAGTCGAACCGACCCTTGATGGTGACCAGCCCGGTGTCCGGGTCGACGGCGCCGGCGTCGCGGGTGTGCAGCCAGCCGTCGGCCCACCGGGTCGGGTCGGCGAGGCCGACGTACGGGTTGGTGGGGCAGCTGACCCACAGTTCACCGGTGGACGACTCGCGTACCTCGATGCCGGGGGCGGGGGCGATGGCCGGGCGGTGCCGCCCGTACAGGTCGGTGCCGATGACGCCGACCTCGGTCATCCCGTACATGTTGCCCAGCGGGACGCCGTACCGGTCGGTGAAGGCGCGGGCCACCGCGGCGGGCACCAGCTCACCGCCGGTGGTCATCCGCTTGAGCTGCGGCAGCGGCCCGGTCGGGGTGGTGGAGGCGAGCAGTCCGATGTGGAAGGGCACGCCGAGCACGGTGGCGGGGGTGTCCCGCTCGGCCACCGCGGCGAGGATCGCGTCGCCGCTGAGCCGCTGCGGCGGCACCAGCTCGACCCGGGCGTGCAGCCCGTAGAGCAGGCCGCCGACCAGGCCGAGCACGTGCACCATCGAGGGCAACAGGATGATCCGCTCGCCGGGCAGCGCCACCCCGTCGATGTGGGTGTAGCGGAGCACCTCGGCGGCGAGGTCGGCGCCCGTGCGGCCGATCACCTTGGACGGTCCGGTGGAGCCGGAGCTGAGCTGGATCACCGCGTGTCCGGTGCCGGCCGGTCGGTCGGAGTACGCCTGCACGCCGGCGGTCACGTCGTGGAAGATCCGCAGGCCCCCGCCGCCGGTGCGTACCGGCGCCACCACCACCTGCGGGGTGAGCCGTTCCAGCGCCCGGTCGACCTCGTGGTCGGTGAGCCGGTGGTCGAGCAGGATCGCCTGGCCGCCGCTGCGCCAGGTGGCCAGCAGGTGCACCACGTACGCCAGCGACGGCGGCAGGCGCAGCGCCACGGCGCCGCCGCGGCGCAGTCCGGCCCCGGCCAGCCGGGTCCGCGCGTCGGCCACCAGCCGGCGCAGGGTGGCCCGGTCGACGGGGTCGGGCAGCCGCAGGCAGACGTCACCCGGATCGCCGCCGAGCAGCAGCTCGTCGACCCATTCCGGGTCCGTTCCGAGGGCGTTCTCCGCCACAGGTTGCCTGGTCACGACCGCCCACCGCCCAGCATGAAAAGTGGGCGAAATACGCCCAACAGGTGCGTTCTTCGGGGTGCTGACGGAACCCTACGACAGCCGCGCGAGCCATTGCTAGATGCGAATGGCTAGATCAGAAAGAACGCCCGGCGGGATTGCCGACGCTTGATCGGACGGGCAGGATCGAGCGCGAGCGCCGGCCAGCGGGGACCGGCGGGTCGGCCCCGCCGTGCCCGTTCACGGCCCCTGTCCGAAAGCGACCAGGGGCGGTGGGTCAGTGGGCGCCTCCCAGGTTGAGCACCACGACCCCGGCGATCACCAGCGCGACCCCGACCACCTTGGTGACGCTCAACGGCTCGCCGAGGAACACCGCGCCGATCGCCACGATCGCGGCCGTGCCCAGCCCGGACCACACCGCGTAGGCCACCCCGACGGGGATGTCGCGCACCGCCAGGGCGAGCAGCCCGAAGGCGACCGCGTAGGAGGCCAGCATGCCGAGGGTCGGCCAGAGCCGGGTGAAGCCCTCGGTGGCCTTGAGCAGGCTGGTCCCGAAGACCTCGGACGCGATCGCGAGCAGCAGGTAGACGTACGCCATGCCGGTGATCCTCCCCCGGCCGGACCCCGCGCACCCCCGCGACCGCCCGACCGTGCGGCGTGGTGGCCGTGTGGTCCCGACCGCTACCGACCTGACAGCATGGGCGACTCACGGTCGCGGCGGGTCGGTCCGCGCGGCATCACCGGGTGCTGAGTCGTTCGCGCTCTCAGGTCGGTAGCGACGCGGGAGCTCCCTCGACCTGGGGGTCGGCAGCGTGGCGCACGACCGCTCATTCCAGCTCGGCGCGCTGCGCAATTCCGGCCACCATGGGGGTGGCGGCGTGCAGCCGGACCAGCAGCTCCAGCACCTCGGGCACGTCCTGCGGCCGGTGCGGCCCGAACCGGCCGGCGGCACCGTCGACGACCGGGAAGACCGACACCGCGTAGCGGGCGTCGAGCCGGTGCGCCGGCTGCCCGGCCGCGGTGGGCTGCGGGGCGACGACGAACTCCAGGCCCGCGTCGCGGCGCAGGGCCACCGCCGTGCGCAGGGCCCGGGTCAGCGCGGCGTGGACGGCGTCGGCCGGTTCGGGGTCCACGGTCAGGTCGTCGACGGTGACGAACCAGCACCGTCCGTCGTGGTCGGTGACCGTCCAGTGGTACGCCCCGAAGCCCACCGGACGGTACGTCAGCGCATCCGCCCGCCAGCCCCAGCCGGCGGTCAGCGCGGCGGCGAGGTCGGCGTCGTCGAGTCCCTCGGGTCGGTCCAGCACGGTCGCCGATCATGCCACCGCCACCGGCCGGCGCGACAGCGATTTCGCCGCGCCGGCCGGCGGCGGTCAGCGGTCTCGTCCGCGCCGGCCGGCGGCGGTCACGCTTCGGCCGGCCGGCGGGGTCGCGGGGCCGCGCCGCGGACCACCAGGGCGGTGTTGAAGCCGTCGAAGCCGCGGGCGGCGACCAGCGCCACCCGGTGCCGGGGGGTCCGGTGCTCGCGCAGGAAGTCCAGCTCGCAGCCCTCGGCCGGGTCGTCCGGCCCGGCCGAGGCGGGCAGCGTGTCGTGGGCGAACGCGAGCAGCGCGGTGGCCACGTCCAGCGCCGAGCCGCCCTGGTGGGCCCGGCCGGTCAACGGTTTCTGGGTGGACACCGGCGGCGGCCGGTCCCCGAAGACCGACCGCAGCGCGTCGGCCTCGGCCCGGTCGTGCGCCGGCACACCCAACGCGTCGGGGAACACCACGTCGACCTCCGACGGGTCGACCCCGGCCCGTTCCAGCGCCTGCCACATCGCCCGGGCGTAGTGGGTGGCCTCGGCCGCGTCCGGTCGGGTGGGCGCGGCGTCGTGGGTGGCCGCCCACCCGGTCACCTCGCCGTAGATCCGCGCGCCCCGGGACACGGCGTGGCCGAGTTCCTCCACCACGAAGACCGCACCCCCCTCGGCCGGCACGTAGCCCTGCGCGTCCCGGTCGAACGGCCGGTAGGCCCGCCGCGGGTCCGAGACGTCGCTGAGCAGCCCGGAGCGCAGCTGACAGGCCAGCGCGTACGGGCTCAGCGGGCACTCCGTGGCCCCGGCGATCACCACCGGGGTGCCCCGACGGATCGTCCGGACGGCGTGGGCCAGGCTGTCCAGGCCGCCCGCCGCCTCGGCGACCAGCACCCCGCACGGGCCCTTGAACTGGTGGTGGATGGAGAGCTGCCCGACGCTCGCGGCGTAGAACCAGGCGATCGACTGGTACGCCCCCACCGTGCGCGACGTGCCACCCCAGAGCCGTTGCAGCTCCCGCTGGCCGAACAGGTTCCCCCCGGACGAGCTGGCCAGGGTGACCGCGTAGCCGTACGGGTCGGGGGCCCGCTCCGGCAGCCCGGCGTCGGCCAGCGCCAGCCGGGTGGCGGCGAAGCCCAGGTGGGTCCAGCGGTCGGTCTGCACCAGCCGCCGCTGCTCGACCCACGCGGTGGCCTCGAAGCCGGGCACCTCCCCGCCGACCCGGGTCGGGTAGCCCGCCGGGTCGAACAGGGTGATCGGCCCGGTCCGGCGCTCCCGGGCGGTCACCGTCGCCCAGTGCGCGTCGGCGCCGATCCCGCTCGGCGCCACCACCCCGATGCCGGTGACCACCGCCCGGCCGCTCACGCCGTCGCCTCCCACCGGGCTCATCCGGTCACCCCGGCGAGCCGGCGGAACAGCATCGCCGACTGGAAGCCCCCGAAGCCGCTGCCCACGGAGAGCGCCACGTCCACCGGCAGCTCCCGCGCCTCGTTCGGCACGTAGTCCAGGTCGCACTCCGGGTCGCGGGTGGCCCAGTTGGCCGTCGGCGGCACCACCCCGAACTCGATGGCCAGGGCGCAGGCGGCCATCTCGATCGACCCGATGGCGCCCAACGAGTGCCCCACCATCGACTTGATCGAACTGATCGGCACCCGGTACGCGGCCTCGCCGAGGGCGCGTTTGAACGCGGCGGTCTCGTGCCGGTCGTTCTGCCGGGTGCCGGAGCCGTGCGCGCTGATGTAGGAGACCTGCTCGGGGGCGAGCCGGGCCTGTCTCATCGCCGCGCTGATCGCCAGCCCCATCTCCACCCCGTCCGGGCGCAGCCCGGTCATGTGGAAGCCGTTGCTGCGGCTGGCGTACCCGGCGACCTCGCAGTAGACGTGGGCGCCCCGACGGCGGGCGTGTTCGTGCTCCTCCAGCACCAGCACCGCGGCGCCCTCGGCGAGGACGAAGCCGTGCCGGTCGGCGTCGAACGGTCGGGAGGCGTGCGCCGGGTCGTCGTTGTCCGGGCTGGTCGCCCCGATCGCGTCGAACGAGGCCACGGTGACCGGGGAGATCGGCGAGTCGGCCGCCCCGGCGAGCACCACGTCGGCCTCGCCGTCGGCGATCAGCTGGTGGGCGTAGCCGATCGCGTCGATACCGGAGGTGCAGCCGGTGGAGATCACCTGCGCCGGGCCGTGCAGGCCCTGCCGGCAGGCCACGTCCGCGGCCAGGCTGCTGGGCACCAGGGCCTGGTAGAGGTACGGGCCGCCGAGGCGATGGTCGACCAGCCAGTGCCGGCCGGAGTCGCTGACCCGCACGTACTCCTGCTCCAGGGCCATGGTGCCGCCGACGGCGGTGCCGAGCACCACCCCGGCCCGCTCCCGTTGCGCGTCGGTGAGCTCCAGGCCGCTGTCGGCGACCGCCTCCGCCGCGCAGGCCAGCGCGAACTGCACGTACCGGTCGGCGCGCTGCCGCTCGGCGACGGTGATCCCCGCCGCGTCGGGGTCGAAGTCGCACTCGGCGGCGATCTGGGAGCGGAACGGTGACGGGTCGAAGAAGCTGATCCGCCGGGTCGCCGTACGCCCCTCGGTGATGGTCTTCCAGAACCGGTCCCGGGTGACGCCGCCCGGGGCGACCACCCCGACCCCGGTCACCACCGTGCGACGCCCGCTCACGGGTTGGCCGCCTCGGTGTCGACGTGTCCCAGCTCAGGGCGGGGGGCCAGCGGTCCGAGATGGAACACCACCTCGGCCGCCTCGTCGCCGGTGTTGCGCAGCCGGTGCCGCACGTTGCGGGGCACGAACAGCGCCTCCCCGGTGGCCAGGGAGACCGGCTCGTCGTCCAGGTCGACGGTGATCGCGCCCCGGGAGACGTAGAGGAACTCCTCGCTGTACGGGTGGTAGTGCTCGGCGATCCGCTCCCCCGGCCCCAGGGCGGCGACCCCCATGAACCCGGAGGTGGCGCCGACGGTCTTCGGGCCGAGCAGCACCCGCAGCTCGCCGCCGCGCCGCCGGTCGGCCGGTACGTCCCGGGCGGCCACCAGCCCGAGCAGGGTCTCACTCATCGTCGCCTCCCCGGTGGGCGCGCTCGACGCGCTCCTTGATCACGGCCAGCTGCACGACACTGTTGGCGTTGATCCGCGCGGTCATCCCCGCGTTGTCCAACGGCGCGCCGGGCTTCATCGCGAAGTCCTGCACCCAGGTCATCCGGGTGCCGTCCGGCTCGGCGTCGTACATCCACTGGATGTTCATGTACTCGAACGGCCCGGTCTCCACCCGGTGCGCCCGCACCTGCCGGGCCGCCGGGTCGGCGGTGCGTTCGCTGACCCAGCTCCACGACACCCCGTTGTCGTCGGGGACCATGGTCAGCCGGAACAGCACGGTGTCGCCGTCGCGGCGCAGCACCTCCACCGAGGCGTACTCGGTGAACAGCTGCGGCCAGTTCTCCACGTCGTTGGTGATCCGCCAGACCAGTTCCAGCGGCGCGTCGACGACGATGCTGTTCTCGGTGTGCCCGGGCGGGTCGGCCCGGCGGGCGACCAGGTCGGCGACGCCGGCGATGCTCAGCTGCCCGGCCTGCTCGGGGATGCGCACCTGCCAGCGGTCGGCGACCACGGCGGTCAGCTCCAGCAGGGCCAGCGAGTCCATGCCCAGCTCCTCCAGGGAGGCGGCGGGCGAGCGGGCGGCCGCGTCGGCGTCCAGGCCGCAGTGCCGCACCAGGATGTCGGTGATCTCGGTGGTCGGGGGTCGGCTGTCGGCGATGGTCATCGGGTCTCTCCTCAGCTTCGGTGGGGACGCGCGCCGGCCGCGACGGCCGGTTGCGCGGGCAGGGCGGGGGCCGGTACGGCGGGGTCCTCGGCGAGCAGCCGGTCGACCAGCGCGGTGGTGTAGTGCCCGGCGCGGAAGGCGGCGTCGGCGAGCACCCGCCGGGCGAACGGGATGGTGGTCCGCACCCCCGGGCCGTGCACGTCGAACTCGGCGAGCGCCCGGTCGAGGCGGCGCAGCGCCAGCTCCCGGTCCGGCGCCCAGGCGACCACCTTGGCCAGCAGCGAGTCGTAGTGCGGGGAGACCAGGTAGCCGGCGTGGCCGTGGGTGTCGACCCGGATGAACGGGCCACCGGGGGGTTGGAACCGGTCGAGCCGGCCGGGGGTGGGCACGAAGTCGCGGTCCGGGTCCTCCACGTTGACCCGGCACTCCACGGCCACCCCGTGCGGGCGCACGTCGGACTGGCGCAGCCGCAGCGGCGTACCGGCGGCGATGTGCAACTGCTCGTGCACCAGGTCGATCCCGGTGATCATCTCGGTGACCGGGTGCTCCACCTGGATCCGGCAGTTGATCTCCAGGAAGTGGAACCGGCCGGCGTCGTCGAGCAGGAACTCCACCGTCCCCGCCCCGGTGAAACCGACCGACAGGGCGCCGCGCAGCGCCGCCGCGGTGATCGCCGCCTCCGTCTCCGGCGGCAGCGCCGGCGCGGGCGCCTCCTCGACCAGCTTCTGGTGACGGCGTTGCACCGAGCAGTCCCGGGTGCCCAGGTGCACCCCGTTGCCGTGGCCGTCGCAGAGCACCTGCACCTCGACGTGCCGGGCCGCGGTGAGGTACCGCTCGACGTACACCCGGTCGTCACCGAAGGCGACCTGCGCGGCGGCCCGGGTCCGGGTGTACGCCCGGGGCAGGGCGGCCGGGTCGCGGACCACGGTCATGCCCCGTCCCCCGCCACCGGCGGCGGCCTTCACGATCACCGGATAGCCGATCTCGGCGGCCACCGCCACCGCCTGCTCGACGGTGGCGATGGTCTGCACGCTGCCCGGCGGCAGCGGCAGCCCGGCGCGGCGCATCAGCGCCCGCGCGGTGGACTTGTCGGCCAGCGCCGCCATCACCTGCGGCGGCGGGCCGATGAAGGTCAACCCGTTGCCGGCGCAGATCTCGGCGAAGTCGGCGTCCTCGGAGAGGAAGCCGTAGCCGGGGTGCACCGCCTGCGCCCCGCACTGCTTGGCGGCCTCGACGATCGCCGCCGCGTTGAGGTAACTCTGCCGGCTGCCCGCCGGCCCGATCCGGACCGCCTCGTCGGCCAGTCGCACCACCGCCGAGTCGGCGTCCACGCTGGAGTAGACCGCCACCGTGCGGATGCCCAGTTCCCGGCAGGCCCGCAGCACCCGCAGGGCGATCTCGCCCCGGTTGGCGATCAGCACCTTGTCGAACATCGCCGCGCCCCCGCCGTCTCAGGCCGGGTCCAGGGCGACCAGCGGCTGGTCGTACTCGACCGGCTTGCCGTCCTCTACCAGCAACTCGACCACCCGGCCGGCCCGGTCGGCGGTCACCTCGTTGAGCAGCTTCATCGCCTCGACGATCCCCACCACCTGCCCGGTCCGGACCTGGTCGCCGACGGCCACGAAGGGCGCCGCGCCCGGTTCCGGGGACCGGTAGAAGGTGCCGACCATCGGCGCCCGGACCAGCAGGGCGGCGGCCGGCTGCTCGGCGGCGGCGACCGGCTGACCGGCCGGCGCGTCCCGGGGCGTCGGCACCGGCTGGGCGGGCCCGTGCCACTCCACCTCCAGCACGGTGTCGCCGCTGCGCAGCCGTACCCGCCGGACCGGGCCGTCCAGCTCGTCGACCAGCTGACGGGCGTGCCGGCGCAGCTCGGTGAGGACGCCGTCGTCCGGCGTCGGCCCGGCGTTCACCGCTTCACCGCCAGCGAGCCGGCGGCGCCGAAGCGGCGGAACCGTTCCCGTCGGCGGCGCACCAGCGCGGCCCGGGGCACCTCCAGCAGCGGGGCCAGGTTCGCCGACAACGCCCGGCGCAGCTCGTCGGCCGCGCCCTGCGGGTCGGCCTGGGCGCCGCCGTCCGGCTCGGACACGATCTGGTCCACCACGCCGAGGCGGGACAGGTCCGGTGCGGTCAGCCGCAACGCCCGCGCGGCCCGCGGCGCGGCCGGGCTGTCCGGCCAGAGGATCGCCGCGCAGCCCTCCGGGCTGATCACCGAATACACGGCCCGGCGCAACATCAGCACCCGGTCGGCCACGGCCAGCGCCAGCGCCCCGCCGCTGCCCCCCTCGCCGGTGACCACGGCCACGACGGGCGTGGGCAGCGCGGTCATCGTCAGGATGCTCTCCGCGATCGCCGCGGCCTGCCCCTGCTCCTCCGCGTCGACGCCCGGGTCCGCGCCGGGGGTGTCCACCAGGGTCACCACCGGCAGCCCCAGCCGGGCGGCCAGGCGCATCAGCCGCAGCGCCTTGCGGTGCCCCGCCGGGCTGGCCATGCCGAAGTTGCGGGCCACCAGTTCGGCGGTGGTGTGCCCCTTCTGGTGGCCGATCACCATCACCGGTCGCCCGTCCAGCCGGGCCAGCCCGCCGACCACCGCCGGGCAGTCCGCGCCGAGCCGGTCGCCGTGCAGCTCGACGAAGCCGTCGAAGGCGCTGTCCAGATAGTCCAGGGTGGTGGGTCGGCCCGGGTGCCGGGCGGCCCGCACGGTGTCCCAGGCGTCGACCGGGTCGGGCGTGGCGCCGGGTCCGCGCCGGTCCACCGGGGACCGGACGGGTACGTCCGGCGCGGCGCCCGCCGGCTCGGCGGGCGCGGATCCGGCGGCCCGCGGGGCGGGCACGGCCGCGATCGCCGTACCACCGCTCGCCACCTGCGCGGCGGCGCTCCCCGCCGGCGCGGGCCGGGCGGCGCCGGCGGCCGCGGCGAGCAGCGCCGCGAGCCGGCCGCGCAGCGCCCGGCGCGGCACCACCATGTCGACCTGGCCGTGCCGGAGCAGGAACTCGGCGGTCTGGAACCCCTCCGGCAGCGGCCGGCCGGTGACCTGGCGGATCACCCGGGGACCGGCGAAGCCCATCCGGGCGCCGGTCTCGGCGAGCACCAGGTCG
This sequence comes from Micromonospora mirobrigensis, assembly GCF_900091555.1. Lineage (GTDB taxonomy): Bacteria > Actinomycetota > Actinomycetes > Mycobacteriales > Micromonosporaceae > Micromonospora > Micromonospora mirobrigensis. The sequence continues at coordinate 341,742 of NZ_FMCX01000002.1, forward strand.
GTGTTGGTGGCGAAGGAGGCGGCCACCCCGCCGTACGTCGGGTCGGTCAGCACGCTGACCGTCAGCAGCCCGGCCTCCCGCAGCACCCCGATCGCCTGGCTGACCGTGGCCATCTGCATCAGCGACAGGGCGCCCTCCTGCATCCGCGCCCCGCCGGAGGCGGTGACCAGCACCAGCGGGACCCGGTCGGCCAGCGCCCGTTCCGCCGCGCGGGTGATCAGCTCACCGACCGCGCAGCCCAGGCTGCCGCCGAGGAACCGGAAGTCCATCACGGCCAGCACGGCCGGCTGACCGGCGATGGTGGCGGTGCCGCAGAGCACCGCCTCGTCCAGGCCGGTGCCGGTGCGGGCCGCGGCGAGCCGGTTCGGGTACGGCAGGACGTCGACGAAGCCGATCGGGTCGACCTCGACGACACGGTCCGGCAGCGCCCGGAACGAGTCGGGGTCCACCAGCTGCGCCAGCCGCTGCGGTGCGCCCAACCGGACGTGCGTGCCGCACTCCGGGCAGACGTCCAGGTTGCGCCGCAACCGCTTGCGATAGAGCAGGGAGGAGCAGCCCGCGCAGCGGGACCAGAGCTGCTCGTCGCGCGGAGCGGTGGTGGTCACGGCCGCCACCCGGTGGCCGAGGCTCCCCCGCGCCCGACCCGGTACGCCACCACGGCCCCGGCGACACCTGCGGCCCGTTCCTGCGCAGGGCGGACCCCCCTCGCGGCGATCGGCCAACGGTCCATCGAACATCTCCCCCTCCGGCGCGCGTCCGGCTCCGGCGGTGACGGCCGCAGCCCGGGACAACTGGTCGCGAGCATGCGGCGGGGGCCGTCAACCGGGCGTCACCACAGGCCGCCTTCGGGCCGCGCGCAGTCGTGACGATGCGTTGACGCAAGCTGTGCGCGAGATAAGCGTGAGCCGCACTCGCGTCGCCGCCGCTTACCTCTTATCCGCAGTTCAGAGCCGTTCCAGGAAAGAGCGGCGAGCAGTCGCCATGGCGACCATCTGTTGACTGAGTGTAACTATGATTGATAATCTTCAGCACGGCCAGCCCGGCGCACCGGGGCGGGTGCGACGCTCCGGCCGACGGCCCCGACAGCGGTGTCACGTGCCTAGCCGGGTCTTCTGGTGATTCCGGACTCGCTTCCGCTGCAGGGGGTGCCACGTGGCCTCTGATCCGTCCGCACCCGCCGGCCCGACCGGGGAGACCGTCCACCTGTGCCTGCTCGGCGGCTTCCGGCTGCTGCGCGGTGGCGCCCCCGTGATCGTGCCCCGGGGACTGCAACGGGTCATCGCGCTGATCGGGCTACGGCCCGGCGCCACCCGCAGCAACCTGGCCGGCCTGCTCTGGCCGGACACGTCCGAGGAACGCGCCCTGTCCTCCCTGCGTACCGCCCTGTGGCGGCTGCGTCAGGACCCGTGCTGCCCGATCCGCACCGACGGCGACACCGTACGGCTGGACCCGGTGGTCCGACTCGACGTCGACGACCTGGTCCGCACCGCCGCCCGGGTACGCGAGGGCGAGAACCCGCGTACGCTCGCCGACGCGATCGACGCCGGCCGACACGACCTGCTCCCCGGCTGGTACGACGACTGGGTGCTGCTGGAACGGGAACGACTGCGCCAACTGCGCCTGCACATGCTGGAGCAGATCGCCGGCAACCACCTGACCGCCGGCCGGCACGGCGAGGCGTTGCAGGCCGCCCTCGAGGCGATGGCCGCCGAGCCGCTGCGCGAGACCCCGCACCGGCTGGTGGTCCGCATCCACCTCGCCGAGGGCAACGCCTTCGAGGCCGTGCACGCCTTCTACGTCTACCGCGACCTGCTCCTGCGGGAACTGCGGCTGGAACCCTCCCCCGCGATGTCCGCCCTGCTCGACGACACCCTCGGCCCGATCCGACGGGCCACCCGCGCCACCGGCCGGCCCGGCGCCACCACACCGGCCGACGCCGCGTCACCGGCCCGGCGGGGCACGTGACGACCGGATGACACGCCCACGGCCATGGTGAACGCCCAGGGTGCCGTCGTGGTCCTCGACGGACACCCCACCGGCGGAAGGGGTGCCCCATGAGTCGTCTGCTGATCGTCAGCCGGATCAGTCCCGGGTCCGAGGGCCGGGTCGCGCAGATCTTCGCCGAATCCGACGCCACCGACCTGCCCGCGCTGACCGGCGTCCGGCACCGGTCGCTGTACTGCCTGCACGACCTGCTCGTCCACCTGGTGGAGACCGCGCAGGTGGACGCCGACGCGCTCGCCGCCGCCCGCAGCCACCCCCTCTACCTCCAGGTCAACGAACGGCTCTCCGCCCACACCACGTCCTACCTGCCCACCTGGAGCTCGCCCCGGGACGCCGTCGCCGGCTGCTTCTACCGCTGGGACGCCACCGGACCGGACCTGACCGGCATCCGCCGCTTCGCCGTCGGCGGCTGACCGACCCATCCCGCCGCCACACGCTCGGTCACCCGACCGCCACCGCTGGACACCGGCCGTCCCACCAGCGACGCGAGCCGCCGACCTCCCTGTCGCCCGCGCCGTACGTGTGCAAAGCTGCCCCGGGTTTTCTCGCGACTTTTTCACGTACATAAGAGGGAGGTTCGCCGTGCCGTCGACTGTCGGGCAATGGCTGATCGTGATCCTGGCCCTGCTGGTGGGCCTGGCAGCCGGATGGGTGCTGAATGGCCGGCGCACCACGGCGGATCCGGTGCGGCCCATCGTGGAGGGTGACCCGGTCGCCGGCGTCACCGACCTGGACGCCGAGCCGCCCATGCCGGCCACCGTCGACCAGCAGCGGCCCGAGGTCACCATCGACGAGGCCCCGCCCGCCGCGGTGACCGCCGACGCCACCCCGGTCGAGGCCGAGACCGCCCCGGCCGCCGCCACCCTGGCCGCCACCGCCACCCCGGTTCCCGAGGTCGAGCCGGCCTCCGCCACCACCGGCGCGGTGCCGGCCCCGGGCACCGGCGCGGTCGACACCGCCCCGCTCGCCGACACCTCACCGGCGACCGCCGCGTCGGCCGACCCGGAGACCGCCGACCGCGTGACCGCCGGGAGCGCCGACCTCGCCGAGGCGCAGACGGCTCCGGGCGACGCTTCCGTCCCGGCCACCACGACCCCGACCGACGAGGTCACCGCCGGGCGGTCGGAGACCGACGCCGGCCCGGCGGTCCTGCCCGCCCAGCGCACCGAGGAGGAGCGGGTCGGCTCCGCCCTCGACGAGGAGCAGGCCGGCTCCACGGCCGACGAGGACGCGCCGGCCGCCGGGACGTCCGCGATCGCGGCCGGCACCGTGCCGGCGCCGCGTACCGCCGTCCACGACAGCGACCTGGTCACCGAGACGGACCTCCCGCGCGAGACCGCCACCACCGACCAGGGCGACGCGCCGCTGCCCGCCGTCGCCGCGGAGCCGACCGCGACCGGCACCGACGTCGAGTCGACCCGGGCGACCCCCGCCACGTCCGGTGACGCCGTGACCGGCACCGGGCCGCTCGACGCCGCCACCGGGACCGCACCGGCCGCCCCGGTCACGGTCCCGCCCGCCGCGGAGCCGGCGGCCGACGGGCCGGCGGACGACTTCCGTCGCATCCAGGGCGTCGGCCCGAAGATGGCCGCCGCGCTCCAGGCGGCCGGCATCCGCACCTACGGGCAGCTCGCCGCGCTGGACGAGGCGGCGCTGCGGGACACCATCCGGGCGGCCGGACTGCGCGCCGCCCCCAGCCTGGCGACCTGGGCGCAGCAGGCCAAGGTGCTGGCCGGCGCCCCCGCCGAGGCCGAGCGGGTGCTGCCGGTCGGGACCGGCGCCGACGCCTGAACCACTCCCGCCGGGCCGGTGGCACGCCGCCACCGGCCCGGCGGGTCACCGGTGTCCGACGCGGATCGCGTCGAGCGTCGACCGGGCCGTCGCGGCCTGTTCCGGGTCGTCCCGGGTGATCAGCGCCTTCCACAGCGCCCAGCCCCGGGCCCGCGCCCACGTGTCGTGGGCGTACGGCAGCGCCGCCCGGAACGCCTCCCGGGCGGGGGCCGGCAGCAGGGTCCAGGCCACCGTCAGGTCGCAGGCCGGGTCGCCCATCCCGCAGCAGCCGAAGTCGATGACCGCCGCCAGCCGGCCCTCGCGGACCAGCAGGTTGCCCACGGCGACGTCGCCGTGGAACCAGACCGGCGGACCGGCCCACGTCGAGGCGAGCGCCTCGGCCCAGATCGCGGTGGCCTCGACGGCGAGGCCGCGGTCGGCGAGCTGCCGAACCGCCCGCCGGGTGTCGTCGTCGTAGGTGGACAGGGGCGCGCCCCGGAAGGCGCTGTGCGCCCCGGCGAGCGGACCGCCCGCCGGCTCCGGGCGGTGCAGCGCGGTGAGGAAGCCGGCGAGGTCGACAGCGAACTCCACCGGGTCTGCGATCTGGTCGAGCGTCGCCGTCCGGCCCTCGATCCAGGCGTACACCGACCAGGGGAACGGGTAGCCCTCGCCCGGCACGCCCCGGGCCAGCGGCGCCGGCACCGCCAGCGGCAGCCCGGGCGCCAGCCGGGGCAGCCAGCGCTGTTCCTTGTCGACCTGCGGCACGTACCCGGGGGCGCTGGGCAGCCGTACGGTCATCGTGTCGCCGAGGTGGAAGGTGCGGTTGTCCCAGCCGCCCGCCCGCACCGGCCGCACGTCGAGGTCGCTCCACCCGGGGAACTGCGCGGCGACCAGCCGCCGCACCAGGGCGACGTCGATGGTCGGCGGCTTCTCGTCCGGTCCAGTCATCCGGCCCAGCCTGGAGCGCCCGGGCGGCGCTGGCAATCCGTTTCCCGTGGCGGGATCGCGCGGAAAGCCCGATAACGGACACCTTCCGGCGGGTGGATCGCTAGCGTCGGTGCTGGGCCACCGGCCCACCGACCCGGCCCCAGGAGCAACCGTGCCGAACGCCGCGCCCGGGCCGCCACCGGACCGGGCCCACCCACCGGTACGCGACCCCGAGTCGCCCCGCCGGGTGACGCTGCTCGAGCTCTTCTTCGACCTGGTGTACGTCGTCGCGCTGACGCTGGTCTCCCGTGGACTCGTCCACCACATCGGCTGGGAAGGCGCGCTCCGGTCCCTGATCATCCTGATGGCCGTCTGGTGGACCTGGGCGATCACCACCCTGGTCACCGACATGTACGACCCGGAACGCCCCGAGATCAAAATGCTGATCACCGCGGTGATGTTCGGGGTGCTGCTGATGACCACCGCCATCCCGGAGGCCTTCGACCGGCGCGGGCTGGTCTTCGCCGGCACGTACGTGGCGATCCACCTCGGCCGTGGCCTGTTCCTCATCCCGGCGGTCCGGCGCCACCGGCAGACCCAGAAGCGGGCCGCGCGCATCTTCATCTGGTTCGCCGTGTCGGCCGTGCCCTGGCTGGCCGGCGCCTTCGCCCACGACGACGCGCGGGAGGCGCTCTGGGCGCTGGCGCTCGGCATCGACTACCTGGGGTTCCGGCTGGCCTATCCGGTGCCCGGGCTGGGCGCGGTGCCGGACGCGCAGCGCAACGTGACCGCCGAGCACCTCTCGGAGCGGTACCAGCAGTTCTTCATCATCGCCCTGGGCGACGCGATCCTGACCATCGGCACGATGTTCAGCGTCAACCACTCCGAGATGGAGAACATCGGCGCGTTCACGGTCGCCTTCGCCACCACGCTGCTGCTCTGGCGGATCTACGTGCACAAGTCGGGCCAGCTGCTGCCGGAGGCGATCGCCCGCTCCCGGCAGCCGAACCGGTTCCTGCTCACCGCGCCGTACACCCATCTGTTGATGGTGGCCGGCGTGGTCACCACGGCGGCCGGGTTCGACCTGGTGCTGCACGAACCCACCGGGCGTACGCCGCCGGCCTGGGCGGCGGTCATCCTGGGTGGACCGGCGCTGTTCCTGGCCGGCCGGGCCTGCTTCGAGTACGAGGTGTTCAGCCGGGTGTCGCTGTCCCGTCCCGGTGGCCTGCTGGCGCTGCTCACCATCGCCCCGGCGGTGCTCTTCGTCGCCCCGGTGTGGGCCGCGCTCGGGGCCATGCTGGTGCTGGCCGGGGTGGCCCTGGCCGATCACCGCCGCAGCCGCGGCCGGCCCCCCGAGGACCCCGCGCCGCCGCACTGAGCCCCCGCGGCGGGCCCCCGCACCGCACCTTCGTGGGTCCGCTTGCGAGCACCAACGGATTCGGACGGCGTGACCGACACCGATCACCGTTTGCGCGCGCCCCGGGACTGGGTACAACGCCTGCACCTCGAATCCACCACAACCCCGTGGAGGCAACCCATGCGCGGCACGTCGATCTTCGGTGTCCTGGTCGTCATCTGGCTCGTCATCGGCGCCATCGCCGCCGGACAGCGTGGCTACTTCGGCGGTGACGACACCAACTGCGCCGAGGCGGGCACCATCCTGGTGACCATCGTGGCCGGCCCGCTGAACTACATCGGCGCCAACCCGAAGGTGGACTGCAAGCTGCCCGAGCCGTCGAAGTAGGACGCAGCTCCGCCGGCCCGCGCCCCGCCCCCGGCGGGACGCGGGCCTTCTGCTGCCTGCGGCGGGGACCCCCACACCTCCTATGGCTTCCTAGGAGGATGGGTCGGTGCGGTGGTTCGGTTTGCCGGCGTTCGGAGCGGGAAGGGGCATGTTTTCGACGACGCATCGGGAGTGGTGAGCGGGCATGCAGATCGGCTACAAGCTGGCCTCGGAGGGCTTCGGGCCGCAGGAGATCATCCGGCAGGCGGTCCGCGCCGAGCAGGCCGGTTTCGACTTCGTGGAGATGAGTGACCACTACCACCCCTGGCTGGACGAGCAGGGTCACTCCTCGTTCACCTGGAGCGTGCTGGGCGCGATCGCGGCGAAGACCAGCACCCTCGGCCTGGCCACCGGCGTCACCTGCCCCACCGTCCGGTACCACCCGGCGATCATCGCCCAGGCCGCCGCCACCATGGCGCTGATCTCCGACGGCCGGTTCACCCTCGGCGTCGGCGCCGGGGAACGGCTCAACGAGCACGTCGTCGGGCTGGGCTTCCCCAGCGTCCGCGGCCGGCACGAGCGGCTGCGCGAGGCGCTGGAGATCATCCGACTGCTCTGGCAGGGCGGCTACCGGTCGTACGAGGGCAAGCACCTCCAACTCGAGGATGCCCGGGTCTTCGACCTGCCCGACACCCTCCCGGTGATCGCCGTGGCGGCCAGCGGCAAGGCGTCGGCGACGATGGCCGCCGAACTGGGCGACGGGCTCTTCGTCACCGAGCCGGAGTCGTCCATCATCGAGCACTTCACCGCGGCCGGCGGCAAGGGCCCCCGGTACGCCGAGGTGCCGCTCGCCTGGGCCACCGACGAGCAGCAGGCCGTGCAGGCCGCGTTGAAGACCAACCGCTGGGCGCTCACCGGATGGAAGGTGATGAGCGAGCTGCCCAACCCGGTGAACTTCGACGCCGCGTCCGCCACCGTCGAGGAGCACCACATCCGCCAGCAGTTCGCCGTCGGGCCGGACGCCGAGCAGCACGTGGCCAAGGCCCGGGCCTTCGTCGAGGCCGGCTACGACCACATCGTGCTGATGAACGCCGGCCCGGACCCGGACGGCTTCCTCGACTTCTGCCGCGACGACCTGATCGAGCGGGTCCGCGCCCTCGGCTGAGGCGCGACCCGACGCCGGCCGCCCGGCCCGACGCCGGCTGCCCGGCCCGACGCCGGCCGCCCGACCCGGCGCCGGCTGCGCGCGGCGTTAAGAAGGGGCCCCTGCTATACCGGAGGCGTTAATAAGGGGCCCCTGCTTGCACCTCAGCCGCCGACGTGGATGCCGGGGCGGTGGGTCGGGTCGGGCTCGGACTTGCGGATGATCTCCCGCACCACCGGCGGGGTGTCACCGCGGCCGAGGATCAGATAGCGCAGCAGGTGCGCGATCGGGTTGCCCTCGGACCACTCGAAGTGGGCGTGCGGCCGGACCCCGGTGGCGTCGCGCAGGGCCAGCAGGATCGCCGCGATCGCGTTCGGGGCGGCCGGGCTGCTGGCCCGCAGGATCCGGTAGCCGCCGGCCTCCACCCCGTGCACCCGCAGCACGTGGCTGAACTGGGACGGGTCGGAGACGTCGATCTCCAGGAAGAGCACGTCGGCGGCGCCCGGGACCGGGTTCATGCCGCGCTGCGCCCGCTCCTTGACCTTGTACTCCTTGACCGAGCCGCTCTGCCGCTTGTTGGCGATCAGGTGCAGCCGGCCGTCGTGGGCGATCGAGTCGGCGATGAACCGGCGGGCCGCCTCGTCGAACTCGATGCGCTCGGCCCGCAGCTCGGTGGTCCGGGTGACCCGCGAGATCAGGGAGACCGCGACGATGCCGGCGATGAACAGCCCGGAGATGGTGATGCCGTCCGGCTTCTCCACCACGTTCTCGGCCAGCGCGTAGAGCAGCACCGCGGTCAGCACGGTGAAGCCGATCCCGGCGAACGGGTGCCGGGACCGGTACGCCGAGATGGTCACCGCGATCGCCCCGGAGACCATCATCGCCAGGATCCCGGTGGCGTACGCGCCGGCCTGGGCGTTGACGTCGGCACGGAAGGCCACGGTGATGGCGATGCTGATCAGCGTGTAGACGATCACCACCGGGCGGACCGCCCGACCCCACTCCGGCGCCATGCCGTAGTCCGGCAGGTACCGGGGCACGATGTTGATCAGACCGGCCATCGCCGAGGCGCCGGCGAACCAGAGGATCAGCACGCTGCTGATGTCGTAGACGGTGCCGAACCCCTCCCCCAGGTGCTCGTGGGCCAGCCAGGCCAGCGCCCGACCGTTGGCCGCGCCACCCGGGGCGAACTGCTCCGGCGGGATCAGCACGGTGGTGACGAAGGTCGTCGCGATCAGGTAGACCGACATGATCAGCGCCGCGGTGGCGAGCAGCCGGCGGGTGTTGCGGATCCGGGCCCGCAGCCGGGCCTGCGCGTCCGGGCCGTCCCCCCGAACCAGCGGCATCATGCTGACCCCGGTCTCGAAGCCGGAGAGCCCGAGCACCAGCAACGGGAAGGCCAGCACGCTGGTCCGCAGCACATCGCTCAGGCCACCGATGCGGGTCAGCCGGGAGGTCCAGTCGGCCAGCACCGACGGGTCGCCGGCGATCTCGGCCACCCCGGCGGCCACGATCACCGCGTTGAGCAGGAGGAAGACCGCCACCAGCGGGATGGCCACCTGCACCGCCTCGCTGAACCCCATCAGGAACACGCCGCCCAGCACCAGCAGGAGCAGCACGGTCACCACGACCGCCGCGGTGGCGCCGTGCGGGAACGACTCCGGCAGGTACGGGTTCTCCAGCAGGTGCACGGTGGCGTCGGCGGCGGAGAGGGTGATCGTGACGATCCACGAGGTGGCCACGAAGCCGAGCAGCACCAGGACGAAGAGCTTGCCCCGCCAGAACGGCAGCAGCCGCTCCAGCATCGCCACCGAACCCTGCCCGTGCGGGCTCTCGCCGGCCACCCGCCGGTACATCGGCAGCATCCCGAACAGGGTCAGGGCGACGATCAGCAGCGTGGCCAGCGGGGAGACCGCGCCCGCCGCCACCGCGGCGATGCCGGGGAGGTAGGAGAGGGTGGAGAAGTAGTCGACGCCGGTCAGGCACATCACCTGCCACCAGCTGTGCGACTTCGCCTCGGTCTCCCGGGTCTCCGGGCCGACCGGCTGCACCCGGTGCTGGAACAGCCAGCGGGACAGTCCACTGGCCGGCTCCACCGGGTGGACCGGGCTCTGCACCACCGCCGGCACCGTGCGCGGTCCCGACCCGGGTCCGTTGCCCGGGTCCCGGGCCGCCCGTAACGCGCGACCGGGGCCGGCCGGCGCCGTGTTGCGCCGCCCGCGGTTGCGTCGGGGCTGCGGCCCCTCCCGACCCTGTGTCATGCCTGTGTCCCACCTTCCGGCCCTGAACCGACCGTAGGCGGTACCCACGGCCCCGCCCCGCCGAACCCGGGAAGCCGGGTGTCATCGGAGCGCGCAGGATCGTACCGCCGGGCCGGGAGGACGGCGCGGCGGCACGGCCTTCAGGTGATCAGAGCGCGGCACAACTCCTCGGGGTCGGCCACGGTGACGGTGGCCGCCGGGTGGGTCGGCCAGCGCCCCGGCGCCAGCGCCGGGACCGGGCTGGCGAACCGGACGCAGACCCCGGCCGCGGTGGTGGTGCCGAAGGTGACGCCCGCGTCGGCCAGCGACAGGTGCGGTCCGATCGCCCGCCACCACCGGTACGGGCCGCCGACCTGCGCCCCGGCGACGTTGCCGCGCGGGGTACGCAGTCGCCACGGGCCGAACCGGATCTCCAGCGCCTCGTCGTCGACGAGCACCCAGGAGGTCTCCGGACGGACCCCGAGCAGGGCCAACGGGACTCGGAAGGCCGGGTCGAAACGGAACGCGCTGCGGTGTGCCGGCATGGTCGGGGCGTACCCGTCCCGGGCCCGGGCCACACCCTGCCGCGCACCGGCGTGGACGCGTCCCCGCGCCCCGGTTTCCCCGGAGCGCGGGGACCCCCCGTCCCGGCTACTGCAGGAACGCCCCCAGCGGCGAGAGCAGCAGCCGGCCGAGCGCCGCGGCGTTGTCGTCCAGCCGCGTACGCTCACACTCGCGGGCGTCGGGATCGTGCCGGCAGCGCCAGATCTTCTGGGCGTTGCGCCAGGCCACGTTCCGGGTGTACTCCACCAGTTCGCCCTGGTACCAGTCGTCGATGTCGCCGTTCAACATGTCGATCATGAGCTGCCAGTTGTCCAGGTAGCCGCGGCGCAGCTCCGGGATCCGCTCCGCGAAGATCTTGTTGATCTCCAGGTAGTCGCGGTGCTGGTCGCTGCCGTCCACCGGCTCGGACTCCAGGCTCTCCAGCGTGGTCACCAGCGCGAACGGCAGGTCGTAGTTGATGTGCGCGTTCACCCCGGCGGCCGCCGACGGCAACGGGCGGGCGTCCGGCCCGCGCATCCGCCGGAACAGGCAGGACCAGGCCTTCGGGGTGCTCGGGCTGGACTCCGTCCAGTAGCGCAGCGCGTCGAAGTAGCGGGCCGCGAACTCCACGTCGAGCCGGGCCAGGAAGGCGGGGTCGGCGAAGCGGTCGTCGTACAGGCCGTCCAGGACGCTGCTGGTGATGGTGAGGTACAGCTCGTTGAAGTCCGCCAGCGGGCAGCTGCGTTCCAGCGGAGGCAGCCGGACCAGCAGATCCTGCAACTTGGTGAGATGGTCCACCACCGCCGGCACGTCCGCCGGACGGTCGGCCAGCAGGCCGGCGATGTCCTGGTGGACCGGGCCCCAGACCGGCTCGTCCATGACTCCTCCACTGTGTGCTCGTCAGGCGCCCCCGTGCCGCCCACGGAACTGTCCACAGCCTGTCAGCGCAGGGCGGGACGCCGGATCAGTAGAACGACGTATGTCGGCCGCCGCCGACCGACCTACGTACGCCTCAGCCGGCCGCGTTGCGCAGGAAGATGGCGCTGGCCTGGACCCGGGTGCGTACCTGCAACTTGTCGAAGATGTGGGACACGTGCACGCCGATGGTCCGCTCGCTGATGAACAGCCGCTGGCCGATCTCCCGGTTGGTCAGCCCCTCCGCCACTGCGGCGAGCACCTCCCGTTCCCGGGCGGTCAGACCGTCCAGCTCGTCGCCGCCGGACGCGACCGGCGGCGACACCGCCCGGGGCGCGGCCGGGCGCGCCGCGGCGGCGGGCCGCTCCTCCAGGGCCACCCGGGCCCGGCCGGCCAGGGTACGGATCTCCGAGCTCAGCGGCTCCGCCCCCAGCCCCTGCGCCATCCGGTACGCCTGCCGCAGCAGCTTCCCGGCGGTGGCCACCCGGGCCCGCCGGCCCAGCAGCGCCTCGGCCTGCCGCAGCCGCGAGTACGCCGCCGGGTAGGGGTGGTTGCGCCGGTCCCACTCGGTGACCGAGCGGGCCCACAGCTCCGGGTCGCCACGCCCGTCGTCGAGCCGGCTCACCTCGGCCGCGCAGAGCGCCAGGAAGCCCTCGGCGACGTAGCGGACCGGCCGGGCGGCCTGCTCGCTCTTGGCGGCCACCCGGTCGACCACGCCACGCAGCCGGCGTACCGCCGTGTGGTCCACCTCGGCGGTGCGGTCGGCGTACGCCTCGGCCTCGGCCCGCAGGCCGTGCCAGGCCAGGGTGGCCAGCACGATGACGTCGTCGGAGCGGCTCTCGGTCAGGCCCCGCGCGACGGCCTGCCGGGCCAGGTCGGGCCGCCCCTGCCACATGGCCAGCCCGGCCCGCAGGATCAGCATCGGCAGCACGTGCCGGGCGCCGCCGCCGGCCAGCATGGTGGCCACCGCGTCCAGGTCCCGGTCGGAGGCCTCGACGTCGCCGTAGCCGACGGAGAGCCGGCAGCGGGCCAGCAGCAGCTCCACCGCGTCGGCGCCCGAGGGCCGGTGCCGCAGCGCCGCCGCGACGACCTTCTCCGCCTCGGCCCACTGCCCGACCCGGAACAGCCCGTTGGTGGCGATGGCCAGCAGCCGGGTCTCGTAGGTGCGGCCCAGCCCCAGCTCGGCCACCCGCTCGGCGCCGCGACGGGCGACCACCACGCCCTCCTCGAGGACGTTGAGCGGGCCGGTCAGCAGCTCCGCGAGGTGCAGGTAGGCGCAGGCCACGTCCTCCGGCCGCCCGGATCGCTCGGCGACCTCGAGGGCCTCCCGGACGGCGGCCAGACCGCTCTCCGGATCCTCCAGGTAGGCCTGGCTGAAGCCCAGCGCCGCGCTGGCCAGCACCACCTCGGAGGCGGCGCCCTCGACGTCGGCGGCCAGCGCCAGCGCCTCCCGGGCCCGGTCGCCGGCGTCGGCGTACCGGCCGAGGTGCAGCAGCAGCTCGGCCAGGTGCGCGGCGGCGGTGGCGCGTTCCCGGGGCGAGCAGTCGGCCGCCGCCAGGGCCGACCGGTACTCCGCCTCGGCCGGGGCGGACCGGCCGGCGGCGGCCAGGTAGCGGGCCCGACGGATGTGCAGCTCACAGGTGGTCGGGGCGCCCGGCCCGGCGGCCAGCTCCGCCAGCAGCTCCAGCGCCCGCGCGTGCTCGCCGCAGTGGTGGGCGGCCTCGGCGGCCCGCTCCACCAGGCGCGCCCGGTCCGTCCCGCCCGCCGGGTCGGTCGCCGGCGCGGCCAGCTGCAACGCCGCCGACCAGTGCCGGTGCGCCTCGGCGAAGCCGTGCAGCCGCTCGGCCTCCTCGGCGGCGGCGATCGCTGCGGGCAGCGCGCGGGCCGGTTCCCCGGCCAGCCGCCAGTGGTGGGCCAGCCGGGCCTGGTGCAGGTCGGCGGGGACGGCGGTGAGCGCCTCGGCGTACCGGCGGTGCAGGGCGGCCCGCTCGGCCGGCAGCAGCTCGTCGGCCAGCACCTCGGCGACCAGCCGGTGCCGCAGTCGGTAGCCGTCGTCGGCGCCGACCAGCAGCCGGTGGGCGACCGCGGCCCGGACCGCCTCGATCAGCTCCTGCTCCCCCAGCGGCACCGCCCGGGCCAGCAGCCAGTGCTCCACCGGCTCGACGCCGGCGGCGACCGCCTGCATCACCGACCGGGTGGGGGTGGGCAGCGCCTCGACCCGGGCGAGGAAGATCTCCCGCAGGGTGTCGGAGAGACCGTCGTGGCCGTCGCGCAGGTCGCGGGCGAGTTCCTCGACCACGAACGGGTTCCCGCCGCTGCGCTGCCAGACCAGCTCGGCGGCCTCCGGGGTCAGCGCGGGGCCGGCGACCGCGGCGGCCAGCTCGTCGGTGTCGGCGCGGTCCAGCGGCGCCAGGTCGACCACCCGGACCGAGCGCAGCCGGCGCAGCTCGGTCAGCACCCGGCGCAGCGGGTGGGCGCCCTGCAACGACTCGGCCCGCACCGCGGCCAGCACCGACAGTTGCAGGTCACCCAGGCCGGCGAGCAGATAGAGCAGCAACTGCCGGGTGCTGCGGTCGGCCCACTGGAGGTCGTCCAGGACGAGCACCAGCGGCCGGCCCCCGGCGATCAGGCTGAGCCCGCGGGAGACCCGTTCCAGCAGCGCCCCGGCGCCGTCGGGCCCGGCGCTCTCCTCGGCGAACATCTGCAGCAGGCCGCGCACCGTGGAGGAGGTGCGCGCCCGGGTGGCGGTCAGCTCGGCGTCGAAGCGGCGCAGCGCGTGCCGCAGCGGGTGCAGCGGGGAGGCGTCCCCGATGTCCAGGCAGGAGCCGGTGAGCACCACCGCGCCGCCGCCGCGCAGCCGGTCCCCCACCTCGTGCAGCAGCCGGGTCTTGCCCACCCCGCTCTCACCGGTGAGGAAGACCGCCGCGGTGTGCCCGGGCGGTACGTCGTCGAGCAGCGCGGACCGCAGCGTCGCCACCTGGTCGGCCCGGCCGACGAGAGGCGGACTGTCCACGTCGCTGGCCATGGACGCAGCCTAGTCACAGGGTCGGGCGGCGCTCTACTGCGTTCCGGGACCCTCGGTACTCCTCGCGTCGAGATTGCGACTGAACGGTTGCGGGGGCTCGACATACGTCGTTCGGCAGATCCACCGTCGACCCGGTGGTGCGAGTGTCGGTGACGTCATCAGCCACCAGTGGGGGGAAGGCAGGTGCGACGCCAGTGTCCACACTCGTGACCGGCCCGGAGCCGGAGACGCCGATCCGCTGGCCGGCGCCGGAGGAACGGCGCACGGTCAGCGTGCTCTTCGCCGACATCGTCGGCTCGACCTCGTTGGTCGAACGGCTCGACCCGGAGGACGTCCGGGCCCTGCAGCACGACTATTTCGACACGGTCGCCGTGGTGCTGCGTCGGTGGGGCGGCACGGTCGAGAAGTACGTCGGTGACGCCGTGATGGCGCTCTTCGGCGCCGACCGGTCCGACGGGTTCGACGCGTACCGGGCGGTGCGCGCCGGGCTGGAGATCCAGCGGATGCTGGACGGGCGTCCGCTGGCCGGCGGCTGGCCGGTGCGGATCCGGGTCGGGGTCGCCACCGGTGAGGTGCTGGTGGACGTGCCCGCCACCCGCGACGGGGCGCACGGCACGGCCAGCGGCGCGGTGATCACCACCGCGGCCCGCCTCCAGGAGTACGCCCCGCCGGGCGCGGTGGCGCTCTGCCCGGCCACCCACCGGGCCACCGTCGACCTCATCGAGCAGCGACCGCTCGCCTCGACGTCGATCGCCGGCCGGACGCTGCCGCTGTGGCGGGCCGTCGGGACCGTCGCCCCGCGCCGCGGCCGGCACCAGGGCCCGCTGGTCGGGCGCCGCCGCGAGCTGGCCACCGCCGGTGACGAGATCGTCCGGGCCCTGCGCGACCGTCGACCCGCACGGGTGGCGCTGGTCGGCCCGACCGGCAGCGGGCGCAGCCGGCTGCTGCACGAGCTGACCCGGACGTTGTCGACCGTGGACGGTGCGCCGGTGCGGTGGATCGTCGCGCACTGCCCGCCGTACCCGGAGCAGCCCTTGGCGCCGCTGGCCGCCCTGGTCCGCGACCTGATCGGGGTCCGTGAGGGTGAGCCGCCGGCGGCCGTGCGGCGCCGGCTGGCCGAAGCGCTCGACGGCCTGCTGCCGGCGGCGCTGCGCGCGACCGCGGTGCCCGCGCTGGCCGACCTGCTCGCCGCCGCCGAGGGCGCGGGTACGGCCGGTCACGGGTCGACGGCGTTGCGGCAGGTGCTGCTGGCGCTGGCCGCCGGTCAGCCGGTGGTGGTGGCGGTGGACGACCCGGACCGCGCCGGCCCGGCCCTCGACCGGTTCCTACGGGTGCTCCTCGCCGAGGCGACCCTGGGCCGGGCCCAGCTGGCGGTGGTGACCACCCACGGCCCGGACCGGGCCGACCCGTTGCCGGCCGGCGACCGGGTCCACCGGGTGGCGCTGCCCGCCCTGGGCGCCGTGGAGACCGGACGGCTGCTGCGCCACCTGCTCGACCGGGCGGGCCGGCCGGCCGCGCTGGCCCGACTGCTGGTGCCCCTGGTCGGCGGCAACCCGGGCGTCGCGGACGCCTACGTGCGGTCGCTCGCCGAGGACGGTGCCGTGACGCCGGGCGCCGACGTGCCGGAGCGGGTCCGCCGGATCGCCGACGCCCGGTTGGACCGGCTCGACGGCGGGCAGCGGGCGGTGCTGGCCGCCGCCACGGTGCTCGGCACGGGCGTCACCGGCACCGCCGTGGACCGGCTGCTCGGCTGGTCGCCGGGGCGGGCGGCCGGGTTGCTGCGGCTGCTGGTGGCGGTGGGGCTGCTGCGACGCTCCCGCCGGGGCGGCCACCTGCTCACCGAGCCGGTGCTGGGTCGGGTGGCGCACGGCCGGCTGCCGCGTCCGGTCCGGGCCGAACTGGCCCGCCGGGCCCGCCGGCGTTCCGCGGTGGCGCCGACCGGCCCGGCCGTGGCCCCCGCCGACCTCACCACGGTCCCGGACGGAGTCACGATGGTTTCGGCGGGGGGCACCACGGCTCCGGCCGGAGTCACCACGGTTCTGGCCGCCGTCGCAGCCGTGGCCACCGCCGGCCCGGCCGGGTCGGTCGTGGGCGGGCCGCCGCGCCCGGTGGGCCCACCCTTCCGGGCCGTGCCCGGGTGGACCGGGTCCGGCACCGTCGCCCGGCCGGCCCGCCGCACCGGCCGCGCCACCCGGGCGGCGCCGGCCACCGGGATGACCGCGGCCTGACCCGGCACGCGGCGGTCACCCGGCACGCCCGGTCGGTGCTCCACCTGTGGTCCGGGCCGGCGGGCGCGGCCCGACCCACCGCCGCCGACCGCCGCCACCGCGCCGGCGCGCCGGTCAGCGGCCGTCGCGGGACAGGGTGCGGCTGCGGCCCCGGAACTCGGCGACCACCTCGTCGTCCCGGCGGACCGTCACGTCGTAGATGCCGCTGCGGCCGTACCGGGTGCGCTCGGTGGCGGTGGCCTCCAACAGGTCGCCCTCGCGGACCGGGCGCAGGAAGCTGATCTCGCCGCCGGCCGCGACGGTGACCGGACCGTGGCTGTTGCAGGCCAGCGCGAACGCGGTGTCGGCGAGCAGGAAGACGAAGCCACCGTGGCCGATGGCGGGCCCGTTGAGCATCGCGGCGGTGACCCGCATCCGGGCCACCGCGGCGCCGTCGCCCGCCGAGACCAGCTCGATGCCCAGCCCCTTGGAGGCCACGTCGGCGTCGAACATCGCGTGGGCGGCGGTCCGGTCCGGGTCGGGACGGTCGTCGGTCATCTCAGCGCTCCCGTCGATGGTCGACGATGCGGCGCATCTTGCCCATCGAGCGCTCCACGCCGTCCGGGGCGATCACCTCGACGGCCACGCTGACCCCGATGGTGTTCTTCACCTGCTCCACCAGGGCCCGGCCGGCCCGCTCGGCCTCCTCCGGCGTCACCCCGGGCCGGCGTTCCACCCGGACGGTGAGGCCGTCCAGCCGGCCCTGCCGGTCCAGCACGCACTGGAAGTGCGGCGACAGGGCGGGGGTACGCAGGATCAGCTCCTCGATCTGGGTGGGGAAGACATTCACCCCACGGACGATCATCATGTCGTCGGTCCGGCCGGTGATCTTCTCGATCCGCCGCATCGGGCGGGCCGTGCCGGGCAGCAGCCGGGTCAGGTCCCGGGTGCGGTAGCGGACCACCGGCATCGCCTCCTTGGTCAGCGAGGTGAGCACCAGCTCCCCCTGCTCCCCGTCGGGCAGCACCGACCCGGTGACCGGGTCGATGATCTCCGGATAGAAGTGGTCCTCCCACACGTGCAGGCCGTCCTTGGTCTCCACGCACTCGACCGCGACGCCCGGGCCCATCACCTCGGACAGGCCGTAGATGTCCACCGCGTGCATGTCGAGGCGCTGCTCGATCTCCCGGCGCATGTCCTCGGTCCACGGCTCGGCGCCGAAGATGCCCACCCTCAGCGAGGTGGTCCGCGGGTCGACGCCCTGGCGTTCCATCTCGTCCACGATGGCCAGCAGGTAGCTGGGGGTGACCATGATGACCTCGGGTTCGAAGTCGCGGATCAGCAGCACCTGCCGCTCGGTCATCCCACCGGAGACCGGGATGACGGTGCAGCCCAGCTCCTCGGCGCCGTAGTGGGCGCCGAGGCCTCCGGTGAAGAGCCCGTAGCCGTACGCGACGTGCACCCGGTCGCCGGGGCGGCCGCCGGAGGCGCGGATGGACCGGGCCATCAGCCGGGCCCAGGTCGTCAGGTCCTGCTTCGTGTAGCCGACCACGGTGGGGCGGCCGGTGGTGCCGGAGGAGGCGTGCAGCCGGGCCACCCGCTCCCGGGGCACCGCGAACATGCCGAACGGGTAGTTCTCCCGCAGCTCCGCCTTGCCCGTGAACGGGAAGCGGGCCAGGTCGGCCAGGTCCCGGCAGTCGTCGGGGTGGACCCCGGCCGCCTCGAACGCCCGCCGGTAGTGCGGCACGTTGTCGTACGCGTGCCGCAGCGACCACCGCAGCCGCTGGAGTTGCAGCGCCCGCAGCTCGTCGACGCCGGCCCGCTCGACGGGCTCCAGCTCCTCCGGACGAGGGGTGCGGTCCTGCACGGTGGCCTCCCGGTCGGCGTTCGCCGGTCCACGCCGACCGGCCCTGCGTACCGTACGCCCGTACCCGCGGCGCCGCCCAGGTCGGCCGGCCAGGCAGTGCCGGGCGTCGATGACCACCGTGCGGCAGGGCAGAATGGCGCTCGGTCGAACATCCTGAAGAGACGAGCCTGATGACGCGTACGCAGACGGCGCCGGCGCCGACCGGTGGACGGGGCCGGCGCACCGGTCACTGATTCGGCATGTGGTTGATCGGCAGGCTGTCGCCGTAGCGATGGCCCTCCCCGGTCAGAATCTGCGCCCCGTGCTCCAGCGACGCCAGCACGGTCGTGGCCAGGTCGATCCGACTGGTCGCCCCCAGCCAGTACGAGAGCTCCAACCAGTCCTCGCCCCACGTGGGCAGCACCGCGCAGGCGTCCATCGCCAGCAGCGTGTGGAGGTCTGCGCGGTCCTTCGAATCGGTCACCAGCTTCAATGCCTCAGCCACGGTGACGGCGGTGACGCCGAAGCGCTGCCGGTCGGTGATGACCTCGCCCACCGGCTCCACGGCGTGGATCGACCCGGCCACGTACGCCAGCAGCGCCGAGCGGTCGAGCACGAGCGTGATCGGGGGCAGCTCGCCCTCGGGGGTCACCCGGCCGACGCCGACTGGTCCCCGCCAGCCTGCTCCTGCTCCAGGTGCTGGCGGACCCGCTCGCGGACCGCCGCGAATCTCTCCGCAGGCCACTCGGCCTGCACCGCGTACCGGCGCGCGCGGGCGGCGGCCATGCCCTCCGAGGTCAGCGTCACCCCGCGGCGAGCCTGCTCGTCACGGAACTGCTCCCACGCCCGCTGGGCGCGCACGGCCCCGGTCACATAGGCGCTCGCCTTGCCCGGACCCTGCTGCTCCAACGTCTCAGCTACATCCTGAGGGACGGAGATCGACAGCTTCTTCACCGTGGTCATACCGATCAGCATACTTCGGTAGCACCTCCCCTCATGCCAGCAACACGGGAGCAAAGTCGCCGGCCGCCACACGGTCGCACTCGGCCTGCTGGGCCGCGCGTTGCGGCTGGGCGATGCGGATACGGTCGCCGGGGCGGGAGCGGGTCGACCCGGCGGCCCGAGTCGGCCGGCGGAGCGGCGCTATGCTCGCCGCACCGTGACCACGCCACCGCCCGAGCACCGCGTCGACCCCGACGTCGACCTGCGCGTACCCGCCGACCGGGGGGAGCTGACCGCCCACCCGGCGGCGGTGCTCGGCGCGATCTCGGCCGGCGGGGTGCTCGGCGCGCTGGCCCGGGCGGGCCTCCAGGCCGCCTTCCCGCACCCCGCCACCGGCTTCCCGTGGGCCACCTTCGGCATCAACGTCGCCGGCTGCCTGCTGATCGGGGCGCTGATGGCGGTGGTCACCGGCCGCCGGACCGGCCCGCTGGTCCGGCCGTTCCTCGGCGTCGGGGTGCTCGGCGGGTTCACCACCTTCTCCACGTACGCGGTCGACGCGCAGCGGCTGCTGGCAGCGGGCGCCGCCGGGACCGCGCTGGCGTACCTGGCGGTCACCCTGGTCGGGGCGCTGCTCGCCGTCGGGGCCGGGGACGCCGTCACCACCCGGCTGCTGGCCCGGGGAGCGCGGACGTGATCGTCCTGCTGATCGCGCTGGGCGCGGCCGTCGGGGCCCCGCTGCGCTACCTGACCGACCGGGCGGTGCAGGCCCGGCACCACTCGCCGCTGCCGTGGGGGACGCTGACGGTCAACGTGGCCGGGTCGCTGCTGCTCGGCGCGGTGGCCGCCGTCCCGGCCGACCCGGCGCTGACCGCGCTGGTCGGCACCGGGTTCTGCGGGGCGCTGACCACCTGGTCCACGCTGAGCTACGAGACGCTGCGGCTGACCCGGGACGGCAACCGCCACCTGGCGCTGGGCTACGCGCTGGGCAGCCTGCTCGCCGGGCTCGGCGCGGCGTGGGTCGGCTACGCGCTGACCCACGCCGTCACCGGCTGACCGGCTCGCTCAGCCGCCGACCCGGAAGCTGCGGGTGGCGTACGGGCCGAGCGGCACCCGCTCCCCCACCGCCTCCGCGCCGAGCGGTCGCTCCGCGAGGTCGCACTCCACCAGCTCACCCGGTACGCCCGCGACGGTGGCCACCACCTCGGTCGAGGTGGGGTTGACCAGCCGCAGCACGGCGCCCGCCCCGTCCTCGGCCGGCTTGTACGCCGACACCAGCGCCCCGTCCACCCGCAACCCGGTCGTCGGGGCGGGCGTGGGCGTACCCGGGCGCAGCTGCCAGGCCCGCAGCGGCGCCCGCCGACGGGCCGCCGCCGCGGTCGCGGACGCCTCGTCGTCGTCGAGCCGGACGCCGACCCCGGCGACGATCCGCCGCCGGCACTGCGCCTCCGGCGTGGGCAGCTGCGGCCCGGCGCCGGCGGTGCGGGTACGCAGGTCGGGGCGGGAGAGCCAGCCGACCGCCCGGAGCACGGTGACGGCGAGCGACGGCGGCTCGCCGTCGATGCCCTGCACCTCGGGCAGCCCGGGGGCGAGCACGGCCAGGCCGGGCAGCACGGCCAGCGAGCGCACCGGGGCGACCCCGGCGTCGGCCTCGTACCCGCGCTGCTCGGGCAGCGGGCCCAGCGCCGGCTTGAGCGGCCGGTCCAGCAGGCTGAAGTGGGTGTCGGCGCGCCAGATGGTGGCCGCCGCGTCGGTCGGGAAGTGGGCCTGGAGCCGGTGGTCGTCGGCGGTGTTGTCGAACTCGACCCGCCAGTCCAGCTCCGGCATGTCGGCCCACACGGTGGCGGTGACGGTCAGCGGGATGGTCACCCGCTCGGCGGAGCGGGCGGTGCGGTCGGCGGTCAGCCCGGCCGGCACGGTCAGCTCGGCGCGGGCCACGATCCGGGAGGCGACGGCGCTCTGGTGGACCCGGGCGTCGCGCAGCACCGGGCTGACCGCCTCGTCGAGCCGCGGCGGGTCGTAGGTGTAGGTGTCCCCGGCGTCGCCTGTGTCGACCAGCCGGCCCAGGCCGGGCAGGGTACGCCCGCTCGCCGCGTCGACCAGGGTGAACGAGGCGTCGTCGGCGACGGTCAGCGTCCAGTCCCCCCGGGTCACCGTCCGGCCGGGCACACCCGGGTCCGGGGTGGCCGGCCCGCCCGGGACGACGGTGGCGGTCCAGCCGGCCCAGCCGCCGGCCGGCGGGTCGGCGACGAACGCGATCCGGTGCCGCAGGGTGTCCCGGGTGTCCGGGAGGATGTCCAGGTCGGCGCAGAACAGCGGGGTCGGCTCGGTCTCCAGCAGCTCGTACGGCACCGGGGCGCCGGCCGCGTCGACCAGGCCGCCGACGGTGTGCCCCGGCGCGGTGTACACGTCCACCGTCACCGGTCCGGCCGCCGGCGCGGCGTGCGGGTTGACCACCACCAGGGCGGCGGCGTCGGTGACCGGGTCACCGGCGAGCCGGGTGTCCAGCCCCAGGTCGAGCAGGGCCCGCTCGACCAGGTGCTCGCCGGCCTGCCGGGCCCGGTCGAAGCGGACCTCGTTCTCCCGGTGCACCTCGTCGACGGAGCAGCCGCAGATCGAGTCGTGCGGGGCGTTGCGCAGCAGCAGGTCCCAGGCGTGCCGCAGCAGCCCTACCGCCTCGCCCCGCCCGGCGCGTACGGTCAGCGGCTCGGCCCACGACTCCAGCAGCGTCTCGGTGGCCGCGTTGGCCTGCTTGAGGTAGAGCCGGGTGGAGAGCGTGCCGGCCAGCACGAAGGTCAGCCAGTCCCCCGGGTAGCGCAGCTCGCCGTCGACCACCGCGTCGGCGGGCACGGCGTCGCGGACCGCGGCGAAGTACTCGGCCAGGGTGCTCTCCCGCGCGGCACCGTCGGCCAGGCCGGCGGGCAGCGCCCGGGGCGCCAGGTGGTCCCCGCCGTTGAGCAGCAGGTACGGCCCGTCGGCGTCCCGGCCGGCCTGCTTGGCGCGGAACGTCGCCAGCCGGTCGGCCGCCGAGGCCGCCTCCCAGAGCACCTCCGGCTCGTAGTAGCCCTGGTTGACGGCGGTGACCGTCGAGCCGTCCGGGGAGCGCCAGGTGAACCGGGGGTACGCCGGCGGCGCGCCCCGCCAGACCAGCGCGGTGTCCAGGCCGAAGCCGCGCAGCACCCGGGGCAGGTCGGCGGGGTGACCGAAGGCGTCCGGGCAGTAGCCGATCGGGGCCAGCTCCAGGCCGAGGTCGGCGGCGACCCGGCGGGCGGTGAGCAGGTTGCGGATCAGGTTCTCGCCGGAGACCAGCTGGTTGTCGGCCAGCACGTGCCAGGGGCCGACCTGGATCCGGCCGGCGGCCGCGTGGGCGCGTACCCGCCCGGCCAGGTCGGGGCGGATCTCCAGGGCGTCCAGCGCGGTGATCGTCTGCCCGTCGAGGTGGAAGCGACCCAGCTCACCGGCGTCGAGCTGGTCGCAGACCCGGGCGACCAGCTCGGCCAGCCGGGCCCGGAACGACTCCATCGGCCGGTACCACTCGCGGTCCCAGTGGGTGTGGTTGACGACGTGCACGGTCATGACATCTCCGGGCTGGTGACGAGGGCGGCGGCGAAACGGGCGGTGACCACGGCCGGACGGGTGATGGCGGTGCCGACGACCACGGCGTGCGCGCCCCGGCGCAGCGCCGCGGCGGCCTCCTCGGGGGTGTTGATCCGCCCCTCGGCCACCACCGGCACGGGCAGCGCCGCGGCCAGCGCGCCGACCAGCGCCAGGTCCGGGTCGTGCGGCACCGCGCCGCCGGTGTAGCCGGCGAGGGTGGTGCCGACCAGGTCGACCCCGGCGGCAACCGCGGCGTACGCGTCGGCCTCGGCGGCCACGTCGGCCATCACCAGCACGCCGGGGTGCCGCTCGCGCAGGGCGGCGACGGTCTCGGCGAGGGTGCGTCCGTCCGGGCGGGGGCGGCGGGTGCCGTCCAGCGCGACCACGTCGACGCCGGTGTCGGCGACCGCCTCGGCGTGCGCCAGGGTCGGGGTGATGTAGACGCCGGAGGCGCCGTCCTTGACCAGGCCGATCAGCGGGGTGTCCGGCAGGGCGGCCCGCAGGGCCCGCAGGTCGCGCAGGCCCTGGGCACGGATGGCGGCGGCGCCGCCGTTCACCGCCGAGCGGGCCAGCGCCACCATGTGCGCCGGGTCGTCGAGCGGCTCCCCGGCGTCGGCCTGGCAGGAGACGACGAGCCGGCCACGGATGTCGTCGAGCACGGTCATCGGGTGAGGTCCTCCAGTACGGCGCCGAAGGCGCGATCGGTGTCCACGACGGACGGGTCGGCGCCGAGGGCGGTTGCGGCGCGGCGGGCGGCGTCGGCGTCGGCCGGGCCGGCGGGACGGTCGGGGTCGACCGCGAGGGTGGCGGCCCGTTCCCCCTCCAGGGCCCCGTGCGCCGCGGCGAGCTGCACCGCGGCGAACCGTGGGTGGTCAAGGTCGACGTCGGCGACCCAGGCCAGCGGCACTCCGGCGGCGACCAGGTCCCGCTGGACGGCGAGCAGGAAGGCCGGGTCGTCCACGGCGTTCACCGGCCGGCGGTCGCGGACGGCGCGGGCGGCGAGCGTGCCGGCCGCCTCCCCCACCGCCCACTCGCCGTGGTGCACCCGGTACGCCGCCGCGGCGACCTGGGTGGCGCCGAGGTTCTTCGCCGCGGCGAGCAGGTTCTCCGCGCCGGCCGGCACGAGCGCGGCGGCGGGGATGGTGAACGGCGCGGTCTCCCGGTACACCGGCGCCGGATGTCCGGTGCGTTCGTGCAGGTCGACGTGGTACCAGGTGACGCCGAGCGAGCCAGACAGGTGCCGGGCCCGGGCCCGGCCGTCGACCGGGGCGAGGTCGTGCCCGGTGACCGGGGTGTCGACCACGATCCGCCGGGACTCCCGCAGGTACGGCGCCTCGGCGAAACCGTCCGAGGTGCCGGCCGCCTCGGGGGCCAGCCGCAGGCCGGGGAAGCCGTACCCGCCGTCCTCGCGGGGAGCCTCGGTGCGCAGCCAGTGCACGAACGCGGCGGTCAGCTCGCGCCCGGCGCGTTCCGCCCCGGCCGGGTCGCGCAGCGGGTCGTGGCCGGCGCAGTCGTTGGACGCCCAGTTCAGCACGGCCAGCTCGGGTGCGGTGGCGCGCAGCCGGCGGTAGGTCCAGAACGGCGGCCGGCCGTCCGGGCCGTCGGTGAACATCCGGTACCGGTGCACGCCGCCGTCCCAGCCGGCGATGTCGAAGCCGAGCCGGTCGCGCAGGGCGGCGTAGTTCGCCGGGGCGGGTCCGGTGAAGTCGGCGCCGGGGTGGTGCTCGACCAGGGCGCACCAGGTGAAGGACTGCTGGGCGGCCGGGTCGGGGCCGCCGGGTACGGCGTCGGGTTCGCCGTACGCGTCGGAGCCCTCGGAGCCGGTGACGGTGGCGAAGCCGGCCAGCGGGGTCAGGTCGCCGCGTTCGGTGGCGTCGCAGAAGACGGTGGCGGCGAGCACGGTGCCGTCGGTGAGGGTGACGTCCCGGATCCGGGCCCGCTCGACCCGGGCGGCGACCGGTGCCAGGCCGGTCAGGACGGTCACCTTCGCCTCCGCGAGGCTCGTGTCGAGCACCCGCTGGGCGACGGCCGGCTCCACGCAGAGTCGGCTCACCCAGCCGCCGCCGGGGTTGGCCGTCCCGCCGTACGCGGCGCGCAGCGCGTCGCGGAACGCCCGGTAGCTCGCCGAGGCGCCGAAGCTCTCGATGTGCGGGTGCTCGTCGAGGGCGGGCAGGGCCTGGGTGGTGACCTGCCCGCCGATGCGGGAACACTCCTCGACGAGGACGACGGAGGCGCCGGCCCGGGCGGCGGCGAGCGCGGCGGCCACCCCGCCGAGCCCGCCGCCGACCACGGCCACGTCGGCGGTCAGCGTCGGGTCAGGACTGGTCACCGGTCTCCTCCAGGGCGAAGTCGATCTCGTACGTGCGCTGCCAGGGCAGGGTCACCGAGCCGGCGGTGAGGGTCAGGCCGGGCACCGCGGCCAACTCCCGCCAGCGTGCGGTGAGCAGTTCCTCGATCCGGGCGGTGACCGCCGGGACGTCGACGTCGGCGACGTGGTCGTGCCGGGTCGGGTCGGTGCCCAGCTCGGCGCGGAGCCGGGGCCGGGCGTACGACATCCAGGCGTGGTCGTCGAGGAGCCGGTGGGCGAGCAGCCGCCGCGCGGCGGACTCGTCGAGGGTGCCGGCGGCCCGCCCGACCTGGTACGCGACCAGGGTGGCCAGGGCGCTGCCGACGGTGTTGCCGGCGGTGTTCCAGCCGGCGTACCCGGCCAGCCGGGCGTAGCTGCCGTCGGCGGCGAGGTCGGCGACCAGCCGGGGGTCGGCGCCGTTGCCGAGGGCGCAGTCGGCCAGCGCCACGGTCCGCCCCTCGGCGAGCAGCCGGCGGACCAGGGCGGCGGTCCGGGCGGCCGGGGCCGGGTCGGTGTCGGCGGGCGGCGCGGTGGCCCAGTCGGCGTCGCCGGGCTGCGGCGGGTGCACCACCAGCACCGCGTCGGCGTCCTCCCCGTCCACCACGGTCGCGCCGGCCGCGGCGGCCTGGCTGGCGATCCCGGCGCCGACCGGCACCGGCTCGTAGCGGGCGATCCGGTCCAGCCCGTCCGGCTCGGCGCAGGCCACCGCGATCCGGGGCGAACGCCCGGCGGCGGCGGTGAGCGCCCGGGCCACCAGCACCGCGCCGATCTCGTCGGCCCCCGGGTGGGCGAGCACCCGGTCGCCGAGCTCCAGCCAGCCGGTCCAGGTGCGCAGCCACTGCCACTCGGCGGTGCCGACGGCGGCCACGGCGGTGTCGTCGGCGCCGACCACCAGGGTGTCCAGCGCGCGATCGGCGGCCAGCCCGAGGGCGACCTGGTTGAGCACGTGGTTGCGCTGCCTGCGGCGCAGGAAGTCGTGCCGGATCTCCGCCGGCACGTCGGTGGGCGGCCTGTCGCCGGTGCCGAGCGTCCGGTGCAGCGCCGCCGACCAGGCGTGCAACGCCCGGCCGTGGTGCGCCCAGTAGTCGGGCTCCTCGCCGGCGTCGTCGGCGTCGGGGGTGCGTTGCACGACGGTCGAGGCGTACACCGGTCCGGTCACGTCGGCCAGCGCGGCCCAGCGGCGCAGCACCGCCGGGACGGGGTCGTCGCGCAGCCGGGAGGCGATCAACCCACCCAGGCCGAGGGTCTCCAGGGCGACCACGGCGGCGTCGGCGCGGCGGGTGCCGAGCCAGCCGGCGAGCGCGTCCGGGTCGCCGGGGCGGCGGCCGGCGGGCAGCAGCGTGGCCGGGGGCGTCTCGACGGTGGCCCCGGCGACGGCGGCGACCAGGCCGGGCAGGGTCCGGCACACCGGCCGGTCGTCCAGTGGCAGCAGCGCGATCCGGATCATCGGGCCGCCCCCGCGGCCAGGGCGCGGAGCGCGGCCTCGGCGGCGCCGACCAGCTGGGCGTCGGTGCCGAGGGCGGCGGGCACCAGCGGCACCACGCCGAGCACCGGCATGCAGGCCGCGGCGAACGCCGGCCGGGCGGCGGCGAGCAGTTCGGGCACGGCGGCGCCGCCGCCGACCACCACCCGGTCCGGGTCGAGGGTGTTGGCCAGCCCGGCCAGCGCGGTGCCGAGGGCCGCACCGGCGTGGGCGATCACCTCGGCGGCGACGGGGTCGCCGGCCCGGGCCCGGCGGACCACCTCGGGCAGGTCGACGGCCGCGCCGGTGCGCTCGGCGTAGGCGGCGGCGATCGCCGGCCCGGCGGCGACGGCCTCGACGTGGCCGACCGCGCCGCACGGACAGGGCCGCCCGGTGGCCTGCGGCACCGGCACGTGGCCGAGGTGCCCGGCCGCGCCGAGCCGCCCGACGAGCAGGGTGCCGGCGGCGTGCACGCCGCCGCCGACGCCGGTGCCGACGGCCACGCCGAGCACGGTGGGCAGGCCCCGGCCGGCGCCGTGCACGGCCTCGCCGAGGGTGAACGCCTGCACGTCGTTGAGGACCACGCCGGGCAGGTCGAGCCGGCCGGCCAGCCCGCCGGGGACGTCGACGGCGGACCAGCCGTGGATCGAGGAGGTGGCGGCGGTGACCAGGCCGGTGGCCGGGTCGACCAGGCCGGGCGCGCCGACGCCGACGGCGACCGGCGCGTCGCCGAGCGAGCGGACCAGGGCGGCGGCGGTGTCCAGGACGGCGGCGGCGCCGTCGCGGGCCGGGGTGGGCGCCTGGGTACGGGTGAGCACGGCGCCGCCCCGCACCAGCGCGGCGGCCGTCTTCGTGCCGCCGATGTCGACGGCGGCGACGAGGGGGACGGTCATGGTGTCCTTCGGGTCACGGTGATACGGAAGTCGTACCGGTCGGCGCGGTAGATGCTCTCGGCGCGCTCGACGGCCCGTCCGGCGTCGTCGTAGGTGATCCGGTCCACCCGCAGCGCGGGCGAGTACGCGGCCACCTGCAACAGCCGGGCCTGGTCGTCGTCGACGACGGTCGCGGCGATCACCTGGTCGGCGTGGTGCGGGCGGACGCCCCGCGCGGCGAGGGTCTCGTAGAGCGACCCGGCGACGGTGTCGGCGTCGAGCTCGCCGACCCGTTCGGTGGGCAGCCAGACCTCCTCGACGCACATCGGCAGGCCGTCGGCGAGCCGGAGCCGGCGGATGTGCACCACCTCCGCGCCGGGCGAGACGGACAGGTCGCGGGCGACCACCACCCGGGCCGGTACGACGGTGAGGTCGAGCAGCCGGGAGTCGGGGGTGAGCCGGCGGCTGCGCATGTCCTCGCTGAACGAGGTGAGCGCGAGGGACTTGGAGATGGTGGCCGGGTCGGCGACGAAGGTGCCGGAGCCCTGCGCCCGGTAGACCAGGCCCTCCTCCTCGAGCCGGCCGACGGCCTGCCGGACGGTGGCCCGGCTGACCCCGAACCGGGTGACAAGTTCCCGTTCGCTGGGCAGCGGGTCGTGCGGGCGCAGGGCGGAGCCGATCTCGGCGCGCAGCGCGGTGTAGAGCGCCTCGTGCTTGAAACCGACCTTGTTGGCGACGCTCATCCCTTGACCCCACCCTCTCCGATGCCCCGGAAGAACAGCCGTTGCAGCGCGAAGAAGACGGCGAGCAACGGAACGACCGCGATCATCGTGCCAGCGGCGACGACCCGCTGGTCGTTGGTGAAGGTGCCGGAGAGGTACTGCAGGCCGACGGTGAGGGTGAAGTTGTCCGGGTTCTTCAGCACGATCAGCGGCCAGAGGAAGTCGTCCCAGGCGAACAGGAAGCTGAACACGCCGACCACCGCCAGCGAGCCGCGGACGCTGGGCAGGGCGACCCGCCAGAACCGGGCCCACTCCCCCGCGCCGTCCATCGCGGCGGCCTCCTCGGTCTCCTTGGGCAGGGCGAGGAAGGCGGTCCGCATGACCAGGATGGACAGGCCGGAGATCGCGCCGGGCAGCAGCACGCCGAGCAGGGTGTCGACCAGGCCGAGGCTGCGGACGGTGAGGAAGACGTTCACCATGATCACCTCGAAGGGGACGACCAGCGAGGCGAGCACCGCGGCGAAGACCGCGCCCCGGCCGCGGAACCGCATCCGGGCCAGCGCGTAGCCGGCCATCGCGCCGAAGATGCAGTTGGTGACCACGCTGGCGACCGCGACGATGGCCGAGTTGCCGATGTAGCGCCAGACCGGGATGACCTCGGCGACCTTGCCGAAGTTCCCCAGCGTCGGGTCGGCGGGCAGCCAGGTGGTGTCCGGGCCGTAGATCGGCTCGCCGGTGCTCTTGAGCGAGGTGAGCAGCTGCCAGAGGAACGGGCCGACCAGCAGCACGGTCATCAGCACCAGCAGCAGGTAGCGCAGGGTGTGGCCGGCGTACCGGGCGGCGTCGCCGGGGCGCCGGGTGCGGCGCGCGGGCGGGGTCTGCTGGGCGCGCGCCGGGGCCGGGGTGGTCGCCGTGCTCATGCCTCGCTCCGCTCGCCGCGCCGGCGCAGCACCAGGGCCAGCACGGAGAGGCCGAGGGTGCCGACGAAGAGCACCAGGCTCATCGCCGAGGCGTACCCGATCTCGCCGTCGACGCCGAGGCCGACCTCGCGGATGTAGTAGACGATCGACTTGGCCTGCCCGCCGGGGCCGGCGGTGCCGGAGGACATCACGTAGATCTCGGCGAAGACCTTGGTGGCCGAGATGGCGGCCAGCGTGCCGACCAGCAGCATGGTGGGGCGGACGGTCGGCACGGTCACCGAGCGGAACCGGCGGACCGCCCCGGCGCCGTCGACCCGGGCCGCCTCGTGCAGCTCACCCGGCACGTTGGCCAGCGCGGCCAGGTAGATCACCATGTAGTAGCCGAGGCCCTTCCAGACGGTGACCAGCATGCAGGAGAGAAGCAGCAGGGTGGAGTCGGTGAGGAAGGGCAACGGTTCGGCGACCACCCGCAGCTTGAGCAGGACCGCGTTGACCAGGCCGTCGGAGGAGAGCAGCCAGCTCCAGATCAGCCCGACGACCACCATCGAGGCGATGACCGGCGAGTAGAACACCGCCCGGAACGCGCCGATGCCGGGCAGCTTCGTGTGCACCAGTTGGGCCAGCAGCAGCGGCAGCAGCACCAGCGCGGGCACCACCACGGCCAGGTAGAGGGCGGTGTTGCCGAGCGCCCGGAAGAACTGGTCGTCGTGGGCCAGCCGGGAGAAGTTCGCCAGGCCGGTGAACTCACCGCCGCCGAGGGCCTGGGCGTCGGTGAAGGCGAGCACGCCGGTGTTGGCCAGCGGCCCCCAGGTCATCGCCGCGGTGACGATCAGCGCCGGGGTGAGGAAGAGCCAGGGTACGTACCATCGACGGCCGATCACGTCGGTGAGCTCCTGTCGTTCGCAGGTGGTGGCGCCGCCCGGTGGTGGTCCCCGCCGGGCGGCGCCGGTGTCGCGTCAGCGGGCGAGCAGCGTGTTGGCCTCGTCGACGGCCTGGTCGAGGGCGGTCTTCGGGTCGAGGTCGCCCTTGACCGCGAGCTGGATCTTGCCGATCACGGCGGCCTTGGTGCGGTCGTCCCACTGCACGGGGGTGAGGTTCTGCGCCTTGGCGATCTGCTCGGCGGAGATCTTCCGCGCCTCCGAGGTCGGGTCGCTCGCACTGACCTGGGTGAAGTACGGGTCCTTGAGCGAGTCGGCGGTGGACGGCAGGATCGTCACGATCTTGGCGAAGGCGAGCTGGTTCTCCGCGTTGCTGACGAACTTGGCGAACTCCAGCGCGGTGGCCGGGTTCTTGCTCTTCTTGGGCACCAGCAGGCCCATCACGGACATGTTGGTGGTGCCGTCGGCGCTGGCGATCTGCGGGGCGACGGCGGTGGCCTTGGCGACGGCGGGGGCGTTCTCGCCGATCACCTTGAGGAAGTTCGGCCCGGAGGGGAAGAGCGCGACCCGACCGGCGGAGTACGCCTCGGTCTCCTTGGCGTGGTCCTGGGTCAGCCAGTCCGGCGCGATGGCCTTGCTGGTGTAGAGGTCGCGCACCTTCGTCACGTAGTCGACGGCCTCGGGGGTGTTGAACGTCCACTTGCTGGCGTCGTCGTTGAGCAGCGGCACGCCCAGCTTGGCCAGGTTGGGCACGAAGCTGTTCTCCAGGGCCGGGTGCCAGCCGTAGAACTGGCCCTTGCCGGCGGTGGAGAGCTGCCTGGCCTGCGCCAGCAGCTCGTCGACGGTCTTCGGCGGGGTGGTGGCGTCGAGGCCGGCCTTGGCGTAGAGGTCCTTGTTGTACATGGTGACCTCGCTGGTGAGGTACCACGGCAGGCCGTACGAGCCGGCCTGGCCGGGGACCTTGAAGGCGTCCCAGGCGCCCGGCACGTAGGTCGGCTTCACGTCGGCCGCGTTGGCCTCCATGTCGACGAAGACGCCCTGCTTCTCCAGCTTCTGGGCGAAGTTCGGGTTGAGGTTCACCACGTCCGGCAGGGTGCCCGCCTGGGCGTCGTTGGTGATCTTCTCCTGGGCGCCCTGGAACGGCAGGTCGATCCAGTTGACCTTGGTGCCGGGGTGCTTGGCCTCGAAGTCGCCGATCAGCTTGGTGATGTAGTCGTCGAAGGTCGGCTTGAGGGCCAGCGTGGCGAAGGTGATGTCACCCTTCACGTCGCCGCTGATCTTGTCGCCGGAACCGCCGCCCGCGGCGGTGTCGTCACCGCTGGACAGGCCGCAGCCGCTGAGGAAGAGCGCGGCCGCCGTCGCGACGGCTGCGAAGGCGCGGGTACGCCTCATAGGGGTCCTCCATGCGTGGGGGAGTTAGGTGGTACGGACCAGTGCCGTGACTCTGGACCACGATCACCCTCCAGGTCAAGCCCCAGCAGCGAATTCACGCTGAGCGTCCCGTTTGACTACCGATCCGAGGTCTTGACTTGTCCGTACCACTCGGCACACGATGGCCCGCATGCCATCCCCCACACCGCTGCGAAGGACCGCCGTGACCGGCGCGGCCGGAGCCGTCCTGCTCGGACTGCTCACCGCCCCGGCCGCCGCGCGGGCCACCGAACCCGCCACCACCACCGGCCAACCCACCGTGGTCACCGCCGACGGCGACACCGCGGTCATCGACGCCATCGACCCCTCGTCCCGGGCCGCCGGCATGCTCGCCCTGTTCACCCCCGACGCCGGCGCCGAGACCCGGACCAACGCCTTCGGCGGCGAGGCCGTGCTGCGCGCCCTCGGCGGCGGCTCCTACCAGGTGCTCAGCGTCTGCACCGTCTTCGACGCCTGCGCCAAACCCGGCAACAACGCCATCCCGGCCGACGGCGCGGTGCTCTCGGCGTCCCCGCCGGAGACCGGCGGCACCGACGACCGGCGGTTCCTGCGCGACCAGCTGCGCGCCGGGGAGACCGTGCAGCTGCGCAACCTGCTGATCCGCCGGGCCACCAGCACCCTGTCCGCCACCGACCCGACCGCCGCCGACAACCCCGACGGCGTCGACCCGGCCAAGGGGCAGTGCTTCCCCGGCTGTCGCGGGGCCGAGCAGCTGATCGCGTACACCCCGGCGGCCGGCCGGGAGAAGACCGGGACCAACGACTACGGCTTCGAGGTCACCGTCCGCGACGGGCGGGTCGTCGCCCGGCAGGGCGGCGACAGCGCGATCCCCGCCGACGGCTTCGTCCTCTCCGGGCACGGCACCCGCGGCTCCTGGCTCGACGGCAACGCCCCGCTGGGCGCGAAGGTCACCCTGGACGGGAACACCGTCACCGTCGACGTGGACGCGCAGAGCTACCTGCTCGGCGCGGAACGGGCCGTCGCCGCGGCCCGAGCCGCGAAGGGCGCCGCCGTCGCCTCCTGCCTCGACATCGACCCGGACGCCGTGGACGCCGCACTGGCCGACGCCGCCCGGCTGCTGGAGCAGGCCCGCGCCGCCGCCACCGACCAGCCGGAACGCGCCGCCGAACTGGCCCGCGACGCCACCCGCCGGGCCGACGTGGCCGGCTACCGGACCCGCGAGTCCCGCCCCGTCGAGGGCCGCGGCCTCTGGGTACGCCCGATCGAGACCAGCCCCGAACAGATCCGCGCCTCGCTGGACCGGATCGAGACCGCCGGGTTCAACATGGTCTTCCTGGAGACCGTCTGGGGCGGCTACACCATCTACCCCAGCGCGGTCGCCGAGCGGGCCGGCATCCCCGCCCAGCGCCCCGAGATGCGCGGCTTCGACCCGCTGAAGGTCTGGATCGACGAGGCGCACGCCCGCGGCATCGAGCTGCACGCCTGGACGCACACCTTCTTCGTCGGCATCGAGTCCGGTGGCGGGCCGGTGCTGCGGGCCCACCCCGAGTGGGCCGCCGTCGAGCGGGAGGACGTCGGCAAGACCGGACCCCAGCCGTCCCGGATGGAGCCCGGCTACTTCTGGGTCGACGCCGCCATCCCCGCCGTGCGCCAGCACGTGCTCGCCACCTACGACGAGATCCTGCGCGGCTACGACGTCGACGGGCTGCACCTGGACTACATCCGCTACCCGGTCTCCCTGCCGTACGGCGCCGACTTCTCCTACTCCGCCTACAGCCGGCAGACCTTCGAAGCAGAGCACGGCGTCGACCCGTACACGCTGAACCCGGACTCGCCGCAGTGGCCGACCTGGAACGCCTGGCGGGAGAAGCAGATCACCACCTTCGTCGACCAGGTACGCCAGCTCCAGCGGCGGGTCGCCGCCGACCGGAAGCTGTCCGCGGCCGTCTTCGCCGACCCGACCGACGGGCTGGCCAAGAAGTTCCAGAACTGGGCCGCCTGGGTCGACGCCGGCACCCTGGACTTCCTCACCGGGATGTCCTTCGGCACCTCCGCCGGCTCGGTGGGGCACGACACCGCGGTGATGCGCGAGCGGGTCGGCGACGTGCCGCTCTACACCGCGACCTACGGACCGCTGCGCGGCTCCGCCCCGGACCTGATGCTCGACCAGGTGCAGGCGGTCAACGACGCCGACTCCGACGGGGCGGCGCTGTTCGCGTACAACCAGCTCAACGCCCGCCAGCAGGAGGCGCTGCGGGAGGGCACCTTCCGTACCCGGTCGGTGGTCCCACACGCCGACCACCGCGCGGCGGCCCGGTCCGGGGCGGCGGCGCTGCGCGCCTCGCTGGAGCGGGCCACCGGCTGCGCCCCGGCGGACGTCACCGCCGAGGTCCGCGCCCGGCTGACCACCGCGCAGCGGCTGCTCGCCGACGGCCGGCCGGCGCCCGCCGTCGACGCGGCCGCCGCCCAGCTCGACAAGGCCGCCGCCGCGGCGGCCGGCTGGGGCGCCGCCGTACCCGCCGAGCTGACCCGGCGCACCGTCCGCGACCTGCGGATGTACGCCCGCTGGGCCGACCTGGCCTGAAAGCAGGGGCCCCTTCTTAACGCCTGGCGTATAGCAGGGGCCCCCTGTTAACACCTGCTGTTGCGGGGCGACCCGGGCAACCCGGGCCGCCCCGCAACACGTCGACCGGACGCCGGCCAGGGCCCACCGACCCGGTCCGCCCGGGCCGCAGCGCCGGATCAACCCGGTGACGGCGTATGGTCGAGCCGGGCGACCGGCCCGAGGGTCCGAACCGGAGCGAGGTGGCGCGTGGAGTGGTTGCTGGCTCCGCCGACGGCCGCGGCAGCCAGCGCGCTGCGCGGCGAGGTGACCGCGTTCCTGCGCCGCCACGCCGACTCCCCGGACACCGTCGACGACGCCGCGCTGATCGTCTCCGAGCTGCTCGGCAACGCCGTGCAGCACGCCGGTGGCCCGGTCTGGGTGACCCTCGACTGGTCGACGGACCGGCCCGAGCTGGTCGTGCACGACCTCGGCGCCACGGTCGACCTCGCCGACCTGCCCGCCGTGCCGGACACCGCCAGCATCCGCGGCCGGGGGCTGTGGCTGGTCTCCCGACTCAGCCCCGAGCTCGACGTGGTGGCCAAGCGCGGCGACGGCAAGCGGATCCGCACCGTGTTGCCGGTGCGGCGGCGGGTGGAGCCCTCCTTCGACCCGCCCCGGCGCCAGGTGAATCCGCTGCCGGCGCTGGACGAGGCCGGCCCGGACGGGTTCGGCCGCGAGCCGTTCCTGCGGGCCCTGGTCGTCGAGCTGGCCCGGACGGCCGAGAACAGCCATGGACCGGCCTCCGCCGAGCAGATGGTGGCGCAGGTGGGCGCCACCGTCGGCGGCCAGATGGAGCAGGAGTACCGGCGGGCCCGGGAGGTGGCCGGCCGACTCACCCCCGGACAGCTCGCCGAGTGCTACCTGCGGCTCAAGTCGGCCATCGACGGTGATTTCTACGTCATCTCCGTCGACGAGGACCGGATCGTGCTGGGCAACCGGCGATGTCCGTTCGGCGACACCGTCCGGCGGGCGCCGGCGCTGTGCCGGATGACGTCCAGCGTGTTCGGGGGCGTGGCCGCCCGCAACCACGGCGAGGCCGTCGTGCTGCTCGACGAGCGGATCGCCGTCGGCGACCCGGAGTGCCGGGTCACCGTGCTGCTCGGCCCGGCCGCTCGGGACAACCCCGGCGGCCACCACTACCGGGACGGCTCCTGACCGTTCGCCGTCGCCGGGTCAGCGGGCCCGGCGCTCCGGGTGGGCCCGGTTCCAGGCCCGCATCCGCTCCGGGTAGCCGGTCCGGGCCGCCTCGTAGAGCGGCACCGCGTGCCGGTGGGCGAGCTTGGCCGCCACCCCGGGCGAGCCGGTACGCCGCCTGATCCACTCGCCGTCGTGGGCGATCGCCACCACGGTGGTGTCGGTGGCGGTGGTCTCCGGCTCCAGGTAGAACTCCACCCCGCGCCGGCTGGCCACGAAGTCGGCCAACGCGGCCAGGTCGTCCCGGTCGCCCTCCCGGTCCAGTTTGGTGGGGATCGTCCCGTCCGGGCGGGACCGCCGGTTGAACCAGCCCATGTCGGCTCCTCTCGCTCGGCGCTCCCCCAGTGCAGCACCCGGGGCTGGCAGCCGGCTGCGAGCCGGATGGGAGATCCCTGCGACCCGCGGCAATATCGCGCGACACCGGCCGCCCGCCACCCCTACCCTGCCCCGGTGGATCCGATCGTCGCCGCCGCCCGGGACAACGCCGACTGGTGCGCCGCGGTCTGCGCCGGGCACGGCCTGACCGGCGTCGTCGACGCCGACGCCTGGTCGGTGCCGCGCCGCTCCCCACCGCTCTACCCGGACGCCGTCACGCTCCGCCGGGGCGTGGATCCCGACGCGCTGCCGGCCCGGATCGACGCCGGTCCCGGCGCGTCGGTGAAGGACAGCTTCGCCGACCTCGACCTGCGCCGGTACGGCTTCCGGGTGCTCTTCGCCGCCGACTGGATCCACCGCCCGCCCGTCGACCCACCCGCCGGACCGGCGCTGACCCCGGTGACCACCACGGGGGCGCTGGCCCGCTGGGCGGCGGCACACGGCGGCGGCCCGGTGTTCCGGCCGGCGCTGCTCGCCGACCCCCGGGTCACCCTGCTCGCCCGGTACGCCCCCGACGGCGGGGTCACCGGCGGCGCCGTGCTCACCCGCGGGCCGCGGGTCACCGGGGTGTCGAACGTCTTCGGCGCCGACGTGTGGCCGGCGGTCTGCCGATCCGCCCCGCCGGGCGTCGCGCTGGTCGGCTACGAGTCCGGCGACGACCTGGCCGCCGCCGCCCGGGCTGGCTTCTCCACCGTGGGGCCGCTGCGGATCTGGCTGCGCGACTGACCGCCCGCGCGCCGGGCGCACCCGTGACCGGCCGGGAACCGAGCGGTCAGCGCGCGCCGGCCGGGCGGCGGGTGACCGGGACCAGCAGCAGCGCGGGCAGCAGCAGGATCGGCACCAGCAGCAGGGCGCGCAGCGTACCGGTGCGGTCGCCGAGCAGGCCGAGCAGCGGCGGCCCGGCGAGGAAGGCGGTGTACGCGATCGCCGCCACCACACTGACCCGGGCCGGTGCCCGGTCCTCCTCGTCGGCGGCGGCGCTCATCCCGACCGGGAACCCCAGCGAGGCGCCCAGCCCCCACATGGCCACCCCGACCACGGCCAGCGCGCCGGAGCCGGCGAGCACCGTCAGGGCCGCGCCGGCCACGGCGAGCAGGATCGTCGCGAGCAGCACCGGCACCCGGCCCCAGCGGTCCAGCGCCACGGTGCCGGCGGTGCGACCCACCGTCATGCCGACCACGAACACCCCGAACACCGCCGCGCCGGCGGCCTCGCTGAGCCCGTACCCGTCGATGAAGGCCACCGCGAGCCAGTCGTTGGCGCTCCCCTCGGTGAACGCCATGATCAGCACCAACACGCCGATGAGCAGCGTCCGCGGCTCCTTCCAGGCGGCCAGCGCGCCCCGCCGGCCGGTCGGCGCGCCGCCCGCGGTGGCCGGGGCCGACGGCGTGGCCGGCAGGAAGTGGCGGGCGCCGGCCAACGTCCCGGCCAGCACCGCCACGGCCAGCACCGCCAGGTGCACGCCGATCGGCACACCCCATCGGGCCGACCCGGCGCCCAGCCCGGCGCCGGCCACCGAGCCGAGGCTCCAGGCCGCGTGGAAGCGGGGCATCACGGTCCGCCCGAGTCGCCGCTCGACCGCCGCGCCCTCGACGTTCATCGCCACGTCGCAGGTGCCCGAGCCGTAGCCGATGGCGAACAGGGCCGCCGCCACCCCGGGCAGCGATCCGGCGGCCCCGGCGGCCAGCCCGGCGCCGGCCAGGCCCACGGCCAGCAGGGTCGTCGCGGCGCGCACCGTGCGGGCCGCGCCGAACCGCTGGGCGATCAGGCCGGCGGTGGGCAGGGCCAGCAGCGCGCCGCACGACATGGCCAGCAGCAGCAGGCCGAGCCGGCCCGGGTTGAGCGCCAGCGCCTCCCGTACCGCCGGGACGCGGGAGAACCAGGAGGCCACCGCGAGCCCGTTGAGCGCGAAGACGACGGCGACGCCGGTACGGGCGGCGCGGACCCGGCGGGCGTCCACCGGTTCGGCGCCGGCCGGGACGACCGGCGTGTCGGTGCTGCTCACGGTTGGCGGTTCCTCTCCTGGGGCGGGCGGTCCGGTGGGGATCCCCGGGCGCCTGGGCACGATCCCATACCCCCGGGTGCCCCCGGCGCAACAGGGTTGCGGCGGGTGAGCTGCGCCAACCGGCGGGATCATGGGCGGTCGGCGCAGGTGGGGGCCGGGAGCGCCGGTTAACCCCGCCCACGCCGGGTAGACCGCTCCGGACGCCGCAGCGACCCGGAGGAGACAGCCACGTGGCCGAGCCCGCGCCACCGCACCGGCAGCCGGAGGAGAACCCCCGGCACGGGCGGCTGACCGCCCGCCCGGCCCCACCGGTGACCGCGGGCGGTTCCGGCCGGATGCCGCTGACGGGCCCGGACGGGGAGGCGCTGGGGCTGGCGTACGCGCCGGCCGGGGCGGGCGACCGGCCGCTGCGGCTGGTGCTGCTGCTGCACGGCGCCGGGGGCACCGCCGAGCAGGGCCTGGACCTGCTGCTGCCGCTGGCCGACCGGCACCGGCTGCTGCTGGTCGCGCCGCAGTCCGTGGCGAGCAGCTGGGACCTCGTCGTGGAGGGCTTCGGCCCGGACGTACGCCGGATCGACATGCTGCTGGCCGCCGCGTTCCAGGCCTGGCCGGTGGAGTGCGTGGTCGCCGGCGGCTTCTCCGACGGCGCGTCGTACGCGCTCAGCCTGGGCCTGACCAACGGTGACCTGTTCGCCGCGGTGCTGGCCTTCTCCCCCGGCTTCGCCGCGCCGATGGTGACCCACGGCCGGCCCCGGGTCCTCGTCTCGCACGGCACCGGTGACCAGGTGCTCCCCGTGGACGTGTGCAGCCGACGCCTGGTGCCCCGGCTCAACACCCTCGGCTACCAGGTCGACTACCACGAGTTCGACGGCGGGCACGAGGTGCCGACGGCGATCCGCCAGCACGCGGTGGAGTGGCTCTCCAGCGTCGCCGGCCGGCGCACCCGGCTGCGCTGAACCGGTCCCGGCCGCGCCGGGTCAGCGCACCGACAGGCCGATCGCCTCGTCGACCCGGTCCAGCACGGCCGCGTCGTCGTCACCGCGTACCCCCCGGAGCAGGTCGATGGCGGTGGCCCGGACCTGACCGATGACCATGGCCAGCGGCAGGGTGGGGCCCGGGGCGTAGAGCCGCCCGGCGGTGCGTACCGCGGTCAGCGCGGCGCTCTCCGCGGCGGCGGCGTGCCGGTCGGCGGCGTCGGCCGGGCCGGTCAGGTCGGCGGCGAACGCGGCGCCGCCGGCCCGCACGGCCTCGGCCAGCGAGCGGACGGCCGTGCCCAGGTCGGCGGGGACCGGGGACGGCTGTCGGGTCAGGGTCACCCCGGCCCGGGCCAGCACCCGGACGTTGCGCACCACGTAGTCGATCTGTCGGATGGAGGCGTCGACCGAGCGCAGCCGGCCGATGTCCCTGCGGCGGCGGACGTTGAGCCGCAACGCCTCGCCGGCGGCGAGCACGGCGTCCCGCAGCCCCTGCACCGCCGCGTCGGCCCGGCGGGCCCGGTCCAGGGCGGCGAGCGCGGCGGTCTCGTCGGCGCGGTCCAGGGCACCGGCGACCTCCTCCAGCAGGTCCCCGATCTCGGTGAAGGTCTGCCGGAGCTGACCGACCAGCGGAGCCAGCGGCCGGCGGGCGTCGACGAGTTGGCTGGCGGCCAGCGCCACCGCGCCGCCGATCAGCGCGTCGACGAACCGGAACGGCACCAGCGACTCCGTCGGCGGCGAGACCACCACCAGGTACAGCGCGGAGACGGCGGCCTGCACCACGGAGACGCTGCTCGCCCCGATCGCCACCGCCAGGGCCACGGTGAGCAGGATGACGGTGAACACGGTCCAGGTCGTGCGCGGGCCCAGGGCCTGCACCACCAGGTCGGCCACCAGCACCCCGGCGGCCACCCCGAGGACCACCTCCACGGCCCGGCGCATCCGCTGGCCCCGGGCCTGACCGAGGACGATCAGCGCCGCGGC
This sequence comes from Micromonospora mirobrigensis, assembly GCF_900091555.1. Taxonomy (GTDB): domain Bacteria; phylum Actinomycetota; class Actinomycetes; order Mycobacteriales; family Micromonosporaceae; genus Micromonospora; species Micromonospora mirobrigensis. The sequence goes on from NZ_FMCX01000002.1 coordinate 381,352, forward strand.
CGGCGCGAAGAACGGCTGCGGGTGGCCGACCAACCGGGTGGCGAGCAGCCAGGCGATGGTCGCGGCCAGGGTCGCCTCGACCACCGGCAGCCAGCCGGCCCGCAGCCGCCGCAGGGCCGTACGCAGCCAAGTCCACCGCGCCATCGCCGCATCCTCCCGGGTTGATCGACCCACCCAGGGTGCTCCTCGCCCGCCCCGCTCGCCAGCGCGGCGCGTCCGACGGGCGCCACGTCACGTCCCGGTGAACCCTCGCAACGCCGCCCGCACGGCGGCGCGCAGGTCGTCCCGGCTCCGGGGGCTGCCCGGCGGCGGGGCGTCGAGGGCGCCCGCGCCCACCAGCCGGTCGAAGAGCAGGCCGTCGACGAAGGCGACGAACTGGTCGCCCTGCCGCCGGGGGTCGGGGGCGCCGGCCCGGGCGAGCAGGTCGCGGGCCTGCACCCGGAGCACCGTGCCGTGGTCGAGGATGCGGCGCAGTTCGGGGCGGTGCACCGCCTCGAGCAGGCAGGCGTACCGGGCCAGGGTGCGGTCGCGGCCCACGGTCAGCCAGTGGTCGAGCACCGCCGCGATCCCGACGGCGAGCCGGTCGAGGTCCGCGGCGGTGAGCCGGGCCGGGAGGGCGGTGGCCTGCGGGTCGGCGGGGAGTTCCTCGGCGGCGATGTCCGCCCGGTCCAGGTCGGCCAGCCGCTGCACCACCGCCTCGATCAGCGCCTGCCGGGTGCGCAGATAGGCCGAGGTGGTGCCGAGCGGCATGCCGGCGCGTGCGTCCACCGCCCGGTGGGTCAGTGACCGCATCCCGCCCTCGGCGAGCAGCGCGATGGCCGCGTCGGCGAGCGCCGCCACCCGGGCGCTCCGACCGCCCGAGCGCTGCTCCCCTGCCACCGGTGCCACGGCGGTAGTATGAGCTTCTACAGATGTAGAAGAAGCGGGAGGGCGCCATGACCTCGGGACGGGCGATCGTGGTCGGCGGCGGCATCGGCGGTCTCGCGGCGGCGCTGGCGCTGCACCGCCACGGCTGGCGGGTCAGCGTGCTGGAGCGCACCGCCGAGCCACGGGAGATCGGCGCGGGCCTGTCTCTGACGGCCAACGGCCTGCGCGCCCTCGACGCGCTGGACCTCGGCGTCGCCGTCCGGGCCCACGGTCGGACCGACACCGCCGGCGGCCTGCGCGACCGGAGCGGGCGCTGGCTGTCCCGGGTGCCCGCGGCGGAACTGGAACGCACGCTGGGCACCAGCGCGGTCGGCATCCACCGGGCCGAGCTGCACGCCCTGCTGCGCGCCGCGCTGCCGGCGGACACGCTGGTCACCGGCGCCCGGGTCACCGACGTGGAGCCCGCCACCGGCGACGTCCACTACCGCGCCGCCGGCAGCGCCGCGACCGTCCGGGGCGATCTGGTGGTCGGCGCCGACGGCCTGCGCAGCGTGCTGCGCACCCGGCTCTGGCCCGACCTTCCGCCCCCGCTGTACGCCGGCTCCACGGCCTGGCGCGCCGTGCTGGCCTGGCCGCACCCGCTGCCCACGGCGGTCACCTGGGGCCCGGGCGCCGAGTTCGGCATCGTGCCGATGGGCGACGGGCGGATCTACTGGTACGGCGCGGTGACCGCCCCGCCCGGTGGCCGCGACACCGACGGTCGGCGCGCCGTGCTCGACCGCTTCGGGTCCTGGCACGACCCGATCCCGGCACTGGTCGCCGCCACCCCGACGGAGGCCGTGCTGAGGCACGACATCCAGCACCTCGCCACCCCGCTCCCGTCGTACGTCCGGGGACGGGTGGCGCTGCTCGGCGACGCGGCGCACGCCATGACCCCCAACCTGGGACAGGGCGCCCAACTGGCGCTGGAGGACGCGGTGACGCTCGGCGCGGCGTGCGCCACCGGACCGGCCCACGTGTCGTCCGCGCTGGCCGCGTACGACCGGCAGCGGCGGCCGCGTACCCAGGAGGTGGCCCGGGCGTCGCTGCGCGCCGGCCGGTACGGCCAGCAGCTGCGCAACCCCCTCGCGGTGGCCGCCCGCGACACCGTCCTGCGACTCACCCCGGCCCGGATGGCGCTGCGGGCGATGGCCCGGTACGCGGACTGGACCCCACCGCCGGCCTGATCCACCGACCCGGCGGGGTCACGGCGCCGACTCCTACTGGCACGATGACGACGGGGCACTCCGGCCCACTGCGGCCGGCGAGCGCGGGAGGCGGCCATGGAACCCACCGGCGACGACCGGTACGACCGCACGATCGCCCGGTGGCGGGCCGCCGGGGAACGGGCCGACGCCGCCGAGGCGGTGCGCTGCCTCGCCCCCGACGTGGCGGTGATCTCCCCGCTGACCGCCCGGTTCCGCTTCCACGGGCCGGCCCAGGTGGGCGACATGCTGGCCGCCGCGTACGGGGTGATCGACGGCATCCGGTTCCACACCGCCGTCGGCTCCGGGGACACCCGGGCGCTGTTCTTCCACGGCACGGTCGACGGCCAGCAGGTCGAGGAGGCGCAGCTGCTGCGGCTGGACGCTGCGGGGCTGATCCGGGAGCTGACCCTCTTCGGCCGGCCGCTGCCGGCGCTCACCGCGGTGATGCAGCGGCTCGGGCCGCCCCTGCTGCGCCGGCAGGGCCGCCCCGGGCTGGCCCGGCTCGTGGCCCTGGCCACCCGGCCGCTGGCCACGATGACCCGGGTTGGCGACCGGCGGGTGGTGCCGCTGGGCGATCCGGCGCGGGGCCGCCGGGCGAGCTGACCGGCCCGCGACGACGGGCCCCTCGGCCCTGCCGCCACCGGCGCGGCAGCGGTCCGATGAAGGGGCGGTCGGCAGAGGGAGGGTCGCGATGGACACCAGGAGCCCCGGCGGGCTGTTCGCCCGGCACCGGCGGTGGATGTACCGGGACGGCCGGCCGAACTGGCTCGCCCGGTCGCTGAACCGGTTCGCCGCCCGGCAGTTCTCCGTCGGGTGGGCGCCCCGGAACTGGGTCACCCTGGAGGTGCCCGGTCGGCGTACCGGCCGGACCGTGGAGGTGCCGGTGGTCGTGGCGGACCACGGGGGTGGGCGTTACCTGGTCTCGATGCTCGGCGAGGACGCCAACTGGGTCCGCAACGTCCGGGCCGCCGGCGGCCGGGCGGTGCTGCGGCACGGCGACCGGGAGCAGGTCCGCCTCGACGAGGTGCCGGAGGCCGAGCGGGCCCCGATCCTGCGCCGCTACCTGGCCCTCGCCCCGGGGGCCCGGGCGCACCTGCCGGTGGACCGGCACGCCCCGGTCGCCGAGTTCGCGCCGATCGCCGCCCGCTATCCGGTCTTCCGGATCATCCCCGGGCCGACGCCGCCCGCCGCAGGGGCGGGCGGCGCGCAGGCACACTGACAGCCGGCTGGGAGGTGATCGGCGTGGGCTTCGGCATCCTCACCGCGCTGGTCCAGGTGGTGGCCGGCGCCCTGCTCGGCGCGGCGGCCGGTGGCCGGCCGGGACTGGCGGTGGGCGTCGTCGCCGGGCTGCTGCTCGGCGTGCCGTTCGGCTGGGCGGTGGCCACCACCGGCGCGTACCGGCCGGACGCCCGGGGCGTGCTGCTCTTCGCCGTCGACCACACCTGGAGCCTGCCGAACACCGCGCTCGGCGCCGCGTTCCTCGCCGGGCACCTGGCCGCCGGGCACCGACTCGACCGCGAGACCTGCCGGCACCGGGGCCGGATCAACCTGGTCGAGGGGGTCTGGCCCCGGTACGCCACCACCGTCGGCACGGTCTGCGCGGGCGCGTCACCGGGCATCCAGCGGCACGAGGACGTACACATCCTCCAGGCCCGGCTGCTCGGCCCGCTCTACCTGCCGCTGGTGGCCGCGAACTGGGTGCTGTTCACCGTGGCGCCGGTCTGGCTGCTCTGGCACGACCACGCCAACGCCCCGATCAACCGGTTCCGCCGCTACTTCGAGGTGGGCGTCTATCCGCACACCTGGCACGAGGCCATCGCGTACCGGGTGCAGGGCCGGCCGCCGCACTGAACCCGGCCGGTCAGCCCCGGTGCCGCGCCGACCTGCGGTGCCGCCAGAACCGGACCAGCACCACCACGACCACCAGCGCCAGCAGCGCCTCGCCGCCGAGCCCGAGCCGCCGCTCCACCAGCCGGTACGACGCCCCCGCCAGGTAGCCGAGCCCGCTCACCGCGACGGCCCAGAGCGCGCCGCCGGCGAGGTTGGCCAGGGTGAACGCCCGCCGTGGGATGCCGCTGAGCCCGGCCAGCCCGGGCACCAGCGCCCGCAGCGCCGCCGCCCACCGCCCCACCACCACCGCCGCCGCTCCCCGGCGCCGGACCAGGTCGAGGGCGCGGGCCAGTTCGTCGGAGCGGACGAACCGGCGCGGGGTCCGGTCCAGTAGCCGGCGGCCGTACCGGCGGCCCACCAGGTAGCCGACCTGGTCGCCGAGGACCGCCCCGGCCAGCGCGGCGAGCACCACCGCCACCAGCGGCAGCCGCCCGTCGTGGGCGTACACGCCGCCGAGCAGCACGGCGATCTCCCCGGGCACCAGCAGCCCGAGGAAGGTCGACGCCTCCAGCGCCGGCAGCAGGAAGGCCAGGAGGAGGACCAACGCGGGCGGCAACCCGAGCAGTGCCTCCCACAGGCGGTCCATCCGTCGATTCTGCGCCGGTCCGGACGCCCGCGCGGCGTGGTTGCGCCGCTCCGGTGCGGGGCGCGCGCCAGCTCACAGGCGGGTGGGCGTTCGAACTGGTCGCGCAGTGGGGACAATGGGTGCCGCGGGTACCGGTACGGAGGCGTACGCCCGGGCGACGAGGACGGAAGGTGGCCGCCAGTGACCGGTGGGACGGGCGACGACGCGACGGGGCGGGACGCCCTCGCGCGGCTCTTCCCCGGCCACGACCCGACCAGCGCGGCGCACCGGGCGACCGACTGGGCCGCCACGCCGTTGGGGCCGGTGGACACCTGGCCGGCCGAGCTGCGGGCGGCGATCCGCACGGTGCTCCCGTCGACCATCCCCATGCTGGTCTGGTGGGGGCCGGAGCTGGTGCAGATCTTCAACCACGCCTACACCCCGATGCTCGGCGACAAGTACCCGGCCGCCATCGGGCAGCCCGCCGCGCAGTGCTGGCCGGACGTGTGGGACGCGATGGGCCCGCTCGCCGACGGGGTGCTGGCCGGGGGCGGGTCGGCGCACGGCGATCGCACCATGCTCTACATGTACCGGCGCGGGTACTGGGAGGAGACGTACTGGACGTTCTCCTACAGCCCGATCCACGACGACTCGGGGGCGGTGGTGGGGGTCTTCGTGGCCACCTCCGACGTGACCGGCCCGGTGGTCGGCGACCGCCGGCTGGCGCTGCTGCGCGAGTTGGGTGACCTCTCGATCGCCGAGGCCGACACGGCGGGCGACGCCGCCCGCGCGGCGGCCCGGGTGCTGGCCGGGGACGGCGCGGACCTGCTGGTCGGCCAGATCCACCTGTACGACCACCTGTTCGCCGCCGTCGGCGAGGAGGAGCAGGGCGGGTCGGCGCCCGGCGAGCTGACCCTGGTCGCCTCGTTCGGCGACACCATGCCCGACGGGCTGACCGAGACGCACCGCCGACCCGAGGTGATCGAGGCGCTGCGCACCGGCCTGCCGACCCGGATCACCGGCCTGGGTGACCTCCTGCCCCAGACGCGGCGGCCGGAGCAGCTGGCCGGTCCACCGCCGGTGGTCGACGCGGTGGTGCTGCCGCTGCTGGCCACCGGGCGCAGCCGCACGGTGGGGGTGCTGGTGCTCGGGGTGAGCCCCTACCTGCCGCTGGACGAGCCGTACCGGCACTTCATCGAGCTGGTCGGCAGCCGGGTCTCCACGGCGCTGACCGACGTGCTGGCGTACGAGGCCCAGCGGCGGCGGGCGGTGGCCCTGGCCGAGCTGGACCGGGCCAAGACCGAGTTCTTCACCGACGTCAGCCACGAGCTGCGCACCCCGCTGACCCTGATCAGCGCCCCGGTGCAGGAGAGCCTGGCCGACGAACGGGACCCGCTGCCGGCGGTGCAGCGGCAGCGGCTGGAGCTGGTCAGCCGCAACGTGGGGCGGCTGCGCCGGCTGGTCAACGACATGCTGGACTTCGCCCGGATCGAGGGCGGCCGGCTGGACCCGGAGCGCAGCCCGACCGACCTGGCGGCGCTCACCACCGGGGTCGTCGAGTCGTTCGACCACGCCGTACGCCAGGCCGGGCTGACCTACCGGGTGGACGTCGACCCGCTGCCGCGTACCGGCCACGTCGACCGGGACATGTGGGAGAAGGTGATCACCAACCTGCTCTCCAACGCCCTGAAGTACACCCTGCACGGCGGGATCGAGGTGCGGCTGCGCGGTGACGCCGAGCAGGTCACCCTGACGGTCACCGACACCGGGATCGGCATCCCCGCCGACCAGCAGCCGCTGCTGTTCCGCCGCTTCCACCGGGTGCCGGGGGCGGTCGGCCGTTCCGCCGAGGGCACCGGCATCGGGCTGGCCCTGGTCCAGCAGCTGGTCCGGCTGCACGGCGGCACGGTGGCGGTGCGCTCGGTGCAGGGCGAGGGCTCCACGTTCACCGTCCGGCTGCCGTACGGCGAAGCGGGGGGCGAGCCGGCGGCGGACGTGCTGCGGCGGCCGGACCGGGCGGCGTACCCGGCGCTGGAGCCCGCGACCGCGACGCCGGGCGGCGGTTTCGGCGCCGCCGCGGTCGCCCACCCCCGGGACACGCCGACGGTGCTGGTGGTGGAGGACAACGCCGACCTGCGGGCGTTCCTGTCCGGCCTGCTGGCGCCGCACTACCGGGTGCGCACGGCGACCGACGGGCGCGACGGCCTGGCCTCGGCGCTCGCCGACCCGCCGGACCTGGTGCTGACCGACATGATGATGCCCCGGCTGGACGGGACGGGGCTGCTGCGGGAGTTGCGCGCGGACCGGCGCACCGCGGGCCTGCCGGTGATCGTGCTCTCGGCCCGGGCCGGCGAGGAGGCCGCGGTCGAGGGGTTGCGCGCCGGCGCCGACGACTACCTGGCCAAGCCCTTCTCCTCGGAGGAGCTGCTGGCCCGGGTGCGGTCGCACCTGGAGCTGTCCCGGTTGCGCAGTCACGAGGCGACCTGGCGGGCGGCGCTGATCGACTCGTTGCAGGACGCGTTCGCGGTGGTGGAGCCGGACGGCACGCTGGTGGAGGCGAACGACGCGTACTTCCGGCTGATCGGGTCGGAGCGGATCGAGCTGCCGGCCCCGACCGCGCGGTGGTGGCCGGACGCCGAGCTGGAGCCGGCGCAGCACCACCGGATCGTGGCCGCGTTCGCCGACGCGCTGCGGGTGGGCAGCGGTCGGGTGACGCTGCCGATGCGGCACACCGACGGGCACCGGATCTGGGTGGAGGCGGTCTACAACTCGGTCCGTGAGCCGCGCACCGACCGTCGGCTCTACGTGGCCACCCTGCGGGACGTCACCACCGAGGTCGGTGCGGTGGCCCGCAGCGAGGCGCTGGCCACGCTGGCCTCCCGGCTCGCCGGGGCGTCGGACATCGCCGAGGTGCTGGACGCGGGGCTCGGTGAGCTGTGTGAGGTGGTCCGCGGGGCGCGCGGCGTGGCCGTCGCCCTGGACGGGGCGGGGGCGCCGGTGGTGGTGGAGGCCGGGATCGGCCTCTCCGCCCGGGTCCGCGAGGTGCTCGCCGGGCTGCGGCCGGACGGGGAGCCATACCTCGACCGGGACGCCGGGGGCCGGTTGACCGGCGTGGGCACGCGGATCGAACCGGGTGCCGAGGGCGGGGTGTGGCTGGAGGTGGACCCGCCGCGCCCGGTGGCCGCGGTGGACCTGCCGCTGCTGCGGCAGCTCTGCGCGGCGCTGGCGCAGGCGCTGGTGCGGGCCCGGGCGTACGAGACGCAGCGGGCGGTGGCGTTGGCCATGCAGCGGGCCATGCTGGGGCCGGTTGAGCTGCCGACCGGGTTCGCGGTCCGCTACGAGCCGGCGGTGCGTCCGCTGGAGGTGGGCGGCGACTGGTACGACGTGGTGCCGCTGCCGGGTGACCTGGTCGGTGTGGTGGTCGGCGACTGCGTCGGCCGGGGCCTGCCCGCGGCGACCGTGATGGGTCAGCTGCGCAACGCCTGCCGGGCACTGTTGTTGCAGGCCAAGAGCCCGGCGGAGGTGCTCGGGGCGCTGGACGACTTCGCCCGGATGGTGCCGGGCGGCGGCAACACCACGGTGTTCTGCGCGATCGTCGACCGGTCGTTGGGGGTGCTGCGCTACTCGTGCGCGGGCCACCCGCCGGGCGTGCTGATGCATCCGGACGGCAGCCACGAGCTGCTGGACCGGGCCGGTTCGGTGCCGCTGGCCAGTGTGGCGGTGAGTGGCCGGCCGGAGGCCGGCGCGCAGCTGCGGGCCGGGTCGACGCTGCTGCTCTACACCGACGGGCTGGTGGAGCGGCGGCGGGAGCTGATCGACGCCGGCATCTCCCGGGCGGTGGACACGCTGGCCGTCGGGCGTGGCCTGCCGGAGGGGCAGCTGGTGGACCGGCTCTGCCGGGACCTGCTGCCGGAGGTACGCGACGACGACGTGGCGGTGCTGGTCTACCGGCACCGGGAGCCGGTGGTGTTCCACGCCACGCTGGCGGCCGAGCCGGCGCAGCTGCACCCCACCCGGGAGGCGCTGCGCGACTGGCTGGCCGAGCTGGGGGTGGGCGCGTCGGACGCGGAGGCGGTGCTGATCGCGGTGGGTGAGGCGTGCGCCAACGCGATCGAGCACGGCTACCGGTTCGCCGCGGGCGGCACGACGACGGTGCGGGGGCGGCTGCGCGCCGACCGGCTGGAGATCGAGGTGACCGACACCGGTGGGTGGCGGGACACCGCGGCGAGCGGGTTCGACCGGGGCCGCGGCCGGCTGATCATGGCCCGGCTGATGGACGAGGCCCGGGTCGAGGGCTCCCCGACCGGCACCACGGTCCGGCTGGTGAAGCGGGTCTCCGGCGACTCCTGAGCCGGGCCGGTCGTGTCGTGCCGGTGACGGCGGGGTCCCGGTGGGTAGTGAAGATCCGCTATAAGTGATCCATGACGTTCCCCGCGTACCTCGCGACCATGCCGATGCACGCGATCACCGAGATCCACGGGGAACCGGGGCTGCTGGAACGGTTCCGGATGGAGACCGACGCGTTCGGTCCGGCCGCCCGGGAACGCCTCACCGCGGCCCTCGACCTCGCCGCCGAGCTGCACCGCGACGACCGGCGGGTGCGCGAGCCGTACCTGAACCACCTGCTGCGGGTGGCGATCCGGATGATGCACCACTACCAGGTGCGCGACGTGGACGTGATCGTCGCCGGGTTGCTGCACGACGCGGTGGAGGACCACCCGGCGGAGCTGGCCGGCCCCGGCGCCGACGGGGACCTCACCGGGGCCGCGCTGGCCACGCTGACGGCCCGGTTCGGCCCGCGGGTGGCGGGCCTGGTCGCCGCGGTCACCAATCCCGAGTACGACCCGGACCGCGACCGGCACCAGCAGTACCGCGAGCACGTGGCGGCCAGCCTGGACGCCGACCCGTGGGCGCGGGTCATCAAGGTCTCCGACTTCACCGACAACGGGGTCGGGGTGATCCACACCCTGGGCCCCAAGGTGGCCCGGCTGGCGGCCAAGTACCGGCCGCTGGTGCCGGTCTTGCGGGAGCTGATCGGGCGGCCGGACACCCCGCTGTCGGCGCCGGTGAAGCGGCACATCTTCGGTCAGCTGGACCTGGCCGAGGAGCGGTTCGCCGCGATCCTCGACCAGCCGGACTGACCGGCGGTCAGGCGCCGCCACCGGGCTGCCCGGACAGCGCGACGGCCACCCGGCGGCGCGGCTCGCCCAGCTCCGTACGGTCGGCGTCACCGCGGGCCGTCGCGACCGCCGCCGGTGGGGCAGAATCGCCGGGTGCGGCCGGCGACGATCCTCGCGGCGCTCGCCGACCTGGCCCCGGCCGGCGCCGAGCGGGTCCTCGACGTGTCCGGCGCCGGCCGCCCGCTGATCTGGCTGCCCGCCCCGGACCGGGCGCCCCGCGACGCCCGCACGGACCGGCTGGCCGCCCTGGACGCCCTGCACCGCGACGAGCGGATCCTGCGCCGCGGGCTGGCCTTCGTGGTCGGCGCCGTGCCGACCGACGCGGGCTCCCGGCGGGTACGTACCCCGCTGCTGGCCCAGCCGGTGCGGCTGGAACGCACGATGCGCGGCTACCGGGTGGCCCCGGCCGGCGACCTGGAACTGAGCCCGCTGGTCGAGGACCGGGAGCTGGCCGCCCGGCTGGAGGCGGCGCCGGGCCTGGCCGAGCCGGGCTGGCTGGCCGCGCCGGGCACGGCCGCCTGGCTGCGGACCGCGGCGCAGGCCGTCGGGCTGATCGTGGCCGAGGTGGCGGCCCGGGCGCCGGCCCGGATCGACGACACGACGCTGACCGGGCTCGCCGTGGCCGGCCTCTTCGTCAGCCGCGACGTGGTGGCCGGTGGGCTGCGCGACACCCTGCTGAGCTGGGCGGGCCGCCCCGGGCTCGCCGACACCGCGCTGGCCCGGGTGTACGTCGACTCCCCCGCCCCGCCCGCGCCGGCCGGCCCCGCCGATCAGGGCCGGCTCGCCGACCCGCAGGCGCGGGTCGGCGCCGACGACGACGGCCTGCTGTCGCCGCTGCCGTTGAACGCCGCCCAGCGGGACGTGGTGCGCCGGACCCGGACCGAGCCGGTGGTGGTGGTCTCCGGGCCGCCCGGCACCGGCAAGAGCCACACCCTGGTCGCCGCCGCGCTGGACGTCGTGGACCGGGGCGGGTCGGTGCTGGTGGCGACCCGCTCGGTGCACGCGGCCGACGTCCTCGGCGAGCTGCTGCGCCGCCGGCCCGGGCCCGCGCCGGTGCTCTTCGGCGACGCCGAGCGGCGGGAGACCATCGCCGTCGAGCTGGCCGGTGGGGCGCCCGCGGGTGCGGACGACGCGCGACTGCGCGACGCCGACGCGGCGGTGGCCGAGGCCCGGGAGCGGGTGCGGGTGATCCGGGCCGGCATCGACGCCGCCCTGGACACCGAACGGCTCGCCGCGGAGCTGCCCGACTGGCAGCCGCTGCTGCCCGCCCTGGCGGCCGACGCGCCCGCGCTGTTTCACCCGGACGCCGACCTGCCGGCGGCGCGGGCCGCCCTCGACGCCGTCACGGCCGAGGCGGACGGGTGGTGGCGGCGGGTGCGGCGGGGCCGGGCCCGACGTCGGCTGGCCCGGCTGACCGGCGCCGCGGCGGACGTACCCGTGGACCGGTTGCGGGCGGCGGTGCGGGCGGCGGCCGCCGGACGGGCCGCGGGCCGGCTCGCCGCCGGGGGCGGCAGCGACCTGGGGTCCGCCTGGCGGGCGTTGGTGGACGCGGACGCCGCGCTGGCCACGGCGGTCGGCACGGCGATGCGGCACCGGGCGGCCAGTGCCCGGCGGTGGGACGGCCCGGGCCGGCGCAGCGCGGCGGCGCTCGGAGCGGCACTGCGCGCCGGGCGCAACCGCCGCCGGGAGCTGCTGGCCGACCTGGACGCGCCGGCGCTGGTCCGGGCGCTGCCGCTGTGGGTCGGCACGGTCACCGACGTGGAGGACCTGCTGCCGCCGGTGCCCGGCATGTTCGACCTGGTGGTGCTGGACGAGGCCGCGCACGTCGACCAGCTGCGGGCGGCGCCGGTGCTGGCCCGGGCCCGCCGGACGCTGGTCGCCGGGGACCCCCGGCAGCTGCGGTTCGTCTCCTTCGTCGCCGACGTGGACGTCACCGCCACGCTGCGCCGGCACGGCCTGGCGGCGTTGGCCGACCGGTTGGACGTCCGCCGCTCCAGCGCCTTCGACGTGGCCGCCGGCGCGGCGCCGGTCACCTGGCTCGGCGAGCACTACCGCTCCGCGCCGCACCTGATCGGCTTCTCCGCCCGCCGGTTCTACGCCGGCCGGCTGGAGCTGGTGACCCGGCATCCCGGCAACGAGCGGGCCGACGTGATCGACGTGCTCCGGGTGGCCGACGCCGAGGTGGTCGACGGGGTCAACCGGGCCGAGGTGCACGCCGTGGTCGATCTGCTCCGGAAGCTGGCCGACGACCCGCCGGCGGGCGGGATCGCCGTGCTCAGCCCGTTCCGGGCGCAGGCCGACGCCCTCGAGGCGGCGCTGCTGGCCGCGTTCGAGGCGCCGGAGATCGAGCGGCTGGGCCTGCGCTGCGGCACCGTGCACGGCTTCCAGGGCAGTGAGGCGGACCTGGTGGTCGCCTCCCTCGGCCTGGTCGACGCCGACCCGCCGGCCCGGCACCGGTTCGCCGCCGAGCCGAACCTGTTCAACGTGCTGGTCACCCGCGCCCGGCAGCGGCTGACGATGGTCACCTCGCTGGACGCGCCGACCGGGCTGCTCGCCGACTACCTCCGGTACGCGGCGCGGGGCCCCGAGCCGGCCGACGCCGGGCCGCAGACCCCCGACCACGAGTGGGTGGCGCGCCTCGCCGCGGAGCTGCGCCGGATGGGGTTGCCGGTCCGGGTGGACTACCCGGTCGGGCGGTGGCGGGTGGACCTGTGCGTCGGCGACGACGCGCGGGCGGTCGGGATGATCTGCGCGGTCCACCCCGACGGGATAGCGGCACACGTGGAGAGGCAGCGCACCCTGCTGCGCGCCGGGTGGCGACTCCTCGACGGCTTCGCCGGCCGGTGGTCGGACGACCCGGTCCGCGCCGCCCTCGACCTGGCCACCCGACTCGACCCGACCCCTACGAGAGGTTGACCGATGGAACAGGTGACGGTGCAGGTGCCGGACGGCACGCTGAACGCGCTACGGTTCGGCACCGGCCCGAGGATCGCCGTGGCCGCGCACGGCATCACCGCCTCCGGCATGGCCTTCCGCACCGTCGGGCGGCACCTGCCCGACGACTGGAGCCTGATCGCGCTGGACCTGCGCGGCCGGGGCGGCAGCAACACGCTGCCCGGCCCGTACGGGATGTCCCGGCACGCCGAGGACATCCACGCCGCCGCCGTCCAGTTCGGCCAGGGCCGGCCGGTCGCGCTGGTCGGCCAGTCCATGGGGGCGTACGCGGCCCTGCGCGCCGCCGCCCGCGTGCCGGAGCTGTTCACCCGGCTGGTCCTCGTCGACGGCGGGCTGCCGCTGCCGGTGCCCCCCGGGTTCGATCTCGACGTCGACGCGGTGCTCACCGCCACCCTCGGCCCGGCGATCGCCCGGCTGCGCGAGACCTACCCGTCCCAGGAGGCGTACGTCGACGTGTTCCGGAACCATCCGGCGCTGGCCGCGCAGTGGAGCGACGACCTGACCGCCTACGCCCGCTACGACGCGACGGGTGCGCCGGGTGCGGTGCGCTCCCGGGTCGACCCGGAGGCGGTCCGCGCCGACGGGCGGGACCTGCTGACCGGGAACGACTCGTTCGGCGACGACCTGCTGGCGCTGCGCGTGCCGACCGCGCTGCTGTACGCCCCGCGCGGGATGTTCGGCCAGCCGCCCGGCATGCTGCCCGAGCCGGTGGTCGCGCACTGGCGGCAGCGGGCCCCGTGGCTGGTCACCGAGCTGGTCGATGCCAACCACTACACGATCCTGATGACCGACGGGCCGGCGGCGACGATCGTGCGCCACCTGACCGCCGACTGATCGCCTCCGCGCGGCGGCCGAGCGGCCGGCCCACCGCTTGTTAGCGTGACGAGCGGCCGCCGCGAGGCGCGCCACCGTCACCCACCCCCGCCTGCGCGACGTGCCGAGCCTCCTGTCCGGGGCACGGCGGACAGGGGTGCCATGACCGAGACCGTCGGCCCGGAGCCGTCCGACCACCGCCCGGGCCCACCGCCACCCTTGCAGCCCAGGTCCCCCGAGCCGTCCGACGAACGCCCGCGTCCACCTGAGCCGTCCGACCGCCGTCCGCGTCCGCCCGGGCCGTCCGGCGACCCGGCGCGCGCCGGTGGGCCGTATCGTCCGCGCCCGGCCGAGCCGTTCGACGACCCGGCCCGTCCCGGTGCGCCGTTCCCTCCGCGCCCGCCGTGGGCCGGTCACCGTACGGCGGGGCCGGCACCGGCGGCCGGACCGGCGTCGTCGGCCATGACGGTCGGTGCCCGGTGGTGGCGGGCGGCCCGCGCGCGGATCGCCGACGCCTGGCGGGACCTGGTGGTGGACCTGCCGGTCAGCCCGCCCCCACAGCCGGCCCCACCACCGCCGTCGCCCGCGCGGCCCACGCAGCTGCGGGACGCCGCCGGGGCGATCGTCGTACCGGCCCGCGGCTACGTCTTCCAGTTCACCGTGCACGCCACCCTCACCTGGACCGGTACCGGGCTCTCCACCGACCTGCTGGGCTGGCACGTCCGGCAGGTGCGGCCCAGGGCGATCCTGCGGCTGACCCGGCTCGCCGCGGCGGCCGCCCGGACGTTTCCACCGCACCAGGCCGGCGAGCTGGAGGTGGCGCTGCAACGCGCGGTGGCCGGCCAGCCGCCGTGGCAGTTCCGCGACGGCGACACCGAACTGACCTGCCGGGTCGACGTCTGGGTACGCCTCGACGAGGCGGTCCGGCAGGCGCTGCTGCCGTACAGCGAGCAACTGGTCAACCTGGAAGGTCAGTACGAGGTGCAGCTGAGACGGGCGGAGTGCGTGGAGCAGCTCAACCGGCGGTGGGTGGACCTGCTGGAGGAGTTCACGGCCGGACCGGTGTCCGGGGCGGTCGACCGGGAGACGCGGGAGGCGCTGGACGACGCGGCGCGCAGGATGGCCGAGGACCAGCGGGCCGCCGCCGAGTGGAGCGGGGAGCTGCTGCGCCAACGGCAGCGGGACCGGGACGTCTTCTGGCCGCTGCTGGCGGTCGACGTGCCCTCCCCCGCGGCCGGTGGCGGCGTACCCGCGCAGCCCGGACCCGCGTCCGAGCCGGCGGCGGACGATTCGGCGACCGAGCCGGTGCGCCCCGGCGAGGCCGGGCCGGAGACCACCGGTGCCGGCTCCTGACAGGCGGCAGCGGTACGACTGCACCGGACCGCCGACCTGGAGCGGCGGCGCGCCCTGTGGCGGCGCGGCGCGCTCCTCGCCGCCGCCGGACCGATGCTGGCGGTCGCGGCGGTCCTCATCCTGGGTAGGACGACCTGGGACGACCTTCACCATTGACGAGCAGTAATCGGCGTTGGTCGCGGTCAGGCAGCCTTGAAGACGGAATCGAGGTGCCACTCCAGAAACTCGACGTTCGGCCGATCGCCTCGCCGTGCCGGGAGCGCGATCTGCTGGCCCGCCTTGGCGTAGAACTGATCGCCGTTGCCGAACTCGCTGCGCAGCCGAGGGCTGACCAGCAGCCGGTACTTCGGGTCCACGGCTAGGTATCCCCGGTCGAAGAGAATGTGCACGTCCGACTTGAGCAGGAGGCCGTTGTCGATCCGGTGTTCGCCCCCGTTGGGCAGCGGCCGAATGTGCGCCGCCTGCAACACGGGCTGGACCTTGTTGCCGGTGATCGCGCACCGACGCTCGTAGGCACCGAGCACGACGGCCTTGAACGACTGCTGGCCCAGTCGCTGCGGCACAAGACGAGGGTCGCCGTAGACGGGCCCGGGACGGTGCCAGGGCTCGCTGAGGTCGAGTTCGACGGTGGTGC
Source organism: Micromonospora mirobrigensis (assembly GCF_900091555.1). GTDB lineage: Bacteria > Actinomycetota > Actinomycetes > Mycobacteriales > Micromonosporaceae > Micromonospora > Micromonospora mirobrigensis. Next base: position 396,856 of record NZ_FMCX01000002.1, read on the forward strand.
CGATCAGGCGGTGGATCAGCAGGTCGAAGTAGCCCGCGACGGATCTGTCAGCGAGGTCGTAGGTCTTTCCCTGCACGACGTTCGGGGCGAAGCGTGGCGGCGGGTCCACCGTCGACTCATCGGGGAAGAACCTCGTGCCCCGGACGAAGATGCAACCAATGACGGGGTCCTCGTCGAGTGCGATCGGTTGCTTGCGGTACCGGCCGACACTGGCTCGCATGGCGTCGAGGCTGGTCACGCCGTTGGCCTCACCGAACAGCTCCCACGCCTCGGATATCCGCAGTCGGGTGAAGCCGCTGAAGAAGCCCCCGCCGACCACCCGGTTGAGCGGGTGGTGTGCCTTGAAGAAGAAGGGCTCGCCGGGGATGAGCGCCTGGAAACCGCCGCCAGACGGCCGCCAGAAGTTGACCTCGTCGACCTCGGGGCGCGCGGCGAGGAAGCGGTACCACTTCTGGTCGGTGACACCGACAAAAGCCCTCATGTCAAAAAGCTTTCACCACAGTGGATCTCTGGGCCACCATCCGAACGGGTGACGGTCAGGGCTCACGCATCCAGGTCTGTGGGTCCGTGACGAAGATGCCTTTACCCTGACGCCGCCGGATCACCCGCAGGGCTTCCAGCCGGACGTAGACCATCTGGATCGTTGACGAGCTGACATCGAAGCGGTCGGCCATCTCGGCGATTGAGGGCAGCTTCTCCCCCGGCTGCACCTTTCCGCTGTGCAGGTCGTCGATGATCTCATCCGAGATCCGGATGTAGTCCGGCGTCTGTGGCATGGCGCTCCTTGCGTGGCACGCCAATTTGATCACGACACGAACCCGACAGACAACTGAGTGTTGCGACGGACGACTTAGGCATATATGTTTGATCGGCAGCCGCTCCTCGCGTGGCAACGAGTTCGGCTCATCCCCCGGTCGGGGCGGGTGCGCGTGCCCGTCCCGACCCATCTCATCGATCCTGCCTACTCCGACCTGCCCCGGAAGGACCATCGTGGCCCAGGTCTATCGATCCGGCCGGCTCTACGGGACCGGCCGCCCGGCCCGGTTGACCCCGCACGAGGTACGGACCCGCACGTTCGACCCGCGCCGCCGGGGCATCGACCCTGATCAGGTACGCGAGTTCCAGGCCCGGGTCGCCGACGAGCTGACCGACCTGCACCGGTGGGTGGACCTGTTGACGCAGGAGAATGACCGGCTCAAGCGGGCACTGCGCGACTGGCAGACCATGCACGCGCGGGAGTGCCGACCACCGAACGACGGTCCCTGGTAGTGGTGCGCCCCAAGCCTGGCGACCTGCTGCGGATCGACGGCCGGGCCTCGGTGCAGTTCGCCGGCGACCGGACCCTCAACCTTCGCGTCGTGTCCGTGTCCGACCTGCCGACCTATCACGGCTGGCTCTGGGTGACCGGCTATGTCATCGACCGCCGGGGGCGGGCCACCACCAAGCGCGAGATCTACGTCCAGCTCGCCGGCCTCCGCCCGACGGCGGACAGCAACCTCGGACCGGCCGGCGGGCCCGCCACATCGGCCGGCCCACCTGCCACGTCTCAGGAGGTTGCGACCGTCCGCCCCGCCGCGATCCGCTCCATGGCGGCGACTGTGCCCAGCTCCGGCCGGAGGTCGGGACGGGAGTGATAGAACGCCAACGCGTGGTAGACCACCACGGGATCGCCGGCCAGCCAGTAGGGCCGGACCGCCACGAACGGCAGCAGCCGGGACTCCAGCGTGCCGAACCGACCCGTCAGCCGCCGCATCCGGGTGCCGTCGGACATGTTCGCCTTGACCACCAGCAGCGGGGTGTTCACCCTCTTGGCCGAGACCTGGTAGACGTCCCGCCAGGGCACGAACTGGGTGTGGACCAGGCCCCGGTGCCGGATCCCGGCCGGCGACAGCACCAGCTCCCCCGGTGCCAGCCGGAGCATGGTCACCAGGAACCACCCGAGCAGCACCGCGAGGGCGGCGAGACCGACGCCGAGCAGCACGCCGACCACCCCGGCGAACATCGCGGTCACGGCCACGGCCGTGGTGACCAGCGCGGCCAGCGCCAGCAGGCCACCGAGTGAGACGTACGGTGCGGTCGCGTAGCCGAACCGCACCCCCTGCCCGCCGTGCGGGTCGTCGACCAGCGTGGGCGGGCGGCCACGGCCGGGGCGCAGCCGGCGCGACCGGACGGAGAAGCCGACCACCAGGACCAGGAAGACCGCCCCGAACGCCAGCAACGCCACCGCACCCGAGTCGCCGGATCGGGCCGCGGAGACCAGGCCGGCGACCATGCCCAGGGCGAGCACGGCCAGGCCGACCATCGAAGCAGTGAAGGGTACGGAGATCTGTCGCCCGGCCCAGCCGGTGGGCACCGGCAGCACGGGAACGCCGGCCTGCCCTCGGACCGCGCCCTGCTCGGAGGACATCCACAGACCCCCTCGACGACGGTGGGACCGCTGGCACGCGGCTCGACAGGCTCGGTATCTCACCATGCCGCTCCTTCGATCGGGCGGCACGTCGAGCGGCCCGCTTCGCGGCTTATCCCCGGTACGTGAGCATCCGACCCCGGTGGCAGATTGTTCATCAACCCTTCGACAGGGGGTAGTCGGTGGGGGCCACAGAGCGGCGTCCTGCCCCTACGATGCGTTCCATGCTCACCTCTCCCCCGCCTGGCGGCCTCGGGCTACCGCCCCGCCGGCCGGACTGCTCCTGCCCGGAACACGCCGACGAGCTGACCGATCTGCTGCTGCCGGTCGACGAGGCCGGCGAGCCGCCGGTGCGCCTGGCCGACCTGATCGAGGCGAGGAAGGTGGGTGTCAGCCCGGCGGAGCCGCAGGAGCACTGGCTGGAGCCGCACGACGAGTCCGACGCCGGGCCGGAGCGGCTGGGCCCGTTCCACTGGGGACTGCGGGTCGGCGACGAGGCGCACGACTGCTACTCGGACGAGGCGCCGTGGTCGCTGGACCAGGCGCTGCTGGACCGGCCGGGGGTGGAGCAGGTGGAGTGGATGGACCGGGAGGAGTTCCTGGTCGGCGCGCCGACGCTCTGCGCGAGCGGGGTGCTCGCCGCCGCGGCCCGCGCCCTCGCCGACCCCCGGGTACGCCGCCTGGCCGCCTGAACCCCGCAGCGGGGCGCGACCGTGGTCCGGGGCCGGCTCACGAGGCCAGGGTGGCGTAGCGGCCGGCGCGGTCGAGCAGCGTGTCGTGGGTGCCGGTCTCGACGATCCGGCCGTGGTCGAGCACGGCGATCTGGTCGGCGTTGCGCACGGTGGAGAGCCGGTGGGCGATGGTGATCGTCGTACGCCCCTGCGCCAGGGCGTCGAAGGCGCGTTGCACGGCCCGTTCGGTCTCGGTGTCCAGCGCGCTGGTGGCCTCGTCGAGGATCAGCACGCGGGGGTTGCGCAGCAGCGTACGGGCGATGGCCAGGCGTTGCTTCTCGCCGCCGGAGAACCGGTGGCCCCGCGAGCCGACCATGGTGTCGTACCCGTCGGGGAGCGCGACGATGAGGTCGTGGACCTGTGCCGCGCGGGCGGCCTCGACGATCTCGTCGTCGGTGGCGTCCGGCCTGGCGTAGCGCAGGTTCTCCCGCACGGTGGTGTGCAGCAGGTACGTCTCCTGGCTGACCACGCCCACGACGGCGGCCAGGTCGTGCAGCCGCAGGTCGCGCAGGTCGATCCCGTCGATGGTGATCCGACCGGCGGTCGGGTCGTGCAACCGGCTCAGCAGGGCGGCGATGGTGCTCTTGCCGGAGCCGGTCTCGCCGACCAGGGCCAGGCTGCCGCCCGCCGGCACGTCGAGGGTGACCCCGGCGACGGCGGCGGTGTCGCTGCCCGGGTAGCTGAAGGTGACGTCCTCGAGCCGGACGTGGCCGCGGATCCGGGCCGGGTCGACGGTCACCGGGTGGGCCGGCTCGTCGACCTCGACGGGCAGGTCGAGGTATTCGAAGATGCGGGCGAACAGGGCCAGCGAGGCGGTCAGCGAGACGCCGACGTTGAGCAACCCGGTCAGCGGCCGGAACAGCGCGCCCTGCAAGGCGGTGAAGGCGACCAGGGTGCCGATGCTCAGCGTGCCGGCGGTGCCGGGCAGGCCGGCGCTGAGGTAGATGACCGCCGGGATGGCGGCGAAGATGATGCTCATCGAGGCCATCCGCCACCGACCGGCCAGCTCGGAGCGGAGCTCCAGGTCGACCAGGCGTGCCGACGAGGCGGTGAAGCGGTCGACCAGGGCCGGGCCGGTGCCCAGGGTCTTGCTCAGCTGGACCCCGCTGATCGACAAGCTCTCCTCGACGGTGACGTTGAGGTCGGCCAGTTCCCGCTGGCGCTGCGCGGTGATGGTCCGGCGCAGCCGGGCGACCCGCCGGGACAGCCAGATCGACGGGGGCAGCACGACCAGGGAGACCAGCGAGAGTCGCCAGGAGAGCGCGGCCATGGCCACGGCCGTGGCGACCACGGTGGTGAGGTTGGCGGCGATCGAGGTGGCGGTGGAGGTGACCACCGACTGCATCCCGCCGATGTCGTTGGTGATCCGGGACTGCACCTCGCCGGTGCGGGTGCGGGTGAAGAAGGAGACCGACTGGCGCTGGAGGTGGCGGAAGACGTCGGTGCGCAGCCGGTGCATGACCTGCTGGCCGACCCGGGTGGAGATCCAGGTCTGCACGACGCCGAGGGCGGCGGTGACGGCGGCGACCGCCACCATGCCGAGCACCAGCCGGACCAGCAGGGTCAGGTCGCGCTCGGGCAGCGCGCGGTCGATGACGGCACGGAGCAGGAACGGTGAGGCCATGGCGAGCACCGATGAGGCCACGATGATCGCCGTGACGGCGGCGAGCTGCCAGCGGTGGTCGGTGAAGAGCCGGCCGATCCGGCGCAGTGACACCTCGCGGGCCTGGGCCTTCTCGGCGGGAGTGGCCTGCCGGCCGGCGTCGCGGCCGCCCCGGCGGCCTTCGGTGGGGTACGGGGTGGGTGAGTCCAAGGGGAGTGCCTCTTTCCTGTCGACTGATGCTGAGGTTGCCTCATCGTGAGGCTGCAACAGGAACTCCTGCTACCGTATTCCCGTGACCGCGGCAGCACCTCGAGACGACGACGAGCAGCCCCTCGCCGAGGCGTTCTGGGAGGTCGCCCGCCGGCTGCGGCACCGCTCCCGGCAGACCCTGGAGCCATTGGAGATCACTCCCGGGCAGGGCCGCGCCCTGCAGGTGCTGATCCGCCACGGCGGGATGCGCCTCGGTTCGCTCGCCGACCACCTGCGGATCGCCCCGCGCTCCGCCACCGAGGTGGTCGACGGGCTGGAGGAGCGGGGGCTGGTCGAACGCCGTCCCGACCCGGTCGACCGGCGGGCCACGCTCGTCGCCCCCACCGCCGAGGGGAGCCGGGTGGGCGAGGCCGTGCGGGCCGCCCGCGCCGCCGAGGCCGAACGGCTCTTCGGCGAGCTCAGCGCCGCCGACCGCGCCGACCTGGCGCGCATCCTGCGCACCCTGGCCGCCGACCGTCCCGACTGAGCCGACCACCCGGCCGGGGCGGGTCCGGCGGCAGCCACCGCAGCGGGCCGATCATGGTGGCCGGAACGCGGACCCACCTCGCAGTTGCGGCCCACGTCACTCGAAACGAGGACCGACCTCGCGGTGCCGGCCGGTGGCACTCCGGAGGCGGACCGACCTCGCAGTGCCGGCCAGTGTCACTTCGACACGCGGACCGATTCAGCAATGCCGGCCGGTATCACCCGGGACGCTATCGACCTGAGAGCACGAACGACTCAGGGAACTCCGGGATGCCCGGCCCGCCTCGCCACAGGCCGACGCCGCAAACCGGGCAGCCAACGGTGACGCCCCGCCGGCGCTTCCCGTGACCGGGTGCCGGTGACCTCGCCCCCTCGGCTCGTCGGCGACCGGCAGGGCGTCGACCACTCCGTGAGTCGTTTATGCCATCAGGTCGATAGGCAGCGACGCGACCTCCCCGGCCCAGGGCCGCCACGGGTCCACGCGCGGAGGAGCGCCGAGGAGGGCCTGTGACGTCTCAGGAGGCAGGTGCCGGGCCCACGGTCCCCGAACAAACGTCACCCAGGGTCGTCCAGCAGGTCACGGCGGCGCAGCAGGAAGTCGCGCTCGGCCAGGTTGCCGGTCCGGGCGGCGGCGGCCGCGTACTCCTGTCGGGCCTCGTCGCGGCGGTCCAGCCGGCGCAGCAGGTCGGCCCGGACCGCGTGGAAGACGTGGTAGCCGGCCAGGTCGAGGCGGTCGACCTGGGCCAGCGCGGCGGCCGGGCCGGCCACCTCGGCCACCGCGACGGCCCGGTTCAACGCCACGACCGGTCCGGGGGCGCCGGCCAGCAGCTGGTCGTACAGCTGGAGGATCTGACCCCAGTCGGTGCCGGCGGCGTCCGGCGCGTCGCTGTGCACGGCGTTGATCGCCGCCTGGATCTGGTACGGGCCCGGCCGGTCCCGCCGTAGGCAACGGCGGACCAGGTGCTGCCCCTGCCGAACCAGGTCCCGGTCCCAGCGTCGCCGGTCCTGCTCGGCCAGCGGCACCAGGGCGCCGTCCGGTGCGGTGCGGGCCTCCCGCCGCGCCTCGGTGAGCAGCATCAGGGCGAGCAGGCCCAGCGCCTCCGGCTCGTCGGGCATCAGCTCGACCAGCAGCCGGCCCAGCCGGATCGCCTCCGCGCAGAGCTCGGCGCGGGCCAGCCGGTCCCCCGCGCTGGCCGTGTGCCCCTCGGTGAAGATCAGGTAGACCACCGCGAGCACCGCGTCCAGTCGGGCCGGCAGGTCGGCGTCGCGGGGCACCCGGTACGGGATGGCGGCGTCGCGGATCTTGGCCTTGGCCCGGACCAGGCGCTGGGCCATCGTCGGCTCGGGAACCAGGAAGGCGCGTGCGATCTCGGCGGTGGTCAGGCCGCCGAGCAGGCGCAGGGTCAGCGCCACCCGGGTAGGAGCGGCCAGCGCCGGATGGCAGCAGGTGAAGATCAGCCGGAGCCGGTCGTCGGTCACGGGCCCCTCCTCGGCGGGGACGTCGGGGGCGTGCAGCAGGGCGGCCTGGGCGTGCCGTCGGGGACGGGAAGCCTCCCGCCGCCACCGGTCGACGGCCCGGTTGCGGGCGGTGGTGATGATCCAGCCCGCGGGGCTGGGCGGCACCCCGGTCGACGGCCAGCGCAGCAGCGCGGCGACGAAGGCCTCCTGGACCGCCTCCTCGGCGAGGTCGATGTCGCCGAGGAGGCGGACCAGCACCGCGACGGCGCGCCCGTACTCGGCGCGGAACACCCGCTCGACGGTCTCGGTGGGTGGCACCGGAGGCGGTCAGGCCTCGCCCTGGAAGGGGCGGACCTCGATCGGCAGGGTGGTGGCCAGGGCGTAGCGGCGGCCCCACTCCAGGGCGGCGTCCAGGTCCGGCGCGGTGATGATGGTGACGCCGCCCAGGTGTTCCTTGCCCTCGGCGTACGGGCCGTCGGTGACCAGCACGTCGCCGTCCTTGGGCCGCAGCACGGTCGCGGTGTCCGGGGCGTGCAGCCCCTGCCCGAAGACCCAGGAGCCGGCCGCCCGCAGCTCGTCGCCGATGGCCTGGACCTCGCGCATCACCCCGGCCAGGAACTCCGGGTCCGGCCGGCCGCCGACGGGCTGGTACATGCTGATCAGGTACTGCTTCACGGTCTCCTCCTCACGGGACGCCGGCCCGTGCCGGACGCCCACCCTTCATACGAGCGGGACCGCCCGGGATCGACAGGACACACCGGATCGTCCTGTCCGCGCAACTATGTACTCGGGGTATACACCGGGTGTATGGTCGCCGCATGAGTGTTCCTCTGACCCTCCTCGGCCTGCTCGAACAGGAGCCGCGCCACGGGTACGACCTGAAGCGCGACTACGACACCTTCTTCGGCCGGGGCAAGCCGCTGCCGTACGGCCAGGTCTACTCGACGTTGAGCCGCCTCGCCCGCGACGGCAAGGTCGTCATCAGCGAGGTGGAGGCCGGGGCCGGGCCGGACCGCAAGCGCTACGTCATCACCGACCGGGGCGCCACCGAGGTCGACCAGTGGCTGACCCAGCCGGTCGAGCCGGAGCCGCACCTTCAGACGGTGCTCTTCGCCAAGGTCGTGCTGGCGCTGATGCTCGACCGTCCCGCCGAGGACTACCTGGACACCCAACGCCGCGCCCACCTGCAACGGATGCGCGAGCTGACCGAGGTCAAGCGCACCGGCGGCCTGGTCGACGCGCTCCTGGCCGACCACGGCCTCTACCACCTGGAGGCGGACCTGAGATGGATCGAGACCACCGGCGCCCGACTGGACGCCCTACGGAGGACGGTGCGGCCATGACCACCATGATCGAGGCCCGGAACGTGGAGTTCTCGTTCGGCAGCACACCGGCGCTGCGCGGGGCGAGCCTCGCCATCGACGCCGGCGAGATCGTCGCCGTCATGGGCCCCAGCGGCTCCGGCAAGTCGACCCTGCTGCACTGCCTGGCCGGCATCCTGGTGCCCGACGCCGGGGAGATCCACTTCGACGGCGCCCGGATCGACGCCCGCTCCGAGCAGGAGCGCAGCGCCCTGCGCCGGGAACGGTTCGGGTTCGTCTTCCAGTTCGGACAGCTCGTCCCCGAACTGACCGCCGCGGAGAACGTCGCCCTGCCGTTGCTGCTCGGCGGGGTCCGCCGGGCAGAGGCGCTGCGTACCGCGCACGGCTGGTTCGACCGGCTCGGCCTGGCCGGCCTGGAACACCGCCGGTCGGGAGAGCTCTCCGGCGGTCAGGCCCAGCGCGTCGCCCTGGCCCGCGGCCTGGTCGCCGGACCGCGGGTGCTCTTCGCCGACGAGCCCACCGGCGCCCTCGACTCGCTCACCGGCGAGCAGGTGATGGACCTGCTGGTCACCGCCGCCCGCGAGCAGGGCACCACGGTCGTCCTGGTCACCCACGAGCCGCGGGTCGCCGCGTACGCCGACCGCGAGGTCATCGTCCGCGACGGCCGGATCAACGCCCCCGACCGGGTGGCGTCGTGATCCGCCTCGGGCTGCGCCTGGCCGTGGCCGGCGGCCGGGAGTCCCTCACCCGCCTGATCCTCATCGCCGCCGCCGTCGCCGTGGGCGCCGGTCTGCTGCTGACCACCCTGGCCAGCGTCAACGCCGTCGACGCCCAGCTCACCCGGTACGCGTCGCTGTATCCCGGCGTATCCGTCGGCGGCGACGCCGATCCGCTGTGGTGGTCGACCCGCGAGGACTACTTCCAGGGGACGCAGATCGTCCGGGTCGACGTCGCCGCCACCGGCCCCGACGCGCCCACGCCGGTCGGCGTGCCGAGGACACCCCGGCCCGGGGAGTACTACGCCTCCCCCGCGCTGCGCGAGCTGATCGCCACCAACCCCGCCGACCAGCTCCGCGACCGCTACCCGGCCCGGGACCTCGGCACGATCGGCGCGGCCGGACTGCCCTCGCCCGACACCCTGCTGGTCATGGTCGGTGGCACCCCCGACGAGGTGGCCAAGCAGCCCCGGGCCCGACAACTCACCAGCGTCGGCGACACCACCCCGCCGATCCCGGAGACCATCGTGGACCTGATCCTGGGGGTGGTCGCCGGCGGCCTGCTCTTCCCGGTGCTGATCTTCATCGGCACGGCCACCCGGCTCAGCGCCGCCCGTCGTGAGCAGCGGTTCGCCGCGTTCCGCCTGGCCGGCGCGACTCCCCGGCAGATCTCGACGATCGCCGCGGTGGAGGCGGGCCTGGCGGCCGTCGCCGGCACCGCCGTCGGCTTCGCCCTCTTCCTCGCCTGCCGGGGTCAGCTCGCCGAGATCCCGTTCACCGGCATGCGGTTCTTCCCCGGCGACCTGTCGCTGGACCTGCGGGACGTCCTGATCGTGGCGCTCGGCATCCCGGCCGGCGCCGCGGCCGCCGCACACGTCTCGCTGCGCCGGGTACGGATCTCCCCGCTCGGCGTCACCCGACGGGTCACGCCGCGCCCGCCGCGGGCGTACCGGCTGATCCCGCTCGTGCTCGGCCTCACCGTGCTGTTCGTCGCCTACGGCTACCGCCCCCGCACCTCCGACGGGCAGACGGCAGTGTTTCTGCCCGCGATCCTGCTGGTGATGGCCGGCCTGGTGCTCGCCGGGCCCTGGCTGACCATGGTGGGCGCCCGGCTGCTCGCGGCCCGGACCCGCCGTCCCGCCGGACTGATCGCCGCCCGGCGGCTCGCCGACAACCCGAAGGCCGGCTTCCGGGCGATCAGCGGCATCATGGTCGCGCTCTTCGTCACCACCGTGGCCGTCGGCGTGATCACCACGATCGTCGCCAACCGGGGCCCCGCCCAGCTCGGCTCCACCGAGGCCGGCACGCTCTCGGCCAACTTCAACGAGAAACCGCTCGCCGTTCCCGACCGGGTGCTGGCCGACATACGCACGATCCCGGGGGTGCGGTCCGCAAGCGTGGTCCGGGAGAACCCCGTCCGCAGCGGAGAGGGCGACGGGGTGATCGCCTGCGCCGACCTGCCGCCGGCGTACGGCCGGTGCACCCCCGGTGCCACCGTGGCCCAGCTCTCCTCCAACTTCCTCCCCTGGCGGGAGTCGGCGTCGCCGGACCGGCAGTGGCCCGCGTCATCGATGTCCCCCGCTGACCTGCGCCGGTTGCCGGTGACGTCGGTCGTCGTCGGCACGGACGGCAGGACTGCCACGGTGGAACGCGCCCGCACCGTCCTGGAGATCGCCTACCCGGTGCAGTTCTGGGTGGCGCCGAACGTGCCCGGTGACTTCGAGTCGGACTTCGCCAACACGATGCGCGGCTGGCAGCAGCTGGCCGACGTCGTCATCGTCGGCAGCCTGGCGCTGGCCGGGTGCAGCCTCGCCGTCAGCGTCGTCGGCGGGCTGAGCGAACGCCGCCGCCCGTTCAGCCTGCTGCGGCTGAGCGGCGCCCCGGTACGCGTCCTGCGCCGGGTGGTCCTGCTGGAGAGCGCGGTGCCGATGCTCGCCGTCGCCGTGCTGGCGGTGGCCATGGGCCTGCTCGCCGCGCACCTGTTCCTGCGGGCGCAGATGCACTACACCCTCACCCCGCCCGGCCCCGGCTTCTACGCCGTCGTGCTGGTCGGGCTGGTGGCCTGTCTGGGCATCATCGGCGCGACCCTGCCGCTGCTGGAGCGGGTCACCGGCCCGGAGACCGCCCGCAGCGAGTGACGGAGGCCGCCGCGCCGGGCTCGGGGCCGGCGCGGCGGCGGATCCAGCCGGGTACGTCGCCTCGCCCGAAGATCATGGACCACCGGTACGACAACCGGCACCCATGGCGGCCCGCTAACCGGGTATGCGGCGCCGGTGTCCCGAGGCAACCTGGTGGTGGTGGTCGGCGCCGGATTCTCCGGTCTCGCCGCCGCGCTGGCGCTGGCCCGGGCGGGGGCGCAGGTGCGGGTGCTGGAGGCCCGGGACCGGGTGGGCGGCCGGGTGCTGACCGGGTGGCTGGACGACGGCACCCAGCTCGATCTGGGCGCGCAGTGGATCGGCCCGACCCAGGACCGGATGTACGCGCTGGTGTCCGCGTACGGTGTCGACACCTTCCCGTCGGCCGCGTACGGCGCCGGGTACGTGCGGCGCCCGGGCGGCCGGTCGACGGAGCCGCCGCCGGGGGCGGAGGAGCTGTTCGCCGCCCTGGACTCGTTGGGCGCCGCGGTGGACCCGGCCGAGCCGTGGCGGGCCGCCGGGGCGCCCCGGTGGGACCGGATGTGCCTGACCGACTGGCTGGAGCGGACGGCGGTGGACCCGGAGTCCGCCCGGTACGCCGGCCGACTGCTCGCCGGCGGCCTGCTGGCCGCGAGCCCGGACGAGATCTCGGTGCTCCAGACGGTGTTCTACCTGCGCGCCGGCGGTGGCTCCCGGTCGTTGCTGGGGATGGCCGGCGGGGCGCAGCAGGACCGGCTGGTGGGTGGCCCGGGGGCGCTGGCCGAGCGGATGGCGGCGGCGCTGCCCGAGGGCTCGGTGACCTGCTCGGCGCCGGTGCGGGCGATCGAGCAGGACCGGGCTGGGGTGCTGGTGCACACCGACCGGGAACGCGTCGCCGGGGACGCGGTCGTGGTGGCGTTGCCGCCGGCGCTGGCCGGGCGGATCCGCTACACCCCGGCGCTGCCGGCGCTGCGCGACGGGCTGACCCAGCGGGCGCCGATGGGTTCGGCGTTCAAGGTGCACGCGGTCTATCCCGAGCCGTTCTGGCGGGCGGACGGGCTCTCCGGGGTGGGCACCGCCGTGGTCGGCCCGGTGACCGAGACGGTGGACAACGGGACGCCGGACTCGGAGCGCGGGGTGCTGACCGCGTTCTGCTACGGCGACGAGGCGCGGGAGCTGCGCGGGATGTCCGCCGCCGCCCGCCGGGACGCGCTGCTGGACGCGCTCGCCGCCGTCGTGGGCCGGCGGGCCCGCCGCCCCGACGAGCTGATCGAGTACGACTGGTCGGCCGACCCGTACACCCGGGGCTGTTTCTGCGGCGCGCTGACCCCCGGCTCGTGGACCCGGTACGGGCCGTTCCTGCGCCGCCCGGTGGGGCGGATCCACTGGGCGGGCACGGAGACGGCGACCCGCTGGGCGGGTTACCTGGAGGGCGCGGTGCGCGCCGGTGAGCGTGCGGCGGCCGAGGTGACCGGCGCGGGCCATCGGGCCAACCAACCTTCACAAAGATAATCCTCTATACAATCTTGTAGAGGATCTTCGATCTGTGTCGTAATACTGGCAGTTCTTTTCGCCTCCGCCGTTCCCCCGCGGCACCCCCCTGGGAGGAAAGATGAAACACCCCCTGCGTACGGCCGTCCGGGCCGCCACCGCCACCCTGCTCACCCTGGTCACGGCGGTCGCCGCCAGCACCCTGGCCGCCGCTCCCGCGAGCGCCGCCCCGGCCGGGCTGCCCGGCATGGACGTCTCCAGCTACCAGGGCAACGTCAACTGGTCGGCGGCGTACAGCAACGGCGCCCGGTTCGCCTACGTCAAGGCCACCGAGGGCACCTACTACACCAACGCCTACTTCGCCCAGCAGTACAACGGCTCCTACAACGTCGGGATGATCCGGGGCGCGTACCACTTCGCCCGGCCGGACACCACCAGCGGCGCCACCCAGGCCAACTACTTCGTCGACCACGGCGGCGGCTGGTCCCGGGACGGTCGGACCCTGCCCGGCGCGCTGGACATCGAGTACAACCCGTACGGCTCGACCTGCTACGGGCTGAGCCAGGCCTCGATGCGCAGCTGGATCGCCTCCTTCGTCAACCAGTACTACGCCCGCACCGGGCGCTGGGCGACGATCTACACCACCACCGACTGGTGGAGCACCTGCACCGGCAACACCTCGCAGTTCGCCGCGAACAACCCGCTCTGGATCGCCCGGTACTCCAGCACCGTGGGCACCCTGCCGGCGGGCTGGTCGACGTACTCCTTCTGGCAGTGGTCCTCCTCGGGCGTCTTCCCCGGCGACCAGAACGTCTGGAACGGAACCCTGGACCGGCTCCGGGTGCTGGCCTGCAACGGCACCTGCTGACCCGCGACGGCGGCGGGCCAACCGGCCCGCCGCCGCCCCCCGGCCGTACCCCGTGAGGAGATCCCGTGTCCGTTCCCCTGTCCCGGCGGTCCGTGCTGCGCGGCGCGGTCCTGCTGGGTGCCGCCGCCGGCGGCACCGCCCTGACCCAGCTCGGCGACGACCGCGGCGCCCGGGCCATGACCACCCAGGTCGACCAGCCGGTGATCGCCAACTGCGCGACCTGGCGCGCCCGGCCGCCGTCGTCGGCGGTGACCGTGCTGCAGAACCGGCCCAACAAGATCATCGTGCATCACACGGCGTTCCCGAACTCCACCGACTACAGCCTGGCCCACGCCTACCAGAACTCCCGCGACATCCAGAACCTGCACATGGACACCAACGGCTGGCTCGACTCCGGGCAGCACTTCACCAACAGCCGGGCCGGCTACCTGACCGAGGGCCGGCACGGCAGCCTCTACGCGCTGCTGCACGGGCAGACCATGGTGCAGGGCGCGCACTGCGTCGGGCAGAACAGCCAGGCCATCGGCATCGAGAACGAGGGCATCTACCTCGACGTGCAGCCGCCGCAGGCGCTCTGGGACAGCCTGGTGCTCTTCTGCGCGTTCACCTGCCAGCAGTACGCCATCCCGGCCACCGAGATCTACGGCCACAAGGACTTCAACTCCACCCAGTGCCCGGGCCTGCTGCACGACCGGCTGCCGGAGCTGCGCAGCGCGGTCGCCGCCCGCCTCGGCTGACGGTACGGCCCCGCCTGCCACCCACCGGCACGATCACGCCAGCCTGAGTTGTCGCTTATATAAGTCTGGTCTGATATAAAGACCGGGTGCACGCCTTCGACGTCCTCGGCGACCCGGTCCGGCGCCGGATCCTGGAACTGCTCGCCCCCGGCGAGCTGACCGCCGGGGAGATCTGCGCGACCGTCGGCGCCGAGTTCGGCATCAGCCAGCCCGGCGTCTCCCAACACCTGCGGGTGCTGCGGGACAACGGCTTCGCCACCGTACGCGCGCAGGGCACCCGCCGGCTCTACGCGGTCGACCCGACGCCGCTGCGCGAGGTCGACCGCTGGCTCGACGGTTTCCGCCGCTTCTGGAGCCCCGCCCTGGACGCCCTCGGCACCGAGCTGGCCCGCGGCCGGCGGCAACGGCGCGCCCAGGCCCCGACCGACGACTAGGAGAGACACCGTGACCGACGTGACCCACGAGATCGACGCCGTACGGCGCGCCGTCGGCAGCCGCGCCCTGGAGGCCGGCCAGGCGCGGGTGCTGACCATCGCCCGCACCTACGACACCACACCGGAGGACCTCTGGGACGCCTGCACCAACGCCGAGCGCATCCCCCGCTGGTTCCTGCCCGTCTCCGGCGACCTGCGGCTGGGCGGGCGCTACCAGTTCGAGGGCAACGCCGGCGGCGTCGTGGAACGCTGCGACCCGCCGAAGAGCTTCGCCGCCACCTGGGAGATGGGCGGGGACGTCAGCTGGGTCGAGGTGCGGATCGTCCCGGTCGACGCGGGGCGTACCCGGTTCGAGCTGGAGCACGTCGCGCACGTCGACGACGAACGCTGGGTGCAGTTCGGCCCGGGCGCCGTCGGCATCGGCTGGGAGATGGGGCTCTTCGGCCTCGCCAACCACCTGCGCGGCTCCGGGATCACCCCGGAGCAGGCCGCCGAGTGGATGGCGACCGAGGAGGCCCGCCGGTTCATCACGCTGAGCAGCGAGCGCTGGGTGGCCGCGGACGTCGCCGACGGCACCGACGAGGCGGCGGCCCGGGCGGCGGGCGCGCGGACGACCGCGGCGTACACCGGCCAGCCGGTGGAGTGAGACAACCGCAGGGGTACGCCGGAGATCACGGGGCTCCGGCGTACCTCATGCGGTGTCGGTGGAGTCGGGGCGGAAGGAGTGGACCACTTCGATCTTCCCCACGATGTGCCGGTTGAACTCCGGCAGCTCGTCCGCCGGCACCCAGAGCTCCAGGATGTCCCGGCCGCCGGCCTGGCGCACCGGGTAGCGGGCGACGAACTCGCGGTCCACCTCGAAACGCGTGACGAAGCCGGCACCCGAGGCCGGAACGTTCCAGTCCCGGGCGATCATGATCGCGTACGCCTCGTTGAGCACCGGGTAGAAGATCGGCTGGTCGAACAGGCGCGGCGGCCAGGCCGTCCAGCCGGCTGGCCTCGACCAGTGCCAACTCCTCGGGCCCCGTCGGTCGCCACAGAGTCGTCGTCTTCCGCATGCCATCCCCTCCCCGGTGCGCGCCGGACGCTACCCGCGCGGCCTGCGGACGGCGAGGCAATAAGCATTCATCCCCAAGCTCACTCAGTTTGTCGGTGGCCGATCCCGACCATCGGCACGCCGACCGCCAGCTCGTAGCGGACCACCTCGCTGAGCCGCACCCGTCGGCCGTCCGGCAGGCTGCGGCACGTCGTCCACATGATCGACCGTAGTGCCGGGTTCTCCACGGCCCCCAACGTCTCGGCCGGTTCCAGCTCGACCCCGGTCTCGTCGCACCAGGCCACGACGGTGGCCCAGAAACGGTCCACGGTCTCCCACGCCTCGACGGTGCGGGGCCCGCGCAGCGGCAACAGCTCCTCGACGGTGAGCAGACCGTCCGTGCCGTGCGACGCCGCGTTCTGCAGATCCTCGATGAAGTCGTACGCCACCTCGGCGGCCGCGCCCTCCTCGGCCAGCAGCTCCTCCACGACGCCGAGGACCGCCGCGACCCGCCGGTTGCGCCGCACCACGTCCATCACGACGTCGCGCACCGGGACCTCGCCGCCCGCGGTGGGAAGGCCGGCGGCGGCCATCAGCCGCTCGACGGGAGTCCGCGATCGCCGCCTGAACAGTCCCACTGGTCGCACCTTCCGGTAGTCGCGGCGTCCTGGCCCGGCCGCGTAAGTCGCATGATCATGCCAGTCAGGTCCGTTGCCCGGCACCCTCTTCCGTCCCCACAGGACACGTTCGCTTCACGTGCAGCCGGACGGTTGGGGGGCGAGGTGCGACATCAGGTTCGTGTCGGAGGGGTCTGTCAGGATGCGCCGGTGGATCCAGTAGAGGTGGCACGGACCGGCCCCGGCGAATACTCCCTGACCCTGGCGGCCGGGACGACCGAGGTGGACGACCTGATTTCTGAGCTCGGCCACGAGCCCAACGGCTATTTCTGGGAGGGGATCGTCGAGCTGCTCGTCTCCACGGAGGTCCCAGCTCTCGACGGCCGCTTCGTCTCCGACCCCGAGGGTGGCGCCTACTTCGCCACCGGCGAGGATCGTCAGGCACTCGACGAGCTGGCGGTCCTGCTCCGGGCGGTGGCGGCTGACCGGGACCGGCTGCGACGACTCGTCGCGCATGCCCGCGCGACCGGCTTGGAGTTCGACGACTGAACCGGAGCGAGGCCGCGGTGGCTGCCGCACCCGACGGGCTCCCGTCCGTCGGGATCCGGCGGCGTGCCGTGAGGATGCAGGCCTCTCCTACCGTGGCGGCATGCAGTGGTATCTCGCGTTCGCCGGCGTCGCGCTCGCCACGGGGATCACCGTCCTGCTCTTCGGACGTCGACGGCGTCGGCCGCAGACGGTGGAGGAGAAGGCAGCCGCTGCCCGGGCCGCCATGCGCGCGATCCGCCGCAGTTCGCCACGTCCCGGGCGCGACGTCTTCGAGCGGGGGTGGGGCGTACCCGACCGGCACTCCGCAGCCGTCGTGGACAACGCGGCATACGGCGACGCGGCGACCTTCGACTCGGGCGGCGGCGGTGGGACGGACTGAGGTCGCCGTCCGGTCGGCCCCGCCCGACGTGTCGGACCGGTAGGCCACACTGTGGAACATGTCCTCACCCCGCAGCGTCGCGAGCTGACCGACCTCGCCCGCACCGGTCGACGAATCAGATATCTGCACTTCTGGGGCCACCAGCCGCAGCGGAACGGCAGCGTCGGCGCCGGCTGCCTGAGTCAGTGGTGGCCGGCGCCGTTCACGGTGGACGGTCGGACGTTCGCCACCGCCGAGCACTGGATGATGTGGCACAAGGCGGCGCTCTTCGGGGACGAGGAGACCGGCGAGCGGATCCTCGCCGCCGGGCATCCGCACCGGGCCAAGGTCCTCGGCCGGCAGGTGCGCGGCTTCGACGAGGCGACCTGGACCGCCCGCCGCTATCCGATCGTGGTGGCGGGCAGCGTCGCGAAGTTCGGCCAGCACGACGCGCTCCGGGCATATCTGCTCGGCACCGGTGACCGGGTGCTGGTGGAGGCGAGCCCGACGGACCGGATCTGGGGCATCGGGTTGACCGCCGACGACGCACGCGCCGCCGACCCGGCCGAGTGGCGGGGCGAGAACCTGCTCGGTTTCGCCCTGATGGAGGCCCGGGAGGAGCTGCGAGGCGGGTGATGGCCGGCGCGGTGGGCGGCCGGCCGCCCGGCCCGGTAACGTGCGGCGACATGACCGGCGCACCGTACTCGCACTGCTCGTACTGCGGCTCGGCCTACCCGGCGGGGGCCGGCTGGCCGCGGATCTGTGCGGTCTGCGGCCAGACGGTCTGGCGCAATCCGCTGCCGGTGGCGGTGGCGCTGCTGCCGGTGCGCACCGATGCCGGGGTCGGCCTGGTGGCGGTCCGCCGGGACATCGAGCCCGCCCGCGGCGAGCTCGCGCTCCCCGGCGGCTTCATCGAGTACGGCGAGGAGTGGTCCGACGCGCTGGTCCGGGAGCTGCGGGAGGAGACCGGCCTGATCGGCCGGGCCGACGAGGTGGAGCTGTTCGCGGTGCACGGGGCGCCGGCCGGCGGCACCATGATGGTCTTCGGGGTGCTGCCCGAGCGGCCGGCCGCCGAGCTGCCGCCGTCGGCGCCGACGGAGGAGGCCACCGAGTGGGTGGTGCTCACCGAGCCGGTGGAGCTGGCCTTCTCCACGCACACCAAGGCGATGGCCGACTTCTTCGCCGGCCGGGGCTGACCGGCCGCCGTTCCCGGCGACCGGTCGGGCCGCCCCGGCTCAGACCCGGGCGGGCTGGGGCGCGAAGGGCACGGCGGCGGTCAGCTCCTGCTGCGGCTCCCCGGCCGGGTGTCGCCACAGGCCGCGGGCGCGCAGGATCGGCAGCACCCCCTCGCCGAACCAGTACGCCTCCTCCAGGTGCGGATGCCCGGAGAGGATGAACTCGTCGATGCCCAGGGCGTGGTACTCGGCGATCCGGTCGGCCACCTCGGTGTGGCTGCCGACCAGGGCGGTGCCCGCCCCGCCGCGGACCAGGCCGACCCCGGCCCAGAGGTTCGGGGCGATCTCCAGCCCGTCGCGGGAGCCGCCGTGCAGGTCGAGCATCCGCCGCTGCCCCTCGGACTCGCTGCGCCGCAGCCCCTCCTGGGCGGCCCGGATGTCGCTGTCGGAGATGCCGTCGAGCAGCCGTCGGGCCTGCGTCCAGGCCTGCTCGGCGGTGTCCCGGGCGATGACGTGCAGCCGGATGCCGAAGCGGAGCTCCCGGCCCGCGTCGGCGGCGAGGTTGCGGACCCGGTCCAGCTTGCCGGCCACCTGGGTGGGCGGCTCGCCCCAGGTCAGGTAGACGTCACTGTGCCGGACGGCGACCGGTAGCGCCGCGGCGGACGAGCCGCCGAAGTAGACCGGCGGGACCTGGACGGGCAGCCGGCTCAGCCGGGCGCCCTCGACCCGCAGGTGCTCCCCCGCATGGTCGACGGTCTCGCCGCGCCACAGCGCGCGCACCACACGCAGGAACTCGTCGGTGCGGGCGTAGCGGGCGTCCTTGTCGAGGAAGTCGCCGTAGGCGCGCTGCTCGGTGGACTCGCCGCCGGTGACGACGTTGAGCAGCAGCCGGCCGCCGGAGAGCCGTTGGAAGGTGGCGGCCATCTGCGCGGCGAGGGTCGGTGAGAGCAGGCCGGGCCGGAACGCCACCAGGAACTTCAGCCGCTCGGTGACCTCGGCGAGCATCGCGGTGGCCAGCCAGGCGTCCTCGCACCACGCGCCGGTGGGGGTGAGCGCGCCGACGAAGCCGAGCTGCTCGGCGGTGCGGGCGATCTGCCCCAGGTAGGCCACGGTCGCCGGCCGGGCGCCACCCGCGCTCCCGATCGGCGTGCCGTGCCCGCCGCCGACGATGTCCCGGCTGTCGCCGTAGGTGGGCAGGAACCAGTGAAAGGTCAACGACATCGGAGAGTCCTCCTGGGGGGGTGGGACGGCGACCGCCACAGGCTACCCATTAAACCTACCGGCTTGGTAGGTTGGCCCGGATGCGAGTTCAGCATGCTGGAGCCCGACCCCCTGGTCGTCCACGCTCCGCTCCGCTCGGACCGATATCCGACCGTGCGGTGCGGGTGCCGGAGAGGAGGATGGGGACACCCGCGCTCCCCCGACCGACCGGACGTCGCCGCCGGCTGCTCGACCGCCTCGGCGTGCCCGCCGCCTGACCACCGGAGCCCCCGATGACCCGTTGGACCCCCGACCCGACCTTCTATCCCTCCCCCCGCGAGGCCGCCACCGCGCCGGCCGAGAAGCTGGCCTACGTGGCCGCCTTCGACCGCGACGCCCAACGCCCCGACGCGATCGTCGTGCTCGACACCGACCCCGACTCCCCCGACTACGGCCGGGTGGTCGGCTGGACGGAGCTGCCGAACACCGGCGACGAGCTGCACCACTTCGGCTGGAACGCGTGCAGCAGCGCGCTCTGCCCGACCGCCCCGCACCCGCACGTGGAACGCCGCTACCTGATCGTGCCCGGGCTGCGGTCGTCCCGGATCCACGTCATCGACACCAAGCCCGACCCGCGGGCGCCGAAGGTGGTCAAGGTCGTCGAGGCGGAGGAGCTGGCGAAGCGGGCCGGCTACTCCCGGCCGCACACCGTCCACTGCGGACCCGACGGCATCTACGTCTCCGCGCTCGGCGGTGCCGACGGCGAGGAGGGCCCGGGCGGCATCGCCATCCTGGACCACACCACCTTCGACGTCCGCGGCGCCTGGGAGGCCGACCGGGGGCCGCAGTTCCTCGCGTACGACGTGTGGTGGCACCTCACCCAGGACGTGCTGGTCACCAGCGAGTGGGGCACCCCGTCGATGATCGAGGACGGCATCGTCGGCGAGCTGCTGCTCGGCCGGCGCTACGGCCACGCCATCCACTTCTGGGACCTGGCGAAGCGGCGGCACGTGCAGCGGGTCGACCTGGGCGACCAGTACCAGATGCCCCTCGAACTACGCCCGGCGCACGACCCGACCAGGTCGTACGGCTTCGTCGGGGTGGTGGTCAGCGTCGAGGACCTCTCGGCGTCGGTGTGGCTGTGGCACCGCGACGGCGACGGCCGGGACGCGCCCTGGGCGGTGACCCGGGTGATCGACATCCCGGCCGAGCCGGCCGACCCGGCGGACCTGCCCGACCTGCTCAAGCCGTTCGGCGCGGTGCCACCGCTGGTCACCGACATCGACCTGTCGGTGGACGACCGGTTCCTCTACGTCTCCTGCTGGGGCACCGGCGAGCTGCGCCAGTACGACGTCACCGACCCGTTCCACCCGGTGCTCACCGGCTCGGTGCGCCTCGGCGGCGTCGTGGCCCGCACCGCCCACCCCGCCGCCCCGGACGAGCCCCTCGCCGGCGGCCCGCAGATGGTGGAGATCAGCCGCGACGGCCGCCGGGTCTACGTCAGCAACTCGCTCTACGGCTCCTGGGACGACCAGTTCTATCCCGACGGGGTGGGGGCGTGGCTGGCCAAGCTGGACGTCGACCCGGAGCGCGGCGGGCTCACCCCGGACCCGCGGTTCTTCCCGCGCGGCGAGCAGTTCCGCGGGCTGCGGGTGCACCAGACCCGGTTGCAGGGCGGGGACGCCAGCTCCGACTCGTACTGCTTCCCGTGACCGGCACGACCCTGGCGACGCTGGCCGCGCTCGGCGCCTTCCACGGCCTGAACCCGGCGATGGGCTGGCTGCTGGCGGTGGGCCGCGGGTTGCAGGAGCGGCGGCGGGCGGCGCTGCTGGCGGCCCTGCCGCCGATCGCGCTGGGCCACCTGGCCTCGGTGGCGGTGATCGCCGCGCTGGTCACCGCCACCCGGTCGGTCACCGCCAGCCGGGCGCTCGCGGTGGCCGGCGGAGTGCTGCTGGTCGGGTACGGGTTGTGGCGGCTGCTCTCCGAGCGGCACTTCCGCTGGGCCGGGATGCGACTGTCCGCGGGACAACTGGCCGGCTGGTCGTTCCTGATGTCCTCGGCCCACGGCGCCGGGCTGATGCTGCTGCCGGTGCTGCTCGCCGAGCCGACCCCGGCGGGCGGGCCGCACGCCGGGCACCTGGCCGCCGCCCCGGCCGGCGCGCTGACCGGCCTGGCCGCGGCGGGCGTGCACACCGTCGCCATGCTCGCCGTCGCCACCGTGATCGCGCTTGTGGTGTACGAGGTGCTCGGCGTCGGCGTGCTGCGGAAGGCGTGGTTCAACGTCGACCGGCTCTGGGCCGGGGTGCTCGTCGCCGCCGGGGTGGTGACGCTGGTCGGGGCGAGCTGAGCACCGCCGCCGGGGCCGGCAATTCCTACTGCTTGAATGGGGATGGCAACGTCGCTGAACGGTCAGGAGGCCGGCATGTCCCGTACCCCGTCGTGGGAGGAGGCCCGGCACGACGACCTGCGGGCCCGGCAGTGGCTGGCCGGCCGGGCCGACGGCGGCGGGGTGTCCCGGCAGGGCCTGCTGGAGCTCGGCGCGGCGATGGGCGCGCTGACCGCCGCCGCGCGGGAGCGGGAGCCCGTGGCGGTCGCCGCCGACCCGGTCGGTGTCGACCCGGGCGGCATCGTCAAGCCGCTTCCCCCCGAGCTGCTCACCCCGCTGGACACCAACGCGGAGATGCGCTGGGCGGCGATGGCCGGGCAGGGGTACGTCGTCCCCACCGACCGGTTCTTCGTCCGCAACCACACCCGCACCCCCGCCATCGACCCGGACCACTGGCGGCTGAGCCTGCACGGCACCGGGCTGCGCGGCCGGCCCGGGCGGGACCGGCCGGTCGAGTTCGGTCTTGCCGACCTGCGGCGGCTGCCCGCCGAGCGGATCACCGCGCTTGTCGAGTGCGCCGGCAACGGGCGCCGGTTCTTCGACACCCAACAGGGCACTCCCGCACCGGGAGTGGCCTGGGGCCTGGGCGGCGTCGGGGTGGCCAGCTGGACGGGAGTACGGCTGTCGACGGTGCTGCGGCTGGCCGGGCTCACCGACGCCGCGGTCGACGTGATGCCGGAGGGTCTGGACCCGGCGTACGTCACCGGCGGGGTGGACCTGGGCCGGGTACGCCGGCCGCTGCCGCTGCGCAAGGCCCTCGACGACGTGCTGTTGGCCTACGCGATGAACGACGAACCGCTGCCGCCGGACCACGGCTTCCCGGTGCGGCTGGTGGTGCCCGGCTGGATCGGCATCGCCTCGATCAAGTGGGTCGGCCCGGTGGAGGTCTCCGCCAGCCCGCTCTTCTCCCCCTGGAACACCCGGTTCTACCGGATGTTCGGCCCCGGGCACGCCGCCGACGGTGACCCACTCACCGCCCAGTCGGTGAAGAGCGCCTTCGAGCTGCCCTGGGACGCCCGCGTCCCGGCCAGCGCCGACCTGCTGCTGCGCGGCCGCTCCTGGTCCGGCAACGGGCCGATCCGCACTGTGGAGGTGGACACCGGGGACGGGTGGTGTCCCGCGGAGCTGGTCGCCGCCGACGCCGGTGGCCCCTGGCAGCGGTGGACGGCCCGCTGGCGCCCGCCCGCGCCCGGTGCGTACCGGTTGCGGGCCCGGGCCACCGACGTCACCGGCGCGGGCCAGCCCGACCGGGCCGCCCCGAACGCGCTGGGCTACCTCTTCGACGGGGTGGTCCGCCACCCGGTCACGGTGGCCTGACCGGGCCGGACCTGGGCCGCGCCCGGCCCGGGTAAGGCCCGCAGGGTGAGGGTGGTCATAACGACTGGACGATCACCGGTGACAGCTCCTAGATTTCTGGTCAGGTCATGAGTGCCAGCGCGAAGCCCCGGCTCGCTGGCCGGCAACCCTCCTCCACGGTGGGGTGCTCCGGGTGAGGACCGGGCACCGGCGTCGCGCCGGTGCAAGCGTGGCCTGGTTCCCAGGTCAACACACCGACCCAGGGAGAACCATGCCTGCCTTTCCTTCCGCGTCACCCGTCGCGCCGTCCGCGACCGGCCCGATGCTGGTCAAGCGGCGGCACGTCGACCTGATGCGGGTCTGCAGCGACGGCTGTCGTCGCCGCCCCACGCTCTGATCCACCCCTCCCCTGCTCGTACCACCCGAAGCGGTGCGCCCTCGTGCGGCGCACCGTCGGTGGCGTGCGCCCGTGCGCCGCCCGACATCCCTCGGAGAGACCCGTGCGATTCCTTCCCGCCCTGTCCAAGGTGGCCGCCCTCGGCGCCGCCGCCGTGCTCGCCGCCACCACGCTCACCGCCTGCGGCGGCGACGACTCCACCGCCTCGGCCGACAACCCGTACGGGTTGCAGCAGGCGGGCGTGCTGCGGGCCGGCACCCTGACCGACGCCCCGCCGAACGTGTATCTCAAGGACGGCAGGTTCACCGGCTTCGACAACGACCTGCTCACCGCGGTGGCCGGCAAGATCGGCCTGAAGGTGGAGTTCGTCGGCACCGACTTCTCCGCGCTGCTGTCGCAGGTCAACAACCGCAAGTTCGACGTGGGCAGCTCGTCGATCACCATCACCGAGGCGCGGAAGAAGACCGTCGACTTCGGCAACGGCTACGACTTCGGCTACTTCGGACTCGACGTGCCGGCCGGCTCCCCGGTCACCGGCTTCGACCAGCTCGCCGGCAAGCGGGTGGTCGTCGTGCAGGGCACCGTCCAGGACGACTACGCCACCGGCAAGGGCCTCGACCCGGTGCGGGTGCCCGACTACAACGGCGCGCTCAACCAGCTCAAGGCGGGCACCGCCGACGCCTGGATCGCCCCCGCCGAGATCGGGGAGAAGTCCGCCGCGGACAGCGCCGGCAAGATCACGGTGGCGGCCAAGGAGCTCAGCCCCGCGCCGACCGCGTACGCGGTGGCCAAGGGGAACGACAAGCTCCGCGAGGCGCTGAACAAGGGCCTGGACGAGGTGATCGCCGACGGCACCTGGACGAAGCTCCAGGCGCAGTACTACCCGGGCCGGCCCATCCCGGCCGACTTCAAGCCGGGCAGCGGCACCGTGGCGGCGCCGTCGCCGTCGGCGGCTTCCTGAGACACGCACCAGACGAGCGGGGCGGTGGGAGAACACGATGGATCCGTTGAGAACCCTGTGGGAGACCTTCTTCGACTGGGACTCCATGCGCGAGGCGCTGCCCGACATGCTGACCGTCGGGCTGCCCAACACGCTGATCCTGGCGGTCTCCGCCGCCCTGCTCGGCTCGGTGCTGGGCATGCTGCTGGCGGTCGCCGGCATCTCGCGTACCCGGTGGTTGCGCTGGCCGGCGCGGGTCTACACCGACATCTTCCGGGGCCTGCCGGCCGCGGCGACGATCCTGCTGATCGGCGTCGGGCTGGCGCCCTTCGGCCTTCAGGTGTGGGGGCCGAACCCCTACCCGCTGGGCATCCTGGCGCTGTCGCTGATCGCCGCGGCGTACATCGGGGAGATCTTCCGGGCCGGCATCCAGAGCGTCGAGGCGGCGCAGCTGGAGGGCGCCCGGGCGCTCGGCTTCTCCTGGGGTGAGGCGATGCGGCTGGTGATCGTCCCGCAGGGCGTACGGCGGGTGCTGCCGGCCTGGGTGAACCAGCTGATCGCCCTGATCAAGGACTCCAGCCTGGTCTACTTCCTCGGCCTGCTGGCCAGCCAGCGGGAGTTGTTCCGGATCGGTCAGGACTACGCGGCCAACACCGGCAACCAGTCGGCGCTGCTGCTGGCCGGGCTGTTCTACCTGGCGCTGACCGTGCCGCTGACCCACGCGGTCAACGCCATCGACCGGCGGCTGCGGCAGGGCCGCGCGGCCACCGTGGACCCCGACGACGACGGTGGGTTGGCCCTCGCCGGCTCCACCGCGCTGCCGCCGGAGACCGCCGCCCCGAGCACGAAGGAGCCCCGATGAGCACCGCGACCGCCACCTCGGTGAGCCTCGCCGTCCGCGACGTGCACCTGGCCTTCGGCGCCAACAAGGTGCTGCGCGGCGCCGACCTGGACGTCGCCCGGGGCGGCACGGCCTGCGTGATCGGTCCGTCCGGCTCCGGCAAGTCCACCCTGCTGCGCACCATCAACCGGCTGATCGAGCCGGACGCCGGTGACGTGCTGCTGGACGGGCGCAGCGTGCTGCGCGACGACCCGGACGCGCTGCGCCAGCGGGTCGGCATGGTGTTCCAGCAGTTCAACCTCTTCCCGCACATGACCGTACTGCGCAACGTCACCCTGGCCCTGCGCCGGCTGAAGAAGCTCGGCGAGGACGAGGCGGCACAGGTGGCCCGGGAGCAGCTGGAGCTGGTCGGCCTGGCCGGCAAGGCCGACTCCCGGCCGGCGCAGCTCTCCGGCGGGCAGCAGCAGCGGGTGGCGATCGCCCGGGCGCTGGCCCTGCGCCCCGAGGTGATGCTCTTCGACGAGGCCACCTCCGCGCTGGACCCGGAGCTGGTCAAGGGCGTCCTCGGGGTGATGGCCGACCTGGCCGCCGCCGGGATGACGATGGTGGTGGTGACCCACGAGATGGGCTTCGCCCGGAAGGTCGCCGACACGGTGGCGTTCATGGACCGGGGCGTGGTGCTGGAGGCCGGGGAGCCGGCCGCCGTCTTCGAGCGGCCCGAGCATCCCCGGCTGCGCCAGTTCCTCTCCCAGGTGCTCTGACCCGCTCTCAACCGGCCGGCGCCGGCACCCGCTCCATCCGGTTCCAACCGTTCCAGCCACGCTCCCGCATCAGGTCCCGCAGCCGCTCGGAGCGTGGGTCGTACTCGTCGGTGAGCGAGTCGAGCAGGTCGAACGGCAGGTCGTCGTCCCCCACCTCGCCGAGGTCGAGCTGGCCGGCGGCCTCCGCCTGCTCGGCCAGGGCGACCATGAGGTCGGCGACCTCCGGCAGCCGGGAACAGTCGGCCGGGTCGCCGTCGAAGATCTCCGACAGCAGCCGGTAGAGGCGGACGACCTGCGGGTCGTCGAGCTCGGCGAGCTTGCCGGGCATCCACTCGCGGACGCGGTCGGGCCAGCGGGCGGCGATCAGGATCCACCCGTCCCGCTCGCCCTTGAGCATCCGCTCGGACACCCCGATCTCCCGCAGCCGGTCGAGGTAGTGGGCCACCTCGGGTGGCAGCACCAGGCGGTCGCCGGCAGCGAGTTGGGCTATCTGCCGACGGCTGGTCTCCAGCCTCTCGATCTCGTCGCGCAGGCGACTGTCGATCCGCCGGACGGCGTCGGTGAAGGTCGACTCGTCCGCGTCGAGCAGCACACCGATCCGGGACAGCGGCACGCCGGCGTTGGCCAGGGTACGGATCCGGATCAGCGACACCACCGCCGTGGCGCCGTACCGCCGGTAGCCCGAGGCGTCCCGTTCCGGCTCGGGCAGCAGCCCGACCTGGTGGTAGTGCCGTACCGCCCGCACCGTGACGCCCGCGTACGACGCCAGTTGACCGATCGTCAGCATGGTCAGGATCCTGCCTCAGGAGATCCGGCGCCGGTACGCGACAGCGGCGAGCAGGTAGGCGACGACCAGGATGCCGGCGCACCAGGCCAGGGCGACCCAGAGGTCCGCACCGACCGGCTGCCGGGTGAACAGGTGCCGGATCGCGTCGACGATGGCGGTCACCGGCTGGTGCTCGGCGAAGGCGCGTACCGGACCGGGCATCGACCCGGTGGGCACGAACGCCGAGCTGACGAAGGGCAGCAGGATCAGCGGGTAGGAGAACGCGCTGGCGCCGTCCACCGACGTGGCGGTGAGGCCGGGGATCACCGCGAGCCAGGTCAGGGCCAGGGTGAACAGCACCAGGATCCCGGCGACCGCGAGCCAGCCGAGCACGTTCATGCCGGTGCGGAAGCCGATGAGCAGGGCGACGCCGACCACGACCACGAGCGAGACCAGGTTGGCCACCAGCGAGGTCAGCACGTGCGCCCACAACACCGCCGACCGGGCGATCGGCATGGACTGGAAGCGTTCGAAGATGCCGCCCTGGATGTCGAGGAAGAGCCGGTAGGCGGTGTAGGAGATGCCCGAGGCGATCGTGATGAGCAGGATGCCGGGCAGCAGGTAGTTGACGTACGAGTCGGCGCCGGTCTCGATCGCGCCGCCGAAGACGTAGACGAAGAGCAGCATGAAGGCGATCGGCATGATCGCGGTGGTGACGATGGTGTCCGGGCTGCGGCCGATGTGCCGCAGCGACCGGCCGAGCAGGGCGGCGGTGTCGCCGAGGAAGTGCCTGTTCATCGCTGTCCCTGCTCCGTTCCGGCGCCGACGAGGGTGAGGAAGACGTCCTCGAGGGTGGGCTGCTTCTCGACGTACTCGACTGTGGCGGGTGGGAGGAGCCGCCTGAGCTCACCGAGGGTGCCGTCGACGACGATCCGGCCCTCGTGCAGGATCGCGATCCGGTCGGCGAGCTGCTCGGCCTCGTCGAGGTACTGGGTGGTGAGCAGCACCGTCGTGCCGCCCGCGGCGAGCTCCCGGACGGCCTGCCACACCTCGAGGCGGGCCTGCGGGTCCAGCCCGGTGGTCGGCTCGTCGAGGAAGACCACCGGCGGGTTCCCGATCAGGCTCATCGCGATGTCCAGCCGGCGGCGCATGCCACCGGAGTACGTCCCGACCCGGCGGCCGCCCGCCTCGGTCAGCGAGAAGCGCGCCAGCAGGTCGTCCGCGATCCCGCCCGGGTCCTTGAGGTGCCGCAGCCGGGCGATCAGGACGAGGTTCTCCCGCCCGGTGAGGATCTCGTCGACCGCCGCGAACTGCCCGGTGAGGCTGATCGAGGCGCGTACGTCGGCGGCCCGGGTCGCGACGTCGAGGCTGTTCACCCGGGCGGTCCCGGCGTCGGCCCGCAGCAGGGTGGCCAGGATCCTCACCATGGTGGTCTTGCCGGCGCCGTTCGAGCCGAGCAGGGCGACGATGCTGCCGCGGGCCACGTCGAGGTCGACGCCGCGCAGCACCCGCAGGTCCTTGTACGACTTCTCCAGGCCCCGCACGTGGATCGCGGGCTCCGGAGTCGGTTGTGTTGCGGAAGGGATGTCCATGCCGGTGAGCATGGAGGGTTGACGCAGCGTCAGGGTCAAGCCCGCGGTCCGAGTCGCTCACCCATGCGTACGGTGGCCCCGTCCGCCAGCGGTTCGATCGTCCCGGCGTCTCGTGAACACACCAGAACGACCGTGGAACCGAACTCGAAGTGTCCGAGGGCAGCCCCCGTCTCCACCGCGACCGGCGGATCGTACCGACGGTGCTGCACCTGACGCCGCCGGGCGTTCGTGTGCAGGTCGTCGAACGCGAGGCGGGTCATGCCCACCATGGTGGCGCCGACCGCGACGATCGCCATGCGGCCGCCGCGCTCACCGTCGACCTCGACGACAATGCGCTCGTTCACCGCGAAGAGATTGGCCACGTTGGCCACTGCGGCGACGTTGACCGGCCAGAGTTCACCAGGGATGTAGGTGGCCGCGGTGACATTCCCGGACACCGGAAAATGGATGCGGTGGTAGTCCTTGGGCGAGAGATAAAACGTGGCGTATGTGCCCCGCTCGAATCTGTGCGCCAGTTCGCGATCGCCGAGCAGCGCGGCGAGGGAATAATTGCGCCCCTTTGCCTGCACGAGTGTGTCTGAATCAACGGTTCCGTACGCTCCGACGGTGGCGTCCACCGGGGAGACGATGGCGTCCGACGCGAGGGGACGGAGCCCTGGCCTGAGGGTTCGGGTGAAGAACGCGTTGACGGTCGGGTACTGCTCGAGGGGCAGGGCCGCCTCCTCCGGCCGGGCGCCGAAGATGCGGCTGTAGCTGCGGTAAGCCGGGCCGCGCCACGGGACAGGAACGGTGCGCGTGGCAAGCCATCCGGCTCCGCGACTGAGCGCATGCTTGGGAAGAACCGAGAGGACAAGAATGAGCATTCGGCCGAGCATCGAGGAATTCTAACACGCTTCTCGTTCACCGAGATCGGGTGCTCGATCCTGATGAATGAGGTCGATTTCCTGATAGTCGACGCCGCGACGAGCATCCCAATCTCGAGCCCGTCGATCCACTGGCAACGCAGACCCGCCGGGTGACGTTGGAGCACTAGGGTGGTCGATGAGCCGACACCGGGAGGGCGGTCATGGCGGGCGCGACGACCGACGGCGTACGACGGGCGACGGTGCTGCTGGCGCTCGCCGGATCGGCGTTGCTGTTCAACACCACCGAGAACCTGCCGATCGGCCTCCTGCCGCTGATCGCCGCCGACCTGGACGTGCCGCTGCCCTGGGTGGGCTGGCTGGTCGGCGGGTACGGGCTGGCGGTGGCCGCGGTGTCCCTGCCGCTGGCGCACTGGACCCGGGACGTGCCCCGACGCTGGCTGCTCGGCGGGGTGCTCGCCGTGCTGACCGCCGCCACCCTGCTCGGCGCGCTGACCGGGACGTACCCGGTGCTGCTCGGCGCCCGCATCGCCACCGCGGTGGCCCAGGCGCTGTTCTGGGCGGTGACCGCGCCGGTGGCGGTGGGGCTCTTCTCCCCCGGCGTGCGCGGCCGGGTGGTCGCCGTGATGTCGGTCGGCGGCTCGCTGGCCACCGTGGCCGGGGTGCCGGCCGGCACCTGGCTCGGCCAGCGCGACGGTTGGCGGCTGCCGTTCCTGCTGGTCGCCGCGGCGGCGCTGGTCACCCTGGTGGTGGTCGTCGCGCTGCTGCCGACCACCGCCCCGGAGCACAGCCACGGCGCGTACGCGCAGGCGCCACACACCGGACGGTTCGCGGCGCTGCTGGTGGTCACCGCCGTCTCGGTGACCGGGATGTTCACCGGCTTCACCTACGTGACACAGCTGCTCGACCGGGCCGGCCTGACCAGCGCGGCGGTCGGCCCGCTGCTCGGCGTCTTCGGCGTCGCCGGGATCGCCGGGGTGGCGCTGGTCGGCCGACTGGTGGACCGGCATCCGCGGGCGGTGCTGGCGGGGACCGTCGGAGGGCAGGCGGTGGCGCTGGTCGGACTCGGCCTGCTCACCCATCGCGTCGTGCTGGTCGCCCTGCTGGCCCTGCTCGGCCTCGCTGCGGTGCCGATCTTCATGATCACTCAGGCGCGGGTGCTGCACGTCAGTCCGGGCCGCACCGAGCTGGGCTTCGCGGCGAACTCGGCGATCTTCAACGTCGGCATCGCGGCGGGCGCGCTGCTCGGCGGGCTCGTGCTGTCGTCGCTCGGTGCCCGGGCGGCGTTCCTGGCCGGCGGGCTGGTGACCGTCGTGGCGCTGGCGGTGGTGCTGGCCGAGCCGCTGGTCACCGGCGCCGATCCGGACTCCCGAGCGGTCTCGGTGGGTTCGCCGGATCACTCCGTCGCCCCGGCCAGGTAGCCGCTGGCCTGCAGCTCGAACAGCTCCCGGTAGAGGCCGCCGGCGGCCATCAGCTCGTCGTGGTTGCCGCACTGGACCAACCTGCCGTGGTCCATGACGAAGATCTGGTCGGCGTGCCGGACGTTGGCCAGCCGGTGGGTGATCAGGACGACCGCCCGGTCGGGGCGGCGGCGCAGGTGCTGGAAGAGCGCGTACTCGGCGCGGGCGTCCAGGGCGGCGGAGGGTTCGTCGCAGATCAGCAGCCGGGCGTCCCGGTAGAGGCCGCGGGCGGCGACCAGCCGCTGCCACTGCCCGCCGGAGAGGTCCTGACCGTTCTTGAACTCCCGGTCCAGCAGGGTGTCGTAGCCGAACGGCAGGCCGGCGATCATCTCGTGCGCGGCGGCGGCCCGGGCGGCCTCCTCGACGCTGGGTCCGGCGCCCCCGTCACGGTCGTGCCGGCCGACCCGGATGTTCTGCCCGGCGGTGAACGGGAACTTCCAAACCCCGGCGGCCAGGGTTGAGCCCGATCGCCGCCGCGGTGTCCCGGCGGCTGGTGGCCCAGGCCAGCGTCACCGCCTCCCGGACCAGGTGGGGCAGGCGCCGGGCGACCGCGGCGAAGCTGGTGTGGGCGAACTCGGTGGCGTGGTGCATCCAGTGGCCGTCCTCCAACTCCGGGAGGTCCAGCTCGCCGTCGTCGTCGGGGGCGCCGTCGGGCTCGGACGCGCGGCGGGGACCGATCACCGTCGCCATGGGAGTACCTCCTCGGGGGCCGGGCACCGGAAGCAGGCAGAGAATACTTTCCGCAACCTGGTGGTGTCATTGGGTGACCGGCGTGTCGTACAGGTGTCCCAAGAGCGTGTCGCCGACCACCTTGCGGTACGGGTCGGCGGTGTCGCGTCGCGCGGTCGTCCGGGGGGTGGCAGGCTGGACGGTGAGCCGCCGGACGGCCCGAGGACGGTCACCGGCGAACCGTGGTGAAGGAGAGAAGCGACCCGATGGCTGCGAGTGTGACCACCACCGACGAATGGCAGGCGCTGCGCAAGCACGCCGAGACGATCCGCGGCACCCACCTGCGGGAGCTGTTCGCGGCCGACCCGCAGCGGGGTGAGCGGCTCACCGGCGAGATCGCCGACCTGCACGTGGACTACAGCAAGAACCGGGTCACCGACGAGACGCTGGATCTGCTGGTGGGGCTGGCCGGGCGGGCCCGGCTCACCGAGCGGATCGCCGCCATGTTCGCCGGCGAGCACATCAACTCCACCGAGGACCGGGCGGTGCTGCACACCGCGCTGCGGCTGCCGCGGGACGCCTCGCTGACCGTCGACGGGCAGGACGTGGTCGCCGACGTGCACACGGTCCTCGACCGGATGTCGGCGTTCGCGCAGCGGGTGCGCTCCGGGCAGTGGCGCGGGCACACCGGCGAGCGGATCCGCACCGTGGTCAACATCGGCATCGGCGGCTCCGACCTGGGCCCGGTGATGGCGTACGAGGCGTTGAAGGCGTACCGGGACGGCGGGATCAGCTGCCGGTTCGTCTCCAACATCGACCCCACCGACATCCACGACAAGACCCACGACCTGGACCCGGCGACCACGCTGTTCGTGGTGGTCTCCAAGACGTTCTCCACCCAGGAGACGCTGGCGAACGCCAACCAGGCCAAGACCTGGCTGCTCTCCGGGCTGGACGCCGACGACGACGCGGCGATCGCGAAGCACTTCGTGGCGGTCAGCACCAACGCCCAGCGGGTCGGCGACTTCGGCATCGACCCGGAGAACATGTTCGGCTTCTGGGACTGGGTGGGTGGGCGATACTCGCTGCCCTCGGCGGTCGGGCTGGCGGTGATGCTGGCGATCGGGCCGGACCGGTTCCGCGAGCTGCTGGCCGGCTACCACGCCGTCGACGAACACTTCCGCACCACGCCGATCGAGCGCAACGTGCCGGCGCTGCTCGGCCTGCTCAACGTCTGGTACGTCGACTTCCTGGGCGCGCAGACCCACGCGGTGCTGCCGTACTCGCAGTACCTGCACCGGTTCCCTGCGTACCTCCAGCAGCTGACCATGGAGAGCAACGGCAAGTCGGTCACTCTGGACGGGACGCCGGTGGACTACGCCACCGGTGAGATCTTCTGGGGCGAGCCGGGCACCAACGGGCAGCACGCTTTCTACCAGCTCATCCACCAGGGCACCCTGCTCATCCCGGCGGACTTCATCGGGTTCAGCCGGCCCAACCACGACCTGGCCGACATGCACGACCTGTTCATGTCGAACTTCTTCGCCCAGACGGCCGCGCTGGCCTTCGGTCGGACGAAGGAGCAGGTGGAGGCGGAGGGCACCGATCCGGCGGTGGTGCCGCACCGGGTGATGCCGGGCAACCACCCGACCACCTCGATCATCGCTCCGATGCTGACCCCGGGCACGCTGGGCCAGCTGATCGCCCTCTACGAGCACGTCGTCTTCACCTCCGGCGCGATCTGGGACATCAACCCGTTCGACCAGTGGGGGGTGGAGCTGGGCAAGGTGATGGCCAACCAGCTCGCCCCGAAGCTCACTGGCGACACCGCCGATCTGTCCGACGTGGACTCGTCGACGGCGGCGTTGATCCGCCGCTACCGGTCGCAGCGCGGCCGGTCCTGAGCACCGCGCGACGGCGGCCGGGTCACCACGACCCGGCCGCCGTCTTCTTTCGTACGGGAAAACTGGTCCAACCAGTTGACGGGTTGATGTGCTCGCCGTCACACTGCTGCCGTGGCCTTCGTTCCCGTCCCCCGCGCCTCGGTCTCCGACCACGTCTTCGCCCAGCTCCGCGACGCCGTCGTCAGCGGCCGGTACCGGCCGGACGACCCGCTGCCCGGCGAGCGGGAGCTGGCCGCCGCGTTCGGGGTCAACCGGCACGCCGTGCGGGAGGCGCTGCGCCGCCTCCAGCAGCTCGGCCTGCTGCGGATCAGTCAGGGCGGCGCCACCCGGGTGCTGGACTGGCGGGCGCACGCCGGCCTGGACCTGGCGCTGTCCCTGGTCCGCGACGGCGACGTGCTGCCGGTGGAGCACCTGGTCCGGGACATGCTGGAGATGCGGGCCTGCATCGGCGTCGACGCCGCCCGGCGCTGCGCCGAGCGGGCCCCCGACGAGCTGCGGCGACGGCTCCCCGGGCTGGTCGAGGAGTTCGCCGCGCTCGCCCCCGACCTGGTTGCGATGGGCGAGGCGAACATCGCGCTCTGGCGGCGCATCGTCGACGGCTGCGGCAACACCGCCTACCTGCTGGCCTTCAACAGCCTGGTGGCCGGGGCGGTGGCGGTCGGCGACGTCCCGCCGCAGCGCCGCGCCACCGAGCTGCTCGACGTCGCCGGGCACCGCCGGCTCGGCGCGGCGATCGCCGCCGGGCACGGTGACGAGGCCGCCGCGCAGGCCCACACGCTGCTCACCGCCGACCTCACCACCACCACCCCCACCACCGGACCGGAAAGGGAATGCCGAGCATGATCCCCGCCGTGCTCTACGCCGTACCGGCGTTCCTGCTGCTCATCGTCGTCGAGGCGCTGTCCTACCGGTTCGCGCCGGACGACGACGAACGCGGCTACGAGCTGCGCGACACCACCACCAGCCTCTCCATGGGCGCCGGCAGCCAGCTGATCGGCTTTCCGTGGAAGCTGCTCACCGTCGGGGCGTACGCGGCGCTCTGGACGGTGGCGCCGGTGCACCTCTCCCCCACCAGCGTCTGGACCTGGGTGCTGCTCTTCTTCGCCGACGACCTGGCCTACTACTGGTTCCACCGCACCCACCACGAGGTACGCCTGTTCTGGGCCGGACACGTGGTGCACCACTCCAGCCGGTTCTTCAACCTCTCCACGGCGCTGCGGCAGAGCTGGACCCCGATGACCTCGCTGCCGTTCTGGCTGGGCCTGGCGCTGCTCGGCATCCCACCCTGGATGATCTTCCTCCAGCAGTCGATCAGCCTGCTCTACCAGTTCTTCCTGCACACCGAGCGGGTCGACCGGCTCCCCCGGCCGATCGAGTGGATCTTCAACACGCCGTCGCACCACCGGGTGCACCACGGCGCGAACGCCGAATACCTGGACCGCAACTACGGCGGCATCCTGATCGTCTGGGACCGGCTCTTCGGCACCTTCGAGCCGGAACGCGCCACCGTCCGGTACGGACTGACCAAGAACATCGCCAGCTACAACCCGCTGCGGGTGGCCACCCACGAGTACGCCGCCATCTGGGCCGACCTGCGCTCGGCGCGGTGCTGGCGGCACCGGCTCGGCTACCTGTTCGGCCGGCCCGGCTGGCAGCCGCTGACCCCGGCCGTCCCGCCGGCCCCCGCGGTCACCCGGTGAACCGGGCCGGCGGTGGGCCCGGCGACCGGGCTGGCGGCAGCGGGCCGGTGCTGCGCGCCTGGCCCTGGATCTTCGGTGCGGTGGTCGTCGTCGAACTGGTCGGCGTGGCGTTCGACCTGCCCGCCCTCCAGTGGGTGGCCAAGCCGCTGCTCGCCCCGCTGCTGGCGGTCCGGCTGCTGGCCGTACGCCGGCGGTGGGAGCTGGTGGCGACGGGCCTGGTGTTCGCGACGGCGGGCGACGTGGCGCTGCTGCTGCCCGGCACCACCGCGTTCCTGGTCGGGATGGGCTGTTTCCTCGGCACCCAGCTGGCGTTCCTGACCGCGTTCCTGCGGCACCGACGGGCCCCGGCCGTGGTGTTCGCCGGCTACCTGGCGCTCTGGGCGGGCGCCAACGCCCTGCTCTGGGGCCGGCTGGCCGACCTGCGGCTGCCGGTGCTGGGTTACAGCCTGGCGCTGAGCCTGATGGCCACCGCGGCTGCCGGGGTGTCCCGGCGGGCCGCCGTCGGGGGCGCGCTGTTCCTCCTCAGCGACCTGTTGATCGGCGTGGGAGCGGCCGGCGTCGAACTGCCCGGCCGCGGCCTGCTGGTGATGGTCACCTACGTCGCCGCGCTCCACCTGCTCACCCACGCCTGGAGCGAACGGCGCGACGGCCGGGTGCGACCCGCCGGCCGGACCGTCGAGATGGCCACCGCCGACCACGTTCTGTGACCTCGTCCGCCGTCCGGCGGCTTCACCCTTGGTGAACGCCCCCGCCACCCGCACGGGGTCCCACCGCCGCCTTTGCTCTGCTGCCACGACGCAACACCGCACCGACCAGCACCGACGTTCGCGGGCCGCCGGCGGAGGCTGGCGTCAGCCCGCAACGGACGGTGACTGTCGCGTGCGGGGCAGCAGAGCAAAGGGACGCGGGATGGTCCCGCCGGCCGGCGAGGCACTCACCCTGCATGCGGGGCGGTCTCGCCGGCCGGGAAGGCGCTCACCCTGAGTGCGGGGCGGTCCGACGGCCGGCGCGAGGTGGCAACCCCGGGTTCGCGCCGGCCCCGACCCGCTCAGCCGTTCATCTGGTACGTCCCGGACAGCGCCTCGACCTGGGACCAGACCCGGGCGGTGCGCTCCGGGTCGACGGTGGGCCGGCGGACGTGGGCCAGCGCCCAGGCGGCCTGGGCGTCGGTGGTGGCCGCCTTGCCGTGCAGCTCGGTGGCGTGGGCGGAGAAGTCCCGGACCAGCACGTCGAAGATCTCGTCCAGCAGGTCGCCGTCCAGGCCGGTCAGCTCGGCCTGCTCCAGGATCAGCTGCCCGTAGACGACCAGCGCGAAGAGCTGCCCCAGGGCGAGCAGGAAGTCCAGGTCGCGCTGCTGCTCCTCGGTCGGCGGGTGCGCGACCAGCAGCGCCGTCAGGCCGTCGGCCTGCTCGCGGAACCGGGCCACGTTCGGCACCTGCGCGTGCGCGTCGTACGCGGCCCGCCAGTCGTGGAAGCGGATCGCCCCCAGCCCCCGGGCCGGGCCCTGGCGGAACAGGAACTCGTCGTCGGCCGGGTCCTGGCGGGTCGGCACCGGCGGGTGCTCGACGGGGTGGAACAGGTAGTTGGCCATGAACTTGACGATCAGGGCCAGGTTGACGTGCACGGTGCCCTCGAGCTTGGGCAGGCCGCGGATGTCCCGGGCGGCCTTGTCGAAGTAGGTGTCCGCCTCGAAGCCCTTCGCCGCGATGACGTCCCAGAGCAGGTCGACGACCTTCTCCCCCTCGGTGGTGACCTTCATCTTGGTCATCGGGTTGAACAGCAGGTACCGCCGGTCGTCCGGTCCCGCGCTGCGGAAGTAGTCCACCGCCCGGTCGCTGAACAGCTTCATCGCCACCAGCCGGGCGTACGCGTCGGTCAACTCCCGGCGTACGTGCGGGAAGTCGGTGACCCGCCGGCCGTAGAGCACCCGGTTGTGGGCGTGGGTGACCGCCTCGTACATGGCGTGCTCGCAGATGCCGATCGAGGCGGTGCAGAGGTTGAACTTGCCGACGTTGACGGTGTTCAGCGCGGCGTCGAAGGCGGCCCTGCCGGTGTGCAGCACGTCCTGCGCGCGCACCGGGTAGTCCGCCAGGCGGAATTCGCTGACGTACATCTGGGCGTTGACCACGTTGCGGACCAGCCGGTACGCGGGGTGCCGGCTGTCGGCGGCGAAGAAGACGTACCCATCGGGCCCCTCGACGTCGGCGCGGCGGCCGAAGACGGAGACCAGCCCGGCGACGTTGCCGTTGCCGATGTAGTACTTGCCGCCGGTGGCCCGGAAGCCGCCCTCGTCGTCCGGGGTGAGCAGCATGTCGGTGGAGTAGATGTCCGCGCCGTGCGGCCGTTCGGAGAGGCCGAACGCCATCACGTGCCCCTCGTCGAGCAGCGCGGCGGCGCGGGCCCGGGCGGCGGCGTTGTCGCTCTGCCAGACCGGGCCGAGGCCGAGCACCGTGACCTGCCAGGTGTACCAGTAGCCGAGGCCGTAGAAGCCGAGGATCTCCGACAGCGCGGCGTTGCGGGCGGTGTCCCAACGCTTGGCCGGGTCGCCCGCGCCGTCGGCGGCCGGGGTCAGGAAGGTCGCGAAGAGCCTCTCCTTGGCGGCGAAGTCGAGGAAGTCGGCGTACCACCGCTGGTGGTTGTAGCTGTCGACCAGCTCGCGCTTGCCGCGGGACTCGAACCAGTCGACGGTGGCGCGCAGCAGCCGGCGGGACTCGTCGTCCAGCTGGGTCGGGTCGTAGGTGCGCGGGTTGAGCAGCGGCGAGTCCGCCATGGCGGCGTCTCCCTTCCTCACGGGGTGGGGGGGTGGTCAGCGGTCCAGGTCGTGCAGGGTGGCCAGGACGTCGTCGAGCCAGGCCAGAACCATCCGCTCGTACGCGATGCCGCCGCGCAGCACCACGTGCTGCAGCGCCGCCCGGGCGTCGGCGGTGGCGCCGTCGGGGAAGTCGCGGCGCTCGCCGGCGAGGTAGCCGGCGAGGGTGGCCTCGTGGTCGGCTCGGTAGCGCTCGACCTCGGCGCGCAGCGCGGTCCGGCCGGCGGGGTCGTCGAACGCCGCGCCGCGGATCTTCACGGCGAGCTCGTGCCGGACGGCCTCCGGTTCGACGGGGGCCCGCAGCCAGGTGACCAGCGTCGCCCGCCCGGCCGGCGTGGCCGACCAGACCTTCTTGTCCGGCAGTCCCGCCTGACCGACCTCCTCGGCCACGATCCAGGCGTCGGCCTCCATCCGCCGCAGCACCCGGTAGATCTGCTGGTGGGTGGCGGTCCAGAAGCGGCCGATCGAGCGGTCGAAGCGCCGGGCCAGCTCGTAGCCGGAGGCGGGCTGCTCCAGCAGGGAGACCAGGATGGCGTGCTCCAACGACATGCCGGCCATCCTGCTATGCAACTCGTTGCATAGCAAGCCTCAGATGATGAAGTGGGTCCAGTAGGTGAGCCAGACCGCGAACAGCGCGCCCTGCAGCAGCGCCAGCGCGGCGGTCAGCCAGCTGTCGACGCCCCGCCCCCGGGCCCACCGGGCCAGCACCAGCGCCACCGGGAAAGCCGCGAGCAGGTAGCGCAGGAGGCTCTTGTAGACCGGCGGCCCCATCGACAGCGGCGCCAGCACCACCACGACCGTGTAGACGAGGTACGGCCACTGGGCCCGGCGGCGCAGTCCCACGACGGCGACCACCAGCACCGCCAGGGCCAGCCCCACCCGCAGCACGTCGGTGAGGTAATCGCTGGTCAGGCCGCTCCAGATGGTGCCGAACGGGTTCTGCACCCGGATTCCCCAGCCCCTCTCCTGCGCGCGCTGGTAGGCGAACCAGTCCCCGCCCTGCCACCGGCAGAACGCCATGAAGCTCAGCCAGCCGGCCGGCACCAGCAGCAGCGGCCAGCCTTCGCGCAGACAGCGCCGCAGCGTACGCGGGTCCAGCCGCCAGCCGTGCTGGTCGAGCAGCACCAGGGCCAGCGGGAGAACCACCAGGAAGCCCACCGAACGGCTCAGCGCCAGGAAGTAGCCGACGATCCCGACCAGCAGCCAGCGCCGCTGCTCGGCGTACCAGAAGGCGGCCAGGGCCAAACAGACGAAGAGCGACTCGGTCAGCGCCGCCTGGAACAGGAAGGCGGTCGGCAGCAGCAGCAGGTAGCGGGTGAACCGCCGCCCGGCCGCCGGCCCGGGGCCGCTCGGGTGGTCGCCGTCCGGGGCGGCGTCGGCAGTGCCGGCGTCGGCCGCGGCTTCGGCCGGGCCGAGCAGGTGGGCGCCGAGCCGGTGGGCGTAGTACAGCTGCCCCAGCAGGGCGAGGTTGGCCACGAGCAGCAGCGCCCACGCGGTGTGCCCGCCGAGCAGCGCGGCGAACGGCCGGGCCAGGAACGGGTAGAGCAGCGGGAAGCCGAAGTCGGGCCACGGACGGTCCAGCGGCAGCTGGGCCAGGTGCTCGTAGAGGAACGAGTCCCAGGCGAACCAGAGGGAGAACCAGCGGTGCGACGAGACGGCGTCCTGCTGGGCCCGCATCATCGTCTCGTCGGCCGGCGGCGCGCCGGGCACCGAGTCCCAGGCGGTCAGCACCAGCACGCCGAGCAGGCTGAGCACCAGCTTGGCGCCGACGAAGACGGCGAGCACCGAACCCCAGGGTTCGGGCAGCCGCCCGGTCAGCCGGGACACCGCCCGGCCCACCGCCGCGGACCGGCCGGCCCGGTCCGGGCCGTCGACCGTGCCGGCCCCTCGCTCCTGCGCCATCCCGCTCCCACCGGTCGGCCCGCGACCCACCGTCGACCGGCGGACCGCCGACCCGCATCCCCGTTCCGCGCCGCTGCACACCTGGCCCGCCTGACGCTGTTCGCGCAGGTCTCGCGCAGGTCGGGCCGGTGCAGATCGTCGGTCGGCGGCGGGTGAGTCCGGGGCCAGGACGGGTAAGGGCGCTGCCGCAGCAAGGGCGTCGACGGGCGGGGGCACGGACGGCATGGGTGAGAAGAACGGCACCGTGGTCATCGGGGCTGGGCCGGCGGGGCTGACCGCGGCGTACGAACTGCTCCGGCACGGCGAGCCGGTGCGGGTCTTCGAGGTCGACGACGTGGTCGGCGGGATCAGCCGCACCGTGGAGCGGGACGGGTGGCGCTTCGACATCGGCGGGCACCGGTTCTTCACCAAGGTGTCCCGGGTGGAGGCCTTCTGGCACGAGATCCTGCCCGACGAGGACTTCCTGCTGCGCCCCCGGATGAGCCGGATCTACTACCGGGGCGCGCTCTACGACTACCCGCTCAACGCCGGCAACGCGCTGCGCAACCTCGGCCTGGTCGAGGCGGTGCGCTGCATGGGGTCGTACGCGCGGGCCCGGCTGCGCCCGCCACGGGACCAGTCGCACTTCGAGGGCTGGGTGTCGGCCCGGTTCGGCTGGCGGCTCTACTCCAAGTTCTTCAAGACGTACACCGAGAAGGTCTGGGGCATGCCGGCCGACCGGTTGCAGGCCGACTGGGCGGCACAGCGGATCAAGAACATGTCGCTCTCCACCGCGGTCCTCAACGCGCTGCTGCCGCGCCGCAACCGCAAGGACGTGACCAGCCTGATCGAGGAGTTCCAGTACCCGAAGTTCGGGCCGGGGATGATGTGGGAGCGCTGCACCGAGCAGGTCCGCAGCCGGGGCGGCTCGGTGCGGACGAACACCTGGGTGCGGGCCGTTCACCGCGACCCGGCCGCGCGCCGGGCGACCGCGGTGACGGTGGCCGACGCCGACGGCGAGCGGACCGAGGCGGCCGACCACGTGATCTCGTCCATGCCGATCTCGGCGCTGGTGCGGGCCATGCGGCCGGAGGCGCCGGCGCACGTTCGGGCTGCCGCCGACGACCTGCGCTACCGGGACTTCCTGACCGTGGCGTTGATCGTGCCGGAGGAGTTCTCCTTCCCGGACAACTGGATCTACGTGCACGACCCGGCCGCGAAGGTGGGGCGGATCCAGAACTTCGGCTCCTGGTCGCCGTACCTGGTCAAGGACGGCCGAACCTGCCTCGGGCTGGAGTACTTCGTCTTCGAGGACGACGAGATGTGGCGGAAGCCGGACGCCGAGCTGGTCGCGCTGGCCACCGCCGAGCTGGAGAAGCTCGGCCTGGTCCGGCCGGGCTGCGTGGAGGCCGGCCACGTCGTCCGGATGCCCAAGGCCTACCCGGTGTACGACGAGCGCTACCAGCACAACGTGAACGTGATCCGGGACTGGCTGGCCCGGGAGGTGCCGAACGTGCACCCGGTGGGCCGCAACGGCATGCACCGCTACAACAACCAGGACCACTCGATGCTGACCGCCATGCTGACCGCGGAGAACATCGCCCACGGCCGGGCGCACGACGTCTGGTCGGTGAACGTGGAGCAGGACTACCACGAGCAGCGCTCGGCGGGCCGGAACGACGGCCGGGCCGGCACCGGCCGCGACGCGCCCCTGGTGCCCGCGCGTCCGCTCACCCCAACCCGGGCCGGCGCCGCCCCGAACGCGTACGCCCGGCCGGAAGCAGCCCGGCCGGACGGCGGTCGACCCGACGGGGTCCGGCCCGACGGCGGGCGGCCGGTGGGCACGCCCGTGCGGGGCGGGGCCGCCGGGGCGCGGCGCCCGGCCGCCACGGCCCGACCCGATCGGCCCTGAGGCACTGTCAGTCGGTCACCCGGGCCAGGAAGGCGACGACGTTGGCCACCGTCCGTTCGGCCTTCTCGGTCACGGTGAGGGACTCGGCGAACCGCGCTCCGGCCCCGGCGTCCTTCTTCCCGCGTACGTAGAGCGAGCAGGCCAGGTCGGCGCAGATGTAGGTGCCCACCGAGTTGCCCTGCTGCCCCGCGGCGCCGGCCTTGCGCGCCGCCATCAGGGGCACGCCGCCGGAGTGCGTGGTCAGGCACATCGAGCACATGCCCCGGCGCACCGGCCGGGGCGAGCGCAGGGCCACCCCTCGGGGTACGCCGGCCACGCGCATGACGAGGTAGGCCCGGTCCGGGGCCTGCGGGTCACGCCAGCCGAGGAAGTCCAGGTCCGCCCAGGGCCGCTGGGCCAGGTCGCGGGGCACGGCCAGCCGCTTGGCCTCGCCCTTGGTGCAGTTGACGAACGCGGCGCGGATCTCGGGCTCGGTCAGGGGTTCCATGAAAGGCAACGGTAGTTTGCCTAATGCCTTTAGGCAAATGCATAATGGGCCATGCTCAACGGAGGAGTCGCATGGCGCGCGCGGGACTGACCACGGCGGGCCTCACCCGGGCCGGCGCCGAACTGGCCGACGAGGTGGGCTTCGAGCAGGTGACCGTCTCGGAGCTGGCGCGGCGCTGCGGCGTCAGCGTCCCCAGCCTGTACTCGCACCTGGCCAGTTCGCGGGACCTGAAGACCCGGATCGCCCTGTTCGCCCTGGAGGAGCTCGCCGACCGGGCGGCCGACGCGGTGGCCGGGCGGGCCGGCCGGGACGCCCTGGTGGCCCTCGGGAACGTCTACCGGGACTACGCCCGTCAGCATCCCGGCCGCTACGCGGCGGCCCGGTTCCGCCTGGATCCGCAGGCCGCGGCCGGCAGCGCCGGTGCCCGGCACAGCCGGCTCACCCGCGCGATCCTGCGCGGTTACCGGTTGGGCGAGGAGGACCAGACCCACGCGGTACGCCTGCTCGGCGGCTTCTTCCACGGTTTCGTCGACCTGGAACTGGCCGGTGGCTTCGGGCACAGCGTCCCGGACAGTCAGCAGTCCTGGCAACGCTCGCTGGACGCCCTCGACGCCCTGCTGCGGAACTGGCCGCCGGCGGCGCAGGGCCCCTCCGGACGATAGAAAACTATCAGCGCCGGGCCCCGCGCACCATCGGGTGGCCGGCCGAGTGCGCCACCCTTGCCCGGTGGCCTACCTTCGCCGGATGCCCACACCCGACATCACCGCGGCAGCCGCGGGCGACTGGACCCTCGGCGACCTGACCGTACGACGCATCGGCTTCGGCGCGATGCGACTGACCGCGACCGCCGACGGCTCCCCCAGCGACCGGGACCGGGCCGTCGCCGTCCTGCGCCGGGCCCGGGAGCTCGGCGTCGACCACGTCGACACCGCCGCGTTCTACTTCTCGCCGCTGCGCTCGGCCAACGAGCTGATCAACCGGGCCCTCGCACCGTACCCGGACGACCTGGTGATCAGCGCCAAGGTGGGACCCGGGCGGGACCCCTCCGGCGAGTGGCTGCCGCTGGCCCGGCCCGACCAGCTGCGTGGGCAGGTGGAGGAGAACCTGCGGCAGCTCGGCCGGGACCACCTGGACGTGGTGAACCTGCGGCAGGCCGGCCTGGAATCGGTCGCGGAGCACTTCGGCGCCCTGGCCGAGCTGCGGGAGGCCGGGCTGGTCCGGCATCTCGGCCTGTCCAACGTGCGGGCGGAGCACCTGGACCAGGCCCGGGCGATCGCCCCGGTGGTCTGCGTGCAGAACCAGTACGGCCTGCACCTGCGCCGCTCGGAGGTGCTGCTGCGCCGCTGCGGCGAGCTGGGGATCGCCTTCGTGCCGTTCTTCGCCATCACCGGCTCCGGCCGGGAGTCCGGTGGGGTCTCCGACGACCCGACGGTCGCGGCGATCGCCCGGGAGCACGGCGTGACGCCCGCCCAGGTGCGGCTGGCGTGGACGCTGCACCAGGGGCCGCACGTGCTGGCCATCCCCGGCACCGGCGACCCGGCGCACCTGGAGCAGAACGTCGCCGCGGGAGCGCTGCGACTGACCCCGGCCGACCTCGACCGGCTCGGTTAGCGGCGGCCGGACCGTCAGGCGGCGTCGCCCGACAGTGGTCCGACCGCCCGTGGTCCGGCATCGGCGGCGACCGCCGGCGACTCGGCAGCCAGCTCGCGGATCAGGTCGGCGTGCGCGGCGCGCAGTCGGGCCAGCGCCGGATCCCCACCGGGGCGGGCCCGTCGGTCCAGCTCCGCCCACGCCTCGGCCAGCGCGGTGGTCACCGCGCGCAACTCGGCGGCGTGCCGTCGGCTGCTGTGCCGGTGCGCCTCGTCGAGGCGGCGGGCCCAGCCGGCGGTGACCGCGGCCACCCGGTCGGCGTCCGCGCGGGCCTGCGCGCCGCTGCGGGCGCCGGCGGCCGGCACGATCGCGGCGACCGGCCGGTGGTCGCCGTCGCGGGTGAGCACCGTGACGGTGTCGGTCAGCTCGGCGAGGGAGACGAGCTGGGTGAGTCGGGTGCGGGCCTCGCGCAGCGGCACGGAGCGAGGCTGGTCGGAGTGGTGCAGCGGGGCGGAGGCAACCATGCCGCCCATGCTGCACCGGGGGTACGACAATCGATGTCCGACCGTCCGGAGGGGACGGACCGGGTCGGTCCGTCCCCTCCGGGTCGGCGGGTCAGCTCGCCTGGAGGCTGACGTCGTCGATCACGAAGCTGGTCTGCAGGGAGGCGTCCTCCACCCCGGTGAACTTCAGGGTGACGGTCTGGCCGGCGTACCCGGCCACGTTGAACGTCCGAACCAGGTAACCGGTGGCGGCGTTCAGGTTGGAGTACGTCGCCAGGGTGGTGGTGCCCAGCTGCACGGTCAGCTTGTCGTACGCCGTCGAGGTGGTGGTCTCGGCGGTGTCGACGTGCAGGTAGAAGGCGAGGGTGTAGGTCGAGCAGCCGGCCGGGACGGTCACCGACTGGGACAGCGTGTCGGTGTGCGACGAGCCATACCCGTCCAGCCAGGCCTTGTAGGAGCCGGTCCGGGCCGCCTGGCTGGCCGAGTTGGTGATCACGCCCGAGCTGGCGGTCCACGGCGTGCTGCCGGACTCGAAGCCGCCGTTGCCGACCACCTGGCCGCCGGCGCAGCCGCCGGTGCCGGTGACGGTGACGCTGTAGCTGGCGCTGCGGCTCACCGAGCCGGTGCCGGTGACCGTGATGGTGAAG
The DNA here is from genome assembly GCF_900091555.1 of Micromonospora mirobrigensis. GTDB lineage: Bacteria > Actinomycetota > Actinomycetes > Mycobacteriales > Micromonosporaceae > Micromonospora > Micromonospora mirobrigensis. The sequence continues at coordinate 441,811 of NZ_FMCX01000002.1, forward strand.
GTGCCGGTGGTGGCGGTCGACGAGGCGCTGACGGTCATCGTCGACGAGCCGCCGGAGGTCACCGACGACGGGCTGAACGACACGGTCACCCCGCTCGGCGCGCCGGTCGCCGACAGGGCCACGGTCTGGGCGCTGCCGCTGGTGGTGGCGGTGCTCACCGTGGCGGTGGTGGAGGCGCCCCGGGCGACGCTGCCGGAGGTCGGGGAGACCGCCACCGAGAAGTCGTTGGTCGGGGTGCCGGAGCCCACGGCGAGCTGCCAGATCGCGTACGCGACGCCGTCGGCGCTGCGGTTGAGGATTGTGGTGTTGATGTTGGCGGTGGTGTCGCAGGAGCGGTGGTAGCACCCGTCGTACGCGGCGCCGGCGGTGCCGCCCCACTTGCCGGCCTGCGCGGAGCTCTTGGTGGCGCTGGCCCCGGCGGCGTACCCGGAGGTGGGAATGCCGGCGTTGGCGAACGAGTAGTCGTCCGAACGGCCCTGACCCTCGACGTTCTCCTCCGGCTGGATGCCGAACGAGTCCCAGTACGCCTTCAGCGGCGCCGCCGTGGTGGAGGTGATCCGGTTGATGAAGTACCCGCCGTTGGGCGAGCCCACCATGTCGAAGTTGTAGTAGCCCTTGATGTAGCCCTTCTGGGTGGCGCTGAGCGAGTTGACGTAGAACTTCGAGCCCTGCAGGCCCTGCTCCTCGCCGTTCCACCAGGCGAACCGGATCCGCTTGGTCATGGTCGGGTTCTGGCCGGCCAGCACCAGCGCGTTCTCCAGCAGGGTGGCCGAGCCGGAGCCGTTGTCGTTGATGCCCGGGCCGGCGGAGACGCTGTCCAGGTGGGCGCCGAACATCTGCACCTGGTCGGCGGGGCCCTGCGGCCACTCGGCGATCAGGTTGCTGCCCGGGTAGGTGCAGGTGGTGCAGGTCTGCTCGGTCACCGTGTAGCCGGCGGCCTGGAGCTTGCCCTTCACGTACGCCACGGATGCGGTGTAGCCGGCCGAGCCGGCGCGGCGGGTGCCCCCGTTGTTGGTGGCGATGGTGTTGAGCTGGGTCAGGTGGGCCTGGACGTTGGTGACCGAGACGTCCGGGGCGGCGAGGGCGGCGACCGGTGCGGTGCCGGTGACCGTTCCCGACGGTGCGGTGGCGGAGGCGTGCGGCGCGGCCAGGGTCACCGTGGTGGTGGCGGTGACGAGGGCGAGCGCGATACCCGCGGTCAACGTTGTGCGTCTCATGGGGCTCCTCGGGGCGGGGTAGGGGTGACGCGAAGCAAACACTGACACGCATCGATCTGTAGGTCAACAGTGGACCTTCGGCCCTGCCCGTCCGCCCGAACAGCCAACCGATGATCGCTTCATGGTCCGGAGCGTGACTGATCGATTACCGATCGCCCGCCGGGGGAATACCATGTGCGCAAGCGTCGATGGCTTGAACGAGGTGCGGATGTTCGAAGCCCTGGGCATCAACAAGCTGACCGAAGCCGTCTACCTCGAGATGCTGCAACACCCGGAGGCGGACATCGTCGCCCTGGGCGAGCGGCTCGGGCTGACCGAGGAGCAGGTACGCGAGGCCCTCGACGACCTGGCCCGGATGTCCCTGCTCCGCGCCTCCTGGGCCGACCCGGAGGCGCTGCGGCCGGTCGATCCCGAGGTGGGTCTCTCCATGCTGCTGGCCCGGGAGGAGGCGGACCTCGCCCGCCGCCAGCAGGACATCGAGGAGAGCCGCGCCGCGTTCACCCTGTTGATGGCCGAACAGGCGGAGCTGCGCGGGCAGACCACCAGCTCCGGCGTGGAACGGCTGGAGGGGATGGAGGTCATCCGCCACCGGATCCGGGAACTGGCCCAGGGTTGCCGCTGGGAGGCGTCCTCGTTCATGCCCGGCGGGGCCCAGTCGGCCGCCAGCCTGGAGGCCAGCCGGGCGCTGGACGCCGACGCCGTCGAGCGGGGCGTCCGCCTGCGCACCGTCTACCTCGACAGCGTCCGCAACGACCCGGCCACCCTCGACTACGCCCGCTGGCTGGCCGAGCTCGGCGGCGAGGTCCGCACCGTGCCGGCGCTGCCGTTGCGGCTGCTGATCGTCGACCGGGACGTGGCGGTGGTGCCGGTCAGCGCCGCCGACGACGCGCCGGTGGCCCTGGTGGTGACCACCGAGGGACTGCTCACCGCGTTGGTCGCCCTCTTCCAGACCGTGTGGAAGCAGGCCGCTCCGCTGGGCTCGGCGCGCCGCCGCGACGACGAGGGGCTCTCCCCGCAGGAGCGGCAGGTGCTGATCCTGCTCGGCGAGGGGCACACCGACGAGCGCATCGCCCGCCGGCTCGGGGTGTCGGTGCGGACCACCCGGCGGATCGCCGCCGACCTGCTCACCCGGCTGGGCGCGCGCAGCCGGTTCCAGGCCGGGGCGCTGGCCGTGACCCGGGGCTGGATCGACGAGTCCGACCTCGGGTGACGGGCGGCCACCGCCGCGCTCAGAGCAGCGCGGTGGCCCGCAGCCGCCAGCGCAGCTGCCCGCCGTGCACGGCCATCGTGCGCCGGCACAGCTGCCGGGCCGACGCCACCGCCCGGGCCGGGTCCGCCACCTGCACGTAGAGCGAGAAGACGATCAGCTCCCCCACCACGGCCACGTGGGCGTGCTCCAGGCGGTCGACCTCCGCCGCCGACCGGTACACCGTCTCGCGCAGCGTCCCCGCGCCCACCGGCCGGTCCGGCCCCTCCACCGCCACCACCACCAGGTACATCTCGCCGTTGCCTTTCAGTGCGCTCTGGTGAGCACACGATTGGCAGTCTCGCCTTGCGGCGGGACGGTCCCGGTCTGACCGGCGGATGCCGTGCCGGGTTGACGCTTCGTGGCCACCTGCCCGCCGATGTGGGTCTTACGGTCGGCTCCACGTCCAGCCACCGGGCCACTCCCGGCGGTGTCGTACTGATCCGCGAGTGCGGCCAGGTTCGCGGCGGCGTTGCCGTCGCGGTCCCTGATCAGGCCGCACGTCTGGCAGTGATACTCACGCTCGGACAGGGCCAGCTTGGCTTTCACCGTGCCGCATCCCGAGCAGGTCTTGCTGGACGGATACCAGCGGTCGGCCACCAGCAGCCGGCCGCCGTTCCACGAGGTCTTGTAGGTGAGCTGTCGGCGGATCTCGGCGAAACCGGCGTCGGCGATGCGCCGGGCCAGTCGGCGGTTGGCCAACATGCCGGTGACGTTGAGGTCTTCGACCACGACGGTGCCGTGTTCGCGGGCCAGCCGGGTGGTGAGCTTGTGCAGTCCGTCGCGGCGCAGGTTCGCCACCCGGGCGTGCGCCCGACCGAGGCGGGCAGCCGCCTGCTGCCACCGGCGCGACGGCCGCCGGCCGGTGCGCCGGTCCGGGCCGGTCTTGCGGGACAGCGCCCGGCCGAGCTGCCGCAGTCGGTACTGGCCGGCGGCGAAGTGGCGGGGGTTGTTGATCAGTTCACCGGTTGACAGCACGGCGAGGTGCGTGATGCCGACGTCCACACCGACCACTGACGCGGGCCGGTTCGGGCGCCGGTCGGCGCGGTCCGCCTCGACGCAGAATGCGACGTGCCAGCGTCCGCCGTCACGGCGCACGGTGGCCGACAGGATCCGGGCGGTGCCGGCCTCCAGGCGGCGAGCCAGTTTGCGGGCCGATTCGTGCAGCTTCAACCGGCCCAGCCGCGGCAGCACCACATGCGTGCGGTCGGGCTCCACCCGGATGGTGCCGGTGGTGAACCGCACGGACGGGGTGGTGCGGCGGCGGGACTTGTAGCGGGGGAACCCAACCGTGCGGCCATGGCGTTTACCGGTGCGCGAGTCGGCCCAGTTCTTCAGGGCGCGGGCGAGCGCGTCCAAGCCGGTGTTGAACGCTTCCTTGGAGCACTCCGCCCACCACGGCGCGACGTCAGCCTTGGCGGCGTTCCACGCTTTGCGCAGCGCGGGAAGCGACCAGGACATCGCCGCGGTGAGCTGGTCGTCCGGGATGCCATAGGTACGTTCAGCGGCCCGCTGATCCATCACCGCCTTCACCCGAGCCAACGCCCAGTTGTGCGCCACCCGGGCCGCGCCGGCGTGCGCCAGCACCGCACGTTCCTGGCGTGGGTTGAGGTCCAAGGCGAACCGGTACGCCTGCATCGTCTTCACGCCGGTTCCTCGATCACGGCCTCAACCGCCCACCGGGGCGCGGACGGCTGGCGCCCGGCAGCCGTACAGGCCAGCGCACCACGACGTGACGAAAGCGGTGCCATCGCCGACTTCCTGCGGTGCCTGTTGAGCGCCGATCCGACCTGCGTCACCACACGAGACACCACGAGATGCACGCCCAAGGCCCCCACGACCCAGGCGAGCCGACACTCCAGGCCGGACCTCCGATCGGCCGACGACACCCGGGCACACACCACCACCCGTCCCCCAACCGCCGCCACACCAGTCACCAGCCCGCCGAACACGATGAGCCGCCCAACCGGTAGGTCACAACGGACAGCATCCCAGCCTCGTAACGACAACGCGAGTCACATACACAACACCGGCCACAGCTACCCGCTCCTTCAGCTTCACACCGTCACGCCATCGCACTTGTGAACGCCACTGGCGCTTTAAATATCAGCAGCGGCAACCCCCGTCCAGCGCGGCCCGGTGCCGTCAGGCCGGGTCGCGCTCCGCCACCACATGGAACAGCCGGGCCACCCGCCGGTACGGGTCGCGCCGCCCGGCCTCCCACTCCAGCTCGCAGAGCTGGTCCAGCTCGGCCTCCCCCGGCACGTCCCGCAGGTGGTCGGTGAAGATCCGCAGGCCGTACCAGGCCCGGGGACGGGCACCGGCCGCGGCGAGCAGCCCCGACACCCCCTCGACGGTGTCCGCTCGGGTGTCGACCGTCCGGCCACCGGCGTCCACCCCGGTGCGCAGGGTGGCCACCGCGTCGGACCAGCGGCCCTCCAACGCGGGGCGCATCGCCACCGACTCGGCGTTCTTGGCCAGCACCGACAGCAGGCCACCCGGGCGGGCCAGCGCGGTCACCGAACGCAGCAGCAGTGCCGGGTCGTCGACGTACATCAGGATGCCGTGGCAGCAGACCAGGTCGAAGCCGCCGCCGACCAGCTCGGGCGCCTGCTCGCCGTACCCCTGCACCAGCCGGACCCGGTCGCGGACCTGGCCCGGCTCGTCGGCCAGCCGCCGCGCGGCGTCGGCCAGCATCGCCGGGTCCGGATCGAGCAGCACCACCTCGTGCCCGGCGCGGGCCAGGCCCACGGCCTGGAACCCGGCGCCGCCGCCGACGTCCACCACCCGCGCCGGACCGGGCGGCAGGTGGGCGGTGATCGCCCGGTCCAGCAGGCGCTGCCGGACCACGCCGGGCAGGTCGTCGTTGTGCCGGGCGTACGCCTCCAGCAGCGCCGCCGAGTTCGCCATCCACGAGTTGCCCATCACCGGATCTCCCGTTCGTCGTCGCAGGTCCAGCCGCCGGCCCGCCAGCGCAGCAGCAGCGGCACGAGGGTGGCGGCCAGCAGCCCGCCGGCCACCAGCAGGGTGGCCCGCGACCCGACCAGGCCGCCCAGCAGGCCGCCGCCGAGCGCGCCGAGCACCGTCGCCACCTGGAGGAAGGTCATCGCCAGCGCCATCACCCGGGCCACCCGCCCGGCCGGCGCGGCGCCCTGCAACTGGCCGAAGACCGTGGCCACCAACAGGGTGCCGCCGAGGCTGCCGGCGAGCTCGAACAGCACCACGCCCACGGCGCCGCTCGGCCCCCGGGTGGTGAACGGCAGCACCGCCAGCGAGGCCAGGGTCACCGCGGCGCCCACGGCGCGGGTGCCGCCCGGCCCCCAGCGGGACATCGCCCGCCCGACCAGCAGGCCGCCGCTGATCCCGCCAACCGCGCCCAGCCCGAGCAGCAGGCCGATGGCCGACGCCGGCAGCCGCAGGTCGTCGACCATGAACAGCACCAGCACCGGATCCACCACCCCGTTGACCAGGGAGACCACCACCAGCGCCCGGATGCCACCGCGGGACAGCAGCGCCCAGGCCAGGGCGAGCGTCCCGCCGGGCGGCGCCGGCTCATCGGCCGGTTCCCACGCCGGGACGGCCGGTTCGGGAGGCGTCTCCCGCACCCGGGCGTAGAGCAGGGCCGCAAGCAGGAACGACAGCGCGTCGACCAGCACCACGAACGGGGCCGCGAGCACCGCCAGCAGCAGCCCACCCAGCCCCGGTCCACCGATGTCGGCCACCCCGCGGGTGGCGCTGAGCCGGCCGTTCGCCGTGACCAGGTGCGCCCGGGGCACCACGCCCACCAGCACCGGGCTGGACAGCGACGAGGAGATCCCGGTCAGCAGGGAGGCCGCCGCGACCACCACCAGCAGGGCCGGCAGGCCCAGCATCCCCCGCCACCAGAGCAGCGGCACCGCGCCGATCACCGCCACCTGGGCCAGGTTGACCGCCACCAGCCACGGCACCCGCCGGGGCAGCCGGTCCGACCACGCCGCGGCGGGCACCCGGACCAGGAACGACGGGATCATCCCCAGCGCGGAGAGCAGCCCCATCTGCTGCGGTCCCGCACCCAGGCTGACCACCGCGATCACCGGAATGGTGACCACGCTGACCGCCGAACCGAACTGGGACACCCCCACCGCGAGCCAGAGGGCCCGGAACCCGGCACCGGGGAAGGTCGGCTCCGGCCGACCGTCCGGGCCGGCGGACCGGGCGGTCGCGTCCACCGCCGTCATGGTGATCTCCTCTCCGCCCCCGGGGGCCGGCGGCGCGTCAGAGTGTCGGGACGTGGATGCCGGCGCTCGCGGCGCGGCACCGGAACCAGTCCGGGAAGTCGTTCGGGAAGCGCAGCCGGGCGATCTCGGCCAGCCGGGGGATCACCCCGGAGATGCCGTTCATGGTGCGGACCCGGTTGGCCGCCAGGTTGGTCAGGAACCGGCTGTTGTCGCGCAGGTCCTGCCGGCCGTAGCTGAAGAAGACGCCGTACTTCTGCCGGTCCACCTTCACCTGGACCGGGGTGCTGGCGTGCATCAGCCGGCCGTGCCAGAGCACCACGTCGCCGGCGCGGATGTCCAGGGTCTCGCGCAGCGAACTGGCCCCCACCGTCCAGTTCGGCGTGTCGAAGTCGGCCGGCACCCGGCCGTACCCGTCGAAGGACATCAGGTGCGAGCCGCGGACCACGTCGATCGCGCCGCCGGTGACCGGGTCGTTGTCCTGAAGGTAGAGGCCGCCCTGGACGTGGACGAAGTCCGGCTCCCAGGCGTACTCCCGGCCGGGGCCGACGAAGGTGTCGTCGACGTGCAGCGGCACGTACACGTTCTTGCGGGCGGTGCAGTTCGGGTAGAGCGCCGGCGGGCCGTCGACGAGCCGGCGTACGGTGCTCACCACCTCGTCGCGCAGCGGGATCTCGGCCAGCTCCCGGATCTGGAGGAACTCGCTGGTCAGCATCTCCTCCTCGCCCCGGCCGGTGAGCCGGTCGGCGATCAGCTCGCGGGCGCGGGCCACCCCGTCGGCGTCGAGCACGCCGCGCAGCAGCAGGTAGCCACGGTCGAGGAACTGGGCGCGCAGGTCGGCGCCGGTGGTCTCGGGGCGGGTGGGCAGGGTCGTGGTCATCGTCGGCTCCTCACCGCTGCACCGGGCAGGCCAGGTTCCGCAGCTGGCCGTAGCCCATGCCGCAGCAGTCGCCGGTGATGTCCTCGTCGAGCGCGTCGACCGGGTGCGGCGCCGTCGAGGGCGTCACGTGGGACAGGTCGATGGTCTCGGGGTCCTCGTCGACCTGCACCCGCGCGCCGGCGGTGATCAGGTCCAGGTGTACGTCGGCCACGTACGGCACCCGGGTCAGGCTCTGGTTGTGCTGCCCGAAGCCGAGGTGCACGCCGCAGCGCCGCTCGTTGATGTGCGAGTTGGCGGTGATGAAGGCGTCGATCCCGGCGTTGGTGCCGAGGCCGAACTCCCCCACGTTGCGCCCGTGCGGGCTGTCCAGGCAGAGCGTGAAGAGCTCCTCCAGCTCCTTGTCGGCGCAGGTGAGGTTCACCGCCACGCTGTCCTTGATCTCCACCCGGACCGGGTTGTCGGCGAGCCGGGCGTTGAGCCGGGTGATGATGTTGGCGTTGAACGCGCCGTCGGCGACCAGCACCCCGTCGACCTTGGCCGGGTAGGTGGCGATCTCACCGGCCGGCAGGATGGTGAAGCCGCCCGGGCGCCACATGCCCCGGTTGCTGACCCACTGGTACCTCGTCGAGTCGATCTCCACTCGCAGGTCGGTGCCGCCGTCGCTGGTGACGTGCACCGAGCGGGCCGGGGCGATCCGCTCCAGCAGCGCCGCGTTGAGCGCCGACAGCTGCGCCGGGGTGCGGTTGAGCGCCCGGGTGAACAGGTCGGCCGAGGCGCTGATGATGCGGTAGACGTGGCAGCGGTCGTGGCCGTACCGGTTCATCACCGACTCGAAGACGTCGAAGTGGGACATGGTGTCCTTCTCCAGCGTGAGCACGATCAGCCGGCCGGCCAGGGTGGCCGGGTCCGGCAGCGCCGCGGCGAACCGGTCGCCGAACTGCTCGTCGGTGAGCGGCCGCATCGCCACGATCGCCGGCGCCAGGCCCCGGGCCTGCAACGCCACCGCCACCCAGGCGGCCGGCTCGCGGCTGTCCGGGGTGTACGCGATGACGACCCGGTCGCCGTCGCGGACCGCCATGTAGTCGTCGAGCAGGACCCGGACGCCCTGCATGACGCGCTGGTCGATGGGTGGAAGGCTCATCTCGTTCCTCCTTGCTGCTTCGGGTGGGTCGCGGGATCCGCCGAGGACCGGCGCCGGACGGAGCGCGAGGGCGCCCCCCGCCGGTGCCGGACGGCCCTGCCGGGTCATCCGGCGGCCGAGGGACGCCCTCGTCGCCGATGGAGAACGATCAGGCGCGGTAGGTGCTGTACGAGATCTTCCAGGCGACCTGGCCGCCCTCGTCGTCGGTCTCCTCCGGCATCTGCGACTCCGCCGCGGTCATCTGCTCCAGCAGGTCTTCCAGCTGCTCGGCCATGGCCGGCTCCCTTCGTCGGTGTCAGCTCAGGTGCTGACGGGATCCACCGTGCGCGCCGCCGGCGGTCGGCGGGAAGAGGGCAGAACCGGCCAGCGCGGCCGGTGGCCGGAACCGGACGGCGGCGGAAGCGGCGGCACGTTCCTGCCCGGGCAGGCTCCGGCCAGCCGCCACCGATGGTCCCGTCCGGCCGGGCACGGTAGACACATGGATGGACGTGATTTCCCCATCCTGTCCGGGAGGTACGAAGATGCTCGGTTCCCCGCGGATCCACCCGCTCGCCGCCGCCGTCGCCGCGCTGGCCCTGTTGCCGGTCACCGCGTTGCTGGCGCTCGCCGCCCTGCTCGTCACCGTCGGCCCCGCCGCGGTGCTCACGCCGGTGCAGTCGCTGACGAACGGATTCGGCTGGGACGTGGCACCGGCCACCCTGCTGACCCTGCTCGGCTGAGCAGACCCCGGCCCGCCGTCCGGTTCGGACCCTGGCGACGGCCGACCCACCGGGACCGCGCGGACCGACCGCCGGTCCCGGTGTCCGTTTACGACACCACCGGTCCGGGGTACGAACCCAGCCGCGAACCCGGCGGCGGCGCGCACCGGTACGCCCCGCCCCGGACGCCAGAGCGGCAGGGGGCCGAGCGGTGCGAGGGTGGTGGCGGTCCGGGTGGGAACGGCTGCGGGGCAACTGGCGACCGGTCGTCGAGGCGACGGTGGCGGCCACGGTCGCCTGGGTGGTGGCGGCGAAGCTGATCGGGCACCCCGATCCGTTCTTCGCCCCCAGCGCCGCGCTGGTGGTCGCCGGTGAGGCGCGTGGCCGACGGATCCGGCAGACCGTGGAGATCGTCCTCGGGGTCGCCGCCGGGGTGCTGGTGGCCGAGCTGGTGGTGCACGCGCTCGGCCCCGGCTACCTCACCATGTTCCTCGTCCTGCTGGCCACCCTCGCCCTGATGGCGCTGGTCGGCGCGAGCAGCACGCTGACCGTGCAGGCCGCGGTCTCCGCGCTCTACCTGGTGATGGTCGCCGCGCCGAAGGGCACCTTCATGCCGCTGCGCTTCCTCGACGCGTTGATCGGTGGGGCGGTGGCGCTCGTCGTGGGTCGGCTGGTGGCGGCCCGCGACCCGCTCGCCCCGCTGGTCGCCGAGGCCCGCCGGACCTTCTCCGACCTGGCCGACGTGCTCGGGGACATCGACGCGGCGATGTCCGACTGCGACGAGCCGGCGGCCCTGGCGGCCCTGGACCGGGCCCGGCAGGTCGACGGCTGCGTCGAGCGGCTGGACCAGGCGGTCGGGGCCTGCGCCGAGTCGCTGCGGCTGGGCCTGCGCCGCGGGCGGCGGCTGGAACGGATCGGCCAGGCGCAGGCGACCGTCCACCAGCTCGACTTCGCCGCCCGCAACATCCGGGTGCTGGCCCGGGCCGGCTCCACCCTGGCCCGGCGGCACAAGGCCCCGCCGCCGGAGCTGAGCGCCGCGCTGCGGGCGCTGGTCCGGGCGGTCACCGCCGCCGGCGAGGCGACCGCCACCGGCCTGGCCGGCACCGACGAGGCCGAGCGGCACGCCAGCCGGGCCGACGAGGCGGCGCTGGAGGCGGTCCGGATCGCCGCCCGGATGCTGGAGACCGATCCGCCGCTGCCGCTGGTCATGATCATCGGTCAGATCCGGGCCACCGCGGTCGACCTGCTGCGCGGCACCCTCGGTGAGGATGCCGCCGTGGTGGACCGGGTGGACGAGGCGCTGGGCCTGCCCACCACCGACGCGCCGACCCTGGAGATCTGCCCGGTCCGGTCGGAGACGCCCGAACCGGCCCGGTGAGCCACCCGGCTCAGTCGGCGTCGCAGCGCGGCGACAGGGCGTACCGCACCAGCACCACGTCGTCGATCTGGCGTACCTCCACCACCCGGGCCCGCCGGCCCGGATGCCACGGGAACCGTCCGTCGCCGACGAACCGGGGCGCCCGGCCGTCGCCCACGAAGAAGGGCGCGAGCACCAGGTGCAGCTCGTCGGCGAGTTCCGCGGCGAGGAACTGGGCGTGCACCGACGCCCCGCCCTCCACCATCAGCCGGCCGATCCCCCGGTCGGCCAGGTCGGCCAGCACCCGGTGGGGGTCGATCGGGTCACCCCCGTCGACCACCGCGGCCAGGTGTCCCAGCCGCTCGCGGGTCTTCTCCAGCACCGCCGTGGCGCAGTAGACGATCTTGTCGGCGTCGCCGACGGTGAAGAACCGGGCGCCCGGGTCCAGGTCGCCGCTGCCGGTCACGGTCACCTTGACCGGTGACGGGGGCAGGCCCCGCGCGGCACGGCCCTCCCGGTGCCGGGGCGAGCGGACCAGCAGCCGCGGGTCGTCGCGGCGGACGGTGACCGCCCCGACCAGGATCGCGTCGGCCTCGGCCCGGACCGCGTCCACCCGGTCCAGGTCGGAGTCGTTGGAGAGCATCAGCCGCTCGTCGGTGGCGTCGTCGATGTAACCGTCGATGGACATGGCGCAGCTGAGCAGCACGTAGGGGCGCCGGGCCGGCACGGGTGCCACCGCTCAGCCGACGATCGGCAGGTCGGCGACGTGCGCGCCCCGGCTGGCCTTGGCCGCCAGGTAGCCGGCGTTGGCCGGGGAGAGGTACACCCCGGTCGCCACCTGCTCGGTCACCGCCACCCCGTACCGGCGCAGCTGGTCGGCCTTGTCCGGGTTGTTGGTCAGCAGCGCCGCCCGGCGTACGCCCAGCGCGGTGAGCATCTGCGCGGCCACCGAGTAGTCCCGCTCGTCCTCCCGGTGCCCCAGGGCCACGTTCGCCTCGTAGGTGTCCAGCCCGGCGTCCTGCAACGCGTACGCGTCGAGCTTCGGGTACAGCCCGATGCCCCGCCCCTCCTGTCGCAGGTAGAGCAGGAAGCCACCGGCGTCGGTGATCCGCTCGACCGCCTCCCGCAGCTGCGGGCCGCAGTCGCAGCGCTGGCTGCCGAAGACGTCCCCGGTCAGGCACTCGCTGTGCGGCCGGACCAGCGGTGTGGCCTGCCGCTCCAGCGTGGCCGGCCAGTCCCCCAGCCCGAACGCCAGGTGCTCCCGGGCGTCGACCAGGCCGTCGAAGGAGAAGACCCGGCCGGTGGTCGCGTAGCCGTCGGGGAAGCGCAATGGCACCGTGACCTGGGTACGGATCGTGGCAGCGGGCAGCGTCTCGTCCATGGCTCTCCTCCGTACGGCGCCGCCGGTCCCACGACGGCACGGGCTCACAGGGACACTCAACCACCGATCGTGGCCCCGTGTCGGGCCCCGGCCCGACCCGGCCACCACCGCAGCACCAGCACCACGGCGCCGGGCAGGCTGCCGACCAGCACCAACGCCCCGTACACGGTCGCCGTCGCCACTCCCTGGGCGGCGCCCAGGCCGGCCGCGCCGAACGCCCACGCGGCCACCCCCTCGCGCGGCCCGAAACCGCCCACGTTCGCCGGCACTCCCATCGCCAGCAGCGCCAGCAGGGTCAGCGGCAGCAGCTCGGAGACCGGGGCGGTGGCGCCGGCGGTGCGGGCCGCCACCACGAAGGTGGCCAGGTGCCCGGCGACGGCGCCGACGGAGGCGAGCACCACCCCGACCCGGGTGCGCCGGGCGAGCAGCCCGGCCCGCAGGTCGGCGGCGGCGACCCGCAGCGGCCGCGCCCAGCGGGCCGGTGACCGGGCCGGGGCCAGCCGGGCCAGCAGGACCGCGCCGAGCAGGACCGCCGCGAGCACCCCGAGCACGACCGGCAGCAGCGGTCGCACCGGCGAGGGGAACGCCAGCAGCAGCACCGCCGCCAGCCCCACCTGCACCACCTGCCCGGCGGTCCGCTCCCACACCACCGCCCGCACACCGGTGGCCACGTCCCCGGCGTCGTGGCCGCTGCGCACCGCGCGGTCCACGTCGCCGAGCACCCCGCCGGGCAGGGTGGCGTTGAGGAAGACCGCCCGGTAGCAGTGCCCGACGGCGGCGCGCAGCGGCAGCCGTACGCCGAGTCCCTCGGCGACCAGCCGCCAGCGCCAGGCGCAGCAGACCGTGGTGAACAGCCCGACGCCGAGCGCCACCGCGACCGCCGGGGCGTCGATCAGCCGCAGGCCGTGCAGGAACGGCCCGACGCCGACGCCCCACACCAGCAGGGCGAGCAGGCCCAGCCCGAGCAGCAGCCGGGCCGCCGGGCCGCGCAGCGCCGACACCGCCGGGACGCTCGGGAGCACCGCCGGCGGGGCGGGCGCCACCGGCGCGTGGCAGATCGCCTCCATGTGCCTCCCAGCCGTGCCGTCACCCTTGGGTACGCACCGGGGGCCGGGGCGGTTCAGTCCACGCCGGCGAGAAGATCGTCGTGCCCGAGTTCCACCCGCAGCCGGCCGGTCGCCGCCTGGCCCAGCCGGCGGCGCAGGTACGCCTCGGCCTCGCCGGCCAGCTCCGGACGCTGCTCGCAGGCCGCGGCCACCCAGCCGGTGAGCCAGGCGACGGTGAGGTCGGACTGCTCCGGACCCAGCCGCCACGGGCTGGGCCGGCGGCGTACCGGCAGGCCGTGCCGGTCGAAGGCGGCGGCGCACGCGTCCACGGCGTCCGGGCCGAGCAGGGTACGACCGTCGACCGTGCGCCGCTGGTGGTCGTTGAAGGCGGCGGCGAACTCGGCGTCCAGGGGTTCGACCGGGGTGAACGCCACCGTGCCGGTCACCGAGACCATCAGCAGCGCGGGGCAGCCCGCCCCGGCGCAGGCGGCGACCATCCGGTCCAGCTCCGCCGCGGTCAGCATGTCCAGCAGCGCGGACGCGGTGATCAGGCTCGCGCCGGCCAGGTCGGCGGCGGTCAGCGCGGTCAGGTCGCCGGGGCGGGTCCGTACGGTCACCGGGGCGCCGTCGGCGGCGCGTACCCCCGCCATGCCGGCGGCCGCCCGGGCCAGCAGCGCCTCGTCCCGGTCGTGGAAGATCCACTCCTGGGCGCCGGGCAGCCGCGGGGCCAGCCAGCGGCCCATCGACCCGGTGCCGCAGCCCAGGTCGTGCACCACCCGGGGGCCCGGGCCGGCCCGGACCAGGTCGACCAGCTCCGCCGCCCGGGCCGCCGCGTCGGCGGCCTCCCGCAGCCGCAGCCACTCCGCGAACAGGATGGAATCGTCGACGCTCATGCCGCCGCCTTCGTCAGGGCGTCCGCCAGGGCCGCCGAGGTGGTCGTCCAGTCGGTCAGGGTGCTCCGCCGCGCCCGGGCCGCCGTGCGCAGCGCGGCCCGCAGCCCGGCGTCACCGAGCCAGTCCCGCAGCGCCCCGGCCAGCGCGTCCGGGTCCCCCGGCGGCACCAGCCGGCCCGGGAGACGGCCGTCCGGCGCCCGGCCCAACGCCTCGGGCAGCCCGCCGACGTCGCTGGCCAGCACCGGCACGCCCCGGGCCAGCGCCTCGGTCACCACCATCCCGTACGTCTCCCCCCGGGAGGGCAGGACCAGCAGATCCGCGGCGGCGTACGCGGCGGCCAGCTCCGCACCGGTCAGCGGCCCGGCCAGCCGCACCCGGTCGGCCAGCCCGGCGGCGGTGATCCGCCCCCGCAGCCGGTCGACGAACTCCGGCGCGCGGGTCAGCGCACCGACCAGCAGGCAGCTCCACGCCGCCCCGGCGACCGCGGCCAGCGCCTCCACCAGCACGTCGTGCCCCTTGTGCGGGGCGACCGCCGCGACGCAGAGCAGGGCCGCGCCGTCCGGCGAGCCGGGTGCGAGGGGCGCCGGGTCGACGCCCGGCCGGGCCACGTGCACCCGGTCGGCCGGCAGCGCGTACCGCTCGCGCAGCCGGTCGCGGGTCCATCCGCTGGTGGTGACCACGGCCGCGGCGGCGGCCAGGGCCCGGGCCTCGGACTCGTCGCCGAACGCCATGTGCACCAGCACCACCAGCCGCAGCCGCCCGGCCTGCGGCGCCAGGACCTCCGGCGCGACCGAGGCGATGAGGCCGTCGAGCAGCACCGTCGCCCCGTCGGGCAGGGCGGTCAGCAGCGCGGCCAGCGCGGCCCGGTCCGCCGGGGTCGGGTGCGGCCACGCCCCGGGCACGTGGTGCTCGCGCACCGACCAGCCGGCCGCCGCGAGCCCGTCGCAGACCCGCCGGTCGTACGCGTTGCCGCCGCTCGGGGTGGCCGGATCGTCCACCCCGGCCGGCAGCACCACGTCCACCCCCATGGCAGGGCTGGTCTTCGTTCGCGACTGCGGGGCTCGCAAACCCGGCTCACTCCTCGCGCTCACGGGGGCCACCCTTCGTTCGCGACTGCGGGGCTCGCAAACCCGGCTCACTCCTCGCGCTCACGGGGGCCACCCTTCGTTCGCGACTGCGGGGCTCGCAAACCCGGCTCACTCCTCGCGCTCACGGGGGCCACCCTTCGTTCGCGACTGCGGGGCTCGCAAACCCGGCTCACTCCTCGCGCTCGCCGAGCGACCGTTCGTAGCTCGCCCAGGCGATGTGCGACTCGTGCAGGGTGACGGTGATCCCGGCCAGCTCCCGGGCGCCGGGGCCCAGGTCACCGGCGCGGACCCGGTCGGCGAGCCGGTCGGCGATCGTGCGGCACAGCACCTCGGTGGTGGTGTTCACCCCGTGGAACGCCGGTTCCTCGTCGAGGTTGCGGTAGGTCAGCTCGCCGAGGACGGCCCTGAGCTGCTCGGTGGCCAGGCCGATGTCGACGACGATCCCGTCGGAGTCCAGGCCGGGACGGCGGAAGGAGGCGTCGACGACGAAGGTCGCCCCGTGCAGGCGCTGGGCCGGGCCGAACACCTCGCCCCGGAAGCTGTGCGCGATCATGATGTGGTCCCGGACGGTCACGCTGAACACGGATCACTCTCCGTCGTAGGTGATGAGGTGGCAGAGCGCGGGCAGGCTGCCCGCGGTGAGCCGGGCGAGCACGTCCGGCAGCTCCGCGAAGGGCGAGCGGCCGGTGAGCAGGACGTCGAAGACCGGGTCGGCGAGCAGTTCCAGGGCCAGCGCCAGCCGGTCGGCGTACGAGCGGGACGCCCGGCGGGCCGGCGCCACCATGCCCACCTGGCTGCTGCGCACGGTGAGCCGGCCGGAGTGGAACGCCCCGCCCAGCGACACCTGCACCGGGCGGTCGCCGTACCAGCTCAGCTCCAGCACCGTGCCCTCCGGCGCGAGCAGGTCCAGGGCGCGTTGCAGCCCGGCGGAGCTGGCGCTGGCGTGCACCACCAGGTCCCGCCCGCCGGCGGCCCGCTCCGGGGCGGCGAAGTCCACCCCGAGCGCGGCGGCGATCGGGGCCCGGGAGGGGTCGGTGTCGACCAGCTGCACGCGTACCCCGGGGAAGCGGGCCAGCAGGGCGGCGACCGTGCAGCCGACCATGCCGGCGCCGATCACGGTGACCCGGTCGCCGAGCAGCGGCGGGGCGTCCCAGAGCGCGTTCACCGCCGTCTCCACGGTGCCGGCGAGCACCGCCCGCCGCGCCGGGACCCCGTCCGGCACCGGGGCCACCGCGTCGGCCGGCACCACGTACGCGCTCTGGTGCGGGTAGAGGCAGAACACGGTCCGCCCGCGCAGCCGCTCCGGCCCGGCCTCCACCACCCCGACGTTGAGGTAGCCGTACTTCACCGGTGCCGGGAAGTCGCCCTCCTGGAACGGGGCGCGCATGGTCGCGTACTGGCCGGGCGGGACCCGGCCGGCGAAGACCAGCGTCTCGGTGCCCCGACTCACCCCGGTGAACAGGGTCCGGACCAGCACCTCGTCGGGACCGGGCTCGGGCAGCGGCACCGGGCGGAGCTCCGCCACGCCGGGCGACCGCAGCCAGCAGGCGCGGGCCTGTCGGGTCACCGCCTCGCTCCTCCCGCCGTCGGCCCGCCGCAGGCGCGCGGGCCGGGGACCGAACCGATCGGTCACGTCATCCGTGTTGATGGTCAGGGCTTGTCGATCATAGACACGGAGGAACGGTGCGCACGGTTCGAAACGGTCCGCTCGCCGGGTTGGCCTGCCAGGTCGCCCTGCTGACGGCACTCGCCGCCACGGTCGGCCTCGGCGTCGCCGGCTGGCTGGTCGGCCTCGTACACGCCCTCGCGCAGTACGCGCTGCTGCGGCACGGGCTGCGCCGCTCGGGCGCGGCCGGGCTGGGTCCCGCCGACCGGGTGACGCTGACCCGGGCGGTGCTCGCCGGCGGGGTGACCGCGCTGGTCGCCGACTCCTTCGCCCACCCGGCGCCGGTGGCCGTGCTGGTGGCGCTGACGGCGGTGGCGCTCGCGCTGGACCGGGTCGACGGAGAGGTGGCCCGGCGCACCGGCACGGCCAGCGCGTTCGGGGCGCGGTTCGACATGGAGGTCGACGCCTTCCTGATCCTGGTGCTCAGCGCGTACGCCGCGCCGACGGTCGGCGGTTGGGCGCTGGCCATCGGCGCCATGCGGTACGCCTTCGTCGCGGCGAGCGGGCCGCTGCCCTGGCTGCACGGCACGCTGCCGCCCCGGCAGTGGCGCAAGGTGGTGGCCGCCGTGCAGGGGGTGGCGCTGGCGGTGGTGGCCACCGGGCTGCTGCCGGCGGGCCTGTCGGTGGCGCTGGTGGCGGCGGCGCTGGCCCTGCTGGTCGAGTCGTTCGGGCGGGACGTGTGGTGGCTGTGGCGGCGCCGCCCGCGTTCGCTCCCCGCCGGCCGCGCTCCCGGCGATGCGGTCGCGCTGCTTCCCCACTCTCCCCCGGGGCTGCCCGCCGCGCGCCGAGCCGCCTGACCCCGTCGACCAGGAGGACACCGTGCGGACCGACACGACACCCCGTACCCCCGCCGAAGCGGAACCGGCCGACCAGCCGGACGGCGCGGCGGCGCAGGCCGGCCCCGGCCGGCGGTCGCGGGCCGCCGCGCTCGTCACCACCGGGCTGGCCGCGCTGCTGGTGCTGGCCGCGCTCACCGCGCCCGACCGGCTGGGCGGGCTCGACGCGAGCGGGTTCGTCCGCATCCCCGCCGAGGCGCTGCTGACCGCGGCGCTGCTGCTCGCCCTGCCCTGGCGGGCCGGCCGGGTGGTGGCGGCGTCGGCCGGTGCCGCGCTCGGCCTGCTGGCCGTGCTGAAGCTGCTCGACATGGGCTTCTTCGAGGCCCGGGACCGGCCGTTCGACCTGATGCAGGACTGGACGATGCTGGACGACGGGCTGAGCTTCCTCGCCGACTCGGTGGGGTCGGCGGGCGCCTGGGCGGTCGCCGTCGCGGCGGTGCTGCTCACCGCCGGGCTGGTGGTGGCGACCGCCCGGTCGGTGCTGCGGCTGGGCCGGTCGGCCCGCCGGCACCGCACCGCCACCACCCGGGTGGTGGCCGGCTTGACCGTCGTGTGGACGCTGTGCGCGCTGCTCGGGGTGCGGACCGCGCCGGGCGGACCGGTCGCCGACGCCAGCGCCAGCGCGCTCGTGGCCGACCACGTCGCCCAGGTACGCGCGGGTCTGCGCGACCGGGACACCTTCGCCGCCCGGATCGGCGTGGACGCCTTCGCCGACACCCCCGGCGACCGGCTGCTCGGCGGGCTGCGCGGCAAGGACGTGGTGGTCTCCTTCGTGGAGAGCTACGGGCGGGTGGCCGTCGAGGACCCGGCCATCTCCCCCGGCGTGAACCGGGTCCTCGACGACGGCACCCGGCGGCTGCGGGCCGCCGGCTTCGCCGCGCGCAGCGCGTACCTCACCTCGCCGACGGCCGGCGGGGGCAGCTGGCTGGCGCACGCGACGCTCCTGTCCGGCCTGCGGGTCGACAACGAGCAGCGGCACCGCGACCTGCTGGCCAGTGACCGGCTCACCCTCAACGGGGCGTTCCGCCGGGCCGGCTGGCAGACCGTCGGGGTGCTGCCCGCCGCCACCCAGCCCTGGCCGGAGGCGCGCTTCTACACCTACGACCGCTACTACGACGCGGCGCGGCTGGCCTACCGGGGGCCGAAGTTCAGCTACGCGCCGATGCCCGACCAGTACACATTGGCCACCTTCCAGCGGCTGGAGCGGGGCCGGCCCGGGCACGCCCCGCTGATGGCCGAGATCCCGTTGGTGTCCAGCCACACCCCGTGGGCGCCGCTGCCCGAGGTGGTCGGCTGGGACCGGGCCGGCGACGGTGGGGCGTACGCCGGGATGCCGGAGCGCGGCGAGTCACCCGACGAGGTGTGGCAGGACCCGGCCCGGGTACGCGCGGCGTACGGCCGGTCGATCCAGTACTCGGTCGGCGCGCTGGTCTCCTGGCTGGAGCGCTACGGCGACGACGAGCTGGTGCTGGTCTTCCTCGGCGACCACCAGCCCGCCCCGATCGTCACCGGCCCCGGGGCCAGCCGGGACGTGCCGGTGACCGTGGTGGCCCGGGACCCGGCGGTGCTGGACCGGATCGCCGGCTGGGGTTGGCAGGACGGGCTGCGCCCCGGCCCGGACGCGCCGGTGTGGCCGATGGACTCGTTCCGGGACCGCTTCCTCACCGCCTTCGCCCGCTGACCCGTCCCCGGGCCCGGGCGGTCAGCCGGGCAGGAGGGCCTCGGCGCGGACCAGCCGTTCCAGCTCGGCGGTGGGGCGCACCCCGAGCTCCCGGTCCAGCGTCGCCCGGAACACCGCCAGCCGGCGCACCGCCTCGCTGTAGTTGTGCTCGGCCAGGTGCGCGACGATCAGCGCCCGGGTGGCGCTCTCCCGCAACGGCTCCAGGTGCACGGCGGTCAGCGCCACCTGGATCGCCTCACCCACCCGACCCTCGGCGGTGAGCCGGGCGGCCAGCGCCTCCAGGGCGGACAGCCGCAGGTGGCGCAGCCGTTCCCGCTCGGCGAGCACCCAGTCGTCGTACCAGCCGGGGAGCAGTTCGCCGCCGAGGACGTCGCCGGCGCGCACCGGCCCGGCGGCGGCGTGGGCGAGCCGGTCGGCGGTGGCCGCCAGCGCCGCGACGTCGGTGCTCACGGCGTCGGAGAGGGCCAGCCGTTCCTCGCCGGTGACCAGCGGCACCGGGGCGAGCCGGTGCGCCCGCCACAGCGCGGTGCGCAGGTTGGCCCGGGCGCGTTCCTCGCCGGAGTCGGGCCAGAGCAGACCGGCCGCCTCGGCCCGGGCACGGTGCGGGTGCACGGCGAGCAGGGCGAGCAGCCGGCGGACGCTGTGCGGGGTGGGCAGGGAGCGGCCGTCGCGGTCGAGGACGAAACCGCCCAGCAGCCGCAGGGTGTACGGGACACGGTGCGTCGAGACCATCGGGTGTGCCCTTCGGAGATCCCGCGTCGGGCTTCCCACGGTCCGCGCCGGCCCGGCACCCCGTCAACGCAGTGTCGCGACCATGACCACGGAGCGAACCGAACGGCGGCCCGGTCCGGCCGTTCAGCGCGGCGGGCCGCCCTCGGTCCGGGCCGGTCAGCGCAGCCGGGTCAGGGTCTGCGCGTACGCCGTCCACTCCGCCGCGTCGCCCATGCTGGCGCCGACCTGGTTCTCCTTCATGATGGAGACGACCCGCTCCGCCGGCAGCTCCGCCAGTTGGCCGATGGTGTTCACCCCCGACTTGGCCAGCGCCGCCCGGGCCCGGGTCGGTACGGCGGTGAGGGTGGCCACGTCGCCCTCGGCGACGCTCTGCAGGGCGGTGTCGACGCCGAGCGCGGCGGCCACCGCGGCCGGGGCGCCGGTGGTGGTCCGCACCATCGCCGCCTCCCGCTCGCCCAGCTCGACGACCATCGCGTCGAGGTTCTCGTAGACCCCGTCGGCGGGCAGCGCCTTGAGCACGTCGCGGACGTTGCGCCCGTCGGCCAGCTCCTCCTCGCCGAAGACCCGCACGAACTCGTCGATCCGCACCTGCTGCGGGAAGCGTCGCCGCGGGTCGACGTTCTCGTTGAGGTAGCGGCTGATCTGCCCGGCGCCGCGCAGCTTGGTGCCGGCGACCGCGTCCACCCCGACGGTCTCCACGGCGGGCAGCACGATGGTGCCCTGCTTGGTCTGCCAGACGCTGACCTTCTTGTCGAGGAACATGGTGGTGCCCATGTACCGGCCGAAGTCCAGCGCCGCGAGCGGGTAGTTCGGGTACGTGTCGATGGTCAGCGGGCCGCCGGTGATCGCGCCGGAGTCGTGCACGGAGCTGTTGAGCCGGTTGAGTTCGGCGCGGATCTCGTCGAGCAGCTTGCGCACGCTGGCCCGCATCGCCGCCAGGCAGGAGAACGCCTTGGCCAGGTCGGTGCCGAGGTGGTCGAGGTCGTGCTCGATGCGGTGGAACCGCTCGTTGAAGCCCAACTCCCCGGTGGTCTGCCCGGCCTGCACCACGTCCTCGCCGTCGACCCAGTCGGTGTGGGCGAAGGTGCGGGCGAACGCCGGCGGGGCGCAGCCCGGTTCGACGGCGGGGAACGGCTCGGCGTAGTTGAAGACCCGCCTGGCGCTGCCGACGTTCTCGTAGATCCAGGAGGAGACCAGGACGCTGGCCTCCGACCTGTCGATCCCGGCCTTGGTGAAGGTCTCGTAGAGCTGGCCGACGGTCAGCCCGTCGTAGTTGATCTCGGTGGCCATGGGTGCCCCTCTCAGAGCTGGTCGTACACGCCGCGCGCTCGGCGCTGCCGGTACTGGCGGAAGGTGCGGGCGACGGCCGGGCGCAGCGGCTCGGCCACCCCGTCGCCGTCGAGGTCGACGTGGTCGCGGCGCAGGGCGTACGTGTTGATCTCGACCCCGAGCGGGCAGACCCGGCTCAGGACGTTCATCAGCCGCTCGTACTGGGCCAGGGTGAGCGCCACCCCGTCGGGCAGCTCCATCCGGAACTCGTACGGGTCGGTCCGGCCGGTGCGGACGTAGGAGAGCGCGACCACGGCGACCAGGCCGGGGGCGGTCGGCCGGAGCACCGTCCGGCTGCCCACCGCCTTGATCTCCCCCGCCGCGCCGCCGAGGCCGACGGTGTACCAGCGGAACCCGGTGGCCCGCCGCTCGGCCAGGTTGATCCCGGCCTCGGGCAGGCCGATGACGCTGACCACCAGCAGCACCCGGTTGCCCGAGTCGACCAGGGGCAGCACCGCGGCGAGCCGGTTGTCCCGCAGCACGCCGACCAGCCGGGCCAGCCGGGCCACCGCCGCCGGCTGGTTGGCGACCAGGTCGGCGGAGAAGGCGGCGGGCAGCTCGACGGTCTCCACCAGCTCGTCGGGGAGCTGGTTCAGCGCGGCCACCACCGGCGCGGGGTCGCCGACGGCGGGCAGTCCGGCGGCGGCGAGGGCCAGCAGCACCGGCTGGCCGGCCGGTCGCGCCGGGACGGTGGCCCAGCGGCCGCGGGCCTGCGCGTCGGTCATCCCGGCCCACCCGGCCTCGCCGGCGCCGGTCCACGCCGCCGCCGCTCCGGCCAGCCCGGCGACCAGCAGGGCGTTGTTGCCCGGGTCGCCGGGGGCGTGGAACCGGGCCTGCACCGGGACCGCCGCCTGCACCGCGCCGGTGGCCGGGGCGGTGACCACCAGGCCCCGGGTGGGCAGGTGGGACAGGTAGAGGGTGGTCGAGTCGACCCGGTGCGCGGTCGGCAGCCCGCAGGCCCGCCAGAGCCAGGCCGCCTCCGGGTCGGCGGCGGCGGTCGGCACCCCGGCGGCGCGGGCGGCGGCGACCAGCGCCTCCGCGGTGCGGTCCGCCGTCGCGGCCCGCGCGGTGTCCAGCACCCGGGTACGCAGGTCGGCCAGCTGGGCCGCGGTCGGCGGGACGACGTCGACGCCGAGGCCCAGCTCGTAGCGGCTGCCGCCGGCGTCGTCCTGGGCCCGCTTGACCTGCCAGGTGACCCCGGCGCCGAGGGCGCGGCAGACCCGCCCGGCCCGGTCCAGGGCCAGCGCCAGCGGCGGCGCGACGCCGTGCCCGCTGTCGAAGGTGTACGACTGGCGCAGGCTGGCCCGCAGCGCGGTGATCTCGGTCAGCCGCCGGGCCGGCAGCGCGCGGGCGGCGTGGACGGTGTTGTTGGGTGGGGTGTTGGCCGGCAGGACCAGCCGGTCGCGGCGCAGCTGGGCGAGGAAGTTGGTGCGGTGCTGCGCCCCGCCCACCGCGACCAGGGCCACCGCCACGGCGAACTGGTCGTCCTCCTCGCGCAGGGTGAACCGGGCGCCGCCGGGCAGGTCGGCGAAGAGTCCGGCGTTCGGGTCGGCGGCCTCCCCGGGCCCGTTGAGCAGCCGGCGTACCGCGCCGGGGGTGGGCAGCAGCAGCCGGCGGTACGGGCCGAGCCGCGCGGCGTACGCGGCGTCGGGTTCGCGGACCCGGTCGGGCAGCCGCCGGGCGTAGACCTCGCCGGCGCCGGCGTCGTACGCCAGCTCGTCGACGAACCGGGGCACCCCGACGTCGGCGCCGATCCGGTCCAGCGCGTCGCGGCGGGCGTGCGCCAGGGTCCGGTACGCGTGCACCTCGCGCAGCGTGCGGCGCAGCCGGTTCTTCTCGTACGCCAGCGCGTAGAGCAGCCGGCCCAGGTTGCCCTCGACCACGGCCAGCTCCACCAGCGCCCCGGCGGCGGCCCCGGTGACCGGGGTGAAGGCGCCGCCCTCGCCGGCGCGCTCCACCGCCACGCTCACCCCGAACGCGGCGACCAGCGGCTCGGTGGCGGTGTCCGGGGCGAGCGCCGGCACCGAGGCGCCCGCCGTCGACCAGGGCGCGAAGACCCCGGCCGGCAGCGCGGACCCGCCGGTCGGGGTGACCCGGACCCGGACGCTCTCCTCGCCGAGGTCGCGGCGGAGCACCACGGTCAGCAGCGGGTGCCGGGTGGTCCAGTCGACCCGGGCGGTGCCGTCGGCGGCCAGCGGCACCACCACCCGTCGGACGGTTCCCGGGTAGGGGCCTTCGAGTTGGTCGACGAGGTTGCGTTCGACGGACGGGTCGGCGCCGTCGACCGGTACGCGCGGGTCGGTCATCGTCGCCTCACACGATCCGGAACGGCCGGGGGTCGTCCCGGTCGACGTAGACGGGCACCTGGTTGGCGGAGAGCACGGCGTTGGCGCCGACGGCCAGGCGCTGCACCCCGTCGCCGGTGGGGGCGGTGCCGGTGACCAGGGTGGCCGAGTCGGCGGGGAAGCGGACCAGCCGCAGGTCGCGGACGTCGGCGACGCCGGGCTCGTTCATCAGCGTCCAGATCACCTCGGCCACCCGGACCGGCTCGCCGAAGGGCAGCTCGTCGACGTAGCGGCGCAGCCGGGCGTGCAGCCGGGCGCGCAGCTCGGTGGCGGCGGTGGAGGCGTTGACGGTCTCCTTGGAGCCGGTGGGCAGCGGCAGGCCGCGGATCACCAGGTCGGCCTCCACCCCGATGCCGACCTCCTCGGCGCGTTCCACGGCGGCGAAGATGCCCACCGGGCGCAGGTCCTCGATGACCGACTCGACGGCGGCCTGCAACCCGTCGGGGCCCTCCCAGATCGCCGCGGCGGTGGGGGCGACCAGCACCGAGAAGTAGTACGGGTTGCCCAGGTCGCGTTCGGTGCTGAAGACCCGTTCGATGAAGTTGAAGTTGCCGAAGATGGACTGGTTGAGGTCGAGCCCGCCCCGGCCGTCGAAGACCTGCACCTGCCGTACGCCGGGAACGGTCGCCACGGCGAGCCCGATCGCCTCGGAGGTCCAGACCGACCGGGGTGCGGCGAGCAGCAGCTGCCGGTAGCGGACGTCGCCGACCTGGAGCTCGCCGCCGGTCAGCGGCGCGGTGTGGGTGATCTGGACCAGTTCGGAGCCGGCGGCCTGTTCGGCGTCGTCCAGGTCGGCCAGCAGGGTGTCGGCCCGGTTCCACCGGTCGATGCGCTGGCCGGGTTGGGCCGGGTCCAGGTTGTGCGACGGTCCGGGGTGGAACGCGGCCACGGCGGGGGTGCGTTGCGGCGTGGCGGCGGTGAGCACCACCGTCTCGTCGAGGGCCACGTGGTGCCCGCCGGGGGTGGAGAGCCGGGCCCCGCGGGGCAGGGTGAGCTGGTTGCGTCCGGCCGGCAGCGGCGCGGCCAGCTTCAGCGTGATCGTGCCGCGGGCCTGCTGGTAGGGGCGCGGGATGCCGAGTTCCTCGCCGAGGCGGGTCAGTCCGTCCCCGGTGGCCGAGACGGCGTAGGAGTTGTCGTAGACGGCGGCGGCGACGGCCCAGTGCCGGGCGTCCTCCAGGGCGGCCAGTTCGAGGACCTTGCGCAGCACGGAGCCGGAGCCGAGGTCCACGTCGTCGCCGAGGAGCAGCCGGGCGGTGGCCAGCTTCTCGGCGAGCAGCCGGGCGAAGGACTTGGGCACGAAGCCGGTGTCGACGATGCCGAAGCCGGCCGATCCGGTGCTGCGCAGCGCCGCCGCGTCGACGGCGAGCACGTCGGCCAGCTCGGCCGGGAGGATGGGTTCAGACACCGGGCAGCTCCCCCAGGCGCACCGCGAGCCGGTCGTCGGTGACGGTTTCGAACTGGACCTCCACCCGCAGGGTGCGGGAGGCGCGCAGGGCCGGGTCGGCGTCGATGCCGAGCCGGCCGTCGTCGAGGTTCACGTCGACGATCCGGCGGACCCGGGGATCGCGGTGCAGCAGGGTGATCACGGCGACCCGGACCTGCTCGCGGATCAGCACCGGCTCGATGTTCTCGGCGAGGGCGTTGAGCCCGTCGAAGCCGAACTCGGCGTCGAAGACGTTGGAGCCGCGCAGGGTGGTCAGCGCGACGGCCAGCGCCTGGGTGACGTTGTCCGGGCCGCGTACCAGGTCCAGCACCCGGCCGTCGGGGCCGGCGGAGAAGGAGATGTCGCGGGTGATGTCGATGCCGGGCAGGGTCTCGGCGAAGGCGAGCCCCCAGCCGAGGTAGCGGTTGCGGGCGGTCTCGCGCTCGCGTTCGGTGCGGTCCATCTCAGACCGCCGTCAGCTTGCTCTGCCCGGCGGTGAAGCTCAGCGTGGGTTGGCTGCCGCTGGTGCTGCCGGTGCTCGTCTCCAGGGCCACCCCGGCGCCGTCGACCCTCAGCTTCCCGGCGGCGCTGCCGACCGAGACGACGGTCTGGCACTGGACGCTGGACGTGTTCGGGTCGGTCGGGGTGGTGCAGCCGGAGACCGTCTTGCCGTTGATCCCGTCGAGGCGGACCACCGGCGTGCCGCCGACGGTGAGGCGGGGTCGGCCGGTGGGGGTGACCGTGCCCTGGGCGGGGCAGCTCACGGTGCTGGAACTGATGAGGACCTTTGCCACGGCTGCTCCTCAGTGGACGTTCATCGAGCCGCTGACGTGGACGTCCACGTTGGCGGCGGTGAGGTTGATGTTTCCGGTGCCGGCGTCCAGGTCGATCCGGGTGCCGGTGATGGTGATCGAGCCGTCCTGCTTGAGGACGATCTTCGAGCCGCCGCCGGCGTGCTCGATGGTGATGCTGTCGGCGGCGGCGGCGCGGGCCGGGCGGTGCCCGCGCCCCTGGAGCTGCGCGCGGCCGACCCGGACGGTCAGCTCGCCCAGCTCGATGACCCGGTTGCCGTCGCCGTCGGTCAGGTCGTGGGCGACCTTGCCGGCGTGGTCGGCGGGGACCGCGGTGTCGGCGACCGAGGAGCGGTCGGCGGCGGCCACCCCGACCGGCAGGGAGAGCCACCAGTCGCCCGGCTGGGAGACCGGCGCGTGTCCGGAGGGCCAGAGGGCACCCACGTCGACCGGGTCGTCGGGGCGGCCGTTGCGGTAGGCCAAGGCCACCCGGGTGCCCGGGTAGCGGGGCAGGATCAGCCCGCAGCCGCCCCAGGCGAACGGGGTGAGGTAGCTGACCCCGGGCAGCGGGGCGGGCTGTTCCCGGCGGGGCGGCAACCGGCGGGCGCCGTTGGGCCGGCCGTCCGGGCGGACCAGCCCCTCCCACACCGTCTCGGTCTGGGCCGGCGGCTCGACCGCGCCGGAGGCGTTGGTGGCGACCGCGCGCACCTCGCCGACCTCCAGGCCGCGGGCCTCGCCGGTGGCGGCCCGGGCGGCCCGGCGGACCGCCTCGGCGGCGGCGGTGCCGGGTGAGCCGCCGGCGGCCGGTCCCGGGGTGGGGCCGGGACCGGCGTCGGACCAGCTGTCCCAGGCCGACGCGGTGGAGTCGATCTCCACCCCGTGCACCTCGGTGGCGAAGCCGGCGGACTTCGACAGCTGGTGGCGTACGGAGCTGACGTAGAGCAGCTTCGCGTCCGGGCCCAGCTCCCCGGTGGACGGGGCGAACGGGGCGGCGAACGAGCCGAGCAGGGCGGCGCCGACGCTGCCCAGCGTGTTCGCCTCCTGCTGCGGGGGCGGGTCGAAGCGCAGCACGTCACCGGGCTTGACGTCGGGGCGGCCCTTGCAGGTCAGCGTCCACCCGGTCCGGGTGGGTGGCGCGGCGCCGGTGGACTCGGTGGCCGCGTACGGGTCGGTCTCCCGGGGTTCGTCCTCGGTGCACTCCAGCAGGCCGGTGGCGAGCGTCATCGGCTTCGGCGACCCCTCCGGGTACGGGATGGGCCGCTCGCCGACGTGCACGGTGCCGTCGCGGATCAGCAGCATCGACCGGCCGAACCGGTTGACCGAGTGGGCGATCGCCGTGCCGATGCGGTCCAGCGCGGCGGTGTAGAGCAGCCCCGGGCCGAGGACGAGGCGTTCCGCCCCGGCGGCCTCCGCGGTGGAGCGGGTCATCGTGCCGTCCGGGGCGGCTCCCCAGGTGGCCACCGACACCCCGGTACGCCGGCCGATCTCCCGGACGGCGGCGGAGAAGGTCTGCGCCTCGAAGCGTTCGGTGACCCGCTGGCCGAGCCGGGCGTACGCCTGCTCGACCAGGGTCAGTTCGGTGTCGTACGTCTTGTCGCCGGTCAGCCGACGGATCTTGCGAACCCGCAGCTCGGCGACCAGCGCCTGGTCGAGTTCGGCGGCCGACGGGCCGGCGTTCAGCCCGACCAGGTTGGTGAAGAACGCCCCGACGCTGGTGTTGGCGTCGCGCCAGTAGAGGTAGAGCTTCGCCACCAGGGGCTGGTCGCCGGCGCGCAGCGCGGCGTAGTGCTCGTCGCTCAACCCCTCAATGGTGATCTTGAAGGCGCCGGGGCGGAGTCCCTCCTCCAGGGTGGCGTCGATCGAGGCGTAATGGCTTGCGCTGGAGAGGGTCAGCGGCAGCGGCGCCGTGCCGGTCGGCG
The DNA here is from genome assembly GCF_900091555.1 of Micromonospora mirobrigensis. GTDB lineage: Bacteria > Actinomycetota > Actinomycetes > Mycobacteriales > Micromonosporaceae > Micromonospora > Micromonospora mirobrigensis. Next base: position 469,694 of record NZ_FMCX01000002.1, read on the forward strand.
TCTGCCGGTGGAACTCCAGCGTCCAGCCGGCGTCGTTGCCCACCGCGCCCTGCTTGACCTGGCTCGACTGGAACGGGGTCAGCGTCATCGGACAACCCTCCGTAGCTTCTTGTCCACCAGGTAGCGGTAGCGGAACCGGGCGCTGCCCTGCTCGGACTCGATCCGGGTGCCCGGTGGGCGCCGGCGCCAGACGAAGGCGTTGATCGGGGGCGGCCCGAACGTGTCGACGGCGCGGTCGGCGACCCGCCAGCCGACCCACAGCCAGGAGCCGTAGTCACCGGCGCCGCGTACCGTGCCGGCGGTCAGGTGCCAGCCCAGCACGACCACCTCGACCGGGCCGCAGGCCCGGCGCAGCCCGGCGGCCAGCGGCACCGAACCGAGGATCCGGGTGCCCTGGCGCACCACCAGCCGCAGCGGCGCGCGGGCCCCCACCGCGGGCAGCGGTCGTGGCGCCGGGACCGGGCGGGCGGCGGACTCGTCGGCGGAGGCGCTGACCACGGCGAGCGGGTCGGCGTCCAGCCACTGCCGGGCCAGCCCGGTGGGCAGGATCAGCACCCCGTGGGTGCCGTCGGCCAGCTCCACCCGCTGCGGCAGCCCGGCGGTCAGCGGCCGGCGCACCTCGGTGAACCCGGCGGGCGGCGCGACCGGCGTCTCGGGGACCAGGAAGCGGTCGATCGGGAAGGCCATCACGACCCCAGCCCGTCGGCGAGCGCGCCGACCCCGATGCTGGCCACGTCGAGCAGCTTGCCGAGCAGGCTGGGCCGGGGCACGTGGGCCATCGCGACGCTGACGTCCAGGACGTCGCGGCGGGCGGCGGAGGCGGAGACGGTCAGCGACTGCACCTGCATGTCGGTCCGGATGGTCATCGAGGTGACCAGGATCAGGCCGCCGAACCGGCCGCCGGAGTACGCGGCCAGCGCGGTGCCCCGCTTGCTGGCCTCGGCCATCGTCTCCAGGGCCAGTTTCCAGGCGTACCGTTCGGCGCCGACCAGGACCCCGGTGAGGGTGATGGTGTCGTCGTGGGTGGCCACGATCGCCTTGTGGGCGGTGGAGCCGATCGGCGGCAGGTGGTACGTCTGGGTCAGCGAGATCGCGGTCACCGCCCAGAGCGGGATGGGCAGCACCCCGTCGCTGATCACCGCCGACGGCACGGTGCCGTACCTCATGAAGCTGCTGGTGATGCCCATGCTCAGCGTCCTCCCGGGTTGGGCCAGGGCACGGCGGTGCCGGTGGGCTCGACGGCCAGGCCCAGGTCGCGCAGTGCCTGGCTGATCTGCGTGACCTGGCCGGCGGCGCTGGTCACCCGCATCCGCAGCCGCCGGTCCTCCAGCGCCCCGGCGATCCGGGCCGCCCGGGTGCCCTCCGGGCCGGTGCGGTTGATCCGCTCGATGTCGGCGGCGGCGTCCTCCATCCGGCCGATCGCGTCGAGCACCCGGGGGTCGGGGGTGAAGCCCGGGTCGCGGGTGCGCAGCTCGGCCAGGGCGGCCCGGAAGTTCGCCGCGTCGGTGCGCAGGTTGGTGGCCAGGTTGTCGGTGAGCGCGGTGACCGAGGAGACGCTGGCGGCCCGGTGGGATTTGTCGTCGATCAGCCAGAGCCAGCCGTCGTGACCGATCCCGATCAGGTCGATGCCGGCCGACCGGACGTTCGCGTCGGGGCCGCGCAGGAAGAGCTCCACGCTGCTCAGCGAGAAGGCGGCGGTGTACTCGCCGACGGCCGCCCGGCCGTAGTGGGTCATCTCGCCGCGCACGTACCCCCGGAAGCCGGCGGCGTCGTCGGCGGCCCCGCCGCCCCGGCGGAAGTTGCGCCACAGCTCGGTCAGCGCCTCCGGGTTGTGCGCGGCGACCTGCTGGAGCAGCCAGACGTCGCCGCGGGCGACCACGGCGCGCAGGTCGGCGTCGCCGATGCGGGCCAGCGCCTCGGCCAGCCGGGCCGGGTTCATCTGGAGGGCGGCGTTGCGGGCCCGGCCCAAGTCGTCCAGCGCCGCCCGCAGCCGGGCCAGTTCCTCGGCGGGGAGCCGGCCGGCGAGCGTGGCCTCCAGCTGCGCGCCGGCCTGCCGGGCGGCGTCCTCGCCCTCGGCGGAGATCCGCCGCCAGACGCCGCGCGGGTCCAGCTCGGCGGCCCGGCGCAGCGCCGCCGCCTGCTCGGGCGGGAGCCGGCGGAACGCCCCGGCCAGCTCGGCGGAGGGCTCCAGGTGCAGGCCACCCGGACCACCGTCGGGTACGCCCTCGAACTCGTGCAGCAGGGAGCCGGCGTACGACCCGGCGTCCTCGTAGAGCCGCAGCGGTTCGTCGCCGACGATCGCCTCGCGGGGCCGGGAGAGCTCCCGCATCTCGCTGTTGAGCTGCTCGAAGTACTCGCCCAGCGTCTCCAGCCGGACCCCCTCGGGCAGGTCGCCGCCGTCGAGCACGTGGTCGAGGATCGCGGCGATGTTGTCCCGCAGCACCGCGATGCGCTCCAGCCGGGCGCTGGCGTTGCCCAGGTGCAGGTCGCCCACGTCGTCGACGACCCGGCGGATGATGAACTCCAGCAGCGCCCGCGACCGGGGCTCGCCGCGTTCGCCGTGCTCGGCGAGGGTGCGGACGAAGGCGCGCAGCCGGGGATGGGCCTCGGCGGCGGAGCGGACCGCCGCGGCGTCGAGCATCCGGCCCACCCGGAACCGGCGCGGCGGGGTCACGGCCGCACCACCGGCGCGCGGACCGGCCCGGCGGGGGCGGCGGGCGCCCGCTCGTGGGCGAGCACCATCAGGATGAACCGGGCGCCGTCCGGTCCGCCGACCGACTCGGTGAGCATCGCCTCCCGTTCGATGTGGGCGAGCACCGGTTCCAGGGCCTTCTGGATGATCCGGCTCATCACCTCGTTGACCAGGATCTCGGTGACGAAGGCCTGGAGCAGGTCGCGGGAGGCGGCCTCGACGATCTGCCGGCTGATCCGCCGGGCCACGTAGCCGCGCGCGGCGCGCAGGCCCGACCGCAGGCCGGCGCGGAGCCCGACCCGGCCGCCGCGCAGCACCGCGCCGCCGACCGTGCCGGCCTCGGGCAGCAGGGACAGCACCAGGCCGAGGTACGCGGCGAAGAGCTCCACCTCCACCTCGGCGCGGGTGAGCACCAGCTCCGGGTCCAGCATGGAGCCGTAGAGGCGTTCGCGTTCCTTCGCGTGCCGGACCTCGTTGGCCGCCACCACCACGCCGGCCAGGAAGCCCAGCGGCGGGCAGAGCACCGCCAGCAGCACGATCCCGACGGTGAGTCCGAATCCGGTCAGCTCCTCCCGGCCCAGTTCGGCGCTGAACAGGGCGTCGATGCCGAGGGCGTAGAAGGTGTCCCCGCCGAAGAACTCGCCGAGTTCCTGGTGGACCTGCAGGTGGATGCCCTGGAGGGCGTACCGGCTGCCGGGGACGGTGGCGGCGGGGATGTTGTCGCTGATCCGGCTGGCCCGGAAGGCGAACATCGCGTCGGCGCGGGCCTTGCCCAGCATCTCGGAGTTGTTGTCCCGCATCTCGTCGAGCAGCCGGCGCAGCTCGCGGCGGATCGCGGTGGGGTCGGTGCGGAACCGCTCGATCACGTCGGGCAGGTCGGTGATCTGCTTGACCAGCGGGTCGATCCCCTCGGCCTGGCCGCGCTGCATCACCATGGCCTGGTCCAGGTCGGACTCGCTCCACATCACCCCGTGCGCGTCGCGGATCCGGGCCACGCCGCCGGTGGTGACGATCTCCCCGGCGGCGCCGGCGGTGGTCAGGGTCTGCTCGGTGGCGAGGAACGCGCCGGACAGGGCGTGGGCGGCGCCGAACCAGGCGGTGGCCGGGTGCAGCTGCGAGGCGGCGGCGACCGCTCCCCCGCCCTGGCCGGTGTGGCCCTGCACCCAGGCCGCGGCGGTGTGCCGGCGCAGCCGTTCGCGCAGCCGGGACAGCTCGGCGTAGTCGGTGAGCTGGGAGACCAGCAGCCGCTCGAAGATCGGCGCGTACCGGTCGAAGTTGGCGATCCGGGCGTTGATCCCGGTGCGGGAGCTGAGCAGCAGTTGCAGCAGCAGCGCCTGGCTGCCGCTGACCAGGATCTGCCCCACCGCCGCCTCGGTGGCGGGGGTGAACTCCTCCAGGAAGTGCAGGTCCCAGGAGGCGGTCGAGTCGATCCACCCGCCGTGCACCTTGGCCCACTGCTCCGGCTGCTCGTAGGTGCGCATCACGGCCAGGGCCAGCGCGTGCAGCCGGGGCACCACCCCGGCGAGGTGCCGCAGAAACTGCACGGCCGGTGAGGCGACCGGCCGGAAGTTCAGCGACCCGAGCGCCCCGTCCCCGTCCGGCGTGGGCTGGGTGAAGCCGTCCCGTTCGGTGACGCCGATGTACGCGCTGATCGACACCGCCCGGCCGAGCAGCGCCTCGGCGGCCTGGAGGCAGAAGTTCGCCGGGTAGTCGCAGATCTTGCCCATCTGGAGCCGGAAGGCGATGTCCTCCATCGCGCGACGCAGGCCCTCGCCCGCCCGGCCCAGGTCGTCGAGGGACGGCTCGCCGTTGAACGGGGCGCAGCCGCGGGGCTCCCGGCCGAACAGGCCACGGCGGACCGTCGGGAACCGGCCGGGCTCCTTGCCGGGTGGCGGTGGCGGGGTGGTGGGGGCGGTGGGATCCCAGACGAAGGCCCGCCCGCCGGAGCCACTGCCCGTGCCGACGCTCGGGCCGCCGGTGCCGTCGGTGTCGCCGTCCCCGCCGCCGTCGCCGTCCCCGCCGGTGCCGCCGTCCCCGCCGGTGCCGCCGCCCGGGCCACCGGAGCCGGTCCCGCCGCCCCCGCCGGGCGGGCCACCCGGACCGGCGGGGTGGCCACCGCGGCGCTCGACGGTGACCGGGAGCAGGTTCGCCGGGCCGGTCCAGTGCAGCTCCCGGTCGAACTCCTCGGTGCTGACCAGCAGCAGATAGCTGCCGCCGAGGGTGAGCACGATGACCGAGGTGGGTGCGGCGCCGCCGAGGCCGGCGAGGACGGCGTCGACCCGCCGGTTGATCTCCGCGTCGACCGCGGCGTCGATCTGGTTGCCGTACTCGGCGACGCTGGTCGTGGAGCCCTGCGGCCGGGCCCGGCCGATCACCGCCCGGATGTCCGGGCCCATCAGCTCGGCGGCCGTGGCGACCAGGGCGGCCCGGTCGGTGACCAGCCGGCGCACGGCGGTCGCCGGTCCGGCCGGCGGGTCGGTCGTCCGTTGCTCGAAGTGCGCGTGGGGGCCGGGCACGAAGACCATCTGCCGGAAGCCGGGGAAGCCGAACCGGCTCCACGGCTGGGTGAAGACCACCACCGCCCAGGCCGGATGCCCGGCCGGGTCCGTCACCTTGGCGAGCAGGCCGCCCGGGACGCCGTCCGGGACCGGGCCGTACTGGCGCAACGCCTCGCGGACCGCGTCGCGCAGGTGCGTCCAGAGGTCACCGATCGGGCGGACCACCCAGTCGTGCGACACCGGCGTGATCACCGCCGGCTCGTCGGTGAAGTCGATCACGGCCGGATCGCCGCCGCCGGCGTAGGACGGCAGCTCGTAGGTGCGCAGCAGCGCGCTCTCCCGCATCGGGTCGGCGGTCTCCACCGGCGGCTCGCTCAGCGGCGGCGCCACCTGCTCGGGCAGACCCGGGTCGAGCCGGGCCGCGTCGACCGCCTCGGCGACGACGGCGCGCAGCAGGTCCTCGAAGGCCCGCCGCGCCCCGCCGGGCACGGCCGCCGCCGCGTCGCCGGTCCAGGTGAAGACCGGTTCGGTGGTACGCACCCCGAGGTAGCCGCCGCGCGGCTCGACGGCCTCGCGCCGGGACCGGTCCAGGGCGCGGGCCAGCGCGACGGCCAACGCCTCGGCGACCCGCTCCGGCGTGTCGGCCAGCGATCGCGGGTCGAGGCGGATCCGCACGGGCACGCGCACCTGCACCGGCACCGGTCACACCCGCCCTTCCAGATGCTCGGCCAGCCGGCTCAACGCCAGGTCGGCGAGGTGATCGGCGTCCAGCGCCGCCCCGGCGGCGACCACCTCGATCTCGACCGGGAACTGGTAGACGATGCTGGTCCGGTCGTCCTCGGTCACCCGTTCGGCCTCGGCCTCGCTGCCGGCGGCCGGCAGCACCAGCTCACCCGCGTGCACCAGGGCCAGCCCGGTACGCGTCACCCGGGCCGCGCGCCCCTCACCACCGGCCACCGGTCGCCTCCCTCCCGGCTGGACGGTCGGTCATCGCGGCAACGTGGACGCGTCGCCGACCTTCGGGTCCACCGAGGCGGCCAGGCTGAAGCCGCTGAACGTCGCCGCCGGCGCGCCGGAGATGGTGGCGGTCGTCGGCGTCGCGCTGGTGATCAGGCAGTCCCGCAGCACGAACGACGAGAACGACCAGTCGTCGCCGGTGTACTCCAGCAGGGCGATGTCGAACAGCTCGCCGTCGAGGGCCAGCTTGGTCAACCGGCCGGCCACGTCCCCGATCGCCTTCACGGTCATCGTGAAGTTCATCGACACCGGCGCGTGCACCGCGCCCATGTGGGTGACGTGGATCGAGTGCAGCGGCTCGATGTTGAGCGAGAACGACGGGGTGAACGAGTCGATCGGGCTGATCAGGACCGTCTCCGTGCCCTTGGTGTACTGCACGGCGAGTCGGGTCTTCCACTCCATGGCGGGTCTCTCCTCAGAACTTGGCGACGAGCGTGACCAGCAGCCGGCTCACCGCGGGCCCGTAGGTGACCGTCACGACCAGGTCGACCGTGCGGTCGGCGCGGGCGGCGGTGACGATCGCCGTGTCGGTGGCGTCGCGGGCGGCCTCGGGCAGGGCGAGGATGTCCAGCACCGGGATCTGCACCGTGAAGTCGTCGATCACCGCCGACCGCTTCAGCGGGCCGAGGATCCCCTCGACCTGGGTTTTGAGCAGGGTCATCCCCGGCTTGGTGATCCGCGCGTCGCCGATCAGCCCGATCAGCCCGGCACGGAGCATGAACTCGATCTGGTCGAGGGTGCGCACCAGGTCCACGTGCAGCAGGCTGGCGTCGGTGGTGAAGAGCCGCCCGTCGGCGAAGTGCAGGCTCTCGCCGGTGATCAGGGCCGGGTCGATGATCGGCACGATGTCGGCCTCGGACAGGCCCTTGATCTCGGCGGGGCTGTACTGCCGGGCCACCGGGATCGCCACCCCGCGGATCTTCTTCAGCACGATGCTGTAGTGCACCGGCAGGCCGGCGACGGCCGCCATCGCCGCGGTGGCGACGTCACCGTCGGCGCCCCGCGCGGCAACCATCATCATCCGGCTGGTGCTGCTCTTCAGCGCCGAGACGGCGGTGACGGTGTCGGCCACGTACGTCGCGCTCTTGGCGGCGGCCGGATCGGTCATCGCGAAGCCGATCCGCCGTTGCCCCGCCGCCGACATCGTCTCCACGTGGGCCTTGAGCGCGTGCAGGCCGGTCGGCGGGTTCGCCCCGGCCGGGTTGCCGACGGTCACCTCACCCGCCAGGGAGACCATGGTGACGTCGTCGGCGGCCTCCAGGCCGGACAGCGCGGCGGCGTAGTCGTCGCCGGTGACCTTGACCCCGTACACCTTCGCCGGCCGCGGATCCTGCGACAGCGCCAGTTCCAGCGAGTTGTAGAGCGCGTTGCGGACCACGTTGCCGGCGTTGCGACGGGCGAAGTTGGTCACCGCGTCGTCCAGCGTCTCGATCCGCACCGGGGTGTTGGCCGGGGCCGCGCCACCGTCGGCGGTCGACGGGGCCTTGCCCACCACGGCGATCACGCCGGGTGAGCGCTGCGCCAGCGGCGGTGCCGGCGGCACGATCCTGACCTCGATGAACGGGAATGCTGCGGTGACGGGCACGGGTCCTCCCAGCGGGGATTCGTTGCTGCGGTTCGTGGGGGTCAGGGCACGGCGACCAGGCCGATGCCCTCGGCGGCGAGCCACCGGCCGGCCCGGGCGTACCGGTCGGCGCGTTGCTGCTGCGGGGTGCCGGTGGTGCCGCCCGGCCAGGCCGGGTCGTCGAAGGTGGCCGCCGGCACGATCCAGACCACCACCACCGCCCGACGCCGGCGTACGTCGTCGGCGGCCGGCACCTCCAGCCCCAGCTCCTCGGCCCGGCTGCGGGCCAGGCGGCTGGAGAGCAGCAGGTCGGCCAGGGAGAAACCGGCGCCGCGGACGAACACCGCGGCGGCCAACGGCAGCACCCGGGGCGTCGGCGGGGTCGCCGCCGGGGGCGCGTACCGGAGCTGGACGGTGGCCGTGCCGGCCTGCCCGCGTACCCGGGTGACCAGTTCGGAGACGCTGCCCGCACCGACGGAGCGCAGCAGCCGGTCGACGTGCGCGTCGGTGAACGCGGCCGGTTGGTCCAGGCCGGAGCGCAGCCGGTCCACCAGCCGGCTGCGCCGCTCGGTCTCCAGCACCGCCGGGTCGGTGGGGAGCGCGCCCAGGTCGGCGACGATCTCCGGGTCGACGTCGAAGGAGGGCAGCTGCACGGCGAGCGCCTGGACCCGGTCCCGGGCGGTGCTGGTGCGCACCACCAGGCCGCCGCGCCACAGCGCGTCCACCCGCAGCGGGGCCGGGCCGAGGCCGTGCAGCCGCAGCCGCAGCTCGGTGCGGTCCTGCCCGGCGGCGCCCATCCACTCGCCCTCGACCACGGTGACCGGCGGGGTGGCGTACCCGACGGTCAGCTCGTCGAAGACCGCCGAGTAGGGCGGGCCGACCGGCATCGCCTCGGTGTCGTAGGCGGCGGCGACGAGGTTGGCCAGGGCCGCGTCGTCGAGGACGCCGGAGCGGGTGGCCGGGTCACCGAGCCGGACGAGCACGGAGTCGACGAAGTCCACCTGCTCCCCCTCGGTCGCGGACGGCGGGACGTGCCAGGGCAGGATGACCGGCCGGCCGTCTCGTGATCGTCACCGGCCACGTCGCACCACCGTCGCCACGGCGTTACCGCCCTGTTGACGGGGCGCGACCGATGGTCGGCCATCGTGGACCTGGGCGGGATCGGCCATCCGGCGCGCCGGCGGGGGCGGCCCGGACGGCGTCCCGTCCCGGATCGCGGGGCCGGGGGTTCAACCGCGGCGCGGGCGGCGGTAGCGTTGCGCCACGCCATGTCCGCCGGCACCCCTCGCCGGATGGGATGGCGTTCGATCGTACGGAGGATGGCGGATGTCCCACGGCGAGGAGCCGTTCACGGTACGCGACGACGGCTCGTCACGGCCGAGCTTCGATCTCGCGTTGCGCGGGTACGACAAGCGGCAGGTGGACCGCTACGTCGAGCACCTCGACGAGCAGGTCACCGCGCTCACCGCCGAACGGGAGCGCACCGCCGGCCGGGTCACCGAGCTGACCGGTCGGGTGCACCGGCTCCAAGCGGAGCTGACCGAGGCGCGCCAGCGTACGCCGCAGGTGGAGCGGGCGTCCTTCCGCGACCTGGGTCCGATGGTCGACCAGATCCTCGCCCTGGCCGAGAAGCAGGCCGGGGTGATCACCGAGACCGCCACCCAGCGGGCCGAGAAGCTCCAGGGCGAGGCGGAGAAGGCGCTGGCCGACGCGAAGGAGCGGGGTGACGAGGAGCTGCGCGAGCTGGCCGAGCAGCTGGAAGCCCGGCGGGCCGAGCAGGACAAGGCCGACGAGGAGCGGCGGGCCGCGGCCGAGGCGGAGCTGACCGCGATCCGGGAGCGGGCCGAGCAGTTGCGGGCCGACGGTGAGGCCGCGTACGAGCGCGCCCAGCAGGAGGCCAAGCGGATCAGCGAGCAGAGCGCCCGGCAGATCACCCAGACGAGGGCGGCCAGCGAGGCGCTGACCAAGGCGGCGCGGACGCAGAGCCAGCAGGAGATCCAGGCGGCGCGTACGCAGAGCCAGCAGGAGCTGGCGCAGTGGCGGGCCGGGGTGGAGAAGGAGATCGAGGACCGGCGGGCCGCCGCGGAGCAGGAGCTGGCCGAGGCGCGGGCGGCGGCCGAGCAGGAGCTGGCCAGCCAGCACAGCGCCGCCGAGCAGCAGATCACCGGTCTGATCGCCGAGGCGCAGCAGTACTCCACCGAGGTGCGGCAGCGGGCCGACGAGCAGGCGACCCTGTTGCAGGAGCAGCTCTCCTCGGTGCAGCAGGAGCTCACCGAGCGGCAGGCGGCGCTTGCCCAGGTCCGGTCGGACCTCGAGGGCGCCCGGGCGCAGATCGCCCAGGCTCGGGACGAGGAGACCACGCTGGGCCGGGAGCTGGCGCAGATCCGCCAGCAGCTCGGCGACGTGCGGCGGGAGCTGGGTGGCGAGGTGGCCCGGCTGGAGGAGGCCCGGCGGGCGGCGGAGCTGGCCGAGCGACACGCCAAGGACGTCCGGGCGCGGGTGCAGCGAGAGGCGAAGCGCGTGGCCGACCTGGCCGCGGCGGCGGTGATGGCCGCGGCGGCGGGCGGGTCGGAGACCGCGGAGTTCCCGATGGTCACGCCCCGGCGGGAGGCCACCGTGGAGCTGGCCCGGGTCGACGAGGAACAGCCGGCGCCAGGCGGGGCGCACCGCGGCGGCCCGGCGATCGCCCTGCCGGGCCGGGCCGAGGAGCAGCCGGCGCTGGCCGGTTCACCGGCCGAGGACGGGTCGGGGCCGCGACGCGGCCCACGGTCGGGAGTGGAGCTGCCGGCCTGATTGTGGTTACATCCATCCAGATCTATGGGAGCGCTCTCTCGTCCCGGAGGGCGCGGGATGGAGAACCCGATGCGACTTCCACGTACCCTGGCGGCCCTGCTGCTGGCCGCGGCGGCCGCGCTGGCGGCCCCCGCCGTCGGCGCGACCCCGGCCCAGGCCGACACGCTCATCTGCGACCAGTACGGCTCGACCACCATCGGCGGCAAGTACGTCGTGCAGAACAACCGCTGGGGCAGCAGCGCCACCCAGTGCATCAACGCCACCGCCACCGGCTTCCAGATCACCACCCAGAACGGCTGGACCAGCGGCGGCGCGCCGCTGTCGTACCCGTCGGTCTACCTGGGCTGCCACTACGGCAACTGCTCCCCCGGCACCAACCTGCCCCGCCAGCTCTCCCAGATCGGTAGCGTCCCCTCCTCGATCTCCTACGGCTACGTCGGCGGCGGCGCCTACGACGCGTCGTACGACATCTGGCTGGACCCGACCGCGAAGACCACCGGGGTCAACCAGATGGAGCTGATGATCTGGTTCAACCGGCTCGGCGGCGTCCAGCCGGTCGGCAGCCGGGTCGGCACCACCACCATCGGCGGCCGCAGCTGGGAGGTGTGGCAGGGCTGGAACGGCGGCAACGACGTCGTCTCGTACGTGGCGCCGTCGGCGATCGGTAGCTGGTCGTTCGACGTGCTGGACTTCGTCCGCGACGTGGACGCCCGCACCCAGGTCACCACCAGCTGGTACCTGACCAGCATCCAGGCCGGCTTCGAGCCCTGGCAGGGCGGGGTGGGGCTGGCGGTGAACAGCTTCTCCGCGGCCGTCAACGCCGGCTCGGGCGGCGGCACCGGCACCACCGGGCAGCAGCTCGTCGGCCAGGGCAGCGGCCGGTGCGTCGACATCGCCGGCAACCCGGGCGGCGACGGCACCCCGGTGCAGCTCTGGGACTGCTGGAGCGGCGCGACGAACCAGCGCTGGACGCGTACCGGCAGCACCTTCGTCAACCCGGCGACCGGCAGGTGCCTGGACGTCTCCGGCGGCTCCACGGCCAACGGGGCGAAGGTCCAGTTGTGGACCTGCAACGGCAGCGGGGCGCAGAACTGGCAGGTCAACGCCAACGGGACCATCACCAACCCGCAGTCCGGCAAGTGCCTGGACGCGGCCGGGCAGGGCACCGCGAACGGCACCGGCCTCCAGATCTACGCCTGCTACGGCGGGGGCGGCACCCAGGCCAACCAGGTCTGGTCGCTGCGCTGAGGCGATGCGGGCGGGACCAATGAGTCCCGCCCGCTCTCGTCGGCTCAGCCCTGAGTGCTGCCGCTGGCCCAGGTCACCGCGCCGTCGCCGTCCCGGTAGAGCACCAGGTTGCCGTCCTCCTGCATCCAGAGCGTGGACGGGCCGTTGCCCCAGGTGCCACTGGACCAGGCCGGCGTGCCGTCCGTCCGGTACAGCACCAGGTTGCCGTCGTCCTGGTTGATCAGGACGACGCCGTCGTGGGTGCCGCTGGCCCAGGTGGCCGCGTCGTGCCGCCGGTAGACCACCAGGTTGCCGTCGCCCTGCAGGTTGAGCTGGTAGCCGCCGTCGACGGAGAGCAACGAGGCCCACCGCCGGATGCGCTCGCCGCTGCGCAGGGCCGGCCGCCAGGCCTCGGTCAGCGCGTCCCGCAGGTCGTCGTGCAGGCCGGCCTTCGGGGTCAGGTCGCGGGTGACCACGCCGAAGTTGCACTCCGGGTCGCCGGTCGAGACGCACGCGTCCCGGTACGAGTAGAGGAACAGCGGCCCGGCGTACGGCAGCGACCGCCACATGGACACGCCCTCGACCAGGTGGTCCCGGACGGCGGTGATCGGCAGGCCGGTGGCGCCGGCGGTCGGGTAGCCGTACTCGGTGGCCCAGATCTTCTTCGCCCCGTCGCCCCACTTGACCATGATCGAGCGCAGGTACGCCAGCTCACCGCAGGCCGGTGTCGTGCCGGGTGGCCCGAACAGGTTCCACCACCGGGTCGCACACTCCGGGTCCGCCGGCCCCTTCCCGGCGCTCCACGCCGGATAGGGATGGTGGGCCACCGCGTCGAAGTCGGTGCCGTAGCCGTTGCCGTACGCCCAGTCCAGCCAGGCCCCGGACTCGTTCGGGTTGGCGGTCGCGGTGTTGGGGGTGCCCGCCCCGGACGCGCCGGCCAGCACCACGCAGGTCGGGCAGAGCGCCCGGACAGTGGTGGCGGCGAGCCGGACGAGCTGCCAGTACCGGGCCCGCCGGTCCCCGTCGTAGTTGCCGAATCCCTCGTAACCCGTGGTCGCCGAGTTGTTCGGCTCGTTCCACACCTCGTAGGCGACCACCGTGTCGCCGACGTGCCGCACGGTCGCCTCGACGATGGCGGTCCAGTCCGCGTCGCTGGTGGGGAACCACTTGTCGCTCCCGTGGCCGCCGTTGGCCCAGGGCGGGGCGTACCCGAGCATCAACAGCACCCGGATGCCGCGGGCCTTCGCCGCGGCCAGCACCGGGTCGAGCCGATCCCAGCGCAGCGCGCAGCGGCGGCAGTCCTGCACGTACCACCAGTCCAGGTCGATCCGGAGCAGGGGCGAGCGGCCGGGCAGGTAGGAGACCATCCCGTCCAGTCGCCGCGCGAGGTCGGCGTCGTTCAGGCCCGCCCCCTCGGCGAAGCCGACATCCCACCGGTTGAAGGTGTCAGTGGTCACCGCGACTGGTGCCGGCGCCTCGCCGCCGCGCGTCGGCACACCGGACAGCAGCGCCGCGAGCAGGGACAACGCCAGCAGCAGTGGTGTCACCCTCCCGCGTCGTATCGGGCCGGAGGTGGGTGGTGTCGCACTTGCAGTCATGCCGGCTCCCCGTTCGGTACGTCCCGCGCAACCTCCCTTGAGGAGCGCACGGTCAGTCAGCCTAGCCTCGGCGGGGCGGAACGGGCGCCCGTCGACCGTCCGCTGGGGACGGCAGGGCGCGAGGACATCGGAGCGGTGTCAACGCTTGCGCAGCAGCGGCCGGTAGTCGGCGCCGGTCAGCGGCTCCCGGGACAGTGACCCGTCGGCCTTGGGCACCTCCAGCGGCCGGTCACCGCGCCGGAAGCTCACCCGGTCCACGTCACCTCGGGCGGTCAGGGTGCAGACGATCTGCCCGTACGCCAGGATCTCGTCGCTGCGACCGATCTCCTCGCCGACCGGCTGCACGGTCACCTCGGCGAGCCGGCCGGCGAGCCGCGCGCCGGTCACGGTCAGCGTGCCGGGCAGCGCGGTGGCCAGCCCGCGGTCGCGCTCCGGGCCGTCCGGGCCGGCGAGCAGGCGTTGCAGGTGCACGTCCAGCGCCGGCAGCGCCTGCACCTGCCGGACCACGGTGTCCAGACCGTCGTCGCGGACGAAGCAGAGGGTCTCGTCGACCGGCCCGGCGGCCACGCTGGGGCTGCCGGTGCCCGCGGTGGGAAACGGGCCGGGCGGCGCCTGCACCGGGCGGGGACGGTCGTCGACCGGCACCCCGCAGCCGGCGAGCAGGGCGACGGTCAGCAGCGCCGCGAGTCGCCGGCTCACGGCAGGCTCCCCGGCAGCTCGACCCGGAACCGGGCGCCGCCGCCCGGGCGGTCCTCGACGCGCGCCCGGCCGCCGTGCGCGGCGACGTGCGCGGAGACCAGGGCCAGGCCGAGGCCGGTGCCGTCGGTGCCGGCGCGGGCGTGCGCGGCCCGGCCCCGGACGAACCGGTCGAAGATCACCTCACGGTCCGCGGGGGGCACCCCCGGCCCGGCGTCGTCGACCTCGACCACGCCGGTCTCCGCTGCGGCCCGGGACAGGCGTACGGCCACCGGACCATCGCCGTAGCGGACCGCGTTGTCGAGCAGGTTGAGCAGCACCTGTTCGAGCCGGCGCCGGTCGACCCGCCAGTCGGCCGGGGTGTCCGGGGCGAGGCGGACCAGCTCGGTCGGCAACCCCCGCGACCGGCACGCCTCCCTCGCCAGGGCCGCCACGTCGACGGTCTCCCGCTGGGCGGGCTGCTCGGTGCGGGCCAGCTGGATCAGGTCGTCGACCAGGCGCTGGAACCGGGCGACCTCGTCGGCCACCAGCCCGGCCGCCATCGCGGTCCGCTCGTCCTGGTGGACGCGACGGCTGGTGAGCACGCTGGCGGCCGCGGCCAGGGTCTGCAACGGCGAGCGCAGCTCGTGGCTGACGTCAGCGGCGAACCGGCGGTCCCGCTCGATGCGGCGGGCGAGCTGGTCGACCATGTGGTTGAACGAGGTGGAGAGCCGGGTCAGGTCCGGGTCGGTGGTGGCGTCGAGCCGGGTGGTGACGTCTCCGGCGGCGATCCGTTCGGCGGCGTCCGCGACGGCGGTCAGCGGGCGTACGCTGCGCCGGGTGGCGTACCAGCCGAGGGCCGCGCCGGAGCCACCGACCATGATCGCGACGGCGGTCAGGGTCAGCGCCAGGACTGCGAAGGTCTCCTCGACCTCCCGCAGCGAGGTCAGCTCGTAGTAGCTCGCCCGCTCCGACAGCGGCACGCCGACCAGCAGGGTGGCCTGCCCGTCGACCCGGACCCGCTGCACGGCCGGCTCGCCGGCGGCGACCAGGCGGCGCAGCTCGGCCGGGACGATGTCGCCGCTGACCTCGGCGGCCCGGGCGTGCGGCTGCCCGTCCAGGAACAGCAGGGGTCGCCGGCTGCCGCCGGTGTCCAGCGAGCGCAGCACCTCCACCACGTCCGGCTCGTCGGTGTCGAGGCCGCCGCGGACCACCTCGGCGTCGAAATAGGCCACCCGCACGGCCGTGCGTTCCCGCTCCTCGAGCAGCGAGCGCCGGGTCAGGTCGTAGGTGAACAGGGCCATCACGGCGGCGAGCGACAGCGCGCCGACGGCGAAGCCGGCGGTCACCCGGGCGCGCAGTCCGAGCCGGTTCATCGTTGCAGCTTGTAGCCGAGCCCGCGCAGGGTCACCAGGTGGCGCGGGTTGCCCGGGTCCTGTTCGATCTTCTGCCGCAGCCGCCCGACGTGCACGTCGACCAGCCGTTCGTCGCCGGTCTCGTAGCCCCAGACCCGGCGCAGCAGCTGCTGGCGGGAGAGCACCCGGCCGGCGTGGTCGGCCAGCTCGCACAGCAGCCGGAACTCGGTGCGGGTGACCGCGACCGGCTGCCCGGCCCGGCGTACCTCGCCGGCCTCCTCGCTGATCTCCAGGTCGCCGAAGGTCTGGGCGCTGACCGGGGCGGCCAGCGCCCGGCCGCGCCGGCGCAGGGCCCGCAGCCGGGCGGAGAGCTCCTTGACCGCGACCGGCTTGACCAGGTAGTCGTCCGCGCCGGCCTCCAGCGCGGCGACGATGTCGGAGGTGTCGTCGCGGGCGCTGACCACCACGATCGGCACGTCGTCGTCGCGGCGCAGCTGCCGGATGCACTCGTACCCGTCGATGCCGGGCAGCATCAGGTCGACCAGCACGTTGTCCGCGGGGGTCTCCCGCTGCCGGCGCAGCCCCTCCTCGGCGGTCGCCGCGCCGTAGGCGGTCCAGCCCTCCTCCTCCAGGGCCAGCAGCAGCGCGAGCCGGATCCGGTCGTCGTCCTCGATCACCAGTACGGCCGTCATGTTGCCATCCTCCCCGGCTCGGGTCCGAGCTCCCAACTGCGCCGGCCGCTGCCGGGTTTTGTCACACAACCGTCATCCGACCGCCGGACGGCCGCCACGGTGCGCGCGCACGGTGGGACGCGGGGCACGCCGACGGGAGGGAGCCGAAGCGATGACCGGACCGCGACCGCCCGTCGTGGCGCGCGACCGTCGGCTCCCGGCCGCCTCCGGCCCGGGTCCGGGCGGAGGCCGGGGGTGACCGGGGCGGCGCTGGTCAGCGCGCTGCTGGTCGGGCTGGTCGTGGGGACACTGGGGCGGCTCGTGGTGCCCCGGCGCCGGGCTGTGCCGGTCTGGCTGACCGTCGCCGCCGGGGTCGCCGCGGCGCTGCTCGGCACGATTGTGGCCCGCCTCGACGGCGTCGACGTGCGGGATTCCGGGGTGCGGCTGCTGGTCCAGGTGGCCGCCGCCGGGGTCGCGGTGCTCCTCGCGGTCCGCGCCGGCGCCGGCCGGCGGCCGGCCGAACCGGCCGAACCGGGACGACGTCCGGCGGATCCCGCCGTCCGGTAGGAACCGGGCCGGGCCGGTGCCCGTCGAACGGGCGCGGCAGCTGTGCCGGCGGGCCGTCGAACGGTCCGCCGGTGAACGAGAGGAGAGGTCATGACGGTCGTACCGGCCGATCACCGGATGACGTTGATCTGTGACGGCTGCGGCGACACCGTCACCGGCACGGCGTGCGTCCTGCCCGACGCGGAGGTGGTCTGGACGCTGGTGTTCGACAACGGCTGGGCCGGTTCGCCGTTCGCCTCCGGGCCGCACCACTGCCCGCGCTGCGAGGTCGACTCCCCGGCGCGCTCCGGTGGGCGGCGTGCCGTCGACGACCCGCTCGGCCTCGGCGCGACGGAGGACGGCGACGACCCGCGGGAGCCCGCCGAGGGTGTACGCCGGGCCCTGGCCGGGACGGTCGACCTGGGTGACCGGCTGCTGGTGGACCTCAGCGACGTCGAGGTGATCGACCCGGCCGGCCTGGGGCTGCTGGTCCGGGCGCACCAGGACGCGCGGGCCCGGTCGGCGGCGTTGTGCCTGGTGGCGCCGTCGAGGTTCGTGCTGACGGTGCTGCACACCATGCGCCTCGACGGCGTCTTCCCGGTCTTCCCCAGCCGCGCCGCAGCGGCGACGGCGGTCAGCGGGTGACGGCGGTCAGCGGGTGACGGCGGTCAGCGGGTGACGGCGGTCAGCGGGTGACGGTCACCTCGACCGGGCCGACGCGCAGGACGCCGTCGGTCAGCGGCGCGCAGCGGATGCCGCCGCGGCCGCGCAGCGCCCTGAAGGCGCCCGGTCCGATGGTGGTGTCCATCCAGGCGCAGGGTCGGGCCGGGCGGTGCACCCGCAGGCTGACCGGGCCGTCGCCGCAGTCGAGGGTGAGCACGGCACCGACCAGGTCGTCGACGGCGATGCCGCTGGTCAGGATGTTGCGCCGGACCTCCAGCAGGCCGGCGCCGGCCGGCAGGGACTCCTCGGCGATCAGCGTGACGGCGGCCTCGCGGTGGGCCGGCCGGCCGAAGTAGCGGTCGCCGACGATGCCCAGGCCGGCCCGGATCGTCACCCGGTCGACCAGCTCACCGGGCGGGGCCGGGGCCGGTCCGTCGGCGGGACGGCCCACGTACCGGTGCACGGGCGAGGCCAGCAGGGCGACGATGTGCGGCACGGCGGTCGATCCTACGGTCGTCGGCGACCCGACCGGCAGTACACGTCGCCGGAGTTGGCGGCGTGCGGCAGGGCACGCAGCCGCTCGGCCATCCGCACGGCGGGCACCCAGTCGGGCAGGAGCAGGGACCGGCTGTCGCCGAGGGCGACGTTGAAGTCGTCGAAGCCCAGCCCCACGAGCCGGTCCAGGCAGCGGTACGCCACCGGCCGGGCGATGGTGGTGAACTCGAAGGAGAGCACGGGCGGTGGCCGGCTCAGCCCGGCCAGCACGGCGTCCTCGAAGCCCTCCACGTCGATCTTGACGAACGCCGGCACGCCGTACGCGTCGATCAGCGCGTCGAGGGTGACCACCTCGACCTCGACCTGGGCGTCCCAGCGCTCGTGCCGCCAGCCGGCGGCGCCCTGCGCGGCCCGGCGGAAGTCGGCGGCGGCGGTGGAGACGGTGGGGTTGGCGGTGTTGACCGCGAGCGGGATCCGGCCGGCGGCGGCGCCGCAGGCGGCCTCGACCAGGGTGACCCCGGCGTCGTCGGCGTAGAGGGTGCGCAGGGCCCGCGAGCAGGCCGGCTGCGGCTCCACCGCCACCACCCGGGCGCCGAGGCGGCGGAAGCAGCCGGTGTGGTCGCCGACGTGCGCGCCGACGTCGAAGGCGAGGTCCCCGGCGGTGAGGAAGCGGGCGTAGAAGGCGTCCAGGGTGGCGTCGCGGGCCGGGTCGCCGTAGTAGAAGTCCAGCGAGCGGCGCAGCGACGAGGTGGCCGGGTCCTGTTTGAGCGCCTCGATCGCGACCGTCCGGGCGTCCATGTCCCGACCGTAGCCCAGCCAGGCGGGCGCGACCCGGCGTTCGCCATTCGCTGCGCGTGCAGATGCTGCGCGATCGATGCGCGGAAATGCTCTCTTAGGTTGAACTTCGAGCAGTAACGTGCAACAGTGCTCGCAGAACCTGTTCCGCGGGCGGGGCCCGACCGGGCCGCCGACGCGGACGTGAGCATGTGGGAGAGTCGTGGTGGCAGAGGCCGGCCAGGGGATGGCGACCGACATCGGCGAGCAGCCGACGACCTATCAACGGATCCTCGACAACGCGGCCGCGGTGCGGGAGGTCGCCCGCGAGGTGGCCCGGCGCGAGCTGCGGCACGTGGTGCTGGTCGCCCGGGGCACCTCCGACCACGCCGCGCTGTACGGGTCGTACCTGAGCCAGATCCGGCTGGGTCTCCCGGCCGGGCTGGCGTCGCCCAGCGTGGTGTCGCTCTACGGCGCCCACCCGGACATGTCCCAGGCGCTGGTGATCGGGGTGTCGCAGAGCGGCCGCTCCCCCGACCTGGTCGAGGTGCTGGACAGCGCCCGCCGCTCCGGGGCGACCACGCTGGCGCTGACCAACGCGCCCGACTCGGAGCTGGCCCGGGTCGCCGAGCTGCACGTGGACATCCTCGCCGGGCCCGAGCGGGCGGTGGCGGCCACCAAGACGTACACCGCGGAGCTGCTGTCGCTGCTGCTTGTCGTCGAGGGCATCCGCACCGGCACGGGGGCGCCGGAGCCGGACGTCGCCCCGGAGCTGGACCGGCTGCCGGAACTGGCGGCGCAGACCCTGGTCGGGCGGGACCACGAGGAGGTGGCGGCCCGACTGAGGTATGCCAATCAGCTGGTCGTGACCGGCCGTGGCTACGCGTACGCGACGGCCCGGGAGGCCAGCCTCAAGATCATCGAGACGTCGTACCTGTCCGCGTTGGCGTACTCGGGGGCGGACCTGCTGCACGGCCCGGTGGCCATGGCGGACCGGGAGATGCCGGTGCTGGCCATCGTGGGCGACGGTCCGGGCGGCGCGGCGATGGCCGAGGTCATCGAGCGGCTCCGTACGCTGCACGCCGACGTGGTCACCGTGGGACCGGCCCGGACGGCGGCCGAGCAGGCGCACATCGGCGTCCCGGCGGTGGATGAGCGCTACTCGCCGCTGCTGGACATCATCCCGCTGCAGCGGCTGGCGCTGACCCTGGCGCTGGCGCGGGGCGAGGACCCGGACAGCCCGCGCGGCCTCAGCAAGGTCACCCACACCCGCTGAGCCCGGATCCACCCGCGCGCGCCGAGCTCAGGGTCACCCACCTCCGGTGAGCCGGGCGGCGCGCCGGGCAGGTCTCGGACCCACCCGGCGCGCCGGTGCGCATCAGCGGGCGAGCAGGGCGCCCGCCACCTCGCCGACCGAGCCGACCAGCACCTTCTCCACCGGCACCTGCTCCAGCATGGCCGGGTCGAAGGTGGCCTCGGTCTCGGTCACCGCGGCGTCGATCTCCGCGAGCCGGGTGCCGCTGGTCTGCAGCGCGTTGGTCAGCGCCGCGGCGCTCGCCGCCGGGACCAGCGCGACGTGCAGCAGGGTCAGGCCGGAGACGTGCGCGCCGACCTGCTCCGGCACCATCAGCACCAGCCGGTCGTCGGTCCGGCCGCGCACCAGCTGGATCATCCGGGCGTCGACGGCGTACCGCTTGGAACCGGTCAGCCGGGTGCCGTTGTCGGCCCGGCTGGGGGTGTCGGCCACCTCGCCCGACTTGGCCAGCACCCGGATGGTGCTCTCGTCGCCGGCCCGGTCGACCCGGTAGCGCACCGCGCCGGTCACCTCGCCGACCAGCGGCGCGTGGGCGCGCAGCGCCAACAGCACCGGGTAGGTGAGCAGGTTGACGTCGCTGCCCGCGGCGACCAGCGCCTGAGTGAGCGGGTTCTCCAGCAGGTCGTTGTCGTCCCGGGAGGTGCCCACGGTGACCGTCTTGGCCTGGTGCTTGACCGAGTCGATCGAGCGGGTCAGCTCCTCCACCGCCGCGGTGAGCTGGTCGCGGACGTAGTCCAGCGGCTCCCCCAGCTCGTCGGCGCGCATCGGCAGGCCGGCGTTGAGGCCGCGCAGCGACAGCAGCACGTTGGCCAGGCTGAGGGTGGCCTCCGGGGAGAGCACGCCCCGGGTGCGGCCGGTGGCGACCTCGGCGAGGAACTCCTCGACCGGCTCGGCCAGCTCCGCCACGTCGGTGAAGTGCGCCGCGCCCTGGTCGACCCGCTCCTCCAGCAGGGTCAGCGCCTGCCGCAGCGGCAGGGCCAGCTCGTCGATCGCCCGCGCCGAGTGGTACGAGATCAGGTGCCCCACCGCGGTGCTGAGCAGCCAGGCCAGCGCC
The DNA here is from genome assembly GCF_900091555.1 of Micromonospora mirobrigensis. Lineage (GTDB taxonomy): Bacteria > Actinomycetota > Actinomycetes > Mycobacteriales > Micromonosporaceae > Micromonospora > Micromonospora mirobrigensis. The sequence continues at coordinate 490,631 of NZ_FMCX01000002.1, forward strand.
GGGTGCGCCCGCGGCACCCGGATCACGTGCTGCGCCGCCCAGGCGATGTCGACGCCCTCGTCGGCGATCACCACCGGCGCGTTCTTGTGCGCCGCGTAGATCTCGATCTCCTTGGCCATGTCCCGCACCTGCTGCGGCGGGGTGCCCGCCGCGCAGACGATGATCATGGCCTCGGCGGAGAGGTCGATGTGCTTCTTGTCCTCCAGCGCGTCGGTGGAGACCGTCCGGTAGCACAGCTCGGAGAGCTTGATCCGGACCTCGGCGGCGGCGACCCGGTTCGGGCCGGAGCCGACCACCGCCCACGACGGGTACGCGGCCATCTCCGCCGACGCGGCGGCGACCTGGTCGGTCAGCCCCTGCACGGCGGTGAGGTGGGCCGGCATCTCCAGCAGGCCGACCAGCAGGTCGTTCTCGATCTCCGGCCGCAGCTTGCCCCAGGCCCGGGCGATCTGCAGGCCGAGCAGGACGCCGGTGGCCACCTGCGAGTAGAACGCCTTGGTGGAGGCGACGGCCATCTCGACGTCCCGGCCGTCGGAGGTGTAGAGCACCCCGTGGGTCTTGTGGGCCAGGTCGCTGTCGCGGCGGTTCACGATCGCCACGGCGGCGGCGCCCCGGCGGACCACCAGGTCGACGGCCCGGTTGGTGTCGGTGGTGGTGCCCGACTGGCTCACCGCGATGAGCAGGATGCCGCTCATGTCCTGCGGCAGGTCGGTGGCCGACAGCTCGGTGGCCGGGACCGCCCGGACCGCCAGGCCCGGCAGGTGCGGCCGGATCACCTCGGCGATGCCCTGGCAGGCGACCGCGGCGGTGCCCTGCCCGACCAGGACCACCTCGCGGAACCGGCCCCGGGCGATGTCCTCGCGGATGGCGGCCGGCAGGCCGCTCTCGCCGACGGAGACCTGGAGCAGCCCGTCGACCTCGGCGATCCGGCCGCGCAGGCTGCGCCGGAACGAGCGGGGCGCGCCGGCGATCTCCTTGACCAGGTAGTGGTCGAAGTCGCCGCGGGCCACGTCCCGGGTGGTGATCTCGGCGGTCTGCACCCGCTCCGGGGCGGCCACGCCGGCGGAGGTCACCTCGGTGATGCCCTCCAGGGTGCCGGCGTTGTCGCCGTCGAGCACCACGACGACGCCGCCGTCGGTCGCCGAGCCGTCCACCCGCAGGTAGCGGTCGGTCAGCGCGACCAGGCCGTACACCTCGCTGGCCACGAGGTAGCACCAGTCGGCCAGGCCGACGTAGAGGCCCTGGCCGCTGCCCTTCTGGGCGAGGGTGAGGTGCCCGGCGTCGTCCTGCACGCCGATGGCCATCGAGCCGTGGAACTGGGCCACGCAGGCGGTCAGCGCCTCGCCCGGGTCCATGGTGCGGCGCAGCGCCGCGGAGTACATCACCGGGATCAGCTTGGCGTCGGTGGTGATCTCGTCGGTGACGATGTTGTGGTTGCGGCGCAGCTCGACGTGGTTGTCGATGTCGCCGTTGAGCACCGCGGCCGAGTACGGCAGCTCGGTGTCCCCGGCGACGCTGTTGACCGGGTGCGCGTTGGCCTCGCTGATCCGCCCGACGCTGGCCCAGCGGGAGTGGGCCAGCACGGAGATCCGGGCGCTGGGCAGGCGCAGCGCGGTGGCCAGCCGCTCGTCGGCGGCGATCGAGGCGCGCAGGTGGGCGACGTTGTCGCCGAGGGAGCCGAGGATGGCGGCGCGCTTGTAGACGAAGACGACGCCGTCGCCGACCATTTCCACCGCGCCGGAGCGGAACTTCGGGTCGGAGGCCGGGGCCAGGGTGTCCATGGTCTTGCGGTCGGCGTCGTCGAGGCCGACCCAGAGCTGCACGCCGGCGGAGTCGCGGCCGCGCACCTCCAGCCGGTCGATGGCGTCGAGGACGGAGTCGACGCTCAGGTAGGACACGGCCAGCTTCGCCTCGGCGTTGTCACCGAAGCCCAGCTCCCGCATGCGGCGGGCGGCGGCGAGCCGGTCGTTGCGCAGCATCCAGAGCAGGTCGCGTACGGCCACGGCCTGCGCCTGGGCCGCCTCGACCTCCTCCGGGGAGCCCTGCGCCTGACCGTCGAGCACGGCGTCCCAGCCGTCGAGCCAGCGCTGGATCCGGTCGAGGGCGGTGATCGCCTCGCCCTGCAGGGCCGGGTCGGCGGCGAGCAGGCCGAGGGTAGCCGGCGCGGAGAGCAGCGCGAGGGCCTTCTCGGCGCGCCGGTGCGCGTCGGTGAGCAGTTCGGACGCGCCGGCCACGGTGACCGTCCCCACCGCCTCCGGGGAGGCCAGGTCCCACGTCAGGCTGCCGAGGACATGGTCGGCCGCCACCGCCTCACCTAGGCGGTCGTACCGGGGCAGCAGGGCAACAATGCCACACATCGTGGGCGTCTCCTCAACCGTCGACTCAGACTCCGGCCACTATAGTGCGCAAGGTTGCTGCGCAAAAAGCACCGAATCGCACACGAGCACTGAGCGGTTTTCTCGTTACGGGCAGTCATCGGCGTACGTCTCCGACCTGGACGACCGTCAACGCCGGTGCAGCCGGCCGCGGGCCACCAACTCCACGGTCAGCACCACCGCCACCGCCTCCACGGCAAGCAGCCCCACCAGCACGAACAGCTGCGTCACCCCCGCCGCGAGTGGGCTCGCCCCGCCCAGCAGCACCCCGACGAACGCGCCCGGCAACGTCACCAGCCCCACCGTTCGGGTCTGGTCCAGCGCCGGCACCAGCGCCTGCGCCGCCGCCGGACGGCAGACCAGCAGCGCCGCGTCACGGGGCAGCAGGCCCAACGCGAGCGCCGCCTCCACCTCACCCCAACGGCCGGTCAACTCGTCGACGGCCCGGCGGCCGGCCAGCGAGGTCGCCGTCATCGCCCCGCCGATCAGGATCCCGGCGACCGGGATGACGGCGATCCCCCGCGCCGGCACCAGCCCGGCCAGCAGCAGCCCGGCCACCACCGGCAGGCTGCCCGCCGCGATCGGGACGGCGGCCCACCAGCCGTACCGGCCTCCGGTGATCCGGCGGGCCGAGGTCGCCGAGGCGACCGTCCACATCAGCGCGACGAACCCCGCGGTCGCCCACGGCGACGAGACGATCGCGGTGATCAGCAGGGAGACGGCCGCGAGCTGGACGGCGGCGCGGACGGCCGCGACGGCGATCTGCCGGCCGTGGCCGAGCCGCCCGACGGTCGCCACGGCGGCTGCGGCGGCGGTGAGCAGGACCAGCGCCACGGCCAGGCGGGGACCGGTCACCAGCATCGTCGACGACATCCGGCCAGTCTGGCGCGCGGCGTCGCCGCCTGCTCGGGGACGCCTGATGCCACCGCGACGGGCCGAAGCCTCAGCGGCGCAGGCGGCGGGTGCAGGGGCCGTCGTGGTCAGCGGCGAGCAGACAGCGCCGGCCGCCGGTCAGCAACAGGTCGCAGAAGACCCGATGGCGTACGTTCTGGTCGTCCTCGGCGGAGACTGTGGTCTCCCCCGGGTCGGTCTGCGGCAGCAGCACCGACCAGCGGGCGACCACCCGGGCCAGGCGCTGCGCGGCGGGCAGGTCGGTGGCGACGACCGGCAGGTGGATGACGTACCGCCCGGTCACCGCGTGGCTTCCCGGCTGCTCCGGACGAGGGCGAGCCGGGCGAGGGCGACCTCGCGGCGGCTGGCGGCCAGGGCGGCGTGGACGGCGGCGAAGTCGACGGCGACACGGTCGAGGAACGCGTACACCTCGGCGGGGTCGAGGCCGCGGCGGCCGAGCCCGGCGGGCTTGAAGCGGCGCTCGCCCACCTGCCAGGGCAGCAGGCTGGGGTACGCGGTTCCGTTGCGGATGGTCATCGGCCTGCCTCTCGTCGTGGCGTGGAAGGGCGGGTCCGCCCGCCCGCCGCGCACGGGCGGACCCACCCGGCACCTGCCACCGCAGCCTTCGATCGGCGGTACGGCACCAGGGCTTCTGGTGGTCAGCTTGTGACACTCCGAAGTGTTCCTGCAACGTTCCACGGCGACATTTCTGCCAGATTCATTGACTTTCTTTACTGCAACCTGTACGAGTTGCAGGGGTGAGTCACGCAGTGTTGCGCCGTGGAATCAGGGAGTGTCCGGATGGCCGACGACCTCGGATCGACCGTGCCGCGTCGTCAGCTCGGGCGGCTGCTGCGGCAGTACCGCACCGAGGCGGGGGTGACGCTGGACGCCGCCGCCGAGGCCCTCGAATACAGCCGGCAGAAGATCTGGCGCATCGAGTGCGGGATGGGCGCGGTGCGGATGCTCGACGTCAAGGCGATGTGCGAGCTGTACGGGGTCTCGGGCGAGATGACCGAGGCGATGCGGGGGTTGGCGGCGGAGACGAAGTCGAAGGGGTGGTGGCACGCGTACGGGGACGCGGTGCCGAGCTGGTTCGAGCTGTACGTGGGGCTGGAATCGGCCGCCGCCCACCTACGGCAATACGAGGAAACCCTGATACCCGGACTGCTCCAGACGCGCCCCTATGCCCTCGGGCTCGCCCGCCTCGATCGCCCATCGGTCCGGGAGGAGGAGCGTGAGCGAGCGGTCGAGGTGCGGCTGCAACGCCAAGGGCTGCTCACCCGGCGACTCCCCCAGCCGCCCCGGCTCGACGCGATCCTCTCGGAGGCGGTGCTCCGCCGCACCGTCGGCAGCCGAGGCGTGATGATCGGGCAGCTCAGCCGACTGCTGGAGGTCGCCGATCTACCCAATGCCTGCGTGCGGGTGCTGCCCTTCACCGCCGGCCCGCACTCCGGCGCGGTCGCCGGCTCCTTCGTCATCCTCGACTTCCCCGCCAGCAAGGGCGGGCGGGCTGCACCGGAGCCGTCGGTGGCCTACAGCGAGTCTCTTACCGGGGCGCTCTACCTCGAAAAGCCCGACGAGCTGGCCGCATACCGAGACGCCTGGAAGAGCCTGGAGGGGCTTGCCCTCGATGAGGCACAATCGATCGACATGATCAAAACGATCATCGGGGAGTTGCGGCATGACTGACCTGGACGGCGCCGTGTGGCGCAAGAGCACCCGCAGCGGCGGCAACGGCGGCAACTGTGTGGAGGTCGCCACCAACCTCCCCGGCATCGTCGCCGTACGCGATTCCAAGGACCCGGACGGACCGCGGCTGACCTTCACACCTACAGCATGGTCCGCCTTCACCAAGCGGCCAGCCGCCCGATAACCGCCACCGCCTGGGGTGGCGGCATGCATGGCCCCGCTGCCGTCGGTGAATCGACGGGCTGCCAGCTGACCCGGCGGACGATATGTCGGTCCGCTGGAGCTCAGTAGTTGGGTCGCATGTCGACGGCGGGGATCGATCTTGCGAAGGGCTGACAGCATGCCTGAGGAACACTCCTTGGGGGAGACCCCGGCTGGGTGGCCCGTTCCGGATGATGCCGCGCTGGCTGCGGCTCGCGAGGCGGCGCTTGGCGCGCTGACGAACACCGAGCGGACAGGGCGTCGACTCGGCCGCTACTACGACCCGACGGGCAATTTCGCCGGGGCGACCTACCGGACCGTCACACCGAACGACCCGGGGCAGATCACGGCCGCCGACCTGTTCGCGGTGACACTGCTCAGTGTCCGGCTCCGCGCAGCCTCCGCCCGCCGTGTACTTGATGACGAGCTCCATCGCGAGACAGTGCAGCGCCACTTGGCGGCCGTACCGGAGAACGCCGACCTGGCACAGGCCGACGCCACCACCCTGGTTGACGCCAGTTCGCTGTACGAAGGCGTTAAGAGAGCGCTAGCGAGCCCACGGACAGCCAAGTCGGACCCCTGGGTGACCGCCAGCAAGCTCTGCGCGCGGAAGCGGCCAAGCCTGCTTCCGGTAAGGGACCGGAAGGTGCGAGAGCTTCTCGGCATACCGCCAAAGTCCGACCACCGGCATGACTGGCTGATCCACCGCGCACTGATGCGCGACAGCATGATCCTCAACCTGCTCAGGGATGCAAAGAACAACGCGACGACCCGGGACGGCATCCGAGTGGACGTTCAAGACCCATCCCTCCGGACGCTCGACGTCGTGCTGTGGACGCACGCCATCAACCTCGATGCTGCATAGGCCCCGAACGCCGTTCGCCTCAGCATCCAAGATTACGTCGCAGCTGCGCCGATGGTCGCCTGCCGCCTTCATACAAGGTGCGTTGTCATTTCCGCTGGGGGGACGCGGGATCGTTGTCGTTCGTCCCTTCCGACTTCCAGGACCCAGCCGGCAGAAGGCGCTCAGCCTCACTGAGGAATTGGCTTCGGTCAGCCGGCGCGTTAAAGCGGAAGGTCGCCCTTCCACCGCTGAGGCGCCAAGACTCGGCGGACGTCCCTCCCCACGAGATCTGCGGATGCTGTCCCACATAGCAATGCTGTGTCAGTGCGCGGAGCATGTGCAGGACGGCCAAGTCATCCGTCTGTAGGGTCACGCTGTACCTGCAGGCAGCGTAATTAGCAGCAGCCATTGCTAGCCTCCTTCCTACTGGCGATCGAGGATAGAGGACAGGAACGGGCTGGGCTGCCCGCTCCATGACACCTTCAGCGCCTCCCGCGCCCGCGTGCTAGCCACAAACAGCAAACACCGCTCCCGGAGCAGGTCGCTCTCGTGCTGGATCGGATCCACCCCGGCCGACGTGACCTCCTTCGCGAACGGCACCGCCCGCGCCGTAACACCGACCACCGCCACGCACCGGAACTCCAGCCCCTTCATCGCGTGCATCGTGGCCAGCCGCACCCCGTCGACGTCCGCCCCAGGCTGGTCCCGCACCCGGACCGCCGGAATCCCGGCAACGGCCAACTCCTCCTGCACGTCGCCCAAGGTGGTGTTGAAGCGGGCGCACACCGCGATCTCACTCGCCGCGACACCCTGCTCCAGCCACTCCCCCACCCACTCCACGAGCGCCGCGATCTCGGCCAGGCTCGTCGGGTATCCCGCAGCGTGCGGTCGCTTGCCGTGCAGCAGCGACCGGTAGCCAACGAGGCTGTCGTCACCGTCGCCACCAAGGTCCTCGACCCGCGACCCGACGAGTACGCCCGTCGACCAGGAGAGGATCTCCTCGGTGCTGCGGTAGTTGACCCGCAGGCGGCTGCTGCGCCCGGCGACTGAGATGCCGAGAACGTTGAGCGAGACCCGGGAGTCGTAGATCCGCTGGTGCGGGTCGCCGGTGATGAAGAGGTCGTCCGGGCCAGATGCCACCGCGGCCCGCAGCACCCGCCACTGCGCCGGATGCAGGTCCTGCGCCTCGTCGACCACGATGTGCTCGTAGCCGTGGACGGTGAGGTCGGCGTCGCCGAGCAACTGCGCCGCCCGGGCGCAAATCTGCAGGTGCGTGGCCGTGCCGGCGGCGGACAGCTCCTTCTGAAACAAGTCCACGGCGTCCCACACCCGGTCGCGCTGGCGCAGTCCGAGGGCCGACCCTCTTCCCCGCCGGCTGGCCGCGCGGTACTCCTCCCGGCTCTGCACGTTGTGAGCGAGGACCACCTGCCGGAACTCCTGGGCGAGGAACTGCTCCGTCCAGGGCAGGCTCAGCCTGCGGCTCACCCGCCGCCAGGCCTGCCGCTCGTCCACGTCACCGATCAGGGTCGGTACCCGCCCGACGAGGGCCCGCACGGTGCGGTGCGCGAAGGCGTTCACCGTGGTGATCTCCACCCGCGCAAGCTGCTCCTCGTCGTCGAGGAGCAGCGCCAGGTTCTCCCGCAGGGTCGCGGCCAGGGCATTGGTGTACGTGGTCAGCAGCACCCGACTGTCGGGCGTACGGGAGAGCAGGTGCTTGACCCGGTGCAGCGCCACCACCGTCTTGCCGGTGCCCGGCCCGCCCGTCACCTGGGCCGGCCCGTTGTAGGAGACCCGGTACGCGACCCGCCGCTGCGATGGGTGGAGGAACACCCGCCAGGCGGCGAAGGGTTTGTCGAGGATCTCGGCGAGTTCGTCCGGCCGGGTCACCAGGGTGATGCGGTTGCCGGTGTTGGCGATCGCCACCGCCAGGCTCTCGCTCGGCTCCGGCGTGGCGTCCACCGGCCGGCGTTCGGCCACGACGTCGCGGTAGACCTCGTCCGGCGTGAAGCCCTCAGCGAGGTACTGCAGCACCTCGAACTGGTCTTCAGGCAATAGCGTGCCGAAGGCGTCCAGCTGGGGCTTGTCGATGATGGTGCGTGCGGCGCGCAGCACCTGGTCGTCGATGCCGAGGTGGCGCAGCACGGTGTCGGAGTGCCGGGCGAAGAGCAGCGCGCGAGCATGGGCGGCGGCCTGCTCCAGCGCCGGGGTGAGTTGCTCGATGGCGGCGACGTTGCGTACTTCCAGCGCTCGGGTGGCGGTGTTGACGGTGTAGAGCCGCTTGGCCGCCCAGTCGTACGCGTCGTCGTGCGACACGACGTTGAGCAGCAGGAAGGTGTCGCTGCCGTCGTCGGGCGCCAGCACCACGCCACGCCAGAAGTCGTTGATCCGGATGGTCCGCATCCGCGGGTCGCGGGCGTTGGTCACCGACTCCAGGTGCAGGCCCTTGTCGGCGCGCAGCTCGGCGATGGTGAGCTGCTGGAACTTGTCCATCGCCTTGCGTACACCGGCCTTGACCGGCTTTTCCAGGACGTCGTAGCTCTGCCAGAAGCTGTTGGCGAAGGCGAGCTGCGGCACGGGTGCTCTCCTGCATGGTCGGTCGGAAGGGTGGACGTGACCCTACCGGCGGACGGCGATTTTCGTGCCAGGCAGCCCCACGTCTTGTCGATGGGGTGACGCGACCGACGGTATCCGTCCACGATCAGCACCAACCCGTCGCGTGCAGCGACTGTCTATAAACCGACAGTGACTCACCTTCGCGTTCGACAATATCCAAACTGATGTATGGCCAGCTCGGACGGTACGCCCAACGGAAGCCGAAGCCGCCACAAGCCAGTCACGCCAGGGGTGGATGCATCCGAAGGCTTCCCCGCCTCGTTGCAGCCGCTGCTGGCGCGCATCGCAGATCGCCACGCTGCGCGTAGCGAGGCAACCCTCCAGGCCGACATTCGACAGCTCCTGCTGGCCGGTGACTTCGGCCTCGTCGACAGTCATCTCGACGTCGAGCTTGAGGCTCCGGCCGGCGGTGGTCAGCGCATCGACATCGACATCGGCTTCACCGTCATCGAGGTGAAAAAGCAACTGCGCGCCGGGCGGACACTCCATGAGGCCGAGCGCCAACTCGCTGGGTACGTCAGATCGCGAAGCCAGGAGACCGGGCAGCGGTACGTCGGCATCCTCACCGACGGCGCCACTTGGCGCGCCTATCAGCTGCGAAGCGGCTCGCTGACCCTGGTCGACAGCCACACCGTTGCCGCCGCCCGCCCCGACGGGCTGGCCCTGTTCTACTGGCTGGAGGGCGTTCTGGCGACGAGCCAGCGCGTCCCTCCGACTCCCGCCGAGGTGGCTCGCCGTCTCGGCGCGGAGAGCACTTCCCACAAGCTGGATCTCACGGCACTGGCCGCTCTCCATGAAGAGCACGCACAGCTGCCGACCGTGGAGTTGAAGCGACAGCTGTGGGCGGAGCTGCTGGGAAGCGCGCTGGGCACGCAGTTCGTCAACGATCCGGGCCTCTTCGTGGAGCACACGCTGCTCATGAACAGCGCGCACATCATCGCGCACCTGGTCGTCGGCATCGACGTCATGGAGTTGCAGCCGGAGGGCTTGATCACCGGGGAGCGGTTTGATCAGGCCGGCATCCTCGGCGTGGTCGAACACGACTTCTTCGGCTGGACGACGGAGGTGCCCGGCGGTCGCGAGTTCATCCACGGCCTCGCCCGCCGACTCGCGCGGTTCGAATGGACAAGGGCCGACCACGACATCCTGAAGGTGCTGTACGAGTCAATGATCGGCGCCGAGACGCGCAAGCGGATGGGCGAGTATTACACGCCGGACTGGCTCGCCGAGCATCTCGTTGAGACAGTCGTCACCGATCCGCTGAGGCAACGGGTGCTGGATCCCTCCTGTGGCTCCGGCACCTTCCTCTTCCACGCCGTACGCCGCTATCTCGCGGCGGCCGAGGCGGCGGACGTGCCGATGGACGCCGCCCTGACGCAGCTTTCCCACCACGTGGTCGGCGTCGACCTGCACCCTGTCGCCGTGGCGCTCGCGCGGGTGACCTACCTACTCGCGATCGGGCATGACCGCCTCACCGATGACAGGCGGGGGCCCATCACCATCCCCGTGTACCTTGGCGACAGCATGCAGTGGCGGGAGCGACTGGACCTCTTCACGGAGGACCACGTGCGGATCAGCGCCGGCCACAACGCGAGCCAGGTCGAGGACTGGTTACGCTTCCCGCAACACCTGCTCGACGATCCCGGCCACTTCGACCGGATCGTCGCCACCCTCGCCAGCATGGCGGCGAAGCCACGAGATCCGGACAACCCGCCCTCGCTGGAGGGGTTCTTCCATCGGATGGATATCGCGGCTGACGACCAGCCGATGATTCTCGACACCTTCGACGCGATGTGCCGACTGCACGACGAAGGACGCGATCACATCTGGAGCTACTACCTGCGCAACCTGGCCCGACCGGTCTGGCTGGCCAGGAGGAAAAGCCGGGTGGACATCCTGATCGGCAACCCGCCGTGGCTGTCCTACCGCCACATGCCGCGGGAGATGCAGGCAAGTTTCAAGAAGTTCTCTCACGACCGCGGGCTGTGGCACGGCAGCAAGTTCGCGACGCACCAGGACCTCTCCACCCTCTTCGTCGCGAGAGCGGTCCAGCAGTACCTTCGAGAGGGCGGTGCGTTCGCCTTCGTCCTGCCCAACTCGGTGCTCGACCGCGAATACTTCGAGGGCTTTCGCAGCGGCTGGTATGAGGATCCCGGCGAAATGACCGGCGTCGCCTTCACCGCCTCCTGGGACCTGCGGCGCCTTCGTCCCCATCCCTTTCCGCGGGGTGCCAGCGTCGTCTTCGGTGACCGGGCCACCCTGAGCACCTACCGACGGCTGCCGTCGGTGACCGAGCGGTGGACCGGACGTCTGCTGGCGAGTGCCAAAGCATGGAAGTCGGTCGTACCCTTCATCACCCGAGAGTCAGCCCAGCTCGTCCATGGCGAACCAGCCCTCGCCGAGTCACCGTACGGGCCGCGGTTTTCGCAAGGCGCCACGATCGTGCCGCGCATGCTGTTCTTCGTCGAAGCGGAGACGGGAGGGCCACTCGGCCTCGGCGCCGGCCGTCGAGCAGTTCGCTCGGCGCGCAGCAGCCTCGAGAAGACGCCGTGGAAGGGTCTCCCCGCTCTCGAAGGCATCGTGGAAACGGAGTTCATCCGGCCGGTCCTGCTCGGCGAGAGCATCGTTCCGTACCGGATCCTGCCCGCCCGACAGGCTGTGCTTCCGCTGGACGGGTCCTACCTGATGACCGGCACCAACCACAGGCTCGGCTACCACCCCGGCCTCGCCAACTGGTGGCGGCAGGCGGAAGCCGTCTGGGAGGCCCATCGCAGCAGCGACCGTCTCACCCTGGCGGAGCAGCTCGACTTCCGGCGCAAGCTCACCGCCCAGTTCCCCACGCCGCCACTGCGGGTGGTGTACGGCAAATCGGGCATGCACATCGCCGCCGCCATTGTCGACGACCCGGCCGCGCTCATCGATCACAAACTCTACTGGGGCCCGGTCGCATCCCGGGACGAGGGCCTGTTCCTGTGCGCGATCCTGAACAGCCCCACGCTGACCGAGCTTGTCCGGCCGATGATGTCCTACGGCAAGGACGAGCGCGACGTCGACAAGCACCTGTGGAAGCTACCCATCCCCCTGTACGACGCGGGGAACGCGATGCATCAGCGTCTCGCGAAACTCAGCCGGGAACAACACGTGACCGTTGCCGAGGGGTGCTTCGACGAGGGCATGAGCTTCGTGACAATGCGCCGCCGGATTCGCACTGAACTCGCCCGACACCCGGCCGCTGCCGAGATCGAGGCCATCGTCAGGGAGATGCTCGGTTGACGAACCCGGGCGCCTCCTGCTGGCACTCCTCCGGCCCTGGCAGCGCGGCAGCCCTGGCCAGCACCTGTCGGAACGCACCGTCCTGGTTGTCCGGCCCGATCTCGACGCCTTCGAGCCACACCCACTGGCCGTCGTACCACTCGCTGAGGTCCAGTCGGACCCGGACGATCCGCAGCCGAAGCGGACCGGCTGAGTACCGGTAATCGGATTCGGCGAGCCGGACCACGTCCCCAGGGACGACGGACACGCGCGGGATGACCGGTACGCGGGTCACCGCCACCGCGGGCACCACCTCGACAGGACCGTGCGGGCGCACCCACGGCTGTGGTCGGGGTCCGGCGGCCGGCGCCGCCCGCCGCGCCAGCAGGATCAGCCGGTTGCGGACCTGCGCGGGCGACAGGTCAAAGGCGTTCATCTCCAGTACGTCCGCAGGCAGCGCGTAATGATCGAGTCGGCCCAGGCCGCCCGGGGACAGGTGCCGTCGGCCCGGCAGTCCTGGCACTTCATGGTGCGCGGGTCCTCCGTAGGGCGCCGCCAGTGCTGATCGGCCAGCCGGTTCGCCCGCGCGATCTGAGCCGGGGTGACGAAGAGGGCGTCGTCCGCGTCCCGCTTGATGGGCTCAACCGGCTGAACGCCGGGCGACGGCTCGCCGGCCGGCGTTGCGAATCTCCCCCGGTTCCGCTCGCCGAGCCGGTCCGGCCCGTAGCGGTCCGCGCGCTGGTTCCGCGCAGCAGACCCCGCCGCCCGCTCCTCCGGCCGCTCGTAGACGAGTGCACCGTCGCACCGCGAGGTCACCCGAAACTCTGGTACGACGTGCTCGACCGCCAGCCGCCGGAAGCGCCCCGGCACGTCCCCATCCGGCACCGCCCGCCCGGTCAGGTCGATCACGACCATCCGAGGCCGCAAGAACCACTTCCAACGCCTGCCCATGTCCCCTGCCTGCCCTTCGCTCGCTGGCGAGTCTACCGCGCTTTCCTAGGTTTCCTAGCAAACCTAGGGTTACCCGTCTACCGGCCAACGGCGGGTGATGCCATTCAGGGCATGCCCTACGCCGCGCCTCTCTGGAGATCAATACGTGATGATCTCCGAGCCAGGATCAGGGCGGAGTTGTTGAAGCCGGGCGAGAAGATCCCCACGACGCAGAAGCTCATGGAGCAGTACTCGACGAGCTCCGCAACGGTCCGGAGAGCCGTCGACTCCATGATCGAATCCGGAGAGCTTGTCGGCAAGCAGGGGTTGGGCGTTTTCGTGGCCGACGCCTCAGAGCAAGACTCGTAGCTGCCGATGAAGACGTACTTGGTCATCCTCGGTCACCGCGAAGCCATCTCGTGGGTGCTGCGTGAGCAGCGGATGGCCTTCCCTGCGACGCCACGCGCCGAGGTCGCTGCGCTTGCCGCCGACGACCGCTTATTCCTCTACGCCACCCGAGGCGCCTGGCGCAATCCGACCCGAGATCGCGGCCGAATCATCGGCACGGCAATGACTGCATCCGCCGTCCGAAGGCTGGACGCACCGATCGAGATTGCTGGCCGTACCTTCGTCTCCGGCTGCGACCTGCGGATCGACAGCCTGGTGCCCTACCCGGGTGGGCTGGAGTTGCAGCCGATTGTGGAGCACCTATCCGCCTTCCCCAAGCCAGAGTCGTGGAGCATCTACCTGCGCAGAGCGTTGCTGGCCATCCCAGGACCGGATGTCGACCTACTTGATCGCCTCCTGGATCCCCTGCTTAAGACGAGGTCCCGGGCGCTGCCGACCTACCCGTCAGCGCGTGCGGCGGAGAAAGCTTGAAGACGAGGCAAGCGGCTCTTCGAGACTGGTTCGAGGACACCCAGGGATTTGCTCACTTCCCTGGGTGTCCTCTTGGCAGCACGTCTAACCGGGTCGAACCTGGCTTGCTCGCTGCGGTTCGGACTCCCCCGCCCGCTGCCGAGGAATGGTCGGGGCTGCCGGGTGACGGGGACCGTGCCCGGGCGGCGGGGTAAGGGTTGACGTGTAGGTCTCGCCGTCGATCAGCGGGTTGGTCAGGCTCACTTCGGCAGCAGCCATCCGGTCGTACTCGACGAGGATCAGCTCCTTGGTCCGGTACGTGCCGTGCTTCGCCTCGTCCTTGCGCTTGACGATCGGGAACGTCTCCATGAGGTAGTCCACATCATCGCGGGAAACCCCGTAAAGGTGCAGGAACAGCGCGTCTAGCTCGGCCCGGATAATCGCCCGCCGGCCCTCGTCCCATCGAAAAGGTGGACCTTCGTCGCCAAGATCGCGCGCAAACGGCGCCATGTCATGGGAAATAAAGGCCAGCTCCAGGATTCGGGACGAGACCCATTCACTGTGCCGCCTCAGCGAGCTGGGTGTGAGTACGGGCAGTTGTTGCCAGAGGAAGATGTTCATCGTAGTCCCGCCAACCTTCTGACGAGTGGCGAAGTCGTGAGCGAACGATGATTGGCATGAAATTAGCGAAGCTAGCAACTGGGGACTGTTGTTGGAATACATGAGCGGCACTTTGTTGCCAACAGCGGCTTTAGGGAATACGAAGGAAATAGCAGTCCGCTCATTAGTAGAATTGGTGATGTCGCGCCACCCGAGGAGCCAGTCACGCTTCCAATGCCTGGAGGCAAGCTTCTCGTCTACCTCCCGCTCCCTAACCCAGTAGCGAGGCAACACTACCGCCGCCGCGTCCTGCTTCTCTTCTAGTCTTAAATCGCGGGTCGTGTCGTCCTCACGATAGGTGGCCCAGCGGTGGTCGTAGTGGTGCAGCATCTTCGCTTCGTAGAGCGGAAGCATCTTAGCAGCACCCTTGGCAAACACGTTGCCAGTTAAGGCCCAGCCATCGGATTCGAGTTCCTCCCGCATATGGAAGAGGTGCGACTCATGGGACATATGGAACATCGTCATGAACGAAACATTCCACGGGTTGCCCGCCGGAGCGCCCTCCTCCACAAGCACTGGCACTCGACGGTAAATGCCGAGCGTGATCTCCGCATCGCGACGGGAGCGGAACACGGGGCAGGTGCCGGTGTTCGGATTGAGCAGATTAATTTCCTGAGGGGTGAGCGTGAAAGATTTGCCGGCGTCGGCTAGTTCGGTGGGATCGTGGAGGAAAAACGCGAACCTGGCAGCCGGTTCGTGGAGCCCGCGCCCGGCGATAGACAGAATCGCAAACTTCATGCGCGAATCGACGGCGGGGAAAAGACCGCTGCGGTTTTCGAAGTCGTAGAGTGATGTGATCGAGCCATTGGCCACGAGATCCTTGAAGAAGTATTGGGTTCTGGCGTCGGTGGCGATCCCTGTAGGAACGATGACACCTGCACGGCCGCCCGATCCGATCAGAAGGCGGCCGGTCTCCGAAAAAACCGCGTAGGTGTTCAGGTTGCCCTGGCCAGTGAGTGGGACACGGCCCGATCGGCGCAAGAAGTGACTCTCTGCATAGACCGTACGTTTGGCTTCTGCATACTCGTTGTACAGTGACAGTGTGTCGGGGTCGCACTGAAGCTTGGCGATCAATTTCTTGCGGGCGTCTGCCTTTGAGACTGCGGCGATCGCGGGAGAACGCCGTGCGAAGAATTCCTGTTCCTTGAGTTCTATGCTGTCCCAAGGCGGATTCCCCAGAACACAATCGAAGCCGCCAGCCCAACCTGTCGCGGAGGAGACTCCCCGACCGTCCTCCGGTACGGAGAACACCTCCGGGAACTCCAGGTGCCAGTGGAAGAAGGAGTACTGGTGACGGAGACGGACGATCTCGTCGTGGGTTGCTATCGACGCGCCGTAGGCCGTCGGATCCTCAAGCGAGCGGAAGACACCGTGTGTAACAGCCCTCGGCGCATCTGGCTTCTTTATCCACATGAATGACGAGCACCAGGCGTCCGCGAGGTACAGAGCGTTGACGTAGTCGGGCGACTTGACCCACCTGGCATATTCTACGGCCTGATCGCGGACCTCGCGGAGGGTGCCCGAAGGGGCACCTGCAATGCATCGCACGCTGGAAGCGAAGGATGCATTGGCGACCTTTACAGCCTTATCCTCGATATCGAAAAGATTCGACTGACCCCGGCGTTCCTCGAGGTTGATCTTTTCCAAAGCTTTGGCGTGCTTCTTATCGTCACCTTCCGTCGCTATAAACGCCTCGTCGGGGATGCCTCGCTTAAGCAGCGCGGGCGTGGCTCCGATCAGGGAGTTGCCACATTTCACGTGTGCGTCGAGGAAGCTCAGCGGGTTGCCCGGCTCCAGGGCCTCCATCCAGAGCGACACCTTGGCTAGTTCGACGGCCATCGGGTTGAGGTCGACGCCGTAGATGCAGCCGGCGACCACCTCGTGCAGGGCGTGGCGTACGGCGTCGACGGTCGGCTCGGGGTTGCGTTCGCGGACCGCGGCGACCTGCTTGGCGATCCGGCGGGCCGCGGCGACCAGGAAGTGGCCGGAGCCGCAGGCCGGGTCGCAGACGGTCAGCGACAGCAGTTCGGAGACGATCGCGTCGGACGGGTCGGGCTGCCCGGCCGCCGTGGCGGCCTGCTCGCCTCGCTTCACCGCGTCGTCGATCACCGGGTCGAGCGCCGAGTCGAGCAGGCACTCGATCAGCGAAGACGGGGTGTAGTAGGAGCCGGTGGTCTTGCGGGTGTTGCCGGCGAGTTCGACCAGCTCGAAGGTGCGGTCCACCGCGCTGTGCTTCGGCACCAGCTCCAGCAGGGACTCATAGATCGAGCCCAACTCCTCCGCGTCTAGGTTGCGGTAGTCGACCGACCGCCAGCGCCGCGAGTCGGTGTCTCGCACCAGCGACAGGTGCCGGATGGCCGTCAGCAGGGCGTCGTTCGACAGCGTCAGGCCGTGCAGCGGGGCGTCGGCGTCGTTGTCGTCGAAGAGGCCGCCGAGGCCGGGCAGGCCCAGCTCGGGGCGGCCGTTCTCGTCGCCGAGCGCGTCCAGGACGATCCGCAGCGCCTGGTAGAGGTCGCTGTGCGAGGTGCCGCGGCGGCGCCTGGCCTGCGCCCGCAGCCGGGCGGACGAGAAGTAGCCGGCGTACCGTTCGCGGGCCTGCTCGTCGGCGTCCGGGGCGTGCAGCGCGTCGCGGTCCTCGGCGACGAAGAGGAAGAGCAGCCGGTAGACCAGGCGCAGCAGGGCGTTGTGCAGGGCCTGCGGATCGACGTCCTCCCGCAACGCGCCGTTGTCGGGGTGCCGCAGGAAGCCGGTGCCGAGCGCAGTGATCGCGTCCTGGACGCCCTTGCGGAGCTGGTCAAGGGCGCGGGTGCCGGCGGCGATCGCCTCCGCGCGCCACTTCTCCAGCCAGCAGCTCGACGGGGCCGCGCCGTCGGCGACGTCGAAGCGGGAGACGTGCAGCAGCCGGTAAAGCAGCACGAATTCGCTGAACAGCTCGCCGTCGAAGATCGCCTCCAGGTCGAACTCGACGTACGCGGCGGTGGCCATCGCGCTGGAATCGCGCAGCAGCCGCAGCTGCCGACCGTTGGTGAGCACACCCCACAGGTGGGCCTCGGAGCGGTTCAGGCATTCCTGCACCAGCGACTGCGGCGGCACGGTGCCGGCACCGCCCGGTCGCTTGTCCAGCGTGGCGTTCCACGGGGCCAGGTGGATGGGTGTGTGATTCCAACGGTGGCTGATCGCGAACGTCTTACTGCCGTCGTCCGACGCGATGCCGGCGGCGCCGAGCGCGGCCAGCCGGCCGAAGCCGAGCTCGTCGAAGAGCGGTTCGAGCCACTGCGTGACCGCCAGGCCGGTGGGATCGGCGGGCGTCTCCGCCTCCGGGGCGACGGGAAGCTTGTCGCGCAGGTCCTTCCAGATGGACTTGAGGTAGTCCCAGTGCCGTTCGGCGTCGTCGCGCACCGACCGGGAGCCCACCACGCGGTAGTCGGCGGGCTTGGAACCGGTGACGTCCCTGCCCTCGGCGATTCGGAGCAGCATGTCGGCGGGGATCAACCCGCCGATCGTGTGGACGGCGGAAAAGACCTGGTTGCGAGCGGTGGCGGACATCAGGCGACTCCTCCGGCGGCGGGGGTGGAAGCCGGCAGATAGACATACGCGCCGAGGATGTCGGCGGGCTTCTGCGCGGTGACGGTCAGGCCGCGGACGATCTCGCCGGCGGCGCTACGCACCCGGCGGTGCGAGGCGAGGAGTTCGGCGGCAAGCTCCTCGCCGTACGCCTCAAGGTGGTCGGTGGCGGCGGGCAGCCCGTCGAGGATCCGGCTCATCGTGCGCTCGCCGAAGTCGCGGTCGGTGTTCTCGTCGGCGGTGGCGTCGAGCAGCCTCAGCGCGTCCTCGGTGGGCAGCCAGGTGGCGTTGTTGGGTGCGCCGGCGAAGGCGAGCAGCCGGGCGTCCTCGGCGACGAGCTGCCGTACGCCGGCCCGGGACGGCAGGGTGAGGTGGAAGCGGTAGCGGACCAGCAGCAGCGTGGTGCGACCGGTGACGGCCCGGGTCCGGATCACGCCGCAGCGGCGGGCCGGGCGGGGGCCGGCGGCCTTCTCGTCCAAGGCGGCGTTGAGGACGTAGCCGGCGAGCGCGACCACGGCCGGGTCGGTGCGTACCAGGGCGGCCTCGCCGCGCGCGACGGCTGCCGTGCTTCGGAACGGGACCGGGCGGCCCAGCTCGACGACGTCGCCGCCGAGCGCTGGGGCAAGGCCGTCGCGGAGCCCGGCGGGAGTGCCGCTCAGCTCCGCGGTGAAGTCCCCGGAACCACCCGGGTCGTCGCGCAGCACGCCGTCGAGGGCGCGCAGTGACTGGCGTACGAAACCGCGGACCTCCGCCGCCCGGCCGAGCGTGTCGCGGACCGCAGCGACCTCGCGGGCCACCTCCTCCGGGCGGATGGAGTGCTGGGCAAACCGGGACCGGGAGGTCTTCTCGCGCTCCGCCGCGGACTGCCAGTCCGCAGCCAGGGCGGCGGCCTTCTTGTCGATCGCCTTGTACTCGTCGACGTCGAAGAGGCTGCCCTGCTCACCGTCACGGCCGCGCAGCAGCAGCCACTCGACGATCGCGTCGGTCACCCCGGAGGAGGCGGCGTCGGGGACGGAGACGGAGATGCCAAGGTCCTTGCGGATCTGCCGATGCTTCTTGATGAGGACGTCGAGGACCTTGCCGTCGATGCCGTTGTCGCTGCCGTAGAGGGTGATGACCCGTACGACGTTGCGCTTCTGGCCGTACCGGTCGACCCGGCCCTCCCGCTGGTCGTGGCGGGTGGGGTTCCAGGCCAGGTCGTAGTGGACGACGGCGTCGAAGTGATGCTGGAGGTTGACGCCCTCGGAGAGGCAGTCCGTCGCGATCAGCACCCGACGGGCGGCGGGATCGTCGCCGGCCGCCTCGGCGAGCTCCTCGATGCGCTGGATGCGCTGCTGCGGCGAGAGGGTGCCGGTGACGGCCTGCACCACGGTCTTCTTGCCGAGCTTGCCGTCCAGGTGCTCGGCGACGTACTCGGCGGTGGGGATATAGCGGCAGAAGACGATCGGGTGGTACCCCTCCTTGAGCAGGGCCTTGAGGTGGGTGACCAGGGCGGCCAGCTTCCGGTCGTCGGTCGGGCCCTCCAGCTGGGCGGCCTGGTCGGCCAGCTCGGCGAGCCGCGCGCCCGCGTCGGCCACGCCGCCGGTCTCCGCGCCGGGGGCCACGTCGAGACCTTCCAGGGCGTCGCTGTCGGAAAAGTCGCTGGTCAGCGGGGCGCCGAGCCGATCGGCTTCCTCGGCGGTGTCCGCCGTCGCGGTGGCTGAGCGGGTACGCAGGGTCTGCGCGGCGGCGCGCGGCGAGGACACCAGGGAGCGCAGCAGGGCGATCGCGGACCACCAGGCGATCCGGGCCTCCCGCCGGCCCTGCTTGTCGGCGGCGCTCACCCGCTCGCTGGCATACGCGATGGCGTCGTCGAGCAGGGCCCGGTAGGCCGGAGACAGCCGGTAGGTCTCGTCCTTGAAGTGCCGGTCGGCGGGGAACGACGTCTCCTCGGCAAGGCTGTCGTCGGCCAGCCCGTCCTCCCGGGTCAGGTACTGGCGGACGTCGGCGCGCTTGCGGTGCACGAAGTAGGGGGCGAGCATCCGGCGGCCGGCGTCCGAGCCGAGGTCGACCGTCGCGAGTTCCGGCTTGACCAGGCCCAGCAGGTTCCGGAAGGCGCTCTCCTTGCCGCTGTGCGGGGTAGCGGTCACCAGCAGCAGGTGCCGCTCGGGGTCGGCGGCCACGCGTTGCAGTAGCTCGAAGCGGAGCTGATTCTGCGATGAGGTGTTGTCGTCGGCGGCGACGCAGGTGTGGGCCTCGTCGACGATGACCAGGTCCGGGCAGTGCCGGACGAAGTCGTCGCGGTGCCGGGTCGACTTGATGAAGTCCGTGGAGACGATCACGTGCGGGTGCTTGTCGAACAGGGACTGGCCCAGGTCCAGACCGCGCTCCAGCCGGGAAACCGTGGAGGCGAGGACCAGTTCGGCGTCGATGCCGAACTTGGTACGCAGCTCCGCCTGCCACTGCTCGGCCAGTGCCGGTGAGCAGAGCACGGCGAGGCCGCTCGCGCTGCCCTGCGCCAACAGCTCGCTGGCGATGAGGCCGGCCTCGACGGTCTTGCCGATGCCCACGTCGTCGGAGATCAGCATCCGGACGGTCCTCTGGCGCAGCGCCATCATCAGCGGCACCAGCTGGTACGCCCGCGGTTCCACGGCAATCCCGGCGAGGGAGCGGAACGGCCCAGCGCCGGAGCGGAAGCCGATCCGCAGCGCGGACCGGAGCAGGCCCGCCGCCTCGGCGTCGCCGAGGTCGGCCGGTGACGGGTGCGCGAACTGGGCGCTGCTGACGGTCTCGAAGCTCGGGAAGACGGCCGCGATGTCGTCGTCCGCGCCGCCGAGGGGGCGCAGAACGAGCAGGTCGGGGGCGCTTTCCGGTAGTACGACCCAGTCACGGCCGCGGGCCGTGACGAGGGAACCGGCGCTGAAGGGGGTGGTCATGAGGGGTTCCTTGCGCGTCGTGGTGTTCTGTTGTCGGCGAGGCGGTGAGCGGTTCAGCCGCTGGCGTTGGTTCCGAAATAGTTGGCGTGTTTCGCCGCGATGGCTGCCCAGTCGCCGTTGTGGGGGAAGCGGACGACGTCCCAGCCCCGGTCGTAGAGCCGTTCCTGCGCCTCGGCATCGCGTTCGGCGACCGCGGCGTGGTCGTGGACCGGCCCGTCGACGAAGACGGCCACGTTGGCACCGGACAGCCGATAGACATAGTCGGGCCGGGCCAGCGCCTCGGTGACGAAGGTCTGCGCCTCGTCCGGCAGGCGCAGGCCTCGCTGCTTGAGCCAGGTGATGAGCTTCGACTCCAGCGCCGTGTCCGACTGCGCGGTGAGCCGCTCGAGCTGCTCGGTCCGCGACTCACCCTGACCGGTGGGTGCGGCCTTGCCTGTGGCGATGCGCAGCAGCAGGTCGCGCACCAGGTGACGGTTGATCGACCGGTGGTTGAGCTGGTTGCCGTAGGTCAGCAGGCACTCGTAGCAGCCCTGTGCGCAGGGACGGTCGGGGTGCGGACCACCCGTGTCGGTGCCGTCTGGCGCGAAGTGGCAGATCGACAGCGCCTCGGCGGCCGCCCGCGCCAGGGCGTTCGGGTCCGACTGCATGAGCCGCAGCACGCCGGCGCCGCCCTCGGCCGCTTCGGTGAACAGCATCCGTTCGCGCGGCCCGTCGTTCGGTGGCAGGAGTTCCGTGGCCAGCTCGGAGTCCTCGAGCTCGAAGGCTGCCTCGATGCCGCGCTCCAGCGCATACATCAGGGAGAGCGCGACCGGTTCGTCGAGCGGCTCGTCGAGCTTGAGGACCATGATGTTGCGCCGGTCCTCCACGTACGGGATGACCCGCTTCTTGCGACGCTTCTCGTTGCCGTCGGTGTCGATGAGCGGCATCTCGCTGGAGTCGCCGGAGGCCTCGCCGGCGTCGCGTTCGTTCATCCACCGCCCGTCGGCCGGGTCGAGCCAGAAGCCGTCCGGCTCGTCAGTCTTGGACCGGACCCGGCCGATGTTGGTGATGCGGACGGTGGCCGAGTCGCCGTAGGAGAGGACGGCCAGGCCGCCGACGGCATCCGAGACGATGGCGTCCCGGCGGCCGGGGCGGGCGCCATGGTCGTGGAAGCGGTACGAGGTGACCAGCCGGAAGCCAGCCCGGCGCCGCTCCTCCTCGTCGGAGGAGATGCGCTCGCGGCGCTTGGTATAGACGGTGTGCAGGTGCAGCAGGCCAGTGGTCCGCTCGCCCAGCACCTCACCGCACATCTGGCAGCGGTCGGCGTTCACCTTGATGTCGTGGTGGTAGCCACAGTGGTGGCACCGGCGCGCCTCGCCGGTCACCACGTCGCCGGCCGCATCCGGGGGCAGTTGGATCCGCGTTACCTGATAGCGCGCACCCTCGTGATAGATCAGGGCGCCCGGACCGAACTCACGGATGGCGAGGAATCGGGGTCGTTGCAGATAGTCGCCATCACCGAACTTGCGGCCGGTGGTGGGGACGTAGGCGGCGAGCGGCAGCCGCGGGAACGAGTAGCCGGGGAGGAATCCCTCGCTAGCCAGGTAGCGGTATGGGTTGAAGTCCGACAGCACCGACTTGCTGTCGACGCTCTCGTTCTTGAGTAGGTTGAGCTGGGTTTCGGCCTCCTTGCGGCGGCCGACGGCGATCCGGCGGTCGCGTTCGGACAGGGTGTGGTCGAGTACCCGCCGATTCTGTTCGGCCTGGTCGACGAGGGCGGCCTTGAACAGGTCGCGCCAGCGGTCGAAGGCCCGGTCGAACCGCTCGGGCGTGGTGCGGACGGTGTCCTCGATCCACTGGTCGTCCCACCAGCTCGACTGGGCGTACTCGGACAGCAGGCCGGCGAACACCGTGCGGGCCGCGGCTGCCGCCCGCTCCTGCGACCGGGTGTCGTGCAGCGCGGCCGTCATGTGGTCGTGCAGCGCCAGGGCAGGGTTTGGCCGGCGGGAATCCTCCGGGTAACTGATGTCGATGGTCTCGGGTATGGCACGCCCGAGCTTGATTCCCGCCTCGGCGAGCCAGATGGCCTGCACGTGGGACCGGACGAGGTCCTCGTTGGCCAGATCCAGGCGCGGTGGCGCCACCGCGCCGGCGACCATCCGGGCGGAGCGGCGGAAGTAGTACTGGTCGTGGCTGTTGCCGGTGGCGCAGTACGTGGTGACCAGCGCCGGCTGACCCGACCGGCCGGCCCGGCCGCTGCGCTGCGCGTAGTTCGCGGGCGTGGGCGGGACGTTGCGCATCATGACGGCGTTGAGTTCGGAGATGTCGACCCCGAGCTCCATGGTCGGCGAGCAGTAAAGCAGCCTGAGCTCCGCCTTGCGGAATGCTTCCTCGCGCCTCTCCCGCTCGGCCGGGTCGACCTGGGCGGTGTGTTCGCGGGCGGTCAGGCCAGCGAGGGTCCCCGCAGCCTCTTGGTAGAGGTCGCGGAAGAAGGTGTTGACCCGGGGGCCGTCGCCGCTGGCGTAGGTGCGGGTCAGCGGGTCGTGAGTGCCGATCTCGCCGGAGCCGGCCCGCCAGATGAGGGACGCGGCCGAAACGCGGTAGCCGGTGGCACTGGCGCCGGCGGGCCGACGGAAACGGCCGGCCCGTGGCGGCGCGGCGTCGATCCTGGTGATCACGCTGGCGTTCGCCAACACCTCGAGGAGATCGACGATCACCTGCTGCGCGTCGTCGAAGCCGAGTTCCTTGCCGAAGTGCACCCGTCGCAGGTACTTGCCGAACTTGCCCCGCCCGGAGAGGAAGAGCCCCGAGCGGTCTATGCCCGGCCTGGACGGCTGCGGGTAGGCGGTGCCAACCTTGGGAGCATCGCTCCCGGACAGTACCCACGGGTCGATCAGGCGCTCCTCGCTCGCGCGCTGCAGCGAGTCGAAATCGTCCCGGAAATACTGCACGTCGATGGCGAGCGACCGGCGCATCTCGTTCAACAGCGCCCGCATGATCTCGACGCGCTGGCCGGGCTCCGCGCCGCGCAGGGCGTCGTGGCTCTTCGACCAACGCTCCTGGTTCTGCGCGAGCCAGTCGAGGTCCTGGTAGTCGATCTCCAGCAGGCCGGTCTGCTCCAGGTTGGGCATGGTGATGCGCCAACCCCGCTCGAGGTCCAGATAGAGACGGAAGGCAACGACATCGCGCAGCGTCTTGGCGGCGTTGCGTGCCATCGAGGGCGGCAGGTCGTCGCCCCGCGCGTAGTCCGCGACCTGCAGACCCAGGGCGGCGGTCACGTCGGCGGCCAGGTCCTCGTGATTGATGCCTTCCTCACCGGCGTCGAGCGCCGCCTTGTACAGCGCTCCCCGTAGTTGGGTGATCTGCACGAAGTCGTTGAAGTGGCCGGCCTGCAGGGAGGCGTCCTGGCGGTTGTCGACGAAGGTCAGCAGCTTGCGGGCCTTCTTGTCGAGTGCCTCCGGCGGTGCGCTCATGAGGGAGCGCACGATCGAGGCAGAGACCAGCGAGGTGGCCGAGGAACGGCCCTCCTGATCGAGGGTGGCGAGCTTGGCGAAGTCCTTGCCCCTGGTCTGCTCATAGCTCACCCCGCAGTGGGCACAGAAGAGGAACGGAGAGGGAATGAAGGCCGCCTTCAGCGCCCCACGCCCCTCGTATCCGTACGGGTCGACGGTGACCGCGACCGGCAGCCGCTCTCGGTAGGAACTGCGGACGGCCTCCTGCCCGTTGTCGTCGATCTCGAGCCAGGACTCCGGGATGCGCCGGCCTTCGATGGCCTCCTCCCGCGTCGTCGGCCACGGCCGGTCCGTGTCGATGTAGAGGTAGCCGTCGGTGGCCTTCCCGCCCGTGGCGACGATGTCCCGGCGCGGCTCGTAAATGACGTTGCCGTCACGGGTGGTGCGCCAGACCGTCAAATACTCCTGGCCACATTCGCGACAGAAGGCGAGCGGCAGCAGGATCTTCCCGTCCGAGCCGGGCAGAACGAGCTGGTAGTCCCGGGTGAGGTGGCGGGTGAGCTCGTCCTCCAGGGTCACGTAGACCGTGTCGCCCTTGGAGAGGAACTGGTGCAGCCGGAAAGCGAACAGAGGTCGCTCGGTAACGGGGTGCCGCGCCTCAGAGCCGGCCTTCAGGGTGCGCCGGATGGCCCGCGCACAATCCGCAGCGGTCAGGCCGCTGGCCTCGGCCAATTCGACCGCGGCGTCCTCGATTTTGGCGGGTCTCTGACGCACGAGATGCCCGGCGGCGTCCACAGCGAGGCCGAAGCGGGTCTCGATCCAGCGCGCCAGCGGATCATTGACGAGATCGCCGTAGGCACGCGGTGCGCCGGGCGCCCGCAACCGCTCCGCAGGCACAGTCCCGGGGGCCTCAGCCGTCGCACGAACGAGCGTCTCGCCGATGACGTTCGCCGGCGTGACCTCGGTGCCGAACAGGGTGCTGGCGACCCGCGCGACGACCGCCCGCTGGTCGTCGATGGTGCCTTCGCTGGAGATGGTGGCGGAGGTGCCGATGCACTGCAGCTTCTCCGCCTCGCAGGCCTCACGCACCCGGCGGATGAGCAGGGCCACATCGGCGCCCTGGCGGCCGCGGTACGTGTGCAGCTCGTCAAAGACGAGGAACTCCAGCCCGCTGGCCATCTTGATCAGCGACCGCCGGTCGTCCGGACGGGTGAGCATCAGCTCCAACATCACGTAGTTGGTCAGCAGGATGTCCGGCGGGTTGTCGCGGATCTCTTTACGCCGCTCGTCACTCTCCTGGCCGGTGTACCGCGCATACGTGACCGGCTCCCGGCCGGCCCCGTAACCGTCCTGGAGGTACTTGTCGAGCTCCTTGAGCTGACTGTTGGCCAACGCGTTCATCGGGTAGACGATGATCGCCCGTACCCGCTTCGCCGCCTTCGGCCCCTCCTGCTGACGCGCCTTGAGCACCTTGTCGACGATCGGCACGATGTACGACAGCGACTTGCCCGAGCCGGTGCCGGTCGTCAGAACGTAGGAGGCGCCGGACTGCGCTCTGGCGATCGCCTCGCGCTGGTGCTGGTGCAGGGTCAGCGAACGACCGTCGCAGGTGGTGCCGCCTTCGGTCTTCCTGGCCTGGAAGATCCGGGCACACTCCTCGTGCAGCACCCCCTGACTGACGAGTTCCAGGATGGAGCCGCCCGAGGCGAAGAACGGGTTGAGCGACAGCCATGGATCGGGCCACTGCGATTTGGCGTCCAGGTCGTCCTCGACAAACGCGGCGATCCGGTCGTCTCGGATGATCGTGCCGCCCTCAGTGAAGGCACGGTAGTCCTTGATGAGCCGCTCATGCACCCCGAAGACGTCCATGCCGGCACCGCTCGTGTCGACGGGAACGCTGTCCTCGGCAGGGGCCGGCGACGCGGCGGCGACGGCGCCGCCACGCGTGTCCGTCAGGTATCGCACCGGGTTGAAGGTTTCCCAACCCGGAACCGTGTCGCTGCCCTTGGTGAAAGTCAGAAGCGCCTCGCGGACGCTCACCGCGTCCGCCGGACGGTCGACGGGGTCCTTGGCCAGCAGACGGGCGATCAGCCTCGCCATGTCCTCCGGCACATCCGAGCGCATCAGCCGGATCGAGGGCACCGGCTCCTCGAGGTGCTTCTGGTACAGCTCGTGAGCAGACTCGCTCAGGAAGGGCGGTACTCCGGTCAGCAACTCGAAGAGCACGCAGCCCAGCGCATACAGGTCGGCCGCCTGGGTGACGGCTGCGGCGAGGAACTGCTCGGGCGCCATGTACCGGGCGGTACCGACGGTGACCCCCGTGCTGGTCACCCTGCCGGATTCGCCGTCTTCAAGGATTCTGCCCATCCCGAAGTCCAGCACCTTGATCGCGCCGGTGCGCAGCAGCATCACATTGGAGGGCTTTAGGTCGCGGTGCACGACGCCGCCGCCGTGTGCCGCCGACAGTCCATCGGCAATCTGGGCACCTACTGCGGCGACCCATGAGATGGGCAGCTGTGGGTGCTCTGACATGAGATCCCGCAGGGTTTCCCCGTCGAGGAGTTCCATGGCGATGTAGGGCAGCTCGTCGGCACCCGCCGCTCCGGCGATGATGCGCGGCAGGTGGGAGTGGCGCAGCTTGCGCATGATGCGCACCTCGCGCTCGAACCGTTGCCTGGCCTTGTTGTCGGCGGACGTGTCGATGAGAGCTCCGGAGCGGCTACGGAGGATCAGCTTCAGCGCAACCATGCGGTCGGTGGAGCCCTCGGCTGCCGCCATGTCCTCAGCTCGGTGGACCTCGCCCATGTTGCCTTTTCCGATGGCACTCAGCAGCCGGAACCGGCCGGCCACCCAGTCGTTCGTTCCCGTCACCCTCAACGCCCCCCGGCTCGTCCTCGACGGCGATCGCGTTGCCACCTTCTACCGGGACGTCGGCTGCCCGCTCAGCCCACCACGGTCCTGCCTGAAGGACTCCCCCGGTACGCGAATACGAAGGTTTGTTCGCGATGCCGTCCGTGGAGTATCGCCGCCTCCGGCCAGCGGAAAATCCTCCGGTCGGAGGAAATGATCAACCGATAGTTGAGGGCTTGACATCGCCTCCAAGCCGTCCACTTGGGCCGCATCTTGCGCGATCTATACCGCTATCGGTCGATGATCGACTGTCACGTCTGCGAGCATTGCAGCCCTGGGCAGCCCTTTTGTCATTCCCGGCCGATGTTCCGGCCCATCTGCTTCGGTCAGAAGCTGTGGACACGACAGAGTCGATCATGGCTCCAGGAGCCCGCGGGCGAGTCCGTCCACCATGAGCTTCACCAACGCTTCCCCAAGCTCGGCCGCCTGTCGGATTGTTGACTCAAAGGCGTCGAGTCGCCGGAACGCCTCCCCGTGCACCCGCTGCTCCTCCAACGGCAGCCGCCGCACCTGCGCCCGCCGAATGTCGAACCGCAAGGTCCCGGACAGGCTCGACGCCTGCTTCTCGTTGGCCGACGTGCGCAGCTGCCCGGCCAGGAACCAGGGGTCAAGCGCCGCCGGGTTGGGTCGCAGCAGGTAGAGGTTGCGCCCGAGCAGCGCTCCCTCGGTGGTGACCACCCGGGCGGTGAGGGTCCGAGCGATCATCGGCACCACCACGTCGCCGGCGGCCAGGGGGATCTCCTGGCCAAGTTTGCCGTCGTCCCGCCCCGAGGCGTCCGCACCGTTCAGCACGTCCTGCGCGGTGAGCACCGGCGGCCCGTCACCTGAGGCGGCGTCGCCGTCGGTCGAGGCGGTCCGGATCGGCCCGAGGAGCTGCAACGCCCCCGTGCGGACCAGCTCGCCGACCGAGAGGGTGGGCGCGGCAGCTTCGTCCGCTGCCGGGGTGACCTGCGGCATCAGCGCCGGGAGGTCACCGACGATCGCGGCGAGCCGCTCTCTGGTGCGTACCAGATGTTCCTCCGAGGCCTCGCCCCCGACGGCCGGCTGCCGGCGGGCCGGGGTGAGGTCGACCTCCTCGTCGAGCAGTTCGATGACCGGCACCGCGCGGGCGAAGCCGACCTCCTCGATCTCGGCGTCAGGCGCGGCCGTGAAGGCGCGCCAAGTGGTCAACACCCGCACGGAGAGTTCGGAGAGGTCGCCGTCGGCGGCGTCGATCAGCAGCGCCCGCGCCGGTGGCGGCGCGTCGGCCGCGGGCCGCCGCAGCACCCACAGGTGCAGCGGTACGCCGTGCGGCGCGGCCACCCCCGGCGGAAGGGCGACGACGGCGCGCAGCGCGCCGCGGCGCAGCAGTTCGGCGCGGATCCGCCGGCCCGGGCGGCGCCCAGCGGCGGTGGGGGGCATGAGCAGGACGGCAGACCCTCCGGGGCGCAGGTGGGCCAGGGCGTGCTGCACCCAGGCCAACTCCGGTTCGGTGCGCGGCGGGGCGCCGTACTCCCAGCGCGGGTCGTAGCCGAGCTCCTCGTGCCCCCAGTTGCTGGCACCGAACGGCGGGTGGCAGAGCACGGCGTCGACGTGCCGGCCGGGGAACGCGTCGCCGAGCAGCGAGTCGCCGGGGCAGACCTCCCCGGGCACGTCGCGCAGGGCGAGCCAGAGCCCGGCGAGCCGGGCAAGTGTCTCGTCAAGTTCCTGTCCGTACGCCGAGGTGCAGCCGGCGCGGACGGCTGCCCGCAGGGTGGCGCCGGAGCCGGCGGCCGGGTCGAGGACGGAGCCGCCGCCGACGTCCGCGAGCCCGGCCATCAGGTCGGCCAGGTCGTCCGGGGTGGCCCAGGGCCGGCCGGGACCGGGGGCTGAGAAGCGCTGCCACAGCTCGTCGAAGGTGGCCTGCGGGCCGGACTCCTCGGCGAGGGCGTCGATGTCGGGCAGCAGGTCGATCAGGCGTCGGTCGACCTGCCGGGGTGACGGGCGTTCGCCGCGTTGCCGGGCGAGCAGCAGCGCGCCGACGGCGGCGAGCGCGCCGGGACCGGCGTCGGGAGTGGGGGCGAGTCGGCGCCAGAGTCGGTCCACCGCGGACAACTCGGGCAGCTTGCCCTGGCCGCGCAGCCACTGCTCGACCTGGGTCAGGTCGAACTCGGGGCTGGCCGCGGTGCCGGCCACCGGGGCCGGGAAGTCGGCGTGCCGCTTACGCCAGTTGCTGACCGCGGCGCGCCCGACCCCGGCGAGCCGGGCGATCTCCGCCGCCGTGATTGTCGCTGTCTCCTGCACCTCCGAAGTGTGTCACATCCGTCAAGCATCATGTCTGTTGACAGCGTTCACAGAGAATGCTCTTATTGACGCCGCCACGGTTCACACCAGGAGGACATCGATGCGCAAGACCACCACCCTCGCCCTCATCGCCACCGGCCTCGTCGCGCTCGGCTGCGGCTCCGGCGCCACCGACAACGCCGGCAGCTCGGGCGGCGACACCAGCGGCGGCAACGGCGGCGACGCCCCCGCCAAGACCGCGAAGATCGGCAAGCCGGCCCGGGACGGGAAGTTCGAGTTCACCGTCAAGTCCGCCAAGTGCGGCGTCGCCAAGATCGGCGACAGCACCCTCGGCGCCAAGGCGCAGGGCCAGTTCTGCCTGGTCACCATGACCGTCAAGAACATCGGCAAGGAAGCGCAGATGTTCGACGGCAGCAGCCAGAAGGCGTACGCGGCCGACGGCACGGAGTACTCCGCCGACGGCGGAGCCGCGATCTACGCCAACCAGAACGCCGAGACCTTCCTCAACGACATCAACCCCGGCAACCAGGTGAGCGGCGTGGTCGTCTTCGACATCCCGAAGAAGGTCAAGCTCACCAAGCTCGAGCTGCACGACTCGCCGTTTTCCGGCGGCGTCGACGTGGCGCTCGGCTGACTGTCCCCGCTTACGTCCCGGGGCGGGGTCACGCCCGCCCCGGATGTTCACAGCCCGCCTGTTCACACGAGGAGCGCCGCCATGAACGACCCCGTCACGCCGTCGCCCGAGCAGCCCCGGCAACCGTCCCTCGCCCCGGCACCTGCCCCGGCCGGCAGAGGCGGCAGCGCCAAGGCCTGGGCAGTCGGTGGGCTCGCCCTGATCACCGCCCTCTGCTGCGGCGGTGCCGCCATCGGACTGGCGGATAGCGACGACAAGAAGCCGACCGCCGGCGGGAGCAGCCCGACGGCCAGCGATTCCCTTGCGCCCCCAACCACCGCGGCACCCATCACCACCCCGCCGTCAACCGCGCCCACCACCACGCAGCCCACGGCCGAACCCACCACCGCCGAGCCCACCACGGCTGCTCCGACCACGACGCCGCCCGCACCCAAGCCGAAGGTGTACAAGGGACGAGGCGACGACGTGGTGCGGATCCCGGACCTGACCGACCTGGCCGTCATCAAGTTCACCTGCCGGTGCAGCGGCAACACGGTGCTGCACAGCGACGGGCCGGAAGGGCTGTTGGTCAACGAGATCGGGTCGTACAGCGGCAAGCGCTGGATCAATTTCGAGGACGGCGCGCTCACCACCGAGTTCGAGATCGAGGCGACGGGCAGCTGGACGCTGACGATCGGATCGATCGAACAGCTGGCGACCAAGGCCCTCTCCGGCAAGGCGTCCGGCAAGGGCGACGACGTCGTCGTCCTCGGTGGCGAGGCGACGGCCGTCAAGGTTACGCACACCCGCGGCAGGTCCAACTTCGCTGTGTACGCCTACTCCCTCGACACCGGCGAGGGCGGCCTGCTGATCAACGAGATCGGCGGCTACTCCGGCGTCCGGCCGCTGACGGCACCGGCCATCGTACAGATCGCCGCCGACGGCAACTGGACCATCGCACCCGCGTGGACCTGATACCGCCGCCCACGCGCAGGCCCCGATCGCATGTCGGCCCGTCGACCCCACCTGCCCCGGAGGCGACCATGCCCACCTCCCGCACTTCGCAGGCTCCCTGGCCCATCGGCTGGGTCGGCCCTACCTAGCGCACCCCCGAACCCACTGGACCCGACCGAAGGGAGACAACCATGACGGACACCGCGCAGCCCTTGATGGAACTGGTCTTCGACCAACTCGCCGACGACGACGCCGTACCGGCCGACGTCGCCGACCTCGTCCTCGCCGCCCTCGCCGGCGACGAGGATCTGGCCGCCGCCCTCGCCGGCTCGCCGACCCGGCTGGATCCGCGCTCCCCCACCGGCGGCGACCCGACCGGGCAGATCTGGTTGCGGTCGGTGACCGTCGCCGGATTCCGCGGGGTCGGCGAGGAACGCACCTTCGACGTGCCGCCCGGCCCGGGTCTGACCCTGGTGGTGGGCCGCAACGGCTCCGGCAAGTCCAGCTTCGCCGAGGCGATCGAGCTGGCGCTCACCGGCGACAGCGCCCGATGGGCGGAGAAGAGCAGCGTGTGGCGGGCCGGCTGGCGCAATCTGCACGCCCCGGAGCCGTGCCGCATCGCCGTGGAACTGCTGATCGACGGGGTGGCCACGCCGACCCGGGTGGCGCGGGCCTGGCCGGCCGGCGCCGAACTGCCCGACGCGCAGGTCACGGTCACCAGTGACCGGGGCCGGCACGCGGGCCTCGACGAGCTCGGCCTGGCCCACCCGCTGGAGCTGTACCGGCCGTTCCTCACCGCCGCCGAGCTGGGCCGGCTCACGGCGGGCACGCAGAGCCAGCTCTTCGACGCGCTCTTCGCGATCCTCGGCCTGGACGCGATCAGCGAGGCCGACCGGCGTCTGCTACGGGCCGCCCGACCCCACGAGGCGGCCGTCAAGGAGGTACGGGCGCAGCGGACGGTCCTGGCAGCCACGCTGGAAGGGGTGGCCGACGACCGGGCGCGGCGGGCCGCCGTGCTGTTGCGCCGACGAGGTGCGGCGGATCTGGTGGCGCTGGCCGCGATCCTCGCCGAGCCGGACGAGGCGACCGCCGACGAGGCGGTCCGGCGTTGCCGGGAGCTCGCCGACCTCGCCCTGCCGGGCACGGACGACGTGCTCCGGCTGGTAGCGCAGCTCCGTTCCGCCGTGGCCGAGACGGTCCGGTACGACGGCGGACGGTCCCGGGCGGCGTTGCGCTCCGCGGAGCTGCTGCGTCTCGCTCTGGAAGAACACCACGAGGGCGGTGACCGGCCATGCCCGGTGTGCCGGAAGGGAAGCCTGGACGGCGGTTGGCGTACGGAGGCGGAGGCGTCGCTGGCGGAGCTGCGGCAGCGCAGCGTGGCGGCGCAGAATGCCGCCTCCCGGCTCACCGCGCTGATGCGCCAGGCCCACCACCTGATCGATGACATCGCGTTCCCGCCCGAGGCACCCGAGCGGGCCGTCGACGGCGGGGACGGCGAGCTGGCCGAGATGGTCGGGCCGCTCACCGAGGCGGTGGCGGCGCTGCGACGCGTGCCCGGAGGGCCGGCAGAACTGGCCGACCACCTGGCCGAGAGGTACCCGTCGGTGGTGGTGGCGGCCGGCGCGGCGCGCGCGTACGCCGAGGGTTTCCTGCGGCAGCGCGACACCGGCTGGCGGGCGGCGGCGGCCGACCTGCGGGGCTGGCTGACCGCGGCGGGCGGCCTGGCGGCGCGGGAGGCGACGCTCGCCCGGGTGAAGGCGGCGCGGGCCTGGTTGTCGCGGACCGGTGCGGTGGTGCGGGACGAGCGGCTGCGGCCGTTCGCGGCGCGCTCGCAGCGGATCTGGGAGCGGCTGCGGCAGGAGAGCAACGTCGAGCTGGGTGCGATGAGCCTGGCGGGGGCGAACACCCGGCGGCGGGTGGTCTTCCCGGTCAGCGTGGACGGCGCCGACAACGGCACCGCGCTGGGGGTGATGAGCCAGGGTGAGATGCACGCCCTCGGGCTGGCAACGTTCCTGCCGCGCAGTTGCGCACCGGAGAGTCCGTTCCGGTTCATCGTGGTCGACGATCCGGTGCAGAGCATGGATCCGTCGAAGGTGGACGGGCTCGCCCAGGTGCTCGCCGAGCTGGCCGAGGAACGGCAGGTGCTGGTCTTCACCCACGACAGCCGGTTGCCCGACGCGGTGCGGCGGCTGGACCTCGGTCGGGCTCGGATGGTGGAGGTGCACCGGGCGGAGCGCTCGGTGGTGACGCTGCGGCCCGCTTCCGACCCGGTCACCCGTCACCTGGAGGACGCCGGCGCGCTGGCCCGTACCGGCGACGTGCCGGCGGAGGTACGCGGGCCGGTGGTTGCGGAGTTGTGCCGCGCGGCCATCGAGGCGGCCTGCCACCAGCGGATCTGGCGGGCTCGGGTGGCCCGGGGAGTACGGCACGACGACATCGAGGCGGCCATCGTCGAGGCGTCCCGCCGGTTGACCACGATCGTGGCGCTGGCCGTCTTCGACGACGCGGAGCGCGGCGGCGACGTGCTCGGCTGGTTGGGTCGGCACGGCAGGTGGGCGGTGCGGGCGTACCAGGAGTGCCGCCAGGGTGTGCACGGCGCGCACCTGGCAGACCTGCCCGGCCTGGTCGCCGACGCCCGCCGGCTGGTGGGGGTGCTCGCGTGACCGCGCCGACGGCCGACCGCTGCCTGTCGGCGGCCGACCGGTTGCTGCGCGGTGCTGGCCGGTTCGGCGCGGCGGCGGTAACGGCCGGGTGGTGGCCCCGCGTGTGCGCCTGCCTGATCCGGCTCGCCCTGGAGGGCGGCGTCGACGGCTACTGGCAGCGGGTCCGCCCCGACGTCGCGGCGTGTCAGCAGAATCGCGCCAAGCAGCTCATGCTGCGCGGGCGGCTGGGACCGGGCGCGGCGGTCGCCCGTCGGATCGGGTACGCGTGGGCGACGCTCTCCACCGCCACCCACCACCACTGCTATGAGCTGGCGCCGACGGCAGCGGAGCTGCGCCGGCTGCACACCGAGGTGGCTGACCTGCTCACCGAACTCGCCGGACGACGGGCATCCGCGCCGTGACCCGTGCTCAGCTCGGAGTCGGCGCCTGCCGCCGGTCGGCTTCGGCTGACATTAAACGAAGTGCTGAAACCCGACACCGTCCGCCCTTCTTGTCACAGTGACAATAAGCCTAGGGTGTATTCATGAACGACGATTGCTGGGTCCCGCCAACCGTTCTTCTCGCGGTGGACCTCGTCATCCTCACGTTGCGCGAATCCCAGCTCCAGGTCCTGCTGATCGAGCGCGGCGTGGCCCCCTACCGGGGCTCCCTCGCCCTACCGGGCGGCTTCCTCAACCACGACCAGGAAGACCTGCTGACAGCCGCCCATCGCGAACTCGACGAGGAGGCGGGCCTCGGGCCGGAGGAGTTGCACCTCGAACAGCTCGGCGTCTACGGCACGCCGGGCCGTGATCCCCGGGGACGGGTCGTCTCGGTGGCCTACCTGGCCGTCACTCCCCGACTGCCCGAGCCGGTGGCCGGCACCGACGCGGCGGACGCGAAGTGGACCCCGGTGGCCCATGCGCTGTCCGACGCGGCACCGCTCGCCTTCGACCACCGGCAGATCCTCGCCGACGGCGTGGACCGGGCCCGCGAGAAGTTGGAACGCTCCGCACTTGCCACC
This sequence comes from Micromonospora mirobrigensis, assembly GCF_900091555.1. Classification (GTDB taxonomy): domain Bacteria; phylum Actinomycetota; class Actinomycetes; order Mycobacteriales; family Micromonosporaceae; genus Micromonospora; species Micromonospora mirobrigensis. Next base: position 525,262 of record NZ_FMCX01000002.1, read on the forward strand.
GCCTTCTGCGGCCCGACCTTCACCATCGTCGAGCTGCAGGAGGTCTACGAAGCGGTGTGGGGCGTGCGGCTCGACCCGCGCAACTTCTACCGCAAGGTCCAGAGCGTGGACGGCTTCATCGTCCCCGCCGGCCCGACCCGCAGGACCGACGGCGGGCGGCCCGCCCGACTCTTCAAGCCCGGTCCGCACACCACGCTGCACCCGCCGATGACCAGACCGCAAGGCCCGACAGGCAAGGAGAAGACGTGAGCACGAACAAGGATCTCGTCGTGATCCTCACGGCCCTGAACCTCGAGTACGAAGCCGTCCGCGAACGGTTGTCCGACCTGCGCGTGCACCGACACTCGGCCGGTACCCGCTTCGAGGTCGGCCGGATCGGCCAGAGCACCTGCCGGGTCGCGCTGGCCCTGGTGGGCAAGGGCAACCATCCCGCCGCGGTGCTCGCCGAACGGGCGATGGCCGAGTTCTCACCCGCAGCCGTGCTGTTCGTCGGAGTGGCCGGTGGCCTCTGGCCCAACATCCGCCTGGGCGACGTCGTCGTCGCCAGCAAGATCTACGCCTACCACGGCGGCACCAGCGAGGACGACGGCCTGAAGGCCCGACCGAAGGCGTGGGAGATCCCGCACGAGGCGGACCAGATCGCCCAGCACGTCGACCGCAGCAACACCTGGCGCGAAGGACTCCCGGCCGATGACGAACCGGCCGTCCACTTCGGTCCGATCGCCGCGGGTGAGGTCGTGCACGACTCGGCGATCTCCGGGCAGGCCCGCTGGATCCGGCAGCACTACAACGACGCCGTAGCCATCGAGATGGAGGCCGCGGGCGTGGCCCAGGCCGGCCACCTCAACCGCGCGCTCCCGGTGGTGGTCGTACGCGGCATCAGCGACCGCGCCGACGGCACCAAGGCGGCCAGCGACGGCCGGAACTGGCAGCCGAAGGCCGCCCGGCACGCCGCCGCGTTCGCCACCGCGCTGGCACAGGAACTGATCACCGAGGGCCCGACGGGGCAGGCAGGCGCCCAGCGCCGGAACGGGAGTGAACCGATGCGGATGACCAACCGCAACATCGCCACCGGGAACGCCCGCGTCGGGGTCCAGGCCGGCCAGATCTACGGGGACGTCACCGTCGGTGTCGACCCGCATCAGCCGGTCGACCTGGCCACGAGCATCGCCGACCTGCGCAGGCATCTCAAGCAGGCCCACCTCGACGGGCAGTTGGACGGGGAGACCTACGCCGCGGCCGAGTCCGAGCTGGACGCGGCAACGGAGTGCCTGGCCGCGAGCGAGCCCGAGAAGAAGGGTGGCCTACTCGTCGCACTCAAGCGGCTGCGTGGCCTGGTCGCCGACGTGGCGGAACTCGCGGCACGGCTGGCGACGATCATCGCAGTGGTGAGGGGGATGTCGTGACCATCCCGACCAACACCAATATCGCCGAGGGAAACGCTCACGTCGACGTGCAGGCCGGCGTCGTGCACAACGTCAACTTCTACGAGGTGCCGCCCGACGCGAGTCCCGAAAGGCGGTTCCGTGCTGGGGTGAATTATCTGGACAACCGGGTTCGGGACGAGGCGCTCAGCCTGATCGAGGGTGCGGTCGCCGAAGGTCACGTGACCACGGAGGTGCAGTTCTATCGGCTGCTCGCCCTCCTGAGCGGTCGCACCCTACGCCAGCTCAGCACGGAGGACCTGGATCGTCTCGAAGCCATCTGCACCGGCCTGCCGCACCTCGACGACCGTGACGAGTGGGCGGCCGGAGTGAAGGCGATCATCCGCCTGCTGACCCCGACCAAGGCCACAGAGCCCGATCTTGTGATCAAGCACATCGACGTGCTGGGCCGGCGGCAGCGGGAGCTGATCTACGGCCACCTCGAGGCACTGCTCGAGGGAACGGTGCAGGACGAGATGTGGCACCGGTCCGTCGCCCTGGCGGTGGCGCAGCGGACGGCGCACCACCGGAGGGACCGGGTCTGGAAGTTCTTCCACCCTGAGCCCGCTCGGCCGCGCGTGCGCGCCGTGCGGCCCGCCACCGTCGCCCTGCGCGAATGGTTGCTCGCCGGCACGAGCGCATCCCTCTTCACGCTCGCGGTCGTCAAGCTGGCCGAGCTGGTTGGCTCCCGAGGCGATCTCGATCCCGTCCTCGGCCTGCTCGCTGCCCTGGGCGGCCTGGCCGCCTTCTGGGCCGGCGCAGCTGACCGGCACTTTCGAAGGGAGCGGCGGCGGGCGAAGGATGCCGAACTGCTCGCGCCCCGTCAACGTCGCTCCGAAGCCCCGGCGAGCGGATTCGCCGGCAAGGTCGACCGCCTGTTCAACCGCTACTTCCGCCGCTACGTGCCGCGAGGGACCGACCGGGCGTACTGGATCGCCCAGACGGCGGGAATCCGGCGACAGCTCCGCGACGAGATGGTCGAGCTCTACCGCGAGCAGCGCATCCCGGCGGAGCGGATCGCGTGGCTCGTCCGGCACCTGGTCGGCGACGTCAAACAGCGATGGGAGCAGGACACCTTGACGGCGTACCGTCAGGAACTGCGGGTCCCAGGCAGGTCCATCGTGCTGCAGATCGGCGGCCTGGCCCTGGTGGCCGTCGGAAGCTTCTATGCCGTACCCGCAGCGTTGGCATCCTCGCCCATCTCCGGCGGCGGATGGCTCCTGCTCGCGGTGGCGTCCGCCGTGCCGGCAGCGCGATCGACGTTCCGGATCGTCGCGGAGCGCCGGCGGGTGACCGCCGACGAGGCCGAGCGGTTCGTCGAGGAGATGGCCCGTTGGGCGGCCTACCGTCGGTGGCAGCGAAAGCTGGCCGACAAGCCCACCGACACCGAGATGGCCGCCTGGCTGGAGGGCGACCGGAAGGTCCTGGTCGATCGGGCCATCCAGCAGTACCGGCTGCGCCCCAGCCACGTGATCGCCCACGCCTTCATCGAGGCGCCGGCCAGCTCCTGCAAGAAGGCCCGCTACCACCGCGGCCCCTGGCGATACAGCCGCTACCAGTTGCTGCTGTTCCTGCTCACCGACGACGGCGTCCGGCAGGTCGACATCGACCTCGACTTCAAGGCCGTCACGGACCAGACCACACAGCGGCTCAACTACCGCTTCGACGCCGTGGCTGCCGTCCGAATCGACGGAATCGCGACCCAACGGCAGACCTTCGAACTGACCCTCGTCAACGGTGAGCCACTCTCGGTCCGGGTGAGCGATCCAGACTCCGAGTCGGAGCCGCACACCGACGATCCTACCAAGGTCACCGAGCTGTCCCTGGACGCCTCGGGGCTTCCGCACACCCTGCACGTGCTCGAAGGAGTCGCGGCCGAGGGGAAGGAGTGGGTCAAGCACCGTCGACGCCGCGCCGATGCCAGGCTCGCCAAGCTGTCGAAGACGACGCGCGACCTGATCGATTGAACGCCCGGTAGCCACGTGCAGTGCAACGGGACAGACACGCAGCGCCACCGGTTGGTAACGTCGCGACGCACGCATCGATGTCCCTGGGGAGGGTCCCGTGTGGGCGGACGAGGCCGCGCTCGACGCGGCGGCACGCCGGCTCGACGACTGGGAGGCCGGCTTCGCCGACCGCGCGAACCGCTCCCGGCAGCTGTCGGCCCGGGTGCAGGCCCTGACCGGCACCGCCACGAACGCCGACCGGACGGTCGAGGTCACCGTCGACGCCTCCGGTGCCCTGGTGGACCTGCGGCTGGACGAACGCACCCGGCAACACTCCGCCGCCCACACCGCCAAGCAGATCATGCAGGCCACCCGCGCCGCGCACGCCGACCTGCTGCGGCAGGTCACCGAGGCCGCCACCAGCCTCCTCGGAGCCGACGACCCCACCGGCCAGGCCATCGTCGCGTCGTACCGGCACCGGCTGGACCCCGATGCCCGGCGGTGACGGCATCCAGGTCGACCCGGCCGACCTGACCCGCCACGCCGCCCGCCTCGACCGCAGCGCCGACCAGATCGACACCGCCTGGCAGGCCGGCCAGCACGTCCGGCTCGGCGCCGACGCGTACGGCCAGCTCTGCGCGTTCATGCCCGCGCTCCTCGACGGCCTGCACGCAGTCCTGGTCGACGGGATCGGCACCGCCGCCGGGTCGGTGCGCGACACCGCCGGCCGGCTCCGCACCGCCGCCGACGGCTACCGCGCCGCCGACACCCGCGCTCAGCAACAGCTCGACCGGGTACGGCAGCGGCGGTGACCGCCAACCCGTTGGTCGCCACCGCCACGGACACTTCGCCGAGCGCCTGGGCCGGCGTGTGGATCGTCGAGGACATCGAGCTCATCGCCAAGGGCGTCCGCAATGGGAGCTGGATCGACGGCAGCCTCGGCGTGGTCAGCGCCGGCCTCGACGCCCTGGCCTTCGTCTCCGACCCAGTCGGCGCGCTGCTGCAGTACGGCGTCGCCTGGCTGATCGAGCACGTCAAGCCGCTCAGCGAGGCCCTGGACTGGCTCGCCGGCGACCCGGCGCAGATCACCGCGTACGCGCAGACCTGGCGCAACACCGCCGTGGCCCTGCGGGACGAGGCCGCGGAGCTGGCTCGGGCGGTGCGTGCCGACGTCGCCGGCTGGGGCGGCGCGGCCGGCGCCTCCTACCGGACCTGGTCCGGTGAGCAGCAGCAGGCCGTGACCGGCCTGGCGGCCGGCGCGGAGGCGATGGCCGCGATCACCGAGGGCGCCGCCGGCCTGGTCGCCGCCGTCCGGCTGCTGGTCCGCGACGCCATCGCCACCTGCGTCTCCCGCCTCATCGTGTACGCGGGCGAGCTGGTCGCCACGGCCGGACTGGCCACGCCGCTCGTGGTGGAGCAGGTCACCACCTTGGTGGCGTCGTGGGCGGCTCGGATCGCGCGGTTGCTGCGCGGGTTGTTGGCGAGCCTGCGACGGTTGCTGCCGCAGATGCGGCGGATCGCTGAGCTGATCGAGAAACTCAAACGCACCTTGGAGCGGCTCCAGTCACCTGGACGAGGCAGTGGGAGAGGCGGCGAGCCACCGGGCCGCCGCGGCATGAAACCTCGTGAGCCCACCCCCGGATCCCCCGACTTCGATCCCGGACTGCATCACGGTCCGCTGCACGGTGACTTCCGCCCAGGCGTCAGCGACCCTGGGGGACTATTCGAGCCCAAGGAGCGGGTGATCGCAGACCGGCTGGGAGAAGAGGGCAGCATGGTCCACCCACGGGAGCGTGTCGATGACGTGCACAAGCAGAAGAACCCCGACGCCATGGTGCGCGTAGACCCGGCCGACGCCGGAGTCGTCACCGAGTTCAAGACACTGGTCAGCAGCGGCAGCACATCCGTTCGACGCAACATCGTCGAGGCCGGAGAGCAGGCAGGCGCCGACGGCACGGCTGTCCTGGACGGGCGAGGTGTCGGTCTGACCGAGGAGGATGCCCGACGCGGCTACGCGCGTGCACTCGGGCAGGCACGGGCGCATCAGCAGCAGATGCCAGGAAGGGTGCGGATTATCCTCGGTGACAACCGCATCATCAGCTTCCCCGACCAATCAGGGTGAGGGCATGTCGACCTTTGAGCACATCTTCTTGCGCAGTGATCTCGGCCTAATCGAGACCGCCAACGAAGTCGCCGTGCTGCTTGGCCTCGAGGTCAGCCGGGACGCCAAGGAGGATGTCTTTCTCAGCCGGCCGGCGGCGGACGGTCGTGGGGGCACCGTTGGGGGTCAGATCTATAGGAACTACTACGCCTACCCATTCGAAGATCCAGATGAGATTTCGGTGATCGATGGTTACAACATCGTCTGGGATATCGGTTACACCAGAAGGGATCCGGATCTACAGCTCGATGAGGCCCGGCGACTGTCGCGGCAGTTGGCGGGCGCAGGTCCCTGGGCGGGCGTTCTGCTGCGTGGGCTCGATCTACTCATCGCCGCTTGGGATGCCGCGTCCGGGTACCACGAGTTGCAGGATGGCACGACTCCCGACAGTAAACATCAGGAGCTGTGGCGCCCCTTTCGTCAGCCCCCTCTCGCCTGATCCCATCGCGGGTTCAACGTCGCAGGTTCAATCACACCTTGGGTGTTCTCGGACGAGTCTAGGTGGCAACGTGTCGGTCTTGGAGCACATCTTCGTCCACAGCGCCGCATCTCCACGCAAGGTCGCGACGCAGATCGCTCTCGCCTTGGACATGGAGATTCTCAGCGGAGACGACGGTGGCACCTACCTCAGCCGTCCCGCCCAGACCGACGGCGACGCGAAGGTGGGCGGTGAGGTCGCCGAGAACCATCTGGCCGATCTGACCGCCACCGGCGAGGACATGTCGCTACTGAACGGCTACGAGGTCTTGTGGGACTTCGGCTTCACCGGCCGGAAGCGCGGCGTCCAGATCGAGGAGGCGAGGACGGCATTCGGTGAGCTCGCATCGGCCGCGATTTGGCCCGTGGCTCTGGTGGCGGGACTCGACATCCTGGTCGCCGCGTGGGATCCAGCCCTTGGCCTTACGTGGTTTCCGCCAGGCACGACGCCGGACATGCCCGACTGGCTCGCTTGGCAGCGTTACGCGGAGCGACTCGCCGGAGCGGGGGCAACGGAGGAGAGGAACTGAGGAGATGGGGATGCTGGTGGCTGCACGACGCATCGAGTCCGATGCGGACCAGGTGCGGTACGAGTTCGGCTTCGACCATGCTTTCGACCGCATCCTTCGAATCGATCGGCACACCCTCGGCGCGAGTGTCGAGGATGGCGTCTTCGACTCGGCCGCTAGCGCCATCACTGCGAAGATCTTCAGGTCATGGCAGTCCGGCGGTGATTACCCCTTGCAGATCTCTTTCGCCAGCTAGATACGAGGAAGCGAGTAGGTGCCGCGCAGTGGTCGGGAGCCCGAGTCGCCCGCTGTCGCACCCGAAGGCGTCTGGCGACTTTCACTTTGCGATCGAGGGAGCTCTGATGGATACCGTGGGCTTCTTCCGCGAGCTTGGGCCGGGCCAGACTGAGATCTATGCGGAGAGCATTCAGGTTCACCTCGGCGTTGGTCCTCTGCCGGACGCGGCTCACGTGATCCAGTACCTCCGTGAGGGCCACACACTCATCGACGTCATGGGCGCCGAGCGGGACGTGCTCGGCAGCGACAGATATCTCGTCGGTGGGGCGTCGATCATGACCGACGGTCAGTGGCTGTGGCGCGACGACCTGAGCTTCTATCTGGCCAGCTACCAGGTGAGACTTCCCCAGGAGTTCCTCGACGCCGTGCGGGCCAACGGTTATCGGGTTCCGGAGCTTCGAATCGAGGAACTCCGGCGTCTCAGCCGAGAGGCGATGCGCATCCTGGGCTATCACCGCCCGCCGGCTCCTTCTCCCTGACTTCCACCTACTCAGGCCCCACCGGGCGGAAGCCGGTGTTCTGCTGAACCGCCCGGCCGGGTGCCCGCCCCCTTGAGCCCGTCCGGCCCGCCCGGCAGACTGTCCCGATGACGCGAGGCATCGCCCTGGTCCGCCGCCCCGGCCACCGACTGGCCGACGGACTGGTCACCCACATCGAACGCACCGACGTGGACCTCACCCGAGCCCGCCAGCAGCACGAGGCGTACCGTACGGCGCTCGCCGACGCCGGTTGGCAGGTGCGCGAGGTGGACCCGGCCGACCAGTGCCCCGACGCGGTGTTCGTCGAGGACACCGTCGTGGTCTGCGACGGCCTGGCGGTGGTCACCCGGCCGGGCGCGCCGGAGCGCCGCCCGGAGATCGCCGCCACGGAAAAGGCCGTCCGCGAGGCCGGGCTCGACGTCGTCCGGATCGAGGCGCCGGGAACGCTGGACGGCGGCGACGTGCTCCAGGTCGGCGACACGGTGTACGTGGGTCGTGGTGGCCGCACCAACGACGAGGGCGTGGCCCAGCTCGCCGCCCACCTGGCGTCCCGCGGGCGCACGGTGGTGCCGGTCCCGCTGCGCGCGGTGCTGCACCTCAAGTCGGCCGTGACGGCCCTGCCGGACGGCACCCTGCTCGCGCTGCCCGACCTGTTCGACGCGGACGCGCTGCGCCGGCCGGTGCGCACGGTCGACGAGGAGGCCGGCTGTCACGTCGTACCCCTGGGTGGTGATCGTGTTTTGTTGGCGGCGTCGGCGCCGCGGACCGCGGCGCTCGTGGCCGACCTGGGCTTCACGCCGGTCGTGGTCGACATCAGCGAGTACGAGAAGCTGGAAGGCTGCGTGACCTGCCTGAGCGTGCTCATCCCTCGCGCCTGAGCCCTGCCGCCTAGGGTGGTCGGTGGGTGCCGGCGTGCGGCACCATCCCGACCATGCGTGCAGGAGTGCCGGTGCGAGCCCGAGACCTTGCGGTGCCCTTCCCCACCATCTCCCGGACCGACCCGGTGCTGGCGGCGGCCCGGCTGCTGGCCGCCAACAACCTGCCCGGGTTGATCGTGGTCGACGACGCCGGACGGCCGGTGACCGTCCTGGGCGGTACGCAGGTGCTGCGCCTGGTCATCCCCGGCTACTGCCGGGAGGATCCGACGCTGGCCCGGATGATCGACGAGCCGTCGGCGGATGTCTTCCTGCGCGGCGCCGAGGGGCGGACGGTGGCCGACCTGCTCCCCCACGAGCGGGTCGAGCCGCCGGTGGTGGAGCCTCAGGCCACCGTGCTGGAGGTGGCCGCGGTGATGGCGCAGAAGCGCATCCCGCTGGTCGCGGTCGCCACCCGGGGCGGGCCGATGATCGGCGGGATCACCCTGGACGCGCTGCTCGACCGGATGCTGGGCACCGCGTGAGCGCCGCAGCCTGGGCCGCCGTCGCGGTCTTCACCGTCTCGTACGTCCTGATCGCCACCGAGAAGGTCCACCGGGTGGCCGCCGCGCTCGGCGGCGCGGCGGTGATGTTCCTGATCGGCGCCACCGACACCGGGCACGCGTTCTTCTCCGAAGAGGCCGGCATCGACTGGAACGTCGTCTTCCTGCTGGTCGGCATGATGCTGATCGTCGCCGTGCTGAAACGCACCGGCGCCTTCGAGTACGTGGCGGTGTGGGCGTCGAAGCGGGCTCGCGGCCGGCCGTTCCGGGTGATGGTGATCCTGGTGCTGATCACGGCGGTGGCCTCGGCCGCGTTGGACAACGTGACCACGGTGCTGCTGATCGCGCCGGTGACGTTCCTGGTCTGTGAGCGCCTCGGGGTGCCGGCGGTGCCGTTCCTGATCGCCGAGGCGATGGCGTCGAACATCGGCGGCACGTCGACCCTGGTGGGTGACCCGCCGAACATCATCATCGGCAGCCGGGGCGGGCTGAGTTACAACGACTTCCTGGTGCACCTCGCCCCGTTCATCGCGCTGCTGCTGGTGGTCTTCCTCGGGTTGTGCCGGGTGCTGTTCCGTTCGGCGTTCCGGTACGACCCGGCGCGGGCCGAGCAGATCGCGGCGCTGCGCGAGGCGGACGCGATCCGGGACCGGCGGCTGCTGGTGCTCGGGTTGGCCGTCCTGGCGGCGGTCACCGCGGCGTTCGTCCTGCACACCACGCTGCACCTGGAGCCGGCGGTGGTGGCCCTGCTCGGCGGCCTGCTGCTGCTCGCGCTGTCCCGGCTCGACGCCGGGGAGGTCGCCCGGGACGTCGAGTGGCCGACCCTGGTCTTCTTCGCCGGGCTGTTCATCATGGTCGGCGCGCTGGTGAACACCGGCGTCGTCGAGCAGATCTCCCGGGCGGCGATCGAGGCCGCCGACGATCGGCTGCTGCCGGCGTCGATGGTGCTGCTGTGGGGGTCGGCCGCGCTGTCGGCGATCGTCGACAACATCCCGTACGTCGCCACGATGAGCCCGGTGGTCGCCGAGATGGTCCGGGCCCAGGGCGACACCAGCCAGTCGCACGTGCTGTGGTGGGCGCTGGCGCTCGGCGCCGACCTGGGCGGCAACGCCACCGCCGTCGGCGCGTCGGCCAACGTGGTGGTGCTGGGGCTGGCCGAGCGGGCCGGGCAGCCGATCAGCTTCTGGCGGTTCACGAAGTACGGCCTGGTGGTCACCGTGGTCACCGTCGGGCTGGCCGTGCCGTACCTGTGGTTGCGCTACTTCGCGCTGGCCTGACCGTCACCGGCGTCGTCGCCGGTGGGCGCGGCGGCCCGGTCCCGCCCGGTGCGCTGCCCCGGCAGCGCCCCGGAGCGCGCGGCCCGCCGGATCCGGTGCAGCGCGCCGTGCCAGTTGGGCACCTCGCGGCTCTCGTCGAAGGCCCGGGCCACGACCACGTCGGTGGAGGAGTGCGCCAGGATCGACAGGACGATGGTCAGCGCCACCAGGTGGAACACCTCGTCCGCGCCGACGATCCCGGACTCCAGCACCAGCAGCCCGTAGACCACGGAGGCGAAGCCCTTCGGGCCGAACCACATGGCGGCGGCCTGCTCGCGCATGCTCAGCCCAGAGCGCAGGAAGGAGATCCAGAGGGCGACCGGTCGGGCCACCACGATCGCCAGCACGGCGAAGACCCAACCGGTCCAGGAGATCTCACCGAGGAACTCGACCGAGATCAGCGCCCCGAACACCAGCAGCGCGGCCAGCTTGAGCAGCTCGGCGACGTTCTCCCCGAAGTGCTCGAACGCGGCCCGCTCGCGGGGGCCGAAGGTGGCCACGGTGATGCCGGCGGCGAACGCGGCCAGGAACAGGTTGCCGTGGGTGACCTTGCCCAGCGCCAGCACCAGCAGCCCGATCGCCACCCCGTTGAGCGGCGCGTACGCGGCCGAGGCGGCGAACCAGCGGGTCCGTTCCAGCGCGATCGCCGCCAGCGGCACCAGCACGCCGATGGCCAACCCCACGGCCAGCTCGGTGGCCAGCTCGCCCAGGTGCAGGTCGTCGGAGCCGGCCGCCACGGCAAGCAGCACCACCACGAACGGCAGGGCCAGGCCGTCGTTGACCCCGGACTCGACGTTGAGCAGGTGCCGCAGCCGGGCGGGCACCTTGTCGTTGCCGACCAGCGCGGCGGCGAAGACCGGGTCGGTGGGGGCGAGGATCGCGCCGATCAGCAGCGCCTCCGGCCAGTCCAGCCCGGCGACGTAGTGCGCCAGCACCGCGGTGACCAGCAGGGTCAGCGGCAGCCCCCAGCCGAGCGCCCGGCCGGGTAGCCGCCAGGCGCTGCGCAGGTCCGGCCAGCCGACCCGCATGCCGTCGGTGAAGAGCACCGCGAACAACGCCAACTCGGCCAGCTGCGCCACGATCGGGGTGTCGGCCTCAAGGTGCAGGACCCCGGTGGTGTCCTCGCCGAGCAGGAATCCGGCCAGCAGGAACAACGCGGCGGTGGAGAGGATCGTCCGGTTGGCCAGCGCCGACACGAGCACGGCGGCGAGCAGGACGACGGCGAAGCAGAGCAGCAGCACGGGGGCCTCCGGAGGGCACGGTTCATCGGCTGCCGACCAGACTTCCCGGCGCTCCACGGATCGCGATGATCCTAACGGCCGCGCCGGGCCGTCGCCGGGCGGCCGGAGGCGAGCGAAAAAGGGCCGTCGCGACCGCGACCGATTCGTCCGTTCGTGCGAGGCGCGCCGATCGCATACCCGTTACATCAGCAACCAGGGCCGCCGAACGGCCGAGCACGCGTCACGCGACGGTTACGGGCAGGACTGTTATTTGGTCACAGCGACCGTTCAGCATTGACGGCCACTTCCCACGGGCCCATTGTCGAATCAATAGAGCCGGCCAATTCCGGCGAGCCGAATTCTCTCGTTCGCATGACGAAGACCTCTTCTTCGCAGTGCGGAGCAACGCTGCCGAAAACTGTCCTCAGGGTCCCCAGAAAGGCGTCGCCATGACCGTCGGACCGGTTACCCCATCGACCGAGACGCCGTCCGCGGACGAACCCGCCGCCGTCGAGGGCCGCTCCCTGGGCCGGATCGCCTGGGCCCGACTCAGGCGGGACCGGGTGGCACTGGACGGCGGGATCACCGTGCTGCTGCTGATCCTGGTGGCGGCCCTCGCGCCGCTGATCAACAGGGTGTTCGGTCATCCGGTGAACGAGTACCACCAGGACCGCATCGACCCGAACCTCGGTGGAATTCCACCGGTGGGCACGTGGGGCGGAATCAGCTCGGAATTCCTGCTCGGCGTGCAGCCGGTCACCGGCCGGGATCTGTTCAGCCAGATCCTCTACGGCGCGCAGACGTCCCTGCTGATCGCCTTCGCCGCGACCGTGCTGGCGGTGGTCATCGGCATCGTCGTGGGCGTCAGCGCCGGGTTCTTCGGCGGCTGGCTCGACTCGCTGTTCAGCCGATTCATGGACCTGATCCTGGCGTTTCCGCTGATCCTCTTCGCGATCGCGCTGATCTCGGTGCTGCCCCCGACCCGGGCGTTCCGGACGGCCGTCATGATCGTGGTGATCGGGGGCTTCAGCTGGCCCTACATCGGACGCATCGTCCGCGGGCAGACCCTGTCGCTGCGGGAGCGGGAGTTCGTCGAATCGGCCCGCAGCATCGGGGCCGGCAACGTCCGCATCATCGTCAAGGAACTGCTGCCCAACCTGGCCGCGCCGATCCTGGTCTACGCCACGCTGATCATCCCGACCAACATCCTGTTCGAGGCCGCACTGTCCTTCCTCGGCGTCGGTGTCCCGCCGCCCACCCCGTCCTGGGGCCGGCTGCTCTCCGATGCAGTCCAGTACTACGAGTACGACCCGACGTACATGGTCGTGCCGGGCATGGCCATCTTCGTCACCGTGCTGGCGTTCAACCTCTTCGGCGACGGTCTGCGCGACGCGCTCGACCCGAAGGCCAACCGCTGACCGGTCCCACCACCCGCTCTCCTCGCCCGGGCATCCCCGGACGGCTCGCCACAAGCTCGCCACCAGGAGGAACCAGTGAAATCGAGAAAAGGCCTGTTGCTGGGCACCACCCTCGCACTCGCCCTGGGCCTGACCGCCTGCGGTGACGGCGGCTCCGACTCCAAAGGCACCGACTCGAAGGCTCCGGCCGAGTTCAACGCCGGCACGAAGGGCACCGTGCGCCCGTCGGACAAGCAGGGCGGCACCCTGCGCTTCGGCTACAGCTCCGACCCGGACTCCCTCGACCCGACCCGGATCTACTACGCGTCCGGCCAGAACTTCATGCGGTCGTTCTACAACCGCACCCTGCTGACCCCGGACTCGAAGCCGGGCCCGGACGGTCTGCGGCTGGTGCCCGACCTGGCCCAGGCGATGCCGCAGATCAGCCCGGACAAGCTGACCTACACGTTCACCCTGCGCAACGGCATCGCGTTCGAGGACGGGACCCCGGTCACGTCCAAGGACGTCAAGTACGCCATCGAGCGGACCTTCGCCCAGGACGTGCTCTCCGGCGGCCCGACCTACCTGATCGACCAGCTCGACCAGGGCCAGAACTACCCCGGCCCGTACAAGGACCCGGACCCGGAGAAGCTCGGCCTGCGGTCGGTGCAGACGCCGGACGACCGGACGATCGTGTTCAAGCTGGCCAAGCCGTTCGCCGACTTCCTCTACCTGCTGCCGATGGCGCCGGGGGCGGTGCCGCGCGCCAAGGACACCGGCGCCAAGTACACCGAGCACCCGATCTCGACGGGCCCGTACATGTTCTCCACGGTGGACCCGGGCAAGAAGATCACCATGGTGCGCAACCCGCACTGGGACCGGGCCACCGACCAGGTCCGCAGGGCGCTGCCCGACCGCGTCGAGGTCACCCTCCAGATGCAACCCGACGAGCTGGACAAGCAGCTGCTCGACGGCACGCTCGACCTCGACTTCGCGCAGACCGGCGTGCAGCAGGCCGCCCAGGCGAAGATCCTGCTCGACAAGAACCTGAAGAAGCAGGCCGACGAGCCGGTGACCGGCTTCATCCGCTACTTCACCATCAGCACGAAGGTGGCGCCGTTCGACAACATCCACTGCCGCCGGGCCGTGCAGTACGCCGCGGACAAGACCGCGCTGCAGACCGCCCGGGGCGGCGCCGACGCCGGCGGTGACATCGCCGTCAACATGCTGCCGCCGAACATCGCCGGGCACGACCCCAACCTCGACCCGTTCGGCAGCAAGCAGGGCAAGCCACAGGTCGACAAGGCCAAGCAGGAGCTGGCGGCCTGTGGCAGGCCGAACGGCTTCGAGACGAAGATCGCCGTCCGCAACAAGGGCAAGGAGCCCAAGACCGCCGAGGCGCTGCAACAGTCCCTCGCCCAGGTCGGCATCAAGGCAACCATCGACCAGTCCGACGCGTCGCTGTACTTCCGCTCGACCATCGGGTCGCCGGACAACGTGCACAAGAAGGGCTACGGCATCATGACCGCCGGTTGGGGCGCGGACTTCCCGACCGGCACCGGATTCCTCCAGGTCCTCGTCGACGGCCGGCTGATCCAGCCCAGCGGCAACAACAACTACGCCGAGCTCAACGACCCGGAGATCAACACCCTGATCGACCGGGCCACCGGCGAGTCGGACCCGAAGAAGGCCGCCGAGCTCTGGGGACAGATCAACGCCAAGGTGATGGACACCGCCACCCAACTGCCCTTCGTGTACGACAAGGCGCTGAACTACCGCAACCCGCGGCTGACCAACGTCTACGTCTACTCGTACTTCGGTGAGTGGGACTTCGGGTCGCTCGGCGTCAGCGACGGCAAGTGACCCGGCCGGGGTGTCCCTGCGAGTAGCGGAAGGCAGGTGAAGGTCGCTCCGCCGGCCGAGGTCACGGGAAGTCCCGTGGCACCGGCCGGCGGTGGGCCGACGACATGACCCACTACATCATCCGCCGCGTGTTGACGTCGGCCGTACTCATGATCATCATCTCCATGGTCACCTTCGGTGTCTTCTTCATGGTGCCGAAGCTGGCCGGCACCAACCCCGCCGAGCTGTACGTGGGCAAGCAGGCCACCCCGGCGGACGTGGCGGCCACCGCCCGCAAGCTCGGCCTGGACCAGCCGGTGACCGTGCAGTACGCGAGATTCGCCAAGGGACTGGTGGCCGGCCGCGACCTCGACGACGGTCCGAACCGGACGCACTGCGCCGCACCCTGCTTCGGCTACTCGTTCCGCAACGACCGCCCGGTCTGGCCCCTGCTGCTCGACCGGCTGCCGGTGACCGTCTCGCTCGCCGTCGGCGCCGCCGTCCTCTGGCTGGCCGGTGGGGTGCTCGCCGGGGTCGTCTCGGCGCTGCGCCGGGGCGGCCCCCTGGACCGGACGATGATGGTGCTGGCGCTGGCCGGCGTATCGCTGCCGGTCTACTTCACCGGCCTGCTCGCCCAACTCGTCTTCGTGCACACCCTGCACTGGCTGCCCGGCGGCGAGTACGTCAACCTCGCCGACGACCCGGCCGGCTGGGCGGCCAAGCTGCTGCTGGGCTGGGTGACGCTGGCCCTGCTCTACGCCGCCGCGTACGCCCGACTCACCCGGGCGCAGATGCTGGAGACGGTCGGCGAGGACTACATCCGCACCGCGCGGGCCAAGGGGCTGCGCGAGCGGACCGTCATCGGCAAACACGTGATGCGTTCGGTGCTCACCCCGCTGGTCACCATCTTCGGCCTGGACATCGGAGGCCTGCTCGGTGGCGCGATCCTCACCGAGTCGGTGTTCGGCCTGCCCGGCATCGGACGACTGTCCATCGACGCGGTGAACACCAAGGACCTGCCGGTCGTCCTGGGCGTCACGCTGTTCGGCGCGCTGTTCATCGTGCTGGCGAACTTCATCGTCGACCTGCTCTACGCCGTGATCGACCCACGGGTACGGCTGGGCTGAAAGGGACGGACATGGCCACCACGAACTCCCCCACCACCACCGGCCCGCTGGCGCAACCGGGCCGCCTCCCGCAGCCGAGCGCCTTCCTCGACGTCCGGGACCTGCGCGTCCACTTCCCCACCGACGACGGCGTGGTCAAGGCGGTCGACGGCGTCTCGTTCACTCTGGAACGCGGTCGCACCCTCGGCATCGTCGGCGAGTCCGGCTCCGGCAAGAGCGTCACCAGCCTCGGGATCCTCGGGCTGCACCGGCGCGGGCACACCCGGATCAGCGGCGAGGTGTGGCTCGACGGCGAGGAACTGGTCTCCGCACCGCCGGAACGGGTCCGCCGGCTGCGCGGCCGGAAAATGGCGATGATCTTCCAGGACCCGTTGACCGCGATGCACCCGTACTTCACCGTCGGCGCGCAGATCGTCGAGGCGTACCGGGTGCACCACCGGGTGTCCCGGGCGGTGGCCCGCCGGCGGGCCGTCGACCTGCTCGGCCGGGTCGGCATCCCGCAGCCCGCCCGGCGGGTCGACGACCACCCGCACCAGTTCTCCGGCGGCATGCGCCAGCGCGCGATGATCGCGATGGCGCTGGCCAACGACCCGGACCTGCTCATCGCCGACGAGCCGACCACCGCGCTGGACGTCACCGTGCAGGCGCAGATCCTCGACCTCATCCGCGACCTCCAGGACGAGTACCGCTCCGCGGTGCTGATCATCACCCACGACCTCGGCGTCGTGGCCGAGCTGGCCGACGACATCCTGGTGATGTACGCGGGCCGCTGCGTCGAGGAAGGCTCGGCGCAGACCCTGTTCCGCCGGCCCGAGCACCCGTACACCTGGGGTCTGCTCGGCTCGATGCCGCGGGTGGACCGGGCGGCCCGGGACCGACTCGTCCCGATCAAGGGCAGCCCACCGAGCCTGATCAACCTGCCCACCGGCTGCGCCTTCCATCCGCGCTGCCCCCATCAGGGCCGCGACGGCATCCCGTGCCGCACCGAGGTGCCCGACCTCGCCCAGGGCAGCGACCACGGCGTGGCCTGTCATCTCCCGCCGACCGAGCGCCGTCGCACGTTCGCCGAGGACATCGCCCCGGCGCTGTAGGCCGGGCCCGTCTCAGCAGGAGGAGCAGCCGTGTCCACGCACACCTCACCCGATCGCACCACCGCCCGCCCCGGGACCGACGAGCTGCTGCGGGTGACCGGCCTGGAGAAACACTTCCCGATCACCCGGGGGGCGTTCATCCGCCGCACCGTCGGGGCGGTGCGGGCGGTGGACGGCGTCGACCTCACCGTGGCCACCGGCGAGACCCTCGGTCTGGTCGGCGAGTCCGGCTGCGGCAAGTCGACCACCGGGCGGCTGATCAGCCGGCTGCTCAGGCCGACCGGCGGCAGCATCGTCTTCGACG
This sequence comes from Micromonospora mirobrigensis, assembly GCF_900091555.1. Lineage (GTDB taxonomy): Bacteria > Actinomycetota > Actinomycetes > Mycobacteriales > Micromonosporaceae > Micromonospora > Micromonospora mirobrigensis. The sequence continues at coordinate 542,269 of NZ_FMCX01000002.1, forward strand.
GCCGGGACATCACCGACCTCTCCGTACGCCGGATGCGTCCGCTGCGCCGCGAGATCCAGATGATCTTCCAGGATCCCTACTCGTCGTTGAACCCCCGGCACACCGTCGGCACCATCGTCGGCGCGCCGTTGCGGGTGCAGGACATCCCGACCCCGCACGGCGTCAAGCGTGCCGTGCAGGAGCTGCTGGAGCTGGTCGGACTCAGCCCCGAGCACTACAACCGCTACCCGCACGAGTTCTCCGGCGGTCAGCGCCAGCGGATCGGCATCGCCCGGGCGCTCGCGCTGCGGCCGAAGCTGATCGTCGCCGACGAACCGGTCTCGGCGCTGGACGTCTCCATCCAGGCGCAGGTGGTCAACCTCCTCGACGACCTGCAGCGGGAACTGGGACTGACCTACGTGTTCATCGCGCACGACCTGTCGGTGGTCAAGCACATCTGTGACCGGGTGGCGGTGATGTACCTCGGCAAGGTCGTCGAGGTGGCGCCGCGCGACGCGCTCTACGCGACGCCGCTGCACCCGTACACGCTGGCCCTGCTCTCGGCCGTGCCGGTGCCCGACCCCGACCGGCGCGACCGGGCCCAACGGGAGCGGATCCTGCTCACCGGGGACGTGCCCAGCCCGGTCGACCCGCCGTCGGGATGCCGGTTCCGCACCCGCTGCTGGAAGGCGCGGGAGCGCTGCGAGCGGGAGACGCCCGCGCTGCGGGAGCTGGCCGGTGGCCACCTGGTGGCGTGCCACTTCCCCGTCGAGGACGCCGAGCGCACCCCGCGGGGGCGGATCGCCGCGCACCTGGCCGCCGCAGACGTCGCACCCGCGACCACGACGCCGGCCTGACCCCGGCTCAACGGTCCTGCGGGGTCAGGCGGACCCGGCGCAGCGTCTGGGCGTTGAGAGCCACCACGATCGTCGAGGCGGACATCAGCACGGCCGCCGCGGCCGGGCCGAGCGAGAAACCGGCCCAGGCGAAGGCGCCGGCGGCGACGGGAATGGCGACCACGTTGTAGCCGGCCGCCCAGGCCAGGTTCTGCACCATCTTGCGGTAGGACGCCTTCGACAGCCGGACGGCGGCGGAGACACCCCGGGGATCGGAGGAGGCGAGGACGACACCCGCCGACTCGATGGCCACCTCCGTACCGGCGCCGATGGCGAGTCCGACGTCGGCGCGGGCGAGGGCGGGGGCGTCGTTGACGCCGTCGCCCACCATGGCCACCCGGTGCCCCCGCTCCTGGAGGCCGGCCACGATGTCGTCCTTGTCGGCGGGCAGCACCTCGGCGAAGACCTCGTCGGTCCCGGGACGGAAGCCCAGGTCCGCCGCGACCGCGTCGGCCACCGGTCGGGCGTCGCCGGTCACCATGGCGATCTTGCGGATCCCGAGTCCGCGCAGCTCGGCGATGGCCTGCCGCGCCTCCGGGCGTACCTCGTCCTCCAGCGCGAGCGCGCCCACCAGCCGGGGCCGGCCGTCGAGCCGGGCCAGGTACAGCACGGCGGCGCCCCGCGCCGACCACGTGCCGCCGGCCCGGTCCAGCTCCGCGGGGACGTCGGCGCCCAGTTCACGCAGCAGCGCGGGCCCACCCACCGCGTACGCCGTGCCGGCCACCGTGGCGCGCACGCCGCGCCCCGGCAGCGACCGGAAGTCGGCACCGACGGCCGGTCCGACCCGCTCGGCCGCCGCTACGATGGCCCGCCCGAGGGGGTGTTCGCTGTCGGCCTCCACCCCGGCGGCCAGCCGCAACACCTCGTCCTCCGACGTGCCGTCCACGGCCGCCACCCCGGTCACGGCGTGCCGGCCCCTGGTCAGGGTGCCGGTCTTGTCGATGAGGACGGCGTCCACGCCGCGCATCCGCTCCAGGGCCAGCCGGTCCTTGACCAGGATGCCCGACCGCGCCGCCACGCTGGTCGACAGCGCGATGACCAGCGGGATCGCCAGGCCCAGCGCGTGCGGGCAGGAGATCACCAGCACGCTGACGGTACGCGTAACCGCCTGGTCGGCGTGTCCGAGCAGCGACCAGACGACCAGGGTCAGCGCGGCGGTGGCCGTGGCGACGTAGAACAGCCAGGCGGCGAACCGGTCGGCCAGCACCTGCGCATGTCCGCCGGCCGCCTGGGCCTGGGCGACCAGCCGCTGGATGCCGGCCAGCGCGGTGTCCTCGCCCACCGCGTCGACCCGGACCCGCAGCGCGGAGTCGGTGGCCACGGTGCCGGCGACCACCCGGTCGCCGACCCCACGGGGCACCGGCCGCGACTCCCCGGTGATCATCGACTCGTCGAGTTCGGCGCCACCCTCAACGACGTGCCCGTCGGCGGGCACCCGGCCGCCGGGACGGATCAGCACCCGGTCCCCGGTGCGCAGGTCGGCCACCGCCACCCGCCGCACGGCACCGCTCGCGTCGATCCGCTCCGCCTCGTCGGGCAGCAGGGTGGCCAGTGCGGCCAGGGCACCACGCGCCTGACCGATCGCCGTCATCTCCTGCCAGTGGCCGAGGAGCATGATCGTGACCAGCGCGGCCAGTTCCCACCAGAAGTCCAGGCCGAAGACGCCGAAGCTGGTCGCCAGCGACGCCAGGTACGCCACGGTGATCGCCATCGAGATCAGCAGCATCATGCCGGGCGCCCGGTCGCGTACCTCCCGGACCGCCCCGACCAGGAAGGGCCAGCCGCCGTAACCGAACACCACCGAGCCGAGCACCGGACCCACCCAGGCGACGCCGGGAAACTCCAGGGAGTAGCCCAGCCAGTCCATCACCATGTGGCTGGTGAGCACGATGGGTACGGTCAACGCCAGGCACAGCCAGAACCGGCGGCGGAACATCGCGGGGTCGTGGCCGGCGTGCTTGTCGTGGCCGGCGTGCGTACCGCCGTCTCCCGATCGCCCTCCGCTGTGCCGCACCTGACCCGCCTCCCGAAGCCGGATCCTCAGCATCGCCGATTCCCGCGTCCCCGGGTGGTGGTTGCGGCGAGCTGTCATCCCCGGTCCGGACCGGGGCACCGCGCGAGGCGGACCGACGTCAGCGGGCGCAGCCGACGCAGGTCCGCGCGGACGGCCGGACCGCCAGCCGCTCGGCCGGGATCGGTTGCCCGCACCGCTCGCACCGGCCGTAGCTGCCGTCGGCCAGGCGGGCCAGGGCCTCGTCCAGCTCGGCCACCCGCCGGTGCGCCCCGGCCAGCAGCGCGGCGACCTGGGCGCGCTCGAAGGCGATGGTGGCGCCCTCCGGGTCGTGCTCGTCGTCGGCGTTGGAGTCCAGCGACGCGTCGATGACACCCCTCAGGTCCAGGGTGAGCGCGGCGACCTGCGCCTGCGCGTCGGCCCTGGCCGCCCGCAGCGCCGCCCCGACGGCATCCGAAGGATTGTTCACCGAACCCATCCTTCAGCGATGTTCTTCGATGCGATGCCGGCATGAGGTGCCGGTGAACGGCCGTCGAGCAGGCCCACCGCCGTCCCCTACGCCACCGGGGCGGGGACGGCGGCCGGCCGGGCGTCGGGCGCGGGCAGTTGCCGGTCGTGCCACCGGCGGAGCAGCGCCAGCGAGGTGGTCGCGCCGACCAGGGCGAGGAACATGTCCCACTGGGTGTCCCAGACGTCGCCCTGGGTGGCCAGGAAGTCGTCGGCGGCCGACCCGCCGGCCAGCGCCGCCCACCACTCGATCATCTCGAAGAACGCGCTGAACGCCAGGCAGGCGCAGACCGTCAACGGGGCGAGCCATCGGCTGCCGCGCAGCGGCGAGCGGCGGACCAGGATCTCCCGTACCAGAATCGCCGGGACGAACCCCTGCGCGAAGTGGCCCAGCCGGTCGTAAGGGTTGCGGGACAGATCCAGCGCGTCGCGCACCCAGTCGCCCAGCGGGGTGCGGGCATAGGTCCAGTGCCCGCCCGCGATCAGGATCAGCGCGTGCACGGTGAGCAGGCAGCAGAGCAGCGTGGTCAGCGGAAACCGCCGCCAGGTGACCAGCACCAGCGGCACCCCGACGATCACCCAGACCGTCTCCAGCAGCCAGGTCAGCCGGTCGTACGGGTCGATGCCGGAGAGCACCAGGGCTACCAGGACCAGCCCCAGCAGCAGCTTCGGAACCACCGCGCGTGCCCTGGTCACCGTGGACCGCCCTCCGTGCCGTGCCCGGCCGAGCGGACCCGTCCTGACGCTGATGCCGGTGCCGGTAGACGCCGACGACAGGGACCATAGCCGACGGAGTCCCGTCACCGAGGGCGCGGACGGCGGACATCGCTGCGAGCGCGATACCTGAGAGTCATATTGATACCTCTGAGGTATCACGCTCCCGGAGGTGTCATCGTCCCGCCGGCGCGGCGCCTACCGGTGGGCGGCGGGTCAGGCCGGGTCGTCGTTCGGTGCCGCGCTCCGGCCGCCGCTGAGCAGGATCGCCGCCTCGATGCGCAGCAGCAGCCCGCCGATCACCATCAGGGCCCCGACGACAACCGAGAACGCTCCCAGGACGGCGGCCGACGTGCCGGGCGGTGTTGGACGGTACACCGGTTGCGGGGTGCGGGTCACGCGCGGAGTCTAGGCGACGCGAGACCCGGCCGGCGCCGGCCGGCCGGGTCCGGCGCGTCAGTCCTCGGCGCGCCAGCGGTAGAACTCCTTGGCCACGGCGTCCTCCGGGCCCTTCCAGGTCTGCGGGTCGTACGCGCTGATGTACGGGCTCAGGTCCTCCTGGATCTTGGCGAAGGCCGGGGTGTCGTGGTTCTCCCGCACGGCGGCGAACGACGCGTCGGTCTGCTCCAGCACGTGCAGGTAGACGTCGTCGATGGAGTACAGCCAGCGACCGGTGACGCCCAGCCGCTTCGGCAGGTCGCCGGCGTCGGACTCGCCGAAGATCCGGGCGACGTCCGGTTCGGCGCCGGGCTTGATCCGGGCCACGATGATGGTCCGGTTCGGGGCGGTGGACTCCCCGTCCGGCGGTTGCGCCGGCTCCCAGTGGTAGAACGGCTTCGCCACCGAGTGCGACGGGTTCGTCCAGTAGCGCGGGTACGGCGTGACGTACGGGGCGATCTTCTCGGCGATCTGCTGGAAGGCGGGCAGGCCGCGCGTCTGGCCGGTCACGGCCGGGTCGGCGACCCGCTCGATCACGTGGATGTAGAGGTCGTGGAAGGACAGCAGGGTACGGCCGATCACGCCGAGGTCCTGCGGCCGGGTGGTCCGGTCGTAGTAGCCGAACGTGTCGGCGACGACGCGCTCGCTCTCCTCGCCGGGCACCATCCGACAGACGATCACGTTCCGGAAGGTCATCACTGCTCCTAGGGTGAGTGGGTCGGTTGTGGACGCGGACGGCGCTGGTCAGGCGGTGAACGTGACGGGCAGTTCCAGCAGGCCGCGGAACGGCGACGCGGCCGGCAGCCGGCGCAGCTCGTCGACCGGCACCCCGAGCCGCAGCCCGGGCAGCCGGCGCAGCAGCGCCCCGATCCCGATCCGGGCCTCCATCCGGGCCAGCGACACGCCGAGGCAGTAGTGCACGCCGTACCCGAAGCCGAGGTGCGGTCCGCGCACCCGGCGCAGGTCCAGCCGGTCCGGGTCGACGAAGTGGCCCGGGTCGTGGTTCGCCGCGTTGATGACCACGCCGACCAGCGAGCCCGCCGGGATGCGCCGGCCCTGGTACTCCAGATCCTCGGTGGCGATCCGGGGGCTGGCCACCGGCAGCGGCCCGTCGAAGCGCAGCAGTTCCTCGACCGCCGACGGCAGCAGCTCCGGGCGGTCCCGCAGGAGGTCGAGCTGGTCGGGGTGGGTCAACAGCGCCACCACCGCGTTGCCGAGGAAGTCGGCGGTGGTCTGGTGCCCGGCGAACAGCAGCAGGAAGGTGGTGGTGACCAGCTCCGCCTCGGAGAGCTTCCCCTCCTGGTCGCAGGCGTCGATCAGCGCGCTGACGATGTCGTCGGCCGGCTGCTCCCGCTTCGCCGCGACCAGGCCGGCGAGGTAGTGGTGCAGCCGCAACTGGGCCTCCTGCACGGCCGCCCGCTCCTCCTGAGGGCTGCGCCGCGACGACCCGGAGGTCCGGATCACCTGGGTCCAGTCCAGCACCCGGTCGTGGTCGGCCGGCGGGATGCCGAGCAGCTCCGAGATCACGATCATCGGCAGCGGGATGGCGAAGTCCCGCATCAGGTCGGACTCGCCGCGCGGCACGATCTTGTCGAGCAGGTCGTCGACGATCTGCGCCACCCGGGGGCGCAGCGCCTCGATCCGGCGGGGCGCGAAGGCCTGCGAGATCATCCGGCGCAGCCGGGTGTGCTCCGGCGGGTCGGCGTTGAGCATGTTGCGGTTCAACGCCTCGGAGTTCGGCCCGAAGATCTTCAGGTAGTACTGCTCCGGGCCGTACAGGTCCTTGGAGAGCCGCGGGTCGACCAACGCCGCGCGGGCGTCGTCGTACCGGGTGATCAGGTACTGGTCGAAGCGCGGCGAACTCACCGGGCAGACCGGCGCGTCGGCGCGCAGCCGGGCGAAGGACGGGTACGGGTTCGCGGCGAACTCGTCGGTGTACAGCTCGGACGCGGGCACCGGCTGGTCGGTCATCGCTTCTCCCCCACGCTGTGCAGGACCTGGTAGGTGTGCCGCTCGGCCGACTCGCGCAGCTCGCGGATGATGCGCAGCAGGTGGTCGCGCTGCTCGCTGCGCCCGAAGGCGTCCAGCCGATCCCGGTCGGCCCAGTCGCTGATCACCAGGTAGGTCCGCGGGTCGTCGGCGTCGCGGACCAGGTCCTGGCGCAGGCAGCCGTCCAGCGTGCCGATCTGCTCCGCCGCGGCCAACCACTCCGCCTCGAAGCGCTCCTCGCAGCCCGGACGGGTCCGCATCGCCAGCACCGTGCGCACCGTGCTCATCGCACACCCCCGAAGACCAGGTCCAGGTTCTTGCGCAGCGCGTCGGCGTCGACCGGCTGGCTGCGGAAGGCGACGTGCCCGTCCGGGCGGATCAGGTACAGGGCGGTGCCGCCGACCCCGTACCGGTCCCGGAAGCTTCCCTCGGCGTCGACCAGCGCCGGCGGGGCGAGCAGCCCCGGATCGGGGGCGGCCGGGTCGAGCAGCAGGTACGCGTCCAGGTCGCCGCCGACGCGGGCGCGGGCGTCGGCGCAGAGCTCCGGCACGGCCGCCACCGTCGCCGGGTCGGCCGTGGCGTCCGCGTACACCAGCAGGGTGTGCCGGGTGCCGCGGGTCAGGTCGCGCAGCCGCAGCGGGTGGCCGACCCCGCGCCGGCGCAGGCCACCCACGTCCGGCGCCCGGTCCCCGGGCCGGGGTCCGGCGCCCAGCGCCTCGGGGGCCGCCAGGGACTCCCCCACCAGCGGGCTGTCGGCATAGCTGAGCAGCATGGACATCTCCTGGAGGAACTGCCGCTCCAGGTCCGCGCGGTCCAGCTCGTCGGTGAAGGCCATCCGCACCGCCCGGCCGACGATCTCCTCCCCCTCCGGTCGCCGCTCGGTCTCGTAGCTGTCCAACAGGCCGGGCGCCGCGGCCCCGCGCACCGCCAGGGCGAGCTTCCACGCCAGGTTCCAGGAGTCCTGGATGCCGGTGTTCATGCCCTGGCCGCCGGCCGGCGGGTGCAGGTGCGCGGCGTCGCCGGCGACGAAGACCCGGCCGTCGCGGTACCGGTCGACGATGCCGTGGCTGATCCGGAAGATCGACGACCAGCGCAGGTTCGACGCCCGGGTGCCGGGCGGGGCGAGCCGGTCCAGCGCGACCTGCACGTCGGCAAGCGTCGGCTCGGCCAGCTCCTCGCTGAACCCGGGAGGGGCGTCCTGCCCGCCGGTCTGGGCGAAGAACCGGGGCGGCGCCAGGGTCGCGATCCGGTAGCGGTTCACCCCGCGCAGCGGTACGCAGACCAGCATGCCGTCCATCTGGCCGTCGGTCTCGTGCAGGAACCGCAGCAGGTGGCCCGCCGGCATCTCCCAGTCCACGTCGACGTCGCCGAGCATGAACAGCTGCGGGAAGCGGCCCAGCCCACCGGTGAAGGTCAACCCGAGCAGCTCCCGGACCCGGCTGTGCGCGCCGTCGCAGCCCACCAGGTACTTCGCGCGGACGGTCTCCTCGCCGGCCGGGGTGGCCAGGGTGGCGGTCACCCCCTCGTCGTCCTGGGTGAACGCGAGCAGTTCCGCGCCGCGCCGGGCGCGTACGCCCAGGGTGGCGAGCCGTTCGGTGAGGATCCGCTCGGTCTCGTACTGCGGCAGGCCGAGGTGCGCGTACGGCAGGCCCGGCAGCTCCCAGCTCATCCGGTGGGTCTGCTGACCGTTGACGAAGACCATGTTGCCGGTCAGCCAGATGCCGGCGTCCATCGCCTCGCGTACGACGCCCTGCTCGTCCCAGAGCTCCATGGTGCGGCAGTGCACCCCGATCGCCTTGTCGGCGTGTGCCGGCGGGGTGGCCTGTTTCTCCACGACCCGGCAGTCGACGCCGCGCCGGGCCAGTTCGATGGCGGCGGTCAGCCCGGTCGGCCCCGCCCCGACGATGAGTACGTCCGTTGTCGTGTGCACGTCGATCTCCCTGCCGGTGCTGGTAGCTGACCCGCTGTCGGGTGTGAACGTCGGCCCGCCGGGGTGGACCGTGCGGTGGAAGAGCCGGCGCCGGATGTCGAGCAGGAACGGCGCGATCGGGCCGGCCTCCTCCCTCGCGTGGGCCGGGTTGCGGATCCAGCGGAAGAAGTCCGCCTCACCGGTCCACTCGGCGAAGATGTGGTGGACGTCGGAGTCCGGGTCGCGCAGCAGGTCCTCGCGCAGGTAGCCGGGGAGCGCCCCCATCCGGGCGAGGACCTGCGGGTAGCCTCGGTCGAACTCCGTCTGCCGGTCGGCCGGCACGGTCAGCTCGACGTCCACGAAGATCGTCGACCCGGCGCCGCCCCGGTCGGACATCACCCGGTGGTCGTCGGGCCCGGGCGCCTCCCGCAGCCCGTCGAGGGCGGCGGCGAGTCGCGCGGCGACCGGCCCCCGCTCGTACGCCAGCAGCGCCGGCTCGTCGACCCACTCGGTGACCAGCATGACCGTGCGCGGATCGGTGGCGTCCAGCAGCAGCTCCCGCCCGACGTTGCCGGCGTGCCCGGCGAGCTGGGCGACGGCGTCGCGGCAGGCGGACCGGACGGCCTCCGCGCAGCCGGGGCGGGCACGGATCCGGAGCATCGTCCTGATCATGAGGTCTCCTTCGACGGCAACCCGGGACGGCGGTGCGGCTCTCGTCGTGTGACGGTGCCGAACCGCGCGTCATCAGGGCGTCAACGGCGGCGGGTGGCCAGTCCGCCGGCTTTGACGGCGCAGTGCGGTCGGCGGTTGTGACCCGCGCCACGCCGCTTCACGGCACGGGTGGCGCTCCCCGTCCCCTGTTCGTCAGCACCGCCCCGACGCAGGGAGCAGGACCATGTCCACCGCGTACACCGTCGTCACCGTCGCCGCCGCCTGCTGGGTCGGCTTCTCCGCCTTCTCGCTGCTGCGCGGCGCCCCCTGGGTCGTCGACTCGCTGGCCGCGTACGGCGTTCCCCGCCCGTGGTGGCCGTGGCTCGGCGCGGCCAAGGCGGCCGGCGCGCTCGGCCTGCTGGTGGGGTTGTTCGTGCCGGTGATCGGGGTGCTCGCCGGTGTCGGTCTCGTGCTCTACTTCCTCGGTGCCGTCGTCACCGTGGTCCGGGCCCGCTCGTACGCGCACATCCCGTACCCCCTGCTGTACCTGGCGCCGGTCGTCGCCGTCCTGGCGCTCGGCGCGGCAGCCTGACGCCCGGGAGGGACACCGGTGAACGACGCCTTCACGCAGCACCGCAACCTGCTGTTCGGGGTGGCCTACCGGATCCTCGGCAGCGCCGCCGACGCCGAGGACGCGGTGCAGGACGCCTGGGTGCGGTGGTCGGCGGCGGACCGGTCGACGGTCGCCGACCCCCGGGCCTACCTGGTGCGGATCGTGTCGAATCTGGCGCTGGACCGGCTCCGCTCGGCGCAGGCGCGCCGCGAGGTGTACGTCGGCCCGTGGCTGCCCGAGCCGATCCTCACCAGCGGTGACACCGCCGACGAGGTGGGCGCCGCCGAGTCGGTGTCGATGGCGATGCTGGTGGTGCTGGAGACGCTGAGTCCGCTGGAGCGAGCGGTGTTCGTGCTGCGGGAGGTCTTCGGATTCGGCCACGCCGAGATCGCCGAGGCGGTCGGCCGCTCCGAAGAGACCGTGCGGCAGGCCGCGCACCGCGCCCGCAACCACGTGCGGGCGCGCCGGCCCCGGTTCCCGGCGGACCGGCGGCGGCAGCGGCGGGTCACTGAGCGGTTCCTCGCCGCCGCGGCCGGCGGTGACCTCAACACCCTGCTGGAGCTGCTCGCCCCCGACGTGACGGTGTGGACCGACGGCGGCGGCAAGGTGCACCAGGCGATGCGCCCGGTGACCGGCGCGCGGAAGGTCGCCACCTGGTTCGCCACCCTCGGCGACCGCCCCTACCAGGGCGTCGCGTTCGCCGACATGACCATCGAGATCGTCGAGGTCAACGGCGGGCCGGGCGTGGTGTTCGGCGGCGCCGGCCGGGTGATCGCCATCCTCACCCTGGACGTGGCCAACGACGGGCGGATCGTCGGCATCCACAACGTCGCCAACCCCGACAAGCTCGCCGGCATCGCCGCGCGCACCGTCCACCCCCTGGACCGGAACCGCTGAGCCCCGCCCGGCGCGGAGCCGCCGCGCCGGTTCCGCGTCGCCGGGCCGGCCCACGACCACCGGGTACGGTCCGAAGATGACCAAGGAGAGCCCCGGCACCCTCGACTACTACCTGCTGCACGCCGACGCGGACCACAACCGGCCGACCGGGCTGCTCGTGGAGGAGTTCGTCCTCGCCGACGACCTCTCGGCGGCGCGGTTGCGCAGCGCCGGCTGGACCCCGGCCGACGGGGGGTGGTGGAGCTCAGCCGCCTTCGCCCGCGCGGTGCGCACCGACGCGCGGCTGCGCGACCGGCTGGCGGCCGTCGACCGGAGCGCCGCCGCCGCCCTCCACGAACGGCTGGGTGGCGGCCCGCTCCCGGACGAGGCGGCGCTGCGCCACCGGTTCCGCGAGGACGTGCCGCTGGGATCCGGGGCGCCGTTGCGGCTGAAGCCTGGCCCGGTGGTCCACCGGGTCCTCTTCGCCGGAAATCCGGACGAGCGGCGGCTGGATCGGCTGGGTGCGGTGCTGCGGATGAACACCAGGTCCGACCGGGGTGAGCCCGGTGTGCGGGGCACGGGCCGGCTGCGGGTCAACGACACCAACGTCCGCTGGCAGCTGCGCCGGGTCGGCGGCGACGTCGCGTGGTGCATCGACGTGACCGCCGAGCCGGCCGACCCGCACAGTCTGCGCTGGATGCTGCGCCAGCTCGTCGACGTCGCGCGCCGGCACGGCCTGGTGCCGGCCACCGTCGACCGGCTGGCCTGACCCCTACGCGGCGTCCCTCCCGGCCACGGCCCTGGAGCCTGGCCGCCGCCCTACGCGGCGTCCCGCCGGGCCACGACCACGGTGTCCAGGGCGTCGACCGTGCGACCGTCGACGTCGACCGGCCGGCGGGCGGTCTCGGCCCGGTGGATCCGCAGCCCGGACAGCGCCCCGGTCACCGCCTCGGGGGTGAGCAGGATGTCCGGGTCCTGCGGCCCGCCGGTGCCGCCGGTGAGGTTGGCGAGGTCGTGGCCGACGACGAGGACGGTGCCGCCGGGGCGTACCGCCGCGCGGGCGTGGGACAGCACCGTGTCGCGGTCGGTGGCCGGCAGGTGCAGGTAGGCGATCAGCACCAGGTCGAACGAGTCGGCCTGCGGCGCGTACCGGGTGACGTCGCCGACCTGCCAGTCGACGGTGACGCCGCTGTCGCGGGCCAGGCCACGGCCCCGCTCGACCGCCACCAGGGAGAAGTCGACGGCGGTGACCCGCCAGCCCTGCCGCGCCAGCCAGACCGCGTTGCGGCCCTCCCCCGCGGCGAGGTCCACGGCCCGGCCCGGGGTCAGGCCGGTGACCTCCCGCACGACGAAGCGGTTCGGCTCGGCCGTCCAGACCAGCTCCGGGGCGCTCGCGTACCGCTCGTCCCACGCACTGCTGTCCATGGTCGCCCCCACCTCCGTGCCGCACGACCGGCGGTCGCCGGTCGTCCTCATTGTCACCCGGGCGTCCTCGGCCGCGCGGCGGGCCGGCTCAGCGCCGGGGACCGGGTGCGGCCAGCTCGCGGTCGGTCGGCTCGCGGCCCGCAGCCGGCCTGCGCCGGCCGTGACGAACCGTGGCTGCCGCGGCAACCGCGACGACGATCCCGGCCCCGCTCCACAGCAGCGGGTTCGTCCGCAGTTCCGCGGGCAGCTGCTGGCCGAGCACGAAGACGCCCATCATCACCACGAACCAGCCGAACGACACGCGCAGAACGTCGGGCGGAATTTTCCCGGCGAGCCGACCGCCGAGGAAACTGCCGACGATCGCGGCGGCGGTGACGGCGGCGGCGAGGCCCCAGTCGATGCTGACGCTGGAGAGGTAGCCGGCCAGCCCGGCGAACGACTTCATGGCGATGACCACCAGCGAGGTGCCGACCGCGACGGGCATCGGCAGGCCGCCGAGCAGGGCCAGGGCGGGCACCACGAGGAAGCCGCCGCCGGCGCCGACCAGTCCGGTGACCAGGCCGACGACGATGCCGTCGCCGATCACCCGGAACACCGGCAGCTCGTGCGGCACCGGCCTGCCCTCGGCCGAACGCCGGCCGCGGATCATCGCGACGGCGGTGGCCAGCATCATCACCGCGAAGCCGGTGAGCAGGAAGCCGGCCGGGACGAACTCGGCCAGCCGGCCGCCGGCGTACGCGCCGGTCATCCCGGCGACGCCGAAGACCAGGCCGGTACGCCAGCGGACCCGGTGGGCGCGGGCGTGCGGGAGGACGCCGACCGCGCTGGTGGCGCCGACGACGAGCAGCGAGGTGGCGATGGCCTCCTTGGCGGGCAGGTCGGCCACGTAGACCAGCAGCGGCACGGCGAGGATGGAGCCGCCGCCGCCGAGCAGGCCGAGGCTGATCCCGATCAGCACGGCCAGCCCGACGGTCAGCAGCAGGGTCCCGCTCACGCCCTGGGCTCGGTGCGGAGCTGACCGACGATGGTGTCCACGTCGCAGCTGGCGCCCCGGTTGTACGGCAGCCTGCCCAGCAGCATGCCCATCGCGCAGGTGTTGGTCACGGCGGCGAAGGTGAGGCCGGCGCCGATGAACGCGGCCACCCACTTCAGGCCGGGCACGAACGCCGAGCCGAGGATGCTGAGCAGGACGATGGAGCCGGCAACGAGCCGGACCTGACGCTCGAGGTCCCAGCGCTGCCTGCCCTGCCGGATCGGCGCGTCGGTGGCCTGCCAGGCGAGCATCCCGCCGTCGAGGACCCTGAGGTTCGGCAGGCCGATCTCGGCGAGGGCCCGCCGGGCCTGGCCGGCGCGCACACCGGAGCGGCAGATCAGCACCACGTCCTCGTCGAGGTGGTTACGCAGCTCCTCGCGGTGCTCGCGGAGCAGGTCCAGCGGGACGTTGTAGGCGCCGGGGATGTGCACGGTCTCGAACTCGGCGGGCGTACGGACGTCGAGCAGGCGAGGGGTCCGGCCGGAGCCGATCAGCTCGCGCAGGCCGGCGGCATCCACGGTGGCCGGGCGGGTGGTCTCGGACGTGGTCATCTCTCCTCTTTCGGGCAGGGTGGGTCGCCGGCCCGGGCGGGGCGCCCGGCCGGATTCGGGTACGGGGATCAGGCGGGGGCCATGGCGACGCCGGCCACCTCGGCCCGGCCGAACGCGTCGTCGATGATGACGACCTCGCGGCCGGCGTTGGCCAGCAGCGACGCGGCGGCGGTGGCCCGGTAGCCGGAGCCGCAGTGCACCCAGACGACGCCGGCCGGGATCTCGCCGAGCCGCGCGGGCAGGTCGGGCAGCGGGATGTGCACGGCCCCGTCGACGTGGCCGGCTCGCCACTCGTTGGTCATCCGCACGTCGAGCACCACCTCCGGGGCCGGCAGGCCGGCCGGGGTGTTCCCCGCGCGGGCCGCGGCCAGGGCCGGGAAGTCGGCCGTCCGCAGCTCGCGGAGCTGGCCGGGGTCGGCGGCCCACCGCTCGGCCGCGCCGGTGGCCTGCGCGGCCGGCCGGTCGATGCCGATGCGGACCAGCTCCCGCTGGGCGTCGGCGACCTGCTCGGGGGTCTCGGCGAGCAGGGTGATCGGCGTGCCCCAGTCGATCAGCCAGCCGAGCCAGGTCGCCATCGGCCCGTCCAGGCCGAGGGCGACCGTGCCGGCCAGGTGCGCGGCCGCGTACGCCTTACGGTGACGCAGGTCGACCACCCACTCGCCGGCGGCGATCCGTTCGCGCAGCGTGGCGGCGTCGGCCCGGGCGGCCGGGGTGAGGTCGACCGGGGCCGGGCCCGCGCTGTTCGCCACGCCCATGTGGGCGTAGTAGGCCGGGTAGGCGTCCAGCCCGGCGAGGGTCTCGGTGACGAACCGGTCGGCGGCGAGGCGCAGGACCGGGTTGGCCTGCTTCTCCCGGCCGATGGTGGAGTCGGGGGCGTCGGCCTGGCTGGCCGAGCAGAAGCTGCCGAAGCCGTGCGTGGGCCACACCTGGGCCCCGTCGGGCAGCAGGTCGGCCAGCCGCCGGGCCGAGGCGTGCTGGTGATGGGCAAGTTCGTGGGCGTGCTGCTGGCCGAGCAGGTCGGTACGCCCGGTGGTGCCGAACAGCAGCGAGCCGCCGGTGAAGACGCCCACCGGCCGCCAGTCGCCGTCGGTGGCCTCGTCGAGGACGTACGACAGGTGGTGGAAGGTGTGGCCGGGCGTGCCGACCACCCGCAGCCGCAGGTTCTCCGAGACCGGCACGACGTCGCCGTCGGAGACCGCCCGGCGGTCGAAGGCGACCTCGTCGGCCGCGGCCACCAGGTAGTGGGCGCCAGTCAACCGGGCGAGTTCCAGCCCACCGGAGACGTAGTCGTTGTGGATGTGCGTCTCGACCACGTGGGTGATCCGCACCCCCTGGGCGCCGGCGAGGTACAGGACCCGATCGATGTCGCGTTGCGGGTCGACCACGATCGCCACCTGCCCGTCGGAGGCCAGGTAGCTGCGGTCGCCGAGCGAGGACGTCGTGATGACGGACACCTCGACTGCCATGTGCCGTTCTCCTTCCACGATCCCTTCATACCCCCGGGGGTATGCAGGGGACAGATTCCTGCGATGGTACGGCGGCCCGAGAGGGGGCCTACCCGCTCACGCCACGGTCACACGGCGTGAGCGGGTGGGGATTCGACTCAGGCCAGGGCCAGGAAGAGCTTCTCCAGCTCCTCCTCGGTCATCTCCGGCTCCTCGCCCCGCTCCCGCGCGGTGCCGCAGTGCCGCATACCGGAAGCGATGATCTTGAAACCGGCCCGGTCGATGGCCTTGGAGACCGCCGCGAGCTGGGTCAGCGCCGCTCGGCAGTCCTCGCCGTTCTCCATCATCTCGATGACGGCGTTGAGCTGTCCACGGGCTCGCTTGAGCCGGGTCAGCGCCTCGCCGGTCATCTCGGGCCGAAGCTTCATCTCGCACCACCTCCTGCACGTCACCATACCCCCGGGGGTGTCGCCACAACAACGGATACCCCCACCGGTATGGCAAACCGCGGGGCGGGGTGGTGGATTCCCACGACCGGCGACGACCTGACCCACCGACGCCGGGAGCGGCGGCGCGACGGTTCGACACCGCGCGCCACCGCTCCCGACTTTCGGCCCCGAGGGCCTGGACTAACCCGCGTACGCGGAGACCGAGTCGATCTGCACGGTTCCGCCGCTCGCACCGCCGGTCGGATAGAGCGACAGCTGCGTCGCCGAACCGAGGTCCAGCGGTCCCGGCGTCGCCCACGGCGGCGGGGCGAAGGCGCTGAACGGGATCTCGACGACCCGGGGGTCGGTCCCGGCGAGGGTCAGCGTGGTCTCCCAGTAGGCGCCCTTGGAGACGAACTGGACGGTCAGCTTCTGCCCGTCCGCTCCCGGCCGGACCCACATCCGCAGGCCGGTGGTGCCGCGCCAGTCCTGCGGCTCGAGCAGGTTGTGGACCACCCCGGCGTACCCGCTGGAACCGGAGGTCCAGCTGAGCAGCATGCTGTGCCCACTGCCCTCCCCCGGCGGCGCCAGCGTCGCGGTGATCGGGTCACCGCCGGTGTTGCGCGGGTACGCGGCGGCCAGCTCCGCGTCCGACGGATAGGTGTCGAAGTCGTCGACCAGCACGCCCGGCACGTCCGCCCGCGTGGTGAAGGTGACCGGCGACCCGGTCACCGCCGTCGAGCCGTACCCGTTGGTGGCGGTGACCCGCACGTACAGCGTGGTCGCGGCGGGCCAGGCCGCGCGGGGGGTGTAGCCGGGGGTACGCAGGCCGGAGACGGCGACCAGCGGCGCGCTGAGGTCGGCGTTCGCGGACACGGTCAGGCTGTAGTAGGCCGCGCCGGGCGCGGCGTCCCAGTCCAGGGCGGCCAGCCGGCTCACCCCGGTGGCCCCCGGCGCCGGCGCGGTCAGCGCGAAGGCGCCGGGCGCCCCGGTGGCCTGCCGGGCGGAGGCGGCGGTCAGCGCCACGGAGGTCACCGCGGTACGGGAGTGGCGCGGCCACACCACCCGCATTCCGTCCACGCCGGACAGTCGCGACACGGTGAGGGTGTACCGGCCGGGGCCGACGCGTTCGATCCTCGGTCGCACGGCGTGCCAGCCGGTGGCGCCGTCGGCGGAGACCTCGATCGCCACCTGGGGACGCCCGGCGGAGGCGACGGCGACGGTGGCGGCGGTGATGTCGTCGCGCCGGTACCGCAGCTCGCCGCCGCTGCCGCGCTCCGGGGCGACCAGCACCCCGTCACCGGAGGGCGTGCGGCGCAGCGAGTCGCTGTGGCCGGCGGTGACGAACCAGTCCTCCAGCGGGTCGACCACCCGGTCGGTGGTGGGGCCGGTGGTCACCGGGGTGGAGACCCGAACGACGGCGCCGGCCGCGTCCAGGGCCACGACCCGGTAGGTGACCGTGCCGGCGGGGGTGGTCAGGTCGAACCAGGGGGTGTCGTTGTCGGTCACCGGCTCGTCAACGCTGACCGTGGCCCAGGCCGTGCCTGGCCCGCGCCGCTGGACGAGGTAGCCGGCGGCGCCCGCGGTGCCGCGCCAGCGCAGCGTGTTGAAGCCGTAGGTCGCGGTGATCGCGGTGATCAGCGGCCGGTCACCGGTGACCCGCGGGGCCGGTACGCCGGACATCCTGCCGGCGAAGCGGGTCAACGCGGCCACCACGTCGCGCATCGCCGGCGTGTCACCGGGGTGGTGCACGGTGAACCCGTCGCCGTGCGGCACGTAGCCGTGGTGGTCGTGGCGGCCGAAGAGCGACCAGAACAGCGCTCCGCTGACGTCCGGGTTGGCCGCCACCTGGTCCAGCAGCTCGTCGGTGGCCTGGCCGGAACCGTACTCGCCGGCGATGTAGACCTTGCCCGCCGCCGTGGCCGCCGCGGCGTCCGCGGCGATCCGCTCCGCCGTCGGCGGGTAGTAGTGCGAATCGCTGATGTCGACGTACGGGGAGGCCAGGACCGCCGGGTCGACGCCGGTCTGACTGCCGGCGGCGACGAGCTGCCGACGGGCGATGCTCTTGACGAAGCGGGCGTTGTCGTTCACCCACTCTGGGGTCATCCCGTTGAGCTCGTTGCCCAGCTCCCAGGCCATGATGGTCGGATCGTCGGCGTACGCCCGGCCGGTGTAGCGGTTGACGTGGGTCAGCAGGTGCCGGACGTACTGCTGGAACGCGGCCCGGGCGGCGGGATCGGTGTAGAACAGCGCGCCGTTGTCGTCGGTGCTCAGGCCCAGCCAGCGCAGGAAGTCGTACCGGCCGCCGTGGTAGTACTGCCAGTTGTCGGTCAGCGGCACGACCAGCCGCAGGCCGAGCCGTCCGGCCTCGGCCACCGCGTAGTCCATGCTGTCGAAGGCGGCCTCGTTGAACTCGCCGAGTGCCGGTTCGAGCGACTTCGGATGGCCGGTGGAGACGCCGACGGTGTGCGCGCGGACCACGGTGGAGCCCATCGCCTTCGCGGTGGTCAGCCCGTCCCGGATCCGGAAGTAGGTGGGGCGGTCGACGGTGGGCGGGTCGGTCGGGTCCACGCCGCCGACGTTCTCGTCGAGGCCGAGCCAGTACTCGTTCGGGCCGGCGAAGCGGAACGGCCGCCCGGCGAGGCTCAGGTGGGTGCCGTCGCGGACCACGAACGCGGCGGCGGGCCGGCGGGCCGGCGGGTCCGTCGCCGGGGTCGATCCGGCCGCGGCGGCCGGGAGCCCGGGAACGGCGACCGCCGCCACCAGGGCGGCGACCGCGATGCACCGGGCGGTCCGGCGGTGGTGTCGTGCCATCAGGGAACCTCCGTGGATGTCCGCCGCCCGTCGGCGGCGACCGGTCGACGCGTCGTCCACCTGGTGGAGCCGCCGCCGTCCCGTTCACTGAAGCGGTTCAGCATATCGACGTCAAGAACTGCCGCCGGGCGTTACCACACCGTTATCTACAGGCTGCCTCCACCTCAACAGACACCGGTCATAGACGTTACGGATCGCCCAGTCCCGGACCTGACGACCAAGCTGAACCGATTCATCGCACGTGCCGGATGGAAAATCACCACCCCGCTGGCCCGGGTCGTGCCAGGATCGTCGCGTGGCCGGTCGCGCGTTGAGCTTCGGAACGGTGGCCCGGGCATACGAGAGGTTCCGGCCGGACTATCCGTCCCAACTGGTCGACCTGGTGCTGGAGTACGCCGGCCGCCCCGTCCGGACCGCCCTGGAGATCGGCGCCGGAACCGGCAAGGCCACCCGGCTGTTCGCCCGCCGGGGCATCGACGTCACCGCGACCGACCCCGACCCGGCCATGCTGGCCGAACTGCGGGCCCACGTCCCACCGGGGGTGCGGACCGTGCGGGCCGCGTTGGAGGATCTGCCCACCGACCGGCGCTACGACCTGGTCTACGCGGCCGCGGCTCTGCACTGGACCAGGCCGGAGGGCCGGTCGTCCCGGCTGGCCGCGCTGCTGGAACCCGACGGCGTCCTCGCCTCGGCCGGCGGTCCGGTCGCGCTGGCCGACCCGGCGGTCGAGGAGGCCGTCCGCGTCGCGCGGACACCCTTCCTGACCACCGACGACGTTCCCTCCCCGGACGGCACCCCGCCGGGCGACGCCATGCAGTGGCCCGGCACGGAGCTGCAACGCTCCGGGTGGTTCGACGACGTCCGGCAGTGCGTGCTCCCCCGGCGGCTGACCGTCGACGCCGACGACCTCCTGGGCTACCTCGGCACCGTCTCGGCCTACCTCGCGCTGCCCACGGCCGAACGGGAGCAGGCGTTCCGGGCGATCCGGCGGGTCCTGCCCGACACGGTGGAACTCGTCGCCGACCTCACCGTCCACCTGGCACGTCGCCGACCGCGACACCCGTGACCCGGCCGCCGGCCGGCACCACGGCGTGCAGCAGCGCGTCGGTGGTCGACTCCTGCGCCCCGGTCGTCACGTCGACACACCTCCCCGGAACTGGTCGATGACGTCGAATACTCTTCCGGCCCCGATTCTCGCGACCACTTCGGGGCCGACGGGAACTGCCGCCTGCGTTTGGTCCGAACGCTTTTCCGCTGCTGCGGTAGGGTCGCCGCATGTCAGCCGACACCGACGCTCGTCAATTGCACGACCATGCCGTGAGCCGGCGTGGCCCCCTGACCATGGGCGTACTCACCATGATCGTCTACGGGCTGGCCTGGCTGGTCGCCGGCGTCACCGGCCTGCCCGTCCCGACCGGCGTCCGCCTGGCCCTGAGCCTGGTCGGGGTGGTCACCGCCGGCGCGGTGCTCATCGCCGGCGGACGGCTGCGTGCCCGGGGACCGGGCCGGTCCCGCCGCGTCCGTCCACACTCGATGCGCTGGTTCCACCTGGTCAACGTCGCGCAGACGGTGGCCATCCTGGTGGCCGTCCTCGCGCTGCTGCGGGCCGGCGCACCCGGGCTGATCGTGGTCGCGGTGTGCCTGGTCGTCGGGGCGCACTTCCTACCGCTGGCCAGGATCTTCGACGTGCCGGGGTACTGGTGGACGGGCGGGCTGTTGATCCTGGTGGCGGCGGC
Source organism: Micromonospora mirobrigensis (assembly GCF_900091555.1). Lineage (GTDB taxonomy): Bacteria > Actinomycetota > Actinomycetes > Mycobacteriales > Micromonosporaceae > Micromonospora > Micromonospora mirobrigensis. The sequence goes on from NZ_FMCX01000002.1 coordinate 562,284, forward strand.
GGGCGCGGCGGCCTACGGCTACGGAGCGACCAACGCGACCGTACGTTCGGCGATCGGCCTGCCGGCCGCCGTCATCCTCTGGGCCACCGCGCTCGAGGTCTCCCGACGCGGCTGAGCCCCCGGTGGGTGTGGTTGTCGCGATGTTGTCCACACCGCCGGCGCCCCGGGGACGTTCAGCGCAGACCGGCGAAGAGGTCGTCCTCGGGGGTCGGCGCGCCGGTGGTGTCACGGACCCGCACGAACGTCTCCATGCCCATCAGCTCGGTGAACCGCTCCTGCCCCAGTTGCAGGAAGAAGATGTTCTCCGCCTGGCTGGCGTGCGCGGCCAGCGACTCGAACTTCTGCCCGCCGTAGCCGCGGGTGTCCACCCAGGTGGTGATCTCCTCGTCCGGCAGGCCCAGCGCCGGCATGTCGGCGGACTCGTCCGGCTCCGGGAACTCGACGCCGATCTCCTTCATCACCCGGCCGAACTCCTCGAAGGCGCTGCGCGGCACGGTGGTCCAGTAGACCTTCGCGGGACTGCCGGCCAGCTCGACGGCGGCCATGGTGATCCGGTGCGCCTGGATGTGGTCGGGGTGGCCGTAGAAGCCGTTCTCGTCATAGGTGACGACCACGTCGGGCCGGTAGCGGCGGATCAGTTCGGCCAGCCGTTCGGCCGCCTCGGGCACGGGCGTGTTCCAGAACGCGTGGGGGGCGTCGTTGGTCGCCCACCCCATCATCCCGGAGTCGGCGTAGTCCAACGTCTCCAGGTGGCTGACCTGCAACGCCTCGCAGCTCGCCGCCAGCTCCGCCCGGCGCATCGCCACCACGGCCTGCGGGTCGTGCCCCGGCTCACCCGGCTTGACCCCGCCGGGCCCGTCGCCGCACCGCCCGTCGGTGCAGGTCACGAGCACCGTGGTGATGCCTTCGGCCGCGTACCGGGCGAGGACACCGCCGGTGCTGGTCGCCTCGTCGTCGGGGTGCGCGTGCACCGCCATCAGGGTCAGAGATCGTTCCGCCACCCCACCACCATACGAGGGCGTGCGGTCTGGCGGGGCACCGCGCGGCCGGAAGAAACGACCGCGGAAAAGGCGTGACCGCCCCCTCCATTTACAAGATATAGCGCACCCGGGGGCTTGCGGCAAGACCCGGGTGGTGCCGCAGAATCACCGCCTGCACGCCCCACCACCTGCGGAAACACCTGGCCTCACCGAACCGGGAGCTGCATTGGATCCACTGACCGACAGCGCGTTCGCCCTCCCCGACCGGCTCGCCGCCAAGGCCGACCCGGCGCTGATCGCCGACGACGAGCGGCACTTCGCCGCCATCGCCCGCAGCCTGGCCCGGTCGTCGGCCGAGCTCTCCGACCGGCTCGACGCCGCGCGCCGGGCGCCGGGCGGCCGGGGGCGGCAGGCGGTGGAGCGGGACGAGGAGGTCCGCCGGCTCGCCGCCCGCCTGCGCGCCCTGCGCCGCTTCGGGTTGGACCTGTGCATCGGGCGGATGGTCGGCGCGGACGGCGCCGAGCCGGTGTACGTCGGGCGGCGGGGCCTCACCGACCAGGACGGCCGGCGGCTGCTGCTCGACTGGCGGTCACCCGCGGCCGAGCCGTTCTTCGCGGCGACCCATGCCGCACCGATGGGCCTGGCGAGCCGCCGCCGGTACCGGTGGACCGGCGGCCGGATCAGCGACTACTGGGACGAGGTCTTCACCCCGGAGGGGCTCGAGGGGCACGCCGCGCTGGACGACCAGTCCGCATTCATCGCCAGCCTCGGTGGCAGCAGGTCGGCCCGGATGCGCGACGTGCTCGCCACCATCCAGGCCGACCAGGACGCCATCATCCGGGCCGGGTCGAGCGGGGTGCTGGTCGTCGACGGCGGCCCGGGCACCGGCAAGACCGTCGTCGCCCTGCACCGCACCGCATACCTGCGCTACGCCGACCCTCGGCTCGGCCGCCGCCGGGGCGGCGTGCTGTTCGTCGGCCCACACCAGCCCTACCTCGCGTACGTCTCCGACGTGCTGCCCGGCCTCGGCGAGGAGGACGTGCAGATCTGCACCCTGCGCGACCTGGTGCCCGAGGGGGCCGCGGCCGGGGTCGAGGCCGACCCGGAGGTGGCCCGGCTGAAGTCGTCGGCGGACCTGGTACGGGCCATCGAGGCGGCCGTCCGGTTCTACGAGGAGCCGCCCCGGGCGGGAATGACGGTCAGCACCGAGGACGCCGACCTGCGGCTGGACGCCGACGACTGGGCCCAGGCGTTCGAGGCGCCGGACCCCGGCACGCCGCACAACGAGGCACGCGAGCGGATCTGGGACGAGCTGCTGGCCATCCTGACCGACAGGTACGACGGCGACGAGCCGGACGACCGGCTGCACCGGTCGCTGCGGGCCAACCCCGAGCTGCGGGCGGCCGTCAACCGGGCGTGGCCGCTGCTGGAGGCGGCGGACCTCGTCGGCGACCTGTGGTCGGTCCCCGCGTACCTGCGCAGGTGCGCGCCGTGGCTCGGCCCGGACGAGGTGCGGAGGCTGCAACGCGCGGACCCCCGGGCCTGGACGCTGGCCGACCTGCCGCTGCTGGACGCGGCCCGGCAGCGGCTCGGCGACCCGGCGGCGGCCGGGCGGGACCGCCGCAACGAGGCGGCCCTCGCCGTCGAGCGGGAGCGGATGGCCGCGGTCGTCGACGAACTGATCGAGGCCCACACCTACGACGACGGCGAAGGGGTGCTGTCGAGCCTGCGTCAACTGGACCTCCAGGACGCCCTGCTCGACGAGGCCGGGCTCTCCACCGCCGACCCGGACCGGCTCGCCGGCCCGTTCGCGCACATCGTGGTGGACGAGGCCCAGGAGCTGACCGACGCGCAGTGGCAGATGCTGCTGCTGCGCTGCCCGTCGCGCAGCCTCACCGTGGTCGGGGACCGCGCCCAGGCCCGGCACGGGTTCACCGAGTCGTGGCGGGAGCGGCTGGAACGGGTCGGCCTGGACCGGATCGAGCTGGCCACGCTGAGCATCAACTACCGGACGCCGGCGGAGGTCATGGCGGCGGCCGAGCCCGTCATCCGGGCCGTGCTCCCCGACGCCAACGTGCCGACCTCCGTGCGCGCCGGCGGAACGGTCGTCCACGGCCGCGTCGCCGACCTCGAACGGATCCTCGACACCTGGCTCGCCGGGCACGCCGAGGGGACGGCCTGCGTCATCGGCGCCGGTCCGACCCGGGCGGAGCCCCGGATCCGGTGGCTGACCCCGGAGCTGGTCAAGGGGCTCGAGTTCGACCTGGTCGTCCTGGTGGACCCGGAGACGTTCGGCGAGGGCATCGAGGGAGCGGTGGACCGCTACGTCGCGATGACCCGGGCGACCGGGCAGCTGGTCGTCCTCAGCAGCTCCTGACCGTTCCCGCCGCCGCAGCGCCGACGGGCCCCGGTCGATCCGTCGCGGATCGGCCGGGGCCCGTCGTGCTGGCTACCGGATCAGCCCAGGTCGAAGCGGTCCAGCTCCATGACCTTGGTCCAGGCCGCCACGAAGTCGCGGACGAACTTCTCGCGCGCGTCCTCGCTGGCGTAGACCTCGGCGAGGGCCCGCAGCTGCGAGTTGGCGCCGAAGATCAGGTCGACCGCGGTGGCGGTCCACCTCACCTGGTCGGTCGTCACGTCGCGGATCTCGTACACGTGCTCGTCGGACTCCGACGCCTTCCACCGGGTGCCCGGGGAGAGCAGGTTGGCGAAGAAGTCGTTGGTGAGGGCGCCCGGCCGGTCGGTGAGCACGCCGTGCGCCGCGCCACCGACGTTGTTGCCCAGCGCCCGCAGGCCGCCGACCAGGACGGTCATCTCCGGCGCGGTGAGGTTGAGCATGTACGCCCGGTCGATGAGCAGCACCTCCGGCTGGGTCTTCTCCCCGGCCCGCAGGTAGTTGCGGAACCCGTCGGCGCGCGGCTCCATCACCGCGAACGACTCGACGTCGGTCTGCTCCTGGCTGGCATCGGTGCGGCCCGGGTGGAACGGAACGGTCACCTCGACGCCCGCGTCCCGCGCGGCCTTCTCCACCGCCGCCGAGCCGGCCAGCACGATCAGGTCGGCGAGCGAGATCTTCGCGCCCCCGGCGGCGTTGAACTCCCGCTGGATGCCCTCCAGGGTCTCCAGGACGGTCGCCAGCTGCTCGGGCTGGTTGACCTCCCAGTTGCGCTGCGGCTCCAGGCGGATCCGGGCGCCGTTGGCGCCACCGCGCTTGTCGGTGGAGCGGTAGCTGGCGGCCGAGGCCCAGGCGGTGGAGACCAGCTGGGCGGTGCTGAGGCCGGAATCCAGGATCTTCGCCTTGAGGGCGGCGACGTCGCCCTCGCCGACCAGCTCGTGGTCGACGGCCGGCACCGGGTCCTGCCACAGCTGGGCCTGCGGCACCCACGGTCCGAGGAAGCGGCTGACCGGGCCCATGTCGCGGTGCAGGAGCTTGTACCAGGCCTTGGCGAAGGCCAGGGCGAACTCCTCCGGGTGCTCCAGGAAGCGGCGGGAGATCTTCTCGTACGCCGGGTCGACGCGCAGCGACAGGTCGGTCGTCAGCATCGTCGGGCGGTGCTTCTTCGCGGGGTCGTGGGCGTCCGGGATGATCTCCTCGGCGTCCTTGGCGACCCACTGCTTCGCGCCACCGGGGCTGGTGGTGAGCTCCCACTCGTAGCCGAAGAGGATCTCGAAGTACCGGTTGCTCCACTGCGTCGGCACGTCGGTCCAGGTGACCTCGAGACCGCTGGTGATGGTGTCGGCGCCCTTGCCGGTGCCGTACGTGCTCAGCCAGCCCAGGCCCTGGTTCTCCAGCGGGGCGCCCTCGGGCTCGGGGCCGACGTGGTCGTCGGCGGGGCCGGCGCCGTGGGTCTTGCCGAAGGTGTGGCCACCGGCGATGAGGGCGACGGTCTCCTCGTCGTTCATCGCCATCCGGCGGAAGGTCTCGCGGATGAAGTGCGCCGCCGCGGCCGGGTCGGCGTTGCCGCGCGGTCCCTCCGGGTTGACGTAGATCAGACCCATCTCGGTGGCGCCGACGCCGGCGGCCATCTCCTTCTCGGAGGCGTAGCGCTCGTCGCCGAGCCAGGTGTCCTCGGGGCCCCAGAAGATCTCCTCGGGCTCCCAGACGTCCTCCCGGCCGAAGCCGAAGCCGAAGGTCTTGAAGCCCATCGACTCCAGGGACACGTTTCCGGCGAGGACCAGCAGGTCGGCCCAGGAGATCTTCTGGCCGTACTTCTGCTTGACCGGCCAGAGCAGCCGGCGGGCCTTGTCCAGGTTGGCGTTGTCCGGCCAGCTGTTCAGCGGCGCGAACCGCTGCCCGCCGTCGCCGGCGCCGCCGCGGCCGTCCTCGATCCGGTAGGTGCCGGCGGCGTGCCAGCTCATCCGGATCATCAGGCCGCCGTAGTGGCCGAAGTCGGCGGGCCACCAGTCCTGCGAGGTGGTGAGGACCTCGGTGATGTCCCGCTTGATCGCCTCGACGTCGAGCTTGGCGAACTCCCGGGCGTAGCTGAAGTCCGGCCCCAGCGGGTTGCCCTTGGCCGAGTGGGCGTGCAGCACCGACAGGTCGAGCTGGTTGGGCCACCAGTCCCGGTTGGTACGCGGACGGCCGCCGGTCTTCGGCGTCGGCGAGTCGATCGCCGGGTTCTCGCTCTCGCTGCCGGTCGCGGTCACCGAGTCGTGCGCGACCGGGCAGCCTTCCGCCGCCTTCTTGTCCACGCCCTGCGCGCTGGCGGGACCGTTGCCCTGGGTGTCGCTCATCTGCTTCCCTTCGAACTGGCGGATCACTGGGAAATGCGTGCGGTCGTGCAGTCGGGGCAGGTGCCCCAGTAGACGACCTCCGCCTCGTCGACCACGAACCCGTGGTCGTCGGCGGCGGTGAGACAGGGTGCCTCGCCGACGACGCAGTCGACGTCGGCGATCGCGCCGCAGACGCGGCACACGACGTGGTGGTGGTTGTCCCCCACCCGCGCCTCGTAGCGCGCGGTGGCCCGGGCCGGCTGGATCCGACGCACCAGGCCGGCGTCGGTGAGCGCCCGCAGCACGTCGTACACCGCCTGCTGGGAGACCGTCGGGTGGCCAGCGCGGACCAGCGCGATCACCGTGTCGGTGTCGACGTGCGGATGGTCGCGCAGCGCCGCGAGCACGGCCAACCTGGGTTTGGTGACGCGCAGGGAGACCGCCCGCAGTTGCGCCTCGAAGTCGGACGCCATGCCCCGACCCTAGCCGCTCTTCTGGAACAAATCCAGTTTAAGCCGGATGCGGCGCGCCGGGATCGGGGCGAGCCCGCCCGATCAGGTGAAACACCCGGCTGAGCTGCCGGTAGGGATCCCGCAGGCCCGCCTCGAACCCGACGGCCGCCACGGCCGGCACGCCCGTTTCGGCGGGCGGCAGGTCCAGCCGGTCCGAGAAGAGCCACACCCCCTACCGGGCCTCGGGCGCGAGGCCGCCACGACGCGACAGGTCGGACAGGCCCTCGACGGTGTCACCGGGGTGTCGGCGCCGAGCACCCCCACCTCGCCGACGTCCAGGACCGTCGGCGGCGGCGGGAGGTGCCGCAGCAGCCGCGCGTGCAGGACGCACGTCCGCACCCGACCCTTCACCGAGGCGTAGGCGCCGTCGACGAAGGGCTCCGCCAGCGCGGCCCAGGGATCCTCACCCGGTGGTGGCACCGGTCAGGAGACCGCGGCCCGCACCAGCTCGGCGACCCGGCTCTGCACCGCGGGGGTCCACTTCCGCAGCGCGTACGCCACCGGCCACAGGTCACCGTCGTCGAGGTTGGCCGCGTCCTGGAAGCCCAGGGTCGAGTACCGGTAGTTGAACTTGCCGGAGTCCTGGAAGAAGACGACGATCTTGCCGTCGGCGTTGGCGTAGGCGGGCATCCCGTACCAGGTCTTCGGCGACAGCTGGGGAGCGACGTTCGTGATCGTCACGTGCACGCGCTCGGCCAGCTCCCGGTCGTCCGGTGCCATCTGCGCGATCCGGTCGAGCAGCGCCTGGAGCTCGTCGGCCCGCTTGGCGCCCTTGCGTCCCTCGGCGCGCAACTCGGCGGCGCGCTCCTTCATCGCCGCCCGTTCCTCGGCGCTGAAGCCGTCCGACACGTCGGGGGAGGTCGTCGTGGGCATGATCGGGCTCCTTCTCGCTGGTCGAGGCTCCGTGGTCCGGCTCCTGGAAAGAGGCTAGGACCGCCGGCGCGCGTGGTGCTTCTCGATTCCTGATCGAAGCCGGGAGCTCGGTCCCGGCGGGCTCAGGTGAGCGGCGCCGCCGGCGACTCCGGGTGACGCTCGAGGCTCAGGTGCGCGGAGAGCGCGCGGAGGAGGTCCGGCGCGTCGAAGATCGCTCCGGCCGAGGCGACCCCGGTCGTCCGCGTCCGGCCGTCGAGGACCCGCGCGACGGCCTCGACCGCCAGCGGTGCGCTGACCGCGTAGATGTCCCGCCCGTGCGCGGTGACGCGTCGCCGCAGGTCGCCTTGGCGTACGACGACGTCCACGGTGAAGGTCTGCGCGGAGCGCCCACGCTCGTCGACCGCCGTCGGCGCGGTCGCGTCCGGGGCGGCCAGGTCGCTCGCCGCCTCCGTGGTCATGTAGGTGCGCACCTCGGCGACGGCCAGATGGCTGGGGACGGTGACGACGTCGGCCATCGTGAACTCACCGAGCACGCTCCGGCGGCCCAGCGGCGCCGGGAACTCCCACTCCAGGCGCGGCAGGCCACCCTCGTCCGGGGCGTACTCCAGTCGACCGCCGGTAAAGCGGACCCGCCGGCCGTCCCGCCGGTCGCGGGACACGGCCCCGGAGGCCAGGGTCCCGGCCGTGGGGTGCCAGCTGCTCAGCCCGTACGCGACGTGCACCTCGTCGGCCGCGACCCACTCCGCCATCGCCGTGGTGACCAGCAGGTCGCCGAGCCCGCCGAAGAAGGCCATCGCCGGCACCACCGCCAGGCCCGCGGCCTCGGCGGGCGCGCCGAAGTGCGCGAAGGTGTCCCGGTTGGCCTCGATCTCGGCCGCCACGTCGACGTACGGGATCCCGGCGCGCAGGGCGGCCTCGATCACCGGGGCGGCGGTGGTGGCGAACGGGCCGGCGCAGTTGACCACCGCGGCCGCGCCGGTCAACGCCCGGTCGAGCGAGGCCGCCTCCACGATCGTGGCCACCCGGTGCCCGACGCCCGGATGCGCCGCCGCCACCGCCGCGAGCCGGCCCGCGTCCCGACCGAGCAGCAGCGGGACGAACCCGCGCTCGCGCAGCTCCGTCACCATGAACCGCCCGGTGTGTCCGTACGCGCCGTACACCGCCACCGTCTGTCCCATCCTGGGTTCCTCCCGCGCTCGCTCGAAGATCGCTCAGGAAGATCCTCCGGCCGGCGGCCGACCCGGAACAGTGTCTGGAACGCCGCGCCCCGTACAGTTTCGGACATGGCTGTCGTCGCGCTCGCCGTCACCGACGGGATGTTGCACTTCGAGCTGGCGATGGCCTTCGAGGTCTTCGCCCGCGACCCCTCGGGCCTGGCCGACCCCTGGTACGACCTGGTGGTCTGCGGCTCCGGCCCGATCCGGGTCGGCAGGTTCCGGATGGATCCGGACGACGGCCTCGACGCACTCGCCCGCGCCGACACCGTGGTCGTCCCCGCCGTGGCGGACGTCGACGCCGAGGTGCCCGCCGACCTGGTCGCCGCCATCCGCGCGGCCCACGACGCGGGCGCCCGGATCGTCTCGCTCTGCACCGGCGCGTTCGCGCTGGCCGCCGCCGGGGTGCTGGACGGCCTGCGCGCCACGACGCACTGGGCGCACACCGAGGCGCTGGCCGCCCGCCACCCCCGGGTCCGGGTCGAGCCGGACGTGCTCTACGTCGACAACGGCTCCGTGCTCACCTCGGCCGGCAAGGCCGCCGCCGTGGACCTGTGCCTGCACCTGATCCGCCGGGACCACGGCTCCACGGTCGCCAATGCCGTCGCCCGCCGGCTGGTCGTGCCGCCGCACCGCGCCGGCGGCCAGGCCCAGTTCGTCACCACCCCGGTGCCGGCCCGCGAGGACCATCCCCTCGCCGACCTGCTCCCGTGGGTGCTGGAACGGCTGGACCGTCCGCTGACCGTGCAGGACCTGGCCCGCCGCGCCAACATGAGCTCGCGCAACCTGGCCCGACACTTCCAGGCGGTGACCGGCACCACCCCGCTGCAGTGGCTGTCGACCCAGCGCATCCGCCGGGCCCAGGAGCTGCTGGAGAACACCGGGGACAGCATCGACGTGGTCGCCCGGGCGACCGGCATGGGGACCGCCACCACGCTGCGCCGGCACTTCCACCGCACCGTCGGCGTGCCCCCGGACACCTACCGCCGCACGTTCCGCCGGTAGGTGTCCGCGGAGCTCCCCTACCTCTCGCCGGGTCCCTGCTCCTTGACCTCGTCGTAGCCGACGGCGGCCGGCGCCGCGGCCGGCGAGTAGATCACCCGGAGCACGCCGGTGGGGAACGCCTCCGTCGCCGTCACCCGCAGGTGGTACGGCGTGTCGCCGTCGTCGAACAGCCGGCGGCCCTTGCGGGCTGCGACCGGGTGCACCAGCAGCCGCAGCTCGTCGACCAGCCCGGCGGCGAGCAGCTGCTGCACCACGGAGATCGACCCGGGGATGAGCACCCCCTTGCTGGCGGGATCGGCCCGCAGCGCGGTGACCGCCTCGACCAGGTCACCGTCGATCAGCTCCGAGTTGCGCCAGGAGAACTCCAGCGGCTGGCGGGAGACGACCACCTTGCGCACGTCGCCGAGCTGCTTGGCGAAGGGCGCGTCCTCCCCGCCGGCGGCCTCCCGGTCGGGCCAGGCGCCGGCGAAGCTGTCATAGGTCTCACGACCGATGAGCAGCACGTCGGCGCTGTCGTAGTCCTCGCCGACGGCGCGCCCCATGTTCTCGTCGAAGTAGGGAAAGTGCCAGTCGGGGTCGATCTCGGCCACGCCGTCGGCGGAGACGAACAGCGTGGAGATGACCTTCGCCATCGTGGTGATCCCTTCGGTCGGTCGCACTCGTGTCGACACGGAGACCGGCCCAGCATTCCAAACTCATCGGCGCGACGGGGTCCGGCCCGACGGCGGGTCGGGCCGCCCGGCTCAGCCCGCCTCCGGCGCGGCGGTCTCGGTGAGCCGCCCGTCGGCCAACCGCAACCACCGGTCCACCCCGATCGCCGCCAGGAACCGCTCGTCGTGGCTGACCACCAGCAGCGCACCCCGGTACGCCCCCAGCGCCCCCTCCAGCTGCCCGATGCTGTCCAGGTCGAGGTTGTTGGTCGGCTCGTCGAGCAGCAGCAGTTGCGGCGCGGGGTCGGTGAAGAGCACGCAGGCGAGGGTGGCCCGCAGCAGCTCGCCCCCGGACAGGGCGGCGACCGGCAGGTGCGCCCGGCTGCCCCGGAACAGGAACCGGGCCAGCAGGTTCATCCGCTCCGCGTCGGCGAGCCCGGGAGCGGAGACGGCCAGGTTCTCCGCGACCGTACGCCCCGGGTCGAGCAGGTCGAGCCGCTGCGACAGGTACGCCACCCGACCGTCGGCCCGGGTCGCGCTCCCGGACGCCGGTTCCTGCCCCCCGCCGACCAGCCGCAGCAGGGTCGACTTGCCGGCGCCGTTGGGCCCGGTGAGGGCGATCCGCTCCGGGCCCCGGATGATCAGGTCGACGCCGGCTCCGGCGAAGACCGGCCGCCCGTGGTACTCGGCCTGGAGATGCTCGCCGGAGAAGATGGTCCGGCCGGCCGGAACGGTGGTGTCGGGCAACTCGACGACGATCCGGTCGTCCTGGCGGGCGGCCCGGCCGGCCTGGTCGAGGCGGGCCCGGGCGTCGTCGACCCGGGCGGTGTGGGTCTCGTTGGCCCGGCCGGCCGAGACCTGGGCGTCGCGTTTCAGGCCCCCGGCGACGATCCGCGCCAGGCCGGCGTCGGGCAGGTTCCGGGCGGCGGTGGAGGCCCGCCGGGCGGCGCGCTCCCGGGCCTGTTGCAGCTCGCGCTTCTGCCGCCTCAGGTCCTGCTCGGCGGTGCGGACCTGCCGCTCGGCGACCTCCCGCTCGGCGTTCACGGCCTGCTCGTAGTCGGTGTAGGTGCCGCCGTACCAGCGGATGCCGTCGGCGTCGAGCGCGGCGATGCGGTCCATCTCGTCCAGCAGCGCCCGGTCGTGGCTGACCACCAGCAGGCAGCCCGTCCAGCCGCGCAGCACCTCGGTCAGCCGCTGCCGCGCGTCGCGGTCCAGGTTGTTGGTCGGCTCGTCCAGCAACAGCACGTCGGGGCGCCTGAGCAGCTGCGCCGCCAGGCCGAGGGAGACGACCTGGCCACCGCTGAGGGTGCCCAACCGCCGGTCCAGGGTCACCTCGCCCAGGCCCAGCCGGTCCAGCTCGGCGCGGCTGCGTTCCTCGACGTCCCAGTCGTCGCCGACGGCGGTGAAGTGTTCCTCACCGGCGTCACCGGACTCGATGGCGTGCAGCGCGGCGACGGCCCGGTCGACGCCGAGGACCTGCGCCACGGTCTGGTCGACGGCGAACGGCAGGTGCTGCGGCAGGTAGCCGACCACCCCGTGCACCGTCACGCTGCCGGCGGTCGGGCGCAGCTCCCCGGCGATCAGCCGCAGCAGGGTCGACTTGCCGCGGCCGTTGGGCGCCACCAGGCCGGTGCGGCCGGCCGGGACGGAGAAGGACAGGTCGTGGAAGACCGGAGTCTCGTCCGGCCAGGAGAAGGAGAGAGCGGAGCTGACGATGCGGACATCGGACATGATCGACCTCGGAGAAGGAGGACCGGGCGCGCACCTGGGCGCCCGGGCGCAGGCAGGGGAACGACGAAGGAGGCCGCGACGCCGGCGCGGTCATCCGCGCGGCTGCGGCCGGTCCGGGCTCTCACCCGGAGATGTCGTCGTCACCTGCCACGATCACTCCGATCCTCGGATACCCGGCCACGATAGCGCAGACCACAACCGATATCCGCCCCATGTCGAGGACGGCCACCCGGCTCCGTCCCCGGTGCTGACAGTGCTGATCCGCCCCGCGAGCACGCGGCGGCGGGCGACGAACGGCAGGAGGCGGGATGCGGAAGGTCATCGCGAACGAGTGGATGACGCTGGACGGGGTGGTGCAGTCACCCAGCTACCCGGACGAGGACGCGAGCGGTGGCTTCGCGCACGGCGGCTGGCACGCCCGGTACTTCGACGAGCTGTCGATGCGGTGGGTGGTCGAGAACGTGCGCGGCGCGGGGGGCTACCTGCTGGGGCGGGGGACGTACGAGATCTTCGCGGCGCACTGGCCGACCGCACCGCAGGAGCAGCAGGTGCTCGCCGAACCGCTGAACGCGTTGCCGAAGTACGTCGCCTCGATGACCCTCGCCGCGCCACTGCTCTGGCAGAACTCGACGCTGCTCGGCGGCGACGTCGCTTCGGCCGTACGCGCCCTCAAGGCCGAGCAGGGCGGGGACCTGCACGTGATCGGCAGCCCCGGCCTCGTCCAGAGCCTGCTGGCGTTCGACCTGCTGGACGAGGTGCGGGTGATGATCGATCCGGTGCTGGTGGGCGGCGGGAAGCGCCTGTTCGGCCGGGACGGCGCGCACCGGACCCTGCGGCTGCTCGACAGCCAGGTGACCAGCACCGGCGCGATCATCGCCCGGTACGCCACGGGCGGTTGACCGGTTGGCCCGGGCGGGCGGTGGGTGGCCCGGGCTTCGACCGCACCGCTGGGCATGTTATCGATAACATGCTATCTTCGGCGCGCAGGAGCCGAAGCTTGCCTCCCCTGTGGTCACCGTCCGCTCGAAGGGCACCGGTCCCGTACCGGTTCGACGCGCGGTGACGGGTGAGGACCCGGCCGGCCGAGTCCGTCGACGCCACGCGATCGACCGCCGCCACACCTGCCGACCCGCCCACCGCCGCGGACCGCGGTCCCGCCGCACCCGTCCGCCCGGTGGCAGTCGGCTGCCGTTGCGCCGCCCGGGCCGGCGCATCCCCACCACGACAGAGAAGGCAGCGCCATGGACCACTCCCCCGACCACCGCCCACCCTCGGCCCGGTCCCGACGCCGGCTGCTGACGCCGGTCGCGGTGACCGCCGCCGCCGTCGCCGCCACCATCGCCGCGGCCAGCACCGCGCACGCCGGCACCACCCTCGGCGGGGCCGCCGCCGAGACGGGCCGCTACTACGGCGCGGCCATCGCCGCGTACAAGCTCTCCGACAGCCAGTACGTCGGCATCCTGGACCGCGAGTTCAACGCGGTCACCCCGGAGAACGAGATGAAGTGGGACGCCACCGAGCCCACCCAGGGGCAGTTCCGCTACACCGGCGCCGACCAGATCGTCTCCCACGCCCAGGCGCACGGCATGCGGGTGCGCGGGCACACCCTGCTCTGGCACGCCCAACAGCCCGGCTGGGCCCAGAACCTCTCCGGCACGGCCCTGCGCAGCGCCGCCATCAACCACGTCACCCAGGTCGCCACCCACTTCAAGGGCAAGATCTACGCCTGGGACGTGGTCAACGAGGCGTTCGCCGACGGCAGCAGCGGCGCCCGCCGCGACTCCAACCTGCAACGCACCGGCAACGACTGGATCGAGGCGGCGTTCCGCGCCGCCCGGGCCGCCGACCCGGGCGCGAAGCTCTGCTACAACGACTACAACACCGACGGGGTCAACGCGAAGTCGACAGGCGTCTACAACATGGTCCGCGACTTCAAGGCCCGGGGCGTACCGATCGACTGCGTCGGCTTCCAGTCCCACCTGGGCACCGGCATGCCCGGCGACTACCAGGCCAACCTGCAACGCTTCGCCGACCTCGGCGTGGACGTCCAGATCACCGAGCTGGACATCGAGCAGGGCAGCAACCAGGCCACGCTCTACGGCAACGTCACCAGGGCCTGCCTGGCCGTGTCCCGCTGCACCGGCATCACGGTGTGGGGCATCCGGGACAGCGACTCCTGGCGTACCGGGCAGAACCCGCTGCTCTTCGACGGCGGCGGCAACAGGAAGCCGGCGTACACCGCCGTGCTGAACGCGCTCAACGCCGGCGGCACCACCACCCCGCCCACCACCCCGCCGCCGACGACCACGCCGCCGCCGAGCAGCCCGCCGCCGCCCTCGGGCAGCGGCTGCACCGCCAGCCTGTCGCTCCAGTCGTGGACCGGCGGGTTCGTCGCCAACGTGCACGTCACCGCCGGCTCCTCGGCGATCAGCCGGTGGACCGTCCGGATCGCCCTGCCGTCGGGGACCGTGGTGACCAACACCTGGAGCGCCCAGTCCAGCGCCAGCACCGGAACCGTCGACTTCCGCAACGTCGACTACAACGGCCAGGTCGGCGCCGGAGGCAGCACCGACTTCGGCTTCCAGGGCACCGGCTTCGGCCCGTCCGGCACCCCCACCTGCACCGCCGGCTGACCGCCGCGACCGGCCCGGTCCCTGCCCCCGTCCGGGGCGGGACCGGGCCGGTCCCGGTCGCGCCCCGGTCCGATCCAGATCGGGTCCGTGCCCCGGGGCGGGACCGCCGACGCGACGGCACGGGAAACGATGATCGCCTATGCTTGCTGCGCCGCGACCCGCCCGCCCGGGAGGTGCCCCCGTCGTGCCCAGCTCCGCAGACCGGCCCGCCGCGCCCGTCCGGGCCGCCCCCACCGAGGGCCGTCCCCGGCGCGACCGGCCCCGGTCGGCGAGTCGGCGCGGATGACCCCGCAACAGGCCACCACGGACCGGTGGCGCCACCTCGCGGCCCGCGCCGCCCTGCCGCTGCGGGAACCGTGGATGGCCGCCGAGCAGGGGCGGGTCGGGCGGGCATCGGCGGTCGTCACCGCGGGTGGGCTGGCCGCCCGGGCGCTCCTGGTGGACGCCGACGAGCCGCGTACCGGCTACACGCTGGCCGACCTGCTCGACCAACGGCACTCCCCACCCGACTGGCTGCCGGGCGGACCCACCGTCTTCGTCGGCGCCCTGGGCGCCCGGCTCCCCGCCGTCGTGGGTGACCCCGCCGCAGCGGCCGGCGGCCACCGGGCGCTGCTGGACCGGATCGAGGAGTGGGCCCGCGACCGGGGCGCCCGCGCCGTGGCCGTCGGCCCGGTCCCGCGCACGGCAGAGTGGACGGAGTTGGAGGAGGGGCTCACCGCCGCCGGGTACCGGCCGGTCACGCAACTGCCGGAGGCGGTGCTGGACGTCGACGGGACGGGGCTGGCCGGGGTGCTGGAGCGGCTGCCGCGCGGCCAGCGCAAGACCGTCCGACGCCAGCTGCGGGTCTTCGCCGCCGGCGGCGGACGGGTCGAGGTGCTGCCGGCCGAGCGGGCCGACGACCCTCGGGCCGCGGCCCTGCTCCACGACCACTACCGCAAGTTCGGTCACCGCAGCACGCTGGCGGACGCCGCCGACCGGCTCCACCGGGCGCGCGCCCTCCCCGGCGCCTTCGTCCTGTCCGCCACCGGCGACACCGGCCTGCGCGGGGTGTCGGTGCTCGCCGTCGACCCGGTACGCCGGGAGCTCTTCTCCCGGCTGAGCGCGTGCCGCCGCGACGACGACTTCACCTGGTTCAACCTCACCTTCTACGCGCGCATCGACGCCGCCGCCGCCCGGGGCGCCACCACCCTGTACTACGGCGACACCACGTACACCCCCAAGGTGCAGCGGGGCTGCACGCTGCGCGGCCTGACGACGTACGTCCGCCTGCTCGACGCCGAACCGCCCGACCTGGCCCGCCGGTGCGCGGCCGTGTCCCGGTCGGTCCTCGACGCCGTGCGCGCCGAGCTGCCGCGCGGCCACGACCACCTTCTCGACCCACTCGAAGCCGGAGGAAACCGTGGCTGAGCAGTCCCGTCGCCGGCGCGTCCTGGCGATCGACCGCACGGGCCTGCACCGCTACCTCGACGGCCCGGGCGGGGTGGTCTTCCCGCGCGACGAGCACGAGGTGCACGTCATCTCCGTCGGCGCCGACCTCCCGCCGCACGCCGCCGAACACGTCGAGTCGAGTCGTACCGTCGAGGGCGAGGAGGCCGTCGCGGCCGCCGCGCGGCGCCTCGTCGACCGGGTGGGCGTCCCGGACGCCGTGGTCACCGTCGCCGAGGAGCACCTGCTGCTCGCCGCGGCGCTCCGCGACGAGCTGGGCGTTGCGGGGTTGAGCGCCGAGCGGACGCTGCGGTTCCGCGACAAGCTGGTGATGAAGGCGCACCTCGCCGACACGGGCGTACGGGTGCCGCGGTGGGCGCCGTTCACCGTCGACGCCGCCTGCCGCCTGCTCGCCGACGTCGGGCGGGTCGTGGTGAAGCCGCGGGGCGGATGCGGCTCCGCCGGGGTGCACGTCGCCCGCACCGCCGACGAGATCCGGCGGCTCGCCCCCCGTGCCGGCGGCCCGGAGACCACCGAGGTCGAGGAGTACGTCCCCGGCGTGCTGCACCACGTGGACAGCGTCGTACGCGACGGGCGGGTGGTGGCCGCCACCGTCAGCCGCTACCTGGACCCGACGACAGCGTTCACCGACTCGTCGACGGTGCTGCGCAGCGTCAACCTGCCGGACGGACCGGAGGCCGACGCCCTGCTCGCCACCAACGCCGCCGTGCTGGCCAGCCATCCGTACCTGTCCGGCGTCACCCACCTCGAGGCGTTCGTCACCCCGACCGGCGAGGTGGTCTTCTGCGAGCTGGCGGCCCGGGTCGGCGGTGGTGGCGTGGCGCCGGCCTTCCACGCCCGGACCGGCGTCGACCTGTACGCCACGCACCTGCGGGCGCAGGCCGGCGTGCGCCCGCCGCACCGGATCCCGGTCTCCGCCGAGCTGACCGGGTCGCTGCTGCTCTACGCCGGCCCGGGCACCATGACCCGACCGCCGCGCCTGCCCGACGTGCCGTGGATCCTCGCCCCGGACGTGTACCTGCCCGCCGACGGAGTGCTCGGCGCTCCCGGCGACGTCAGCCAGGCCGTCGTCACCCTGGCCGTCACCGGGCCGGACCGGCCGACGGTCGAGGCGCGCCTGCGCACGGTCATCGACGAGGTGCGACGCACCATGGTGGTCGAACCGGCGCCGTCCCGGCGGTGAGGTCAGGAACCGGCGATCGTCCGCCCGGCGACGAGCCGGCGCACGAACGGCGGCGCGGCGACCGCCAGCAGCGCGAAGCCCGCCGCGAGGGTCAGCGCGCCGGAGCCGTCCCAGGCGAACAGGATCCAGGTCAGGCCGGCCGGACCGGCGATCTGAACGACCTGCTCCGCGATGCCGAAGAAGCCCTGGTACTCGCCGATGCGTCGGGGCGGGGCCAGGTCGTAGCCGAGGGGCCAGGAGGCCGCGCCCTGCACCATCTCGGCGCCGGTCTGCGCCGCCGCCGCGACCAGCAGGATGCCGACGGCCGCCGCCCGGTCGAACCGGGACGACAGGAACAGCAGCAGGAACATCGCCGACAGCAGGAGCGCCGCGACCCGCAGCCCGGCGATGGCGCGCGGCACCGTGCCGAAGGGACGGCTCACCGGAAGCTGGAAGAGGATGACCAGCACGGTGTTCACGACGACGAGCAGCGCGACGACGGTGCGGGGCGCGTCGGTCCGGTTGACGACCCAGAGCGGCAGGACCACCTCCAGGACGATGGCGTGCACGGTGAGCAGCGCGTTGACCGCCGACACGGCCGCGAAGGTGCGGTCGCGCAGGACGGCGACCGTCGCCCCGGGGGCCCGGCCCGGCGGCGGCGCGACCACCTGGTCGTCGGCCCGGTCCGGCTCCAGCCGCACCCGGGACAGCAGGATCCCCGCCAGCGCGTACGTGCCGGCGTTGACCGCGAACAGGATCCGGTAGTCCGTCGCGCCGCCCAGGGCGAGGACCAGGGCCGCGCCGCCGGTGCCCAGCGCCGCCCCGACGTTGCTCACCGAACGCAGCAGGGCCCGGGCGGCGGTCCGCTCCGAACCGGTGAAGGCCACCCCGATGAGGGTCTGCCGGGCGATCACCGAACCCCGCTCCAGCAGCGCGTACACCACGGCCACGACGAGGAACGACCACGTCCCGGTCACGACGGCGTAGAGCCCGGAGGCGAGGCCGGCCCCGCCGGCCAGCGCGCCGGCGAGCCGCGCCGGGTCGCCCCGGTCCGCGAGCAGGCCCGCCGGGACGCTGGCCAGCAGGCCGGCGACGGCGGCGACGGTGAAGCCCAGCCCGATGGTGTAGCCGGAGATGTGGCAGATCTGGTTGAGATAGACCACGGCGGTCGCGGCGAACGCCCCGTTGCCGGCGTTGTTGACAAGCGTCGACCAGGCGATGGTGCGCAGCGGACCGGCGGCGGTCAACCCGGCGAGACTACCCACGCCCCGCGCCCGGGTGGAGCAGGGCGCGCAGGTCGGTGACCCGCGGGCCGGCGAAGTCGGGGTACGCGCCGGTGCGGTCGACCAGCACCGCGGCCATCCCGGCCGCCGCCGCGCCGCCGACGTCGGAGTACGGCGAGTCGCCGACGAACAGGACGTCCCCGGTGGGCACCCCGAGCCGGTCGGTGGCGATCCGGAAGATCCGCGGGTCGGGCTTGTAGCAGCCGACGTCGTACGAGGTGACGATCGCGCCGAAGCGGCGGCGCAGGTCCAGCCGGTCGAGGATCGGCCAGATGAGCGGGTCGAAGTTCGACACGATGCCGAGCGGCAGGCCCCGCGAGTCGAGGGCGTCGAGCACCTCGGGAACGTCGGCGAAGAGCCGGTACGCCGCCGGGTCGACGACCTGGCCGGCGCACTCGGCCGCGTACGCCGCCGCGGCCGGTGGGGGGTGGCCGCCCTCCAGGAAGGCCAGCCGGTAGAAGTCGGTCCAGGCGGCGCGGCGTTCCCGCCCGGTCGCCGAGTCGGCGGGCCAGAGCCCGCGCCCGCCCACCGTCCGGATCGCCGCGTCCAGCCAGGTCCGGGTCAGCTTGGGGTCACCGGCGCGTTCCCAGCCGTCGAACAACTCGGCCAGCCCACGGTTGTGGAAGAGGGTGTCGGCCGCGTCGAAGAGCACCGCGCCGGCCGGGGTGGGGTGGGCGGGCACGGCTAGCCTTCCCCGGATCGGGCGCGGCCCGCGCCGAGCAGGTCGATGAAGCGGCGCCGGACGCCCTCCGGGACCTCGGCCGGGAGGCCGGCGAGCCGGCGGTGGAGCACGGCGGCCCGTTCGGCGGGGCCCACCACGGTGGGCAGCAGCGTCCACAGCGGATCGAGTCGCGCGCCGTGGTGGAGCTTCGGGGCGAGCGAGCCGGCCCCGTAGTGCACCGCCGGTGGCGGACCGGCCGGGGCGCCGTCGAGCGGGAGGTAGAACATCAGGGTGAAGTAGGCCGCGGAGCCCCTCGTCCGCTCCTCGTCGAAGCCGGACATCCGCATGAAGAGGTCGCCGTCGTGCCGCACGCCGAGCACCGCGCCGGCGAGCAGGCCCGCCCGGTCGCGGGCGGCGAAGACCACCGCGTCGGCGCCGAACGTGTCGGCGATCGCCGCCAGGTGCCGGCGCAGCGCCGACGAGTCGTCGTGCTGCCCGTGCTTGCGGCTCGCCGCCTCGGCCAGCACGGCGAACTCGTCCAGGCAGGCGCCGAGCGGCTCGGCGGCGGCGGTCAGCCCCGACCGGTCGAAGTGGCGCTGGTTGCGCTGCGCGTTCTGGCGTTGCTTGCGCGGCAGCACCGTTAGCAGCTCCGCCACGGTGCTCACTCCCGGCGGGGACCAGGCCTCGACGTCCTCGGGCACCAGGCGGGCGGCCAGCCGCGCGGGCAGGGCCGACGCGACCCGGTGGGTCAGGTACGGCACCACCAGGCGGTCGGCGCCGCCGCTCCACGCCCCGGCCTCGTCCAGCAGGGCCGCCACCTCGTCGCCGCCACCCCCCGGCCGGGTCGGCACCTCGGCCTGGTAGGCGCTCAGGGCGCCGGCGTAGCAGAACTCGCCGGACGGGATCCCGCCGGGCAGGTCCCGGAACAGGGTGGCCGTGGCGTACCGCCGGTTGCGGGTGGGCAGGCCCCGGTGGACCGGCAGCAGGCCCCGGCCGCCGGCCGTCACCCAGCCACCCGGGGGCCGGCCACCGAGCGCGAGCACGTGCAGCCAGCGGGGGCAGGAGTAGAGGTGGTGCACGCCCAACGGCCCGGGGTCCGGCACCGGACTGCCGGCGGGAACCCGGCACGCGGCGCCGGTCACCGCGGGCCGTCCGGTCATGGCCGGGCTTCCGCGGGTGACTGGGCATCGATGTACATGGAACCCACCGTACGTCCGCAGTGGACGAAGATCCAGTCCGGTCCGCGCCGGCCGCCGGATGCTGGTGCGGGCTCACGGCCTGGGATAGGTTCGGCATGATCCAGATCTGCCGATGGGCGAGGACAGAGGCATGGAGATCGCGCAGGACACGGTGGCGAGGCTCGCCGACGGCTGGCGGCTGGACGACGTACGGCTGGTCGGCCGGGGGCTGGAGTTCACCGTCTACCGGGCCCGGGACGTCGAGGGCCGGGCGGTGGTGCTGCGGCTCGCGCCGCGACGGTTCGACTCGAACGCCAACGACCCCGACGTGGACACCCGCGCCCTCCTGGTCCAGGAGTACGAGATCACCCGGCACCTCGCCGGCCTCGGCCTCCCGGTGGCCGAGCCGCTGCACCTGCACCTCGCCGACCGGCCCGACGTTCCGGACGTGCTGGTCGCCCGCTACGTCGACGACGACGGCAGCCCGCTCGACAACGGCGACCTCGGCCGGCTGCTGGCCCGCCTGCACGGCCTGCCGGCGCCCCGCCTCGCGCCGGTCGCCACCGAAGCGCGCGGCTGCGCCGAGGTGATCCAGGCCCGGCTGGAGCGCCGCTGGCGGGAGGTCGGCCGGCTGGTACCCGACTGGCCCGCGCCACCCGACCGGGCCGTGCTCGCCGGCCACCTCGCCGGCCTCACCGGGCGCGGCCTGGTCCACCTGGACGTCCGCAGCGCCAACCTGCGCCGCCGCCGCGGCCGGGTGCAGGCCCTGCTCGACTGGTCGAACGCGCTGGTCGCCGACCCGGTGGTGGAGTTCGCCCGGCTCACCGAGTACGCCCGGTACGCCGAGAACGAGCTGGACGTCGAGGCGCTGCGGGCCGGATACGCCACCGTCCGGGAGGCGCCGCCGCAGGACGCCACCGCGATGCTCGCCTGCCGGCTCGACACGGCGGTCATGCTGGCGCTGGTCTTCCTCTCCGAGGCGCCGGACCCCGAGCGGGGCCCGCCGGCCGCCGCGCACGCCCGCGAGCTCGCCGAACGCCTCACCGGTCGACCGGGGGGGCCGGCGTAGCCGGTCGGCCGCGGGTGGCGGCCAGGCTCCAGCCGATGGAGACGGCGAGGGTGGCGACGATGACGCCGAGGGTGAGCGGAATGGGCAGCTTGCCGATCGGGGTCTCGGAGAGGATCAGCTTGACCCCGGCGAAGGCGAGCAGGAACGCCAGGCCGTAGTGCAGGTGCACGAAGCGGCGCAGCAGGCCGGCCAGGCAGAAGTAGAGGCTGCGCAGGCCGAGCACCGCGAAGGCGTTGGCGGTCCAGACGATGAACGTGCTGGTGGTGATCGCCAGGATCGCCGCGACGGAGTCGATGGCGAAGATCAGGTCGGTCGCCTCGACCGCGATCAGGACCACGAACAGCAGCGTGGCGACCCGCTTGCCGTCGATCCGGGTGAAGAACCGGTCGCCGTGGTAGCGGGAGTCGGTCGGGACGACCCGGCGGACGAGGCGGACGACGAGGTTGCGGTCCGGATCCGGCTGCGCGTCGTGCCGGAAGGCCATCTTCCAGCCGGTCCAGACGAGGAAGACGCCGAACAGGTACGCGGTCCAGAAGAACGTCTCCAGCAGTTCGGCGCCGACGAAGATGAACACCAGCCGGAACAGCAGCGCCCCGATGACACCCCAGAACAGCACCTTGTGCTGGAGGGCGGCGGGGACCGCGAAGTAGGTGAAAACCAGGGCGAAGACGAAGACGTTGTCGATCGACAGCGCCTTCTCGATCAGGTAACCGGCGTAGTAGGAACCGGCGGCCTCCTCGCCCTGCCAGAGCCAGAGCAGGACGCCGAAGGCGAGCCCGGCGGCGATCCAGACGCCGGACCAGATCGCCGCCTCACGAAAGCCGATGACGTGGTTGTCGCGGTGCAGGAACAGGTCGACCGCCAGCATCGCGGCGATCGCCACCATCAGGGCGAGCCAGGCCCACCACGGTACGGACATCCGGGGAGTCCTCCCTTCGACCGGGCCGGCGCAGGGCGCCGGCGAGCGGGTCGAAGGTCTCCCCGAACCGCCGTGGACGGCGGTCCGCGCGGCCGGGACCCGGACGGGTCCGTACTGACGGCCGGCGCGCTGGTGAGCGGGTACTCCCCCTCGAACTACGATCTATTATTCGCTATTCGCAGTTCCTCTGTCAATGGCCGCCGGGCGTCGTCAGCCACCGACCTGCCCGGGCCGGATGACGGTGAAGACGGCGCCCGCCGGATCGGCGAGCGCGCAGACCCGGCCCGTCGCCACGTCGCTCGGCGGCACGAGCACCCGCCCGCCCCGCTGCCGGGCCCGCTCGGCGGTGTCGTCCGGGTCGGCCACCGCGAAGTAGACCATCCAGCCGGCCGGGAGCAGGTCACGCAGCGGCGGCGGCAGCGCCAACCGGCCGGCTACCGGCGGGCCACCGGCGCCGAGCAGGGCGTACGAGTCGTCGGGGGCGCCGGGCGGCACGGTGGTACGCAGGCCCAGCGCGTCGGCGTGGAACCGGTCGGCGGTAGCCGGATCGCCCGTCATGTACTCGTACCAGCTGGGCCGGCCGGGGCCGGCGGCCACCGGAGTGACGCCGGCGCGCAGGCGGAAGCCCGCCCCGAGCGGGTCGCGCACCTCGTCCCCGTCGACGTGGGCCCCGGCCCGCTCGGCCGCCGCCCGCACCGGCCCCGGATCGGCGGCGCCGAAGACGGTCCACCACCTCGCCGGGGCCGGCCCCCGACGCAGCTCGGCGGCGGCGACCCCGCCGGCGTGGGCGGTGACGCCGTCGGCGGTGGCCGTGCCGGTCCAGCCGAGCAGGCCGGCGTAGAAGTCGGCGGCGGCGTCGAGGTCACCGGTGACCAGTTCGACGCCGACGGGCGACGCGGACGTGACGGGTGTGTTCACACGACTCTCCAGGGTGGGCGAGGGGTCAGCGCGGGGACTGCCGGACGACGGTCGGGACGACGACGGTGTCCTGCCAGGCACGGGAGGTACGCCGGGACAGCTCGTCCAGCGGAACCGGGCGGCCCAGATGGTAGCCCTGCCCGGCGTCCACGCCCAGGGCGCGCAGCGCCGGCACCAGCGCGGCACGCTCCACCGACTCGGCCACCGTGGACATGCCGAGGCCGTGGGCGGCGCGGACCACGGCGTCGATGAGCACCGGGTCGGCGCCACCGTGGTCGGCCTGCCGGACGAAGTCACCGGCGATCTTCACCGTGCTGAAGGGCAGGTGCTTGAGGTAGGCGAAGGAGCCGAAGCCGGCGCCGAAGTCGTCGAGGCTCAGCCGGCAGCCGGCGTCGCGCAGCGCGTCGGCGAGGTGGCGTACCGCCGCGACGTTGGTGATCGCCGCGGTCTCGGTGACCTCCAGACCGAGCCGGTCGGCCGCGATGCCGGCGGCGCGCAGCGTGCGTACCACCCAGTCGCCGAAGCCCGGGGACTCCAGGGAACGGGCGGAGATGTTGATGTCGAACCGCAGGCCCGCCCGGGTGGCCCCCGGCTCGGCCAGCGCCGCCGTGGCGGTGGCCACCACCCACCGGTCGAGGTCGCCGATCAGGTCGTCGCGTTCCACCGTCGGCAGGAACTCCGCCGGCGACAGCACCGGCTCCGCCCCGTCGCGCAGCCGGACGAGCAGTTCGTGACTGACCACCTGGCCGGTCGCCAGGTCCACGATGGGCTGGGCGTCGAGTCCCATCCGGTTCTCGTCGAGGGCCCGGCGGACCCGGGTGACCACGCTGACCCGCTGCACGGCGTGCCGGTACTGCTCGGGCAGGTAGACCCGGGCCCGGTTGCGGCCGGCGTCCTTCGCCTCGTACAGGGCGAGATCGGCGTGCGCCAGCATGGTGTCGCGGGTGTCGCCCGGTTCCCGCGAGGCGGCGCCGATGCTCAGGGTCACCCGCAGGCCGGTGCCGGCCACCGGCACCGGCGCCCGGACGACCGCGTTGCACATCGCCTCGGCGATGACCAGCGCGCCCTCGGCGTCCGCGCCGGGCAGGACGACGGCGAACTCGTCGCCGCCGAGCCGGCCGAGCAGCGTGCCGGGCGGCAGCTCACGTTCGAGCAGTCTGGTCAGCGCCCGCAGCACCTCGTCGCCGACCGCGTGCCCGTGCACGTCGTTGATGTCCTTGAAGTTGTCGATGTCGACCAGCAGCAAAGCGCCGGAGGGCTCCGGCCCGCCGGCCAGCAGCTCGTCGATGTGGGCCAGCAGGGCCCGCCGGTTGGGCAGGTCGGTCAGCGGGTCACGCTCGGCGAGCCGGGTCAGCTCGTCCTGGACCCGGCGGACGGCGGTGATGTCGTGGGCGGTGCCGAGCACCCGCACGGGTGCGCCGGTGCTGTCGGTGAAGACCTCGCCGTAGCACTCGAAGACCCGCAGCGTGGCGCCGTCGGCCAGGTACATCCGGTGGGTGTAGGAGAACGCCCCGCCCCGGCGCAGCGCGTCCTCGAGCGTCTGCTCGATCATCCCGATGTCGTCGGGGTGCACCATCCGCCGGTAGGCGGGGTAGTCCAGGCCGGTGCCGGGCGGCAGGCCGAACATCCGCTGGAGCACGTCGCTCCAGATCACCTCACCGGAGGGCAGGTCCCACTCCCAGGTGCCGACCTTGGCGAGCTGCTCGATGTGGGCCAGCCGCCACCGGTAGTTGCGTCCCCGCTCGCGCTCGCGACGCTCGACGCTGACGTCCCACAGCTCGAACAGGCGCAGCGACTCGCCGGCGTGCTGCACGCCGTGACAGCGCACCCGCAGCCAGCGGACACTCCCGTCCGACCGGCGCACCGGCAGCTCGACCGCGTCCCCGCCGGCCGTCAGCCGCCCCAGCGGCAGCTCGGTGAGCGCGACGCCGAGCCGATGACCGGCCGCGTTGCGCCACAGGCAGCGGCCGTCGGGGCCGATCATCACCAGGGCGGTGGACGTGGCGTCCGCGGCAAGGGCCGGCAGCGTGCTCACCAGGCCACCCACTTCCTCGCCGATGACGGACACGGCACGGTGACGTCCGACGGAGAAGCCGTCCGAACGCGACAGTGAGTCTACCCATCGATGCGGTGGCCCGCTCGGCTCGGTGACCGCCCGGACGCGCCGTCCGATACCCGCCAGCACCGGCCCGGGCGGTGCAGCAGGTTGGGATCATGCACATCGTCACGCCGCTCAAGGTGCTCTACTTCGGCACCCCCGTCGTCCTGATCAGCAGCCGCAACCCCGACGGCGGCACCAACATCGCGCCCATGTCGTCGGCGTGGTGGCTGGGCCAGTCCGGTCTGCTCGGGCTGGCCAACGCCAGCCAGACGGCACGGAACCTGGAGCGGGAGCGGGAGGCGGTGCTGAACCTGGCCCCCTCCGGCCTGGTCGACGCGGTCGACCGGTTGGCGCTGACCACCGCCCGGCCCGACGTCCCCGAGCGCAAGCGGGCCCAGGGCTACCGGCACGAGCCCGACAAGTTCGCCGTGGCGGGCCTGGACCGGCAGGCGTCGGACCTGGTGGGGCCGGACCGGGTCGCGCAGTGCCCGATCCAGCTCGAGTGTCGGGTGGTCGCCACCCATCCGTTCGGCCTGCCGCACGTCGACGCCACCGCCTTCGAGGTGGCGGTGCTCCGCGCCCACGTGGAGCAGGAGCTGCTCATCGCCGGGACCGCGTACGTCGACCCGGTCGGCTGGGACCCGCTGATCATGAAGTTCACCGAGTTCTTCGGCGGTGGCGCGAACATCCACCCGTCCCGGCTGGCGGAGGGGTGGCGGATGCCGCACCAGCTACCCACCGACCGGAGCACGCCTCACTCGGCGTACGCCTCGGCCACCTGGAACGAGTCCTCGTAGAGCCGGAACGCGACGATCTGGTCGCCGCGCACCCGGAAGTGCATGGCGACGGCCATCTCGTAGCGGCGGCCGGTGCTGCGGGCGACCCGTCCGAACCGCCCGAGCATCACCGCGTCGTCCCCGTCGTACAGGATGGCCTCGATCTGGTCGACGTTTTCCTCGGGCACGATGTTCGCCCCGAGGACGCGCAGGTAGTCGGCCACCTCGGCCCGGCTGGAGCGCCGCCCGACCCACGGGATCGCCGGCGACCCCGGCAGATCCCAGTCGACGTCCTCGGCGAACAGCAGGGCGATCTCCTCCGGATCGGCACCGCCGCCGACCATGGCGAAGAACCGTTCCACCACGTCACGTGTCGTCATCATTCATCCTCTTCGGCTTCGCTCGTCATGGGCGAACCACCACTCACCGGACGGGCTCCGGTGCCAGTTGTGCGAACAGCAGGTTGAGCCCCTCGGCCATCGTGGGGTGGGTGATCATGGCGTCGCGCAGCGCGGTGCCGGGCATCCCGGCCAGCATCGCCAGTTGCACGGCGGTGACCACCTCGCCGGCCTCGGCGCCGAGCAGGGCGACGCCGAGGATCCGGTCGGTGTCGCGGTGCAGCACCGCCTTCCACATCCCGGTGGTCTGCCGCAGCGTCCGCGCCCGCGGGATGGCGGCGACCGGCAGGCGCACCACCCGGACCGGATGACCGGCCGCCCGGGCCTCGGTCTCGGTGAGCCCCACCCGGGCCAGCTCCGGCGTGGTGAAGACGGTGTACGGCACCAGCCGGCCGGTGGTGCTGCGCGGCGTGCCGACGAACTGGGACCGGATCACCCGGTAGTCGTCCAGCGAGGCGTGAGTGAACTGCGGGCTGCCGGCGACGTCCCCCGCCGCCCAGGTCCGCTCGGCGCTGGTGCGCAGGTACTCGTCCACCTCGACGAAGCCCCGCTCGCCGGTCCGTACGCCCGCCGCCGGGAGATCCAGCTCCCGGGTCACCGGCGCCCGACCCACCGCCACCAGGACGACGTCGCCGTCGACGGCGGCGCCGTCCGCGGTCACCACCCGTACGGTCCCGTCCGGGACCCGGTCGATCCGGTCCACCGCGACGGCCGTCCGCACGTCGATCCCGTCGGCGGCGAACACCTGCGCCACCGCGTCGCTGATCTCGGGGTCCTCCCGGCTGAGCAGTCGGGGCCCGCCCTCGACGATGGTCACGGCGCTGCCGAAGGCCGCGAACATCTGCGCGAACTCGACCCCGACGGTGCCGCCGCCCAGGACGGTCAGCCGGCGCGGCAGCCGGCTCAGCCGGAGCAGGTCGTCGCTGGTGAGCACGCCGGCCTCGGGCAGCCCCGGGATCGGTGGCAGATACGGGCGGGTCCCGGTGTTGATCACCGCGCGGTCGCCACTGATCAGGCGGGTGCCGCCGTCGGGCAGGGCCACCCGTACGGTGCGGGGGGCGACGAACGTGGCCGCTCCGATCACCAGGTGCAGACCCGACTCCAGGAACTGCTGACGGTTCGCGGCCACCATGCCGTCGACCACGTCCTCCTTGTGGGCGCGCAGGAGATCCAGGTCGAGGTGGGAGCCGTGCACCACGGTCCCCAGCGCGTCGGCCCCGCGTACCGCACGGGCGGCCCGGGCGCTGGTCACCAGGGCCTTGGTCGGGATGCAGGCCACGTTGATGCAGCTGCCGCCGATCATGCCGCGCTCGACCATCGCGACGGTCGCACCCGATCGGGCCAGATCCATCGCCAGTGTCTTGCCGGCCTTGCCGCCGCCGACCACCAGGACGTCGAACCGCTCCACCGCACCGACCATCCGAGCCCTCCTTCGCCCGCCGGGCGGGGCGCCGGGGCCGACGACCGTTCCCACCCGACCCGCTGAGAATCACAGGCGGCTCCGCTTCGGGTGCCCGGTTGACGCTACGGCCATCCGTTCGTGCGCCGCGGCGTCCACCGGTTGACGCGCGCCCCCACCCCGCGCGGACCGCCAGGCAATGGACGAACGTGCATCGACGGTCACCGAAAGCGTCGACGACCGACACGATCCGTGGATCCCATCAAAGATCATCAGTGCCATCATGTGACAGGCGACCGCATCGGGAGATCGACACCTGTCGCATCGGCGACTGCTCCGCGGGCGCCGGCGTCGGAAGCTTGCGACCGCGGGCGGCCCACCGGTCGGTGGCGAGGCAGGACGCCCGGCACCGTACCCGTGACCGCCCTCCACCACCGGCGACCCACCGGCCGGCACGGCAGGTCCGGACACCCGATCGCCAGCCGTCACCGGGCCGGTCGCCGCGTCGGCGGCGACCGCCCGGCCGCCGCCGACCCGAAGGAGGAAGCGGATCCGATGACCGACGTGCTGAGGTCCCGGCCGGCGACGCCCGTCGCGCCGCCACCGCCCGACCCCGCCCGCGCCGTCCCGCCCGGAGATCCCGTCCCGGCCAGCCACGAGCAACGCCAGATGTGGTCGCTGAGCCGCCTCGACCCGGACCCGGCCGGCTACCTGGTGCCGCTGGCCTACCGGCTGCGCGGGCCGCTGGACTCACCGGCGCTGGCCGCGGCGCTCGACGCGCTGGTGGCCCGGCACGCCGCCCTGCGGACCACCCTGGTCCCGGCCGACGACGGAGCCGGGCGGCGGGACGCGACGCCGCGCCTGCTCCAGGTGGTCCACGAGCCGCGCCCGGGGCTGCTGCGGGTGCACGACCTGAGCGGGTTGCCGGCCTGGCAACGCGACCAGGAGGTACGGGCCCGGCTGCACGCCGAGACCCGCGTCCCGCTCGACCCGGAACGCGGGCCGGTGCTGCGGGCGAACCTGCTGTGCTGCACGCCGCAGGAGCACGTGCTCCTGTTGACCTTCCACCACGTCGCCGTCGACGAGTGGTCGCTCGGCATCCTGCACGACGAGTGGGAACGGCTCTACACCGCGCACCGCACCGGCCGGCCGGCCGACCTCGACCCGGTCACCGTCGACCACCGCGACCACGCCGCCCGGCAGCACGACTGGCTGCGCGGGGCGGAGGCGGCGGCGCAACGCGACCACTGGCACGCCCGGCTCGCCGACGCGCCCGCCGTGCTGGAGCTGCCCACCGGCGGCCCCCGCCCCGAGCTGCCCTCCGGCGCGGGCGCCACCCTCTCGGTCCCGCTCGACGTGCCCGACGGGCTGCTGGCGCTGTGCCGGCGCGTCGGCGCCTCCCCGTACATGGTCATGCTGGCCACGCTGCACGTGCTGCTGGCCCGCTGGACCGGGCAGCGGGACATCGTGGTGGGCACGCCGGTGGCGAACCGCCGGCGGACCGAGACGCAGCGGCTCGTCGGACTGCTGCTCAACACCGTCGCGATCCGGGCCCGGCTCGACGACGACCCGTCGTTCGAGACACTGCTCGGGCGGGTCCGCACCGCCGCCCTCGACGCCCTGGCCAACGGCGAGCTGCCCTTCCCGGCGCTGCTGGAGTCGCTGCGCCCGGCCCGCCGGCCCGGCTTCACCCCGCTGTTCCAGGTGATGTTCGTCTACGGCCGGGAGGCCACCCCGCCCCGGCTCGACGACCTCGAGGTCACCACCGTCGAGGTGCCCACCAGCACCGCCAAGTTCGACCTCACCGTCTCGGTGCGGGAGAACGCCGACGGCGTACGCACCGAGCTGGAGTACCGCACCGACCTGTTCGACGACGACACCATCGGCCGGCTGGCCGGACACTTCCAGACCCTGCTGCGCTCGCTGGTCGCCGACCCGGCCGCTCCGGTCGGCTCGGCCGCGATGCTCACCGACGAGGAGCACCGGGAGCTCGTGGTGGCGGCCAACCGCACCGCCACCCCCACCGCACCCGACGAGCCGGTGCACCTGCTGATCGAGCGGCAGGCCGGGCGTACCCCCGATCGCGTGGCGGTCACCGACGACAACACGGCGCTGAGCTACCGCGAGCTGCACGCGCGCGCCGACGCGCTGGCCGGGACGCTGCGCGGGCGGGGCGTCGGCATCGGTGACCTGGTGGGCGTGCTGCTGCCCCGTTCGGTGTCGTTCGCGGTGGCGGTGCTCGCCACGCTGCGCACCGGCGCGGCCTACGTACCCATGGACCCGGCCAACCCGCCGGCCCGGCTGCGCCACCTGATCGACGACACCGCCGCGCCGGTGGTGCTCACCTGCCCTGAACTGACCCACCTGGTGCCCGACGGCCGGGCGCTGCTGATGCCGGAGCCGGACGAGCCGACCCCGGCGGCGCGGCCGGGCCCGGACGGCGGCGGCCCGCGGCGGCGGCCCCGCCGGCGGCCGGAACCCACCCCGGACGACCTGGCGTACGTCATCCACACCTCCGGGTCGACCGGCCGACCCAAGGGGGTCATGGTCACCCACCGGGGCGTCGGCAACTACGTGCGCTGGGCGGCCCAGGCCTACCGGTTGCGGCCCGGGGACGTCGTCCCGCTGCACTCGTCGGTCGGCTTCGACCTGACCGTCACCAGCCTGCTGGTCCCGCTGGTCACCGGCGCCACCGTGCGGATGCTCGGCGACCACCTCGGCCCGGAGGCGCTCGGCGAGGCGCTGCGCACCCAACGGCCGGCCTTCGGCCTGGTGAAGATCACCCCGGCCCAGCTCGACCTGGTACGCCACCAGCTCGGACCCGCCGAACTGGCCGACCGGACCCGCTGCTTCGTCATCGGCGGCGAGAACCTGCGCGCCGACCAGGTGGCGCCGTGGCGGACCCACGCCCCGGACACCGCGCTGGTCAACGAGTACGGACCCACCGAGACCGTGGTCGGCTGCGCCGCGTACGAGGTCGACCCGGCCACCCCTGTCGACGGCTCCGTCCCGATCGGCCGGCCGATCGCCAACACCGAGCTGTACGTGCTGGACTCCTGGGGCAACCCGGTCCCCGTCGGCGTGGTCGGTGAGCTGTACGTCGGCGGGGCCGGCGTGGCCCGCGGCTACCTGAACCAGCCGACGCTGACCGCGCAGCGGTTCGTCCCGCACCCCTTCTCGGCCACGCCGGGAGCGCGGCTCTACCGCACCGGCGACCTGGTGCGCCGTCGCCCGGACGGGAACCTCGAATACCTGGGCCGCACCGACAACCAGGTCAAGCTGCGCGGCTACCGGATCGAGTGCGGCGAGATCGAGGCGGCGGTACGCCGGCACCGCCCGGACGGCGACGTGACGGTGCAGCTGCGCCGGGACGACCCGGACGACCCGAGGCTGGTCGCCTACCTGGCCGGCGGGGCGCCGACCGACGCCGCGGCCCTGCGGGCGGCGCTCGCCGTCGAGCTGCCGTCCTACCTGGTCCCGTCCGACGTGGTCCTGCTCGACGCGCTGCCGCTGACCCGAAACGGCAAGCTGGACACCGCCGCGCTGCCCGCCCCCGGCCGGGCGGCGCCTCGGCAGCGCGTCGACGCCGCACCGGAGCGGCCCGCACCCGAACCGCCGTCCGCCGTCGCCGGCCCGACGACCTGGGACGCCACCCGGATCCGGCTGGAGCGGCTGGTCGCCGAGGTCTGGCGGGACGTGCTCGGGGTCGCCGAGGTCGGCGCCCGGGACAACTTCTTCGACCTCGGCGGCCACTCCATGCGGCTGCTGGCCGTGCTGCGCCGGCTGCGCGAGCAGGTCGGCGACGCCGTCACGGTCACCGACCTGTTCCGCAACCCCACCGTCGAGTCGCTGGCGGCGTTCCTGACCACCGCCACCACCGGGACCACCGCCCCGGCCACCCCCGCCCCCGCGCCGGCCGACATCCCGCGGCCCCGGGCGGGCGACGACACCGGCCGGCCCGACGGACTGATCGCCGTGGTCGGCATGGCCGGCCGCTTCCCCGGCGCCCGGGACGTCGACGAGTACTGGCACAACATCCGCGCCGGGGTCGAGTCGGTACGGGAGTTCACCGTCGAGGAGATGCTGGCCGACGGGGCGGACCCGGAGCGGATCGACGACCCGGCGTACGTCCGCTCCGGCACCTGGCTGCCCGGGATCGACGAGTTCGACGCCGCCTTCTTCGGCATCACGCCCCGGGAGGCGCAGACCCTCGACCCGCAGCACCGGATGCTGCTGGAGTGCGCCTGGCACGCGCTGGAGCACGCCGGGTACGACCCGGCCCGCCACCCGGGTCGGATCGGCCTGTTCGCCGGCTCGGGGCGCAGCGCGTACCTGCTCGACCACCTGAGCACCCACCCGGAGCTGCTGCACACCGTCGGCGAGCACCAGCTGTCCATCAGCAACGACAAGGACTTCCTGCTCAGCCGGGTCGCGTACAAGCTCGACCTGACCGGGCCGGCGGTCACCGTGGCCACCGCCTGCTCGACGTCGCTGGTCGCCGTGCACCTGGGCCGGCAGAGCCTGCTCACCGGCGAGTCGGACCTGGTCCTGGCCGGTGGGGTCAGCGTCTTCCCCGCGCAGCGGCGCGGCTACCTGCACCACGACGGCGGGGTCTACTCCCCCGACGGGCACTGCCGCCCGTTCAGCGCGGACGCCCGGGGCAGCATCGCCTCCAGCGGCGTCGGCGTCGTCGCGCTGAAACGGCTGGAGGACGCGGTCGCCGACGGCGACACCGTCTACGCGGTGATCCGGGGCTCGGCGATCAACAACGACGGCGCCCGCCGCACCGGCTACACCGCGCCGGGCGTCGACGGTCAGGTCGCGGTGATCACCGCGGCCCACGCGGCGGCCGGCGTCGACCCCGGCTCGGTGAGCTACGTGGAGGCGCACGGCACCGGCACCAGCCTCGGTGACCCGATCGAGGTCGCCGCCCTCACCGAGGCGTTCCGCCGGGGCACCGACGGGCGCGGCTTCTGCGCCCTCGGCTCGGTCAAGGCCAACATCGGGCACACCGACGCCGCCGCCGGGATCGCCGGCCTGCTCAAGACCGTGCTGGCGCTGCACCACCGGACGCTGCCGCCGACGATCAACGTACGCCGACCCCATCCGGCGATCGACTTCGCGAGCAGCCCGTTCCATCTCCCCGACACCGCCCGGCCGTGGCCCGGCGACGGTCCCCGCCGCGCCGGGGTCAGCTCGTTCGGCATGGGCGGCACCAACGCCCACGTCGTGCTGGAGGAGCCACCGGCCGCCCCGCCCGCCCGGCCGCCCGCCCCGGCCACCGGGCCGCAGCTGCTGGCCCTGTCGGCCCGTACGCCCGGGTCGCTGGAACGGCAGACCGGTCAGGTCCGCGACTGGCTCGACGCGCACCCCGGGGCGGAGCTCGCCGACGTGGCGGCCGCCCTGGGCCGGCGGCAGCCGATGGCGCAGCGGCGGTTCCTCGTCGCGGCGGACCGCGCCGACGCGCTGACCGCCCTCGACTCGGCGCAGCGGCAGTTCGGCGGCGCCCACCCCGGCGGCCGGCGGGCGCTGGTGTTCGCGTTCCCCGGGCACGGCGCGCAGCACGTGGCGATGGGCGCCGGACTGTACCGGGGCGAGCCCACCTACCGGGCCGTGGTCGACGAGTGCGCCGACCTGCTCCGCGACGAGCTGGGCCTGGACCTGCGTACGCTGCTGAGCCCGGAACCCGACGGCCACCCGGCGGCGGAGCGGCTGCTGGCCCGGCCGGCGCTGATCCAGCCGGCGCTCTTCGTCACCGAGTACGCCCTGGCCCGGGCCCTGCTGGCCCGCGGGGTGGAGCCGGACCTGATGGTGGGGCACAGCCTCGGCGAGTACGTCGCCGCCTGCCTGGCCGGCGTCTTCTCGCCGACCGACGCGCTGCGGCTGGTGGCCGCCCGGGGCGCGCTGGCCGAGCGCACCCCCGTCGGGGCGATGCTCGCGGTGGGCCTGCCCGAGGCGGCGGCGACCGAACTGCTCGGCGACGACCTGTCGCTGGCCGCGGTAAACGCGCCCGAGCTCTGCGTCCTCTCCGGCACCCCGGAGGCGATCGAGGCGGTACGCGCCCGGCTGACCGGCGACGGGGTGCAGTGCCGGCCGCTGCGGGTCACCCGGGGCTACCACTCGGCGCTGCTCGACCCGGTGCTCGACGAGTTCGCCGCGCACGCCCGCCGGGTCACCTACCACGAGCCGCAGCGGCCCTACCTGACCAACCTGACCGGCGGACCGGTCGAGCCGGGGCAGGTCACCGACCCGGCGTACTGGGTGGAGCACCTGCGCCGGCCGGTGCGGTTCGCCGAGTCGGCGGCGCTCCTGGCCGAGCAGGACGCGGTCCTCGCCGAGCTGGGCCCCGGGCACGCCCTGGGCGGCCTGGCCCGGCTGGCCGGCCTGCGACCCGGCCAGGTGGTGGCGGCGATGCGGCACCCGCGCGCCGACGCCGACGACCTCACCACGCTGCTCGACGCGGTGGGCCGGCTCTGGCTGGCCGGCGTCGAGGTCGACTGGGGACGGTTCCACGGGCCGCGCCGCCGGCTGGCCCTGCCCGGCTACCCGTTCGAGCGGCGCCGCTACTGGATCGACCCGGCGCCGAGGACCGGCCCGACCGGCCCCGCGCCCGCCCTGCCGGCGGCGGAGCCGACCACCCCGGAGGCGCCGGAGACCGCCGGGAACCGGCCGGCGCTCAGCACCGCCTACGTCGCGCCGAGCACGCCCGCGCAGGAGTGCGTGGCGCAGCTCTGGTCGGACCTGCTCGGCATCCGGCCGGTCGGGGCCCTGGACGACTTCTTCGAGCTGGGCGGCCACTCGTTGCTGGCCACCCAGTTCGTGGTGCGGCTGCGGGCCCGCCTGGGCGTGGCGCTGCCGCTGGAGGCGGTCTTCGCCACCCCGACCGTCGCCGGACTAGCGGCCGCCCTGCCGGCGACCGGCGCCGTGGCCACCGCCGAGCCGGTGCGGCCGGCCGCCGCACCGGTCCTCCCCCGCGCCGGCGCCGACGCCGGACCGGCGCCGCTCTCCTCCGGCCAGCACCGGCTCTGGTTCCTCGACCAGGCGTACGAGCAGGACGCCTACACCGTCAGCACGGCCCTGCTGCTCGACGGCGACCTCGACGTCGACGCGCTGCGGGGCGCCCTCGGCGAACTGGTCCGCCGGCACGAGTCGCTGCGGACGGTCTTCCCGCTCGGCGACGACGGTGACCCGGTCCAGCGGGTGCTCCCGCCCGGCCCCGTCGACCTGCCGGTCGTCACAGCACCGGCGGATGCCGACGACACCGCCCCGGCCCCGGGCGGCATCGTGGAGGCGGCGGTCGCCGACGCGCTGCCGCCGTGGGCGCACGCGGCGCTCGCCGCCGACGTCCGACGCCCGTTCGACCTGGCCCGCGGGCCGCTGTTCCGGGCCGTGCTGCTGCGCGTCGCCGACGACCGGCACGTGCTGTCGCTGACCATGCACCACACCGTCTCCGACGGCTGGTCGCTGGGCATCGTCGCCGACGAGGTGGTCACCGGCTACGACGCCGCCGTGCACGACCGTCCCTCGCCCCTGCCCGACCTGGCGATCCAGTACGGCGACTACGCGCGCTGGCAGCGCGGCCGGCTGGCCGACCCGGACAGCGCGGACGTGCGGTACTGGCGCGAACAGCTCGCCGGGGTGGCCGCCGTCCTGGAGGTGCCCGCCGACCGGCCCCGGCCGCCGGTGCAGAGCTTCCACGGCGCGGCCCACGCCCGGGTGCTGCCGTCGGCGACCGCCGACGAGCTGCGCCGGTTCAGCCAGGCCCGGGGCGTCACCCTGGCCATGACGGTGCTCGCCGCCTGGAAGACGCTGCTGTGGCGCTGGACCGGCCAGCGCGACATCTGCGTCGGCACGCCGGTCGCCGGCCGGGTACGCGCCGAACTCGAACCGATGGTCGGCTTCTTCGTCAACATGCTGCCGCTGCGCACCACGATCGACGCCGAGCGGACCTTCGACGAGCTGCTCGGGCAGGTCCGGCGCACCGCGCTCGGCGCGTACGACCACCAGGAGGTGCCGTTCGAGCGGCTGGTGGACCTGGTCGACGCGCCCCGGGACCTGAGCCGCAACCCGCTGTTCCAGGTCATGTTCAACATGCTGAACGTCCCCGAGCGGGAGCTGCGGGCCGAGGGGCTGCGGGTGACGCAGTTCGCCGTCGA
Source organism: Micromonospora mirobrigensis (assembly GCF_900091555.1). GTDB lineage: Bacteria > Actinomycetota > Actinomycetes > Mycobacteriales > Micromonosporaceae > Micromonospora > Micromonospora mirobrigensis. The sequence continues at coordinate 598,061 of NZ_FMCX01000002.1, forward strand.
GCCGGGCATCGCCCAGCAGGACCTCGCCCTGTACGCGTACGAGGTGCCCGAGGGGCTGCGGTTCCGGCTGGAGTACAACACCGACCTCTTCGACGCGGCCACCGCCGAGCGGATGACCGGCCACCTGGAGCGGCTGCTCGCCGCCGCCGTCGCCGACCCGGGCACCCGGCTGGGCGACCTGGCCGTGCTCACCCCCGCCGAGCTGGACCGCGTCGCCGGGTGGAACGACACCGCCACCGCGTACGACTGGCCCGGGACGGCGCCGGGCCGGACGCCGACCCTGGTCGAGCTGGTCGCACACCAGGTCGCCATGAACCCGCACCGGCCGGCGGTGACCTTCGGGGCGACCACCCTCAGCTACGCCGAGCTCGACGCCCGGGCCAACCGGCTCGCGCACCGGCTGCGTCGCGCTGGCGTCGGCCCCGACCGCACCGTCGCCGTCTGCCTGCACCGCTGCGAGGAACTGCCGGTAACCCTGCTCGGCGTGCTCAAGGCCGGCGGCGGTTACGTGCCGGTCGACCCCGACTACCCGGTCGAGCGGCAGCGGTACGTGCTCACCCACAGCGGCGCCACCGTCCTGGTCACCGAGGCGGGCCTCACCGACCGGTTCACCGGCTACGCCGGCGAGGTGCTGCTCGCCGGCGCGGCGGCCGACACCGGGCCGGACCCCGATCCCGGGCCGCCGGCCGGGCCGGAGCACCTGGCGTACGTGATCTACACCTCCGGGTCGACGGGCCGCCCCAAGGGAGTCCGGGTGACCCACGGCGCGGTGGTCAACACGCTGGCCGCGATGCGCGAGCGGCCCGGCCTGACCGCCGACGGCACCATGCTGGCGATGGCCAGCTTCGCCTTCGACATGTCCGTGCCGGAGCTCTTCCTGCCGCTGGTCGTCGGCGCCCGGATGCTGCTGGTGGGCCGGGACGTCGGCTACGACGCGCCACGGCTGGCCGCGCTGCTCGCCGCGGAACGGGTCACCCTGGCCCAGGGCACCCCGGCGACCTGGCGGCTGCTGATCGAGACCGGCTGGGCCGGGCAGCCCGGCCTGACGGCGGTATGCGGCGGCGAGGCGGTCTCCGCGCCGCTGGCCCGGCAGCTCGCCGAACGCGTCGACGCGCTGTGGAACCTGTACGGCCCGACCGAGGCGGCCGTCTGGTCCACCATGGAGCTTCTGACGCCCGACGTCACCCGGGTCACCGTGGGTCGGCCGATCGGCAACGTCCGGGCGTACGTGCTGGACGGGCGGCTCTCGCCGGTCCCGGTGGGGGTGCTGGGCGAGCTGTACCTCGGCGGCGCCGGGCTGGCCCGGGACTACCTCGGCGACCCGGAGCTCACCGCGCAACGGTTCGTGCCCGACCCGTTCGGTGGCGGCCGGCTGTACCGCACCGGCGACCTCGCCCGCTGGCTGCCCGACGGCCGGATCGAGTTCGCCGGCCGCACCGACTCGCAGGTGAAGGTGCGCGGCTTCCGCATCGAGCTGGGCGAGATCGAGGCGGTGCTGCGCGGCCACCCGTCGGTCCGGGACACCGCGGTGCTGGTCCGCGAGGACGACGGGGAGAAGAGCATCGTCGCGTACCTGACCCTGGCCGGCGACGAGGCCGCCGAGCCCGACCCGGACGCGGCGCCGGTGCCGGACTTCGACGTCGACCCGGCGCCGTGGCGGGCCTTCGCCCGTGACTTCCTGCCCGACCACATGGTCCCGTCGGCGTTCGTGGTGCTCGACCGGATGCCGCTGAGCGCCAACCGCAAGGTCGACCGGGCCGCCCTGCCGGCGCCGGTGCGCGGTCGTACCGCCGTCGGCGCGAGCCCGCCGGACACCCCGCTGCGCGCGACCCTGGCGCAACGCTGGGCGCAGGTGCTCGGGTACGACAGCGTCGGCATCGACGACGACTTCTTCGACCTCGGCGGCGACTCCTTCAAGGCGATCAAGGCCCTCTCCGGCACCGACCCGGCGATCAGCGTGCTGGACCTGTTCCGCCACCCGACGATCCGGGCGCTCACCGAGCACCTGGCCGAGACCGGCGGCTCCGCCGGGCGACTGCTGCACGAGCTGACCCCGGCCCGACCGGCCACGCCGACCCGGCTGACCCTGGTCTGCGTACCGTTCGCCGCCGGCAGCGCGATCACCTTCCAGCCGCTGGCCGACGCGCTCCCACCCGGCGTCCGGTTGTACGCCCTGGAACGGCCCGGGCACGACCTGAACCGCCCCGACGAGCCCCTGCTTGGACTGGACGAGCTGGTGGACGGCTGCGTCGCCGAGGTGGTCGAGGAGATCAGCGGCCCGGTGGCGGTGTACGGGCACTGCATGGGCGGCGCCGAGGCCGTCGAGCTGGGCCGCCGGCTGGAGGCGGCCGGGGTGGAGCTGACCGGATTGGTGATCGGCGCCCACTTCCCCGCCCCGCGCCTGCCGGGACGGGTGTTCGGCTGGCTGCGCCGCTGGTTCCCGACGCAGCGCTGGACGTCGAAGCGGCGGACGTTGGAGGCGCTGCGCGCGATGGGGTTCTTCACCGAGGTCTTCGACGAGCGGGAGAAGGACTTCGTGATGCGGGTGGTGCTGGCCGACTCCGCGATGGGCGAGGACTACTACACCGACGTCTACGCGACCGGGCTGTCCCCGAAGCTGACGGCGCCGATCGTCTGCGTGGTGGGCGGCGGTGACCGGGCCACGGAGTTGTACCAGGAGCGGTACCTGGAGTGGGAGTTCTTCTCCGACCGGGTGTCGCTGGAGGTGATCGAGGGCGCCGGCCACTACTTCGCCAAGCACCAGCCCGACGAGGTGGCCCGGATCATCCTGGCCGGCTGCGACCCGACGGCCCCGGAGAGGTCCGCGCCGGCGGCGGCAGCGGTCGCCGACGTACCCCCGCCGACGCCCGCGGTCGCAGCCGCGCCGGCGGTCCCCGCGCCGGCCGGCGCGGCCCGGCCCGTGAAGGCGGTCACCGAGCCGGCCGCCCGGCGGGCGGCGCCCAGCCTCACGGTGTTCTACCTGGTCGCCATCGGCCAGCTGGTGTCGCTGGTCGGCAGTGGACTGACCGGGTTCGGCATGGGGCTCTGGGTCTACCAGCAGACCCGGTCGGTGTCGCTGTTCGCCACCGCCACCGTCCTGGCGCTGCTGCCCGCCGTGGTGCTCTCCCCGGTCGCCGGCGCGCTGGCCGACCGGTGGGACCGACGGCGGATCATGATCGTGGCGGACTGCCTGGCCGCGGCCGGCACGGTGAGCCTGGCGCTGCTGCTCTGGCTCGGCCAGCTGCACCTCTGGCACGTCTTCACCGCCGTCACCGTCACCGCGGTGGCGACCGCCTTCCAGCAACCCGCGTACCTGGCGGCCGTCACCCAACTGGTGCCCAAGCGGTACTACGGTCGGGCCAACGGGATCGTCTCGCTGGGCACGGCGACGAGCACGGTGCTGGCGCCGCTGCTCGGCGGGGCGCTGGTGATCGCGGTGGGGCTGCGCGGGATCGTCGTGATCGACCTGCTCACCTTCGTCGTCGCGGTGACCGTGACCCTGTCGGTCCGCTTCCCCGACAGCCTCTTCGTCAGGCGCGAGGAGTCGTTCCGGCGGGCGGTGCTCGGCGGCTGGCGGTTCATCGTCCGCAGGCACGGGCTGGTGGCGCTGGTGGTGCTGACCGCGTCGCTGAACTACTTCTTCGCCATGGTCGAGGTCCTGGTCACCCCGCTGACCCTCTCCTTCGGCGACCCGGCGGTGCTGGGCCGGGTGCTCGCCGCCAGCGGCGTCGGCATGCTGGTCGGCTCGGTGCTGATGGGGGTGTGGGGCGGCACGGCCCGGCGTACCACCGGCATCCTGGGCAGCGTCGTGCTGCTCGGCGCGTCGCTGCTCACCGTGGGCCTGCGCCCCGACCCGCTCTTCCCGGCGCTCGGCCTGTTCGGCATGGGCCTGGCCACCGCGCTGGTGAACACCCACTGGCTGGCCATCGTGCAGGCGAAGGTGGGGTTGGAGCTCCAGGGCCGGGTGCTCTCCATGGGCCAGATGCTGTCCTGGCTGATGGTGCCGGCCGGTTTCCTCTCCGCCGGCCCGCTGGCCGAGCACGTCTTCGCCCCGCTCGTGTCACCCGGTGGGGCGCTGGCCGCCGTGGTCGGCACCGGGCCCGGTCGGGGCATGGCCCTCGCGGCGGTCGTGGCCGGCCTCTGCGCCCTCGCCCTCGCCGCGGTGGGCATCGCCTACCGGCCGATCCGCGACATCGAGGACGAGCTGCCCGACAACGATCCCGGCACCGTCGTCCTGGCCGACAAGGACCGCCTCCAGGCCGAGGCGGACCGCCGGCTCGCCGAGCACCGCCGCCGCTCGGCGCCGGTCCGGGCGGGTGGTGGCCGATGAGCGCCCCGGCCCGACCCGCCGGCCCGACCCGCCGCACCGGCGGCCGACGCCCCGCCGCCGGCCCGTCCACCATGGACTGTCTGCACCGGATGGTGGCCGCGCAGGCCGCCCGGACCCCGCTGGCGGAGGCGGTCCGGCACGCCGGGGGCACACTGTCGTACCGCGAGCTCGACGAGGCGGCGAACCGGCTGGCCCGGGTGCTGCTCGCCCGGGGGGTGAGCCGACAGGACCGGATCGGGGTGTGCCTGCCGCGTACCCCGGAGCTGGTGGTCGCGCTGCTCGCCGTGCTCAAGGCCGGCGCCTGCTACGTGCCGCTGGACCCGGCGTACCCGCCGGCCCGGGTGGCCTTCATGACCGCCGACTCCGGGGCCCGGCTGGTGCTGACCCGCGCCGACCTCGCCGACCGGTTCCCGGGACTGGCCGTCCCGCTCGACCGGCTCGACCTGCCGCCCGACGGCGGTGACCCGGCGGCGCCGGCGAACCCCACCGACCTGGCGTACGTCATCTACACCTCCGGCTCCACCGGACGCCCCAAGGGGGTGGCCATCGAGCACCGCTCGGCGGCGGTGCTGATGCACTGGACCCGGCAGACCTTCGACGACGTCGAACTGGGCGGGATGCTCGCCGCCACCTCCGTCTGCTTCGACCTGTCGGTCTTCGAGATCTTCGGCCCGCTCTGCTGGGGCGGCCGGGTGCTGCTCGTCGACGACGTGCTGGCCCTCGCCGCCCCCGGCGCGGACCGGCTGCCGGTCACCCTGGTCAACACCGTCCCCTCCGCGATCGGGGAACTGCTCACCGCCGACGCCCTGCCGGCGGGCGTGCGGACGGTTTGCCTGGCCGGTGAGCCGCTGACCGGCGCGCTGGCCGCCCGGGTCCGGGCCCGTCCGCAGGTACGCCGGCTGTGCAACCTCTACGGCCCGTCCGAGGACACCACGTACTCCACCTGGGCGGAGGTGCCGGCGGACGGCGGGGACCCGCCGATCGGCCGGCCGCTGCCGGGGACCCGGGCGTACGTCCTCGACCCCGACGGGCGACCGGTGGCGCCCGGCGAGCCGGGTGAGCTGCACCTGGCCGGGACGGGCCTGGCCCGCGGCTACCTGGACCGGCCCGAGGAGACCCGGGCCCGGTTCCTGGCCGACCCGTTCCGCCCCGGCGAGCGGATGTACCGCACCGGCGACCGGGTCCGGCTGCGCCCCGACGGTCAGCTGGCCTACCTGGGCCGCCTCGACGACCAGGTGAAGCTGCGCGGCTACCGGATCGAGCTGGGCGAGGTGGCCGCCCGGCTGGCCGCCCTGCCCGGCGTACGCGACGCCACCGCCGCCGTCCGCACCGGACCGAGCGGCGACCCGCTGCTGGTCGGCTACCTGGTCGGCGAGCGGCGCGACGACGTCCGGGCCCGGCTGGCCGGGGTGCTGCCCGCGCCCCTGGTCCCGACGACCGTGCTCTGGCTGGACCGGCTGCCCACCCTGCCCAACGGCAAGGTGGACCGGTCGGCGCTGCCCTCCCCCACCTTCGGCGCCGGATCGGACGGCGGAGCGCTCGCCGGTACGGCCGGCACGGTGGCGGCGGTCTGGCGGGAGGTGCTCGGCGTGCCGGTCGCCGCCGACGGCGACTTCCTCGACCTGGGCGGCGACTCGCTGCTGGCGGTCCGCTGCGCCACCCGGCTGGCCGTGGCCACCGGCCGGCCGGTCCGGCCCGGTGACCTCTTCGCCCACCCGACCGTCGCCGCGCTCGCCGCCCACCTCGACCGGCTGGCCGCCGAGCCGTCGCCAGGTGGTCACGTCCCGGCCGTGACCCCCGAGCCGGCACCGGGTGACCCGGCCCCGGCCGAGCAGCTGGCCGACCCGGGCCCGGACGAGGCCGCGCCGCTGTCGGCCGCGCAGGCCCGGCTGTGGTTCCTGTACCGGCTCGACCCGGCGGACACCTCCTACCTGCTGGCCTTCGCGGTGCGCTTCGACGCGCCGCTGGACCCCGACCGGCTGGCCCGGGCGCTGCGCCTGGTGGTGCATCGGCATCCGGCCCTGCGCACCGTCTTCCCGGCCGGCCCGGACGGGCCGGTGCAGCGGGTCCGGGCCACCGCCGGTCCACCACCGGCGGTCGCGCCGGCCGAACCGGGTACGCCCCTGGACCAACGGCTCGAACGGCTCACCGCCGAGGCCACCCGCACCCCGATGGACCTGGCCACCGGGCCGCTGCTCCGCGCCCACCTGCTGCCCGACGACACCGGCCGGGCGGTGGCGCTGCTGCTGGTGGTGCACCACATCGTCTGCGACGACTGGTCGTTCGGGCTGATCGTGCGGGACCTGGCCCGGGCGTACGACGATCCCGACGAGCTGCGGTCCCCGGCGGCCGGGCCGGCCACGTTCGCCGTGGCCCAGCGCGACTGGCTGGCCGGGCCGGCGGGACGGCGGGCGCTGACCGACGTGCTCGACGAGCTGCGCGGCGCACCCGACCTGCTGGACCTGCCCGCCACGCCACCGGACCGGTTCGCGGGCCCGACCTGGCCGGAGCTGCCGCCGCCCACGCGGTCCGAAACGCCCGGCGGGGCCGCGCTGCGGACCACCCTCGACCCGGCCACCGCCGACGCGGTACGCCGGCTGGCCCGCGCCGAGCGGGTCAGCCTGCACATGGTCGGGCTGGCCGCGTTCGCCACCCTGCTCGGCGCGGCCACCGGCCGGAACGACCTGCTGGTCGGCGTCGCGTTCGCCGGCCGGACCAGCGTCGCCGCCGAGGCGAGCGTCGGCTGTCACGTCAACACCGTGCCACTGCGGCTGCGCCCGGCGCCCGAGCGCCGCTTCGCCGACCTGCTCGCCGAGGCCCGTCGGGTCACCCTGCTCGCCGCCGCCCACCAGGACGTCCCCTTCGACCTGCTGGTGGAGCGGCTGCGGCCCACCCGCCGGCCGGGCCGCACCCCGCTGGTGCAGGTGGCGTTCGGGGTGCAGAACGCCCCGCCGGCCCGGCACCGCACCGCCGACGGAATCCGGTTCACCGGCGTGGAGCTGACCCCGGACACCGCCCGGCTCGACCTGACCCTCTGGCTCGACGAGCGGCGCGACGGGCTGGCGGCACTGTGGACGTACCGCACCGATCTGTTCGACCGCGACGGGGTGGTCGCCTGGCACCGCCGGTTCACGGCGCTGCTGCGCACCGTCGCCGCCGACCCCCGGCGCAGTCTCGCCGACTGCGTCGACACCCTGGGAGCGAGAGATGACTGAACAGACCCGGGTCGCGCGGACCATCCCCCGACGCGGCCGTGAACGCGACCTGGTGGAGGTACGCCCCGACTGGCCCGGCGGCCCGCTGCCGGCCCTGGTCCGGGCGAACCTGCCCGACGTGGACCTCGCCGGCTGGCTGGCCGGGCACCGCGACCGGGTCGACGAGCTGGCCCGCCGGCACGGCGCCGTGCTGTTCCGCGGGTTCGCCGTGGCCGGTGCGGCCGACTTCCGCACCGTGATGGCCGCGCTCTCCGACGACGTGCTCTCCTACGGCGAGCGCTCCTCGCCGCGCAGCCAGGTCACCGAGGGCGTCTACACCTCCACCGAACACCCGGCCGACCAGCCGATCGTGCTGCACAACGAGCAGTCGTACACGGTGAACTGGCCGCTGCGGGTCGTCTTCCACTGCGAGGTGGAGCCGGCCGCCGGCGGTCGTACGCCGCTCGCCGACAGCCGGCGGGTGCTGGCCCGGCTGCGCCCGGAGACCGTCGCCGAGTTCGAGCGGCGCGGGGTGCTCTACCGGCGCAACTACCTGCCCGGGATCAGCCTGAGCTGGCAGACCGCGTTCCAGACCGACCGGCGGGAGGACGTCGAGGCGTACTGCGCGCGGGCCCTGATCGACACCGAGTGGGTCGGCGAGCAGCAGCTGCGGACCCGGCAGGTCCGCCCGGCGGTACGCCGGCACCCGGTCACCGGCGAGCGGACCTGGTTCAACCACGCGCTGTTCTTCCACGTCACATCGCTGCCCGACGAGGTCGGCGCCGGCCTGCGGGCCGCCCTGGCCGAGGAGGACCTGCCCTACCAGACCGCGTACGGCGACGGCACGCCGATCGGCGCCGAGGTGCTGGCCGAGCTGCGGGCCGCGTACGCCGCGGAGACCCGCTCCTTCGCCTGGCAGCGCGGCGACGTGCTGCTGGTGGAGAACATGCTCGCCGCGCACGCCCGGGAGCCGTTCACCCCGCCCCGGCGGATCCTCACCGCGATGTCCGACCCGGTCGCCGCCCCCGAGCTGACCGCCCGACGCGCCGAGGCGACGGGAGAGCCGGCATGAGCGGGCCCACCCCGCGCCGGCGGGGCACCGCCACGATAGGCGCCCCGGTGACCCGCCGGGTGCTCGTCGACGACGAGTTCGTGCTGCTCGTCGAGGCCGCCGTACCCGACCTGGACCTGGCCGGCTGGCTGACCGGCCGCCGCCCGCAGCTGCTGGCCGACCTGGACCGGTACGGGGCGGTGTTCTTCCGCGGCTTCGACGTCCGCATCCCCGACGACTTCAGCCGGGCCGCCCGGGCGGTCGGCCCGGACCTGCTCGGCTACCTGGAACGCGCCGCCCCGCGGCACGAGGTCGCCGACCGGGTGTTCACCTCCACCGAGTTCAACGCCGGGCAGTGGATCCCGCTGCACCACGAGATGTCGTACTCGCACAACTGGCCCAGCTACCTGTACTTCTGGTGCGGGCAGCCGGCCACCGGCAGCGGCGGGGCCACCCCGCTGGCCAGTGAGCGGGTCACCACCCCGCTGATCCCCGGCGACGTCCGGGAACGGTTCCTGCGGCACGGGGTGCGCTACGTGCGCAACTACGGCCCGCACCTGGACCTGCCCTGGCAGGAGGCGTTCCAGACCACCGACCGGGCGGAGGTCGAGGCGTACTGCGCGGCGTCGGCGACCGAGTTCACCTGGCTGGGCGCCGACGGGCTGCGGACGGTCGCCCGGCGGCAGGCGGTCGCCGCCCACCCGCGGACCGGGGAGACGGTGTGGTTCAACCACGCCCACCTGTTCCACGCGACGAACCTGCCGGCGGAGGTCTCCGCCGCGCTGATCCGCGAGTACGGCCCGGAGGGGCTGCCCCGCAACGCCTACTTCGGCGACGGCGAGCCGATCCCCGACGAGGTGGCCACCGGGCTGCGGGAGCTGTATCGGGAACACGCGGTGTCGGTTCCCTGGCAGCGCGGCGACGTGCTGGTGGTGGACAACTTCCTGGCGACCCACGGTCGCGAACCCTTCAGCGGCGACCGGCAGATCCTGGTCGCCATGTCCGACCTCTACGTCAACCGGAGCGCGGTGTGAACGGCTACCGTCTGTCCCCGATCCAGCGACTCGCCTGGTCGCACAAGCACGACCTGGTCCGGGCCCGGGTGCGCCTCGACCGGCCACTGGACCGGGCCCGGTTGCAGGCCGCCGTGGACACGGTGGTGGCCCGGCACGAGGCGCTGCGGCTGACCCTGGTGCACCACCCCGGCCTGCGGGTGCCGATGCAGGACGTCGACGACGACCGCGCCGTCACCGTCGGCGCGCAGGGCGAACTGTCGGTCACCGTCGGCGACGACGCCCTGGAGCTGGCCGCCACCCCGCTGATCGCCGACCCGGCCGGCCTGCGGCTGGTCCTGGCCGACCTGGCCCGGGCGTACGCCGGTGAGGCGCTGCCGGAGGACCCGGAGGCGTTGCAGTTCCTCGACGTCGCCGAGTGGCAGCTGGAGGAGCGCGAGGCGGCCCCGGCCGCCGCGCCGGCCGCGCCGGCCGCCCGGCTGGTCACCCCGCACGGTGACGACCCCACCGCCCTGGTCACCGCCACGGTGGACGCCGCCGACCTGGCCGACGTGGCGCGGACCGCCGGCGTCGAGCCGGGCACCGTGCTGCTGGCCGCCTGGGCGGTGGCGGTGGCCCGCCGCGCGGAGGCGCCGGACGGCGCCGACGAGGCGGAGCTGGTGCTGGCCCGGTGGAACGACGGCCGGCACGCGGCCGGCACCGAGACCGTGGTGGGCCCGCTCGGCGGCTACGGTCCGCTGCGGCTGCCCCTGCCGCTGCCCGCCGCCCCGGCCGACCTGCTGGCCGCCGTGCGCGCCGCCGAGGTCGCCGCCGACGACGCCTTCCACCTGGTCGACCCGGTGGACGACCAGACCGGGGCGGTCGCCGGCTTCGCGGTCGAGTCCGTCGTGGACCCGGCCACGCTGGCCGAACTGGGTGCCGCCGCGGTGGAGGTGGCCACCCCGGCGGCGGCCGCCGGACCGCAGCTCACCGCGCTGCTCGACGGCGACCGGATCACCCTGCGGGTGGTCGGTGGCCAGTGGCTGCTGGACTCGCTGCTCGCGGTCCTGCGCACCCTGCCGGCCGCGCCGCCCGAGGGCACGGCGCCGGTCGGGCTCGGCGACGCGGAGGCCCGCTGGCTGACCGAGGCGGCCGGCGCCCCGGGTGGGGCGTCGACGCGTACCCTCGTGGAGCTGCTCGACGCGGGCCTGGCGGGGATGGCTCCCGACGCCGTGGCGGTGCTCGCCGCGGACGGCGGGTACACCGCCGGTGAGCTGCGGGAGCGGGCCGCGCGGGTGGCCGGCGCGCTGGCCGCGCGCGGGCTGCGCGGCGCCCCGGTCGGGGTGCTGGCCGCCCGGTCCCGGGAGACCGTGGTGGCGTTCCTCGGCGTGCTGCGCGCCGGGGCGGTCTTCGTCCCGCTGGACCCGGACGCCCCGGCGCCACGGCTCGCCGCCCAGCTCGCGGCGGTCGACGCGCGGCTCGTGGTGGGTGCCGGCGGCCCGGCGACCGTGTCCGTCGACGACCTGGTCGCGGCCGGCGAGCGGCCGCCCGCCGCGCTGCCCGCCCCGGCCGACCCGGCGTACGTCATCTTCACGTCCGGCTCGACCGGCACGCCGCGACCGGTGCAGGTGTCGCACGGCGCCGCCGCGCACCTGGCCGACGCCCTCGAAACGGCCGTCTACGCCCGCAGCCGGCCGGGGCTGCGGGTGGCGGTGAACGCCCCGCTCACCTTCGACGCCTCGATCAAGCAGCTGGTGCAGCTCGGCCACGGCCGCGGCCTCTACCTGGTGCCGGAGGAGACCCGCCGCGACGGCGCCGAGCTGGCCGCCACCCTGGCCGCGCACGACGTCGACGTGCTCGACCTGACCCCGTCGCAGCTGCGCATCCTGCTCGCCGGGGCGGGCGGGCGGCGGCTGCCCGGCCTGCTGCTGCTCGGTGGGGAGGCGATCGCCCCGGACCTGTGGGAGACGGTGGCGGCGCTGCCCGGCGTCCGGGCGGTCAACCTGTACGGCCCGACCGAGTGCACGGTGGACACCAGCGCCGCCGAGATCCGCGCCGGGGACGCGCCCGGCATCGGCCGGCCGCTGCCCGGCGTCACGGTGTGGGTGCTCGACGAGCGGCTGCGTCCGGTCCCGCCCGGGGTGGCCGGGGAGCTCTGCGTCGCCGGACCGCAGCTCGCCGACGGCTACCGGAGCGACCCGGAGAGCACCGCCCGCCGGTTCGTCTCCGTGGAGCTGCCGTCCGGGCGCACCGAGCGGGTGTACCGCACCGGCGACCGGGTCCGCTTCGACGCCGACCGACGGCTGCGCTACCTGGGCCGCCTCGACGACCAGGTGAAGATCCACGGCTTCCGGGTGGAGCCGGGCGAGGTGGCCGCGGTGCTGCGTGGGCACCCGGAGGTGGCCGACGCCGCCGTGGTGGCCCGGGACGACGACGGGCACGGCGACCGGCTGGTCGCCTACGTGCGCCCGGGTCGCCCCGCCCGGGCAGTCGACGTGGACGTCGAGCGGATCGCCGGGGTCAACCCGCACGAGACCCGCTACCTGTACGACGAGATCTTCGTCCAGCGGGTCTATCTGCGCGACGGCATCGTGCTGCGGCCCGGGGCGACCGTGCTCGACGTGGGCGCGAACATCGGCATGTTCTCGCTCTTCGTGCACGCCGCCTGCCCGGACGCGACGATCCACGCGTTCGAGCCGGTGCCGTCGGTGGCCGGGCTGCTGCGCCGCAACGTCACCGAGTTCGGCGTACCGGCGACGGTGCACGCCTTCGGGCTGTCGAGGGCGGCCGGGGAGGTCTCCTTCACCTACTACCCGGGCTACTCGATGATGTCCGGCCACGCCGCGTACGCCGACCCGGCCGCCGAGGTGGCGGTGATCAAGCGGTTCCTCGCCAACGAGCGGGACGCCGGGGCCGACCAGCGGGACGTGCTGCTGGGGCGGGTCGACGAGCTGCTCGCCGAGCGTTTCGCCGGCCGGGAGCTGACGGTGCCGGTCCGGCCGCTCTCCGACGTCCTCGACGAGCTGGCGCCCGAGCGGATCGACCTGCTGAAGATCGACGTGCAGCGCGCCGAGGCGGACGTGCTCGCCGGGCTGGCCGACCGGCACTGGCCGCTGGTCGCGCAGGTCGCCATGGAGGTGCACGACGCCCCCGGCACCGACACCGCCGGGCGGCTGGCCGAGCTGGTCGCCCTCTTCGAGGGCCACGGCTTCGACGTGGTCACCCGGCAGGACGACCTGCTGGCCGGCACCGACCGGCACACCCTGCACGCGGTCCGCCCCGAGTACGCGGCCGACCCGCGCCCGGCGGTCACCGTGCCGGACGGTCCGGCCGCCGGGCCGCTCGACGAACGGTTGACCGGGTGGCTCGCCGGCCGGCTCCCGGCCCACCTGGTGCCGGCGGCCGTGGTGCTCCTCGACGCGCTGCCGCTGACCGGCAACGGCAAGCTGGACCGGGCGGCACTGCCCGCGCCCCGCCTCGACCGGCCCCGCGACGCCGCGGCCGTGGCACCCGCCAACCGGGCGGAGGAGATCCTGGTCGAGGCGTGGCGGGAGGTGCTGGGCGTGCCGGGCGTCGGCGTGACCGACCCGTTCTTCGCCCTCGGCGGCGACTCCATCCGCAGCATCCAGGTGCAGGTCGCGGCCAACCGGCGCGGGCTCTCCTTCCGGCTCGGCGACATCTTCACCTACCAGACCATCCGGGAGCTGGTCACCCACGGCGAGATCACCCTGGACGGGGTGGCTCCGCCGGTCGCCGCCGAGCCGGCCGGGCGGTTCGCGCTGGTGACCGCCGCCGACCGGGCGGCGCTGCCCGGCGGGCTCGACGACGCGTACCCGATGACCGCCCTCCAACAGGGCATGGTCTACCACTGCGAGCTGACCGGCGACCCGGCGATCTACCACAACGTCACCGCGCACCGGATCGCCGCGCCGCTGGACGTGGCGGCGCTGCGCCGCGCGGCGGCCGCCCTGGTGGCCGCCCATCCGGTGCTGCGGACCGGGTTCGCGCTGGGCGCGTACTCCGAGCCGTTGCAGCTGGTGCACACCGACGTGCCGGTCGAGGTGCCGGTGACGGACCTGACCGGGGCCGACCCGCGGACCCGCCGGGCCCGCATCGACGACCTGGTGGCCCAGGAACGGGTACGCCCCTTCGACCTGACCCGGCCACCGCTGCTGCGGCTGCACGCCGTCCGGGAGGACGCCGACACGTTCACCCTGATCATCGCCGAGTTCCACGCCGTCCTGGACGGCTGGAGCCTGCACCTGTTCCGCACCGACCTGCTCGCCGCGTACGACCGGGAGCGCGCCGGCACGACGTACCCGGCGCGGCCGGGGCTGCCGGTGCGGGAGTACGTGGCGGCCGAGCGGGCCGCCCTGGCCGAGGAGGACACCCGCCGGTTCTGGCTGGACGGCCCGGGCGCGCTGCCGCCGCTGCTGCTCGGCGGCGCGGCGCCGCGGACCACCACCACCCAGCGGGTGCCGCTGCGCGGCGACGCCACCGAGGTGGTCACCGCGGCGGCCCGCGCGGCCGGGGTGCCGGTCAAGTCCTGGCTGCTCGCGGTCCACCTGCGGATGCTCGGCGAGCTCGCCGGACGCGACGACGTGGTCACCGGCCTGGTGGTCGGCGGCCGGCCCGAGGGGGACGGCAGCGACGCCACCCTCGGGCTGTTCCTCAACACCCTGCCGGTGGGCCTGACGTTGGGCACCCGCTCCCCGGCCGACCTGGCCGCCGAGGTGTGGCGGGCCGAGCGGCGGATGATGGGGCACCACCGCTTCCCGCTGGCCGAGATCGTCCGGGCCGGTGGGGGCGGTCCCCGCTTCGACCACTTCTTCAACTGGACCCACTTCCCGAACGGGCCGGCCGGCGGCGGCAGCCGCATCGTGGACAGTCGCGGGATCACCGTGGACGTGGCGTTCAGCCTCGCCGTGGACGCCGAGCTGGACGCCGACACGGGCCGGCTGGCCCTGACCGTCCAGTACGACCACCGCACCGTTCCCGCCGACCGGGTGGATGCCTTCGCCGACGGCTTCCGCCGGCTGCTGGCGGCCGACCCGACCGCGCCGCTGCCGGCCGTGCCCGCCGGGCCGGCGACCGGGGACGACGCCCGGGTCCGGTGGGCGACCCGGGTGGCGGCGGCCTGGCAGGAGGTGCTCGGGATCGCCCCGGTCGACCCGGCGACCGACTGGTCGGCCGCCGGCGGGGACTCGCTGCGGGCGCTGCGGCTGGTCACCGTGCTGCGGCAGCGCCACGGCAGCGACCTCACCCTGCCCGAGTTCCTGACCCTGGGCAGCTACGGGCGGTTGGTGGACCGGGTGGCGCGCTCGTGACCGGCCTCGGCACGGCCGCCGTGCACGGCGACGACGGCCTGGTCCCCGGCGGGTCGGTGGCGCCGCCGATCGTGCAGAGCGTCACGTTCAGCGCCGAGTCCGACGAGCGGTTCACCGAGATCGCCACCGAGAGCCGGGGCAGCGCCTTCTACACCCGGTACGGCAACCCGAACCACGCGCAGGTGGCGGCCGTGGTCGCCGGGTTGGAGGGCGCGGAGACGGGGCTGGTCACCGCCTCCGGGATGGGTGCGATCAGCACGATCGCGCTGGCGCTGCTGCGCGCCGGCGACCACGTGGTGGTGCAGCGCAGCACGTACGGCGGCACCACCTCGCTCGCCACCGGCCTGCTGCCGCGGTTCGGGGTGGCGTACACCCAGGTCGACCAGACCGACACCGCGGCGTTCGCCCGGGCGTTGCGGCCGCAGACCCGGCTGGTGCTGGTGGAGACGCCGAGCAATCCGCTGCTGGAGCTGACCGACGTGGCGGCCGTGGTGGAGCCGGCGCACGCGGCCGGGGCGCTGGTGGTGGTGGACAACACCTTCGCCACCCCGGTGAACCAGCGTCCGGCGGCCGCCGGGGCGGACCTGGTCTGGCACAGCGGCACCAAGTTCCTCGGTGGCCACTCCGACGTCTCCGCCGGGGTGGTCGTCGGCTCCGCGGAGCTGATCGAGCAGGTGTGGCGGACCGCGATCGTCACCGGCGCCACCCTCGGCCCGGTGGACGCGTGGCTGCTGCTGCGTGGCATCCGGACGCTGCCGCTGCGGGTGGAGCGGCACAACGCCAACGCCCTGGCCCTGGCCCGGGCGTTGGAGGGGCACCCGGCCGTGGCCCGGGTCCGCTATCCGGGGCTGGCGTCGCATCCGCAGCACGCGCTGGCCCGGCGGCAGATGACCGGGTTCGGCGGGGTGCTCGGCGTCGAGCTGCGCGGCGGCCGGGCGGGCGCCGCGGCGCTGCTGCACGGGCTGCGGCTGGCCAAACGCGCGGCCAGTCTCGGCAGCGTCAGCACGCTGGTGGTGCACCCCCGGTCGATGTGGGCGGGCATCGTGGACGCCGGACAGCTGGCCGCCGCCGGCATCTCCGACGGGCTGGTCCGGGTCTCCACCGGCATCGAGGACACCGCCGACCTGGTGGCCGACTTCGTCACGGCGGCCGACGGGGCGGTGGCGGTGGGGTGATCCGGCCGGTCGACGGTCCCGTCGGGCCGGCCGACGTGCCGGACCGTCCGCCGCTCGGCGAGAATCAGGGCCGGCCCGGATCGCGGTGACCGGCGGGCGGCGATGGGTGGTCGGGTCATGAGGACGGTCCAGGTGGTGATCGTCGGCGCGGGCCCCACCGGGCTCACCGCCGCCACCCTGCTCGGCCAGTACGGCGTCGAGTGCCTCGTCCTCGACCGCTTCGGGTCGATCTATCCGCAGCCGAGGGCCGTCGCCCTGGACGACGAGGTGCACCGCATCCTGGCCCGGCTCGGGGTAGCCGACGAGTTCGCCGCCATCGCCCGCCCGCACCGGGGGCTGCGCCTGCTCGACCGGGACATGCGGGTGCTGGCCGAGTTCGCCCGCGACCCGGCGCCGGGCCGGCACGGCTATCCGCAGGGCAGCCTCTTCGACCAGCCGGAGCTGGAGGCGATCCTGCGCCGCAACCTCGACCGGTACGCGTCGGTCACCCTGCGCGGCAACGCCGAGGTCACCGCCCTGACCCAGGACACCGGCGGGGTACGGGTCGACGTCACCGACACCCACACCGGCGGGCGGGAGTCCGTCCGGGCCGGGTACGTGCTGGGCTGCGACGGCGCCAACAGCCTGACCCGGGCGACCATCGGCGCCGCCATGCGGGAGCTGGGCTTCACCCAACGCTGGCTGGTGGTGGACGTGACCACCGAGGCCGATCTCGGCCAGTGGGAGGGCGTGCACCAGCTCTCCGATCCGGCCCGCGCCGGCACGTACATGCGGGTCGGCAGGACCCGCCACCGGTGGGAGTTCCAGCTGCGCCCCGGTGAGTCCGCCGACGACCACCGCGACATCACCCGGCTGCACCCGCTGATCTCGCGCTGGACAGGAGACCTGCCCGTCGACCGGCTGGAGATCGTCCGCGTCGCCGAGTACACCTTCCGCGCCCAGGTCGCCGACCGGTGGCGCGACCGGCGGGTGTTCCTGCTCGGCGACGCCGCCCACCTCACCCCGCCCTTCATCGGCCAGGGCATGTGCGCCGGGCAGCGCGACGCGATGAATCTGGCCTGGAAGCTGGCCGGCGTGCTCGCCGGCACGCTGGACGGGACCGCCCTGGACACGTACCAGGTCGAACGCGCGCGGCACGCCCGCGCCATGATCAGACTGGCGAAGCTCGTCGGTACGGCCATGACGGCCGGCGGCGAGCTGGGCGACGTCGTCCGGCACGCAGTGGCACCGCGCCTGCACCTCGTGCCGGGGCTCACCGGCCTGGCGACGGACAGCCGGACCCCGCCGCTGCGCCGCTCCGCCCTCGTGGTGCGGCCACGGCTGCGCCGCGGGCTCGCCGGTGGGCTGTGCCCGAACGCGGTCGTCGACGGCGACCGACGCTTCGACGACGTGACCGCCGGCCGGTTCGCGATCGTCACCGCCGTCGAACCGTCCGCCGCGGCGCGGGCCGCCATCGCCCGACGGGGAGCGGTGCTGGTCCTCGCCCGGCCGGCCGACGCGCTGCACCGCTGGCTACGGTCGGGTGGGGCCCGGGTGGCGGTGGTCCGGCCCGACGGTGTGGTCCTGCGGGCCGGTCGCCGGCTGCTCCCCGCCATGGTCGACGCCGTCCGACCTGTCGGACCGGCGGGTCCCGGCGGGAAGGACGGGCGGCCGGCGGGTCACGCCGGGTGGGTCCGGCCGAGCCGCCAGTAGCCAGTGAACGCCACCGCTCACCGGTCCAGGGCGCGGGGTGCGCAGGACGCCGCCGGCGGTCAACCGCCCGTGGCACCGGTCCGGACGGGGTCGGGTGGCGTGGCCGGACGCGTCGCCGCCGACTGGTCCGGCGGGGCGCCGGCAGCGGAGCGGCCGGGGGCCACCGTGGTCAACCGGCGCACCTGTGGGCTGGCCAGCATGCCGAGGACCGACAGCAGCACCAGCGCCGCCAGGGTCAGCAGCGTGCCGCGGGTGCCGAGCGCCGCGGCCACCGGTCCGACCGCGACCTGGCCGACCGGGATGGCGACCCAGGATCCCAGCATGTCGTAGGAGTAGACGCGGGCCAACCGGTCGACGGGGACGTGCTGGGCGATCGACGTGTCCCAGGCCACCGCGAACTGCTCGACGGCGATGCCGGCCGCCACCGCGGCCGGGACCAGCACGACGGTCAGCGGCGCCAGGGCCAGCCCGAGCAGCAGGAGCGACGCGGCCAGCATGCAGGCGACCCCGAGCCGCAGGAGCCGACGCACCCGCAGCCGCAGGGCGATCAGGCCGCCGACGAGCATCCCGGCGGTCTCCGCCGCCAGCACCACACCCCAGGCGCCCCGGCCGACCGTGTCGTCCGCGACGGCCGGGCCGAGCACGTTGACGCCGCCGGCGAGGGCTCCGTTGAGGACCAGGCAGCCGAGCACCACCACCCACACCCACGTCCGTGCGGTGAACTCCGTCCAGCCTTCACGGAGGTCGGCGACGATGCCCGCGCCGGCACGCCTCTGCGGCGGGACGGCGACCCGGAGCCCGGCGAAGGCGACCGCCGCGACCGCGAAGGCGATCGCGTCGACGGCCAGGCCCCAACCGGGTCCGACGGCGGCGACCAGGAGGCCACCGAGCGCGGCGCCACCGATCATGCCCCCGTTGACGCCGAGGCGGAGGATCGCGTTGGCCGACTGGATCAGCTCCGGGGGCACGGTCTGCGGCGTCGCGGCGGCCGCCGCGGGCTGGGACAGGGCGCTCACGATGCCGTTGACCGCGGCGAGCGCCAGCAGCGACGGGACCGTCGCCGCGCCGGTGAGCACCAGGGCGGCCACCGCCGCCTGGGTCGACGCACCCAGCAGGTTCGAGCCGACCAGCACCAGCCGACGCGGCACCCGGTCGGCCACCACCCCGCCGACGAGCACGAACAGCACGGTCATCAGCGATCGCACGCCGACCACCAGGCCCAGGTCCCGCACCGAGCCGGTCAGGTCGAGTACGGCGAAGGCCAGCGCGACGGGGGCGACCCCGTTGCCGAGCATGTTGACCAGCCGGCCGGCTGCCAGGTGGCGGAAGGGGCCGTGGCGCAGCGGGGCCAGCATCGATCCTCCATCGGACGGCACGACGTCAGTGGTGAGACCCGCGGACGACGGCGTCCGGGACCTCCGCAATGGTCGACCGTCCGGAGGGCGCGGGGCGAGCCATTCTCTCGACGGCAGAATGCCGACCGGGCAGTCAGGAGCCGCTGCCGGCCACCGCCTCCCGGACCGACTCGGCGACCTCGTCCGGCCTCGACACCGCCATCGCATGCGAGGCGCCCGCGACCTCCCGGACACCGCGGGCGCCGGCCCGCTCGGCCATGAAGCGGTGCGCGGCCACCGGGATGTTGCGGTCCTCGCTCCCGATCACGAACCAGGTGGGCAACGACCGCCACGCCGGGGTGGCCGCCGCCAGACCCTCGCCGAGCGCCTGCTCGGTCACCGGCCGCTGCGTCCGCGCCATCAGGGTCGCCACGTCGTCGGGTACGTCCGCGGCGAACTGCTGGTGGAAGGCGACCTGGTCGATCGCCACCTCGTTGCCGCCGGTCGACACCGGATAGGTCACCAGGGTGTCGGCGAGGGTGCTCCCCGGGAACCGCCCGGACAGGGCCAGCGCGGACTCACCCGTGTCCGGGCAGAACGCGTTGACGTAGACCAGCGCCCGCACCGCCGGGTTGTCCGTCGCCGCCTCCGTGGCGACCATGCCGCCGTACGAGTGCGCCACCAGCACGACCGGGCCACGGACGCTGGTGATCACGTCCCGCAGGTAGGCGGCGTCCCCGGAGACGCTGCGCAGCGGGTTGGCCGCGGCGATCACCCGGTGGCCGGGACCGAGCCGCCCGATCACCGCGTTCCAGCTCGCGGACTCGGCGAAGGCGCCGTGGACGAGGACCAGGGTGGGCTGCTGATCTGACACGACGGTCGGCTCCTCGCAGACGTGGGCGGGGGCGTTCGCGCCCCCACACCGGGGCCGGTGATTACCCGCCGGGCGACGCCGAAACGTTCCCGCCGGGGCGGGTCAGCTCCCGCAGCGCGGCGGCGGACGCACTGCCCGGGTCGGCGTGGTAGATCACCAGGACCTGATCGGTCCCACTGATCACGAGTTTCTCGTACCGCAGGTGCAGCTCGCCGACCCTCGGATGGTGGAACGTCCGGAGCCCGCCGCCGGACCGGACGCCGACGTCGTACCGGGCCCAGAGCCGCCGGAACCGGTCACTGCCGCGGGACAACTCCTCGACCAGGTCGGCCAGGCGCGGATCGTCCGGGTCGGCGGCCACCAGCGCCCGCAGGCTGGCCACGGCGTTCGCCACCACCGCCTCGTCCAGCGGGTACGCGGCCGGCGCGCC
This sequence comes from Micromonospora mirobrigensis, assembly GCF_900091555.1. GTDB lineage: Bacteria > Actinomycetota > Actinomycetes > Mycobacteriales > Micromonosporaceae > Micromonospora > Micromonospora mirobrigensis. The sequence goes on from NZ_FMCX01000002.1 coordinate 618,460, forward strand.
CGGGTCGAGGAAGACCGCCCGCAGGACGTTCGTCCCGGCCACGAAGAACGGGGCGAGGGCGGTCGCCCCCGCGTTCGCGAACAGCACGTCGGCGTGCCTGCCGTAGACGAACGCGGGCGTGTCGGTCCACGAGTCGACGAGCCGGCGGATCCCGACGGGTACCCGTTCGGGGCGGCGGGTCGGCCGTACCGGCGTGGGCCGCGCCAGCCGGCGCAGGTGGGCGGTGGCGTCGGTGTCCAGCCGCAGCGCCCGCGCGAGGGCCTCGACGACCTGGTCGGAGGGGTTCCGGTCCCGCCCCTGCTCGAGCCGCAGGTAGTAGTCGGCGCTGATCCCGGCGAGCAGCGCCACCTCCTCCCGGCGCAGCCCGGGCACGCGGCGCCGGCCGTGCGGGGGAAGACCGACCTCCGCCGGGCCGACGAGCTCGCGTCGGGCGCGCAGGTACTCCCCCAACGGGCCGGTCACCCGGCCATCGTAGGTGCCACCGCGGTGCATGGTCCTCGCGCTACCAGGAAAACGGGGGCACCGGCTACCGCCCGCGCAGGGTGGCACGGTGGTGGGGACAACCACGACCGAGCCAGCTGGAGCGACATGACCGAGCGGATCGTCACACCCTTCGGCTTCGCCTCGACCGCCGCCGACGTGGTCGACGGGGTCGACCTCACCGGTCGGCGGGCCGTCGTCACCGGCGGCGGGGCCGGCATCGGCCTGGAGACGGCCCGGGCGCTGGCGGGCGCCGGCGCCGAGGTGGTGCTGGCCGTGCGCCGGCCCGACGCCGGCCGGCAGGCCGCCGCCGACATCACCGCCGACACCGGCAACGACCGGGTCAGCGTCCGGGAGCTGGACCTGGCCGACCAGGCGTCGGTACGTCGCTTCGTGGCCGGCTGGGACCAACCGCTGCACATCCTGGTCAACAACGCCGGGATCATGGCCCTGCCCGAGCTGGAGCGCACCGCGCAGGGCTGGGAGATGCAGTTCGCCACGAACTTCATGGGCCACTTCGCATCCACGCCAACGCGCTGAACCCGGGCGCGATCGCCACCGGCCTGCAGAAGCACACCGGCGGGTTGAAGACGCCGCCCGAGCGGCGGAAGACCCCGCAGCAGGGCGCCGCGACCTCGGTGCTGCTGGCGGCGTCGCCACTGCTCGACGGGGCCGGCGGCCGGTACTTCGACGACTGCGCCGAGGCGCCGGTGGTCACCGAGCGGCCCGCCGATTACCGGGGTGTCGCCGGATACGCCGTCGACCCGGGCAACGCCGAGCGGCTGTGGGACACCGCCCGGCGGCTGCTCGGCTGACGTCGCGGCCGCCGGCGGGCGACGCCAGGGCCCTGTCAGGGCAGGGCCTCGACGATGCGCACGTCGCGCTCCGCGCCGTCGCCGAGCGCCCGCAGGGCCTCCTGGTAGGCGGGACTGTCGTAGGCGGCGACGGCGGCGTCGACGCTGGGGAACTCGATCAGGGTGGTGCGCTCCACGACCCCGGACTCGAAGGCGCGGGCCGGCAGCCCCCGCACCAGGAACCTCCCGCCCGCCGCCTCCATCGCCGGCCCCGCCAGCTCGGCGTACGCGGCGAACCTGCCCTGGTCGGTGATGACCCGGAACGTGTTGATCCAGTACGCCTTGGGCATGCGCTTCTCCTCCTGGGTGCGGTCGGTCACGGCGCCCCGGCGCCGTCGCGTCGTCCCCTCGACGACCGGCCCGACCGGGAGAGCATGACACCCGGGCCCGTGCCGCGTCGGCGATCAGGACGCCCCGGCCTCGGCCAGCAGCCGCTGCCGCATGAGGAACTTGCGCACCTTCCCCGTCGGCCCCGTCACCACGCCGTCGTCGGGGACCGTGAGCACCCGGCGCAGGGTCGCGGCGACCGCCGGGCCGAGCGCGGCGCGGACCCGGTCGGACCGGTCCAGCGCCGGGTCGGCGTCCTCGGCGAGCAGGAGCAGCACCTCGGTCACCGTCGTGCCGTCGGCGTCGCGGGCCGCGATGACGCTGCAGTCGCGTACGTCCGGGCAGTGCTTCAGGATCCGCTCCTCCGACAGCGCGGTGTACAGCCAGGTGCCGTCGCCCAGGTCGACCGCGTCGCTGGCCCGGTCGACGTGGTGGTAGTTGCCGGCGGCGTCGCGGTACATCAGGTCACCGGTCAGGTAGTAGCCGTTGAGCCGGGTGCGGAAGGTGGCGACCGAGTCGTTCCAGTAACCGATGGCCAGGGTCGGTGACTTCAGGCCGACGTGCCCGACCTGGCCGTCGGGGACCTCCGCCCCGGTCGCGACGTCCAGGAGGGCGACCTCGGCGAACGGGTACGGCCTGCCGACGCAGCGGTCGTAGTGGTCGGTGCCGAGCCGGTGGCTGATCCGGAACGCGCCGTGGCCCATCTCGGTGGAGCCCAGCATGTCGACGAACTTGGAACCGGGGGCGTCGACCATGCCGTCGCGGGTCCAGGTGGGGTGGCTGCCCACGGCCACCAGCCGGCGCACGTGCGACTCGTGTGCGCAGTCGCCGGTGTTGAACCAGTTGCGCACGGAGTCGAGGTCGCGGGCGGTCAGGTCGTGGCGGGCCAGCTCGGACCAGGTGACCGCGAAGCCGAACACGCCGGTGGGCCGCCACCGCTCGATGGCGTCGAGGATCGTCTCGGCGCTGCGCTCGAACGGGCCACCCTGCGCCGACAGGTAGAGCAGCTGGTAGCCGTTGCAGAGCGCCTGGTTGAGGGTGATGATGCCGGCGGCGTGCGCGGCCGGGAGCGCGGAGAGCTCGCGTACCTCGCCGTGCGGGCGGGACTCGGTGAGCCGGACCGCGCGGATCGCGGCGAAGAGCCCGTGGTGCGAGTGGACGACCGCCGCCGGCACCCGGGTGGTGCCCGAGGAGTGGGTGATGGCGACCGGGTCCTCCGGATGGTGGCGGTGGTGCGGCGGCGCCGAGTCGGGGTCACCGGTGCCGGTCTCGGCGGCGGAGCCGAGGATCGGCACACCGAGGTCGTGCTCGCGCAACGCGGCGTGGTCGGCGTCGACGACGACACCGACGCCGCGCAGCCGCCGGACGAACTCCGCCGCCAGCTCGACCGGCATGTTGCCGTTCATCAGCGCCGGGATCGCCCCGAGCCAGGTGAGGGCGAGGAAGTTGAGGAACACGTCCGGTGCGGAGGTCACGTAGACGGCGACCGGGTCGCGCGGACCGACGCCGCGCGCGGCGAACCAGGCGGCCCGGGCGGCCACCCGGGTGGTCAGGGTGGCCAGCGACAGCGGCGTCCAGGCGGGGATCCCGTCGACCTCGGCGTCGAACGTCAGCCGGGGCGCCGCCGGGTCGGCCCCGTGCTCGGCCAGCCGCAGCAGCACGTTGCCCGCGCCCAGTTCCATGTCGGCCGCCAGGACCGCCCGGAAGTTGTCGGCACCCACCGCGTCGCCTCCTCGCCTGAGCCCAGGGACCTGCTCAGGCTAGAGCCCGCGCAACGCTGAGACAATGGTCGATGTGGTGGGGCTCAGGACACCTCACGGTTGAACAACCGCGAGGACCAGAACAGGCTGGCGGCGGCGAGCCCGACCATGATCAGCGCCCCCTGCCAGACCACGGTCTGGAGGATCTGCCCGGTGAACAGCGCCCGCATGCCGTCGGTGGCCCAGGCGAACGGGTTCCAGAACGCGACCCGCTGGATCCACACCGGCGCCAGCACCAGCGGGATGAGGACGCCGGCGAGCAGCGACACCGGCTGCCCGACGGTGTTCACCAGCACGCCCAGGCTGTTCTCGTTGCGCACCAGCAGCGCGATGTCGTACGAGATCGAGGTGCTCAGCAGCACCATCACGGCCAGCAGCGCGTACGAGACGAGGAGGTTGCCCAGGTGCACCCGCAGGCCGAAGGGCAGGGCCACCAGGGTGACGACGACCGCCTGCACCACGTTGAGGCAGACGTGCATCAGGGCCCGGCCGAGCAGCAGGCCGGTACGGCTGACCGGGGTCACCCGGCACCTGTCGATGATGCCGGCGCGCAGCGCGCTGAGCAGCCCGTAGCCGGCGAACAGCCCGCCGAACAGGCCCATCGCCACGAACAGGCCGGGCACGTAGATGCGGTACGCGTCGGCGTAGGACGAGGCGCCGCGGTCGACCATCACCACCTTGAGGAACGGCGCGAAGAGGACCAGGTAGGTGATCGGCTGGGCCAGGCTGAACGCGACCATCACCGGGTTGCGCACCATCAGGCCGGCCTCCTGCTGGAAGACCAGCCAGGTGTCGCGGACCAGTTTCACGCCGGGCTCCTCTCGCGCCGCCGGTCACTCCTCGAGCGACCGGCCGGTCTTGGCCAGGAAGACGTCGTCGAGGCTCGGCCGGCGCGCCTCGATCGCGCCGGGTTCCACGCCCCGGTCGAGGAGGGTGCGCATGACCTGCGGGATGGCCGTCGCGGCGCTGTCGACGTAGAGCCGCAGGGCGCCGTCGACCGGCTCGCACGAGTGCACGTAGGGCTGGTCGGCCAGCAGCTTCGTGGCGGTCTGCACGCCGGTGCCGACCGGGTCCTCGGCGGCGCCGGTCGTGCCGAAGCCGATCGTGATCACGTCGCCGGAGATCTCGCGTTTGAGCGCCGACGGCGTGCCCTCGGCGACGATCCGGCCGGCGTCGATGATGGACACCCGGTCGCAGAGGCTGTCCGCCTCGTCGAGGTAGTGGGTGGTGAGGAAGATGGTCATGCCCTCGTCGCGCAGCCGTCGCACCTCCTGCCACATCCGGACCCGGCTGGGCGGGTCGAGCCCGGCCGTGGGCTCGTCCAGGAACATCACCTGCGGCGCGTGGATGACACCGAGCGCGACGTCGAGCCGCCGCCGCTGCCCACCGGAGTACGTCCTGATCTTCCGGTCGGCGAAGTCGTCGAGCTGGAACGCCCGGATGGCCGACCGGGCCAGCTCCTGCGCGACGGCCTTCGTGACGCCGTGCATCCGCGCCTGGAGCACCAGGTCGCGCCGGGCGGTGGAGTCGTCGTACGTGCCGCTGGCCTGGGCCACGAAGCCGATCCGCCGCCGCACCTCGCCGGGCGCCCGCAGCAGGTCGACACCGGCGATGGTGGCCACCCCGCCGGTGGGGCGGATCAGGGTGGCCAGCATGCGCAGCGTGGTGGACTTCCCCGCGCCGTTGGGGCCGAGGAAGCCGACGATCTCGCCACGGCGCACCGCGAAGTCCACGCCGCGTACCGCCTCGACGGTGCTGGCGCCCCGGCCGCGCCCCACGCGGTAGGACTTGCGTAGGCCGGTGGCCTCGATCATCGAGCCTCCTCGTCCGGCGCGCACGCCGGGGCGGGACCGCGCCGTCGACCGCGGTGCGCGCGGGTGCGTCAGGTCAGGCTAGTTCCACCGTGGGCGTTGGACAACGGTCGATGCGTACCCGGTCGGCCCGGCGGGGCGGCGGCCAGCTCGGCGAGGTGCGCGGCGGCGGTGGCGGCGCCGCCGGCCGCGGCGAACGAGTCGCCGACGCGGCGCGCGTTCGCGCGGTAGGTCGGGTCGTCGAGGACGGCGGTCAGCGCCACGGTCAGCTCGGCCGGGGTCGCCGACCGGAAGGAGACCTCGACGCCGGCCCCGGCCCGGGCCACCTGCCGCGCCACGGTGGGATGGTCGTGCCGGATCGGCGCGACCACGACCGGCACGCCGTGGGCCAGCGCCTCGGAGACGGTGCCCAGGCCGCCGTGCGAGACCAGGGCGTCCAGCCGGGGCATCAGCTCCAGCACCGGCACCCGGGGGGCGACCAGCACGTGCGCCGGCGGGTCGGGCACCAGCTGCGGCCCGGCGGTGAGGATCACCTGGAGGCGGTCGGCCAGCGGCGCCGTCGCGGCGATCATCCGTCGGTAGAAGTCGCCGGCCAGGTGCTCGGCCATCGTCCCGACGGTGACCAGCAGGTGCCGGCGCCCCGGGTCCCAGGCGTCCCAGTCGAAGGCGGGCGCGTGCGGTCGTCGCCCGAGGGCCGGCCCGGTCAGCACGCACCGCGGCGGCAGCGGCGCCGGGCCGGTCAGCGCCGGACCGGTCAGGCCGATCGTCAGGTACGGCGAGAACCGCAGGTCGAGGTGCTCGTCGACGGGCAGGTCGGCCATCGCCCACACCCGGTCGAGTTGGGCCCGTACGAAGCCCGCGAAGCCGGGCATCCCGTCGGTCGGCGGGGTCAGCTCCAGCGTTCCGACGCAGACGGTCGCCCACGGCACCCCGTGCCGGTACGCCGCCAGGGCGCCGGCCAGCGCGTACTGGTCGGCGACGACGACGTCGGGACGGCAGTCGGCGACCGCCCGGTCGGCGGCGTCCCGGATGAACCGGTTGGCGGGCAGCACGTGCCCCTCCCAGAGGCTGCGCACCGAGGCCATCCCGGACTCGCCGTCGGGCCGGTACCAGCGCTTGCCGGTGGGGTGCAGCGTGGCGTCCGGGCCGATCAGCGGGCGCAGGTCGCTGCGGGGACCGCACCAGGCCACCTCGTGCCCGGCGTCCTCCAGCGCCTGGGCGATGGCCAGCGGGGCGCTCAGGTGGGAGACGACCGGCAGCACCACGAACAGGAAGCGAGCCACGTCGATATGATGCCACGCCCGTTGACATCCATCGACGTGATTGGTGTGATCCATCGGTGGCGGTCCACTCGGCTCGGACGCGCGACCGGGACGCCGACGGCCCGGCGCCGCCCGCATGACGGCGCTCGACGCCGTGTCGGTGTACCTGCCACCGCGCCGGGTGCCGATCGACAGCCTCGGCGGGCCGGTCGAGCTGACCGACATGCAGGTCCGGCTCTTCCGCCGCTTCCACGGCCTGACCGAGGTACGCCGCGACCCCGACCTGTCCCTGCCCGACCTGCTGCTGCGCGCCACGGCCGGGCTCACCGCGCTGCACGGCCAGGAGCACCGGGTCCGGTTCGTGCTGTACGCCCGGGCGTTCCCCGTCGTGGTGCCCTACCCGGACAATCCCCTGCACGACGTCTGCCGGGCCCTCGGGCTGGGCCACGCGCTCGCGTTCACCCTCACCCAGCAGTCCTGCGCCAGCGCGCTCGCCGCGATCGACGTGGCCGGACGGCTCCTGCGGTCCGAGCCTCCGGGCCCGCAGGCGCCGCTCGCGCTGGTGCTCACCGGGGAGAAGGCGTTCACCGCCGACGCCCAGTTCATCCCGGAGACGTCGGTGTTCAGCGAGGGCGCCTCCGCCTGCCTGGTCAGCGCCGACGGGCCGCGCGACCGGCTGCTCTCCTACGCCTGCGAGCAACGCGGTGAGTTCGACGTCGCCGGCGGCGCCGACCTGACGCGGTTCCAGCGCGAGTACCGGCCGGCCCTGGCGGCGGTGATCGACCGGGCGCTGGCCGGGGCGGGCCTGACCCTGGACCAGATCCGGCTGGTCCTGCCGCACAACGTCAACCTGATGACCTGGAAGCGGCTCTGCCGGCTGATCGGGCTCCCGCTGGACCGCGTCCTGCTGGACAACGTGACCGAGGCCGGGCACGTCTTCTGCGCAGACGCGTTCGCCAACTACCGCACCGCCCGGCAGCGCGCCCTGCTGAGCCCGGGCGACCGGTACCTGGTGGCGGCGGTCGGCGCCGGGGACGGGGTCACGTTCGCCGCGATGGTCCTCCAACACTGACCGCACCGACGAAGGGACGTCCGATGTGGATCCCACCGACCGGCGTCGACGGGCGCGGGTGAGCCCGTGTTCGTCGCGCTGCCGCCACCGCACCCGTCGCCCGGCGCCGACCTGCGCCTGGTCCGGGCCGTACGCCGGACCTTCACCGGGCCGGCCGGGCTGCTCGCCGACCCCGTCCTGCGGGAGCGCGCGCTCACCTACCTGGCGGACCTGGCCGGGGCGTCCGGGCCCGGCGCGCCGGCCGACCGGTTCGACGCGGCGTCGGCGGTCCGGGGCCAGTCCTACGGGGAGATGGCCGCCGAGCTGATCCGGGAGCTCGTCGCGCCGCACGAGCCGGTCGACCTGCTCGTGCTGGCGTTCGCCGTGCACGACGTGCTGCCCGGCCGGGCCACCGCGACCTATCTCAGCCACGTCTGTCCGGGCGCCCCGCTCTCCTTCGCGCTCTGCGACCAGGGCTCCGCCGCCACCTTCAGCGGCCTGCGGATCGCCCGCGAGTACGCCGCGTCGGCGGGCTGCCGCCGGGTCCTGCTGATCACCGCCGAGCAGGCGGTGCTTCCCTATCCGGCGCGGGCCGTGCCGGCGCGGCACCGCGCGGTCGCCATGCTCCTCGGCGACTCGCCGCCCACCCCGAACACGGGCACGCCGGGCACGCCGGCCCGGGTCACCGCCGTCCGCCAGCTCACCGACGTCGCCCCGGAACGGGTCGCCGAACTCGCCGCGGCGGAGCTGGGCGCGCTGGTCGCCGGGCGCCCGGACGTGCCGGTGGTGCTGGGGGAAGGGCTGGCCGCGGCCTGGCCGGCGCAACAGCGCGGCACGGTGCTGGCCGCCCCGCCCGGGCAGCCCTCCACCGGCGTCTGGTGGGCCCTGCTGGACCACCTGGCGCGGGACCCGGACCGGCCGGTGGTGGCCGCCGAGTACGAGCCGGACCTGCGCTACCTCTGCCTGGTCGCGCTGGCGCCGGACGGGCGGTCAGAGCCCGGCGGCGAGCGCCTCCCGGACGAAGGCGGCCAGCCGCTCGGTGGCCTCGTCCGAGCCGACCGTGATCCGGACCCCGGCGCCGGGGAAGGCCGCCACCAGGATCCCGGCCGCCCGGGCCCGGTCGGCGAAGGGCACCGCCCGCTCCCCCAGCGGTAGCCAGACGAAGTTGGCCTCGCTGGGCGCCACGGTGAGGCCGAGGCCGCGCAGGGTGTCGGTCAGGCCGGCACGGGACACCGCGAGCCGCTCGCACCGCCCGGCCAGTTCGCCGGTCGCCGCAGGCGTCAGGCTCGCCACCGCGGCTGCCTGGGCGAGCGCGTTCGGGAAGAACACCGCCCCGGTCAGCGCGGCCGCCCGGACGAGCCGGGGCGGCAGCACCGCGTACCCGATGCGCAGCGCGGCCAGACCGTACGCCTTGGAGAAGGTCCGCAGCACGCAGACGTTGTCGTACGCGCGGTAGAGGTCCATCCCGTCGGGCGACCGCGGGTCGGTGACGAACTCCCGGTACGCCTCGTCGACGATCACCGGCACGTCGGCCGGGATCCGGTCCAGGAACGCCGCGACCTCGTCGGAACGCAGCACCGCGCCGGTCGGGTTGTTCGGGTTGCACAGCAGCACGCACCGGGTCCGCTCGGTCACCGCGTCCGCCATCGCGGGCAGGTCGTGGCCGTACCCGGTCATCGGCACCGGCACCGCGCGGGCACCGACGTTGCCGATGATCAGCGGGTATCCCTCGAAGGAGAGCGCCGCGTGCACCACCTCCGGCCGGGGGCCGAACGACTGCACGAGGTGCTGGCAGAGGCCGGCGGAGCCGGGGCCGACGAGGATCGCCTCGGGTCGCACGTCGAGCCGGGCGGCCAGCGCGGCGACCAGGGCCGAGGCGGTGCGGTCCGGATAGCGGTGCAGGGTCGCGGCACCGTCCCGGACCACCTGGGCGACGCTGGGCAGCGGCGGGTACGGCGTCTCGTTCATCGACAGGTCGGCCGGCGGGTGCGTCCCGACGGAGGTCGCAGCGGTCATCGTCGCTCGCTTCGGGTCGGGGCCGACGGGGCCGGGGTGTGGGCGTGCCGGTCGGTGAGCAGCCCGAGCTGGTACAGCCGGTCGGTGCGGGACAGCGGCCGGACGTCGGTGCCGGAGAGGTTGCCGGCGGTCAGGCCGAGCAGCCGGGGATTGGCCGCGGTACGGCGCATCATCCGCGCGCCGAGCACCCTCGGCAGGCCGGAGACACTGGTGATCATGCGGGAGGCGTTGTGGCTGACGGTCGCGACGTGGTCGAGGCGGGGCCGGCGGGCGGCCTCGAAGGCCCGCAGCGCACGGTCCACCGCGGCCGGATCGGCCGGGTCCCCCTCGGCCGCCAGGGTGGCGGCGAGCGTCTCGGCGTCGCCGAGGGAGCTGTTGACGCCCTGCGCGGCCATCGGGTGCACCGCGTGGGCCGCCTCGCCGACCAGGGCCAGCCCCGGCACGGCCAGCCGGTTGGCCCGCAGTCGGTACACGGCCAGCAGCTGCCGGCGGTGCAGGCTGGCCCGGATCGCCGGGCCCAGCGGCCGGATCGCCGGCACCTCGGCGAGCAGCCGGTCGCACCACGGGCCGAGGTCGCCCGGGCCGCGACCCCGGAACTCGCCCGGGGTCACCTGCACGTAGAGCCGGCACCGCTCCCCCGGCAGCGGATAGACCAGGCAGAGGCCGCGGCCGGTGCGGTAGGCCGACACCTCGTCGGCCACCTCGACGCCGGCCACGTCGAAGGCGACCAGACCGTGCGGGTACTCCCGGCGGTCCACGGCGACCCCGACCGCCCGGCGCAGCGGCGAGGACATGCCGTCCGCGGCGACCACCAGCGGCGTACGGATCTCCTCGTCGTCCCCGCCGCCGGCGACGCGTACCCCGGTCACCCGTCCGTCGGCGCCGCGCAGGACGCCGGTGACCCGCCGGCCCCAGCGCAGCTCCACCGTGGCCGGCAGCCCGTCGGCGAGCACGCCGCGCAGGTCGCCGTAGTCGGCGCAGAGGATCTGCCGGTACGCCCCCGGCAGGTCGGCGTAGTCCAGGCAGAGCAGCGGCGCGCCGGCCGGGTCCCGGATGGCCAGCCGCCCGACGGGGCACGCGCCGCTGGCCCGCAACGCGTCCGCGACACCCCAGGAGTCGAGGATGCGTACCGTCTCGGGTTGCAGGATCTCGCCCTTGGCGATCGCCGCGGGGGTGCGCTGCCGGTCGAGGACGAGCACCCGGCGGCCGAGCGCGCCGAGCGTGCGGGCGGCGGCGAGGCCGCCGGCGCCGGCCCCGACCACGACCGCGTCGGGGGTCATCGGGCCACCGCCCCGGGGGTGGCGTCGGCCCGCCCGGCGGTGACCCGGCGGTACTCCCCCAGGGCCCGCAGGGCGACCGCCTGGGTGATCACCGCGTTGGGGTAGCGCAGGTAGTGCCGGATGTAGTTGCACACCCGGGTCGCCGGCCACCCGCCGTCGGGCCCGGCGGCGGCCAGCAACCAGGCGACGCCCCGGTCGACCGCCCCGGCGACCCCGGGCTCCCCGGTGGCCAGCAGGCCGTGCACGGCCCAGGCGGTCTCCTCGACGGAGCCGGCGCCGCCGTCCCCCGGCCCCCACGAGCCGTCCGGCAGCTGGGTGTCGCACAACCACCGCACCGCGCGCCGGACCACGTCGTGCCGGGCGTGCCCGACCCGGGACAGCGCACCGACCACCACCGCCGTGCCCGAGGTGTGGTCGCGGTACCAGAGGTTGTCGAACGTGCCGTCGGGCCGCTGCCGGGTCAGCAGCCAGGCCGCCGCCGCCCGGATCGCCGGATGGTCGTCGGGGTGACCGGCGTCGTGCAGGGCCAGGACGGCCTGGCTGGTGATGGCGGGACAGGGCCCGTCGTTGGCGAGCCGGGTGTCGCGTACCCACAGGCTCCACGAGCCGCGGCTGTCCTGACGCCCGGTCAACCAGGTCAGGCCGGTGCGCAGGGCCGGGTCGGCGTCGGCGTCGGGCAGGCCGGCGAGCGCGGAGAGGATCTCGGCGGACTCCAGGGTCACCGGCCAGCCGACCCGGTCGGAGTAGCTCCAACCGCCGGCGGGCACGTCCAGCACCTCGAACGGCTCGGTCTTCTGGGCGGCGCGCAGGAACTCGCGGGTCGGACGCAGCCGGGGGTCGGCGGCGTAGCCGGCGGCGATCAGCCCGGTCGCGGCGTACCCGGTGCGGGTCAGGTCCAGGTTGGTCACGGCGTCCCAGGCGCCGTCGGGGCGGACCGCCCGGCGCAGCCAACCGGTGACGGCCCCGGCGATGTCCGACGCCTCGCCGCTGCGGGCCAGGCCGAGCAGCACCAGCGCGGCCGGCCAGGGGTCGGCGCTCAGCGCCCCGGTGCGGCCCTCGTGGTCGTGGATGGAGCGCAGCAGCCCAACGGCGGCCGGCCGGGCCCGGGCAAGGGTGGCCCGGCGCAGCCGACCGGTGGGCAGCAGGTCCGCCTGCATCAGGGCCAGGCCGACGAAGGGGGCGGTCCGGAACGACAGCCGACGGCGGCGGACCCGGTCGAACAGGACGATCTCCAGCGGCAGCCGGCGCAGCCGGCCGGCCTCGGCGGTCATCCCGGCCATGGTGAGCAGCTGCCGGCAGAGCAGCGCGATGGCCGGGTCGGTGATCGTGTCGACGCCGCCCATCGCGGCCAGCCGGGCCCGGCCGGCGCTGATCTCCCCGGCGCTCGCCGCCGGGGCGGTGAGGGCGAGCGCGGCGACGGCGACGGCGGTGGCGACGACCTCGCTGTCGGCGCCGACCACCCCGCCCCAGCCGCCGTCGTCGTGCTGCTGCCCGCGCAGCCAGGCGGTGCCGGCGTCGACCAGGTCGGCGTTGCGCGCCGGGTCGGCGGCGTGCAGCGCGGCAACCGTGCCGGCGGTGCCGAGCACCGAGGCCGGCGGGTCGTCACCGAAGGCGCCGTCGGGGCGGCGGCGGCGCAGCAACGCCTCGGCGCCGTCGGCGATGGCCTTCTCGACGGCCTCGGCGGTCACAGCGGTCACGGGGCATCCTCCAGGGCGACGCGGTGGGGGGTGGCGAGCACCAGCTCCGGTGCGGGTGGGCCGAGCTCGTGCCGGGCGCGCATCGCGCGCTGGGCCCACCAGGTCAGCCCGACCAGGGGCAGGGCCAGCGCGAGCTGCACGCCGCCACCGAGGCCGAGTCCGACGACGGCCGAGGCGAGCACCACCCGTTCGACGACCAGGACGGAGTGGGCGCGCAGCGCCACCACGACGGGCATGTCGTCGCGGTGGCCGACCAGCGGCGCCAGCGCGGCGATCCCGGCCAGCAGGACGACGAGCAGCGTGGCCAGGTAGGCGGGCCGGTCGCCGCGGTCGGCCAGCAGGCCGGCGGTGAGGGCGGCGCCGAGCGTGCCGGCGTACAGGGCCACCACCGTGCGGACCGCGAAGGGTACGCCCCGGCGTACCGGCAGCGTCCGGTAGCCGCCGGCCCGGTCACCGTCGACGTCGCGCAGCGTGCCGACCAGGTTGGACATCGCGTCGTGGGACCAGAAGGCGACGGCCAGCGCGAGCAGCACGGCAACGCTGGACGACCGGTCGGGGGCCGTCCCCACGGCGAGCGCGCCGTAGAGCAACGCGACCGCGCCGAGCGCCCCGCGGACCAGGTTGCCGGCGATGCCCCGGGCCTTGCACCAGCGGCTGTACGCCACGATGCCGAATCCGGCCGCGAGGGCCGCGGCGGTGGTCCCCCAGCCGCCCGAGAGGGCCAACACGGCGAGCACCGCGAAGCAGGCCCAGCCGCAGCGCAGCGCCGCGCGGGCGCCGAGCCGGCGCGACGGGATCGGCCGGTGCGGCTTGCTGCCGGCGTCCAGCTCCCGGTCGAAGTAGTCGCCGAGGTAGTGGCCGCCGAGCCAGCCGGCGGTCGGTGCGGCCCACGCCGACAGCAGCAGCAACGGGTGGTGCGGGCCGTCGGCCACGGCGGCGCCGGCGAGGCCGACGAGCCCGACGTACCAGAGGGTGTAGGGCCGCCAGGTCTCCACGTGCGCCCGGAGCGCCCGCCCGGCACCGGCCGCGCTCACGCCGTCTCGCTCGTCATCCAGGTCGCGATGCCGGAGAGCACATCCGCGCTCGCCGAGGGGGCGAGCACGGCCAGCTCGGCGCGGGCCCGCTCGGCGTGCCCGACCAGTTGCCGGCGGGCCGCCTCGACCGCGTCGACCTCGTCGAGCAGGGCGGTGACCCACTGCACGTCGCCGGGGCCGGCGCCGCGCCGGTGCAGCACCGCCATCAGCTCCACCCGGGCGGTGTCGGTGGCCGCCGCGTACGCCAGCAGCAGCGGCAGGGTGGGGCGGCCGTTGTTCAGGTCGCTGGTGGCGGGTTTGCCGGTCTGCTCCGGGGTGGCGACGTAGGAGAGCAGGTCGTCGCGGATCTGGAACGCCGTGCCGATGTGCTCGCCGTAGCGGGCGAGCGCGGCGGCCACGGTGGGGTCGGCGCCGCCGAGCAGGGCGCCGATGTGGCAGACGGCCCGGAACAGCGCACCGGTCTTGAGCCGGATCATCTCCGGGTACCAGCGGGCGCCGGCGTCCAGGTCACCGACGAGCCGCGCCTCCAGCGCCTGCCCGCGGCACAGGTCCTGCCCGGCCTCGGCGAGCGCGGCGAGGGCCGCCACCACGTGTCCGGGCGGGACGGCCCGGCCACCGTCCACGATGGCCGCGAAGGCGGTGAAGATGAGGTGGTCGCCGGCGACGATGGCGTCGGGGATGCCGAACGCGACCGGCACGGCCGGGCGGCCCCGGCGCAGCGTGTCGGCGTCGATGATGTCGTCGTGCACGAGCGTGGCGACGTGCAGGTATTCCGTGCCGAGGGCGGCGGCGAGGACGTCCCGGGGAGAGCCACCCACCGCCTCGGCGGCGTGCAGCGTCATGATCGGGCGCAGCAGCTTGCCGGCCGGCAGCAGGGCGTAGCGGGCGATCGTGAGGAGCTGGTCGGTCGTCTCCGGCCACCGTCTGCCCAGTTCGGCGCGGAGCAGCCGGCCCGATTCGCTGCGGGCTAGGTCGTCGATAAAGGGCGGATTTCGCGTGAAGCCAGTAACCGTCATAGCGCGTCGACCCTTTCGCGAAGGCTCGGCCAGCCGCAGGCGAGACGTTACCGGTCACCCCACCCGGGAACAACCATTGATAAATGTGCGTACGCATGGGTGGGCGCAAATGTCGCTGTGGCGTCCTCCGGCCGATTGTCGGGGGACACCGGAATCGGCCGATCCGCTCGCTCCGGGTCAGCCCGCGACACCGAACTCCATCAGCGTGAGCCCACCCGTGCCGTGCCAGGTGCGCAGCGGCGTCAGGCCCGCGGCGGCGGCCAGGGCCACGTTGTCGGCCACCCCGCGCTCGCGCCCACCGACCAGCACCAGCATCTGGAGGTCGTACGCGGACAGGTGCGGAACGTACGGCTCGGTCGGCAGCACCTCGACGACCAGCACCCGCCCGGCGCTCCCGGCCGCCGCGGCACAGCGGCGCAGGATCCGGACGGCGTGGTCGTCGCTCCAGTCGGTCAGCGCCCGGGAGACCACGTAGACGTCGGCGCCGGCGGGCAGGGCGGCGAAGAAGTCCCCGACCACCGCCTCGACCCGGTCGGCGAGGCCGTGCTCGGCGAAGGTGCGGGCGGCGGTCGCCACCGGCTCGGGGCGGTCGACGAGGGTGCCCCGCAGCCGTGGGTGCCGGCTCGCCACCTCCCGCAGCAGGCCGCCCGCGCCACCGGCGACGTCGACGACGTGCCGCACCTCGGACCAGGGGTAGAGCGTCGCCACCTCGGGGGCGGTGATCCGCTGCTGGCTGAGCATCAGCGCGTCGAAGTAGGCGCGGTGGTCCGGGTGGGCGTCGAGGTCGGCCCAGAAGTCACGGCCGTGCACCGCCCGGTAGCCCGGCCCGCCGGTGCGGACCGCGTGCGGCAGGCCGGCCCAGGCCAGGTCCATCCGGGCGCCCAACCCGCCGAGGTCGAGGTGGGCGCCGTGCCCGCCGCCGGAGCGGTCGCGCAGCAGCTCACCGACGTCGGTCAGGGCGAAGACGTCCGGGGCGACCTCGACGAAGACGTCCCGGTGCACCAGGTAGCGCAGCAGGCGGCCCAGGGCGGCGGGGTCGGCGTCGCACGCCACGGCCAGCTCGTCGAGGCGGGTCACGCCGGCCGCGATCCGGTCCGGCACCCGCAGGGTGACCGCCGTCCGGACGGCGAACGGGGTGGCCAGGTCGGTGAGCCGGTCGAGCCGCGTCGCGGCGTCCAGCCCGGCCGGGAGATCGATCGCCATCAGCGCATCTTTCAGCTCCACGGTGGACGAGTCAACATCGACCGCTGGTGGACGCATCGACCGGCGTGGAAGAATTCGCCGACGATCCACGGCGCGCCGACCGGAGGGGACCACCGATGACCACTTCCACCGCGACCGAGGTCCGGCTGGTCGCCGGCGCCCTGGGCGCCCAGGTCCGCGGCATCGACCTCAACACCCTGACCGACGAGGGGTTCGCCCAGATCCACGACCTGCTGCTCAAGCACCAGGTCGTCTTCGTCGCCGACCAGGCCGCGCTGACCCCGCAGGCGCACATCGCCTTCGGCCGGCGCTTCGGCGAGGTCGAGCTGCACCCCTACCTGCCCCGGCTGGAGGGGCACCCGGAGATCGTCCTGATCGACTCCACCGACGGCGGCAAGGTCGACGTCTGGCACACCGACATGACCTTCCACCAGAGCCCGCCCATCGCCTCGATCCTGCACCTGGTCGAGCTGCCCGCGGTGGGCGGCGACACCATGTGGACCAACCAGTGCCGGGTCTACGAGGCGCTGTCGGCGCCCCTGCGGGACCTGCTCGACGGGCTGACCGCGATCCACGTGATCCGGATCGGCACCGAGTTCACCAGCCGGGCCGAGCACCCGGTCGTCCGGGTGCACCCGGAGACCGGACGCCGCTCGCTGTACGTCAACCGGCTGTTCACCTCGCACATCCCGCAGTTGACCCGCAACGAGAGCGACGCGCTGCTGCAATACCTGTTCGGCTTCTCCGAGAGCCCCCAGTTCACCTGCCGGTACCGCTGGCAGGCCGGGGACGTGGCGATCTGGGACAACCGGGTCACCCAGCACTACGCGGTCAACGACTACGACGGCCTGCGGCGCGGGCAACGGATCACCGTGCTCGGCGACCACCCGAGCGGGGACCGACCCCGCTGGCCGCACTACGCACCGGGCGCCGGCGAGCGCTACTGGCCGGACCGGGTGAACGCGGTGGAGAGCTACTGACCGGCGGGCTCACCAGGTGACCGGGAACGAGGCGATGCCGCCGTTCATGCGGTCGTGCCGCCACGGGACCTCCTCGATCGGCACCGCGGGCGCCAGCCCCGGCATCCGCTCCAGCAGCGCGCCGAGGGAGAGCTCCACCTGCATCCGGCCCAGCGCCGCACCCAGGCAGAAGTGCGGCCCGAAACCGAAGGTCAGGTGCGGCGCGGTCACCGGCCGGTCGATGTCGAAGACGTTGGGCTCGGGAAAGAACCGCGGGTCGCGGTTGCCGGCCCAGGGCACCGCCATCACGCACTCCCCGGCCCGCATCGCGACCCCACCGAGGACCAGGTCCTCCCGCACCACCTGCACCCGGAACATGCTGCTCACCGAGGTGTACCGGAGGATCTCCTCGGTGGCGGCGGCGAGCTTCTCCGGCGCCCCGCGCAGCTTCGCCAGCTGCTCCGGGTGCTGAAACAGCGCGCGCAGTCCCGCGCTGGTGGCGTTGATCTCCAGGCCGCCGAGCAGCACCCCCATGGCCAGCTCGACCAGCTCGGGGTCGACGAGCTCGTGCGCGTCCTGGCCACGGACCCAGGCCGAGAGCAGGTCGTCGCCGGGGTCCAACCGCTTGCCCGCCAACTGGTCGGCCAGGTAGGCGCGCAGCTCAGCCTGGGCGGTGACGGCGTCCGCCGAGCCGTACGCGGTGATCGAGTTGAGCCCCTCGATCCAGGCGTAGAAGCGGGGGCGGTCCGCCGCCGGCACCCCGAGCACGTCGCAGACCACCAGCACCGGCAGCGGCGCCACCAGACCGGCGACCAGGTCGGCCGGTCGGGGGCCGGCCAGCACGGCGTCGACCAGCCCGTCGACGAGTCCACGCACCCGGGGTCGGAACGTCTCGATCCGGCGGGCGGTGAAGGCGCGACTGGCCACCCGCCGCACGGTCGCGTGCGCCGGACCGTCCATGTTCAGCTCCCGCGGCCCGACGTCGTCCGGGGCCGAGGTCGCCCCGATCGGGAGCCGGGAGAACCGGGGGTCGGCCAGCACGGTGCAGCAGTCCGCGTACCCGAGCACCAGCCAGGCGGCGCGGCCGTCGGGCAGCCGCACCCGGCTGACCGGGTCGGTGACGACCATCTCGAGCAGCTCCGCCGGAAGGTCCCCGGTGAACGGCTCGAACGGATACCGCCGCAGCGCGGAATCGACAGTCATGGTGCGCACCACCTACCGGTCGCGGCCCACGTCGGGCACCGGACAAGACTCCGGTACGCGTTAGGCCGACGTCAATATCTTTCGGTGGATCGTCGGCCTTCCGCCGTCCGACGTCCATCGCCTAGCATCTGTGGGCCGGGACTGCCCTTTGGCGTACGGATTGGTCGGACTTGACTGCGTCTTTGCGAATTCTGTTGTCGACCTGGGGCTGGCGGTCGCATTTCTACGGACTGGCCCCGCTCGGCTGGGCGTTGCAGGCGGCCGGGCACGAGGTGCGGGTGGCCAGCCACCCGTCGATGGCGTCGACGATCAGCTCGGCCGGGCTCGCGGCCGTGCCCCTCGGCGCCGACCTCGACTTCGCCGAGGCGTTCGCCGGCCGGATCGGCACGGTGGGCCCGCTGGACCCGAGCGCGACGCAACCGACCGGCGCCCTGGAACCCGCGATCACCGCCGACGGCGGTGTGGTGCGCTTCGCCGACGCCCTCCTCGACGAGCTGGTCGACTTCGGCCGGTCCTTTCGGCCGGACCTGATGGTGTGGGAGCCGTTCAACCTCGCCGCGCCGGTGGCCGCCGCCGCGCTGGGCGTACCCGGGGTACTGAACCTGTGGGGACCGGACTCCTCGGTCACCCTTCGGCTCGACCGGGAGGCGGTGATCGGGCCACTGGCCGCCCGGTTCGGGTTGCCGGCCTCGGCCGTCGCCCTCGACGGCGCGCTGACCCTGGACCCGGTGCCGCCCCCGATGCAGGTGCCGCTGGCCCGCCCGGGCCACCCGGTGCGCTTCGTGCCGTACAACGGCCCGGCCGTGCTGCCGGCGTGGCTGCGCCGCCCGGCGCAGCGGCGACCCCGGGTCTGCGTCACGGCCGGCACCATGATGGCCGGCAACGGCCTCGCCGACCGGCTGGACCTGCCCCGGGTGGTCCGCTCGCTGGCCGAGCTGGACGTCGAGGTGGTCGTGGTGGTCGACCCCCGGCAGCACGCGGGCCTGGACCGGCTGCCGGACGGCGTCCGGCTGGTCGACGCCCCGCTCGCGCTGCGCCTGGTCCTGCCGACCTGCGCCGCGCTGGTGCAGCAGGGCGGCGCCGGCACCATGATGACCGCGCTCAGCTTCGGCGTGCCGCAGGTCGTCCTGCCGCAGGTCAGCGACCAGCACTTCAACGGTGAACGGCTGGCCGTCACCGGGGCCGGCACCGCGCTGCCCCCGGAACAGGCCGGCGGCGCCGCCCTGCGGGACCTGGTCGGCGAGCTGATCGACGACGGCCCCTGGCGGACGTCGGCGGCGCTGATGCGGGACCGGATCCACGCGACGCCCACCCCCGCCGAGGTGGTACCGACCCTCGCCGCCCTCGCCCGGGCCTGACCGTCCACAGGAGCCGTCGATGTCCTCGCAGCAGTCGCCCATCCCGTACCCGCTCGACCCGGCGCCGACCATCTACCACCCGGCGCCGGCCTACACCGAGCTGCGCGAGCGGTGCCCGGTGGCCCACGTGGCGCTGCCCGACGGGACGTCGGCCTACCTCGCCACCCGGCACGCCGACGTCCGCCGGGTCTTCACCGACCAGCGCTTCAGCCGGGCCGCCGCGGCCGGCCCCAACCGGCCGACCCGCGAGCTGGGCTCCCTCGCGGAGGACTCGCTGATCGGCATGGACCCGCCCCGGCACACCACGATGCGTCGGGCCGTCTCGCACGCGTTCACCGTCCGCCGGGTGGAGGCGCTGCGCCCGACGGTGGCCACGCTCGTCGACGGGATGATCGACGCGATGGTGGCGGCCGGGCCACCGGCCGACCTGATCACCCACCTCTCCGCGCCGCTGCCGATCTACGTGATCAGCAAGCTCTTCGGCATTCCCGAGCAGGACCGGGAGCGGGTACGCCAGTGGTCCGACGCGCTGGTCGGTGACTGGGACGCCGACCCGGCCGCGCCGAAGGCGGCGCTCGACGCCTTCGCCGAGCTGATCGCGCAGCGCCGCCGCGAACCGGGCGACGACCTGATGAGCGCGCTGATCGGCGCCTGGGACACGCACGACGACCTGACCGAACGGGAGCTGGTCTCGGTCACCGCCGGCATTTTCGTCGGTGGCCACGAGACCACCACCAACCAACTCAACCTCTTCCTGCTGGTGCTGGCCCGCCACCCCGAGCAGCTGGCCGGGCTGCGCGGCGACGACCCGGTGGCGGTGGCCCGGGCGGTCGAGGAGCTGTCCCGCTTCATCCAGCTCGGCGACCACGGGGTGCTGCTGCCCCGGGTGACGACCGAGGAGGTGCAGCTCGGCGGGGTACGCCTGCCGGCCGGCGCCCCGGTGCTGCCGGCGATCGCCTCGGCCAACCGGGACGAGGAGGTCTTCACCGGCGCGGACCGCCTGGACCTGACCCGGGCGCACAATCCGCACCTGGCCTTCGGCGCCGGCCCGCACCACTGCCTCGGCGCGGCACTGGCCCGGATGGAGTTGCAGGAGGCGCTGGGCGCACTGCTGCGCCGGCTGCCCGGCCTGCGGCTGGCGGTCGACGAGGCGCGGCTGCGGTTCCGGCCGGGCCTGGTCGTCCGCAGCCTGGAGGCGCTGCCGGTGACCTGGGACACCGTCGACCGGTGACCCGGGCGGCCGGTCAGTCGCCGGTCGACCCGGGCGTCACCCGGGTCGGCGTGTCCGGGTCGAAGGCCGCCTCCACGGCCACCTCCTCCACCCCGCGCAGCAGGCGCTCGGCCTGCGCCTCGGTGAAGCAGGCGAAGTCGAAGATCACCTGGAGGTACACGGTCTCCGGCTGGTCCTCGACGGTGATGAAGACCTGCTCGTGCAGGTGGTCCAGGGCGCCGTCCCAGACCAGGAAGGTCTCGGCGGCCCGCCGGCGGATCAGGTCGGCGGTCACCCGGTCGTCGCGCGCCCCCTCCTCCGCCGCCCGCCGGGTCACCACCCGCCGGTCGTTGATCCGGCAGGTGACCCGGGCCGGATGGCCGCGCTCGCCGTCCAACCGGGCGGTGAGCTCCTCCAGCTGCGCCGGGTCGTAGTAGGCGTACTTGCCGGCGGCGACCGCCGCCCGCCGGGCCCGGGACACCACCTCGTCCACGGTGGTGTCGGCGGTGTCGACGGTCAGGACGCCGTTCTGGCTCAACGGGGCGATCGCCTCGGCGAAGCCCGGCCGGAACCGGTTGCCGACGATGAGCTTCGCGGTGAGCGGGCTGACCCCGGTGGCCCGGCCGACGGCCACGGCGATGACGGCCAGCAGCACGCGCGAGGTGTCGGTCCGGGTCCGCCGGGCGATGGCCTGCACCGCGAGGTACGCCGCGGGCGAGCTGAACCGGCCGTGCCAGTACCGCCGGCCCTGCCGGCCGCCGGGCTCGCCCGGCCCGCCGAAGGTCAGCGGCGGGATGGACCGCAGGTGCGCCTCCCAGTGGCGTACGGCCCGGTCGCTGACCCGGCGCAGCGGCGGGGTCTCCTCCCGCCGGCCGAGGTCGAGCAGCTGCACGGTTCGCGGATCGGGGGTGCGCCGCGCCGCCAGGTCGACCAGGCCGAGGTCGGCCATGAGCAGGGCGGTGGCGGTGCCGTCCACCACGAGGTGGTCGAGGGTCAGCACCCGGTGCACCAGGGCGCCCCGGTGCCGGACCACCGCCATCCGCACCGACCAGTCGCGGTGCAGGTCGTAGGGGGTCAGCAGCCGGAAGTGGCCCAGCTGGTAGGCGTACGTCGCCACGTCGGCGGGGTCTGCGTCGTCGGGGACGTCCACCACGTCTAGGGGCAGCTCACCGGAGGCCGACACGACCTGGCAGGGTCGGCCCCGGTCGTCGGTGCCGAGCCGCATCCGCAGGGCCGGGTGCCGGCCCATCAGGTCGCTCAGCTGCGCGGCCACCTGCTCGACGGTGATCCCGGCGGGCATCGGGTTCGCGCCGCTGACGTTGTGCGTCCAGCCGGTCTCCCGCATGTCCTGCATGATCGCCTTCTGTCCCCAGGTCAGCGGCGCGGTCCCGGCGCCCGGGCCGGCGAAGGGGACGGGGACGCACGCCTCGGCGGTCTGCGCGATCACCGCATCATCAGAGCAACGGCATCGGTGTCTGTCAACGTCCTGCGGGTCGGCGGCGGTTACCCTTCGGTCCATGCGGGACACCGTGCGGCTCTGGGTGCTGTCGGCCACCGCCGGCCGGCGGGAGCTGGCCCGGTGCGTGGCGGTGCTCGACCCCGCCGAGCGGGCCCGCGCCGCCGCGCTCGGGAGCCCGTCGCTGCGCGACCGGTTCACCGTCGCGCACGGCGCGCTGCGGCTGCTGGTCGGGCGGGCGGTGGGCGTGGCGCCCGGGGACCTGACCTGGACCCGGGGCCGGCACGGCAAGCCGACGTTGACCGGGCCGGGGGCCGGGCCGCACACCAGCCTGTCGTACTCCGGTGGTCTCGTCGCGGTGGCGGTGAGCGCCGGGCGGGCGATCGGGGTGGACATCCAGCATCCGGCGCCGGGTCGGGACCCGGCGGCCCTCGCCGCCCGGTTCTTCGATCCACGGGAGGCCCGGCTGGTGGCCGACGCGGGCGACCGGGCGGCCCGGCAGGCACGCTTCACCCGGTTGTGGACCCGCAAGGAGGCGGCCGTGAAGGCGGCCGGGGCCCGGCTCTGGCCGCACCTGGCGCTGCCGGTGCACCGGGGCGACGTGGTGACCGTCGGGTCGGCCGGCAGCTACCGGCTCACCGACGTGGCCACCGGCGGCGCGTTCCGGGTCGCGGTCGCGCTGGCCGGTGAGGCGCCGTACGCCGTCGAACCGGCCGGTGCCGGCCCGCCCCCGACGGCCGAACCGTTGACACTCACCGATGTCCTTTGCTCTGATGGGTCCATGCTGGAGCGTTCGACCGCCCCGCGGGGCCACCGGTGCTAGAGCCGGACACGACGACGGCCGCGGCGCCGCGCGAGCAGGTCGTCGGCCGCCTGACGGCCCTGCTGACCCGGATGTTGAAACCCACCGAGCCGGTCACCGAACGCACCCAGCTGATGGACGAGCTCGGCCTCAGCTCCTCGCTGGCGCTGGAGCTGCTGCTCGAGCTGGAGGACGAGCTGGAGATCCAGATCGACGTGGAGGACCTCGACGAGGACCGGATGACCACCCTGGGCGACCTGGCCGACTACATCACCGCCAACTCCACGCCCCGCTGACCATGGACCGACCTCGGCTGAGCGTCGTCGTGCCGGCGCACGAGAACGGCTCCGCCCTCGACGCCACCCTGCACTCGCTGACCCGGCAGAGCCTGCCCCCGCAGGACTTCGAGGTCGTCGTCGGCGACGACGGCTCCACGGTGCCGCTGGAGCCGGTCGTGGCGAAGTACGCCGACCGGTTGCGGGCCAGCTGCGTACGCAGCGACCGCAACCGGGGTCGCAGCGCCAACCGCAACGCGGCGGCCGCCCGGGCGCAGGCGGACACGTTGATGTTCCTGGACGCCGACACGGTGGCCCACCCCCGGCTGCTGGAGCGGCACCGCGACTTCCACGCCGGACGAGCCGGCCGCCCCGGGGTGCTGCTCGGCCAGCGGTACGACCTCGACTGGGCGGGCGCCGACGCGGTGCGCCGCGGCGAGGAGGTCGTCCCGGCGATGCTGGACGCCGAGCGTGGCGACCCGCGCCTGGAGGACACCGCCCACCCGCAGCGGATGGGGGACTTCCCGAGTGCGCCGTGGGTCCTCGGGCTGACCCACAACGCCTCGGTGGACCGGGAGTCGTTCCGGCGGGTCGGCGGCTTCGACGAGGCGATGATCAAGTGGGGTTTCGAGGACCTCGACTTCTTCTACCGGGTCTTCCACCTGCACGGGGCGCCACCGGAGCTGTTCCGGCTGGACGCCGACGCGCTCTCCTACCACCTCCCCCACTTCCGCAAGACGTCCAACGGGATCGCCTCGATGGACAACATGAAGTACCTGCTGCGCAAGCACCTGCGCTACGACGTCGAGGTGCTGTACGGCCTGAACACCTTCGGCCGGCACCTGGGGCGCATCCGCATCTACGGCGCGGCCATCGAGGCGTACCGGCGGCTCGGGCTGGGCCGACCGGAGGCGCTGCCGGCGGCGCTGCGCGACGAGTTGGCCACCGCCGCGGCCCTGGTGGTCGGCAACGGCGTCGCCACCCTGCCGCTCGGCGCCGGCTCGCACACCTTCGACCACGCGACCCCGCCGGGCCCGACGAACTCGCACCTGCTCGGCACCGTCCTGCAGCAGTTCCGGGCCGGCACGCTGAAGCTGATCGTCAACGTCGACCTGTGGCGGTGCTTCCTCCCCGACGACCTGCCGGCCTTCCTGACCCGGGGCCTGCTGAAGGCCGATCGGATCGAGCTGGTCGCCTCGCACCGCGAGGTCGACCAGCGGGCACTGCTGCCGGTGCCGCTGGTGGCCGACCTCGACTACCTGGTGGACATGCTGGACCCGCACTTCGCGGTCAGCGTCCGCCGGCACGAGGCGGCCACCCTGGTCACGGTCCGCTGAGTCCTCGGTCGCACGCCCGCCTCACCCGGGCAGCGGCTCCGGGTGGCCCAGGACCAGGCTGACGTTGTGGCCGCCGAAGCCGAACGAGTTGGAGAGCACCGCCCGCACCGGGACCGCCCGCGGCTCCTTGCGGATCAGGTCCATCTCGCAGGCCGGGTCCGGGTCGTCGAGGTTGTGGGTGGGTGGCAGCAGGCCGGTCCGCAGCACCTCGGCGCAGACGGCGGCCTCGACGACCCCGGAGACGCCGAGCAGGTGCCCGGTCACGCCCTTGGTCGAGCTGACCGGTGGCGTGGAGCTGCCGTAGACCTCCCGCAGGGCGGTCGCCTCGGCGGCGTCCCCGGCCCGGGTGCCGGTGCCGTGGGCGTTGACGTAGCCGATGTCGTCGGGTCGCAGGCCGGCGTCGCGCAGGGCGATCCGCATGCACTGCGCCGCGCCGGTGCCGTCCGGGCGGGGGGTGGTCGGGTGGTGGGCGTCGTTGGTCGCGCCCCAGCCGAGCACGTCGGCGTAGCGCCGGGCCCCGCGCGCGGCGGCGTGCGCGGCGCGTTCCAGCAGCAGGACGCCCGCCCCCTCGCCGAGGACGAGACCGTTGCGGCGGCGGTCGAACGGCCGGCTCGCGGCGGTCGGGTCCGACCAGCCGCGGGCCAGCGCCCGGGCGTTGCCGAACGCGTCGGCGAAGGTCGGGAACAGCGGCGCCTCGCTGCACCCGCAGAGCACCATGTCGGCCTCGCCGGCGCGCAGGATCCGCACCGCCTCACCGATGGACTGGGCGCCGGCCGCGCAGGCGGTGCCGATCGAGGAGGTGTAGCCGCGCACGCCGAACCGGATGGCGATCCGGGCCGCGCCCATGTTCGGCAGGGTCCCCGGCAGCATGTACGGGCTGACCCCGAACCGCCCGCGCCGGGCCCGCTCCAGCACCTGGCTCTCCAGGGTGGACAGTCCGCCGACGCCGGAGACGATGACGGCGATCCGGTACGGGTCGACGTCCCGGCCGACCTGCACGCCGGCGTCGGCCAGGGCGTCCTCGGCCGCCCTGAGGGCCATGACGATCGAGCGGTCCACCACCCGGGACTCCGGGCCGGGCAGCACGCTGGCCGGGTCGATCGGCGGGCTGAACCCGGCGACGTCGACCACCCCGTGGACCGGGTGGCCCTCGGGCGGGCGGGTGAGTCCGGATCGGCCTTCGCCCACCGCGGTGAAGACCTCGGCGGCGGTGGCGCCGACCGGGCTGACCAGTCCGACGCCGGTCACGGTGACGATCGGCCGCACGCTGATCCCTTCGGGTCGAGGAGCACCGGTCACCGACCGGTACGACGCCGGCGCCGGCTCAGTGCGCCGAGGCCGGTTGGATGCGGGCCTGCACCGATCGGCAGAGCTCGCCGACGGTCATCATCGCGAGGTCCTCCGCCTCGTCGTCGTCGAACGCGACGCCGAACCGGTCCTCCACCCGGACGGCGAGTTCGGCGAGGCCGAGGGAGTCCACGTCGAGGCCGGCCGGACCGAAGACGGTGTCGTCGTCGGCGTCCTCGGCGTCGTACTTCATCTCGGTCAGCGCGGCGAAGAGGAACGTGCGGATCTCATCGGTCATCTCCGGTGTCTCCTGTCCGCTGGGACGCCGCCGGACCGACGGCGCGGCACCGCGTGGTGCATCGACCCTACTCGATCGGAACGGTTTGGCAAGGTCCCCCTGCTCACAGCGGGGGCACCGGCGCGGTGAGGCGTACCGGCAGCCGGTCGTACCCGCGCAGCATGAGCTGGCGACGGTCGCCGGGCGCCGCGGCGAGCGTGAGGTCCGGGAAGCGGTCCAGCAGGCGGGGCAGGACCAACCGCCCCTCCGCCCGGGCGAGGGCCGCGCCCAGGCAGTAGTGCGGGCCGGCGCTGAAGGCCAGGTGGCGGTTGTCGACGCGGGAGGGGTCGAACGAGTCCGGGTCGGCGAACCGGCGGGGGTCCCGGTTGGCCGCGCCGGTGAGCACCACCACGGTCCGTCCGGCCGCGACCGGCAGGCCGCCGACCTCGGTGTCGTGCCCGGCGTACCGGAGCGCGAAGTGCACCGGTGGCTCGAAGCGCAGGATCTCCTCGACGTACGACGCGGCGAGGGTGGGGTCGGCGCGCAGCACGGCCAGGGCGTCCGGGCGCTCCACGAGCAGGGCCAGCCCGTTGCCGAGCAGGTTCGCGGTGGTCCGGAACCCGGCGTTGTACATGATGATCAGGTTGGCCAGCAGCTCGTCCGCGGTCAGCTGCTCCGGGTCCCGGTCGCGGATCGCGACCAGCGCCGAGACCAGGTCGTCGTGGGGTCGTGCCCGGCGGGCGGCCAGCAGCTCGGTGAAGTACCCGGTCAACTCCCCCGCCGCGTCGTTGGCGGCGCGGATCTCCCGCATCGACCGCCGCCCGATCTCGAGCACCGCGTCGAAGGTGCGCACCCGGGACGGGAACCACGCCCGGTCGGCCTCCGGCACGCCGAGCAGCTCACCGACGACGTCGCTCGGCAACCGCAGGGCGAACGCGGCCATGAAGTCCACCGGCCTACCGTCCGCGCCCGCCTCGGCCAGCTCGTCGAGCAGCCCGTCGGTGATCCGCAGGATCGCCGGTTCCAGGGCGGCGACCCGGCGTGGGGTCAGCGCCTGGCTGAACAGCTGCCGGGCCCGCAGGTGGTCGCCGGCCCCGGCGTTGAGCATCGACGTCTGGAGGATGCGGGTGACGGCGTGCTGCCGCCAGCGGATTCCGGCCCGGTCCAGGTACTCCGAGCCGAGCACCCGGAACACCGGGTCCCGGAGCACCCGGTTGACCGCGTCGTAGCCGTGCACCACCAGGGCGTGCGGGTCGGTGGGGCGCAGGGCGGCGACCTCCCCGAGCCGGTGCAGCCGGGCGTAGAACGGGTACGGGTCACGCCGCACCTGGTCGCCGAGGAGCTCGTCGAGGGAGACGGAGACGGCCATGCGGCTCCTCGGGCGGGCACGGGCACGGTCGCAGTGACCATAGGCTCACGGTGGTCGATGTGTCCATGGTCGACCCGGGCTCACCGTCGACTCGGGCTCACCGGAGGCCGGGCGACCAGCCGGCGTCGGCCGCCGCCTCGGCGAGGCTGACCCGCCAGTGCGGCAGGGCCGGCAGGCCGGCCTCGGCCCACCGGTCGTGCCCGAGCACGGTGCAGGCCGGGCGCGGGGCCCGGTCCGCCAGTCGGCTGCGGGGCATCGGGCGGACCCGGTCGGGGTCCAGGCCGCGCAGCGCGAAGACCTCCCGGGCCAGCTCGTGCCAGCTGCTCCGGCCGGCGCAGGTGCCGTGGTAGACGCCGGGCGCGGCCCGACCCGCGAGCGCCGCGTCCAGCAGCGCCACGAGCTGCCGGGCCAGCGCCCGCGCCCAGGTGGGCTGCCCGTACTGGTCGTCGACGACGTGCAGCTGCTCCTGGCGCTCCGCCAGGCGCAGGATCGTGGTGACGAAGCTCGGCCCGCGGGCCGACTGGAGCCACGCCGTGCGGACCACCCAGCCGGCGTCGGGCAGCAGCCGGGCGACCGCGAGCTCGCCGGCGAGCTTCGACCGCCCGTAGGCGTTGATCGGGGCGGGCGGGGCCGACTCGGCGTACGGCCGGTCGGTGTCGCCGGCGAAGACGTAGTCGGTGGAGACGTGCAGCAGCCGGGCGCCGGTCTCGGCGCAGGCGCGGGCGAGGTGGGCCACGGCGTGGCCGTTGACCTCGGTGGCCGTCCGCTCCTGCCGCTCGGCGGCGTCCACGTCGGTGAAGGCGGCGGCGTTGAACACCGCGTCGTGGCCGGCGACGGCGGCGCGTACCGCGGCGGCGTCGGTGACGTCCAGGTCGGCCCGGGTCGCCGCGGTCACCGTCAGGTCCGGCCGGGCGGCGAGGACGGTACGCAGCTCACGGCCGAGCAGCCCGCCGGCGCCGGTGACGAGCAGCCGGGTCGTCGGGCGGTCGCCGGCGGCAGGTTCCCTCACAGCTCGGTGAGCTTACGTCCCGGCCCGCTACGGCGCACGGCTCGACCGCCGCGCACCCAGCCATCGGCACGTATCGTTGCGATGGTGCGCGGAATCATCCTGGCCGGCGGCGCCGGCTCCCGGCTCTGGCCCATCACCAGGGCCGTGTCCAAGCAGCTGATGCCGGTCTTCGACAAGCCGATGATCTACTACCCGCTCTCCACACTGGTGATGGCCGGCGTCCGGGAGATCCTGGTGATCACCCGGCCGGAGGACCGGGACCAGTTCCAGCGGCTCCTCGGCGACGGGGGTCACCTCGGGCTCACCCTGGAATACCGCACCCAGGAACGACCGGCGGGCATCGCGCAGTCCCTGGTGATCGGCGCGGACTTCATCGGCGACGACGCGGTGGCGCTGATCCTCGGCGACAACATCTTCCACGGTGCGGGGCTCGGGCGGCAGCTCGCCGCCTACCGCGAGCCCGTCGGGGGCCGGGTCTTCGCGTACCCGGTGGCCAACCCGCAGGCGTACGGGGTGGTCGAGTTCGACGCGGACGGTCGGGTGCTCTCCATCGAGGAGAAACCGGACCGGCCCAGGTCCCGCTACGTGGTTCCCGGGCTCTACTTCTACGACAACCGGGTGGTCGACATCGCCCGTGGGCTCACCCCCAGCGCCCGGGGCGAACTGGAGATCACCGAGGTCAACGAGACGTACCGGCGGATGGGCGAGCTGACGGTGACGGTGCTCGACCGGGGCACCGCCTGGCTGGACACCGGCACCTTCGCCTCGCTGGTGCAGGCCGCCGAGTTCGTCCGGGTGATCGAGGAGCGGCAGGGCATGAAGATCGGCTGCGTCGAGGAGGTGGCCTGGCGGGCCGGCCTGATCGGCGACGTGCAGCTGCGCGCCCTGGCGGAGCCCCTGCTGCCCAGTGGCTACGGCGGATACCTGCTCGGCCTGCTGGCCGGGCAGCCGGGCGGGACGGCGTCCCGGTGAGAATCGCGCCGATGGGCATCGCCGGCGCCTGGACGCTCACCCCGCAGCAGCACGGCGACCAGCGTGGCCTGTTCCTGGAGTGGTTCCGCGCCGACCTGCTCGCCGAGGTGACGGGGCGCCCGTTCCCGGTCGCCCAGGCCAACCTGTCGGTCTCGGCGCGCGGGGTGGTACGCGGCATCCACTTCGCCGACGTCCCGCCCGGGCAGGCGAAGTTCGTCATCTGCGTACGCGGGGCCGTGCTGGACGTGGTGGTGGACCTGCGGGTCGGCTCGCCGACGTTCGGTCGCTGGGAGGCCGTACGCCTGGACGACGCCGACCGGCGGGCGGTCCACCTCGGCGAAGGGCTGGGGCACGGTTTCTGCGCGCTGACCGACGACGCGACCGTGAGCTACCTCTGCTCGACCGGCTACGACCCGGCGCGGGAGCGCGCGGTGCACCCGCTCGACGCCGAGCTGGCGATCGACTGGCCGGTCGACGTGCCCACCCTCTCCCCCCGCGACGCGGGCGCGCCCACCCTGGCCGAGCTGCGCCGGGCCGGGCTGTTGCCGCAGCACGGTTGGCGCCGGCCGCCGTCGGGCGCCGGGTAGCCGGTTGCGGTGTCGCCGGGAAACGGGCTGGCGGGCCGGGCCGGCCGGTGCGATTGGTCACCGTCCGGATCGCCGGCTCAACTGGACAGAACATTCGACTCGACAGCGCGCCCGCTCTCATTCCGAGTGGCGGACCCGAAGGTGAAGGCGTGTTGTGGTACCGATGGTGACGCCGCCCGGGCGGTTGGCTGGTCGGTGACGGCGGCTACTGTCGGGGCATGGTGCAGCAGCGGATCATCGTGGTCGATGATCGGGTGTATCGGCCTGCCGGGTGGTGGACTCCGACGGTGCATGCGCTGCTGGAATATCTGCACGGAATTGGATTCACCTGCGTTCCGAAGCCGTTCGGCGTGGTCGACGGCACGGAGGTCCTCGGCTTCATACAGGGCGAGTCCGGGGCGGTCGGCTGGCAGCGGGCGGTGCCCGAGGCCGGTTTGCGATCGCTCGCCCGGCTGCTGCGCGACTACCACCAGGCGGTGGCCGGATTCGTCGCACCGGATGGGGCGTGCTGGGCGTTGTCCGACCGGCCGGCCCGGTCCGGTGAGGTCATCTGCCACGGCGACTTCGGGCCGTGGAACGTGATCTGGGACGGCCTGCGGCCGGTGGGCCTGGTGGATTTCGACTTCGCCCAGCCGGGTGACGCGCTGGACGACGTTGCATACGCCTTGGAGTACCTGGCACCATTCCGCGACGATGCGCACGCGATGCGCTGGCAGGGCTTCACGGCACCGCCGGACCGCGTACGCCGTATCGAGCTCTTCGCCGAGGAGTACGGCATGGCCACCAGTGAGGGGCTCGTCGAGGCAGTGATCCGTCGACAACAGTTGACCGGCCGCAACGTGCGTGCATTAGCCGAACGAGGGCTGGAGCCACAGCGCTCCTGGGTTGCCGACGGGTTCTGCGACGAACTGGCGTCCCGCGTGCAGTGGTCCAAGGACAACCGAGCCCTGTTCACGTCGCCGACTCTACGTCAGGAGCCAAGGTAACGGTCCGCCGCCAGCCTGGCCGCCCCGGCTGGAGTCATCGTGTCCGCCCACCCGGCGTACCGACCTGCTCCCCGCCGGGCTCCCGCGGAGGCCGGTCAGTCCACAACAAAGGGTGGGCCTACCAGTGCCGGGACGACCCGGCTCGAGACCATTCGCGCCCGTCGCGCCACGGTCCCACGGGCGGCGGGGCGCCGCGATAGCATCCATCCGCTTCGAGGCGGCGCTCCGCCGGCCGGTGCCCTCGCACTCCCCGGCTACGCACCCGACCGGGGCCGCCGCCCACCCCCACGGCAGGAGGCAGGTCTTGCGGAGGTTTCTCACCGCGGTCGCGGCGGTGCTGCTCGTCGCCGCGCCCGCCCAGGTGGCACGGGCCGACTCGGGGTCCGTCACCAGGGTCACGTTGAGCAGCGCGAACAACTTCTACCCGAACACGGAGGAGCGCCTGCTGAGCAGGATGGTCACCCTCGCGGCCGGAGAGTCCCGGCACGTACGCGGGCGGCTGGAGGCGACCAGCAGCGTGACCCAGGTGGTGGCGATGAACGACACCCTCAAGTGCGTCGACTCCACCGGCGCGGTCGTCGGGGTCACCTCGACGTCGTCGCGCAACCACGAGGGCTCCGACACCAGCTACTACGCCGTGCCGGGGCATCTGCCCATCTACGCCGACCTGCTCTTCACCGCGCCCTCGGCTGGCACCTACACCTGCGGCCTGTACGCGTACACGGCGTCCAGCTCGCTGGACAACTACTACCTGACCGCCGTCGCCACGGACACCTGGCTGGAGGTCAGCAACAGCAACCAGGTCGGCGCCCGCTGGTGGCAGAACCCGGCCTGCAACAGCACCGGCACCTCCAGCACCTGCACCTACGTCGGTGCCGGCACCTCGTCGGCCTGGGTCTTCTACAACGACGGCACCCCCGTCTACAAGTGGACCGCCGCGACCACCGCCACCTCCGTGCAGGCGCTGGCCACCCTGGAGCTCACCACCTGCTACACCGGCACCAGCTCGTGCACCAGCGGCATCGCCGGGTACGAGAAGCCCCGCGGCACCGACGCGGTGGTCGACGTACGCCTCGAGTTCATCCAGCTGGACACGACCGCGCACACCTGCCGGACGACGAGCACCACGACCTCCCGCAAGACCATCCGCGACGACGCCCACCACTACGTGGCGAGCCTCGGCCTGTCCAGCATCCCGATCGACGCCGGCTGCGGGACGCGGACCTTCATCATGCGGATCTACGTCGACCACGTCTCCGGCAACCCGGTCAAGATCGACGGTGTGCAGAGCTCGACCTCGCTCACCAACGGCATCGCGATGAACATCTTCTGACCGCTCCCGCCCGCCGGCGTCACCTGTGACGCCGGCGGGCGGAACGCCGCCCGAGTGGCGAGTACGCCGCCCAGGACCTGCACCTCGTTTGCCCACGCGGACCGGCCTGGGTGCGCCCGAGCCGGCCGACCGCGGCCCGCACGTTCGCCCTGCGCTGAACTCCGTGGATCGGACTCGTAATCATGTAATCATGTAATCCGAGACCGCAGGAGGTTGCCGTGTCCCCTCGTACCGCCCCGCACGGGGCTCGCCAGGACCCGCCGCCCGCCGACGGCGCCACCGGCTGGATCACCGGGGCCGTACCGGACGGCTGGTTCGCCGAGCCGCCACAGATCGTCATCGACCGCGACGAGATCATCATCTGGGGGCGTCTCCCCGAACCCCAACTGGCCGACGACGCCACCGACGCCGACCGCACCGCCGCCCGCTCCGGGCGGATCCACCAGTTCCGCGAGGACACCCGCGACGACCGGATCCGGGTGGCCCGGCAGGCCGAGCACCGCTACCGGCGCAAGGTGAGCTGGGGCGTCCGGTGCGGCGACGCCGAACAGCTCTTCTCCCACCTGGCGGCGCCGGTGATGACCCGGCTGCGCCAACCCGAACGACAGATCCTCGACACGCTGGTCGACGCTGGTGTGGCCCGCTCCCGCTCGGAGGCGCTCGCCTGGTGCGTCCGGCTCGTCGGCCGACACACCGACGACTGGCTGTCCCAACTGCGACAGGCCATGTCGACGGTGGACGACCTGCGCCGTCAGGGCCCGGACGGGCTCTGACGGTCCGACCTGCCCGGACACCGGACCGGCGGGTCCGGGGCGGCCACGTCCGCCCCGGACCCGCCGGGTGCGGGCGCGGCCTCCTCCGCCGCCCCGGCGCCGCGGCGGCGGTCCGGATCGCCGGACATTCGGGACCTCAGCCGACCCCGGTGGACGGCGACGCGCACTGACCGAGCACCGTCAGCGCGTCCTTCTCCAACAGCTCGTAGCCGTACTCCCGGCAGATGACCAGCGCCTGCGTCGCGTACGCCCGCACCTGGTCGGTGCCGGTCGCACCGCGCAGCCGGTGGGCCCGGGCCAGACAGATCAACGCCTGCGCCTCGGCATGCCGGGCCCCGTCGCCCCGCGCCAGGGCGAGGACCTGCTGAAGGTGGTCGATCGCCGGGTCGGCGTCCCCGGCCCGCAGGTCGAGCTCGGCCCGGGCCAGCAGGGCGTGGGCCTCGACCCAACGGTCGCCGACCTCGCGGGCGATCCGCAGGGCCTCCGCCGCCTCGCCGCGCGCCTCGCCGAGGTCGCCCGTCGCCCCGTGCACCGCCGCCAGCAGCCGCAGGGTGTCGGCCTCGCAGCTGCGCGCCCGGGCCCGCCGGTGAGTGGTCAGTGCCTGAGCGAGGTAGGTCGACGCCTCGTCGTAGCGGCCGAGCAGCAGATGCGCCTCGCCCAGGCAGCCGTGCGCCGTGCCCTGCCCGTGCCACTCGCCGATCCTGCCCTCGAGCTCCGTGACCTGCTCGCAGTGGCTGATGGCTTCGGCCAACCGGCCCTGCTGGAGGCGGATGTTGCCGAGATTGGCCAGCCGGGCCAGCTGGCCGGCCAACCGGCCGATCCTGGTGTCGATCTCCAGCGCGTCGAGGCTGTACCGGGCGGCCAGGTCCAACCTGCCGGTCTCGAACGAGACGTGGGCCAGGTTGCTCAACGCGCACCCCTCCCCCTCGGCCCAGCCACCCTGCCGGGCGAAGCCGAGCGCGCGCTGGAAGTCGTCGAGCGCTTCGGCGTACCGGCTGGTCGCCAGCAGGACGGTGGCCCGGCTCAGGTACGCGGCGGCCTGCCCCAACGGGTCGTCATCAGCTCGGGCGTGATCCAGGGCGACCTCGGTGACCGGCAGCCACTCCGCCGACGGCGAGGTGAAGTCCAGGTGCCAGCGCAGGTGGTCGGTGAGTCGCCAGGCGGCCGTACGATGTCCCGGCCCGGCCGCCACCACCGCGGCCACCAGGTTGCCTCGCTCGGCCTCCACCCAACTCAGCGCCGCGTCGGCGGTCGGCAGCTCGACCCGGTGCCGCCCGCTCACACTCGCCGGCAACGGCAGCCGGACGACGCTCGGATAGAGCAGACTGGCGGCCCGGTCCATGCTGGACAGGTAGTGGTCGTAGAGGCGGTCGAGCGCGGCCTCCCGGTCGGTGTCCTCGACCAGACCACGCCGCCGGGCGTAGAGGCGGACCAGGTCGTGCCACCGGTAGCGGCCGCGGGCCACCTGCTCCAACAGGTGGGCGCGGGCCAGGGCATCGAGCATCGGCTCGACCTCGGCCACCGGCATGTCGGCCAGGGCCGCGGCAGCCGGCGGGGTGACGACGTCCCCCGGAGCGATGCCCAGCAGCCGGAACAGCCGGCGGGTGGCCGGCGGGTGCGCCTCGTACGAGAGGTCGAAGGCGGCGACGGTGGCGGTCGTGGCGTCACCGGGAACGCCCAGCGCCGCCAGCCGGTCACCGGCCGCGAGTCGCTGGTTGTACTGCCCGATCGGGGTCAGCTCGGCCCGAAGGTTGGCGGCGGCGATGCGGATGGCCAGCGGAAGATAGCCGCAGAGCCGGGCGAGCTCCGCGGTGTCCCGCCCGGGCGCCCCGGGCAGCAGCTCGGCGAGCAGGTCACCGGCCTCGTCCGGGGAGAGCACGTCCAGCGGCAGCCTGACCGCGCCCTCCCGGGCGGTCAGGCCACGTAGCTGCTCGCGGCTGGTGACCAGCACGACGCAGCCGGCCCCGCCGGGCAGCAGCGGACGTACCTGGTCGGGCTCCGCGGCGTTGTCGAGGACCACGAGGATCCGCCGGAGGGCGGTCACGCTGCGGTAGAGCCCGACCGCTTCGTCCAGCTCGGCGGGAACCTGCTCGGGCGGCACGCCCAGGGCCTGGAGGAAGTGGACGAGCGCGGCCATCGGTGTCACCGGCGGTCGTGGCGAGCTGCCACGCAGATCCAGATGGAGCTGGCCGTCGGGGAACCGGTCACGCACCGCGTGCCCCCAGCGGACCGCCAGGGCCGTCTTGCCGACCCCGGCCAGGCCGGTGACGACCACCGGAGGAACGGGCCGCTGCCGGGCCAGGGCGTCCAGGGCCGCCAGCTGGTCGTGGCGGCCGGCGAAGTGGGTGGCCGCGGCCGGCAGCTGCGCCGGGGTCACCGGCCGGACGGCGGGCGCGGCGAGACTCCGGTCGTCGGTGAGCACGGCACGTTCCAGGTCCCGCAGCTCCGGGCCCGGTTCGAGCCCGGTCTCGGTGACCAGTACGTCGCGGACCCGCCGGTACGCCTCAAGTGCCTCCGCGCGGCGCCCGCAGCGGTAGAGCGAGATCATCAGATACCGGCAGAGCCGCTCACGCATCGGATGCGCGTCAACGAGCGCGGCCAGCTCCTCGACGATCTCCCCGTGCTGGCCGAGTTCCAGTTGGGCGGCGAAGCGTTCCTCGTACGCCGCCAGTCGCAACTGCTCCATGCGGGCCGCCTCGGCCGACACGGTGAGCGTGTCGGGCACGTCGGCCAGCGCCGGGCCGCGCCACAGGGCCAGGCCCTCGGACAGCTGCCGCGCCGCATCGGCGACCCGACCCTCGGCGGCCTCCCGCTTCCCGGCGCGTACCATCCGCTCGAACACCTGGATGTCCACCGCGTCCTCGCCGGTCACCAGCTCGTAGCCGGCCGCACGGCTGACCAGTTCGCCGGCCTCACCCGCGCCGAGCAACCGACGCAGCCGCATGACGTAACCGTTGACGGCGCTGGTCGCCGTCCGGGTCGGCCGCCCGCCCCAGATCTCGTGGACCAGTCGGTCCCTGCTCACTGGCCGCCCGGCCTCGGCCAGCAGCACGGCCAGCACGATGCGGTGGTGAGGCGCGCGGATCGGTGTCCACTGTGCGCCGTCCCAGATCCGCATCGGTCCCAGCGCCCTTATCCGCACCGCCCAGTCCCATCGCTTCACCGCGGACTCATCGACGAATTATCACCCCTGGCTACGTTCCCCGCGAGGCGTAGCGGCGCGGATCGGCGCCGTACGCCCCGGCTGACAGCCCGAGAGGAGACGCCAGCTCATGAGATCCGCGTTACGACCGAGTGGCAAGGCATGGGGGGCCGGCACCGCGGCCCTGGCGGCGGTGGCCGTCCTCAGCCTCATGCTGGGAACCGGTGTCCACGTCGGGGCCCCCGAGCCGCTGACCATCAGCCCGGTCGCGGCCCAGCCCGGCGCCGACCCGGGAATCTGCACCCGCGACATCACCTACCGGGGAGTGCCCACCCGGTGGACCTTCGACCCCTGCATCCCGGACGGGGAGCCGCTGCCCGCCGACGTGCACCAGGCGTTGGAGCAGGACTGGCGGGACGAGCAGGACTGCCCGCCGGCGACCCCGACCGCGACGAACACCCCGGTGCAGCCGACCGTGGCCGGGACCCGGGCCGCGGTCGGGGTGGCGCCACAGGCCGTCGGGACGTACCCGAGCGGTCCCACCGGCAGCCCGAGCCCTCCGGCGAGCAGCAGCCCGAGCGGCAGTCCCTCGCCATGCCCCAGCTCGCCGTCCGGGCCGAGCGGCAGCCCGAGCGGGTCCCCGTCGGCCAGCCCGAGCACCTCACCCTCGACCAGTCCGAGCGGGTCTCCCTCGGCCAGCCCCAGCGGCTCCCCCTCGGCGAGTCCGAGCGGTTCTCCGTCGGCCACCCCCAGCGGCTCCCCGTCGCCCTCCAGCAGCGCCAGCAGCTCACCGTCCGGCAGCCCCAGCGGCTCCCCGTCGGGCAGCCCGTCGGGCAGCCCGTCGGGGAGCCCGAGCGGATCACCCTCCGGCAGCCCCAGCGCCTCCCCGTCGACCAGCCCCAGCGGGACCGCGACGGGCACCCCGAGCCAACCGCCCACCATCGGGCCGACGTGGCCGACGGACCCGCCCCCCAGCCCGACGCCCGCCCCGCCGTGCCCGAGCAACGCGGCGGACGAGAGTCTGACCGAGGCACGAAAGGACCGCTACTGCCCGCCGAACCGCAACCCGTCGCAGCCGGTGGTGCTGGTGGCCACCGGGGACTCGGTCACCTCCGCCCACCTGCAGTTCATGAACGCGTTTCCGATGGGGGCCTGCGTCGGCAACACGAGAGCCGACTTCCGTGGTCTGCCCGGCAACGACATGCTGTTCAGCTACGCCGGCAAGTACGCCATCAACCGGAACCAGCGGGTCGTGGAGTACTACAACTTCGCCCGCACCGGCTACGGCACCGGCCAGATCCTCGGGGCGGGTCCGGGGCACCAGGACGCCTGCGGGAACGCCTGGGCCAGGAACTGGCCACCGATCGATCTGGCCACCAGGGCCATCCGGCAGGCCAAGGCGGACCGCAAGGCCGCCTACTACGTCAGCACGGGCGGGGTGAACAACACCAGCTGGACGACCCTGCTGAAGGCCCTCGCCAGCTGTGGACTGATGGACCACTACCGGTTCCTCATGCAGAAGCACTTCACCGAGAACAAGCTGCCCCTCCAGGCGCAGATGGACTGGTTCGACCGGGCCGGCAACCTCATCGCCAAGTCCGACGTCATCGCGGGCGGCGCGTGCCACGGCAAGATCGTCGGTGACGTCTCCGGGATCCGGTACATCCACCACCGGGTCGAGGTCCCCGTCTGGGACGGTCCCGCCCTCTACCCCCAGATCAAGACGGATGTCGAGGACATCGCCGACCAGGTGCTCACCGCCGGCGCCGACAAGGTGGTGTGGATGGGCTACTACGACATCAGCCCGGCCCGGTTCGACGTCGGCCTGCTCGCCGAGCAGTACCGGGTGAACCTCGCCAAGGACCTGCTCGGCTTCCTACCCGGGCAGATTCCCTCGCAGGAGCGGGACCTGATCGACGACCCGGGATGGAAGGCGACCGTCGCGCAGTGGACGAACCAGCTCAACACGGTGATCCGCAGCGGGCTGCCGGACCAGGCGAACGTGCGGTTCGCCCCGGCTCCGGCGCT
This sequence comes from Micromonospora mirobrigensis, assembly GCF_900091555.1. Classification (GTDB taxonomy): domain Bacteria; phylum Actinomycetota; class Actinomycetes; order Mycobacteriales; family Micromonosporaceae; genus Micromonospora; species Micromonospora mirobrigensis. The sequence goes on from NZ_FMCX01000002.1 coordinate 656,614, forward strand.
CGGGGTCACCGACCTCCAGAAGACCGCCTTCGGCGGATCCCCCCACCCCAACGAGCCGGGTCACGACAAGCTGGCCGCGGCGCTGGCCGCGACCTTCAACTGATCCGCGCCTGACCCGGTCCGCCCGGGGCCCGCCGCTTTCCTGGTGCTGGGCCCCGGAAGGCCGCCGAGGGCGGCGGGGGCGGACAGGGGATCGACACGGGCCCTTGACAGCAGATGAATTGCTTTCGTTAGATACTGCTGCGGTGAAATGCCGACCGCACCTGCGGCAGGTCAAAATCATGGGGGTGTCTGTGCCGAAGGGCATGTTCACAAGAGGCGTGGCGAGAACCGCCTTGTTCGTACTGGCGCTGTGCGCCGGAGTGGTGGCGGCACCGACCGCGGCCAGTGCGGCCTACTACAACACCTACAGCACCGTCGCGACGCTCGGCAACGCGAACGGCTGCTATTCCGCGCAGGGATTCGGCGTGGGGTCCACCTACACCTACTCGGTGAAGGTCAACGGCGACAACACCAAGGCCGTCATCTACCGCACCAACATGAGCGACGGGACCACCACGCTCATGACCAACGGCGACAACGGGTCCAGCTACACGACCGCGCTCGGCCACGCCAACGACGTCGCGCTGCACTCGAACGCCGGCAACTACTACATGTTCGTCGTCACGATGGAAGCCGGCAGCGCGAGCCTCGTGAAGCTGAAGTACGTGGGGGCCACCTACTACAAGGTGGGTAGCTACACGATCGCGTACGGCGGCGCGGGCAAGGCGATGTCCGGTATGAAGATCACCGGCAAGGACGCGAGCAACATCTACTTCCTCTTCAAGAGCGGTCGGACCTTCTACCGAGGCTCACTGCCGCTGAACGCGACCAGTGGCACCATCAACACGACCTACGGTTTCTACGTGAATATCGAGGATGCCCTGGTCAACGGCAGCACCGTCTCGAACATCACCTCGTACGTGACCCAGGGGATCGGCTACCACAACAACACGTTGTATTACCCGCTGACCTACAACAATGTCAGCATCGTGCTCGTCTATCGCAACGTCTCGACCGCCTCGGGAACGATTTACGCGGACAGCGGCCTGTCGTTCAGGATCACGTCCAGCGCATATTCCGACCTCTTCGAGATCGAGGGGCTCGGCGTCGCCAACGGGGACAAGCTCTGGTTCAACACCAACCGAAGGGCCAATCCCGACGACACGACCAGCGACGGCGTGCACTACTTCAACGACTACAGCGCCGTCTGACCTCGCGCCTTGATGACGGCCCGTCGTGAACGGCGGGCCGGGAACGTGGAAGCGCCCCCTGGGCCGGAAGGGTGGGACCCGTCGAGGGTCTCGGCGATCCGGAACAGGGGGCGCTTCGTTGCTTCGCGCCGCAGGAGGGAGGCCGAACGGTCGCCCCTACCGCAGGGCGGCCGCGAGCGCTTCGGCGTTCTTCCTGTCCACCCGGGGGAAGGTCAGCGCGACACCGTCACCGAGTGCGCCGAAGGCGATCCGCAGCAGGGTGACGACGCCCGGCTTGACCTCGGCGAGCGAGATCTGGTCGCGGGGCACCTCGCCGATGACCTTCTTGCCGGGTCCACCCAGGAACGTCTGCGTCAGGAAGATCAGTCGACGGTCGGTGAGCACCACGAACTGCTTGCTGCTGGAGGAGAGCAGGGCGGCGCCGAGCGCGCCCCCGCCCTGCTGCTTCAGCGTCTGGCTCACCACCGTCTCGAGCCGACCGGACGCGAACCTCCCGACGACGGCGCGGGTCGCCGCTACCGGCTGCTCGCCCGGCTGCAGGATCGACGCCACCTGCTCGAAGGCACGGGTCTCAAGCTTCTGCTGCACTGTGGCTCCGTACTCTGGTGATGATCGTGATCGCGCCAGACACTAACCGCCCGGAGCCACTGCCCCATCGGTCGGTCGGCGGCCAGGTCATGACCGAACGGCCTGGCCGGCCTGCACGGGCTCGCCCGACCCGGGCGGGCCGACGACCGGCGCCGTCACGATCCCCGGCACCGCGGGCTCGTCACCGGCTGCCTCGCCTGGTCGAGCGACTCCGCGCTGCCGCACCCGGTCGCGCTGTCCGGGCTCACCGCGTGACGGGGCTGACGGCGAGTGCCGCGGTCAGTGCCGACCCGCCCCCTCGTCGAGCAGGTCCGGCTCATCCCGGACGATCTCGTCGTAGAGGAGCTGGAAGCTGAACCGGGACAGTTGGGCGTCGCCGAAGCCGTCCTTGGCCGCCACTGCCTGCTCGTGGCTCATGACCTTTCCGACGCCGGCCGCGGCGACCAGCAGCTGGACCTGCGCGCAGCTGTCGTACGTGATGAACCAGTGCACGGCCTCCTCGATCGATCCCCCTACGGTGATCAGTCCGTGGTAGGTCAGCAGGATGGCCCGCTTGTCGCCGAGCCGCTCCGCGATGTCCGCGCCTTGTTCGACGGTGACGGAAGGGCCCTGGTAATCGGTGTAGAGCACCTGGTCCTGGTAAAAGGCGGCGGACTCCTGATCCATCGGTTCGAGCAGGCGGCCCAACGTCCCGAGCGCACGGGAGTGTGTGGTGTGGGCGTGGGCCGCGGCCTCGGCACCGGGATTGAGCGCATGAATGCGTGAGTGGATGACGAACGCACTCGGATTGACGGCATGCCTGCCCTCGACCACCCTGCCCGTGTCGTCGACGCAGATCAGGTCGCCGACGGTGACCAGCCTGAAGGACACGCCGAACGGGTTCACCCAGAACCGGTCCGGGTGCTCGGGATCCCGGACCGAGATGTGGCCGGAGATGCCCTCGCCGAAGCCGTACCTGCCGAAGATCCGCAGGGCGGCTGCCAGCCGTTGCTTGCGGTGTCTCCGCTCGTCGTCGACGCGGTCGAAGGTCGGCCTGCTCGGGATCGGCAGCCCGGTGTGGGTGCCAGCCAGGTACGCGGGGCGCAGGCCCTCGGTTGTCGTCATTCTTCCTCCAGGGTTACCCGAGTCGGCTCGGACCGGCCGAACCGGCAGTGGTCAGGCGGGTTGCAGGACCGTGGCGTCAGCGGCAGCGGGCGATCCCGAGGACCTGCCCACATCGTTGATCAGCGCGGTGACGATGTCGGTCGCCCGATCAACCAGTGACTGCACGCCGAAGGTGAAGAACAAGCTGCCGGCGGCGGGGTCACCGAGCGCGAAGAGCCGCTGCTGTAGCCGCCCCTCCGCGATGAGCCGGCTCGAGCGCGGGTCCACACAGAGGCCGCCGTTCGGGTGCAGCTCGGCGAGGCCCGCCCGGACCAGGGAGCGGAAGAGCGGTTCAGCGCTCTCGGCCATCGGGCGGGCACGGGCGTTGATGGCGTTGATCACGTGATCGGCCCGGTAGGTGCCGCCGCGCGCGACGAGGCGGAAACCGTCCCCGGGAACCGAGGTGACCTCGCGCAATCCGCCGATCACCGTGACCTGGCCGCTCTCCAGCAGATCGAGCAGGGTGGCGGCCGTGACCGGCGGCATCGGGCAGCACAGGCTCATCAGCGTCGGCTGGTGGGTGCCCAGCACCGTCGAGCGCTCAGCCGCGGAGAGCAGCGGCCAGAGATCCGGGCCCGCCTCCGGGACCGCCCGCTGCAGAATACGGAGCCCCAAGGCCGGCGAGTCGACCTCGGCCAGTTGTCGGCGCAGTCGGGCCACGGGGTTCTCTGCCCTGACCGCCCGGATCTCGGCCTCGACGAGGCCCGTGTCCTCACCCGCTTCGATCAGCTCAGCACGCACGATGCCGACGAGGTCGACCAACTTGAGCGGCCCCCGCTCGGCAACGAAACGGAGGTGCTCCGGAGTGCAATGTCGCAGGGTGAGCTGGACCGGTCGCTGCCGGACGCTCGGCAGCACGCCGCTTCGGGACGTGAGGTGGATCGGACCCCGGTGCCCCTGGGACGTCAGGGCGAGCACCATGTCGACCGCCGTCAGCCCGCTGCCCAGTATCGACACGGCTGCGTCGGGATCGATGCCCGCCAGTGACGACCGGGCCGGGTAGGGGTTGGCGACGTAGCCCGGTGCGCCGCTGATCGGGTACGCGTCGGGGGGCTGACCAGCCCCCACGGCGACCACCGCGTAGTCCACCGTGACCCGGGTCGCGTCCCCGGTCACCAGCGTCAGCCCTCGTTCCGCCGGTGAGATCCGCTCCACCCGCTCCCGTACCACGTCCACCCGCCAACCCTGAGCGGTCAGGGCGGTCAAGCAGGAGCCGGCGCTGTACGACAGATAGTCGCCATACATCTCCCGAGAGAAGAAGTACGACTGCACAACGGGGTCGAAGAAGGGAGACAGCTCGGCGGTCAGCGCATTCTGCTCCTCCAGCCACGCCCGGAAATGGTTCTTCTCGTCGGCGCGTACGGACATTTCTTCGGGTGGTACATTGATCCGCAGCACGGGAAGGTCGGCCTGATAGGGCTTACCTCGCCACAGCTTTTCTCCAATGTCGAAAACCGTAACCATACCGGGTGACATTCCTGCGTTCGCGAGTGCGCTGAGCAGGCATACCGCGGATGGCCCCCCACCAATGACTCCGATGCTCCATGACGACATCGCAATCCCCCGTCACCCTGACGTGAACTGGCTGCTACCGATGAGTCCCGGGTGGACCGGCGCAGCGTACCGAACCAGCGCTCCCTCCGCGGCCTTGGTCACCCTGCCGCTTCGCTGACCCTCCACTCAGGGCAATGCGCGATGGACGACCGACGCGAGGCGCACTCGGAAGACGTTGGCTCCCGACCTTAGCCCTGCATGTTTGGTCTAGGTCTAGTGCTAGTTCTAGTTCTAGTTCTGCACCGATCTTGACCGGCTTCACACCCGTCGGGCTAAATAGATCTGCCGGCGCGACGGCCGTGGCTCGCTCCGCTGCCATCGGGAAGAACGGAGAATCCGTCCGGGCGGCACGTTGGCAGGCGATGCCACTTGCACATAGTCGGGAGGCAATCGGATGGGTGTGGCGCACGAGGGAGAGCAGGCCGTCCAACGCCTGGCAGGCGAGGGCGCTCCCGGCTGGGGTTCACCGATGTTCGACGGGAGCATCGGCGGCTTCGCCGCGTTCATCCGGCAGCAACGTCTGGTGGCGTTGTCCGGGAGGGACGCCGAGGGAGCCGTATGGTGCACGGTCCTCACCGGCGACGAGGGGTTCGTCGAACCCGTCGACGACCGGACGATCGTCGTTCACGCTCTCCCACCGCCGGGGGATCCGCTGCGGGACGCCTTCGTCCAGCCGGGCAGCTTCGGCATGGTGGTCCTCTCGCCGCCGACTCTTCGCCGCGTGAAGGTGGCCGGCACCGCCCGCCGAGAGGGAGATGGTCTGGTGCTGCGTACTGAGCAGGTGCTCGGCAACTGCCCGAAGTACCTCCAGATGCGTACGGTCATCGACGACAGCGCTGCGCGGGCCGCTCCCCTCGCGACAGTTGCCCGGGAGCTGAGCGCAGATCAGCAGGCCATGGTGCGTTCGGCGGACACGTTCTTCATCGGCAGCCACGCCGCAGGACACGGCGCCGACGCCAACCACCGCGGCGGGTTGCCTGGTTTCGTCGCCGTGACCGGCCCGCGGAGCCTGAGCTGGCCGGACTATCTCGGAAACTCCTTCTTCATGACGCTGGGCAACATCCAGCTCGATCCCCGGTGCGGACTGGCCTTTCTGGACTGGGAGACCGGCCGGACGCTGCAGCTCAGCGGGACCGCGAGCATCAACTGGGACCAACCGCGCGCCCGTGAGTTTCCCGGAGCACGGCGCCTGATCGAGTTCGAGACAAGCCACGTGGTGGACATCGAGCGGGCCAGCCGGCTGCGCTGGCAACTGCTTGGCCGCTCCCGCTTCAACCCACCGGTCTCCGGGCCGGCCGCCTCGCACACCTCGCGCCCCGTCGATGCCCCGTGACCGCGCCGGGACGAGGATCCGGGGGCTCGGTGCTCGACGGTGGACCGCCACCGGAATCTCCGCAAGCAGTTCTCGGTGACGCTCTCCTCGCCGCGGCGCGGCTGCCGGAAGCGGGCCACATCGTGTATCTGGACCACGGCAGGGAGCGGCGCCAGACGTATGGGGAGCTGCTGGATGCGGCGCGGCGCGTGCTCACCGGGCTGCGGCGAGGAGGTGTGCGACCGGGTGACAAGGTGATCCTGCAGATCGACGACGACCGGGACCTGCTGAGTACGTTCTGGGCGTGCGTCCTGGGTGGTTTCGTGCCCGCCCCGACGACGCCGCGCCCTCCGGTGGACACCCGCCTGTCCCCCGAGGCCTGGCTGGCCCGGGTGTGGGACGCGCTCGACCGCCCGTGGGTCGTCACGGGGAGTGCCGTTGAGCCGGACGTGTCGATCGTCGACTCCTGGCTGGGCGCGGCCCCGGCGCTGGCCCACAATGCCGCGGCCACCCACCTCCGCCGGGCCCGGTCCGACGACATCGCCACGCTGCTGCTCACCTCAGGCAGCACGGGCGCGCCCAAGGCGGTGATGCTGAGCCATCACAACATCATCAGCAGGTCGACCGCGACCATCCAGGTTCGCCAGCTCTCGTGGGCCAGTCGGACCTTCAACTGGATGCCGTTGGACCACGTCGGTGGCCTTGTCATGTTCCATGTCCGTGACACCCTGCTCGGCTGCCACCAGGTGCACGCCCGGACCGGGTGGATCCTGGCGGAGCCCCTGCGATGGCTCGACCTGATCAGCGAGCATGAATGTGACACCACCTGGGCCCCCAACTTCGCATTCAACCTCATCGTCGACCGCGAGAACGAACTGCGCGGCCGGCCATGGAACCTGAGCCGGCTGCGGTACATCATGAACGGCGGCGAGTCGATCAAGGCGAGAACGGCGCACCGGCTGCTGGCACTGCTCGCTCCGTACGGCCTACCGGCCACGGCGATGCACCCCGGATGGGGCATGTCGGAGACCTCGTCCGGGGTCGTGGACGCGGTTTTCGACCCCGACACGCAACCGGCGGACGGCCGCTACGTGCCGGTGGGGGCCCCGCACCCCGGCGTCCGTCTCCGGGTCGTCGACGACGAGGGAAACGTAGTGCCGCAGGGAGTGTCGGGGCGGCTCGAGGTCAGCGGAGCCCCGATCACGTCCGGCTACTATGGCGACCCTCCTGGGAACCCACAGTCGTTCACTCCGGATGGCTGGTTCAAGACCGGCGACCTTGCGGTCATCCGCGACGGATCCCTCACGGTGACCGGACGCGCCGACGACGTCCTGGAGATCGATGGCATCAGATACCACGGTCACGAGATCGAGGCAGCCGTCGAGGAACTGCCGTTCGTGGAGCCGTCGTACACCGTCGCGTGCCCGGTCGAGGGCGAGCGAGGAGAGCGGACCGCCCTCGTGGTCTTCTTCCACCCCCGCTCCGGCGTGGCCGGGGACGGGGAGCGGGCGCAGATCAGCGAGCTGGTTCGGGTGCGCTTCGGGCTGCCCGTCGCGCGGGTCGCACCGGTTGCTCGCGAGGACGTCCCGAAGACCGGTGTGGGCAAGCTCCGTCGGGCACGAATGCTGGAGTCACTGCCAAGGGACGTCTCGTGATCCCGGCGTCCCGTAGGCCGGCGCCGGACGGCCACCGGCGGGCCATCCGCACCGGCCGCCCGCAGATGTTGAAGCTCACCCAAGAGCGGTCGCGTCGATGACCTCTTCGGATCCGCGCGGTACGCTGCACCGCCTCTGATCTGCGGAAACGAGAACCTGTAGGTCGGGGTGGGTGCAGTTGAACTCCGCTGGGTGCCGTTGGACGCTGTTCAACGCCGTTCGGTGCACCCGTCTGCTGCGAGCCCTCTCCCCCGAACTCGGCGCGAGCCCGCCGTCGGCTGGTCGGCGAGCATGGCTCCCGGGCGCAGGCGCGCTCCTGAGTGGTCGCCCGACGCGCGGTGTTGCTCCCTCAACTTCGACGCGGTCGCCACGTCGACCGGGCTTTGTCCGCCAGCCCCCCGGTCCCTTGTGGCCCGTCAGCCAGCTCGCCGGGTCGATCGGGACGGGCCCACCTGGCGCTCCAGTCGCCGTTCGGCGATCTCGGCTGAGGCATTTCGCCGGAGCGGGCAGACGCCACGGCCATCTACGAAGGCTTTCCCGATGTCGGCGGAGCTGTGGCAAGTGTTTGGAAGCAGGGGCGCAGTAGGTCGATGATCTGCTCGGGTGAGGCGTCCGCGAGGTGCGTGAGGCGCAGCAGGTGTCGCTCGGCTATCACGCCGTGGACGATCGCGCTGAGCAGGCCCGCGCGTAGGTGGGCGTCGGGCGCGGAGATTGCCTCGGTGAGTTGGTTGAGCTGGGGCTTTCCGGCGGCCCGGTAACGATCGGCGGCATCGGCGTTCGTGAGCATCGAGCGCAGCAGCGCCAGGGAGGCCGCCGGCTCGTCGGTCAGGCGCCGGCGCAGCGACGTCAGCAGCGCCTCGGCCACCTCCCCTGAGGTGCCGCCGGGCAACTCGTCGGCGGGCACCTCGACGGCCCGGGCGAAGAGCAGGTCCTTGCTGCCGAAGTAGTGCATGACCAGGCCGGCGTCGACACCGGCAGCGGACGCCACAGCCCGGATCGTGGTCCGCTCGTAGCCGAGCTCGGCGAAGATCTGGCGGGCCGCGGCGAGGATGCGTTCCTCGCTCTGGAGGCGCTGCTGCGCCCGGGTGGGGCGGGCGCTCGGTTCGGTCACGGGTTCATTCTACGGTTGTTGACCGGCGGCTCCATACGTCCTACGCTCGTTCAATCAACGGGCGTTGAACGAAAGGAGGTGCCATGACCGCCACGTCACGCGAAGTCGTCGAGCAGATCCTGCGCGCAAGCCGCGAGCAGGACACCGAAAGGTTCGTCGACCTGTTCGCGCCGGACGGCTATATCGAGTGGCCGTACCTACCAGCAGGCATACCGGGTCGCGTGGAGGGGCGCGACCAGATCCGAGAGTTTCTGACCGCGCACGCCAACGGCCTCGTCAAGTTCGACGAGTACCGCGACACGGTCATCCACGAAACCACCGACCCGCAGGTGGTGATCGTCGAGTATGAAGCTCACGGCACCGTGATCCCCACCGGCGCATCGTTGCACCAGAAGATCATCGCCGTCCTGCGGATCAGGGACGGCCTGGTCGTCGCGTACCGCGACTACCTCAACCCCCTGGTGTTGGCCGAAACCCTGGCCAGCGTCGGCAACGTTCAGTGACGATCTCGCTCGGAGTCTTGTCCGGTGCTGGGCTGCTTCGCGGGCCGGTTCGCTCGCGTGGAGCCGCGTCGTACGGCGGGACAGTTCGTGACCGGGCTGCTGTCCGATCTTGAGGTCAAGACGTGCCGGCAGTTGGCCGAGCAGGCCGAACATGCCCGTCCGGATGCGATGCGGCCGACTGTTGTACCGGGCGGTGTGGGACGCCGACGCCGTCCGCGACGACTGGCGGCAGTTGGTCACCTCCCGGTTCGGTGGTCCGGACGCGGTCCTGGTCGTTGACGAAACCGAGGGCCGGAAGACCCCTTGGCCGACAACGAGATCACCTCGTCCTCGACTCCGGACGACCGGCACTGACGCTGACGCACGATCTGCGGCTCGAAGCTGCCGTCACGGTCACTGGGGCACCTCGATCTGCACCGGACCGGCCTCGTCAGCACTGTCATCAGGTGCTGCTCCTTGTTCAGGAGTTACACCGATCGTCTTACAGTCCCCGTCGTCGACGTGTTCGCCGGCGCCGGCCGACTGCCGCTCTGACAGCCGGCCCACCGGTGTCGCCGCGCACACCCGCCGGCCCGCGTGCCGCCGGTGCGGGCTCAGGTGGTCGTACCGCCCGCATCGGGAGATGCCGGTGGCTCGGCTGGCCGGCACAGACGTGGTCCGCCACCGCTGCCGGATCGCACGCCTCACCCGGGCCAGCCTGCAAGAGCCGGCCCCGCGCTCAGAGCACCCCGCTGAGGCGGCCCCGCCAACCGGCCAGCACCGCACCCGCGTCGGTGTCCAGCACCTCGTCGAGCAGGGTGGCGTAGACGTCACGGAAGTCGGTGGTGAACCTCAGGTCGCCGTCGTCGAGGTCGGTGAGGCTCGGCGGCGCGCCGTGCAGCCCACCTCGCACCGCGGTCCCGAGCAGCAGCAGATTCGAGGCGGTCCCGTGGTCGGTGCCGTCGGAGCCGTTGGCCCGTACCCGGCGACCGAACTCCGAGTAGACCGCCACCACCACCTTCCGGCCGGCGTCGGTGCGCGCCATCCGGTCGGCGAAGCGGCTCAGCGCCCGGTCCAACTGCCCGAGCAGCACCTCCTGGAGCTGCTTCTCGTCGGCGTGGGTGTCGAAGCCGCCCAGCGACACCGAGAAGACCCGGGTGGACACCTGCGCCTCGACACACTGGGCAACCAGGTCGAGCTGGGCGTCGAGCGGGGTGCGGGCGCCGCCGGTCGCGGTGGCCGGCGCGGCTTCCTCGTCGCTGTCCTGCTCCTCGGCGGCGTCCGCGTCGCGTACCTGGCGGATCATCTCGTCCACGGAGCGCAGGTCGGCGAAGCAGGCGGCGGCGCGGGCCCGGGCCGCGGACTCGCCCGACGCGGTGGCCGCGAACGCCGCCAGCGTCTGGTCGGCCAGGCCCCTGGCCGCCTTGCCTCCGGCCACGGGCACCGACGCTCCGGCGCCGTGCTCACCGGCCAGCAGGGGCGGCAGGGCCGGTTCGAAGGAGACCGCCAGTCGCGGATCAGCGCCGACATGGTCGAGCCACCGGCCCAGCCAGCCGGTCGTGCCGGGCCGCTCCGGCTGGGCGGTGTGCCAGATGTCCATGGACCGGAAGTGACTGCGGTCCGGCTTCGGGTAGCCGACGCCGCGGACCACCGCCAGCCGCCCCTCGCCGTACAGCCGGTGCAACCCGGTCAGGGCCGGGTTGAGCCCGAACTCGTCGTCCAGCCGCTTCACCGCCTCCGCCGGATACGCCAGCTCCGGGCGGGCGTCCCGGTAGGCCGGGTCGGCGTACGGGATCACCGTGTTCAGGCCGTCGTTGCCGCCGTACAAAGTGACCAGGACCAGTGTTTTCGCCTGCGGGTCCCGGTCACCCGCCGTGTCCAGCAGGTCGTCGAGCCGGTACGCGGCAGCGCCGGCGGCCAGCGCGGTCGCGCCGACCACACCGCTGGCCACCAGGAACCGCCGCCGGGTCAGGATGTCCATGCCTCGCTCCTCTCAGCTGACCACGTACTCGGGACTGACCAGGCCGGCCACGAGCAGCCGGCGCGGCTCCCCCGCCAGGGGCGACAGGGCTGCCCGGGTGCGCTCGCTCCAGCCGTCCACCACCAGCAGGCGGGCCAGCGCGTCCGCCCGACCGGCCGGCGGCGCGGCGGTGAGCCGGGCCAGCACCGTCGGTGCTGCGGCGGCGGCGAGCACACCGGCGCAACGCATCCGGGCCTGCAGGGACGAGGTGGTCAGCCAGGCGCTGCCGGCCGGCCAGCCACCCACGCTCGGCGGTCGCAGCGGCACCTGGTCCAGGGCGTTCAGCCCGGCCGACAACCGCTGGCGGGTCTGCTCAGGCAGCGCCGTGGGCCGCACACCCAGTTGCCGGGCCGCCCCGACCAGCCACTCCACCGGCTGCTTGACCAGGGTGCCCCGGGTTCCGGTGAAGGCCGGGGCGGTGAAGATCCGCCGCAGGGTGGTCATCGTGTCCGACCCGGCGAGATCCGCCGGTGGCGGCGCCTGGGCGCCGGCGTACCGCAACCAGAGCCGACCCGCGACGAACCGCGCCGCCTCCGGACGCTCGGCCAGCAGCCCGGCGTACGAGGCCGCGTCGAAGGCGGCGCGCCGGCCGAGGATGGTCTTCGGTCCCGGGTCGTGCCGACGCGGCGCGAAGCGGGCCACACCGGTACGCCGGTCCACCGTCCATCCGGTCAGCGCCCGGGCGCCCTCCTTCACGTCAGACTCGGTGTATCCGCCGTCGACGCCGAGGGTGAACAGCTCCATCAGTTCCCGGGCCAGGTTCTCGTTGGGCGCCCGGCGGGTGTTCTGCTGGCCGTCCAGCCAGAGGATCAACGCCGGGTCGCGGACCATGGCCTGCACCATCGGGCCCAGCGGGCCCGGGCCCACCCGCCGCAGCGTCTCCAGCTGGCGCAGCATCAACGGCGCGGAGCGGACCTTCTGGACGCTGGTGGCCCAGTGGCCGTGCCAGAAGAACAGCAACTTCTCCCGGCACTGGTGGTCGGCGGTGATCATCCGCGCCAACCACCATCCGGTCAGCGCCGTCACCTGCGCCCGGCGCTGCTGGTTGGCCTGCTGGCGCTGCTCCCGCCCGGCTCCCTTGCCGAGCTGCGCGGCCGGGTCCGGGCCGAGGGCGGGCACCAGAGTCCCCGCCGCGCCCCGGTCCGGTCCGTCCGGATCGAGCAGCCGGTCCAGGGTGGCGTCGTATCCGGCCCGCTCGGCGGCATCCACCTCATCGGCGGTCGGCCCGAAGGTGGCCCGCCGCAGCAGATGTGCCACCGCTTCCCGCTCCGTCGTCATTGCTCGGACGCTAGATCGCCGACGTTCGAGGCGGGTAAGGACGCGGTGCGAACGGCATCTGGGACCCACGTCGTGTCGACTACCGGTGGGGAGGCGGGCCAGCAGCACGGCCGGGGCCGTGCCCGCTGCACCGCGCGCCGGTCCAACCCGGGATCGAGGTCAGTGCGGGAGCTCGGCGGCGCAGCAGGCTTCGCCGTCAGCGGAGAGCAGGCCCTCGAAGTCCGTACACTTGATCTTGAAGCGGCCGTGCTGGCCCCAGCCGGTCCCCCACGAGTTCTGGAACAGGTACGCCTGCTCCTCGTCCAGCCGGTCCAGCATCACGTAGCAGTGCCCACCGGCCACCTTGCCGGTCGGCTTCACGTAGCCATCGGCGTCCGGGTGGAACATGTCGTCCGTCCAGTTGGTACCGACCACCACCGAGCCCTGGGCGTCGATCCACCGGTCGATCTCGGCCAGCGACCCGGCGAACGCGAACGCCGCGAGCCGACCCCGGCTGCGCAGCGCCAACGCACCGGACCGGACGGTCGAGCCGTTCTCCGCCCGCGGCTCACCGTCGACCACCTTGCACTCGTAGTACAGCGCGTGCGCGTCGCCGTTCTGATACTCCCCCGGGACCGGCGTGGCGTCTATCCAACCCGACCAGCCGAAGCCCACGCAGTGCCCGGTGTCACCCTGGTCCAGCTGGATCGGCAGCTGCCAGGCCGGGGCCGCGTCACCGGCCGGCGTCGGGCCCGGCGCCGGTGGGGTCCCGCCGGCCTGCTTCTTGAGCCAGCGCCAGAAGACCAGGTACGCCCGCCAGTCGGTGAAGTACGTGGTCTCGCTCAGCACCTGCTCGATGGTCCGCTGCCGGATCTCCTCCGGCGGCTCGGCGATCTCCATGAGCTGCGACAGCGACCAGTCCCGCGGGTCCGGCCGGTACACCCGGCCCAGCAGACGGGGGCCGACCACCTCGCTCGCGCTGCGTTCCGGTGGGTCCTGCACCAACCGCCGGTCCAGCTTCATGACGGTCTCCCTCTCCGACCAGGCCCCAGCAGGGGATGTCCAGCTCCCACGATGCGCCCCGCCCGGCGGCCGGCACAGTCCGTTTGACGACTGCCGGCACAGATATCCGCTGGCCGGGTGGGCTCGGGAGCGGCGACTGTCGCGAATTCACACCCACCGGCGCGGCGGGCCGGCGGTGGACCGGCAGCGGAACGCCGGGACCAGTCCGACCGCATCCCCCGGCCGCCGCGCTGCGACGGTCGTTGCACACCTCGTAACGGGACAGCTGGTGCGGGGCTCCAGGAAACCGCCGACGGACCTACTGCTGCCCAAGCCAGCGACGTGGCCAATCCGTTGTCGCCGAGGATCGACACGAACTGAGCACCAACCCGGGCTGCGCGTCGTCAGCGCCATCCCGATCGGCCGACAATCATGCCGCGGGGCAAGGGCCCTCGCCGGATGAGCCGAGCTGAGATCACGAACGTGGTGGCAACCTCGGGGACATCGCCACCGTGCTCCGCGCGGGCGGCCGGGCGGAGAAAGCAGAGGTCTACCGGCAGCTCGGCCTCCGGCGGAACTACCAGCCAGCGACAAACGGCGCGCGCTGAAAGGATCTCAGCACGCACCCTTGAATTCTTGTTGTGTCCGAGGGGCGACACGAACCATCGCCCCACCGCCGATGACGCTCGGCGCGACTCTAACGCTCACGTAAGGCTAGGGGACCGTCGACATCAACCGCGACGACGGCACGGTGGTCGGGGCCGACCAGTCCCCTCCCCGCGCACGAACCGCGCACCGACCCGGCCGCCGCCGGAATCACCCGGCCCGCGCTGCTGCACGGGCGGCACGGGCATAGCCGGTCAACACGGTCGTCAAGGCGACGGCCTCCCGCGCGGCGGTGTCGGAGGCGTGGAGCGTCCGTACAACAGCTGCCGATCAGCCGCCGTTCCACCAACCGCCAACGCATCCTCGCTGGTCGATATCGTGCAGTCTGAGTGCGGCGGTGAGCGGGATCACGGCCGACTCCCTGGTTGCTGGCGCTTCGTCAGCTGCGCTGCGGGTCCATTCGTCGAGTAACGCGATGTGGACAGTCGGTGTGCGGCCGAGCACGCACGAGGCTTCGGCCAGGTACCACTCCCGGGCCAGCGACGACGACCCGGCAGTGGCAGGGTCGGCTGAGCCCGTCGTCGATGCCGAGGCGGCAGGGGTTGCCGTACGGGATATCAGTCCTGGCACGGCTGCGGCCAGGTCGTTGCGGAGCTCGACCAGGCGTCGGTCGGTGGGTGTGTCGACGCAGGGTCCGCCGGGAGTGACCACCAGCGCGGCCCACAGGAGGATCTCGGGCGCGGCGGTCGCGATGGCCTGCGATCGTGTGGCGGTCGGGAACGCCGCGAGCACGGCGGAGGTCGTCCGCGCTCGGAGGGCGGAGGAGATCGCACATTGATCCGCGCGGTCGGCGGCGGCCGCGAGAATGGCGGCCCGGCGGCCGGAGCCGCCGCGTTCGGCAGCGGCCAACCGCAGGTCCGCAACGAAGTCATGAGGTGTCGACTCGGCCAGGGCCAGGACCACCCGGTCGGTGGGGGTGGCCCTGGGCGCCGGCGTGCCCTGCGGCGTGACGCCCAGCCGCGGCAGAGCCCAGCGCAACAACATCGTCTCGTACACGTCCGAGGTGGTTGCCGCGTCGGGTAGCCGACCTCCCCACCGGACGGTCCTGGCCATGACGGGTGTCAACAGTGCGAGCTGGTCGGCCGGCACGCCGGCGCGCGCGGCGGCCTCCACCACCAGGGCCACCCTGCCCACGCCGGTCAGTGCGGCAGCGCGCAGCGGCTGCCGCCCCGCAGCTGAGACGAGCGCCTGATAGTAGGCTCGGCTGTCCGTTTGATCGATCGCCCCCGCCTCGGCCGCCGCGCCCACGCTGGGCGCCGCGAGCAGCGCCTCCTCGAACAGCTGACCGCCGTCGGCGAGACGGCTGCGCAGCAGCGTGAGCCACGGCCGCAGAGTGGCGCCCGCAGCCTGGGGTGCCACACACCGCGTGCCGAGGTCCCGGCCGATCTCGAGGCTGGCCAGAAGGATGGACGGGTCGTTCTGCGCGTTGACGGCACAGACGCTCGGCGTTCCCAGCGTGCGGCGCAGCGAGGGGGTGATCGACCGCAGCGCCGGGCTGGAAGGCTCTTCCTCGGCCGCTTCCAGCACCCGTGCCAGGGCCAGGGTTCCGGCGAGCGTCGCCGGCTTTCCCGGCGCAAGCC
This sequence comes from Micromonospora mirobrigensis, assembly GCF_900091555.1. GTDB lineage: Bacteria > Actinomycetota > Actinomycetes > Mycobacteriales > Micromonosporaceae > Micromonospora > Micromonospora mirobrigensis. Next base: position 672,237 of record NZ_FMCX01000002.1, read on the forward strand.
TGCCACCGCGTCCGGGATCGACCAGCGAGGTCAGGGTCGCGGCGAGCCGGTCGACGCGCGGGACCGACCCGCCCCGCCTGGCCACGAGGCGTAGCCACACGTCAGTGTCGCCAAGGATGTTCGACGCGGTGCCGCCGACCGTGCCGGTCGCCGGGTCCTGCGCGGTGGTCGCCAACTCCCGCGCCACGTCGGCGAGGCGCTCGTTGCCGAGGGCCGCGAGCGCGCTGCCCGCAGCGGCCACCGTCCCTGGCTGCGGCTGCCCCAGCGGCGCCGCGACCCCCACGTAGTCCTTGCCCTGCGTCAGTTGGTCCACGGCAAGGACGCCGAGCCGATCCAGCGACATGCTTGTTGGTCTGTTCTGCGGTGCGGCGCGGGGGCCGGTGCTGGACGCCCTTGGGGCACTACAAGCCGACAGCGTCAGCGCGGCGAGCGATAGTAGGACAGTGAGGGAGCGGCGGTTGGCCATACTGACGTCCTCGGAGTCTCGGCGTTGATCAGTGATGCGCCCGTTCGGCGGAGCCCCAGCGCGGAGCGGAAGGCCGCGACCACGAGCGGCCGCGACCTTCCGTCGTAGAGGTGCCGCGGGGGGCTACAGGGCCTGGTCCGCGTCGTAGGTCAGGATGACCTTGCCGGTGGGCGGGATGGTCACCACTGTCGATGACTGCCGGTACGACGGCCCGCGGAACACACCTTGCGCGTTGACGATCACCGTGCCGTTGGCCAGGATGGCGGTAGAGCCGGTCGACGACCCGTTGTTCATGAGGTACTGGTTCTGCTTGGGCGTGACGCCGACGTTGGCGCTGAGGATCCCGCCCAGGGATATCGATCCTCCGCCAGAGGGTTGGGGAAAGTAGAGGTAGACCGTTGACGCGAGCGCGACGTCCCCCGGAACGAGGCCGGAATTCTTGGCCGCCGCATTCCTGACGATCTGGCCTCTGACGTAAGTGTCAAAGTTGACAGTGAATTGATTGCCGACGACGGCTTCCGGATAGTAAAGTTCGGTCTTGAACCACAGGATTGTCTGCCACACCGCCTCCTCCGGCCCATAAGGCCCCTGAACCATCATTCTCCCCACGTCAGAGTACTTGTCACCCGTGGCGAAGATTCGGCATTTTCCGGGAAGCTCCGGCGTGTTGCAGGTCCTGGTCACGTCGTTGTACGCCTGAGCTGACGCCGGAATGCCGACGATCATGACGGAAGCCGTCGCGACCACCCCGATGACTTTTCGAAGAATTCGAGCATGCGACACGGTGGTGCCTCCTTTGAGTTGGCGGGAACCGATGAATCGGCCATCGTCGACCTAGCGTTGATAGCCAGAGTCGTCGATCGATTTGTGGATCTTCGGAACGTGCACGAGGCCGGCGGCGGCGTCGACGGACAGCCTTGATGCTCGTTCTGGTGAATGGTGCCGTGCAGGACGGCCCGTCCCTTGATGCCGTGCCCCTCGTTTAACGGATGCCGGACGCGGTCGCCGGCGTTACTCGTCGTTCAGGCCGGGTACCCGGCGTGGCCATCGAGGCGATTTCTGCCGTTCGAGCCGTCTCTGATGGCGATGAATGAAACTATGCCGCAGGAGAATCGAGCACAGGTAATACCGATCGTGTCCTCACCCGTAGCTTGTCGTGCGATAGCCTGCTAGCCTCGCCCCGTGGAGCTGGAAGTACGGCACCTGCGCAACCTGATCATGATCGCCGATGCCGGCAGCATTCGCGCCGCAGCCATTCGCCTCGGGCTTGCGCAGTCCGCGCTGAGCGCTCAGATCCGTCGACTCGAACTGCACCTCGGCGTCGTGCTGCTCGAACGAGGCACCGCTGGCACCGGCCTGACCGCCGCGGGCAGGGAACTGGTCGGTCGCGGCCGGGTCATCGACCGCCAGCTGCGTGAGGCCGAGGCGGCCGTCTCCGCCATCGGCTCTCGGCCAGAGCAGGTGGTGCGCCTGCACCACGAGTTCGCCCTCGCGGGTCTCGATGAGTACCTGACGTCCGCCGGGTGGCCGCATGAGCTACGCCGCAGCGTCGGCCCACTGGAGGCCGGGGCACGGGCGATGGGACGCAAGGAAATCGACCTGTGTCAAGGGCTGGACAACGCAACCCAGCCGGCCAGGTTCCCCGACGACGCCGTGGTGGTGGTCGTCGTGGATGAACCGAGTTGGGTGGTGCTGCCCGAGGGGCACGCGCTCGCGACCGCGTCCTCCGTGTCACTGAAGGACCTACGCGACGAACGGTGGCTCGGACCGAAGCAGGACGACCCCCTCTACGCTCACCTGGTTGCTTCCTGCCACGCGGCGGGCTTCACACCCAGAATCGCAGTCGCGTCACGGGATTCGAACGTGCTCAGCCGGCTGGCCGCCGAAGGCACCTACGTCTCCATGACGTCACCCACGAGCAGCCCGGTCCCCGGGACGGTCGGGGTCCCCGTCGTTCCGGAGATCACGCTGCGCCACACCCTGGCGTGTCGTCCGGGGTCGCTTCCCGAGCCGCTGTTTCGCGACGTGCTCGTGTGGTTCGGGCACTCCTATCTGCGGGCCGCCGAGAAGCGGAACCCCCGCTACGCCTCGTACATCAGGGCGCATGCCGACCGGTTCGAGACACTGCTGGATCTCGTCGGCGGCACCTGACTCGGCCCGGGAGCATCCCTGGCAGGCCGACCCGTCACCCCCGCCGGCCGAGCACGACATCCGCATCGCCACGGCGGTCGCCCAGCGGCTCAGCAGCGACTGGACCACCCGCCGTCAGCAGATCGTGGTGAGCGTGCAGAACCGGGTGGTGGTCCTCACCGGCATCGTCAGCGACCCGGACACCCGTCAGGTCGCCGGGGAGATCGCGTGGGACACCGGCGACGTGTTCGACGTCTGCAACGCCCTGCGGCTCTCGCGGCCCCGGCGCTGATCAGGTAGGGGCGCGTCCGAGCGGTCCGGCGGTCGCGGCCCGGGACCGCCACTCGTCGGCCAGCACGGCGAAGACCAACTGGTCGGCCCACTCCCCCCGGAACCGGTAGCTGCGCACGTGACGGGCCTCCTGCCGCATGCCGAGCCGGGTCATCAGCCGGGCGGACGCCTCGTTCCCGGCGTGGCACCGGCCATAGATGCGGTGCAGCCCGAACTCGTCGAACCCACGGTCCAGCAACGCCGTGACGGCCTCCGTGGCCAGCCCTCGGCCGCCGTGGTCGGGATGGAAGACGTACCCGATCTCCGCGGTGCGGTCGTGCCGGCTACGCCACACCAGCTCCACGATCCCGATCACACCGGCGTCGGTGACGACCGCCAGCGTCAGACAGTCACCCTCCGCGCGCAGCGCGTCCTCGGCCGCCATGGCGCGCACCGACGCCTGGGACTGCTCCCGGGTACGCGGCTCGGCGCCGAGCATCCACCGGACGACGTCGGGCCGGCGCTGCCAGGCGTGCACGTCGTCGAGGTCGCCGAGGGTGACCGGGCGCAGGGTGAGCCGCGCGGTGCGGATCGGGTACGTCGGCCGGAACATCCGCCGAGTCTAGGCAGCGGTGGCCGGTCGCGGGTTCAGCGGCGTACCGGCATGGCCAGGACACGGTCGCACCTGGTCCGGTCCTCGGCCAGGTGGGAGGCGAACACGCAGGTGAGTCCCGGGCGTCGGTCCAGGGCGGCCCAGAGGAGCGCCCGCGACGCGGTGTCCAGGGACCGTCCGGGCTCGTCGAGCAGCACCACCGGCGGATCACCGAGCAGGGCGCGGGCGACGCTGATCCGGGCGCGCATCCCGGCGGAGCACTGGTTCGCCGGCACCCGGGCGTAGTCGGTGATGCCGAACTCCTCCTCGACCCGGGCGACGACCCGGGCGGCCTCCCGGGTGGACAGTCGCATCCGGGCCACCAGCAGCAGGTTGTCGTGCCCGGAGAGGCGCCCGCAGAGGGTCTGCTCCGGGGCGAGCGCGACGCCGACCAGGCGGCGGGCCCCTGGCGAACCGGCCGGGCGTCCGGCGATCGTGGCCCGGCCGGTGCTCAGCGAGAGCGTGCCGGCCAGGCAGCGCAGCAGGGTGGTCTTGCCGGCGCCGTTGCCACCGGCCAGCAGCAACCGGGTGCCGGGCGTGACCTCCAGGTCGAGGCCCGAGAAGACCGGGCGCCGCCGGAAGGCCCGCCCGGCACTGTCGAGTCGCAGCATGTCGGAAACCGAGTGGCCCGCGGCGGTCAGATCGATCCCTGGACGCCGGCCTGGCCGTCGGCGTCGTCGACGACGGGAGAGCCGCCCCGGGTCAGCTCGGCCAGCGTGTCGAGCCGGCGCAGCGGGTAGCCCTGCGGACCCTCGGCCGGAGCCGGCGATGCCGGAGCAATCTTCATCAAATCCCCCGTTGAGCAGGAATGCCGACTATGTGCACGCTAGCACCCTTTAGCATGACAGACATCGCAAAGAGCCCTGTCCACAAAGTCCGCCGATCGGCGCCGGGAGCCGGCCGGACACCGACAGTGGACGGCGGGCCGGACAGAGGGACGGGTGACGGACGCGCCGCCAGCAGCTCACTGACCAGCCAGCACGTGATATACCAAGATAGCTTTATTTCAATTCATGCAAGTCTTTCTCGTATTCGTCTCTTTCCGGTGCCCGGTCTTCTACCGGGCCCACGGCGCGCCCCGTGCCCGCCGCGCATGTCCGTGCACCGTGCTCCACCACCCCGAAAGGTGGGTCCGATGTCACCCTCGTCCCGCATCCGCGCACTGGTGGGATCGGCACCCGCCGGCCTGCCGGTCGCGACGGCCCCCAGCACCGCCGCGGCGCGCGCCCCCGATCCGGCTGCGCCGGCGGCCCACGCCGCCGTGCCGCAGGCCCGGTCCGGGCACCCGGCGAAACCCGACCCGGGCGAGCGGGCCGCGACGCACGCGAAGCTCCGGCCGCCGTCCGCGCCCGCCGCCCCGGAGGCGGCCCGTACGGCTACGAGGACGAATCCCTCCGCGACGCTCAAGCCGTGACCACCACCACCGGCGGCCTCGCGCTGCGCTGCCTCGCCCTCGACGCCCTGGCCGTGTCCACCAGCGACCTGCTGCGCCGGCACGGCGTCGACAGCGTGCTGCTCAAGGGCGTCGGGCTGGCCCGCCGGCTCGGCGTCGACCGGCTCTATGCCGACGTGGACCTGCTCGTCGCGCCGGACACCATCACCGCCGCGCAGGCCGCCCTACACGCCGCCGGCTACCGGCCGAAACTTCCCCCCGACCTGTACGACGTCGCCGGGCCCTGGCACGAACAGCCCTGGTCCGCCCCCGGCCCGCTACCGCTGACCGTGGACCTGCACCGCGGCTTCGCCGGAGTCGGCGACCACGACGCGCTGTGGCGCTCGCTGCGCGCCGGTGCGGCACCCCTCGACCTGGTCGGCGGGCACATCCTCGTACCGGACGAGGCGGGCACCGCCCTGCTGGCCGCCCTGCACGCCGCCACCCCCGGCGGCGTCGGCAAACCCGCCCGGGACCTGGCCCGCGCGCTGACGGCCCTGCCCCCGGACACCTGGGACGCGGCGGGCCGGCTCGCCGTCGACTGCGCCGCCACGGCGGCGTTCACCGTGGAACTGCGGGTGCTGCCGGCCGGCGCGGCGACCGCGGACCGCCTCGGCCTACCGGCCGCACCCAGCCCGTCGTCGGCGTGGCTCGCCGCCCGGCTGGCCAGCCCCACCTCGGTCGGCCTGGCCCGCTGGGCGGAACAGTCCGGGCCGGGGCATCGCCTCCGCTTCCTCGCCCGGCTGGTGCTGCCGCCACCGGCGTACCTGCGGCAGCTCGATGCGGGGGCGCGGCACGGCCGGTGGGGCCTGCTGCGGGCATACGTCCGGCGGGCCGGCCGGCACGTCCGGGAGCTGCCCCGGGCGCTGCGGGAACTGCGGACCGCGCGGCGGCGGTCGCATGGCTGACCGGTTGCGGGCCCTGGCCCGCCTGACCCGCCGGCACGGACCGCTCGGCCTGGCGCTGGTGGCGTGGACGATGCTGGCCTGCCGGCGGGTACGCCGCCAGCTCGCCCGGGGCGGGCTGGACGCGGTACGTCTCGCCGCGCCCCCGCCCGGCGGCACCGACACCCTGGTCCGGCACGCGCTGCACCGCAGCGGCGGCAACTGCCTGGAGAGCGCGCTGGTGCGACAGCGCTGGTTCGCCCGGCACGGGGTGACCCGGACCGTGGTGATCGGGGTCAGCGCGCCCGGCGCCGGTTTCCACGCCCACGCCTGGCTCGACGGCGATCCGGACCCGCACCGGCACGAGCTGGCGGAAATCCTGCGGCGCCCGGTACCGCCCTCCTGGCTGCCCTGACCCGACCGGCGCCTCCCCGCCGCTCTGCTGCGCTGAGCGCGTCAGCGGCGCGGGCGTCAGCGGCGTTCGAGCAGGTCGGCGGCCTCCAGTTCGGCGAGGAAGGCGTGCACGTCGGCGACGGCGCGCTCCGGGTCGACCGCCTCCCGCCCGGCCAGCGCCTCGGCCAGCTCTGCGGCGGTGGCCCCCGCCACCAGATACGGCCACAGCAGCGCCGCCGAGCGATCCAACGCGAAGTAGACCGACTGCCGGACGTCCAGCAGCACCGCTTCGTCGCCCGCCGCCCGCCAGGCCACCCGGTCGTCCCGGACCCGGTACACGGTTGATGTGTCGGTGTTCATCTCGGTACCTCCTGAGTAGGTCGTCGCGCGGCCGTCCGGCCACTTCTGCTGCGCCCCTGCCCGTAGCGGGATGGCTGGCCGGCACCAACGAGGAGTCGACCGAGATCAGTCACGGGTGAGGACCCCTCGGCGCCGGGCGATCCACAGCGCACGATCGAAGATCCAGGCGGACAACGGCAGCAGTACGGCGGTGGTGCCGGCCAGTACCGCGGCCGTGCCCCGCCAACCGCCCCCGGTGAGCGCGTGCCGCAGCCCGTCCAGCGCGATACGGGTGGGCAGCACCGCGCACACCGGGTGCAGGACGTGCGGCAGGGCCGACGGTGGGAAGTACGTGCCGGACAGGAACGACAGGGCCACCACCAGGAGCCGGGCGGCCGGGTCGCCGTACCCGATCGCGACCCCGATCCCCATCAGCGCCACCCCGATCGGCAGCGTGCACAGGGCGGCGAGGGCCAGCATGACCGTCACCCCGGGCCAGTCGGCATGGCCGACGTGCAGGCCGAAGAAGCCGGCCAGCAGGGCCAGGTAGAGCGCGGCGCGCAGCAGCGCGAAGGCGAATGGGTAGCCGGCCAGTTCCAGCCCGACCGACCAGCCCGGCACCGGCTGGGCGGCCAGCAGTTCGAGCGTCCCGTCCCGCTGCTCGGTGACCACCCGGGCGACCACCTGCAGGGTGGCGGCCTGGAGCACCAGCAGGAAGACGATGCCCACCGCGACGAAGTCGAAATAGCTGGCCGCCCGCTCCAGGCCGCCGGCCGGTACGGGCGTCAGCACCCGGGACACGAACAGGAAGACCAGCAGGTTGAGCAGCCCGAAGAGCAGGCCCAGCAGGAACGACAGGCGCAGCCCTCGCCGCTCGGTCAGGTCCCGGCGCAACAGCGCCAGCATCCCGCGCCCGCCGGCCCGCCACTGCGAGGGCGCCCCACCGCGCGTCCGACGGTCGCCGTCGACGCCGTCCTCCGCGACGCGCGCCCCGGGACGGCTCGCCAGCAGCACGTCGATGCCGGACGGCTCCGCCCCCGGCCCGTCGGCGGCAGCACCGCCGCCCGCCGGCAGCTCGTCGAATCCCCGCATGCGCGCCTCCTCCCCCTCGGTTAACGCGCTCGCGGCCGATACGGCACTCCCGGAAGACGCCCGATGCGGGCCGGCGGGCTGGCGTGGGCGGCACGAACGACCTGGGAGGCCAGCCGTGGGTGATCTCGACGAGGCGGCGTCGGTCTTCACGGGAGTGCGACCGCGCCTGTTCGGGATCGCGTACCGGATGCTCGGCAGCGCCAGCGAGGCCGATGGCCTGCTGCAGGACGTCTGGCTGCGGTGGCAGGCGACCGACCGCAGCGTGGTGGACAACCCCGGCGCGTTCCTGGCCACCACCACGACCCGGCTGGCCATCGACGAGCTCCGGTCGGCGCGGGCGCGCCGCGAGACGTACGTCGGGCCGTGGCTCCGGAGCCGGTCGACACCAGCGCGGACCCGTTCCTGGGTGCCGAGCGCGGGGAGGCGTTGGAACTCGCGGTCCTGATGCTGATGGAGCGGCTCACGCCGCACGAGTAGGGCACCGGACGGCCTCGAGCAGGTCCTCCTGCAACACCTTGGCGCGATAGTAGACGAGGTCGGGCACCTGGTCGACGCCGACGATGGACAGGATCACGGCGTGGCCGACGCCCGCCTGCCCGGCAGCCGTCAACAGGTTCTCCATCGTCGTACCGAAGAAGCCCGCCGACGCCTCGTCGAGCGTGGGCGAGTTCGTCAGGTTCAGCACGACGTCGGTGCCCTTGAGCCCGGTGTCGAGGCCCGCACCGGTGAGCAGGTCCACCCCGTTGGGCGGGGACAGCGGCACCGCCTCGTGCCCGTCTGCCTGGAGGATCTTCACGACCTGCGAGCCGGTGAGCCCGGTACCACCCAGCACGGCGATCTTCATGGCTCCCACATCCCTGTCTCGGTCCCGCAGCCGAGGCGTTCGCTCCGGCTGCGCCAGCCATGACCGGACAGCCCTGCCGGTTGGGACACCCGGCGACCCTGCCTGGACCCCGCTGTCCGGACCGCGACCTCAGGTGGCCGGAATGGCTCGCGCTGCCACGCGACCAGGGCGGCCGGCTGACCGGCCAGGTTCGCCGCCCGCCCGCAGCCCGCCGGGCGGGAGATTCCCAAGCATCTGCTTGACATTCGGCGGAAAGCGAGGAGACTCCAAGCATGTCCTTGGAAAGTGGGCGGCGGCGCGTCATCGGCGACCCGGTAGCCATGCGCGCTCTGGCCCACCCGCTTCGACTCAAGCTCCACGCACTCGTCGGCCGTGAGGGCACCATGACGGCTGCGACGGCCGCGCGCGCGCTGGGGATCAGCCAGGCGCTCGCCTCCCATCACCTGCGCCAGCTCGGGAAGTACGGCTTCGTCGAGCAGGCCGGCCGCAGCGACAACCGGGAGCGCCCGTGGCGGGTGACCGCCGTTTCCCAGGACTGGGAGCCCGGCGAGACAGCCGAGGGCCACGAGGGACTGAGCATGTTGGAGCGGTTCGTGCTGGAGCGCAGCGCCGCTCAGTTGGCCGAGTGGCAGCAACGCCGCCCGGAGATGGATTCCCGCTGGAGTGAGCACACCGGGGTCTCACAGAACCTCGCCTATTTGACCGTCGACGAGCTGGCCGAGCTGCACCGCGCCTGGGAGGCCCTCATCTCGCCCTGGGTGCAGCGCCGTCCGCTCGGCGACACCGCGAGCCGGCCCGAGGGTGCCGTACCGATCGACATCACTCTGATCATCGCGCCGCTGCCGCCGACCGCGTCAGGCGGTTGACCGACGCTTCGGCTCCCCCTTCGTGTTCCGGCGAGGGCCAACCCGTGCGCTCGATGGGTGCACCGATCGAAGGAGGGAATGCTGTGCCACCGCCGACCAACGCCTCGAGGATCCGCCGCGACTATCTGATCCTGCTCGCCCTTCGGTGGTTCCCCAGCGGCCTGATCATTCCGGTGCTGGTGCTCCTGCCGCTTCAGCGTGGACTCAGCCTCGGCCAACTCGGCGTGGTCATGGCGATCCAGGGACTGACGATCCTCTGCCTCGAAGTGCCGACGGGTGGCGCGGCCGACACGTTCGGTCGGCGACCGGTACTGCTCTTCGCCTCCGCGGTCAACATCTGCTCCCTGCTGCTGTTCGCCTTCGCGTCGTCGGTTGCCGCCTTCGCCGTCTACTTCCTGATCCAGGGCGTCTATCGGGCCCTCGACAGCGGACCGCTCGATGCCTGGTTCGTGGACAGCACCCTGGCCCGGGACCCGGACACCTCCATCGAGCGCGGACTCGGTCTGGGTGGCACCGTGATGAGCATCGCCATCGGCGCGGGCTCGTTGCTGAGCGGCCTCCTCGTTGCGGTTCAGCCGATTCCCGGCGTTCCCGGCATCGTCACGCCGGTCGTCATCGCGATCGTGGTGCGGGTGATCGAGCTCGGGTTCGTGACGGTCCTGCTGCGCGAGGAGCCGCGGAACCGGCCGGAACGGTCCGGACGAGACCGCCCGTCGGTCCGATTCGGACGGACGGTCGCCAGTGCAACGCGGCTCATGACCCGCTCCCGTGTGCTGATCTGCCTGCTCGCCGTGGAGATCCTGTGGGGATTCGGGATGGTCAGCTTCGAGACGCTTACCGCGGTCCGGCTGACCGCGGTAACCGGAGACACGGAACAGATCGCCTCGCTGATGGGGCCGTTGACAGCGTTCGCCTGGATCGCCTCGGCAGCCGGCGCGGCTCTGATCATCCCGGTTGCGGAACGCGTCGGCACGCCGCTCGCCGCCGCCCTGATGCGGGTCCTGCAGGGGCTCGCCGTCGCCGCGATGGCACTGTTCGGCGGGCTCGCCGGCATCATCACCGCGTTCCTCGCCTGCTATCTCGTGCACGGCGCGTCGAACCCGCTGCACAACGCGCTGCTGCACCGCCAGGTCGGCACCGACGAGCGCGCCACCGTGTTGTCGCTGAACTCGATGGTCTCGCAGCCGGCCGCCGCACTCGGACTCGTCACGCTGACCGCGCTGGCCGACGCCATCAGCCTGAGCGCGGCGATGGTGATCGGTGCGATCATCCTGGCCGTCGCCGCCCCGCTGTACCTCGCGGCGCGCAACGACCGCCGCCCGGTGACGCCGCAACCCGCTACGACCCGCTGACCGGTCGAGGACCGATCAGCGGGGCAGCGAGGTGCCGGGTCACGAGGAGGAGTGGCGAGGCAGGCAGATGCCGGACAATACGGCCGTGAGTACGGTGAACATCGCGTCCGTCGAACTCTCCTGGTAGAAGTGGCCCCCGTCGAACACGTGCAGCGACGATGGCGCGGTGCTGTGCCTCCGCCAGCCGAGCAGGTCAGCCTCGTCGACCTCGGGGTCGTCACGCCCGCCCAGCACATCGATCGGCACGGTGAGCGGGGGCCGTTCGGCGTACCGGTAGCGCTCGCACGCCTCCAGGTCCGCCCGCAGGATCGGAATGGCGCGGGCGACCAGGTCGGGGTGATCGAAGAACTCGGGCGGCGTGCCGCCCTGCGCCCGTAACATCGTGGTCAAGGCGGCATCGCTGCCGAGGTGGGACGATGTCCGGAGCCGGTTCCAGCGGTCCGGGCTGCGCGCGCTACTGACCACCAGGCGCCGCGGCTCCGGACCGCCCCTGTCCCGCAACATCTGGGCGGTCTCGTACGCGAGCAGACCGCCCATGCTGTGCCCGAACAGGACGAACGGCAGCCGGTACCGTTCGTCCGCTATGCCGTGGGCGATCTCGGCGCTCAACTCGGCGATCCGGGTGCGCGGCGGCTCATCAGCCCGGGCGCCCCGTCCGGGCAGCTGCAACGGACACAGCTCGACGTCCGGTGGCAGCCGATCGGCCCAGCCGAGATATGCCGCCGCGCTGCCGCCCGCGAACGGCAGGCAGTAGAGACGGATCCGCGGCGTCGCAGTGGATCGGCGGTACGGCAGGAGACCGGTGTCCATGGGTCACCCCTGCCCGTTGGCGATGGACATCGGCATGGGCATCGACCCGACCATGATCTCGCCGAGGGTCTCGGCGTCGCCGGCGCACAGGGCGCGCAGCACCTCGAGGAAGGTGTGCGCAACGGTCGCAGCGGCTGGGGCGTCGTACCAGCGGCGGTCGTAGAGCAGCTCCAACCGCAGCCGATCAGCGTCAACCACGTTGACGACCAGCGGATACTCAGTGCTCTCCACTGCGCCGGCCACGGTGAGCGTGGCCCGGCCGGTGCAGACCCTCGGCGACAGCGTCTCGGTCACCACGATGCTGTGGAACAGCGGCACCCCGCGCGGGATCCCGGTGCACTCCTGGACCTCGCTGAGGGGCGAGTTCTCGTGCTCCTGCATAGGCACCATCTGCGCCTGGACGTCGTCGAGCCAGGCGGGCACCGCCATTCCGGCGTCGAGGCGCACCCGGACGGGCAACGTGTTGAGCATCGGCCCGACGACCCGGTCGGCCCCCGGAAATGCGGCGGTGCGCCCGGAGACGGTGCAGCCGAAGAGCACGTCGTCGCGATCGGTCAGGTGACCGAGCGCTGTCGCCCAGGCGGCAGTGGCCACACTGGCCAGGGTGAGCCCGTGTCCGCGCGCGTATGCCCGGACGGTCCGCGTCTGCTCGTCGGTGAGGCTGAGCGTCACGTAGTCGCTCCCCCGGCGCTCCGCCTGCGGTGCCGGAACCGGCATCGGGGTGGGCTCAGTGACGTCGTGCAGCTGGGTGGCCCAGTACCGGCCCGATTCGACGGCATCCAACGTCCCGAGCCAGCCGACGTACTGCCGGAAGGCCGTCGCGGGCTCCAGGCGGGCCGGTCGTCCCTCCAGCAACGCCGTGTAGACCGCCATCACGTCGCGCAGGAGCAGGTCGACACTCCATCCGTCGAGCAGCAGATGGTGATAGGTGAGGATGCCGGTGACGGCGTCCTCCGAACGGCTCAGCACCAGTTTCCAGAGCACCCGGTCGAGGGTCATGCCCGTACTCCGCTCGGCGACCGCGACTCCGGCCGCATCGTCCACCGTACGGATGAACAGTTCCGGTTCCCGCCAGACGACCTGAACCGGTTCCTGCCCGCTCTGCCAGTCCACGGTGGTCCGCAGGATTGCGTGCCGGCCCGCGGCCTCGCGCCAGGCCCGCTCGAACAGAGCCAGGTCCACCGCACCGGTCAGCCGGAGGTTCTGCTGGTCGATGTAGACGCCCTCGTCCGGGCGCAGAAGAGTCTGGAACAGCATGCCGGCCTGGGTGGTGGTGAGCGGATAGACGTCCTCGACGACTCCGGGCCCGGAGGTGATGAGGCGGACTTCGTCGTCGGTCAGGCGGGCGAGCGGGAAGTCGGAGGAAGTGTGCCCGCCGGGGTGTGCGACGCAGTACCGCACCAGTTCGTTGACGTGGTCGAGGAACCGCTCGGCCACCGTCACCACGCTCGACTCCGCCAGCCGCTCCGGAGGGTAGGTCCAATCGACCAGGAGCCGGTCCTCGCGGATCTCGGCCTCGATCTCGATCGGATGGGTACGGCGCTGCCCGGGTGCACGGTCGGCGCCGCACACCGGTGCCAGCATGCGCAGCGGACCGGTGGCGGACGGCGGTGTCACCCGGCCGTGATAGTTGAACACCACCTCGGCGTCCTGCTCGGCGCGCAACCGATCCGCCTGCGGGCTGGTACTGAGGTGACGCAGGAGGGCATGGTCGAAGCCGCCGTGGGGCATCGAGCGGAGATGTTCCTTGACGGTGTCGAGTGCGGCGCCGAGGTCATCGCCGTCGATCGACGGTGCGAACGGCACCACCGAGGTGAACCAGCCGACCGTACGGGAGATGTCGATGCCGGGCAGGGGATGGTCGCGGCCGTGCCGCTCGACGTCCACCCGCACCGAGCCACCGGCCCAGTCCCGCAGGGCCCGGGCGAGGGCGGTCAGCAGCACGTCCTCGACCTGCACGTGCCGGGCGGCGGGGGCGCCGCTCAGCAGCAGCCGGGTGTCCTTCACGCCGAGCTCGGCGCGCACGGTGCTGGCGGCGCCGACGAGGTCGGAGCCCGCGTCCGGGTCGCCGGGCAGCGCGGTCCCGGTCGGCACGGTGAGCCGGTCACACAGAGCCAGCACCGTCGGGTCGTCAGCGCGCCGCTTGAGCGCTGCGGCCCACACGCCGGGGTGCACCTCCGGGGCCGGCAGGGCGGCGTCCTGCCCGTCGGTGTCACACGCCGCCGCCAGGTCTTCGACCAGGAACCGCCAGGACACCGTGTCGACCGCGAGGTGATGGACGACGACGATCAGGTTGGCCGGCCGGTCCCGGCGCGTGACGAGCGCTGCGCGTAGCAAGGGTCCGCGGGTCAGATCGAGGCTTGCCTGCACCCGGTCCGCGACGGCCGAAAGTTCCTCGTCGTCGGCGATCGACTCGTGGATCAACAGGTCGGCATCCCCGGGTGGCTCGATGTGCTGCTGCCAGCCCGCATCGGTCCGGGTGAAGCGCGCCCGCAGCGCCGGGTGCCTGTTCACGACGGCGCGCAGCGCTTCGGCTATCACCGTCGGGTCCTCGATCTCGGTCTCCAGCAGGACGGACTGGTTGTAGTGGTGTGCGTCGGCCAGGTCGCAATTCAGGAACCAGGCTTGCATCGGCGTCGGTGGCAGGGTGCCGCCGATGTCGCCGGCCTCCGCCCCGGCCGCGTCCGAGGCGGTCGCCACCGGCTCGGTGTGCGCCGCGAGGGTGGCCACCGTCGGATACCGGAAGATGAGCCTCGGCGTGATCTCCAGGCCCTCCGCGCGGGCCGCGGCCATGATCTGGATCGTCAGGATGGAGTCGCCGCCGAGTTCGAAGTAGTTGTCGTGGACACCGACCCGATCGAGGCCCAGTGCTGCGGCCCAGATGGCCGCGACCCGCACTTCCACCTCGTCGCGAGGGGCGTCGTATCCCCGGTCGGCGGGTTCCGCGACGAGGTCCGGGGCGGGCAACGCCCGACGCTCGACCTTGCCGTTGGCGTCCAGCGGCACCGCGTCGATCGCCACGAACAGCGAAGGGATCAGGTAGCCGGGCAGGAGCCGGCCGAGAAACTCGCGCAGTTCACCCGCGCCGGGCACGCCGCCTGCGTCGTCGGTACCGGTACCGCTACCGACGACGTAGGCGACCAGCTGGCGGCGATTCTGCTGATCCGACCGGGCCAACACGATCGCCCGCTCGACGCCGGGATGGGTGGCCAGATGCTGTTCGATCTCGCCGGTCTCGACCCGGTACCCGCGGATCTTCACCTGGTCGTCGAGTCGGCGCTGGAACTGCACGTTGCCGTCGGGCAGCTGGTAGCCCCGGTCGCCGGTGCGGTACATCCGCATGCCGGGGCGACCGGTGTAGGGATCGGGCAGGAAACGCTCCGCGGTCAAGCCGGGTTGGTGCAGGTAACCCCGGGCCGGGCAGACGCCGCCGATGTAGATCTCCCCCGGCACGCCGACCGGCGCCGGGGCCAGATTTCGGTCGAGTACGTACATCGTCGTGTGCGGGATCGGACTACCGATCGGCAGCAGATCCCGATCGACTGGATCACCCACCGGCGTGTACACCGAGTTCGCCACGGACGCCTCGGTCGGACCGTACTCGTTGAGGATGTCACTGTCCGGAGCGAGGCTCCGCCAGCGGCGCAACGCGGAAGACGGAAACGCGTCCGCACCGACGGCGAGCACCCCCGCCAGTCCAGCCGCCTCCGCGGCGGTGAGTTGCTGGGTGAGCAGCTCCAGGTGACCCGGGGTCATCTTGAGGAAGCTGTACGGGCCACCGCGCACCAGTTCCGCGGCCAGTTGCGCCGGGTCGAGCCCTTCCGGCAGCAGGCGGACCGGTCGGCCGAGCAGCAGTGGGGTGTAGAGGTTCGGCACGATCATGTCGAATCCGACGGATGAGAAGAGAGCCGTGCCGCCGTCGCGCCCGCCCGCGTACCGATCGGCGCAGAACCGCAAGTAGTTGACGAGGCCGCGATGGTGGCAGGCCACCCCCTTGGGTCGTCCCGTCGAGCCCGAGGTGTAGATGACGTAGGCGAGCTGGTCGGCGTGCCGGGCCCCGGGCGGGTCGGTGTCGTCCTGCTCAGCTATCAGCTCGGCGTCGCGGTCGAGCAGGCATACCTGTCCAGGTGGGTCGGTCAGCAAGGTCTGGTACTGGTCCTGGGACACCACATGGGACAGCCCGGCGTCGGCCATGATGGTGCGGACCCGCGCGGCCGGGTTGTCCGGCGCCAGGGGCACGTACGCGGCTTGCGCCTTCAGCACCGCGAGCAGGGTGACCAGCAGCTCGGGGCTGCGCTCGACGATCACGCCGACCAGGCTCTCCGGACCGACACCGATGCCCTTCAGGTGACGGGCCAGCCGGTTCGCCCTGGCGTTCAGCTCCCGGTACGTCATCGTCTGCTCGCCCCAGAGCAGCGCAGCGGCGTTCGGCGTGCGGCGGACCTGTTCCTCGAACAGGCCATGGATGGTGGCATCGTCGGGGCCGGGCACCACGGTGTCGTTGATGCTCAGCAGACGGTCGTGTTCGGCCCGGCTCAGCACGGAGGTGTCGCGGAGCAGCCGGCCGGGTTCCTCGGCGAACGCTTCGGCCACCGTACGCAGGTGGTCGGCGATGCGTCGCGCGGTCTCGGGCTGCACGGCGCGCAACTGGTGGCGAAGGAGGAAGCGGATCCGGTCCGGCTGCTCCTCCACCATCAGGATCAGCGGATAGCCGGTGCGCTCGTACGTCTCGGCCAGGCGCAGACCCGCAGCGTGCGCGGCCGGACCGGTGCCCGGCTGGTTCTGGGCGATGACGATGGTGTCGAACAACGGCGTGCCCCTCGGCATGTCGCTCACCGCCTGGATGTCCGGCAGCGCCGCGTGCGCGTGATCGCGCATCCGCACCAGGTCGGTCTGCAGGTCGTTCAGCCAGCCGGCCAGGGTGTCGCTCCCGTGGTAGCAGGCACGTACCGGAATGGTGTTGATGAACAGGCCGACCATGTCCTCCACCGCGGGCAGGTCGGCCGGTCGCCCCGCCACCGTCGACCCGAACACCACCTCGTCCTGTCCGCTGTAGACCGCCAGCAGCAGCGCCCAGAACCCGTGCGCCAGCGTGCTGGCGGTCAACCCCGCGTTCCGGGAGGCCGCACGCAGCCGGGCCAGCAGCGGGCCGTCGACGTCCATGGTGACCTCGCCGATCGTCCCGTCCGTGGCGGTGTCGTGGCCCGAACCGTGCACCTCCCAGGCCGTCGGCTCGGTCAGGCCGGCCAGGTACGCGCGCCAGAAGTCCTCGGTGGGTCCGCGATCCTGAGCGCGGAGCCAGTCGGTGAGACGCCGGTACGGCACGCCGTGGATCTCCGCGCGGCGCCCGGCACGCCGAGCAGCGTATGCGACGCCGAGTTGCTCGGTCAGCGTGGCGAGGCTCCAGGCGTCCAGGATCAGGTGATGGTGGCTGAGGACCAGCCGGGTGTGGGCTCCGAAGTCGATGAGAGTGGCGCGCACAGGTGGCGCCGAGACGAGATCGAACGACGCTAACCGGTCCTCCCGGAGGAACGCGGCGAAGAGAGCCGGGCGTTCGGCGTCCGGGCGGTCTCGCCAGTCGATCTTCCGGACCGGAAGCGCGAACCGCCGCAGCACCACCTGGGTCGGGTCGGCGACCCCCTCGAGCTGGACCCGGCTCCGCAGCACCGGGTGCGTGTCGACCAGGTCCTGGAGGGCCGCGGTCAGCGCCTCGTCGTCGACGGGCGCAACGGCGTCGATCACCGTCTGCTGGTGATAGTCCCCGCTGTCCTCGGACAGCTCGCTGTGGAAGAGCATGCCGGCCTGCATCGAGGTGAGCGGGTACGCGTCGGCGATGTCGGCGCGGTTGCGTAGCTCGGCCAGCGCCGGGTCCTCGACGTGACCGGCGACCGCCGGGGCACCCGTGGTCGGAACGACCTCGTCGGCAAGCCGGCGGACGGTCCGCAGACCGAGGATCTGCGCGGCAGTCGTCTGCAGCCCGGCATCCCGGGTGCGGACGATGATCTGCAGCGCGGAGATCGAGTCGCCACCCAGTGCGAAGAAGTCGTCGTCGATGCCGAGCTCGGCCAGGCCGAGCACCTCGCTC
This sequence comes from Micromonospora mirobrigensis, assembly GCF_900091555.1. Classification (GTDB taxonomy): domain Bacteria; phylum Actinomycetota; class Actinomycetes; order Mycobacteriales; family Micromonosporaceae; genus Micromonospora; species Micromonospora mirobrigensis. The sequence continues at coordinate 689,852 of NZ_FMCX01000002.1, forward strand.
CAGACCGCGGTCAGGGTCCGCTGCGTCGGGTTCTCCGGGGGTGAGTACGGCGATCGCAGGTCGGCGCGGGTCAGCATGGGTACGGGCAGGGCCGCCCGATCGACCTTGCCGCTGGTGGTCAACGGAATGTGCGCCAGCGGCAGGTACATCGCCGGCAGCATGTAGGCCGGGAGGTCGCGGGACAACCACGACTCCAGCTCGTCGCGACCGGGCAGGGGACGGTCACCCGTACCGACGACGTAGGCCACCAGGCGGGTGTGCTGGTTCTCGCTGTGCGTCACCACGACGGCATCGGCCACCGCAGGGTGACCGCGCAGTACGGCGGAGATCTCCCCCAGCTCGATCCGGTTTCCATTGATCTTCACCTGGTGATCGACGCGACCCAGATAGTCCAACTGCCCGCCCGGCAGCGCGCGGACCACGTCACCGGTGCAGTACATCCGGTGCCCGCCGCCCGCGAACGGGTCGGGCAGGAACCGGTCGGCGGTCAGGTCGGCCCGGCGGTGATACCCGCGGGTGACGGCGACGCCGCCGATGTACAGCTCACCCTCCGTACCGGCCGGCACCGGTTCGAAGTTGTCGTCCAGCACGTACCAGGTCACGTTGTCGATCGGGTCACCGATCGGAACGCTCGTCCCGTCACTGCCCGGCTGCCAGGTGTGCGCCGACACCTCGATCGAGGTCTCGGTCGGCCCGTACATGTTGTGCACCTGCGCCGACATCAGCTTGGCGGCCCGGTCGGCCAGATCGGGCGGCAGTGCCTCGCCGGTGCAGAAGACATCGCTGACGCAGTCGAGATTCGCCACGGCGGGCTCGGTGACGAACTGGGCGAGCATGGACGGTACGAAATGGACGATGTCCACTCTCTCGGCTGCGATGATCTGCGCCAGATAGGCCGGATCGCGGTGTCCGCCGGGCCGGGCAAGGACCAACCGGGCACCGCTCACCAGCGGCCAGAACAACTCCCAGGCGGACACGTCGAAGCTGATCGGTGTCTTCTGCAGGATCGTGGTGCCGGGGCCGATGGGTCGCACGCGCTGGTGCCACAACAGCCGGTTGACGACCCCGCGGTGGGGGACCAGCACCCCTTTCGGGCGGCCGGTCGATCCCGAGGTGTAGATGACGTAGACCAAGTTGTCCGGATCGGCGGGCGCCGGGGGTGCCTCGCCCGGCGGAAGCGAGTCGATGTCGAGCACCGGTACGCCGGCGCCGTTACCGTTCATCAGACCGTCGTGGGTGAGGACCACCGGCGCCGCGGTGTCGGTCAGCATGAACGCCAGCCGGTCGACCGGATAGTCCGGGTCCAGCGGCACGTACGCGCAGCCGGCCCGGATGATGCCCAGCAGGCCGGCCATCATCGCCACACTCCGCTCGGCGCACAGACCGATCGGGGTCTCCGGCCCGAACCCCCGCCGGCGCAGGGCCGCGGCGACCGCCGAAGCCCGTGCGTCGAGGTCCGTGTACGACAACGTCACACCGTCCGCGGTGATGGCCGGTTCCTGCGGCGTGGCCGCGACCTGGGCTCGAAACAGACTGTCGACCGTGTCATGGGGGTTCGCTCGCATGGCCGCACCATCCCGAGGCCGGCTATCCACGGTCTATCGGCGCCCTATCCCCCCGGGACCGGAGCGGCATCCGGCGCCGACAGGGATCGAACAGGGCCTCGATAGGTCGACCGGGCAACGTCGCCGGCATGACCAAGCCAAGGGCCATCCTGCACTCGGCCGTCGTGGCGCAGAGTGACCGGACGCCGGATGCGATCGCCGTGATCGACGGGAACACCGCCCTCACCTACCGCGACCTCGTCTCGGGAGCGGATCGGATCGCCGGCGCCCTCGTCGCCGGGGGAACCCGTACGGACGACGTGGTGGCGATCGTGCCGGACCGGTCGGCGGCCATGGTGACGGCGCTGCTCGGGATCCTCCGCGCCGGCGCGGCCTACCTGCCGATCGAGCCCGGCACCCCACCGGCCAGGACCCGGCAACTGGTCGCCGACGCGCGGGCCCGGATCTGTCTGGCCGGGCCCGGCGAGATCGCCAGCACGGCCGAGGCGCTCCGGTCGGTCGCCGTCGTCCTGCCGTTCAGCGTCGCCGGGCCCACCCCGGGACCCGCACTGCCGGACGTCCACCCGGACGGCCTCTGCGCCGTCTACTACACGTCCGGCTCGACGGGGCACCCGAAGGGAGTGGCCTGCACGCACCGGGGCTGGACGAACCGGATGGACTGGATGCAGCGGCACCACCCGCTGAGTCCCGCCGAGACGGTTCTGCACAAGACGACGTTGACCTTCGACGACGCCGCGGTGGAGCTGTTCTGGCCACTGGCCGCCGGTGGCCGGACCGCGATGCTGGCGCCGGGCGCGCACCGTGACCCTCGCGCGATCATCGACGCGGCGATCAGGTACGAGGCGGTACACCTGAACTTCGTACCGTCGATGCTGGAGCTGGTCCTCGACGAGCTGACCGACGCCGATGTCCACCGGTTGCACCGACTCCGCAGCGTGCTGTCCAGCGGCGAGGCGCTGCCCGCCCGGCTGGCCGAGCGGTTCCTGGCCCGCTTCGGGGACACGGTGACCCTCGACAACACCTGGGGCGCCACCGAGGTCTCGATCGACTCGACCTGTCATACCTGCACGCCTGAGGACCGCTCCGGGCCGGTCGCCTCGGTCAGCATCGGCCGTCCGATCGACCGCAACGAGGTCCTGGTCCTCGACGACCGCATGCAGGCTGTCCCGGACGACGAAGCGGGCGACCTCTACATCGGCGGAATCGGCCTGGCCCGCGGTTACCTCCACGCGCCCGGGCGCACGGCGGCAGCCTTCCTGCCTCATCCGTGGCGGCCCGGCGAACGGGTGTACCGCACCGGCGACCGCGGCCGCCGTGACCGTGCCGGCCGGCTCCACTATCTCGACCGTCAGGACCGGCAAGTCAAGATCCGCGGGGTACGGATCGAGCTGGGCGAGATCGAGGCCGTGATGCGGGGATGCGACGGAGTGTCCGATGCCGCCGCGACCACCTGGCGCGGGCCGTCCGGCGACGCCCGTATCGCGTTGTTCCTGGTGGTCGACCAGCCTGGCCTGACGGCCGCCCGGCTGCGCGAGCATGCCGCCGCGACCCTTCCGGGATATGCCGTGCCGTCGGCCATCGAACTGCTCGACCACCTGCCCCGACTGCCCAGCGGCAAGCTCGACCGGCAGGCACTGCCGACGCCTGCGGCGGTCGAGCAGGACGAGCACGTGGCCCCCCGGACACCACCGGAAAAGGTGGTGGCCCGGATCTGGGAGGACATGCTGGGTGCCCCACGGGTAGGCGCCACCGACAACTTCTTCGCTCTCGGCGGGCACTCCCTGCTGGCCATCCGGACCACCAGCCAGATGATCCGCACCTTCGGCACCGACATCCCGATGAACCTGCTCTTCGAGCATCCGACGGTGGAGGCGGTGGCCGCCCGTATCGAGGAGCTGGTCGAGCGCCAGGTCGCCGCCCTGAGTGACGAGGACGTGCTGCGCATGGCGCGCAGCTGACCGGAAGGACAACGAGATGAGCACCACGGAGCAGTTCCAGGTCGTGATCAACGACGAGGAGCAGTACTCCATCTGGCCGCTGCACCGGACCCCTCCGGACGGCTGGCAGCCCGACGGCACGACCGGCACCAAGGATGACTGCCTCAGCCACATCGACGAGGTGTGGTCGGACATGCGCCCACTGTCGCTGCGCCGAAGCATGGACGGATAACCGACCCGGCGCGCGAAGGGGAATCCCGAATGACCGACACGACGAACATCCCATCGCCAGAAGCCACGGGCCCCAGCACCGTGGCCGCCGAGGGCTGGCTCCTGCGGCGACGACCCGGTGCGCCGGACGAGGATCGTGTCGTGGCGCTCGGACGCGATGCGGCACATTGCACCGAACTGCTCGACGGCGGGGATTCGTGGCTCGTCGCCCGTGGCCGGCCCGTCCCGCCTGCTTCGGTGGTGCTGATGTTCCCCGGCGTGGGCGACCAGCGTCCCGGTCTCAGCCGCGACCTTTATCACGCCGTACCCGCTTATCGGGCCGAGCTCGACCGGGTCAGCGAGATGCTCCGCCCCCTTCTCGATCAGGATCTGCGCGAGCTGCTGCTCACCGACGAGTCGGGCCCGACCGGGTGGTCCCTGCGGGAGCTCCTCCAGCGGGATGCCGGCGGTCCTCTCAGCCGGACCAGCCTCGCGCAACCGCTGGTCTTCGCCCTGGAGTACTGCCTCGCGCGGCTCCTGCTGCATTGGGGCGTCCGACCCGCCGCGCTGGTCGGATACAGCATCGGGGAGTACGTTGCGGCCTGCGTGGCCGGAGTGCTGGACATCCGGGACGCACTGACCCTGGTCACGCGCCGAGCGGCGTTGATCGAGGAGGTACCGGCCGGCGCCATGCTGGTCGTGATGCTGGATCCGGGCGACCTGGCCGAGCATCTCCGAGACGACCTGTGGCTCGCCGCAGTGAACGGCGCCGGGCTGTGTCAGGTGTCAGGGACGCCCTCGGCCGTCGCCCGGCTGGCGGAACGGCTGACCTCTGCGGGTGTCGCCACTCTTCCGGCGCCGGCCCGGCACGCCTTCCACTCCCCGCTGATGGATCCGGTCGCCCGGCCGCTGGAGCGTCTGCTGGAGAACATTCCCCTCACGCCGCCGAGCATCCCGGTGCTCTCCAACGTCACCGGTGACTGGCTGACCGACGAGGAAGCCTGCTCGCCCGGCTACTGGGCCCGGCACCTCTGCCAGCCGGTCCAGTTCGCCGGCAACCTGGCGCGCATGTGGGGGATGCCGCGCGTGCTGGCGGTCGAGGTCGGTGCCGGGCAGATGCTCACCTCGCTCGCCAACCAGCACCCCGCGCGTCCCCGCGGCCCGGGGACACCACCGGTCGTCGCCACCCTGACCAGCCGCGGCAACGACCATGGCGAGGTGGCCGCGATGGCCCGGGTGCTGGCACACGCCTGGGCGAACGGCGCCTGGGAACCCACCGCGGCCGGATCCGGGCCGGCGGACGCCGAGAGGGGAAAATCATGGACTTCGCGCTGAACGAGGACCAACGCCGGCTGCGCACCGAGATCATCGAATTCGCGCAGGCACGCCTGGGCGAGCAGGCCGGTGCGAACGACCGCGAGGCACGGTTCGACCGTGCGGGGTGGGACGAGTGTGCCCGGTTCGGGGTGTTGGGCTGGCCCTTCCCGGCCGAGTACGGAGGCGCCGGACTGGATCCACTCAGCTGCGTCGTCGCCTTCGAGGCGCTCGCCTACGGATGCGCCGACAATGGTCTGGTCTTCGCGATCAACAACCACGTCTGGGCCTGCGCCGTGTACATCGCTGAGCACGGCACCCCGCAGCAGCGCAAGCAGTTCCTGCCGGGCCTGATCGACGGCTCGACGATCGGCGCACACGCGCTCACCGAGCCGGACGTGGGCTCTGACGCCCTGTCGGTGACCACCAGGGCCGTCGAGGAGAACGGTCAGTACCTCCTCACCGGAACCAAGTGTTTCATCAGCAACGCACCGGTGGCCGATCTGTTCGTGGTCTTCGCCGTTACCGAACCCGATGCGGCGCCGCAGGGGCGGCTGTCGGCCTTCATCGTCCCGGCGTCGACGCCGGGCGTCCGGGTCGTCCGCGAGATCGGTAAGGCCGGTCTGCGCGGGACCCCGATGGGCGAGGTCAGGTTCGAGGATTGCGTGATCCCGGAGGACTACCTGCTCGGCGCTGCCGGTGGCGGATACCGGCTCTTCACGTCGGCGATGGAGTACGAGCGCGGCTTCATGTTCGCCGCCCAGGTCGGCGCCCTCCAGCGGGTCATGGAGCGGTCCGTGGCGCATGCCAGTGCGCGCCGGCAGTTCGGCCGACCGATCGCCGCTTTCCAGGGCGTCTCACATCCCATCGCTGACATGCGAGTCCGTCTGGAGCTGGCCCGCCTGCTGCTGTACAAGGTCGGCTGGCTCAAGCGGGAGGGCCGGATGGCGATGCTGGAGGCGGCGATGCTCAAGCTGTACGCCAGCGAAGGTCTCGTCGATTCCGCTCTGGCAGCCCTGCAGATCCATGGCGCCCGAGGCTATGTCGAGGACCAGCCGATCGAACGTGAAGTACGCGACGCGCTGGCCGGCACGGTCTACGGCGGCACCTCGGAGATCCAGCGCAACATCATCGCTTCGCTGATCGGCCTGCCCGCATGAACAGCCGGCTCGCGACCTGTCATGCCCGAGGAGGCATCTCTTGACCACCCTCACCATCGCCATGGAACAGCCGCTGTCGTCTGTTTCCGCCGAGGAGTTCGGCCGCCGGATCTTCTTCGCCACCGCTGACATCCTCAACTTCCGCTTCGTCCGGAACGGCGATGAGGTCACCGCCGTCGACCTGACGGTGGCCGACCAGGGAGACGTCGACCAGGTCCGGCGCAAGGTCAACGCTGTACTGAACGACGATGTCCTGAGCCAGCTGACCCGTCCACCGAAGGTCATCTGGTCCTCCCCGGCCGAGCGTCCCGTCCCGGACGGGACCTTCGACCGGCTCATGGCCGACGGGGAGGCGTCGCCTTCCGGCCAGGGCCAGGTGGCGCTGGGCCCACAGATGCTGCACCTGATGGACGCCCTCGACGACACGATTCGCGACATCGTCGTGGACGAGTTCCGCGCGCGCGAACAGCGTTACCCGACGCTGATCCCGGCATCCGTGATGCACCGCTGCGGCTACCTGACGTCCTTCCCGCAGTACCTGATGTTCGTCAGCCGCCTGCACAGCGATCGAGACGTCTACCGCGACTTCGTGACGGACACCAGCACCGGCGGAGCGATGGTGCCCGATGTGCTCGACCGGTGCGCCGGCGTGGACTACTGCCTCCCTCCGACCATGTGCTATCACACCTTCCACCAGCACGCCGACGGAACGCTGCCGGAGGACGCCGGCGTGGTGACCGCCCGCGGCAAGTCGTTCCGCCACGAGGAGAAGTACCACAGCGGTCTGGAGCGGCTCTGGGACTTCACCATCCGGGAGATCGTCTTCCTGGGCGACCGCGACCATGTGACAGCCGGCCGGCAGCGCCTCCTCGACCGCATTCTGGGTCTCACCGAGGATCTCGGCCTCAGCGGCCGGTGCGAGGTGGCGAGCGATCCGTTCTTCGGCGATCTCGACGTGGCCGCCCGCGCCACCTCGCAGCGTCTGCTCGAGCTCAAGTACGAGCTGCGGCTCGACGTCGGCGGCAGCCGGGACATCGCGGTCGGGTCGTTCAACCTCCACGAGCGCACCTTCGGATCGGCCTTCGGCATCCACATGTCCGACGGGGAGGTCGCGCACTCCGCGTGTGCCGGATTCGGCCTGGAGCGGCTGGCCTATGCCGTCGTGTGCCAGCACGGACTCGACCCGGCCGGCTGGCCCGCCCGGGTCGCCGAGTTGCTCGCCGCGCCTGACGGCCGATGAGTCATGACAACTGAAAGGGGATTACCCGTGCGAGAGAACATCGCCGTCATCGGGGCGGGAACCATGGGGATCGGCGTCTCGCACGCCTTCGCCGCCGGCGGCCACCACGTGACCCTGGTGGACATCGGCAAACCCGCTCTCGACCGAGCGGCCGAAGAGATAGCGCGTAACGTGCGGCTCTTCGGCATGGTCGGTGGTACGCCGGAGAGCACACCGGGCGCAACGCTGGCGGCGATCACGTTCAGCACCGAGCTCGCTGACGTGGCCGACGCCGACTTCGTGGTCGAGAACATCACCGAGAACTTTTCGCTCAAGCAGCGGGTGTACCGAGAGCTGGACGAGATGTGCAAGCCCGCCGCGGTCTTCGGGGTCAACACGTCCGCGATCCCGATCACCCGCATCGCCGGGCTGACCGAGCGGGCCGACCGGGTCGTCGGCACCCACTTCATGAATCCGGTGCCGCTCAAGCCGCTGGTCGAGGTCATCCGCGGTTTCCACACCTCGCCCGAGACCATCGCCTTCACCCGTGACCTGATCTCCCGGCTCGGCAAGGACACTGCGGTGGTCGAGGACTCGCCCGGCTTCGTCACGAATCGCGCCATGATGCTGATGGTCAACGAGGCCATCTGCCTGTTGCAGGAGGGCGTGGCACCGGCGGCCGAGATCGACCGGCTCTTCGTCCAGTGCTTCGGGCACCGCATGGGACCACTGGCCACCGCCGACCTCATCGGCCTGGACACCGTGCTCTATTCGCTCGACGTCCTCCTGGAGAACTTCAACGAACCCAAGTACCGCCCGAGCCTGCTGCTGCGGAAGCTCGTCGACGCCGGTCACCTGGGCCGCAAGACCGGGCAGGGCCTCTTCGACTACCGCACCACGGACCCCACAACCGTTCCGGAAAGGAACTGACATGCAGAACCACCTGGACACGATCCGTGCGTTCGTCCGGCGGCAGGCCGACGGCATCGCCGACGACGAGGACATCTTCGCCAACGGTTACGTGAACTCCCTCTTCGCCGTGCAGGTCATCATGTTCGTGGAGCAGACGTTCGGCATCACGGTGGCCGGGGACGACCTCGACATCCGCAACTTCCGGTCCATCGCCGCGATCGACCAGTTCGTGGTCGACCACGCCGGTGATCGGCTGGTCGCCCCGCTGTAGCCCTCGTCCCGCACGACGAACTGGCCGGCTGCCCGTGGGCAGCCGGCCAGTTGGTCTGTGGCGGTGAGGTCACCCAGCCGGCGGGGAAACCGGGGTGGCGACTGCCAGCAACGACCGCATCACCGCCCTGGACGAGCGCATCCGGGCGGCCAGTTCGTGCAGCGCCAGCAGCAGGTGCGCGTCACCGGAGCGGTAACGCAGCACACTGATCCGGATGAGCGGGCCCATCACCGGATCCAGCGGGCGGTCACGCTCGAGGTTCAGCCGCGTGCGGGCGGCCTCGTCCTCGATGTCGATCTGATGGGTCTCCACATAGACCTCCGGCGCTACGGGGCACGGCTCGTAGCGCCAGCCACCCTGGTCACGACGGACCCGATCGGCCAGTTCGGGTACGTCGTCGATCAATCGCTGTTGGGCCGCCGCCAGACTGTCGACACTTATCCCGTCGGACGCATAGCGGACGACGACCCGGCGGAACCGCCGCGACGGCCCGTCCCGCAGATCCTGCAGGAATAGATCGACCTCCGGCGGCTCCAGATAGCGCATACGGTGGTCACTCCCCCTCGGCGATGCGGTCCGACGCGGTGGCCGGCGGTCGCTGCTGAAGCCGTCCCACCGACACCACGACCGTCACGACTGTTGTACGAACCATGGCTTTCGCCGGGCTTCCGCCTCGGTCGACCGTCGGCCTGCGATCGCGTCCTCATGACGGCACGAGCCGACAGCACGCCGATAGGCCCGGCAGTGAGTATCGGTGCTGCACCACCCACCGGCTGGTGTGAACCGGCTTGTCGAGAGGGCGGCGGATAGACATGTTCACTATGGCGGCAGCAGCACCAACGCCGTTGTCGGTCTGCGTACTCGGCGGCGCGAACAGCAGTCAGGACCGCAGCGCGCCCGCCGCCGCCGACCGATTCGGGCGCCGGTCGGGTGGACGCGGTCACCGCATCACCTGTGGCGGCAGGTCCGGGCTGACGGATCTCGTGGCGTGGTCCGCGCACCTGGCCGGCCCCGACACCACCTCCGCGCTGACCGCGGTCGAGGGAGTCCAGGCGGCTGGAGGTGCACGGTGCTGAAACTCAACCAGACGGCTTCCATGATCGACCGTCGGCGGTTCCTGTCCCACCTGGCGGAGCTGGCCCGATTCGGCGCGGACGAGCTGGGCGGAGTGTCTCGGACCGGCTTCAGCGAGGCGGATCACGCCGCCCGGCGATACCTCTGCGAGCGCTCGCGGATGCTCCGGTTGCGCGCCACCGTCGACGCGGCCGGGAACCTCTTCATCGGACGCCGGGAGGCGGACCGGGACCGGCCGGTCCTGCTGTTCGGATCGCATCTCGACAGCGTGGTGCACGGCGGCCGGCTCGACGGGGCATACGGCGTCGTGGCCGCCCTGGAGACCTTGGCACGGCTGGACGAACGAGACGGCTCCTTTGCGTACGAGCCGGTGGCGGTCGCCTTCGCCAACGAGGAGGGCGCCGAGTTCGGGTACCCCTTCTTCGGATCGAAGGCGATGGTCGGTCCCATCGAACATGCCGAGCGTCTGGTGGACAGCGCCGGGCTTCCCCTGCGCGACGCCTTGCGGGCTGCCGGGGGCGATATCGACGCCCTGTCCTCGGCCGTGTGGCCGGCCGGCCGGCTCGGCGGCTTCCTCGAGCTGCACATCGAACAGGGCCCGGTGCTGCAACGGGCCGGTGTCCCGCTCGGATTGGTCGAGGCGATCACCGGGCGCCACATCTTCGAGATCACGCTCACCGGCGAGCAGAATCATGCCGGAACCACCCCGATGGACGATCGGCACGACGCGCTCGTAGCCGGTGCCCGCCTGACGCTCGCCATCGAGGACATCGCCCGGGTGCGCCGGCTCTGCGCCGTCTCGACGGTGGGCCGTTTCGATGTCCGGCCGAACGTGACCAACGTGATCCCGGGCGCCGTCACCTTGACCGTGGAGATCCGGGACGGCTCACTCGATCGGCTGGCGAACGCCGAACGCGCCGTCCTGGCGGCGGTGGCCGCGCTGGGACCCGGCATCGACGCGCGGGTGGACGTCCGCATGCGCGCCGCTCCCGTCCGCACCGACCACCGGCTCAGCGCCGCGATCACCGACGCCGCGGCCGAGCACGGACTTCCCGTGCTGACGATGCACAGCGGCGCCGGTCACGACGCGCAGATCGTCGCTGCGGCGGGCCCGGTCGGAATGATCTTCGTACCCAGTCGGGACGGGATCAGCCACTCCCCCCGTGAGCACACCGAGCCGGAACATCTGCTGGCCGGGGCGGACGTACTCCTGACCACGGTGCGTCGCCTGTTGGAGGGGGCGGACCGGTGAGGTTCACCGGGCGTGTCGACGCTTCCCCGGCCGACGTCCTGCACGAAGAGATACTGCGCCCGCAGTTCGAGAAGGAAGCCCGCACGCTCCTGCCCTGGTACGTGCTGATCGAAAAGGTCCTGTTGCTGGAGTACCGGCGAATGGGGTTGATCGACGACACCCAGTCGGCCGCGCTGGTCTCTCGGCTGAACGAGCTGACCCCGGAACAGATCACCGCCGATCCGGAGGGCAACATGTCCGACCTCGCGTTCGCCATCGAACGGTACGTCCAGGGCGGACCGGAACCTGTGCCGGCCGCATGGCACGTCGACCGCAGCCGCAACGATCTCCAGGCCTGCGCCCAACTGCTGTACGGCCGATCGCAGCTCGCCGCGCTCATTGAGAGTCTGGTCGGTCTGGCTCGGGCCGCCGCCGACCGCGCGGCGGCCGGCGTCGACCTGCCGATGCCCGGATACACACACCTGCAGGCCGCTCAGGTCGTCACGCCCGGCTTCTACCTTGCCGCCCTGGTCGAGGAGTCGCTGCGGACCATCCGGCAGATGCGTGCGACCTACGACGCGGTCGACGAGTGCCCGCTCGGCGCCGGTGCGATGGCCGGTCAACAGCTGGACTGGGACCTGCCCCGCATGGCGACGCTCCTGGGTTTCGATCGGCCGACCCGGCACGCCCTGATGGCGGTGGCCTCCCGTGGGTGGGCGCTGCGTGTAAGCGGGGATCTGTCCGCCTACGGGGTGGTCCTCAGCCGCTTCGCCACCGACCTGATGGCGTGGGCCAGCGGCGCCTACCGCCTGGTGGACCTTCCGGACTCGATGGTGGGCATCTCCTCGTCCATGCCGCAGAAGCGCAACTTCCCGGTGCTCGAACGGATCCGTGGCCGGAGCGCACACCTGACGGCGCTGCACCTCGATGTGGCCATGGTCCAGCGCGCGACTCCGTACGCCAACATGGTCGAGGTTTCCAAGGAGGCCGGTAGTCACCTGAATGCGCTGTTCGCCCAGGCTGGATCGGTGTTCCGGCTGACCAGCACCGTGCTCGCCGAGCTCCGCTTCCGGCCCGAGCAGATGCGGGATGCGTGCGCCGGTGACCACCTCGGCGGCTTCCGGCTGGCCAATCTGCTCACCCTGAGAGCGGGACTGCCATGGCGGCACGCGCAGGTGGTGGCCGGCCGGTACATCGCGGCGGCCGTCGACGCGGGCCGCTCCCCCGGCGAGCCCGACGGGCCGCTGTTGCGCAGGCTGGCCGCCGGCTACCCGGTGACGGAGCCGGCGGACCTGCTGACCGAGGCGTTCGACGTGGACGCCGACCTGGCGTCACGGACGTCCGACGGATCAACCGGTCCGGACGCGGTACGTCGCCTCCTGGCCGTCCAGTGCGCCGAACTCGACGAGCACGCGGCATGGGGACGGCACCGCCGCTCCGCGACGACCTCTGCGGTGAACGCCGTGGAAGACCAACTGCGAGGACACCATGTTGTTTGACTCGGTGACGGCGGCGATCGGACATACCCCGCTGGTCCGGCTGCGGATTCCGGCAGCCCCCGGGGTGCGGGCGTACGCCAAGCTCGAGATGCAGAACCTGATGGCGATGAAGGACCGGGTGGCCAAGGAGGTCGTCCTGCGCGCACGCGAGGCCGGCACGCTGGTCGACGGCGCGCCGATCGTGGAGAGCTCGTCCGGCACCATGGCGCTGGGGCTGGCGCTGGTGGGCAACCATCTCGGTCATCCGGTCCACATCGTCACCGATCCCCGGATCGATCCGATCACCCTGACCAAGCTCGAGGCGCTGGGCTGCGCGGTGCACGTCGTCGAGGCGATGACCGGAGCGGGCTGGCAGAGTGCCCGGCTGGAACGCCTCGCTCACCTGATGGACGACCTGCCCGGTGCCTTCTGGCCGCAGCAGTACCACAACCCGCACAACCCGCTGGCGTACCGCGCCCTGGCGGACGAGCTCCTGGAGGACATCGATGGCCTCGATGTGCTCGTCGGCGCGGTGGGCAGCGGCGGTTCGCTGTGCGGGACCACGGCGGCGCTGCGCGCCGACCGGCCGGAGCTGACCTCCGTCGGCGTCGACGCCGTCGGCAGCATGCTGTTCGCCCAACCGGACCGTCCCGAGCGCCTGCAGAGCGGACTGGGCAACAGCCTGCAACCGGACAACATCGACTACGCCGTGCTCGACGAGGTGCACTGGCTGTCCGATGACGAGGCGTTCGCCGCGACCCGGGCGCTGGCCCGGGAGCAGCAGATCTTCGCCGGCAACACTTCTGGTTCGGTGTACCGGGTCCTCACCCACCTGGCCCGGCAGGCCGCCGAAGGGACGACGCTGGTGGGCATCTTCCCCGACCGCGGCGACCGGTACGTGGAGTCGGTCTATCGGCACCGGCCGGAGACGCAGCCTCGTAGCCACCCGGTGCAGGTTCCGTACGGCACCGTGGTGACCGCCTGGTCGTTCGCCGAACTCGGGCGGAACCACCGCCGTCAGCTCGGCTTCATCGAGGCGAACACCACGGGCACCGGCATGACGGCCATTCGGACGGCCGCCCGCCTCGACGTGGAGCCGGTGTTGTTCACCAGCTCGCCCCAGCGTTACCGCGGGCTGCCCGACGTCCGCGTCCGCACCGTGGTCTGCGACACCGACGACACTGCGGAGCTGGCCCGGACGATCAAGGCGAACCTCTCGTCGCCCGCCGGCATCGCGACCACCAGCGACTTCTACCTGCCGCAGGTCAGCGAGCTGACCGCCTCGTTCGACCTGCCGGGCAACCCGCCGGAGGCGATCGCCGTGTGCCGCGACAAGGCGGCGACACGGCGGATGCTGAGCGCGGCCGAGGTGCGCCAGCCCGGGTACGCCGTGGTCGCCGCCACCGACGAGATCCCGGCCGCGATCGCCGTGACCGGCCTGCCGTGCGTGGTGAAGCCGATCGACGACTCCGGCTCGAACAACGTCCGGCTCTGCCACGACCTCGCCGAGACGGCGGACCAGGTCGAGTGCATCCTGGCGGTCACCACGAACGTGCGCGGCCAGGCGACCGCCAGGCTGGCACTGATCGAGGAGTACGTGGCGGGGCCGGAGGTGTCGGTGGAGATGTTCAGCCACGACGCCACGGTCACCTGTCTCGGCGTCACGGCGAAGTCCACGCTCGCACCGCCGCACTTCGTCGAGGCACGGCACGTCTTCCCCGCGGCTCTTCCGCCGGCCCTGCACGCCGAGGTGCTGACTTTGGTCACCCGTGCCCTGTCCGCGGCGGGTATCCGGGAAGGCGCGACGCACACCGAGGTACGGCTCGGCTCGGCAGGCCCGTCCATCGTCGAGATCAACGCGCGCCCCGCCGGCGGCATGATCCCCGAGCTCGTGCGGCTGGCCACCGGGGTGGACATCGTCGAGCAACACCTGCGCGCGGCGTGCCGGCTCCCGGTCCAGCTCAGTCCGGCACGGGACCGCACCGCCGGGATCGCGTTCCTCACCGCCGGTCGCACCGGCCGGCTCACCGCCGTCGAGGGCACTACTGCGGCCCGCCGGACGCCGGGCGTGGTCGACGTGGCGGTGACGGCCGCACCCGGGACCGCCGTTCGTCCGCCGCGTAACGCCTATGACCGGCTCGGGCACGTCATTGCGGTGGGCAGCTCCGGCCACGAGGTCAGCGAGGCGCTGGACGCCGCACTCGGATATCTGCGAATCGAGGTCAACCATGATCGAACTGCGTAGTGACACCTTCACGCTGCCCTCTGCCGCGATGCGCTCGGCGATGGCCACCGCCCCGCTCGGTGACGACGTCTACGGCGAGGACCCCACCGTGCTGCGACTGGAGCGACTGGCCGCCGACCGCCTCGGCAAGGCCGCCGCCTGTTTGATGCCGAGCGGGACGATGGCCAATCTGGCTGCGCTGATGGCTCACGCCCCGCGCGGGGCCAAGGCGATCGTCGGGTCGGAATCCGATATCTATCTGTACGAGGCGGCCGGCGCGACGGTATGCGGTGGCATCTCCTACGAGCCGATCCGCAACCTTCCCGACGGCACTCTGCCACTGGCCTCGATCGCCGCGGCGTTCCCGGAGGACGACGAGGATCCACAGTTCGCCCCGGCGGCGGTCATCTGTCTGGAGAACACGCAGAATCGCTGCGGCGGGGTGGTGCTACCGGACGGGTACGCGGCCGAGGTCGCCGCGCTGGCCCGGACCCGCGGCGTCGCGGTGCACCTGGACGGTGCCCGGATCTTCAATGCCGCGGTGGCGCGCGGCGTACCGCCGGCCGAGCTGGCCCAGCACGCCGACACGGTGCAGTTCTGCCTGTCCAAGGGGCTCGCCGCACCCATCGGTTCGATGGTGGCCGGCGACGAGGCCACGCTGCTGCGGGTCCGCCGGATCCGCAAGATGCTCGGCGGCGGAATGCGACAGGCGGGCGTGATCGCCGCTGCCGGCATCCTGGCGATCGACGAGGCGGCCGAGCGCCTGAGCACGGACCACGCCCACGCGCGGCTGATGGCCGAGGGGCTGGCCGCGATCCCGGGTGTCACGCTGGACCCACCACAGACCAACAGCATTCTTCTCCGGGTCGCGGGACGGGACCCGGAAGAGGTCGTGCGGATGGCCGCCAGTGCCGGCGTCGCCGTCAACACCTTCGGGCACGGCCGGATCCGCGCGGTCATCCACTGCGGCGTCACCACCGGTGACGTGCACGAGGCGGTGAGCCGCCTCGCCAAGGTGATCACCCATTCCGAGCCGAGGCTGAACGGCGCCGGAAGCCCACGGTAGACAGTCGTGCGATCACACCGCCCCACCCGTCGAGGAGTGACGACCATGTACTCGATCCCGAACACCCCGGCCCGCTCGCACCACGCCACCGCCCCGGGCCGCACGGACACCAACTGGGGGTGACCGCAGATCTGCCCGGCCCCGCCGGACCGCTCAGGAGGCCTCGCCGACCTGGAACGCCAAGGAGGCCGAGGTGAGCCTGCGTACCAGTTCCTCGGCGAGGTCACGGGCATCTTGTGAATCGACCTTACCGAGTATGGTCAGCGCCTCCCGCCAGGCCGCCATCGCCGTCGCGGTGTCCGCGATGGTGTCGCCGAGCAGGCGCAAACCTCGGGCCTGCCACACCTGGTCGCCCAACTGACGGAAGCTCTGCAGCGCGGCGCCGGCCAGGCGCGCGGCCATGTCCCGCGAACCGATCGCGTACTCGGCCTCTGCCCAGGCGAGCTGGATGCGGGCACTCACCATCCGGTCGCCGCTCTCCGCGGCGACCTTGCCCGCCTGGCGCAGCGTGCCGACGGCACGATCCGCATCGCCGGCCGCGGTCTGCGCCAGGCCCTGGCCGTAGCGCGCGTAGGCCTCGCCGATCCGGTCGCCGTACTCGACGACGATCTCCAGGACATCGTGAAAGCAGTCGAGCGCGGTGCCGATGTCGTCACCCTTCAGGGCCACCTCGCCGAGGCGGTACCGCAACTGTGCCTCCATCCGGCGGCTCCGTCCCTCGGTGAGCCGGATCGCCTCGGTGAGATGCCCGAGCGCAGCACGCCGGTCGTGGGCGATGACGGCCAGCTGGGCCAACCCGGACAAGACGTGGGCCTCCCCGATCACGTCACCGGCGAACCTGAACCACTCACGCGCCTGCTCGTACTTGCGCCGGGCCTCCTCGTGGCGGCCTTGCGCCCGATCGATGAAGGCCAGGTTGCGCAGGACGAGCGCCCGGCCGTACAGCACTCGTTGGTCGACGAAGAGCTCGTCGGCGGCACGGGACAACCGGGCCGCGTCGTCCAGGCGGTACTCCGCGGCAGCCAGGGCGCCCATGGAGTAGAGGACCGCGGCCTCGCCGTACTTGTTGCCCGATCGCCGCACCGCGGCGAGCGCGCTGTCGTGCGTGGCCCGCCACTCGACGAATTCCGACCGCACCTCGAAAATGGTCACCAGCGTCACCGCGAGGTCCCAGCAGAGGTCGTCGGCGCCGAGGTCAGCGGCCTGACCGACCATCGCCACCAGGGCATCCTTCTCGACCGCGAACCATTCGAGCGGGTCGGCCAGTAGTTCTTCGCAGAGAGTCTCATCGACCTTCCAGCGAACCGCGTCACTGTGCAGGACGGTGTGGTCGCCTCCGTACTCGCTGCGGTGGGCCTTTTCCGCGACATACAGCCACGCGCCCAGAGCCCGGCGCAGCGCCTCGGCCCCATCCTCGGCTCGGTCCTCCGCGTCGTGGCGTTCTGCGGCGAAGATCCGGATCAGGCCGTGCATCCGGAACCGGGCTCGGCCGCCGACCGGGGTCTCGACCTCCAGCAGCTGCGCCGTCACCAGCTCGCTGAGCGCCTCCGCACCTGCGTCGTCGTCCGAGCCGAGCAGGGGTGCGCAGATCCATTCCGGGAAATCGCGTGCCTCCAGCACGCCGAGCAGCCGAAACAGTCGGCGTGCCGGGTCGCTGAGCCACTCGTAGCTGGGAGCGATGTTGGCCCGGAGGCTCTGTTCGCCATGCGACAGTTCGTCGAGGCGCCGGCTCGTGTCGGCGAATCGCTCGGCCATCCGAGCCACTGTCCAGTGGGGCCGGATGAGGAGTCGCCCGCCTGCCGCGCGCAGCGCCAGCGGCAGGTGGCCGCACATGCTGCTCAGTCGCAGCGCCTGGGTCGGCTCGGCATAGATCCGACCGGGCCCCGCGATCTGTGCCAGCAACTCGACCGAGTCGCTGGGTTCGAGCAAGGGACATTCCACGTGGTGAGCCGCCGGCAAGGCGGTGAGCCGGCGGCGGCTGGTCAGGATGACCACGCTGGGGGCGGAGTTGGGCACCAGCATGCGGACCTGCTCCTCGTCCGCGACCTCGTCGAGAACCATGAGCACGCGCCGCCCGGCGAGCAGGGCTCGCAATGTCTCGGCACGCTCCTCGATGCCGCCGGGGATCATCACGTGCGGTACGCCGAGGGCACGCAGGAACCGCTCCAGGACCTGGGCGGCGCCCAGCGGGGTGTTGTTGCCGTTGAGCCGGGCGTAGAGCTGCCCGTCGGGAAAGAAGTCCTTCGTCGCGTGTGCCACCCGGATCGCCAGGGCGGACTTGCCGACACCGCCGGTGCCGGAGACCGAGATGATCCGGGGCGCCGCGTTCCCGTCATCCGGTTCCGCGGTGACTATCTCCTGGAGCCGGTCGAGCAACGGCCGGTTGCCCGTGTAGTCACCGATGTCGGGCGGGAGCAGCCGGGCCGGGCGGTAGTCGGCCGGCGTGACGTCGGCAGGCTGGGTCGCGGCCCTCGGATCCAGCTCATAGTCGGTTTCACCGCCCAGGACCGCACGTTCGACCTCGCGCAGCTCGGCGCTCGGCTCGATGCCCAGCTCGTCGACGAGTGTCTGGCGACCGTCGCGGTAGCAGGCCAGGGCCTCCCCCTGGCGACCGCTGCGAAACAGCGCGAGCATCAATTGCGCCCGCAGGTGTTCGCGCAGCGGGTTGGACGCCACCAGGTCGGCGAGTTCGGCGATCATCTCCTGGTGGCCGCTCTGGCGCAGTCTCAGGTCCATGAACTCCTCGACCGCCCGCAACCGCATCTCTTCCAGGCGAGCGCCGGCAGCTGCCACCAGCCGGCTCTCCACCCCGGCCAGCGCGTCGCCCCGCCAGAGCTTCAACGCGCGTTCGTAGCGGCCGATCGCCTCATCGAGCCGCTGCTCCTCGGCGCTCTGTCGGCCCTCTGCCACGAGCCGCTCGAAGACGAGCAGGTCGACCTCGTCGGGCCCGGCGTGGATCAGGTAGCCCGGAGCGCAGGTCTCCAGCCGGTCCGGCAGGCCGACGTCGGCGAGCGCCCGCCGCAGCGCGGAGACGCAGATCTGGATCTGTCCTCGCGCGGTCTGCGGTGGGGCGTCGTCCCAGATGGCTGTGGACAGCCGGTCGACCGGGACGACCCGGCCCGCCTCGAGCAGCAGCATCACCAGGACGATGCGCTGCCGCGCCGCTCGGATGGTGGCTGTGCCTGTCGGGCCTTTCACCCCCAGCGTGCCGAGGATCTCGAAGTTCATCACAGCCGCAGTCCCCCGTGGTCTCGGCTCCGTCTGTTACACCTTGCGACGCGCGGCGAAATCGCCCTCGCACCCCTGGCGATGGGCAAGGGCATTGCCGTTGATCACTGTCCGAATCAGGAGCGTAACAGCTCGGAGCGGGGCCGTCGAGCGTTCAACAATCCGCTGTGTAGGACCAGCGATCACTCTCGGTCCGAATATGAGCCCTGACTACGCGGCGGCGTTATGTATTTTGAGCGGCCGGTATGCCGACCCGAAGATTCGCTTTCCAGAAACCGGGGAGGCTGAGTAGACCCATAGCGATCACCGACCTGACCGGACGACATCGGGCGGCGGACCGACCGGCGAACCGTCAACGGGCTCCCGGCCCAGAGCGGGACCCGGTGGGAAGATCGGTCGACTGCGGCATCGTCGGCATGGATCGGTCGACCCAGGCCCGGCCGGCCAGGGCGCGGCAGCCGTACCGTACCCGGGCGAGCTTGTCCGGGTAGTCGGGGTCGTCGTCGGCGAGCAACAGGCCGAGGATCGTTCCGCTGTGCGCGGCGACCACCCCGAGGGCGCCCGTCGCGGCCGAGAGGGCCACCAGGTCGCCGAGCATCGACTTGGGACGCAGCCGCTGGTTGAGCAGCGCGCTCCGGGTGGCCACGGCGCCGACCGTCGCGAGATCCCCCTTGCCGATCGCCACCGTGATCTCATCGAGCAGGCTGCGGTACTCCCGCCGCTCGGCGCGGCCGAACGGTTTGGGAATGCGGTTGAAGTCGACCGTGTCGACCTGGCCACCCTCGTCCACGCCCACGATCGTCGTTGCCGGCAAATGACCCAGCATCGCTTGCAGCCGGACCTGCCGGTGCAGGAAGGCCACCACACCGGGATACATCACCCCGTCGGTGGGCTCGATCGGGCGCAGCAGTGACTCGATGTCGGCCGGGGTGAGCGTCACCCCGATCGCCTCGCTCACCGCCCGCACGGTGGCCACCAGATCGGCCGAGGAACTCGCCTGGCCCTTGCCCTCGGTGAGATCGCCGTCGAGGGTGAGCCGACCACCGCCCCACACGCCGTACCGGCGCAGCATGGCCTCGGCCACTGCCCGTGATTTCGTCTTGCTCCGTGGTGCGACTTCGACCCTCGATGCGCCTGGGTGTAACTCGAAGTACGCCGAACATCCCCGCCTGATCGGCAGCGTTACCAGGAAATCCGTACCCGGTTCCGGCAACACGCCCTGAAGCAGCTCACCGAAGGTGCCATAGGCCCAGCCACGGCCGGCCTGCACCGGCCGGCCATCGAACGCGGCGCGGGCCGATCCCGATGCGATGATCATTTTTCTCCCTTGGTCGGCGCGTTACCGGATCGTTGGTCACAGCGTCGGCGGCATGGGGAATTCCAGTTCCGCGAACAGATCGGCCAGGAATGGCCTCCCCCCGATGTTCGAGAGGACGACCAGACCCGCTCCGTCGTCGAGATCCGTCGCGGTCATGCACTGGAAGCTGTGCCGATCGCCGGGATGACCGAACCACCGGTGACCGTCGACGACCTTGCTGACGCAGCCCAGGCCGTACCGACCGCCCGGCACCTCCGGCGTGATCATGGCTTGCGCGGACGCCCGGTCGAGCACCCGCGACGGTTCGCCGGTGGCAGCTGCCCGGATCTCCACCGCTACCTTGGCCAGATCGGCGGCGGTCGTCCACAGGCCACTCGCGGCCTGCTGGGGGAAGACTCGCCAGCCGCCGGGCAGGTGCGTGCCGTCGTCCCGGTGGCCGTGCGCCACACGGCCCGGCCGCAGGTGCGGGAACGCCTGGTCGAAGCTGCTGTCACGCATGCCGAGCGGACCGAGCACCAACCGTCGCATCGTCTCGGCGAACGGCTCGCCGGTGACCGCCTGGAGGACGCTCTGCACCACGGTGAAGTTCGCTCCGGAATAGCCGAACGTCCCTGCCGCGCCCGTCACCTCGATCGGCGGTGTCGCGGCCGGCGGCCGACCCAGGATCATGTCGGCGAGGGTGGGCAGCGGGTCCGCCTGCTCATGGCCCGGGTGGCCGTACTGCACCAGCCCTGCCACGTGGCCCAGCAGGCCCCGCAGGGTGACCGGTCCCGACGCGCCGCGCAACCCGCCTGTCAGGTGGGTACGCACGTCCGCGTCCAGGTCCAGCACGCCGTCCATGGCCAGCCGCAGCACGCCCACCGTGGTGACGTGTTTGCTCACCGAACAGGCCTGGAAGATCGTTTCGGCATCGACCGCCGCACCCCCACGGGCGTCGGTCGTTCCCTCACCCCAGGCCCGGGCGACCTGCCCGTCGGCGATCACCGCGACACTCACCGCCGGCGCCTGACACCGCCGACGCGCGGCGGCCATCAGTGCCGAGCCCGGCTCGAGGCGCTGCCAGGACGCCGGAACCGGCCGGTCGGCCGGTGCCGCCAGCTTGCGAAGTCGCTGCAGGTGCTCCTGAAGACGCCGGCGGCCCACCCGCTCCTCGACGTTTCCGGCCGGGAAGGTCCAGTCGACGTGCAGCCGGCCGTCTCGCACCCACGACCTGACGTCCAGGAGGTAGCGGCGCTCACCGGCGGGGGCCCGGGCCGTCGAGTCGTCGTCCACGCCGTGGAACAGGCCCGCACCGTCGCCCTGGTCGAGCAGATGACCGAAGTGGGTCAGGCTGACCCACGACCTGGATGCCAGATCGGCCTGGCCCGCCAGGTGACGCAACAGTCCATGTCCGATCCCATGGTGCGGAATCGCCGCCAGGGTGTCGGCCAGGGCGTCCACCGCCGTGTCGACGCCACCCCGGCCGACCGGCCGGACGACCACCGGGTACCTGGCGGTGAACCAGCCGACGGTGCGGGAGAGATCCACATCATCGAACAGCGGCTCGCGGCCGTGGCCCTCGATGTCGACCGAGACCGGGAGGCCGCCGCCGGCCCATTCCACCAGCACGTCCCCGAGAGCGGCCAGCACCAGCGTCTGCATCGGCACCCCGTGCGCCGCCCTGCGGGTCAGCCGGCTCGTGTCCGCTTCATCGAGCACCGCCTCGACCGTGCGGGTCGCCGACTCACGATTGATGCCGCCTACATCAACTGCGGGCGGTGGCGCCACCGGCTCGCGAGCCACCGCCTGCCACAACTCGCGTTCCTCGTCCAGCTTCCCGCTGCTCGCGTACGCGGCGAGCCGCGTGGCCCACTGCCCGAACGAGGTCGGGACCGGCGTGAGCGCGGCGGGATCGTCGGTTCGGTACACGGTGGCGAGGTCGTCGAGCAGGATGCGCCAGGAATACGTGTCCACGGCCCAGTGGTGGACCACCACCACGACGCGGTCGTCGAATCCGTCGGCCCGGATCAGTGCCGCCCTGAGCAGGGGGCCGTCGGCCAGGTCGAGACCGGTGTGCAGCCGATCGGCGATGGCCCGGATCTCGTCCCGTCGCTCATCGGCTGTCCGGGTGCCGAGATCGACCACCCGTAGCGGATTGGTGTCCGACACCGGCGCGACCCGCTGGCGCCGGTCGGGCGCGGCGCGGTCGAGACGCAACCGCAGCGCGTCGTGCTGGGCGGTCAGCGCCCGCAGAGCCCGTCCCAGGCGGCCCGGATCGGCGGCGCCGTGCCAGTCCACCTGCACCGACTGGTTGTAGTGGTCGTGCGGCACACGTTGGTCGAGCAGACGATGCTGCGCCGGAGTGAGCGGTACCGCCGACCAGGGGTCCGGGTGCTCGGCACGCGGGGCCGCCACCTCCACCGCCGCGCCCGGCGCCACGGTGGCGGCCAGGTCTCGCAGCCTGGTGTCGCGCAGCACGTCCTGCACAGTGATCGACAGGCCGGCACGCCGCCCCAGGGTGACAACCTGGAAGGCGAGGACCGAATCGCCACCGAGGGCGAAATAGTCGTCCTCTGGCCCCACCCGGTCGAGGCGCAGCACGCCCTTCCAGATCTCCGCGAGCACCCGCTCGGCCTCCGTGACGGCGGCGGCGAGCCCCGTCCCGGCCGGCCCGGCGGCGCCCGACGACGCGGCCGGAGCCGGTTCCGGAACGACCGGCGCGGGTACGACTTCGCGCCACGCGGCGACCGGGTCGTCGGCGGGCGCAACGGTGACGGCCTCGAGCAGCATTCGGTAGTGCCCGAGGAGTTCCGCGACCGCGTCCCGGTCATAGACTGCGTGCTCGAACTTCAGTCCGAGCTCGAGGTGACCGGCGACGCTCACGGTGAGCACCAACGGGTACGCGGTCTCGCCCGGAGCGCCGTCGCTCTGGTCGACCCGCAGGCCGGCCCACTCGCCCTCCTCCTCGTCGGCGGCGCGCTCCAGGACGAACAGGTTGGTGAACAGCCGTTCTCCGCGGGGCACATCGACGCATCGGGCAATCTCCACCAGGGATGCGCCGGCATGCTCCTGTTGGGTCAGGCGGCCTCGGTGCACCTCGGTGAGCCAGTCGCCGATCGACATGTCCGGGGACACGCCCATCCGGGTGGGCAGGGTGTTCATCAGCATCCCGACCATGCGGTCGATGCCGGGCACGTCGGCGGACCGGCCGGCCAGCGTGGTGCCGAAGACGACGTCATCGGTGCCGCAATGCCGGCTCAGGAGCAACGCCCACGCCCCCTGCAACAGATTCGGCAGGCTGATCCGGTAACGAGCTGCGGTGTCGCGCAGAGCCTGGAACAGCGAATCGGCGAGAGTGCTCTCCTCGACGCCGATGCCGGTTCCCGGGCGTCGACCCGCTGCGACGGCGGGTAGCGGCGTGGGACCGCGCAGGCCGGCCAACGTTCGCCGCCAGTAACCCATGTCCCGGTTCGCCGGGTGGCGGTCGAGCCAGGACAGGTAGTCACGGAACGGTGCCGGCGGATCGGCCGGCAGGGCACCGCCGGTACGCATAGCGGCGTATGTCTCCAGCACCTCACGGCTCACGATCGACCGGCTCCAGCCGTCCAGCACCAGGTGGTGGACGTTCCACAGCAGGCGGTGGCGCGTCGAACCGGTTCGGATCAGAACCAGCCGCATCGGCGGTCCGGCGGTGAGGTCGATCCCGCGCTCCCGTTCGTCCGCGGCCAGCCGCTCCAGCCAGCCCACGCGCTCGCCGTCAGGAGTGGAACGGCAGTCCCAG
This sequence comes from Micromonospora mirobrigensis, assembly GCF_900091555.1. Lineage (GTDB taxonomy): Bacteria > Actinomycetota > Actinomycetes > Mycobacteriales > Micromonosporaceae > Micromonospora > Micromonospora mirobrigensis. The sequence continues at coordinate 713,819 of NZ_FMCX01000002.1, forward strand.
CGTTCGACCACGATCGGCTGGGCGCGGACGACGACCTGCACCGGGTGCGGCAGGTCCTGCCAGATGAACCGGGTCCGCAGGGCCGCATGCCGGTCGATGACCCGCTGCCACGCCGTCACGAACGTTCCCACGTCGAGATCGCCGTCGAGGTCCCAGATGAACTGGCGGAAGTACTCGTCCCGCTGCGGGTCGGCGAGCCGGTGCAGCAGCATGCCGGTCTGCAGGTGGGTGAGCCGGTACACCTCGGCCGTGTCCAACTCCCTCAGCTGGGTACGCAGGACGGCGGCAGCCTCGTCGTCCAGCCCGGTGAGCGGGTCGGGCCCGGCCACCGGTGGCTCCGCAGCCGATCGCTCCGGAGCGGGCTCCGCCGCTGCCGGCTCCGCGAGGGTCACCACGGCCGCGAGACCGGCGACGGTCGGATGGCGGAACACGTCACGCGGGTTGACGGCGAGACCGTACTCCTGTGCCAGAGCGACCAACCGCACCGAGACGATGGAGTCGCCACCGAGCCCGAAGAAGTCGTCGTGCACGCCGACCCCGGTCACACCGAGCGCCTGTTCCCAGACACTGACCAGGCGTCGCTCGGTCTCGGTGCGGGCAGCGACGTACCCGGCTTCCTCATCCCGGGTGACCGGGCCCGGTGCCGGCAGCCGGCTGCGGTCGACCTTGCCGGCCGCCGTGAGCGGCAGCTCCGGCAGACAGACGAACTGTGCGGGACGCATGTAGGTGGGCAGGTCGCGGGCCAGCCATTCCTGCAGGTCAACGGCGCTCGGCAGCTGCCCATCGGGGCGGGGCACCAGGTACGCGACCAGCCGACGGTCGCCTGACTCGTGGGCGAAGGCGGCGACCGCACCCTCGACGATGTCGGGATGAGCCAGCAGCCGGGCCTCGATCTCCCCCAGTTCGACCCGGTATCCGCGGATCTTCACCTGATCGTCGCAACGGCCCAGGAAGTCGAGGTTCCCGTCGGCGCGCCACCGGGCCAGATCCCCGGTCCGGTAGAACCGGGCGCCCGGCTCCGACGCGTACGGATCCGGCAGGAACCGCTCCGCCGTGACCAACGGCCTGCGATGGTAACCACGGGCGACACCGTCACCGCCGATGAACAACTCCCCCGTCACACCGATCGGTACCGGGGAGAGGTGACGGTCGAGCACGTACATCCGGATGTTGGCGATGGGCCGGCCGATCGGCAGCGGCAGCTCCGGATCGACTTCGTCCGGCAGGACATAGGTCGAGCAGCCGACCACCGTCTCGGTCGGGCCGTACTCGTTGATGATCCGTGCCCGTGGAGCCGCCTTACGCCAGCCCAGGGCGGTTTCCGTACGCACCTCGTCGGCGCCCACCACGAAGGTGCGCACCGAATGGACGCTGTCGGGCTGCACCATCCGACGCAGCACGTCGAGATGCCCCGGCGTGATCTTGAGCAGACTGAAGTCGGCCGGCTCGGTGAGCAGGTCGGCGAGATTTCCGAGGCCCTCGTCGGGCGGCAACAGTGTCACGCTCAGCCCGGCCGTCAGCGGCAGGAAGAAATTGGGAACGGAGAGGTCGAACGCGATGGAGCCGACCATCGGAGCGCCGTCCGCGCCGTCGATCCCATAGCCGGAACGCGCCCACCACAGATAGTTGATCAGACCTCGATGGTCGATCAGCACGCCCTTCGGCCGTCCGGTCGAGCCGGAGGTGTACATGATGTAGACCAGGTTGCGCGCCGTAACACCCGTCTGGGGCGACGTGGCCGGTCGCTCTGCGATCTGCGCGGCCTCGGCGTCGAGCAGCACCGCGGGCAGGTTCTCGCCGTCGGTGGCCAGCGCCGCGAGGTCGGCCCGGGTCACCACGAGCCGGGCACCGCTGTCCCGCAGGTAGTACTTCAGCCGGTCACTTGGATGGCCGGGGTCTAGGGGGAGATAGGCGCCGCCGGCCTTGAGCACGCCGAGCAGGGCCACGAACATCTCGACGGAATGGTCCAGGAGCACGCCGACGATCTGCTCGGGGCCGACGCCTCGGGCACGCAGGTGGTGCGCCAGCCTGTTCGCGGACTCGTCCAGGTCGGCGTAGGAGACCGAGGATCCGTCGACATCGACGATCGCCGTAGCGGCGGGATTCTCGCGAGCCGCCTGCTCGAACAACTCGTGCAGGCACGTCTCCGACGGGTACCACGCGTCGGTGTCGTTCCATGTCCGGAGCACACGTTCGCGCTCGACGTCGGGCAACGCGTCGAGCGTGTCGATCGAGCCGGACCGGTCATCGGCGATCGCGGTGAGGATGATCGCCAGGTGCGCGAGCAGCCGCCGGATGGTCTCCGCCTCGCCGCAGGTGCGTTGGTACGCCAGTTGCAGGCACAGCCCGTCCCCCGCCGTCACGTCCAGCACCAGCGGGTAGCCACTGTCCAGCGCGGTGCTACCGGGCACCGGGGACACTTCCGGCGGCAGCGCCGGTTCGCGCTCCTCGTGCTGGAACACCACGATGCTGTCGAACAGGCGCTCGTCCGCCCGCACCGCGCTCTGCCGCTTGGCGTCGACCAGCGAGCAGTGGACGTGCTCGTGCAACTCGGCCATCTGATCCTGGACTGCGCGGGCCACCGCGCCGGCGGTGATCCCCTCTTCGATCCGCATCCGGACCGGGAGGGTGTTCATCAGCAGGCCGACGACCTGTTCGATCCGAGGGAAGTCCCCGGACCGCCCGTTGACGGTGACCCCGACGACCACGTCGTCCCCGCCACCGAACCGACGCAGCAGCAGTCCCCAGGCCGCGGTCACCAGCGAGCCCAGCGACACCCGCCAGCGGCGCGACACCTCGGTCAACCGATCCAGCTGGCCCCGGTCCAGGTTCAGCAGTTCGAGCGCCGTACCCACCCGGCCGCCTTCCTCCGTCGGCAACCGGTTGACCGGTAGCGCGGTCGGCGTGGTGAATCCGCCGAGCACCTTCTGCCAGTGCACGGCGTCCGCGTCGCGGTCGCGTCCGGCGAGCCACGCCCGATGTGCTGCCGCCGGCACCGGGTCGGGGAGGTCGACGGACGTGCCGTTGCGGAGGCCGCCGACGATCTGGAACAGTTCCCGGACCACTATCTCGGTGCTCCATCCGTCGAGCAGGATGTGGTGGGTCCGCCACACCAGCCGGTAGGACGAGTCACCGGTGCGCAGCGCGGTGAATCGGTTGATCGGACCGGTCAGCTCGATCGGTTCGGCCCGGTCCTCGGCGAGGAAGTCCTCGTACCGCCGCGGAGACGCGTCGGCGCGCCAGTCGAGGACGACCAGTTCCGGCTCTGCGCGACAGTGCACCTCCTGGACCGGATGTGGCCGCCCGCGCCAGGCGAACCGGCTGCGCAGCGCGGGGTGCCGGGCGCAGACCTCGCGCAGCGCCGAGGCCAGCGCCTCCTCGTCGAGCGGCTGGTCCACATCGAAGGCGTGGTACTGCGCGTACCGGTTCTCCGCCGGGAAGGCGATCGTCTCGAACAGCATCCCTTCTTGGAGGGCGGAGAGCCGGTGCACGGACTCCACGCCGTCCGGTAGCGGTTCGGCAGCGCGGGCCGGGGCGGCGCCGTGGCCGTCAGCGGCCGGGCCGTCCGTGGCGCGGAGCGCCGCCACCACCTCGGCCACCGTCTGGTGCCGTAGCAGCAGACGCGGGGTCACCGGCAGGCCGGCGGCGCGAGCCCGGTTGGCGATCCGCACCGCCAGGATCGAGTCGCCACCGATGTCGAAGAAGTTGTCCCGCACGCCACAGAAGTCGAGATCGAGCAGCTCGGCCCAGATCGCGGCCAGCACCCGCTCGGTCTCGTCGCGTGGCCTGGTCGGCTCCGCTCGCGATGCGGCTGCCGGTGACACGTCCGGCAGCGCCTTCCGGTTCACCTTGCCGCTCGAGGTCAGCGGCAGCGCGTCCAGGGGCACGTACGTGGCCGGGACCATGTACTCCGGCAGCGTGCCGCGCAGATGGGCCGTCAGATCGCTCGCCGACAGCACGTGCCCGGGCGTCGGCACCACATAGGCGACCAGCCGCAGAGCGCCGGCCGAGGTCTGCTGTGGCACCACTGCGGCCTGCGCGATGTCGGGGCGGGCCAGCAGGGTCGAAACGATCTCATCGAGCTCGATGCGGTGGCCGTGTACCTTGACCTGATCGTCGATCCGTCCGAGGAATTCGAGGGATCCGTCGGTACGCCACCGCGCGACGTCGCCCGTCCGGTACATCCGGCCGCCGTGGAACGGGTCGGGCACGAAGGAGCCAGCGGTCAGTACGGGCCGGCCGACGTATCCGCGGGCGAGGCCGACACCACCGATGAACAGCTCGCCGGGCACCCCGACGGGCATCGGGCGCAGGGCGTCGTTCAGGACGTACAGCCGCGTGTTGTCGATCGGCCTGCCGATCGGGACGGTCGCCTCGCCCGGCGCAGACACACAGGTGTACGCGGACACGTCGATCGACGCCTCGGTCGGGCCGTACAGGTTGTGCAACTCGGCGGTGAGCCGGGAGCGAGCCTGATCCGCCAGCCCGGCCGGAAGGGCTTCGCCGCTGCAGATGACGTGGCGCAGGCTGGGAAGGTCGTCGACCGTGGGATCGGCGAGGAACTCCGCGAGCATCGAGGGCACGAAGTGCACGACGGTCGCGGCGCTGCGGCGGATGAGGTCCGCCAGGTACGCCGGGTCCTGATGTCCACCAGGCTCGGCGACCACCAGACGCGCGCCGACGGTCAGCGGCCAGAAGAACTCCCACACCGACACGTCAAAGCTGAACGGCGTCTTCTGGACGACAGTGTCGCCGGTGCCGATCGGGTAGGCCTTCTGCATCCACTGCAGCCGGTTGACCACACCCCGGTGCGGTACACAGACGCCCTTGGGCCGCCCGGTCGAGCCGGAGGTGAAGATGATGTATGCGAGGTCGTCCGGTGACACTGCCGTCAGGCCGGAAGTGCCGTCGTCGGTGATCGCCGCCTGCCGGTCCACGTCCAGCACGACGACCTCGTCGCCGGTCCAACGACCGGCGGTCTCCTGGTCGACCAGGACGACGGACATCCCGGTGTCGGCGACGATCATCGCGTGTCGGCCGTCGGGATGATCGGGATCGAGCGGCACGTACGCGCCACCTGCCCACTCGACAGCAAGCAGCGCGGTCACCAGCCTGAACGAGCGCTGCAGGCAGACCCCGACCGGCACATCGGGTCCTACCCCGGCTCGCCGCAGCCCCGCGGCTACCCGGCTCACTCGGTGCGCCAGTTCCGCGTACGTGAGCGTCTCCTGGTCGTCGACGACGGCGCAGGCATCCGGGGTCCGGGCCGCCTGCTCGGCGAACAGGGACGCCAGGGTCGTCTCGCGCAGCGGCACCTCGGTGTCGTTCCAGGACCGGAGCTGCCGGTGCAGGTCGTCGGCCCCCAGCAGATCAAGGTCGCCGGTCCGGCGTGCGGGATCGGCGGCCATCTGCTCCAGGACGGCAACCAGACTGCGCAGCAGCCGCCGTACGGTATCGGCCTCGAACAGATCCGTGGCGTACCGGAGCTCCAGGCGGATCGCGCCGTCGTCGTCGCGCGCCACCAGCGTGAGTTCGAACTTCTCGGTGGCCTCGTCGAGGTCGACCGGCTCGGTGGTGATACCCGGAAGGTCCCACCAGTCCTCGTGGTCGTCCAGGTATTGGAACAACACCTGGAACAGCGGGTTGCGATCCGGCGCGCGTCGCACGTTCAGCGCGCGGACCACCTCCTCGATGCTGACGTCGGCATGGTCCAGCGCCCCGGCCACGGTCCGGCGCAGGCGGATCATGAGGTCACGCAGCTCCGGCCCGTCAGCCAGATCGACCGGAACGGCGACGGTGTTGACGAAGAGCCCGACAGTCTCGTCGGTGCCGGCCGTGCCACGGCGCGACATGGGCGTCCCCACCGCGAAACGCGTTTGCCCGCTGTAGCCACCAAGGGTGGCCGCGAGCCCCGCCAGCACCGCGACGAAGGGCGTCACGCCGGCCTCGGCAGCGACCTGCCGTAGCCGGTTCGCCGTGTTCGGGGGCACGGTCATCACGACCCCGTCGCCGCGGTATGTCGGTTCGGGCGGGTGCGGCCGGTCGATGGGAAGTTCCAGGTACGGGTCGACATCCGAGAGGGCCCGGCGCCAATGGTCCAGGTGGGTCTGCCGGCCGTCGGCAGCGCCTTCGAGGGCCCGGCGCGCGTAGTCGGTGTAGCGACCCGGCGCCGCGACGTCCGCGACGCCGCGATAGAGCCGGCTGAGGTCGGTGGCCAGGATCTGGCAGGACCATTCGTCGGCGATCAGGTGGTGCAGGTGCAGCACCAGGAGGTGATCGCCGTCCGCCTCGACGAGAGCAGCGCGGAACAGCGGTCCCGCCTCGAGGTCGAAGCGCCGCGCCAGCTCGGCCCGGACCGAGGCCATCGGGTCGCCTCCGTGCTCGGTCCGGTCCACCACGGTGAAGGCGGCCGGCCCCGGGGCGCGGACGATTTGCATCGGTCCGTCCTCGGTCTCGACGACGACGGTACGTAACGCCTCGTGCCGGGCCACCAGACGATCCAGCGCGGTCCGCAATCTGCTGACCTCTACGGCCCCGTGCAGTCGCACGACCTCATGCACGCTGTAGAGCCCCTCGTGTGCGCCGAGCATCTCTCCGACGAGCCACAGAGAATGCTGCTCCGGCGACAGCGGGACGGGCTCCTCGGGCGACCGTGCGGCGTCCGGTGTCTGCACCGGGCTCGCGGTCGGCGCGGCTCCGCGCAGCAGCCGTTCCGTGACACTGCGCCGTGCCGCGGCCAGCAGATCCTCGCGCTCGTCAGGAGTGATGGTCATGGGCCGACTCTCGGCCGGTCGCCTATCGGCCCGCTGTCCCGCCGTCACCGGTTGGAGGCGCCGGTCCGGGATACGTGGACGATAGGGGGTGTCCACCGCGCTCAGGCCGTAGACTCTGGTCGATGCTCGCGACTCTGCTCCCGGCCGCCGTACGCACCGCTGAGGCGTTCTCCGACATACCCGGCGAGCCGGTGTTCCCTGGCGAGGAGGACCTGGTGGCGAACGTCGTCGACCTCCGGCGCCGGGAGTTCGTCACCGCCCGCCGCTGCGCGCGCGAAGCCCTGCGGCGGCTCGGTGTGGCTCCGGCACCGATCCGGATCGGTGCCGAACGGGCGCCGGTCTGGCCGACCGGGGTGGTCGGCAGCATCACGCACTGCACCGGCTACCGAGCGGCCGCCGTCGCGCGCTCGGCCGACCTGATGTCGGTTGGCATCGACGCCGAGCCGCACCAGACACTGCCGGCCGGAACCCAGGACTACATCGTCGCGCCCGGCGAGGCCGACATGCTGCGCGACCTGCGCAGTGCCCATCCTCGGACGCATTGGGACCGGCTGCTGTTCAGCGCGAAGGAAGCGGTGTACAAGGCGTGGTTTCCGCTGACCGGACGGTGGCTCGGACTGCCGGACGCCCGGCTGACCATCGACCCCACTGCGGGCCGGTTCAGCGCGCAACTGCTCGTCGACGGATCGCGGTCCCGGTTCTCCGGACGCTTCCTGGCGACCGACCGGTTGATCCTGACCGCGGTGGCGGTCGGGTCAGGCGATTGACAAGCCCACCCCGCCCGCTCGACGGACGCCCCGAACGGGCGGCCGGTCGACCTCTGAACGCTCCGGTACGCAGTGATCGACAGTGGGCGCCGGCGGCGGACGTCCGTTGAGCAGACACCTGGGCCGACCCGGCGGCTGCCCGTGACACGGCCCTCGCGGCAGGTGACCTGGCGGCGGCCGAGGTGCCGCCGGGCGGCCACCCGAGCGGTCGGTCGCACCTCGGTCGGCGGTGTCGCTGTCGTGCAGCATGCGCGGACCGTCGAGGTACGAAGAGTGGGTCACGACCCGCCTATGGGACTCGGCAACCGATGAACTCGGCTCAGAGCCGCTCCGCGTCGACGGCGGCCAGTCCCGCGGTGTGGTTCGCGTGCCTCTCCACGCACCGCAGCGCGTCCTCCGTGGTGCCGGTCACCGAGCAGAGCGAGCCGAGGTCGGGATCGGTGAAGCCCCAGTCGGTCAGCTCCTGCGCCATTCCGAGGAACCGATCCCAGAACCCGTCGGTGTTGACCAGCACGATCGGCTTGGTCAACACTTTCAGCTGGTTGAGGCTTATCACCTCCAGCACCTCGTCGAGAGTCCCGAACCCGCCGGGCAGGGCGACGAACGCGTCGGCCTGGGTGAGGAACGCCACCTTGCGCTCGCCCAGCGTCGAGGTGACCACCGTCTGCTGCGGTGGTGCCGCGATGCCTCGCTCCTTCTCGACCAGGAACGTGGGAATGACCCCGGTCACGGGCGCACCGTGCCGCTGCGCGGACCACGCCACCTCGCCCATGAGCCCCGAACCACCACCGCCGTAGAGCAACCGGTGACCGCGTCGGCCGATCAGCAGACCCAGGTGCCGGGCCGCCTCGGTGTCGGCCGCCCGCCGGCCCGGCCGGGCGCCGCAGAAGACACAGATGGTCAGGGGACGCGCCGCAGCGCCTCGGGGATCAGGCTCGGTCGGCGCCGCCGACATGACTCGCAGGCTCATGACACTGCATTGGGGACGCCGCGTCTATCACCAAGATATCGACGGCGAGCAGGACGACAAGAGATCGCCGATAGGGCGGCGACAGGTCAGCGGTGGACGGTGATCCCACGATGAAGGAAACCCGACGTCCACGAGCCCCGTCCCTCTCGGGCGCGGTGGAGATCCATTTGGGGATCGCCTCGACTCCTACGCGTTGGCCCTGCCTCGTTGCCGTCGGCATCAGCACGAGACGGGATCCGGCGGCTCGCACCCGATCCGCGCCCCGGGTGGGGAGCTGATCGGGGACGGCCACCGGCTGGACGGCCACCACGATGCGGACATCGACAGGACGACCGACCGACACGCAGGAGGGACGTCATGGGTACCGTGCTCAGCTTCGACCAGTACGGCAAGGCCGAGAACCGCGTCGTGCGCATCTACCGGGACAACCCGCGACACGAGATCTGGGATCTGAACGTCTCCACGGCGTTACGCGGTGACTTCGCCGCGGCGCACGTCGAGGGAGACCAGCGGGATGTGCTACCGACCGACACCCAGAAGAACACCGCCTTCGTGTACGCCAAGAAGCACGGCGTCACGTCTCCCGAGGACTACGCGATCGCGGTCGGCCAACGGCTGATCGAGGCGTCCCCCAAGGCGTCCGGCGCCCAGGTCCGCGTCGAGCAGTACGCCTGGGACCGAATCGACGTCGACGGGGCCGGCCACGACCACGCGTTCCTCCGCCGCGGCGGAGCCGTCCGGACGACCGTGGTCACGCTCTCCGGGCGGAACGCCGAGCAGCTGGTCCGCGTGGTTTCCGGCCTACGTGACCTGGTCCTGCTCAAGTCGACCGGTTCGGAGTTCAAGGGTTTCCTCCGGGACGAATACACGACGTTGCAGGAGACCGACGACCGCATCCTCGCCACCTCGCTCGTCGCGAGGTGGCGGTACGCGGGTACCGAGGTCGACTGGAACTCGACGTACGGCGCCATCAGTGCGTCGCTGCTGGAGACCTTCGCCACCACCTACAGCCGGGCGCTACAGGAGACCCTCTATCTGATGGGAGCGCACGTGCTCAAGGCTCACGAAGAGGTGGCCGAGATCCGCTTCTCCGCACCCAACAAGCATCACTTCCCCGTTGACCTCGCCCGATTCGGCCTGGAGAACAGCGGCGAGGTGTTCACCGCCACCGACCGGCCGTACGGGCTCATCGAGGCCGCCGTGACCCGCGACGACGCGCCCGAGCCGGGCGACGCCTGGCTCGCCGTGCCGTCCTTCCTGTGAACTGACGAGCGACATGGCCGACTCCGGGCGTCACCGCCTCGCCATCTGTTGTCCGCTGATCGCCGGACGGCCCGACGAGGCGCGATCATGATGCTGGATCTCGTCCTTCGCAGTCGACGCGTGGTCATCGAGGGCACCGAGACCGCGGGTGTGATCGGTGTGCGTGACGGGCGCATCGCCGTCGTGGCACCACTCGACGCGAAGCTGGAAGCCCAGGAGTCGATCACTCTCGCTGATGACGAGGTGCTTCTGCCCGGCCTGGTCGACACCCATGTGCACGTCAACGAGCCCGGTCGTACCGAGTGGGAAGGCTATGCCAGCGCGACCCGGGCAGCCGCAGCCGGCGGAGTGACCACCATCGTGGACATGCCGCTCAACAGCATTCCACCGACGACCACGCCCACCGCGCTGGCCACCAAGCAGGGCTGCGCCCGCGGCCAGACCTACGTCGACGTGGGCTTCTGGGGCGGGGCAGTGCCGGGCAACATCACCGATCTGGCGGCCCTGCACGACGGCGGAGTCTTCGGCTTCAAGTGCTTCCTGCTCGACTCCGGGGTGCCGGAGTTTCCACCGCTGGACGCTGCGGAGTTCGTCGCGACGATGGCAGAGACGGCTCGCCTCGGTGCGATGCTGATCGTGCACGCCGAGGACGCCGAGGTGGTCGCACTGGCGCCACGCCCCACCGGGCCGGAGTACGCGGCCTTCCTGCGTTCCCGCCCGCACCGGGCCGAGGATCGCGCGATCGACCAGGTGATCAACGCCGCGCGCGCGACCGGTGGCCGGGCCCACGTCCTGCACCTGTCCAGCGCCCACGCGCTGTCAGGGCTCACCGCAGCCAGGGCTGCCGGTGTCGATGTCTCGGTGGAGACCTGCCCGCACTACCTGACGTTGTCCGATACCGATATCCCGGATGGAGCGACCCAGTTCAAGTGCTGCCCGCCGATCCGCGACGGCGGCAACCAGGACCGGTTGTGGCAGGCGCTCGCCGCCGGAGACATCGACATGGTCGTCTCGGACCACTCACCCTGTACGCCCGAGCTCAAGCTGCTCGAACACGGCGACTTCGGCAAAGCGTGGGGTGGCATCGCGGGCCTGCAGCTGGGACTGCCGGTGGTATGGACGGCGGCCCGCTCGCGCGGGCACTCGCTGGCCGACGTGACGCGTTGGATGGCGCAGCGCCCAGCCGAGCGCGTCGGGCTGCCGTACAAGGGTCGCATCGCCGCCGGCGCCGACGCGGATCTGTGTGTTTTCGCCCCGGACGCCGATTTCGTGGTCGATCCGGCGAGCCTACTGCACCGTCACCAGCTGACGGCGTACTCGGGTCGACGGCTGGCCGGCATCGTCCGGCAGACCTGGCTTCGCGGGCGGCGCGTACGTACGGAGGGACAGCCGCTCGGGAAGCTGTTGATGAGGGGAAGAAGATGACCGGGACGCACCATGCATTCCGACCGGACCTACCCGGTCGGCAGGAGCCGACCGCGGGCCGAGCGGTGTCGACCGACACGCCCCCGCTGCCTGACGACACCACGCGGAGCGGCGGCGACATCACGGTCAACGGCCGGATCACTCCACTCGGGGATGTCACGCCACACACCACGGCGCTGGAATGGCTGCGTGGACGAGGCCTCACCGGCTGCAAGGAGGGTTGCGGAGAGGGTGAGTGCGGCGCTTGCGCGGTGCTCGTCGCCCGACCCGGCGTTGATTCGCCCACCGAATGGGTGGCGGTCAACGCATGCCTGTTGCCGGTCGCCGCCCTGGATGCCCAGGAGATCCGCACTGCCGAGGGGCTGGGCAGCCCCGACCGCCTGCACCCGGTCCAGCACGAGATGGCCGTCCGCGGTGGATCGCAGTGTGGCTACTGCACACCCGGCTTCGTCTGCAGCATGGCTGCCGAGTACTACCGGGCCGGAAGACGGGCGTCCCCGGACGGCGACGTGACCGGACACGACAAGGGGCCCAACGGCTTCGACCTGGACGCCCTCAGCGGCAACCTGTGCCGCTGCACCGGATACCGGCCGATTCGCGACGCCGCGTTCGCACTCGGTCCACCGGTGCCCGACGACCAGCTTGTGCAACGCCAGCAGGCGCCCACGGCGCCGCCCCGGCCCGTTCGGCTGCGGCACGGGGGCCGGGAGTTCGTCCGGCCGGCCTCGCTGCCCGACGCCCTGCGACGGCTTCGCGAGCAACCCACTGCCACCGTGGTGGCCGGCTCCACCGATTGGGGTGTGCAGGTGAACCTGCAGGGCGCCCGGGCCGAGTCGGTCCTCGCGATCGACCGCCTCGCGGAGCTGCGGAAGCTGATGATCACGCCGGAGAGCATCGAGGTCGGTGCCGGACTGGCCCTCAGCGAGATCGAGCGCCGCCTCGCGGGCCGGGTGCCGCTGCTCGCCCACATGTTCCCCCTCTTCGCCTCCAGGCTCATCCGCAACAGAGCCACCATTGGCGGCAACCTGGGCACCGGATCCCCGGTGGGCGACACCGCGCCGGTGTTGCTCGCGCTTGCCGCCGAGGTCATCCTGGTCAGCGTCGACGGCGAACGCAGGGTGCCGCTGGCGGACTACTTCACCGGGTATCGGCGCAGCGTTCGTCGCTCCGGCGAGCTGATCCGGGCAGTGCGGATCCCACGCCCGCTCGCCGGCCTCGTCGCCTTCCACAAGATTGCGAAGCGGCGGTTCGACGACGTCACCAGCGTCGCCGTCGGCTTCGCCCTCGACGTCGTCGGTGGAACGGTCACCCGCGCACGCATCGGCCTGGGTGGGGTGGCGGCCACACCGATCCGGGCCCGGGCGACCGAGGCGGCGCTGGAGGGCAACCCCTGGTCCGCAGCCACCGTCGCTGCCGCCGCTCGGTCTTTGCGCCGCGAGGGCACACCGCAGGACGACCACCGGTCCAGCGCCGAGTATCGAGCCGCGATGCTCGGCCAGAGCCTACTCAAGCTCTACGCCGAGAACCCGGCCCCGTACGAGATCGCCGCAGTCCCCGGCGGACGGATCGCCGCGGCCACCGAGCACCAGGCCGAGAGGAGGCCACGGAATGAGCGCGCTGTCTGAGAGGCCGGAGAGTCCCGCGGTGGGTGCAGCGGTCCCGCACGAGAGTGCGCGGCTGCACGTCACCGGTGCGGCACAGTTCACCGACGACCTGATCCCTCGTACCAAGGATGTGCTGCACGCCCACCCGGTACAGGTGCCCCAGGCGCACGCCCGGGTCACCGCGCTGCGAGTCGCCCCGGCGCTCCGCGTGCCAGGTGTCGTCCGGGTGCTCACGGCCGCCGATGTGCCCGGAGTGAACGACGCCGGGATCAAGCAGGACGAGCCATTGTTCCCCGAGGAAGTCATGTTCTTCGGCCACGCCGTCTGTTGGGTGCTCGCCGAGACGTACGAGGCGGCACGTGTGGGCGCGGCCGCCGTGGAGGTCGAGACGGAGCCGTTGCCCTCCTACGTGACCGTGCGGGAGGCGATCGCCGCCGACAGTTTCCAGGGCGCCATGCCGCAACTGGTGCGGGGCGACGTCGAGACCGGTCTGGCCGACGCCGTGCACGTCTTCGGTGGGGAACTCGAAATCGCCGGGCAGGAGCACTTCTACCTGGAGACGCACAGCTCGCTGGCCCACGTCGACGAAGCCGGGCAGGTCTTCGTGCAGAGCAGTACCCAGCACCCCTCGGAGACCCAGGAGATAGTCGCCCACGTGCTGGGCCGGGCCAGCAACGAGGTGACCGTCCAGTGCCTGCGCATGGGCGGCGGCTTCGGCGGCAAGGAGATGCAGCCACACGGCCTCGCTGCCATCGCCGCGCTGGGCGCGACGTGCACCGGCCGCCCGGTACGGGTGCGCCTGACCCGCGCCCAGGACCTGACCATGTCGGGCAAGAGGCACGGGTTTCTCGTCGAGTGGCGGGTCGGGTTCGATGCGGCGGGCCGGCTGCTCGCGCTCGAAGCGACCCTGACCTCGGACGGCGGCTGGAGCCTCGACCTGTCCGAGCCGGTGCTGGCCCGCGCGCTGTGCCACGTTGACAACGCGTACTGGTTGCCACATGTACGACTCAACGGCCGCATCGTGCGCACCCACAAGACATCCAGCACTGCCTTCCGGGGCTTCGGGGGCCCGCAGGGGATGCTGGTCATCGAGGACATCCTCGGCCGCTGCGCCCCACTGCTCGGCATCGACCCGATGGAACTGCGCCGACGCAACTTCTACCGCCGCGGGCAGACCACGCCGTACGGCCAGTTGGTCCGGCACCCGGAACGGCTGGACAGGCTCTGGCGTCAGGTCGTCGACACCGGTGACATTGCCGCCCGGCAGCGGGAGGTCGCGGCCTTCAACGCCGCACATCCGCATGCCAAACGTGGCCTGGCCGTCACGCCGGTCAAGTTCGGCATCTCGTTCAACCTCACCGCGTTCAACCAGGCCGGCGCACTCGTGCACGTGTACCGGGACGGGTCGGTGCTGATCAACCATGGCGGCACCGAGATGGGTCAGGGCCTGCACACCAAGATGCTGCAGGTAGCAGCAACCGAGCTGGGCATTCCACTGGGCCGGATGCGGCTGGCGCCCACACGTACCGACAAGGTGCCCAACACCTCGGCGACCGCAGCGAGCTGCGGTGCCGACCTCAACGGTGGCGCGGTCAGGCAGGCCTGCGAACAGCTTCGCGAGCGGCTGACCCGGGTGGCCGCCACCATGCTGGGGCTGAACGCCGCCGACATCAGCATCGTCGACGGTGTGGCGCGGGGTACCGGGGCCCCTACCGGCGTCGAGTGGAACGATCTGGTGCGGACCGCGTACTTCCAGCGGGTGCAACTGTTCGCGGCGGGTTTCTACCGCACCGAGGGGCTGTACTGGGACTCAGCGGCGATGCAGGGCTCGCCGTTCAAGTACTTCGCGTACGGGGTGGCCGCGGCCGAGGTCGAAGTCGACGGGTTCACGGGCACGTACCGAACGCGACGGGTGGACATCGTGCACGACGTCGGGGACAGCCTGTCACCGCTCATCGACATCGGACAGATCGAGGGCGGGTTCGTACAGGGCGCGGGCTGGCTGACCCTGGAGGACCTCCGTTGGAACACCGGCACGGGAGCCGCGCGCGGCCAGCTGGCCACGCGAGGGGCCAGCTCGTACAAGCTGCCCAGCTTTTCGGAGATGCCGGAGGTCTTCAATGTGACGATGTTGGCCGACGCGGCCGAGGAGGGGGCGGTCTACGGCGCCAAGGCGGTGGGCGAGCCGCCGCTGATGCTCGCCTTCTCCGTGCGCGAGGCCCTGCGCCAGGCGGCGGCCGCGTTCGGGCCCGCCGGCATCAGCATCGACCTCGCCTCGCCGGCCACCCCCGAGGCGGTCTTCTGGGCGATCGAGCGGGCCCGGGCGTGCGGCGGGCACGGCCCCACGGCGGACGCGGACCTCGCTCCGGGTGGGGCGGCGAACGCCGGGCACCCGACGCCGGAGCGGGCCCTGCGGACGGTGAGTCATGTCTGAGGGAACCTGGCTGGCAGCGGTGGCGCACCTGCGCAGCGTCCGTGAGCCCGGTGTACTCGTCACGCTCGTGACGGTCCGCGGCCATGCCCCTCGCGCGGCCGGCGCGAAGCTCGTGGTGAGCGAAACGCAGACGTGGGGCTCGATCGGCGGCGGCAAGCTGGAAGCGGTCGCGATCGACCGGGCCCGTACGCTGCTGGCCGCAGGCGGCCCGACGCCCGAGCTGTTCACGCTCGCGCTGTCCGACAAAGCGCCCTACGAGCACGGGGTGCAGTGCTGCGGAGGGACCGTCACGGTGTTGCTCGAATCGCTACCCGTGGCGCCGGTGGTGGCTGTCTTCGGCGTAGGGCACGTGGGCCTGGAGCTGGCTCGTGTCCTGGCTCGGCATGATATCGACCTACATCTCATCGACACCCGCCCGGAGCAGCTCACCGAGGACCGGTTGGCGGTCTTCTCCGATGCGGTGGCCCGGGTGCACGTCCACCGGGTGGCAGTGCTGCCGGAGACCGTGCTCGGCGAGCTGCCCACAGGCACCCACGCGTTGATCATGACGCACGACCATGCGGAGGACCTCTCCCTCTGCGACGCGATGCTGCGCGGCGGTGAATTCGGCACCATCGGCCTCATCGGTTCGGCGGGCAAGTGGGCCCGGTTCCGCACCGAACTCGCCGCACAGGGCCACGACGCCACGGCCATCGCCCGCATCACCACGCCCATCGGGCTCGCCGACATCCACGGCAAGGAGCCCGCGACGATCGCCGTCAGCGTCGCCGCCGATCTCCTGGGCAGGATGGAACATCACCAGGCGATGGCCGGCGACCGCGCTCCCTCGGCGGCCCGGCCATGACCCTCTACCGCGCTCAGGTCGTCGACACTCCCGACGACCCGTTCCGCGGCGGCGCGCTCCGCTGTGACGGCGATGCGGGGCTGCTCGTCGAGGACGGGCGGATCGTCGAGCGGGATGCCTTTGCCACGCTGCGCTCCCGACACCCGGAGGCACAGCTGGTCGAGCTCTCCGATGGAGTCCTGCTACCCGGCCTGGTGGACGCCCATGTGCACTTCCCGCAGGTCCGCGTCATCGGTGCGCTCGGGATGCCGTTGCTGGAATGGTTGGAACGCTGCGCGCTGCCCGAGGAGGCACGGATCGCCGAGATCGACTACGCGCGCGTGGTAGCCGGCGAGTTCGTCTCGGCCCTCACCTCGGCAGGCACGACCACCGCTCTGGTTTTCGGCTCGCACTTCGCGCCGGCGGTGGACGCACTGTTCCAGGCGGCCGCGGGGCACGGCCTACGGATCACCAGCGGCCTGGTCGTCGGTGACCGGATGCTGCGGCCGGAGCTGCACACGTCCGCAGAGCGCAGTTACGACGAAGGCCGCGAGCTGGCACGGCGCTGGCACGGCGTCGGACGCAGTCGGTACGCGGTGACCCCCCGGTTCGCGTTGTCGTGCAGCGACGAACTGCTCGCGTCATGCGGGGAGTTGCACCGGGATGTGGTGGGCAGCTGGTTCACGTCGCACCTGAACGAGAACCTCGACGAGGTCGCCACGGTCCGGCGACTGTCCGGCACCACCAACTACCTGGACTGCTACGACCGGCACGGACTGGTCGGCCGACAGAGCGTCTTCGCACACAACGTGCATTCGACTGACACCGAGCTGACCCGGCTGGCCGAGGCCCAGGCCAGCGTGGCGCACTGCCCGACGAGCAACGCGGCGCTGGGCAGCGGCATGTTCCCGCTCAACCGCCACCTCGCCCATGGCGTACTCGTGGCACTCGGTTGCGACGTGGGTGCGGGCACTGGCTTCTCACTGCTGAAAGAGGGGCTGCAGACGTACCTCCTGCAACGCCTGCGCGGCGTGGACGGCGTGCCCCTCACTGCGGCGCACTTGTTGTACCTGGCCACCGCAGCGGGCGGGCAGGCCCTGGGCCTGCGGGACCAGATCGGCGACCTGAGCGTCGGCAGACGGTTCGACGCGATCTGGATACGACCCCGTCCGGGCACGATCCTGGATATCGGCATACGTCACTCGAACGGACCGGAGGATGCCCTTGCGAAGGTGTTCGCGCTGGCCACGCCGGACGACCTGGGACAGGTGTGGATCGACGGAGCACCCCTGCGGGCCAGAGCCGTCGACGCTCGTCCGCTACGCCCTCAATCCCGGCGTCGACCTGAGCATCCCAGGAGCAAAAAGGCAGCCCGCCGCACCAACAGCGATGAGCGGACGCGTCATCGCGGCCGAGCCGGCACCGATGGTGGGGTGAGCCGGTGACGACCTGGACTCTGGATCGGTTGAACAACGCGCCCGACGACGAGCGCCTGCGGTCGGCCCTACGCCAGTGCTGCTCGGCAGAGGCATGGGTGGCCGAGGTCATCGCCGGGCGACCCTACGTCAACGAGGCCGAGCTCAGCGCGGCCTCCGACGCGGGCACCAGCACCCTCGACGAGACCGGCTTTGCCGAGGCGTTGGCCGGTCATCCACGGATCGGCAAGCCGGCGACCGGCAGCGGCGGACAGTGGTCGCGGCGAGAGCAGGCAGGAGTCGGCGCCGCGGACGAGGAGCTGCTGACGAGTCTCGACCGGGCCAACGCGGCGTACGAGGCGCGCTTCGGGCACCTGTACCTGGTCTGTGCGACCGGACGATCAGCGGCGGACCTGCTCGCCATCTGCCGCTCCCGGTTGGCGAACGACCCGGCGACCGAGCGCCGGGTAGCGCTCACGGAGCTGGCCGAGATCAACCGCCTGCGGCTGGGCAAACTCCTGCGATCGGAGGCCTGATGAGCCTGTCGACTCACGTACTGGACATCACCACGGGCCTCCCCGCGCCGGAGCTCGCGGTCGTCGTCGAGCGCTGTCATCGCGACGCGTGGCAGCACCTCGCCCGGGCCTGCACCGACGCCGACGGGCGCGTCCGCGAGCTGTACGCACCCCACGCGGGCGTACACCGACTCCGCTTCGACACAGGGCGGTACTTCGTCGATCGCGGAGTCCACACCTTCTACCCGGAGATCGTGGTCACCTTCCAGATCGTCGATGAAGGGGCGCACCATCACGTACCACTACTGCTCGGCCCGTTCGGCTACTCGACCTACCGGGGAAGCTGATGGGCGCGGGTGCTCGTCATGAACGGCGTCGGTCAACTCAGGAGGCTCCATGGGCTTCACGACTACTCCGGTGCGAACCTCCTGGCTGACCTGGCCAGCAGGGATAGTTGCCGCGCTCGCGTGGGCCCTCGGCCACTTCACCCGGATTGCGGCGTTCGATCTCCTGTTCGTCGCGGCTCTGTCGTGGCTGCTCGGCGTGCTCCTGAGTGACGGCGCAAGTCGCTACCTAGTACCGGGCGACGAGCATCCCCGCGGCGACAACCGAGCGTCAGCCGAAGACCGAGCAGGCACCCCGAGCAGACCGGCAGCGGTTCGCCCGCGACGGCGGCGGCAGCCAACCGTGGCACTGGACTCTCGGCCATCACGGGCACCGGTTCCAGGCCGCCGCCCACAACCGGCCCGAGCCCACCCTCCGGACGAGCCGCCAGACCGTGCAACGACTGTCGGCCAATCCGCACCTGACACACCTGCTCACCACCAATGAGTTCTTCGTACGGCTCACCGCACACGCCCGCCAGCACCCCGAGGCGCGGCTGGACCGGTGGTGGTCCGAGGCGATGACGACCAAGCAGTTCCGCACCATCACCGCGGACGGGCACGGCCTGTGGAGCGTCGCCCACGCCACGGTGGGGCTCTTCCTGGAGGCCGACACTGGCACCGAGCCGTTGCGGAGCCGGGTGGTGACCAAGCTCGACCGGTACGCGAAGCTGATCCGCCGCGGCGGCCCGCGCTATCCGGTGCTGTTCTGGCTGCGCAGCGAGCAACGCGAAGAGCACCTTCACCAACTCCTGCGTGGCCAGCACACCGATGTTCCGGCCGCGACCGCCACCCACGGCACCGACCCGGCGCACGCCGTCTGGCTTCCGATCGGTGCCACCGGCCGGGTACGCCTCGCCGACCTGCCCAGCGACCACGGGCAGCCCGTGGCGGACAACCCCAACTACGACGAAGGCGTCTTCGTGCCCTGACGGGCCCTGGCAGGCCCCGCGTGAATCCTGTCAGCCCAGGTCAGAGGCATGATCGCGATTCCTGACAGGAGCGGTGCTGTCAGGTCACGAAGCTACGGTGCAGATTCTTCTTTTGCTCGCACCGCCGCCCGTCTGGTCCTCCTCGGATCTGCCCGCGCCCGGCGAATCACCCACAGCCCACCCTCGGTCGGCTCGTGATCCACGCCCCGCGCCTCTCAGGCAGCTTCCCAAGTCCAGACGCCGCGCCCCGGTGGCACCACCGCACACCCCCATGCATGCCCACTCCTTCGCAAAGGAGCACCTCGCCATGCCCACATCCGCCCCGCTCACCGACCAAGTCGTCACCGTCTGTTTCGCCCCCGGCGAAGACGCCGACTGGTTCGCCGCCTCGGAAAAGGTCAACGACCTCCTGCACGCCAACGGCACCCCCGCCCGCCGCTACCACGTCCGCCACCGCCGCTTCATCGGCTGGCTGACCCGGTTCCTCAGCTACTACCTGCTCGACGCCGCCCGCCGCCTCGGCGCGGTAACCATGGCCGCCGGAGGCCGCAAGAGCCGCCTCGACCTGACCGCCACCACGACCAAGGCCGCCCACGCCGCCGCACTGCGCTGGATCGACACGAACCGATGCCCAACTCGGGTTACGTGTTGTTGGTGCCATCCCGATCGGCTGACGATTAACCTACCCGGACTGTGCGGGTTCCCGGGCCGCCAACGGGGACCCGCGCGGTACACCGTCGAGGGCTGGCCTGAGATTTGGCCAGCCCTCGATTTTAAATCGGATCATCTGGATTCGAACCGACACCCCTGATACGTTCCGTAGTGATTACAGACTTGTCGTTGGTTGTCACAGATGGGCGATGATCTGCACCGACATAACCAAGCGACAGCCGTCGTTTGTCACTGATTGTCGACCACTGGCTCGGGTTTTCGGGGGATAATGGGGGGGGTCGAGACACAGGGTCCGTCGCGCCGGGGCCACCGAGACGGGCTCGCCTGGTCCAAGACCGCCGTACGGACGATCCTGATCAACCCCCGCTACACCGGCCGGCAAGTGTGGAACAAACAACGCACCGACGAAGTGCTGCTCGACGTCAACGACGTCGCCCTCGGCCACACCCCCGTCATGCGATGGAACCAGCGCGACCGGTGGATCACCTCCAACGAACTGGTCCACGAACCCCTGATCGCGCAGACAGACTTCGACCGTGTCCAAGAGATGCTCGGCCTACGGGCCCGGACCGCCACCGCCCCAAAGCGGGCGCACCGATCCCGCCACCCCTACATCTTCAAGAGCCTGGTCCACTGCGGCATCTGCGGCCGAAAGATGCAAGGCCAACACTCCCACGGCGTCGCCTACTACCGCTGCCGCTACCCCCAGGAATACGCCCTGGCCAACAAGGTCGACCACCCCCGCAACGTGATCCTGCGGGAAGACGTGCTGATCACACCGTTGGACACCTGGCTCGTCCAAGGCTTCGGGCCGCTCCAGCGCCGCCACACCATCGCCACGCTCCTCGACCAGGCCCACACCGACATGCCAACCGTGGCCCCGCTCACGAAGGAAGGACCCACCGTCGCCGAGTGCGACGCGAAACTGGCCCGCTACCGGGCGGCACTCGACGCCGGCGCCGACCCCACCGTCGTCGCCGGCTGGATCGCCGAAACCCAGACCGACCGCCAACGCGCCGAGCAACACCAGCACACACGAACCGAGGAGAACACCGACAGCCGGGTCCAGTTCAGCGAGGAACAAATTATTGCCATCGTCGAGGAACTCGGAGACCTGACAGGCGCCCTCCGGGACGCCGAGCCGGAACACAAGCTGGAGGTCTACCGCAGCCTCGGGCTACACCTGGCATACGACCCGGACACACAAACGGTGCGGGCAAGTTTGGATCTTGCCGCGCACCGTTGGGATTCGGTTCGTGTCCGAGGGGGGACTTGAACCCCCACGCCCTATACGGGCACTAGCACCTCAAGCTAGCGCGTCTGCCATTCCGCCACCCGGACCTACTCGTCCAGCCTACCCTGTCGGCCGCGGCGGTCTCACACCCCGTCGGCCGGCCTGGCGGGCCGCACGGGGGACTACTTTACACGGCAGATCTGGATCATGCACATCGCCGTACCGTCACTCGACGGCGGGACCGTTTCCGCAGCTCAGGGCCGTGACGGCATCGACCGCCGCGAGTCGTCGAGGCGGCCGGGTGGCGCCCGGACGGCGAGTACCGGCAGCATTACCGACGTGTCCCACCCCTCCCCTCTCGCCGCGACGCAGCACCAGGCGCTCGCCCTGCGCTCCGCCGGCGATCTCGGTAACGCCCGTCGCCTGCTCGACGACGCCGTCGCCTCGGCCCGACCGACGTACGGCGAGGACCACCGGGAGGTGCTGAGCGCCACCCACCTGCTGGCGAGGCTGCACCTGGAGGCCGACGACCCGGCGGCCGCCCGCCGCACGCTGGAGCAGGCGTACGCCGCCGCGGAACGACGTTGGCCGGCCGCCGACCCGCTGATGCTGGCGCTCTCCTTCGAGCTGGCCTCCGTCGCCGAGGAGCTGGGCAACCGGCACGAGGCGCGCCGCCACTACACCCGGGTCGCCGCCGTCGGCCCGGAGGTGCTCGGCGCGGACCATCCCGCCGTACGCACCGCCCGGCAGTACCTCGGCGACGCCGCGCCGGTGCCGCCCCCACCGGCGGTCCCGCCCCAGCCGGCGCCCCCGGCGGAACCACCTCGACCGATCCCACCGGCGGAGTCGACCGCCCTGTCCGGGCCCACGGTGCAGCTGGCCGACATGTCCCGGCCGCGGTCCGCGCCGCTGCCGCCGGCGCCACCGGTCCCGACGCCCCCGCCGCCGCCGGTACACCCGCAGCAGCAGTCGCCGTGGGCGCCCCAGACCCCCGCGCCACCGGTCGTCCCCGCGCCACCGGTCGTTCCCGCGCCGCGGACACCCCAAGCCGCGCCGCCACCCGCGCCGCCGGTCCCCCCAGCTCCCCGGGTCGCGGCTCCCGTGCACGGCACCGGCCCGCACCCGGTACCCGAGCCGGAGCTGGCCACCGCCCTGCCCCCGGCGCCGGTGATCAGCGCGCCCCCGGCCCAGCGCAGCGCCGAGCCCTCGACGGCCACGGCATCCCCGGCGCCGCACGCTCCCGCGCCGCAGCTGCCGCCGGCCCCCCGGCAGCCTTCCGCCGACCCACTCCGCCCGGTCGACGCTCCCCCGCCGACCGTGGCGAACCCGCCGGACGAGCGGCGCTGGGACCGGCCGACGATCCAGGTGCAGCAGATCACACCGCTGCTCGAGGAGGAGGCCGCCCGCGCCGCGGCAGCGGGCGGCCAGCCGCATCCGGTCGCACCGGGCCCGGGCGGTCAGCCGCATCCGGCCCCGCCGGGCCCGGGCGGCGCGACCACGGCGGCGGGGCCGGCATCGACGGGTACGTCACCGACGCCGACCAGCGGACCGACGCAGAACCCGGCCCCGGTCAGCGGGGCACCCGTGACCGAGCGGCCGGTGAGCGGCCCCGGCATGGCCGGGCAGCCCGTCCACCCGGCGGTGGGCGGCCCACCCGTCAGCGGCGTCCCGCACAGCGGGCCGCCCGTCGACACGGTCCTCCCGCACGGCGGCCCACCCGCCGGCACCGCCCCGCACGTCGGCGCACCGATCAGCGGGGGCCCGCAGAGCAGCCCGCCGATCAGCGGGGTCCCGTACAGCGCGCCTCCCGTGCCGGCGCCGCCGGTCAGCGGACCGCCCGGGTCACCCTTCCCGGGGACGTACCCGCGGACGCCGCCGGTCAGCGCACCGCCGTTCAACGCAGCCCCGGCCAGCGCACCGCCGTTCAGCGCGCCGCCGGTGCCGCCGCCACCGATCAGCGCACCGCCGGCCGCCGCACCGCCGTGGGGGATGAGCGTGCCGCCGTGGAGCAGCGTGGCGCCGTCGCAGCCGCTCGCCACCCCGACGCCGGACGAGACCGACGACACGGACCCGGACGACGGCGGGGACCCGGCCGACGACATCCCGGCTGACGGTCTGCCCGTGCCGTACCCGGCCCGGACCACCCCGGACAGCGAGCTCGCACCCCCGCCCGTCGCCCCACAGCCGCCGGCGTCCTACCCGCACCCACAGCCGGTCGCACCGCCCGCACCGGGCTTCGGACCCTCGGCACCGCAGCCCCAACCGGGTCACCGACCGCAGGCCGGGCAGCCGGACGGCGGCCACGATCCGGCGACCGGGCGTCCCCGGCCGGCCCAGCCGGGACCGGCGGGTCACCTGACGTCCGACCCGCGCACGCCGCAGATCGGGCCGGCGCACCAGCCGGCGTACCCCGAGCGGCCCGGCCAGCCGGCCGCGTACACCACACCGCAGGGCTACCCGGCCGACCCGTACCTGGCCGCGCCGGGGTACCCGCAGCTTTCGGCGTACCCGCAGGGTGAGCCGGAGCGGGACGGCCGCAACCGGACGGTGGTGGCCGTGGCGGCGGGCGCGGCGGTGGTCCTGGCGGCCGTGATCGGCGTCGGCGTCGTGGTGCTGGGCCGGGACCCGGCTCCCCCGGCCGCGGCGCCGACCACGGCGACGCCGAAGACCGGCGGGGCGAGCGCGGCGGCCGGCGCGCCGCCGGGCGACCTGAAGCTGCGCGACGACATCACCACGATCACCCTGACCTGGACCGATCCGACCAAGGGGACCGTGCCGTTCATGGTGGCCAGCGGCCGGGCCGGGCAACCGCTCAAGGTGACGGCCCCCCTGGACCCGGGGACGACCCGCTACACGGTCAACGGGCTGGGGACCAAGGTGGACTACTGCTTCACCGTCCTCGCGGTCTACTCCACCGACTCGTTCGCCACCTCCGGACAGGTCTGCACCCAGCGGGAACGCGGTACGCCCACCGGCTGATCGTCCACATTGCCACGCTGGGTGCCCAACGGCGGACCGTGCGGGTTCTCTCCACCATCGACCGGACCATATGATGTGCCGGGCTCAGGGGAAGGTCGGCGGCAGCCGGCACCACGGGACGGGGGAGGCAGCCGGTTGTGGCGACCAACGACGAGGCCGTGAGCACCGGCGCGGGGCCGACCCGCCCGCGCAGACGGCTGCGGGGCGGCCTGGTCACCGTCGGCACCGTGACCGCCCTGCTGGCGGCCATGGGGTTGACCGTCCTCGGGCTGGGCGCGGCCGACGACGCGGTCGCCAACTACGACGCCAGCTCGTGGCTGTGGAGCGCGGCGCGCAGCGAGATGGCCCGGGTCAACGGCGTCACCGCCCGGGTCGACACCCGGGTCGAGATCCCCGGTGCCCGCCGGCACCCGATGCAGGTCACCCAGACCGACCGGATGCTGATCCTGCGCGACCTGAACACCGGCCAGGTCAGCTCCCTCGACCTGGCCACCCTCCAGATCATGGCCACCAGCAGCACCACCCCCGGGCTCGGGGTGAACGTGGCACTGCACGAGGACGCCGCCTTCGTCGTCGACTCCGTGCAGGGCATCGTCCGGCAGCTCGACCCGCGTTCCCTCGCGCCGGTCGGCCAGCCGGTCCGCTACCCGCCGGGCATCACCGGCGGCTCCTTCGACGACGAGGGCAACCTCTGGGTCGCCGTCCCCAGCGAGGGCACCGTCTCGGCGATCACCCCCGCCGACCTGCCCGACGAGCCCGGCTCCGCGGCCCCGCCGGACGCCGGCCTGAGCCCCCGGCAGGTCCGCACGTACGACGTCGCCGAGCCCAGCCACGAGCTGGTGGTCTCCACCCTGGAGGAAGGGGTGGCGGTGCTCGACCGCACCTCCTCGGCGCTGGTGACGGTGCGCGGCGGCCAGACGCGGCGGGCGCCGTTGAAGCTCTCCGGCACCGGCGCCCTGCCGGCGCACACCACCGGACCGGTGGTGCCGGTCACGGTCATCGGGCAGCGTCGGGTGCACGTGGTCGCCGAGGACCGCGAGGTGCGGCGGTTCACCGTGCCGGGCACCGGCGAGCGGCTCAGCCCCGCCGTGGCCTGGGCGGACCGGTTCTACTGCGCCGACGAGGCGAACGGCACCGTCTACTCCTTCGACGCCGGCGGCAAGCTGGTCGACACCATCCCCGGCAAGGGGGTGACCGGTCCGCTGGAGCTGGAGGTGCGGGAGAACCACCTGTTCATCAACGCCCCGGATGCGGCCACCGCCCGGGTGGTCGACGACCGCAACCAGGTGCGCGAGGTCAACAAGTACGCCAACGACGTGCTCGGCGGCGACCCGCCGAAGCAGGCCCCGCCACCCCCGCCGCCGCCGAGAAAGAAGAAGAAGCTGCCGACGGTGCTCAAGCCGGGCGCCCCGGCCGCGGTGACCGCCGCCGCCGGCAACGCGCAGGCCCGGGTCACCTGGCAACCGGCGGCCGGTAATGGCGCCGACATCATCCGGTACGTGGTGGAGGGCGCCGGGCAGCGCCACGAGGTCGGCGCCAACCAGCGCGCGGTCGAGATCACCGGCCTGACCAACGGCCAGACCTACACGTTCTCCGTGTACGCGGTGAACGCCAAGGGCGCAGGTCCGAAGCGGACCAGCAACCCGGTCGTCCCGACCGCGGCGGTCCCCGACCCGCCGGCCTCGGTGACCGCCCAGGAACGCCCCGACGGCACCGTGCTGGTCAGCTGGCCGGCCGCCAACGGGCAGGGCAACACCATCGCGAAGTACACGGTCACCGCCACGTCGACCGGCGCTAACGCCCCGGCCGGCGAGTCGACGAAGACCGAGCTGGTGGTGCCCGCGGGCGCGCTGAGGTACGGCACCCAGTACGCGTTCACCGTGGTCGCGGTCAACGACAAGGGCGCCGGCTCGGCGGCCTCGCCGATGAGCAACACGGTGGTGCCGTTCACCGCCCCGGCAGCCCCGACCGAACTGCGGGCCGCGACCGTGGCCGACCAGGCCGGCACCGTGGCGGTGCAGTGGTCACCGGCGGTGGACAACGGCCGGCCGGTGACGAAGTACCTGGTGGACGTCGGCGGGCAGACCAGTGAGGTGACCGACGTGCAGACCAGCGTCGGCGGCCTCGGCGACGGACAGAACGTCACGGTCAAGGTGACGGCGGTCAACGAGGCCGGGGCCGGCCCGGAGGCGACGGCCACCGCCCGCACCGTCGCGCCGCCGCAGGTCACCGTCACCGGGTCGTCGGCCACCACCACCTCGGCCACGGTGTCGGTCACCGTGGACGCCGGCGGCGGGCAGGCCACCTGCCAGCTCAGCACCACCGGGGCGGCCCCCAAGAGCGGGGACTGCACCGACCTGACCGTGACCGGCCTGACCCCGGGCACCGACTACACGTTCACCGTCACCGCGACGAACGTCGCCGGGCAGGGCACCGCCACCCACGCCCAGACCACCGACCCGATCTACGGGATCGCCACCTGCACCAACGGCACCTCCGGGGCCGAGGCGACGTACTGCAACAAGGACGTCTCCGGGCGCAACGGCAACGAGATCTTCTCCGTGCCGCAGCAGGTCAACGCCAAGCAGGTCGGCTGGGCCAGGCCCGGCACCCGGCTGCGGACGTACTGCAGGAAGCAGGGCGAAGAGGTCTACGCCTACATCTACAACAACGACAAGCGCAGCACCTGGTGGGTGCAGGTCGACTACTCGGGCCGCAACTACATCCCGTGGGCCTGGCTCAACCTGGAGGGCGGCGACGACATCGCCCTCCTGCCCACCTGCTGACCCGCCCGGCGAGGAGCGACTGAGGCACGTGAACCACCCCGAACCGTTGAGCCAGCCGGAGGTGCAGGGCTTCGCCGCCCTCGCCGCCCGGCTGGCCGACAACGTCAACGCCGTCGTGCTGGGCAAGCCGCAGGTGGTCCGGCTGGCGTTGACCGCGCTCTTCGCCCAGGGGCACGTGCTGCTGGAGGACGTGCCCGGGGTCGGCAAGACCACCCTGGCCCGGGCGATCGCGGCCACCGTCAAGGGCGAGTGGCGGCGCATCCAGTTCACCCCGGACCTGCTCCCGTCGGACGTCTCCGGGGTGACCATCTTCAACCAGGCCACCCGGGCCTTCGAGTTCCACCCGGGCCCGGTCTTCGCCAACATCGTCATCGCCGACGAGATCAACCGGGCCTCGCCGAAGACCCAGTCGGCGCTGCTGGAGGTGATGGAGGAACACACCGTCACCGTCGACGGTGTCCGGCACCCGGTGCCGCGGCCGTTCCTGGTGGTCGCCACCCAGAACCCGGTGGAGATGGACGGCACGTACCGCCTCCCCGAGGCGCAACTCGACCGGTTCCTGGTGAAGCTGTCGGTGGGTTACCCCGACGAGGCCGTCGAGGTGGAGGTGCTGCGCGGCGCCACGCTGCGCTCCCCCGACTCGTTGCAGGCGGTCACCGACACCGCCACCGTCGGGGAGATGGTCCGGATGGCGCGCCGGGTGCACATCGCCGAACCCCTCTACACGTACGCGGTGCGACTGGCCGCGGCCACCCGGGGGCACCCGCAGGTGCGGGTCGGGGTCAGCCCGCGCGGGGTGATCGCGCTGACCCGGGCGGCGTGCGCGTACGCGCTGATCGACGGGCGGGGCTGGATCATGCCGGAGGACCTGAAGATCCTCGCCGAGCCGGTCTTCGCCCACCGGCTGCTGCTCACCCCCGACGCCCAGGTCCGCGGCGTCTCCGCCGCCGAGGTGCTCCGCCAGGCGATCGCCTCGGTGCCGGTGCCGCTCCCGTCCGGCCAGGCCACGCCGGTGCACGGCTGAGGCGGCAGCGCACCAGTGGGGATCACCGCCCGGGGCGCCGGGCTGCTCGTCGCCGCCGTCGTGCTGCTCGCCGCCGGCTTCCGGTTCGCGTACCCGGAGCTGACCGTGCTGGGCGCGGCGGCCGCCGTGGCGGTCGGCTACGCCCTGCTGACCGCGGCCTGGCGGCCCCGGTTGACCGTGCGACGGCGGGCCGAACCGGACCGGGTGGCCCGCGGCGAACCAGCCCGGATGACGCTGACCGTGCGCAACACCGGGCGGCTGCGGGCGGCGAACCTGGTCGCCGAGGACCGCTGCGGCGACCGGACGGTGCCCGTGCCGGTGCTGCGGCTGCGCCCCGGCCGGGACACGGAGGTCCACTACGACGTGCCCACCGAGCGTCGGGGGGTGGTGCCGGTCGGTCCGCTGCGGGTGACCCGCCGCGACCCGCTGGGCCTGGTGGCGCTGGCCCGCCGCTACGGCGAGCCGGTGCCGGTCTGGGTGCACCCCCGCGTGCACCCGTTGAACGCGGTGCCCACCGGGGCGGGACGCAGCCTGGACGGGCGGGTCGACAGCGTCGCCCACGGCTCGATCACCTTCGACTCGCTGCGGGAGTACGTGGTCGGCGACGAGCTGCGCCGGGTGCACTGGCGGACCAGCGCGCGGGTCGGCGAGCTGATGGTCCGGGAGAACGTGGACACCAGCCTGCCCCGGACCGTGGTCCTGCTGGACAACCGGGCCGCCGCCCACCCGGACGTCGTCGACGGGGTGGCCGAGTCCTTCGAGGCCGGTTGCGAGGCCGCCGCCTCGGTGGTCGTCGCCGCGATCCGCGCCGACCTGCCGGTGACGCTGCTGACCGTGGCCGCCGGGTCGGCCGACGACGGGCCCCCGCTGGACCGGCTGGCGGCCGTGCGGCTGGTCGACGGCGGAGCGGACGCACTGCGCGACAGCACCGCCCGGCTGCGCCAGGAACGCCTCGGCGACACCCTGGTCTTCCTCACCGGCCCCGGTGGCCGCGCCGACCTGGGCCGGCTGGGCACCGTGCGCGGCGCGTACCCGTCGGTGGTCGTCGGGGTCCTCGCCGCCGGCGGGCCGGCACCGGCGGGCGCGGCGGCCGGCATGGTGGTCATCGACGCCGCCGACGGCGCCACGTTCGCCGCCGAGTGGGACGGGATCCGCCGGTGGTGAGGGCCGCCCGGGCGCTGCGGGCCGTTCCGGTCCCACTCGCGCTGATCACCATGGTCGCGCTGGCCGGCGTGGTCCTCGGCCGGGTGTACGCGGGGCCGCTGCTGACCCGCACGGTGCTCGGCGCGGCGGTCGGCTCGGTGCTGGTCGGGGTGGCCGCCCGCCGGCTGCAGTCCTGGTTGGTGGCCCCGCTGTCCCTGCTCGCCCTCACCGGCTGGACGGCCTGGTCGCTGCGGGTCGCCGCCGCCGACGCCGACCTGCCCGGCGGTCTCGGCGCGGTCACCGCGGACGCCGCCCGCAACGGCATCCCCCGACTGCTCACCGCGATGATCCCGGTCGAGCCGACCCCGGACACCGTGCTGGTGCCGCTGGTCGCCGCCTGGCTGGCCGGCCTGCTCGGCACCGAGGTGGCGCTGCGGTCCGGCCGGGTGCTGCTGGGCTACCTGCCACCCACCCTGTTCTACGCGGGCGCGCTCTACGTGGTCGGCCCGAACGCCGACCCGGCGGTGTGGCCGACCGTCGCCTTCGCCGCGGTCGCCGCGCTGGGCCTCGCCGTGCCGTCGGCCGCACCGGCCGCCGACCCGACCGACGGCCTCACCCCGGCGGTACGCGCCGCCGTTCGGGCCCGCGTCGCCGCCTCGGCCACCGCCGGGGTGGCCGCGGTGGTGGCCCTGGCCGCCCTGCTCGGGCCGGCGCTCGCCGCGCGGGTCGACGAACGGCCGGTCGACCCCCGCCGCTACGTCGAGCCACCGCGGGTGGAGTCGCTGGACGAGAACCCGCTGATCCGGATCTCCGGTTGGGCGCTGAACCCGCGGCAGAAACTGCTCGACGTGCGGACGGACGCCGGCGGCAGCCGTGAGGACGCCGGGACGCGGATCCGGCTGGCGGTGCTCACCGACTACGACGGGGTGACGTGGCGGGTCGGCGCGACGTACCGCAACGCGGGCCGGATCCTGCCGGCGGGGGCGGCGCCGACCGGGCCGGTGGAGACCGTCCGGCAGGAGATCACCGTGGCCGGGCTGACCGGACGGCTCCTGCCGGCGGTGGCCACCCCGCGCGAGGTCACCGGCGCCCGGGTGGCGTACGACCAGGCCACCGGGACGCTGATCCGGCCGGAGGGGCTGACCCCGGGGCTGCGCTACACGGTCACCTCGGCGCGGGAACGCCTCGACGGTGACCTGCTCGCCACGGCGAACGTACCGGCCGGGGACGGGGTGGCCCGGATGCTGCGGGTCGCCGACGGGGTGCCCGAGCAGCTGCGCCGGCTCGCCGACCAGCTCGCCGCCGACAACGCCGCCCCGTACGCCCGGGCCGCCGCCATCGAGGAGTTCCTCGCCACCCACTACCGGCTGGTGGCCGACGCGCCGAGTGGGCACGCGTACCCGAACCTCGGGTTCTTCCTGTTCGGGCCGCGCAACGGCGGTGGCCAGCGCGGCACGTCCGAGCAGTTCGCCGCCGCGTACGCGGTGCTGGGCCGGCTGACCGGGCTGCCGACCCGGGTGGTGGTGGGTTTCCGGACCCGCGGTGACGGTCCGGTCCGGGCGGCCGACGCGTACGCCTGGCCGGAGGTGCTCTTCACCGGGGTCGGCTGGGTGCCGTTCGACCCGCTGCCGCAGCCCGACGACCGCCCCCGCCCGGTCGAGGAGGACTTCCGGCCGAAGCCGGAGACCCCGCCGCCGTCCCCCTCCCGGGCGCCGACGCCCGTACCCTCCGCCACCCCCGCCGCGTCCGCCGTGGCCGAACCGCCCGCCCGCACCGCCGGGGTGTCCAGGGTGGCCCTGGTCGGCGGGGGCGCCGGCGGTCTGCTGCTGCTGGTCGGTGGCGTCCTGCTGGCGTTGGTCGCGTTGCGCCGGTCCCGCAGCACCGCCCGGCTGCGCCGGGGTGACCCCGCCGACCGGATCGCCGGCGCCTGGCGGGAGGTCACCGACGCGCTGCGGCTCGCGGGCGCGCCCGCCCGCGGTGACCTCTCCGCCAGCGAGGTGGCCGCACGGGCCGATCGGACGCTCGACGAGGCCCGCGCGGCGCGTCCGGCGCAGGGCACCGGTCCCGCGCCGACGGTGGCGGAGCTGGCCGGGCTGCTCAACCAGGTGGCGTTCGCCCCGGGCACGGCGACCGCCGAGCAGGCGGCCCGGGCGGTCGGGGTGGCCGGTGGGTACGTGACGGCGCTGCGGGCCGCCCGGCCGTGGTGGCGGCGGCTGCTCTGGTCGGTGCACCCGGGGCCGCTGCGCTGGCGCGGGTGACCGCGGGCGGCCCGGACTGCCGCGACCCGGCCGGGTCGGGTCAGGCGCGCAGTCGGCGGATCAGTTTGCGGAGCCCGGCCTGCCAGCCGTCCGGGTCCTCGGCGCGCCGTCGGGCGTAGTCGGCGACCTCCGGGTGCGGCAGGATGAGGAACCGCTCCTCGGCCAGCCCGGCGATGGTGGCGTCGGCGACCTGGTCGGGGGTGAGCACCGCCCCGGAGGCGGCGATCACCCGCGCCGCGAGGTGCCCGACGGCGAGCCCGTCGGCCAGCATCGGGGTGTCGACCCCCTGCGGGCAGAGCGCGCTGACCAGGATGCCCTGGTCGCGGTAGGTGACGGCGAGCCATTCGGCGAAGCCGACCGCCGCGTGCTTGGTGGCGGTGTACGGGGCGTCGCCGACCGCGGTGAGCACGCCCGCCGCCGAGCAGGTGAGCAGCAGGTGTCCCTGCCCGCGGCGGAGCATCGCCGGCAGGGCGGCCCGGGCGGCGTAGACGTGGGCCAGCACGTTGACCCGCCAGGCGCGGTCCCAGTCGGCGTCGGGCGCCTCGATGCCCTGCCCGGTGGCGACGCCCGCGTTGGCGCAGAACAGGTCGATCCGGCCGTACCGCCGTTCGGTCTCGTCGACCAGCGCGCGGACCTGTTCGGAGTCGGCGACGTCCAGCGCGGCGGCGTGGCCGACCGGGCCGATGCCGTCGGCCACCGCCCGGGCGGCGTCGGCGTCGAGGTCGGCCACCACGACGGCGGAGGCGCCCTCGGCGGCGAAGCGGCGGGCGAGGGCGGAGCCGATGCCGCCCGCCCCGCCGGTGATCACGGCGACCTTGTCGGTGAGGTTCATGGTCAGCTCCCGTCGGTGTGGGGTCGGCCCAGCCGGGCGATCAGGGTGCCGAGCGCGGCGGCGCCACCGGCGGCCAGCTCGGGGGTGGGCAGCAGCGCCAGGACCGGCACGTCGACCCCGGCGTCGGCGTAGCGGCGGACCTGCTCGCGGCAGCTCTCCGGCGAGCCGTGCAGGATCAGCGCGTCGACCACCTCGTCGGGGACCGCCGCGCCGGCGCCGCGCCGGTCACCGTCGGCCCAGGCCCGCCACATCGGGTCGAGCGCCTCCGCCCGGCCCAGCCAGCGGTGGAACTCGGCGTACGCGGGGACGGTGAGATAGCTGGTGATCAGCCGGCGGCCCAGCGCGCGGGCGTGCCCGGCGTCCTCGGTGGGGCAGACGAAGATCCGCGCGGTGACCTCGAAGCCGGGCCGGCGCTCCCCCAGCTCGGCGACGGCGCGGGGCACGTCGTCGGCGGCGAGCCAGTTGAGGATCACCCCGTCGGCCTCGGCGGCGGCCAGCCGCAGCATGCCGGGGCGCAGCGCGGCCAGTTGCACGGGCGGTGGCACGGCGGGCGGGCGTTCCAGGGCGAACCGGCGGACGGTGAAGGTGTCGTAGACCTCGTCGACGGTCTCGCCGCGCAGCGCCGCCCGCAGGAACCGCAGCATGTCCCGGGTACGCCGGAACGGCTCGGCGAAGCGGACGGCGTTCCAGGCCCCGACGACCACCGGCGACGACGCCCCGATGCCGAGGGTGAAGCGGCCCGGCGCCGCCTCGGCGAGCGCGGCGGCGGTCATCGCCAGCAGCCCCGGGCCTCGGGTGAAGACCGGCGCGATGGCGGTGCCGAGGCGCAGCCCCGGCGCCCACGCGGCGGCCAGCGCCAGCGGGGTGAACGCGTCGGTCCCGTTCACCTCGGAGGACCAGACGTCGGTGAAGCCGGCCCGGTCGAGGGCCGCGTACACGGCGGCGTGGTCGGCGAGCGGGATGCCGCTCATCGGCACGGTCATGCCCCATCGGTTCGTCACCCGGTCGATCGTGCCGTTGACCGCCGCCACGAGCAAGATCCGAATCGGCCGGGGCCGGGCGATACGCGCGATACCAACCGCTACGACCGGAAAGAGTGTTACGACTGCGGGGTGGGTGGTGCCGGGGACGGGAGGCGGTCGTGCGGAGGACCCCTGAGCCGGCCGCGCTCCTTCCGGCCGAGAACGGCCAGCGGGCCACCTTCCTGGAGCTCTTCTTCGACCTGGTGTTCGTCTTCGCGCTGACCCGGATCGGCGCCCGCGCGTTCGAGGACCTGGCGCTCGAGCCCGGTCACGCCAGCGGTTGGCGGGCGGTCACCGGCGGCGGCAAGACCCTGTTGCTGCTCTTCGCGCTCTGGGCCGTCTGGCAGGGCACCGCCTGGACGACCAGCCGGTACGACCCGTACCACATCTGGTTGCAGACGATCGTGATCACCGCCCTGGTGTGCAGCATGGTGATGGGGGTGGCGGTTCCCCGCGCCTTCAGCGGCACCGGACTGGCCTTCGCGGTGGCGTACGTGGTCGCCCAGGTGAGCCGACCGGGAATCCTGCTGCTGACGTTACGCCGGTACCAGTACCGGCAGCTCAAACAGCGGATGCTGATCACCTTCTCGGCCAGCGGGGTGCTGTGGATCGTCGGGGCGTTCCAGTCCACCGACCCCCGGGTGGTGCTCTGGAGCGCCGCGCTGCTCCTGGAGTACGCCGGGTCCCGGTTCGGTTGGCCGGTGCCGGGGATGGGCCGCTCGACGGTGTCCCGGTGGGACATCCACGGCGAGCACCTCGCCGAGCGATACCAGCAGTTCTTCCTGGTGGCGCTCGGCGAGACGATCCTGGTCGCCGGGCTGTCCTACAGCCGGGACCCGGCGAGCCTGACGAGGACCGGCGCGTTCGCGGCCGCGGTGGTCACCTCGGTGCTGCTGTGGCGGATCTACGTGCAGCGGGCCGGGCAGATCCTCGCCGAGGCGGTGACCCGGGCCGCGCATCCGGCCACCATCGGCCGGTCGGCGGCCGACACGCATCTGGTGATGGTCATCGGCGTGGTCGCCATCGCGATCGGCTACGAGCTGGTCAACGAGCATCCGACCGGGCACAACGAGATCCCGTGGATCGCGATGATCCTGGGCGGACCGGCGCTGTTCCTGGCCGGGCGGGCCCGCTTCGAGTACGAGGTGTTCGGCAGGGTCTCCCCGTCCCGGTGGATCGCCATCCTGGCGCTGGTGGTGCTGACGCCGCTGCTGGTGCACGTGGCGCCGCTGTTGTCCGCGGTGGCGGCCGCGCTGGTGCTGGCCGCGGTGGCGGTGGCCGACGCCCGCCGGGCCTGGGGCCGGCCCCCCGAGGCCGCGGCCCCGCCGTTCTGAGCCCGACGGCGTTACCATCCGCGGGTGACCTTCTCGATCGTCGCCCGCTCCGCCGACGGGCGCCTGCACGGCGTGGCCGTGGCCAGCAAGTTCCTCGCCGCCGGGGCGCTGGTGCCGGCCGCCGAGGCGCAGGTGGGCGCGGTGGCCACCCAGGCGCACGTCAACCTCGCCTACCGCGCGCAGGGGCTGGCGCTGCTGCGTACCGGGGTGGCCGCCGCCGAGGTGGTGGCCGGGCTGGTCGCCGCGGACCCGGGCCGCGGCGACCGGCAGCTGGGCGTGGTGGGGGCGACCGGCGACGGCGCCACCTGGACCGGGCCGCGCTGCCACCCGTGGGCCGGCGGGCAGGCCGGTGACGGCTGGGCGGTGCAGGGCAACATCCTGGCCGGTCCGCACGTCGTCGACGCGGTGCGGGACGCCTGGCTGGCCGGCGGCGAGCTGCCCTTCCCCCGCCGGCTGCTGGCGGCGTTGCACGCCGGGGACCGGGCCGGCGGGGACCGGCGCGGCCGGCAGAGCGCCGGGCTGCTGGTGGTGCAGCGGCACGGCGGGTACGCGGGCACCGGGGACGAGCTGGTCGACCTGCGGGTGGACGACCACCCGGATCCGGTGACCGAGCTGGGCCGGCTGCTGGAGGTGCACACCATGCTCTTCGGCAAGCCCGACCCGGCGACCCTGCGGGAGCTGACCGGCCCGCTGGCCGACGAGGTTGGCCAGCTGCTGGCCGCCGCCGGTCATCCGGTAGGCGCCGCCGGTCTGGACGACGCGCTCGCCTCCTGGGCCGGGGTGGAGAACCTGGAGGAGCGGATCGTCCCCGGTCGGATCGACCCGATCGTGCTGGCGCACCTGCGCTCGACCATGGGGCACGTTCCGGCTCCCCGCGCGGCCTCCTGACGCGGCTATCCGGCGACCGGCGTGCCGTCGGGCAGTGGCGACGTCCGGCCGGCGGTACGGAAGGCACGCGGCGCGGCGGCGAAGTGCCGTTTGAAGGCGGTGCTGAACGCGAACGGGTTGGCGTACCCGACCTGCCGGGCGACCGCCTCGACGCTGGCGGTGGTGTCCCGGAGCAGGTCCGCCGCCAGCGACATCCGCCATTCGGTGAGGTACGCCATCGGCGGCTGGCCGACCAGCGCGGTGAAGCGGCGGGCGAGGGTCGCCCGGGACACCGCGACCGCCCCGGCCAGCGCGTCGAGGGTCCACGGCTCGTCGGGCCGGTCGTGGATCAGCCGTAGCGCGCCGCCGACGACCTGGTCCCCCTGTGCCCGCCACCAGGCCGGCGCCCCGCTGTCGGGGCGGGCGAACCAGGCCCGCAGCGTGCCGATCAGCACCAGGTCGACGAGGCGGTCGAGCACCACGTCCTGCCCGGGGGCGTCCCGGGTGAACTCGTCGGCGAGCACCCGCACCAGCGCCGCGTCGCGGTCGACGCCGGGCAGGACCACCAGGTCGGGGATCGCGGCCAGCAGCCGCCCGGTCACCTGCGAGGGAAGCTCGTAGGTGCCGGTGAGGAAGGCGCACGGCCCGTCCGGGTCGTTGCCCCAGGTGCGCAGGCCCAGCCCGAGGGTGGTGCTGACGTCGGCGCCGTCGAGGGTGTGGCAGTGCTGTCCGGGGCCGACGACCACCGTCGGCGGGGTGCCCGGGTCGTCGGCGAGGGTGTACGGCCGGGGCCCCTTGACGATCGCCACGTCGCCGGCCTCCAGCCGGACCGGGTCGTCGCCGTCGCGCAGCAGCATCGCGTGGCCCCGGACCATGACCAGCATGCCGACGGCCGCGCGGTCGGCGATGCGGACGGACCACGGGGGCGCCATCACGCAGCGGAGCACGAACGCGCCGCGCGCCCGGTGGCCGTCGAGGATCGTACTCATCGTATCCACGTCGGCCAGCTTAGACGGTCACGAAGGAATTCGAGCCGATCACCCATGGAAGCGTCTCACCGGTCGGGCTTTGATCGGTGTATGACCACTTCACACCACGTCTCCTCCCACCATCCGCACCGGGTACTGGTGACCGGCTCGACCGGCAAGACCGGGCGCCGGGTCGCCGTCGCCCTCACCGCGCAGGGCGTCCCGGTCCGCGCGACGTCGCGCCGGGCGGCCGACCCCCGGGACCGGTTCGACTGGCACGACCGGGACAGTTGGCTGTCCGCCCTGTCCGGCGTCGACGCCGTCTACCTGAGCTACCAGCCCGACCTGGCGGTGCCGGGCGCGGCGGAGGCCGTCGGCGCGTTCGCCGCGCTGGCCGCCGAGCACGGGGTCGGCCGGGTGGTGCTGCTCTCCGGCCGGGGTGAGCCGGGCGCCGCCGACAGCGAGTCGGCGCTGCTGGCTGAGCTGCCGTCGGCGACGGTGCTGCGCTGCTCCTGGTTCGACCAGAACTTCACCGAGGGCGCCCTGCGCGACGTCGTACGTGAGGGGGTGCTGTCCCTGCCGGCGCCGGCGTGGCGGCGGGAGCCGTTCGTCGACGCCGACGACATCGCCGCCGGCGCGGTGGTCGCGCTCACCGATCCCTCGTGGGCAGGGACGGTGGTGGAGCTGACCGGGCCCGCCGCGCCGACCCTCGCCGAGGTCTGCGTGCTCCTCGAGCAGGCGTCCGGCCATCCGGTGACGTACCTGCCCGCCGAGCCGGCGGAGTTCAGGGCCGCGCTCGTGGCTCAGGGCCTGCCCGGCGCGGAGGCCGCCTTCCTGTCCGGGCTCTTCGCGGAGGTCCTCGACGGTCGCAACAGCGCCACCACCGACGGGGTCGCCCGCCTCCTCGGCCGGCCCGCCCGTTCGTTCGCCGAGTTCGCCCGGGACGCGGCCCGGGCCGGCGCGTGGGCCACGGAAGGGGCCCGGCGGTGAGCGGGGCGCTGCGTGGCCTGGCCCTCGGCACCGCGCTGGCCGGCGCGGTGACCGGCGGGGTCTTCGTGGCCTTCTCCACCTTCGTCATGCCGGCGCTCGGCCGGCTCCCGGCCGACCAGGCGATGCGGGCCATGCAGGCGGTGAACGCGCAGGCGCCGCGGAGCTTGCTGATGGTGCCGCTGGTCGGATCGGCGGTGGGCTGCCTGGCGGTCGCCGGGTGGGCGCTGTTCCGGGCCGACCTGCCGGGCCGCGGCTGGCTGCTGGTGGGTGCGGGCGCCGGCCTGGTCGCCTTCGCGGTGACGGCGGCGTACCACGTCCCGCACAACGACGCCCTGGCCCGGCTGCGCCCGGCCGCGCCGGGCAGCGCCGAGCAGTGGGCCCGCTACGCCTCGGCCTGGACCCGGTGGAACCACGCCCGGGCGGTGGCGGCGCTGGTCTCGGCCGCGGCGCTGGTCGTCGGCGTGCTCGACCGGCGGTGAGCGGGGCTCAGCCGGAGAACGACAGCCCGCCCAGGCCGGCCGTCCCGCTCACGGTGATCTCCTCGGGGGTGAGCGGGGCCCGGCCGGTGACCTTGCGCAGCAGGGTCACGTCGTCCCAGCCCAGGGCGTCGGGGACGGGCCGGCCGCCGGTGAGCACCGCGGCGGCGACCCGGGCCGCGGCGGGCGTCAGCCAGGGCTCCCGGTCCAGCGCGTCGGCCAGGTCCAGGCCGTGCACCGCCACCTCCACCACCCGGGTACGCAGGAACTCCGTCACGGTCATCGGCTCGCCGTGCCGGGTCCGGACCACCCGGTCCGGCGTCGCCGCCGTCACCGCCTCGTCGGTGGCCCGCCAGGCCCGCGCGAAGTCGGCAACCATCGCGGGTACGCCGGGCAGCGCCGCGCCCTCCCGGCGGGCCGACTCGATCCGGTCCCGGTCCACCTCGGGGGTGAACTTCGCGGCGCCGAAGTAGCTGACGGCGTCGACCTCGGCGGCCGGCGGCGCGGGTTCGGCGAGCATGCCGGCCAGCCGGCCGACGCCGGTGCGGACGTGCGCGACGAGGTCCCGCAGCCTCCACGGTGGACAGGGCGTCGGCCGGTCCAGGTCGGCGGCCGTGAGGTCACCCAGCACCGTCTCCAGCCGTACGCACTCGTCCCGGAACGCCTCGCGTACCGTCTCCACGTCGTTCCCCTCCCCCGTGCCGGTCGGTCGGCACAGCCTCGCACGGCGGGCTGGGCCGGGTCGCGGCCGTTTCGCCGGTCGCCGCGCGGGTACCCGCGGCCGGACGAGGAGAAGGGGGCGACCGATGGCCGGCATCATGCTGCGCAGCACCGCGTTCACCGATCACGACCTGCTACCGGGACGCTTCGCCCAGGACGGTGGAAACGTGTCACCGCCGTTGCAGTGGTCGGACGTGCCCCACTCGGCCGAGGAGCTGGTGCTGGTGGTGGAGGACCCGGACGCCGGTCGCGCACCGTTCCTGCACTGGCTGGTGACCGGGATCGCGCCGGGGTCGACCGGGGTGGCCGAGGGCGCGGTGCCCGACGGCGGCCGGGAGTGGCCGAACGCCACCGGCGCCACCGGCTGGTCCGGGCCGCTGCCCCCGCTGGGCGAGGAGGCGCACCGCTACTTCTTCCGGCTGTACGCGGTGAACCGGCCGTTGGAGCTGCCGGCGGAGCCGCAGGCCGCGGACGTGCACGCGGCGCTGGCCGGCAGTGAGCTGGCAAGCGGCACGATGGTGGGCACCTACCGGCGCTGAGCGCGGGTGGCCGTCAGCCCTTGATCCGGGGCACCAGCCGGTGCACCGTGACCAGCACCAGGGCGGCCACCACGGCCATCACCCCGGCGATGCCGGCGGCACTGCCGGCGTACCCGACGAAGAGTTCGCGGCGGGACAGTTCGTCGACCGGGACCTGCGGCAGGTCCATCAGCCAGGACAGCGCCAGGCCGGAGGCGACCACGGCGATCAGGCCGCCCAGCCCGAGCACGACCGACGAGACCCGGTGCGCGTCGCCGGAGTCGACCTGCGCCCGTTCCCGCTGGAAGACCAGGAGGAGCAGACCGGCCGCGGCGGCCCACCCGCCGGTGACCAGGTAGGCGGCGACCGCGTCGCTGGGTCGGTGCCAGCCGGCGGAGAGGGTGGCCACGCCGGCCGCGGCGGCGTACGCGGCGCCGACGACGGCGCCCAGGACGCGGACCTTGCGGGGCAGCACCAGGATCAGCGCCAGCGCCACCGAGGCGGCCACCGCGCTGTGTCCGCTGGGCAGGCTGTTGCCCGCCGCCGCCCGTTCCGGGTCGATGCCGAAGTCGGGCCGGGTGAGGAAGTGCTTGAGCAGCTGGACGGTGGCGTTGGCGCCGGCGATCAGCAGGGTGGCCGCCACGGCGAGCGCCTTGCGACCGCGGGCCAGCGCGATGAAGCCGAGCACACCGGTCGCCACCAGCAGCGAGAACAACGACATGGCGTTGAGCAGCCGGTCGACCGGACCGTCGATCCGGTCCTGTCCGATCCGGTTGCCGGTCAACGCCACCGTGTCCAGCCACTGGCCGGTCCGGGTGTGCAGGGCGAGGCGCCAGACGACGATGAAGGCCGCCACCTGTGCCAGGCCGAGCACGACCAACCAGACCGCGGTCCAACCCCTTGCCGTCGTTCGCACCCGCACACCGTACTGGTGGGGGAACGCTCCCGCAGCGGTGGGCGGCACCCCTCGACGGGCCTCGCGGGATTCCCGCTGGTGGACATTGACCAACATGGAATTCACGCCTAGGGTCGCACAGCGTCGACGCCCGCAGGTGCTCCTCTCCCCCGTCCCGAAGGACCCACACCGATGCGACGTACCATCGCCCGCGCCCTCCCCGTCACCCTCGTCGCGGCCGGACTCGGCTACGCCGGCCTGGTGGCCACCCCCGCCGGCGCCGCCACCTCGCTGCCCGTGGCCGGGGTGGTGGCCAGCACCGACGACGGCAACGTCGCGGCGAACACCCTCGACGGCGACCTCGGCACCCGCTGGTCGGCGCAGGGCGACGGCTCGTGGATCCGCTACGACCTGGGCGCCGCCACCCAGGTCGGCTCGGTCCGCATCGCCTGGCACCGCGGCGACGAACGGACCAGCAGCTTCGCCGTGCAGACCTCCACCGACGGCACCTCCTGGACCACCGTCGTCGGGCAGCGCGACAGCAGCGGCACCACGCTGCAACCGGAGACCTACGACTTCGCCGACCGCTCCGCCCGCTACCTGCGGGTGGTCGGGTACGGCAACACGACCAACGACTGGAACAGCATCACCGAGGCACGGGTGCTGGGCCCGGAGACCGCCGGCTGCGCCGTCCCCGCCGACGTGCTCAACCTGACCAACTGGAAGCTCACCCTGCCGACCGGACCGGTCGAGGACCCGACCACCATCACCCAGCCGACGCTCGCCGGCTACCAGGCCACCCCCTGGTTCACCACCGCGAGCTCGTGCGCCGCCGTGCAGTTCCGGGCCGCCGTCAACGGGGTCACCACCAGCGGATCCGGTTACCCGCGCTCGGAGCTGCGCGAGATGACCGGCAACGGCGCGACGAACGCCAGCTGGTCGTCCACCTCCGGCACCCACACGATGAGCTTCGAGGAGGCGTTCACCAACCTGCCCGCCGGCAAGCCGCACCTGGTCGGCGCGCAGATCCACGACGCTTCCGACGACGTCACCGTCTTCCGGCTGGAGGGCACCAACCTGTACGTCACCAACGGCGACAACGCCCACCACAAGCTGGTCACCAGCGGCTACCAGCTCGGCACCCGGTACCGGGGGAAGTTCGTGGTCAGCGGCGGGCAGGTGAAGGTGTACTACAACGACGTGCTCCAGACCACGATCACCCGCAGCTTCTCCGGCGCGTACTTCAAGGCCGGCGCGTACACCCAGGCGAACTGCACCAACGCCGCGCCGTGCGGCGACGGCAACTACGGCCAGACCCTGATCTACGCCCTCACCGTCAGCCACTCCTGAACCCCGTCACCCGCGCCCCGCCACCGCACTCCGGTGGCGGGGCGCTCAGGCGTGGTCCGGTCCCTCGTCGGCGAGCAGCCCGGTGAGCAGGATCCGCAGCGTCCGGTCGAAGAGGTCGGCACGGGGCGGCCCCCCGACCGGACGGCGCAGCGCGGCGGCCAGGTGCGGGTGGGCGGTGAGGTCGACGCCGGTGAGGGCGAACGAGCTCGAGCCGGCCCGCCGACGGGCGAAGAGGCTGACCACGCCGGTGGTCATGGCGATCGCCTCGAACTTGGCGGCGGTGGCGCAGTCGACCGGTTCCAGGATCCGCAGGCAGGTGTCGAACCAGGCCAGGCTCTCCGGACCGGCGGCGGAGGTCCGGGGCAGCAGGTCCAGCAGCCAGGGATGGCGCCCGTACAGGGCCAGTTGCCGGCGGGCCAGCAGCAGGATCCCGGCCAGCCAGTCGTCGCCTCCGGACGGGTGGGGACGCAGCTCACCGATCGCCCGGTCGGTCATCAGCTCCAGCAGGTCGTCCCGGGAGGACAGATACCGGTAGAGCGATCCGGCGCTGGTGCCCAGCGCGGTGGCGACGGCGCGCATGGAGACCGCGGCGATGCCGTCGGCGTCGGCCAGCGCGATGCCGGCAGCGGCGATGGCGTCCCGGCTGTACGCGGGGACGGGGCCGCGGCTGCCGCGTACGGGCCGGGTCCAGATCGACTGCGGGGCCGCGTCGCCGGCTCGGGAATTCGCACGTGCGTCGCTCACCGATCCAGTCTAAACTGCAAACATCGTTCGCGGTTTTATGACGGGAGAGGACGGGCGCATGACAGGTGTCACGGCACGCGATGGCGCGGCGATCACGCTGCACTCGACGGGGAACGGGCCCGGGATCGTCGTGGTGCACGGCGGCGGTGTCACGATCGACGTCTACCGGCGACTGGCCGCCCGGCTGGCCGACCGGTTCACCGTGCACCTCTACAACCGGCGGGGCCGCGCGGACGCCGCACCCCGCCGCGAGCCGTACACCTTCGACCAGGACATCGACGACCTGGCGGCGGTCCTGGAGCGGACCGGGGCGCGCAACGTCGTCGGGCACAGCTCCGGCGGCTTCATCGCCCTGCAGGCCGCGCTGCGGCTGCCGATCGACCGGCTCGCGCTCTACGACCTGGCGATCAGCATCGACGGTGGTTTCCCCAGCGACTGGATCGACGAGGCCCGCCGGGCGGCCGACGACGGCGACATCGCCCGGGGCATGGCCATCACCACCGGCGGCATCAACACCCACTCCCCGGCCGCCCGGCTCCCCCTCGGCGTCCGGACCGCCATCTGCCGCGCGTTCCTGCGCACGCCGATCGGGCGGCAGATGGGCGAACTGCTGCCCAAGACCCTCGACGAGAGCCACCAGATCCGGCTCCACGACGGCCCCGCCGAACAGTGGTCCGCGGTCACCGCCGACGTGCTGCTCATGTACGGCACCGCCGGCCCGCCCTACTACGCCGCCCTGAACGACGCCCTCGCCCGGGCCCTGCCCCGGGCCCGGGTGCTGCCGATCCCGCGCAGCGGCCACGACGGCGTCAACCGCGCGCCCGCCCGGATCGTCGACCCCCTCGCCGAGTTCCTCGCCGCCGGCTGACCGGCCCAGCCGTCCACCCGGTGCGGCCGGTGGGAGACCCGGCCCGGGCCGGTCGACAGTCCTACCCGGAGTGGGCCGGCCCGGGCGGTACCGTCCCCGGAGCCTCCCCCGGGCGCAGAGGAGGTGACCGTGGCCGGGACCGCATCCGACCGGCCGGCCGCACCGGCCGACCCCGGCCCGCCGGAGTCCCTGACCGAGCTGCACGGCGGGCGGCGCGGCGGCGCTGGCCTGGAGCTGGCTGGTGATCCGCCGGTCGCTGCCACCGGGGCTGCGGCACCCGGTGGAACCTGGGCCGCCGGAACCGGTCCCGGACCTCCGGCTCGCCCTAAAATTAAGGGAGAGGCCGCCACGGGGGGAGCGGCCTCTCCGTCAAGTACGTTACTCCGTCCACGGGTGCCGTGTGATCCCACGCGGCGCGAATTTTTCCGGGCTTTTTCGCGCCAGGTTCCACTCCGGGCAACGGGGTGGGCCGACCGACCCGGCGCGCCGGCCGGACGGTGGCCCACCCCTGGCCTGACCGTGGGTATCAGGCCGCCCGCCGGCCGGGTCCGCTCATTCCCCCGGGACCCGCTGGCGACCGGGTGGACGGCGGCAGCGCCGCCCACCCGGAGACTGCCGGTCAGCCGTTCGGGAACAGGTTCCCGTAGTCGGCGTACGCCATGGCGACGTCGGCCTGGGCCCAGAACCGGTGGTAGTTGAACACCGGCTCCGCGCCACCCTTGAGGTACGCGTCGACCTTCGGCCAGTCCGGGTCGTTCTTGTAGAAGGAACGGATGTCCAGGAAGCTCTTGCCGGCGGCGATGGTGTCACCGTTGGGCATCTTCCCGGTCCAGCCCGACGGGACGTAGAGACCCTGCCCGTCGGTGGCGTTGTAGACGTCGTCGAAGCGCTTGTAGTCGCCGCGCTTCTCCGGCATCGACACGCCCTTGGCGTCGCTGGCCGCGTAGAGCGCGTCCAGCAGGCCCTTGGCGGTGTCCTTGGCGGCCACGT
Source organism: Micromonospora mirobrigensis (assembly GCF_900091555.1). Classification (GTDB taxonomy): domain Bacteria; phylum Actinomycetota; class Actinomycetes; order Mycobacteriales; family Micromonosporaceae; genus Micromonospora; species Micromonospora mirobrigensis. The sequence goes on from NZ_FMCX01000002.1 coordinate 757,793, forward strand.
TGCCGGACTTCGCCGCGTACGCGATGAGGGTCCGGGCGTAGGCGGCGGCGACGCCGACGTCCTGGCCCTTCACCGTGACCTCGACGTGCAGGTTGGTGTTGGCCTGCGGGCTGGTGGGGTTCCAGTTGTTGGGCTGGCCGGTCCACTTCATGTCCGACGGGATCGACCAGTTGGCGCCCACCGTGGTGTTGGCGATGGCCCACGGCACCCACTTGTCCAGCAGCGCCTTGGCCTTGGCGTTGCCGGTCTGGAGGTAGAGCTCCGCGATGCGCTGCATCGACCAGGCCTGCATGCCGAACCACTGGTTCGACGGCGGGTCGTTGTAGACCGGGTCGACGTCGTAGTACATGCCGTAGAAGGTGGCGGTGCCGGCCGGCGGCTGGGCGTAGCTGCCGTCCCAGCTGTTGGTGGCGCCGCCGGCGATGCCGCCCTCGGCGGACTGCAGCCAGGTGTAGAACTCCAGCTGCCGGTCGAAGCTCTTCTGCCAGTCGGTGACCGCGGTCGGCGACTTCGGCTTGAGCTCCGGCACGTTGGTCAGCGCCCAGGCCGCGAGCGGGTTCTGGTAGCCGAAGTGGTTGTGGCTGGAGCCGATCCGCCAGGACCAGTTCTGCTGCGGGTCGTACGCGCCGCCCCAGGCGTAGTACCAGGACATCAGGTAGTGCGCCGAGTCCTTGCCGCTGCCGGCCGGGCAGGTGCTGGCGCCGACGCAGTTGCCGATCTTCTTGAAGTACTTGTCGAACATCGCGTACCGCAGGTAGTCACCCATCTTGGCGGCCTTGGCCACCGTGGCCGCGACGTCGGCCTCCTTGCCCTGCGCCTTGGCCCAGGTCAGCGCCCAGTACGCGGCCTGCACGGCGCGCGCGTCGGCGTCCGGGGCGTCGGTGTACTTCCACTGCTTGGCCGGGGTGCCGGACTCCTTGACGAACAGGTCCAGGTAGCCGTTCGGGCCGCCGTGCTTCAGGGTGTCGCAGGACGGCTGCGGGACGGTCTCCCAGACCGACTCCTGGGTGCCCCGCTGGAAGGTGTTGATGTAGGCGGGCTTCGTGGTGCCGTCGCCGCAGTGGCCGAAGCCGTAGGTGTTGTCGACGTCGAGCAGCCAGTGCATGCCGTAGATGTCACCGGTGCCGTAGGTGGACTGGAGCTCGCCGCGCAGCGGGTCCTGGCCGACCGGGACGTTCGGCTCCAGGGCCGACGGGTACTGGCTGGGCAGGTTGTGCTCGGCGGCGTACTGCGCCGTGCCGGGAGCGCCGGCGGTCGGCTGGTCGGCGTGCGACGGGATGATGTACTTCTCCATCACCGTCCAGGCGTTGTTGAACGGGGCCCAGTTCTGGGTGACCCGGCCGTACTGCGCCTCGAGCCAGAGCCAGAAGCTGAACGCCTCGGACGTGGTCTCGTGGCCGTGGTCGGGCGCCTCGACGATCAGCGTCTCCACCGAGTGGTACGGCACGCCCTCGGGGCTGAAGTAGCCCGAGTTCTTGATCTTGCCGTACTGGTCGAGGAACCGCTTGATGTACGCGTTGTCCCCGCCCGGGGTGTCGTTGTCGATCTCGGTGGCGGTGACGGTCAGCGGGGCGACGCCGGTGGCCGAGGCGGTGACGGTGGCGGTGCCGCCGACGGTGTCGGCGTCCTCGGCCGCCGCGACGGTGGCGGTGACCCCGGTGTTCCAGTTGGTCGGGGTGAGGGTCAGCGTGGCCGGCGACACGGTGATGTCGCTGTCGCCGGTGACGGCGAGGGTCACCGGGACGTTGGCGGTCGGGGCGGCGCTGAGGGTGTACCGCACGGTCGCGGTGCCGCCCTCGTTGACGCTCACCGCCGACGGGGTGGCGACCAGCCGCGGGCCGGTGGCCGGGTTGACCGTGAAGGACTTCTCGGCGATCGCCGAGCCGCCGGCGTTGTCGTATGCCTTGGCCTGCACCGTGTAGTTGCCGGCCGGCAGGCCGAGCAGGTCGTAGCCGTACGGCGCGGTGGTGTCGGTGTTGACCAGCAGCCCGTTGCGGTAGAACTCGACCTTGCTGATGGTCCCGTCGGGGTCGCTGGCGGTGGCGGTCAGCGGCACGTCGGCCGGGGCCGCGAAGGGCCCGGCCGGTACGCCCAGCGACACCGTCGGCGGCTGGTTGGCCACGGCCCCGTTGCAGGCCACCCCGTTGAGGGTGAACGCGGTGGGCTTCGGGTTGCTGCCGGAGAAGGCGCCGTTGAAGCCGATGGTGGTGGCGGCGCCGGTGGCCAGGCTGCCGTTCCACGACTCGTTGGTCGCGGTCACCTCGCTGCCGCTCTGGCTCCACTTCGCCGACCAGCCCTGGGTCACCCGCTGGCTGCTGGTGGGGAAGGCGAACTTCAGCGCCCAGTTGTTCAGCGCGTCGCCCAGGTTCTTGATGGTGACGGTGGCGGTGAAGCCGGTGTCCCAGTCACTGGTCACATAGGTCACGTCGCAGGCCGGGGCGGCCTGCGCGGCGCCGGCCGGCAGGGTGATCCCGCCGATGGCCAGCGCGGTAGCGGCGAGCATCGCCGTGCGGCGACGTCGTGCCAGGAGTCTCATGTGCGCGGTGTCTCCTCGGACCGGGCCGGGGCGTACGGGCCCCGGCGGGACACCTCCACGCGGTGTACGCGGGGGGACGGAGGCGTCCGGAACGTGGGGTCTTCGGGGCGGGAGCACGGCGAGTGCCGCCGGTCCGTTCCCTCGGGGCGCGCCGCGCCGGATCTCCGGCTGCCCTCGGCGGCCCGCGTCGCGCGAGCTGGCTCCGCTGCGGTGATTCGACAGTGTGCCATGGAAGCGCTCCCACAACAACCACCAGGGCGCTCATGCACGTCCATGTTTCGATCTCATTTTGGGGCTTTCACAAAGCCGTGACGGGCGTTACAGTCGCTGCATCGCCGATGGGAGCGCTTCCATCGACGATGGTGCGAAGAAGGCCGCTCGGGGCGTCTCGACGCTCCGGCGTTACCAGCCACGTTGGCTGACGACGGGCCAGCCCGGACGCCGCCGTCAGCCGTCACCCACCGGCATGGAGGGAGGTGGAACCAGAGCCACTCGCGTGGCCCGGCTCCCGCGCGACACGCACGGCCGGAGACCCAATCCACTCGTGCGTGGTTGCATCGCGGTGGGGACGGGGGTTGCCCTCCCCCGTCCCCACACTAAACCCCCGCCCCCGGCGGGAAAAGAGGCCGACGGGACAGGCGTACCCCGCCACCCGGACGGCCTCCTTCGCTGCTCGGGGCCCGTGGACGCCCGCGCCGCCGCGCCGGCGCCCCGCCGCCCCTCCCCCGCACATCCGGTCGCCCGAACGGCGGGACCGCCGGCCCACCGGCCGCTGGAGCCCCTCACCGCGTGGAGGGTCGCGCCTACCCTATGCTGGGAGCGCTCCCGGCCGTCCGGCGCGCGCCCCACCCACGAGGAGAACCGCCCATGTCGATACTCAGCCGTCGGCACCTGCTCCGCCGCGCCGCGCTCTCCGCCGACGCCACCGGGGCCCCCGGCCCGACCCGCGCCCCGGCGCCACCCACCGCCGAGGCCGACGCGCCCGCCGGTGCGCTGCGGTTCCCGCCGGGCTTCGGTTGGGGCGCGGCCACCTCGGCGTACCAGATCGAGGGCGCCGCCAAGGAGGACGGCCGCGGCGAGTCGATCTGGGACACCTTCAGCCGCACGCCCGGCCGCACCCGCAACGGCGACACCGGCGACGTGGCGGCCGACCACTACCGGCGCTGGCCCGAGGACCTCGACCTGATGCGCGACCTGGGCCTGCGCAGCTACCGCTTCTCCGTGTCCTGGCCCCGGATCCAGGCCGACGGCACCGGCCGGCCCAACCAGCGCGGCCTGGACTTCTACCGGCGCCTCGTCGACGGGCTGCACGAGCGCGGCATCGCCCCGATGGTCACCCTCTTCCACTGGGACCTCCCCCAGGCGTTGCAGGACGCCGGCGGCTGGGAGAACCGGGACACCGCTTACCGCTTCGCCGACTACGCCGGCGCCGTCTTCGAGGGCCTCGGCGACCAGGTGCCGGTCTGGCTGACCATCAACGAGCCGAAGACCGTGGTGCAGAACGGCTACCTGTGGGGACACCACGCGCCGGGCCGGCAGGACGCCGACGCCGCGTACCTGGTCGCCCACCACCTCCAGCTGGCGCACGGGCTCGCCGTACGCGCGCTGCGGGCCACCGGCTCACCGGCCCGGATCGGCCCCGCGCTCAACCTGCACCCCTGCTACCCGGCCGACGACACGGCCGCCGCGGCCGCCGCCACCCGCCTCTACGACGGGTACGAGAACCGCCTCTACCTCGACTCGATCTTCACCGGGGCGTACCCGGCCGACGTGCTGGCCGACCTCGGGCCGGACAGCCGGCTGGTCCGGGGAATCACCGACGGCGACCTGGAAATCATCTCCAGCCCGGTGGACCTGCTCGCGGTGCAGTACTACACCCCGATCTACGTCACCGCCAGCGGTGGCACCGCCCAGCGCTGGCCCACCTCCGAGGCGGAGTGGCAGCAGATCTACCCCGACGGCATGTACGACATCCTGACCCGGGTCACCCGGGACTACGGCCCGGTCCCGCTGACCGTCACCGAGAACGGGCTGCCCTGCCCCGACACCCTCGGCGCGGACGACACCGTCGACGACGCCGGCCGGATCGGCTTCCTGCGCGACCACTTCGCCGCTGCGCACCGGGCGATCGGCGCCGGCGTGCCGCTGGAGAGCTACCACGTCTGGTCACTGCTGGACAACTTCGAGTGGGCCGAGGGGTACGACCAGCGCTGGGGCCTGGTCTACGTGGACTACCCGACCCAGCGCCGGATCCTCAAGCGCAGCGCCCACTGGTACCGCCAGGTGATCGCCGACAACGGCCTCTGAGACGCGGGGAGGGGCCCGGCACGGCCGGGCCCCTCCCCGCCGGCGCCGCTCAGCGGGGCAGCGCCTGCTGCAACTCCGCCCGCAGCGCCGGCGTCAGCATCTCGCCGGCCTGCTTGGCCAGCCGGGCCATCTCGTAGCCCACCACGCCGATGTCGGCCTCCGCGCCGGCCAGGGTGGCCAGGATCGAACCGTCGCGGATCTGCATGACCAGGAAGTAGCCGCGGCCCATCTCCACCACGGTCTGCTTGACGACGTCCCCGTCGAACATCTGCGCCGCGCCCGCGGTGATGCTCATCAGCCCGGACGTCACCGCCGCCAGCTTGTCCGCGTGGTCCCGGGGCAGGTGCGCGGAGATCGCCACCAGCAGGCCGTCGGAGGAGACCACCACGGCGTGCGCCACCCCCGGCACCCGCTCGGCGAACGCGGTCACCAGCCAGCTCAGGTCTCGTGCCTCCTGGCTCATCGTCGTCACTGCCATCCCCCTTCACTGCGCCCGCCAACCGGCGGCAGTCTGAACTCCGTGGTCTCCTCGGCCTCGGCCCGGCGGACCCCGCTGTAGAGCCGGGACAGCATCCCCGAGACCGCTTCCGGGTCCGGCTCGTGCCGCGCCGGCCCGCCCGGCCGGGCCGGACCGTCGACCGTCGGCAGCTGCGCCATCGGCACCCGCACCGGCAGGCCCCGCTCGTTGGTCCCTCCGGTCACCGGCGTCGCCGGGGGCGCCGGTGACACACCGGCCGCCGCGACCGGCGCCGGCCCCTGCCGGGACCACCACCCGCTCCCCGCCGACGCCGACGGGCCGGCGGCCGGGGCGAGCACGTCCTCGGCCCGCACCGGGACCGGACGCGCCGCGGGCTGGCGCGGCACCGACCCTGGCCCGACGCCCACCGCCCGCGGGGCCGCGGGCGCCACCGGCACCGGCCCGCCACCGGGCAGACCCGGCACCGGGACGGACGGACCCGCCGGTACGGCGGCGCGCGACGGCGCCACGGGGATCTCCCGACCCACCGGCGCGAACGGCAGCGCCCCGGCGCCCGGCGCGGCCACCGGATCGGGGCGGCGCCCGGCCACCGGCAGCTCCGCCGCGGGGGCGGCCGCACGGGTCTGCCCGACCAGCGAGGTGAGCATCCGCGGCGAGGCCGGCTCGTCGAGGTCGGGGGACGGAGTCGCGAGGAGGCCGCCGGGGACCAGGATCCGGGCCACCAGGCCGTGCTGGCCGCCGGCCAGCCGCACCCGCAGCCCCAGCCGGGCGGCGAGGTGGCTGACCACGAACAGGCCCATCCGCTCGGACGCGGCCACGTCGGCCGCCGGCGGGCTGGCCAGCACCTCGTTCGCCTGCTCCAGCGCCGCCGGGCTCATGCCCAGGCCCTCGTCGGCGACCTCGATCACCGCGTCCCGACCCTCCGGCCGCACCGTCACCCGCACGACGGTGTCCGGCCGGGAGAAGGCGGTGGCGTTCTCCAGCAGCTCGGCCAGCAGGTGCACCATCTCGCCGACGGCGTGCCCGACCAGGTGCAGGTCGGCCACCTGGTCGTGGCGGACCCGCTGGTACTGCTCGATCTCGGCGCTGGCCGCCAGCAGCACGGCGCCCACCCCGACCGGTCGGTTCCACCGCCGGGTCGACTCGGTGCCCGCGAGCACCAGCAGGCTCTCGTCGTTACGGCGCATCCGGGCGGCCAGGTGGTCCAGCTTGAACAGGTTCTCCAGCTGGTCCGGGTCGGCCTCCTCCCGTTCCAGCTCGTCGAGCAGCTCCAACTGCCGCTCCACCAGCACCTGGCTGCGCCGGGCCAGGTTGACGAACATCGCGTTGACGTTACGGCGCATCATCGCCTGCTCCACCGCCACGCTGACCGCGCTGCGGTGCACGGCCACGAACGCCTCGGCCAGCTCACCGATCTCGTCCTGCGAGCGGACCACGGCCGGCGGGACCTGGATGTCCGGCACTCCGCCGGTCACCCCCCGCAACCGGTCCAGGGCGTCCGGCAGCTCCAGCTGGGCGATCCGCATCGCCTGGCCGCGCAGCAGCCGCATCGACCGGGCCACCGAGCGGCCGACCAGCAGCGAGATGAGGACGCCGACCAGCAGGACGGTGACCACCGCGCCGGCGACCAGCAGCGTGGTGCGCAGCTGGTCGGAGCTGGCGTCGTCGGCCCGGCGTACCGCGTCGTCGAGGACCTTCGCCTCCACCTGGCGCAGCAGCTCCTGCCGCTGCTCGCTGGCGGCCCACCACTGCGGCGCGGGCAGCACCGCCGGGCCGGCGCCACCGGCCGGGAGGCTCTTCTCCTCCAGCTTCGCCGCGGCGACGAACGCCGGGTCCACCGACGTGCGGTCGTACACGCGGATCTGGTCGGAGGTCGCCGCCACCCGGAACGCCCCGAGCGCGGTGAGCTGCTGGGCGCGCAGGTCGGTCAGGGTCACCTCGTCGTTGGGCGCGTAGCGGCCGGCGCGGGCCGCCTCGTAGAGCTCGGCCCGGACCCGGGAGGAGAGCTCCTTGACCCGGGCCAGCTGGACGTAGCGCAGCACGGCGTCGCTGAGCGCCTGCTGCTGCTCGCCGGGGGACGGCTCGGCCAGCAGGCTGAGCAGCGCGTCGACGGCCCGGTGGTAGTTGCTCAGGATCGTCTCGCTGCTCAGCACCGCGGGCGGGATCGCGGCGCGGATGTAGACGACCTGGTCGTACGCCTCGAGCACCTCCGAGTACGCGACCCGCCAGGCGGCGTCGGAGTCGGCCAGCGGCTCGGCCGCCGCGCGCAGGTCCCGCAGCGCCGCGTCGCTGGCGGTCTGCAACGGCTTCAGCGCGGCGATCGCGGCGTCCCGGTCGCCGTTGGCCCCGGCCCGGTGCAACGCGCCCAGCTCACCCGCGGCGCGGTCCCGTTCCTGCTGGATCTGGTGCACGGCGGCGGTGATCTGCCGGCCGATGCCCACCTGGCCGGCGAAGTCGCCCAGCGTCGTGGTCTGCCCGATCAGGCCCCGGGTGAGCACCCCGGCCACCACCAGGAACGCCACCGAGGGCACCACCAGCACGGTGGCGAGCTTGGTGCTGACCCGCCAGTCGCGCAGCCGCAGCGGTGAACGCCGCCGGTGCGGGATCACCCGGACGTCGAACCGGCTCCGCCGCCCGGACGCCACGTCGCGCGACGGGTCGGGACCTGCGCCCACTCGTGCCTCCTCGGTCCCCTCGCGCCCGCCACGTCGGCAGCGGGCTCCATCCAACCAGGCCCGTCTCCGGTGTCAACGCCCTGGCCTGAGGAAACGCTCAGGATGGATCCGGTCGTCGGTCACCGGTAACCGGGGCTGCGTGGGACGGTTCCTCCGTCCGGCCGATGGTGGCCAGCTCACCGGCCTCGCCGATCCGGCCCAGGGCCACCAGGGCGGCACCGGTGGCGCCGATCTCCGGGTTGGGCTGGTGGCGCACCGGCCGGGGCGCCAGGGAGGCGGCGAAGGACCGCCGCCACCAGCGGGAGGCGGTCATCGCCCCACCACCCAGCACCACCTCGACCGGCTGTCCGGCGGTGGACTCCAGCACCGCGAGGTCGTCGGCGACCATCCGGCACAGCCCGGTCATCAGCCCGGCCAGGATCTCCACCGAGGTGGTGCCGAAGCTGAGCCCCTGGAGCTGCCCGGAGCCGGCCGGCGCCAGGCCGGGGGGCCGGTCGCCGCCGAACCGCGGGTTCGCCGGCACGCCGCCGGCCGGCGGCAGCTCGGCCAGCGCGGCGTGCAGCGCCTCCCCGGCCGGCAGCCGCAGCTCCCGGGCGGCCCAGGCGAACAGGTTCCCCCCGCAGGAGTACGCGGCCCCGGTCACCACGTGGTCGTGGTCGACCCGGTACCGCCAGAGCTCGGCGGGCAGGGGCGGCAGCACCGCACCGGCGGGGACCCGCTGGATCAGCCGGACCGCGGCGGAGGTGCCGACGGTGACCGCAGCCCGGGTCGGATCCACACAGCCCTGTCCCACGTTGGAGGCGGCGCCGTCCCCGAGCGGGGCGTGCCAGCGGGCGCGGGCCAGGTCCGGCCAGCGTCGGGCGTGCGCGGCGCGGAGCCGGCCGCGCCAGTCCAGCGGGGCCAGCTCGGGCAGCTCACCGTCGCCGACGCCGGCCAGCGCGCACGACTCGGCGTCCCAGGTCAGCTGCCGCAGGTCGAGCAGCCCGGTGCCGGAGGCCTGGGAGACCGACATCGGGGCGTCGTCGAGCAGCGCGCCGAGGACGTACTCGGCCAGCCCGGCGAAGCGGGCCACCGGCACGTCGATCCGCTGTCGCAGCCAGGGCAGCCGGACGTTCCAGTAGGACCGGTGCCACCAGGCGCCGGTGCGCTGGTGCAGCGCCTGCGGGTCGGCCGGTGCGGCCACGTCGGCGGGTGGCTGGGGCCGGGTGTCGAGCCAGGTGAGCACCGGTCCGAGAGGCTCACCCCGGCCGTCCAGCGGCACCACCGAGTGCCACTGCGCGGACGCGGCGACCAGTTCCACCCCGGCGAGGTGCCCGCCGGCGGTCAGCTCGTCCAGGCACTCGACCAGGCAGGCGAGGTAGCCGGGACCGTCCAGGGTGCCGGACCCGTCGTCGCCGGCGTCGAGGCGTACCTTGCGGCGGGCCAGCGCGCCGGGCAGCGGATTGGCCCGCGCGTCCAGCACCAGCCCGCGTACCGACGACGTGCCGAGGTCCAGAGCCAGAATGTTCATCGCGGGTCACCGTACCCGCCGGGACGGCCGGTCACGCCAAGATCCGCGGGCAGGCCGGCGGCGTGCCGCACACCCGGTCGGGGCACCACGAGGGGCCGCCGGGCGGTAGGGTCGACGCATGCCCGCGCACCTGTCCTGCTGGTGGCCCGCCGACCCGGCGGCCCACTCCCGCGCGTAGCTTTCTTCCCGCGGCCGCCCGTCGAGGCGGCCGCCGATCTTCCTCCGGCACCGGGCCCGCCTCCTCGGGCGGCACCGCCCCCGAGAGGAGCACCCATGCCCCGCCCGCACGACCCGCTCGCCGCCGTCGCCGACGGCCGCGACCCCGGTCCGTTCGCGCTGGTCCGCCGCGCCGACGCCGACCGGTTGGACCTGTTCACCGGCCCGGTGGTCACCGTCGACCGGCTCGCCGACATCCCGCTGCCGTCCGACGGCCCCGGCCCGCACACCCTGGCCCTGGTGCCGTACCGGCAGATCGGCGAGCGCGGGTTCACCCACGTCGACGACGGCGTACCCCTGGAGTGCCTGCGCGTCGACGGGCACCGCACGCTCGGCCTGGCGGAGGCGCTCGCGGCGCTGCCCGACGCCCCGGTGGTCACCACCGGCGGCGGCTTCGACATCGACGACACGGAGTACGCCCGCACCGTCGACCGGGTGCTGGCCGAGGAGATCGGCCGGGGCGAGGGCGCCAACTTCGTCATCCACCGCACGCTGCGGGCCACCGTGCAGGGCTCCCCGCTGCGGGCGGGGCTGGCGGCGCTGCGCCGGCTGCTCGTCGGCGAACGAGGGGCGTACTGGACCTTCCTGGTCTTCACCGGCACCCGGATCCTGGTCGGGGCCAGCCCGGAGCGGCACGTCAGCGTCGCCGACGGGACGGTGCTGATGAACCCGATCAGCGGCACCTTCCGGCACGCCGGGGCCGCCCCGGACCGGGCGGCGCTGCTGCGGTTCCTGCGCGACCCGAAGGAGGTCGAGGAGCTGTACATGGTGCTCGACGAGGAGCTGAAGATGATGGCCACCGTCGCCGAGCACGGCGGACAGGTGATCGGGCCGTACCTCAAGGAGATGGCGCACCTGGCCCACACCGAGTACCTGCTCGCCGGCCAGGGCTCGGCCGACGTGCGGGACGTGCTGCGGCACACCATGTTCGCGCCCACGGTGACCGGCAGCCCGATGGAGAACGCCTGCCGGGTGATCGCCCGCCACGAGCGGACCGGCCGGCGCTACTACTCCGGGGTGCTGGCCCTGCTCGGCCGGGACGCGGCGGGCCGGCAGACCCTGGACGCGCCGATCCTGATCCGCACCGCGGAGATCTCCCCCGCCGGTGACCTGCGGGTGCCGGTGGGAGCGACCCTGGTCCGGCACTCCACCGCCGAAGGGGAGGTGGCCGAGACCCACGCCAAGGCCGCCGGGGTGCTGGCCGCGCTGGGCCTCGGGCCGGAAGCGCCGACCGCCACCGGCGGGGCGGAGGCCGCCGGGCGCCGGCCGCTCGCCGACGACCCGGAGGTACGCGCCGCGCTGGTCGCCCGCAACGGCCCGCTGGCCCGGTTCTGGCTGGACCGGCGTACGCCCGGCGCGACGGTGCTGCCCGGCCTGGCCGGCCGGCGGGCGCTGATCGTGGACGGGGAGGACACCTTCACCGGGATGCTCGCCCACCAGTTCCGCGCGCTCGGCCTCGACGTGCGGGTGCGCCCCTGGCAGGATCCGGGCCCGCTCGACGGGGAGGACCTGGTGGTGGTCGGCCCCGGGCCGGGTGACCCGAGACGGCACACCGACCCGAAGCAGGCCGCGATGCGGGGGCTGCTGGGCCGGCTGCTCGACCAGGGGCGCCCGACGCTGGCGGTCTGCCTCGGGCACCAGCTGCTCGCCGGCCTGCTCGGCTTGCGGCTGCACCGCCGGGAGGCGCCGTACCAGGGGGTGCAGCGGGAGGTGCCGGTCTTCGGCACGCCGCGGCGGGTGGGCTTCTACTCGACGTTCACGGCGCTCGCCGACGCCGACCGGCTGGCCACCCCGTACGGGCCGGTGGAACTCTCCCGGGACGCCGAGGACGGGGCGGTGCACGCCGTACGCGGCCCTGGTTTCGCCGGGGTGCAGTTCCATCCGGAGTCGGTGCTCAGCCGGGACGGCACGGCGGTCCTGGCCGAGCTTCTCGCCCATCTGCTCGAACAGCCGAGCCGGATGGCGACCACGCATGATTCCCCGCATCGCGGGTAGGGCGAAGGGCGACCGGTGGTCCGGACAGGTCGAGAGCCCCCGCCCGGGCCACCGGTCACCATCCGGTGGCGGTCAGCCGGCGGCCATCCCCTTCTTGAGGGCGGCGCCGATCTGGATGGCCCGCCTGGCGGTCAGCGCGGTGGCGCCGAGGGCGACGCTGTCCGGCGCGGTCTCGCCGTTGTTGCTGGTGTGCGAGGCGCCGTACGGGTTGCCGGCGGTGAACTGGCTCGGGTCGGTGTAGCCGGGGGTCACCACCACGCCGCCCCAGTGGTAGAAGACGGTGAGCAGCGACAGGATGGTGGACTCCTGGCCGCCGTGGGAGGTGGCGGTGGAGCAGAACGCCGAGTAGACCTTGTTGGCCAGGGCGCCCTGGGCCCAGAGCGGTCCGGTGGTGTCGATGAACTGCTTCAGCTGGGCGGCGATCATGCCGTACCGGGTCGGCGACCCGAAGATCACCACGTCGGCCCAGGTGAGGTCGTCCAGCTGGACCTCCTCGACGTCCTGGGTCTCCAGGTGGTGCGCCTGCCAACCGGAGTTCGAGCGGATGGCCTCCTCCGGGGCCAACTCCCGTACCTTGCGCAGCCGCACCTCGGCCCCGGCCTCGCCGGCGGCGTCGACGGCCGCCTGTGCCATCTGGTAGGTGATGCCGGTCGCGCTGTAGTAGATGACCGCGACCTTGATCTGGCCGTCCATCACGTGTCCCTCCCTCGTCGTGGATCAGCTCCCGCGACTACCCGTTAGTTGCAGCGTCAAACGTCTGCGGTCCGTGCTCAAGATTTGCGCAAGTTCCTGCGGCAACCGCTCTCCCGGCCGGCCGCACCGGGGATCCTGATCGCACCGGGCACCCGCTCGACCGTGCACCTGAACGGGGGATCGCGCTCCGCCGACGGCGTCGGCGTAGCGCGGTCAGGGGCCGCTCCCCCGCTTCCGTACCCAACCCCTGAACCTGGCCGGAGGCGCTCATCCGCGCGCACCGGCTGTCTATGCTGACCGTCCACCACCGACGGGAGACGGGGCATGACCGTGGCGCTGACCGGCGCGCAGGCGCTGGCCCTGCGGATGCGCGCCCTGCTGCTGCGACCGCACCCGGCCGCCCGCCCGGACGACGTGGCCGGGGTGGTCGAGTGGTTCGGCGCCATGCAGGCCCAGGACATGGCGAGCGGCCTCTGGTCGCTGGGCGTCCGCCTGCCGGCCCTGACGCTCACCGACGTCCAGGCCGCGTTGGAGCGCCGGGAGGCGCTGCGCACCTGGCCGATGCGGGGCACCGTGCACCTGGTGCCGAGCCGCGACGCCCGCTGGATGCTGGAGCTGACCGGCGTACGCGCGCTGACCGGCGCCGCTGCCCGGCGGGCCGCACTCGGCCTCACCGAGTCCGACGCGGACCGGGCCGCCGACGTCCTCGGCACGGCGCTGGCCGGCGGCGGCCGGCTGACCCGCGCCCGGTGCCTGGCCGCCTTGACCGCGGCCGGCTTCGACGTCGGCGGGCAGCGCGGCTACCACCTGCTCTGGTACGCCAGCCAGCGCGGTGTCACCTGCATCGCCCCGCACGTCGGCACCGAGCAGACCTTCGCCCTGCTGGACGAGTGGGCGCCCGACCCGCACCGGCCGGAGCGCGACGAGGCGCTGGGGGCCCTCGCCGTTCGCTACTTCCGCGGTCACGGGCCCACCACCGTGCGGGACTTCGCGGGCTGGACCGGGCTGACCCTCACCGACGCGCGCCGGGCCGTCGCGGTGGCCGGCGACGAACTGGCCACCGCCTGGGTGGACGGGGTCGAGTCGGTGCTGCACCCGGCGCTGCTGGAAGCGCCCCGCGACCGGGTGGACGACGTGCGCGTGCTGCCCGGCTTCGACGAGTACCTGCTGGGGTTCAAGGACCGGACTCTGATGCTCGACCCGGCGCACCAGCAGGCGATCGTGCCGGGCAACAACGGGATGTTCCGGTCGACGGTGGTGCGGGGCGGGCGGGTGGCCGGGACCTGGACACGGACCATCGCCAGGACCCGGGTGAGCATCACGGTCCAGCCCCTGTCCGGGCTGGACCGGGCGGCGGTCGAGGCGGCGCTGGCCGGCTACGCCCGCTTCCTCGGCCTCCCGGCCCGGGTCGACTGGGCGGACTGACCGGTTGCGGCACGTCCGGTGCTCGGCGGTGCGCCGCCCGGCTCACCGGTGGGCCGGCACCGGATCGTGGACCAGGGCGAACCCTGGCCGCAAGGCGATGAGCCTGGCTGCCGCGGCACGGCCGGCAACACGCGCAGGGTGACCAGCGCCGAAGGCGACAGGCGCTTCGAGCGTGATACCTCAGAGTCATCAGTATTCCTCTGAGGTATCACGCTCGAATTGTTCATGGCCTGCAGAGGGCCGGGCCGGCCCGGACGCCGGTGGGTCAGTCGCCCAGGGCGCCGGCGGAGCGACCCTCGCGCAGGGTCAGGTTCCGGCCGCTCGACGGGTCGAACAGGTGGATCTTCTCCAGGTTGAACCAGACCCGCCGGTTCTCCCCCTCGCGCACCGGCGACTCGGCCGAGAGGCGGGTGACCAGGGTGGCCCCACCGCCGCTGAAGTCGGCGCCCGCGTCGGCGGCCAACTCCTCCAGCTCGGCCGCGCTGGCCCGCTCCCCCTCCACGGTGAAGTAGACGTACTTGTCCGAGCCCATCGACTCGACGATGTCGACCGGCGCGTCGAACTCCAGGCCCCGGCGGCGGGTGTCGTCGTCGATCAGTTCGGCGTCCTCGAAGTGCTCGGGGCGGATGCCGAGAATGAGCTCGCGGGGCGCGTCCGCGCCCTCCAGTTCACGGCGGACCCGGTCGCCGATCGGCACGTCGCCCAGCGCGGTGTGCAGCGTGCCGTCCTGCACGGCGGCGTGCAGGAAGTTCATCGACGGCGAGCCGATGAACCCGGCCACGAAGAGGTTGCGGGGGTGGTCGTACAGCTCCTGGGGTGGGCCGACCTGCTGCACCGCGCCGCCCCGCATGATCACCACGCGGTCGCCGAGGGTCATCGCCTCGGTCTGGTCGTGGGTGACGTAGACGGTGGTGGTGCCGAGCTGCTTCTGCAGCTTCGACACGACGGTGCGCATCTGCACCCGCAGCTTCGCGTCCAGGTTGGACAGCGGCTCGTCCATCAGGAACGCCTTGGGCTGGCGCACGATCGCCCGGCCCATCGCCACCCGCTGCCGCTGGCCGCCGGAGAGGTTCGCCGGCTTGCGGTCCAGCAGCGCGGTCAGCTCCAGCACCTTGGCGGCCTCGTCGACCTTCCGGTCGATCTCGGCCTTGTCCAGCTTCGCCAGCCGCAGCGGGAAGGCCATGTTCTCCCGCACGGTCATGTTCGGGTAGAGCGCGTACGACTGGAAGACCATGGCGATGTCCCGGTCCCGGGGCGCCTTGTCGTTGACCCGCTGCCCGCCGATGCGCAGCTCACCGGAGCTGATGTCCTCCAGCCCGGCGATCATGTTGAGGGTGGTCGACTTCCCGCAGCCGGACGGGCCGACCAGGATCACGAACTCGCCGTCGGCAATCTCCAGGTCGACGTCCTGCACCGCGGTGGTCCCGTCGGGGAACCGCTTGCTCACCTTGTCCAGCACGATGTCAGCCATTGTTGTCACCTATCCCTTGACGGCGCCGGAGGTCAGACCGGAGACGATGCGGCGCTGGAAGAAGAGCACGAACAGGATGATCGGAATGGTGATCACCACGGCGGCGGCGCAGATCGCCCCGGTGGGGTCCTCGAACTGCGACTCGCCGGTGAAGAACGACAACGCCACCGGCACCGTACGGGCCCGCTCGGTCGAGGTGAGCGTGATGGCGAAGAGGAAGTCGTTCCAGCAGAAGATGAAGACCAGGATCGCCGTGGTGAACAGCCCCGGCGCGGCCAGCGGGGCGATGACCCGCCGGAACGCCTGGCCCTGGGTGGCGCCGTCCATCTTCGCCGCCTTCTCCAGGTCCCACGGGATCTGCTTGAAGAACGCCGACAGCGTGTAGATCGCCAGCGGCAGGGCGAAGGTGATGTACGGCAGGATCAGCCCGGGCCAGGTGTCGAAGAGGCCCAGCTGCCGCTCGATCTCGAACAGTGGCGACACCAGCGACACCTGCGGGAACATCGCGATCAGCAGGGAGACCCCGACCAGCAGCTTCTTGCCGGGGAAGTCCAGCCGGGAGATCGCGTACGCGGCCATCGCGCCGAGGACCACCGCGATCAGGGTCGCGATGAGCGCGATCCCGATCGAGTTGACCAGCGCCCGGACGAACTGGCTGGTGTCGAAGATCGTGCGGTAGTTGTCCAGCGTCCATTCCCGGGGCCAGAACTTCCCGTCGGCGAGGGTGGCCGGGGTCTTGAAGGACAGCGAGGCGATCCAGAGCACCGGGATCAGCGCGAAGACGACGACGATGACGTCCAGCAGACCCCAGCGCAGCTTCGCGCGCGTGGTGGTTTCGACCGACATCTCAGCGCCTCTCCCCATCGTCGCTGCCCGGGGCAGCGGTACCGAACAGCTTCACGAAGACGAAGGCGATGATCGCCACGGTGATGAAGATCAGCACCGACATCGTGGAGCCGATGCCGAGGTTGAGGCCCCGGATCAGGTTGTTGTAGGCGAGCATCGACACCGACGAGGTCTCGTTGCTGCCGGCGGTCAGCACGAAGATGTTGTCGAAGACCCGGAACGCGTCCAGGGTGCGGAACAGCAGCGCCACCAGGATCGCCGGCTTCATCACCGGCAGCATCACCTTGGTGAACCGCTGCCAGGAGGTGGCGCCGTCGGTGGAGGCCGCCTTGAGCAGGTCCTCCGGGACCAGCGCCAGCCCGGCCATCAGCAGCAGGGCCATGAACGGCGTGGTCTTCCAGATCTCCGCCAGCATGATGATCGCCAGCGAGCTGGCCCGCTCGGTCAGCGGCGCCGACCCGTCGAGCAGGTTCGCCAGGTAGCCGGTGCCCGGCGTCCAGGCGTACTTCCAGGAGAAGGCCGCGACGACCGTGACGATGCCGTACGGGATCAGCGCGGCGGTCCGCACGATGCCCCGGCCGACCAGCGTCCGGTGCATGATCAGCGCGAGGCCCATGCCGAGCACCAGCTCGATCGCCACGGTGACCACCGTGATCAGCATGGTCACCCCGAACGCCGTCCACCAGAACTGGTTGCTCAGCACGGTGACGTAGTTCTCCAGCCCGATGAACTCGCGCTGGTCGGGAAAGCGCAGGTCGAAGCGTTGCAGGGAGAGCCAGACCGAGTAGATGATCGGGTACGCGGTGACCAGCACCATCACCAGCGCGGCCGGCGCGCAGAGCAGCCAGCCAAGCTTTCGTTCGGCCCGCTTGTTCTCACTCAGCGGCGTCTTCTTCGTACGCCGGTTGGACCGCTGGGCCGGCACGGCCGCGTGCCGGCCGCTGCCCTGCTCGGCGTCGGCCGCGACGTCCGCGCCCGCGGGAGTGGCGTTGATGCTCATGCCGCCGCCTCCCTTCGGTCGCCGGCGCCACGAGCCTCCATGGCGCTGAGCTGGCTGGTTCGCTCGCGGCGCTCGCTCACGGGAGCACCCCCTTCGAGACGAGGGCGTCGGCGATGGCCTTGCGCAGCTGGTCGGCGGTCTGCTGCGGCTGGATGCCCGACGGCGGCGACAGGTACGCCGACATGACGGTCGAGATGCTCTGGTAGGCCGGGTTCAGCGGGCGGACCGCCGGGTCCTTGAGCTCCTCGAGGATGGTCTCCTTCATCGGGTACGCCTTCTCCATCTCCGGGTCGGCGTAGATCTTCTCGATGGTCGGCGGCACGCCGTCGTTGATCGCGGAGAACTTCTGGTTCTTCTCGTCGCGGATGCACCTGGCGGCCTCGAAGGACTCCTTCGGGTGCTTCGAGTAGGAGCTGACCGCCATGTTCACCCCGCCGATGGTGACCTTGCCGGGAGTGTTCTCGTCGATGCCGGGGAAGCGGGCCCACTTGACCTTCTTGGCCAGCTCAGGGTTGGCCTCCTGCAACGCGGGATAGACGAAGGGCCAGTTGACCTGGAAGGCGCCGTCGCCGTTCTGGAACTCCAGCCGGACCGGGTCCTCGACGGCGTTGCTGAACGACGGCGACGTCACGCCCGACGTGGCGAAGCGCTGCAACTGCTCCAGCGCCTTGACGGTGCCGGCGTCCATCACCGCCTTCTTGCCGTCCTCGCTGAGGATCTTGCCGCCGGCGCTCTCGGCGAGGCTGTTGTAGAGCACCACGAGGCCCTCGTACTGGGCGCCCATGGTGAGCACCTGGTACGGCTTGTTCTGGCTCTTGAGCTCCTTGGCCTGCTGGATCATCTGGTCCCAGGTCTTCGGCGGCTCGGGCACCAGGTCGCTGCGGTACCACAGCAGCTGGACGTTGGTGTTCTTCGGCGCGGCGTAGAGTTTGCCCTCGTAGCGGGCGGTCTCCAGCGGCCCGGCGAGGGTGCCCTGCTCCACGTCGGCCTGGTCCTGACCGGTCCACTCGCGGATCCAGTCGGCGCTGGCGAACTCCTGGGTCCAGGTGACGTCCAGGCCGAGGATGTCCATCCCGGTGTCCTCGGCGGCGAGCCGGCGCACCATCTGCACCCGCTGGTCGTCGGCCTGCCGCGGCAGCACCCGGTAGGCGATCTTGTAACGCCCCTGGGCCTGCTGGTTGCAGTCGTCGACCACCTTCTGCAGGTTCTGCTCCGGCGGGTAGTACAGGTTCAGCGTGGGCGTACCCCCGCTCTCCCCCGCACCACAGGCCGCCAGCGGCGCCACCAGGGTCAATGCGGCGGCCGTCGCGGCCAGGCGTACGCGTGGCCGGCGCCGGTGTCGCGACTCGTCGGGGTCCGTCGTCATCGCCCTCCCCCTTCCTTCGGCGAGAGCCGGGGGGAAGCGGTCCGTGCCCCGGCGCACGGCGGAACGTCCGGGGACCGGTGTGGTGGAACCCGCCCGACCCCGGGCGTTTCGTGCGCTAACACTGCCCGACCTGCGAAGTCGCGAAACCTGAGCCGGCCGTGAGGTGGCTGAACGGGCGATCTGTGGCGCAGATCACCGCGCTGCGGCCGGCCGCCACCCGCCGTACGCTCGGCCGATGGACGCCACCTTCTTCTTCGATCCCGCCTGCCCGTGGACCTGGCGCACGTCGCGCTGGCTGGTCGCCGTGGCCGAGGCCCGCGGCCTGGCCGTGGAGTGGCGGGCCTTCAGCCTGGCCATCCTCAACGAGGGCAACGTGCCGCCGCAGTTCGCCGAGGCGATGGCCGCCTCCGGCCGGGCGCTGCGCCTGGTCGAGGCGCTGCGCGCGCAGGGCCGCCACGACGACGCCGGCCGCTTCTACACCGAGTTGGGCACCCGCACCCACGACGCCGGCAACCCGCCGTCGGACAAGCTCGTCACCGAGGCCGTCGAGGCGGCCGGCCTGGGGTCCGAGACGGCCGCGCTGGACGACGAGCGCTGGGACGAGGCGGTCCGCAAGTCCCACGCCCTGTCGTACGCCTCGGCGGGCCCGGACATCGGCTCGCCGGTGCTGATGATCCCCGGCGCCCAGCGGGGCATGCACGGGCCGATCGTCACCGAGGTCCCCGGCACCGAGGACGCGCTGGTCATCTGGGACTCGCTGCTGCCGCTGATCCGCCTGGACACCTTCCACGAGATCAAGCGCGGCCGCCGCTGACCGGCCGGCCGGGCGGTGTCGGACCCGGCGGGCATGATGGCCGGGTGATCGCGCGCTTCAAGGACCTCTGCATGGACGCGACCGACGCGCACGCGCTCGGCGCCTTCTGGGCCGGCATCCTCGACGGCGGGCTGGTCGACACCGGCGACGGCGACACCCGGGTCGACCCGCGCGGTCGCTCAGGGGCCGAGTCGATCTGGGTCAACACGGTGTCCGAACCGCGCACCGGCAAGACCCGGGTGCACCTCGATCTGCGGCTGACCCGGGACGACCCGGGCGCGCTGCTGGCCGCGGGCGCCCGGCTGGTCCGTGAACCCGATGCGGAGATCGACTGGTGGGTGCTGGCCGACCCGGACGGCAACCAGTTCTGCGCGTTCGGGCCGGGCGCGGGTGGCCGGCCCGGCGTCTTCGGGCTGGTGGTCGACTGCGCCGATCCGACCGCCCAGGCCGGCTGGTGGGCGGGCGTGGTCGGCGGCCGGGTGGCCACCACCGACGACGGGGACGTCGCGCTGGTGGGCGCGGCCGGCCTCCCCTGGGACCGCTGGGTCTTCGACCAGGTGCCGGAGCGCAAGCGGGTGAAGAACCGGGTGCACTGGGACGTCGACCTCACCGACCCGGAGCCGACCAGGCTGATCACCGCCGGGGCGACCCTGCTGCGCGAGCCGGACGACCGGGTCGGGTGGTGGGTGCTGGCCGACCCGGAGGGCAACGAGTTCTGCGCGTTTCCGCCGAGGCCCGCCGCCTGACCCGGATCCCGTCCCACCAGGTGACCGGGCGACTACCCGGCGCGCTGCCGGTCGACTAGCCTGTGACCTGCTCCGCAGCGCGCGTCGCCGTCGAAGTCGATACGCCTCCGGCCGACCCCCGCCCGCCCGATCGGTTGGTTCTGACGGGAAGTCCCCTCCCCCGCGTCACCGGTTGGGCAGGATCGTCCTACGAGGAGGTGCCGTCGTGCAGGACACCCGCGCTCTCGCCCTGACGTTCGAGGTGAGCGGCCTGCCCCCGGTGAAGACCGAGGCGCTGTCCATCTTCGCCGCCGGCCACCGGCAGGCGACGAGGGTCCGCGCCCTGCTCCAGGCGGCCTGTACGGCGGCCCAGCGCACCGGCTGGACCCCGTTGGGCGGCCCGGTCGAGGTCGACCTGACCCTGCGCTGCCCGCCGGGGCACCGCACCTCCGACGCCAGCACCCTGCTGGGCGGGGTGTGCGCGGTGCTCCAGGACAAGAAGCGGGTGTCGAACATCGGCCTGGCCCACCTTGGCGTCCTCGTCGACGTCGCGCTCTACTCCGACGACCGGCAGATCCGTCGCCTGTCGTACCTGGAGGAGCCGGCGGAGGAGTTCTCCTATCGGGTGCGGGTCGCCGC
The DNA here is from genome assembly GCF_900091555.1 of Micromonospora mirobrigensis. Lineage (GTDB taxonomy): Bacteria > Actinomycetota > Actinomycetes > Mycobacteriales > Micromonosporaceae > Micromonospora > Micromonospora mirobrigensis. Next base: position 778,489 of record NZ_FMCX01000002.1, read on the forward strand.
CGCACCGGCCGGGGTTTGATCGAGGTCCGCGGCGGGGTATCGCGGACGCCGACGAAGGGAGCGCCGAATGTCGGAGCCACATGTCACGCTCGACCCGAGCGGGCTGGATCCTGTGCAGCAGAAGCTGCGCGGCCCGCTGGAGGAGCAGCTGACCTCGGCCCTGCAGGCGGCGACGGAACGGGTCCGGGCGAGCTACGCCGGCGAGCCGGTCGAGCAGGTCTGCCAGCGGCTGCTGGAGGAGACCCGCTCCGGCCTGCACCCCGACATCGCCGCGGGCTTCAACCCCGACATGGACGAGTTCTGCCGGGTGGCCGTGGCGATCGTCCGCGGCGAGGTCTCCTGAACCACCGCTGACCCGGCCCCGCCCCACCCGGGCGAGGTCGGGTCGCGCCGTGCTCAGCCGCGACGCACGTCGACGGAGACGACGTGGCCGCCGTCGGCCCGGGTCGACTCGGCCAGCCGGACCGGCACCGCCCGGGTGAGGCCGAGACCGAAGCTGACCTGCCCCTCGAAGTCGCCGGCGTCGGCCCAGCCGCGCAGGGTAGGCAACCCGATCGCGGCCGGCGGCGCGGTGGTCACCGTGCTGGCGCCGTGCGCGTCGTGGGCCTGGGCGGTGCGGAAGGCCACGGAGAGGAACGCCGCGCCGGGCAGCCGGACCGGGGTGCCCCTGCCGTCGGTGGTCACCTCCGGCACGTACGCCACCTCGTAGCCGGGGGTGGGCCCGCGGAAGACGAAGCTGATCCGGCTGTAGCCCTCGGCGGGATGGTCGCCGACGCGTACGCCGGTCAGGGTGGACAGCGGCAGGCCCGGATCCGGGGTGACCGGCGGACGGACGTCGTGGTCGACCCGGGCGGGCGTGGTGGGCACGGCCCACCCGTAGGTGACCCGCCAGTCGGCGGCGGACGGCGCCGGCCGGGACCCGGCCGACGTGGCGGGCGCCGGCGCGGAAGGCGCACTGTCGGGGGTGGTCGCGGCGGTCGTCGGCGCGGTGGCGCTCGTCCCGGACCCCGCCGGGGCGCCGGGCTCAGACGTCGCGCCGTCGGGGTCGGCCGAGCAGGCCGCCGCGAGCAGCACGACCAGGCTCAACAGCAGTGGTACGCGCCGATCCGTCATGCCTCCAGCGTGCACCCCCGAACCGGCCCTGACCAGGGCCGATCGTCGGATCGAGGGGTAGAAACAGGTCAGGACCGGGTCCGCAACTCCCCGGTCCTGACCCCCAGCCGTCCGGCGTGGTAGCGGAATTCGCCACGGAGAGCGCGGCAGGCGGGGCACGCCGCCCACGCCGGGCTCCACACGGCGAGCCGGCCCGCTTGCACTCAGCTCCACGGTGCCCAACTACCGGACTTCGGCGCGTCCGGCGAACTCACCCCGAAGAGTCGTTGGACGCGGGGCCCAATTTAGGCGCGTCGTCGCAGGTCGGACAAGCTTTGGCGGGGACCCGCGGATGTGATTGACGCCAACGTCAAAAACCGGCATGTCGCCGTAACGGGGTCAGCCGATCCGGCGCTGTTCCTTACCGAGGAGAGGAGGGCGTTCCGGCGCTCGGCGGCCCCCGGTGAGCGTACCGGCGGCCCAGGCGCCGGCGGCCAGGGCAAGTGCCACCAGGTGCAGCAGCCGCACCCCGGCGGGGGCGGGTGTGGTGGCGGCCGGCAGGGCCGGGAGCACCGCACCACCGACCAGGCTGACCGCGAGCGCGGCCCGCCAGAACCGGACCGGCGCAGCCGGTGGACCCGAGGGCGGCGGCCCGGCGCAGACCCGGCGGCGGGGCGCTGCCCACAACGCCAGCCCCAGCACGACGGCCCCGCCCACCGCCGAGCCGATCAGGTCGGCGAAGGACCACCAGTGCATCCCGGTGGCCGCGTGGAAGTCGATGCCCAGCGCACGCGGCCAGCGCTCGGTGTGGGTGACCCGGTCCAGCACGACGTGGCTGAGCGCGCCGATCAGCGCCGAGCAGACGGTCACCTGCCACGGGTGCCGTACGCCGCCCAGCGCCGCGTACTGCGGCCAGTCGAACAGCCGCTGCCCGGGCAGGTGCACCGCCACCCCGGCGATCGTGCGCCGGACGAGCCAGGCGTAGCAGAGCGCCACCGGTAGGCACCACCAGAGCACCCCGCCCAGGGTGTGCGTACGCATCCCCAGTTCGAGGGGTGTGCCGACGAAGAGGTAGCCGACGTCCGGCGCCACCGCGCCGGTGGCCAGGGCGACCCCGTCGAACCAGTGCGGTCGCCACAGCTTCAGTGGCAGCACCGGCGCCAGGTGCGAGGGGAACGTCAGCGGCACCTGCCCGACGTTACCGGCCCGCGCCCGCCCCGAAGAGCGTACGCAGCTGGCGAAACTCCTTCAGGTGGACCACTGCGGGATCGTCCGGGTCCAGTTCGTCGTGCTCCAGCACCCAGGTGTTGTCGTTGGGGATGAAGACCGCGTTCAGGCCGGCCGCCCGGGCCGGCAGGATGTCCGAGCGCGGCGAGTTGCCGATCATCCAGGCGGTCGCCGGGTCGAAGCCGTGCTCGCGGGCGAGCCACCGGTAGGTGTCGACGTCCTTCTCCGCCACGATGTGCGCCGCCCGGAAGTGGTGCAGCAGCCCGCAGGCGTCCAGCTTGCGCTGCTGCTCCTCCCGCTCGCCCTTGGTGAGCAGCAGCAGCTCGTGCCGGCCGGCGAGGGCGTCCAGGGTGTCGGCGACTCCCGGCATCAGCTCGACCCGGTGTTGGACCAGCGCGGCGGCGAGCTCGTCGAGCCCACGGCGCTCGGCGTCGGTGGCGGGGCGTTCCCGCAGCCGCTCGAGACACTCGCCGAGGCTGCGCAGGAACACCTTGGAGCCGTAGCCGTGCGCCACCGCGTTGGCCCGCTCGATGTCGTCGAGGATGGCGCGGATCTCGGCCCGGTCCAGGGTCGGGTGGTCGATCCAGCCGAGGAAGTCGTCGATCACCCGCTCGAAGACGACGTTGTTCTCCCAGAGCGTGTCGTCGGCGTCGAAGACCAGAACCTTCGCCTCGCGCGGCTGCGCCATGCCGTCCCCTCCCCTGTCCGGTGCCCGGGAAACCGTACTCGGGGACGCCCGGCGCCTCACCCGCATTTTCAGCGGCGCCGGGTCAGGATGAGGTCGGCGACCAGGGCCGTCCAGCCGGTCTGGTGCCACGCCCCCAGCCCGGCCCCGTTGTCGCCGTGGAAGTACTCCGGGAAGGCGATCAGGTCCCGCCAGTCCGGGTGGGTCTGGAACAGCTGGGCCGCACCGTAGATCGGCCGCCGACCCCAGTCGTCGCGGGTGAACAGCGAGATCAGCCGGGCGGAGAGGTCGTCGGCAATCTCGTCCAGGGACCTCTTCACCCCCGAGCGGGTCGGGTACTCGACCTGGAGGTCGTCGCCGAAGAACGCCGCGTAGTCGCGCAACGCGCTGATCAGCAGGAAGTTCGTCGGCATCCAGATCGGCCCGCGCCAGTTCGAGTTGCCGCCGAACAGCCCGCTGGTCGACTCGGCCGGCTCGTAGCCGACGCAGAACTCCTGCCCGCCGAGGGTGACCGAGAACGGCTTGTCCAGGTGCGCGCGGGAGAGCGTACGCAGGCCGAACTCGGAGAGGAACTCGTCGGTGTCGAGCATCCGGGCGAGCAGCCGGGTCACCTGCTCCGGGCCGACCATGGACAGCAGCCGCTGCTGCCGGCCGTCGGGGCCGAGCCGGCGGGCACCGATCACGTGCGCGTACTCGGGGCGGTGGGCGAGGAACCAGCGCAGCCGGGCGCCCAGCTCGGGCAGCCGCTGGAGGGTACGCGCGGTGAGCCGGGTGGTGGCGGCCAGCGGCAGCAGCCCCACCACCGAGCGGACCTTCAGCGGCACCTGGCTGCCGTCGGCCAGCCGCAGCACGTCGTAGAAGAAGGCGTCCTCGTCGTCCCAGAGCCCCTGTCGGTACGCGGCCCCGGCGATGTACGCGAAGTGCTCGAAGAACTTGGTGGCGGTGTCGACGTACGCGTGGTCGTGCTCGGCCAGCACGATCGCCATGTCCAGCAGGTTGAGCGCGTACATGGCCATCCAGCCGGTGCCGTCGGACTGCTCCAGCACCCCGGCCACCGGCAGCGCCGCCGAGCGGTCGAACGGGCCGACGTTGTCCAGCCCGAGGAAGCCGCCCTCGAAGACGTTGTTGCCGCCGGTGTCCTTGCGGTTGACCCACCAGGTGAAGTTGAGCAGCAGCTTGTGCATCACCCGGGCGAGGAACTCGTGGTCGCGCGAGCCGTCGATCTCGAAGACCTTCAGCGCCGCCCAGGCGTGCACCGGCGGGTTCACGTCGCCGAACGCCCACTCGTACGCCGGGATCTGCCCGTTGGGGTGCAGGTACCACTCGCGGAGCAGGAGCAGCAGCTGCGCCTTGGCGAAGCCGGGGTCGACCCGGGCGATGGTGACGCAGTGGAAGGCCAGGTCCCAGGCTGCGTACCAGGGGTACTCCCACGGATCCGGCATGGAGATCACGTCGAAGCTGTTCATGTGCCACCATGCGCTGTTGCGCCCGTGCCGGCGCCCGGCGGGCGGGGGCGCCGAGCCGGGGTCGCCGTCCAGCCACCGCTGCACGTCGAAGTGGTAGAACTGCTTGCCCCACATCAGCCCGGCGATGGCCGTGCGGGCGATCAGCGCCTCGTCGGCGTCGGCGGCGGCGGGGATGACCCCGGCGAAGAACCGGTTCGCCTCGGCCCGCCGGGCCCAGAACACCGCGTCGAAGCCGTCGGTGAGGTCGGCCGGTCGGGGGGTGACGCCGCCGGGCGGCGGGGCGGTGCGGGTCAGCCGCAGCCGGATCTGCCGCTGCCCGCCGGCCGGCACGTCCAGCACGTAGTGCAGCGCGCCCTTGGTGCCCTGCCGGTCCGGGTTGACGCTGGCCGCGCCGTCGACCACGTGGTCGTTGATGCCGTCCTTCGGGTACGCCGACCGGCCGTTCAGTCCCCAGAGCCGCTCGGCGTTGGTGTCGTTGTCGCAGAGCAGCGGGGTCGGCTCGCCCTCGCCCTCGAGCATGATCTGCCCGAGCACCCAGTGCTCGCCGACCAGCCGGGCGCCGGTGCCGGCCCGCGGATCACGGTCGGCGCCGACCAGGTTCGGGATCCGGTCGCCGCCGGGCAGCCCCCAGGACCAGGTGTTGCGGAACCAGAGCGTGGGCAGCACGTGCAGGGTGGCCGCCTCGTCGGCCCGGTTGGCCACGGTGACCAGCACGCACATGTCGGTCGGGGACGCCTTGGCGTACTCGACGGTCACCGCCCAGTACCGGTCGTCGTCGAAGATCCCGGTGTCCACCAGCTCGTACTCGGTGTCGTCCCGGCCGCGCAGCGCGTTGACCGCGACCAGCTCGTCGTACGGGAAGGCGGCCTGCGGATAGTGGTAGCGCCAGCGCATGAAGGAGTGGGTGGGGGTCGAGTCCTCGTACCACCAGTACTCCTTGACGTCCTCGCCGTGGTTGCCGCCGTCCCCGCCGAGGCCGAACATCCGCTCCTTGAGGATCGGGTCGTGGCCGTTCCACAGCGCCAGCGCGAAGCAGAACGTCTGCCGGTCGTCGCAGACGCCCGCCATGCCGTCCTCGTTCCACCGGTAGGCTCGGGACCGCGCGTGATCGTGGGGGAAGTAGTCCCACGCCGTGCCGTGTTCGCTGTAGTCCTCCCGTACCGTCCCCCACGCCCGCTCGGACAGATAGGGACCCCATGCGCGCCAGTCCTGCTCCCCGGCGTCGGCCTGGGCCAGGCGCAGCCGCTCGGCGTCGAAGGCGGGTTCGTCGGAGGGCGAACGGTCGGTGATCACGTGCACATCTTCGACGCCGCCGGGGTACTTGACCACAGCGCCCATTCTCGTCGTGGCGTGTTACACCTCGCCGCCGCTGGAGGGAAGTTGATCGACATCGGTTTCGGGCCGCAGGTGTGCGGCGACCTGACCGCCGCCGCCGGCCGGGAATGGCTGGTCACCGACGGTCGGGGCGGCTACGCCACGGGCACGGTCGCCGGCCTGCGCACCCGCCGCTACCACGGTCTGCTGGTGGTGGCCGGTGAGACGCCGGCCTCCCGCAAGGTGGGACTGGTCGGCCTCGACCCGGCGCTGACCTGGCCGTCGGGCGCCCAGGTCCGGCTCGGCGCGCACGAGTGGTCCTCCGGCGACGTCGACCCGCGCGGCTTCGAGCTGCTGGAACGCTTCGAGCTGGTCGACGGGCTGCCCCGCTGGCGCTGGCGGATCGGCGACGTGGTGGTCGAACGCGAGCTGGCCATGACGTACGGCCGGTCCTGCGTGGCCGTGGTCCACCGGCTGGTCTCCGGCGGCCCGGTCCGGCTCGACCTGTCCGCGGTCTGCACCTGGCGCGACGTCCACGGCGAGCGGCGGGCCGACGGGCCGGCCCTCCGGATGGAGCAGGCCGACGGCGGGGCGGTGGTGGAGGGCGCGTTCCGGCTCGCCGGCCCGGACTGGCGCCCGGAGGGCCAGTGGTGGCTGGGCGTGCACCACCGCGAGGAGGCCGCCCGGGGCCTGAACCCGGACGAGGACCTCTGGTACGCCGGCCGGTTCGCAGGGATGCTGGACCGCCCCGGGGACACCGTGTCGGTGCTCGCCTGGGCCGACGACCTGGCCGAGGAGCCGCCGCCGGCGACCGAGGTGGTGGCCGCGGCCCGGCGGCGCAACCGGGCGGTGGTGGGGGCGGCCCGCCCGGCCGACGGGGTCGACGCGACGCTCGCCCTGGCCGCCGACGCGTTCGTCGTCCGCACCGCCGCCGGCCCGGACGTGGTGGCCGGCTATCCCTGGTTCGGGGCCTGGTCGCGGGACACGATGACCGCCTACGAGGGGTTGTTCCTGGCCACCAACCGGTTCGACGAGGGTCGGGAGCTGCTGCGGTCGTACGCGGCGACGCTGTCGGAGGGGATGCTGGCGAACACCGCCGACACCGGCCGGGTGGAGTACAACACCGTCGACGCGGCGCTGTGGTTCCTGCACGCGGTGGACCGGCACGTCACCCTGGCCGGCGACGCCGACCTGGGCGCGGAGCTGCTGCCGGCGCTGCGCGGGATCGTCGACGCGCACCTGGCCGGCACCCGGTACGGCATCGCCGTCGACCCGGCCGACGGGCTGGTCACCCAGGGCGGCCCGCCGGACGTGGCGCTGACCTGGATGGACGCCCGGGTGTACGGGGTGCCGGTGACCCCGCGTACCGGCAAGCCGGTGGAGGTCAACGCGCTGTGGGTCAACGGGCTCGCCGGCCTGGCCGAGCTGGCGCGGCGGGCCGGCGAGGACGCCGGCGATCTGGTCCGGCTGCACGAGCGGGCCCGGACGGCGTTCCGCGCCCGCTTCCCGGCCCCGGTCGGCTGGCTGTACGACGTGGTGGACGGCCCGGCGCCGGCGTACCCGCTGGGCGGGGCGGCCCACCACGACGACGACCTGCTCCGCCCCAACCAGCTGCTGGCCTGGTCGCTGCCGTACGCGCCGATGGAGCCGGACGAGCCGACGCTGCGCCGGCTGCTGGCCGGGCTGTTCACCCCGCTCGGCCCGCGCAGCCTCTCCCCCGACTCCCCCGGCTTCGCCGGCCGGCACCGGGGTGGTCCGGCCGAGCGCGACGGCGGCTACCACCAGGGCACGGTGTGGCCGTGGCTGATCGGCCCGTTGGTGGATGCCCACCGGCGCGCGAAGCTACCGGTCGATGACCTTTTGGTCGGACTTGAGGGCCATTTGGGGGATTGCGGGTTATCTTCGGTGAGTGAGACGGCCGACGGCCTCGCACCGCACGCCGCGACCGGGTGCCCCTTCCAGGCCTGGTCCGTCGCCGAGCTGCTGCGGGTCCGCCGGAGCCGCTAGGCACGCTTTACACAGTCGCAACGGCGACGTCTCCACCGGTTATCCACCCCCGGCGAGGATTGGTCACAACCCAGGCGACGACACGGCACCCGGTGACGGGCGCCCGCCGGAGCCTGCGCGGGACACCACCTGAAGGGGGCCGCATGTCACCGGACGCCGACGTGATCGACATCCACCCCACCCGGCGCCAGCGGGTGCTGATGCTGTCCTGGGAATATCCGCCGGTGCTCGTCGGCGGCCTCGGCCGGCACGTCCACGCCCTGTCGGTCGCCCTCGCCACCGCCGGGCACGACGTCACCGTGGTCACCCGCCACACCGACGGCGCACCCCTGGAGGAATACGCCGACGGCGTCCGCATCCTGCGCGCCGCCGAAGACCCCGTCCGCTTCCCCCTCGCCACCGACTCCCTCCTGGCCTGGACCATGGCCTTCAACCACACCCTCACCCGCGCCGCCCTGCGCGCCACCGAAACCGGCACCTACGACGTCATCCACGCCCACGACTGGCTCGTCGCCCACACCGCGATGACCCTGCGCGACCACTTGGACGTGCCGCTGGTCAGCACCATCCACGCCACCGAGGCCGGCCGACACCAGGGCTGGCTGCCCGAGGAGATGAACCGCACCATCCACGGCGTCGAGCACTGGCTCAGCAACTCCTCGGGCCGGGTGATCGCCTGCTCCGGCTACATGCGCGAGCAGGTCACCCGGCTCTTCGGCGTACCCGACGGGCGGGTGGACGTGGTGCCCAACGGCGTCGACGACCGGGCCTTTCGAGCCCGGCCGCGCGCGGTCGCCGACGCCCGGGCCCGGTTCGCCGGGGACGGCCCGCTGGTCGGCTTCGCCGGCCGGCTGGTCTACGAGAAGGGCGTCCAGCACCTGGTGCGCGCCGTACCGCAGCTGCGCCGCCGGCATCCCGGGCTGCGGGTGCTGGTCGCCGGCGACGGCCCGTACAAAACGGAGCTGGTCGCCGAGGCCGATCGGTTGGACCTGCACGACACCGTCCGCTTCACCGGCTTCCTCGACTCGGTGGCGCTGCCCGCGATGCTCGGCGCCACCGACGCCACCGTCGTGCCCAGCCTCTACGAGCCGTTCGGCATGATCGCCCTGGAGGCGGCCGCCGCCGGGGCGCCACTGGCCGTCGCGGCCACCGGCGGGCTCGCCGAGATCGTCGAGCCCGGGGTCACCGGCGTGACCTTCCCGCACAGCGACCCCGACGCCCTCGCCGGCGCGGTGGACCGACTCCTCGGCGACGAGGTCTTCGCCCGCCGGGTGGCCCGCCAGGCCCGCGGCATGGTCACCGAGCGGTACGGCTGGACGACCATCGCCGCCCGCACCGCGGCCAGCTACGCCACCGCCCGCCGGGAGCACGGCCCGTTCCAGGCGCGGCGCGCGGCCGCCCTGTTGGCCGGCGGACGCGGCCGGATCGTGATCCCCGACGGCAACCTGCTCGCCACCGAGGGCGCCGCCTGCTGAAGAAGAAATCCGACGACCGATAGGTCCGCCCCGATCCATTGGCTACGGTGTACGCGGCCAACGGTGAGGAGAACCGTGCAGCAGGTAGTGATCGCCGGTCGGTACCGCCTGCTCGAGCTGGTCGGACGGGGCGGAATGGGCCGGGTCTGGCGCGCTCGGGACGAGGTGCTGGACCGGGAGGTGGCGCTCAAGGAGATCGTGCCCCCGTCCTGGCTGGCCGAGTCCGAACGCGACGAGCTACGGCTGCGTACGCTGCGCGAGGCGCGGACCGCCGCCCGGCTCAACCACCCCAACGTGGTCCGCGTCTACGACGTGGTCCGGGTCGAGCACCATCCGTGGATCATCATGGAGTACGTGCCCTCACGGTCGTTGCAGACCGTGCTGGACACCACCGGTCCGCTCGACCCGGTCCGCGCCGCCGACATCGGACTGTCGCTGCTGGGGGCGCTGCGCGCCGCGCACGACGCCGGGGTGCTGCACCGGGACGTGAAGCCGCAGAACGTGCTCGTCGCCCACGACGGCCGGTTGATGCTCACCGACTTCGGACTCGCCACCTTCGACGGCGGGGACGGGCTGACCACCCGCCCCGGGATGGTCCTCGGCTCACCGCAGTTCGTCGCCCCGGAACGGGCCGCCGAGGGGGTGTCCAGCGTGGAGGCCGACCTCTGGTCGCTCGGCGCCACCCTGCACGCGGCGGTCGAGGGCCGCTCGCCGTACGCCCGCAGCACCGCGATGGCCACCCTGGCCGCGCTGGCCTCGTCCCCGCCCGACCCGGCGCCGAACGCGGGCCCGCTGCGGCCGGCGCTGGAGGGGCTGCTCCGGCGCGACCCGCGCCGGCGGATCCGGCACGACGAGGCCGCCCGCCTGCTGGAGGCGGTCACCCGCCCGGTCTCCACCGTCGAGCCGCCGACCGAGCAGCTGCCCGTGGCCCGTTCCGGCACCGCGCTGGTCACCCCGCCCCCCGCCTGGCCGGGGGCGCGCCCGCCCGGTGGCAACCCCGGACCGGGCGGGCCGGCCGGCGTCACGCCGACCAGCCCGGCGGTGCCGCCCCCGGTCGGCCCGCTCGGCGGCTCCCGGGACGTGGCCGTGCACCGCGGCGCGGCCGTCGTCCGCCCGGGCGGCTCCGACACCCCGCTCGACGTGATCCCGGACCCGGTCCCCACCTCCGGAATGGCCCGGGAGTCCGGGCACGGCTGGACCGGCGCCCCGCTGGACGCCGGGCCGCCGCCCGGCGGGGGCCCGTCCTGGACCGCCGGGCCGCCCGGTCCGCCGGATCCACCGCCGCCGGGCGCCCGGCCGGTCCCGTCACGGACCATCGGCGACGGCGCCCAGCGCTGGGCGCTGCTGGCGCTGGCCCTGCTGGTGGCGGTGGCGGCCGGGGTGGGCACCGCACTCGCCGTCACCCGGGACACCGACGACGACGACCGCCCCGCCGGGGCCAGCAGCAACCAGCCCCAGGAGCATCCGGAGCCGCCACCGGGCGGCGAGCCCGGCCGGCCCGGCCAGCCCGATGACCATCCGCCGCCGTTTCCCTGCCTGCGACCGGACCCGGGCGGCGAGCCGGTCGCCCGGGGCGGCGCCACGGCCGACGACGGGTTCCGGCCGCCGACCGGCTGGACCTGGCACGCCGGCAGCGGGTACCGGATCGCCGTGCCGGTGGGCTGGCTGCTCAGCCGGGAGGGCACGGTGGTCTGCCTGCGCGACCCGACCAGCCGGCGCACGATCAGCGTCGAGCCGGTCACCTCGGACACGGGGGATCCACTGGCCCGGCTGCGCGGCGACGAGCGCCGGGCGCTCGACGGGGGCACCCTGCCGTCGTACGACAAGGTGCGGCTCGCCGCTGACGGCCGCGGCGCGGCGTGGGAGTGCCGGTGGGTGGCCCCGTTCGGGGAGCGCCAGCACGCGCTGCGGATGCTGCCCGGCGGCGACCTCGGCGGGTGGACGCTCGGCTTCAGCACCTCCGACGCGGACTGGCCGGCGGCCCTGCCCGAGCTGGGCGTGTTCCGGGAGAGCTTCCGCTCCGGCGCGTCGGCGCGGATCACCCCGACCTGATCCGCGCCGCGCCGGCACGCGGGGCGCCACGCCAGCGGATGAGAAATCGCGCACCGCTGGATATCGTGTACCCCGGGTGACCGAGGGGGACGCGACGTGCGGCAACAGGTGGTCGCCGGGCGCTACCGGCTGCGGCAACTGGTCGGCACCGGCGGCATGGGACGGGTGTGGTTGGCCCACGACGAGATGCTGCACCGCGAGGTGGCGGTCAAGGAGGTCGTCCCGCCGTCCTGGCTGGCCGAGACCGAACGCGACGAGCTGCGGCTGCGGACGCTGCGCGAGGCGCGTACGGCGGCCCGGGTCGACCACCCCAACGTGGTCCGGCTCTACGACGTGGTGCACGAGGGGGAGAGCCCCTGGATCGTGATGGAGTACGTCCGGTCCCGCTCGCTCCAGCAGATCATCACCACCGAGGGCCCGCTGGATCCGCGCCGGACGGCCGAGGTGGGGCTCGCCGTGCTGGCCGCGCTGCGCGCCGCGCACGCCGCCGGGGTGCTGCACCGCGACGTGAAGCCGCACAACGTGCTGGTCGCCGACGACGGGCGGGTGGTGCTCACCGACTTCGGGCTGGCCACCTTCGAAGGCGGCGACGGGGCGATGACCGGGCCCGGCCTGGTGCTCGGCTCGCCGCAGTTCGTCGCCCCGGAACGCGCCCGCGACGGGGTCTCCGACCCGCGTACCGACATGTGGTCGCTCGGCGCGACGCTCTACGCGGCGGTCGAGGGGCAGTCGCCGTACGCCCGGGGCAACGCGATGGCCACGCTGAGCGCGCTGGCCACCGAGCCACCGGACCCGGTGCGCCGGGCCGGCCCGCTGCGGCCCGCCCTCACCGGCCTGCTCCAGCGTGACCCGTGGCGCCGGCTCACCGCGGCCGAGGTCGAGCCGCTGCTGCGCGCGGTGGCCGGCTCGGCCCCGGTCGGGCCGGGGTCCTCGGGTGGCGGCGGGGGCGGCGTCGCGCTGCCCGCACCGCGCGATCCGGGGACCTCCGATCGCGTGGCAGGGCTGGTGCCGGCCCCGTTCGACCGCGTCGAGCAGTCGGCCGGGCCCGGCCCCGTGGCCGCCGCCGGCGTCGAACTGCCCGTGGCGGGCGGCGGCGGCCCCCGGCCGGCGCCGGGCAGCGTCCAGCTCCGACCGGTCACCGGCCACCCGGTCGGCGGGACGGCGGGCGGCCGGTACGTCGACCCGGCACCAACGGCCGAAACGGGCGGCAGGCGTACCGACGGCGCCCCGGAACCCCGGCCCTCCCGGCCGGGCCGGTCGACCCGGCGTACCCGACTGGTCGGTGTCGGCGCGGCGGTCGCGCTGCTCGCCGGGGCCGGCGTGGCGGTGGCGCTGCACGACGCGGACGGCCCGGACCGGCTGCCGTCGGGGAGCGGCGCCGGCTCCCCCGCGGCGACCGCACCCGCCACCACCGGTGCGGCCAGCACCGGTCCCGCCGCCAGGGCGGCGGTTCCGGCCGCGTTCGCCTGCGGCACGGCACCGCCGACGGCCACCCCGGTCGCCACCACGCCGCCGCGTGCCGGGGAGGACGCCCTGCTGCCCGGCTGGACCTGGTACCGCGATCCGGCGGGCTGGCGGGTCGCCGCCCCCACCAACTGGCTGCGCTGGACGGAGTCCGGCGCGACCTGTTTCCGCGAGCCCGACGGCTCGCGGCTGCTCAGCGTGGCGCCGGTGCGGCCGACGGCCGACCCGGTGGCGTACTGGCGGGCCGAGGAACGGCGGCTGCGCGGCACCGGCGCCCTGCGCGACTACCGACTGGTGGAGATCTCCGCCCTGGAGATCTACGGCCGGGACGCGGCGATCTGGGAGTGCGCCTGGCGCAACGCGGCGGACCTGCGGGTGCACTCCGCCCGGTTGCTGGCCCGGCCGGCGCCCGGGCGGGCGTACGCGGTGGCGTGGCTGACCACGGAGTTCGACTGGCTGGTCAACGGCCAGTACTTCCTGATGATCCGGCAGAGCTTCGGCGACGACGGCTGACCACGCTCCGCTGTGGACGGTCGGGGCATTGCCCGCCCGGTCCCCCTCTGGCACAGTGGCGTAGTTTGTGGATCAAGAACTCCCGGGGAGGCGAGCGGCATGATGGGACCGTCCCACGCGCTGTCCGGCGCGGCGGTGTGGCTGGCCGGGTCGTGGGCGCTGGACCACTTCGCCGACTACCACCAGTCGCCGCTGGCCCTGGCCGTGGGGACCGCCGTCTGCGCCGGTGGCGCGCTCTTCCCCGATCTGGACCTCTCCGGCAAGGTGACCCGCAACCAGGGCGGCGCGACCGTCGCCCGCACCTTCGGGGTGTTCTCCCTCTTCGTCGCCGAGGTGATCGAGAAGATCTCGCTCGGGGTCTACTACGCCACCAAGCTCAGCCGCGACCCGCGCCGCAACAACGGCCACCGCACGCTGACCCACACCCTGCCGTTCACGGCGCTGGTCGGTTGGGGCACCACCACGCTCTGCGCCGCGTACGGCAAGTGGGCCGTGGTCAGCATCCTGTTCTTCATGATCGGGCTGGCGCTGCGCGGCCTCTTCGACGAGTGGGCGGAACGGGCCGGCTGGGTCATCGTCACCCTGGCCTCGGCCGCCGCCGCCTGGTACACGTTCGCCAACCTCCCCGGTGACCGGGGCTATCCGATGATCGGCCTGGCCGTCGGGGTCGGGTGCGTGGTGCACATCCTCGGCGACATGATCACCAAGGCGGGGGTGCCGATCCTCTGGCCCATCCCGATCAAACGCCGGATGTGGACGATGATCGGCCTGCCGAACAGCATCGCGCTGCGTACCGGCAGCAAGGCCGAGGTGGTGGTGCTGCGGGCGGTGCTCACCGCCGTCGCGGTGCTCGCCGCGGTGGGGCTGGTCGCGCCCGGCGTGCTGCGCCGCTTCGACATCGAGATCTGACCCGACGTCCGCCCGACCTCAGCCGGCCGGCACCAGGATCGCGTACGCCGAGGAGACATCGGCCAGGTCGGACCCGCCGGAGGCCTCGAGGGTGATCTGCACGCGGGTGGCGGGCAGCGGCATGCTCGTGGTGGTCTCCTCGCCGTCGCACGGCACGTCGCCACCGGCCAGCGGGGGCTCCTCCCCGGAGGTGCCGGCCAACTGGTAGTGGACCGTGCGGGAGGGTTCGTCGGCGACGCAGGCGGCCCGCACCAGATACTCGGTGCCGGCCCGGGTCTCCCGGTGGCTCGTGCCGCTCATGCCCGCGTTCGCCCCGCCGGTGTACACCACCCGCGCGATCTCACCCGGCAGCGTGGCCGGCACCGACAGCCGGGGACGCCCGGCTTCGGCCGGAGCGGTCGCCGCCGAGGTGGCGGCGGTCGCGGGCCGGGGCGACGGCGCCGCCCCGGCCGGCGGAGCGGTCGGAGCGGTGCCGCTCGTGCAGCCGCCGACGGCCGCGGCCAGCAGCGTGGCGAGGGCGGTTACGGTACGGCGTGGCAGTGGCATGGCGTCGATCATGGCAGACCGCTGCGATGATCACGGCCAGCGTGGGGATGGGATTCGGGGTGCGCTACTGCGCGGTACGGGCGACGGTGGAGCCGTGGCCGGCAGGGTACGGGTCAAAAGGGGTGGACGTGGAGGTGACGCGATGACGGGACGGGTCTTCCCGCCGGGATTCCTGTGGGGGTCGGCGACGGCGGCGTACCAGATCGAGGGGGCGGCCCGGGCCGACGGCCGGGCCCCCTCCATCTGGGACACCTACAGCCACACCCCGGGCCGGACGTTGAACTCCGACACCGGCGACGTGGCCGCCGACCACTACCACCGGTGGGCCGAGGACCTGGACCACATGGCCCGCCTCGGACTGGGGGCGTACCGGTTCTCGATCTCCTGGCCGCGGGTGTTCCCCGGCGGGCGGCGCAACCAGCGCGGGGTGGACTTCTACTCCCGGCTGGTCGATGGGCTGCTGGAGCGCGGCATCCGGCCGGTGGCCACCCTCTACCACTGGGACCTGCCGCAGGAGCTGGAGGACGCCGGGGGCTGGCCGGTCCGGGACACCGCGCTGCGGTTCGGGGAGTACGCCGCCGAGATCGTCGGGGCGCTCGGCGACCGGGTGCACACCTGGACGACGTTCAACGAGCCGTGGTGCTCGGCGTACCTCGGCTACGCCTCGGGGGTGCACGCGCCGGGGCGTACCGAGCCGGCCGCCGCGCTGGCCGCCGTGCACCACCTGAACCTGGCGCACGGCCTGGCCGGCCGGGTGGTCCGGGAGCTGGCCCCGGCGGCCGAGCTGTCGGTGACGTTGAACCTGCACGTGATCCGCCCGGCCTCCGGCTCGGACGCCGACGCCGACGCGGTACGCCGGATCGACGCCCTGGCCAACCGCGCGTTCCTCGGCCCGATGCTGGACGGGGCGTACCCGGCGGACCTGCTCGCCGACACCGCGAAGGTGACCGACTGGTCGTTCGTGCGCGACGGCGACGAGCGCACCGCGGCGGTGCCGCTGGACGTGCTGGGTGTCAACTACTACTCGACCACCCTGGTCCGGGCGTGGGACGGGGTGTCACCCCGGTCGGACGCCGACGGGCACGGCCGCTCCGCGCACTCCCCCTGGGTCGGCGCGCAGGACGTGGACTTCCTGCCCCAGCCCGGCCCGTACACGGCGATGGGCTGGAACATCGACCCGAGCGGGATGACCGAGCTGCTGCTGCGGCTGCACGCGGAACACCCGGACCAGCCGTTGATGATCACCGAGAACGGCGCGGCCTTCGACGACGTGGTCACCCCGGACGGGGCGGTGCACGACGACCGCCGGGTCGACTACCTGCGCCGGCACGTCGACGCCGTCGGGGCGGCGATCGACCGGGGAGCCGACGTCCGGGGCTACTTCGTCTGGTCGCTGCTGGACAACTTCGAGTGGGCGTACGGCTACGACCGCCGGTTCGGCATCATCCGGATCGACTACGACACCCTGACCCGGACCTGGAAGGACAGCGCGCACTGGTACCAGCGGCTGGCCGCCACGAACGCCCTGCCGGACTGACCGGGGTTGTCGGTGGGTCGGTCTAGGTTGGGCCCGCAGGCCCACGACGGACAGGGGAAGAGATGACCACGCTGGAGAACCGGGCGAACACCGCGCTGCTCGTCGTCGACGTGCAGAACGACGTCGTCGGCGGGGCGTACCGTCGCGACGAGGTGGTGGCCACCATCGCCGACCTGGTGGAGAAGGCCCGCCGGGAGGGCGTCGCGGTGGTCTGGGTGCAGCACTCGGACGCGGGGCTGGAGCACGGCAGCGACGCGTGGCGGATCGTGCCGGAGCTGGTGCCGGCCGACGGCGAGCCGATCGTGGCGAAGCACTACGGCGACTCGTTCGAGGACACCACCCTGGAGGCGGTCCTGGCCGACCGGGGCGTCGGGCGGCTGGTGGTGGCCGGGGCGGAGACCGACGCCTGCATCCGTTCGACGCTGCACGGCGCGTTCGTCCGCGGCTACGACACGACCCTGGTGGGCGACGCGCACACCGCGGGCGACAAGACGGCGTGGGGCGCGCCACCGGTGGAGCAGGTGGTGACGCACACCAACCTGTACTGGAAGTTCCAGGCCGCGCCGGGGCGGGAGGCCGGGACGGTGGAGGCCAAGGAGGTCGATTTCCGGGCCTGAGCCGGCCCGTGGCCGGCTCAGGCCGGGACCCCGGTGGGGTCAGACGCCGACGCGCTGCTCGGGCACGCTCAGGCCGTAGAGCAGCATCAGCTCCGGGCTGTCCACCCGGCTGCCGTCGGCCACCGTGTCGCAGTCGATGTCGACGATCTGGTCCTTGTGCGCGAGCAGGTAGGGCCGGGCGCCGACGTCGGCGCTGGCCAGGGTGGCGATGCCCGGCCAGTGCCGGCGGCCGAAGAGCATCGGGTAGCCGCGCAGCCCGCTGTAGGTGGCGCAGACCAGCACGTCCGGGTAGGGCAGGGCGGTGACCCGGCGGACGGCGGCGGCGGTCAGGCCGGGCATGTCCACCGGCACCACCACGACCGCCTCGATCGTCTCGTCGGTGAGGGCTGCCAGCCCGGCGCGGATCGACGAGCCGACACCGGTGCCCCAGGCCCGGTTGACCACCACGGTGGCGCCGGTCAGGTCGGTCGTCTCGCGGACCTGGTCGGCCGCCGCCCCGAGCACGACCACGACCTGTCCGCAGCCCGCCTCGTTCATCGTGTCGATCATCCGGTTCACCAGGGGCCGCTCCCCCTGGTGCAGCAGCGCCTCGGGTCCGCCGATACGGCGCCCGCCACCCGCTGCGATGATCATTGCT
This sequence comes from Micromonospora mirobrigensis, assembly GCF_900091555.1. Taxonomy (GTDB): domain Bacteria; phylum Actinomycetota; class Actinomycetes; order Mycobacteriales; family Micromonosporaceae; genus Micromonospora; species Micromonospora mirobrigensis. Next base: position 796,030 of record NZ_FMCX01000002.1, read on the forward strand.
GCGATCCGGTTCAGCTGTGCCCCCTCGACAGTGGGGACCGGCCGGGCGCGCTGGCGTCCGGTCCGACCCGTCGTACGCACACCGGACCCAACGAGCGCCGCCGGGACGGGGTAGCGGGGCAAATCGGAAATAGTGCCGCTAGGTGGCGTCGGCGTAACAGTCGACGATGGACAGATCAAGCGGAAACCGCACCGGGGTGTCGCCGAAGAGCAGCGCGGTCGCCCGCTCGCCGCAGCGGGTCACCGTCTCGGCCACCGCCTCCGCCTGCTCGGCCGGGCAGTGCACCACCACCTCGTCGTGCTGGAAGAAGACCAGCTCGGCGGCGGTGCCGGCGAGCGCCGTACGCAGCACCGCCAGCAGGGTGGAGGCCCACTCGGCGGCGGTGGCCTGGATGACGAAGTTGCGGGTGAACCGGCCCCGGGACCGGGCCGCCCGGGCCCCCGGGCTCTGCGGGTCGGCGACCGGCTCCGGGTCCAGCCCCGGCAGGCCGTCGCCGAATCCGGCCGAACCCGGCGGGCAGGTCCGCCCCAGCCACGACCGGACCAGCCCGCCCGCCTCCCCCGTGCGGGCGGCCGCCTCCACGTAGCCGAAGGCGACCGGATAGTTGCGCCGCAGCACGGCCAGCGCCGGCACGGCTGCGCCGCCGGTCTGCCCGTACATCGCGCCGAGCAGGGCCACTTTGGCCCGCGCCCGGTCGCCGCCGAACGCGTCCCGGGCCAACGCCGCGTAGAGGTCGCCCGCCCCACCGGCCGCGGCCAGCCGGGCGTCCCCGGAGACCGCGGCGAGCACCCGCGGCTCCAGCTGGCCGGCGTCGGCCACCACGAACCGGTGGCCCGGGTCGGCAACCACCGCCCGCCGGATCACCTTGGGGATCTGCAACGCGCCCCCGCCCCGGGTGGCCCACCGGCCGGAGACGACCCCGCCCGGCACGTACTCGGGGCGGAACCGACCGCCGGCGACCCAGGCGTCGCGCCAGGCCCAGCCGTGCGCCGTCCAGATCCGGTAGAGCTCCTTGTATTCCAGGACCAACGGCACCGCGGGATGGTCGACGCCGCGCAGCACCCAGGCCCGGGTGTTGGGCAGCTCCACCCCGGCCCGGGCGAACGCCCTGATCAGCTCGGCCGGCGAGTCGATGTGCAGGCCGGGCACTCCGAGCAGCTCGGCGATCCGGGCCGACAGCTCGGCCAGCCGGCGCGGCGGACCGCCCACCGGTGAGGGGCCGCCGAGCAGCTCGGTGAGGATCGCGTCGTGCACGTCGACCCGCCAGGGCAGCCCGGTGGCGCCCATCTCGGCGGCCACCAGCACGCCGGCCGACTCGGCGGCGACCAGCAGCCGGAACCGGCCGGGATGCTCGGTCGCCGCGATCCGGGTGAGCTGGTCGGCGTACACCCGGGTCAACGCCGTGATGCCCGGGCCCGGCGGCCCGGACGGGGTGTCGAAGAGGGCGCCCTGGGCGTGCCCGGGCGGCTCGGGCTGGCGGGGCGCCGGGTCCGCCGGCACCGACGCGCCGGTGAGCCGGGCCCAGGCCGCGGCGAGCGAGCGCGGCTCGCCCCAACGGCCGGCGTGGCCCAGCAGCAGCGCCTCGGTCAGCTCGACGTCGTGACAGCGGTCCAACCGGACCCCGGCACGCAGCAGCGCCGGATAGATCGTGGCGCCGGTGCCCCAGACCCAACGGGGACCCTCGGCCGCCTCCCGGGCGGCGACCGCGGCGGCCAGGTCGGTGACCGGCTCGGCGGGTGCCACGGGGTGACCGGCGGGGTCGAGGGGTTGCAGCACTCCCCCGCCCCGCTCGTCGGACACCACCGCCACCGGCACGGACGCGATTCTGCCTCGCCCCTGTGACACCGCCGCCGTGATCGGCCACGATCCGGTCGCCGGTCACCCCGCCGGGGCCGGGGATGCCGCGGCCGGACGCCCGCCGGTACGCGATGCTGGACCCGACCCGCCCTCACCCGGGTCCCGCGGCGCGCCACCCGAAGGAGACAGATGAGACTCCACTGCCCGTTCTGCCGGATCGTGGCCGGACGGGAACCGGCCCGGGTCGTGCACCGCACGGCGCGGACCACCGCCTTCCTCCCGCTGCGGCCCGCCACCCCGGGGCACACGCTGGTGGTGCCGAACACGCACGTGCCGGACTTCTTCGCGGTGGAGCCCGCGCTGGCCGCCACGCTGACCCGCGCCGTGCTGGAGGTGGCCACGGCCGTCCGGGCGGCCCTCGACCCGGCGGGCATGAACATCGTCAGCTCGGCCGGGAAGGCCGCCTCGCAGAGCGTGTACCACCTGCACACGCACGTGGTGCCCCGATGGGCCGCCGACCGGATGGGCGCGATCTGGCCGCCTCCCGAGGAGACCGACGACCGGACTCAGGACGAGATCGCCGAGCGCATCCGGGCCGCGACCCTCACCGCACCGCCGACGTCCCGCTGAGCGCCTACGCCGCCGACCCGGTGTGCAAGAGGCTGACCAGGAAGAACACCACCGCCAGCACGAAGAGCACGCCGTAGAAGATCACCATGGTGCGGGACCGGACGACGGCTGACAGCCGCACCGCACGCTGGTAGGGGCGCACGTCCATGGAGAACGGCTCGGTGCTCGAGTCCTTGCGCCGGACATCGTCGTAGAGGCGCCTGAACAGCCGCTCCTGCCGCAGGAAGTAGGAGTCGAGCAGCCAGAAGGCGACCACCGGCAGGAACGTCGTGAGCGCCATCCGCCAGTTCGGATCCTTGGCCTCGAAGGCGAAGATCGCGGCCGTGACGGTGATCGCCCATCCCTTGATCAGGAAGGAGTTGGTGCCGAGCCGGTTGACGATCGCCTGGATGAACTCCAGATGCTTGATCCGCTGCTCACTGAGAGATTCGTCCTTCTCCACGGCCGGCAGGCTAGCGCACCCCGTCCAGCACCCACCCGCTCCCGGCTCCGGGCCTGGGCACGGCTCACGACCAGAGCGCCGCTCAGGGCCAGAGGGCGGCGACGTGGTCCGCGTGCGCGGCGCCCACCCGGCGTCCCTCCCGGGCGGCCGGGCCCCGGGTCGCCGGGGAGAGCGCGTTGGCGCCGAACGCCTCGATCGAGGCCGGGTCGGCGTCGATCACGTGCACCGCCGCGGGCGCCAGGGTCTCGATCTCCTCGGTGAGGTTGCCCCACGGCTCCGGCGTGGCCGCCAGGACGGGACGGATGATCAGCACGTGCGCCGCGCCGGCAGCCAGGTCGGCGTTCGCCGCCGACCACGCGCCGCCGTCCATCAGCCGGCGGTCGCCGACCGTGACGACCGGCCAGACGCCCGGGACCGCGGCGCTGGCGGCGACCGCGTCGAGCAGGGTGGCCCCCGAGTCGCGGGTCAGCACGACCCGCTCGCCGGTGTCGGCGTCGACCGCGGTGACCAGCAGCCGCCGGTCCGGCCAGCGCTTGACCGGCAGCCGGGCGTCCACCGCCGCCAACCGCACCGACGGATGGACCGTGTCCGCGGCCAGCGCCAGCCGGCCGACCCGCCGGCGGGCCTCCTCGGGCGTCGCCGCACCCGCCATCGCCGCGGCCAGGTCGGCGAGGAGCACATCGGTGTCGATCTCCACCTCGATCTCGGCACTGCCCGGGCGCAACTGCGCCTGGTAGAGGTCGTCCAGCGGGACGCCGCTGGTGATCTGGGCCGCGACGGAGGCGCCCGCCGAGGTACCCACCACGACGTCGGCGGCCAGGATGCGGTCGGTGAGAGCGGGTTCGGCGTCGGCGAGGCCGCGCAGGACGCCGAGTTCCCAGGCGATGCCGGCGACGCCGCCACCGGCCAGGACGAGTGCGGTGCTCACCCGGCCGAGTCTGGCACGGGGGCGGGGACGGCGGCGGCGCATCCGGCGGACCCAGCACGACCGGACGCCCCGCGACGGTGGTCAGCTCTCCCGGCGGCCGGCGGGCAGCACCACGAGCGGATCGCCGACGGCGACCTGGCCGGGACGCACGACTGTCGCCCACAGGCCGAAGGTCATTCCGTGGTGCTCGGCGACGGTCCGGAGCAGCGCACCGTGCTCCGGCAGGTCACCCTGGGGCTGGTCGATCATCACGCACCGGGTCTGCCTCGCCTGCGGGCGCAGCACCAGATCGGCCCCGACGCGCAGGTCGCGGCCGAGCCAGTCGTCCTCCGGAAAGCCGGTCCCGGGTACGTCCACGAGCAGGTTCGCCCGGAACCGCGCCGGCTCGACCGGCTCCCCCGTCAACTCGGCGAGCCGGCCCAGGGCCGCCGTGGTGATCAGACTGACCGGCCCCTCGTCGTGGTGCGGGACGTCGACCTCGGGCGCGATGGTGACCTGTCGGCCGAGCGCCGCCCCGACCGCCGCGTGGCCGGTGGGGTCGTCGACGGGGAACACCCGACCGTCCGGCAGTTCCACGATCGGCACCGGTACGGCGGAACGGCCGCGCAGGTCGAGCAGGCCGGGCATCCGGCGGAAGCGGCGGGTGTTCTTGCCGCTGCCCAGTTTGCCGTCCGGGTCACGCACCGCCCAGCGCCGGTCGTCGGACAGCCCGCGGTACTCCACGTCCACGGCGGTCAGCCGTTCACCCAGCAGTGACTTGACCGGGAACCGGCGGATCTCGACGACGGTCGCCGCCTCCGTCACCGCGCACGCTCCAACAGGTCGCGCAGGGCGGCGACGACCTCCTGCGGGGCGGGGTCGAGGACGTTCCCGCCGACCGTCACCTCGAACGGGCACCGGTCCGGGTCCCGCGTGGACCCCGGCCCACCGAACAGCTCGATCCCCTGGTCGAGCATCGCGCGCAGCACGTCGTGCGGCCGGCGGCGCGGCCCGGAGTGGAGGAATAGCGAGCGGTGGACGGGCATGACACCGGATCCAATCACAGGGGCGGCCGTGCGCGGCGTGGGCAGTCGGTCGAACTGCCCTGGCGGCAGCGACCCGGCGGCTAGTCCGCCGACGCCCGGCGGCTGCTCGTCCGCTGCACGACCTGCCACTCATGGCGGGGGTCGGTCCGGCCCGGTCGGCCGAGCGCCGCGCGGGCGCAGTGCGCGCCCTGCTCCCGTAGGGACTGGGCAACCGTCGTCAGTCCGGCGGGGGTGGCGGCGTCACTGTCGTCCCAACCCGTCACCACCAGATTGTCGGGCACCCGAAGGCCCATACCGGCAGCGGCGCGCAGCACGCCGAGGGCGAGTTCGTCGCTCATCGCGGCGACGGCGTCCGGCGGGTCAGCGCCGTCGAGCAGTTCGAGGGCGAACCTCTCCCCCTCGCGGGAGTCGTTGACCGGGCAGACCGCGAGCCGCAGCCGCTCCGCGGGGTGGCCGGCGAGCGTCCAGGCGTCGCGCAGGCCAGTCCACCGGTGTCGGGTCACCGGGAATCGCACCTCCCCCACCTGGTCCCCGCTCAGCAGCAGGCGGGCGCGACGCCGGTCGAGCGGAAAGCCGAGCACGACGGGACGGCGGGCGCCGGCGAACGCCACCTGCCCGATGGCGACGGCCGCGGCCCGGTCGTCGATGCCGATCACCGGCATGCCCCGCCCGTGCGGGCCGGCGTGGACCACGGCGGGCAGGCCGGTGTCGGCGACCGCGTCCAGGACCGGGTCGTCGTCGCTGGTGGTCCAGACGACGAAGCCGTCCACCGCGGCCTGGGCGACCCGCTGGGCGTCCGAAGGTTCGCCGGTGATCGGCACCAGGGTGAGTCCGACGCCCTCGGCGGCGCACACGTCGGCGACGCCGGCGAGGAAGCGCGCCGCCTGCGGATCCTCGAACGCGTAGCTCAACCGCTCGCCGAGCACGACGCCGAGGTTGCCCAGCCGACCCCGCCGCAATGAGCGGGCCGCCGGGCGCGGCCCGGGGTAGCCCAACTGCCGCGCCGCCGCGCGGACCTTCGCCGCGGCCTCCACCGAGACCCGTTCCGGTCGGGAGTAGACGTAGGAGACCGGCGGCTGCCTCCTGCTGCTCTGGGGCGGGCTGCGCGCCGGCCGGAGACCGGCCGGCGCGGCGTAGCGGGCCCGCCCCGGCCGGCGCGACCTACTTGCTGACGCCCGCGGTCAGGCCGGACTGCACCTGGCGCTGGAAGACGATGTAGACGATCAGCACCGGCAGCATCGCCATGGTGACCCCGGCGAACAGCCCCGACCAGTCGGACTTGTAGCCCTGGTTCACCGACAGCTCGATCAGGCCCGCGGAGATCACCTGGTTCTTCGGCTCGCCCGCCACCGACTGCATCAGCAGGGTCGGCAGGTACCACTGGTTCCACTGGCCGAGCACGTTGAAGATGCCGATGCTGATCAGGCCGGGCCTGGCCATCGGCAGCATCACGCTGAAGAAGAGCCGGCTGTGCGAGGCACCGTCGACCAGGCCGGCCTCGGCGATCGAGTCGGGCAGGGTACGGAAGAACGAGTGCATGAAGAAGACGGTGAACGCCAGCGACCAGGCGACGTAGACCAGGATCAGCATGAGGTGCTTGTTCGGCCCGAGCAGCGGGAAGACGATCCCGGTGTTGTAGACGCCCTTGAACAGCGGCACCGCGGCCAGGTAGATCGGCAGGGTCAGGCCGGACAGGAACATGTAGTAGATGGCCCGGTTGCCGCGGAACTCGTACCGGGCCAGCACGTAGGCGGCCATCGAGCCGAGCAGCATGGTCAGGGTGACGCTGCCGGCCAGCACCAGCACGGTGTTGAGGAAGAACGCGCCCAGGTGCCCCTCCCCCCAGGCCCGGGCGAAGTTCTCGAAGTGCAGCTTGTCGGGGATCAGCGACAGCGGCTCGCGGATGACCTCGGAGTCGTCCTTGAGCGCCGACATCACCACCCACACCAGCGGGTAGACGACCATCACCGTCCACACCACCAGGAACAGGTGCGAGAAGCCGTTGAAGAAGCGGGCGCCGATCCCGGGCCCCACCGGCCGGGACCGCCCGGCTTCGGGGGTGCCGACGGGCGGGGCCTGGTCCGTGCGGGCGTGCGTCGTGGTGCTCATCGTCCAGGCCTCCTCAGTACTCGATCCGCTCACGGCGGGTGATCCGGAGCTGCGCGGCGGCGAGCAGGATCGTGAAGATCGCCAGCGACACGCCCATCGCGCAGGCGTAGCCGAACTGGCCCTTCTGGAACGCGGTGAAGTTGAGCACCGACGCGAAGATCTCGCTGGCGTGGTCGGGCCCGCCCTGGCTGGGCGTCATCACGAAGACCAGCGCGTACATGTCCAGGGCGATGAAGCCCAGGTAGACCCAGGCCACCGAGATGGTGTCGCGCAGCAGCGGCAGGGTGATCCGGAAGAAGGTGTGGAACCGGCTGGCCCCGTCGAGGAGGGCCGCCTCGTAGATGTCCTTCGGGATGGACTGCATGGCCGCGGAGAAGAGCACCATGTAGAAGCCGGCGCCGCTCCAGACGGCGATCAGCAGCAGCCACCACAGCACCGCCGGTACGCCGAGGAACGGCTCCGGGTCCGCGGTGAAGGCGATCGGGTTGTCGGCGTCGACCAACCCAATCTTGATCAGCAGTCCGTTGATCAGGCCCTGCTCGTCGGTGCGGTAGATCTGCTGCCACATCACGGCGATGACCACCAGCGACAGCACCTGCGGGAAGAAGAAGACGACCTTGTAGAGGCCGGAGCCGAACACCCCCCGGATGCCGGCCCTGTCCTCGCGTCCGCCCACGTTGAGCAGGAACGCGAGGAACAGGGCCAGCCCGATGGTGAACAGCGGCACGGTGATCAGGAAGAACACGTTGTGCCAGAACGCCTTGCGGATCAGCTCGTCGGAGAACAGCCGGACGTAGTTGTCCAGCCCGACGAACTCCTGCCGGTCGGAGTACCCTCCCCAGTCGGTCAGCGAGTAGCCGGCCGCCTGGGCGAAGGGCCACACCACGTAGAAGAGGTAGAGCGCGACGGGCAGGGCCAGGAAGCCCGTGACGAAACGCGCGACACCGTGCCGCATGGGACTCACTTCCTCGTTAAGCGTCAGGCGGTGCGGGTCTGCTTCTTGACCGACGAGTCCTTGGCGACCTTGTCGGCCGCCTGCTGCATCCGGTCGACGAACTGCTGTGCGGTGAGCCGGCCGGCCATCAGCTCCTCGGAGAGGTTCTGGCTCTCCTTGTCCAGGTCGGCGTAGAAGTCCCAGAACTTGGTCTTGATCAGGTCCTTGGGGGCGTTCTTCATCAGCTCGTTCGCGGTGGCCAGCGCCGAGTCCTGCACATTGTCGCCGGAGCCCTTGGTGGAGGCCAGCGACTTGGTCAGCTCGGCGTACTTGGCGGAGCCGGCCTTGGAGAGCACCGCCCGCAGGAACTCCTTGGCGGCGGCCTTGTTCGGCGCCTTGCTCGGCACCACCAGGCCCTCGCCGGCACCGGCGAAGACGTCCTTGGGCGCCTTGTCGCTGGCCCCGAGGCCCCAGTAGTCCGACAGCTTCATCTCGAAGCCCGGCGGGATGGTGGAGGCCATCTCGTTCTTCAGCCAGGTGCCGACCTGGATGAAGGCGGCCTTGCCGTCCAGCCAGGCCTGCTGCGACTGGGTGTGGTTGAGCTTGCCCGGCAGCAGCAGCTTGTCCTTGACCAGCTTCTCCCAGACCTGGAGCGCCGGCAGGATCCCGTCGGCCTTCCAGGCGTTCTCCTTCAGGTTGTCGATGTCCACCACGGCCTGCTTGCCGGCGGACTTCCAGATGGTCGCCATCAGCGCCCAGCGCGGGTAGTAGCCGTGCACGGCGTCGTGGACGTACGGTGCGATGCCCTTGGCCTTGATCTTCGGCGCCAGGGCGAAGAACTCGTCGAAGGTGGTCGGCGGGGTCCAGCCCTCCTTGTCGAAGAGCGCGCCGTTGTACCAGTTGCCCCAGACCGTGAAGGCCACGTTGACGACGTAGAACTTGCCCTCGAAGGTGCCGTCCTCGCGGGTGCCGGGCAGCAGGGTGTCGGCCACCGTGCCGCCGCCCTCCCAGGCCGGCGCGGCGAGCACGTCGTCCAGCGGCTCGATCGCGCCCTCGTTGACCAGCGTGCTGATGTCCATCATGTCGGCGCCGGAGTTCATCACCAGGTCGCTCGGCTGGGTGGCCATCTTCGGCTGCTCTTCGGTCTTGATCTTCTGAGTCGAGCTCATGTTGACCGTGACGTTCGGGTGCTTGCCGTTGAAGACGACCTTGTCTTCCTTGGCCCACTGGTCGCCGAGGCCACCGTTGAAAATGACCACCTTGACCGCGCTGCCGTCCTTGACGCCGAACGGGTTGTCCGCGCTGGTCGTCCCGCCACCGGTGTCGGTGGACTTGGCCGGCTCGCTGCCGGCGCAGGCGCTGAGCAGGCCGGCGGCCGGGGTGACGAGCAGGCCCGCCGCGGCGGCGCGGCGCAGCAGGGAACGGCGGCTCAGGTCGGCCGGGTTCTCGGGGGTGTCCGCCATCTCGATCTCTCCTTGTGGTGTTGGGACGAGGTGCAGTGCGTCCGCGATCACGGGGTGACCCCCTTCGCGGCCTTGTGCCCGTCGACGGCCTGGGCGGTACGCCGGAAGGCCGCGTGGGCGCGGTCGTGGGTGCGCTGGGCGACCGCGATGTAGAGCAGGTCCAGCACCACCAGCTGCGGGTGCCGCGCGGAGAGCGCGTCGGGCCGGAAGCTGGTGGCCTGGCTGGCGGTGAGGAGCACGACGTCGGCCAGCTCGGCCAGCGGCGAGCGGGGGAAGCCGGTCAGCGCGACGGTGGTGGCGCCGCGGCTGCCCGCCTCGGCGAGCATCTCGATGGTCTCCCGGGTCTGCCCGGTGTGCGAGACACCGAGGCCGACGTCGCCGGGGCCGAGCAGCGCGGCACCGGCCAGTCCCTCGTGCACGTCGCTCCAGGCCCACACGGCCACTCCGATGCGGTGCAGGCTGGCCTGCATCTCGGTGCCGACCAGGGCGCTGCCGCCGGCGCCGAAGATGGTGACCCGGGTGGCCCCGGCGATCGCCGTCGCGGCCCGTTCGACCTCGGCGAGGTCGAGGCGGGCGGCGGTGTCGTGCATGGCCCGGGTGTCGGCGGCCATGATCTGGTCGAGCACCCGGGACAGCGGGTCGCCGGGCTGGATCTCGCGCCCGATGTCCACGGTCCAGCCGGCCGAGCGGGCCCGTCCGGTCTCCGCGGCGATGCCGAGTCGCAGGTCGGCGTAGCCGTCGAAGCCCATCGCCCGGCAGAACCGGGTGATGGTGGCCGGTGACGTGCCGCTGCGCTCGGCCAGCTCCACGATGGTCGCCCGGGCCGCTGCCTCCGGGTCGCTGAGCACGTGCTCGGCGACCCGGCGCAGCGCCCCCGTCAGCTCCTCCGTGCCGGTCCGGACCCTGACCAGCACGCCCTCGGCGACGGTGGCGCCCGTCGCGCCCCGCCGCTCCGCCACGTCGGCGTCGACCAGGGCGGTCCCCGCGCCGGTGTCCACCTCGTGTTCGGCCATCGAGAGCCTTTCGGAAAGAGTGTTAACTGTTAGTGGTAAAAGTTCTTACTGAAGGCCCCTTCCTGTCAAGAGCGTGGGCGAAGTTTTCAAACCGTTACCTGGGACACACCGCCCGCCGCCCCGCCGGCCTTGCCCCTCGACGCCGCGCCGACCAGCATGAATGCTTCCCCACACCCGAGTCAGGGAGGCCGCACCGGATGTCCGGCACCATCGTGGTCGGCCTCGACGTCGGGGGTACGTCCACCCGCGCCGTCGCCCTCACCCCCGCCGGCGTCCGGGTCGGCAGCGGCCGGGCCGGCGGCGGCAACCCGACCACCCACGGCGCCGACGTGGCCGCCGCGCGACTGCTCGCCGCGCTGAATGCCGCACTGGCCGACGTGGACCCGGCCGACGTGCGCGCCGGCACCATCGGGCTCGCCGGGGCGGGCCGGCTGCTCGCCGACCCCGCCGGCCGGGCCGCCTTCGACCGGGCCTGGCGCGAGGCGGGGCTGCGCTGCCCGTACGCGGTGCACGGCGACGCCCTGGTCGCGTACGCATCGGGCAGCCCGGAACCGGACGGCACGGTGCTCGTCGCCGGCACCGGCGCGATCGCCGCGCAGGTGGCCGGCCTGCGGTTGGATCGGGTCGCCGACGGGCACGGGTGGCTGCTCGGAGACGCCGGCTCCGGCTTCTGGCTCGGCCGGGAGGCGGTCCGCCAGGTGCTGGCCACCCTGGACCGGGGCGAGCATCCCGGGCCGCTCGGCCGTCGGGTCCTCGCGGAACTCCTCGGCACCGGCGAGGTGGCCGCCCGTCCCCGGGCCACCGTGGACGCCGTGGTGCAGGCGGTGACCCGGCGCCCACCGGTGGAGCTGGCCCGGCTGGCCCCGCTGGTGGTCACCGCCGCCGCCGAGGGCGAGCCGGTCGCCTGTTCGCTGGTCGCCGAGGGGGCCGCGCACCTCGCCGAGACCGCCGACCGGATCCGGCCCCCCGGGTCGACGCGCCCGCTGGTCCTCGGCGGCGGCCTGCTGACCGCGGACACCCCGCTGGCCTCCGCCGTCCGCGCCGAGGTCGGCGGCCGCTGGCCGGACGCCCCGGTGTGCACCGCCGGGGACGGCGCCACCGCCGCGGCCTGGCTCGCCGCCCGCGACCTGCCCGAGGTCACCGATCCGACCGCCCTGCACGCCCTGCTGATGCGACCGCCCGCCTGACCCGCGCGGCAAGATCCGACCAACTTCCGGGAAGTTGACGTCTCCGGGCCGCCCGAGCCAGCATTTCCCCCGAATCTGCCGCCGCCGGGGCCGGCGCGGGAGGTTGCAGCTTCTCGTCACCGGCCCCGGTGGGCTGGCCTAGCCTGGGAGGATGCGCCGCCTCCGGCAGCTCGCCGAGCGCACGCCGGCCGGGCGGGAGCGCTACGCCGACCTGCTCCGTGCGCTCGCCATCACCATGGTCGTAATCGGTCACTGGGGCATCACCGTCATCACGTACGACGCCGTCGGGCGACCCACCGGACACTCGGCGCTGGGCGACCTGCCCTGGGTCTGGCCGCTGACCTGGGTGGCCCAGGTGATGCCGGTCTTCTTCCTGGTCGGCGGCTTCGCCAACGCCGCCTCGCTGGCCGCCCACCGGCGCCGGCAGCCCGGGCCCGGCACCGCCACCGGCTGGCTGGTCGACCGCAGCGCCCGGCTGGTCCGCCCCACCACCGCCCTGCTGGTGGTGCTCACCCTCGGAGCCGGCGTCGCCTCGCTACGCGGGGCGGACCCGGCGCAGGTACGCGAGGTGGTCTGGTTCGCCACCATCCCGCTCTGGTTCCTCGTCGCCTACCTGGTGGTGGTGCCGCTGACCCCGCCGATGTACGCGCTGCACCGCCGCTTCGGGCTCGCCGTGCCGGCGGCGCTGGTCGGGTTGGTGGCGCTGGGCGACCTGGGCCGGCTGCTCGGACCGGCCGGGCTGGCCGGCGGCAACTACCTGTTCGGCTGGCTGGCCGTACACCAGATCGGCTTCGCCTGGCACGACGCCCGCACCCCGCAGCTGCCCGGTCGCCGACGGTTGCCGCTGACCCGGCGGGCCGGCGCGGTCCTGCTCACCGCCGGGCTGGTGGCGCTGGTGCTGCTGACCGTCGTCGGGCCGTACCCGGTGGTGATGCTGAACGTGCCCGGCGAGCGGCTGGACAACGCCGCCCCGCCCAGCCTGGCCCTGCTGGCCGCCTTCACCGCCCAGCTGGGGTTGATCCTGCTGCTGCGCGTCCCGGCGCAGCGGTGGCTGCGTCGCCGCGGACCGTGGCAGGCGGTGATCGCGGTCAACGCGGTGGTGCTGACCGTCTTCCTCTGGCACCTCACCGCGGCGATCCTGCTGATCGGGCTGCTGGACGCGCTCGGCGTGCTGCCCACCCCGACCGTCGGCACGGCGGCCTGGTGGGCCTGGCGGGTGCCCTGGCTGCTCGCCCTGGCCGTGGTGCTCGGCGCGCTGGTCGCCGTCCTCGGCCCGATCGAGGCCCGCACCCGCCGCACCACCCGGTCGGTCGTCGGCGGGGACGCGACGACCCGGGTACGAGCCGCCCGGAGCGGGCTCACCGTCGCCGGGTACGCCGGCGTGGTCGCCGGGCTGCTGCTGAACAGCCTCACCCGCAAGTCGCACCCCGAGCCGCTGGGGCTGCCCGCCCCGGCGCTGGTGGCGTACCTGGCCGGGGCGGGACTGCTGCGGCTGCTCAGGTCTGGGTGGGGAAGCCGAGGTTGACCCCGCCGTGGCTCGGGTCCAGCCAGCGGCTGGTGACCACCTTGCCCCTCGTGTAGAAGCGCACCCCGTCGTCGCCGTGCGCGTGCAGGTCACCGAAGAGCGACGCCTTCCACCCGCCGAACGAGTAGTACGCCATCGGCACCGGGATCGGCACGTTGATGCCGACCATGCCCACCTCCACCTCGTGCTGGTAGCGCCGGGCGGCGCCGCCGTCGTTGGTGAAGATCGCCGTGCCGTTGCCGTACGGGTTGGCGTTGACCAGCTCCACCGCCTCGTCGTACGAGCCGACCCGGACGACGCCGAGCACCGGGCCGAAGATCTCGTCGGTGTAGATCGACATGTCCGGGGTGACGTGGTCGAAGAGGGTCGGGCCGAGCCAGAACCCGTCCGCGTCGCCGTCCGGGGTGACGTCCCGCCCGTCGACCACCGGCACGGCGCCCGCCTCGACCCCGGCCGCCACGTAGGAGCGGACCTTCGCCGCGTGCGCGGACGTGACCAGGGGGCCCATGTCACAGCCGCGCCGGCCGTCCCCGGTACGCAACCCGGCCATCCGGTCGGCGATCCGCGCGACCAGCGCGTCGGCGACCGGCTCCACCGCCACCAGCGCGGAGATCGCCATGCACCGCTCCCCCGCCGAGCCGAAGCCGGCGTTGACCGCCGCGTCGGCGGCCAGGTCCAGGTCGGCGTCGGGGAGCACCACCATGTGGTTCTTCGCCCCGCCGAGCGCCTGCACCCGCTTGCCGGCCAGCGAGCCGCGCTGGTGCACGTACCGGGCGACCGGGGTGGAGCCGACGAAGGACACCGCCCGCACCGCGGGGTGGTCCAGCAGCGCGTCGACGGCCTCCTTGTCGCCGTTGACCACGTTGAGCACCCCGTCGGGCAGCCCCGCCTCGGCGAACCACTCGGCCAGCAGCAGCGCCGCGCTCGGGTCCTTCTCGCTGGGCTTGAGCACCACCGCGTTGCCGCAGGCCACCGCAACCGGGACGAACCACAGCGGCACCATCACCGGGAAGTTGAACGGCGAGATCACCGCGACCACGCCGAGCGGCTGGCGCAGGGTGTACGAGTCGACCTCGGTGGAGACGTTCTCGCTGAACCCGCCGCGCAGCGCCGAGGGGATGCCGCAGGCGTACTCGATCACCTCCAGGCCGCGCTGCACCTCCCCGGCGGCGTCGGCGAGCACCTTGCCGTGCTCGGCGGTGATCACCTCGGCGAGCCGCTCCCGGCGGGCCGAGACCAGCTCCCGGAAGGCGAAGAGCACCGCGGTCCGCCGGGACAGCGAGGCGTCGCGCCAGCCGCGCGCCGCCCGCTCGGCGGCCTCGACCGCCCGGTTGACGTCCGCGGCGGAGGCCAGCTCCACCGCGCCGGTACGCCGCCCGGTCGCCGGGTCGAAGACGTCCCCGTGCCGCTCCGACCAGCCGGAGACCCGCTTGCCGTCGACGAAGTGCCCGATCCGGTTCACGCGGCGACCACGCTGGTGCGGATCGCGTCGACCAGGATGGCCAGGCCCTCCCGGGCCTCCTCCTCGGTGAGCGTCAACGGTGGGCCCATCCGCACCACGTTGCCGTACAGGCCGCCCTTGCCGACCAGCAGGCCACCGGCCCGGCACGCCTCGAAGACCCGTCCGGTCAGCGCCGGGTCCGGCTCGGAGCCGCCCGGGCGGACGAACTCGACGGCCAGCATCAGGCCCTTGCCGCGTACCTCGGCGACCTGATCCAGATCGGACACGGCGGCCCGCAGGCCGTCGGCGAGGATGGCCCCGACCCGGGCGGCGTTGGCCTGGAGGTCGTGGTCGCGCAGGTAGTCCAGGACGGCGTTGCCGGCGGCGGCGGAGACCGGGTTGCCGCCGAAGGTGGAGAAGCTGATCGCCGGCACCGACTCCAGCACCTCGGCCCGGCCGACCACGCCGGCCAGGGCGAACCCGTTGCCGACGCCCTTGGCGAAGGTGAGCAGGTCCGGCGTGACGCCGTGCGCCTGGTAGCCCCAGAAGTGCTCCCCGGTACGCCCCCAGCCGGTCTGCACCTCGTCGGAGACCAGCAGGATGCCGTGCTCGTCGAGGACCTTCTTCCAGGCCGCGAAGAGCCCGTCCGGCGGGGCGACGAAGCCGCCGACGCCCTGGATCGGCTCGGCGATCAGGCAGGCCACGTCGCCGGCGGTCTGGGTGGCCAGCACCTCCCGCAGGTCCTCCACCGCGGCGTCGATCCGGTCGGCGGAGTCGAGCCGCGACAGCAGGCCACGGACCCGCTCCCCGGAGTGCAGCCAGGCCACCTGCAACGGGTTCAGCGCGCTGGCCGTCCAGTTCCGGTTGCCGGTCACGCCCATCGCCGCGTACGACCGGCCGTGGTAGCTGTTGCGCACGGCGAGGATCTGGTGCGAGCGACGGAAGTTGGTGGCCACCAGCAGGGCCGCCTCGTTCGCCTCGGTGCCGGAGTTGGTGAAGAAGACCCGGGCGTCCGGGATGCCGGAGAGCCGGGCCACCTTCTCGGCCAGCTCCACCTGCTGCCGGATCAGGTAGAGCGTCGAGCTGTGCACGACGCCGGTACGCAGCTGGCGCTCGACCGCCTCGCGGATCTCCGGGATGTCGTAGCCGATCATGTTGGTCAGCACGCCGCCGAAGAAGTCCAGGTAGCTGCGGCCCTGCGCGTCGGTCACCCGCCGGCCGGAGCCGGCGACCAGCTCGATCGGATCGTCGTAGTAGAGCGGCATCCAGGACGGGAGCACGGCCCGGTGTCGGGCCAGCAGGTCGTCGGAGGTCATTCGGCGCACCCTTCAGCGGCGGCGGTTTCGCGTTCCCCGCACGCTCTCACCGCCTCGCGGCCCGGACAACTGTCACCCTGTCGCCCAGCGACCCGCCGCACCTGACACCACGTCAACCCGAACCGTTGCGGTTTTCGGGCCCGGGACGGTCGGCCACCGACGGTTCCGTCGTCCTCCCCGCCGGACGACGACGCGATCCGCAGGCGCCACCGCCGATCGGTCGACGGTCGGTGCCGCCTGCGACCTCCCGCCCCCGGCGGCGCGCCCCGGTAGTATCCGCCTGATGTGGACGACGCAGGTGGCGCTGCCGGGCGGGGCGGCCGTCACCACGACGGCGGAACTCGCGGCGGGGGTGCGCGCCTGGATCGCCTCGCCGCCGCTGCGCACACTGGTCGGCCACTTCGGCGGCGACTGGCCGGCCGGGGACGTGTCGGCGGTGCTCGCCGCGCTGGACGACTTCTCCGCCCGGCACTGGGACTTCCGCCAGGGGCGGGAACGCCCGGACGCCCGGGAGCCGGCCCTCGACCCGGCCACGGCCCGGCTGGTCCTCGCCGCCGCCGACGCGCTCGGCCTGGTCCGGCCGACCCCACCGGCCCGGCCCGGCTACGCGCACCTGCTGGTGCTGGGCGGCCTGGCGCACGCCTGCCTGCGCCGCACCGCATACGCCGCGCAGCTCGCCCGCAGGGTGGAGGTCACCGGCGAGGTGGCGGTGCTGGGCAGTTTCCGGACGCTGTCGCCGGACGAGTCGCGGCTCCTTGCCGACGTCGGGATACCCGGCTGCGCCACCGAGGTGGACGTCCTCGACGCCGGCGTACGGGCCGCGTTCGGGGTGGACACGCCCACGCGGGAGGAGGGCGAGGACGCGGACCACCCGCACCGGGCCTGGTCGTCGCGCACCTACCACCGCCCCGGGCTGCCTCCGGTGCGGGTGCTCGCCGCACCGTCCAGCGAACCGGACCGGCGCCGGGCGCACACCGCCGACACCCAGCGGTTCTGGGCCGAGCACGTGCGGCTGCGCGCCGGCGACCCGGTGCTGATGGTGACCGCGCCGATCTACGTGCCGTTCCAGCACTGCGACGCGCTGCGTACCCTCGCGCTGCCGTACGGCTGCGGCATCGACACGGTGGGAGTCGACCCGGAGTCGGCCGCCCCGGTCCCGGTGCCCGAGCCGACGCTCACCCCCGGCCGCTACCTCCAGGAGATCCGGTCGGCGATCCGCTCGCTGCGCGCCCTGCACGGCGCGGTGCCCGGCACCGACGGACCGGGCAGCGCGGCCGGCGGGTCGGGTCAGGCGCCGGTGTCCAGCAGCCGCTGACCTGCCGGCGTGCGCCGGTAGAGCACCGAACGACCCCGGCGGGCGCGGCTCACCAGGCCGGCGTCGAGCAGCACGCCGAGGTGGTGGGAGACCGTCGAGGGGGCCACCCGCAGCGTACGGCTCAGCTCCGTGGTGGAGACCGGCACGCCGGTGTGCCGCAGCACCCGGTACCGGCTGCGCCCGAGCAGCGCCTCGACCGACGGGGTCACCCGCGACGATCCGCCGGTGACGGGGTAGGCCAGCATCGCGTCGGCCGGGTCGCAGATCTGCACCACCAGGCGGGGCCAGGCCGACACGCAGGGCACCAGCACCAGCTCGGCGTCGGCCCCGGCCACGCCCGGCAGTGCGCACGCCAGTTCGACCAGGCCGTGCGCGCGTACGTCGACACCACCGAGCGCCGGGACGCCGCCGGCTTCAACGCCCTGCTGGGGCCGGACGCGACCGCGATCTTCGCCAACGGCGGGGTCCTCGACGGCCGGGACCAGTTCGCCGACTTCATCACCGACTTCTTCGCCGACCCGGGCTGGAGCCAGAGCTTCACCGAACTCACCCGGCACGTGGAGGGCTGCCGGACCGGGTTCGTGCTGTTCGACTCCGTCTACCGGGTCCCGGCCCAGGACCGGGTGTCGCCACTGGTCATCGGCGTCACGTTCAGCTATGAACACGGCCGTTGGCTCGTGCTGCAGAACCAGGACAGCAACGGCCCGGCGAGCTGACGGGGGCCGTCCCGCACCCGTGCCGGGGCGGGACGGCGGCCGGGCTCAGGGCGCGGTGTCGGCGACGGCCTTGGCGAAGACCTCGGAGCGGTGCTCGAAGTTGCGGAACCGCCCGTAGCTGGGGGCCGCCGGGGAGAGCAGCACCACCCCGCCGGTCGGGGTCAGCTCCCGGGAGCGCCGCACCGCGTCCACCAGGTCCTCGACCACCTCGGTACGCACCCCGGGCAGCCCGGCGAGGGCCTCGACGATCCGCGGGCCGCTGTCCGGGATGCCGAGCACGGTGATCTCCCGGTCGGCGAGGTGCGCCCGCAGCGGGCCGTAGTCCAGCCCCCGGTCGGTGCCGCCGACGATCACCGTCAACGGCCGCCCCTCGTACGCGTCGATGGCGTGCATGGCCGCGTACGGGCTGGTGGCGAGGGTGTCGTCGACGAAGGTCAGGCCGGACGGCTCGACGATCTCGGTGAGCCGGTGGGCCAGCCCCTGGAACTCGGCGACGGCGACGGCGAGGTTGTCCCGGCGGGCGACCACGTCCACGCCGAGCGCGGCCAGCACGGCGAGGGCCACGCAGAGGTTGCCCTCGTTGTGCCGGCCGACCAGCGGCAGCACGGCGCGCGGGAAGAGCGGCCGATCACCCAGGTGGAACCAGGGGGTGCCGTCGGCGCCGGTCGCCACGTTCGCGGTGTCCGGGGTGCCGGCCCGCACCGCCCGCCGGTCGCCCAGCTCCAGCGCCAGCCGGGGGTCGGCGCCGTTGACCACGACGGTCTCCGGCCCGTACGCCAGCAGGTTGAGCTTGTCCCGGTAGTACTCCCGCTCGCCGCCGTGCGCGTCGAGGTGCTCGGGGAAGAGCGCGGTGACCACCGCGACCCGCGGCGAGTCGGTCAGGTCGGCGCACTGGTAGCTGGAGAGCTCCAGCACGTACAGGTCGGCCTCGGGCAGGTCGAGCAGGGGCACGCCGATGTTGCCGCCGAAGACGTTGGGCCGGTCCATCGCGGTGAGTAGGTGGCTGATCAGGCTGGATGTGGTGCTCTTGCCCTTGCTGCCGGTGACCCCGACGGTCCGGTCGGCGTGCTCGGCCATCCAGAGCGCGCTGCCCTGGGTGACGGTCGCGCCGCGCCGGCGCAGCTCCACCATCCACGGGTGGGTGCTGGGCACGCCCGGGGAGCGGACCACCACGTCGGCGGCGGCCAGCCGGTCGAACGCCTCCTCGCCGGTGACCAGCGGCGCGGCCTCGGCGAGCGGCCCCTCCCAGGGCAGGGTGAGGAAGTTGGCGCTGTCGTCCACGGCGACCAGGTCGGCGGGGTCGTGCGCGGCGATCGCGAGCACGGCCGCCCGGCCCTCCCGGCCGGCTCCCCAGACGGCGACGTTCCGTCCGCGCAGGTCAGACAGGCGCACAAGCTCTCCTCGGGGTCGCGGTGGCGGCGGGCGGTGTGGTCCGACACAGCCGGACACGGCGGACGAACCAGGGCCTAGTATTGCGTGTGCCCAACGAGCAGCTCCGGCGGATGGACGCCTTCACCTTCCCGTCCTACTCGATCGATCTTGCCACCGGCGAGGCGTTGTTCGACTACGCCCTCACCGGTCCCGACGGCGAGCAGCGGTTCACCGAGGTGATCACCCTGCCGTTGCCGGCCGAGCCGCCCTCGGACGCGACGGTCGCCACCCTCGGCCGGGTGCTCGAACTGCTGCACGTGGTGGCCGGGGTCAGCTACTACAAGGCCGCCGCGCCGGCCCGGCTGGTGCTGCCGGCGCCGCTGGGCGCGGCCGCCGTCGAGCTGGTCACCGCCGTCTACACCAAGGGCCTCGCCGAGTACGCGTACCGCAACCGGCTGCCGCACGTGCTCGAACTGCGTCCCGAGGTCCCGGCCGGGTCGGTCGAGCCCGCCGCGCCGTTGGACAACTCCGACCGGCGTCCGCTGTCGGCGGTGGGCGGCGGCAAGGACTCGATCGTCAGCCTGGAGGCGCTGCGCCGGGCCGGCTTCGACCCGGTGCCCTTCTCGGTCAACCCGAACCACGTGATCGTCGCGGTGAACGAGGCGTCCGGGCTGCCCGCGCTGGCCGCCCGGCGGCGGATCGACCCGGTGCTGTTCGACCTGAACGCGGCCGGCGCGTTGAACGGCCACATCCCGGTGACCGCGATCAACTCGCTGATCGCGGTGGCCACCGCCGTGCTGAACGGGCTGGGCCCGGTGGTGATGTCCAACGAGCGCTCGGCGTCGGACCCGAACCTGGTCTGGGACGGTCACGAGATCAACCACCAGTGGTCCAAGGGCGTCGAGGCCGAGGGGCTGCTGCGGGCGGCGCTGGCCGAGCACGCCGGGCTCACCGAGCCGTACTTCTCGCTGCTGCGGTCCCTGTCGGAGCTGCACATCGCCCGGCTCTTCGCCACCATCGACCGGTACGACGACGTGGTGACCAGCTGCAACGCCGCGTTCAAGCTGCGCGACGCCAGCGAGCGCTGGTGCCGCAACTGCCCGAAGTGCCGGTTCGTCTTCCTGGCCATGGCGCCGTTCATGCCGCGCGAGCGGGTGGTGCACATCTTCGGCGGCGACATGCTGGCCGACGAGACGCAGATCCCCGGCTACCGGGAGTTGCTCGGCGTGGACGGGCACAAGCCCTTCGAGTGCGTCGGCGAGGTCGAGGAGTCGGTCGTGGCGTTGAGCCTGCTCGCCGAGCAGGACCAGTGGCGCGACGCCCCCGTGGTCCGCTCCCTCGTCGATGCCGTACCCGAGACCGCCTGGGCGACCGCGGCCCGCTCCGACGTCTTCACCCCCGGCGGCCCCAACCACATCCCCGCCCCCTACACCAAGACCCTCACCACCCTCACCTGACCGACCCCTCCCCCGTTGATCATGAAGTTGGCGGCAGCGAAACGGGACATTTCACACCGCTAACTTCATGATCAACGCGCCCGGTGCCGGGGGTCAGGGGGTGCGGATGGCGTCCAGGGCCAGGAGGGCCACGTGGAGGGAGAGGCAGGTCTCGACGGAGTCGAGGTCGGCCCCGAGGATGCGGGCGATACGGGCCAGGCGTTCGTAGAAGGCCGGACGGGACAGGTGCGCCGCCACGGCCGCCGCGGACTTGTTGCGGCCCTGGTCCAGGTACGCCCGCAGGGTGCCCAGCAACTGCTCCCGGGGGTGCTGGGCGTCGTACGCGAGCAGCGCGCCCAGTTCCCGCTCGACGAAGGTCTGCACCCGCGGCTCGTCGCGGAGCAGGTGCAGCAACCCGGCCAGGCCGACGTGCGGCAGCCGGAAGATCGGCAGGTCCCGGCGGTCCCGGCGGGCGGCGTCGGCGACCTGCCGCGCCTCGATCAGCGAACGGCGGGCCTCCCGCAGGGTGCCCACACCGGTGCCGGCGGCCACGATCACCGACCCGGGCCGCCCGGCGGGTGACCGGGACGCGGGGACGTCCACCCGGGTACGGCGCAGCGCCGCGGCGAACGCGGCGAGGGCCCTCTCCTCGCCCGTGGCGTCGGGCAGGGCGAGCAGCGCACCGACCGCCTGGTCGTCGACCGCACTGGTCAACGCGGTCAGCTTGGCCTCGCGCAGGGCCTGCCCGACCGCCTCGGCGAGGTCCCGCAGCCGGGCCGGGCCGGCCTCCGGCGTCGCGTCGGGGAGCAGACCGCTCTCCGCGGCGCCGTTCTCGGCAGCCGGTTCGTCGAGTCGGTGCCGGACCACCACCCCGACCAGGTGCCGGCGTTCCAGCGTCACCCCGAGCGCCCGGGCCCGCAGCGCCACCTCGTCCACCGGCCGGGAGTGGTCCAGCAGGGCGGTGAGCAGGGTGCGGTGGATCTGCCGCTCCAACCCCTCGGCGTCCCGGCGGATCAGCCGCCCCAGGGCCAGGGTGGACGCGGCCCGCTCCAGCAGGATGGTCAGCCGGGTCGGCGGGGTACCGGGCGGCCGGGACCCGGTGGCGCCGCCGGAGGTCAGGTCACCGCCGCCCGGCCAGCGCAGCAGCAGCCGCCCCCAGTCGTGCCCCCGGGCGCCGACGGTGGTCACCAGCCATCCGGCGTCGGCGTCGTACGCGGTCCGGCCGACGGGACGGATCCGGCGGGAGTGCTGCTCCCAGCCGTCGAGCAGCAGCTCCGGGCTCTCCCCCGCCGGGTCGTACGCGAGCACCTGCCGGGACAGGTTCTCCAGCACCACCGGGCAGCCGGCCAGCTCGGCGGCCTGCCGGACCACCTCGGCCGGCCCGGCGCCCTCCACCGACAGCTCGGTGAACCGCTGGTGGATCTCCTCGGTGGCGCGCAGCTCGGTGAGCTGGGCGTCCACGATCAGCGCGTGCACCGCCTCGGTGATCCGGACGAACGGGGTGGCCCGGCGCAGCTCCACCAGCGGCAGGCCACGGCGTTCCGCCGCCGCCGCCATCACCCGGGGCACCGCGCTGGCGTACCGGCGGCCGAGCTCCACCACCAGACCGGAGACGCCCACGTCGGCCAGGTCGCCGATGAACGCGCGCAGCCCGGCGTCGTCGGCGGGCAGGCCGATGCCGGTCGTGAGCACCAGCTCGCCCCCGCCGAGCAGGGTGGCGATGTCGGGCACCTCCGCCACGTGCACCCAGCGCACCCGACGGTCCAGCCCGGCCTCGCCGGCCACCAGCCGGGGGGCGCCGTGCCGGACCGGATCGAGGGCGAGCACCTCACGTACGGTAGGGAACACGGGCGACACGCTACCGTCCGTGACACCCGGCGGAAACGGGGCCGACCGGGCCGGTCAGAGCGGGTCGTCGCGGCCCAGCTCCCAGCAGGCCACGGCGGTGGCGGCGGCCACGTTCAGCGAGTCGACGCCGCGCCGCATCGGGATCACCACCCGCACGTCGCTGGCGTCCATCGCCGCCCGGGTCAGGCCGGCCCCCTCGGCGCCCATCAACAGCGCCGCCCGGGCCCGCTGGTCGGCGGTGAGCCGCTGGATCGGCACCGCGTCCGGGGCGGGGGTCATCGCCAGCACGGTGAAACCGGCCGCCCGGACCTGGGCGAACGCGTCCGGCCAGGGCTCGAGCTTCGCGTACGGGATGGCGAAGACCTCCCCCATGCTGACCCGGACGCTGCGCCGGTAGAGCGGGTCGGCGCAGGTCGGCGAGAGCAGCACCGCGTCCACCCCGAGCGCGGCCACCGCCCGGAAGATCGCGCCGAGGTTGGTGTGGTTGTTGACGTCCTCGAGGATCACCACCCGGCGGGCGTCGGCCAGCACCTCGGCGGCGGTGGGCAGCGGCTTGCGGTGGAACGAGGCGAGCACGCCCCGGTGCACGTGGAAGCCGGTGGCCTTCTCCAGCACCTGCTGGGTGGCCGCGTAGACCGGGGTGTCCCCGGTGTCCAGGTCGGCGAGCTGGTCGGCCCGTTTCGCGTCGACCAGGTACGACCGGGCCGGGTAGCCGGCTCGCAGCGCCCGCCGCAGCACCAGCTCCCCCTCGGCGATGAACAGGCCGTGCGGGGGCTCCCAGCGGGTCCGCAGCTCGACGTCGGTCAGCGCGCGGTAGTCGCCGATCCGCTCGTCGTCGGGGTCGGTGATCTCGTGGACGGGCACCCGACGATTCTGCCCGGCGCCCGTACCGCGCCGCTCGGGGCGGTGGCCGCGAGCGGCGTGCGCCACGGGCACGAGCGCGGCGGACGACGGATCGGGAGGTTCCCGGTCTGCGCGGCGATGAGTTCCGGCGGCCCGGTCGGTCGACCCGACAGGCATCCAGACCAATCGGGAGCGTGGGCCCATGCGCAAGGTCGTCGTGTACGAATTGTTGTCCCTCGACGGGGTGGCCGAGAAGCCGGACGAGTTCTTCACCGCCTGGGACGAGGCGATGGACGCCAACCTCGCCGCCGTGATCGCTGCGCAGGACGCGGTCGTGCTGGGCCGCCACAGCTACACCGAGTGGGCACAGTTCTGGCCGAGCAGCCCGATCGAGCCGTTCGCCACGTTCATCAACGACGTGCCGAAGTACGTCGCCACGTCGACCCCGCTCGACCAGCAGTGGGCCAACGCGACGGCGATCGAGGGCGGGCTGGTCGAGTTCGTGCGCGAGCTCAAGACGCGGCGCGGTGGCGACGTCGGCGTCCACGCGAGCATCTCGGTGGCGCGGGCGCTGCTGGCCGCGGACCTCGTCGACGAGCTCAGGCTCGTGGTCGCGCCGGCGATCGTCGGCCGCGGCCGACGACTCCTCGACGGCCTGCCCGCCATGCGGCTCGAGCCGACCCGCGGTGTGACCTCACCGACCGGCCATCTGCTCGTCGACTACCGCGTCGTTCGCTGACGGCACCAGCCGGCACGCCGGCCACGACGGCCGCCGCGAGCCGGCTCAGCCGCGGCGGCCCTGGAGCCAGCGCATGATGTCCGCCGGCAGGCCCTGGTCGTCCCGCGGCTGCGGCGGCTGGGTCGGCCGCGGCGACGGGCGCGGCGGCTCCGGCCGCTGCGGGTCGCCGGCCAGCTCGGCGCTGGGCGCGGTGAAGTCGCGCACCGGCAGCGGGTCCACGGCGGTACGGATGGTCCGGGCGACCGCGTCGATCACCTCGGACTGCACCGCCGAGCCGACCAGGTCGGTGGAGTCGTCCGGGTTGGCGGCGATCCCGGCCACCGCCACCTGCGGGGTGAACCCGACGAAGGTCTCGGTGGCGTTCTTCTCCGAGCTGCCGGTCTTGCCGGCGACCGGCCGGCCGACGATCCCGTCGACCCCGCTGGCCGTACCGCCGTTGCACTGCCCGTACGCGGACTGCTGACCCACCGGGCAGCGCGCCGCGTCGGTGGCGGCCCGGGCCACGTCCTCGCTGAGCACCCGCTTGCAGGACGGCTGGCCCACCGGCACCTTCGCGCCGTCCGGGGCGGTCACCGACACCACCGGCGTCGGCGCGCAGTACATCCCCTCGGAGGCGACGGTCGCGTACGCGTTGGCCAGGTCCAGCGGGGTGGTGGCGGCCACGCCGAGGGTGAACGCGCCCCAGTTCTTCGCGTCGTGGGCGGCGAAGTCGGCGTCGGCCTTCGACCGGAAGGTGATGCCCAGGCGCTGGGCCATCTCCACCACCTTGTCCTCGCCGACCTGCTCGGCCAGCCAGACGAAGTACGTGTTCACCGAGCGGCCGAAGCCGTCCCACATCATCCGGTAGCCGTCCATCCGCTCCGGGTTGGCGTTGGCCGGGCACCACTTGCCGTCGCAGCTGCTCTCGCTGTCGTCGGCGTACCGGGTGGGCAGCCGGCTGGGCGCGTCGAAACCGGTCGAGAGGGTACGCCCCGACTCCAGCGCGGCGAGCATGGTGAACATCTTGAACGTCGATCCGGCCTGGTAGCCCTCGACGCTGCCCCCGCCGGAGATCAGCGGGTTCATCGTCTCGCCCCTGCCCAGGCCGTACTGCCGGTTGACCGCCATGGCGAGGACCCGGCCGGTGCCCGGTTCGACGGCGGCGATGGGCAGCGCCCGCTTGTCGCCGTCGGCGTACACCTTGCGGGCCTGCGCGACGGCGGTGGCCTGCACGGCCGGGTCGAGCGAGGTGACCACCCGGTAGCCGCCGCGGCGCAGCGCCTGCTCGCGCTCCTCCGGGTTGGCGCCGAAGGCCGGCTGGGTCAGCCACCAGCGGCGCAGGTAGTCGCAGAAGAAGCCGGTGTCGGCGGTGGAGGTGGCGGTGCAGCCGTTGGGCTGGGCGGTCGGGCGCAGGGTCAGCTTCTCGGCCTTGGCCGCCGCCGCCTGCGCCGCGGTGATCCTGCCGGTGTCGGCCATCGAGTCGAGCACGTACCCGCGCCGGTCCAGCGCGGCCCGCTTGTCGCCGTCGATCGGGCTGTACTGGTCCGGGGACTGGACCAGGCCGGCGAGCAGGGCCGCCTCGCCGAGGGTCAGGTCCGCCGGCGCCTTGGCGAAGTAGCGCTGGCTGGCCGCCGCGATCCCGTACGCGCCGGAGCCGAAGTAGGCGATGTTCAGGTAGCGGTTGAGGATCTCGTCCTTGCTGAGCCGGTCCTCCAGCGCGGTGGCGTACCTGATCTCCTGGAGCTTGCGGCCCATGGTCTGCTCGGTGGCCGCGGCCCGCTCCTCGGCGGTGCGGCTCGGGTCGGTCTTGAGCACGTTGCGGACGTACTGCATGGTCAGGGTCGAACCGCCCTGGGAGGTACCGCCGCCGGTGACGTTGGCGACCAGGGCCCGGGCCATGCCGCGCAGGTCCGCGCCGCCGTGCGAGTAGAACCGCCGGTCCTCGGCCGCCACGATCGCCTCCCGCATCACCGGCGCGATCTCGGCCAGCGGCACGTCGCTGCGGTTGACGTCGTAGAAGGTGGTGAGCAGCGTCCTGCCGTCGCGGGCGTAGAGGTAGGAACGCTGCGGCTGGGCGGGGGTGCGCAGCGCGGCCGGCAGGTCGTCGAACGCGGTGAACCCGGCCTTGGTGGCGGCGCCGGCGAGCAGGCTGCCCGGCAGTGCGGCGACCGCGACGACGAGGCCGGCCAGCAGGCCGGCGAGCAGCACGGTGAGGAGCCGCGTCAGCGGCGACCGGGGTCGGGGCATGGCTGCAAGGATTGCCGTGGGGGTGCGAAGCGGGCCACCCCACCACGCGATTGTCAGCTAACTCACCGTCACCTGACAGCGATCTCCCCACCTCACCGCCCGCCCGTCCCCCGCGTCCCCTTCCGCCCCCGTCCGGGTCCGGGCCGACCCCGGCGAGGGGTCAGGCGGCCGGGAGGGGGCCCTGGGGGGTGTCGGGCGGTGGCGGGGCGGCGCCGACGCTGGCGGTGGCGGCGTCGCGGGCGATGGCCTGCGGCATGAGGCGGCCGGAGCGGTAGCCGATGCCGATGCCGGCGATCAGCACGAAGATCGCCCCGAAGGTCTGCAGCGAGCCGATCAGGGCGCCGGCCAGGCCGAGCAGCGGTGCGGCGATCATCAGCATGATCCCGTCGCCGTAGGCGAACATCCCGGAGCGGGCCACCGACCAGCCGGTCGCCAGCCAGCCCGCGGTGTAGAGCGTCGCGCCGGCCAGCACCAGCGCGCGGGCGGTGGTGCCGAAGACGGGAGTCTGCTCGGCCAGCCCGGCGAAGGGGAGCATCAGCACGGTGCCGGCGATGCCGAGCAGCAGTCCGGCCGCGGCGACCCGGCGGCTGCGGGTGGCTGCCAGCAGCCCGGTGAGCGCCAGCTGGGCGAGCAGCCCGAGCCAGACCGCCGCCACCCAGCCCACCAGGTAGAGCGCACTGCCGTCCGCCGGATAGGGCGCCCGGCCGACGCCACCGTCACCGACCATGGCCACCACGCCGTACAGGACGGCGTACGCCGGCAGCAGCCAGACCGCCGCGCGGGCGAAGCGTCGCACCGACCAGGCCCAGCTGGCGTTCGTGGCCGGTGCCGCCGGTCCCGGGTCACCGACGAACGGCAGCACCCCGAACCCGCCCCCGGTACGTCGGGTGCCCAGCGGTCCGGCCGGGTCGTGGGCGCCCGGAACCGGGGTCCTGGAGAAGAGGTCGTTCGCCGGATCCTTCATCTGCGCCACCTCGCTCGACGGGGGACGAGCGGCGTGGGACGCACCGGCGCCCCGGTCCTGTCCACCACCCGTCGTCTTCGACCGATGGTGGCAGGCACCGGGGCGTCGCATGAGTCTTTCTCGCATTTGCCCGCCCGGCTTCGGGCGGCGTGGGCGTCAGCCCCGTTCGCGCTGGTCCGCCGGGTCGCTGAGCAGGCTGTCCGGGGAGACCGGCTCCGGCGCCGGCAGCCCCTGCGGCTTGTTGCCGCCGGTGGCCTGCGCCTCGGCGACGCGTACCTCGTCGTGGATCTCCTGGGCGGCGCTGGCCGCGGCCCGGGCCGCCTCCGCGGCCTCGCGCTCCACCTGGACCGCGTGGTTGGCCGCCTCCGGTGCGGGCACGTCCCCGACCATCCCGGCCAGGCCGCCGAGCGCCCCGCCGATGCCCTCCAGGGCCTTGGAAAGCTCGGTCGGGATGATCCAGACCTTGTTGGCGGTGCCGTTGGCGATCTGCGGCAACGCCTGGAGGTACTGGTAGGCCAGCACCTTCTGGCTCGGGTTCGAGGTGTGGATCGCGTCGAAGACGGTCCGGATCGCCTTGGCCTGACCCTCGGCCTGGAGGATCCGGGCCTGCCGGTCACCGTCGGCGCGCAGCACGGCGGACTGCTTCTCGCCCTCGGCGGTGAGGATCTGCGACTGCTTGTGCCCCTCCGCGGTCAGGATCGCCGCGCGACGGTCCCGCTCGGCGCGCATCTGCTTCTCCATCGAGTCGCGGATGCTGGCCGGCGGCTCGATCGCCTTGATCTCGACCCGGGTGACCTTGATGCCCCACCGGCCGGTGGTCTCGTCCAGCACCCCGGAGAGGTGCCGGTTGATCTCCTCGCGGCTGGTCAGCGCCCGCTCCAGGTCGAGCGAGCCGATCACGTTGCGCAGCGTGGTGACGGTGAGCTGCTCGATGGCCTGGATGAAGTTGGCGATCTCGTAGGTGGCCCGGACCGCGTCGACGACCTTGTAGTAGAGGACGGTGTCGATCGAGACGACCAGGTTGTCCGAGGTGATCACCGGCTGCGGCGGGAAGCTGACCACCTGCTCACGCATGTCGACCTTGGTGCGGACCGCGTCGACGAAGGGGACCAGGAGGTTCAGGCCCGGGTTCAGGGTGCGCTTGTACTTGCCGAGCCGTTCCACCACGTCCTGCCGCTGCTGCGGCACGATCCGTACCGCCTTTGCCAGGGTCACCACGACGATCAACGCCACGGCGGCCAACAGCACCGCTGCAAATCCCATAGGGCTCACCTTTTCGCTTCCGGCAGTTGGCCGGGGGAGGAAACATCGTCCTGCCACACCAGGGCGGTGGCGCCCCGGACCTTGATCACCTGAACCCGCTCACCGGGGGCGAAACTCTGCGTCGCGTCGAACGACCGGGCGCTCCACAACTCACCGTCGATCTTGACCATGCCGTGCTCGGCGTCGACGGCCTCCAGCACCAGCGCGGTCGACCCCTCGATCGCCTCCACCCCGAACGGCTGCTCACCGGTCTCCAGCGACGACCGGGAGTGCCGGCGGATCACCGGGCGGGCCACGGCCACGGAGAGCGCGGAGACCAGCGCGAACACCACCGCCTGCACGGCGACCGGCGCGCCCAGGGCGGCGGCGCCGGCGGCGGCGAACGCACCCGCCGCGAACATGATCAGGAACAGCGTCGTCGTGAAGATCTCGGCGACAGCCAGCACCACTCCCAGAACGATCCACACCACCGCGTCCACCACCCAACTGTGGCACGCCGATGCACGTGTCATCGAACTGTCATGATCGGTAGGCTCGTCGCACCGCCACCCGAGGAGGACATCCGTGCCGTTGCTGCCCGAGACCGTCCGCGAGGTCGACGCCCGGGTCGCCCGGGCCCAGGCGGAGGGGCGAGCCCCGTCACTGCTGGTCGGCGTGGTCCGCGACGGCGACCTGGCCCATCTGGCCACGGCGGGAGGACACCCCCGCCCGGACGCCGACCTCCAGTACCGACTCGGGTCGATCAGCAAGACCATGACGGCGGTGCTGATCTTGCAACAGCGCGACGCCGGCCGGCTGACCCTGGACGACCCGCTGGAGCGGCACCTGCCCGGCACCGGAGTCGGCGGGCTCACCCTGCGGCAACTCCTCGGCCACGCCAGCGGGCTGCAACGGGAGCCGGACGGCCGGTGGTGGGAACGCACCTCCGGCGGGGACCTGGCCACCCTGCTCGCCGGCCTCACCCCCGACAAGCTCGCCTTCCCACCGCACCGCGCCTACCACTACTCCAACCTGGCGTACGGGCTGCTCGGCGGGGTGCTGGAGGCGGTCACCGGCACCCCGTGGTTCGCGCTGCTGCGCGAACGGGTGCTCGAACCGCTGGGCCTGCGCCGCACCACCTACCAGGCCACCGAGCCGTTCGCCCGCGGCTACGTGGTGCACCCGTGGCACGAGACCCTGCGCGAGGAGCCGCGCACCGACACCGGGGCGATGGCCCCGGCCGGCCAGCTCTGGTCCACCGCCACCGACCTGGCCCGCTGGGCGGCCTTCCTGGCCGACCCGGACCCGGCGGTGCTGGCGCCGCAGACGCTCACCGAGATGTGCGTACCGGTGGCCATCAACGACCTGGAGAGCTGGCGCGGCGGGCACGGCCTGGGCGTCGAGCTCTACCGCGAGGGCGACCGGGTGTACCTCGGCCACGGCGGCTCGATGCCCGGCTACGTCGCCGGCCTGGTCGTGCACCGGCCCACCCGGACCGCGGCGGTCAGCTTCGCCAACTCGTACGGGATGCGCAACGGCCACCACATCACCGCCCTGGCCCGCGGCGTGCTCACCCACGTGCTGGACGCCGAGCCCACGCCGCCCGCGCCCTGGCGCCCGGCGGCCACCGCGCCGGTCGGGGAGCTCGCCGACCTCACCGGCCGCTGGTGGTGGATGGGCATCGAGTACGAGTTCCGCACCGACGCCGGCGACCTGCTCGGCGGACCGGTGGGGCTGGCCACCCTCCGGTTCACCCCCGAGGGGCCCGATCGGTGGCGGGGCCGCTCCGGCGGGCAGGACGGCGAGATCCTGAGCGTGCTGCGCGACGACGCCGGGCGGGCGGTGGGGCTGGACATCGGCACCTTCGTCTTCACCCGCTCCCCCGACCAGGAGCCCTGACCCGCCCGTCCACGCCACCCGGCGGCGTCGGGCCCTCCGTGCGGCGGGCGCGCGCAGAGCAGGCTGGGGCGGCGCAGGGCCGGCGGACGTGAGAGGCGGAGCGCCTACAGACTTGAGAGCACCGACGACTCAGAGGCGTGGGTCGACCACGCTCTCAAGTCTGTAGCGACGGAGTCGGAACACCCGGCCCGGGCCACCGGCGACCCGGCGAGCGGCGATCCGGCGGGCGGCGATCCGGCGGGGCGCTCCCGTCGCCGGCACGCCGGCCCTTCCCGGACGCCCGCCAGTTCGGGACGCCCGTCAGGCCGGGACGCCGTCAGGCCGGCTCGGTGACGAAGTCGATCAGGCGTTCCATGGCGTTGATCAGCGGCGTCTCGACGTCGGCGAAGCTGTCCACCCGGGACAGGATGTGCCGCCACATGTCGGCCGGCTCGGCCACCCCGAGCGCGGCACAGACGCCCTCCTTCCACGGCCGGCCCGGCGGCACCACCGGCCACGCCGCGATGCCCAGCGCCTTCGGCTTCACCGCCTGCCACACGTCGACGTACGGGTGGCCGGTGACCAGCACGTGCGGCGAGGTCACCTGCGCCACGATCCGGCTCTCCTTGGAGCCCGGGACCAGATGGTCGACCAGCACCCCGAGCCGCCGGCCCGGGCCGGGGCCGAAGGCCCGCACCTCGGCGTCGAGGGCGTCGATGCCGTCCAGCGGCTCCACGACCACCCCCTCGATCCGCAGGTCGTCGCCCCAGATCCGCTCGACCAGGGCGGCGTCGTGCACCCCCTCGACCCAGATCCGGCTGGCCTTGGCGACCTGGGCCCGCACGTTCGCCACGGCGACCGAGCCGGAGGCGGTCCGCCGGCGGGCCGCCGGGACCGGCGCGCGGGCCGGGCGGCGCAACGTGACCGGCTCACCGTCGAGCAGGAACGCGGCCGGCAGCAGCGGGAAGTTGCGCCGGCGGCCGTGCCGGTCCTCCAGCACCACCGCACCGGACTCGAAGCCGACGACGGCGCCGCAGAACCCCGAGTCGGCGTCCTCGACCACCAGGTCCGGCTCGGCGTCCACCTCGGGGATCGCCTTGCGCCGTCGCCAGTTCCCCGCCAGCACGTCCTCGCCATATCGCCCGGCCATGTCGATCACGCTAACCCGCCGGCCCGTCCGGCACCTCCCGACGCGCCGCCGGCCGAGGCCCGCCCACCGACCCTCGGACCCCGAGCTGCCGCAACCCGGCCGAACCCGGGGGCCGGACACTCCGACATGCCGCTACCGGGGCCGCCATGGGAGGGCTGGAGCGGCGGGAAAGTGGGCGAAAGGGGCAGTTCGGGGCAGGCCTCGCTGGGGGTGCGGCAGTCGAGACAGGGACGGTGGTCAGCACGTACCCTTTTCGGCATGTCCCTCCCCACAGCGGGCGCGGCCACCCTGACGCCGCGCCGGTCAAGCCGGTTCGTCGCCTGGGCGCGCGCGTGGCGCGCCGGGCTGGTGCCCTTCGACGAGGTGCCCGAATCCATCGCCGGCGACGAGGAGCACATGGTCGCCGACGCCCCCGGCACCTGGACCGACGTGTCGTTGCGGGAGGCGCTGCCGCTGCTCGCCAAGCTCTCCCCGGACGAGATCCGCCTGGTGCTGCCCGCGCCGGGCGACCCGCGCGGCCTGCCCGGCCCGGGTGACTTCGCCGGAGCCGCGCTGCTGGCCGGGGAGGCCGTGGTGGCCGGCGGGATCGGCGTCATCCCCGAGGTGCGCAGCCACACCTCCGGCTCAGGCATGACCTGGGAGACGGTCCTCTGGCGGTGCTACCCGCTCCCGGCCGACGCGCCGAAGGCGTCGTCGAGCGCCCCGGGCGCCGCCGAGGCAGAGGCCGAACTGGCCGCCGCGCTGGCCGAGAGCACCGCAGCGCTGACCCGGCTCGACGTGGCGCAGTGGCGACCCGAGCTGGCCGGCGCGCTGGCCGCGCTGCGCCGCCCCGACGGCACCACCGACCTGCCGCCCGGCTTCGACCCGCGCGCCCGCCGGCTCTTCGCCCGCGCCGCCGTGCTGGACCGGGTCCTCGCCCTCGCCGGGCACAGCGCACCCGGCGGCGCGATCAACAACTACGAGGCGCAGCAGCGCGACGCCGCGCTGCGCCCGCTGACCACCGCCTGCCGGCAGGCGCTGGTCGCCGCCTGCAACGCCCCGCTGCGCCCCTGACCGGCGACCCGCCGGGCCTCAGACCTCGTCGATCAGGTCGGCCACCGAGTTGACGATCCGGGACGGCCGGTACGGGTAGCGCTCCGCCTCCGCCCGGGAGCTGATGCCGGTGAGCACCAGGATCGTCTCCAGCCCGGCCTCCAGCCCGCACAGGATGTCGGTGTCCATCCGGTCACCGATCATCGCCGTGCTCTCCGAGTGCGCCTCGATGGTGTTCAACGCCGAGCGCATCATCATCGGGTTCGGCTTGCCGACGAAGTACGGCTCCACCCCGGTCGCCTTGGAGATCATCGCCGCCACCGAACCGGCCGCCGGCAGGGCACCCTCCACCGACGGGCCGGTCACGTCCGGGTTCGTGCAGATGAACCGGGCCCCGTCGTTGATCAGCCGGACTGCCTTGGTGATCGCCTCGAAGCTGTAGGTGCGGGTCTCCCCCAGCACCACGTAGTCCGGAGCGAAGTCGGTCAGCACGTAGCCCACCGCGTGCAGCGCCGTGGTCAGCCCGGCCTCACCGATCACGTACGCGGTGCCACCCGGCCGCTGGTCGGCCAGGAACTGCCCGGTGGCCAGGGCCGACGACCAGATCGCCTCCTCCGGCACGTCCAGGCCCATCCGCACCAGCCGGGCCTGAAGGTCCCGAGGGGTGTAGATGGAGTTGTTGGTCAGCACCAGGAACGGCTTGCCGGAGGCGCGGAGCTTCTTGACGAACTCCGGGGCGCCCGGCACCGGCTGCCCCTCGTGCACCAGCACACCGTCCATGTCGGTGAGCCAGCTCTGCACCGGCTTGCGGTCATGCATCTGTCGTCCCCAGGGGTGTCGGAGGTCGGGTCCGGCTCACGGCCGGCGGGTGGCCGGCACGCAGCACGGCGTGGGGCAGGTGTCCCACATCGGCAGCTCGCCGAGGCGGCGGCGCAGCCGCTCCCCGTCCGGGGTGGTGCGCTCGGTCACCAACTCGCGGACCATCGCCACGAACCGCGGGTCGGTGCCCGGGGTGCCGGCCCGGACGAAGTCCAGCCCGAGCTGCTTGGCGGTCTCCAGCGCCTCGGTGTCCAGGTCCCACACCACCTCCAGGTGGTCGGAGACGAACCCGATCGGGCTGACCACCACGCTGGTCACGCCCTGCTCGGCGAGCGCGGTCAGGTGGTCGTTGATGTCCGGCTCCAGCCACGGCACCTGCGGCGGGCCGGAGCGGCTCTGCCAGACCAGGTCGTACGGCAGGTCGGGCGCCGCGGCGGCGTGCACCAGCCGGGCCGTCTCCTCCATCTGGGCGGTGTAGCGGCCGCCGGTGGGGCCGGCGGTGGCGGCCGCCGAGCTGGGGATGGAGTGGGCGGTGAAGACCAGCCGGGTGCTGCCCCGCCTCGCCGGGTCGAGCTGGGCCAGCGCGGCGCGTACCGCGTCGGCGTGCGGCTCGACGAAACCCGGGTGGTCCCAGAACTGGCGCAGCTTCTCGATCACCGGGGCGTCCGCGCCGACCGCCGCCCGGGCCGCGGCGATGTCCTCCTGGTACTGCCGGCAGGAGGAGTAGCCGCCGTACGCGCTGGTCACGAAGGCCAACGCCCGCTGCACCCCGTCGTCGCGCATCTGCGCCACGGTGTCGGCGAGCATCGGATCCCAGTTCCGGTTGCCCCAGTAGACCGGCAGGTCGATCCCGTTCGCCGCGAAGTCGGCACGGATCGCCGCGAGCAGGTCCCGGCACTGCTGGTTGATCGGGGAGACCCCGCCGAAGTGCAGGTAGTGCTCGGCGACCTCGGACAGCCGCTCCGGGGGCACCCCCCGGCCCCGGGTCACGTTCTGGAGGAAGGGAAGCACGTCCTCGGGCCGCTCCGGGCCACCGAAGGAGACCAGCACCAACGCGTCGTACGCCATGGTCCCCATTCTTCCGTGCCCGTCGTGACGCCGCCGCGACGCCCCCTGGTCAGCGCGGTAACGCCCAGGCCGCGGGTGTTAACAAGGGGCCCCTCCTCTACCGAATGCGTTAAAAAGGGGCCCCTCCTTACACCTCAGGCGCCGATGGCGTGGTAGCCGCCGTCGACGTGGACGATCTCGCCGGTGGTGGCCGGGAACCAGTCCGACAGCAGCGCCAGGCAGGCCCGGGCGGCCGGCTCCTGGTCGGTGAGGCTCCAGCCCAGCGGGGCCCGAGCCGTCCAGGCGTCCTCGAACTGGTCGAAGCCGGGGATGGACTTGGCGGCGATGGTGCGCAGCGGGCCGGCGGCCACCAGGTTGCTGCGGATGCCCTGCTTGCCCAGGTGCAGGGCGAGGTAGCGGGAGGCGGACTCCAGCCCGGCCTTGGCCACGCCCATCCAGTCGTACACCGGCCAGGCCTTCGTGGCGTCGAAGGTAAGGCCGACGACGGCGCCGCCGGCGGACATCAGCGGCAGCGCCGCCATCGCCAGGGACTTGTACGAGTACGTGGAGACCTGGAGCGCGGTGGCCACGTCCTCCCACGGCGCGTCGAGGAAACCGCCGCCGAGGCAGCTCTGCGGGGCGAAGCCGATCGAGTGGACCACGCCGTCGAGGCCGTCGACGTGCTCGCGGACCTTGTCGGCGAGGCCGGCGAGATGCTCGGGGCTGGTCACGTCCAGCTCGATCACCGGGGCCGGCTCGGGCAGCCGCCTGGCGATCCGCTCGACCAGGGAGAGCCGGCCGTAGCCGGTGAGCACGACCTGGGCGCCGTTCTCCTGGGCGAGCTTCGCCACCGAGAAGGCGATCGAGGCGTCGGTGATGACGCCGGTGACCAGCAGCCGCTTACCGGCGAGCAGTCCGGACATATGTCTTCTTCCTCCGTACGTTCTCAGTGACCCATGCCCAGGCCGCCGTCGACCGGGACGACCGCGCCGGAGATGTAGCCGGCCGCGTCACCGGCCAGCCAGGTGACCACGCCGGCGACCTCCTCCGGGGCGGCGAACCGGCCGGCCGGGATGGCCTTGCGGTATTCGGTGCGCCGCTCCTCGGGCAGGGCGGCGGTCATGTCGGTGTCGATGAAGCCGGGGGCCACCACGTTGGCGGTGATGTTCCGGCCGCCCAGCTCCCGGGTGATGGAGCGGGCCACGCCCACCAGGCCGGCCTTGCTGGCTGCGTAGTTGACCTGACCGGCGCCGCCGTAGAGGCCGACCACCGAGGAGATGAAGATCATGCGGCCCCACTTGGCGCGCAGCATCTTCGTCGACGCCCGCTTGGCGCAGCGGAACGCGCCGGTGAGGTTGGTGTCCAGCACCCGGGTGAACTGCTCCTCGGACATCCGCATGATCAGGGTGTCGTCGGTGATGCCGGCGTTGGCGACCAGCACCTCCACCGGGCCGAGTTCCGCCTCGACGGCGGTGAACGCCGCGTCGACCGAATCGCCGTCGGTGACGTCGCACTTCACCCCGAACAGACCCTCGGGGGCCTCGCCGGAGCGGGTCGTGACCGCCACCCGGTCGCCCTGCTTGGCGAACGCCTGCGCGATGGCCAGTCCGATCCCGCGGTTGCCGCCGGTCACCAGCACGGTACGGGCCACTGGGTTCCCCCTCTGCTCAGCCGATCTCGGTCGGAGGCGAGCCTAGGCGTTACCGACAGGTAAGCGCTAACGACTGCGACGTCGTCCCTGGTCAGGACCGTGGCCGGCGGCCCGCTGGGGTGTCCGGGGCGGGCGCCGCCGGCCGGGCCGGAATCCGTTACGGGGACGGCGATCCCGGGCCCCACGGCCAGCCGCGCCCGCACCGCGCCCCCGGTGTACGATGATCCCCGTTCGCGGGCCGTCGCCGGCCCGCCGCCGGGCCCCGCCGACTTCAGGAGGTGATCGCTGTGCGAGATAGCGATCCTCCCAGTCGTGGCCGGGCCGCCCGTCAGCCCCGCTGAGCCACGACTCAGTCAGGTGAGCTGACCCAGATCCCGCTCCCCGCACCGCCCGCTCCTCGGCCACCGGCCGGGGCCGGCGGCACGTGCCGTCCCGCGGCGGAGCACCCCGGTCACGACTTCGTGTGTGTGCGTCCTGATCCACCCCTGCGGTCCGGTGGTCCACGCCCGGCCGCCCAGTCGCCACCCGGAGCCATCCATGAGCCGTTACGTCGCCCCGCTGGGCTTCACCCTCGCCGCCGTCTGGGTGGCCGTCCTGTTCGTCCTCACCGGCGCCGGCCACTGACCACCCTCCGGGCACCCCGACGTCGCGCCGCCCAGGAAGGCGGCCAGGTAGGCCGGAGACTGCGCCGCCCGGCGGCCCGGACGCGCTGCCGCGCCCGGGCCGGGACATCCCGTCACAGCAGGCGGGAGGTCCAGAGCAGGCTCATCGCGCCGGCGCAGAGCGCCAGCAGCAGGGCGATGCCGGCGTACCACTGGGTGACCTCGCGGGGTTCGGTGCGGAACCCGATCGAGCTGCCCATGTCCTGGTAGACCTGCTTCAGCTCGCTCACCGAGGCCGCCTCGTAGAAGTACCCCTCGGTGGTCTCGGCCAGTTCTGCCAGAGCCATCCGGTCCACCGGCACCCGCTGCAACTGCCCGCCGATGTCGACCTGACCCGAGTCGGTGCCGAAGGCGATCGTGGAGACCGGCACGTTGGCCGCCTGCGCCGCCGCGGCCGCCTCCTCCACCGAGCGGCCGGACGTGCGGTAGCCGTCGGAGAGCAGCACGATCCGGGCCGGCGGGATGCCGGCGGCGCCGTCGGCGGGCACCGACCGGATCGCCTCCAGGCAGGTGAAGACCGCCTCACCGGTGGCCGTCGACTCGGCCAGCACCAGCCCGTCGATGGCGCTGGTCACCGCGCCCCGGTCCTTGGTCGGCGAGACCAGCACGTTGGCCGACTTGGCGAACGAGACCAGCCCCAGGTTGTAGCTGGCCGGCAGCTCCCCGACGAACTGCTTCGCCGCCTCCTGCGCCGCCTCCAGCCGGTTCGGCGCCACGTCGTCGGCCTGCATGGACAGCGACACGTCGATGGCGAGCATGACCGTGGCCCGCTCCAGCGGCTCCCGGGTGTCCATCGCCGGCCGGGCCAGCGCCGTGGCGAGGATCAGCAGGCAGAGCAGGAACGCGGTGGCCGGCGCGTGCCGCCGCCAGCCCAACCCCTTCGGAGCCAGGGTACGCAGCAGGTCCACGTTGGTGAACCGCATCGCGTACGCCTTGCGCCGCCGCTGCCGCCAGACGTACGCGGCGGCCAGAGCGAGCACCGGCAGCACGGCCAGCAGCCACCACGGTTGCAGAAAACGGATCATCGTGTCGTCCCCCGGGTGCGGGCGTGCCGCTGCGCGGCGACGAACCGCACCATGTCCAGCAGCCAGTCTCGGTCGGTACGCAGGCGCAGGTGGGCGGCACCGGCGCCACGCAGGGTGGTGGAGATCGCGGCACGCTGGGCGGCGGCCGACTCGGCGTAGCGGCGGCGCAGCCGCGGGTCGGCGGTCTGCACCTCGTGCAGTTCCCCGGTCTCCGGGTCGACCACCGGCAGCACCCCCACGTCGGGCAGCTCCAACTCGCGCGGGTCGACCACCTCGATCGCCAGCACGTCGTGCCGGAACCGGAGCTTACGGACCGGCCGGCTCCACTGCTCCGGCGGCGCCAGGAAGTCCGAGATGACCACGGCCAGGCCACGCCGCCGGGGCGGGCGGTTGAGCAAGTCGATCAGGGCGCCCAGGTCGCTGCGCCCGGGACGGACCGGGGCGCCGGCGATGGCCCGCAGCAGTCCCTGCGCCTCCTTGCGCCCGTTGCGGGCGGGCAACCGCAGCACGGTCCCCGCTCCCCCGTCCCCGGCCGGCCCGCCGGTGCCGACCACCGCGCCGATCCGGTTGCCGCCCCGCACGGTCAGGTGGGCCAGGGCGGCCGCCGCGGCGACCACCACGTCCCGCTTGAGCCACTGGCCGGTGCCGAAGTCGAGGCTGGCCGACAGGTCCACCGCCAGCCAGGTCTCCAGTTCCCGGTCGGCCACGGTCCGCCGTACGTGCGGCATGGTGGTGCGCGCGGTGACCGGCCAGTCCATCCGGCGTACGTCGTCGCCGGGGCGGTACTCCCGGGACTCCCCGGCCTCGCTGCCCGGGCCGGGGAGCAGACCGGCGTAGTCGCCCTGGAGCAGCCCGTCGAGCTTGCGGGTGACCATCAGCTGCAGCCGGGACAGCACCGCCTCGGTACGGCCGCCGCCGCCCACGGCCGGGGAGAGCTCCGGTCGGGTCACGGCCGCTGCCCGGGCCAGCCGGCGCCGGGCGGCTCGACCGGTGGCGGGGTGGCCTGCTGCCGGGGCGCGACCGACGGCAGCGGGATGGTGGACATCACCCGGTGCACCACGTGGTCGGCGGGCACGTCGTCGGCGAGCGCGTCGTAGCTGAGCACCAGCCGGTGCCGCAGGATGTCCGGCGCGATGTCCTGCACGTCCTGCGGCAGCGCGTAGTCCCGGCCGCGCAGCAGCGCCAGCGCCCGGGTGGCCCGGACCAGACCGAGCGAGGCGCGCGGGCTGGCGCCGTACTGGATGAACCGGGCGACGTCCGGCATGCCGTGCTCCGCCGGGGTACGGGTGGCCAGCACCAGCCGGACCGCGTAGTCGACCAGGGCGTTGTGCACGAAGACCTGGTCGGCCCGGTGCTGGAGGGCGATCAGGTCAGAGGTGGTGAAGACGGGCGCCGGCTCGGGCGGCGCCACCCCCATCCGGTAGACGATCTCCCGCTCCTCGGCGTCGGTCGGGTAGCCGACGACGATCTTCATCAGGAACCGGTCGCGCTGCGCCTCCGGCAGCGGGTAGACGCCCTCCTGCTCGATCGGGTTCTGGGTGGCCATCACCAGGAACGGGTTCGGCACCCGGTGCGACTCACCGCCGATGGAGACCTGCCGCTCGCTCATCACCTCCAGCAGCGCGGACTGCACCTTGGCCGGCGCCCGGTTGATCTCGTCGGCGAGCAGGAAGTTGACGAAGACCGGCCCCAGCTCGACGTCGAACTTCTCGCTGGACTGCCGGTAGATCCGGGTGCCCATGATGTCGGCGGGCACCAGGTCCGGGGTGAACTGGACTCGCGCGAAGGAGCCACCGACCACCCGGGCCATCGTCTCCACGGCCAGGGTCTTGGCCACCCCGGGCACCCCCTCCAGCAGGCAGTGCCCCCTGGCCAGCAGCGCCACGAACATCCGCTCGACCATCCGATCCTGGCCGACGATGACCCGTTTGATCTCGAACAGCGCCCGCTCGAGCAGCGTGGCGTCCTCGGCCGGGGTGGTCACCGGCGCGGGCGTGCCCGGCGGGGTGCCGGTCGGCGTCGGGGCATCGGGCGTGGTCGGCTGGGCCACCGGTCCTCCACAGCATGATCGGTCGTCGCGGCGTGGTGCGTACCAAGACTGTCATGCCCGGCTGGGAGCCGAGGAGCGGAGAACCCCATTTTCGCCGCCGCGTCCGGTCCGTCGAATCGCCGAACACGGGTGGACACGGAGGGGGACGGCGTGTGTACCATTCACCCGTCGCCGGGCGGCTCCCCCCGTGGCCGCCCGGCGCTCAAACTTCCCGTCCCGGCCCCTAGACTCGCCCGGATGACGTCTCCCCCACCTGCCGACGAGGCGCCGGTCTGCTCGGCGCGCGGCTGCCGCGCCCCGGCCCTGTGGGCGTTGCGCTGGAACAATCCCCGCCTGCACGACGCCGACCGGCGCAAGACCTGGCTGGCCTGTGCCGAGCATCGGGAGTCGCTCGGCGACTTCCTGGCGGCGCGCGGCTTCCTGCGGGAGGTGGTGGCCGCCCCCGGATCGCCTACCCTCGAAGGGTGAGCCAGCGCAGCGGATCAGACCGGTGACAGGTGACGAGAACGGCGGTCCGGCCCCGGCCCCGGCCGGCCCCCTGGAGCCCTGGCCGGACACGGTCCGGTGGCAGCCCATCTCCCGCGACCTGATCTGGGTGGAGCTGATCCGGCTGGCGGTGCTGCTCGGCGTGGTGCTGGTCGGCCTGGCGGTGGCCTGGGCGTTCACCGGTGCCCGCGCGTTCGGTGTCGCCCTGGCGCTCGCGGTGCTCGCCGGCGCCTGGCGGGCGGTCACCATCGTCCGGGCAGTCGGGGCCTGGGGGTACGCCGAGCGCCCCGACGACCTGCTGGTGCGGCACGGGCTGCTGGTCCGGCGGCTCTCCATCGTCCCGTACTCCCGCATGCAGTTCGTCGACGTGAGCGCCGGGCCCCTGGAACGCGCCTTCGACCTGGCCACCGTGCAGCTGCACACCGCCGCGGCGGCGAGCGACGCCCGGGTGCCCGGGCTGCGCCCCGCCGAGGCGTCCCGGCTGCGCGACCGGCTGACCGCGCTGGGCGAGGACCGCGCGGAGGGCCTGTGAGCGCGAGGAGTGAGCCGGGGTTGCGAGCCCCGCAGTCGCGAACCGAGGCGACCCGGTGAGCGCGGACCGGCCGGTGCCACCGCCCGAGGGTCACCACTGGCCCGCGCCGCCGCCCGACGGTCACCCGTGGCCCGCGCCACCACCCCACGGCCAGCCGTGGCCCTGGGACGGCGGGCCGGGGGGCGAGGAGCCGCGTCGCCGGCTGCACCCGCTCAGCCCCGCCCTGCACGGCGCGAAATCGCTGGTCGTGGTGATCGCCGGCCTGTCCTGGTCGACGCTGTCCCGGGTCGGTCTCGGCTGGTTCGCGGCGATGGTGGCGCTGCTCGCCCTCGGCGCCACCGTGCTGGCCGTGATCAGCTGGTACAACACCGGCTACCAGGTGGTCGGGCGGGAACTGCGGGTGCACGAGGGGCTGCTCTGGCGGCGTACCCGGGCGATCCCGTTGGAGCGGTTGCAGGCCGTGGAGGTGGTCCGGCCGCTGCTGGCCCAGCTCACCGGCCTGGCCGAGCTGCGCCTGGAGGTGGTCGGCGGGGGCAAGACCGAGGCGCCGCTGGCGTACCTCGGGGTCGGTGAGGCGGCCGCCCTGCGCGGCCGGCTGCTGGACCTGGCCGGCCGGGTGCCGGCCACGGGCCCGGCGCCGGCCGGTCCCGCGGTCCCCGGAGGCGGGTCGGCCGAGCCGCCCGGGCGGCCGCTGCACGGGGTACGCAACAACGACCTGCTGGTCAGCCAGCTGCTCACCCCGCAGGCGTTCCTGCTCCCGTTCGGCCTGCTCTTCGTGGTGGTCCAGTTCCTCTCCGCGGGTTCCTGGTCGTTCATCGCGGTGGCCAGCACGCTGACCGCGATGGCCGGCGTGCTGCTCCAACCGGTCCGCCGGGTGCTCGACGACTGGAACTTCCGGCTGGCCCGCGACGACGACACGCTGCGGATCCGCAACGGGCTGCTGGAGACCCGGGCGCAGACCGTGCCGCTGCGGCGGGTGCAGACCGTCGGGGTGACCTGGCCGCTGCTGTGGCGGCCGAAGGGTTGGCTGCGGCTGCGGCTGGAGGTGGCCGGCTACTCGGGCGCCGAGCCGGACGACCGGAACCGGCCGGACCGGCTGCTGCCGGTCGGCGACCGGGCCACCGGCGAGCTCGTCGTGGCGGAGGTGCTGCCGGGCGTACGACTGGCGGAGCTGCCCACGACGGCGCCGCCGCGGCGGGCCCGCTGGCTGCGCCCGCTGAGCCGGCAGGCGCTCGGCGCCGGGCTGGACGAGCGGGTCTTCGTGGCCCGCTCCGGCCTGCTGACCCGCCGGCTGGCGCTGGTGCCGTACGCCCGGATCCAGAGCGTGCGGGTGGTGCAGGGGCCGGTGCAGCGGCGGTTGCGGCTGGCCACCGTGCACGCGGACACCGCCGGCGGGGCCGGGGCGGCGGCGCCGCACCGCGACCTGGCCGAGGCGTGGGTCCTGGCGGCCGAGCTGGCCGAGCGGGCGCACGCCGCGCGCCGCGCCCGCTGAGCCGGCGGGGTCGGCACGCCCGCAGGCGCGGTCAGCGGGCGGCCGGCTCCGGGGCCGGGTCGTCGGCCGGGGCCGCCGGGGCCGGGACGGCCTCGACCGTCCGGCGCCGGTCCCGCCAGGCCGTCCAGCCGCGCTCGGCGAGGCCGACCACCAGGAACGCCATGCCCACGTACGCCCAGCCGACCAGGACGTCGATGATGTAGTGCTCGCCGCTGTAGACCAGGGTGAACGTCATCGCCAGCGGGTACGCCAGCAGCAGCGGCCACCAGCGCCGGCGCACCGTCGGCATGAAGAAGACCACCACGAACAGCGCCCACGCGGTGTGCAGCGACGGCATCGCGGCGACCGGGTTCGAGGCGATCTGGCCGGCGTTGAGCACGTTGCCGGCCCCGTGCATCCCGAACTCCTTCCACCCGCGGGTGGAGATCCGGGCCACCTCGGGGAGCAGCCCGTTCTGGGCCGCCCACCACGGCGGGGCGGCCGGGTAGAGGAAGTAGGTGACCAGGCCGCTGGCGCAGAGGAACCCCCAGCGGCGCATGTACGCCCCCCAGCGGCGCCGGTTGCGCACCCAGAGCACCGCCGCGGCGGTCAGCGCCACCACGAAGTGCGAGAAGTAGACCCAGCTGGCCAGCACGTCGTACCAGTGCACCGCAGGGCGGTAGAGGTGCTCCTGGAGCCAGACGGTCGGCACCTGCCCGCCGGTCGCCCAGCCCACCAGGAAGCGGTCGGCGACGATCAGCTCCAGCGCGTGCGGGGTCACCCCGTTGTCGGCGAAACCTCGGGAGAGGTTGTACGCGACGAACAGCAGCACCACCGGCAGCCAGTCCCGGCCGAACTGGAGGTGGCTGCGCCACGGGCGGGACGAGTTCCAGGCGATGGTCCCCGCCCAGATCCAGACGAAGGCGTACGCCGGGTCGGTCGGCAGGCCGATGGCCAGCCAGCAGACGACGAAGGCGACGCCCCAGATCGCCATCGCGATCACGCGGCGACGCCCGCCTTCGGCCGGTGCGGGCGGACCGGAGGGGGCGGGGGGCTGGGGCTCAGTCACGACGGCCATCGCGATCCAGGTTAACGGCGGGTGCCGGCGGACCGGACGCCCACCCTCGCGGCACGGTCCGCGCGGTCCGCTCGGCGCGCCCGGGCAGCCCCTAGGCTGGGGCCATGCAGGAGCAGCCGGAGCAGCCGTTCGAGACCGGGCTGGCGGGCCGGGTCGAGTTGACCGTGACCGATGCCGACACCGCGCTGGCGGTGGGCTCCGGCGACGTGCCGGTGCTGGGTACCCCGCGGGTGCTCGCGCTGGCCGAGGCCGCGACGGTCGCCGCCACGGCGGCCCGGATGCCGGTCGGCCGGACCACCGTCGGCACCCGGGTCGAGCTGGAGCACCTGGCCGCGACGCCGGTCGGCCGCACGGTGGTGGCCCAGGCCCGGCTGGCGGCCGTGCGGGGACGCCGGCTGGCCTTCGAGGTCGCCGTCACCGACGGGGACGAGACGGTGGCGCGGGGCCGGGTGGAGCGGGTGCTGGTCGACCGGGGGCGCTTCGTGGCCCGG
Organism: Micromonospora mirobrigensis; assembly: GCF_900091555.1. GTDB lineage: Bacteria > Actinomycetota > Actinomycetes > Mycobacteriales > Micromonosporaceae > Micromonospora > Micromonospora mirobrigensis. Next base: position 839,912 of record NZ_FMCX01000002.1, read on the forward strand.
GCCGGGGGGACGGCGTGAGCGGCCTCCGCTTCGTCGAGGTCGCCGACCGGGTGCACGTGCTGCGCGAGCCGCTGCTGGAGGTGAACGTCACCCTGGTGGTCGGCGACGGCGCGGCGCTGTTGGTGGACACCCTCTCCACCGCCGGGCAGGCCGCCGAGTTGGCCGCCGCCGCCCGGGCGGTCACCCCGGCCCCGTGGACGGTCGTGAACACCCACCACCACTTCGACCACTGCTTCGGCAACGCGACGCTCGCCGCCGACCCGCCCCGCCCGGTGTACGCGCACGAGCTGGCCGCCGCGGCGCTGCGGGACCCGCAGCGGCTGCGCCGGCAGGCGTACGAGGAGATGCGCGCCGAGCGACCGGAGCTGGCCGCGGAGCTGGCCGACACGGAGCTGCTGGCCCCGACGCACACCGTGCACACCGAGACGGTGCTCGACGTGGGCGGTCGGCGGGTGGTGCTGCGCCACCCCGGCCCCGGGCACACCGACGCCGACCTGGTGGTGCACGTGCCGGACGCGGACGTGCTGGTCGCCGGGGACCTGGTGGAGCGCAGCGGGCCACCGGCGTTCGAGGACTCGTACCCGCTGCGCTGGCCGGACGCGGTGGCCGACCTGCTCCGGCTGACCACCGGGGCCACGGTGGTGGTGCCGGGGCACGGCGAGCCGGTCGGGGTGGACTTCGTCCGGGAGCAGCACCGCCGGCTGGTCGACCAGGCGTGGCTGATCCGGGCCGCGCACACGGGGGGCGCGCCGCCGGAGCGGGTGGCCGCCGAGAGCCCGTTCGGCGCCCGGCCGGGGCTGGTCGCCGCCCGCCGCGGCTACGCCGAACTCGACGGCTCGGCCTGACGCCGGCCGGCCCGGCTCAGGCGTAACGACCCGCCTCGGGCTCAGCGGCCCGGCTCAGGTGTAACGGCGCAGCACCTCGGCGCGGGTGGGCATCGAGACGGCGCCGCCCGGTGACTCGCAGACCAGCCCGGCGACCCGCAGCGCGAACGCCACCCGCTCGTGCCAGCCGGTCGGCTCGACCGGCTCGCCGTCGACCAGCAGGTCGGCGATGAGCGCGGCCATCACCGAGTCGCCCGCGCCGGTGGCGTCTACCGCGCGGACCTTCGGCGCGGGGACGCGTACCGGGTCGGGGCCGGCGGCGACCACCGCCCCGTCCGCGCCCAGGGTGACCACCACGGTGCCCGCGCCCAGCTCCCGCAGGTACGCGGCGACGCCCTCGACCGGCTCGCCCGGCCAGAGCAGCGCGGCGTCGGCGGCGCTGAGCTTCACCAGGTGCGCCCCGGCGGCGAACTCCACCACGATCTCGCGGAGCCCGGCCAGCGCGGCCGGGCCGTCGAGCAGCCGGGGACGCACGTTCGGGTCGAGCACCCGCAGGCCCGTGGCGAGCGACCAGGCCCGGCGGGCGGCGGCCAGCACCGGCGGGCTCAGCAGCACGATCGACCCGGCGTAGAGCACGTCGGCGCCCTCGACCAGGGCGACATCCAGGTCGTCGGCGGTGAGCAGGCCGTACGACGGCGGCTCGCCGTAGAAGCGGAAGTCCGGTTCGGCGCCGGCGTGGGTGGCCACCGCGAGCGCGGTCGGGGCGGGCACGGTGACCGTCCCGGCCAGCCCCACCCCGGCGGCGCCCAGGAAGGCGCGGATCCGGTCGGCCAGCACGTCGTCGCCGAGCGAGCCGACGAACTGCGCCGTGCCGCCGAGCCGGGACACCCCGACCGCCACGTTGAGCGGGCCGCCGCCGATCTCCTGCCGGAAGACCGGCCGGCCCTCGCACTCGGCGTCGAGCAGGTCGACCAGCGCCTCGCCGAGCACCACCGCGTATCCCACGACTCCTCCAGAGCTCGGTTTCCGTCGCACCAGGCTGGCACACTCCCCGCCGTGGCGACTGCTGAAGACACCGTATTGGCGTACTGGGCGGCGTGCGAGGCCCGGGACTGGGTCCGCTTCGGGGCGCTCCTCGCCGAGGACGTCGTCTACGACCTCCCGCAGACCCGGGAGCGGATCCACGGCCGCCGGGACTACCTGCGGTTCAACCAGGAGTACCCGGGCGACTGGCACCTGACGGTCGTCCGGGTGGTCGGCTCCGGCCGCCACGCGGCCAGTTGGACGTCGTTCACCGTCGACGGCGGGGCCCAGCCCGCGACCACCTTCTTCGAGCTGGACAATGCCGGAGCGATCAGCCGCGTCACGGAGTTCTGGCCGGAGCCGTACGATCCGCCGGCCGGGCGGGAGCACCTCGTCGAACGCTACTGACGCATCGAGATGCGCCTATTGCCCTGACGGTCGGTGGTGTGCTGGGATGACCCTGCCGGATCGTGCGCGGGGGCTGCCGCGCCGCCGGCGCCGGGCTCCGATCAACGCGAGGGCACCGGTCCGCCACCGGCGGACCGACGACGGCCCGCGTCCACCGGCTGGGCGCGGCAGCCGTAGCCGTGATCGTCACCCCTGTCGCCGCGGGCCGGCCGGGCACCGCCGCGCGCGTCAGCGGGCTCCCCCACCACAAGGAGTTCCCGTGCACCGATCCCGTACGGCCGCGCTGCTCACCGCGGCCGCCACCCTCGTCGCCGGGGCGTTCGCCCTGGCCACCGGCCCCGATCCGGCCGCCGCGCACGGCGCGGCGATGACCCCGGGCGCCCGGACGTACCTGTGCTGGAAGGACGGCCTGAGCGCCACCGGGGAGATCAGGCCGAACAACCCGGCCTGCGCCGCGGCGGTCGCCGAGAGCGGGTCGAACTCGCTCTACAACTGGTTCGGCGTGCTGCGCTCCGACGCCGGTGGCCGGACCGTCGGCTTCATCCCGGACGGCAAGCTGTGCAGCGGCGGCAACCCGGGCTTCAGCGGCTACGACGCCGCCCGCGCGGACTGGCCGGTCACCCACCTGACCGCCGGGCGGACGATGGAGTTCCGGTACAGCAACTGGGCGCACCATCCGGGCACCTTCTACTTCTACGTCACGAAGGACAGCTGGAGCCCGACCCGGCCGCTGGCCTGGAGCGACCTGGAGGAGCAGCCGTTCCTGACGGTCACCAACCCACCGTCGATCGGCTCGCCGGGCACCAACGACGGGCACTACTACTTCACCGGCACCCTGCCGGGGAACAAGAGCGGCCGGCACGTCGTCTACTCCCGCTGGGTCCGCTCGGACAGCCAGGAGAACTTCTTCGGCTGCTCGGACGTGACCTTCGACGGCGGCAACGGGGAGGTGACCGGGGCAGGCCCGGGCGGCACCCCGTCGCCGACGCCGACCAACCCCACGCCCACGCCCACGGGTCCGACCCCGACACCCACGCCGACGCCGACCTCGCCGAGCCCGACGCCCACGCCCACCATGCCGACCGGCGGGTGCATGGCGGTCTACAAGGTGGTCGGTTCCTGGCCGGGCGGCTTCCAGGGCGAGGTCACGATCATGAACCACACCACCCGCACGTACGCGGGCTGGACGGCGAGCTGGACCTGGCCCAGCGGGCAGGGCCTGAACTCGGTCTGGAACGGCACGCTGAGCACCAGCGGGGCCGCGGTGACGGTGACCAACGCCGCCTGGAACGGCACGGTCGCGCCGGAGGCGACCACCACCTTCGGCTTCACCGCCAACACCTCGGGCGCCAACACCGCCCCGACGGTCGGCTGCACCGGCCGCTGACCGGGTGACGTGTTAAAAGGGGCCCCCTTTACAACGCCAGGCGTTAAGAGGGGGCCCCTGCTTTCATCTGACCATGCTGCCGACGACCGGCTTGGTGAGCAGGGCGGAGCGGTTGCGCTCGATGCCCGGGTCGAGGGTCCGCTCGACGAAGATCGCGTGCCAGACGCAGAAGATCAGCACCGTCCACACCTTGCGGGAGTTGTCGGCCTCGCCCCGCTTGTGCGCCTCCAGCAGCCGCATCGCGTACGGCAGGTCGACCAGTTCACCGGCGCCGGAGGTGGCCAGCACGTGCCGGGCCCACTCGTACATCTCCCCGCGCAGCCAGACCCGGGTCGGGGTGGGGAAGCCCAGCTTGCGACGGTTCACGATCGGCGGCGGCACGACGTCGCGCAGCGCCTGGCGCATGGCGTACTTGGTGGCGTCGGAGCGGGGCGGGATCTTCAGGTCGACCGGGATGCCGGCCGCGACGTCGAAGACCTCCCGGTCGAGGAAGGGCACCCGCACCTCCAGCGAGTGGGCCATCGAGATCCGGTCGGCCTTGACCAGGATGTCCCCGCGCAGCCAGGTGTAGAGGTCGACGTACTGCATCTTCGTGACGTCGTCCAGCTCGGTGGACTCGGCGTAGATCGGCGCGGTGACGTCGGTGTAGCGCACCGACGGGTCGTACTGGCGCAGCAGCCGGCGCTTCTCGTCCTCGGTGAACATCCGGGCGTTGCCGTAGTAGCGCTGCTCGATCGGGGTGGTGCCGCGCTCCAGGAAGCTGCGCCCCTTGACCCCCTGCGGGATCACCCGGGCCAGCGCGCGCAGCCCGGCCCGCAGGCCCCGGGGCAGCCCGTTGACGCCTGCCAGCGACAGCGGCTCCCGGTAGATGGTGTACCCGCCGAAGAACTCGTCCGCGCCCTCGCCGGAGAGGACCACGGTGACGTGCTCGGCGGCCTTCTTGGCCACGAAGTAGAGCGGCACCAGCGCCGGGTCGGCCACCGGGTCGTCCAGGTGCCAGACGATCTTCGGCAGCGCGTCGATCATGTCCTGTGGCCCGATCTTGGTCGGGATGGTGGTCACGCCGAGGTGCCGGGCCGACTCCTGGGCCACGTCGATCTCGGAGTAGCCGTCCACGTCGAAGCCGACGGTGAAGGTGAGGATGTTCGGGTTGAACTCGCGGGCCAGGGCGACCACCGCGGTGGAGTCGATGCCGCTGGACAGGAACGAGCCGACCGGCACGTCGGAGCGCATGTGCATCCGTACGCTCTCCCGCAGCGTCTCCCGGATCCGGTCGTAGAGCCGCTGCTCGTCGGCGACCGGGGCGGGCCGGAACACCGGCCGGTACCAGCGGCGGACGTCGATGCGGTACCCCGGGCTCCAGGTCAGGCACTCCCCCGAGCCGATCCGGCCGATCCCCTTGTGCAGGGTGCCGGGCTCCGGGACGTACTGGAGGGTGAGGTAGTGGCTGAGGTTCGCCGCGTCCACCCCGGCGTCACCGGTACGCGCCGACGGCGCGAACGGCAGCAGCGCCTTCTTCTCCGAGGCCAGGTAGAGCCCGTCCGGGGTCTCCAGGTGGTAGAGCGGCTTGATGCCGAAGCGGTCCCGCGCGCCGAAGGCCCGCCGCTCCTGGCGGTCCCAGATCACGAAGGCGAACATCCCGCGCAGCCGGTTGAGCACCTGCTCGCCCCAGTGGTGGTAGCCGGCGACGATCACCTCGCCGTCCCCGGCGGTGGCGAACCGGGCGCCGAAGTCCCGGATCAGCTCGTCGCGCAGCTCGACGTAGTTGTAGATCTCGCCGTTGTAGGTGAGCAGGTAGCGGCCGTCGGCGTACGACAGCGGCTCGTGGCTGGACTCCACGTCGATGATCGCCAGCCGCTTGTGCCCGAAGACCACGTCGGTGCGGCGGCCGGTGGTGTCACCGACCACCTCCACCCCGGTCTCGTCGGGGCCGCGGTGATGCAGGCACTCCAGCGCCTCGGCGACGGCATCCCGCCGGTTTGCCGCGTTTCCGTGCGCACTGAAAAATGCCAGAAGTCCACACATACCAGGAATTTTTGCACGCAAATCGGACTCATGAGGCCGCCTCGGCAGACCCGCTCGAACCCGTGCGCGGTACCGTCTGGTCCAGCGACGAGGCGACAGGGAGGCGGATCATGGCCGAGGAGCGGGCCCAGGGAAAGCCGGCGGACGGCACGGAATCACACGACCCGGACTTCCCGGAGGCGTTCCTGGCCTTCATGCGGCAGGGCTGGCGGGACACCGAGCTGCCGGTGGGACCCCGACCCGAGGTGCCCAACCACGCCAAGCGCCGCGCCGCGCTCTCCGCGGCGTTCCCCGGGGAGACCCTGGTCATCCCGACCGGCGGCGAGAAGGTACGCGCCAACGACACCGACCACCCGTTCCGGCCCGGCAGCGACTTCGCGTACCTCACCGGCGACCTCGACCCGGACAGCGTCCTGGTGCTGCGCCCCAACGGCTCGGGCCACGACCCCGTGCTCTACATGCGTCCCCGCTCGTCCCGGGTGACCGACGAGTTCTTCCGCAGCCGCAACGGCGAGCTGTGGGTGGGCCGGCGGCACACCCTGAGCGAGAAGTCGACCGAGCTGGGGCTGCCGACGGCCGACCTGACCGAGCTGGAGGCCGCGCTGGCCGACTGCGCGCCGGGGCGTACCCGGGTGCTGCGCGGTTTCGACGCCGGGGTGGACGCGGCTGTGCGTCCCTACGACGGCCCGCGCACCGAGGGCCAGCCGGCCCGCGACCGGGAGCTGGCCATCGCCATCTCGGAGCTCAAGCTGGTCAAGGACGAGTGGGAGATCGCCCAGCTCCAGGAGGCGTGCGACGCCACCGTCCGGGGCTTCGAGGATGTGGCCCGGGCGCTGCCGGCCGACCGGCGGGTCTCCGAGCGGCTGCTGGAGGGGATCTTCGCGCTGCGCGCCCGGCACGACGGCAACGACGTCGGCTACGGCTCGATCGTCGGCGCCGGCGAGCACGCGACGATCCTGCACTGGGTGCACAACCACGGCGCCACCCGCCCGGGCGAGCTGCTGCTGATGGACATGGGCGTGGAGAACCGCAACCTCTACACCGCCGACGTCACCCGGGTGCTGCCGGTCGACGGCCGCTTCACCCCCCTGCAGCGCCAGGTGTACGACGCCGTCTACACCGCCCAGCAGGCGGCCATCGACATCATCCGGCCCGGCGTGGCGTTCCGGGACGTGCACCTGACCGCCATGCGGGTGCTCGCCGAGGCGCTGAAGGACCTGGGCCTGCTGCCGGTGAGCGTGGACGAGGCGATGGACCCGACCTCGACGGTCTACCGGCGGTGGACGCTGCACGGCACCAGCCACATGCTCGGCATCGACGTGCACGACTGCGCCAACGCCCGCAAGGAGAACTACCGGGACGGCGCGCTCGGTGAGGGCTACGTGCTGACCGTCGAGCCGGGGCTCTACTTCCAGCCCGAGGACGAGCTGGTCCCGGAGGAGCTGCGCGGCATCGGCGTCCGCATCGAGGACGACATCCTGGTCACCGCGACCGGCTCGGTGAACCTCTCCGCCGGCCTGCCGCGCCGCTCGGACGAGGTGGAGACCTGGCTGGCCGAGCAGCGCGAGGCGGGCCCCCGACTGCCCGGCTGACCTGCGAAAGCCCCTCGACGGGCCCCGGATCCCGGTGTGCGAACACCGGGGCCGGGGCCCGTCGTCGTCGACGGACCTCATGCTGTCTGCCCGATTACGCGGCTTTTCTTCGGATTCACCTTTCTTGCGAGGATCGTTCTCATACGGTGGCGATCACAGGCTGCAGCCGATTTGTAGCTGGTCGCGCCCCTTCGGTCGGCGCGGCCCGTCTGGTAGCAGGAAAGGGCGGAAGGCTCCGATGTCCAACGACGTAACCACTTCCGACGAGGGGACGCCCACCGGCCCGCCGCCGAAGCGACGGCGGGCCCTCTGGGTCGCCACCGGCGTGGCCGGGTTGACCGGCGTCGTCGGCCTGGCCGCACTGGGGGGCCTGGCCGCACGCGAGAACACCTCCGACGACGCCCAGCGACGGTCGGACCAGCAGGCCACCACGGCGCGGCAGAACGTGAGCGACGCCGGCCCGGCGGCCGAGGAGAACGTTGCGGACGGCGACGAGGGCCCCGGTCGCGGCGAGGACCGGGACGCCCGCGAGGCCAGGGAGGCCAGGGGCCACCGCGACGCCAAGGACGAGCACGGCCGCGTGCGGGAGGTCCCCTGCGACGACGACAAGCTCGTCGAGGCACTCGACCTGGCCAACCGGGACGAGGGCGGCACCATCAAGCTGGCCGAGCACTGCACCTACGAGCTGGACTTCGCCGACAAGAAGTCCGGTGGCGCACTGCCGACCATCAAGCAGGAGATCACCATCAAGGGCAACGACGCCACCATCAAGCGGGACTCCGAGGACGCCTTCCGGCTCTTCCGGGTCGCCGACGGCGGCGACCTCACCCTGAAGGACCTGACCATCACCGGCGGCAACGCCGCCGAGTTCAAGTACGGCCCGACCCCGGGCGGCGCGGAGGGCACCCAGGCGACCCCCGCGGTCCCCAAGCCGGCCAGGAAGGGCGAGGCCGACGGCGGCGCCCTGCTGGTCGAGCACGGCGGCAGCGCCCACCTCGAGAAGGTCAGGCTCATCCGCAACAACGCCGAGGGCAACGGCGGCGCGATCGCCAACTACGGCCGCGTCGACGTCGAGCAGAGCGTCATCGAGGACAACCACGCCGGCCACGGCGGCGGGGGCGTCTTCAACGCCGCCCTGCTCAGCGTCGAGAAGTCGCGGATCGTGGACAACACCGCCGGCGACAGCGGCGGCGGCATCGCCAACGGCAAGGCCCACGACAAGGACGCGCCGCACCCGGGTGAGCCCGGCGACGGCCACCAGGACGGCGGCAGCGTCGACATCCGGCGCAGCGTCGTCGCCGGCAACAGCGCCGGCCACAACGGCGGTGGACTCTTCAGCTTCAGCGGTTTCGTCGCGATCTCCTACGGGGCGGTCGACCGGAACCGGGCCTGCGCCAGCGGCGGCGGCGTCTACGCCAACGACACCGACCTCGACCTCGACCACGTCGCGGTCACCCGGAACCACGCCGTGACCGACGGCGGCGGCGTCGTCAACTCCGGGGGTGAGCGCTGGGTCGTGGTGACGTCGGACGGCACCAGCACGGCCAGCGCGGACAACGGGCGGGCGGGCCACGGCGCCATCGCCGACAGCCGCATCGCCGACAACACGGCCGGTCGCTTCGGGGGCGGCATCTTCAACGGTGAGACCGGCAAGGTCGACGTCGCGGAGGGCTTCGGGGATCGATCCGGGGGCCGGGACGACAACGCGTCCCTCGCCCTGCGGCACACCGAGATCAAGGGCAACACCGCCCTCAACGGCGGCGGCATCTTCAACAACAAGGGCGCGATCGACCTGACCGGCACCAGGGTCGCGCGGAACACCGCCACCGACGCGGCCAAGCTGCACCGGGTCGCCGGCGGCATCCTCAACAACGAGGGCACGGTACGCCTCGACGACGAGTCCACCGTCACCGACAACGACCCGACCAACTGCGCCGGGACGGTCAAGGACTGCTTCCGCTGAACCACCACATACCCGAGGGGCCCCTTCCCGTCCGGCCGGGCGGGAAGGGACCGCCCTACGGACACGAATGCGGTCGCCGTCCCCGATGGCCGCCCGACGTCGACCCCGTACGCCTTCCGTCCCACCCGGCCCGGCCCACACCGAATGTGGGCTTTTTTCGTATATGGCCACGAGGCGAAGAAGGTTCTCATACGGTGTTGTTCAGCAGCTACAACCGATTTGTAGCGAAGGCCGCCTCGCTGTGACGAAGCGACCTTGTCAGGTACAAGGAGAGGGCAGAGAGCTCCGATGTCCAACTACCTTCGCAATAACGTTGACGCCACTCGTGAGACAACCTCCCCGTTCCGTCGCTCGCGGCTCTGGCTGGCGACCGGTGTCGTGGGTCTGACCGGAGCGGTCAGCCTCGCCGGCGTCGCGTACGCGACCACCGGGGCCGTCGGCCCCCACCGGGTCACCGACGTGAAGTGGTCGACCGCCCAGCTCAAGGACGACGCCGGTCGCGGCGAGGACCGGGACGCCCGCGACGCCAAGGAGGCCAAGGACCGCTACGACGCCAAGGACGAGCACGGCCGCGTGCGGGAGGTCCCCTGCGACGACGACAAGCTCGTCGAGGCACTCGACCTGGCCAACCGGGACGAGGGCGGCACCATCAAGCTGGCCGAGCACTGCACCTACGAGCTGGACTTCGCCGACAAGAAGTCCGGTGGCGCACTGCCGACCATCAAGCAGGAGATCACCATCAAGGGCAACGACGCCACCATCAAGCGGGACTCCGAGGACGCCTTCCGGCTCTTCCGGGTCGCCGACGGCGGCGACCTCACCCTGAAGGACCTGACCATCACCGGCGGCAACGCCGCCGAGTTCAAGTACGGCCAGATCCCGGGCGGCCCGAGCGCGTCGGGCGCCGCAGGTGGTGCCCAGGCGGCTCCCGGGTTCCGGAAGCCCGGCAAGGAGGACGAGGCCGACGGCGGCGCCCTGCTGGTCGAGCACGGCGGCAGCGCCCACCTCAAGAAGGTCACCCTGACCCGCAACAACGCCGAGGGCAACGGCGGCGCCATCGCCAACTACGGCCGGGTCGACATCGAACACAGCAAGATCGCCGACAACCACGCCCGCGAGAACGGCGGCGGCATCTTCAACCTCGGCCTGCTCCACGTCGAGGACTCGAAGATCGTCAACAACACCGCCGGCGAGAACGGCGGCGGCGTCGCCAACGGGCACGGCAAGAAGGACTACAAGGACGCCCCGAGCCTGGTGCCGGGCCGCGAGGACCGGGACAAGGACAAGGTTGGCTCCGTGGACATCATCGACAGCGCGGTCGACGGCAACAACGCCGGCCACAACGGCGGTGGCGTCTTCAGCTCCGGCGGGTACGTCAAGATCGCCGGCGAGGACGAGAAGCACGGCGAGCACGACAAGAAGTACGACGAGAACGCCCAGGGCGGCGACTACGGCAAGAAGTACGACGAAGAGGCCCAGGGCCGCGACTACGGCAACAAGTACGAGGACGAGGCCGAGAACAAGGACGAGAACAAGGCCGAGGACAAGGCCGGCGACAAGGGCAAGGCCGAGGACAAGGGCAAGGCCGAGGACAAGGGCGAGCACAAGTCCGAGGACAAGGCCGGCGACAAGGGCAAGGGCGGCACCGGCGCCGGCGACTTCGGCGGCGACTACGGCCGTGAGCACCACGAGCGCGCCACGGTGAAGGACAACAACGCCTGCGAGAACGGTGGCGGCATCTACGCCCACAACACCGACCTGGACGTCGAGCACGTCCTCGTCGCGAAGAACCACGCCAGCAAGGACGGTGGCGGCATCTACAACACCGGTGGCGAGAAGAAGCGTGAGTCCGTCGAGTCCAAGCCCGGCGACGGGCGCGACGGCGAGCACGAGGCCAACGCCACCGTGGCCGACAGCGCTGTCGTGGACAACACCGCCGGCCGGTTCGGCGGCGGCATCTTCAACGGCGAGGCGGAGCTGCTGAAGGTGGAGGACGGCTTCCAGGAGTGGGCGGAGAGCGAGGGCGACAACGCCCGGCTGACCCTGCGGGACGACGTCATCAAGGGCAACACCGCGCTCAACGGCGGCGGCATCTTCAACAACCGGGGCACGGTCACCCTGACCGACACCAGGGTCACGAAGAACACCGCCACCGACACCGCCAAGCTGCACCGGGTCGCCGGCGGCATCCTCAACCACGAGGGCCGGGTCCGGCTCGACGACGAGTCGACCGTGACCGACAACGACCCGACCAACTGCGCGGGCACGGTCAAGGAGTGCTTCAACTGACCGGACCGACCGCGTGACGCTCCAACGCGAACCGGCTCCCTCCACCGAGGTGGAGGGAGCCGGTTCACCTGTCCGGCGTCACCGCTGGACGAAGACCGCCACGCTGCGCCCCGGCACGGTGAACGTGCCGCTGGCGCGGTTGAAGGACGCCGACCGCAGCGCCTCGTCGGCCGAGTTCCGCAGCACCGGGTGCAGCGTCACGTCGGCCCCGCGCAGCCTGGCGACCTGCTGCGTCGCCGCCTGCGGGGTCGAGTTGAAGACCACGGTCACCGACTTCCACCTCCCACCGAGCCCACGGGCGTCGAGGGTCATGGTCAGCACGCCCGGGGTCTCCTTCTCACCGGAGAGCAGGAACGCGACCCGCCGCTGCACCTGGTCGGCGGTGGCCAACCCGAACACCGGCGAGGACTCCCGGATCCGCAGCAGCTCCGCGTACCGGGCGTCGGCCAGGTTGATCGCGGCGCAGTCCGGCACCAGCTTCGGATCGGCCAGCAGCGGCTTCGCGTACGACCACTTGTCCTGGTTGTCCTGCGCCGGCGGGAGACCGGCGCCGAAGCCGTTGCCCTGGGCGCAGTCCCAGCGGATCTGGTTGAACCAGTCACCGGAGTTGAACGAGTTGCGGTCCAGCGACTTCGAGCGCAGCCGCTCGGAGCCCGCCGCCACGAAACCGGTCCCCTGGCCGAGCGCGGTGGTGGACAGGGCCAGCACCTGCATCCGGGCCCGGTCCGCCGCGGACGTGCCCTGCGGCAGCTTGTACGCCAGCGCGTCGAACAGGATCTCGTTGTCGTGCGCGTCGACGTACGTGACCGCCTCGCCCGGCGCGGCCGTGTAGCCGGCCGGCGCCCCGTTGTAGTCCACCTGGGCGCCGGTGACCTGCTTGCCGGCGCTGTCGGTGAACCGGTAGCCGCGCAGGTTGCCGGTCAGCCCGACCTTGATCAGGTCCTGGTAGTGCAGCAGCCGGGCCTTCTGCTCGGCGGCCGAGCCGTTGACCGGGTCACCGTTGGGGTCGCTGAACAGGCCGGAGGCGAAGCCCTGCACCCGCGGGTTGCCGTCGAACGGGCCACCGCCGCGGACCGCGTCGCGGAGCCGGTCGTTGAAGGTGCCGATCCCGGTGCCGGCCATGTTGGCCTGGGTGGCCTGCACGAACCGGGCGTCGTTGGCGACCTCGCCGAAGTTCCAACCCTCGCCGTACAGCAGGATCTTCTTCCCGTCGACGCCGTCGCGGGCGAGCGTCAGCTGGTCCAGCGCGGCGCGGACGGCCAGGATGTTCGCCTTCGGGTGGTGCCCCATCAGGTCGAAGCGGAAGCCGTCCACCTTGTACGCCTTGGCCCAGGTGACCAGGGAGTCCACCACGAGCTTGCCCATCATGGCGTGCTCGGGGGCGGTGTTGGCGCAGCAGGTCGAGTTGGCGACGCTGCCGTCCTCCAGCAGCCGGTGGTAGTAGCCCGGCACCACCTGGTCGAGCACCGACTTTCCGTCGGTGCCGGCGGCCGAGGTGTGGTTGTAGACGACGTCCATCACCACGCGCAGGCCGGCCTGGTTGACCCCGGCGACCATCTGGCGGAACTCGGTGGTCCGCTTCGCGCCGTTCGGGTCGACGGCGTAGCCGCCCTCCGGCACGGTGTAGTGCAGCGGGTCGTACCCCCAGTTGTAGCCGTCGGACTCCGCGACCGCGGCGACGCACTTCTGCTGCTGGTCGGAGTCCGGCGGCAGCTTGGCCAGGTCGCAGTCCGGCTGGGCCTGCTCGGCCCGCCGCTCGGGGATGGTGGCGAAGTCGAACGCCGGCAGCAGGTGCAGGTAGTTCACCCCCGCGTCGCCGAGCGCCTTGAGGTGCTTCATCCCGGCCGTGCGCGGGTCGGTGAAGGCGAGGTAGGTGCCCCGCCGCTCGACCGGCACGGTGTCGTCGGCGATGGAGAAGTCCCGCACCGACAGCTCGGAGATCTGCGCCTTCGCGGCCGGCGCCGCGGCCGGCTTGCGCAGCGCCGCCCAGCCGGCCGGCGCGAGGGCCGGGTCGGTCAGGTCGACGATCTGGCTGTGCGTCGAGTTCGGCGCCAGCGCCACCGAGTACGGGTCGGTCACCGACGCGGTGACCACCTTCTGTGCGGCCGGCTGCCACGCCCGCACCTGGTAGCGGTAGTACTTCCCGGCCCAGTCCCGCATGCCGCGCACCGACCAGACGCCGGTGCGGTCGTCGCGGCGCATCGCCACCGTCCGCGGCTGCGCCGTCGGGGAGTCGAAGAGCTCCAGCGCGACGGTCCGGGCGGTCGGCGCCCACACCGACAGGGTGGGCACCCTGCCGGCGAAGGTGGGGCCGAGCTTCACGTCGGTGGCCCGGCGGTACACGTCGTCGAGCACGCCGGGGATCTGCACCCCGGTCGCGCCGAGCAGTTTGCCCTCGGCGTCGCGCTCGGTGACCACCAGCTGCCCACGCAGCGCCGCCGGCACCTTGCCCAGGTCGGCCCGGTCCAGCGAGAAGGCCTGGTAGGACCAGAGGTGCGGGTAGGCCGCGCGCTGGGCCTCGGTGAGCCCGTTGCGCTGCGCCCGCAACGGCAGCGTCGTGTACGTCCCGGACAGCTCGCCGTCGGCGACGGTCAGGCCGCCGTCCGGGGCGACCGCGAGGGCGTACCGCTTGCCGTCGGTGGGCCCGGTCGGCCAGGCGATGGTGGACCGGTCGATCCACTGCGCCTTCTGCTTGGCGATGTCGACGTCCTTGGCCACCCCGGTGGTGCTGGCGGGCAGCAACCGGCCCGGGACCCCGCCGAGCAGCCACACCTCACGGCCGGCGGCGGCGAAGTCCAACCGCTGGTCGTCAGGCTGATCCTTGGCGTCACCGTTGTGGATGATGTAGTTCAGCCCGGTCGCCCCGGCGGCCAGCGGCACCCGGAACACGGCGCCGAAGGAGTCGATCTTCTCCGGCTTGAGCGGGCTGGACCAGTCGGTCGGGTTGGCGGCGCCGTCCCAGAGGTGCAGGCCCCAGCCGTCGTAGTTGCCGTCGGCCTTGCGCCAGTGGATGACGGCGGTGCCCTCCGCGACGGCCGGGTCGGGCTCGCCGGTGGCGGCCTGCCGGGTCGGGTAGAGCGTCGGGTCGCCCTGCTTGACCCAGACCTCGCCGGTCTGCGTCACGTCGATGGTGCGGTCGTTGGCGACGTCCTTGTTCCCGTCCTTGTCGACCACCAGGAAGCCGACCGACTTGGCGCCCGGCTTCAGCTTCACCCAGGCGAACCGGCCGTAGGAGTCCTCACCGGCGAACGGCTGCCCCTTGGGCCAGTCGGTGGCGTACGCCGGGTCGATGTCGCCCCAGGCGTACAGGCCCCAGTCGTCGTAGCCACCGGCCGGGCGCTGGTAGTGCACGACCGCCCAGTCCCGGGAGGCCCCCTGGGCGGGGGTGCCGACCACACCGGTGGTGCGGGCGGTGGAGATCCGGCCCTTGCCGTCGCGGACCACGGCCTTGTACTCCACCTTCGTGCCGCCGGCCAGGCCGGTCAGGTCGTGGTGGACGGTGTACGGGGCGGTGTCGGCCCGGCCGAGCAGCGTCCAACGGCCGCCCTCGGGGCGGGCCGCGAAGGTGACCGTGGCCAGCGGGTCGCCGGTCACCTGGGCGGTGACGGCGATCTTGGTGGCGACCGGGGCGTCACCCGGCTCGGTCAGCGTGACCTGCGGGGCCGCACCGGCCTGTGGGATCGCCCGGCCGGCCTTGAGCACGACCGCCGACATGGCGGGCACGGTCAGGGCGAGCTTGCCGTCCGCGCCCGCGGCGGTGGCGGCCGCGCCGCCGTACACGCCGGTGAAGGTGGTGCCGGCCGACCAGGTGTCCACCGTGACAGTCTGCGGGCTGTCGGCGTTGTTCACCGCGGCGACGTACTCGACGCGGTCGGAGGGCAGCACGCGGGAGACGGCGAAGACGCCGGGGCCGTCGGCGGCGTACCGGGTGACCTGGACGCCGTCGCGCAGCGCCGGGTTGGCCTTGCGCAGCCTGCCCAGCTCGGCGATGGTGCGGTAGAGCGGGTGCGTGGTGTCGTACTGGTCGACGGCGTGGGTGCGGGTGGTGCCGATCAGGTCGTCGTCGAGGTAGTCCGCCGTCTTCGAGGCGAACATGTCCTGCCGGGCGTCCTTGTCGCCGCCGGGGCCGGTGAAGCCCTGCTCGTCGCCGGAGTAGACGACGGGCTGGCCACGGGTGAGGAACATCAGCTGGTGGGCGAGCTGGTCGCGGCGCAGCTGGCTGGCGTCGTCACCGCCGTTCGCGGCGATGAACGAGCCGATCCGGCCCATGTCGTGGTTGCCGAGGAAGGTGGTCAGTCGGCCCGCGTCGGTGTCCCGGGCGGCGTAGAGCGAGTCCTTGGCGTACACGTCGGCGAGCGCCTCGGCCGAGCCGTTCGCGGCGGTGTAGCCGCGCGCGGCCTCCTGGAAGGAGAAGTCCAGGGTGGCCGGCAGGCCGCCGCGCCGCACGTAGGTCGACTCGATCTCCTGGTCGGCGCTGTAGACCTCGCCGAACATGAAGAAGTCCTTCTTGCCGGCCTTCTCGGCCGCCCGCTCGATGCCCCGGCTGAACTGCGGCCAGAAGTCGAGGTTGGCGTGCTTGACCGTGTCGAGCCGGAAGCCGTCGACGCCGGTGCCGCCGATCCAGTCGCCGTAGACCTTGGTCAGGCCGCGGACCACCTCGGGACGCTCGGTCCACAGGTCGTCCAGGCCGAAGAAGTCGCCGTACTCGCTGTTCTCGCCCGCGAAGGTCGAGTCACCGCGGTTGTGGTACATGGTCACGTCGTTGAGCCAGCCCGGCACCTTGACCTTCGCGTCACCGGCGTTGTCGAACACCGGCGTGTACGGGAAGGAGGTCCTGTCGACCTTCGGGAACGCCCGGCTGCCGTCGGCGTAGTTGCGGTCCTCGAAGGCCCGCCCCTGCGCGTCGGTGTACGGCGAGGTCTTCTTGTCGATGTACGCGTACTTGTCCTCGGCGTACTTGATGACGTCGGCGGTGTGGTTGACGATGACGTCGAGGTAGACCTTGATGCCCCGCTGGTGGGCCAGCTTGACCAGCTTCTTCAGCTCCTCGTTCGTGCCGAAGTGCGGGTCGACCTGGGTGAAGTCGGTGATCCAGTAACCGTGGTAGCCGGCGGATACGTCCGCGCCGGTGCCCTGCACGGGCCGGTTTTTGAAGATCGGGGCGAGCCAGATGGCGGTGGTGCCCAGTCCCTGGACGTAGTCCAGCTTGTCGATCAGGCCCTTGAGGTCGCCGCCGTGGTAGAAGCCCTTGTCCTCGGGGTCCAGTCCGGTGCGCAGCCGGTCACCGGTGAGGCCACCCCGGTCGTTGCGCGGGTCGCCGTTGGCGAACCGGTCGGGCAGGACGAAGTAGAACTGCTCGGCGCGCGCGGTGTTGTCGGCGGCCTTGAGCAGGATCTCGGGGGACGGCTCGGTACGCCACTGCGGCGCGCCCGCGGCGGCCAGCGGATCGGTGACGGCGGTGCGCTCGATGGCGTCGGCGCTGAGCTGGTTGACGGCGACGGGGACGCCGACGAGGGCGAGGGTGAGGGCGGAGACCAAGGCGAGCAGTGCCTTGTGCGTTATCGGCGGGGGTTTCATCGACGGCCTTCCTCTGGTCGTGATTCGCCCGCACGCTAGCTCTTGCCGAAACATTCTGCAATACCTTGCAAACGGAGTCGCAACAAAGCAATGCTCTTGCGAAACGAACCGTTGCTCCGGAGGTCGCCCGCCGTCGCCGAGGGTGAGCGCGGGACCTAACCGCCGGTGCAGGCAGCGCCGTCGGTGCTGCATCCGCTCGGGCTGGTCGCTCCCCCGGTCCGTTCGAAGTGGAACCGCAACGGCACCGAGGCGCCGGAGGCCAGGTCCTCGCCGCTGGTGAAGGTCCAGGTGTCACCGGACCGGCTGACCCCGCCCTGCGGCGCCCCCTCGATCCAGGCGGTCACCAGCTCGCCCACCGGGAACGTCAGCCGCACCGTCCAGGCCCGCGGCTCCCCGGCCGCGTTGCTGACCAGCACCTCGCCGATGAAGGCGTCGTCGAACGTCTCGAGCACCTGGTACCGCCCGGTCACCGCGGGCGGTGCGGGCGGCGGGGCCGACGCCGCAGGCGTCGACGGGGGTGCCGGGGTGGTGGTCGGCGGGGCGTCACCGGCGGCGCCGCCGGTCGCCGGCGGGAGCGGGGTCGCGGTCCGCACCACCGGGGGCACGCTGGAGCGCGGGGAGAGCCGAGGCAGCGCCGCCGGGGGCGGCGTGGCGGAAGCGCCGGTGCGAGAGGGGGACGGCGGGCCGGAATCCGCCGACGACGGGGGCAGCTCCGGCAACGGCATCGTGGCGTCCGCCCCCGGCAACGCCGCGCCCGGCGCCCGCCCCCGGTACGCCCCCAGGGCGACCAGCAGCAGCACCACCATCACGACCACGCCGATCGACACCAGCACCCACGGCGAGGAGCTGACCACCGTGGCGACACCGGAGCGGACCCGACGCGTCCCGGACATCTGTCCTCCTCAGTGGCCTGTCCGGAGAGACTAGCGATGATCGGCTATGTCGGGAAGCGCCCGACCCGTCCACCGTCCCGGCCGGCCGCGCGGTCAGCCGATCGTGCAGGCCGTGCCGTCGACGGTGCACCGCCCGGGCTGGTCACCCGTGCCGTTGCGGAGGAAGCGGACCGTCACCGTGGTGGCCTGTCCGGCGCCGAGCGTGCCGGTGCCACGCACCACGTACCCGCCACCGCCGGAACCGACCGTGGCGCCGCCGGAGAGCACCTCGGCCCGCTTGACGTTGCCGGCGAAGCTCAGCTCCACCTGCCACTGCCGGGCCTCGGCGGATCCGTTGTCCAGGCCCAGCGCCGCGTCGAAGGAGTCCCGGTCGGTGGCGACCACCTGGTAGCGGGCGGTCAGCCGGCCGGACGCCGAACCGAGCACCACGGGGGGCGCCTCGGACGCCGAGGGGCTGACGGCCGACGGCGAGACGCCGGGGGTAGCCGACGGGCTCGGCGACGCCGACGGTGACGGGCTCGCCTCCGGTGACCTGGTCGCCCGCACCGCGACCACCGGGTCGTCCCCGGTCGGGCTGGGGGCGGCCGAGGACGGCGAGGCGGGCAGCGTCGGCAGGTACAGCGGCGGGGCCGGTGGAGGCACGGCCTGGTGCTCCGTGCCCCGGAACGACAGCATCGCGAAGACCAGCAACGCCGCCAGCAGACCGGCGCCCACGAGCACGACCAGCCACGGCACGGACGTCAGCATGGCCGGCACGGATCGCGCCCCCGGTCGCGCGGCGATCCGGTCGTCCATCACATTCCCCCTCGTCGACGCCGACGGGCAGCGTAGCGAGCGACGCCGACACCTCCGAGCCGGCCCGCTCGTCCGGCCGGACGGCCGGTGGTGTGGGAAGCACGGGGACAGGTCACGGCCGGCGCGGCACCTGTCAGTCCCGCCGGCCGCTGAACACCGTGCGCCAGAGCAGCAGGGTCGCGCCGACAGCGTAGAGCGAGATCGCGAGCAGCACTCCGAACACGACGTAGGCGGCCGGATTGCCGTCCGCCCGGGTCAGCAGGACCGTCGAACCGACCGCGAGCATGCCGAACGCCAGCACGATCACCATCCCGCGCAACCGCAGGCCACGGCGACCCGCCACCGGCCGGGCCAGCCCCGGCCCGCCGTGCGCGCCGCGCAGCGACCGGCGTACGGACAGCACCGCGCCGATCGCGCCGACCAGGGCGATCCCCGTCGTCGGCCAGGAACGGGCGGCGGCGGACACCACCACCCCGGCGACGCAGGCGGCGGTCAGCATCACCCGGGACCACAACGGCCCCTCGTCCCGCCCGGCCACGGCCGCGCCCGGTCAGCCGCGGACGACCGTGCAGATGACCGGGCCCTCGGGGGTGCTGCGCAGCAGGTAGCGGTAGTGCTCCCCGGGCACCGCACGCCCCTGGCTGTCGAGGAACTCCCACTCGACCGCGACCATCGTCAGCGCCGCGGAGACCGGCTGCACGTCGTCGATCACCGCGTTCGCCGCGACCAGCTCACGCTCCTGGTAGTCCGGGGCGGCGCCCACGAAGGACAGCGCCACCGCCGCCGGCGAGGTGAACGAGAAGCTGTAGGTGTCGGCGACCACCAGCCCGGGCAGCGCGTAGCAGGCGGCCACGCCGGCCACGTCCCCGGCGGTCAGCGCCACGCCGTACCG
The DNA here is from genome assembly GCF_900091555.1 of Micromonospora mirobrigensis. Classification (GTDB taxonomy): domain Bacteria; phylum Actinomycetota; class Actinomycetes; order Mycobacteriales; family Micromonosporaceae; genus Micromonospora; species Micromonospora mirobrigensis. The sequence goes on from NZ_FMCX01000002.1 coordinate 859,580, forward strand.
GTCGAAGAATTCGGTCAACGTGTCGAGATCGGTGGAAGCCTTCACAGTCGACACAGTTGCCGCCCGCCGACCTCGGCAAACCTCAACGCGCCGGTATGCGTACCTCGATCTCGGCGCCGAGCCGGGCCTCCCCGGTGAGCCCGAGATCGTCCCCGCTCCAGAAGCGTCCCGGGTCGTACCAGTTGGGCCGCCGGCCGGCCGGCAGCAACCCCATCGCCTCGTAGGTCACCGCCACCACCTCGGCGCAGTACGCCTTCTCCAGGGTGCGGTCCGACCCGGCGGCGGCGGGGCGTTCCCGGCCGGGCACCCTCGGCAGCCGGACGGTGGGCACCCGGCCCCGCGCCCAACGCCAGGCGAGCTGGGCGGTGGACGGGAACGGGGTGCCGTCGAGGCGGGCGACCGTGCGCAGCACCGCCTGTTCCATCTCCGGGTCGGCCGGCGGCTCCAGCTGGCGCAGCCAGGCGCGCTGGCCGTACCGGTTGGCCCAGACGCAGACCGCGTCCCGCAGGTCGTGCAGCTGTACGCCGCGCTGGTGGGTGCCGGACCACATGTCCGGCAACGACCGGCCCAGCTCGGCGTGCCACATCAACGGCGGCATGTCGTCCAGCACGACCGCCATGCCGACGTGGTTGACCGGGCTGTTCGTGGTCAACTGGATGGCCCGGTCGGGCACGCTGCGGCCCCGGAAGACCCACACGTCCCCGGTACGGGTCAGCTCGACCGCCTCGTCCAGGCTGATGCTCATGCCGTCGCCTCGCTGCACTGGCTCATGAGCGACTACCCTAAGCCGATGCGGCAGGGGATGCGGTGGTGGAAGGTGCTCGGACTGGCCGGCCTGGCCGGGGTCGCGGCGTCCGGTGTGGTCATGGCGCGCGCGGAGCGACGCCGCCGGGCGTACACGCCGGAGGAGATCCGGGCGCGGCTGCGGGACCGCCACGCCCAGGCCACCGCCGTCACCACCCCGGCCGACGACCCCGCCTGACCCCCGGCGGCTGCCCCGTCCGCACCGCCCGGACAGGCGTCTCCAGGCCCGTTCGGCATCCATGGGGTTCCACTCACGCCTGTCGCCGCCGACACGCGTGGGCGAAATGTCGGGCTGACGTGTTCCGGGTGTCGGGTTTGTGAGCGGCGTCCCGTGGCCCGCGGCACTCGGGGGGCGGAATCCCGGGCGGGGCCGGGGCGTTGTACCTGGCATACCGCGGCCACTCCCCGCCCGTCGACCCTGGTCAAGGCCCGGCGGAATGCCGGCGAGAGCCGCACCGTTACACCCCCCGGACCGCGAAGCACCGGTCCCCGGCAGAGCCGACGGGAATCATCCCCGGCCACCGGTCGTTACACCCCCGGGTCACCCGAGCAGCCACCCCCGTGAGCGCCGGACCGACCCCCTCAAGACTTTCCCCCTCGCGCGGCCGCACCGCACCCCCCTGCCCGCGCCGCGCACACCCCCAACGCAGAGGAGCACCCCCATGCGTACCGACATCCTGCGCAAGACCGTCCTGACCGCCACCGGCGTCATCGCCACCGCCGGCGGCATCGCCGGCCCCGCCATCGCCGCCCACGCCGCCCCCACCACCAAGCCGGCCGCCCAGGTCCAGACCGACCGCAAGGGCCACAGCGAGCGCGAGCTCAACGTCCGCTACCAGGCGCAGCCCAACTTCTACTACTGTGGCCCGGCCGCGACCCGTAACGCCCTGTCGGTGCAGGGCAAGGACATCAACGTGGACGCGATGGCCAGGGAGATGGGCACCACCGAGGACGGCACCAACAGCATCAACGACATCACCCCGGTGCTGAACAAGGAGACCGGTAAGGACGTCTACCGGTCGGTGGAGATCAAGGATCGTAAGGCCGACGACAAGCAGACCGACAAGCTGCGCGCCGACGTCGTGGAGACCGTCGACGGCGGTCGGGCCGTGGTGGCGAACATCGCCGGCACCGCGGTCGACACCGACGGCAACACCCACTCCTTCGAGGGCGGGCACTACATCAGCGTCGTGGGCTACCG
>NZ_FMCX01000014.1 GCF_900091555.1 Micromonospora mirobrigensis
GGCCAGGGAGATGGGCACCACCGAGGACGGCACCAACAGCATCAACGACATCACCCCGGTGCTGAACAAGGAGACCGGTAAGGACGTCTACCGGTCGGTGGAGATCAAGGATCGTAAGGCCGACGACAAGCAGACCGACAAGCTGCGCGCGGACGTCGTGGAGACCGTCGACGGCGGTCGGGCCGTGGTGGCGAACATCGCCGGCACCGCGGTCGACACCGACGGCAACACCCACTCCTTCGAGGGCGGGCACTACATCTCGGTCGTGGGCTACCGCGACGGTGGCAAGACCGTCACCATCGCCGACAGCGCCGACCCGAACATGGCCTCCTACCGGATGAGCGTGGACAACCTCGCCGACTGGATCGCCACCCGCGGCTACACCGCCAGCTGACCGCCACCGAACCGACAAGGGCCCGACCCTCACGAGGGGTCGGGCCCTTGTCACATGTCCGCAGGCGGTCAGCCCTCGGCCAGCACGCCGAGGATCGCGTCGCCGTACTTGGCCAGCTTGTTCTCGCCGACGCCACCGACCTTCGACAACTCACCCAGGGAGCCGGGCGCGTCGGTGGCGATCTGCCGCAGGGTCGCGTCGTGGAAGATGACGTACGCGGGGACGCCCTGCTCCTTCGCGGTCGCCGCGCGCCAGGCGCGCAGCCGTTCGAACAGCGGCGCGGCCGACGGCGGCAGTTCGACGGCCGCGGTGGCGGAGGTCTTGGCTCGGGCGGCGCGCCCGGCGGACTTCCGTTCCGGCTCCCGGCGCATCATCACCGTGCGGCGGCGGCCCAGCACCTCGGCGCTGGCCTCGGTGAGGGTCAGGGTGCCGTAGTCGCCCTCGACCGCCAGCAGCCCCTCGGCCAGCAGCTGCCGGACCACGCCGCGCCACTCCGCCTCGCTCAGCTCACCGCCGATGCCGAAGACCGTCAGCTGGTCGTGGGTGTGCTGGGTGATCTTCTCGGTCTGTCGGCCGAGCAGGATGTCGACGCAGTGGCCGGCGCCGAACCGCTGGTTGCGCTCCCGGTCCAGCCGGAAGACGGTGGAGAGCAGCTTCTGCGCCGGCACGGTGCCGTCCCACGACTCCGGCGGCTCCAGGCAGGTGTCGCAGTTGCCGCACGGGCCGGCGGCCGGCTCGCCGAAGTATTCGAGCAGCTGAGCACGGCGGCAGCGCACCGTCTCGCAGAGCGCCAGCATCGCGTCGAGGTGCGCGGCGAGCGAGCGGCGCCGGGCCAGGTCGCCGTCCGACGTCTCGATCATCTTGCGTTGCTGCACCACGTCCTGGAGCCCGTACGCCAGCCAGGCCGTGGACGGCAGCCCGTCCCGCCCGGCGCGGCCTGTCTCCTGGTAGTAGCCCTCCACCGACTTGGGCAGGTCGAGGTGGGCGACGAAGCGTACGTCCGGCTTGTCGATGCCCATGCCGAAGGCGATCGTGGCCACCATGACCAGACCGTCCTCGCGCAGGAACCGCTGCTGGTTGGTGGCGCGGGTGACCGCGTCCAGGCCGGCGTGGTAGGGCAGGGCGGGGATGCCGTTGGCGACCAGGAAGTCGGCGGTCTTGTCCACCGAGGCGCGGGAGAGGCAGTAGACGATCCCGGCGTCGCCGGGGTGCTCGTCGCGGAGCAGGGCCAGCAGCTGCTTGCGCGGCTCCCGCTTGGGCACGATGCGGTACTGGATGTTGGGCCGGTCGAAGCTGGCCACGAAGTGCCGCGCCTCGGTGAGCTTCAGCCGGGTGGCGATCTCGGCGCGGGTCGCGGTGGTGGCCGTGGCGGTCAGCGCGATCCGCGGGACCGCCGGCCACCGCTCGTGCAGCATCGACAGGGCCAGGTAGTCGGGGCGGAAGTCGTGCCCCCACTGGGCCACGCAGTGCGCCTCGTCGATGGCGAACAGCGCGATGCTGCCCCGGTCGAGCAGCTGCTGCACCGGGCGGGTGCCGAGCGCCTCCGGGGCGAGATAGAGCAGGTCGAGCTCGCCGTCGACGAACGCCCGCTCGACCTGCCGCCGGGCGTCGAGGTCGAGCGTCGAGTTGAGGAAGCCGGCGCGGACGCCGACGGCGGTGAGCGCGTCCACCTGGTCCTGCATCAGCGCGATCAGCGGCGAGACCACCACCGCGACGCCGGGGCGGACCAGCGCCGGGATCTGGTAACACAGCGACTTGCCCCCGCCGGTGGGCATCAGCACCAGGGCGTCCCCGCCGGCCACGACGTGGTCGATGACCTCGCGCTGGAAACCGCGGAACGCGTCGTAGCCGAAGACCCGGCGCAGCACCCCGGAGGCGTCCTCGGTCCGCTGCTCGGTGGTGGGGGAGACCATCCGGGCAGTCTACGGAGCGCCCCCGACAGCGTCCGGCCCCGGCGGGTCCGCCGCGCCGGGACCGGACGCCGGTCGGCCGGCCCGGCCGTCGAGGGGTGGCTCCTGTCGGGTGCGCGACCCCACGGGTGGATCGGGCGCCGGGCAGGAACACCGGGGCCGGTCGGCACGTTGAGCGCAGCGGACGGACCCGCCACCGCGCCGGGGGCGACGACCGACGGGGCGCAGCGGGATAGAGTCGCTGACTGACCATGCCCGGTCGCAGAACGCACCGGAGCACCACGGCTTGGGGGTAACGGGTTGAGCGAGGCGGGAACTGCCCAGGAGCGGACACCGGGCGACCTGCCGGGCGTGCACGGAGCTGTCGTGGAGAGCCCGGCGCCGGCCGGCGAGCCGGCCGAGGAGGAGACCACCCTGGTGGTGGTCACCGGCCTCTCCGGCGGTGGGCGCAGCACGGTGGCCCGGGCGCTGGAGAACGTCGGCTACTACGTGGTCGACAACCTCCCGCAGGCGCTGATGCTGGACATGGCCGAGCTGGCCGTGAAGGCCGGCGGCGCCGCCCGGCGTACGGCGATGGTGCTGGACGTGCGGTCCCGCGCCTTCTCCACCGACCTGGCCGGCGCGATCCGGGAGCTGAAGGACCGACGCTTCCACCCCCGGGTGGTCTTCGTCGACGCCGACGACGAGGTGCTGATCCGGCGGTTCGAGAGCGTCCGCCGCTCGCACCCGTTGCAGGGTGACGGTCGGCTGGCCGACGGCATCGCCGTGGAGCGGGAGCTGCTGGAGGAGGCCCGCGACCAGGCCGACGTGATCATCGACACCAGTCAGCTCAACGTCAACCAGCTGCGCCGCCGGGTGGAGGAGCTGTTCGCCGGCGAGGACGCCCGCCGGCTGCGGGTCACCGTGCTCTCCTTCGGCTTCAAGTACGGCCTGCCGCCGGACGCCGACTTCGTGCTGGACGCCCGGTTCCTGCCCAACCCGTACTGGGTGCCGGAGCTGCGCGAGCACACCGGCCGGGAGGAGGCGGTCAGCGCGTACGTGCTGGGTCAGGAGGGGGCCGACGAGTTCGTCGCCGCCTACGCCGACCTGGTCAACGCGACCACCGCCGGCTTCGAGCGGGAGGGCAAGCGCTACCTGACCGTGGCGGTGGGCTGCACCGGCGGCAAGCACCGCAGCGTCGCCATCACCGAGGAGCTGGCCGGCCGGCTGCGGCAGTCCGGCATCGCCGCGAACGCGCAGCACCGGGACCTGGGGCGGGAGTGACGGTGAAGGTGGTCGCCTTCGGCGGCGGGCACGGCCTGTCCGCCTGCCTGCGGGCGCTGCGCCACTGCGTACCGGAGATCGACCTGGACATCACCGCGGTGGTCACCGTGGGCGACGACGGCGGGTCCAGCGGTCGGCTTCGCGCCGAGCGCGGCGGCCTGCCCCCGGGTGACCTGCGACAGGCGCTGGTCGCGCTGGCCGGGGAGCACCCGGCGACCCGGCGCAGCGCGGGACTCTTCCAGCACCGGTTCGCCCCGGCCGGCCCGGCCGGTGACGGCCTCGCCGGGCACGCCGTGGGCAACCTGGTGCTCTGCGGCCTGATGGAGCAGCTGGGCGACCCGGTGGCCGCGTTGCGGCACGCCGGCACGATGCTCGGCGCGGTCGGCCGGGTGCTGCCCATGTCGCCGCAGCCGGTGGGGATCGAGGCGCTGGTACGGGGGGTCGACCCGGCCCGTCCCGACGAGATCCGGACGCTGCGCGGCCAGCACCAGGTGGCGGTGACCACCGGCCGGGTCGAGTCGCTGCGGCTCACCCCGCACGCGCCACCGGCCTGTGCGGAGGCGGTGGCGGCCACCACCGAGGCCGACTGGTTGATCTTCGGGCCGGGCAGCTGGTACACCAGCGTGCTGCCGCACCTGCTGGTCCCCGGCCTGGCCGAGGCGATCGTGGCCAGTCCGGCCCGCCGGCTGGTCACCCTGAACCTGGCGGCGGAGAAGGAGACCCTGGGGCTCTCCGTGGCCGACCACCTGGCCGCGCTGCACTGGTATCTTCCCGAGCTCAAGGTGGACCTGGTCCTCGCCGACGGCAAGGCGGTGGGTGACCCGGAACCGGTCGAGCGTGCGGCAGAATCGCTGGGTGCCCGACTGGTCCTCGCCCCGGTCGCCGTCACCGACGGCACGCCCCGACACGATCCGGCCGCGCTCGGCGCCGCGCTGGTGCCTGTCCTGGGCGCCGATCGTTAAGCACGTACGTAATCACCGGCGACACGCCGGTACCGGTCCGTGAGGGGGCGCAGAATGGCGATGACAGCTGCGGTCAAGGACGAGCTGAGTCGGGTCGACGTGCCCAAGCCGTGCTGCCGACGTGCGGAGATGGCCGCGTTGCTGCGCTTCGCGGGCGGCCTGCACATCGTATCCGGGCGGGTGGTCGTCGAGGCGGAACTCGACACCGGCGCGGTGGCCCGGCGGCTGCGCCGGGAGATCGCCGAGGTGTACGGCTACCCGAGCGAGATCCACGTGCTGGCCTCCGGTGGCCTGCGCAAGGGCAGTCACTTCATCGTCCGGGTGGTGAAGGACGGCGAGGCGCTGGCCCGGCAGACCGGCCTGCTGGACGTCCGGGGCCGGCCGGTGCGCGGGCTGCCGCCGCACGTGGTGGCCGCGAACGTCTGCTGCGCCGTGTCGGCGTGGCGGGGCGCGTTCATGGCGCACGGCTCGCTGACCGAGCCGGGCCGATCCAGCGCCCTGGAGATCACCTGCCCGGGCCCGGAGTCCGCGCTGGCCCTGGTCGGCGCGGCCCGCCGGATCGGCATCAGCGCCAAGAACCGCGAGGTCCGCGGCGTGGACCGGGTGGTGGTCAAGGACGGCGACGCGATCGCCGCGCTGCTCACCCGGATCGGCGCGCACTCCAGCGTGCTGGCCTGGGAGGAGCGCCGGGTACGCCGGGAGGTGCGCGCCACCGCCAACCGGCTGGCCAACTTCGACGACGCGAACCTGCGCCGCTCGGCCCGGGCGGCGGTGGCCGCGGCGGCCCGGGTGACCCGCGCGCTGGAGATCCTCGCCGACGACGCCCCCAACCACCTCACCTCGGCCGGCCGGCTGCGGCTGGAGCACCGGCAGGCCTCCCTGGAGGAGTTGGGCGCGCTGGCCGACCCGCCGCTGACCAAGGACGCCATCGCCGGCCGGATAAGGCGACTGCTGGCCCTGGCCGACAAGCGGGCTCGTGACCTGGGCATCCCCGATACGGAAGCGGCAGTCACGCCGGACATGCTCGTGGTCTGATAGGACGGTGGCGGCCGGACGACGAGAGGCGAGCGCGGCGCGGGATCGTCGCCGGGCGTGCCGGCGTGTCCCACGGGGCGTACCGGATCTTGCCCCGGCGCAGCGCGGCCCCGTGCGCTCGGATAAGGTCACGACGTACGGCAAGGGGGCCGGCACAGGTCTCCTCGCCGTGACTCACCGCCTCAGGCGGTCAGGTCTCCGGACCGCGGCGGGGTGGCCGAGATGAACCGTCAACGGCCGGCTCCAACGGTCGGCGCACACATCTCCGCCGGCCGGTGTCCGACGCCGGCGGACCAGAACGCGAGGAGATGGGACCTGTGACCATCCGGGTTGGCATCAACGGCTTCGGCCGGATCGGCCGTAACTTCTTCCGGGCAGTGCTTGCGTCCGGCGCCGACATCGAGGTCGTGGCGGTCAACGACCTGACCGACAACGCGACGCTCGCCCACCTGCTCAAGTACGACAGCATCCTGGGTCGCCTCCCGCACGAGGTCAAGGCCAGCGCCGACGAGATCACCGTGGGTGGCAAGACCATCAAGGTGTTCGAGGAGAAGGACCCCAGCAAGCTGGCGTGGGGCGAGGTCGGCGTCGACGTCGTCATCGAGTCCACCGGCTTCTTCACCGACGGCACCAAGGCGAAGGCGCACATCGACGGCGGGGCCAAGAAGGTCATCATCTCCGCGCCGGCGAAGAACGAGGACGTCACCGTGGTCATGGGCGTCAACCACGACCAGTACGACCCGGCCAAGCACACCATCATCTCGAACGCCTCCTGCACCACCAACTGCCTCGCCCCGATGGCCAAGGTGCTGCACGACACCTTCGGGATCACCAAGGGTCTGATGACCACGATCCACGCGTACACCCAGGACCAGAACCTCCAGGACGCGCCGCACAAGGACCTGCGTCGGGCCCGCGCCGCCGCGCTGAACATCGTCCCCACCTCGACCGGCGCCGCGAAGGCCATCGGCCTGGTGCTGCCCGAGCTGAAGGGCAAGCTGGACGGCTACGCGCTGCGGGTGCCGATCCCGACCGGCTCGGCCACCGACCTGACCGTCGAGGTCGGCCGGGAGACCACCGTGGAGGAGGTCAACGCCGCGCTGAAGGCCGCCGCCGAGGGCCCGCTCAAGGGCTACCTCAGCTACAACGAGGACCCGATCGTGTCGGCGGACATCGTCACCGACCCGTCGTCCTGCATCTTCGACGCGCCGCTGACCAAGGTGATCGGCAACCAGGTCAAGGTCGTCGGCTGGTACGACAACGAGTGGGGCTACTCCAACCGCCTCGTGGACCTGGTGAAGCTGGTGGGTCAGTCGCTGTGACGATCCGCAACCTCGACGACCTGCTCGCCGAGGGGGTGTCGGGTCGGCGCGTGCTGGTACGCGCCGACCTGAACGTCCCGCTCGACAAGCAGACCGGGGACATCACGGACGACGGCCGGATCCGGGCCGTCCTGCCGACGCTGAGCGCGCTGGTGCAGGCCGGCGCGAAGGTTGTCGTCTGCTCGCACCTGGGCCGCCCGAAGGGCGCCCCGGACCCGCAGTTCAGCCTCCGTCCGGTCGCCGGGCGGCTCGGTGAGCTGCTGGGCGCCCCGGTGCACTTCGCCGAGGACACCGTCGGCGACTCCGCCCGCGCATGCGTGGACGGCCTGGCCGACGGTCAGGTCGCGCTGCTGGAGAACCTGCGGTTCAACAAGGGCGAGACCAGCAAGGACGACGCCGAGCGGGGCGCCTTCGCCGACCAGCTCGCCGCGTTCGGCGACGCGTACGTCGACGACGCCTTCGGCGCCGTGCACCGCAAGCACGCCAGCGTCTTCGACGTGCCGGCGCGGCTGCCGCACGTCGCCGGCCGCCTGGTGCTGCGCGAGGTGGAGGTGCTCTCCCGGCTGACCGGCGCGCCGGAGCGGCCGTACGTGGTGGTGCTCGGCGGTTCCAAGGTCTCCGACAAGCTGGCGGTGATCGAGGCGCTGCTGCCGACGGTCGACCGGCTGCTCATCGGCGGCGGGATGTGCTTCACCTTCCTCAAGGCCCAGGGCCACGAGGTGGGCACCTCGCTGCTGGAGGAGGAGATGGTGGAGACCTGCCGCAACCTCCTGGAGCGCTCCGAGGGCAAGATCATGCTCCCGGTCGACGTGGTGGCCGCGGACGCCTTCGCCCCGGACGCCGCGCACGACACGGTGCGCGCCGACGGCATCCCGAGCCACCGGCTCGGGCTGGACATCGGCCCGGAGACGGTGGCCGGCTTCGCCGCCGCCATCTCCCAGGCGAAGACCATCTTCTGGAACGGGCCGATGGGTGTGTTCGAGATGCCGGCCTTCGCCGCCGGCACCCGCGGGGTGGCCGAGGCGATCACCAAGACCGACGCGTTCAGCGTGGTCGGCGGCGGTGACAGCGCGGCTGCGGTACGGGCCCTGGGCCTGGACGAGTCGTCGTTCGGGCACATCTCCACCGGTGGCGGGGCCTCCCTGGAATACCTCGAGGGCAAGACCCTGCCCGGCATCGCGGCGCTGGAGGACTGATGGCGAGCATCACCCGCCGGCCGCTGATGGCCGGCAACTGGAAGATGAACCTGAACCACCTCGAGGCCAACCTGCTGGTGCAGAAGCTGGCCGCGAGCCTGAACGAGAAGCAGCTCACCGACGTCGAGTGCGTGGTGCTGCCGCCCTTCACCGACCTGCGTACCGTGCAGACCGCGGTGGACGGCGACAAGCTGCTGATCGGCTACGGCGCGCAGGACCTGTCGCCGTACCAGTCGGGCGCGTACACCGGCGACATCGCCGGGCCGATGCTGGCCAAGCTGGGCTGCACGTACGTGACCGTCGGGCACTCGGAGCGGCGGCAGTACCACTACGAGGACGACGCGATCGTCAACGCCAAGGTGGCCGCGGCCCTGGCCAACGGGCTCACCCCGATCCTCTGCATCGGTGAGGGGCTGGAGATCCGGGAGCAGCTGCGGCACGTGCCGCACTGCTGCGACCAGCTCGACGGCGCCCTGCGCGGGCTCACCGCCGAGCAGGTCACCAAGGTCGTCGTCGCGTACGAGCCGGTCTGGGCGATCGGCACCGGCAAGACGGCCACCCCGGAGGACGCCCAGGAGGTCTGCGGCGAGGTGCGCAAGCGCCTGGTCGAGACCTTCGACCAGGCGACCGCGGACCAGGTCCGGATCCTCTACGGCGGGTCGGTGAAGTCGTCGAACGTGGCGTCGATCATGGCCCAGCCGGACGTGGACGGGGCCCTGGTAGGCGGCGCCAGCCTGGACGCCGAGGAGTTCGCGAAGATCTGCAGGTTCCCGGAGCACACCGCCCGCTGATCGCTCGCTATCCTTGACTCCGCCCGTCCACCGGTCGAGGCCGCCGTGCCCGATCTGTCCGGGCGAGGATCGTAACGAGAGGACTGACCCCAGCCATGCCGATCTGGTTCGCATACACGTTGATCGTGTTGCTGGTCATCACGAGCGTTCTGCTCACCATGCTGATCCTGCTGCACCGAGGTAAGGGCGGCGGGCTGTCCAGCATGTTCGGCGGTGGGGTCAGCTCCAGCCTGGCCGGCTCGTCGGTGGCCGAGAAGAACCTCGACCGCTACACCGTCCTGGTGGGGCTCGTCTGGTTCGCCTGCATCGTCGGGCTGGGCCTCTGGCTCCGGCTCCAGGTCGGCACCGGCTCCTGAGCGAGGCATTCACGCCGTACAATCTGCGCGCGGTCCGTCACCGACGGACCGCGCGCAGTTCTTTTCTCCGCTGCACCGCGTCGCCCGCCGCCCGCACCGGCGGCGGTCCCCTCCGACGACAGGAGCGAGCAGCCGTGCCGAGTGGCAACGTCATCCGCGGCACCCGGATCGGGTCCGGCCCCGAACGACCCCCCGAGCGGTACGCACCGGCCGCCCGGCAGGCGATCACCTACTGGTGCCGCAACGAGCACCGGTTCGACATCCTGATCGCCGCCGAGGCCGAGCCGCCCGCGCTCTGGGACTGCCCGCGGTGCGGGCTGCCGGGCGGCCGGGACCCGGACGATCCGCCGGGCCGAGCCCGCGTCGAGCCCTTCAAGACCCACCTGGCGTACGTCAAGGAGCGGCGCACCCCGGAGGAGGCGGAGGCGATCCTCGCCGAGGCGCTGGCCGCGCTGCACCGGCGCCGCGGCCGGCCCGCCTCCTAGCTGTCGACAGGGCCCCCTGCCATACCGCAGGCGTTGAGAGGGGACCCCTCCTTACACCCGGAGGCTGCGCAGGCGCGGCGGCACGTCGGCGGCCGCGGCCCGGTCCAGCAGCCAGCAGGTGCGCGCCGTCCCGTGCACCCCGGCAGCGGGCAGTTGCACCGGCCCCGCCCCGGCCAGCGCCATGCCGACCGCCCGCGCCTTGTCGGCGCCCCCGGCGACCAGCCAGACCTCCTCGGCCGTGTTGATCGTGGGCAGGGTGAGGGTGGTCCGCACCGGGGGCGGTTTCGGGCTGCCCCGCACCGCGCTGACCGGCCGGTTGTCGTGGTGCACCGGGTGCTCCGGGAAGACCGAGGCCACGTGACCGTCCTCGCCCACACCGAGCATCAGCACGTCGAAGTGGGGGAGGGTGGCGTGCCCCGGCCGGGCGGCCCGGGCCAGCTCCTGCGCGTACCCGGCGGCGGCGGCCTCCGGGTCGTCGCCGGCCGGCCCGTCCGAGGCGGGCATCGGGTGCACCCGGGCCGGGTCCAGCGGCAGCGCGTCGAGCAGGGCCGCGCGGGCCTGGGTCTCGTTGCGCTCCGGGTCGCCGGCCGGCAGGAACCGCTCGTCGCCCCACCAGACGTCAACCCGCGACCAGTCGACCGCGTCGTGCGCCGGCAACGCCGTCACCGCCCGGTACACCGCCGCGGCGATCCGCCCGCCGGTCAGCACCACCGAGGCCTCCCCCCGGTCGGCCTGCGCGTCGAGCAGCTTCACCACCAGCCGGGCCGCGACCGCCTGCGCCAGCAGGTCGGCGTCGGCGTGTACGGCGACACTCGCCTCACTCATTCGCTGTGCCTTCGTTCTTCCGACCGCATCCGCGGTCACCGTTGCCTGGTCCGGCCGCGGTGCGGCCGGATGTGCCTGTCCTCGTGCGTTGCCGGCCCGAGAGGGGTCGGTACGGGCGGCCTCTGGCAGTGGCCGCCCGTCCGTACCGGCTCAGCCCTGCGCGGTGGCGCCGGCGTGCGCGGTGACGCCCGCCTCGGCCCGCTGGGCGGTCGCCGGGTCCTTCCAGACGTGCACCCGCCCGGCGGGGCGCTGGTCGAGCCCGGAGAGGCCGGCCGCCGCGCCGAGCGCCTCGGCGTACACCTGGTCGGCGTCGAGCCGGCGCAGCTCCTCGGCCAGCTCGTCGCCGAGCGGCCGGCGGACCAGGGGCAGCGTCCGGTCGTCCTGGCCGGTACGCCGGAAGATGGCGATGCTGTCGTCCCGGCTGAGGGTCAGCTCGTCACCGTTGGCGCAGCGCAGCTGCACCTCCCGCATCCGCGGGTACTCGTCGGTGTGCTCCCAGACCGGGTCGATGCCGAGCCGGGCCATCAGCCAGCCGCGCATCAGCGCCGCCGTGGGGTCGGTGCGCGGCGCCACCACGGTCGCCTCGGTGACCCGGGCCTGGGTGGTGTCGAACGCACCCGCCACCAGGGTGCGCCACGGGGTGATCCGGGTCCAGGCCAGGTCGGTGTCGCCGGGGGCGTAGTCGGCGGCCCGCTGCCGCAGCGCGGCCACCGGGTCGGCGGCCTGCGCGGCGTCGGTGATCCGCCGGTCGGCCACCACGCCGAGGAAGTCGGTGGAGATCTCGGCCGGCGGTTCGCCGTGCCACCACGTCACCACCGGCACGTCCGGCACCAGCAGCGGCATCACCACCGACTCGGCGTGCAGGGCGAGCCGCCCGTACATCCGGGTCACCACCGCCTCGCACGGGCCGAGCCGACCACCGACGACGATCTCGGCGTCCAGCCGGTTGCGGTCCCGCTCGACGTCGGAGCGGACCACGACGACGATCCGGCAGGGGTGCGCGGCGGCGGCGATGGTCGCCGCAGCCTCGGCCTCCCGGACCCGCTTCTCGTCAACCACGACGACCAGGGTCAGGGCCATGCCGCTGGCCACCCCGCCGGCGCTGCGCCGCTCGGCGGCGAGCGCCTTGACCACCTCGTTGCCGGTGGTGTCCCACAGCCCGATCACTGGAGCCTCCTGGTTCGTTCGCTCTGCTCGCTCACGCCCGCCGCCACGCCCGGCCCTCGCGGGCCAACATCTCGTCGGCGGCCCGCGGCCCCCACTCACCGGCCCGGTACGGCTCCGGCTTCGTCCCCTCCCAGGCGTGCTCCAGCGGGTCCACGACCTGCCAGCTCTGCTCCACCTCGGCGGCGTCCGGGAAGAGCGTCCGGTCGCCGATCAGCACGTCCAGCACCAGCCTTTCGTACGCCTCGGGGCTGGACTCGGTGAACGCCTCGCCGTACTGGAAGTCCATCGCGATGTCGCGGACCTCCATGGTCGTGCCGGGCACCTTGGAACCGAACTTGAGCACCACGCCCTCGTCCGGCTGGACCCGGATGACCAGCTGGTTGGGGCCGAGCGACTCCATGTCCGCGGCGTTGAACGGCAGGTGCGGCGCCTTCTTGAACATGATGGCCACCTCGGTGACCCGCCGGGGCAGCCGCTTGCCGGCCCGGATGTAGAACGGCACCCCCGCCCACCGGCGGTTCTGGATGCCCAGCTCCACGGCCACGTACGTCTCGGTGGTGGAGGTCTCCGGGACGCCCTCCTCCTCCAGGTAGCCCTTGGCCCGCTCGCCGCCCACCCAGCCGGGCAGGTACTGGCCGCGCACGGTGCCCCGCTCGACGTCCCTGGGCAGGGTGATGGCCTTGAGCACCTTCAGCTTCTCGGCCCGGATCTCGTCGGCGTCGAAGCTGGTCGGCTCCTCCATCGCCACCAGGGCCAGCAGCTGGAGCAGGTGGTTCTGGAGCACGTCACGGGCGGTGCCGACCGAGTCGTAGAACGCGGCCCGGGTGCCGATGCCGACGTCCTCGGCCATGGTGATCTGCACCGAGTCGACGTACTTGGAGTTCCACAGCGGCTCGAACAGGTTGTTGGCGAAGCGCAGGGCCAGGATGTTCTGGACCGTCTCCTTGCCCAGGTAGTGGTCGATCCGGAAGACGTCCTGGCTGGTGAACACGTCGTCGACCAGGTCGTTGAGGGCCTTGGCCGAGGGCAGGTCGTTGCCGAACGGCTTCTCCACCACGACCCGCCGCCAGCCGCCGGACTTGGCGTTGTCGGCCATGCCGGTGCGGGCCAGCTGCTTGAGCACGACCGGGAAGGCCGCCGGGGGGATGGAGAAGTAGAAGGCGGCGTTGCCGTGGATGCCGTGGGTGTCCCGCAGCTCGTCGAGGGTGGCGGCGAGGTGGTCGAAGGCGGCGTCGTCGTCGAACGAGCCGCCGACGAACTTGATGTTGCCGGCCAGCCGGGCCCAGACCTCGTCCCGCCAGGGGGTGCGGGCGTGCTTGCGGGCCGCCTCGCAGGCCAGGGTCTCGAAGTCCCCGTCGCCCCAGTCCCGGCGGGCGAAGCCGAGGACCACGAAACCGGGCGGCAGCAGCCCCCGGTTGGCCAGGTCGTAGACCGCCGGAAGCAGCTTCTTGCGCGCCAGGTCCCCGGTGACCCCGAAGATCACCAGAGCGCAGGGCTCCGGGATCCGGGGCAGCCGCCGGTCCTGCGGGTCGCGTAGCGGGTTCGTCGGGCCACCCTCGGTCGACGTCTGCGCGGCTGGCACGTTCGGCCCACTCCTCGCGCTCACGGTGTCTCCTCGCTCCGCTGGGGGATTATCGTCAATCATCGTCACGTCAGTGTCCGTCCGGCCACATCGAGCAGCTGGGCCAGGCCCGCCGCCCGCTCGGTCAGGTGCAGCCGCAGGACCGGCCGGCCGCGGTCGACCAGGGCCTGCCGGTCGCCCGCGGCCTGGGCCGCCTGGAGTTCTGCGAAGGAGTACGGGCGCCCGGGCACCGGCAGATCATCGGTGACCGCCCCGGTCACCTGGAGATGAACGCCGACGGCCGGACCGCCCTTGTGGTACTGGCCGGTGGAGTGCAGGAACCGCGGCCCCCACCCGAAGGTCACCGGCGCCGCGGTCGCCCCGGCCAACAGCGGACGCAGCCGGGCCGCGTCGGCGTCGGCGAGCCGGTCGAGGTACGCCGTGACGGCGAGGTAACCGTCGCCGGGCACCTGGCCGAACAGCCAGCGCAGCGCGCCGGCCAGGCCGGCGGGGGCGCCCGCCGGGGCGTACACCTCGATGGCACCCTCGGTGGACGACGGCCGCTGCGCCGGCGCCCCCTCGGCCAGGACGCGTTCGGTGTTCCGCTTGGCCCCGGCGACGTCCGGCTGGTCGAACGGGTCGACGCCGAGCGCCACCGCGGCGATCGCGGTCGCGTACTCCCAGGCCAGGAAGTGCGCGCCGAGCGGGCCGTTGACGGCCAGGTCGGGCACGCACCCGCCACCGGGCACGGCGCCGGGCGGCAACGCGCCACCGTAGGTCACGGTCAGCACACCGTCGCCGGACACGCCGGGGGCGCCCGGCGACTCGACCACCACCGGCAGGATGCCCAGGCCGGACTTGCCGGTGGACTCGGCGATCAGCTGCTCGGCCCAGTCGCCCAGCCCGTCGATGCCGGTGCCGTCGGCGACCAGCGCGACCCGGTCCCGGCCGTCGGTCGCGGCGGCGGCCAGCGCGGCCCCCAGCGCGAGCGCCGGGTTGTCCCGGTCGTGGCCCAGCGACCCGGCCAACGCCTCGGCGTCGTCGAGCAGCGCGGTCACCTCGACGCCGGCCAGCGCGGCCGGGACGAGCCCGAACGCGGTCAGCGCGGAGTACCGGCCGCCCACCTCCGGGTCGGCGTGGATCATCACCACGCCCATCTCGGCGGCGGTCTCCTCCAGCGGGGAACCCGGGTCGGTGACCACCACGAAGTGCCGGGCCGCCTCCGCCTCGGTCATCCCGGCGTCCAGGAACGCCTGCCAGTACGCGCGCCGGTGGCTGTCGGTCTCCACCGTCGAGCCGGACTTGCTGGCCACCACCACGACGGTGCGCTCCAGCCGGTCGGCCAGCGCCGCCCGGACCTGGCCCGGGTCGGTGGTGTCCAGCACGGTCAGCGGCCGGCCGGTGGTCCGCGTGATCACCTCGGCGGCGAGCGACGAGCCGCCCATCCCGGCCAGCACCACGTGGTCCAGGTCGGCCAGCTCGGCGGTCAGCTCGGCGAGCTGGGGGAGCAGCTCCCGGCTGCGCAGGTGGGTGTCGAGCCAGCCGAGCCGGCGCTCCGCGCCGGCCCGCGCGGCCGCCCCCCACAGGGTCGGGTCCTTGCCGGCCAGCCGGCCGGGGACACCGGCGGACGCCAGGGCGGCCCGGGTGGAGGTGGCGGCGGCCCGGTCGACCGCGTCCGCCCCGTGCACCGCGAGCCCGGCGGCCGCCTCGACCCCGGCGAGCAGGTCGGTCACGTCGGCCTCCCGACCGGTGGCCGGGCGCGGGGAAGCGCCCCGGGGAACCCCGGGGCGCCACCGTCGCGCATCGTCACGCGTTGCCTCCGGCCTGCTGGGCGGCCTGCGCGTTGCCCTTGGCGGCCTGGTTCGGCGCGCCGGCGCCCTTCGCCGCCTCGGCCAGCGACTTCTTCACGCCCTCGAGCAGCTCCAGCCAGCTGGCCTCGAACTTCTCCACGCCCTCGCGCTCCAGCGTGGCGATCACGTCGGACATGTCGACGCCGACGCCCTCCAGGTCGGTGAAGACCTTGCGGGCGGCGTCGTACGAGCCGGTGATGGTGTCGCCGCGGGTCTCCCCGTGCTCGGCGTAGGCGTGGATCACCGACTCCGGCATGGTGTTGACGGTGCCGGGGGCGATCAGCTCCTCGACGTAGATCACGTCCCGGTAGTCCGGGTTCTTGGTCGAGGTGGACGCCCACAGCGGCCGCTGCGGGTGGGCGCCCGCGTCGGCCAGCTTCTGCCACCGGTCGGAGGAGAAGACCTCGCCGTAGCGCTCGTACGCCAGCTGGGCGTTGGCCACGGCGGCCTTGCCACGCAGCGCCTTCGCCTCGTCGGAGCCGAGCTTCTCCAGCCGCTTGTCGACCTCGGAGTCGACCCGGGAGACGAAGAACGACGCCACCGAGCCGATCTTCGACAGGTCGTGGCCGTTCGCCTTGGCCTGCTCCAGGCCGGCCAGGAACGCCTCCATCACCTGCGAGTAGCGGTCCAGCCCGAAGATCAGGGTCACGTTGACGCTGATCCCCTCGGCCAGCGTCGCGGTGATCGCCGACAGGCCCTCCTCGGTGGCCGGGATCTTGATGAAGAGGTTGGGGCGGTCGACCAGCCACCACAGCGCCTTGGCCTCGGCGACGGTCTTCTCCGTGTCGTGGGCCGACCGCGGGTCCACCTCGATGGAGACCCGGCCGTCGACGCCGTTGCTGCCGTCGTACGACGGGCGCATCACGTCGCACGCCCACCGCACGTCGTACGTGGTGAGCATCCGCACGGCCTCTTCCACCTCGATGCCGCGGGTGGCGAGGTCCTTGAGCTGCCAGTTGTACTCCGTGGCGTCGCTCAGCGCCTTGGCGAAGATGCTCGGGTTGGTGGTCACCCCGGCCACGTGCTTCTCGCGGCGGAGCTGGTCCAGCCCGCCGGAGCTCAGTCGTACCCGGGAAAGATCGTCGAGCCAGACCGCCACTCCCGCGGCGGTGAGCTCACTCAGCCTGTCCGTCATGCCGTCCACGCTCCCCTCAGTTGCCGGTCGTGAAACCGGTGATGTCGCCCACCCGGGTCAGCGCCGCGTGCGCGGCGGCCACGATCCGGTCGGGGGTGAACCCGAACTGCTCGAAGAGCACGGTGTGCGGGGCGCTGGCGCCGTAGTGCTCCAGGCTGACGCTCTCCCCGGAGTCGCCGACGATGCCCCGCCACGACATGGCGATGCCCGCCTCCACGCTCACCCGTGCCTTTACCCCGCGCGGCAGCACCGACTCCCGGTACGCCTCGTCCTGCTCGTAGAACCACTCCTGGCAGGGCATCGAGACGACCCGGGTGGGGGTGCCGTCGGCCTCCAGCCGCTCTCGGGCGGTGAGGCAGAGCTGCACCTCGGAACCGGTGCCGACGATGATCACCTGCGGCTTGCCGTTGGACGCCTCGGCCAGCACGTAGCCGCCCTTGGCGGTGCCCTCGGCGCCGCCGAACTCGTCCCGGTCGATCGTCGGCAGCGGCTGCCGGCTCAGCGCCAGGGCGGTCGGCCGGTCGGTGTGCTCCAGCGCCTGCCGCCACGCCCAGGCGGTCTCGTTGGCGTCGGCCGGGCGGACGACGTCCAGGCCCGGGATGGCCCGCAGCGCGGTCAGGTGCTCCACCGGCTGGTGGGTCGGGCCGTCCTCGCCGAGGCCGATCGAGTCGTGCGTCCAGACGTACGTCACCGGCAGCTTCATCAGCGCGGCGAGCCGCACCGACGGGCGCATGTAGTCGCTGAACACCAGGAACGTGCCGCCGTACACGCGGGTGCCGCCGTGCAGGGCGATGCCGTTCATGATCGCGCCCATGGCGTGCTCGCGGATGCCGAAGTGCAGGGTGCGGCCGTACTCGTTGCCCGGGAAGTCCTTGGTGGCGTGGCCGGCCGGGATGAACGACGGCTCGCCCTTCATGGTGGTGTTGTTGCTCTCGGCCAGGTCGGCCGAGCCGCCCCACAGCTCCGGCAGCACCGGCGCCAGCGCCTCCAGCACCTTGCCGGAGGCGGCCCTGGTGGCCACGCCCTTGGCGTCGGCCGGGAAGGTCGGCAGCGCGTCGGTCCAGCCCTGCGGCAGGGTACGGGTGGCCATCCGGTCGTAGAGCGCCTTGCGCTCGGCGTTCGCGCCGGCCCACGCGTCGAAGGCGGTGGTCCACTCCCGCTGGGCGGCCTCGCCCCGGCCCAACACCTGGCGGGCGTGCTTGAGGACCTCCTCGTCGATCTCGAAGCTCTGCTGCGGGTCGAAGCCGAGGAGCTGCTTGGTGGCGGCCACCTCGTCGGCGCCGAGCGCCGAGCCGTGGATCTTGCCGGTGTTCTTCTTGTTCGGCGCGGGCCAGCCGATGATGGTGCGCAGCGCGATGAAGGAGGGGCGGCCGGTCTCCGCCTTGGCGGCCACCAGCGCCTGGTAGAGCGCCTCGACGTCCTCGTGGTAGTCGCCCTGGTCGGCGTCGCCGGTGCGCCAGTCGACGGTCTGCACGTGCCAGCCGTACGCCTCGTAGCGGGCCGCCACGTCCTCGCTCTTGGCGATCCGGGTGTCGTCCTCGATCGAGATCTCGTTGTCGTCGTAGATCAGGCAGAGGTTGCCCAGCTGCTGGTGCGCGGCCAGCGAGCTGGCCTCGTGGCTGATGCCCTCCTCGATGTCGCCGTCGGAGGCGATGCACCAGATGTCGTGGTCGAAGACCGACGCGCCCGGCTCGGCCTCCGGGTCGAACAGGCCGCGCTCGCGGCGGGCCGCCATCGCCATGCCGACCGCGTTGCCCAGGCCCTGGCCCAGCGGGCCGGTGGTGGTCTCCACGCCCGGGGTGTGCCCGTGCTCGGGGTGACCCGGGGTGAGCGAGCCCCACTGGCGCAGCGACTTCAGGTCGTCCAGGGCCAGCGGGTAGCCGGAGAGGAAGAGCTGGATGTAGAGGGTCAGGCTGGAGTGGCCGGCGGAGAGCACGAACCGGTCCCGGCCGGGCCAGTTCGGGTCGGCCGGGTTGTGCCGCATCACCCGGTTGAACAGCAGGTACGCCGCCGGCGCCAGGCTCATCGCCGTGCCGGGGTGGCCGTTGCCGGATTTCTCCACGGCATCCATGGCCAGCACGCGTACGGTGTCCACGGCTCGGCGGTCGAGGTCGGACCAGTTCAGAGCGGAGTGCTCTCGTCGGTTGGCAGCCACGATGGTTGTGCTCCTCGGCAGATGGGCGGAACCCTCACTGATGACCCTATCGAGCGTCCCTAAACGTGCGCCCGGGGATCGGGCGACGCTCTTCAGCTACGTACCGTGGTGGTCAAGCGTTCAACCGGATTGTGACGGCCCGCACCGTTCTCGGGTCGCCCGGGCAGCCAAAACGACGACGCGTAGTCTGTGTGGCGGTGTGTGGACCCGCGGAGCGGGCCCCGCCGACCCGATCTCCCCTGCCGATGCCGGAAGGTGGCAATCCGTGAGCATGATCACCGAGCGCCCCGTCAGCAGTTCTGCCGGGCAGCCGCCGGTGCGCACGGTGCCCGAGGGGGCCTCGGTCGGCCGGCGGGACGTCCGTTCCGTGCTCGCGGCGTACGTCGCCCTGACCAAGCCCCGGATCGTCGAGCTGCTGCTGGTCACCACGGTGCCGGCGATGATGCTCGCCGACGGGGGACTGCCCTCGCTGTGGCTGATGGCCGTGGTGCTGATCGGCGGCTCGCTCGCCGCCGGCGCCGCCAGCGTCATCAACTGCTACATCGACCGGGACATCGACCAGCTGATGCGGCGTACCAAGCGCCGTCCGCTGCCGGCGCACACCGTGTCGCCGCGCAACGCGCTGGTCTTCGGCCTGGTGCTCGCGGCGGTCTCGGTCGTGCTGATGCTGGTGTTCACCAACCTGCTGGCCACCGCGCTCACCCTCGCCGCGATCGTCTACTACGACGTCGTCTACACGCTCTGGCTCAAGCGGACCACCACGGCGAACACGTTCTGGGGCGGCGCCTGTGGCGCCGCGCCGGTGCTGATCGGCTGGGCCGCGGTGACCGGCTCGCTGGCCCCGCAGGCGTGGGTGCTCTTCGGCGTCGTCTTCTTCTGGCAGATGCCGCACTTCTATCCGCTGGCGATGAAGTACAAGGCCGACTACGCCCGCGCCGGCATC
This sequence comes from Micromonospora mirobrigensis, assembly GCF_900091555.1. Taxonomy (GTDB): domain Bacteria; phylum Actinomycetota; class Actinomycetes; order Mycobacteriales; family Micromonosporaceae; genus Micromonospora; species Micromonospora mirobrigensis. The sequence goes on from NZ_FMCX01000014.1 coordinate 19,351, forward strand.
CCGATGCTGCCGGTGGTGGCCTCCGCCCGGCGGGTCAACGCCGAGATCCTGATCTTCGCCTGGCTGACCGTGGCCACCTCGCTGGCGCTCTGGCCGCTCGGGATGAGCGCGATCTACGGCGTGCCGACCCTGGTGGTGGGCGCGATCTTCCTGCTCGAGGCGCACCGGCTCTGCGGCCGGGTCCGGCGGGGCGAGCCGGAGAAGCCGATGCGGCTGTTCCACTGGTCGACGACGTACCTGACCATCCTCTTCGCCGCCGTCGCGCTCGACGCCCTGATCTGACCCGGGCCGGGCACCGCCCCCGCGAGGGCTCGCCCGCCCCGGATCTGCCGCATCCGGGCCCGTCCCGGGCTTTGGTGACGGCCAGTTCCCGTATCCCGTGTTGTCTCGGTCGTTGGTGGCCCCGAGGTGACGCCATCCGGCATCTGTGGCCCCGAGTGCCGCAAGACGGGGCCGACATCTGCCGCATGGCAGGCAACGGCCAGAACTCGCCGCATGGCGGCCCCTTCGCCGGGTGCGGGCGCGCAGGGGTGCGCGGAGCGCCTACAGGCTTGAGAGCGTCAACGACTCATCGGGTTGAGTCGTCCAGGCTCTCAAGTCTGTAACGAACTCAGGCACAGGGCCCCAGGGATGGCCAGGGCGCGCGGCGGCCGCCCGTCCCGGGGATCCGGGGCGGCGAGGCGCGCATGGCGGACCGGGCGCGGGCATCCGGACCGCCGCGCCCGGCGTCAATGTGAATCAGGAATTATTTTTCGCTCACGCTCCGTCGTTATAACCTGGACACAAGGGGGCGAAGCGCGCCGCCGGATTCGTCCGGCTTTATCCGACAAGTCCGGGCCAATCACCTGTGGTCTTCCTTAAACCTGTAGGTAATTGGCATCACAAATAGTTCACGGTTCTCCCACCCGTCACCCCCGCTCTGCTTAGGCTTCCCGTCATGGCAGATGGTTCCGATTCGACGCTGACGGCTGAGCAGACCGCTGAGCAGGCCCCCAACGGTCTGGTCTCGGGCATCAAGTCGTTCGCCGCCGGCCACGGTGGCGCCAAGGCGGTCATCGAGTACGTCGGCAAGCGTGGCGCGCGGATCGTCCTCGTGGGTGAGGACGGCACGTGGGCCGACCAGTTCGCGGACGACACCGTCGTCGCGCGGCAGGCGTGCGCCAAGGCAGGGGTGACCGTCGAGAACGCCTGGGAGCGGGAACTCATGGACCAGATGCGTCCGAGCAACGACCTCTGGCGGTCGATGGCCCGGCGCACGATGGCCCGTTGAACATAAATTGACCGATCACCACCACCAGTCGACCCGGGGGGAACCCCGGGTCGCTCTCGTCACCTGTGCCGACCTGGCCGACCTCGACCCGGACGACCGCCTGGTGCTCGGCCCGCTGGCCGAACGGGGCGTCACCGCGGAGCCGGCCGTCTGGGACGACCCGGGCGTCAACTGGGCCGGCTACGACCTGGTCGTGCTCCGCTCCCCGTGGGACTACGCGCTGCGCCGCGACGAGTTCGTCACCTGGGCGGCCACCGTGCCGGCCCTGGTCAACCCGGCCGACGTGGTCCGCTGGAACACCGACAAGCGCTACCTGGGCGAGCTCTCGGCGGCCGGGGCGCCGGTCGTGCCGACCTCCTGGGTGACGCCGGGGGAGAGCTGGCAGCCCCCCGCCGACCACGGCGAGTACGTGATCAAGCCCGCGGTCAGCGCCGGCAGCCAGGACACCGGCCGGTACGACCTCGCCGATCCGGAGCACCGGGAGCTGGCCAAGGCGCACGTGCGGCGGCTCTCGACCGCCGGCCGGGTCACCATGGTCCAGCCGTACCTCGACGCGGTGGACACCGCCGGGGAGACCGCGCTGCTCTTCCTCGCCGGGCCCGACGGCCTGGCCTTCAGCCACGCCATCCGCAAGGGCCCGATGCTGGACGGCCCGGATCTCGGCGTCCAGGGGCTCTACAAGGCCGAGGAGATCGGCCCCCGGACCGCGACGCCGGAGCAGCTGGCCGTGGCCGAGCGGGTCCTGGCGGCGGTGCCGGGCGGCCGGGAGCGGCTGCTCTACGCCCGGGTGGACCTGATCCCCGGCCCGGGCGGCACGCCCGTCCTGGTGGAGCTGGAGCTGACCGAGCCGAGCCTGTTCATCGGGTACGCCGACGGCGCCCCCGACCGCCTCGCCGGCGCGATCGTCGCCCGACTGCGCTGAGCGTGAGCGGTCCCGCCCCGAGCCGTGCGGTTAAGAAGGGGCCCCTGCCATACCGCAGGCGTTGACAAGGGGGCCCCTCCCTGCACGTCAGGCGGCGGCGGTGACCGGCTCGGCGGCCGGTGCGGGCCGCTCCCCGGCCGGCGCCGGCCGGCGCTCCCGGGTCGCCCACAGCACCGACAGGGTGGCCAGCAGCACCAGGCAGGAGCCCAGCATGTGCGCCCCGACCAGGACCGCGGGCAGGTGGGTGAAGTACTGCACGAAGCCGATCACGCCCTGGCCGAGCTCCACCGCGACCAGCACCAGGGCCGCGCGGGCGGCACCCGCCGCGCCTACCGCGCGGAAGGCGAAGACCAGCGCGACCGAGAGGCCGATCAGCAGGAACACCCCGTCCGCGTGCACCTGGGAGATCGCCTCCGGGTTCAGTCCGTTGCGGGCGGCGCCCTGGTCGCCGGCGTGCGGTCCGCTGCCGGTCACCCAGGTCCCGATCACCAGCACCGCCGCGCTGACCACCGTGGTGAGCACCGCCAGGGCGCGCAGCGGCGCCGGCACCACGACCACCGTCGGCCCGTCCGGCTCGCCGACCCGCTTCCACAGGGCGTACGCGGCGGCGATGACCACCATCGAGGCGAGGAAGTGCAGCCCGACCACCCAGGGGTTGAGGTTGGTCAGCACGGTGATTCCGCCGATCACCGCCTGCGCCGGGATGCCGAGGAAGACCGCCAGCGACAGCCCGAGCAGGCCCCTGCGCCGCTTCGGCTGGGCCAGCACGGCCAGCACGGTGGCCAGGGCGATCAGCCCGACGACGAAGGTGAGCAGCCGGTTGCCGAACTCGATCGCCCCGTTGATCCCCATCTCGGGTGTGGCGACGTACGACGCGTCCGTGCACCGGGGCCAGGTGGGGCAGCCGAGACCGGACCTGGTGAGCCGCACGGCCCCGCCGGTGACCACGATCGCGACGTTGGCGATGATCGAGGCGTAGGCGAGGCGGCGCAGCAGGTCGGTCGACACCGGGAACCGGTCGGGCAGGCGGCGCAGCGCGGCGGGGGCCGGGAACCGGACGGATCGCTTCACGAAGCGAATCCTACGCACCGTAGTTGATCCCGATCGGGTGACTCCGCCGACCCGGTGGTCGGGATCACCGGGACCCCGGTTTGCGGCCCTTCCGCGAATTACGTAACGTTGGCGTTGTGAAAAACGCGGCGGCGCTCTCCGAGCAGCAGCCGGTGGCCGATCCGGTCACCGGTGGCGCCGGCGCGGCTGCCGACCTCTCCACCCGGGACCGGGTGACCCAGCTGCTGCTGGAGCGGGGGGCGACCACCGCCGCCCAGCTCGGCTCGGCGCTGGGGCTCAGCCCGGCGGCGATCCGCCGGCACCTCGACGCGATGCTCGCCGACGGCGACGTGCTGGCCCGGGAGCAGACCGTGCGGGGCAGCCGCGGGCGTGGCCGCCCGGCCAAGGTCTTCCTGCTGACCGACGCCGCCCGGGTCCGTTGCGGCACCCACCACTACGACAACATGGCCACCGCCGCGCTGCGCTGGATCGCCCGCACCGGTGGGCCCGAGGCGGTGGAGAAGTTCGCCGCCGAGCAGGTCGCCGCCCTGGAGACCCGCTGCCGGGTCGCCATGGAGGACGCGGGGGAGTCCCCGATGGCGCGGGCGGAGGCGCTCGCCGGTGCCCTCACCAGTGAGGGCTACGCTGCCAACGCGTCCACGATCGCCTCCGGCGGCCAGCTCTGCCAGCACCACTGCCCGGTGGCGCACGTGGCCGCCGAGTTCCCCCAGCTGTGCGAGGCCGAGACGGCGGTCATCTCCCGTCTGGTCGGCACCCACGTGCAGCGCCTGGCCACCATCGCGCACGGCGACGGGGTGTGCACCACGCACATCCCGGCCCAGCCGCGTGCCCAGTCCGGTAACACCGTCACCACTGTGAGGACAGATAGATGACCGAGCAGATCGTTCAGCCCCTGACCCAGGAGGAGCAGCTCGCCGCCCTCGGTCGCTACGAGTACGGCTGGGCCGACCCCGACGTCGCCGGGGCCGCCGCCCAGCGTGGCATCAACGAGGCGGTGGTGCGGGACATCTCGGCGAAGAAGAACGAGCCGGCCTGGATGCTCGACCTGCGCCTGAAGGGCCTGCGCCTGTTCGGCCGCAAGCCGATGCCGGCCTGGGGCGCCGACCTCACCGGCATCGACTTCGACAACATCAAGTACTTCGTGCGGTCCACGGAGAAGCAGGCCACCAGCTGGGAGGACCTGCCCGAGGACATCAAGAACACCTACGACCGGCTGGGCATCCCGGAGGCGGAGAAGCAGCGGCTGGTCGCCGGTGTCGCGGCGCAGTACGAGTCCGAGGTCGTCTACCACAAGATCCGTGAGGACCTCGAGGAGCAGGGCGTCCTCTTCCTCGACACCGACACGGCGCTGCGTGAGCACGAGGACGTGTTCAAGGAGTACTTCGGCACGGTGATCCCGGTCGGCGACAACAAGTTCGCCGCGCTGAACACCTCCGTGTGGTCCGGCGGCTCGTTCATCTACGTGCCGAAGGGCGTGCACGTGGAGATCCCGCTGCAGGCGTACTTCCGGATCAACACCGAGAACATGGGCCAGTTCGAGCGGACGCTGATCATCGTCGACGAGGGCGCGTACGTGCACTACGTCGAGGGCTGCACCGCGCCGCTCTACTCCTCCGACTCGCTGCACAGCGCGGTGGTGGAGATCGTGGTCAAGAAGAACGCCCGCTGCCGCTACACGACCATCCAGAACTGGTCGAACAACGTCTACAACCTGGTCACCAAGCGCGCCGTCTGCCACGAGGGCGCGACCATGGAGTGGGTCGACGGCAACATCGGTTCCAAGGTCACCATGAAGTACCCGGCGGTCTACATGACCGGCGAGCACGCCAAGGGCGAGGTGCTCTCGGTGGCCATGGCCGGCGAGGGCCAGCACCAGGACGCGGGCGCCAAGATGGTGCACGCCGCGCCGCACACCTCCTCGAGCATCATCTCCAAGTCGATCGCCCGCGGCGGTGGCCGTACCTCGTACCGGGGTCTGGTGCAGGTGCTGGAGGGTTCGCACCACAGCCGCAGCACGGTCAAGTGCGACGCGCTGCTGGTCGACACCATCTCCCGCTCGGACACCTACCCGTACGTCGACATCCGCGAGGACGACGTGTCGATGGGGCACGAGGCGACCGTCTCCAAGATCAGCGATGACCAGCTCTTCTACCTGATGAGCCGGGGCCTGAGCGAGGACGAGGCGATGGCGATGATCGTGCGTGGCTTCATCGAGCCGATCGCCAAGGAGCTCCCGATGGAGTACGCCCTGGAGCTCAACCGCCTGATCGAGCTGCAGATGGAGGGCGCGGTCGGCTGACGCCACCGCTCCCGCGCGGCGGGCCGGGCACTCCGGTCCGCCGCACCAGCCTCAGAACTCGTCCCGGAACAGATAGACCAAGGAAGAGATGACTACCCAGGCTTCCGCGCCGCCCAGCACCAAGTCGCAGGCGCTCCGCTCGTACGACGTCGCCGACTTCCCGGCCCTCACCGGCCTGGAGGAGGAGTGGCGCTTCACCCCGCTCAAGCGCCTGCGCGGCCTGCTGGACGGGGCCGTGACGGACGAGTCGGCGCACTGGCCGGCCCACGAGTACGGGCAGCTCCCCACGGGCGTCACGATCGGCACGCTGGCCAAGGACGACCCCCGCCGGGGCAGCGTGCTGGTCCCGTTCGACCGGATCAGCGCGCGCGCCTACGGCGAGTCCGACCTGGGCCTGCTGGTGGAGGTGGCGCGCGAGGCGGTCGTCGCGGAGCCGGTGACCGTCACCGTGCACGGCGGCCCCTCCGACGTGGTGGCCTTCACGCACACCTTCGTCGACATCGGCGCGCTCTCCGAGTCGGTCCTGGTGCTGCGGCACGTCGGCACCGGCACCCTCGCCGACAACGTCGAGGTGGCGGTGGGCGACGGCGCGAAGCTGACCCTGGTGACCATCGCCGAGTGGGCCGAGGACGCGGTGCAGGCGCAGCACCTCAAGCTCAAGCTGGGCCGCGACGCGAAGGTGGTGCACGTCCAGGTCAGCCTCGGCGGCGACCTGGTCCGGCAGCACACCACGGTGGAGTACACCCAGCGCGGCGGCGAGGCCGAGCTGTACGGCCTCTACTTCGCCGACTCGGGCCAGCACCTGGAGCACCGCCAGCTGGTCGACCACACGGTGCCGGACTGCCGCAGCTACGTCGGCTACCGGGGCGCCCTGCAGGGCGACAGCGCGCACACCGTCTGGGTCGGTGACGTGCTGATCCGGGCCGAGGCGACCGGCACCGACACGTACGAGATCAACCGGAACCTGCTGCTCAGCGACGGCGCCCGGGCGGACTCCGTACCCAATCTGGAGATCGAGACCGGCGAGATCGCCGGCGCCGGCCACGCGAGCGCGACCGGCCGCTTCGACGACGAGCAGCTCTTCTACCTGATGGCCCGGGGCATCCCGGAGGGTGAGGCCCGCCGCCTGGTGGTCCGCGGCTTCTTCGCCGAGCTGATCAACAAGATCCCGGTCGAGGAGCTGCGCGAGCAGCTCGGCGACGCGATCGAGGCGCGGCTGGCGAAGGCCGGCGCCTGATGATCCGGATCTGCTCCACCGAGGACGTGCCGAAGGGCACCGTCATCCGGGCCGAGGTCGACGGCACGCCGCTGGCGCTGGTGCACGGCTCCGACGGCGGGTTCTACGCCGCCTACGACGAGTGCTCGCACGCCGCCGTGGCCCTCTCCGAGGGCGAGGTCGAGGGCTGCACGCTGGAATGCTGGCTGCACGGATCCCGTTTCGACCTGAGGACGGGTGAGCCCACCGGGCTCCCCGCCACCGAACCCGTACCCGTCTATCCCGTCGAAGTCCGCGACGGCGACATCTACGTCAGTCTGACGCCGAGCAATGGAGTGACCCGCTGATGAGCACCCTGGAGATCCGCGACCTGAAGGTGTCGGTCAAGCTGCCCGAGGGTGAGCTCAAGCCGATCCTGGCCGGCGTCGACCTGACCGTCCGGTCGGGGGAGACCCACGCGATCATGGGCCCGAACGGCTCCGGCAAGTCGACCCTGGCGTACTCGATCGCCGGCCACCCGAAGTACGAGATCACCGGCGGCTCGGTGACCCTCGACGGCTCCGACGTGCTGGCCATGTCCGTCGACGAGCGGGCCCGCGCCGGGCTCTTCCTGGCCATGCAGTACCCGGTCGAGGTCCCCGGCGTCTCAGTGGCCAACTTCCTGCGTACCGCGAAGACCGCCATCGACGGGGAGGCGCCGAAGCTGCGCACCTGGGGCGGCGAGCTGCGCGGCGCCATGGAGAAGCTCCAGATGGACCCGGCGTTCGCCCAGCGCAACGTCAACGAGGGCTTCTCCGGCGGCGAGAAGAAGCGGCACGAGATCGTCCAGCTGGAGCTGCTCAAGCCGAAGATCGCGATCCTCGACGAGACCGACTCCGGCCTCGACGTGGACGCGCTGCGCGTGGTCAGCGAGGGCGTGAACCGGGTCCGCGACACCGGTGACACCGGCCTGCTGCTGATCACCCACTACACCCGGATCCTGCGCTACATCAAGCCCGACTTCGTGCACGTCTTCGTGGCCGGCCGGATCGTCGAGCAGGGCGGCCCGGAGCTGGCCGACAAGCTCGAGGCCGAGGGCTACGAGCGGTACGCGGCCGGGGCCGGTTCGGCACGGGCCTGACGCCGATGACCTCCCTGACCATCCCGGCGGGCATGCCGCAGTACGACGACGTGCCCCGCTTCGACGTGGCACGGGTCCGGGCCGACTTCCCGATCCTGGACCGGGAGGTCAACGGGCACCCGCTGGTCTACCTCGACAGCGCGAACACCTCCCACAAGCCGCGGCAGGTGCTCGACGTGCTGCACGAGCACTACGCGCTGCACAACGCCAACGTGTCGCGCTCGGTGCACACGCTTGGCACCGAGGCGACCGAGGCGTTCGAGGGCGCCCGGGCCAAGGTGGCGGCGTTCGTCAACGCGCCGAGCGTGGACGAGGTGGTGTTCACCAAGAACTCCACCGAGGCGATCAACATCGTGGCGTACGCGTTCTCCAACGCCTCGCTGCGCGCGGACGCCCCTGCGCCGGCTGCTCCGTCCCGCGAGACGGACGACCGGTTCCGGCTGGGCCCCGGCGACGAGATCGTGATCTCCGAGATGGAGCACCACTCGAACCTCGTCCCGTGGCAGCTGCTGGCGGAGCGGACCGGCGCGACCCTGCGCTGGTTCCCGCTGACCGAGCAGGGCCGGCTCGACGAGTCGGGGCTGGCGGAGCTGGTCACCGAGCGGACGAAGATCGTCTCGCTGGTGCACGTCTCCAACATCCTCGGCACGGTCAACGCCACCTCGCGGATCACCCAGCGGGTCCGTGAGGTGGGGGCCCTGCTGCTGCTCGACTGCTCGCAGTCGGTGCCGCACATGCCGATCGACGTGGTCGACCTCGACGCCGACTTCATCGTCTTCACCGGGCACAAGATGTGCGGCCCGACCGGCATCGGCGTGCTGTGGGGCCGGGGCGAACTGCTCGCCGCGATGCCCCCGGTGTACGGCGGCGGCTCGATGATCGAGACGGTGACGATGGCGCGGACGACGTTCGCCGCGCCGCCGGCCCGGTTCGAGGCGGGCACCCCGCCGATCGCCGAGGCGGTCGCGCTGGGCGCGGCGGTGGACTACCTCACCGGCGTGGGGATGCGCGCGATCCAGTGGCACGAGAAGGAACTGACGGCGTACGCGCTCGACGCCCTGGCCACCGTGCCGGGGCTGCGGGTCTTCGGCCCGACCGTGCCGGTCGGCCGGGGCGGCACCATCTCGTTCGCGCTCGGCGACATCCACCCGCACGACGTCGGGCAGGTCCTCGACTCGCTCGGCGTGCAGGTGCGGGTCGGTCACCACTGCGCCAAGCCGGTGTGCAGCCGGTTCGGCGTACCGGCCATGACGCGAGCGTCGTTCTACCTGTACACCACCACCGAGGAGATCGACGCCCTGGTGGTGGGTCTGGAGCAGGCGCGGAAGGTGTTCGACTGATGCAGCTCGACCAGCTCTACCAGGAGATCATCCTGGACCACTACAAGCACCCGCACGGCCGTGGCCTGCGTGACGCCGAGGACCCGGCCGACCGGGTCGCCGAGGCGCACCACGTGAACCCGACCTGCGGGGACGAGATCACCGTACGCGTGACCACCGACGGCAAGGTGTTCACCGACATCTCGTACGACGGGATGGGGTGTTCGATCAGCCAGGCCTCGGCGAGCGTGCTGCACGAGCTGCTGCGCGGCCGGGCCGCGGACGACGCGGCGGTGGTGCACGAGGCGTTCGTCGAGTTGATGTCCGGGCGTGGCCAGGTCACGCCGGACGAGGACGTGCTCGGAGACGGGGTGGCGTTCGCGGGTGTCGCGCGCTACCCGGCCCGGGTCAAGTGCGCGCTGCTGTCGTGGATGGCGTTCAAGGACGCCGCGGCACGCGCCGGGGTGGGCGTGAGCCCGGAGGTGAAGGCATGAGCAGCGAAGAGACCGCCACCACGCCGCAGGCCGGCGCCGTGGCGACCGACGGCGCGGCGACGCCGGCCACCGAGGGCACGGCTGCCCCGGGCGGCAGGGCCGCCGTCGCCGACATCGAGGAGGCGATGAAGGACGTCGTCGACCCGGAGCTCGGCATCAACGTGGTCGACCTGGGTCTGGTGTACGGCGTGCACGTCGGCGACGACAACGTCGCCACCCTGGACATGACGCTCACCTCGGCGGCCTGCCCGCTGACCGACGTGATCGAGGACCAGGCCCGGCAGGCGCTGACCACCGGCCCGGGTGGCGGGCTGGTCGACGACATCCGGATCAACTGGGTGTGGCTCCCGCCGTGGGGGCCGGACAAGATCACCGACGAGGGGCGGGACCAGCTCCGTTCCCTCGGCTTCAACGTCTGACCGGACGTACCCGGTCGCCCTCGGGCGCGGCACCCTTTCTCCGGGTGCCGCGCCCGACGCGTCTCCACCCGTCGCCCGGGCCCCCGCCCGGCCCCGCGTGTCCGTGCGCCGCGTCCCGGGTCGTCGGTCTCCAAGACCGCGCTCGATCCAGCAAACAGGGGCCTCGCCACGCGTCGGATGCCACTCCTTCCAGGGTCGAGCGATCTTGCGGCAGCGACAGCGGCAGCGACAGCGGCAGGGCGGCGGCGGGCGGGAAATGGGTCGCGTGGCCCGGGGGAGGGGACGCAGGATGAGCGGGTGATCGAGGCGTACTCCCGGCAGGTCCCTGTCCGCGCGGCCGTTGCCGCGCGCCGACAGCGCACCTCGCCGCGTCGCGCCTCGACCCGCCGACCACCGTGCTGACCGCCTTCGTCGCCGGGCTGGTGGCCGGCTACGGGGTGGCGATCCCGGTGGGGGCGATCGCGGTGCTGATCCTCGGCCTGGCCGCCCGGACCTCCTTGCGGGTCGGCGCCGCCGCCGCCCTGGCCGTGGCCACCGCCGATGGGCTCTACGCCGCCCTCGCGGTGCTCGGTGGCGCGGGGCTGGCCCGCGTGCTGGCGCCGGTGTCCGGGCCGTTGCGCGTGGTGGCGGCGGTGGTGCTGCTCGGCCTCGCCGGCCGGGGCCTGTGGCAGGCGTGGCGGGAGCACCGCCGCCGCGGCGGCGAGCCGACCGGGAGGGCGGCGGGCGTCGGGCTCGGCACGCCCGGTAGGGCCTACCTCGGCCTGCTCGCGTTGACCCTGCTCAACCCGGCCACCGTGGTCTACTTCGCGGCTCTGGTGATCGGTCGCCGGGACGCGGCCGCGCCGGACCCGGCCGCCGGGGCGCTCTTCGTCGTCGGGGCGTTCGTCGCGTCGGCGAGCTGGCAGCTCACGATCGCCGGTGGCGGCACGCTGGTCGGCCGGGTGCTCGCCGGGCCACGTGGCCGGCTGGTCACCGCGGCGGTGTCCAGCGTGCTGATCGCCGCCCTCGCGGTCGTCGTGCTGCTGCCCTGACCGTCGCCGCCGGCCGCCCCCCTGTCGGTGGCCCGAGTGGGGCGGGCCGCCCGCGGTCACACCCGCCGACCGGCGGCGTCCCGGTCGATAGGGTGAGGTCGAACCTGATCGTGGCGACGGTCCGGTCCGTGATGCGGCGTCGAGACGAACGGGGTGGGGCGGTGGGTGCCAGACCGGCGGCCGGCGGGGGCCGGTGGGTGGAGGTCGATCCGGGCCGCGTCGCCCGCTGGGTCGAGGGCTTCGCCGACCGGCACGGCCCGCCCACCACCACCGTCCAGGAGTACGGCCTGCTGCTCGCCGCCCCCGACGGCGCGACCGCCGAGCTGCACACGCCACCCGGTGCCGCGGCCGCCGCCGACGTACCCGGGTTCGTGGCGGCCGCCGGCGCGCCGCGTCGGCTCGGCCTGCTGCTGGCCCGCAAGGGCGCGGTGGCGGTCGGCGTGGCCGAGGGCACCGACCTGGTGGTCTCCAAGGTGGACACCCGGTACGTGCAGGGCCGGACCGCGGCCGGTGGCTGGTCCCAGCAGCGGTTCGCCCGGCGGCGCGACAACCAGGCGAAGGCGGCCCTGGGCGACGCGGCGGAGCTGGCCGTACGCCTGCTGCTGCCGGAGGTCTCCAGCCTGGCCTCCGTGGTCTGTGGCGGTGACCGGCGGGCCGTGGAGACGGTGCTGGCCGACCGGCGGCTGGCCCCGGTCGCCGCGTTGCGTGCCGGTCGCCTCCTCGACGTGCCGGAGCCCCGGCACGCGGTCCTGGTCGCCGCCGTCTCCGCCGCCCGGGCGGTCCACATTCTGGTCCGCTGAACGGCACAGTTCGCCGCAAGCCGGTCAATCCACTCCGTCGATGGTGCATCGAGTCGAGCCGATGCATAAGGTCGATGCCACGAAGTGGTGGGTCTCCGGGCGACCCGCCAGGGCAGCTTCCGTATCCATGTTCCAGGCACCGACATCGTTGGGAGAGACGACCACATGGACGGATATCAGGACGGCCGGCTGCGCGCCCGGTGGCGCCGGGCGACCCGGCTCCTCGCCGCCGCGGCGGGGTTGACCATCGGCAGCGCCGCGCTCACCGCCGCGCTGACGGTCGGCACGGCGGCCGCGAGTGTCGCCCCCGCGCAGGACGCCACCCTGGCCGCCCCGGCGGTCTCCACCGTCACCACGGGAGGAGCGCACACCTGCGCGATCCGTGCCGACGGGGGACTGTGGTGCTGGGGGGCGAACTACAGCGGCCAGCTCGGAGACGGGACCACCACGGGCCGGGGCGCGCCGGCCCGGGTCGGCGCGGCCAGCTGGGCCGCGGTCGACGCGGGCGCCAGCCACACCTGTGCGGTACGGACCGACGGGACGCTGTGGTGCTGGGGCGCCAACAGCCGGGGTCAGCTCGGTGACGGGTCCACCACGCGGCGGCCCGCACCGACGCAGGTCGGCACCGCCACCACCTGGGCCCGGGTCAGCGCCGGCTACGAGCACACCTGCGCGGTACGCACCGACGGCACCCTGTGGTGCTGGGGCTTCAACCGGACCTCCCAGCTGGGTGTCGGTGCCTCGCCCTACGTCGCGACCACCCCGTTGCAGGTCGGCACGGCGACCAACTGGGCGAGCGTCACGACCGGCTTCGCGCACACCTGCGGTCTGCGCAGCGACGGGACGCTCTGGTGCTGGGGTTACAGCTCGGACGGGCAGCTCGGCCTCGGCACCCTGGGCTCCCAGACGACGCCGGCGCAGGTCGGCACCGCCACCACCTGGACCGGCGTGACGGCCGGGTACGTGCACACCTGCGGAGTCCGCTCCGGCACGCTCTGGTGCTGGGGTGAGAACGGATACGGGCAGCTGGGGGTGAGCGGCAGCTACCAGACCGCGCCGGTGCAGGTCGATGCGGCCACCACCTGGAGCGGGGTCGGTGGCAGCGGCGACACGTCGTGCGCGCTCCGCACCGACGGCAGCCTCTGGTGCTGGGGCAAGAACAGCGCGGGGCAGGTGGGCGACGGCACCACCTCCCACCGGAACGCGCCCACCCGGGTCGGCACCGCCACCGACTGGACCGGTGGCCCGGCCGCCGCCGAGCACAGCTGCGCCATCCGTGCCGGCGGCGGCCTGTGGTGCTGGGGTGACAACAGCGGTGGGCAGTTGAGCGACGGCAGCACGGCCCCGCGGTCCACCCCGGCCCAGGTGACCCTGCCGGTCTGACCACCCGTTCACGACGTCGGGCCGTCGGCCTGACCGCTGGCGCACCAGCTGCGGTTCAGGTCGACGGCCCGGTCGTGGGACCGTTCAGGCGGGTCAGCCGTTGCCGAAGGTGTCGCAGGACTTCGGGTCACCGGTGGAGTAGCCCTTGGTGAACCACTGCTTGCGCTGCTCCGAGGTGCCGTGGGTGAACTCGTCGGGGTTCACCGGCCGGCCGGACCGCTTCTGGATCGCGTCGTCGCCGATCTTCTCGGCCGTGTCGATCGCCTGCTGGATGTCCTGCTCGGTGATGCTCTTGAAGATCTTCTGACCGTCGGCGTCGGCGGTGCCGGTGGCGTTCTTGGCCCAGGCGCCGGCGTAGCAGTCGGCCTGGAGCTCAAGCTTGACCGAGAGCGCGTTGGCGTTGTTCGGGTCGCGCTGCTGCTGGCGGCGCATCTGCGCCTCGGTGCCGAGCAGGTCCTGCACGTGGTGGCCGTACTCGTGGGCCAGCACGTACGGCTGGGCGAACTCGCCCTCGGCGCCGAGCTGGTCGGCGAGGAGCTTGTAGAAGCTGAGGTCGATGTAGACCAGGTCGTCGGCGGGGCAGTAGAAGGGCCCGACTCCGGAGTCGGCGTTGCCGCAGCCGGTGTTGACGGCCTGGCTGAAGAAGACCGTCTTGGACGGGGTGTACTGGTCACCGAACGACTCCGGCAGCGCCTTGCGCCAGTACGCCTGGATCGAGTTCACGTAGAGGGTGTTGCGGCAGTCCAGCTCCTGGAGGGCCTGATCGCCGGAGCACTTCTGGTCCAGCGAGGTGTTGTCGCCCTGCTCGGAGCCGCCGCCGCCGGTCGCCGCGTTCAGCCCGAAGCCGCCGCCGACGAGGGCGACCAGCACGGCGATGATGATGCCGACGATGCCTCCCCGGCCGCCGCCGCCCGGGAGGGGGATGCCCATCCCTCCGCCGCCTCCTCCGGACCCCCGCCGGTCGTCCACCTGACTGGTGTCGATCCGTGCGTTCTCGTTCAGCTCCATGTTGACCCCGATCACCGTTTTGTCACTGTCTGGTGGTTGCGGTACCGGACCGGGTCCGGACGGACGTTCCGGTACCCGATGATCTTGATCGGTAATCCGGGCGGGGCACTCGGCATCGCCCGGTACACTTGGCGGGTGCTGCTCTGCGAAGGCTGAACCGCCCCGCGCCGACGGGCTCCGATCCCGCCGGCGCTTTCGCGTGCCCTGAGTCAGCCCTTCCGGACCCCGAGAGCGAGTTCTCCGAGATGATCACTGCCACCGGCCTGGAGCTGCGCGCCGGTTCCCGGATCCTGCTGTCCGACACCACCCTGCGGGTGCAGCCGGGCGACCGGATCGGTCTGGTCGGCCGCAACGGCGCCGGCAAGACCACCACCCTCAAGGTGCTGGCCGGCGAGGGCCAGCCGTACGCCGGGCAGATCGACCGGCGCAGCGCGATCGGCTATCTGCCGCAGGACCCGCGTACCGGCGACCTGGAGGTCACCGGCCGCGACCGGGTGCTCTCGGCCCGGGGCCTGGACGTGCTGATGTCCCAGATGAACGAGCTGGAGCAGAAGCTCGCCGAGGACGCCGACGAGAGGCTGGTCCGCCGCTACGGCGCGCTGGAGGATCAGTTCGCCGCGCTCGGCGGGTACGCGGCCGAGGCCGAGGCCGCCCGAATCTGCTCCAACCTCGGCCTGCCCGACCGGGCCCTCGCACAGACCATCGGCACCCTCTCCGGCGGCCAGCGTCGTCGCATCGAGCTGGCCCGGATCCTGTTCCGCGACGCCGGCGAGAACGGCGGCGGCATCCTGCTGCTCGACGAGCCCACCAACCACCTCGACGCCGACTCGATCACCTGGCTGCGCGGCTTCCTCGCCAACCACAAGGGCGGCCTGATCGTGATCTCCCACGACGGGTCGCTGCTGGAGTCGGTGGTCAACAAGGTCTGGTTCCTGGACGCCACCCGCTCCGTGGTCGACGTCTACAACCTGGGCTGGAAGGCGTACCTGGAGGCGCGGGAGACCGACGAGCGCCGCCGTCGCCGGGAGCGGGCCAACGCCGAGAAGAAGGCCGGCGCGCTGATGGCCCAGGCCGACAAGATGCGGGCCAAGGCCACCAAGACCGTCGCCGCGCAGAACATGGCCCGCCGCGCCGAGAAGCTGATCTCCGGGCTGGAGGAGGTCCGCCACGCCGACAAGGTGGCGAAGGTCCGCTTCCCCACCCCCGCCCCGTGCGGCAAGACCCCGCTGACCGCGAGCGGCCTGTCCAAGTCGTACGGCTCGCTGGAGATCTTCACCGACGTGAACGTGGCGGTGGACCGCGGCTCGCGGGTGGCCATCCTCGGCCTCAACGGCGCCGGCAAGACCACCCTGCTGCGGATGCTCGGCGGCCTGCTCCAGCCGGACACCGGCGAGGTGCACCCGGGCCACGGGCTGCGGCTGGGCTACTACGCCCAGGAGCACGAGACCCTCGACGTGGACCGGACGATCCTGGACCACATGCGCAGCGCCGCGAGCGAGCAGACCGACACCGAGCTGCGCCGGATCCTCGGCGCGTTCCTCTTCTCCGGCGAGGACGTGGACAAGCCGGCCGGGGTGCTCTCCGGCGGCGAGAAGACCCGGCTGGCCCTGGCCACCCTGGTCTGCTCCGGCGCCAACGTGCTGCTGCTCGACGAGCCGACGAACAACCTCGACCCGGTCAGCCGGGAGCAGGTGCTCGACGCCATCGCCCGCTACCCGGGTGCGATCGTGCTGGTCACCCACGACCCGGGCGCCGTGCTGGCGCTCAAGCCGGACCGGGCGATCCTGCTCCCCGACGGCGACGAGGACGCCTGGAGCGACGACCTGCTCGAACTGGTCGAGCTGGCCTGACGCGGCCGAGCTCGCCTGAGGTGGCCGAGCCGGCCCGGCTGGGCTGGATCGACTCAGCCGAGCAGGGCGGCCAGCCGGGGCAGCACGCCGGAGCCGACCACGATGGTCACGCCGATCGCGACGAAGATCGCCGGGACCAGCCAGTGGCCGGCCCGGCCGACCAGGCGTACCACCCGGGGGTGGCCGCCGAGCAACGCGGCGACGGCGCACCAGACGGCGACCAGGGCGACGAAGACCAGCAGGAACACCAGCCCGGTGGCCGGCCGCAGGGAGCGGAACACCGGCACGTAGACGGCGATGTTGTCGGCGCCGTTGGCGATGGTCACCCCGGCCACCCCGAGCAGGCTGCCGACCACCGCCGGCGGGCCGTCGTCGTCGCGGCGGGCGAGCAGCGCGCGTACGCCGAGGGCGATCGGCAGCAGGCCGAGCAGGCCGGTCCACGGGTCCGGGACCACCAGCAGCCCGGCGGCGACCACCACGCCGGTGGCGACCAGCGCGCCGATGCCCAGGTATTGGCCCGCGACGATGTCCCGGGGCCGGGGGCGGCCGGTGCCGCGGGCCGCCACGAAGAGCACGGTCAGCACCACGATGTCGTCCAGGTTCGTCGCGGCGAAGACCAGCGCCGCGCCGCCGGCGCTGCCCAGCAGGTCCGTCACGCCAGGCAGGGTACGGCTGCGGCGGGTGTCCCGCCCGGCGAGGACCGGCCGGTGCGTGAGGCGGTGGCCGGGGGTCGCCGGCATCACTCTATCGGGAACGCGACATCGCGTAGCGTGTCGGTTGGCGAAGAGTTGATATCTGGCGCATGATCGTTCGAGGCGGTCTAATAGGTGGGACCGTATCCGAACCGCACAGTCTGCGACGTGAGGAATCAGCATGGCCTCCACTGGCACAGCCACCAGCACTGAGAAGGGTCGCCGGATCGTCGGAGCCGAGCGTCAGACGCTCGCCAAGGACCTGGTAAAGCGGTACACCGCGGGGGAGAGCATCCGTTCGCTGGCGGCCTCGACCGGCCGTTCCTACGGGTTCATCCACCGGGTGCTCACCGAGTCCGGGGTGCAGCTGCGGCAGCGCGGCGGCGCCCGGCGCCGCAAGAAGGCGTGACCCGCCCGCACGCGTCGTCCATCAGCGCCGCGCCCCCGGCGGTCCGGTGACCGCCGAGACGACCGGGGTGC
Source organism: Micromonospora mirobrigensis (assembly GCF_900091555.1). Classification (GTDB taxonomy): domain Bacteria; phylum Actinomycetota; class Actinomycetes; order Mycobacteriales; family Micromonosporaceae; genus Micromonospora; species Micromonospora mirobrigensis. Next base: position 36,725 of record NZ_FMCX01000014.1, read on the forward strand.
GCCTCGACTGCGACGGGCCGGTCGCGACGGTCACGTTGTGCCGGCCCGACGTGCTCAATGCCCAGACCCCGGCGATGTGGCGCGCGCTGAGCGACTTCTCCCGGGGCCTGCCGGGCGACGTCCGCGTCGTCGTCGTACGCGGCGAGGGGCGGGCGTTCTCCGCCGGCCTCGACCTGTCCGTGGCCGGCGCCTCCGGCCCCGGCTCCTTCGCCGAGCTCGCCACCCTGCCCGAGCAGGAGTGCGCGGACCGGATCGCCGAGTTCCAGGCCGGCTTCACCTGGCTGCACCGCCCCGACGTGATCTCGGTGGCCGCCGTGCAGGGGCACGCCATCGGCGCCGGCCTCCAGCTGGCCCTCGCCTGCGACCTGCGGGTCCTGGCCGAGGACGCCCGGCTCTCCATGGCGGAGGTGACCCTCGGCCTGGTTCCCGACCTGGCCGGCACGAAGCGCCTGGTGGAGCTGGTCGGCTACGCCCGGGCGCTGGAGATCTGCGCCACCGGCCGGCGGATGGACGCCGCCGAGGCCGACCGGATCGGCCTGGCCAACCTGGTGGTGCCGAACGCCGAGCTGGACGCGGCGGTCCGCGACCTGACCGCGGGCCTGCTGGCCGGCAACCGGGACGCGGTGGTCGAGATCAAGGCCCTGCTCGCCGGCGCCGGTGGGCGCTCGCACGCCGAGCAGCAGCGGGCCGAACGGGAGGCACAGACCCGCCGGCTGCGCGACCTCGCCGGGCGCGGAGAATAGTCGTAAGGACCGTTCGGGAAGATCCGGGTTACTCGCGAGGTTGTCGTAGGGGGTCGGGAGAATCGACCCGGCGGCCCCGCCCGCCCACGACCCGGAGGTGACCAGTGTCCAGCCCGATGCACGGTGGCGGCATGGCCGGCTGGAGCATGCTCCGGTCCATGCGCAGCCAGGACGAGGTGACCGCCCACCAGCTCAAGCGGGGCACCGCCAAGCGGATCGTCGCCTTCGCCCGGCCCTACCGCCGCGACATCGTGGTCTTCCTGGTCACCGTGGTCTTCGCCGCCATCATCGGGGTCGCCACCCCGGTCCTCGCCGGTGACGTGATCAACGCGATCAACCGGGGCGGCAGCGAGGCGGGCGCCGTGGTGGTCCGGCTCGCGCTGATCATCGGCGGGCTGGCGGTGGTCGACGCCCTCTTCTCGCTGGCCCAGCGGTGGTATTCGGCCCGGATCGGCGAGGGGATCATCCTCGACCTGCGCACCCGGGTCTACGACCACGTGCAGCGCATGCCGCTCCAGTTCTTCACCCGGACCCAGACCGGCGCCCTGGTCAGCCGGCTCAACAACGACGTGATGGGCGCCCAGCGGGCCTTCACCTCCACCCTGTCCGGGGTGGTCAGCAACGTCATCCAGCTGGTCCTCACCGCCGGGGTGATGTTCACCCTCTCCTGGCAGATCACCACGCTGTCGCTGGTCATGCTGCCGATCTTCATCATCCCGGCCCGGCGGGTCGGCAAGCGGCTCGCCGAGATCACCCGCGAGTCGTACAACCTCGACGCGAAGATGAACGCCACGATGACCGAGCGGTTCGGCGTGGCCGGGGCGCTGCTGGTCAAGCTCTTCGGCTCGCCCGAGGTCGAGGCGCGGCGCTTCGCCGGCCGGGCCGAGCGGGTGCGCGACATCGGCATCCAGTCCGCGATGTACTCGCGCACGTTCTTCGTGGCCATGCTGCTGGTCGCCTCGCTGGCCCAGGCGCTGACCTACGGCCTCGGCGGCTGGCTCGCCGTCACCGGCGCGGTCAGTGCCGGCACCGTGGTCACCCTGGCGCTGCTGCTCACCCGCCTCTACGGTCCGCTGACCGCGCTCTCCAACGTCCGGGTCGACGTGATGAGCGCGCTGGTCTCCTTCGACCGGGTCTTCGAGGTGCTCGACCTGCGCCCCGGCATCGAGGAGAAGCCGGGCGCGGTCGCCGTCCCGCGCGGCAACGGCCGGGTCGAGTTCCACGACGTCCGGTTCCGCTACCCGAGCGCCGCCGAGGTGTCGCTGGCCTCCCTGGAGGAGGTCGCCACCCTCGACCGCACGGTCAACGAGCCGGTGCTCAAGGGCGTCTCCTTCGGCGTCGAGCCCGGGCAGATGGTCGCCCTGGTCGGCCCCTCCGGCGCCGGCAAGTCCACCCTGTCGATGTTGATCTCCCGGATCTACGACGTCAGCGACGGTCAGGTCCTGGTCGGCGGGGTCGACGTCCGGGACGCCACCCTCGCCTCGCTGCGCGACGAGATCGGCGTGGTCACCCAGGACTCCCACCTGTTCCACGAGACCATCCGGGAGAACCTGCGCTACGCGAAGCCCGACGCCACCGACGACGAGATCTGGGCGGCCCTCGCCGGTGCCCAGGTGGCCGACCTGGTCCGCTCCCTGCCCGACGGGCTGGACACCACCGTCGGCGAGCGGGGCTACCGTTTCTCCGGCGGCGAGAAGCAGCGCATCGCCATCGCCCGGCTGCTGCTCAAGGCCCCGTCGATCGTGATCCTGGACGAGGCCACCGCCCACCTCGACTCGGAGAGCGAGGCGGCCGTCCAGCGGGCCCTGTCGGTGGCGCTGACCGGGCGTACCGCCCTGGTGATCGCGCACCGGCTCTCCACGGTCCGGGACGCCGACCAGATCCTGGTCCTCGACGACGGGCGGATCGTCGAGCGGGGCCGGCACGAGGAACTGGTCGCGGTCGGCGGGCTCTACGCCGAGCTCTACCGCACCCAGTTCGCCGTCGCCGACTCGCCCGCCCCGTACGCCGACGCCCCGGCGCCGGAGTCGGTGATCACCATGCCGCTCGGAACGTACGTCCCGGAGGACGCGATGCCCCCGGCCACCGCCAACTGACGCAGGTCCCCGCCGGTCAGCCGCCGTCCGACCGGATCCGGTCCAGCAGGGCCGGCACCCAGTGCGTGCCGTAGCGCTCGCGCAACGCGGGCAGCCGCCAGTCGTCCCCGGTGACCGTCCCGCGGCACAGCGCCGACCCGCACGCGCAGCTCATCCGGAACTCCGATTCGCCCGTGCTGGTGGCGTAGTCGTTGGTCAGCTCCTCCCCGGCGGCGATGTCCCGCCGGGCGGCCAGCTCGTACGGGCCGACCCACCAGAGGTTCGGGTCGCAGCCGTGGTTGCCGTAGCCGTTGGGCCGGCGCGGCGGCAGCACCAGGTGCAGATCCGGCCAGACGACGATCGTGTCGACGTACGGCCCTCGCGGGTCCGCCGCCGCCGCGAGGATCGCGCGCAGCTCGCCGGTGCCGACCAGCCGTCCACCCAGCCGGGACACCACCGTGCCGGCCGGGACCGGAACGCGGGCGAACAGGCCCCACCCGGCGATCGGTGACGGACCCACGGTCACGTCGGGGGGTGCAGCCAGCAGTCCGGCTCCGACGGCGGCTCGACGGTCGGCACGGCTCAGCGGCCGGTCGCGGCGTGCAGCTCGGCGAACGCCGCCCCCAACGTTGCCGGGGTGAAGTGGGCGTTCAGGCCGCTCGGATTGGGCAGCACCCAGAGCAGGGCCCCGCGCAGCGGCTCCGGTTGCGGACCGAAGCCCGCCTTCGGCCGGGCGAACCCGATTCGGTACGCCGTCACCCCCACCACGGCCACCCAGCGGGGCCGGTACCGACGCACCTTGTCGGTGAGGATCTCGGCCCCCGCGAGCAGCTCCGCCGCGGTCAGCTCGTCGTCCCGGGCGCTGGCCCGGGCGACCATGTTGGTGATGCCGAGCCCGTGGCCGGGCAGCTCGTCCTGCTCGCTGGGGTGCAGCTGGCGGGGTGTGAAACCGCCTCGGTGCAGGGCCGGCCAGAAGCGGTTGCCGGGCCGGGCGAAGTGCCAGCCGGTCGCCGCCGACCAGAGCCCCGGATTGATCCCCACGAAGAGCACGTCCAGCCCGGGCGCGATGATGTCAGGCAGGGTCCGGTCGGCCGCGGCGGCCAGCTCCTCCCGGGTGGGCCGGGGATGACGCCCGAGGACGCTCTCCCCAGCCGGCTCCGGCCCGGGCCCCGCCGGGTCCGGTTCGCGTCCCGGCTGCTCCGGACGGGTGCCCGCGAAGTCCCGGCCACGCCCCGGCGTCCGGCGGGCCGGCCCGCGCCCGGCACGCCCCGACCCGGGACGCTCGCGGCCGCTCACGGGACCATCTTCGTTCGCGGCTGCGGGGCTCGCAGGCCCGGCTCGCTCCTCGCGCTCACGGGACCATCTTCGTTCGCGGCTGCGGGGCTCGCAGGCCCGGCTCGCTCCTCGCGCTCACAGGCTGCGGAGGGCGCCACCGTCGACCGGCAGGGTCAGCCCGGTCAGGTAGCTGGCGGCGGGGGAGAGGACGAAGGCGGCCACCTTGCCGAACTCGGCCGGCTCGCCCACCCGGCCCAGCGGGATCTCGGCCTCCGCCGCGGCGCGGGCCCGTTCCGGGTCCCCGGAGGCGGCGAGGAGTTCCCGGTTGCGGTCGGTCATGATCCGGCCCGGGAGCAGCCCGACCACCCGTACGCCGCGCGGGCCGTACTCGTCGGCGATGTCCTTGGCCACCCCGGCCAGCCCGGGACGCAGGCCGTTGGAGATGCCCAGGCCGGCCATCGGGCTGCGGGCCGAGGTGGAGAGCACCAGCCCGATCGCGCCCCCGTCGGTGAGCGCGGTGGCGACGGTGCGCGCGGCGCGTACGGTGCCGAGGAAGACGGTCTCGAAGGACTCCCGCCACTGCTCGTCGGTGACCTGCGCGGCGGTGCCGCGGGGCGGCCCGCCCACCGAGATCAGCGCGCCGTCGAGGCGGCCGAAGTGCTCCCGGGCCGCGGCGACCAGCCGCTGCGGGGTCTGCGGGTCGGTCAGGTCGCCGGTGAGGCCGATGGCGTGCTCCGGGCCGCCGAGCGCCTCGACCGCCGCGGCGACCCGTTCCGGGGCGCGGGCGGAGAGCACCACCCGGGCGCCGTCGGCCACCAGTTGCTCGGCGGTGGCGAAGCCGAGGCCGCGGGATGCGCCGGTCAGCACGTACACCCGGTCGGCCAGTCCGAGATCCATGGACCGATCCTGCCGTACCCGGCAGGGGGTCGTCACCCTCGGGGTCAGCGCCGGGCCGGGCGGAGCAGGCGTACCCGACCGGCGAGCTGGACCGCGACGGCGCCGCCGGCCCGCCGCACGGCCGGCAGCCGGCGCGGCCTGGGGTGCCGCCGCCCGTCGTAGTGGACCGTCGCCTCGCGCAGCGCCAACTCCTCGGCGGCCACCGGCGGCAGGACGCCCCGGTCGCGCAACGCCCGGGCCAGGTCCCAGCCGTCGCGCAGCCCGCCGCTGCCCGGGCGGCCCGCCGCCCAGTCGGCGAAGACGGCCGGCCAGTCCGGGCCGAGGCCGGCCGCGAGCAGCGGCCAGTGCCGGGCGACCTCGCCGCCGCGCTTGCGCAGCAGCGCCCGGCGGGCCGCGTCCACCGGCCCGGCGGTGAAGCCGGGCGGCAGCGGACCGGCGGCCACCAGCGCCGCGACCAGCGCCGCCTGCCGGGCGGCCAGGTCGGAGCCGGTCACGTGATCACCGGGTGGCCCGAGGCGGCGGCGAGGGCGTCGAGCTCGGCGCGCAGCTCCGCCGCGGGCGGATAGTGGCCGTCCCGCTCCAGCAGCAGCGCCGGTGGCCGGCGCCGCGAACACAGCTCCCGGACCAGGTCGAGCACCTCGGCGGGGACCGGATCGGTGTGCGTGTCGTGGTAGTAGCCGCCCTGCTCGGCGCCGCCGGCCACGTGAACGTACGCGACCCGCTCCAGCGGCAGCCGGTCGAGCAGGGCGAGGGGATCACCGCCCCGGTTGCGGGCGTTGGCGTGGACGTTGGCCACGTCGAGCAGGAGCGACGCGTCGGTGGCGGCCAGGATCTCGGTGAGGAAGTCGGCCTCGTCCAGCTCGTCGTCCGGCCAGTCGAAGAGTGCGGCGATCGGCTCCAGCGCGATCGGCACGGGCAGCTCGGCCCGGGCCCGGCGGACGTTCGCCACCACCGCTGCCACGGCCTCCCGGCTGCGAGGCAGCGGCAGCAGGTGACCGGCCTCCAGCCCCCCGGCCCGGACGAAGGCGATGTGCTCGCTGACCAGCGGCGCGTCGACCAGCGCCGCGACCCGGGCCAGGTGGGCGACGCGGGCCGGGTCGACCGGCTCCGCGCCGCCCAGGGAGAGCCGCACCCCGTGCGGTACGACGGTGACGCCCCGCCCGCGCAGGTCGGCGAGGCCGTCCGGCAGCGGGCCCGTCGCGGCCAGCGCCTCGGCCACCACCTCGACGAAGCGCAGCCCGGGCAGCTCGGCGACGAAACCGGCGATCTCCGGCCGCCAGCCGATGCCCACCCCGACCGGTCCGGTCATCCGCCGCACCCGCCCCCGCCGCAGCCGCCCCCACCGCCGCAGGAGCTGCCGCCGCCGCACGACGAGCCGCCCCCGCAGGAGGAGCCGCCGCCGCAGGAGCTGCCGGACGATCCGGAGGAGTAGCCGTTGCCGGACGCGGCGATCGCCTGACGCTGGATCTCGGCCTGCTCGGCGAAACCGGGGTCCATCGCCCAGAGCGAGGCGGTGCCGAACAACGCCACGCCCATCGCCGCGCCGGCCGCGCCGTAGGTGGCGTACGCCGGGGCGGAGGTGGGGGCGAGGTAGGTGTGCCGGCGGCGCAGCTCGCTCAGCTCCCGCTCGGCCGCCCGGGTACGCCACGGCACCCGGGCGAGCACGACGCAGCACCCGATCAGCGCCAGCACGGCGAGCGTCAGCCAGCCGACCGGACGGTCGTTGGAGAGCCCGGCGAAGATCCGGAACACGCCCACCGCGATCAGCAGCACGATCAGCAGCGGGCCACGCCGTACCGCCTCGCGGGCCTGCGGCGTGAGGGTCAGGCCGCGCTGTTCCAGGCCGGTGCGCAGCTGCTCCAGGGCCCGTCGGACCCACTCGTCGGCGCGTAGTTCCCGGGTGTGCAGGTGGCGGTTCGCGGCGTGGTGCACCGCCTGGTCGAGCGGGGTCAGTCCGGCCGGCGGGTGACCGCCCGCGGTGAGCCGCCGGTCCGGCCGGACGCCCACGGTGCCACCCTGCCGCAGCCCGCTGAGCGCGGTCCAGACCGCCAGTTGCTCGCCGCCGTTGAGGTAGGCCACCTGCTGCGGGTCGAGTCCGACGGTGCCGGGGGCCGCCGCCGGGGTGCCGCGCAGGATCCGGCGCCGGTGCACCAGTACGCCGACGACCAGCGCCACGGCGGCCAGCAGGTAGAGCCGGAGGAAGACGGGGCCGGGGACGCCCCAGGTGTCGCCCGGTGCGGCGAGGATCGGCATGACGGTAGCTCCTGTCGCGCGAGGGGAACGCGACCCCATTGTGGAGTGCCGCCGCCACGCCAGGACCGGCGCGGTGGGCCAGTTACCGAGCCGATACCTGGCCCGGTCAGCGCCGGCGGACGGCCTCCTCGACCAGGTCGAGCACCGGGCCGAGGTCGCCGGCCGGGCGCCCCATGGCCAGGTGCAGCACCAGGCCGTCGTAGGCCAGCTCCAGGAACTGGGCCAGCACGTCGATGGGTACGTCCTCGCGCAGCACCCCGGCCTCCCGCTGGCGGACCAGGCGGTCCCGGGTCGCCTCGGCGATGGCGGCGGAGCGCTCGGCCCAGCGCCTGGCGAAGGCCGGGTCGGTGCGCAGCCGGCGGGACACCTCGAGCTGGCTGCCCAGCCAGCCCGTCGTGTCGGGGGAGACGGCGCGGGCCAGCAGGTCCCGCATGACCTGCACCAGACCGTTGCGGGCCACGGTCTCCACCATGGCCGCCGCGTCGTCCTCGGCGACGGCCAGGAAGAGCGAGTCCTTGTCCCGGAAGTGGTGGAAGATCGCGCCGCGGGAGAGGCCGGTGGCCTCCTCCAGGCGGCGTACGGTGGCCCCCTCGTAGCCGTGCCGGGCGAAACAGGCCCGGGCCGCGCCGAGGATCTCCTGTCGGCGCGCGTCGAGCTGGTCCTGACTTACTCTGGGCACGGGTCGATCGTCGCAGGTGAGCGGACGTCGTGCAAACCGTACGTACGGCTTGGGATGGCCCCGATCGCTCAAGATCATTGTCGGCCGGGTCGGCCGCCTATGATCGCCCGGTGACCTCACCCCGGACCGCGGCCTCCGCCCTGCCGGCCGGCGCACCGCTGCCGACCGTGCCGCTCACCGTCGCCGCCGTGCAGGCCGAACCGGTCCCGGGCGACGTCGCCGGCAACGCCCGCGCCGCCGGCGCGCTCTCGGGCCGGGCCGCCGACGCCGGCGCCCGGGTGGTCGTGCTGCCCGAGCTGTTCCTGCCCGCGTACCACCCACCCACGCTGGCGGCCGATCCGACCGGGACCGACGTGGTGGCCGACGCGGCCGGGCTGGTCGACGATCCGCGGCTCGACCCGCTGCGCGCCGCCGCCCGGGCCGGTGGGCTGACCGTGGTGGTCGGCGCGGCCGTCCGGCTGCCCGACCGGCTTCGGACCATCGCCGCGCTGGTCGTCGACCCGGCCGGCACGGTCCGCGCCGGCTACCACAAGCAGCAGCTCTGGGGCGACGAGCGGGACCTGTTCGAGCCGGGCGACCGGGGCGCCACCCTGGTCGTCGACGGCTGGCACCTCGGCCTGGGCATCTGCTACGACGGCTGCTTCCCCGAGCACGGCCGGGCCGCCGCGGCCGACGGCGCGCACGGCTATCTCTGCCCGTCCGGCTACCTGGCCGGCTCCGCGCACCGCCGCGACCTGTACTACGCCGCCCGCGCCCTGGACAACACCATGTACGTCGTCTTCGCCAACGCCGTGGACGGCGCGGACCCGTGGCGGTTCAACGGCGGAGCCGCCGTCTACGACCCGCAGGGTCGTCCGCTGGCCCGCGGCGCCGACACCGGCACCGACGTGCTCGTCGCCACCTGCGAGCCGGCCGTGCTCGCCGACACCCGGGCCGCGCACACCATGCTCGGCGACCGCCCCGCCGGACCGGGTGCCGGCCGGACCCGACTGGTCGGCTGACCGCGCCGGAGTGGGACGGTCGGCCCTGTCGGCGGTCAACGCGGTCCCGTAGGGTTTCGCGGGTGCCGCTGCTCCTGCTGGACCTGGACAACACCCTGCTCGACCGGGACGGGCCGTTCCGCGTCTGGGCGGACCGTTTCCTGGCCGGGATCGGCGCGCCCCCGGCCGACCTGGACTGGCTGGTCTCGATCGACGCGGACGGCCTGACCGACCGCTGGGACGTGGCCGACGCCATCCGCGACCGGTACGCGCTGCGCATCCCCTCCATCGACCTGGTGGAGGAGCTGCACGACGGCGTGGACGCGCACTGCCGGCTCGACCCGCTGGTCGCCTGCGCGCTGCGGATCGCCCGGGACGCCGGCTGGGTGCCCGTGGTGGTCAGCAACGGGGTGGTACGCCAACAGGACGCGAAGATCAGACGGACCGGCCTGGACCGGTACGTCGCCGACTGGGTGATCTCCGAGGAGGCGGGGGTGAGCAAGCCCAACCCGCGGATCTTCGCGTTGGCCGCCCAGCGGGCCGGGATCCCGCTGCGCGGCGCCTGGGTGGTGGGCGACGGCCCGGAGGCCGACATCGGGGGAGCCACCGCGGTCGGCCTGCCCAGCGTGTGGCTGCACCGGGGCCGGGCCTGGTCCGACGACCGGTTCGCCCCGACCCGTACGGCGGACGGGCTGATCGCCGCCGTCGCGACGGTGCTGGCCGGCTGACGGCCCCGCTGGTCCGGTAATTCGGTTGCCGGCCGTGGTGTGTCGGTCCAGCATGGGTGCCGGCGCGCGACGCGTCGCCGGGCGGCGCCCGGTCGAGGAGTGAGGGAGGTCGGTCATGGCCGTCTTTGCAGGGTCGTTCCACCTGCCTCCACCAGCCTCGATCAAGGGATCAGCGACACCGTGCGCGAACACGACTTCGCGGCGCCCGAGCGCCGTACCCGCGGCAAGAGCCGCTTCGACGACGACGAACCACACTTCCTGAGGCACGGCCGGCCGGAGCCGGTCCGGCCCGCCGCCGAGCTCGAACTCGACGGCGACCACCTCGAACCGGACCCGGAACTGGGCGACCCCTGGTCGTCCTGGGACGCGGCCGTGCACGGCCCGCAGCCGCACCCGGCCTGGCTGGTGACCGAGCTGGCCGCCCGGGACACCGAGCTGGGCATCCTCAAGACCGGCAAGGAGGCGGACGTCCACCTGCTCCGCCGGGCGGTGCCGGAGACCGACCGGTCCTGCCTGCTGGCGGTGAAGCGCTACCGGGACCCCCGGCACCGGCTCTTCCACCGGGACGCGGGCTATCTGGAGGGGCGGCGGGTCCGCCGGTCCCGGGAGAACCGGGCGATGGCCGGACGGACCGACTTCGGCCGGCAGATGATCGCCGGTCAGTGGGCCGCGGCGGAGTTCGCCGCGCTCGGCCGGCTCTGGGAGATCGGCGCCGAGTACGGCAGCATCGCCGTGCCCTACCCGGTGCAGCTGCTCGGCACCGAGTTGATGCTGGAGTTCGTCGGCGATCCCGACCGGGGTGAGGCGGCGCCCCGGCTGGCCCAGCTCCGCCCCGGGCCCGCCGAGCTGCGGGCGCTCTGGGAGCAGCTGGTGGACGCCCTCGTGGTGCTCGCCCGGGCCGGCTACGCCCACGGCGACCTGTCGCCGTACAACCTCCTGGTGCACCGGGAGCGGCTGGTCCTGATCGACCTGCCGCAGGTGGTGGACGTGGTGGCCAATCCGCAGGGGCCGGAGTTCCTGGCCCGGGACGTCCGGGTGGTGGCCGACTGGTTCACCGCGCGGGGCCTGGCCGCGGAGCGGACGGACCACGGTGCCCTCACCGAACTGCTGCTCCGCGAGGCGGGTCTGCGCTGACGCGGATTCCGGTGGTGGCCGGCCGGGCCGTCACCGGGGGGCACCGGTCCCCGGGCGGCTCGTCGCCGCCCGGGGACCGGACGGTCACTGCAGGTAACGCTCGACCTCCGGGATCGGGCGCTCGCCCTGGGCCTCCGGGTCGCCGTGCGCCTGGCGGGCCGCCCGCCGCCGGCGCAGCAGGTCCCAGCACTGGTCCAGTGACTCCTCCAGCTCGCGCAGCCGGTTCTTCGCCTCGTCGTCGGTGCCGGCCTCGTGCTCCTGCGCCGACGAGCGCAGCTTGTGCTCCTCGTCGACCAGCTCGGAGATCCGGTTCAGGATGGTCTTGTCGTCCATGCCCTGAGCCTGGCACAGGCCGTCCCCGCGCGCCCGGATTGGGCCCGTGTCGTGCCGGGTCGTGCGGCGTGGCGGGGACGCGCGGGTGGCGCCGTCCGGTATCTCTCCACGCCTGAGTATTCCGCTGAGCAGAATTTCCTTCGCATCGTCTTCCCCTGTGTCCACTCTGGATGGCATGCTACTGGCCAGTTTGTGACCATGGCGGTTGGCGTGACTACTGTCCGTCACCGCTCACGGAGCGGGCCCGGGCGAGCCCAGCGGGCCGGACAAGGAGTCGACGTGCGGAAGTGCCATGGCTGACCGGGCCGTTCTGGACCCTCCGGCCCCGGCACGGAAGGTGCCGTCGCTGCCCCGGATGCTGCCCGGCCTGCTCCGGGATCCGCTGGCCGAGCTGGTCGCGCTGGGCGACGCCGCGCAGGGCCGGCTGGTCCGGCTCAACCTGGGGCCCGTCCGGCCCTACCTGGTGACCGACCCGGCGCACGCCCAGCACGTGCTGCGCGACAACGCGGCCAACTACAGCCGGGGCGGGCAGGGCATGCTCTGGCGGCCGGTGCGGCGGTTCACCGGCGACGGCATCCTCTCCGACGGGCCCGAGTGGCAGGCCAGCCGCTCCCGGATGCAGCCGTACTTCACCGCCAAGCGGATCGACTCCCTGGTCGAGACGATGAGCCTCGCCGTCAGCGCCGCGATCGACGAGTTCGCCGAGCCCGCCCAGGCCGGCCGCTGGCTGGACGCCGGCGCCGAACTGGGCCGGGTGATCTGCCGGGCGATCAGCAGCGTCTTCTTCGCCGACCGGGTGACCATCGCCGACCAGCTGCGGATCGTGGCCGCCCAGGACGCCATCGTGCACGCGCTGCGGTTCCGGATGCTGCTGCCGTTCCTGCCCGACGCCGTGCCGGTGCCCGGCGACCGCGAGTTCCGCCGGGCCGTCGGCGCCATCGACGACATCATGATGCCGCTGGTCCGGGCCGAACGCGAGCGGCCCCGCGACGACGACGACCTGCTGGCCGCGCTGACCCGGGCCCGCGACGACGCCGGCCGCCCGCTGCCCGACCAGCGGGTACGCGACGACGTGGTGTCGATGTTCGCCACCGCCACCGAGACCACCTACGCGCTGCTCACCTGGCTGCTGCCCGTCCTGGACGCGCACCCGGAGGTCGCCGACCGGCTCTACGCGGAGCTCGACGAGGTGGTCGCCCCGGGCGACGTGGTCAGTCGGGAGCAGCTCGGCCGCCTCACCTACACCCGGGCCGTGCTCGACGAGCTGCTCCGGATGTATCCGCCCGGTTGGCTGCTGCCCCGCACCACGGTCGCCGACGACGAGATCGGCGGCACCCGGGTCCGGGCCGGCAGCACGGTCGTGGTCAGCGCGTACGTCACCCAGCGGCTGGCCCGGCTCTGGCCGCGGCCGAACGAGTTCGACCCGCAACGGTTCCTCGGCGACCAGCCCCGCCGCCACCGCTACGCGTACTACCCCTTCGGTGGCGGGCCGCACCAGTGCATCGGGATGTACCTGTTCAACCTGGAGGCACCGCTGGTGGTGGCCACCCTGCTCAGTCGGTACCGGTTCCGGCTCCGCCAACCCGGCGTCCCACCGGCGCAGTTGACGGTGAACCTGCGCCCCGGTCGACGGGTCGAGATGCTGCTGCGCCCGGTCGCGGCAGCGGGACGCGGGTGACGTCCGGGCTCGTCACGGGGGACGACGCACGGGATCAGCTTTCCGACGCCCAGGAGCAGGGCCGGGTCTGCGGCCTGGCGATGCGCGGGCAGCGGGACCTCCAGGCCTGCGCCGCGGCGTACCCGGGACTCTTCCCGGCGGAGCCGTTCGACCCGATGCTCTTCGCCAACATCTCCCTGGCGATCGCCTTCGGCGCGCCCTGGTGCACGGCCGAGCAGTTGCGGGCCGCCAACCGGACGGTGCTGTGGGGGTTCGCCCTGGACTGGTTGATCGACCACCGGGCCCGGACGCACGCAGAGGTGGACGACCTCGTCAAGCGCTGCCTGCGGGTCGCCGACGGCGTACCGCCGGCCGACGGCGACGAGCTGGGCGGCTACCTCGCCGCCCTCCAGGCGCAGCTCGCCGCCACGCCCGCCTTCGCCGCCCACCGCGCGCTGTGGCGGGACACCCTCGCCGCCACGGTACGGGCGATGGCCCGGGAGTGGGACTGGAAGGACGCCTCCCGCGCGGGCCGGTCGACGCTGCCCGACCTCGAGGAATACCTGGCGAACGCCGACAACCACGCCTGCACCATCGTCAACGTCGCGCACTGGCTGTGGACCGGGGACGAGGTGACGCTGGCGCGGCTGCCCGAGCTGGTCGCGGTGAGCGACGAGGTGCAACGGGCGCTGCGCCTGGTCAACGACCTGGGCACGTACGAGCGGGACCTGCGGTGGGGGGACCTGAACGCGGTGCTGCTGGTCGAGGATCCCGCCGTCGTCCGGCAGCGGCTGGCGGAGCTGGTGGAGGAGGTCCACCGCCGGCTCGTCCCGCTGCGCGCCGACTGCCCCCGGGAGGCCGACTACCTGGCCCGGCAGGTCGGGTTCAGCAGCGGGTTCTACCAGCTGGCCGACTTCTGGGGCATGCCGTGACGGCAGCTCCGCAGGTCGTCCCGGGGGTCGTGCCCGGCGACCCGGGGAGCGCCGTGGCGGCCCGGCACGCCGAGGCCCGGGAGCTGGTCCGGGCCCTGGCGCGGCACCCCGCCGGGTCGGTCCGGCCGTCGGTGTACGAGACGGCCCGGGTGGTCAGCGACGCGCCCTGGCTGCCCGGGCACGCGGAGCGGCTGGGCTACCTGCTGACCACCCAGAGCCCCGACGGCGCGTGGGGCGCCCCCGGCACGTACGCCCTGGTGCCGACCGTGAGCGCGGTGGAGGCGCTGCTGCGCACGGCGGCCGACCGGCCGCGCCACGCGGCGCAGGTGACCCCGGCCGCCGCCCGCGGGCTCGCGGCGCTGCGCGACCGGCTGCTGGTCGCCGACGAACCGGTGCCGGACCTGCCCGGCGCGGACCTGATCGTGCCCGCGTTGCTGGACCGGATCGACGCGCTGCGGGCCGGCGACGCCGCGCCGGCGGGCCCCCTGCCGTTGCCGCGCGGGATGACCCGGCGGCGGACGGTGGCGGTCGACGCCCTGCTGGCCAGCGGCCGGCCCCTGCCGCAGAAGCTGTGGCACGCCTTCGAGGTGCTCGGCGCGCGGGCCGGGCGGGGGCCGGGCGTACGCCTGCTCTCCGGGGCGGTGGGCGCGTCACCCGCCGCCACCGCCGCCTGGCTGGGCGCCCGGGGCGGCCCCGACGCCGAGCCGGCCGCGTTGCGGTATCTGACCCGGGCCGTGGGGGAGCAGGGTGGGCCGGTGCCCTGCACCACGCCGATCGCGGTCTTCGAACGGGCCTGGGTGCTCGCCGGGCTGGCCCGGGTGGGCGCCGTCCGGGCCGTCCCCGCCGACCTGCTCACCGAGCTGGCCGGGGCGCTGGGTCCCACCGGCGCGGCCACCTCACCCGGCCTGCCCACGGACGCCGACACCACCGCCGTCGTCCTGTACGCGCTGGCCCGCCTCGGTCGTCCGGTGGCGCCGGACAGCCTGCTGGCCTACGACACCGGGGCGCACTTCTGCACCTGGCAGGGGGAGGACGGCATCTCGGTCAGCACCAACGCCCACGTGCTGGAGGCGCTGGGCCGGCACGGCCCCACCGGCCGGTACGGCGCGGTGGCCCGGCGGGTGGCCGACTGGCTGGTCGGGGCGCAACGGCCGGACGGCTCGTGGACGGACCGCTGGCACGCCTCGGCCTACTACGCCACCGCCGGCGTCGCGGTGAGCCTGGCCGGTTACGCGCCGGCCACCGCCGCCGGCGCGCTCGACCGGGCGGTGCGCTGGGTGCTCGCCACCCAGCGACCCGACGGATCGTGGGGCCGGTGGGGTGGCACCGCCGAGGAGACCGCGTACGCCCTGCACGTCCTGCTCGCCACCGGTCGCGCCACGCGGCCCGGCGTCGCGGCCGCCGTGCGCCGGGCGGTCACCTTCCTCGACGCCGACCGCGCCGACCTGACGGCGGCCACCGGACTGTGGCACGACAAGGACCTCTACCACCCGGTGCTGATCGTGCGGGCGGCCGTGGTCGCGGCCCGTTGGTTGGCCGCGGCGGCCGGACCGGTCCGGCCTCGCCGCTCGGCGCCGGCGGCCGGCGCCCGGGTGGTGGGACGACCGCCAGGGGCATGATCAGTGCTTCTTGAGTGGACAGTCGTGACACTGCTACCGTGCGCCGGTCGGTCGATGTGCGTGCGGATGCCGCTCACCGGAAAATCAGTGGCTACCCGCCAGGGATGGTTGTGATGGGTTCCCGCAGCTCGAATCTGCGCCGCAAAGTCGTGGCGCTGCTGGCCTCCCTCGTCGCGCTCTGGGCGTTCGCCGCGTGGGTGACCCTGCGGGAGGGCGCGAACCTCCTCTGGGTGCAGATGCTCGACAGTCAGGTGGCGCAGCCCGGCGAGCCGCTGATCGTGGAGTTGCAGGCCGAGCGCCGGGCGTCGACGGCCTTCCTCGGCGGTTCCGAGGCCGACGGCCGTCCACAACTGAGCGAGCAGTGGCAGCGGACCCAGCGGGTCGCCGACGCCTTCCGCGACTCGGTGGACGACTGGCGGGTCGACCTGGCGGCCAGCGCGAACAGCCAGCGCCGGATCGACGAGGTGGTCACCGGACTGGACGGGCTCGCCGCCGTCCGCGAGGCGGTCGACGACCGGCGGATCGACCGCAGCGCCGCCGCGGCCAGCTACACCGACCTGATCGACTCGGTGCTGCGGATGTACGGCGCACTGGGCAACCTGGACGACGAGCGGCTCGCCCGGGAGACCTCGGCGCTGATCCAGCTGGTCCGGGTACGCGAGCTGATGTCGCAGGAGGATGCCCTGCTCACCGGCGTACTGGCCGCCGGGCGGATGACCCCGCAGGAGAACGCCGCCTTCACCCGGGCCGTCGGCGCCCAGCGCTACCTGGACGGTCGGGCCCGGGCGGACCTGCCCGCCGGTGACCTCGCCGACTACGAACGACTGCTCGCCGGCGAGCCGTACACCGCCTTCCGGGCGTTGGAGGACCGGGTGGTGCTCGCCACCCGCTCCACGACCGCGCCGCCGGTGACGGCGCAGCAGTGGCGCACGGCGGTCGACCGGGTCTCCGCCGACCAGCAGCGCTACATCCTCACCGCCGGTGACGGGATCGTCGAGCGTGCCAAGCCGATCGCCGTCGGTGTCATCATTCGGCTGGTGCTCGCCGCCGGCCTGGGTCTGCTCGCCGTCATCGCCTCGATCGTCGTCTCGATCACCACGGCCCGTGCCCTGGTCCGCCAGTTGGAGCGGCTGCGGGAGGCGGCCTCCCAGCTGGCCAACGAGCGGTTGCCCGGGGTGGTGGCCCGGCTGGGCCACGGCGAGGAGGTCGACGTCGCCACCGAGGCCCCGCCGCTGGAGTTCGGCGACGACGAGATCGGCCAGGTCGGCAAGGCGTTCAACCTGGTCCAGGAGACGGCCGTCCGTACCGCCGTCGAGCAGGCCGAGCTGCGCCGCAGCGTGCGGGAGGTCTTCCTGAGCCTGGCCCGGCGCACCCAGGCGCTGGTCCACCGGCAGCTCACCCTGCTGGACACGATGGAACGCCGGGAGCACGACGCGGAGGAGCTGGAGGACCTGTTCCGGGTCGACCACCTCGCCACCCGGATGCGGCGCAACGCCGAGAACCTGATCGTGCTCTCCGGTTCGACGCCGGGCCGGGCCTGGCGGCGCAACGTGCCGATGGTCGACGTGATCCGGGGCGCGGTCGCCGAGGTGGAGGACTACACCCGGGTCAACGTGCTCCCGCTCGGCGCGGTGTCGCTGGCCGGCCGCGCGGTGGGTGACGTCATCCACCTGCTCGCCGAGCTGATCGAGAACGGCCTGTCCTTCTCCCCGCCGCACACCACCGTGGAGGTGCGCGGTCAGCTGGTCGGCAACGGCTTCGCCATCGAGATCGAGGACCGTGGCCTCGGCATGACCGAGGAGGACCTGGCCGCCGCCAACCACCGCATCACCGACCGCTCCGAGCTGAACCTCGCCAACGCGGCCCGGCTGGGCCTGTACGTGGTGAGCCGGCTGACCGAACGGCACGGCGTCCGGGTGCGGCTCAAGGAGTCCCCGTACGGCGGCACCACCGCCGTCGTACTCATTCCGTTGGAGCTGGTCACCGCGGACGGCGAGGACCCGAGCAGCTCCGGTGGCTTCCCGGCCGGCGCGGGCGTGGCGGCGGAGGGCCGACCGGCCGTGCCGGCGCCGGCCGCCGACGGGGCGTCGCCGGCGGCCGGCGCGCCGGCGGTCGTCACGGCGGCGCCGGAGGGCGAGCGTCCGCCGCCCGTCGCTCCCCGGCCGCGCCCCGCCCCCGCCGAGGCGGCGGAGCCGGACGGCCTGCCCACCCGGTCCCGGGGCGCCACCGCACCGACGCCCGACGGCCTGCCGACCCGCGCCCGCCGCCCGCAGCGGCCCGGGCCGGACGACCCGGCCGTCGTCCCCGGCCTGCCCGCCAGGGCCGCGCGGGCGGGTACGATGTCCACGATGGATGCCGACGCCGGGGCCGCCGGTGACGCCGGGCCCGCCCAGCCGCCGCGCACCGACACCGGCCTGCCGGTGCGGGTGCGCCAGGCGAGCATCGTCCCCGAGCTGCGGGCCGATCCGGCCGCCGAGGAGGACACCGACGACGACGCGGTCCGACCGCCGGAGCAGGTACGCCGGATGATGAGCTCCTACCAGACGGGCACCCGGCGTGGGCGGACGGACGCGGCGCGGCTGCTCGGTGGCGGCTCCGGCACCTCGGGCGGGACGGCACCGGACACCGGCGACGAGCAGGCGACCTGAGCGGCGTCCGGCGCGTGACCGCGCCGGAGGCGACCGCAGGCACCCCAGACGGACACGGCGACACCAGCCGGGGAGAAGAGGACGACGAGTGGCGCAGAAGACGGCTTCGAGTGCCGACCTGACGTGGTTGCTGGATGATCTGGTCGGCCGGGTGAAGCAGGCCGAACACGCTGTCGCGCTCTCCACGGACGGCCTGCTGATGGCCTCGTCCCGAGGACTGAGCCGGGACGACGGCGAGCACCTGGCGGCGATGGCGGCGGGCATCCAGAGCCTGGCCCGGGGAGCGGGCAAGCGGTTCGGCGGTGGTCAGGTGCAGCAGACCATCATCGAGATGCAGTCGTCGTTCCTGTTCGTCACCGCGGCCGGCCGCAACGCCTGCCTGGCCGTGCTGGCCGCCGAGGACGCCGACGTCGGCCTGATCGCGTACGAGATGGCGATGCTGGTGACCCGGGTGGGCAAGTTCGTGGCCTCCCCGAGCCGCGTGCCCGAACAGTCGGCCGGCGAGAACGCGGCGCGATGACGGTCGACGGGGGGCCCGAGGAGAACCAGTGGGTCGATGACCAGGCGGGGCCGGTGGTGCGGCCGTACGCGGTCACCCGCGGCCGGGCCCGCCCGGTGACCGGCACGTTCGACCTGATCTCCCTGGTGACTGCCACCCGTGCCGACGCGACGCCGGAGGCCGGGCTGGGCCCGGAGCATCTGGCCATCGTCGGCCTCTGCCAGCGGATGCAGTCCGTGGCGGAGGTCGCCGCCCACCTGGACCTGCCGGTGGGCACCATCCGGGTCCTCCTCGGTGACCTGGTGGCCCGCGAGTTGGTGCAGGTCCGAGAGCCGCGGGCGACCGGCGGCGTTCCCGACGACAGTGTTTTCGAGGCGGTAATCAATGGACTACGGGCACTCTGAGCGGCCGGCGGGAGCGGTGCCGCTGCCCACCGCGATCAAGATCCTGATCGCCGGTGGCTTCGGCGTCGGCAAGACCACCATGGTCGGCGCGGTGAGCGAGACCCGGCCGCTGCGCACCGAGGAGGTGCTGACCGAGACCGGGGTGGGCATCGACGACCTCTCCGGCGTCGAGGGCAAGGTCACCACCACGGTGGCGATGGACTTCGGCCGGATCACCATCAGCGACGACCTGGTGCTCTACCTCTTCGGTACGCCGGGGCAGGACCGCTTCTGGTTCGTCTGGGACGAGTTGGCGCTGGGCGCGATCGGGGCGGTGGTGCTGGCGGACACCCGCCGGCTGGCCGACTGCTTCCCGTCGATCGACTACTTCGAGGGGCGGGGCACGCCGTTCGTGGTGGCGGTGAACTGCTTCGAGGGCTCCCGGCAGTACCGCCTGGACGAGGTGCAGGCCGCGCTCAACCTCGACCCGGGGGTGCCGGTGCTGCTCTGCGACGCCCGGCAGCGGGAGTCCAGCAAGGAGGTGCTCATCACCCTGATGGAGCACGCCATGAAGACCCGTGAGGCGCGCCGCCGCGCCGCCGCCGACTGAATCAGACAGCCAGCACTGGCAGGTCGTACTTTTGGATCAGGCCGTCCCGGGTGACCAGGGTGAGCCCTTCGCACAGTGCCTGGGCGACGAGCATGCGATCGAACGGGTCGCGGTGAATCGGCGGTAGCTGCCCGGCCGCTGCGGCGTGGCGGTGATGGATCGGCAGCTCCCGCAGGTCTGCGGCCCGAACCTGCTCCGCCAGGTCGACGGGGCTCTCCAGCTTTCCCAGCGACTGCTTGATGGCGATCTCCCAGACCGTCGCGGGGCTGAGGTAGACCTCCGGCTCGTCGTCGATGCGTTCCTTGACCTCCTCGGAGAGGGTCGGATCGTCGGCGAGCCACCACAGCACGACGTGGGTGTCCAGCAGAAGTCTCATCCGCCGGCCCCGAAGTCGCGGGCGATCTCCTCGTTGACCTCGTCGGAGTCCCAGTCGGCGGGCAACACGAGACGGCCGCGCAGCGATCCCCGCCCGGTGCGACGCCGTGAGCGCAGCGGGATGACCTTCGCGACCGGTGTCCCGGCTCGACTGATCAGGATCTCCTCACCGTGCTCGACCCGCTCGATGATTCGGGAGAGGTTCGTCTTCGCGTCATGGATGTTGTACTGCGCTGCGGCTTCGCCCATCGGGTGCCACCTCCTTAGCTAACAGGCTAGTCCGTCGGGGGCGACAACGGCGAGCATCGACGCTCGACCAGACGAAAGCCGCCCTGTGCGGCGTCAGCGGCGGGTGGCGGCGCGGACCAGGCCGGCGACGGCCCGGGACCGGGTCTGCGGCGGCCAGGCGATCACCGTGGTCACCGTCGGGGCGTCCGGCACCCGCACGGTGGTGAGGTCGGGCGCAGCTGGACGCGGCAGGACATCGGCAGCACCGCCGCGGCGCGGCCCAGCGCGATCAGCTGGTAGAGCTGCGCGTGGTCGCGGACCTCCGGGCCGGCTCCCACTGCCGTCCCAGAACGCAGTCGAGGTACCGGCCCCGGTGCTCGTGCAGTTCGGCAGCGGGCATGATCTACTGGCTCATCCGCGCCGAGGACCTGGCCGCCCGGCGGGTCGACCGCGCCGTGTTCACCCTGCAGTGCTGCTGACCGGCTCAGGCGAAGGACCGCTCGGCGAGGCTCGGCCCGCCGCGCTCACCGGCGGTGAGGACCTGCCGGCCTACCTGCCGGGGCGGCAGCCGCAGGTACTGGGTGTAACCGGCGGCCCGGAGCCGGAGGTCGAAGTTCTGCCCCTCGATGTGCCACCACCGCTCCGGGCCGCCGCCGGTCGGGTCGAGTCGGTGGATATCGGCGATCTCCAGCAGATCGTCGAGCGGGCCGAGCCGGCCGTCGATCTGACACGCCTGCTCGAAGACGAGCGTCGCGGGCGCGATCCAGAAGTCGAAGGGGGATTCCCCGTCGGCGGGCGGCACCCAGCGCACGATGTAGTCGAGGTCCAGCAGCAGCCGGCCCGGCGGGAGGGTGTCGTCCTCGTACTCGCCGACGCTGACGGCGTGGATCCGGCAGTCGTGCCAGCCCATCTCCGGGAAGTCGGCGTCCGTCCAGGTCGCCTTGGTCAGGCCGGACGGCTCGTGCGGCAAGCTGATCATCGGTTCAGTATCCCGTGACCCCGGTCGGCGGCTCCACCACCTCAGGCGTGCGGTGCCGGTCAGCCGCGTTTGGCCAGGGCCGGCTGCCCGTATACGAGGTTCCGCTCGTGCAGCTCCTTGACGGCGCGGTACGCGATCGAGCGGGCAACGTTGTCCAGCTCCCCGATCTCGGAGACCGGTGGCAGTTGTTGCCCGGGCGCGTGGTCACCGGAACGGATCTTGGCCTCGATGTCGTCGGCTACCCGGCAACAGTGCGGTGGTCTGGTTGGCATGATCGGCTCTCCTGGACTTCAGCGAAGATCAGGTTTCCAGGCCGGACCGGACGGGACCGGGACAAGCATGCAACTCGGCGAAAAACGCCGAAGGGCCGCCCCCCCGCGGGGAGCGGCCCTCATCGGGCGTACGACGTCAGTTGGCGATCATGCGACGCAGCACGTACTGGAGGATGCCGCCGTGCCGGTAGTAGTCGGCCTCACCGGGGGTGTCGATCCGGACCACGGCGTCGAACTCGACGCCGGTGTCGGTGGTGACCTTCACCGTGCGCGGGGTCTCGCCGTCGTTCAGGGCGGTGACGCCGCTGATCGAGAAGGTCTCCGTGCCGGTCAGGCCCAGCGACTCGGCGGTGGTGTCCACCGGGAACTGGAGCGGCAGGACGCCCATGCCGATCAGGTTCGAGCGGTGGATCCGCTCGTACGACTCGGCGATGACCGCCTTGACCCCGAGGAGCATGGTGCCCTTGGCCGCCCAGTCCCGCGACGAGCCGGAGCCGTACTCCTTGCCGGCCAGGATGACCAGCGGGACGCCCGCCTCCTGGTACGCCATCGAGGCGTCGTAGATGGAGCTCTGCTCGCCGGTCAGGTGGTTGACGGTGAAGCCGCCCTCCACGCCGGGGACCAGTTGGTTGCGCAGCCGGATGTTGGCGAACGTGCCCCGGATCATCACCTCGTGGTTGCCCCGGCGCGAGCCGTACGAGTTGAACTCGTGGCGCGGCACGCCGTGCTCGGCGAGGTACTGCCCGGCGGGGGAGTCGGCCTTGATCGAGCCGGCCGGGGAGATGTGGTCGGTGGTCACCGAGTCGCCCAGCCGGGCCAGCACCCGGGCGTCGGCGATGTCCTGCACCGGGGCCGGCTGCTGCTGCATGCCCTCGAAGTACGGGGGCTTGCGGACGTAGGTGCTGTCCCCGGCCCAGGCGAAGGTGTCGCCGGTCGGGGTGGGCAGCGACTGCCAGCGCTCGTCACCGGCGAAGACGTCGGCGTACGCGGCGCTGAAGCCGGTCGCGCCGATCGCCTGGGCGATGACGTCCTGGATCTCGGCGCTGTTCGGCCAGATCTCCCGCAGGAACACCGGGTTGCCCTCGGTGTCCTCGCCGATCGGCTCGTTGGCCAGGTCGATGTCCATCGTGCCGGCCAGCGCGTACGCGACCACCAGCGGCGGGGACGCCAGGTAGTTCATCTTGACGTCGGGGTTGATCCGGCCCTCGAAGTTCCGGTTGCCGGAGAGCACCGAGACGACGGCGAGGTCGCCCTCGTTGACCGCGGCGGAGACCTCCTCCGGCAGCGGGCCGGAGTTGCCGATGCAGGTGGTGCAGCCGTAGCCGACCAGATTGAAGCCGAGCTTCTCCAGGTACGGCGTGAGGCCGGCGCGCTCGTAGTAGTCCATGACGACCTTGGAGCCCGGGGCGAGGGTGGTCTTCACCCACGGCTTGCGGTTCAGGCCCTTGTCGACGGCGTTGCGGGCCAGCAGCGCGGCGCCGATCATCACCTGCGGGTTGGAGGTGTTGGTGCAGGAGGTGATGGCGGCGATCACCACGGCGCCGTGGTCCAGCTCGTAGGTGACGCCGTCGGAGCCGTGGACCTGGACCGGGTTGGTGGCCCGGCCGCCGGCGCCGGCAGCGGCGGTCTCCAGGTCGCGCGGCTCGTCGGCCGGGTCGCTGAAG
The DNA here is from genome assembly GCF_900091555.1 of Micromonospora mirobrigensis. Classification (GTDB taxonomy): domain Bacteria; phylum Actinomycetota; class Actinomycetes; order Mycobacteriales; family Micromonosporaceae; genus Micromonospora; species Micromonospora mirobrigensis. Next base: position 59,688 of record NZ_FMCX01000014.1, read on the forward strand.
TCGTTGGCCGGCGGGTCGCTGGCCGGGAAGGACTCGGCGCTGGCCTCGTCGGCCGGGCCGTTGGCGCCCCGGGGCAGCTGCTCACGGGCGACGCTCGGCTTGAGGTCGCGCTCGTCGCCGGAGTCGGCGGCCACATAGTCGGTCAGCGCCGAGCGGAACAGCGTCTTGGCGCTGCCCAGCGGCACCCGGTCCTGCGGGCGCTTCGGGCCGGCCAGGGACGGCTCGATGGTGCTCAGGTCGAGCTCCAGGCGCTCGGAGTACTCCGGCTCGCGCTCCGGGTCGTGCCAGAGGCCCTGCTCCTTGGCGTACGCCTCGACCAGTGCGACCTGCGACGCGTCGCGGCCGGTCAGCTCCAGGTAGCGGATGGTCTCGGCGTCGATCGGGAAGATCGCCACGGTGGAGCCGTACTCCGGGGACATGTTGCCGATGGTGGCCCGGTTGGCCAGCGGCACGGCGCTCACGCCGGGGCCGTAGAACTCGACGAACTTGCCGACCACACCGTGCTTGCGCAGCATCTCGGTGATGGTGAGGACCAGGTCGGTGGCGGTGGTGCCGGCCGGCATCTCACCGTGCAGCTTGAAGCCGACGACCCGGGGGATCAGCATGCTGACCGGCTGGCCGAGCATGGCGGCCTCGGCCTCGATGCCGCCGACGCCCCAGCCGAGCACGCCCAGGCCGTTGACCATGGTGGTGTGCGAGTCGGTGCCGACGACGGTGTCCGGGTACGCCTGCATGACCCCGGACGCCTCTGCGCGCGCCATGATCGTGCGGGCCAGGTACTCGATGTTGACCTGGTGCACGATGCCGGTGCCCGGCGGTACGACCTTGAACTCGTTGAACGCGGTCTGGCCCCAGCGCAGGAACTGGTAGCGCTCCTTGTTGCGCTCGTACTCCAGCTCGACGTTGCGCTCGAAGGCGTCCTCACGGCCGAACAGGTCGGCGATGACCGAGTGGTCGATGACCAGCTCGGCGGGGGCCAGCGGGTTGACCTTGGTGGCGTCGCCGCCGAGGTCGCGGACGGCCTCGCGCATGGTGGCCAGGTCGACCACGCAGGGCACGCCGGTGAAGTCCTGCATCAGCACCCGGGCCGGGGTGAACTGGATCTCCACGCTCGGGTCGGCGGTGGGGTCCCAGCCGCCGAGCTGCGAGATGTGGTCGGCGGTGATGTTCGCGCCGTCCTCGGTGCGCAGCAGGTTCTCCAGCAGGATCTTGAGGCTGTAGGGCAGTCTGTCGTGCCCCGGAACCTGGTCGATCCTGAAAATCTCGTAGCTCGCGTCTCCGACGCGCAGCTGGGTCTTCGCACCGAAGGTGTCGAGGCTCGCCACGTCGTACTCCTTCACACCAGCGACCGTGAGTAGTCCTGAGCAGTCTGTCGCACCCGCCTGGACCTCGCCCAGGTTAGGTGGCACTTACCGCGGATTCTCGTTCCTACAAAACCGTACGTCCGTCTTGCTATTAACGCAACCTCGTGCCAGGGTGCGGGACGAGGAGGTGTCACCATGATCCATCACGTCCTGCTCGCCTGCCCGCCGGGCTCGGAGGCGGCATCCCGCTCCTTCTACGCCGGCCTGCTCGGGATGTTCTACGCGGGCCTGCTCGGGATGACCGAGAAGACCAAACCCCCGGCCCTCGCCGCCCGCGGTGGTTGCTGGTTCACCGGGTACGACGCGGAGCTGCACCTCGGCGTCGAGAAAGACTTCCGCCCGGCCCGCAAGGCCCACCCCGCCCTGCTCCGCCCCGACCTGGACGCGCTCGCCGAACGACTCGCCGCCGCCGGTCACCCGGTCACCTGGGATGACGCCGAGGTGCCCGGGATGCGCCGCTTCCACACCCACGACCCGCACGGCAACCGCCTGGAGTTCCTCACCCCGATCGCCGGCTGAGCCGCCGTCGCACCACGGCTGAGCCGCCGTCGCGCCGGCCGGTCGCCCCGCCCCCGACGGGGGTGGGCGGGGCGCCGGCCGGGTCGACCGTCCGTGAGCGACCCGCCCCGGCCCGGCGACCCGGGTAGGGTTCGAGGTCGGACCGGAAGGGGTGACGGGTGGTCGACGTACAACACTGGCTCTCGGCGCTGCCTCCGGTCACCGTCTATCTGATCGTCGCCGGGGTGATCGGCGTGGAGAGCATGGGCGTGCCGCTGCCCGGCGAGATCGTCCTGGTCAGCTCGGCGCTGCTCGCCGCGACCGGGGTGGTCGAGCCCGAGTGGGTGGCCGCCGCCGCGGCGTTCGGCGCCGTCGTCGGCGACTCCATCGGGTACGCCGTCGGCCGGCGGGGCGGCCGACCACTCCTGCACCGGCTCGGCCGGCGCTTCCCGAAGCACCTGGGCCCCGCGCAGCTCGCCCGGGCCGAGCAGAGTTTCGCCCGGCACGGCGTCTGGGCCGTCTTCTTCGGCCGGTTCGTGGCGCTGCTGCGCATCCTCGCCGGGCCGCTCGCCGGCGCGCTGCACGTGCCGTACCGCCGGTTCCTGCTGGCCAACGCGGCCGGCGGCCTGGTCTGGGCCTTCGGCACGACCTACCTGCTCTACAGCGTGGGTCGGGCCGCCGAGCACTGGCTCAAGGACATCTCCTGGGCCGGCCTGGTCGTCGCCGTGCTGGCCGGCGTCGGCAGCACCTGGTGGCTGCGCCGCCGGGCCCACCGGGCCGAGCCGCTGCCCACGGCCGACGAGACGACCCGGCCGGTCAACGCCGGCAGGGAGTGAACCGGTCCCGGACATGCCGAAGGGCCCGACCCCTCGTTGGGGGTCGGGCCCTTCGCTTCGGGTCAGCTGGCGGTGTAGCCGCGGGTGGCGATCCAGTCGGCGAGGTTGTCCACGCTCATCCGGTAGGAGGCCATGTTCGGGTCGGCGCTGTCGGCGATGGTGACGGTCTTGCCACCGTCGCGGTAGCCCACGACCCAGATGTAGTGCCCGCCCTCGAAGGAGTGGGTGTTGCCGTCGGTGTCGACCGCGGTGCCGGCGATGTTCGCCACCACGGCCCGACCGCCGTCGACGGTCTCCACGACGTCCGCGCGCAGCTTGTCGGTCTGCTTGTCGTCGGCCTTACGATCCTTGATCTCCACCGACCGGTAGACGTCCTTACCGGTCTCCTTGTTCAGCACCGGGGTGATGTCGTTGATGCTGTTGGTGCCGTCCTCGGTGGTGCCCATCTCCCTGGCC
>NZ_FMCX01000003.1 GCF_900091555.1 Micromonospora mirobrigensis
TCGCCAGTCCGGGGTATAAATCATAATTGGCACTGGCTTATCAAGCACCCTGTTGAGTTCTCAAAGAACAACCACACACCATCCAGAAGCTCTACTATTTCGTAGAACCCCCGTCCGGGGCAACCTCTCTAACTTACCCGGTCCGTTCCTTGTTGTCAACCTCGTGTCCGAGGCGATCAACTTGGTGCGGTCCGATCCACGCTGACGCACGCCGTACCCGGCGGTCGTTTCTGTCGTGGGAAGCGGCAGATCGGCCGATCGCCGCTTTCGCGGCCACCCGCCCGGCTCCCTGCCGGCTTCAGAACTCTACCCGGTCGGCTTCGCGATCGCAACTCCGTCGTCCGGAGTGTCTCGCACCGCCCAGCTCTTCAGCCCGGTTCGGCGTTCCCGCCACCGGCCTGGTGCCCGCTCTCGGCCGGTTTGTCCGGCCTCGCGCTTGCAGAGAGAAAGTTACGCGGCCGGCCGGCAGAAGGCAAATCAACATTCATCTTTCGGTCCGTCAGGTGTTCAGGGAGTCGAGAACGGGCCGCCAATGGCGGCCCGCCCCGAACTGCGGGGCGCGCACCGAACCCGTCGGGTGTGACGGCGTGCCAGAGTGTCAGGCATGGATTCCGCGCCCGTGCCGCCGGCGACGACGCTCGCCGAAGATGCCCTGCTCGGCCTGCTGCTGCCGTTCTGGCAGCTGGTGATCGGCGGCTTCGTGCTCGTCGTACTGGTGCTGTCGGTGGGACGCCTGGCCCGGCGCGGGCGCTCCCGGATGACCACCGCGTTGCTGGTGACCGCGGCGGCCATCGCCGGCTTCACCCTGATGGGTGTGCTGCTCCAGGTCTAGGCGGGGGTCAGGCGCCGATTCGCCAGGCTGGGCAGCTCGGCCCGGATGGTGCGCAGGCGGTCGAGGTCGAGCTCCACCACCGTCAGCCCGGTGCCGTCGGGCACCTGGGCCAGCACCGTTCCCCACGGGTCGATGACCATGCTGCGCCCGAAGCAGGTACGGCCCGGATCGTGATCGCCGGTCTGACCGGCTGCCGCCACGAAGCACTGGTTCTCGATCGCGCGGGCCCGCAGCAGGATCTCCCAGTGGTCCCGGCCGGTGTGCATCATGAACGCGGCCGGCACGACCAGCAGTTCCGCTCCCCCACTGGTGGCCAGTTCCCGGTAGAGCTCGGGGAAGCGCAGGTCGTAGCAGATCGACAGGCCAACCCTGAGCCCTTCGACGTCGACCACCACCGGCTGGTCACCGGGGGCGACGGTGGCGGACTCCCGGTAGGACACCCGCCCGGGGATCTCCACGTCGTACAGGTGGATCTTCCGGTAGCCGGCGGCCAGCGCTCCCGTGCGGTCGAACACCAGTGAGGTGTTCCAGGTGCGGTCCGGATCCGGTCCCGCCTCGTGGAAGGAGCCGGCGATCACCCAGATGCCGAGTCGTCGGGCGGTCTCGGCGAAGAAGGTGCCCACCACGCCGTCGACGCCCTCCGGCGTGGGCATGCCCGCCTCGCGGCCGAGGTAGTCGACGTACTCGGGAAGGACCGCCAGGTCGGCGCCGGCGGCCGCCGCGCGTTCCAGCAGCGTCTCCGCGGCGGCGAGGTTCGCCGCCCGGTCGTCGCGGGCGTTGAGCTGGCAGACGGCGACACGCATGACGCCAGGGTACGGATGGACAGCGGCGAGCGACAGCCTCAAGCCCGCGACGGGATCAGCGCGCCTGTGGGGCAGGCTGCGACGGCAGCCTGCCCCGTGGACGCGGCAGTGGCATCGGGCATCGGGGGGACGCCTCAGTGGCCCACACATGCGGAACGCGCCCGGAGTGACCCGGGCGCGTTCGGTGAAGCAGGTCAGGCGGACTTCTCCTCGCGGTCCCGGCGGGCCCGCCGGCCGGTGAACTCGCGCGGCACGATCGTCGGGTTGACGTTCTCCAGGACCACCTCACGGGTGATCAGCACGCGGGCGGCGTCGGGGTTGCTCGGCACCTCGTACATCACGGAGAGGAGGACCTCCTCCATGATGGCGCGCAGGCCACGGGCGCCGGTGCCGCGGAGCATGGCCTGGTCGGCGATCGCCTCCAGCGCCGGCGGCTCGAACTCCAGCTCCACCCCGTCCAGCTCGAAGAGACGCTGATATTGCCGGACCAGGGCGTTACGCGGCTCGGTGAGGATCCGCACCAGGGCCGACCGGTCCAGGCTGCGCACGTTGGTGATCACCGGCAGCCGGCCGATGAACTCCGGGATCAGCCCGAACTTGAGCATGTCCTCCGGCATCACCTGGCTGAAGATGTCGTCGGTGGAACGGTCCGAGATGGACCGGAGCCGGGCGCCGAAGCCGGTGCCGCCGGAGCCGGTACGGGCCTCGATGATCTGGTCGAGGCCGGCGAAGGCGCCACCGCAGATGAACAGCACGTTGGTGGTGTCGATCTGGATGAACTCCTGGTGCGGGTGCTTGCGCCCGCCCTGCGGCGGCACGTTGGCCACCGTGCCCTCGAGCATCTTCAGCAGCGCCTGCTGCACACCCTCGCCGGAGACGTCCCGGGTGATCGACGGGTTCTCCGACTTACGGGCGATCTTGTCGACCTCGTCGATGTAGATGATGCCGGTCTCGGCGCGCTTGATGTCGTAGTCCGCGGCCTGGATCAGCTTGAGGAGGATGTTCTCCACGTCCTCGCCGACGTAGCCCGCCTCGGTCAGCGCGGTGGCGTCGGCGATCGCGAACGGGACGTTCAACATCCGGGCCAGGGTCTGCGCCAGGTGGGTCTTGCCGCACCCGGTGGGACCGAGCAACAGGATGTTGGACTTGGCCAGCTCGACGGCGTCGCTGCCAGAGCCCGGCGCGCCGGCCGCCTCGGCCTGGATCCGCTTGTAGTGGTTGTAGACCGCGACCGCGAGCGCCTTCTTGGCTTGGTCCTGGCCGACCACGTAGTTGTCGAGGAACTGGCAGATCTCCATCGGCTTGGGAAGCTCTTCCCACTTCACCTCGCCGGACTCGGCCAGCTCCTCCTCGATGATCTCGTTGCAGAGATCGATGCACTCGTCGCAGATGTAGACCCCGGGGCCCGCGATGAGTTTCTTGACCTGCTTCTGCGACTTGCCGCAGAACGAGCACTTCAGTAGGTCGCCGCCGTCACCGATCCGTGCCACCTACGTTCTCCCTGCACTCATCGGCCGGTATGCCGGCCCTGACCCGCGGACGCCGAGCGCCCGTCCGTCCCGATCCGTTACCCGCCGGCCGAACCGGCGAAGCATCCGGACCCGACGTTACCCGCTGGCGGAGGTTTCTCCGACCCCCAAAACGGGTGTGTCAGAGGTCGGCCGGGAACGCGTCCCGGACCGACCTCCGACCCGAACTGCTCAGCTGGCCGCGTTGGCCGCCAGCAGACCCTTCTTGCGGCTGGTGAGGATGGTGTCCACCAGCCCGTACTCCTTGGACTCCTCGGCCGTCATGATCTTGTCACGGTCGATATCCTTGCGAACCTGGTCGATCGGGCGGTTGCAGTGCCGGGAGAGCATGTCCTCCAGCTGGGTCCGCATCCGCAGGATCTCCCGGGCCTGGATCTCGATGTCCGAGCCCTGCCCGTAGCCGCCCTCGGTGGCCGGCTGGTGGATGATGATCCGGGAGTTCGGCAGCGCCATCCGCTTGCCCGGCGTGCCCGCCGCCAGCAGCACCGCCGCCGCGCTGGCCGCCTGGCCCAGGCAGACCGTGGAGATGTCCGGCCGGACGTACTGCATGGTGTCGTAGATCGCCGTCATGGCGGTGAACGACCCACCCGGCGAGTTGATGTACATGATGATGTCGCGGTCCGGGTCGGTGCCCTCGAGCGTCAGCAGCTGCGCCATCACGTCGTTGGCCGAGGCGTCGTCCACCTGGACGCCGAGGAAGATGATCCGGTCCTCGAAGAGCTTGTTGTACGGGTTGGACTCCTTGACCCCGTACGAGGTGCGCTCCACGAACGACGGGAGCACGTAGCGGTTGTGCACCGCCGCGAACTGGGGCGGCAAACTCAGGTCGGTCATCGTCAGCTCCTCAGCTCAGGGTCCCGGCGCCTTCCGGAACCTGGGTGGCTCCGGTGATCACCTTGTCGATGAAGCCGTAGTCCACGGCCTCCTGGGCGGTGAACCAACGGTCGCGGTCCGAGTCGGCCTCGATCTGCGCGGGGCTCTGGCCGGTGTGGTGGGCGACCCGGTCCTGGAACATCCGCTTCGTGTAGAGCATCTGCTCCGCCTGGATCGCGATGTCGGCGGCGGTGCCGCCCATGCCGCCGGACGGCTGGTGCATCATGATCCGCGCGTGCGGGAGGGCGTACCGCTTGCCCTTGGTGCCCGCGCAGAGCAGCAGCTGGCCCATCGAGGCCGCCATGCCCATCGCCACCGTCGACACGTCGTTGTCGATGAACTGCATGGTGTCGTAGATCGCCATGCCGGAGTAGACCGAGCCACCCGGCGAGTTGATCCAGAGGTTGATGTCGCGGTCCGGGTCCTCCGCGGCGAGCAGCAGCAGCTGCGCGCAGATGCGGTTGGCGACCTGGTCGGTCACCTCGCTGCCCAGGAAGATGATCCGCTCCTTGAGCAACCGGTTGTAGACCGAGTCGTCGAGGTTGCCAATTGAGTCGCCACCGCGGGCCTCGATCGCCCGGAGCGGCTTCGCTGGGATGTGCATGTCGGTCATGGCAGCCCTTCGCTCTCCGTACCGTACTACCCGACACTAACCGCTCAGCCCTACGGCAGAGTCCCGGTCGGGGCACTGTTCGCTCTCAGCGCAGCTGCCCGGGGGACGTACCCGAGAAAGGGTTTCGGCCGCCGCCCGACCGGAAACCCGGCGGACGGCGGCCGTACCCGACGATCAGTGCTCGTGGGCGTGCTCGGCCTCGTTGGCGGCCCGCAGCGCGTCGAGGGTGACCTCGTTGCCGGCCGAGTCCTTGATCTTGATCTTCTCCATCACCGACGCGAGCGCCTTGCCGCGGCGGACGTCGCCGAAGACGGCCGCGGCGGCGCCGGAACGCACCAGCTGGTCGTAGTACTGCTGGGGCGCCATGCCGGCCCGCTGCGCCCGGTGCACGATCTCGTGGCCGAACTCGTCGTCGGAGACCTGGACGTCCTCGGCGTCGGCCAGCGTGTCCAGCAGCAGCTGGATCTTGACGCCGTCGGTCGCCGCCTCGGTCAGCTCGGCGTCGATCTGCTCCTCGGTCTTCTCCTCGGCGGCGAGGTAGTCCTCCAGGGAGGCGCCGATCCGCTCGAGCTGGTCGACCATGGCCGCCTTGCGGCTCTCGACCTCCTCCTTGACGACACCCTCGGGCGCCGGCACCTCGGCCGTCGCCACGAGCTGCTCGAGGGCCTTGTCCCGGGCGGCGTAGATCTGCTCGACCCGCTTGCCCCGCTCGACCCGCTCGCGGACGTCCGCGCGCAGCTCCTCGATGGTGTCGAACTCGCTGGCCATCTGGGCGAACTCGTCGTCCAGCTCCGGCAGCTCCTTCTCCTTGACCGTCCGCACGGTCACCGCCACGTCGGCGTCCCGACCGGCGAAGTCGCCGCCGACCAGCTGGGTGGTGAAGGTGGTGCTCTCCCCGGCGGAGAGACCGACGACGGCCTCGTCCAGCCCCGGCAGGAGCTGCTTGCTGCCGACCTCGTGCGAGATGTTGCTGGCCGAGCCGCCCGGCACCTCCTCGCCGTCGACGGTGGCGTTGAGGTCGAGCTGGATGTAGTCACCCTCCTGGGCGGCCCGCTCGACGGTCTTCAGCGTGGCGAACCGCTCCCGCAGGGTCTTGACCTGCTCGTCGATCTCGCTGTCGTCGATCTGGAGCTCGTCCACGGTCACCTCGACGGTGGCCGGGTCCGGCAGGGTGATCTCCGGGCGTACGTCGACCTCGGCGGTGAAGTTCAGCGAGTCACCGTCGTTGAACTCGGTGATCTCGACCTCGGGACGGCCCAGCGTCTTCAGGTCGTGCTCGCGGACCGCGGCGAGGATGTTCTGCGGGATGGCCTCCTGCACCGCCTCGTTGAGCACGGTGCCCCGGCCGACCCGCTGGTCGATGATCGCGGCCGGGATCTTGCCCCGGCGGAAGCCGGGGACCTGGATCTGCTGGCCGATCTCCCGGTACGCCTTCTTGAGGCTCGGCTCGAGCTCGACGAACGGCACCTCGATGGCGAGCCGCACGCGCGTCGGGCTCAGAGTCTCGACGGTGCTCTTCACAGGCGTACTCCTTGACGGATCTCAGTTGAGTCTGGTCGTGATTGCGCGCATCGAGTGTAGGCGAGCCGGCAGGCTGCTCTCGCAGCGCCCGGGGCACCCCGCGGGAAAACGGCGGCACTCCGGGCGACCCGGCCGCGAACGACTGTCGGGGTGGCGGGATTTGAACCCACGGCCCCTCGCTCCCAAAGCGAGTGCGCTACCAAACTGCGCCACACCCCGTGGCGAGGAGCAGTGTATGCCGTCCGCGCCCGTCGGAGGTGCCGGGGCGGCCGGCAACGCGCCGGAACGCCGCTCAGAATCGGCGCGGCCCACAGGCGCGTGCGCGCGCGACGGGCGGACCGGGTAGGCTGTCGGCGCGTCCCGCATCGTCGGGACGTGCGCGGGCGTAGCTCAATGGTAGAGCTTCAGTCTTCCAAACTGACTACGCGGGTTCGATTCCCGTCGCCCGCTCCACCTAAAACCCCTGGTCAGGGGCACCGCTTCCTACTTCAGAGCCTCAACCGAGGACCCCTGTGAGAGATCAACTCTCACGCTTATCTCACGGCAGCTACGGGGAGCCGCTTCTTCACACGCACGGCAGACCGCAGCGTGAGACCTGCTTGAGCCAGTGAATCGGCCTGCGAGTGGATGTAGGTCTTCATGGTGAACGCGGCGGACGAGTGACCCAGCCACGCGGAGATGACGGCGGTAGGCACTCCCCGCAGATGCATCAGCGTTCCGCAGGTGTGACGAGCGTCGTGCAGACGGATGACCGGCAGCCCTGCCGCCTTGGCCAGACGCTTGAACCTCTTGCTGTGTCCATCGGGCGGGTAGGGCCGTCCCAGCTCGTCCACACACACCAGGCCGTGATCCTCGTATGCGGGGCCGGCGGCCTTCCTCTCCTGCCGCTGTAGCTTCTGAAGCGCGGAGAGAGCAGACACCATCTCCTGATCCAGCGGGAGCGTACGTCTCCCCCGCTCACTCTTCGGTTGCTCGGCGTGGATCACCCCGTTCACGGATACCCGCGTCTCCTCAACCGTGATGGTCGGGGTACCAGCGGGGAAACCGTGCTCCCGAGCCCTGGTGCCCTTCAGGTCGACACCCGCCCACCGCATCCCGAGGACTTCGCCCCTACGCAGCCCACAGAGCGTCAGAAGCCACACGGGGTAGAGACGGTGCCCGGACACATGGTTCAGGAACGCAGCGGCCTCCTGAGCGGTCCACGTATCCGTCTGCTTCGGGGTGCAGGTGGGTCGCTCAACCAGGGTCACCACATTGCGGGGAGTAAGACCCTGCTTCACTGCCGAATCCAGCGCTTGAGAAAGCACGGTGAGAGCGCGGTTGACGGAGGTAGCCGTGAGGCCCGGATTGTTGGTGTGCCTAATCCGTCGACCGCTTGAGAGCATCCAGTCAACGGTTTCGTCCACCTGCGTCTTGGTGAGCTTCTGAACGGGCACGTTGCCCAGGCGTTCGGTGAAGGGCTTCAGATAGTTCGCGTACGTGTTGCGGGTACCAACCCGCAGGTTGCGCTTACCACCCAACCACGATTCAAGGTATGTAGCGAGAGTGAGGGCGGAGGGAAGAACCAACACCCCCGTAGCCTTCTGGGACTTCAGTCGTGCCCACTCTGCTTCAGCGGCCTTCTTGGTCGGGAACGTATAGGTCTTCTGAATCGGCTTGTCGGCGGCATCACGCCCAAGGCGCATGACGAACCGCCATCGAATCTCACCGCTCTTGAGCACGACCTTCTTAATGCACGTGTTCACGCTTCCCACCCTCCGCCATCAGCGAGAATCGGACGCTACCACAATCCATTACTATTACCTCCATGTCACTAACAATGCGAGTGCCGGACCCCAGGCGGAAGCCGACGCTTTCAATTCGTGAAACGGCGGCCCTGCTGAACATGGGGTTGAACAACACGTACGAGGCCGCCAGGAACGGGGAGATCCCGGCAGTCCGTATCGGTGCGCGCTGGTTGGTGCCAACAGCCAAGCTGCTGGACATGCTCGGGATTGATTGGAGCAAGCAGTCACCACCTCGCAAGAGAGTCAGGACTGTACGTTCCTGAACGTTTGAGAACGTCAAGTCTAGCACCTGCAATTAACTACTTGAATTGAGAGGAACCAGAGATGGCGCGGAAAGTGCAGCCGGAAACACTCGCCGTACGTGGTGCGTACCCGTGGAAGGAATGGACCGACGGCGAGACGTGGCAGCTTGAGCGGGGCAAGGACTACACCATCACCGACGAGGCCATGCGGGCACAGGCGTACTCGTACGCGTGCCGCAACGGGATGGTCGTACGCACAGGTGTGACCGAAGAAGGCGTGGTGCTCCGCTTCAACAAGCCCCTGCCGAAGAAGCGGGTTAAGAAGGTGAAGAGGCGGAGCCATGAGCAGCGGGTGGAAAAGCGGGAGCACAACACGGTGGCGCAGGATTCGGGAAGCAATCCTCTTGAGGGACAGCTACCGCTGCCAGATTCGGATACCTGGAACATGGACTACGCGCACAGGTCAGGTGAGGAAGTGCGCGGGGGTAGCTGACTGTGTGCATCACATTCGCGGGAAGAAGGCGGGAGATGCACACGACAATCTTCAAGCTGCCTGCTCCCCGTGCAACCTGAAGGTGGGAGACCCAACAACCAAGGGATCAGATCCACCATTGGTCACAGTAACCGACTGGGATTGAGACAGTGAACTACGTAGGCGCCTACCCTGCCCTGCTTAATCACTTCAACTCATCATCGGTTTTCCCCATCCAGGGCTAGGACCAACACCCCCGTCGTTCTGTTCCTTTTTTTGACGAGTTGAGGACAGCAAGTTATGACCAAGCCACTCAAGAGACTGCCTAGAAGGCCCACGACCATGACCGTTGCCGTCCGGCGTGCCCTGAAGGCAGCGGACCTCGACCCCAAGGACGACGGGGTTGTGGCCCTGGTGAAGGAGTACGCCCGGCTCATGGATGACGCCGTGCAGTTGGGCGGGCTGATCGAGGACGTACGGGCGGAGCTTGACGACGACGACAAGTCCGGGCGGAGGAAGCTCGCTCGGCTTGAGAAGGCGGTGACGGTCTACCAGACCACCAACGACCTCGGACCCAAGCTCCTCGCGGCTCTGAGCGCCCTGGGCCTCACTCCCGAGGCACGTGCGAAGGATCGAGGTGACAAGAATGCTTCGGCTGGTACCAACCCCCTCGGAAAGCTCATCGCCATCCACGGGGCCGCTTCTCGGAAGCACCCTGCCTAGGGTCTTCACCCCGCCACTGGTCACCGGAGATCCGGGGCCGTGCGGTTGCGGCTGTGCACTCACCCCCGACACCAGCTACGGGTTCGGGGTCGACGCGTTCGCCAGCGATGTACTCGGTGAACCGCTCGACCCTTGGGAGCGGTGGGCCGTCATCCACGCGGGCGAGGTGCTTCCTGACGGTCGTCCCCGCTTCCGTCAGGTGCTCATCCTCGTCGCGCGCCAGAACGGCAAGACGCACCTGCTTCGTGTCCTCAAGTTGTACTGGCTGTTCGTGGAGCAGTGGCCGGTGGTGCTCGGTACGTCGACCGACCGCACCTACGCCAAGAAGGACTGGCAGAAGCTCTGCGACATGGCGAAGGACAACCCGTACCTGCGGGCTGCCCTGCCGCAGCGCAAGAACCTCGGAGTCTGCACGCAGATCGGTGAGGAGGCACTGACAACAGCGGAGGGTTGTCAGTACACCTTCGCGGCCACCAACCGGCGTGCCGGCCGTTCGCTGTCCATCGACCGCCTGGTGATTGACGAGCTACGCGAGCACACCAACTGGGACACGTGGAACGCCGCGACGAACGCCATGAACGCCCGGCCGTTGGGGCAGGTCTACTGCATCACCAACCAGGGTGACGACACAGGCGTAGTGCTCGACTCCCTGCATGCGCGGGCACTTAAGGCCATCAAGTCAGGCAACACAGAGACGCGGCTTGGTCTGTTCGAGTGGAGCGCGCCGGATGGTGCGGACCTGATGGACCCGGACGCGTGGGCGGCAGCCAACCCGAACCTTGGCCGGCGGATCGACCCGGACAGCCTGCGCGAGGAACTTGAGCGCGCCAAGGAGAAGGGCGGGGAGGAAGAAGCCAGCGCGCGTACGGAGATCCTGTGCCAGCGGGTGAAGCAGTTGGACGGCGCGGTGGACGCACAGGCGTGGACCGACTGTCTTGAGGTGGGCAGCCTGAAGGAGCTGCGTTCGCGCGTAGCCCTGTGCGTCGACATCTCCCCCGACCGCAGACACGCCACCCTTGCCGCCGCAGCAGTGCAGACGGATGGACGTGCGCGGGTGGAGGTCGTCGCGTCCTGGTCCGGCATCGACGCCACCCAGAAGCTACGCGCCGAACTGCTCACGCACGTTCAGAAGATTAAGCCGCAAGCGTTCTGTTGGATGCCCAACGGACCGGCCGCAGCACTCACCGCGGAACTTCAGAAACGTAAGGGATCGCAGTCGTTCTGGCCGAGCAATATAGCTGTTGAAGAGATCCGCGCAGAAGTGTCGGCCGTGTGCATGGGTCTCAGTGAGTTGGTTGATGCGCGCCAGGTAGTACACAGCGGGCAGGAATTGTTAGACACCCACGTCACTTCAGCATCTAAGCTCTGGTCTGGGGATACGTGGCGCTTCAGCCGCAAGGGTGAGGGACATTGCGACGGCGCATATGCAGCGGCGGGCGCTATACATCTCGCCCGCACACTTCCCGCCCCTGTTGGTAAGCCAAGGCTAGTCATCAATACTGCGTGAAGTTAACCCCCAACTCCTATCGGTAAGATAGGCGTTATGGGATTTTGGCGGCGGTCGTGGCAGTGGCTCAGTGAGTCACCGAACGCGACCTTTTCAGAGAGCCAACCCCGACCTGTCGACCAACTGATTGTCGAGATGATGGGTCGGGGTTCGGCTCCTCGTGTTGGTCGCACGGAGGCGCTTTCCGTTCCCGCCGTTCAGCGTGGTCGGAACTTGATTTGCTCAATCGCAACTCTGCCTCTCGTGCAGTACGGTCCCGACCGGAGCGTGGTAACCAATCTGCTGCTTCAGCAGATCGACCCGGACGTGGCCAACGTGGTCACCCTCGCTCAGACGATCGAAGACCTGCTCTTCGATGGCCTGTCGTGGTGGCGCATCACCGGATTCGGTTGGGACGGCTACCCGACCAACGCACGGCATCTCGATGTCGGGAGCGTGTCGCTTCAGCCGCCCGCCGGTCGTTCCCCTGCTCCCCTGCCTGGTGGGCATGACCCGCGTGAGGCCGTCGTGTACGTGGACGGCCAGCCGGTGCCTGCCTCCGAGATGATCCGGTTCGACAGTCCCAACCCTGCCCTGCTGAAGGTGGCGGGCCGGGCGATTCGTCGCGCCATCCTTCTCGACCAGGCCGCCGCGATGTACGCCGACGAGCCAAGGCCGCTGGATTTCTTCACCCCGGCTGAAGGTGCGGACCCGGCGGACGACGCGGACATCAAGGAAATGCTTGAGGCATGGAAGCAGGCACGGAAGTCGCGGGGCACCGCGTACGTTCCTGCCGCCCTCAAGTACAACGCGGTGGATCAGCCAACGCCGGCCGACCTTCAGTTGGTTGAGCTTCAGAAGCGGGCGACTCTCGACATCGCCAATGCTCTGGGGCTCGACCCCGAAGACCTCGGACTTAGCACCACTTCGCGGACCTACCAGAACGCGACGGACCGGCGGCAGGACCGAATCAACGACGTGTTGAGCCCATACATGCGCTCAATCACTGACCGGCTGTCGATGGGCGACGTGACCAAGCGGGGGCACGTCGTGCGATTCGACTTGGACGACTACATGCGCGCCGACCCTCGCACGCGATGGGACGTGTACGAGAAGGCGCACACCATGGGGGCCATCACGGTGCCCGAGATTCGAGCCGAGGAGAACATGCCTGCACTCACTTCCACCCCGACCCCTACCGAGACCACCAGCGAGACGGAAAAGGCCGGCAGCGTGGACGTGAAGGCGTCCAACGACACGGCACTGAATCTGTCCACCGATGAGAAGTCGGGAATGGTGTTCACCGACGTTCCTTCGTCCACCTTCTCGGTTGATGAGGGCAAGCGGGAAATCATCGGCCTTGCCGTTCCGTACGGCAGGGTCGCGGTGAACATGTTCCGCAAGTGGCGGTTCGACGCCGGGTCGCTGAAGTTCGCGGACCTGGGTCGCGTGAAGCTCCTGCGCGACCACGACCGCAGTCAGGCCATCGGCCGTGCGGTCGAGATGACCGAGACGCCGGATGGCGTGGTCATGAAGTTCCGGGTTGCTCGCGGTCCCGAGGGTGACCGTGCGCTTGCCCTTGCCGCAGACGGCGTTCTGGACGGGCTCAGCGTCGGCGTCGACTTCGACATGGCGACGGACACCGTTCCCGACCCGAGCAACAAGGGCGTGACCCTCGTGCGTCGCGCCGACCTTCGTGAGGTGTCGCTGACCGCGATGCCCGCATTCGATGACTCTCGCGTGACCAGCGTGGCCGCGAGTCGAGATGGAGGAACCGAGATGAAGTGCGCCACGTGCGGGCAGATCCACGCGGAGGGCGTGGCGTGCACCGCAACCACCACCGCCGTCACCGAGCAGCCGACCACCAACGGCGGCACCTTCGACGCTGACGCCATGACCAAGGCGTTCATGGCCGCGCTTCAGGGCGTCAACCAGAAGCCGGCGGAGACCGAGCAGCGCCAGGTGGTCAACCCGACCCGCCTGACCGCCAGCGTCACCAGTGAGGCCCTGCCGTACCGGTTCGACCGTGGCGGGAACTTCCTGCCGACCGAGCACGTCTTCTCGGCGGACCTGCACGCCATGTCGCTGTCGAACGACCAGTACGGCACCGAGACGGATGCCGGCAAGCGGGTCATGTCTCTGCTTCAGGCCGCGTTCGCCGACACCCGCACCACCGACGTCACCGACCTGAACCCGACCATCCAGCGGCCGGACATGTACGTGGATCAGCGGGACTACCGCACGCCGCTGTGGAACATGGTGAAGAAGGGTGCTCCGCCGAACGGCGTCAACCCGTTCCGCTTCCCGAAGTTCAGCGCGGCCAGCGGTCTGGTGGGTGACCACACCGAGGGCGTGGAGCCGGCCAGCGGTTCGTTCGACGCGACCGGGCAGACGGTGACCCCGACCGCCCTGAGCGGCAAGGCGTCCATCACCCGCGAGGTCTGGGACATGGGCGGCAACCCGGCCGTCTCGACCCTCATCTTCAACCAGATGCTCCGGGGCTACCGCGAGGGTCTGGAACAGGCCGTCGCCACGTTCCTCAACACCCTGACCGCCGCTGCCGACATCAACCTGAACACGGGTGCCACCGCCGGTTCCGCCCCGACCTCGGCGCAGCTCGCGGGTAACTGGGAGGCGGCGCTTGCCGACCTTCAGTTCATCCGGGGCTACGACTTCGACGCGTTCGCCTTGGAGGCCAACCTCTACAAGGCGTTCGTGGCCGCGAAGGACAGCTCCGGTCGGCCGCTGTACCCGATCATCGCGCCGGCCAACGCCAACGGTTCCGCCGCGTCGCGGTTCCGCACGCTGGACCTCGCGGGTGTCGTCGGCGTTCCGTCGTGGGCGCTCACCGCGACTCCGGGCAGCGTGAACAACTCGTGGCTGTTCGACTCCTCGACCGTCCACGCGTGGGCTTCCGCGCCGCAGCGGTTGGAGTTCCCGGGCACCAAGCCGACCGACGGCAGCTACGCGCCGGTCGCGTGGATCGACATCGCCATCTGGGGCTACAAGGCGTTCGCCAACAGCGACATCGGCGGCGTGCGTCAGGTCACCTACGACACCACCACCTGATCCGGCACTTCACAACCTGAAGGGAGGTGACCGTCATGGGCATCATGGCGACTGCCAGCACCAGCGTTCTTCTGCCGGTGGGTGGCCTGTGGGTTATCGAAGTGAAGACGACCGACAGCGACGGGTACGCGGTCGACAGCGCTCCGTCCGTGACGGTCACCCTTCCCGGTGGCACCACGTCCGCGCCAACCGTGGGGCAGGTGACCACGGGCCGGTATCGAGTCGAGTACATCGCCTCAACCACCGGTCGCTACGTGGCGCGGGTGGTGTCGGCAACGCACGGGGCCGTGGACTTCGCGGCCTACGTCGCTGCCACCACGGCGGGAACGGGGATGCCGACCACCGATGACGTGGCCGCTTATCTCCGTGAATCAGCCGCGTCGTGGTCAACGGACGACCTGCAAGACGCTCTGGACGCTGAGAGCGCAGCTCAGCGTTCCGTGTGCCGCGTGGGTGCCGTCTACCCCGACGACCTCCGCCAGGCGCTTCTACGGCGCGTACAGCGGAACCTCTCCATGCGCCAACTTCCACTCGCGGTCCTGACGGGGGATGCCGACACGGGGGCGTCCATCCTTCCCGGCCGTGACCCGGAGGTGCGCAGGCTTGAGGCGCCGCATCGAAAGCTGGTGATGGGCTGATGTTGGCTGAGTTCAGAACCACCATCGCCGGCGCACTGAGCACGGTTGAGGGAGTGAACGGGTACGCGTACCGGCCCGCCACTCCCCGACCGGGCGACGCATGGCCCTTGCTCGGTTCCCTCGAACGTTCCGAGGGCGTGAGCTTCTACGTCACGTGGCGGGTGCTCATCTTCCTGCCGCAGGACGAGCGAGCCGCGTCCGACTGGATCGACGCCAACTACGAGGCCGTGGTTGATGCGTTGGAACCGGTCGGCTTCGTGGACCGCATCGAACCGGTGGCACTCAACGCCAGCGGCTCTGACCAACTCGCACTTCAGATCCTCATGAGAGGGGAATAACCATGCCCGCTGCAACCGGGGCGCACGTCTTCCGCAACGCCATCGTCACCGTCGAGGCGGTGCAGTACGCCAACCAGGTCACCAAGGCCCGGCTCGTTCCCGACACCCCGATCCAGACCGTTCGGACCCTGGTGCCGGACGGCGTGGTTCAGGACGTGGACTCGACCGTCTGGACCTTCGAGATGTCCGGGCTTCAGATCAACGGCACGGGTGGTCTGGCCAAGGCTCTTCGTGACGCTGCGGGGACCGAGGTCGACGTGACCCTTCAGCTCAAGGCCGGCACCGGTCAGCCGACCGCGACCTTCACCATCATCGCTCTCGCCCCGGAGTTCGGCGGGGAGCAGGGCAGCTACCTCACGCAGGAGATGACCTTCCCCGTGGTGGGTGCTCCTGTCTTCGGCACGAGCGCGTAAGGGGAATTCACGATGGCAAGCCTTCTGGTGGAGCTGCACGCGGAGATGGAGGAC
Source organism: Micromonospora mirobrigensis (assembly GCF_900091555.1). Lineage (GTDB taxonomy): Bacteria > Actinomycetota > Actinomycetes > Mycobacteriales > Micromonosporaceae > Micromonospora > Micromonospora mirobrigensis. Next base: position 15,394 of record NZ_FMCX01000003.1, read on the forward strand.
GGCACCGAGCACGACGTGGTTGCCGACCAGCGCGACGTAGCCAAGTGGGAGATCCAGGACTTCGGGTGCCCGTTCGACAACATCCACACCCGGCCGCTCCTGGCGTACCGGTGGCTCGCATGGTCCGCCATGAGTCGCCGCGGACTTACCTCCCTCAAGTGGGATGAGTTCGACGCGCAGTGCATCGAGGTCCGCGACCAGGACCACGACGAGGAGGACGGCGCGTCCGGTGATGGCACTCTCCCTGGCCACACGGCTCCGTAAGGAGGGAACTGGTCATCCTCGCTGAGGTGACCGGACAACCGCTTACGGGGCCGGGCGGACTCCTGACGTGGGAGCCGCGAGACATCGCAACGCTCGAAGAGTGGCTAGACGACAAGGCCGACGCAGCAAAGGACGCAGCACGGAGGGGGTGAGGCAGATGGGCACTTCATTCGATGAACTGATCCGCGACCTTCGGAAGTTCGAGGGCCGGAAAGAAGTCACGAAGCAACTACGCGCCGAGATTCGCAAGCCCATCCCCTCCGTCCGCGCGGCCATCAAGCGCCGGGCACTGGCCACCCTCCCGAAGAGCGGTGGACTCAACGTCTGGGTGAGCAGGACCAAGGTGACCGCCAAGGTTCTGCTCACCGGGCGTGCTGCCGGTGTGCGCCTCAAGGGTGGGCGCAACAGCAGTGGCAACCGATCTGACGTTCGCCGGATTGATGCCGGCAAGGTGCGTGCGCCGTCGTGGGGCCGGCGGGGCAGGGACGCATGGCACAGCCAGCAAGTCCCCAGCGGCTTCTTCACGGAGCCGGCTACCGAGGTCGACCAGTGGCGGAAGGCATGTGAGAAGGCCGTGGACAAGGCAGTGGAGGTGATCCGCCGTGGCTAGGGATGTCGAGATTGACGTGATGCTCCGCGACAAGACGGGGCCGGGGGTCACGTCCGTAGAGCGGAACCTCAAGCGAGCCAACGAGGAGTCGAAGAAGAGCAGTTCGGCCATCGGCAAGGTGGTGGCCGACTATCACAAGGGCTTCAGCAAGTTGGGCACCGCAGCGGCGCGGTGGGCCAACTCGGGTAACAGCTCAAGCAAGAAGTTCGTTCGTGGGCTCGTCAGCGGGATGGACGCGCTTGCCAGCCTGGGTAGCTCCATCGGTGGTGGCCTGTCCAAGGCCATCTCTGCCGCTGGTCCTCACGTCCAGGTCGCCATGGGCGCTGTGTTGGTCGGTGCGGCCGTAGCGGCAGCGCCGGCTATCGCGGGTGCCATCGTGGGTGGCGCGGCCCTTGGCGGCGTCGTGGGCGGCCTCATCATCGCCAGCAGGGATGCAAGGGTCGCGGGGGCCTTTGACAACCTGAAGGAAGAGATCGGGTCAGGGCTACAGGACGCGGCGAAGCGGTTCATCCCCGCAGCACTTGATGCCGTCAACGTAGCCAGATCAGCGTTCCGGGGGATGCTCCCCGACCTGAAGCGTCTGTTCGACGTCTCGGCTACCTGGGTCGCTCCCCTGACTCGCTCCATCGGTCGTGCGGCGCAGTCGATGCTGTCCGGCATCACGCAGGCCGTCACCAAGGCTGGTCCCATCATCGCGGCCATCGGTCAGGGCATCGAGATGATCGGCAAGTCGGTGGGCAACATGTTCGCCAGCCTGTCCGACAACGGCGCGTCCATGGGCCTGGCGCTGAAGGGCGTGTTCATCCTCATCGCCAGTTCGATCGACAACGCCGGCAGGGCATTGAACTTCCTCGTCGAGGCGTTCGAGTTCTTCGTCAACAAGATCCCCGGTGGCAAGAAGCTGCTTGATGGGATGAAGGCCAGTCAGGACGGCACGAAGACCAGCGCCTACAACCTGGCCGGTGGGTTCCAGGCTCTTGCCAGCGACTCCAACGCGGCGGCGGCAGGTATCACCCGGCTCAAGGAGAAGGCCGACAACCTCGTAGACAGCAACATCAGCCTGCGTGAGGCGCAGATCGCCTCCCGTAACGCCATCTCCGAAGCGACTGAGACCCTGAAGCGCAACGGCAAGGCGCATGGCGATGTGACGAGGAAGGGCCGGGAGAACGAGTCCGCCCTACTCGCGCTGGCGACCGCCTTCAACAGCGAGGCGACGGCCGGTGAGAAGAGCGGCATCAGCGCGGAGCGGGCGAGCAACAAGTACCACAACAACCGCGCCGCACTGATCGCCATGGCGGAGAAGGCCGGCTACTCCAAGACTCAGGCGGCGCGTCTGGCGGCACAGCTTCTCAAGATTCCGAACAACGTCCACACGGACATCAACGCCGACACTCGCGCGGCCTCTGCCGCAGTGACCAGCTTCCAGAAGCGGGTTAACAACCTCAGGGGCAAGACGGTCACCGTCACGGTGCGCGTGCAGAGCAACGGCAACCACTACATCCCCGGCGTCGGCACGCAGCTCAAGAACGCCGGCACCGCTTCGTGGATGGATGCCAGCGGCGGCAACACCACTTCGCGGGTCGGCGGGCCTCGGGAGACGGTGAAGCTCGACAACACCGTCAACGTCGCTCTGGACGGTGCGCCGTTCTACGCCTACACCGCCCGCGCCATCAACGAATCAGAGCGCCGTACCGCGTGGCGGCAGAAGGTGGGGAGGCGGTAACCATGGGCGTCGTAGACACCTTCGGGCGCAGCGTCACGGGTGGTTGGGGTACCTCGGACTCGGGATCAGTCTGGGCAGTCTCAACCGTGGGTGGTGGCTCGTCCGCTGACTTCAACGTCGGAGGCTTCGTCTCCGGCAAGGGCACCCACTCGCATGGCGGAACTAACCGATACATGCGCTCAGTCGTAGCCAGCGCCAACATCCAGGACCCCGATCAGGTGATGGACCTGGCTATCTATTCCCCGTTCGTCACCGGTGCCGCAGTGGTGATGGGAGTCGTGGGCCGGTACCAGGACGCCAACAACTACTACTGGCTGCGCACGGAGTTCAACGCCGGAAGCTCCAACATCCAGCTCAAGATCAGCAAGGTCGTCGGCGGAACCGATACTCAGATTGCCAACGTCAATCCGCTCCCTGGTCTTAGCTACGGCCTCAGCGCGGTACGCATGCGGGCTCGAATCATCGACGACATGCTTCAGATCAAGGCGTGGCCGGCTTCAGGAAGTGAACCGGCTAGCTGGAACCTCACCGCGTACGACAGCACGTTCAGCGCGGCGGGCGGCGTAGGTATTCAGTCGTGGGTGGTCGGTGGCAACACGAACTCCATGCCGTTTCCGATCACCTACGACAACTACAACGCGGACGAGAACATCACGCCGGTTGTCTTGTCCGCCGTCGCGCAGGATGTGTGGCCGACGCGCGTGCTGGTGTCGCTGACGGGCATCACGGTGGGCAGCTCGGTGGCGCTGTACCGGGTAGTCGGCGGTGAACGCACTCTGGTGCGCGCAGGAATCGGCAGCACCGTGACGGACAAGTCCTTCCTTCGTGTGGATGCGGAGTTGCCCTTCGGGGAGCCGGTGTCGTACGTCGCGGTGGTGAACGGAACCACGGAGTACACCACCGCTCCCGTCACCTACGCACTTGATGGCGGCAAGGTTGCCGTCACCGATGCCATCACCGGCAACGCGGCGGAAGTCGTCATCACCGCATGGGATGAGAAGTCGTACGAGCGGCAGTCATCGGTGTTCAAGGTGGGCGGGCGCAACGTCGTGGTGTCCGGCGATATCGGCATGTTCGAGGGCGATATCGAGCTGCTGACCGAGACCGATTCAGCGCGTGAGAACCTGACCGAGCTTCTGACCAACGCCACGGAAGGCGCGGTGCAGATCCGGCAGCCAGGCGGATACGCGGGCGTTGACTCCTACGCCGTAGTCACGCGGGTGGCGGAGCGGCGCTTCAGCCAGGACGGCAGCGACCAGCGCCGGTACTTCACCCTCAGTGTCGCTGAGGTCGAGAGCTGGGCACCCGCGATGGAGGCACGAGGCTTCACGCTCCAAGACATCGCCAACGCCTACACGGGGCTGGTCCTGGCAGACATCGCGGCCGACTACGCCACGCTGCTGGACATCGCGCAGGGGGACTTCTCATGATCCCGCTGTCGACCGTCGCTCAGTCCGTGCTCACCCGCTCCTTCAAGTACAAGCTGCGGGTCGAGTCGTGGCTTGGCCCCGACCTTCTTGCCGATGACGTACCGGTCAGTTCAGCCAGTGAAGAGGCTGACCGTTCGTTGCGGGTGCCGGAGCGAGTCACCCTGACCATCCCCCGGCTTTCCGGCGGTACGTCCTGGTCCCCGGTCACCGACAACCACCCGCTTGCCGCCAACGGTCAGCGGTTGCGGGTGCAGCTCGGCATCGGAGTCGGTGGCGGGCAGATGGAGTGGATTCAGCGGGGATGGTTCGTCATCCAAGAGTCGGTCGCTGAAGGCGACACAGTGAACGTCTCTGCTGTCGGCCTGCTTTCACTTGTTGAAGAGGCTCGGTTGGTCTCTCCGTTCCAGCCGTCCGGCACCCTCGTGTCCACCCTCCGTGGGTTGGTGGAGCCCACCGTGACCGTGGTCGTAGACAACGGCCTGACGGACCGTGCGGTGCCGTCCGGCATCAACTACGACGACGACCGCCTTGGGGCCGTCATGGAGCTTCTGGACGCGTGGGGAGCCGACGCCTACGTGACCGAGGACGGGTACCTTCTCGCCACACCCATGGGGCCGAGCATGACGCCGGTTCTGAGCCTGACCGATGGGGCCGGCGGCACGGTGATTCAGGCCAGCGGTGCCAGCACGCGGGAGAACGCCTACAACGTCGTCGTAGCGCGAGGAACCACGGCGGACGGTGGTCAGGTCCAGGGCGTCGCCTACAACTACACGGGGCCGAAGGGCTACGGGGGCTACTTCAACCCGTTGCCTGTCCCGTACTTCTACGAGTCGCCCCTACTGACCACCGTCGCGCAGTGCAACTTGGCGGCGCGCACGGTGCTGTCCCGCCTCAATCGCTCCACCGCCAAGGAGTTCCGAGTCGAGATGGTGCCGCATCCGGCCCTTCAGGCGGGCGACACGGTGCAGATCACGACCGACGACTACCCCAACCTGCTGTGCGTGGTTGAGGCGCTGACGTTGCCGTACAAGGCAGATGGCGGCGTTCAGACCCTCAAGTTGAGGAGCCTGGCATGAGTTCCCTTCTGGCGACAGCCAAGACCGCCAAGAGCGGGACCACCGTCACCGCGATCGTCAACGGCATCACCACCACGGTTCAGGTCGCACGGGATCTGTCCGTGGCGGCGGGAGACATCCTGTTGGTGGAGCGGGTCGGGGCGCAGTGGTTCGCCTACGCGGCAGTGTTCACTGTCCCCGCCGGTCCGGCACCGGTACCGGTTGAGGACGAGAACCAGACGCCACCACCGCCCAAGCCGGTCATCACCACTGGCAGCCTGGTGGTGAGTCCCGTAGAGACGCGCTCCTACCGCAACGGCACCTGGCGTACGGACAACGACGACGTGTACCAGGGCCAGTACGGAGGATGGGGCAACCACACGGGTTGCGTCTTCTACGGCACCAAGCCGGCAAGCCTGGTAGGCGCCACCGTCACCAGCGCGGTTATCAACGTCAAGCGGGTCAGCGCGGGCGTGTATGCGGCGCAGCCGACGACCATGCGGCTGGTGACGGAGAAGACCCGGCCGACGGGAGCACCCACCCTCGGTTCGTCCACGGCGGGACCGTCGCTAGCGGTTGGTTCCTCTGCGACGTTCACCATCCCGACTTCATGGGCTCAAGCAATGGTCAACGGCACGGCGGGAGGACTGGCGTTCTACGACGCAACCGGTTCGCCCTATGTGCGTTTCGCGGGACGCGGTTCCTGGTCTCCCGCTTTCACGATGACAATCGCGTGGCAGAGAGGATAACGACATGCCCACCACCAGCAAGGGACTCACCTACCCGACTTCCACGGGACACGCGCGGATCTGGGAGCACATCCAGACGCTTGCTCAGGACGTCGACCGGGTCATCACCAAGCCTGCCATCGGCAAGGCGTCCAACACCGTCTCGCAGAGCAGCATCACCACGGAAGCCGTGTCGCTGACGGTCAGCAGCATGGTCTTCAAGGCGGGGTGGGCGTACCGGGCGTACATCCGAACCGCTGTGTACGGCACGGTTGGCGCACAGGTCGCGTTCCGTCTGCGCAAGACCAACGCCACCGGCACCGACCTCGGCGAGTTCGGCCGTGTGACCTGTGATGGCACCGTGGTTGGCTCGTCCGCGATGGTCAACGGCTCCATCGTCCTGGTCCGGTCTGCCGGTACGGATCTCACGACCGACGTGGTTCTCACGGTCAGTGCGTCCACAGGAACAGTCAACTGTTGGGCGGGCACTTCCTCGCCCCGCTATCTCATCATCGAGCCAATCGGCACCGCCGCCGAATATGCCGGCCTCGGCGTTGACGTAAACTGATCGCACAACTAAATAGGAAGCGCGGAGCCTTAGGGATGGGGCTCCGCGCTTCTGCGTTTCAGGAACTAAATGCTGCGTCGGTTGAGTCTCAGCTTCTCCATCCTTTGCGTACGGAACTTGTCAATCACAAGTGCCGCGTTGTCGAGACGGGGACAACCCTCGGGTGTGCACTTCGAGCACAGGTTGCGTTCGTGGAACTCGATGCAGTACGACGCCAGCGTCACCGCGAAGGGCACCTGACGGATCACCTCACCCATCGCGCGGCTCCGTCCTGCGGGCGTGCGGGAGAGTCACCCATGCTCCTGCGCGGCCGGGGTAGCTGCCTGGCCATCGGTTGCCGGAGTTACGGCGCACCAGGGCTTCACGCGCGGCCTGTGGCGAGAGAGCACCGGATCGGGACGGGTAGGCCGTAGCTGGTCCCGTCTGGTCCAAGGGCGGGGCAGGACGCTTCCTGAACGGCCAGATCCTCATGGCTGCACTCCCGTGGGCAGGTTTGGCTTGAGGAACTGAAGGTAACCCTGTACGTCCCTGTACGTCTAGGGACGTACCTGAGCGGTGGTCGTTCACGGACGTACAGGAGCGTGGCGAGCATGAGTCTCGATCCGCTGTCGCCTGAGCCGCTGTACGTGCAACTGGCAGACGCGATCACCAAGCAGATTCAGGCGGGCAAGCTGGTGCCCCGCCGACCCATCCCCAGCGAAGAGCAACTACGCCAGGAGTTCGGAGTCGCACGGGGCACCGTGAGACAGGCTGTGAAGTTGCTACGGGAACGCGGTTTGGTGGTGACCGTTCCGCAGCGCGGGACCTACGTCGCTTGGACCGACTGAAGGACTCGGCTCCAACGGGCGCTCAGATCCACGGAGACGGCTTGAAGCTGGCTCGCCCTCTCCCTGTCCGCCCTGGTGACCTTCAGCGCCTCTGAGACCTCCTGAGCGGCTTCCGGGGTCAGCGGGAGTGGACGGGTCTGGTAGCGCTTCTCCATGAACCGCAGAGCGGTGGTGAAGTCGACGCCGCTCCGAACTTGGTAGTTGCGGGCGTTGGTGCACGTCTTGCACATCCGACCCGTTCGGGACCAGTACGTGTTCCGCAGCGTGAAGCGATGCCCTCGCATGCACCGCTTCCGTCGCCCCCGGTTCGCCAGGTTGACGCTGTGGGTTACTTCCCTCAAGTGCTCCGGGTTGATGCAGGCGCGGTTGCATCGCTTGAAGTGGTCAAGTTCAAGGCCGGGGGTAACCGGGCCAACCCACTTGGTCCAGTAGAACCGGTGCGCGGTCGTTGAGGTCTTGCGACCATCCACCACCACGGCCTTGTTCCCATAGCCGCATGCGTCCAAGAACCCGTCGTAGATCCAGCAACCGTTCTTGTCGATGGTGTAGCCGGTGTGCTTGCCGACGACGACGCCATAGGGCCAGAGGTCTTCGGTGGTACGGTTGAGCACGGACATTTCATCTCCTCAAGGGTTGAGTGTTCAGAGGGGCCACCAGGATTCGCAGTCGTTGGTGGCCTCTCGCCATATCTAGCTGTTGGTTGCGTTCATCCAGGCGACTCCGCCCCAGCAACACAGGTACATGAGACCGAGTGTGACGACCAGGGTGACGATGACTCCAATGGGCGTTGCCTTCTGTCCAGGCTTCTTCGGTCCCTTGATCGGTCGGCTGTACCGCAGCGGACCCACGCCGAAGTTCCATCGCCAATTGCTCACTGCTTGCTCCTGTCAATTGAGGTAGTTCTCAAGTCCAAGACGTCGTGCCATGGAGTTTCCGGTGCTGACTTTCGGGGACACACCCTTGACCCGCTGTACCGCCTCCTGAAGCGCCGTGAGCTCCGGGTCCTTAGTCGGTCTAGGGCGGACCACCTTTCGAGGCTTGACGGACTTCTCGGCGGGTTCCTCGGGGAGGTTCTTCTTGATGACCCTCTTGGCCGTGGGCTTCTTCTGGACAACCCGCCCCTTGGTGTTCGGCTCTCTCGCGGGGGTGGGGTTGCGCCAAGCCTGCACCTTCCGCTTGTCGATGTACTGGAACGTCAGACCGTTGCGGTTGCTCCAATCGATGATGGATGCGTACTTCACACCATCAACCTCGTACGGGGCGATGAAGTCAGAATCGACCAGCTCCCCAATCCAGTGGTTCAACTCTTCAATCGTCTGCCCTACTTTGACGGGGACGTTGTTCTTCAGCCACTTGCCGTCGATGTTCACGTTGCCCACGTCATCAGCGGCAACCATCAACCCGACCAGAAACCACTTGGCTTCCGGGGAGAGAGCCACTGCCCGGTACTCGATGAACAAGCTCTTCTGAACCATGCGGTTTCTCATGGCATCCGCTTTCGGGGGAGAACCTTCTTCTTCGGCTTGGGCCTGGTGAACTGAACCAGAACGCCCCTGTCGTCGGTGGAGGTGCGAACAGTCATCCCCGACTTACTCGCATGTGCGTAGGCCGCAGCACGTATCGCGCGGTCGCTAACCGTGTAGTCCTCTCCCCGCACAAGACGCCACGGGGAGCCATCTGCCCAGATGTGCCAGGGGTACTTCTGCACTCCCCCGACACGCGTAATGAACTGCTCCACTTGTTCTGCCATGAACTCAGAATAAGTGCGTTGTCAAATAGCTCACCAAGCACTTATCTGTTTCAAGTTCTCAAGTCTGGGTTCTTAGTTGTTTACGTTTTCAGGTTCTTAAGTCTGAGGTTCCAAGGTTCTTAGGTAGATGGTTATTAGGTTGGGGGTCCAACAGGAGACGCACTTGGGGTGCACCTGGGGCGCACACACTGTGCACACCCTGGGCACAGTCGTCTCACACACGTCTCACGGCAGGTCCGTGAAAAGGGGTGAACGGCAGGTACGTCCGCAGACGCAGAAGTGCCCCTGACCAGGCGATACGTGATGGGCGGGGATGGGCCGTGACCCCGGTCCGCTTACTTCCAAACTGACTACGCGGGTTCGATTCCCGTCGCCCGCTCCACCCACGAAGGCCCAGGTGGACCGCATGATCGCGGCACCCGGGCCGGCACCCCTCTCCTCCGGTGCACTCGGGCCGGCGGTGGCCGGTTCTCGCGAGCACGAAGCGGGGGGCCGCCGACGGCGACCCCCCGCGAGCTCGTGGGCTACCTCGTTGTGGCGGTCGCCGAGGAGCCCGGCTGGTAGCACCGCAGCTCTTCGAACGGCTGCCACGGCACGCCCGGCGTGTTGGGCGGATCGCGGAACACCAGCGGGGTGATGAGCAGCCCGGCGTTCGTCTGATTCCGGCTGTCGTCGTTCGCATCCGGAACCCACAGGTCGATGATCTGGTACGGCACGCCGTCCACGACGCTCACCGTCCGCGGCTGACCGCCGCAGGAGTTCCACGAGATCGTGGCGCGGGCCTTGCTGTCCACCGCGATGCCCCAGTTCCTGGGTGCCGTCCACGGGCCCAGCGGGCTGGGGGCGGTGGCGTACGCCAGCCCACATCCGGAGCCGTACCCGCAGTTGTCGTAGTTGAGCGTCATGACCCACTTGCCGGATGTGGAGTCGAAGTACGCTCCCGGTCCCTCCGACGCGGTGTAGCCCGCGATGTTGGTCACCCCGTTGCCGGCCACGTTGCCGGTGCCGTTGGTCCACCAGACGTCCAGCTTCTCCATCGCGAGCGTCTGGTTCGTCATCGTGCAGATGAGGTACGCAGAGGTCCCGTCGGTGAAGATGCCGAAGTCACCATTGGTGACGCAGGTGTAGATCTTCGGCTTGTTGTACGAACCGTGCGCGCCGGCCCCGGGACCGCAGGGTCCGGCCGGTCCCGCGCAACCCATGGCGTTGTACGAGTTCCTGCCGGGGCCGTCCGCGTAGTCGGCCACCGAGTTGAACCACAGGATCCACACGCCGTCACTGCTTCGCTGCACCATGCGCGGGTTGAAGCAGCCCGCGTTGTTGTTCCGGGTGCACTCGTCCCGCCAGGTCCGCCCGTTGTACGGGTCGATCGAGTTCGGGTCGAACAGGTTGGTGATCTGGCTCCACGGCCCGGCCAGACTGGGCGCGGTGGCGACACCGAAGCCACAGAAGTTGGTCGGCGTGGCGGTGTTCCAGCGGAAGCCGCAGGCGTAGCGCGTGCCGTAGAGGTAGTACGTGTCCCCGTCCTTGAGCACCATGCCGTCGTGCAGGTCGATACCGCTCAGCGCGACGGGAACGGCGGCGGACGCCGCCGGCAGGGTCGTCCCGGAGCTCTGCGTGGCACTGGCGGTGCCGGAGTTGACCCACACGGCCAGTGTCAGGGTGAGCAGTACGCCCACCCCGGCTGCCATCAGCTTTCTCAAATGCCCGACCTTTCCTTCGACCCCTGGGGCGGATTCCGCTCCCGTCCGGACTGAGTGGACGGTGCCACACCGCGAGGAGGATATCCGCGGGAGGGCCGCGGGAGGGCCCCGTGACCCGGGGCCGGCTCCTCGCCCAACGGTGCGCCCGGCGGGTCAGCCGTCGGCGTCGATTCCGGCGGTCACCTGGTCGGCCAGTTGCTCCAGCGTCCGGAGCTGGTCCCGGCCGAGGTGGTCGAGGAAGAGCCGGCGGACCGTGGCGACGTGCCCGGGCGCCGCCGTCTCGATGGCCGCGCGGCCGGCCTCGGTGATCGCCACGAAGGCGCCCCGGGCGTCCTCCGGGCACTCCTGCCGCTCGACCAGCCCGCGGCGCTGCATCCGGGCGAGGTGGTGGGAGAGCCGGCTCTGCTCCCACTGGAGGCAGCGCTGGAGCTCGAACGGCCGCAGCCGCCCGTCGGCTGCGTCGGTGAGCTGCACCAGCACCTCGTAGTCGGCCAGCGACAGCCCGGCGTCGGCCTGGAGCTGCCGGCCGAGCCGGGCGGTCAGCTGCGCCTGCATCCGCAGGTACGCCCGCCAGGCGCGCTGTTCGTCCTCGTCGAGCCATCGGGTGTCGGTCACGCCGTCCAGCGTACCGGTGATGCATGACACGTCATGCAGGGAATGCATGACGTGTCATGTAGGTTGTGAGGCACGTACATGACACGTCATTCACCGAACGGAGACCGAGATGAGCACCCCGACCACCACCCCGCTGGCCCAGCTGACCGGCACCTACACCATCGACCCGAGCCACACCCGGATCGGCTTCGTGGCCCGCCACGCGATGGTGACCAAGGTCCGCGGCGCGTTCAACGAGTTCGAGGGCACCGCCGTCTTCGACGGCGCCGACCCGGCCGCCACCGCCGTACGCGTCGTCATCACGGCCACCAGCATCGACACCCGCAACGCCCAGCGCGACGAGCACCTGCGCAGCAACGACTTCCTCGCCATGGAGACCTTCCCGGAGATCACCTTCGTCTCCACCGCCTTCCGGCAGACCGGCGAGACCACCTTCGACCTCACCGGCGACCTGACCATCAAGGGCGTCACCAACCCGGTGACCATCCCCTTCGACTACGAGGGCGCCTCGACCGACCCGTTCGGCAACCCGCGGGTGGGCTTCGAGGGCGCGGTGACGATCAACCGCAAGGACTACGGCGTCACCTGGAACGCCGCGCTGGAGACCGGCGGCGTCCTGGTCAGCGACAAGATCACCCTGGAGTTCGAGGTCTCCGCGATCCGCACCGCCTGACCCGCACGCGGCGCCGCCGGCCCGACCGGCGGCGCGCACCCGCCCCGCACCGCCTCGCCCGCGAAAGGACCCTTCCGATGACCAACCTGCTCAAGCCCCAGGTGGACGTCCGCCGCGCGGACGACCGGTTCGCCACGAACATCGCCTGGCTCGACTCGAAGCACTCGTTCTCCTTCGGCGGCCACTACGCCCCCGACAACACACACCACGGCCTGCTGCTGGTCAACAACGACGACGTCGTCCGCCCAGGCAGCGGCTTCGAGACCCACCCGCACCGGGACATGGAGATCGTCACCTGGGTGCTCCAGGGTTCGCTGGTGCACCAGGACTCCACCGGCCACTCCGGGGTGATCTACCCCGGCCTGGCCCAGCGGATGAGCGCCGGCACCGGGATCCTGCACTCGGAGAAGAACGACTCGTGGCGGTTGCAGGGCGAGCGGCACAGCGACCCGGTCCACTTCGTGCAGATGTGGGTCGTACCGGACGCGGCCGGGATCACCCCGGGTTACGAGCAGCTGGAGATCGACGACGCGCTGCTCTCGGGTGCCCTGGTGCCGGTGGCCTCCGGGATGGACAAGCACGACGGGGAGTCCGCCATCCGGATCAGCAACCGGTACGCGGCGCTGTACGCCGCCCGGATGCAGCCGGGCCAGAGCGTCCAGCTCCCCGACGCGCCCTTCCTGCACCTGTTCGTGCCGCGGGGCGCGGTGACGCTGGAGGGCTCCGGCGCGCTCGGCACCGGCGACGCGGCGCGCTTCACCGCCACCGGCGGCCAGCGGGTCACCGCCACCGAGCCCGCCGAGATCCTGATCTGGGAGATGCACGCCACCATCACCGGCTGACCCGCCCGGCCCGCCGGCCCACCCGGGCCGGCGGGCCGCAGACCGTCGGCGTCGCCGGCTGAGCCGGCGCACCGGAGCCGGAGCAGGTACGGCACCGGGTGCGTACGATGCGGGGCCGGGCATCCCCCTCGTCCCCCGCGGAGGTAACGGCCGATGGTAGGCCAGCACGACGGTTCCGCCCTCGGCGTCGACCTCGGAACGTCCAACACGGTGGCCGTGCTGCGCTGGCCGGACGGGCGCACCCGACCGCTGCTCTTCGACGGCCAGCCCATCCTCCCCTCCGGGGTGTACGCCGACGCCGGGGGCGTGCTGCACGTCGGCCGGGACGCGCAGCGGCTGGGCCAGGCCGAGCCCCAGCGGTACGAGCCCAACCCGAAGCGCCGGGTCGACGAGGCGACCGTGGCCCTCGGCGACCGGGAGTACTCCCCCGCCGAACTGCTCGCCGCGACGCTGCGCGCGGTGGCGGCCTCGGCGGTCGGCGCGGTGGGTTTCCTCCCGCCGGCGGTGCTGACCTATCCGGCCGCCTGGGACGAGGACCGGCGGCAGGTGCTCCACGACGCGCTGCGGCTGGCCGGCTGGCCGGACGCGGCCGAGCACACCCTCTCCGGGCCGGTCCCGCCCGGCACCCGGCTGCTCAAGGAGCCGGTGGCCGCGGCCCGCTACTACACCGAGACGCTGCGCCGGCCGGTGCCGGTGGGGGCCGCCATCGCCGTCTTCGACTTCGGCGGCGGCACCCTCGACGTGGCGGTGGTCCGCAACGAGGGCGCCGACCCGTGGGGCGACTCCGGCTTCCAGGTCGTCTCCACCGGCGGGGTGCCCGACCTCGGCGGGCTCGACCTCGACTCGGCGCTGGTCGAGCTGCTCGGTGAGCTGGTCGGCGCGGACCACCCGCAGGAGTGGGAGCGGCTGAGCAGTCCGGAGAACTCGACCGGCCGGCGTGACCGCCAGCAGCTCTGGGAGGCCGTCCGTGGGGCCAAGGAGATGCTCTCCCGCGGGCTGGTCTCACCGGTGGCGGTGCCCGGGGTGGAGGAGCCCACCCAGCTCACCCGCAACGACCTGGAGCGGCTCGCCACGCCGCTGCTGGCCCGGGCGGTGGACCGGACCCGCGAGGTGATCGCCGAGGCCGGCCTCGAACCCACCGACCTGGCCGGCCTGTTCCTGGTCGGCGGCTCGTCGCGGGTGCCGCTGGTCGCCCGGATGCTGCACGCCGAGCTGGGTGTCGCGCCGACCGTGCTGGAGCAGCCCGAACTGCCGGTCGCCGAGGGTGCCCTGACCGACGTCCCGCTGCCCCGCGGCGCCCGCCCGGCCGGCCAGGCGGCCACCGGATCGCCGGCCGTCCGCCCCGCCCGGACACCCACCCCCACCCCGGTCGACGACGACCCCGAACTGACCGTGCCGGTGATCGGTCCCCCCGTCCTGCCCCCGGGCGCCGGCTGGCCGGGCGTACCCGCGGCGGCGCCCGCCGGCCGCCGGCGACGGCGGGCGCCCTGGATCGCCCTCGGCGCGGTGCTCGCCCTCGCCGGGGTGGTCGGCGCGGGGGTGCTGTACTGGCTCAACCGGGACCCCTATCCGCCGCTGCGGTTCCGCAACCTCAACGAGATCGCCCGCACCGAGGCGGCAGCGACTCGACCCACCGGCATGTTCACCGCGATGTTCGACGACCGCGCCTACCTGGCCCAGCAGCTCGACGACGACCGGCTGGACGTCCGGGCGGTCCGGGCCGGCACCGGCGACGAGCTGTGGCGGGTACGCAGCTCGGTGGGCGCCCGGCAGTGGGCGTCGATCCAGGCGGTGCCCGGCGGGCTGCTGCTGGTCGGCGGGACCGTCAGCTCCGGCTCCACCCGCGAGCTGCTCTTCCTCGACGGCGACTCGGGGCAGCAGCGGTGGCGGCACCCGATCGGCGACGACGACAAGGTCTTCGTCGGCCCGCGGACGGCGGTCTGGGTGGACCGGGCCGGTGGTCGCCTGGTCGGACTGGGGGTGCACGACGGCGAGCAGAAGTGGGTCAAGGCCAACCCACGCGACCGGTACGGCGACACCGACACCCAGGTGGTGGTGCTGAGCACCGGGAAGTCCCTCGGCGGGGCGTCGTTCTACAACGGCCGGCCCCGCACCCCGTGGGTGGGCGACGTCGACCGGCTGGTCCAGGTCGGCGCCGACCGGTCCGTCCGGCTGATCGACCTGTCCAGCGGCCAACTGCTGCGCGAGCGCCCCAACGTCGCCGACGTGGACGACCGGGTGGTGGCCTACCAGGACCGGCTGTACGTGACGGAGAACCGGAGCGGCTACCGGCTGCTCTCCTACGACCTGGAGACGCTGGGCGAGCCGACCACGCTGTACACCAGCCCCGACGACCAGCGCCGCCCGCTGGACCTGGTGGCCTGCGGCGAGCACCGGGCGTGCGTCCTGGAGGAACGGACCGGCGACGCCGGGCACACCGAGGTGGTCGCGGCGGCCGAGGGCGAGGCGGTACGCCGGTGGGCGGCGCCGCGGGCCGAGGACCTGGTGCCGCTGGGCGAACACCTGCTGGCCCGGAGCACCTCCTCGGACCAGTCGTTCACCCTCTACGACCCGCGGGGCAGGGCGGTGCTCGCCGACCGGACCGGAGTGGGCGTCCGGGTCGACGGCGGCAACCTGCTGGCCTTCGCCGAGCCGCCCAGCACGGTCGAGGACGACCGCAGCGTCGCCGGGATGTCCGTGGACGGGGACGCGCCGTTCGAGATGGGTCAGCTCACCGACGTGCGCAGCGAGTCCTGCTCCTGGAACTCCGAGGTGATCGCCTGCGGCGCGGAGAAGAACTTCGTGCTGTACCGCTTCGCCGACTGAGCCCGCCCCGCCCCCGAGCCAGCCCAGCCCCTGAGCCCGCTCAGGGGCTGGCGCCGGGCCCCCGGAAGACGGTCAGCGTCGACGGGTCGTCGATGGTCGCCGGCACCGGCTCGTCACGCCCCTCCACCAGGGCGCGCATCGTCCGGCGCAGGATCTTGCCGGAGCGGGTCTTCGGCAACGCCGGCACCACCCTCACCCGGCGGAACGCGGCCACCGGGCCGATCCGCTGCCGGACCAGGGCGACCAGCTCACCGGCGAGCACCGCCTCGTCGACCTCGGCGTCGGCCCGCAGCACCACGTACCCGCTGGGCACCTGACCCTTGAGCGGGTCGGCCACCCCGATCACCGCGCACTCGGCCACCGCCGGATGCCCGGCCAGCACCTCCTCCATCGCCCCGGTGGAGAGCCGGTGCCCGGCCACGTTGATCACGTCGTCGGTGCGGCCCATGACGTACAGGTAGCCGTCGTCGTCGAACCGGCCGCCGTCGCCGGTCAGGTAGTGGCCGGGGAACGTCGTCAGGTAGGAGCGGACGTACCGCTCGTCGTCGCCCCAGAGGGTGGGCAGGCAGCCGGGCGGCAACGGCAGCCGGATCACGATCGAGCCGTCGGTGCCGGGCGGCGCCTCCCGGCCGGCCGGGTCGACGACCCGGATGTCGTACCCCGGGACCGGCACCGAGGGCGAGCCGGGCTTGAGCGGCAGCGGCTCCAGGCCGCGCGGGTTCGCCGCCACCGGCCAGCCCGTCTCGGTCTGCCACCAGTTGTCCACCACCGGCACGCCCAGCTGCCGCCCCGCCCACTCCCAGGTGTCCGGGTCGAGCCGTTCGCCGGCCAGGAAGAGGGTACGCAGGCAGCCCAGGTCGTACCGGCGGATCAGCTCGCCCTCCGGGTCCTGCCGGCGGATCGCCCGGATCGCGGTCGGCGCGGTGAACAGGGCCGCCACCCGGTGCTCGGCGATCACCCGCCAGAACGCCCCGGCGTCCGGGGTGCCCACCGGCTTGCCCTCGTAGAGCACGGTGGTGGCGCCGGTGAGCAGCGGCGCGTACACGATGTAGGAGTGGCCGACCACCCAGCCGACGTCGGAGGCGGCCCAGAAGACGTCGCCCGGCCCGATGTCGTAGACGTTGCGCATCGACCAGCGCAACGCGACCGCGTGCCCGCCGTTGTCCCGGACCACGCCCTTCGGCCGGCCGGTGGTGCCGGAGGTGTAGAGGACGTAGAGCGGGTCCGTCGCGGCCACCGGGACGCAGTCGACCGGCTCGGCGTCCGTCATCACCTCGGCCCAGTCCAGGTCTCGCCCGGGGACCAGCTCGGCCGGGCCCTGCGGGCGCTGCACGATCACGCACCGCTCGGGGGCGTGCTCCGCCTCGGCGAGCGCCGCGGTCAGGATCGGGTGGTAGGCGACCACCCGGTCCACCTCGATGCCGCAGGAGGTGGCCACCACCACCTTCGGCCGGGCGTCGTCGATGCGTACCGCGAGCTCGTGCGCGGCGAAGCCGCCGAAGACCACCGAGTGGACCGCGCCGATTCGGGCGCACGCCAGCATGGCGACCACCGCCTCGGGGACCATCGCGAGGTAGAGCAGCACCCGGTCGCCCCGGCCCACGCCGAGGCGGCGCAGCGCGCCGGCGAACCGGGCCGTCTCGGCCAGCAGCTCCGCGTAGGTGAAGGTGCGGACCGCGCCGGTGACCGGACTGTCGTGGATCAGCGCCGGCCGGTCGCCGTGGCCGGCCGCCACGTGCCGGTCCAGCGCGTTGTGGCAGGTGTTCAGCTCGGCGTCGGGAAACCACCGGTACAGCGGCGCCGCGCCGTCGTCGAGGATGCGCTCCGGTGCCCGGAACCAGTCGAGGTCCGCCGCTGCCTCCCGCCAGAAGCCGGTCGGGTCGGCGATGCTCCGCTCGTACGCTGATCGATACGCGCCCATGCCGCCATGCTCGGGCGTCGACCGCCGCCGGCACGACGGCCGACCGGGGTCGCTGCGCCGGACGTACCCGCCGGCTCGCCCAGTGGCCCGTCCCGGCCGGTGGGCGGCGGTCCGCGTCGTTTCCGCCACCCGACCCGGGGTACGGATGAGGACATGGACACGAAGACGAACGCGTACCTCGTCGGGGGACCCTGCGACGGCAGCAGCCGGGACGCCGGGGACAAGGCCCTGCTCGAGGTGGAGATCGACGGCATGATGCACCGCTACATCCGCACCACCAAGCAGCACGGTACGGACGCCACGGTCTACAACTACGACGGGATGGTGGCCCCGGACGGGGGCGAGCCGGGCGTGGAGGACCCTGCGGCGCGGGTGGCCTCCCCGAAGGCCGACTCCGAGGGGCACGGCGGCACCCACTGAACCCCGGCCGGTACGGGCGGACACCCCGCCCGTACCGGCGGTCGGTCAGTTGCCGGTGACCCAGTTCCAGGCCGAGACGACCCACTCGGTCTGCTGGAGGTAGGCGACGCCCACCCCGACCAGGAAGACCGCGGTGACCGCGTGGGCGCCCCTCGCGCCCCGGCGGACCCGACCGAGCTGCCGCTCCCAGATCACCCGGCCCACCAGCCGGCAGAGCGCGAAGAGACCGACCGCCACCAGCAGGCTGAACACGAACGCCAGCAGCGGTCCGCCCAGGTCGCCCCGGCCGGAGATCGCCCAGATCCCCCAGCAGACGAACGCGAACAGCGCCGCCGCGTAGCTCCACTCCCGGCCCACCCGCAGCTGCGCCAGGTGCCAGCTCAACGGCCGGCGGGGCGTCTCCTCGCGGGCCCAGTCGGCGTTCTCGTCCACCACCGGGAACTGCTCGGTGCGCGGCGGACGCGGCCGGCCGACCGACGCCCGCCCCCGGGAGAAGCCGTCGCGCTGCGGCGGCACCCCGGCGCCGGACTGCGGCGGCACCTCGACGGTCCGTTCCGCCCACGGCTGCGGCTGGTCTGCCATCTCGTCGTCCTCCCCCGGACCGTGCCGACCGTCGGTCGGCGGTGTCGCTTCGAGGGTAGCCAGCCGGCAAATCGGTCGCCGACCCCGTGTGCGATCGGCTAGACACGACCGATGACGGACATCCAGGTCGGCCGCCCCGAGGACTTCGACGAGATCGGCCAGCTGCTCGGCACGGCCTTCCACGAGACGCCGGACCCCGAGGTGCACGAGATCGAGCGGGGCGTCTTCGAACCCGACCGGTCCCTGCTGGTCCGCGACGAGGGCCGGATCGTCGCGCACGCCGCCGCCTTCACCCGGGAGCTGGCCGTGCCCGGGGCGAGCGTGCCGGCCGCGCACGTGACGATGGTCTCGGTCGCGCCCACCCACCGGCGGCGTGGCCTGCTCACCGCCCTGATGCGCCGGCAGCTGCGGGAGATCCGGGACGCCGGCCGGGAGCCGGTCGCCGTGCTCTGGGCCAGCGAGGGCCGGATCTATCCCCGGTTCGGGTACGGGTCGGCCGCCCAGCGGCTCACCCTGGAGGCCGACCTCACCGAGCTGCGGCTGCCCGCGCCCACCCCTGACGAGGGCCGGCTGCGGCTGGCCCGCCCCGACCGGTGCCGGACCGACCTGGCCCGGCTGTACGAGCGGCTGCGCGCCGAGCGGCCCGGCTGGTCCGCGCGGGACGACCGGTGGTGGCACTACGTGCTCAGCGACGTGGCCGCCCGCCGGGAGGGGGCCACCGAGCGGCGGGTGCTGCTGCACGACGCCCCCGACGGGGTGGACGGGTACGCGCTGTACCGGACCAAGGAGCACTGGGAGCGCAGCGGCCCGCGCGGCCAGGTGCTGGTCGAGGAGGTGGTGGCGGCCACGCCGCAGGCGTACCGGGCGATCTGGCGGCTGCTGTTCTCGCTGGACCTGACCCGGCGGCTGTCGTACCACCGGGCGGCGGTGGACGAGCCGCTGCTCCGGCTGGTCGACGAGCCCCGGGCCCTGAGCGGCCAGCTGGTCGACGGGCTCTGGGTGCGGGTGGTGGACGTGCCGGCCGCGCTGGCCGCCCGCCGCTACGCCACCGCCGTCGACACGGTGGTCGAGGTCACCGACGAGCTGCTGCCGGAGAACTCCGGGCGCTGGCACCTCGTCGGCGACGGGTCCGGGGCCCGCTGCGCGGCGACCGACCGGCCCGCGGAGCTCGCCTGTGACGTCCGCGCCCTCGGTGAGCTCTACCTGGGCGGGACCGGCCTGACCGCCCTGGCCGCCGCCGGCCGGGTCCGCGAGCTGCGACCGGGTGCGCTCGCCGCCGCCGGGCCGGCGTTCGGCTGGCACCGCGCCCCCGTACCGATGGAGATCTTCTGACCGGCCGTCGGCGCCGGACCGCCCCGCGGACGGTACGGTCGGCGGATGGGTGATGCGGAGCGACGGCGACGCCGGTTGCGGCACCACACGGAGCCCGACGCGGTCGGCCGGGAGGCCGACGGGGTGAGCGCGGCGATCGCCGGGGCGCACGACGGCCCCGAGCCGCCGCCGAGGGCCCGCCGCGGCGGCCCCGGCGACGACGGCGAACGCGGGCTGCGCGGCCTGGTCGGCTCCGGCTCGTCGCAGGTCGGGACGACCGCGGCCATGCGGGCCCGGGACGCCGCCCGACCCACCGAGGAGGACCTGGCCGAGGCGGAGGCCCGGGTGGTGGTGGTCCGCCGCAACTGGGTGCCCCGCGAGGACCTGCCCCGCTCGGGGCGCTGACCGGCGCTGACCGGCGCGGGACGGCGCCGGCCCGGGAAGGGCCGGCGCCGGAGCGGTCAGGCCGGAAGGTCGGGCAGCTCGCGGGTCCGCTCGTAGTTGGCCAGCTGGCCGATCCGGCGGGCGTGTCGCGGGTTGCCGGAGAACGGCGTGCCCAGGAACGCCTCGACGATGGCGGTAGCCTCGTCCAGGGTGTGCTGCCGGGCGCCCACCGCCACGACGTTGGCGTCGTTGTGCTCGCGGGCCAGCTGCGCGGTGTCGATGTTCCAGGCCAGCGCGGCCCGCACCCCGGCGATCTTGTTGGCGGCGATCTGCTCGCCGTTGCCGGAGCCGCCGATGACCACCCCGAGGCTGCCCGGGTCGCCCACCACCCGGTCCCCGGTGTTCAGGCAGAACGTCGGGTAGTCGTCGTCGGGGTCGTAGGCGTGCGGGCCGACGTCGACCAGCTCGTACCCCTGCTTGGCCAGATGGTTGGCCAGGTGCACCTTCAACTCGAAACCGGCGTGGTCGGATCCCAGGTAGACGCGCATACCGCGCAGTCTGTCAGGCCCGCCTCCGGGCCGTCGCGCGGGCGGCGACCCGGAGGCGGATTGGTCACAGCGCCGGGCGCGGAAGCTCCGCCACCACCAGGCCACCGCGGGCCTTCGGGGTGAACCAGGTGCTCTTGCGCGGCATCTTCTCCCGGGCCAGGTTCACCGCGACGAAGTCGTCCACGGTCACCGGGGCGATCAGGATCGCCAGCTCCGCCCGGCCCGCGTCGACCTCGCCGGTCAGCCAGGAGGCCGGGTAGTCGCCACCGACGTAGGTGATCCGCTTGTCGCCCGGGTCCAGCCCGAGGGCGTCGCGCAGGACGATCCGCTCCACCAGGGCGTGGTCCAGGTTCTCCAGCCGGTCGCCGCCGACGTGCGGGAGGGTGACCGCGTACCCGTGGCCGGTGAGGTGCAGGTGCACGACGCCGCCGGTCGTCGGGACCTCGACCGGGCCGGTGATCGCGGTGACCTCGGCCCCCGCGGCCCGGAGCCGGTCGAGCAGCTCGTCGGGGGTGCTGGTCAGCTCGCTGACCAGCCGGTTGTAGGGCTGGATCGCCACCGAGGCGGGCGTGGTGACCACCGCGAGGAAACGCGGCAGGCCACCGGTCTGCGCGGCCAGGCTGCGGTGGTTGCCGTCGGCCACCACCAGCTCGCCGCCGCCGGCCAGCGCGGCCAGCTCGTCCTGCGCCGGCCCGGGACCCAGCAGCCAGATGGCGTGCGTGCGCCCCGACTGGTCGGTGTCGGTGGCGGCGGGCGCCCCGGCCGACTCGGTCGCCGCCGCGAGCGCGGCGTGCAGCTCGTCGCCCCGGCCGGTCTGGAGCAGGAGTACGGGTGAGAGCAGGTGCCCCAGCGCCTCGGCCAGCGCCACCCGCTCCCGCACCTTGGCGATGAAGACGTCCTCGTTGCGGATCACCAGGCCCGGCTCGTCGGCGCTGGTGGAGATCTGGTCGGTGTCGACCATGGCCCAGAGCCCGTACGCCGGCTCGTCGCCCGGGGCGGTGATCCGGTAGAGCACCACCACCTGCTCGGCGGGGGTGTAGCTGCCGTCCGCCTTCGCCTCGGCCAGCCGCGCCTCGGCGTCGGGCAGCGCGGCGAGGAAGGACTTCCCGAGGCTCTCCGGCGCGCGGTGGGGCATCTCGATGCCCAAAGCGCTGTGCGGGTTCTCCGCGATGATCGCGGTGATCTCCGCGTCGTCGGCGAACTCGTCGTAGTTCTGCGCGCCGGTGCCGCCAGTGGTGATCCAGGCCCGGGCGATCGGATGCACGACCGTCATGCCCGCTGACGCTACCCGCGCCGCCCGGCCGCCCGGCCACGGACCCGCGCGGCGTCCACCAGATGAAAGCAGGGGCCCCCTGTTAACGCTTCCGGTATGGCAGGGGCCCCTTGTTAACACCTCCGGCCGGGACCCGGGCCACGCCGACCACGATCGGTGGAGCCAGCAGGTCGACCATCTCGGCGGGCAGCGAGGGGCGGACGGCGGGCCACTCGGCCTCGGCCACTGACCAGTACGTCGCACCGGGGCCCCCGGTCACCGCCTCGGACCGATCGTCGTCGGGCATACGGTGCTTGGCCATCGGGAAAGCCTCCACTGGCTGCGGGGATGCGGCCTCGGTTGGCCGCCGGACGACATGAGGTGAAACGAGGCCCGCGCCACCGGGGTGACGCGGGCCTCGCGTGTTAACAGGGGGCCCCGGCTATACCGGAGGCGTTAAAAGGGGGCCCGTGCTTGCGCCTCAGTCGAAGATGGGGCCCTGCTCGCGGGTGCGCTTGAGCTCGTAGAAGCCGGGGGTGCCGGCGACCAGCAGGACGCCGTCGTAGAGCCGCCCGGCCGCCTCGCCCTTCGGGGCCGGGGTGATCACTGGGCCGAAGAAGGCGACCATCCGCCCGTCCGGTCCGGGGGCGTGCACCACCGGGGTGCCCACGTCGGTGCCGACCGGCCGCATGCCGGCCTCGTGGCTGGCCCGCAACGCCTCGTCGTACGCGGTGGAGTCGGCGGCGTCGGCGAGCGCCGGGTCCAGCCCGACGTCGGTCAGCGCCGCGGCGAAGAGCTCCCGGCCCAGCTGCTCCTTGCCCAGGTGGATCCGGGTGCCGAGCGCGGTGTAGAGCTTGCGGACGGCCTCCGGGCCGTGCTGCTGCTCGACGGCGATGCAGAGCCGCACCGGGCCCCAGCCGGACTTCATCAGCTCCTGGTACTGCTCGGGCAGGTCCCGCCCCTCGTTCAGGACGGAGAGGCTCATGACGTGGAAGCGGATGTCCACGTCCCGGACCTGCTCGACCTCGAGCAGCCAACGGGAGGTGATCCACGCCCACGGACAGATCGGGTCGAACCACATGTCAACGGCGACACGCTCGGCCACGGTGAGGTCCCTTCGCGACGGGAGCGCCGGGATCCGGCGCCACTGCACCGATCCTCACCCCGCGCGGCATCGACCGGCACCGGAATGAGACCGTGACCTCGGCCACCGACAGACGTGGCGCATGGAAGACTCGGTCCCGGGAAGGCCCGCCACGAGCGGCCACCGGGATACGCGGCGCCGCGCGGCGGCGGAAGTGGGATGGAGACGAAAAGTGCCGGGAGTGCGCAACCTGACCCAGGTGGAGGCCACTGAACGGGCCCGCCTGCTCGACGTGACCGGGTACGACATCCGGCTGGACCTGTCGACCGCCGTACGGGCCGACGGCGAGACCTTCCGCTCGGTCACCGAGGTCCGGTTCCGCTGTGCCGAGCCCGGCGCGACCACCTTCATCGAGACGGCGGCCGAGTCGGTGCGGTCGGCCACCCTCAACGGCGACCCGCTCGACCTCTCCGAGTGGTCGGCCGAGTCCGGCCTCACCCTGCCCGGCCTGGCGGCGGAGAACACCCTGGTCGTCGACGCGGACTTCGCGTACTCCAGCAGCGGGCAGGGCCTGCACCGCACGGTCGACCCGGTGGACGGCGAGACCTACCTCTACAGCCAGTTCGAGACGGCGGACGCCCAGAAGGTCTTCGCCTGCTTCGACCAGCCCGACCTGAAGAGCGTCTACACCTGGCACGCCACCGTCCCGGAGCACTGGCGGGTGGTGTCCAACATGCCGGTGCAGCGCGAGGAGCCGGCCGGCGAGGGGTCGAAGACCGTCCACTTCACCGAGTCGGCCCGGATGAGCACCTACATCACGGCCCTGTGCACCGGGCCGTACCACGAGGTGCGGGAGAGCCACGACGGCATCGACCTGGGCGTGTTCTGCCGGGCCTCGATGGCCCCCCACCTCGACTCCGACGACCTGTTCCTGATCACCAGGCAGGGCTTCGACTTCTTCCACGAGAAGTTCGGGGTGCGCTACCCGTTGCCCAAGTACGACCAGCTCTGGGTGCCGGACTTCAACGCCGGCGCGATGGAGAACTTCGGCTGCGTCACGCACGCCGAGTCGCACTACCTGTTCCGCTCGCAGGTCACCGACTACGAGTACGAGCAGCGGGCCAACACGATCCTGCACGAGCTGGCCCACATGTGGTTCGGTGACCTGGTCACCATGCGCTGGTGGAACGACCTGTGGCTCAACGAGTCGTTCGCCGAGTGGGCCAGCCACTGGTGCAACACCCACGCCACCCGCTTCTCCGGGGCGTGGACGACCTTCCTGTCGATCCGGAAGAACTGGGGCTACCGGCAGGACCAGCTCTCCTCCACCCACCCGGTCTACACCGAGATGCCGGACCTGGCGGCCGTCGAGGTCAACTTCGACGGCATCACGTACGCCAAGGGCGCCAGCGTCCTCAAGCAGCTGGTGGCGTACGTCGGCGAGGAGCCGTTCGTGGCCGGGCTGCGGGCGTACTTCGGCAAGCACGCCTGGGGCAACGCCACCTTCGACGACCTGCTCACCGAGCTGGAGGCGGCGTCGGGCCGGGAGCTGCGCAAGTTCGCCGCGCAGTGGCTGGAGACCGCGCAGGTCAACACGCTGCGTCCGGAGGTCACCATCGGGGCCGACGGCACGTACGAGCGGGTGCTGGTCCGCCAGGAGGCGCCGGCCGGCTACCCGACGCTGCGTACCCACCGGATCGGCGTCGGCCTGTACGACCTGACCGACGGGCGGCTGGTGCGCCGGGAGCGGCACGAGGTCGACGTCACCGGGGAGGCCACCGAGCTGACCGTGCTGCACGGGGTGCGCGCCGCCGACGTGCTGCTGCTCAACGACGAGGACCTGACCTACGCCAAGCTGCGGCTGGACGAGCGGTCGATGGCGACGGTGGTCCAGCACATCGCCGGCCTCGACTCGTCGCTGGCCCGGGCGCTGTGCTGGACGGCCGCCTGGGACATGGTCCGCGACGCCGAACTGGCCACCCGGGACTACCTGGCACTGGTGCTCGCCGGCCTGCCCGCCGAGACCGACATCAACCTGGTCACCGCGACCCTGCGCCAGGCCGCCGCCGCGCTCTCCGCGTACGCCGACCCGGCGTGGGAGGCGACCGGCTGGGCGCAGCTGGCCCGTACCGCCAAGGACGCGCTCGACGCCGCGGCGCCGGGCAGCGGTTTCCAGCTCGCCTGGGCCCGCGCGTACGCCGCCGCGGCCCGCTCCGACGAGGACCTGGCGGTGCTGCGCGGTTGGCTCGCCGGCGAGGGGGTGCCGGCCGGCCTGACCGTCGACACCGAGCTGCGCTGGACCCTCCTCCAGGCGCTGGTGGCCAACGGCGCCGCCGGCACGGCGGAGATCGACGCCGAGTTGGCCGCCGACCGGACGGCCAGCGGTGAGCGGGAGGCCGCGTACGCCCGGGCGCTGATCCCCACGGCCGAGAACAAGGCGGCCGTCTGGGCGGAGCTGACCGGCCCGCGGCAGCTGCCGAACTGGCGGCAGCGGGCGCTGTTGCAGGGCTTCGGCCACCCGACGCAGGTCGAACTGGTCGCCCCGTACGGCGAGCGGTACTTCGCCACCGTCGCGCGGATCTGGGCCAGCCGGGACAGCGAGCCGGCGCAGGAGTTCGCCCTGCTGGCGTACCCGGGCCACCTGGTCACCGACGAGACGGTCGCCGCGACGGACGCGTTCCTGGCGGGCGAGGGGCACCCGGCGCCGCTGCGCCGACTGGTCGCCGAGGGCCGCGACGGGGTGCTCCGGGCGCTGAAGGCCCGGGCGAAGGACGCGCAGAGCGCCTGACGACACCGGTACGCGGCCCGGGGCCGGCGTGGGTGCAGACCCGCGCCGGCCCCGGGCCGTTATCGTGAGCGGAGGAGGTGGACGTGATGGCACAGCCGACCTACGAGTGGCGCCCACCGGAGCGGGGCTGGCGGGAGCAGGACCTGTTCGACCTGCCCGAGGACGGGAACCGCTACGAGATCATCGAAGGGAGCCTGCACGTGACGCCACCGGCGGGTTACGGTCATCACGAGTTGGCCGACCTGATCCGAATCGCGCTCGGCGTGACGGCACCCACCGGCTGGCGGCCGATTCGGGAAGCAGGGCTCCGCACGCCGGGGGGCAACCTCATCCCGGATGTGACCGTGCTGAAGCCGAGCGCTCCAGCGGACGGCATGTGGGCAGATCCGGCGGACGTGGCGCTCGTCGTGGAGGTCGAGTCGCCGAACAGTCGTCGGCACGACCGGTTCATCAAGCCGGCCCTCTACGCCGAGGCCGGCATCCCGCACTACTGGCGGGTGGAGCGGGGCGACTTCGGCCCGGTGGTCTACCGCTACCAACTGGTCAAGGACGTCCACTACGACCTGCTCGGCACGGTCGGCCCGGACGACCCGGTGCCGGTCGACGAGCCGTGGCCGATGCGCCTGGACCCGGGCGCCTGGCCGCGCTGACCCCGACACACGAGAAGGCCCGGACCGCGCAAACCGCGGACCGGGCCTTTCTTCGTGTGGAGTGGGCTCAGCCCCTGCCGGCGTGGCTGGCGAGCTGGTCGAGGCCGTTGATGATGCCGCCGGCCAGGTCGCCGCCGCCGAAGGCGGCCACCATGCTCAGCGCGGCCAGCTTGGCGTAGGTGTCCGGGATGCGCTTGCGGGCGTACCTACCGGTGACGATCTCCAGCTGGCGCTGGTTCGGGGAGACCGCGATGAGCACGGACTTGTCCGGCTCGGCGAGCTGGCGGTGCAGCCGACCGGCGTGCTCCCGGATCGGCTCGTCGAGGCCGCCGACGTAGACCGAGAAGACCAGCCCGGTGCCCTGGTCGGCCAGGCGCAGGGCCTCGTCGATCCGCAGCAGCTGACGGGTCGAGAACGGACCGTCGAGCACCGCGGGCGGGGTGCCCGTCCCGGCCTCGGCCTGCTTCTCACCAACGGTCACTTGCGCCTCCGGTTCCCCCGGCCGGCGCCTCGATGCCGGCCTGCTCCTGCTTGCGGCTGGTCAGCGCGGGCGCCTGCGCCCCCGCGGCCAGGGCGGTGCCGGCCGAGTCGGCCAGCTGCTCCGGGCGGCCCAGGAACCAGACCGGAGTGAAGTCGAAGCGGCGGCCCGGCCGGTAGCGCTTGGCGCCACCGTTGCTGCCGCGGTTGCCGGCGAACACCAGTCCGGCGATCACCAGCACGACGGCCGCCGGGATGCCGACGAAGATCAGCAACGTCTCGGTAACAGACAATCCCAACGCCCCCAGGCGGAAGAGAGACCAGGAATTTTCCGGGTCGGATGGACGATCATGACACCGGCCGCCCGACTCCGCTTGTATTCACGTTAGCGGAGTCGACCGCCCGCCAGATTGCGGGGTGGTGATCCCATCCGTCACTGGAGTGCTCGATCTGCGCAGCGACACCGAGCAGTTCGGCGTCCCCGCCGTACCGGCCGGTGAGCAGCACCCCCACCGGCAGGCCCTCGGCGGTGCGGCCGACGGGCAGGGAGACGGACGGTTGCCCCGTCAGGTTGAACACGGCGCAGTACGGCGAGAACCGCCGCTGCCGGTCGAAATCCTCCGCCGGGTCGACCTCGGTGAACCAGCCCACCGGCGCCTGCGGCGTGGCGAGGGTCGGACAGAGCAGCAGGTCGCAGCCGGCGGTACGCCGGGCGCCGAGGCGTACCTGGCTCTGCAGTTCACCGAGGGCGGACATCAGGGCGCCCGCGCCGATCGCCGCGCCCCGGGAACGGAGGAACCGGGTCAGCGGCAGCAGGTCCCGCTCGCGCTCGGGCGGCACCGGGGCGAGGGCGAGGACGTACCAGACGGTTTCGAAGAGCGGCCAGACCGCCGGCCCGACCGGCGGGTCCACCTCGACCACCTCGTGGCCGGCGGCGCTGAGCAGCGCGGCGGCCCGGTCGACGGCGGCGACGCAATCCGGGTGGACGGGCGTGTCGGCGAGCATCGGGGCGGTGAACCGGCCGATCCGCAGCGGGCCCGGCGCGGCCGCGCGGGCCGCGCCCAGGTGACCACCGGCCGGCACGGCCGGCGGCAGGTAGGGCTCGCCGGGCACCGGTTGGGCCAGGACGTCGAGCAGCGCGGCCACGTCGGCGACGGTCCGGCCGATCGGCCCGTTGGTGGGCAGGCCGAACGCGCCGAAGCCGAGCGGGCCGCCGGAGACCAGGCCGCGGCTGGGCTTGTGGCCGACCAGGCCGCACAGCGACGCGGGGATGCGCAGCGAGCCGCCGCCGTCGGAGCCCTGGGCCACCGGCACCAGGCCCGCGGCGACCGCGGCGGCCGCGCCTCCGCTGGACCCACCGGCGGTGTACGCCAGGTGCCACGGGTTACGGGCCGGTGGCGCCACCCGCCCCTCGGAGTAGAGCGAGCAGCCCAGCTCCGACGTGCTGGTCTTGCCGAGGCTGACCAGTCCGGCCGCGGTCATGAGGCGGACCACGTCGGCGTCGACCGGCGGCACGAAGTCGGCGAAGGCCGCCGAGCCGAAGGTGGTGCGTACCCCGGCGGTGAGGGTGAGGTCCTTGATCGCGGTCGGTACGCCGTGCAGCGGCCCGCGCCGCTCGGCGGGTGTGGCGTCGGCGGCCCGGGCGGCGGCGCGGGCGCGTTCCGGGGTGACGGTGACGAAGGCGCCGACGGTGTCGCCGAGCGCGTCGACCCGGCGCAGGTGGTGCTCGACCAGCTCCGCGCTGGACAGCTCACCGCGGGCGATCGCGGCGGCCTGCTCCAGCGCGGTCAGGTCGTGCGGCTCGGCCATCTCCCCATCCTGCCGGCTCCGGCGGGCCGGTGCCGCCGACGACACAGCGTCAGTACGGCGGAGTCTTGTCGTCGCCCAGGACACCCGACCAGTCCCGGTCGATACCCATCAGCTCGTCGATCGCGGTCTTCCGGTCCAGCCCGAGGAAGCGCAGGGCGTTGCCGCCGAGCAGCGCGGCCCGCTGGTCGGCGGTGAGGAAGTCGGAGCGGTGCACCACGTCGCCGACCGGCCGCTCCCCCAGCGGGTACGGGTAGTCGCTGCCCACCAGCACCCGCTCGGCCCCCATGGTGTCGACCAGCAGCCGCAGCGCCGCCGGGGCGAAGACCACCGAGTCGACGCTGAACCGGTCGACGTACGAGCTGGGTGGGGCGCTGGACGCGCCGCGTACCGGGTCGCCGCGGCGGTGCCAGGCGTTGTCGGCGCGGCCCAGCCAGAACGGGAAGCTGCCACCGCCGTGCGCGAAGCAGATCCGCAGCGTGTCCGGCACCCGGTCGAAGACCCCGCCGAGGATCAGGGCCAGCACCGACAGGTGGGTCTCGGCGGGCATCCCGGTCAGCCAGCGGGCCATCCACCGGTCCAGCCGGGGGCCACCCGGCATGTCCCACGGGTGCACGAAGACCGGCGCTCCCACCCGGGCGCAGTGGGTCAGGAACTCCACGATGCCGCCGTCGTCCAGGTCGCGGTCGCCGACGTGGTTGCCGATCTCCACCCCGGCGTGCCCGGCGGCCAGGCAGCGGTCCAGCTCGGCGCAGGCGAGGTCGGCGTCCTGCAACGGCACCTGGCAGAACGGCACCAGCCGGTCGCCACCTTCGGCGGTGACCTCCAGGGTGAGGTCGTTGAAGATCCGGGCCACCTTGACCGCCTGGTCGGCCGGGCGGTCGTAGGAGAAGAAGACCGGCGTCGGCGACACCACCTGCACGTCGACGCCGTCGGCGGCCATGTCGGCGAGCCGGGTGCCGGCGTCCCAGCACTCGGCGCCGACCGGCCGGAACTCCGTCTCCCCCACCATGATCATGGCGGCGCGTTCGGAGTCCACCCGCAGCCACGGCCAGCCGGACCCGCCGCAGGCCGCGGCGAGGTCCGGCCATCCCCTGGGTACGACGTGCGTGTGCACGTCCACCACCGGAGCGGGCATCAGCCCTTGCCCGGGTGCAGCGCGCCGCAGTTGTCGCAGGTGCGGGCCTTGTCGTCGGCGTAGAAGTCGGCGAAGACCGGGGGCAGGTCGGCGGCGATGTCACGCACCTGGAGCTCTACCTCGTGCACCTTGTTGCTGCACTGCGGGCAGTACCACTGGAACTTCTCCAGCGTGCCCTCCTCGCGGACCCGTTCGATCACCATGCCGATCGAGCCGGCCTCCGGCCGCTGCGGGGAGTGCGGGGTGTTGCGCGGCAGCATCCACATCTGACCCTCGCGCACGTGCACCGTACGCGGGCCCTCGGGCAGCATCAGGTTGATGTGCATGTTGCCCTTGACCTGGTAGAAGAACTCCTCGTACGGGTCGACGTGGAAATCGGTGCGCTGGTTCGGGCCGCCCACCACCATGACGATGAAGTCGTCGCCGCCGGGCAGCATCTCCTTGTTGCCCACCGGCGGCTTCAACAGGTGCTGGTTCTCGGCGATCCAGCCCGGAAAGCTGAACGGCTCGGCGATCTCACTCATGACGGACCTCCCGACGGCAGCAGGGCGACGGCCTGCATCTCGATCAGCAGGTGCGGGTGCGGCAGCTGGTGCACCGCCACCGTGGTCCGGGTCGGCCCGGCCACGTCGAAGAACTCACCCCACACCTGGTTGTAACCCCCGAAGTCGTTCATGTTGACCAGATAGGACGTCACCTGCACCAGGTCACCCAGGTCGGCGCCGACCGAGCGAAGCAGGTCGCGGATGTTCTCGATGACGGCCCGGGTCTGAGCCCGGATGTCGAGGTCGGTGGTACCCAACTCGTCGACCACCACCCCGGCGAAGCTGTTGTCGGGCCGGCGAGAGGAGGTACCGGAGACGAAGACGAAGCCGCCCGCGATCTTGACGTGCGGGAAAGCCCCTCGCGGCACCGCCTTCCCGGCAACCACCTTGGCACCGTCAGCCATTCCGACCACCGCCCAGCGACGCGCGGACGACGACCGGGGCGGGGTTCCGGGCAGCCCGCCCGGCGCAGGGATCAAGCCTGACCGCCCGGAGCCGGGTGGGCTGCCCGGAACCCCCCACCGTGCTACCCGGAACCCTCACCCACCCACTCACGACGATGCCTTCAGAGAACAGCTGCCGAGCCTCTCGACGACGGCCCGAACATGGGAACCGGGACGCAACGGCACCGCGGCCGTCGCCGCGCCGGCCAGGAAGAGCCACCCCGAGCGCAGCCGCACCCCGTGCCGCCCGGCCAGCCGGATGCCCTCGTCAAGCGCCCGGCGCGGGTCGCCGAGGATCGCCGCCGTGGAGCCGACCTGCGCCACCCGCCCGTCGATCTCCAGCAGCACGCCGAGGTTGTCCAACCCGTCCGGCACCGGTGACCAGGGCCCGACCACGAACGCCGCCGCCGAGGTGTTGTCGGCGACGACGTCCGGCAGGGAGAAGGTGAAGTCGGCGTACCGGGAGTCGATCAGCTCGATCGCCGGGGCGACCGCGCGGACGGCGTCGGTGAACGCGCCGAGCGGTTCGCCGGGCTCGGGGAGCCGGTCCAGCAGGAACGCCACCTCGGGCTCCACCCGGGGGTGGATGAAGTCGGCGTGCTCGACGGTGCCCCCGTCGGGGACCCGCATCGAGTCGGTGAGTCGGCCCCAGATCACCTCGTCCACGCCGACCTGGGCCATCTTGGCCTTGCTGGTCAGCCCCATCTTCAGCCCGACCAGCCGCTCGCCCCGGTTGAGGCGACGCTGCACCAGGGCGGTCTGCACCGCGTACGCGGCGTCGACGTCGAGGCCGGTCTCGGCGGCGAGCTGCGCAATGGCGGTGGCCCCGTCGGCCGCCGCGCCCAGCTTCTCGGCGATCCCCGCGACGTCCGGCCCGATCATCGGTCGTTCTCCTTACCGGCAAGATCCAGTGCCACGTCCACGATCATGTCCTCCTGGCCACCGACCATCCGGCGCCGGCCCAGCTCGACCAGGATCGACCGGACGTCCACGCCGTAGCGCTCCGACGCCCGTTCGGCGTGGCGCAGGAAGCTGGAGTAGACACCCGCGTACCCGAGGGAGAGCGTCTCCCGGTCGACCTGGACCGGCCGGTCCTGCAGCGGCCGGACCACGTCGTCGGCCGCGTCCATCAGCGCGAACACGTCGCAGCCGTGCTTCCAGCCGTGCAGTTCGGCGACCGCGACGAAGACCTCCAGCGGCGCGTTCCCGGCGCCCGCGCCCATCCCGGCCAGCGAGGCGTCCACCCGGACGGTCCGGCCGTGCGGTGCGTCCGCGCCGGCCGGCCCGGAGCCGAGGATCCGGCCGTGCTCGACCGCGAGCACGCTGTTGGCCACTCCGAGGGAGAGGTTGTGGTGGGCGTGGATGCCGATCTGCGTCTCCGGCTCCAGCACCTGCCGGTACGCGTCGACCCGCGCCGCCACGTCCGACATCAGCAGCCGCCCACCGGAGTCGGTGACGTAGACGCAGTGCGCGCCGTACGACTCCATCAGCTTGGCCTGGCCGGCCAGTCCGGCCGCGTCGGACATGTGCGACATCATCAGGAACCCGGAGACGTCCATGCCGTTCTCCCGGGCCCAGGAGATGTGCTGGGCGGAGATGTCCGCCTCGGTGCAGTGGGTGGCGATCCGGACGCTGGTCACCCCGAGCGCCTTCGCCGCCCTGAGGTCGGCGATGGTGCCGATGCCGGGCAGCAGCAGGGTGGTGAGCTTCGCGCCGGTCAGCACCTCGGCGGCGGCGGCGATCCAGTCGGCGTCGGCGGCGGCGCCGTGGCCGTAGTTGACGCTGGAGCCGGCGAGCCCGTCGCCGTGCGCCACCTCGATCGCGGCCACCCCGGCGGCGTCCAGCGCGGCGGCGATGGTGCGTACCTGGTCCACGGTGTACCGGTGGCCGATGGCGTGCATGCCGTCGCGCAGCGTCACGTCCTGGATGTAGAGGTCGGTCATCGCGCCGCCACCTCCGTCGGGGTCGAGCGCCGCAGGGCGACCAGCCGCTCCGCGGTGCGCAGCGCGGCCGAGGTCATGATGTCCAGGTTCCCGGCGTACGCGGACAGGTAGTGCCCGGCCCCGGAGACCTCCAGGAAGACCGACACCTGGAGGCCGGTGAAGTGCCGACCCAGCACCGGCGCGTACGTGTCGACCCGGTCGAACTGCACGTCCTGCTTGAGCCGGTAGCCGGGGACGTACTCCTGCACAGCCTCGACCATGTCGGCGACGGAGGCGGTGATCGCGGCGCGGTCGGCGTCGACGTCCGGGCAGAGGCAGTAGACGGTGTCGCGCATCAGCAGCGGCGGGTCGGCCGGGTTGAGCACGATGATCGCCTTGCCGCGTTCGGCGCCGCCGACCACCTCGATGGCCCGGGCGGTGGTCTCGGTGAACTCGTCGATGTTGGCCCGGGTGCCCGGGCCGGCCGACTTCGAGGCGATCGAGGCGACGATCTCCCCGTACGCGACCGGGGTGACCCGGCCGACGGCGTGCACGATCGGCACGGTGGCCTGCCCGCCGCAGGTCACCATGTTGACGTTCGGCTCGCCCAGGTGCTCGTCCAGGTTGACCGGGGGGACCACGTACGGGCCGATCGCCGCCGGGGTCAGGTCGACCACGGTCCGGCCGTGCGCGCGCAGCACCTCGTCGTGGCGGCGGTGCGCGCCGGCCGAGGTGGCGTCGAAGACCAGCTCGACGTCGGCGAACTCGGGCATCGCGACCAGTCCGTCGATGCCGTCGGCGGTGGTGGCCACGCCGAGCCGGCGGGCCCGGGCGAGACCGTCGGAGGCCGGGTCGATGCCGGCCATCGCCACCATCCGCAGCTCGGTGCTCAGCCGCAGCACCTTGATCATCAGGTCGGTGCCGATGTTGCCCGACCCGAGCACCGCCACACCCACGGTCGTCATGAACCCTCCCGGGAGAAACAGGTCCGCACCGAGCCGAGCCCGGAGATCCGCGCCTCGTACGCGGCGCCCGGGGTGACCGGCACCATCGGGCCGAGCGCCCCGGAGAGCACCACGTCCCCGGCGCGCAGCGGGTCACCGGCGCGGGCCATCGTGCCGGCCAGCCACTCCAGCGCGTGCAGCGGACTGCCCAGGCAGGCCGCCCCGGCGCCGACCGAGACCGGCTCCCCGGCGTGCTCCAGCACCATCCCGGCCAGCCGCAGGTCCACGTCGGCCAGCCGGCGCGGTGTGGTGCCCAGCACGAAGAGGCCGCTGGAGGCGTTGTCCGCCACGGTGTCCACGATGGAGATGTCCCAGCCGGCGATCCGCGAGTCGACGATCTCGATGGCCGGCAGCACGTGGTCCACCGCCCGGATCAGGTCGACGGTGGTGACCCGGTCGTCGGGCAGGTCGGCGCCGAGCACGAAGGCGATCTCCGCCTCCACCCTCGGCTGGAGCAGCCGGTGGAGCGGCACCTCCACCCCGTCGCCGACCGCCATCGTGTCGGTCAGCACCCCGAAGTCGGGCTGGAAGACCCCGAAGGCCTCCTGCACCGCCCGGGAGGTCAACCCGATCTTCGCGCCGACCCGGCGTTCGCCCCGGTTCGACCAGGCCCGGGCCTGGAGCTGCTGCACCCGGTACGCGGACTCGACGTCCCCCTCGGGCAGCAGCCGCCCGCGCAGCGGCGGGCAGGGCTTGCCGCCCTCCCGGGCCTCGGCGAGCTCCCGGGCGGCGGCTTCGATGTCGACAGTCGTCATGTCAGGTCCACGCAGACGTTTGTGAGTTCGGAGTAGAAGTCGAGCGAGTGCACCCCGCCCTCCCGGCCGATGCCGGAGGCCTTCACCCCGCCGAACGGGGTGCGCAGGTCGCGCAGGAACCAGGTGTTCACCCAGACGATGCCGGCGTCCAGCCGGGCCCCGGCCCGGTGCGCCCGGCCCACGTCCCGGGTCCAGACGGTCGCCGCGAGGCCGTACTCGGTGCCGTTGGCCAGCGCGTACGCCTCGTCCTCGTCGTCGAAGGGCGCGACGTGCACGACCGGGCCGAAGATCTCCTCGCGGTTGGTCCGGGCGTCCGGGCCCAGCCCGGTCAGCACGGTCGGTTGCACGTACGCGCCGCCGTCGCGGACGTCGCCGAAGCGCGGCACCCCGCCCCCGGCGACCACCTCGGCGCCCTCGGCGCGGGCCAGCGCGTAGTGGCCGAGCACCTTGTCCCGGTGTCCTTGCGAGATCAGCGGCATGTTGGCCGTGGCCTCGTCGGCCGGCCAGCCGTACGCCAGCTCACCGGCCCGCTTCGCCAGCCGCGCGGTGAACTCCTCGAAGACCGGCCGCTGGACGTAGATCCGTTCGGTGCAGAGGCAGACCTGGCCGCCGTTGGTGAAGCTGGAGCGGACCGAGCCGGCGACCGCCGCGTCCAGGTCGGCGTCGGCGAAGACCAGCCCCGCGTTCTTGCCGCCCAGCTCGAAGCTCACCGCCTTCACCCCGTCGGCGGCGGCCCGCATGATGGCGGCGCCCGTGGCGGACTCCCCGGTGAAGGTGATCGCGTCGACCCCCGGATGCCGGGTCAGGTGCTCGCCGGCCGAGTCCGGCCCGAAGCCGTGCACCAGGTTGAACACCCCGTCCGGCACGCCCGCGGCGGCCATCACCTCGGCGAGCAGCGTTGCCGACGCCGGAGTTTCCTCGCTGGGCTTCACCACCACCGCGTTGCCGCAGGCCAGCGCCGGGGCGACCTTCCAGGTGAGGAGCAGCAGCGGCAGGTTCCAGGGCACGACGATCGCCACCACCCCGACCGGCTTGCGGACCGCGTAGTTCAGTGCCCGGCCGCCGGTCGGGGTGACCGTGGTGAACGACTCGGTGGGCGCGGTGGCCACGATCTCGGCGAACGCCCGGAAGTTGGCCGCGCCGCGCGGGACGTCGAGCGTACGGGCCTGGGAGATCGACTTGCCGGTGTCGGCGACCTCGGCGGCGACCAGGTCGTCGAAGCGCCGTTCCAGCTCGTCGGCGACCCGGCGCAGCACCTCGGCCCGCTCCCGCTCCCCCGTCCGGCCCCACGGGCCGCGCAGCGCCGCCCGGGCCGCGGCGACCGCGTCGTCCACCGTGCCGGCGTCCGCCTCGGCCACCTCGAAGACCGGCTCGCCGGTGACCGGGCTGCGCTTGGTGAACGGCCGGCCGGCGTCGACGAACTCGCCGCCGACGAAGTTGCGCAGCAGGCCCGGCCCGTCCGGCGCGGTGCCGGCCATCAGCCGCGGATCCCAGCGGGTCATCCTCGCCTCCCTCGACGGATCAGGGCGCCGGCCGCGCCGGCCAGCAGCGCCACGACGCCGGCGGCGGCCACCCCGACCGCCCGGTGCTGCCGCCGCACCCGGCGGCGTACCTGCGCGTACGGGGTGGTCGAGAAGGACACCAGCTCGTAGCGGGAAACGTACCGGCCGGGCAGCGCCCGTTCCAGGGTGTGTTCGATCCGTTTGCCGGTGCGGAACACCGGCGAGGCGACCTTGTCCCGCATCTCCACGAAGTTCGCCAGCGCCATCCGGGCGATCGCCTCCGCGTTCTCCTGCCGCCGCCGCTGATACAGCGGCAGCGCCGCGGACCACTCGTCGCCGCACTCGTCGAGGCAGCGGTCCAGCTCCACCACGTCCTCGAAGGCGCAGTTCGCGCCCTGGCCGTAGAAGGGCACGATGGCGTGCGCGGCGTCGCCGACCAGCGCCACCCGGCCGTCGACCTGCCACGGCGTGCAGCGGACCGTGCCGAGCACGCCGACCGGGTTGTGCTGGTAGTCGTCGACCAGGTTCGGGGCGAGCGGCACCAGGTCCGGGTAGTGCTCGGCGAAGTGCCGCTCGATCGCCGCCGGGCTGCCCAGCGAGGCGAAGCTCGCGGTGCCGTGGGTCGGCCAGAACAGGGTGCAGGTGAACGACCGGTCGGGGTTGGGCAGCGCGATCATCATGGAGGTGCCGCGCGGCCAGATGTGCAGGGCGCCCGGGTCCAGGGCGAACTCGCCGCCGATCGGCGGGATGGTGAGTTCCTTGTAGCCGTAGTCGAGGAAGTCGAGGCTCTCGGTGAGCACCCCGTACCCGAGGAGTTGCCCACGCACGGCGGAGCCGGCGCCGTCGGCGCCCAGCACCACCGACGCGGCCGCGGTGACCTTGCCCCGCGGGGTCTCGAAGGTCGCCTCACCGCTGGTCGGGTCCAGGCCGACCAGCCGGTGGTCGAAGGAGATCCGTACGCCGGGCAGCGCGGCGGCGGCGTCGAGCAGCGCGTTGTTCAGCGCGCCCCGGCTGATCGAGTTGATCGCCCGGTCGCCTGAGACGCTGTACGACTGGAACTCCTGCCCGCCCGACACCGGATGGATCATCCGGCCGCGCATCGGCAGGGCGTCGGCCAGCACCCGGTCGGCGAGTCCGATCCGGCGCAGCGCGTCC
This sequence comes from Micromonospora mirobrigensis, assembly GCF_900091555.1. Lineage (GTDB taxonomy): Bacteria > Actinomycetota > Actinomycetes > Mycobacteriales > Micromonosporaceae > Micromonospora > Micromonospora mirobrigensis. Next base: position 52,695 of record NZ_FMCX01000003.1, read on the forward strand.
AGGCCGCGTTCCGACAGTGCCAGGTTGATCGAGCGGCCCCGCTCGACCCGGCCGGTACGCGGGTCCGGCCGCCGCTCGTAGAGGGCCACCGGGTAGCCGCGCCGGGCCAGGAAGCAGGCCAGCAGGCAGCCGGCCAGCCCGGCCCCGACGACGGCCACCTCGTCGCGTGCCGTGGCGCTCATCGGTGCCCGCCTTTCGTTCGCGACTGCGGGGCTCGCAAACCCGGCTCACTCCTCGCGCTCACCGGGTCTTCTCCACCGTCGCGGCCAGCGCGTCGGCGACCCGCCAGCAGTCGTGGTACGTCGAGTAGAGCGGCACCGGCGCGAACCGGACGATGTCCGGCTCCCGGGCGTCGGCGATCACCCCGTGCTCGTGCCGCAGCCGTTTGGTCAGCTCACCGGCGTCACCGGCCCAGCCGCCCTCCGTTCGCGACTGCGGGGCTCGCGAACCCGGCTCACTCCTCGCGCTCACACCGATCCGCAGCGAGAGCTGGCAGCCCCGTCGCGCGGGATCGCGCGGGGTGACCACGGCCAGCGGCCGGTCGGCGACGACCTCGTCGAGCAGCGACTCCAACCAGCCGGTGAGCCGCAGGCTGCGCTCGCGCAGCGCCGGCATGCCGACGGAGTCGAAGAGCTCCAGCGAGGTGCGGACCGGGCCCATCGCGAAGATCGGCGGGTTGGAGATCTGCCACGCCTCCACGGTGGCCGGTGGCCGGGAGGTCGGGGTCATCTCGAACCGGGTGGCCGCCTCCGTGCTCCACCAGCCCTCGAACCGGGGCAGGTCGGCCCGGCCCAGGTGCCGCTCGTGGACGAAGACCCCGGCGAGGGCCCCCGGCCCGGAGTTCAGGTACTTGTAGGAGCACCAGGCGGCGAAGTCGACGTCCCAGTCGTGCAGGGCGAGCGGCACGTTGCCCACCGCGTGCGCCAGGTCCCAGCCGACCACCGCGCCGGCGGCCCGCCCGGCGGCGGTGATCGCCGGGATGTCCAGCAGCTCACCGGTGAGGTAGTTGACCCCGCCCAGCAGCACCAACGCGACGGTGTCGCCCTCCGCGGCGAGCAGGTCGACGACGTCGGACGTGCGCAGGATGTCCTCGCCGGCGCGCGGCCTCAACCGGAGCACCGTGTCGTCCGGGTCCAGGCCGTGGAACCGGGCCTGGCTGCGCACCGCGTAGCTGTCCGAGGGGAAGGCGCTGTCCTCGATGACGATCCGGGTCCGCCGCCCCGCCGGCCGGTAGAAGCTCACCATCAGCAGGTGCAGGTTGACCGTGAGGGAGTTCATCACCACGGTCTCCGTCGGCAGCGCGCCGACCAGTCGGGCGGCCGGCCCGGTCAACAGCTCGTGGTACGGCAGCCAGGGCCGCTCCGCCTCCAGGTGCCCCTCGACGCCGAGCCGTCGCCAGGCGTCCAGGTCGGCGAGGAGTTCGTCCCGGGTGGCCCGGGGCGGCAGGCCGAGCGAGTTGCCGGCCAGGTACGCCACCTCCGGGTAGCGCCCGCCCTCGGCCGGCGGCACGTGGAACAGGTGCCGGTGCCCGGGGTCCTCGGCGTCGCGGCGGTGGGCTTCCTTCTCCGTGTCGGGCATGTTCCGCTCCCCGGTCACATCGCCGTCCGGGCCGACCACAGCTCCGGGAAGACCACCCGGGCCATGCTCCGCTGCAACCAGGCCAGCCCGGCCGAACCGCCGCTGCCCACCTTCGCGCCCATCGCCCGCTGGACCGCCTTGAGGTGGTGCCAGCGCCAGTCGCCGAACCACTCGGCGACCTCGGTCAACGCCTCCCCGAGCAGCCGGAGGTGGTTCTCCGGGCCGCCGTCGGCGTAGATCCGCACCCAGGCCGCCTCGACCGACGGGTGCGCCTCGTGCTCGACGGTCAGGTCCCGGGCGAGCAGTTCGTCGGGGACGTCGAAACCGCGGCGGGCCAGCAGGGTCACCACGTCGTCCCAGAGGCTCGGCGCGGCCAGGGCGGTGGTCAGCTCCGCGTACACCTCGGTCTGCCGGCGGAACGGGCGGATCAGCGCCGGGTCCCGGAGGCCGAGCAGGAACTCCAGCTGCCGGTACATCGCGGACTGGAAGCCGGAACCCTCGCCGAGCTGGTTGCGGAACCGGTTGAAGTCCGCCGGGGTCATCCAGCGCAGCCCCTGCCAGGCGGCGTTCAACCCCTCCAGGTGCAGCGCCGCCCGGCGCAGCGGGGGCAGCGCGTCCCAGACCCGGTTGGCGCGCAGTTCCCGCTGGGCGTGACGCAGCTCGTGGCAGGTCAGCGAGAAGTACAACTCCATGATCTGGCTGACCATCAGGAAGGACATCTCGCCCGGGTCGTCGGTGATCGGCTGCTGCAACCGGTGCAGCGTGCTCGCCCGCACGTACGCGTCGTAGGGCACGCGTTCGGCGAATTCCAGGGTCGGCTCGCCGCCGTTGCGAGCCGCCCGCGCGGCGCGCTGCCGCGCGGTGAGCGGGCGCACAGCGGGGGTCGCCGCGGGCGCCAGCAGGTCCGACTGTTCCACCGTCGTTCTCCCTCCGGGATCGGGGTAGCGTCATGATTCCGCAGGTGGATCGGTCGGGGGAATGCCGGATCGACGGCGCTGAGCCGTGCCGACCTGCCGAACCGAAAGCCGTACGGGCCTCGGGTTTCACGACGGAAGGTGGAGCGGTGGACGACATGGACTGGGCGCTGCTGCGCGAGTTGCAGGCCGACGCGCGGCTGTCGTTCAGCGAGTTGTCCCGCCGGGTGCACCTCTCGCCGCCGGCGGTGGCCGAGCGGGTCCGCCGGCTGGAGGAGTCCGGGGTGATCACCGGCTACCACGCCCACGTCGACCTGGCCCGGGCCGGCCGCGCGGTGGTCGCGCTGATCCGGATGTCCTGTTACGGCTCCCGGTGCATCCTCAACGACCCGGAGGTCGCCGGCTGGGCGGAGATCATGGAGATCCACCGGATCACCGGCGACGCGTGCAGCATGCTCAGGGTCGCCGCCGGCTCGATCGCCGAGTTCGAGCGGGTGATCGACCGCCTCGCCCCGTACGGCCAGCCGTCCAGCACGATGGTCCTCTCCACCCCCCTCGCCTGGCATCCGGTGGCCCCGCTCTGACGGTTTGCCGCCCGGCCAACGGGAAAGCAGCCCCCGCTGCCCGTCAGCAGGATTCCGGTGCTTCGTCACCGGGAGGGGGGAATCATGCGGGGGCTCAACCTGTCACAACGTGCGCTTTCCGCCGCGCTGCTCGTCCTCGGTCTGGTCGGGGCGTTCGTCCTGGCCGGCGGTTCACCGGCGCGGGCCGGCGAGAACGTCTTCGTCGAGGTCACGCCGAACACCGCCCAGGCCGGCACCCGGGTCTCCATCCGGGCCAGCTGCGACACCAACAACGGCAAGCAGGCCCAGGTCCAGTCGGACGCCTTCGGCCGGGTGATGCTCCGGCCGAACAACGGCTTCCTGACCGGGGCGGTCACCGTTCCCGGCAACAAGCAGCCCGGCGACTACCCGGTCGACCTGCGCTGCGACAACCAGAACACCGCCTCGACCATGCTGACCGTGCTGAACATGGCGCAGCCGAGCAAGGGCCCGGCCACCGGGGGCGGCGGCACGGCCGACGGCCACGGCGCCGGTTCGCTGCTGCTCGTCGGCGGCCTCGCCCTGGTGGCGGTGGCGGCCGGCGTCGGGGCCCGACGCAGGACCGCGTCCCGCTTCTGACCCGGGGGTACGGCGATGGCCCGCTCACGTACCCGTGGCGGCCGGACCCGGGCCGCCCTGCGCCGCGCCGGCCGGGTGGCCCGACGGTTCACCCGGACCGCCCGGCACGCCTTCTCGGCCAGCGTGGCGACGGCGGACCCGCAGGCCCGCCCGGTGGCACCGGCCGCCGCCCGCGCACGCCACCGGTATCCGGTCGGCCGCGGTGGCCCCGGCACGCCGGTGCTGCTGGTGGCCGCGGTGATGGCGCTGATCGTGGCGCTGCTCGGGGTGCAGCGCTTCGCCGGGGTGGACGTGCTGCCCGAGCAGCTCAGCGCCGGGCTGCGCCCGCCGCCGAAGAAGTTCCCGGTGCTGCCGGCGAGCCCGCCGACCCGGATCGCGATCGACCGGCTGGGCCTGCGGGCGCCGGTGCACCAGGTGGGGATCGCGGGCGACGGCACCATCGCCGTGCCCGACGTGCACCGGGCGCAGGAGGCCGGCTGGTACGACCAGGGCCCCACCCCCGGGCAGTACGGACCGGCGGTGATCGTCGGACACGTCGACACCACCACCGGCCCGGCGGTCTTTCACGACCTGAAGAGCCTCGACGACGGCGACCGGGTGGAGGTGACCCGCGAGGACGGCTCGGTGGCGGTCTTCGAGGTCACCTCGACCCGCCGGTACGGCAAGGAGAAGCTCCCCGCCGACGAGGTCTTCGGCGACTTCAGCCGGCCGAACCTGCGGCTGATCACCTGCGGTGGACGCTGGGTGGGCGGCCGGACCGGGTACGCCGACAACCTGGTCGTCTACGCCCAGCTCGTGACCGCGCGCAACGGCTGAGGTCAGGCCGCCTCGGGCTCGCGCAGGTCGAGCCAGTCCGCCCAGCGCGGGTCGGGCGCCCGGTGGCCGAGCACCCGCCAGGCGTTGCCCTTCGGGGCGGCCGGCAGGTTGTGCAGCCGCCACCCCAGCTCGGCCGGGGTCTTGTCGCCCTTGGTGTGGTTGCACCGGGCGCAGGCGGCGACCACGTTCTCCCAGGCGTGCCGCCCGCCGCGGCTGCGCGGGAAGACGTGGTCGATGGTCTCGGCCGGCCCCCGGCAGTACGCGCAACGCCAGCCGTCCCGGGCGAAGATCGCCCGCCGGGAGAGCCCCACGTGGGTGCGGTACGGCACCCGGACGAAGCGGGTCAGCCGCACCACCGAGGGCACCGGGAGGGCGTTGCGGGCGCTGTGCAGGACGCCCTCGCCGTCGGCCACGCAGACCGCCTTGGCGGAGAGCACGAGGATCGCGGCCCGACGCACCGACACGACACACAGCGGCTCGTACGTGGCGTTGAGGACCAACGCGCCGGAGCCCGCAGTGGGTCGTATGTCAGGCATCGTGCTCACCCTCCCGGTCCAGCCGTTCCCGCCGCTGCCGCGTCGGCTGGGGCCCGCGGGCAGCGGGCAACCACGTCCGACGCCGGCGGGAGCACCCACGTCCGTTGCGCCAATAGTCCCTGATCGGAACCCGGATTGCACGCACTAATCCCGGGTACCCGGTGAAGCTTCTTCGGCTGGCGGCGGGATGACCGGTTTCGGACCGGTTGACCGCCGGTGGCGGGACGCGGAGGGTCGGCGGCGGCCGGCCGCCCGGCGTGCGGTACGAAGGCAACGTGACTCTGCCCAGCCTTCACCCGCTCACCGACCTCCTCCCCGACGACCTCGGCGACAAGCCGAGCCCGGGCTGCCTGGCCGAGCCGTTCTGCAGGTGGGCCTGGGAGATCACCGACTCGGTCTGGTTCGCCGAGGGCAGCTACTGGATCGTGGTGAAGCCGCTGCGGGTGATCCTGATCCTGCTGCTCGCCCTGGTCGCCCGCTGGGCGCTGCACCGGGCCATCAACCGGCTGGTCCGCACCACCGGCCGCAGCACGGTGCCGACCCTGCTGCGGCCGCTGCGCGAGCGGATCCCCAGCGCCTCGCTGGACCCGGAGGAGTTCGTGCCGGAGCGGCGCCGGCAGCGGGCCGAGGCGATCGGCTCGGTGCTGCGCAGCGTGGTCACCGCGTTCGTCTTCGGCATCGCGCTGCTGATGACCCTGCGGGAGTTCAACTTCGACCTGGCGCCGCTGCTGGCCAGCGCGGGCATCGCCGGCGTCGCCCTCGGCTTCGGCGCGCAGAGCCTGGTCAAGGACCTGCTCGCCGGCCTGTTCATGCTGATCGAGGACCAGTACGGCGTCGGGGACACGGTGGACCTGGGCGAGGCGACCGGGGTGGTCGAGTCGGTCGGGCTGCGGGTCACCACCGTCCGGGACGGACGCGGGGTGCTCTGGTACATCCGCAACGGCGAGATCATCCGGGTGGGCAACAAGAGCCAGGGCTGGGCGCTGGTCGTGGTGGACCTGCCGATCGGCTTCGCCAGCACCGAGGAGGCGACGGCGGTGCTGCGTACGGCGGCGGCCTCGGTGGCGCTGGACCCGGAGCTGGCGCCGGAGATCGTCGAGACACCCGACGTGCTCGGCGTCGAGCAGATCACGGTCGACGGCGCGGTGATCCGCACCGTGGTGAAGACGACCGCCGAGGGGCAGTTCGCGGTGGGCCGGGAACTGCGCCGACGGCTGGCCGAGGCGCTGGAGAACTCCGGCATCACCGCGCGGATCGCCGCCGCCCGGCTCTATCCGGGCGTACCCGTGGCGGGCGCCGGCGAGACCGGTCGCGGCGGCAGCACCTGACCGGTCACCCGGCGGACCTTGCGGCCGGGGGTCGCGGTCCTTGTGACCCCTCGGGTATCGTCCGTTCGTTCCGTCGGGGATATGACGATCAATCCGTTCGCCCTAGCCAGTCTTCAGACGATCGGGCAGAATCCGGAGAAACGCGCTCCTGCCGAATCGCGATCACGTCCTCGGTGATCGGTAGATCTGACGACGGTTCCCGGCCCGCCATCACGAGTGGCCCCCGGGGACGATGGAGGCCACGGTGTCCGACGAGCGACCCGATCCGGAAGGGCCAGCCACCTTCCGCGAGGTGTTCGCCCAGAGTGAGTACCGGGCGGTCTTCAGCGCCAGCGTCCTGTCGTGGATCGGCGACTACATCGCCAAGGCGGCGGTCACCGTCCTGGTCTACCGGGAGACCGACTCGGTCGCCCTCTCCGCAGCGGCGTTCGCCATCAGCTACCTGCCCTGGCTGGTCGGTGGCCCACTGCTCACCACGCTCGCCGACAGGTACCGCTACCGCCAGGTGATGGTGGTCTGCGACCTCGTCCGGATGGCGCTGATGGTGCTGGTGGCCGTTCCGCACCTGCCCGTGCCGGCCCTGCTCGGGCTGCTCTTCCTCACCACGCTGGCCAACCCGCCCAGCCAGGCGGCCCGCTCCGCGCTGATGCCGGTGATCCTGACCGGCGACCGGGTGGTGCTGGGGCTCTCGCTCAACGCCAGCGCCGGCCAGGCCGCCCAGGTCGGCGGCTATCTGGTCGGCGCCGCCATCGCCGCGGTGAACCCGACGGCCGCGCTGCTGATCAACGCCGCCACCTTCGGCGCCTCGGCAATGGTGGTCCGGCTCGGGGTGCGGGACCGTCCGGCCGCGATGACCGCCGCGCACCGCAACCACCTGCTGCGGGAGACCGCGCAGGGCTTCCGGATCGTCTTCGGTACGCCGGTGCTGCGGGCCATCGCACTGCTGGTGTTCAGCGCGATGCTCTTCTCCGTCGTCCCCGAGGGGCTCGCGGCGGCCTGGGCCGGTGAGCGCCACGGCGGTCTGGACGCCGGCCTCGCCCAGGCCGTGATCATGGCCGCCAATCCGGTCGGGTTCATCCTCGGCGGACTGCTGATCGGGCGGGTCTTCGGGCCGGCCCGACGGCTGCGGGTGATGCGCCCGCTGGCGGTTCTCGCCCCGCTGGTGCTGGTGCCGACGCTGCTCGACCCGCCACCGCAGGTGGTGGCCCTGCTCGCCGCCGGCTGCGGCTTCGCGGTGGCCGGCCTGCTGCCCACCGCCAACGGCCTCTTCGTCCGGGTCCTGCCCGACGGCTACCGGGCCCGCGCGTTCGGCGTGATGGCCACCGGCGTGCAGGTGATCCAGGGCGCCGCGGTGCTGATCACCGGCGTGCTCGCCGACCGCTTCTCGGTCCCGCTGGTGGTCGGGGTGTGGAGCGCCGCCGGGGTGCTGCTGATGCTGCTGATCACCCTGCGCTGGCCGGACGCGGCCTCGGTCGACGCGGCCGTCCGCGCCGGTGGGCAGGCCCGGACGGACGAACCGGCCACCCGGCCGTCGGTGGTCACGCAGCGCTCCGCGCCGGCCCAGGAGGGCCCGGCGAGCGGGGTCACCGCCGCCACCCGCTGACCACGTGCGCGGGGCCACTCGGGTCCGGCCGCCCGCCGGGACACCTGGCAGGATGGAAGGGTGAATCCCGCAACCGGAGCCGACCGTCCCCGCCCGTCGATCACCCTCTTCGAGGCCGTCGGCGGCGAGCCCACGTTCCGCAAGCTGGTGGACGAGTTCTACGCCGGAGTCGCGACCGATCCGCTGCTGCGCCCGATGTACCCGGAGGAGGACCTCGGGCCGGCCGCCGACCGCCTGACGTTGTTCCTGATGCAGTACTGGGGCGGCCCCAACACCTACTCGGCCCAGCGCGGGCACCCGCGGCTGCGGATGCGGCACGCGCCCTTCCGGATCGGCGCCGCCGAACGGGACGCCTGGCTGCTGCACATGCGCCGGGCCGTCGACCGGCTCGACCTGGAGCCCGAGGTGGCCGCCGCGCTCTGGGACTACCTGGAGCGGGCCGCGTACTTCATGGTCAACGTGATGGAGGACCCGGCCGGCTGAGCGCCGGTCAGAGCAGGGCGCCCTCGTCGTGCAGCCAGTCCACGAAGGTCGTGGCGACCGCCGCCCCGCAGTCGAGCATCTCGATCAGCAGCGCGTCGTGGGTCCCGGCGCCCAGCGGCACCTGGAGCTCGGCGTAGATCGGCAGCTGACCCCGCTCGGTCGGGTCGCCGATGTACGCCTTGCAGAAGCGACGGGTGTGGTTCCACTCGTTGACCACCCGGTAGGCGCGGTCGGCCCAGTCCGGCGGGACGGTGGCGTGCGGGCGGGCCCGCATCACCAGGATCTCGTCCTCCGGACCCTCCAGGGTGACCAGCACGGCGTGCCGCTCCCACATGGCCAGCAGGTTGCCGTCGCCGTCGGCCAGGTAACGCACGTCGAGCAGGTCGAGGGCGTCACAGACCCGGCGCAGGGTCACCGGCTCGACGGTGGCCGGCATGTCGGCGAGGGGGGACCGCTCGCCCACCGGCGCGTCGTCCCCCGGCTGGCGTGGGGCCGGTGGACCGACCCGGACGCCGCCCTCCACTGTGACCCCGCTCCGACTGTCCGGATCGCCGCCACCGGCGGGACCGGGGCGCCATGACCACCACGGCATCGCTCGCGCACCTCACTCCCCAGCGGATCCAGTCGCATACCGTGCGTTGGATCCGAGGATGGACGGTACCCGGACAGCCGGGATGAGGCATCCCCCCAACGACAGCCCCAACCCAGAAGAATGATCGCGGCTCATCCGTTCGGACGACCACCGGCCGGTCGCACCACCAACTCGCCCGGCCGTTGCGACCACACCGCCCCGTACGGTCCGACCAGGCCGACCCAGCGGCCGGCCACCCGGACCTGAACTCCCGCGGCCTGCGGCCCGGGCGCGCCCGGGCCGAGGAAGCCCATCCGGACCAGGCCCTGGATCAGCCGCTGCGACACCTCCACCGGCGCCCCGGGCACCTCCCCCTCCGGGGAGACCCGCACCGCCACGTGGTCCAGCAGCGCGTCGCGCAGCGCCCGCTGGCCGACCGCGCGACCACCCACGCCGTGCGCGGCGGCGTCGCGCAGGGTGCCCGCCGCCGCGGCGGCGATCCGCGCCACCTCGGCCACCGGCAGCAGCTCCACCGGCCGGCTCACCGGCGGCGGCAACGGCCACCGCCACTGGGCATCCCGGGCGGTGGGGAGCGTGTCCCCACCGGCCTCCAGGTCGGCGAGCAGCTCGCGGGCGGCGACCGTCACGTCACCGGGCGCCGCACCGGCCACCGTGCGCACCACCAGCACCCCCCAGGGCAGCCGGGCCCACAGCGCCGTCCGGCCGGCCGTGGCGGCCGGCCGGAGCCGGACCAGGGCGGCCGGGTCCAGCCGGACCAGCCGGGCCAGGAAGGCGCCCGCGTCGGACACCCCGGCCAACCCGTGCCCACCGTCGCGCATGGTGGGCCCGCCGACGCCGGCCCGCGTCGTGGATCCGTCGGTGGGCCCGCCGACGCCGGCCCGCGTCGTGGGCCCGTCCGCCGGCGCGCTCACGCCGGCCCGGCCGGCCGGGCGTAGCGGGACAGGAACTCCCGCTCCTCGTCGCTGATCCGGCGGGGCAGCTGCCGGGACAGGTCGAACGGCACCAGCACCGAGCGGGCCCGACTGGCCAGGGTCTCGCCGTCGTACAGCTCGTAGTCGACGGTGAACGAGGCGGCCCGGATCTCGGAGATCCACAGCTCGATCCGGACGGCCGGGGCCGCCTCGGCGGTGGCCCGACCGAGCGCGTAGTCGACCGGGCGCAGGTAGTCGACCTCGTGCCGGCGGATGACCACCCCGTCGGCGAACGAGCCCACCCCCCACGCCCGGCCGCCGGCGAACATCAACGCCACCCGGGCCTCCTCGTACAGGGTGAGGAAGCGGGCGTTGTTGACGTGGCCGTACGCGTCCAGGTCGGACCAGCGCAGCGCGCAGTGGTAGACGAAGCGGTCAGTCACGGGTGAGCTTGCGGTACGTCACCCGGTGCGGCCGGGCCGCGTCGGCGCCGAGCCGGTCGACCTTGTTCTTCTCGTACGCCTCGAAGTTGCCCTCGAACCAGAACCACTTCGACGGGTTCTCCTCGTCGCCCTCCCAGGCCAGGATGTGCGTGGCGACCCGGTCCAGGAACATCCGGTCGTGGGAGATGACCACGGCGCAGCCGGGGAACTCCAGCAGCGCGTTCTCCAGGCTGGAGAGCGTCTCCACGTCCAGGTCGTTGGTCGGCTCGTCGAGCAGGATCACGTTGCCGCCGATCTTCAGCGTCAGCGCCAGGTTCAACCGGTTCCGCTCGCCGCCGGAGAGCACCTTGGTCGGCTTCTGCTGGTCCGGACCCTTGAAGCCGAACGCGGCGATGTACGCCCGGGACGGCATCTCGACCTTGCCCACCATGAGGTGGTCCAGCCCGTCGGAGACGACCTCCCAGACGGTCTTGTCGCCGTCGAGGCCCTGCCGGTTCTGGTCGACGTACGACAGCGAGACGGTCGGGCCGACCCGGACCTCCCCGCTGGTGGGCTGCTCCAGCCCGACGATGGTCTTGAACAGGGTGGTCTTGCCGACGCCGTTCGGGCCGATGATGCCGACGATGCCGTTGCGCGGCAGCGAGAAGGAGAGGTCGTCGATCAGCAGCCGGTCACCGAAGCCCTTGCTCAGGTTGTGCGCCTCGATGACGGTGCTGCCCAGGCGCGGGCCCGGCGGGATCTGGATCTCCTCGAAGTCCAGCTTCCGGGTCTTCTCCGCCTCGGCGGCCATCTCGTCGTAGCGGTCCAGTCGGGCCTTGGACTTGGTCTGCCGGGCCTTGGCGTTGGAGCGGACCCACTCCAGCTCCTCGGTGAGGCGCTTCTTCATCTTGGCGTCGCGGCGACCCTCGACGGCCAGCCGGGCGGCCTTCTTCTCCAGGTAGGTGGAGTAGTTGCCCTCGTACGGGTAGGTGCGGCCGCGGTCCAGCTCGAGGATCCAGTTGGCCACGTTGTCGAGGAAGTACCGGTCGTGGGTGATCGCCATGACGGTGCCGGCGTACTTGGCCAGGTGCTGCTCCAGCCAGGAGACGCTCTCGGCGTCCAGGTGGTTGGTGGGCTCGTCGAGCAGCAGCAGGTCGGGCGCCTCGAGCAGCAGCTTGCAGAGCGCGACCCGGCGACGCTCACCACCGGAGAGCTGGGTCACGTCGGCGTCCGGCGGCGGGCAGCGCAGCGCGTCCATGGCCAGTTCGAGCTTGGAGTCGATGTCCCACGCGTCGGCGTGGTCCAGCTCCTCCTGGAGCTTGCCCATCTCCTCCATCAGCTCGTCGGAGTAGTCGGTGGCCATCTGCTCGGCGATGGCGTTGAACCGCTCCAGCTTCGCCTTGGTCTCGGCGACCGCCTCCTCGACGTTGCCGAGGACGGTCTTGCTGTCGTTGAGCGGCGGCTCCTGGGCGAGCATGCCGACGGTGTAGCCGGGCATCAGCCGGGCCTCACCGTTGCTCGGCTTGTCCCAGCCTGCCATGATCTTGAGGAGGCTGGACTTACCGGCGCCGTTCGGGCCGACCACACCGATCTTGGCCCCCGGCAGGAAGTTCAGCGTCACGTTGTCGAGCACGACCTTGTCGCCGTGCGCCTTGCGCGCCTTTTCCAGGACGTAGATGAACTGGGCCACGGTGCGGGCTACCTCCGTCGGTTGCTGTCGCGAGCTTCAGGGCGCGGGCCGCGATTTCCGCCGGCCGCCGCCGGCCCGGGGCCGGGCGCGCGCACGCCGCCGTCAATCCTGACAGGTACGCCCCGCTCCGCCCACATCACCCCGCCCGTGGAGTGCGCCGCCACCGGTGTCGACAAGATCACGATGAGGGTTCGGCCGTCGTGGGACGGGTAGGTGACTCCGGCACGGGGCATCAGACGCCGCAGCTACGCTCAGTACGCTCAACGCGGTGGACCCGTCAGCACCCGGAGGTGGCCGATCGTGACCGTCCGTAGCTCCTTTGTCGTAGTGGCGAACCGACTGCCGGTCGACGAGGTGAGCACACCCGAGGGACGGCAGTGGCGACGCAGCCCCGGCGGGCTGGTCACCGCGCTGCACCCCGTCCTCGCCGAGCACCAGGGCACCTGGGTCGGTTGGGCGGGCGGCACCGGCGCCGCCCCCGAGCCGTTCGACCTGGAGGGCATTCGGCTGCACCCGGTGCCGTTGAGCGCCGAGGAACTGGAGCGCTACTACGAGGGCCAGTCCAACGCCACCATCTGGCCGCTGTACCACGACGCCGTCGAGACCCCGGCCTACAAGCGGCGTTGGCGGGAGGCCTACCGGCTGGTCAACGCCCGGTTCGCGGAGGCCGCGGCGGAGGTCGCGGCCGAGGGTGCGACGGTCTGGGTGCAGGACTACCAGCTCCAGCTGGTGCCGGCGATGCTGCGTGAGCTGCGCCCCGACCTGAAGATCGGCTTCTTCCTGCACATCCCGTTCCCGCCGATCGAGCTGTTCATGCAGATGCCGTTCCGCACCGAGATCCTGCGCGGACTGCTCGGCGCGGACCTGATCGGCTTCCAGCAGCGGCTGGCGGCGCAGAACTTCGTCCGGCTGGCCCGGCACCTGCTCGGCCTGCGCTACGAGGGCCAGATGATCCAGGTCGATGGGCGGCAGGTGAAGGCCGGCGCCTTCCCCATCTCCATCGACACCAGGGAGATGGAGCGGCTGGCCGAGGACCCGGCGATCCAGGCCCGGGCCAAGCAGATCCGCGAGGAGCTGGGCAACCCGAAGACCATCATCCTGGGCGTGGACCGGCTGGACTACACCAAGGGCATCGAGCTCCGGCTCAAGGCGTTCCGGGAACTTCTGGCTGACGGAAAGTTGACAGTTCCCGAGGCGGTTATGGTGCAGGTGGCGACGCCGAGCCGCGAGCGGGTCGAGCACTACCAGGCACTTCGCGTGAAGGTCGAACGCGAGGTTGGCCGGATCAATGGTGAATTCGGCCGGGTCGGCGTGCCGGCGGTGCATTACCTGCATCAGTCGTACAGTCGCTCTGAACTGGCCGCGATGTACGTCGCAGCCGACGTGATGATGGTGACCCCGCTGCGAGACGGAATGAATCTGGTGGCCAAGGAGTACGTCGCATCGCGCGCCGACCAGGGTGGCGCGCTCGTGCTCAGTGAGTTCGCCGGCGCCGCCACCGAGCTGCGCCAGGCATTTTTGTGTAACCCGCACGACCCGGACGCGGTCAAGGACGCCCTGCTGAAGGCCGTGCACGTCGAGAAACCAGAGGCCCGCCGCCGGATGCGGACAATGCAGCGCCATCTGCGCACCCACGATGTCGGCCACTGGGCCAAGTCCTTCCTGTCCGAGCTCGGGGTGCCCGATACGGAGGCAACCGCGTGACCCCTGCCGTCAACGCCCCGGCCACGCCCTCCGCCGGGGTGCTGGACTCCGACCTGCGCACCGCCATCGGGCGGATCGCCCGGGTCCCCCAGCTCCTGATCGCCTGCGACTACGACGGCACCCTCGCGCCGATCGTCGAGGACCCGACCAAGGCCGTACCCCTGCCGGAGTCGGTGGCCGCGATCCGCGCGCTGGCCGCACTGCCGCAGACCACCGTGGCGGTGGTCTCCGGCCGGGCGCTGCGCGACCTGGCCGCGCTCTCCCGGTTGCCCAGCGAGGTCCACCTGGTCGGCAGCCACGGCTCCGAGTTCGACATCGGCTTCGTCGAGCGGCTCTCGCCCGAGCTGATCGCCGTGCGGACCCGGCTGCGCGACGCGCTGCGCGAGATCGCCGCGGCCCACCCCGGGATCCGCCTGGAACGCAAGCCGGCCAGCGTCGCCGTGCACACCCGCGGGGTGGACCCGCAGGTCGCCGCCGCCGCCATCGACGCGGTCCGCAGCGGCCCCGCCACCTGGGAGGACGTCACCGTCACCCAGGGCAAGGAGGTCATCGAGCTGTCGGTGGTGGCGACCCACAAGGGCACCGCCGTCGACCAGCTGCGGACCCAGCTCTCGGCGAGCGCGGTGCTGTTCATCGGCGACGACGTGACCGACGAGAACGCCTTTGGCAACCTGCACGGCCCCGACGTCGGCATCAAGATCGGCCCGGGCGACACGAAGGCCGACTACCGGGTCGCCGAGCCGATCGAGGCCGCCCGGGCGCTCGGCCTGCTGCTGGAGACCCGCCGGCACTGGCTCTTCGGCGAGCGGGCCGTCCCGATCGAGCGGCACTCGATGCTGGCCAACGGCCGCACCGTCGCGCTGCTCACCCCCGAGGCCAAGGTCACCTGGCTCTGCCACCCCAAGCCGGACTCGGCGGCGATCTTCGCCGACCTGGTCGGCGGCAGCCCGGCCGGGCACTTCACCGTCGGCCCGGAGCGCGGCGGAATCCCGCTCGGCCAGCGCTACCGCAACGGCACCATGACCGTGGAGACCCGCTGGTCCGGGCTGACCGTCACCGACTGGCTGGACCTGCCGGCCCGGGAGACCACCCCGGACGGCCCGGCCGTGGTCACCGGTGACTCGACCCTGGTCCGGGTGCTCTCCGGCTCCGGCCGGGCCCGGATCGAGTTCGCGCCCCGGCCCGAGTTCGGCCAGGTGCAGGTGCAGCTCCAGCCGCTCGACGACGGGCTGCTGGTGCTCGGCTCGAACGAGCCGGTCGCGCTCTACTCCCCCGGCGTGCAGTGGGAGGTCGTCGACGACGGCGGTTACGAGACCGCCCGGGCCGTGGTCGACCTGCGGGCCGCCGGTGGTCAGGTGGTGCTGGAGCTGCGCTTCGGCACGCAGAGCCTGGAGCACCACCGGGTGCCGATCCACGAGCGGCAGGCCGCGGCCGAGCAGCCGTGGAAGGACTGGGTGGCCACCCTGCGGCTGCCCGCCACGGCCCGTGACCTGGTCGCCCGGAGCGCGCTCACCCTGCGCGGTCTCGCCCACGAGGCGACCGGCTCGATCCTCGCCGCGGCGACCACCTCGCTGCCGGAGGAGCTGGGCGGCGTCCGCAACTGGGACTACCGCTACTGCTGGCTGCGCGACGCGGCCATGACCGCCCGCGCCCTGGTGGACCTCGGGTCGACCGAGGAGGCCGAGGGGCTGCTGCGCTGGATCGACGGCGTGGTGGAGCGCACCGGCGGGCACCCGGAGCGGCTGCACCCGCTCTACACCGTCGACGGCTACGAGCTGGGCGCCGAGGCGGTCATCGACACGCTGCCCGGCTACGCCGGCTCCCGGCCGGTACGCGTCGGCAACCTCGCCAACCACCAGCTCCAGCTGGACGTCTTCGGCCCGATCGCCGACCTGATCGCCGCCGTCGCCGACGCCCGGGGCTCGGTCCGCGAGGACGAGTGGCGGGTGCTGGACAACATGGTCGAGGCGGTCCGCCGCCGCTGGCACGAGCCCGACCACGGCATCTGGGAGGCCCGCCTCCCCCCGCGGCACCACATCTTCTCCAAGGTGATGTGCTGGATGACGGTGGACCGGGCGCTGCACGTGGTGCGGCAGCACGGCGGCGAGGACCGCCCGGAGTGGGTCGAGCTGCGGGAGCGGATCGGCGCCAACGTCCTGGAGTACGGCTGGCACGACGAGGCCGAGGCGTACAGCGTCGCGTACGGGCACGACGAGATGGACGCCTCGTCGCTCTGGATCGGCCTGTCCGGGCTGCTCCCCGGCGACGACCCGCGCTTCCTGTCGACCGTGCTGAGGATCGAGGCGGAGCTGCGCAGCGGCCCGGTCGTCTACCGGTACCACTGGGACGACGGCCTGCCCGGCCGGGAGGGCGGCTTCCACATCTGCACGGCGTGGCTGATCGAGGCGTACCTGCGCACCGGCCGGCGTACCGACGCGGAGGAGCTGTTCGCCCAGATGGTCGACACCGCCGGCCCCACCGGCCTGCTCCCCGAGCAGTACGACCCGCTCGCCGAGCGCGGCCTGGGCAACCACCCGCAGGCGTACAGCCACCTCGGCCTGGTGCGCTGCGCCCTGCTCCTGGACAACATGCTCAAGCACTGACCCGCAACACGACGGCGGCCCGGGACCAGACGATCCCGGGCCGCCGCCGTTCCACCTGCTCCCAGCGAGACCGACCGACACGCCGAGCCCCACCGAGGGGTTTCCGGGGAGCCCACTCGCTCCGGGCGGTCAGGCTTGATCCCTGCGCGAGTGGGCTCCCCGGAAACCCCCACCGCCAGACAGGCTCAGTCGAGCGCGCCGACCACGTCACCCACTACCACGATCGCGGGTGGGCGCAGCTCCGCGGCGACCACGTCGGCGGCCACCGCGCCCAGGGTCGAGCGGAGCATCCGCTGGGCGCCGGTCGTACCCTCCTGGATCACCGCGGCGGGGGTCGCCGCCGCTTTTCCGTGGGCGACCAGGGTCGCGGCGATCGCCGCGAGGTTCTTCAGGCCCATCAGGATCACCAGGGTGCCGCGCAGCCCTGCCAGGGCCTCCCAGCGGACCAGCGAGGCCGGCGAGTCGGGCGCGACGTGCCCGGAGACCACTGTGAACTCGTGTGCCACGGCCCGGTGGGTCACCGGCACGCCGGCCACCGCCGGCACGGCGACCGCGCTGGTCACCCCGGGGACCACGGTGACCGGCACCCCGGCCTCGGCGCAGGCCAGCAGCTCCTCGCCGCCGCGACCGAAGACGTACGGGTCGCCGCCCTTGAGCCGGACCACGAACCGGCCGGCCAGGGCGCGATCGACCAGGATCTTGTTGATCTCCTCCTGGGTGCGGGACGGCCCGTACGGGATCTTGGAGGCGTCGACCAGCTCGACGTCGGGGCGCAGCTCGTCCAGGAGCAGCCCGGGGACCAGTCGGTCGGCGACCACCACGTCCGCCTCGGCGAGCAGCCGCCACCCCTTGACCGTGATCAGCTCCGGGTCGCCCGGGCCGGCCCCGACCAGCGCCACCCGACCTCCTCGGCTGCCGGGGGTGTTAACAGGGGACCCCTGCTCTACCGGAGGCGTTAAGAGGGGGCCCTTCCTTGCACCCAGGAGGTCGCGGATGGCGTCGCGGACGGTCATCGCGCGGCGCGGGTCGCCGCCGCCGAGCACGGCGACGGTGACCGGGCCGTGCCGGGTGACCGCCGGGGTCCACGCGGTGGCGGCGGTCCGGTCGTCGGCCCGGACGCAGAAGATCCGCCGTTGCGCGGCGGCGGCGCTGACCGTGGCCGCGGCGACCGGGTCGTCGACCGCCACCTGGACCAGCCAGGCGTCGTCCAGGTCCTCGGGGGCGAAGCGCCGCCGGACCCAGCGCAGCCGGCCGGCGTCGGCGTGCCCGTGCAGGGCCGGGGTCAGCTCGGGCGAGACGAGCAGCACGTCCGCGCCGGCGTCCAGCAGCGCCGGCACCCGCCGGGTGGCGACCGCTCCCCCACCGACCACGACCACCCGCCGGCCGGCCAGGCGCAGCCCGAGGGGGTACGGGCTGTCGCCCGTACCGCCACCGCCGGTGGCGCTCACTTCTCGGCCACCCCGGCGGAGTCGAACGTCGCCACCTCGTGCAGCACCCGTACCGCGCCGGTCACCACCGGCAGGGCCAGCAGGGCACCGGTCCCCTCGCCGAGGCGCAGCCCGAGGTCGATCAACGGGTCCAGGCCCAGGTGCCGCAGGGCCACGCCGGCGCCCGGCTCGGCCGAGCGGTGCCCGGCCACCATCGCGGCGACCGCGTCCGGGGCGAAGGCCGCCGCGGCCAGCGCCGCGCTGACCGCGATCACCCCGTCGAGCAGCACCGGGACCCGACGGGCGGCGGCACCGAGGACGAAGCCGGCCAGGGCCGCGTGCTCCAGGCCGCCGACGGCGGCCAGGACGCCCAGCGGATCGGCCGGGTCGGGGGCGTGCCGGCGCAGCGCGGCCCGCACCACCCCGATCTTGCGCTGGTACGTCTCGTCGTCCACGCCGGTGCCCCGGCCGGTCACCTCGGCGGCGTCCACGCCGGTGAACGCGGCGATCAGGGCGGCGGCCGGGGTGGTGTTGCCGATGCCCATGTCACCGGTGAGCAGGATCCCCGCTCCGGCGTCGACCAGTCGCCCGGCGACCGTGATGCCGGTCTCCACGGCGGCGCGGGCCTCGTCCCGGGTCAGCGCGGCGGTCACCGTCAGGTCCCGGGTACCGGCCCGGACCTTCGCCACGATCAGCCGGGGCGTGCCGGGGCCGCTCGGTCCCTCGGCGGCCGGGTCGGCGGCGGCGGTCGGGTCGCCGGGCAGCGGGGTGGCGACGCCGACGTCGACCACGGTGACCGAGGCGCCAGCCTGCCGGGCGAACGCGTTGACCACCGCCCCGCCGGCCAGGAAGTTGGCCACCATCTGCGCGGTGACCTCCTGCGGCCAGGGGGTGACCCGCTGGGCGTGCACCCCGTGGTCACCGGCGAAGACGGCCACCGCGGCCGGTTCGGGCAGGGGCGGCGGGCAGGCGCCGGCCAGCCCGGCGAGGCGTACCGAGAGCTCCTCCAGGGCGCCCAGCGAACCGGCCGGCTTGGTCAGCCGCCCCTGAAGGTCGCGGGCCGCCGTCATCGCTTCCGCGTCGGGCGGCCGGATCGCCGCGAGCGTGGTCTCCAGCATCATGCCTCCAGGATCCTCGCCAGTACCTCGACGAACGCGTCGGTGGTCGTCCGGTCCCGCACCGCGAGCC
This sequence comes from Micromonospora mirobrigensis, assembly GCF_900091555.1. Lineage (GTDB taxonomy): Bacteria > Actinomycetota > Actinomycetes > Mycobacteriales > Micromonosporaceae > Micromonospora > Micromonospora mirobrigensis. Next base: position 71,671 of record NZ_FMCX01000003.1, read on the forward strand.
GGAGCCAGTCCGGGCCGAGCCCGGGGAAGGTGTCGCCCCGGCGTACCGCCCAGCCCTGCTCCCGCAGGCGTTCGCGCACCCGCGCCGCGCCGGGCAGGTGGATCAGCACGAAGGCGCTGGCCGGGCGGCCCGCGACGCGTACCCCGGGCAGGGCCGACAGGCGGTCGACCAGGTGGTCGCGGTCGGCGGCCAGCCGGGCGGCCAGGTCGCGTTCGGCCGCGACCGCGGCCGGTGAGGCGCAGGCGGTGGCGGCGGCGAGCGCCGGGGTGGAGACCGCCCAGAGCGGCTGCGCGGCGGCCAGCCGGGCGACCAGGTCGGCGGGGGCGAGCAGGTAGCCGATCCGCAGGCCGGCCAGCCCCCAGGTCTTGGTCAGGCTGCGGACCACGACCAGGCCGGGCAGGTCGCGCCGGTCGGCCAGCGACTCCGGCTCGCCCTCGACCCCGGGGGTACGGGTGGTGTCGGCGAACGCCTCGTCGACCACGAGGACCCGGCCGGGGCGGGCCAGGGCGGCCAGGTCGGCGGCGGGGTGCAGCACCGAGGTGGGGTTGGTCGGATTGCCGATCATCACCAGGTCGGCGTCGGCGGGCACCCGGGCCGGGTCCAGCCGGAAGCCGTCGGCGGGGTCGAGCAGCACCCGCTCCACGGGGTGCCCGGCGGCCCGCAGCGCCGCCTCCGGCTCGGTGAACTGCGGGTGCACCACGACCGGCCGGTGGACGCCGGCGAGCGCGCGGGCGATCAGCACGAAGCCCTCCGCCGCGCCGGCGGTGAGGAGTACCTCCTCCGGGGGACGGCCGTGCCGGGCGGCGACGGCGGCCCGGGCCGGCCGGGGGTCCGGGTACGCCGCCAGTTCGCCCAGGGCGGCGACCAGCGGGTCGGCCAGCCAGTCCGGCATCGGGTCCCGGCGGACGTTGACCGCCAGGTCGACCAGTCCTGCTCCGACCTCGGCGTCCCCGTGGTGCCCGAGGTCCGGTTCGGGTGTTCCGGGGTGCCGCCCGGGGTCGGTCTGCGGCCCGGCGTCGACGAGTTGACCACGCATGTCCGCGATCCTGCCGGGAAGGCGTCGCCGGGGACAGCGGATCCCGGCGTGGGGCGCGTCACCCGCCCGCCGGTTTATGAGTTCTTCTCATTTTCGAATCGGAAATGTCATAGCTTGGGCCTCGTGAGCAACCGACCCTTCGCTGCCGCCGGTCGATCCGTTCCTCTCCTCCGCGCCGGACTCATCGCCGGAATCGTCGTCACCGCCGCGCTCTATCCGTTGGCCGCCGTCACCGGCCTCGGCGCCAAGGCCACCGCGCACGCCGTCGAGCAGAAGACCGACATCCTGCGCACCTCGCTGCCCGCCGAGACCTCCTACCTGTACGCGCCCGACGGCAAGACCGTCCTGACGATGTTCTACGAGGAGTACCGGCAGTACACCAAGCTGTCGGACATGTCCCCGAACATCCAGCAGGCGATCGTCGCCGCCGAGGACAACCGCTTCTACCAGCACCACGGCGTCGACCCGAAGGGCGTCGCCCGCGCCTTCGTGGCCAACGCCCGCTCCAGCGGCGTCTCCCAGGGCGCCTCCACGCTGACCATGCAGTACGTCCGGATGGCCCTGCGGGACAGCGCGAAGACCCCCAAGGAGGTCCAGGAGGCCACCCAGCAGACCAGCCTGCGCAAGGTCAAGGAGATGCGGATGGCGCTGGACATCGAGAAGGAGCTCACCAAGGAGCAGATCCTGGAGCGCTACCTCAACTCGGCGTACTTCGGCCACCGCGCGTACGGCATCTACGCCGCGTCGCAGATCTTCTTCTCCAAGACCCCGGCCACCCTCACCCCGGTCGAGGCGGCCACCCTCGCCGGCCTGGTCAAGTCCCCCTCCGAGTACGACCCGATCACCTCGGACCAGAAGGACGCCACCGGGCGGCGCAACTACGTGCTCGACAACATGACCCGGCTCGGCTTCATGTCCCCGGACGTGGCCGCGGCGTACAAGAGCGAGCCGATCCAGCTCAAGCTGACCGACCCGCCCAACGACTGCGCCTCGCTGCCGAAGAAGTACAACAGCTGGGGCTTCGCCTGCGACTACGTCAAGAACTGGTGGAGCGCGCAGCCCGCGTTCGGGGAGAACCGGCTGGAACGGATGGACAAGCTCCGCCGCGGCGGCTACCACATCGTGCTCAGCATCGACCCGAAGATCCAGGCGGCGGCCGAGCAGAACGTCGGCGCCCAGGACAACACCGGCAGCCCGTTCGCCAACGGGATCGTGGTCTCCGAACCGGGCACCGGCCGGGTCAAGGCGATGGCGGTGAACCGCACCTACTCCCTCGACCTCAGCCAGAACGGCCAGACCTCCAACCCGGAGGCCGACCCCAACGTCAAGGCGAACTACCCGAACACGGTCGCCCCGCTGCTCGGCGGCGGCACCCTCCCCGGGTACCAGGCCGGATCGACGTTCAAGATGTTCCCGATGCTCGCCGCGCTCAACTCCGGCATGACCCTGTCGACGGCCTTCAACGCGCCCTACACCTACAAGTCGTCGGTCTACGACGGCTGGGCGCCGTCGAACGCCAGCGCCGCGATGACCGGCAACCAGACCATGTGGTCCGGCTTCGGCAAGTCGGTCAACACGTACTTCGTCTGGCTGGAGGAACAGGTCGGCGCGGACCGGGCGGTCCGGATGGCCGAGCAGCTCGGACTGCGCTGGCGCACCGACGTCGACAAGGAACAGGCCTCCCCGGCCAAGGCGAAGAAGTGGGGCTCCTTCACCCTCGGCGTCTCCGACGCCACCCCGCTGGAGATGGCCAACGCGTACGCCGCCGTGGCCGCCGACGGCCGGTACTGCGAGGCCATCCCGGTCCTGTCGATCAGCAACCGGGACGGCACACCGGCCACCTACACCACCCCCGGCGGGGTGCAGCGGGAGATCGCCAAGCCGCGCTGCCGGCAGGTGGTCGGCGCCGACGCGGCCCGGGCCGCCACCGACGCCGCCCGCTGCCCCACCGGCGACACCCCGGCCAAGGGCAGCTGCGGGGGCTGGTCGACCGCGGACAGCGTCCGGGGCACCGTCGGCCGCCCGGTCGCCGGCAAGACCGGCACCACCGACAGCACCCGGTCGGCCTGGTTCGCCGGGTTCACCCCGGAACTGGCGGCGGCGAGCTTCATCGCCGACCCGGACAACCCGTTCAACGCCGTCGGCGACGGGCAGTCGCAGATCCCGGTCAACGCGGTCGCCCGCACCCTGCGCGACGCCCTGAAGGGCCAACCGGTACGCCAGTTCACCCCACCGTCCGACCAGATCGTCGGCTGAGCTGCGGCCACGGACCACCCGGGGGTGCGCCCGGGTAACGATCAGGAGGTTCGCGTCGGTGACGCGGACCTCCTGATCGGCTCGGCGCCCTCCCGGCCGGCGGCGCGTCGGCCGGTCAGCGTAGCCACCTGGCCGCTCACCGGGTGGCCGCCACGTCGGTCGGGGTGTCGGCGGCAGCCGCGGCGGCCAGCCGCCCGGCGATGCCCGGGACGGCGGCCCAGTGCAGGCCCAGCTGCGAGGCGTGCACCCCGCGCCAGACGAAACCCTCCGGCGCGCCACCCTCCCAGCTCCAGGCCGGCGCCTGCCCCGCCCGGGGGGTCAGCACGGCGGCGTGCTGCTTGTGGCCGACCAGCACCGTGCCGGCCGGGGCGACCACGCTGGCCGTCCGGGCCGTCGCCTCGCGGTAGCCGACGACCAGGCCGTCCCGGCGCCGGCCGGTGGCGTCCAGCACCCCGCACATGGGCAACCCGTCCAGCTCGCGGGCCAGCCAGAGCAGGCCGGCCCCCTCGGCGACCACCGGCCGGCCGGTGCGGGCCAGCTCGGCGACCGCGATGCAGAGCCGGCGGTTGGCGGAGAGCTCCTCCGCGTACGCCTCGGGCAGCCCGGCGCCGACGACCAGCGCCCGGGTCCCGGCGGGCAGCTCCTCGTCGCGCAGCGGGTCGACCGTCACCACCTCGGCGCCGGCGGCCCGCAGCAGCTCTGCCGTCTCGGGGTGGCTGTAGCTGCCGCCCGCCGCCCCGGCGACCGCCACCACCGGCCGCCCGGCGACGGCCTCGCCCTCCACCGGCTCCGGCGACCAGGCCGGGCCGGACAGCGCGGGCGCCGAACGGGCCAGCGCGAGCAGCCGGTCCAGGTCGACCGTGGCGGCCACCGCCTCACCCAGCCGGCGCACCGCCCGGACGGCCTCCCCGTCGCCGCCGATCGCGGGCAGCACCCCGTGCCGGTGGGCCGGGAGCACCGGGGGCAGCTCGTGCCGGCGCAGTGCGCCGTAGACCGGCACGCCGATGTCGTCGAGCGCCGCCCGCAGCATCGCCTCGTGCCGGGGCGAGGCCACCCGGTTCAGGATCACCCCACCCAGCCAGAGCTGCTCGTCGTACGCCCGGAAGCCGTGCACCAGCGCGGCCACCGACTGGCCCATCGCCGCCACGTCCACGGTCAGCACGACCGGGCTGCGCAGCCGGACGGCGACCGCCGCGGTGGAATCCTCGTCGGGGCGACCGGAGACCGAGTCGTAGAGGCCCATGGTGCCCTGCACGACGGCCAGCGACACCCCGGCGGCGCCGTGCGCGAAGAGCGGGGTGAGGCGTTCCACCCCGGCCAGCCGGGCGTCCAGGATCCGGCCCGGACGGCCGGCGGCGAGCCCGAGGTAGGCCGCGTCGACCTGGTCGGCGCCGACCTTGAAACCGGCCACCGCCACCCCCCGGTCGGCGAGCGCGGCGAGCAGGCCGATGGAGATCGCGGTGGTCCCGTGCCCCGAAGCGGGCGCGCTGAGCACGAGGCGAGGCACGGCGGTCATCATCGACTCCTCGGTGCGACGGGTGGTGGGATCCGTGGCGGCGCGGTGGCCGGCGTGACGATACCCGTCGGGTGCGACGCGTGGCGGCCGTCGTACGGTCGGTCCGGACGACATGACGTACCGTCACCGGGCCACCGGCCGGGTGGCGCCGGTCATACGGGTAGCCTCGACGGCGTGTACCGGTTCCTGCTGACCCCCCGATGGCTGGGCTACCTCGCCCTGGCGCTCGCCGCCGCCGCGGTGATGGTGCTGCTCGGCAACTGGCAGCTGCACCGCTACCACGCGCGCACCGAGGTCAACGAGCGGATCGACGCGGGCGCGCGGATGGCGCCGGTGCCGCTGGCCGACGCGCTGGCCGCGCCCACCGGCGGTCCCGGCACCGCCGGGCCGGCCCCCGCCGAGAAGGTCACCTGGAGCCGGGTCACCGCCACCGGCCGGTACGACACGGGCAACCTGGTCCTGGTCCGCGGCCGGACCGTCGACGACGGCGTCGGCTTCGAGGTGCTCACCCCGCTGGTGCTCGCCGACGGCACCGCCGTGCTGGTGGACCGGGGCTGGATCCCGCCCGCCCCGGGCGGCGCGGTCGCCCGACCCGACGTCCCCGCCACCCCGACCGGCGAGGTCACCGTGGTCGGCCGGGTGCACCCCAGCGAGGACGGCGGCACCGTGGACCGGCGCGACGGTCAGTTGGAGACCCGGCGGATCGACGTGCCCCGGCTGGCCCGGGAACTGCCGTATCCGGTGCGCGGGGCGTACCTGCTGCTGGACGAGCAGACCCCGGCCGCCGACCCGACCTTCCGGGCGGTCCCGATCGGGCACACCAACAACTGGCAGAACTTCGGCTACGTGTGGCAGTGGTGGATCTTCGCGGTGATGACGCTGATCGGCTACGGCTGGGCGGCCCGCCGCGAGGCCCGGGACCGGGCCGGCCTGGACCGCCCCGGTCAGCCCGTCGACCGGGCCGCCGAGCCGGCCACCGGCACCCCCGCCTGACCCGCCCCGCCCGGGTGCCGGGCGGTCGCGCTCGGCCGGTGAACCGGCCGGGGTTTCCGGCGGTCGCGCTCAGCCGGTGACCCGGCCGGCGTGGATGGCGCGGACGGCGTCGATGGTGTCCGCCTCGGCGGCGGTCTTGTCGTCGCGGTAACGCACCACCCGGGCGAACCGCAGCGCCACCCCGCCCGGATAGCGGGAGCTGGTCTGCACCCCGTCGAAGGCGATCTCGACGACCTGCTCGGGGCGGACCCGCACCACCCAGTCGCCGCGCTCCACCGCCAGGGACAGGAACCGCTCGGTCTGCCACCGCAGCACCTCGTCGGTCAGCCCCTTGAAGGTCTTGCCGAGCATGACGAACCCGCCGGTGGCCGGGTCCCGCGCCCCGAGGTGCAGGTTGGAGAGCCAGCCCTTGCGCCGGCCGCTGCCCCACTCCACCGCCAGCACCACCAGGTCGAGGGTGTGCCGGGGCTTCACCTTCACCCACGCGGCGCCGCGCCGGCCGGCGTCGTAGGGCGCCGCCGGGTCCTTCACCACGACACCCTCCTGGCCGGCGTCGACCGCCGCGGCGAACGCCGCGCCGGCCCGCTCGGCGTCGTCGACCTCCACCCGGCCGACCAGCAGGGACGCGTCCACCGCGCCGGCGAGGGCGGCCCACCGGTCCCGGCCGGGCCGGTCGATCAGGTCATCGCCGTCGAGGTGCAGCAGGTCGAAGAAGTACGGAGTGAGCACCTGCCCGCCGGTGCTCTCGGCCGCGGCGAGCACCGCCGGGGCGACCGGGGCGGGGCCCGTGGTGCTGGGCGTGGCCCGCCGGGTGTTCCCGGTTGTCGACGCCGTGCGCCGGGCCGCCCGGCTGGAGGTCTCCTGGAACGGCAGCGGCCGGCCGGTGGCGTCCAGCCCGATCGCCTCGCCGTCGAGGACCAGCTCGCGGGCGGGCAGCGCGCGCACAGCGGCCACCACCTCGGGCACCCGGCCGGTGATCTCGTCCAGGCTGCGGGTGAAGACGGCGATGTCCGACCCGGAGCGGTGCACCTGGATGCGGATGCCGTCGAGCTTGACGTCGACCACCGCCGGAACGCCGGTGGCGGTGAGCGCCTCGTCCACCGAGGGGGCGCTCTGGGCGAGCATCGGCGCGAGCGGTCGGCCCACCTGGAGCCCGAACCCGGCCAGCGCGTCGGCGCCGCCGGAGAGCGCGGCGACCGCCACCGTACGCAGGTCGCCGGCGAGCAGCAGGGCCCGCCGGACGGCGGTCACCGGCACCTCGGCGGCCCGGGCCACCGCGTCGGCGAGCAGCCCGGCCTGGGCGCCCTGCCGCAGCTCGCCGCCGAACAACCCGACCAGCAGGCGCTGCTCGTCGGCGGTGGCGGCGGCGAAGAGCCGGTGCAGCAGCTCCCGCCGTCGGGCCTGCGAGCCGGCGCCCGCGACCGCGGCGATCCCGTCGATGGCGGCGTCGACGCCGGCCACGGTCAGCGTCGGGGTCTCCGCCGGGGACGGCAGGTCACGCAGGGCGGCGTAGCCGACCCCGGTCTGCCGCTGGCGCAGCTCACCCGCGAGCCAGCCGGCGCCCGCCGGCAGCTCGGCCGGGTCGAGCGAGCGGAGGGCGGCGGCGAGCAGCTCCACCTTGGCCCGCCGGCCGCTGGTGGCGCCCACGGCCGCCGAGGTGGCCGCCAGATCGAGGAACCGCACGATCCCATCCTGCCAGCCACCCCCGACACCGCCGCCCGGCCCGGGAAGGTCAGGCGGAGACCGGCTCCTCGATCCGCAGGCCCCGGGCGCGGACCTCGTCCGCGACCCGGGTGAGCTGCGTGTCGAGGGCGACCAGCGCGGCGGAGAGCTCGCCGAGCTGGTCCTTGAGCGTGTCCTCGGGCCACGCGGAGACGTCGAGGTCCCCCAGAGCGCCGGCGGCGGCCGTGAGCCGCGCCATCAGGTCATTCGTACGCATGTTCGAAAGGCTATAACACCTCTGCGTCCGACACACCGCAAACTGCCCATCGACGGCGGAAGTTACGGTTCCGACACCTCAGGCCGGGGCGCCACCGGCCCGGGCCACCTTCGCCAGCAGCAGCGCCTCGGCCAGGCAGACCCGGGCGAACTCGCCCAGGTGCAGGCTCTCGTTCGGCCCGTGCGCCCGGGCGTGCGGGTCCTCCACACCGGTCACCAGGATCGCCGCCTTCGGGAACATCTCCTGGAAGGTGGCGATGAACGGGATGGAGCCGCCGACGCCGATGTCCACCGGGTCGGTGCCGTCCCACGCCTCCCGGAAGGCGGAGCGGGCGGCGTCGAACATCGGCCCCGTGGCGTCGATGACACACGGATCGCCGTCGTGCTCGAAGGTCACCGTCACCCGCGCCCCCCACGGGGCGTGCTTCTCCAGGTGGTCGCGCAGGGCCGCGTACGCCCGCTTCGGGTCGTCGCCCGGCGCGAGCCGCACGCTGAGCTTGGCCTTCGCCGACGGGACCAGGGCGTTCGGCGCCTCCCCGGTGGCCGGGGCGTCGACGCCGAGCACCGCCAGGGCCGGCTTGGTCCAGAGCCGGTCGGTGATCCGGCCGGTGCCGATGAAGTCGACCCCCTCGGCCAGCCCGGCCTCGGCACGGATCCGGTCCTCCGGGTAGTCGACGACCGCGCCCTCCCGGCCGACCAGACCCTCGACGGCCACGTCACCGGCGTCGTCGTGCAGGGTGGCCAGCAGCCGGACCAGGGCGGTCAGCGCGTCCGGGACCGCCCCGCCGAACATGCCGCTGTGCACCGCGTGCTCCAGGGTGCGGACCTCGACGAAGCAGTTCACGATGCCGCGCAGCGACGTGGTCAGCGCCGGTACGCCGACGTCCCAGTTACCGGAGTCGGCGATCACGATGACGTCCGAGGCGATCTCGTCGCGGAACTCGGTCAGCAGCGTCTCCAGCGAGTCCGAGCCGTACTCCTCCTCGCCCTCGATGAAGAGGACCACGCCGACCGGGAGCCGGTCGCCGAAGGCGCGCAGCGCGGCGACGTGCGCCATGATGCCGGCCTTGTCGTCGGCGGCGCCGCGGCCGTAGAGGCGGCCGTCGCGCTCGACGGGCTCGAACGGGTCGGACTCCCACAGCGACAGGTCGCCGACCGGCTGCACGTCGTGGTGGGCGTAGAGCAGCACGGTGGGGGCGCCCGCCGGGGCCGGCCTACGGCCGATGACGGCGGGCTGGCCGCCCCGGCGCACGATCTTGACGTCGAGGTCGCAGCCGCGCAGCAGCTCGGCGACCGCCTCGGCGGAACGCTCCACGTGCGAGTGGTCGAAACCCTCGAAGGCGATCCCGGGGATGCGGACGAGACGCTCCAGGTCGGCGCGGACCCCGGGCAGCTCCCGCTCGACAGCGGCCCGGATCTCGGACTCGGACATGATCGGTGTGGTCATGACCGGCATCGTATGCCGGCCTTACCGCGCGCCACCGCCCGAGCCGGTCCGGTCGGGCTGCGGCCGGCGTACGAAGTAGTGCCGGGCGTCGTGCGGCAGCCGGGGTGCGCCGTCGACCAGCAGGTCCACGGCCGCCTCCGTACCGTCGGCGGCGAAGTGCGCGCGCTCCCCGGCGTGCCAACGGAGCAGCTCCGGCAGGATCGCCGGCCCGTCCCGGGCCACCGCCCGGTCCCGGCGCAGCGCTGCCGGCGCGGTGACCAGGACCGAGAGCGTCGCCTCGGGTCGGATCACCGCGCGCGCCGAGCTGACCCCCTCGACCACCAGCACCGGCGCCACCGGTACCGGCACCGGCCGGTCCAGGAACCGCCGGCGCACCCAGCTGTAGCGCTGGTAGGTCCCCGGCCGTCCGGCGCGCAGCGGCGCCAGCACCCGCTCCTCCAGCCGCGACCAGAAGGTGAGCTGGTCGTCCCACCCGTCGAGCAGGTCGTCGGTGTGCACCACCGGCGGCCGGCCGTCGCCGGTGACGGCCAGGGCGTCCGCGAGCCGGGTGGTGAAGACGCTCTTGCCCGCGCCGCTCGGCCCGTCGACGACCACCAGCCGGGTACGCCCCAGCCGGGCCGGCCGGGCCAGCACCCGCCGGGCCAGGCGGGCGTACGCCTCGAACACCGCCACGGTCACGCCGCAGACGCTAGCCGCAGCACGTCGCGGCGGACCGACCGGACCTCGGTCGACACCTCACCGGACGATCAGCACCACACCGGCGCCCAGCAGTGCGGCGGCGACCATCAGGTGGACGATCATGACCAGGGGTCTCGCGGCGGCCCGGCCGACGACGGGTTGGTACTGCTTCTGCTCGTCCCGGGCACGACGAACGCCGTACCAGGCCACGACGCAGGCCGCCAAGACCAGCAGGACTCCGACGAAGGACATGGTCACCCCCCTTTTCGACAAGCATTGCCGACGGGCCGCCCGCACGCATCCGGAGACCTCCGGTGGACGCCGCCCGAGGTGGTGCGCACCCCCGGGTGAATTGCGACGTCGTTCCGTCGCACCGGCTCGCGTGCCGCAGTCCCGGCCTGCATGATCGGGAGGTGTTCCCTGACGTGATGAGCCCGGGCGTCGACGCCCTGCTGGAGCAGGCCCGGGCCGGGCTGCGCCGACTGACACCGCACGAGACCGTCGAGGCGGTCCGGGCGGGCGCGCTGCTGATCGACACCCGGACCGACGGGCAGCGCCGCGAGCAGGGCGACCTGCCGGGCGCGATCGTGATCGACCGGACGGTGCTGGAGTGGCGGCTGGATCCGGCCAGCGCCTGGCGGATCCCCGAGGCGACCGGGTACGACCGGGAGATCGTGGTGGTCTGCCGGCAGGGCTTCAGCTCCAGCCTGGCGGCGGCGAGCCTCCAGGTGCTGGGACTGCGGGCGGCGACGGACATGGTCGGCGGGGTGGAGGCGTGGCGGCAGGCCGGCTTGCCCATGTCCGACGGTCCGGCCGACGTCCGCTACTGACCTTCCGCCGCAGCCGGCTTGGCCGGCCACTCCGCCGACCGGCCCCCTCATGCAGGCCGGGCCCTCAGGCCGGCGCGGTCCGAATTCAGGCCCAGCCCACCACGGGCACGGTCGGTCCCTGGAGGCCGGCCGGACACGGGTCAGAGCGGCGGCGCGCCGGGTGGGACGAACGGCAGGCCGGCCGGTGGGCCGGACTCGATCAGCCGCCACAGCGCGTCGGTGTCCAGGTGCTCCTCGACCAGGTCACCGAGGACGTCCAGGGTTCGCTCCCGGGCAGCCGCGAAGGAGTTGTCCGGGGCGACCCGGAAACCGGTCCGGCCCGCCGTCCGGGCCGCCTCGGTGAGGAACCGGCGGCGGAACCCGTCGGACTCGAACGTGCCGTGCCAGTGGGTGCCGTGCACGGCGCCGAGCCGGGCTCCTTCGCCGGTGCCGTCGGCGTACCTGAGCAGCGGGGGAAGCGTCGGGTCGGCGGCGGAGACCTGCCCGTGGTGGATCTCGTAGCCGTGTACCGGTTCCCCGTCGGCGACGCCGGCCGACCGGCGGACCGTCTTGCGCCGGTCGAAGGTGATCTCGACCGGGAGCAGGCCGAGGCCGGGCACGCTGCCGCGCCCGCTCTCCACATCGTCGTGGATGACCCGGCCCAGCATCTGGAAACCGCCGCAGATGCCGAGCAGCGGCCGGCCGGCGGCGGCGTGCGCGAGGACCGCGTCGGCCAGGCCGGTCTCCCGCAGCCAGGCCAGGTCGGCGACGGTGGACTTCGAACCGGGCAGGACGATCACGTCGGCCGCGGCGAGTTCGGCGGGCTCGACGGTGAGCCGGACCCGCACCCCGGGCTCGGTGGCGAGCGCCTCCACGTCGGTGGCGTTCGAGATCCGGGGCAGTCGGACCACGGCGACGTCCAGCCAGTCGGAGCCGTGCGGGGCGGCGGGCCGGCCGAGGACCCGGCCGTAGGCGAGCGAGTCCTCCGCGTCCAGCCACAGGTCCAGGTGCCAGGGCAGCACCCCGTAGGTGGGCCGGCCGGTGACCTGGCGCAGCATGTCCAGCCCGGGGCGGAGCAGGCCGACGTCGCCCCGGAACTTGTTGATCACGAAGCCGGCGATCAGGGCCTGGTCGGCGGGGTCGAGCAGGGCGACGGTGCCGAACATCGAGGCGAAGACGCCACCCCGGTCGATGTCGCCGACCACGACGGTGGGCAGCCCGGCGTGCCGGGCCAGCCCCATGTTGACGTAGTCCCCGGCCCGCAGGTTGATCTCGGCCGGGCTGCCGGCGCCCTCGCAGATCACCACGTCGTACGCGGCCCGCAGCTCGGCCAGCGCGGCGTACGCGGTCTCCGCCAGCCGGGGCCGCAGGGTGCGGAAGTTGCCGGCGGTGACGGTGTCGACGGCCTCGCCGAGCAGCACCACCTGGCTGGCCAGGTCGCTGCCGGGCTTGAGCAGCACCGGATTGAACCGCAGGTCGGGTGGCACTCCGCAGGCCGCCGCCTGCATGGCCTGCGCCCGGCCGATCTCGCCGCCCCGCCCGTCCGGCCCGACCACCACGGCCGAGTTGTTCGACATGTTCTGCGCCTTGAACGGTGCGACCTTGACCCCGCGCCGGTGCAGCCAGCGGCAGATGCCGGCGGTCAGCACGCTCTTGCCGGCGTCGGAGGTGGTGCCGGCGACCAGCAGCCCGCCGCTCACCGCCCGGCCCGTCCCGCCGGGTCGGCGGACACCGCGAGCCCGGCACTGCGCCGCACCACGCCGGCCGCCAGCCGCCCGGCGGCCCGTCCCGCGCCGACGATGCGGCGCCCGCCGGTGGTGGTGAGCCGTCCGGCCACCGGCGTGGCGGCCACTGCCAGCCCGAGGGCGGCCAGCCCGACCGCGCGGGAGATCCGGGCCGCCCGCTTGAGGTGGCGGGCCTCGGGTCGGGGCCCGTCGCCGAGGAACGGGCGCACCTCGGAGCGCCCGAAGTAGACGTTGCGTCCACCGAGCCGGACCCCGAGCGCCCCGGCCATCGCGGCCTCGCACTGGCCGGCGTTCGGGCTGGGGTGGTCGTGGCGGTCCCGCCGCCAGACCCGCCAGGCCCGGCCCCGGTCGCCGTGCGCCACGGGGGCGACGGCGACGGTGAGCAGCCCGGTCAGCCGGGCCGGGACCAGGTTGAGCAGGTCGTCGAGGCGGGCGGCGGGGGTGCCGAACCGCGCGTACCGGGGTGAGCGGTGGCCGACCATGGCGTCCAGGGTGTTGGCGGCCCGGTAGCCGAGCAGGCCGGGCAGCCCGGCGACGGCGCCCCAGACCAGCGGGGCGACCACGGCGTCGGAGGTGTTCTCGGCCACCGACTCGACCGTCGCCCGGGCCAGCTCCGGCTCGTCGAGGGCGGACGGGTCCCGCCCGCAGAGGTGGCCGAGCCGGTCCCGGGTGGCGGGCAGGTCCCCGCGGCGCAGCGCGGCGCCCATCACGGTCGCCTCCCGGCTCAGCGTGCGCCCGCCCAGCACCGTCCAGGTGGCGGCGGCCGTGAGGACCACCCGGGCCACCGGCCGACGACGGGTGGCCCGGGTGGCGGCCACGCCGGCCAGCACCGGCACCCCGACGGCCAGTGCGGTGAACGCCGCGCCGGCGAGCCGGTCGGGCCGGTACAGGCGACGCTCCAGGGCGCCGGCGGCCCGCCCGAAGCCGGCCACCGGATGCCAGCGCCGGGGGTCGCCCAGCCAGGCGTCGAGGGCGTACCCCGCCACCAGTCCCGCCGCGTTCGTCACCGCGGTCGACCGCCGCACCCTCACCACCTCCGGCCGGCCAGCCTAGCCGTACGGCGGGGTGGCCACGCTCCGTCGCCACCCCGCCCCCCGTTCGTCCGCCCGGCGTCCCCGCCGACCACCCGCTCCGCCCCGCAGCTGGGCGGTCGGATGCTCAGGCGGGCACCGACACCCGGCCCCGGCCACGTCGACCCCGGCCGGACGCCGGGACGGCGGCGGGGTCCGGGACCGGCTCCAACTCGTCCTCCGTGCCCAGCTCGGCGGAGTCGTCGTCCGGCTTGTCGTCCTCCTCGTCGCCGGGCGACAGGTCGTCGAACGGGTCGGTCAGGTCGGCCAGCGACGACCCGATGCGGTCGACGCCGAGCGTGTGCCCGGCGGCCGGGCCCCGCGGCGCGTCGAAGTCCGGCCCGCCGAACTCGTCGTCGAACGGGCGGTCGTCCGGCCCGGCCGGCGCCTGGTCCGGCGGGACCGGCTCGGTCGGCTCGCCCTTGACCCGGGCCTCGGCCTCGGCGTCCTCGATCGTGCTGGTGGTCAGGCCGGGGCGGTTGCGTTCGAAGCGGGACCGGCCCCGGGAGAGGTCGTGGCCGACGGCGACCGCCTCCAGCTCGTAGAGCGTCCGGTGGTTGCCGGCGTCGTCGGTCCAGTCCCGGGTGTAGAGCCGGCCGACGACCACCACCGGGTCCCCGACCATCACCGACGAGGCGACCCCCTCGGCGAGCTTGCGCCAGCAGTTGACCCGGACGCGGAGGCTGTTGCCGTCGACCCAGCGACCGCTGTCCCGGTCGAGCCGACGGGCGGTGGAGGCGACCTTGAAGTTGGCGACCAGGGTGTTGCTCTGGGTGGTACGGCGCCACTCGGGCGCGGTCAGCACGTTGCCGACGATCGTGACGTGGGTGTCGAACATCCGTTCCTCCAGGGTGAGTACCTGGTGGGAGCCTCGGCCGTCCGCCACGTCGGCACCAGCGCCGGAGCCCGCCCTGTGGACGACGGAGCGACCTGTGGACAACGACCTGATCAAGGACCCGTCTGTTAGGGCCGCCCGACCCTGGGGGTTCCCGCGGCCACCTGGCCACGATCAGATCAACCGGTCGGTTCCGAACGGAGCGTGACTGGGTATGGCTTTGATCAACCGAGCGACCACCACCGCTCGACGCCCGACGAGAAAGGCAGCGCTGATGACTTTCCGCCCGTCCCGTACGACCCGCACCGTCCGCATCGAGGGCGAGGTCCGGCGATGAGCGCCGTCGCGAACCCGGCCACCGTCGCGGAGTGCCTGCGCGTCGGCGCCGGCTTCTCCCAGGGCGACCGGAACTGGATCGCCGAGCAGTTCGCCCCCCTCGACGCCCGGCTGGCCGGCTTCCACGCCGACTCCACCGAGTTGGAGGTCTCGGTGAAGGACCGGGAGGCCCGGGGGCAGAAGGTCACCCTGGAGTGCTGGATCGCCGGCCGCCAGAAGATCGTCACCACCTCCTCGGAGGAGGACCTGCACGCGGCGCTCAACGACTGCCGCGACGACCTGCGCCGGAAGTTGAACGACGCGAAGACCCGGCAGGAGCCGCGGCACAACAAGCACGTCCGGGAGATGGGCCAGCCCGTCCCCGACCAGCCGGCGGAGCTCGACGTCGACGCGCTGCGCGCGGACGCCGAGACCGCCTGAGCGACGCGCCGCCCGTCCCCGCCCGCGCCGTCGCGCCGGGCGGGGACGGACGCAGGGCTACCGCTCGGTAGCCTGCCGGCGTACCGTCGCGGTCGTGGAACCGGACGTGCTGGGGCCGCCGTACGAGCGGCAGACGATCGACCTGGGCACCGACGACGAGGGGCCGGTGGTCGCCACCCTGGTCCGCCGTCGGGCGGAGCGACCCACCGGGCGGGCCGTGCTCTACGTGCACGGCTTCGTCGACTACTTCTTCCAGACCCACGTCGCCGACTTCTTCGCCGAGCGGGGCTGGGACTTCTACGCCCTCGACCTGCGCAAGTACGGCCGCAGCCTGCTGCCGCACCAGACGCCGAACTTCTGCCGGGACGTCAGCGACTACTTCCGCGAGCTGGACGCCGCCGCCGAGATCATCCGTACACAGGACGGGCACGACACGCTGCTCGGCATGGGTCACTCCACCGGCGGCCTGATCCTGTCGCTCTGGGCGCACGCCCGGCGCGACGCCGGCCTGGTCGACGGGCTGGTGCTGAACAGCCCGTTCTTCGACATCAACGCCCCCTGGCTGGTCCGTCGACCCCTCGCGGCCGCCATCTCCCGGCTGGGCCGCCGGGCGCCGCACCGCGCGCTCCCCGTCGGCCTCGGCACCGTGTACGGCGAGAGCCTGCACGCCGACCACCGGGGCGAGTGGAGCTACGACCTGGCCTGGAAGCCGCTGGCCGGGTTCCCGGTGCGGTTCGGCTGGCTGAACGCGATCCGGACCGCCCAGCGGCAGCTCCGCGCCGGTCTGGAGATCCCGGTGCCGGTGCTGCTGGCCTGCTCGACCCGGAGCTTCCGGGGCACCCGCTGGCACGAGTCGGCCGCGCTGGCCGACGCGGTGCTGGACGTGGAGCACATGGTGCGCTGGGCGCCCCGGCTGGGCCGGCACGTCACCGTGGCCCGCTTCGACGGCGGCATGCACGACCTGACGCTCTCCGGCCCCGCCGTACGGGAGAAGGTCTTCACCGAGGTGGGCCGCTGGGCGGAGGCGTTCCTCGGCGCCGGGCCGACCGCTCCCGCCGGTGACTCCCCCGCCGCACCACCGGCCACCCGCCGCCCGGTCGACGGTCCTTCTCCGGCCGACGTCCCGTCCGCGGACCCTGCCGTGACGCCGGCGGAGACACCGGCCGAGGCCGACGGTGCGCCGGCGGAAACCCCCGCCCGGTCCTGACGGGCACGCCGCCCGCCGGGTTCAACGCCCGGCGGGCCCGGCGGCGGCCGATTCGGCGTCGGCGAGCGCCAGCAGCCGGTGCGCCGCCTCGCCGGTCAGGTCCAGCTCGCCGACGACCTGCTCGCCGCTGAGCTCGCCGGTGCGCCGGAAGCCGAGCCGGAGATAGAACTCCTCCGGGCCGTCCTCCCCCTCGTCCCAGGTGGTGAAGATCCGGGTCTCGCCCCGCCGGCGGGCCTCCGCGCAGACCGCGGCGACCGCGTACCGGCCGAGGCCCTGTGCCTGGCGGTCGGCGGCGACGTTCAACCGCCACAGGCCGGAGCGCAGGTCGGCCGGGTCGTCGTGGCGCCAGGGGATCCGGAAGAACCCCATCAGGAAGGCCACCGGACGCCCGTCGTCGACGACCAGCCGCGGCCAGGCGATCTCCCCCCAGGCGTACGCCTCGGCGAGCGAGCGGGCGACCGGCTCGACCAGGTGCTCCTGGTCGGGGCGGACCCGCACGTCGCAGGCGGCTTCGACGTTGTCGGGGGTGATCTTCTCCAGGCGCAGCGACATGGCGGGGACCCTAGCGGGACGCCCCCGCCGCCCGCGCCGGCTTTTCCCGCCGGTCGCGACCCGCGCCGGTCAGCCCGTGGGCAGCTCCGCGACGGCGGCGCGGATGCGGTCGAAGGGCGCCACCGGATGCCGTGCGCCGTCGCCGGGCAGCAGCACGCCGAGGCAGTGCACCCCCAGGTCGCCGTCGGCGTCGGTGTCCACGCCGAAGACGGGTGCGCCGACGTACCCGTCGGGCAGCGCCGCGTCGACCAGCAGCAGGTCACCGTCGCGGACGACCCGCTCGACGGCCACCTCCAGCGGGCGCGGGGTGCCGGGTTCGGGGCGTACCCCGTGGGCCAGGACGAAGGCCGAGCCCGGCTGCGCGCCGACCCGGGCGAGCGTCGCGGGCCCGGCCGCCAGTCCGTCGGTGACCGGCTGGGTGCGCCAGCGCCAGCCGTGCTCCCGGGCGTACGCGTGCGGGCCGGCCATCGGCAGGATGGCCACCCCCAGGTCGGGGCGGCGGGTCCAGCCGGCGGCGGCCGGCGTGATCGAGTCGGCGGCGCCGGGCGGCTCGGTCACACTGGGCCGCAGCCCGACCTCGGCGGCGCCGGCCAGCGGGTCCGCGGTGAGCAGGTGGTCGACCCCGGCCGCGTCGGCGAAGAGGAACGCGGTGCCGAACCGACCGGCCGTCCGCAGCGGCAGCAGGGCGCGGCCGACGATCTGGCACAGCTCGTAGGCGACGTCGTTCTCGATCTCCGGTTCCAGCAGCACGCCCCCGAGGGTACGGGCCGGTCCGCCCACCGGCTGGGGTGACGGCGGGAGTCGATCCGTGGGATTCTGATCAACGGCCGAGCACCCGTTATGCCGCGCAACGGCCGGTCGGCGGTACCCTCTTGGCGCGACGTCGCGTCGTGCGCGCCCGTAGCTCAGCGGATAGAGCAGGGGACTTCTAATCCCAAGGCCGCAGGTTCGAATCCTGCCGGGCGCACCCTTCCCACCGCAGGTCAGCGACTTCCCGGTCCCGTTCCGAGTGATCACGACAGCTCCCGTACAGCCATTCATACAGCCAAGTCACCCGAAGAGGTGCTTCGCGGCCTCGTCCACGGCGGCCCGCTCGATCTCTGGCAGGACGTGGGCGTAGGTGTTCATCGTCAGCCCGATCTGGCTGTGACCGAGCACCTTCATCACCGTCCGGGGCGAGGCACCAGAGACGAGCAGGAACGTCGCGCAGGCGTGCCGCAGGTCATGCAGCCGCAGCCAGTCGAGGTCGGCCGCCGCCCGGATCCTGTGCCACGTCCGGTCGATGTGATCCGGGTCCATCGGCGTACCGACCGTGGACGGGAAGACCAGGCCGTGATCCTGCCACCGCTCCCCCGCCGCCAACCGATCCGCGGCTTGCTGCCGACGATGCGCTCGGAACAGGGCGAGGGTCTGCGCCGGCACCGGAACCGTCCGCCGGGACCGCTCCGTCTTGGGCGCCACGAGCTGGAGGCGACCCTCGGCCCGCTGGACGGTTTGCCGAACGGTCAGGGTGCCAGCCTCGAAGTCGATATCCGACCAGGCGAGCCCGAGCAGCTCCCCGCGACGAAGGCCGACCGTCAGGGCGCAGACGTACAAGGCTTCCAGGCGGTGTCTCCGCAGCACATCAAGGCGGCCCGCAAGCGGGCCGCGCCGGCATCGGCCGGCGCGCCGGCCGATTGCAGGTGCCTTGAGGACCGGAACCGCTGCCTCCGGCGGGGATCTTCGACAGAGATGGGCTTGAGGCAGAGGAGCGGTACGTGGCAGACGAGGTGTTCCCGAGCGATCTTTCCGGCCACTTCTGGGCAACGCTGGAACACCGGCCTGAACTCGATCGATGGCGCTTCGAGATCATGGACTACCAGAACAACGTCCTGCTCGGTGGCTTGGCCTGTAGCGAGCGGCAGGCCGCAGCCATCGTCAACGCATGGGACCAGGTGATCGCAACGTCACGCGACGAAGAGGACCCCAGCATGGATTGGGTCGATGACTCGGAATGACGGGTGGCCTGCGATGGCTATGGAAGTTGGTCCTCATCACCGAGGTTCAGCACGAAAGGCGATCCGGAGTGATCCGGCTGCCACCCAAGGTCAAGCGCTCGTCGTATAGCGCTGGCGACCGCCGAAGGCAGCACCGGAGACGACGGCGCGTTCATCCAGTTGGCCGGATGAGGCGACGCCAGCTGCACGACGAGAGTGGCGCGGCCAGGCGGATCCGTCCGCTCTACAGCAAAGCTCAGCGGCGACCAGGTCAAGCCCTGACTGTACGTCGGCTTCCGGCGGACGATCCAGCGATAGCCCTTGCCGTCGACAACGATCGGCCTACTGCCTCGCTTGTTGAACGCCACCGAGCCTCCCACCATGCCGCAGCAGCATTCGCGGCCGTACAGCCATTCGTACAGCCAACACTGTCGACCAAGGCCGACGCGATCCGACAGCGGCAGACGCCTTGAGTAGGGGCAGGTTACCGCGACCAGCCACCCGCGATCTTCTTCTAATCCCAAGGCCGCAGGTTCGAATCCTGCCGGGCGCACCCTCACCACCGCAGGTCGGTGGCTTGTCGGTGCCGGTCGAGACGATCACCACGGCTGCCCTGGTGGAGGCCGGTGAGAAGATGACCAGGCTGGCGGCGGACCTCCGAGACCTCCTGGGCGGATAAGCCCTGTCCGGCCAGCATGGTGACCGGATCTACGGGCAGTCGGGGTGGCCGCACGGGTACCAGGAGACGCACTCCGGCACGCTGCACGTACACCTCTCGCTTGGCCACGGCGAGGCCCTTCTCGTCGAGCACGTGGCCGGTCAACCAGATCCAGCCGTGATAGGTCGGTCCTGCGTCAACGCTCACCAGGCGAAGGCGTAGCTCACGTCGGCCGGCGAACTGCACGCTGGCCGCGGCCCCGATCAACAGCACATCTCCCGGCTTGGGCGTCCTCATGTCGGCCAGTGCCCCCGGTTGAGGGGCAGCCGATGGCGGGCCGCGCAGGGCAGCTCCGCGCCGCAGCGGCAGATCCGACGCCACCGGGTCCAGCTCCACACCGGCCGGTGCCGGCGGGCCAACGTCAGTGCTGCGGCGAGCAGGTAATCGTCATACCGCGCCCGGTTCATGACGCCATCACCGGCCGCCGAAACCTTCACCTCGATGGCTTGGCATCCGCGTCACCTCCTCCTCAACGCGACGTAATACGTCCTACGTCGACGATAGGAGCAGTCCTGTGGACAAGCAAGACGTATTACGTCCGTGTCGCAGCAGGCTTGCGAGAGCCTGGAGCGAGCGATGGCGGCGGTAGCATTTTGGTAATACGTCCTACGAGCAGGAGAAACGGCGAGGCCGATGATCGAGACGCCGAGGTCGCAGTACGGGCAGATCGCAGAGCTGATCCGTGGCCGCATCCAGGACGGCACCTACCCGGCCGGGTCTCTCCTGCCCAGCGAGGACCGGCTTGCCGAGGAGCTGCGCGTCTCCCGGGTCACCGTCAACCGCGCCGTCGGCCTGCTCCGCTCGTCCGGCGACGTGAAGGTCCGCCGGGGCACCGGCACCGTCGTCCGGTCCCTTCCCCGCATCCACCGTGACGCCCAGGCCCGCTACGCCGCCCGGCAGGAGGGCAGCGGCGCCGGCGAGGTCGAAGTCGGGAAGCTCAGCCTCAAGTCCCGCACCGAGTACCGGCAGATCGGACGTACGACGACCCCACCAGCGGTCGCGCAGACTCTCGGCTTGCGCAAGGGTGAGGCGTCGTTGCTGCGTAGCCGGGTCCTCTACGCCAACGACGAGCCGACGCAGATCGCGGACTCGTACCTGCCCTGGTCCATCACGAAGGACTGCAAGCCGCTGATGCAGGCCGACGCCGGCAAGGGCGGCTCCTACGGCCGCCTCGCGGAGCTGGGGCACGGACCGGTGCGCTTCACCGAGGACGTGTCGATCCGCATGCCCAGCGAGAAAGAACAGCGCACCCTCGACCTGGACGCCTCGCAGCCGGTCTTCGAGATCTGGCACGTCGCCTACACCGCCGAGGACCGACCGATCGAGGTCTGCATCCACGTCATGCCCGGCCACGTGTGGACCCTGCGCTACGGGTGGGACGACCAGCCGGCGTCCACGGGCCGATGATGCGCGTCCGCCTCGCCTCCGAAGCAGCGCCCGGCCGCGCGATCAACGAGGATGCCGCCCTGCACGTCGGATCGCTGGTCGGTGTCTTCGACGGCGTGACCACACCCCGCGACCGTGACAGCGGATGCGTCCACGGCCCGGCCTGGTACGTCCAGCGACTCACCAGTCGCCTCGCCCAGGTCGCAGGCGAGGAGGCAGCCGCGGGCTTGCCCGAACTGCTGGCCGAGGCGATCGAGCGCGTGCGCGTCGACCACGACGGCCGATGCGATCTCGACAACCCGGCGACGCCGGCCGCCACCGTCTGCCTGCTCCGCCCTGCCCAGGACCAGCTCGACTACCTGATCCTGTCCGACTGCACCCTCGTCGTGGACCAGGGCGACACCGTCACCGTCCTCACCGACCCGCGATTCGGCATCGCGGTGGCCGAGCTCCGCCGCGAAGCCCTGGCACTCCACGGCACCGAACTGCCCGCCGGACGACCCACGCCAGGCAAGTACGAACTCACCAACCAGCCCCACGGCTACTGGACCGCCGCCGCCAACCCGGAAGCCGCTCGACAAGCGGTGACCGGAACCCTCGACCTACGCGGCCCGCGACGGGTACGCCGGGCAGCTCTACTCACCGACGGCACTTCCTGCGCCGTGGACGAGTACCGGCTCCTGGACTGGCGGCAGCTCCTCGACATGCTCACCGAGGACGGACCCCACGAGCTGATCCGACGCGTCCGCGAAGCCGAGAACGCCGACCCCTCTCGGGCTGGCCACTTCCGCTACAAGCGCCACGACGACGCTACTGCCGCACTTTGCATCTTCGAGGAGCACGCGTGACCCACCCCCGCCACTCCGTCAGCGTCGCCGCCGTCATCCCCGACGAGCAGGGCCGCGTCCTGGTCATCCAACGGCGGGACAACGGCGCATGGCAGCTCCCCGGCGGTGTCCTGGAGCTGGACGAGGCGATCGAGGACGGCATGCGCCGCGAGGTCGTGGAAGAGACCGGGGTGCAGGTCGAGCCGGTCCGGCTCACCGGCGTCTACAAGAACATGAAGCTCGGCGTCGTCGCGCTGGTCTTCCGCGCCCAGCTCGTCGCCGGCACACCACGTCCGACCGAGGAGTCGGCGGCGGTCGACTGGTGGACCCCGGAACGCGTACGCGCCGAGATGAACGAGACCTTCGCCGCCCGAATCCTCGATGCCCTTGACGCTGACGCACCGCCCGCTGTCCGGCACCACGACGGCGTACGCCTCCTCGACCCAACTGGCTCACGCTGAATCGCACGGTCGCTCGCCCGCCTCCGGATCCGTGATCCGACAGCTGATGTGCGACACATCTCCGCCAGGTGATGTGCGACAGCGCCTCTCAGATGGCCGCCCTTCAGTGGAGAAGTTCGAGCAAACCGAGCTGGTTCAGGAAAGGCTCCGCTCGTAGCCGCACTCATCGTGTACCCAGCGATCGAGGTAGGCCGCCCTGTCTTCCGGCGAGTCCACGACCGTCAGCCACTCTGCCGCCGCCTGCTTCATGTGTCGGACCGCCGCGGCGTCCTGTTCCGGCGCTCCTCTGCCAGGAGCGTCCATCTCATCCGTCAGTGCTCCCCAGATTAGGTTGAGCGCGGTCGGTGTGCTCGGAAGGTATTCGCCTTTGGGGGTCTCCGACATAGCGCTCACGGCCAAGCCCTGGAACTCCAGACCCGCGTCATAGGTAGGCCAGCCTTCCTCGACCTGGAGCACGCGGCGCGCCTGCTGCACTGTTGCTGCGAGGAAGCCGTCCGGTCCGTCTTCCGGATCCCAATGACCTGCCACGGCGCAGACCCTACGCCAGCCGGAAGGTCCATCAGCGTTAGGCGCACTCCGCCGTGCCGGGACCCGCGCACGTCGCAGATCACCTGGCGGACGTGTTTCGCCCATCAACCGACGGAGGACAGGCCGCCTCCGGATCAACACTGCCGAAGTCCGCTCTATCAGATCAAGGCGGCCCGCAAGCGGACCGCGCCGGCCCGGCCTCGGCCTGCTGGCGACCTCCGGCCGGCATCGGTCGGGCCGGCCGGCCACGTTGACTGACGACAAGAACCACGAAGACCTCGGGGCCCTGCCCCGAACCGGGACCCTCCGCAGAGATCAGCCGGGAGCGGATCACCTCGCCGGGCACCACAAGGGCTACGAGCCTCCCGGGACGGTCGACGACTGCCCGACGAGGAGATCCGCCAGGACACCGCCACCGCAATAGCTGTCCTACTCTCAGCGCATGCCCCACCAGGCCATCGAAATCGAGTCATACAACCCGGCTTGGCCAGCGCTGGCAGACGCCGCAATTGCGCAACTTCGTCAGTCGCTGCCGGACGTCCTTCAAGAGGTCGAACACATCGGCTCGACTGCTGTCCCCGGACTCGCCGCAAAGCCGGTCATTGACCTGATGGCCTCGGTGGACCAGCTCGGCCTGGTGGAGCAGCACGAGAGCGCATTGGTCGGACTGGGATACGCCCGCCACTTCAACGGCATGACGGATCGGCTGCTCTACGTGCGGGCGGTTGACGGGACGAGGACCCACATCCTGCACGTGGTCGACGCCGCCAGCTGGCCCACACGCAACCAACGGATTCTCCGGGACTACCTACGTGAGCACCCGGAGGACGCAGCGCGATACGCCCAGCTCAAGCAGGAGATTGCCACTGCCGGGATCGCGCCGGGCGACTATGCGCGGGCAAAGACAGAGTTCATCCAGGAAGTGATGGATCGGGCGCGCGCCGAGCGCAGACTTCCGTCAGTACCGGTCTGGGAGAAGTGACCCGTCGTACAGCCATTCGTACAGCCAAGACAACCCGCACACCCAGACCTCACCAGACAGCGGCAGGCGGCACCACCAGGCGAACTTGCGGCCGACCAGCCATCCGCGATCTTCTTCTAATCCCAAGGCCGCAGGTTCGAATCCTGCCGGGCCGCACACCTACCTCCCCCGCTCATGAGGGCTGCCGCTTTCAGGGACCGCGAAGCCGACGTGATACCGGGTATCGTCCGCTGTCACGTCATGGGATGCCTACCGCGAGGGGGATCGCGCCGATGCCGTCCGAGGTCCTGTTCTTCTCCGGGGTAGCGATCGTGCTGTCAGCGGGTGGGGTACTGCTGGGCAGTTTGCTGGCCCACCGGCGCCGCCTGGGCCTCCTGCCCCTGATGGGAGTCCTTCTCGCATCGGTGACAGCGCTGACGGTCATAACGGGTCCGCTCGGTGCCCGGTCGTTGGCGGTGGTGCTTGCTGCCGTGCTGTGGAGTGCCGTGCTTCTCACCACCGTCCTTCTGCTGGGGCGGCTACGCCCCGGCCTCGCGATCGCGCTTGGTGTGGTGGGTGGAGTCGTCGCGATACACGCGTCGGTGATCGCGTTCGTGGCAGCCAGGTTCACTGCGACCGAGGCCCCGCGGGAGTACGCGCTGCTGTGGCGGCCCGCCGTGATGACCGGCGGGGCGAGGGATCTGGGCGGGCCGGGCGGCGATGCCGAGATGCCGCTGTGGGCTCGCATGTCCCAGGATGCCGGCCTGCTGTCGCTGCTGTTGGTCATGTGTTCGGGGGTTGCCGTGTCCTACGTGGTGCGTCGGGCCACCCTCGCCCGCAGTGCCAAGGTTCTCGCCTGAGCACCAGCGAACACCGCAGGCTGGCTGTACGGCCATCGGTACGGTCAACGGAAGGCGTCGATGTTGCGCGCCGCCCAGGCGGCGAAGGGGCGTGGCTGCCGGCCCAGGACCTCCGCCACGTCCGGGCTGATCCGCTGCTCCGATCGGGTCGGCGCGCCGAGGATCGCCAGCGTGCCCTCCACCACCGGGGGCGGCATGAACCCCAGCATCTGCCTGCGGGCCTCGTCGGGCGTCTGCTCGACGAAGTCGATCGGCTCGCCGAGCGCGGCGGCGAGATCGGCGACCCGTTCGCGCGGCGTGCTCAGCGCCGGGCCGGTCAGCTCGTACGTGCGGCCGTCGTGCGCGCCGTCGCGGAGGACGGCGGCGGCCACCTCGGCGATGTCGTCCGGGTCGACCAGCGGCAGGCCGACGTCGCCGAACGGTGCGGCCACCGTCCGCCCGACCCGGACCGGTTCGGCCCACGCGAAGGCGTTGGAGGCGAAGCCGCCGGGGCGCAGGATCGTCCAGCCGAGGCCGGACCGGCGCACCTGGTCCTCGATGGCGTGCAGGGGTGCGTGCGACGCCGCCTCCGGCCGTGTGCCGACCGCCTGCGAGGACTGGAGCACGATGCGCTTCACGCCGCCGGCCGCGGCGAGCCGGAGGATCTCGGGCACGTCGAGGTGCGCCCCGGCGCCCTCCACGAGCAGGAACAGCGCTTCGGCGCCGGCGAGCGCGGGGCGCAGGCTCTCGGGGCGTTCGAGGTCGGCGAGGTGGTGGGCAACCCCGTCCGGTACGGCGACCGGGCGCCGGCCACGGGACACCGCCGTCACCGCGGCGCCCGACGCCGCGAGGGTCGACACGAGCGTACGGCCGACGTTTCCGGTGGCGCCTGTCACGACGAGCATCTCTGTTCCTCCAATTTCGACCGCGTCGTTCGCGCGGCTGGAGGAGACGTTAGTAGCGTCGATATAGTAGGTACCTAGAGGATAGTAATGGACTTGTGACGGAGGACACGTGGAGCGGTCTGCGGATCCCGAGCTGGCGTGCCCGGTCACTCCGGTCGTCGACATCGTGTTCAGCCGGTGGACCACGCCCATCCTGTGGGCTCTCCACGAGTACGGTCGGCAGCGCTTCGTGGAGCTGGAACGCCGGCTGACCAGCATCACCCCGAAGGTGCTCACGCAGCGGCTGCGTCAGCTCGAACGCGACGGGCTGGTGGGGCGCACCTACCATGCCGAGGTGCCGCCCCGGGTCGAGTACGAGATCACCGAGCTGGGTGCCAGCCTCGGCCCGCTCTTCGCCCACCTGACCACCTGGGCCGACGCCCACCTCGGCGAGGTGGAGCGGGCCCGGCGCGCCTACGACGCCGAGCGGTGACCCCCACCGACCGGGCAACGTGAGAGACCATGACGCACATGGCGCTGTCCACCCCCACGCTGCACACCACCCGCCTGACCCTGCGTCCCTTCACCGACGCGGATGCGGACGGTCTCTTCGCGCTCCAGAGCAACGCCCACGTGCTGCGCTACTGGGACTCACCACCCTGGACCGAACCGGCGCGCGCCGAACGGTTCCTGGCGGTCTGCCGGCGGATGGCGGAGGAGGGCACCGGGGCGCGGCTGGCCGTCGATCGTGTCTCCGACGGCGCGTTCATCGGCTGGTGCACCCTGCACCGGTGGAATCCGGAGTTCCGCAGCGCGTCGCTGGGCTACTGCTTCACGGAGACGTCGTGGGGTCACGGCTACGCGACGGAGGCCGCCCGCGCCCTGCTGGGGTGGGCCTTCGACACGCTGGACCTGAACCGGGTCCAGGCCGAGGCCGACACCCGCAACCTGGCCTCCGGCCGGGTGCTGGAGAAGCTCGGCTTCGTCCGGGAAGGCACGTTGCGGGAGGACTGCGTCGTCAACGGCGACGTCTCCGACTCGTGGGTGTACGGCCTGCTCCGGCGGGAGTGGCGGCCGGATCCTGCCCGCTGAGTCCTTCGACGGCGAGAATCGGGCGGGAGCAGGACATGCAGCGAGGTAGCCGCGACGAGCTGATCTGCCACCTGGTCGAGGCGGTCGGGTCCGTCGCCGTGGCTCACCCGACGCGGGTGGCTGTCGACGGGCCCCCCGCCGCCGGCAAGACCACCCTCGCCGACGAGCTGGCCGTCGCCCTGCGCGGGCGGGGCCGCGAGGTCGTACGCGCCACGATCGACGACTTTCTCTTCCCCCGTGCCCGGCGCTACCGGCGCGGTGAGTACTCGGCCGAGGGCTGCTACGTCGACACCCACGACCACGGTTCGCTGAAGCGGGTCCTGCTGGACCCGCTCGGCCCGGGCGGGGATCGCCGCTTCCGGACCGCGGTCTACGACCACGGCACGGACACCGTGTCGTTCCCGCCGGTCAGGACCGCCTCCGCCGACGCCGTGCTGGTCCTCGACGGCGTGTTCCTCATGCGCCCGGAGCTTGCCGACCGGTGGGACCTGAGCATCTTCGTGTCGACCGCGCTCGACACGACGGTGGATCGGGCGGTGGTCCGGGAGCGCCGGGTGTCGTCCCGGGCCGACGTGGAGCGGCGCTGGCGTGAGCGCTACCTCCCCGCCCAGCGGTTGTACCTCGCCACGGTCCGCCCGACCGATCACGTCGACGTCGTCGTGCGCAACGACGATCCCCAACGGCCGGTCTGGGAGACCCGGACCCGCTGACCGCGCTCAGTCCCGCACCGTTCCGGGCCACCGCGCCGCCGGCTGAGGCACTAAGGGGGTGTCTCAGTTGGTGAGGTCGCGGCCTCGGGCATGATCTTCTATTCGTGGCGGATGTTGTCGGGGACATGATCCAGACCTGGGCGCCGGAGGACTTGTGGGCGGTCGCGCAGCCGTTGATTCCGGCCGCAGGGTGGTGGGAAGCGGCGGGCTGAAGACCGGGCCGTCCTGGCGGCGATCGCGTACATGGTGCAGGCCGGCTGCTCGTGGCGGAAGCTGCCCGCTGCGTTGTTCGGGGTGTCGCGGCCGACGGTGCACCGCCGGTTCACCGAGTGGACCCGGTACGGCTTGTGGGAGCAGATCCATCACGAGCTGCTGCACCGGTTGAACACCGCCGGTGGGATCGACTGGCCGAGAGTGATGATCGACTCGATCAGTGTCCGGGCGCTGAAAAGGGGGACCTGACGGGGCCAAACCCGGTCGACCGCGGCAAACCAGGCTCGAAGATCCACGTGTTGTGCGACCGGCGGGGCGTTCCGCTGCAGGTGTTGATCTCCGCCGCGAACACCCCGGACGCGCAGTTGCTGTTCCCGCTGTTGGATGCGATGCCCCGGCGGCTCGCCCGCCGCTACGAACGCAAAGCCGAACATTTCCAAGCCTTCGCCGACTTCGCCGCCGTCCTCATCTGCCACCGCCGACTCGCAAAAATCACCGACTGAGACACCCCCTTATGCCGACCAGCCGGGCATTGCTCCAAATGAGAGCCTCGACGTCCGCACCGACGTACCGCCCGAGCCAGGCGTGAAACGCTTCGACCAGTCGCGCGGGGAGGTGCGTCGTCTCGTCCGCGAGCGCCTCGTCCGCGAGCGCCTCGTCCGCGAGCGCCTCGTCCACGCTGCGACAGGGCGGTGTCGAGGTCGTGCGCGACCGCCGCCCGGAACAGGTCTTCCTTGGTCGAGAAGCAAAAGTAGAAGTACAGGCCGGGTCTGGAGATGTCGCCGGCCTGGGCCACTCGGTCCATCGACGTCTTGCGGAGGCCGTGCCGCGCGAAGAAGACGGTCACCGCGCTGGCGAGCACCTGGTGCCGCCGCTGCCGGCACCGACGTCCGAGGCCACCATGGGACCGACAATACACTTTGATCGGATAGGGCTTGATGTTCCATTTGCGCCGTTAGGCTCCCGGGGGCTGGGCCAGTGCGCGCCTCCTCCACCGCTGGCAGGGGCGGTATGCGAGCTGTTCCACGAGTGAACATTCCGTATGGTAGTGATCTTGGGAGTAACCGATGACAAAGACCGTGCTGATCACGGGTACCTCCACCGGCATGGGGCACGAACTGGTGCTGCAGTTTGCACGGCGAGGCTGGAACGTCGCAGCGACACTGCGCGACCCGGCGAAGGCGGACCCGTCCTTCGCGGAACTCCCTGGCGTGCTCGTGCTCCCCCTCGACGTCACGAACCCGGAGACGATCCGCGCCGCCGTCAGCGAGGCCACCGAGCGGTTCGGCCAGATCGACGCCGTGGTCAACAACGCCGGGTATGCGCAGCTGGGGACGCTGGAGGAGGTCTCTCTCGACCAGTGGCGCGACCAGTACGAGACCAACGTCTTCGGCGTGGTGGCCGTCATCCAGGCGGTCCTGCCCCAGATGCGTCAACGGCGGGCGGGGCACATCCTCATCACCTCGTCGATGGGCGGCCAGGTGAGCCTGCCGACCATGTCCAGCTACACCAGTTCAAAGTTCGCCGTCGAGGGCATCGGCGAAGGCTTGGCGAAGGAGGTCGCCCCGCTCGGCATCGACGTGACCATCGTCGAGCCAGCCGGGTTCACCACCCCGTTCTTCCAGAACCTGCGCCAGGCCGGGACGCCCCTGAACGACTACGATCCGGCCCGGGATGCCATGGCGGCGTTCGGCAAGACCTCGGTGCGCGCCGACCTCGAGAAGTCGATGTCCGCGATTGCCGACATCACGGGCATCGAGAACCCGCCATTGCGCCTGGCCCTCGGCAGCTTCGGCCTCACCATGGTGCGCGGCAAGCTCGCCGAGCTGGCGGAGAACTACGCGGCCTACGAGGAGATCACCCGCGCCGTCGACTGACAGTGAGCGCGGCGGCCGCGTTCGGGAAGTGCCCGCGGGCGCGGACAGCGCGGCGGATGCGGGCGCTGACGCTCTCGATGGCCTTGGTGGAGCAGACGATGGCGCGGATCTCGGCGTCGAAGGCCAGGAACGGCACGAACTAACTCCGCCCATGGCCTGCTCCCACAACCGCACGATCGGGCAGCGTGCAGCTTCCGCAACGAGAAGCCGGCCTGCACCATGTACGCGATCGCCGCCAGGACGGCCCGGTCTTCAGCCCGCCGCTTCCCACCACCCTGCGGCCGGAATCAACGGCTGCGCGACCGCCCACAAGTCCTCCGGCGCCCAGGTCTGGATCATGTCCCCGACAACATCCGCCACGAATAGAAGATCATGCCCGAGGCCGCGACCTCACCAACTGAGACACCCGCTAACGTCGGGTCCGTGGTCGCCACAGCAGCAGGCCGGTTCCGGCGTACGCCGATCGAGCGCGCGGATCAGCGCGTCGCCTGGGAGCGCTCGGACCAGGCGTTCTTCGCCGCCGGCGCCTGTCACATCCTCGCCTGGACGTGCCGGGACTCCTTTCCCGACCGGCGGATCGACCTGGCCGGGGTGCGCTACGTGGGTGACCCGCAGGTCTTCCACGTCTGGGCCGTCCGGGACGGCTGGGCGTACGACCATTCGGGCTGGAACCCGGAGCCGGAACTGCTCGCGGCCAACGCGGCCTTCGAGGACCGGCCGCTGGAACGCGTCGCGCTCGGCGACGACCTGGCCGAGTTCTGCGCGGCGCACCACTCCCGCCTGCCGCACCAGTACTGGGGCGACCCGCTCCCCCGGGCCCGCGCCTACCTGAGCCGCCACACCCCACCCTGGGCCTGACCCGGCACGGGGCCGCCCCGACCGGCGTCGGTGACCCCGGCCGGGGCTCTGCGGCCGCGGTTCAGGGCACGCTGATCGGGATGACCGCCTCCGGCTCGTCGATCGTGACCTGCCCGTCGAACGGCGGCAGCTGCGAGATGGACACGTAGTGGTTGCCGAGGCCGACCGGATCGTCGAGCGACACCGGCCGGTCGTCCGCGGCGAACGTGAACGGCACCGAGATGCGCGACCGCGCGCGTGGTCCGGGGAGGGTGCAGACGAGTGCCGTCTGGTCGCTGGACGGCCGGACGGCACAACCCTGCCAGCCCGCACCCGCCGGCCGGAGCTGAGCCGGCAGGACGAGCAGGATCTGCAGCCGGGCGACGTCGACGTCGCCCTCGTTGCTCACCGTCACCGTCAGCCGGCCGGTGAACCCGTTGCCGACCGGCCGGAACGGCAGCGCGGAGGCGACGACGGAGAGCCGGGCCGCCGGTGGCCGCGCGGGGAACGTCGTCGGGCCCGCCACCTGCCGGAACCGGCCGTCCCGCCAGGCATACGTACGCCACTGGTTCGGCACCGAGTTCTGCCCGCCGTCGGTGTACTCCTTCGAGACCAGCACGGCGACCCGCCCATCGCCGCGCGCCTCGAGATGGTCCATCATCGCGAGTCCGTCCCGCGTGCCGACGACCCGGCCGATCGGCACGAAGGTCCGGCCGGTGCGGCGGAACGCCACGATCTGACTGCCGCCCGACTCCGGCCCCTCGCCACACATCAGGTGGGCCACGTAGTCCTCGGCGCCGTCCAGGTCGACGTCCGTCGCGACGTACGACAGGACGTTCACCGCCCGGTGCACGCCGTCGCCCGGGGACTGGCCACCGGTCAGGGTGACCGTGCCCGTCGTGCAGGTGGCGTCCGCGGTGGCCCCCCAGGAGGGCACCGTGACGGTGGCCGACGCGAGTGGGCCGATGTCCGGCTGCCCGCTCTGCTGCTCGGTCGGCAGCGTGGTCGGTGCCGGTGCCGTCGGTGCCGGGGTGGTTGCGGACGGCACGGGTGGGCGGTCGGCGCGGACCCCGATGACGGTGCCCAGTGCCACGGCGGCGACGGTGAGTCCGGCGACCACGCTGGCCGCGGTACGACGGACCCGGATGCGGTGGGAGGTGGCGAGGGCCCGCTCGCGCAGGTCGACCGCATCCGCCTCGGCGGCGATCTCACTCAGTCCTCGGCGCAGGTCGTCGATGTCGATCATCGCGTCCCTCCGGTCTTGTGGAGGCCGTCGAGCTCGGGCGCGAGGATCCGCAGCCGCTCGAGCGCCTTCGCGGTCTGGCTCTTGATGGTGCCGACGCTGACCCCCATGGTCTCCGCCGCCTGCGCCTCGGTCAGGTCGTCGAAGAACCTCAGGATGATCACCGCTCGCTGTTTGGGGGTGAGGCGGGACAGCGCACTGCGCAACGACAACCGCAGCACCGTGTGGTCGGCGTGGTCGGACTGCACCCCGGACCAGTCGGGCAGGTGACCGGTGAACGCCTCGACGACGCGGCGCCGCCGCCAGCGGGTCACCTGGAGGTGGTACATCGTCTTGCGGGCGTACGCCTCGGCGTTTCCGGTGGCGTGCAGGTTCCGCCAGGCGCGATGGGTCAGCCCCAGCGCGCTCTGCACGAGGTCCTCGGCCAGGTGCTGATCGCCGGTGAGCAGGTAGGCCGAACGGATCAGGGCGGGCGTCCTGGCCCGGACGAACGCGTCGAAGTCAGCGACGGAAGCGTCCACCTTCGCCCCTTCCCGACCGGTCATGTGGAGGTGACATACCAGCTAAGACGACGATCGGCGGCGAAGAGTTGGGACCGGGACGGACAATTGTGCGGTCGGGGTCGGCGGTGACCGGAGTGTTCCGCCGAGCGGGTGGGTCGGTGCCCGCGGCGGAGGGGAGCAGCGGTGCACGACGAGCCGGAGCCGGGCCTGGCGCCCCCGGAACACTCCCCCACCTACCAGGGCGAACCCCTCCTGATCACCGTCGACGGTGAGGACTTCCGCGTCCGGCGACGCGCCGACGCCCCGGGCACCTACGACTTCGACTGGCTCACCGGGCCGCACCCGTACGGCTTCGGACTGGGCCGGTCCGACGGTCACGAGCTGAGCCGGCCGGAGCTGGAGCGACACATCCGCGATTTCCTCGCCCAGATCGACCCCGCCACCGGATACCTGGGCGACTGACGGCCACCGTGCAACCTTCCACCGGGCTTACCGCGACTAGGGGATGACAGGAGCCGGCTGGAAGAGGAGCAGGATGCGGCCCGACCTCGAACGGGAGTACGTCGAGTACGTGACGGCCCGGCTACCCCGCCTGCACCGCACCGCGTACCTGCTGTGCGCCGACGCCTTCCAGGCCGACGACATCGTGCAGGCGACGCTCACCGCGCTCTATCTGAACTGGTCGCGGGCCGTGGGCGCCGACAACCTCGACGGGTACGTGCACCGGATCCTGGTGCGACGTTACCTCGACGAGCGGCGTCGCCGGTGGTCGCGGGTGCTGCTCGGCGACCGGGTCCCGGAGCTGACCGCCGCGCCCGACGACGACGTGGAGGCGCGTGACGAGCTGGTGACGGCGTTGCGGGCGCTGCCGAAGGGGCAGCGGGCGGTCGTGGTGCTGCGCTACTTCGGGGACCTGTCGGTCGAGGCGACGGCGGCGGCGCTCGGCTGCTCGACGGGCAACGTCAAGAGCCAGTGCGCGCGCGGGCTCGCCGCGCTCCGGGAGGCGCTCGGCCCCCGGCATCCGGTCGGTGCCGCGAACACCACGAAGGGTCGATGATGGACGAGGAAGATCAGTTGCGGGACCGGCTCGCGGCGGTCGACGTGCCGCCGAGCCGGATCGAGGTGGCGGCCCTGCTCGGTGCCGGGCGCCGGGCCGCCTTTCGCCGCCGCTCGCTGCGGGCGTCCGGCGGGGTCGCGCTGGCCACGGCGGCGCTGCTGGCGGTGCCGCCGGTGCTGACCGGCGGTACGGGTCGCCCGGCGGACCGGTCGGCCCTCGGGCCGACCGCCACCACCCCGGCGGCGACCACGCCGGCCAGGGCGACGCCGCCGGCCACGCCCGCCACCAAGGCCGGCCCGACCGCCGGCTGCCGCCCGGCCGAGCTGCCCGTGCCGCCCGGCACGCGGAACGTCGAACCCGCCGCGGTCGACCCGACCGGCCGGTACGTCGTGGGCAACGGCACCGTCGGGCAGGACTTCCGGCCGGTCCTGTGGACCGACGGGAAGCCGCGGGCGCTGCCGGTGCCCGGGACGTCGGTCCAGGCCACCGCCGTCAACGCCGGTGGCGTCGTGGTCGGCCTGGTTCAGAACGGCAGGCAGGAGTACGTCGCCCGCTACGCCGACGGTGTCTGGACGCGGCTGCGTACCCCGCCGGGGAAGTGGCACCCGTACCCGACACCGAAGATCAACCGCGCGGGCGACGTCGTGATCAATGTGGAGCCGAGCGGCAACTCCGGCGGCGAGGGCAGCATCGCCCTGCTCTGGAAGGCGGGCTCGACCACGGCCGTCCGGCTGCCGCTGCCGGCGGGCGCCAACGTCCACGCCATCACCGACGACGGCACGCTGGTCGGCGGGACCTACGTCGACGGCGTCGGGACGGCGGCGTACGCCTGGAACCAGCGGGGCGTCGGCCGTAAGCTGCCGGTTCCGGCCGGCCAGACCGGCCTGGCGTACGCGGCGCGGGGCGACTGGGTGACCGGCGGGGCCTGGCCGTCGGAGTCCGTCGCCCGGTGGAACCTCCGCACCGGTCAGGTGATCGTGGGTCCCCGGTGGACGCACGGCACCGGGTCGCAGCCGTACGGACCGGGTACGGCGGTGAACGCCTCGGGTTGGGTGGTCGCCCTCGGCACGGTGCTGCGGGCCGGGAAGCCTGTCGAGTTGACCCTGCCCGACGGGCGGACCGGCCGGGCGTCGGACGTCTCCGACGACGGGCTGGTGGTCGGCTCGGCGTTCAGCGATCCCGGCAGCCGCCACCTGGGGCCCCGCGTCTGGCGGTGCTGAGCGGGTGCGTACCCGACAGGGGTGCGCCCGCTGCGAGGTGGGGGGTACGGCGCTGCGGGGCCGGCACCGCGCGGTGCCGGTCCGCCGCCACCGGGCCGTCAGTCAGTCGCGGTCGGCGTCGCGCATCCAGAGCGGCAGGGCGCGGGTGTCGTCCTGGCCGTGCCCGTCGGCGTGGGCCGCGTCGCCGACCCCGCGGGCCGCCTCGACCAGCGGCAGCTTCGGCTCGGTCGCCAGGCAGAGCCGCAGGTCCTTGGTGAGCATGTCCACCGTGAAACCGGCCGTCTCCGGTGGTCCGGCGGCCAGGATCTGGCGTACGCCGGGGAAGGCCGCGCCGAGCGGGCCGGCGGCGATCAGCTCGTCCACCACGTCGGCGGGCAGGTCGAGGGTGGCGGCCAGGCGCAGCGCGTCGCCGATGCCGGCCAGGGCCAGACCGAGGGTGAGGTTGCGGACCAGTTTCGCGGCGCTGCCCGCCCCGGTCGGGCCGACGTGCCGCACCTGCTCCGGGTCGCCCCAGAGTTCCAGCAGCGGGCGGGCCGCCGCCACGTCGGCGTCGTCGCCGCCGGCCAGCACGCCGAGGGTGCCCTCGGTGGCCGGGCCGACCGACCCGTAGACCGGCGCGTCGACGTAGCGCAGGCGGTGCTCGCGCAGCCGGTCGGCCATCCGCCGGGAGGCGTCCGGGCCGATGGTGCTGGCGTCGACCACCAGGGTTTCCGGCGCCGCGCCCGAGGTGACCCCGTCCGGACCGAGCAGCACCTGCTCCACTGCGTCCGGGTCGGCGAGCATCAGCACCACCACGTCCCGGCCGGCGGCGGCCTCGGCGGGGCTGCCGGCGACCGTCGCGCCGGCCGATCCCAGGGCCTCCGCCCTGCCGGGGCTGCGGTTCCACACAGCCAGGTCGTGGCCGGCGGCCAGCACGTGCCGGGCCATCGGGGCGCCCATCCGTCCCAGGCCGAGGAAGGCGACCCGCAGTCGCCGGGAGTCGTCAGTCATGCCGCCAGTCAACCGCACCACCGGCCGCCCCGCCGGGCGGACCGCGGCGGACGACGACGTCGAGCCGGGGGCCTCCGCACCCGGGCGACGGGGTGCGTACCGAGGGTGACCAGGGCGGATGCCTCGTGCTATTCTCCGACGTCGATCTACGTCCGCGCGGGCCCGTCCGGGATCGCTGCCGGAAGGACCGCCTCTCCCGATGCCGGCCGTTGCCGTTTCGACCACCCCACCGACAGCGCTCGACCGGCCGGCGGGCGGCGCCTTCGGTCTGGTCTTCACCACCCTGCCGGCGCTGCTGCGGGTCACCTGCGGCCTGGCCGGCGCGGCCGTCGCCCTGGCGGTACGCACACCCCCGGTCCGGCCGTGGTTGCTGCTGCCGGTGGTGGCCCTGCTGACCGCGTGGTCGATCGGGTACGCCGTCCGCGCCCTGCGGCACGGCGTCGGTCCCGTGCTGGTCGCCGGTGACGTGGCGCTGACCACCGCCACCTGCCTGCTGATCCCGTGGCTGGTGGCGCCCGAGGTGCTGCCCGGCGAGGGCAGCTGGGTGGCGGTGCTGGCCAGCACCACCGTGATCAACACCCAGGCGACCGTGCCGGCCCGCTGGTCCGTGCCGGCCGGGGTGCTGGTCACCTCGGCCTACGTCACCGGGGCGTACGCCGCCGGCAACCCGGCCGAGGGGCGGGCCCACGCGATCACGCTGCTGGCCCAGACCGTCTGCACGGCGATGATGACGCAGGTGATGCGCCGCCGGATCGGGCGCGCCGACCGGGCCTTCGCCGAATACCAGCGGCTGGCCCGGGAGGCGCTGGTGGCCCGGACGGCCCGCGAGGACGAACGCCGGCAGAACCGCGACCTGCACGACACGGTGCTCGGCACGCTGACCATGGTCGGCCTCGGCGCGGTCGCGCCCGGGTCGGCCACGCTGCGTGCCCGGTGCGCCGCGGACCTACGGGCCCTCGCCCGGCTGGCGGACGCCCGGTCCGCGCCGGTCGACGCGCCGGCCTCGGTGGACGCCCTGCTCCGGGCCGTACTGGACCGCCACCCCGAGCTGGCGGTCGACGCCGACCTGACGGCGTGCGCCGTCCCCGGCCCGGTCGCCGAGGCGGTGGCGGAGAGCGTCGCCGCCGCGCTGTCCAACGTCGTCCGGCACGCGCCCGGCGCCACGGTCACGCTGCGGCTCGCGTCGACGGCGCACGGGGTGGCCGTGGAGCTGACCGACGACGGTCCCGGCTTCGACCCGGCCGCCGTGCCCGCGCACCGGTACGGGCTGCGCGAGTCGGTGCACGGCCGGATGGCCGCGGTCGGCGGGGCCGCCACCGTCGAGTCCGCCCCCGGCGCCGGCACCCGGATCCGGCTGGAGTGGTCCCGTGTCGGCTGACCTCGGCACCACCGTCGACCCGCCGGCTCAGCGCTGGCCGCGACGGCCGGGCGCGGTCACGACGGCGTACCCCGGCGGTGCGGAGCCGGACGCGGCCGGCGACCCGGCGGCGGTGGCCCGTGCCTCGGACCGGGGCGCCCGGGTCGCCGCGGTGGCGATCGCGCTGGCCTGGCACCTGGTGGTCGGGCTGCCGGGCCAGCTGGCCGCCCGGTCGCAGTTGCCGGCCGCGCCGCTGGCCGGCGCGGCCTGGTTGCTCGTCGCCGGGATCGGTCTGCTGGCCGGCCACCGCCTGCTGCGCGCCGACCCGCTGCCGGCCGCGCCGCTGGCCGGGCTGCTGCTGGCCTGCGACGCGGTGGTCTTCGCCGCGGTCGGCGACCGGCATCTGTTCGCCGCCGCCAACTGGGTGTGGAGCGGGCTGGGCTGGTTCCTGCTGCTCGCGGTCTGGGGGCGGCGCACCTCCCGGCTGCTCCTGCTGCTCGCCGCGCACTCGGCGATCGCCCTGGCCACCCTGGTGGCCCGGGGTGTCACCGCGCCGGCCGACCTGGCCCGCTTCGCGATGTACGTCTACGGCACCTCGTCGTTGCCGGTGGCCGTCTTCGTCGGCGCCGCGGCCATCGCCGGGATGGCCCGGGAACGGGCGGGCACCGCCGCCGCCGCGCTCGCCGTCGAGGCGGAACGGGCCGCCGCGGAACGTGCCCGGCGCGACCGGCAGGCCCGGCTGGCGCTGGTCAGCGCCGCCGCCGGGGAGGTCCTCGACGACCTCGCGCAGGGCCGCGCCGACCCGGGCGACCCGGCGGTGCAGCGGCGCTGCGCGACGGCCGCCGCCCGGCTGCGCCGCCTGATCGCCGAGTCCGACGACGTGCCGGACCCGCTGCTGCACGAGCTGCGCGCCGCGGCCGACCTGGCCGAATGCGGTGGCCTGGCGGTCGACCTGGTCAACGTCGGTGTGCCACCGCCGCTGCCGGTGCCGGTCCGGCGGGCGCTGGCCGACCCGCTGACCACCGAACTGGCCGGCGCCCGGGACTGGGCCCGGCTGACCGTGGTCGCCGGCCCGGACGAGGTCACCGTCGGTCTGGTCACCCCGGACCGGGGCCCCGGGGACGGCAGCGGGCCGCCGGCGCCCGCCGTCGACGACGAAAAGGTGGACCACGTGTACGAGCGGGACGGGGGGATCCGGTGGACACAGACCCGATGGCGGAAGCGGTGACCGGGGTGCCGCCGGTCGGGGTGGCGATCGTGGACGACCACCCGGTGGTGATCGACGGGGTACGGGCGTGGCTGGCCACCGAACCCCGGCTGCGCGTACTGGCCACCGGGGACGATCCGGACGAGGTGCTGCGGGCCGCCCCGGAGGCCGACGTGCTCCTGCTCGACCTGCGGCTGCACGGGCGGATGGTGCTCGACCGGCTGGCCGAGCTCAGCGCCGCCGGCCGGCGGGTGGTGGTCTACTCCGAACACACCGAGCCGGCGACGATGCTGGCCGCCCTGGACGCGGGCGCGGTGGCGTTCCTGGCCAAGCACGAGGGGCGGGAACACTGCGTGGCCACGGTGCTGGCGGCGGCGCAGGACCGCCCGTACGTGCCGCCGGCGCTGGCCGGGGCCATGGTCGGCGACCCGCGGCCGGACCGGCCGGCACTGTCCGACAAGGAGCGTGAGGCGCTGCTGCTGTGGTTCCAGTCGATGTCGAAGGCGTCGGTGGCCCGGCGGATGCGGATCAGCGAGCACACGGTGAAGCAGTACGTCGACCGGGCCCGGATCAAGTACACCCGGGCGGGCAGACCTGCCCGCACCAAGGCCGCACTGTTGGCACGGGCGATCGAGGACGGCCTGGTCCGTCCGGAGGACATCGGCATCTACCGGTCACACGCGGCCGCTGACCGGCCGACCCCCTAACGGCGGTCATGACACCCGGTACCGCATTCCGCCACACTCGATCGCAGAGGCCAACTCCTCCCGGGAGGTCGTGCGGATGCCCGAGAACTCGTCGCCCTTCTTCATCGGACCGCACCGCTTCGACGCCGCCCAGAACACCCCCGGTCCGCTGCTCGACCGGCGGTACACGCTGGTCCCCGAGCCCGGCGAGCAGGTGATCGCACAGCACCGGCTGCAGGTCTCCGGCTACCTGCTCGGCCCGACGGTGACCTCCCGCCAGTGGACGCTGCCGGCGACGGCGACGGTGACCGTCACCGACCGCCGGGTGACGTACGTCTGCACCGGGTCGGAGCTGGCCCTGGTCTCCGGGCGGGACGGCCCGGCCGGCGCCCGGCACCGGCGCCCGGCCCGGCTGTCCCGCCTGGTCAGCGGCGAGGTCCGCTGGCAGTGGCCGTCCCGGCTGGAGCTGCTGCCGGACGGCGGTGACCCGGACGGCACGGTGGAACTGCTGGTGGTCTGCGACGCGCTGCGGACCATCCGCCAGCCGGCGCTGGCCCTCGGCGGGCCGGCCGCCGTCGTCGGCGCGCTGGGCGGGCAGGTGCGCCGGGCCGCCGCCACCTTCCGGCTGGTGCACCCGGAGCTGGTGGACCTCTCCCCGCCCGAGCGGGACGAACTGACGACGCGGCTCACCGCCGCGCCGTGCACCGGCCGGGTCACCCTGCCGGGCGCCCTGCCGGTGGAGTTCCTGTCCCGGGACGACTACTACCGCCCGTACGCCGATCCGGAGCCGACCTGGCCGCTGCGAACGGCGACCGGTTCCGGCGGGCGGCCGCGCGGCCGCCCCGGCTCCGCCTGCTGACCGGCGTCACCCGCGTCGGGGCGGCCCGCTCAGGAGGTGGTGGTGCGGCGGACCCGGCGGTCCAGCTCGACGGCCTGCTCCAGGGTGGGCGCGGTGCCGCCGAGGTGCGCCGGCAGCCACCAGCTGTCGTCGGGGCCGGCGGGCTGGTCCGGGTACTCCCGCTGGGCCCGGTCGACCAGCGCGGTCAGCCGGGACTTCAGGTCGACGGTCATGGCGTTGGCGTCCGGGTACGCGGCCGGGTCCATCGGCTCGCCGATCAGGATGGTGATCGGGGTGTGCCGGCGGGTCAGGGTCTTGGGCCGGCCCTTGGTCCAGAGCCGCTGGGTGCCCCAGAGCGCCACCGGCAGCACCGGGACCCCCGCCTGCTGGGCCATCCGGGTGGTGCCGCTCTTGAGCTCCTTGACCGTCAACGACCGGCTGATCGTGGCCTCCGGGAAGACGCCCACCACCTCGCCGCGGCGCAGCGCGTCCACCGCGGCGTTGTACGAACCGGCGCCGGCCGCCCGGTTGACCGGGATGTGCTTCATGCCGCGCATCAGCGGACCGGAGACCTTGTGCGCGAACACCTCGTGCTTGGCCATGAACCGGACCAGCCGGCGGGACTCGTGCGCGCCGTAGCCGCAGAAGATGAAGTCCAGGTAGCTGACGTGGTTGCTGGCCATGACCGCGCCACCGGTGCGGGGCACGTGGTGGCTGCCCTCGACGGTCAGGCGCAGGTCCAGGACCCGGAACATCGTCTTGGCGGCGGTGATGACGGGCGGGTACACGAGTTCCGGCATCCGCCAACTTTACCCCGCGTAGGTTACGGGACCGTAGGCGCGACGCCGTCCGGCGTGAACCTTGCCCGACCCGGGCCGGACCGGCCGGCCGCCCGGTTACCGTCGGCTCATGCCCGACCTCGCCGCCGTCGTCATCCACTGCCGCGACCCCTACCTGCTCGCCGCGTTCTGGAGCGAGGTGACCGGGCTGCCGGTGGCCGACGAGGACCGGGCGAAGCTCGCCGACCGTGCGCTCGGGCCGACCGAGTCGGTGCTGCTGCGCGACCCGCACGGCCACCGCCTCGACGTGTGGATCAGCCCCACGCCGGAGCCGGCGGCGCCCGGCCGGATGCACCTGGACCTGGTCGGCGACGCCGAGGAACGGGCCGCCGTGCTGGACGCGGGCGCCACCGTGGTCCGGGAGCTGCCCGGCTGGACCGTGCTGGCCGACCCCGAGGGCAACGAGTTCTGCCTGCACCCCCGCAGCTGAGGTGTCGCAAGGGCCCCTCGCCGGTCGACCAGGGGCCCCTCATTGCAAGCAGGGTCAGGCGTCCAGGTTGTGCAGGTCGAGGCGGCCCCGGGCGAACGCGTCGACCCGGCCCCACCGGCCCGGGATGTCCAGCACCTCGATCCGGCCCATGCCCACCGGCAGCCGCGGGTCGACCGCGAGGTGCCCCTCGTGCGGCTCCAGCCCGAGCATGGTGCGGATCAGCAGCAGCGGCGTGCCGGTCGACCAGGCCTGCGGGCTGCACGCCGTCGGGTACTCCACCGGGAACTTCGTCAGGTCGCGGTGGTAGCCGCCGAACGCCTCCGGCAGCCGCCCGTCGAAGTACGTCGCCGCGTCGAGGATGCCGCTGGCGATCGTGGCCGCCTCCTCGGCGAAGCCGTACCGGCGCAGCCCCCAGGCGATGAAGGAGTTGTCGAACGGCCAGATCGTCCCGTTGTGGTAGCCGATCGGGTTGTACCGGACCTCGCCCTCGGCGAGCGTACGCACCCCCCAGCCGGAGAAGAGCCGCGGTCCGACCAGATGCTGGGCGACCTGCTCGGCGCGATCGTCGTCGACGATGCCGCTCCACAGCAGGTGGCCGATGTTGGAGCTGAGCGTGGAGACCTGGCGGCCCTGCGGGTCCAGCGCCAGCGCGTAGTAGCCTCCGTCGGCGACCCACCAGTCCCGGTTGAAGCGCTCCTTCAGCTCGGCCGCCTCCCGCTCCAGCTGGTCGGCGAAGCCGGGGTCGCCCCAGAACTCGCGGGCCATCCGCGCGGCGCGCACCTTCGCGTCGTACGCGTAGCCCTGCACCTCGCAGGTGGCCCGGGGGAACCCGGGCAGGGTGCCGTCGCGGTAGGAGATGGAGTCCCAGGAGTCCTTCCAGCACTGGTTCTCCAGGCCCGTGTCGGTGTTGCGCCGTTCGTACCAGATGTAGCCGTTGCCCACCAGGTCGGCGTAGTCGTCGATCCACCGCAACGCCGCCCGGCACTCCGCCTCCAACTCCTTGACCAGCGCGACGTCCCCGCTCCACTTCTCGTACTCGTCGAGCAGCACCACGAACAGCGGGGTGGCGTCGACCGAGCCGTAGTAGGGCGAGTGCGGCTGCTCCTCGAAGGCGGCCGTCTCGCCGTACCGCATCTCGTGCAGGATCCGGCCCGGGTCCTCGTCGCGGAAGTCGTCGAACCGGGTGCCCTGGAGGGCGCCCAGGATCCGCAGCGTGGTCTTGGACAGCTCCGGCGCGAACGGCAGCACCTGGAGGCAGGTGAGGATGCTGTCCCGGCCGAACATGGTCATGAACCAGGGCAGGCCGGCGGCGGGGAGCGTCTGGCCGCCGAGTGACAGCGGCGAGAAGCGCAACGCGGCCAGGTCCACGATGCTGCGGCGGTAGGTGGCCGAGACCCGGCCGTGCTCGCTGTTCACCTTCGGCGCCTTGGCGATCCACTCCTCCAGGTCGTGCTGGAGGGCGAGCCGCTCGGTGCCGTGCGCCCGGAGCCCCATCCGTAGGTCCCGGCCGCCCGGGCCGACCGCGAAGGTCTGCACGTCGATGTCGGTGTCCCACTGCTGGTTCGGCTCCAGGTGCACCGAGTACGCGAAGCCGCGCTGGTCGTAGCGGGCCGGCTCGGACGAGGAGATCACCGTCTCCCGCCGGAAGTTCCCCCGGCGGTAGCCCAGCCGCAGCCGGTCCGACTCGGCCTCGGTGTAGAGCTCGCCCTTCTTGTTCAGGATCTCGTCCTTGACCTGGAACAGGTCGGCGAAGTCGGAGGCCGCCTCCATCCGGATCTCCAGGTCGACCGGCTTCTCGTCGTGGTTGAGGATGGTCAGCGTCTCCCGGAAGCTGCCGCCCACCGCCCGCTCCCGGATGATCGACAACTTGGCGTCGACGTAGTGCGTGGCCATCCCGGGCACCAGGAAGAAGCGGGACTCGTAGTACTGGAGGTCGTCGTAGGAGAGCGCGTTGAGCCGCTCGCCGTTGACGGTCAGCACCCACTTCGACAGAAACCGGATGTCGAGGGAGAACAGGCCGGTGGGCTCGCTCGGCGTCGCCTCGATGTCGCCGGTGTCCTCGCAGACCACGAACGTGTTGCCGTCCAGGATCCGGACCGTGTTGCTCTGCGCCATCAGCTCATCTCCCTCTGGAACGCGCGGTGCGGACCGCGCGAGTCCGCCGGGCCGGGAAACAACCGCTCGACCTGGAGCACCAGCCGTAGGTCGCCGGAGACCGTCATGTCGCCGCGGAGCAGGGCCGCGATGGCGTTCTCATCGCCGGTGACGAGGTCACCGAAGAGCCGTGGGTCGCTGCCCACCACCGTGTCGGCCTCCCGGTCCTCCTGGGTCACCTCCAACCGGCCCCGGTCGATCTGCAACATCCAGTGCGTGGTCTGCGCCCCCTCGTGCAGGTCGAAGCGCAGGGTTCCCGAGGTCTTGGCCAGCAGGGGCTCGTACCCCCGCCGGTCCAGGTCCTCGAAGAACCGGGTGGTCGCGTCCACCATCG
Source organism: Micromonospora mirobrigensis (assembly GCF_900091555.1). GTDB lineage: Bacteria > Actinomycetota > Actinomycetes > Mycobacteriales > Micromonosporaceae > Micromonospora > Micromonospora mirobrigensis. The sequence continues at coordinate 114,676 of NZ_FMCX01000003.1, forward strand.
GGTCAACTCCTCCCGCCGGTCCGCGGCGTCTCGACGTTCGCAACCGGGTCCCCGTCGGGTACGGCGTCAACCTCACCCGCTTCGGGTGAGGCCGGTCGGTGCACGAGCGACGGCGCCGGCCCCCGAGGGGACCGGCGCCGTCGTCGTGTCCGCGGCGGACGTCAGTTGTTGGGCTCGTCGGCGCTGATGTCCGCGAGCACCGACTGGGGTTCGCGTTCGACCGCGAGGTCACCCATCGAGACCAGACCCACGAGCCGGCCGTCCTCGATCACCGGCAGCCGGCGTACGGCGTAGGTGCGCATGAGGTCGGCGGCGGCCACCGCGTCGTCGTGCTGGCTGACGGTGATCACGTCCTTGCTGGTGATCTCGTTCAACCGGGTGGTGTCCGGGCTGCGCCCCTCGGCGACGCCCCGGACAGTGATGTCCCGGTCCGTGACGATGCCCACCACGTTGTCGCCGTCGCACACCACGACGTCCCCGATGGCGCTGTCGCGCATCTCCTGGGCCGCCGCGGTCAGCGTGTCGTTGCCGTCCATCGTCACCAACCGGGTCGTCATGAACTCTCCGACCGTTGTCATGGTGCTCCCCTCTCGGTGTCGGCACGCCCCGTCTACCCGTGCGACCGCAGCGGTAACGCGCGGGGGTCGCCTGGCGACCGGGTCAGCGGTGGGCCCGTCGCCGGAGGTCGGCCAGGCCGTTGCTGGACAGGCCGTAGAAGGCCGGCAACAGCAGCAGCACCAGCAGCGCCGCCGGCACGCTGACCAGCCAGCCGACCAGACCGGCGACCGCGTACGCCGCCACTCCGAGCACGGCCCGCAGCCGCTCCCCGGCGAAGAAGCTGGCCGGCACGTGCGATTGCAGCAGTTCCCGGTGCCGGCTGAGGTAGTGGTAGAGCCAGAGCCAGGCGGCTGACAGGACGACCCCGAGCATCCCGTAGCAGCTCACCGCCACCCGCTCGTCGAACCGGTTGCCGTGCTGCACCGCGTCGGAGACGACCGCGGTGACGAAGGGCAGCAGGGCCACGGTGAAGAGCACCGCCAGGTTGGCCCACTGCAACCCGACGTCCGTGCAGCGGACCCGGTGGAAGGTCCCCTTGTGGTTCAGCCAGTTCACCGCCACGTACAGGTACGAGGTGACGTACGCCAGGTACACCGGCCACTGGTCGAGCAGGGCGTGCAGCAGCCCGCCCGGTGGCACCTCCGGGATGCGCAGGTCCAGCACGAGCAGGGTGATGATGATGGCGAAGACCGCGTCGCTGAAGCCGATCGCCCGACCGGTGTCCGACCGCAGCCCGGCGACCTCGTCCTCCTCGGCCCGCCGGCCGCCCTCCATCGCTCCCCCGTCCCAGCCGTCAGCCGCGGGCTGGCATACCGTAGAACCGCTCCACGTGCAGGCGCAGCACCAGCCGCCCCTCGGCCACCATGGCCCCCCGGAAGTCGTCCCAGTCGGGGTGCTCACCCTGCACCGCCCGGTAGAGCCCGACCAGCTCCTCCACCGTCGGGTCGTCCGGCCGGGCCGCCACCGGGGTCAGCTCGGCCCGCGCCTCCGCCACCGCGTACGCCCAGCCGTCGTCGCTGCTGACGTGGAAGCTGGCCCGGGGGTCGCGGCGCAGGTTCGCGGTCTTGGCCCGGCCCTCGGTGACCGACACCCGGATCAGCCCGCGGTCCCGCTCGAAGGAGTAGACCACGTTGGACAGTTGCGGCCGGCCGTCCCGCTTGATGGTGGCCAGCACGCCGAGCCACTTCCCGGCGATCAGGTCGGTCAGGGCCTGCTGGTGCTGCTCGTCAGCCATGGTGTCCTCCGCGGTCGGTGCGGTCCCGGACTCCATCCCACCGCATCGGAGGGTTGCGCGCGAGCGCTTCGACCGGCGCGGCGTCGGGCGGCACCACCACACCGCCCGGCAGACCGTCCGCCGGTGAGCGACATTCCTGAGGGTCACGTTCATGCCTGTCAGGAATGTCGCTCACCACGATGGCGCCCAGGCCCGACCGGGGACCAGCGGCCCCGGCCCGGCGGCGGCCTGGCTCAGCCGAGCTCGGCGGCGACCAGCTCGGCGAGCTGCACCGCGTTCAGCGCCGCACCCTTGCGCAGGTTGTCGTTGGAGCAGAACAGCGCCAGCCCGTGCTCGACGGTCTCGTCGGCCCGGATCCGGCCCACGTACGTCGGGTCCTGGCCGGCCGCCTGAAGCGGGGTGGGCACGTCGGAGAGGGCGACGCCGGGCGCGCCGTCGAGCAGCTCCCGGGCCCGCTGCGGGCTGAGCGGCCGGGCGAACCGGGCGTTGATCTGGAGCGAGTGGCCGGTGAAGACGGGCACCCGCACGCAGGTGCCGGAGACCTTCAACTCGGGCAGTTCGAGGATCTTGCGGCTCTCGTTGCGGAGCTTCTGCTCCTCGTCGGTCTCGTTCGAACCGTCGTCGACGATCGAGCCGGCCAGCGGCAGTACGTTGAACGCGATCGGCCGGGCGAAGGAGCGCGGCGCCGGGAACTGCACCGCCGTTCCGTCGAAGGCCAGCGCGGCGGCGTCCTCGGCGACCTTGCGGACCTGCTCGTCCAGCTCCGCGACGCCGGCCAGGCCGGCCCCGGAGACCGCCTGGTAGGTGGAGACGACCAGGCTGACCAGGCCGGCCTCGGCGTGCAGCGGGCGCAGCACCGGCATCGCGGCCATGGTGGTGCAGTTCGGGTTGGCGATGATGCCCCTGGGGCGGTCGGCGACCGCGTGCGGGTTGACCTCGGCCACCACCAGCGGGACCTGCGGGTCCATCCGGTAGGCCGAGGAGTTGTCGATGACGACCGCGCCGGCGGCGGCCACCCGGGGGGCCAGCTCCATCGAGGTGCCCTTCCCGGCCGAGAAGAGCACGATGTCGAGCCCGGCGTAGTCGGCGGTGGCCGCGTCCTCGACGGTCACCTCGCCGTCGCGCCAGGGCAGGGTCCGCCCCGCCGACCGGGCGGAGGCGAACAACCGCACCTGCTCCGCCGGGAAGTCCCGCTCCGCCAGCACCTGCCGCATCACGCCACCGACCTGGCCGGTGGCCCCCACAATGCCAATCCTCATGGTGGCGAGGCTACCCAGCCGTCCGGCCCGGGTGGGAAGGCTTTCCCACCGCCCGGGCCGGACGGCCGCGATCTAGCGGGTGGCGTCGGTCACCTCGCCGAGCCCGGCCGCCCGCAGCTCGTCCCGGACCACCGCGGCGTCACCCTCGATGACCAGGGTCAACGCCTCCGGGTGCAGGTGCTCGGCGGCGGCCGCCGAGACCAGCCCGGCGTCCGCGGCGAGCAGCGACTCGCGCAGCCGGGCGTGGTAGTCGTCCGGCAGGTCGTGCACCACCAGCGTGGTCAGCGCCGCCGCGATCGCCCGCGGGCTCTGGAGCTCGACCGAGAGCTGGCCGGCCCGCCAGGAGCGGGCCACCGCCACCTCGTCCTCGGTCACCCCGCCGACCTGGGTACGGGTGATCTCACCGACCGCCTCCACCAGGGCCGGCGCGGTGACCGCGGTCTGCACCCCGGAGGCGACCGCGAAGCGACCGAACCGGCGGGACGGGGCGAAGTCGGCGCGGATGCCGTACGTGTAACCGCGCACCTCGCGCAGCAGGTGGTTGAGGCGGGAGGTGAACGCGCCACCGAGGACCGTGCCGGTGAGCATCATCGCCATGTGGTCCGGGTGGGCGCGGTGCGGCGACGGGTGACCCAGCCGCAGCGTGGACTGGACCGAGCCGGGCCGGTCCACCAGGATGATCCGCCGCTGCGCCGGCAGCGGTGCCTCGATCGGTCCGCCGCGCTCCACCGGGCCGCCACCGGCCCCGGCGAACGCCGCCGCACCGAGCGCGTCCAGGTCGAGCCGGTCCAGGTCGCCCACGACGATCAGGGTGCCCGGCCGGATGAACCACTCGGAGTGGAAGACCGTGACGTCCTCCACGTCCAGTCCGGCCACCGACTCCGGGTCGCCGTACATCGGCCGGCCCCACCGGTTCTCGGCGCCGAACAGGGCGCCCCGCAGCGCCGCGTCGGCCCGCGGGCCCGGGTTCGCCCAGTCCATCCGCAGCGCGGTGGCCTCGTCGTCGCGGACCCGCCGGACGTCGTCCGGGTCGAGTCGCGGCGTCCGGACGGCCTCGGCGAGCAGCTCCACCGCAGCGTTCAGCCGGTCCACCGGGACCTGGACGCTGACCTGGAAGGTGTCCCAGTCCAGTGCGGTCACCAGCTCGGTGCCGAGCCCCTCCACGGCCAGCGCGAAGGCGGTGGCGTCCCGGTGCGCCGTGCCCTCCTCCAGCGCCTTGGCGAGCACCCCGCCGAGCCCCTCCTTGCCGACCGGCTCCCGACCGGCGCCGGCGTCCAACAGCAGCAGCGCGACGGCGAGGTTCTGCCCGGGCAGGTGTGCGGCGACGACCTGGCCACCGGCGACCTGGCGGCGGACCACCGACGGGAACCGGTACGGGCGGGCGGCGCCCGGACCGGGGCGGGCGGCGATCAGCGTCATGAGGTCTCCTCCGGCAGGTAGGTCAGGGTCACCCGGTCCTCGGCGCGCAGCACGTCGGCGGCCGCCTCGGCGATCTGCTCGGCGGTCACCGCGAGCCAGGCCGGCAGCCGCTCACCGACCTTCGCCGGGTCGCCGAGCTGGGTGGCGTACCGGCCCAGGGCGTCGGCGCGACCCTCCACGGTGGCCATCTGCCGCCACCACTGGGTGCTCAGCATGGCCTTGGCCCGGTCCAGCTCGCTCGCCGTCACCGGCACCGTGGCCAGCTCGTCGACCACCTCGGCCAGACCGGCGGCGAGCCGCTGCGCGCCCACCCCGGGGCGGGCGGTGGCGGTGGCGATCAGCGGCGCCGGCGCGTGCGCCAGGTCCACCCCGTACGCCCCGACGCTGTCCGGCTGGGCGAGCCGCTCGCCGTCGGCGAGGCGCTGGTAGAGCCGGCTGCCCCGGCCGTCGCCGAGGACGGTGGCGAGCACCGTGGTCACGTCGTACCCGGGGCTGCCGTAGGGGTGGGTGCGGTGGGCGACGTACACCCGGGGGGCCGGGACGTCGCCGGTGACCCGCTCGACGGCCGGCCGGCCGGTGGCCGCGACGGTACGGCCGTCCGGCGCGGCGGGGATGTCGTCACGGCGCGGGATGGCGCCGAAGTACCGCTCGGCCAGCTTGAACACCTCGTCGGCGCCGGCGTCCCCGGTGACCGTCAGCACCGCGTTGTTCGGCGCGTAGTAGGTCGAGTGGAAGGCCTGGAAGGTGGCCAGGTCGGCGGCGTTCAGGTCGGCCATCGAGCCGATCGTCGCGTGGTGGTACGGGTGGCCCGGCGGGTAGAGCAGCGGCAGCAGGCGCAGCCAGGCGTCGCCGTACGGGACGTTCTCGTAGCGCTGTCGCCGCTCGTTCTTGACCACCTCACGCTGGTTGTCCAGGGTCTCCTGGGTCAGCGCGGGCACCAGGCCGCCCATCCGGTCGGCCTCCAGCCAGAGCGCCAGCTCCAGGTGCTCGGCCGGGACGGTCTCGAAGTAGTTGGTGCGGTCCGGGTTGGTGGTGGCGTTGAGCGTGCCGCCGGAGCCCTGGACGAGCTTCATGTGCTCGGTCTTCGCCACGTTCACCGAGCCCTCGAACATCAGGTGCTCGAAGAGGTGCGCGAACCCGGTCTGCCCGTCCGGCTCGTGGCGGGAGCCGACGTCGTACCAGAGGTTGACCGCGACCGCCGGGGCGGTGCGGTCCTCGCTGACCACCACGCGCAGGCCGTTGTCCAGTTGGGTGGTCTCGATGGGCCAGGGGTAACCGCTGTCGGGCATGACCCGACGCTATCCGATCTCCGGGGCGGAAAGGTGACGTGTCGCGGCGGCATCGTCGGGTCCGCCGCGGGTAGGGCAGTGTCATGCCGACCGTCTCCCCCGCCTCCGCCGCCGGCGCGGCCGTGGTCGTCGCGGGCGCGGCCGCCGCGCTGACCCGGCTGCGCCGCACCCGTCGCCTGCTGCACCCGGCCGGCCGCTCGTTCACCGCCGACGTGCTGATCTGGGGCGCGGTGCCGCCGACCGGGGTGCCCCTGCTGGACCGGCCGGGCCGGTACCGGGGCACCGTCCGACTCTCCAAGGGCACGCCCACCCCGGGCGCCTGGCCGGACCTGCTGGGCCTGGCGGTGCGCCTGCACGACACCGGCGACGGCCCGGTCGACCTGCTGGTCAGCTCCAGTGGCGCGCCGCCGGTGCTGCGGAACCTGCCGCTGCCCCGGCGGCGGTTCACCGGGACGTACACCACGATCATGCCGTTCCGGGCGGAGGCGCGGCGGGTGTGGCTGGCGGCGTTGGCCGACCCGGAGTCGCCGGAGCTGGGTCGCGGCCTGGCCGAACTGACGGCGGTGACCGGGGCGCGGCGGCCCCGGCTGGTGCTCGCGGCCGGGTCGGCGGTCGGGCCCTGGCACCCGGTCGGTCAGGTCACCCTGGGCGACCGGCTCGACGAGCGGGCGGACCGGGCGCTGGCCTTCGACCCGATCGGGAACCTGCCGCCCGGGCTGCGGGCGGTGGGTCTGCTCGCCTGGCTGCGCGAGCAGACCTACCGAGGGTCCCGCCGGGCCCGGGGGGCGTCGGCTCAGTCGGGGGGTTCGATCGGGGTGACGGTCTGATCCGAGGTGCGGTGTTCCAGGACGGTGTCCGGCGCGGCGTTCTGGTCGTCCTCCCTGATGTCGGACTCGGTGAGGATGGCGTCGGCCTGGGCCTGCGGGTCGTCGCTGCCGACCGCCGCCTCCTCGGGCAACAGGTGCGCGCGGGACTCCACCCGGTCCTGATCGTTCTGCTCGTGGGTCATGCCGGGGGTGTTACCCCGGCGGCCCGGCCGGCACGCCCGCCCCGGTGTCCGGCGCGGTGGCTCAGCGGAACGGGCCGCGCACCTCGTAGGTGATGCCGCCCGAGGAGGAGCCGGAGGTGCCGCGCTGCGACGAGAAGTAGAGCCGGCCGCCGTCCGGGGAGAACGCCGGGCCGGTGATCTCGGAACCGCTCTGCCCGGTGATCCGCAGGAACGGCGTGACCACGCTGTCCGGGGTGATCAGACAGATCTCCATGTTGCCGCCGTCCTCGGCGACGTAGAGGTCGCCGTACCGGGAGCCGGTGATGTTGTCCACCCCGGTCAGCGGGGCGGTGCCGGTGGTGACCAGGGAGTCGTCGTAGGCCAGGTCGATCCGCTGGTTGACCGCGTCGTACGCCCAGACCCGGTTGTCGCCCTTGGTGGTGAACCAGCAGGTGCCGCCCGCGTACCAGCAGCCCTCGCCACCGTTGAACTTCTTGGCCGAGGAGACCTGCTGACGGGTGTAGGTGGGCGAGCCGTCGGGGTCGGGGACCCGGGTCCAGCTCACCGGGCCGCTGGTGGCGGTGCCGCCCACCAGCACCTCCAGGGTGCCGGCGGAGAGGTCGCCCCAGACGGTGGGCCGGAACCGGTAGAAGCAGCCGCTGGTCTCGTCCTCGGTCAGGTAGATCACCCTGCGGTCCGGGTCGGCCGCGGCCGCCTCGTGGTTGAACCGGCCGAGCGCGGGCCGGCGCACCGCCGCCGTCCCGCCCTGCGGGTACGTCTCGTAGACGTAGCCCCGGCTGACCTCCTCACAGGAGAGCCAGGTGCCCCACGGGGTCGCCCCGCCGGCACAGTTCCGGTTGGTGTTTCCCAGGATCCGGTACGCCGACGAAATCGTTCCGTCCGAGTTGAAGCGGATCGCGGAGGCACCTCCGGTGGTGGAGATCTCAGAGTTCGAGACATAGATCCAGCCGGTGCCGGCGGTGAAGCAGGCACCGCCGTCGGGGGCGTCGTGCCAGGCGTACGAGGTGCCGGGGACCACCTGCCGGGAGCGGGCGACCACCCGGCTGGCGAAGCCGGCGGGGAGCTGGATCCCGTTGGCGTCGGCGCTGCCCAGCGGCCCGTAGGGTCCGGTGCCGGGTTGGGCCGGCACGGCGAGCGCGGCGCCGGCCCAGAGGCTCCCGGAGAAGGCGGCGGCGCCGGCGACGGTGGCGCGCAGGACGGTACGACGATGCATCGGTCTCTCCCTCGAAGGACCCGACAGGTGCCCATGAAGTTACCGGCAGTTCCATCGACGTTGGTGAACTTCGGGGGTGGCTTTTCCGACGGGACGGCGAGCGTCGGCCGACGAGTCGGGTACGCTGGCCGACGTGACTCGCTCGTATCGATGGTTTAGGCAGCCGGCTCCGACGCCGGTGACCTCACCATGAGCTGACGTCACCACGTTTCGAGCCGGCCGGGCGGGAGCTTCTCAGCTCCTGCCCTTCTCTTTACGAGCAGCCGGCTCGACCCGGGCACCGGCCCCGGGGGACGGTCGGCGGAAGGACAGCCCACCGTGACGACCCCGGAGACCGACGCGGTCAGCGATCAGCGGATCGACCGCGTCGTGCCGTTGACCACCCCGGCCCTGCTCCACCACGACCTGCCCCTGGACGCCCCGCTCGCCTCGGCCGTGCTGGCCGGCCGGCGCGCGGTCGGCCGGGTGCTGGACCGCGCCGACGACCGCCTGCTGGTCGTGGTCGGCCCGTGCTCGGTGCACGACCCCGCCGCCGCCCTGGAGTACGCGGGCCGGCTGCGCGAGGCCGCCGACCGGCTCTCCGACGACCTGCTGGTGGTGATGCGGGTCTACTTCGAGAAGCCGCGCTCGACCGTGGGCTGGAAGGGCCTGATCAACGACCCGCGGCTGGACGGCTCGGGCGACGTCAACACGGGCCTGCGGATCGCCCGTACCCTCCTGCTCGACGTGCTGCGGCTGGGCCTGCCGGTGGGCTGCGAGTTCCTCGACCCGATCACCCCGCAGTACATCGCGGACACCGTCGGCTGGGGCGCGATCGGCGCGCGGACCGTCGAGAGCCAGGTGCACCGGCAGCTCGCCTCCGGTCTCTCCATGCCGATCGGCATGAAGAACCGCCCGGACGGCAGCATCGCCACCGCGGTGGACGCGATCCGGGCGGCCGGCGTACCGCACGTCTTCCCCGGCATCGACGTCTCCGGTACCCCGGCGATCATGCACACCCGGGGCAACGCCGACGGGCACCTGGTGCTGCGCGGCGGCAACGACGGCCCGAACTACGACGCGGCCTCGGTGACCGGCGCGCTGGACCTGCTCCGGGCGGCGGGGCTGCCCGAACGGGTGGTGATCGACGCCAGCCACGCCAACAGCGGCAAGGACCACCGCCGGCAGCCGCTGGTCGCCGAGGACGTGGCGGCGCAGCTCGCCGCCGGCCAGCGGGGGGTCGTCGGCATCATGCTGGAGAGCTTCCTGCAGCCGGGCCGCCAGGACCTCGACCCCACCCGGGAGCTGGAGTACGGAAAGTCGATCACCGACGCCTGCCTCGGCTGGCCGCAGACCGAGCAGGTCCTCACCCACCTGGCCCACTCCGTCCGAGCCCGCCGCGCCACCCTCCCCACCCCCGCCTGACCCCCACCCCTCCCCCGCACCACCCCCGCGCCACCCCGTTGATCATGAAGTTAGCGGCACAAACGGAGATCCACTTCGACGCTAACTTCATGATCAACGGGGGCATGGCGGGGCGGGGGCGGATGGGAAGCGCGGCGCCGCCCGGTCCCCTGGGGACCGGGCGGCGCCGGGTGTCGGTGTGCAGGTCGCCTCTCGGCGCGTGGCGCGACGCGGCTCCAGCCGGACGGTGTTCCGCGAAGGCATTTCAGGTGAGGCCCGGGGACACTGGGCACACCGACGCTCTGCACAACCGGCGGGTCGGCCCCGGTGTTCCGGGGTGCCGGGTGTGCGTCGTCACGCCGGTCGGGACGGCGGCGGGGCCGGCGGGGGTGACGTTTGACCGATTCGCCCCCGGGTAGCTGATCGTCGTGACCGACGACGCGCCCGTGACCGAGCAGCCGGACACCCGGCCGCTCGACGAACTGCTCGACGACATCTACCACGGCCAGGAGCGGATCAGCCAGGCGGACATCTACCGCCGGGCGGTCGCCGCGGAGCTGCCCGCGGAGCTGCTGTCCCGGATCGCCGCCCTCCCCCAGGGGGAGTACGCGGCCGACGAGGCGGCCGACCTGCTCGGCGGCACGGTCGGCTGAACCGCACCCCGACACCACGCCGCCCGACGCGGCCACGATCCCAGGCGGACCCGGAACCACCGGAGGGACAGGCAATGACCGACCGTAACCAGGAACACGAGCACCTTCAGGCGCTGGGCCAGCCACCGGAGGGCCTGGACACCCTGCCGGAGCCGGACTTCGCCAACGAGCACGACCGGACGGCGGTGGACCGGGACGTGATCACCGGCGAGGACGAGGACGAGCGGGAGCCCGAGGCGTCGCGCGGCTGGGCCGGCGAGGACCACGGCACCACCCCCACCTGACCGGCGGGCCGGCGGCGACACCGGCCGGAGACGGACACACCGAAGGGGCCGGCGAACCGCCGGCCCCTTCCGCGCTGAGCGGGTCACTTGTCGTCGTGGTGCCCGCCCTCGGCGGCCTGCTGGGCGACCGCGTACCCCATCTGGAGGAAGTCGGAGGCCGCCACCGCGGTCAGCGCCGTGGCCACCAGCCGGGTCAGCCGGGGGGCCAGCACCAGTCCCGCCGTCATCCCGGTGGCCACCCAGACGGCCAGGCAGAACGGGCAGCTGACCAGCTCGCCGAGGGCGTGCCGGGTGGGGCTGCCCTCGTCGCGTACCTGCTCCATCACCTCGCCGCTGCCGATCGGGTGGTCGTAGCGGGTGAAGGGCGCCCGCAGCGGGCTGGTGATGGCGTCCTTCGAGATCAGCCGGCTGAGCTTGTGGGTGGCGACGGCGAGCAGCAGCACGTCCTGCGTGGCGGGCCGCTCCGGCACCGGCCGACCCGTCGCCTTGACCAGGCCCACCAACGACCCGGTCACCGCCGCGTACGTGCCCATCGCCTTGAGATAGCCCTCCAGCGGCCGGTGCTCGTGCGGCGCGTACGCCTGGCGCAGCCGCGCCACCTTCTGCTTCAGGCCACCGTCGGCCACCGGCTTCTCCTCGGTTCTCGTCACGGGGGCTCAGCCCGCGGTCAGGTTGTCGGCGACCTCGCGGGCGAGGTTGTCCAGGATCTCGGCGGCCAGCCCGTGATCGGGTCCGGCCAGGTCCAGCAGCACCCGGGCCCCGCCGGCGTCACCCGGCTCGACGTCGATGTCGGCGGCCCAGCCGACGGGGTCGTCGCAGGTCCAGCGGGCCCGCATCTCGTCGGCGTCGACGTTCTCCAGCCGGTGCGTGCCGGAGCGGCGCAGCTCCTCCGGGAGCCAGGCCGCAGCCCGGTTAGGGTCGGTCGCGGTGTTGAACACCACCTCGGGTGGCGCGGACATGCCGCGCTCGGCGTGCTGCGCCATCAGACGTCCCGCAGCCGGCTCGGGTCGACCTCGCGGCCGGGGTGCCGGGCGAGGTACTCGGTCTCCAGCTCCGCGGTGCGCCGCAGGTGGTTGGCGAGCGCCGAGTCCGCGGCGTGCCGCAGGGTGTCCAGCCGGGTGCGGTGCAGGCTGTGCATCTCGCGGATCAGGTCGTCGTCGGCCAGGTCGGCGGGGTCCACCCCGAGCAGTTCGCCGTCGGGGTCGGCGGTGGCCCGCTCGTCGAGGTGGTCACCGTCCCACTCGGGCATCCGCTGCTCCGGGCTGGCGTCACCGGTCCGGCGTACTGATTCGGTCATCGTCGCCCCCTGTTCTCGTTCGGGCTGGCGACTAGACGGATGCCCACAGCGCGTGACACCAAACCCCACGCGGCACCGCCGGACACGGCTACGACGCGCCGTCGGAGACGCCCGGCGGTCCCGGTACCCTCGATGGCATGAAGCGGCTCTGGACACCGGCGTGGATCGCCCGCCACGTGGCCATGGTCGTGCTGGTCGTCGGCTTTCTCGGGCTGGGCTGGTGGCAGGTCAACCGGGCCGCCGAGGGCAACACCCTGAGCTTCGGGTACGCGATCGAGTGGCCGGTCTTCGCCGGCTTCGTGATCTTCGTCTGGTGGCGTGAGGTCCGGCACACGCTGCGTGACCGGCCGGAGGTGCCGACCAGCCCGGCGACACCGCCGGCCGCCGGGCCCGAGCCGGCCGCCGACGTGCCGGGCGTACGCCGGCCGGTGCGGGTGTCCCGCGGCCCGGCGCACCCGGTCGACGCCCCGGAGGACGGCGACCTCGCCGCCTACAACCATTACCTGACCTGGTTGAACGCCAATCCGGGCGCCCGGCCCGGTGACTATCCCGGCTGAGGCCGGCTTCGGAAGGACGGACGACGGTGGGCGGAGCCCTTACCCGGTACCGCGTGATCGCCTGGATCGTGGGCGTCGCGCTGGTGGTGCTGGTCCTGATCGGCATGCCGCTGAAGTATCTTTTCCACGATGCGACGGTGGTGGCCGTGGTCGGCACCGCCCACGGCTGGCTGTACATGCTCTACCTCGCGGCCACGTTCGACCTGTCCCGCCGGCTGAACTGGCCGCTGAAGCGGATGCTGCTGGTGATGCTGGCCGGCACCGTGCCGTTCGTCTCCTTCTACGCCGAGCGCCGGGTGAGCCACTGGCTGGCCGCCGAGCGTCCGCGTACCCCGGAGCCGGTGGCCGGCTGACCGTCAGCGGTCCGGCCGCCACGGGTCGGCCCGGTCGGCGGCGCCTTCCCAGTCGGCGTACCGGATCCGGTCCCGGGCCCGGTCCAGCGCGGCGGTCACCTCGTCGAACTGCCCTTGGTCGTCGCTGCTGAACAGCAGCGTCTCGACGCCCCGGTACCACCCCCACAGCTCGTACGGCGGTGGCCGCCACCAGTCGCCGGCCAGCGCCAGCAGCACCGGCAGCACGGCGAACGCCCCGAGCGCGAGGTACGCCCCGGCGGTCAGCCGTTCCAGGCCGCCGGTGAAACCGAGCAGCACCCCCGTGGCCCCGATCACGGCGGCGGTGGCGGCGACCACCCGGACGGCGAACCGGTCGTGCGGGCCCCGGTCGGTGCGCAGGTGGGTGAGCTCGGCGATCGGGTAGCTCTGCCGGCCGACGCTGAACCGGGCGACGGTGACGACGATCCCCGGCCGGGCGTAGAGCAGGTGCCCCTCCCCCGCCCCGGCGGGACGGGTTCGTCGGTTGGCACGGTGACGGGTCTGCACGTGGACCTCCCCCCACGGCGGGCCGGTGGACTCCTCGGCCACCGCGTGCGGTGTCCCCCCGACGGAGCGTCGGCCCGACCTCCCATTCTCGGCCCGGCGCGCGCCGGCCGTGCCGCGGTTTCCTGGTGGCACCGGGTCACCGACCCGTCGGGTACCTGCCCCGCTCTCGGTTTTGTCCCGGTTCTCGGTCGTCATCGGTGCGGCATCCGCCCGGAACGACGTATCCGACGGATCGCCCGGGTGGGCCGCGATCGCCCGCCGACACCTTCCGGACCGCGACCCGAACCGCACGTAACGTGTTTCGCGTTCGTCACACCGAAGCCGTTATGCAACATTCGCCCCTGCTTCCCCTGCGGTTGACTCCGGCAACGGGTTACCTTGGGCGAGCCGGACCGGTCGACCGCCATCCACCCGGATGGCCCCGGCCCGGTGCCGCCCGGGGCGTCAGCAGCTCCCCGGCGGCTGCTGGGAGAGGAGCCCTCCGCTCTTGTCGTCCCTACGGATACTGCTGCGCTCCCTCGCGGTCACCGGCCTCGCGGCCGCGCTGATCGCACCGGCGTCGGCCGTCCGGGCCGAGCCGACCCCCGCCGAACTCACGGCGCAGATCGAGAAGTCCTCGCTCCAACTGGAGCGGATCGTCGAGGCGTACAACGGCCTCACCGAGAAGATGAAGGCCAACCAGGCCACGGCGGCCACCTTGAAGACCCGGATCGGCCCGCTGGAGACGCAGGCCGAGCAGAGCCGCGCGGACGTGGCCGAGATGGCGGTGACCGCGTACAAGACCGGCGGTCTCCGCGACGTCGAGGCCCTGCTCTCCCCGGGCGGATCGGGTGCGCTGGCCGACCGGCTCAGCACGATGGACCGGCTGACCCGGCAGCGGCAGGACCGGATCGCGGGCTACACCACCAACCAGCGCCGGCTGCTGACCCAGAAGGCCCAACTGGACGCCACGGTGGCCCGCCAGGCCGCCCAGGGCCGCGAGCTGACCGCCGCAAAGCAGCGGATCGAGAAGGACCTGGCCCGCCTCTACGAGCTGCGCCGCCAGGCGTACGGGCGGGCGACCGAGGCGGCCGAGGCGGCCCGCGCGGCCCGGGCCGAGGCCCGACAGGCCGCCGCCGACCGGGACACCGGATCGACGTCCACCTCGACGTCCACGTCGAGCGGGTCGGCGCCGGCGGTCTCCGGCGCCGCGGGCACCGCGGTGCGGTACGCCTACGGCGCGATCGGCAAGCCGTACGTCTGGGGCGCCGACGGCCCCGACGGGTACGACTGCTCGGGGCTGACGCTGGCCGCCTGGCGGGCGGCCGGGAAGTCACTGCCGCACAACGCCGCGATGCAGTGGGACAAGGTCAGCCACATCAGCCGCGGCCAGTTGCGCCCCGGTGACCTGGTCTTCTACTACGACCTCGGACACGTGGCCCTCTACGTGGGGGACGGGCAGGTGATCGACGCGCCGAGCGCCGGCCGCAACGTCCGCAAGCGGTCGATGGATCTCTCGTCCCCGTACGGCTACGGCCGGGTCGGCTGACCCGGAACACGACGAACGGCCGGCGTCCCCGGGAAGGGACGCCGGCCGTTCGGTGTCTTCGGCGCGGGTCAGGCCGCCTGGAGCCCTTCGGCCCGGGCCAGCTCGCGGAGCCGGCCGAGCGCCTGGATCTCCAGCTGCCGGATCCGCTCCCGGGAGAGCGAGAAGCGCGACGCGACCTCGGTCAGCGAGTGCTCCCGCCCGTCCTCCAGGCCGTACCGGGCCCGCATGATGCCGGCGGACCGGTCATCGAGGTGGTTGAGCAGGCCCTCGATGCGCTGCCGCTCCAGCCCGCTGAGGACGATGTCCTCCGGCGAGGGGGCGTCGCTGTCGGCCACCAGGTCACCCAGGTTGGTGTCGCCGTCGTCGCCGACCGGGGTGTCCAGCGACACCGTGTCCTGGGACCAGCGGCGCAGCTCGTTGACCCGCTCGACGGTGACGCCGAGGGAGGCCGCGATCTGCTCCGGCTCCGGGTCGCTGCCCAGCTCACGGGTGAGCTGCCGGGTGACGTTGCGCATCCGGTTGACGTCCTCGACCAGGTGCACGGGCAGCCGCACGGTGCGCTCCTGCTGGGCGATCGCCCGGCTGATCGCCTGGCGGATCCACCAGGTGGCGTAGGTGGAGAACTTGTAGCCCCGCTCGTAGTCGAACTTCTCGACCGCGCGGACCAGGCCGGTGTTGCCCTCCTGGATCAGGTCGAGCATGGGCATGCCCGAGCGGACGTAGCGCCGGGCGATCGACACGACCAGTCGCAGGTTGGCGCGGATGAAGAGGTCCTTCGCGCGCTCGCCCTCGGCGACCAGCCGCTGGAGGTCCTCCCGGTCGACGCCGGCCGGGACCTGGTCCTCGCCGAGCAGGTGCTCGGCGTAGAGCCCGGCCTCGATGGCCTTGGAGAGATCGACCTCCATGGCGGCGTCCAGCAGTGGCGTCCGGGAGATCTCGTGCAGGTAGACTCCGACCAGGTCGCGCTCCTCGGCCACCTCGTCGGTACGCATTCCGATGTTCTTGTCCACGTTGCCCACGGTCCCCTCGCTCGCGCCGGTTGCCCGGTTCCTTGCCATCCCCACATCCATCGGCCAGCCCCTCCTGCGTCTTCCGCAGTGCCCCCCGGTGCTGGCCTGACACCTGCACAACAGCCGGGACGTGTCGGGGATTCCATGTCGTGAGTCGAAAGTGTCACGAATGCCTGAGTAGTAGCTGGGAGCACGGTCCACGTTTGCTGTCAGCGCCGGTGTCGCCACGTGCCGTCCCAGCTGGGACGGCGGCCGATTTCACCCGGTTGCGATCCTCGTCACTGCCACATACGCGCCGGCGTGCCGGCCGGTTCATCCATGCGGGGATGATTACCCCCACGTCCTATGAACAATCGGGGGCGTGGGCCAAGTCCCACCGACGGGGTGTCCCGCGTCTCACCCGGGCGGCGCCCGGGGGCGGCGGTCAGGAGGCCAGCAGGGCCAGCGCGCCGCGGACCTGGTCGGCGGAGCGGGCCAGGGCGGCCCGGGCGGCCGGGATCTCGGCGCCGGAGACCAACGCGACCAGCGCGGTCTTCAGGTCGCCGTCGGCCTCGTGCAGGGCCCGCCGGCAGATGTCCTCGGCGCAGCCGGTGGCCTCCTCCAGGATGTCGATCATCCGCCCCCGGAGCTTGGCGTTGGTGGCGACCACGTCGATCATCAGGTTCGAGTAGACGCGGCCGAGCCGGACCATCACGGCCGTGGAGAACATGTTCAGCACCAGCTTCTGCGCGGTGCCGGCCTTCATCCGGGTCGACCCGGTGACCACCTCGGGTCCGGTGTCCACCCCGACGAAGACGTCCACCGCCGTCGCGGCCGGCGCGTCCGGGTTGGCGCAGACCAGCGCCGTCGCCGCGGCCTGGGCCCGGGCGGCGGCGAGCGCGCCGAGCACGTACGGCGTACGTCCGCTGGCCGCCAGGCCCACCACCAGGTCACCGGGGCGGACGCAGTCGGCCGCCTCGGCGGCGCCGCCCCGGGCGTCGTCCTCGGCGTCCTCGACCGCACGCCACATGGCCTCCGGGCCGCCGGCGAGGTGCGAGCAGAACCAGTGCCGCGGCGAGTTGAAGGTGGGCACCAGCTCCGCGGCGTCGAGCACCCCGAGCCGGCCGGAGGTGCCGGCGCCGAAGTAGTGCACCCGCCGCCCGGTACGCAGCGCCGTCACGGCCAGGTCGACCATGGTGGCGATCTCGTCGAGGACGGCGGCGACCGCGGCCGGGACCCGCCGGTCCGCGTCGTTGATCACGGTCAGCACGTCCCGGGTCGACATCAGGTCGAGGTCGGCACTGTGCGGGTTGCGCCGCTCGGTGGGCGCGCCGACCCGGACCACGGGACGGGCCGGGAGGGGGGTGGCGAGTTCGTCGGGGTCGACCCGGCCGGCGGTCACCCGCGCCTCCGCCCCGGGCCCACCCGGTGCGACTGGACGGCCTCGGCGGTGGCCTCGAGGGCCTTGCGGGCCCGCGCCCGGTTGCGGGCGGCCACCCCGACGAAGAGGCAGTCGACGACGGTGAGCTGGGCGAGCCGGCTGGCCATCGCCCCGGAGCGGTAGGTGGTCTCCCGGGCGGCGGTGGTGAGCACGAAGTCGGCCACCTCGGTGATCGGCGAGCGGGGGAAGTTGGTCAGCGCCACCGTGGTGGCGCCCCGTGCCCGGGCCTGTTCCAGCACCTCGATCACGTCGCTGGTGGTGCCGGTGTGCGAGATGCCGACCGCCACGTCGCCCCGGCCGAGCAGGGCCGCGGAGGTCAACGCGGTGTGCACGTCGGGGAAGTAGAAGGCGGTGCGGCCGATCCGGTGCAGCTTCTGCTGGAAGTCGGAGGCGACGAAGCCGCTCGCGCCGGCGCCGTAGACGTCGATCCGGCCGGCGGCGACGATCGCCTCCACCACCTGCTCGCAGATCGCGGGATCGAGCTGCTCGGCGGTCTCCTCGACGGCCCGGGCGTCGTTGAAGGCGATGGTGGCGATGATCTGGGCGAGGTCGGCGCCGGGTGGGATGTCCCCGCCGACGACCCGGGCGTCCGGCGGCTCGACCCGGCGGGCGGCCTCGGCGGCGAGCCGGATCCGCAGCTGGGGATAGCCGTCCATGCCGACCGAGCGGCAGAACCGGATGACGGTCGCCTCGGAGGTCTCGGCGGCGGTGGCGAGGTCGGTGATCGTCCGGCGGGCGGCGTCGGCCGGATCCGAGACGACCAGGCGGGCCACCCGCTGTTCCGCCGGGGACAGCGACGGGAGCAGGCCACTGATGTGGACGATCAGGCCACCGGGCTCGTGACTCGCGGAAATCTTCGGACTCTTCGCCACGGATGAAACTTACTTTCAGCGGGCTCGACCGTCAACCACGTCTGCGCGTATCCGACAAAACTACGCCGACCTCGGGCGCGCCGTCCGGGCCACCCTCGGGCAGCCATCCGGCCAGGTGCTCACGGATGCGGCGGGTGACCTCGTCCGGTGAGCCGGCGGCGTCCACCACCACGAAGGAGGCGTACTCCGGCAGGGTCCGGTACGCGGTGGCCGCCGCGGTCAGGTAGCCCATCGTCTCGTGGTCGGTGCCCCGCCGCTCGATCCGCCGGTACGCCTCGCCCGGGTCGACGGCGAGCAGGAAGGTGACCTGCGGCGGCGGGAAGACCCGGTAGCCGGCCCGGGCGAACCGCTCCCAACGTTGCCCCCCGTGCGCACGGATGCTGGCGTACTGGCAGGCGGCGTAGCGGTCCATCACCGCCGTCCGGCCGGTCACCAGGCAGCTCAGCAGCGCGGCGGCGATCGCCAGCCAGCGCAGCACCGACTCGACGGCGAGCAGCCCGCCCCGACCGACCAGGCGCTGGGCGTCCGGGCGGCCCAGCCGCTGCGCCAGCCGGCCCAGCCAACGACGACCGCCGGCGTTGCGGTGGTAGGTGGCCGGTCGTCCGGCCGCGGTGAGCGCCTCGGCGAGCCGGCGCGCCTGGGTGGTCTTGCCCGAGCCGTCGATGCCGATCAGGGCGACCCGGCGCAGGCCGGGGCGGCGGCGCCGTTCACGCGGTGTCGTGGGCACCCTCCACAGATTATCCGAGCGGCGCACCCGGGAGGTGGTTCGTCCCCTTTCGCGAGGTCCACCACCCGCCCAGGTGTGGACGGCCCGAATGCCGGGTACGCCACCGGAGGATCCGACCGCCGTCCTCATCCACCACGACCGACGGGAGACCCAGATGGCCGAGCGCGGTGACGAGACCCTGCTGCACACGCTCAAACGCGTCGCCGCCGTGCTCAAGCAGTCCGACATCCCGTTCGCCCTGGGCGGCAGCTTCGCGGTGTACGCGCACGGCGGCCACTCCAGCGAGCACGACGTGGACTTCCTGATTCGCGAGGAGGACGTCGACCGGGCGCTGGAGGCGCTGGTGGCCGAGGGCTTCCGGGCCGAACGGCCGCCGGAGGACTGGCTGGTCAAGGTCTACGACGAGGGCCGGATGGTGGATCTGATCCACCGGCCGATCGAGACCCCGGTCACCGCGGAGACCTTCGCCGACACCATCGTCCGGCCGGTCGACGCGATCCACATGCCGGTGCTCTCGGCCAGCCAGCTGATGGTGCACAAGCTGCTGAGCTTCTCCCAGCACTACTGCGACTTCGCCCGGGCCCTGCCGCTGGCCCGCTCGCTGCGGGAACAGATCGACTGGGAGCGGGTACGCAAGGAGACGCAGCACTCGCCGTACGCGGAGGCGTTCCTGGTGCTGCTCGACCGGCTGGACGTGGTGCCGGGCGGCGGCACGGCCGGGGGAAGGGAGACAGTGTGACCGAGCATCACGGCGGCGGCGCCGGACCACCCGACGAGTACGTCGAGGCGGAGATCCACCGGCTGCTGGCCGAGGACCCGGCGGTCGCCGAGCAGGGCATCACGGTGGTCCGCCGCGAGCGGGGCCTGGTCCTGTACGGCGAGGTGGAGAGCCCGCACCGGCGCGAGGAGATCCTGCGCCGGGTGGCCGAACGCTTCCCCGACGTGCCGATCACCAGCGACATCGGGGTGATCCGCGCCCAGGCGCCCACCCAGGTGGAGGAACTGCCGTGAGGAGAACCCGATGATCCGCATCGCCGCCGTCGGCGACGTGCACCTGGACCAGGACGTGCTCGGCCGGTTCCGGCCCGCGCTGGAGGAGCTGCCGGACTGCGCGGACGTGCTGCTGCTCGCCGGCGACCTGACCCGGCACGGCACCGAGTCCGAGGCGCGCTGCGTCGCACAGGAGTTCGGCGACCTCGGGGTGCCGGTGGTCACCGTGCTGGGCAACCACGACCACCAGTGCGACCAGGTTCCTCGGGTGGTGAAGGTGTTGGAGGACGCGGGGATCACCGTGCTGGAGGGGACCGGCATCGTGCTGGAGTTCCCCGCCGGGCGGCTCGGGGTGGCCGGGGTGAAGGGCTTCGGTGGCGGCTTCGCCGGCCGGTGCGCCAGCGACTTCGGCGAGCCGGAGATGAAGGCGTTCGTCCGGACCACGAACGAGAGCGCGGACGCGCTGGGCGAGGCGCTGCGCGGGCTGGACTGCGACCTGCTGGTGGCGCTCACCCACTACTCCCCCGTGCCGGACACCCTGGCCGGGGAGCCACTGGAGATCTATCCGTTCCTCGGGTCGTACCAGCTGGGTCAGGCGATCGACTCGGCGCCCACGGCGCTGGCCCTGCACGGGCACGCGCACGCGGGCACCGAGCGGGGCACCACGCCGGGCGGGGTACGGGTCCGCAACGTCGCCCACCCGGTGATCAAACAGGCGTACAGCATCTTCCACCTGGGAGATCATCTGGTCGGGTGATGAGGTTTTGCGGTTGTCCCCCCGGGGTATTCAGCAGCCATGGAGCTGATTCTCTGGATTCTCGCAGTTGTACTGGTGGTCGCCGGCATCCTCGCGCTGTTCCGCCGGCAGATCCTGTGGGGCGTCGTCCTCATCGTGGTGGGGCTGCTGGTCGGCCCGGGTGGTGTCAGCATCTTCAACTGACGAGGCGGCTACACGCCGCCGTACCGGACCCGCCGGGGTCGTCCGATCCGGTTCCCCGTCCTCCCAGACAGGGGCAACCGGACAGGACGACCCCGGCGTTCTGCTGTCCGCACCCCGCCGCGCCGGGGCACGTTTGCCGCCCCGCCGGAGCGGAAACATCTCGACCATGGAGATAACGCGGAACACCGACCGGCGTACCTCGGGAGCGCGCAGGTGGTGGGCCCTGGCCGGTTTCGGCGCCGCCACCTTCGCCGCGGCCGCCATCGGCGGGCTGGGGGTCCGGGGCACCTCCGCCGAGTACCAGAACCTGGAGCAGCCGGCCTGGGCACCGCCGTCGTGGCTGTTCGGCCCGGTCTGGACGGTGCTCTACGCGCTGATCGCGATCGCCGGCTGGCTGGTCTGGCGCCGGGTGGGCTTCGGCCCCGCCCTCTGGGCGTGGGTCGTCCATCTGGTGCTCAACGCGATCTGGACCCCGCTCTTCTTCGGCGCCGGCCGCTACGGCCTGGCGTTCGCCGAGATCGTGGCGATGTGGCTCGCCATCGGGGTGACGGTGGCGCTGTTCCGGCGGATCTCCCGGCCGGCCACCCTGCTGATGCTGCCGTACTGGGCCTGGGTGACCTTCGCCGCCGCGCTGAACTTCGCGATCTGGCGGCTCAACGCCTGAGGTGCAAGGAGGGGCCCCCGGTTAACGCCTCCGGTATGGCAGGGGGCCCCTCTTGACACCTGGCCGACGCCGGGATCAGCAGCGTGGCACGTTCGGAATCCAGCCGTCGTAGCCGGTGTAGACGTAGGCGTCGGCGATGTACCGGCCGGAGCCGATCCGGTCCCAGATGCTGCTGGTGCCGTACGTGCCGGTGACGCTGGTGCCGGAGGTCTGGCAGGAGATCGTGACCTTGGCGCCGTCGGCGACCGAGCCGACCGCGGAGTAGCCGGTGCCCGGCCCGGAGCGGACGGTCAGGTCGGCGCCCGCGGTGTTCACCGTCCCGGTGGCGGTGCCGGAGGAGCAGTTGTTGTCACTGGTGTAGGTCTTCGTGCCCCAGTACAGCGCGAGCGCGCCGTTGAACCGGGCCTGGATGTCGTTGCCGTCGAGGCGCTGCTCGTAGTGCAGGTGCGGGCCGGTGGACCCGCCGGTGCTGCCCACCCAGCCGATCACCCTGCCGTAGCCGACGCTCTGGCCGACGGAGACGTTGAAGCCGTTGAGGTGCGCGTAGTAGGTGGTGTAGCCGCCGCCGTGGTCGATCCGGACGTACTTGCCGTAGCTGGTGCCACCGAGGTCGGTGACCCGGTCGACGGTGCCCGGCGCGCTGGCGACCACCGGGTCGCCGAGGTCGTCGGTGCGGTTGAAGTCGATCGCGTACGCCGGGCTGTGGTCGCTGCGGGTCTGCCCGGACCAGGACTGCCCGCAGGGGAAGGGCACCTTGAACGTGGGCGCGGCCAGCGCCGGGCTCGCCGGCACCAGCAGACTCCCCGCGACGAGCAGGGCGGCCGCCAGCAGGCTCGACCAACGTCTACGCATCCAGCACCTCCGATGTTGAGATCCTTCAATGTCTTGGCTTCAGCCTGGCAGAAACTTCCATGAATGGGAAGGGCGTCCCGCGCCGGCCCCGTCGGCCGCGGACCACTGCGCGTGGGAGCGCGCCCACGGCCGGTGAGCGGGTTTCGGGATTGTTACCGGGCCGTGTCCGGTCGGGGGGTGGACCCGCGACCATGCAAGCGCTTACATGTGAGGACGACCATCGGACCGGCGCCGGGTGCACCCCCGCGAGCGCGCCGGCAAGGAAGGAGATCGGCATGGCGTTTGCCAGATCGCGCCAGGCTCTCGCGATCGCCGGCGTCCTGGGCCTGGCGCTCGGCGCCACCGCCTGCGGCACCGGCAACGACAAGAAGAGCGACAAGGCGGGCTCCGCCGAGTGCGCGGCATACGAGAAGTACTCCGGTCACGACGGCAAGAAGGTGACCATCTACTCCTCCATCCGGGACGTCGAGGACGAGCGCCTCAAGCAGTCCTGGAAGGAGTTCGAGGACTGCACCGGGATCAAGATCGACCACGAGGGCTCGGGCGAGTTCGAGGCCCAGCTCCCGGTCCGGGTGGACGGCGGCAACGCCCCCGACCTCGCCTTCATCCCGCAGCCGGGCCTGCTCAAGCGGTTCGCCGACGCCGGCAAGCTCAAGCCGGCCAGCGCCGACACCAAGGCCATGGCCGAGGCGAACTACTCCCCCGACTGGCTGAAGTACAGCACCGTCGACGGCAAGTTCTACGGCGCGCCGCTGGGCTCGAACGTCAAGTCCTTCGTCTGGTACTCGCCGAAGATGTTCCAGGAGAAGGGCTGGCAGGTCCCGCAGACCTGGGACGACCTGATCAAGCTCAGCGACCAGATCGCGGCCAGCGGCACCAAGCCGTGGTGTGCCGGCATCGAGTCCGGTGACGCCACCGGCTGGCCGGCCACCGACTGGCTCGAGGACCTGATGCTGCGTACGGCCGGTCCCGAGGTCTACGACCAGTGGACCACCCACGGCATCCCGTTCAACGACCCCAAGGTTGCCGAGGCTCTCGACAAGGTCGGCACCATCCTCAAGAACGAGAAGTACGTCAACGGCGGCTTCGGCGGCGTGAAGAGCATCGCCACCACCTCCTTCCAGGAGGCCGGCACGCCGATCACCTCCGGCAAGTGCGCCCTGCACCGCCAGGCGTCCTTCTACGCCAACCAGTGGCCCGAGGGCACCAAGGTGGCCGAGGACGGCGACGTCTTCGCGTTCTACTTCCCGGGCATCGACCCGGCCCAGAAGCCGGTGCTGGGTGGCGGCGAGTTCGTCACGGCCTTCGCCGACCGCCCCGAGGTCCAGGCCGTCCAGACCTACCTGGCCTCCGGCGAGTACGCCAACAGCCGGGCCAAGATCGGCGACTGGGTGTCGGCGAACAAGAAGCTCGACATCAACAACGTGCCGAACCCGGTGGACAAGCTCTCCGTGGGCATCCTCCAGGACCCGAAGACCGTGTTCCGTTTCGACGGCTCGGACCTGATGCCGGCCGCCGTCGGCACGGGCACGTTCTGGAAGGGCATGGTGGCCTGGATCAACGGCAAGGACACCAAGACCGTCCTGAACGACATCGAGGGCAGCTGGAAGTGATCTGAGGGGTGACCCGGTCCGCATCGCGGACCGGGTCACCCTCCCCGCATCCGAACCCTTGAGGGAGGGTTGATGGAGTTCGACTTCGCGGCGGAACAGCCGAAGTTCCTCATGCTGATGTACGGGCTGATCGCTTTCGTCGCGGTGGTGGGCGGTCTGCTCCTGCTCCTCGACGTGGTGCCGACCTGGTTCGCCCGGCGCCGGGAGGCGCAACTGGTCGCGGCCTCGGCGAGCGGCGCCCCGGTGCCGCGCCGACGCAAGCAGCGGGAGGGGGTCTTCGCCTTCTTCTTCCTGCTGCCGACGCTGCTGCTGCTCACCATCGGCCTGGTGGTCCCGGCCATCCGCACCACGTTGCTCTCGTTCATGGACGCGCGCAGCACCAACTGGGTGGGGCTGGACAACTACGGCTGGATGTTCGCCGAGGACTCGATCTTCCGGGTGCTGATCAACACCCTGATCTGGGTGCTCCTGGTGCCGTTGGTGGCGAGTGGGTTCGGTCTGATCTACGCCGTCCTGGTGGACCGGGCCCGCTTCGAGTCGGTGGCCAAGTCGCTGATCTTCCTGCCGATGGCGATCTCGTTCGTCGGTGCCGCCATCATCTGGAAGTTCGTCTACGCCTACCGCGGCGACGAGCAGGACCAGATCGGTCTGCTCAACCAGATCGTGGTCAGCCTGGGCGGGGAACCGAAGCAGTGGCTGCTCGAATCGCCGCTGAACACCTTCCTGCTCATCGTGATCATGGTGTGGATCCAGGCCGGTTTCGCCATGGTGGTGCTCTCCGCGGCCATCAAGGCCATCCCGGCGGACATCATCGAGGCGGCCCGGCTGGACGGCACCACCCCGTGGCAGATGTTCTGGCGGATCACCATGCCGAGCATCCGGCCGGCGCTGATCGTGGTGGTGGTGACGATCTCGATCGCCACGCTCAAGGTCTTCGACATCGTCCGGACCGCCACCAACGGCAACTACGACACCAACGTCATCGCGACGGAGATGTACAACCAGGCGTTCCGGTACGGCGAGAACGGGCAGGGCTCGGCGCTCGCGGTCTTCCTGTTCGTCCTGGTCCTGCCGCTCGTGATCTACCAGATCCGCAACCTGCGCAAGCAGCGGGAGGGCTGAGATGACCACCGCCACGCCCACCGTCGGAGCCGGCGTCCAACCCCCCGCGCCGCTCACCAGAGCCGCCCGGGTCCGAAAGCGGCTCAACAGCCGCACCGCCACGGTCGTCTCGATCGTGCTCGCGCTGCTCTGGACGGTCCCGACCTTCGGCCTGTTCGTCTCCTCGTTCCGGCCCGAGGACCAGATCAAGACCACCGGCTGGTGGACGTTCTTCAGCGACCCCCAGTTCACCTTGAAGAACTACCAGGACGTGCTCTTCAGCAGCGGCTCGTCCGGGCAGCTCGCCAGCTACTTCATCAACTCGCTGGCGATCACCATCCCGTCGGTGCTGTTCCCGATCGCGTTCGCCTCGCTGGCCGCGTACGCGCTGGCCTGGATCAACTTCCGCGGCCGGGACTGGCTCTACATCGGCATCTTCGCGTTGCAGATCGTGCCGCTGCAGATGGCCCTGGTGCCGCTGCTGCGGTTCTTCTCCACCGGCGTCAGCGTCGGCGGGATCCAGCTCCTCCCCGCCTGGGACCTGGTCGACGAGCAGAAGTTCGCCCAGGTGTGGTTCGCGCACACCTGCTTCGCGCTTCCGTTCGCGGTCTACCTGCTGCACAACTTCATCTCGCAGCTGCCCGGCGACCTGATGGAGGCGGCGCGGGTCGACGGGGCCACCCACCCGAAGATCTTCCGCACCATCGTGCTGCCGCTGATCACCCCGGCCCTGGCGGCGATCGGCATCTTCCAGTTCCTCTGGGTCTGGAACGACCTGCTGGTCGCGCTGATCTTCGCCGGTGGCGGCGACGAGACCGCCCCGCTGACCGTCCGGCTCGCCGAGCTGGCCGGCACCCGGGGCAACGAGTGGCAGCGACTCACGGCCGGCGCGTTCGTCTCGATCGTCGTACCGCTGATCGTGTTCCTGTCGCTGCAGCGCTACTTCGTCCGCGGCCTGCTCGCCGGCAGCGTCAAGGGCTGACCCGCACGTCCGCCGTCGCCCGGCCTCCGGGCGGCGGCGGGCCGGGACGCGGAGCGGGGGTGCGATGACCAGGATCGACGACGTGGCCCGGCTGGCCGGGGTGTCCACCGCCACGGTCTCCCGGGCCCTGCGCGGACTGCCGACGGTCTCCGCCGCGACCCGCCGCCGGGTGCTCGCCGCCGCCGAGCAACTGCACTACTCGGTCTCGCCCAGCGCCTCCCGGCTCGCCGGCGGGCGGACCGGCACCGTCGCGGTGATCGTCCCCCGGATCACCCGGTGGTTCTTCGGCACCGTTGTCGAGGCGGTCGAGGACTTCCTGCACACCGCCGGCTACGACCTGCTGCTGCACAACCTCGGCGGCCGGGAGCAGAACCGCCAACGGCTGCTGCGCACCGCCAACCTGCACAAGCGGGTGGACGCCATGATGCTGGTCGCCACCCCGCTGCGCCCCGCCGACCGCTCGGCGCTGGCCGCGCTGGACCTGCCCGGCGTCACCGTCAGCTCCGGCACCGACGTGCCCGGCTGGCCGTGCGTACGGATCGACGACGTGGCCGCCGCGCGGACGGCCGTGCGGCACCTGATCGACCTCGGTCACCGGCGGATCGCCCACATCTCCGGCGACCCGGACGACGAACTGGCCTTCACCACCCACCTGGACCGGCGCCAGGGCTACCGGGACGCGCTGCGGGCGGCGGGCATCCCGCTGGACCCGAGCCTGGACGTGGAGTCGCAGTTCAGCATCGACGGCGGCAACCGGGCCGCCACCGAACTGCTCGCCCGTGGCGAGCCGCCCACCGCGATCTTCGCCGCCTGCGACGAGATGGCGATGGGCGCGATGACCGCGCTGCGCGACGCCGGGCTGCGGGTGCCGCAGGACGTCAGCGTGATCGGCATCGACGACCACGACCTGGCCGGCGTGCTCGGGCTGAGCACCATCGCCCAGCCCGCCACCGAGCAGGGGTTGCTCGCCGCCCGGCTGCTGCTCGACCCGCTGGGTGGGCGGGCCGTCGAGCCGTACACCGGGCTGGTCGTCCGGCCCCGCGGCGGCGCGGAGCCGGACCTACCGGCGCCGCTGGCCCCGGTGATCCTGCCCACTCGGCTGGTCGTACGCGAGTCGACCGCCCCGCCCCGGGCAGACTGAACGGATTCACCCGCCCCACCGGCGGGCAGACAGAAGAACCATCCGGCACCGCCGTCCCGGCTCGACACACGGGAGAACGCCCTGAACACGAACGCGACGTCCCAGGAGACCACCGGAGGCCCGGCCACCGGCTGGTGGACCGAAGCCGTCATCTACCAGATCTATCCGCGCTCCTTCGCCGA
Organism: Micromonospora mirobrigensis; assembly: GCF_900091555.1. GTDB lineage: Bacteria > Actinomycetota > Actinomycetes > Mycobacteriales > Micromonosporaceae > Micromonospora > Micromonospora mirobrigensis. Next base: position 141,731 of record NZ_FMCX01000003.1, read on the forward strand.
CTCCGACGGCGACGGCATCGGCGACCTGCCCGGCATCACCGCCCGCCTCGGTCACCTCGCCGAGCTCGGGGTGGACGCGGTGTGGCTCTCGCCGTTCTATCCCTCGCCGCAGGCCGACGCCGGGTACGACGTGGCCGACTACCGGGACGTCGAACCGCTCTTCGGCCGGCTGGAGGACGCCGACAAGCTGATCGCCGAGGCCCGCGCCAAGGGCCTCAAGGTCATCGTCGACCTGGTCCCCAACCACACCTCGTCGGCGCACCGCTGGTTCACCGCGGCGCTCGCCGCCGGCCCGGGCAGCCCCGAGCGGAACCGGTACGTCTTCCGCGACGGCCTCGGCCCGGACGGCGCGCAGCCGCCGAACGACTGGCAGAGCGTCTTCGGCGGGCCGGCCTGGACCCGGGTCACCGAACCCGACGGCCGCCCCGGCCAGTGGTACCTGCACCTCTTCGACACCGCGCAGCCCGACCTGAACTGGGACAACCCGGAGGTCCGCGAGGAGTTCCTCGACGTGTTGCGGTTCTGGCTGGACCGGGGCGTGGACGGCTTCCGGGTGGACGTGGCGCACGGCCTGATCAAGCAGGCCGACCTGGCCAACTGGGAGGAGCCGCAGGAGATCCTCTCCGGCAACGAGGTGGAGAAGCCCCGCCCGCCGATGTGGGACCAGGACGGCGTGCACGAGATCTACCGGGACTGGCGCCGGCTGCTCGACTCCTACGACGGCGAGCGGATCCTGGTCGCCGAGGCGTGGGTGGAGCCGGCCGAGCGGCTGGCCCGCTACGTCCGCCCCGACGAGATGCACCAGGCGTTCAACTTCGAGTACCTGCTCGCCTCCTGGACCGCCCCCGCCCAGTACGCGGTGATCACCCGCTCGCTGGAGGCCACCGACGCGGTCGGCGCCCCCACCACCTGGGTGCTCTCCAACCACGACGTGGTGCGGCACGCCTCCCGGCTCGGGCTGACCATCGGCGGCGGCCGGCCCAACGGCATCGGCGTCGGCGATCCGCAGCCGGACGCCGCGCTCGGCCTGCGCCGGGCCCGGGCGGCCACCCTGCTGATGCTCGCCCTGCCCGGCTCCGCCTACCTCTACCAGGGCGAGGAGCTGGGACTGCCCGAGCACACCACGCTGCCGGACGAGTCCCGCCAGGACCCGACCTGGGAGCGCAGCGGGCACACCCAGCGCGGCCGGGACGGCTGCCGGGTGCCGATCCCGTGGGAGGCCGACGCCCCGTCGTACGGCTTCGGGCCGACCGACGCGAGCTGGCTGCCGCAGCCGCCGAGCTGGGCCGAGTACGCCCTGGACCGGCAGCGCGGGGTGCCCGGCTCGACGTACGAGCTGTACCGCACGGCGCTGCGGCTGCGCCGCGAGCACGGGCTCGGCCGGGGGACGCTGCGCTTCCTGGAGTCGGGTGACGAGGTGCTCAGCCTCACCAACGCGGGCATCACGGTGCTGACCAACTTCGGCGCGACGCCGGTGCCGGCGCCGACCGGGGAGCTGCTGGCCGCCAGCGCGCCGCTGGACGCCGACGGCCGGGTCCCCACCGACGTGACGGTCTGGGTCCGCGGCTGAGGTTGTTTGTTAGGAGGGGCCCCCTGCTATACCGGAGGCGTTAACAGGGGGCCCCTCCTCACAGCCGGCCGGCGCGGGCGTGCAGCAGCTCGTGGACGGCCTCGATGTCGCCCGGCGAGGTCCGGGCCGCCCGCCAGTACATGATCCCGGTCGGGATGAAGAAGAGCTGGAACGCGGCCAGCCCGACCGCGTAGTTCAACGGCGGCGGGAAGGCCACCCGCAGCGCGTGGAAGGCCACCCCGACCAGCCCGTTGCCGGCCGCCCGGCCCACCCCGTTGACCAGGTTGCCCAGGCTGTAGACGGTGCCCCGGTGCTCCGGCGGGTTGACGTCGGCGATCAACGCGAACCAGTTCGGCGAGTTCGCCGAGGTCAACGCCAGCGCCACCACCGCGGTGAGCAGGCTCAACCCCACCGTCGGCTCGGTCGCCACGCTGGCCAGCACCGCCCGGATCACCGCGCCGGAGCCGGCGCCGTCGGGCACGTCGATGCGCATCGGCACGAAGAAGAGCACCAGGTAGAACGGCACGGCCGCGAGGATGCCCACCGCCGCGACCAGCGCCCGCCCGCCCGGGGTACGCCGTTGCAGCGCGTCACCGGCCAGCCCGCCGACGATCGACAGCACCCCACCGAGCTGGAACAGGGTGGCGAAGACGCTGCCCACCACCACCGCGGTGGCCGCCGAGTAGCCCTGCTCCCGGGCCCGCTCGGCGAAGAGCACCGGCAGCCAGACCAGCGACCCGAACGCCGCCTGCGCGGTCAGCCCCTGGAGGATCAGCCAGCGGTTGGTCCGCCGGGCCAGGATCCGGGGCAGGTCGGCGCGGCTGATCCGGTGGTCGTACTCGGCGCCGGCGTCGAGCGCCGCGGCCAGCTCCGGCTCGCTCTGCCCGCGCCGGATGTCGTAGGTGAACAGGTACGCCACGGTGGCCGCCAACCCCACCACGGTGAGCAGCAGGAACGGCCGCCGCCAGTCGGTCGCGCCGAGGATGCCCCCGGTCAGCGTCCCGGCGAGGGTGCCGACGCCCTGGGAGAGCCCCCAGAAGCTCATCACCAGCCCTCGCCGGCGCGGCGAGATCAGGTCGGTCACCACCGAGAAGCCCACCGAGCCGACCGCGCCCAGGCCGACCGCCGCCACCAGCTGGGCGGCCAGGAACGACGGGTAGTCCTGGGCCAGCGCGCTGCCGCCGGTGCCGGCCGCCCAGATCAGCGTGCCCACCATCAGCAGCGGCTTGCGGTTGGTCCGGTCCCCCACGTACGCCCAGCCGACCGCGGCGACCGCGCTGGCCAGGAAGCTGACCGCGGTGACCAGACCGAGCAACCGCTGCGGCACCCCGAGGGCGCCGGAGATCGGCTCGTAGAGCGGCGGCACCAGGCCGATCGCCACGTTGTCCAGCGAGGCGAGCACCACGAACACCAGGACGCTGTACGTCCGGTGGAACACCGTCCCGCCCCGGGAGATCCGCGTGCCGCTCATGCCCGGCAGCCAACCAGCCCGAGATCACGGGCCGGTGACGGCCCCGGTCTCAGAGGTAGCCGCCGGGTTGGGCCGGCACGGTCGGGGCGGGGACCGCGCCGGAGCGCAGCGCGTACAGCTCGGCGAGGGTGGCGCCCTGCGGCGGGACGCCGGCCGAGGTGCCGAGCCACCCGGTCGCCTCGGCGTACGACAGCGGGCCCACCTCGATCCGGGCCAGGCAGCGCCCCGGCCGGACCACCGCCGGGTGCAGCCGGGTCAGGTCCTCGTTGGTGGTGATCGCCACCAGCACCTCCCGCCCCTGGCCGAGCAGCCCGTCGGTGAGGTTCAGCAGCCGGGACAGCGCCTGCCCGGTGGCCTGTTTCGCCTCGCCCCGGATCAGCTCGTCGCAGTCCTCCAGGACCAGCAGCCGCCAGCGGTGGCCCGCGCCCTCCTCGTCCTCGTCGCCGACCGCGATGTTGGAGAGGTACGCCGCGTCGCCGAAGAGCACGTCCGGGTCGAGTACGGCGTCCACCTGGCACCACTGGCGCCACTGCCTCGACAGCGCCCGCAGGGCGGTGGTCTTGCCGGTGCCGGGGGCGCCGTGCAGCAGCACCAGCCGCCCGGAGACGGTCTGCGGGGTCACCGCCATCAACGAGTCCAGCGCGGTCCGCGCGTTCGCGGTGTAGTTGCCCCGGATGGCCGCCCACTCGGGAGCGGCGATCGACCGCAGGTCCCGCCGCGCGCCCCGGCGCGGGTCGTGGTGCCAGAAGCCGATCCGGCCGGTCTCCGGGTCGTCGGGCTCGGCGGCGCCCTCGATGATCCGGTCCAGGGCGGCCTGCCCGGTCCGGTCGTCGACGGCGGTCACGGTGACCTCGCCGGAGCGTCCGTTCCAGGTCACCACCCGGGCGGTCCAGCCGTCGCCGGCGATCAGCCGGAACCGCTGGCGGTGCTCGACGGCGGTCCGCAGCACCCGCGCGTCGGCGGGGGCCAGGGTCGCGTCGTCGCGCAGCCGGGCCAGTCGGACCGTCCGGGCCCAAAGGTGCCGGCCGGTGACGAAGTCCGCCAGCGCGAGCGCGTCGACGACGTCGCACGGGCTGTCGGAGTCGTCGTACTGGAGGACGGAGGGCAGGGTGGCGTCGGCCGGCGTGGTCCGCATCCTCCGATGATGGCGATCACCGACGCCGCCCGTACACCCCTTTAAGCTACGAATTGATCCAGTACGTGGTCGCGGGCCCGGGCATAGCGCTCCCGGATCGCGGGCACGGGTTCCGCGACGTACTCCTGCGCACCGGCCAGTGGCCACGACGGCGGCGCCGCGCCGCCCAGGGCGACCCAGGCGGCCTGGCGGGCCGCGCCGTCCGCGACGTACTCCCCGGCCGGGGGCGCCACCACCGGGCAGCCGAAGACCTGCGGCGCGATCCGGCGGACGGCGAGCGACCGGGCGCCACCGCCGACCAGCAGCACCCGGTCCACCCGGGCGCCCTGGGCGCGCAGCGCGTCCAGGCCGTCGGCGAGCGCGCAGAGCAGCCCCTCCACCGCCGCCCGGGCCAGGTGGGCCGGGGTGGAGGTGCGCAGGGTCAGGCCGTGCACCGAGCCGGTGGCGTCCGGCCGGTTCGGCGTCCGCTCCCCCTCCAGGTAGGGGACCATCACCAGGCCGTCCGCCCCGGGCGGGGCGGCCAGCGCCAGCTCGGCCAGCTCGGTGAGGTCCACGCCGAGCAGGGTGGCGGCCGCGTCGAGCACCCGGGCGGCGTTCAGCGTGCAGACCAGCGGCAGGAAACGGCCGGTGGCGTCGGCGAAGCCGGCCACCGTCCCGGACGGGTCCGCTGCCGGGGTGTCGGCGACCGCGAAGACCGTCCCGGAGGTGCCGACCGAGACCACCACGTCGCCCGGGCCAGCGCCGACGCCGAGGGCGGCGGCGGCGTTGTCCCCGGTGCCCGGTCCGAGCAGCACCGCGGCCGCGCCGGCGCCGGGCGCCGGGCCGTCGGCACCGGAGCCCGGGCCGTCGGCGCCGGAGCCCGGGCCGTCGGCGCCGGCGAGCGCCCTCGGGTCGAGCCGGCCGGCCGGCTCCGCCGGGCCGAGCACCGTCGGCACCGTCACCCGCCGGCCCAGGGCCTGCTCCAGCAGGTCCCACCGGTAGTCGCCGGTGTGCGGCGACCAGTAACCGGTGCCGCTGGCGTCACCCCGGTCGGTGCGCAGCGCGGCCAGCCCGGGCGCGCCGGCCAGCCGCCAGGTCAGCCAGTCGTGCGGCAGGCAGACCGCCGCCACCCGGGCCGCGTTGGCCGGCTCGTGCCGGGCCAGCCAGCGCAGCTTGGTGGCGGTGAAGCTGGCCACCGGCACGCTGCCGGCCGCCTCGGCCCAGGCCCGCCGGCCGGCCTCCCCGTCGCCCGCCTCGGCGACCAGGTCGCTCGCCGCGCCGGCGGAGCGGGTGTCGTTCCACAGCAGCGCCGGCCGGACCACCTCCCCCGCCTCGTCCAGGCAGACCATGCCGTGCTGCTGGCCGGCGACCGAGATGGCCACCACGTCGGCCAGGCCGCCCGCCTCGGCGACCGCGGCGCGCAGCGCCGCCCACCAGGCGGCCGGGTCGACCTCGGTGCCGTCGGGGTGCGGCGCGCGGCCCTGCCGGACCAGCGCGCCGGTCTCCGCGTCCCGGATCACCACCTTGCAGGACTGGGTCGACGAGTCGATCCCCGCGACGAGCGGCATGCCGGCCCGCCTCAGCGCGCGCCGAGCAGGTGCTCGACGGCGAGCTGGTTGAGCCGCACGAAGCCGTAGCCCTTCGCGCCGGCCGCCTCCGGGTCGAAGTCCTCGAACGCGGACCGGTCGGCGAGCAGGTCGGCGTGGCTCTCCCCCGGGTTCAGCGTCGGGGTGGCCAGGTCGCGGACCTTGGCGGCGGCGAGCGCCTCCGCCACCTCCGGGTCGGCCCGGAACGCCGCGGCCCGCTCCTTGAGCAGCAGGTACATCCGCATGTTGGCCTCAGCCGAGGCCCACACCCCGGTCATGTCCTCGGTGCGGGAGGGCTTGTAGTCGAAGTGCCGCGGCCCGTCGTAGGCGGGGCCGCCGTCCGGGCCGCCGTGCTCCAGCAGGTCGACCAGGGCGAACGCGTTGAGCAGGTCGCCATGGCCGAAGACCAGGTCCTGGTCGAACTTGATGCCACGCTGGCCGTTGAGGTCGATGTGGAACAGTTTGCCCTGCCAGAGCGCCTGGGCGATGCCGTGCGCGAAGTTGAGTCCGGCCATCTGCTCGTGGCCGACCTCCGGGTTGAGCCCGACCATCTCGGGGCGGGCCAGACCGGAGATGAAGGCCAGCGCGTGCCCGACGGTGGGGAGCAGGATGTCGCCGCGCGGCTCGTTCGGCTTGGGCTCGATGGCGAAGCGCAGGTCGTAGCCGGAGTCGACGACGTACTGGCAGAGCAGGTCGACGGCCTCCCGGTAGCGGTCCAGCGCCGAGCGGACGTCCTTGGCCAGGTCGTACTCGGAGCCCTCCCGACCGCCCCACATGACGAACGTCTTCGCGCCCAGCTCGGCCGCGAGGTCGACGTTGCGCAGCACCTTGCGCAGCGCGTACCGGCGGACGTCGCGGTCGTTGCTGGTGAAGCCGCCGTCCTTGAACACCGGGTGGGTGAACAGGTTGGTGGTCACCATCGGCACGACCAGGCCGGTCTCGTCGAGGGCCTTGCGGAACCGGCCCAGCCGGGCGTCGCGGGTGGCGGCGTCCGCGCCGAAGGGGACCAGGTCGTCGTCGTGGAAGGTGATCCCGTACGCGCCGAGCTCCGCCAGCCTCTGCACGGCCTCGACGGCGTCCAGCTCGGGTCGGGTGGCGTCGCCGAACGGGTCGCGGGCCTGCCAGCCCACCGTCCAGAGACCGAAGGAGAACTTGTCGGCGGGGGTGGGGCGGGGTGCCATGGTGACCTCCGGGGTGGTGGCGCGGTTCCACAATTTGTTCAGTGGTTGAATTATTTGGCGGCGATGTGGCACTGTCAAGAGGTGACCAGCACCAGCGCCGTCGGGGCGGTGCGCCAGGGCAGCCTGCGTGAGCTCAACCTCGCCCTGGTGCTCGGCCGGATCGCCGCCGCCCCCACGCCGCCGTCACGGGCCGACCTGGCGGCCGACACCGGGCTCACCCGGGCCACCGTCTCCGCCGTCGTCGACGACCTGATCAACGGCCGGCTGGTCAGCGAGGCGGCGCCCGCACCCCGGACCGGCGCCGGCCGTCCCGCCCGCGGGCTGGTGCTGGCCGACCACGGCCCGGCCGGGCTGGGCCTGGAGGTCAACGTCGACTACCTGGCCGCCTGCGTGGTCGACCTGGCCGGCACGGTCCGGCACCACGTCGTACACCGGGCGGACCTGCGGCCGGTCTCCCCCGCCGACGCGCTGGCCCGGCTCGCCGGTCTGGCCGCCGGGGCTCGCGCGGCGGCCGACCGGGAGGGCCTGACCCTGGCCGGCGCCACCCTCGGCGTGCCCGGCCTGGTCGGCGCCGGCGGCCTGGTCCGGCTGGCGCCCAACCTCGGCTGGCGCGACGTCGACGTGCCCGGCCTGCTCGCCGACCATCCGCCCCTGGCCGAGCCGGTCCCCGGCGTGCCGCACCTGGTGGTCGACAACGAGGCCAACCTGGGCGCCCTCGGCGAACTGCACGCCGGCCCGGCCGGCGCCCGAAGCTTCCTGCACATCTCGGGCGAGGTCGGCATCGGCGCCGGCATCGTGCTCGACGGCGCGCTCTTCCGCGGGGCCCGCGGCTGGAGCGGCGAGATCGGTCACATCCCGATCCGCCCCGACGGCCCGCCCTGCCGCTGCGGCGGCCGGGGCTGCCTGGAGCGGTACGCCGGCCAGGAGGCCATCCTCACCGCCGCCGGACTGGCCGGGGCCGACCTGCCGGCCGACATCGCGACCAACCGGCTGGCCGGGCTGGCCACCGCGGGCGACCTGGCAGCCTGCGGCGCGCTGCACGACGCCGGCACCGCCCTCGGGGTCGCGGTCTCCGCCGTGGTGAACCTGCTCGACCTGGACACCGTGGTGCTCGGCGGTGGATACGCCACCCTGGCGCCGTGGCTGCGCCCACCGATCCTCACCGAGCTGTCCCGGCGGGTGCTGACCACCCCGTGGGCCGAGGTCACCGTGCGCCCCGCCGTCCTCGGCCCGCGCTCGGCGGCCGTCGGCGGGGCCGGCTCCGTGGCCCGGGCGATCATCGCCCGGCCGGCCGGCTGGCTGGCCCGCTCCGGCTGACCCGGGCTCGCTCGATGGGCGGTCGTCGCATCCCGTCGGTACGCTTGCCGAAAGGCAACGACCCCGATCGAGGAGCGCACTACCAGCATGGGCAGAGGTCGCGCGGAGACCAACACGCCCCCTGAGCAGCGGTGACCGCCGCCCGACGGGGAGGTGTCGCCGGTCCGGTCAGTGGAGGTGGACGGGCCGCTCGCGTCCCCTCGCGCGGGACCGGCGGCGCCCCGCCGCCCACCGACTCCCGGCTCGCCCGGGAGCTGCTGGACGGCCTCGCCGAAGCGGTGGTCACCACCGACCACGCCGGGGTCGTGAGGCTGGTCAACGCGATGGCCGGGGAGCTGCTGCCCGAGATCGTCCCCGGCACCGACCTGACCCGCTGCGCCGTCGCGGAGCTGGCCCGGGCGGTCTCCGCCGGCGCGGACGGCTTCGACGCCGAGCACCTCGGCCGGCGGCTGCGCGGCACCCGCCGGGGCCTGGCCGGCGGCCGCTGGGCCTGGTACGTGCGGGACGTCACCGAGGAGCAGGCGCGCACCGACGCGCTGCTCGCCGAGCGCTCCCGCACCGCCTTCCTGGCCCAGGCCGGCAGCCGGCTCGGCCTCTCCCTGCACCGCGACCAGACCCTGCGGGCCACCGCCACCCTGCCCGTGCCCTACCTCGCCGACGCCGCGATCGTCGTCCACGAGCCACCGCCCCCCGCCGATCCCCACCCGCACTGGCTCCGGTACGCCGACGGCGACCCGACTCCCGCGACCGGCGTCGGCTCCTGGGAACTGCCCGGCGCCGTCCCCGGCCTGGCCGACGCGCTGGGCGGCGACACCACCGAGCCCAGCCCGTGGCTCGACGCCGAGCTGGCCGACCTCGCGCCGCTGCTCCCGGCCGACTTCGGCCGGCCGGGCACCGTGCTGGTCAGCCCGATGCTCAGCGCCGGCGGGCCAGCCGGGGCACTGATCCTCATCCGCCGCGCCGACCGGGCCGGCTTCGACCGCCGCGAGATCGAGCTGGCCCGCGAGTTCGCCGCCCGGGCCGGCGCCGCGCTGGCCGCCGCCGAGCTGTACGGCGAGCAGACCCACCTGGCCCGGGTGCTCCAGCAGAGCCTGCTCCCGCCCGAGCTGCCCCGGGTGCCCGGCGCCACCGTGGCCGGCGGATACCGCGCGGCCGGCGACAGCCTGCGCATCGGCGGCGACTTCTACGAGGTCTTCCCCACCGCCGACGGCGCGATGTTCGCCCTCGGCGACGTCTGCGGCAAGGGCGTCGGCGCGGCCGTGCTCACCGGCCGGGTACACCAGTCCCTCCAGACCCTCCGGCTGGTCGAGCAGCGACCGCTCGCGCTGATGAGCCTGCTCAACCGGGCGCTCTTCGACTCCCCCGACGCGGCCCGGCGCAGCCAGTTCACCACCCTGCTGCTCGGCACCCTCACCCCCGACCCGGACGGCGGCCTGCGGGTCCGGATCGCCGGTGGCGGGCACCCCTCCCCGCTGGTGGTCCGGGCCGACGGCACGATCACCCCGGTCACGGTGGGCGGGATGCCGATCGGGGCGCTCACCTCCGCCCGGTTCGTCGAGACGGAGTTCCGGCTGGCGCCGGGCGAGCTGCTGCTGGCGTACACCGACGGGGTCACCGAGGCGCGCGGCGGCCCGCGGGACGGGGAGATGTTCGGCGAGGCCCGGCTGTGCCAGGCGCTCCTGCCGGTGGCCGGGCTGCCCCCGGCCGTGGTGGTGGAACGGCTGCTGCAACTGGTCGACGAGTGGCTCGACGGGCAGCGCCACGACGACATCGCGATGCTCGCCATCAACGCCTCGGCGGCCGGATGACGCCGGCCGGGGCCGGGGGCGGCGTCGACACGGCGGCCGTGCGGGCGTACCTGGACTGCCTGGACCGGGCCGACCAGACCGCGGCGGTGCGGCTCGCCACCGACCTGCTGGACGCCGGCGCCTCCGTGGCCGACGTCCTGGTCGACGTGGTCGCCGCCGCCCAGCAGGAGATCGGCCGGCGGTGGTTCACCGGCCGGTGGAGCGTGGCCCAGGAGCACGCCGCGACGCACATCAGCGAGCTGGTGGCCGCCGCCGTGGCCGCCCGGACGCCCGCCCCGACCGGACGCGGCCGGATCGTGGTGGCCTGCGTGGAGGGCGAGTGGCACGCCCTGCCGGCCCGGATCGTCGCCGAGGTGCTCCGCGCCGACGGCTGGCAGGTGACCTTCCTCGGGGCCAGCGTGCCCGCCCGGCACCTGGTCTCCTACCTGCACCAGACCGGGCCGGACGCCGTGCTGCTGAGCTGCCTGCTGTCGACCCGGCTGGTCCGCGCCGGCCGGATGGTCGAGGCCTGCCGCGCGGCCGGGGTGCCGGTGCTCGCCGGCGGGCCGGGCTTCGGCACGGACGGGCGGTGGGCGGCGCCGCTGGGGGCCGCCGGGTGGGGGGCCAGCGCCCGGGACGCCGCCCGGTTGCTGCGCCGGCCGCTGCGCCCGGCCGGACCGTTCCCGGCGGCCGCCGACGACGAGTACGTGGCGGTGCTGCGGCACCGGCGGACCATCGTGCAGCACGCACTGAACGCGGTGGACCCGGCCGAGGACGAGGCCGACGAGGTGGCGGCGGTGGTCGGCCAGCTGGTCGACGCGCTGGCCGCGGCGATCCGGGTCGGCGACCCGGCACTGCTGGCCGGGTTCGTCGGCTGGCAGTCCGAGGTGTCGCGGGTCCGACCCGACGGCACGCCGCTGCTGGACGTGCTGCTGGACGTCTGCGCCGCCGCGCTGGCCGAGCATCCCCGGGCCGGCGACCACCTGCGCCGGGCCCGCCGGACGGCCGTCGCCGGCTGAGGCCCGGCCTGCCGCCACGGGGGCAGGGCAAGCCCGGCGGGTGCGCACCGGCGGCGAAGGGCCGTCCGGTCAGGCCGAGCGGGTCACCGAGGGGCCGCCACGCTGCCAGCCGACCGTCCGCTCGACCCGGGCGGACGGGACCGGTGGGGCGGCCGGGGCCGGCGGGGCGGCCGGGGCCGGTAACCCGCGCGGCGGCTCGGTGGCGTCCTCGCGCTCGCGGGCCACCTCGTCGAACTCCCGCATCCCCACCAGCAGCGCCTGCCGGCCCGCCGGGCTCATCGCCGCCAGCACCCCGGCCAGCCGCCGCCGGCGGTCGGTGCGCAGCTCGGCCAGGAGCCGCCGCGCCTCGGGGGTCAGGTGCAGCGAGATCTCCCGCCGGTCGGTGCGGCTGGGCTCCCGCTCCAGCATGCCGGCCGCGACCAGCCGGTCACAGAGCCGGCTGGCCGAGGAGAGCAGCATGTCCAGGCGGGTGGCGAGCCGGCGCAGGTTGATCCCGTCGTGCTGCTCGACCACCATCACCGCCCGCAGCTGGGCGCTGGAGAGCCGACTGGTGGTCCGTTCCCGCGCAGCCTCCCAGACGGCGAGCAGGGTCGCCGCCGCGTCGTCCAACGCGGCGGCGATACTCGCTTCTGGTCCGTCCGGACCGGGTACCTCGGTCATGGTGGAACCGAGACTACCCCCAGTAAGTGACCATGGGACCTGTGCAGAGGAGCAACGATGAGCGGAGCTGAGGACCGGGCACGCCGGGTGCTGATCGAGGCCCCCGCCGACCTGCTGCTGGACCGGCTCGCCACGGAGCTGGAACGGACGTACGGGATCACCGGCGCGGAACTCCTCCAGGTCGACTACCGGTTGTCGGCGCTGCTGCCGTTCACCAAGGGTGAACCCGTCACCTCCCCCGGGCACCCGGCCTGGCGCTGCTTCGACCACCAGGAGCCGATCGTCACCGACGACGGCACCGGCTGGTTCCCGGTCGGCATGCGCGGCGAGCGGCGCGGAGTGCTCCGGCTCGACCCGGTCCCGGCGGATCCCGCCGTCCGCGCCGAGCTGGCCGGCATCGCCACCGCGTTCGGCCACGAGCTGGCGGCGGTCACCGCCAGCACCGACATCTACCGGGTGGCCCGGCGCAGCCGGCGGCTGACCCTCGCCGCGGAGATGCAGTGGGAGCTGCTGCCGGGGCGGAGCCGGGTCCGGCCCTCGTTCAGCCTCGCCGGCCAGCTCGAACCGGCGTACGCGGTGCGCGGCGACACGTTCGACTGGTCCGACGACGGGCACCGGCTCTGCCTCGTGGTGATCAACGGGATGGGCGAGGGGGTCGCCGCCTCGCTGCTGAGCTCGCTGGCCACCCACGCGCTGCGCAACGCCCGCCGGGCCGGTCTGGCCCTGGCCGACCAGGCGGCGCTGGCCGACCAGGCGATCTACGCCATGCACCGGGGCGAGCAGCACCTCTCCGCGCTGCTGATGGAGCTCGACCTCGCCTCCGGCGTGCTGACCGTGGTCGACGCGGGCTCGCCGCGGCTGCTGCGGCTGCGCGACGGCGAGGTCCACGAGCAGGAGCTGGACAAGCAGTTCCCGCTGGGCATGTTCGACGGGACGGACTACCGACCGCAGCGGTTCGAGCTGCGCCGCGACGACCGGCTCTTCGTGGTCAGCGACGGGGTGGTCGACGCCACCGGCGGGGCGGTCCGGTACGGCGAGACCGCGCTGGAACGGTTCCTGCGGCGGACCGGACCGATGCCGCCGCTGGACGCCGTCCGTTCGCTCCTGGGGGACCTGCGGGCCTTCGTCGCCGGCGACCTGATCGACGACGCGGTCGTGGTCTGCCTGGACTGGACCGGCCCGCAGGGCTGACCGGGCCGCCTCAGTACGCCCCTCGGCCCTGCAGCACCGCGCCGACGGTCTTCCAGAGGATGGTGAGGTCGGCGGCGAGCGACCAGTTCTCGACGTAGTACAGGTCGAGCCGGATGCCGTCCTCCCAGCTCAGGTCGGACCGGCCGCTGACCTGCCAGAGGCCGGTCATGCCCGGCTTGACCAGCAGCCGGCGGGCCACGTCGCCGTCGTAGCGGGCCACCTCGGACGGCAGCGGCGGGCGGGGCCCGACCAGGCTCATCTGCCCGAGCAACACGTTGACCAGCTGGGGCAGCTCGTCCAGGGACCACTTGCGCAGCAGCCGGCCGACCCGGGTGACCCGGGGGTCGTCGCGCATCTTGAACATCAGCCCGTCGGTCTCGTTGCGGGCCGCCAGCTCGGCCAGCAGGGCGTCGGCGTTGACCACCATGGTGCGGAACTTGAAGACCCCGAACTCCCGGCCGCCCTGGCCGACCCGAACCTGCCGGAACAGCACCGGACCCCGGCTGTCCAGCTTGATCGCCAGGCAGATCACCGCGATCAGCGGCGTCAGCAGGAGCAGGGCCAGCGCCGCGGCGGCCCGGTCGACCAGCCCCTTGACCAGTTTCCGGGCGCCCCGGAACTCCGGGGCCTCGACGTGGATCAGCGGCAGGCCGGCCACCGGCCGGGTGTGGATCCGCGGGCCGGCGACGTCGGTCAGCGCCGGGGCGACCACCAGGTCGACGCCGGTGCCCTCCAGCTGCCAGCCCAGCCGGCGCAGCCGGGCCGCGGTCAGCTCGCCGGAGGCGGTGACGGCGACGGTGTCCGCGCCGATCGCGGTGGCCGCCTCGGGGATGCCCCGGAACGAGCCGACCACCGGCACGTCGTCCAGCCGCTGCGGGACCGGCGCCAGCAGCGCGTCCGGGATGCAGGCGCCCACCACCTGGTAGCCGGCGTACGGCTCCCGGCGCAGGGTGTGCACCAGCTCCAGCACGTGCGCGGTGTCCCCGACCACGAGCACCTTGCGGGACCAGCCGGCGCCCCGGCTGCGCGCCCGGTGCAGCCACTTGCGGGCGCCGAACCGGGCCACCTCCAGCCCCACCGTGCCGATGGCGAAGGTGTACGCCAGGAAGCCCCGGGAGACGCCGACCTCGGCGATGTAGCCGGCGATCGCCACGCCACCGGCCAGTCGCAGGCTGGCCGCGCTGACCCGGCGGTATTCCTCGGCGCCGTAGCCGAGCACCCGGTCGTCGTAGCAGCGCATCGCCCGCAGCGACACCAGCCAGGCCAGCACCAGACCGGGCGCCACCAGCTCGTACGGGACCTCGGCGCCGGAGGGCGCGGTCTCGCCGAAGCGCAGCAGGTAGCCCGCGAGGACCGCCACGGACAGCACCGCGGTGTCCAGCACCGCCAGGTTGCGCAGGTAGGTGCGCTGGGCGGCGCGGGCCGCCGAGCCCGCCGGTTCGTACGCCGACCGCGGCGACGTGCCGCTCGGGGTCAACAGTGTCGCCGTGCTCAACCGGCCCTCCCCTTTTGCCAGACCGCCCCGGCCGGGGTCCGTCCCGGGACGGGACGGGTGGCTGCGGAGCACTTCCGACATCCTGCCGGACAATTATCGGCGCCGATTGCTTCCGACGGGTTGCCGTCTGTTCGCCTCGGCACCCACCGGATCACTCAGCGCTCCGGTGGTGGAAAGCGTTCCGCCGCACCGGCGGGCCGGAGCGGCGGAACGTGCTGTCGTGGTGCGGGCTCAGCGGGGGGCGTTGGGCCGCAGCGCGATCGCCTTCAGGAAGATGTCGCCGATCTTGGACGGGTCCTCGGTGACGAAGTTGCCGCCGCCGGTGACATTGGTGATCGACTCCAGCTCGGCCTTGCTGACCTCGCTGCCGATGCCGATGATGACCACCTGCACCGGCTTCTCCGGGTCGGCGATCCGCTTCAGCTGGGCCAGCAGCTGGGCCCGGCTGATCCCGTTGTCGTCGTCGTTCTTGCCGTCGGTGAAGAGCACCACCGAGTTGACCCGGCCGGGCTCCCACTCGTCCTGCACCGTCTTGTACGCGGCGAGCAGGGTGTCGTAGAGACCGGTGTTGCCCTTCGACGGGCGGATGGTGGCGAGCCCCTGCTCCAGCCGGCCGCGCTGGCTGGAGAGCGGGCCGATCGGGACCAGTTCCTTCCAGTCCCGACTGCCGACCAGGTTTGTGGAGAAGGTCCACAGGCCGATCGACCAGGAGTCGTCGAAGAGCCCGAGGCCCCGGCTCGCGGCCGCCACCGTCACCTGCTCCCGGCTGGCGTTGTCGGCGCTGGGCACCGGGTTCTTCATCGAGCCGGAGACGTCGATGACGCAGAGCATCCGGCCGGACTGGGTGGCGATGGACCACGCGGAGACGGCACGCTCTATGGCCACCGGGTCCAGCCCGCCCGCCGCCGTGCCGCCGGCCGGGGCCGGCGGGGCGGTCGCACCGTCACCGGCCGGGCTGGGCGCGCCCTGCGGCGCCTTGAAGCCGGCGCCCCAGTTGCCGTCCGGCGCCCGCAGCGACTGGGCCGCCAGCCGGTTGCGGAACCCGGGGGTGGTCAGCAGCTCGTAGAGGACCCGGGCGGCGGACGCCTTGGCCGGCTCGATGCCGGGCAGCACCGCGTACGGGTAGTCCAGCGGCATCGGCCAGGGCTTGAGGTAGAGCGCGGCCAGCGGGATCGGCGGCTTGGTGCCGTTGTAGGCGATGACGTCCTCTTCGGAGAGCGCCGCGGCGCCCAGGCCGCTGGCGACCGCCGTCGGGTCCGCCGACCGGGGGAACCGGGCGAGCAGGTCCTGCCGCAGCGCGGACCGGCCGGTGGCGAGCGCCCGCAGCGCGGCGGTGGTCGCCTTCTGGCCGTCACCGCCGGCGCCGCTGGCCGCCGCGGTCAGCGAGAGCAGCCCGGAGAGGCCGGCCGCGTCCTGGGTCGGCTCCACGATGCCGGCCCGCAACGGCCGGTCGCTGCTGACCGCCTTGAGCAGGTCGCTCCAGCGGAGCTCCTTCTCCGGCCAGCCCAGCCGCGAGGCCACCGGCTCGGGCATCGCGACCACGACCGGACTGCTCGCGATGGAGGCGCCGTTGCCCGGGGCGAAGGCGGTCGCGCCACCGGTCTTCAGCCGCAGCAGCCAGGTGGACGAGTCCGGCACCCAGACGTCGGGGGTGACCGCGGTGCCGCTGGCCTGGCCGACCCCGGCGAGGCGGGCACCGTGCTTGCTGGCCACCGCGGCGGCCACGTCGACCGGGTCGGAGGCCGTGACGTTGACCGCGATGCAGGTGCCGCCGACCGCGGCGCCGTCGGAGACCCACTGGGTGGCCGCCGCCTGGATGGCCGGGGCCAGTTCGGGCGCCGCGGCGACCGAGAGCTGGATCGACCCGGAGCAGGCAGGCTGGGCCAACTGCTGGTAGCCGAACCAGGAACCCGCGACGACGACGACGAGCGCGGTGGCCGCTGCTGCGGCACCTGCTCCGCGGATACTTGAACGCATGCGATGGCGGCCTGACACGCTGACCATCTTGCGTATCTCGTGGGGTTACTGCCACAACCGTTCGGACGAAAGTTACGCAGGAGAAACAGTTGATCGCCGAATAGCAACAGTGAGTGACCAGTCAGTGTCGCCCCGTCGCTCGAATCCACAACGGACGGTGCGGCGGCGGTGGCTCCGGGTGGCGCCACCGCCCCCCCGTTCAGGGCAGTACGCAGGTGGGGCTGGGCAGCGGCACCGGCTCGCCCACCGGCGTCGGCACCCCGGTCACCCGGTCCACCCGGAACACCCGGACCTGGTCGGCGCGTTCGTCGGCGACGTACAGGTGCTCCCCGGCGAACGCGAAGTGCCGCGGCCACTCGCCACCGGTCGCCACCTCGTCGACCAGCTCCGGCAGCTCCCCCGCCAGGGCGAAGACCGCCACCGTGCCGACGCCCCGGTTGCCGACGTAGAGGAACCGGCCGTCCGCCCCGACGGTGACCTCCGAGGGCTGCACGTGCCCGGTCCGCTCGCTCGCCGGCACCCGGCCACGCTGGTGCAGCGCACCGTCACCGGTCAGCTCGTACGCGGTGACCGTGCCGTCCAGCTCGCCGACCAGCCAGGCCCGCCGCCCGTCGGGGTGCCGGGCGAGGTGTCGGGGCCCGGTGCCGGCCACGGTCCGCACCCGGGGCGCGCGGGGCACCAGCCGCCCGGAGTCGGCGTCCAGGTCGTACCGGTAGACCGAGTCGGTGCCGAGGTCGACCGCGAGCAGCGGTCCCGCGCCGGGATCGGGCGACACCATGTGGGTGTGCGCGTGCTCCTGGCGCTGCGGGTCCGGGCCGCGCCCCTCGTGCCGGACCAGGTCGCTGCGCTCGCCGGGGACACCGTCGGGGTCCAGCGGGAACACGGCCACGCTGCCGCCGCCGTAGTTGGCGACGAAGAGATGCCGGCCGTCCGGGGCGACCGCCAGGTGACAGGGCTCGGCCCCGCCGGTGGGCCGCGTGCCGAGCGGGTCGAGGTCGCCGTCCGGGCCGACCCGGAAGGCGCTCACCTCCCCCTCGGACAGCTCGTTGACCGCGTACAGCACGGGGCGGTCGGGGTGCCGGACCAGGAACGACGGCGACGGGGTGACCGCCACCGTGCCGAGCGGGGTCAGGGCGCCGGTCTCCGGATCCCGCCGGGCGGCGACGATCCCCTCGCCCCGCCCGCCGCTGTGCGCCGTGTAGCCGCCGATGTGGACGATCGTGCCCTGATCCGTCACCGGACCCACCTTCCGCCGAGCTTCTCCGTGGTTGCGCCACAGGCTTTCCCAGGATGTCCGATCGCCAGCCCTGTTTCCGCGGAATCGGTGACCGGGCGGGGTGGCGGCGACACCGGTCAGGCCACCGGCACCGGCTCCCCCCGCTGCCGCGCCACGTGCTCGACCAGGGAGATCAGCAGCAGCTTGCCGGACTGCCGCTCCCGCGCGTCGCAGAGCAGCAACGGCACCCCCGGGTCAAGGTCGAGGGCCTGCCGCACCGCTTCCAGCCCGAACCGGCGGGACCCCTCGAAGCAGTTCACCCCGACCACGAACGGGACGCCCCGCTGCTCGAAGTAGTCGATCGAGGGAAAGCAGTCGGCCAGCCGCCGGGTGTCGGCGAGCACCACCGCGCCGAGCGCCCCGAACGCCAACTCGTCCCAGAGGAACCAGAACCGGTCCTGCCCCGGCGTGCCGAAGAGGTAGACCTGGAGGTCCTCGTTGATGGTGATCCGGCCGAAGTCCATCGCCACCGTGGTGGTCGACTTGCCCTCCACCCCGGAGAGGTCGTCCGTCCCCGCGCCGGCGTCGGTGAGGATCTCCTCGGTCTGCAGCGGGCGGACCTCGCTCAGCGCGCTCACCATCGTCGTCTTGCCGGCCCCGAAGCCCCCCGCGATGAGGATCTTCAGTGCCAGCGGGATCCGGTCCGCGGATCCCTGCCGGTCATAGCGCACGGAGTCCATTGACCACCGCCTTGAGGATGTCGTTGTCGGGAAGATGGGCGGCGGCCGGCGGCTCGTGCACCGCCACCAGTCCGCGGGAGACCAGGTCTCCCAGCAGCACCCGGACCACGCCGACGGCGAGGTCGAGTTCCGCGGCGAGTTCGGCCACCGGCACCGGCCGGCGGCACGCCGTGACCAGTCGCCGGTGTTCGGGCAGCAGCGGCCGGCCGGTCGGGGCCGCGTCCGGGTCGGCCACCACCAGGGCGACCAGGTCGAAGCCGACCGCCGACCGCACCCGGCCGCCGGTGAGGGTGTACGGCCGCACTACCGGACCGGCCGCCGCGTCCAGCCACTCGTGGTGCGGCCCGGGTGGCTCAGCCCGCATCGCCGGCACCGGACGTCGTACGGGCCGGCGTGCCGAGGTGTTCGCCGACCCGGACGACGAGCATGGCCATCTCGTACGCCACCAGGCCGATGTCCGCGTCGGCCTCGCTCACCACCGCCAGGCAGGCGCCCTGCCCGGCCGCCGTGACGAAGAGGTACGCGGACTCCATCTCCACCACGGTCTGCCGGACCGCCCCACCGTCGACGTGCCGGGTCGCGCCCTTGGCCAGGCTGGAGAAGCCGGAGGCCAGCGCGCAGAGGTGCTCGGCGTCGGCGCGGTCGAGGTCGGCGGTGGCGCCGAGCGGCAGCCCGTCGGCGGAGAGCACCACGGCCTGCCGCGCGGCCGGTACCCGGGCCACCAGCTCGTCGAGCAGCCAGTCCAGCGCGGGGCCCGGTGCGGTCCTGTTCATCTCCGAATGTCCCTCTCGGTCGCGGGCGGGGGTTCCGCGCCGGCCGCCGGGGCCGGCGGGGGCGGTTCGGGCGCCGCGCTGACCGGCTGGGCGCCGGGGTCGGCGGGCGGGTCCGGGGTGGCCGGTCGGGCGCTGTCGCGGCGACCCCGGGCCGTGCCGGCCTGGAGGGCGGACATCGCGCGGCGGGCCTCCTCGGGCGAGCGCCCCGCCGCCTCGGCGACCGGCCGCACCGGTGCCACCGGCCCGCGCCGCCGGACCCGCCGGGGCAGCCCGTCGGCCTCGTCCGGGGGTGCGACCGAGGAGGGCCCGGTGGCCGGCGGACGGGTCCGGGACGGGCGGATGGCGCGGGGACGGGGCACGGTCGTCCGCCCGGTGGCCGGGGTGGACCTGGGCGGCCCGGTCGGCGGGGGTGGCTCGTCGGTCATCAGGTCGCCCGGGAGGACCGCCACGGCGGTCACGCCGCCGCCCGGTCCGGCCGACCGCAACCGGACCCGTACGCCGTGCCGGGCGGCGAGCCGGGCCACCACGAACAGGCCCAGCCGGGCCGAGTCGGCCGGGTCGAACTCCGGCGGTCGGGCCAGCCGACGGTTGGCGTCCCGCACGGCCGGCGGCGCCATCCCGAGACCGTGGTCGGTGATCTCCACCGTGTAGCCGTCCGTCCCGTCCCGACCGGTGACCTCGACCCGGGTCTCCGGCGCGGAGAACGCGGTGCCGTTCTCGATCAGCTCGGCGAGCAGGTGGATCACGTCGCCCACCGCCCGGCCCACCACACCCGCCGGCCGCACCTCGGTGATGTCGACCCGCTCGTAGGACTCCACCTCGGAGATGGCGCCGCGGATCACGTCCACCATGGCGACCGGTTCCCGCCAGCCCCGGCCCGGCGCCGCGCCGGCCAGGATGACCAGGTCTTCGGCGTGCCGACGCAGCCGGGTGGAGAGGTGGTCGACCTGGAAGAGCCCGGCCAGCTCGTCCGGATCCTCGGTGTGGCGTTCCATCCGGTCGAGCAGGGCGAGCTGCCGGTGCACCAGCCCCTGACTACGCCGGGCGATGTTGAGGAACACCTCGTTCAGGCCGCGGCGGAGGGTGACCTCGTCGACGGCAGCCCGCACGGCGGTGCGGCGTACCTCGTTGAACGCCCGCGCGACCTGGCCGATCTCGTCCCGGCCGTGGTCCAGCGGGGGCGCCTCGCGGTCGACGTCCACCTCCTCGCCGCGACGCAGCCGGGCCACCACGTCGGGCAGCCGGTGCTCGGCCATGTCCAGCGCCGCGGTGCGTACGCCGGAGAGGCGCCCGACCAGGGATCGGCCCACCCGCAGCGCGACCAGGACGGAGACCACCACGGCCGCCAGCCCGAGCAGCCCGGCGACGGCCAGCCGGGTGAGGATGGCGACGGCGACCGGCACCGACCGGTCGGCCAGCCCGTCGGCCTCGGTCAGCTCGTACTCGCGCAGCCGCTGCTGCACGGTGTCGTAGTCGGCCTGCCAGGCCCGCCCGTCCACCGGCGGGCGGGCGCCGGGCCGGGCCCGGAGCAGGGCGTCCTGCGCGGCGCGCAGCCGGACGAACGCGGGCTGCCCGGCCAGCCGCTGGTAGGCGGCGCGGTCCTCGGCGGGCAGGTCGACCAGCGCGTCCTGGGCCAGGAACCGTTGGCTGCCGACGGCGAGGACGAGCTGCTCGTGCTCCCCCTCGGCGAACCGGCCGGCGGTGACCGCCCCGGCCAGCAGGGTGTCCACCTGGCCGAGCAGTTCGCGGGAGCGACCCAGCGCGGTCACCGCCAGCGCCTGCCGGTTGAGGTCGTCGTCGGGGAGCGAGGCCATCCCGGCGAACGCCTCGAACGCCGCGGAGATCATGCCGCTGTAGAGCCCCGCCGCGCCGGTCCGGTCGATCGCCCGGCGGTCGACGGCGTCGCGGCCGGCGGGCAACCCGGCCAGTGCGGTGGTGAGCGTGTCGAGCCGGGCGTCGAGCAGGTCGTCGGCCGCGTCCCGCAGCCGCTCCCCGGTCATCCGGCGGCGCAGCTCGGCGACCGCCCGGTCGGTCCGCGTCCGCTGCTCGGCCAGCGCCGGCAGCCGCGCCTCGCCGGCCAGTTGCACGGCCGTCAGCCGGCGCTCGCGTTGCAGCTCGGCCACCACGGTCTCGCCGGGGCGGCCGAGGTCGTAGAGGAGGGTCCGGGCGGAGAGCAGGTCCAACGCCGGGCCGAAGGCGAGCGAGGTGGCGAAGATCCAGAGCGCCAGCAGCGCGGTCACCGGCACGACGACCAGGGCGGTCAGCTTCGAGCGGATCGGCCAGTCGCGGGTGTTCATCCAACCTCGCCCGATCAGGTGACAGGGGTGGCGCCGGCTGCGGCCGGGGCGGCGTCCCGGCCGCGGTGCCGGGGTCGGCACGACCGCGCCCCGGGCAGGATACGTAATCGCCGCGGGATGCACTACCGGCCGCCGGGCCGATGATCACCACCGGTGGGGCGTACCGCGGTCCGCCCGGGCGGACCGGAACCGGTCAGGAAAGTCGGCGGGATCGGGATTGGCGATCACCGGCGGGAGGGAATACGGGTGGCGAAGGAGGAGCCATGTCGCCCACGCAGGTAGTCGTCATAGTCGTCGTCGTGTTGGTGCTCGTCGCGCTGGCCGTGTTCGCCGTCAGGGCGAGCCGCCGCCGCGCGCTCAAGCAGCGCTTCGGTCCGGAGTACGACCGGGTCGTCGCCGAGCAGGACAGCCGCAGCGCCGCCGTACGGGAGCTGCGCGACCGGGAACGCCGGCACGCCGAGCTCACGCTCACCCCGCTCGCCCCCGAGTCCCGGGCCCGGTACGCCGCCGCCTGGGAGGAGCTCCAGGTCCGGTTCGTCGACTCCCCCGCCGAGACCGTCGGCGACGCCGACGAGCTGGTCAGCCGGCTGATCGCCGAGCGTGGGTACCCCACCGGGGACTTCTCGGAGCAGATCGCCCACCTCTCCGTGGAGCACGCCCGCACGCTGACCCACTACCGGGACGCGCACGAGATCCGGCTGCGTAACGAGCGTGGTGAGGCAAGCACCGAGGAGCTCCGCCAGGCGCTGGTCCACTACCGGTCCCTCTTCGCCGACCTGCTGGGCGAGGAGCCGGTCGGCCAGCAGCGACCCGCACCGCACCACCCGGACCAGTCCGACGACGTCACCACCCGCTGAGAGGATCGCGTGATGCGCCACGACGAGCAGGGCAACCCCGACCACCCGGAGGCC
Source organism: Micromonospora mirobrigensis (assembly GCF_900091555.1). Taxonomy (GTDB): domain Bacteria; phylum Actinomycetota; class Actinomycetes; order Mycobacteriales; family Micromonosporaceae; genus Micromonospora; species Micromonospora mirobrigensis. Next base: position 164,036 of record NZ_FMCX01000003.1, read on the forward strand.
GTACGATCCGCGCCGGTGGCGGTGCCGCCGCCGGGCACGACGGACGCCGACGAGCCGTACCGCGACCGCGACGGCCGCCCGGACGGCGACCTGGACCGCGACGGCGACCTGGACGGCGACGGCCGGCCGGAGTTCCACGAACCCGCGCCGCTGCCCACCGCCTTCGGCGCGACCACGGTCGGCGACGCCGTCGCGGCCTCCGCGCTGGCGAGTGGCCGGCCGGCCGACGAGCGGGACGCCCGGGCCGAGGACACCGCCCTGCCGGGCGACGGGGCGCCGGGCCGCACCGACGCCTTCGACGACGAACGGGCCGACCCGACGGCCGGTGACCGGCTGCACAGCCGGGAGCGGTGGGCCGGGGAGCACGCCGAGGGCGGGCAGCCCACCCGGGACGACGACGTGGCCGGCTACGGCAGCGCCACCCCGACCATGGTCGACCCGGACGCCGAGGACCGCGACGCGGACACCGGACGCGACCCGCGTACCTCACCGGAGGCGGCGGTTGCCACGGCCGGAGCCGGGATGGCCGGCGTGGCCGGAGCCGGGCTCGCCGGGGCGGCCCGGCCGGCGGCCGGGGCGGTGCCGGCGGACGCCGCGACGCTCTTCGAGCCGGAGACCGCCCAGGGCTTCCGGGACCGCTGGCGCGACGTGCAGCTGCGCTTCGTCGACGATCCGCGGGCCGCGGTCGGCGAGGCCCAGTCGCTGGTGGAGGAGGCCATCCAGGCGCTCTCCTCGGCGCTGGCCGCGCAGAAGGACAAGCTGGGTGGCTGGCAGGACAGCGGCTCGGTCGACACCGAGCAGCTCCGGGTGGCCGTCCGGCAGTACCGCGACTTCCTGGATCGCGTCCTCGGTCGCTGAGCAGCCAGTGGAACGCCCCGGCCGGATCCCGGCCGGGGCGTTTCGCCGTGCCCGGCCGATTCGTCCGGACGGGAGGCATGAAACGTCCCACGTAGGGTAATAGCGCGCTCACGCTCCCGGCGCGGACGGAGGTACGCAGGATGGACGGTGGCGGCGGTCTGCGCCTGAACATGAACACGCTGGACTACCTGATCCTGGCGCTCTACTTCGTGACGGTGCTGGGGGTCGGCTTCGCCGCCCGGCGGGCGATCCGCACCAGCGTCGACTTCTTCCTCTCCGGCCGCTCGCTGCCCGCCTGGGTGACCGGCCTGGCGTTCGTCTCGGCGAACCTGGGGGCGCTGGAGATCATCGGGATGGCCGCCAACGGCGCCCAGTACGGCGTGATGACCGTGCACTACTACTGGATCGGCGCCGTACCGGCGATGGTCTTCCTGGGCATCGTGATGATGCCGTTCTACTACGGCTCCCGGGTGCGCAGCGTCCCCGAATACCTGCGCCTGCGGTTCAACCGCCCGACCCACCTGCTCAACGCGCTCAGCTTCGCCGCCGCCCAGGTGCTGATCGCCGGGGTGAACCTCTACGCGCTGGCGCTGGTGATGCAGGCGCTGCTCGGCTGGCCGCTCTGGCTCGCCATCGTGGTCGGCGCGGCCATCGTGCTGGCGTACATCACCATCGGTGGGCTCTCCGGCGCGATCTACAACGAGGTGCTCCAGTTCTTCGTCATCCTGGCCGGCCTGATCCCGGTGACGGTCATCGGCCTGGTCAAGGTCGGCGGCGTCGCCGGCCTGATGGACGCGGTGAAGGGCTCGAAGCTCGGCGAGGCCGGGCTGCACGCGTGGCAGGGCACCGGCAGCACCGACAACCCGCTCGGCGCGCACTGGCTGGGCATCGTCTTCGGGCTGGGCTTCGTGCTCTCGTTCGGCTACTGGACCACCAACTTCGCCGAGGTGCAGCGGGCGCTGTCGGCCCGCAACATGAGCGCCGCCCGGCGTACGCCGATCATCGCCGCGTACCCGAAGCTGTTCATCCCGCTGGTGACGATCATTCCCGGCCTGGTCGCCCTGGTCACCGTCAAGGGGCTCGGCGCGGAGAGCGGGTCGCTGGTCTACAACAACGCCATCCCGCTGCTGATGCGCGACCTGCTGCCCAACGGCGTGCTCGGGGTGGCGGTGACCGGCCTGCTCGCCTCGTTCATGGCCGGCATGGCGGCGAACGTGAGCGGCTTCAACACCGTGTTCACGTACGACATCTGGCAGGCGTACGTCCAGCGGGACCGCTCCGACGAGTACTACCTGCGGATCGGCCGGCTGGCCACGGTCGGCGGCGTGGTGGTCGGCATCGGCACCGCGTTCATCGCGGCCGGCTTCAGCAACATCATGAACTACATCCAGGCGCTCTTCTCGCTCTTCAACGCCCCGCTCTTCGCCACCTTCATCATCGGCATGTTCTGGAAGCGGATGAGCGCGGTGGCCGGCTTCTGGTCCCTGCTGCTGGGGACCCTCGCCTCCCTGGTCACCTACCTGGGCTACAAGTTCTTCGGCTGGTTCGACTTCAACTCCGACCTGGAGGAGAGCTTCTGGGGCGCGGGCATCGCCTTCGTCACGGTCGCCGTGGTCGCCGCGATCATCACCCCGCTCACCCGGCCCAAGCGCCGCGACGAGCTGGAGGGCCTGGTCTACGGCATGGCGAACACCACGCTGGCCGACGACTCGCTGGCCGGCGACGCCGCCTGGTACCGCTCTCCGGTGCTGCTCGGCGGGATCGCCGTCCTGCTCGCCATCCTGTTCTACCTGCCGGTCTTCTAGGAAGGGACGACCCGATGTCCGAGCACAGCGACCGCGACCGGCGCCAGCGTCCCCCGCACGAGGCGCACGACCCGATGGTCGAGGAGACCGAGGAGGAGCGTTCCCGGTCCGCCGCGGCCCGGCTCTTCGACATCCGCCGGGTGATCGGTGGCCTCTTCGTGGCGTACGGGGTGATCGTCGGTCTGATCGGGCTCTTCGACTCGCAGGCGGAGATCGACAAGGCGCAGGGCGTACGGATCAACCTGTGGGCGGGGCTGGTGATGCTGGTGTTCGGCCTGCTCATGCTGGCCTGGCAGCGGATCAGCCCGCCCGAGGCGCCGGCCCCGCCGGGCGACGACGACGGGCGCTGAGGCGGCCGGAACCGCGGATCGGCCCGGCCCGGCCGGCATGGGCCGGCCCCACCCGGGTACGCCTGGGGGATCAGGACGCCCCGCGCGGACAGGAGGGCAGCAGACATGACGGATCGGGACCGGCAACGGCCGCTGGAGGAGAGCCCGGAGGTGGCTGCGGCGGTGGACGACGAGACCACCGTGCCGCAGTTGGCCACCGGTGGAGGCCCCGATCGGGACACCCCGTCCTTCACGGAGCCCGGTGACACGTCGTCGGCCGGCGCGCCGACCGAGGATCTGCTCGGTGACCCGTACGCGGCCGGGACCGGCGCGACGGGGACCGGCACCGGCGCCGGCGGGGACAACATCCGTACCGGCGCCGAGCAGCCGTGGGAGCCCGAGGATCTGGTCAAGGCGCGCGGTCAGGACGTGACCCCGGAGAACCTGGACCGGGCCCGGCGGGACCTGGCCGAGCTCGGGGCCGCGGCGATCGAACGCACCGTTCCCTGATCCGGCGCACGACCGGCCGGTGCCCCGCAGCTCCAGGGCCCGGTCCCCGGGTCTCCCGTGCCATGACAGGGGTGGGCCCCCGACACGACCGCAGAGGTCGTGTCGGGGGCCCTGGGGAACCTGCCGCCGCGGTGCCTCACTCCCGCGGCGGCGGGTAGGCCGGCAGGCTGGTCAGAGCGCCGGGTAGGCGTTCTTCATGAGCTCCTGGAACTGGGCGGAGAACCAGGCGCCGGAGATCGGCGCGTTCGGCAGGGCACCGCTCAGGCTGTTGCCGTTGCGGGCGTTGCCGGTGTAGGTCGGGTCGCACATCCGGTCGAAGCCCTTGCCCTCGTCGTTCGGGATGAGGGTGCTGGAGCCGTCCGACTCGCCCGGGGGCTTGACCCAGACGTAGGCGTCGATGCCCGGCTCGGGCGCGGCCTTCGGCCGCTCGCCGAGACCCGCGCCGGCCTGGTTGCACCAGTTGCCGGCGTGGATCCGCCGGTCGATGCGACCGCCGTTGACGTACGTGTCGACGCTGGTGGTGGCACCCGGGCCGGTCGGGCGGGCGGTGCCGCCCCAGCCGTTGCGGGAGGTGTCGATCAGCATGCCGATGTTGCTCTCGAAGCCGGTCTGCACCAGCTTGTTGCGGAACGCCTGGGCGAAGGACAGCTCGTCGACGTACTGGTTCCAGTCGATCCACTTGGACTGGCGGACGGTCTGCCCGTTCACTGAGTCAGTGATCTTGACGTACGGCTCCTTCAGGGCGGAGTAGTTCGCCGTGTTGACGATGAAGCCGGTCACGTTCTTCACGGTGCTGCCGGAGGCGGTCGCCGCGGCGTAGAGCTGGTTGGCGGTCGGGCCGAAGTTGCTGTCCCAGCCGATCCAGCCGTGGTGGGCGGCGTCGATGTAGTTGTAGACGTTGCCGATCGCGCCCAGCTTGTTCAGGGCGTAGCCGACACCGTTGACGTACGCGCCGTTGGCCTTGACCGTGTCGCACATCGCGGTGCCGCCCGGCTGGCCGGAGGTGTTGGTCACCAGGTTCGGCAGCGAGTCGATCTCGATGATGTTGACGATCCGCAGGCTGGCGTACTTCGGGTCGGCCTGGATCGCGGCGATCGGGTCGATGTACTCGGCCTTGTAGCGGGGCAGGTCGTCCGGGCCCAGCTCACCGTTGGAGGCCAGCGCGGCGCAGTCACGGCCGGGCAGGTTGTAGATGACGAACTGGATGTAGCCGGCGCCCTGGGCCAGGGCCTTGTCCAGGTGGTCCCGGACGCCCATCGAGCCGTTGGAGCTGCTGTCGGTGGTGCCCTTGATCGCGGCGATCCGGTCCAGCCACACGGCGGTCGGGTTGCTGGACACCCGGCTGCCGCCCGGCTCCGCGTCCGCCTTGGCCTTCCACTCCGGGTTCACGTACCCCTTCACCCCGAGGTAGGGGTTGTCCACCTTGGTGCCGGGGGGCGGCGTGGTGGGCGGCGGCGTCGTCGGCGGCGGCGTGGTGGGCGGCGGCGTGGTGGGCGGCGGCGTCGTCGGCGGCGGCGTCGTCGGCGGCGGCGTGCTCGGCGGCGGCGTCGTGGGGGTGCCGCCGTTGCAGACCGTGCCGTTCAGAGTGAAGGAGGTCGGCTTCGGGTTGCTGCCGCTCCACGCTCCGTTGAACCCGATCGTGGTGCTGGCGCCGCTGGCCAGCGAGCCGTTGTACGACTCGTTCGTGGCGGTGACGTTCTGCCCGCTCTGCGACCACTTCGCCGACCAGCCCTGCTGCACCTTCTGGCTGCTGCTCGGGAAGGTGAAGCCCAGGTTCCAGGAACTCACCGCGTCGCCGAGGTTCCTGATCGTCACGGTGCCGGTGAAGCCGCCGGGCCAGTCGCTGGTGGTGTAGTCGATGCTGCACTGGGTCGCGGCCTGGGCCGCGGTGACCGGAATGGTCACCAGCCCGCCCGCCACCAGGGCGCTCGCACCGGCGAGTGCGACCGCCCGGCGACGACCGGACAGGGTTCTCCACAGATTCATGCCACTGATCTCCTTGGGCGAGACCGGATCCGCGAGCGGCCCGGCGCGATGACCCCGCAGGCGCCCGGTCGGACGGCCGTCGGTGTCACGGGGTTTTCGGGGGTGCCGACCCACAGGGGTCGGTGTGGTGGTGGTGCCGAAGCCGGCGGGTGTGCCGGCCGTTTCGACGACCCGACGCCGCCCGGATGACCGGATGCCCTCGACGTCTGGCTCTCGCGGTGTGGCTCCCCGAACCGCGTGCAGCGATTCTTGCATGGGAGCGCTTCCATGGCAACGGCTCGATGCGCTCTCGACCCGGACTTCCCCCGCGCAACGCCCGGATGCCCCTCGACACGCCGCCTCCGGGCCGGAACGCCCGGCCGGGGCAACAACAGCGACACATGCCGCTTACCTCGCCAAGGTCATTTATCGGCTACAAACTCCAGAACGCGAATCTTTCCTCGCATAACTCATGAAAAGGTCTAACGTCGGTTGTGGCTCGGTTGTAGCCGGGCCCAGGACAACAGGGATGGAGTGACGCAGGTCATGGCTAAGAAGATGCTCGGCAAGGTCGTTGCGGGCGCTGCCCTCGGTGGCGCTTCGCTCCTGGTGTTCACGCCGGGGATCGCCGCCGCGGACGGCCACCACGACAGCGAGGACCGCGACGGCAAGGTGTACGCCAACCCGCACGTCGTCCGCGCCGGCGACGAGGTCAAGTTGTTCGAGGTCTGCTCGGAGCCGCAGGAGCACGCCTTCGTCTGGTCCAAGGTCACCGGCAAGGTCAAGCTGCACGAGGTCCGCGAGGACGCCGACCACCGCGACTGGCGCGACGAGGAGGGCCGCGGCGATGAGGGCCGCGAGGAGCAGGGCAAGGACGAGCACGGCAAGCAGGACGAGCACGGCAAGGACGAGCAGGGCAAGGGTGAGCAGGGCAAGAAGGACGAGCACGGCAAGGACGAGCAGGGCAAGGGTGAGCAGGGCAAGAAGGACGAGCAGGGCAAGGACGAGAAGGGCAAGGGCGAGGAGGGCCGCGAGCAGCCCTCCGAGGGAGACCAGGGCCCGTGGAACGGCGCGGGCAAGCCCGAGGCCCTCGGTGGTCAGGGCGCCGGCGCGGCGGCCGACGGCTCGGCCGAGGACGAGGGCCACAAGCCCGAGTGGAAGGGCAACGAGTCCTACGGCGAGGACAAGGGCCGCGAGGACATGAAGGGCCACGAGTCGTACGGCCAGGACGAGAAGTCCTACGGCGACGAGTGGAACAAGGGCCACGAGTCGTACGGCCAGGACGAGAAGTCCTACGGCGACGAGTGGAACAAGGGCCACGAGTCGTACGGCCAGGACGAGAAGTCCTACGGCGACGAGTGGAACAAGGGCCACGAGTCGTACGGCCAGGACGAGAAGTCCTACGGCGACGAGTGGAACAAGGGCCACGAGTCGTACGGCGAGGACGAGAAGTCCTACGGCGAGGACAAGGGCCACGAGAGCATGAAGGGCCACGAGTCGTACGGCCAGGACGAGGACTCCTACGGTGAGGACGGCTGGGAGCACGGCCGGGAGTTCGTCTACTACGGCGAGGCCAGGGTCGACGAGCACGCCAAGCCGGGCCGTTACGACCTCGAGGGCTCCTGCGGCGAGGGTGAGCTGGTCGTCCTCCCGCGCGGCCCGGTGGACGGCGGCGACGGTGGCATGACCACCACCGGCGTCGACAAGGGCCTGGCCACCGGCGGGGCCGGCATGCTGGGCGCCGCGGCGCTCGGCGGGATCGTGCTGATGCGTCGGCGTCGGACCGATGGTTCGCTCGTCTGACGTGACGGCGACACCGGCCGGCGGCCGCCACGGGAGACCGTGGCGCGCCGCCGGCGCGGCCGTCGTCGTCCTGCTGGCCATGCTCGGCGCCGGGATGATCGGCGCCTCCACGCGTGGCACCGTTCCCCCACCCCGCCCGCCCCAGCCACTGGCTCAGGCCGGGCCCACCGAAGCCGCCTCCCTCCCACCCGCCGACCAGAACGGCGACGTGGCGCAGCCGCCCGCGGACGTCGACGGCCAGGCTCCCGACGGCACGGCTCCCGAGGGAGCCGATCCCGACACCGTCGACGGCACGCCGGCGCCCGGTGGCGCCACCCCCGCCGTCGCGGCGCCGCCGGCACTGGAGCGTTCCACGCCCACCACCATCTCGATCCCGCGGATCGGGGTGAACGCGTCGATCATGTCGCTGGGCACCAACCCGGACGGCACGGTCCAGGTGCCGCCGCTGGAGCAGGCGATGACGGCCGGCTGGTACTCCCCCGGCGCCAGCCCCGGCGAGGTCGGCAACGCCGTCGTCGTGGGGCACGTCGACTCGGCGAAGATCGGGCCGGCGGTCTTCTTCGACCTGGGTGCGCTCCAGCCCGGCGACACCATCACGGTCGGACGCCAGGACGGGCGGAGCGCCACCTTCACCGTCGACGAGGTGCGGTCGTACCCGAAGACCGCCTTCCCGACCGAGCGGGTCTACGGCCCGAACGACCGGGCCGGCCTGCGGGTGGTGACCTGCGGCGGCACCTTCGACCAGGCCGCCCGCAGCTACCTGGACAACGTGGTCGTGTACGCCACGATGACCGGCTGACCGACCCCGGACGCGATCCGGCGCGCGGGGGGAGATCCCCTCGCGCGCCGGATCGTTCCGTGCGTCGTCGGGTCAGGCCGCGGCGGAGGTCCGGACCAGGGTACGGATCTGGCGCAGCAGCACCGACAGGGCGGCCAGGTCGGCCCGGGACTCGTCGAACTCCCCCATCGCCCGCACCGCGCGGTGGATCGAGGTGGCGTTCGACTGCTCCCATTCCTGCACCCGCTCGTGCGGTGGCAGCGAGTCCGCGGTGGAGTCCAGCACCTCCCCGGTGAGCGCGGCCAGCGCGGCGTACAGGTCGTAGCGCAGCGCCATCCGGGCCAGCGTCTGCCAGCGGTCCTCCCGCGGCAGCAGGGAGATCTTCGACAGCAGGCTGTCCACCCGGAACCGGTCGGAGAGGACGAAGTAGACCGGGGCCACCTCGCCGACCTCCCGCCCGCTGCGGGCCGCGGTCTCCACCACGTCCAGCAGGCCGAAGCTGTACATCAGCCGGGTCGCCTGCTCGGCCAGCTCCCGGGGCAGCCCCTTGGCGGTCATCGAGTCCATGTGGGCGACGATCGCCTCCCGCTCGCTGCCGTAGAAGAGCTCCTCCAGCCCCGGCAGCAGCTTGGCCACGCCGGCCCGCAGCCGGGCGACCTCCGCCGGCACGTCGATCGGCGAGCGCCGGTTGGTGACCAGCCAGCGCACCGCCCGGTCGAGCAGCCGCCGGGTGTCCAGGTAGACGCTGGTCTGCAGCTCGGGCGAGACCTTGTTGTCCAGCGCCTCCACCGCGTCCCAGAGCCCGCGCAGCCCGAACACCTCGCTGACCACCACGTAGGCGCGGAGGACGTCCGCCGCGGAGGCGGCCGTCTCCTCGACCACCCGGAAGACGAAGGAGATGCCACCCCGGTTGATCACCTCGTTCACCAGCACGGTGGTGACGATGTCGCGGCGCAGCCGGTGCCGGGACATCCGGTCGGCGAACCGCTCCCGCATCGGGGTCGGGAAGTAGTTGACCAGGACGTCGGTCGTCCACTCCTCGTCCGCGAGCCCCTCGGTCAGGATCTCCTTCTCCAGGACGATCTTGACGTACGCGAGCAGCACCGCGAACTCCGGCGCGGTGAGCCCGGACTCGGTGCGCACCGCCAGCTCCTCGTCCGGCGGCAGCGCCTCCAGCGCCCGGTCGAGCTGGCCGGCCCGCTCCAGCTCGGTGATCATCCGCCGGTGCACCGGCAGCAGCGAGGCGGCCTGGGCCTGGGCGTTGTTCAACGCCCGAGCCTGGTCGTAGTTGTCCCGCAGCACCAGCTCGGCGACCTCGTCGGTCATCTGGGCGAGCAGCTCGTCCCGGTCCGGGACGGTCAGCGCGCCGTCGGCGACCGCCGTGTTCAGCAGGATCTTGATGTTCACCTCGTGGTCGGAGCAGTCCACCCCGGCCGCGTTGTCGATGAAGTCGGTGTAGATCCGGCCGCCGGTGAGCGCGTACTCGATCCGGCCGAGCTGGGTGCAGCCCAGGTTGCCGCCCTCGCCGACCACCCGGCAGCGCAGGCTCCTGCCGTCCACCCGGATCGCGTCGTTGGACTTGTCCCCGACCTCGGCGTTGGTCTGCGTCGACGCCTTCACGTAGGTGCCGATGCCGCCGTTCCAGAACAGGTCGACCGGCGCGGTGAGGATCGCCTTCATCAGCTCCTGCGGGCTGAGCTGGGTGACGTCGTCGTCCAGCCCGAGCACCGCCCGGACCTGCGGCGAGACCGGCACCGACTTCGCCGTACGCGGGTGGATCCCGCCGCCGGCCGAGATCAGCTCGGTGTTGTAGTCCTCCCAGGACGACCGGGGCAGGTCGAACAGCCGCTTGCGCTCCTCCCAGGAGGTGGCGGCGTCCGGGTCCGGGTCGAGGAAGATGTGCCGGTGGTCGAAGGCGGCGACCAGCCGGATGTGCTTCGACAGCAGCATCCCGTTGCCGAACACGTCACCGGACATGTCGCCGACGCCGACCACGGTGAAGTCCTGGGTCTGGGTGTCGTGCCCCAGCTCCCGGAAGTGCCGCTTGACCGACTCCCAGGCGCCCCGGGCGGTGATGCCCATCTTCTTGTGGTCGTACCCGGCCGAACCGCCGGAGGCGAACGCGTCGCCGAGCCAGAAGTTGTGCGCGGCCGAGATCTCGTTGGCGATGTCGGAGAACGTCGCCGTGCCCTTGTCCGCCGCCACCACCAGGTACGGGTCGTCGGGGTCGTGCCGGACCACGTCGGCCGGCGGCACGATCTCGCCGCTGGCGATGTTGTCGGTGACGTCCAGCAGGGCGGAGATGAACTCCTTGTAGCAGACGACCGCCTCGTCCCGGTCGCCCGGCTTCTGCTTGAGCACGAAGCCGCCCTTGGCGCCCACCGGCACGATCACCGCGTTCTTGACCATCTGCGCCTTGACCAGGCCGAGCACCTCGGTGCGGAAGTCCTCCCGCCGGTCGGACCAGCGCAGGCCACCACGGGCCACCGCGCCGAACCGCAGGTGCACGCCCTCGAACCGCGGCGAGTACACGAAGATCTCGAACTTCGGCCGGGGCGCCGGCAGGTCCGGGATGGCCTGCGGGTCCAGCTTGAAGGCGACGTACGGCTTCGGCCGACCGCCGACCGGCTTCTGGTAGAAGCTGGTCCGCAGGGTGGCCTGGATCAGCGTCAGGTAGGAGCGCAGGATCCGGTCCTGGTCGAGGCTGGCCACCTCGTCCAGCGCCTCGCCGATCGCGGCGACCAGCTCGCCGCCACGCTGCCGGCGCTCGTCCAGGGTCGGCGCGCCAGGGGCGAACCGGACCTCGAAGAGCTCCACCAGCAGCCGGGCGATCTGCGGGTACGCGATGAAGGTGGACTCCATGTAGTCCTGCGAGAAGACCGTGCCGGCCTGCCGCAGGTACTTCGCGTACGCCCGGAGCACCACCACCTGTCGCCAGGTGAGACCGCCGAGCAGCACCAGCTCGTTGAAGCCGTCCACCTCGGCCTCGCCCCGCCACGCCGCCGCGAAGGCGTTCTCCACGTGCGGGCGGACCTCGGACAGCTCCTGGTGCGCCGCGGGCAGTCGCAGCCCGAAGTCGTAGAGGAAGACCCGGCCGTCGATCCGGTCCACCTCGTACGGGTGCTCGTCGACCACCCGCACGCCCAGCGAGTGCAGCACCGGCAGGACCGCGGAGAGCATCATCGGCTCGCCGTTGCGGTAGACCTTGAACCGGACGTCCATGGTGTCGTCGACGTCCCGGTCGTGGCCGCCCGGCCGCGGCGCGAGCTGCTTGCGGAACAGGTGCATCTCCAGCTGGCCGGGCTCCTCCAGCAGCTCCAGCTTGGCCAGGTCCTTCATCGCCTCGTACGGCGTGTGCCCGTCCTTGTAGCCCTCCGGGAACGCGTCGGCGTACCGGGTGAACAGGTGCTTGGCCTGCTCGTCGCCGAGCTTGCGCTCCAGCACCAGCCGGTAGTCGTCGTCCCAGAGCCGGGTGGCGTCGGCCAGCTCCTCGGCGAGCAGGTCGGCGTCGACCTCACCGGGCGGGTTGTTCGGGTCGGTCCGGACGATGAAGTGCACCCGGGCGAGCATCGACTCGGTGACCCGGGTGGTGTAGTCGACCCCGACGCCGTTGAGCTCGCGGAGCAGGATGTCCTGCATGCGCAGCCGGTTCTGGGTGGTGAACCGGTCCCGGGGCAGGTAGATCAGGCAGGAGATGAACCGCCCGTACGCGTCGCGGCGCAGGAAGACCCGCAGCTGCCGCCGGCCCGCCATCCGCAGCACACCGATCACCGCGTGGTACAGGTCGTCGGTCTTGATCTGGAACAGCTCGTCGCGCGGGTACGTCTCCAGGATCTGGAGCAGGTCCTTGCCGGAGTGGCTGCGTTGGCTCAGGCCGGAGCGGTCCAGCACCTCGGCCACCTTGCGCCGCACCACCGGCAGCTCCCGGACGCTGGTCCGGTACGCCGCCGTGGAGAACAGGCCGAGGAAGCGCCGCTCGCCGACCACCTCGCCGGCCTCGTTGAAGATCTTGAACCCGATGTAGTCGAGGTACGCCGAGCGGTGCACGGTGGCCCGCGAGTTCGCCTTGGTGATGATCAGCAGGCGCTTCTCGGTCACCTTCTCGTGCGCCTCGGGCGTCATCGAGTCCAGCGACCGGGCCTCCGGGGAGTCCTGCCGCAGGATGCCCAGCCCGGTGCCGAGCACCGCCTCCAGCGCCTGCCCCCCGGCGGGGGCGTCGACCAGCCGGTACTCCCGGTAGCCGAGGAAGGTGAAGTGGTCGTGGGCGAGCCAGCGCAGCAGCTCCACCGAGTCGGTGATGTCCTTCTCCGGCACCGGCGGACGGTTGTCCGAGGTCCGCGCGGCCGCCAGCTCGTCGGCGAGCGCCAGGGCCCGCTGACGCATCTTCGGCCAGTCCTCGACGGCCTCCCGCACGTCGGTGAGGACCCGCTGCAACTCGCGGCGCAACCGGTCCCGGGCGTCGGCGTCGCGGACCGGGTCGATCTCGACCCGCATCCAGCTCTCGACCAGGTCGCCGGCGATCGCATCGTCCGGCTCCACGTCCGCCGAGACCTCGGTCAACCGACCCAGCGGCTCCCGCCGCACCACGACCAGCGGGTGCACCAGCAGGTGCACGTCCAGGTGGTGGGTGTTGAGCAGTGCGGTGACCGAGTCGACCAGGAACGGCATGTCGTCCGCGACGATCTCGACCACGGTGTGGTGCTGGTCGGCGTGCGGCTCGTGGATCCGCAGCTTCAGCTCGCCGGGGACCCGCTGCTGGGCCAGGTCGCGGTGCGCCCGGGCCGCCGCCAGCATCTCCTCGGCGGTGAATCCGATCAGTTCCTCGTCGGGGGCGAACCGCCAGAAGCGGCCGACCAGGGTCGCCGCGTCGTGGTCGTCCCCGGCGAGCGCGACGGCCTGGGCGACCAGGCGCTCCGCGTTCGGTACCGGCTCGTCGAGCTCGGCGTCCTCGGCGGCGCCGGAAAGCGCCTCCGGGGGCACGCCGAGGTCGTAGATGGTGTCGATGCTCGAACCGGTCATGCCGGTCACTCCTGTGGCGAGGCGGCCGTAGCCGTCCCCGTCGCTGACGGAATCGAAGCTGTCCTCGTCCCGGCCGGTGTCAGCCTGCCGGAGGTCGGGTCCCGGTTTGATCGCCGGACGCCGGTCCATCGGTGCCACTCCCCTCGACCCACCGCGTTGTGGGTCACTCTGCCGCCCAAGCCTAGGCCCGCCGCACTGTCCGTTCGTCGGCGGACCTCCGACCGGACGTCCGGATCGGGACTCTGTCCTTTCACCCGTTGCGGGTCCGAGGTTGGCCGGTCCTGGATTACCCCGGCTGGCGATGTTCATCACACCGCGCAACCCACTTGTCGCGCACGTCGGGGACAGTGCCGGCGGGGACGGCGTACTAGCGTGCAGGGCAGCCGGAGACCGGAGGGAAGATCCATGCCCGCCTCGTACCCCGAACGCCGCCGTTCACCTGTCCGGGTGTTCCTGTCCGCGGTGACCGCCGCCGCACTGGGAGCGGCCACGCTGGTCGGCTGCTCCAGCCAGGAGGGCCCCGAGGGCAGCGTCGACGCGTTCCTGGCCGGCTGGCGCTCCGGCGACCTCCAGCCGGTCGGCTTCGTCGACCCGACCGGGGCGAAGGTGCCGGCCGCCGAGGTCACCAAGGAGATCAAGGAGCTCTCCGGCGAGCTGGCGGCCACCCCGCCGGCGCTGAACCGGGCCGGCGACGCGAAGATCACCAAGGACCTCGCCACCGCCGGCTACCGGGTGGAGTGGACGCTGCCCGGGGACGTGAAGTGGGCGTACGACCGGCAGCTGAAGCTGCGCCGGGGCGGCGACGACAAGTGGCAGGTGATCTGGGAGCCGGCGCTGGTGCACGAGCAGCTGGAGGCGGGTGAGCGGATGGCGCTGGTGCGCGACCGGGCCACCCGCGGCGGCGTCCTGGACGCGGCCGGCCAGCCGATCGTGGCCCCCCGGAAGGTGGTCGAGGTCGGCATCCAGCCCAACCAGGTGTCGGACGTGCCCGACCTGGTGGCGAAGCTCGACGCCGGCTTCAAGGCCATCCGGCCGACGCTGACGCCCCCGGTCGACCTCGCCGACCTGCCGAAGCGGATCGCCTCGGCGGATCCGGGCGCGTTCGTCAGCGTGGTCACCCTGCGGGACGACGCCTACCAGCAGATCCGCTCCCGGGTCCGGCCGCTGCCGGGCACCCAGTTCCGGACCTCGGAGCGCCAACTGGCGCCCACCCGGGAGTTCGCCCGGGCGCTGCTCGGCTCGGTCGACGAGGCCACCGCCGACGACCTGAAGGCCCACCCGGACCGCCTCCGGCAGGGTGACCCGGTCGGCCACGGCGGCCTCCAGGGCCGGTACGACGAGCGGCTGGGCGGCACGCCCGGGCTGACGGTGACCGTCAACCGGACCAACCCGGACGGCAGGTCGGAGCCGGCCGGGAAGGACCTGTTCGCGGTCGAGCCGAAGGCCGGCGAGCCGGTGAAGACCACCCTCGACGTGGCCGCCCAGAACGCCGCCGACACGGCGCTGCGCGGCGAGCCGAAGCGCTCCGCCCTGGTCGCCGTACGCGTCAGCGACGGTGCGGTGCTCGCCGTCTCGAACGGCCCCGGGCCGGCCGGGCAGAACCTCGCCTTCGACGCCCAGGTGCCGCCGGGCTCCACCTTCAAGATGGTCAGCGCGCTCGGCCTGCTCGACCGGGGCGCGGTGACCCTCGACGGCAAGGTGAACTGCCCGAAGAACTTCGCGGTCGAGGGCCGGTCCTTCAAGAACTCGGAGAACTTCGAGCTGGGGTCGGTGCCCTTCCGGACCGACTTCGCCAAGTCGTGCAACACCGCCTTCGCCTTCCTCGCGCCGAAGCTCGGCCCGGACGGGCTGGCCGAGACCGGCCGGTCCCTCGGGCTGGAGGCGAAGTGGGACCTGGGCGTCGACGCGTTCACCGGCAAGGTCTCCACCGGCGGCTCCAAGGCCGAACGGGCGGCGGCCGCTTTCGGCCAGGGCACCACCGTGGTCAGCCCGCTGGCCATGGCCGCCGCCACCGCCGGGGTGGCCCGGGGCCGCTGGGAGCAGCCGAAGCTGGTGCTGGACCCGGCACCGGCGAAGCCCGCCGCGCCCGGCCCCGAGCTCAGGCCCGAGTCGCTGACCGCGCTGCGCACGATGATGCGCGAGGTGGTCACCGCCGGCACCGCCAAGGCCCTCGCCGACGTCCCCGGCGGCCCGGTGTCCGGCAAGACCGGCACCGCCGAGTACGACAACGACCCGAAGCACCTGCACTCGTGGTTCGTCGGCTGGCAGGGCGATGTCGCCTTCGCCGTCTTCGTCGAGCAGGGCGGGTCGAGCGCGGTGAGCGCGGTGCCGATCAGCGAGCGCTTCCTGCGCGCGCTGTCCGCCGCCCGCTGACCCGTCGGTGTGCCGCCGGATCCGCGGTCCGGTTCAGGCGATCCCGGCGGAGGACGGCGAGGCGCCGTCCGACGGGCGCGGGACGTCGTCAGGGGCGTCGTCGTCCAGCGGGGACACCCGGCGCAGGAAGCCGGGCCCGACTCCCGCCGGCGGCCCGACCGGCTCGACAGCCGGCATGTCCGCCCGTCCGGACGCCGCCGCCGGCTCGCCCGGCACATCCGCGCCGGAACCATCGACAGCCGGGCCGGCTGTCGGCGCCGCCACACCGCCGACAGCCGGACCGCGGCCCGGCGGATCGTCGTCGGACGAGCGGCCGCCGTTCGAGGGCGGCACACCGGTCGACGCGGGACCGCCTCCGGAGGCGGTCCGGCGCGGCCCGAGGCCACCGCTCGGCGCGGCCGTACCGCCCGGGACGGAGTCGAGCAGCGACAGGGCGCCCGCCACCCGCGCCGGCCGGGTCCGCTGCGGCGGTGGGGACTGCGCCGGCGGGGACTGCGGGAGCAGCCGCGGCGGCGCGGCCTCCGGTGTGGAGACCGGCGCGAGCCCGGCCACCACCGTGTTGACGATCTCGGCCGCGTACGAGCCGTCCTGGTCGTAGTCGGGGTCGAAGACGGTCAGCTCGACGCCGAGGCAGTGTGGGGTGTCGACCAGGCCGGCGAGCAGGATCTCCAGCTCGGCGAAGGCGATCCCGCCGGGGTCGGGGGCGTCGACGGCCGGCATCACCGCCGGGTCGAGCACGTCCACGTCGATGTGCACCCAGTAGCCGGCGCAGTCGGCCAGCTGCTCGTGTGCCCACTGGGCGGTCCGGGCGGCCCCTTCGGCGCGCAGCGCCGGCACCGGCCGGGTGGTGATCCCGGCGGCCTGGAGGTCGAGGCGGTACTCGTCCTGGGCCCGGATGCCGAGCACCACCACGTCGATGTCGCGGAAGTAGGGTCGGCGCCCCTCGATGGCGGCCAGGTCGGCCTGACCACGGCCGGTCACCAGGGCGAGGTCCTCCCCCGCCGCCGCGCCCACGTACGAGGCGTTGCCGGGGTGCCGGAAGTCGGAGTGGCCGTCGACGAAGACCAGCCCGATCCGGCCGCCGACCGCCTCGCCGAGCCGGTGCATGGCCAGCGCCGAGCCGAGCAGCACGGAGCAGTCCCCGCCGAGCACCAACGGGAACTCACCCCGGTCGATGATCGCCCCGATCCGGTCGGCGAGCAGGGCGGAGTAGCCGGAGATCTCCCGCGCGTGGCAGACCCCGTCGCCGGGGCGCCAGTCACCGGGGTCGTACCGGGGTGGGGTGAGGCAGCCGGCGTCGCGGGCGCGCAGCCGGGCCAGCAGGTCGTGGTCGCGCAGCGCACCCGGGGCCTTGGCGCAGCCGGGGACCGAGGTGGCGGTGGGTGGGCGCAGGCCGAGGTTCGTCGGCGCGTCGAGGACGGCGATCCGGCGCGTCATGGGCTCCCGTCCTCAGGTGTTGGGCGGGCCGGCCGAACGCCGGCCCGCGCTGGCGTGCTACACGAAATCAGAACAGGGCGCTGGCCAGGGCCCGACGCGCGGAGGCCACCGCCGGATCGTCCGGGCCGGCCACCTTGAACAGGGAGACCAGGTGCTGGCGTACCCGCTCCCGGTCGTCGCCGGCGCTGCGGCGGACCACGCCGACCAGCCGGGTGTACGCCTGCTCGGCCAGGCCGCTGAGCACCTCGATGTCGGCGGCGAGCAGCTGGGCGTCGACGTCGTCCGGGGCTCCGTCGGCCGCGGCCAGCGCGGTCCGCGGGTCGGCGACGGGGGCGACCCGGCGGGCGAGCTCGACCTGGGCCAGGCCGGCCTCGGCCGCGGCGTCCGCCGGCGACTCGGCGAGGATCTTCTTGTACGCGGCCTCGGCGGCCTCCAGGTCACCGGTCATCAGCGCGTCGTCGGCCTCGTCCAGCCGGGGGTCCTCCGGCTCGGCGACGGCGACGCCACCGGCCTTGAGCACGGCGCCGATCCACTGCCGCAGCTGGGCCTCCGGCACCACCCCGGAGAAGGCGTCGATCGGCTGGCCGCCGACCACGGCGTACACCATGGGGATGCCCTGGACCCGGAACATCTGCGCGATCCGCGGGTTGGCGTCCACGTCGACCCTGGCGAGCACCCAGGCCCCGCCGCCCTCGGCGGCCAGCCGCTCCAGCACCGGCGAGAGCTGCTTGCACGGCTCGCACCACTCGGCCCAGAAGTCGACGACCACCGGCGTGCTGAGCGACCGTTCGAGGACCTCGGACTGGAAGGTCGCCTCGGTCACGTCGATGACGGTCACGGCGCCGGTGGCGGCGCCCGGCAGGCCGGTGGGCGGGCCGGACTGGGCGGGTGTGGCGGGACGGGCAGGGGCCGGTGCGGGGGTGCGCAGCGCGCTGAGGTCGACCGCGCCGCGGGTGAAGATCGACGAGGTGATCCGTGGGTCGCTCATGGTTATCTAGTCTCGCACGCGCGACGCGTAACTCAGATCAACCACGACACCCCCAGTTGCCACTCTCACCCCAGCTCACCACCCCGCCACCCGCCCGCCCGCACGCCGGGGGCGCCCCGGCGTCGCAGTCTCTTGCGGTGACCAGGGAACTGATGGAGAGTGACGGGGTGGGAACCAGGAACGAGCTCCGTGACCTGCCCCCGGAGGCCGACCTGGCCCGGGCCGACTCGCTGGCCCGGGAGATCTTCTCGGACGTGGCGAACAAGTGGGCGTTCCTGATCATCGAGTTCCTCGGGCAGCGCACCATGCGGTTCAGCGAGCTGCGGGACTCCGTCGGCGGGATCAGCCACAAGATGCTCACCCAGAACCTGCGGATGCTCGAACGCAACGGCCTGGTCGAGCGCACGGTCCACCCGACCGTCCCGCCGCGCGTCGAGTACAACCTCACCGAGGCGGGCGAGGCCCTGCGCGGGGTCGTCGACGGGATGTGCGGGTGGACGCAGCGCTACCTGGGCCTCATCGAGGCGTCCCGCAGGCGCTTCGGGCCCGGCTAGTCGAGGACCGCGGTCGCCTCGACCTCGACCAGGTGCTCGGGAACGTCCAGTGCCGCGATGCCGAACAGCGACGCCGGCGCGGCCGGCGTGACGCCGAGCTTCGCCCCCGCCCGCGCGATCCCGTCCAGCAGCGCGGGCATCTGCTCCGGCTTCCAGTCGACGACGTGAACGGTCAGCTTCACCACGTCGGCGAAGGTCGCCCCGACCCCGGCGAGCGCGGTGGCCACGTTGAGATAGCAGCGCTCGACCTGCGCGGCGAGGTCCCCCTCGCCGACCGTCCTGCCCTCGGCATCCCCGGCGACCTGCCCGGCGACGTGCACGATCTTCGAGCCGGTCGCCACCGACACCTGCCGGTAGACGTCGATCTCCGGCAGCCCGCTCGGGTTCACCAGTGTGACGGCCACGATGGCCTCCTCTGCTCTCCTTGGGTTACTCAGTAACCGTAAGAGACCGGCGACGAGCTGGGAAGAAGGCACTTTTTCGAAACCGGGTCACCTCCGGGTGACCACTGCGGGCGGGTACGGAAAGGGGCCCCTCCGCCCGTGGCGGAGGGGCCCCTGGACAACCGTCAGAAGCGGGCCGGCTCCCGGTAGACGCCCCACTCGGCGCGCAGCGCGTCGCAGATCTCGCCGAGGGTGGCCTCGGCGCGGACCGCGTCGAGCATGGCCGGGATCATGTTGCCGTCGGTCCGGCTGACCTCGACCAGCCGGGCCACGGCGGCCTTGACGACCGCGTTGTCCCGGCCGGCCTTGCGCTCGGCGAGCACCCGGCGCTGCTCCAGCTCCACCTCGTGCGAGATGCGCAGGATCTCCAGCTCCTTGGCGACAGTGCCGGTGTGGCAGTTGACCCCGACGATCCGCTTGTCGCCCTTCTCCAGGGCCTGCTGGTAGACGAAGGCCGACTCGGCGATGTGGCCGGTGAACCAGCCGTCCTCGATGCCGCGCAGGATGCCGGAGGTCATCGGGCCGATCTGGTGCGGGCCCTCGCCGCCGAGCTGACGGATCCGGGCGAAGATCTCCTCCGCCTCGGCCTCGATCTTGTCGGTGAGCGCCTCGACGTACCAGGAGCCGCCGAGCGGGTCGGCCACGTTGACCACGCCGGTCTCCTCCATCAGCACCTGCTGGGTACGCAGGGCGATCTCGGCGGACTCGTCGGTGGGCAGCGCCAGGGTCTCGTCCAGCGCGTTGGTGTGCAGCGAGTTGGTGCCGCCGAGCACCGCCGCGAGGGCCTCGACGGCGGTACGCACCACGTTGTTCACCGGCTGCTGGGCGGTCAGCGACACCCCGGCGGTCTGGGTGTGGAACTTCAGCCAGAGCGCCTTCTCGCTGGTGGCGCCGTAAACGTCGCGCAGCCAGCGGGCCCAGATCCGGCGGGCGGCGCGGAACTTGGCGATCTCCTCGAAGAAGTCGAGGTGCGAGTCGAAGAAGAAGCTCAGCCCGGGGGCGAAGACGTTCACGTCGAGCCCGCGCGACAGCCCCAGCTCGACGTAGCCGAACCCGTCGGCAAGGGTGTACGCCAGCTCCTGCGCGGCCGTGGAGCCGGCCTCGCGGATGTGGTAGCCGGAGACCGACAGCGGCTTGTAGCGCGGGATCTCGGCGGCACAATATTCCATCAGGTCGCCGATCAGGCGCAGGTGCGGCTCCGGGTCGAAGAGCCACTCCTTCTGCGCGATGTACTCCTTGAAGATGTCCGTCTGGAGCGTCCCGTCCAGCTTGGACAGGTCGGCGCCCTGGCGCTCGGCGGCGACCAGGTACATGCAGAAGACCGGCACGGCCGGCCCGGAGATGGTCATCGAGGTGGTGACGCCGGCCAGGTCGATGCCGTCGAAGAGCGCCTGCATGTCGGTGGCGGTGTCGATGGCGACGCCGCAGTGGCCGACCTCGCCGAGCGCCTGCGGGTCGTCGGAGTCGCGGCCCATCAGCGTCGGCATGTCGAAGGCGACCGAGAGGCCACCGCCGCCGGCGCCGAGGATCATCTTGTAGCGCTCGTTGGTCTGCTGGGCGTTGCCGAACCCGGCGAACTGCCGGATGGTCCAGGTCCGCCCGCGGTAGCCGGTCGGGTGCAGACCCCGGGTGTACGGGTACTCGCCCGGCCAGCCGATCCGCTCGAAACCGGGATACCCGGTGCCCTCCGGCGGGCCGTAGACCGGGTCCACGGTCATCCCGCTCAGCGTGGTGAAGTCCGCGTCCCGCTTGCGCGCGGCGTCGTAGCGGGCCTGCCAGCGTGCCCGTCCGGCGGCGATCTCGTCGGCGTCCATCCGCGGAGCTCCTCCTCGAGTCCTCGACTGAGAACCGAGTGTAGAACGGATGCCTGAACGATCGCTAAGTCGTCTCGTACCGACCGGTAACCGCCGGTCAGGCCGACGGCACCGCCGGACCACCCAAAGCGACGTCGTCCACCTTGATGTTGATCTCGTCGACCCGCAGCCCGTACGCCTCGACGGCCGCCGTCACCGCCGAGCGGACCCCGTCGGTCACCTCGGGCACCGGCCGACCGCCGGAGATCACGATGGTCAGGTTCACCACCGCGGCGCCGTCCTGCACGTGCGCCGAGCAGCCCCGTCGGGCGTCACCGACCTGGTCCAGCCCGACCCTGTCGAGCACCGCGTTGAAGAACCGGGCCACGTCCCCGCCCAGCTCGGCCACCCCGGGCACCGACTTCGCGGCGGCCACCGCGATCTTCTCGACCACCTCGTCGGAGACCTGCGTCGTACCGCCCGCCACCGCGTTCGGCAGCACCGACAGCTCCTGCGTCTCGTCAGCCATCCGCTCCCCACAACGTCGCACCGCCCCACGGACACCCGTGAGGCGGTGCGAGCGTACTAGGTGGACGGCGGGTTCAGGAGCCCAGCTGGGCCAGCAGCTCGTCCGCGGCGGCGTACGGGTCGATGGCGCCCTCGGCCACCTTCGCCGCGAGCGTCGCGAGCTCCGTACCGTCGCGCAGGGAACCGATCCGGGCACGCAGCGCGCCCAGCGCGATCGCCTCGACCTCGGCGGCGGCCCGCGCCTCTCGGCGGCGGCGCAGCTCGCCGTGCTTCTCCAGCCAGTCGCGGTGCTTGTCGATCGCGGCGGCGATGTCGTCGATGCCCTCGCCGCGGGCGGCGATCGAGCGGACCACCTGCGGCCGCCACTCCCCGGGGCCGCGCTCGCCGAGCGCGATCATGCCCTGGATGTCGCGGACGGTGGCGTCGGCGCCGTCCCGGTCGGCCTTGTTGACCACGAAGACGTCGGCGATCTCCAGGATGCCGGCCTTCACCGCCTGGATGGCGTCGCCCATGCCGGGAGCGAGCAGCACCAGCGTGGTGTCGGCCAGGGAGGCGACCTCCACCTCGGCCTGCCCGACGCCGACAGTCTCCACCAGCACCACGTCGCAGCCGGCGCCCTCCAGCACCCGGACCGCCTGCGGCGTCGCGGCGGAGAGCCCGCCGAGGTGGCCCCGGCTGGACATCGAGCGGATGTAGACGCCCGGGTCGGTGGCGTGGTCCTGCATCCGGACCCGGTCACCGAGGATGGCCCCGCCGGTGAACGGGCTGGACGGGTCGATGGCGAGCACCCCGACCCGGTGGCCGCGCGCCCGCAGCGCCCGGACCAGCTCGTTGGTGGTGGTCGACTTGCCCACCCCGGGCGAGCCGGTCAGGCCGACGACCTGGGCCTGCCCGGCATAGGGCGCGAGGGCCGCCGCGACCTGCGGCAGCACCTCGTCACCGGACTCGACCAGGGTGATCAGCCGGGCCACCGCGCGGGGGTCACCCGCGCGGGCCCGCTCCACCAGCATCGGTACGTCCCGACTGCGGCGCACCGGTCCGGTGGCCGCGGCCGGGGCGTTCTCGACGGTCTCGCTCACTGGTCATGTCCCCTGTTCCGCTCGCGGGTCACGCCGGACCACGCGCTCACTGCTGGGCGTCGGCGCCCGCCGGCACGTGGATGATCAGCGCGTCGCCCTGACCACCGCCGCCGCAGAGCGCCGCCGCGCCGGTGCCACCGCCGCGCCGCTTCAGCTCCAGCGCCAGGGTCAGCACCAGCCGGGCGCCGGACATGCCGATCGGGTGGCCGAGCGCGATCGCCCCACCGTTGACGTTGATCCTGTCGAGGCTCACCCCGAGGTCGCGCGCCGACTGGATGCCCACCTGGGCGAACGCCTCGTTGATCTCGATCAGGTCGAGGTCGTCGACGCTCAGCCCGCCCTTCTTCAGGGCGTGGTTGATCGCGTTGGACGGCTGCGAGTGCAGGGAGTTGTCCGGGCCGGCCACGTTGCCGTGCGCGCCGACCTCGGCCAGCCAGGTCAGCCCCAGCTCCTTGGCCTTGGCCTTGCTCATCACGACCACCGCGGCGGCGCCGTCGGAGATCGGCGAGGAGCTGCCGGCGGTGATCGTGCCGTCGGAGGTGAAGGCGGGACGCAGCTTGGCCAGCGACTCGGCGGTGGTGTCCGGGCGGATCCCCTCGTCCTCGCTGATCACCAGCGGGTCGCCCTTGCGCTGCGGGATGATCACCGGGGTGATCTCGTCGGCGAAGTGGCCGTTCTTCTGGGCGGCGGCGGCGCGCTGGTGGCTGGCGGCGGCGAAGGTGTCCTGCTCCTCGCGGCTGATGCCGTGCTTCGTCCCGTGCCGTTCGGTCGACTCGCCCATCGAGCAGCAGTCCCAGGCGTCGCTGAGCCCGTCGTGGGCCGTGTGGTCCTTGATCGTGACGTCGCCGTACTTGTAGCCGGTGCGCTGGCCCAGCAGCAGGTGCGGGGCGTTGGTCATCGACTCCATGCCGCCGGCCACCACGATGTCGAACTCACCGGCCCGGATGAGCTGGTCGGCCAGCGCGATCGCGTCCAGGCCGGAGAGGCAGACCTTGTTGATGGTGAGCGCCGGGGTGGACATCGGGATGCCCGCCTCGACCGCCGCCTGGCGGGCCGGGATCTGACCCGTGCCGGCCTGGAGCACCTGCCCCATGATCACGTACTGCACCTGCTCGGGGGCGACGCCGGCGCGCTCCAGCGCGGCCTTGATCGCCACCCCGCCGAGCTTCGTCGCCGGGAGGTCCTTGAGGTTGCCGAGCAGCCGACCCATCGGGGTACGCGCGCCGCTGACGATCACCGAAGCCATGCCTGCCTCCGAGGGGGGGGTGCCGACCTGTACGCCTTAACGATTGTTCGGTCAGACTAGCGCCATGGCTGAGAACTCCCCCGTCGAGCCCGCTGCCGACTATGTCACAGACATCGGCCTGCGCCGCATCGACCACGTAGGGGTCGCCGTGGCCGACCTGGACGCCGCGATCGACTTCTATCAGCGCACCTTCGGCATGCGCTGCGTGCACACCGAGACCAACACCGAACAGGGCGTACGCGAGGCGATGCTGGCCGTCGGCCCGACCGCCGAGGGCGGCTGCGTGCAGCTGCTCGCCCCGCTGACCCCGGAGTCGACCATCGCGAAGTTCCTCGACCGCAACGGTCCCGGGGTGCAGCAGGTGGCGTACACGGTGGCCGACATCGACGCGGCCTGCGCGGCGCTGCGCGAACGCGGCGTCCGGCTGCTCTACCCGGAGCCGAAGCGGGGCACCGCCGACTCGCGGATCAACTTCGTCCACCCCAAGGACGCCGGCGGCGTCCTGGTCGAACTGGTCGAGCCCGCCGCCGGCCACTAGAGGCAAGGAGGGGGCCCCTGTCAACGCCTCCGGTAGAGCAGGGGGCCCCTCTCAACAAGCCGTCGAGCACGGCATTGCGCGGTACAACGTCAACCCGCACACCTCCACGCATCGGCCGATGCAGTTTTTCACAGAGGACTTCCGGCCCTAGCTACCGTTCAGTAACGTCCGGCCCCACCGGAGCGTGCCCGGCGCCGGATGTGTCGTTCGCCGACATGGCGGCGGGCCACTACCGGCGCCGACGATGGCAGCACCCTGCCCCCGGTGTGGGTGCGGACGAACGGGAGGGCACCGTGCAGGACATCCTCGAAGCGATCATGGCTGCGGAGGGCTCCGCGCAGCCGGAGCGGGAACTCGCCGGCCTGGCCGGCCTGCCGGTACCGGAGAGCTACCGGGGTGTGGTGGTCCGCGCCGAGGACACCCGGATGTTCGACGGGATGGCCACCCGCGACAAGGACCCGCGCAAGGCGCTGCACGTGCAGGAGGTGCCGACCCCCGAGCTCGCGCCGGGC
The DNA here is from genome assembly GCF_900091555.1 of Micromonospora mirobrigensis. Taxonomy (GTDB): domain Bacteria; phylum Actinomycetota; class Actinomycetes; order Mycobacteriales; family Micromonosporaceae; genus Micromonospora; species Micromonospora mirobrigensis. The sequence goes on from NZ_FMCX01000003.1 coordinate 188,594, forward strand.
GAGGCGCTGGTGGCCGTGATGGCCAGCGCCATCAACTACAACACCGTGTGGACCAGCATCTTCGAGCCGCTGCCCACCTTCAAGTTCCTCCAGCGCTACGGCCGGCTCTCCGAGCTGACCCGCCGGCACGACCTGCCGTACCACGTGGTCGGCTCGGACGCCGCCGGCGTGGTCCTGCGGACCGGCCCCGGGGTGACCCGCTGGAAGGCCGGCGACGAGGTGGTCGCGCACTGCCTGTCGGTGGAGCTGGAGGACGCGGCCGGGCACGACGACACGATGCTCGACCCGCAGCAGCGGATCTGGGGCTTCGAGACCAACTTCGGCGGTCTCGCCGAGCTCTGCGTGGTCAAGGCCAACCAGCTGATGCCGAAGCCGCGCCACCTGAGCTGGGACGAGGCGGCCAGCCCCGGGCTGGTCAACTCGACGGCGTACCGGCAGCTGGTGTCGCACCACGGCGCGAACATGAAGCAGGGCGACGTGGTGCTGATCTGGGGCGCCTCCGGCGGCCTCGGCGGCTACGCCACCCAGATGGCGCTCAACGGCGGGGCGATCCCGGTCTGCGTCGTCTCCTCCCCGGAGAAGGCCGAGCTGTGCCGGAAGATGGGCGCCGAGCTGGTCATCGACCGCACCGCCGAGGGCTTCCGGTTCTGGAAGGACGAACAGACCCAGGACCAGGACGAGTGGCGCCGCTTCGGCGAGCGGATCCGGGAGCTGACCGGCGGGGAGGACCCGGACATCGTCTTCGAGCACCCGGGTCGGGAGACCTTCGGCGCGAGCGTCTACGTCGCCAAGAAGGGCGGCACCATCGTCACCTGCGCGTCCACCAGCGGCTTCCTGCACCAGTACGACAACCGCTACCTGTGGATGCACCTGAAGCGGATCGTCGGCAGCCACTTCGCCAACTACCACGAGGCGTGGCAGGCCAACCGGCTGGTCGCGCTCGGCCAGATCCACCCGACGGTGTCGAGGACGTACCCGCTGGAGCAGACCGGCCAGGCCGCGTACGAGGTGCACCGCAACGCGCACCAGGGCAAGGTGGGGGTGCGCTGCCTGGCGCCCGAGGACGGGCTCGGCGTGCGCGACCCGCAGCTGCGGGCCCGGCACGAGTCGGCGATCAACCGGTTCCGGGGTCACTGATCCCCCGTCGGGGTGGCCGGCGGTGGTCCCTCCGGCCGATGCCGGGTTGACCATTGCGGCGAGCCGGGCATTGCCTTTCGGTTCCCCGGGGCGGGAATCCCATTTGCTCGATACCGGTACGGCTCGACAAAGGGCCGCGGGCGACGTCCCGCGGCCCTTTTCCGCGGTCACCCTGCGTGCCGTCCGCCGCGCCCGGGAGCTGCCAAGATCGCCGTTTGGTCCGGTGTCCCGGCCCAGCGAAGTTGACCATGTAATGAGGACAGGAAAGCTCCGGACCGCTCTTGCGAAGGCCCCTGGGGCGTCTGCCAGTATGTCCCAATGCCCCAGCAGCAGTCCTCCCCTCTCGCGTTCTTCGATAACGCGAACTCGCAGCCAGATTTCACCGTTGGCCTGCGCGGCTACAACGTCGGTCAGGTCGATGACTTCATCGGCCGGCTGACCGCCGCCCTCACCCAGTCCGAGCAGGCCCGGGCCGAGGCCGAGCAGCGGATGAACGACGCCCAGCGCCGGCTGCGCCAGGCCGAGCAGCGCCAGAGCGCGCTGGAGCAGAAGCTCACCGACACCAACAAGCAGCTCGAGGAGAACAGCCGGCCGACCCTCTCCGGCCTGGGCACCCGCGTCGAGCAGATCCTCCGGCTGGCCGAGGAGCAGGCCAACGACCACCGCAACGAGGCCAAGCGCGAGTCGGAGGGCATCCTCTCCGCCGCCCGCCTCGAGGCCCGCGAGATCACCGACAAGGCCCGGGCCGAGGCCGCGGCGATGAAGGCCACCGCCGAGCGGGAGGCGGGCAGCGTCCGCACCGCCGCCGAGCGGGAGGCGGCCGAGGTCCGGGTGCAGGCCCGCCGCGAGGCGGACACCCTGCGCTCCGACGCGGAGCGGGAGACCAAGCAGCTGCGTACGGTCACCGCGCACGAGGTGGCCGAGCTGAAGTCCACCGTCGAGCGTGAGGTCGCCACCCTGCGGGCCACCGCCGAGCGGGAGATCACCCAGCAGCGGGCGAAGGCGGCCCGCGAGGCCGAGGAGAAGCGGGCCGAGGCCACCAAGCTGCTCACCGACGCGCGGGACAAGCGCGACAAGGACCTCCAGGCCCTGGAGCTCCAGCTCGCCGAGCGGCGGGAGAAGGCCGAGCGCGAGGAGTCCGAGCGGCACGCCGCCCAGGTGGCGCAGACCCAGAAGCTGGTCGGCGAGGCCGAGCAGCGGGCCCGGGCCGCCCAGGATCGGGCCAAGGAGATCGAGCAGCGCGCCGAGTCCCGTCGGGTCGAGTCCGAGCGCACCGCCAACGAGCGGGTGGAGAAGGCCAAGGCGCTGGCCGAGAAGACGCTCGGCGAGGCCAAGGCCGAGTCGCAGCGGCTGCTCAGCGAGGCGCGCACCGAGGCCGAGCTGACCACCCAGGCGGCCCGCCGCGAGGTCGAGGACCTCACCCGGCAGAAGGACGCCGTCACCTCCCAGCTCGGACAGATGCTCTCCGGCCTGGCCGGCATCGTCCCGGGGGTGCCGGCCGCCGCGCCGGCCAAGGCGGAGCCGGCCAAGCCGGCCGAGGCCACCAACGCCAAGGTGAACGCGGAGTCGGCCAGCTGACCGACCGCCCGCACGGGGCATGACCGCACGGCGCGGGGTGACACCGGGTGACCGGTCGAACCCCGCGCCGTACGCGTTTCCCACCCTCCGGTCGCGGCCCTCCTGGGGGGAGTGAAGTAGGTCCCAACCGGGGCGTCCGTATCGCCCCAACCGGGCCGGATGCGTGTGAGGATGGGGGCATGTCGCACGGCGAGGAACTGTTCGCTCTCGGCGGGGACGTGACCACGGAGCCCAGCTTCGAGTCCGCTCTGCGGGGGTACGAGAAACGACAGGTCGACCGGTACGTCGCTCGTGCGGAGCACGAGATCTCGACGCTGACGGCCGAGCGGGAGCAGGCCTACACCCAGATCCACAAGCTGGCCGGCCAGGTGGAGCACCTACAGCGGGATCTGGCCCAGGTGCGCAAGCAGGTGGGCGTGGTGGACCGGGCCTCGTTCCGGCACCTGGGGCCGCGGGTCGAGCAGATCCTCACCATCGCCGAGGAGCAGGCGGACGCCATCCTGGCCGCCGCCAACCAGGAGATCGAGGCCCGCCGGGCCGCCGCCGAGCACATCATCGAGGAGGCCCGCGGTCAGGCCGCGCAGGCCCTGAAGGACTTCGAGATCGCGCTCGCCGCCCGCCGGGCCGAGGAGGAGCGGCACACCGCCTCCCGCAGGGCGGAGGCCGAGGCCACCCTCGCCAAGGCCCGCGAGGACTCGGCCACGCTGCGCCGCAGCACGTCCGAGGAGACCACCCGCCTGCGCAAGGAGGCCCAGGACGCGCTGGCCAAGGCCCAGCAGGAGGCCACCCAGCTCCGCGACACCGCCAAGGAGATCCACAACCGGGCGCAGCAGGAGGCGACCACGCTGCGCAAGAACGCGCAGGACGCCCTGGCCAAGGCCCAGCAGGAGGCCACCCAGCTCCGCGACGCCGCCAAGGAGGTGCACGCCAAGGCCCAGCAGGAGGCCCGGCGCCTCACCGAGCAGGCGACCGAGGCCGGGCGGGCCACCCACGCGAAGGCGCTCCAGGAGGCCAAGAAGATCACCGACGACGCCGAGGAGGCCGCGAAGGCCACCCGGGGTCGGGCCCGGCAGGAGGCCAACCGGCTCACCACCGAGGCGGGCGAGGCGGCCAAGCGGCACCGTGCCGAGACCGAGTCGTACGTGCAACGGATGCGCGCCGAGACCGAGTCGTACGTGCAGCAGGCCCGAGCCCAGACGCAGCAGGAGCTGGGCGCCTGGCGGGCCGGGGTGGAGAAGGAGGTCAACTCCCGGCGGGAGCAGGCCGACCAGGAGCTGGCCCGGCGCAAGGCCGCCGTGGAGCAGGAGTACGCCAAGCGCCGCGACGAGGCCGAGCAGCAGTACCGGTCCCGCCAGGAGCAGCTGGCGCAGCAGCACGGGGCCCGGCAGGACGAGCTGGAGTCGGCGTACGCGGCCCGCCGCGACGAGATCGAGCAGGGGGCGGCCGGGATCCGGCAGGCCGCCGAGCAGGACGCGGCGACCCTGCGCCGGCGGGCCGAGGAGGAGTCGGCCGAGCTGCTCCGCCGGGCCGAGGAGGCCGCCGCCGAGCAGCGCCGCAAGGCCGACGAGCACGTCGCGGCCGGACGGCGTCAGTACGAGGAGTACGCGGCCACCACCCAGCAGCACCTGGCGACCACCCAGCAGCACCTCGCCGCCACCCAGCAGGAGGTGGCCACCGGCCGCCAGCAGCTCGCCCAGGTGATGCTGGAGATCGCGCAGGCCCAGCAGCAGCTCGCCGACCTGCGGCAGGAGACCTGGAAGTCCCGTCAGGAGTCCGACGACCTCCAGCGGCGGCTGACCGAGCTGAAGCTCCAGGCGGTCGCCGACGGGGCGGACCTCTCCACCCGGGCCGGCGCCGACGGGAAGCGCCCGACCGACGACCGCCCGGCCGGCGCCAAGGGCATGGTTACGGTGCCGGCGGAGGCCGGGGCGAAGGGTGACGGCGCCTCCCCCACCCGGCCGGCGGCGGAGCCGGTCACCACGGTCGACGGCGGCGCGGCGAGCGCCGGGGTCGACGGCGAACCGACGGTCGCGGCGATGCCCGGCGAGGGTGGCCGGGACGCCACCCCCACGAAGATCACCAGCACCGGTGAGAACGGCAAGCGACCCAGCAAGCCGACCACCGACGAGCGCAGCGCCAAGCCGAGCAAGGTGACGGTCGAGTCCGAGTGAGCCCGGCGGGGACGGTCAGCCGGCCCGGTTCTGCGCCGGCCCGGGGACCGGGGTGTCGGCGAACGACGCCACCGTCCGGTCGGCGTACGCGCTGACGTCGCCGGCCTCCATCGGGCCGTCCCAGGTGGTGGGCAGCGGCACCGGCACGGCCGGGTTGACCCGGCGGACCACCTCGTCGAGCGCGGTCTCCGCGTCGCCCACCCAGAGGTGCTTGGCGCCGTCCACCCCGACCACCTCGGCCTGCGGGATCGCCGCGAACCGCTCCCGCGCCTCGGCGGGACGCAGGTAGTCGTCGAACTCGGGCACCAGCGCGGTGAGCGGCTTGCCCGACTCCGCCCAGGTGGCCAGGTCGTCGGGGGCGGAGAAGCGCAGCGGCGGGGAGAGCAGGACCGCGCCCTCGATGGCCGGGTCGCAGCCGTACTTGAGGATCAGGTCGGTGCCGAACGACCAGCCCAGCAGCCAGATCTTCGGCAGCTCCGCGAACTCCGCGTACTCGATGGCGGCGGCGACGTCGAACCGCTCGCCGACCGCGCCGTCGAAGGCCCCCTCGCTGGTGCCGCGCAGGCTGCTGGTGCCCCGGGTGTTGAAACGCAGCACGGCCAGGTCGGCCAGCGCCGGCAGCCGCCAGGCGGCCTTACGCAGCACGTGGCTGTCCATCATCCCGCCGTGGGTCGGCAGCGGATGGAAGCAGACCAGGGTGGCCGCCGGCTCCCGGTCGGCGGGGCGGGCGAGCTCACCGACCAGGCGCAGGCCGTCGGCGGTGTGCAGTTCGATGTCCTCGCGGTGCCCGGGCAGGATCGAGGACGCACGGATCGGGGTGCTCACCGGTCAAGTCTCACCCCTCGGGCCGCCCGCCGCCGGGCGGGGCGGGAACCGAAGTGATCCAGATCGCTCAGCCGTAGCGGGGAGCGCTGCGCCCGCGCTGGACCGCCGGGCCGCGCCGGTCCCGGGCCCGCCAGCACCCGCTGTGCCAGTGCCGCCGGTCGCTGAGGTCACCGGAGCCGTCCGCCGGCCAGGCCACCAGGTGCGCCACCCCGGGCCGGATCTCCTGGTCACACCCCGGGCAGCGGTACGTCTTGACCGACGCCCCGCCGCCGATGCCGCGGACCTGCCACTCGCCGTCGCGCCACTGCTGGACCGAGGCGACGCCCTGGCGGACCCGGTCGGAATCCACGTGGGCCTGCTCGTCACGGCGGGGACGGTTGCGGCGCGGGCTCACGTTCTCCAGCGTACGGGCCGGCACGGCGACCGGCCCGGGACGGGAGGCGTCCGCGGGCCGGTCGGTGACCAAGCGCTCAGTCCCAGGTGTCGGGGCGGGTCGGGTCGGCCACCTCGGCACCGCTCAGCACGGCCGCCGCGTCGCGGTCGTCGAAGCCCCGGGACGGCCAGCCGAAGTCGACCGTCAGGTGGGCCTTGGGGAAGCCGAGCAGTTCCATCCGCTTCATCTGGCCCTGCTCGTAGAGAATGGCCGGCCGGCCGTCGATCGTCGTGTTGCCCTGGGCCGACGCGTCGGCCGCCTCGATCGCGTAGACGTACGAGACGGTCATGTCCGTGCCCACCTTCCGACCGACGATGGTGAACCGCGCGGTGAGCAGCCTCGGATAGCTGTCGGCGTCGACCTGGCAGCGGATCGACGCGCCACCCGGCACGGTCCGAAGGCGGACCGGGGCGGCACAGCGGCGCGCCTCGTCCAGCCGCAGCGCCTGCGCCGCCACGGTGAGCCCGGTGTCCCGGTCGGCCGAGACGGTGGCCCGGGCGTACACCCCGGGTGCCGGTTGCCACTGACGGACCTGGATCGGCAGGCCGTCCACGGTCAGCCGGATGGTCCGGCCGTCGAAGCCCGCGTCGCCGGCGAGTTCGGCGACGTCCCAGGGCACTCCCTGGGGGGTGGATTCGCGCAGCGGCCGCGGCGATCGTGCCAGCTCCACGGTGACGGGCCGCCCGTCGCCGACGTCCAGCCGTACGCTCTCCGTCCCGCCGTCCCCGGACGCCCAGCCCAGGTAGCGGGCCTTGGCGGTGTCGACGCCGAAGTGCAGCAGCTGCGCGTCGGTGCCGAGCGTCTGCGGGGCGTCGGCGGCGCCCGGCGCGGAACGCACCAGCGGTGGAACCGCGCCGGCCGGCGCGGCCGGCCCGGCGGCGGTGAACGGCCGCCCCACGCCGGGCAGGCCCGGTCCGACGGCGACGCCGCCGAGCAGCGCCACCAGGGCGAGACCGCCGCCGATCAGCGCGTGCCGGCGCCGCCGCCGGCGGCGGCCACCGGCCACCGACCGGGCCACCAGCCGGTCGGTGTCCACCGGCCCCTCGGCGTGGTCCCGGAGGGTACGAAGAATGTCCTGATCCAGGTCGGTCACGGCCGGCTCCCGTTGGTCATCGGGGCGCCGACGCGCTCCCGGAGATGGGCGAGCGCCCGCATCGCGTGGGTGCGGACGGTGACCGGGGAGCAGTCCAGGATCTGCGCGATGGTCGCGTCGTCCAGGTCCTCGTAGTAGCGCAGCACCAGCACGGCACGTTGCCGGTCGGGCAGGCCGAGGATCAGCCGCCACATCTCGTCCCGGGTGGCCGCCTCACCGCCGAGGTCGCCCGGTTGCGGGCGTTCGGCGAACGTGTCGGTGGCCTGCTCCCGGTTCGACCGGCGCCGCCACCAGGACGCGTTGGCGTTCACCAGCATCCGGCGCACGTACACGTCGGGCCGGTCCGCCCGGGAGATCTTCCGCCAGTGCAGGTACGCCTTGGCCAGCACGTCCTGGGTCAGGTCCTCGGCCCGGTGCTGGTCGCCGGTCAGCAGCCGGGCCAGCCGGATCAGGGCCGGGCCGCGGCTGCCGACGTACTCCTCGAAGGTCACATCCTCAAGACGCCGTCACCGGCGGCGGGCGTTGACCGCCGTCAGCGCCGGGTGTGGTCGCGGAACCCGCGACCGCTCTTGCGGCCCAGGTAGCCGGCGGTGACCAGGTGCTCCAGCAGCGGCGCCGGAGCGAAGCCGGGCTCGCGCAGCTCCAGGTAGAGCTCGCGCTGGATGGCCAGCGAGACGTCCAGCCCGACCACGTCGAGCAGCTCGAACGGACCCATCGGGTAGCCGCAGCCGAGCTTCATGGCGTGGTCGATGTCGTCGGCGGTGGAGTAGCTCGCCTCCAGCATCTTCACCGCGTCGTTGAGGTAGGGGAAGAGCAGCGCGTTGACGACGAAGCCGGACCGGTCGCCACAGACCACGCCGGTCTTGCCGACGGCGGCGCAGATCGCGCGGGCCGTGGCGGTGGTCTCCGCGGAGGTGCGGATGGTCTGCACCACCTCGACCAGCGGCATCACCGGGGCCGGGTTGAAGAAGTGCAGGCCGATCACGTCGGCCGGCCGCTGGGTGGCCATCGCGACGTCGATCACCGGCAGCGACGAGGTGGTGGTGGCCAGCACGACGCCCGGCTTGCAGATCTCGTCGAGGCTGGCGAAGAGCGCCTTCTTGACGCTCAGCTCCTCGATCACCGCCTCGACCACCAGGTCGACGTCGGCCAGGTGCTCCAGCGTCGCCGACCAGTTGATCCGGCCCAGCGCGGCGTCCCGGTCGGCCTCGGTCAGCTTGCCCCGGACCACGCTCTTGTTCAGCGAGGTCTTCACCGTCTCGAAGACCTTGGCCGACTTCTCCGCGCCGCGGGTCACCGAGACGACCTCGTAGCCGGCCTTGGCGAAGACCTCGATGATGCCGGTGGCCATGGTGCCGGAGCCGACCACGCCGACCTTCGCGATCCCCCGCGCGCCGTCGGCGAGCGCCGGGCCCGTCGCGGCCGGGGTCTGCCCGTCGGGTACGACCACCGGGGAACCCGGCCGCTCGTAGGTGTAGAAGCCGCGGCCGGACTTCCGGCCGAGCAGCCCCGCGGTGACCATCTGCTTGATCAGCGGCACCGGTGCGTGCCGGCGGTCCCGCCCGCCGCGCCGGTACATGGTGTCCAGGATCTCGTACGCGGTGTCCAGGCCGATCAGGTCCATCAGGGCGAGCGGGCCCATCGGCAGGCCGCAGCCGAGCTTCATGGCGGCGTCGATGTCCTCGCGGGTGGCGTACTTCGCCTCGAACATGCTCACGGCGTGGTTGAGGTAGCCGAAGAGCAACGCGTTGGCGATGAAGCCGGCCCGGTCGCTGATGGTGACGTCGACCTTGCCGAGCCGGTCGCAGAGGGCCTCGACGTCGGCCACCACGTCGGCGGAGGTGACCACCGTGCGGACCACCTCGACCAGTTTCATCACCGGCGCCGGGTTGAAGAAGTGGATGCCGATGACCTGGTTGGGTCGGGCGGTGGCCACGGAGATCTCGGTGACGCTCAGCGACGAGGTGTTGGTGGCCAGGATCGCCTCGGGCTTGCAGACCCGGTCCAGCTCGGCGAAGATCCGCTGCTTGAGGTCCAGGTGCTCGGGGACGGCCTCGATCACCAGGTCCACCGAGTGCAGGGCGCCCAGCCCCACCTGGAAGTCGACCCGGGCGTGCAGGGCGTCCCGGTCGGCCTCGGCGAGCTTGCCCTTGGCGACGGCCCGGTCGGTGGAGCCCTTCAGCGTGGCCCGGCCGCGCTCCAGGGCGGCCGCGGAGATCTCCACCGCCACCACGTCGATGCCGTTGCGGGCGAAGACTTCCACGATGCCGGCACCCATGGTGCCCAGCCCCACCACACCCACACTGGTGAACTCGCGCGCCACGACCGGCCTCCCCTGGTTGACTCCGTCGTTGCCGTACTTAACGGCCGTTGAGGTTATGCGCCGGAGTCTGCCACGTGACGCTCCGTTGTCGAGACGCCGTGGGATATTTCACCACCGCCGGCCGCGGCCGCGGGCCGAGCGGCGGGTGGACCGTCAGGACCGGGCCTCCACCTCCCGGGGCATCCCCCAGGTCGACCCGTCGTCCTGGGGACGGCGGTTCGGCGCGATCGGCAACGGCAGGGTCGGCCGGTGGGTCTGCCGCGCGTCGAAGCGGATCCCCACCGGGTCGGTACGCGCCATCCCGGGGTCGGAGAAGCGCAGCTCGCTGCGGCCCATCCGGATGACGTCCCCGTCGCTGAGCCAGGCCGGGGCGTCGATCCTGCGGTCGTTGACCCAGGTGCCGTTGGTCGAGCCGAGGTCGACCAGCGCCACGCCCTCGTCGGTCACCTGAACGGTCGCGTGCTTGCGACTCAGGTGCGGGTCCTGAAGCACGATGTCGGCCGTCGCCATCGCCCGGCCGATCACCTGCTGGACCCGGCTGAGCCGGAAGCTCACCCCGCGCATCGGCCCGTCGGCCACTCTCAAGGTCGGAACGAATTCCGGATGATCCTGCATGGACAGTCAGCTCCCCACCCACCGTCGCCGCGGTCAGCCTGCCACCCCACCGTAGTCGCCAGTACCCCCGCGTGGTCACCCCGTGTACGTCGGGTGGTCGACTTCCGTTCACCGGTCCGGTCAGTTGCGCCGGCAGCGGCGTCACCGGCGGCGGCGCGTACGTCCGTCGATCCGCGACCCCTACCGGCCGGTAAGGAGCGGGTCTAGACTCCAGGCCATGACGGCTGTGCATGTCCCGGGAGCCCCCGCCATCTCCGCCGGCCAACTGGTCTCCACCAGCCCGGCCACCGGCGCCGAGGCCGGCCGGGTGCCGGTCACCGACCCGCCCGACGTCACCGCGGCGGTCGACCGGGCCCGGGCCGCCGGCCAGTGGTGGGCCGGGCTCGGTTTCACCGGGCGCCGCGAACGGCTGCTGCGCTGGCGGTCCCTGCTCGCCCAGCGGATCGAGCAGCTCGCCCAGCTGGTCCACGACGAGGGCGGCAAGCCGGTCGCCGACGCGATCGTCGAGATCACCACCGCGATCGAGCACATCGACTGGGCCGCGCGCAACGCCGGCCGGGTGCTCGGCCCGCGTCGGGTCCGGTCCCGGCTGATCCTCGCCGAGTTCGCAGGCCACCTCGAATACCAGCCGTACGGGGTGATCGGCGTGATCGGCCCGTGGAACTACCCGGTCTTCACCCCGGTCGGCTCCGCCGCGTACGCGCTGGCCGCCGGCAACGCGGTGGTCTTCAAGCCCAGCGAGTACACCCCGACCGTCGGCCAGTGGCTGGTCGACAGCTTCGCCGAGGTGACGCCGGAGCACCCGGTGTTCAGCGCCGTGCACGGGCTCGGCGACGTGGGCGCCGCGCTCTGCCGCTCCGGCGTGGACAAGGTGGCTTTCACCGGCTCCACGGCGACGGCCAGGAAGGTGATGGCCGCCTGCGCCGAGTCGCTGACCCCGGTGCTGATCGAGGCCGGCGGCAAGGACGCGATGATCGTCGACTCCGACGCCGACCTGGACGCCGCCGCGGAGGCGTGCGTCTGGGGCGCGCTGACCAACGCTGGGCAGACCTGCATCGGCATCGAGCGGGTGTACGCGGTGGAGCCGGTCTACGACGCCTTCGTCGCCAAGGTGGTCGAGCGGGCCGGCCGACTGACCGTGGGCGCCGAGGGCGCCGACATCGGCCCGATCACCATGCCGAGCCAGGTCGACGTGATCCGCCGGCACATCGACGACGCGCTGGCCCGGGGTGGCCGGGCCGTCCTCGGCGGGGCGGACGCCGTGCAGCCGCCGTACGTCCACCCGACCGTGCTGGTCGACGTCCCGGAGGACTCGTCGGCGATCCGCGAGGAGACGTTCGGCCCGACGGTGACCGTCACCCGGGTCCGCGACGCCGACGAGGCCGTACACCGGGCCAACGCCCTGTCGTACGGCCTCGGAGGTTCGGTCTTCGGTCGGGCCCGCGCGGTGGCGATCGCCCGGCGGCTGCGTTCGGGCATGGCCTCGGTCAACTCGGCGCTCACCTTCGCCGGCATGTCCACCCTGCCGTTCGGCGGGGTGGGCGACTCCGGCTTCGGCCGCATCCACGGCGAGGACGGCCTGCGCGAGTTCAGCCGGCCCAAGGCGATCACCCGACGGCGGGCCCGGTCACTGCTGCCATCGATGACCTTCGAGCGGACCCCGGCCGACGTGGCCCGCCTGGTCAAGGCCGTCAAACTGATGTACGGCCGGCGCTGAGCCCGCGCCGCTCACGGCCCCGGCCGGTGCGGCGGCTCAGAAGAGCGTCAGCTCGTCGCGCTCGATGCCACGCAGCTTGTCGTAGTCGACGACCACGCAGCGGATGCCCCGGTCGGTGGCGAGCACCCGGGCCTGCGGCTTGATCTCCTGCGCCGCGAACACCCCGCTCACCGGGGCGAGCAGCGGATCGCGGTTCATCAGCTCCAGATAGCGGGTGAGCTGCTCGACGCCGTCGATCTCACCGCGCCGCTTCACCTCCACCGCCACCGCGCCGGAGTTGGCGTCCCGGCAGAGCAGGTCGACCGGGCCGATGGCCGTCATGTACTCCCGCCGGACCAGGGTGAAGCCCTCGCCCAACGTGGTCGGGTTGGCGGCCAGCAGCTCCTGGAGGTGCGCCTCCACGCCGTCCTTGCGCAGCCCCGGGTCGACGCCCAGCTCGTACGAGGTGTCCTGGAAGACCTCCTCCAGGGTGATCCGCAGTTCCTCGCCGGCCTTGTTCACCACCCGCCAGACGCCGGGGGCCTCCTCCAGCCGGCACGGCGGGCTCATCCAGTTCAGCGGCTTGTACGCCCGGTCGTCGGCGTGGATCGACACCGACCCGTCCGCCTTCACCATCAACAGCCGGGTGGCCAGCGGCAGGTGAGCCGAGAGCCGTCCGACATAGTCCACCGAGCACTTCGCAATGACCAACCGCACCCGACGAGGGTAGCCGAGGGGCCGGCCCGCGCCGACGAGCGGCACTGGCGCGCCGGTGCGATGCTGAGATCGTGCTCGAAGTCCTCACCGGCTCCGGCCTGGCCGCATCGGCCGGGCTGAACGCCTACATCCCCCTCCTCCTGATGGGCGTACTCGCCCGCTACACCGATCTGGTCGACCTGCCCAGCGGCTGGCAGTGGCTGGGCAACGGCTGGGTGATCGGCATCCTCGCCGTGCTGCTCGCCGTCGAGGTGGTGGCCGACAAGGTGCCGGTGGTCGACCATTTCAACGACGTGTTGCAGACCGTCGTCCGGCCGACCGCCGGCGGCCTGGCCTTCGGCGCCGGCTCCACCTCGGAGACCGTCACGGTCAGCAACCCGGACACGTTCTTCTCCTCCCACCAGTGGGTGCCGGTGGTCACCGGCGTCCTCATCGCGCTCGGCGTGCACCTGCTCAAGTCGGCGGCCCGGCCGGTCATCAACGCGACCACCGCCGGGTTCGGCGCGCCGGTGGCCAGCACCGCCGAGGACGCGACCAGCGCGGTGATGTCGGTGGTGGCGCTCCTGCTGCCGGTGCTGGTGCTGGTCTTCCTGGTCGGGTTGGTCGGGTTCCTGTTCTGGTTCCTGCGGCGGCGCAAGGACCGGCAGCGGGAGCGGGCGGCTGCTCGGGGGGCTGGGTTCCGGGTCTAGTTCTGTTCTTGCCGGTCGGCGGGTCGGGGGCTCGGGGGCGAGCGTCCCCGGCTCCGGGCGGTCAGGCTTGATCCCTGCGCCGGGGACGCTCGCCCCCGAGCCCGTCGTGGTCGGGCTGGTGTCCGTCGCTTCGGCGTTCGGCCGTGGAGATGCTGCTGGCCGGCACCCGTCAAGGGTGCCGGCCAGCGTTCGTTCATGGGTCAGTTGTTCCAGTGCTGGGCGACGAGGTCGGCGGCCTGCTGCTCCCACTGGGCGTAGGCGTCGGGGTAGGCCGAGACCTGGACGGTCTGGGCGGCGTCGGTCAGGGGCATGTCCTGCCAGCCGTCGACCTGCTTCAGACCCTTCAGGAACGCCGTCGTCGAGTAGGCCGGGTCGGTGATCTGCTCCGGGCTGCCCCAACCACTGGACGGGCGCTGCTGGAACAGGCCCAGCGAATCGTGGTCGTTCTTGTCGCCCAGGTGACCCAGGTTCTCCAGCTTCGACTCCTGCAGGCTCGTCGCGATCGAGATCACCGCGGCCCGCTCCGGCAGACCGGCCTTCTTCGTGGCGGCGATGATCGCCTTGGCGTTGGCGGTCTGCTCGTCGTTCAGGTCGATGTGCGACTGGGTGCCCTGCACACCGTGCGGGATCAGCGCCTTCGCGTCCACGCCCGGCTTGTCGGCCTGCACCGCGGCGACCGGGGAGGCGTGCACCGGCTCAGCAGCGTGAGCGGCAGCCGGACCGGCGAACACACCACCGGTGAAAGCAAGACCAGCAATACCCAGCACACTCTTGGTCAGCATCTTGTTCATGACGAAGCTCCTTGGGGTTGGCGCGCCACCCGAGGGGGATCAGGCGACGCGCAAGCACCGTCAGGCGCTCAAAAAGATCCAGGGAAAAGTCTCTGGGGGGCGGTCGCGGACCCTGAGGGCTCATCGCGACCAGCACCGGTTCCTGCCAGCCACCCGAACCCGTAGGGCTCGTCGTGGCGGCGGACCATGTGTAACGACCTCGGACCCGGGATCATTCCGGGGCCCGGCCCGATCCGTCGGGGCATCGGCGCTGGCAGCCGGGGGTGCTGCTGCGGTCGTCCAGAGGGTGTAGCGGCCCGGGGCCGGCCGCCATTCCACCGCGCGGTCCGGAAGAAACGGACATCCGGCTCCTAACCGCCCAGGTGGCGAGCGGAGGGAAGACTTCGCTGCTCGATCCTGCGAGGAAGTGGCCCATGGATGCCGGAAGTCCGGGGCGGCACTCCTGGGGGTGAGCGGATCGGAATCCACAGGGACAAACCTCACCAATTACCTAGCATCGGGACAAGAGTCGAGAGGGAGGTCGCCGTGACCGCAGCGATGGAGATGCCCCGGGTGCAGGAGTGCGTGGCGACCTCCTGTGCCTACAACCAGACGAACGCCTGCCACGCGTTCGCGATCACGATCGGCAGCAGCAGCCACGCGCACTGCCACACCTTCATCGAGATGCCGGTCCGCGGTGGGATCGAGACCCTGATCGCCCAGGTCGGGGCCTGCCAGCGATCGGACTGCCGGCACAACTCCGAATTGGAGTGCCACGCCCCGTCGATCCGGGTCGGCCCGGACAACGACGGCGCGGACTGCATGACCTACACCGCCCGCTGACCGGCCCGACCCCGGCCACCGGGGACAGCAACCACCGGAGACAGGAGCGAACCGGGGACGGCGCCGGGGCCGAGGCTCAGGGCAGGTCGTTGGCCTCGCGGATGACGGTGACGAGCTCGTCGATGATGCCGGTGAGGGCGAAGTCGCGGGGGGTGAAGACGCGGGCCACCCCGGCGGCGCGGAGGGTGTCCGCGTCCGGGTTGGGGATGATGCCGCCGACCACCACGGGCAGGTCGGGGCGACCGGCGGCGCGCAGCCCGTCCAGCACCGCGGGCACGGCGGCCAGGTGCGAGCCGGAGAGTACGGAGAGGCCGACCAGGTCGACGTCCTCCTCCATGGCGGCGGCCACGATCTGCCCGGCGGTCAGCCGGATGCCCTGGTAGACCACCTCGAAGCCGGCGTCGCGGGCGCGTACCGCGATCTGCTCGGCGCCGTTGGAGTGTCCGTCCAGGCCGGGTTTGCCGACCAGCAGCCGCAACCGACCGCTGCCCAGCTCGCGGGCGGTGGCGGCGACCCGCTCGCGGACCCCGGCGAGCCCCGCGTCGCCGCTGGCACCGGCCGCGCCGGTCAGCCCGGTGGGCGCCCGGTACTCGCCGAAGACCTGGCGCAGCGCGCCCGCCCACTCGCCGGTGGTCACTCCGGCCCGCACGCACTCGAGCGTCGCGTCCATCAGGTTCGCGGTGGTCGCGGCCTCCTTGCGCAGCCGGGTCAGCGCCGCGTCGACCGCCGCGTCGTCCCGGCCGGCCCGCCATTCGCGTACGGAGTTGGCGGCGGCTTCCTCGACCGCCGGGTCGACCTGTTCGATCGCCTCGGCGCCGGCCGCGGTCAGCGGCGACGGCTCGGTCTCGGTGAACCGGTTGACCCCGACCACCACGTCGGTGCCGACCTCCATCCGACGGCGTCGTTCCGCCAGCGAGGCGACCAGGGCGCTCTTCAGGTAGCCGGTCTCCACGGCGGCCACCACGCCGCCCATCTCCAGCACCTTCGCAAGCTCGGTACGTGCACCGGTGACGATCCCGTCGACCAGGGCGGTCATCACGTGCGAGCCCTCGAAGAGGTCGGGGTATTCGAGCAGGTCCGACTCGTACGCCAGCACCTGCTGCATCCGCAGCGACCACTGCTGGTCCCAGGGGCGGGGCAGGCCGAGCGCCTCGTTCCAGGCGGGCAGCTGCACGGCGCGGGCCCGGGCGTCCCGGGAGAACGTCACGCCCAGCATCTCCAGCACGATCCGCTGGATGTTGTTCTCCGGCTGGGCCTCGGTCAGGCCGAGCGAGTTGACCTGCACGCCGTAGCGGAAGCGGCGCTGCTTCGGGTTCGTCACGCCGTAGCGCTCGCGGGTGATCTCGTCCCAGAGCGTCCCGAAGGCGCGCATCTTGGCGATCTCCTCGACGAAGCGCACCCCGGCGTTGACGAAGAAGGAGATCCGCTGCACCACGTCGCCCATCCGCTCGGCGGGCACCTGGCCGCAGTCGCGTACCGCGTCGAGCACGGCGACGGCGGTGGCCAGCGCGAAGCCGACCTCCTGCACCGGCGTCGCGCCGGCCTCCTGGAGGTGGTACGAGCAGATGTTCACCGGGTTCCACCGGGGCATCTCGCGCAGCGTGTACGCGATGACGTCGGCGGTCAGCCGCAGCGACGCGGCCGGCGGGAAGATGTACGTCCCCCGGGACAGGTACTCCTTGATGATGTCGTTCTGGGTGGTGCCGGCGCAGCGGCTCAGCTCGGCGCCCTGCTCGACGGCGACCGTGCCGTAGAGGCCGAGCAGCCACATCGCCGGCGCGTTGATCGTCATGGACGTGTTCATCTCGGCGATCGGGATGCCCTCGAAGAGGGCCCGCATGTCGCCCAGGTGCGCCACCGGCACCCCGACCCGGCCGACCTCGCCGGTGGCGAGCTCGTGGTCCGGGTCGTACCCGGTCTGGGTGGGCAGATCGAAGGCGACCGACAGGCCGGTCTGGCCCTTGGCCAGGTTGCGCCGGAAGAGCGCGTTGGTGGCCGCGGCGGAGGAGTGCCCGGCGTACGTGCGCATCACCCAGGGGCGGTCGCGCTCCGGCAGCCGGCCCGGGAGTGCCTTCTCGTCCATGGCCGGAGTCTAAGTTACCGTTCAGTAAAACGGGCTGTGGAAAACCACACAGGTCCATGTGACCGGTCCACCGGGCCCGCCGGGTGCCGTATGGCCGACACCAC
Source organism: Micromonospora mirobrigensis (assembly GCF_900091555.1). Classification (GTDB taxonomy): domain Bacteria; phylum Actinomycetota; class Actinomycetes; order Mycobacteriales; family Micromonosporaceae; genus Micromonospora; species Micromonospora mirobrigensis. The sequence goes on from NZ_FMCX01000003.1 coordinate 205,671, forward strand.
CACACCCCGGGGCCCCGCCAGACACCCGGCGGTCGCACACTTGACGGCATGGATGACCAGCTCGCGATCTCCGTACGGGGACTGCGCAAGGCGTACGGCGACAACCTCGCGGTGGCAGGGGTCGACCTCGACGTCCACCGGGGCGAGGTGTTCGCGCTGCTCGGCCCGAACGGCGCCGGCAAGACCACCACGGTGGAGATCCTGGAGGGCTACCGGCGTCGCGACGCGGGTGAGGTCTCGGTGCTGGGCAGCGACCCCGGCTCACCGGCCGCCGACTGGCGCTCCCGGGTCGGGATCGTGCTCCAGGGCACCGGCGAGTTCGACGAGCTGACCGTCGGCGAGGTGGTCCGGCACTTCTCCGGCTTCTATCCCGACGCCGACGACCCGGACAAGGTCGTCGAGCGGGTCGGGCTGAGCGCCAAGGCCAAGGCCCGGACGCACACTCTCTCCGGCGGGCAGAAGCGCCGCCTCGACGTGGCACTGGGCATCATCGGCCGGCCCGAGCTGCTCTTCCTCGACGAGCCGACCACCGGCTTCGACCCGGAGGCCCGCCGCGAGTTCTGGGAGCTGATCCGGGACCTGGCCGCCGCCGGCACCACCATCGTGCTCACCACGCACTACCTGGACGAGGCGGAGTCGCTCGCCGACCGGGTGGGCGTGATCGCCGGCGGCCGGCTGGTCGAGGTGGCCCCGCCGAACCGGCTGGGCAACCGGCAGGACGCCCTGGCCACCGTCTCCTGGCGTACCCCGGAGGGGGTGGCGGAGAGCGCGGAGAGCGCGACGCCGACGGCGCTGGTGGCGGAACTGGCCGCGCGCTTCGGCGGCGAGGTCCCCGGCCTGACGGTGACCCGGCCGACCCTGGAAGACGTCTACCTGAAGATGATCGGACACTGATGACGACCACGACGAAGCCGGCGGCTCCGGTCGCCGCCGCCCCCGGTGCCCGGCGGCTCGGCTCGGGCGCCCTCGCGCTGCGGCAGGGCCGGCTGGAGATCACCCAGTTCCTGCGCAGCCGGGAGTCCGTCGTGTTCACGATGGGCTTCCCGATCATCATGATCCTGATCTTCGCGTCGATCTTCGACGGGACGATCGGCGGCGGGGTGAAGTTCACCCAGTACTTCATCACCGGCATGATCGCCACCGGCCTGATGACGGTGAGCTTCCAGAACCTCGGCATCTGGATCCCGATCGAGCGGGACCGGGGCGTCCTCAAGCGCTACCGGGGCACACCGATGCCGAAGTGGGTCTGGTTCGCCGGCAAGGTGATCATGGTGGTGGCGATCGGCATCGCCGAGACCGCCCTGCTGCTGGCCTTCGCCGTGCTCCTGTTCGACCTGGACCTGCCGGCCACCGTCGGGAAGTGGGTCACCTTCGGCTGGGTGTCGGTGCTGGGCGTCACCGCCTGCACCCTCTGCGGCATCGCCATCTCCTCGCTGGCCCGCACCGCCCGCAGCGGCTCCGCCGTGGTCACCCCGGTCGCCCTGGTGCTCCAGTTCATCTCCGGGGTGTTCTTCGTCTTCACCGACCTGCCGGCCTGGATGCAGCAGATCGCCGCGCTCTTCCCGCTCAAGTGGATGTGCCAGGGCCTGCGGGCGGTCTTCCTGCCGGAGAGCTTCGGCGCGCGGGAGCCCGGCGGCTCGTTCGAACTGGGCCGGGTCGCGCTGGTCCTGGCGCTCTGGTGCGTGGTCGGCCTGGTTCTCTGCCTGACCACCTTCCGCTGGACCACCAAGCGCGACGGCTGAATGGCAGACTCGCCGCATGGCGAGAATCGTGACCCGGCGCACGGTGCTGACCGCCGGAGCCGGGGTGGCCGGCGCCGCCGTCGTCGGCGGGCTGGCCGCCCGGGAGATCCGGCGGAACACGGCGGAGTCCACCGGCGCCCCCGACGTGCCCGTCGGGGACGAGCGGCTGATCCGGATCCGCTCCGGCGCCCGCAACCGCGAGGTCGACTTCTGGACGGCCGTGCCCGAGGGGTACGGCGACGGCCGGGGCCTGCCGGTCTGCCTGGTGCTGCACGGCGCCTCGGCCACCCCCCGCGACTACGGCCGGCTGGGCCTGGCCCGCTTCCTCACCGACGCGGTACGCCGGGGCACCCCGCCGTTCGTCCTCGCCGGGGCGGCCGGCGGACGGCTCTCCTGGCGCCCCTCCGGCGCCGACGACCCCCAGCGGATGGTCCGGGAGGAGATGCCCACCTGGTGTGCCCGCCGGGGCTTCGACAGCAGCCGGCTCGCCGCATGGGGCTGGTCGATGGGGGGCTTCGGCGCGCTGCTGCTCGCCGAGACGTACCCGGGATGGGTGCGGGCGGTGGCGGCCTTCTCCCCCGCCGTGCGCCCGGGCGACGCGGTCTTCGCCGGGGTGGACCGGCTGCGCGGGACCCCGGTGGGGCTCTGGTGCGGCCGGCAGGACAACCTGCTGCGCGACGTCCGCACCCTGGCCGGGGAACTCCCGGAGCCGGCGAGGGTGACCCGCTGGTCGGACGGCCGGCACAACTTCGGCTACTGGGGCACCGTCATCCCGGAGGCGTTCGCCCTGCTCGGCACCGCGCTCACCCCGCCCGGCCGGCCGTGACGTCCCCGACCGGTCCGGCCGGGGACGGCGCCGGACGTCAGTACGAGTAGAAACCCTGGCCGGTCTTGCGGCCCAGGTCACCGGCGGTCGCCATCCGCTGGAGCAGCTCCGGCGGGAAGAACTTCTCGTCCGCGGTGTCGGTGTAGATGTTCTTCGTGGCGTTGAGCAGCACGTCCACGCCGGTCAGGTCGACCGTGGCCAGTGGGCCCATGGCGTGGCCGAAGCCCAGCTTGCACGCGGTGTCCAGGTCCTCGGCGGAGATCACGCCCGACTCGACCAGCTTGACCGCCTCCATGGCGAGGGCACAGATCAGCCGGGTGGTCACGAAGCCGGCGATGTCCCGGTTGACCACCACCACGGTCTTGCCGATCCCCTCGGCGAAGTCCTTCGCCCGGTTCAGCGTCTCGTCGCTGGTCTTGTAGCCGCGGACCAGCTCGCAGAGCTTCATCATCGGCACCGGGGAGAAGAAGTGGGTGCCGACGACGGCCTCCGGCCGCTGGGTGACGGTGGCGATCTGGGTGACCGGGATTGCCGAGGTGTTGGTGGCGAGGATCGCGTCGGACTTGCAGATCTTGTCCAGCGCCCGGAACACCTCGTGCTTGATCTCGAGCTTCTCGAAGACCGCCTCGACCACGATGTCCGCGTCGCCGGCCGCCTCCAGCTCGGTGGTCGGGGTGATCCGGCCGAGGGCCGCCTCGACGTCGGACGCCTCGATCTTCCCCTTCTCGGCGAACTTCGTCAGCGACCTGCGGATGCCGTCGACGCCCCGCTTCGTGGCCGCGTCGTCCACGTCCCGCAGGGTCACCTGCCAACCCGCCTGCGCCGCGACCTGGGCGATGCCCGAGCCCATCAGCCCGGCACCGATGACCGCGAGTCGACCCGCCATCTGCTTCTCCCTCGCCTGGTTGAGTGTCTGCCAGCACCCTAACCGGCGGGGTTGAACGAAGATTAAGCCGGCCGCTGCGCGGTGGCCGTCCGCTCAGATGGTCAGGTCCGGCTCCTCCGGCGCGGTGCCCCGCTCCACCTGCACGCCGAGCGCCCGCAGGTCCGCCACGAAGTCCGGATAGCCCCGGTCGACGTGGTGCACGTGGGAAACCTCGGTGAGCCCGTCGGCGCAGAGCCCGGCGATGATCAGGCCGGCCCCGGCCCGGATGTCGGTGGCCCGCACCGGCGCGCCGGAGAGCTGCTCACGGCCGCGTACCACCGCGTGGTGGCCGTCGGTCTTGATGTCCGCACCCAGCCGCATCATCTCGTTGGCGAACATGAACCGGCCGTCGAAGATGTTCTCGGTGATCAGGGACGCCCCGTCGCTCACCGCGGCCAGCCCGATCGCCATCGGCAGCAGGTCGGTGGCGAAGCCCGGGAACGGCAGGGTCACCACGTCCACCGCCCGGGGACGGTCGTCCATCCGTACCCGGAAGGCGTCGCCGCGGGTCTCCACCAGGCCACCGGCCGCGACCAGCTTGTCCAGCGCGACCTCCAGGAAGGCCGGCTGCACCCCGGTCACCGTGACGTCGCCGCGGGTCATCGCGGCGGCGAACGCCCACGTCCCGGCGACGATCCGGTCCCCCACCGTGGCGTGCCGCACCGGCCGCAGCTCCGGTACGCCGACGATGCGCAGCGTCGAGCTGCCCGCGCCGGAGATCCGGGCGCCCATCCCACGCAGCATCATGCAGATGTCCACGATCTCGGGCTCCCGGGCGGCGTTGTCGATCACCGTCTCGCCCCGGGCCAGCACCGCCGCCATCACCAGGTTCTCGGTCGCGCCCACGCTCGGGAAGTCCAGCAGGATCTCCGCGCCGTGCAGCCCGTCCGGCGCCTCGGCGATGACGAAGCCGTGCTCGCCGGAGATCTCCGCGCCCATCCGGGCCAGCCCGGCGATGTGCATGTCCAGGCCCCGGGAGCCGATCGCGTCCCCGCCGGGGTGCGCCACCCGGACGTGGCCGCGGCGGGCCAGCAGCGGGCCGAGCACGCAGATCGAGGCGCGCAGCCGACGGACCAGGTCGTAGTCGGCCTCCGCCCCGGGCTGCTCCGGCACGTCGATGACGACCTGACGGGAACGGGCCACCCCGCCCCGGGCCACCATCGGGTCCACCGGGTCGTCGGCGTCGAACCGGACCTCGCAGCCGAGCCGGCGCAGCACCTCCCCCATGATCGCGATGTCGGTGATCCGGGGGACGTTGGTGATCACGTTCCGGCCGGGGGCCAGCAGCGCGGCGGCCATCAGCTTCAACGCCGAGTTCTTCGCACCCACCACGTGCACGGTGCCGGCGAGCCGGGCGCCGCCCCGGACCCGGATCACATCGACGTCGTTGACCGCCGGGTCACCGGCGTCGCCGGGCCCCACCCCGACCGACCGGGCGGCGGCGCCGTCGGGCCGCGCCGGGATGGTCAGGTCGGGTATCCGTAGGCTGTGCGTCATGGCCGTCCACCTCACGCGCATCTACACCAAGGCCGGCGACGCCGGCATGACCAGGCTGAGCAACAACGAGCAGGTGCCGAAGACCGATCCCCGGATCGCGGCGTACGCGGATGTCGACGAGTGCAACGCCGCGATCGGTGTGGCGCTCGCCCTCGGGCAGCTCGACGACGAGCTGCGTACGGTGCTGGCGTCGATCCAGAACGACCTGTTCGACGTGGGCGCGGACCTGGCGACCCCGGTCGAGCCGGACCCCGAGTATCCGCCGCTGCGGGTCACCGAGGAGTACGTGGAGCGCCTCGAGGGCTGGTGCGACGAGTACAACGGGCGCCTGAGCAAGCTCGACTCCTTCATCCTCCCCGGCGGCACCGCGGGCGCGGCGCTGCTGCACGTGGCACGGACGATCGCCCGGCGCGCCGAACGGGCGGCCTGGACGCTGGTCGGACACGATCCGGATCGCACCAGCTCCCTTCCGGCCAAGTATCTCAACCGCCTCTCCGATCTGCTGTTCATCCTGTCAAGAACGGCAAATCCGGCCGGCGATGTGCTATGGGTCCCGGGCGGCAGGCGCTGAGCCACGGATCGCTGCACCACGTCGAGGTCTGGGTACCCGATCTCGACGCGGCGATGCTGAGCTGGGGCTGGCTCCTGGGCGAGCTGGGCTGGACGCCGTTCCAGGACTGGCCGGCCGGCCGGTCCTGGCGGCTCGGCCCGACGTACCTGGTCATGGAGCGGTCCCCGGCGCTGTCCGGGCCGGTGCACGACCGGCTCGCCCCGGGGCTGAACCACCTGGCCTTCCACGCCGGTCCGCCCGCCGAGGTGGACCGGCTGGTCGCCGCCGCGCCGGCGTACGGCTGGGAGCTGCTCTTCGCCGACCGGCACCCGCACGCCGGGGGCCCCGGGACCTACGCCGGCTACCTGGCCGACGGGCAGGGGTACGAGGTGGAGCTGGTCGCCGGGGAGTGACCGTCAGCAGTGGTGCGGCACGCCCCGCCGGGCCGGCGCGGTCCGCCCGGCTCCGGGACGCCGCGAGCCGGGCACCGGCCCGACGGGTGACCGGCCCCGTCGTACCGGCCCCCGGCAGGGCCGCCCGGCGGGCCGGCGGCGGGCCCGCACCCGACGGGTCCCCACGGTGACCGCCACCCCGGCGGCCAGCAGCAGCCCGGCAGCCAGCGGGAGTCCGGCCGGCACCCCGCCGGCCGCCCAGCCGATCAGCACGGTGCCCGGCACCCAGACCGCCACCGCCGCCGCGTCGAACGCCACGAAGCGCCGGTACGGCAGGCCGGCCATCCCGGCCACCCGGGGCACCAGCGTCCGGGCGAAGGCGGTCCACCGTCCCACCAGCACCGCCGCTCCGCCCCGGCGCGCGATCAACGACTCGGCCCGGTCCCACCGGGCGGGGCCGATCCACCGGCCGATCCGGCCGTCGCGCAGCCGCGGCCCGAGCAGCCGGCCCTCCCAGTAGCCGAGCTGGTCACCGGCGAACGCGGCCAGCGTGGTCACCGCCAGGGCGGCGCCCAGGTCCAGGGTCCCGGCCCGGGCCAGCAGCCCGACGGTCAGCATCGTGCTCGCCGCCGGCACCGCCACCCCGACCAGCAGGCCGACCTCGGCGGCGAGCAGCGCCGCCGCGAGCAGCAGCACCTGGCCGGGCGGCAACGCGCCGAGCCGGTCGAGCAGGGCATCGGAGAAGGTCACCCCTCCAGCGTGCTGCGCCGGGAGCCGCCCGCCGTCCTCCCGCCGGGCGGCCCCGGCTCCTCCGGGTGGCCGCCCGTCTCCCTAGGGAGGCCCCGGCCCGGGGTCCGGGTCGAACGCTCACCGGCCGGGGTCGGGCACCGGCTCGAAGTCGTCGTCGACCAGGCCGAGCCGGTGCGCCACCACGGCCGCCTGCACCCGGTTGCGCAGCTCCAGCTTCTCCATCGCCGCCGAGACGTGGGTCTTCACCGTGGTCACCCCCAGATGCAGCCGGGCGCCGATCTCCCCGTTGGACAGCCCGGCGCCGACCAGGGCCAGCACCTCCCGCTCCCGGGAACTGAGCAGGCGCAGGCCCGGCTGAGGGGTGCCCGCGCCCGGCCGCGCCTCCCGGTCGTGCGCGCCGATCGCCCGCTGCACGATCCGGGCGAGCACCCGGGGCGACACCAACGCCTCGCCACGCGCCGCCCGGCGGACCGCCTCGATCAGATCCTCCGGGGGACCGTCCTTCACCAGGTAGCCGATCGCCCCGGCCCCCAGCGCACCGTAGACGTCGGCGTCCTCGGCGAAGGTGGTCAGCACCAGCACCCGGACCCCGGGCTGCCGGGCGCAGATCCGGCGGGTCGCCTCGATGCCGTCCAGTCGGGGCATCCGCAGGTCCATCAGGACGACGTCCGGTCGCAGCCGCTCGCTGAGCCGTACGGCGTCCAGACCGTCCCCCGCCTCACCGACCACCTCGAAGTCGCCGGCCGTCCGCAGCAGCAGGCCCACCCCCGCGCGGACCAGCGCCTGGTCGTCCACCACGAGCACCCGGATCAACACACCACCTCCCGTACCGGCAGCCGGGCCCGCAGCCGCCAACCGCCGGCGGCGGTGGGACCCGCGGTCAGCGTGCCACCCAGCAGCCCGACCCGCTCGCGCATGCCGGTCAGCCCGTGCCCGGACGAGGGCAGCGTCGCCTCCGGCCGGGGCCCCGCCGGTCCACTGTCGAGCACCTCCACCAGCAGTCCGGGCGGTTCCAACCGGACGACGGCGGTGGCGATCGCACCGGCACCGGCGTGCTTCAGGCTGTTGGTCAACCCCTCCTGGATCACCCGCGCGGCGGTGGTCCGCACCACCAGCGGAGTCGTCGCGGCCCGGTGGTCCACCGTCACCTGCACGCTCAGCCCCGCCGCCCGGACCAGGCGTTGCGCCTCGGTGATGATCTGCTCGGGCTCCACCATCGGCGCGCCGCCCTCGACCGCCTCCGGATCACGCAGCACCTCCAGCAGCTCACGGAGCTCGTCCAACACCCGGGCGGCCGTGGTACGCAGCTCGCCGAAGGCGGTCACCGCGTCGTCCACCCGACCGGTCTGGCGGATCGCGTACTGCGACGCCCCGGCCTGGAGGGCGATCGCCGCGACGTGGTGCGCGACGATGTCGTGCAGGTCGCGGGCGATGCTGGCCCGCTCGGCGAGCCGGGCGGAGCGGGTCTGCATCTCCTGCCGCGCCTCCGCCTCCCGGGCCCGCTCCTCGGCCACCGCGGCGGCGTTGCGCAGCCCGCCCAGGTAGCGGCCGAAGGCGACCGGCGCCGCCGTCGCCGCCACCAGCGTGGTCAACCGGAGCACCCCGGCCCCACCGGTCAGCACGCCGGGAACCGCGGAGCGGACCACCGTGCCGATCACGGCCGCGAGGTAGACCGCGAACGCCGCGCCGGTGGACGACCAGCCGGACCGGTACGCCACGAAGCCCAACGCGACCGCCCCGCACAGCACGGGGGTGCCGGTGCCGAAGGGTGCCACCTCGACGGCGACCAGCATCAGCAGGGTCTCCAGCACCAGCACCACCCAGGGCCGTCGCCGTACGCCCACCAGGGCCAGCCCGGCGGCGACGGCGAGCGCGGCGTGCCGGCCGGCGCTCTCGGCGCCGAGCACGCTGTTCACCCCGGACGCCAGACCCAGCAGGGTCGCGACCAGGCCGAGCAGCAGCTCCGGCCACCAGCCGCGGAGTCCCCTCACCCGGCCAACCCTACGGAACCCCGCTGCCCCGCCGGTCCTCCCACCGGCCGGCCGCCCTCCTCCGGGTGGTCGGTCGACGGGCCGCGGGAGTGACCCGGTGGCGGGAGCGGCGTCCCTAGCGTGGAGCGGCGTGACCGACTCGTCGACGTTCCTCAAGCAGTTCGCCCGCCATCCGCGCACCGTCGGGGCGGTGGCGCCCAGCGGGGCGGGGCTGGCCGCCGACATCACGGCGGCGGTGCCGCGTACCGGTGAGCCGGTGGTGGTGGAGCTGGGCCCGGGCACGGGCGTCTTCACCGGCGCGGTGCAGCGGCGGCTGGCCGGCCGGGGACACCACTTGGCGCTGGAGATCAATCCGCGCTTCGCGGCCCGGGTGGCGCGGCGCTACCCGGCGGTGGAGGTGCTGCTCGCCGACGCGGCGACCCTGGGCGACCTGCTGGCCGACCGGGGTCACGCCCGGGCCGACGTGGTGATCAGCGGCCTGCCGTGGGCGGCGTTCGGCGCCGACCGGCAGCGCCGGGTGCTCGGCGCGGTGGCCGACGCGCTGGGCGCGGGGGGCGCGTTCACCACGTTCGCCTACCGGCACGCCCGGTGGACCCCACCGGCCCGGCGGTTCCGGCGCCTGCTCGACGAGACGTTCGACGAGGTGACCACGGGCCGCACGGTGTGGGCGAACCTGCCACCGGCGTTGGTCTACCACTGCCGCCGTCCGCTGCGCTGAGGCCGTCGGGCGTCGGGTGCGGGCCGGCGACCGTCAGGCGGCGGGCCAGTCCTGGGAGGCCAGACGCGGCGAGGCCGCCCCGGGCGGGGCGGCCTCGAGCCAGGAGAGGAAACCGGTCACCGTGGAGCGGGCCATGGCGATCTCCACCGGGGCGTGCCGGCTGGTACAGCGGAGGATCACCCAGTCCGCGGGCATGGAGAGGCGCTCCTGCGCCTCCGGGAGGCGCCGGCGCTCGACCGCCAGCTCCTTGCGGGAGAGCACCCGCTTGGGCCGGATGGCGAAGCTGAACATCCGGTACCACCGGAGCTCGTCACCGGCGAACCGGCCGAAGCCGGGCGACCAGCCCCGGCCGTCGAGCACCGAGGTCACCCGGACGCTGAGCCGGATGATGCCGCCGCTACGGGTGACCAGGGCACGGCGGAGGAAGAGGACCAGGACCGCGGCGAGAATCACCGCGATGCCGATTCCGACCCCTTCCACGATCTGCATCGGCGGTGTGGCTCAGCGGTTCTGCGCGGAGCTGGCCGGGGTGGCGCTCTCGGCGAGCACCGTGACGCCCTCGCCGGTCACCGAGAGGAAACCCCCGGCGACGTCGTAGGCGACCTGCTGACCGCCGGCCTGCTTGATGCGGACCTGGCTGGGCTCGGCGAGCTGGCCGAGCAGGGGCGCGTGCCCAGGCAGCACACCCAGCTCACCCTCGGTCGTCCGGGCGACGACCATCTCGGCCTCACCCGACCAGACCTTCTCCTCGACGGCTACGAGCTCGACGTGAAGCTGCTGTGCCACGCTGTCTCCTTGCTGCGGCGGCGGACTGCCGAAATTCTAGTCGCGCCGTCCGGCGCCACCCAACGCGGGTGGCGAGAGGTGCGCCACGGGTCACCGGACGGCCCGTGACCCGTTGGCGCTGACGCTACTTCGTGGTCTGCCGGAACTCGGGATGTTCCAGCAGGAACGCGTCCAACCGCTCCTCGTTCAGGGCGGTGAAGAAGTCCTTCGCGGCCGGCTGGAACTCCTCGCCGAGGTAGCGGGAGCCGCTGTTCACCGGCCCGCCCGGCAGCTTGATCGTCTCGATCGAGCTGGAGCGCAGGCCCTTGAGGGCGAGGGCGTAGTCGACCACGCTGTTCCCGCGACCGTTGAAGATCAGCGACTGGCCGGCGGCCCGGACCACCCGGTCCAGCTTCACCGGGTTGGTCACCACGTCGGCGCTGAACGCCTGGTCGACCATCGCCTTGATGAACTGCTGCTGGTGCCGCTGCCGCCCGTAGTCCGCGTCCGGCACGCCGTTGCGCGGGTAGCGCTGCCGGACGTAGTCCAGCGCCTGCCAGCCGTTGAGGTGGACGTCGCCCTTCTTGTACTCGGCCTGCGGGCCGATGTAGCCGTACCCGTTGGGGTTGCCCTCGCGCAGGGTGCCGTCCGGCCGGCGGTGCTCGGAGCGGACGTCGCGTTCGATGTACATGTCGACGCCGCCCATCGCGTCGACGATCTTGGTGAAGCCGCTGAAGTTGATGATCGCTCCGGCGTCGAAGCGCTTGATGCTGGTCGTCTGCTGCACGGTCTTCGCCAGCAGCTCGAAGCCGCGGGCCGCGTCCGGGTCGGCGCCGGGCACGTTGCTGCCGTGCGACATCGCGCCGTTCAGCTTGCCCCGGCCGCCGGCGTACTCCGCCTTCGGGAACGCGGGGATGTCGACGTACAGGTCGCGGGGCACCGAGAAGAGGTACGCCCTGTCCATGCTCGCCGGCACGTGCAGGATCATGATCGAGTCGGCGAGCGGCCGCTGCTTGGCGTTCCGCGGGTCGATGCCGACCAGGAGGATGTTCAGCGGCCCGGAGATGTCGCTGCGCTTCTCCTTGGCACCGGCCGCCTGGTCGCCGAAGAGGTCGGCCTTGCCCACCGAGCCCTCGTAGCGGGCCAGCAGGGCCTCGTATCCCACCAGGACCGCGCCGCTGAGCACCACCAGCACGGTGCCGAAGATCGTGCACAGCCGGGCCCAGCGGGGCACCCCCGCCCAACGCGACCGTCCCCGACGGTCCTTCCCGGCCTGGTTCACTCGCGTCTCCCGTCGTCACGCCACGGATTTCGTCACGCCCATGAATCAGGACGGGCGCAGGGTGCCGAATGGTTGCAGGTTCCACGCCCAACGTGAGCGTGGCTCGAACGGTACCCCCGACGCGCGCACGGCAAGCCGCCCGCGAAATCCGACATCCGGCGCGAACGGCCTCGGCAACGCGAAGGGCCACCCCGGTATCGACCGGGGTGGCCCTTTTACGCTGTGGCGGAGTTCTCAGCCCTCAGCCATCAGCTCCTTGGCCTTGGCCTGAAGGTCCTCGAGCCCGCCGCACATGAAGAACGCCTGCTCGGGGAAGTGGTCGAACTCGCCCTCGGCGATCCGCTTGAACGCGTCGATGGTCTCCGCGATCGGCACCGTCGAGCCCGGCACGCCGGTGAACTGCTCGGCGGCGTAGGTGTTCTGCGAGAGGAACCGCTCGATCCGGCGGGCGCGGCCGACGGTGAGCTTGTCCTCCTCGGAGAGCTCCTCGATGCCGAGGATGGCGATGATGTCCTGCAGGTCCTTGTACTTCTGCAGGATCCGCTTCACCTCGGTCGCCACCGCGAAGTGCTCCTCGCCGACGAACTCCGGCGCGAGGATCCGCGACGAGGACGCCAGCGGGTCCACCGCCGGGTAGATGCCCTTGTCGGAGATCGACCGCTCCAGGTTGGTGGTCGCGTCGAGGTGGGCGAACGTGGTGGCCGGCGCCGGGTCGGTGTAGTCGTCGGCGGGCACGTAGATCGCCTGCATCGAGGTGATGGCCTGGCCCCGGACGGAGGTGATCCGCTCCTGGAGCTCGCCCATCTCGTCGGCCAGGGTCGGCTGGTAACCCACGGCGCTCGGCATCCGGCCGAGCAGCGTGGAGACCTCGGAACCGGCCTGGGTGAAGCGGAAGATGTTGTCGATGAAGAGCAGCACCTCCTGCTTCTTGACGTCCCGGAAGTACTCCGCCATGGTCAGCGCCGACAGCGCCACCCGCAGCCGGGTGCCCGGCGGCTCGTCCATCTGGCCGTAGACCAGCGCGGTCTTGTCGATGACGCCGGACTCGGTCATCTCGGCGATGAGGTCGTTGCCCTCACGGGTGCGCTCACCCACGCCGGCGAAGACCGAGGTACCACCGAAGTTCCGGGCGACACGGGTGATCATCTCCTGGATGAGCACCGTCTTACCCACGCCCGCGCCACCGAAGAGGCCGATCTTGCCGCCCTTGACGTACGGGGCGAGCAGGTCGATGACCTTGATGCCGGTCTCCAGCATCTCGGTCTTCGGCTCCAGGTCCGCGAAGGCCGGGGCCTTGCGGTGGATGCCCCAGTGGTCGTCCGGGTTGAGGGTCTCGCCCTCGGTCAGGTTGAGGCACTCGCCGATCGCGTTGAACACGTGACCCTTGACCGTGTCACCCACCGGCACGCTGATCGGACCGTCGGTGTCCCGGACCTCGGCGCCGCGCACCAGTCCGTCGGTCGGCTGCATCGAGATGGCGCGGACCATGTTGTCACCCAGGTGCTGGGCGACCTCCAGGGTCAGCGTCTTCTCGCCGCCGGACAGGTTGACGTCCACCTTGAGGGCGTTGAACAGGGCCGGCATGGCGTCACGCGGGAACTCGGCGTCGACGACCGGGCCGATGACCCGGACCACGCGACCCGTGGCCGTCTTGGTCTCGGCTGGTCCCCCAGCCGCAGTCGATACAGTCATCACACTTCACTTCCCGACGCGGCCAGCGCGTTCGCGCCGCCGACGATCTCGCTGATCTCCTGGGTGATATTGGCCTGACGGGCCGAGTTCATCTCACGCGTGTACTTCTCGATCATCTCTTCGGCGTTGTCGGTGGCGCTCTTCATCGCCCGCCGCCGGGCGGCCGACTCGCTGGCCGCCGACTCCAACAGAGCCGCGTAGATCCGCGTGTTGATGTACCGCGGCAGCAGCGCGTCGAGCAGCGCCTCCGCCTCCGGCTCGAACTCGTACGCCGGCAGCAGGCCCTCGGACCGCGGGCGGTCCTCGACCTGCATCGGGCCGATGATCTTCGTGACCGGCGTCTGGGTCATCAGGGAGTGGAACTCGGTGTAGACGATGTGCAACTCGTCGATCCCGAGCACCCCGTCCGCCCCGGCCTGACCGTCCGCGTCGTCCGCACCGGCGGTGAACGCCTTGATCAGCGTCTCGCCCACCTCGCGGGCGGCGTCGAAGGTCGGCTGCTCCGAGAAGCCCGTCCAGTTCGCCTCGATCGGGCGGTCCCGGAACCGGTAGAAGCTGACGCCCTTGCGACCGATGACGTAGAGCACGGGCTCCTTGCCGTCGGCCTTGAGCCGGGCGACCAGCGACTCCGCGGTCCGGATCGCGTTCGAGCTGTACCCGCCGGCCAGGCCACGGTCGGCCGTGACCAGCAGGACGCCCGCCCGCCGCACCCGCTCACGCGGGGTGAGCAGCGGGTGGTCGATCCGCGCGTTGGAGGCCAGCGCGGTGAGCACGCCGGTGATGGCCTGGGCGTACGGCAGGGACGCCTCCACCCGGGCCTGGGCCTTGGCGATCCGGCTCGTCGCCACGAGCTCCATCGCCTTGGTGATCTTCTTCATCCCCTTGGCGGAACGGATCCGCTGGCGAAGAACGCGTACCTGGGCCGCCATGGATCAGCTCTCGGCCGGGCGGTCGGTCGTGCCGTCGCGGAAGCGGGTCACCGTCTCGCGGTTCTCCTCGCCCTCCAGCGGCGTGGCCGGCGCCTCGTTGATCCGACGCTCGTCCTCCTTGCCGAGGAAGACCTGCTTGAACTCGGCGATGGCCGAGTCGAGCGTGCCGATGATGTCGTCGCCCCACTGGTTGTCCGCGATGGCGGCGAGGACACCCTCGTGCTTGTGGCGCAGGTACTGGAGGAACTCCGACTCGAAGCGCCGGACCTCACCCACCGGGATGTCGTCGAGCTTGCCCTCGACGCCGGCCCAGACCGAGACGACCTGCTCCTGCACCGGGTACGGCGAGTAGTTCGGCTGCTTGAGCAGCTCGACCAGGCGGGAACCCCGGTTCAGCTGGTTCTGCGAGGCGCGGTCCAGGTCGGAGGCGAAGGCGGCGAACGCCTCCAGCTCGCGGAACTGGGCCAGGTTCAGCCGCAGCGAACCGGCGACCTTGCGCATCGGCTTGACCTGCGCGGCGCCACCGACCCGGGAGACCGAGGTGCCGACGTTGATGGCCGGCCGGACGCCCTGGTTGAACAGGTCCGTCTCGAGGAAGATCTGGCCGTCGGTGATCGAGATGACGTTGGTCGGGATGAAGGCCGAGATGTCGTTGGCCTTCGTCTCGATGATCGGCAGACCGGTCATCGAGCCGCCACCCAGCTCGTCGGAGAGCTTCGCGCAGCGCTCCAGCAGGCGGGAGTGCAGGTAGAAGACGTCACCCGGGTACGCCTCACGGCCCGGCGGACGACGCAGCAGCAGCGACACGGCGCGGTACGCCTCGGCCTGCTTGCTCAGGTCGTCGAAGATGATCAGGACGTGCTTGCCGCCGTACATCCAGTGCTGCCCGATGGACGAGCCGGTGTACGGGGCGAGGTACTTGAAGCCCGCCGGGTCCGACGCCGGGGAGGCGACGATGGTGGTGTACTCCATCGCCCCCGCCGCCTCCAGGGTGCCCTTGATCGAGGCGATCGTGGAGGCCTTCTGGCCGATGGCGACGTAGATGCAGCGGACCTGCTTCTTCGGGTCGCCGGAGCGCCAGTTGTCCCGCTGGTTGAGCACCGCGTCCAGGGCGACCGTGGTCTTGCCGGTCTTCCGGTCGCCGATGATCAGCTGCCGCTGGCCCCGACCGATCGGGGTCATCGCGTCGATGGCCTTGATGCCGGTCTGCAGCGGCTCGAACACCGACTGCCGGGACATCACGTTGGGGGCCTGGAGCTCCAGCTCGCGGAAGCCCTCGTTCGGGATGTCGCCGAGCCCGTCGATCGGCTGGCCGAGCGCGTTGACCACGCGGCCGAGGAAGGCGTCGCCGACCGGAACCGAGAGCACCCGGCCGGTGCGCTTGACGCGCTGCCCCTCCTCCAGCTTGGCGGAGTCACCGAGAACGACGACACCGATCTCCCGGACGTCGAGGTTCAGCGCCACGCCGAGCGTGCCGTCCTCGAACTCCAGGAGCTCGTTGGTCATGGTCGAGGGCAGGCCCTCGACGTGTGCGATGCCGTCACCGGTGTCGGCGACGGTGCCGACCTCCTCGCGGGAGACGTCGGCCGTGTAGGAGGAGACGTAGCGCTCCAGGGCGCCGCGGATCTCCTCCGTCGAGATGGTCAGCTCGGCCATCCTCTGCTTCCTTAAGTATCTCAGGGCCCGGGATACCTAGTACCGACCGGTCCGATGACGACGAATCAGGGCTGTGGAAGCGCTGGTCAGCTCTTCGCGAGCGCGTTGCGGGTCTCGTTGAGGCGGCGCAGGACGGTGCCGTCGTACAGGTCGGAGCCGACCCGCACGCTCACCCCACCGAGCACCTCGGGGTCCACCGTCTGCCTGACGGAAACCTCTCGACCGTACATCTCGGAGAGGCGGGCACCCAGGCGTCGCTCCTCGGAGTCACTCAGCGGCGCCGCCACGGTCACGTACGCGACCTGCCGGTCCCGCCGCTCGGCGGCGAGCTCGACCAGCCGGGTGAGCGCACCGGAGAACCGGCGTCCGCCGAATCCACCGAGCGCGACCCCGACGAGGTAGCCGGTGACCGGCCGGGCCTTGCCGGCGAGCAGCTGGTCGACCAGGGCCGCCCGCCGCTCCACCGGTGCCGCCGGGTCGGCCAGCACGTTGGACAGCTCCGGGGAGCCGGCGACGACCTGCCCGAAGCGGAACAGCTCGTCCTCGACCTCACCCAGCTCACCGGACTTGTCGGCGCTCGCGAGGAGCGCCTCGATGCCCAGTCGCTCGGTGGCGTCGAGCAGCTCCGACGGCGCCGACCAGCGGCCGGAGACCAGCGACGCGAGCAGGTCCAGCGCCTCGGCGCCGAGCTTGCCGCGCAGCATCTCACCGAGCAGGCCGGCGCGGTCGGCGCCGGAGCGGGCCGGGTCCGACAGCGCCCGGCGCAGCCGCGGCTCCCGCCGCAGCAGGGCGGCGACGGAGAGGATGTCGTCGGCGGTGGAGGCCACCGCCGACGGCTCCGCGCCGCGGACGTACGCGTCGAGGCGCTCGGCCGCGACCTTGTACGACTCCCGGCTGGCGGCCTGCATCAGCGGGCCCCCGTGCTCTCGAGACCGCTCAGGAACCGGTCCACGGTGCCCTTGCGACGCGCCTCGTCGGCGAGCGACTCACCGACGATCCGGCTGGCCAGGTCGACCGCGAGGGTGCCCACCTCGGTGCGCAGCTCGCGCACGATGGTGGCCCGCTCGGCGGCGAGCTGGTCCTTGCCGGCCTGGATGACCCGGTCGGACTCCTCCCGCGCCTTGGCGAGGATGTCCTGCCGGATGCCCTCCGCGTCGGCCCGGGCGTCGTCCCGGATCTTCGCGGCGTCGGTGCGCGCCTCGGCGAGCTGCGCGCGGTACTGCTCGAGGAGCTGGTTGGCCTCGGCCTGGGCGGCCTCGGCGCGCTTGATGCCACCCTCGATCGCGTCGACCCGGGCCTGGAACGTCTGCTCCATGCGCGGGAAGACGAACTTCATGAGCACGAAGCAGAGCACGGCGAAGGCGACGGACCCCACCACGATCTCCTGCCAGATCGGGACGATCGGGTTGTGCGTCGACTCACCACCCTCTGGAGCGGAGAGGAAGAACATGGTTACCTCCCGGTCTAAGGGCGGGATCAGCCGGCCCAGATGAAGCCGAAGGCGATGCCGAACAGCGCGAGGGCCTCGATGACGGCGAAGCCGATCCAGACGTACGGCAGAGTCATCCGCGACGACTCCGGCTGACGGGCGGTCGACTGGATGTAGGCGGCGAAGACCAGGCCGACACCGATGCCCGGGCCGATGGCCGCGAGACCGTAGCCGATGGCGGCGGTGCTGCCCTCTACCGCGGCGTAGACGTCCATTAGTCAGTTCCTCCTGGTTATCTCGCGTGACTCTCACGCGGGACGACAACGGTTGGTACGAGATGGATCAGTGCCCGCTCGCGAGCACCACGCTGGTGGATCAGTGCTCTTCGGCGAGCGCGCCCTGGATGTAGCTGGCGCTCAGCACCGTGAAGACGTAGGCCTGCAGGATGATGACCAGCGCCTCGAGCAGCGTCAGCGCCACGGTCATCACCCAGGAGACCACCGAGATCGGCGCCAGCCAAGCATTGGCGTTGAGCATCGCGAAGCCGCCGAGCGTGAAGACCAGCAGGAGCATGTGGCCGGCGAACATGTTCGCGAAGAGACGAACGGCCAGCGAGAACGGCCGGATGATGAAGGTCGAGAACGCCTCGATCGGAATCAGCAGCGGCAGGATGTACCAGGGGGCCGGCGGAATCAGGGCGTGCTTGAAGTATTTGACGAAACCGTGGTGCCGGATGCCGATGTAGTTGAACAGCAAATAGCTGATCACCGCGAGGATCGCCGGGAAGGCGATGTGCGAGTTCGGCGAGATCTGGAACAGCGGGATGATCGCGAACGCGTTCGTCAGCAGCACGAAGCAGAACAGCGTGGTGAAGTACGGCGCGAACCGCACCCCCGCGTGCCCGATCATGTCGACCGAGATGTTGTTGCGCACGAAGCCGTAGATCGACTCGGCGAACCACTGCTTCTTGGTCGGCACCAGCTGCGGCTTCCGGTAGGTCGCCAGGAAGAAGATGATCAGGACCCCGACCGCGATCCAGATCATCGCCGTGAACTTGGTGATCCAGTACGAGTCGTGCGCACCCCAGGGCAGGATGCTGGGCAGGTAGAAGTCCTCCACGCTGGGTGGGAATGCCGCCTGGCCAGCTGCCAGGACGTTCGCCTGTCCGAACACCGCGTCCCTTCCTAAGTAGGCGTGCCGAGTCGGCGGATGACCAGGATGACTCCCCCGGCCATGCCGAGCACGAAGCCGATGCCGGTGGCGATGCCGCCGGTGTCGAGCCACTGGTCGACCAGCCAGCCGATGAAACCCCACACGAGCATGCCCGCGATCAGGTAGCTGAGCGCGGTCCAACCCTGACCGGCGCCGGGCGGAACATCGTCCGGGGCGCCGCTGGGCCGGGGGGTTTGGTCATCAGCCATGACGGGGCGAACGATATCAGCCGGAGATACGAGGCTGTGCCTCACCCCCCGCACAACCGTCGTTGTGTGGGCGTCTGGCGGGCTTCTCGTCTGGGGGCACGCTACTCCCCTTCCGCCACCCCGCAAACGACCGAACGGCGACAGTCGGGCGCGCCGTCCGACAGGTGGGACGGTCAGGCCGCCGACCGGCGGGAATGCACCCTGGTCAGCCACCAGATGTGCACCCCGGTCCAGACCGCGACGCCCGCGGCGATGCCGACACAGAGCGCCGCCAGACCACCCCAGCCTGTCGATGCCACCGTGGCCATCACCACGCCGAGCAGGGTGAACTTGGCGACGTACAGGCCGACGCCGAACGGGAGCACCAGCTGCGGGTTACGCGCGTCGGCCCAGGCCAGCACGACCGTGGTGAGCGTGTAGCTGACCACCGTGACCGCCACCCCGGCCGCCGCGCCGAGCGCCGCGTCCCCGCCGCCGGTCACCCCGCCGACCACCGCGGCGACGGCGCCGAGCAGCGCCGACGTGGCCAGCAGCACCGGCAGGTGGCGCAGCCGCCAGCGCGGGTCCGCGGTCAGCTCCGCGCCGCGCGTCCCCGGCTCAGCCACGGGGGTACGCCGGGAAGTCGGTGACCAGCTCGGTCACCTCGGCGGCGATCCGGGTCAGCGCGTCGGCGCCCCCGGGTTCGTCGGGGTCGGTGCGTACCGCCCGGGCGACCAGCCCGGCCACCCGGCGCAGCTCGCCCTCGCGCATGCCCTGGGTGGTGACGCTCGGGGTGCCCACCCGGATGCCGGAGGCGACCATCGGCCTCTGCGGGTCGTACGGGATCGCGTTCTTGTTCAGCGTGATGCCGGCGGCCTCGCAGCGCGCCTCCGCCTCGGCGCCGGTGACGTCGAGCCGCCGCAGGTCGACCAGGGCCAGGTGGGTGTCGGTGCCCCCGGAGACCGGCCGCATCCCCTCGTCGGCCAGCCCGGCGGCGAGCGCCTGGGCGTTGCCGACCACCTGGGCGGCGTAGGTCCGGAACTCGGGCTGGGCGGCCTCCCGCAGGGCGACCGCCTTGGCGGCCACGGCGTGCATCAGCGGCCCGCCCTGGGTGAACGGGAAGACCGCCTTGTCGATCCGCTGGGCCAGCGACTCCCGGCAGAGGATCATGCCGCCGCGCGGGCCGCGCAGCACCTTGTGCGTGGTGGCGGTGACCACGTCGGCGTACGGCACCGGGGACGGGATCGCCCCGCCGGCGACCAGCCCGATGAAGTGCGCCGCGTCCACCATCAGGTAGGCCCCGACCTCGTCGGCGATCTCCCGGAACGCGGCGAAGTCGATCAGCCGGGGATAGGCGGTCGCCCCGCAGATGATCATCTTGGGCCGGTGCGCCCGGGCCAGGTCCCGCACCTCGTCGTAGTCGATCAGCTCGGTGTCCGGCCGCACGGTGTAGCCGACCGGGTGGAACCACTTGCCGGAGAAGTTCACCCGGCTGCCGTGGGTCAGGTGCCCACCGTGCGGCAGGTCCATCGCCAGCACGGTGTCCCCCGGCTGCACCAGGGCGGCGTACGCGGCCAGGTTGGCGCTCGCGCCGGAGTGCGGCTGGAGGTTGGCGTGCTCGGCGCCGAAGAGCTCCTTCGCCCGGGCGACGCCGATCTCCTCCGCCCGGTCCACCTCGGCGCAACCGCCGTAGTAGCGCCGGCCGGGGTAGCCCTCGGCGTACTTGTTGGTCAGCGTCGAACCGAGCGCGGCCAGCACCGCCGGGGAGGTCAGGTTCTCGCTGGCGATCAGCTGGAGGCCGCCGCGCAGCCGGTCCAGCTCGCCGAGCACCACCCCGGCGATCTCCGGATCGACGGCGCTGAGCTGCTGGAAGTCCGGTCCCCAGAAGGTGTCACTCGCGTTCTCCACAGCGAAGCAGTCTACGGAGCCGCACACTGGAGATCGTGAGATGCCTGGTCACCGGAGCGACGGGTTACATCGGCGGGCGCCTGGCGCCCCGGCTGCTGGACGAGGGGCACCAGGTGCGCTGCCTGGCCCGCAACGCCGGGCGGCTGCGTGACGTGCCGTGGGCCGCGCGCGCCGAGATCGCCGAGGGCGACCTGCGGAGACCGGACACCCTGCCGGCTGCCTTCGCCGACGTCGACGTGGCGTACTACCTGGTGCACTCGCTGGGGCAGGCCGACTTCGAGGCGGCCGACCGGGAGGCCGCGACCAACTTCGCGCGGGCCGCCGCCGAGGCCGGCGTACGCCGGGTCGTCTACCTGGGCGGCCCGGAGCCGAAGGAGGACGGCGAGGTCCCCTCGCCGCACCTGCGGTCCCGGGCCGAGGTGGGGCGGATCCTGCTGGCCGGGGAGGTGCCCACGGCGGTGCTGCGGGCGGCGGTGATCATCGGCTCCGGCTCGGCGTCGTTCGAGATGCTGCGTTATCTCACCGAGCGGCTGCCGGCCATGGTCACCCCACGTTGGGTACGCAACCGGATCCAGCCGATCGCGGTCCGGGACGTGCTGCGCTACCTGGCGGGCGCGGCGACGCTGCCGCCGGAGGTGAACCGGGCCTTCGACATCGGCGGACCGGACGTGCTCACCTTCCTGGCGATGATGCAGCGCTACGCGCAGGTCGCCGGCCTGCGCCGGCGGATCATCGTGCCGGTCCGACCGCTGACCCCGTCGCTCTCCTCGCACTGGGTCGGCCTGATCACCCCGGTGCCGAACGCGATCGCCCGTCCGCTGGTGGAGAGCCTGATCCACGAGGCGGTGGCGCACGAGCACGACATCGCCGGGTACGTCCCCGACCCGCCCGGCGGGCTGACCGGCTTCGACCAGGCGGTGGGGCTGGCCCTGGCCAAGGTCCGCGACGCCCAGGTGGAGACCCGGTGGTCCACGGCGAGCGGCCCGGACGCCCCGGCCGAGCCGCTGCCCAGCGACCCGAAGTGGTCCGGCGGCACGGTCTACACCGACGTCCGGGAACGGGCGGTCGACGCCCCGACGAGCGCGCTGTGGCGGGTGATCGAGGGGGTCGGCGGCGAGCACGGCTGGTACTCCTTCCCGCTGGCCTGGTCGGTGCGGGGGTGGCTGGACCGGCTGGTAGGCGGGGTGGGGCTGCGCCGGGGCCGGCGCGACCCGCACCGGCTCCAGGTCGGGGAGGCGCTGGACTTCTGGCGGGTCGAGGAGATCGTGCCGGGCCAGCTGCTGCGGCTGCGCGCCGAGATGCGGCTGCCCGGCCGGGCCTGGCTGGAGATGCGCGCCGAACCGGCCGGCGACGGCCGCAGCCGGTACGTCCAGCGCGCCGTCTTCCTCCCCCGCGGCCTGCCCGGGCACGCCTACTGGGGTTCGGTGGCCCCGTTCCACGCGATCGTCTTCGGCGGGATGGCCCGCAACATCGCCCGCGGCGCCGAACAGCTGTAAGGAGGGGCCCCCTGTTAACGCTTCCGGTATGGCAGGGGGCCCCTATTAACAGCTCAGTTGCCGTCGCGCGGTCCGGCCTGGCGGAACGCTGTCGACTCGCTCGGCGGGACGAAGTCGCGCGCCGGCTCGCCGCGCAGCGTGGTGGCGAGCACCCGGCCGACGGCGTCGATCATCTCCTTCTGCACCGCCTTGCCCACCGCCTGGCGCGGGTCGTCCGGGTTCGCCGCGATGGAGGCGACCGCCAGCTGCGGGGTGAAGGCGACCACCGACTCGGTCTCGTTCCGCTCCGAGCTGCCGGTCTTGCCCGCCACCGGCCGGCCCAGCCGGGGGGCCAGCTGCGGGGCGGTGCCGCCGTCGCAGCGGCCGTACATCGACTGGCCGCCGACCGGGCAGCGGGCCGCGTCCGTGGCCGCCCGGGCCACGTCGGTGTCGAGCACCTGGCGGCAGTCCGGCCGGCCGGCGGCCACCGGGCGCCCGGACGGGTCGGTGATCGACCGGACCGGCGACGGCGCGCACCAGGTCCCCTCGGCGGCCAGCGTGGCGTACGCGTTGGCCAGGTCCAGCGGGGTGGTGGCGGAGACGCCGAGGGTGAACGCCCCCCAGTCCCGGGCCGAGTAGCGGGCCAGTTTGGCGTCGTCCTCGGCGCGGAACCTGATGCCCAGCCGCTCGGCCATCTCCACCACCCGATCCGCGCCGACCTGCTCCGTCAGCCAGGCGAAGTACGTGTTCACCGAACGGCCGAAGGCGCTCCACATGGTCCGCGGGCCGTCCATCCCGACCAGGTCGGCGTTGGTCGGGCACCAGCGGCCGGCGCAGCTGGCCGGGCCGCCGGCCGCCGGGAACCGGGTCAGCAGCCGGTGCGGGGCGTCGTACCGGGTGTCCAGGGGCAGGCCGGCCTCCAGGGCGGCGAGCAGGGTGAACAGCTTGAACGTCGAGCCGGCCTGGTAACCGGCGATCGTCCCGCCGCCGGCGACCAGCTGGTTGACGGTGTTCGGGTAGTTCTCCTGGCCGGGCGGGTTGCCGGCCACCCCGTAGTCGCGGTTCACCGCCATCGCCAGCACCCGTCCGGTGCCGGGCTGGACCACCGCGGTCGGCACCGCCAACGGGTCGTCGGTGGGATAGATGCCGAGCACCTGGCCGCGGGTGGTGGCCTGCACCGCCGGGTCCAGCGAGGAGACGATCCGGAAGCCGCCGCGGCGCAGCAGGCCCTGCCGCTCGTCGACCGACGCCCCGAACGCCGGCTGGGCTCCCCACCAGCGGGTGAACCAGTCGCAGAAGAAGCCCCAGTCGTTGTGCGCCGCGGGCACCGCCGCGCAGTCGTTCGGCGTCTCGCTCGGGTCCAGGCGCAGCTGCTCGGCCCGGGCCTTCGCCGCCTCGGCGGCCGGGACCTGGCCGGTCTCCACCAGCCGGTCCAGCACGTACGACCGGCGGGCCAGGGCGGCGTCGGCGTCACCGTTGATCGGGTCGTCGGTGGCCGGTGAGCGGACCAGACCGGCCAGCAGGGCCGCCTCGGCCAGCGTCAGCTGGGCCGGCGACCTGGAGAAGTACCGCTTGCTGGCGGCGGCGATCCCGTACGCCCCGGCGCCGAAGTAGGCGATGTTGAGGTAGCGGCTGAGGATCTGGTCCTTGTCCAGGGTGCGTTCCAGGGCCAGGGCGTAGCGCATCTCGCGCAGCTTGCGACCGGTGCTGATCTCGGTGGCCCGGGCGCGTTGCTGGGCGGTGAGCCGAGGGTCGCCGGCGAGCGCGTTGCGCACGTACTGCATGGTCAGCGTCGAGGCGCCCTGCCGGGTGGCGCCGTCGCGCCGGTTGACCGTGAAGGCCCGTACCACGCCCCGGAGGTCGACCCCCCGGTGCTGGTAGAAGCGGACGTCCTCGGCGGCCACGATGGCCTGGCGCATCACCGGCGCCACCCCGGCCAGCGGCACGTCCACCCGGTCCTCCACGTAGAAGGAGGTGATCAGGGTGTTGCCGTCGTTGGCGTACAGGTTCGACCGCTGGACGGTCGGTGGGGTGCGCAGCGAGTCGGGCAGCTCGGACCAGGGCGTGGCGAGCGCCCCGAAGCCGAGTCCGAGCACCAGTGCGGCCGGCAGGGCCGCCACGGCGAGCACCAGCCCGGCCAGCGACCCGGCGATCAGCACGGTGAAGATCTTGTCGAGATGGGCCCGGATCATCAGCTCTCCCCGCAGGAGCCGGTCACGCTAGGACCCGTACAGAATGCCCTTTTTGCTCTTGTTTTCGGGCAAACCTGGAGAAAGCTCGCGAGGATTACACACGACCGGTCGACCCCCGGCGGCGCCGGGACGGGAGGTCAGGGCAGCAGACCGGCGGCGAGGGGGTGGACGGCCTCCTCGATCTCGTCGGCGACCCGGCTGAAGCACTGGTCGCCTCGACCCCACGGGTCGTCCAGGTCGTCGGTGGTCAACGCGGAGGCACCCGCACGGGCCTCGTGGGCGGCGGCCACCAGGGCGACCCCCCGGGCGTGTACCGCTTCCGGCGTGGCCGCCGCCGGGGGCAGGTCGGCCAGGTCCACCGCGGGCAGCAGCCGGCCGAACTCACCCAGGACGAACGTCCGGGCGGCCGCGTCGGGGCGCAGCGCCAGCACGTACTCGTGCTGGTCGGCGGTGGCGGTGAGCACCAGGTCCGCGGCGTCGATGTGGTCCGAGCGCAGCTTGCGCGCGGCGAACCCGTCGACGTCGCCGCCACGGGAGAGCACCTGCCGGGCCGCCGGCGGGTTCATCTCCTCACCGGCGTGCCAGCCGCCGGTCCCGGCGCTGTGGCTGTGCAGCAGCTCGTCGGCCCGGACCGGGTCGACGTCCAGCCGGCCCAACCGCTCCCGCAGGGCGAGCACCAGCAGCCGCTCGGCCATCGGGGAGCGGCAGATGTTGCCCATGCACACGTGCAGGACGGTGAACGGCGGCACTCACGCCTCCCGGGCGTCGAGGATGTCCGGGACCACGTCGCGCAGCTTCTCCAGCGGGATGGCGCCCCGGCGCAGCACCTGCGGCACCTCCCCGGTCACGTCCACGATCGTGCTCGGCACCGGGTCCGGGCAGGGGCCGGCCTCCAGGTAGGCGCGCACCGAGTAGGCCAGCTGGTCGCGGGCCTCCTCCGCGGTGACCGCGGCCGGCTGGCCGGTCCGGTTGGCCGAGGAGACCGCCATCGGGCCGGTCTCCCGCAGCACCTCCAGCGCCACCGGGTGCAGCGGCATCCGGACCGCCACCGTGCCGGTGTCGTCGCCCAGGTTCCAGCTCAGCGTGGGCGAGTGCTCGACCACGATGGTGAGCGCGCCCGGCCAGAACGCCTCGACCAGGTCACGGGCCGCCCGGGGCAGCGAGAAGACCAGGCCGTCGAGGGTGTGCCGGGAGCCGATCAGCACCGGCGGCGACGCCTGCCGGCCCTGGCCCTTCGCGTCCGCCAGGGCCTTGACCGCGTACGGGGTGAACGCGTCCGCGCCGATCCCGTAGACGGTGTCCGTCGGCAGGACGACCAGCTCGCCGTTCTTGACCGCCTCGATGGCCGCAGCGATGCCGCGGTCCCGGTCGGCGGGCGACCGGCAGTCGTAGAGCATCACGAGGAGCCAGTCTGCCACGCCGTGCCCGCATCGGCGCGGTCGCCGTCCGGACGGCGGGACGCGGTGGCGAACCGGGGACGCCCGGCCAGGTCGTGGTGCTCCGCCACGGCCGTGAACCGGCCGTCGGCGGCGAGCAGTTCCGGCACCGCCGTACCGTGCGTGTCGTCGTGCTCGATGCCGAGCACGCCGCCGGGGCGCAGCAGCTCCGCCGCCCGGCGCACCACCGGGCCGATCACCGCCAGCCCGTCCGCCCCGCCGAAGACCGCCTCGTCCGGGTCGTGCCCGGCCACCTCCGGGGGTACGACCACCGAGCGCGGCACGTACGGCGGGTTGCAGAGCAGCACGTCGACCCGGCCGGCCAGGTCGGCCAGCAGCTCCGGGTCGGTGACGTCGGCGACCACCACCTCGACCGGCCGGTCCCCCGCCGCGGCCCGGTCCGTCGCGTTGCGCCGCAACCAGCGCAACGCCTCGGGCGAGCGCTCCACCGCCACCACCCGGGCGCCCGGCAGTTCCTGCGCGACCGCCAGGGCGATCGCGCCGGAACCGCTGCACAGGTCCACCACCAGCGGCCGGTCCACCACCTCCAGACCGCGGGCCACCCCCCAGCCGGCCAGCAGCTCGGTCTCCGGGCGGGGCACGAACACCCCCGGGCCCACCGCCAGCTCCAGGTGCCGGAAGCCGGCCGTCCCGGTCAGGTGCTGCAACGGCTCCCGGTCGGCCCGCCGGGCCACCAGCTCGTCGAAGCGGCGCAACTGGTCCGGGTCGAAGCCGTCGGCCAGGGCCAACCGACCCCGCGGCACCCCCAGCACGTACGCGGCCAACTGCTCGGCCTCGGCCCGGGCCGCGTCGACGCCGGCGTCGGCCAGCCGCCGGGCGGCGCCGGACACCGCCCGGGAGGGCCGCACGGGATCTGTCCCTTCGGACGGGTGTCGGGCATGGTGGGTCACGTCATAATCATGAGTCGTCGCCGGGGCTGACCGCGCCCGGGTGCGGCGCGGGACACACCGACAGGGAGGTCGCGGGTGGGCTGGTTCGACCGGGTCACCGACCAGGTTGACGCCCTGCAGCACGCCGAACACCTCCAGGAGGTCAGCCGGTCCGCCGAGGCGTGCGAGCTCCTGGACCGGGTCGTCGCCACCACCACCGACCCCTACGCCCGGGCGTACGCGCTGGTGCAGCGCCTCTCCGCGCTGATCAACCTGGGCCGCACGGCGGAGTACACCCGCGCCATCGACCAGGCCTCCACCGCCGTCCGGGACCTCGCCGAGCCCTACCTGCACGGGCACCTCAACGCGCTGGCCGCCCTCGCCGCCCACCACCAGGGCGCGCTGGACCGCTGCGTCACCCACCTGGTGAAGGCGGCCCGGGCGCTGGGCGCGGCGGAGGAACCGGACTCGCGCACCGCCTGGGGCTGGCACGACCTGGCGATGGCGTACTCCTACCTCAGCTTCCACGGCTACGCGCTGGGCGCCATCGAGCGGGCCCGCCAGCTCGGCACCGCCGCCGGCATCCCCGAGGAGACCTTCGCCGCCCCCGGCATCCGGCTTCGCAACGCGGTCGCCCTGGACCACAACGGCGACAGCGACGGCTGCCTGCGGGTGCTGCGCGACGTGGCCGCCGACCTGGCCCGGTTCGTCCGCGCCGGGCGGGCGGGCCGGATCCGGCCGAGCAGCCTGGCCGCGTACGGCTACGCCGCCGCCCGCCGCGCCGCGTTCGGCGACCGGGCGGAGAGCGGCACCGACACCGACCCGGTCCGGCTGCTCGGGCACGGCGGGGACAGCGCCCGGGCCCGCGACATGCGGGAGCTCGGGCGGGTCTGCCTGGCGGTGGCGGACGGCCGACCGATCGAGGCGGTCACCCGGCTGGACCGGATCCGGGTCGGCGACGAGACGCTGGGCGCGGCGGAGCCGGCCCGACTGCGCAGCATCGCGCTGTCCCGGGCCGGCGACCACGCCGCGGCGCACCGCACCGACCGGCTGGCGTTCCGGCTCGCCGCCCAGCGCAACGACCGGCTCCGCGACGTCTACATCGACGGCATCGCCGCCCGGATCGACCACGAGGAGATGCGCCGCGAGGCCGCCCGGTACGAGGGCGAGGCGCTCACCGACCCGCTGACCGGGCTGCCCAACCGGCGCCGGCTGGAGCGCTACATCGGCGTGGTGGTCGGCCGTGGGGAGCGGGTGGTGATCGGCGTCTGCGACCTGGACGGCTTCAAAGCGGTGAACACCCGGCACGGCCACCACTCCGGCGACCTGGTGCTGCAACGGATCGCCGGCGTGATCAACCGGGTGATGCGCCGGGGCGACTTCGTGGCGCGCTACGGCGGGGACGAGTTCGTGGTGGTGCTCCCCGGCGCCGGGATGGGCGAGGCCGCCGAGGTGGCCCGCCGGATCGACGCCGCGGTCCGGGACGAGGACTGGGAGTCGCTGGTGCCGGGCACCCCCGTCGGGATCAGCATCGGCTTCGCCGAGGTCGGCGACGGCGCGGGGCCGTCCCTGCGGGACGCCCTGGGCGCCGCCTTCGAGGCCGCCGACCGGGAGATGCTCCGGGCCAAGGCCCGCCCCCGGGCCAGCTGACCCGGCTCTCCCCGCCGGCCGACCCGACGCCCCGGCCGGTCGGCCCGGCCCCCGGGTCAGCGGCGGGACAGGTCCGGCTCCCCGGCCAGGCGGGCGGCGCGGTCGGCCTCGGCGAGGGCGTCCAGGACACCGTCGAGGTCACCGGCGAGCGCCAGGTCCAGGTTGTACGCCGTGTAGCCGATCCGGTGGTCGGTGATCCGGTTCTGCGGGAAGTTGTAGGTGCGGATCCGCTCCGACCGGTCCACCGTGCGGACCTGGGCCTTGCGGGCGTCCGAGGCCGCCGCGTCGGCCTGCTCCTGGGCGGCGGCCAGCAGCCGGGCCCGCAGGATCCGCATCGCCTGCTCCCGGTTCTGCAACTGGGACTTCTCGTTCTGGCAGGAGACCGTGATCCCGGTCGGCACGTGGGTGATCCGGACCGCCGAGTCGGTGGTGTTCACCGACTGGCCGCCCGGCCCGGACGACCGGAACACGTCGATCCGCAGGTCGTTGGGGTCGATGGTGACGTCGACGTCCTCGGCCTCGGGCAGCACCAGGACGCCGGCGGCGCTGGTGTGGATCCGGCCCTGCGACTCGGTGACCGGGACCCGCTGCACCCGGTGCACGCCGCCCTCCCACTTGAGCCGGGACCAGACGCCGTTGCCACCCTCGGGCACGCCCTTGGTCTTGATCGCCAGGGAGACGTCCTTGACGCCGCCGAGGTCGGAGTCCTGGGCGTCGATCACCTCGGTGAGCCAGCCGTGCCGCTCGGCGTACCGGGTGTACATCCGCAGCAGGTCGCCGGCGAACAGCGCCGACTCCTCGCCGCCCTCGCCGGCCTTGATCTCGACGATCACGTCCTTGGCGTCGTGCGGGTCACGCGGGATGAGCAGCTCGGCGAGGCGTTCCTCCAACGCCGGCAGGCCCGCCGCGAGCGACTCCGCCTCCGCCGCGAAGGACGGGTCCTCGGCGGCCAGCTCCCGGGCCGCCGCCAGGTCGGCGCGCGCCTGCTCCAGCTCGCCGGCCGCCTTGTGCAGCGGGACCAGCTCGGCGTACCGGCGACCCACCCGGCGGGCGGTGTTCTGGTCGGTGTGCAGCGCCGGGTCGGCCAGCCGCTTCTCCAGCTCGGCGTACTCGTCGAGGAGGGCGGCCAGGCGCTCACTGCTCATGCGGGGGATGCTCCTTCGACGACGAGGACACCGGGGCCGGTGGGGACCGGCGAGGACTTCCGGGGGCGTAACGGACGAACGCCCGTGCCCGGCACAGGGCCGGACACGGGCGTCGTCGGAAGAGCTACTTGGCCTTCTTCGCCTGAACCTTGGCGTACTTCTGCTGGAACTTCGCGACCCGGCCCGCGGTGTCGAGGACGCGCTGCTTGCCGGTGTAGAACGGGTGGCAGGCGCTGCAGGTCTCGACCGTGATCGAGCCGCCCTTGGCGGTGCTGCGGGTCGTGAAGGTGTTACCGCAGGAGCACTTGACCTCGGTCGAGGTGTACTCCGGGTGGATGTTGGGCTTCATGTCGCCTCGGTCCTTTCGTGGGTGGTCGCCGGGTCGCCCCCGCTGCCGTTCGCGGCGGGTCGGGCGTGAACCGGAACCGGTGGCCGATTGACCAGTGTGCCATGGGCTCGCGCCGACCCGGCAG
Organism: Micromonospora mirobrigensis; assembly: GCF_900091555.1. Lineage (GTDB taxonomy): Bacteria > Actinomycetota > Actinomycetes > Mycobacteriales > Micromonosporaceae > Micromonospora > Micromonospora mirobrigensis. The sequence goes on from NZ_FMCX01000003.1 coordinate 235,384, forward strand.
GCGGGCCGCACACGTGGTCACGGCTGGCTCAACGCTCACCTCCCGGTACGCATTCCCGCCCGCCGGGTGGGCATTCGTCCGGCGCCCGCCGGGTGGTCGTACGGTGGGGGCCGCCGGCGGATCGGACGGCCCGGCGGCGACCCGACGAGCACGAGGAGACGGGGATGTTCCGCCTGATCGCCACCCGCGGCCTGCCCGCCTCCGGCAAGACCACCTTTGCCCGCGGCCTGCAACCCGGGGTGGTCCGGATCAACCGGGACGACCTGCGCCGGATGATGCACGGCGAGCGGCTGTTCACCCAGTGGGCCGAGGGGCAGGTCGCCCGGGCCCAGCGGGCCCAGGTGGAGGCGCTGCTGGCGGCCCGGGTGAGCGTCTGCGTGGACGACACCAACCTGCGCTCCCGGACGCTGCGGGACTGGGCGGAGCTGGCCGAGCGGTACGGCGCGGCGTTCGAGGTGCACGACTTCACCGACGTGCCGCTGGACGAGTGCCTGCGCCGGGACGCCGCCCGCCCCGAGACCGACCGGGTCGGCGAGGCGGCCATCCGCCGGCTGCACGAGCGCTACCTGGCCCGCCGGCCGCTGCCGCTGCCGGCGCCGACCGGCCGCGTTGGCGGTCCCGGCCGGGTGAGCCGCGCCGAGCCGGAACGACCGGACATCGTCCTGGTCGACATCGACGGGACCGTGGCGTTGAACGTCTCCCGCAGCCCGTACGACATGACCCGGGTCGGCGAGGACGTCCCCAACGAGGCGGTGATCGCGGCGGTACGGGCCATGCACGCGGCCGGGCACGGGGTGGTCTTCTGCTCCGGCCGGGACGCCTCGGCCCGGCCCGCCACGGTGACCTGGCTGGCCCGGCACGTCCGGGTGCCGTACCTGGCGCTGCACCTGCGGGCGCTCGGCGACCAGCGCAAGGACGCGATCGTCAAGCGGGAGATCTACGACCGGGAGATCCGGGACCGCTACCGGGTGGTGGGGGTCTTCGACGACCGGCAGCAGGTGGTCCGGATGTGGCGCTCGCTCGGCCTGACCGTCTTCCAGGTCGCCGAGGGCGACTTCTGAGGTGTAAGCACGGGCCCCCTGTTAACGCTTTTCGCATAGCAGGGGGCCCCTGTTAACAGCCGCTCCGCCGGCCGGCCACCCGAGGGACGGCCGGCCGGCGGGCAGGGTGTTAAGAAGGGGCCCCTGCTCTACCGAATGCGTTAACAGGGGGCCCCTCCTTGCACCTCAGGCGGCGGGGGCCTCCCCAGGTGCCGCCGCCGTGAGGGCGATCGTCGCCTCGGCACGTACGCCGTTGACGGTGACCGCGAGCAGGACCTGCGCGCCGGGGCGCAGGGCGGTGAGCTGCCCGGTGGCCGGGTCGAAGCGGGCCACGTGCCACGGCTTCACCCCGCCGGCCGGGCCGACGTGCAGGTTCGGCGAGCCGGACCAGTCGGCGCTGACCGGCGCGGCCACCGGGACGGTACGCCCGCCGGGCTGGGTGAGCGTCGCGGTGACCCGGGCCGGCGCGCCGACCGGCACGGTGGCCGGGGCGGTCAGGGTCAGCCGGTCGACGTGGGCGTGGAACTCGGCGGCCACCCACTCCGGCCCCTCGGCGAGCGGGTCGCGGCGGGCCCGGTCCGCCTCCGGGGGAGTGACCGGGTCGACGCCGAACTCCGTCCAGCCGGTGAAGCCGCCCTGCTCGGCCGGGGTGGACGGGTTCTTGCCGGAGTTGCCGTTGACCACGTACGGCACGCCGTCGACCCGGTCGGCGTGGAAGGTGCCGACGTGTCCGTTGACCATGAGCGCGCCCTTGCCGGTGCGGTGCTGGAAGTCGGCCAGCCACTGCTCCACCAGGGCGGCCTCCTTCCGGTCGCCGAGCTGGCTGGCCTTGGCCGGGCTGGGGTCGCGGGGCGGGTGGTGGAAGAGCACGGCCACCGAGCCGACGGCCGGGTCGGCGGCGGCCGAGTCGAGCGTGTGGCGCAGCAGCTCCACCTGGTCGAAGCCGCTGCCGCGCAGTGAGCCGGCGGAGCTGTTCAGCGTGACGAACCGGGTGCCGGCGTGGTCGAAGACCCGGGAGGCGTCGCCGAAGGCGGCCCGGAAGTTGTCGATCGGGGCGCCCATCACCTCGTGGTTGCCGGGGACGTAGTACCAGGGCAGGTCCCCGCCCAGCTCCTCGTCGAGGATCCGCCGGGCCAGGGCGAAGTCCGCCGGATAGGCGGTGTCGACGAAGTCCCCGTCGATGACCAGGAAGTCCGGCTTCGCCGCCCGGATCTCGCGGAGCGTACGGCGGGCCTGGGCGACCAGATCGCTGTCCGGGTCGGCGGCGACGAACTGGGCGTCGGACAGCACCGCGAAGCGCCAGGGCGCGCCGTCGACGGTGCCGTCGCGCAGCACCACCCGGTCGGTGCGCTGCGGCTCGGCCGGCGCGTCGACCGTGGGCGGCACCTTCGCCACCAGGTCGTCGATGACGATCTCGCTGGCGTACTGCTTCGCCGGGTCGGTCTCGGCGACGTAGAACCGGCGCACCCGCACCGGGTACTGCACGCCGGCCGGGACGGCGAACTCGACGTACCGCCAGCCGGTCCAGGTGACGTACGGGCCGCGGAGCACATGCTGGGTGTCCTGGGCGTCGTGCAGGTGCAGGCTGGGCCACTCGCCCCGGCCGTTGCCCTTGATCCACATGCCGAACGCCTGGGGCTGGCCGGGTACGTCGATCCAGGCGGGCGGGTCGGCGTAGGCGGCCCGGGTGCCGGTGGACTGGCCGAAGTCGTACGCCAGCTTCAGGCCGGTGCCGGTGTGGCCCGGCGCGGGGGCGACCGAGCCGGCGGCCCGGGCCTGGCTGAACCGCCAGGCGGCGGCGTCCTCGAAGCCGGCGACCGGGACGTCGGTCAGCCCGACGGTGACCGGCAGGACGGTGGTGGAGCCGCCGACGTGGGCGGTGAGCAGGGCGGATCCGCTGTCGTGCAGCGCCCGGACCGACAGGTTGCCGTCGGCGGTGGGGGTGATGTCCAGCAGCTCGTGGTCGTACTCCAGCCGCAGGTCGGCCGGCTCGATCGGGGCGGTGTTCCCCTCGGCGTCGTAGCCGACCACGCCGAACAGTCCGGTCTCGCCAGCCCGGTTCAACCCGAGCCGGTCCACGGTGGCGTCGATCCGGTCCAGCGGCCCGAGGACGGTGAGGCCCAGGGTGCCGCGGGCCTCCCCGCGCCAGGCGGTGACGGTGGTCCGGCCGGCGGCGCCGGCCCGGAAGACGCCCTCGTCGTCCACCGTGCCCTGCGCGGCCGGGTTGGCCCGCCAGCGGGGTGCGCCGGCGGCCGGCCCGTACGTCTCGTCGTAGCCGGCGGCGGTGAGCCGGCGGGTGAGGCCGGGGAAGACCCGGTCCGGCCGGCCGCCGCGGATCGGGGCGACGCCGGGCGCGGCGGTCGGGTCGCTCGCCGTCTCCAGCCAGTAGCCGGTGAGCCGGCCGCTGCCCTGCGGCGCGTAGACGGCCAGTCCGTTGGGGACCGGGCGTTCGGTGCCGTCGGAGGGGGCGTTCTCCACCTGCACGGCGGCGGCGCCGGGTTCCCGGGCGAGCAGGGTGGACGAGCCGCCGCCGTCGAGGTTGAGCGCGTTCGCCGCGCCCAGCTCGACCATCATCCGGCCCATCTCGGTCTGGGTGACGCCCCGGCTGTCCACCGACCGGCCGTCCACGGTCAGCATGACCATCCGGCGGCCGTCGGCGGAGAAGCCGACCGAGGTGCGCGGGGCGAGCGTCCGGTCGGCGATGTCCTGCACGACACCGTCGCGGACCAGCACGTTGCCGCCGCCGACCGCCGCGCGCAGCGGGCCGCCGTCGGCGGCCCGCGGTCGCCAGGTCACGTCCACCGGGTCGCCGGGGCGCAGCGCGGCGAGGGCGTCCGCGCCGGCCTCCCGGCCGAGCAGCACGGTGGTCCCGGCGGGGACCGGACCGTCGCCGGCCGTGTCGGCCACGCTCGCGACCCGACCGCCGGTCACCGTCACCTCGACCGTCCGGGCCGCGCCGCTGACCGCCCGCGCCCGGGTGTACGTCCCCCAGAGCGGGGTGAACACGCCGATGCCGTCGCGCTGCACCATGTTGTTGAACTGGGTGAGGCCGACCGGTCCGGCGGGCAGCGTGGCGGTGCCCTCGAAGCCGACCTGGATGATCCGGCCGAGGCCCGCGCCGTCCAGGGCAACGGCGTTGGGGTGGCCGGCGATCGGCGACTGGACCAGCTCGCCCGCGCGGATGCCGACGCCCTGGGCGGCGCCGGAGTTGTTGATGTCGAAGAAGTCGCCGTTGACGGCGGCCACCGCCCGGGCCCGGTCCACGGCGGCCCGCAGCGGCTCGTCCCGGGTGACCGCCCCGGAGTTGACGTAGTCGACCGTCAGGCCGCCGGAGAGGTCGGCGGTGAGCGCGTCGGCGCGCAGCCAGCCGTCGGCGTCGTACCGGTCGAAGGAGGTCAGGTCCAGGCCGGGGGCGACCGGCCGGGTGGTCTTCGCGGTCTGGAGGCCACTGGCCGGTTCCAGCCCCGTGGTCGGCGCGGCGGTCGGGGTGGGGCGGCGGGCCAGGGCGACCGGGCCGGCCGGCCCGGAGGAGGCAACCGGCGCGTCCTCGGCGGTGGTGTCGGCGGCGACGGTGGGGCCGGCCGCGCCGGCGGCCGGGGACGGCCCGGGGAGGGCGAGCAGCGGGGTGAGCAGCAGGACAGCTGCCGCCCGAGCGGATCGACTGCGGGTACGCATGGACGACAGTCAACCCGAGCCTGCACAGAAGTTTCAATACCTGGGCGCTTACACGAAGGAAAACTTCATGCGGCCGGGGCGGGACCGAGCGGTGCGTACACGAGGGAAGGGCACGGCCGCGAACGGCCGTGCCCTTCCCTCGATCGGTCCTACCGGGGCGGTGTCACTCCCCCGGCGTGGACTTCGCGATCTGCATCAGGAACTCGATGTTGGTACGCGACTTCTTGAGCCGGTCCAGCAGCAGGTCCAGCGCCGCCTGCGAGTCCAGCGAGTGCATCACCTTGCGGAGCTTGTGGATGATCGCCAGCTCCTCCGGCGCGAGCAGGATCTCCTCCTTACGCGTGCCGGACGCGCTCACGTCGACCGCCGGGAAGGTCCGCTTGTCGGCGATCTTCCGGTCCAGCTTCAGCTCGGCGTTACCGGTGCCCTTGAACTCCTCGAAGATGACCGTGTCCGCCATGGACCCGGTCTCCACCAGCGCGGTGGCGAGAATGGTCAGCGAACCGCCGTTCTCGATGTTGCGCGCCGCGCCGAGGAAGCGCTTGGGCGGGTAGAGCGCCGTGGAGTCGATACCACCCGACATGATCCGGCCGCTGGCCGGCGCCGCGAGGTTGTACGACCGCCCGAGCCGGGTCACCGAGTCGAGCAGCACGACCACGTCATGGCCCAGCTCGACCAGGCGCTTGGCCCGCTCGATCGCCAGCTCGGCGACCGTGGTGTGGTCCTGCGGCGGACGGTCGAACGTGGCCGCGACGACCTCGCCCTTCACCGACCGCTGCATGTCGGTGACCTCTTCGGGCCGCTCGTCCACCAGCACCACCATCAGGTGGCACTCCGGGTTGTTGTGGGTGATCGCGTTGGCGATCGCCTGGAGCACCATGGTCTTACCGGCCTTGGGCGGGGACACGATGAGCGCCCGCTGCCCCTTACCGATCGGCATGACCAGGTCGATGACCCGGGTGGTCAGGATGTGCGGCTCGGTCTCCAGCCGCAGCCGCTCCTGCGGGTAGAGCGGGGTGAGCTTGTAGAACTCCGGCCGACGCCGGGCCTCCTCGGGCTCCATCCCGTTGACCGTGTCCAGCCGGACGAGCGGGTTGTACTTGTCCCGCCGCTGGTCGCCGCTGTTGCCGCCGTCGCGGCCGGCCCGCACGGCGCCGGTGATCGCGTCACCGCGACGCAGGCCGTACTTCTTGATCTGGGACATCGAGACGTAGACGTCGTTCGGGCCGGCCAGGTAGCCGGTGGTCCGGACGAAGGCGTAGTTGTCCAGCACGTCGACGATGCCGGCCACCGGGACGAGGACCTCGTCCTCGCCGACCTGCGGCTCGCGGCCACCGCCGCCGCCACCGCCCTCGTTGCCGCCCTCGACCCGGTCGCCGCGCCCGCGGCGCCGGTCGCGGAACCGGCTGCGCCGGCCCCGCCGGCCGCCGCCCTCGCCGTCGTCGTCGCCGTCGTTGTCCCGCTCGGCGCGCTGACCACGGTCGTTGCGGTCACCACGGTCGTTGCGGTCACTCCGGTCGTTGCGCTCGTTGCGGTCACCGCCGCGGTCGTTGCGCTCGGCCCGCTCGCCGCCCTCGGCCCGGTCACCACGGTCGTTGCGCTCGGTGCGCTCCGCCCGCTCGGTGCGGTCACCGCCGCGGTCGTTGCGCTCGGCCCGGTCACCGCCACGCTCGGCACGGTCGGTCCGCTCGCCACGCTCGGCCCGCTCGCCGCCACGCTCGGCACGGTCGGCCCGCTCGCCACGCTCGGCCCGCTCGCCGCGGTCGGCGCCACGCTCGGCACGGTCGGCGCCACGCTCGGCACGGTCACCGGTGCGCTCGGCGCGGTCCCGGCCGCCCCGGGGCTCGCCGCGGTCGGCGGTCTCCTCGGCGCGCGGCTCGGCGGCCGGCGCCTCGACCGGGGTGGCGGTCGCCGCGGCCCGGCCACGCCGGGTACGGGTACGGCCCTCGGTCGGTGCGGCGGCCTGCTCGGCCGCCGGCTCGGTGGCCCGACGCTCCGCCTCGGGACGCTCGGTGGCGCCCCGCACCTCGGCGCGGACCTCGTCACGGGCGGGAGCGGCCGCGGCCGGCACCTCGGCCCGCGGTCGAGGGGTACCGGCGGCGGCGCCGCCCTGCCGCTCGGAGATGGCGCTGATCAGCTCGCCCTTGCGCATGCGAGCCGTACCGGAGATGCCGAGCGACGCGGCCAGGCTCTGGAGCTCCGGCAGCAGCATCGCGGACAGGCCGGTGCCGCTGCGCCGACGGCGGGTGGGGGCGGCAGCGGCTTCGCCAGCGACGTTGGAAACATCCGACGTCATGTCGGTGGTGTCGCTCAATGGATTCCTTCCCTCGATAGGCCGGGACTGCCCGGAGTCGACGTACGAGGTGGCCGGGCGGCCTCGGTGCACCCGCCTCGCAGGGACGCGTCGCGGGAGTCTGTGACACAGCAGCCGGTCGGTTTCCCGACTCACCAGTCTCGGTGAGCAGGTCTCGCCGTCTGCGGCGACCTGTGGAAACTGCGGTCCGGCGTGGGCCTAGGCAGGGGTGACGGGCTTACCGCCGAAAGCTTCGGGGGTGCGCCGACCCGCAGGGAGATCGCATGCTTCGCGGCTGTGCTAGGTCTAGAGCGTAATCAACTCTTCCGACCTGCGGCAACAGGGTCCCGCTCGGCGTGTCCCAGTCTACCCCGTACGACCGTGGCGCCGTGCACCTCTACCGGCAACCGCCAGGACCGCCAGCCCATTCCCGGCGCGAAGCCCTCCGGCGGCTCGGTGAGTGCCAGCACCGTCGGCCCCGCCCCACTGACCACAGCCGCCACACCCGCCGCACGCAGCGCCGTGACCAGGGCGGCCGTCCCCGGCATCCCCTCGGCGCGGTAGTCCTGGTGCAGCCGGTCGACGGTGGCCGGCAGCAGCAGCTCCGGCGCCCCGGTCAGCGCGTGCACCAGCAACGCGGCCCGCCCGGCGGTCAGCGCGGCGTCGGCGTGTGGCACCGCCGCCGGCAGCGCGGCCCGCGCGACCGCGGTCAGGCCCCGCTCGTCCGGCACGAACACCGTCGGGCGTACGCCGTCGGCCACCGCCAGTGAGACCGCGCGGGCGCCGGCGGGCTCCGTCCAGGCCACCGTGAAGCCGCCGAGCAGGCAGGGCGCCACGTTGTCCGGGTGGCCCTCGATCTCCGCCGCCAGGCGCAGGGCCGCCGCGTCGTCCAGCCGCTGAAGCCCGTCGACCACCAGGGCCCGGGCCAGCAGCACGCCGGCCACGATCGCCGCCGACGAGGAACCGAGGCCCCGGGCCTGCGGGATCCGGTTGACGCACTCCAGCGCGAGCCCGGTGGGCCGGCCGCCGAGCACGTCGAAGGTCGCCCGCATCGCCCGGGCCACCAGGTGCCGGTCGTCGGCCGGCAGCTCCCCCGCGCCCTCCCCGGTGACCGTCACCCGCACCCCGGGTTCGGCGGAGACCTCGGCGGCGACGTCGTCGTGCAGCCCCAGGGCGAGACCGAGCGCGTCGAACCCCGGCCCCAGGTTGGCGCTGGTGGCGGGCACTCGGACCCGGACCGGCCCGGTTTCGAAAGTCAACGGCACCGCCTCATGCTAGGGCCCGGGTCCGACGGCCCGGTGGAGCGCGGGCCGCCCCGCCCGCAGCCTGGGACGCCGGCCCGGCGGATTCCCGTCCGGTGCCGGATCGACCGGGTGCGGCCGGGTCAGCGGGGTACGGCCGGGTCCGGCGTGTCCGCCGGGTCGGTGAGCGACAGCCGGCGGGTGGCGACCCGCCAGCCCAGCGCGTAGAGCAGGGTGACCAGGCCGCAGCCGGCCAGCACCACCCGCTCGTCCACCAGGTCCACCACGCCGGCCACCACCAGCTGGCTGACCGAGATGGCCAGGGTCGCCAGCATCATGTCGGTGGCGAAGATCCGACCGCGCAGCCGGTCCGGCACCTCTCCCTGGAGGGCGAAGTTCGACAGCACCCAGTTGCTGCCGCCGCCCAGGTGCGCCACGAAGACCAGGACCAGCACCAGCGGGAACCAGCCGGTCACCGAGGTGCCCAGGTACGCCAGGCCGTACAGCGACATGGACAGCGCCAGCCCGGGCAGCAGCCAGGACCGGTCGGTCAGCACCCGCCGCATCAGGATCGGCCCGACCAGCGCCCCCGCGCCCCGGGCGGCGAAGAGCAGCCCGGTGCCCACCGAACCCACGCCGAACACCCCGGCCAGCAGCGGGAAGACGGTCAGCACGCCGTTGCCCAGCCCGACCGCGGACTTCACCGTGACCAGCGCCAGCACCCGCGGGTGGTGGCCGATGTGCCCCAGCGCCTCCCGGATCGCCGGCCAGGTCCGCTGCACCGGCTGGGTGGCGTCCCGGGGCGCCTGCAAGGGCCGGCGGATCCGGGTCGCCAGGCCCGCGGCCAGCGCCAGGCCGACCGCGGCCACCACGAAGGAGACGTACGGGCCGGTGACCGCGCTCAGCACGCCGCCCAGCGACGCGCCGACCACCGTCATGGTGCCCCAGGCCGACCCGGCCACCGCGTTGCCGGCGGCCAGCTCGTCCGGGTCCAGCACGTTGGGCAGGGCGGCCTGGGCGGCCGGCGAGTAGAGCGCCTTGGCCACCGCCACCACCGCGATGCCGAGCATGGCCAGCCAGGCGGTGCCGGCGCTGCGCACCCCGAGCAGCAGCAGCACCCCGGCCAGGGCGGCGACGTTCGCCACCATCATGATCTTCCGGCGGTCGTACCGGTCGGCGATGGTGCCGGTCCACGGCAGCAGCAGCGCCACCACGCCGGTGTCCAGGGCGAGCACCAGCGCGCCCCAGACGCCGCTGCCGGTCAGCTGCGGCAGCAGCACCAGCAGCGGGACCATGACGAACCAGTCCGCACCGAAGACCACCAGCTCGGCCAGGAAGAGGTTGCGGAAGTCCCGGTTACGGACCAGGACCGAGACGGTGGGTGACACCCCGGCACCCTAGCGGCTCAGACCTCGGCGCCGGCATGCAGGAGTTGGGAAACCGTCACGAAGCGGTAGCCGCGACCGCGCAGGCCGGCGATCAGGTCGGGCAGCCCGTCCAACGCCACCAGCCGCTGTCGCGTACCGACGTCGTGCGCCAGCAGGATGGTCCCGGGGCGGACGTCGGCCACGATCCGCCGGGCGTGTCCCGCCGGGTCGTCGGGGAACTCGCCCTCCACCATCTGGAGGGTCCAGAGCACCAACCGGTAGTCCAGCCGGGCGGCGGCGTGCAGCACCGCACCGCCGAGGTGCCCCCACGGCGGCCGGAGCAGCCGGGGCGCCACCCCGGTGACCTCGGCGATGGTGTCGTGGCTGCGGCGCAGGTCGTCGTGGACGGCGGTGGCGTCCATCCGGGCCAGATCCCGGTGCGCCCAGCTGTGGTTGCCGACCTCGTGCCGGCCCAGCCGGCCGCGTACCACGTCGGCGTGCCGGCGGGCCCGCTCACCGACCAGGAAGAAGGTGGCCGGCACGTCGAGGCGGTCCAGGGTGTCCAGCACCATGGGTGTCCACTGTGGCCCCGGACCGTCGTCGAAGGTGAGCGCCACCAGCGGGGTGTCCGTCCGCACCCCCCAGGTGACCGCGACGGCGCCCGCGCCGACCTGCTGGAACCGGCTGCCCAGGGTGGCGCTCGCCGGCCCCCCGGCCAACGGCAGTCGGCGGTCGGCGATCCAGCTGCTCTCCGCGGTGGCCACCGCCCCGGCCGCGGCTCCGCCGGCCAGCAGGACGGTCCGGCGCAGCAGGGCCCGCCGCCCCCACCGGCCCGCCTCGTCCGACATCCCCGCTCCGCTCTGCCACCGGCGGATGGCCGGGCACCCGTCGCCGCAGGTCCCCGGCGACCGACGCGCGCGGCGATCCGGGCACCGGCCCCGCCGGCCATGATGGGGAGAAAGGCACCCCAACCTTCAGTATGCGCGCCTTCACCGTACGTGATGAGTCGGATCTCGGACCAGCCGCCCGGGCCGCCTCCGGCGGATCGTGGCGGGAAACCACCCCGGCGGGGGCCGCTCCCCGCCACGATCTGCCAGCGGTGACCGTCGACGCGGGTCAGTCGGTCGGCGGGAGCGGGGAGCGGCGGCTCCTCGGGAGGCGGAGCACCTCGAACTGGTCCGTCCCGTCGACCAGCGCGGCCGACGGCGCGGAACGCTGCGCCGGCACGGTGACCCCCGCCGGGCGGGTCGCCGCCGGCACGTCACCCGACGGCCCCGGCCCGGACGAGGTGCCGGCGTCGGACGGGGCCGCCTCGGCCCGGACGGCCGGTTCCGCCCCGCCGGCGGGACCGTCCGTCGTGTCGCGGCCCCAGCGCCGCCGCACCGACTCCTTGGCGTACTCGACCATCGCGTACAGCGTGGGCACCAGCACCAGGGTCAGCAACGTCGAGCTGATCAGGCCGCCGATCACCACGATGGCCAGCGGCCGGGAGATGAAGCCGCCCTCACCGGTCAGGCCGAACGCCATCGGCAGCAACGCGAAGACGGTCGCCACGGCGGTCATCAGGATCGGCCGCAGCCGGCGCCGGCCGCCCTCGACCACCGCCTCCGCCACGCCCATGCCCTGCGCCCGGTACTGGTTGACCAGGTCGAGCAGGACGATCGCGTTGGTCACCACGATGCCGACCAGCATCAGCACGCCGATCAGCGCCGGCACGCCGAGCGGGGTCCCGGTGACCAGCAGCAGCCCGATCGCGCCGGTCGCCGCGAACGGCACCGAGACCAGCAGGATCAACGCCTGGGTGATGCTCCGGAACGTGGCCACCATGATCAGGAACACGATGGCGATCGCCGCCAGCACCGCCAGCCGCAGGTCGCCGAAGGCGTCCTTCTGCTGGGCACTGGCCCCGCCGACGGTGAACGTCGCCCCCGGCACGTCGATCGCGTCCAGCCGCTGCTGGAGCTCCCGGGTGGTGGCGCCCAGGTTGGAGCCGGTGGCCGTACCGGTCACCGAGACGCTGCGCCCGCCGTCGATCCGGGTCACCTGCTGCGGCCCCTGCGCCTCGGTCACCTTCGCGACCGCGCCCAGCTTGACCGGCCCCACCGGCAGCGCCTTGAGCTGAGCCACCGTCGCCGGCGGGGTGGCGGTGGTCCGCAGCACCACCTGCCGGGGCACGTCGTCGAAGGTCACCTCGCCCAGCGGGGTGCCCCGGTACGCCTGCGCGACCAGCTGCCCGACGGCCGCCTCGCTGAGCCCGTACCGGGCCGCGGCGACCCGGTCCACGGCGACGTCCAGCCGGGGCACCCGGTCGGCCAGGCCGCTGCTCACGTCCGCGACGCCCGGGGTGCCGGCCAGCGCCGACCGGGCGGCCTCGGCGGCCCGGTTCAGCACCTCCGGGTCGCCCGCCTGGACCACCACCTCCAGCTCGTTGCCGGAGGCGCCGCCCTGGCCCCGCCCGAAGGTCAGCTCGCCGGCCGCCGCGCCGAGCCGGTCGAACTCCCGGCGCAGCTCCTCGCGTACCTCCGGGGCGTCGCGCTTGCCGTCCAGGGCCAGCGACCAGCTGGCGGTGTCGTTGCCCCCGCCGCCCTCCCACGGCCGGTCGCTGCCACCGATGCTGACCTGGTACGTCTCGACGCCCGCGGTCCGGGCCAGCACGGCCTCGACCGCCTTGGCCGCCTCGTCGGTGCCGGCCAGTCCGGTGCCGGCCGGCATCCGCTGGCTGATGTTCAGCGTGTCCTGGCCGGAGTCGTCCAGGAAGTTCGTCTCCAGCTGGCGGGAGAGGCCGAAGGTGCCGAGCAGCACCACCAGTCCCACCGCCACGGTCGTCCAGCGGGTCCGCCGGGAGCCGGTGGCGAACCGCACCACCGGCAGGTACGCCCGCTGCAACGGGCTGCGCCGCTCCCGCTCCTGCGCGGCCCGGCGCGCCGCCGGGTCCTCGACACCGGCCCGCGGAGCCCGCAGGAACCAGTACGCGAGCACCGGCACCACGGTCAGCGAGACCAGCAGCGAGGCCAGCAGGGCGACCGTGACGGTGATCGCGAACGGCGCGAAGAGCTGCCCGACGAAGCCACCGACCAGGGCGATCGGGGCGAAGACGGCCACCGTGGTGAGGGTCGAGGCGGTCACCGCGCCGGCCACCTCGCGGACCGCGCCGAGGATGGCGTCCCGCCTCGGCTCGCCGTAGCCGAGGTGCCGCTTGATGTTCTCCAGCACGACGATCGAGTCGTCGACCACCCGGCCGACCGCGATGGTCAGCGCGCCCAGGGTGAGCAGGTTCAACGAGTAGTCACCGGCCCAGAGGGCGATCAGGGCGACCAGCACCGACAGCGGGATGGAGACCGCGGTGACCAGGGTGGAGCGCACCGACAGCAGGAAGACCAGGATGACCACCACGGCCATCAGCAGGCCGAGCAGCCCCTCGGTGGTCAGGCTCTCGATGGACCGCTCGATGAACGGGGCCTGGTCGAAGACCACGGCGAGGTCGGCGCCACCGGCGTCCTTCAGCTCGGCGAGCCGGTCCCGGATCTCGTGCGAGATGGTCACCGCGTTGCCGTCCGGGGCGGCGGTGACGGCGAGGCCCAGGCTGGGCCGGCCGTTGGTACGGGTGATCGCGGTGGCCGGGGCGAGTTCCTCGGTGACGGTGGCCACCGACCCGAGGGTCACCGCCCGGGCGGGCGCGCGGCGCGCCGGCGGGGCGGCGACCGGCTTGACCGCCGGCTTCCCGGCGACCGGCTTGACGGCCGGCGGCCGGGGCGGGGCGGGTCGCGCGGGCGGCGTCACGACCTTGAGGACCAGCCCGCGCAGCTCCTCCGCCGAGCGGATCGGGCCACCCACCTGCACCGGCAGGGAGCGGCTGCCGTCGGTGACCGTGCCGGCGGGGATCGCCACGCCGTTGCTGCGGAGCAGCTCGGCGATGGCGGTGGGCTCGATCCGGTTCGCGGCGAGCTTCGCCGGGTCCGGCCGGACCACCACGATCGGGTCCCGGGCACCGGTCAGCGCCACCGAGCGGACGCCCTCGATCGCCTCCAGCTCCGGCAGGACCGACCGGCGCAGCCGCTCGGCGAGGGCCTGCTCGTCCCCGTCGCCGGAGGCGGCCAGCACCACGGCCGGCAGGTCGTCGGTGGAGCCGGCGAGCACCTGCGGCTCGACGCCGGCCGGGAGCTGACCGGCGATCCGGCCCAGCGCGGCCTGCATCTTGTTGACCACGTCGTCCACGTCGGTGCCGAACGTGTACTGCACCACGACGGTGGCCGAGCCCTCCCGCGAGGTGGAGGTGATCTTCTCCAGCCCCGGGACGCCCTGGAGGCTGTTCTCGATCGGCTCGGTCACCTGCGCCTCGACCACCTCGGGCGAGGCGCCGGGCTGGACCGCCACGACGAACGCGGCGGGCAGCTCCAACGAGGGCAGGAGCTGCTGCTTCAACGACGGTACGGCGAACGCCCCGAACGCCGCGGTCACCACCGCGATGAGGGCGACGAGCCCCCGGTTGGCGAGGCTGGATCTGGCGAGCAGCGACATCGGGACGGCTCACTCCTGAGGGGAAGGGACGGCTCGGTGGGGAAAGTGTGCCGGAACCGATCTTCGCCACCCGCGCCGCCCCCGCACGGGGCGGCGCGCTCAGGCCAGGTCGAGGGAGCGGGCCGCCGCCAACGGGTCGTTGGCGATGGTGACCGGCGCGGGCGCGGTGGAGATCGCCCACTCCGGGTCCTTGAGGCCGTGCCCGGTGACCGTGCAGACCACGGTGGACCCCGCCGGCACCCGACCGGCCGCCCCCTGCTGGAGCAGGCCGGCCACGCTGGCCGCGCTGCCCAGCTCGACGAAGACCCCCACCTCGCGGGCGAGGAGACGGTACGCCGACAGGATCTCCCGGTCGGTGACCGAGGCGATCAGCCCGCCGGAGGCGTCCCGGGCGTCGATCGCCCTGGTCCAGCTGGCCGGGTTGCCGATCCGGATGGCGGTGGCGATGGTGGACGGCTCCGGCACCACCTTGCCGCCGACCAGCGGCGCGGCCCCGGCGGCCTGGAAGCCGTACATCTTCGGGGCTCGGGTGGCGTTGCCGTCGTGCACGTCCTCGGAGTAGCCCATCCAGTACGCCGAGATGTTGCCCGCGTTGCCGACCGGCAGGCAGTGGATGTCGGGGGCGTCGCCGAGCGCCTCGACGATCTCGAAGGCGGCGGTCTTCTGGCCGTGCAACCGGTTGATGTTGACCGAGTTGACCAGGGCCACCGGGTAGTCCTGGGCGAGCTTGCCGGCGAGCGCGAGGCAGTCGTCGAAGTTGCCGTTGACCTGGAGCAGCTTGGCGCCGTGCACCAGCGCCTGGGCCAGCTTGCCCAGCGCGATCTTGCCCTGCGGCACCAGCACCGCGCAGGTGATCCCGGCGCGGGCCGCGTACGCCGCCGCGGAGGCGCTGGTGTTGCCGGTGGAGGCGCAGATGAGCGCCTTGTCGCCGGCCTCCACCGCCTTGGACACGGCGACGGTCATGCCCCGGTCCTTGAACGAGCCGGTGGGGTTGGCGCCCTCGACCTTCAGCCACACGTCGCAGTCGAGGCGGGCGGAGAGCGCCGGCGCCGGCAGCAGCGGGGTGTTCCCCTCGTGCAGGGTGACGACGGGCGTCGCGTCGGTGACCGGCAGCCGGTGCCGGTACGCGTCGATCAGTCCTCGCCACATGTCGTTGCTCCTATCGTCGTCCCCCGTCAGGGTGGCTCACGGGGTGCGGCCGCCCGGGGCCGCACCCGAGGTCATCCACCTGACGGGACGACCCACCTCAGGCCCCGCCCTCGACCCGCAGCACGCTGGCCACCGACCGGACGATGTCCAGCCCGCGCAGCTCGCCCACGGTCGCGGCCAGCGCGGCGTCCGGCGCGACGTGCGTGACGATGACCAGGTCGGCGTCCTCGCCCCGACCGGCCGGCCCGCCACCCGCCGGACCCTGCCGGACCGTGGCGATGGAGACGTCGTGCCGGGCGAAGACCCCGGCGACGGACTGGAGCACACCCGGACGGTCGGCCACGTCGAGGCTGATGTGGTAGCGGGTGAGCGCCTCCCCCATCGGCCGCACGGCCAGGTCCGCGTACGCGGACTCGCTGGCCGCCCGGGCCCCGGCGAGCCGGTTGCGGGCCACCGCCACCACGTCGCCGAGGACGGCGCTGGCGGTCGGCGCCCCACCGGCGCCCCGGCCGTAGAACATCAGCTGCCCGGCCGCCTCGGCCTCGACGAAGACCGCGTTGAACGCGTCACCGACGCTGGCCAGCGGGTGGCCCAGCGGGATCATCGCCGGGTGCACCCGGACGCTGACCGTCTCCCGGCCCGTGTCGTCGACCCCCCGGGCGGCGATGCAGAGCAGCTTGATGGTGCAGCCCATCGCCCTGGCGCTGGCCACGTCGGCGGCGGTCACCTCGGTGATCCCCTCGCGGTGCACGTCGGCGGCGGTGACCCGGGTGTGGAAGGCCAGCGAGGCGAGGATGGCGGCCTTCGCGGCGGCGTCGAAGCCCTCCACGTCGGCGGTCGGGTCCGCCTCGGCGTACCCCAGCTCGGTGGCCTCCTCCAGCGCCTCGGCGAAGCCGGCGCCGGTGGCGTCCATGGCGGAGAGGATGAAGTTGGTGGTGCCGTTGACGATGCCGGTGACCCGGTTGATCCGGTCCCCGTGCAGCGAGTCGCGCAGCGGGCGCAGCAGCGGGATCGCCCCGGCGACGCTGGCCTCGTAGTAGAGGTCGGCACCGCCCTCGGCGGCGGCGTCGTGCAGGGCCGCGCCGTCCTCGGCGAGCAGCGCCTTGTTGGCGGTGACCACGCTCTTGCCGGCGCGCAGCGCCTCCACCAGCCAGCTGCGGGCCGGCTCGATCCCGCCGACCATCTCGACCACCACGTCGACGTCGTCGCGCTTGATCAGGCCGAGCGGGTCGGTGGTGAACAGCGCCGGGTCGACCGGCAGGCCGGCCCGGTCCCGGCCGACCCGGCGTACGGCGATGCCGGCGATCTCCAGCGGAGCCCCGATCCGGGCGGTGAGGTCGGCCGACTGCTCGTGCAGCAGCCGGACCACCTCACTGCCGACGGTTCCGCAGCCGAGCAGCGCCAAACGCACAGGTGACGTCATCCCACATCCAGAGTCAGCAGGTCCTCTTCGGTTTCCCGCCGGACGATCAGCCGGGCCCGTCCGGCACGCACGGCGACCACCGGGGGGCGCGGCACGTGGTTGTAGTTGCTGGCCATGCTCCGGCAGTACGCACCGGTGCCGGGCACCGCGACAAGATCTCCGGGCTGCACGTCGGCGGGCAGGAATTCATCCTTCACCACGATGTCCCCGGACTCACAGTGCTTTCCCACCACGCGGGCGAGCAGCGGCTCCGCCGCCGAGGCCCGGTTGGCCAGCGTGGCCGAGTACGACGCGTCGTAGAGCGCGGTCCGGATGTTGTCGCTCATCCCCCCGTCGACGCTGACGTACGTCCGCAGCCCGTCGACGTCCTTGACCGTGCCCACCTCGTAGAGGGTGAACACGGCGGGGCCGACGATGGCCCGGCCCGGCTCGATCGAGAGTCGGGGCACGGCCAGCCGCTCCGCCGCGCACTCCGACTCGACGATCCGGCGCATCCGCTTGGCCAGCTCGTGCGGCGACGACGGGTCGTCCTGGGTGGTGTACGCGATGCCGAAGCCACCGCCCAGGTCCAGCTCGGGCAGCTCCACCCCGCGCGCGTCGCGGATCTGCGCCTGGAGGCCGAGCACCCGGCGGGCGGAGACCTCGAAGCCGCTGGTGTCGAAGATCTGCGAGCCGATGTGCGAGTGCAGGCCGCGCAGGTCGAGCACGTCGTCGTCGAGGACCCGCAGGGCCGCCGCCAGGGCCGCCCCGCCGGCCAGCGAGAAGCCGAACTTCTGGTCCTCGTGGGCGGTGGCGATGAACTCGTGGGTGTGCGCCTCGACGCCGACGGTCACCCGGACCAGCACGCCGGGGCGTACCCCGCGTTCGCGGGCCAGCGCGGTGAGCCGGTCGATCTCGGTGAACGAGTCGAGGACGATCCGCCCCACCCCGGCGTCCAGCGCCCGGGTCAGCTCGGCCACGGACTTGTTGTTGCCGTGGAAGGCGATCCGCGCCGGGTCCATCCCGGCCGCCAGCGCGGTGGCCAGCTCACCGCCGGTGCAGACGTCGAGGAGCAGCCCCTCCTCGGCGATCATCCGCACCACCGCCCGGCAGAGGAAAGCCTTGCCCGCGTAGTAGACGTCCGCGTCGCCGAAGGCGTCCCGGAAGTCCCGGGCCCGGGCCCGCAGGTCGTCCTCGTCCAGGACGTACGCCGGGGTGCCGTACTCCCGGGCCAGTTCCTGGACCGACAGGTCGGCGACCCGGAGCGCGCCGTCGGCGCCGCGGACGACGGTGCGCGGCCACAGGGCCGACACCAGGGAGTTGACGTCGATCGGGGTACGCAGCCACGAGGGCCCGCGGCTGCCGATGTCGCCGTGCAGGGCACCGGCCTCGTGCGCGCGCATGTGCTACATCCTCTCGGGGGCCGAGACGCCGAGCAGGCGCAGGCCGTTGGCGATGACCGTGCGGGTGGCGTCGTTGAGCCAGAGCCGGGCGCGGTGCAGGTCGGTGACCTCCTCGTCGCCCTGCGGCAGGACCCGGCAGTTGTCGTAGAACCGGTGGTAGGAGGCGGCCACGCTCTCCTCCAGGTAGCGGGCCACCCGGTGCGGCTCGCGCAGCTCGGCCGCGGTGGCCACCACGGCGGGGAACTCGGCGAGCGCCTTGAGCAGCTCGTTCTCCTTGTCGTGGGAGAGCAGCTCCGGCTGGAAGTCGTCGGCCGCGCCCCGGGTCAGCCCCACCTCGGCGGCGTTGCGGGCGACACCGGCAGTCCGGGCGGCGACGTACTGCACGTAGTAGACCGGGTTGTCGCGGGTGGCCCGGGTCCACAGCTCCACGTCGATGTCGATCGGCGAGTCGCTGGAGTAGCGGGCCAGCGCGTAGCGGGACGCGTCCACCCCGATCGCGTCGACCAGGTCCTCCAGGGTGACCACGGTGCCGGCCCGCTTGCTCATCCGCACCGGGGCACCGTCGCGGACCAGGTTGACCAGCTGGCCGATGAGGATCTCCAGGTTGCGCTCCGGGTCGTCGCCGAAGCACGCGGCCATCGCCTTCATCCGGCCGATGTAGCCGTGGTGGTCCGCCCCAAGCATGATCACGACCCGCTCGAAGCCCCGCTCGCGCTTGTCGAGGTAGTAGGCGCAGTCGGCGGCGAAGTACGTCCACTCGCCGTTGGACTTGCGCAGCACCCGGTCCTTGTCGTCACCGAAGTCGGTGGTGCGCAGCCAGGTGGCGCCCTCGGACTCGTAGAGGTGCCCCTGCTCCCGCAGCCGGTTCAGCGCCAGGTCCAGCTCGCCCCGGTCGTGCAGGTCCTTCTCGTTGAAGTAGGTGTCGAACTCGACGCCGAAGGCCGCCAGCGACGACTTGATCTCGGCGAACATCAGCGCCACGCCCTCGACCCGGAAGGTCTCCTGGGCGGCGTCGTCGGACAGCTCCAGCACGTCCGGGCGGATCCCGCGGACCGCCTCGGCGATCTCGGCGATGTACGCGCCGCCGTACCCGTCCTCGGGGGCCGGCTCGCCCTTCGCGGCGGCCAGCAGGGACCGGGCGAACCGGTCGATCTGCGAGCCGGCGTCGTTGAAGTAGTACTCGGTGCCCACGTCGGCGCCGGTGGCGCGGAGCAGCCGGCTCAGCGCGTCGCCGACGGCGGCCCAGCGGACCCCGCCGATGTGCACCGGGCCGGTCGGGTTCGCCGAGACGAACTCCAGGTTGATCTTCTCGCCGGCCAGCCGGTCGCTGCCGCCGTACCCGGCGCCGGCCGCCACGATCACCCGGGCCAGCTGCCCGGCGGCGGCCGCGTCGAGGCGGATGTTCAGAAAGCCCGGCCCGGCGATCTCCACCGACTTGATCCCCGGCGCCCGGCCGAGCTGCTCGGCGAGGCCGGCGGCCAGCTCACGCGGGGGCACACCGACCTTCTTGCTCAGCTGGAGCGCCAGGGTGGAGGCGTAGTCGCCGTGATCGGGGTTGCGCGGGCGTTCCACGGCGGTGGTCTCCGGCAGCGCGGATCGATCCAACCCGCGCTCCGAGAAGACGGCATGGGCTGCGGAGAGGACGACGTCGGCGAGTTCTGCAGGAGTCACCGAACCATGTTATCGGGGGTAGACTCGGGCACTTGGCGGCGACCCTGCGCGACATTTCGGCCGCCACTCCCCTGACCGACCGACCTGACGAGGCACGATGAGCATCAGCACCCCGGGCGGCCCGGAGCGCCGCCCGACCGTGGTCAGCACCGGCAAGAAGCCGGCGGCCGGCCGGCCTGCGGCTGGCGATCGGACGGCCAAGCCGGGCGCCGGGAAGGGCACCCCCCGGCAGGGCTCGGGCGGCAAGGGCCGCAAGCCGATCACGCCGGTGAAGGTGAGCCAGGGCCGCGCCTGGGGGCCGACCGCGCTGATCACCGCCGTCTGCCTGCTGGCCGTGGGCATCGTCGGCTACGCCGTCTACGCGGCCGCGCAGGGCTCGAAGCCGTGGGAGAAGCGGGCGGCCGACATCAAGGGCATCGTCGACTACCGCGACAAGGACAAGGACCTGGTCAAGGGCGGCAACCACCAGCAGGGCCCGGTCAAGTACACGGTCCTCCCGCCGGTGGCCGGCCCGCACAACCCGGCCTGGCAGAACTGCATGGGCGACGTCTACGACGCCCCGATCGCCAACGAGCACGCGGTGCACAGCCTGGAGCACGGCACGGTCTGGATCACCTACCGGCCCGACCTCCCCGCCGACCAGGTGGCGAAGCTCAAGGAGAAGGTCGTCGGCAAGGAGAAGCTGATGCTCAGCCCGTACGAGGGGCTGGACAAGCCGATCTCGCTGCAGGCCTGGGGCTACCAGCTCAAGGTCGACAACGCCGACGACAAGCGGATCGACGAGTTCATCAAGACGCTGCGGGTGAACGCCTCGATCGAGGGCCCGAACGCGCTGTGCACCCAGGGCGTGACCGCCACCGGCACCACGCCGCGCGACATGGGCAACCAGATGTCCGACCAGACCCAGGGCTGAGGACGCAGGTCATGACGGCTCCCACCACGACGGCGAACGCGCCCGACGAGACCCCGGTCACCGGCTCCGGTGACCGGCGGTCGGCGCGCCGCTTCGGCATCCTGGCGTTGGCCGCCGCCGTCGTGGTGGGGCTGCTCCTCGGGTACGCCGGCGGCCTGCTCACCCCGAAGCTCACCCGACCGGGGGACACCTCGGCCGAGGCGGGCTTCGCCCGGGACATGACCACCCACCACTCGCAGGCGGTCGCCATGGGGCTGATGGCGTTCCAGAAGGGCACCGACCCGGAGGTACGCCAGATCGGCGTGGACATCGCCACCGGCCAGCAGGGCGAGATCGGCACCATGCAGACCTGGCTGCGGTCGTGGGGGCTGGACCCGGCCGGTTCGGAGCCGGCGATGGCCTGGATGCCGGACGGCGCGGCCCTGGTCAAGAACGGGTTGATGCCGGGGATGGCCACCCCGGAGGAGATGACGGAGCTCGAGGCCGCCAAGGGGCGCGACTTCGACGTCATGTTCCTGAAGATGATGATCCAGCACCACCTCGGTGGGGTGCACATGATCGACGGCATCCTGGACGCCGGTGGCGATCCGGAGGTGACCCGGGTGGCCCAGGTCATGAAGAACACCCAGCAGACCGACCTGGCCAACATGAACGCCGCGGTCAAGCGGCTGGGCGGCTGACCGTCCCGCGTACCTCGTCCGAAGGCCGCAATCCGCCGTGCCGGATGCGGCCTTCGTCCGTTTAGAGAGCTTTGCCGGTGTGGTGGCTTAAAACCCATTACACGGGTTGGAGACTTTTCTACCCACATATCGTGACCAGTTCCGATTCGGGCTCGTTGCGCAGGACGTGGGGGTTGCACTCAGAGACGCACGGCGGTCGGTGACCAGTTGGTGCCGACGCCACACCATCGGCGGTGACGGGGCGGTGGCAGCCGTCCGTCGCGGACAGCGGCAGGGCGAGCCGGGAACGCTCAGTCGCGAACAGGAACTCGAACTGATCGACACGCTGCGGGGCACCTACCCCGACGAGTTCGGCCTCGACGAGGAGCTCTGGACGCGGCAGAGCCTCACCACGTTGATCCAACGTCGGTTCGCCGAGGGGATGGACCCGGGCGAGGTCGGGGCGTACCTGCGGGCCTGGGGGTTGGGTCCGCGCGAGCCCCGGGAGCGGGCCTGCGGCCTCTGCGTGGGCGCGGTCGAGCGCTGGGCGCGCCTGGAGTACCCGGCGATCACCCGGGCCGCCCAGGAGCACCAGGCCGAGGTCTACTGGATCGGCCGGGTACGCCTGCGCGGCACCATGCCGGCCGCCGACGTGATCTCCGCCGTCTCCGCCCGGGGCCGGGTCCGGTTCATGATCACCACACCGTCGGTCGACCCGCCGCTCCCCCGCGACTTCGTGCTGCGGCTCAGCGGTGCCGAGGAGCGGACCGTGCACCTGATCGTGGACGGCTCCTGGCCCAGGAACGAGTGGCCCCGCCGCCTCCCCCGCCGCATCGTCCTGCACCCCCTCCCCAGCTGCGGCCGCACCCTGGCCGCCGCCTGACCCCCCACCCCCCGCCCCGCCTCATCCCGTCGATCATGAAGTTGGCGTCGCCGAGGAGATCCACACCGACGCCAACTTCATGATCGATGCGCCGGGTGGGCGGCGCGCGGGGCGGGGATACCGATTCGGAGTTCCGGGTGGGGGTTTGCTACTCTTCTCGGGTCGCTGAGCCCCCGTAGCTCAGGGGATAGAGCACCGCCCTCCGGAGGCGGGGGCGCAGGTTCGAATCCTGCCGGGGGCACACAACCGTTCCGCACGAAGACGCCGAGGCTGGCCAGCCTCGGCGTCTGTGTTTCTCGTCTCGTTGGTCGCACCGGGCCGGCGGTCGGCGGCCGAGTCGTTCGCGGCGCCGACGCCGGTGCGTCCGGCGCGGCGGGGACGGAACCCGGCACGAGAAACCGACAACCGGCCGCGGAAGTCCCGGCCCGCCGACCGGACGATGCGACGCTCAGCCCACCGGTATTGCCGGATTGTTACGCGATACACCCCTCCAGCACTTGCCACCCGCCTCCCAGCCGCAATACGTTGCCGTCAACAACAAATCAAAGATGAAGCTCTTACGCGTTCGGAGGCTTCCATGACGTTGGCGAGGCGGTGAAACGATGAGCGAGGCTCCCACCCTCCTGGAGATGCGCTCCATCACCAAGGAGTTCCCCGGGGTCAAGGCCCTTGCCGACGTCAACCTGGTGGTGCGCGCCGGCGAGATCCACGCCATCTGCGGCGAGAACGGTGCCGGCAAGTCCACGCTGATGAAGGTCCTCAGTGGGGTCTACCCGTACGGCACCTACGACGGCCAGATCATCTACCAGGGCGCGGAGACCAGGTTCGCCGACATCCGGGCCAGCGAGAACGCCGGAATCGTGATCATCCACCAGGAGCTCGCGCTGATTCCGGGCATGTCGATCGCCGAGAACATCTTCCTCGGCAACGAACCGCGCAAGCGGGGCGCGATCGACTGGAAGGCCGCGAACCGGATGGCCCTGGACCTGATGGCCCGGGTCGGCCTGCAGGAGGACCCGGACACCCTGATCAAGGACATCGGGGTCGGCAAGCAGCAGCTGGTGGAGATCGCCAAGGCGTTCGCCAAGGACGTGAAGCTGCTGATCCTGGACGAGCCGACGGCCGCGCTGAACGAGGCGGACTCCAGGCACCTGCTGGACCTGCTGCGAGGGTTCCGCTCGCGCGGCGTCACCTCGATCATGATCTCGCACAAGCTGAACGAGATCGAGGCGATCGCCGACCAGATCACCATCCTGCGCGACGGCCGGACCGTGGAGACCCTCGACGTCAAGGCGGACGGGGTCGACGAGGACCGGATCGTGCGGGGCATGGTCGGCCGTGAGCTGGGCAGCCGGTTCCCGGACCACACCCCGAAGATCGGCGAGGTCTTCTTCGAGGTCCGCGACTGGAACGTGCGACACCCGATCTCCGCCGAGCGGCAGGTCTGCAAGAACGAGAGCTTCGTGGTGCGCCGCGGCGAGATCGTCGGCTTCGCCGGCCTGATGGGCGCGGGCCGCACGGAACTCGCGATGAGCGTCTTCGGCCGCTCCTACGGGGTGTTCGAGTCGGGCACG
The DNA here is from genome assembly GCF_900091555.1 of Micromonospora mirobrigensis. Classification (GTDB taxonomy): domain Bacteria; phylum Actinomycetota; class Actinomycetes; order Mycobacteriales; family Micromonosporaceae; genus Micromonospora; species Micromonospora mirobrigensis. Next base: position 259,172 of record NZ_FMCX01000003.1, read on the forward strand.
ATCATCAAGGACGGCAAGGAGATCGTGCTGAAGTCGGTCGCGGACGCGATCGCCCACGGGCTCGCGTACGTCAGCGAGGACCGCAAGGCGATCGGCCTCAACCTGCTCGACGACATCAAGTCGTCGACGGTGGCCGCCAAGCTGTCCAAGATCTCCCACCACGGCGTCCTGAGCGAGGTCGAGGAATACCAGGCGGCCGAGTCGTACCGCAAGGAGTTGCGGACCAAGGCCCCGACGGTCGACGAGGGCGTCGCCAAGCTCTCCGGCGGCAACCAGCAGAAGGTCGTCCTGGCGAAGTGGATGTTCACCGACCCGGACCTGCTGATCCTCGACGAGCCGACGCGCGGCATCGACGTGGGCGCCAAGTACGAGATCTACGGCATCATCCAGCGGCTCGCCGACCAGGGCAAGGGCGTCATCGTCATCTCCTCGGAGCTGCCTGAGCTGATCGGGCTCTGCGACCGCATCTACACCGTGTTCGAAGGCGCCATCACCGGCGAGATCGCCCGGGCCGACGCCACCCCGGAAAACCTCATGAAGCAGATGACCTCGACGAAGAAGATGGCCAACCGATGAGCCGACTGAAGGACCTGCAGAAGAACCTGTTCGGAGGGACCACCTCCAACGCTCGCCAGTTCGGGATGATCTTCACCCTGGTGGCGATCGTCGTGCTGTTCCAGATCCTGACCGACGGGCTGACCCTTCGGTCGGACAACCTGATCGCGCTGTTCCAGCAGAACTCGTACATTCTGATCCTGGCGATCGGGATGCTGATGGTGATCGTCGCCGGGCACATCGACCTGTCGGTCGGCTCGGTCGCGGCGTTCGCGGGCATCCTGGTGGCCAAGTCGATGACCGACTGGTCGCTGCCCTGGCCGGTCGCCATCCTGTTCGGCCTGCTGGTCGGTGCCGCGATCGGCGCCTGGCAGGGCTTCTGGGTGGCGTACATCGGGGTGCCGGCGTTCATCGTCACCCTGGCCGGGATGCTGCTCTTCCGGGGTGGCAACCAGTACATCGGTAACGCCAACACCATCCCGGTGCCGGAGGGCTTCCGGACGATCGGCTCGGGCTTCCTGCCCGAGTTCGGCCCTAACACCGGCTACAACAACGCGACCCTGTTGCTCGGTCTGGCCGCCGCGGTCGCCGTCGTGTGGCGCGAGTTCCAGGCCCGCAAGACCCGTCGGGAGATGGACGCCGACCCCGCCCCGATGTGGATCTCGGTGCTCCGGATGGCCGTCATGGTCGGCGTGATCGTCTTCGCCAGCCTGCGGTTCGCCAGCGGCCGGGTCGGCACCAGCTTCCCGATCTCCGGGATCATCCTGCTGGTGCTGGTGATCGCGTACTCCTTCTACACCCGCAACACGGCCGGTGGCCGGCACATCTACGCGGTGGGCGGCAACTCCCGGGCGGCCGAGCTGTCCGGCGTGAAGCTCAAGCGGGTCAACTTCTTCGTCATGATGAACATGTCCGTCCTGGCCGCGCTGGCCGGCATGATCTTCGTGGCCCGTTCGGCGGCCTCCGGTCCGCAGGACGGCAACGGCTGGGAACTGGACGCCATCGCCGCGGTCTTCATCGGTGGCGCAGCCGTCTCCGGCGGTATCGGGACCATCAGCGGCTCGATCGTCGGTGGTCTCGTCATGGCCGTGCTCAACAACGGCCTGCAGTTGATGGGCGTCGGCACCGACCGCGTCCAGATCATCAAGGGCCTGGTCCTGCTGCTGGCCGTCGCCATCGACGTCTACAACAAGAGCCAGGGGCGCTTCTCGGTCATCGGGAGCCTGATGCGGCCGTTCCGCCGCGACGACTCCGCCCCACCCGCCTCACCGCCGGACGCGGAGCGCGAGCCCGCCAAGGCAGCGGTGTCCGGCTGACGGCCACCGACCTCTCCACCCCGTTCCACTTCCAGAAAGGCAAGTCCCCTCATGCGTAGATTCTTCGGCACGTCGGTGGTCGCTGTCAGCGCCGCCGCCATGCTGGCCCTCGCTGGCTGCGGCTCCGGCCGTGACGGCGACTCCGGCAGCGGCTCCGGCGGCGACGCCAAGGGCTTCGCGGCCAACTCCCTGATCGGTGTCGCCCTGCCGGCCAAGACCTCGGAGAACTGGGTCCTCGCCGGTGACCTGTTCACCAACGATCTCAAGGAGGCCGGTTTCCAGGCTGACGTGCAGTACGCCGGCGCGTCGACCACGGTCGCCGACCAGCAGGCCCAGATCACCGCCATGGTCACCAAGGGCGCCAAGGTCATCGTCATCGGCGCCACCGACGCCGCGCAGCTGTCGACCCAGGTCGCCGCGGCCCACCAGGCCGGCGTGAAGGTGATCGCGTACGACCGGCTGATCACCAACACCCCGGACCTGGACTACTACGTCGCGTTCGACAACTACAAGGTCGGCCAGCTCCAGGGCCAGGCCCTGCTGGACGGCATGAAGGCCAAGAAGCCGACCGGCCCGTACAACATCGAGCTCTTCTCCGGCTCGCCGGACGACAACAACGCCGGGGTCTTCTTCAACGGCGCGATGAGCGTGCTCAAGCCGGAGATCGACAAGGGCAACGTGGTCGTCGCCTCGGGCCAGAAGGACGTCAAGCAGACCGCCATCCAGGGCTGGAAGGCCGAGGGTGCGCAGGCCCGCATGGACCAGCTGCTGACCTCCACCTACGGCACCAAGCAGCTGGACGGCGTCCTGTCCCCGAACGACACCCTGGCCCGCGCGATCCTGACCTCGGTCAAGGGCGCCGGCAAGCCGACCCCGGTCGTCACCGGTCAGGACTCCGAGGTCGAGTCGGTGAAGTCGATCATGGCTGGTCAGCAGTACATGACGATCAACAAGGACACCCGGAACCTGGTCAAGCAGACCGTCGCCATGGTGAAGTCCCTGCAGGCCGGCGAGAAGCCGGAGATCAACGACACGAAGTCGTACAACAACGGCAGCAAGGTCGTCGACACCTACCTGCTCCCGCCGGTCGCCGTGACCAAGGCGAACGCCGCCGAGGCGTACGCGAACGACCCGAAGCTCGGGCCGCTCACCAAGTAGTCCGCACGGACAGTCAGTGACACGGGGGTCCTGGAAGTCTTTCTTCCGGGACCCCTTCGTCATGACGGGCTCCCGCCCGTCGCGCGCGACCCGGAGGGAGGAGACCAGAGCGTGGTGACACCCGTACGTCCCGGACTCGCCCGGCCCTCCCGCGGCCCGGACTTCCCGACCCCCTCGGCGCCCGGCGCCAGCCAGGAGGAGATCCGGCGACAGAACCTCGGCGCGGTACTGCGCCACGTGCACGTCCACGGCCCCACCTCGCGGGCCGAACTGACCGCCCGGCTCGGCCTCAACCGCAGCACGATCGGCGCGCTCGCCGCCGACCTCACCGCCGTCGGCCTCGTCACCGAGGAGGCGCCGACCGCCACCCGTCGGGCCGGCCGGCCGTCACTGGTGGTCAGCCCCCGGTCCGACCGGGTCTACGCGCACGGACTGAGCATCGACGCGGACCGGCTGCGGGCCGCCCGGGTCGGCCTCGGCGGCCGCATCCTCGACCGGCGCGAGACCGCTCGCCCCCGTGGCATGTCGCCCCTGGACGCCGTCGCACCACTGGCCGGTCTCGTCCGGGACATGGAGTGCGCGGTCACGGACGACGCCCTCTTCGTGGGCGGCGCGGTCGCCGTCACCGACACCACCCGGGACCTCGACGGCCGGCTGCGGATCGGCGGCACCGACACGCTCGGCGCCGCGCTCGACGCCGAACTGGGCGCCCGGCCGGGCTTCGTCACCGGCGACCTGGCCGACATCGCCGGTCTCGCCGAGCACGTCCGCGGAGTGGCGGCCGGCGTCGACGACGTCGTCTACCTGCACGGTGACCTGGGCGTCAGCGCCGGCATCATCATCGGCGGCCGGCTGGTCACCGGCCACCGCGGGCACGGTGGAAAGGTCGGCCACATGGTGGTCAGGCCGGCCGGCGTGCCCTGCGGTTGCGGCTCGCGCGGCTGCTGGGAGACCGAGATCGGCGAGGCCGCGCTGCTCCGCCACAGCGGCCGGGACCCGGCCGACGGGGACGCCGTGCCCGGCATCCTCTGCGCCGCGGCCGACGGCGAACCGACTGCCGTGGCCGCCGTCGAACGGGTCGCCGACTGGCTCGGCTTCGGCGTCGCCAACCTGGTCAACATCGTCAACCCGGACACGGTGGTGTTCGGCGGCGCGCTACGCGCCATCTACCTGGCCGGGTCGGCCACGGTCCACCGTCGCCTCGATGCGATGGCGCTGCCGGCCTCCCGGGAACACGTGCAGTTGCGGGCGGCGATGCTCGGCCGGGACGCCGCCCTGATCGGGGCCGCCGAGCTGGCCTTCGACCAGCTGCTGGCGGATCCGCTCAACGCCGGCCTGCCCAACTGACCGGGACGCGACGGTTCAGCCGGCGTCCCGCCGGGCCCGGGCCCGGCGCCGCCCCTCGTGCATCGCCTGCACCCGGGCCACCGGGATGGTCCGCCCCTCGGCGACGAGTTCGGTGGGGAGACGCTGCGGCGCGGGCATCTGCGCCGACCACGGATCCCCCGTGCCGACCAGCGCGGGCACCGTCCGCACGGTGAAGTCCGCCGGGCGCACCCGGGGCAGGTCCTCCCAGGCCACCGGGAAGGAGACCGGCAGGCCGGGCCGGATCCGCGGGCTGTACGCCGCGACCACCGTCGCCCCGCCGGCCCGGGTCGGGTCCACGAACACCCGGCCACCCCGGTCCTCGCGGATGAAGGCGGTGGTGGCAAGCGCCGGGTCGAGCCGCTCGGTGTGCACGGCGAGCGCTCTGGTGGCGGCAGCCGCCTCCTCGGCGGTGGTCGCGTCGACCACCGGCACGAACACGTGCAGGCCCTTCGCGCCGCTGGTCTTCACCGCCCCGGTGAGGCCGAGGTCGCCGAGCGCCCGGCGGACCAGGCCGGCGGTGCGGACGACCGCGTCGAACGCGTCCCCTTCCGGCGGGTCGAGGTCCAGCACCAGGTGGGTGGGGCGGTCCGGGCGGGCGGCCTTCCCCAGGGTCGGGTGGTACTCGACCGCCCGCTGGTTGGCGAACCAGAGCAGGGTACGCCGGTCGTCGCAGAGCGCGTACGAGATCTCCCGGTGCGACGCCTCGGCCCAGACCGGCGTCCGGCGCACCCAGTCGGGGGTGTACCTCGGCAGGTTCTTCTGCATGAACGGCGGCTGGCCCGGGCGGACCCGGATGACCGACAGCGGGCGGTCCCGCAGCTCTGGCAGGATCCGGTCGGCCATCGCGTCCAGGTAGTCGACCAGGTCCCGCTTGGTCGCGTCCGCCACGTCGGACAGCGGCTGATCGAGGCTGGTCAGCGCCACCCCGTCCCGGGTCTCGTCGGCTCCGCTCATCCGATCACCCTCCCGGGTGGCCGCTCGGCGGTCAACCCGCCGCGTCGCCAGCTCCGACCGACGGCGGCGCTGCCGGGCCCGTCCCGAGCGGTTGAAAGGGGCACTTCCTATCCCGAAAGCGTTGACCGGGGGCCCGTGCTCACGCGGTGAACGGGTCGCGGCCGTCCCGCACGGCGGTCAGCATCCGGGCCGCCCGGGCACGGGCGGCCGCGTACACGCCGGAGCCGTAGCTGATCCGGGCCACGCCCAGCCCGGCCAGCTCCGCCGGCCCGGGCACGTCGCGGCGGGCCAGCACGTTGACCGGCGCGTCGACCGCCTCGACGAACCGTCCGATCAGCGTCGGGTCGCCCAGGACGATCGGGTAGACGCAGTCGGCGCCGGCCGCCAGGTAGCGCCGGGCCCGGTCGACCGCGGCGTCGAGCAGCTCACCGTGGTCGGCGGTGGCGTGCAGGAAGACGTCGACCCGGGCGTTGACCACCAGGCCGGCGCCGGCCGCCGACCGGAGCGCGGCGAGCAGGGCGACCTGCTCGGCCGGGTCGACCAGGGCGCCGGTACGCGGGTCGGAGTCCTCGATGTTGCAGCCGACCGCCCCGGTGGCGAGCAGCCGCTCGGCCAGTTCGGCCGGGCCCAGCCCGTACCCCCGTTCGATGTCCGCGGTGACCGGCACGTCGACGGCGGCGACGATCCGGGCGACCGCGTCGAGCATCGCGTCGACCGGGGTGGCCTCGCCGTCGGCATGGCCCAGCGACTCGGCGACGGCGCCACTGCTGGTGGCGACGGCCGGGAAGCCGGCCCGGGCGACGGCCTTCGCGGAGCCGGGGTCCCAGGCGTTGGGCAGGATCAGCGGGTCGCCGGGGCGGTGCAGGGCGCGCAGCGCGGCGGCGCGGTCGGTCAGCGTCATGACCCGATTGTCGGACGTCGACGGCGCCGGCCCGAGGGCCAATTCCGCTCGGCCGGAATGAGCCGTCCGGCGCGGGCGGGCCGCCGGGCGGCACAGCCCTCCGGCGGCCTACCCACCGAACTGGAGCGTCAGGTGGAGGGGATCGGCCCGGCCCTCACCTGGTCCGGAGAGTGGCTGGCGGACTGGACGGGCAGCGACGAGAACTGGCCGGACGGCCGGTTGTGGCGAACACCACCGAACTCATCTGACCGATCGGTCAGCGTCTGACCGATCGGTCAGGCATGCTGGACGGCATGGCCAGAGCGGTGTCCGAGACCCACGACGAGATCCTCATCGCGGCCTCCCGGCGATTCGCCGTCACCGGCTACAAGGGCACCTCGTTGCAGGACATCGCCCGCGCCGTCGGCTGTTCCAAGGCCACCGTGCTCTACCACTTCGCCAACAAGGAAGCCCTGCTCGGCAAGCTGATGGCCCCGGCCATCACCGTGCTGGAGGCGCTCGACGCCCGGCTCGCCGGGCAGACCGGCGCCGCCGCCCAGCAGGTCGCCACCGAGGGCTTCGTCGACCTGGCGGTCCGCTTCCGGCGGGAGATCGCCCTGCTCCGCGGCGAGTTCCCCGACCTGCTCCAGCAGCCCGCCTTCGCGCACATCCAGCAGATCTCCGAACGCCTGGTCGACGCCTTCGCCGGCCACAGCGACCGGCCCGTCGCCCGGATCGCCGCCCTGGTGGTGCTCGCCGGGATCGCCGAGACCTGCGCCGAGTTCATCGACATCCCCGACGACGAGCTACGGCCGGCGCTGCTGGCCGTCGTGCGGCGGGCCGTCGAACCCGTCAGCTGACCCGTACCGACCCCGAGGACAAGGAAAGACTCCATGGCGACCCTGTTGTACCGGCTCGGCCGGGCCTCGTTGCGGCGGCGGCGACTCGTCGCCGTCACCTGGCTCGTCGTGCTCGTCGGCCTCGGCATCGCCGCGGCCACCCTGAAGGGCCCGACGGCGAGCAACTTCACCATGCCCGGCACCGAGTCGCAGCGGGCCATCGACCTGCTCGCCGACCGGTTCCCCGCGGCCAGCGGCGCCACCGGCACCATCGCCGTCAAGGCGCCGCAACCCGGTGGCCTGGTCACCCCCGAGGGTCAGGCCGTGGTCAAGCAGGTCACCCAGGAGGCGGCCACCCTGCCCGGCGTGGTCGGCGCCGTCGACCCGTACCAGGTCAAGGCGCTGAGCCAGGACGGCCGGTACGCGCTGATCCAGGTGCAGTTCGCCGGCCGGGCGGACGACGTCACCGACGAGCAGCGCGCCGCGTACGAGAAGGTCGGCGCGCAGGCCGAGGCGAAGGGCTGGCAGATCGCCCCCGGCGGTGAGGTGCTCAACTCGGAGCCCGAGGTCGGCTCCACCGAGGCCCTCGGTGTGCTGGTCGCCGCGATCGTCCTGGTGATCACCTTCGGCTCCCTGGTGGCGGCCGGGATGACCATGCTCAACGCGCTGATCGGCGTGGGCGTCGGCATGGCCGGCCTGTTCGCGCTCAGCGGCGCCGTCGAGCTGACCAGCACCGCGCCCATCCTGGCGCTGATGCTCGGCCTCGCCGTCGGCATCGACTACTCGCTGTTCATCACCTCCCGGCACCGGCAGAACCTGCTCGACGGGCTCACCCCGGAGGAGGCCGTCGGCCGGGCCGTCGGCACCGCCGGCTCCGCCGTGGTCTTCGCCGGCGCCACCGTGGTCATCGCGCTCGCCGGCCTCGCCGTGGTGGACATCCCGTTCCTCACCGTGATGGGTCTGGCCGCCGCCGGCACGGTCACCGTCGCCGTGCTGGTCGCCATCACCCTCGCCCCCGCGCTGCTCGGCTTCGCCGGCCGCCGGGTGCTGCCCCGCAGGCTGCGCGGCCGGGAGGCCGTCGAGTCGGACGGCACCGGCTCGGAGGACCGCTCCGGCTTCGGCTTCCGCTGGGCGAACTGGGTCACCCGGCTGCGGATCCCGGTGATCCTGGTCGGCCTGCTCGGCCTGGGGCTGCTCGCCCTGCCCGCGCAGGACATGCGGCTGGCGCTGCCGGACGCCGGCACCGCCCCGGAGGGCTCCGCCGCCCGGGTCAGCAACGACCTGATCAAGGAGGGCTTCGGCCCCGGCTTCACCGGCCGGCTCGCGGTGGTGGTCACCGCCGACTCGCCGCAGGCCACGCAGGCTGCCGTGCCGCAGGTGGCGGCGCTGATCCAGCGCACCGAGGGGGTGCTGGCGGTGGCCCCGCCGCAGCTCGACCCGACCGGGCGTACGGCCCTGCTCGGGGTCATCCCGAAGACCGGCCCGACCGACGCGGCCACCGAGACGCTGGTGCACGACATCCGGGACAACGTCGGCCGGATCGGCAACGCCGAGGTGCTGCTGACCGGCGTCACCGCGATCGGCATCGACGTGTCCGAGAAGCTCTCCGCCGCGCTCCCCGTCTATCTGCTGCTGGTCGTCGGGCTGTCGATCCTGCTGCTGATGCTGGTGTTCCGGTCGATCCTGGTGCCGGTCAAGGCCGCGCTGGGCTTCCTGCTCACGGTGGCCGCCACCTTCGGCATCACCGTGGCGGTCTTCCAGCAGGGCCACCTGGCCGGCCTGGTCGGGCTGGACACCCCGGGCCCGCTGATCAGCTTCCTGCCGATCCTGCTGATCGGCATCCTGTTCGGGTTGGCCATGGACTACGAGGTCTTCCTGGTCTCCCGGATGCGGGAGGACTTCGTGCACGGGGACACCGCCCGGCAGGCCACCATCAACGGGATGGGGCACGGCGCCCGGGTGGTCACCGCCGCCGCGCTGATCATGATCTCGGTCTTCGGCGGCTTCGTCTTCCTCGACGACCCGGTCATCAAGTCGATGGGCTTCGCGCTGGCCGTCGGCGTCGCGGTCGACGCGTTCATCGTCCGGATGACCATCGTGCCGGCGGTGATGTCGCTGCTGAACAACGCGGCCTGGTGGCTGCCGCGCTGGCTCGACCGGATCCTGCCCAACGTGGACGTCGAGGGCGAGGGCCTGCGCGCCCACCTCGCCGACCGCGAACCCGCCCAGGTGTGAACCCGGCGGAGGCCCCCTGCGGCGCAGGGGGCCTCCGCCCGTTCAGACCCCCGCCGGGTACGTCTCCATCTCGCCGAAGCCGCTCAGCGCCGGCAGCGGGTGCAGCGCGGTGGTCTCGTCGCACCAGACGAAGGCGTCGTAGCGGTCGGCGAGCCGGGTCGGCACGTAGTTGCCCCACGACTCGAAGCTGGGGTCGTAGACCACCCCGATCGCCCGGTGGTCGGCCTCGCCGGTGACCCAGCCGGGCTGGTCGGCGCCGCCGAAGACCAGCACCGCCCGATCGGGCATCAGCTCGTGCAGCCGTCGCTCGACCGAGCCTTCCCGGGCCGGCGGCACCACCATCGCCTCGGCCGGTGAGCCCCAGCGCGGCGCGGCGATCACCGTACCCCGGTAGCTGCCGAAGCCGACCAGCGCGACCGCCGCGTCGCCGTACCGCTCGCGGGCCAGCTGGCCGATGTTGATCATGCCGTCGGCGGCCATGTCGGTGGCCCGGGCGTCGCCCACGTGCGTGTTGTGCGCCCAGACGATGCCCCGGGCGTCCCGGCCGTACCGGTCGAGGAGGCGGTCCAGGGTGTCGGCCATGTGGATGTCCCGGATGTTCCACGACTCGGGGCCGCCGTGCACCATGGCCCGGTAGTAGCGCTCCGCGCCGGCGATCACCTCCGCGTTCTGCCAGGCCGAGAAGCGGTCCGGGCCGTCCGCGGCGGCCTGTTCCCGGGTACGCGCCAACAACCGGACCACCTCCTCCTCGCAGCGGGCGGAGACGAACCGGCTGGCCGCGCCGTACTCCTCGACCCGCTTGCCGTACGGCTCGAAGCACCGGTACGCGTCCTGCGCCGCCTCCAGCGAGGACGGGTCCTCCTCGCCGAGGTAGTCGAAGATGGCCTGCATCGAGTCCCAGAGGCTGTAGACGTCCAGCCCGTGGAAGCCGGCCCGCTCCCCCTCCGGCCGCTCCAGGTTCCAGGCCCGCAGCCAGCGGCAGAAGCGGGCCACCTCGGTGTTGGCCCACATCCAGGTCGGCCACCGCTGGATGCGTTCCAGGGCGGTCTGCGGGTCGGCCAGGCCGCCGGGCGCGCCGACCACCGAGCGGTGCACCCGGTCGCAGTCGGGCCAGTCCCCCTCCACGGCGACGAAGTCGAAGCCCTGCTCGGCGACGAGCCGCCGGGTCAGCTGCTCGCGCAACCGGTAGTAGTCGTAGGTGCCGTGCGTGGCCTCACCGATCATCACGATCCGGGCGTCCCGGACGCGCTCCAGCAACGGATCGAAGTCGCTCGGCGCGCCGAGCCGCTGAACCAGCATGCCGGGGGCTACCCGGCGGGTCGCCGGGCAAACCGCCGGCCGGGTCGGGCGGGCGGTGTGCCGGGCGGTGGAACGGGTAGCCGGGCGGCATGACCGTCACCGGCGTGCAGTTGCAGGAGTACCTGGCCGGGCTCGACTACCCGGTCTCCCGGGAGGACCTGGTCCGCTGGGGGCAGGAGAACGGGGCCAGCACCGAGCTGCTGCAGATGCTGCGGGCGCTGCCGGCCGAGCAGTTCGACGACCCGGCCGAGCTGCACGAGGCGCTCAACACCCTCGCCTGACCCGCTGTCCGACCCGTGGATCGCGGGCGTGCAGCAGCCGGAAGAGGACCAGCCACTGTTCCGGCCAGACCAGCCCGACCGGCGTGGTCGGGTCGATCCGGGCCGCACGCAACGCGCCGTCGACCCGGGCCCGGGGATGGGCCGTGCGCAGCGAGGCCGCGAGCGAGCCGCCGACCCCGCCGAACCCCAGCTCCACCATCCGCGCGTACGCCGGCAGCGCGGCCCGGGGCAGCAGCGGCTCGGGCCGGCGGTCGATCCGCAGGATGCCACCGTCGGCGCCCGGCACCGGCCGGAACGCGGTCCGGGGCACCCGGCCCGCCAACCGCCAGTGGTGTTCCGGCCAGGTCGACACGGTCAGCCGGCTCCACCGGCCGTGGTCGCCGGTGCGCTTGCGGGCGTAGTCGAGCTGGGTGAGCAGCGTCGCCGAGCGCAGCCCGGGCGCGGTGAGGCACCAGCGGACCACGGCGGCGGTCAGCGACCAGGGGATGTTGCCGACCACGGCGAACGGCTCGGCCGGCGGTTCGGCGGCGAGGAAGTCGGCGTGCCGGACGGTGACGTGCGGGTGGTCCCGGCGGACCAGGTCCAACTGGTCGAGGACGGCCGGGTCCACCTCGTACGCGACGAGCCGGCCGCAGCCGGCGGCGAGCGGCCGGGTGAGCTGCCCCCGGCCGGCGCCCACCTCCACGACCAGGTCGTCGGGGCCGGGTCGGGCCGCCCGGACCAGCCGGTCGACGGCGGTCGGGTCGGTGAGGAAGTTCTGGGACAGCACGCGCCGGGACCGGTCGCGGGCGGTGGTGGTACGGGTTCGGCGGGGCGCCACGGAGATCGTCCTGTCTGCCGCCGGGCGGCGGCGGTACGGACAGGCAGCGCGAAGCGGGGCCTGTCCGAGCGGATCGGGACTCGGACGACCCTGGAACGTCGACGGGAACGCGAAAGCGGGCGCGGCTGATCGCCCCGGCCCGGTCACGGGCAGGAGACCGACCGCGCGGCCCGGTCACGGGCGCGAGCTCACCGCCGGCCGGTCACCGGCACGGTCGGGCGATCGGTCGGGTCAGGCGCGCTGGGCGTCCCGGCCGGCCAGGGCCGGGCGCCGGATCCACGGGCGGGCCACCAGCAGGAGGCCCCGCGCGGCCGGCGCGGCGGCCACGTCGATCAGGGCATGCGTGAACATGCCCCGCACGCTAGCGGCCGCGCCGCCGCCCCGCGAGGGATTAACCACCGCTCGAGAGGCCACCCCCGCCCGAACGGCCTGAGTCGCCCACGCCCTCAGGTCCGTAGGCACCGAAGGGCCACCCGCTCGGCAGCCGGAGCGCCGGGCCCGGCGGCCCGGCGGGCCGGGTCAGACCTCGACGGTGCGGCCCTGGGCGCGGGCCACCTCGGCGGCCTGGAGCACCGCCACCACCTCACGGCCGAACCGCACGTCGCAGCGGTGGTCGCGGGTGCCGGCGTTGATCTCCTCCAGCAGCTGGTCGAGCGCCGTGGAGTACGCGGTCAGCGCGCTGCCGTCACCGGGCGGCACCACCTCGATGCCGTTCTCGCCGAAGAAGACGAAGTCCCGGGCGACCGCCGCGGGCGGCGCGTCCAGGGTCAGCGCCAACGAGCTGGTCGCCCCGCCGTCGTGGGTGAGCAGCAGGTGCACCAGACCACTCGGCCCGTCGACGGCGGCGACCCGGGTCACCCGGCCCAGCACCGGCAGCACCAGCGACAGCGCGTGCGGGCCGATGTCCCACAGCGCGCCCTTCTCGTGCCGCCAGCGGGAGTCGCCGTACGGGTTGCCGGGCTGGTAGATCGAGGCGAACTGGGTGCCTCGGGCGTGCTGCCAGCCACCCGCCGCAGCGGTGGCGGCGAGGAAGCCGGTGATGTTCGGGTGGAACCGCTGGGTGAAGAAGACCACCGAGGCGACCCCGCTCTGCTGCGCGGCGGCGACCACCCGGTCCGCGTCGGCGAGGCTGAGCGCCAGCGGCTTGTCCAGCAGCAGGTGTCGCCCGGCGGTGGCGGCCCGGAAGGCGATGTCGGCCTGCACGTCCGGCGGCAGGGCGACGGCGACCGCGTCGGCGGCGTCGATCAGGGCGTCCACGTCGTCGTAGGCCGGCACGCCGTGCCGGGCGGCCAGCTCGGCGGCCTTGTCCCGGTTGCGTCCCCAGACCCCGACCAGGGCGGTGGCCGGGTGCGCGCCGATGGCGGCGGCGTGCGTCTCCGCCGCCCAGTGACCGGTGCCGAAAAGACCGAACCGCAGCACGTGTACCCCCGCCTCGTCATGACGTCACGGCGACGCCGCGACGGGATCCACGCTAGCCGCCCCGCCCCGCCGACGCAGGCGACGGGGCCGACCCGCCAGGGCCCGCACGCCCGGCGACGCGGCCGACCCGTTCAGCAGGCGCCGCCGACGCGCGCCACGGCCACCGGGGCGACGGTGAGTACTACACCGGTTAGTAGGCTGTGCCGGTGACCGAGAACGGGACCGGAGTCCCCCGATGACCAGCGCGGCCGCGGCCGGCTCGCCGGTGGACGGGATCCTCGCGACGGCCGGCATCGTGCTGTCGCTCGTACTCGCGGTGTGGGCGCTGGTGGCGACGCTGCGGCACCGCGCCCCGGACCGCGTGCAGTTCGCCGGCCTGGCGGTGCTGGAGCTGCTGCTGCTCGCGCTGGCCGTGGTGGCGCTGGTCGCCGTCGGCGGTGGCGAGCGACCCGGCGAGCCGGGGGCCTTCTTCGGCTACCTGGTGACGCTGGTCTGCCTGCCGCCGCTGGCCTGGGTGCTGGCCCGGATGGAACCGACCCGCTGGGGTTCGGCGATCGTCTGCGCGGTCTGCCTGGTCACCCCGGTGGTCGTGGTCCGGCTCCAGCAGACCTGGGAGGTCGTCGGTGGTTGAGACGCGGGCCCCGGAGCGGGCCACCAACCGTGGGCCGGGCCGGCTGTTGATCGCGGTCTACATCCTCTTCGCGATCGCCGCCACCTCCCGTGCCGGCCTCCAGATCGCCACCAGGTTCGGCGAGGCGCCCGTGGCGTACCTGCTCTCCGCGGTGGCGGCGCTGATCTACATCGTGGCCGCGGTGGGGCTGGCCCGGTCCGGGCACGCCGGCCGGCGCACCGCCCTGGTGTGCTGCTCGGTGGAGCTGGTCGGGGTGGTCGCCGTCGGCATCCTCAGCCTCGTCGACAAGGAACTGTTCCCGGACGAGACGGTCTGGTCGCAGTTCGGCAGCGGCTACGGCTACATCCCGCTGGTGCTGCCGATCCTCGGTCTCGCCTGGCTCTGGCGCACCCGCAGCCACTCCTGACCGGCCCCACCGAGCGGGCCGCCCGGGTCAGTCCTTCGGGCCGCCGGCGACGTAGATGACCTGGCCGGAGACGAAGGACGCGCCCTCGCTGACCAGGAACGAGATGGTGTGCGCGACGTCCTCCGGCCGGCCGGGGCGGCGGACCGGGATCTCCCCGGCGGCGTGCTTCTGGAGATCCTCGAAGCTGACCTTCATCCGGGCGGCGGTCGCGGCGGTCATCTCGGTGACGATGAAGCCGGGCGCGACCGCGTTGACGGTCACCCCGAACGGGCCCAGCTCGATGGCGAGGGTCTTGGTGAAGCCCTGGAGGCCGGCCTTGGCCGCCGAGTAGTTCGCCTGGCCCCGGTTGCCCAGCGCGGAGGTGCTGGAGAGGTTGACGATCCGGCCCCACTTCCGCTCCACCATGTGCTTCTGCACGGCCTGGCTGAACAGGAACGAACCCCGCAGGTGCACGCCGAGGACGGTGTCCCAGTCGCCGTCGGTCATCTTGAACAGCAGGTTGTCGCGGAGCACCCCGGCGTTGTTGACCAGCACGGTGGGCGCGCCCAGCTCGGTGGCGACCCGCTCGACGGCCGCCTCGACCTGCGCCCGGTCGGCGACGTCCGCGCCGACGCCGAGGGCCCGGCCGCCGGCGGCGACGATCGCGTCCACCGTGTCCCTGGTGGCCGACTCGTCGATGTCGACCACGGCGACGGCCATCCCGTCGGCGGCCAGCCGGCGCGCGGTGGCGGCACCGATCCCGCGTGCCGCTCCGGTCACGATGGCGACCCGCTGCTGCTCCTCCGACATGATTACCTCCCGGTAACTTGTGGCTCGATCGAAGGAGCTTAACCCGCGGCGGAAAGTTCTCCTATACGAAACGATCTTGGCAGCGTACCGTCTCGTCGGTCCTCCGATCGATGTGCTTGCCCGGCGGCAATCAGCTGGTGGCAGGGGCAGCCGGAGGCGTCGCCGTCCCCTCAGGCGGCGACTGGATCAGTAGACGAGGCAAGGACGACAGCCCGTGAAGTTCCCCCACCCCCGCCGAGCCCGGCTCACCGCCGTGGTCTCCGCGGTCCTGGCGGCGACCGGAGGCACACCAGCCCTGGCCGCCGCCCCTGGCCCGGCCACCCAGCCCGGCCCGACGACCACCGCCCCCGCCGCACCGGCATCCGGCCGGTCCGTCCCACCCGGCACCCGATCGGTCACCCTGATCACCGGTGACGTGGTCACCACCCGGCGGACGGGCAACGGCGGCACCGTCGACACCCGACGCCCGGACGGCACCCCTTCCCCCGTACGCGTGGTGGAGTCCGGAGCCGACCTCTTCGTGTATCCCCAGGCCGTGCTCCCCTACCTGGCCGCCGGCACTCTCGACAAGCGGCTGTTCAACGTCACCGGCCTGATCGCCGACGGCTACGACGACGCGCACGTGGACCAGCTGCCGCTGATCGTGTCGTACGACGACGCGGCGGCCGGGCTGCGGACCACGACCGCACCCACCGGCGCGACGCGCACCCGGACCCTGAGCAGCATCAAGGGCGCCGCGTTGAGCGAGGACCGCCACCGGGCCGACGAGTTCTGGGCCGCGATCACCGCCGGGCGGTCCACCGCTAGATCGACCACCACCACCGGCGGCAGCGGACGCTTCGGCGGCGGGATCGCCAAGATCTGGCTGGACGGACGGGTGCACGCCGACCTCGCCGACAGCACCGCGCAGATCGGCGCCCCCGAGGTGTGGACCGGCGGCGACACCGGCGCGGGCGTACGCGTGGCCGTGCTGGACACCGGCATCGACGCCGGCCACCCGGACCTCGCCGACCGGATCGTCGAGTCGAGGGTCTTCGTGCCCGGCGAGGAGCTGACCGACCGTGTCGGGCACGGCACCCACGTCGCCTCCACCATCGCCGGTACCGGCGCGGCCTCGGACGGGCGGGAGAAGGGCGTCGCCCCCGACGCCCGGCTCGCGGTGGGCAAGGTGCTCAGCGACCAGGGCTACGGGTTGGACTCGTGGATCCTCGCCGGCATGGAGTGGGCGGTCCGGGACGCCGGCGCCACGGTGGTCAACATGAGCCTGGGCTCGAACCAGCCCAGCGACGGCACCGACCCGATCAGCCAGGCGGTCAACGCGCTCAGCGCCGAGACCGGTGCCCTCTTCGTCGTCTCCGCCGGCAACAACGGCGCCCCGGGCACCGTGAGCGCCCCGGGCGCGGCGGACGCCGCACTGACCGTCGGCGCGGTCGACAGCGCCGACCAGCTCGCCTACTTCTCCAGCCAGGGGCCGCGGACCAGCGACGAGGCCATCAAGCCGGAGCTGACCGCGCCCGGCGTCGGGATCCTCGCGGCCCGGTCGCAGTACTCGCCCGGCGAGGGCTTCTACGAGCGGCACGACGGCACCTCGATGGCCGCGCCGCACGTGGCCGGGGCCGCCGCCCTGCTCGCCGCGCGGCACCCGGACTGGACCGGCCAGCAGCTCAAGGACGCCCTGGTCAGCACGACCAGAGCCACCCCGCAGTACGACGCGTACCAGGCCGGCACCGGCCGGGTCGACGTCGCCGCGGCGGTAAGCGCCCCGATCGTCGCCACCGGCACCGTCTTCACCACCGTCGCATACGACACCGCGCGGGCGGGCGCGGTCAGGCACCCGGTGACGTTCACCAACACGACCGGGCAGCCGATCACGCTGGACCTTACGGTGGACGCCGCGACCGCGCCGGCCGGACTGTTCGGCCTGTCGGCGCCGCGGCTGACCGTACCCGCGTACGGCACCACCGCGGTCACCCTGACCACGGACACCTCCCGGGCCGGAGCGGGCCGCCGGTACACCGGGCAGCTCGTCGCCGCCGGGCCGGACGGGACGGTGCTGACCCGCACCGCGATCGGCGTCGGCACGTTCACCCCGTACCACCGGCTCACGCTGGTGCTGACCGACCGGGCCGGCAAGCCGGCCCCCGGCGTCATCGAGCTGGGCCAGCCGGGCAGCTACGGGCCGGACTTCGTCTCAACCGACCCCGACGGCACCGCCCAGCTGTACCTGCCCCAGGGCGTCTACTCGGCGATGAGCTTCCTCAACGTCACCGGCAGCCACGGACCGAACTCGCTCGGCCTGGCCCTGCTCGGCGACCCCGACATCGACCTGCGCGCGGACACCACGGTCCGGCTGGACGGGGCGGCGGCGCGGCGGGTCCGGTCGCAGGTGCCGCAGCCGGCCGCGGACACGTTCGCCCGGCTGGACTACTTCCGCGCCCAGGGGGACGGGCTCTGGCGCTCGTTCATCGAGGGCGGCGTCTTCTACGACAGCTTCTGGGCGCAGCCGACCAGCCATGACGTCACGCACGGCGACTTCTATGTCAGCGCCCGCTGGCGCAAGGAACAGCCGGTACTCAGCGTCGGCACCGCGAAGGTCGACTTCGACGACGTGGTCCGTCAGCAGGGCACCACCCAGCTGCCGAAGGGGAGCTGGACGCTGCCCGCCGTGTACGCCGGCAACGGCGCGGCGAGTGACTACGCCGACCTGGACGCCCGGGGCAAGGTGGTGGTGGTCCGGCACAACTGGGACGTCAGCGACACCACGCAGGCCGCCGCGGCGACCGCCGCCGGGGCGAAGCTGATGCTGGTGGTGAACGACTACCCGTGGCGGGAGGTGCGCGACTACCGGTCCGACTTCTTCACCCCCACCCCCATCGAGGTGGCGCTGCTCAGCAGGGACGAGGGCGAGGCACTGATCGCGCAGATCCAGCAGGGGAGAACGAGGATCACGGTGGCGTCGCAGCCGGTCGCCGACTACCTGTACGACCTGGTCCAGGCGTACCACAACCGGATCCCCGCCGAGCTGACCCGGACCGAGACCACGAAGACGCTGGCCCGGGTCGACGTCGGCTTCACCTTCCCCGCCGGGCGGGCCCGGGGCGGCGAGTTCCGGTTCGACTGGGAGTCGTACTCGAACTGGGGCATCGGGCGGACCAGCAACCGCCCCCTCGCCCCGGTCCGCACCGACTGGCTGTCCACCGGCGACCTGTACCTGTGGGGTCAGGAGGCGTACGCCGAGGCCGGCACGTACCAGATCGACACCCGGGCCGGCTACCGGGCCGGCAGCAGCGGCACCGAGGAGTTCTTCGAGCCGATCGAGCGACCGCACCTGAACAACAACTTCAAGCTGCCCGTGCGCTCCGGCGACACGCTCAGCCTCGACGTACCGGGTTGGGGCGGGGCCGACCACGTCGGCATGACCCTGATCGGCGCCGTGCAGACCAACGAGCTGTACCAGGGGGACACCCTGCTCGGCCAAAGCAGCAGCACCTGGATCAGCGGCACCGCGCCGGCGGCGGGCGAGCTGCCGTACCGGCTGGTCACCCGGACCAGCCAGGACCCGACCGCCGGGCCCTACTCGACCAGCACCCGGACGGAGTGGACGTTCCGCTCGGCGGCACCGGCCGCCGGGGTGGAGTCGAGCGTGCTGCCGCTGCTGCAGCTCGACTACTCGGTCGACACCGACGCCGCCGGCACCGCGAAGGGCGGCACCGCGCTGACCGTGTCCGCCGCACCGCTGCCCGGGGTGGCTGGTGCCGGCATCGGGCCGGTCACGCTGGAGACCTCGTACGACGACGGCGCGCACTGGTCGACGCAGTCGCTCGACTCCTCGGCGGGCGCCTGGACGGCGAACCTGCGGGCGCCGAAGGGCGCGACACACGTGTCGCTGCGGGCGAGCGCCGCGGACGGCGCGGGCAACTCGGTCGTCCAGACCGTGATCCGCGCCTTCGGCGTGCGCTGATCGTCGCGGGACGTCCGGCCGGCGCCGACCGGCCGGACGTCCCGCGTGACCGGGGACCGCGCCGGCCCGGCACCGATCGACGGTGCCGGGCCGGATGCGGGTCGGGTCAGCGCGACCAGCTGCGGCAGAGCCGGATCCAGCGGTAGCCGTGCCCGGCGAGCTTCAACCGGTCCAGCTTGCCCACCTCGTCGTAGCCCCGGTCGGAGAGCACGTCTATCGGCAGGTCCGCCTCGGACTCCAGGGTGCTCAGGTCCACCTCGACGTCCTCGGTGCCCAGGTTGTGCAGGAAGACCATCGTGCCGGTGGGACCGTCGGCCCGGTGCGCCAGCACCCCGGCCGGCATCGGCACGTCGATGTGGGTGGTGGTGCCGGAGCCGACCTCCGGGGCCTCCCGCAGGGTACGGATCATCCGCTCGAACCAGCCGAGCAGCGACCGTGGGTCCTTGCGCTGGGCGGTCACGTTCACCTTGTCGTACGCGAAGTCGCCCTTGTCGATCACCGGGCGGACCAGCTTCTCCGGCTCGGCGGTGGAGAAGCCGCCGTTCGGCTGGTACGACCACTGCATCGGGGTACGGATCGCGTCCCGTCCCTTGAGCGACAGGTCCTCGCCCATGCCGATCTCCTCGCCGTAGCGGAGCACCGGCGTGCCGCGCAACGAGAACTGGAGGGCGTACGCGAGCTCGATGTGCCGGCGGTCGTTGCCGAGCATCGGGGCCAGCCGGCGCCGGATTCCCCGGCCGTAGAGCTGCATCTCCTCGTCCG
This sequence comes from Micromonospora mirobrigensis, assembly GCF_900091555.1. Lineage (GTDB taxonomy): Bacteria > Actinomycetota > Actinomycetes > Mycobacteriales > Micromonosporaceae > Micromonospora > Micromonospora mirobrigensis. The sequence continues at coordinate 278,845 of NZ_FMCX01000003.1, forward strand.
GGCCGAACTTCGCCAGCACGTCGTTGCGCTGGTCGGCGGTGAGCCGGGACAGGTCGATCTCGTCGTGGTTGCGTAGGAAGGTCGCCCACTGGCCGCCGGTGGGCAGCTTCGGGGTGTCCCGCAGCGCGTCGATGATCGTCTCCGGGTCCTCCCGGGCCAGGGCGAGCATCAGCCGGCCGTTGAGCATGAAGTCGAAGAGCATGTGGATCCGGTTGCCCGACCCGCTGCCGTCACCGAAGTAGACCGGGAGCTGGTCCGGCTCGACGTTCGCCTCGGCCAGCAGGACCGCGTCGCCGCGCCGCCACTGCACGTGCTGGCGCAGCTCGGTGAGGAACTCGAAGTCCTTCGGGGAGTTGCCGTTGCCCGGCTCGGTCTCCTCGATGATGAACGGCACCGCGTCCATCCGGAAGCCGGAGACACCGAGCTGGAGCCAGAACGAGGTGATCTTCTTGATCTCCTCGCGGACCTTCGGGTTGGTGATGTTCAGGTCCGGCTGGAACTTGTAGAACCGGTGGTAGTACCACGCCTTGGCGGTCCGGTCGTAGCTCCACGTCTCGTGCTGCTCGCCGGGGAAGACCATGCCCTGGTACCGGTCGGCGGGTTCCTCGTCGGCCCAGACGTACCAGTCCCGGTACGGCGAGTCGGGCGAGGAGCGGGCGGACTGGAACCAGGGGTGCTGGTCGGAGGTGTGGTTGACCACCAGGTCGATGATCACCCGGATGCCCCGGTTCTGTGCCTGGTGCAGCAGCTCGGCGAAGTCCCCCAACGTGCCCAGCCGCGGGTCGACGTTGTAGAAGTCGGTGGCGTCGTACCCGTCGTCCTTGTTCGGCGACGGGTGGATCGGGTTGAGCCAGATGCAGGTCACCCCCAGCCGCGCCAGGTAGTCGAGCCGGCCGATGAGGCCACGGATGTCACCGACCCCGTCGCCGTCGGAGTCCGCGTACGTGTCGATGTCGAGGCAGTAGACGACCGCCTCGGAGTACCACCTGTCGCCCATGCCCGAGTAACTTCTCCGATCGCCCCGATCGGCAAACCCGGGGCCGCCGGGGACGGTCCGCCGCCGGCCCCGGCCGTATGGTGTCGGCATGGTCGACAAGGAGCAGGCCGGGCGCCCGGTGGACTGGGACGAGGGCCGGTGGCTGCACCAGCCGATTCGGGTGGAGCGGACCGGCGAGGGCCACCTGCTGGTGGATCCCGGGCCGGAGACCGACATGTGGCGGCACACCGGCTACGGCTTCGTGCACGACAACGGCCCGGCGCTGCTCGCCCCGCTGCCCGGCGGAACCGCGGTCGAGGTGAGCTTCGTACTCGACTACACCACGCAGTTCGACCAGGCCGGCGTGCTCGTCCACGTGGACGAGCGGAACTGGGTGAAGACCGGGGTGGAGCTGAGCGACGGGCTGCCCCAGCTCGGGGCGGTGGTGACCCGGGAGCTGTCGGACTGGTCGCTCGCCCCGGTGCCGGAATGGTCCGGGCGGGAGGTCACCGTCCGGGTCAGCCGGGCCGGGGACGCGCTGACCGTCCGGGCCCGGGCCGACGACGAGCCGTGGCGGCTGGTCCGGCTCGCTCCGCTACCGCCGCAGGCGGCGGCCTCGGCGGGACCGTTCTGCTGCGCACCGAGCCGGGAGGGCCTGACCGTCCGCTTCACCGGCTGGCGCACCGGCCCGGCGGACGCGGAGCTGCACCCGGAGGGCTGACCGGGCGGCCGGCGGGCCGGGGGGCTGAGCGGGTGATCAGTGTGCCGGCTCACCGGCAGGTGTGCGCGGCCGGTTGGCGGGTACCACCATCCGATCCCCGCCGGTCAACGGAAGGACGCCCATGGCACTCGCCCAGAACGTCGACCCGTCCCAGTTCAGCGGGCTGACCGGGTGGGTGGCGAGCGTCATCGACTCGCTGGGCGCGTTCGGGGTTGCCTTCCTGGTCGCGCTGGAGAGCGTCATCCCGCCGATCCCGAGCGAGATCGTGCTGGCCATGGCGGGCTACCTGTCCTCGCAGGGCCGGTTCAACGTGGTGCTGATCGTGCTCGCCGCCACCGTCGGGTCGCTGGTCGGCGCGCTGATCCTCTACTGGCTGGGCGCCGCGCTCGGCGAGGAGCGGCTCAAGCGCTGGCTGGACCACATCCCGCTGGTGGACTCCGACGACCTGGAGCAGGCCGACCGCTGGTTCGAGCGGCACGGCAGGTGGGCGGTGCTGATCGGCCGGGTGGTGCCGGTGGTCCGCAGCCTGGTGTCGGTGCCGGCCGGCGCGAACCGGATGCCGCTGGGCGAGTTCGTCCTGCTCACCACGCTGGGCAGCGGGGTGTGGAACACGCTGATCGTCGGCCTGGGCTTCGTACTGGGCTCTCGCTGGCAGGAGGTCGACAGGTACAGCAGCTGGTTCAACTACGCGATCTTCGCGGTCTTCGGGATCATGATCGTGAGTTGGGTGGCGAAGAAGATCCGGCGGCGCCGGGCGCGGCGCGGCCGGCAGTCGACGACCGCCGGCCGCTGACCGCGTCGACGTCAGGGCAGGGTGGCGAGGTGCGGCTTGATGCCACGGGCGAAGCCGCTGCCGTTGCTCACGTCCCAGTTGACCGACCAGGTCATCGCGCCCCGGATGCCGGGGTAGGTGCGCGGCGGCCGGAAGCTGCCGCAGTTGGTGCCGCGGGCGAGGCAGTCCAGGGCGGCGTTGACCACGCCGGGCGCGACGATGCCGCCGCCGGCCGCGCCGGGGCCGGCGGGCAGGCCCAGCCCGACCTGGTCCGGGCGCAGCCCGTTCTCCAGTTGGATGCAGGCCAGCGCCACGATGAAGTCCACGCTGCCCTGGCTGTACGCCCGGTTCTGGTCGCAGCCGAGCATCGCCCCGGAGTTGTAGAACTGGGTGTTGACGACGGTGAGGATGTCCCGGATGTCGAGGGCGAGCTTGAAGTAACCGGTGGCGGGTGACTGCATGTCGATGGTCTGCGGCGCCATCGTGATGATCAGGCCGGCACCGACCCTGGCCCGCAACGCGCGCAGCGCCTGGGCCATGAAGGTGGGGTCGAGGCCGTTCTCCAGGTCGATGTCGACGCCGTCGAAGCCGTACCGCTGGATCAGCGCGTACGTGGTGTCGGCGAAGGCGGTCGCGGACGCGGCGCTGTTCACCGCCACCCGCCCGGCCTCCCCGCCGACCGAGAGGATCACCTTGCGGCCCTGCCCGCGCAGGGTGCGGACGTCCGCGGTGAAGTCGGCGTCGGTGTAGCCGCCGAGGGCCGCGGAGAGTCCGGGGTCGACGGCGAAGCCGACCGCCCCGGGGGTCGCGGTGGCCTCCCCGAAGGCCACCGCGACGATGTCGTACTCGGCGGGGACGTCGCGCAGCCGCAGCTCGACGGCGGGGTTGTCGAAGTTGTGCCAGTACCCGGTGAGCAGATGCTTCGGCAGGGTGCCGTCCGGCGGCGAGGTGGGCGGTGGCGTGCTGGGTGCCGGGCCGGTCGGCGTCGGGCTCGGCGTGCCGGACGGTGACGGTGACGGCGTGCCGCCGCCGCAGGGCGCGCCGTTCAACAGGCAGTTGACCGGCGCCCCCGGGCCGCTGGCGAGGAAGCCGAAGGAGACGGTGGCGCCGGGGGCGACGGTGCCGTTCCAGGACCGGTTGGTGAACGTGTACCGCTGGCCCGAGCTGGTGAGCAGCGCGTCCCAGTAGGTGCCGACGGTGGTCCCGGCCGGCAGGTCGAAGGAGACGGTCCAGGCCGACAGGCTGCTCGCACCGCCGTTGGCGATGGTGTACCTGCCCTCCCAGCCGCTGCCCCAGTCGGCGGTCCTGACGAAGCTCGCGGTCACCCCGCCGGCGTACGCCGGTGGCGCCGCCCAGGCCGCGCCGAGGGTGACCGCGAGCGCGGCGAGCAGGGAGAGGGCGAACGTTCCGGACCGTTTCATGGCAGCCTCCCGCGCGGCATTTCATCCATGCCTGTCAACGTCGGGAGTAATTATTAGGACAGTTAACTGTTTCTGTCCAGCGACTCCGACCGGCCGTCCGCGGACCCGACCTGCGGCCGGCGCAGCACCACCTGCTCCAGCGCCGTCCACGCCGTCGTGGTGACCAGGTACAGCACCGCGGCCAGCGGCACCACCAGCGCCACCAGCACGGTGGTGAACGGCAGCAGCGGGATCAACCGGCCCAGCACCGCCGCCCCCGGTCCCTCGGTCGGCGCCCCCGCCACCGTCCCGGTGGCCTCCGCCGCCCGCTTCGCGCGCCGGGAGGAGAACCAGGCCAGGCCGAGCAGGGCGGCCAGCAGCACCCCGAAGACGGCGACCACCGGGCCGGAGAGCCCGTCACCCAGGTGCCAACCCAGCGGCACGCCGGCCAGCCGCTCCCCCATCAGGCCGGTGCCGCCGTCCGAGGTCGCGAAGAGCCGGTACATGACCAGGAAGAACGGCGCCTGGAGCAGGGCCGGCAGGCAACCCGCCACCGGGCTGGCCCCGGCCGACCGGTAGAGCGCGAACAGTTCCGACTGCATCCGGGCCGGGTCGTCGGCGTGCCGGCGTTGCAGCTCGCGTACCTCCGGGGCGAGGGCGGCCCGGCGCCGCTCGCCGCGGACCTGCGCCACGGTGAGCGGTGAGATCAGCAGCCGGACGGCGACGGTGAACAGGACGATCGCGGCGGCGGTGGCCGCACCGCCGGTGAGCGGGCCGAGCAGATCGGCGAGCCAGGAGACGGTGGCGCCGGCGGCGCCGACGACGGTGTGCAGCGGTGCGAAGGCGAGCATGGGAGACCCCTCGGTCGGTTCCGGGACGCTCCGGCCCCGGTGGGCGCCCGGCGGGGCGCCGACGGCCGGCGGCGGAGGTGGATGACGGCGGAACCGGTCGGGCACGCCGCCCCGACGCCCGTGACGGGCACGGGAGCCGGCTGACGACGGGAACGCCGATCAGCGCGCCCCGGGCGCGGAGATCAGCCCACCGTCGGGAGCCACCCGACCGGTGGGCGACGGCCCGGGGCCCGGGGACGGGGCCGGCCGGCCGCGTCCGGATCGACCTGGCGGGGCACCCCCCGGCGCCGGGCCCGCTCCCGCAGCCCGGCCGCCCGGCCCACCCGGGCCGGCACCGGCCCGCGCCGCGGCCGGGCCGCCAGCAGGACCGCCAGCAGCAGCGCGGCCACCACCGCCGCGCCGGTCAGGAGGTCACCCGGGCGCTCCGCGAGCAGCGCCAGCCCGGTGAGCGCGTACGCCCACAGACCCGTCACCACCGCCATCGCACCCGGCACGGAACCCAGCCTAGGACCCGCTGTCACGTCCAACGGCCGTGACGGCTGCGGCCACCACCTCCGGGCGGTCCCGGTGCACCAGGTGCCGGGCGTCGCGCAGCACCTCCTGCCGTCCCGCCGAGAAGCTCTCCGCCAACCGGGCGTGCGCCGTCCGCCAGGCCACCCGCCCCCGCGCCGACGCGACGTCCCCCAGGGCGGTCAGCACCCGGACCGGCACCGTCGGCGCGGCCGTCCGCTCGCGCAGCAGCAGCAGCTCCACCGCGAGCGCCGGATGGGCCAGCCACTCCACCGCCAGCCGCACCAGCACCGTCGGCTGCCCGTACGCCGCGGCGTGGACCGGATCCGCCGGGCCCTCGCCCATCCGGCGCGCCGCCCGCCGCCACGCCCACGGGCCGAGCCGGCCCGGCAGACCCGCGCGGTCCAGCGCCCCGGCCAGGACGGGCGTGCCGGCGGTGAGCAGTCGGGCGGTCGCCGCCCGCAGCCGGCCGGTGGTCCCCGGCCGCACCACGCTCGGGTCCACCAGCACCAGCCCGGCGACCCGGCCCGGGTGGAGCCGGGCGTACGCCTCGGCCGCCAGCGCCCCCGCCGAGTGGGCCACCAGCACCGGGTCCCGGTCGTCGGCCAGCGCGGCGATCCGGGCCACCTCCCCGGCCAGCGTCGGCGCCGGACCACCCGCCGCCCGGTCCAGGACCGTCACCGCCCCGACGAGCAGCGGGACCAGCCGGTCCCAGGTGTCCGCGCCCTCGCCCATCCCCGGGCAGAGCAGCACCGCCGGGGCACGACCGCCCGGAGTCGTCACCGGCGCCCGCGACCGGGCCGCCCGAACGCCCACCCGCCCGGCCGGCCGTCGCCCGTCACCGCCTCGGGACGCGCCGCCACGGCGGCCGCCAGCGCCAGCCAGCCGGAGAGGCCGACCAGCTGCACCCGCTGCCAGGCCCCCAGGGCGCCGTCCGGGCCGGCCACCTCCAACAGGGTGGTGACCGTGCCGGCCAGCAGCACCAGCGCCAGCACGCCCCCGACGCGCCGCCAGGCCGGGGCGCGCAGCACCGCCACCAGCGCGATCAGCGAGACCACCCCGCCGGCCACCGCCAGCGCCGAGCTGACCGAGTGCAGCTCGTGCCGCCAGGACAGCCCGCCGGCCTGCTCCAGCTCGGCGCACCGGGCGTCCCGGGTCGGCGAGCAGTCCATCGAGGTGAAACCCCCGTCGACCACGGTGGCCACCCCGAAGACGGCCAGCCCCCACCAGGCCACCCGGGGCGCCCGGCGCACCGCCAGCAGCACCCCCGCGGCGGCGGCGAGCAGCCCGGTCAGCACGTCCCCCAGGCCGAACACCAGGTGGTGCGGCTGGTCCCGGGCGGCCAGCTCGCTGGCGTACCCGGTGGTCAGGCCGAGCGCCGGGTTCAGCAGCGGCCCGAGCAGCCACGAGGCGTAGAGCACCGCCGCCACGGCGAGCGCCGCCGCCGGCCACCCCCGACCGGCCCGGGTCGGGCTCACGAGGACTCCCGGACCAGCGGGAACGGCAGGGTCTCCCGGATCGACCGGCCGGTCAGCAGCATCACCAGCCGGTCCACGCCCAGGCCGAGCCCGCCGGTGGGCGGCATCGCGTACTCCAGGGCGGTGAGGAAGTCCTCGTCCAGCTCCATCGCCTCCGGGTCGCCGCCGGCCGCCTTCAACGACTGCTCGGTCAGCCGCCGCCGCTGCTCGACCGGGTCGATCAGCTCCGAGTACGCGGTGCCCAGCTCCATCCCGTACGCCACCAGGTCCCAGCGCTCGGCCAGCCGGGGATCGGTGCGGTGCGGCCGGGTCAACGGCGACACGTCGGTCGGGAAGTCCAGATAGAACGTCGGCACCCCGGTACGCGCCTCGACCAGCCGCTCGTAGAGCTCCAGCAGCACCTCGCCCCGCCCCCAACGCGGGTCGTACGGCACCCGGGCGGCGTCGCAGAGCTTGTGCAGCACGCCGACCTCGGTGTCCGGGGTGACCTCCTCGCCCAGCGCCGCCGAGACCGCCTCGTCGACCGTCCGGGCCGGCCACGGCCCGCCGATGTCCACCAGTTCGCCGTCCGGCCGGCGGACCACCGGCGCCCCGTGCACGGCCACCGCCGCCGCGACGATCAGCTCCCGGGCCAGCTCCCGCATGGTGTGGTAGTCGGCGTACGCCTGGTACGCCTCCAGCACGGTGAACTCCGGGTTGTGGCTGTGGTCCACGCCCTCGTTGCGGAACGCCCGGCCCAGCTCGTACACCCGCTCCACCCCGCCGACGGCCAGCCGCTTCAGATAGAGCTCCGGCGCGATCCGCAGGCTCAACCGCAGGTCGTAGGCGTTGCTGTGGGTGACGAACGGGCGCGCGTTGGCCCCGCCGTGCACCCGTTGCAGGATTGGCGTCTCGACCTCCAGGAAGCCCTGCCCGACCAGCGTGCCGCGCAGGCTGTGCAGGGCCGCGCCGCGGGCCCGCAGCAGCTCCCGCGACCCGGGGTCGATCGCCAGGTCCAGGTAGCGCTGCCGGACCCGGGCCTCCGGATCGGCCAGCCCGTGGTGCTTGTCGGGCAGCGGTCGCAGGCACTTGGCGGTGAGCCGCCAGTCGGCCACCCGGACCGAGACCTCGCCGCGTCGGGAGGCGTACACCTCCCCGGTGGCCCCCACGTGGTCGCCGACGTCGACGGTGGACCGCCATCGGTCCAGGTCGTGCTCCAGCAGCAGCTGGAGGTCGCCGCTGCCGTCCCGGATGGTGACGAAGCAGAGCCGTCCGTGGTCGCGGACCAGCAGCACCCGGCCGGCGACCCCGACGGTCTCGCCGGTCGCCGTGTCCGGCGCCAGGCCGGCGTGCGCCTCCCGCACGGCGGCGCAGCTGGTGGTGCGCGGATAACCCACCGGGTACGGGTCGACGCCGTCGGCGCGCAGCCGCTCCAGCTTGGCCCGGCGGACCAGCACCTGCTCAGGGGCGCGTTCGGTGGCCGGTTCCGGCGGCACGGCGTGCACGGCCGCGGCGGCCGGCGGCACGAAACCGACGCCGCCACCGCCCGGCGGCACACCCTGCAACGGCGCCGGCCGGCCCCCCGGCAGCGCGAGGAAGCCCTCGGCGACCACCGCCGCCAGACCCACCCGGGCCAGCTCCCGGCGCTCGGCGAAGCAGAGGTAGCGGGGTGTCCAGTGCGGCTGGTACTTGGCGTTGGAGAGGTAGAGCGACTCCAGCTGCCACCAGCGGGAGAAGAAGAGCAGCAGCCCCCGCCAGAGCCGGATCACCGGGCCGGCGCCGATCCGCGCGCCCTGCTCGAAGACCGACCGGAACGCCGCGAAGTTCAGCGACACCCGTTCGACCCCGAGCCGGGGGCCGGCGCCGAGCAGCGCGGCCACCATGAACTCCATGACGCCGTTCTCGGCGGTCCGGTCCCGGCGCATCAGGTCCAGCGACACCCCGTCGGCGCCCCACGGGCTCAGCGACAGCATGGCCCGCACCCGGCCGTCGGTGTCGACCGCCTCGACCAGCACGCAGTCGCCGTCGGCCGGGTCACCGAGGCGGCCCAGCGCCATCGAGAAGCCGCGCTCGTTCTCGGTGTCCCGCCACCGGGTGGCCAGCCGGGCCGCCCCGGCCAGCTCGTCGGGTGGGATGTCGGCGTGCCGGCGGACCCGGGAGGTGTAGCCGGCCCGCTCGACCCGGTGCACCGCCTGCCGGACCGGGCGCATGTCCCGGCCGGTCAGGTCGAACTCCCGGGTGAACAGGATCGCCTCGTCGCCGAGGTGCAGCACCTTGAGCCCGTGCCGGTGGTAGGCCCGCGCCGCGGCCTCGCTCGCCCCCATCACCGCCGGCGTCCAGGCGTACTCGCGGGCCTGGGCCAGCCACGCCCGGATCGCCGGTCCCCACGCCTCCGGGTCGCCCACCGGGTCGCCGCTGGCCAGGCTCACCCCGTTGACCACCCGGTAGGTGACGGCCGCCTTGCCGCTGGGCGAGAAGATCGCCGCCTTGTCCCGCCGGGTGGCGAAGTAGCCCAGCGAGTCCCGCCCGCCGTGCCGGGCGAGCAGCGCCCGGATCCGCTCCTCCTCGTCCGGATGGAGCACCGCCGCCGCCCGCTGCGACCGCAGCAGGGTGAACAGCCCGGCCACCAGGGCGGCCGCCCCGAGCGCGCCGAGCAGCAGGTTCACCCAGCCGGGCGCCTGCCCGCGCCGGGTGAGGTCCAGGGTGACCGCGCCGCCGAACACCTTCTCGGCGGCGTAGCCGAGCCGGTCCGACCAGGTGACCAGGCTCCCCGGCTCGACCAGCAGCAGCAGGTAGCCCAGGCCGACCGCGGTCGCGGCCAGCCCGAGGAAGACCGCCAGCGCCCGCCAACTGCTGCCGGGGCGTACCCGGGCGTAGAACTCCCGGCGGGCCACCAGCAGCAGCGCCAGCGCCACCGCGGCGAAGCCGACCCCGACCCAGACGCCGACCGTCTCGATCAGGTTGAAGATCCGCTGCCCGGCGTCGTCGGTGAGCCGGTCCGCGCCGACGAGGAGCAGCAGACCGCCGGCCACCAGCCCGACGACGAGGCTGAGCGAGAAGTAGCCCACCAGCACCCGGTACGCCAGCCGCTTGCGCCGCAGCACCGCCGAGGCCAGGGTGCCGAGGAAGACCGCGTACGCGAGGTTCGCCGGGGCGGGCAGCAGCAGCGTGTCGATGGCCGTGCGGACCGGCTGGATGTCGGATCGGACGGCGCTGCTCAACGCGGCCAGCGCGCAGACCGTGGCGACGATCCAGAGCAGGGCGGCGAAGGCCCTCGGCACCTGCCGCAGCCAGGCCCGTTCCGGGCCGGGGTGCGGATCGTTCGCGGACACCGCCACCTCCCTCGGGCGGTCGCCCCGGGGCTCCCGCCGATTCCTGCCGCTCATCGTAGGCGGGTGGGCGGAGCAGGCCCGGAAGGGGACGTTTCGCCCGATCGCCACCGTGGGTAATGGTCCGGTCGACACCGCGGCGGTGCGCCGCGATCGGCAGAAACGGACGGTGGTGGCCATGGCCAGCGGGGTGGCGGAGCGGAACGCGGCGCCGGTCGGCGCCGACCTGCTCACCGTGGGCGTCGAGGAGGAGTTCCTCCTGGTCGACCCGCACACCGGTCGCGCGGTCCCCGCCGTGGACCTGGTGATGGAGCAGGTGCCGGCCGAGCTGCGCGGTCAGGTGGAACGCGAGTTCCAGACCAGCCAGATCGAGATCGGCAGCCCACCCGGACTGGAGCTCTCCTCGATCCGGCACTCGCTGGGCGTGCTGCGGGCGGCGCTGGCCGACGCGGCCGAGCGGGCCGGCGTACGGGTCCTGGCGATCGGCACCGGTCCGGTGGACGGCCCGGTGCCGGCGGTGGTCGACAAGCCCCGCTTCGACCGGATGATCGAGCGGTTCCGGCTGCTGGTGCCCGGCCCGGGCAACAACGGCATGCACGTGCACGTCGGCATCCCGGACCCGGAGACCGGCGTGCGGGTGCTCAACCACGTCCGCCCGTGGCTGCCGATCCTCCAGGCGGTCACCGCCAACTCGCCGTTCGCCCGGGGCGAGGACACCGGCTACGCCAGCTGGCGGTCGGTGGAGTGGGAACGCTGGCCGTCGGTGGCGCCCACCCCGTTCCTGGAGTCGTACGAGCACTACCAGCGGCTGATCCGGCAGCTGATCGCCACCGGCGTGATGCTCGACGAGGGCATGCTCTACTGGTACGCCCGGCTGTCGGCGAAGTACCCGACGGTGGAGATCCGGATCGGTGACGTCTGCCCGTCCGCCGAGGACGCCGTGCTGGTCGCGGCCCTGGTCCGGGCGCTGGTGGCCACCGCCATGACCGACATCGCGGCGGGCCGGCCGCCGATCAACACCGACCACCACCTGCTGGTCGCCGCGCACTGGCGGGCCGCCCACGACGGCCTGGAGGGCGAGGGCGTCGACGTCACCGACGGCGAGCTGCGCCCCACCTGGGAGCTGCTGGACCGGCTGGTCGACCGGCTCCGGCCGGAGCTTTCGCGGCACGGCGACCTGGCCGAGGTGACCGACCTGCTGGGCGGGCTGCGCCGGCACGGCAGCGGCGCCGCCCGGCAGCGTGCCGTCTTCGAACGCACCGGCAGCCTGGTCGACGTCGTGGCGGACGTGGCCCGGCAGACCCGGGGCTGAGCGAGGGTGACGACCTGGCACGAACGGCGCCCGGCGGACCGGGACGTGACAGGATGGGCGCCGTGGCGGAACGGTTGATCGTCGTGGGCGGGGACGCGGCCGGAATGGCCGCGGCGTCGCAGGCCCGGCGCCGCCGGGACCGCTCCTCGCTGGAGATCGTGGCCTTCGAGCGGGGTCACTTCACGTCGTACTCCGCGTGCGGCATCCCGTACTGGATCAGCGACGTGGTGCCGGAGCGGGACCAGCTCATCGCCCGCGACCCGGACACCTTCCGGAACTCCTTCGACATCGACGTCCGGCTGCGCCACGAGGTCACCGGCATCGACCTGGAGCGCCGTGAGGTCGTCGCCCGGGACCTCGACGGCGACCGCGAGGTCCGCGAGCCGTTCGACACCCTGATGTACGCGGCCGGCGCCGTGCCGATCAAGCCGGACTGGGCGCGTACCCCGGCGGCCGGGGTCTTCGGCATGCAGACCCTGGACGACGGCGCGGCGCTGCGCGACTGGCTGGACGCCGAGCCGGCCCCCCGCGAGGCGGTGGTGGTCGGTGGCGGCTACATCGGGGTGGAGCTGGCCGAGGCGCTGGTGCAGCGCGGGCTGGCGGTCACCCTGGTCGAGCAGGCCGACACGCCGATGTCGACGGTGGACGCCGACATGGGCCAGCTGGTCGCCGAGGCGATGCGGGACGTGGGCATCCACATCCGGGCCGGGGTGAGGGTCACCGGCCTCGACGAGCGGGACGGCCGGGTGGCCGCCGTGCTCACCGCCGAGGGACCCATCCCCGCCGACGTGGTCGTCCTGGGCCTGGGCGTACGCCCCAACGTCGCGCTGGCCGAGGCCGCCGGCCTGCCGCTGGGCCCCAGCGGGGCGATCCGGGTGGACCGGCGGATGCGGGTGCCCGGGGTGGACGGGGTGTGGGCGGCCGGCGACTGCGTGGAGACCCTGCACCGGGTCAGCGGGCTGCCGGTGCACGTCCCGCTCGGCACCCACGCCAACAAGCAGGGCCGGGTGGCCGGGATCAACATCGGCGGCGGGTACGCCGCCTTCCCCGGGGTGATCGGCACCGCGGTGACGAAGGTCTGCGACCTGGAGGTGGGCCGGACCGGCCTGCGGGAGCGCGACGCCGCGGCGGCCGGGTTCCAGTTCGTCTCCGTGGTCGCCGAGTCGACCAACCGGGCCGGCTACTTCCCGGGCGCCCGGAAGATGACCGTGAAGCTGATCGCCGAGCGGCCCAGCGGGCGGCTGCTGGGGGCGCAGATCGTCGGCTGGTCCGAGGCGGCCAAGCGGATCGACACCCTGGCCGTGGCGCTGTGGAACGAGATGACCGTGGACGACATGACCGGCCTCGACCTCGGCTACGCCCCGCCGTACGCGCCGGTCTGGGATCCGGTGCTGATCGCCGCCCGCAAGGCCGTCGAGGCCCTCGCCGCCGCCACCCGCGACTAGGGACTCACCTGGCAGGTGGCGCACCAGTAGAGGTTGCGGCCGGCCAGCTCACCGCGGCTGACGTCGGTGCCGCAGACGTGGCAGGGCGCCCCGGGGCGGCGGTAGACGTACACCTCGCCGCCGTGCCGGTCCACCCGGGCCGCGCGGCCCATCGCCGCGGGCAGGTGCGCGTCCCGGACGGTGTCGATCCGGCCGCGTTCGACGGCCTGGGTCATCAGCGTCACCAGGTCCGCCCAGAGATCCCGCCAGCCCGCCGGGGTCAGCTCCCGGCCGGGCATGGTGGGCGCCAGGCCGGCCCGGAACAGCGCCTCGGTCACGAAGATCAGGCCGGTGCCGGCGACCACGGACTGGTCGAGCAGCAGGGCGGCCAGGGGCGTCGGGCTGCGGCGGATCCGGGCGTACGCCCGCTCGGGATCGGCGTCGGCCCGCAGCGGGTCGGGACCGAGCCGGGCTCGCAGGGCGGCCACCTCGGGCGGGGTGAGCAGCTCGCAGGCGGTGGGGCCGCGCAGGTCCAGCCAGTGCGCGCCGCCCGGCTCCGCCGGGGAACCGTCGCGGGTCAGCCGCAGCCGGACCTGGCCGACCGGGGGCGGGGGCGCGCCGGTGCCGTCGGTGACCTTGCCGTAGAGGCCCAGGTGCACGTGCAGGGTCAGCTCGCCGGCGTGGTGGTGCAGCAGGTGCTTGCCGTACGCCTCGGTGCTCCGAAGGACGGTGCCGTCGAGCCGGGCGGCGCCCTCGGCGAACCGGCCCTGCGGGCTGGCGGCGTGCACCGTGCTGCCGGCGAAGAGCCGGGCGTGCCGCGCCGCCAGGCGGTGGATGGTGTGTCCCTCTGGCACGGGTGGCAAGACTACGTCGGGCCGGCCGGCACCGCCCGCTGGCATCGACGGCCGCGCTGGTCAGGTGTCGTCGGATCCCCGACGGGGTACCTCTTCACCGTTACCGCGTGGCAGCCGTCGGTACCCGGCGAGGCCTCCACGCACTCACGAGGAGGATCTCAGGTGAACATTCCTTCGCTGTCCCGCCGGAAGCAGCCGGCGCCCGCCGGGGACGTGACCGGCGACGGCCGGGTCGACGCCCGGGACACCGCCACCGGCACCATCGACCGCACCCCGGTCACCGACCCGACCGACCGCACCGAGCCTCAGCCGATCGTCGATCCGACCGACCGCACCGAGCCTCAGCCGGTCGTCGAGCCGACGGACCGCACCGAGCCTCAGCCGGTCGTCGAGCCGACGGACCGCACCGAGCCGCGACCCACCGTCGACCCGACCGACCGCACCGAGCCCCGGCCCGTCGTCACCGATCGGGACGCGGACCGGGCGACGTACCGGAGCAGCACCGCGCCGGCCGGCGCCGGAGCGGCGGCCCTTTCCGGGCGGGGTGGCGCGGCCCCGGTCGCCGAGCCGGCCACCGAGCGGACCATGGACCTGGAGCAGGAGCGGGTCAACCTCCAGCGCGAGCGGCTGGCCGACCGGGACGGCGACGGCATCCCGGACCGCCGGGAGAGCACCGTCGGGGACGCGACCGCCGCGCCGGTCGCCGTCGGCCCGAAGCCCCGGGCCAGCCTGCTCGCCACGGTCGGGCTGGTGGCCGGCGTCGCCGGCGCCCTGTTCGTGCTGACCGGCACCCTGGCCGGGTACGGCATCGCCCTGGGCGCGCTCGGCGCGGTCCTGTCCGTGCTGGGGCTGATCGCGACCCGGCGCCGGCACGTGGCGGGCAAGACCGACGCGCTGCTCGGCATCGTCCTGGGCCTGGGCGCGGTGGTGCTGGGCGTGCTGGCGATGACGGGACTCTTCGACTGGCCGACCACCGACGGCGACTGGGTGGGCCGGTTCCGCGAGTGGCTCGACTCACAGTTTGTCGATCGGTTCTGACGGGCACTTATGACCTCGCCGGCGGTGCGCCGGCGACGCCCGACCAGCCTGGTGGTTCACCAGCCGGGTACGCATCCTTTCAGGGGCGGCGATTCGCCGCCCCTGAAGCGTGTCCGGGGTCCGACCGGCGTCCGGGCCGGGGCTGACCGCCCCTACGCAACGATCCTTCGCCGAGACGAGCACAGACGCAACGATCCGTTGGCGTACGCAACTTCTCGCGGTGGATGTCGACTGCCCCGGGGACATAGCGTTGAGCAACGGCGCCAGCCCACGAGCCGAAGGTGGCCGGGCGCGCCCGACCCCAGGAGCAGGACATGACGATGGACGCCACCCGCCAGCGCTTCCTGATGTGCCGGCCGACGTACTTCGCCGTCGACTACGCCATCAACCCGTGGATGGACCCGACGGCGCCGGTCGACGCCGACCTGGCCATCCGGCAGTGGGAGCAGCTGCGCCAGACCTACCTCGACCTGGGCCACGAGGTCGAGCTGATCGACCCGGTGGCCGGCCTGCCGGACATGGTCTTCGCCGCCAACGGCGGCACGGTGATCGACGGCCACGCGATGGCGGTCCAGTTCCGCGACCCGCAGCGCGCCGACGAGGCCCCCGCCTACCGGGCCTGGTTCGAGGCCGCCGGCTTCGAGATGTACGACCCGAAGCACGTCAACGAGGGCGAGGGCGACGTCCTGCTGGTCGGTGACCACCTGCTCGCCGGCACCGGCTTCCGCACCGCCCACGCCTCGCACGCGCAGCTCCAGGAGGTCTTCGGTTACCCGGTGATCACCATGCAGCTGGTGGACCCGCGCTTCTACCACCTGGACACCGCGCTGACCGTGCTCGACGAGCGGACCGTGGCCTACCTGCCGGAGGCGTTCTCCCCCGGCAGCCGGGCCGTGCTCCGCCGGCTCTTCCCGATTGCGATCCAGGCCACGATGGCCGACGCGGAGGTGCTCGGCCTCAACGCGGTCAGCGACGGCCGTACCGTTGTCCTGCCGGCGCAGGCCACCGACCTGGCCGCGAAGCTGCGCGACCGGGGCTACCAGACCATCGGCATCGACCTGTCCGAGCTGCGCAAGGCCGGCGGTGGACCGAAGTGCTGCACGTTGCGACTCCGTCAGGGAAAGGCGAGCAAGTGATCGTGGACGACATGCTGCGGACGCCGTCCGCGGTCCGGGACGCGGAGCGTCACACCGCGCACAACTACCACCCGCTGCCGGTGGTGATCTCCTCCGCCGAGGGCGCCTGGGTGACCGACGTGGACGGGCGGCGCTACCTGGACTGCCTGGCCGGCTACTCGGCGCTGAACTTCGGCCACCGGCACCCCAGGCTGATCGAGGCCGCGCACGCGCAGCTCGACCGGCTCACCCTGACCAGCCGCGCCTTCATCCACGACCAGTTCGCCGACTTCTGCAAGGAGCTGGCCGAGCTGTGCGGCAAGGACCTGGTCCTGCCGATGAACACCGGCGCCGAGGCGGTGGAGACCGGCATCAAGGTCGCCCGCAAGTGGGGCTACCAGGTCAAGGGCGTCACCCCGGGCCAGGCCAACATCATCGTCGCGGACGGGAACTTCCACGGCCGGACGACCACCATCGTCAGCTTCTCCACCGACGAGGACGCCCGGGCCGACTTCGGTCCGTACACTCCCGGCTTCACGGTGGTCCCCTACGGCGACCTGGCGGCGCTGGAGGCGGCGATCGACGACAACACCGTCGCGGTGCTGCTCGAGCCGATCCAGGGTGAGCAGGGCGTCGTGGTGCCGCCGGAGGGCTACCTGCCGGGCGTCCGCCAGGTCTGCACCGACCGGAGCGTCCTCTTCATCGCCGACGAGATCCAGTCCGGCCTGGGCCGCACCGGCAGCACCTTCGCCTGCGACCTGGAGGGCGTCACCCCGGACATGTACCTGCTGGGCAAGGCACTCGGCGGCGGCATCGTCCCGGTCTCCGCGGTCGCCGCGAACGCCGACGTGCTCGGCGTGCTCCAGCCCGGCCAGCACGGCTCCACCTTCGGCGGCAACCCGCTGGCCTGCGCCGTCGCCACCGAGGTGGTCCGACTGCTGGCCACCGGCGAGTTCCAGCAGCGCTCCGCCGAGCTGGGCGAGCGGCTGCGGGCCGGCCTGGAAGGGCTGCTCGGCAAGGGCCTGGTCGCCGTCCGGGTGCGCGGTCTCTGGGCCGGCGTCGACATCGACCCGGCGCTGATGAGCGGCCGGCAGGCCTGCGAGCGGCTGATGGAGCGCGGCGTCCTGGCCAAGGACACCCACGGCTCCACCATCCGGCTCGCCCCGCCGCTGACCATCACCGCCGAGGAGATCGACCACGCGGTGGCGCAGCTCGCCGCCGTGCTGGCCGGCTGATCCTCCGTACGCGCGAAAGGGCGCCGGGACCACGACGGTCCCGGCGCCCTTTCCCGTGCTCCCGCGGTCAGACCCGCGGCAGCCGCATCGCCATGGTGGGCGCCTCGGCCATCACCGACGCGGGGGTGAACGGGGCGGCGCTGGGCAGTTCCTCGGCCCGGCCGATCTGCACCCCGGGATAGAGCTCGACCACGTCGCCGGCGCCGAGCACCCGGGACTGCTGGGGGGCGAGCGCGATCCGGTCGGTGTCGTTCATCGAGCCGGCGGGGCGGATGCCGGAGCCGTTGGTGCTGGTGTCGGTCACGATCACCTCACCAACCCGGAGTTCGAAGCGGACGTGGCCGCGGCTGATCCAGCGGCGGGCCTCGTCGTTGAGCCACTGGCCGAGCGTGACGCCGCCGGCCTGCTCCGGTGCCCGCCCGGCCACCACCGGCTGACTCTCGGTGAGCACGAACCGCTGGCGGACCAGCCCACCGATGCGCACCGCGAGGACCTCGGTACGCGGCCGCGGGCCGGCGTCGCCGAGCCGGGTCATGTGCCGGGGACAGGTCGGCACCCCGCCGCGCAGGGTGGGCGGCGGTTGCCCGGCGGGGCTGCGTTCCACCCGGGCCAGGTCGGCGAAGGCCCCGCCACCGCCGCCCGCGCCGAACAGGGCGCAGCCGGGCTCGGGGCACCGCCACTGCCGGGCCAGCAGCTTCGCGCCCGCCGCGGAGCGCGGGCCGGTCATCGGGGCCTGGCCGCCGCCGACGTGGGCGATGAAGACCGGGCCGCCGGCGCCCGGCACCGGGGCGAGCACCCGACCCGGCTGGCCGAGCCACGGGAACCGGCCGCCCAGCCCGTCGAAGCGGACCCGGCTGAGCACCGGCAGACCGAGCAGGTCGGCCACCTCCAGCATCCGGTCGCCGGGCTGGTCCAGCACCTCCACCAGGCCGTCGTCGGCCCAGCGCCGCACCACCATCCGCTCGTTGGAGGTCAGGTCGGCGTCGGAGAGCAGGGCCCGGTGGACGATCGGGTAGACCGGGACGCTGTCCTCCTCCAACTGCCGGGAGAGGGCATCGATCACCATGCCGAGCCGGAGCAGGCTGGCCGGTCGGCCGCCGTCGAGATCCTGGTAGCGGATCACCTCGGCCAGGTCGACCACGGCCCGGGCCAACGCCGGGTCGGTGCAGACCCGACCCTCGATCGCGTCCAGCACCTTGCTGATCTCGAACCTCATGGCACGACCCTACCGGGGCCTGGTCGGGGCTCCGGACGCACCGCCGCCGTCGACCCAGACCGAGATGTCCGCATCGGGTCAGCTCATCCGGCCGACGACGGTACGCAGCCGGTTCAGGTCGCGGCGCCGCCGCTCGTAGGTGGCGGCCAGGGTGATCAGGGCCAGCCCGCCCACGGCCAGGTAGATCCACCGGGGCATCAGGTCCCAGCTGAGGGCCAGCTCGTGCAGGGCCAGCAGGGCCAGGGCCACCCCGCCCAGCAGCACCGGCGCCTGCCAGCGGCGTACCGCCCCGCCGAGCACCGCGACCAGGGCGGCCACCCCGAGCAGCAACCGCCGCCACGGCTGCGGCTCGGCGGCGACCAGCACCGACACCAGGCTCGGCAGCAGCCCGGCGGCCAGGCCCGGGCCGAGCGCCAGCCAGCTGGTCAGCCCCGGACGGGCCCGCAGCGCCACCAGACCGGCGGCCAGCGCCAGGGCGGCGGCCGGCAGCGTGTACGCCTCCAGCAGCACCACCCCGCCGTCGGCCAGCAGCAGCCAGCAGCCGAGCAGTTCGCTGCCGCCGGCCACCGCGGCGAGGACCGCCCGCCGGCGGGCCGGCTCGCCGCGCCGCACCACCCGCAGCGCGACCGCCGTCCCCCACAGCACGCAGACCACGGCGGCGTGCCGCGGCGCGGCCACCGTCAGCAGCAACGCCACCAGGGCCACCGCCTGGGCGGCCGCCTCCAGGGCCCGGGCCGGCACCGGATCCCGGCGCCGCAGCACCGGCGTGACGTGCAGGACCAGCGCCGCCACGGCGAGCACCGGGAGCCCGGCGGTCCGCAGCGGCAGTCCACCGGAGAGGGTGGCGGTGACCGCGAGGCCGGTCGCCGCCACCGTCGCCAGCAGCGAGCCGAGCAACCGGGTGGCCGTGGCCCGGGCCGCCGCCCCGACCACCACGGCGGCCGCGGTCACCGCGCCCAGGGCGGCGAGCGTGCCGGCTCGGGTCGCCAGCAGCCCGACGAAACCGGCGACCGTCCACACCGTACCGAGGGGGACCAGGATCCCCACCCGGTCGTCGCGCGGGGTGGCCAGCGCCGCGACCAGCAGGGCGGCCAGACCGACCAGCACGGTCACCGCCGGTAGCACCGGCCAGGGCGCCCGGGCGGCGGCCAGCAGCAGCGGCAGCGCGGCCGCCCCGAACGGCACCGCGGGCAGGCCGAGCGCGCCGACCAGCCGGCGCCCCGACCACCGGCGGGTGACCCCGGCCCGGGGAGCCCCGGAGCCGACGGCGGCCGGGGGGCGGATCAGCGGACCGACGGCCACCGCCAGCGCCAGCAGGGCCAGCCCGGCCGGCAGCGCGCCGGCCAGCGGCACCGTGGCCGGCGCACCCGACCACGGCGCGACCGGCGGGCCGTACGGGCCGGCCAGCACGAGGAAGGTGGCGGGCAGGGCGGCCAGGGCTGCCACCCCGGCCAGGCCGAGGGCGGCGAGGCGGAGCGGCTCGTACCGGCCGGCGACCCGCGCGGCGGCCAGGGCCAGCAGGACCGCGCCGGCCGCGTACAGGGTCAGGGGCTCTCCCGGTACGGCGAACGGGGCGAGCCCGGCCGCGCCGAGCGCGACGGTGAACGCGGCGCCCGCGTACCCGGAGAGGTCCGGCCAGTGCCGGCGGACCGCGCCGAGCGCGACGGGCAGGACCGCGACGGCGGCGAATCCGGCGCGGGCCTGCCACCAGGCGCCGGCCCCCGCCCCGGCCAGCGCGACCAGCACCCCGGCCGGTACGGCCAGCAGCGCCGCGGCCAGCGCCGCCCCGGCCACCGGCGGCCGCACCCCGGTGCCCCGTCGGCCGAGCGCCGCCACCACGACCCCGGCGACCAGCACGACCGCGAGGGCGGCTCCGGCCCCGGCCGGGGCGGCGAACCCGACCAGCAGGCCGTGCCCTACCAGCAGCGTCCCGCCGACGGCGGCGGTCGCGGCCACCGCCGTGCCACGGGCGACGGTCACCGCGGCCAGCAGCAGCACCACCCCGACCGCCAGGTCCCCGGCGAGCACCGCCGGCCAGGGAGGGCCGGCCGCGGCGGGCGCCGCCAGCGCGACCAGCGGGCCACCGGCGACCAGGGTGGCCGGTCGCGCCGCCCGGGGCAGCAGCAGCGCCAGCGCGCCGGCGGTGAGCGCCACCAGCACCGGCAGCTGCCACCCCCAGTCCACGGTCGGTGCCGGTGACGCGCCCCGCCACGGCGGCAGGGACCGGTGGACCGCCCCGCCCGCGACGGCGACGGTGAGCGCGGCGGCGGGCAGCAGCAGGCCACCGGAGACCGCCAGCGCCCCCCAGCGCGGGCCGGTCCGCAACCGGCCGGGCAGCAGGCCGACCAGGCCGGCGAGCCCCACCGCCACCACCCCGGCGGCCACCCCCGACAGGCCGGCCCGCAGCTCGACCACCGGCCGGAGCAGCGCCGCCGCCAGCACCGGCACCAGCAGCCCGCCGGCGGCCAGCCGCAGCGGGCGCGCCCCGGCCACCACCGTGCCGGCGAGCAGCGTCAGCGCCACCACCAGCAGCGGCCCCCCGGCCAGCAGCGACGACCCGCCGGCCCGGCCCACCGCCAGCGGCACCAGGGCGCAACCGGCGGCGACGGTCAGCGCCCCCGCGTACGCCACCCAGGTGAGCACCAGCCCACCCACCGCCGGCCCCGCACCCGCCGTCCCGGCGACCGGCCCCACACCGGTCGCCGGGCCCCCGATCGGCGCCGGAGCGGCCGTCCCCCTCGTACGGCCGATCCGGACGCCCCGGCGGTGCAGCACCAGCACCGCCGCCAGGTCGAGCAGCGCCAGCGCCACGAGGACCAGCGCCCACCCGGACGCCCCCGGGCGGGTCCCGGCGGCCAGCAGCGGCAGCACCGGCTGGGCGGTCAGCAGCGCGGCGTACCAGGGCACGGCGAGCCGGCTGAGCCGTCCGTAACCGGCGGCGACCACCGTGGCGACCGCGCCGACCAGGCCGACGTAGCGGGTCCCCGGCCAGCCGGCCACCCCGAACAGGTCCACCGACCAGGCGGCGTACCCGTCGAGGAGGACCAGCAGCAGGCCCACCGCGGCGAACGTCTCCGCCGTGCCGCGCAGGCCGCGCCGGACCGCCACCAGCGGGACGGCCAGCACCAGCGCGGTGACCGCGGCGAGGATCAGCGCCCGGCCGGCCACCCCGACCGCCGCCCAGGCCACCGCGGTGAAGACCACCGCCGCGGTGCCCAGCAGCAGGCCACCGAGGACGAAGAGCAGCCCCTGCACCGCCCGGGTGGACGCCTCCGGCCGACCGGCCGACGCGCGGGTCGGACCGGCCGGCACGCGGGTCGGGCCACCGACCGGACCGGCCGGCACGGCGACCGGGCCGGCCACCGGCACCGGTACGCCCCGAGGCGCCGGCAGCTCGGCCCGGATCCGGGCGGCCAGCTCGGTCCGCCTCCCCTGCGCCGCCAGCAGCCGGGCGGCCAGCCCCTGGTACGCCTGCCGGGCCTGCCCCGTCTCCCGGCCGAGCAGGGCGATCTCGCGGTCCAGCCGGACCACCTCGGCGGCCGGCGGGTACGGCGGCAGCCCGCAGCCGGGACAGCCCCGGCTCAGGTCGGCGGGCGCCCCGCAGCGGGGGCAGGGGTAGGCGGTGTCATCCACCGCGCCATCCTCACCGAGCGGGCGGCGGCTCCGACAGAGTGTGCGTACTCAGGGCCGGGTCTGCTCGTGCACCCAGGCCGCGTACGCCGGGTCGCCGCACTCCACCCGGGACAGCAGGATCTCCGGCACCTCGTACGGGTGACCGGAGCGGAGCTGGTCGACCAGGGCCTGCGCCCGGTCCGGCGCGGTCTTGAACTGCACCGACCACTCGGTGCTGGTCTCCACCCCGGACCGCCACCAGTAGGTGCTGTCGACCTGGCCGCCGACCTGGGCACAGGCGGCCAGCCGGCCGGCGACGGCAGCCGCCGCCAGCAGGTCGGCGACCGAACGCGCGTCCACCACCGTCGTCACCACGCAGATCTGCTCCACCTCCGCACCCTACGCGGCGGTGACGCCGTCGCGGTTGGCCGCGATCCACTCGTCGATCCGGGCCCACCAGTCGAAGAGCCAGTCGATGCGTTCCTGCCGGCCGGCGGGGATCTCCTCCGGCGGCACCGACCAGAACCGCATCACGATCCGCTTGTCCATCGGCAGCTCCCGCCAGACGTCGGTGATGGTGAGCAGCTGGTCGAGGCCGGTGTGCGCCACGAAGATCACCCCGGCGTCGGGGGCCGCCTCCAGGGCGGCCAGCAGGCCGCCGGGCTGCGGGGCGAGCACGTGCCGCATCCGTTCGGCGCGCAGCGCCATCCGCTCCAGCCCGCGGGCGCGCAGCCGGGCGATGGCGCGCAGCCGCCGGCCGGGGGTGAAGTTGCCACCCTCGGGGAAGATCACGAAGGCGTCGTCGTCGTCCAGGCCGGTGGCCAGGTGCCCGATCTGGCCGACCACCTCGTTGCGGCCGTCCGGGCCGGGGGCGATGAACCGGTTGGGCAGCCGGTTGAGCAGCACGTCGATCGCCGGGTCCCACTGGAGGCTGGCCTTGAGCACGATGCGCGGCTCGCGGTGGAACCAGTTGACCAGCGCGTGGATCAGGATGAACGAGTCGCCGGGGCCGGCGTGCCGGCAGAGCACCAGCTCCGGGCGGCCGGGCAGGGCGGTGTCCGGGTCGGTGCCGACCACGTCGATGCTGAGCCGCAGCGTCCACCGGGCCTGCCAGAACAGCACCCGCAGGAACCAGCCGGCGAGCACGTAGTGGGCGCGTTGGAAGGCCGGCGACCGCTTGTGCGCGCCGAAGCCGGAGACGACCCAGAGCACGAAGAGGGCGAGCAGCGCCGCGGCGTCCCAGACCAGGTAGACGCAGCCGATCCAGAGCAGCCGCAGCGGGCGCAGCCGACCGGGGACGAACGGCGAGGCGGCCAGGGCGAGCAGCGCCCAGGCGGGCAGGGTGGTCACCACCAGCACCGCGAGCAGCACCACGCCGGGCGCCACGAGCAGCCGGCGGAGCCATCGCGGTGGCAGCGGCATCAGTCGTCCAGTTGGGTGGCCAGGTAGTGCCGGGTGGCCGTGTACGCGCGACTGATCCGCCGTCCCACGGCCGCCATGTCGCGGTACGCCCACGGGCTGTCGTCGCGGGGCCCACCGCCCCCGGTGGGCAGCACGTGCACCCGGACCCCCTCGGGCAGCGCCGCGAGCTCCCGGGCGAACCGGTGCCGGCGGGCGATCTCGAACGCCACCTGGGCGATCTCCCAGGGGCGTCGGGGCGGGGTGAGCTCCCGTTCGATCCGGCCCACCTGGAGCACGAAGATCTGCCGGGCGCCCTGGGTCACCGCCTCGCCGACCGGGATGGAGTTGACGATGCCACCGTCGATGTAGTGCTGGCCGCCGATCTCGGTGGGTGGCAGCAGCCCCGGCACGGAGGCGGAGGCGAGCACCGCCGGCACCAGCGGCCCGTCGTGGAACCAGTGCTCGGCGGCGCGTTCGATGTTCGCCGCGCAGCACCGGAACGGCACCTTGAGGTCGGCGAAGGTGGTCGCCTCGCCCAGCTCGCTCTCCAGCAGCCGGCGCAGCGGCCGGGGCGAGTGCAGGTGGGTACGGGCGGCGAAGCGGCGCAGCTGCCGGGCGACGGAGTCGCCGTACACCTCGCTGGCCTCGGGCGACGCCCAGAGCCGGACCAGCCGGTCGGTGACCGCCTCGGACGGGTCGGCGGCGACCAAGGCGCCGTTCACCGCCCCGATCGAGGTGCCGAGCACCATGTCCGGGCGGATCCGGGCCCGGAACAGGGCCCGCAGCATGCCCACCTCGACCGCGCCGAGCACTCCCCCGCCGCCGAGCACGAACGCCACCGGACCGCTCACCATGCGGTCCATCCTGGCACGTCCGCGCCGCCGCGCCCGGGGCAGCCGCCGCCCGCCACCGCCCGGACCGGTCGGCCGTCACGGGCCGGCGACCGGCCCGCCGCACACCGTCGCGGGAAACCGGACGAGGCGTTGACAGCCCGGACACATTGCCGCAACCTGATACCGCCCCCACCCCAGGCAGGTGCGATCCCGATGGCAGCAGCTCTGCAGGCCGGCAGTCTGCTGGCCCGGCGATACCGGCTGATCGACCAGGTCGGGGCCGGTGGCATGTCGGTGATCTGGCGAGCCCGGGACGAGGTGCTGGACCGGGTCGTGGCGCTGAAGGTGCTCGCCCCGTCGCTGGCCGCGGACGCCCGGTTCCGGGACATGGTCCGCGAGGAGGCCCGCTCGGCCGCCCAGCTGGTCCACCCGCACGTCACCTCGGTGCACGACTACGGCGAGGCGTTGGCGCCGGACGGTTCGATCACCTCGTTCGTGGTGATGGAGCTGCTCGCCGGTGAGGCGCTGGAGCGGCGACTGGCCGAGGGGCCGCTGCCCTGGCCGGCGGCGGTGGAGCTGGCCGCGCAGGTCGCCGAGGCGCTGGCCGCGGCGCACCGGCTCGGGATCGTGCACCGGGACATCACCCCGGGCAACGTCATGCTGACCTCGGTCGGGGCCAAGGTGCTGGACTTCGGCATCGCCACCCAGGTCGGCGCGCCGGACGACGACGAGGACGGCGGCACGTTCGGCACCCCGGCGTACGTGGCGCCGGAGCGGCTGGACGGGGTGCCGGCACAGCCCGCCACCGACGTCTACTCGCTGGGCGTGCTGCTCTACCAGACGTTGACCGGCCGGCTGCCGTACCCGGCGGACACCTGGGAGCAGCTGGCAACGGCGCTGGAGCGGGGCGCGCCGGCGCCGCCGGTCGTGCCGGGGCTGCCACCCGCGGTGGCCCAGGTCTGCGCGCGTTGCCTGGCCCGGGACCCGCACGACCGGCCGACCGCCCGCCAGGTGGCGGCCGCCCTGCGCGACCAGCTGCTGCCGGCCGACCCGCAGGCGGCGACCATGCTGGCGCCGACGGTCACCCTGCCGCTGGTCCCCCGGCCGGCCGGCGAGCCCGCGGCGGGGCCGGCGCCGGGCCGCCGGTGGGAGCGGCCCGCGCTGGTGACGGCCGCGGCGCTGGCCGTCGTGGTGGCGCTGGCGGTGCCGGCGCTGCGACCGGACCGGTCACCGCCGCTGGTGGCGCCGACCGTCGCCCCGGCGCCCACCTCCGTCGCGCCGACGACCACCCCGCCCCGGCCGGCGCCCGCGCCGTCCCGCACCACCGGCCGGCCGGCCGCCCCGTCGACGGCCGCCCCGCAGCCCGGGGAGAGCCTGATCGAGGTGGCCGCCCGGGTGGAGGGGCTGATCGGTGACGGGGTGAGCGCCGGTGACATCCGCTCGGACGTCGGGCTGGACCTGCGCAACGAGCTACGCAACCTGACCGCCGCGGCGGGCGACGGGCGCGGCGACCTGGCCACCCCGGTGGCCCGGCTGCGCGAGAAGGTCACCGTCCGCCTCCGCGAGGGCGCCATCACCCCCGAGTACGCCCGGCAACTGGACGCCGCGATCGTCGCCCTCGGCACCGCCCGGGTCTGACCGCCGGTCAGCGGGCGGCGATCGGCTCCCGGACGACGGTCAGCGCCTGCCGGCGGTAGATCTCCTCGTAGCCCCGCGCCATCCGCTCGGTGGAGAAGTTCTCCGCGACGTGCGCCACGCAGGCGGCCGGGTCGAGCCGGTCCGCGGCCCCCAGCGCGGCTGGCAGCTCGTCGGCGCGCTCGCAGATCAGGCCGGTCACGCCCGGCCGGACCAGCTCCGGCACCGCGCCCCGGTTCAGCGCCACCACCGGCGTGCCGGTGGCCATCGCCTCGACCATCACCATGCCGAACGGTTCCTCCCACTGGATCGGCATGATCAGGCAGCGGGCATGGAGCAACATCCGCAGCGTCTCCTGCCGGTCGGCGTTGAGCACCACGTCCACGTCCTCGTCCAGCATCGGCGCGACGACCTGCTCGTAGTAGCGGCGCTCGGCCGGCTCGTTGCACTTCCCGGCCAGGGTCAACGGCAGCCCTGCCGCCCGGCACGCCCGGATGGCCACTTCGGGGCCCTTGTCCGGGCTGAACCGGGCCAGCCAGAGCACCGGCCCGCCGCCGGTGGTCCGTTTGTGTGGGATGTCCCGGACGTCCATCGCGTTGTGCACCGTGCCCACCCAGGGCAGCCGGGGGTTGGCCCGGCGCTGGGTGTTCGAGATGGCCACCAGGCCCACCCCGCGGTCGGTGTCGCCGAGCACGTCGCCGTACTCGCCCACCGGGTTGCCGTGCACGGTGGCGACGGTCGGGACCGTACGACGACGGGCCACCAGCGGGCCGATGGTGGTGTGGTCGTGCACCAGGTCGAAGTCGGCCGGGTCGAGCAGTTGGCGGACCCGGGAGAGGTGGGCCAGCTCGGGCAGCGACTCGCCCAGCCGGTCGAACTGGAGGTCGGCCACGGTGGAGACGAAGTGGGCGGGGGTTCCGTGGTGCTGCCCGGCGCCGAAGACCGTCACCGCGTGGCCGTGCCCGACCAGGGTCTCCACCAGGCCGGCCACCACCTGCTCCAGCCCGCCGTAACCGGGCGGCGGCACCGACAGCCACGGCGGGACCACCATGGCTATCCGCAGTGGCCGTTCGTCCGTCCGGTCGGCCGGAAGGTGGTGCACGGCCACGAGTCCTCCCCCGATGTGCCCGGTGAACGTGATCGTCGGCGCTTTC
Source organism: Micromonospora mirobrigensis (assembly GCF_900091555.1). Lineage (GTDB taxonomy): Bacteria > Actinomycetota > Actinomycetes > Mycobacteriales > Micromonosporaceae > Micromonospora > Micromonospora mirobrigensis. Next base: position 305,690 of record NZ_FMCX01000003.1, read on the forward strand.
CCCACCGCCGCCGTGGCAAACGACTGTCAGCCGGTCAGCACCAGGCGGGCGTCGACCGTCCGCACGCCGGGGGCGGACCAGGCCACCCGCTCGGCCTCGTCGCGGTCCCGGGCGTTGCGCACCTCACCGGTGAGCAGCACGGTGTCCCCCACCAGCCGGACGTCCACCCGCCCGGTCCCGGGCCGCCGGCGCAGGGCGCGCAGCAGGTCCCGGACGACCTCCTCGGGCGGGGGCGGCGCCGCCGGGCGGACCTCGACCAGGTCGGTCACCCCGCGTACGCCCCGCAGCCGGCGCAACTCCCCCTCGGCGGTACGCCGTTGCCAGCCGAACTCGACCTCGCCACGGAGCACCACCCAGCCGTTGGCGACCGTCACGTCCAGCCGCTCGGCGGGGACGAAGCTGTCCCACTCCAGCGCCCGGGCGGCCGCGATGGCGATCTCGGTGTCGGCCGGCTCGTCGTCGGGTTCGAGGCGTACCTCGAGGTCACCGGCGACGGCGCGGACGCCGGCGACGCGCGTTCCACCGCCCACTTGCGGGCGTAGCTGTCCACCCGGCCGGTCAGGGTGACCACCCCGTCGTGGACGCTCACCCCGATCTCCCCGGGCCGGGCCCGGGCGTCCCAGCGCAGCTCGTCGAGGACGGCGCGCTGGAGGTCCGGATCGGTACGGGTGGCTGCCGTGGTCATCGCGTCCCCTTCGGCTCGGCGCTCCTCGCGCGGCCAGCGTGCCGGCCGGGCGGGTGAGGCCGGTTCACCCGGTCGGGGTGAACCCGCCGGAGGGGAAGAACGGGCGGCGGGTGACGCGCCAACCCCCTTGGCTCGTCACCCGCCGCCCCGGCGGGAGGTGCGCCGCGCCAACCCCCTTGGCCCGTCGCCCCGCCCCCCTGAAGGAAGTCGATGTCGTTATGACGTCTCGGAGAGCGTCGCGGTTGCCGTCCGGGCGGAACCGTTTCGCTTGAATTCCACCTCGACCCGGTCGCCGACCTTGCCGGCCTGCACGGCGCCGACCAGATCGTTCGAGTCGTTGATCACCTTGTCACCGAACTTGGTGATCACGTCGCCGCGCTGGAGGCCGGCCTTCTCGGCCGCGCTGCCCGGCACGACGGCGGCGACCAGGGCGCCCCCGTCCTCCGCGGCGTTCACGCTGACCCCGAGTGACGGGTGGCTGACCTTCTCGCCGCGCTGGAGCTTGCTGGCGACGTCCTTGGCCTTGTTGCTCGGGATGGCGAAGCCGACGCCGATGTTGCCGTTGCTGCCCTGGCCGGCGGTGGCGATCGCGGTGTTGATGCCGATCACCTGACCGCGGGTGTTGACCAGCGCGCCGCCGGAGTTGCCGGGGTTGATCGGGGCGTCGGTCTGGAGTAGGCCGGAGATCGAGCTGGCGCCCTGCTGCGGGTTCGGCTGCTGCTGGCCCTCGCCGGCCTGGATGGTCCGGTCCCGGGCGCTGAGGATGCCGGCGGTGACCGAACCCTGGAGGCCGAGCGGGCTGCCCAGGGCGAGCACCTGGTCGCCGACCTGCATGGCGTCGCTGTCGCCGAAGGTCGCCGCCTTCAGGCCGCTGACCCCGCCGGCCTTCACCACGGCCAGGTCGGTCTTCGGGTCGGTTCCGACGATCTTGGCCTGGGCGGTCTTGCCGTCGGCGAAGACCACCCGCACGGTGTCCCCGCTGGCGGAGGCGACCACGTGGTTGTTGGTGAGCACGTAGCCGTCGGCGCTGAGGATGACGCCGGAGCCCTCACCGCTGTCGGTGATGATCGACACGACGCTGTCCTGCACGGCCGCAGCGATCTTGGGCAGGTCGGCGCTGTTGATCACCGGTGCGGCGCTGTAGGTGCGGGTGACCCCGCCGTGGTCGCCCACGGCGAGCGCGAGCGCACCGCCGGCCACCCCGGAACCGAACATCAGGGCCAGTACGGCGACCCCCGCGCCGACGAACTTGGCCGCCCGGCCGGGCCGGTGCGGTGCCGCCTGACCCCACGGCGGCATCGGCGCGCCCGGGTGCTGCTGACCCGGGTAGCCGGGGTGACCCGCCGCCCAGCCGGACTGCTGCTGCGGGTACTGCTGGCCCGGGTACCAGTGGGCCCCGGGGTACTGGCCGGCCTGCTGCTGGCCACCCGGCCAGGACGTACCGGGGTATCCGGTGGTGCCGTAGGGACCGGGGGTCGGGGCGGTGCCGTAGGCGCCGGAGGCCGGGGCGGCGCTCGCGGTGCCGTAGGGACCGGAGGTCGGGGCCACGCCGGGAGTGCCGTAGGGGCCGGAGGTCGGGGTGTCACCGGTGGGGTCGACCCGGCCGGCGTCGGTGGCCGCACGGTCGCCGGGGCCGGTGGAGGAGTCGGCCTGCCCGCGCTCGGCGCGGGGCAGCTCGGCGGTGGGGTGCGACGGCTCGGCGTCGGAGGTGGCCGGCCGCCACTGCGGGTCGGTCTCGTGCTCGCTCATGGGTACAGCTTTCCCCTCGCCACTGCGATCCGCCTGGAACCCACCTGAATGTTCGCTGGAAGTCACTCGTCCTCACCCTCGGTGTCCGGGATCAGCGGCAGCCGCACCCGGAAGGTGGCCCCACCACCCGGGGTGTCGACCGCCTCCACGCTGCCCCGGTGGGCGGCCACCAGGGCCGCGACGATGGCCAGCCCGAGACCGGTGCTGGTGGCGCCGGTGGCCCGCCGGGTCCGCGCCGCGTCCACCCGGTAGAAGCGTTCGAAGACCCGCTCCGCCTGCTCGGGGGTGAGCCCGGGGCCGGTGTCGGCCACCTCGACCACCGCCAGGTGGCCCGGTTCGGCACGCAACCGCAGGGTCACCCCCGCCTCGGGCGGAGTGTGGGTGAGCGCGTTGGTCATCAGGTTGCCGATCACCTGGCGGAGCCGGGCGTCGTCGCCGTACACCACCAGCGGGCCGGAGCCCGGCTCGATCTCCAGCTCGATCCGGCGGTCCGGGGCGACCACCCGGGCCGCCTCGACGGCGTCGGTGGCCAGCACCGGCAGCTCCACCGGGGCGAGCGAGAGCGGCCGCTCCCGGTCCAGCCGGGCCAGCAGCAGCAGGTCCTCGACCAGCAGCCCCATCCGGGCCGCCTCGTCCTCGATCCGGCGCAGCAGGTCACCGGTCTGCTGCGGCTCGCGGGCCGCACCCTGTCGGTACAGCTCGGCGAAGCCGCGGATGGTGGTCAGTGGCGTACGCAGCTCGTGCGAGGCGTCCGCGATGAACTGCCGCATCCGCTCCTCGGACCGCCGGGCCCGCGCCTCGGACGCCTGCGCGGCGGCCGCGGCGTCCCGAGCGCCGACCTCGGCCGAACGGGCCGCGGACTCCGAGGCCGCCCGCGCGGTGAAGGCCGCCTCGATCTGGGTGAGCATCGCGTTCAACGCCCGGGAGAGCCGGCCCAGCTCCGAGGTGGGGCAGGCCCGCCCCTCCTCCGGGTCGGGCACCCGGCGGCTGAGGTCCCCGCCGGCGATCGCGGCGGCGGTACGTTCGATCTCGACCAACGGTTTCAGGCTGGTCCGCACGATGGCCGCGCCGATCGAGGCGAGCAGGATCAGCACCGCGCCGCCGACCAGCAGGTCTATCCAGATCAGCCGCTTCACGGCCTGGTCGACGCTGGTCAGGTGCTGGCCGATCGCCATGTAGGTGCCGTTGCCGAGGTCGATGTAGAGCATCCGCCAGCGGGTCCGGCCGTCCTCCGAGCGTACGGTGAACGGGTCCCCGACCTTGGCCGCGAAGCCCTGGACGTCGTCGGGGACCTGCGGCAGCTCGGCCCAGCTCAGTCCCCGGTAGCCGTACGGACCCCCCACACCGAACCGCTGGGAGGCCTCGGCCGCCACGTACTCGCTGGGGATGTTGATCTCGATCGGGCGGCCCTGCGCCCGGGCCAGCACCTCGGCCACCCCGGCGTGGTCCCGGCTCAGCTGTGCGTCGACCTGGTCCATCAGGTAGTCACGCAGGAAGTACGTGGTCAGCGAGCTGATCACCACCAGGGCCATGGCGACCAGGGCGAGCACCGCGGCGACCAGCTTGACCCGCAGCGGGACGCTCCTCAGCTTGCCCTTGGCCCCGGCAACCGCGTTCACGCCGCCGGCTTGCGCAGGACGTACCCCACGCCACGCAGGGTGTGGATCAGCCGGGGCTGGGTGTTGTCGACCTTGCGCCGCAGGTAGGAGATGTACGACTCGACGATGTTGTCGTCACCGCGGAAGTCGTAGTTCCACACGTGGTCGAGGATCTGCGCCTTGGACAGCACCCGGTTGGCGTTGAGCATCAGGTAGCGCAGCAGCTTGAACTCGGTCGGCGAGAGCTGCACCCGCTGCCCGGCCCGGTGCACCTCGTGGGTCTCCTCGTCCAGCTCCAGGTCGGCGAAGGTGAGCCGGGACGGGGCCTGCTCGCCGCTGGCCGTACGCCGCAGCACCGCCCGGATCCGGGCGGTCAGCTCCTCCAGGCTGAACGGCTTGGTGACGTAGTCGTCGCCGCCCAGGGTGAGCCCGCGGATCTTGTCGTCGGTGGCGTCCCGGGCGGTCAGGAAGACCACCGGGGTACGCGTACCGCCCTCGCGGAGCATCCGGATCACCTCGAAGCCGTCGAGGTCCGGCAGCATCACGTCGAGCACGACGAGGTCGGGGCGGTGGTCCTTGGCGGTGCTCAGCGCCGAGCTGCCGCTGGTCGCGGTCGCCACGTCGAAGCCGGCGAACCGCAGGCTCGCGGAGAGCAGTTCGAGGATGTTGGGGTCGTCCTCGACGACGAGAAGTCGCGCCTCGGTCTGGGTAGCGGCCATGTGCCCATCATCCGTGCAGTGCCTGCGGGGGCGCTGGGCGCTTCCTGGAAAAACCCTGTGAGCCCACCGCCCGATCTCCCGGCCGGCTCAGCGCAACAGCCGGCGCAGCCCGTCCAGCGCCCCGTCGAGCAGCCGGATCGCCGTGCGCAGCTGGGTGTCGCTGAGCCGCCCGGCCCGGACCAGCGCGCCCACCTCGACGGTGAAGGCGGCCAGCCGCTGGTCGAACTCGGCCAGCAGCGGCGAGCCGGCGGTCGGCGGCGGGGTGGACGGGGCGGGCCGGTGCGGGGGCGGCGTCCAGCCGGCCCGTCGGGTCTGCCGGGTGGCGTCGCGCAGCTCCCGTTTGAGGTTGCGGACGGAGCCGCGTACCTCGCTCTGGATCTCGCCGGCCAGCCCGGAGAGGTCCTCGACGGAGGCGGTGATGTCCGACTCCAGGGCGTCCACCTCGCCGGCCCGCTGGCGCAGCTCGGCCCGACCGGCGTCGGTGATCCGGTAGACCTTCCGCCCACCGGCGGCGGTGTGTTCGACCAGCCCCTCGGTCTCCAGCCGGGCCAGTCGCGGGTAGATGGTGCCGGCGCTGGGGGCGTACAGGCCGAGGAAGCGGTCCTCGAGGAGGCGGATCAGCTCGTACCCGTGCTTCGGGCCGTCGTCGAGCAGCTTGAGCAGGTAGAGCCGGAGCCGCCCGTGACTGAACACGGCGGTCACGGCTGCTCCTCACGGTCGGTGTCGTCGTCGGTCACCGGCCGGGCGAGCAGGGCGATGCTGCCGGAGGTGGCGGAGGCCCAGAGCTTACCCGCGCCGCCACCGAGCACCCCGTGGCTGTCCTTGGTGGCGCCGAACCCACCCAGCACCTGGATCTCGGGGAACCCGCTGGTGATCCGGCCGGAGGTGGTGTGCAGGTGCACGGCGAGGTCGCTGTCCTCGCGTACCCGGACGGTGATGCTGCCCGAGATGGCGCTGAGCCGGATCTCCCCGCCCCGGGGGTTGTCCAGGTCGCAGGTGATGGCGCCGGAGACGGTGCTGGCCTGGACCCGCTCGGCGGGGCTGTCGGCGAGGATCACCTCGCCGGAGACGGCCTCCAGGGTGAGGTCGCCCGCCACGCCGAGCGCCTCGACCGGGCCGGAGGTCACCTTGGCGAAGGTCCGGCCGCGCAGCCCCATCAGGGTGATCCGGCCGGCGGTGACGTCGACCCGGGTGTCGCCGCGCAGGCCGGAGGCGACCAGGTCGCCGGCGACCAGGCGCAGGTCGGCCAGGACGTCGGCCGGGACGGCGATCGAGACGTCCGCCCGGAACCGCCGGCCCAGCTGCCCGAGCCACCACTGCACGCCGGGCCACTTCGGGCGCCGCTCGTGGGCCACCCGGAGCCGGCCGTCGCGGTGCTCGACGACGACCGGTCGCTGGCTGACCCGGGTGATGTCCACCCGGGCCGGCCCGTCCGTGGCGACCACGTTGAGCCGCCCGCTGACCAGGCTGACGTCCAGGTGGGTGAGGGGCCCGTCCAGCGTCATCCGCTGCGGGCTGTCGACGGTCCAGCTGGTCATGGCGGGCCTCCCTCTCGACGACACGCACCGGTGGCGCGTCGAACGAGGGAAGCATAACGCGATACATCGCGACTGAACAAGACTGTCGCGAGTTGCCGGGCTGTCGGGGCGCCGACAGCCCAGCCGTCGCTCAGGCGGCCAGGCCCAGCTCCCCCGTCCCGGCCACGCCACCGCCCGGCACCGCGGCCACCGGGGCCCGACGCGGTGCGACGGCGGGCATCGGCACCAGGCGCACCGCCGACTCGGCGGCCCGGGCCAGCAGCCGGCGGTCCGCCCCCGACGCGGGGTGCAGCGCGGCGGCCACCGAGACCGAGACGACCAGGTCGGTGGCGGCCAGCACCCGGCGTACCGACCGCCAGAGCGTCTCGTCGCCGACGAAGGCGGGGGCTGCCGTACCGGCCCCGGTCGACGCGTCGCGGTAGCCGATCCGCAGCGGCACCACCGGCGCCCCGGCGTCGATCGCCGCCTGGAACACCGCCGGCCGGAACCCGCCGCCGGGGCGGCAGCCGGACGGGCCACCGCACCAGGTCGTACCCTCCGGGAAGACCGCGACCGGGCGACCGGCGCGCAGCACGGCCGCCACCGCGCCCACCGTCCCCGGCAGCGTCCGGGGCCGGGCCCGGTCCACCCAGACCGTGCCGGCCGCCGCGGCCAGCAGCCCGACCAGCGGCCAGTCCCGCACCTCGCGCTTGGCCACCATCCGGGCCGGCTGGACGGCGAGCACCGCCAGCACGTCCAGCCAGGAGACGTGGTTGGCCACCAGCAGCGCCCGCCGGCGGGGCAGCCGGCCGGCGAGGACCAGCCGCACCCCGAAGGCGCGGACCGTGCCGCGCGCCCAGCCGCGGACCGCGGCCGCCCGCTCCCGCGCCGGCAGCACCGGCACCACCGCGGCCAGCACCGCACCCGCCAGCAGCATTCCGAGTACGGCCAGCAGCCGCCCGACCCGACGCACCACCGGGACGACCTCCCCCGCCCCCGCCACCGGCAGGCAGTCCGGGCCGCACCCCGAGGTGGGCCGCCACGGGTTCCGCCCGGCGCTCACCGCTGCTCCCCGCCGAGGAAGTGCCGCAGGTAGCGGGGATTCATCCGGTCCAGCGAGAAGAGCACGTAGAAGTCGGCGACCCCGAAGTCCGGGTCGTACGCCGGCTCGCCACAGACCCAGGCGCCCAGCCGCAGATAGCCGCGGAGCAGCGGCGGGACCAGCGCCCGCGCCTCCCCCGCGCCGACCGGCTCCCCGGCCGACGGCGGCGCCTCGGCGAACCACGGTCGGTGCGGCCGGACCCGCAGCGGCGGCGGCGCCAGGTGCTTCGCCCGGACCTGCGCCCAGACCGCCGCGGCGGCCCGACCCCCGTCGGCCACCGGCACCGACGCGCAGCCGCCCAGCCAACGCGACCCGCGCAGGTGCAGGTAGCGGGTCAGGCCGGCCCACATCAGGTTGATCACGGCACCGGAGCGGTGGTCCGGGTGCACACAGGACCGACCGGTCTCCACCAGGTCGTCCCGGAGCGGGTCGAGCGCGGTCAGGTCGAACTCGCCGTCGGCGTACCGGCGGTCGGTCCGCCCCGGCGGCAGCAGCCGGTACGTGCCGACCACCGCCCCGGTGCGCTCCTCGCGGACGATCAGGTGGTCGCAGTGGGCGTCGAGGTCGTCGGAGTCCAGGCCGGTGTCGGCGCCGGCCAGCCGGGCGCCGAGTTCGGTGGCGAACACCTCGTGGCGCAGGCGTTGCGCGGCCGCGACCAAAGTCGGGTCGTCGGCGATCAGCAGGGTGTATCCGCTGGTCGTGATGGGTGCGCCAGCGGCGTGCAGAACGGCCATGGGATCTGTGTAAGGTGCCCGGGTTGCCGGCTGCGGTGGCGACCGGTGTCGATCCGGTGAACGCCGGCCGGCCGGCAAGGACGGGCCCCCTCTCAACGCCTGGCGTTGTACAGGGGCCCCCTGTCAACACGTCGAGAGGTTGCTGATGATCATCGAGGCGCGCTTCAACGGGCCACCCGGCTCCGGTAACGGCGGGTGGAGCGCCGGCGTGTTCGCCGCCGTGCACGGCGCGGCCACCGGCCCGGCCGAGGTGACGCTGCGCCGGCCGCCACCGCTGGACACCCCGCTGCGCCTGGTCGACGGCGCCGTGCACGACCCCGAGGGGGCGCTGGTGGCGCAGGTCGGACCGGTGGACGACTTCCCGGCCGAGGTGCCGCCGGTGGACCGGGCGACCGCCGAGGCAGCCGCGGCGGCGTACCCGGGGCTGGTGGACCACCCGTTCCCCGGCTGCTACGTCTGCGGCCCGCGGCGCGCGGACGGGTTGCGGATCTTCCCCGGCCGGCTGCCGGACGGGCGGACCGCGGCCCCGTTCCGGGTGCCGGCGGACGTCACGCCGGCGACCGTCTGGGCCGCCCTGGACTGCCCCGGCGGCTGGGCGGTGATCGCCCCCGGCCGGCCGTACGTGCTGGGCCGGATCGCGGTGGTGGTGGACCGGCTGCCCGAGCCCGGCGACGAGTGCGTGGTGGTGGGCGCGCAGGCCGGCGGCGAGGGCCGCAAGGCGCTGGTCAGCACCGCCCTGTACGGGTCGGCGGGTGACCTGCTCGGGCACGCCCGGGCGACCTGGATCGCCCTGCCGGCGTCCTGATCCGGGCGTCGACGTCATCCCTGAGGATGATCATCTCCTGCCGGAGGTGGAGGCGGCGCTCCGGAGCGGGCCTGATTGACCAGGTTGCGCCGGCTTGCCAGGCTGTGTTGCGGCGCCACCGCAACGGCGTCGCACACCGGCGCGCCCACGCGCCACCCCACGATGGGAGAACGATGTCTGACGGGCAGCGAAGCCCCACCCCCGGTGACGGCCAGATCGTGGTCTCCGGCCTGACCAAGCAGTACAAGAACCTCCGGGCGGTCGACGACCTGTCCTTCGCCGTCCGACCCGGACGGGTCACCGGTTTCCTCGGGCCCAACGGCGCGGGCAAGACCACCACCCTGCGCATGCTGCTGAACCTGGTCACCCCGACCAGCGGCTCGGCCACCATCGACGGCCGGCGCTACGCCGACCTGACCGACCCGCTGCGGCACGTCGGCGCGGTGCTGGAGGCGTCCAGCGCGCACAAGGGCCGCACCGGGATCAACCACCTGCGGGTGATCTGCGCGGCGGCCGGGCTGCCCCGCGGGCGCGCCGACGAGGTGCTGGAGCTGGTCGGGCTCACCCCGGCGGCGAAGCGGAAGTTCAAGGGTTACTCGCTGGGCATGAAGCAGCGGCTGGGGATCGCCGCGGCGATGCTCGGCGACCCCCGGGTGCTGATCCTGGACGAGCCGGCCAACGGCCTCGACCCGGAGGGCATCCGCTGGATGCGCGGCTTCCTCAAAGGGCTGGCCGCCCAGGGTCGTACGGTGCTGGTCTCCAGCCACCTGCTGTCGGAGATGCAGCTGCTCGCCGACGACGTGGTGATCATCGCCGCCGGCAAGCTGGTCCGGCAGGGGCCGGTGGAGCAGGTGATGAGCTCGATGACCGCCGGCGGCCGGGTGCGGGTCCGCACCCCGCAGGCCGACGAGCTGGTCGCGGCGCTGCGCGAGCAGGGCGCCACGGTCACACCGGACGAGCACGGCGTGCTGCTGGTCGACGGGGTGGACGCCCCCACGGTCGGCCGCACCGCGCTCGCCGCGAAGGCCGAGCTGCACGAGTTGGGCACCGAACGCCCCGACCTGGAACGGGTCTTCCTTGAACTGACGGCCGGAAAGGCGGGCATCCGATGAACCTCGTCCGGTCCGAACTGCTCAAGATCCGTACGACCAACGCCTGGTGGCTGCTCGGGCTGGGCGCCTTCCTGTCGCTGGTGCTGGCCTTCGCCTTCAACGCCTTCTACGCCCACCAGGTGCTGGGCGGCAACGCGGAGGAGTTCGGCGCGAGCGGCGAGGCGGCGACCGTCGCCGGTCAGGCGGCGAACATCTACACCTCGGGACAGTTCCTCGGGCTGCTCTTCGTGATGCTGATCGGCATCCTGATGGTGACCAACGAGTTCTTCCACCAGACGGCGACCACCACGTTCCTGACCACCCCGCGACGCACCTCGGTGATCGTCGCCAAGTTGATCGCCGCGTCCCTGCTCGGTTTCGCATTCTGGCTGGTCACCACGCTGATCAACCTGGCGGCCGGGGCGATCTTCCTGACCGTCGACGGGCACGGCGCCCAGCTCGGCGAGTGGACGGTGCACCGGGCGCTGCTGTTCAACCTGCTGGCGTACGCGATCTGGACGATCCTCGGGGTGGGTATCGGCACGCTGATCCCGAACCAGCTCGGCGCGGTGATCACCGCGGCGGTCCTCTACCTGGTCGGCACCCAGGTGGTGCAGCTGCTCTTCCTCGCGCTCTCCGCCTGGCTGGACAGTCAGGCGATCCTGAAGTGGCAGGTGGTCTGGCCGGCAGTGGCATCCCTGGTGATGATCTCGGGTGAGAAGTCCGACATACTGCCGGCGTGGTGGGTCGGCGCGCTGGTGCTGATCGGCTACGCGCTGGCCAGCGGCGTGGTCGGCGTGTTGATCACGCGGCGACGGGACATCGCCTGACCGGCGGCCCGCCCGGTCCTTGCCGGCGGCCCCGGACCGATGCTGCCCGTCAGCACCGGTCCGGGGCCGCCGCCCGCTACCAGGAGTCGACGTCACCCGCAGGGATTGCCGAACTTCTGGCATCTTCTGTGAAACGGGCCACCCGGCGGAGGCGAGAATGCCTGGCGCGGGTCCACGGCGTAGCCTGGGAGCCGTCCCGTGTGCCCGAATCCGGGCCGGCGGCGACGCACCGCGTGACAACGAACCCGCGTTGAAAGAGGCGATTACCGGCCGTGTCGACCCAGCAGACTTCGCAGGAGAACCCACTGGCGGGTTTCGGCCCGAACGAGTGGGTCGTCGAGGAGATGTACCAGCGCTACCTCAACGACCCCACAAGCGTCGATTCGGCCTGGCACGACTTCTTCGCGGACTACCGGCCGGCGCCGGGGGCCGCCCCGGCCAAGCCGGCGGAGAAGCCGGCCGCCCCCGCCGCGCAGCCGGAGCCGGCCGAGCAGCAGGAGGCGGTCGCCACCGTCGTCCAGCAGCCGGCCGCCGCCCAGCCCGCGGCGAGGCCCGCCGCCAAGGCCGCCCCCGCCAAGCCCGCCGCCAAGCCGGCGCCGGCCGCCAAGCCCGCCCCGGCGAAGCCCGCCGCGGCCAAGGCGCCGGCCGCGAAGCCCGCTCCGGGCACCACCCCGCTGCGCGGCGTGGCCGCCAAGATCGTCCAGAACATGGACGCGTCGCTGGCCGTGCCGACCGCCACCAGCGTGCGGGCCGTGCCGGCGAAGCTGCTGGTCGACAACCGCATCGTGATCAACAACCACCTGGCCCGGGGCCGCGGTGGCAAGGTCAGCTTCACCCACCTGATCGGGTACGCGTTGGTCCGGGCGCTGGTCGAGCACCCGGAGATGAACAACTCCTTCGCCGAGGTCGACGGCAAGCCGGCGATGGTCCGCCCGGAGCACGTCAACCTGGGCATCGCCATCGACCTGACCAAGCCGGACGGCTCCCGCAACCTGGTGGTGCCCTCCATCAAGGCCTGCGAGCAGATGGACTTCCGGCAGTTCTGGCAGGCGTACGAGGACGTGGTCCGGCGCGCCCGCCGCAACGAGCTGACCATGGAGGACTACTCCGGCACCACCATCTCGCTGACCAACCCGGGCGGCATCGGCACGGTGCACTCGATCCCGCGCCTGATGACCGGGCAGAGCGCCATCATCGGCGTCGGCGCCATGGAATACCCGGCGCCGTACCAGGGCATGAGCGAGGCCACCCTGGCCGACCTGGCGGTCAGCAAGATCATCACGCTGACCAGCACCTACGACCACCGGATCATCCAGGGCGCGCAGTCCGGCGAGTTCCTCAAGGTGATGCACGGGCTGCTCCTCGGCGAGCGCGGCTTCTACGACCAGATCTTCACCTCGCTGCGCATCCCGTACGAGCCGGTGCGCTGGGTGCGGGACGTGGCAGTCGACTCCGAGGGCCAGATCAACAAGACCGCCCGGGTGCACGAGCTGATCCACGCCTACCGGGTGCGCGGGCACCTGATGGCCGACACCGACCCGCTCGAGTTCAAGATCCGCAAGCACCCCGACCTGGACGTCCTCCAGCACGGGCTGACCCTGTGGGACCTGGACCGGGTCTTCCCGGTCAACGGCTTCGCCGGCAAGCAGCGGATGAAGCTGCGCGACATCCTCGGCGTGCTGCGCGACTCGTACTGCCGGCGGGTGGGCATCGAGTACATGCACATCCAGGACCCGGAGGAGCGGCGCTGGATCCAGGAGCGGATCGAGCGCAAGTACGAGAAGCCCAACCCGGAAGAGCAGAAGCACGTGCTCAACCGGCTCAACGCCGCCGAGGCGTTCGAGACCTTCCTCCAGACCAAGTACGTCGGCCAGAAGCGCTTCTCGCTGGAGGGCGGCGAGTCGCTGATCCCGCTGCTCGGCGAGATCCTGGAGTCCTCCGCCGAGGGCGGGCTGGACGAGGTCGTGATCGGCATGGCCCACCGGGGCCGGCTCAACGTGCTGGCCAACATCGTCGGCAAGCCGTACGAGAAGATCTTCTCCGAGTTCGAGGGGCACCTCGACCCGCGCTCCACCCAGGGCTCGGGCGACGTGAAGTACCACCTCGGCCAGAACGGCAAGTTCACCACCCCGGACGGCGACCACGCGGTCAAGGTGTCGGTGGTGGCGAACCCGTCGCACCTGGAGGCCGTGGACCCGGTGCTGGAGGGCATCGTCCGGGCCAAGCAGGACCGGATCGACCTCAAGCTGGAGGGCTACACCGTGCTGCCGCTGGCGGTGCACGGTGACGCCGCCTTCGCCGGTCAGGGCGTGGTGGCCGAGACGCTCAACCTGTCCCAGCTGCGCGGCTACCGCACCGGCGGCACCGTGCACGTGGTGGTCAACAACCAGGTCGGCTTCACCACCGCCCCGGAATACAGCCGCTCCAGCCTCTACAGCACCGACGTCGCCCGGATGATCCAGGCGCCGATCTTCCACGTCAACGGCGACGACCCCGAGGCCGTGGTCCGGGTCGCCCGGCTGGCCTTCGAGTACCGCCAGGCGTTCAACAAGGACGTCGTGATCGACATGGTCTGCTACCGCCGGCGCGGGCACAACGAGGGCGACGACCCCTCGATGTCCAACCCGGAGATGTACAAGATCATCGACTCGAAGCGCTCGGTCCGCAAGCTCTACACCGAGGAGCTGATCGGCCGCGGCGACATCACCGTCGAGGACGCCGAGGAGCTGCTCCGCGACTACCAGGCGCAGCTGGAGCGGGTCTTCAAGGCCACCCGGGACGCCGCCTCGTCGCCGAAGCAGCCGGCCCGCCAGCGCCGCGAGGCCGAGCCCGAGCCGCAGGTGCAGACCGCGACCGACGCCGCCGTGGTCAAGGCGATCGGCGAGGCGCACGTCAACCTGCCGGAGGGATTCACCCCGCACAAGCGGATCCAGCAGCTGCTGGACCGCCGGGCCAAGATGTCCGTCGAGGGCAACATCGACTGGGGGTACGGCGAGATCATCGCCTTCGGCGCCCTGCTGCACGACGGGGTCACCGTCCGGCTCGCCGGCCAGGACTCCCGCCGGGGCACCTTCGTCCAGCGGCACGCCTCGGTGGTCGACTCGCAGACCGGCGACGACTACCTGCCGCTGCAGTCGCTGACCGCCGACGGCGAGCGCTCCCGGTTCTTCGTCCACGACTCGCTGCTCAGCGAGTACGCGGCGATGGGCTTCGAGTACGGCTACTCGGTGGAGAACGTCAACGCGCTGGTCGCCTGGGAGGCCCAGTTCGGTGACTTCGTCAACGGCGCCCAGTCGGTGATCGACGAGTTCATCTCCTCCGGCGAGGTCAAGTGGGGCCAGCGCTCGGCGGTCACCCTGCTGCTGCCGCACGGCCACGAGGGCCAGGGCCCGGACCACACCTCCGGCCGCCCGGAGCGGTTCCTCCAGCTCTGTGCCGAGGACAACATGCGGGTGGCCATCCCGACCACCCCGGCGAACTACTTCCACCTGCTGCGCCGCCAGGCCCTGTCGCCGAAGCGCAAGCCGCTGGTGGTGTTCACGCCGAAGTCGCTGCTGCGGCACAAGCTCTGCGTCTCCCCGGTCGAGGACTTCACCACCGGCACCTTCCAGCCGGTCCTGGCGGACACCGCCGCCCCGGCGCCGGAGCAGGTGAAGCGGGTGCTGCTCTGCTCGGGCAAGGTCTACTACGACCTGTTCCAGGCCCGGGCCGAGCGGGGCGTCACCGACACCGTGATCCTCCGGATGGAGCAGCTCTACCCGCTGCCCGTCGAGGAGGTCCGGGCCGCCCTGGCGCAGTACCCGAACGCGGAGGACTTCGCCTGGGTGCAGGAGGAGCCGGCCAACCAGGGTGGCTGGAGCTTCGTGGCACTCAACCTGCTGGAGCACCTGCCCGAGGTACGGCTGCGCCGCATCTCCCGCCCCGCCGCCGCGGCCCCGGCCGTCGGCTCGGCGAAGATGCACGAGGTGGAGCAGACCGCGCTGATCGAGGCGGCTCTCCCCCGCCCGTGACCTGACCGCACCACCCCGGCCCGCTGCTCCCTTCTCGGGAGCGGCGGGCCGGTCCACGTCGAGAGCGAGAGGAACCCGATGTACTTCACGGATCGTGGGATCGAGGAGCTGGTCCAGCGGCGCGGGGAGGAGCAGGTCAGCGTGGAGTGGCTGGGTGAGCGGCTGCGCGACTTCGTCGACCTGAACCCCGAGTTCGAGACGCCGATCGAGCGCTTCGCCACCTGGCTCGCCCGGCTGGACGACGAGGACGACGAGTAGTCGCTCATGATCAACGGCCCGGGTGGGGAGGACCAAGGTCCCGCGCGGGCCGCGGTGCGGGCCCTTAGGGTGGGGTCGTGGCGCGCAGCGTGTACCTCACCAGCGTCGGCTCCGGCGGCGGAAAGTCGACCATCGCGCTCGGCCTCGCCGAGCTGCTCTCCCGGCAGGTCGACCGGATCGGCATGTTCCGACCGCTGGTCTCCGACCACGCCCCCGACCAGATCCTCGCCCTGCTCGCCGAGCGGTACCGGGTCGAGCTGCCGCCGCAGGAGCTCTCCGGCGCCAGCTACGCCGAGGCGTCCGCGCTGGTGGCCGAGGGACGGCGGGAGGAGCTGATCTCCCGGATCGTCGAGCGCTACCGGGACGTGGAGCGACGCTGCCCGGCCGTGGTGGTGGTCGGCAGCGACTTCGCCGACGGCGGGGACGGCGCCGGCCCCCGCGAGCTGGCCTTCAACGCCCGGCTGGCCACCGAGTTCGGCAGCGTGGTGGTGCCGGTGATCGACGGTTTCGGGCAGCGCCCGGAGGCCATCGCGGCCGCCGCGCGCGGGGCGTACCACGACCTGGTGGACCTGGGCGCGACCGTGCTGGCGGTGATCGCCAACCGGGTGCCGGGGGCGATGACCCTGCCGGAGCTGCCGGTGCCCGCGTACGCCATCCCGGAGGTGCCGACCGTGTCGGCGCCGACGGTGGCCGAGGTGGCCTCGGCGCTCGGCGCCACCCTGCTGGCCGGCGACGACGCGGCGCTGGGCCGGGACGTGTTGGACTACGTGGTGGGCGCGGCGCACGTGCCGACCCTGCTCGACCACCTGACCGAGGGCGCGCTGGTGATCACCCCCGGCGACCGGGCCGACCTGCTGGTCGCCGCGAGTGCCGCGCACGTGGCCGGCCAGGTGTCGGTGGCCGGCCTGGTGCTCACCCTCGGCGAGCAGCCGGACCCGCGGGCGATGCGCCTGGTGGAGGGGTTGAACACCGGCCTCGCCGTGCTCTCGGTGCCCAGCGACAGCTACGACACGGTGGAGGCGTCCAGCCGGATCGAGGGCCGGCCCAGCACCGCCAACCCGCGCAAGGTGGACGCCGCCCTCGGCGCCTTCGAGGCGAACGTGGACACCGTCGATCTGGCCCGCCGGCTGCGGGTCAGCCGCTCCGAGCGGGTCACCCCGCTGATGTTCGAGTACGACCTGCTCGACCGGGCCCGGGCCGACCGGCGTCGGCTGGTGCTGCCCGAGGGGTCCGAGGAGCGGATCCTGCGGGCGGCGGAGATCCTGCTCCGCCGGGGCGTGGCCGACCTGACCCTGCTCGGCCGCCCCGACGACGTCGCCCGGCGTACCCGGGAACTGGGCATCGACATCGGCGGCGCGCAGGTGGTCGACCCGGCCGGCAGCGAGTGGCGCGACGAGTTCGCCACCGCGTACGCGAAGCTGCGCGCCCACCGGGGGGTCACCCCGGAGCTGGCGCACGACATCGTCGCCCAGCCGAACTACTTCGGGACCATGATGGTGGCGACCGGGCGGGCCGACGGGATGGTCTCCGGCGCCACCCACACCACGGCGGCCACCATCCGCCCGGCTTTCGAGATCATCCGTACCGTGCCGGGGGTCTCCGTCGCCTCCAGCGTCTTCTTCATGCTGCTGGCCGACCGGGTGCTGGTCTACGGCGACTGCGCGGTCAACCCCGACCCGGACGCAGCCCAGCTCGCCGACATCGCCATCTCCTCGGCGGACACCGCCGCCCGGTTCGGCATCGAGCCGCGGGTGGCGATGCTGTCCTACTCGACCGGTGACTCGGGCGCCGGCGCCGACGTGGAGAAGGTCGCGGCGGCCACCAAGCTGGTCCGGGAACGCCGGCCCGACCTGCTGGTCGAGGGGCCGATCCAGTACGACGCCGCGATCGATCCGCAGGTCGCGGCCACCAAGCTGCCGGAGAGCGCGGTGGCGGGGCGGGCCACGGTCTTCATCTTCCCGGACCTGAACACCGGCAACAACACGTACAAGGCGGTCCAGCGGTCGGCCGGGGCGGTGGCCGTCGGCCCGGTGATGCAGGGGCTGCGGCGGCCGGTCAACGACCTGTCCCGGGGCGCCACCGTCCCCGACATCGTCAACACCGTGGCGATCACGGCCATCCAGGCGGCCGGGACGCCGGAGGAGGGCTCGTGACCGACCGGGTGCTGGTGCTCAACTGCGGGTCGTCGTCGGTGAAGTACCGGCTGTTCGACGGCGACGAGGTCCGCGACAAGGGCCTCGTCGAGCGGGTCGGCGAGCCGGGTGGTGGGCCGGCGGACCACGCGGCGGCGGTGCGGGAGATCCTCGGCCGGCTGGACCTGGCCGGGCTGCGCGCGGTCGGGCACCGGGTGGTGCACGGCGGCCGGAAGTTCAGCGAGCCGGTGCTCATCGACGACGCGGTCTTCGCCGCGATCGAGGAGCTGGTGCCGCTGGCCCCGCTGCACAACCCGGCGAACCTGGCCGGAATCGTCGCGGCCCGGGAGGCCCTGCCGGACGTCCCGCAGGTGGCGGTCTTCGACACCGCGTTCCACCACACCCTGCCCGAGGCCGCCGCCGTCTACGCCATCGACCGGGAGGTCGCCCGCCGGCACGACATCCGCCGGTACGGCTTCCACGGCACCTCGCACGCGTACGTCTCCCGGCGCACGGCGGAGCTGCTGGACCGTCCCGCCGCGGAGCTGAACGTCGTCACGCTGCACCTGGGCAACGGCGCGAGCGCCTGCGCGGTCTCCGGTGGGCGCAGCGTCGCCACCTCGATGGGGATGTCCCCACTGGAGGGCCTGGTGATGGGCACCCGCAGCGGTGACCTCGACCCGACCGTGATCTTCCACCTGCGCCGGGAGGCGGGGATGGGGGTGGACGAGATCGACGACCTGCTCAACCACCGCAGCGGCCTGCTCGGCCTGACCGGGGTCAACGACATGCGGGAGGTGCTGGAACGCCGGGCCGCCGGGGACGCCGCCGCCGCGCTCGCCTTCGACGTCTACTGCCGCCGGATCAAGGAGTACGTCGGCGCGTACCACGCGCTGCTCGGCCGGGTCGACGCGGTCACCTTCACCGCCGGGGTGGGTGAGCACGCCGCGCCGGTCCGGGCCGCTTCCCTGGCCGGGCTGGACCGGCTCGGCATCACGGTGGACGAGGAGCGCAACGCCGGCAGCGGTGACCGGCTGATCTCGCCGGAGGGGGCGGAGGTGGCGGTCTGCGTGGTCGGCACCGACGAGGAGCGGGAGATCGCCCGGGAGACCCGCGCGGTCCTCGACTCCGCCACCTGAGAGTCGCCGGGGCGCGAGCCTGACCGGGGCGGATGGGTCCGGGCGGACGCTGTGGAGCTGATGTCGCAGACGAGTCACCGCCGGCGGGGGCGACCGCCGTTCGTCTCCACGTCGGGACGGCGACGCTGCCCTCGCTCGGCTGAATCGTTCACGACATCAGCTCGAAAGCACCCTTGCGAATGCTCGCCGGCGCGACGGAACGCCACGCCGGGCGACCGATCGGCGAGGCTCAGGAGAGGGCGAGCCAGGCGGCCAGGGCGAGGAGCACGACGGCCACCACGGCGGCGGCGACGATCAGCGGCAGGCGGGACGGCGCCGGGGTGGCGGCGGCCTCGGGGGTGTGTGCGAAGGCGCGGAACTGCTCGGTGTTGCCGCTCGGGTCGGTGTAGTTCTCAGACATGCGGTGACGATAGCGAAGACCGTCGACATCCTGGCGCTCACCGGGCCGGCGCGCCGAGGTCGGTCCGGCCGGCCCCGGCGAACCCGCCGGGTGGTGGCCCGACCCGGTCCGGACGGTGGGGCCGGCCCGGACCGGTCGCCTCTACCGTGGAACAGGTGGGGGCACGACGGCTGGCGGCAGTGTTGGTGACGGCACTGCTGGCCGGCTGTGGCCCGGCAACCGCCGCCACCACCGGCACCACGGCAGCCACGGGCGCCAGGGGCACGACAGGCACCACGGGCAGCGGCGGGGTCGCCCCGGCCCAGTCCGCGCCGCGCTCGACGTACCCCGTCGGTGTGCGGCAGCTGACCGTCGACCCGGCCGGTTCCCGGCCGCTGCCGCTGACCGTCTGGTACCCGACCGCGGGTGGACGACCGGCCGCCGGTCGGTTCCCGGTGATCGTCTACAGCCACGGCCTGCGCAGCCTGCCCGAGCTGCACGCCCCGCTGACCACCCGGTGGGCCGCCGCCGGGTTCGTGGTCGCCGCGCCGACGTACCCCCGGACCAACCTGCGGGCGAGCCACTTCACCCGGGCCGACGTACGCAACCAGCCCGCCGACGGCTGGCGGGTGATCCGGTACCTGGTCCGTCTGGACGCCGGCCGGGACGACCCGCTCGCCGGCCACCTCGACGTCAGCACCTTCGACGACCGCCTGAGCGGCTGAGGCGTGGACGCCGAGGGGCCGACCGGACGGCAGCTGGCCGCGATCGTCGAGGTGCTGGGCCTGACCGCCGACGCCGGCCGGCTCGCCGCTCTGCTGGCCGACGCCGGCTGGCGCCCGGACCCGGCGATGCCTGTCGATCGGCAGCTCGAGCTGCGCCGTGACGGCGTCGAGCTGAGCTTCGCCTACCTGGCCCGGGACGCCGCCGGGCGGCTGGTGGTCGGCGGCGGGCCGTGGGCGGGCACACCGTTGCCCGCCGGGATGCTCACCGCTCCGGCCGGCCGGATCGGCCAGCTCACCGCCCCGGTGATCACCCCGGCCGCGCAGATCGAGTTCAAGGAGATGTACCCGGTCTGGATGCCCGATCGGCCGCGCCGGCCGAAGGACGCCACCGACCTGGTCCGGCTGCGCGCCGCCGTGGCCGGCGACGGCTGAGCCGAACCCGGTCGGCGGGGCACCGGAGCGAGGCACAATCGACGTCATGTTCGGCCCCCTCACCCGCGCCCTGCTTGCCGTCGCCCTGTTGACCGTCGGGCTGGCCGGCTGCTCCGGCGACCCGGCCCCGAGCGCGCGCCCCGCCGCGCCCACCCCACCGGCCAGCACGCCACCGGCCGACACGAAGGCCACGGTGCCGGCGCCGCGGGTGCCCGAGGGGCACGCCCCCACCCGGGCCTTCGCCGTCGGCGTACGCCAGCTGAAGCTGAACCGCGGCGGCGACCGGCCGCTGCCGGTGACGCTCTGGTACCCGGCCCCGGGTGCGGCCGGCGGGTCGGCGCAGCGGTCGGTTCCGGCGGCGGCCGGCCGGTTCCCGGTGGTGATGTTCAGCCACGGGCTGGGCGGCGAGCCGGGCGACTACGCGACGCTGCTGACCCGCTGGGCGGCGGCCGGCTTCGTGGTGGCCGCGCCGGCCTTCCCACACACCCGCAAGGGCGCCGACGGCAGCATCCTCGACGTGCTGAACCAGCCGGCCGACGTGTCGTACGCGCTGACAAAGGTGCTCGCCCTCGACGGCGCCGCCGGCGACCCGCTGCGCGGCCGGCTGGCCACCGACCGGGTGGCCGCGGCCGGGCACTCGGCCGGCGGGGTGACCACCATCGGGTTGTTCACCGCCGGCCGCGACGAGCGGCTGGACGCCGGGGTGGTCTTCGCCGGGACCGGGCTCGGCGTCGGCACGGCCTTCGCCGGGGCGGCCGCCCCGCAGCTGTTCGTGCACGGCCGGGCCGACGAGGTGGTCGCCTACTCCGCCGGCAAGGCCGTCTACGACGCGGTGCCCTGGCCGAAGGCGATGCTCAGCCTGACCAAGGGTGACCACGGCCGGGCGCTGCTCACCGACGGCGCGGCGCTGCGGGTGGTCGCCGACACCACCGTCGAGTTCCTCCGCTGGACCCTCTACGGGGACGCGGCGGCGCGGGACCGGATGCCCGCCGAGGCCCGCCGCGGCAACCTGGCGACCCTCGACGACCAGCTCTGACTCAGGCGGTGTGGTCGATGACCACCTTGCCGAAGACGTCGCCGGAGTGCAGCCGGGCGAATGCCTCCTCGACCCGGCTGAACGGCACCACGCCGTCCACCACCGGGCGCACCTCGTGCTCGGCGCAGAACGCCAGCAGCTCGGTCAACTCCCCCGGCGTGCCCATCGAGGTGCCGAGGATCTCCAGTTGCATGGCGAAGACCCGACGCAGGTTGACCTTGGGCTCGTGGCCCGCGGTCGCCCCGGAGACGACGATCCGGGCCCCCGGGGCCGCCGACTTCAGCGAGTGGTCGAAGGTCGCCGCGCCGACGGTCTCGATCACCAGGTCGACCCGCTCGGGCAGCCGTGCCCCCGGCTCCAGGGCGGTCGCGCCCAGCTCGGTGATCCGGTCCCGCTTGGCGGCGTCGCGGCTGGTCGCGTACACCCGCTTGCCCAGCGCCAGGCCGAGCGCGACGGCCGCGGTGGCGACCCCGCCGCCCGCGCCCTGCACCAGCACCGACTCGGCCTCGTCGGCGCGGCCCTTGGTGGTGAGCATCCGCCACGCGGTCAGCCAGGCCGTGGGCAGGCACGCCGCGTCGGTGACCGACAGGCCCGCCGGCAGCGGCAGCAGGTTCATCCGGGGTACGGCCACCCGCTCGGCGAAGGTGCCGGGGAAGTGCTCGGAGAGGATCGACATCCCGCGCGGGTCGCCCGGGGTGGGGACCACCGGGTAGATCACCACCTGGTTGCCCTCCGGGTCCTGCCCCACCGCGTCGCAGCCGAGGATCATCGGCAGCTGGTCGCCGCTGAGCCCGACGCCGCGCAGCGACCACAGGTCGTGGTGGTTGAGCGAGCTGGCCCGCACCTGCACGGTGACCCAGTCGTCCTGCGGGTGGGTCGGCTCGGGCCGCTCGCCGACGGTGAGCGCGGCGAGCGGGTTGTCGGCGTCGAAGGCCGAGGCATAGGCGGCACGCATGATCCGCACGGTAACAAGCTGAGCGCCCGTTAAGAAGGGGCCCTTCCCATGCGAAATGCGATAAGAAGGGCCCCTTCCTTACTCCTCAGGCGCGGGCGACCCCGTCGCGGCGGGCGGCCTCGGCGACCGCCTCGGCCACGGCGGGCGCGACCCGCGGGTCCAGCGGCGACGGCACGATCGCGTGGGCGCTCAGCGCCCCGTCGACCACCCCGGCGATCGCGTCGGCGGCGGCCACCTTCATCCCGTCGGTGATCCGGGTGGCCCGGGCGTCGAGCGCGCCGCGGAACACACCGGGGAAGGCGAGCACGTTGTTGATCTGGTTGGGGTAGTCGCTGCGCCCGGTGGCGACCACCGCGACGTGCCGGGCCGCCACCTCGGGGTGCACCTCCGGGGTGGGGTTGGCCAGGGCGAAGACAATGCCACCGGGGGCCATCCCGGCGACCGCCTCCTCGGGGATCCGGCCGCCGGAGACGCCGACCAGCACGTCCGCTCCGCGCAGCGCCTCGGTGACGTCGCCCTGACGGCCCTCGGCGTTGGTGAGCTCGGCCAGCTCGGCCTTGGTGCCGGTGAGCTCCCGGTGCCGGCCGATGATCCCCTTGGAGTCGCAGACCACCACCTGGCCCGGGTTGACTCCCCCGGCGATCAGCATCTTCGTCACCGCAACGCCGGCCGCGCCGGCGCCGCTGACCGCCACCCGCAGGTCGCCGAGCTTGCGGTCGAGCAGGGTGGCGGCGTTGCGCAACGCGGCCAGCACCACGATCGCGGTGCCGTGCTGGTCGTCGTGGAAGACCGGGATCGGCAGCTCGTCGTCGAGCCGGCGTTCCACCTCGAAGCAGCGGGGGGCGCTGATGTCCTCCAGGTTGATCCCGCCGAACGACGGGGCGAGCGCCTTCACCGTGGCGACGATCTCGTCGACGTCCTGGGTGTCCAGGCAGATCGGCACGGCGTCCACGCCGCCGAACTGCTTGAACAGCACCGCCTTGCCCTCCATCACCGGCAGCGCGGCGCGCGGGCCGATGTTGCCCAGTCCGAGTACCGCCGAGCCGTCGGTCACCACGGCGACGGTGTGCGACACCCAGGTGTAGTCATCGACGAGGGCGGGGTCGGCGGCGATCGCCTCGCAGACCCGGGCCACCCCGGGGGTGTACGCGAGGGAGAGGTCCTCCCGGCTGGTCAGCGGGACGGTCGAGGCGACGGCGAGCTTGCCGCCGACGTGCAACCGGAAGACGGGATCGGCGGGGTCCGGGACGGACGAAGACATGGTGACTCCAGGATCTGTCGAGCAGACGGACCGGCCCGGCCCGGCGCGAGGTTCAGCGGCGGGCGGGAGCAGGCGGTGCGGGGGTCACCCGGGCACTTTCCGAGCATAGTGACGCGCACGGGGCCCCGATGTGATCGGGGTCATAAAGTCAGCGGAGCGTCAGCCCCGCGTCGCCCGCACCAGCCCCGGCCGGGGCCACCACCGGGCCACCACCCGGCCGTGCACGTCGGCCGGCCCGTACGCCCGGGAGTCGTCGGTGACCAGCTGGTTGTCGCCGCGCAGCCACCAGCCGTCGCCGTCACGCCGCTCGGCGCGCTTGACCACCAGGAGGTCGGGGCGGCTGCGGAAGACGGCGACCACCACGTCCCCGGGTCGTACCCGCCGGTCGCCGGGGCGGACCAGGACGGCGTCGCCGTGGCGCAGCGTGGGGGCCATGGACGGCCCGGTGACCAGCACGGGCACCAGGAAACCGCGGAGCCGGGGCGGCGCGGGTCCTTCGTCGGGGCGCATCCGGGTTTCACCTCCACGCCGCCGGGCAGCACGTCCAGGAGTAATGTCAGCTTGGATCATCGCAAACGTCCCATGGAGGATCCTGATGCGCCTTCCTCGCATCCTTACGCCCCGCGTGACCGCCAGCGCCCACTGCGACCTGCCGTGCGGCGTCTACGACCCGGCCCAGGCCCGGATCGAGGCCGAGTCGGTCAAAATGATCTGCGAGAAGTACCAGTCGAACACCGACCCGGAGTTCCGCACCCGCGCGATCCTGATCAAGGAGCAGCGGGCCGAGCTGGTCAAGCACCACCTCTGGGTGCTCTGGACCGACTACTTCAAGCCGGCCCACTTCGAGAAGTACCCGCACCTGCACCAGCTCTTCAACGAGGCAACCAAGGCGGCCGGCGCGGCCGGCGCCAAGGGTGCGACCGACCCGGCGAAGGCCGACGAGCTGCTGCAGAAGATCGACGAGATCTCGAAGATCTTCTGGGAGACCAAGAAGGCGTGAGCCTTCCCTCCCCGGCGTTCACGATCCGGCCGGCACGTCCCGAGGACGTGCCGGCCGTCGTCGCGATGGTGCACGAGCTGGCCGATTACGAACGCGCCCCGGAGCAGTGCCACCTGACCGGGGAGCAGTTGCGGGCCGCCCTGTTCGGCCCGTCGCCGGCGCTCTTCGGCCACGTGGCCGCGGACTCGAGTGGCGAGCCGGTCGGCTTCGCGCTCTGGTTCCTCAACTTCTCCACCTGGGCCGGTGGGCACGGCATCTACCTGGAGGACCTGTACGTCCGCCCCGCGCTGCGGGGCAGCGGGGCCGGCCGGGCACTGATGGCCGCCCTGGCCGCGGTCTGTGTCGAGCGCGGCTACCAGCGGCTGGACTGGTCGATGCTCGACTGGAATCCGGCCGCCCGCTTCTACGCCGCGATCGGCGCCACGCAGCTCCAGGAGTGGGTGTCGTACCGGCTCGCCGGCCCGGCGCTGGACGCGCTGGCGGCCGAGCTGACCGGGCCGCCGGCCGCGGGGGCGACGCTCACCGCCCGCCCGGAGCCGGGTACGGGTAGAGTCCCCGACCGGGGGGATGCGGCGTGACTCAACTGACCGGACGGCCGACCATCGACGACGACGTGGTCCACCTGACCGTGCCCGCCGACGGCGGCTACCTCGGCGTGCTGCGCACGGCCACGGCCGGCCTCGCGGCCCGGCTCCAGTTCGCCCTCGACGAGATCGAGGATCTCCGGATCGCGGTCGACGAGGCCTGCGCGATGCTGCTCGCCATCGCCACCCGGGACGCCGAGCTGGACTGCCGGTTCGCCGTCACCGACGACGCGTTGGGCGTGGAGGTCACCGTGCCGACCGTGCGCGGCGCGACGCTGCCGTCGGAGTCCTCGTTCGCCTGGAAGGTGCTGACCGCGTTGACCACCGACGCGTCGGCGACGGCGTCGGACGGCCGGGCGACCATCTCGCTGCTCACCCGGCGCTCCTCCGGCTGGTGAGCCACCGGCCGCGCCGACCGGGCGCGGCCGTCAGCCCAGGCCCAGCGCCCGGGTCGTCGGCGGGCTGACCAGCAGCGCGCTCACCCCGACCCCGAGCGCCATCAGCGGCACGCCCAGCCAGCCGAGGCCGCCCTGGATCATGTACCAGCCGATCGGCAGCAGCATCAACTGGAGCACGATGGCCGGCGCCCGGGCCCCGGCCTTACGGGCGGCGAGTGCCCCACCGAGCGCCCAGAGCCCGACCGCCGCGGCGACGGCGAACCCGGTGACCAGCAGCGCCGAGGTCAGGTCGACGGTGTCGGCGGTGAGGTCCGCCCAGATCAGCCAGGCGGCGACCAGGCCGAGGGCGACCGCCTCGGCCCGCAGCAGCCGGACGGCCCAACTCAGCGTGGCGGGATTCGGGTCGGGGGCGATGGTCACGCGCGACACGATACCGGTGCGCCGGCGCGGTACAGTGCCGCCCATGCGGGCTGTCCTGGTGGTCAATCCGAAGGCCACCACCACCAGTGAGCGCAGCCGGGACGTGCTGGTCCGGGCGCTGCGTAGTGAGGTCGACCTCTCCGTCCGGTACACCCGGCGGCGTGGTCACGCCACCACCCTGGCCCGCGAGGCGGCCGAGGAGGGCGTCGACGTGGTGGTCACCCTCGGTGGTGACGGCACGGTCAACGAGGTGGTGAACGGCCTGATGGCCGGCCTGCCCGGCACCCCGGAGGCCGACGGTACGCCCGCGCAGCGGCTGCCCGCCCTGGCGACCGTGCCGGGCGGCTCCACGAACGTCTTCGCGCGCGCCCTGGGGCTGCCCCGGGAGTGGCCGGAGGGCACCTCGATGATCCTGGAGGGGCTGCGCCTGGGCCGGTCCCGGACCATCGGGCTGGGCCGGGCGGACGACCGGTACTTCACCTTCTGCGCCGGCTTCGGGGTGGACGCCGCGGTGATCCACCGGGTGGAGCAGGCGCGGCGGCGGGGGCGAATCTCCACCCCGGCGCTCTACATGCGCTCGACGTTCGCGCAGTACTTCTTCTCCTCCGACCGGCGGCATCCGGCGATCAGCCTGGAGCGGCCGGGCGAGCAGGCCGAGGAGGATCTGGCCACGGCGATCATCCAGAACACCGCCCCGTGGACGTACCTGGGCGACCGGGAGATCAACCCGAATCCGGCGGCCTCGTTCGATCTGGGCCTGGACGTGCTCGCGTTGCGTCGACTCCGGGTGGCCAGTACGGCACGGACGGTGAGCCAGACGCTGTCCCGTCAGCCCGATCCGCGCGGGCGCCAGGTGCTGCGGCTGCACGACGTGCCGGAGTTCACGCTGGTCTCGGCCCGTCCGCAGGCTTTTCAGCTGGACGGGGACTATCTTGGCGAGCGACAGAAAGTTAGATTCACATCCGTACCGGACGCACTGAGAGTAATCTGCTAGGTCTCGGGTACAGCCCTTGGTCGAGCGGTGATGTGCCGCACGGATGCGGCAGCCCGCCACACCAGGAGGGTTGGTGCCGGAAATGTCAGCAATGTCACGCGGACTGTACTATATTGATCCTCGACTGTGGTACGGCGGGTAACCAGAGGTACCGGAAACCCGGACAAAAGGGTCGTGAGCTTGCTCACCGTGCGGAGTTTTTCCGAGCGTCACCCTTGACATCGCGAGCGTTCGTGAAAGTATTCACAAGCGCACTTGTGTTACCGGGACATTGCCTGGATATGCTCGTCAGGTTGAGCTGTTCCAGCAGGTCCACGGGGCCCACAGCCTGCTCACGCATTGCCGAATAGGTCGACGCGAACCGTCACTGCCGGCATTGCGGACGCATATAGAAAAAGCAACGAGCGACATCTGTCACCCATCCAGAATGAGGAGTGTTGCCGCCATGGACTGGCGCCACGATGCCGTCTGCCGCGACGAGGACCCGGAGCTGTTCTTCCCGATCGGGACGTCCGGGCCGGCTCTGCTGCAGGTGGAGCAGGCCAAGGCCGTCTGCCGGCGTTGCCCGGTGACGGACAGTTGCCTTCAGTGGGCGCTGGAGTCCGGTCAGGACGCCGGCGTCTGGGGCGGGATGAGTGAAGAGGAGCGCCGCGCGGTCAAGCGTCGCGGTGGGCTCCGGGTGCTGCGCGCCCACTCCGCCTGAACCGACCGCACCACAGCTGTACGCCCCGGCAGGGTCAACCTCCGGGGCGTTTTGCTGTCCCCGCTCAGCCGGCCGACGTGACGCGCCGCAGCACCAGCTCGGCGAGGTCCGGGACGTCGGTCAACGGGGCGGCCACGGCCACCGCGCCGGCCTCCCGGGCGGCGGCCACCACCGCGTCGTGGAAGAGCCCCGGGGCGAGGAAGTAGGCGGCCACGGCCACCCGACGCGCGCCCCGGGCGCGTAGCCGGGTCACCGCCGGCCCGGCGGCCGGTGGGGCGGCCGAGGCGTACGACACCCGGACCGGAACGTGCAGCGCCCCGCCCAGCGCGGCGGCCACTCGACCCACGGAACCCCGGGCCCGCGGGTCACGGGTGCCCGCCGCGGCCAGCACCAGGGCGTCGTACCCGCCGGGGGTCGCCTCGGCCAGCCGGCGGCGCAACGCCCCCAGCAGGGCATCGTCGACCGCACCGGCCACCGGGCCGAGCACGTCGGTGACGCGTACCGTCAGGTCCGGCGCGGTCTCCCGGGCCGCCGCCACCGCGGCCGGCACGTCCACCCGCCGGTGGTACGCGGCGGTGAGCAGCAGCGGCACCAGCACGACGTCCCGGTGCCCGGCGGCGGCCAGCTCCCGCAGCACGTCCGTCGGCCCCGGCTCGGTGTGGTCCAGCCAGCTCGGCAGCACCACACCGCCGGGCCGGGCCGCCTCGACGGCGCGGGCCAGGGCCCGGGTCGCCTCCGCCGCCCGGGGATCCCGGCTGCCGTGCGCCACCAGCACCACCGGCGGCACCAGGCCGGTCAGAGGTGCAGGCCGCACTCGGTCTTCTCGAACATCGCCCAGCGGCCGGCCCGGGCGTCCTCCCCCGCCTTCGTACGGCGGGTGCAGGGCCAGCAGCCGATCGAGCCGTAGCCGCGGCCGAACAGCTCGTTGACCGGGATGTCGTACCGGGAGACGTAGGCGTCGACGTCGGACTGGCGCCAGGCGGCGATCGGGTTCACCTTGACCTTGCCGCGCCGGGCGTCGAACGTCACCACCGGCGTGTTCGCCCGGGTCGGCGACTCGTCCCGGCGCAGGCCCGCCGCCCAGGCGTCGTACCCGCCGAGGGCCCGCTCCAGCGGCTCGACCTTGCGCAGCTGGCAGCAGTCGTCGGGGGACCGCTCGAACAGCCGTGGGCCGTGCTCGCCGTCCTGCTGGCCGACGGTGCGGCGGGGCCGGATCGAGCGGACGTTCACCGGCAGCCGCCGGGCCACCTCGTCGCGCACCCGCAGCGTCTCCGGGAAGTGCAGGCCGGTGTCGAGGAAGACCACGTCGACGCCGGGGGCGACCCGGGAGACCAGGTGGGCCAGGACACCGTCGGCCATCGAGCTGGTCACGCAGAACCGGTCGCCGAAGGTCTCCGCCGCCCAGCGGGCGATCTCCAGGGCGGGAGCGCCCTCCAGCTCCCGGCCGGCCCGTTCGGCCAGCGCCCGCAGCTCCTCCGGGTCCCGGCGGGCCGGGTCGTCGGTGCGCGGGCCGCCGATGCCGACCAGGCCCAGGCCCGCGGCGGAGGTGAGGCTCATCGGGTCACCGCCCGGGAGAGCAGGCCGGCGAACCTGACGGTGAAGACCCGCGCGCAGGCGTGGCACTCCCAGGCGCCGTGCCCGGCCTCGTTCGGCCGCAGGTCCTCCTCGCCGCAGTAGGGGCAGTACAGCGGTGCGGAACGGGTTTCACTCATCGGAGTTCCTCCTCGTCGACCCGGATCACCCAGTTGGCGAACGCCTCGCCCTCGCTCCGGCCGGCCAGGTAGCGGCGGGCCAGTCGTTCCACGTACTCGGGAAGCTCGTCGGCGGTGGTCTTCAGGCCGCGCAGCTTGCGGCCGAACCCGGCGGTCTGCCCCTGTGCCATGCCGAGGCCGCCACCGAGGTGCACCTGGAAGCCCTCCACCTGACGGCCGTCCGGGCCCACCACCAGCTGGCCCTTCAACCCGATGTCGGCGACCTGGGTGCGGGCGCAGGCGTTCGGGCAGCCGTTGAGGTGGATGGAGATGTCGGCGTCGAAGTCGCGCAGCCGCTCCTCCAGCCGGGCCACCAGCTCCTCGCCGCGGGCCTTGGTCTCGACGATGGCCAGCTTGCAGAACTCGATGCCGGTGCAGGCCATGGTGCCGCGCCGCCAGGCCGACGGCCGGGCCTCCAGGCCGATCCCGCGCAGCGTCTCGACCAGGGACTCCGTCCGCTCCGGCGGCACGTCGAGCACCAGCAGCTTCTGGTACGGGGTGAGCCGCACCCGGTCGCTGCCGTGCGCCTCGACCGCGTCGGCGAGCTTCGCCAGCTGCCCGCCGGAGACCCGCCCGACCACCGGCGCGGCGCCGACGTAGTTGCGGCCGTCACGCTGCGGGTGCACGCCGATGTGGTCGATCGGCTTGGCCGGCAGCTCGGGCGCCGGCCCGTCCAGCAGGGTGCGGCCCAGGTACTCCTTCTCCAGCACCTCGCGGAACTTCTCGATCCCCCAGTCGGAGACCAGGTACTTCAGCCGGGCCCGGTTGCGCAGCCGGCGGTAGCCGTAGTCGCGGAAGATGCCGACCACCCCGGCCCAGACGTCGGGCACCTCGGCCAGCGGAACCCAGACGCCGAGCCGCTTGGCCAGCATCGGGTTGGTGGAGAGGCCGCCACCGACCCAGAGGTCGAAGCCGGGGCCGTGCTCGGGGTGGTCCACCCCGAGGAAGGCGATGTCGTTCGCCTCGTACGGGGTGTCGACCAGCCAGGAGATGGTGGTCTTGAACTTACGGGGCAGGTTCGAGTACGCCTTGTCGCCGACGTACCGGCGGACGATCTCGTCGATCGCCGGGGTGGGGTCCACCAGCTCGTCCGGGGCCACCCCGGCGACCGGGCTGCCCAGCACGATGCGCGGGCAGTCGCCGCACGCCTCCGTGGTCTGGAGCCCCACCGACTCCAGCCGGCGCCAGATCTCCGGCATGTCCTCGACCCGGATCCAGTGGTACTGGATGTTCTGCCGGTCGGTGATGTCGGCGGTGTCCCGGGCGAACTCACGGGAGATGTCGGCGATCACCCGGAGCTGGGCCAGGGACAGCTGACCGCCGTCGACCCGGACCCGGAGCATGAAGAACTCGTCCTCCAGCTCGTGCGGCTCCAGTACCGCGGTGCGACCACCGTCGATGCCGGCCTTGCGCTGGGTGTAGAGGCCCCACCAGCGGAACCGGCCGCGCAGGTCCTGCGGGTCGATGGAGGCGAAGCCGCCGTGCGCGTAGATGTTCTCGATCCGGGCCCGGACGTTCAGCGGGTCGTCGTCCTTCTTGATCCGCTCGTTGGCGTTGAGCGGCTCCCGGTGCCCCAACGCCCACTGTCCCTCCCCGCGCTGGCGGCGGGGCGCCCGTGCGGCGGGGGCCGTCGGGTCCTGAGCGCGGGCCGGGGTGCTGCTGACCGCCATCGCGGCGTCCTCCGTTGTCTGCTGATGCCTCGGTGGGAGCGCGGGCGCGACGGCCGACCCCAGAGCCGGGGGCCGAGGACAACGGTGTCGGAACGGCCGGCGCGGAAGCGCGCCCGAGACAGATTGGTCGGGCGTCGTCAGTAGGCCGGACAGATCGCGCTGCGCACGCGGCCGTAATCGACGTGGCGACGAGCCACGAAGCGGCGGACGACAGCGGCGGTCATGACGGTCATGCTGCCACACCGCAGCTGACCCGGCCAACGAACAAGTTCCCCATCCCACATCACGGGCCCACCCCCACCTACGCCCCCTCCCCCGCCCCGGTTTTGTTGATCATGAAGTTAGCGTCGCGGATCGCCCCTTTTGTCGACGCTAACTTCATGATCAACGGCCCGGCGGAGGGGCCGGCCGGGGTGGGGGGTGGGGGGTGGGGGTGGGGGTGGGGGGTGGGGTGGGGCTTTCGGCCTTGGGTGGGGGCGGGGGGTGCGAGGCTCGGTGGGTGGCCGAGATGTCCGAGGGAGCAGGCCGGCGCAGGGCCGGGAGTCCGCTCGGAACCGGCGGGTGGGCCGGCGCGCGGCGCAGCGGGCGACGGGACGGACCGGGCGGCGTACGGGCCGGAGTGCCAGGTGTTCCGGTATGGGTCTGGCCGACGGGGCTGACGCTGCTGGTGACCCTGATCGGTATCGGTCGGGCCCAGCCGTGGCGGGACGAGCTGGCCACCTGGAGCGCGGCCACCCGGCCGACCGGCGACCTGGCCCGGATGGCGGGGAACGTCGACGCGGTCACCGCCCCGTACTACCTGCTCATGCACGGCTGGATCGCGCTGGCCGGGGACTCGCCGGCCGCGCTGCGGCTGCCGTCGGCACTGGCCATGACCGGAGCCGCCGCGCTGACCACCGGGCTCGGGGAGCGGCTCTTCGGCGCCCGGGCCGGGCTGCTCGCCGGGCTGCTGTTCGCGGTCCTCCCCGGCACCTCGCGGTACGGCCAGGAGGCCCGCCCGTACGCGCTGGCCACCCTCCTCGCCGTGCTCGCCACGCTGCTGCTGGTCGACGCGCTGCGCCGGCCGGCCCAGGCGAGGGCCCGCTGGGCGGCGTACGCCGGCACGGTCGCCGCGTTGGGGCTGACCCACCTCCTCGCGCTCACCCTGCTCGCCGGCCACGGCATCGCGGTGCTCGCCGCCCGGGAGCAGCCGACCACAGCAGCCCGAGAGAGCCGGGCCACCACGGCCCGGCGACGGCGGGCGGGACCGGGGCCGGTGACGTGCTGGCTGCTCGCCCTGCTGCCCGCGGCGGCCCTGGTCGCCCCGCTGGTGGTGCTGGCCCGCGCCCAGCACTCGCGGCAGCTGGACTGGGTCGACCCGGCCCGGCTCGCCGACCTGGCCGCGCTGCCCGGCGCGCTGGCCCAGAGCGGTGTGGTCGGCGGGCTGCTGGTCGGGTCGGCCGCGCTCGGCGCCGCCCGGGCCGGCCGGCGGGCGGTGCTGCCGGGGGCCTGCCTGCTGGCGCCGGCGCTGCTGCTCTTCGCCGCGGGGCGGTACGTGCCGCTCTGGGTGCCCCGCTACCTCGCCCTCACCGTGCCGTTCGGTTGCCTGCTGGCGGGGGTGGCGCTGGCCGGCGTACGACTGCGGGCCGGGGTGGCGGTGGTGGCCCTGGCCGGCCTGCTCGGCCTGCCCGACCAGGCCGGGATCCGGCGCACCCACGACTGGCCGCGTACCGCCGAGGTCGACTACCGGGGGGCCGCCCGGATCATCGGAAACGGTCAGCGGGCCGGCGACGCGGTGGTCTGGTCACCCCGGGACGGGCCGCTGCTGCTGGACGTCGGCACGGCGTACCACCTGGGGTCGCGGCGGCCCCGCGACGTGCTGGTGGTACGCGACCAGCGGCGGCGCGCCGACCTCTGGGCCGACGAGTGTGGCCGACCGACCGGGTGCCTGGCCGGCGTGCCCCGGGTGTGGCTGGTGGTCGCCGGGCGGCACGACGACCCGCCGGCCGCCGTGCCGGGCGCGAAGGGCGCGGCGCTGCGCGACCCTTACACCGTGCGCCAGGTCTGGCACCGGCCCGGTCTGACGGTCGCCCTGCTCAGCCGCTGAAACCGGCCCGGCCCCGGGGCGGTCAGCCGGCGAGCCGGTCGGCGGTGCCGCGGGAGAGCGGGACGACCAGCATCGCCTCGGTGCCGCCCTCGGCCCCGTTGCGCAGCTCGATGGTGCCGCGCAGCTCGCCGGTGACCAGCGCCCGGACGATCTGCAGGCCCAGCCGGCCGCCCCGCTCGGCGTCGAACTCGGCGGGCAGGCCGCGGCCGTTGTCGGCCACCGACACGTGCAGCTGCTTGCGGAACCGGTGCGCGGTCACCACCACCTCGGGCCGCCCGTCCGGCTCGGCCGGGGCCGGGCCGTCCTCGCCGGGGGCCGGGAAGCCGTGCTCGACCGCGTTGAGCAGCAGCTCGTTGAGGACCATCACCAGCGAGGTGGCGATCTCGGCGGGCAGCACGCCGAAGCTCCCCTTCCGGCGCATGCCGACGGAGACCTCGGTGGCCGCCACCTCGGTCGCCGCGCTGGCCACCCGGTCGACGATGCCGTCGAACTCGACCGCCTCGTCGCTGGACATGGAGAGGGTCTCGTGCACCAGCGCGATCGAGGCGACCCGGCGGACCGACTCCTCCAGCGCGACCCGGGCCTCCGGCATGGAGACCCGGCGGGCCTGGAGGCGGAGCAGCGCCGCCACGGTCTGGAGGTTGTTCTTCACCCGGTGGTGGATCTCCCGGATGGTGGCGTCCTTGGTGATCAGGGCCCGGTCCCGGCGGCGTACCTCGGTGATGTCGCGGACCAGCACCAGCGCGCCGATCGGCACCCCGGCCGGCATCAGCGGCAGGGACCGGGTCAGCATGGTGGCGCCCCGGGCGTCGATCTCCCGCCGGGGCGGCGCCTCGCCGCGCAGCGCGGCGAGCACCCCGTTGGCCGCGTCGGTGCCCTCCAGCGGGTCGGCGGCCAGCCGCCGGTGCAGCTTGGCCAGGTCCTCCCCGACCAGATGGGAGGCGTATCCCAGCCGTCGGTACGCGGACTGCGCGTTCGGGCTGGCGTAGGTGACCTTGCCGCCCGCGTCCAGCCGGACCAGGCCGTCGCCGACCCGGGGCGCCGAGGTGGTCTCCCCCGGGTGCCGGGGCGGTGGGAAGGTGCCGTCGGCGATCATCTGGGCCAGGTCGTCGGCGGTGGTCAGGTAGTTCAGCTCCAGCTGGCTGGGCGTACGGGCGGTGGAGAGGTTGGTGTCCCGGCCGACCACCGCGATCACCTCACCGGCCTCCCCCTCGGCGGTCCGCAGCCGCACCGGGATCGCCTCGTGCCGAGCCGGCACGTCGCCGTACCAGACCGGGTCGCCCTCCCGCCAGATCCGGCCCTGCCGGTGGGCGACCTCCAGGTGCGCCACCTCCGGCCCGCCGACGATCCGGCCGACCTGGTCGTCCAGGTAGGCGGTCGGCGCGGTGGTGGGCCGCACCTGGGCGACGCAGAGGTAGGTGCCCTCGCCGTCGACCGGCACCCAGAGCAGCAGGTCGGCGAAGGAGAGGTCGGACAGCAGCTGCCAGTCCCCCGCGAGCCGGTGCAGGTGGTCGACGTCGGAGGGCCGGAGCTGGGTGTGCTCCTCGGCGAGGTCGCGCAGCGTGGACACGCCCACCAGCGTGCCACGGCGGGCCGGCCGGCGTGGTGGCGGCCGGCCCGGGTGGCCGGGGCGTGGATCACGGACCGGCCGGCGATCCCCTAGGCTTGCCCGGCCCAGGCAAGCACCGGCGGAGGAAAGGTCGACGTGTCCGAGGGAAGGGACGAACCCGCGCTCACCGCGGCGGAGGAACTGGCCCTGGCCCGGCTGGCCCTGGAGTCCGGTGACCTCACGCACGCCGCGGACCACGTCGCCGGCGCGCTGATGCGGGCGCCCACGCTGCCCGAGGCGCACGAGACGCTGGCCCGGCTGGCCGCCGCCGCCGGCCCGGACGCGCTCGAGCTGTTCCCGCTCGGCCGGCACGCCTTCGTCGGGACCGTCGTCGCCCGGGCCCATCTGCTCGCCGCCGCCGGCCGACCCGCCGACGGGCTGGACCTGCTCGCCGCCGCCACCGCGCACGCCCCCCGCTCCGACTGGGCCGGGGTGCCGTGGGTGGTCGCGCCCGAGCTGGCCGCCCGACTCGACCCGGACCGGATCGCCCGGCTGCTGATGCAGGTCTGCGCGGCGGTCCCCGACCCGGTGCCCCGGGCCGGCCGGGCGGCGCTGCGGGCGTACCTCACCCTGGCCGGGAACGCGGTCGCCGCGCACCCCGGCCACGGCCTGCTGCTGGGGGCGGCGTCCGCGCTGGCCCGGCGGGTCGGCGAGGTCGCCCTCGCCGTCACCTGGGCCTCCCGGGGAGTACGCGCACAGCCGTCGAAGCTCGGCGAGGTGTGGCTCGGGTACGCGTACCGCAGCGCCGGCCGGATCCGCGAGGCGCTCGCCGCGCTGGGTCGGGCGGTCGAGCACGACCCCGACGACCTGGCCGTCTACGCCGACATCGCGGGGACGCTGGCCGACAACGGCCGGCTCGACGAGGCGCTGGAGTGGATCGACCGGGCGCTGGCCCGGG
Organism: Micromonospora mirobrigensis; assembly: GCF_900091555.1. Classification (GTDB taxonomy): domain Bacteria; phylum Actinomycetota; class Actinomycetes; order Mycobacteriales; family Micromonosporaceae; genus Micromonospora; species Micromonospora mirobrigensis. Next base: position 340,960 of record NZ_FMCX01000003.1, read on the forward strand.
ACCCCACCTTCGACTGCGCCGTGCACACCGCCCACCGGCTGCGCTTCCAGCGCGACGGCGACGTGGCGCACCTGGTGGCGCTGGCGGACTTCGTCCGCGACCATCCCGACGACAGTCACGAGCACGGCGACCTGGCCGAGTGCTGTCGGGGCCGGCCCTGGCTGGGGCAGGTCACCCCGGCCGGCGGGACGATGGTCGACGTGCTGCGGCAGAGCCTGGCCGCCGACGGCACCCTCACCGCCGCGGTACGCCTCGACGGGCTGGAGCCGCCGAGCGCGGTGCGTACCGCCACGGCGGCGGTGCCCGGGCTGCGGGTCGAGGTGGCCGAGGTCGCCGACCCCGACCCGCGGGAACCCCGCCGGGCCAGCACCTGCCAGCTCTGGCGGTACGACGGCACGAGCGTCGCGCCCGCGCTGCCCGCCCCGTCCACGGCGGCCGCCGACCGGTTGCGCCAGCTCGCCCAGCCGGCCTGGCCGCACCCGCCGGCCGCGTACGACGCCGCGGTCGGCCTGGCCACCCTGGAGCTGGCCGACCTGCTCGGACTGCTGGTGCACCCGCCCGACGCGCCGGGCACCGCGCTGGGGCGGGTGCTGGTCGACCAGGACCCGTCGCTCTGGGTGCGCTGCGCGCAGGTCTGGGCCTGCCTCGGCCTGCTGCACCACCGCACCGACGAGCCGTGGGCGGACTCCACCCGGCGCCGGGTGCTGCTGGAACTGGTCTGGGGTGTGGAGGACTGGACCACCGAGGCCGCGCTGTTCGCCCTGGTCACCGCCGCCTGGGTGGACCCGGCGGTACGCCCCGAGGTGGCCTCGGTGGTGGCCGAACGGCTCGCCGACGTGGCGGCGGTGTCCCGGGACCGGCCGGTCCCCATCGCCACCTCCCTGGCCCACCTGGCCCTGGCCACTCCGGCGCTGGACCCGGCGACGAAGGCGCTGGCCGGTGAGCTGATCGCCGACGCGGCCGATTCGACCGGCCGGGGGATGCTCTCCCGGCTCTGGCGGCGCCTGACCGCCCTCTTCGGCCGCCGCTGACGCCCCGCCGCGCCCGCGCGGGCGCGGGCGGCCGGACGCGCCCTGCCGCACCTCGGGGCAACGCCTCGCGGTACGCCCGATGCGCCGCAGGTCGCCCCCTCACCTCACGGCGAAGGAACGACCTGCGGCATGTCGTCGAAAAGCGGTCGGCGTCAGACGCCGGCCTTGCCGAGGGCGACCTCGGCCTGCTCCTCGCCGCTGGCGTCGGGCGCGGGGGTGTCGTTGCTGGAGCGCAGCGGCACCTCCTTGATGAACCAGGCGAGCAGCGGCACCAGGACGGTGAAGAGCACCGCCCAGAGGAACACGTGCGAGATGGCGTCGGAGAGCCCGCCGAGGACCAGTTCCCGGGTCTGCGCCGGCAGCGCCTTGAGCTTCTCCAGGTCCATCCGGCCGCCCTCGCCGCCGCCCCCGCTGAACGCGGCGCCGGCCGGGGAGTCGGCGAGCCGGTTGGCGAAGATGGCGCCGAAGAGCGAGATGCCGAACGAGCCGCCGATGGAGCGGAAGAAGGTGGCCCCGCCGCTGGCCGCGCCGAGGTCCTTCTGCTCGACGCTGTTCTGCGCGATCAGCATCGAGGTCTGCATCAGGAAGCCCATGCCGGCGCCGAGCACCACCATGTAGAGCGAGGACATCGTCTTGCTGGTGTCCACGTCCAGCCGACTGAGCAGGAACATGCCGGCGGTCATCACCACGCCGCCGACGATCGGGAAGATCCGGTAGCGGCCGGTGGTGGTGATGGCCCGGCCGACGACCAGGGACACGACGAGCATGCCGAACATCAGCGGCAGCAGCAGCAGACCGCTGTTGGTGGCCGACGCGCCCTGCACGGTCTGCTGGTAGAGCGGCAGGAAGTTCATCGCGCCGAACATCGCGAAGCCGAGCAGGAACCCGATCACCGAGATGAGGGCGAAGTTCCGGTTGGCGAACAGGCCGAGCGGCAGGATCGGCTCGGGCACCCGGCGCTCGACGAGACCGAAGGCGACCAGGGTGACCAGGGCGAGGGCCGCGAGGCCGAGGATCTGCGGCGAGGTCCAGTCGTACTCGGTGCCACCCCAGGTGGTGACCAGCACGATCGCGGTGATGCCGACCGACAGCAGCGCGGCGCCCAGCCAGTCGATCTTGTGCTCGGTGCGGTACTTCGGCAGGTGCATGGTGGTGGCGAGCACCAGCAGGGCGACGCCGCCGAGCGGCAGGTTGACGTAGAACGCCCACCGCCAGGACAGGTTGTCGGTGATGAAGCCACCCACCAGCGGGCCGGCGACCATGGCGATGGCCATGATGCCGGCGAACATGCCCTGGTAGCGGCCCCGCTCCCGGGGCGGCACGAGGTCGCCGATGATCGCCATCACGCCGACCATCAGGCCACCGGCGCCGAGGCCCTGGACGGCCCGGAAGACGATCAGCTCGATCAGGCCGTTGTCGACGCCGCCGAGCATCGCCGAGCCGGACATGCCGCAGAGCGCGGAGCCGACCAGGAAGACGACCACCGAGGTGAGGAAGACGCTCTTGCGGCCGTACAGGTCACCGAGCTTGCCCCAGATCGGGGTGGAGACGGTGGTGCCGAGGACGTACGCGGTGACGATCCAGGTGAAGTGGTTCGCCCCGCCGAACTCGAAGGCGATCCTCGGCAGCGCCGTGCTGACGATCATGTTGTCGAGCATCGCGAGCATCATCGCGATCATCAGACCGAACAGCACGACCCGCACGTTGGGTCTCGCCGTCGGCTGGACTGACTGAGTCATGGGTAAGCTCCCCCCGAGATGTGACGCACTTACTTGCCGCCCGGCTAGTCACCTTACTAGCCGCACGGTAAGTTGGGGAACGACCGACCGTCAAGCGAATTGGGTGGTGTGGGTGAGCCAGAGCACAGGCGGCACGCGGGAACGTATCCAGGCCGTCGCGCTGGAACTCTTCACCGAGCAGGGGTACGAGAAGACCTCGCTGCGGGAGATCGCGGAGCGCCTGAACGTCACCAAGGCGGCCCTGTACTACCACTTCAAGAGCAAGGACGAGATCGTCAGCAGCTTCGTCGAGGACCGGCTGCGCCGGATGGACGAGCTGATCGAGTGGGCGCGGTCCCAGCCGGCCACCCTGGCCACCCGCCGGATCCTGATCAGCCGGTACGCGGACGCCATGTTCGCCACCCAGCAACCCTCGGTGATGCGCTTCTTCGAGCAGAACCAGACCGCGCTGAAGAGCCTCAGCGCCGGGCTGCAGATGCGCGACCGGATGATGAGCCTGGCCAACGAGCTGTGCCGGGGCGACGAGTCACCGGCCGCCCAGCTGCGCGCCGCGCTGACCCTCTTCGCCGTGCACAGCAGCTGGTTCGCCGTCCGCGCCCCGGACATCACCGACGACGAGCGCCGGCGGATCGCGCTGGAGGTCGCCGACGAGCTGCTCGCGAAGATCGCCTCCGAGCCGACCGTCGACCACCCCGCGCGCGGGCCGCTCACCCGGACCGGTGAGCAGCCCGGGGCCGACGGTCAGCCGAGGTCGGACGCCGCCTGAGCGGTCAGCTCCCGGCGCAACCCGAGTAGCTGGATCCCGGCCGCCGGCGACCAGTCCTTCTCCGGCGTACGCACGAAGCCGAGCCGTGCGTAGAGGCGGTGCGCCCCGACGGCGTGCCCCTCGCGTACGCAGATCACCACCGCGTGGCAACCCAGCTCCGCCGCGCGGCTCAGGCAGGCCCGCGCGAGCGCCGCGCCGGCCCCCCGACCCTGCGCGGCCGGGTCGACCGCCAGCATCCGGAACTCGGCCTCGCCGGGGCCGGCCAGCTCGGCGTACGGGGTGCCGGGCAGCACGAAGGTGACCGAGCCGAGCACCTGGCCGGTGGTCCCGTCCGCCGCCACCAGCACCTCTCCGCTGGCCGCCCGGGTGGCCACGTCGGCGAGCACCGCGGCGTAGCTGTTCTCGTCCTTGAGCTGGCCGTCGGCCTCGTAGGCGGCGACCGTCAGCCGGGCCACCGCCGGAAAGTCCTCCGGCACCGCCGGACGGACGGTGAGGCCGGTCAATCGATCACCGCGATGAGGTCACCGTCCTGGACCACGTCGCCCTCGTTGACGGCGAGTTGCTTGACCACGCCGTCGGACTCGGCGACGACCGGGATCTCCATCTTCATCGACTCCAGGATCACCAGCGTGTCCCCCTCGGACACGGTGTCCCCGGCCGACGCGACGACCTTCCAGACGTTCGCCACCATTTCGGCGCGGATCTCCTCGGCCATCTGACGGCCCTCCCTCTCCACCGGTGTACCTGCGAACGGTATCCAATCATGGACCGGGCCCGGGTGGGAGCGGTGCGACCGGCCGGTCCGTTCCCGCCCCACCGGTCCACCAGCCGGGCGGCCCGCACTAGCATCATCGCCGTCGGCCCTCGGCGAGTCCGGGGAACGGCACGCGACCACCACCGCGCTCACCCGCGGTCGGACCGTGACCAGCACAAGGAGGCACAGCATGGCGAAGAAGGCCCGGAAGAAGAAGGCCCGGAAGAAGAGCGGCGCGAACCACGGCAAGCGCCCCAACTCCTGATCGGCGGCGGGCGTACCCGTCCCGACGATCAGACAGCGTGCCCTTCGGCACGGACGCCGGTGGCCCGGGTCCCATTCCGGACCCGGGCCACCGGCGTCGTGACGGCGTGTCGCGGTCGCTCAGTCGGCGAGCTCGCGGGACTCCGTGGTCTCGAAGACCACCAGCTCGGTCAGGCGGACCTTGAGCCGCTGGCGCAGCTCCTCCGGCGCGGTCTCGTTGCCACAGCAGCGGGCGACCAGCGCCCTCACCTCCTGCTCGATGCCGTACTCGCGCAGGCACGGCCCGCACTCGTCCAGGTGGTGGCGGATCAATGTACGGCGCTCCGCACCGCACTCCAGGTCGAGGTAGAGGTAGACCTCGGCGAGCACCTCACGGCAGTCCGTCTCGTGCGGCTCTCCACAGCTCACGTCACACCTCCCGACCGGCGGCGGCGGTAGAGCCCTTCGCGGACGCGGCGCTGAACCCGCGCTCCGCGGCGTAGCCCTCCAACAGCTTGCGCAGATTACGGCGACCCCGGTGCAGTCGCGACATCACGGTGCCGATGGGCGTTCCCATGATGTCGGCGACCTCCTTGTAGGAGAAGCCCTCGACGTCGGTCAGGTAGACCGCCAGGCGGAACTCCTCCGGCAACTGCTGGAGGGCCTCCTTGACGTCGCTGTCCGGGAGGCGGTCCAGCGCCTCCGTCTCGGCCGAGCGCAACCCGCTGGAGGTGTGCGACTCCGCCTCGGCGAGCTGCCAGTCGGTGATCTCCTCGGTCGGCGCCTGGATCGGCTGCCGCTGCCGCTTGCGGTAGGAGTTGATGTAGGTGTTCGTCAGGATCCGGTACAGCCAGGCCTTGAGGTTCGTGCCCTCTTCGAACTGGTGGAAGGCCGCGTACGCCTTCAGGTAGGTCTCCTGGACCAGGTCCTCGGCATCCGCCGGGTTGCGGGTCATCCGCAGCCCGGCAGCGTAGAGCTGGTCGACGAAGGGCATCGCGTCCCGCTCGAAACGGGACCTGCGCTCGTCCGTCTTCTCGGTTGTCAACCGCACATCCCCTCGCGTCGGATGCTTTCCCGCCGAGGATACGCGTACCCGCCTGGCGGCGGATTCACCTTCCGACTGTGTGCCGGCACTCACCGCTGAGGCCTGTGCGGGCCACTCCGGCGCGTCCAGCAGCTGCCTCAGCTGCCGCGCTCCCCGTTCGTCCCGCTCCCGGCTCCTTGTCTCGCTCGGCACCGGTCACCCCCCTCGCCAGATGTGTCGTCCGGGGGGTGCAACGCCCGATCACCACCCGGGCATTCCACGGCCGCCCCGTTCCCGGCCCCGCGCCGGTGGCGACCGACGCTGGGACCAGGAAGGGCCTGGGAGGACCGGCGCCGGACACCCGAAGCGGACGACCGACACCATCCGATGCAACGACGGGCCCGCCCGGGCGGAAACGGCACGGGCGGCGCGCCCGCTCCGTACCCGGCGCACGTCGCCGGGACCGGGGCGGTCCCGGCGGGCCGGATCCGGACCGGAGCTCAACCCGCGGTGAACCCCTGCCCGCGCAGCCAGTCGCGGACCACCCCGGCGGTGCCGACGGGGTCCTTGCGCAGGTCGTGCCGCTCCCCCGGCCGGGTCACCACCCGCACGGGACCGCCCGGCGTGGGCACCCCGAACGGGTCCCGGTCCCCGTTGACCACCAGGGTGGGCAGCTCGGTCAGCAGTTCGTCGGCGCGGGACCGTTCGGGCCGACCCGGCGGGTGCAGCGGGAACGCCAACGCGACGATGCCGACCGCACCGGTCAGCCGGGCGGTACGGCAGGCCACCCGGGCGCCGCTGGAACGGCCACCGACCACGAGCCGGCGCCCCGGATGCCGGGCGCGCAGCTCGGTGAGAACCGTCACCCACGCCTCGTCCAGCTGACCCGCGGGCGCCGGTGCCCGCCGCCCGGCCACCCGGTACGGCTGGGTGACCCGGACCACGGCCAGGCCGGCCTCGACGGCGGCGTCCCGGACGGCGAGCAGGTCCGGCGCGTCCACCCCACCGCCGGCCCCGTGCCCGAGGACGAGCAGGGCGCCACCCGGAGCGTCCGGCATGTCGGTGTCGACGTGGGCCGGCCCCCGGGGCGTGTCGATCAGGTCGTGGCGCACCGGCTCATTCTGCGCAGCCGGCCACCTTCGCCGACACCGGATCCGGTCACCGGTGGTGTGCAGGGGCCCGCCCACGCCTGGGCGCCAGGTCGGGGCCTTCCTCCCGACCTGGCGCATCGTGGGGCGTCAGCCCCGGGTCAGCTCAGCGGCACCAGGGTGAGCAGCCGGTCCCGGACCGGTGGACCGGGCTCGTCGGCCGCGGCCGGATCGGGTTCGACCTCGCTGCGCCAGGCGACCAGCATCGCCCGGCGTTCCCGGGGGGTGGTGCCGCCCCACACCCCGTGGCAGTCACCGACCTCCAGCGCCCAGGCCAGGCATGATCCCTGGACGTCGCAACCGCCGCAGAGCGTGACGGCCGCGTCGGCCGGCTCGTTCGGCGCCGGAAAGAACGTTTCCGGGTCGACGCTGCGACAGGTTCCTCTGGTCCGCCATGCCTCGTCGTGTCGTCGCTCGCGTAGCGCCCGCAGCAGTCGCGGGTCTCGTCGTGCGGCGGCCACCTCGTGCGGCCGGGGCATACGTGCCCGTGTCATCCACCCACCTCCCCCGTGGGACCGGCAAGATCAAAAAGCGATCGATGGGTGTGATCCGCCCCGTGCGAATCGGCACCCATCACCGGCGCTGTGTTCTATCGCATTCACGAACGTCGGGACAAGGTTTTGTCGGATACACGGCGCAAACGCGCACGACGAATCGCCCCAACTCCCCCGAATCAGTGCGCGACAATGCGCGACCCGGATCAGAAGAGCGGCATTTCCGCCGGCGCCCGGTCGCGTGGGAGCGGTACCCGCTCGATCAGGCCGGGGCCGTCGTTGCGGACGTCGCCGACCGCCGGACCCACCGGCCGGATCTCCAGCCCGGCGAGCCACTCCCGGCTCGGCGGGGTGAGCAGGGCGCCCGGGTCCGTTGCGGGCGCCAGCCAGGACGCCCACCGCTGCCGGGGCAGCAGCAGCGGCATCCGCTCGTGCACCTCGGCCAACTCCCCGGTCGCGGCCGTGGTGAGCACGCTGAAGGTGGTCAGCTCCGTGCCGTCGGGGAGGGTCCGGGGCGACCAGATGCCGGCGAGGGCGAGCACCGAGCCGTCGGCCGGGGTGAGGTAGTACGCCTGCTTGCCGCCGGCGGTGCGCACCCACTCGTACCAGCCGTCGGCGGGGACGAGACAGCGGCGGCGGGCGAAGGACGACGCGTACGCCCGGCTGGTCGCCACGGTCTCGGCCCGCGCGTTGATCATGCGGGCGGCGCCGGCGGTGCTGGCCGCCCAGTGCGGCACCAGGCCCCAGCGGGCCAGGCCGAGCGCGCGGTGCCCGGCCGGGTCGAGGCGGACCAGCGGCACCCGGTCGGTGGGCGCGACGTTGTGGTCGGGGCCGAGCCCGCCGCCGGTCTCGTCGTACGACTCGAACAGCGCGCTCAGGTCACCCGAACTCCGGGTCGTCGCGTACCTCCCGCACATGGGCACACGCTATCCCGGCAACGCGTTTCCAGCTGTCCCGCCAACCGGGAGTACGTGCACCACCCGGCTCCGCCGGGCCTGCGACCGGGCAGAATGTCACCGTGGGAACTCAGACGGCGACCCGACCGCCCCAGTCGTGGACCGCTCCGACCGCCTCCGACCCGGTCGCGGCGACCCTGCGGCTGCCCGGCTCCAAGTCGATGACCGCCCGCGCCCTGGTGCTCAGCGCCCTGGCCAGCGGTCCGTCGACGCTGGCCGGGCCGCTGCGCGCGCGGGACACCGAGCTGATGGCCGGTGGGCTGCGGGCGATGGGCGCCCACGTGTCCATCGCCGACGACCAGCGTTGGCTGGTCCGCCCGCACCGGCTGGTCGGCCCGGCGCACGTCGACGTCGGGCTGGCCGGCACCGTGATGCGCTTCCTGCCGCCGGTCGCCGGGCTGGCCGAGGGGCGGGTCACCTTCGACGGCGACCCGCAGGCCCGGGTCCGCCCGCTCGGCCCGCTGCTGGGCGCGCTGCGCGCCCTGGGCGTCCGCATCGACTCCGCCGGCCCGGGCAGCCTGCCGCTGGCCGTGCAGGGCGCCGGTCGGGTCGGCGGCGGCGAGGTGGTGATCGACGCCTCCGCCTCCAGCCAGCTCGTCTCCGGCCTGCTGCTCGCCGGGGCCCGCTTCGACCGGGGCGTGGTGGTCCGGCACGAGGGGCCTCCCGTGCCGTCCGCGCCGCACCTGCGGATGACCGTGCAGATGCTGCGCGCCGCGGGCGCCGCCGTGGACGACGGCACGCCGGACGTCTGGACCGTCGAGCCGGGTCCGCTCAGCGGGCGCGGCTGGGAGATCGAGCCGGACCTCTCCGGCGCGGTGCCGTTCTTCGCCGCCGCGCTGGTCACCGGCGGCGAAGTGACCCTCCAGGGCTGGCCGCGCAGCAGCATGCAGCCGGTCGAGCAGCTGCGTTCGCTGCTGCACCGGATGGGCGGCGAGGTCACCCTGGGCACCGCCGGGCTGACCGTCCGGGGCACCGGCACGGTGCACGGCATCGACGCGGACCTGTCGGACGTGAGCGAGCTGACCCCGGTGCTGACCGCGCTGGCGATGCTGGCCGACTCGCCGTCCCGGTTCACCGGGGTGGGCCACATCCGGGGCCACGAGACCGACCGGCTCACCGCGCTGGCCCGGGAGTTCGCCGCGCTCGGCGCGGACGTCACCGAGTCCCCCGACGGGCTGGAGATCCGCCCCCGCCCGCTGCGCGGCGGGACGTTCCGGACGTACGCCGACCACCGGCTGGCGCACGCCGCCGCGGTGGCCGGGCTGGCCGTGCCGGGCGTCGAACTCGACGACGTCGGCTGCACCTCCAAGACCATGCCGGAGTTCCCGGCACTATGGTCGGGGATGGTGACCGGCAAGAGCTGACGTGCGGAGGTAACGCCCTGGCGACCAAGCGGCGGGAGTACGACGAGGACGACGTCCGGGTCCGGCCCGGTAGGTCGTCGCGCCCGCGTACCCGCACCCGGCCCTCGCACTCCGACGCGGTGGACGGCTTCGTGATCGCCGTCGACCGGGGCCGCTACACCTGCGTGCTGCCGGACGCCGGCCCGGACGACCCGCCGGTGACCGCGATGCGGGCCCGCGAGCTGGGCCGCAAGTCGGTGGTGGTGGGCGACCGGGTGGCCCTGGTCGGCGACACCTCCGGCGCGGCCGGGGCGCTGGCCCGGATCGTCCGGATCGCCGAGCGCCGGTCGGTGCTGCGGCGCACCGCCGACGACGACGAGTCCACCGCCGAGGGGCGGCTGGAGCGGGTGGTGGTGGCCAACGCCGACCAGCTGGTGATCGTCAGCGCGCTGGCCGACCCACCGCCGCGTACCGGGTTCATCGACCGCTGCCTGGTGGCCGCGTACGACGCGGGCATCGAGCCGCTGCTCTGCCTGACCAAGGCCGACCTGGCCGGGCCGGAGGCGGTGCTGGACTACTACACCGAGCTGGAGCTGCCGTACGTGCTGGTCCGGCCGGACTCCGACCTGGCGGCGCTGCGCGCCCTGCTGGCCGGCCGGATCTCGGTCATGGTGGGGCACTCCGGGGTGGGCAAGTCGACGCTGGTCAACCGCCTGGTGCCGGAGGCCTTCCGAGCGGTGGGCACGGTCAGCGCGATCGGTCGCGGCCGGCACACCTCGACCAGCGCGGTGGCGCTGCCGCTGCCCGTCGAGCCGGGGGCGGCGCCGGGCTGGATCGTCGACACCCCCGGGGTACGCAGCTTCGGGCTGGCCCACGTCTCCGCCGACAGCCTGCTGCACGGCTTCCCCGATCTGGTCGAGGGGACGGTGGACTGCCCGGCGAACTGCCCGCACACCCCGGACGAGGCGGACTGCGGCCTGGACGCCTGGGTGGCGGCCGGCAAGGCCGACGCGCGCCGGCTGGCGTCGTACCGTCGACTCCTGGCCTCCCGCAGCGGGGAGGGCGACACCCGCGAACCGGAGCGCAACCCCGGCGACCCGCTGGCCGGTTCCTGACCGGCGCGCACTAGCGTTTCGGGCATGACCGGGTACGCCGACGACCTCACCCTCGCCCACCTGCTCGCCGACCGGGCCGACGTCGTCTCGGCGGCCCGGTTCCGCGCCCTGGACCTGCGGGTCGAGGCCAAGCCGGACCTCACCCCGGTCTCCGACGCCGACACGGCGGTCGAGCGGGAGATCCGGGCGCTGCTGGCCGAGCGGCGGCCCGACGACGGGTTGCTCGGCGAGGAGTACGGCGAGCAGCCGGCCGGGCCGAACGGGCGGCGGTGGATCGTCGACCCGATCGACGGCACGAAGAACTTCGTCCGGGGCGTGCCGGTCTGGGCCACCCTGGTCGCCCTGCTGGAGGAGGACCGGCCGGTCCTCGGGCTGGTCTCCGCGCCGGCGTTGGGCCGCCGCTGGTGGGCGGCCCGGGGCGCGGGCGCGTACGCCGGACCGGACGCCGAGCACGGCGAGCCGATCCGGGTCTCCGCGGTCGCGGACCTCGCCGACGCCAGCTTCTGCTACTCCTCGCTGACCGGTTGGGAGGACGTCGGCCGGCTGGACGCGATGCTCGGGATCATGCGGGACGCCTGGCGCAGCCGGGCGTACGGCGACTTCTACGGTTACATGCTGCTGGCCGAGGGGGCACTGGACGTGATGGTGGAGCCGGAACTGTCGCTCTGGGACGTCGCCGCGCTGGTGCCGATCGTCGTCGAGGCCGGTGGGACCGTCACCGACCTGACCGGACGGCCGGCCCCGGCCGGGGACGGCGCGGCCGAGCACAGCGCGATCGCCACCAACGGGCGCCTGCACGCCGACATCCTGTCCCGGCTCGGTCGGCCGACCGCGCGCTGAGGCCCCGGCACCCTCTATCCTCGCCAGGTGGTGTCCTCCGGTTGGTACTTCCTGGCGGCGATGATCGTCGCGTACGGCGTGGCCAACCTGCTCCAGTCGGTGGCCGCGGCCCGCACGACGGTGCACCACACCTTCGACCCCGGGCTGCTGCTGCGGCTGGCCGTGCACCGGACGTACCTGATCGGCCTGGCCTGCCAGGTGACCGGCTTCGTGCTGGCCTTCCTGGCCCGACGCGACCTGCCGCTGTTCCTGGTCCAGGCGAGCGTCGCGGCCGGGCTGGGGGTCACCGCGATCCTCGGTGTGCTGCTGCTGAAGTGGCGGCTACCGGCGGCGGAGGTGGCGCTGCTGGTGCTGCTCTTCGCCGGGATCACCGCGCTGGTGCTGGCCGCCGAGCCGGCGCACTCGAAGCAGCTGGGGGCGATCGCCCTGGTCGCCCTGGCCGCCGCCCTCGCGCTGATCGCGGTGCTCGGCTTCTTCGCGGTACGCCTGCACGGCGCCCTGGGCTCGGTGGTGCTGGGTTCGCTGGCCGGGATGGCCTTCTCGGCCGCCGCGGTGGCCGCCCGGCCGCTCGCCTCCGCGCCCTCGGTGGAGGCGTTCCTCGTCGACCCGCTGCTCTACCTGCTGGTCGCCCACTCGATCGTGGGGCAGCTGCTGCTCGGCCTGGCCATGCAGCGCGGCTCCACCACGGCGGCCGTCGCCGCGATGGACGCCGCCGGGGCGGTGCCTGCCGCGATCGTCGGCCTGCTGCTGCTCAACGACCGGATCTGGCCCGGCCGGGAGTGGCTGGCGGCGGGCGGCTTCCTGGTCACCCTGGTCGCGGTGATCGGCCTGACCAGGTACGCCGAGCCGCAGCCCCACCGGCCGACGGCCCGGGAGGCCGCGATGGCCGGCGCCGCGGCGGTCCGCCCGCCACGCTGACCGGCGCTCAGGCCGCCTCGACGGTCTTCGGCTCGGCCTCGACGGTGACCTCTCCGACGGCCTCGTCGACGGTCTCCTCGACGGTCTTCCCGACCGCCGGGCCACGACGGCCGATCACCCGCTCGTAGAGGCGCTCCAGCGCGCTCGCCGTCCGTTCCCAGGTGTAGCTGCACCGGACCCGGTCCACCGCGGCGTGCCCGTACGCGAACCGCCCGGCGTTGTCGGCGAGCAGCCGCCGCAGGGTGACCCCGAGGGTCCGCACGTCGCCCGGGGGGACCAGCCGCCCGGTGACCTCGTCGACCACCGCGTCGGCGATGCCGCCCATGGCGTAGCCGACCACCGGCACACCGCAGGCCATCGCCTCCAGCGACACCCGCCCGGCGGAGGAGTAGTGCGGGGTGCAGGCGACCACGTCGGCCGAGCGGTACCAGGTGGCCATCTGGTCGTGCGGGACCGCCCCGACGAGCTTCACCTGGTCGGCGACGCCGGCCCGCTGGGCCAGCTCGCGCAGCCGGCGGGCCTCGGAGTGGTTGGCCAGCTGCTCGGCCGGCGGTCCGCCGGCGATCACCAGCTCGGCGTCCCCGACCAGTCGCATCGCCCGGATCAGGTCCTCGTGCCCGTGTCCGGGGGTCAGGCCGCCGACGGAGAGGATCCGGGGCCGCTGGTCGCGGGGGGCGGCCTCCCCGTCGGGGTGGAACGCCTCGGTGTCCACCCCGGTGGGCACCATCGCCACCGAGGTGCGTTGCAGGCCCATCCGGGTCAGCTCGTCGACCTCGTCGTTGCACTGGGCGACCGCGACGTCCACCGCCCGGGTCAGCGCCCGCTCCAGCGGGATCCGCTCCCCCGGCCCGTCGTACTCGCGACCGAGGTGGCGCAGCTGCTCGACGCCGAGGGAGTGGAAGGTCTGCACCACCGGGATGTCGGTGGCCCGCACGGCGTGCGCCGCGGCCAGGCCGCCGATCCAGTAGTGCCCGTGCACCACCTCGGGCCGCCAGTCGCCGGCCCAGCGGTCGGCCAGCCAGCGGCCGTACTCGGCGACGTAGGGCACCAGCTCGGCGGTGGGGGTGGGGGCGGCCGGTCCGACCGGCACCCGTTCCACCCGGTAGCCGTTCTGCTCGGCGGTGGGCGGCAGCCCCGGCTCGTCGAGCCGCTCGTACACCCGGACCTCATGCCCTCGTTCCGCCAGCTCCGCCGCGACCCGCGCGATGTGCTGATGGGTACCGACGGCAGGGCCGTCGACATGCCTGGACGGGCCGGCGTGTGCGCACACTAGGCCGACGCGCATGGTGCACCTCCATGCGATTGACGAGCGGTGGTCTCCCCGGTCAGAGGGTCCCATTAACCAGGGCCCGTCGAGCCGAAACATGACAACTCGGGACCGACCCGGTGGCGTCCGGCACTTCGATCTTGAGGGGTCCGATCACCCCGGCCCGGCAGTCCGAATTCGGTCATGATCGGTTGGTGGCGATCCGCATGACCTGCCACGGGCGGGGGTACCGAACCGGAATGCCACTGACCCGCAGTCTCTCCGACGCCACCGTGGTGATCACGGGGGCTTCCGGTGGCATCGGCGCGGCCACCGCGTACGCGCTCGCCCGCCGCGGCGCCGACGTGGTGCTGGCCGCCCGCACCGAGCCCGCGCTGCGGGTGGTCGCCGAACGCTGCCACGAGCTGGGCGCCCGGACCCTGGTCGTACCCACCGACATCACCGACCCGGTCGAGGTCGACCGGCTCGCCGAGCGGGCCGTCGCCGCCTTCGGCCGGATCGACGCCTGGGTGAACAACGCCGCGGTGAGCGCGGTGGGCCTCTTCGACGAGATCCCGGTGCCGGAGTTCCGCCGGGTGGTGGAGGTCAACCTGCTCGGCACCGTGCACGGGGTGCGCGCGGCGCTGCCCCACCTGGCCGCCGCCGGCGGCGGGGTGGTGGTCAACAACGCCTCCGTGCTCGCCGAGGTGGCGATGCCGTACCAGTCGGCGTACAACGCCACCAAGCACGCCGTGCGGGGGTTCGCCGACACCGTGCGGCAGGAGCTGCGACTGACCGGCCGGGGCGCCATCTCGATCTGCACGGTCCTGCCGGCCACCATCGACACCCCGTTCTTCCGGCACGCCGCCAACCACACCGGCCGCGAGCTGGTGCCGCCACCGCCGGTCTACCCCCCGGAGCTGGTGGCGGAGACCATCGTCCGGCTGCTGCGCCGGCCGAAGCGGGAGGCGTACGCCGGCGGCGCGGCCCGGCTGCTCGGGTTGCAGTGGCGGCTCGCCCCGGCGCTGGCCGAGCGCGCCCTCGGCTGGTACGTGCACCGCACCCAGTTCGGTCCGGCGCCGCGGCCGGACGACACCGGCAACGTGTTCGACGCCGACGGCCGGGCGCGTCCCGGCGGGGGCTGGCACGGGCGACGTCGCCGGCTGGTCCGGGTGGGCGCGGCCTTCGGGTTGGCGGCGGCGGGCACCGCGGCCGGGACGGTGGCGGCGATGCGCCGGTCCCGGGTGGAGCGCTGATGAGACCGGCCGAGCGGCCGGATGCGAGTCGGGGCCCGGACATGCACAATGGGGCGATCATGCCGACGGACGCGCCCTACCTGGTGGAGACGGACGGTTCGTCCGTGGTCCTCCACGTGGTCGGCGCGCTGGACGCGACGGCCGTCCCGGCGGTGCGGGACGCCCTGCTGACCCGGCTCTCCCAGGGCTCCGCTCCGGTCGTCGTCGACTTCTCCGACGTCCGGTCCGCGGGCCCCACGGTGCACTCGGTGGTCGCCGAGGTGTTCCGGGAGGTGGCCGACTGGCCCGGCGCCGACCTGGTGGTCTGCGATCCGACCGGCGCCGCGACGGGCGCCGGGGCGACGGTCTGCGCCACCGTGGACTCGGCGTTGACCGTGCTGTCCCGGCTCCGCCGGGCGGAGGTCACCGAGGTCGACCTGCCGCCGGTGGCCGGTTCCGCCCGGCTGGCCCGGGAGCTGGTCACCGACGACTGCCGGCGCTGGGGGCTGCTGGAGCTGGCCGAGCCGGCCTGCATCGCGGTCACCGAGATGGTCAACAACGTGGTCGCCCACGCGGGCACCCCGATGACGCTGCGGGTGGCGGCCCGCGACGGCGCGCTGCACCTCGCGGTCCGCGACCATTCCACCGCCCGCCCGCGATACTCCGGTCCGGCCCCGCTGGACACGGCGGGTGGTCGGGGCCTGTTGTTGATCGACACGGTGGCCCGCCGCTGGGGCAGCAGCCCCGTGCCGGACGGCAAGGTGGTCTGGTGCGTGCTGTACGCCGAGGACGAGACGAGCTTCCGGGGCTGATCCGCTCGGCGTCCGGTCGCCACCGATCGCCCCTTTGCTCCGCTTTCCTCCCGGATGGCCACCACCCGACCCGGTTACGCCGGGAGGGCAGTGGGTAGTGATCAGCCATGCGCGATGACGAGTACCCGACCCCCGTGTCCGACCCCGAGGCGGAGGGCCTGCCCGACACCGCCGACGACGACTCCACCGCCAACGACGACGTGCTGACCGGCCGGGAGGCGGACGGCCCGGAGCCGGCCCAGCTCCCCGGTGACCGCACCCCGGTCGCGGTGGACCACTTCGGCACCACCGCGGAGGAGCAGCTCGACGGCGAGTCGCTGGACTACAAGCTCCAGCGGGAGCAGTACGAACGCCCCGCCGACGACCCGCTCGCCGGCACCGTCGACCCGGACATCGCCGCCGAGGCGGACAGCGAGGAGGCCGCCGCCCAGGCCCAGCTGGACGCCGACGTGATCGACCCGGGCCCCACCTCGGACCCGAACTCGCCGGTCTCCGTCTACGACCACGGCCAGCTCGGCACCGTGGCCGACCACCAGGTCGGCCGGCTGGTGGAGCCGGACGAGGGCGCGCACACCGACACCGAGACCGACAACGTCGCGTACGACGCGGGCGCGGCCGGCGGCGGCGCCACCGCCGAGGAGCTGGCCATCCACGAGACCCGGCCGCCCGAGGCGCACTGAGGCGGCTCAGCCGTCCAGCCCACGCTCGATCGCGTAGCGGGTCAGCTCGACCCGGTTGTGCAGCTGGAGCTTGCCCAACGTGTTCTGCACGTGGTTCTGCACGGTGCGGTGAGACAGCTCCAGCCGCTGGGCGATCTGCTTGTAGGACAGCCCCTTCGCCACCAGACGCAGCACCTCGGTCTCCCGATCGGTGAGCCGGGGTGCCGCGTCGTTCCCGGCGTCCGACGGACCGGTCCCGCCGCCCGCCGCCAGCCGGCGGAACTCGCCGAGCACCAGCCCGGCCAGGCCGGGGGTGAAGACCGGCTCGCCGGTGGCGGTGCGGCGGACCGCGTCCAGGAACTCGGCCGGCGCCGCCGACTTCACCAGGTAGCCGGTGGCGCCGGCCTTCACCGCCTCCAGCACGCTCTGCTGCTCGCCGCTGGCCGAGAGCATCAGCACCCGTACCTGCGGCAGGGCGGCGCGCAGGCCGCGGATCACCTCGACCCCGGAGATGTCGGGCAGTTGCAGGTCGAGCACCACCACGTCCGGTCGGGCGGCCGGCGCCACCCGGATCGCCTGCCGCCCCTCCCCACTGGTGGCGACCACCTCGTGGCCGGCCTCGGTGAGATCCCGGGCCACCCCCTCCCGCCACATCGGGTGGTCGTCGACCACCATCACCCGCACCACGTCCGCGTCTCCCCTCACCGGCGGGGCCGGGGCACGGTCAGCTCGATCTCGGTGCCGACGCCCGGGGCGGAGTCGATCCGCACCGTGCCACCGAGGTCGCCGATCCGGCCCCGGACCGACTGCGCCACCCCGAGCCGCCCCTGCGCGGCGGCCTCCGCGAGCCGACCGGCCGGGATGCCCGGCCCGGCGTCGCGTACCGAGACGGTCACCGTCTCCCCCTCGTCCTCGATCAGCACCCAGGCCGTCCCGCCGGCGTGCCGGGTCACGTTGTCCAGCGCCGCGGCGGTGGCGGCCGCCACCTCCCGGGCCACCCGCGCCGGCAGCGGCACCCCGGTGGCCGGCATGGCCACCGAGACCGTCGCCGAGGCGTACCGGCCGAGCAGCGCGCACAGGTCCAGGTCCCCGACGTCGCCGCCGCCGGCCGAAACCGGCGGGTTCCCGGCGATCAGCGCCCGCAGGGCGGCCTCCTGCTCACCGGCGAGCCGGGCCAGCTCGCCCGCCTCGCCGTCCAGGTGCGCGCCCCGGCGCTGGACCAGCGCCAGCACCTGGAGCACCGAGTCGTGGATGCCCCGGGCCAGCCGTTCCCGTTCCCGGGTCGCCGCCTCCAGCTCCACGGCCCGTTGCAGCCGCTGCTCGGCGGTCACCGCCAGCCGGGCCACGTGCCCGACCACCACACCGGCGAGCAGCAGCAGGATCACCCCGGTCACCGAGGACGGGGTGATCCGCTCCCGGGTGGCCAGGTCCGCCGCGCCGACGGCCACGGCGGCGACCGTGCCGCGACGCCGGCCCCCGGAGACGGCCCAGGCCAGCACCGGCCCGGCCAGCCAGGCCACCCCGAGGGTGGGCACCCCGGCGGCGAGCGTCGCCCGGCCGACCACCCAGGGGCTGACCGCCAGGACGACGGCCACCACGGCGAGGTCGGCCAGGAGCAGCCGCCAGCGCCGGGCCTCCGGCCGGGCGTACCAGAACGCCGCCGCCACCGTCCAGGCCAGCATCAGCGCCAGCACGCCGCCGGCGGCCAGCGGATGGGCGTACCGGTCGCCGACGCGCAGGGCCAGCAGGACGACGTAGCCGAGGGAGGCGAACCGGAACACGGCGATCGCCCGCCACAGCGGGCCCTCCAGACCTCCCGGGGGCGACGGCATGGCCGACACGATGCCACAGCACCGCCGCCCGCCGAGGGGCGGTGCGACCGGCGCAGGCGGCGGGTGCGGCCCGGGAAATCCTGACGTACGGTGGAAATGTCGCGAATGAAGCTGGAACCACTGTCCGGACGGGGCCATGACGAATGCAGAGCCGCGCGCACCGCGTACGGTTGTGCCCATCGACTCTTCCCTCCTCATCGCCGAGGCCTTCGACCAGGCTCAGGTGACCGAGCTGCGACACTCGGTCACCTCCTGCGCGCACGCCGCCGGGCTGGACGGGCAGCGCCTCGACGACTTCGTGCTGGCGGTCAACGAGCTGATCACCAACGCGGTCCGGCACGGCGGCGGGCGGGGCTGGCTGCGGCTGTGGCGCGGCGGCGCGGAACTGGTCTGCGAGGTCGCCGACCACGGCCAGGGGATCAGCACACGCCAGCTGGCCGACCAGAGCCGGCCCGCGCCGGACACCGCCGGCGGATGGGGCCTCTGGCTGACCCGGGAGCTCAGCGACACCATGGACGTGACCACCGGCGACGCCGGCACCGTCGTACGCATCACCGCCCTCTGCGCCGCCCGGCCGCAGCCGGCCGCCGGCGCCGAGGGCGGCCCGGCCTAGCCGAAGAGCGCGCTGACCGACTCGCCGACGTGGATCCGGCGCATCGCCTCGGCCAGGGCCGGCGCCACCGACAGCACCTCCAGCCCGGGCACCCGTTTCTCCGCGGGGATCGGCACCGTGTTGGTGCAGACGATCTCCAGCACCCCCTCCTGGGCGCTCAACCGGCGCAGCGCGTCGCCGGAGAAGAGCCCGTGGGTGCAGGCCAGCCGGATCGACCGGGCCTCCAGGGCGCGCAGGTGCTCCATCAGCTCCATCACCGTGCTGCCCTTGGCGATCTCGTCGTCGAGCACGATGACGTCCCGGTCCCGGACGTCACCGATCACCGCGCTGATCTTGACGACGTCGTCGCTGAACCGCTGCTTCGCGCCGGCCGCCACCGGGGTGCCCAACATCCGGGCGAAGGCCGCCGCGGCCTTGGCGTTGCCCAGGTCGGGCGAGACCACCACCGTGTTGGAGAGATCCCGCCGGCGGAAGTGGGCGGCCAACTCGCGTAGCGCGTGCAGGTGGTCCACCGGCACGCTGAAGAAGCCGTGCACCTGCGGCGAGTGCAGGGTCATCGCCAGCACCCGGTCCGCGCCGGCGGCGGTGAGCAGGTCCGCGACCAGCCGGCCGCCGATCGAGATCCGCGGCGCGTCCTTCTTGTCCGACCGGGCGTACGCGTAGTGCGGCAGCACCACGGTGATCCGGGCCGCCGAGGCGCCCCGGGCGGCGTCGATCATCAGCAGCAGCTCGACCAGGTGCTCCTGCACCGGCGGCACCAGCGGCTGGATCAGGAAGACGTCCCGCTCCCGGCAGTTGGCCTGCAACTGCACCTCGAGGCAGTCGTTGGCGAACCGGGACACCCGGGACGGGTGCAGCGGCACCCCCAGCTGGGCGCAGATCTCGGCGGCGAGGTCGGGATGGGCGGTTCCGCTGAACACGGCGATGTCACGCACGGTCCAGATCGTACGGTCGCCGGGCGCTTTACGACGGCCGTGACGGCCGGTGGGCTTCAACGGGTCGCCGCCGGCGGGTACGGTGCCCCCGTGACCCCCGAGTACGTCGCCGCCATCGATCAGGGCACCACCTCGTCGCGGTGCATCGTCTTCGACCAGGCCGGAGAGATCGTCTCCGCTGCCCAGCGCGAGCACCGGCAGATCTTCCCGCAGCCCGGCTGGGTCGAGCACGACGCGGAGGAGATCTGGGACAACGTCCAGCGCGTGGTGCGCGACGCGCTGGCGGCCGCCGGGATCGGCCCGGACCGGCTCGCCGCCGTCGGGATCACCAACCAGCGGGAGACCACCGTGGTCTGGGACCGGGCCACCGGCCGCCCGGTCGCCAACGCCATCGTCTGGCAGGACACCCGCACCGGGCCGCTGCTGCGGGAGCTGGACCGGGCGTACGGGGAGCAGCGGCTGCGCGAGCGGACCGGGCTGACCCTGGCCACCTACTTCGCCGGCCCCAAGCTGCGCTGGCTGCTCGACCACGTCGACGGGCTGCGCGAGCGCGCCGAGCGGGGCGAGGTGCTCTTCGGCACGATGGACAGCTGGCTGATCTGGAAGCTCACCGGGCGGCACGTCACCGACGTGACCAACGCCAGCCGCACCATGCTGATGGACCTGCGCACCCTGGACTGGGATCCGGAGCTGCTGGACGCGATGCGGGTGCCGGCGGCGATGCTGCCGGAGATCCGCTGCTCGGCCGAGGTCTACGGTACCGCCGACGGGCTGCTCGCCGGGGTGCCGGTGGCCAGCGCCCTCGGCGACCAGCAGGCCGCCCTGTTCGGCCAGACCTGCTTCCAGCCGGGCGAGGCCAAGTGCACCTACGGCACCGGCAGCTTCCTGCTGCTCAACACCGGCGCCAGCCCGGTCGCCTCGGCACACGGGCTGCTCACCACGGTCGCCTACCGGATCGACGGGCAACCACCGGCGTACGCGCTGGAGGGGGCGATCGCGGTGACCGGCTCGCTGGTGCAGTGGCTGCGGGACAACCTCGGCCTGATCTCCACCGCCGCCGAGGTGGAGGAGCTGGCCCGCAGCGTCGACGACAACGGCGGCTGCTACGTCGTACCGGCCTTCTCCGGGCTCTTCGCCCCACACTGGCGCAGCGACGCGCGCGGCGTGATTGCCGGGCTGACCGGCTACATCACCAAGGGGCACCTGGCCCGGGCGGTGCTGGAGGCGTCCGCCTGGCAGACCCGCGAGGTGGTCGACGCGATGAACGCCGACTCGGACGTGGCGCTGCGCCGGCTCCGGGTGGACGGCGGGATGACCGCCAACGGGCTGCTGATGGAGTTCCTCGCCGACGTGCTCGACGTCCCGGTGGTCCGCTCCCGCATCACCGAGACCACCTGCCTGGGCGCCGCGTACGCCGCCGGGCTCGCGGTCGGCTTCTGGCCGGACCTGGCCACCCTGCGCGAGCAGTGGCGCTCCGACGCGGAGTGGACCGCGCGGATGGACCCGGCGCTGCGCGAGCGCGAGCTGCGCCACTGGCGCAAGGCCGTCCAGCGCACCCTGGACTGGGTGGACTGACGGCTGGGACTGGGTGGACTGACGGCTGCGGACGCCGCCCGCGCCGCTCCCACCACCCGCGCCGCCCGCGTCACCAGCGCCACCGTCCGGTCGGCCCGTCCGGCGTCAGTGGTCAGCCGCGCTTGGCCAGCTCCACGAAGGCGCGCCAGGCGGCCGGGGCGAAGGCCAGGGTGCCGCCGTCGCGGTCCGTCGAGTCGCGCACCAGCACGCGGTCGACCAGGTTGTCGGCGACCTCGACGCAGGTGTTCCCGCCGTTGCCGGAGCGGGTCGACACCCGCCAGCGAGGGGTGGGCTCGGTGCTCACAGCTCGTTCACCAGCTTCCCGATCAGGTCGACCGACACGCCGCCCGGCAGGGCCTCGCTCAGCAACACGTCCCACATCCTCCTGATGGTAGCCACCGCGTCCGGCCGGTCCACCACCTGGCCGAAGACACCGTCCACGTAGGCCACCTCGTCCCCGTCCGGCAGGGCGGCCAGCACGAACCCGCCCGCCAGCCCCGGATGGGCGCCCACCCCGGCGGGCACCACGTAGAGCTGGACGTGCGGCAGCGCCGCCAGCTCGACCAGCCGCTCCAACTGGGCCAGGTGCACGTCCCGGTCGCCGACCACCCGGCGCAGCGCGCTCTCGTCGACGATCGCCGTGAACCGCTTCGGGGCGTCGCCGGTGAGCAGCTCCTGGCGGGTCAGCCGGGCCGCCACCAACTGGTCGACCTCGGCCGGGGTGTGCGTGCCCTGCCCGCCGAGCACCGCCCGCGCGTACGCCTCGGTCTGCATCAGACCCGGCACCAACGACGGCTCCGACGTGCGGAGCGCGAGCGCCTCGGTCTCGATGCCCCGCCAGGGCGCGAACCAGGCCGGCGACTCCTGCCGGGCGGCGAGCGCCAGCAGCTCGGCCAGCAGCCCACCGGTGCCCAGCGCCTCGTCGGCCGCCGCCGCGAACTGCGGAGTGGGCCGCCGACGAGCGGTCTCGATGGCCGCGATGGTGGACGGACTCCACCTGATCAGCTCCGCCAGGGCCTCCTGCGAGATGCCCGCACTCGCGCGGGCCGCCTTGAGCGCCCGGATCCACATGTCGCCGTTCATCCGACCCTTCCCGACATCCACCGAGGGTGACCGGACCATCCTCGACGGTCACCGGCGGGTCGGTCCAGGGCTTGCGGCGATATCGGGGTGTCCCGGTCAGGCCCAGCGGTTGCCGGTGAGCTTCTCGTAGACCTCGACGTAGCGGGCCCGGGTCGCCTCGACCACCTCGGCCGGCACCTCGGGGGCGGGGGCCTGCTTGTCCCAACCGCTGTTGGTGGCCCAGTCCCGGACGTACTGCTTGTCGTAGGAGAACTGGCCGCGCCCCGGCTGGTACGACTCGGCCGGCCAGTACCGCGACGAGTCGGAGGTGAGCACCTCGTCGCCGAGGACCAGGGTGCCGTCCGGCGCCCAACCCAGCTCGATCTTGGTGTCGGCGACCAGGATACCCCGGTCGGCGGCGATCTCGGCGCCGCGCCGGTAGACGTCGATGGTGATCTGCCGCAGCCGCTCGGCGGTCTCCGCGCCGACCTTGTCCACCACCTCGGCGAAGGTGATCGGCTCGTCGTGCTCGCCCACCGGCGCCTTGGTGGACGGCGTGAAGATCGGCTCGGGCAGGATGGACGCCTCGACCAGGCCGCGGGGCAGCGCCACGCCGGAGACGGCGCCGGTGCGCTCGTACTCCTTGAGGCCGCCGCCGGTGAGATAGCCGCGGGCCACGCACTCCACCGGGACCATGTCCAGCCGGCGGCACCGGATCGCCCGGCCGGCGAACTCGGCCGGCACGTCGGTGGCCGAAACGACATGGTTCGGCACCAGGTCGGCGAGCTGCTCGAACCACCACAGCGACAGGGCGGTGAGCAGCCGGCCCTTGTCCGGGATCGGCGTCGGGAGCACCACGTCGTAGACGGAGATGCGGTCGGAGGCGACCAGGATCAGGTCGTCGCCGTCGGCGTACACGTCCCGAACCTTGCCCGAGTGCAGAAGTTCCACGCGCCCTAGTACACCACGGGGGCGGACCGCCCCCGATCCGGCCACCCCGGCCGACCACCTGGCGGCCGGACCGTCCGCCCGGCGGAGCCCACCACCCGACCCGGCGTTGACACCCACCGCCGCGACCTGTGTAAATGATCAGATCGCACCCACCCCGTCCCACCATCCAGGAGGAGCCACGTGTCCGCTGCCCGGCCCACCGCCTCCCGCGCCGCCGGGCTCGGCCGGCGCCGGCTCCTCGGCGGGCTGCTCGGGCTGCCCGTGCTGGCCGGCGGCGGCCTGACCGGCTGCGGGGACGCACCGACGGCCCGGGTCGACGACGGCCCGGTCGAGCTGTCGGTCTTCTGGTGGGGCGGGACGAAACGCGCCCAGGCCACCGAGCAGGCGTTGCGCCTCTACTCGCAGCGCAACCCGCGGGTCAGCTTCCGGGTCACCTGGCAGTCGCTGAGCGGCTACTACGACCGGGTGGCCACCCAGGCGGTCGGCGGCAACGTGCCGGACCTGTTCCAGATCGACGACACCGTCCTCACCGAGTACGCCCGGCGCCAGATCGTCCTGGACCTCAGCCGACACGTCGCGGACCGGCGGCTCGACCTGAGCGGCCTGCCCGCCGGACTGGCGCGGTACGGGCAGGTCGAGGGGCGGACCATGGCCGTCGCCGCGGGGCAGAGCCTGCCCGTGCTGGTCTGGAACGCGGACCTGCTGAGCCGGCTGGAGGTGCCCGCGCCGACCGGTGGGATGCCCTGGCCCGACTACATCGCCTGGGCGGCCCGGGTGACCCGCGCGGCGGGCGGCCGGCTGGCCGGGACGGTGGACCCCTCCGGGGACTACCGGGCGTTCTGGCTCTGGCTGCGGTCCCGCGGGGGTGAGCTGTACCAGGACCGCCAGCTCGGCTTCGGCTCCGGCGAGCTGCTGGACTGGTTCGAGCTGTGGGAACGGGCCCGCTCCGACCGGGCCACCCCCGGCGCCGCCCTGGCCGACCAGGCCGACACCGCCGACCCGTCCCGGCAGGGAGTGGTCCGCGGACACACCGCCGCGTCGTTCAGCTGGTCGCACCAGTTCCCCGACCTTCAGCGCTACACCGACGACCGGCTCTCCGTGACCGCCTTCCCCGGCCCGGCCGCCGCCCAGTGGCCCCGCGCCTCGATGTACTGGGCCGGATTCCGGGGCACCCGCCATCCGGACCTGGTGGTCGACGTGATCGACTTCCTGGTCAACGACGTCGCGGCCGGCCGGATCCTCGGCCAGGAACGGGGCCTGAACCCCAGCCAGGCGGTCCGGGCGGCGGTCCGCGGGACGCTCACCGAACCGGGCCGCAAGCAGGTCGCCGCGCTCGCCGAGGGCCTGTCCGGGTTCCTCGGGCCGGCACCGGAGCCGCCGGCGAAGGGACACGCCGCCGTACGGCGGCTGCTGGTCGCCGCCGCCGAGAGCATCCGCTCCGGTGATGCCGGGGCGCGGTCGGCGACCTCGAAGTTCATGGCCCAGGCGAACGCGGCGCTGGCCGGCTGAAACCGGGGGCGGGCCGGGCCCGCCCCCGGTCGAATCGACACCGGGTCAGCGCGGCGGGCCGCCACGCCGGTTACGCATCAGCCGCAGGATCAGCAGCACGATCCCGCCGACCACGACCAGGCAGCAGAGCAGGCCGATGAAGCCGAAGCCGCCGCCGCGGGAGCGCCGCCGGGCGGCCTCCACGACCAGTTCGCCCGTCCCGCTGGACGCCCAGGCGGCGACCGGGACGAACACCGAGAGCACCGCCGCACCGAGGACCGCGCTGAGCCGGCCCCACCACTTGTTCCACGAAGACATGACCCCATCCTCGCCCAGCGGCGCAACCCCGGCACGTCGAAGCGGCGACCCACGGCGTGCCGCGCGCCGGGAGACGACGAAGGGCCCGGAGGAGATCCTCCGGGCCCTTCGACTGCGAGTAGCGGGGACAGGATTTGAACCTGCGACCTCTGGGTTATGAGCCCAGCGAGCTACCGAGCTGCTCCACCCCGCGTCGGTATGTACAGCCTATCGCATCTCCGCGAGGGAGATCAGCCGGGTCCCCCATCCCGCTCCCCCGACCCCGAGACGGGCGCCCGACGCGAGAAGGCCGAGGGCGGGAACCGCCGGCCCGAGGGGTACGCCCGGGAGCGTGAGCAGATCACCCCCGGCAACGGCGAAGGCCCCGGAGGAGATCCTCCGGGGCCTTCGACTGCGAGTAGCGGGGACAGGATTTGAACCTGCGACCTCTGGGTTATGAGCCCAGCGAGCTACCGAGCTGCTCCACCCCGCGTCGGCTCCTGAACACTAGCGCAGCCTGCCCCCGAACCGCAAAACGACCCCGTCGGGCACAAGCCGGACGCCCCACGCGCGGCTCCCACCAGAACGCCCCGATCGCGGAAAGTTGGGCCATCCGGGGGGCCGGAACGCCGCCTGAGACGGCGGGAGCCCGCGGCCGTGGACCGGGGAGGTCCACCGCCACGGGCTCCGAGGAAGCCGGTCCGCCCGGGTCAGCCGTTCGGTGACGGCGCCGGGGAGGCCGACGGGCTGCCGCCCGCCGGCCGGCCGGCCGCCTGCTGGGCCTGCTGGAAGGCGGTCATCGCCTCGTCCAGGGTCTTCAGCGCCTGGCCGTACCGCTCGAAGTCGCCGGAGGTCTGCGCCGCCTTGACCTCGGTGATGGCCTGCTCCACCCGGTCCGCCGCGGTGGCCAGCTCACCGGGGAGCGGCGGCGGACCGGCGTTGGTGGGGGGCGGGGTGCCACCGGTGGACGGCGGGGTGCCGCCCTGCGGCGCCCCCTTGCCCTGTTCGACCAGCTGCTTGATGCCGTCGGTCAGGTTGTTCGCCAGCGCCACGTACGAGCCACCGTCGCCGTACGACACGAGCACCCGCTGGAGCAGCGGGAAGGCGGTCTGGTTGTTGCTCTTCACGTAGACCGGCTCGACGTAGAGCATCCCGTCGCCGAAGGGCAGCGAGAGCAGGTTGCCGTACTGCACCTGGGCCTGGCCGCCCACCGAGAGGACGTTGAGCCGCTCCCGGATGTCGCCGTTGTTGGTCATCTGCTGGTGCACCTGCACCGGGCCGCCGACCCGGGTCTGGTCCGGCAGCTCCCACACCTCCAGCGTCGGCTGCCCGTCGACGTACGACCCGGAGATCAGCGCGGCGAGGTTCTGCCGCCCGTTCGGGGTGACCGCGGAGGTGAGCTGGAACCGCGGGTCCTCCTGACCGGGGAACTCGGTGAAGAGGTAGTACGGCGGCTGCTTCTGGCCGCTGTCCGGCGCGTCCGGCACGTTCGGCACCTGCCAGAAGTCCTGGCCGGAGTAGAAGTCGCCCGGGTTGGTGACGTGGAACTTGGTGAGCAGGTTGCGCTGCACCTTGAACATGTCGGCCGGGTAGCGGAAGTGCGCGCTCAGCTCCGCCGGGATCTCGGCCTTCGGCAGCAGCAGGTCGCCGCCGAACGCCTTGTTCCACGCCTTCAGCACCGGGTCGGTGTCGTCGAACTCGTAGAGCCGGACCGTGCCGTCGTACGCGTCGACGGTGGCCTTGACCGAGTTGCGCATGTAGTTGACGTTCTCCCGGGCCAGCTGGAAGGTGCCCCGGTTGGTCAGCTCGTCGGTGGTCTCCTGCTGCAGGTTCACCCGCTCCGCGTACGGGTAGGTCGCCGCCGTGGTGTAGCCGTCGACGATCCACTGGACCCGCCCGTCGACCACCGCCGGGTACGGGTCACCGTCGAGGGTGAGGAACGGTGCGACCTTCTCCACCCGGTCCCGCGGGTTGCGGACGTACAGCAGCTTGGACTTGTCATTGACCGACTCGGAGAGCAGGAAGTTCGACTCCTGCTCCTTGATGGCGTAGAGCAGCCGGCGGGTGAACGACCCGATCTTGACGCCGCCCTCGCCGGTGTAGGTGTAGTACTGCTCGCCGCCGGTCGAGGTCGGGCGGTCGAACTCGACGTTGCGGTCGCCGGTCTGCCCGACGATCGCGTAGTCGTCGGCACCCATCCGCTCGCCGTAGTAGATCCGCGGCTGTTCGGTCGGGATCTGGTCCGTCGGGGAGGTGCAGCCGGCCGCCTCCTTGGCGGGGTCGCCCAGCGAGCCGGAGACGAAGTACGGCACGCCGTTGCAGATCTGGTTCGCCGGGGCGGCGACCAGGCCGTACCCGTGGGTGTAGACGGTGTGCTTGTTGATCCAGTTGTTCTGGCTCAGCTCGCCGTAGTTGATCTCCCGGACGCCGACCACGTAGTCGGAGGTCTTCCCGTTCACCGGGTACCGGTCGATGTCCAGCTTCGGGCCGAAGTCGTAGAAGCCCCGCACCTGCTGGAGCTGGGTGTACGTCTCGGAGACCAGCTGCGGGTCGAGCAGCCGGGCGTTGCCCACCACCGAGGTGTCGGTGGCCAGGCTGGCCGGCGGGACGAGGTTGCTCGCCGCGTACCCCTGCGTCTTCGTCTCCTTGAGGCCGAACGCGGAGCGGGTGGCCTCGATGCTCCGCGCGATGTACGGCGCCTCCTTGTCCCGGGCGCTCGGCTTGACCTCGAAGGTCTGCACGGCCCACGGGTAGATGCCGCCGATGGCGACCGCGGAGACCCCGAGCAGGGCCAGCGCGATGCCGGGCCAGACCAGGTTCCGCATAACCGCGTTGGAGAAGACGATGATCGCGATGGCCACCACGATCGAGATGTAGGCGAGGATCTCCTTGGCCGGCAGCAGCGCGTTGACGTCGGCGTAGCCGGCGCCGTAGAGCTTGGCGCCCTCGTTGTACTCCAGCAGCATGGCCCGCCGGTCCAGCACGTACGCGATGGCCTTGAGCAGCACGAAGACCGCGACGAGCGTGCTCAGGTGGGCCCGCGCGGCGTTGGTCATCCGGTCTCCCACGCCCTGCAACCGCACCCCGCCGAAGACGTAGTGCACGGCCAGCGCGCCGAGCAGCGAGAGCACCACCGCGGTGAAGCCGACCCCGAGCAGGTAGCGCCAGAACGGCAGCTGGAAGACGTAGAACCCGATGTCGACCCCGAATTCCGGGTCCTTGACGCCGAAGTTCCCGCCGTTGCGGAAGAGCAGCCACTGGTTCCACCGGCTCTGCGCCGACAGGCCGGCGAAGAGGCCGATCACGCCGGCCACCACGGCGATCCAGGTGCCCAGCCGGGGGGTGAGCAGCATCCGGTAGCGCTCCAGGGTGGCCTGCTCCAGCGAGTGCGGGCGCAGCTGGGGCCGGAGTCGGTACGCCAGCCAGAGGTTGCCGCCGATCACCGCCGCCATGCCGAGGCCGACCGCCAGGAAGAGCAGCAGCCGGGTGGTCAGCACCCCGGTGAAAACCTCCGTGTAGCGGACCTCGGAGAACCAGAGCCAGTCCGTCCACGCCTGCACACCCCAACCGAGCAGGGTGAAGAGCACGAAGACGGCGACCAGGACACCGATGGTGACGCGCCCGCGCCGGCTCATCCTGGGCATGGGGCTGCTACGCATGACCACTGTTGGCTCCGCACGCTCGATGTGATCGGCTCCGACCAGGCACCCAGAGTACGGGGTGTTCCTGAACACGTCGGGTCCACCTCACGCCGCGCCGCCCGCCGGCGACGGGCGGGAACGGTCGCCGGCCGTCAGCAGCGGGTCGGCTGACCTCCGGAGCGGAGCTTCTCCAGGGTGTCGAGGGCCTCGTCCAGCGAGCCCACCTTGAGCAACGGCAGGTCGGGCTGCGGGTTGCGGACCGCCTCCGCGCAGTTGTCGGCGGGCACCAGGAAGACCTTCGCGCCGGCCCGCTTCGCGCCGACCAGCTTCTGCGCGATGCCGCCGATCGGGCCGACCCGACCCTCGTCGTCGATGGTCCCGGTGCCGGCGATGACCTTCCCGCCGGTGAGGTCGGCCGGCTCCAGCTTGTCCACCACGCCGAGGGCGAACATCAGGCCGGCGCTCGGCCCGCCGATGTCGCCCAGGTCGATGCTGAGGGTGAACGGGTGCGGCTGCCGCTGGTCGATCTCGACGCCGATCCGCGGCCGGCCGTCCTGCTCCCGGCTGGTGACGTCGGCCGTGGCCGCGGCACCGGACCGGGTGTAGCCGATCTTGAGCGAGGTGCCGGCCGGCTTGGCCCGGATCAGCTCGGTGAGCTTCGCGGCGCTGGTCACCGGCGCGCCGTCGACCGAGGTGAGCACGTCACCGACCTGGAGCCGGCCGGTCGACGGCCCGCCCCCGACCACCGTCTTGACCAGCACCTGGACCGGGTAGCCCAGCTCCCGCAGGGCGGCGGTCTCCGCGCTGGTCTGGGACGCCTGGAAGTCCTCGGCGTTGCGCTTCTCCACCTCCTGCTGCGACTCCCCCGGCGGGTAGACCAGCTCGCGCGGCACCACCGCCTCGTCGTGGGAGAACCAGCCGGCCAGCGCCGAGCGCAGCCGCACCGTGGGCTGCACGCCGACGGTGGTGAGCCGCAGCTGCCCGGCGGAGGTCGAGGTGGCCCGCCCGGAGACCTGGATGACCTCCTTGCCGTCCGCGGTGCCCAGGGTGTTCACCGTCGGACCGGGGCCGAGCACGACGTACGGGATGGGCGCGCCGAGCACCCCGATGCTGAGCAGTGCGGTGAGCAGGGCACCGAGAAGGACGGTCACGCCGCGTCGTCTCATGCGGCAGAGCGTACCGATCGGGGTGCGGCCCTCCGGCGACCTGACCCGGACTTCGCCCTCAGCGCAACGCCGGTGGCGGCGACCTGGGGCGCGGCGCGCGTACCGTAGACGTCGTGCCTGATATTCCGTTCGGTTTCGCGCTCCCGGGTGGTCAGCCACCAGACCCCAACGATCCCGCGCAGATGCAGCAGTTCATGTCGCAGCTGCAGCACCTGCTCTCGGCACCGGGCAGCGGGCCGGTGAACTGGGACCTGGCCCGGCAGGTGGCCGCCAGCCAGCTCGCCGCCTCCGGCGACCCGGCGGTCTCGATGTACGAGCGGCACGCCGTGGAGGAGGCGCTCCGCCTGGCCGACCTGTGGCTGGAGCCGGCGTCGGCCTGGCCGACCGGCATCCAGACCTCGCTGGCCTGGAACCGGAACGAGTGGATCTACAAGACGCTGGACGTCTGGCGCAAGCTCTGCGACCCGGTGGCCAGCCGGATGGTCGGCGCGATGGGTGACCTGGTGCCGCCGGAGGCCCGCGCCCAGCTCGGCCCGATGCAGTCGATGGTCGCCACGCTGGGCGGGGCGCTCTTCGGCGGCCAGCTCGGCCAGGCGCTCGGCTCGCTCGCCGCGGAGGTGCTCTCCGCCGGCGACATCGGCCTGCCGCTCGGTCCGGCCGGCACGGCCGCGCTGATCCCGGCCAACATCCGGGCGTACGGCCAGGGCCTGGAACTGCCCGAGGACGAGGTACGCCTCTACGTCGCGCTCCGCGAGGCGGCGCACCAGCGGCTGTTCCAGCACGTCCCGTGGCTGCGCGGGCACGTGCTGACCGCCGTGGAGAACTACGCCTCGGGCATCCGGGTCAACCGGGAGGCGATCGAGGAGGCGATGGGCCGGGTCGACCCGACCGACCCGGAGTCGATGCAGGCGATCGCCCTGGAGGGCATCTTCACGCCGGAGGACACCCCGGCCCAGAAGGCGTCGCTGGCCCGGCTGGAGACGGTGCTCGCCCTGGTCGAGGGCTGGGTCTGCCACGTGGTGGACAGCGCCGCCGGTGACCGGCTGCCCAACGTCGTACGCCTGGGTGAGGCGTTCCGCCGTCGCCGGGCCGCCGGTGGGCCCGCCGAGCAGACGTTCGCCGCCCTGGTCGGGCTGGAGCTGCGGCCGCGCCGGCTGCGCGAGGCCGCGGCCCTCTGGGCGGCGTTGACCGAGCACCGGGGCATCGCCGGTCGGGACGCCCTGTGGGACCACCCCGACCTGCTCCCCTCCGACGACGACTTCGCCGACCCGGTGGCGTTCGCGCAGGCCCAGCTCGACCAGGGTGAGCTGGACACGTTCGACTTCACCGCGCCGGGTGGCCCGCAGGAGCAGCCGCCGGGTGGGCGGCCGGAGGGTCCGGAGGACACCGAGGGCGGCACCGCGAAGGCCTGACTCCGGCTCGGCTGGTGGGCCCGGTGCCCGCCGGCCGGCGGCGCGGGCGCCGAGACCGGAAGTGACACTGCTGTCGAGCGTGATACCTGAGAGTCATCATTGTTCCTCTCAGGTATCACGCTCGTTGGCGTCCACGGGTCCGGGTGAACCGAAGCCTGGAGCGCGCGGCCGGCTCGGCCGGGCCGGATGGGAGGAATCAGGCGCGGCTGCCGGAGAGCAGGGCGCGGGTCGCCTCCCAGCCCTCGAAGGCCGGGTCGAGCGTGGCCAGTTCACCGGGCCCGCGTAGGCGCCGCCAACCCGCGGTCACCGCCACGTCGCCGGGCTGCGGGGCGGCCGACCGCACGTCGTCGGGGACCGCGGTGTCCAGGTCCACCGGCGGCAGCCACTCCGGAGCAGGCAGTCGGGTGGCCAGGCCCAGCAGGCCGGGGCCGGTCCCCTGGGCAGGCGCCACGGCGACCGGTCGGCTGGTGAGCGGGCGGAGCAGCTTGCCGAGCGTCAGCGCGGGCACGTCCGGGGCGTCGGCGGCGATCACCGCGGCCTGGTCGTACCCGGTCAGTGCGGCCAGGACCGCGTCGACGGTCGGTGTCGGCACCTCGTGCACCGCGGTGCCGGGCCAGACCACCTCGTCGGCCAGCCACCGGTCCTCAGGTGTGACGGCGACGGCGGTCTCCACCTCGTCGAGCGTGGCGAGCAGGTCCACCACGTCCTCGGCCAACGCGGCACGCCACCGGCCCGGGTCGATACCGGGCGGCGTCCACGGCACCGGGACGAGCAGGGCCACCACCACACGTCGGACCATCCCCCGACCCTAGTCGGCCCCGGCGCCCGCCGCGTCCGGCGCTCGGCCCGGTCGCCCCGTCCGGCGGCGACGGGCGGTCAGTCGGCGGGGAGCCCGGCCGCCGCCGCGACGCCCTCCAGGTAGCCCCGGGCCCGCTCGGCCTTCGGGTACCGCCCGACCAGCGCCCAGAACCGGGCATTGTGGCTGGGGACGACGAGGTGGGCCAGCTCGTGCACCAGCACGTAGTCGAGCACCCACTCCGGCATGTCCTGGAGCCGGTGCGAGATCCGGATGGTCCGGTCGGCCGGGGTGCAGGACCCCCACCGGCCGTTCTGGTTGGTGACCCAGCGGACGCTGGCCGGCACGGCCTGCGGGCCGTGGTCGGCCAGGTAGAGGGAGATCAGCCGGGCGGCCCGGTCGAGCAGTTCGGTGTCCGAGCGGGCCAGCCGGCCCTCCCGGGCGGCGAGCCGGGCCAGCATCCGGTCGACCCACTCGGTCTCCTCGGCCCGCGAGAACTGGTCGGGGATGAGCACGACCACCCGCTCACCGTCCCGGTACGCGGACACTGTGCGTCGCCGACGCTGGCTGCGCCGTACCTCGACGACCGGCTTCCGCACCCCTGCCATGGCCGGGCGCTCAGCCTCGGATTCCTGTCACGAAGGAAAGCTAATGCGTACTGACCAGGGGTCCGCAAGGGTCAACCGCACAACACGCGTCCGGAAAATGACGGTTGGTGACCAGGAGTCCCTAAAAAAAACCTTGCGGAGGGGTCCGCGCGTGCCCTCATCACCCTTCGTGAAGGGCCGGGGCGGTCGCCGGGCACGCCGCCGGCTCCGCGCCCACGGTAGGTGATCATCGGTGCGGGGTGCGCCCCGGGGGTCGTACGGGGTGATCTGGGTGGCTCTACCCGGCGTGTCCCCGCCAAACTGGCTTATCCGGCCCTTTTCGGCATGCACACTCTCGACGTCGACTTGCTCACAGTGTCGATGCACAGCTGACATGGAACTGCCCAGACCTGGGTAGGGTCCGCCAACCAGCGGTCACGTGGGTGGCTGCGGAAAGTCCCAGCGCCGGGCCCCGGGAGGGACCGGCGCGGGGCGACCGCCGGGACGGCAGGACCGGCGGACGAGACGAGGAGGACACCGTGGCCGACCAGGCCCAGACGACGTACAACGGTTACTGCGTCAAGTGCAAGGAGAAGCGGGACTTCGAGGGACACGTCGAGGTCTCCAAGACCGGGATGAACATGGCCAAGGGCAAGTGTCCGGTGTGCGGGACAACAGTGAACCGCATCCTGGGCAAGGCCAAGGTCTGACCCGGACGACTCGAGGCAGGGGTGGCCGGTGGCCGCCCCTGCCTCGTCCGTACCCGCTGTCGGGTGCCCGACAGGGGTTACCGACCGGTTGTGGAAATCGCGGGAAGTCTTGTGGATAACCCTGGGTGCAGGGCCGCGCACCTGTGGACAACGATCGACCGAACGCACGGTGGCGGTCACGATCCGGAGTCATGACGCGTACCGCCCTTCCCCGCCCCACCCTGCTACCGGGGCTCACCCGGCTCTGGCGCGACCGGCACACCCTCCAGTTGGGCGTCGAGCCCGGCCGGGCCGTCCTGCTGGAGGTGGCCAACCCACGGGCGGCCCAGCTGCTGGAACTGCTCGACGGCAGCCGCAGCGAGCGCAGCATCCTCGCCCACGCGAACGCCGCCGACGTCCCGGCCGCCGAGGCCCGCACCCTGCTCGACGCGCTGCGCGCCGCCGGGCTGGTCGTACCCGCGCACACCCTGCTCCCGCGTGACCTGGCCGGTGCGTCCCGCACCCGGCTCGCCGCCGAGGCCGGGGCGCTCGCCCTGGCCGGCGCCGACCTGCCCGGCACCCCCGCCCAGGTGTTGCGCCGCCGCCGCGCCGCCCGGGTGGTGCTGACCGGGGGCGGTCGGCTCGGCGGGCCGCTCGCCGTCGCCCTGGCCCAGGCCGGGGTGGGTCACGTCGACGTCGACCTGACCGGCCCGGTACGCCCCGCCGACCTGGTCGGCACCGGCCTCGACGCCGCCGAGGTGGGCCGGCCGCTCGCCGCCGCCGTCCGCGCCGCCCTCGCCCGCACCGCCCCGGGCACCGGCACCGGCCGGCTGCGCCGGGGACGCACCGACCTGGTCGTCCAACTCGACACCGATCGCCCCGCGGCACTGCTCGCCACCGGGTACGCCCAGCGCCGCCAGCCGCACCTGCTGGTCGGTCTCCGCGAGGGCGTACCCGTGGTGGGGCCGATGGTGCGCCCCCCGGTCGGACCCTGCCTCAACTGCCTGGACCTGCACCGCGCCGACCGCGACCCCGGCTGGCCCGGGCTCGCCGCCCAGCTCGCGGCGGCCACCCCCGACCAGGACTGCGCGACCGCCACCCTGCTCGCGGCCGTCGGCTACGCCGCCGCCGAGGCCCTCGCCCACCTCGACGGCGGCACCCCGGAGACGCTTGGCTGCGCGGTGCGGGTGGCCGCGGCCGGCCGGTTCCGGCGCCGGGTCTGGGCCCCGCATCCCTCCTGCGGGTGTTCGGGCGGACGCCGATGAGGGGCCAGCCCGGCTTCGGAGCAGCAGCGGACCCCTCGCGTCGGTAACAATGGCCGGGTGACCGACATCCCGCGCCGGGCCGTGTCCCGGACCGCCAAGCTCGCCGCTCTGCCGCTCGGCTTCGCCGGGCGGACCGTCCTCGGCATGGGTAAGCGCGTCACCGGGCTCGCCTCCGACGTGATCTCCGCGGAGATCCAGCAGCGCACCGCCGAACAGCTCTTCAGCGTGCTCGGCCAGCTCAAGGGCGGGGCGATGAAGTTCGGCCAGGCGCTGTCGGTCTTCGAGGCCGCGCTGCCGGAGGAGGTCGCCGCCCCCTACCGGCAGGCGTTGACCAAGCTCCAGGAGGCCGCGCCTCCGCTACCGGTGGCCAGTGTGCACAAGGTGCTTGCCGAGCAGCTCGGCCCGGACTGGCGGGACCGGTTCGTCGAGTTCGACGACACCCCGGCCGCCGCGGCCAGCATCGGCCAGGTGCACCGTGCGGTCTGGCGGGACCCGGGCTACGGCCCGGCCGGCGGACCGAAGCACCGGGACGTGGCGGTCAAGATCCAGTATCCGGGCGCCGGGGACGCGCTCCTGGCCGACCTCAAGCAGCTCTCCCGGCTCGGCGGCATGTTCCGGGCGATCCAGCCGGGCCTGGACGTCAAGCCCCTCCTGGCGGAGCTGCGGGAGCGGATCACCGAGGAGCTCGACTACGAGCTGGAGGCCGAGTCGCAGCGCGCCTTCGCCGCCGCGTACGCCGGCGACCCGGAGATCTTCATCCCGGAGGTGCTGGACTCCTCCCCCCGGGTCCTGATCACCGAGTGGATCGAGGGCACCCCGCTGTCGGAGATCATCCGCGCCGGCACCGAGGAGCAGCGCGACGAGGCCGGCCGGCTGATGGCCGAGCTGCACCTCTCCGCCCCGATGCGGGCCGGGCTGCTGCACGCCGACCCGCACCCGGGCAACTTCCGGCTGCTCCCCGACGGGCGGCTCGGCGTGATCGACTTCGGGGCGGTGGCCCGGATGCCGGAGGGCACCCCCGAGCCGATCGGCCGGCTGGCCGGGCTGGCGCTGCGCGGCGAGGCCGACGCGGTGGTCGCCGGGCTGCGCGAGGAGGGCTTCGTCAGCCCCACCGAGCCGATCGACGCCCAGGCCCTCCTGGAGTACATCCAGCCGATGCTCGCCCCGGTCGCCGAGGAGGAGTTCCGGTTCAGCCGGGCCTGGCTGCGCTCGGAGGCGACCCGGCTGGCCAGTCCCAAGTCGCCGGCCTTCCAGCTCAGCCGGCAGCTCAACCTGCCCCCGTCGTACCTGCTGATCCACCGGGTGACGCTGGGCTCGATCGGGGTGCTCTGCCAGCTGGAGGCGAAGGCGCCGTACCGGGCCATCCTGGAGCGCTGGCTGCCCGGCTTCGCCCCGGTGGGCTGACCGGCACGAATGCCACGGGGGCGACGGCCGTTCGGCCGTCGCCCCCGTCGTAGGTGGACAAGGATCTAAGCGGTGCCCAGGTCGCGAGCCGACTGGGTACGGCTGCGCATCGCGACGGTACGGGCGGAACGGGCTGCCTCAGTGCTCGTGGTGGTACGACCGGCCTGAGGCCGGCGCATTCGAGCCCGGGACAACGCTTCGTGGAGTAGTTGCATCTCGGTTCCGTTCGGCATGTTCAGCACGGGTTTCGGCTTTCTCGTGGGGCCGGTGGAGGGACACCGGCGCGGTTACGTGTGGAACGGGTTGGTTGTCAGGCCGCCAGCCGGACCGCGTTGCGCGACTCGGACAGCCCACTGGCCGCCAGTCGCGCCTCGGCCTCGACCCGGAGTTCGGCGTCACGGGCCAGGTCCTCCTTGCGCGGGCGACCACGGGGCCGCTTGCGCGGGACGACCGCGCCACGCTCGAAGATCTCGCCACCCCAGACGCCCCAGGGCTCGGCCCGCTCGACCGCCCCGGCGAGGCACTCGACGCGCAGCGGGCAGTCCCCGCAGAGCGACTTGGCCAGCTCGAGCTGGGCGGGCGAGTCGGAGAACCACAGGTCGGGGTCGAACTTCCGGCAGGGCAGGTTCGCCTCCACCTCGACGCTCACGTCGAGTGGGGCCAACGCCAGACTCATGCCCGGTCACCTCTCTCTCGTTTCGATCTCGTGGATCGCATTCCGGGTACTTCGGCACTACGGCGGTGCAAAAAAACTGAGGCCGCGGATCCCGGTAGCGGGTTCCGCGGCCTCGAGGTGAGCCGGTGGTCTGGAGATCAGACCGGTCTACCTCGAGGTGGAACGCCGCGGACATCCATGCGCTTGTTGGCGACATCGATACCCTTGCCCGTGAAGCCACTGGTCCCGTGGAATCCGGCAGTGGGCACGAGGGTCCGGTTCAGCTCGGCCTGAACCTGGACCTGGTGCGCCTGCGGAGCCCACGGTCGAGCAGCCAGGGCAACCCGGACAGCCGACAGCGGAGCAACGGCGGCAAGCGGCGCCGCCGGACGCTCATACGTGTAGCTCTCCACTGGTGCCACCTCCTCCGGTGCACTCGATATGCCGACTCGGTCCCAACCCCGTTGAGCAGCCGGAATGGCGCCGCTCCCGAGGTGTGTCCTGAGGCTATTCCTCGTCTCCGGGCGAGGGCAAACGATTTACGGCTAGTTTTCGAAAGTTTTCTGCGGGCAGACGTCGTCGACCGCCGCGCCCCGGACCAGAGCCAGGACCGACTCGCCGTAAAGGCCGAGTTTGCGGGGGCCGATCCCGGCGATCGCGATCAACTCCTCGACGCGTACCGGCTTGCGCTCCGCCAGCGCGGTCAGCGTGGCGTCGGTGAAGACCACGTAGGAGGGGACCTTCTGCGCGCCGGACACCCGGACCCGCCACTCCCGCAGCCGCTCGTACAGCTCCTCGTCGATGTCCGACGGGCAGGTCGGGCAGCGGCCCAGCTTGCGGTCCGGACCGGCGAGCAGGGTCGCGCCGCAGATCCGGCAGGAGATCACCCGGGCGACCGGGCGGCGGGCCGCGGCCTGCTTCGCCGGGGCCGCACCGGCCCGCTCACCCCCGCCGGAGCGGTCGAGCTGCGGCAGGAAGCGGGACGGCCGCCGGGCCCGCCCGCCCGGGGACCGGGCCACCGAGTACGACAGCCAGAGCCACTCCCGGGCCCGGGTGACGCCGACGTAGAGCAGTCGGCGCTCCTCCTCCACCTGCTCGGCGGTCCGGGCGTACGTGGTGGGCAGGGTGCCCTCGGAGAGCCCGACCAGGAAGACCGCGTCCCACTCCAGCCCCTTGGCCGAGTGCAGGGAGGCCAGGGTCACCCCGTCCACCGTCGGCACGTGCTGCTGGGCGGCCCGCCGGGCCAGCTCGTCGTTGAAGTCGGCCAGGGTCACCGGCCGCTCGACCACCGCCGCCTCGCCGACCGGCAGCATCGGCGGCGTGCCGGCGTACTCCTCGGCGAGCTGGACCAGGGCGGCCAGCGCCTCCCAGCGCTCCCGCGCCGCGCCGCCGGCCGGCGGGGAGTCCGGTGCCCAGCCGACCGCGGTCAGCGCCTCGCGGACCGCCACCGGCAGCGGCATCCCGCCGTCGACGGAGCGGGTGGCGGCGCGCAGCGCGATCATCGCCTGGCGCACCTCGGTCCGCTCGAAGAAGCGCTCGGCGCCCTGCACCACGTACGGCACCCCGACCTCGGTGAGCGCCTTCTCGTACGCCTCGGACTGCGCGTTGGTGCGGAACAGCACCGCGATCTCCCGGGCCGGCGTGCCGGTGTCGATCATCGTCCGGCAGCGGGTGGCGACCGCGGCGGCCTCGGCCGGCTCGTCGGTGAAGATCCGCAGGTCGGGTTCGGGGCCGGGCGGGCGCTGGCCGACCAGTTCCAGCCGCAGCCGCGCCTCGGTGCCCCGGGCCTGCGAGATCACCGCGTTGGCCAGGCCGACCACCTGCGGGGTGGAGCGGTAGTCGCGGACCAGCCGGACCACCGTCGCGCCGCGATGGCGGCGCGGGAAGTCGACCAGGTACGCCGAGGTGGCGCCGGTGAACGAGTAGATGGTCTGGCTGGCGTCGCCGACCACGGTCAGGTCGTC
This sequence comes from Micromonospora mirobrigensis, assembly GCF_900091555.1. Lineage (GTDB taxonomy): Bacteria > Actinomycetota > Actinomycetes > Mycobacteriales > Micromonosporaceae > Micromonospora > Micromonospora mirobrigensis. The sequence goes on from NZ_FMCX01000003.1 coordinate 379,615, forward strand.
CCGGCCGCCGAGCCACGCCTCCAGCAGCCGCTGCTGCAACGGGTTGACGTCCTGGTACTCGTCGACGACGAAGTGCCGGTACTGGCCGCGTACCTGCTCGGCGACGTCGGGGTGCTCCTCGATACCCCAGACCGCGGCGCGCAGCATGTCCTCGAAGTCGATCACGCCGTTGCCGCGCTTGAGCTTCTCGTACGCGGCGAAGACCTCGGCGACCCTGGCCGGCTCGTGCGGGGTGTCGCGCAGCGCCTTGGCGGCGGCGACCACGTACTCCCCCGGCTCGACCAGCGACGACTTGGCCCACTCGATCTCGCCGGCGAGGTCCCGGGCGGCGGCCCGGTCGGCGCGCAGGCCCACCTTGGCGGCGGCGAGGGTGACCACCCGCGCCTTGCTGTCCAGCAGCTCGGGCATGGCCCGACCCTCCAGCAGCCGGGGGGCGAAGTAGCGGACCTGGCGCAGCGCCGCCGCGTGGAAGGTCCGGGCCTGCACGCCCTGCACCCCGAGGAGGGTGAGTCGGCTGCGCAGCTCGGCGGCGGCGCGGGCGGTGAAGGTGACCGCCAGCACGTGCCGGGCGGAGATGTCGCCGGTCAGCGCGCGGTGGGCGATCCGGGAGGTGACCGCGCGGGTCTTGCCGGTGCCGGCGCCGGCCAGCACGCAGACCGGGCCGGCCGGGGCGGTCACCGCGGACCGCTGCTCCGGATCCAGCCCGGCCAGCACCCGTTCCGCCGCTGAGTGAACCACCACAGCCAGGAATCATCCCAGCCCCCGCCGACGTTGCAGCGGTTAGCCTGGCCTGATCCGACCGGGCCCGAGCCATCCCCTTGGAGGACCAGACCATGCTGACGATGTATTCGACCTCGTGGTGCGGCTACTGCCACCGGCTGAAGTCGCAGCTCGACCGGGAGGGCATCGGCTACGAGGTGGTCGACATCGAGAAGGACCCGCAGGCCGCGGACTTCGTGATGAAGGTCAACGGCGGTAACCAGACCGTCCCGACCCTACGCTTCGCCGACGGCAGCGCCCTCACCAACCCGTCGATCACCCAGGTCAAGCAACACCTCTCCACCATCACCAACTGACCCACCCACGCAGAGCGGCCGGGCCCCCAGGGGCCCGGCCGCTCTGCGCTCCCCCACCCCCACCCCCGCCCCACCCCGTTGATCATGAAGTTAGCGGCGTCCGCCCCGGCGTGTCGCGCCGCTAACTTCATGATCAACGGCACCGTCCGCGGGGCGGCGGGGGGAGGGGAGGTGGGGGATCCGGGTGGGGGTGGGGAGGGTGAGGGTGCGGCCGCGCCAGAGGTAGGCGCCGGCGGCGGTGGTGGTCAGGCCGACCAGGACGAAGAGCAGCCGGTAGTCGAGCACTCCGACGAGCAGGGCGCCACCGCCGATCGAGACCGCCTGCGGGCCGCTGACCAGCGCCTCCGAGGCGGCCGCGACCCGGCCGAGCAGCCCCGGCGGGGTCCGCCGCTGGACCAGCGTGTTCAACCCCACCATGATCAGCGGCAGCGAGAGGCCGGCCAGCAGCAGCGCCGCGAAACCCAGCCACAGATCCGGGTACGCCAGCGCCAGCGCCGCCGGCCCGAAGAGCGTGACCCCGGCCGCCAGCGCGCCCAGCTCGCCGAAGCGGCGTACCACGGCGGGCGAGAGCAGCCCGCCGACCAGCCCGCCGATGCCCTGCACGGTGACCAGCACCCCGACGAAGGCGGCGTCGCGGCGCAGCCCCTGGTCGACGTACGCGAAGATCAGCGACTCGGTGAAGCCCATCACCAGCGAGCCCAGCCCGTAGCCGAGCAGCGCCCGGCGCAGCGCCGGCTCGCCGGCCAGGTGCCGCAGCCCCGCCCCCAGCTCGGCCGGCCAGCGCAGCTGTCCGCCGGGCGGCCGGGTCTCGGCCAGCCGCAGCGTACCGACCACCGTGCCGGCCACCAGGAACCCGGCCATCGCGAGGGTGGTCAGCAGCCAACCACCGACGGCCGCGTAGAGCGCCGCGCCGGCGAGCGGCCCGACCAGCCGCAGCCCCTGCCGGACGGTCTGGAGCACCCCGTTCGCGTCGGGGAGCAGCTCGACCGGGACCAGCTGCCGGATCAGCCCGCTGAGCGCCGCGCTGAGCGTGATGTACGACAGCCCGTAGAGCCCCGCCACGACGTAGATCACCCAGACGTCGGCCCGGTCCCGGACGGCGAAGAGCGGGCTGAGCAGCACCGCCGTGGCGACGTTGGCCGCCACGAAGAAGGGGCGGCGGGGATACCGGTCGACCACCCAGCCGACCAGCGGCGCCAGGACCATCGGGGCGATGATGGCGAAGATGGTGCCGCCCGCCAGCCCGTCCGAGCCGGTCAGGTCCTTCACCCAGATGGCCAGGGCGAGCAGCAGGACCGACTCGGCGGCCATGCTGGCCAGCAGGGCCACGAAGAGCAGCCGGAAGTCGGGGCGGCGCAGGACGGTGCGCATGGGGTCCTCTTTTCTTTTTCCAGACACGCCCTTGCCGGGACCTCCGGCGCCGGTCGCGCCGTCCATACTGACCGTGGGGGGCGAATTTCATACAGTTACCGTCGCGTCTGCGGCGGTCGACGGAGAAGAGGACGAAGGTGCCTCCTGCCGTACCCAGCCCAATCCTGCGCCGACGCCGGTTGGGCACTGACCTACGCCGTTTTCGCGAGTTGGCCGGTCTCACCGGGGACCAGGTCATCGACCGGATCGGCTGGGCCTCCGCGTCCAAACTGTCCCGACTGGAGAACGGCCGCAGCCGGCCGGACCCGGAGGACGTGCGGGTCCTGCTCGACCTGTACGGGGTGCCCGAGGATTCCCGCGACGAGCTGCTCGGGATCACCCAGGAAGCCGGCGACATGCGGGGCTGGCTGCTGAAGAACTATCCGGTGATGACCCAGCAGCAGCGCGGCTGGGCGGAGCTGGAGGCCGGCTGCGCCGAGATCTCCGAATACAACCCGGTCCTGGTGCCCGGCCTGTTGCAGACCCCCGGGTACGCGAAGCTGCGCATCCTCTCGGCCCGCCAGGTGGACCAGCTGGCCGGCGACCCGGAGGCGGGCGAGGACCCGGAGACCGAGGTACGCGCCCGGCTGGCCCGGCAGTCGCTGCTGACCCGCTCCCCCGACGCCCCGCGGTACACGGCGGTGCTGGAGGAGGCCGCGCTGAACGGGCACCGGGCCGGGCCGCCCGAGGTGCTCCGGGAGCAGCTGGGTCACCTCTGCGAGCTGGCCATGCTGCCGAACGTCACGCTGCACCTGCTGGAGCGGGACACCCGGATCGCCGACTTCTACCTGCCGCCCACCGCGTTCTCGCTGTACCGGTTCGCCGATCCGCTCGATCCGGAGACCCTGGCGATCGAAGGTGGCTTCACCGACGTCATGTCGACCGAGGTAAACACGCTAAATCGCTATAAAGTAGTTTTCGAGTGGCTATGCTCGGCGGCGCTCTCCGCATCGGACACCCTCTCCTGGCTCTTCGAGGCGACGGGACGGCTGCCCGAGGCGGTGGGGCCGTCCACGGTGGCGTCCGGCCCGGCAACCGCGCCGGTCCAACGCCGGCCGGCCGGGCGCCTGACGGACCGGTGAACCCGGGGATCTCCGTCGGGGCGGGCGGTGCCACTCGTCCCCATCGGAGCCACGTCACGAGCAGGAGCAGAACCATGAACGAGAACCGCTACCCGACCGCCCGCGACCTCGCCACCGCGCCGTGGCGGACCAGCACCAGGAGCCAGACCTCGAACTGCGTCGAGGTCGCACCCCTGCGTACCGGGCCGGCCGCCGTCGCCCTGCGGGACAGCAAGGACCGGGGCGGGCCGGTGCTGCTGTTCAACCGGGCCGGCTGGCTGGGCTTCATCACCGGCGCGAAGAACGGGCAGTTCGACTTGAACTGATCAGGTCGCGCAGCGACGGGGCCGTTGGCGTGACGCCGGCGGCCCCGTCGGCCGTTACCGGCCACCCGCCGCTGACCAGGCGTCATCCGATCGGACGACGCCCCGAACCGATAGGTGCGTTTCACTTGCTGGGACCACCCGGCGGCGTAACATGTCCACAGAGTGACGTGGAAGTTCCAGCGGGTATCCGTCCTTCGCGGTCCATCGGAGACACCCATGAGGTTCCTGATCGTTCGCACCGACATTCGCACCGCCGCCGACACCGAGATCGCGGCAGCCTGGGCCGACGGTGGCCGGCTGCGCGACGAGCGGACCACCCCGGAGCCCCGCCGGCAGGTGGTGCACGCCGAGGACCGCGAAGCCGCCCTCGTGCTGGCCCGGGCGCTCGCCACGGTCGGCGCCGTCCGCTGCGGCCGGCAACGCGTCAAGGTGCTCGCCGTCGAGGGACCGGCACCACCGTTCCACCACGGGGTGGGCGGCTGAACGTCCGAGACGCCCGTCGTGGCCGGCCCGGCTCCCCAGCCGTGTTTCGCACCGGCCCCCCACGACGGCCCGTGTTCCCGGCCCGAGACTGTCGCGGCAACGGCGGTCCCGGGCCGGGACCGTCTCCGGGGTCAGCGCTCGGCGTCCACCCAGCCGTCCAGCCACCGGTGGATCAGGAACAGGGCGATGGACGACGGCGGCGGCAGCACCAGCAGGTTGTCGTCGCCGACGGTCACCTCCCGCCCGGCGAGCGCCGCCCCGATCTCCCGCCGGGTGAACCACCGGGCGTGCGCGATCTCCGCCGGGTCGACCCGCACCGGCGCGTCGGCGTCCGCCTCGGCCAGGAAGCCCAGCATCAGCGAGCCCGGGAACGGCCAGGCCTGGCTGCCCGCGTACGCGATACGGTCGACCGCGACGCCGACCTCCTCGCGGACCTCGCGCAGCACGGCCGCCTCCGCCGACTCCCCCGGCTCGACGTAACCGGCCAGGCAGGAGTAGCGCCGCCGGCCCGGCTCGCTCGGCCAGGTGGCGTTGTTGCCGAGCAGGCAGCGCCCCTCGGGGCCGTCCCGCCCGTCGTGCACCAGCACGATCATCGCCGGGTCGGTACGCGGCCACGCCCGGCCACCGTCGGCGTCGATCCGGGACCAGCCGGCCTCGTCCACCTGGGTCCGCTGCCCCGAGGTCGACGAGTATCCGTGCCGCAGGTGCCAGTTGAGCAGGGCGAGCGCGGTGGTGAAGATGCCCGCGTCCCGGTCGGTCAGCAGGTGGCCGACCTCCCGCAGGTTGACCGCCCGGGCGCCCGGCAACTCCGGCAGCGGCGCGTCCACCGCGAAGACCGGCACCCCGTCCGGCTCCACCCCGAGGAACATCGGCACCGATCGGGGCACCTCGGGCAGCTCACCGGAATCCAGCAGCACCAGCTCCGGCGGGGCCCCGACGCCGCGGACCAGCGCCCGGCCCTCGTCGGCGGAGTCCAGCACCAGCACCCGGGCGCCCTCCCACGACTCGGCCAACCACTGCGGGTCGGTACGCCGGTGGGCGGCCCGGTCCAGCGTGGACCGGGCCAGCGGGGGCGCCGACTCGCCGCTCACGAGCCGGCCGCCACCCGGTCGACGGGGGTGAGGGCGGCCAGCGGGCCACCGATCCGCTCGGCGTCCCCGAGCACCACGGTCACCGCCTTCGCCGGCGCGAGATAGCGGGCGCCGGCCTCGGCGACGTCGTCCACGGTCGCCTTCGCCAGCCGGGCAGCGTGCTCGGCCAGGAAGTCCAGGCGCAGCCCGTTGCCCGCGTACGCGCTGGTCAGCGAGGCGAGCCCGGCCTGGGTGGACATCCCGAGCTGGAGCGTGCCGAGGGCGTACTGGCGGGCCTGCTCCAGCTCGTCGGGCTTCGGCGGCAGCGACGCCAGCCGGCCCAGCTCGTAGGTGGTCTCCAGCAGCGCCGGACCGGTCACCTCGGTGGCCACCTCGGCGGCGGCGACCAGCACCGACCCGGCCACCGAGTGCTCGACCGACGAGTGCGGGCCGTAGGTGTAGCCCTTGTCCTCGCGGATGTTCTCCACCCAGCGGGAGGAGAAGTAGCCGCCGAAGACCAGGTTGGCCAGTTGCAGGGCGGCGTGGTCGGGGTGGGTGCGCGGCACCGCCGGCAGGGCCATGCGCAGCGACGACTGCACCGAGCCGGGGCGGTCCACCAGCAGCAGCGGCCCGCTCTCCAGCGGCGGCGCGGGCGGCAGCTCGGTGGCGTGCCCGGGGCCGGTCCAGCCGGCCAGGGCCGCCTCGGCCGCGTCCAGCGCCCGCTCCGGCTGCACGTCGCCAACCAGCACCAGCACCGCGTCGGTCGGGTGCACCCGCTCGGCGTGCAGCTTGCGCAGGGCGGGCGCGCGGACCGCGCGGACCTGGTCGGGCTCCGGGGTCTGCACCGCGTACGGGTGCCGGCCGTAGATCCGCTTCAGCAGCGCCGTCCGGGCCAGGTGCGCGGGTTGGCTCTGCGCCACCTGGATCCGGTCGACCAGCCGGTCCCGCTCGGTGCTCACCTCCTGCTCCGGGTAGGTGGCGCCGGTCAGCACCTCGGCCAGGATCTCCAGCATCCGGTCCAGCCCGGTGACCAGGCCGGCGCCGGAGAGCATCAGCCGGTCCGGGTCGAGGCCTGCGGAGAGTCCGCCGCCGACCTTCTGGAGCTCGGCGGCGATCTGCACGGCGGACATGGTGGGCGTGCCGGAGAGCAGCGACTGGGCGAGCACCGCGCCGCGGGCCAGGTTGGCCTTGCCGAACGGCATCCAGAGCCGCAGCTCGACCAGGGGTACGGCCGGGCGGCGTACCACGATGACGGTGAGCCCGTTGGCCAACGTCCGCTCGGCCTGCTTCGGCACCTTCAGCTTGCGGGTGGGGCCCAGCGGCGGAAGCGTCCGCGGCCCGGCCTGCACGGTCGTACTCATCGGGCTCCTCCCGGGACGACCTCGACGGATGCGCGGCGCTCCGGCCGCAGGGTGGCCGCGGCGGCGCGGACCTGCTCGTCGGTGACCTCGCCGACCAGCCGGGGCAGATCGTTGAGCAGCCCCGGCTCGCCGCGCTGCTGCTCCAGCACGGCCATCCGCAGCGCCCGGCCGAGCACCGCGTCGGTGTCCCGCAGCAGGTGGGTCGCCATCCGGGCCTGGGTACGCGCCAGCTCGCCCTCGGTCAGCCCGTCGGTGGCGAGCCGGTCCAGCTCCTCGTCCATGGTGCGCAGCACCTTGTCCACGTCGCCGCCGGGCGGCAGGTGCGCCTGGAGCAGCAGCGCGGTGGGGTCACGCACGTCGAACGGGTCGCCCATGAAGCCGAGGTAGCCGCCCAGGCCGGTCACCGTCCGGTCCCGCTGGACCAGCCGCTCGACCAGCCGGGACGCGTCGCCGTCGGTGAGCACCTCGGCCAGCACCACGTACGGCAGGTAGCCGGCGAAGTCGGTGACCGGGTCGGGCACCCGCCACGCCCCGGCGACCGCCGGCAGCGGGGCCAGCGGGTCGGTGTACGAGGTGCGCCGCTCCCCGGTCAGGTCGGGCTCGGTGAAGTCCGGGCGGGCCGGTGCGGGCCGGGCCGGGACGTCGCCGAAGTGCCGCTCGATCAGCGTGGTCGCCTCGGCCACGTCGACGTCCCCGCTGACCGCGAGCACGGCGTTGCCGCAGGCGTAGTAGCGGCGGAAGAAGTCGGCCGCGTCGGAGACGGTCGCCGACTCCAGGTCGTCGAAGGAGCCGTAGCCGTCGTGCGCGTTGGGGAAGGTGTCGAACATGACCGGGGGCAGCTTGAGCCAGGGGAAGCCGCCGTACGGCCGGTTGAGCACGTTGACCCGGATCTCCTCCTTGACCACGTCGACCTGGTTGCGGAGGTTCTCCTCGGTGAGCTTCGGCCCGCGCATCCGGTCGGCCTCGAGGAAGAGGGCCCGTTCCAGGGCGTTGCTCGGCAGCGTCTCGAAGTAGTCGGTGTAGTCCAGGTGGGTGGAGCCGTTGAAGGTGCCGCCGGCGCCCTGGACGTGCCGGAAGTGGGCCAGCTTCTCCAGGTTCTCCGAGCCCTGGAACATCAGGTGCTCGAAGAGGTGCGCGAAGCCGGTGCGTCCCTCCGGCTCGGAGCGGATGCCGACGTCGTAGACCACCGCCACCCCGATCACCGGGGCGCTGCGGTCCGGGGTGAGGACGACCCGTAGGCCGTTGTCGAGGGTGAACCGCTCGACCGGGTACTTCGTCGCTGGAATTCTCGTTCTCCGAGCCGCCACGGCTCGACCCTAGCGCGTCGGAACCCGGCGTACCGCCGTCCCGCGCGCCGGCGGCTGCGGGTCCGGTCGAGCACGGCCGACCTGACCTATCGGTCCGATGGGAATTGCCGGCAATTTCGGGACACCCCGTCTCACCATCCGGTCGGTTCTTGACGCCGGTCACGGCCTGCCCCACTCTTCCTACCAACTAAGTAGGAATACTGCGGATTGGATCGACGATGAGACGGCTCCCCTTCCGTCGGCTGGTCTCCCTGGCCACCCTCGCCGTGGTGAGCGCGGCGACCCTCGGCACCACGGCCGCCTGCGGCGAGGACGACGCGAGCGGCGACTCCGGGCCGGTGACGCTGCGGCTCGGCTACTTCCCCAACATCACCCACGCGCCCGCCGTCGTCGGCGTCGAGAAGGGCATCTTCGCCGACAAGCTCGGCAGCGGGGTCAAGCTGGAGACCAAGACCTTCAACGCCGGCCCGGCCGCGGTCGAGGCGATCTTCTCCGGGGCGCTCGACGCGACGTACATCGGTCCGAACCCGACGGTGAACGCCTTCTCCAAGTCCAAGGGGGAGGCCGTCCGGGTCGTCTCCGGCGCCGCCTCCGGCGGCGTCGCGCTGGTGGTCAAGCCCGAGATCACCTCGGTCGAGCAGCTGCGCGGCAGGAAGATCGCCACCCCGCAGCTGGGCAACACGCAGGACGTGGCGCTGCGCTACTTCCTCAAGGAGAAGGGCCTGACCACCACCAAGGAGGGCGGCGGCGACGTCAAGGTGGTCCCCCAGGAGAACTCGCAGACCGTCGAGACCTTCGGCAGCGGCGCCATCGACGGCGCCTGGGTGCCGGAGCCGTTCGTCTCCCGGCTGGTCAACGCCGGCGGCAAGGTGCTGGTCGACGAGCGGGACCTGTGGCCGGACAAGAAGTTCGTCATCACCAACCTGATCGTCTCCACCAAGTTCCTCAAGGCCCACCCCGACGCGGTGAAGAAGCTGGTCGAGGGGCAGGTGGCGGCGAACGAGTTCGTCAACACCAAGCCGGACGAGTCCCAGCAGGCCATCTCCGACCACATCGGCAAGATCACCGGCAAGCCGCTGGACGTGAAGCTGATCAAGCAGGCGTGGCCGACGTTGGAGTTCACCAACGACCCGATCGCCTCCTCGCTCAAGACCGGCCTCGACCACGCGGTCGCCGTCCAGCTCACCGAGCCGGTGGACCTCAACGGCCTCTACGACCTGTCGTACCTCAACGACGTGCTCAAGGCCCAGGGCAAGCCCGGAGTCACCCAGCCATGACGTCGACCACGACGACCCCGCGCAGCGCGACCGGCCAGGTCGCGCTGCGCGGCGTGACCAAGGTGTACGGACGCGGCGAGAACGCCGTACTCGCCCTGGACGGGGTCTCCCTGGACGTGGCGCCCGGCGAGTTCGTCTGCCTGGTCGGCGCCTCCGGCTGCGGCAAGAGCACCCTGCTGAACCTGGTCGCCGGCCTGGACCGGGTCAGCGGCGGGCAGATCGACGCCGGCGAGGGGGTCAACCCCGGGCTGATGTTCCAGGAGTCCGCGCTCTTCCCCTGGCTCACCGTCGAGGGGAACGTCGAGGTGCCGCTCAAGCTGCGCGGCCTGCCCCGCGCCGAACGCCGGGAACGGGTCGCCGAACTGCTGCGCACGGTGCACCTGGCCGACTTCGGCCGCAAGCGCCCGCACGAGCTCTCCGGCGGCATGCGGCAACGGGTGGCGCTGGCCCGCACCCTGGCCCTGGACACCCCGGTCCTGCTGATGGACGAGCCGTTCGGCGCGCTCGACGCGATGACCCGGGACATCCTCCACGACGAGCTGGAACGGATCTGGTCCGAGCGCAGGCTCACCGTGCTCTTCGTGACCCACAACGTCCGCGAGGCGGCCCGGCTCGCCGACCGGATCATCCTGCTCAGCAGCCGGCCCGGCCGGATCATCTACTCCACCGGGGTCGACGTGCCCCGGCCCCGGCGCATCGACTCCCCGGAGATCGCCGCGATCGCCGCCGAGGTCACCGACCGGCTCCGTACGGAGGTGGGCCGCCATGGCCAGTGACACCCTCGCCACCACCGCGCCGCGCAGCGACGCCGAGATCTCCGGCCTGGACGCCCTGGAGATCGCCGGTCAGGAGAAGGCGGCCACCCGGGCCAGCCGGATCTGGGCCGCCACCTGGCCGAAGGTCGCCGCGCTGGCGCTCGCGATCGGGCTCTGGCAGGCGGTGGTCTGGACCGGCTGGAAGGACTCGTGGGCGCTGCCCGGCCCGGCAGTCGTCTTCGCGGATCTCTGGCACTACCTGCTCAGCGCGTCCCTCTGGGAGGGCCTGGCCACCACCGCCCGCCGGGCCGTGGTGGGCTTCGCCGCCGCGGTCGCCGTGGGTCTGGTCCTCGGGCTGGGCGTGGCCCGGGTGAAGGTGCTGCGGGCGGCGCTCGGCTCGATGATCACCGCGCTGCAGACCATGCCGTCGATCGCCTGGTTCCCGCTGGCCATCCTGCTCTTCCAGCTCAGCGAGCAGGCGATCTTCTTCGTGGTGGTGCTGGGCGCCGCGCCGTCGGTCGCCAACGGGGTGATCCACGGGGTCGACTACGTGCCGCCGCTGCTGGTCCGGGCCGGCCGCAACGTCGGTGCCCGGGGGCTCAACCTCTACCGGTACGTCATCGCGCCCGCCGCGCTGCCGGCGATCGTGGCCGGCCTCAAGCAGGGCTGGGCGTTCGCCTGGCGCAGCCTGATGGCCGGTGAGCTGCTGGTGGTGATCGCCGAGAAGACCTCGATCGGCGCTCAGCTCACCTACGCCCGGGACTTCTCCGACGCGCCCCGACTGATGGCCATCATGATCGTCATCCTGGTGGTGGGCCTGCTGGTCGACGCGGCGTTCGGCGCCGCCGACAAGGCGATCCGGCGCCGGTGGGGCGTACTCGACCAGGCCGGCAACTGAGCCCGTGTACGTCTCCGCGCGCAGCGACTACGCCGTCCGGGCCATGCTCGCCGTCGCCGACGCCGGCGGCGAGCCCGGCCGGCCCGGCTCCGGCGAGCTGGTCAAGGCGGCCACCCTGGCCGAGTCGCAGGGCATCCCGCTCAGCTTCCTCCAGGGCATCCTGCTCGACCTGCGCCGGGCCGGCCTGCTGCTCAGCCACCGCGGCACCGAGGGCGGCTACGCCCTCACCCGCCCGGCGTCCGAGATCAGCGTCGGCGACGTGCTCCGCGCGGTGGGTGGGTCGCTGACCACCGTGCGCGGCCTCCCGGCGGCGGACGCCGGCTACCACGGGGTCGCCACCGGGCTGCGCGACGTGTGGCTCGCCGTGGACGGGGCGATCGCCGTGGTGGTGGACCGCACCACCCTGACCGACCTGCTGGTCGACCGGGACCGGGTCAGCCCGTCGTAGTGCCGGCGGGCGGGGTGGGCGGGGCGCCGGGCAGGTGCAGACCCACCACCCCGGCCGGCGCGGTCACCCCCGGGGTCGGGTGCCACGGCGCGAACGCCGCGACCATGGCGAGCAGCAGCCCCGCTCCGGCGAGCGCCAGCACCACCAGCAGCTCGCGTACCGCCCCCGAGCCGGCGTCGCCCGCCATGGTCACCCCTCCCGCGTCCGGTCGCACCCCCGTCAGCAAGCCTGGCCCCACCCCGCCTCCGGCGACAGTCGCCGATCGGACCCAATCGGGCCGGTTAACCGACTCGTGACCGGAGAAACGGCGCAGCGGCCGGGCACCGCCGCGGAGGCGGTGCCCGGCCGCTGCGGCCGGAAGGAGGATCAGACGGTACGCGGGCGGCGCGGCCGCCGGGACCGGCCCGAGGTGCGGTGCGCCGAACGGCCGCCCTCGCCGCCGCCACCGGCGGTACGCGGACGCGCGGCCGGCGCCGGCTGCGGAGCGACGATGGTCACCGGCACCCCGGAGGGCTCCCGGGCCCCGGTGACCCGGGACAGCGCCGCGTCACCGAGCCGCACCTGGGTCGACTGGGGCTTGATGCCGGCCACGCTCATCAGCCGGGACACGTCCCGGCGCTGCTCCGGCAGGACCAGGGTGACCACGGTGCCGGACTCCCCCGCCCGCGCGGTACGCCCACCCCGGTGCAGGTAGTCCTTCGCCTCGGTCGGCGGGTCCACGTTGACCACCATGTCCAGGCCGTCGACGTGGATGCCCCGGGCCGCCACGTCGGTGGCGACCAGGGCGGTCACCTGCCCGGTGCGGAACTGCTCCAGGATCCGGGTGCGCTGCGGCTGGGACTTGCCGCCGTGCAGGGCCGCGGCGCGTACCCCCTTGGAGAGCAGCTGGCGGGCGAGCCGGTCGGCGCGGTGCTTGGTACCCATGAACAGGATGGTGCGGCCCTCGCGGGCGGCGATCTGGGTGAGCGCGGCGGGCTTGTCGGCCGCGTCGACGTGCAGCACGTGGTGGGTCATCGCGGTCACCGTGGCGGTGCCCGGGTCCACCGAGTGCGACACCGGGTTGCTCAGGAAGCGGCGGACCAGCCGGTCCACGCCACCGTCCAGGGTCGCCGAGAAGAGCATCCGCTGGCCGTCCGGGGCGACCTGCTCCAGCAGCTTGGTCACCTGCGGCAGGAAGCCCATGTCGGCCATCTGGTCGGCCTCGTCGAGCACGGTGATGGCGACCTCACCGAGTCGCGCGTCACCCCGGTTGATCAGGTCGTGCAGCCGGCCGGGGGTGGCCACGACCACCTCGGCGCCGGCCCGCAGCGCGTCCGCCTGCCGTTGCAGCGACAGGCCGCCGACGACGGTGGCGCAACGCAGCCCGAGGGCCTTCGCGTACGGGGCCAGGGCGGTGGTGACCTGCTGGGCCAGCTCCCGGGTCGGCACCAGCACCAGGGCCAGCGGGCGGCCCGGGCGGGCCCGACGGCCGGCGGTGCGCGACAGCAGCGGCAGCCCGAAGGCGAGCGTCTTGCCGGAGCCGGTGCGGCCCCGGCCGAGCACGTCCCGGCCGGCCAGCGAGTCGGGCAGGGTCGCCGCCTGGATCGGGAACGGCTCGTTGATGCCCTGCGCGGTGAGCTCGGCGACCAGCGCCGGCTCCAGGCCGGTCGCGGCGAAGCTGGGAATGGTCATGGTCATGCGGAATGCCTTCCTCGACGCGGCACGTGTCGAGGGATGCGCCGCCGACGGCGCTGTCGACCGGCGGAGACGTCCGCCGGGACTCACAAGCACGAACCGATTGGGTACGGGCCGGTCCGCCGCAGCACGCCGCGTCCCGCCGGAGCGGGGGGCGGCGCGGCGGACCGGTCCCGTCGCCACGCCCGGAAGGGCGTGGAGGGTGTTACCGGGTGGATCCGAGGATCAGAGCGGGCGGATGTTCTCCGCCTGCGGGCCCTTCTGGCCCTGGGTCACCTCGAACTCGACCCGCTGGTTCTCGTCCAGGCTCCGGTAGCCGGAGGACTGGATCGCCGAGAAGTGGGCGAAGACGTCAGCGCCGCCGCCGTCCGGGGTGATGAAGCCGAAGCCCTTGTCAGCGTTGAACCACTTGACGGTGCCAATAGCCATTTGTTTCGTCTCCTTGACGGAACGTCGAACCCGCACTTGTTGCGGACTCGAAGAGGAGTGTGTCGCAGTCCACGGCACACCTGTCGCTGCTGGTCGCCCCGCCCGGAGATCTCCGGACACAACAAACGGCGCCTGGGGCCACAATCCGCCAGGCGCACACAGAGTCTCTGGTAACCAAAACTGCAACGGGACCAACGTATCACGGATCGACCTGAGCGCCACCCCCTGGCGCAAATTCCTCCGGCACCGCGGCGATCAGCGCGGTCAACCCGTCGGCGTCCAGCAGGTCGGCCGGGCGGACGGTCACCCCGTCCCGCACGTAGTGGAACGCGGCGCCCACCCGCTCCACCGGCACCCCGGCCAGCTCCGCCCAGGCCAGCCGGTAGACGGCCAGCTGCACGGCGACCACCTCCGCCTCCCGCCCGGCGGGCTGCCGGCCGGTCTTCCAGTCGACCACGTCGTACCGGCCGCCGGGGCGGGCGAAGACCGCGTCCATCCGGCCCCGGACGACGACCCCGGCGAGGACCGTGGCGAACGGCACCTCCACCTCGATCGGCACCCGGTCCGCCCACTCGCTGGCCAGGAAGCGCTCCTGGAGCTCGGCCAACGCCCCGTCGGGCGCCGCGTCGGCGTCCGCCGCGCCGGGCAGCTCGTCCACGTCGAGCAGCCGGTCGGCGCCGAACCGCTGCTCCAGCCAGGCGTGGAAGGCGGTGCCCCGGCGGGCGTACGGGCTGGGCTCGGTGGGCATCGGCCGGCGCAACGCCCGGGCCAGCGCCGAGGGGTCGCGCCGCAGCCCCACCAGCTGGGTCACCGACAGGTGGCCCGGCAGGGTGACCTCCACCGCCTCGGCCCGGCGCAGCAGCTCCGCCCGCTCGGCGAGGAGCAGGTCCGCCTCCCGCCGCCAGCGGACCACCTCCGGGTCGGCCGCCACCTCCGGCGCTCCCTCCGGACCGACCGCCGCTTCGACCGGCGGGACCGGGCCGGACGCCGCTTCGACCGGCGGGACCGGGCCGGACGCCGCGCCGGCCCCCGGGCCCGGGTCGGCGGGCCGCTCGGCCGACTCCGGGTCGGCCGGTCGGCGGGCCGACTCCGGGTCGGTGAGGAAGCGGCGGACCAGGGCGGCGGCCTCGGCCAGCGCCGGACGGCGGGCGCCCAGCGGGTCGGCCGGCCACTCCGCGCGCAGCACCAGCTCGGTGGTCGGGTTCACCGCGTCACCGGCCGGCTCGGGCGCCCACCGGTCGACCAGCAGCCCGTCCCCGCCGTCCAGGCAGGCGTCGTGGATCTCGCGCAGCAGGACCGACGGTCCGCGGAACCGCTTCGCCGCCTCCCCCCACCAGTAGCCGGAGCAGAGCAGCAGCCGCCGGGGCCGGGTCACCGCCACGTACGCCAGCCGGCGCTCCTCCCGCTCGTCGTGCGCCCGCCAGGCGTCGATGAAGTCCGCCACCGCCCGGGCCACCCCACGCTGGTCCTCCGCCTCGGCCAAGCCCAGCTCGGGCAGCCCGTCGGCGTCGCCGCGCAACGGGAACGGCAGCACACCGAGCCCGCCCAGCCAGTGGTCGGAGTTGCGCACCGGCCCCGGCCAGACGCCCCGGGTGAGGCCGGCGACCGCCACCACGTCCCACTCCAGGCCCTTCGCGGCGTGCGCGGTGAGGATCTGGACGGCCCCCTCGACCACCTCGACCTCACCCGGGGCCAGTCCGCGCTCCTCGTCCTCGGCGGCGGCCAGGAAGGCCAGGAAGCCGGCGAGGGTGGCGCCGGGCGTCTCGCCACCGAACCGGGCCGCGACGTCGCCCAGCGCGTCCAGGTGGCCGCGGGCCAGCCCGGCGTCGCCGGTGCCGTCCCGGCCGGCCCGGACCGCCACCTCCACGTCCAGGCCGATGGTCCGCTCGACGTCCGCGATCAGCTCCGGCAGCGTCTGGTCCAGCCGGTAGCGCAGCAGCGCCAGCTCCGTGCCGTACGCCCGCAGCCGGGCGTACCCCTGGTCGGAGTACGCCTGCGCCGGGCCCAGGTCGGCCAGCGCCTCGACCAGCGTCGCCTCGTCGAGGGCGTCCACGCTGATCTCCGGCCCGTCGTCGCCGGTGAACCGCTGCCGCTCCCGGGCGATGGCCCGGGCCCGCCGGTGCAGGGCCACCAGGTCCCGCGGGCCGATCCGCCAGCGCGCCCCGGTGAGCAGCCGCAGCAGCGCCGCCCCGTCGGTCGGGTCGGCGAGCACCCGCAGCGTGCAGACCACGTCCCGCACCTCGGGGGTGTCCAGCAGACCGCCCAGCCCGACCACCTCGACCGGCAGCCCCCGGGCCCGCAACGCCCCCTCGATCGCCGGGATCTGGCTGCGCAGCCGGACCAGCACGGCGGTGGTGGGGCGCTGCGGCACCGGGATGTGCTCGGGCAGCGCGTCGGGCGTCCGGGCCGCCCCCCGCCAGGCGGCGAGGACGCTGTCGGCGATCCAGTCGGCCTCGTCGGCGTACGTCTCCAGCAGCGCGCAGTGCACGGTGCCGGCGGCCCGGCCGTGCGGGGTGCGGTGGCCGATCGGGTCCTTGACGCTCAGCGCGGCGTGCAGCTCCGGCACCCGGGCCCCGGCGGCGCGCAGCGGCACCGACAGCGCGTTGGCCACCCCGAGGATCTCCGGCCGGTTGCGCCAGCTGGTGCTCAGGCCGAGCACCTCGGCGGGGGTGCCGTCGGCGCGGGCGAAGTCGGTCGGGAACCGCTCCAGGGTGCCGGCGCTGGCCCCGCGCCAGCCGTAGATGGACTGGCAGGGGTCGCCGACGGCGGTCACCGGGTGGCCGCCGCCGAAGAGCGCGCCCAGGAGCACCACCTGGGCGTGGCTGGTGTCCTGGTACTCGTCGAGCAGCACCACCCGGTAGCGGTCCCGCTCGATCTCCCCCACGCCGGGATGGTCCCGGGCCACCCGGGCCGCCCGGGCCAGCTGGTCGGCGAAGTCCATCGCCTCGAAGTCGTCCTTGCGCCGCGCGTACGCCCGGACCAGCGGGAGCAGCTTCAGCCGGGTCTGCTGGAGCTGCAACGCCCTGCGCACGTCGGCGTAGACCCGGCCGGGGCGGGACTGCACGTCGGCGAAGAACCGGCCGGTCCAGGCCGCCAGGTCGTCCGGGTCGACCAGGTGCTCGTCCAGCTCGCCGGCGAGGGCCAGCACCGCGTCGGTGATGGTGCTCGGCATCCGGTCGACCTCGGACATGTCCCCGTCGTAGTTGCGGACCAGCAGGTCCACCAGCTGCCATCGGGACGCCTCGGTGAGCAGCCGGGTGGAGGGCTCGTAGCCGGCCCGCAGGCCGTGCTCGGTGACGATCCGGCCGGCGTACGAGTGGTAGGTGGCGATGGTCGGCTCGCCGGCCAGCGGGTCGTCCAGCGGGTCCCGGCCGCGCCGCCCCAGCCGCCGCACCAGCTGGTCCAGCCGGGTACGCACCCGGTGCGCCAGCTCGCCGGCCGCCTTGCGGGTGAAGGTCAGGCCGAGGATCTGCTCCGGCCGGACGTACGAGTTGGCCACCAGCCAGACCACCCGGGCGGCCATCGTCTCGGTCTTGCCCGAGCCGGCGCCCGCGACCACCAGCAGCGGCGCCACCGGCGCGGCGATGATCGCGGCCTGCTCCCGGGTGGGCGCCGGCAGCCGCAGCAGCCTGGCCAGCTCGACCGGGGTGTAGCGGGGCCCGGCGTCGGCGGTGCGGGGCGCTGGGGCGGCGGTGCCGAAGAGCGCGGGCTGGGTCACCGGGGGCCCTCCAGCCGCCCGGGTGCGTTCGGCGTGCTCACTGGTCCTCCGGGGCGGCTCGGGTGGCCGGCGGCTCGACCACCTGGCGGCCCTGCCCCGAGACCGGGCAGCTGGTGCGCACCGGGCAGACCCGGCACTTGGAGTTGGCGACGGCGGCGAAGGTGGCGGCGGCCATCGTATCGGCGGTCCGCCGGACCAGCGCGGTCGCCCAGCCGGCCGCCGGGCCCTCCCCGGCGGCGGCCTGGGTCTGCTCCCGCGCATCCCTGCCCCCGGTGCCGAGCTGCACCAGCGCGGCGCCGCCCGGCTCCTCGCCGAACTCGGCGAACGCCCCCGCCTCCACCGCCGCCTGGTACGCCCCGAGCTGCGGGTGCTCGGCGACCTCTCGCTCGGTGACGGCGGTGGACTTGCCGGTCTTGAGGTCGATCACCACGAGCCGGCCGTCGTCGTCGACCTCCAGCCGGTCCACCCGGCCCCTGAGCTCGACCGGGCGCTGCGGGTCGTCCAGGCGGACCGCGAACTCGTGCTCGATGGCGAGCAGCCGGCGCGGGTTGCCGGCCAGCCAGCGCAGCAGCTTGTCCACCATCGCCTCGGCGCGGGCCTGCTCCGGGCCGACCATCCAGCGGGCGGCCAGCTCGATCGCGTCGAACCGCGCGGCAACGTACTCCAGCAGGGCGGTCCGGTCGGCGCTGGCGTCCTCGGCGAGCATCGCGGCGGCGTGCACCAGGTTGCCGACGCCCTGCGCGGCGCTGGCCGGGCCGCTTCCGCCGTGCCGTTCCAGCAGCCAGCGCAGGCTGCACCGCAGCGCGCTCTCCATCGCAGACGGGGTGACCCGGACCGGGTCGCCCTCGTCGACCAGCGGTCGGTCGTCGGAGAGCGGGCGCAGCCCCCACCACTGGTCCGGGTGCGCGCCGGGCACCCCGGCGGCGGCCAACCGGGCCAGCTCGCCCGCCGCGGCCTGCCGCCGGGCCGCCGGGGCCGCCGGGTCGGTGACCGCGGTACGCAGCTCGGCGACCAGCGCGGAGAGGGTGAGCGCCCGGGGCGGCAGGGTGACCGGCAGGTCACCGGGTGGCCCGTCCTCGTGCTCCTCGTCGACCACCGACACCGGCCCCTCCGGTGCGCCGCCGTTCGCCGTGCCGACGGTGGCGGCCGGTCCGGGGCCGGGGCCGGTCGGGCGGGGCCCCGGGGCGGGGCCGGCCGGGCGGGGCTCGGGGGCGGGGCCGGTCGGGCGGGGCTCGGGGGCGGGGCCGGTCGGGCGGGGCTCGGGGGCGGGGCCGGTCGGCCCCTGCCCACCGCCGCCGACGGCGGGCGGCTCGGTGGCGCCCAGCTCGTGCAGGAAGCGGCTGGGCTGTTCCTCGTGGTCGTCGCCGCCCACCGTCGCCGAGGCGACCGCGGTGACCAGCAGCCGGCGCCGGGCCCGGCTCACCGCCACGTGGAACAGCCGGCGCTCCTCGTCGAGCAGGGCGGAGGTCTGCCCGACCAGGCCGGCCCGCAGGGCGGTGCCGTCGGCCCGGCCGGCCAGCACGTCGACCAGCCGCTCCGAGCCGAGCAGGCTGCCGCGCAGCCGCAGGTCGGGCCAGGTGCCCTCCTGCACCCCGGCCACCGCGACCAGGTCCCACTCCAGCCCCTTGGCGGCGTGCGCGGTGAGCAGGCGTACCGCCTCTCCCCGGTCCGCGCTGGCGGCCAGGGTGTCCGCCGGCAGGTCCTGGCCGAGCACGTGGTCGAGGAAGACCTCGGTACGCGCGCCGGGCAACCGGTCGGTGAACCGGGCGGCGGCGTCGAAGAGCACCAGCACGGCGTCCAGGTCACGGTCGGCCGCCTCGGCCCGCCAGCGCTGCGCGCTCTCGTGCTCGCCGGTGGCGGCCCGCCCCCGGGTGATCTCCCCGGCCCAGCGTTCGGCAAGGCCGCTGGCGTTCCAGACCGACCAGAGCACGTCCTCGACGGTCGTGCCCGGCCGCTCGGCGGTCTCCCGGGCGATGGCCAGCAGCCCGGCCACGGCCTGCGCCGGCTCCGCCCACCGCCGGTCGATCGCGCCCAGCTCCTCCGGGTCGCGCAGCGCGTCGACGATCAGCTCACCGGAGGGGCGTCGGTCGCCGGTGGCCAGGGCGAGGGCGCGCAGGCCCTGCCGCAGCCGCCGTTCGGCCAGCGGGTCGGCGCCGCCCAGCGGGGAGTGCAGCAGCGCGACGGCGGACTCCTCGTCCAGCCGCTCCGGCTCCAGCGCGCAGCGCAACAGGAGCAGCAGCGGCGCGACCGCCGGTTGCAGGTGCAGCGGCAGGTCCTCGCCGTGCACCACGGTCGGCACGCCGGCCGCGTGCAGCGCCCGTTGCAACGACGGCAGCCGCAGCGCGGTGGACCGCACCAGCACCGCAATCCGCGACCAGGGCACCCCGTCGAGCAGGTGCGCGGTGCGCAGCGCGTGGGCCAGCCAGACCGCCTCGCTGGTGGCCGAACGGAAGGTGCGGACCTCCAGCTCGCCGGGGGGCGCGTCGGGCAGCGGGTGCAACCGCCGGTGCGCCGCCGGACCGCGCAGCCGGTGGGCCAGCCGGCCGGTGGCGCCGAGCAGCCGCGCGCCGGCCCGGTAGGAGGTGGTCAGCACGATCCGGGCGGCGGGCGCGCCGGAGGCCGTCCGGAACCGGTGCGGGAAGGTGGTGACGACGGCCGGGTCGGCGCCGCGGAACGCGTACGTGGAGGAGTCCGGGTCGGCGAACGCGACCAGGGACCGGCCGCCGCCGGCCAGCACGTGCAGCAGGTCCTGTTGGGCGGGGTCGGTGTCGGCCAGCTCGTCGACGTAGACGTGACGCAGCCGGCGGCGCTCGGCGTCGAGCAGCTCCGGGTCGTCCAGGAGCATGCCGGTGGCGGCCCGGACCAGCTCCGCCGGGTCGTACGCGATGGAGCCGCGGTTGCTGACGTCGCGCAACGCGAGGACGGCCACGTATTCCCGGAGGAAGCGGGCGGCGGCCGGCCAGTCGGCGCGGCCCAGCTTCTCCCCCAGCCGGGCCAGCTCCACCGGCCCGACCCCGCGTTCGGCGGCGCGCATCAGCAGGTCCCGCAGCTGGGCGGCGAAGGCCCGGGTACGCAGCGCGGGGCGCAGGTCCTCCGGCCAGCCGACCGGGTCGTCCTCTGGCTCCTCGCCCACGACGTCGAGCAGCTCGCGGATGATCAGATCCTGCTCGGGACCGGTGAGCAGCCGGGGCGACGGCTCGCCCCGCTCGGCGGCGGCCCGGCGCAGCAGCCCGAAGGCGTACGCGGGGAAGGTGCGCACCAGCGGCTCGCGAAGCACCCGGTGCCCGTCGGCGGCGATCCGGGCCTCCAGCCGGTGCCGCAGGTCGGTGGCCTGCCGGCGGCTGAAGGTGAGCACCAGGACGCGTTCGGGGTCGACGCCCTCGGCGACCCGGGCGGCCACCGCCTCGACCAGGGTGCTGGTCTTGCCGGTGCCGGGGCCGCCGACGACCAGCAGTGGGCCGTCGGTGTGCGCGACGATCTCGGCCTGCGCGGCATCGCCCGCCGACCCCTCGGGCCGGCGGCCCTCCTCGGCCCCCTCTGTGGACCGACCATCCCCCCGCACCGACCCGTCGACCGCGCGGTCCCCCCGGACCCCCTCGGCGGGCCGGCGCACCAGCCGGTACGCCTGCATCACCTCATCCCACCACGCCGGTACGACATCTCCGCCCCCACCACCCCGCGCTCAGCCCCAGCTCACGTCGATCATGAAGTTGGCGGCGAAGTGGATCTCGTTTGGTGCCGCAAACTTCATGATCAACGGACCGAGGGGGCCGGCGGGCGGGGTGGGGTGGGGTGGGTCAGGTGAGGTGGGATTCGAGGGCGTCCAGGGCTGCCGGGACGGTGTCGGTCACGGTGAGCAGGGCCAGGCCGGCGGGCTTGAGGAAGGCCTGGTCGGCCAGGCCGCCGAGCCAGTCGACCAGCGGGCGGTAGAAGCCGTCGGTGTCCACCAGGGCCATCGGCTTGGTGTGCATGGTGAGGGTGGCGGTGGTCCAGACCTCGAAGAGCTCGTCCAGGGTGCCCAGCCCGCCGGGCAGGGTGAGGAACGCGTCCGACTTCTCGATCATGAGGGTCTTGCGGCTGGCCATCCCGTCGGTGACCAGCAGCTCGTCCGAGGCGAGGTCGGCCACCTCCAGGTCCACCAGCGCCTGCGGGATCACCCCGATCGTCCGGCCGCCGGCCGCCCGGGCACCGTCGACCAGGGCGCCCATCATCCCGACGCAGCCGCCGCCGCTGACCAGTGTGTGCCCGCGCCGGGCCAGCTCCGCGCCGGTCTCGGCGGCCAGGTCCAGCCAGCGCTGGTCGAGGGTGCGGGAGGAGGCGCAGAAGACGCAGATCGCCGCCACCGGATCAGACCTCCCCGCCCGGCCGGGTGACCCGTCCACCGGCCGACCCCCGGGTACGCTCCGGCTCCGGCGTCGCCTCCGCGGCGGCCCGCTGGTCCTCCCCGGTACGCGCGACGGACTCCTCGCGTACCGCCTCCTGCTCGGCGGAGAGGGCCGCCTCGGCCTCCACGATGTGCCGGACCGCCGCGTCGACGTCGTCGGTGACGCAGATCAGCTCCAGGTCGACCGGGCCGATCTTGCCGTCGGCGGCCATCGTGTCCCGCAGCCAGTCCAGCAGCCCCTGCCAGTACGCCTGCCCCATCAGCACCACCGGGAACCGGGTCACCTTGCCGGTCTGCACCAGGGTCAGCGCCTCGAAGAGCTCGTCCATGGTGCCGAAGCCACCGGGCAGCACCACGAACGCCTGGGCGTACTTGACGAACATGGTCTTGCGGGCGAAGAAGTACCGGAAGTCGATGGCCAGGTCGACCCAGTCGTTGAGGCCCTGCTCGAAGGGGAGCTCGATGCCGAGGCCGACGGAGAGGCCGCCGGCCTCGCTGGCGCCCCGGTTCGCCGCCTCCATGACGCCCGGGCCGCCGCCGGTGATCACGGCGTAGCCGGCTCGGGCCAGCGCGGCCCCGAGCTCCTCGGCCAGCCGGCACTCGGGGCTCTCCGGCTTGCTGCGGGCCGAGCCGAAGACGCTCACCGCCGGCGGCAGGTCGGCGAGGGTGTCGAAACCCTCGACGAACTCGGAGAGGATCCGCAGCGCACGCCAGGCGTCCTTGGTCTTCCAGTCCCCGCGCCCGCTGGAGTCCAGCAGGCGCTGGTCGGCGGTGCTGGACGGGATGGCGCCGCGACGCAGCGTCACAGCACCCCGGTGCCGTTCCGGGTCGCGGCCGGGCTGGCGCCCGTTGCTCTGGCTCATGAAGGTCACCGTAGTGGAGCAGCTCACGGTTGGCGTGCGGGCCGGCTTCGGCGGGAAATAGTTGCCGATCTTGGGCAACCAATCCCCTTGTACAAGCGTCTTACCATTCACATACCCGGTATGCCGGGGCACGCGCCTTCGGGGGAGGAGCCAGCGTGATCAGTAGCAGCGAGATGATCCGGATCCGTCGTCAGATGCAGCGACGGATCCACGACGTCGTGGCCGAGCGCCGCCGCGCCCGCCAGATGGATGACCACCCCAGCGACCACACCGAGCCCGCCCACTCCGAGCCCCTCGCCCCCACCCCCTAGACCAACCCCACCCTCCCCAGCCCCGCCCAGCGGGGCGACCAGGGAGTTTGCGTCACCGGGAGCGTTCTCCGGTGACGCAAACTCCTTGGTCGACGAGGAGCAGCCGGGGGGCGGCGGGCCGGTCAGGCGGGGGTGAGCCAGCGGTGCAGGGTGGCGGCGCCGTCGCGGATCTTGCCGATCTCGACGTGCTCGTCCTTGTGGTGGGCCAGGTTGGGGTCGCCGGGGCCGAAGTTGAGCGCCGGGATGCCCAGGGCGGCGAAGCGGGCCACGTCGGTCCAGCCCAGCTTGCCGATCGGCTCGGCGCCCACCGCCTCGAGGAACTCCCGCGCGGGCGGGGCGTCCAGGCCCGGCGCCGCCCCGGCGGCCGAGTCGGTCACCACCAGGTCGAAGCCGTCGAACACCTCGCGTACGTGCGCCTCGGCGGCGGCCGGGTCGCGGTCCGGGGCGTACCGGAAGTTCACCTCGACCTCGCAGCGGTCCGGGATCACGTTGCCGGCCACCCCGCCGTGGATGCCGACCGCGTTGAGCCCCTCGCGGTAGTCGCAGCCGTCGATGGTCACCCGACGCGCCTCGTACGCCGTCAGCCGACGCAGCACCTCACCGGCGGCGTGGATCGCGTTCGAACCGTGCCAGGAGCGGGCGGCGTGGGCCCGGGCGCCGGTGGTGGTCACCGTCGCCCGCAGCACGCCCTGGCAGCCGGCCTCGACGATGCCGTACGTCGGCTCCAGCAGCACCGCGAAGTCCGCCTCCAGCCACTCCGGGTGCGCCTGGGAGACCAGGGTCAACCCGTTGTAGCGGGACTCGATCTCCTCCGCCTCGTAGAAGAGGTAGGTGACGTCGTACCGCGGGTCGGGCAGGGTCACCGCGAGGTGCAGCGCGAACGCCACCCCGGACTTCATGTCCGACGTGCCGCAGCCGTACATCAGGTCGCCGCGCATGGTCGACGGCCAGTTGTCGTTGTGCGGGACGGTGTCCAGGTGGCCGGCGAGGACCACCCGCTGGGGCCGGCCCAGGTCGGTACGCGCCATCACGGTGTTGGAGTGCCGGTACGTGGTCAGGTGCGGGACGGACCGCAGGACCTCCTCGACACAGTCGGCGATCGCCTTCTCGTTGAGGGAGACGGACTCCATGTCGACCAGGACGCGGGTGAGCGCCACCGGATCGGCCAGGACCTCGGGGGTCAGCGGGTTCTGCATGTCTCGCACGGTACCGTCAAAATCGTGACCACTGCACAGTCTGCCTGGGGCATCGGCCTCGCCACGATCACCGCTGACGATCAGGTGCTCGACACCTGGTACCCGACCGGCAAGCTGGGCCTCGGCGAGCTGCCGCTGGTCCCCGGGGAGGACCAGGCCGACGTCCTGGACCTCCCGCCGGGCGCGATCGGCGAACGGGCGCTGCCCGGCCTGCGTACCGCCGAGGTGACCACGGTGATCGGCTCGCTGGACGACCCGATCAAGGATGCTGCCGACGCGTACCTGCGGTTGCACCTGCTCTCCCACCGCCTGGTGCGGCCCAACGAGCTCAACCTCGACGGCATCTTCGGCAAGCTGGCCAACGTGGCCTGGACCTCGGCCGGGCCGTGCCCGCCCGAGCGGGTGGACGAGCTGCGGGTCATCGAGCGGGCCGCCGGCCGCCACCTGTCCGTGTACGGGGTGGACAAGTTCCCCCGGATGACCGACTACGTGGTCCCGGCCGGGGTGCGGATCGCCGACGCGGACCGGGTCCGGCTCGGCGCGCACCTGGCCGCCGGCACCACCGTGATGCACGAGGGCTTCGTCAACTTCAACGCCGGCACGCTGGGCACCTCGATGGTCGAGGGCCGGATCGTGCAGGGTGTGGTGGTCGGTGACGGCTCCGACATCGGCGGCGGCGCCTCGATCATGGGCACCCTCTCCGGCGGCGGCAAGGACCGGGTCCGGATCGGCGAGCGCAGCCTGGTCGGCGCGAACGCCGGCGTCGGCATTTCCCTCGGCGACGACTGCGTGGTCGAGGCGGGTTGCTACATCACCGCCGCCTCCAAGATCAGCCTGCCGGACGGGCGGGTGGTCAAGGCCCGCGAGCTCTCCGGGGTGGACGGGCTGCTTTTCTGGCGCAACTCGGTCTCCGGCGCGCTGGAGGCCAGGCAGCGCAGCGGCAAGGGCATCGAGCTGAACGCCGCGCTGCACGCCAACGACTGACGTGTAAGGAGGGGCCCCTTGTTAACACCCGTGTGTTAATAGGGGGCCCCTCCTTACACCTGGGTCACCGCAGGCGGTAGGCCCCGATGATCCGCTCGGTCACCGTGTTGCCGTCCGCGTCCCGCGCGGCGGCCCGCAGCGAGACGAGCCCGGCCCGGTCGGGGTGGCGCACGACGGCAAGCCAGCCCAGCGGGGTGTGCCGCACCCGGGCCGACCGCCAGCTCCTGCCACCGTCGTACGACACGTCGACGGTGAGCGCCTTGAGCTTCGCCGCCGGCGCGCCGGGCTGCCGCTGCACCGCCACCGGAATGACGTACTCCCGGCCCTTCGGGGCGCTGTTGTCCGCCCGCAGCGGCGGCGTGAAGCGCACCGCCATCGCCGGCAGCCGCACCCAGTCGTCGCCGGCCACGTGCCCGGACCGGAACGTCCAGGCGGCCGAGACGTCGCTGCTCAGGTCGGTGAAGCCGCGGCGGGCCGAGGTCACCACCCGGTAGTCGGCCGCCCCCGGCGGCACGGTGAACTCGGCGTACCCGGCCGAGTCGCTCTCGGCGAGCAGCTTGCCGTTGCGGTACAGGGCGGTCCGCTCCGTGTCGTTCAGCGACCCGCCGGGGTGCCCGGCCGCGTCACTGTGCACCGGCAGGATCACCAGCAGCGTGTCACCGAGGCGGGTGATGCCCTGCTCCGGCCAGCGGGGCTGCGGGAACGACGGCCCGTACGGCGCCGAGTTCCACTCCTCGTGCGTGGTGCGGCCGGCCCGGTACGCGGTCGGCACCGACTCCAGCACGGCCTTGACGTCCAGCCAGCCCTCCTCGGTCGGGGTGCCGAAGTCCAGCTCCGAGGCCCAGCGCATCCCGGGGCTGGTGCTGTAGTGCTCGGTCCGCCGGCCGGGCACCGGCGTGGCGAGGATCAGCGCCGAGCCGCCCGTGTTGTAGCCGGACTCCGGCATGACGTACCGCTCGGCCTGCATCCCCGGATATCCACCCCGGAAGTGGTGCACCACGGTGGCCAGGTCCCGCCGCCGGTAGTCCCGGGCGAAGCCGGTCGGCATCCGGCCGGGGAAGACCTCACTCAGGGCGTACAGGTAGGGGCTGGTCCGCGTCCCGTCGCTCCACTGGCTGGAGAGACTGGCGACGAACCGGTCGGCGGAGACCCGGGGACCCTGGTGGGCGGTGTACAGCCCGTCGAAGCTGACCGCCCAGAGCCCGAATCCGTAGATCACGTCCTTGCCGTAGTAGGTGGTGCTCACGTCGATCAGTTCCGGGCTGGCGTCGGCACGGGGCACCGTCATCCGGACCGGCCGTCCGGCCCGCGCGGAGAGGGTGATCCGCTGGTCGTGGTCAACCACGAGGTCGGGCCGGGCGAGCATCGTGGTCTCGACCCAGTTGTCGGACTCGTCGGAGCGGACGATGAGGCTGTTGAGCGCGTACCGACCCTTGGGGACGCGGACGGTCGCCTCGGCGTCCGGCCCGTCGATGTCCAGGGGGAAGTCGAAGCGGTCCAGGTTGGCCAGCGAGGTGTAGTGCTCGTCGGAGGGCCGGCCGGACCGGTCCTCGTGCCGGATGGTCAGGTTGTAGCTCTCCACCTCCCGGTTCACCGCCAGCGGCGTGACCGCGACGGTGGTTCCGGCGCGGGCGACCAGCCGGCCGGTCCAGAAGCCGTCCGCCCCGCCGAGGCGGGTGTCGGCGGTGACGGTCACCTGGCCGGTGCCGCCGGCCGGCACGGTCAGCCGCGACGGGCTGACCCGGAACATCCCGGCCGGTGCGGTTCGCCCGCCCGGGCCGCTGATCTCGGTGCCGATCTCCAGGGTCAGCGGCGCGGTGCCGCCGTTGCGGTAGCGGACCGTCCGGGTGACCGGCGCGTCGTCGCCGTGCGGCCACAGCGCCTTGCCGAACGAGACGCTCGCCGGGTCGCTGGTGACCTGCTCGGTGATGGCGTGTGCCACGTCCACCCGGCCGGCGCCCTGCTGGAAGGCGGTCTGCGCCGGGTGCGGCTTCGCCGACGCCATCAGGAGGGCCTTGTATCGGCCGGCGTTCCAGCCGGGGTGCTGCTGGGCGAGGAGCGCGACCGCGCCGACCACGTGCGGGGTGGCCATCGAGGTGCCGGAGAGGGCCACGTACTTCTCCCCCACCGGGTCGCCGATCACGCCGTGGGCGGCCCGGGCGGCGACGATGTCGACGCCGGGGGCGGTGATGTCCGGCTTGATCGCGTCGTCACCGAGCCGCGGGCCGCGACTGGAGAAGTCGGCCAGCTCGTCGTTCCGGTCCACCGCGCCGACGGCGAGGGCGGCGTCGGCGCTGGCCGGCGAGCCGACCGAGCCGTCGGCCCCGTCGTTACCGGCGGCGGTGACGAAGAGGGTGCCGGTCTGCGCGGTCAGCGTCTGCACCGCCTGCTCCAGCGGGTCGATCTCCGGGGTGTCCCAGCCGCTGAGGCTCATGTTGACCACGGTGGCGTGCTTGTCGACGGCGGCCCACTGCATGCCGGCGAGGATGGCCGAGTCGGTGCAGCCCTCGTCCTCGCAGACCTTGCCGGAGAGCAGGGTGGCGTCCGGTGCGACGCCCCGGTACTTCCCGCCGGAGGCCGCGCCGCTGCCGGCGATGATGGAGGCCACGTGGGTGCCGTGTCCGACCGTGTCGTCGTTCTCGGGCACCGCGCTGAAGTTGCGGGCCTCGGCGACCCGGCCGGCCAGGTCGAGGTGGGTGAGGTCGACGCCGGTGTCGAGCACCGCGACGGTCACGCCCTTGCCGGTGAAGCCGGCCTTGTACGCGGCGGGCGCACCGATCTGCGGCACGCTGTGGTCGAGGGTGACCCGCCGCCTCCCGTCGAGCCAGATCCGGTCGACACCCCCTGCCGTGTCGACCCGGGCGCCGGCCCGTCCGGCGGTGAGGCCGGCCCAGACGCCTGCGGTGTCGGTCTTCGTCGCCACCAGCGCCGCGCCGCCGATCGCGGGCAGCTCGCGGGTCACCCGGGCGCCGGCGACCGGGGCCGCCGCCCGCCGGGCCACCCCCTGCCGGTACGACACCAGCAGCGGCAGCGTGTCCCGGTGCGCGTCGTCGTAGCCGGCGGCGACCAGCCCCGTGACGTCGAAGAGCCGCCGGTCGACCCGGCCGGCGCGGATCAGCGGCAGCGCGTCCTGCGGGAGCACGGTGAGATGGTCGCGTTCGCGGCGGACCAGGAAGTTGACGTGCGAGCGGCCGGCGCCGGGGCGTACGGCGGCGCGGCCGTCCGGGGTGACGGTGACCCGGTCACCGGTGAGCAGGGTGACGGTCGCCGGCCGCCCGGTGACCGGGGGTGCGGCCGGGGCGGCGGTGGCCGGGCCGGCCGGTGCGGCGGCCGGTGGTGCGGCGGAGACCGGCGTCTGCCCGCCGATCACCATCCCGAGCGTGAGGCCGAGTGCGGCCAGTTTTCTTCTGCTTCGGGGCAACGGTTCCTCCTCCTGAGGCGTCTACATCGATGGGAGCTACATCGATGGATCGCCTCAGGATTGCATACCAGGTATGCAATATGTAGTCGCCAAGCCGACATAACCGCCCCAAGACTCCCAACCGCATCAGGCATGATCGGCCGATGGCATCCATGAAGGAACGCATGCTGGCCGGCGAGCCCTACATCGCCGAGGGCCCCGAGATCATGGCCGACCTGGACCGGGCGGCCCGACTGGCCGAACGCTTCAACACCAGTTCCGCGAGCGACCCGCAGGGCCGGCTGGCGGCCCTGAAGGAGCTGCTCGGCTCCGTCGGCGAGGAGACCTGGGTACGCCCACCCTTCCACTGCGACTACGGCGCCCACATCCACCTCGGCCCCCGCTGCTTCGTCAACTTCAACGCGGTCTTCCTCGACATCGCCCCGATCACCATCGGCGCCGACGTCCAGATCGGACCGAACGTCCAACTGCTCACCGCCACCCACCCGGTCGAGCCGGAGGCCCGCCGGGCCAAGTGGGAGGGCTCCGCCCCGATCACCATCGAGGACAACGTCTGGCTGGGCGGCGGCGTCATCGTGCTGGCCGGCGTGACCATCGGCGCCAACACGGTGGTCGGCGCCGGCGCGGTGGTGACCCGCGACCTGCCACCCAACGTGGTCGCCGTGGGCAACCCGGCGAGGCCGACCCGCACCCTGTAGAGCGGCACTGAAATGCGAAAACGGCAGATCTGGGGGTAGCGGAACCGGTCCAGCAGGAGCACTCTGGGTAATGGAAGCGTTACCGGGAGGCACGACATGGTGGAGCGGGTGCTGGAGCTGCGGGTGCACGGGGTCTCCAACACCCCACCCCAGCAGCTCCTCGGACTGACGCCGGAACCGGGTGGCACCGGCCCGCAACCGTGGCTGGTAGCCGGCGGTGCGGTCACCGGCTTCTACCGGTCCACCGCCGCCCGGCCGGACGACCCGGTCGCCGTCGAGGCGTACAGCTGGGGGCAGTTGACCTCCGGCGCACGGACCGCGCGCGACGTGGAACGGGCGCTCTGGACGGTGCTGCTGCCGTTCACCCTGGCCAACGTCGCCCTCTACGCCCGACCCGGGATCCCGGCGGACCCGGACCGGGAGCGGTGGGGCAGCCGGTCCGGGATCACGGCCTGGCTGATCCGGCTGTTCTGCCTGAGCCTCACCGCCACCCTGGTGGTCAGCGTGACCGGCATCGGCGTCGACCTGATCGCCTGGCAGTGCGTGGACCGCGGCTGCCTCGCCCAGCTCCCCGGGCCGTGGGAGTTCCTCGCCGACGGCTGGTGGCGCGAGGGCACCCGGGCGCTCGCCGCCGGCCTGCTGCTGCCGCTGGCCCTGCTCGTCCTGCTGGGCCTCGTCACCTGGCGCACCTACCAGTACGAGGCCGAGATGCCCGCCCGACCCCGCTCGGCCGGCCGGGACGCCGAACCGGAGGCCGAGCCGGCGGCCAACCCCCTGCAGGACCCCACGTTCTGGTGCGGGGAAGGGCAACTTCGCCGGGCCGCCGTGCTGCACCTGTGCACCGGCGCGGTGGCGGCGGCGGCGGTGCCCCTGGCCGCGGTGATCCTGATGGACCCACCCCGGGGTGGCCGGGCCGCCGTGGCCTGGCCGACCGTCGCCGTCCTCGGCACGGTCCTGGTGATCGCCGTGGTGGCCGTCGGGCGGCCCTACCTGAGCCGGCGCGCCGGGGACACCCCGCTGGGACCGTGGAGCCTGGCGGTCGCCGCCCTCACCGGCCTGGGGCTGGCCGGGACCTTCCTGCTCCTGCTGCTGCCCGACGGCCCCGCCGGCCCACCCCTGACCGACCTGCGACCGCCCGTCGGGTGCACCCTGGACGCCGACATCGCGGGCTGCGGGGCCGACCGGTCGCTGCCCGGTTACGACGGCATGGTCGCC
This sequence comes from Micromonospora mirobrigensis, assembly GCF_900091555.1. Lineage (GTDB taxonomy): Bacteria > Actinomycetota > Actinomycetes > Mycobacteriales > Micromonosporaceae > Micromonospora > Micromonospora mirobrigensis. Next base: position 409,980 of record NZ_FMCX01000003.1, read on the forward strand.
TGGCTCGCCAGCTACCAGGTCCTGCTGCTGATGGCCATCGGCGCCGTGGCCCGGTCCGGCCGCCGTGGACTCCTCCCCCCGGTCCTGGCCGGCCTCCTGTTGGCACCCGCGGTGACCTGGCTCGAACGCGGTCTGCCGGGACTGCCGCCGGCCCCGGACGGGCTGGCGGCGTGGATGTTCGCCGTGCCCGCCCTGGCGGTGGCCGGCACCGGACTGCTGCTGCCCCCGACCCGGGACGACGGCGACCACCAACCGCTCGGACCGCGTACCGGCATCGCCTGGGGTCGGCGCGGCCCGGCGCTCATCGCCGGCTTCGGCTGGCTGCTGGCGATCGCCTACTGCGCGGGCCTGCTCTCCTGGGTCACCGACCGGCTCGACGGCGGGACGGGCCCGCACGGAGGGCCGGCGGTACGGCCACCGGAGCCGGTGCTCTGGGCCGGCCTGGCGTGCGTGGTGGCACTGCTCGCCCTCGGCGGCGTCGCGCTGCGCGCCGGGATGCTCTTCCACACCCTGCGCCGCCGCGAGTACGCCCGACTGGCCCGGCACGCCGACGGGCTCTCCGCACACGACCTGCGGCGGTGCCGCGACGTCGCCCGGTTCCGGGCGCTGCACCGCCTCGTCGGCGACCACGGCGTACGACTGATCGGCTGCCATGCCACGGTCAGCGCGGTGCTGGTGACGCTCAGCTGCGCGGCCGCCCTCTCCCGGGACCGGCCAGCCGTCGCACCGGCGACCGGCTGGTGGGGCGCCCTGGACCGGGTCGCCGACGTGGGCGACTCGATGCTGGCCTGGCTGCCGCTGGTGATCGCCGGAGTGGGCCTGCTGGTCTACCGCAACGACACCGTACGCCGCACGGTGGGCGTGTTCTGGGACGTCGGCACCTTCTGGCCCCGGGCGGCGCACCCGCTCGCCCCACCCAGCTATGCCGAACGCGCCGTGCCGGAGTTGCAGACCCGGATCGCCGGGCTGCTCGGGCTGGCCCCGAACGACCCCAGCCGGATGGACGGGGTGATCCTCTCCGGGCACAGCCAGGGCGCGGTCATCTGCGCCGCGGTGCTGTTCCAACTGCCGTCCCGCTGGCGGCGGCACACCTGGTTCTTCTCCTACGGCTGCCAGCTCACCCGCCTCTACGGGCGGGTCTTCCCCGCCTACTTCGGCCCGGAACGGCTACGGGTGCTCGCCACGGCGCTCACCCCGCCCGCCGGGTACGTCGCCTGGACCAACTTCTGGCGGGACACCGACCCGCTCGGCTGGCCGGTCGACGCGGGCGAACGGGACGTCCCGGTGGCCGACCCGGAGGCCCTGCACCCCAGCGGGGGCGAGGTGGCCGACCCACCGATCCGCAACCACAGCGGCTATCCCGAGGCGGTGGAGTTCCGGCGGGAACGGGCGGTGGTGGCCCGGCTGCTGCGCCGGGCCGTCCCGTCACCCCGCGAGCGGGTCGGCTAGCCGGACCACCAGGTCGGCCCGGCCGGCGGTGCCGGCGACCAGCGCCGCGTTCCGTTCGTCGGTGCCCAGCGCCCACTGTCGGGCCTGCTCCGGCGACCGCCCGTACGCCTCGTGCCGGGCGGTCAGCCGGCGCAACCGCAGCTCCGCGTCCAGATCGAGGAACCAGGCCTGGTGCAGCAGCGCCCGCACCTCGTCCCACGGGTATTCCGGCAGCAGCAGGTAGTTGCCCTCGGTCACCACCAGCGTCACCTCGGGCGGCACCGCGATCGCCCCGGCCACCGGCTCCTCCAGGTCCCGGCGGAACTGCGGAGCGTACACGGTGGTGGGTTCCAGTCGGCGCAGCCGACGCAGCAGCGCCACGAAGCCGTACGCGTCGAAGGTGTCGACGGCGCCCTTGCGGGCGTCCCGGCCCAGCCGGCGCAGCTCGACCTGGGCCAGGTGGAAGCCGTCCATCGGCACCAGCGCCGCGGTCGGGCCGACCGCCGCGACCACCCGCTCGGCCAGGGTGGACTTGCCCGCGCCGGGCGCCCCGGCGATGCCCAGCAGCTGCCGTGGACCGTCGGCGGCCAGCGCCCGGGCCCGGTCCACCAGGTCGTCGAGCGTAAGGATGTCGGCCTCGGGCATCAGCTCAGCGCCGGTTCGCTGATCGTGAAGCGGGCCAGCACGACGGCGTTGACGCCCTGCGGCTGCGGGTCCAGGTCCAGCTCCGGCGGGCCGCCACCGGCGCCGCCGCCCTTGAACGCCCGGGCCATCATCGGCACGCCGGCGCCGTCGGTGTCGGAGAGCTCCAGCAGGCCGGTCACCCGGGCGCCGAGCGCCTCGGCGTACTCCCGGGCGCGGGCCAGCGCGTCGGCGATCGCCGCGTGCCGGGCCTCGCGGTACGCCGGGCTGTCCGGGCGCAGTGACCACCACGGCCCGGAGACCTCGACCTGGTCCTGGTCGGCCAGGCGGAGCATCAGCTCACCCAGGTCGGTGAAGTCGGTGACGGTGACCGTGGTGGCGACCCGCCCGTGGTAGGCCACCACCCGTTCCCCGGAACGCTTGGTCTCCGGCCGCACCCGCAGGTCACCGGTCTCCCGGTGGGCGATCAGGGGCCCGTACGAGTCGAGCAGCACCCGCACCGCGGCGGTCCGTTCGGCCAGCCGGGTCAGGGTGGCCTCCCGGTCCCGGTCCCGGGCCGACGCGGTCACCGTGAACCGGGCCAGCTCGGGCGCCACCTCCCGGTACGCCTCGCCGCGTACCGCCACGACCGGAGCGTCCACCATGACCAACACCCTAGTCGCCGGAGACCGGACGCGCCTCGGCGTCGGGGTCAGGCCGGGCGGAGCCCCCGGTACGCGACCACGCCGCCGGCCACCCGGCAGTCGGTGAGGTGTCCCCCGGCCGTCCCGAGGTCGCACAGCCAGGCCACCTCGTCGGCCGGGTCGGCGTCCAGCGGGAAGTCGGCGCGGACCGGGCGCGACCCAGCGGCCGCGACGGCAGCCCGGGCGGTGGCCGCCCGCTGGTAGCCGGCGACCAGCGCGGCCCGGTCGTCCCGCCGCAGCGCGGTGGCCAGCTCGTCCAGCGCGGCCCGCACCTCGTCCAGCTGGGCCAGCACCTCGTCCCGGTTGTCCAGCAGCATGTTGGCGGTGCGCGGGGCCGGGGTGCCGGCGACCCGGGTGCCGTCCCGGAAGCTCCCCGCCGCCAGGGAGAGCACGGCGTCGCGCACCGGGGAGGCGTCGACGGCGCCGGCCAGGCCCCCCGCCAGCAGGTGCGGCACGTGCGAGGAGAGCGCCACCACCCGGTCGTGCACCACCGCGTCCATCGGCACCACCCGGGCGCGGAAGACCTCCCGCAGCAGCGCGGTCAGCACCCGGAACCGCCCGATCCCCGCCGGGTCCGGGCAGAGCACCCAGGCCGCGCCGGTGAAGAGGTCGGGGCTGGCCGCGGCGAGGCCGGCCCGCTCCGTACCGGCCATCGGGTGGCCGGGAACGAACCGGCCGGCCAGGCCGTGCGCGGCGGCGAAGGCGGCCACCGCGCGCTTGGTGCTGCCGACGTCGGTGAGCACGCAGTCCGGGCCGGTGACGGCGGCCACCTGGGCCAGGGTCGCCGTGAGCGTGGGCAGCGGGCCGCAGAGGAAGACCACGTCCCGGCCGGCCACCGCCTGCGCGATGGTGTCCGGGCTGGCCAGTCCCCGGTCACGGGCCAGCGCCCGGGTGGCCGGGTCCGGGTCCCAGGCGGCCACGTCCAGGCCGGCCTGACGCAGCCGCAGCAGCACCGAACCGCCGATCAGTCCGGTGCCGACCACCGCCGCCCGCGGCGGCGCGCCCGTTCCACCGTCGCCCATGGTGGTCGGGCCGTCAGGCCTCGGCGAGCCGGCCGGTGACCGCGGCGACGTGCTCGTCGGACTCGGTCAGCGCCGCCCGGACGTAGCGCTGGCCGCCGGGGCCGTAGAAGACCCCGGCCGCGACCAGGATGCCCCGCCGGGCCAGCCAGTCCACCGTCGCCCAGCAGTCCTCGTCCCGGGTCATCCAGAGGTAGAGCCCGGCCTCGGAGTGCTCGACGGTGAACCCGGCGCCGGTGAAGGCCGCGTACAGCCGCTCCCGCCGGGCCCGGTAACGCTCCCGCTGGGTGTCGGCGTGCGCCTGGTCGCCCAGGGCGGCCACCATCGCGGCCTGCACCGGGGCGGGCACGATCATGCCGGCGTGCTTGCGCACCTTGAGCAGCTCGGCGACGAGCCTCGGGTCACCCGCCACGAACCCGGCCCGGTAGCCGGCCAGGTTGGAACGCTTGGAGAGCGAGTGCACGGCCAGCACCGAGTCGTACGAGCCGCCGCAGACCTCGGGCGAGAGCACCGACACCGGCTCGGCGTCGGCGGACCAGCCCAGCGGCAGGTAGCACTCGTCGCTGGCCACCACCGCGCCGCGCTCACGCGCCCAGTCGACCACCTTGCGCAGGTGGGCGGCGGGCAGCACCCGACCGGTCGGGTTGCCGGGCGAATTCACCCAGACCAGGCGTACCCGGGGGGTCGGACCGACCGCGGTCAGCGAGTCGGCGCGGACCGTGGTGGCGCCCGCCAGCCGGGCTCCGTCCTCGTAGGTCGGGTAGGCGATGGACGGCACCACGACCACGTCGCCGGGGCCGATCCCGAGCAGGGTGGGCAGCCAGGCGACCAGCTCCTTGGAACCGATCGTCGGCAGCACGCCCAGCCCGTCGACACCTGCGCCGCACGCCCGGGCCACCCACGCCGCGATGGCTTCCCGCAGCGCGGGGGTGCCCGCGGTGAGCGGGTAGCCGGGAGCGTCGGAGGCGTCCGCGAGCGCCTGCCGGATCACCTGGGGCACCGGGTCGACCGGCGTGCCCATCGAGAGGTTGATCAGTCCACCGGGGTGCGCCGCGGCCAGGGTGGCCGCGGCGTCCAGCGTGTCCCAGGTGAAGTCGGGCAGCCGCGACGAGACCGGCGCGGGCCGGTTCAGTGGCTCTCTCCGCGCGGCGGCTGCGCCGCCACGAAGGTCGCGTCCTTCTCGACCTTGCCGATCTTCGACGCGCCGCCGGGCGAGCCCAGGTCCTCGAAGAACTCGTAGTTCGCGCCGGTGTAGTCCTTCCACTGCTCCGGCACGTCATCCTCGTAGAAGATCGCTTCGACCGGGCACACCGGCTCACAGGCACCACAGTCGACGCACTCGTCGGGGTGGATGTAGAGCATCCGATTGCCCTCGTAGATGCAGTCGACCGGGCATTCCTCGATGCATGCCTTGTCGAGCACATCCACGCACGGCTCGGCGATGATGTAGGTCACCGGTCTTCTCCTCCGCAAGACTCGCCGCGATCACCGCGACGGGTAAGAGCCTAGTATCTCGCCGGGGAGGAGGTCGATCGTGCTCCGACAGCAGGATGTGGGACACCGGATCGTGGTCCGGCGAATTGTGGGGATTCGCGAAGGCCGGCCGCAGTTCTCGGACGCCCTCGGCGAGCTGGTCGAACTGACCGAGACCCAGATCACCCTGGCCACCCGGCAGGGCCGGCTGACCGTTCCGCTGGCCCAGGTGCACCGGGCCAAGCGGGTGCCGCCGACCGCCCGGCCGACCGCCGCCTCGGTGGTGGCGCTGGAGGTCGCCTCGGACGAGGCGTGGCCCGCCGCGGTCCGCGGCCGGCTCGGTGACTGGCTGCTGCGCAGCGCCGCCGGGTGGAGCGGCCGGGCCAACTCGGCGCTGCCGATCGGCGACCCGGACCGGCCGCTGCCGGCCGCGGTGGACGCCATCGAACGCTGGTACGCCGACCTCGGCCAGCCGGCCATGGTCAACACCCCGCTGCCGCTGGCCGCCCCGGTCGGCGCGGAACTCGACGCCCGCGGCTGGGGCGCCCGGCCGCCGGTGCTGGTGCAGACCGTCCCGCTGGCCGCGCTGCCGCCGGCCCCGCCGGCGTCGGCCGCCGCGCCGCCGGTGGAACTGGCCACCGCGCCGTCGCCGGAGTGGCTGAGCGTCGCCGCCGGGCGCAAGGGTGGCCTCCCGGAGGCCGCCCGGCACGTGCTCACCGCCGTGGACCAGGTCCGCTTCGCCCACGTGTACGCCGACGGCGCGCTGGTCGCCATGGGGCGCGGCACGGTCACCGGCGGGGGCCGTTGGCTGGGGTTGAGCCTGATCGAGGTGGTCCCCGAGGCACGCCGTCGGGGACTGGCCGGCCGGGTGGTCCGCGAGCTGGTCGCCTGGGGCGTCGAGGCCGGCGCCAGGGACGCCTTCCTCCAGGTGGAGCAGCGCAACACGGCGGCGGTGGGCCTCTACCGGCAGCTGGGCTTCACCACCCACCACACCTACCTGACCCGGGTCGCCCCACCGGCCTGACACCCCAGCCTGCCGCAGGCTGCGGAAGGGGCCGGTGGGTCAGCGGCGGACGACCTTGCGGGGCTTGGCGGACTTGATCTCCGCGTACCGCTTGAGCAGCTGCGAGCGGTGGTCCCGGCCGAGCGCGGTCAGCAGGAGGTAGCCGATGGCGACGCCGGCGAGCGCGGCGGCCAGGTAGAGCCAGATCTGGGCAAAGAAGAGCCCGGCACCCGCGCCGAACGGGTTGTTGCCCACCAGCAGCGGACCGACCAGCACGGTCAGGGCCAACGCCACGCCCACCGCGGCGGCCACGTCGGCGGACCAGCGGGCCAGCGGGCGGGTGGCGCCCTGCCGGAAGGCCACCACGGCCAGGATCAGGCCGATCGCCACGAACATCAGCAGCGAGACCCGGTCCGCCGCCCTGTCGTCGCCCTCGAAGCCGAACCTGATGATCAGTCGGGCCAGCACGTTGACCGCGAACAGCACCGCCGCGAGGGCGCCGATCGCGCGCCACCGATCCCTCATCGCACCTCTCCCGCCGTACCGCCCGCCGGGGTCGGCGGGCCCTCTGGCAGGAATATGTACCACCCGTACCCGGGTGTCGTCATCACCCGCGGGGTACGGCCGCGGCGGGGGCGAGCAGCTGGCGGAAGATCATCACCGCGAAGGTGACCGCCCCGGCGAGGATCATCCCCAGCCCCAGGACGTTGTCCCCGCCGAGCAGGAGGTCTCCCTCGCGGGTCCGGACGGCGGCCACCGCGATCAGCACGAACCACGGCAGCGCGGGCAGCAGGGCGGCCCAGCGGGTGCCGACGGCGGCGTGCGCGAACCAGCTCACCGCCACCGTCGTCGCCACCACCAGGCCGAGCCCGGCCACGCCGAACGCCAGGCCCACCAGGACCTCCCCGGCGGAGGTGGACCGGCCCTTGACGAACTCCCAGGCCGCCACCACGAGGATCAGCTCCAGCACCCCGGCCAGCGCGCCGGCCACCAGCGCCACCACGCCGCCGGCCACCCGCAGCGCCACGTCGAGCAGCCGCCCCGACCGGCCGGGTGGCGGCGGGGTGGTCTGCTCCGGCAGGACGGACATCGGCGCGACGGGCACGGTCACCGGGAGCCGACCGCCACGGCCGGTGACCGGTCGGCGCCGTCCGGCGCGAGGCCGGCGAAGAGGTCGTCCTCCCAGCCGTACGGGCCGCTGCCCGGGCCCTTCCCGCCGACCGCCAGGGTGAAGTACTCCACCCCCATGAACTCCGCGCCGAAGTTCCCGGCGATCGAGTAGAGCCACGAGTTGGCCGGGATCTGGGTGGCGTGCGCCCGCATCGCCGCCTCCTTGGCCGCGTGCTGGTCGGTGGCGTCGATCCGGGCGGCGATCTCCGCATCCGGCGTGCCGAAGGGCAGCTCGTCGGCGTGGTCGATGCCGGCGAAGGGGTTGTCCGACGACTCGGTGAAGTGGTTGAGGCCGGCCTCGAGGACGCTGCGCGGCATCGCCGTCCAGTAGACCTTGGCCGGGGCGATCCCCTCGGCGGCGGCCAGCTCGACGGCCCGCATCGCCACCCGGTGCGCCTGGATGTGGTCCGGGTGACCGTAGAAGCCGTTCGGGTCGTACGTGACCAGGACCTGCGGGCGGACCTCGCGGATCACCTCCACCAGCAGCCCGGCGGCCTCGTCGAGGTCGGCCCGCCAGAAGGCCCGGGGGTGCTCGTTGGTGGCCATCCCCATCATGCCGGAGTCGCGGTAGCGGCCGGCGCCGCCGAGGAAGCGGTGGTCGGCGACGCCGAGCTCGGCGCAGGCGGCGGCCAGCTCGGCGATCCGGTACCCGCCGAGCTGGTCGGCCTCGGCGGCGGCGAGCTGCGCCAGCGCCGGCACGTGGATCTCGCCCTCCTCGCCGAGGGTGCAGGTGACCAGGGTGACGTGGGCGCCGTCCGCGGCGTAGTGGGCCATCGTCGCGCCGGTGCCGATGGACTCGTCGTCGGGGTGCGCGTGGACCAGCAGCAGGCGGCGGTCGGGCAGCGTCGTCACGACCGTCACTCTATCCGGCGGTCCGCCTCTGCACGGGCTGACGTGTCCGCCCAGGTCGGCCACATCACGCCCGACGCGGCTCTACGATCCGGGTTGTGGACTTTCCCGAGCTGGCCGCCCGTACCCGTCGGTTCAGCCTCGGGGCGCCGCGCGCCGTCACCGTCGCCGAGGACGGTTCCCGGGTGGTGTTCCTCCGCTCGGCCGGCCCCGAGGACCCCGCCGACGCCCTCTGGCTGTACGACGTGGCCGCCGGCGAGGAACGACTGGTCGCCGACCCGGCGGCGCTGCTCGGCGCGGACGCCGACCCGGCCGCCCTCTCCCCCGGCGAACGGGCGCTGCGCGAGCGGCAGCGACTGAGCGCCGCCGGCATCGGCTCGTACGCCCTGGACGCGGCCGGCCGGGTCGCGGTCTTCGCGCTGACCGGGCGGGTGTTCCGGGCCGACCTGGTGCACGGCGACGTGATCGAGGTGGCCACCGTCGGCCCGGTGATCGACCCGCGGCCCGACCCGACCGGCGAACGGCTGGCCTACGTCACCGACACCGCGGAAGGGGTACGCCGCGGCCAGCTGCGGGTGGTCGAGCCCGACGGCACGGACACCCTGCTCGCCGGGGAGGACTCCGGGGTCACCTGGGGCCTGGCCGAGCACATCGCCGCCGAGGAGTTCGGCCGGTTCCGGGGCTACTGGTGGGCGCCGGACGGGCGCTCGGTGCTGGCCGCCCGGGTCGACGACTCGCGGCTGCCCCGCTGGCACCTGCACGACCCGGCCGACCCGGCCAGCCCGCCGACGACGCTGCCCTACCCGGCCGCCGGCGGGGCGAACGCCGAGGTCAGCCTGCACCTGCTCGACCTGGACGACGGCTGGGTCGACGTGCACTGGGACCGGGAGACCTACCCGTACCTGACCTCGGTGGACTGGGCGGACGGCGGGCCGCTGATCACCGTGCTGCGCCGCTCCCAGCAGCACGGGCTGGTGCTCGCGGTGGACCCGCGTACCGGGGAGACGCAGGTGCACGCCGAGCTGGCCGACCCGCGCTGGGTGGAGCCGATTCCGGGCACCCCGGCGCACCTGCCCGACGGTCGGGTGCTGGTCGGTGGGGAACTGGCCCACGACGGGTACGACGCCCGCTGCCTCTTCGCCGACGGCACCCTGCTCACCCCGCCCTCGCTCTACGTCCGCCGGGTGGTGGGGCGGCTGCCCAACGGCGCGGGCGGCCCGGCGGACCTGCTGGTGGAGGCGAGCGACGGCGAGCCGAGCGAGCGGCACCTGTTCCGGGTGCGGACCGCGATCGGCGGTGGGGTGGACGCCCGCCGGCTGACCACCGACGCGGGCTGGCACACCGCCGCGGTCGGCGGGGACGTGCTGGTGACGGGGTTCGCCTCGCTGGACCACCCGGGGACCCGCTGGACGGTGTGCCGGGCCGAGCAGGAGGTGGCCGAGCTGCGTTCGTTCGCCGCCACCCCGCCGTACGCGCCGCTGCCGCTGCTGGAGCGGGTGACCGACCGCCGGCTGCCGGCCGCGGTGCTCTATCCGGACAACCACGTCACCGGCCGGCGGCTGCCGGTGCTGCTGGACGTCTACGGCGGCCCCGGCCACCAGGAGGTGGTGGCCGCCCGGGCGGCCTGGCTGGAGCGGCAGTGGTGGGCCGACGCCGGCTTCGCGGTGGTGACGATCGACAACCGGGGCACCCCCGGGGTGTCGCCGTCGTTCGAGAAGGCGATCCACCGGCGGATGGCCGACGTGGTGCTGACCGACCAGATGGACGCGCTGGCCGCGCTCGCCGAGAAGCACCCCGACCTGGACCTGGGCCGGGTGGCCGTACGCGGCTGGTCGTTCGGGGGCTGGCTGGCCGGGCTGGCGGTGCTGCGCCACCCGGAGCTGTTCCGGGCGGCGATCCTCGGCGCCCCGGTGACCGACTGGACGTTGTACGACACCGCGTACACCGAGCGCTATCTGGGCCTGCCGGACGACGGGATGGACGTGTACGCCCACCACTCGCTGGTGGAGCTGGCCGCCGAGCCGGTGCGCGGCCCGGACGAGGCCCGCCCGATGCTGCTGGTGCACGGCCTGGTCGACGACAACGTGGTGGCCGCGCACACCCTGCGGCTGTCGGCGGCCCTGCTGGCCGCCGGCCGGCCGCACTCGGTGCTGCCGCTGACCGGCGCCACCCATATGGCCGCCGGGGGCACCGCCGAGCGCCTGCTCCGGCTGGAGCTGGACTTCCTGCGCGCCGCGCTGTAAGGAGGGGCCCCCTTTTAACGCCTGCGGTATAGCAGGGGCCCCTTATTAACATCGGCGTGTTAATAAGGGGCCCCTGCTAACGCTGGGGGCTACTGCTTGACGTACGCGTTGGCGAAGGACGGGTAGCCGAAGACGGACGAGATGAAGACCCCGCCGACCTTGGAACCGTGCACCGCGTACGCCACGTCGACGTAGAGCGGCACCACCGGGGCGAACTCCTTCATGATCCGCTCGTCGAGCTTGCCCCACTCCGGGCCCTGCTCGGCCGGGGGCAGCGCCAGGATGCGGTCCATCTCGGCGTTGATCGCGTCGTCGTTGAAGAACGCGCTGTTGCTGTTCCCCTCGGGCTTGATGGTCCGGCCGTCGTAGAGCACCGGCAGGATCGACGCGCCGCTCGGCCAGTCGGCCGCCCAGTTACCGATGTAGAGGTCCCAGGGGTTGTCCTTCTTCTTGACCTCGTCGAGCTTCGCGTCGTCCGGGATGTTCCGGACGGTGATCTTGAAGCCGGCCCGCTCCAGGTTGCCCTTGAGCTGAACGGCGATCTGCTGCTCGTTGGTGTTGTCGGCGACGCCGAGGACCAGCTCGGGGGTCTGCCCGCCGAGCAGCTCCTTGGCCTTCTCCGGGTTGCCGGTGGCACCGGCCGGGTACGCGTCGTACGCCTTGTAGCCGATGGTCGACGGCGGCATCAGGGTGGTCATCGGCTGGGCCACGGTCGTCCCGCCGAGCGCCTTGACCAGGCCCTCGCGGTCGATGGCGTAGTTCAGCGCCTGGCGGACCTTGAGGTCCTTGACCCGCTGGTTGTTGATCACGAGCTGGTTGGCGCTCGGCGTCGGGGACAGGATGGTCCGCGACTTCAGCGCCTGGTCACCGGCCACCTTCGCGACCAGCGACGCCGGCACGTAGTTCCAGGCCAGGGCGCTCTGGTCGGCGCCGTTGTCGGCGATCACCCGGTTGACCGCGGCGTCGGCGGTCGGGCCGAAGGTCCAGACGAACTGGTCCGGGTACTGGTGACGCACCGGGTCGGTGGCCGGGTCCCAGTTCGGGTTCCGGTCCAGGGTGATCTGGACGCCCGCCTGGTTCTTGGCGATCTTGTACGGCCCGGACGAGAACGGTTTCTGGTCCAGGTTGACCCCGGTGTCCTTCTCCGGCTTGAGCGGGGCGGTGGTCGGCAGCGAGACCGCGAAGGGCAGGTCGCAGCGGGGCTTGGCGAACTCGAAGCGCAGCGTCTTCGCGTCCGGCGTGGTCAGGCCGGGCGGCAGCGACGTCTTGTTCTTCTTGAAGTCCCACTTGGTGTCGAACTGCGCGGTGTCGGCCAGCCACTCCTGGAGGTAGGTGGGGCCGCCGGTGAGGTCCGGGTCGAAGGAGCGGGCGATGCCGTACGCGATCTCCTTGGCGGTGATCGGGCTGCCGTCCTCGAACTTCACCCCGTCCTTGATGGTGAATTCCCAGACCTTGCAGTCGTTGTTGACGTTCTTGCCCGGGGTCTCGGCCAGGTCGCCCACCAGGACCAGGCCACCCTTGCCGTCGTCCTTCCAGGTGGTCAGGTAGCGGGCGAAGAGCGGGTTGGCCATCAGGCCGGCGAACGAGTACGTCCGCTGCGGGTCCAGGTGGGAGATGGGGGTCTCCCGGATGATGGTGAACGTGCCACCCTTGGTGGCGCCCGCCACCTCGGCGGCCGGGCCCTGGGAGTCCTTCGGGTCGGTCGCGATCACCCCGGTCTGCTGCCGGGTGCTGTCCACCGTGGTGCCCTCGCCGGTGTTCTCCGAACAGGCGCCGAGCGCCACAACCAGTGCGATGGCGCCGCCTGCGGCGGCCGCTGCGCGTGGTCGCATCTCCTACCTCCTCCACCCCGTTGCCGCCGGGGGTGTTCCGCCGACGTCCCGAGGATCGTAAAGAAGAAAACCTACAATTTGTGTAACAGTTGTCGATAAATTCCGTCGTGATCCACGGCGGTCGCCGTGCACCGTCAGCGCAGCCGGACCCGGGGGTCGATCGCGGCGTAGAGCAGGTCCACCACCATGTTGGCCAGCACCACGAAGATCGCCGCGATCAGCACGGTGGCCATGATGGTCGGCAGGTCCCCGGAGCGGACCGCGTCCACGGCCAGCCGACCCATCCCGTTCAGCCCGAAGGTGGTCTCGGTGATCACCGTCCCGCCCAGCGCCCCGCCCACGTCCAGCCCGGCGATGGTCACCACCGGGGTGATCGCCGCGCGCAGCGCGTGCCGCCCGTACACGGCCGGTTTCGCCAGGCCCTTGGCGCGGGCGGTCCGGACGAAGTCCTCCGACAGCGTCTCCAGCATCTGCGCCCGGGACAGCCGGGCGTAGATGGCGGAGAAGAGGAAGGCCAGCGCCACCCAGGCCAGCACCAGCCCGCTGGCCCACCGCAGCGGATCGTCCAGTAGGGACGTGTAGCTCGGCACCGGCAGCAACCGGAGGTTGTAGACGAAGACGATCAGCAGCACCGCGCCGACGAAGTAGAGCTGCAACGAGGCGCCGGTCAGCGAGAAGCCGATGGCGGCCCGGTCCAGCCAGGTGCCCCGGCGCAGCGCGGAGACCATGCCCAACCCCACCCCGAGCAGGAGCCAGAGGATCGCCGCGGGGATGACGATACTCAACGTCACCGGCAGCACCCGGGCGATCGAGTCGGTCACCGCCTCGTTCGAGACGTACGACCAGCCCAGGCAGGGGGCGTCGCACCTGCCGCCCTGGGCGCTGCCCAGGTCCCGCCCGGTGACGATGCCCTTCATGTAGCCGGCGTACTGGGCGATCAGCGGATCGTTGAGGCCCAGCTCCTGCCGGACCCGCTCCAGGCGTTCCGGGTTGCAGTTCTTCGGGCACATGCCGGTGACCGGGTCGCGCGGCAGGGCGAAGAACATCAGGAAGCTGAGCACGCTGACCGCGAAGAGGGTGAGCGCCGCCGAGAGCAGCCGGCGGACCAGGAAACGTGTCATGGAGGTGCCCCCTGCTACCGGGACGACTTCGGGTCGAGCGCGTCGCGCAGCGCGTCGCCGAAGAGGTTGAAGGCGAGCACGAGCGCGAAGATCGTGATGCCGGGGAAGAAGACGTACGCCGGGTCGGTCTGGAGGTAGTCCAGGCTGCGGTAGATCATCCGGCCGAAGCTCGGCGTCTCGTCGGTCAGCCCGACCCCGATGAACGACAGCGCCGCCTCGCTGGTGATGTACTGCGGCACCGCCAGCGAGAAGGAGACCAGGATCGGCGCCCAGACGTTCGGCAGCAGCTGCCGGAAGAGCATGTGCCCCAACCCGGCCCCGCTGGCCCGGGCGGCGTCCACGAACTCCCGCTCGCGCAGCGCGATGACCTGGCCGCGGACCAGCCGGGCGGTGCTCGTCCAGCCGAAGAGGGCGAAGATCCCGATCAGCACCCCGATCTGGAAGTACGCCGGGACGGCCTCCCGCTGGCCGTAGAAGCGCAGCGCCACGGTGGGCGTCAACGCCAGCGCGATGATCAGGAAGGGCATGGCCAGGGTCAGGTCGGTGACCCAGTTGATCACCGCGTCGACCCAGCCGCCCAGGTAGCCGGCGAGGGTGCCCAGTGCCACCCCGATCGCGGCGGTGATCACGGCGGCGGCGAACGCGATGAACAGCGAGGTACGCAGCCCGTGCACCATCCGGATGAAGATGTCCCGGCCCAGCGCCGGCTCCAGCCCGAACCAGTGTTCACCGGTGACGCCGCCGGCATAGCCCAGCGGCATGCCGAAGCCGTCCAACCGGTTCTGGAACTGCTCCTTCGGCCCCACCCCGTACAGCGCCTGGATCAGCGGGACGGCCAGCGCGACCAGCACGAGGAAGACCAGCATCGCGCCGCTGACCAGGGCGGTCCGGTCGCGCTTGAGTCTCGCCCAGGCGAGCTGGCCGGGTGACCGGCCGACGAACCGATTGGCCTGGGGCGCGTCGCCGTCGCCGGCCGACTCGATCTCGGCCAGCGCCACACCCTCCACCGGGGACAGGCTCACTCCGCCACCTCCTCGACGCCGCCACCCACCGGTGCCGGGTCACTTCCCCGCCGGGCCGCCGGTGGACCGTTCTGCGGCTGCGCCGCCACCGGGCCGCCCTCCGGGTGGTGGCAGGCGGTCGCCTGCCGGCCACCGTCGCGCGGGACCAGCGCCGGCTCCTCCGTGGCGCAGCGCTCCGTCGCCTTCCAGCACCGGGTCCGGAACCGGCAGCCCGACGGCGGGTCCAGCGGGGTCGGCACGTCGCCGACCAGCCGGATCCGCCCGGCCGGGCCGAGCGCGGTCACGTCCGGGATCGCCGACAGCAGGGCCCGGGTGTACGGGTGCTGCGGCCGCTCGTAGATGTCCACCCGGTCGCCGATCTCGACGATCCGACCCAGGTACATCACGGCGACCCGCTGGCAGAAGTGCCGGACCACGGCCAGGTCGTGGGCGATGAAGACGAACGCCAGGTCCAGCTCGCGTTGCAGGTCCCGCAGCAGGTTCACCACCTGCGCCTGGATCGACACGTCCAGGGCGGAGACCGGCTCGTCGGCGACGATCAGCTTCGGCCGCGGCGCCAGGGCGCGGGCGATGCCGATCCGCTGCCGCTGGCCTCCGGAGAACTCGTGCGGGTAGCGGTTGTAGTGCTCCGGGTTCAACCCGACCAGCTCCAGCAGCTCCTGCACCCGACGCTTCACGCCGCCCGGCGGGTCGATCCCGTTGACCTGCAACGGCATGGCGACGATCCGGCCGACGGTGTGCCGGGGGTTCAGTGAGGCGTACGGGTCCTGGAAGATGATCTGAAGGTCCTGCCGCAGCGGACGCAGCTCGCGGCGGCCGGCGTGGGTGATGTCCCGCCCGGCGAACTCGATCGTCCCCGCGGTGGGCTCCAGCAGCCGGACCAGCATCCGGCCGGTGGTGGTCTTGCCGCAGCCGGACTCGCCGACCAGTCCCAGGGTCTCCCCCGGCCGGACGTCGAAGTCCAGACCGTCGACCGCCCGCACCAGGCCCGTCGTCCGGAACCCGTCCCGGACCGGGAAGTGCTTGCTCAGCCCGCGGACCCGCAGCAGCGGCTCGGCGCTCATCTGTGCCCACCTCCGTTCGCGACTGCGGGACTCCGCTGCGCTGCGTTCCTCGCGCTCACCGGGCGACCCCCACCTGGGCGACGTCGGACCGGTAGAGGTGGTCCCGCTCGCCGGCTGGCAGGTGGCAGGCGACCAGGTGCCCGGGCTCCCCCGCCGGGAGCAGCGCCGGGACCTCGGTGCGCGACCGGTCGCCGTTGCGGCCGGCGTACCGGCAGCGGGGGTGGAACGCGCAGCCCGAGGGCAGGTTGATCAGTGAGGGCGGGTTGCCCGGGATGGGCACCAGGTCCGCCTCCGCGTCGCCGTGCAACGACGGCACGCTGGAGAGCAACCCCCAGGTGTACGGGTGCTGCGGGCGGCGCAGCACCTGCTCCACGCTGCCGTGCTCGACGGCCCGACCGCCGTACATGACCAGCACCTCGTCGGCGACCTGGGCGACCACGCCGAGATCGTGGGTGATCAGGATGATCGCCGAGTGGAACTCGGCCTGGAGGTCGGCGAGCAGGTCGAGGATCTGCGCCTGCACGGTCACGTCCAGCGCGGTGGTCGGCTCGTCGGCGATCAGCAGGGCCGGGTCGTTGACCAGGGCCATGGCGATCATCGCCCGTTGCCGCATGCCGCCGGAGAACTCGTGCGGATACTGGTCGAAGCGGCGGGCCGGCTGCGGGATGCCGACCCGGCCGAGCATGTCGACCGCCCGGTTGCGGGCCTCCCGTCGGCCGGCGCGCGGGTGGTGCACCCGGTACGCCTCGGCGATCTGCCGCCCCACCGTGTAGTACGGGTGCAGTGCGGAGAGCGGATCCTGGAAGATCATCGCGACGTCCCGGCCGCGCAGCCGGCGTACCTCCTCCTCCGGCAGGCCGACCAGCTGGCGGCCGCCGAGGCTGATCTCGCCGGTGACGCTGCCGCGCCGTGGGTCGTGCAGCCCGAGGACGGCGAGCGAGGTGACGCTCTTGCCGGAGCCGGACTCGCCGACGATGCCGAGGGTGCGTCCCCGGTCCACGCCAAACGAGACCCCGTCGACGGCGCGGACCACGCCGTCGGTGGTGTCGAAATGGACCCGCAGGTCGCGTACGCGCAGATAGGGCTCCTCCGCCGCGCGCCGCGTCGGCGGCTCGGGGCGGTCGTCCGACCGCGCCGGTTCCGGACTGTCCACGACCGCCTCCCTCGGGTTGTAGGGAACCTACAACAATGAGCCGGAGGTGAAAATAAGCTACACGGCGGGTGGTGTCAGCAGGGCCGAGCGTAACGAGTCGACAACGCCTCCGCAGCCCGGACCTGGCTCCGTTGTCGCACCCGAGGTGCGACCATGGTCGCGGCGACGATCGGAGAATTCCCGACACACGAGGTGGGGGTGACCATGACGACCGCGGCGGTGTTCGACAACCATGACGGACCGTGGACCGAAGAGGAGTACCTCGCCCTCGGCGAGACGCCGCAACGCGTCGAACTCTTCGACGGGAGCCTCCACGTGACCCCTGCGCCCACCCCTCGTCACCAGCGAATCTCGCGGAAGCTGGGCAACCTGCTGGAAGCCGCTGCCGAGCCGGCGGGGCTCGAACTGCTGGAGGCGGTGAACGTCCGGCTGCGCCCCGGCCGTGTCCCGATCCCCGACCTCGTCGTCACCGAACCGGTGGACCTAGACGAGCTGATGATCGACGCCGCAGCCGTCCGACTCGTCTGCGAGATCATCTCGCCGAGCAACGCGGCGACCGACAAGGTGCTCAAGATGCACTACTACGCGGCCGCCGGCATCGAGTGGTATCTCCTGGTCGACCAGGAAACCCGGATGATGCACCTCTACCAGCGTCAGGGTGCGCACTATGTCGAACGCTCCGTCACAAAGCCCGGTGAGGTCCTGGAGCTGACCGAACCCGTCCGCGCGACGATCCGGCCGGAGGATCTCGTCCCCTGACGGATGTCGGTGGGCTCGCCTAGGGTCGGTCCATGAGCGAGCGCCAGCGAGCGGACCATCGATGCAGCGCGGACGTGCCCCATGCCGGCACGGAGCAAAGCGGACGGCCGGCATGAGCGAGTTCGACGCGGCCACCGCCGCCGTCCAGGCCGCCCTCGACGCCGGCGCGCGTTACGCGGACGCCCGGGTGATGCACCGCCGCTACGAGTCGATGTCGGCCCGCAACGGCGCCATCGAGGAGCTGACCCAGCACGAGAGCATCGGGCTGGGGGTGCGGGCGCTGGTCGGGTCGAGCTGGGGCTTCCACGCCGTGCCGGAGCTCTCCGACGCCGCCGCGCGCGCCGCCGGGCGGCAGGCCGCGGCCATCGCCACCGCCAGCGCCCGGGTGCCCGGCCCGCCGATCGACCTGGTGCCGTCCCCGGCGGTCACCGCGAGCTGGGCGTCGGAGTGCGCGGTGGACCCGCTCGGGGTGCCGCTGTCGGACAAGGGCGACCTGCTGGTCCGGGCCACCGCGACGATGCGCGAGCACGGCGCCGACCTGGCCGAGGGGCTCTACCAGATCTGGGACACGGCCAAGTGGTTCGTCTCCAGCGAGGGGCACCGGATCGACCAGCGGATCCGCGAGTGCGGCGGCGGCATCTCCGCCACCTCCATCGGCGAGCGCGAGACCCAGCGCCGGTCCTACCCGAGCTATCGCGGCCAGTACGGCACCACCGGCTGGGAGCTGGTCGACTCCCTCGACCTGACCGCGCACGCCGCCCGGATCGCCGAGGAGTCCCGGGCCCTGCTGACCGCGCCGGAGTGCCCGGCCGGCGAGACCGACCTGATCCTCGGCGGCGAGCAGCTCGCCCTCCAGATCCACGAGTCGGTCGGGCACGCCATCGAGCTGGACCGGATCCTCGGCTGGGAGGCGGCCTTCGCCGGCACGTCCTGGCTGGACCTTGCCCAGCTCGGCTCGCTGCGCTACGGCTCGGAGCTGATGAACGTCACGATCGACCCGACCATCCCGGGTGCGCTGGGCAGCTTCGGCTTCGACGACGAGGGCTCCCCCGCCGTCGCCCGGGACGCGGTCCGCGAGGGGCGGTGGGTGGGGGTGCTCGCCGGCCGGGACTCGGCCGCCGTCGCCGGTCTCGACCACGGCGGCAGCGTACGCGCCGACGGCTGGGCCCGGTTGCCGATGGTGCGGATGACCAACGTGGGCCTGGAGCCCGGTCCGCACACCCTCGACGAGATCGTCGCCGCGACCGACGACGGGGTGCTGATGGACCTCAACCGCTCCTGGTCGATCGACGACAAGCGGCTCAACTTCCAGTTCGGCTGCGAGATCGGCTGGGAGGTCAAGAACGGCCGGCGGGGGCGGATGCTGCGCAACCCGACGTACACCGGGATCGGCCCGCACTTCTGGCGCTCGATGGACATGCTCTCCTCGGAGATCGTCCCGTGGGGCACGCCGAACTGCGGCAAGGGCCAGCCCGGCCAGATCGGGCACACCGGTCACCCGGCCGCGCCGGCCCGCTTCCGTAACGTCCGAGTGGGGGTGCGCGCGTGACCGACACCGAAGCCGGGATCGCCGGCCGGGTGGTGGAGCTGGTCCGCCGCCTCGCCGGGCCGGACGCACAGGCCGAGGTCGGGGTGACCCGCCGGCGCCTGGCGCTGACCCGGTTCGCCAACTCCTTCATCCACCAGAACGTCGACGAGGTCGCCGTGTCGGTGCGGCTGCGACTGCACGTCGACGGGCGGACGGCCACCGGCGGCGGCAGCCTGGTCGACCCGGACGGCCTGACCGCGCTGGTCGAGCGGACCCTCGCGGCGGCCCGGCTCTGCCCGCCCGACCAGGACTGGCCGGGGCTGCTCGCACCCACCCCGGTCCCGGCCGGGCCCGCCTGGGACGACCCCACCGGGCACGCCGAGCCCGACGACCGGGCGGAACGGGTCCGGGCCTTCGTCGCGGCGGCCGGCGGGCTGGAGACGGCCGGCTACTGCCGCACCTCCGCCACGGTCGAGGCGTTCGCCAACTCGGCCGGGCACGCCGCGACCGGGCGGTCGGCCGCTGCGGCGATGGACGGCATCGCCCGGGCCGGCGGCGCGGACGGCGTGGCCCGGCTCGGCGTCGACCGACTGGCCGACCTGGACGGCGCGGCGCTGGGCGCCCGGGCCGCCGCGAAGGCCCGCGCCGCCGCCGACCCGGTCGAGCTGCCCCCGGGGCGGTACGAGGTGGTGTTCGAGCCCACCGCCGTCGCCGACCTGCTGGAGAACCTCTCCTGGTACGGCTTCAACGGCAAGCGGCACGCCGAGCGGCAGTCCTTCGCCGAGCCGGGGACGGCCCAGTTCGACCCGGCGGTGACCCTGGTCGACGATCCGCTGCACGGCTCCCACATGCCGTTCGACTCCGAGGGCACCGCGCGTCGGGCGTTGACCCTGGTCGACGGCGGCACCACCCGCGCCCTGGCGTACGACCGGCGCAGCGCGGCCGAGGCGGGCGCGGAGTCCACCGGTCACGGCATGCCCGGGGCCGCCACCTTCGGCCCGGTCCCGCACAACCTGCGGCTGCTCCCGGCAACGAACGGCGCGGCACCGAACGGCGCGGGACCGAACGGCGGAGCAGCGGACGGCGCGGCAACGCACGGCGGTGCGGCGACGGGCGGCACCGACCCGGGCGGGGTGACCGGCGCGGTGGCCGATCCGGAGACCGCCGCCCTGGTGGCCGGGATGACGCGCGGGCTGCTGGTCAGCGACCTCTGGTACACCCGGGTGCTGGATCCGAAGAGCCTGGTGATCACCGGCCTGACCCGCAACGGGGTGTGGCTGGTCGAGGACGGGGTGCCGGTGCGGGCGGTACGCGACCTCCGGTTCACCGAGGCGTACCCGCGGGCGTTGGGGCCCGGCGCGGTGCTCGGCCTGGGCACCCGGGCGGTACGCCTGCCGGACCGGGACGACGGTGTCTGGTGGGAGGCGCCGCCGGTGCGGCTCGCCTCCTGGAACTTCACCGGCGGCGCCTCCGGCTGACCGGGCCGGCCTGCCGAGCCGGAGAAGGCGTGAGGCCCGGATTGCCGCACCACGCTCCTTCTCCGGGCCGAGAAGGACCGGTTTTCCGCAATCCGCGTCATTCCCCGAGGAAACACGCCGAGATATTGATCTTGGTCTAGGGTCTTTCCAAGCTGAGGGACACACGGGACACTGCGTTGCACGGCCGGGCCGTGTAGATCGGCGTAACGTGTGTCACTTAGCTGCGCCCTTTCGCGGCGCGGTCACATGCGTGCGCAAAGACGTGCCAGTGGACGCGGTCCCGCCGGTCCGCTGAGGCGAACGAGAACGTGATCCGCGGCCCGCGAGGGCTGCGCCGTCAGGGAGACGACTCGAATGACTTCTACGGCAACGAGGCCGCGGGGAGCGCGAGCGCGCGCCGCCATCGCGGCGAAGACGTTGCGTACCGACCGTTGGTGGTTCGCCCCACTGATCACCGTCGTCGGGCTCAGCGCGTGGGTCATCTACGCGACGGTCCGGGTCTTCATGCACAGGTGGTACTGGGTCCCCGACTACCACTACCTGACGCCGTTCTACTCGCCGTGCGTCACCGAGCGGTGCGTCGAGGGCTCCTCGCACTTCGGCAGCTTCCTGCCCGGCTGGTGGATCATCCCGGACGCCGCGCTGACCCTGCCGTTCCTGCTGCTGTTCCGGCTGACCTGCTACTACTACCGCAAGGCGTACTACCGGTCGTTCTGGTTGTCGCCGCCGGCCTGCGCCGTGCCGGACGGGCACAAGTCCTACAGCGGGGAGACCCGGTTCCCGCTGCTCGGGCAGAACCTGCACCGCTACTTCTTCTACGCCGCGGCGATCATCTCGCTGATCAACACCTGGGATGCGATCTACGCCTTCCACTCCCCCAAGGGCTTCGGCTTCGGGCTGGGCAACGTCGTCCTGCTGGTCAACGTGGTGATGCTCTGGGCGTACACGATCTCCTGCCACTCCTGCCGGCACATCATCGGCGGCCGGTTGAAGCACTTCTCCAAGCACCCGGTGCGCTACAAGGCCTGGACCGGGGTGTCCTGGCTGAACACCCGGCACATGCAGCTCGCCTGGATCACCCTCGGCACGCTGGCGCTGACCGACTTCTACGTGATGGCCATCGCCGCCGGCTGGTTCCCCGACCTGCGGTTCATCAACTGAGAGCCCGGACATGACTGAGACGCGAATCGAACGACACCACTACGACGTCGTCGTGATCGGGGCCGGCGGCGCCGGCCTGCGCGCGGCGATCGAGGCCCGGCTGGCGGGCAAGCGCACCGCGATCATCTCCAAGTCGCTGTTCGGCAAGGCGCACACGGTGATGGCCGAGGGCGGCGCCGCCGCGGCGATGGGGAACGTGAACAGCCGGGACAACTGGCAGGTGCACTTCCGGGACACCATGCGCGGCGGCAAGTTCCTGAACAACTTCCGAATGGCCGAGCTGCACGCGAAGGAGTCGCCGCAGCGGATCTGGGAGCTGGAGACGTACGGTGCGCTCTTCGACCGCACCCCCGACGGCAAGATCTCGCAGCGCAACTTCGGTGGCCACGAGTACCCGCGGCTGGCGCACGTCGGTGACCGGACCGGCCTGGAGCTGATCCGTACCCTCCAGCAGAAGATCGTCTCCCTCCAGCAGGAGGACAAGCGCGACCACGGCGACTACGAGGCCCGGATCCGGGTCTTCTCGGAGACCACGATCACCGAGCTGCTGCTCGACGGGGACCGGATCGCCGGCGCGTTCGGCTACTACCGGGAGTCCGGCGAGTTCGTCCTCTTCGAGGCGCCGGCCGTCGTGCTGGCCACCGGCGGCGTCGGCCGCTCCTACAAGGTCACCTCGAACTCGTGGGAGTACACCGGGGACGGACACGCGCTGGCGCTGCGCGCCGGCGGCACGCTGATCAACATGGAGTTCCTCCAGTTCCACCCGACCGGCATGGTCTGGCCGCCCTCGGTGAAGGGCATCCTGGTCACCGAGTCGGTCCGCGGTGACGGCGGCGTGCTGAAGAACTCCGAGGGCAAGCGGTTCATGTTCGACTACGTCCCCGACGTCTTCCGCAAGCAGTACGCGGAGACCGAGGAGGAGGCGGACCGCTGGTACACCGACCCGGACAACAACCGGCGTCCGCCGGAGCTGCTCCCCCGCGACGAGGTCGCCCGGGCGATCAACACCGAGGTCAAGGAGGGCCGGGGTACGCCCGCCGGAGGCGTCTACCTGGACATCGCCTCCCGCAAGTCGGCCGAGGAGATCCGTCGCCGCCTGCCGTCGATGTACCACCAGTTCAAGGAGCTGGCGGACGTCGACATCACCAAGGAGCCGATGGAGGTCGGCCCGACCTGCCACTACGTGATGGGTGGCGTGGAGGTCGACCCGGACAGCGGGGCGGCGTTCGGCACGGTGCGCGGGCTCTTCGCCGCCGGTGAGGTCTCCGGCGGCATGCACGGCTCCAACCGGCTCGGCGGCAACTCCCTGTCCGACCTGCTGGTCTTCGGCAAGCGGGCCGGTGGCCACGCCGCCTCGTACGCCGACGGGCTGACCGCCCGCCCAAAGCTGGCGGTGGCCGCGGTCGAGGCCGCGGTGGAGACGGCCCTGGCGCCGTTGCAGCGGGACACCGGCGAGAGCCCGTACGTCCTCCAGCAGGACCTCCAGGCGGTCATGGGCGACCTGGTCGGCATCATCCGCCGGGAGGGCGAGCTGGTGGACGCGCTGTCCCGGCTGGCCGAGCTGCGGGAGCGGGTGGCGAAGGTCAGCGCGGCCGGTGGCCGGCGCTACAACCCGGGCTGGCACCTGGCCCTGGACCTGCGCAACATGCTGGTGGTCTCGGAGTGCACCGCGAAGGCCGCCCTGGAGCGGCAGGAGTCGCGCGGCGGGCACACCCGGGAGGACTACCCGGCGATGGACCCGAAGTGGCGTCGGGTCAACCTGGTCTGCGCCCTGGAGGGCGACACGGTCCGGCTGACGCACAAGCCGTTGCCGAAGATGCGCCCCGAGCTGATCAATCTCTTCGACCGGGCGGAGCTGGGCAAGTACCTGACGGACGAGGAGCTCGCCGAGTTCGACGCCCTCGCGAAGGAGGCGGGCAACTGATGGGAAGCAAGCGGCAGTTCCGGATCTGGCGGGGCGACGAGTCCGGCGGTGACCTTCAGGACTACACGGTCGAGGTGAACGAGGGCGAGGTGGTCCTCGACGTCATCCACCGGCTCCAGGCCACCGAGGCGCCGGACCTCGCCTGCCGGTGGAACTGCAAGGCGGGCAAGTGCGGCTCGTGCTCGATGGAGATCAACGGCAAGCCGCGGCTGAGCTGCATGACCCGGATGTCGACCTTCGAGGAGGCGGAGACGGTCACGGTGACCCCGCTGCGGACCTTCCCGGTCATCCGCGACCTGGTCACCGACGTCTCCTTCAACTACGAGAAGGCGCGCGAGACGCCGGCGTTCGCGCCCCCGGCCGACCTGGCCCCGGGCGAGTACCGGATGCAGCAGGTCGACGTGGAGCGCTCGCAGGAGTTCCGCAAGTGCATCGAGTGCTTCCTGTGCCAGAACGTCTGCCACGTGATCCGCGACCACGACGAGAACAAGCAGGCCTTCTCCGGCCCGCGGTTCTTCATCCGCGCCGCCGAGCTGGACATGCACCCGCTGGACGCGAAGACCGACCGCAAGGAGTACGCGCAGGCCGAGCAGGGTCTGGGCTTCTGCAACATCACCAAGTGCTGCACCGAGGTCTGCCCCGAGCACATCAAGATCACCGACAACGGGATCATCCCCATGAAGGAACGGGTCGTCGACCGCAGGTACGATCCCCTCGTGTGGCTTGGTAGCAAGATCTTCCGGAGGGGTCAGGTGCCTCAGACCAGCGTGAACAGCGGGCAGCACAGCGGCGCCGCGACCACCAGCGCGGCCCACCGGGGTGTGCACTCGCACGCCGGCGGTTCGCACGACGCCCGGGCCGAGCGCCAGGCGCAGCAGGGCGTGAACTGGCACCGGGAGGTGCCGCACCCGACGGCACCGGCGGTGGACGACAACGGCAAGCTGCCGCTGACGGAACTCACCTTCGACCGGGCGGCGGCCCCGTCGCCGTTCGGCGACGACGTCACCTTCCCGCTGCCGCCCGAGCACCTCAACTTCGCTCACCCGCAGCAGGACGAGAAGCACTGAGCACGACGAGCACCACGACGGGGGCCACGGCACATGCCGGCGGCCCCCGTCCCGTTTTCGACGCGCTGTCCGTTTCCGCCGGCTCAGGCCCGGGCGGCCTGCCCGTCCCCCGCTCCGGGCCGGGTGAGCAGGGCACGCAGCGCCGGCACGATCGGCACGTCGGCCGGGAGCCAGTCGACGCTGTCGAGTTCGTCGACCGCGAGCCAGCGCAGGGCCGAGTGCTCCAGCAGCCTGGGCTGGTCGCCGTGCAGCAGGCGGGCGTAGTAGACGCGCAGCACCGACCGGCCGTGCGCCATCCGGACGTCCCGGCCGACCCGCTCGCCGACCTGTACGCGGACGTCGAGCTCCTCGGCGCACTCGCGGGTCAGGGCGTCGGGCTCGGTCTCGCCGGGCTCGACCTTGCCGCCGGGGAACTCCCACCGGCCGGCCACCTCGGGCGGCGCGGAGCGGGCGCAGGCGAGCACCCGCCCGTCCGCGATGATCGCCGCTCCGACCACGACCTTCAGGTCCCGTCGGTCGGCCTGCCCATTTCCGTTAGCCCGTTCGGTCCGCACGGCCGTCCAGCGTGCCAGATCAATCGGCGATTCGGGTACCGTGACCGGCCGCCAGGACAGTAGATCTGGGAAGTGTGGGCGTGGACACACCCCCAGCGCGGCGACAAGACTTGGGGGTACCGACGAAGACACGGGACGGCGACGATTTGGCCACAAGCCGGCAACGACGCCTGGGAGGTGCGGTGATGCGCGCGCTCTTCAACGGCCGGACGAAGCACGACTACCTCACCGACGCGTTGACCCTGCTGACCGGTTGGACGCGTGAGGGCGAGCAGATCCGCCGCACCCTGGTCATCGACGACACCCAGCACGCGGCCCTGACCGAGCGGGTCAAGGTGGTCGCGGACGCGCTGCGGCTGCGGCCGGAGATCAGCCGACGCGCCGACCACACCCAGATCCGGTTGGGTCACGGCGACGATGAGCCGCTCACCGAGGGCGAGGTCCTGCTGGCCGCCCGCATAGAGGACGCGTACCGCGCCGTCACGGGCGCCTGATCGCCGTTGCGCGTCCGGCCTGGTCAGCCGGGTCGCTGGCAGTTTCCTGAGAAATTTTGTTTCCTCGAATCAGGGCGCGGGTAACCAATCTGCACGGGATGAAGCAGACCGTCCCGTTAAGGACGGAAGACCTGATACCACGCTTCTTGGGAGCTGACCATGACTGCACCGACCACCAAGAACGACCGTCGCACCGACCGCGACCACGACGGCCACCTGGACCGGGGCACCCGCCACCACCTGCACGGCGAGGAGACCAAGCCGTCGTGGAAGACCACGGAGCTGGCCGTCTACCTGCTCTCCGTCATCGGCGTGCTGATCGCGTCGAACGCGGTCGGTGACGGTGCCGCGAACAACGGCGGTGACTACTTCGCGGCCGACAAGGCCTGGTGGTACATCACCCTGCTGACCATCGGTTACCTGGTCAGCCGGGGTCTGGCCAAGTCGGGCACCCGCACCCGGGACCACGACCCGCGCGTCGACCACTGACGCACCCGCGTCTTCGCCGGAGCCCCGCCCGTCCCCGTGACCGGCGGGGCTCCGCCGCGTCCGGGTGTGGTCCCGGGTTCCTACCGTGGGGTGCATGGCCAACGCGACGTACGACCGCAAGGAGCAGTTCCAGCAGATCCAGAGCGGCCTGCTCGACTCCGAACGGATCATCGCCGTCTACGACGCCGTCGGGACGGGGACCGGGTTCATCGGCCTGACCGACCGACGCGTGATCATCCAGGACCGCTCGTTCGTCGGCAAGAAGTACGCGATCACCAGCATCCCGTACTCGAAGATCACCAGCGTGAGCGTGGTGAGCAACAAGTCGTGGGGCGGGTCGTTCTTCTCCACCGGCGCGATCGCCATCCACGTCGGCACGCACACCTACGAGGTGGAGTTCCGCGGGGCCGAGAAGAGCCACCACGTGCACAACGTCATCCTGCACTACATCTCGTGACCGCCCGGCCCGTCGGCGGGGTGGCGCCGCCAGGGCCGCCAGCCGGTCGGCGCGTTCGCGCCCGGGGACATCTGCCGGTTGACCACCCAGGCCAGGGCCATGCCGGGGAACACGAGCCACCCCGCCCAGCCGCCGTGGCCCGCGGCCACGCCGACCAGCCCGAGACCGACCCCGATCGCCAGGTACTGCCAGCCGTGCCGCCGGGCCACCGGGTCCCGCCGGACGACGCCCTTGACCAGCAGCGTCAGGCCCACCAGCGCGAACAGCCCGCCGACCACCCCGCCCGACCAGGCGCCCAGATGCTCCACCGCGTCCCCCGATCCGTCGGCGTCAACTCAGCCTAGGGGCGGCCGGCCGGGCCCGTGACCCCACACGAGGGCCGTGGGGCTGGCAGGCTGGCGGCCATGCCGGGCATCGCGGAACACCATCGGGTACGCCGGAGCTACGACACGGTCGCCGAAACCTACCGGGAGCGCATCGGCGACGAACTGGACGGCAAGCCGCTGGACCGAGCGCTGCTCGCCGCGCTGGTCGAGGAGGCCGGCCCCGAGCCGGTCGTCGTCGACCTGGGCTGCGGGCCGGGCCACGTGGCGGCGTGGCTGGCCGGTCAGGGGGTACGCGCCGTCGGCGTCGATCTCTCCCCTGCGATGGTGGCCACCGGGCGGGCGGCGTACCCGGGGGTGGAGTTCCGGGAGGGCGACCTGCTGGGGCTTCCGGCGGCGGACGGCGAGTTCGACGCGGCGGTGGCGCTGTACTCGGTGATCCACCTGGCGGCCGACGAGCTGCGGCCGGCGTTCGCCGAGATGCGCCGGGTGTTGCGGCCCGACGGGACGCTGCTGGTCGCCTTCCACGTCGGGACCGAGACTCGGCACCTGGACGACTGGTGGGGGCACCCGGTGGACGTGGACTTCCACTTCTTCCCGGTGGAACTCGTGGCCGACGCGCTGCGGGATGTCGGTCTGGTGGTGCGGGCCCGGCTGGAGCGCTCGCCCCTGCCGCAGGAGGCGTCGACGGAACGCTGCTATCTGCTGGCCCGCCGTCCGGCCTGACCGGAAAATCCGTTGCCCGGACGGCGGTCGGCACAGGCCGGGCGGCGCTGACGAGGGTCGGTCCATGTTCCGGACGCCGCAGGTCATCCACGTCGACCTGGCCCTCGACGGCTACAAGATCGGTATTGCGTGGGCACGCTCCACCCGGGACGACCACGGCCCGGATCCGATCAGCCAGGGCCAGCGGGCCGCCGTCGTCCTCTGGACCGACGACACGACCGCCGCCTTCGCCCGGGTCACGGCCGCCGGCGCTGCCGCCCTTGCGGCGCCGTACCGGTGGCTCGACCGGCTGCTGATCGCCTGGGTCGCCGACCCGGACGGCAACCCGATCCAGCTGGTCCAGCCCCTCTGAGCGGTCACGCTGGTGCACGACCAACTCGACGCACACGGCCCCGGCTGGGAGGGCGTCCGTGGGGCGGTCGCCCACGGCAGCGGCTGGCCGGGGCTGCTCCGGTGGTTCGCCGAGACGCTCCGAACCGGCCTCCGCCCTGCGCGCCGGCCACCACGCGCTGAGCCGGCCACCGCGACTCTGAGCCGGCTCAGCCGGTGAGCTGGTCGCGGACGAGGGACAGCAGCTCGGTGTGCGTCTGCGCGTCCGCGGCGACGAGCAGCCCGACCGGCCCGGCCGCGAGCGGCGCACCGTGCAGGTCGGTCACCACGCAGCCGGCCGCCCGGCACAGCGCGATCCCGGCCGCGAAGTGGACGCTGTCGGCGGCCGCGCCGTCGGTCAGGTAGGCGGCCCGCCGGCCGGCGACCACCCAGGTGAGCGCCAGGCTGGTGGAGAGCACCCGGGGCCCGAACCGGGCGAGGAGCCGGTCGTCGGCGAGCAGCCGGACCGCACGGAAGGCGGGGGCGTTCGGGAACGGCGGGTCCAGGTTGACGTCCACCAGCCGGGACTCCGCCGTCGGCGCGAGCGGCTCGTCCGTGCCGGCGCGGCGGACGGAGGCGCGGGCGCCGTCGGTCCAGAAGACCTCGTCGGTGAACGGGTCCGCCACGGCAGCCGCGGTGACGTGGGAACCGGTGCCCAGGGCCACGTTCACCGCCACCAGCTGGGTGCGGGCCGCGAAGTTGAGCGGGATACCGCCGCAGCGGTCAACGAGTCGATCTGCGGGCGCACGGCCCGTCGTGGTCGGCCCGGAGCAGGCACCGCCGGCCGCCGGGCAGCCGCAGGTCGCAGAAGACCCGATGGCGTACGCCCTGGTCGTCCTCAACGGACACGGTGGTCTCCCCCGGGTCGGCGGCCGGCAGCAGGCCCGCCCACCGCGCCACCACCCGGGCCAGCCGCAGGGCCGCGGCCAGGTCGGTCGTGACCAACGGCAGGTGTACGACGAAGCGCTCCCGCCCGGCCCTCACCGCCGGGCCGCCTGGTCCCGTTGCGCCTGCTCGGACTGCCAGCGGCGCAGCGCCTCCTTGATCCGGGCCGTCTCCAGGCGGCTCTCGCGGAGCGCGTCGTGGACCGCGGCGAGATCGCCGGCGACCCGGTCGAGGAACGTCCGCACCTCGTCGGGATCCAGGCCACGACGGCCGAGGCGGGTCCACCGGAACCGCCGCTCCCGCACCTGCCAGGGCAGCAACGGCAGGTACGCCGACGATCGGTAGTTCGCCCCTGGCGCCCGGGTCCGGATCGGTCGCTGGTTCCGGCCGGTACGCCGCAGCAAGGCACGCATGGTCTCCACCTCTCGGAGTCGGACTGGAAGGGGCGGTCGACCCGCCCGCCGCGCGCGGGCCGACCACCCCGCCCCACCACCGCAGCTCCGATCAGCGGTACGACAGCGGGGCCGCACACAGCTAGGGACACCTTCGGGTGAGAGCGTTCGGTCACCCGGCGAGCACCCCTTGCTATTCGGAACTCTAGCAAGATGGCAATGTTCCAACAATGCCAACATGGCTCGTTGCCACAGGGGCACAAGGCTTGACGAATGACCATCGATCCGTATTCGCACACGCCGGTCTATGTGCAGCTCGCCGACCTGATTCGCGAACGGATCGAGTCCGGCGACCTCGCCGCCGGTGCGCCCGTCGGCACCGAGCTCCAGCTCAGCCAGGAACACGGAATCGGTCGGGACGCGGTGCGGATGGCCATCTCATTGCTGAGGTCCGAGGGACTGGTCACCACGACCCGTCCGATGGGCACCCGGGTTCGTGAGGTGCCACAGCGGCGGCAGGTCGAGCTGCGACCGGGTGCCACGGTGGTGGCGCGGATGCCGAGCGGCAAGGAGCGGCGGACGATGCAGCTCGATGAGGGCGTACCGATCCTGGAGGTCCGCAACCCCGGCGGCGAGGTCGAGGTGCTGCCCGGTGACGAGGTGGAGCTGACCCGGCCCGAACGTTGACGCCATCCAGGGCGGCCCGACGGACGGAAAAGACCGCTCCCGGCGTACCCGGAAGCGGTCTTTTCGTTGGGTCGGCCCTGCGGCCGCCGGCCCTGCGCGGGCGTCAGGCCCGGGCGTAGTACACGCCGCTGCAGTACTCCAGGGAGCCACTGACCAGGCACACCTTGAGCGCCACCGGAGTGTTCTCGGCGATGTCGCCGGTCACCCAGCCGGTGCAGGTGGGTGAGTTGCGGCCGCGGGTCGAGGCGATCCGGTCGGTGGAGTAGAAGCCGCTGGACGAGCCGATGTCCATCCGGATCTCGACGCCCAGCCCGTCGGCGAGGTCGTCGCACGCGCCGAGGGCGTCGCCCGGCGAGCCGTTCAGCGGGTCGGCGCGGAACTCGCCGTCGCCGACCTTCTCGCCCCGCCCGTTCCGGATGACGATGGTCCGGCTGTAGGACTCCGAGTAGCTGCTGCCGTGCAGGATCACCGAGGTGGTGATGCTGTAGTCCGAAGGCAGGGAGGCCATCGCCGGGGCCTGCCCGCCCAGCAGGACGAGGGTCACCGCCGTCAGGGCCGCCCAGAGCAGCCGCAGCGGTGTGGTCGGTTTGCGCTTCACGTCGTCTCCCTACCGGAGCAGGGCACCCGTGTGCCCGCTCCCCCGTTGGTCCGGATGAACGGAAGAGGAGTCCCGGCGATCAACATCAGCCGGAGGACCGCTTCTGAGTACTGATTGCGACCGACCATAAAGGACTGTGTCGAGCCTCACAACCGCTTTTCGGGTGCGCTCGGACGGGCGCCCCGTTCGCTCCCGCCGGGACGGGGTACGGGGCCCGGGACACGACGGAACGGAGCACCACCTGATGCGCTACACCACTCTCGGATCCACCGGCCTCGAGGTGTCCGCTCTCTGCCTCGGCTGCATGAGCTACGGCGAGCCCGGCCGCGGCCCGCACCCGTGGTCACTGCCGGAGGACCAGGCCCGCCCGTTCATCCGGCAGGCGATCGAGGCGGGGATCAACTTCTTCGACACCGCCAACGTCTACTCCGACGGCACCAGCGAGGAGATCGTCGGCCGGGCCCTCAACGAGTACGCCCGCCGCGAGGAGGTGGTCATCGCCACCAAGGTGCACGGGCGGATGCGGCCCGGGCCGAACGGCGCCGGCCTGTCCCGCAAGCACATCATGACCGAGATCGACAACAGCCTGCGCCGGCTCGGCACCGACTACGTGGACCTCTACCAGATCCACCGGTTGGACCCCGGCACGCCGCTGGAGGAGACCCTCGAAGCGCTGCACGACCTGGTCAGGGCCGGCAAGGTCCGCTATCTCGGGGCCTCCTCCATGTACGCGTGGCAGTTCGCCAAGGCGCTCTGGCTCGCCGACGCGCACGGCTGGACCCGGTTCGTGTCCATGCAGCCGCACTACAACCTGCTCTACCGGGAGGAGGAGCGGGAGATGCTGCCGCTCTGCGCTGACCAGGGCGTCGGGGTCATCCCGTGGAGCCCGCTGGCCCGGGGCCGGCTGACCCGCGACTGGGACGAGACCACCGAGCGGTCCGGGACGGACGAGTTCGGTCGTACCCTCTATGCCGGCACCGAGGCCGACGACCGGCGGGTGGTCGACGCGGTCGCCGCCGTGGCCGCGGCGCGCGGCGTGCCCCGCGCGCAGGTCGCGCTCTCCTGGCTGGCCGACCGGCCCGGCGTCACCGCGCCCATCGTCGGCGCCACCAAGCCGCACCACCTCACCGACGCCGTCGCCGCCCTCGACCTGCACCTCACCGACGAGGAGAACGAGACGCTGGAGAGCCCCTACCGGCCACACCCGGTCCTCGGCTTCTCCTGAGTACGCCGGCTCATGTGCCAGCGATGCCGCCCGGGCCACGCTGGGCGGCATGACCAAAACGTCGACACCCGCGCCCCCGCGCCACGGCGCTCCGGTCGTGGGACTTCTGGTGCTGCTCTGGGTGGGCGGCCTGCTCGCCCTCGGGTGGTGGTTGTTCACCATCGGGATGGAGCAGTGGGCCGCCTCGTACTCCCCAGGGGACGCCGGTTCGGCGGACCTGGGCCGGCGGGCGTCCGACGCCGCGGTGTTCCTCGGCCTCCTCGCGGCGGGTGGGCCGCTGCTGATCGCCCTGGTGGCGTCCGAGATGCGGCTCAGGCGCACGGCGATCGGGTTCCTGGTGCTGGCGGTCGCGGTCGGTGTACCCGCGCTGGCGCTGGGCGCGGTCGCCTACCGCGATCCGAGCCCGCCTCCCCCGGCGACGACGGTGCCCGGCTGCCGCGAACTGAGCGGCGGCGACACCCGCTGCCCCGGCGGCTGACCCGCCGCGCCCGCTCAGCTCCCGAGCACGACGAACTCGTTGCCGTCCGGGTCGGCCAGCACGATCACGCCGGCCGCGCCGGCCCCCACCCGGGTCGCCCCGAGCGAGACCAGCCGGTCGACCTCGGCCCGCTGGTCGCCGCCGGTCGGCGTGAGTTCGAAGCGCTGCGGGTTGCGTACCTCCTTGGCGGCCACCGGCGGGCCGCCCCACGCCACCTTGGTGCCGCCGTGCGGCGACTGGACCGCGGTCTCCTCGTCGGAGTCCCAGACCAGCGGCCAGTCCACCGCCGCGCTCCAGAAGAGGCCGACCTGGCGGGTGCCGTCGCAGGCCACCTCGCCGAACGGGCCGCAGCCGGCGAGGTAGTTGTTCTCCGGCTCGATCACGCAGAACGCGTTGCCCTCCGGGTCGGCCAGGACGATATGCCTCTCCTCCGGGAGCTGCCCGACGTCGAGGTGAGCGGCGCCGAGCCGCAGCGCCGCCGCCACCACCCGCTGCTGGTCGCCGACGGCGTCGCTGGTCACGTGCAGGTGCAGGCGGCGGTGCGGCCCGCCCTCGTCCGGACCGGCCGGGACGAAGCGGAGGCCGACCTGGGTGTCCGTGCCGGGCAGCAGCGCTCCCCGGGCGTCCTCGACCACCTCCCGGCCGAGCAGGCCGGCCCAGAACCGGGCCAGGCGGGTGGGGTCGTCCGCGTCGAAGGCCACCGTCAGCGTTCGTGAGAGCATCCCCGCACCGTAGACACGGGGCAGCGCCGCGCCAACCGGGTTACCGACGCCGCCCCGAGTCGGGTGTCCCCCCGAACAATCCGGCGGAAGAAGGGCTGACCGGACCGTTCGCTGGGTATCAGAACGGAATGGACACCGACACCGAACTCTGGCGGACCCTGGCCGACCAGCACCGGCAGCACGACGACGACCCGCGGCGCTGCCGCGACTGCCAGGCGTACTGGCCGTGCACCTACCGCCTCGACGCGGACCGCCACCTGCTCGCCACCGTCGGCGCGGCCGGCATGCCCGGCCAGCAGCACTTCGTCTTCGCCTGACCGGCCTCGGCCGTCGCCCGTCCGGGTAACCCGGGCCGCCCCCCTCCCGGCCATCGCCGCGTTATCCGGACCAACCGGCACGGCCGCATGTTACGAATGCCCCAACCCCGGCGCAAAGCCGGCGGAACGGGGACGGGATGATGCCGAGCGGTGCCAGGTTCCTGCGACGGCCCGAGGTGCCGCCGCAGGCGAACTACCTGGAGCTCTTCTTCGACCTGGTGTTCGTCGTCGCGCTCACCCAACTCTCACGTGGGCTGATCGACGATCTCTCGTGGGAGGGCGCCTACCAGACGCTGGTGCTGCTGATGGCGGTCTGGTGGATCTGGAGCATCACCGCGTGGACGACCGACCTTTACGACCCGCAACATCCGACGATCCAGCTGATGGTCACCGCGACCATGCTCGGCAGCCTGCTGCTGGCGGTCGTGCTGCCCGACGCGTTCGGCGAGCGGAGCCTGCTCTTCGCCGGCACGTACGTCGCCATCCCGGTCGGTCGCCAACTCTTCCTCGTCCTCGCCCAGCACGGCCACGAGTTGCAACGCAGGAGCATCCGGGTGCTGGCCTGGTTCGCTGTGTCGGCGGTGCCCTGGATCGGGGGCGCGCTCGTGCCGGGCACCGGGCGTGCGGTCCTGTGGACCTTGGCTCTCGCGGTGGACTACACGGCGGCCGTCGTTCGCTACTCCTTCCCCGGACTGGGTCGCTCGCCCCGATCCGAGTGGGCGATCGTGGCCGAACACCTGGCCGAGCGGTACCGCCAACTCTTCATCATCGCGCTCGGGGAGTTGATCCTGGTCGTCGCGTTGACCCTCGACGGCAGCGACTTCGCGGCTCCACAGATCGCCGCGTTCGTCGTGTCGTTCGTCGGCACCGCGCTGTTCTGGCGCATCTACATCCACCGGGCCGGGGAACTGGTGCCGGCCGCCATCGCAGCGGCGTCCGACCGCAACCGCCTCGCGCAGTGGGCAGCGTTCGCCCAACTGATCATGTTGGCTGGCATCGTCGCCACCGCCGTGGGTGACGAACTCGTCATCGCCCATCCACTCGGACACACCCCACCGGCCTGGGTCGCGGTCATCCTCGGCGGACCCGCACTGTTCCTGGTCGGCCGGGCCGGCTTCGAATACACGGTGTTCGCCCGGGTGTCCCGGCATCGGCTGATCGGCCTGCTCGCGCTGGCCGCCCTGACACCCGCGATGCCGCTCGGGCCGCCGCTGCTGGCCGCCCTCGCCGCGACCACGGTTCTGGCCGGGACTGCCGTCGCCGACGCAGCCCGCTCCCACGGGCGGAGACCCGAGCCACCGTCCCCACCGACCTAGCGGGCCGTGGCACGGAAGGCAGCGCGGGCGGCCGGTGCCGGACTCAGACGTTGAAGCGGAACTTGGACCGGCAGTCCCGTGACCTTCAGCAACGTCGTCCCCGCGCTGCTAGGGCATCTTCCGCTCCCTCGTCATCTCGCGCCGGTTGACGGCGTTTGACGCTGTCTTGTGCCCCCGTTGTGCCCCAGCACTGCGCGCCCGCCTTCTAGACAGAGGACGGGCGCGCGAGGGCGTAGTGATCAGCAGCAGGTCGATGCGGCCCCGCTGGTGGCCGGCTCCTTCTCGGCGGCTGGGGTGCAGCACGCGCTTTCGGTGGCCTTGTCCAACTGCGCGGAGTCGGCCTTGACGGTGTAGACCTCCCACGGCTCGTTACCGGGGCCACGTACCCACACCTTGTCCTGGAGGGCGTAGCAGCACTCGGTGTTGTTCTCCTCCAGCGTGATCAGGCCGGAGTCGGTCAGTCGCTTGGTGGCGGCGATGACCTCGTCCGTGCTGAACACCTCGACGCCCAGGTGGTCCAGCACGGTGGGCTGGCCGGCCTCACCCTCAAGGAGCACCAGCTTCAGCGGCGGGTTCTCGATGGCGAAGTTGGCGTAGCCGGGGCGACGCTTCGCCGGCTCGACGCCGAACAGCGTGGAGTAGAAGGCCACGGAGCCTTCGAGGTCGGACACGCGCAGGGCGAGCTGGACACGGGACATGACTGCCTCCTGATCGGGTTCAGCGGATGTGGCTGACGAGAGCGGTGGCGCGGTTGCGCTGGTAGTGGGCGTCGGCGCGACAGGCCGCAGTGCACACCTGGCCGCACGAGTCGCAGAACCTCACGGCTTGGGCGTCGGCGTGGCGACGCCGGAACAGCTTGATCATCGCTCCGGCCCTTGCCTAGATGTTTTTCGAAGCAGGACCCACGTTGCCTCCTGTTTTGAAATCTGTCAAGCTAGAAGAATGTCGAAACAAGAGCTGCCGGTAGCGGACCTCAACGCGGTGGCCTGCTGCTCGCCGATTGCGGTCCGCCCGATGAACGCGGAGCAGGCCGCCGTGGTCGCACCGCTATTCAAGGCCCTCGGTGACCAGGTCCGGCTGCGACTGATGTCGATGATCGCCTCGGTGCCCGAGATCTGCGTCTGCGACCTGACTCCCGCCTTCGACCTGTCCGGGCCGACCATCTCCCACCACCTCAAAGTGCTGCGCGAAGCCGGCCTCGTTGACGCTGAGCGGCGCGGCACCTGGGTTTGGTATCGGGTGAAGCCGGAAGCGTTCCGCCAGCTCGGCGCGCTGCTGGAGATCTCCGCCGCCCCGGCCGGCAGCAGCGCCGGCTGAGCCTCACCCTGCTCCGGCGGGCCTCGGCGGAGTTCGCCGGCACCGCCCTCCTGGTGGCCGCCGTCGTCGGCTCCGGCATCGCGGCCTCCCAGCTCTCCCCCACCGACGTCGGGCTCCAGCTCCTGGAAAACGCGATCGCCACCGCCCTGGCCCTGGGCGCGCTGATCCTGACCTTCGGGCCGATGTCCGGGACGCACTTCAACCCGGTCGTCTCCACCGCCGACTGCAGGGTGAGTCGGTCATCGTGGTCGCCGAACGGCTGGGGCACGAGAACGCGACTCTGGTCCTGTCGACCTACGGGCACCTGATGCCGGACTCGGAGGAACGCACCCGCCGCGCGGTCGATGAGGCATGGGGTTGTGCCCCAGGTGTGCCCCCGAGCCAAGACCCAACGCCCTGACCTGCCACAACGGGCCGGACTCAGACGTTGAAGCGGAACTCCACCACGTCGCCGTCCTGCATGACGTACTCCTTGCCCTCGATCCGGACCTTGCCGGCGGCCTTCGCCGCCGCCATCGATCCGGCCGCGACCAGGTCGTCGTAGGAGACCACCTCGGCCTTGATGAAGCCGCGCTGGAAGTCGCTGTGGATCACCCCGGCGGCCTCCGGCGCGGTCGCGCCAACCGGCACGGTCCAGGCCCGCGCCTCCTTGGGGCCGGCCGTCAGGTACGTCTGGAGCCCCAGCGTGCGGAACCCGACCCGGACCAGCTGGTCCAGCCCCGGCTCGGACTGCCCGATCGACTCCAGCAGCTCGCGGGCCTCCTCCTCGGGCAGGTCCACCAGCTCGGACTCGATCTTGGCGTCCATGAAGACCGCCTCGGCCGGCGCCACCAGCGCGCGCAGCTCGTCGAGGAACCCGGCGTTGCCCAGCTCGGCCTCGTCGACGTTGAAGACGTAGAGGAACGGCTTGGTGGTGAGCAGGTGCAGCTCGCGCAGGTGCTCCAGCTCGATCTTCGCGGCGGCGGCCCCGGAGTAGAGGGTGGTGCCGCCGTCGAGCACCTGGACGGCCTGCTTCGCGGCCTGGACCGCGGCGGCCCGGTCCTTGCGGAGCTTGGCCTCCTTCTCCAGCCGCGGCAGCGCCTTCTCCAGGGTCTGGATGTCGGCGAGGATCAGCTCGGTGTTGATCGTCTCGATGTCGTCGGCCGGGGAGACCTTGCCGTCGACGTGCACCACGTTCGGGTCGGAGAAGGCGCGCACCACCTGGCAGATCGCCGAGGCGTCCCGGATGTTCGCCAGGAACGCGTTGCCCCGGCCCTGCCCCTTGGAGGCGCCCCGGACCAGGCCGGCGATGTCGACGAACGACACCGGCGCCGGCAGCACCTTCTGCGAGGAGAAGATCTCGGCCAGCTTGCCCAGCCGCTCGTCCGGCAGCCCGACCACGCCGACGTTCGGCTCGATCGTGGCGAACGGGTAGTTCGCCGCGAGCACGTCGTTCTTGGTCAGCGCGTTGAACAGGGTGCTCTTGCCGACGTTGGGCAGGCCGACGATCCCGATGGTGAGGCTCACGGGCGGCCAGTCTACGCGGCCGACCCCGCCCGACTCCGACCAGCACAGCCGCCGGCGGGCCGAAGACCGCTCAGCCGAGCACCCGGGGCGTGATCACCGTCTCGGTCACCGTGCCGTCGTCGCCCCGACGCAGCTCGTACGCCGCCACCCCGGCCCGCTCGGCGACCGCCTCGGCCAGCCGGGTGCCCCGGTAGACCAGCCCCACCCCGTCGTCGGTGCAGTGGCTCACCGGCAGCGTCCCGTCGGCCACCAGCCGGTGCATCAGCGGCCGGCGCTGCGCCTCGCTGTCGTAGTGGACCCCGTTGCCGTACGGCAGCCAACCCAGCCCGTCGGTGAACGACCGCAGCTCCGGGCCGTAGCTGTCGGTGGCCCCGCCGACGTGCCAGCAGATCGAGCCGGCGGAGACGCCGCCGAGCACCACCCCGGCCTCCCAGCACTCGCGGAGGATCTCCCCCAGACCGTGCGCCCGCCACACCGCGCAGAGGTTGGCCACGCTGCCGCCACCGACCCAGACGACGTCCTGGGCGAGCAGGTGGGCCCGCACGTCGTCGACGTTGGGCATCGGGAAGAGCGCCAGGTGCGACGATCGGTAGCGGGTGCCGGCGAAGGCGGCGTACCAGACGGTGAGCGAGGTGGGCTGGTCGCCGACGGCCTGGTTGAGGTAGCAGATCCTCGGTTCGGCGGCGCCCGACAGGTCGGCCAGCAGGTCGAAGACCGGGCCGGGAGCGGCCACCCAGGGGCCGCGCCCGCGCGACGAGAAGCCCATGCTGGTGGCGACGATGGTGGGTTCGCTGGCGGGCATGTCGTTCCTCTCCGTCGGGTCAGTGATCATCCTGCGCCACCGTCGGCCGACCCGCCGGGTCAACCGGCCAGACGCCAGCCCACCTCGCCGCCACCGGCTGCCGCGTCCTCCACGCCACCCGGGATGTCCCCGGCGCCGGCCGCCGGCCGCCCGGGGTCGACCGGCGGCGGCAGCGTGCCCGGCGGCAGCTCCGCCGCCGCGGCGAGCGGCAGGGTGAACCGGTGGGCGGCGGCCGGGCCGGCCGCGTGGGACCGTTCGAGCAGCCAGCGCGCCTCGTCGGCCGTCCAGCCCAGCCCGGACCGGCCGGCGATCTCCCGGACCAGGCGCAGGCCGACCCGGGTGTCGTCGTCGTAGAAGCGCATGCACCAGTGGTGCGCCCACATGCCGAGCGCCCGCAGCCCGGGACCGTCGAGGGAGCCGGCCAGCCGGCCGCAGGCCGTCTCCGCGAAGGGCAGCTCCGGGTCGCCGGCCCGGTCCCGCTCGATCGCGCCGTACGCCGCCGACGCCACCACCCGCATCCGGTCGTAGAGGCCCTGCACCACCGCGCGGTCCAGCTGTGTCCGCCCCGACCGCATCAGCGGGCACCTCGCCCGGCCACGCTCGCCATCCCCGCACCTTTTCTGACGTTGGTGAACGGGACAGTAGCCACCACTACCGACACTTTCTCGCGTCCCGCCCCGACCGGCAGCCGCCACGGCCAGGTCCGAATCCCGCCAGCCACCGGTGCTGAGCAGGGGGCATCATCGTTGGCGTGGAGTTGGACTTCGAGCGTTGCTACCGCGCCGTCGACAGCCGTGACCAGCGGTTCGACGGCTGGTTCTACACCGGCGTGACGTCGACCGGAATCTACTGCCGGCCGTCCTGCCCGGCGATGACCCCGAAGCGGCGCAACGTCCGGTTCTTCCCGTCGGCCGCCGCCGCGCAGGGCGCCGGGCTGCGGGCCTGCCGCCGCTGCCGGCCCGACGCCGCCCCCGGCTCACCCCAGTGGGACGTCCGCGCCGACGTGGTCGGCCGGGCGATGCGGCTGATCGCCGACGGGACCGTCGACCGGGACGGCGTACCGGGGCTGGCCCAGCGGCTCGGCTACACCGAGCGGCACCTGCACCGGATGCTCCACGCCGAGCTGGGCGCCGGGCCACTCGCGCTGGCCCGGGCACAACGCGCGCAGACCGCCCGCACGCTGATCGAGACCACCGCCATGGGCATGGCGGAGATCGCGTTCGCCGCCGGCTTCGGCAGCGTCCGGCAGTTCAACGACACGGTCCGGGAGGTGTACGGCGTACCCCCGTCGGAGCTGCGCACGGCGCGCGGGCGGCGACCGGCGGCCGGCGGGGCGGGCACGATCACGCTGCGCCTGGCGTACCGGCCGCCGCTGCACGCCGACGCGCTGCTGGACTTCCTCGCGGTGCGGGCGCTGCCCGGCGTGGAGGAGGTACGCGACGGGACGTACCGCCGGGGGTTGCGGCTGCCGCACGGCACCGGCGAGGCGGCCCTGACCCCGGCGGACGGTCACGTGGCCGCCACCCTGCGGCTGACCGACATGCGCGACCTGGCCCCCGCGGTGGCCCGCTGCCGCCGCCTGCTCGACCTCGACGCCGACCCCGAGGCCGTCGACGCCACCCTGGCCACCGACCCCACCCTGGCGGCGCAGGTGACGGCGGACCCCGGCATCCGCCTCCCGAGAGCCGTGGACGGCTTCGAGATGGCCCTGCGCGCCATCACCACCCAACAGGTCTCCCTGGCCTCCGCCCGCAGCACCCTCTCCCACCTCCTCACCCACCTCCCCACCCCCTCCGCCCTCGTTGATCATGAAGTTGACGGCGATGTGGATCTCCAAAACCGCCGCAAACTTCATGATCAACGCGAGCCGAGCGCGAGGGCGGGTGGGTTGCGGGGGTTTCCGAGTGCGGCGGAGGTGCTGGGGGTGGCCGATGACGGGTTCCGGATGCCGGTGGGGCGGCGGGAGACGATCCGGGGGCTGGCCCGGGCGGTGGCGGCCGGGGAGGTCGACCTCGACGGGGCCGGGGACCGGGCGGAGACCGTGCGGCGGCTGACCGCGCTGCCCGGGATCGGGCCGTGGACCGCCGGCTACATCGCCATGCGCGCCCTCGGCGACCCCGACGTCCTGCTCGCCACCGACCTGGCGGTACGCCGGGGCGCCCGCGCCCTCGGCCTGCCCGACCACCCGTCCACCCTCGACACGTACGCCGACCGCTGGCGCCCCTGGCGGTCCTACGCGACCATCCGACTCTGGAGAGCGGCATGACCACCCTGGACAGCACCGTCATCGACACCCCGGCCGGCCCGCTGAGCGTCCTCACCGACCCCGACGGGGCGGTACGCGCCGCCGGCTTCACCGCCGACCCGGCCACCCTGCTCCCGCTGATGCACCCGAGCCTGCGCGGCGACCTGCACCCCCGCACCGATCTCGGCCCGGTCGGCCGGGCGGTCGCGTCCTACCTGGACGGCGAGCTGACCGCGATCGACACCGTCCCGGTCCGCCAGCACACCGGCGGGCCGTTCATGGGACACGCCTGGGCGGTGCTCCGCGAGGTGCCACCGGGCGGACCGGTGACGTACACCGGTTTCGCCGCCCGCGCCGGACGGCCCCTGGCGGTACGC
This sequence comes from Micromonospora mirobrigensis, assembly GCF_900091555.1. Classification (GTDB taxonomy): domain Bacteria; phylum Actinomycetota; class Actinomycetes; order Mycobacteriales; family Micromonosporaceae; genus Micromonospora; species Micromonospora mirobrigensis. The sequence continues at coordinate 450,878 of NZ_FMCX01000003.1, forward strand.
GCGGCGGCCGCGGCCTGCGCCCGCAACGCGGTCGCCCTCTTCGTCCCCTGCCACCGGGTGCTGCGCACCGACGGGACGCTCGGCGGCTACCGGTGGGGGCTGCCGGTCAAGTCGTGGCTGCTCGCCCACGAGCAGGGCAGGGTGCCCGCGATGACGCCAAGCTGACACCGAAACTGTCGGCTACTGCCGCTACCGTCGGGTAGTGCCTGCGTCCAGCGACGGTGACCGCGTCCCCCGCGACGCCCGCCCCCGTCCGCTGCGCAACCTGCTGCGGCTGCGCCCCTACCTGCGCCCGTACGCCGGGCAGTTCTGCTGGCTGCTGGCCGCCGCCCTGGCGGCCACGGCGGCGAGCCTGGCCGTTCCGCTGCTCACCCAGCAGGTGGTGGACGGGCCGATCGCCCGGCACGACACCGCCGGGGTGCTCCGCCTCGGCGGGCTGGCGCTGCTGCTCGGGCTCACCGAGGCCGTGCTGATCTTCATCCGGCGGTGGACCCAGTCCTCCTCGTCGGTGGGCATGGAGGCGGCGATCCGCGCCGACGTCTACGCCCACCTGCAACGCTTGCCCGCCGGCTTCCACGATCGCTGGCAGTCCGGTCAGCTGCTGTCCCGGATCACCAGCGACCTCTCGGTGATCCGCCGGTTCCTCTCCTTCGGCCTGCTCTTCCTGGTGCTCAACGTGGCCACCTACCTGGCGGTGGTGGTGCTGCTGATCCGGCTGCACCCGGGGCTGGGGCTGCTGGTCGCCGCGAGCGCCGTCCCGCTGTTCCTGATCAGCCGCCGGTTCGCCCGGCACTACCACGCCGCGTCCCGCCGGATGCAGGACCAGCAGGGCGACGTGGCCACCCTGGTCGAGGAGACCGCCCAGGGACTGCGCACCATGAAGGCGTACGGGCGGGGGCCGCAGCTGGCCGAGCGGTTCGCCGGCAGCGCCCGCACGCTGCACGACACCGGGGTGGCCAAGGCCCGGCTGCTGGCCCGCACGTCGGCGCTGTTCGACCTGGTGCCCAACCTGACCCTCGGCGCGGTGCTGGTGCTCGGGGCGGCCGCCGTGGCGGGCGGCCGGCTCACCGTCGGCCAGCTGGTCGCCTTCGTCAGCCTCCAGCTCATGCTGATCTGGCCGGTCCAGTCGCTCGGCTGGATCATCGCCAACGGGCAGGAGGCCGCCACCGCCGCCGACCGGATCCACGAGGTGCTCGACACCGCCCCGTCGATCGTGGACGCCCCGCACGCCGTCGAGCTGCCCCGGGCCGCCGTGCGCGGCCGGCTCACCTTCGAACAGGTCGCCTTCCGCTACCCGGGCACCACCGCACCGGTGCTGCGCCAGATCGACCTGACCGTCGAGCCCGGCGAGACGCTCGCCCTGGTCGGCGCCACCGGCAGCGGCAAGAGCACCCTGCTGTCCCTGGTCCCCCGGCTGCACGAGGTCACCGGTGGGCGGATCACCGTCGACGGGCACGACGTGCGGGACCTGCGGCTCGGCTCGCTGCGCCGGCTGGTCGGGGTGGCGTTCGAGGAGCCCACCCTCTTCTCCATGTCGGTCTGGGAGAACCTGACCCTCGGCCGCCCCGACGCCGCTGAGGACGACGTCCGGGCGGCGCTGGCGCTGGCCCAGGCGGACTTCGCGTACGACCTGCCGTGGGGGTTGGCCACCCGGGTCGGTGAGCAGGGGCTGTCCCTCTCCGGCGGGCAGCGGCAACGGCTCGCGCTGGCCCGGGCGGTGCTCGGCCGGCCGGCGCTGCTGGTCCTCGACGACCCGCTCTCCGCGCTCGACGTGCAGACCGAGGCGCTGGTAGAGGGGGCGTTGCGCCGGGTGCTGGCGGACACCACCGCGCTGCTGGTGGTGCACCGGCCCTCCACGGTGGCGCTGGCCGACCGGGTGGCGCTGCTCGACGGGGGCCGGATCGTCGCCACCGGCACCCACTCCGAGCTGCTGGCGCAGGTCCCGGCGTACCGTGCGGTGCTCTCCGCCGGCCCCGGGGGGACCGGGCCGGCGGTGCCGCCGCCCCGGAAACCCAACGGGGCCGGGCTGGTGCGGTCGTGACCGCCGACCACGCCGGGCCGGCCACCGGCGACGCGGCCGAGCTGGCCCGGTGGCGGGGCCGGGCCACCGACCCGGACGCCGACCGCAGCCGGGCCGAGGACGGCTCCCCCGAGGCGATGGCCCGGCTGCGGGCCCGCAGCCGGGTGCTGCTGCGCGACCTGCTCCGCCCGCACCACCGCCGCCTCGGTGGCGCCGTCGCGCTGCTGCTGGCCCAGAACGCCGCCGCGATGGCCGGACCGTACCTGGTCATGCTCGGCATCGACCGGGGCATCGCGCCGCTGCGGGCCGGCGACCCGCGACCGCTGGTCGCGCTGGCCGCCGCGTTCGGCCTGGCCGCCGTCGTCGAGTACGCGGCCCGCCGCGGCTTCCTCACCCTCTCCGCCCGGATCGGCCAGGCCGTCCTGCTGGAGCTGCGCCGCCGGGTGTACGACCACTTCCTGCGGCTCTCCGTCGGCTTCCACGAGCGGTACACCTCCGGCCGGATGGTCGCCCGGCTGACCAGTGACCTCGACTCGATCGCCGAACTCGTCGACGGGGGCGTCGACCGGTTGGTCGTCTCCGCGCTGTCGGTGCTCACCGTCGCGGGCATCCTGCTCTGGCTGGACCCGCCGCTGGCCGGGGCGACCCTGCTCGCCTTCCCGTTCCTGCTGCTGCTGTCCCGCTGGTTCGCCCGCTCGTCGGCGGCGGCCTACCGGCGCACCCGGGAGGCGGTGGCGCTGGTCATCGTCCACTTCGTCGAGTCGCTGCGCGGGATCCGCGCGGTCCAGGCGTACCGGCGGGAGCGGCGCAACCAGCGGATCTTCGAGGCGGTCAACGACGACTACCGGGAGGCGAGCCTGCGGGCGTTCCGGCTGATCGCGATCTTCTCGCCGGGGATCCGGGCGATCGGCAACGTCACCGTGGCGGTGGTGCTCGGCTACGGCGGCGCCCGGGTGCTCGGCGGCGGGATGGCGGTCGGGGTGCTCGCCGCGTTCCTGCTCTATCTGCGTCGCTTCTTCGAGCCGATGGAGGAGCTGAGCCAGTTCTACAACTCGTTGCAGTCGGCGACGGCCGCGCTGGAGAAGCTGGCCGGGGTGCTCGACGAGCCGCCCGGGGTGCCCGAGCCGACCCGGCCGGTGCCGCTGCCCGCCGGCCCGGGCCGGGGCGGGCTGCGCTTCGCCGGGGTCGGCTTCGGCTACCGGGCCGACGCGCCGGTGCTGGCCGGGCTGGACCTGCTGGTCCCGGCGGGGCAGACGGTCGCGCTGATCGGGCCGACCGGCGCCGGCAAGTCCACCATCGCCAAGCTGGTCGCCCGGTTCCACGACCCGGTCACCGGCACGGTCGACCTCGACGGGGTCGACCTGCGCGACCTGGCCGACGCCGAGCTGCGTCGGGCGGTGGTCCTGGTCACCCAGGAGAACCACCTGTTCAGCGGCTCGGTGGCGGAGAACATCCGGTTCGGCCGGCCGGACGCGGACGACGCCGAGATCGAGGCCGCCGCCCGGGCGATCGGCGCGCACGACTTCATCGCCGCCCTGCCCGACGGGTACGCCACCGAGGTGCACCGGCGCGGCGGCCGGCTCTCCGCCGGGCAGCGGCAGCTCGTCGCGTTCGCCCGGGCGTTCCTGGCCGACCCGCGGGTGCTCATCCTCGACGAGGCCACCTCGTCGCTGGACGTGCCGAGCGAACGGCTGGTGCAGCGGGCGCTGGCCACCGTGCTGCGGGACCGGACGGCGCTGGTGATCGCGCACCGCCTCTCCACCGTGGAGATCGCCGACCGGGTGCTGGTCGTCGACGGCGGCCGGATCGTCGAGGACGGCTCGCCCGAGCGGCTCACCACGGCCGACGGCCGGTACGCCGCCCTGCACCGGCAGTGGCGCGAGTCCCTGCTCTGAGCGGCCGGCCGTGCGGGGCAAACCACGTGGTCGCGCCGGCCGGTGGTGCCTACGATCGAGCGATGACCGACACGGCGAGGACGGCCCGCGCCGGCGTCCCCGAACGTCCGACCCTGGACGGCATCGAGGAGACCTGGGCGCGGCACTGGCAGCAGGAGGGCACGTACACCTTCGACCGCAGCAAGGAGCGGCGGGACGTGTACGCGATCGACACGCCGCCGCCGACCGTATCGGGCGAGCTGCACATGGGGCACGTCTTCTCGTACACGCACACCGACACGGTGGCCCGGTTCCAGCGGATGCGCGGCAGGGCGGTCTTCTACCCGATGGGCTGGGACGACAACGGCCTGCCCACCGAACGCCGGGTGCAGAACGTCTACGGGGTGCGCCCCGACCCGGCCCTGCCGTACGACCCGGACTGGCGGCCGCCGGCCACCCCGGTCGGCGACGACGCCCGGAAGAACCCGACAGCCATCTCCCGGCGCAACTTCATCGAGCTGTGCGAGCTGCTCACGGCCGACGACGAGCAGGTGTTCGAGGCGCTGTGGCGGCGGCTCGGGCTGTCGGTGGACTGGTCGCTGACGTATACCACCATCGGGCGGGCGGCTCGGACGGCCAGCCAGCGGGCGTTCCTGCGGAACCTCTCCCGGGGCGAGGCGTACCAGGCGGACGCGCCGACGCTCTGGGACGTCGGCTTCGCCACCGCCGTGGCGCAGGCGGAGCTGGAGGACCGGGAGCGGCCCGGGGCGTACCACCGGCTGCGGTTCCACGGCTCCGGCGGGCGGGAGGTGCTGATCGACACCACCCGGCCGGAGCTGCTGCCGGCCTGCGTGGCGCTGGTCTGCCACCCGGACGACGAGCGGTACGCCGACCTGGTGGGCTCGGCTGTGCGTACCCCCGTCTTCGACGTCGAGGTGCCGGTGCGCGCGCACCCGCTGGCGGACCCGGCCAAGGGCACCGGCATCGCGATGGTCTGCACCTTCGGTGACCTGACCGACGTGACCTGGTGGCGCGACCTGGAGCTGGAGACCCGGGTGGTGATCGGCCGGGACGGCCGGCTGCTGCCCGAGCCGCCGGCCGGCGTGCCGGCCGGGGCCTACGCGGCGCTGGCCGGGCAGACCGTGAACGCCGCCCGGCGGGCCGTGGTGGAGCTGCTGACCGCGGCCGGTGACCTGGTGGGCGAGGCGCGCCCGATCACCCATCCGGTGAAGTTCTACGAGAAGGGCGACCGGCCGCTGGAGATCGTCTCGACCCGGCAGTGGTATCTGCGCAACGGCGGCCGGGACGCCGGCCTGCGCGAGGAGCTGCTGGCCCGGGGCCGGGAGCTGCGCTGGGTGCCGGAGCACATGCGACACCGCTACGAGCACTGGGTGGGCGGGCTGACCGGTGACTGGCTGGTCAGCCGGCAGCGCTTCTTCGGCGTGCCGGTGCCGGTGTGGTACCGGCTCGACGACGCTGGCGAGCCGGACTTCACCCACCCTCTCACACCGGACGAGGCGGCACTGCCGATCGACCCGTCCAGTGAGCCGCCGCCCGGATTCGACGAGGCACAGCGCCGCCGACCGGGCGGTTTCGTCGGCGACCCGGACGTGCTGGACACCTGGGCCACCTCGTCGCTGACCCCGCAGATCGTCGGCGGTTGGGAGACCGACCCGGACCTGTTCGCCCGGGTCTTCCCGATGGACCTGCGCCCGCAGGGGCAGGAGATCATCCGGACCTGGCTCTTCTCCTCGGTGGTCCGCGCCCACCAGGAGCACGGCGTGCTGCCCTGGCGGGACACGGTGCTCTCCGGCTGGATCCTCGACCCGGACCGGAAGAAGATGTCCAAGTCCAAGGGGAACGTGGTCACCCCGATGGCCCTGCTGGAGCAGAACGGCTCGGACGCGGTGCGCTACTGGGCGGCCAACGGCCGACCCGGCACCGACCTGGCGTTCGACCCCGCGCAGATCAAGGTGGGCCGGCGGCTGGCCACCAAGCTGCTCAACGCCTCCCGGTTCGCCCTCGGGCCGGGCGCCGCCGACGCCCTGCGGGCGCCGGTCACCGAGCCGCTGGACACCGCCATGCTCACCGAACTCTCCGGCGTGGTCGCGGCGGCCACCACCGCCTTCGACGGGTACGACCACACCGCCGCGCTGATGGCCACGGAGGCGTTCTTCTGGCGGTTCTGCGACGACTACATCGAACTGGTGAAGGAACGCGCCTACGGCACCGGGCCGGGCGCCGACTCGGCCCGGGCGGCGCTGGCCACCGCCCTGTCGGTGCAGCTGCGGCTCTTCGCGCCGGTGCTGCCGTTCGTCACCGAGGAGGTCTGGTCGTGGTGGCGGTACGGCTCGGTGCACCGGGCCACCTGGCCCACCACCTACGAGGTCGGACGGGCCGTCCAGGCGCCCGGTGACCCGGAGCTGCTGCGGCTGGCCTCCGATGCGCTGGGCCAGATCCGCCGGGCCAAGTCGGAGCGGAAGCTGTCGATGAAGGTGGACGTGCCGCTGGCCGAGGCGCTCGGCCCGGCCGCCCTGCTCGACCAGCTGACCCTGATCGCCGACGACGTCCGGGCCGCGGGCCGGGTCGCCAGGCTGGACCTGCTCCCGGACCGCACCCCCGAACTGGTGATCGCCTGCGCCTTCTGAGGTGTAAGGAGGGGCCCCCTGTTAACGCCTGGCGTATAGCAGGGGGCCCCTCTTAACACCCGAGCGACGGAGTGGCCCGGTCCACCGACGGGGTGGACCCGTCCATCGACTCGTGCGACGATCTCCGACCAGGATTCATCACAGTGAATACGGGGGATCATGCGTATCCGTACGCTCGTGGCCGGCCTCACCGCCGGTCTGCTCGTCGCCATCGGACTGGCCGGACCCGCCCGGGCGGCCACCGTCAACGCCAGCTACACCAGTTGGACGTGGAACGTCGCCGGCTGGACCATGCACCGGGGTGCCACCAACGACGGCCTGATTCCGGCGCTGGCCGACTCCATCCGGAACCGGGCCGCCCACTTCGCCGCGCTCAACGAACTCTGCTGGGACCAGTACAAGGCCGTACAGGCGAACCTGCTCGCCTCCGGCTGGCCCGCGGACGACACCAACTTCTCCCGGTTCGAGGCGCACAACGACACCGCCTGCGGTGGTGAGCCGTTCGGGGTGGCCATCTTCAGCAAGGCACCCCTCGGCCCGGCCAACCGCTACGCCCTGGCCGAGGACGGCACCAGCGAGCGGCGCAAGCTGCTCTGCGCTCCCCTCGCAGCCCGGCCGCACCTGCGGTTCTGCACCACCCACATCACCCCGTCCAACTCGGTGATCAACGGTCAGAGCATCAACGTGACCCAGTTGACCGAGGTGCGGAGCCGGCTCGACAGCTTCGCCGCCGCCGGCGACACCGTCCTCATCGCGGGCGACTTCAACGCCCAGCCACACTACGGACGTCTGGACGCCTGGTACTCCCCCAGCTTGAACACGGCGTACAACGGTGGCAACACCGGGCATCACCGGGAGCTCGACGACACCGACACCCGGTGCCTCGGATACGGCGAAACCACCGTGTACGACGGCAACACCGAAGGGCTCTGCGGTCAGGGCAAGAAGATCGACCTCATCTTCGTCCGCGACGACCGGATCACCGGCCCGTACAGCGGCGACTCGCTGTCCATCTCGACCGCCTGCGGCGGCCCCTGCTCCGACCACCGGATCCTCATCGGCACGGTCACCGTCTCCGTGACCGTCTGACGAACGGGCGGCGGAGCCCGGTGCGCCGGTGCTGGCACACCGGGGAGGCGGCGGACGTTGTTAACAGGGGCCCCTTCCTATCCGGCAGGCGTTAAGAAGGGGCCCCTGCTTACACCTCAGCTCGTTTCGCCGGCGACCGAGAAGGAGCGCAGGCGGTCGATCGCGAGGACGGTGAAGCCGACGCTGACCAGGGCGGTGAGCACGGCGGCGACCGGGACGGAGACGCTGCCCGTCAGCAGGTCGGTGGGGGCGACCCGGTCGGCGATGGCGATCACCCACTGCTGGATCGACAGCACCTTGGTGCCGTCGATGAAGTTGCCCAGCAGGCCCTCCCAGATCAGCACGTAGGCCAGGCCGAGCAGCACCGGCCGCCGGGTGAGCAGGCAGAGCGCCAGGAACAGCGCCGAGTACGCCAGCGCGCCGAGCGCCGCCGCGACGGCCAGCCCCAGCCCGAGCCGCACCGAGTCGGCGAGCACCCCGGCGACGAGCAGCGGGACGGCCACCGTGGCCGCGGTGACCCCGGTGGCCACGGCGAGCTTCGGCAGCACGATCTGCCAGCGGGGCAGCGGCTTGGTCAGGATGTGCACCACCGTGCCGTCGTCGATCTCGGCGCCGAGCACGCCGGTGCCGATGACCAGCGCCACCACCGGCAGCACCACGGCCAGGCCGAGGCCGACCAGCACCGGCGGCCCCCAGTCGGCCGGCTGCACGTCCAGCGCCCGGCAGAGCACGGCGAGCCCCACCAGCAGCAGCGGCAGCGGCAGGAGCAGCAGGAAGCGGCGGCGGCCGAAGAGCCCGCGCGCGGTGATCCAGGAGACGGTCGACATGATCCTCAGGCCTCCACCAGGTAGGAGAAGACGCTCTCCAACGACTCGTCCTCGGGCAGCAGCTGCCGCACCCGGATCCCCTCCCGCAACGCGATCTTCGGCAACCTCCGGGTGAAGGCGCCGTAGTCCCCGGCCTTGACGGTCAGGCCGGTACGGCCCAGCTCCACCCCGGTGACCGACGGTTCGGCCATCAGCGCCACCGCCAGCGCCCGGTCGTCGGTGGAGTGCACGGCGAACACGTGCGGCCGGTTGGTCATCAGCCGGCGGATGGTCCGGAAGTCGCCGGAGGCGGCGAGCCGCCCGGCCACCATCACCTGCACGGTGCCGGAGACCTGCTCGACCTCCTCCAGGATGTGCGAGCTGAACAGGATCGTCCGGCCGGCGTCGCCCAGGGAGTGCAGCAGTCCCATCATGTGCAGCCGCTGGCGCGGGTCCATCCCGTTGAACGGCTCGTCGAGCAGCAGCACCTGCGGGTCGTGCACCAGCGCCGCGGCGACCCGGGTGCGCTGCCGCATGCCCTTGGAGTACGTGCCGATCCGCCGGTCCTGCGCATCGGCCATCTCCACCAGGGCGATCGCCCGCCGGGCCGCCGCCTCCGGGTCGGCCAGCCGGTGCAGCTTCGCGCTGGCCAGCACGAACTCGTACGCGGTGAGGAAGCCGTGCACCGCCTCCCGCTCGCTGACCAGGCCCAGGCGCCGGTAGACGGCCGGGTTGCGCCAGGTCGGCTCGCCGGCGAGGGTCACCGTGCCCCGGGACGGGGCGAGGAAGCCGGCCATCATGTGCAGCAGGGTGGTCTTGCCGGCGCCGTTCGGGCCGAGCAGGCCGGTCACCCCGGCGCCGAGGCGCATGGTGACGTCGTTGACCGCCACCACGTTGCCGTACCAGCGGGAGACGCCGGCCAGGTCGAGGGCGGCGGCGGGGGTGCTGGGAGCCGCCGGCTCCGCGCTGATCGTGGTCATCGGGCAGCCACCTTCCGGTATCGCAGCAGCAGCAGGGTGACGCAGCCGGCGACGAGCACCGCGGCGGCGACCGCGTAGAGCGGGCCGAAGCCGCCGATCGGCATGGTGCCGCCGCGCTGCCCCTCGGGCACCAGCAGGTCGCCGAGGGCCCAGGAGCCCACCGCGCCGACCAGGGTCGACGGGGAGGCCAGGAAGGCCAGCTGGTTGACCGTCGCGGACGGCATGATCGACAGGGTGCCGACGATCGGGGTGGTCATCAGGAAGACCGCCACGATGCCGCCGGCGGCGAACGCCCGCTTGCCGGTCAGCGAGGCGACCAGCAGCCCGATCGAGGCGAAGACCACCGCCCACAGCCCGGCGTAGAGCAGCCCGGGCAGCAGGTCCAGCAGCTCGTTCCAGACCCCGCGCATCCCGTCGCCGGTGCTGAACGCCGCGCCGAGGAACATCAGCAGCTGCGGGCCGCCGAGCAGCAGCCAGAGCGCGGTGACCAGGGCCGCCAGCTTGGCCAGCGCGTAGTCGCCGCGGGGCAGCGGCCGGGAGAAGTACAGCGGCAGCACGCCGCTGCGCAGGTCGCGGGAGACCAGCTCCGGCGCGGCCACCGCGACGAAGAAGATGACCAGCCAGGCCATCGCGTCGGCGAACTGGGCGTACGTCATGACGACCTGGCCGAACTGGGCGCGTACCGCGGTGGCCCCGGCGGCCACGACGGTGAGGACACCGACCACCAGCCAGGGGAAGATCTTGGCCTTGGCGCTGCGGCCCAACCCGAACGCGGTCCGTACGCCGTGCAGGTAGAGCGCGCCGAACACGTGTCCGCGCCCCAGCCGGGGGCCGGTGTAGCGCTGGTAGCCGATGTCGTGGATGACTCCGGTCGGCTCAGACATGGCTGGGCTCCCTCGCGGCGAAGAGTTCGGCCACCCGGTGCCGGCGCTGGTCCAGCCGGTGCAGCGGCAGGTCCAGCTCGGCCACCGCGCCGAGGATCAGGTCGTAGGTGCCCTCGTCGGCGAGCGGGACGAGCAGCGTCCGGCCGTCCCGGGTCACCGGCAGGTCGAGCGCGGCCAGCCGGCCGGCGAGCTCGTCCGTACCCTCGCTGACCTCGACGGCGAGCACGTCGGTGGTGGTGGTCATGGCGGAGATCCGGTCGGCGCGCAGCAGCCGGCCGCCGTCGATGGCGACCAGCGTGTCGCAGATCCGTTCCACCTCGCCGAGCAGGTGCGAGCAGACCACCACCGAGATGCCGAACTCGGTGCCGATCCGGTGGATCAACGCGAGCATGGCGTCCCGGCCGGCCGGGTCGAGGCCGTTGGTCGGCTCGTCGAGCAGCAGCAGGTCCGGGTCGTGCACCAGGGCCTGGGCCAGCTTGACCCGCTGCTTCATGCCGGTGGAGTAGCCGCCGACCGCCCGGTGCCGCTCCTCGTGCAGCCCGACGTGCCGCAGCGCCTCGGAGGCCCGTTCCCGGGCCACCGTGCGGGGCAGCCCACTGATCCGGCCGAGGTGGGTGACCAGCTCGGCGGCGGAGAGGTCCGGCGGCAGGGCGTCGTGCTCCGGCATGTAGCCGACCCGCGCCCGCACCGCCGCCGGGTCGGTGGTCGGGTCGAGGCCGAGCACGCTCACCCGGCCGCCGGTCGGGGCGAGCAGGCCGAGCAGGATCTTGATCAGGGTGGACTTGCCGGCGCCGTTCGCGCCGACCAGACCGACGATGCCGGGTTCGACGGCGACCGTCAGGTCGTTCAGGGCGGTGACCCGGCCCGCGTACGTCTTGGTCAGCGACTCGGTCGCTATCAGCGTCACGACGGTCAGCGTATGGAGTCCGCGCCAGCACGGGTATCAGGAATCGCCCGGGTAGCCCCCTGACATCTCTCCGGGCAGCTGCCCGTGCGGTAAGGGTTCCGTAAGGCTGCCCGGCCGCGTCGCCGCGCAGAATGGTCGACATGCCGATCCGCCTGCCGCGCACCCCCGTGTCCTGGGCCGTCGTCGTCGCGCTCACCGCCGGGGCGGTGTTCGGGCTGTGGTGGTTCCAGCCCTGGAAGGCGGTGACCGACACCCGGGTGGACGAGCGGCTCTCCGAGGTGGTGGAGACCGTGCCGCCGCCGGTCGGCGCCGGGCCCACCGGGAGCGCGGGACCGGCCGCCTCGGCACGCCCCGCCGCACCCGCACTGGTGAGCCGGGGCGAATTCGTCACCCAGGAGCACGACACCTCCGGCACCGCCCGGGTGGTCCGGGCCGCCGACGGCGGCCATCGGCTGGAGCTGGTCGGGCTGGCCACCTCCAACGGCCCCGATCTGCGGGTCTGGTTGAGCGATCAACCGGTCCGCGCCGGCCGGGCCGGCTGGGGGGCCTTCGACGACGGCCGCTGGGTCGAGCTGGGCCGGCTCAAGGGCAACCGCGGCGACCAGGCGTACGCCATCCCCGCCGGCACCGACCTCACCCGACTGACCAGCGTGTCGATCTGGTGCAAGCGGTTCGCTGTCTCGTTCGGGGCCGCGCAGCTGACGCCGACGGGCTGACCCGCCCCGCCGACCGGTCCGCCGCCGGCGCCCATCGGGTCGGGAACCGGTGGAGTGGCGGTCTCGACCGATCGGCGGCCGGCTGCGAAACTGTGTGCCGGCCAGGGAGTGGGGGGTTCGATGAGCAACGGATGGGTGCTGCCCGACGACGTGCTTCGGGGCGCGCAGGCGTACACGCCCCGGCCGACGGAGCTGGCCGATCTGGAGCTGCTGCTGTCCGGGGCGTACGCGCCGCTCACCGGCTTCATGACCCGCGCCGACCTGACCTCGCTGGCCCGTCGCGGCCGGCTGGCCGACGGCACCCCGTGGCCGGTGCCGGTGACCCTGCACGTGCCCGCGGCGCTCGCCGAGGGGCTGGACCCGCACGATCCGCAGCGGCGGGGGCTGCTGCTCACCGACGGCGAGGGCGCGCCGGTGGCCGGGCTGGAGGTGACCGACCTCTGGCCGGCCCGGGACGGGCTGGTCGGGGTCGGCGGCGGCGTACGCCGGATCGGCGACGGCGGGCACGGGCCGTTCCAGCGGTTGCGCCGCAACGCCGACGAGGTGCGGGCGCTGCTGCCACCCGGCCGGGTCCTCGGGGTGATCGCCGACCGGCCGCTGCACCGGCCGCAGCTCGCCCAGATCGCGCACGCCGCCCGGACCCTCGGCGCGCACCTGCTGGTGATGATCCCGGTGGGTGACGGGGTGGCGAGCGCGCTGCCCTCGGAGGCGCTGGTCCGCAGCGTCTTCGCCGCCCGGGACCGGATGCCGCCGGCCACCATCGTGGCGGTGCCGCTGTCCCGTCGGGCCGACGAGATCAGCGACGCGCTGCTGCGGGCCCGGGTCTCCGCCGCGTACGGGGTGACCCACCTGCTCACCACCGGCGAGATGCTCTCCGGGGCCGGGCTGCGGGTGCTGGTGCCCCGGGAGCTGGCCTACGACAACCGGGACGGCCAGTGGCGGTGGCGGGAGGACATCCCGCCGCGCAACCGGCGGCTGGCGCTCAGCCAGGCCGAGATCGACGACCTGCTGGACCGGGGCTTCCCGCTGCCCGAGTGGCACACCCCGCCCGCGGTGGCCAAGGAGCTGGCCCGGGCCCGGCCGGCCCGCCGGCACCGGGGCCTGGTGATCTTCCTGACCGGGCTCTCCGGCTCCGGTAAGTCGACCATCGCCCGTGGGCTGGCCGACGTGCTGCGGGAGCAGGGCGACCGGACGATCACCCTGCTCGACGGGGACGTGGTGCGCCGGGAGCTCTCCGCCGGGCTGGGGTTCGGCAAGGCCGACCGGGACGCCAACGTGCGCCGGATCGGCTGGGTGGCCGCCGAGATCGCGAAGCACCGGGGCGTCGGCATCTGCTGCCCGATCGCCCCGTACGCGCAGGCCCGGGCGACCGCCCGGGAGATGGCCCTGACCGTCGGGGCGGGGTTCCTGCTGGTGCACGTGGCCACCCCGCTGGAGGTGTGCGAGCAGCGCGACCGCAAGGGCCTGTACGCACGCGCCCGCGCCGGCCTGCTCACCGGGATGACCGGCATTGACGACCCGTACGAGGCGCCGGTCGACGCGGACGTGGTGGTCGACACCACCGACCTGACCGTCGACGAGGCGGTGCGCAGGGTGATGGAGCACCTGACCGAGCACGGCTGGGTGGAGCCCCGCCTCCAGTCCACCTGACGGTCGTCCGCAGGCCGGCTTCCGCCGCGCCCGGCTGCGCGCTAGTGTTCATTCTTGTTGGAACACGTTCGACCGCGTGGGAGTCTGCGCGGGGAGCCGGAGGTGCATCGCGTGCTCGCGCGGCAGCGGCAGGCGGCCATCCTGGACCGGGTCCGGAGCACCGGCGGCGTCCGGGTCACCGACCTGGCCACCGAGTTCGGCGTCTCCGACATGACCATCCGGCGTGACCTGGAGACCCTGCACGAACGCGGGCTGCTCGCCAAGGTGCACGGCGGCGCCACCGCCGCCGGTCCCGGCTCCACCGACGAACCGGGATTCGACGCGAAGTCCGTCCGGCAGCCCGCCGAGAAGGCCGCCATCGCCACCCGGGCCGCCGAGCTGGTCCGCCCCGGAGCGGCGATCGCCCTCTCGGCCGGCACCACCACCGCCGAACTGGCCCGCCGGCTGGTCGACGTGCCCGGGCTGACCGTGGTGACCAACTCGCTGCCGGTGGCCGAGGTCTTCCACACCGCCGGCCGGCCGGACCAGACCGTGGTGCTCACCGGCGGCGTGCGTACGCCGTCGAACGCCCTGGTCGGGCCGCTCGCCGTGGCCGCGGTCCGGTCCCTGCACCTGGACCTGCTCTTCCTGGGCGTGCACGGGATCACCGAACGGGCCGGCTACACCACCCCGAACCTGATGGAGGCGGAGACCGACCGGGCGCTGGTCGCCGCCGCCGACCGGCTGGTGGTGATCGCCGACCACACCAAGTGGGGCACCGTCGGCATCTCCTCCATCGTCGAGCTGGCCGCGGCGGACGTACTGGTCACCGACGACCGGTTGGCACCCGAGGCCCGCCGGGTACTCGGCGAACACGTGGGCGAACTGGTCATCGTGCCGGGCACCGAGGGGGAGCAGTGAAGCGTACGCAGATCGAACTGGCCGACGGCCGTGACCTGATCTACTTCGACGAGCGGGACGACGCGGTCCGCGACCAGCCGGACCGGCGCGAGCTGCCCCCGCCGCCGCCCGCCTCCCAGCTGCGGTACGACCCGCTCACCGACGAGTGGGTGGCCGTCGCCGTGCACCGGCAGACCCGCACCTTCCTCCCCCCGGCCGACCAGTGCCCGCTCTGCCCGTCCCGCGGGGACCGGCACACCGAGATCCCGGCGCCCGACTACGACGTGGCGGTCTTCGAGAACCGCTTCCCCTCGCTCAGCCAGCGGATCGCCGAGGAACCGGCCGAGATCACCCCGTTCACCCCGGTCCGCCCCGGGCAGGGACGGTGCGAGGTGGTCTGCTTCACCGACGACCACGACGCCTCCTTCGCCGGCCTTTCCCCGGAACGGGTCCGCCTGGTCGTGGAGGCGCTCGCCGACCGGACCACAGCGCTGTCCGCGCTGCCCGGCGTCGAGCAGGTCTTCCCGTTCGAGAACCGGGGCGTGGAGATCGGGGTGACCCTGAACCACCCGCACGGGCAGATCTACGCGTACCCGTTCGTCACCCCGCGCACCCGGTCGCTGCTCGCCGCCGCCCGCCGGCACGCCGAGCGCACCGGCGGCCGCAACCTCTACGCCGACGTGCTCGCCGCCGAGCGGGCCGCCGGCGACCGGGTGGTCGCCGCCAACGAGCACTGGACGGCGTACGTCCCGGCGGCCGCCCGCTGGCCGTTCGAGGTGCACCTGGCCCCGCACCGGCCGGTGCCGGACATCCCGGCCCTCGACGACGCCGAGCGGGCCGCCTTCGGGCCGCTCTACCTGGACGTGCTGCGCCGCTTCGACGGCCTGTTCGACCTGCCGATGCCCTACATCGCCGCCTGGCACCAGGCCCCGGTACGCGTCGACCGCGAGCTGGGCCACCTGCACCTTCAGCTGTTCAGCATCCGGCGGGCCAAGGACAAGCTGAAGTATCTGGCCGGTTCGGAGTCGGGGATGGGCGTGTTCATCAACGACATCGCCCCGGAACGGGCCGCCGAGCAGCTCCGCGCGATCTGACCGGGCCCTGAACAGGGCGCGGGGGGCCCGGGACAGGGCCCCCCGCAGGGAAGGGACGGCTGGCTGTCCAGGACAGCCGGGAAGGCCGACTGGTCGGCACTCGCGTCGCGAGGCGACGGGTCAACCTTCCGGGACGCGACTGGCACCACGTCCACCTGGTACAACGACCGCCGGTCGCCCCGGTGACGCCGCCCCGCCCCCGGGCGCAACCGGGTCACCCGTCGGTGGAACGACGGAGCCCGCCGGCGCGGGGCCGGCGGGCTCGGTCGGTGACGCGGGCGAGGATCAGGCGTTGATGCGGCGCGCCAGGTTCTCGTCGAGCGCGTTCATGAACTCGTCGGTGGTCAGCCACGGGGCGTCCCGCGAGATGAGCAGCGCGAGGTCCTTGGTCATCTGGCCGCCCTCGACGGTGTCGACGATGACCTTCTCCAGGGTGTTGGCGAACTCGGTGACCTCCGGGGTGCCGTCCAGCTTGCCCCGGTGGGCCAGGCCCCGGGTCCAGGCGTAGATCGACGCGATCGGGTTGGTCGAGGTCTTCTCGCCCTTCTGGTACTGCCGGTAGTGCCGGGTGACGGTGCCGTGCGCGGCCTCCGCCTCGACGGTACGGCCGTCCGGGGAGAGCAGCACGGAGGTCATCAGGCCCAGCGAGCCGAAGCCCTGCGCGACGGTGTCGGACTGCACGTCACCGTCGTAGTTCTTGCAGGCCCAGACGTAGCCGCCCTCCCACTTGAGCGCGGCGGCGACCATGTCGTCGATCAGCCGGTGCTCGTAGGTGATGCCGGCGGCGTCGAACTCGGCCTTGAACTCGCTCTCGAAGACCTCGGCGAACAGGTCCTTGAACCGGCCGTCGTACGCCTTGAGGATGGTGTTCTTGGTGGACAGGTAGACCGGGTACTTGCGGTCCAGCCCGTACCGGAACGAGGCGCGGGCGAAGTCCCGGATCGACTCGTCGTAGTTGTACATGCCCATGGCGATGCCGCCGCCGGGGAAGTTGGCGACCTCCATCTCCATCGGGGCGCCGCCGTCGGCCGGGGTGTAGGTGATGGTCACCTTGCCCGGGCCGGGGACCACGAAGTCGGTGGCCTTGTACTGGTCGCCGTGGGCGTGCCGGCCGATGACGATCGGCTTGGTCCAGCCGGGGACGAGCCGCGGCACGTTGGACATGATGATCGGCTCGCGGAACACGACGCCGCCGAGGATGTTGCGGATGGTGCCGTTCGGCGACCGCCACATCTTCTTCAGGCCGAACTCCTCGACCCGGGCCTCGTCGGGGGTGATGGTCGCGCACTTGACGCCGACGCCGTGCTCCTTGATGGCGTTGGCGGCGTCGACGGTGACCTGGTCGTCGGTCGCGTCGCGGTTCTCGATCGACAGGTCGTAGTAGTGCAGGTCGACGTCGAGGTACGGCTGGATCAGCTGCTCCCGGATCTGCTTCCAGATGATCCGGGTCATCTCGTCGCCGTCGATCTCAACGACCGGGTTGTTTACCTTGATCTTCGCCATCGGCCGGCGCTCCTCTCGGGGGACACGTGCTCAAGCAGTACGAGCGTACTGCAAACGGGCCGGCACCCCCCAGCCGGCCTCGGTGGGTGGGAAAACCGGGCGGTCGGCGCGGGAGATCACTGGCATCATCGGCCGATGCCACTGAGCCGTACCCTCGGGTCTATCACGGTCACCGCCCTCACCGACGCGGAGGGCCCGTTCTTCCAGCCCCGCGCGGAGGCGTTCCCGGACGCCACCCCGGCACAGTGGCGGGAGGCGGACCGGCGCGACCCGGCCACGGTCACCCCCGGCGGCGAATGGTGGCTGCCGTTCCGCGCCTTCGCGCTGCGTACCGGGGACGGGCCGGTCACCCTGGTCGACGCCGGCGTGGGCCCGGCGGACTCCCCCGCCGCGAGCTGGGCGCCGGTGCCCGGACGGCTCCCCGCCGAGCTGGCCGCCGCCGGCATCGACCCGGCCGACGTCCGCACGGTCGTCCTCACCCACCTGCACAGCGACCACATCGGCTGGGCGGTGACCGGCTCCCCCGGCCGCCCGTACTTCACCAACGCCGACTACCTGGTGCAGCGGGCCGAGCTGGCCACGATGGAGTCGATCAACCCGGGGCTGCCGGCCGGCCTGGTCGCGCCGTTGCGCGCCGCCGGCCGGCTCCGGGTGCTCGACGGCGACACCGACCTCACCCCCGGGGTACGCGCCCTGAGCACCCCCGGCCACACCCCCGGCCACCAGTGCGTGCTGGTCGACTCCGGCGACGAACGCCTCCTGCTCACCGGGGACCTGCTGGTCCACATGGTCCAGCTGGTCGACCCGGAGCTGGCCTACGCCCACGAGGAGGACCCGCCCACGGCCCGCCACTCCCGCCTGACCCTCCTACGCACCCTCGCCACCCACCCGACCCCCACCCACCTGGCCACCCCCCACCTCGGCACCCCCTTCACCCCCCTCTAACCCCACCCACCCACCCACCCACCCACCCACCCCACCAACCACCCCACCCGCGCCAACTCCGTTGATCATGAAGTTAGCGGCAGTAAACGCGATCAACATCGCCGCTAACTTCATGATCAACGGGGCGGACCGGTGGGGGCGGGGGTGGGGTGGGTGGGTGGGTGGGTGGGTGGGTGGGGTGGGGGTGGGGTGGGGTGGGGTGGGAGTGCGGGAGGGGCGGGGCGGCGGGAGCCGCCCCGCCCCTCCCGGCGGGTCAAAGGGTGGGTCACATGCTGGCCACGTCGGCCTGCTTGGCGCGGACGGCCTCGGCGGCCTCCTTCAGGGCGGCCAGCTCGTCGGCGTCCAGGTCGGTCTCGACGACCTTCTTGACGCCCTCGGCGCCGATCTGGGCCTCGACGCCCAGGTAGACGCCGGAGATGCCGTACTCGCCGTCGACCCAGGCGCAGACCGGCATGGTCTCGCCGGAGTCCTCCGCGACGGCCTTGGCCATCCGGGCGGCGGCGGCGGACGGGGCGTAGTACGCCGAGCCGGTCTTGAGCAGCGCGACGACCTCGGCGCCACCGTTGCGGGTCTTGACGACCAGCTCCTCGATCTGCTCGGCCGGCATGGCGTCGCGCAGCGGCTTGCCGCCCACGGTGCTCTTCGACGGCACCGGCACCATGGTGTCGCCGTGCGAGCCGAGGGTGAGGGTCTTGACCGACTTCACCGGCACGTTCAGCGCCTCGGCGACGAAGTTGGTGAACCGGGCGGTGTCGAGCATGCCGGCCTGGCCGAGCACCCGGTTCTTGGGGAACTGGGTGGCGAGCTGGGCCAGCGCGGTCATCTCGTCGAGCGGGTTCGACACGACGATGACGACGGCGTTCGGGGCGTACTTGGCGACGTTCTCGGCGACCTGACGGACGATCTTGGCGTTGGTCTCCAGCAGGTCCATCCGGCTCATGCCCGGCTTGCGGGGCAGGCCGGCGGTGATCACGACGACGTCGGAGCCCTCGATGGCCTCGTAGCCCTCGCCGTTCGGGCCGGTGGTGACGCCGACGACCTGGGTCTCGAAGCCCTCGACGGCACGGGACTGGTTGAGGTCCAGGGCCAGGCCGGCCGGCTTGCCCTCCACGATGTCGGTGATCACGACGGTGTCGAAGACGTCGTACTCGGCCAGGCGCTGTGCGGTGGTGGAGCCGTAGAAGCCGGCCCCGACGACAGTGACCTTCTTACCCATGGTCGTCCCACTCCCTGATACCAGTCGGTTTTCCGGACCGTATCAGTCATCGTGGCACCGAACCGGCCAGGGGCGGCGACCATCGGCCGGATGGGGCGAACGTCACCGGCGGGCGATTCCGCCCGTCGGCGGCCGGTCAGCCGCGCTCGGCGCGCTCCACCACGTTGGTGAGCAGCATGGCGCGGGTCATCGGGCCGACGCCGCCCGGCATCGGGACCACCCGGCCGGCGACCTCGTTGACCTCCGGGTCGACGTCGCCGGTGTAGCGGCCCTTGCCGTCGGCGCCGATCACCCGGGTGATGCCGACGTCCACCACTGTCGCGCCGGGGGTGACCATGTCGGCGGTGAGCAGGCCGGGCACGCCGGCTGCCACGATGACGATCTCCGCGGCCCGGGTGTGCGCGGCGAGGTCCAGGGTGCCGGTGTGGCAGAGGGTCACCGTGGCGTTCTCGCTGCGCCGGGTGAGCAGCAGGCCGAGCGGCCGGCCGACGGTGTTGCCCCGGCCGACCACGACGACCCGGGCGCCGCGCAGCGGCACCTCGTGGCGGCGCAGCAGCTCGACGATGCCGCGCGGCGTGCAGGGCAGCGGGCCCTCGTAGCCGAGGACGAGCCGGCCCAGGTTGACCGGGTGCAGGCCGTCGGCGTCCTTGGCCGGGTCGATCATCTCCAGCGCCCGCTGGGTGTCCAGGTGCGCGGGCAGCGGCAGCTGGACGATGTAGCCGTGGCAGGTCGGGTCGGCGTTGAGCTCGGCGAGCACGTCGTCGACCTGCTGCTGGGTGGCGTCGGCGGGCAGCTCCCGGCGGATCGAGGCGATGCCCACCTCGGCGCAGTCCCGGTGCTTGCCGTTGACGTACGCCTGGGAGCCCGGGTCGGCCCCGACCAGGACGGTGCCGAGCCCGGGGGTGATGCCGCGCTCCGCCAGTGCCTTCACCCGCGTCCGCAGCTCGTCCTTGATCTCGGCCGCGGTCGCCTTGCCGTCCAGGATGATCGCCGTCACGAAGCGATCGTCTCACGTCCGGCCGCCGCCGGTCCGAACGGAACGCCTCATCACTTTGCGTGACGTGTTCTTCGTCACCGAGAGTGACGTTTTGTGGAGCAGGCCACAGCCCGACCGGGACGCGGCACCACGAAGCCGGACATTTCCGCCTCCTGGTCGGGCGGTACGCTGCCGGCGCGAAACCGGACGACCCTCCGGCGGCTCCGGTGCCGGATCGGCTCTGAGCTGCCACTGGGCGGCCTGATCGCTAGCAGACGACGAGGCGGCCGACAAGACCGGCGACCCCGGAACGTTATCCGTTCGCAACCCTCGCGTTGTCGAAGCCCACCCGGCGACTTACCGTTGCGGATCGTTGCGCAGCGTCACCCAACGCCGGGCCTGACTGCGCAGCGTGAGGAGATGAGGAGACCCCCCATGCGTGTTCGTAGGCTTGCCGCCTGGACCGCCCTCCCGCTCGCGGTGACCCTGGGCCTGGTGGCCTGCGGCTCGGGCGGCGACGGCGGTGGCCAGAGCGACCCCAACGCGGCCGTGCGGATCGAGATCGCCGAGCCCCAGCACCTCGTGCCCACCAACACCAACGAGACCAACGGCTCGCAGGTGCTCAGCGCCCTGTTCAGCCCGCTGGTCGACTACGACGAGGCCAACAAGCCCTACGAGGTGGCGGCCCAGTCGGTCGAGTCGTCGGACAACAAGGTCTGGACGATCAAGCTCAAGGACGGCTACACCTTCCACAACGGCGAGAAGGTCACCGCCGACAGCTACCTCGACGCCTGGAACTACGGCGCGTACGCCCCGAACGGGCAGAACTCCAGCTACTTCTTCGAGAAGATCGCCGGGTACGACGACCTCCAGGGCGAGACGCCGAAGGCGAAGACGCTGTCCGGGCTGAAGAAGGTCGACGACCTCACCTTCACCGTGACGCTCTCCCAGCCGTACTCCGAGTTCAAGACCATGCTCGGCTACACGGCCTTCTACCCGCTGCCCAAGGCCGCCTTCTCCGCCCCCGGGGTGCTGAAGGACGGTTACGAGCAGGCCCCGATCGGGCAGGGCCCGTTCAGGATGAAGGGCACCTGGCAGCACGACGCCAAGGTCGACGTCGAGCGCTACGACGCCTTCCCGGGCGAGAAGCCCAAGGTGGCCGGCGTCGAGTTCCGGATCTACCAGCAGCCCACCGCCGCGTACGCGGACGTGCTCTCGGACAACCTCGACGTGATCAAGACGATCCCGACCGAGAACCTGTCGACCGCCGCCGACGACCTGGGTGACCGGTTCCAGCAGAGCCCCGCCTCGTCGCTCCAGGTGCTCTCCTTCCCGACCTTCCAGAAGGAGTTCAGCAAGCCCGAGGTGCGCAAGGCGATCTCGATGGCGATCGACCGGGACGAGATCAGCAAGTCGATCTTCAAGGGTTCGCAGAAGTCGGCCCGCTCGTTCGTCTCCCCGGTCGTCGCCGGCTACCGGGAGAACACCATCGGCGAGGCCGGCACCTTCGACCCGGCCAAGGCCAGGGCGATGTACGAGGCCGCGGGCGGCCCGAAGAAGATCGAGCTGTCCTACAACGGCGACGGTGGCCACAAGGACTGGATCGACGCGACCTGCAACCAGCTCAAGGCCAACCTGGGCGTGGACTGCGTGGGCACCGCCGAGCCGAAGTTCGCCGACCTGCTGACCAAGCTCAAGCAGAAGCAGCCGGTGGGCCTGTTCCGGATGGGCTGGGTCATGGACTACCCGTCCATGGAGAACTACCTGGGCCCGCTGTACAGCACCAACGGCTCGTCGAACTACTACGGCTACAGCAACCCGCAGTTCGACAAGCTCCTCACGGAGGGCGCCCAGGCGCCGACCGAGGAGGAGGCGATCAAGAAGTACCAGGCCGCGGAGGACCTGCTGGCCAAGGACCTGCCGGTGATCCCGCTGCGGTACGGCCAGAACAACTTCGGCCACTCGACCAAGGTCAAGAACGTCGAGATGGACCTCTTCGACCGGATCAACCTGTTGAAGATCGAGGCCGTGAAGTAACACCGAGGTGAGGTGACACCGCGGGACATCAGCGCGGCGGAGCGGGTCGGGTCACCCCGGGTGGCCCGACCCGCCACGCGCTTCGCACCTTTTCCGGAAGAATGCTCAATATGCTCAGGTTCGTTCTGCGGCGACTGCTCCAGATGGTCCTCGCCTTCTTCGGGACCACGCTGATCGTCTACGCGCTGATGTTCGCCGGCCAGGGTGACCCCATCCAGGCGCTCGCCGGCGAACGACCCGTCACCGCGGCCCAGCGGGCGTACCTGACGCAGAAGTACCACCTCGACGCGACCGGGGTCGGCGGCTTCTTATACCGCTACTTCGACTACCTCAAGAACCTGCTCCAGGGAGACCTGGGCCAGTCGCTCACCGGCCGGTCGATCGGCGACATCCTGGTCGCCGCCTGGCCGGTCACCGTCAAGCTGGCGCTGATCGCGATGGCCGTGACCGTCCTGATCGGGGTCACCGCCGGGGTGATCGCCGGCATCCGCCGGGCCAGCATCTTCGACAACTCGACGCTGGTGCTGACCCTGCTGGTGCTCGGCATCCCGACCATCGTGCTGGCCCCGCTCGCCCAGTACTTCCTCGGCGTGCGGTGGCAGCTCTTCCCGCCCACCGCCGGCGCCCAGCCCGACCTGTACGCGCTGCTGCTGCCCGGCATCGTGCTCGGCTCGCTGTCGCTGGCCACCGCGCTGCGGCTGACCCGGACCTCGGTGGCGGAGAACCTGCGCGCCGACTACGTGCGTACCGCCCGGTCGAAGGGGCTGGTCAAGCGCCGGATCGTCGGCGTGCACGTGCTGCGCAACTCGCTCATCCCGGTGGTCACCTTCCTCGGCGTCGAGCTGGGCAACCTGATGAGCGGCGCGATCATCACCGAGGGCGTGTTCAACATCCCCGGCGTCGGCTTCAACCTGTTCCGCGGCATCCGCACCGAGGACGGCCCGCTGGTCGTGGGCATCGTCAGCGTGCTGGTCGTGGTCTACCTGATCTCCAACCTGGTGGTGGACGTGCTCTACGCCGTTCTCGACCCGAGGATCCGCTATGAGTGAGCGCGGAGAGGTGCGGGCATGAGTGACTTCGAAACCGTCGCAGCCACGGAGGACCAGTCGGCACGGCGCGGGGTCTCCGGGGAGCCGGGCACGCCGGCCGCCACCCAACGGCCGCGCAGCCTGGCCGGGGACGCCTGGCGCGACCTGCGCCGCAAGCCGGTCTTCTGGATCAGCCTGGTGCTGGTCGTGCTGGTCGCCGCGATGGCCGCCGTGCCGTCGCTGTTCACCGCCAACGACCCGCGCGACTGCCTGCTCTCCCGCCAGCACGCCGGGCCGTCCGGCGGGGCCATCTTCGGGTACGACTTCCAGGGCTGCGACACGTACGCCCGGGCGGTCTACGGCGCCCGCGCGTCACTGCTGGTCGGCGCGTTCTCGGCGCTGCTCACCGGCGTGATCGCGCTGGTGGTCGGGATGGTCGCCGGGTTCTTCGGCGGCTGGGTCGACGCGGTGCTCTCCCGGGTGATCGACATCGTGCTCGGCATCCCGCTGCTGCTGGCCGCGATCGTGCTGCTCAAGCGGGTCAGCACCGCCAGCGACAACGTCCGGCTCCTCGCCGTCATTTTCGTGCTGGCGGTGCTCGGCTGGACCACCGCCGCCCGGGTGGTCCGCTCCTCGGTGATCACCGCCAAGGAGCAGGACTACGTGGCCGCCGCCCGGATGCTCGGCGCCGGCAACGGCCGGATCATGTGGCGGCACATCCTGCCCAACGCGCTCGCCCCGGCGATCGTGGTGCTCACCATCGCGCTCGGCTCGTTCATCGCCGCCGAGGCGACGCTGAGCTTCCTCGGCATCGGCCTCAAGGCCCCGACGATCTCCTGGGGCATCGAGATCGACGC
Organism: Micromonospora mirobrigensis; assembly: GCF_900091555.1. Lineage (GTDB taxonomy): Bacteria > Actinomycetota > Actinomycetes > Mycobacteriales > Micromonosporaceae > Micromonospora > Micromonospora mirobrigensis. The sequence continues at coordinate 474,987 of NZ_FMCX01000003.1, forward strand.
CGGCCGGGTGCACATGCGCGAGAGCGCGACCCCGCTGGTGGTGCCGTCGGTGTTCCTGGCGCTGACCGTGCTCGCCTTCATCATGCTGGGCGACGCGATCCGCGACGCCTTCGACCCGAAGCTGCGGTGAGAACCGTGCGAGCGCGAGGAGTGAGCGCAGCGAGCCCCGCAGTCGTGAGCGAAAGGCAGGCACCGTGACGCACGCTGCCGTCCGACCCACCCCGGCCTCCCCCACCCCGCCCGGCGGGCACCTGCTGGAGGTACGGGACCTGCACATCGAGTTCCGCACCGGCGAGGGCGTCGCCAAGGTGATCAACGGGGTGTCGTACCACCTGGACGCCGGGGAGACCCTGGCCGTGCTCGGCGAGTCCGGCTCCGGCAAGTCGGTGACCGCCCAGGCGATCATGGGCATCCTGGACACTCCCCCGGCGGTGATCCGCTCCGGCGAGATCCGCTACCAGGGCCGGGACCTGCTCACCCTGCCCGAGGAGCAACGCCGGCAGGTACGCGGCAAGGAGATCGCGATCATCTTCCAGGACGCCCTCTCCGCGTTGAACCCGACCTTCCCGGTCGGCTGGCAGATCGGCGAGACGCTGCGCCAGCGGGAGGGGATGTCCCGCGCCGACGCCCGGGCCCGGGTCGTCGAGCTGATGGACCTGGTCCGCATCCCCGGGGCGGCCGGCCGGCTCGGCGACTACCCGCACCAGTTCTCCGGCGGCATGCGGCAACGGGTCATGATCGCGATGGCGCTGGCGATGAACCCGAAGGTGCTGATCGCCGACGAGCCGACCACCGCCCTGGACGTCACCGTGCAGGCCCAGATCATGGACCTCCTGGCCGACCTGCGGCGCGACCTCGACATGGCGATGATCCTGATCACCCACGACCTCGGGGTGGTCGCCGGCGTCGCCGACCGGATCGCCGTGATGTACGCCGGCCGGATCGTCGAGCACGCCGACGTGCGTTCGCTGTACCGGGCGCCCGCCCACCCGTACACGAAGGGGTTGCTGGAGTCGATCCCGCGCCTCGACGTGCGCGGCCAGGCGCTCTCGACGATCAGGGGGTTGCCACCGAACCTGATGCGGATCCCCTCCGGCTGCCCGTTCCACCCCCGGTGCCCGTACGCGCAGCAGGTCTGCGTGGACGTGGTGCCGCACGACCTGGTCCTCGACGACGGCCGGACCAGCGCATGCCACTTCGCCCAGGAGGTCCGCGATGACAGCGCCCGCTAACCCGGCCAAGGTCCGCGGCGAGACGATCCTCGCGGTCGACAACGTGGTCAAACACTTCCCGATCACCCGGGGAGTGCTGCTCCAGAGGCAGGTCGGCGCGGTCAAGGCCGTCGACGGGGTGAGCTTCGAACTGCGCCGCGGCGAGACCCTCGGCATCGTCGGCGAGTCCGGCTGCGGCAAGTCCACCCTGGCCCGGCTGCTGATGCGGCTGGAGACGCCGACCGCCGGGCGGGCCGTCCTGGAGGGCCGGGACCTGTTCGCCGCGAAGGGCGGCGAGCTGCGCCGGCTGCGCCGCAACATGCAGATGGTGATGCAGGACCCGTACACCTCGCTGAATCCGCGGATGACCGTCGGCGACATCATCGGCGAACCGTTCGAGATCCACCCCGACGCCGCCCCGAAGGGGAGCAAGCAGAAGCGGGTACGCGAGCTGCTGGACGTGGTCGGGCTCAACCCGGAGCACATCAACCGCTACCCGCACCAGTTCTCCGGCGGCCAACGGCAGCGCATCGGCATCGCCCGGGCGCTCGCCCTGCGTCCCGAGATCATCGTCTGCGACGAGCCGGTCTCCGCCCTCGACGTCTCCATCCAGGCGCAGGTGATCAACCTGCTGGAGCAGCTCCAGGACGAGTTCGGGCTGTCGTACATCTTCATCGCCCACGACCTGTCGGTGGTCCGGCACATCTCCGACCGGGTCGCCGTGATGTACCTGGGCCGGATCGTGGAGATCGGCACCGAGAACGAGATTTACGAGCGGGCCACCCACCCGTACACCCAGGCCCTGCTCTCCGCCGTGCCGGTTCCCGACCCGGACGCCCGGGAGAACCGGAACATGATCCGGCTGACCGGCGACGTGCCCAGCCCCGCCGACCCGCCGTCCGGCTGCCACTTCCGCACCCGCTGCTGGAAGGCGCAGGAGATCTGCGCGACCCAGGACCCGGCGACCGTGCCCCGGGCCGCCGACCCGCACCCGTCGGCCTGCCACTTCGCCGAGCTCCGCCCGGTCGCCTGACCGCCCCACCGCCCCGGGGTTGACCCGTGCGGCACACTCGGGACATGGACACGGGTCGAACGGTTCTCGGCTTGGCGGCGGCCGGCCTGCTGCTCGCCGGATGCGACGGTGGCGTCCCGTCGGCCGGGCCGAGCCCCGGCCGGTCCGGCACCGGCGCGGCGGCGGCCTCCGCCGACCCGGCCCCGGCCGCCACCACGACGGTCGCACCCGCAGCGACCTGCCCGCCCGACAACCGGCTCGACACGCTCATGGCCGACAGCGGTGGCGAACTGGTCGGCAACCCCGGGGTGTTCTGGGCGTTGCTCTTCCCCGCCGAGGAACGGCTGCGCCCGGGCAGACAGCTCAAGATCGCGCTCAAGATGACCGGCTCCGGCGCGCTGAACCTGCGCGCCGTCGGACCGGGCGACGCGACCGTCGAGCCCGAGGGGTTCGATCCGCACGGCGCGAGCACCTGGGCCCGCCCCGGCGACGAGTGGGGCTCCTACTGGGTCTTCCCCGCGCCCGGCTGCTGGACCATCCACGCCGAACGCGCCGACGGCACCCGCGGCGCCATCACCCTGCGCGCCGGCTGACCGCCCGGACGCGAGAGGCCCCGCCCCCTGGAGGAAGAGGGGGCGGGGCCTCCGCCGTCCGGCCCGGGCCGCGGGACCGGTCCGGACCGGACGACGTCTGCTACAGCTGGGCCAGGTCGAACGCCCAGATGCCGCGACCGTGGGTGGCGACGTAGAGCGAGTTGGTCGCCGCGTCGTACTCGACGTCCATCCCGACGGTCAGCGGCAGGCCGGTGCCGAGCCGCTGCCAGGTGGTCGCCCCCGGCGCCCGGTAGAAGGTGGCCAGGTCGGTGGCGAGCACCAGCGCGCCGTTGGACAGCTCCTTGACCGAGCTGGCCGGCACGTCCGGCAGGTTCGCCGAGACGTCCTTCCAGGTCGCGCCCGCGTCGGTGGTCTCGAAGACGTGGCCGAAGCCGGCCCCCGGCCCCTCGGTGAAGCGGCGGGAGAAGCCGTTGACCGCGAGGAAGGCGTGCGAGGCGTTCGCCGGGTCGACCCCGACGCCCTGCACGAACCGGTTCGGGAACTCCGCCGGCAGGGTCAGCTGGTGCCAGCTGGCCGGGTCGTTCACCTTGCCGACCGCGACGCCGCGGGTGAAGCCGGCGTTGTTGCACGGCCCGCACCAACCGACGTACGCGGTGCCGCCGGAGACGCCGACCGAGGTGGCGGTGTGCCCAGCGCCCAGGTCGAACACGTTGCTCCAGCCCTTGCCGTCGGCCAGCGACCAGCCCTTGGTGTTGACCCAGACGTGCTGGCCACCGGCCACCCAGACGTTGACGTCCCGGGTGTCGGCGGCGAACGGCGCGATGAACCGGGCCGGCTCGTCGCCCGGCGCCGAGGTGTACGGCTGGATGTCCCGCGAGGTGGAGGTCTCCGCCGTGCCCGGACCCGGGTTGGCGTTGCAGTTCTCGGTCAGCCGCATGGCCAGGTTCGTGTACTCCTGCACCTGGCGGCAGCCGTTGGCCGGGTCGGCCAGCGAGTCGCCGCCGTCACCGCCGAAGTTGGAACCCATCACGGAGTCGCCGGCGCGCAGGTTCGACACGCCGTTGTCCTGGAGACCGCCGCTGACCACGTTGCCGGCCTTCGCCGGGTCCTTGCCGACCGCCACCGCGTAGTACTGGAGTGCGTCGATGGTGCCGTCGTTCAGGCTCTGCCAGTCGGTGGCGTGGCCGTCCTTGTCGGTCTTTCCGTTGACCGGGCGACGGTAGATGCCGCCGTCGTTGCCGACGTAGACGAACCCGTTGCCGACCGCCACCGAGTGCTGGTCGGAGTGGGTGGTCCTGCTGCACGTGTTCTGCGCGTCGTAGATGTTCCAGCAGGCGAAGTTGAAGTTCCAGTACGGCCCGACGGTCTTCCAGTTGGCGCCCGCGTCGGTCGACTCGTAGACCTCCTCCAGACCCGCCCAGACGTGGTTCGGGTTGGCCGGGTCGACGGTGAGGAACTGGTTGTACCAGGCCTGGATGCCGGGGCCGTAGCCCTTTCCGCCGACCGCCTGCTTCAGCGCGGAACCGGAGTTGCCCAGCTTCGCCGAGTCGGCGATCTTGTTCCACGGGCCGGCCGGGTTGCCGGTGTTGGAGACGTAGATGCCGTCCAGGTAGCTGTTGACGTTGCCGGCCGGCTTGTTCAGCTGCCTCGGCGACTGGTTGATCGCGTACAGCCTGCCGCCGTCGGCGGAGAACGCGAACGTCACGTAGCCGATGTCGTCGGCCGGCATGGCGCCGGTCGGGTTGACCTTCGTCCAGCCGCCCGCGGTGTAGTCGGTGGTCTCGTAGAAGCCGTTGTACGTGTCGCCGGAGCGCCAGGCGGAGGCCACCACGACGTGCTTCGGGTTGCGCGGGTCGTCGGCCACGTCGTTGACGATGTTCTTGTACGCGGCGTTCGCCGCCCCGGCGTTCGCCGCACCCGGCAGGTACGACGGGTTCGGCGCCCACTCGAACTTCCACGCGCCCGCGGCGCTGGTCATCGAGTGCGAGTACAGGCCCCGGTTGGTGGCCGCCCAGACCTTGCCGTCGAAGAAGCGCAGCTTGTTGATGACCGAGCTCTCCAGCTCGGTGCCGCCGACCCGGTCGCTCGGGCTGAACGTGCCGGTCGTCGGGTCGGCCAGCCGGTAGACGCCGGCGCCCACGAAGGAGGTGGCGCCGGTGTTCGCCTCGCCGGTGGCGTACCAGAGGGAACCGTCGGTGGCGAGCACGACGTCGCCGCTGGAGAGGGTGGGCAGCTTGTCGGTGATCGGCGTCCAGCTCCCGCCGCCGATCTTCGACCGCCACACACCGCCGTCGGCGCCGGCCGCGTACACGTGACCGCTGTTGTCGGCCGCGAGGCCGGTGATCCGGCCGGTCTGCAGGCCGGCGCCCCCGGAGGAGTTGGAGGCGTAGTCGCGGTAGCGGGGGTCGTCACCGTCGTATCTGATCTTCGTGACCTCGCGCCAGTTGCCCGCGGTCGCCGGCACGCTGCCCAGCTGGCTGAACGCGTTGGCGTACGCGCCCGGGGCGACGATGCCCGGCGCGGACCGGGCCTGGGCGAACTGCTCGGCGATGACCCGGGCCTCGAAGGCCTCCTCGCCCGCCTCGGCCGAGTTCTCCCCGGCCGCCATCTCCATGAACTCCCGAGGGTGCCAGGGCATGTTGGCGCCCGGCTCGTCGGCTAGGCCGAGGGCTTCCTGCACCTCGTGGTTGGTGGCTACCACGCCACCGAGCGCGGCGGTCAGCACCAGCGCGCCCGCGATTGTCGCCGGCTTGCGCCAGCGGGACTTCGACATGTGAATCCTCCGGGATTCAGGGGGATCCCGGGCGGCTGTGGCCCGGGGAAGGGGGATCCGGGACGGCGGATGGCCGCCCACGAACCTGGGGAAACGGACGGGCCTCGGGACACGACGGTCCCCGGTGGTGGCCGACGCCGGATCGGGCGGCGACGGGACGCCCAGGCCAGGGACCGGGGCCGGTGCGCCGTGCGGCGTGGGCCGGTGCGTCGGCGATCCTCGGACGGCGTGTGCAGCAGCCGGGTGACGGGCGTCGTGGGGTGGGTCGGCGTGGCCCGGTCAGGCGGCGGGTGGGGCCCGGCTGGGCAGCGTGCCGCGGGGCGGCAGCGGGACGGCCGGCGCCCGGTAACGCGGCGCGGCCACGGCGGCGACCGGCGGGCCACCGGCGCACACGGGCGGGCCGAGGAGGGGATCGTCCGGTCCGTCGCCGGTGGCGACGCCGGCGCGGTGGTCACCACAGGGCCCGCCACGCGCACCCTCCCGCAGCTCCGACGGTGCGCCGGGCCGCGCGAGGCGGTCCACGACGGCACGGGGGTCGCCGGTGGCCGGGGTGGTGCGGGATGAGGTGGTGACCGCAGCGTCGACGCGCCGTGCGTCCCCGTCGGGAACGTGCGACGCGTCGTGGACGATCGACCGGTGGGCGGCGGTGACCACCGCGCCGGGCTGATGGGTCTCCGCGCACGCCGGCGCGCCCAGCCCGGCCAGGACGAACGCCAACGCGACGGCGACGGCGCTCAGCCGTTCGAACACGCGCATGGGCGGACCTGCCGGGGGGATCGGGGGGAACCGCTCGGGCCGGCGACCGCACGGGCCGGGGGCGGGAGGCGGCGGCGGGGAGAACGGGGAGGGTCGATCGCTTGCTGCCGCGACCACGCTAGCAACAACATTTGACCCACGGCAACGGCCGGGTCGCCGTACTTTCGGCTGCTCAGGGCCGCCGGCGTCCGCAGTGGAGGAGAAGGCGCGGGACGCCAAGACCGCGTCCCGCGCCGCGACCTCAGTGGAAGAAGTGCCGGGTGCCGGTGAAGTACATCGTCACGCCGGCCTCCTTGCAGGCGGCGATGGTCTCCTCGTCGCGGATCGAACCACCGGGCTGCACGATCGCCGTGACGCCCGCGTCGAGCAGGATCTTCGGCCCGTCGGCGAACGGGAAGAACGCGTCCGAGGCCGCCACCGCGCCCCGGGCCCGGTCGGCGCCGGCCCGGTCGACCGCCAGCCGCGCCGAGTCCACCCGGTTCACCTGGCCCATGCCCACCCCGACCGAGGCGCCGTCCCGCGCGAGCAGGATGGCGTTGCTCTTCACCGCACGGACCGCCCGCCAGGCGAAGACCAGGTCGGCCAGGGTCGCCTCGTCCGCCGCCTCGCCGGCCGCCAGCCGCCAGTTCGCCGGGTCGTCACCCTCGGCGTCGATCCGGTCCCGGGTCTGCACCAGCAGGCCGCCGGTGACCTCCCGCGACTCCACCGGCGGCGGGGCGTACGCGGGGGCGCGCAGCAGCCGGACGTTCTTCTTCGCCCGGAGCACCTCCAGGGCGCCCTCGTCGTACCCGGGGGCCACCACGACCTCGGTGAAGATCTCCGCGACCTGCCGGGCCAACTCCACCGTGACCGGCCGGTTGACCGCGATGACACCACCGAACGCGGAGACCGGGTCGCAGGCGTGCGCCTTGCGGTGCGCCTCGGCCACGTCCGCGCCGACCGCGATGCCGCACGGGTTGGCGTGCTTGATGATCGCCACCGCCGGCTGCCCGGTGAAGTCGTTCGCCGACCGCCAGGCGGCGTCCGCGTCGACGTAGTTGTTGTAGGACATCTCCTTGCCGTGCAGCTGCTCGGCCTGGGCCAGCCCGGCCGGGGCGGCCGGGTCCACGTAGACCGCCGCGCCCTGGTGCGGGTTCTCGCCGTAGCGCAGCACCGCCTGCCGGCGCAGCGCCGAACCGGTGAACCGCGGCCAGGCGTCGCCGTCGGACGCCAGCTCCCGCGCGAACCAGTCGGCGACCGCCACGTCGTACTCGGCGATGTCGGCGAAGGCGCGGGCCGCGAGCGCCCGGCGCTGTGCCAGCGTGAAACCGCCCTCGCCGAGGGCGGCCACCAGCTCCAGGTACGCGGCCGGGTCGGTCACCACGGCCACCGAGGCGTGGTTCTTGGCAGCGGCCCGGACCATCGCCGGCCCACCGATGTCGATCTGCTCGACGCACTCGTCCTGGCTCGCGCCGGAGGCGACGGTGGCCTGGAACGGGTAGAGGTTGGAGACCAGCAGGTCGATCCCGCCGATGCCGTGCTCGTCGAGCTGGGCGGCGTGCGAGTCCTTGCGCAGGTCGGCCAGGAGGCCACCGTGGATCTTCGGGTGCAGCGTCTTCACCCGGCCGTCGAGGATCTCCGGGAAGCCGGTCACCTGCTCCACTGCGGTCACCGGCACGCCGGCCCCGGCAATCGTCGAGGCGGTGCTGCCGGTCGAGACGATCTCCACCCCGGCGGCGTGCAGCGCCCCGGCCAGCTCGACCAGGCCGCTCTTGTCGTAGACGCTGACCAGCGCCCGCCGGATCGGGCGGCGCTCGTCCCCAGTGGCACTCACGGAATGGTGACCTTTCTCCCGGTGATCGTCCAACCTTCACGGACCAGGCGGCCGACCTGCTCGACGAGCTGGCGCCGCTCGGCTTCCTTGATGCGCTCGGTGAGCGCCTCGGTGTCGTCGCCGTCGAGGACCGGCACGGCGACCTGCGCGACGATCGGACCGGTGTCCATCCCCGCGTCGACGAAGAAGAGGGTGGCCCCGGTGACCTTGACGCCGTAGGCCAACGCGTCGCGGGGGCCGTGGATGCCGGGGAACGCCGGCAGCAGGGTGTTGTGCGTGTTCAGGTAGCGGTCGCCGAACGCGCCCAGGAAGTGCGGGCCGACCAGCTTCAGGAAACCGGCGCTGATCACCAGGTCGGGCCGGTGCTCCGCGACGTGGGCGGTCAGCGCCTTGTCCCAGTCCTCGCGGGTCGGGTGGTCCTTCAGCCGGTCCACGAAGGTCGGCACCCCGGCCGCCGCCGCCCGGTCCAGGCCGGCGATGCCGTCCCGGTCCGCGCCGACCGCCACCACGCGGGCGCCGTACCCGGGGTCGGCGGCGGCGTCCAGCAGCGCCTGGAGGTTGCTGCCGGAACCGGAGACGAGGACGACGAGGCGGGCGGCGGACGCGGGCTCGGTCACGCGGCAACCCTATCGGGCTGCCCCGGACGGCCGGCGGACGGGCGGTACGGCACGCCCCGGGGCCTGCGGCGCGGCGTCCGGTGGGTGGGCGGCGCGGTGTTCGTCTCGATCAACGGTCGCGTGGACGCGATACGCTGCCGATCGCTCGGTGTCCGGCGTACGCCCGGCCCGGGGACCGCCGTCGCCAACGAGGAGTACGCCGCATGCAGCCCGGACAGCCCGGACAGGACCCGTACGGCCAGCAGCCCAACCAGGACCCGACCGCCCCCCACTACCCCGCCGACCCGTACGCGCCGCCGCCGCAGGCGCCCTACGGTCAGCAGCCCCCCGCCGGGCAGGACCCGTACGCCCCGCCGCCGCAGGCCCCGTACGGCCAGCCCTACGGCCAGCAGCCCACCTCGGGCCAGCCGTACGGCCAGCCGACCTCCGGGCAGCCCTACGGCCAGCCCACCTCAGGTCAGCCCTACGGCCAGCAGCAGCCCTACCAGGACCCGTACGCCCAGCAGCAGCCGCCGTTCGGCGCGCCGTCCTACCCGGGCGCCGGCTACCCGCAGCCGCAGGCGCAGAACAACACCCTCGGTCTGGTGTCGATGATCCTCGGCATCGCCGCGATCCCGATGCTCTGCTGCGTCTACCTGGGCATCCCGATCGGCATCGCCGCGGTGATCACCGGTTACCTGGGTCAGCAGAAGGTCGCCCAGGGCGTGGCCAACAACGGTGGCCAGGCCAAGGCGGGCATCATCTGCGGCGCCATCGCGGCGGTCCTCGGCATCGTGCTGCTCATCCTGGCGGTGGCCGGCGGCCTGAAGATGCCGACCAACCCCTGATCCACCGGCCCTCCGAAGGGGCGTCCCGGCCACGGCCGGGGCGCCCCTTCGCCCTCTCCGGCACCCGCGTGCTGGTCAGCGGGGCGCGGGGCGGGGGGCCAGCACCTTGGCGGCGGCCGCGCCGAGCAGCGCGCCCCCCGCGACCACGGCCGTCGCCACCGCCGCCACCTGCCACGGCACCGGGCCCACCTGGGCCAGCCGGCCACCGCCGACCGGCCCGCCCGAGGCCGCCGCGGCGGCGCCGAGGAGCAGCCCGGCCACCGGGCCGGCGAGCGCCGCCGGCCCGACCAGCGCCCGCCAGCCCACCTCGACCCGACGCTCGGCGGCGTCCCGCAGCAGCCGGCGGCCGAGCAGCCAACCGGCGGCCATGGCGGCCAGCACCGGGACGGCGAGCAGCGCCGCGCCCACCCCGTCGACCGGGCCGCGCGGCAGCCCGGCCAGCAGGGGTACGGCCGGCAGCGCGCCGAGGGAGACCTCGCTGGTGCGTACGGCCGTGTCGACGCCGACGGCGAAGCCCGGCCCGAGCAGGTAGCTGGCCGACCAGATCGCGGCGTTCGGCGCGTAGGCGAGGCTGACCAGGGTGATCCCCGCCTGACCGGCCACCCCGGTCCGGTACGCGCCGATCATGTCCGCGGCGTCCCCGCCCCCGGTGGCCACGGCCAGCCCGGCCGCGCCGGCGCCCGCCCCGAGCAGCAGCAGCACGGCGACCACGCCGGCGCGGGCGCCGTGGGCCAGCCACCCCGGCGTCGCCCGGCCCAGCAGGGCGCCGACGCCGGTGGTGCCCAGCGCGCCGAGCAGCGCGCCCGGCACGCCGGCGGCCAGGCAGGTGAGCCCGGCCCGGAGCGGGGAGACGTGCGTGCCGGCGATCCCGACCAGCAGGGCGGCCAGGGCCCCGACCAGGGCGTACGCGATCCCGACCGCGCCGGCCACGGTGAGCGCCGCCCGGGGTGACCGGCCACCGCGGGCGCCGACGGCCCGGCTGGCGTGCACGCCGGCCCGGCTGAGCCGCCAGAGGCTGAGCCCGGTGAGCGCCAGCGGGCTGAGCCCGAGCGGGCCGGCGGCGGTCTCCAGCGGGACGCCGTGACCGAGCAGCCAACCCGCTCCCCCGGCGCCGAGCGCGCCCCACAGGGATCCGGTGTCGTCGCCGAGCCGCACCAGGGCCAGCACCACGACCACCGGCAGCCAGCCGGTGAGGGCGGCCCAGAGCGCCGCGACACCGGCGGCGACGGGTAGCGGCGCCCGGCTGCGGGGCGGCTCGCCGGCCCGCGGCGCGGGCACCCTCGGGCCCGCGCCGGGACGACCGGGCGGCCGGGTGCCGGCGCTGGGGCGGCGCGGCTGGTCAGGGGTGACGGAGGACATCGCGTCTACTCTGGCATGCCGGACGGGCCGGAGCAGTCCGGTACCGCCCCCGACCGGCGGCGAGTTCCGTGATCCACGGATCCGGCCCCCCGATCCGGTCTAGCCTCGGGCCAGGGACGCGACCTTCCCGTCGCGGCACCGACCGCTCGGAGGAAGCTGTGAACGCTCCGTATCCGCCGCCACCACCGCCGCCGGCCGCGGGCCGGGACCGCACCACCCTGTGGGGGGTCCTCGGCATCGTGCTCGGGCTGATCTGCTGCGGCATCCTGGGCATCGTCTTCGGCTACCTGTCGATCCGGGACGCCCGACGCTTCGGGAAGTCCCCGCTGCTCGGCTGGCTGGCCATCGCGGCCGGGGTGCTCAACATCATCATCAGCCTGGTGGTCCGGGCCCGGGGCAGCTACTACTACCCGTACTGGTACCGCTGAGAAGCCCGAGGGGGCCGACCGGTGACCGGTCGACCCCCTCGGCTCGTCGACGGGCCGCTGCGCGGCCCGTGGTGATCCCCCGGCCGCCGGAACGGCCGATGGAGATCCAGCCGGCCGCTCAGCGGCCGACCGTGATCCAGTCCGGCCGCTCAGCGGCCCGACATGATCTCCCGCATCAGCTTGGCGGTCTCGGTCGGCGTCTTGCCGACCTTGACGCCGACCGCCTCCAGCGCCTCCTTCTTCGCGTCGGCGGTGCCCGCCGAGCCGGAGATGATGGCGCCGGCGTGACCCATGGTCTTGCCGGGCGGCGCGGTGAAGCCGGCGATGTAGCCGACCACCGGCTTGGTGACGTTGGCCTTGATGAACTCGGCGGCCCGCTCCTCGGCGTCGCCGCCGATCTCGCCGATCATCACGATCGCGTCGGTCTCCGGGTCGGCCTCGAACGCGGCGAGGGCGTCGATGTGGGTGGTCCCGATGATCGGGTCACCGCCGATGCCCACGCAGGTGGAGAAGCCGATGTCGCGCAGCTCGTACATCATCTGGTAGGTCAGCGTGCCGCTCTTGCTGACCAGGCCGATCCGGCCGGAGCCGGTGATGTCGGCCGGGATGATGCCGGCGTTGGACGCGCCCGGCGAGGCGATGCCCGGGCAGTTCGGGCCGATGATCCGGGTCTGCTCACCCTTGGCGACGTTGTACGCCCAGAACGCGGCGGTGTCGTGCACCGGCACGCCCTCGGTGATCACCACGGCCAGGTCGATGCCGGCGTCGATCGCCTCGACGACGGCGCCCTTGGTGAACTGCGGCGGCACGAAGATGACCGTCACGTCCGCCCCGGTGGACTTCATCGCGTCCGCGACGGAGGCGAAGACCGGCAGCTCGGTGCCGTCGAAGTCGACTGTGGTGCCGGCCTTGCGCGGGTTCACGCCGCCGACCACGTTGGTGCCCGCGGCGAGCATCCGCTTGGTGTGCTTCGAACCCTCGGAGCCGGTCATGCCCTGCACGATGACCTTGGAGTCCTTGGTCAGCCAGATAGCCATTGTCAGACCCCCGCAGCTGCCAGCTCGGCGGCCCGCTCGGCCGCGCCGTCCATGGTGTCGACCCGCTGGATGAGCGGGTTGTTCGCGTCGTCGAGGATCGCCCGGCCGGCCTCGGCGTTGTTGCCGTCGAGGCGGACGACGAGCGGCTTGGTGACCTCCTCGCCGCGCTGCTTGAGCAGGTCGAGCGCCTGCACGATGCCGTTGGCGACGGCGTCGCAGGCGGTGATCCCGCCGAAGACGTTGACGAAGACGCTCTTCACCGCCGGGTCGGAGAGGACGATCTCCAGGCCGTTGGCCATCACCGCGGCGCTCGCGCCACCGCCGATGTCGAGGAAGTTGGCCGGCTTGACGCCACCGTGTCGCTCGCCCGCGTACGCGACCACGTCGAGGGTCGACATGACCAGACCCGCGCCGTTGCCGATGATGCCGACCTCGCCGTCGAGCTTGACGTAGTTGAGGTCCTTGGACTTGGCGGCCTGCTCCAGCGGGTCCACCGACGCCTGGTCGACCAGGGCCTCGTGGTCCGGGTGCCGGAAGCCGGCGTTCTCGTCCAGGGTGATCTTGGCGTCGAGCAGCAGCAGCTTGCCGTCGCCCGTCTTGGCCAGCGGGTTCACCTCGACCAGCGTGGCGTCCTCGGCGACGAAGGCCTTCCACAGGCCCACCGCGACGTCGACGACCTGGTCGGCGACCTCGGCCGGGAAGTTCGCGGCGGTCACGATCTCGCGGGCCTTCGCCTCGTCCACGCCCTTGACGGCGTCGATCGGGGCCTTGACCACCTTGTCGGGGGTCTCCGCGGCGACCTGCTCGATGTCCATGCCGCCGGCGACGCTGGCGATGCAGAGGAAGGTGCGGTTCGCCCGGTCGAGCAGGTACGAGAAGTAGTACTCCTCGGCCACGTCCGCGGTCACGGTGATCATGACCTTGTGGACGGTGTGGCCCTTGATGTCCATGCCGAGGATGTCGGTGGACCGGGCCACCGTCTCCTCCGCGCCCTCGGCCAGCTTGACGCCGCCGGCCTTACCGCGGCCACCGACCTTCACCTGCGCCTTGACGACCACTCGACCGCCGAGGCGTTCGGCGATCGCGCGGGCCTCCTCCGGGGTAGTGGCGACGCCGCCGGCCAGCACGGGCAAACCGTGCCGCTCGAACAGGTCCCGCCCCTGGTACTCGTACAGGTCCACGATTGCGCGTCCCGTCCCGTCTCCGCGGCGCGCCGTCGCGCCGCCACCAGCGTTGAGATAACAGTTTGACGCCTGTCATCAGATGAGACAGGTCATTTGCCGCAGCCTAACGAGACGGGGACCGGCGGCAACCGAGCGGGTGCGGGGTGTGCGGTAATGCACAGCCACCGGAGGTCTGGTCAGTCGATCGGAGCGCGTCCGCGGGCGTACCGGCGCAGGGCGGCCACCACCTCCGGCGTCGACCGGTCGGTGTGGCGCAGCCGGGCGGTGAACCCGGGGTGCGGCGGTGCGCCCCGCCCCGCCGGCCCGGGCGAGTACGCGTCCAGCCAGGCGAGTACGCCCAATCGGCGGAACAGGCCGCGGTCCCGGGGTTCGACGCAGAGCACCCGCTCACCGCCGTACCAGCGCAGGTGCACCAGGGCGACCTCCGACCAGGGCAACCGGACCGCCCGGCCGCGGAAGACGCGGGCCCGGACCCAGAGTCCGTCCGGTCCGGCCGCGAGGGTCGGGGTGTCCGGGTTCGACAGCCAGAACAGCAGCGCCAGCAGCAGGCAGCAACCGGCGACCGTGGCGGCGAGCGGGCCGAGGGCGGGGCCCTGTGGCCCGCCGACGACCGCACCGGCACCGGCGAGCCCGGCCGGCGGTGCCGCGAGCAGGGTCGCGGCCCGGACGGCCCGAGGACGGACGTCGGGGCGCACCACGAAGGGCTGGCCCGCCGGGATCCGGCGGGCGACGGCGACGTCCGGGACGGGCGACGGTGGGCTGGTCACGACGGCCTCCGGGTGCGGGACGGGTGGGACCGACCTCCGCAGGATAGAACCGTACGTCAATGTCTGGTGACCCGTCGTCACCGCGCCGTGGTGACGGACCCGCCGCCCGCAGGCGCCCGCCCGCTCGGGCCCGTCCGTCAAGAGGGGGCACCGCTACAACGCGAGGCGTCGAGACGGGGCCCCTCCTTGCACCCGGTGGGCACCCGTTCGGGGGACGGGCGCAGAGTTCCGGGGCGGGTGCGTAACCCCCGCCGAGGGGCGTCGTTGAGTGTGATGTCGGAGCGCTGATGCAGCGCGAGGGCGGGAGCGGCCGATGCCCTGTCGGTCGAGGGGTGGCGGCGGGGCATCGTGCATAGAAGGGCCGGGCGTGTGAGGGGTGCGTCCGGCCCTTCTCCCTGCCCAAAAACCGACGGCCGCCGCCGGCTCAGCCGCGGCAGGTTCCGCCGGTCAGGCGACGGCCTGGGCCACGTTCGCCCGGACCCACTCGACGATCGACCGGGTGGTGGCGCCCGGCGTGAAGATCTTGGCGACGCCGAGCTGCTGGAGCTCGGGGATGTCGGCCTCGGGGATGATGCCCCCGCCGAAGACCACGATGTCCCGCGCGTCGCGCTCACCGAGCAGCTCGAGCACCCGGCGGAAGAGCGTCATGTGCGCGCCGGAGAGGACGGAGAGGCCGACCGCGTCGGCGTCCTCCTGGATCGCGGTCTCCACGATCTGCTCCGGGGTCTGGTGCAGGCCGGTGTAGATGACCTCCATGCCGGCGTCCCGCAGGGCGCGCGCGACCACCTTGGCGCCCCGGTCGTGGCCGTCCAGGCCCGGCTTCGCGACGACGACCCGGATACGAGAGCTCATCAGCGCACTACCTTTCACGGGCTCCGCGACTCTTCACCTGAACGAACGGTAACCCGCCAGGCCCGGGCCGGGAAATCGGGGCTGCGTCACTACCGTGGCAACCCCCGGACGCGAAGCCGGACAGCTCCGCCGTTCGGTCACTCTGGGCGACGAACGGGCAGTATCGGGGACGGCCATCCGGCGGCCCAAGCTATGACAATGCCGGACGGAAATGGACAGAAAGAAACACCGGTTCGGCGCTTCCGCTTGTGACCGGGGCAGGGGTTGGCTAACGTGTCCACGGTTGTCATCAGGTCCACGGACGGGTGACGACGCGGCCCCGGACGTTCGGCAGAACTTCACCGAACGGCCGGACGTCGCATCGGATCCCCGACAACGGAGGGTGTGCGTGCGCCAGCGCCTGTCGTCTGAGCCCGATAGATATCGCGGTCGCCGCCGCGTACCCACCCCACCGCGGAGCCGCTACGCCGCCGTCGTCACCACCGCCTTCGTCGGCGCCGGTGTCGTCGCGCTGGGCGCCGGCGCCCTGCCCGACGCCAAGAGCGTCAGCCCGTCGGTCCTCGACGAGCTCAAGCAGGCCTCGGTCACCAGTCAGGACGCGGCCGACCGCGCCGACTCCGCCGACCGGGCCAACCGTTCCTCCCGGGACAGTGAGGCCAGCCGGGAGGAGGTCTGGCTCCTCCCGCTCCAGGGCTACGACTTCAACTCGCCCTACGGCATGCGCTGGGGCAAGCTGCACAGCGGCATCGACCTGGTCGCCCCGGAGGGCACCCCGTTCGTCGCCATCCACGAGGGCAAGGTCACCAAGGCCGGCTGGTTCGGCGGCTACGGCTACGCGGTGATCGTCCAGCACGCCGACGGCAGCGAGGCGATCTACGGCCACTCCTCCCAGGTGACCGTGCGGGAGGGCCAGCAGGTCAAGGCCGGAGACCAGCTCGGCCTGGTGGGCAACACCGGCCACTCCTACGGCTCCCACCTGCACCTGGAGATCCACGTCAAGGGCCAGCCGCTGGACCCGGTGCCGTGGCTCGCCCAGCGCGGAGTGGACATCAAGCTCCAGGTGGAGGCAATCTACAGCGAGGTAGCCGCGTCCTGACGCTGCGTACCGCCCGTTGACCGCCCGGATCGATCGATCCGGGCGGTTTTTCGTGGCCGGCACCGGCTGGATGTCTGCCGGGTCACAGCCCGGGATGTGGCCAGGACCACCGCCCTGCGTGATCACTTATCCAGCCCAACGGGCCAGAGCGGCACGAATCGGACCTGAGGGCAACCGTTTCCTCAGCTTCGCCCCGGGACCCCTACCCGCCGGTCACCTTTCGCACACCAGTATTTGCGGGGTCAAGTGCCCCGAGAATCTGCGAAGGTCCCCGTGCAGGAAGACAGCAACAACCGCAACACCCGGATCGCCCCCGTCCGCCACCGGCTTCGGCGGCGCGGCGGACGGGGCCTGCTCGTCGGCGCGGTCGCCCTGGTCGCCGTGGGCGTCACCGGGGTCTCGGCCGCCACCCTGAGCCGCCACGACGCCCCGGAACCCGCCGCGGTCTCGCTGGACGCCCAGGCCCGCGCCGAGGCCGCCGCCCGGGCCGACCGGTCCACCCGCGAGTCCGCCGCGCCGGCCAGCCCGTCCGCGACCACCGCACCGAGCCCGACCGCCACCACCGCCAGCCCCTCCCCGCGGCCCACCCGTACCGCCAGCACGAAGCCCCGGACCGAGCCGAAGCCCAGGACGACGGCCAGGCCCGCCGCCAAGCGCACGGTGAAGCCCAAGCCCAGCTGGGTCGCCCCGATGAGGGGCGCCGAGATCACCTCCTGCTACGGGCAGCGGTGGGGCACCCTGCACGCCGGCATCGACTTCGCGATGCCCGCCGGCACCCCGATCCACGCCGCCGCCGCCGGCACCGTGGTCAAGGCCGGCGACGCCGGCGACGGGTACGGCAACTCGGTCTTCATCGACCACGGCAACGGCTACCTGACCCACTACGCGCACCAGAGCAGCCTCGAGGTGAGCGTGGGCGACAAGGTCGCCGCCGGTGAGGTGATCGGCTACGAGGGGGCCACCGGCGACGCCACCGGCCCGCACCTGCACTTCGAGGTGCACCAGGGCCAGATGTGGAACCAGATCGACCCGGCGCCGTTCCTGCGCGCCCGGGGCATCGACGTGGCCTGCTGACCGCCCGGACAGCACAGGGCCCGGCCGCCGGCGGTTCGCCGGCGACCGGGCCGTCGTCCGTTCAGATCTTCTCGACCGGGGCGTGCCGCAGCACCAGCCACATCGTCTGGTCGCCGAAGTCGATCTGCGCCCGGGCGCCCGGGCCGTGCCCCTCCACCGCGAGCACCCGGCCGAGGCCGTACCGCTGGTGGTTGACCCGGTCCCCGGCGGCGACCTTCGGGGCCTGCGGCAGCTCGCTGGCGGTGGCCAGCCGGCTGCCGTCGACGCCGAGCTTGCGCGCCAGCTCCGCCGCCTTGGGGGTGCCCCCGGCGAAGCCGCCGCGCGGCACCCGGTCCGCCCGGCCGCCGACGCCACCACCCCCGCCCGCCCACGAGGTGTACGACCCCTCGGTGCGCTCCCAGCGCACCAGCTCCGGCGGCAGTTCCTCCAGGAACCGGGACGGCGGGTTGTAAGCCGGCTGCCCCCAGGCCGACCGGGTGACCGCCCGGGACAGGTAGAGCCGTTCCCGGGCCCGGGTGATGCCGACGTAGGCCAGCCGGCGTTCCTCCTCCAGCTCGCGGGTGTCGCCCAGCGACCGCAGGTGCGGGAAGACCCCGTCCTCCAGGCCGGTCAGGAAGACCACCGGGAACTCCAGGCCCTTGGCGGTGTGCAGCGTCATCAGGGTGACCACGCCCTGGTGGTCGGGGTCGTCGGAGGGGATCTGGTCGGCGTCGGCGACCAGCGCAACCTGCTCCAGGAAGCCGGCCAGGGTGGCCCGCTCCCCCTCCTCCCCCAGCGCCTCGATCCGCTCGGTGTACTCCCGGGCGACGCTGACCAGCTCCTGGAGGTTGTCCACCCGGCCGGCGTCCTGCGGGTCGAGACTCTCCTCCAGCTCGGTGAGGTAGCCCGAGCGGGTCAGCAGCGCCTCCAGCACCTCCTCCGGGGTGCCGGTCTCGGCGAGTTCCCGGGCGCCGTCGAGCAGCGCCACGAAGTCGGCGATGCCGTTGGCGGCGCGGGTGGAGATGCCCGGCGCGTCCTTGGCCCGGCGCAGCGCGGCGCCGAAGGAGATCCGGTCCCGGCTGGAGAGCGCCTCGACGCAGGCCTCGGCCCGGTCGCCGATGCCCCGACGCGGGGTGTTCAGGACCCGGCGCAGGCTGACCGTGTCGTCGTCGTTGACCACGGCGCGCAGGTAGGCCAGCGCGTCCCGGACCTCCTTGCGCTCGTAGAAGCGCACCCCGCCGACCACCTTGTAGGGCAGGCCGACCCGGATGAACACCTCCTCGAAGACCCGGGACTGGGCGTTGGTGCGGTAGAAGACCGCCACGTCGCCGGGGCGGGTCTCGTCGGCGTCGACCAGCCGGTCGATCTCCCGGCCCACCCAGTCCGCCTCGGCGTGCTCGGTGTCGGCGACGTAGCCGACGATCCGCTCGCCGGCACCGGCGTCGCTCCACAGCCGCTTCGGCTTGCGGGAGGTGTTCCGGTCGATCACCGCGTTGGCGGCGTTGAGGATGGTCTGGGTGGAGCGGTAGTTCTGCTCCAGCAGGATCGTCCGGGCGTCGGTGAAGTCCCGCTCGAACTCCAGGATGTTGCGGATCGTCGCGCCGCGGAACGCGTAGATCGACTGGTCGGCGTCGCCGACCACGCAGAGCTCCGCCGGGGCCAGCCCCTCGGTGCCGGCGACCAGCTCCTTGATCAGGGTGTACTGCGCGTGGTTGGTGTCCTGGTATTCATCCACCAGGACGTGCCGGAACCGGCGGCGGTAGGTCTCGGCGACGTGCGGGTGCGACTGGAGCAGGTGCACGGTCGTCATGATCAGGTCGTCGAAGTCCAGCGCGTGCGCCTCGCGCAGCCGCCGCTGGTAGAGCGTGTACGCCTCGACGAGCGCCCGCTCGTTGGGGCCCTTCGCCCCGGCGGCGAACGTCTCCGGGTCGGTCAGCTCGTTCTTCAGGTTGGAGACCTGCGCGGCCAGCCCGCGGGCCGGGTAGCGCTTCGGGTCCAGGTCCAGCTCGCGGGTCACCAGCTGCATCAGCCGCCGGGAGTCGTCCGCGTCGTAGATCGAGAAGGTGGACTTCAGCCCGGCGTGCTCGTGCTCGGCGCGCAGGATGCGCACGCAGGCCGAGTGGAACGTCGACACCCACATCAGCCGGGCCCGCGGGCCGACCAGGTGGGCCACCCGCTCCTTCATCTCACCGGCGGCCTTGTTGGTGAAGGTGATCGCGATGATCTCGCCGGGGTGCACGTCCCGGGCGGCGAGCAGGTAGGCGATCCGATGGGTCAGCACCCGGGTCTTGCCGGAGCCGGCGCCGGCCACGATCAGCAGCGGGGAGCCGGCGTGGGTCACCGCGTCCCGCTGGGGCCCGTTGAGGCCCTCGACCAACTGCTGCGGGTCGAGGTGGCCGCGGGCGGGCCCGGGCCGGTGCGGCGCGGGGCGGGCGGGCTCGGGCGCGGACGGGGACGCGGGGATGTCGAAGAGAGGATGCATCGCACGGCGAGTCTATGCCGCCGGCCGGACACTTCCCGCCCGCGTACGCGCCGGGGAGACGAAGGCGTCATCCCACTGGTTGGCGGAATCCTTGCGAGCGCCGTCGAGCTGCCGGCATACTCGACGACGTGTTCGGTCAGCGCTTCTACTTTTACTACGGCACCGGGAGTCCGGCAGCCGTGGGTCGCGCCTGATCAACCAGACCTACGAAAAGCCCCGGGCTCGAGGAGCCCGGGGCTTTTTCGTCCCGGTTCCCGGCACCGGGCCCGATCTCGGCGAGGAGTACGGCGATGATGGCAGATGTGATGCAGTCCGACGGCGCGCAGCGGGCGGCCGGTGACCGGCCCGGCGCGGTGGACGGCGGCGCGGACGGCGACCGGCCCACCGGCAGCGCCAACGGCACCGGCGACACCAGCACCGGCAGCGGCACGGGCACGGAGGATTCGGCGGCCGCCGCCCGGATCGTCGCCATCCGGGAACGGATCGACGAGATCGACCGCACGATGATCGCCCTCTGGCAGGAGCGGGCCGCCCTCTCCCAGCAGGTGGGTGCCACCCGGATCGCCTCCGGCGGCACCCGGCTCGTGCTCTCCCGCGAGCGGCAGATCCTGGAGCGGTTCCGGGAGGCCCTGGGCGCCGACGGCACCCAGTTGGCCCTGCTGCTGCTGCGGGCCGGCCGCGGACCGCTGTGAGGCGTACCGCCCACACCGGCAGCCGGGCGGCACGCCCGGTGGACCCGTCGGGCGGCGTACCCGGGCCGGCTGCCGCGGGTGGGACGGCCCGGGCCCGGCGGGCGGACGCCGCCGGCCCACGGCCCGGGCCCGGAAACGACGAACCGCCTGCCGGCGTCGTGCTGACGCAGGCAGGCGGTCCGGCGAGGGTCACCCCTCGTAGCTGGCGACGATCTCCCGCTTCTCGGCGAAGTGGCAGGCGCTCGGGTGGTCCGAGCCCGGCCGGATCTCCAGCAGCGGGACCTCCTGGGCGCAGACGTCCTGCGCCTTCCAGCACCGGGTGCGGAACCGGCAGCCCGACGGCGGGCTGATCGGCGAGGGGACGTCACCGGTGAGCCGGATGATCGTCTTGTTCTCCCGCAGGGTCGGGTCCGGCACCGGCACTGCCGAGAGCAGCGCCTGGGTGTACGGGTGGGTCGGCCGCTCGTAGATCTCGTCCTCGGTGCCGATCTCCACCATCTTGCCCAGGTACATCACCGCGACCCGGTCGGAGAGGTGGCGCACCACGGACAGGTCGTGCGCGATGAACACGTACGACAGGCCGAACTCCGACTGGAGCTTCTCCAGCAGGTTCATCACCTGCGCCTGGATCGACACGTCGAGCGCGGAGACCGGCTCGTCGCAGACGATCACCTCGGGCCGCAGGGCGAGCGCCCGGGCGATGCCGATGCGCTGGCGCTGACCGCCGGAGAACTGGTGCGGGTACCGGTTGATGTGCTCGGGGTTCAGGCCGACCAGGTCGAGCAGTTCCTTGACCTTGCTCCGCCGGCTGCCCTTGGGGGCCACCTCCGGGTGGATCTCGAACGGCTCGCCGATCAGGTCACCGACCGTCATCCGCGGGTTCAACGAGGTGTACGGGTCCTGCATGACCAGCTGGATCTGCCGGCGCAGTCGACGCAGCGCGCCGCCGGAGAGCCGGGAGATGTCCTGGCCCTTGTAGAGCACGCTGCCGGCGGTCGGCTTCTCCAGGTTCATCAGGACCCGGGCCAGCGTCGACTTGCCGCAACCGGACTCGCCCACCACGCCGAGCGTCTCGCCGGCCTTCAGGTCGAAGGAGACGCCGTCGACCGCCTTGACCTGACCGATGGTCTTCTTGAACACCACACCGCTGGTCACGGGGTAGTGCTTGACCAGGTCACGGACCTCGATGATGTTCTCAGTCACGGTTCACGAGCTCCTCGGCGAAGTGGCACGCGCTGGCCCGACCGGCGCCGACCTGCAGCAGCGGCGGCACCTTCTCCCTACACACCGGCTGGGCCATCGGGCAGCGCGGGTTGAACGGACAGCCCGGCGGGATGTTCATCAGGTTCGGCGGCAGGCCCTTGATCGTACGCAGCTCCTGGCCCCGCTCGTCCATCCGCGGGATCGAGTTGAGCAGGCCGAGCGTGTACGGGTGCGCCGGCTTGCGGTACAGCTCGAACACGTCGGCTTCCTCGACGATCCGGCCGGCGTACATGACCGCGATCCGGTCCGCGACGTCGGCGACCACGCCGAGGTCGTGGGTGATCAGGATCATGCCCATCTGCCGCTCCCGCTGAAGCTCACCGAGCAGGTCCATGATCTGGGCCTGCACGGTCACGTCCAGCGCGGTGGTCGGCTCGTCCGCGATCAGCACCTCGGGGTCGAGGGCCAGCGACATCGCGATCATCGCGCGCTGCCGCATACCGCCGGAGAACTGGTGCGGGTAGTTGCTGTACCGACCCTTGGCGTTCGGGATCTTCACCTGGTCGAGCATCTCGACCGCGCGCTTCTTCGCGTCCGCGCGGCTCATGCCGCGACGGATGCGGAACTGCTCGGCGATCTGGAAACCGACGGTGAAAACCGGGTTGAGGGCGGAGAGCGAGTCCTGGAAGATCATGGCGATGCCTTCGCCACGGATCCGCCGCCGCTCCTCGGCGGACATCTTGAGCATGTCCTTGCCGTGGAAGCGGACCTGGCCGTTGGTGACGAACCCCGGCGGGGTGTCCAGGATGCCCATGATGGTCTGGGCCGTCACGCTCTTGCCGGAGCCGGACTCGCCGAGCACGGCGAGGGTCTCCCCCGCTTCGACGTGGTACGTGACCCCGTTGATGACCTTGGCGACGCCGTCCCGGGTACGGAACTCGACTCGCAGGTCTTCCACCTCGAGCAGCCGACCCGAGGGGCGGCCGGATCCGTCGGCGCCCGGTGCGGACTGCTCGGACACGAGAATGTCGGACACTTCAGTCTCCCCTATCGGAGCTTCGGGTCGAGGGCCTCGCGGACCGCTTCACCGAGCATCACGAAGCTCAGCACGGCGAGAACGAGGAACAGCGAGGGGAAGAACAGCAGGGACGGCGAGACCCGGATGAAGCTCTGCGACTCGCTGATCATGATGCCCCAGGAGACCACCGGGCTCTTCAGGCCGACGCCCAGGAACGAGAGCGTCGCCTCGGCGCCGATGAAGGAGCCGACCATGATCGTGCCGTAGACCAGCAGCGGCGCCAGGCAGTTCGGCAGCAGGTGCTTGAGGACGATCCGGCCGGTGCCGGCGCCGAGCGCCCGGGCGGCGACGATGTAGTCCGCCTCCTTGGTGGAGAGCACCGAGGACCGCATCAGCCGCATCACGACCGGCCAGCTCAGCACGATCAGGGAGACGGTGACCAGCCCCATGATCTTCCACTGGCTGTTGCTGGTGCCGGAGCCGTTGAAGGTGGTCAGGATGACGATCGCACCGAGCACGAACGGCAGGCCGAAGAAGACGTCGGCGACCCGGCTCAGCACCGCGTCGACCCAGCCGCCGCGGTAGCCGGCGATGACGCCCATCGCCCCGCCGACCAGCAGGGTGCCGAGCACGGAGAGCACCGAGACCACGATCGACGCACGGGCGCCGTAGATCACCCGGGCGTACACGTCGCGGCCCTGGAAGTCGTAGCCGAACCAGGCGTCCCCGGAGGGCTTGCCCAGGCTGCGGTCCAGCGAGCCGTTCACCGCGTCACCGGAGGTGAACAGCTGCGGGAAGGCGGCCATCAGCAGGAAGAGCAGGATGAAAAGCGCCGAGATCCAGAACAGCGGCTTGCGACGCAGGTCCAGCCAGGCGTCGCCGAGGAGCCCGCGGGGCTTCTCCTTGCGGTCACCCTGCGGCGCCCCGACCGGCGAGACGGTCTCGGTGGGCTGCTCGGCGCGGGGGGTGCTGACGATCGAGGCGGTGCTCGGGTCACTCATAACGGATCCTCGGGTCCAGGGCGGCGTAGAGCAGGTCCACCAGCAGGTTCATCAGCAGGTAGACGAGCACCAGGACCACCACGATGGAGACAACGGTAGCGCTCTCCTTGGTGACGATCGCCCGGTAGACCTGCCGGCCGATGCCGTTGATGCCGAAGATGCCCTCGGTCACGATCGCGCCGCCCATCAGGGCGCCGAGGTCGGTGCCGAGCAGGGTCACCACGGGGATCAGCGAGTTGCGCAGCAGGTGCACACCGACGACCCGCCGCATGGGCAGGCCCTTGGCGATCGCGGTGCGGACGTAGTCGGCGCGCCGGTTCTCGGCGATGCTCGTCCGGGCCACCCGGGCGATGTACGCCATCGAGGCGCTACCGAGCACGAAGCCGGGCACGAGCAGTTCGGTGATCCGCATCTCACTGGAGACGGTGGGGGTCACGATGCCCCACTTCACGCCGAGCAGCCACTGGAGCACGAAGGCGATGACGAAGATCGGCAGCGCCAGGAGGAAGAGCGTGGACACCAGGACCAGGTTGTCCAGGAAGCCGTTGCGGCGAAGGCCGGTCAGCACGCCGGCACCGAGTCCGATCACGGCCTCGATCAGCAGGGCGACCACGGCCAGCTTCAGCGTGTTGGGGTACGACGTCATGATGATGTCGTTGATCGACCGGCCGCCGAACGTCTGCCCGAAGTCCCCCTGGAACAGGTTCTTCATGTAGGTGGCGTACTGCACGAAGATCGACTGGTCGAGCTGGTACTTGTCGGTCATGAAGTCGACGTACTGCTGCGGGCAGCGTCGCTCGCCGCACTTGCCGGCGAACGGGTCACCCGGCACCGACCAGACGAGCCAGTAGATCAAGAACGTCGTACCGATGAAGACCGGCACGAGTTGCAGTAGCCGTCTCAACAGATAACGGCCCATGGGGTGGTCCTCCTGACAGGGGGCGCGTCGGGCGGCCGACACGGGGGTGGCGACAAACGCGAGGGAAGCCGTCTCGCGGAACGCGAGGGAAGCTACACCCTCTCGCGGAACGGCCCCAGGTCGGGCTCACCAGAGGTGGTGAGCCCGACCCGGGGGTCATGCCGTGTTGATCAGAGCTCGATCGAGGTGATGTCCGCCTCGCCGACGTTGTTCAGCTCCATCTTCTTGATCTTCTCCGAGTGGCCGGACTGCTGGCCGTAGAAGTAGATCGGGATGGTCGGAACCTTCTGGTCGACGACCGCGACGGCCTCGGCGAACTTCTCGTGCGAAGCCTCCAGGCTCGGCGCGCCAGAGGCCTCCTTGGCCAGGGCGTCGACCTGCGGGTCGCTGAACTTGCCGTCGTTCGAGGAACCACCGGTCACGAAGAGCGGGTTGACCCAGTTCTCCACGTCCGGGTAGTCCTGCTGCCAGGCCGCGCGGTACGGGCCCTTCATCTTGTACGCGTTGATGTTCTGGCGGAACACCGCGAAGGTCGGCACACCCTCGGCGCGGGCGTTGATGCCCAGGTTGGTCTTGACCTGCTGCGCGACCGCGTCCATCCACTCCTTGTGGCTGGAGTCGGCGTTGTAGTAGAAGACCATCTCGCCCTGGAAGCCACCGGCCTCCTGGAGGAGCTGCTTGGCCTGCGTCGGGTCGAACTTGCAGACGGTGCAGTTACCCGGCTTGGCGCCCGGGGTCAGCGGGTTGGCCCAGCTGTCAGCCGGCTTGCGGGTACCGAAGAAGATCTTGTCGGAGATCTCCTGGCGGTTGATCGACAGCGAGACGGCCTTGCGCAGCTTCTCGTTCTGGAAGCGCTTGTCGTAGATCGGGAACGCGATGAACGCGGTCGACGGCGTGACGGTGTTCATGGCGCGGTCGCCCAGGTCGGACTTCCACTTCTCACCGGCCAGCGCGGAGGTCGGGATCGTCTCCAGGAAGTCCAGGTTGCCGGAGAGCAGGTCGTTGTAGGCCGCCCCCTCGTCCTGGTACATCTTGACGGTGACGTCCTTGATCTTCATCTTGTCGCGCAGGTTGTAGTCGTCGAAGCGGGTCAGCTTGACCGCGACGTCGTCCTCCCACGACACGAACTTGACCGGGCCGTTACCGATCGGCTTCTTGCCGAAGTCCTCGGCCTTCTGGGTGAAGAAGGCGTCCGGCAGCGGCATGAAGGCGCTGTAGCCCAGCTTGGTCGGGAACACGGCGGTCGGCGCGCTCAGCGTGACCTCGAAGTTCCAGTCGTCGACGACCTTCAGACCGGACATCTTGTCGGCCTTCGGAGTCGGGGCCTTCTTCGGGCCGTCCTCGTCCGGGTCGGTGGTGTTGACGTCGGCGAAGCCGGCGATGTCAGAGAAGAAGCTGGAGTTCGCCGCGCCGTTGGGCGAGTAGGCGGCCCAGTTCCAGGCGTCGACGAAGTTCTTGGCCTTGACGACGGTGCCGTCGTGGAACTTCGTGTTCTCCTTGATCTTGATCTTGAAGACCTTGGAGTCGGTGGTGTCGATCGACTCGGCAACCGCGTTCTGCGGGGCGCCACCGTTGTTCGGGTACTCGACCAGACCGGTCCACAGCCAGTCGACGATCTTGCCGCCACCGGTCTCGGTGGTGTTCGACGGCACCAGGGGGTTCTCCGGCTGCACGCCGTTGATGGTGACCGCGCCGTCGGCGCTGCCGCTGCCGCCCTCGTTGCCGCCGTTGTCGCCGCTCGAGCAGCCGGACGCGATGAGCGCGACTGCCGCGCTCAGCGCAACGGCGCTCGCCCGCTTCGAGACTCTCATTCCGAGGGGCCTCCTCTTTCTGACCTGGTTCCGTCGTGGGTTTCACGCACGTGAAGGGGGGTGACACCGCCGGTGGCCCCACGGGACCGCCGGTTTACCGCAGTGAAATCGGGACACCCCTGATGTACCGATCCGCCGGGCTGCCGCACCTCCGCGATCGGCACCGCGCAGGGCCGATGACCACGGAGCCACGCTCAGGGGCGAGGTCCCATGGTGCTCGGGCCGAACGGGGTGCCTCACACCGGGGGTGAGGTGCTGCCACTGTGACACCCACCGGCCGCTTCCGTGAAGGTGCCGTTATCAAGCCGTTAGTTGGCTGGCACGTTGCCGATACTTGAGAAAAGATCATGAAACATCGCGGTCGCACCGTTCTGAGCAGGTAAGACCCGGCAGCGCACCGGACAAGAAGGCCCTCAGCGGCCGGATCAGGGCAAGCCGTGTCCGGTCGCCGCAGGTCAGCCGCCTGGAGCCGGAATCCACCCGTCCGGACGATGCTCGCCTCGCCCGTGCGGACCGAGCCGCCCTCCGGTCGCACAGGGGCAGGATCGGTTCACCGCGCCGACCCGATCCCCGACCGAAAACGATCAGAAGCGGTCAGACCAGCCGGCGGTCCGCCGCCCAGCGGGACAACTCGTACCGGTTGGACATCTGGAGCTTGCGCAGCACGTTCGACACGTGCGTCTCCACCGTCTTGATGGAGATGAACAGCTCCTTGGCGATCTCCTTGTACGCGTACCCCCGGGCCAGCAGGCGCAGCACCTCGCGCTCCCGGTTGGTGAGCTGGTCCAGCTCGGGGTCGGCCACCGGCGCGTCCGGCCGGGCGGCGAAGGCGTCCAGCACGAACCCGGCCAGCCGGGCGCTGAACACCGCGTCCCCGTCGGCCACCCGGCGGATCGCGTCGGTCAGCTCGTCCGGCGAGATGGTCTTGGTGACGTACCCCCGGGCACCGGCCCGGATCAGCCCGATCACGTCCTCCGCGGCGTCGGAGACGCTCAACGCCAGGAACCGCACCTGCGGGTGGGTACGTCGCATCGCCTCCAGCACCGCCCGGCCGCCGCCGTCGGGCATGTGCACGTCCAGCAGCACCACGTCCGGACC
This sequence comes from Micromonospora mirobrigensis, assembly GCF_900091555.1. GTDB lineage: Bacteria > Actinomycetota > Actinomycetes > Mycobacteriales > Micromonosporaceae > Micromonospora > Micromonospora mirobrigensis. The sequence continues at coordinate 502,550 of NZ_FMCX01000003.1, forward strand.
GGTGGCGGCGATCCGGCTGACCGCCTCGGCGACGGTGCTCGCCTCCCCCACCACCTCGACGTGACCGCCCAGCTCCGACCGGACGCCGGCGCGGAACATGGCGTGGTCGTCGACGAGGAAGACCCGAAGGCGCCCGGCCGGCGCCGACGCGCCCTCGACCGGTCCCGACCCGTGCTCGGCCATGGTCATCTGTCCCTCTCCGCTGTGCCGCCGCCGTTGCCGGTGATCGGCAGGATCAACCGGACCTCGGTGCCCTCACCCGGACCGGAGCGGATCTCCGCCCGGCCGCCGTGCCGCTTCATCCGGCCGATGATGGAACCTCGTACCCCGTGCCGGTGGTCCTCCACCGTATCCGGATCGAAGCCCCTGCCCCGGTCCCGGACGAAGACGCTGACCTGGTCGGGCTCCACCTCGGCATAGAGCGAGACGGTCTGCACCTCGGCGTGCCGGGCGGCGTTCACCAGCGCCTCCCGGGCCGCGGCGACCAGCGCGCCGACCCGCTCGTCGGTCTCCCGGTCACCGACCACCACCGCCTCGACGGTGATCGCGAAGGTGTCCTCGACCTCGGCGGCGGCCTGCTCCAGGGCGGCCGCGAAGCGTTCGTTGGGCGAGGCGGTGGGCCGGTAGAGCCAGTTGCGCAGGGACCGTTCCTGGCCCCGGGCCAGCCGTTGCACGGTCTTCACGTCGGCGGCGTTGCGCTGGATCAGCGCCAGCGTGTGCAGCACCTGGTCGTGCACCATCGCCGCCAGTTCGGCGCGCTCCTGCTCACGGATCCGCCCCTCCCGCTCGGAGCGGAGCTGGTTCCAGGTGCGCCACAGCACCGGCGCCGCGACCACCCCGACACCGGCCAGGCCGACCAGGGCGAAGATGACGCCGTTGACCACGACGTCGAAGTTCTGCACCGGGGAGTAGACGGCGACGACGCCGATGATGCCGACCGCGACGAGCACCCCGCCGCCGATGAACCGGAGCACGAAGGCCCGCCGGTCGCTCTCCTCCACCACCGCACCCAACCAGGGCACCGGCATCGAATCGCCCCACTGCCGGCGGCGCTCCGGGGCGGACTGGTGCCAGATCACCCCGGCCCCGACCGCGATGATCGCGACCAGCCAGCCGGCGGTGCCGGCCGCGCCCACCGAGTGGAAGACCATCATCTGGACCAGCAGCACGCCCAGCCCGATCGCCACGAAGGGCAGCAGCTCGGCAACGTCCCGCCGGGCCGGGGCGGCGGTGTCACCGGGGCGCAGCGGGACGACCGCCCAGAAGGCGGCGTAGAGCAGCAGGCCCAGCCCGCTCAGCCCGAGCAGGACCATGAAGGCGATCCGTACCCGCACCACCGAGATGCCGAGGTGCTCGGCGATGCCGGCGGCGACGCCCGCCGCCATCCGGTGCTCGGGCGCCCGGTAGAGGCGGGGTGGCTGGGTCACGGTGCTGATCGGAGGCTCCCGGTTGCGGTCGACGGACGGTGCCGTCGCGGGGTGGCGGCGCCGGTACCGATCGTCACACGCGGTGCACCCCACGGACCACGGGGACGCCCCCGACATTCGCCACCCGGCGATCTCAGGGTGGGGTCAGGGTCGGGTCCTGAGGACGCTCGGGCGGATCGCGCAGCAGGATCGACGCATGACCGACGACGCCGCCCGTCCGCCCCTGCCCGGGGCGGCACCGCAGGACGCGCCACCGCCGGCGGCGGCCACCCCCGCCGGCCCCCAGCCCGCAGCGGACTCCGCCACGCCACCGCCGCCCGGCCCGACCTGGTCGGGCGGGGGCTCCGCCGGCCCGCCGCCGGACGCCGGCCCGCAACCCCCACCCGGGTACGCTCCGCCGCCCGGCGCCGGCTTCACCTCCCGGTACGGCCTGGTCCGGCCCCGCGAGGGCCGCTACCTGGCCGGTGTCTGCGCGGCGATCGGCCGGGCCACCAACACCGACCCGGTGCTCTGGCGGGTGATCCTCGCGGTGCTGGGCTTCTTCGGCGGCATCGGCGTCCTGGTCTACGTCTCCGCCTGGCTGATCATCCCCGGCGAGGGGGACACCGCCTCCCCGGTCGAGTCGATGCTGGGACGCGGCCGGTCGAGCATGTCGCCGGTCACGGTGATCGTGCTCGGCATCCTGGTGGCGGTGAGTTTCGGCTACATCGTCACCGACGCCTTCCGGGCGGTGCTGCTCGGCGCGGCCATCCTGGTCGGCGGCGCCCTGCTGCTCAACCGGGACGACCGACGCCCGGTCGCCGGGCCGGCCCCGGGCCCGGTCCCGCCGGGTCCGCCGGCCGCACCACCCGGTCCGGTCCCGCCGGTCGCCTGGCCGGCGCCGGCTGCCACCGTCGCGCAACCGTCCGTCGTGCCGGCGGAGCCGGTCTCCGGCGGTCCGGTGGCCTACCGGCAGGCGGCCCCACCTGAGGTCGGCTACCCACCGGCCGCCCGGCCCGAGGTCGGCTACCCACCGGCCGCCGATCCCCTGGCGGGATACCGGCCGGCGTCGGCGCCGCCGGTCGGCGTACCGCCGGTGGCACCGCTGCCGCCGGCCGGCTACCGCCCGCCGTTCGCCCCCGGCGGTCCCTGGGCGGGCGGTCCCCGGCCACCGGCCGGACCGACGGCCCCGCCGAGGAAACCGCCGAAGCGGCCCCGGGAGCGGTCCCCGCTCGGTGCGGTCACCTTCTCGCTGATCTTCCTGGCGCTGGGTGTGGTGGCGCTGCTGGACCTGCTGGACGTCTTCCCCATCGGGGCGGCCGCGTACTTCGCGGCGGCGCTCACGGTGATCGGCCTGGGCCTGCTCGTCGGCGCCTGGTTCGGCCGGGCCCGCTGGCTGGTGGCGCTCGGCCTGGTCACCGCCGCCGCCCTGGGCGTCGCCACGGTGGCCGACTCCTACGACGGGGTCGGCGGCCTCGAGGGTGACGTGACCTGGGCCCCGGCCAGCTACCAGGAGCTCGCCGTGCGCTATCGCAACGACCTCGGCAACGCGGTGCTGGACCTGCGCGCGGTGGACTTCGACAAGAGGGAGACGACGGTCGACGTGACGGTGAACCTGGGCAACGCCACCGTGGTGGTGCCGCCGGACGTCGACGTGACCACGGTCGCCGAGGTCCGCGCCGGCGAGGCGGTGGTCTTCGGGGAACGCTCCACCGGACTCGGTGGCCAGCCCCGGAAGGAGGTGACCGACCTGGGCAGGGACGGACCGGGCGGTGGCCGGCTGCGGCTGGTCGTCCACGTCAACGCGGGCAACCTGGAGGTGACCCGGTGAAGGCGCACCGCACGGACGTCGTCTCGCTCGGCTTCGGACTGGTCTTCCTCATGCTGTCGGCCTGGTGGCTGCTCGCCCAGCTGCTCGGGCTGGCCCTGCCGCCGGTCGGCTGGTTCCTCGCCGGCGGCCTGCTCCTGGTCGGCGTGCTCGGGCTGGTCGGCGCCCTGCGCTCGGCCCGGCCCGACCCGGCCGCACCCGCCGCCGCCGAACAGGGCTGGTCGGCCGCGCCCGGCACCACGGAACAGGGCTGGCCGCCCGGGGAGGTGCCACCGGTCGACTCGGCGGCGACCGGCTGGGGGAACCCGGACGCCGCCCGGCCGGCCGGCGACGAACGGCCCACGGCCGAGTTCCCGCCGCAGCGGCCGGACGCCGACGAGTGGCGTACCGGGGCGTCGACGGACGAGCCGCGTACGGCGGTCGAGGACCGGGTGGCCGACGAGCCGGCCGGCCCGACCGGCTGGTCCGCCCCGGCACCGCCGGCGGACCCGGCCGAGCCCGCCGAACCACCGGCCCGGGACGGTTGAGCGCGGCGGTGGGCGGCCCGCGGTCCGGCGCTTATGCTGGCCGTGGAGAACTCGCTCCGCCGGCCGGCCCGCGCCGCCCGGGCCCCGACCGCCGCCGAGCCGCTCGGCCCGTGCGTCCGGTCCGCCGCGATTCCCTCCCTACCTCGTCAGGAGTCCTTCCGAGATGACCCAGACACCCGCCGTGCGGATCTCCGGCCGGCCCGGCCCGGTCCGCGTCGGCGAGCGCGCCGCCCGTACCCTCGTCAGCGAACTCGCCCGTCGCAACGACCCGAAGTCCGCCCTGCTGGTGGGGGTGACGCCGGAGTCCGCCGTGCTCGCCGCGGCGGTCGACGCGCTGCTGCCCGGTGACACGCTCACCGTCGTGCCGGCCGAGGCGGCCACCTCGGCCGCGCTGCGTGAACACGTGACGGCCCAGGGACGCTGGGTAGCCGACCGGGTCCGGGTCGTGGACTCGCTCGCCGAGGCCGACGCCGCCGAGGTGGTGATCGCGGCCGAGCCGTTCGCCGGCACCGCGGAGGAGACCCGCGCGGCCGTGGACGGTCTCGCGAAGTACCTCACCGACGGCGCGGTGCTCAGCGTCGCCGCCCCGCTGCACCGGACCGCCGGGGCGAGCGCCGAGCTGGACCGGCACGGCGTGCTGTACGGGTTCCGCACCGACCTGGTGCTGCGCAACACCCCGCCGGTGCGGGTCCACCACCTGCGCTTCACCCCGGCGAGCGCGGCGCTGGCCGGCCGGCTGGCGCCCGCGTACCGGCCGTCGAGCGTGCCGCTGACCCGGGGCATGCACATCGACTCCAACGGTGTGGCCGCGGCCGGCATCACGCTCGGCCTGGCCGCGCTGGCCCGGATCACCCGGCCGAAGTCCAGGCTCTGGCTGCTGCCGGCCCTGGCCGCCGCCCCGGTGGCCGCCTTCTTCCGGGACCCGGAGCGGGACGTGCCGGAGGACCCGTCGGCCGTGGTGGCCTCCGCGGACGGGCAGGTCCTCTCGGTGCAGCGGCTGCGCGACGAGCGGTTCGGCGAGGGCGAGTGGCTGCGGATCGCCGTCTTCCTCTCGGTGCTGGACGTGCACGTCAACCGCTCCCCGGTGGCCGGCAAGGTGGTCGACTACTTCGTGGCCGACGGCGGCTTCGTCAACGCGATGAAGCCGGACGCCGAGCACAACGTCGCGGCGTACACGGTGCTGGACACCGAGCACGGCACCGTGGTGGTGGCCCAGCGGACCGGGCTGATCGCCCGGCGCATCGTGCAGCGGGCGCCGATCGGCTCGCTGCTGGCCCGCGGTGAGCGCTTCGGGCTGATCCGGTTCGGGTCACGCACCGACGTCTACCTGCCGGCCGAGTCGGCCGAGCCGCTTGTCGGCCCCGGGGACAAGGTGGTGGGCGGCTCGACCGTCATCGCCCGCTGGAGCTGACCAAGGAGACACGAGAAAGGGGCGCCGCTGGTCGCGGCGCCCCTTTCTTCGTGCTTCGGATCAGACCGTCCGGCGCTGGTGCAGCCAGAGCAGCGGGCCGCTGACCAGGTAACCCACCACCACCAGGGCGAAGGTGAGCCGGATGTCGACCAGCGCGCCGACGACCGGGGCGAGCCAGAGCCACGGCGGGAGCTTGACCAGCCGGGCGAGCTTGGCGTACGGGAAGCTGGAGACCATCGCGAAGGCGAGCAGCGCCACCCCGGCCACCAGGACCGCGCCGGGGACGGGCAGCCCGATGGCGACCGTCAGGGCGAGCACCGCCGCCGACATGGTGGTCGGTACGCCGCAGAAGAACCGGCCGTCCTTGGGTGAGACGTTGAACCGGGCCAGCCGGATGGCGGCGCAGGAGGCGACCAGTGCGCAGGCCACCGCGGCGGCGGCCGGCGGGGCCGAACCGGCCAGCGAGGCGTAGACCACCACCGGCGCGGCCAGGCCGAACGAGCACATGTCGGCCAGCGAGTCCATCTGGGCGCCGAACGGGCTGGCCACCCCGAGCTTGCGGGCCAGGGCGCCGTCCAGACCGTCGAAGATCACGCAGGCGATGAGGAAGAGAGCCGCGATCCGGGCCTGGCCGTTCATCGCCACGAAGATCGCGTTGATGCCGAGCATCAGGCTGGCCAGGGTGCACGCCTGGACGAGCGCGAACTTCATCCGGCGGGACGCGGTGCGCTCACCCGGGAGCAGCGGGATCGACATCGCGGGCGAGTCGTCCACCGGGAGGCTCGGCGCGAGGGCCGGGCTGACCGGCATGACGGCCTCGACCTCGGCACGCTCGTAGCGGGCGCGCCCGCGCCGGCGGAGCTGCCGGTCGACGTAGCGGGGCTCGGGCAGGACCAGGTCGGTCCCGGGCATCAGGTCGCCGTCGCGGCGGCCCACCCGGACCAGCAGCACCTGGCGGGCGAACGTGCTGCTGCGGCGCAACGGGCCCGCCCAGCGACGCCCTGCGGGGCGCGGACTGTCAGTCGTACGACGCCGGCGCCATGGGGCTCTCGGCACGTTTCCTCCATCACCGGATCGACTGGCCGCCACGAGGGCGGGTGTCCGGCTGTCTCGTGCCGGACCGCTCTTGGCCCGGCAGCCGTTAGCGGAGTACACCATTGCACAGGGGAACGGGGCTTGGCGATAGCTGCCGGCGGTACTTATATCAGGCTTAAACCGCGCGAACCGCCTTCTTATTCCCATCCCGGGCTCCATCGCCCGTTTTCTTCGCCAGCCCTCACCGCTGACTGTACCGGAGGCCACCGATGTCGGCCCGGCGAGCGGTATCTATCGCCCCCGACGTCCGGTTGCCAGCGCGGCCACCTCGGTCAGCCGCAACGTGTCGAGTTCGGCGGGCGGGAACCAGGCCGCCCGGGAGGTGGAACCCCCGGCCAGCTCGGTCACCCGCGCCTCGGTGGGGTCGTCCACCACCACCCGGTAGATCACCCGCACGCCGTGCCAGTCCAGCGGGCGGCCCTCCGGCCCCCACGCTGCCGGGTTGTGCAGATTGTCCACGCCGATCAGCTCGACCACCCGACCCAACTGGCCGGCCTCCTCGACCAGCTCGCGGAGCAACCCGGCGGCCGGCTGCTCGCCGTGGTCGGTGCCGCCGCCGGGCAGGTGCCACCGCCCGGCTCCCGGATAGCCGGGCGCGATCTGGGTCAGCAGCACCCGACCGCCCGGGTCGGTGACCAGCCCGTACGCGCCGAAGCGCAGCCGCCGGTCGACCGGCGGCGCATCGGTCACCGAGGCCGGGGCGGTCCGGGGCAGGTCTCCCGGGAGCGGGGTGACCGGCAGCCCGAGCAGCTCGGCGGTGAACGGCATCAGCGGCAGCCCGGCGGCCTCGGCCGGGGTCACCCAGGCCAGTTCGTCGGTGCCACCGTCGACCTCCGGCCGCAGCTCGCCGGAGCGGACCTCGACGTCGAAGAGCAGCCGGTCGACGTGCAGCGCCACGCCCGCGTCGGGGAAGGTGAGCACGTCGGCCACCGCGGCCCGCAGCCCGGTCGGGGCGACGGTCAGCCCGGTCTCCTCGGCGAACCCACGGACCAACGCGTCGGTCGGGTGCTCGGCGTGCTCCAGCCCGCCACCGGGCAGCTGCCACACCCCGGGGACCGGGCCGGCCGCCGAACCCCGGGTCAGCAGCACCCGCTCACCCTCGCGCAGCACCCCGTACGCGCCGACCCGCCGCTCCTGCCGCATCGACCGCTCCCCCCGCCTCCCGTAGCGCCTCGTCGATCATGAGCGTACGGGAGAAGGGGCTCAGGTGAGCTGGGCGGCGTGCACGGCCTCGGCGGTCACCTCGGTCAGCCGGTCGGCGGGCAGGGCGCCCAGCTCGTCCCGGGCGAACCAGCGCGCCTCGCAGGTCGAGCCGCCGATGTCGGCCACCGTGGGCGGGGCGGGCTGGTCGACCACGACCCGGTAGAAGGCGCGTACGCCGTGCCAGTCGATCGGGTAGCCCTCCGGGCCCAACGAGGCGGCGTCCCGGTGGCTGGCCACCCCGAGCAGCTCGACCAGGCGGCCGGTCTGCCCGGTCTCCTCGACCAGCTCGCGGATCAACGCCGCGCCGGGCTGCTCGCCGTAGTCGGTGCCGCCGCCCGGCAGGTGCCAGCAGCCGGCGCCCGGGTAGCCGTCGGAGACCCGGGTCAGCAGCACCCGACCGGCCGGATCGGTCACCACGGCGTACGCGGCGAAGCGCTGGGCCCGGTGCAGCCCGTCGGGGCCGGGCACGGCGTAGAAGGAGGGGAACTCCGGCGCCTCGTCCGGGACGATGTCGGCGGAGGAGGCGGGCAACCCGAGGGCCCGGGCGGTGAACGAGCGCAGCGGCAGCCCGCGCGCCTCGTCGAGGGTGAACCAGCGGGCCAGGTCGGTCGGGCGGTCGACCCGCTCGGTCAGCGTGCCGCCGCGCACCGTCACCCGGTAGAGCAGCCGGTCGGTGTGGATGGTGATGCCCCGCTCGGGCAGGGCCCGCATGTCGGCGAGGACGTCGTGCAGGCCGGAGACGGCGACCGAGAGGCCGGTCTCGGCGGCGGTCTCCCGGACGACCGTGTGGTTCGGGTCCTCGCCGTGGTCGACCGCCCCACCGGGCAGGGACCACGTGCCGGGGGTGCCGGAGCGCTCCGATGCGCGGACCAGTAACACTCGGCCGACTGAGTCAGCACAAACTGCGTATGCCGCGATCCTGCGGAGCGGCTCCAGCAAGGTGGTCACGGGTGCAAATTCTCCCCCGACCGGGTTACCTCCATCGAAAAGAGTCAGATTCCTGACTCTTTGCTGGCGTCTCAGGGATCGATCAGGGTAGGAGTCCGGGCGGTCACCGAGGTCGGCCCGCGACCGGCGAGGGACCGTGGGGACATGACCTCCACGATCCCTCCCCAGGCCCCGTACAAGCAGCTCCGCCGACCCACGACCGACCGGATGCTGGCCGGCGTGGCCAGCGGCGTCGGCCGCTACCTCGACGTCGACCCCACCCTGGTCCGGGTGGTGTTCGCGGTGAGCACGCTGCTCACCGGCGGGTTCGCCGCGCTGGCGTACCCGATCATGTGGTTCCTGATGCCCGAGGAGCCGGCCGGCGCCCCCGCCTGGCCGCACCCCGCGGCCGCCACCGCCGCGCCCGTGGCCTGGCCGGCGCCGGCCACCGGGCCGCTGCCGACACCGGCACCGGAGCCCCGGCCGGCGCCCACGCCGCCGGCCGGGTGAGCCGGGCTCACTCCCACTCGATGGTGCCCGGCGGCTTGCTGGTCACGTCCAGCACCACCCGGTTCACCTCGGCCACCTCGTTGGTGATCCGGGTGGAGATCCGGGCTACCACGTCGTAGGGCAGCCGGGACCAGTCGGCGGTCATCGCGTCCTCGCTGGAGACCGGGCGCAGCACCACGGGATGCCCGTAGCTGCGCCCGTCACCCTGCACCCCGACGCTGCGCACGTCCGCCAGGAGCACCACCGGGAACTGCCAGACGCCGCGGTCCAGGCCGGCGGCGGTCAGCTCCTCGCGGGCGATCAGGTCGGCGCGGCGGAGTACGGCGAGCCGCTCCTCGTCGACCGCGCCGATGATCCGGATGGCCAGGCCGGGGCCCGGGAACGGGTGCCGCCAGACCATCGCCTCGGGGAGCCCGAGCTGGAGACCGAGCGTGCGGACCTCGTCCTTGAAGAGCGTGCGCAGCGGCTCGACCAGGGCGAACTTCAGGTCCTCCGGCAGGCCGCCGACGTTGTGGTGGCTCTTGATGTTGGCGGTGCCGGTGCCGCCACCGGACTCCACCACGTCCGGGTAGAGGGTGCCCTGCACCAGGAACTCGACGTCACCGTGCGCGGCGACCTCCCGGGCGGCGGCCTCGAAGACCCGGATGAACTCCCGGCCGATGATCTTGCGCTTCTGCTCCGGGTCGGTCACCCCGGCCAGCGCGCCGAGGAACCGCTCCCGGGCGTCGACCACCTTGAGCTTGATCCCGGTGGCCGCGACGTAGTCCTTCTCCACCTGCTCGGCCTCGCCGGCCCGCAGCAGCCCGTGGTCGACGAAGACGCAGGTGAGCTGGTCGCCGACCGCCTCGTGCACCAGCGCCGCGGCGACCGCCGAGTCCACCCCGCCGGACAGCCCGCAGATGACCTCCTTGTCACCGACCTGCGCCCGGATCCGGGCGACCTGCTCCTCGATGATGTTCTCGGGCGTCCAGGTCGGCTCGATGCCGGCGATGTCGTAGAGGAACCGGGTGAGCATCTCCTGGCCGTGCGCGGTGTGCCCGACCTCCGGGTGGAACTGCACCCCGGCCCGCCGCCCGGCCACGTCCTCGAACGCGGCCACCGGCGCGCCCGCCGACTCGGCGGTCACCGTGAAGCCCGTCGGCGCCTCGGTCACCGCGTCGCCGTGGCTCATCCAGACCGGCAGGTCCGCCGGCAGGTCGCGCAGCAGCACGCCGGGCTCGGTCAGGCGGGGACGCAGCGGGGTGCCGCCGTACTCCCGGTTGCCGGTGCGGGCCACCGTGCCGCCGAGGGCCTGGGCCATCGCCTGGAAGCCGTAGCAGATGCCGAAGACCGGGACGTCGGAGTCGAACATGCCGGCGTCGATCTGCGGGGCGTCCGGCGCGTAGACGCTGGACGGGCCGCCGGACAGGATGATCGCGGCCGGGTTCTTCGCCAGCATCTCGGCGACGGGCATCGAGTGCGGGACGATCTCCGAGTAGACCTTCGCCTCGCGCACCCGGCGCGCGATGAGCTGGGCGTACTGGGCTCCGAAGTCCACCACGAGGACGGGGCGAGGCGTGGTCATGGTGCACGATCCTACCGACCGCGACCGGCTGCGCCGCGGCCCCCGCTCCGCCCGCCCCGGTCGCTGCGCACGGTCGCGTCGGTGATGCCGCCGCGCGGCAGCGCCACCTCGTCGGCGACGGCGGGGGCGTACCCCTCGGCCGCGCTGACCCGGCGGGCGATGATGCCGAGCAGCACCCCGTAGACGACCTTCGACGTGATGTCCGCGACCGTGTACGTGATCTGCCGGGCGACCACACCGTCGGCCGAGTCCCAGTACGCCGGCATCAGGTACGCGCCCGGGTACAGCAGCCACGAGCCGAGCAGCAGCCACCACACGCCGCGGGCGAGCGGGCGGGCGCTGGCCGGCAGGCGGCCCAGATTGCCGTAGACGGTCCGGGCGACCAGGACGAGCAGCAGGAGGAAGAACGCGGTGCTGACCAGTCCCCAGATCCAGTAGGGCGCCGACCGCTCGATCTCGTAGAACTGACCGGCGTAGCCGGTGTAGATCATGGCGAGCCCACCGACGACGAAGGCGACCCAGCTCAGGTGGAACCGGCGACCGGTCACCCCCATCACCACCAGCAGCTGGATCAGCAGCACGGGAACGTCGATCGACCAGTTGACGTACCGGTAACCGTTGGAGAAGAGGGTGTCGGACTGGACGAAGGCCGTACCGTCCCAGCGGAACGCGCCGACCCACCGCTGATAGAGCAGGAACAGCTCGAAGAAGGCCGAGACCATCACCACGGCCGAGAGCACCGAGGAGAACTGGTAGCGCGGGGCGAGGGAACCGCGGGTCACCAGGAAGTACACCAGTCCGGCGGCCATCACGGCGAAGCCCAGGCTGAGCACGTGGCTGATCAACGTGAACTGGTCCACGTTGTAGGAGAAGGTGTTCTCGAAGTTCATCCGCCACTCCGCCTGAATGTCGGCAATAGCTATTTTACCCGTTTATGCCCGTTACGGTAGACCGGTGGACAGGGGCTCGACGGGAATCGGCCGATCCTGAGACCGGGAGAGCGGCGTGACGGGGTGGTGGCTGTGGCTCTACGTCATCGCCATGGCGGCCGGAGCGCTCTTCTTCCTCGCCTGGTGGATCCGGCCCCGCGGCGTGCCCACGGTCGAGTACCTGGTCGCGATCGCCGTTCCCGTCTGGTCCGGTTCCTGGTACACCGTCCTCGCCCTCGGCGGCGGGCGGGTGGCGGACGCCGCCGACCAGACGGTCTACTGGGCCCGGTACGCCGACTGGACGGTCAGCGCCGCGCTCCTGCTCACCGCCCTGGCGCTGACCGCCACCCACGCGGTCCCCGGGCGGCACCCTCGGCTGGTGGCCACGCTGGTCGCCCTGAACGTCACGATGATCGGCGCCGGCCTGCTCGCCGACCTCTCCGCCGAGCCGGCGGGGCGGTATCTGCTGTTCGCCCTCGGCACGGCGGCGCTGCTGGGCATCTTCGCGGTGATCTGGGGACCGCTGCGCGCCGTCGCCCGCCGTCAGCCGGAGGGGCCGTACCACGCGTACCGGGAATCCGCGGTGCTGCTCACCCTGCTTTGGACCGGGTACCCGCTGCTCTGGCTCGCCGGTCCGTCCGGCGCCGGGCTGTTCGGCCCGACCACGGACACCGCCCTGTTCGTGCTGCTCTCCATCGCCTCCAAGGTCGGCTGGGGGATCTTCGACCTGGCCAGGTTGCGCAGCATCGCCCCACGGGGTGAACTCGTGCCGCCCGGATCCCGGTGACCGGGCCGTCCGGCGGCCCGGCGTCAGCGGTTCCGGGGGCCGTGCCCCCGGAGTGGGCAGGAACGACGCCGGCCGCGCGGATCAGCGTGGCGTCGACGCTGACCGTCGCCGCCCTGCTCGCGCTGGCCCCGCTGATCCGCCACACGGGCGTCGGCGCCTCGCCCGCGTACCTGGTGGCCGGCCTCCTCGTCGGCCTCCCGCACGGTGCGGTGGACCACCTGGTGCCCGGCTGGTCGTCGGCGGCGGCCCGGTCACCGGCAGCCCGGGTGGCCGTGCCGCTCGGCTACGCCGCTGTCGCGGTGGTGATCCTCGCGGGGTTCCGGTCCGCGCCAGGCCCCGCGCTGTTGGCCTTCCTCGCCCTGTCGGTGGCCCACTTCGGCGCCGCCGACGAGGCGTTCCACGCCGAACGGGACGGCCGGTCCGTCCGCTACCACCCGACCGGCGTACTCGCCCGGGGTGGGCCGCCGGTGGTCGTACCCCTGCTGGTCTGGCCGCACACGGTGGACCCGCTGCTGGCGGCGGTCGCGCCCGGCGTGCCCGCACTGCTCACCGCCGGACCGCGGCTGCTGGCGGCCGGCTGCCTCCTGGTCGCCGTCGCGCTCACCGCCGTCCGGGACCTCCGGGCCGGGCGGCACCTCGACGCGGTCGAACCGGTCCTGCTGGTCGCCCTCTTCGCCACCGTGCCGCCGGCGCTCGCCGTCGGCGCCTACTTCGCCGCCTGGCACTCCGCCCGGCACGTGACCCGGCTGCTCCGGGCGCACCCGGCCAACCGGAACGACCTCGCCGCCGGGCGGTGGCGGGCGCCGCTGCGCCGCTTCGCCCGCGCCGCGGCCCTGCCCACCCTCACCGCGGCGGCCGTGCCGGTGGTGATGGCGGGATGGCCCGGACCCGGGTTCGATCCGCTGCCCGGCACCGTCGCCACGCTCGCGGCGCTGACCGTGCCGCACTCCGCGGTGGTCGCCTGGCTGGACCGGCGGCGTCCGGCCGCCGGCTGACCGGCCCGGCCTCAACGCAGGGCGGCAGGGGCGTCCACGGGAACCGCCGGGCGGCGCGGGCGGACCGGCGACAGCCGGCGGTACGCCCCACCGAGCGGCGGTCGCGGATCCTCCTCGCCCTTGTTCGGCCAGAACGACATCGCCCGCTCCGCCTGCGCGGTGATCGTCAGCGACGGGTTGACGCCCAGGTTCGCCGAGACCGCCGCCCCGTCCACCACGTGCAGACCCGGGTGCCCGAACACCCGGTGGTACGGGTCGACCACCCCGTCGGCCGGGGTGGCGCCGATCGCCGCGCCGCCGAGGATGTGCGCCGTCATCGGGATGTTGAACGGCTCGGTGAGCGCGCCGCCGGGCGTACCGCCGATCTCGTCGGCGAGCAGCCGGACGGCCTGGTTGCCGGCCGGGATCCAGGTCGGGTTGGGCGCGCCGTGACCGGGGCCGGAGACCAGCCGCCGGCCCAGCGGGCCGCGCCGGAGCCGGGTGGTGAGCGAGTTGTCCACCGACTGCATCACCAGGGCGATCACCGTCCGCTCGGACCAGCCGCGCACCGACAGCATCCGGGCGGCCAGGCCCGGCTGCCGCAGGATGCTGCCCAGCCAGCGCCGGACCCGGTGCGGGCCGCCGTCGACCAGCAGCGACTGGAGCAGCCCCATCGCGTTGGAACCGCGACCGTAGCGGACCGGCTCGATGTGGGTCTGCGGGTCGGGGTGGAACGAGCTGGTGATCGCCACGCCCTCGGTGAAGTCGGTCCCCGCGGCCCGGGCGCGCTGCCGGGGCACCGACGCGCCGAGGATCGCCTCGGAGTTGGTCCGGGTCAGCTCGCCGAGCCGGGGCGAGAGGCTGGGTAGCGCGCCGGTCGCCCTCATCTCGTGCAGCAGCCGCTGGGTGCCGAGCGCGCCGGCCGCGAAGACCACCTGGTCGGCGTGGAGCACCTGGCGGCGCCTGCGCAGCCAGCCGCCGGTCCGCTCGGTGTGCACCTCGTACCCGCCGCCGGCCGCGGGGCGGACCGCGGTCACCGTGGTCAGCGGGTGGACCAGGACGCCGAGCTTCTCGGCCAGCCAGAGGTAGTTCTTGACCAGGGTGTTCTTGGCGCCGTGCCGGCAGCCGGTCATGCACGACCCGCAGTGTGAGCAGCCGGTGCGCTCCGGCCCGGCCCCGCCGAAGTACGGGTCGGCGACCCGCTGCCCGGGCCGGCCGATGTGCACGCCCACCGGGGTGGCGTGGAAGGTGTGCCCCACCCCCATCCGCTCGGCCACCGACCGCATCGCCCGGTCCGCGCCGGTGTGGATCGGGTACGTGGTGACGCCCAGCATCCGCTTCGCCTGGTCGTAGTGGGGGGCCAACTCGGCCCGCCAGTCCGTCACGTCCCGCCACTGCGGGTCGGCGTAGAAGGCGTCCAGCGGCTCGTAGAGCGTGTTGGCGTAGACCAGCGAGCCGCCGCCCACCCCGGCGCCGGAGAGCACCATGACGCCGCCGCCGGCCCGCCGGTCGGCCGACCGGAGCAGGGTGATCCGTTGCAGGCCGTAGCAGCCGAGTCTCGGCGCCCAGAGGAAGCGGCGCAGCCGCCACGAGGTCTGCGGGAACTCGTCGTCGGCGAACCGCCGGCCGGCCTCGAGCACCCCGACGGTCCAGCCCTTCTCGGCCAGCCGCAGCGCGGTGACGCTGCCGCCGAAGCCGGACCCGATGACGAGCACGTCGTACCGCATGCACGCATCATTACCGACGGGTAGCGGTCGCGCCAGGGTCCGTTTTCGCGCGATCATGCTGCGGCGCACCGGCCGGTGCGCCGCAGTCCACCGGCCGCCACGGGGAGAGGGAACCGGAATGGTTGAGCAGACAGCGGCGCCGCGCCGACGCTGGCACTGGGGCTGGGCGGTGCTCGCCGCCGTGGTCCTGATCGCGGCGGGCTCGGTGGTGGTCACCCGGCTGGTCGGCCGGTCGACCGTAGAGGCGCCGCCGCCGGTCGCCGCTCCGTCGAGCGCCACGCCGAGCCCGAGCCCGAGCCCGACAGTGACCGTCGCGCCGCCCAGCCCGAGTCCGACCCGGCCCCCGGGCGCGGACATCAAGGGACCGCTGACCCTGCTGCTGGTCGGGGTGGACACCCGGGTGAACATCCCCGGCTGGGAACCGCACTCCGACGCGGTGCTGGTGCTGCACGTGCCGAAGGGGCTGCGCCGGGCGTACCTCTTCTCCCTCCCCCGCGACCTGCTGGTGGACATCCCGGCGTTCCCGAAGGCCGGCTACCGCGGCGGCCGGACCAAGCTCACCCACTCGATGAGCTACGGCAGCCGGGTGCCCGGCCGGCCGAAGCGGCCCAGTACGGCGCAGGGCTACGAACTCCTCCGCACCACGGTGAGCCGGTACACCGGGTTGAGGATCGACGCCGGCGCGGTGATCACCTTCAACGGCTTCGACGACGTGGTGGACAGCCTCGGCGGCGTGGACCTCTACGTCGACCAGCGGGTCCCCTCCAAGCACCGGCGGCCGGACGGGAAGCACCGGCCGCCGGGCCCGGGCGGCTACGTCGGCCCGCAGATGGTGTACGAGAAGGGCAACCGGCACCTCAACGGCTGGCAGGCGCTGGACTACGCCCGCCAGCGCTACATCCCCGGTGGCGACTACGCCCGGCAGCGGCACCAGCAGCAGCTGATCCGGGCGCTGGCCCGGGAGATCCTGAGCCAGCGGCTGGCCCGTGACCCGGACCGGGTGCAGCGGGTGGCCCGGGCGCTCGGCGACACCGTGCTCTTCGCCGGCGGCGGGCTCAAGCTGGTCGACCTGGCGTACGCCCTGGGCGGGCTGCCGCCGACCGCGTTCACCCTGGTCGGCCTGCCCGGCGGTGGGGTCGGTTCGGGCAGCGCCTACCGGGGTGAGCAGCTGTCGCCGCTGGGCCGGGGCTTCCTGCCGGCGCTGCGCGCGGGCAGGGCGGACGCCTACCTCGCCGCCCACCCCCAGCTCCGCGTCCGCAGCTGAAGCAGGGGTCCCTTCTCAACACCGGAGTGTTAAGAAGGGGCCCCTGCTATGCATGAGGCGTTAAGAGGGGGCCCCTCCTTACGCCTTCTTCGGCAGGGCGGGGCGCTTCTTGCCGTAGAGCCAGGCGTCGAAGAGCTTGTCGAGCTGCTTGCCGGAGACCCGCTCGGCGAGCGCCACGAACTCGGCGGTGGTGGCGTTGGCGTTCTTCTTCTCCGCCGCCCAGGTCTTCATGATCTTGAAGAAGGCGGCGTCGCCGACGGTCAGCCGCAGCGCGTGCACGGTCATCGCGCCCCGCTCGTAGACCGACTCACCGAACATCTCCTTCATGCCCGGCCTGCCCGGCGGGACCTGCCACATCGACTGCGGGGCCCGCTGGTAGCGCACGTCGAACGCCTGCTGCGCGGTGTACTCGCCGCTGTGCTCCATCCAGAGCCAGGCGCCGTACGAGGCCAGCCCCTCGTTGAGCCAGATGTCCTGCCACTTCGCCAGCGCCACGCTGTCGCCGAACCACTGGTGAGCCAGCTCGTGCGCGACCACCTCGGTGTTCTCGCCCCGGCGGAAGAAGCCGCCGGAGTAGACCGGCCGGCTCTGCGTCTCCAGTGCGAAACGGATCCGGTCGTCGGAGATCACCACCCCGCCGTACGCGTCGAACGGGTACGGCCCGAAGACGGTCTCCAGGTAGTCGGCCACCTTGACGGTCTGCTTGATCGACGCGTCCGCGGCGCCCTTGGGCAGCGAGGTGGTGACCGCGCTGTAGACCGGCCGTCCCTTGTGGGTGCCCTCGGTGACCCGGAACTTCCCGATCACCACGGTGCTCAGGTAGCTGGCCATCGGCGCCGACTCCGACCACTTCCAGGTGGTCCAGTCACCCTCGGTGCGCTTCTCGTCCAGCACACCGTTGCTGACCGCGACCAGGTCCTTCGGGACGGTGATCTCGAAGTCGTACGTCGCCTTGTCGGAGGGGTGGTCGTTGACCGGGTACCAGCTGCTGGCCGACTCCGGCTGGCCGAGGGCGATCGCCCCGTCCGGGGTGTGGAAGAAGCCGCCCGAGCCGAGCGTCTTGTTCTCCAGCGGCTTCGGCTTGCCGGCGTAGTCGATCTCGGCCACGAAGCCGTTGCCGTTGGTCAACCCGCTCTTCGGCGTGACGACCAGCTCGTTGCCCTGCCGGGCGGCGGTGGCGGGCGCGCCGTCCACGGTCGCCTTCCGCACGGTCAGCCCGGCCAGGTCGAGGTTGAACGAGGAGAGGTCGGCCGTCGCCGTGGCCTGCACCGTGGTCGTGCCGGTGAGCTGGTCCTTCGCCGGGTCGTAGCGCACCTTCACGGTGTACTTCCCGACGTCGTAGCCCCCGTTGCCGTACTTCGGGAAGTAGGCGTCCCCGACGCCGGCCGCCCCCGGCTCGAAGTCCCGGGACGGGGTCGGCGACGGCGTCGCCGCCGGCGTCCCGCTCGCCGCGGCCCGCGGCTCGTCGTTGTCGTCGGCCGCCGAGCATCCGGTCAATCCGAGTGCTCCGGCCAGCAGCGTCGCGGCCGCGCGACGCGGCTCCCACCAGGTCATGCGTGAGGTCCTTCCCCCGTGTGTCCACGTCGGACCGCCACCGTCGGGTCCGTCGCTCGCGGCAGACTACCGGGGATCGATCACGGTCACGTCACGGCAGGCCGGGCGGGGTCGTGCCGGTCAGCCAGGTGTCCAGCAGCGGCTTCAGGTCGCGGCCGGCGACCTGCCCGGCGTAGGAGACGAAGTCGGCGGTGGTGGCGTTGCCGCCGCGCCGCTGCGCGGCCCAGCCGCGCAGGATCCGGAAGAAGGCGTCGTCGCCGACCGCCCGGCGCAGCGCGTGCAGCGCCAGCGCGCCGCGCTGGTAGACGCCCTCGCCGAACATCGCCGCCCGGCCCGGGTCCACCGACGGCTTCGACCAGTCGGTCGCCGCGTAGCGCAGCTCCGCGGTGCGCTGCGCGGTCGGCCCACCGTCGTGCTCCTGCCAGAGCCATTCCGCGTACGTCGCGAAGCCCTCGTTGAGCCAGATGTCGCTCCACCGGGCCACCGACACGCTGTCGCCGAACCACTGGTGGGCCAGCTCGTGCGCGATCACCACGGTGTTCGGGCCGGACCGGAAGAAGCCCGGCCCGTAGACCGGCCGGGACTGGGTCTCCAGCGCGTACCGGATCCGCTCGTCGGCGATCGCGATCCCCCCGTACGCGTCGAACGGGTACGGCCCGAACCGGCTGGCCAGGAAGTCCACCACCGCCCCGGTACGCGCCACCGAGGCGGCCGCCGGACCGTCGGCGGGCAGCGCGTCGGCGACGGCGGTCACCATCGGCTTCCCGGCGTGCGTCACGGTGGTGACCTGGTAGTCACCGATCACCAGGGTGGTCAGGTAGCTGGCCATCGGCGCGCCCTCCACCCACCGCCAGGTGGTCCAGCCACCGCTGGTGCGCTCCCCCCGGGGCACCCCGTTGCTCAGCGCGGCCAACCCCTCGGGGACGGTCACCTCGATGTCGTACGTGGCCTTGTCGCAGGGGTGGTCGTTCACCGGGAACCAGGTGCTCGCCGAGGTGGGCTGGCCGAGGGCGATCGCCCCGTCCGGGGTGGCCAGCAGGCCGCCGCTGCCCAGCTCGCCGTCGACCACCGAGGTGGGCACCCCGCCGTACGCCACGTCGACGGTGAACCGCTTCCCCGGGTCGAGCCGGTGGGCGGGGGTGACGACGAGTTCCGCGCCGTCGTGGCGGTGCCGGGCGTCGGCCCCGTCGACGCGTACGGAGTCGACGGTCAGGCCGGTGAGGTCGAGGTTGAACCGGGAGAGCTTCGCGGTCGCCGTGGCGGTGACGGTGGCCTGCCCGGTGAGCCGGTCGGTGGCCGGGTCGTAGCGCACCCGCAGCCGGTAGTCGGCGACGTCGTAGCCGCCGTTGCCGGCCCCGGGGACGTACGGGTCGCCGGCGTCGGCCGCGCCCGCCCGGTACCCGTCGTCGGAACGTGTGCAGCCAGCGGCCAGCAGCGCTGCCGCCAGCGCCGCCGCGTACCACCGCCTGCGGGTCATCCGCCGAGCGTAGAGGCGCGACGGCGCGGGTGGGACCGGAATCCGCACCCGCGCCGTCGCGACGTCGTGCCTCGCTCAGCGGTCCAGGACCAGGCCGACCTTCTGGAACTCCTTGAGGTCGCGGTAGCCGCACTTGGCCATCGCCCGACGCAGGCCGCCGAAGAGGTTCAGCTGGCCGTCCGGCTCGTCGGCCGGCCCGAAGAGCAGCCGCTCCATCGAGCCGATCGGCTCGCCGGCCACCTCGAAGGCGCCGCGCGGCAGCGACGGGTGGCTGGCGGCCGAGTGCCACCACGCGCCGCCGGCCGGGGCCTCCTCGCAGAGCGACAGCGGCTCGCCGAGCATCACCGCGTCCGCGCCGCAGCCCAGCGCCTTGGCGATGTCGCCGGAGGTCTGCATGTCCCCGTCGGCGATCAGGTGCACGTACCGGCCGCCGGTCTCGTCCAGGTAGTCCCGGCGGGCCGCGGCGGCGTCGGCGATCGCGGTGGCCATCGGCACCCGGATGCCCAGCACCGACTCGGTGGTCGACCAGTCGTCGCCGCCGATGCCGACGATCACGCCGGCCGCGCCGGTGCGCATCAGGTGCAGCGCGGTCTTGTAGTCGGTGCAGCCGCCGACGATGACCGGCAGGTCGAGGTCGGCGATGAACTCCTTGAGGTTCAGCGGCTCGTCGGTGGTGGAGACGTGCTCGGCGGAGACGATGGTGCCCTGGATGACCAGGATGTCCACGCCGGCGTCGAGGATCACCGGGGCGAGCGCCAGGGTGTGCTGCGGGGAGACCCGCACCGCCACCGTGCCGCCACCGGCGCGCAGCTCACGGACCCGCTCGGCGATCAGGTCGGGGCGGATCGGCTCCGCGTACACCTCCTGGAGCC
The DNA here is from genome assembly GCF_900091555.1 of Micromonospora mirobrigensis. Taxonomy (GTDB): domain Bacteria; phylum Actinomycetota; class Actinomycetes; order Mycobacteriales; family Micromonosporaceae; genus Micromonospora; species Micromonospora mirobrigensis. Next base: position 522,605 of record NZ_FMCX01000003.1, read on the forward strand.
GCTTGGTGGCCCGGGCGTCCTCGCCCAGCCCGGCCAGCTCCTCCAGGATCTTGGCGGGGTTCTCGTAGCGGGTCCAGAGGCCCTCCACGTTGAGCACGCCGAGGCCGCCGAGCTGCCCGAGCCGCACCGCCGAGGAGGGGCTCATGGTGGCGTCCGACGGGTGGCCGACGCAGGGGATGCCGAACGGGTACGCGTCGAGCTGCCAGGCGGTGGAGACGTCGTCGACGTCCCGGGTGCGGCGGCTCGGCACGATGGCGATGTCGTCCAGGTGGTAGCCGCGCTGCGCGGTCTTGCCCAGCCCGATCTCGACCACGTCACGCATGGGGACTCCAGGTGGTTGGGGGGTGGTGGGTCAGCGGGAGTGGTAGTTCGGCGCCTCGACGGTCATCTGGATGTCGTGCGGGTGGCTCTCCTTGAGCCCGGCCGCGGTGATCCGGATGAGCTGGCCGCGCCGGTGCAGCTCGGGGATGCTCTCGGCGCCGACGTACCCCATGGCGGCGCGGAGGCCACCGGTGAGCTGGTGGGCGACCGCGGAGAGCGGGCCCCGGTAGGGCACCTGACCCTCGACGCCCTCGGGGACCAGCTTGTCCTCGGCGAGCACGTCCTGCTGGAAGTAGCGGTCCTTGCTGTAGGACTTGGCCTGGCCGCGGGACTGCATCGCGCCGAGCGAGCCCATCCCCCGGTAGGCCTTGTACTGCTTGCCGTTGATGAAGATCAGCTCGCCGGGGCTCTCCTCGCAGCCGGCCAGCAGGCTGCCGAGCATCACCGTGTCGGCGCCGGCCACCAGGGCCTTGGCGATGTCGCCGGAATACTGGATGCCGCCGTCGCCGATCACCGGCACGCCGGCCGGGCGGGCGGCCCGGGCCGCCTCCATGATCGCGGTGATCTGCGGTACGCCCACCCCGGCGACGATCCGGGTGGTGCAGATCGCGCCCGGGCCGACACCCACCTTGACGCCGTCGGCGCCCGCGTCGACCAGGGCCTTCGCCCCCGCGTACGTGGCCACGTTGCCGCCGACGATGTCGATGGCGACGTCCTTCTTCAGCCGGGCGACCATCTCCAGCACGGCCCGCTGGTGCCCGTGCGCGGTGTCCACGATGAGCACGTCGACGCCCGCGTCGACAAGCGTCCGGGCCCGCTTGTAGGAGTCCTCGCCGACGCCGACCGCGGCGGCGACCCGCAGGCGGCCCGCGGCGTCCTTGGTGGCGTTCGGGTACTGCTCGCTCTTGGTGAAGTCCTTGACGGTGATCAGGCCGCGCAGCCGGCCCGACTCGTCGGTGATCGGCAGCTTCTCGACCTTGTGCCGGCGCAGCAGGTCCAGCGCGTCGTCCTTGCTGACCCCCACCCGGGCGGTGACCAGCGGGGTACGGGTCATGATCGAGTGCACCGGGGTGGCCGGGTCGGAGACGAAGCGCATGTCCCGGTTGGTGACGATGCCCACCAACTGGCCGTCCCGGTCGACCACCGGCACCCCGGAGATCCGGTAGCGCCCGCACAACTCGTCCACGTCGCGCAGCGTGTCGTCGGGGCTGGCCGTGACCGGGTTGGTGATCATGCCGGACTCGGAGCGCTTGACCAGGTCCACCTGGAGCGCCTGGTCCTCCATCGAGAGGTTGCGGTGCAGCACACCGATGCCGCCCTGGCGGGCCATGGCGATCGCCATCCGGGCCTCGGTGACGGTGTCCATCGCGCTGGACAGCAGCGGCACGGTCAGCTCGACGTTGCGGGTGAGCCGGGTCCGGGTGTTCACCCGGCTGGGCACGACGTCCGACTCGCCGGGCTGGAGCAGCACGTCGTCGAAGGTCAGCCCGAGCGGCACCACGCGGGCCGAGCCGGCCGGCAGCTCCGGCAGGTGGCCGCCCAACTCGCCGGTGTCGAGGCCGGCAGGAAGGTCGGTGCTGGGCGAATTCTCCACGATTGCTCCCCTGAGCTGCTCGGACGGGCTTCAGCGAGGCGGCGCGTGCGCGCACCGGCGTACGCCGGCAGGCACGGCGCGTGGCTTCATCGTACCCATTGAGCTGGGGAGCCCCCGCCGGTGCCGGGCCGGGCCACGCCGACCGCCGACCGGCCCTCCGGGCGGCCCAGGGGCGGACTTGGGCCAGGGGTTGGGACTACGGTGAGGGGGTGCACGAGGAGCCCATCGACCCGTTCAACGGTGACCCCGCCGACCCGGCGGCGGGCCTGCACGACCCGGGCGACGACGCCGAACTCGATCCGCTGACCGACGTCGAGCGCCAGGACGTGCTGGAGGACCTGGCCGACCTGGAGATCTACCAGGCCCTGCTGGCCCCGATCGGGGTGCGCGGGCTGGTGATCGAGTGCGAGGACTGCCGCGAGCCGCACTACTTCGACTGGGACCTGCTCCGCGGCAACCTGCGCCACCTGCTCAGCTCAGGCCGCCCCCGGGTGCACGAGCCGGCGTACGACCCGGACCCGGACCACTACGTCACCTGGGACTACGCCCGCGGTTACGCCGACGGGGTGCACGACACGCTCACCGAGGGCACCGACGAGGGCGCCGGATCGGCGGGCTGACCGCTTCAGGCCACCAGGCCGGCCCGGAAGCCGGCGGCCACCGCGTGCGCGCGGTCCCGGGCACCGAGCTTGCGGAACAGCCGGCGGGCGTGCGTCTTGACGGTGTCCTCCGAGACGAACAGCTCCCGCCCGATCTCGGCGTTGCTCTTCCCCTCGGCCATGCCGAGCAGCACCTGGAGTTCCCGCTCGGTGAGCCCCACCGAGCTCCGTTCGGCCGGCACCGGCGGACGCTGCGCCCCGGCGTCGCCGTCGGTCTCCTCCTCGGCGTCGACCTCGTCGTCGCCGCGCTGCACGGGCACCACGGCCGGGGTGTTGCCGTTCAGCTCCGGACCGGCGGGCCAGGCCGGGGCGGGCGCCTGCGGGGTGCGCCCAGGCGTGCCCGAGCGGGCCTGGCCACCGACCGTGGCGGTGTCCCGGGCCGGGTCGCTCACCCGGGCGCGGTTCGCCCGGCCGGGGGCCGACAGGAGCAGCAAAGCCTTGGCCACCGCGCTGGTCAGGTCGTGGTCGGCGCCCTGGATCAGGCCGCGGGCCCCGGCGCTCATGGTCGCCGCCGCCGCCTCCGACTCCTCCGCCCCGAACAGCAGCACCGCGGCCTGCGGCGCCCGGGCGAGCACCCGGCGCACGAAACCGGCGCTGTCCGGCCGGGTGAGCGCCGTGTCGGCGAGCACCACGTCGGTGGGACGTTCGGCGAGCCGCAGCATCACCTCGGGATCGGAGGCCGCGGTGCGGATGACCGCGGACAGACCGAGCCGGGCCGCCGCGGACGTCAGCTGCTGGGCGGCGACCGGGGTCCGAACGCACACGAGAACCGTACGCACAGTTGCTCTCCTCTCCGCCTCAGAGCAGACCATGAGGGGCCAGCTCCGGGAGGAGGTTCCGGGCAATCCTCCGAACTTTTCCGACAGATGGGGCATATGCCGCAGGTTGTCCAACCTTTTCGATCACAGAAGTGTGAGGAGCGGGAGGGCAGGGTACCGACCAGCCAGGCCGGAAACGGTGAGCCTGCGCGGCTAGCCGCCCGGGTCGATTCACGAGATCTCCGCGGTGCCGCGCGGGAGGAGGGGTGCTGATGTCCAACGTACGCAGACTGCCCGGACCTATCGTCGACCTCTGGGACTGGCAGCGGCTCGGCGCCTGCCGGGGCCGGGACAGCGCCCAGTTCTTCCACCCGGACGGCGAGCGGGGATCCTCTCGACTGCGTCGTGAGTCCGGCGCCAAGGCAGTGTGCAAGGCCTGCCCGGTGCGGGCCGAGTGCGCCGCCCACGCCCTCGCCGTCCGCGAGCCGTACGGCGTGTGGGGTGGCTTCAGCGAGTCCGAGCGGCTGCGGCTGCTCGCCGTCGGCTGGGAGGACGCCGCCGACCGCCGGCAGAGCCGGGTGGACGTCGCCCGCCTGGAGGCCCGCCTGGGCCGGCCGCACAAGTCGACCGTCCCGGACCAGCGCGGCGCCCTGACCGAGCAGCCCAAGACGGTCCCCGACCAGCGCAAGATCGCCTGACCGGCACCGATCGACGTCACCGAGGCCACGCCCGACCGGGCGTGGCCTCGGCGCGTGTCAGTCCACCCGCACCCGGACGGTGTGCCAGCCGGTCGCCCCGTCCGGTGCGACCGGCGCCGACCGCGCGGTCTGCGTCTCGCCGTCGGCGTCGGTGGCCCGGACCTGGAGGCTGTGCTCGCCCGGGGTGGCGTTCCAGCGCCACGACCACTGCACCCAGGTGTCGTCCGACACCGCCGGCGCCAGGGTGGCCTCCTGCCAGGGCCCCTCGTCGACGCGTACCTCCACCTTGCGGATCCCCCGGTGCTGCGCCCAGGCCACCCCGGCCACCGGCACCGGACCGGCGGCCACCCGGTTGCGCCGGCCCGGGGTGTCGATCCGGGACTGCGTCTTGATCGGCCCCTGCGCCGACCAGCCCCGCGGCACCCAGTACGCGTCGAAGTCCGCGAACCGGGTCAGCTCCAGCTCGGTCACCCACTTGCAGGCCGAGACGTACCCGTAGAGGCCCGGAACCACCATCCGGACCGGGAAGCCGTGCTCGACCGGCAGCGGCTCCCCGTTCATGCTGACCGCGAGCAGCGCGTCCCGACCGTCGCTCAGCACCGCCGTGGGGGTGCCGCAGGTCCAGCCGTCGACCGAGCGGCCGACCACCTGGTCGGCGTCCTGCTCCGGCTGCGCCTCGTCCAGCAGCTCCTTGATCGGTACGCCCAGCCAGAGCGCGTTGCCGATCAGGTCCCCGCCCACCTCGTTGGAGACGCAGGCCAGCGTCACGTACCGCTCCACCATCGGCCGGGCCAGCAGGTCGGCGAAGCTCAGCTCGATCGGGTTGCGGACCCGGCCGTGGATGCGCAGCCGCCAGGTCTCCGGATCCACCTGCGGCACCACCAGCGCGGTGTCGATCCGGTAGAACGCCCTGTTCGGCGTCGTGTACGGGGCGAGCTGGGTCAGCCGCAGGTCGGCGCCGGGCGGCACCGCCGGGGCCGGGGAGGCCGGGGCGGGCAGAGTGACCGCCGAGCGGGCCGAGGAGACCCCGCGCTGTCCGGCCAGCCAGTGCCCGCCCAGGCCGACCACGGCCGCGGACCCGGTCAGCCAGCCCACCCCGGCCAGGAACCGCCTTCGCCCGTCCGGGTCCACCTCCCCCGCCGGTGCGGCACGCCGGGCCGGCGCGACGGGCCCGGGCCGACCGACGGGCTCGGCCGGTCCGGCGGGCTCGGCCGGTCCGGCGGGCTCGGCCGGTCCGGCGGGCGTGGGCGACCCGGCGGGTGTCGGCGGGGACCAAGCCCAGATGTCCGGACGCAGGGGGCCGGCCAGCAGCGCCCAGAGCACGCCGGCGCCCAGGGCCGCCCCGATCAGCGAGGGCAGCGCGTCGAAGCCGTTCGCGCCGGCCCGGGTCAGCGCGGCGGCCACCCCCAGCGCGGCGAAGGCCGCGATGCCGGCCAGCCCGATCCAGAGCCGGCGTACGGCCAGCATCCCGAGCAGGGCGGCGAAGGCCGCGAGCAGCACCCCCGTGCCGACCAGTAGGGCGATCTTGTCGTAGGTGCCGAAGACGGAGATGGCGAACTGCTTCAGCGGCTCGGGCACGACGTCGACGACGAGCCCGCCGACCGCGATCAGCGGGGCGGAGCGCGGACCGGTCAGGACCGCCACCGGCTCGGCCGCGCCGACCGCCACGACGGCGGCGGTGATCCCGGCCAGGGCGGCGTCACGCCGCGAGAGGGTGGTCATGGCGTCCAGTGTCGCCGCCCGGCGGGACCGGCCGCCAACCACGTCAGGGTTCCGTAACACCCGCCGGACGCGACAGGGCGCACCGCCGCGGAGGCGGTGCGCCCTGTCCAGGCGTACGACGTCGGGTCAGAAGCCCGGGCCGTGCTGGTGGCTGTGCCCGTGGCCGTGGCCGTGACCACCGGCGGCGGCCGGGTCGGCCTGCTCCGGCTTCTCGACGACCAGGCTCTCGGTGGTGAGCAGCAGGCCGGCGATCGAGGCGGCGTTGGTGACCGCGTTGCGGGTCACCTTCACCGGGTCGATGATGCCGGACTTCACCAGGTCGACGTACTCGCCCTTGGCGGCGTCCAGGCCGTTGCCCCACTCCTGGGCGGCGACCTTCTGCACCACGACGTAGCCGTCGTGGCCGGCGTTCTGGGCGATCCAGCGCAGCGGCTCGACCAGCGCCTTGCGCACGATCGAGACACCGACCTTCTCGTCACCGGTGAAGCCGAGGTCGTCGGCGAGCACCGGGAGGATCTGGGCCAGGGCGGCGCCGCCACCGGGGACCGTACCCTCCTCGACCGCGGCCTTGGTCGCCGCGATGGCGTCCTCGATGCGGTGCTTGCGCTCCTTCATCTCGACCTCGGTCGCCGCGCCCACCTTGATGACGGCGACGCCGCCGGAGAGCTTGGCCAGCCGCTCGGAGAGCTTCTCCCGGTCCCACTCGGAGTCCGAGGCCTCGATCTCCTTGCGGATCTGGGAGACCCGGTCGGCGACCTCGGTGGCCTGGCCACCGCCGTCGACGATCGTGGTGTTCTCCTTGTCGACCACGACGCGCCGGGCGGTGCCGAGCACCTCCAGGCCGACCTGGTCGAGCTTGTAGCCCAGCTCGGGGGCGACCAGCTCGGCGCCGGTCTGGACCGCCATGTCCTGGAGCATCGCCTTGCGGCGGTCACCGAAGCCGGGCGCCTTGACCGCGCAGACCTTGACGGTCTTGCGCAGCGCGTTGACGACCAGCGTGGAGAGCGCCTGGCCCTCGACGTCCTCGGCGATGATCAGCAGCGGCTTGCTGTCCTGGAGGACCTTCTCCAGCAGCGGCAGCAGCTCCTCGATCGCCGAGATCTTCTGGGTGGTGATCAGGATGTACGGGTCCTCGAGGACCGCCTCCTGGCTCTCCAGGTCGGTGACGAAGTTCGGCGAGATGAACCCCTTGTCGAACTGGAGGCCCTCGGTGACCTCCAGCTCGGTGGTGAGCGCGGAGCCCTCCTCGACGGTGATGACGCCGTCGCGGCCGACCCGCTCCATCGCCTCGGCGATCAGCTCACCGATGGTGGCGTCCTGCGCGGAGATCGTGGCGACGTGCGCGATCGACTCCTTGTCGGAGACCTCGACGGCCTTGCCGAGCAGCGCCTCGGAGACCTTGGCGGCCGCCGCGTCGATGCCGCGCTTGAGGCCGGCCGGGTTGGTGCCGGCGGTCACGTTGCGCAGGCCCTCGCGGACCATGGCCTGGGCGAGCACGGTCGCGGTGGTGGTCCCGTCGCCGGCGACGTCGTTGGTCTTGGTCGCCACCTCCTTGACCAGCTGCGCGCCGAGGTTCTCGTACGGGTTGGTGAGCTCGATCTCCTTGGCGATGGTCACACCATCGTTGGTGATCGTCGGCGCACCGAATTTCTTGTCCAGGACGACGTTGCGCCCGCGCGGGCCGAGGGTGACCTTGACCGCGTCCGCGAGGGCGTTGACACCGTGCTCCAGCAGGTGCCGGGCGTCGTCCGAGAAGCTCAGGATCTTCGCCATCTGTATCCCTTCGAAGCGACGTTGCCCCGGCCCGGCGAGCCGGACCGGGGCAACGACACTGATCGGTTGCTTACTTCTCGATGACCGCGAGGACGTCGCGGGCGGAGAGCACCAGGTACTCCTCGCCGGCGTACTTGACCTCGGTGCCGCCGTACTTCGAGTAGATGACGGTGTCGCCGACGGCCACGTCAACCGGGATCCGGTTGCCCTTGTCGTCGATGCGGCCCGGGCCGACAGCGAGGACGGTGCCCTCCTGCGGCTTCTCCTTGGCGGTGTCGGGGATCACGATGCCCGACGCCGTGGTGGTCTCAGCCTCGTTCGCCTGGACCAGGATCCGGTCCTCGAGCGGCTTGATCGCAACCTTGGTCGCGGTAGTCACGGGCATACCCTCCTGGGGTACTTGGTGTCGTTACCGACGGCGAGCCGCCGGCGTCAATCTGCCACATGCCACCGGGCGGGGCCGTCGTCGCGGGTGCCGGTCCGCCTGGCGTCGCGCACCGGGTCCAGCAGGACCCGAACGCTGGCACCCTCGATGGGAGAGTGCTAATCGCAGGTTATGCCGTGGCTAGCACTCCGTCAAGGAGAGTGCCAACCAACCGCCCGGCGAGTCACCGGTGGCCGGCGCGGGGCGGCTCCCACCCGACCGGGAGAATGGCGCGGTGGATCTCGACCAGTTCGCCGCGCTGCGTACCCCCGAGGGGTCGGCCGCGCTCGCCGCGGCGACCGAGCTGGCCGGCGGCGACCCGCTGGCGTCGGCGGCCGCGCTCCGGTCGTCGGGGGTGCCGGCCGGGCTGGCCGCCACCGCGCTCACCCAGGCGGAGCTGCGCCGACGCGCGGTCGGCAAGTTCGGGTCGACGGCGGCCGGGATGTTCCTCACCCGGGCCGGGTTGGAGCAGGCGACCCGCGGCCCGGTCGCCGCCCGCCGCGCCCGGCGGCTACGCGACGCCGGGGTGCGCACCCTGGCCGACCTGGGTTGCGGCCTGGGCGCGGACGCGCTGGCCGCCGCCCGCGCCGGCATCCGGGTGTACGGCGTGGAGGCCGACCCGGTGACCGCGGCGCTGGCCGCCGCGAACGCCGAGGCGGCCGGGCTGGCCGACCTGTTCACGGTGGAGTGCGGGGACGCCACCGCGTTCGACGTGTCCGGGGTGGACGGTGTCTTCTGCGATCCGGCCCGGCGTCGGGCCGGCACCGGGCGGCGGATCTTCGACCCGAACGCCTACTCGCCGCCGTGGGACTTCGTCACCGGGCTGGCCGAGCGGGTGCCGTACACCGTGGTCAAGGTGGCCCCCGGCCTGGACCACGCGCTGATCCCGGCCGGGGCCGAGGCGGAGTGGGTCGGTGTGGACGGCGACCTGGTGGAGGCGGCGCTCTGGTGCGGCCGCCTCGCCGAGGTCCCGCGCCGCGCCACCCTGCTGCGCGGGGACGACGTCCGCCAGCTGACCGGCACCGGTGACCGAGAGGCGCCGGTCGGACCGGTCCGGCGGTTCCTGTACGACCCCGACCCGGCGGTGGTCCGCGCACACCTGGTCGCCGAGCTGGCGACGGAGCTGGACGCCACCCTCGCCGACCCGGACATCGCCTACCTCTACGCCGACGAGGCGCGACCGACCCCGTTCGCCCGCTGCCTGGAGATCACCGACGTGCTGCCGTTCTCGCTGAAGCGGCTGCGCGCCCTGCTGCGGGAGCGCGGGGTCGGCCGGGTGGAGATCCTCAAGCGCGGCTCGGCGCTGGAGCCGGAGAAGCTCCGCCGGGACCTGCGGTTGGCCGGCGGCGCGGGGGCGAGCCTGGTGCTGACCCGGGTGGCCGGCGCGCCGACGGTGCTGATCGGCCGGCCGGCGCCGGCCTGACGGTTGCGCCCGCTGGTCGGTTTCCGGCTCGCCGGACCGGTCGCGGCAGGTTAGCTTGTCGGACATGGCGGGACAGGGCACTCCGGCGACGGCGCTGCTGACGAAGCGCAAGATCGTCCACCGCACCCACCCGTACGACGTGTCGCCGGACGCCGCGAACTACGGCGCCCTGGTGGCGGCGGCCCTCGGGGTGCCGCCGGAGCGGGTGTTCAAGTCGCTGGTCACCGAGGTCGACGGCGCGCTGACGGTGGCCGTCGTCCCGGTCACCGGCGAGCTGGATCTCAAGGCGCTCGCCGCGGCGGTGGGCGGCAAGCGGTCCGCCATGGCGGACCGGGCGGTAGCCGAGCGGGCCACCGGTTACGTGCGCGGCGGGATCAGCCCGCTCGGCCAGCGCCGCCGGCTGCCCACGGTGGTCGACGTGTCGGCCCTGAACCACCCGACGGTGTACGTCTCCGCGGGCCGCCGGGGTCTCCAGGTCGAACTGGCTCCCGAAGACCTGGTCGCCCTCACCGACGCCGCGACCGCCCCGATCGCCGGCGGCGGCTGACCGTCGGGCGGCCGCCCGGGCCGCCGTCCGCCGGCCGTGGAGAGCGGTTTCCGAGCCGGTGACCAGGGCATGTCCGCCGCGTTGCGGAATTGTTACCGCTGCCAACAAACTTCCGACCTCGACACCCTTGCGGTCGAGCGGCGTGCGGGAATACGTTGCCGGGCACAACAAAACATCGACAACACTCCCCCACCCCCGAAAGGACCCGTGCAGATGCGCAAGGGCTTCCTCACCTTCGCCGCCGTGGGCCTGCTGGCCACCGGCAGCATGGCCGCCTGCGGTGACAACGGCGGTTCGTCCGACAACCAGGCCGGCGGCTCGAACGACAAGAAGCCGAAGATCGGCGTGATCCTGCCCGACAGCAAGTCCTCCGCCCGCTGGGAGGGCGCGGACCGCAAGTTCCTCAAGGAGGCGTTCGACGCCGCGGGTGTCGAGTCCGACATCCAGAACGCGCAGGGCGACAAGAGCGCCTTCCAGACCATCGCCGACCAGATGATCACCAGCGGCGTGACCGCCCTGATGATCGTCAACCTGGACTCGGGCACCGGCAAGGCCGTGCTCGACAAGGCCAAGTCGCAGGGCATCGCCACCATCGACTACGACCGGCTCACGCTGGGCGGCTCGGCACAGTACTACGTCAGCTTCGACAACGAGGCCGTCGGCAAGCTCCAGGGCGAGGGCCTGAGCAAGTGCCTGTCCGACAAGGGCGCCAAGAACCCGGCGATCGCCTACCTGAACGGCTCGCCGACGGACAACAACGCGACCCTGTTCAAGAACGGGTACGACTCGGTCCTCAAGCCGAAGTTCGACTCGAAGGAGTACACCAAGGTCGCCGACGACTCGGTGCCGGACTGGGACAACGCCCAGGCCGCCACGATCTTCGAGCAGCAGCTGACCAAGGCCAACGGCAAGATCGACGGTGTGCTCGCCGCCAACGACGGCCTCGGCAACGCCGCCATCTCGGTGCTGAAGAAGAACAAGCTCAACGGCAAGGTCCCGGTGACCGGCCAGGACGCCACCCCGCAGGGCCTGCAGAACATCCTCGCCGGTGACCAGTGCATGACCGTCTACAAGGCGATCAAGAAGGAGGCCGACGCGGCCTCCGAGCTGGCCATCGCCGTCGCCAAGGGCGAGAAGAAGGACACCGGCCAGACCGTCAAGGACCCGGAGGGTGGCCGGGATGTCCCCGCCGTCCTGCTCGAGCCGAAGGCGATCTACAAGGAGAACGTCAAGGACGTCGTCACCGACGGCTTCGTGACCAAGGACGAGCTCTGCACCGGGGCGTACGCGAAGCTCTGCGCCGACGCCGGCATCAGCTGACCCACGCCAACGGTCGTACCCGCTGCACGCGGCGCCGCCCGGCACGGACCTCCGTGCCGGGCGGCGCCCACGCCGGACGGGACCCGAGATCTCCCCTCCATCCGAAGGAGACCCCCAGTGTCCGCAACCCCCCTGCTGGAGCTGCGCGGGATCGACAAGAGCTTCGGTCCCGTCCAGGTCCTGCGTGACGTCGCCTTCGCCGCGCACCCCGGCGAGGTGACCGCCCTCGTCGGCGACAACGGCGCCGGCAAGTCGACGCTCGTCAAGTGCATCAGCGGCATCTACCCGGCCGACTCCGGCGAGTTCCTCTTCGACGGTCGCCCGGTCACCATCAACAGCCCGCGCGACGCCTCCGCGCTGGGCATCGAGGTCGTCTACCAGGACCTCGCGCTCTGCGACAACCTCGACATCGTGCAGAACATGTTCCTCGGTCGGGAGAAGCGCAGCGGCATCGTGCTCGACGAGCCGACCATGGAGCAGATGGCCGCCGAGACCCTCGCCGGGCTCAGCGTCCGCACCGTGAAGTCGTTGCGCCAGCACGTCTCCAGCCTCTCCGGCGGCCAGCGGCAGACCGTCGCCATCGCCAAGGCCGTGCTCTGGAACAGCAGGCTGGTCATCCTGGACGAGCCGACCGCCGCCCTCGGCGTCGCGCAGACCGCCCAGGTGCTCGAACTGGTCCGCCGGCTCGCCGACAACGGCCTGGCCGTGGTGCTGATCTCGCACAACATGAACGACGTCTTCGCCGTCTCCGACCGGATCGCCGCGCTCTACCTCGGCCAGATGGTCGCCCAGGTGAAGACCACCGACATCACCCACTCGCAGGTGGTGGAGCTGATCACCGCCGGGCGTTCCGGCAACCTCGGCCTGGTCGCCGAGCCCGCCCTGAGCACCACCGGCAGCGGCGCCGAGTCCGCCGACACCAACCCGGGAGCCGTCCGATGACCACCACCGTCGTCAAGAAGGAAGGCCCGGCCGCCGTCGCGCCGGCGCCGACCGTCGGCAGCCACGTCCGCAACTACGTCAGCCGGGTACGCGGCGGCGACATCGGCGCGCTGCCCGCCGTGCTCGGGCTGATCGTGCTCTGCACGGTCTTCTCGATCATGCGGCCGTCGTTCCTCAGCGCCGGCAACTTCGCCAACCTCTTCACCCAGGGCGCCGCGACCACGCTGATCGCCATGGGCCTGGTCTTCGTGCTGCTGCTCGGCGAGATCGACCTCTCCGCGGGCTTCGCCAGCGGCGTCTGCGCGGCCATCCTGGCCAACGTCGTGACCGTCCTCGGCTACCCCTGGTACGTGGCGGTGCTCGCCGCCATCGCCACCGGCGTGCTGATCGGCACGATCCTCGGCGTCCTGGTGGCCAAGGTCGGCATCCCGTCCTTCGTGGTCACCCTCGCCGGCTTCCTCGCCTTCCAGGGCATCGTGCTGATGCTCATGAAGTCGGGCACCAACATCTCGGTGCGGGACGACACGCTGGTCGCGATCGCCAACCGCAACCTCTCCCCCGCCCTGGGCTGGCTGCTCGCCGGCCTCGCGATCGCCGGCTACGCCGCCGTGCAGCTGCTGCGGCACCGCAACCGCGTCGCCCGGGGTCTGCTCACCGACCCGATCGCCGTGGTCGCCGCCCGGATCGGCATCCTCGCCGTCCTCCTCGGCCTGGCCGTCGCCCTGCTCAACCAGGAGCGCAGCCGCAACGTGCTGGTCACCTCGCTCAAGGGCGTGCCGATCGTGGTGCCGATCATCGCGGTACTCCTGGTCATCTGGACCTTCGTGCTCCAGCGCACCAGCTACGGCCGGCACATCTACGCGGTCGGCGGCAACAAGGAAGCCGCCCGCCGGGCCGGCATCAACGTCGACAAGATCCGCATCTCGGTCTTCGTGATCTGCTCCGCGATGGCCGCCGTCGGCGGCATCGTGGCCGCCAGCCGGGCCAACTCGGTGGACCCGAACACCGGCGGCAGTAACGTGCTCCTCTACGCCGTCGGTGCGGCCGTGATCGGTGGCACCAGCCTCTTCGGTGGCAAGGGCCGCGTCCTGGACGCGGTGCTCGGCGGCGCCGTGGTCGCGGTCATCGACAACGGCATGGGCCTGATGGGTTACAGCTCGGGAGTGAAGTACGTGGTCACCGGTCTGGTCCTGCTCCTCGCCGCGAGCGTGGACGCGCTGTCGCGGCGGCGTTCCGCCGCCACCGGCGCCCGCTGACCCGGCCCGAGCAGGTGGCGGTGGCGATGCGTGCGGGACCCAGCCAGGACGAGATCCGGCGGCAGAACCTGGGCGCGTTGCTGCGGTACGTGCACGTCCGCGGGGCCACCACCCGCGCGGAACTCACCACCGCGCTGGGGCTCAACCGGAGCACCATCGGCGCGCTGACCGCCGACCTGGCCGGCGCCGGGCTGGTCAGCGAGGGGACGCCGAAGGAGACCGGCCGGGCCGGACGACCGTCACTGGTCGTCCGGCCCGAGTCCGGTCGGGTCTACGCGTACGCGTACTCGGTGGAGGTGGACCGGCTGCGCGCCGCGCGGGTCGGTCTCGGCGGCGCGGTGCTCGACCGCCGTGAACTGGACCGGCCGCGCAACCTGCTGGCCGGGGAGGCCGCCCCACTGCTGGCCGGCGCGGTCAAGGAGATGCACCACGCGGTGCCCGCGGATGCCGTCTGCGTCGGCGCCGGCGTGGCGGTCTGCGGCATGGTCCGGCGCGAGGACGGACTGGTCCGGCTCAGTCCCACCACCGGCTGGGTGGACGAGCCGATCGGCGCCGCGCTCGCCGCCGAGCTGGGCATCGACGTACCCATCACGGTCGGGAACGTCGCCGACGTGGCGGCCTTCGCCGAACACGCCCGCGGCGCCGCCGCCGGCTGCGACAACGTGATCTACCTGTACGGCGACGTCGGCGTCGGCGCCGGCATCATCGCCGGCGGCCGGCGGCTCACCGGCCACGGCGGGTACGGCGGCGAGGTCGGCCACATGGTGGTGGTCCGCGACGGCGTCCGCTGCGAGTGCGGCTCCCGCGGCTGCTGGGAGACCGAGATCGGCGAGCACGGGTTGCTGCGCACCGCCGGCCGGGACGACGCCCGGGGCCGGGAGGCGCTGCTCGGGCTCTTCGACGCCGCCGACCGGGGCGACGCCCGGGCCCAGAAGGCCGTCCGGCAGGCCGGCGACTGGCTCGGCTTCGGCGTCGCCAACCTGGTCAACATCTTCAACCCGGAGATGGTCATCTTCGGCGGCACCATGCGCGACCTCTACCTGGCCGCCGCGGCCCAGGTCCGCAGCCGGCTCAACTCGATGGCGCTGCCCGCCTGCCTGGAGCACGTCCGGCTGCGTACCCCCAAGCTGGGCGACGACGCGGCGCTGGTCGGCGCCGCCGAGCTGGCCTTCGAACGGCTACTGGCCGACCCGCTCGACGCCGGCTGAGCGGTCCCGGGGACGGTCGTCGACCGCCTGCGGCGCCGGGGTGGGCGGTGGGCCGTCCAGTCGGCGCCAGGTCGGGCTGAGCAGCGGCCAGACGGTCACCGCGAGGTAGGCGCCGCCGAAGACCAGCGCCGCCACCGCCGGTGAGGCCAGGTCGGCGCAGTAGCCGGCGAGCAGGCCGCCGAGCGGGATGCCGCCCCAGGAGATCGCGTGCCCGAGCCCGAGGACCCGGGCGCGCAGCGCCTCGGGGATCCGCTCGTAGGTGATCGCGCCGAGGATCGGGTTGATCGCGGCGAGACCCAACCCGGCCACGAACGAGATCAGGTAGACCGCCCAGAGCCGGTCGACCAGGGCCAGCGCCAGGAACCTCGGCGCGCCACCGACCAGGAAGCCGACGGCGAAGGTGGCGAAGCGCGGGACGCGCGGGGCGAGCGCGGTGAAGACCACGTTGCCGAGCACCGCGCCGACGGCGAACGCGGCGGAGAGGGCGCCGAGCGCGGCCGGGGAGCCGGCCACCTCCCGCGCCCAGACCGGGGCCAGCACCGAGGAGTACGCGGCGTCGGCCAGGTTGGTGACGAGCAGCAGCACGGTCACCGAGCCGACCAGCGGGTCCCGGAACAGGAAGCGCAGCCCTTCGCCGAGCGCGGCGAGGTAGCCCGCTCGCCGGGCCGACGGCCGACCTCCGTCCGGTGACCCGTCCCGGACGGCGTCCGGCGCGGTGGGCCCGTCGACCGCCGGGGGCACCCTGCGGGGGCGGGCCGGCACCAGGGCGGCCACGACCAGGCCGGCGAGCAGGAAGCTCACCGCGTCCAGCGCCAGCACCGCCGGGGCCTCCAGGGCCAGGATGAGCACGCCGGCCAGCGGCGCCCCGAGCAGGGTGGCCAGCCGGCCCAGCCCGTCGTGCAGCGCGGTGGCCCGGGTCAGCGCCATCCCGGAGGCGGCCACCGCCTCGGGAAAGAGCACCCGTTTCGCCGTCTCGCCGAAGCCGCGCAGCATGCCGACCAGGGCGATCAGGGTGACCAGCAGGCCGAAGTCGAGCCGCCCCGCGTGGTGCAGCACGGGCACCGCCAGCAGCACCGGGGCGCTGGCCACATCGGCCACCACGCTCACCCGCCGGTGACCGAGCCGGTCCAGCAGCGGGCCGCCGAGCCCGCAGGCCAGCACGTACGGCAGCATCTCGGCGAACGCGACGACGCCGGCGCGGGCGGCGCTGCCGGTGGTGGCCAGGGTGAACCAGGGCAGCGCCACCATGCTCATCCGGGTGCCGGTCAGCGAGATCAGCTCGGCGGCGAGCAGCCCGGTCAGCGGGCCCCGTCGCCGGCTCACCGCTCCCCCTCCGCCGTGCCGGGCCGGCGCAGGAAGGGCAGGATCTGCGCCTGGAGCACCACCGACTCGGTGCCGGGCGGGGCGGGGACCTCGGGGTCGTCCCGCCGGTAGTCGTCCAGCAGCGCGAAGAGCCGTTCGTGCAGCTCGGCGGCCTCGGCCCGGGTGAGCCGCAGCCGCCAGTTGCTCAGCGTGCCGGTGGCCGCCCACTCGCGCGGCAGGGCGGCCCACTCGCCGAGCCAGCGGTCGACCCGCTCGGCGTACGCGGCCGCGACGGCGCGCAGGTAGGCCTCGGTGTCGGCGGACGCCTGTTCGCCGAGGTCGCTGTCGAGCACGGTGTTGCGGTGCGCCGCCCGCCACCAGCGTTCCCGGCCGGCGGACCGCTGCGGGTCGTCGACGACGAAGCCGTACTGGGCGAGTTGGCGCAGGTGGTAGCTGGTGGCGCCGGTGGACTGGCCGAGCCGCTCGGCGAGCAGGGTGGCGGTGGCGGGGCCCTGCTCGCGGAGCACGTTGAGGATGCGCACCCGCAGCGGATGTGCCAGGCCGCGCAGGGAGGTGGCGTCGGGTCGGATCTCGCGGGGTGTCATGACTGCAAAGCTATCGTTGCAAAGTTTCCTTTGCAACGGCTTCTTTGCGGGAGACGATCACTTGGGAGCGTCGGTGAACTGTTCGGGCCGTCGGGCCGTACCAGACGACGACGGGTCGCCGGCCGGTGCCGGCGGCCCGAACCGGGTCAGGTCCGCCAGGAGGAGGCACCGCAGCATGGCACCGCTGGAATCCGTACGTCGCCGGTCCGGGCTCCCGGCCCGCCGGGTCGCCGTCCTGCTCATCGCCGTGCTGGCCGGGCTGGCGCCGCTGCCCGGCGCCGCCTCCGCCGCCCCGGCGCCCGGCAACCAGCTCAACGCCGCCGACATGACCCTGCTCAACGGCGTACGCCTGGCCGGGCTCTGGGAGATGCCGGCCGGTCAGATGGCGGCCGAGAAGGGCCGGTCGAAGCGGGTCCGGGAGGTCGGCGCGGAGATCTCCCGCCAGCACGGCGTCCTCGACCAGCTGGTGGTGGAGGCCGCCAACCGCCTCGGCACCACCCTGCCGACCGACCCCACCGTCGAGCAGAAGGGGTGGCTGTCGGAGATGCAGGAGGCCCGCGGCGCCCAGTTCGACCAGATCTTCGTCACCCGCCTCCGGGTCGCCCACGGCAAGATCTTCCCGGTGATCGGCGCGGTACGGGCCAGCACCCGCGACCCGATCGTCCGCAAGCTCGCCGACGAGGCCAACAAGTTCGTCTCCGACCACATGCAGATGCTGGAGAGCACCGGGCTGGTCCGCTGGCAGCAGCTGCCGCCGGCCGCCATGCCCCCGGCGCAGAGCGACTCGCTGCTGGCCGCCGCCCGGGCCGGCGCCCCGATCGGCCCCTCCACCGGGGTCAGCACCACCGTGGTCTGGCTGGTCTTCCTCGCCGCCCTCGGCACCGCAGGCCTGGCCACCTACCGGGTGCTGCGCCGCAGCTGACCGAGCCGACCCGACCCACGCGGCCGGACAGCCGGGCGGGACCGCGACCCCGCCCGGCTCAGCCGTGCCAGGAGCGCCAGAGCGCCGCGTACGAGCCGTCCGCCGCGACCAGCTCGTCGTGGCTGCCCAGCTCGGCGATCCGACCGTCCTCCACCACCGCCACCCGGTCCGCGTCGTGCGCCGAGAAGAGCCGGTGCGCGATGGCGATCACCGTGCGCCCGCGCAGCACCGCGGCCAGCGAGCGCTCCAGCGCCCGGGCCGCCCGCGGGTCGATCAGCGAGGTCGCCTCGTCCAGCACCAGCGTGTGCGGGTCGGCGAGCACCAGCCGGGCCAGGGCCAGCTGCTGCGCCTGCGCCGGGGAGAGCGGATGCCCGCCCGCGCCCACCACGGTCCGCACCCCGTCGGGCAGGGCCTGCGCCCAATCGAGGGCGTCCACCGCGGCCAGCGCCGACCGGACGGCCGCGTCGTCCGCGTCCGGGCGGACCATCGCCACGTTCTCCGCCAGCGTGCCGATGAAGACGTGGTGCTCCTGACTGACCAGCGCCACGTGGGTACGCAGCTCGGCCAGGGGCAGCCCCGCCAGCTGCCGGCCGTCCACGGTCACCGAACCGGACCGGGGGGCGTGCACCCCGGCCAGCAGCCGGCCCAGGGTGGACTTGCCGGCGCCGGACGGGCCGACCATGGCCAGCGTCTCCCCCGGCCGGGGCACCAGGGTCACCCCGTGCAGCACGTCGTGACCGTCGCGGTAGGCGTACCGGACGTCGTGGGCGGCGACCCGGCGGTCCCCGTCGGCCGGCGCGGCACCGGCCGGCGCCGGGGGTACCGGGTCGGCGGCGGAGACCCCGAGCAGCCGGGCCATCGAGGCGCCACCCACCTGCAGCTCGTCCAGCCAGGAGAGCAGCCGGTCGATCGGGTCCACCAGCTGCTGCACGTAGAGGGTGGCCGCGGTGACCTGCCCCAGGCTGACCCAGCCCCTGAGGTGGAACCAGCCGCCGATCAGCAGGGTGGCCGTCACCGGCAGCACGTACCCGATCTCGGCGACCGGGAAGAAGACGGTCCGCAGGTTGAGCGTGTAGCGCTCGGCCGCGTACGACCGGCGGATGTCGGCGTCGCCGCGGGCCCGGCGGCGGGCCTGCTGGCGCAGCG
Organism: Micromonospora mirobrigensis; assembly: GCF_900091555.1. GTDB lineage: Bacteria > Actinomycetota > Actinomycetes > Mycobacteriales > Micromonosporaceae > Micromonospora > Micromonospora mirobrigensis. The sequence continues at coordinate 541,225 of NZ_FMCX01000003.1, forward strand.
CCTCGGTGGTCCGGGCCCCCTCCACCGCCTCGCTGATCCCGTCGGTGATGTCCGAGTAGGCGGCGTTCTCCCGCAGGTAACCGGCGGGGGCGCGGCGCAGGTACCAGCGGGTGCCGGCCCAGAGGACCGGCACCGCCAGCAGGCAGGGCAGCGCCAGCAGCGGGCCGGTGACCAGCAGCGCCCCGACGATCAGCACCACGGTCACCGCCGCGATCAGCGTCTCCGGCATCGCGAACCGCACCGTCTTGGAGAGCGCGGCGACGTCCCGCGAGGTCCGGGTCAGCAGGTCACCGGTGCCGGCCCGCTCCACGGTGGACAGCGGCAGGGCGAGCACCCGGTCGACGAACTCCTCGCGCAACTCGGCGAGGACCCGCTCGCCGAGCCGGGCCGACGCCAGGTGCGCGAGGCGGACCAGCACCGCCTGGGCCACCACGAAACCCGCGATGGCCAGCGCGACCCGGTCCACGGTCACCGTCGACACGCCCCGGGAGATCCCCTCCACCAGGTCGCCGAGGAGCCGGGGCGCGACCAGGCCGGCCGCCGCGCCCAGCGCGTGCAGGCCGAGCGCCCCGACCAGGGCGCGCGGATGCCGGCGCACCAGCGTGCGGGCGTACCGGCGCACCTGGTCGGCGTCGGCGACGGGCAGCGCGGTGCTCACGCCTCCTCCTCCCGGCTCACCGCGGCCGCGTAACGCGGCTCGGCGGCGAGCAGCTCGTCGTGCCGGCCCTCGGCCACCACCTTGCCGTCCTCCACGAAGATCACGTGCTCGGCCCGTCCCAGCACCAGCGGGGACGTGGTGCAGACCAGCGTGGTCCGGCCGCGCCGGGCCGCACCCAGCCGGTCGGCGATCCGGGCCTCGGTGTGCGCGTCCACCGCGCTGGTCGGCTCGATCAGGACCAGCGTCTCCGGGTCGGCGACCAGCGCCCGGGCCAGCCGCAGCCGCTGCCGCTGGCCGCCGGAGAACTCCCGGCCCCGCTCGGCCACCCGGCTGTCCAGGCCGTCGGGCAGGCCGGCCACCACGTCGGTGGCGCTCGCCGCGACCAGCGCCGCCTCGACGGCGGCCCGGTCGCCGCGGTCGTGCGGGTCCAGCTCCGCGAGCAGCGGGCCGGTGAACAGGTGCGCGTCGTTGTCGGCCACCAGGATCCGCTCGCGCACCGTCGCCAGCGCCACCTCCCGCAGCGGTACGCCGTGCAGCGTGACGTCGCCGTCGACGTACCGGCCGAGCCGGTCGGCGATCTCGGCGGCGTCGGCCGGGTCGGTCGCCGCCAGCGCGGTGAACGTGCCGGGGCGCAGCACCAGCCCCGACCGCTCGTCGACCAGCTCGCCCGGCCCGTCGGGCAGCGGCACCGGCCGGGCCGGCTCGGCCAGCTCCGGGGCGAGGCGCAGCAGCCGGACCACCCGGCGGGCGGCCACGTGGCCCCGGGTCAGCTTGTCGGCCGCCTCGGTGAGGTTGCGCAGCGGGCTGACCAGGAACGCGGTGTAGCCGTAGAAGGCGACGAGCTGACCGGCGCTGAGCTCACCGCGCAACGCGAACCGGGCCCCCAGCCAGGTCACCAGCACCAGGAACGCACCGGGGAGCAGGATCTGCGCCGCCTGGAGCAGCGCCTCCACCCGGGCCACCCGCAGGCCGTCGGCGCGCAACCGCTGGGACTGTTCGCGGTACCGGGCCGACAGCACCGGTTCGCCGCCCACCCCGCGCAGCACCCGCAGCCCGGAGACGATGTCCCCGGCCCGCGCGGTGAGCCGCCCCTCGGAGTCCCGGTACGCCTGCTGCTGCCGGTGCAGCGGCCGGATCAGCAACCCGACCAGCCCCATCAGCAGCGGTACGCCGAGCACCACGACCAGCCCGAGCGGCACCGACGCGGTGAGCAGGATCGCCGCGACGGTGGCGATGGCGACCACCGAACCGGTGCCCCGGGCGGTGATGTCCACGGCGTGGCCGATCTGGCCGATGTCGGCCGTACCGATGGCGACCACCTCACCGGCGGCGACCCGGCGGGGCAGCGCGGCGCCGAGCCGGTTGGTCGCCTCCACGGTGAGCTGCACCGTCCGGTACGCGGCGGCGAGCCAGTTGTGCACCGCGCAGCGGTGCCGCAACACCCCGGCGACCGCCTGGAGCACGCCCAGCCCGAAGAGGGTGGCGGCCCAGGTGACCAGCGCATCCGGGTCGCGGTGGGTGAGGCCGGCGTCGATCGCCCGACCCACGGCCGCGGGCATCAGCGCCTGGGCCACCATCCAGACGACACCCAGCGCGATGCCGCTGCCGAAGAGCATGGGGTGCCGGCCGGCCAGCCACACCAGGTAGCGGGTGGCGGACCGGTCGTCGGGGGTGCCGGGATCACCGGCCGGTGAGAAGCGCATGACTCCTCGACGCTAGGTCCCCGGCCTGCCTCGACGCGAACGAATTCCGGCCCGGGCGGGCCGCCGGGGTCAGCGGTCGACCTGGGTGAAGTCCCAGGAGTGCGGCGGGCGGGCGAGCAGCGTGGCCGGCGGGTCGGGCAGCTCGCGCGGGCTGCTCCGCCACTTGGAGATCACCACCACCCGGTGGTCGGTGGAGGAGAAGACCTCGCTGGACAGGTGCAGCGGGTCGTGCTCGAACTCGGGCAGCGCCGTGTCGCAGACCCAGGTGACCAGGTCGGCGAGGCCGTACGACTCGGCCCGCGCCTCCCACATCCGGACGATCACAGCCGCCACCCCTCCCTCGCCGTCACACGCTCACCGTGGTCAGTGGCAGCGCCGAGTCGGCCGGCAGGTCCAGCCGGCTCGGTGCGACACCGGAGGCGACCAGGTGCGAGCCGAGCGCGGCCACCATCGCGCCGTTGTCGGTGCAGAGCTTCGGCCGGGGCACCCGGACCCGGATGCCGTGCTTGCCGGCCCGCTGCTCGGCCATCGCCCGCAGCCGGGAGTTCGCCGCCACCCCGCCGCCGATCACCAGCGTGTCGATGCCGTCGGCCCGGCATGCGGCCAGCGCCTTGGTGACGAGCACGTCGCAGACCGCCTCCTGGAAGGAGGCCGCCACGTCGGCCACCGGCACCGCCTCGCCGGCCCGCTGCCGCCCCTCCACCCAGCGGGCGACGGCCGTCTTCAGGCCGGAGAAGGAGAAGTCGTAGCGGTGGGCGGCGAGGTCCTTGGCGGCGGTGAGGCCGCGCGGGAAGGCGATCGACGCCGGGTCGCCGGCCCGGGCCTCCCGGTCGATGTACGGTCCGCCGGGGAACGGCAGGCCGAGCAGCCGGGCCACCTTGTCGAAGGCCTCCCCGGCGGCGTCGTCGATGGTGGCGCCGAGCGGCGTCACCCCGGTCGCCAGGTCGTCGACCCGCAGCAGGGAGGAGTGGCCGCCGGAGACCAGCAGGGCGATCGCCGGCTCGGGCAGCGGCCCGTGTTCCAGGGTGTCGACGGCCACGTGCGCGGCGAGGTGGTTGACCCCGTACACCGGCTTCTCGGCGGCCAGCGCGTAGCCCTTCGCCGCCGCCACGCCGACCAGCAGCGCGCCGGCCAGGCCGGGACCGGAGGTGACGGCGATGGCGTCGATGTCGGCGAGGGTCACCCCCGCCTCCTTCAGCGCCCGGTCCATGGTCGGCACGATCGCCTCCAGGTGGGCCCGGCTGGCCACCTCGGGCACCACGCCACCGAACCGGGCGTGCTCCTCGACGCTGGAGGCGAGCGCGTCGGCGAGCAGGGTGTGCCCGCGGACGATCCCCACACCGGTCTCGTCGCAGGAGGTCTCGATGCCCAGGATCAGCGGTTCGTCAGCCATCGCCTCTCAGTCCGTCCCGCGCCGCATGACCAGCGCGTCGGTGTTGCTCGGTTGGTAGTAGCCCCGGCGTACGCCGATCGGTTCGAAGCCGTAGCTGGCGTAGAGCCGCTGGGCCGGCGCGTTGTCGGCGGCCACCTCCAGCAGCACGGCGGGCGCGCGGCGACGGGCCGCCTCGGCGAGCAGCGCCTCCAGCAGCGCCCGGCCCAGGCCGTGCCGCTGGGCGTCCCGGCGGACCGCGATGTTCTGCACCCACGCCTCGTCGGCCTGCACGGTCAACCCCGCGTAGCCGAGCACGGCACCGTCGGCGTCCGTGGCGACCAGGTAGAAGTGCCCGTTGGCCAGCTCGTTCCAGAACATTCCCGGCGACCACTGCTCGGCGCCGAAGAGGTCGGCCTCGATTCTGAGCACCTGGTCGATGTGCCACCACCGGAACCGCTCCAGCCGGGCGGGAGCCGTCACGGCAGGACCGGCTTGTGGCCGGTGGCCGCCACCGCGTCGGGGCGGCGCAGGTAGAGCGGGGTGAGCCGCTCCCCGGGTGCGCCGGCACGGATCCGCTCGGCGGCCAGCCCGACCAGCGCCAACGGGTCCGGGTAGCGCGGCTCGGCCCGCACCGGCAGCCCGAGGACGTCGGCGTACCGGTGGGCGCCGTCGCCGACCGTGGCCGTGACGGCGAGGTCGCGGGCCCGCTCGGCGGCGACCGCCGGAAGGTCGACGTTCGGGCCGGCGATCCGCTGGCCGGCGCCGTCGTAGACCGCCCAGTAGATCTCCCGGCGGCGGGCGTCGCTGGCGGCCAGGACCGGCTCGCCGGCCGCCGCCGGGTGGCCGATCGCGTCCAGCGAGCAGACGCCGTACGTGGGGACGTCGAGGACCTGGCCCATGGTGGCGGCGGTGACCAGCCCCACCCGCAGCCCGGTGAACGGGCCCGGGCCGAGCCCGGCGACGATCGCGGTGAGGTCGGCGACGCGGGCCCCGGCGTCCGCCAGCACCGCCTCGACCTGCGGGGCGAGCAGCTCACCGTGCGCCCGGGCGTCGACGGTGCACCGCTGGGCGCGGAGCGCGACGCCGTCGGCGGAGACCTCCGCCAGCGCCGCGGTCACCGCGGGGGTCGAGGAGTCCACCACGAGTACGAGCACGATATGCCAGCGTAGTCGGCCGCTCGGTCACCAGCCGTGACGCCCCCACCCGGCCCGCGTTGCTGGACCTCGCCGCGCCGCCCGGGCGCGGCGGGTGGGATCACCCTGCGTCATTGCCCGCCCGAATCGAACAACCGCGACGAGCCTGATACCTCAGAGTCATCTTGATGACTCTGAGGTATCACGCTCACAAACCTCTGCGGCACCATCCGGGGATGCCCGAGACCCGGTTGGCCGCCCTCCTGAGTGACGTGATCCGCCGGCAGCGGCAGCTCCACGAGCTGAACCAGCGCCGGCTGGCGGAACTGGCCGGGGTCAGCCAGGCCACGGTGGCCAGGATCGAACGCGGCGACCGCTCCCCCAGCCTGCCGGCGCTCGAACGGCTGCTGGCCGCCATGGATCTGCAGCTCACCATCGGCGTCGAGGAGTTGGACGCGCATCTCGACGCCCGGCTCACCGAGCAGGCCGCGCGCCCGCTGGCCGAGGTGCTGGACGGTCTCGGGCTGGACCGGATCGTCGACCGGCTCGGTGACCTGCCGTACCTGCTGACGGGGAGCACCGCGGCGCTGCTCCAGGGCGCTCCCCTGCCGACCGACGCGGTCGAGATCGCGGTGCGGTGGCGGGACTCGGCACGCCTCACCGAATGGCTGAACGCCGCCTACGCGCAGCGGTGGAACGCCCGGTGGGGCGAGTACGGCGGGGTGCACATCGAGCCGGAGGAGCCGGGCGAGCACCGGTGGCTGACCCGGCACGGTGAGCTCAGGGCCCAGATGTGCGACGAGCTGCCGGCGGGCATCAAGGTGCGGCACGGCGACCGGAGCTACCGGGTGGTGCCGCTCGTCCAGGTGGAGGCGACCGACCCCCGGGCGGCCGACCTGCTGCGCCGCCACCGGCAGCGACAGCAGGCCGCCGAGGCCCCAGCCGGCTGAGGAGCCAGCCGTCCGGCGAGCCCAGCACCGGCGGGGTCAGCCCGCTGAGCGTTCCCAGTCGACGGTGGGCAGGCCGGCATCGGCGAGGGCCTTGTTGGCCGCGCTGAACGGACGGCTGCCCAGGAAGCCACGAGGGTTCATCGGGCTGGGGTGACCGGCCTCCAGCACCACGTGCTGCGGGTTGGTCACCAGGGCCGCCTTCTTGCGGGCGTACCCGCCCCAGAGCAGGAAGACCACCCGCTCCGGCCGGGCGTCGAGGGCCCGGATGGTGGCGTCGGTGAACTCCTCCCACCCCTTGTTGGCGTGCGAGCCCGGGGTGGCCTGGCGGACGGTGAGCACCGCGTTGAGCAGCAGCACGCCCTGCGCCGCCCAGCCGTCCAGGTTGCCGCTGCGCGGCTTGGGCACGCCCAGGTCCTCGCCCAGCTCCTTGAAGACGTTGCGCAGCGACGGCGGGACGGTCACCCCGTCGCGGACGCTGAAGCTCAGCCCGTGCGCCTGCCCCGCCCTGTGGTAGGGATCCTGCCCGAGGATCAGCACCCGGCACTGCTCCGGCCCGCAGAGCCGGTAGGCGGAGAAGAGGTCCGCCACCGGCGGGAAGACCGTCTGGGTGGCGTATTCCCGGGCGACGAACTCGGCCAGCGCGGCCGTGCGGGCCGGGTCGAGGTGCGGGGTGAGCACGGCACGCCACGCCTCCGGCAGCATGGCCAGCAGGTCGAGGGTGGGGGCGTCGTCGGGCATCGGCAACCTTTCCAGGAGGGCGACTTGGCTCTCTTCCTATCAGCCCACACCGACAACGAGGAACGACAGTACCGGTCGGGTGGCTCGGCCCTCTTTAGGATGGGAGGTCGGAGCACGACTTCTGGAGGCGGCATGACTCGCACCTTGACCGCGGCGGTCCACCAGGAGGACGACTGGTACGTCGCCCGCTGCCTGGAACTCGACGTCGCCAGCCAGGGCGAGACGCTTGACGAGGCCCTCAGCAACCTGCGGGAGGCAGTCGAGGTCTACCTCGACGAGGTTCAGAATCCGACGATCGAGACCACTCCCCTGGTGACGTCGTTCCAGGTCGGACGAGCCGCATGAGCCCTGCGCTGGCCGACCTGCCGCTGCGCAAGGTGCTGGACACCCTGAAGAAGGCCGGCTTCGACCATGTCCGGACCAAGGGCAGCCACGCCGTCTACCGGAACCCGGCAGGGAACGTCGTGGTGGTGCCCCAGCACGGCACCGTGAAGCGGGGCACGCTCGCCTCGATTCTCCGCCAGGCCGGGTTGACGCCAGCGGAGTTTCTCGACCTGCTGCGGTGACCCCTCGGCCTAGTCGAGGGCGGTGAGCCGGGCCGCCCAGTCGCCGCCGACCGGCTCCAACGCGATCACCCGGGTGTCGTCGTCGCGGCGGTCGATGCGGACCCGCAGGTGCGTGTCGGCCAACTGCTCGACCATGCCCTCGCCCCACTCGACCACGGTCACCGAGTCGTCCACCGAGGCGTCCAGGTCCAGGTCGTCGATCTCGGCCCGCGGGTCCGCCGCGTCGCCCAGCCGGTACGCGTCGGCGTGCACCAGCGGCACCCGGCCACCCCGCTGCGGGTCCGGCTGGTGCACCCGGGCGATGACGAAGGTGGGCGAGGTGATGTCACCCCGCACGTGCAGCCCGGCGCCGATGCCCTGGGTCAGCGCCGTCTTGCCGGCCCCCAGCGGGCCGGTGAGCAGCAGCAGGTCACCGGGGCGAAGCAGCCGGGCCAGCCGGCGCCCGAACGCCTGGGTGTCGGCCGCGGTGGACAGCTCGACGACGTGACTCACAAGCCCTCCAGGAACCTGGTCAGCGCCGCGTTGACCAGCTCCGCGTGCTCCAGCATCACCACGTGCCCGCTGTCGGGGATCCGGACCGCCTCGGCGTGCGGCAGCCGCCGGACGATCTCGTCGGAGTGGGTGGCCGGGATGATCAGGTCCTTGTCGCCGACCACCACCAGCACCGGCGTGCCGGCCAGCGCGGCCAGCGCGGGCAGCCGCGAGTGGGTGGCCAGGGTACGCAGGTAGCGGGTCACCGTGTCGGCGGAGGTCCGCGAGTTCATCGTCTCGACGTACGAGACCAGCGCCGCGCTGGGCTTCGCGGTGCCGAAGCCGAGCCGGCGGGTGAGCAGCCAGGCCACGTTCTGGGTCGATCTCCGGGCGTGCTCGATGACCGTGCCGCCGTACCGGGTGGCGTTGTTGACCATGTAGAGCACCGGGCCGCCGACCCGGTTGAGCAGGGCGGGAGCCACCAGCTTGCTCTCCGCCAGCAGACCGCCGGAGGTGGCCATCAGCACCGTGCCGACCACCCGGTCGCCGAACATCTCCGGAAACAGCTCGGCGAACGCCATGATGGTCATGCCGCCCATCGAGTGCCCGACCAGCACCAGCGGCCCCTCCGGGGTGGTCGCGTCGATCACCCGGCGCAGGGTGCGGCCGAGCCGCTCGAGGTCGTACTCGCCGGTCTCCAGCCGGCCCGAGCGGCCGTGCCCGGGCTGGTCGTACGCGACGATCCGGTGCTCGCCGCGCTCGGTGAGCAACTTGCGCTGGAAGTGGAACGTCCCCATGTCCAGGCAGAAGCCGTGCACGAACACCACGGTCGGGTGCCCGTCGACCGGTCGCTTCGGCTCCACCACCTCGACGTGGATGTCGGTGCCGTCCGGCATCTCCAGCCGGTACGACTCGTCGTACGGCAGGTCGCCGAAGACCTCGTGCGCGTACGGGTCGGTCGGGTCGGCCTTGAGCCGGCGGACCAGGGCGCGTTCGCTGACCACGCCCGCCGCGAGCCCGGCGGCGGCCACGCCGACCGCGGCCCCGACGACGCCGGCGACCCGCCCGGCGGCGGTCCGCGGCCGAGGAATGCGCAGCCGTGGAGACCTGGTCATGCCCGCTCGCCGTCGTAGACCCGGGGCACCCGGCTGCCGCCGAACCGGGTGACGATCTCGTAGTTGATGGTGCCGGCCGCCTCGGCCCAGTCGTCGGCGGTGGGACCGCCGTCGGCGCCGTCGCCGAAGAGGGTGGCCACGTCCCCGGCCGCGACCGGGTCGTCGCCGCAGTCCAGGACGAACTGGTCCATGCAGACCCGGCCGGAGATGGTCCGGCGGACCCCGCCGAGCTGCACCGGGCCGACGTTCGAGGCGTGCCGGGGCACCCCGTCGGCATAGCCGAGCGGCACCACGGCCAGGTTCGCCTCCCGCTCGGTGAGGTAGGTGTGGCCGTACGAGACGCCGGTGCCCTCGGGGACCCGCTTGGTGAGCATCACCCGGGCCCGCGCGGTCATCGCCGGGCGCAGCCCGAACCGCTCACCGGCGATCGGCGACAGGCCGTAGGTGGCGATGCCCGGGCGGACCAGGTCGAAGTGGGTGTCCGGGCGGGTCAGCGTGGCTGCGGAGTTGGCCAGGTGCCGGTAGCGGGGGCGCAGCCCGGCCCGCTCGACCATGGCCAGCCCCTCGTGGAAGACGGCGAGCTGCCGGTCCGTGGTGGGGTGGCCGGGCAGGTCCGCGTACACGAAGTGGCTCCACACGCCGACCACCTCGACCAGGCCGTCGGCCTGGGCCTTCGCGGCGGCCTCCAGCAGGGTCGGCCAGTCGGCCACGGTCGCGCCACCGCGCGACAACCCGGTATCGATCTTGAGGTGCAGCCGCGCCGGGCGGCCGGCCAGCCGGCTCGCCTCGATCATCTCGTCGAGCTGGGACAGGCTCGCGGCGCCCAGGTCGACGCCGGCCGTCACCCCCTCGTGCAGCGGCAGCCCCGGGCTGAGCAGCCAGGCCAGCACCGGCGCGGTGATCCCGGCCCGGCGCAGCCCGAGCGCCTCGTCCAGGGTGCAGACGCCGAGCCAGTCCGCCCCGGCGTCGAGCGCGGCCCGGGCCGCCGGGACCATGCCGTGGCCGTAGCCGTCCGCCTTGACCACCGCCATCAACTCGGCGCTGGTGCCCGACCGGAGCCGGGCCACGTTGTCACGGATCGCGTCGAGATCGACGCGCACCTCGGCCTGCCACATGCACCCAGCCTACTTCCAGGTAGATCACCTCGACCGCTACCCGGTCGTAGCGCCCAGCCGGCCCACCACCGGGCGCAGCGCCGCCGCCACGTCCGGCGCGGTCACCGGACCGCCCCGGGCCGCCTCCCGGCCGGCCAGCCCGTGCAGGTACGCCGCCGCGGCGGCCGCCCGGTCCGCCGGCACCCCACCGGCGAGCAGCGAGCCGAGCAGCCCGGCCAGCACGTCCCCGGTGCCCCCGGTGGCCAGCGCGGCGGTGCCGGTCGGGTTGACGTACGCCCGGCCGTCCGGCGTGCCGACGATCGTGCGGTCCCCCTTGAGCAGGACCACCGCGTTCATCCAGGCGGCCAGCCGCAGCGCCGCGCCGACCCGGTCCGCGCCCGGCTCCTCCCCGCAGAGCCGGGCGAACTCACGGTCGTGCGGGGTGACCACGATCGGGGCGTCCCGGTCCCGGAGCCGCTCGGCCATCTTGCCGTCCACCATCAGGGTCAACGCGTCGGCGTCCAGCACCACCGGCACCGGCGCGGCCAGCACCGCGCGCAGCTCGGCGGCGGCGTCCTCACCGGTGCCCAGCCCGGAACCACACACCCACGCCTGCACCCGACCGGCGTCGGCGACCCGCCCGGTGGCGATCACCGACGGGTGCTGGTGCACCACCTCCGCCCGGGCCCCACCGGCGTACCGGACCATCCCGGTCGGGCCGGCAAGCGCACCGCCCACCGAGAGCACCGCCGCACCCGGGTACGTCGCCGAGCCGGTCGCCACCCCCACCACGCCCCGGCTGTACTTCTCCGACGCAGGCCCCAGCTCCGGCCACCACTGCTCGACGTCGGACCACTCGACCACCCGCAGCGCCGGCGACCCGCGCAGCCACGGCCCGAGACCGATGTCCACCAGCTCGACCTGCCCGGCCAGCGCCGCCGCCGGACCCACCACCAGGGCCGGCTTCAGCGCGCCGAAGGCCACCGTCACGTCGGCCCGGACCGCGCTCGGCCGGCCGGAGGCGGAGAGCGGCACGTGCCCGGTGTCCACGGCGACGCCGCTCGGCACGTCCACCGCCACCACCGTGGCCCGGTCGCCGTCCCGCCCGCGGTGCTCGACCGGGCTCGCCGCCAGCTGCTCGGCGGTCTCCCGCAGGCCACCCCGGCCGCCGATGCCCACGATGCCGTCCAGCAGCAGGTCGACCGTGGCCGGCGGCCGGTCCACCAGCCGCCCACCGGCGGCCCGGAACGCGGCCAGCCCCTCGGCGTGCGCCCGACCGGGGCTGAGCAGCAGCGCCGACACCGCGGCGCCCCGACCGGCGAGCCGGGCGCCCGCGTACAGCGCGTCGCCGCCGTTGTCACCGGAGCCGACCAGCAGCAGCACCCGGGCGCCGTAGACGCCGCCCCGCTCGGCGAGCAGCAGCCCGCACCGCCGGGCCAGCCCGGCCGCGGCCCGCTGCATCAGCGTCCCCGGCGGGAGGGTGGCCATCAGGCCCGCCTCCGCCGCGCGTACGTCCGCCACCCGCCACACCGGCTTCATGCCACCCGTCCCCTCTCCCGCCCCGGACCGGCCGGCCCGCCGGTCGACTCAGCGTTCCGCCACCACCATCGCCGACGCGATCCCGCCGTCGTGGGACAACGACAGGTGCCAGCGGTTAACCCCGCGTTCGGTCGCCGCGGCGGCCACCGTGCCGGAGACGGTCAGCCAGGGCCGGCCGTCCGGGTCGGGCACGACCTCGCAGTCGTGCCAGCGCAACCCGGCCGGCGCGCCCAACGCCTTGGCCACCGCCTCCTTGGCGGCGAACCGGGCGGCCAGCGACTCCGGCGAGCGCGGGTTGCCGGAGCGGGTGAACCGCTCGGCCTCGGTGAAGAGCCGGTCCGCCAGCAGCGGCGTCCGTGCCAGGGCCTTGGCGAACCGTTCCACCAGGACCACGTCGATGCCGACCGCCACGATCACGAACTCACCCTACCGGCGGGCGGGGCCGGAGATTAGCCGCCGGGTCCACCGTGGGCAACGCCTGTGGACGACCAGCGCGTACGCCGGTCGCTCGCCGTCCACAGCCCGTTCCGGGGTACGCGGACGCCGCCTAGCGTCGGCTCCGTCGATGTCCGGCGGAGTTCCGCGAGGTGAGGAGCAGGCGATGAGCGAGGAGCCGTTGAACGTCCACCCCGACGTGCTGCACGAGGTGGCCGGTGACCTGGACGGCGACGCGTACCGGCTGGTCGGGGGGCTGGCCGGTGGGCTGCCGCCCGGGCCGGCGCCGGACGGGTGGCAGATCGACGCGGCGCTGGCCGACCTGACGGCGGCGGTGCGGACCTGGGCCGGTGCCCGGGGTGCCCGACTCGCGGAGACCGCCGGCGCGCTGCGGTCCGCCGCCGACGGATACCGGGCGGCCGACGACCGGGCGGCGGGCCGGCTCGCCGGTGTGGGCCGGTGACCGACCCGACCGGCGTACGCCCCGGGACGGCCGTCCCGGCCCGGTGGCGGCCGAACTCCTCCGGGCCGGGCGGCCGGCGTGCCGCACTCCCGACCGCCCGGCCACCGGTGTCCCGCACCGACCGGCACACCCCGTCCCCGGCGGGCCGCCGACCAGCGGCGTCGGGCGGTCGGCGGGCCGGGCCGGTGTCGCCCACCGCCCGGGGCGGCCTGCGCACCGGGTCTCCCGGTCGGGCGGCCCCGACCGGCGGGCCGGTCTCCGCCTACGAACGGCTCTGGTCCACCGACCCGGCGGCGTGGGCGACGACCGGGGCGGCCTGGGCCGGCCTGACCGGGCAGGTGGATGCGCGGGTGGGCGAGCTGGTCGAGGCGGCGGCGACACTGCGCGGCGGATGGTCCGGGGCGGCGGCGGGGGCGGCCCGGACCCGGCTGGACGGGCTCGGCGCAGAGCTGGCCGTGATCCGGCCGGCCCTGATCGAGGTGGACCAGACCCTGGCGGTGCTCGCCGCCCGGCTCGCCGCGGCGAAGGCCCGGCTGGCCGAGGCGGTGGCCCTGGCCGGTCGGGCCGGGGTGGCGGTCGACCGGACCGGTCGGGTCGGCGCCGATCCGGCCGTCCCCCGTCCACCGGAGCGGCTCGGGCCGACCGTGGCGCAGGTGTCCGGGGCGATCGGCGGCGCGCTGGCCGCCGCGGCGGCGGCCGACCGGGAGGCGACCGGCCGGCTGTCGGAGCTGGCCGTCTCCGCCGGGGCGGGCTGGGTGGCGGCGCCCCCGCTGTGGCGCCCGCCCGCGGGTGCGGGACCGGCGCTGGTGGCCCGCTGGTGGGGCGGGCTCACCCCGGCCGAACGGCGGTGGTTGGTGCTGCACGAGGCCCGCTTGGTGGGGCGCCTCGACGGGGTGCCGGTCGCCGCCCGCGACCAGGCCAACCGGCTGCTGCTCGGCGCGCACCGGGCGGTGCTGCTGGACCGGTGTCGACGGTCCCGGGCCGGGGCGCTGCGCGGGACGGTGGCGGCGGTCGGGCAGCGCCGGGCCGCGGCGGCCCTGGCCGGGCTGGACGCGCTGGCCGACCGGCTGGCGGCGGGACCACCGCGGGCGTACCTGCTCGGCCTCGATCCGACCGGGGACGGGCGGGCGGTCGTGGCGCTCGGCGACCCGGACCACGCGGACAACGTGCTGACGTACGTGCCGGGGATGACCTCCGACCTGGCCGGGGCGGCCGGTGAGCTGGGCCGCGCGGCGCGGGTGCTGTCCCGCTGCGCGGCGCTCGCCCCGGGGGCCGGCACGGCGGCGGTGCTCTGGCTGGACTACGACGCACCGGATTTCCTGCCCGAGGCGACCCGCTCCGGCCAGGCGGGCGACGCGGGCCCGGCGTTGAGCCGGTTCCAGGACGGGCTGCGGGCCAGCCACGACGGCCCACCCGCCCGGCAGACCGTGCTCGGGCACAGTTACGGCTCACTGGTGGTGGGCGTCGCGGCCCGGGAGCACGGTCTCGGCGCGGACGCGCTGGTCTTCGTCGGCTCGCCCGGAGTGGGCGTCTCCGAGGCCCGGGAGCTGCGGGTGCCACCCGGCCAGGTCTGGGCGTCCACCGCCCCGGACGACGTGATCCGGCTGGCCCGGCCGCTCGACGACCTGGCCCGGGGGGCGGTGCTGGACCGGACACCGGTCGGCCCGGTGGCGCGGCTGCTCGGCGGGGACCGGCACGAGTTGTGGTTCGGGCGCGATCCGAGCGACCCCGGCTTCGGCGCCCGCCGCTTTCCCAGCGGCCGGTACGGCCATACCGGTTACTGGGAGGCGGACAACCCGGCCCTGGACGGCATGGCCCGGATCGTCCTCGGCCGGTGACCGTCCCTCAGGCGAGGGCGGGCTACTCGACGGTGACGGACTTGGCCAGGTTGCGCGGCTGGTCCACGTCGTGGCCGCGGGCGGCGGCGATCTCGGCGGCCAGCACCTGCAACGGCACGGTGGTGACCAGCGGGGCCAGCAGCGTCGGGGTACGGGGCACGGAGATGAGGTGGTCGGCGTACCGGACCACCGACTCGTCGCCCTCCTCGGCGATCACGATGGTGCGGGCGCCGCGGGCGCGTACCTCCTGGATGTTGGAGACGACCTTGTCGTGCAGCATGCCCCGGCCCACCGGCGAGGGCACGATGCAGATGACCGGGGTGCCCTGGTCGATCAGCGCGATCGGGCCGTGCTTCAGCTCGCCGGCCGCGAAGCCCTCGGCGTGCATGTACGCCAGCTCCTTGAGCTTCAGCGCGCCCTCCAGGGCCACCGGGTAGCCGACGTGCCGGCCGATGAAGAGCACTGTCGGCTCGGCGGCCAGCTCCCGGGCCAGCTCGCGGACCGGCTCGATGCGGTCCAGCAGCTCCCGCAGCTTGCCCGGCATCTCCTGAAGCTGGGCGACGACGGCGCCCACCTCGTCGGCGAACTTGATGCCACGCACCTGGGCCAGGTGCAGGCCGATCAGATAGCAGGCGACGAGCTGGGTGAGGAACGCCTTGGTGGAGGCGACCGCGATCTCCGGCCCGCCGTGGGTGTAGAGGACGGCGTCGGACTCGCGGGGGATGGTGGAGCCGTTGGTGTTGCAGATGGCCAGCACCCGGGCCTTCTGCTCCTTGGCGTGCCGCAGCGCCATCAGGGTGTCCATGGTCTCGCCGGACTGCGAGATGACCACGATCAGGGTGGACCGGTCGAGGACCGGGTCGCGGTAGCGGAACTCGCTGGCCAGCTCCACCTCGCAGGGGATCCGGGTCCAGTGCTCGATGGCGTACTTGGCGACCAGGCCGGAGTGGTAGGCGGTGCCGCAGGCGACGATGAAGATCTTGTCGATGTCGCGCAGGTCCTGGTCGCTGAGGCGGACCTCGTCGAGGGCGATCTCACCGGTCTCGGTGAGCCGACCGAGCAGGGTGTCGGCGACGGCCTGCGGCTGCTCCTCGATCTCCTTGAGCATGAACCAGTCGTAGCCGCCCTTCTCGGCGGCCGACGAGTCCCAGTCGATGTGGAAGTCCTTGCCGGCGGCGGGCTGCCCGGCGAAGTCGGTGATCTCGATGGCGTCCGGGGTGATCAGGACGATCTGGTCCTGGCCCAGCTCGACCGCCTCGCGGGTGTGCTCGATGAACGCGGACACGTCGCTGGCCAGGTAGTTCTCGCCGTCGCCGCGGCCGACCACCAGCGGCGAGTTGCGCCGGGCGCCGACCACCGCGCCGGGGACACCGGCGTCCACGGCGAGCAGGGTGAAGGCGCCCTCCAGCCGCTGGCAGACCCGCCGCATGGCGGAGACGAGCAGCTGCGGGCCGTCGACCTCGCCGGCGGCCCGGAGGTCGGCCAGCGCCCGGCCGAGCAGGTGTGCGGCGCACTCGGTGTCGGTGTCGCTGGTGAACTCCACGCCATCGGCCTCCAGCTCGGCGCGGAGCTTGGCGAAGTTCTCGATGATGCCGTTGTGGATCACCGCGACCCGCCCGTCCGGGGCGACGTGCGGGTGGGCGTTGCGGTCGGTGGGCCCGCCGTGGGTGGCCCAGCGGGTGTGGCCGATGCCGGTGGTGCCGTCGCCGATGTTGATCGGGCTGGCCGCGCAGGACTCGGGATCGGCGGCGGCGCGTTCGGCGAGCACCTTCTCCAGGTTGGCCAACCGGCCGGCCTTCTTCTCGGTCAGCAGCACGTCGTCGCAGACGACCGCCACGCCGGCCGAGTCGTAGCCGCGGTACTCGAGTCGCCGCAGCCCGTCGAGCACGATGCCCAGCGCCGGGCGCGCGCCGGCGTAACCCACGATTCCACACATGGTCGCCAGCGTAACCGAGTTTCGCTCACGCGTGGTGCGCAAAAGCGGGGGTATCGATCACAGCATTTGAGCGATGGGGGCGTCGGTGGGCATCTCCGGGGCAAAACGGTCCGGTCGGGGAACCGGCAACGGGGTGGTCGAGCGAGGGTCGGATGCGGAAGGATGTCCCGGTTCCCCCGTGCACGTCCGGAAGGCCGCCCGATGTCCGACCCCACCCCGCCACCGTCCCGCCGGCCACCGGCCGAGGGCCCCCGGGACGACTGGGCCGACCTGCGCGGCTCATCGACCGAACACCCCTTCACCGGACCGGCGCGAACCTCCGCGCGCCGGGTCCTGCGCGGCCTGGTCGCCGGCCTGGCCGCCGCCGTGGCCGCGATCACCTTCCTGCACCGGCAGGGCGTCTGGACCACCCCTGCGGCGGAGCCGGCCCCGGCCGTCACCGCCGACCCCCTGCCCGGCCCGACGGGCGGCGGCGGCCCGGTGCTGGGCGGTGGCGGCGCGGCGCCGAGTGGCTCCGCCGCGCACACCGTGGTCTTCGAGCTGACCGGCGAGGGACCGGCCAGCGTCCTCTACTGGGTCGAGGGCGGCACACCGCAGAACGTCGAGACCCGCCGGCTGCCCTGGCGGGCGGAGCTGGGCGCGGCGGCGGGCGTCGGCGCCACCATGCTGGCCAGCCGGGAACGCGGCGGTGGGACGATCCGCTGCCGGCTGCTGGTGGACGGGGTGGAGCGGGCCCGGGACACGGCAGGCGGGGCCGTGCCGGTCGCCGACTGCAGCGCCAGGATGACCGGGTGAGCCCTGGCCCGTAGGCTGGCCGGCGTGACGACGACCGCGAATGTCGATCCGTTGGTGGCCCGGATGCGCCCGTTCGGGACGACCGTCTTCGCCGAGATGTCCGCGCTCGCGGTCCGCACCGGCGCGGTCAACCTCGGCCAGGGCTTCCCGGACAGCGACGGCCCACCGGAGATGCTCGCCGCCGCCGCCGAGGCGCTGCGCGGCGGACAGAACCAGTACCCGCCCGGCCCGGGCGTCCCCGCGCTGCGCACGGCGGTCGCCGCGCACCAGCACCGGTTCTGGGGACTGGAGTACGACCCGGACGGCGAGATCGTGGTCACCGCTGGCGCCACCGAGGCGGTCGCCGCCAGCATCCTGGCCCTCTGCGAGCCGGGTGACGAGGTGCTCTGCTTCGAGCCGTACTACGACTCGTACGCCGCCTCGATCGCCCTGGCCGGCGCGGTCCGCCGGCCGGTGACGCTGCGCCCCGCGGCCGACGGCCGGTACGCCTTCGACCCGGCCGAGCTGCGCGCCGCGTTCGGGCCGCGGACCCGACTGGTGCTGCTGAACTCGCCGCACAACCCGACCGGCAAGGTCTTCACGCCGCAGGAGCTGGCCCTGGTCGCCGAGCTGTGCCAGGAGCACGGCGCGTACGCGGTCACCGACGAGGTGTACGAGCACCTGGTCTTCACCGACGCGGCCGCGCCGCACGTGCCGCTGGCCACGCTGCCCGGGATGCGGGAGCGGACGCTGCGGATCTCCTCGGCGGGCAAGACGTTCTCCTGCACGGGCTGGAAGGTCGGCTGGGTGAGCGGGCCCGCGCCGCTGGTCTCGGCGGTGCTGCGGGTCAAGCAGTTCCTCACCTTCGTCAACGCCGCGCCGCTGCAACCGGCGGTGGCGGTGGCCCTCGGGCTGGGCGACGACTACTTCACCGGCTTCCGGGACGACATGCAGGCCCGGCGTGACCTGCTCGTCGCCGGGTTGACCGACGCCGGCTTCGGGGTGCTCGCCCCGGAGGGGACATACTTCGTGACCGCCGACGTGACGCCGCTGGGCGGCCGGGACGGGATGGAATTCTGCCGGTCGCTGCCGGAGCGGTGCGGGGTGGTGGCGGTGCCCACCCAGGTCTTCTACGACGACCCGGCGGCGGGCCGGCGGCTGATCCGGTTCGCCTTCTGCAAGCGGCCCGAGGTGCTGACCGAGGCGGTGACCCGGCTGCGCACCCTGGCCGGCGGCCGGTGAGCGCCGAACGGGCCCGCCGCCTGGCGGCGCAGCACGGCTGTGACCGGATCCTCTCCGGCGCCCGGCCGGTCCCGCCGGACGAGCAGCTGGACCGGATCCGGGCGGCGCTGGGCGCCGACCCGGTGGCCGACGTCTACGGCGAGGGCGGGGCGGTCGAGGCGCTGGAGCAGCGGGTCGCCGGGCTGCTCGGCGCCGAGGCGGCGGTGTTCTTCCCGTCCGGCACCATGGCCCAGCAGGTCGCCCTCCGGTACGGCGCGGAGCTGACCGGCCGCGCGGGGGTGGGGCTGCACCCGCTCAGCCACCCGATGGTGCACGAGCGGGACGCCCTCCCGCTGCTGGCCGGCCTGCGCCCGGTACGGGTCACCGACGCCCCGCGCAATCCGACCGCCGAGGAGGTCACCGGCCTCGACGAGCCGATCGGCACCCTGCTGCTGGAGCTGCCGTTGCGGGACGCCGGCTTCGTCCTGCCGACCTGGGACGAGTTGGTGGCGGTGGTCGACGCGGCCCGCGACCGGGGCGCCCGGGTGCATCTGGACGGCGCCCGGCTCTGGGAGTCCACCCCGCACCTGGGGCGTCCCCTGCCCGAGGTCGTGGCCCTCGCCGACAGCACGTACGTCTCGTTCTACAAGTCTCTCGGCGGCATCTCCGGGGCGGCGCTGGCCGGCCCGGCGGACCTGGCCCGGTACGCCCGCGCCTGGCAGCACCGCTACGGCGGCCGGCTGTTCCAGCAGTGGCCGGCGGCCGCGGCGGCGCTGGCCGGGCTCGACGACGCGCTCCCCCGACTCGCCGGGCAGGTGGCGCACGCCCGTTCGGTGGCCGAGGTGCTGGCCGGGCTGCCGGGGGCGCGGGTGCACCCCGCTCCGCCGCACACCCATCAGTTCCGGCTCTGGCTGCCGCATCCGGCGCGCCTGCTGGACGAGGCGAACCTCGCCCTCGCCGAGGACGAGCGGGTGTGGTTCGTGGGTGGCTGGCGGGACACCGAGCTGCCGGGCACGGCGATGGCCGAGGTGACGGTCGCCGGGCCGGCGCTGGAGCTGACCGCCGCCGAGGTGGCCGAGCTGGCCGACCGCTTCCTGCGCCGGGTCGCCGCCGGCTGACGCTGCGCCGGCCGCGCGGGCCGGGTCGTTGCCGCTGCGGTCCGGCCGTCCGCGCGGGTCGACGCTCAGCCGGCGGCCCGGGCCGGGCCGTCGCCGCTGCGGTCCGCCGGTCCGCCGGCCACGCCGTCGGTGGCCGCGGCGGCCAGGGTACGCAGCGCCGCGCCGCCGTCGGTGAGCAGCGCCGCCTCGGCGTCGTCGACGAAGGCGAGGTCGGCCTCGACGTGCCGGGTCGCGGCGGAGAGCAGCAGCCGGACCACCGGGTCGTCGGAGCGGCGGCGCAGCCCGTCGAGGTTGCGCAGCTCGCGCATCAGGTGGCCGCGCTGGTTGCCGAGCACCGTGCGGACGGTGGCCGGTTCACCGGATCGCGCCGCGGCGGTGACCTTGAGGAAGAAGTCGTCGCGGAAGCCGCCGCTGCGCGGGCTGGGTTCGGTGAGCCAGCGGTCAAGCTCGGCCCGGCCGTCGGTGGTGATCTCGTAGACCACCCGGTCGGGCTTGACGGCCTGCGGGTGCCGCTCGGCGACCACCAGGCCGTCGCGGGAGAGCCGCTCCAGGATCTGGTAGAGGTGCCCGATGTTGAGCGGCCCCCACTGCGGGCCGACGGCCGCCTCGAAGGCGCCCTTCAGCTCGTAGCCGTAGCTGGGTCCGCGCGCGAGCAGGGCCAGGACCGCGTGCTGGATCGCCACCGTCTCCTCCATTCCGGTCCGGACGACGTCCGCCCGGCGGGTCTTGCATTGTGACAATGTATCGCGCACAGTGTGCTCAGCACACGGGGAGGCGCGACATGTTCGAGTTCATCTGGCGACAACTGCGCGGCCGTGCCGGTCGGTCGGTGGCGCTGCTGTCGGGCGTACTGGTGGCCACCACCGGGTTCGTCGTCCTGACCGGCGCCACCACCACCTCCCGGCTCGCCGTCACCGGCACGGTCGAACGGAACACCCGCGCCGCGTACGACATCCTGGTCCGTCCGGCCGGCGCCCGCAGCCCGCTGGAGGCGCAGCGCCGGCTGGTCCGCCCCAACTACCTCTCCGGCCTCTTCGGCGGCATCACCACCACCCAGTACGACCAGGTCAAGGAGCTGGGCGGCGTCGAGGTGGCGGCCCCGATCGCCATGCTGGGCTACTCCACCTCGCGGGTGCCGCTGGACTTCGACGTCACCGACGCCGTGGACCCACGGCTGGACCGTCAGCTGATCCGGGTCGAGCCGACCTACGTGGCCGAACGCGGCCTCTCCACCACGCGGGCCAAACCCAGCTACGTGTACGTCACCCGGCACCCGGTGCTGCACGCCCGGCTGGACCAGTGGGGCTCCGCGAAGGATGTGCCCTACTCCGACGGCCGGTCCTACCCGCCGGACGAGGTCTGCGGACCGGCGCCCCGGGAGGTGCTGCCGGACGGCAGCACCCGGGTGATCTGCGCCCCGCAGTTCGGGCTGCTCGGCAACACCGCGACGCTCTCCGAACGCGACTTCTGGACCATCGACGCCGTGCGGATGCTGCCGAACGGGAAGTTCGAGACCGCCGAGACGGTGACCGCCGCCGACTCCGGTCGGCGCGCCGCCACCGACCGACTCGTCCTGACCCGTGACCTGACCGTGCCGTTCCTGCTCGCCGCCGTCGACCCGGCCGCCGAGAACCGGCTCGTCGGCCTGGACGCGGCGGTGGTGGGCGGGCGCGGCCTGCGGGCCGGCGACGCGGTCACCGAGGAACGCCAGCCGAACCTGGTCACTCGTACCGCCCCGGTGCTCGCCACCGGCCGGCCCTTCTTCGACGGCACGGTGAAGGCCCGCTACGAACGACTGCTGGACGCCCGGCCGATCGCCACCCCCGCCATCGACCTGGAACGCGCCCTGACCCGGGCCCCGGGGATCCCGGCCGGCACCGGTGAGGTCGACGGGGCCGCCGCCTACCGGGAGCAGCTGGACCGTGGCGTCGGCGTCGACGGGTGCTGCTGGGGGCAGCTCGACCGGATCATCCAGGCCGGTCCGGTCGACTACCGGGAGCTGCCGGACGGCACCCTCGGGGCCGGCGAGACGCCCCCGGCCGATTCACGCGTCTACGGCACCCAGTCGACCGTCTCCTTCCTGCCCCGGCCGTGGCTGGCCGACGACTCCGGCTCCCGGCCGGTCAGCGCCATCCCCCGGGCGGAGGGGGGCGCGCTGACCCGGTACCACCAGTGGAAGGCGGTCGGCGTCTTCGACCCGGAGAAGCTGGCCGGGTTCAGCGACCTCGGCAAGGTGCCGCTGGAGACGTATGAGCCGCCGGCGGCGCCCGGCGCCGACGAGCGCAGCCGGGCCGCGCTGGGTGGGCGGCCGTTGCAGCCCAGCGGCAACCCGGCAGGCTACCTCTCCGCCCCGCCGCTGCTGCTGACCAACCTGGCCAGCGTGCCAAAGCTGCTGGCGGACAGCATGAGCCCGCAGCGCACCGCGCCGATCAGCGCGATCCGGGTGCGGGTGACCGACGTGGACGGTTACAGCGACCGCTCCGCCGAGCGGGTCCGGCTGGTCGCCGAACGGATCAACCAGGTCACCGGCCTGGACGTGGACATCACCCTGGGTTCCTCCCCCGCTCCGCAGACCGTGGCGCTGCCGGCCGGGAAGTTCGGCCGCCCCGAGCTGCGGCTGACCGAGAACTGGTCCGCGCTCGGCGTCGCCTCGGCCATCACCAAGGCCGTCGACCGCAAGAGCGCGGTGCTCTTCCTGCTGGTCCTGGTGGTCTGCGTGCTCTTCCTGGCCAACGCGGTCTCCGCCGCCGTCCGGGACCGCCGCCCCGAACTCGCCGTGCTGGCCTGCCTCGGCTGGCCGGCCCGCCGGATCGGCGCGCTGATCCTCGGCGAGGTCGCCGCCCTCGGCCTCGCCGCCGGGCTGCTCTCGGTCGGGCTCGCCCTGCCGCTGGGGGCCGCGCTCGGCATCGACGTCGACTGGCGGCGGGCGCTGCTCGCCGTACCCGTGGCGCTGTCGCTGGCGCTGGTCGCCGGCCTGGCGCCGGCGCTGCGGGCCGCCCGCGCCCACCCGGCCGCCGCGCTACGCCCACCGGTGGCCACCGCCCGCTGGGTACGCCGGCCCCGCACCCTGGCCGGGCTGGCCCTGGGCAACCTGCTCCGCACCCCCGGCCGCACCGTGGTGGCCGCCGGCGCCCTCGCCATCGGGGTCGCCGCCCTGACCCTGGTGACCGCCGCCGCCTACGCCTTCCGGGGCGCCATCGTCGGCACCCTGCTCGGCGACACGGTGTCGCTCAGCGTGCGCGGCGCGGACACCCTCGCCGCCCTCGCCACCGTGCTGCTCGGCGCCGCCGCCGTCGCCGACGTGCTCTACCTGAACATCCGGGACCGGGCCGCCGAGCTGGCCACCCTGCGCGCCACCGGCTGGACCGACGCCGCCCTGGCCCGGCTGATCGGTTGGGAGGGCGCGCTCCTCGGCCTGCTCGGGGCCGGCCTCGGCGCGGCCCTCGGCCTGGGCGCGGCCGGCTGGCTGATCGGCGAGCTGCCGTCGGCGCTGCTGCTGGTCGCCGCCGCCGTGGCGCTGGCCGGCGTGCTGACCACCTGCCTGGCGGCGCTGGTCCCGGCCGCGCTGCTGCACCGCCTGCCCACCGCGCGTCTGCTCGCAGAGGAGTGACCATGGATCCGACCACCGGCAGCACCGTCCGCACCGCCGGGCTGGTCCGCCAGTTCCGCACCGGCAGCGAACGGCTGACCGCCGTCGACGACGTGTCCCTGACGATCGCGCCGGGCTCGGTGGTGGCGCTGACCGGGCCGAGCGGATCGGGCAAGTCGACGCTGCTGCACCTGATCGGCGCCATCGAACGCGCCGACCAGGGCACGGTGACGGTGGACGACGTGGAGGTCACCGCGCTGGGCCGGGCGGACCTGGCCCGCTACCGGCAGCGGGTCGGCTTCGTCTTCCAGCGCTACCACCTGCTGCCCGCGCTGACCGTGCTGGACAACGTGGTCGCGCCGATGCTCCCCCGCCGGGGACGCGCCGACCACGCGGCCCGGGCCCGGGAACTCCTCGATGCCGTCGGCCTGGCCGGCCGGGAACGGGCGCTGCCGGCCCAGCTCTCCGGCGGCCAGCAGCAGCGGGTGGCGATTGCCCGGGCGCTGATGGGCGCGCCGCGACTCCTGCTCGCCGACGAACCCACCGGGAACCTCGACTCCGCCACCGGCGCGCAGATCCTCGATCTGCTGCTCGACCTGCGCGACCGGCACGGCATGACCATCGTGCTCGCCACCCACGAACGGGCGGTCGCGGCGCGGTGCGACCGGCTGGTCCGGCTGGGCGACGGACGGGTGGTGGAGGACGAGGACCTCACCGGGGGCGAGGACCCGGCGGACACCTTCGACCGCGCCAGTCGGCTGCGGCTGTGACGGCGGCGGGGCCGGGTCCGGGAGCCGGCGGCGTGGTCCCGCCGCAGCTCCCCGGGACCCGGCCCCGTCGCGGTTCGTCTCGGAAGCGGCCGGTCAGGCCGCCGGGCTGGCGGTACGCACCTGCGCGGCGATCCGCTCGGCGACCTCGCGGGCGGTGGCCTCGGTGCCGGCCTCGACCATCACCCGGACCAGCGGCTCGGTGCCCGACGGGCGCAGCAGCACCCGGCCGGTCTCGCCCAGCTCGGCCTCGGCCCGCTCGACCTCGGCGCGGACCGAGGGCGCGTTGGCGCCGACGGTGCGGTCGCCGACCGGGACGTTGATCAGCACCTGGGGCAGCTTGGTGATCACCCCGGCCAGGTCGGCCAGGGACCGGCCGGTGGCGGCCATC
This sequence comes from Micromonospora mirobrigensis, assembly GCF_900091555.1. Lineage (GTDB taxonomy): Bacteria > Actinomycetota > Actinomycetes > Mycobacteriales > Micromonosporaceae > Micromonospora > Micromonospora mirobrigensis. The sequence goes on from NZ_FMCX01000003.1 coordinate 565,096, forward strand.
CGGGCCATCAGGTGCAGTCCGGTCAGCACCCCGTCGCCGGTGGTGGCGTAGGCGGGCATCACGATGTGGCCGCTCTGCTCGCCACCCAGCGCCAGCCCGCCGGCGCGCAGCTCCTCCAGCACGTACCGGTCGCCGACCTTGGTCTCGAGCAGCCGGATGCCCTCCCGGGACATCGCCAGGCGCAGGCCGAGGTTGCTCATCACGGTGGCGACCAGGGTGTCGCCGGTGAGCGTGCCGGCCTCCCGCATCGCCAGCGCCAGGATCGCCATCACCTGGTCGCCGTCGACCTCCTCGCCGTCGGCGGTCACCGCCACGCACCGGTCGGCGTCGCCGTCGTGGGCGAGCCCCAGGTGCGCGCCGTGCGCGACCACGGCCTCGCGGAGGTTGTCGATGTGGTTGGAGCCGCAGTCGTCGTTGATGTTCAGGCCGTCGGGCTCCGCGTGGATCGCGATCACCTCGGCGCCGGCCTCCCGGTACGCCACCGGGGCGACGTCCGCGGCCGCGCCGTTGGCGCAGTCGACCACGACCTTGATCCCGTCCAGCCGGTGCGGGACCGACCCGACCAGGTGCTGCACGTAGTGGTCGGCGCCGTCGAGCAGATCGTGCACCCGCCCGACGCCGGCGCCGATCGGCCGGTCCCAGGCGGTGGTGGCGTTCGCCTCGACGGCCGCCTCGATCCGCATCTCCAGCTCGTCGGGGAGCTTGTGCCCACCGGCGGCGAAGAGCTTGATGCCGTTGTCGGGCATCGGGTTGTGCGACGCGGAGAGCATCACGCCCAGGTCCGCCTTGGTCTCGGCGGTGAGGAACGCCACCGCCGGGGTGGGCAGCACGCCCACCCGGACCACGTTGGCCCCGGCGCTGGTGAGACCGGCCACCACGGCGGCCTCCAGCATCTCGCCGCTGGCCCGGGTGTCCCGGCCGACCACGGCCAGCGGGGGATGACTCCTGTCGGTCTCGGCGAGGGTGTGCGCGGCGGCCACCGCCACCGCGAGCGCCAACTCCGGAGTGAGATCCGCGTTCGCCCGCCCGCGTACGCCGTCCGTGCCGAACAACCGACCCATACCCGCCAACCTCCGATGAACCTGTTCCAGGGGGAAAAGCGGACGGCCGGACCACCTCCCTCGCGGGGAGGCGGACCGGCCGTCCGTCAGAAGTACAACGTGCCGCTGAAGGTCAGCGCTTCGAGTACTGAGGAGCCTTACGGGCCTTCTTGAGGCCGTACTTCTTGCTCTCCTTGACCCGGGCGTCCCGGGTGAGGAAGCCGGCCTTCTTCAGGGCCGGGCGGTCGTCCGGCTCGTTGACGATCAGCGCGCGGGCGATGGCCAGCCGCAGCGCACCGGCCTGGCCGGTGGTGCCACCGCCACGCAGGTTGGCGATGACGTCGAACTGCTCGGGCTTCTCGGCGGTGACCAGCGGGTCCTTGATCAGCTGCTGGTGCACCTTGCTCGGGAAGTACGCCTCGAGGTCGCGACCGTTGCAGGTGATCTTGCCGCTGCCGGGGACGATGCGCACCCGGACGATGGCCTCCTTGCGCCGACCCACGGTCTGGATCGGGCGGTCACCACGCGGCGCGCGAGCGACAGGCGCCGGCGCCTCGGTGGCCACGGGGGCCTCGGTGGCCTCGGGGGCGACCTCGGTCTCGGTGATGTCGGTCATGCTGCTTCCTTCGCCCGCGCTCACTGCGCGATCTGCTTGATCTCGAACGGCACCGGCTGCTGCGCGCCGTGCGGGTGCTCGGCACCGGCGTAGACCTTCAGCTTCTTGATCAGCTGACGGCCGAGCTTGTTGTGCGGGAGCATCCCCTTCACGGCCAGCTCGATGGCCCGCTCGGGGCGCTTGGTCAGCAGCTCTTCGTAGCCGACCTGCTTCAGACCACCCGGGTAACCGGAGTGGCGGTAGGCAACCTTGGTCTGCCGCTTGTTGCCGGTCAGCGCGACCTTGCCCGCGTTCACGATGACGACGAAGTCGCCCGTGTCGACGTGCGGCGCGAAAGTCGGCTTGTGCTTGCCGCGCAGCAGCGTGGCGGCGTGGGTGGCCAGGCGGCCCAGCACGACATCAGAGGCGTCGATGACGTGCCACTGACGCTCGATCTCACCCGGCTTCGGGCTGTACGTACGCACAGGTCTACCTTGTCTCGTCGTCGGTCTGGGGTCGCGCGCCGAGGTGACCAGGCTTACCGGGTCGGACCAGCGCGCACGAACGACCAAGCGTACCTGATGCGGCACGCCTCTGGATGTCGTACAACAGCAGGCAACGATACCCGCCGCCCGGTCGGCAGGTCAAAACGGGGGGTCGCCCCGCGTGGCCGGGGCTCATCCGATGACCGAGGTCACACGCCGGGCAGCCGGCCCGGCGCCGGACGCAGGTAGACCACCCAGGTCACCGCGAAGCAGAGGGCGTACCAAGCGATGAAGGCCAGGTACGCCGCGTCGGCGGTGCCGGAGGTCAGGAACGACTGCCGGAAGGCGACGTTGACCAGCACCCCGCCGGACGCCCCGACCGCGCCGGCGATGCCGATCAGCGCCCCGGAGCGCCGCCGGGCCCGCCGCTGCGCCGCCTCCGGGTCGCCGGTCAACTCCGCCTCGGCCGCCGCCCGGGCCCGGAAGATCGCCGGGATCATCTTGTACGTCGACCCGTTGCCGATCCCGGAGAAGACGAAGAGCGACAGGAAGCCGGCCAGGTAGAGCGGGAGCGACCGGTCCCGGGCCGCGTAGAGCACCAGGCCGGCGCCGGCGGCCATCGCCACGAAGTTCCAGAACGTCACCCGGGCGCCGCCGAGCCGGTCGGCGAGCTGCCCGCCCAACGGCCGGACCAGCGAGCCGACCAGCGGGCCGAGGAAGGTCAACCAGGCCGCGTCGACCGGGGTCGGGAACCGGTCGTGGAACTGGAGCTGGAGCACCTGACCGAAGGCGAAGCCGAAACCGATGAACGAGCCGAACGTGCCGACGTAGAGCAGGGACATCACCCAGGTGTGCCGGTCGCGGGCCGCCGCCCGCAGCGCCCCCGGTTCGTTGCGGGCGCCGGGCACGTTGTCCAGCCAGCGCGCAGCGGCCAGCGCCGCGAGCACGATCAGCGGCAGGTAGACCGCCGGCACCAGCCGGGGGTACGCGGCGCCGGCGGTGGCCAGCACCGCCAGGCCGACCAGCTGCACCACCGGCACGCCGAGGTTCCCGCCGCCGGCGTTGAGCCCGAGCGCCCGGCCCTTGAGCCGGTCCGGGAAGAAGAGGTTGATGTTCGCCATCGAGGAGGCGAAGTTGCCGCCGCCCACCCCGGTCAGGCAGGCCAGCACCATCAGCGTGGGGTAGGAGACCCCCGGTTCGAGCAGCAGCGCCATCGGCACCGCCGGGACCAGCAGCAGCAGCGCGCTGACGATCGTCCAGTTCCGGCCGCCGAAGCGGGCCACCGCCAGGGTGTACGGCAGCCGCAGCACCGCACCCAGCGCGGCCGGTACGGCGGTGAGCAGGAACTTCCCGGCCGGGTCGATGCCGTACGCCGGACCGAGGAAGAGCACCGTCACCGACCAGAGGCTCCACACCGAGAAGCCCACGTGTTCGGCGAAGATCGAGACGTACAGGTTGCGGCGGGCGACCGGGGCGCCGGTCGTACGCCAGAACTCGGGGTCCTCGGGGCGCCAGTCGGTGATCGGCCGGCGGCGTCCGGCGGTGGTGGCCGGGGCCAGGCTGGAAACGAGCGTACTCACGGGCGACTCCTCCTCGTCGGTGACGAGGGGGACGCTAGGAACGGGCGGTTACCCGGGCGTGCCCGCCGCGGGTCGTTCCGGAGACGGAGATCGCACGACGGCGCCGGACCGGCGGTGAGGTGGGCTCAGAGCTCCTGGAGGATGCGCAGCGCCCGGCCGACCCGCTGCATGGTCTCGGTGTCGGCCACGTCCACACACTCGGTGAACCACTTCTTCATCGGGGCGGAGAGCCGGTCGGGCATCACCACCCAGCGCCCCATCGGCACCGCGAGCGGCGAGTCGCGCAGCAACGACTCGTCGACCACCTCGGCGACGATCACGATGGGCACGTCGGTGGAGTTGTAGACGTCGGAGCTGACCACCAGCCCGAGCCGGGCGCGGGCGCCCTCGATGCGCCAGACCTCGCCCCTACGCAGCACGCGGGCGACCGCCGAAGAGGACGTCGTCGACCATGCCCACCTCGTCGGCGTCGGCGAGGGCGGCGGCCTCCAGGTCGAGGCCGGCCCGGCCGACGGCGGCGGCGTGCGCGGTGAAGACCTCGCGCAGCGCCTTCTCCCGGGCGGCCTGGTCCATCCAGGCGGAGAGCGACAGCCCCTCCCGCCGGGCGAACCGGCGCGCCTCCTCGATCGTCTCATCCGAGAACGACAGCGTCACCTTGGCAGTCATGCCGCTGAGATTACCCACGGTATGACCGATAGTCATCCCTGCTCGCGCCCGTTGGCGAAGGGGCCAAACCGGACGGGGCCAGTGGGCGCGCCCCGCCGAAGATCGCGAACCGCCACGCCTTGAAGAAGCAGTCGACGTCCACCAGGCCGACCTCGGCGAGCCAGCGGCACTGCTCGGGCACGGAGGCCGGGCGGTCGTACCGCATCCGCTCGCGGGAGGCGGCGATCTCCGCGGCGTCGGAGCCGAGCGCGGTGATCTGCGCCAGCCAGACCTCGTCGTAACGCCGCTCGAGCGCCGGGGTCGGGCCGGCCACCTGCTCGGCGTTGACGAACACCCCGCCGGGGGCGAGCGCCCCGGCGGCCCGCCGGTAGAGCGTCCGCTTGCCGTCGTCGTCGAGGTGGTGGATCGCCAGGGCGGAGACCACGGCGTCGTAGCGGCCGGCGGGGAACGGGTCGGCCAGGTCGGCCACCACCGTCCGATGCGGCACGCCCCGGGCGGTGAGCCGCTCGGCGGCCACCGCGAGCATCCGCGATGCGCCGTCGACCAGGGTCACCCGGACCCCCGGCAGGGCCGCGGCGATCAGCAGGGAGAGCAGGCCGGTGCCCGCGCCCAGGTCCAGCACCTCCGGGGTACGCCCCGCCGCCAGCGCCGCCCGCAACGGTGGGGCGGCGACCTCGACCGCCGTGCCGTAGAAGGCGTCGAAGCAGGGCACCAGCCGCCTGCGGGCCTCGTCGTACGACCCCGCCACCGCGTCGAACGCCTCGGTCACGGTCATACCGCGCCTCCCATACTTTAGGATTCGTTTCCCACATTCTAGGCCCGTTCGATCCGGCCCGGTACCCCCGCGCGGTGTGAGCCGCTCTTGACAGGACCGAAACAGAAGGGACCCGGACCGGAAACCGCCCGACGGCACGCTTTCCCGACATGACAGACGGTGTGCGGACGGCGACGCAACCCGGGGCGGGAAGCCCGGAGGTGGCCACCCACTGCCCGTACTGCGCCCTCCAGTGCGCGATGACCCTCCGCCACTCCGCCGCGGGGATCGAGGTGCTCCCCCGGCAGTTCCCCACCAACCGGGGCGGCCTGTGCCAGAAGGGCTGGACCGCCGCCGAGCTCCTGGACCACCCCGACCGGCTGACCACCCCGCTGCTGCGGGACCGACCGGGCGGCGAGCTGCGCCCGGCGAGCTGGGACGAGGCGCTGGACCGGATCGCCGCCGGCATCCGTACCGTCCAGGCCGGACACGGCCGGGACGCGGTCGCCGTCTTCGGCGGCGGCGGGCTGACCAACGAGAAGGCGTACGCGCTCGGCAAGTTCGCCCGGGTGGCCCTGCGGACCCGGCACATCGACTACAACGGCCGCTGGTGCATGTCCTCGGCGGCGGCCGCCGGGCTGCGCTCCTTCGGCGTCGACCGGGGGCTGCCCTTCCCCCTGGCCGACCTCGGCCGGGCCGACACCCTGCTGCTGGTCGGCGCCAACCCGGCGGAGACCATGCCGCCGCTGATGCGCCACCTCGCCGACCAGCGCCGCCGCGGTGGCCGGCTGATCGTGGTCGACCCGCGGCTCACCGCCACCGCCCGGCAGGCCGACCTGCACCTGCAACCGCTGCCCGGCACCGACCTGGCGGTGGCCAACGCGCTGCTGCACATCGCCCTCACCGAGGGCTGGGTCGACCGGGAGTACGTGGCCGCCCGCACCACCGGCTTCGACGACGTACGACGGACCGTCGCCGGGTACTGGCCGGCCGAGGTGGAACGGCTCTCCGGGGTGCCGGTGGCCGACCTGGAGGCGACCGCCCGGGCCCTCGGCACCGCCGGCAGCGCCGTCATCCTCACCGCGCGCGGCGCCGAGCAGCACGCCAAGGGCGTCGACACGGTCAGCGCCTTCGTCAACCTGGCCCTCGCCCTCGGCCTGCCCGGCCGCCCCGGCTCCGGGTACGGCTGCCTGACCGGGCAGGGCAACGGCCAGGGCGGCCGGGAGCACGGGCAGAAGGCCGACCAGCTCCCCGGCTACCGGCGCATCGACGACCCGGCGGCCCGCACGCACGTGGCCGGGGTCTGGGGCGTCGACCCCGACGAGCTGCCCGGCCCCGGCGTGCCCGCGTACCAACTGCTGGAGTCGCTGGGTACCGCGGACGGGCCGAAGGCGCTGCTGGTGTTCGGCTCCAACCCGGTCGTCTCGGCGCCCCGGGCGGCGCACGTCGAATCCCGGCTGCGCGACCTGGACCTGCTGGTCGTCGCCGACTTCCTGCTCTCCGAGACGGCCGCCCTCGCCGACGTGGTGCTGCCCGTGGCCCAGTGGGCCGAGGAGGACGGCACGATGACCAACCTGGAGGGTCGGGTGCTGCGCCGCCGGGCGCTGCGCGAGCCACCTCCCGGCGTCCGCACCGACCTGGCCGTCCTCGCCGCCCTCGCCCACCGCCTGCAAGCAGGGGCCCCCTCTTATCGCCTTTCGCATAGCAGGGGCCCCCTCTTAACACCTGCCGCCGGGTTCCCGACGGACCCGCGCGAGGTGTTCGAGGAGCTGCGCCGCGCCTCGGCCGGCGGGCCCGCCGACTACGCCGGGGTGACCTGGGACCGGATCGACGGTGCCGAGGGCGTCTTCTGGCCCTGCCCGGACGTCGACGGCCCGGACAGCCCCCGCCTCTTCGCCGACTCCTTCCCCACTCCCGACGGGCGGGCCCGGTTCCATCCGGTCACCCACCGGCCGGCCGCCGAGCAGGTCTGCGCCGACTACCCGCTGCACTTCACCACCGGTCGGGTCCTCGCCCAGTACCAGTCCGGCAGCCAGACCCGACGGGTCGCCGCGCTGCGCCGGGCCGCGCCGGACGCCTTCGTCGAGCTGCACCCCGACCTGGCCGACCGGCTGGGCGTGGCCGACGGCGAGCAGGTGCGGGTGGTGTCCCGCCGGGGCGAGCTGTGCGCCGCCGCCCGGCTCAGCCCCGGCATCCGGCCGGACACCGTCTTCGCGCCGTTCCACTGGCCGGGCGCGGCCCGCGCCAACTCCGTCACCAACGACGCCGTCGACCCGGTCTCCGGGATGCCGGAATTCAAGATCTGCGCCGTCCGGGTGGAGAAGCGATGACCGAGCGGATCGTGATCGTCGGCTACGGGATGGCCGGCTGCCGGCTCGCCGCCGAACTGCACGCCCGGCCCGGGGACCGGAAGGTCACCGTGCTGGGGGCGGAACCGCACCGCGCGTACAACCGGATCATGCTCTCCACCCTGCTCGCCGGGAAGATCACCGAGCCGGACGTGGAGCTGGCCGAGGTGGCCGGGCACGGAGTCGACGTCCGCACCGGCGTCCCCGTCACCGGCATCGACCGGACCGCCCGCGAGCTGCACACCGGCACCGGCGAGCTGATCGGGTACGACCACCTGGTGCTCGCCACCGGCAGCCGGGCCGTGGTGCCGCCGCTGCCCGGCCTCGACCCGCTGCCCGAGCGGGTCGTCCCGTTCCGCACCCTGGACGACTGCCGGCGGATCCTCGCCGCCGCCCGGGGCGCCCGGAGCGCGCTGGTGCTCGGCGGCGGGCTGCTCGGCCTGGAGGCGGCCCGTGGGCTGGCCGCCCGGGGACTGGACGTGACCGTCGTCCATCCGACCGGCTGGCTGATGGAACGCCAGCTCGACCCGGCGGCCGGAGCGGTGCTCGCCGGCACCCTCGCCGGGCTGGGCGTACGGACCGAGCTGGCGGTCCCGGCGGCCGGGGTGGTAGCCGACACCGACGGGGTCCGCCTCGACCTCGCGGACGGCCGTCGACTCGACGCCGACCTGCTGGTCCTCTCCTGCGGCGTACGCCCCGACACCGCGCTCGCGGCCGCCGCCGGGCTGACCGTGGAGCGGGGTGTGCTGGTGGACGACCGGATGCGTACCGGCGACCGGCGGATCTCGGCGATCGGCGACTGTGCCCAGCACGACGGCACGCTGACCGGCCTGGTCGCCCCGGCCTGGGCGCAGGCCCGGGTGGTGGCCGACGTGCTCACCGGCGGGGACCCGCTGGCCCGCTACCGGCCCCGCCCGGTGGTGACCCGGCTCAAGGCGGCCGGGATCGACCTGGCCGCGATGGGCGACGCCGCCGGGGAGCCGGTGCCGGCCGACGGGCCGGTGGAGGAGCTGACCTTCGCCGACCCGGCCCGGGGCACGTACGCCCGGCTGCGGATCCGCGACCAGCGGCTCACCGGCGCGATCCTACTCGGCGACAACCCGACGGTCGGCACCGTGGTGCAGCTCTTCGACCGGGGTGCCCGGGTTCCGGCGGACCGCCGGTCGTTGCTGCTCGGGCGGGCTGTGGGGACGGTGCCGGCGAGCCCCGCCGCCTCCCCGGCACTGATGCCCGACGCGGCGACCGTCTGCCAGTGCAACGACGTCAGCAAGGGCGCGCTGGTCGCCTGCTGGCGGTCCGGCGCGCGGACGGTCGACGAGCTGTCCACGGCGACCCGGGCCGGCACCGGCTGCGGCGGCTGCCGGGACGCGCTCGCCGGCATCGCCGACTGGCTCGCCGAGGCCGACCCGGTGGCGACCGGGGCCGACCGGCCCGCAGCGGCCGAACCGGTGCCGGCCCGATGACGCACGGATGGACGGTGACCTGGTGGAGGTGGACGGGATGAGCGGCGGCGAACTGGTCGTCATCGGCAACGGCATGGTCGGGCAGCGGTTCGTCGAGGCGCTGCGCGCCCGCGACACCGACCGGCACTGGCGGGTCACCGTGCTCGCCGAGGAGAGCCGGCCCGCGTACGACCGGGTGCGGCTGTCGGCGTTCTTCGACGGGGTGAGCGCCGAGGAGCTGAACCTGCACACCCCCGACGACGGGGTGGAGCTGCGCCTGGGCGAACCGGCCACCGGCATCGACCGGGCGCGGCGGGTGGTGACCACGGCGGTCGGTGAGCACCCGTACGACGCGCTGGTGCTGGCCACCGGGTCGTACCCCTTCGTGCCGCCGGTCGACGGCGCGGACCTGCCCGGCGTCTTCGTCTACCGGACGCTGGACGACCTGGAGGCGATCCGGGCGCACGCCGAGGGCCGGCGGACCGGCGCGGTGATCGGTGGCGGCCTGCTCGGCCTGGAGGCGGCGAACGCGCTGCGGCTGCTGGGCCTGGCGACGGGAGTGGTCGAGTTCGCGCCCCGGCTGATGCCGGTGCAGGTCGACGAGGCCGGTGGGGCGATGCTGCGCCGCTACGTCGAGGAGTTGGGCGTCGGGACGTACCTCGGGGTGGCGACCACCGCGCTGCGGCCCGGCCCGGACGGGACCGTGGGCGCGCTGGAACTCTCCGACGGCCGCACGGTCGACGCGGAGCTGGTGGTGGTGGCCGCCGGCATCCGGCCCCGCGACGAGCTGGCCCGGGCGGCCGGGCTGCCCGTCGGACCGCGCGGCGGGGTGCTGGTCGACGTGACCTGCCGGACCGTCGACGAGCGGATCTGGGCGGTCGGCGAGTGCGCGGCGGTGGACGGCACCTGCCACGGCCTGGTCGCCCCCGGGTACGCCACGGCCGAGGTGGTCGCCGACCGGCTGCTCGGCGGGTCGGCCACCTTCCCGGGGGCGGAGAGCGCCACCAAGCTCAAGCTGCTCGGGGTGGACGTGGCGTCGTTCGGCGACGCGCACGGCACCACCCCCGGCTGCCTGGACGTCACCTTCACCGACCCGGCCACCCGGTCGTACGCGAAGCTGGTCCTCTCCGACGACGCGCGGACGCTGCTGGGCGGCGTGCTGGTCGGGGACGCGAGCGCCTACCCGACGTTGCGGGCCAGCGTCGGCGGGCCGCTGCCCGCTCCCCCGCTGGCGCTGCTGGCCCCGGCCGGCGGCACGGGCGCCGGGGCCGGCGCCCTGCCGGCCACCGCTCAGGTCTGCTCCTGCAACGCGGTCACCCGCGCCGACGTCGATGCGGCGATCGCCGGCGGGGCGGCCGACGTGCCGACGCTCAAGGCCTGCACCCGGGCCGGCACCAGCTGCGGATCCTGCGTGCCGATGCTGAAGCAGCTCCTCGACGCGGCCGGGGTGCGGCAGTCGACGGCGCTCTGCGAACACTTCGACGTCAGCCGGCAGGAACTCTTCGACATCGTCCGGGTCCGCGGCATCCGCACCTTCTCGCAGCTGATCGCCGAGCACGGGCGGGGCCGGGGCTGCGACATCTGCAAGCCGGTGGTCGCCTCGATCCTCGCCTCGCTCGGCACCGGCCACGTCCTCGACGGCGAGCAGGCCTCGTTGCAGGACACCAACGACCACTTCCTGGCCAACCTGCAACGCGACGGCAGCTACTCGGTGGTGCCCCGGATCCCCGGCGGTGAGATCACCCCGGAGAAGCTGATCGTGATCGGCGAGGTGGCCCGGGACTTCCGGCTCTACACCAAGATCACCGGTGGGCAGCGGATCGACCTGTTCGGCGCCCGCGTCGAGCAGCTGCCGCAGATCTGGCGCCGGCTGGTCGACGCCGGCTTCGAGTCCGGCCACGCGTACGGCAAGGCGCTGCGCACGGTGAAGTCCTGCGTCGGCGAGACCTGGTGCCGGTACGGGGTGCAGGATTCCGTCGGGCTGGCCGTCGCGCTGGAGCTGCGCTACCGGGGACTGCGCGCCCCGCACAAGCTCAAGTCGGCGGTCTCCGGCTGCGCCCGCGAGTGCGCCGAGGCGCGCAGCAAGGACTTCGGCATCATCGCCACCGAGACCGGCTGGAACCTCTACCTCGGCGGCAACGGCGGCTTCCGCCCCCGGCACGCCGACCTCTTCGCCACTGATCTGTCCACAGCGGAACTCGTCACCCTCATCGACCGCTTCCTGATGTTCTATGTCCGCACCGCCGACCGGTTGCAGCGCACCGCCGCCTGGATCGAGGCGCTGGAGGGCGGCCTGGAGCATCTGCGGGCGGTGATCGTCGACGACTCGCTCGGGCTCTGCGCCGAACTCGACGCGGCGATGGCCCGGCACGTGGCCGGCTACTCCGACGAGTGGCGCGACGTCCTCGACGACCCGGAACGGCTGCGCCGGTTCACCTCCTTCGTCAACGCCCCGGACGTACCGGACCCGTCGATCAGCTTCGCGGTCGAACGCGGCCAGCCCATACCGGCCCGCGACTCCGCCGCACCGGCCGGCGGCTCCACCCCGGCCGGCGACGGACGCCGCCGGCAACCCGTCACGCTCGGCCTTCCGGAGGTACGCCGATGAACCCGACCAGCACCCTCGACTGGACCGCCGTCTGCCAGCTGCACCGGCTCGACCCCGACCGGGGGGCCGCCGCTCTGGTCGACGGCGTGCAGGTGGCCCTCTTCCGCACCGGCGACGACCTGTACGCCGTGGACAACCTCGACCCGGTCGGCGGCGCGTACGTCATGTCCCGCGGCATCGTGGGCAGCCGGGCCGGCGTACCGACCGTCGCCTCCCCCCTGCACAAGCAGGTCTACGACCTGCGCACCGGACGCTGCCTGGAACGGCCCGACGTGTCGCTGCGCCGGCACGACGTCCGGTGCCGGGACGGACTGGTCGAGGTGCGGTTGCGGCCGGCGGACTGATGGCCGACGAACTGGCCGGCTTCACCGTCGGGGTGACCGCCGACCGGCGGCGCGACGAGCTGGCCGCGCTGCTGGAGCGGCGCGGCGCCCGGGTGGTGCTCGCCCCCGCGCTGCGGATCGTTCCGCTGGCCGACGACACGGACCTGCGCGAGGCCACCCGGGCCTGCCTGGACCGGCCGCCGGACGTCCTGATGGCGAACACCGGCATCGGCATGCGCGGCTGGCTGGAGGCCGCCGAGGGCTGGGGGCTGGCCGAGCCGCTGCGCGGCGTGCTCGGCGGGGCGTACGTGGTGGCCCGAGGGCCCAAGGCGCGGGGCGCCATCCGGGCCGCCGGCCTGCACGACCACTGGTCCCCGGAGTCGGAGAGCTGCGAGGAGGTGGTCGAGCACCTCTGCCGGCGTGGGGTCGCCGGGCAGGTCGTCGCCATGCAGCTGCACGGCGACCGCCAACCCGAGTGCACCGAGGCGCTGGAGTCCGCCGGGGCCACCGTGATCGAGGTGCCCGTCTACCGCTGGGCGCCACCGACCGACCCGGCCCCGCTGCACCGGCTCATCGACCTGGTCGCCGGCCGGCTGGTCGACGCGGTCACCTTCACCTCCGCCCCGGCCGCCGAGGCGCTGCTGCGGGCCGCCGGTGACCGGACCGAGACGGTGCTGGCCGCGCTCCGCGGTGACGTACTGGCCAGCTGCGTCGGCGCGGTCACCGCCGAACCCCTGGTCCGCCGGGGCGTGCCGGTGAGCGCGCCGGGCCGGGCCCGGCTGGGCGCGCTGGTCCGCACCATCGTCGACGAGCTGCCCCGCCGGACGACCACGGTGAAGGCCGCCGGGCACCTGCTCACGCTGCGCGGGCACGCCGCCGTCGTCGACGGCGAACTGCGTCCGCTCGCCCCCGCCCCGATGGCGGTGCTCCGGGCGCTGGCCCGGGCGCCGGGCAAGGTGCTCTCCCGCACCGCGCTGCTGCGTACCCTGCCCCGCGGGGCCGACGAGCACGCCGTGGAGATGGCGGTGGCCCGGCTCCGCGTCGGCCTGCACGCCCCCCGGGTGGTGCAGACCGTCGTCAAGCGCGGCTACCGCCTGCGGGTGGAGTGAAAGCAGGGGCCCCCTGTTAACGCCTCCGGTATGGCAGGGGCCCCTTCTTAACACCGCGCCTGCGCGGGGGGACGCCTCAGCCGACCGGGGCCGGGTAGCCGCGACCCTGCTCGGACTGCAGCCGCATCATGGCGTGCTCGACCACGGTCACCAGCACCCGCTTCACCGACTCCCGGCGCCGGGCGTCGATCATCACCAGCGGGACGTCGGGGGAGATCGCCAGGGCCTCCCGCACCTCGTCCAGCTCGTACTGCGGGGCGCCGTCGAAGTGGTTGAGCGCCACCACGTACGGCAGGTTCCGGTTCTCGAAGTAGTCCAGCGCGGCGAACGCGTCGGCGATCCGGCGGGTGTCGACCAGCACGGCGGCGCCCACCGCACCCCGGATGATCTCGTCCCACATGAACCAGAAGCGGGTCTGTCCGGGCGTGCCGAAGAGGTACAGGATCAGGTCCTGCGCCATGGTGATCCGGCCGAAGTCCATGGCGACCGTGGTGGTCTCCTTGCCGGGCACCTTCGACGGGTCGTCGATGCCGATGCCGGCGGAGGTCATCAGGGCCTCGGTGGTCAGCGGGGTGATCTCGGAGATCGCGCCGACCAGGGTCGTCTTGCCCACGCCGAAGCCGCCCGCGATCACGATCTTCGCGGAGACGATTCCCCGGTTCCGACCGGCCGCGGGGGCGGGGTCATAGCCTGCGAAGTCCACTTAGCACCCTTCCAAGGATCTCCATCCGCTCGTCGAACCCCTCGGCCGGAGCGGCAGTGTGTAGCGTCAGCAGGCCCTCGGCCACCATGTCGGCGACCAGCACCCGGGTGACCCCCAACGGCATCCGGGTGTACGCGGCGATCTCCGCCAGCGACTGTGCCCGGCCCTCGCAGACCGTGGCGATGCGGTGCTTGTCGTGCCCGGCGAACCGCGACTCGACGACCGAGGTGGGGCTTGCGGTCAGCACCGCCTCGATGGCGATCTCCATCCGAGCCTCGGTACGGCCCCGGGTGACCGCGTACGGCCGCACCAGCGCGCCCCGCGGGTCTTCACGCCGCTGGTCCATCTCGCGATCACCTCCTCCCGACCGGAGCCTGCCGGCGCCGGATCAACCCGTCCGTCTACGAGCGCACCGCGTCGCGGGGCAGCGGCACCAGGGCGGCGCCGACCCGTTCCACCAGCAACGCCATCTCGTACCCGACCTGACCCACGTCGCAGCTGCGGGCGGCGAGCACCGCCATCGACGAGCCGTCGCTGATCGACATGAGGAACAGATAGCCGCTGTCCATCTCGATCACCGTCTGGAGCACCCCGCCGGCGCTGAACATCCGGGCCGCGCCCTCGGTGAGGCTCACCACCCCGGAGGTGATCGCGGCCAGCTGGTCGGCGCGGTCCTGCGGCAGGTCCCGGGACGAGGCCAGCAGCAGCCCGTCCGCGGAGACCGCCACCACGTGCGCGATCCCCGCGACGCTGTCGGCGAAGTTGGTGAGCAGCCAACCCATGTCCTGCATCGCTGCGGGCCTGTTCATCGAGTCGTCTCCTTGGTGGGGGTGCTGTTCAGGTCCGCCCCGGCCGACCGCCCGCGCTGCACGCCGCGGTGGTAGGCCGACAACAGGCCGCGTACCTCGTCGGGGGTGCGCCGGGTACGGTCCCGGCCACCCTTCTCCTCGATGCCGCCGGGCACCAGTTGCGCCTGGGGTACCCGCTTGGGCAGCCCGGACCGGGTCGTGCCGGCGGCCGCGGGAGCGGCCGCCTTCGACGCCCGGGTCCAGCCGTCGTCGGCTGCGGTACGCCAGGCCTCCGGCTCGACCAGCGGCGGGGGTTCGGACCCCGCGGCCGGCTCCTCGGCGCTCACCGCCGGCTCCGGCGCCGAGTAGGCGGGCGGCGCGGAGACCGACAGGCCCTCGGACACCGACGCTGCCGGCTCGACCGGTGGCGCCGTGGGCGTCGCCGACTCGGCCGGGGCGACCGGTACGGCGGCGGGCGGGACCGCGGCGGGTGGGACGTACGGCGGCGGGGGTGGCGCGGCGGCCACCGGCGGCGCCGGTGCCACGGGCGGTGCCGGTGCCACCGGCGGCGCGGCGGCGGCCGGGGGCGCGGCGGCGGCCGGGGGCGCCGGGACCGGTTCCCGCCGAGGCAGGGCCGGCCGCTCCTCGTCGAAGCGCGGCCGGGTGAAGATGGCCGTGGCGTCGTTGCCGTGGGACCGGAACCAGACCGCCTCCATCTCCCGGAAGATCGGCGAGTCGGCCGGACGGTCCGGGCGGGCGATCAGCGGCGCCGCGGAGGCGGCGACCGCCGGCGGTGCCGGCGGGGCCACCGGGAACGGCGGCGGCGCGACGGGCGGCAGCGGAACCGGCGGCGGCGACGTGCCGGCGGTCGGGGACGTGCCGGCCGTCGGACCGCCGGACAGCAGCGACCCGGCCGACTCTGCCTCGCCCCGGCGGGGCAGCGACCCGGCCGCCCCCGCGCTCGGGGTGAACATCGACGGAGTGGAGACCGGAGCCGCCGGCTGCGCGGAGAAGGGCGCCGCGGACACCGGCTGCGCGGAGAACGGCTGCGCCGACACCGGGGCCCCCGACACCGGCCGCGCGGAGAACGGCTGCGCGGAGTAGGGCGCCGCGGACATCGGCTGCGCCGAGACCGGGGCACCCGACATCGGCTGCGCCGAGAAGGGCGCGGCCGACACCGGCGCGGCGCCGGCGGCCCGCACGTCGGAGGCGAGGTCGCGGGCGTCGGCCGGCCCCTGCCAGACCGCCGGCGCGGGCACCGAGGTGCGCCAGGCGTCGGAGAGCGTCGCCGTACGGCCCGCCACCGGAGCCTCGCCGAGCCCGGCCGGGGCGTACGGGCCGGGCTCGGTGCCCAGCGACGGCCGGTTACGGGTCGGCAGCGGCTCCGGACCGGAGTCGGCCGGCAGCACCACCGTGGCGTTCGGCAGGGTCACCTGTGCCACCGTGCCGCCGTCGGCGTTGCGGCGCAGCTCGACCCGGATGCCGTACCGGCTGGCGAGCCGGCTCACCACGGCGAGACCCATCAGCCGGAACGCGGAGACGTCGACCGTCGGCGGGGCGGCCAGCCGGCGGTTGAGCGAGTCCAGCTGCTCGTCGCTCAGCCCGAGACCCCGGTCCTCCACCTGGATCAGCACGTAGTCCCGGATCCGCCGGGCGTCGGCGAGCACCGTGGTGTTCGGCGGGGAGAACCGGGTCGCGTTGTCGAGCAGCTCGGCCACGAGCCGGACCACGTCGTTGACCGCATTGGCCACGATCGAGATGTCCGTGTCGATGCTGCCGAACTCGATCCGGTTGTACTGCTCCACCTCGGACTGCGCCGCTCGCAGCACGTCCACCAGGAGGGCGTCGTCGCGCCGGGGTGAGCCGGTGTCCGCGCCGGCGAGCACCAGCAGGTTCTCGTCGTTGCGGCGCATCCGGGTCGCCAGGTGGTCGAGTTCGAAGAGCTGCGCGAGCCGCTTCGGGTCCTCCTCGGCGCGCTCGATCGCGTCCAGCTCGCCGATCATCCGGTCCACCAGGGTCTGACTGCGGCGGGCCAGGTTGAGGAACATCGTCGAAACGCTGGTACGCAGCGCGGCCTGCTCGGCCGCGACCCGGACCGCCTCCCGGTGCACCACGTTGAAGGCGAGGGCGACCTGGCCGACCTCGTCCCGGTTGGTGATCTGGATCGGGTCGCGTACCTCGCGGACGATCTCCTCGACCTGACTGTCGCCGACGCTGCCCATGTTCTGGAGGCGGCTCACCGCCTCGGGCAGGTCGTGGTTCGCCACCGCGAGGGCGCCCTCCCGCAGCCGCCGCAGCGAGAAGTTCAGCGACCGGGCGAGCACCACCGCCAGGGTGATCGCGACGAGGAGGCTGAGCAGCACGAGCACCGACTCGATGGCGGCCTGCCGGGTGGCGTCGACCCGGGCGCTCTCGGCGTCGGCCAGCAGCCGGTCCTGGAGCTCCACCTCGGCCTTGCGCATCAGGGCGTCGACGGCGCCGATCGCGGTGGCGGCGTCGGAGGCCTGGACCACGGGCCGCTTGCCGATCGAGCGGCTGATGTCGGCGGCGGCCAGGTCGGCGCGGCGGACCGGGTCGCCGGTCACCGTACGGGAGACGATGTCGCGTTGCGCCTGGTCGGCGGCCTCGGAGAAGGTGAGCTGAGCGTCGTTGCGCTGGGCCAGGGTCGACACGAAGGCGAAGTAGTCGGCCTCGGTCAACCGCCCCCGGGACAGCGCGGAGAAGGCGACCGCCTCCTGCTCGGCGACCGCGGCCCGGGCCCGCCCGTACGCCGCCACCGCCCGCCGGCTCTCGGCGCCACTCTCCTCGGGGGCCGCCTGGGACAGCGCATCGCCGTACCGGCTCAGCTCGCCGAGCACGTCGGCGTACCGCTCGGTGGCGTCACCGGCCGCCGACTGCTGACGGCCGAGCGCCTGCCGCCGGACGTCGGGCAACGTGTCCAACCGCTTGTCGATCTCGGCGAGCAGGTCCCGGACGGCCGCCGGCGGCTCGTCGAGCCCCTCGCGTCCGGTCCGGTACGTGGTGATCCGCTCGTCGGTCGCCCGGAACAGCTTGCGGTACTCGTCGGGGCGGCTGCGCGGGTCGGCGAGGAAGGAGACCGCGGCCATCCGCTCGGCGTGCAGGTCCTCGGCCAGCCGGGAGACGTCGATGGAGATCGCGGTCATCGACCGGATCCGGGTCGCGTCCTCGGCGCCGGCGGCGACGGTGACCAGGCGGACCGTGGCGAGCGCGATCACCGCCGCGATCGGCACGACGAGGATCAGCGCCAGCTTCGTCCGGATCCGGGCGTCGCGCAGCCGGGGCAGCCCGCGACGACGGCTGAGCTGGCCGGGGCCACCGCTTTCGGGCAGGGTGGAAGGTCCGGTGCTCACGACATCGCCTCCGTCGTTTCATCCGCGCCCGACCCGCTGACCCGTGCCTGGTGCAGCGGACACCGCCACGCGCGGCACGGCCGCGATTTCATCAGACAAGATCCTGTTTGGGAAGCGGCGGTGAGGCCGAGATCGGTCGCTCGGCATTCAACGTGTGATCCGGTCACCGAATACCGCCATCTTCCCGAGTCCCTGAACAGGGCATGTAACTCCAGAGTGGTCACCCGCTTATTCAAGGTGAGCATTTGTTAACAGTGAGTATCCTCACCATGCGGGACGGCCGTCCCGCCATGTGGCGAGGTGTTCCGAGGCCCATCCCCGCTCCGGCCACACGGTACGCGACCGTTGAGTGATCCTCCACTCAGGATCGGCGTCGCCGAGGGCGTTGAGTAGGCGCCCCCGCACGACGAGCCGCAGGAGGGCCCGAGGGGCGGCCGGCGCCCCTCGGCGGGGCCGCGTACGCCATTCCGACACCGGGTGGCGAGTCGGGCGGAATAGCGGGCCGCACGGACGCCGTACATCGAAGAATGAGCAATCATCGTCGCGTACGCAGCAGATCGGCATTGGTCACTGCCCAAGGCGTCGGGCGGCCGTGGGCGTCCCCGCCCGCGCCACCGGCCGGCCCGGCCCCGCCCTGTCGGCGAAGTGTCGGGGACCCGACCCGGCGAGCCCCTCCGGCGCACCGGATAGCCGCAGCTGGGGCCCGGTCGCCGCGCCGCGCGGTGCCAAGGTGGCGATCGGGCGCACCGGCCCGTAACGTGCGCGACATGGCCAATCGGACGTGGAGCAGACCGCTGCTCACGGCGCTCGGGGCGAGCGTGCTGGCCGGGGCGGGCCAGCTCGGGATCGCGTACGGTTTCGGCATCGTCCGGCTGACCGGCGCGTTCACGGACGGCTCGGTCAACCGGTGGCCGGCGCAGCTGGTCTGGGTGGGCTGGTTCGCGGCGATCGCGGCGGTGGCCGGGGCGGTCATCGCCGAGCGCCTGGGCCGCCGGGACGGGCCACCGACCCAGACCGCGCAGCAGCTCGCCGTGGCCGGTGCCGCCGCCCTGGGCGCGACCGTCGTCGCCCCGCTCTGCATGCAGCCCGCCCGGGCCGCGGAACTGCTCACCGTGGACCCGGTCTGGGCCGTCGGCATCTGCGCGATGCTCGGCGCGGTGGCCGGCGCGGCCGCGGCCCTCGCCGTGCTCCTCCGGCCGCCGCTGGGCTGGAACATGGCGCTGGTGGCCGCCGCGGTCTGGCTGCTCGCCGTGGTCTCCGTCGCACCGTCGCTGGCCGGCAGCGGACCGCTGCCCACCGTACGCCTCGGGGTGCTCGAACCGTCCTGGCTCGCGCCCGACGCGGCCGAGCGGCTGGCCATGCTGATCCTGCCGGCGGTGGCGCTGCTCGGCGGCGCGGCCACCGGCGCCCTGGCCCGTTGGCGGGGAGAGCCGCCGCTGGTCAGTGGCGGCAGCGGGGCGGCCGGGCCGGTGCTGGTGGCGTTCGCCTACCTGTCGGCCGGCCCGGGTGAGACCGCCGACCGCTACCAGCTCGCCCCCTATTACGGAGCCCTCATCGCGGTCGCCGCCGGGGTGCTCGGTTCGTCAGCGGCCACCCTGCTGCGCTGGCCGCTCATCCCCGCCGCCGGTACGCGTCGGGACGCCCTCGAACCGACCGACATCCTCCGCCCGCTGCCCACCGGGACGGGGCTCCCGGTCGCCACCGAGACCGCGGCCGCCCCCGGCACCGCCGTCGCCCCGGCCGCCACCGACCTGTTCGCGTCCGCCCGGCCGGCCTCCGGGGCCACTCCGCCGCACTGGGACTGGCCGGCGACGGACACGCAGGCCGCTACGCCGGCTGCCCGCCCGGCCACCACCACGAGCCCGGGCAGCCCGGCCGCCCCGGTCACCGCGACTCCGACCGCCACGGCCCCGGCCGCCGCCGATCCGGCCGCCGCCGATCCGGCTGCCGTCCTCCGGTCGGTCGACGATCCGCCCGCCCCCGGCCCGAACACGGTCGACGGGTCCGCCGCCCCGGCCGGCCGAGGGAGGCAAACCCCGAGCGGAGCGCGACCGCCGGCCGCGACGCCGACGTCGGTGGCGAACGACCCGTCCTCGACGCCGACCGCCCCGGCTACCGGCCCGGTCGCCGACACCGACGAGCCGGCCGCTGCGCGGGCGGCGGTGGAGAGCCCGGCCGGGACGGATCCCGGCACGACGACCGGCCCGCAGCCGACCGGCGCGGAGACCGCTGTCGCGGGGACGGCAGCGGCATCCACCAGCACCCGGCGTCCCAGCGCCGCGCGCCGCCGGTCGGACCGCACCACGTCGGCGACCCGGGCGCAGACCGAGGTGGCCGGCGGCTCGGCGGCACCGTCCGGCGACCCGGCACCCGCCGTTACGCCCGGGCGTGCCGTCCCTCGGTCCCGGAGCGCCGGTGCGACGGACGGCGCAACCGCGACTGGCCCGATCACGGCTGCCCCGACCGCGGCTGCCCCGACCGCAGCTGCCCCGATCGCGGGCGGCACCGCCTCGGACGGCCCGACCGCGGGCGGCACGGCCGCAGCCGGCTCCGGCGGGAAGGCCCCGAGCCCGGACGGCGCGACGGCGGACGGCCCCACCCCGGCTGCTCCGGTCGAGGAGCTGTCCAAGGCGACCCCGCCGGTCGCGGCGGCGCGGCCCCGGAAGGGGGCCAGGGCCGCCGACCGCGCCGCCTCCGGCCCCGCCACGCCACCGGCGGCAGCCGCGACGACCGGCCAGGACGCGACCAACCCGGACGCGACCGGCCAGGACGCGACCGCGAAGGCGCTCAACCGGGACGTCGTGGCCAGCGCGACCGGCCGCGAAGGCGACGCCTCCGCCCCGGACACCGTCACCAGCACGGCCGGCCGGGAGAGCAACGCGACCAGTCCGGACGCCACCACCAACGCGACCGGCTCGGACGCCACCACGGACACGACCGGCCCGGACGCCACCGCCGACGGGACCGGCCCGCGGACGGCTCCCGCCGTACCCGAGGCCGCGCCGGTGGCCGCCACCCGCCCGAGGCGACCGCGCGGCTCGCGGGCCGGCGTGGCGGCCGGACCGACCGGCGGCACGGTGGGACCGGCCACCGGTGAGGCGGCCGATCAGGTCGGCCGCGAGCCGGTCGGCCCGAACACCACGACGCCGGCTCCGACGTCACCCACGGTCGCCTTCTCCGGGTTCCCCGAGCAGAGCGCCGGACGTCCGGGACCGCTGCCGGCTTGGCCGGTCACTCCCGCGCCGGCGCCGCAGCCGCCCGCCGCTCCCGAAGCCGAGCGGGGCGCGCGCGTGGAGCGCACCGAGCCGTCCGGCGACGCGCCGGCCCCCCGTCCCCGGCACCGGGCACCCCTGCCCGACCTGGACCGGGCGGGGAGCTGGGACGCGTTCGGCAACGGTTTCCGGCGGACCGCGCCCGAGGCCGCGACCCCGGGCGTCCCGGCCCGACCGGCCGGCGAGGAGCCGGCGGTCCCCCGCCAGGCCGAGGGCCCGGCGGAGACCACCGAGCCGACGACCACCGAGCCGACGACCGCCGGGCCGACGACCGACGAGCCGGCCGCCGAGAAGCCGCGCCGGAAGCGCGGCCTGTTCCGGCGCAACCGGCCCCGGGCCGCCGAGCCGGCCGCCGCCCCGCCGGCGGACGAGCCGCTGCCGGCCAAGGACGAGGAGTACGTCGACTGGGTCACCGGGCTGGCCAACCCGACGCCCGAGGCCGAGTCCGGCTCCGAGCGCCGGTCGCTGCGCTCCACCGGCCGGCACCACCGCGACTGACCGCCCCGGGCCGGGTGCCGGACGGCCCGGGCGGTCAGGCCAGCGGCAGGTACACCCGGCCGCCGGAGGTGAGGAACTCCTCGGACTTGTCCTTCATCCCGCGCGCCGCGTACTCCTTCAGCTCCTGGGTGATCTTCATGGAGCAGAACTTCGGCCCGCACATCGAGCAGAAGTGCGCCGTCTTCGCGGGCTCGGCGGGCAGCGTCGCGTCGTGGTACGACCGCGCGGTCTCCGGGTCCAGCGAGAGGTTGAACTGGTCCTCCCAACGGAACTCGAACCGCGCCTTCGACAGCGCGTCGTCCCACGCCTGCGCGCCGGGGTGCCCCTTGGCCAGGTCCGCCGCGTGCGCCGCGATCTTGTACGCGATCACGCCGGCCTTCACGTCGTCCCGGTCCGGCAGCCCCAGGTGCTCCTTCGGGGTGACGTAGCAGAGCATCGCGGTGCCGAACATGCCGATCATCGCGGCGCCGATCGCCGAGGTGATGTGGTCGTACGCGGGCGCGATGTCCGTGGTCAGCGGGCCGAGGGTGTAGAACGGGGCCTCGTGGCACCACTCCTGCTGGAGGTCCACGTTCTCCTTGATCTTGTGCATCGGCACGTGCCCGGGGCCCTCGATCATCACCTGGACGTCGTGTTCCCAGGCGACCCTGGTCAGCTCGCCGAGGGTACGCAGCTCGGCGAACTGCGCCTCGTCGTTGGCGTCGGCGATCGAGCCGGGCCGCAGCCCGTCGCCGAGCGAGAAGGTGACGTCGTAGCGGGCCAGGATCGCGCAGAGCTCCCGGAAGTTGGTGTACAGGAAGTTCTCCTCGTGGTGCGCCAGGCACCAGGCCGCCATGATCGAGCCACCGCGCGACACGATCCCGGTGACCCGGTCCACGGCCAGCGGCACGTACGGCAGCAGCACCCCGGCGTGCACGGTCATGTAGTCCACGCCCTGCTCGGCCTGCTCGATCACCGTCTCCCGGAACACCTCCCAGCTCAGCTTCACCGGGTCCCCGCCGACCTTTTCGAGGGCCTGGTAGATCGGCACGGTGCCGATCGGCACCGGCGAGTTGCGCACGATCGCCTCGCGGGTCTCGTGGATCCGCCTCCCGGTGGACAGGTCCATCACCGTGTCCGCGCCCCAGCGGGTGGCCCAGGTCAGCTTCTCCACCTCCTCGGCGACCGAGGAGGTGACCGCCGAGGTGCCGATGTTGGCGTTCACCTTCACCAGGAACGCCTTGCCGATGATCGCCGGCTCGCACTCCGGGTGGTTGACGTTGAGCGGCAGCACCGCCCGCCCGGCGGCGATCTCGTCCCGGACGAACTCCGGCGCGACGCCCTCCCGGACCGCCACGAACTCCATCTCCGGGGTGACGCGCCCGGCCCGCGCGTACGCGAGCTGGGTGGGGCGCTCCCCGGCCAGCGGGGTGCCGGCGCCGCGTACCGGCGCCACGTCACCGCGCTCGGCGATCCACGGCCCGCGCAGCGCGGGCAGCCCCACCTCCGGGTCGGAGCCCGGGCCGGAGGTGTCGTAGAGCCGCAGCGGCGGGTTCTCCCCGGTCAGCTCCACCTCGGCGAACGGCACCCGGACGTCCGGCCGGGACCCCTCGACGTAGACCTTGCGACGTGCCTGCATGACAGCCTCCCTGATGGTCAACGGGACCAGCCGAAGTGGTCCAGCGGGCCGCGTCCCGCGCCCAGCTCCCAACCCCGGGCGCCGGTCAGCGCCCGGGTGACGTACTCCTTGGCGGCGGCCACCGCGACCGGCACCGGGTGGCCCGCCGCCAGCCCGACGGCGATCGCCGCCGAGAACGAACAGCCGGTGCCGTGGTTGTGCCGGGTGGCCACCCGGGGCGCCCGCAGCAGCGTGGTCGTGCCGCCGGAGACCAGCACGTCGACCGACTCGCCGGCCGCGTCCACGTCGCCGCCGGTCACCACCACGTGCGCCGGGCCGCCCGCGGCGAGGGCCTCGGCCGCCGCGACCATCTCCTCGACCGTGGTCACCGGGCCTCCGGTGAGGGCCGCGGCCTCCGCGCGGTTCGGCGTCGCCACCTCGGCGTACGGGAGCAGCCGCTCGACCGCGTCCACCACGCCGAGCCGGTGTCCGCTGGTGGCGACCAGCACCGGGTCGACGACCAGCCGGGGCAGCCGGCCGTCCCGGGCCGCCGCGGCCACCGCGTCGGCGACCGCCGGGGTGCCGAGCATGCCGGTCTTCACCGCGCGTACGGCGAAGTCGCCGAGCACGCTGTCGAGCTGGTCGGTGACGGTCTGCGGCGGCAGCGGAAGGACGGCGTCGACGCCCCGGGTGTTCTGGGCGGTGACTGCGGTGAGGACGCTGGTGCCGTACGCGCCGAGGGCGGCGAAGGTCTTCAGGTCGGCCTGGATGCCGGCGCCCGCTCCGGAGTCGGATCCGGCGATGGTGAGGACTGTCTGCGGCGTCACGGCTGTCCTTTGGTGGTGAGTGCGCGGTCGAAGGCGTGGGTGAGGGTGGCGGCGGTGTGGGCCGGGTCGGGGGCGCGCATGATCGCGCCGAGGACCGCGACACCGGCGGCGCCGGCCGCGACGCAGTCGCGGGCCTGGGCGGCGGTCTCGACGCCGCCCAGGGCCAGGACCGGGACCGGGCTGACCGCGACCAGCCGGCGCAGCCCGGCGACGCCCAGCGGCGGGCCGTACCCCGGTTTGGTTCGGGTGGGGTGGACCGGCGAGAGCGTCACGTAGTCCTCGCTGGTGAGCCGGTCGAGTTCCGCCGCGTCGTGGCAGGAGCGGCCGACCAGGGTGTGCCGGGGCGGCGGATAGGGCCCGGCGGCGGGCAGGTGGACGGCGTCGCCGCCGAGCGGGTCCGGCCCGGCGACGATCAGCGTGCCGCCGGTCTCGGTGAGGACGGCCCGGAGGTCGGCGGCGAGGGCTACCCGCTCGGCGCGGGGCAGGTCCTTCTCCCGCAGCACCACCCAGCGCACTCCCCCGGCCACCGCCGCGGCGACCACCTCGACCAGCGGCCGACGCGCCTGCCACCGGTCGGTGAGCACCACCGGCCCGGACGGCACCGCCGGACCCGGCGACACTGTCGGACCGGCCTGGCCGACCGGCGGCGGCACCTCCGCGGCCCCCGACGCGGTGGGCCGCCCCGAGCCGGCCCACCGCCCGTCGAGGACCCGCTCCGAACGGGTCACAGCTCGGGCCGCCCCTCGTCCGGGGTGGAGGCGAGGGCGTGGAAGCGCCGGGCGATCCGGCCCGCCCCGTACGCCAGCCGACCGGCCTCGACGGCGTACCGCATCGCGGTGGCCATCGCCACCGGGTCGGCGGCCCGGGTGACCGCGCTGGCCAGCAGCACCGCGTCGCAGCCCAGCTCCATGGCGAGCGCCGCGTCGGAGGCGGTGCCGATCCCCGCGTCCAGGATCACCGGCACGGCCACGACCTGCCGGATCAGCCGGATGTGGTGCGGGTTGCCCACCCCCAGGCCGGAGCCGATCGGGGCGCCGGCCGGCATCACCGCGGCGCAGCCCACGTCGGCCAGCCGCCGGGCCAGCACCGGGTCGTCCGACGTGTACGGCAGCACGGTGAACCCGTCCGCGACCAGTTCCTCCGCCGCCCGCAGCAGCTCCACCCCGTCGGGCAGCAGGGTGCGTTCGTCGCCGATCACCTCCAGCTTCACCCAGTCGGTGTCGAACGCCTCCCGGGCCAGGTGGGCCGTCTTCACCGCCTCGGCGGCGGTGTGGCAGCCGGCGGTGTTCGGCAGCAGCCGCACCCCGCACCGGTCGAGCAGGTCGAGCAGCCCGCCGCCGGCCGCCGGCCCGGTGTCGACCCGGCGCAGCGCCAGGGTGACCAGCTCGGTGCCGGAGGCACGGATCGCCTGTTCCAGCACGTGCAGGTTGCCGGCGCCGCCGGTGCCGAGGATGAGCCGCGACCCGAGGGTCACGCCGCCGATCTCCAGGGACATCCGGCTCACCCGCCCTGGGCGGCGCTGAGCACCTCGACCCGGTCGCCGTCGCGCAGCACCGTCGCCGGCCAGCCGCCGCGCGGCACCACCTCGCCGTTGACCGCGACCGCCAGGCCGCGCCGCTGGTCGGTGACCACACGGACCAGGTCCGCGACCGTCGACGCGTCGGGCAGGCTCCGCCCGGCGCCGTTGACCGTCAGTTCCACGTCTTCTCCTGCGTTCTCGGCCCGGCGGTGAAGCGGTCGGGGGCGAAGGGGGCCAGCAGCGGGTCCGCCACCCCGGTGACGACCAGCTGGGTGATCAGGTCGGCGGTGAGCGGGGTGAGCACGATGCCGTGCCGGTGGTGGCCGGTGGCGGCGAGCACCCCGGGCCGGCCGGGCAGCGGCCCGAGGATCGGCGCGTTGTCCGGCGTACCCGGGCGCAGCCCCGCCGCCGCCTCGACCAGGTCGTACTCGGCCAGCTCGGGGACCAGGTCGACGGCGGCGCGGAGCAGCCGCAGCACCGCCCCGGCGGTCACCTCGGTGTCGGCGCGTTCCTCGACGGTCGCCCCGACCACCACCTCCCCGTCGGTGCGGGGCACCAGATAGACCGGCTCGCCGTCGGCGTACCCGCGGATCACGTGCCGGAAGCCCGGCGCGGCGCGACCGGGCGCACGCAGCCGGAGCACCTGGCCCTTCACCGGCCGGACCGGCAGCCCGGTCAGCGCGGCGGCGCCGCAGCCGGCGGCGACCACGGTGACCCGGGCGTCCACCTCGCCGAGCGCGCCGACCGCGGCCGGCGACCACCGCGCGCCGGCCCGCTCGGCCGCCGTGCGCAGCGCCGTCACCAGCCGGCGCGGGTCGACCTGGTGGTCGCCGGGGGCGACCGCGCCGCCGCGCACCCGGGGGGCCAGCGCCGGCTCGCGGTCGCGCAGCTGCGACGGGCGCAGCATCGTGATCGGCAACCCCAGCTCCTGCTGGTACGACCAGAGCCGTCGCGCCTCGGCCAGGTCGTCGGCGGTCAGGCCGACCACGAGGGTGCCCTCGGTCCGGTGGCCGAACGGCATCCCGGCCGCCTCGGCCAGCTCCGCGGCGAAGCCGGGCCAGCGGGCCGCCGACGCGGTCAGCAGACCGGTCAGCTCGTGCTCGCCGAAGTACGCCTCGGCGACCGGCGCGAGCATCCCCGCCGCCACCCGCGACGCCCCCGAGCCGGGCGCCGGATCGTGCACCACCACCCGCAGCCCGCGCTGCGCGCACCGCCAGGCGATCGCCGCCCCCACCGGCCCCGCCCCCACCACCGCCACGTCCGCAAGGAAGGGCCCCCTGTTAACGCCTCCGGTATAGGAAGGGCCCCCTCTTAACACGTCAGGGCCCCGAGCAGCTCCGCCGTGGCGCGCGCCGGGTCGGCCGCGCCGGAGACCGCCCCGACCACCGCCACCCCGTACGCGCCGGCGGCCCGCAACCCCGGCACCGCCGCCACGGTCACCCCGCCGATGGCGATCACCGGTACGGCCACCGCCTCGGCGACCGCACGCAGCCCGGCCGGCCCGATCGGGTCGGGCAGCCCGGTCTTCGTGCTGGTCAGGTGGCACGGGCCGACGCCCAGGTAGCTGGCACCGGCGGCGACCGCCGCGGCCGCGGTGGCCGGTTCCCGGGCGGTGGCGCCGAGCACGGCGGTCGAGCCGAGCACCCGCCGGGCCGCCCCGACCGGCAGGTCGTGCGCGCCGACGTGGCCGCCCGCCGCGCCGACCGCCAGGGCCACGTGCAACCGGTCGTTGACCAGGCAGGTCGCCCCGTACGCGGCGCAGAGCGTCACCGCCCGACGGGCCAGGTCGTACGCCTGCCGGTCGGTGGCGGTGTCCTCGACGCGGACCTGGACGACCAGCTCGGAGCGGGCGACCGGCAGGGCGGCGCGGAGCACCGCGAGCGGGTTCCGGCCGGGCCGGGTGTCGGTGATCAGATGCAGTCGCCCCAGGGACGGCACGGCAACGCTCCTCCCTGCGCCGGCATTACCCGGATCAGGTTCGACGGTCGGGGGCTTCAGCCCCCCTCTCAGCCCGGTGCACCGGGCTCCCGTGGGTCACTTGCGGGCCTACCGTACGACGTCCCCCGTGGCCGGCGGAAGACCGGGTGACGTTTTTCCCACCCACCGTCCCGAGTGGAACTTCGGGACTGACGGTGGCCGGGTCGTCACGCCATGCTGTCCGGATGCCCTCGTCCGCCCGGGTTCCGCGCCGCCTGACATTCCTTCCTGCGCACACCGACGCCCCGGCACCGCGGCGGTGTCGGGGCGTCGGGGCGTCGGGGCGTGCGGTCAGAGGATGGCGTCGAGGGCGGCCAGGTCCTCGTCGGTGGGCTGCCAGGTGCCAGCCTCGGCGTTGGCGCGTACCTGCTCGGGGGTGGTGGCGCCGGCGATGACAGAGGTCACCGCGGGCCGGGCGGCCAGCCCGCCGATGGCCACCTGGAGCATGCCGATCCCGCGCTCGGCCGCGTACGCCTCGATGGCCTCGATGGTGTCCCAGTCGGCGGCGGCGAGGCGCTGGGCGTACCGGCCACCACCGGCGAGCCGGCTGCCGGCGGGCGGGGCGGAGTTGCGCTGGTACTTGCCGGTGAGCAGCCCGTTGGCGAGCGGGAAGAACGGCAGCATGCCGAGCCCGAAGCGCTCGCAGGCGGGGATCACCTCGGCCTCGACGGAGCGTTCCAGCAGCGAGTAGTGGTTCTGGGCGCTGACGAAGCGGGACCGTCCGGTGGAGGAGGCCACCCAGTCGGCGTCGGCGATCTGCCAGCCGGCGAAGTTGGAGTTGCCCAGGTAGCGGACCTTCCCGGCGCGGACCAGGTCGTCCAGCGCGGCGAGGGTCTCCTCGATCGGCGTTTCCGGGTCCGGCTCGTGCATCTGGTACAGGTCGATGTGGTCGGTGCCGAGGCGGCGCAGCGACGCCTCCACCGCGCGGGTGATGTAGCGGCGGGAGCCGCGGGCGTTGAAGTCCGGCCCGTTGAGGCCGTGCATGTCCATGCCGAACTTGGTGGCGAGCACGACGTCGTCCCGGCGGCCCTTGAGCGCCTGGCCGAGCAGTTCCTCGGAGCCGCCCTGCGGCTCGCCGTAGATGTCGGCGGTGTCGAAGAGGGTGATGCCGGCGTCGAGGGCGGCGTCGACCACCGCCCGGGTGCCGTCGAGGTCGAGCTTGCGGCCGAAGTTGTTGCAGCCGATGCCGACCACGGACACCACGAGCCCGGAGTCGCCCAGCCGGCGGTAGGTCATCTCAGTCACGCGTCCCACCCTATGCCGGCCCCCGGCCGGCCAGCCCGGCCACGCCGACCAGGCCGCACCGCAGCGGGCCACCGGACCACGCCGGGCCGGACCGCGCCGTGGCCAGGCCGGGCGCCGAAACGGGGCGGCTCAGCCGAGCACGTCGGCGACCAGCCGCCGCGCGGCGTCGACGGTCGCCGCCAGCTCCTCCGGCGTACGGCCGACCGAACCGAGCAGCGCCTGCGCCCGGGAGGTGAAGTCCGGTGGCGCACCGGGCAGCCGGCCGGCGGAGGCGATCATGCCCTTCTCGTTGACCAGCCAACGCCCGGCCCGCCCGTGCAACGCCTGGACGAGCACGCCGACCGCCCGGAACAGGCAGCCGGCCACGTACCCGCTGTCCCCGGCGGAGGCCGCCTTGGCGGCGTTGTCGACCAGGAAACCGGCCTCCCAGCCGCCGCCCCGCAGCGCCTCGCCCAGCGCCGGCGGGTACGCCGCCGTCTCCGCGCGCAGCGCGGCCAGCTCGCCGGTCGGGTCGGCCAGCACCCGGCACAGCGCCACCTCGCCGGCGTACGCGTGGGAGTAGAAGCCGAGCGGGTGCCCCGGCTGAACCCCCACCTCGTAGCGGCCGGCGCGGCAGTCGGCCCAGGTACGGCGTACCCGGTCGAGGTCGCAGATCCGCGCCGCCAGCTCCGCGTCGATCACGCCACGTCCCAGACCGGCTCGGGGACCTCCACCACGTCCCCGTCGCCACGGAAGAGCAGGAACCGGTCGAAGGTGCGGGTGAACCAGCGGTCGTGGGTGACCGCGACCACCGTGCCGGCGAATGCGGCGAGCCCCGCCTCCAGGGCCTCGGCGGAGGCCAGGTCCAGGTTGTCGGTGGGCTCGTCGAGCAGGAGCAGGGTCGCCCCGGAGAGCTCCAGCAGCAGGACCAGGAACCGGGCCTGCTGGCCGCCGGAGAGGCTGCCGAACCGCTGGTCGCCCTGGCCGGCCAGCTCGTAGCGGCCGAGCGCCGCCATCGCCGCGTGCCGGTCCATCCCGGCCCGGTGCTCGTCGCCCCGCCAGAGGATGTCGACCAGCGACTTCTCCGTCAGCTCCGGCCGGTCGTGGGTCTGGGAGAAGTGGCCGGGGCGGACCCGGGCGCCGAGGCGTACCACCCCGGCGTGGGCGACCGGGGCCAGGGCGGCGGCGCCGACCGGGGTGTGGGCCGGGTCCGGGTCGGTGCCGCCGCGGGCCAGCAGCCGCAGGAAGTGCGACTTGCCGGTCCCGTTGGCGCCGAGCACGGCGAGCCGGTCGCCGTACCAGAGCTCCAGGTCGAAGGGGTAGGTCAGGCCGTCGAGCTCCAGCTGCTCGGCGATCACCGCACGCTTGCCGGTCCGCCCGCCGGTCAGCCGCATCCGGATGTCCTGGTCCTTCGGGGGTACGGGCGGCGGCCCGGCCTCCTCGAACCGGCGCAGCCGGGTCTGCGCCGACTGGTAGCGCGACGCCATGTCCGAGTTGTACGCGGCCTTCTGCTTGTACATCAGCATCAGCTCGCGCAGCTTCTGGTGTTCCTCGTCCCAGCGTTTGCGCAGCTCGTCGAGGCGGGCGTGCCGGGCCACCCGCGCGGAGTGCCAGCTGGCGAAGCCCGCCGGGTGCACCCAGGCGCTGCCGCCCTCGACGGCGACCACCCGGTCGGCGGTACGCGCCAGCAGCTCCCGGTCGTGCGAGACGTAGAGCACCGACTTGGCGGACTCGCGCAGCCGAGCCTCCAGCCAGCGCTTGCCGGGCACGTCGAGGAAGTTGTCCGGCTCGTCGAGGAGGAGCACCTCGTCGGGGCCGCGGAGCAGCAGCTCCAGCGCGAAGCGCTTCTGCTGCCCACCGGAGAGGGTCCGCACCGGCCGGTCCCGGGCGGCGTCCCAGGGCAGGCCGAGCACGATGGTGGTGACGGTGTCGAAGAGCACCTCGGCGTCGTACCCGCCGGCCTCGCCCCAGGCGGCGAGCGCGTCCGCGTACGCCAGCTGGGCCTTGCCGGCGGCGGTGCTGTACCTGCCGCGGATCTCGGCCGACCGCATGGCCGTCTCGGTGTCGACCAGCCGGCGGCCGGCGTCGCGCAGCGCGGGTGGGGCCAGCGACAGAGCCAGGTCGGCGAGGGTGGACTCGTCGCCGATCATGCCGATGAACTGCCGCATCACGCCGAGCCCGCCGGAGCGGGCGATGGCGCCGGTGGTCACCGGCAGGTCGCCGGCGACCATCCGCAGCAGGGTCGTCTTGCCGGCGCCGTTCGGCCCGACCAGGGCGACCTTGGCGCCCTCACCGACCCGGAACGACACGTCGGTGAGGAGTTCCCGACCGTCGGGCAGGATGTGCCCGACCCCTGCCACGTCCACGTATCCCACGCCGGCATCGTGCCCGAACCGCCGCCGGGAGCGACATTCAATTACGGGTGACGCGCAGCACCCGGTAGCCCTTCTGGCTGGCCGTCCGGTCGACCTGCCAGCCCTGCTCGTCGACGAGCCAGCGCTGCAACGAGTCCCCGCCGAGGTGCCGGGCGACGACCAGCCAGCCGACGCCGTCCGGGGCGAGCCGGGGCAGCCAGCGGCGCAGCAGTTCGTGCAGTTCGGCCTTGCCGATCCGGATCGGCGGGTTCGACCAGAGCTGGGTGAACGTCACGTCGCCCGGTACGTCGTCGGGGGCGACGGCGCGGATCCGTCCGGCGGCGCCGACCCGTTCGGCGTTCGCGGCGGTCAGCGCCCGGGCCCGTTCGTTGACGTCGACCGCCCAGACGGTGGCGGCGGGGGCGGTGCTGGCCAGCACGCAGCTGATCGGTCCGAAACCGCAGCCGAGGTCGAGCAGGGCGCCGGTGGTGTCGGGGTCGGGCAGCTCCGCCTTGCGCAGCAGCACCGCGGTGCCGGGGTCGAGCCGGTCGGCGGAGAAGACCCCGCCGGCGGAGTGCAGCGTGTAGTCGCGCCCGGCGACGGAGAACTCGACCTCGCGGGGCTTCCCGGCGGTCGAGGGTGCGGTGCTGAAGTAGTGGTCCCCGGTCACGCCTCATTCTCGCACCGCCGGTGCGACGCTCCCCGGACGGTACGGGCGTACCCTCTGGAAGGACTCGCACCGCAATTTACGGATATTAACCTCTAAAGGGACAATGAACCCTACGCTGTCCCCCATGGTGTATCGGCACGAGTCCGACGAGGACGGCTACGAGTACCCACTCCCCGACGGTGAACCGGCCGGGCCAGTGGCGGGTCGCCCACCGACCGCCGGCCCCTCGCCGTCCCGCTTCCCGACGCCCTCGCTGCCCCGGGCCGACCGACTCGCCCTCCCGCAGTCCGGGCCGACTCCCGCGCCGACCGGCCGGGCCGCCCTGCCGGGACCGGTCTCCTCCCCCCGGCCGCCGGACCACGTCCACGGGTACGCCGCCGAGCCGGTGGAGGCCCCGCGCGTCCGCGGCTACGCCACCATCGAACCGCTGGACCTGCCCCGGTCCCGCCGGGCGACCGACGCCCGCGGCGGCGGGCGGCTGTGGCAGGCGCTGGTCGGCGGCGCCGCGGTGCTGGTGCTGCTCGCGCTCTGCGGCCTCGGCGCCGCGGCGCTGCTCACCGACCGGACCGCCGACCCGCAGCCCACCCGGACCAACCAACCGGCCGCGCTGCCGTCCCCCGACACCAGCCCCGACAATCGCCAGGACCTCGACTCCCGGGACACCGACCAGTCGCCACTGACGGTCAAGGAGGTCTTCCCCGGCCGGGCCCTCGTCGTCGCCGACGGCCGGCCGGCCTACCGCGTGCTGAAGGCGCAGGCCAGCAACGGCTGCGCGGTGGCCGCCACCGGCGAGGTCGCCGACCTGCTGGTCCGGCTCGGCTGCAACCAGGTGGTCCGCGCGACCCTCCGCTCCCCGGACGGCGACCACCTGCTCACCACCGGGCTGTTCAACCTGACCGACCGGGCCAGCGCCGAGCGGACCCGGGACCGGATCCGGCCGATGCTCGACGAGCGGCAGGGCCGCTTCCGCGGCCTGCTGGCCGGCGACGGCACCGAGGCGGTCGTCCGGGCCGCCGCCCGGGTCGGCTGGCAGGTACGCGGCCACTACATCGCCTACTGCCTGGTCACCCGGGCCGACGGCAAGCCGGTCAAGGCCGGCGACCCGACCGCCCGGGAGATCCTCTACGACATGATCGAGCTGTACCTGAACCAGGGTGTGCTGGAGCGGCGGGCGGCCGGCGGAACGGCGAGTCGACCCACCGGCGAGCCCTCGGCCATCGATGAGCCCTCGGCGACCTCCGACAGCGACCGCGGCACGAAACCCGACGGCGGCTCCTCCACCGGCACCGACGGCGGCACCTGACCGGCGACGGGACGCCCGGACGACCGCGCGGCTCCCCCCGGATGACCGGGCCGGTGCCTACCGGCTGGACGTCCACCCGGCGTGGCACCCGGGCCGGGAATCAGCCCTCGGCGACCGGCACCCGCAGTCGGCGGGTGACCTCCGCGCGGCCGGCGTACCCGGCCGGGTCGGTGGGATAGCCCACCTCGACCAGGGCCAAGCCGTGCGCCGGCGCGACCGTCACCTCGCTGGACCGCTCCCGACGGCTGAGCAGGCTCCCCGGCCACTGGACCGGCCGTCGACCGTCCCCGGCCACCAGCATCGCCCCGACCAGGCTGCGCACCATGTTCTGGCAGAACGCGTCGGCCTGCACGGTGGCGACCAGGATCCCGTCCGGGTCCCGCCGCCAGTCCAACCGGGTCACCTCGCGCACCGTGGTGGCGTTCTCCTTGCGCCGGCAGTACGCGGCGAAGTCGTGTTCCCCCACCAGGCCGGCCGCCGCGGCGTTCAACGCGGCCAGGTCCAGCGGCTTCGGCCAGGCCAGGGTGTCCCGGCGGCGCAGTGGCTCGGCGCCCCACGGCGCGTCGGTCACCCGGTACTCGTAGCGGCGGAAGGTCGCCGAGAAGCGGGCGTCGAAGTCGGTCGCCACCTCGGTCATGGCGCGTACCCGGACGTCGCCGGGGAGCAGCCGGGCCAGCCGGCGCAGCAGCAGCCCGTCGTGCTCCCGCCAGACGGCGGCGGGCAGGTCGAGGTGGCAGACCTGACCGGTGGCGTGCACCCCCGCGTCGGTCCGGCCGGCCACGGTCAGCCCGCTCGCCGTACCGGCGCCGAGCACCAGGTCCAGCGCCTCGACGAGCACCCCGGCCACGGTGCGCCGGTTCGGCTGGACGGCCCAGCCGGAGAAGTCGGTGCCGTCGTAGGAGACGTCCAGCCGCAGCCGGATCCGCTCGTCCACCTCGTACCCCCTGTCATGCGTCGGGCCCGGCACCCCGTGGGGGATGCCGGGCCCGACGATGCTGCTGCCTGCGCTCAGGCCTTGTTCTCGTTCTCGGTGGCCTCGTCGCTGTCCTCGCGGGCGGCGGCGGTGTCACCGGAGGCGGAGACCGGAGCCTCGGAGTCCTGGTCGGTCTCGGCGTCGGCCGAGGTCGACTTCGGGGTCTCCTCGGCCGGGGCCAGGGCCTCGACCTTGTCCTGCTGCGCGGCCTTGCGGGCGGCGGTCTTCTTGTTCGCCTTGGGCTCGGCGACCTGAAGCTCCTCCACCAGCTCGATGACCGCCATCGGAGCGGCGTCACCCTTGCGCGGACCGGTCTTCACGATCCGGGTGTAGCCACCGTTGCGGTTGGCGTACCGGGGCGCGATCTGGTCGAACAGGGCGTAGACCACGTCCTTGTCCTTGACGACGCCCGCCACCCGCCGACGGGACGCGAGGTCGCCGCGCTTGGCCTTGGTGATGAGCTGCTCGGCCAGCGGACGCAGCCGCCGGGCCTTCGTCTCGGTGGTCTGGATCTTGCCGTGCTGGAACAGCGCAGTGGCCAGGTTGGCCAGCATGAGCCGCTCGTGCGCGGGGCTGCCGCCGAGGCGGGGGCCCTTGGTGGGCGTGGGCATTGTTGGTGCTCCTCAGATGTGGCGGCAGCCGGGGTTAGAGCTGCTCGGTCTCGCGGTAGTCGTCGGTGTCGTAGTCGGCCTCACCGAAGGCGTCCACGACGTGCGCCGGGTCGAAGTTCGGAGCCGAGTCCTTCAGACCCAGACCCATCCCGGCGAGCTTCATCTTGACCTCGTCGATCGACTTCTGCCCGAAGTTCCGGATGTC
The DNA here is from genome assembly GCF_900091555.1 of Micromonospora mirobrigensis. GTDB lineage: Bacteria > Actinomycetota > Actinomycetes > Mycobacteriales > Micromonosporaceae > Micromonospora > Micromonospora mirobrigensis. Next base: position 599,938 of record NZ_FMCX01000003.1, read on the forward strand.
GAGGAGGTCGGCCTCGGTACGCCCGATGAGCTCACCAACGGAGTTGATGCCCTCGCGCTTGAGGCAGTTGTAGGAGCGGACGGTGAGGTCCAGCTCCTCGATCGGCAGGGCCAGGTCCGCCGCGAGCTGGGCGTCCTGCGGGGACGGCCCGATGTCGATACCCTCGGCGGTCTCGTCCAGCTCCCGGGCCAGCCCGAAGAGCTCCACCAGCGTCGAACCGGCGGAGGCCAGCGCGGTACGCGGGCCCATCGACGGCTTGGTCTCGACGTCGATGATCAGCCGGTCGAAGTCGGTACGCTGCTCGACACGGGTCGCCTCGACCCGGTAGGTCACCTTCAGCACCGGCGAGTAGATCGAGTCCACCGGGATCCGGCCGATCTCGGCGCCCGACTGCTTGTTCTGCGCCGCCGTGACGTAGCCACGACCCCGCTCGACGGTCAGCTCCATGTCGAGCCGGCCCTTGCCGTTGAGGGTGGCGAGCTTCAGGTCCGGGTTGTGCACCGAGACACCGGCCGGGGGCTGGATGTCACCGGCGGTCACGTCGCCCGGGCCCTGCTTGCGCAGGTACATGCTGACCGGCTCGTCGTGCTCGGAGCTGACGCACAGCTCCTTGATGTTCATGACGAGCTCGACCACGTCCTCCTTGACCCCGGGGATCGTGGTGAACTCGTGCAGCACACCGTCGATCTTGATCGAGGTGACCGCCGCGCCCGGGATGGACGACAGCAGCGTGCGCCGCAGCGAGTTGCCGAGGGTGTAGCCGAAGCCCGGCTCCAGCGGCTCGATGGTGAACCGGGAGCGGGTCTCGTTGATCGACTCTTCGGAGAGAGACGGTCGCTGGCTGATGAGCATCTTTTCTCTTCTCTTCCGGGGCGCCCGCTATTTGACGCCCACGACACAAACTGTTCCGGTGGCCCGCCCCGGTGAGGACGGGCCACCGCAACGAGCCCTTACTTGGAGTAGAGCTCGACGATCAGCTGCTCCTGGACCTGGGTGTCGATCACCTGGCGGGCCGGGAGCGAGTGCACGAGAACCTTCATCTGGCTGGGGATCGCCTCGAGCCACGCCGGGACGGTCTTCGAGCCGGCCTGGGCCTGCGCCACGATGAACGGGGTGAGCTCCTTGCTCTTGCCCCGGACCTCGATGATGTCGTGCTCCTTCACCCGGAACGACGGGATGTCGACCTTCTTGCCGTTCACGGTGAAGTGGCCGTGCTTGACCAGCTGGCGGGCCATGTCCCGGGACTGGGCGTAGCCGGCCCGGTAGACCACGTTGTCCAGCCGCGACTCGAGGATCTGGAGCAGAACCTCACCGGTCTTGGCCTTCTTGCCCACGGCCTCTTCGTAGTAGCCGCGGAACTGCTTCTCCAGCACGCCGTAGACACGACGGGCCTTCTGCTTCTCACGGAGCTGGAGCAGGTACTCCGTCTCCTTCGTGCGGCCGCGGCCGTGCTGCCCGGGCGGGAACGGCCGGGACTCGAACGGGCACTTCGGACCATCGCACTTGCTGCCCTTGAGGAACAGCTTCATCTTCTCCCGCCGGCAACGGCGGCAGTCAGCACCGGTGTAACGAGCCATCTCTCTCTACCTCTCAGACCCGACGACGCTTGGGCGGACGGCATCCGTTGTGCGGCTGCGGCGTGACGTCGGAGATCTGCCCGACCTCGAGGCCGGCGGCCTGCAGCGAACGGATGGCGGTCTCCCGGCCGGAGCCGGGGCCCTTGACGAACACGTCGACCTTGCGCATGCCGTGCTCCATGGCCCGACGCGCGGCGGCCTCGGCGGCCAGCTGCGCGGCGAACGGAGTCGACTTGCGGGAGCCCTTGAAGCCCACCTGGCCGGAGGAGGCCCAGGAGATGACGGCACCGGTCGGGTCGGTGATCGACACGATGGTGTTGTTGAAGGTGCTCTTGATGTGCGCCTGCCCGTGGGCGACGTTCTTGCGTTCCTTGCGCCGGACCTTCTTGACAGCGGCTCCGGCACGAGCCTTCGGTGGCATAAGTCTGTGCGCTCCTAGTTACTTCTTGCCGGGCTTCTTCTTGCCGGCGACGGTCCGCTTCGGGCCCTTGCGGGTCCGCGCGTTGGTCTTGGTCCGCTGGCCACGCACGGGCAGGCCACGGCGGTGGCGGATGCCGGCGTAGCAGCCGATCTCGACCTTGCGGCGGATGTCAGCGGCGACCTCGCGGCGCAGGTCGCCTTCAACCTTGAAATTGCCCTCGATGTGGTTTCGGAGCTCGACCAGCTCCTCGTCCGTGAGGTCCCGGACTCGCTTGTCCGGCGAGATGCCGGTCGCGGCGAGCGTCTCCAGGGCGCGGGTGCGGCCCACGCCGAAGATGTAGGTGAGCGCGATCTCCATCCGCTTCTCGCGGGGGAGGTCGACGCCGACTAGACGTGCCATGTGCGGGCGTACTCCTCGTGATGTGTGGCGGAGGTGTGGACCCGTCCCATCCCGCTACCGACCGTCCCGTCCTTCCGACGCATGTGGCGCCGGCGACCGGGAGTGGTCGTTGCCCGAGCGGGCCCCGGCCTCCGACCGGGGGTCAACCACGAGGGAGTACGCACTGCGTACCGCTCGCGGCTGGGACGAGCTTGGTGATGTGTGCTGGACCTGCGGCCCGGACCGGTCCGACCGGCCGTTGTCACGACCGGTGCGAATGGTTCAGCCCTGGCGCTGCTTGTGGCGCGGGTCGGTGCAGATGACCATGACCCGGCCGTGCCGGCGAATGACCCGGCACTTGTTGCAGATCCTCTTGACGCTCGGCTTGACCTTCACGGTTGCCTTACTTCCCATCTGGCCCGGAGGCACGATCACGCGCGACGCCGGACGTCGAAGACGGACACGGGGACGTCCCGGCCGCCGTCAGGATTACTTGTAGCGGTAGACGATGCGCCCGCGGGTCAGGTCGTACGGCGAGAGTTCGACGACGACACGGTCCTCCGGCAGGATGCGGATGTAGTGCTGCCGCATCTTGCCGCTGATGTGAGCCAGCACCTTGTGACCGTTCGCGAGCTCCACCCGGAACATGGCGTTCGGCAGGGGCTCGATGACCCGACCCTCGATCTCGATGGCTCCGTCTTTTTTCGGCATGTCCTCCGCTGTCCTGACGTCGGTTGCTCCGGACGGCTCACAACGCCTTACACGGACCGCCCGACCAAGATCGGACAGTCCGCGCCAGCCGCGGCTCCAGCTCCCACCGAAGCGCAGGGTGGGCATGCCGGAGTGGACGCTGTGCGCCGATCTGAAAGTGTACGCCCGCCCGCGGGCCGTCGCCAAACCGGCCACCCGGCCTGTCACCCGCCGGAGCGAACCTGCCCTCGTCGGGGCCGTCGCGGTCAGTGCCCGCGGCCCCGCCGGGCCTGCCGCCGCCGGCGCCGTTCCACGCGGCGCGCCGCCGCCCGGGCCGGTTCCCCGGTGGCCAGCCCGCCCGCGGTCCGGAACAACAGCACCGCGCCCCACGGCCCGAGCACCCAGGCCGGCCAGTAGCCGTCGATGTCCCGGTCACCGAGCGAGGAGAGCAGCCAGATCGCGGTCAGGATGGCGGCGACCCGCAGCCAGGACGACCACTCGTCGAGCAGCCAGTGACCCGTGCCGGTGGCGACCTCCCGCGTGCCGGACGTGACCTGGGCCACCGGAGGCTCCGGCTCCGCCCCGACGACCGTACCCGGCCGGTGGGCGCCGGGCTGGACCGGAACCGGACCGCCGACCGCGCCGGCGCCGGGGAGGTCCGCCAGCACGCCGTCGAGCTCGCCGTAGGTCTTCGCCGCGTACGCCCTCTGGAGGCGCTCGTCGTACTCGTGCAGGTCGAGCCGGCCCTCCTCCAGTGCCACCCGGAGCCGATCCGCCGTCTCCTGCCGGTCAGCGTCGGCCGCCCGCATCCCGTCCCGCGCGTCCATGCCGCCCAGCATGCCACCGGAGCGCCACTCGTGGCCCCCCGCGACGGCGGGGGCACCACCGGCCGTCCTCGAGCAGCCGGGGGTGACCGTCGCGCCGAGGGGGCTCACCACGGCTTGATCGGCTCGGGATGCGGCAGGTGAGGCCCAGCCGCCCCTGCTGTCCCCGGAGTCGGGTCCTGGAGGCGATGGGGGGACGGGTCAGATCGCGGGGGAACCGACGGGCTGGCGTGCGGTGACCAGATCACCCAGCCGGCCCCGGCCGCCGTCGAACGCGGTCAGCACCCACACGCCGTCGTCCAGCAGCGCCATCGAGTGCTCCACGTGCGCGGCCATCGACCGGTCGCGGGTGATCACCGTCCAGCCGTCGGAGAGCTCCACGGTGCGCGGCGAGCCCATCGTGATCATCGGCTCGATCGCCAGCGCCAGACCGGGCACCAGCCGGGGCCCGCGACCCGGGCGACCGTGGTTGAGCACGTGCGGGTCCTGGTGCATCTCGGTGCCGATGCCGTGCCCGCCGTAGCCGTCGACGATGCCGTACCGGCCGCCGCGCCGGACGGCCTTCTCCACCGCGTGCGAGATGTCCGTCAACCGGCCCCGGCCGTTGGTGGCGCCCCGCGCGGCGGCGGCGATACCGGCCCACATCGCGTCCTCGGCCACCGCGGTCATCTTCAGCAGCGCCGGGTCGACCTCACCCACCCCGACGGTGATGGCCGCGTCGCCGTGCCAGCCGTCGAGGATCGCCCCACAGTCGATCGAGATCAGGTCGCCGTCGCGAAGCACCTGGTCGGCCGCCGGGATGGCGTGCACCACCTGCTCGTTGACCGACGAGCAGATCGACGCCGGGAAGCCGTGGTAGCCCTTGAAGGAGGGAACGGCCCCGGCCTCACGGATCGTCGACTCGGCGATCGCGTCCAGGTCGGCGGTGCTGACGCCCGGGGCGACCGCCTCCCGCATCCGGCGCAGCGCCTCGGCCACCACCAGGCCGGCGGCGCGCATCTTCTCGATCTGGTCCGGGGTCTTCAGCTGGATGTCCAGCTGGTGACGACGCATGGAGGCGATACCTTTCGTTGCGCGGAACAGCGGGGCACGTCTCGCGTACCCCGCTGTTCGCACTCTATCCGCCGGCGGACCGGCGGTACGTCAGCCGCCGTACGAGCGGAGGGCGTCGATGGCGCGGACGGTGACGTCCTCCACCGGGCCGGTGGCGTCGATGCCCACCAGCTTGCCCTGGGCGCCGTAGTAGTCCACCAGCGGCGCGGTCTTCTCCGCGTACTCGCGGAGCCGGGCGGCGATGGTCTCCGGCTTGTCGTCGTCGCGCTGGAACAGCTCGGCGCCGCAGCGGTCGCAGACCCCGTCCCGGGTGGTGGCGTCGAACTCGACGTGCCAGATCTTGCCGCAGCCGCGGCAGGTACGCCGACCGGCGAGCCGCCGGATCACCTCGTCGTCGTCGACGACCAGTTCCAGCACCAGGTCCATCGCGGTGCCCAGGTCGGCGAGGAGCTTGTCCAGCGCGGCGGCCTGCGGCGTGGTCCGCGGGAAACCGTCGAGCAGGAAGCCCTCGGCCGCGTCGGGCTCGGCGAGCCGTTCCCGGACCATGTTGATGGTCACCTCGTCCGGGACCAGCTTGCCGGCGTCCATGTACCGCTTGGCCTCGACGCCCAGCGGCGTGCCCTGCGAGACGTTCGCCCGGAAGATGTCACCGGTCGAGATCTTCGGCACCGAGAGGTGAGCGGCGATGAACTCCGCCTGTGTGCCCTTGCCCGCGCCCGGCGGGCCAACCAGAACGAGTCGCATCTACCGCAGGAACCCTTCGTAGTTCCGCTGCATGAGTTGGCTCTCGATCTGCTTCACGGTCTCCAGACCGACGCCGACCATGATGAGCACAGCGGTGCCGCCGAACGGGAAGTTCTGGAACTGCTGGTTGTTCAGCCAGATGAAGAAGAAGTTCGGCAGGACCGCGACGATGCCCAGGTAGAGCGCACCCGGCAGGGTGATCCGGCTGAGGATGAAGTCGAGGTATTCAGCCGTCGGCTTGCCCGGGCGGATGCCCGGCACGAAGCCGCCGTACTTCTTCATGTTGTCCGCGACCTCGGTCGGGTTGAACGTGATCGACACGTAGAAGTACGTGAAGAAGATGATCAGCAGGAAGTAGATCGCGATGTGCAGCGGGCTGGCCGGCGCGACGATGTTGTTCTGGATCCAGGCCTGGGTCTTGCCCGGGTTGTTCTGGTCGAAGAACTGCAGCGCCAGCTGCGGCAGGTAGAGCAGCGACGAGGCGAAGATGACCGGGATGACACCGGCCTGGTTCACCTTCAGCGGGATGTAGGTCGAGGTGCCGCCGTACATCCGCCGGCCGATCATCCGCTTGGCGTACTGGACCGGGATCCGGCGCTGCGCCTGCTCGATGAAGGTGACCGCGGTGATGACCAGCAGGACCAGCGCGAGCACCAGGGCGAACTTGCCCCAACCCTGCTGGGTCTTGATCTTCCAGCCCTCGCTGGGGAGCCGGGCCGCGATCGAGGTGAAGATCAGCACGGACATGCCGTTGCCGACGCCGCGGTCGGTGATCAGCTCACCGAGCCACATCACCACACCGGTGCCGGCGGTCATCGTCATGACCAGGAGGGTCAGCGTCAGCCAGTCCGGGATGCCGGTGCCCTCGGGGATGATCGGGAACTGGTCACACTTGCCCTGGAAGAGCTGCCCGGAGCGGGCCAGCGCCACGAACGCCGAGGACTGGAGGATGCCCAGGCCGAGCGTCAGGTAGCGGGTGTACTGCGTGATCTTGGCCTGACCGGCCTGACCCTCCTTGCGGAGCTGCTCCAGCCGCGGGATGACCACGGTCAGCAGCTGCAGGATGATCGACGCGGTGATGTACGGCATGATGCCCAGCGCGAAGACCGACAGCTGGAGCAACGCCCCGCCGGAGAAGAGGTCGAGCAGGCTCAGCACTCCGGTGGTGTCACCCTGGAGACTGTCGAGGCACTTCTGCACGTTCGCGTACGAGACGCCCGGGCTGGGGAGCGTGGCACCCAGCCGGTAGACCGCGATGATGCCTACTGTGAACAGCAGCTTCTTGCGCAGGTCAGGCGTACGGAACGCACTGAGAAAGGCGGACAGCAACTTCTTCCTCCTGCGCGAGGCGGGCCGCCGGTGAACCCTGGCGGGGCGGGGTTGGTGCCGGGCGAGTGCCCGATATCCATAGCTGGGATGGGACTCTAACAGCCCGATCCCGGTCCGGGCAGGTGCGCCCGGCTACATAAACCGGATCCGATGTTACCCGGCGCACACGGCCCGGGTGAGACCACGGCGCCCGCCCAGTTGCGACAACTGAGCGGGCGCCGTGGTTCTGCCTACAGCTCGGTGACGGAGCCACCGGCGGCGGTGATCTTCTCCTTGGCCGACGCGCTGAACGCGTGCGCCGACACCTGGAGCGCCACACCACCGAGGTCGCCGGTGCCGAGCACCTTGACCGGCTGGCCCTTGCGGACCGCACCGGCCTCGACCATCTCGATCGGGCCGACCTGGCCGCCGTTCGGGAAGAGCTCGGCGAGCCGGTCCAGGTTGACCACCTGGAAGACGACCTTGAACTTGTTCTTGAAGCCCTTCATCTTCGGCAGGCGCATGTGGATGGGCATCTGCCCACCCTCGAACGCGGCCGAGATGTTCTTGCGGGCCTTGGAACCCTTGGTACCGCGACCGGCGGTCTTGCCCTTGGAGCCCTCACCGCGACCCACACGGGTCTTCGCGGTCTTGGCACCGGGCGCCGGGCGCAGGTGGTGGACCTTGATCGTCATTACTCGACCTCCTCGACCTTCACGAGGTGGTTGACCGTGAAGATCATGCCGCGGATCTCCGGACGGTCCTCCTTGACCACCACGTCATTGATCCGCTTGAGACCGAGCGAACGCAGCGAGTGCCGCTGGTTGTGCTTGGCCCCGATTTCGGACCGGACCTGGGTGACCTTCAGGCGAGCCATCAGGAAGCCACCCCCGCCCGCGACGCCAGCATGGCGGCCGGCGCGACGTCCTCGACCGGCAGACCACGACGGGCCGCGACCTGCTCCGGGGACTCGAGCCCCTTCAGGGCCGCCACCGTGGCGTGCACGATGTTGATCGGGTTCGACGAGCCGAGGCTCTTGGAGAGCACGTCGTGGATACCCGCGCACTCCAGCACGGCACGCACCGGGCCACCGGCGATGACACCCGTACCGGCCGAGGCCGGCTTGAGCAGCACCACACCGGCGGCGTCCTCGCCCGTGATCGGGTGCGGGATCGACTGACCGATCCGCGGCACCTTGAAGAAGTGCTTCTTGGCCTCCTCGACACCCTTGGCGATCGCCGCGGGCACCTCCTTGGCCTTTCCGTAGCCCACACCGACGGTGCCGTCGCCGTCGCCCACGATCACCAGGGCGGTGAAGCTGAAGCGACGACCACCCTTCACGACCTTGGCGACGCGGTTGATCGCGACGACCCGCTCGAGGTGCGGGGTCTTCTCGACGGGCGCGTTTCCGCGGCCGCCCTCACGGCGGTTGTCGCGGCGACCACCCTCGTTGCCACCGGACCCGCCGCCACGGCGCTGTTGACCTGGCATCAGCAGCCTTCCTTATCTCTCGTGACGGGGTTTCTAGAACTCGAGCCCGGCTTCGCGGGCGGCGTCGGCAAGCGCGGCGACCCGCCCCGCGTACCGGTTGCCACCGCGGTCGAAGACGACCTTCGAGACGCCGGCGGCCTTGGCCCGCTCGGCGAGCAGGGCGCCGACCTTGCCGGCCAGGGCGCTCTTGTCGCCCTCGGTGCCGCGCAGCGAGGCGTCCAGGGTCGAGGCCGACGCCAGGGTGTGACCCTTGGCGTCGTCGACGACCTGAGCGGTGATGTGCCGCAGGGACCGGGTGACGACCAGGCGGGGACGCTCGGCGGTGCCGTTGACGTTCTTGCGGACCCGGAAGTGCCGGCGCGCACGCCCGACGGCACGCTTGGCGGCGACGCCGCGGCGGCGCTTGAGCAGCGTGGCGCTCACTTCTTACCTGCCTTTCCAGCCTTGCGGCGGATGACCTCGCCCTGGTACTTGACGCCCTTGCCCTTGTAGGGCTCCGGCGGGCGGATCTTCCGGATGTTGGCGGCAACCTCGCCGACCTGCTGCTTGTCGATGCCGGCCACGTGGAACAGCGTCGGCCGCTCCACCGTGAAGGTGATGCCCTCGGGCGCCGGGACCAGCACCGGGTGCGAGAACCCGAGCGCGAACTCCAGGTCCTTGCCCTTGGCGGTCACGCGGTAACCGGTGCCAGCGATCTCCAGGCTCTTGCGGTAGCCCTCGGTCACGCCGACGATCATGTTGGCGACCAGGGTACGGCTCAGGCCGTGCAGCTCCTTGGCCTTGCGCTCGTCGTTCGGCCGGCTGACGTTCAGCTGGCCGTCCTCGGCCCGCTCCGCCTTGATCGGCTCGGCGAGCGTGTGCGACAGCTCGCCCTTCGGACCCTTGACCTTGACGGTCTGGCCCTCGATCGTGATGTCGACGCCGGCAGGCACCGGGATCGACTTACGTCCAATTCGCGACATTTCTACCAGTCTCCCGTTACCAGACGAAGGCGAGGACTTCCCCGCCAACGCTCCGCTTGCGGGCCTGCCGGTCGGTCAGCAGTCCCTGGGACGTCGAAATGATCGCCACGCCCAGCCCGCCGAGCACCCGCGGGAGCCCGTCCGACTTGGCGTACACCCGGAGACCGGGCTTGGACACGCGCTTGATGCCGGCCAGGCTCCGCTCGCGGTTCTGGCCGTACTTCAGCTCGACGACCAGTCGCTTGCCGACGGCACCCTCCTCGGGCTCCTCGACCGACCAGGTGGCGATGTAACCCTCGGCCTTGAGGACCTCGGCGATGTTCGCCTTGATCTTCGAGTAGGGCATCGTCACCTGATCGTGGTACGCCTGGTTGGCGTTACGCAGACGCGTGAGCATGTCTGCGATCGGGTCGGTCATCGTCATGAAATTCGTCAACCTTTCTCGCCGGGGTTCCCCGGGCTGGGCCCGGGGCCTACGGCGAAGAGACAGTTCAGCTGACGCGCTGAGCGCGCCGGGCTATTACCAGGAAGCCTTGGACACGCCGGGCAGCTCACCGCGGTGGGCCATCTCCCGGATGCACACCCGGCAGAGACCGAACTTGCGGTAGACCGCCTTCGGACGCCCGCACCGCTGGCAGCGGGTGTACGCGCGAACCGAGAACTTCGGCTTCGCGGCCGCCTTGATGATCAGCGCCTTCTTGGCCATCTCAGTTCTCCTTGAACGGGAAGCCCAGGAGCTTGAGCAGCGCCCGGCCCTCGTCGTCGGTCGTGGCGGTGGTGACCACCGTGATGTCCATGCCCCGCTGGCGATCGATCCGGTCCTGGTCGATCTCGTGGAACACCGACTGCTCGGTCAGACCGAACGTGTAGTTGCCGTGGCCGTCGAGCTTGCGACCGTCGAGACCGCGGAAGTCGCGGATACGCGGCAGCGCGATCGACAGCAGCCGGTCCAGGAACTCCCACATCCGGTCGCCGCGGAGGGTCACCTTCGCGCCGATCGGCATGCCCTCGCGGAGCTTGAACTGCGCGATGGACTTGGTCGCCCGCCGCACCTGCGGCTTCTGGCCGGTGATCGTGGCGAGGTCGCGGACCGCGCCGTCGATCAGCTTGGCGTCGCGAGCGGCCTCGCCGACACCCATGTTGACGACGATCTTGACCAGCCGCGGCACCTGCATCGGGTTGCCGTAGTTGTGCTGCTCCTGCAGCTTGGCCACGATCTCGTTGCGGTACCGCTCCTTGAGGCGCGGCATGGTCTTGGTTTCGGTAGCCGTGGTCATCACAGGTCCTTACCGGTGCTACGCGCGATGCGGACCTTCTGGCCGTTGTCGTCGATCCGGTAACCGACGCGGGTCGGCTTCCCGTCGGAGTCCAGGACCTGCACGTTCGAGACGTGGATCGGGGCCTCCTGGGTGACGATGCCACCGGTCTTGGCGCCACGCTGGGTGGTGCTGATGCGGGTGTGCTTCTTGACCCGGTTCACGCCCTCGACCAGGACCTTGTCCTGCCGCGGGTAGGCCGCGATGACCTTGCCCTTGGCACCCTTGTCCTTGCCGGCGATGACGACGACCGTGTCGCCCTTCTTGACCTTCACGGTCACAACACCTCCGGCGCGAGAGAGATGATCTTCATGAACCGCTTGTCCCGCAGCTCCCGACCCACCGGGCCGAAGATGCGGGTACCGCGCGGGTCTCCACCGTCCTTGATGATGACGGCGGCGTTCTCGTCGAAGCGGATGTACGAACCGTCCGGCCGACGCCGCTCCTTGGCGGTGCGGACGACGACCGCCTTGACGACGTCGCCCTTCTTGACACCGGCACCCGGGATCGCGTCCTTGACGGTCGCCACGATGACGTCGCCGATGCTCGCGTAGCGCCGACCGGAGCCACCGAGAACCCGGATGCACAGGATCTCCCGGGCACCCGTGTTGTCGGCGACGCGCAGTCGCGACTCCTGCTGAATCACGTCTATCTCCTATGTCTGCCGGTTCTCCGGCCGCCCGGGGGCGGCCGGAGCCTGGCGGAACTTCGCCCGACCGTTTCGCCGGCCGAGCTCGAGCCTTCGCTACTTGGCCTTCTCGAGGATCTCCACGATCCGCCAACGCTTGGTGGCGGACAGCGGCCGGGTCTCCATGATCAGGACCCGGTCACCGATGCCGGCAGCGTTCTGCTCGTCGTGGACCTTCAGCTTGCTGGTCCGGCGCATGATCTTGCCGTACAGCGCGTGCTTGACCCGGTCCTCGACCTCGACCACGACGGTCTTTTCCATCTTGTCGCTGACCACGAGGCCCTCACGCACCTTACGGCGGGCCCGCGCGGTGGCGGTGGTGTTCTCGCTCATGATGCAGTCACCTCAGTCGGCGCGGCCGAGAGACCCAGCTCGCGCTCACGCATGATCGTGTAGATCCGGGCGATCTCCCGACGGATGACCTGCAGCCGCCGGTTGTTGTCCAGCTGCCCGGTTGCGGCCTGCACGCGGAGGTTGAACAGCTCCGCCTTGGCCTCACGCAGCTTCGTGACCAGCTCCTCCTCGGAGAGCTCACGCAGCTCGGAAGGCTTGACGCCCGCTGCCATCAGGATTCACCCACTTCGCGCGTAACAATGCGGCACTTCATCGGGAGCTTGTGGATCGCGCGACGCATCGCCTCTCGCGCAATCTGCTCGTTGGGGAAGGACATCTCGAAGAGAACCCGCCCCGGCTTGACGTTGGCGACCCACCACTCGGGCGAACCCTTACCGGAACCCATGCGGGTTTCCGCCGGCTTCTTGGTGAGAGCCTGGTCCGGGAAGATCGTGATCCAGACCTTGCCGCCACGCTTGATGTGACGGGTCATCGCGATACGCGCCGACTCGATCTGCCGGTTGGTCACGTACGCCGGCTCGAGAGCCTGGATCCCGAACTCGCCGAACACCACCCGGTTACCACCCTTGGACGCGCCGTGGCGGTCCGGGTGGTGCGGCTTGCGGAAGCCCTTCGGGGGCTTGCGCGGCATCAGCATCTGTCAGCCCTCCTGCTGCGTTTCTGCCGGCTGAGTGGCGGCCGCGGCGACAGCGCCGGCGTCCACCGGGTCGCCGGCCGGCGTCTCCGCCTGCTGCGCGATGGTGGTCGCGGCAGCGCGGCCGGCCTCGGTGCCACCGGCGGTCGTGCCGGACGAACCCGACCGGCCACGGCGCGGCCGCTCGGGCCGGTCGCCACGGTCACGGCGCGGGCCGCGGGACGGAGCCGCCTCGGCCGGAGCCTCCCGGCCCGGAACGGCGTCGCCCTTGTAGATCCAGACCTTCACGCCGATCCGGCCGAAGGTCGTACGAGCCTCGAAGAAGCCGTACTCGATGTTGGCCCGCAGCGTGTGCAGCGGAACCCGACCCTCGCGGTAGAACTCGGTCCGGCTCATCTCGGCGCCGCCGAGACGGCCCGAGACCTGCACCCGGATGCCCTTGCAGACCGGGTTCTTCATCGCGGACTGCATCGACTTGCGCATCGCCCGACGGAAGCTGACCCGGCTGGAGAGCTGCTCGGCAACGCCCTGGGCGACCAGCTGCGCGTCCGACTCGGGGTTCTTCACCTCGATGATGTTCAGCTGCACCTGCTTGCCGGTGAGCTTCTCCAGCTCGCCGCGGATCCGGTCCGCCTCGGCACCCTTACGGCCGATCACGATGCCCGGACGGGCGGTGTGGATGTCAACCCGGACCCGGTCCCGGGTGCGCTCGATGTCGACCTTGGAGATCCCGGCGCGCTCGAGGCCCTTGGACATCATCCGGCGGATCTTGACGTCCTCGCCGATGTAGTCCTTGTAGAGCTTGTCCGCGAACCAGCGGGACTTCCAGTCGGTCGAGATGCCGAGCCGGAACCCAGTGGGGTGAACCTTCTGACCCATTACTCGGCACCCTCCGTCGTGCTCTGCGTGTCGGCGGCCTCGGCCTGCTTCGCCGGAGTGGCCTTCTTCGCCGACTTCTTCGGCGCAGCCGGCGCGACCGCCTCGACCGCCACGGTGATGTGGCAGGTCCGCTTGCGGATCCGGTAGGCCCGGCCCTGCGCACGCGGCCGGAACCGCTTCATGGTCGGGCCCTCGTCGACGAATGCCTCGCTGACGAGCAGCGCGTCAGGGTCCAGCCGCTCGTTGTTCTCCGCGTTGGCGATCGCGCTCGCGAGCACCTTGTACACCTGCTCGCTCGCAGCCTGCGGCGCGAACTGCAGCACCGTGAGCGCCTCCTTCGCGGGCAGGCCGCGGACGAGGTTGACCACCCGGCGCGCCTTCATCGGCGAGATGCGCACGTGTCGCGCAACCGCCCGCGCGCCCGGAAGCACCGGAGCGTCGCCCTTTCCTGGCATCGCTGTAACCCCTTGTTCCTCTATCCGTATGCCCGCGGCGTCAGCGCCGGCGGCTCTTCCGGTCGTCCTTCTCGTGACCCTTGAACGTGCGGGTCAGCGCGAACTCGCCGAGCTTGTGCCCGACCATGGCCTCGGTCACGAACACGGGGACGTGCTTACGTCCGTCGTGCACGGCGATCGTGTGCCCCAGCATCTCGGGGATGATCGTCGAGCGCCGCGACCAGGTCTTGATGACGTTCTTCGAGCCCTTGTCGTTCTGCGTCTCCACCTTCTTGAGCAGGTGGTCGTCGACGAACGGGCCCTTCTTCAGGCTGCGAGGCATGCTCTATCTCCCTCAGCCGCGCTTACGCGTGGCGTAGCGGCGGCGGACGATCAGCCGGTCGCTCGGCTGGCCCTTACGACGGGTGCGGCCCTCGGGCTTACCCTGCGGGTTGACCGGGTGGCGACCACCGGAGGTCTTACCCTCACCACCACCGTGCGGGTGGTCGACCGGGTTCATCGCGACACCACGGACGGTCGGGCGCTTGCCCTTCCACCGCATGCGGCCGGCCTTACCCCAGTTGATGTTCGACTGGTCGGCGTTGCCGATCTCGCCGACGCTCGCGCGGCAGCGGACGTCGACCCGCCGGATCTCGCCGGACGGCATGCGCAGGGTCGCGTACGCGCCCTCACGGCCGAGCAGCTGGATGCCGACGCCGGCCGAACGGGCCAGCTTGGCGCCACCGCCGGGACGAAGCTCCACGTTGTGGATCGTCGTACCGACCGGGATGTTGCGCAGCGGCAGGTTGTTGCCCGGCTTGATGTCGGCGCTCGGGCCCGACTCGACCGCGTCGCCCTGCTTCAGGTCCTTCGGCGCGAGGATGTAACGCTTCTCGCCGTCGGCGTAGTGCAGCAGCGCGATGCGCGCGGTGCGGTTCGGGTCGTACTCGATGTGGGCGACCTTGGCCGGGATGCCGTCCTTGTCGACCCGCTTGAAGTCGATCAGACGGTACTGGCGCTTGTGGCCGCCACCGTGGTGCCGCGTGGTGATCCGGCCGTGGGCGTTACGCCCGCCCTTCTTCGGCAGCGGAGCCAGCAGCGACTTCTCCGGCGTGGACCGGGTGATCTCGGCGAAGTCGGCGACGCTGGAGCCACGGCGGCCCGGCGTCGTCGGCTTGTACTTGCGGATAGCCATTGTCTACACCCCTCAGCTGACCGGGCCGCCGAAGGCCTCGATACGGTCTCCGTCAGCCAGCTTCACGATCGCCCGCTTGGTGGCCTTGCGCTGACCGAAGCCGGTCTTGGTGCGCTTGCGCTTGCCCTGGCGGTTGAGCGTGTTGACCGTCAGGACGCGGACGTTGAAGATCTGCTGGATAGCGATCTTGATCTCGGTCTTGTTCGCGTCCGGGTGCACCAGGAAGGTGTACCAGTTCCGGTTCAGCTCGCTGTAGCTCTTCTCCGAGACGACCGGCGCGACGATGACGTCCCGCGGATCGGCGATCGTGCTCACTTGCCACCCTCCTCGGTGGTCTCGGCGGATCCGGCCACCGGGCCGACCTCCGTCGGCAGCCCGAGGAACTCGTCCAGGGCGTCCTTGGTGAAGACCACGTCGTCGGCCACCAGCACGTCGTACGTGTTGAGCTGGCCGGCCTCGATCAGGTGCACCCGCGGCTCGTTGCGCAGCGACACCCAGTTCAGCTCGTCGGCGCTGCTCAGCACGACCAGGACCCGGCGGGCCCCGGTGAACTTCGCCAGCGCGGTGAGCGCCGCCTTGGTGGACGGCTTCTCGCCCGAGACGAAAGCCTCGACGACGTGCACCTGGCCGGCGCGGGCCCGGTCGGAGAGGGCGCCACGCAGGGCGGCGGCCTTCATCTTCTTCGGGGTCCGCTGGCTGTAGTCGCGCGGCACCGGGCCGTGGACCACGCCACCGCCGGCGAACTGCGGCGCGCGGGTCGAGCCCTGGCGGGCACGACCGGTGCCCTTCTGCTTGTACGGCTTCTTGCCGCCGCCGGAGACCTCGCCGCGGGTCTTGGCCTTGTGCGTGCCCTGCCGGGCCGCCGCGAGCTGGGCCACCACGACCTGGTGCATCAGGGCGACGTTCGCCTGGACGTCGAAGATGTCGCCGGGCAGCTCGACGGAGCCGCTCTTGGCGCCTTCGACGTTGAGGACGTCAACGGTGGTCACTTGGCCGCACCGCCCTTCTTCGCCTTGGTCTTGGCCGCGGTACGGACCAGGACCAGCGCGCCCTTGGGGCCGGGAATGGCGCCACGGACGAGCAGGAGGTTGTTCTCGGTGTCGACCGCCTGGACGGTCAGGTTCTGGACGGTGTAGCGCACGCCACCCATCCGGCCGGCCATCCGGGTGCCCTTGAAGACACGACCCGGGGTGGCGCAGGCGCCGATGGAGCCCGGCGAGCGGTGCTTGCGCTCCACACCGTGGCTGGCGCGCAGACCGTGGAAGCCGTGCCGCTTCATCGGGCCGGCGTAGCCCTTGCCCTTGGTCTTGCCGGTGACGTCGATGACGACGCCCGCCGGGAACTCCTCGACCGTGACCTCCTGGCCCAGCGAGTAGTCGCCGGCGTCGGCGGTGCGCAGCTCGACGATGTGCCGGCGCGGCGCCACGTCCGCCTTCGCGTAGTGCCCGCTGACCGGCTTCTTCACCTTGCGCGGGTCGATCTTGCCGTACGCCAGCTGGACCGCGGAGTAACCGTCCTTCTCGGCGCTACGAACCTGGCTGACGACGCACGGGCCGGCCTGAACCACGGTCACGGGAACAACCTTGTTGTTGTCCCAGACCTGGGTCATACCGAGCTTGGCGCCCAGGATCCCCTTGACTTGCCTGTCCATTTGTCCGATCCCTACAGCTTGATCTCGATGTCGACGCCAGCCGGCAGGTCGAGGCGCATGAGCGAGTCGACCGTCTTCGGGGTCGGGTCGATGATGTCGATCAGCCGCTTGTGCGTGCGCATCTCGAAGTGCTCGCGCGAGTCCTTGTACTTGTGCGGCGAGCGGATAACGCAGAAACGGTTGATCTCCGTGGGCAGCGGCACCGGGCCCGCGACCTGCGCCCCGGTACGCGTCACCGTCTCGACGATCTTCCGCGCCGAGGAGTCGACGACCTCGTGGTCATAGGCCTTGAGCCGGATGCGGATCTTCTGTCCCGCCATGGTGGCTTCTGTTCCTTCTCTCGATGCCGCTGTGTTGCGGGCGCCTGCACCGGCTGGCGCAGGCCCACTTCGCCGACCCCCGCGGTCGGGCGTGTCGCGCCCTCGGACCAGGCTCCGCCCCGGGACTCCGGAGCGATTCGCTGACCGCGCGGTGGGTCAAGGCGCCGATCGCATCACAGCGATCTGGACGCCGTGCGAGGGTGGTTGACCGCCAGGGGCGATCAACCACCCTACGCGCGACTGTTGGTCTGTCCCGGAGGTCCAGCTCTCACCGGACACGGGCGACTAACCGTCGTTACGCAACCTGACCAGTATGCCGTACGACTGCACGGCAACGCCAATCGGGTTACCTAGCTCACTTGACGATCTTGGTGACGCGACCCGCGCCGACCGTACGACCACCCTCGCGGATCGCGAACTTGAGGTTGTCCTCCATCGCGATGGGCTGGATGAGCTTCACGGACATCGTGGTGTTGTCGCCCGGCATGACCATCTCGGTGCCCTCGGGCAGCGTGACGACGCCGGTGACGTCCGTGGTGCGGAAGTAGAACTGCGGGCGGTAGTTCTGGAAGAACGGGGTGTGCCGGCCGCCCTCCTCCTTGGAGAGGATGTAGACCGTCGCCTCGAACTCCGTGTGCGGGGTGTTGGTGCCCGGCTTGATGACCACCATGCCGCGCTCGACGTCCTCGCGCTTGGTACCACGCAGCAGCAGGCCGACGTTCTCACCTGCGCGGGCGTCTTCCAGGGTCTTCCGGAACATCTCGATCGCGGTGACCTTGGTCTTGAAGCCCTTCTCGCGGATGCCGACAACCTCGACGTCCTCGTTCGGGAGCAGCACGCCACGCTCGACACGGCCGGTGACGACCGTACCGCGACCGGTGATCGTGAAGACGTCCTCGACGGGCATGAGGAACGGCTTCTCGGTCTCGCGCTCCGGCTGCGGGATCGCGGTGTCGACCGCGTTCATCAGCTCGAGCAGCTTCTCGGTCCAGACCGGGTCGCCCTCGAGCGCCTTCAGCGCGGACACCTGGACGACCGGCAGGTCGTCACCCGGGTACTCCTGCGCCGAGAGCAGCTCGCGGACCTCGAGCTCGACGAGCTCCAGGAGCTCCTCGTCGTCAACCATGTCGCTCTTGTTGAGCGCCACGACGATGTACGGCACACCGACCTGACGGGCCAGCAGCACGTGCTCGCGGGTCTGCGGCATCGGGCCGTCGGTCGCCGCGACCACCAGGATCGCGCCGTCCATCTGCGCGGCACCGGTGATCATGTTCTTGATGTAGTCGGCGTGCCCGGGGCAGTCGACGTGCGCGTAGTGCCGCGCCTCGGTCTGGTACTCGACGTGCGCGATGGAGATCGTGATGCCGCGGGCCTTCTCCTCCGGCGCCTTGTCGATCTCGTCGAACGGCGTGTACGGGTTCAGGTCCGGGTACTGGTCGTGCAGGACCTTGGTGATGGCCGCCGTCAGCGTCGTCTTACCGTGGTCGATGTGACCAATGGTGCCGATGTTGACGTGCGGCTTAGTCCGCTCGAACTTAGCCTTCGCCACTGGTGTCCTCCTGTGGACTTCTTGGTTCGTTCGCCCCGGCGCGCCGGTCGGCGCTTAGGACTCTGTCGACAGCCTTTCCGGCCTGGCGGCCGGAGAGCCTTTGTGGGTTCTGCGGCGATGAAGCCTACAGGCCCGGATTCACACAACCCGACCGAGGTGGCCGCGGGCGGGAGATCCCTCCCGCGACCGTCCCCGGCTCATCGAACTCAGCTCAGGTGAGCGTCACTCACCGGTCGCCTTGGCGATGATCTCCTTGGCCACGCTCTGCGGAACCTCGGCGTAGGAGTCGAACTGCATGCTGTAGCTAGCCCGGCCCTGGGTCTTCGACCGCAGGTCGCCGACGTAGCCGAACATCTCCGACAGCGGCACCAGGGCCCGGACGACGCGAGCGCCGCTGCGCTCCTCCATCGCCTGGATGATGCCCCGCCGGGAGTTGAGGTCGCCGATGACGTCACCCATGTTTTCCTCAGGGGTGGTGACCTCAACGGCCATCATCGGCTCGAGCAGCGCGGGGTCGGCCTTGCGGGCCGCCTCCTTCATCACCATCGAGCCGGCGATCTTGAACGCCATTTCCGACGAGTCGACCTCGTGGTACTGGCCGTCCAGCAGGGTCAGCTTGACACCCACCAGCGGGAAGCCGGCGAGGATGCCGTACTGCATGGCGTCCTGGGCGCCCGCGTCCACCGACGGGATGAACTCCCGCGGGATGCGGCCACCGGTGACGGCGTTGGTGAACTCGTAGGTCGGCGCGTCGTTGCCCAGGGGCAGCGGCTCGAGACTCACGATCACGCGGGCGTACTGGCCGGAACCACCGGTCTGCTTCTTGTGGGTGTACTCGATCTTGTCCACCTTGCGGCGGACGGTCTCGCGGTACGCCACCTGCGGCTTACCGATGTTCGCCTCGACGTTGAACTCGCGGCGCATCCGGTCGACCAGGATGTCCAGGTGCAGCTCGCCCATGCCGGAGATGACCGTCTGACCGGTCTGGTCGTCCAGCTTGACGCGGAAGGTCGGGTCCTCCTCGGCCAGCCGCTGGATGGCGGTGCTGAGCTTCTCCTGGTCGGCCTTGGTCTTCGGCTCGATGGCCACCTCGATGACCGGCTCCGGGAAGGTCATCGACTCCAGGATGACCGGGTTCGCCGGGTCGCACAGGGTGTCACCGGTGGTGGTCTGCTTCAGGCCCTGCACCGCGATGATGTCGCCAGCCTGGGCCGAGCCGCGCTCTTCCCGCTTGTTGGCGTGCATCTGGTAGATCTTGCCGATCCGCTCCTTGCGGTCCTTGGTGGAGTTGACCACCTGGGACCCGGACTCGACCACGCCGGAGTAGACCCGGACGTAGGTGAGCTTGCCGAGGTGCTTGTCGGTCTGGATCTTGAAGGCCAGGCCGGAGAACGGCTCGCTCTTGGACGGCTTCCGCAGCAGCGGGGTCTCGCCGTCGGTGGCGGTGCCCTCGATGGCCGGGATGTCCAGCGGCGACGGCAGGTAGTCGATCACCGCGTCGAGCATCGGCTGGACGCCCTTGTTCTTGAACGCCGAGCCGCAGAGGACCGGGTTGGCCTTGCTGGCGATGGTCGCCCGACGGATGGCGGCCTTGATCTCCTCGACGGAGATCTCCTCGCCCTCCAGGTACTTCTCCATCACCGCGTCGTCGACGTCGGCCAGGGTCTCCATGAGCTTCTCGCGCCACTCGTTCGCGGAGTCGACCAGGTCGGCCGGGATCTCCTCGATCGCGTAGTCCTCACCCTTCTGGGTCTCCCCGCGCCAGGTGAGCGCCTTCATGTTGACCAGGTCCACGACGCCGATGTGGTCGCCCTCGAGCCCGATCGGGATCTGGAGCACCAGCGGGGTGGCGTTCAGCCGGTCGATCATCATCTGCACGCAGCGGAAGAAGTCGGCGCCGGTCCGGTCGAGCTTGTTGACGAAGCACATCCGGGGGACGTCGTACTTGTCGGCCTGGCGCCAGACGTTCTCCGTCTGCGGCTCCACGCCGGCGACACCGTCGTAGACCGCGACCGCACCGTCGAGCACCCGCAGCGAACGCTCGACCTCGACCGTGAAGTCGACGTGGCCGGGCGTGTCGATGATCTGGATCGTGTGGCCCTTCCACTCACACTTGGTAGCAGCGGAGGTGATGGTGATACCACGCTCCTGCTCCTGCTCCATCCAGTCCATGACGGCGGCGCCCTCGTGGACCTCACCGATCTTGTACGTGATACCGGTGTAGAAGAGGATCCGCTCGGTGGTCGTGGTCTTACCGGCATCGATGTGCGCCATGATGCCGATGTTGCGTACGTTGGCGAGCGCGTCTGCGGCGGCCACTTCAATCCCTACTTATCGTCGTCTCGACACAACTGGTGGCGGTTCCGGCGCCGGTCCGGCGCCGGAACCAGGGTGTTACCAGCGGTAGTGCGCGAAGGCCTTGTTGGACTCCGCCATCTTGTGCGTGTCCTCGCGCCGCTTGACGGCGGCACCCAGACCGTTGCTCGCGTCGAGCAGCTCGTTCATCAGCCGCTCGATCATGGTCTTCTCGCGACGGGCCTTGGAGTAGGTCACCAGCCAGCGCAGACCGAGAGTGGTCGCGCGGGCCGGGCGAACCTCGACCGGCACCTGGTAGGTCGCGCCACCGACACGGCGGCTGCGGACCTCGAGGGTCGGCTTGACGTTGTCCATCGCCCGCTTGAGGGTGACGACCGGGTCGGTGCCGCTCTTCTCGCGGCAGCCCTCCAGGGCGGCGTACACGATGCGCTCGGCGAGCTGACGCTTGCCGCGCAGCAGGATCTTGTTCACCAGCTGGGTGACCAGGGGCGAGTTGTACACCGGGTCAGCGACCAGCGGCTTCCGCGGAGCGGGTCCCTTACGCGGCATGTCAGCTCTTCTCCTTCTTCGCGCCGTAACGGCTGCGAGCCTGCTTGCGGTTGCGGACACCCTGGGTGTCCAGCGAACCGCGGACGATCTTGTACCGCACGCCGGGGAGGTCCTTCACCCGGCCGCCGCGGACGAGCACGATCGAGTGCTCCTGCAGGTTGTGACCCACGCCGGGGATGTAGGCGGTCACCTCGATCTGGCTGCTGAGCTTGACACGCGCGACCTTGCGGAGCGCCGAGTTCGGCTTCTTGGGGGTGGTGGTGTACACGCGGGTGCACACACCCCGCCGCTGGGGGGACCCCTTCAGGGCCGGGGTCTTGGTCTTGGTCGTCTTGGCCTGTCGGCCCTTTCGGACCAGCTGCTGAATGGTGGGCACCGGGTTTCTCCGCTCCCTTCGGCCGCTGCGAAGCGGCCGCGCCGTCTGCTCTAGCCGGCCGGATGGACGGCTCTCCTACATTCCAACCAGGGCCACCTCACGGCGGTCCCAGTACCCGCGGTCGGGCGTGTCGCCCGGATCGCGGCCCGATGTCCTCGCTTGCGCGGGTCACCGGATTTCTGTCACCGGCACGCGGAGCACCGCGCGCCGGGTCTTGGGGCCTGTGTCGTGCTGCCGCTCGATCACCGGTGGAACCGGGTCCAGCGCACGCACGAGTTGCCCGGGCAAGCCCGGGCACAAGGGGAAAGAGTACCTACCACAGCCGCACAGGTCAAAACGGAACGGCTCGAGTGGGCTGCGTCGCAGCCCCCGTTGCCTCATCCCTCGTCCCCGTACGCCCACGATGGGCACCTACAGCGTCAAGTGTACCGGCTCACCCGACGAGCGACCGCTCGGCCCCGGAGCGACCGCCGTCACGCGAACTGCAACGCCAGGGCCAGCAGCAGGCCGAGCAGGCTCAGCCCGACCCCGACGGCACCGCAGGTCAGCCCGGCCCGGGCCAGGCCACGGCCGGAGAACCGGACCTCCGGCGGCGAGACCGGCCGGCGGATCTGCCGCAGCGCCAGCAGCCCCGTCACGATCCCGGCCGTCCCGGCGATCGTCCCGAGCACGGTGAACGCGCCGGCCGCCCAGGCGCCGCCGCCCCAGCTCCGCCCGCCGATGCCGAAACAGAGCACCAGCACGGAGATCAGGATCGACACCACGCCGACGCCCAGCGACGCGGTGGCCAGGCCGGAGGTGACCGGCGCGACGTCCAGGTGGACCACGCCGAAGGGCGTACCGGGAACCGGGGCGACCCGCTTCGGCGGCCGGACCGGCTCCCGCGGCGGCCGGGGACCACCGCCCCAGCCGGGCTGCGCCCCGGCCGGCGGCCACCCCGGGGCGTGCGGGGCCGCCGCCGCGGCCCAACCGGACCCGGGCTGCGCCGCACCACCTGGCCAACCGGACCCGGGCTGCGCCGCACCCCCTGGCCACCCGAACTGGGGCTGCGCCGCTCCCCCGGTCCGATCCGGGGCGGGGGTGCCCGGTGCGACGGGCGGGGCGGGGGCGCCCCACGGGTTCGCCGCCGGCATCGGGGCCGGCGCGGGCCAGGGGCTCGAGCCGGACACCGGGGCGGACGGCGCGGAGACGGGTGGCGGGGCGTACCCGACGGAGCTGGTCTCCGGGGGCAGGCTGGCCGGCTCCTCCCAGCGCGAGCCGGGCCGGTCGGGATCGGGCGGCCCGGCGGCCCGGCCGGGACCTCCCGGGTCACCCTCCGCCGGTGGCACCGGTTCCGTCACGAGCCCCTCCTCCAGTCACACCCACCGCCCACGCGACGGACACCGGCCAGGCTACCGCCGCGGCGCCCGCCGGCCGGGCCCACCGGAGAAACGATCCACCGGGGGTCAGTCCATGTTCGGCGCGTAGTCGTGCCCGAACGGCGCGTCCGCCATCCGCACCACGCCGATCACCACCGCGGTCACCACGGCCACCGCGCAGAGCACCAGCCCGATCCAGGCCAGCCGCTCGCCCCGGCGCAGCCAGGCGGCGCCGGTCAGGAACCCGCCCGAGGCGTACGCCTCCCGCCGGGCCTGCCGGGACAGCTGGAGCGCGATCGTCGCGGGCACCACCCCGCCGACGAAGAGCCCGGTCAACGCCGCGATCAGCCCCAACGCGAAGACCGCCCGGGCCTTCGTCGCCCGGGCCGGATCCGGGTCCAGGGGGTGGCGGGTGCCGGCGTACCCGAGGGGCACCTGTCCGGGCGCGGTCGTCATGCCCTCCATCATGCCTGTTCTCCCCCGACCCAGGAGACGACGAAGCCCCCGGCCGATGGGCCGGGGGCTTCGTTCGTGGCAATGCTTAGCGGTACGACCCGAAGTCGAAGTCGTCCAGCGGAACCGCCTGCCCGCTGGCCGGTCCGAAGCCGTAGTCGGTCTCCGGGTAACCGGTCATCGAGTAGACCTTGGCCTTCGCCTCCTCGGTCGGCTCGACCCGGACGTTGCGGTACTTGCTGATGCCGGTACCGGCCGGGATGAGCTTACCGATGATCACGTTCTCCTTGAGGCCGACCAGCGAGTCGCTGCGCGAGTTGATCGCAGCGTCGGTCAGCACCCGGGTGGTCTCCTGGAAGGAGGCCGCCGAGAGCCAGGAGTCGGTGGCCAGCGAGGCCTTGGTGATACCCATCAGCACCGGGCGACCGGCGGCGGGCTCGCCACCCTCGCCGACGAGCCGGCGGTTCTCCGACTCGAAGAGCGCCCGGTCGACCAGCACGCCCGGCAGGAACTCGGTCGAGCCGGAGTCGATCACCGTCACCCGCTTGAGCATCTGGCGGATGATGATCTCGATGTGCTTGTCGTGGATGAGCACACCCTGCGAGCGGTAGACCTCCTGGACCTCCTGGGTCAGGTGGACCTGGACCGCGCGCGGGCCGAGGATGCGCAGCAGCTCGTGCGGGTCGATGGTGCCCTCGGTGAGCTTCTCGCCGACCTCGACGTGGTCCCCGTCGTGGGTACGCAGCCGCACCCGCTTGGAGATCTTGTCGTAGACGATCTCGTCGCTGCCGTCGTCCGGCACCACGATGATCTTCCGCGACCGCTCGCCGTCCTCGATCCGGATCCGGCCGGGGGTGTCGGCGATGGGCGCCTTGCCCTTCGGGATACGGGCCTCGAAGATCTCCTGGACACGGGGCAGACCCTGGGTGATGTCCTCACCCGCGACACCACCGGTGTGGAAGGTACGCATCGTCAGCTGCGTACCCGGCTCACCGATCGACTGGGCGGCGATGATGCCGACCGCCTCGCCGACGTCCACGGTCTTGCCGGTCGGCAGCGAGCGGCCGTAGCACGCACCGCAGACGCCCAGCTTCGACTCGCAGGTGAGCACGCTGCGCACCCGCACCGTCTCCACCCCGGCGGCGACGATCTTGTCGACCCCGATGGAGTTGATGTCCTCGCCCCGGTGGGCGACGACGGTGCCGTCCGGCCCCTTGATGTCGTCGGCCAGGGTACGGGCGTGCACGCTGGTCTCGGCGTGCTCGTGCACGACCAGAGTGCCGCCTCCGGCGGCCGCCTGACCGCTCGCGTCGACCCGCTGACCAATCTGCATCGGGATGGCCCGGTCGGTGCCGCAGTCCTCCTCGCGGATGATGACGTCCTGCGAGACGTCCACCAGACGCCGGGTCAGGTAACCCGAGTCGGCGGTACGCAGGGCGGTGTCCGCGAGACCCTTACGGGCACCGTGCGTGGAGATGAAGTACTCCAGCACGGACAGACCCTCCCGGTACGACGCCTTGATGGGTCGCGGGATGATCTCGCCCTTGGGGTTGGCCACCAGACCACGGATCGCCGCGATCTGCCGGAGCTGGAGCAGGTTACCGCGGGCACCCGAGTTGATCATCTTCCACAGCGGGTTCTCCTGCGGCAGCGCGGTGTCCATCTCCTTGGCGACCTCGTTGGTCGCCTTGGTCCAGATCTCGATCAGCTCGCCGCGACGCTCCTCGGCGGTCATCAGACCACGCTGGTACTGCTTGTCGATCCGGTCGGCTTCCTTCTCGTACCGCTCCAGGATCTCCCGCTTGCGCGGCGGAGCGATGACGTCCTCCATGCCGATGGTGACGCCGGACCAGGTGGCCCAGTGGAAGCCGGCCTCCTTGAGGCCGTCCAGGGTGGCCGCCAGGGCCACCTTCGGGAAGCGCTCGGCGAGGTCGTTGACGATCGCGGAGAGCTGGCCCTTGCGGATCTCGTAGTTCACGAAGCGGTAGCCCTGCGGCAGCGTCTCGTTGAACAGCACCCGGCCGAGCGTGGTCTCCACGGTCAGCGGCTGACCCTCGACCCAGTCCTCCGGCGCGACCCACGGCTCGGCGCCGCGGCCGTTGTCGACCCCGACCACGCCGTGCAGACGGATCTTGACGGTGGCGCCCAGGCTCAGCTCGCCGTTGTCGAAGGCCATCCGGGCCTCGGCGTCCGAGCTGAACGCCCGGCCCTCGCCCTTCTCACCGGGGGTGAGGTGGGTGAGGTGGTAGAGACCGATGACCATGTCCTGGGTGGGCATGGTGACCGGCTTGCCGTCGGCCGGCTTGAGGATGTTGTTCGACGACAGCATCAGGATCCGCGCCTCGGCCTGGGCCTCGGCGGACAGCGGCACGTGGACCGCCATCTGGTCACCGTCGAAGTCGGCGTTGAAGGCGGTGCAGACCAGCGGGTGGATCTGGATCGCCTTGCCCTCGACCAGCTGCGGCTCGAAGGCCTGGATGCCGAGGCGGTGCAGGGTCGGCGCGCGGTTGAGCAGCACCGGGTGCTCGCCGATGACCTCTTCCAGCACGTCCCACACGACCGGGCGCTGCCGCTCGACCATCCGCTTGGCGGACTTGATGTTCTGCGCGTGGTTGAGGTCGACCAGCCGCTTCATCACGAACGGCTTGAACAGCTCCAGCGCCATCTGCTTGGGCAGGCCGCACTGGTGCAGCTTCAGCTTCGGGCCGACGACGATGACCGAACGGCCGGAGTAGTCGACGCGCTTGCCGAGCAGGTTCTGGCGGAACCGGCCCTGCTTGCCCTTGAGCATGTCGGAGAGCGACTTCAGCGGACGGTTACCCGGACCGGTGACCGGCCGGCCGCGACGGCCGTTGTCGAACAGCGCGTCGACGGCCTCCTGGAGCATCCGCTTCTCGTTGTTGACGATGATCTCGGGCGCGCCGAGGTCGATCAGCCGCTTGAGGCGGTTGTTCCGGTTGATCACGCGGCGGTACAGGTCGTTCAGGTCGGAGGTCGCGAAGCGGCCACCGTCGAGCTGCACCATCGGGCGCAGGTCCGGCGGGATGACCGGAACGCAGTCCAGCACCATGCCGAGCGGCGAGTTGCGGGTGTTCAGGAACGCCGCGACGACCTTCAGCCGCTTGAGCGCGCGGATCTTCCGCTGGCCCTTGCCGGAGCGGATGGTCTCGCGCAGGCTCTCGGCCTCGGCGTCCAGGTCCATGTTCTGGACCAGGGCCTTGATGGCCTCGGCGCCCATGCCGCCGGTGAAGTACTCGCCGAACCGGTCGCGCAGCTCGCGGTAGAGCAGCTCGTCGGTGACCAGCTGCTTCGGCTCCAGCTTGCGGAAGGTGTCGAGCACCTCGTCCAGGCGGTCGATCTCGCGCTGGGCCCGGTCGCGGATCTGGCGCATCTCGCGCTCTCCGCCCTCCTTGACCTTGCGCCGGACGTCCGCCTTGGCACCCTCGGCCTCCAGCTCGGCCAGGTCGGCCTCGAGCTTGGCGGCGCGCTTCTCGATCTCCGAGTCGCGGCTGTTCTCGGACTGCCGCTTCTCGGCGAGGATCTCGTTCTCGATGGTCGAGAGATCACGGTGACGCGACTCCGCGTCCACGCTCGTCACGACGTACGAGGCGAAGTAGATGATCTTCTCGAGATCCTTGGGGGCGAGGTCCAGCAGGTAGCCCAGCCGGCTCGGCACGCCCTTGAAGTACCAGATGTGGGTCACCGGAGCGGCCAGCTCAATGTGCCCCATCCGCTCACGACGGACCTTGGAACGGGTCACCTCGACGCCGCAGCGCTCGCAGATGATGCCCTTGAAGCGGACCCGCTTGTACTTACCGCAGTAGCACTCCCAGTCCCGCTGCGGACCGAAGATCTTCTCGCAGAAGAGCCCGTCCTTTTCCGGCTTGAGTGTGCGGTAGTTGATCGTCTCGGGCTTCTTGACCTCACCGTGCGACCACTGACGGATGTCGTCGGCGGTGGCGAGGCCGATGCGCAGCTCGTCGAAGAAGTTGACGTCGAGCACTATGTCCCCTATGTCGTCGTCTTTACAGCTAAATCATGGGCGGGGTTGGGGGCCGGCCGGCCCCCAACCCACACCACTTACACCTCTTCGACCGAGCTCGGCTCGCGCCGGGACAGGTCGATGCCCAGCTCCTCCGCGGCCCGGAACACCTCGTCGTCGGTCTCGCGCATCTCCAGGGCCACACCGTCGCTGGAGAGCACCTCGACGTTGAGGCACAGCGACTGCAGCTCCTTGAGCAGCACCTTGAACGACTCCGGGATGCCCGGCTCGGGAATGTTCTCGCCCTTGACGATGGCCTCGTAGACCTTGACCCGGCCGAGGACGTCGTCGGACTTGATGGTCAGCAGCTCCTGCAGGGCGTAGGCGGCGCCGTACGCCTGCATGGCCCAGCACTCCATCTCACCGAAGCGCTGGCCACCGAACTGGGCCTTACCGCCCAGCGGCTGCTGCGTGATCATCGAGTACGGACCGGTCGACCGCGCGTGGATCTTGTCGTCGACCAGGTGGTTGAGCTTCAGGATGTAGACGTACCCGACCGCGATCGGGTCCGGCAGCGGCTCACCGGAGCGACCGTCGAACAGCTGCGCCTTACCCGTACGCCCGATCAGCTGCTTGCCGTCCCGGTTGGGCAGGGTCGACGCGAGCAGACCGGAGATCTCCTCCTCGCGGGCACCGTCGAAGACCGGGGTGGCCACGTTGGTGTCCGGCTCGGACTCGTGCGCCTCGATCGAGCGAAGCTGACGCTTCCACTCCTCGTCGTCGCCCTCGACCTTCCAACCGGTCTTGGCCACCCAGCCGAGGTGGGTCTCCAGCACCTGCCCGATGTTCATCCGGGAAGGCACACCCAGCGGGTTGAGCACGATGTCGACCGGCGTCCCGTCCTCGAGGAACGGCATGTCCTCGACGGGCAGGATCTTGGAGATGACGCCCTTGTTGCCGTGCCGGCCGGCGAGCTTGTCACCGTCCTGGATCTTGCGCTTCTGGGCGACGTAGACCCGGACCAGCTCGTTGACGCCCGGGGGCAGCTCGTCGCCGTCCTCGCGGGAGAAGGTACGCACACCGATGACCGTGCCGGTCTCGCCGTGCGGCACCTTCAGCGAGGTGTCCCGGACCTCACGCGCCTTCTCACCGAAGATCGCGCGGAGCAGCCGCTCCTCCGGGGTCAGCTCGGTCTCGCCCTTGGGCGTGACCTTGCCGACCAGGATGTCGCCGGGGACGACCTCGGCGCCGATCCGGATGATGCCCCGCTCGTCCAGGTCCGCCAGCATCTCCTCGGAGACGTTGGGGATGTCGCGGGTGATCTCCTCCGGGCCGAGCTTGGTGTCCCGGGCGTCGACCTCGTGCTCCTCGATGTGGATCGAGGTGAGCACGTCCTGCTGCACGAGGCGCTGCGACAGGATGATCGCGTCCTCGTAGTTGTGGCCCTCCCAGCACATGAACGCCACGAGCAGGTTGCGCCCGAGCGCCATCTCGCCCTCGTCGGTGCACGGACCGTCGGCGATGACCTGACCGGCCTCGACGCGGTCGCCCTCGAAGACGACCGGCTTCTGGTTGACGCAGGAGCCGGCGTTGGAGCGGCGGAACTTGTGCAGCAGGTACGTCCGGCGGTGACCGTCGTCCTGGTGGATGGTGATGTAGTCGGCGCAGAGGTCCTCGATCAGACCCCCGACCTCGGCCACCACCACGTCACCGGCGTCGACCGCGGCGCGGTATTCCATGCCGGTGCCGACCAGCGGCGACTCCGCCTTCACCAGCGGCACGGCCTGCCGCTGCATGTTCGCGCCCATCAGGGCGCGGTTGGCGTCGTCGTGCTCGAGGAACGGGATCATCGCGGTCGCGACCGAGGTCATCTGCCGCGGCGACACGTCCATGTAGTCGACGGCGCTGGGGACGACGTCCTCGGTCTCACCGCCCTTACGACGGCACAGGACCCGATCCTCGGCGAAGGTGCCGTCCGACTTCAGCGGGGCGTTGGCCTGCGCCTTGACGAACCGGTCCTCCTCGTCCGCGGTCAGGTAGTCGATCTGGTCGGTGACCCGACCGTCGATGACCTTCCGGTACGGCGTCTCGATGAAGCCGAACGGGTTGACCCGGGCGAAGGTGGAGAGCGCGCCGATCAGGCCGATGTTCGGGCCTTCCGGCGTCTCGATCGGGCACATCCGGCCGTAGTGGGACGGGTGCACGTCACGGACCTCGAAGCCGGCCCGCTCCCGGGACAGACCACCCGGGCCGAGCGCGCTCAGCCGGCGCCGGTGGGTCAGGCCCGCCAGCGGGTTGGTCTGGTCCATGAACTGGGACAGCTGCGACGTACCGAAGAACTCCTTGATCGCCGCCACCACCGGGCGGATGTTGATCAGGGTCTGCGGCGTGATCGCCTCGACGTCCTGCGTGGTCATCCGCTCGCGGACGACCCGCTCCATCCGGGACAGGCCGACCCGCACCTGGTTCTGGATCAGCTCGCCCACGGTACGCAGGCGCCGGTTGCCGAAGTGGTCGATGTCGTCGGCCTCGTAGCCGTCCTCACCGGCGTGCAGCCGGCAGAGGTACTCCACCGTGGCGACGATGTCGTCCTCGGTCAGCGTGCCGGTGGTGATCGGCACGTCGACTTCGAGCTTCTTGTTGAACTTGTAACGCCCGACCTTGGCGACGTCGTACCGCTTCGGGTTGAAGAAGAGGTTGTCGAGCAGGGTCTGGGCGTTCTCACGGGTCGGCGGCTCGCCAGGGCGGAGCTTCCGGTAGATGTCGAGTAGCGCCTCGTCCTGGCCGGCGATGTGGTCCTTCTCGAGCGTCGTCATCATCAGCTCGGACCAGCCGAACTTCTCACGGATCTGCTCGGCCGACCATCCGATGGCCTTGAGCAGGACCGTGACGGCCTGGCGGCGCTTGCGGTCGATGCGGACGCCGACCGTGTCGCGCTTGTCGATGTCGAACTCCAGCCAGGCACCCCGGCTGGGGATGACCTTGACGCTGGAGAGGTCGCGGTCGGAGGTCTTGTCCGGCTGCTTGTCGAAGTACACGCCCGGGGACCGGACGAGCTGGCTGACCACGACGCGCTCGGTGCCGTTGATGATGAAGGTGCCCTTGGGCGTCATCATCGGGAAGTCACCCATGAACACCGTCTGGCTCTTGATCTCGCCAGTGGTGTTGTTGGTGAACTCCGCGGTCACGAAGAGCGGAGCGCAGTAGGTCAGGTCCTTCTCCTTGCACTCCTCGATCGAGGCCTTGACCTCGTCGAAGCGCGGAGCGGAGAAGGACAGCGACATGGTGCCGGAGAAGTCCTCAATGGGACTGATCTCGTCGAGGATCTCCGCGAGACCCGATCGTGCGTGCGGGTCGTCCGCCGACCGGCCCTGCCAAGCCTCGTTGCCGACGAGCCAGTCGAAGGACTCGTTCTGGATGGCAAGGAGGTTGGGGACCTCGAGATGTTCGGTGATCCGACCGAATGAAACTCGGCGGGGAGCGAAAGCACTCGACGTACGACTGGTCTTCGCAGGGCGGGAAGCTGCCAAGATGCGTCCTTCCGAGGACCGGTGCTGCAGAACGGCTGGTACGCGTGCACTCCAATGACCCCACCAGAATTATCCGTAAACGGACATTTCCGAGCAGGGGTCAAGTCGGAAGGCAGCGCAAACTAGCAGTGTAGCCGAGAGGCTAACCGCTGTCCAGTCCACCCCGCAGGTCGTTGCGGAACTTGCCTCGGAGCCCCTCAGAACGGGGCCTGCCGGGCCGCTCGGAACGCAACGTTCCTGTCGGGCCGCTCGGGTCGCGAAGCGGCGTGGTGCCGCTGCCATTACCCAAGAGGTGGCCGTTGCAAGCGCGGAAGGTCTTGCTGGTGTCAGCGTGCCTGGCAGCGTGCTCCCGCGTCAAGGGCCGGTCTCGGCTCGCCGGGGTCTTTCCCTCCGGCGGACTACCGCCACGGGCCCCCCGACCGCTCCACGCCGACGACAGCCGCCCTGCTCAGGCCGTTGCTCACCGTGTCGTAACAACCACAGCGGGCGGTGACCCGTTCCCGGATCACCGCCCGCCACGAACGCGGTGTGCCCCGACTCACGTGAGCCGGACACGCGTCAGGTCAACGCAAGGTCACTTGAGGGTGACCTTGGCGCCCTCGCCCTCGAGCTTGGCCTTGGCCTTGTCGGCGGTCTCCTTGTTGGCCTTCTCCAGGATGGCCTTCGGAGCGGCCTCGACCAGGTCCTTGGCCTCCTTGAGGCCCAGGCCGGTCAGCTCACGCACGACCTTGATGACCTGGATCTTCTTGCCGCCGTCAGCCTCGAGGATGACGTCGAACTCGTCCTTCTCCTCCTCGGCCGGGGCGGCCGGGCCGGCGGCGCCGCCGGCGGCGGCAACGGCGACCGGAGCGGCCGCGGTGACCTCGAAGGTCTCCTCGAACTGCTTCACGAACTCGGAGAGCTCGATCAGCGTCATCTCCTTGAACGCGTCGAGCAGCTCGTCGGTGCTGAGCTTCGCCATGTCTGGCGTCCTTTCCTGAAACTGTTAGGTAAGAATCTGGTGCGCCGGGGGGCCTCAGGCCGCCTCGGCGCCCTCCTGCTCGCGCTTCTTGTCCGCCAGGGCGGCCGCCGCACGGGCGGCCTTGGAGAGCGGAGCCTGGAACAGGGCCGCGGCCTTGCTCAGGTTGCCCTTCATGGCGCCGGCCAGCTTGGCCAGCAGCACCTCACGGGACTCCAGGTCGGCAAGCTTCGTGACCTCGGCCGCGGAAATGGCCCTGCCCTCGAAGACGCCGCCCTTGATGACGAGCTTCGGGTTGGCCTTCGCGAAGTCGCGAAGGCCCTTCGCCGCCTCGACGACGTCGCCCGAAACGAAAGTCAGCGCGGTAGGACCGGTGAACAGCTCGTCGAGGCCGGAGATGCCCGCGTCGCTCGCCGCACGCTTCGCCAGCGTGTTCTTCGCGACGGTGTAGCTGGTCTCCTTGCCGAGCGAGCGCCGCAGCTGGGTGAGCTGGGAAACCGTCAGACCGCGGTACTCGGTCAACACCGTGGCACCGGAGTTACGGAAGCTCTCGGTCAGCTCAGCGACGGCCGTGGCCTTGTCGGACCGGATCGGCTTGTCCGCCATGTCCCTCCTCTCTCGTTGCTCGAGGCTGGTCACCGTCGACGAGCGGTGGCTCGCGACGGTGGCGGAGGCGACGCGACAACGAGAAAAGCCCCGGCGCAGGGCGCACGGGGCGAGGGCCGGCCGGTCGCATCGCGGTCGGTGGACCGCGGGTGACACAGCCGAGTTTCGCTTACCGCCCTGCGCGGGTCGCCCGTCATCGCGGGACCTTCGACCGTGCCGGAGCACGGTGACCAGCGGTCTCTGGGTGGAACTTCGAGCAGAAGGTTACGCGACACGGCGCGTGATCGCCAAATCGCCCTCGAAGTGCGCCCGGTCACCGCGCCGGGCCGCCGTCAGGGACGAACCCGTCGCCACCGGAGGTAGCCGGCCAGCACCACCGCCGTCCAGGCCACCGCCCACGCCGACAGGAGTCCGCCGGTGGCCGGCGCCACTCCCCCGCCCAGCGCCCGGGCGGTCGCCAGCAGCGGCGGCACCAGCCAGGGCACCGCCGAGCCGCTCAACCCCAGCGCCAGGGTGCCGACCGCGCCGAGGGCCAGCACCGCGACGCCGTACCCGGCGGAACCGGTCACGGCCCGGCTGGCCAGGGCGCCGAGCGCCACCGCGGGCGGCAGGGCGAGCAGGTGCGCCCAGAGGCCCAGGGCCAGCCCCACCGGCAACGACTGCTCCCCGGCTCCCGACGGGGCAACCACCCCGCCCACCAGCCACGGGAAGACCAGCGCCACGGCCACCGTGCCGGCGCCGGCAAGGGCCGCCGCCAGCAGCCCGGCCGCGCGTTCCCGGGCCGGGCCGACCAGCACCAGGGCCAGCCGGCGCTGCACGTCCGGCTCGACGTCGAGCAGGATCTTGGTCTGCCAGGCCAGCACCGGGAAGAGCACCACGGCCGAGACGCCGTACGCCTCCGCCGGCCGGGCCCGGCCGCCGCCGTACAGCACGGCGAGGGCGAGCAGGCCGGCGAGGAGCGGGGCCAGCGCCCGGCCGGTACGCAGGAAGCCGGCCAGCCGCATCCGGACCAGGCCGCTCACCGGGCCGCCACCTCACCTGGGGTCGCCGGGGCGTCGGGCGGGGAGGAGTCGGTGCGTACCCGCAGGACGTGGTGGCCGTCGGCGCGCAACCGGGCGACGGTGCCCGCCACCCGCGCTGCCGGCACCGAGACCTCGACCACCGCGTGCGCCGCCGCCGGCGCGACGGCCGGCGGCTCGGTGCCGACCGTGCCGTCCGCGACCGTCCACCGGGCGGCGCCCGGCAGTCGGACCGTCTCCCCGCGGTGGTCGCTGACCAGCACCGAGCCGCCCGCCGCGAGCACCTCGTCGACCAGGCCGGGGACCAGCTCGCGGGCCGCCGCGTCCAGCCCCTCCCACGGCTCGTCGAGCACCAGCAGGCCGGGGCGGCGGAGCATCGCCTGGGCCAGGCCGACCTTCTGCGCCGTCCCCTTGGACAGCTCGGCCAGCCGGACACCCCGGAACCGGGTCAGGCCCAGCCGTTCCGTCCAGCGGTCCACCGCCGCGGCCGTGTCGGTCGCCGGCAGGCCGGCAGCCCGTCCCATGGCGGTGAGATAGGCGGTCACGGTGAACGGCTGGTCCGCGGGGAAGCGCTCCGGCACCCAGCCCACCCGCCGGGGACGGTCGAGCACCCGGCCCCGGGTCGGGCTGAGCACGCCGGCGGCGAGTTGCAGCAGGGTGGACTTGCCGGCGCCGTTCCGGCCCAGCACCACCGCCACCTCGCCCGGGTCGATGGACACCGCCGCCGCCCGCAGCACCCAGGGGCCGCCACGCCGGTACCGGAGCCAGACGTCCTCCACTCGCATCCCGTGAGCGTGCCACAACCGGCAGACGGAAGGGGCCCCGCCACAACCGTGGCGGGGCCCCTTCGCGGGAGGCGGCGCTCAGCCCTCGGCGCCGGTCTCCTGGAAGTTCTTGACCACCTTCGGGTCGACCGGGACGCCCGGGCCCATGGTGGTGGTCAGGGTGACCTTCTTCAGGTACGTGCCCTTGGCCGCCGACGGCTTGGCGCGGAGCACCTCGTCGAGGACGGCGGCGTAGTTCTCGATCAGCTGGGTCTCGCCGAACGAGGCCTTGCCGATGATCAGGTGCAGGTTGGAGTGCTTGTCCACCCGGAAGGTGATCTTGCCGCCCTTGATGTCCTGAACGGCCTTGGTGACGTCCATGGTCACCGTGCCCGTCTTCGGGTTCGGCATCAGGCCGCGCGGGCCCAGGATCCGCGCGATCCGGCCGATCTTGGCCATCTGGTCCGGGGTGGCGATCGCCGCGTCGAAGTCCAGCCAACCGCCCTGGATCCGGGCGACCAGCTCGTCGGTGCCCACCTCGTCGGCACCGGCGGCGGCGGCCTCCTCGGCCTTCGCGCCGGCGGCGAACACGATCACGCGGGCGGTCTTGCCGGTGCCGTGCGGCAGGTTGACCACGCCGCGGACCATCTGGTCCGCCTTGCGGGGGTCGACGCCGAGGCGCATCGCGACCTCGACCGTGGCGTCGAACTTGACGTTGGTGGTCTCCTTGGCCAGCTTGACGGCCTCGGCGGGGGTGTACAGCTTCGACCGGTCGATGACGTCGGCGGCCTTGCGGTAGCTCTTGCTGCGCTGCATTTCTCGATACTCCTGTGGTTGCTGGCGGGCCGCGGCGACCGCGCGCCCTCCCACGAACTGATCTGAAGGAAGGTGGACGACGTCAGTCGTTGACGACGATGCCCATCGACCGGGCGGTGCCGGCGATGATCTTCGCAGCCTGGTCCACGTCGTTGGCGTTGAGGTCGACCATCTTCTTCTCGGCGATCTCGCGCACCTGGGTCATGGTGACCGAGCCGACCTTGTCCTTCTGCGGGACGCCGGAGCCCTTGTCCACGCCGGCGGCCTTGAGCAGCAGCCGGGCGGCGGGCGGGGTCTTCAGGACGAAGGTGAAGGTCCGGTCCTCGTACACGCTGATCTCGGCGGGGACGATGTCGCCCCGCTGGGACTCGGTCTGCGCGTTGTACGACTTGCAGAACTCCATGATGTTCACGCCGTGCTGACCGAGCGCCGGGCCGACCGGCGGAGCCGGGGTGGCCTGGCCGGCCTTCAGCTGAAGCGTGAACGTCTTGACGAGCTTCTTCTTCGGAGGCATGTCACTTCCTGGGGCTTGGAACTGGGATATGTGCCGGCCGCGGGCGCGCACGGTCAGCGCGATGCGACAGCGGCGACATTCTAGGGTAGCGCAGCGTCCGGCCGCCCCGTCCGCCGAGGCCCGTCGAAGCTGCGGCGGGCCCGGAACGAGTACGCCGGCGGCGGGCTGGACAGCCCTCCGCCGGCGAACCGGAACGTCAGATCTTGGTTACCTGGTTGAAGTTCAGCTCGACCGGAGTCTCCCGGCCGAAGATCGACACCAGCACCTTGAGCTTCTGCTGGTCGGCGTTGATCTCGCTGATCGTCGCCGGCAGCGAGGCGAACGCGCCGTCGGTGACGGTGACCGAGTCGCCGACCTCGAAGTCGAGGACCCTGACCTCGGGCTTGGCCTTCTTCTGCTCGGTCTCGACCGCCGGGGCCAGCCACTTCAGCACCTCGTCGAGGCTCAGCGGCGCCGGACGGTCGGCCCGGTCGGTCGCCCCGACGAAGCCGGTCACGCCCGGGGTGTTCCGGACGCAGGAGTAGGACTCCGCGGTCAGCTCCATCCGCACCAGGATGTAGCCCGGGAAGACCTTGGCCTGCACCTGGGAGCGCTTGCCGTTCTTGACCTCGACCTCTTCCCGGGTCGGCACCTCGACCTGGTAGATGAAGTCCTCCATGTCGAGGGAGGTGATCCGGGTCTCGAGGTTGGTCTTGACCTTGTTCTCGTAGCCGGCGTACGAGTGGACCACGTACCAGTCACCGGGGGCGTAGCGCAGCTTCTGGCGCAGCTCGGCGACCGGGTCGAAGTCCTCCTCCACCGGCTCACTGGTCGGGAACTCGGACTCGTTGGCGGCCTCGACCGACTCGTCACCAGCCGCCGTCGCCACCGCGGACTGCTCGTCCGTGGTCTCGGCGGTCTCGTCGTACTCAGGCACGCTCGCTCACTTCCGTCACTATCGGCACATCAGGCCGGTCAGCTGGGGTTGCCGAAGACCCACAGCACGCCCTTCGCGAACGCGAAGTCGAGCAGTCCGACGATCGTCAGCATCACGGCGACGAAGGTGACCACCACGGCGGTGTAGGTCAACAGCTCCTTGCGGGTCGGCCAGATGACCTTACGCAGCTCGGCCACGACCTCGCGGAAGAACCGCGCGATGCGGGCGAAGAGCCCGATCCGCTCGGTGTCCCTCCGGGTCTTCCGGCCGTCGGACGACTCGGCCCGGGCCCGGGCCCGGGTGGCGGTGCCACCCCGGGAGACCGGCTCGTCGGTGGCGGTGGCCTCGTCGTCGGCCACGTCGTCGACGACCTCGTCGCGCTCGTCGCGCAGCTCGTCGCCGGCGTCCTCGCCGCGCCGCTTGCTCTCGGCCACTTCGCCCTCCGTAGCGGGATCTCGGGTCGCACACCGGTGGGGTATGCGCGGCGTGTGGTCACGCCGGCCGGACCAACCGTCCCGCGACGGGCCGCGGCCGGCGGATCGACCAGGGCGGACCCGATCGCCTCGGAACCACCCCGCCGATGCCACCACCACGGGCCGGACGCCGCCGGGCGGCGGCGCGACCCACGGGAACGGTCAGGCCTGAGGCGCAGGGGTGACAGGACTTGAACCTGCAGCCTGCGGTTTTGGAGACCGCTGCTCTGCCAATTGAGCTACACCCCTGTGCGGCAACTCTCACCCCACCCGGTCGCGAACGACCGCGCAGGGGTCACTTGCCCCACGGCGGACCAGTGTACGGGTAGTGGTGCGACTTTCCCAACCGGTCCACCCCCAGCGCGTCGGAACGCCCGTCAGGCCGGTGTGCGCACGGTCGCCCGAGCCTGCGACAGGACCTTCTCGCCCCGGCAGGTCGCGGTGACATCGAGCCTGGTCAGACCCTCCTCGGTGACCTCACGGACCACCGCGGAGACCTCGATCTCGGTGCCCTGATCGTCGTCCGGGACGACCACCGGCCGGGCGAACCGCACGTTGTAGTCGACCACCGCGTCGGACGCGCCGGCCCAGCCGGTCAGCGCGCGGCCCACCAGCGCCATGGTGAACATCCCGTGGGCGATGACGCCGGGCAGGCCGACCCCGGTGGCGATCCGGTCGCTCCAGTGGATCGGGTTGAAGTCACCGGAGGCGCCGGCGTAACGGACCAGGTCCGCGCGGGTCACCCGGAAGGTCTGGGTGGGCAGCTCCATGTCAGGCCTCCCCGCGTACGACGATCTTGGACCAGACGGTGACCACCGGCTCGCCGGCCACCGTGGCGACCTCGGTGCGGGTGGTCAGGAAACCGTGCCCGCCGCGGCTGGTGATCTCGTCGATGCTGCTCACGCAGACCAGCTCGTCGCCGGCCACCACCGGACGGGTGTACGCGAACCGCTGGTCGCCGTGGACGACGCGGCTGTAGTCCACGCCGAGCGCCGGATCCTCGACGATCCGGGCGTTCGCGGCCATGGTGAGCACCTGGGGGAAGGTCGGCGGGGCCACCACGTCCGGATGGCCGAGCGCGCGGGCCGCCTCCGGGTCGTGGTACGCCGCGTCGGTGGCGCCGATCGCGGTGGCGAACTCGCGGATCTTTTCTCGGCCCACCTGGTAGGGGGCGGTCGGCGGATAGCTCCGGCCGACGAAGGACGGGTCCAGGGACATGCCGCCGAACCTACACGCAAAAACGATCGCCGATCCGGACGGAGGCCGGCCGTTGGGGGCCGTCAGCCGTGCGGATCGGCGATCGGATGCTGCTTCGGGGACCTGGCCGGCAGTGCCGGCCGCAGGTCAGCGGGTCTCGCGGTGGATCGTGTGCTTGCCGTCCCGGGGGCAGAACTTCTTCAGCTCGATGCGGTCCGGGTCGTTACGACGGTTCTTGCGCGTGATGTAGTTGCGCTCCTTGCACTCCACACACGCCAAAGTGATCTTCGGCCGGACATCGGTCGCCTTCGCCACGGCGGAGTGCCTTCCTCGCTAACGGACAACAACTACGACGCATGAGCCTACGCGCTGATGACGTGGACATGCAAAGTGGGCGCCTGTGGCGCCCGTCCCACCGACCACCGGGAACGAGCCCGGAGGACGAGAGTAGCGGTGGCCGGACTTGAACCGGCGACACAGCGATTATGAGCCGCTTGCTCTACCATCTGAGCTACACCGCCGTGGCGGGTCCAGCCGGACCCTTTGAGCCCCCTTACGGAATCGAACCGTAGACCTTCTCCTTACCATGGAGACGCTCTGCCGACTGAGCTAAGGGGGCCTACCCGATCACCCCGGAGGGCGTCGCGCAGGGGATACATTACACGGCCTCCTGGCGGCCGTGAAATCGGATCCCCTGCTATGCCATCCGCGCAGCTCAGGGCACCACACGCAGGCGCGGCAGCTCGCCCACGGTGATCGACTCCGGGTCGACCTGGGCGCCGAACCACGCCTCCAGACGCTCGTACGGCAGCGGGCGGCTGAACAGGAAGCCCTGGCCGATCTCGCAGCCGATGTCCTGGAGCAGCTCCAGGGTCAGCTCGCTCTCCACCCCCTCGGCCACCACCGCCAGGCCGAACTGCTGGGAGAGCGTCACCACCGCGTTGACGATCGCCAGGTCGCCCGGGTCGGTCGCCATCCCCTGCACGAAGGAACGGTCGACCTTCACCTCGTGCACGGGCAGCCGGCGAAGGTACGCCAGCGAGGAGGAGCCGGTGCCGAAGTCGTCCACCGACAGCCGTACGCCGAGGTCGCGCAGCCGGCGCAGGGTCGGGATCGGCCGGTCGGTGCCGTCCAGCAGCCCGGTCTCCCGGATCTCGAAGGTGAGCCGCTGCGCGGGCACGCCGTACTCCGTGAGCAGGTCCCGGACCCGGTCGGGGAAGTCGCGGTCGGTGAGCGTACGCGCGGAGAGGTTGACCGCGACGGCGAGCGGCTGCGCGGCGTGCGTCCAGTCCCGACTGCGCCGCAGCCCCTCCCGGAGGACCAGCTCGGTGAGCCGGCCCAGTTGTCCGGTGTGCTCGGCCACCGCGACGAAGTCCTCGGGGGCCACCGTGCCGTGCGCCGGGTGCTCCCAGCGGGCCAGGCACTCGACGCCGACCAGCCGACGGTCCCGCAGCGTCACCTTGGGTTGGAAGTAGACCTCCAGCTCGCCGTCGTCCAACGCCCGGCGCAGGTCGCCGGCGAGGCCGAGGCGGCGCAACGACCGCGACTCCAGCGCCGGGTTGAACAGCTGGACGCTGCCCGGCACCGACTTCGCCGCCGTGGCGGCCAGGTCGACCCGTTGCAACAGGGTGGCCGCGTCGCTGCCGTGCTCCGGGTGTACGGCCACCCCCACGGCGGTGTCCACGTCGAGGGTGAGCGCGTCGAAGGCCATCTCACCGCGGATCCGCTCGCGCAGCTGGCCGGCCAGTTCCAGGGCCGCGTCCGCGCTCTCGCACCGCAACGTCACCAGGAACTCGTCCCCGCCGGCCCGCCCCACCAGCGCCGAGGAGGGAGCGCAGGTGCGCAGCCGCTCGGCCACCTCGGCGAGGACCCGGTCCCCGGCCGCGTGACCAAGGGACTCGTTGACCTGCCGCAGTCCGTCGACGTCGAAGAGCAGCAGGGCGACCACCTCACCGGGCGCCCGGATCTTCACCGCCTCCTCCAGCGCGCCGGTGATCCGGCGCCGGTTGGGCAGCTTGGTGAGCGTGTCGTGGTACG
Source organism: Micromonospora mirobrigensis (assembly GCF_900091555.1). Lineage (GTDB taxonomy): Bacteria > Actinomycetota > Actinomycetes > Mycobacteriales > Micromonosporaceae > Micromonospora > Micromonospora mirobrigensis. Next base: position 640,270 of record NZ_FMCX01000003.1, read on the forward strand.
CGTCGTGGCGCAGCCGGTCGACCAGCCGGGAGTTCTCCAGGGCGACGGCGGCGTGCGCGGCGACCGTCTCGAAGACCGGATTGTCCTCGGGCGAGAACCGGCCGACGTCGCTGAGTCGATTGACCACCTCCAGGGTGCCGATCACGGCCTCACCGGATCGGAGCGGCACGATGATCGCGTCCTTGATCCCGGTCTGGCGCACCGCCTCGAGCCGTTGGCGGTCGCTGCCGAGCACGTATGTGCGCCGGTCCTTGACGACCTGCTCCCGCAGCTCGGCAGGGGTGGTGGCGAAGTCGAGCAGGCCGCGCCCGTCCACCCGGGAGGTGAGCAGTACCTCGGGGTGACGGCCCTGGGCCGGCAGCCAGAGCGTGGAGTACTCGGCCTGCATGAGTGCTCGCACCCGCCCCAGCAGGGCGTCGGGCAGAGTCCCGTCCTGTCCGCTGCGCGTCATGGCCTGGGTCAGTTCGTAGATGTCGGCGAGCGTGCGGTGCTGACGAAGGAACTTCGCGTACGCCCGGTAGACCACGGCGACGATGAGCGCGAGCGCGCCGAGCAGGAGCAGCGACCAGCGGGTGGCGCTGACCGCGATGAGAATGATCAGGCCGACCGTGGCGTTGACCCCGGCCGCCACCAACGGGGCGGTGGACGTTCGCACCACCTCCAGCCCGGCCTGCCAGCCCTGCAACAGGGTGATGACACCGACGACGGCCGCCAAGGTGACCAGGGTGATGGTGCTGACCGCGGCGAAGAGGATGCCCCAGGTGCCCGGGCCGACGCCCCGGATGTCGGGGAGCGCCAGCAGCACCAGGACGCCCACCGAGGTCGCGGCCGCGGCGCGAGCCACGTTGAACGCGAGCTTCGCCGTGCCGAGTCGCCGGCGGAGCTGACTCACCACGGCTGCGACCGTGGCCACCAGGACCACGGTCAGCGGGGGTAGGTAGAACAGGGACAGGACGAGCGGGATCTCGGTGATCGTCGCGGCCAGGGTCTGGCGACGGACCACGAAGCTGAGCACCGGGAACTGCGCCGCCACGAGGGCGACGAGCAGAAGGGCGGCCAGCCCCCACTCACCGGCAGGCTTCTCCGCCGCGACCACCATCAACAGACAGCACAGGACAGCGAGAAGCGTCAGTGGCCCGGTGATCAGCCAGGCGAGATCAGTGGGACGCCGGACCTTCGCCGTGTGGGTCGCCATTGCGCTCCCTTACGTCACCGATCTCTGCTCCGGGGCGGTCGGACCGCACCACCTCGGTCCAGCGGTGAGACCCTCGACTCACCTGCGGCGAAGGGCGTCTACGTCTAGTGCCACTCGAACTCGAGGGTGGCGAGGTTGCCGGCGTCGGAGAGGCCGGCACCAGCGGCAGCGCCGGCGAAGAGCGCGAGCAGCATCATGGTCATGCCGAGCAGCCGACCCAGCTTTTGAGTAGGCATCGTGTGACTCCTGTCGGGGAACGTAAGCACGAGGGGGGTGAAGATTCCATGATGGTGCCACAACCCACGAAGTCAACAAACCCCTCGCAGCCCTGACTCCACCTGGATGCCAGCAAGTCCGACCGATCGGCAGGACCGTTTGACTGGCGGGGTGATACCCGCCCTCACGCGTCGATCACGGGCGGTTCAGCTGCTGATCACTCTGACCTAACGAACTAACAGCCGAATACTCCCCAGCTACCGCAAAGCATCCCTGTCCTTTGAGGACCCCCCGGGGCAGGCGTCATGAGTCGCGCGGCGCCGGCACACCGGCCCACGGCACGGGCAGCGGGTGTCGCCGCAGCACCGTGTCGAGCACGTCGGCGATCGTCCGCCGGGACAGTTCACCGGCGACGGCTCGGCCCACGCGGTCGTAGATGTCGTCCAGGACGGGAGCGATCCCGTAGCCGACCGGGCAGTCCTGCCGTGGCTGGTGCGGGTGCAGCGCGAACACCGGTCCCGGCTCGACGGCCGCGTACACCTCGGCGAGGGTGATGCCGGTGGCCGGCGTACACAGCGACCACCCGCCGCCGGGTCCGAGGCCGGCGGCGACCATGCCGGCGTCGCGCAGCGGGCCGAGGGCCCGACGGACCGCGGCCGGATTGCTGTCCAGGCTGGCCGCGATCTGGTCGCTGGTCAGCCCGGTGTGACCGTGCCGCTGCGCCAGCGCGAGCCAGCACAGGGCATGAACGGCCACGGTGAGGCGACTGTTGCCGGCCATGGCTTCTCCGTCCGGGCGGTTGCGCTTTCGATCACCGTCAGGATAATTCGTAACAATGTTTGTTACAGAAAGGGGTTGATGTGCAGCCTTCCGACTTCGCCAGCTGCGCCGTCGTGGAGATGCGGCGGTACGCGCTGCGCCCCGGACACTTCGACGACCTGCAACGGGTCTTCCAGCCCTGGCTCGTCGCGAGCCAGGAGCAGGCCGGAATGCGGCTCGGTGGACAGTTCCGGGACCGGGAGGACCCGGACCGCTTCGTGTGGTTCCGCGGCTTCGCCGGCATGGACCAGCGCCGCGAGGCGCTGGAGTCCTTCTACTACGGGCCGGTGTGGCAGGCGCACCGCGACGCGGCCAACGCCACGATGCTCGACAGCGACGATGTGCTCCTGCTCCGCCCGACCGAGCCGGCACACCACCCGGCCGCGCCGGCGACGCCCGGGTTGCCCGGACCGACGGCGAGCCCGACCTGGGCCGTCGCCCATGTGTGGGCGCTGCCGGCCGACGCCGGCCTGGAGGCGTGGCTGACCACCTCGGGTCACGCGGTTCTTCAGCGGGCCTTCGGCGTGCCGGTGGCCATGTGGCGGACCGAGCCGGCGGAGAACACCTTCCCGCGGCTGCCGGTACGCGATGGTCGCTTCGTGGTGTCGCTGGCCATGTTCGAGGATGGGGAACGGTGGGGCCTCGCCGCGGACCGACTCGAGAGCGAACCGGAGTGGCGCCGGATCACCGCTCGGCTCTCCGAGGCCGGGGTGACGAGCGAGGTGAACCACCTCCAGCCGACCGCCACTTCGGGCCACCCGATGCCGGCGGTTGCGGGGGTCGTCGAGGGCTGATTGCCGCCTCTCGCCGAACGACGACGGCCCCCGATCAGCATCTCTGCTGTTCGGGGGCCGTTCTCACGCCTGGTGGCGGGTAGAGGATTCGAACCTCTGAAGCTTTCGCGACGGATTTACAGTCCGCTCCCATTGGCCGCTCGGGCAACCCGCCAGGGCATCGCCACCACGTTCAACGCGGCAGCGGAAGCAAGGATAGCGGTCACCCCCGGGCCCGGCGCAACCGGGTACCGTCAGGGGGTCGCACCGCTGGTCAGCGGAGGACAGAACATGACAGACCGCCGGACAGCAGGAGCATGATCATGGCAGCGAACCCGTCGTTCGACATCGTGAGCAAGGTCGACCGGCAGGAGGTCGACAACGCCCTCCGCCAGGCGGAGAAGGAGCTCGCGCAGCGGTTCGACTTCCGCGGCACGGGCGCCGAGATCTCCTGGTCGGGCGAGGAGGCGATCAGCCTCCAGGCGGAAACCGAGGAGCGGGTCAGCGCGGCGCTGGACGTCTTCAAGGAGAAGCTGGTCAAGCGGAACATCTCGCTGAAGTCGCTGGACGCGGGCGACCCGCGCTCCTCCGGCAAGATCTTCAAGATCGACTGCAAGGTGATCCAGGGCATCGACTCGGACAAGGCCAAGGCGATCAGCAAGAAGATCCGCGACGAGGGCCCGAAGGGCGTGCAGGCGCAGATCCAGGGCGACCAGCTGCGGGTGACCGGCAAGAAGAAGGACGACCTCCAGGCGGTCATCACGCTGCTCAAGGGCGAGGACTTCGGCGTCGCCCTCCAGTTCACCAACTACCGGTAAGCGGGCCTCCAGCGCCCGGCCGGCGGTCGCACCCTGTGCCACTGGCGGGGCCCTCACGAACCGGGGTAGGGCGGCGGCACGCCGCCCTACCCCGTCAAGGCGCCGGCCCCGACGCCTCTACGGCTGCCCGGCCCCTCCGGACGGCCCCCCGTGTGCCCGTGTCGGCTGACCGGTGCGTGACTCGGCGGCCGGGCTGGGCCCCGCCACCGAGCCCTCACCGATGTACTCGCGCGCCGCGGCGATCAGGCCGTCCAGCTTGTCGCGCGTGGTCACCAGGTCGGCGACCTTCCCGTCGATGCGATCCCGTTCGGCCATCATCTTGCCGAGCATGCTCGGCCCGGTGTCCGAGCCGGGCGTGAAGACACAGGGCAGCAGCTCCAGGACCATTCGGCTCGGCAGGCCCGCCCCGTAGAGCCGCTGGATCCACTGCACCCGTTCGACCGCGCTCTCGGGGTAGCGCCGCTGGCCACCTGCGCTGCGGTCGGAGGCGAGGAGGTTCTGCTCCTCGTAGTAGCGCAGCGCCCGGACGCTGACGCCGGTACGGGCGGCGAGCTCGCCGATACGCATGGGCCCTCCGATGACCTGACTCACAAGCACTTGTCTCTGACGTCAACGTCAGGTTCTAGCGTAGCAATCCGGCCGGGCCACGTCGCCCCGGTTCGCCGGCGGCGAGGGTGGCACCGGCATATCGCTACGAAGTGCTGGAAGAGGGAGAATCGTCATGAGCGATGAACGGAAGATCCAGGAGATCCTGGCCCGCTACGTGCGGGCCACCGACCGGCGCGACGGCAGGACGCAGGGCGCCCTGTTCACCGACGACGCGGTGGTGCAGAGCCTCTCCAAGACCGGCCCCGACAGCTACGAACCGGTCGCGCCGCCGCTGGTCGGCGGGGCAGCCGTCGCGTACGCCGTCGACAACTACATGGCCCCGCACCCGGAGGGCGGTTCCAGTCACCACGTGACCACCGACCACATCATCGAGGTCGACGGCGACCAGGCCCACATGAACGCCCAGTTCATCGTCTTCCGCGTCCAGGGCGCCGCCCGCCCGGCCAACGGCTGGCCGGCCGGCACCTTCGGCGCCCAGGGCACCGTGCAGCCGATCGAGTCCGGGTACTACGACACCGACCTGCGCAGGATCGACGGCGAGTGGAAGATCGTGGGCCACCGCATCCTGCTGGACCTGCCGTACGTGGTCCCGGGGGTCTGAGGGGTCGCCTGCGACAGGCGCCCGCCGTGGCACCTCCGCCGTTCACCACGTACGGCCGACGGTCAGCGCGAGAAGATCAACAGCAGCACCACGGTGATGATCGCGCTGACCAGGAGGGAGCCGAGACAGCCCATGCGGTTCGAGAAGAAGAGGAACATGACAGCCCTCCTACCCCGCTGAAGCATCCTCAGACCCACCCGTCCCTGCCGCCGGTGTAACCCGCCGCGCCCCTGCGGGGTGTCAGGTGGTGGAGAGAGCGGCGGCAGGAGCGAGGTGGCATGGACCCGGCGGACGACTTCGACGCCTTCTACACGGCGACGGCCAGACGGGTCGTGCACCACGTCTACGCGTACTGCGGGAACCTGGCCGAGGCGCAGGACGTGGCCCAGGAGGCGTACGCCCGGGCCTGGCAGCGGTGGTCGACCGTCGGCGACTACGAGGACCCGGAGGGCTGGGTGCGTACCGTCGCCTGGCGGTTGTCGGCGAACCGCCACCGCGGCCTGCTGCGCTGGTTCGCCGCGCGGTCCCGGCTCGGCCGCACCGCCGACGTGCCCGGGCCGAACCCGGACCGGGTGGCCCTGCTGGACGCGCTGCGCCGGCTGCCCGAGGCGCAGCGCCGGGTCGTCGTCCTGCACCACCTCGAGGACCTGCCGGTGGCGGAGATCGCCCGACGCACCGGCATGCCGGCCGGGACCGTGAAGGTCTACCTCTCCCGGGCGCGGGCCGCGCTCGCCACCCTGCTGGGCGACGACGAGAGGGAGGACGCCGATGTCGTCACGCATCCGTGAGGCGCTGGTGGAGTTGGAGGGGGACGTGTCCGGGCTGCGGCTGGCGCCGCCCGCCGCGGTGCGGGCCCGGGGCCGGGCGCGGACCCGGCGGCGGGTCGGCGCGTTGGCCGGGGCCACCGCCGTGGTGCTCGGTGCGGCGGCGCTGCCGGTGTGGCGGATGCCGGCGGACCCGCCGACCGCCGTGGCCGGCGACCCGCGACCGTCCCCGACCTGCGCGCCGGAGCAGCCGCCGCAGCCAGGGGTCCTGATGGTCTTCTTCAAGCAGGAGGTCACCGACGAGCAACGGCGCGCGGTGCTCGTGCGGCTCAAGGAGTTTCACCAGATCGACCGGGCGGTGACCGTGAGCCCGGTCGACCGGTGGGAACGCTTCGTCGCCACCCACTGCGGCTCCCCCGACCTGGCCCGGATCGGCCCGGACCAGTTCCCCGACTCCGTCGAGGTGCACCTGCGCCGCACCGACCCGGCCGTCCTCGCGCGGATCCGGGAGGCGGTCCGGACCCTCCCCGGGGTCGACGAGGTACCGCCGCCCGCCCGCTGAGACCACCGCCCGCCCGTTCAAGCAGGTGGGCGGCGCTGCTGGCGTCGGTGGTCAGGCCGAGACCGGCTGCTCCGCGCGTACCGCCGCGGCCTCGGCGCGGGCGATCGGGCCGGCGGGCAGCGCGGCGACCACCGCACCGACGGCGACCGCGGCGCCGGAGAAGACGAACGCCCACGGCACCCCGCCGGTCTGGTCGACGATCAGGCCGGCGAGCGCGCCACCGGCCGCGCTCGCCCCGACCGAGGTGGTGACCACCCAGGTGTACGCCTCGTTCAGCATGCTGCCCGGGGTGATCCGCCCGACCAGCGTGTTCTCCAGGGTGAGCGCCGGCGCGATGGTGGCCCCGCCGACCGTCAGCGCGACACCGAGCACCAGCGGGTCGGGGATCAGCGCGAAGACGGCGAGGCTGGTGGCGACCGCCGCGAGCAGCCAGGCGAACTGCCGGGTCATGTTCGGCGCGGGCCGGCGTACGCCGAACCAGAGGCCGCCGATCGCGCTGCCCACGCCCCAGACGGCGAGCAGCACGCCGGCCATGCTCTCCGGGTCGTCGGTCGGCTGGCCGGCGGCGAAGGCGGGCACGATCACCCCGGCCGCGCCGAAGGCGATGCCCAGCCCGGCGACACAGACCAGCAGCGCCGGGAAGCCGGCCAGGGCGAGCGGCCCGAGCCCCCGGGTGTGGTGCTCCCGGGGGTGCGGACGCCAGCCCCGCATGACCCGCCCGAGAGCCACCCCGGCGGTGCCGACCAAGGTCACCACCGCCGCGCCGACCAGCGCGGCGGCGGCGTCGGCGACCAGCACGAAACCGGCCACCAGCAGTGGGCCGAGCACGAAGACGATCTCGAACAGGGAGGTCTCGGCGGCCAGCGCCGTGTTGCGCAGGTGCTGCCGCCCGGTGGCGGGGCCGGTCAGGTCGTTCCAGGCGCCCCGGATGGCGGCGGACATCGGCGGATAGGTGGCACCGGCGACGGCGGCGGCCAGGTAGATCATGGGCAGGCTGTCCGCGGAGCGGCTCGCCCAGAGCAGCCCGGCCAGCGCCAGCGGGTGGGCGACGGCGGTGGCCAGCAGCACCGGCGAGGGGCCGATCCGGTCGGCGATCCGCCCGGCGACCGGGCTGAGCGCCGCTCCCGCCAGGGCGTAGAGGCCACCGGCCACGGCGGCCAACGAGTACCGGCCGGTGACCTGCGCGACGACCAGCAGCAGGGCCAACGGCGTCATGCCGATCCCGAGCCGGCCCAGGATGCCGAGGACCAACAGCATCGGCGCTCCGGGGATCCGCCAGACGGCCGCGTACTGACGCAGTGCGGCCACCGGTGGACCTCCTGGGGGTAACGGGTCAAAGACCTTTCGACCCTAACGCCGGGGCGGAGCGGCGACGACGGTCGGCTTCCTCACACCGGTCACGTCAGGGCGCTGGCGCGACCAGCCCCGACACGGCGGACAGCCCCGGTCACCGCGACCGGGGCTGTCCGTGGTGCGGAGGTCAGCGCTGGAACTGCACCGGGCCGCTGTTCGCGGCCAGCTGCTCCAGCCGGGCCACCCGCTGCTCCATCGGCGGGTGGGTGGAGAACATCGCCGCGATGCCGCCGCCCCGCTTGAACGGGTTGTCGATCATCAGGTGGGCGGTGCTGGTCAGCTGGCCCTGGGCGGGCAGCGGCCGACTCTGGGTGCCCATGTGGATCTTCCGCAGGGCGCTGGCGAGGGCCAGCGGGTCCCGGGTGAGCTGGGCGCCGGACTGGTCGGCCTGGAACTCCCGGCTGCGGCTGATCGCCAGCTGGATCACCGTGGCGGCGATCGGGCCGAGGATCAGGGTGAGCAGCAACACCGCCGGGTTCGGGGCGTCCTCGTCGTCGCCACCGCCCAGCGGGATGAACCAGGCCAGGTTGGCCAGCATGGTGATGATGCCGGCCAGGCCGGCCGCCACGCTGGAGATCAGGATGTCCCGGTTGTAGACGTGCGACAGCTCGTGGCCGATCACCCCGCGCAGCTCGCGGTAGTCGAGGATCTCGGTGATCCCCTGCGTCACGCAGACCGCCGCGTTGGCCGGGTTACGACCGGTGGCGAAGGCGTTCGGCTGGGAGGTCGGGCTGACGTAGAGCCGGGGCATCGGCTGCCCCGCCTCGGTGGCCAGCTCCCTGACCATCCGGTACAGCTCGGGGAACTGTGCCTCGGTGACCGGTTGCGCCCGCATCGAGCGCAACGCGAGCTTGTCGGAGAAGAAGTAGGTGACGCCGTTCATCAGCAACGAGACGACGACGGCGACGACGAGGCCGCCACTGCCGCCGAACCAGTAGCCGACCGCGAGGATCAGCGAGGTCAGGAGGCCGAGCAGCGCTGCGGTCTTCAGACGGTTGTGATGCACGATGACTCCTTCGGTGCGCGGGTCGCGCGGGACCCGCTGACCGGTTCAACAACCCGGTTCCCCTCAACCATCCTGCTCATGGCTGGGAGTTGACTGGACAACCCTGTGAGCCGGCTGGAGCGACCGGACGCCGGGACCGATTCCGGTCAGTCCGCCCACCGGCCCGCCGGAGTCAGCGCGCCGCGAGGTCCAGCACGAGCTGCGGGGCGAAGCCGACCAGCACGGCCAGGGCGGTCGCGACGGCCAGCGCCGCGGCCACGGCGCCGGCCGGCCGGGCCGGCGCCGGCGCGCCGTCGGCCGTCGGCGCCGCCCACAGGGTCGCCGCCAGCCGCAGGTAGTAGGCCAGGCCGATCACCGCGTTGACCGCCACCACCAGGGCCAGCCAGCCGGCGCCGCCGTCGAGCAGCGACCGGACCACCGTCACCTTGGCGAAGAGCCCGGCCAGCCCGGGCGGCAGCCCGGCCAGCCCGACCAGGGCCAGCGCGAACGCACCCCCCACCCACGGCCGGCGGCGGGCCGCGCCGCGCAGGTCGTCGAGGGTGCCGCCGTCCGCGCCGGCCGGCCGCAACGTCACCACCGCGGCGAACGCCGCCAGCTCCAGCAGCACGAAGAAGACCGCGTACGCGACGGCGGCGGCGTACGCGGCGGCGCGCGCCTCGTCGGTGCGTCCCGCGGCCAGCGCCAACGCGCCCAGCGGGGCGAGGATGTAGCCGGCCTGGGCGACGGAGGACCAGGCCAGCAGGCGGACCGTCCGGCGCTGGCGCAACGCCACCAGGTTGCCGACGGTCATGGTCAGCACGGCCAGCAGGGCGAGCACCGGCCCGGTGACGGTCGCCGGCAACGCCCGCTCGACCACCGCCAGCAGGGCGACCACCCCACCCAGCTTCGACGCCGTGGACAGGTAGGCCGCCACCGGCAGCGGGGCGCCGTCGTAGGTGGCCGGCGCCCAGGCGTGGAACGGCACCGCGGCCACCTTGAAGGCCAACCCGAGCACCACCAGGGCGACCGCCGCCGTGGTCAGCGGCACGTCCAGCAGCTCCGGACGCTCGCCGAACAGCGCGCCGAGCCGGCCCAGGTGGACCCCGCCGGTGACCGCGTACAGCAGGGCGGCGCCGAGCAGGGTGAGCGTGGTCGCCACCACGCTCACCACGAAGAAGGTGACCGCCGCCTCGGCGCTGGCCACGCTGCCCCGGCGGAGGCCGACCAGCACGTAGAGCGGGAGGGTCAGCGTCTCCAACGCCACGATCAGGGTGATCAGGTCACCGGCGGCGCCCAGCACCACGCCACCGGTCATCGAGCAGGCGAGGAGGAAGCAGTACTCCCCCACCGGCGTCGGACCGGACCGCAGCAGCGGCCAGGAGATCGCCAGCACCCCCAGGGTGAGCAGCGCGAAGACCACCGCGACCAGGGCCGCCCGGTCGTCGGCCAGCCAGGAGCAGTCGGCGCCCACGCAGAACGTCCGGCGGGTCTCCCCCGCGCCGGTCAGCGCCGCACCGGCCGCCGTGGCGACCGCCCCTACGCCGGCCGCCGCCACCGTCGCGCCGGCCCGGGCCAGCACCAGGTCGACCAGGAGGACGAACACCGCGGTGCCGGCGGCCAGGTACGCCGGCAGCAGCGCCACGTTGTCCACGCTCTGCACCACGCTCACGCCGCCACCTCTGCTCGCGACTGCGGGGCTCGCAGACCCGGCTCACTCCTCGCGCTCACCGGACCACCTCCAGCAGGGCCTCGACCGGGCCGGTGGCGTAGCCGAGCACCAGGGTCGGCACCAGGCCCACCGCCAGCGCCAGCAGCACCAGCGGCACCCAGGCGGTCAGCTCGGCGGCGGCCAGACCCGGCCCCACCCGATCCACGGCCGGGCTGGGCCGGCCGTGGGTGACCCGACGCAGCAGCCGCAGGAAGTACGCGGCGGTCAGCGCCCCGCCGACGGCGGCCAGCACGGCCAACGTGGTCCAGAGCGGGCCGCCCCGCCGCACGGCGGCGACCACGGCGAACGCCTCGCCCCAGAAGCCGGCCAGCCCGGGCAGCCCCAGCGAGGCCACCGCGGCGAAGCCGAGCAGGCCGGCCAGCCGGGGCGCGGTCTCCCGCAGCCCGGACAGCTCGTCGAGCGCGCCGGTGTGGGCCCGGTCCTTGACCGCCCCGGCCAGGAAGAAGAGCAGCCCGGTGATGATCCCGTGGGCGATGTTGCCGATCAGCGCGGCCTGGAGGCCGGTGGTGGTCAGCGTGGCCACCCCGAGCAGCACGAAGCCCATGTGCCCGACGCTGGAGTACGCGATCAGCCGCTTCAGCTCGTCCTGGGCCAGGCAGACCAGGGAACCGACGATGATCGCGGCGACCGCGAGCACGCCGAGGACCGGCGCCGCCCAGCGCGCCCCCTCGGGGGCCACCCCGACGGCCACCCGGATCAGGCCGTAGGTGCCCATCTTGAGCAGCACCCCGGCGAGGATGACGCTGCCCACCGTCGGCGCCTGGGTGTGCGCGGCCGGCAACCAGGAGTGCAGCGGCCAGAGCGGGCTCTTCACCGCGAAGGCGACCGCCAGCAGGGTGAACGCGGCGAGCTGGGTGTTGCGGGACAGCCCGGCGCCACCGGTCAGCGCGACGATGTCGGCGGTGCCGGCGGCCGCGACCACGGTGTACACGCCGACCAGCAGGAGTACCGAGCCGAAGAGCGTGTAGAGGGCGAACTTGCGGGCCGCCCGACGCCGGTCCGCGCCACCCCAGCCGGCGATGATCGCGTACATCGGGAGGAGGACGACCTCGAAGAAGAGGAAGAACAGCACCATGTCGAGGGCGAGGAAGGTGCCCAGGATGCCCACCTCGACCACCAGCAGCAGCGCCACCAGCGCCCGGCCGCTGCCGCCACCCGCGGGCACCCGCCAGAGCGTGTAACCGCAGCAGAGCAGCGTGAGCAGCGCGGTCAGCACCACCAGCGGCCAGGAGATGCCGTCCACGCCCAGGTGGAAGCGGAGGTCCAGTCCGGGCACCCAGGGCAGGTCGAGCTGGTGCCAGGGCCGCACACCCGGCGACGGCCCGTAGCCGAACCAGTTGTGGTCGCCGACGCCCAGCAGCACCGCCGGCACCAGGGCCAGCCCGGCGGCGACCGTGCCGACCAGCCGGGCCGCCCGGTCCCGGGGGACGGTGGCCACCGCCAGCGCGCCCAGCGCCGGCACCGCCAGCACCGCCACCAGCAGGAACTGCCCGTACGTCATGCCCCTGCTCCGATCAGCACGGCGGCCAGGCCGATCAGCAGCGCACCGGCGAGCACGGCGACCGCCGCCCGGGGCAGCGCCGCCCGGTGCAGGGCGGCCAGCCCCCCACCGAGCCGGTACGCGCCCCGCCCACTGCCCTCGACCACCCCGTCGACCACCACCTCGTCGCCGGTCCGGACGACCGTGGCCAGCGCCGTCACCGGGCGTACGACCAGGGCGTGCTGGACGTCGTCGAGCCGGAACGCGCGGGCGAACACCGGCCGCAGCGGGCCCAGCGCCCGGGCCGGGTCGGCGGCCGGGTCCCGCCGCCAACCCGCCCAGGCCAGGCCGGCGCCGAGCAGCAGCAGAGCGACCGGCACCAGCAGCGCCGGCGCAAGGTGCACCAGCAGCGCCTCGCCCGGCGGCAGCACCGGCACGGTGGGGAAGAGCAGCCGGTGGGCGAACCCGTGGTCGAAGCCGGCCAGCCCGAGCAGCGCGGCCGGCACCGCCAGCAGCAGCACCGGCCAGCGCATCACCGCCGGCGGGTCGTGCGGATGCGCCAGCGGGATGCGGGTGGCGCCGAAGAAGGTACGCAGCAGCAGGCGGGTGGCGTACCAGGCGGTCACCGCCACGCCGAGCAGCCCGGCCAGCCAGACCAGCCAGCCCACCCAGGCCGGGGTGGGGCCGGTGCCGTCCAGCGCGGCGGACTCGGCGGCGGCGAGCACCCCCTCCTTGCTCCAGAAACCGGCCAGCGGCGGCACCCCGGCCAGCGCGCCCAGGCCGACCGCCGTGCACCAGAAGGTGACCGGCATGGTGGTGCGCAGGCCACCCATCCGGGACATCAGCGTGGTGCCCACCCCGTGGATGACCGCGCCGGCGGCGAGGAAGAGCAGCGCCTTGAACGCGGCGTGGGTGAGCAGGTGGAACAGGGCCGCGCTCGGCGAGCCGACGGCGAGCGCCCCGGTCATGTAGCCGATCTGGGACACCGTCGACCAGGCCAGCACCCGCTTGATGTCGTCCTGGGCGGTGGCGGCGAACGCGCCGAGCAGCAGGGTGATCGCGGCCATCACCCCCAGCACCGCCAGGGCCACCGGCGCCTGCACGAAGAGCGGGTAGAGCCGGGTCACCGCGTAGACGCCGGCCGCGACCATGGTCGCGGCGTGGATCAGCGCGGAGATCGGAGTGGGGCCGGCCATCGCGTCCGGCAGCCAGGTGTGCAGCGGGAACTGGGCGCTCTTGCCCGCCACCCCGGCCAGCAGCAGCAGGCAGGCCGCGGTGAGCATGCCGGTGGAGTGGTCGTGGGCCAGCACATCGGCGATCCGGAAGCTGCCGGCCGAGACGCCGAGCAGGGCGATGCCGAGCAGGAAGCCGACGTCACCCACCCGGGTGACCAGGAACGCCTTCATCGCCGCGGCCGGCGCCCCGGGCAGCCGCCGGTCGTGGGCGATGAGCAGGTAGGAGCAGAGGCCCATCACCTCCCAGCCGACCAGCAGCAGGATGAGGTCACCGCTGACCACCACCAGCAGCATGGCCGCGGTGAAGAGGGTGATCTGCGCCGCGTACGGCGGGTAGCGGTGGTCGACGTCCACGTCGTCGTGCGGGCCGCGCCGCAGGTAGCCGATCGAGTAGACCTGCACGGCGAGGGCCACCGCGGTCACCGCCACGGCGACCAGCGCGGCGGCACCGTCCAGCCGGACCCCGAGGGTGACCGCCAGCCCGCCCAGGTCCACCCAGGTGGTGGACGCCTCGACCGGCCGGTCCAGGGTCACCAGCAGGGCCACCGCGACCAGCAGCGCGACGGCCGCCCCGGCCACCCCGAGGCCGGCCGCCGTCCGCCGGGACCGTTCCCGGCCGACGCCGCCGTCCGGGGGCAGCAGCAGGCCGACCAGTGCGGCGGCCAGCGGCACCACGGGCAGCAGCGCGCCGAGCAGCGTCGTCGCGCTCACCGGTCTCCCTCCGGCGCGTCCGGTTCCGGGACAGCACCGGTCCCGCCCGCCCGGCCGGCACCGGTCTCCGCGCCGACCAGGGCCGGCACCGGCTCGTCGGTCAGCGGGACCTCGTCCACGGCCACGTCGGCCCGCAGCCGGTAGAGCTGGAGGACGATCGCCAGGCCCACGCCCACCTCGGCGGCGGCCAGCACGATCACGAAGAGCGCGAAGACCTGACCGGCGTGTGGCAGCTGGGCCCGGACGGTGGTGTCCGCGGTGACCAGGATCAGGTTCACCGCGTTGAGCATCAGCTCCACGGCCATCAGCACCAGCACGGCGTTGCGGCGGCGCAGCACGCCGTACGCGCCGAGGCCGAAGAGGAGCGCGGCGGTGACGTACGGGATGACCGGCCTCACCGGCGGCCCTCCCGCTCCGGGCCGGCGCGCCGGCCGATCTCCGGCCGGGCCAGCACCACCGCCCCGACCAGGGCGGCCAGCAGCAGCACCGAGAGCACCTCGAACGGCAGCACCCAGGACCGGAACACCTGCTCGCCGAGGCGTTCCGCGGTGCCCGCCGCCGGCAGCTCCACCCGGGTCCAGCGGAACGCGTCGACCAGCAGCGCGGAAAGCCCGAGACCGGCACCGCCACCGACCAGGACGGCGGGCCAACCGGGCCGGTCCAGGTCGTCGGAGGCGCCGATCGGGGCCCGGGTCAGCATCACCGCGAAGAGCAGCAGGACCACCACCGCGCCCACGTAGATCAGCACCTGCACCCAGGCCACCAGCTCGGCGGTGAGGACGAGGTACATGCCGGCCACCGCGCCGAGGCAGACCACCAGGTGCAGGCCGGCCCGGACCAGGTGCCGGGTGGTGACCACCAGCAGCCCCGCACCGACCGCCACCGTGCCCAGGGCGAGCAGCAGCACGTCCGCACCGGTCATCGGGGCGTACCCTCGCCGCCGTCGGCCGGGGCGGCGGGCGCCGGGCGTACGGCCGGGCGGGCCGCCGGGGTCGCGGCCTTGCGCGCGGCCACGGACTCCTCCTTGGCCGGTTCGCCGTTCGGGTCGTGCGCGGGCGGCGGCGGGACGGTGGCCATCCACTCGCCGAGGTGGTCCTTGTCGTGCAGCAGGTCCTTGATGTCGTACTCGGCGTACTCGAACTCGGGGGACCAGTAGAGCGCGTCGAAGGGGCAGACCTCGATGCAGATGCCGCAGTACATGCAGAGCGAGAAGTCGATGTCGAAGCGGTCGAGCACGTTGCGCTGCCGGGGGCGGGCGGCGCCGGGCACCGCCACCTCCTCCTTGTGCGAGTCGATGTAGATGCACCAGTCCGGACACTCCCGGGCGCAGAGCATGCAGACCGTGCAGTTCTCCTCCAGCAGGGCGATCACGCCCCGGGACCGGGGCGGCAGCTCGGGGGCCACGTCCGGGTACTGCTGGGTGGTCGAGCGGCGGGTCATCGTCTTCAGCGTGACCGCCAGCCCCTTCACCAGCCCCTCGCCGGGCACTCCTTTGCGCTCGCTCACGCCGTCGCCTCGCTTCGCTCACCGACGCCGTGAGGCTCCACCGCGCAGAGCCCGCTGATTCGCTCGCTGCGCTCGCTCATGCCGCTCATCCTGCCCTGTGGCCCCGGCGTGCGCGACCACCACCCTGCGGATTGCGCCGGTATCGTGGCCGTGGGGAGAACGACGCACCGGAAAGGGCCCGTCGATGACCGCCGCACTGCACGACGAGTTTCCGCCGCCGGGCGAGTGGACGACGGACGACCTGGACCGCCTGCCCGGCGACGGCCGTCGCCGCCCCGAGCTCCTGGACGGAAATCTGCTCATGTCGCCCTCCCCCACGCGACTCCACCAGTCCATCGCTGGCCGACTCATGGCTGCTCTGGAGGAAACCTGCCCCGCCGACCTCGACGTCACCCAGGGCGTCGAGGTACGCATCTCCCGCCGCCGCTCCTTCATCCCCGACCTGCTGGTCGCCGAGCTGGACGCGTCCGTCCGCAACCCGTCGCAGTACCGGCCGAACGAGGTGCTGCTGGTCGTGGAGATCGTCTCCGAGGGATCGCGGAGCATCGACCGGGTACTCAAGCCCGCCCTGTACGCCGAGGCGGACATCCCCTACTTCTGGCGGATCGAGACCGAGTCGGGCATCGTCGTGCATGCCCACAAGCTCGACCCGGTCAAGCAGGTCTACGTCGAGCAGGCCCGGATGACCGACGGCATCCTGCTGCCGGAGCCGTGGGAGATGGACATCCCACTGGCCCGGATCACGCCCCGGGGCCGGTGAGCGGCGGCAGCATCTCCACGCCCAACTGCTGGAGGAGCTGGAACAGCTCGTTGACGCTCCACACGTCGGCGATCAGCCCGTCGGCGTCGAAGCGCAGGAACGTCGCCCCCGACCAGCTCGCCACCTGCCCGGTCGGCGGCACCGGCCCGAACCGCCCGGCCTGGGTGCCGGCGGCCCGCCAGCGCACCGCCACCCGGTCCGCCGAGGCCACCAGGTCCACGATCTTGTAGCGCAGGTCGGGGAAGGCGGACCGCCGGTCCCGGTGCCAGGCCAGCGTCGCCTCCGGCCCGGTGCCGCCCAGCCCCGGGCAGCCCGCCGCGACCAGGTCGTACGCCGATTCCTCGCGCCCGCCGTTCCACACGTCGGCGACGAACCGCCGGGCCACCACCTCGAGATCGGTCATCCGCGCAGCCTAGCCACGGACCCGACGCACCCCGGGAGGGTGGCCCGGCGGCCGGCGGGAAGCGCCAGTCACCGGGCCGACCGGCGTCGGATCGGCCAAGATGGGTCGAGACGACGGGGTGCGACGTGGGAGGGGCGGACGTGGGCGAGAAGGCAGGCACGACCACCGGCGGGAAGTACGTCGAGTCGGGCGGCGAGTTCACCCGCGACCAGCGCTACATCGCCACCCGGATCACCGCCGACGCCCGGGACGGCTGGCCGGTCGAACCGGGCCGCTACCGGCTGGCGGTCAGCCGGGCCTGCCCGTGGGCCAACCGGCTGATCATCGTCCGGCGGCTGCTCGGGCTGGAGGACGTCATCTCGATGGCGGTCGCCGGGCCCACCCACGACGCCCGGAGCTGGACCTTCGACCTGGACCCGGACGGGCGGGACCCGGTGCTCGGCATCGAACGGCTCCAGGACGCGTACTTCGTGCGGTTCCCGGGCTATGAGCGGGGCATCACCGTGCCGGCGCTGGTGGACGTGCCGACCGGGCAGGTGGTCACCAACGACTACGCGCAGATGAGCCTGGACCTGTCGACGGAGTGGACGGCGTACCACCGGGAGGGGGCGCCGCAGCTCTACCCGGAGCCGCTGCGCGACGAGATCGACGAGGTCAACGCCGTGGTCTTCGCCGACGTCAACAACGGCGTCTACCGGTGCGGGTTCGCCGGCAGCCAGGAGGCGTACGACAAGGCGTACCACCGGCTCTTCGACCGGCTGGACTGGCTGACCGAGCGGCTGTCCGGGCAGCGGTACCTGGTCGGCGACACGATCACCGAGGCGGACGTGCGGCTCTTCACCACGCTGGTCCGCTTCGATCCGGTCTACCACGGCCACTTCAAGTGCAACCGGCAGAAGCTGTCCGAGATGCCGGTGCTGTGGGCGTACGCCCGGGACCTGTTCACCACGCCCGGCTTCGGGGACACGATCGACTTCGATCACATCAAGCGGCACTACTACGAGGTGCACCGGGACATCAACCCGACCGGCGTGGTGCCGCTCGGCCCGGACCTGTCGAACTGGCTCACCCCGCACCACCGCGAGGAGCTGGGCGGTCGTCCGTTCGGCGACGGCACTCCCCCGCCGCCCCCGTCCCCCGCGGAGCGGGTCGACCCCGCCCACACGCCGCTGCGCTAGGCGTCGGTGTTAAAAAGGGGCCCCTGCTATACCGGAGGCGTTAACAGGGGGCCCCTCCTTACATCGCCACCCGCACGGCGGCGGTGAGGACCAGCTGGCCGAGGGAGACCGGGACCAGGACCAGCCAGCAGAGCCGCTGGAGCTGGTCCTCGCGCAGCCGGGGGTACGCCACCCGCAGCCAGATGATCACGAACGAGACGGCGAAGACCTTGACCAGGGTCCAGAGCCAGCCGAGCTGCGCGTCGGCGAACGGGCCCTGCCAGCCGCCGAGGAAGAGCACGGTGGTCAGCGCGGCGATCACCACGATGCCGACGTACTCGGCGAGCAGGAAGAACGCGAACCGCAGGCCGGTGTACTCGGTCAGGTAACCGAAGACCAGCTCCGAGTCGGCGATCGGCATGTCGAACGGCGGGCGGCGGATCTCGGCCAGCCCGGCCAGGAAGAAGACGATCATCGCGGGGGCCTGCCAGAGCAGCCACCACGGACGCCACGCCTCGACGATCCCGGAGAGGCTCAGCGTGCCCGCCGCCATCGCCACCGAGGCGGCGGCGAGCACCAGCGGCAGCTCGTAGCCGAGCAGCTGGGCCGCGCCGCGCAGCCCGCCGAGCAGGCTGTACTTGTTGGCCGACGCCCACGCCGACATCAGCACCGCCACCACACCGACGCCGACCACGGCCAGCACGAAGAACAGCCCGATGTCCAGGGGCTGGCCGACCAGGTCGCCCGGCCCGAGCGGGATCACCAGCAGGGCCAGCAGATAGGGCACCAGCGCCACCACCGGGGCCAGCCGGAACACCGCCCGGTCCGCCTCACGCGGGGTGACGTCCTCCTTCTGCACGAACTTCACCCCGTCGGCGACGAGCTGCGCCCAACCGTGGAAGCCGCCCGCGTACATCGGGCCGAGCCGGCCCTGCATGTGCGCCATCACCTTGTGCTCGGCCTGGCCGACGATCAGCGGCAGGGTGAGGAAGGCGACCAGCACCCCGCCGACCCGGAGCACCAGCTCCAACCAGAGCGGCATCAGTCCGTCCCTCCGTCGCGGTCGCGGTCGGCCCGCTCGGTGGCCGCCGGCCCCGCGGCGGCCGGCCGGTCGGCCGGCGGACCGGAACGCGCCGGCCCGTCGCCGGGACCACCGGTCGCGCCCGGCAACGGCCCGCCGGTCGGCGCCGGGCCGTCGGCCCCGCCGGCGCTTCCGGGTGTACGCCCCGGACGGGCCCCCGGTGCGGGCCTGGCGGGACGCTCCCGGGCCGGGCGGGCGGGGACACCGCCGCGCGGCCCCTCCCCGACACCGCCGGCACCGGCCGGGGTGGGCGTGGTCCCCCACTCCCCCGGCGCGGGCACACCCGGCGGGCGGACCGGTCGCCGGCCGCCACCGGCCTCCGACTCGCCCGGTTCCTTGGCGCCCGGCCACGGCTTGGCGACCCGGGAGGCGAGCACGAACTCCTTGCGCAACGGGTTCCCCTCGAACTCCGGCGGCAGCAGCAGCGGACGCAGCTCACCGTGGCCGGTGAAGTCGATGCCGAACATCTCGTGCGTCTCGCGCTCGTGCCAGGCCGCCCCGGGGTAGACCGCCACCACCGAGGCGACGACCGGGGCCGCCCGGGGGATCCGGGTGCGGACCAGGACGCCGTGCCGGCGGGTGGTGGACCAGAGGTGGGCCACCACGTCGAAGCCGTCGGCCAGCTCGTCGACGGCCGAGAGCCAGTCGAAGAAGTCGCAGGCCAGCTCGGCGTCGTCCCGGGCCGCGCGGAGGGCGTCGGCCCATGCCGCGGCCGGCACGTCGACGGTGGCCCGGGCGTACGCCTGGCCGCCGGAGACCGACGCGGTGACCTCGACGGGCGCGAGCAGCGTCGCCAGCCGCCGGCCGACCTCTTCCGCAGTCATGCCGCTGATCCTATGGCCCGGCCCCGGCGCCCCACCCGCGTGCCGGCCGCCGGGCGTGATTGCAGGGGCCCCCTGTTAACGGACGTCTGTCAACAAGAGGCCCCTGCTTACAGCTTTGACGAGCGCGGAGCGCGGTGGCGGGGAAAGATGAGGGCCGTGCGCGCTGTGACTGTGACCCCCGGTGTCCGTGACTCGCTGCGCCTCGTGCCGGACCATCCGGAGCCACCCACCGACGAGGGGGCGATCCTGGTCGAGGCGCTCGCCGTGGGCATCTGCGGCACCGACCACGAGATCGTCGCCGGCGAGTACGGCGAGGCCCCGCCCGGCACCCCGGACCTGGTGCTCGGCCACGAGGCGCTGGGCCGGGTGCTGGAGGACCCGACCGGCACCCTCCAGAAGGGCGACCTGGTCGCCGGCATCGTCCGGCACCCCGACCCGGTGCCCTGCCCGAACTGTGCGGTCGGCGAGTGGGACATGTGCCGCAACGGGCAGTACACCGAGCACGGGATCAAGGCGCTGCCCGGTTTCGCCCGGGACCGCTGGCGGGTGCAGCCCAAGTTCGCCATCGGCCTGGACCCGGTCCTCGCCCCGGTCGGCATGCTGCTGGAACCGGCCAGCGTGGTGGCGAAGGCGTGGGACCACATCGAGCGGATCGGCGGCCGGGCCGAGTGGCAGCCGCAGACCGTCCTGGTCACCGGCGCCGGCCCGATCGGCCTGCTGGCCGCGCTCCTCGCCGCCCAGCGCGGCCTCTCGGTGCACGTGCTCGACCTGGCCACCAGTGGCCCGAAGCCGGAGCTGGTCGCCGCGCTCGGCGCCACCTACCACTCGGTGCCGGTGGGGCAGCTGGACTTCGATCCGGACGTGGTGGTCGAGTGCACCGGCGCACCGTCGGTGGTGTTCGACGCCATGTGCAAGGCCGGCCCGGCCGGCATCGTCTGCCTGACCGGGGTCTCCAGCGGCGGTCGGACCATCGACTTCGACGCCGGGGCGCTCAACCGCGAGCTGGTGCTGGAGAACAACGTCGTCTTCGGCTCGGTGAACGCCAACCGCCGGCACTGGGACCTGGCCGCCGAGGCGCTGGCCCGGGCCGACCAGGACTGGCTCAAGTCGCTGATCACCCGGCGGGTGCCGGTGGAGGCGTACGCCGAGGCGTACGCCGCCGGGCCGGAGGACATCAAGGTGGTGCTGGACTTCCAGCTCTGAGCGGGACCGGTCAGATGCCGGGCAGCCGGCCGTTGCGGAACAGGTCGACGAAGAGCTGGTGGTCGTGCCGGGCCCGCACCCCGTACGCGTGGGCGAAGTCAACCAGGAAGGCCACGAAGCCCTCCTCGTCGGCGCCGACGGCGGCCACGATCGCCTCCTCGGTGGAGTAGTCGACCAGGTCGTGGCTGGACTCGTCGTCGGCCACCGAGTGCATCCGGGCCACCGCCCGGCCCAGGTGCGACAGCACCCCGGCCAGCTCCACCGGCTCGTCCACGTCCGCCCAGTCGAGGTCGGCCGCGTACGGGGAGACCTCGGCGACGAGCTGCCCCACCCCGTCCAGCTCGGTGAAGCCCAGCCACGGGTCGGCGTACGCCTGCAGGGCCCGCTGCGACTCGGCCGTGCGGTGCCCCTGGTGCCGGAAATAGCCGCGGACCCGCTCGTCGTCGACGTGCCGTGCCACGGCCGGCACCTGGGCCTGCTTCATGTAGAGGACGACGTCGTTCTCCAGCGCCTGGGTGTGCCCCTCGAGGAGGAGGTTGTACGACGGCAGCCCGGCCGAGCCGATGCCCACCCCCTTGCGCAGCACCACGTCCTTGATCTGCGCCTCCACCGGGCGCAGCTTGCGCGCCGACTCCGGCCGGGTCTCCAGGTAGTCCTGGTAGGCGGCGCAGACCTTCGCCCGGGTGGCGTCGTCGACCTCGAAGACCCCGTCCCGGCGGGAGAAGCGCCGGTCGTAGTCGTCGACGGTGGTCTGCGCGGCGAGCAGCTCCACCCGGGTGTTCAGCCGGGCCCGCTGGAGCACCTGGAGCAGCACCCCGTCGGCGGTGTCCAGGGTGATCGAGCCGATCGCGTCGTCCCCGCCGGCGGCGATGCCCCGCAGCTCGGCCAGGTACGACCGGGCGAAGGTGGCCACCAGCTCACTGATCGTGGCGTCGGAGAGCGCCTTGGCGTAGCCGAGCAGGGCCACGCTGGCGGCGAAGCGCCGCAGGTCCCAGGAGAACGGCCCGACGTACGCCTCGTCGAAGTCGTTGACGTTGAACACCAGCTGGCCGGAGGCGTTCATGTAGGTGCCGAAGTTCTCGGCGTGCAGGTCACCGTGGATCCAGACCCGGCTGGTCCGCTCGTCGAGGTACCGGTCGTCGGCGAAGTCGCCGAGCTGGTCGGCGTAGAAAAGGGAGGCGCTGCCCCGGTAGAAGGCGAACGGTGACGCCGCCATCTTGCGGAACTTGCGGCGGAACGCCGCGGGGTCGCGCGTCATCGACTCGCCGAACTCGTCGACGAGGACGCGGACGATGTGCTCGGACCGCCGGTCCGCGGAGTCGCTCATGAAGCGCAGGCTAGTTCCCCCCGGCCACTGGCGGGGCTCCTCCGACCGACCGCCCGGCGCTGCCCGGTCGGCTCGCCGACGCGGCGGTCCGGCGGTCGGCGCGGCCGGCCCGGTCAGCTGGCGGGTGGGCGGACCGGCGGCGCGGTCAACGACGCCACCGAGCGGGCGGCGGGGGCCGGCGGGTCCACCGGCGGGGCCAGCGGGTCCGGGCGGGACACCCCACCGAGGCCGGACTGTTCGGCGGCGATCTTCTCCTGGAGGCGCAGGATTCCGTGCAGCAGCGCCTCGGGCCGGGGCGGGCAGCCCGGCACGTAGACGTCGACCGGGATGAGCTGGTCGACGCCCTTGGTCACCGAGTACGAGTCCCAGTACGGGCCGCCGCAGTTCGAGCAGGCGCCGAACGAGATGACGTACTTCGGTTCGGGCATCTGGTCGTAGAGCCGCTTGATCGCCGGGGCCATCTTGTCGGTGACCGTGCCGGAGACCACCATCAGGTCGGCCTGCCGGGGACCGTGGGCGAACGGGATCACCCCGAGCCGGATGAAGTCGTGCCGGCCCATGCTGGTGGCGATGAACTCGATGGCGCAGCAGGCCAGGCCGAAGTTGAACACCCAGAGCGAGTAGC
Source organism: Micromonospora mirobrigensis (assembly GCF_900091555.1). Taxonomy (GTDB): domain Bacteria; phylum Actinomycetota; class Actinomycetes; order Mycobacteriales; family Micromonosporaceae; genus Micromonospora; species Micromonospora mirobrigensis. The sequence goes on from NZ_FMCX01000003.1 coordinate 663,006, forward strand.
GGCGGCCCCAGTTGAGGACGAACTTGATCGGCTCGCCGAGCACTGCCGGCAACTGCACCTCGCGCCCCCTCAGCTCTGCCTGCGACCGACAGTCAACCACAGGGCCACGGCGGCCACCGGCGCAACCGGTGGGGGCGTCGGGTTCGGGACGCCCGACGGCTGCAACCGGCGACCTCGGTGACGCGTGGTACCGGCGTCCGCGGCGGGGACCGCGGGCGCAACGGGGAGGACGAGGTGACGGTGACCAGGGAACCGAGGCTCGACGAGCCGCCACCCGAGACGACGGCGGCCGGCCGGGGTGGCGGCGGTCGCGACGGGGCGGACTTCGACCAGCTCTACCACGCGCACTTCCGCTCGCTGACCGTCCAGCTCACCGCCTACTGTGGCGACCTGTCCCAGGCGCAGGACCTGGTCCAGGAGGCGTTCTGCCGGGCGTTCGCCCGCTGGTCGAAGGTGTCCCGGTACGACGACCCGGTGGCCTGGGTCCGCCGGGTGGCGTGGAACCTCGCCTCCAGCAGGTGGCGACGGCTGCGTACCGCCCAGTCCTTTTTGCGGCGGCAACGCGAGGAGCACGTCCCCGGTCCGGGGCCGGACCGGGTGGCGCTGGACGCGGCCCTGGCGCAGCTGCCCCCGAACCACCGGCGGGCCGTGGTGCTGCACTACCTGGCGGACCTCTCGGTGAGCCAGATCGCCACCCAGGAGGACGTCGCAGAGGGCACGGTCAAGTCCTGGCTGCACCGGGGACGAGCGGCGCTGGCGACCCAGCTGGCCGCGACGAGTGAGGTGAACCACCGTGATTGAGCCCGAAGACCTGATCGTCGGCGCGGAACTCGCCGCGTACCGCGAGGCGGTCGTCCCGGCGGTGCGGCCGGCGGGGCCGGGCGCCGTCCGGGCCACCGTCCGCCGACGCCGCCGTCGTACGGCCGTCGTCACCGCCGCGGCGGTCGTGCTCGCGGTGGCCGTACCGGTCGCCGGGCGGGCGGCGCTGGACCGGGATCCCGGCCCGCCGGTGCCGGGCCCGGCCCGGTCGGTGGAACCGGCTCCCTCGGTGACTCCGTCGGGCAACCCGTCGTCGGTCCCGACGCCCAGCACGCCGGCCACTGCGACGGCCACGCCGACCGGGTCACCGGAGCCGGCGGGCAGCGCGAGCAGCTCACCGGCCGCGCCGGACGGCCGGATCAGCAAGGCCCAGCTGCTCGCCGTGGATGTCGAACTGCCGGCCTGGTCCTCGGAGGAGTGCCAGGCCGACGGCCGGGTGCGGCTGCGGACGTCCGACAAGGAGGTCGGCGAGCCGGCCCTGGTCTCCCTCACCCACGGCGACGTCGATGGCGACGGCGCCGAGGAGACGGTGGCCCTGTTGGGCTGCCGGTACGGCGAGGCGGTCGGCAAGCAGGTGGTGGTCTTCGACCGGGACGCCAGCCGGCGGATCGTCACCCTCGGTCGGGTGGTGCGGACCGGTGAGGGGCAGCGCAACCTGCTGGAGTACCAGGTCACCTCGGCCGGCTCGGTCCGGGTCCGGGTGGCTGACATCCAGCCCTGCTGTGACACCCCGACCTACCTGGTCCGGGACCAGTGGCGGACGTACCGGTGGTCCGGCGGGAAGTTCACGCAGACCGGCGGGCCGGTCGCCTTCGGGCCGGACAACCGGCGTACCGACCTCACTCTGACCGCCGACGACCTCGTGCTGGGTACCTCGGACGCAGACGGGAAGCGGACCGGGTCGCTGACCGTCACCGTGATCAACAAGGGTCCGGGTGACGTACCCCAGCTCGGTTTCCCCGAGTTGGGCCAGATCGGCCAGCCGTCCGGTGGCGAGTTCGACCGGTGTCGGACCCTGCCGGACGGGCCGGTGGGGTACTTCTGCCTGCTGCCGGGACTGCGGGCCGGGGAGCGGCGCAGTCTGACCTTCACCTTCCTGGTCGGCCCGGACGTGGCCGAGTTCTCGCCGGTCGGCGTCGGTCACTGGGACGCACAGGACCGGAGCTGGTCGGACCTGGTCCCCGTGGACAACAAGGTGCAGGTACGGACGGGCGGCTGATCCAGTCGGACCGGCCCTCCGAGGCCGGGACGTCCCCCCGGCCTCCAAGGGCCGGACGGGGCGTCGCCGGTCGGCCCAGGGATTACCAGGCGGGACGCTGGAGCAGGCCGACGAACTCCACCAGCAGCCGCTCACGCAGCGCGACCGGCGCGGCGTCGAGCAGGGTGTTCACCACCGCCATCCGCCCGGGCACCGGACCCGCCGCCGGGTCGCCACCGGCCAGGCCGAGCCCGGCCGCCAGCCCGGCGACCAGCTCCGGCGTGAGGGCCGCCGGGGTCAGCGTCCGGGCCAGCGCCAGCAGCTCGTCGGGGAGCCGGACCGGGCCCGCCGCCCGGGCCGCCGCCACCGCGTCGGCCAGGTCCGGGCCGAACTCGGCCACCCGGGGGGCCACCGCCGCGGTCACCGTCAGGTGGACGCTGGCCGGCAGGCCGGCGTACGACAACTGGGGCTGGGTGTGCCAGCCCCGGGCGGCCAGCTCGTCGACCAGCACGAACAGGTCGAGCGTGGGGTCACCGTCCCCGGTCAGGCAGACCACCGTGGACTCCGGCTCGGTCATCAGGCGCAGCCCGTCGGTGTGCCGGACCGCGTCGGCCAGTCCGGCCACCGCCTCCCGGGTGGCCGCCGCCAGCCGCAGGTAGCCGTCCTCGCCGAGGTGCCGCAGGGTGGCGTACGCGCCGGCGATCGGGCCGCCGGAGCGGGTGGAGGCGATCACCGGGTTGACCATGGTGTAGCCGGGCCAGTCGGCGTACCCGAAGTATTGCGGGGCGCGCAGCGCGGCGTCCCGGTGCAGCAGCACCGACACCCCCTTCGGCGCGTACGCGTACTTGTGCAGGTCGACCGAGATGGAGGTGACCCCGTCGACGGTGAAGTCGAACGGCGGCACCGGCGCGCCGAGGCGGCGCAGCCAGGGCAGCGCCCAGCCGCCGAAGCAGGCGTCGACGTGGCAGCGCACCCCGGCCGCCGCCGCCACCGCAGCGATCTCGGCGACGGGGTCGACCACGCCGTGCGCGTACGAGGGGGCGGAGCAGGCGACCAGCACGGTCTCGGGCCGGATCGCGGCGGCCACGGCACCGGCCGAGGGCCGCAGGGTCTCCGGGTCGACCGGCACCTGGTCGAGTGCCACCCGCAGGTAGTGCGCGGCCTTGGCGAAGGCGGCGTGCCCGCTGACCGGGACGACGATCCGCGGCTCGGTCAGCTCGGGCCGGGCGTCCCGGGCGGCCTTGACGGCGAGGATCAGCGACTCCGTGCCGCCGCCGGTGACGCTGCCCACCACGTCCGGGGCGGCGCTGCCCGGGCCGCCGCCGAGCAGCCGGCCCGCCGCCCCGACCAGCGCGTTCTCCATCGCCAGCAGGGACGGGAAGGCGGTCGGGTCGAGGCCGTTGACGTGCGCGCACTCGGCGTACGCGGCCTGCGCCAGCTCGTCCAGCCCGGCGACGCCGGGGTCGTAGACGTAGGCGAAGAGCCGGCCGCCGTGGGTGGGCCGGTCGGCGGCCCGCAGCGCGCGGATCTCGTCGAGCACCCGCGCGGCGGGCAGCCCCTCGGCGGGCAGCGCGCCCGTGGGTGCCGTCGTGTCGGTCATCGGGCTGGCAGCTTCCTCTCGGGACGGTCGGCCGGACCGGCGGGCGCCGGGTGGGCCGGGGGGAGTATGTAGCCGCGCAGCAGCAGCACGGGCGCGGCGACCAGCACGGCCGGCAGGACGGTGAAGCCGAGCAGGACGCCGAGCCGGGCCGTCGCCGACTGCGCCGCCGCCTGGCCGGTCGAGGAGGAGACGTAGCCGCTGAGCTGGAGCACCAACCCGTACAGGCCGGGACCCAGCGCCAACCCGAAGGTCTCCCCGGCGGTCCACAGCCCGGTGAGGACGCCGGCCTGCCGCCGGCCGGTGCGCGCGGTGTCGTACGCGATGCAGTCGGGGAGCATGGCCAGCGCGAAGACCTGCTGGCCGGCGTACCCGACGCCGATCAGGGCGACCACCGCGTAGCTCGCGGCGGCCGGCAGCGCCGGCGCGGCCACCAGGGCCAGCGCGCCGGCCGCGAAGAGCAGCGACGCGGCGACCAGGGCGGCCCGCTTCCCGACCCGCGCGCCGACCCGGACCCAGACCGGCATGACCAGCAGCGCCGGCCCGACGAAGCAGGCGAAGAGCAGGGTCGGCCCGGTGTCCGGGTCGCGCAGCACCTGGCCGGCGAAGTAGGCCACCCCGGCCAGGACGGTCGCCACCCCGGCGGACTGCACCACGAAGCAGGCCAGCAGCGCCCGGAACGGGCGGTTGCCGGCGGCCACCGCGAGCTGCGCCCGCAGGCTCGGTTCACTTTCCCCCACCGCGCCGGCTGCCGCGGACCGGGTGCCGAGGAAGGCGCCCACCGTGCCGAGCACGATCAGCGCGGCGACGAAGACACCCATCCAGCGGTGCCCGGCCAGGCCGCCCCCGGCCGCGGTCACCACGGCCGGGGCCACCGCCCCGGAGACCAGGATGGCCAGCGCCAGCACCGCGATCCGCCAGCTCATCATCCGGGTACGCTCCGCCGGGTCGCCGGTCAGCTCGGCGGGCATCGCCACGTACGGCACCTGGAAGAAGGCGAACGCGGTCGCGGTGGCCAGGAACGCCACCGCCACGTACGCCCCGGCCGCCGGTCCGGCGCCGAACGGCGCGGCGAAGATGGCGGCGAAGAGCACGGCGAGGGCCAGCCCGCCGCCGAGCAGGTACGGCCGGCGCGGCCCCCAGCGGGACCGGGTCCGGTCGGAGATCCGCCCGGCGACCGGGTTGACCAGCACGTCCCACGCCTTCGGCAGGAGCACCAGCAGGGCGGCCGTGCCGGCGGCGACGCCGAGGGTGTCGGTGAGGTACGGCAGCAGCAGCAGCCCGGGCACCGTGCCGAACGCGCCGGTGACCAGCGAGCCGGTGGCGTAGCCGACGTGCACCCGCCGGGGCAGCGGCCCGGCCAGCCCCGACGAGTCCATGGTCACGAATGCTACTCATATTGTGCGGGCGGTCACACCCTCCGGACAGTGATCAGAAGCCGAACCGGCTCGCCTCCCCCGTGAGCGACGTCGACGAGCCGATCTCCAGGATCGCCGGCGGCAGCCCCGGCGCCGGCACCCGCCTACCGACCGCGCCGGTGTGCACGTCGACCACCTGGAGGACCGTCGTCCCGTCCTCGACCGCGACGGTGACCACCTGCCGCTCGTCGTACCAGCCGAGCACCGGCCACGAGGTGGGCAGCGACCGGAGGGTCCGTCCGGTGGTCAGGTCGAGGATCCGGGGCAGCTGCCAGTCGGCGAGCCGGCCCGGATCGGTTCCCTCGAACCCGCCGCCCCGCGACGGCTCGACCACCGCGTACCGGCGGGAGGGCGAGTAGGCGTTCGCGTCCCAGAGGTGGCCCTCGGCGCCCACCAGCGGGCCGGGGGTGCCGTCCGGGTTCAGGTAGCGCATCGGCCCGGTCGGCAGTTCCGGGTCGTCGCCCCGCACCTGCACGACGTAGCGGACCGAGTCAGCCGCCCAGCCGGCGGTACAGGTGTCGCAGTCCAGGTCGATCGGCGTGTGCCGGAGCCGGCCGGTCGGCAGGTCGTACCGGTGCGCGGTGAAGCTCCGGGTCTCCTTGTCCAGGGTGGTGGTGAGCAGCGCCGTGCCGTCCGGCGACCAACCGGCCGGCGAGCCGGGCGGCAGGCTGGTCCAGCGCACCCCGCCGCCGCGCAGCGCGTCCCGGCGGGCGACGCCGATCCGGCCGGCGACGTCCTCGACCGCGACGCTCGCGCCGTCCGGCGAGACCCGCACGCTGACGTACGGCACCTTCCGGTACACACCGGCCCGGGCGTCCAGCAGGTAGGCCGCGTCACCGCCCAGGCTGCTGTACGACTGGATCGCCCGCGGCCCACCGCCGGGCGCCGGGAAGACCACCTCGTCGGCAGCCGCAGCCGGAACCGCGGCGGCCAGGCCACGGCCACCGAGCAGCGGGGGGACCAGCGCGCAGAGCGCCGCCACGGCGACCAGCACGGCACTTCGGGATCGGTACGACACATCTTCCTCCGGGTGAGCGGTGAACCGTCACCTCGAAGACGGTCTCGGGCCGCGCCCGGGTTGGGCGGCACCGGAAGATCGGCCCAACCGTGGTCAGGGCCCTGGGTGCCAGCCCGCCCGGGACACGTCCACCCGGTCGCCCCGCAATGGGCAGCCCTCGGCGAGCAGCCGGGCCCGGGCCTCCCGCTCGTGCCCCGGCGGCAGCCGCCCCGCCGCGTTCACCACCCGGTGCCAGGGCACCCCGCCGCCGTGCCGGGCCATGATCGAGCCGACCAGCCGGGCGGACGCCCGTCCCGAGCGGTCGGCCAGCGCGTCGGCGACCGCCCCGTACGACATCACCCGGCCGGGCGGGATCCGCTCGACCAGCTCCAGCACCGCCTCGACGTACTCGTCAGGTCTCACGAGCTGCCAGAGTATGGGAACGGCGACGGGCCCGATGGGACCGAGCGCGCAGAATGGTCGGGTGCGCGAACCAGTCACCTCGGCCCGGCGGATCGTCGTGAAGATCGGCTCGTCCTCGCTGACCACGGCCGGGGGCGGGCTGGACGACGCGCGGGTGGACGGGCTGGTCGACACGCTCGGCGGTCTCGCCGCCGACGGCCGGGAGGTGGTGCTGGTCTCCTCCGGCGCGATCGCCGCCGGGCTGGCCCCGCTCGGGTTGTCCCGCCGCCCGCGTGACCTGGCCACCCAGCAGGCCGCCGCCAGCGTCGGCCAAGGCCTGCTGATCGGCCGGTACGCGGCCGCCTTCGCCCGGCACGGGCTGACCGTCGGGCAGGTGCTGCTCACCGTCGACGACGTGACCCGCCGCGCGCACTACCGCAACGCGTACCGGACCCTGCGCAAGCTGCTCGACCTGCGGGCGGTGCCGATCGTCAACGAGAACGACACGGTGGCCACCGAGGAGATCCGGTTCGGCGACAACGACCGGCTGGCCGCGCTGGTCGCCGCCCTGGTCGACGCCGACCTGCTGGTGCTCCTCTCCGACGTCGACGCGCTCTGGACCGGCGACCCGACCCGGCCGGGCAGCACCCGGATCGCCGAGGTGCACGGCGACGGCGACCTGAGCGGCGTCGACGTCGGCGGCGCCGGCCGGGCCGGGGTCGGCACCGGCGGCATGGTCACCAAGGTCGAGGCGGCCCGGATCGCCACCGGCTTCGGCATCCCGGTGGTGCTCACCGCCGCGCCGCTAGCCGGCGGCGCGCTGGCCGGCGAGCCGGTCGGCACGTTCTTCCACCCGAGCAGCCGACGGCCGGCGGCGCGGCTCTTCTGGCTGGCGCACGCCACCGCCCCCCGCGGCCGGCTGCACCTCGACCCGGGGGCGGTGCAGGCGGTGGTGGGCCGGCGCAAGTCGCTGCTGCCGGCCGGGATCACCGCCGTGGACGGCGCGTTCACCGCCGGCGACCCGGTCGACCTGGTCGACGCGCAGGGCGCGCCGGTCGCCCGGGGACTGGTCAACTACGACGCGGTGGAGCTGCCCGGGCTGCTCGGCCGCTCCACCGGAGAGCTCGCCGCGGCGCTCGGCCCGGCGTACGAACGCGAGGTCGTCCACCGCGACGACCTGGTCCTGCTGTGAGCAGGGGCCCCCTGTTAACGCATTCTGCATAGCAGGGGGCCCCTCCTAACACCTTGAGGAGAGCACGATGAGCGTGGCCGAGCAGGCCCGACTGGCCCGGGAAGCGGCGAACGAACTCGCCCTCGCCCCGCGTACGGTCAAGGACGCCGCGCTGCACGCGATGGCCGACGCGCTGGTGGCGCGTACGCGTGAGATCCTGACCGCGAACGCCGCGGACCTGGCGGCCGGGCGCGACGCCGGGCTGACCGCGGCCGTGCTGGACCGGCTCGCCCTCGACGCGGGCCGGGTGGCCGGCATCGCCGAGGCGCTGCGCCAGATGGCCGCGCTGCCCGACCCGGTCGGCGAGGTGGTCCGCGGCTCGACCCTCCCCAACGGCCTGGAGCTGCGGCAGATCCGGGTGCCGTTCGGGGTGGTCGGCATCATCTACGAGGCGCGGCCCAACGTGACCGTGGACGCCGCCGGCATCTGCCTGAAGTCCGGCAACGCGGCGCTGCTGCGCGGCTCCTCCTCGGCGGCGCACTCCAACGCCGCGCTGGTCGCGGTGCTCCGCGACGCGGTGGCCTCGGCCGGGCTGCCGGCCGACGCGGTGCAGCTGCTCGACGCCACCTCGCGGGACTCGGTCAAGGAGCTGATGCGCGCCCGCGGCCTGGTCGACGTGCTGATCCCGCGCGGCGGCGCCTCGCTGATCCGGACCGTGGTCGAGGAGTCCACGGTGCCGGTGATCGAGACCGGGGTGGGCAACTGCCACGTCTACGTCGACGCCGCCGCCGACCTCGCCAAGGCGGTGGCGATCACCCTGAACGCCAAGACCCAGCGCCTGAGCACCTGCAACACCGCCGAGTCGCTGCTGGTGCACGCCGGGATCGCGGACGCCTTCCTGCCGGCGGTGCTGGCAGCGTTCGCCGAGGCCGGGGTGACCGTGCACGGCTCCCCCGAGGTCGCCGCGCACTCCCCCGCCGTGGTCCCGGCCACGGACGAGGACTTCGCCACCGAATACCTCTCGGCCGACATCTCCGTCGCCGTGGTCGACTCGCTGGACGCGGCGGTCGCGCACATCCGTCGGTACGGCACCGGCCACACCGAGGCCATCGTGACCGACTCCCAGGCGGCCGCCCGGGAGTTCGTCGCCCGGGTCGACGCGGCGGCGGTGATGGTGAACGCCTCCACCCGGTTCACCGACGGCGGCGAGTTCGGCTTCGGCGCCGAGATCGGCATCTCCACCCAGAAGCTGCACGCCCGCGGCCCGATGGGCCTCCCCGAACTCACCAGCACCAAGTACGTCGTCACCGGCAACGCCCACCTCCGCTGACCCGCGCCCCGCCCCGCCCGCCCGCGCCGCCCCGGCAACTTCAGGGAAGTTGCTGCCTCCGGGGCCCCGGAAGGGACAACTTCCCCGAAGTTGCGCGCGGGGCACACGCGGGGGCGCGCGGGGGGGCACGCGCGGGGGCGTGGGTCAGTGGCGCGGGAGGGGGCGGCAGGCGCGGATCGCCGTGAGGGTGGTGTGCACGTCGAAGCGGTGACCGTCGTCGCTGTCCCAGCCGCCGTCGCTGCGCTGGGTCTCGGCGAGCCGCCGGCGGGCCGCCGCCAGCACCCACTCCTCGTCGCCGAGGTCGATCCGGCGCAGCGTGGCGGCCAGCCAGGCGACGTTCGACGGGGAGAGCCGCGGGATCCGCTCGGTCAGCACCATCTGGATCCGGGCCGACTCGTAGTAGAGCTGCTGGCGGTGCAGCACGGCCGCGCTCAGCCAGCCGGTGGCCAGGAAGGACGGCCAGCTGCCGTCCGGGGCGAGCTGCCCGGCGAGCAGCCGCGCCGCGCTCCGCAGCACCTCGGAGTACGGGCCGGCGGGCTGGTCGTACCGGCCGGCCGGGGTGCCGACGCTGAGCCAGAAGGCGGCGCCGGCGGTCAGGTAGAGGCGGGCCTCCGGGTCGCCCGGTCGGGCCCATTCCGGTGCGGCGTCGGCGAGTCGCTGATCCTCGTCCCAGCCACCGTCGGGGAGCTGCCGCGCGGCCAGCCAGTCCAGCGCCCGCCGGGCGGCCGGGCGGCCGAGAGCACCCAGGTCGTCCAGCTCGGCGAGGCGGAAGCAGGTCGCGTCGATCGAGGCGATGCCGGCGTCGACCAGGGCCGGCCAGCCGCCCTCCGCGGTCTGCCCCGCCTCGGCGGACTCCAGCAGCTCCTCCGGCACCGGCGCGCCGGTACGCAGGTGGGAGAGCCGGCCGCGTTCCACCGGGTCTCCGTGCGCCACGACATAGCCGATGGCGGCGTCCAAGTCGACCACGGCGGTCACGCTACCGGCGCAAACGTGATCCCGCCTCGGTAGCTCGGCCGGGGTTGCCCACCTCCGGTCGGCGGTACGCGAAGGGGCCCTCCCGATCCCGGGAGGGCCCCTTCGACGCGCGGTCAGTACGTCGGCAGCGACGGGTCGATCTGCTTGATCCAGGAGAGCACCCCGCCCTGGACGTGCACGGCGTCGGAGAACCCGGCCGCCTTCAGCGCGGCCAGCGCCTCGGCGGAGCGTACGCCGGACTTGCAGTGCAGCACGATCTGCTTGTCCTGTGGGAGCTTCGCCAGCGCCTCACCGGAGATGATCTCGCCCTTGGGGATCAGGTGCGAGCCCGGGATCCGGACGATCTCGTACTCGGCCGGCTCACGGACGTCGACCAGGAAGATGTCCTTGTCGGCGTCCTGCCACTCCTTGAGCTCGGAGGCGGTGATGGTCGAGTCGACCGTCGCCTCCTGGGCCTCGACGGAGACCGCGCCACAGAAGTCCTCGTAGTCCTCCAGCAGGTCGGTCACGGTCGGGTTCTCGCCGCAGAGCACGCAGTTCGGGTCCTTGCGGACCTTGATCTTGCGGTATTCCATCTCCAGGGCGTCGTAGACCATCAGCCGGCCGACCAGCGGCTCGCCGATCCCGGTGAGCAGCTTGATCGCCTCGTTGACCTGAATCGACCCGATCGACGCACAGAGCACGCCGAGCACGCCGCCCTCGGCGCAGGACGGGACCATGCCGGGCGGCGGGGGCTCCGGGTAGAGGCAGCGGTAGCAGGGGCCGTGCTCGGCCCAGAAGACCGACGCCTGGCCGTCGAACCGGTAGATCGAACCCCAGACGTACGGCTTGCCGAGCAGCACCGCCGCGTCGTTGACCATGTACCGGGTGGCGAAGTTGTCGGTGCCGTCGACGATCAGGTCGTACCCGGAGAAGATCTCCCGGACGTTCTCCCGGTCCAGCGCGGTGTTGTGGATCTCGATGTTGACCAGCGGGTTGATCTCGCGGATCGAGGCGGCGGCGGACTCGGCCTTGGACCGGCCGATGTCCGAGACGCCGTGGATGATCTGCCGCTGGAGGTTGGACTCGTCGACGGTGTCGAAGTCGATGATGCCCAGGGTGCCCACGCCGGCGGCGGCGAGGTACATCAGGGCGGGCGAGCCGAGGCCACCGGCGCCGACGCAGAGCACCCGGGCGTTCTTCAACCGCTTCTGCCCCTCGACCCCGACGTCCGGGATGATCAGGTGGCGGGAGTAGCGACGGATCTCGTCAACGGTCAGCTCGGCGGCGGGTTCGACGAGCGGGGGCAACGACACGGTGGACTCCCCGGGATCGGCGGTGGGACCGCGCCATTGTCGCTCGCCCCGGTGGCCGTTGGCCATGAGGAGGGACACGTCGCCCGACATGCGGGAGCGGGAATAACTCAGACCCCGTCGAGGGGTTCGCCCGCGTACCGCTTCCCGTCCAGGTAGGGCCAGGCGTTGGCCACGCAGCCGTCGAGGCCGTACGTCTGCTGCTGCATCACCGGCGCGGGCCGGCCGGGGCCCGGGCAGCCCTCGTGCAGCTCGCCGAACTGGTGCCCCACCTCGTGGTTGATCACGTACGTCCGGTAGACGGCCAGCGGCGCCCCGTAGTCCGGGACGGCGTCCATCCAGCGGGCCAGATTGAGGATCACCCGTCCGGGCAGCCGGCACGAGGTGTAGCCCTCGGTCCGCAGGCCGCCCTCGGCGCACATCCGCTCGGAGGTGTCCGGGGTGGCCAGAAAGATGGTGAAGTCCGCCGCCGCCGGGTCGGCCACCCGCTGCACCCGCAGCCCGCCGGAGGCGATCCAGCTGCGCGGGTCGCCCAGCACCTCGTCCACCTCGGCGGCGAAGGCGTCGGGGTCCTGGCCCGCACCGCGCTCGACGGCGACCCGGTAGCGACGCAGCGGGCCGTCGGCGCCCTGCACGGGTGAGTCGCCGCCGGCGGCCACGAACTCGCCGGAACCGGCGCGCGGGTAGCCGGTCGGCTGCTGCCGGTCGCCCGCGCCCTCGCCGGCCACCACCGGGGCGGGACCGGCGACCGCGGACGGGTCGCCGTGGTCGCCACCGAGGCCGTCCCCGGTCACCCCGGCCACAGCCACGGCGGCGCCGAGCAGGGTCAACCCGATCAGCGCGGTACGACGCCGACGCCGGCGCATCCGGACCCGGCGGCGCAGGGCGTACGGATTCGGCGGGTCGGGCCGGACGGCCGGGCCCTGAGGGGACACGGGTGGCATGGGATCAGGATGCCAGGCAATTCGGGCAAATATCCCCGATTACCTCAAAATCCTCAGACCGGTGGTCCGGCGTACCGCCGGCCGGCCCGGTACGGCCACGGATTCGACCGGCAGCCGTCCAGGAAGAGCGTCTGCTGCTGCATCACCGGCGCCGGCCGACCCGGGCCGGGGCAGCGCTCGTGCCCGTGCCCCAACTGGTGGCCGACCTCATGGTTCACCACGTACAGCCGGTACTCCACCAGCGGCACCCCGGCCGCCACGAAGTGCGGCACCGACGTCCGCCACCGGTCCAGGTTGAGGATCACCCTCCCCCGGACGCGGCAGGACGTGTACGGCCGGCCGCCCACCCGGATGTCCACCCCGCCGGCCGAGCAGAGCCGCGCAGCCGTACCCGCGGTGGCCAGGAAGATGGTGAAGTCCGCCGGGGCGGACCGACCCACCCGCTGCAACCGCAACCCGCCGTCCACCCAGCTCCCCGGCCCGGCCAGCGCGGCCTGCACCGCCCCCGCGAACGCGTGCACGTCCTCCCCCGAGCCGGCCTCCACCGCGACCCGGAACCGGCGCAGCACCCCGGTACGCCCGAGCACCGGGCCCGGCCGCTCCTCGTAGCCGAAGACGCCGCTCCCCGACGCCGGCACCGGGCCGGGCAACCGCAGCACCGGGCCGGGAGCCGCCGGAGCCACCGACGGAGTGCCCGAGGCGGAGGGGATCGGACCGGTCTCGAACGGCCCGGCGGCCGGGCCGACCGAAGGGGTCGGCGAACCGGTCGGCGGCAGCGCGGTCGTCGTACCCGTGACCGGCCGGTCCATCGCCACCGCGACGCCGGCGCCGACCAGCACGGTCAGCGCGACGGCGGCCACGAACAGGGCGCGGCGCCAGCGGCCGGTCGGGCCGGATCGGGAGAAGCGGCCGACCGGATCACGGTCAGGGGCCGACGGCCGCGGGGCGGTCTCGGCGCCGCGGCGGAGGAGGTTCGGGGACATCCCGGTCAGCCTGCCATGTCCGGCCGGGTTCCGGCGACCTCCGTTTCGGTGAGCAGCCCCAGTACGGCGCGGGCCACCAACCGGGGCACCTCCAGCTGCGCGACGTGCCCCACCCCGTCCAGCATCAACAGCCGACTGTCCGGGATCACCCGGGCCGTCTGCGGTGCCACCCGCACGTCGACCAGCCGGTCGCGCAGGCCCCCCACCACCAGCGTCGGCGCCCGCACCGCCGCCGCGATCCGCCACAGCGACCCCGGCCCCGGCAGGTACGCGCGCAGGAAACTGGAGACGATGCCGCGGAACGTGCGCACGTACGCGGCCGCGTAGTGGGCCGCCTCGTAGCGGATCAGGATCTCCTCCAGCACCTCCTGCCGCCGCTGCTCGCTGACCCGGGTGGCGTCCGCCACGCACGACTCGATCACCTGCTGGGCCATCACCTCCGGCGCGATCTGCGCCAGCCGCCAGGCGGCCAGCCGCTCGCCCCGGGGCACCGCCAGCAGCGGCAGCATCCGGCCCTGCAACGACCGGCGCGGGTCGAGGAACGGCAGCGCCGGCGAGATCAGGGTGAGCGTCCGCACCAGGTCGGGCCGCAGCCCCGCCACGTGCACGGTCACCGCCCCGCCGAGCGAGTTGCCGAACAGGTGCACCGGGCCCCGCCCGGAGTGCTCGATCCAACGGACCACCCGGTCGGCGAAGGCCGGGATGGTGTAGCGCCGGCCGGGTTCGCTGCGGCCGAACCCGGGCAGGTCGATGGCCTGCCCGTCGAGCCGGTCGGCCAGCAGCCCGGCCAGGTCCGTCCAGTTCTGCGACGAGCCGCCCAGGCCGTGCACATAGAGCGCCGGCTCCGCGCCGGGCCGGGTGGCGGGGGTGTCCCGGACGTACGTCATCGTCCCGTCGAGCAGGACCTCCCGGCCCGGCCACGGCGGCGGGAGGTGATGCGCGGGCAGGAGGTCGTCCGGCTCCAGGGTGGCGCGCTTCATGCCCTCAAGTCTGCCCTGGAACGCTCAGGACAGCAGCGCCTCGAGTCGCCGGTTGACCGCAGCCAGGGTGGCGCGTACCACCGCCTGCCGCTGGTCGCCGGCGACCAGCGCCGAACCGGCCAGCTGCTCCACCCAGCCGTCGCAGACCAGCAGCACCACCACGGTGGCCACCTCGCAGTTGCCGAACGGCACCACCGCCGCGTGCTCCACGAAGCACCGACCGCGGCCGGACGGGTGCTCCGCGCCGCGCAGCAGCTCGTCCACCGCCGCCGCGGCGGCCACCGCGCAGAGCCGCAGCACGTACCCGTCCACGGCCGGACCGGTGGAGTGCCCCTCGGCGGTCTCGTCGCCGGCGATCAGGCGTACCTCCACCGTGGCGTCCAGCCCGAACGTGCTGACCTGGACGTGGTCGATCACCACCCGGGGACCGGGCACGCCGCCGGTGTCCAGCGGCCGGGAGGGCGCCGTCTCCGTCGTGGTCATCTGACCGCCGGAGTAGGAGGAGCCCATCGTGACCGGGCTGCCGGTGCTGCCCGCGGAGACCGCGGCGACCGCGTCCTCCACCGTGGCCCGGCCCCGGTGCGGGTTGTTCGGCCGGCGGCGACGCGGCGGCGCGGAGACCGGTCGGGCCGCGGCGGGGGTGTCGTCCCCGGGGGACCGCACCCCGGTCGGGTCACCGGACCGCCCGGCCTGCTCGGCCGGCTCCTCGGCCACCCGCCGGGCGACCGACTCGGCCCGTTCCTCGGCCGAGCGCCGGAGCATCGGGGCGCCCTGCTCGTCACCGGGACGACCGGCCGGCTCCTCCGCCGGGCGGCGGGCCGTCGCGTCGACCTCCTCCGCCGAACGGCGGGCGGCGGGCCGGGCGGCCGGGTCACCCGGATCCTCGGCGGCCCGGCGGGCTGCGTACCGCTCGACGCTCTGCGCGCGGGCGCCCGCCCACCGGTCGGCGTTCGACTCGGCGGGCCGGGCCCGGCCCGGCTCGGTGCGGGGTTCGGTGGACCGGCGGCGCACCGGTGGTGGCGCGCCCTGCTCGTCGGGCAGGTTCTGCGGGGCGGCGGCCAGCCCCATCCGCTCCTGGAGCAGCCGGGCCACGTGCCGGCTCACCTCGGCCGGGTCCGCGCCGTCGGCCAGGTCCAGCCGCAGGCTGTGCGCACCGGCCGGGGTACGCCGCAGCGCCGCGTCCCGGACCCCGGCCACCTCGCGCACGGCGTCCAGGATGGCGTTGACGTCGAACCCCTCGGGACGGTCCCGCAGCGGCGCGGGCTCGTCGTCGCGACGGAGATGGGTGGCGATACGGGCGAGTTCCGGGGTTTCGGCGGATGGCTCCACGGCTGGCGGCTCCGGCACGACGGGCACGTCGGGTTCCGCGGGTACGCGCTGCGGCAGCACCGCCGAGGTCGGCTCCGGGCTCGGCTCGTCCGCCACCGCCTGCGCTGCGGGGACCGGCTCGGGGGCGGACCGGCGGGCGGCGTACGGCGGCGCGCTCGTCGGGGTGGACGCGGTGGGAGGGTGTTCCGGGCCGGGCGGTGCGCTCGTGGCGGCCGCGGCGGCGGTGGGCGCGGGGACCGTCGGCACCGGGCCGGCGGGGTCGGGTCCGGCGGGTGGCGCGGTGACCGCTTCGTCGGCGACCGGCCGCAGGCGGAACGGGCGTACCGTCCGCTCCTCGGCACCGGCCTCCGGGGTGACCGGCGGGGCGCTGGCCGGGATCGGCACGGAGCGGGCCCAGGCGGGGCGATCCACGGCGGCGGCGGGCCGGCCGGCGGGCGCCTCGGTCGGGGGCCGTCCGGGCTCCTCGCCCCGGCGTGCCTCGTACGGTCGGTCGGGCTCCGCGCGCACCGGCTCGTAGGGCGCCGACGGCTCGGCCCGCACCGGCTCGTACGGCAGCGCCGGCTCGGCCCGGACGGCCTCGTACGGGCGGCCCGGCCCGGTGCGCAGCGCCTCGGGGTCGGTGGCATCCGGTCCGGTGGGCTCCGGACGACCCCGGCGCGCCGCGTCCTCCCGCGACCACGGCTCCTCGCGGGACCAGGGCGGCGGCGCCCAGCCCCCGCCCCAGCTGGGGCGGTTCCAGCTGGGGGCCGCCCACTCCGGCTCCTCGACCGGGCGGGCCGGCGGGGAGTCGGGGCGGTTCGACCCGGCGTCGCGGCGGCCCGCCTCGGGCGGGAACCGGTCGGCCCAGGTGGACGGCTCGGCGCCCGCCTCGGCGGGCCGGCCGGCGGCCGCCCACGTCGAGGGTCCGGTGCCCGCGTCCGGCGAGGATCCGGCCGCCGGGGTCGACGGTTCGGCGCCCGCGTCGGCGGAGGATCCGGCCGCCCGGGTGGACGGTTCGGCGCCCGCATCCGGGGAGGGTCCGGTCGCCCACGCGGGCGGCTCGGTGGACGCCTGGGCGGGCGGCTCGACGGTCGGCGCGTGGAAGCCGGCCGGGACCTCGAAGCCGGAGGCGGTGGTGCCCACCGGCGGCACCTGCACGGCCGGCGGCGCCGAGGACGGCACGATGCCCTCCCCTCGACGGGCGGCCGGGCTCACCGGGGGTTCCCCGGAGGAGTGGCGTGCCGCGCCGCCGGACGGGTCGGCCGGCTGTTCCAGGGTCGGCGCGGGGCGCTGCGCCGGCACGACCAGCCGGTCGCCGGCACCGGACCGGTACCCCCCGGAATCCCGGCCGAGGTCACCCTCCGGGAACCCGCCGGGCTCCCGGTACGGGTCGGACTCCCGCAGTAAGCCGGCGTCGCGGGGGAAGCCGGGCCCGCGGGGGAAGCCGGGGTCCCCGACGAAGCCCGGGTCGCGGGCGAAGCCGGGGTCCCCGGTCAGGCCGGGCTCGCGGGGGAAGTCGATGTCGCGGGGAAAACCGGGCTCGCGGGGGAGGTCGGGGTCCCGGCGAGGGTCCGCCTCCCGGTACGGCTCGGTGGGGTCCCCCGGGACGGGCGGGGCGCTGACCGGTGCGGGCCGGCTGCCGGGAAGCTCCTCGGCGGCACCGAAGCCGTTGAGGTGCGACCGGCCGTTCACCCGGGCGGACCTGTTCTCCTCGGGCTGTCCGGGCAGCGGCGCCGGCAGGTCACCGTGGCGCGGCGACGAGGCGGACCAGCCACCGGCCGGATCGGCCTGCCGCCAGGGCGGCGCCGGCTCCACGGGACGGGAGAGGCCACCGCTGCGGGACCAGCCGGCGGTCGGAGGCTCCCACCCGCTGACCGGACGGGCCAGGTCGTCCTGCCGGCCCGTGCCGTCGCCCTGCTCTCCCGGGGTGGGGGCTCCGGGTTGCCCTGATTCACTCACCGCGCGCTCCTTGGTAGCCCCCGCTGAGGCTACCGTGTGGTGACAGTGGCGATAAGTTACAGCGGCGGGCCAATTCCGCGACGGGTCAACCGACCCGGACCGGTTCGGGTGAAATGCCGGCTCGTACGAAGAAACTCGGAGGTTCCCATGACCGCTGTGGGGAACGGTGCACAGACCGCCGGCCGGCCCACCCGACTGCCCCGCTCGGCACGTCGCAAGCAGCTGCTCGCGGCGGCCCAGGAGGTGTTCGTCGCCCAGGGCTACCACGCCGCCGCGATGGACGATATCGCGGAACGGGCCGGCGTCTCCAAGCCGGTGCTCTACCAGCACTTCCCGGGAAAGATGGACCTCTACCTGGCGTTGCTGGACACGCACTGCGACGCGATCGTGGCCAAGGTGCACGACGCGATGAAGGGCACCAAGGACAACAAGGAGCGGGTCGGCGCCTCCGTGCAGGCGTACTTCGACTTCGTCGACCACGAGAGCGAGGCGTTCCGGCTGGTCTTCGAGTCGGACCTGCGCAACGACCCGGCGGTGCGCCAGCGCGTGGAGCGGGTCGAGCAGGGCTGCATCGCGGCGATCACCGACACCATCATCTCGGACACCGGGGTGAGCCGGTCGCACGCCGAGCTGCTCGCCTCCGGCCTGGTGGGTGCGGCGGAGACGGCCGCCCAGTTCTGGCTGGCCGGCGGCCGGCAGGTGCCGAAGGCCGAGGCGGAGGCGCTGGTCGCGGCCCTGTCCTGGCGCGGCATCGCCAGCTTCCCGCTGCAAGGTGAGTCAGCCTGAACATCCCGCCCCGAGATCGGATAGCCTTTCCGACGGCGGCATTTTCGCCCTGATGAGGAGGCACAGTGGAGGTCAAGATCGGCGTCCAGTACGCGCCGCGTGAGCTGGTTCTGGAGAGCGCGCAGTCGCCGGCCGAGATCGAGCAGATCGTGACCGACGCCATGGCCAGGAGCGAGGGGACGCTGTCCCTGACCGACGAGAAGGGCCGGCGGGTCATCGTTCCCGTCGCCAAGGTCGCCTACGTCGAGATCGCCGAGGCGTCCCCGCGGTCGGTCGGTTTCACCGTCCGCTGACCCGGTCCGGCCCCCGCGGCGGCACCGCCGTCGCGGGCCGGGCCCCGGGCGCATGCCTCGAGCAGCACCGGCTCGGGCAGCCCCGACCCGCTCGGGCGGGCTCAGTTGTTCAGGCCGACGGCCGTCATCCGCGCGGTGTGGTCCGCGGTGAGCCGGTGGAAGAGCCCGGGTACGTCCACCCCGTCCCGGGCGATCAGCGCGGTGAGTGCCCCACGGTCCGCGGCGGCGACCCGCCCGGCCTGGGAGAGCGCCTCCCCCACCAGCCGCCGCGCCCACATCGAGAGCCGGTTGGCCACCCTCGGGTCGGCGTCGATGGCGGCCCGGATCTCGGCCGCCGCGAACTCCGCGTAGCGCGAGTCGTGCAGCACCTCCCGGATCAGCTGCCGGTACGGCTCGTCGAGCCGGTCCGCGATCGCCCCCAGGAAGTCGTCGGTGATCGCGTCCCCGACGTACGCCTTGGTCACCGCCTCCAGCCAGTTCCTCGGCTCGGTCGAGTCGTGGTACGCCCGCAGCGCCTCGACGTAGGGCGCCATCGCCTGCTCGGGGGTCGCGCCGAGGGCGGTGAGCCAGTCGGCGAGCCGCCGGTAGTTGCCGATCTCGGCGGCGGCCAACTCGCTGAGCGTGGCGCGGCGGCGCAGGTCGGGGGCGAGCCTGGCGTCGGCGGCCAGCCGGTCGAAGGCGACCAGTTCGCCGTACGCGACGAGGCCGAGCAGGTCGATGACGGCGTCGTCGGTCGAGGCGGGCACGGGGCGCACGTTACCGCCCATTCCGACCGGGTGCCGTCCCGGCGTATCGACGGATGGTGACGCATACCACAGGGAACACCCCCGGCGTCGGGCGTGTTGGCGATTGACGAGACCGCTGGACTGCGGCTCAGGTAGTATTGAGCAGTTGCCGTGGGCGCCGATCCGTTCGAAGTCCAGCCCGCGGTGCGCGTGCGGCCCGGTCCGGCACGGCATTCCGCCGCCGACCGTGTGGCCCGCGCCAAACCGACAGCGCCCTGCTGGACATGCCGGGGCGCACCCACGAGAGGGCACCCCCAAATCCAGATGAGCGAGCAGACCACCGAACTCACCACAGGCCAGGAGCTGGCCCCCACCGCCCCGGTCCGCCCGGAGGCACCCACCTTCGCCGATCTGGGCGCACGCCAGGAGACCGTCGAGGCCCTGGCCGCCGCCGGCATCACCCGCGCCTTCGCCATCCAGGAGTACGCGCTGCCGATCGGGCTGCGCGGCGTCGACCTGATCGGTCAGGCGCCCACCGGCACCGGCAAGACCCTCGGCTTCGGCATTCCGCTGCTGGAGCGGGTCTTCGCCCCCGCCGAGGGCGGCGACGGCGTACCGCAGGCCCTGGTCGTCGTCCCCACCCGTGAGCTGGGCATCCAGGTCGCCAAGGACCTCGCCGCCGCGGGCCGGACCCGGGGCGTCCGGGTGCTGCCGATCTACGGCGGCGTGGCGTACGAGCCGCAGATCGACGCGCTGCGCAAGGGCGTCGAGATCCTGGTGGGCACCCCGGGCCGGCTGATGGACCTCCAGAAGCAGAAGCACCTGCGGTTGGACCGGGTGCGCGCGCTGGTCCTCGACGAGGCCGACCGGATGCTGGACCTGGGCTTCCTCGACGACGTCGAGAAGATCCTGGCGATGCTGCCGGAGGACCGGCAGACGATGCTCTTCTCGGCAACCATGCCGGACCCGATCGTCGCCCTGTCCCGGCGCTTCCTGCGCCGGCCGGTGACGATCCACGCCGGGCACACCGCCGAGACCGGCCCGTCGCCGCAGACCCAGCAGCTGGTCTACCGCACCCACTCGATGAACAAGGTCGAGATCGTGGCCCGGATCCTCCAGGCCGAGGGGCGCGGGCTCACCATGATCTTCACCCGGACCAAGCGGGCCGCCGACCGGGTCGCCGAGGACCTCGACTTCCGCGGTTTCGCGGTGGCCGCCGTCCACGGTGACCTGGGCCAGGGCGCCCGGGAGCGGGCCCTGCGGGCGTTCCGCGCCGGCAAGATCGACATTCTGGTCGCCACCGACGTGGCGGCGCGCGGGCTCGACGTCACCGGCGTCACCCACGTCATCAACTACGACTGCCCCGAGGACCAGGACACCTACACCCACCGGATCGGTCGTACCGGCCGGGCGGGAGCCAGCGGCGTCGCGGTGACCTTCGTCGACTGGGACGACATGCCCCGCTGGCGGATCATCGACAAGACGCTGGGCCTGGACATGCCGGAGCCGGCGGAGACGTACCACACCTCCCCGCACCTCTACACCGACCTGGACATCTCCACCGAGGTGAGCGGCACCCTGCCGACCGCCGAGCGGACCCGCGCCGGGCTCGGCGCCGAGGTCGAGGAGGACCTGGGCGGTCCGTCCCGCCGCGGCGAGGGCGGCCGGGGTTCCCGTCGCGGCGAGAGCCGTGGCCGGGGTCGCGGCGAGGGTCGTGGCCGCGGTGAGGGTTCCGGCCGGGGCGACGGTCGCGGCGAGGGTCGTGGCCGGAGCGGCGACGCCGCCGAGGCGCCGGCCGAGGCCGCCACCGGCGAGGGCGCCACCCGCGCTCCGCGTACCCGCCGCCGTCGCCGGCTCTCCGACGACGGGGCCGCGGCCGAGCCCACCGGCGTGATCACCGCCGAGGCCGGCGACGCCGAGCCGGTCGCGTCCGCCGAGGGTGGCGCGACCAAGCCGCGCCGCCGCCGGCGCCGCCGTGGTGGCGGTTCCGGCGCGGGTACGCCCGCCGAGGCGACCGCCGACTGACAACCGCAGCATCCGACATCCCCCGCACCGGTTCGCCGGTCCGGGGGATGTCCCTTTTCCGCCCATGGAGGTCTCCCGGGCCGCTTTGGCCTCCATGGCGTTCCACCGACGGGCGCCCGTGCGCCACCGGGACAGGCGGCGGGGTGCGGTGCGGGACACCTCGGGGTGGGCCGCCGGTCGGGGTACCGGCGCGGCGCAGGATGATGGACCGATGCCGGAACCGCTGGATGCCGCCCTGACCGAGGTCCGGGCCCTGCTGCTCGACCCCGCGCTGACCCGGGCGGTGGCCGCCGGACGCCGCAAGGGGCAACGCCCCTCGGTGGTCCGCGCCGAACTGCGGCCGGTGACCCTCAAGGCCGGGCCCCGGATCCAGATCTCCACCTCGGACGGCTCCCGGCCGTACACCCGGAACGTCGCCCCCGGCGCGGAGGCCGACGCGGCGGTGGACGCCTTGCTGGCCGAGCCCTTCGGCAACTGGCACGTGGAGACGACCGGGGCCACCCTCCAGCTACGGGTGACCAAGTCCGGCGAGGCGCAGGTGCACCGGGCGGCCGCCAGCCGACCGGCGCCGGCCGTCGAGGGACACGACCGGGCCAAGGAGTGGCTGCTGGACCCGGGTGACCCGCTCTTCGCCGAGATCGGCGGCTCGGCCGCCAAGCGCCGGCAGGTCGACGCGTTCCTGCGGGCGCTGGCGGCCAGCCTGCCGGAGGAGCTGACCGGGACGCTGCGGGTGGTGGACCTGGGGTGCGGTAACGCGTACCTGACCTTCGCCGCCTACCGGTACCTGTCGCAGCGGGGCCTCGACGTCGAGCTGGTCGGGGTGGACGTCCGCGAGGACCAGCGCCGGCGCAACACCGAGCTGGCCGAGCGGCTGGGCTGGGCCGACCGGGTGAGTTTCGTGGCCGGCACGATCGCCGACGCCGTCGTCGAGCCCGCTCCGGACCTGGTGCTCGCCCTGCACGCCTGCGACACGGCCACCGACGAGGCGCTGGCCCGGGCGGTGCGCTGGGGGGCCCGTTGGGTGCTCGCCGCGCCGTGCTGTCACCACGACCTGGCCGCCCAGCTGCGCGCGCACCCGGCCCCGGCGCCGTACGAGCTGCTGACCCGGCAGGGCATCCTGCGGGAACGCTTCGCCGACGTGCTCACCGACGCGGTACGCGCCGGGCTGCTCCGGCTGCACGGCTACCGGGCCGAGGTGGTGGAGTTCGTCGACTCCCAGCACACCCCACGGAACCTGCTGATCCGCGCCCGGCGCACCGGTACGGAGTCGACGCCGGAGCAGCGTGCCGAGTACCGGGCGCTGGTCGACCAGTGGCAGGTCACGCCGCGGCTGGAGACGCTGCTCGCACAGCCCTGAGCCGGCACCCGGATCCGGCTGACCGGTCAGCGTCGCCGGTCGCCGGAGCCGCCCCGGTCCGCCCGGCCGCGGTCGAACGCCGACACCCGCTCGCCCGGGCCGCGCTCCGGCACCCGGTCGTGGTCGGCCGGCAGGGTGGGGAACGGCACGACCTTGCCGGGCGCCTCGGAGTTCCCAGCGGCGGTGAAGGCGTTCCACGAGATGTCCACCAGCAGCTTCTTCAGCTCGGCGTGCCGCTCCGCGGCGTTGCGTTGCAGCGCCAGCCGGGCCCCGAGCACCACACTCACCAGGGTGGTGGTGATCGCGCCGGTGGCGGCGAAGACCTCGGCGCCGGTCGCCTGGTCCCCGTCCAGGACCAGCACCAGCAGCCAGATCCAGAAGGCGGCGGCGAAGACGGCGGCCTTCGCCACGAAGAAGAGGCTGACCGCACCGGGGCGGTGCGGCAGCGGGCGGCTCGACTCGGCCATGCTGCTCCTCGGCGGTTCGCCGGTCCGGACGTGCCTGTCGGACAGCTCGGGTGGCGGGAACGGATCAGGCATCGAGCTTAGTTGACGCGGGACAACCAACCACCAGCGCGGGGGCAGTCGTGGTCCCGTGCATGAGACGATCGGGCAATTGCGCGGGCGGGTCGCCGTACTACTCTCGTAGACGCACCGCCCGGTGCGCCGGCCGGAAAGGGAAGACGCTCAAGCCGATGGGCGCCGTAGAGGTATCGCCGCAGATGGCCTTCGCACGCTTCGTGCGTCGGGCCATCGACGACGCGCGCGACGAGCGTGGCTGGACCGTCACCGACCTGGCGGCGCACACCGGCGTCGGGCGCTCGACGGTCTTCCGCTGGCTGGCCGGCGACTGGCAGGACTATCCCGAGCTGGCCAAGGTACGCGGCTTCTGCGCCGCCCTCGACCTGCCGGTGGCCGCGGCGTTCCGCGCGCTCGGCCTTCCCGACGCGGGCGCCGCGCCGCGCCGCCGCAGCGACGACGGGCCCGTCGAGGCGGACGTCCGGGTGATCATGGAGCGGCTGGCCGACCCGTCCGTGCCGGCCGAGGAGAAGCACCACATCCGGGATCTGCTGCGCTACCTGGCCCGCCGCCCGGTCCGCCGGGCCGGCTGAAGGCCCCCGATCCACCGGGCGGGCGGAGCAGGACCTCGGGTCGGGCTCAGCCGACCGTGAGGGTGAACTCCGCGGTGCGTACCTCGCCGGCCACCTGGAAGTCCAGGTAGAGCCGGTAGCGGCCCGGCCCGGGCGCGGTCAGCCAGAACGTCACCGGGTCCCCGGCCGGCGCCGGTTCGGGGTGCACGTGCAGGTAGCCCAGGTCCCCCTCGCGGAGCGCGACCAGGTGGCCGTACGCGCCGAGATAGCGCTCCAGCGCGGCGGGGGCGTCGCCGGTACGAACCCGGAAGGCCAGCGGCACCGCCGTGCCGACCTTCGGGGTGCCCCGGTAGTCGACGGTGAAGCCGTCGACCGTCGCGGTCGTGGCGGGGGCGGGCAGCGGGCGCGGCCGGTAGTCGCCGGGCGCCACCAGGTCCACCCCGAGCGTCGCCGCGGTCTGCCGGCCGTCGTCGGCCAGCGCGGTGAAGTCCGCGTACGCCCGCCAGGCGCCCGGCTCGGCCAGGGTCAGCGGCACCGACCAGGTGCCGTCGGCGGCCATGGTCGGGTGCAGGTGCTGGTAGCCGGTCAGGTCGCGGCGCACCACGATCAGGTGCATCGGCTTGTCGTGCACCACCGCGAACCGGGTCACCGGTCGCGCCGCGGCGTCCCGGATCCGGAAGCGGAACTCACCGGGCCGCCCGGCGGTGAACGCGGTGCCCACCGGGGCGAGGGTGTAGCCGGCGGAGGCGACGGCGAGGCCGCCCGCCTCGGCCGGGTCGGGCTGGCCGGCGACCGCGGATCCGTGCTGGTGGGCACCGGTGCCGGGGGCGTGGCTGTGCTCCCCGCCGGGCGTCGCCGCGCCGGCGGTCGTGGCCGCGCCGCCCGTCGGGGCGCCGGGGCCGGGGTTGGCCCGGCCGAGGCCGAAGCCGAGCAGCACGGCGAGGACCAGCCCGCCGACGGTGAGCGCCAACCGCAGGGTGGCGCGGTCCGGTCCGGCCGGCGGGAGTCCCTCGACCGCGGCCGGCCGGTCCGGCCGGACACCGGAGCGGTCGAGGAGGTCGTGCGGGTCGCGGTCGGCGACGGCCGACCGCCCCTCGCCGGTGGGCGGGGGCGGCACGGGGCGCTGGTCGGCCATGCGACCACGGTACCGGCGCGCCGGCCGGTGCCCGACCGGCGAACCTCGGCCGTGGCAACCGTCGCAATCCGCGAGGGCCGGGAACTTTTCCGCCACCGCGCCGAACCGACCACGGGCCGGGTCGACGTTCGGTGCGGCTCAGCCGGCCAGCGCGAGGGCCAGCGGCAGCACGTCCGGTGCGCCGGCCCGGCGCAGCAGCCGGGTCACCATGGTCATCGTCCAGCCCGAGTCGACCAGGTCGTCGACGAGCAGGACCGGACCGGCCAGTCCGCCGACGGCGTCGGCCAGGTCGGCCGGCACGGTGAAGGCGTCGTGCAGGGTGCGTACCCGCTGGGCGCTGTTGCCACGCGGCCCGCCGGCGCCCACCGGGCCGGTCGGGACCACCCGGCCGAGCAGCGGCAGCCGACCCACCGCGGCGATCCGCGCGGCCAGCGAGTCGACCAGCTCGGGGTGACTGCGGGAGCCGACGGCGACCACGCCGGCCGGGCGGCGCGGCCACGGGTCGTCGCCGTGCGCCCAGGCCTTGAGCACCTCCACCGCCGCCGCCACCACGTCGTCCGGGACCGGACCGTCGGGCGCCTCCGGTCCGACCAGCCCGCGCAGCCGCCCACCCCAGCCCAGGTCCGACAGCCGCCCCACGGCCCGCCCGGGCAGCGCCTGCTCCGCCGGGGGGATCCGGCCCTTCAGGGGTACGCCCACCGCCGCCAACCCGGTCGGCCAGAGCTTCTTCGGCCCGACCTCCACGCCGGGGCGACCGAGGAACGTCTGCGCGGCGGTCAGCGCGGCGTCGGACACCTCCGCGGTGAACAGCGCGCCGGCGCAGTTGTCGCACCGGCCGCAGTCGCCGGCCCCGGCGTCGTCCAGGCATTCCCGCAGGTAGCGCAGCCGGCAGCCGGGCGTCGACGCGTACTGGAGCATGGCCTGCTGCTCGGCGGTGCGGGCCTGGGCGACGCGGCGCAACCGGGGCTCGTCGTAGACCCAGGGCTCGCCGGTGGCGAGCCAGCCGCCGCGCACCCGGCGGACCGCGCCGTCAACGTCGAGCACCTTGAGCATCAGCTCCAACCGGGCGCGGCGCAGGTCCACGACCGGTTCGAGGGCCTGAGTGGACATCGGCCGGTCGGTGGGGAGCGCGGCCAGCACCGCGCGGACCTGCTCCTCGGGCGGGAAGGCCAGCGAGGCGAAGTAGCGCCAGATGGCGGCGTCCTCCACGCCCGGCAGCAGCAGCACCTCGGCGTGGTCGACGGCCCGGCCGGCCCGGCCGACCTGCTGGTAGTAGGCGATCGGCGACGGCGGCGCGCCCAGGTGGACCACGAAGCCGAGGTCCGGCTTGTCGAAGCCCATGCCGAGCGCGCTGGTGGCCACCAGCGCCTTGATCTTGTTGTCGAGCAGGTCCTGCTCGGCGGCGCGGCGGTCGGCGTCCTCGGCCTGCCCGGTGTACGAGGCGACCGACCAGCCGCGGGCGCGGAGGAACTCGGCGGTCTCGGTGGCCGCCGCCACGGTCAGCGTGTAGATGATCCCCGAGCCGGGCAGCCCGTCCAGGTGGTCGGCGAGCCAGGCCAACCGGTGCGCCGGGCCGGGCAGGTCGAGCACGCCCAGCCGCAGCGACTCCCGGTCCAGGGTGCCCCGCAGCACCAGCGCGTCACTGCCGTCGCCCGTGCTCAGCTGCTCCGCGACGTCGGTGGTGACCCGGGCGTTGGCGGTGGCGGTGGTGGCCAGCACGGGAGTGCGCTCGGGCAGGTCGCCGAGGAAGGTACGCAGCCGGCGGTAGTCGGGTCGGAAGTCGTGCCCCCAGTCGGAGACGCAGTGCGCCTCGTCCACCACCAGCAGCCCGGTGGTGGCCGCCAGCTTCGGCAGGACGGTGTCCCGGAAGTCCGGATTGTTGAGCCGTTCCGGGCTGATCAGCAGCACGTCCACCGCGCCGGCCCGGATCTCGTCGGTGATCTCGTCCCATTCGTCGAGGTTCGCCGAGTTGATCGTGCGGGCCTGGATGCCGGCCCGGGCCGCCGACTCGACCTGGTTGCGCATCAGCGCCAGCAGCGGCGAGACGATCACCGTGGGGCCGTGCTCCCCGTGCTCCCGCAGCAGCGCGGTGGCCACGAAGTAGACCGCCGACTTGCCCCAGCCGGTGCGCTGCACGCAGAGCACCCGCCGCTGGTCGACCACCAGCGCCTCGATCGCGCGCCACTGGTCCTCGCGGAGCCGGGCATGGTCGCCGGCCAACCGGCGCAGCACCGCCTCGGCCCGCTCCCGTACCGCCGTCCGATCCTGGCTCATCCGGCATTTCTACCAGGTGTCAGGCGGTCTCCTGCCAACTCGGCAGGAAGATCAACACGTCCCGGAGCCGTCCGGTGACGGCGGCCGGCAGCCCGCAGCGTCCGCCCAGCTCCTCGACCGACCCGTACGGGCCCCGCTGCCGCCGGTCGGCGACGATCAGGCGGCGCTGCTCGTCGGTCAGCCCGGGCAGCGCGGCCAGCACGGCGTCGTCCACCGCGTTGATGTCCACCAGGCCGCCGTCGTCGAAGGTTCGCGGGAGGTCGGGCCGGCCGATCCGCAGCTCGTGCCGGGCCGGCGGGTAGTGGTCCAGCAGATAGCGGGTCTGCTCGCGGCGGATCCGGCGTTCGTCGGTCTCCGGTTGGTCGGCACCGCGGTGCAGCGCCTCGGCCACCCGGCGGTTCAACAGCACCACGTGCCCGGTGCCGCCGACCCACGCTGCGCCGAGCCCGATGATGGCGAGGCTGTCGAGGGTGCTCGGGGGCGCGTCGGGATCGCTGATCTCGCTGAGGTCCATCCCGACCGCGAACAGCAGGAAGGCGGCGAAGTAGGCGGCGGCCGCGACGAAGAGCCAGGCGCGGCGCCGCCGGATCGCGTAGAAGAGCAGCACCATCCAGGCGAGCGTGCCGAACGAGAGCAGCACGGTGGCAGCGGCGAGCACGGTGCCGAGGTGGCTGACCCAGCGCTTCGGTGGGTCCCCCCGCCGGGGCTCGGCCGGGCTCGCCACAGCGGCCCGGTCGGCCGCCCCCGTCGCCACACTTCCGGCCGCCGCGCCGAGCGGAGCGGTCAGGAAGGACCGGTGGAGGTCCGGTGTGGGCGGGACGGACCGGTGGAGGTCCGCGGCGGCCGGCGCGGGCCGGTCCGGCGAGCGCTGCGGCGGCACCGGCTCCCCGCCCACCTCGCCCGGGGCGACCCGTGGCGCCGGCGGCCGGGGGTCGGGCACCGCCGAGGCCAGCGTCGGGTCCGACCGCAGCATGCGGCCGTGCAGGTCCTGCAACGCCGCACCCGGCTGGATGCCGTACTCCTCGCGGAGCAGGCCGGCGAAGTCCCGGTAGGCGGCCAGCGCCTCGGCCTGCCGGCCGCCGCGGTACAGCGCCAGCATCAGGTGGTGCCGGAGCCGTTCCCGGACCGGGAACTCGGCCACCAGCTCCACCAGCTCGCCGACCAGCTCCCGGTGCCGCCCGGTGGCCAGTTCCAGCTCGGCCCGGGTCTCCAGGGCGACCGCCCGCAACTCGACCAGTCGGCTCCGGGCGGCCTCGAAGTACGGCCCGGTGTGCCCGCCGAACGGTTCGCCCCGCCACAGCTCCAACGCGTCAGTGATGTCCGCCAGCGCCTCGTCGGAACGGCCGGCGGCGTGCCGCTGCCGGGCCCGGTGCACGCCCCGCTCGAACCGGATCGCGTCGACCGCCTCCGGCGGGACGTTCAGCCGGTATCCGGCATCGGTCAGGGCCAACACCTGGCCCGGCGTACGCGGCGACCGTTCGGGCTCCAGCACCCGGCGCAGCCCGGCGACGTACTTCTGCACGACGTTGGCGCCGTTCGCGGGTGGATCGTCGGGCCAGACCGCTTCGACGATCTGCCCGGTCGGCACCGGCCGCCCGGCCGCCAGCAGCAGAACGGTCAGCACCGCTCGCTGTTTGCCGGGGCCGAGGTCGAGGGGCCGGTCGGCGTACCAGGCCCGCTGCGGTCCGAGCACCTGGAAGCGCAACGCCTCTGACATGCGGTTTTCCGCTCCTGACACCCCGAGCCGTGCGGTACGGCAGTGCACGGCAGCCGGACGGCAGCATATCGGCAGCGACTCGGCAGAGGTGGCTGACAGGATCTCTCCGCAACCAGCTGACCCTGTGGAAGTGAGTTCAACGAGATGACGTACCGAACCGGCGCCACCGGCCCGATCCGGCGGATCGCGATCACCGCGCTGACCGCCACCGCCCTGCTCGCGGGGTGCGGCGGCGCGGGAGACCGGAGCTCCGACGCGACGGGTTCCTCCGCGCCGACCCCGTCCCCGTCGGCCGACCCGAAGGCCGAGCTGTTGACCGCCGTGCCGGACGGGCAGGACCCGCGGTTCCGTTACACCGAGCAGAACGGGCCCGACAAGCTCTCCGGTGTGGTCGACCCGGCGGCGAAGGCGCAGGAGCTGACCTTCTCGCAGACCAGCACGGACCCGGACTTCACCATGGCCCTGAGCATGCGGGTGATCGCCGACCGCAGCTGGATGCGGGTGAAGCTGACCGGCGTCGACGGTCTGCACGAGATGATGAAGCTGCCGAAGCGGTGGATGACCCTCGACCCGGCGAAGCTGGAGGGCGACTCGGATCCGCTCAGCTATGAGGGCAGCGACCCGGGCAACACCGGGGTCTTCCTGGAGCACGCCTCGGCCGTGCGGAAGAAGGGCACCGGCACGTACACCGGCTTCCTCGACCTGACCGCCGGCGCCGAGGTGGCGGAGGCGCTGGACAACCTCGACCTGACGGCGAGCGGCGCGGCGGCGAAGAAGGTGCCGTTCACCGCGGTCGTCGGCCCGGACGGCAACCTCGCCTCGCTGTCGATGACCGTTCCGGCGGCCGGCAAGCAGAAGGCCCGCAAGGTGGTCGTCCGCTACTTCGACTTCGGCAAGGCGCCGAAGCTGGCTGCGCCGGCCGGCGACCAGGTGCAGGCGGCACCGGCTTCGGCGTACGAGATGTTGAACAGCTGATCTGATCCGGACGACGAGGGGTGGCGGCCACACGGGGGGGTCGCCACCCTCCGGCGTCAGCGGCCGAGCACCGACCCGCCGTTGACGCCGAGCACCTGCCCGGTGACGTAGCCTGCGGCCGGGCTCGCCAGGTAGCGGACCGCCTCGGCGATGTCGTCGGGCAGGCCGGCCCGCTTGACCAGGGTGGCGTCGACCCGCGTCGCGTGCCCCTGCGGGGTCATCCGGTCGCCGAAGAACTCGGTCTCGGCGACGTAGCCGGGGCTGACCACGTTGGCGGTGATCCCCTCGGGCCCGAGTTGCGCCGCCAGGTCGTACGCCCAGCCGTGCAGCGCCGCCTTCGCCGCCGAGTACGGCCCGGCCCCGCCGCGCTGGGCGGCGATGGAGCCGACCAGGATCACCCGTCCGCCGGGGCGACGCAGCGCCGGCCGGAGCGCCTCGGTGAGCAGCACGGCGGTTAGCACGTTGGCCTCCAGGTTGGCCCGCCAGAAGTCGGCGACCCCGGCCAGCGTGGCGGTGTCGCCGCCCAGGTAGCCGCCGGCGTTGTTGACCACCACGTCGACGGGCCGCTCCCCGACCGCCTCGACCACCCCGGCGAGCTGCGCCGGATCGGTCAGATCCGCGGTGACCGCGCTGACCGCGTCGGCCCGCCCACACTCGTCCGAGATCCGCTCGGCGGCGGCGAGCAACACCTCCGCCCGCCGCCCCACCACCACCACGTCGTACCCGTCGAGGGCGAGCAACCGGGCGCACGCGCCCCCGATCCCCGTCCCCCCACCGCTCACAACCGCCAACCGCTCTCCCACCCCGGCCTCCCTTCTGCGTCGATCATGAAGTTAGCGCCCTCGCGACCCGGCGTGTCGCGACGCCAACTTCATGATCGACGATCCGGGCGGCGGCTGAGGGTGCGGGTGAGGGGGGCCAGGCGGGTTCTCAGGCCGGCGAGGCCGCCGGGGAAGAAGTAGACGGCCAGGATGAAGACGGTGCCGAGGACGAAGAGGGGTTGGCTCAGCGGGCGGCTGAGGACGGCGGGGAGGGCGTCGACCGTCTCGCTGCTACCGAAGGCGGTGAGGCGGTGGTCGAGGTACATGTAGAGGATGCCGCCGAGGACCGGACCCCACCTGGTGCCGGGGCCGCCGAGGACCACCATGACCAGCAGGGACAGGGTCAGCTCGCTGCTCGTTACGTGTGGGCTGGCGCCGCCGACGATCAGGCAGTAGACCACCCCGGCCGCCGCCGCGAGGCCGCCGGCCAGGGTGAACGCCAGCAGCTTGAACAGGTACGGGTCGAGCCCCAGCACCCCGATCCGCCGCTCGTCGTCGCGCAGCCCGGCCAGCACCCGCCCGGTCGGCGAGCCGCTCACCCGGTGCACCACGAACACCACCACCGCCAGGTACGCCAGCGCCAGCCAGTACAGGTTGACGGTGTTGGTCACCCCGACCAGGGCGGCCGGCAGCCCGGAGACGTCCAGCGGCAGCCCCTCCTCGCCGCCGGTGAGCCCGCCGAAGTCCCGGGCCACCAGGATCGCCCCGACCTGGGCGAACGCCAGGGTCACCATGGCGAACGCGATCCCGACGGTACGCAGTGCGACCGCGCCGAGCAGCGCCGCCAGGACGGTCCCGCCGGTGATCGTGAGCAGGGCGGCCTGCCACAACGGAAGCCCGGCCCGGGTGACCAGGATGTCGGTGCCGTAGACGCCGGCGGCGAAGTAGAGGGCGTGCCCGAAGGAGAGCATCCCGGTGCGGCCGAAGAGCAGGTCGTAGCCGGCGGCGAGGCCGCCGAAGACCAGGCAGACGGCGAGCAGTTGCAGGGTGCCCGGCGAGTTCAGCGGTCCCTCGAAGATCCCCGGCAGGTTCACCGTCGAGTAGGGCACGATCGCCGCCACGGCCAGCGCCACCAGCGGCAGGTACGGCCGCAGCCCGGGCCAGCGCGAGCGCCCGGGGGTCAGCTCGTCGGGGACGTGGGCCGGGGGCGCCTCCACCATGGATCCGGTCATGCGGTTGCCACCTTTCCGGCGAAGCCCTGCGGGCGCAGCAGCAGCACCACGGCCAGCAGCGCGACCACGCAGACGTCGCCGAGGCCGGACGGGCCGTAGTAGTTGACGAACTGTTGCAGCAGCCCGACGGCGACGGCCGCGTACGCGGAGCCGACGACCGAGCCCATCCCGCCGATCACCACCACGATGAAGGCGAAGATCAGCAGCGAGCCGCCCTGCCCGGGCGAGACGGTGCCGAAGTAGACGCCGCCGAGCGCGCCGGCCAGCGCGGCGGCGGCCCCGCCGATCGCGAAGACCAGGGTGAACGCCCTGCGCACGTCGATGCCGAGCGCGGTGACCATCTCCCGGTTCTCCACCCCGGCCCGGATCACCAGGCCGTAGCGGGTCCAGCGGAGGAAGGCCAGCAGCGCGCCGAGCACCACCGCGGCGGCGACGATCAGCAGCAGCCCGGCGTTCGGCACGTTCGCGCCGAGGATGCCGGTGACCTGCCGGGTCCAGCCGGGGCGCGGGAACGGTCGGGCGTCGGCGCCCCAGGTGGCCTGGAGCAGCGCCACCCCGGCCAGCGACAGCCCGACGGTGACCAGCACCTGCTCGATGGTGCGGGAGTAGAGCGGCCGGATCAGCACCAGCTCCACCAGCACGGCGACCAGCACACCGGCGGCCACCCCGAAGGCGACGGCGAGCACGAAACCGAACCCGTCGGGCCCGGCGCCGGGCAGGTTCCCCGACGCCCACCAGGTCGCGTACGCGCCGACGCCGAGGAAGAGCCCGTGCGCGAAGTTCAGCACGTCGGCCAGGCCGAAGACCAGGGAGAGGCCGGAGGCGACGAGGAAGTAGAGCGCGGCCAGGCCCAGCCCGGTCAGCGCCAGCAGGATGACCGTGCTCATCAGCTCTCGTCCTTCCGTGGCCCGGCGGTGGCGGGCGTGCCGTGGTGGTCGCCGGATCCGACGCCGAGCAGCGAGCGGGTCAGCTCGGCCTCGGCGAGCAGTTCGGTGGCGGAGCCGGCCCAGGCGACCCGGCCGGCGGCCAGCACCACCGCGTCGCGGGCCAGCCGGCGGACCACGGCGAGGTTCTGCTCGACCAGCAGCACCGGCACCGACTCGGCGACCCGTTCCAGCACCTCGGCCACCTCGGTGACCACCTTGGGCGCGAGCCCCTTGGTGGGCTCGTCGACCAGCAGCAGCCGGTTGTCGTTGAGCAGCACCCGGCCGATGGCGAGCATCTGCTGCTGGCCGCCGGAGAGCGAGCCGGCCCGTTGCCGTCCGCGCCGGTCCAGCTCCGGGAAGAGCGCGAAGACCTTGTCGTACGCGGGGACGCTGCCCCGCCGCTCGGCGAGACGCAGGTTCTCCGCGACGGTGAGGCCCGCGAAGACGTCCCGGTCCTCCGGCACGTAGCCGAGCCCACCGCGGACCAGCCGGTGGGTGGGGCGACCGAGCAGGTCACCGCCGGCCATCCGGATGCTGCCGCTCGCCTCGCCGTTGCGCGGGGTGAGCCCGACGATCGCCCGCAGGGTGGTGGTCTTGCCGACGCCGTTGCGGCCGAGCAGCACGGTCACTCCGGTCGGGGCGACGGTGAACGACACCCCCTGGAGGATGTGCAGCCCGGCGATCCGCACCGACAGGTCCTCGACGGTGAGCACAGGATCCACTGAGCTGCCTTTCGTTCGTGACTGCGGGGCTCGCAAACCCGGCTCACTCCTCGCACTCACTAGAGCTGCTCTCCGAGGTAGGCCTCCTGGACGGTGGCGTTGGCCATCACCGTGTCCGGGGTGTCGCAGGCCAGCAGGGCGCCGTGGTGCATCACGGCGATCCGGTCGGCCAGCTCCAGGATCACGTCCATGTGGTGCTCGACCATCAGCACCGAGCGTCCGTCGTCGCCGGTCAGCGACCGAATCACCGCGACGAGTTCCGGCACGTCCTCGGCGCTGACGCCGGCCATCGGCTCGTCGAGCAGCATCACCCGTGGTTCGCCGGCCAGCAGCAGGGCGATCTCCAGCTTCCGTTTCTCGCCGTGGGCGAGGGTGCCGGCCAGCGCCGTACCCCGGTGGTGCAGGCCGACCCGGTCGAGCGCCGCGTCGGCGGCGGCGGCGACCTCGCGGTCGGCCGCCGCCCGCCGCCACAGCCTCATCGAGCCCCCGCGGTGCGCCTGGACGGCGAGCCGGACGTTCTCCCGGACGGTGAGCGACCCGAAGACCGAGGACGCCTGGAAGGTACGTCCCAACCCGAGGCGGGCCCGCCGGTGCGGCGGGAGTGCGGTGATGTCCTCGGAGTCCAGCAGGATCCGGCCGCCGGTCGGCCGGCGCAGGCCGGTGATCAGGTTGAACAGCGAGGTCTTGCCGGCGCCGTTGGGCCCGATGACGCCGAGGAACTCCCCGGGCGCCAGGTCGAACGCGACGTCGTCGACGATGGCGACCTCACCGATCCGCCAGGTCAGACCGCGGGTGGCGAGCAATGGTTCAGCCCTTCATCCGGGTGACCGGCGGGGCGGCCTCGTCGCCGGTCAGGCTCTTCTCGGCGGTGGCGGTGAAGTCGGTGCCGCTGCCGGTCAGCTTCGCCTGGAACATCGGCTGGATCAGCGCGTGGTCGTCGGCGCGTACGGTCATCGGACCCTTGACGCCGTCGAAGCTCCAGCCCTCCAGCGCCTTGATCATCTTGTCCACGTCGTCGCCGCCCTCGGTGACCGCGCGGACCACCATCTGGGCGGCGGCGAAGCCGTCCGGGTGGAACAGGTCCAGCGTGCCGCCGGGGATCTTGGCCTTGGCCGCCTTCGCGGCCTCGGTGTCGCTGGCCCCGTCGAAGTAGTGCGACAGGAACGAGATCTTGCTGCCGGCGGCGCCGAAGGTGGGCCAGGAGGCGCGGATGTCCAGGCCGGTGACGACCGTGGTGGAGGAGAGCACGCCCTGCTGGTCCAGGGTCTGCCACATGGCCGGGGCGGTGGTGCCGGCCCAGGCGACGAAGAGCAGGTCCGGCTTGGCGGCCTTGATCTGGCTGGCGAACGGGGTGAACTCGGTGGCGCTGGCCGGGGCCCGGACGCTGCTGACGGTCGCGCCGGACCCACCGATGACCGCCTTGACCGCGGCCTCGTTGGCATCGCCGAAGGCACCGTCCTGGGCGAAGACCACGACCTTCTTGCCGGTCGGGTCGCCGATGAACGACTTGGCGGTCACCACGTCCTGGTACGACTGCCGTCCGGAGCGGAACGTGTACCTGTTGGCGCCGGTGATCGCGTCGGTGGCGGCCGGGCCGGAGATGAACAGGACCTTGTTCTGCGCGGCGATCGGGGAGACCTGGAGCGCCACGCCGGAGGCGGTGGACCCGGCGAGGATCTTCGTGCCCTTGCCGATCAGGTCCTTGGCCGCGGAGACCGCCTTGGCGGGGTCACCGGCGTCGTCGACCTCGGTCAGCTCGATCTTGCGGTCGCCGACCTTGCCGGTGCCCTTGGTGGCGTAGTCGAGCCCGGCCTTGAACCCCTCGATGTACTGCTTGCCGTAGCTGGCCAGCGGGCCCGACTGGGAGTAGACCAGGCCAACCTTGACCGGGGCGGCGCTGTCACCGCCACCGGCGGCGGTCTCCTGCGGGCTGCCACAGGCCGTGGCGGCGAGCGCCGCGGCCAGCATGGTGGCGGACAGGATCGCCCGCCGGGTCGTCCGGACCGTCATTGCGACTCCAGGGTGAGGACTCGGAGGTGGGGAACTCTATGTGTCGGCTCACGCTAGAAGTGACGTCACCCACGGGCTATGTGGTGGACGCACACAAGTCACCGGAGTGGGGTGGCCGGCCGTAACAGCCACCGGCCCGCCGCCGTGACCGCACCGCCCCGGAATGGTCCGCATCCCCACCGCCAGAGCGGCACCTGTGTCGACCCGCCACCTGCTGCAGACGACGGTGGCCCGGCGCGGGCCGGGTCGGGTGGCGCGTCGTCCGCGCCCACCGACTCCGGCTCCCCGCCGGGCCACTCCTGCCGTCCGCGCCGGTCACCCGGTCACGGCGGTGTCACTCGGGTCAGGCCATCGACCTCCGTCGGCGCGCGACGATCAACAGCACCACGCCCGCCAGCACCGCCAGCGAACCCCCGGCGACGAACCCGGTCAGCTTCATGCCGGTGACCGGCAGGTGCTTCCAGCCGCCCTTGTGCGGCGGATACGGCTTCGCGACGGCCCGGTTGGTGAACGTGCAGGTGATGTCCTGCCGCAACTCCGGGGTCACCACGTCGTCCACCACGGGCACCGACTCGTCGGTGCCGGTGAGCACGCAGCTCAGGTCGACCAGCTCGTAGCCCTTGGGGCCCTGGGACTCGGAGAGTCGGTAGCCCACGCCGGCCTCGACCGTCACGCCGGTGACCGAAGGGCTGCCGGACCGGCCGCTGATCGGGTCGGCGCCGTTGAGCGGCGTCGCCGTCAACAGCCAGTCGGTGGGGTCGGCCTTGCCACCCCAGCCGTCCTTGCCGCCCGAACCGTTCGGGCCGCCCGTCGGGCCGTTCCCGCCGGTCGGGCCGGTCCAGCCCGGTCCGCCGGTCGGGCCGGTCCAGCCGTCCTTGCCCTCCTCGACCTTCTTGACCAGGGTCAGGTGCGGCCGGCCCGGGTCGAGCTGCCCGTTGCGCCAGGTGCAGGTGTAGCTGCGGTCGGCGACCGGGGTCAGCACGTTGTCCGGCGTCGGTACGACGTCACCGGTGTCGTTGTAGACGCAGCGGACGTCACCGATCGGGGCGTATCCGGCCGGGCCGCCGCTCTCGGTGAGCGCGTAGCCGAGGCCCGCCCTGGCCACCGCGTTGGTGACCGCCGGCTCACCGCTGCGGCCGGTGATCGTCGCGGCGCCCGAGCCGACCGGCGGTGTCGCGCTCAACGTCCAGTCCTGCGGTGTGGCGGTGCCGCCGAACCCGTTCTCCACCTGCTTGACCAGGGTGACCCTGGCCTCGGCCGGCGGTGGGACCGCCTGGTTGCGGAACGTGCAGGTGATGTCCTGCCCGAACGTCGGGGTCAGCCGGTTGTTCGGCGTCGGCACCACCGTGGAGGTGCCGGTCAGCACGCACTGTGGGGTGCCGACCTGCTCGTAGTCGGCCGGTCCGTCCCTCTCGGAGAGCCCGTACGTGACGTTCGGGAACGCCTCCGCACCGGTCACCGCGGGGGTGCCACTGCGACCGCTGATCACGACCGGCACCGGCACGTCGTTGCGGGCCAGCGGCGCGGCCTCCAGGATCCAGTCCTGAGGCTGCGCCGTACCGCCGCTGACCTCCTTGACCAGGGTCAGCGTGGCCGCCTGGGCGACGTTGGTCGCGGTGCAGACCGCGGTCTCGCCGAGCGGCACGCTGGCCAGCCCGAGGGCGCCGGTGTATGTCGGCCCCACCGAGCCGTCCGATTCCCGCAACCCGCAGTCCCAGCTGCCGGTCGCCGGCGGGGTGATGACCGCGCCGGCGGTCACGAACTGGGTGAAGCCGGGGACGGTGGTCTCGGCCAGCGAGACGAAGGTGTTCGGGTCCACGTCCCCGGTCACCCCGTTGGTCCCCTCGACCACCGCGCTCCCGCCGAGGATCGCCCGCAACGTCCAGGCGTCCAGCGACGGTTCCGGGGTGCCGTACGGGTTCTGGAGCTGCTTGGCCAGGGTCAGCCGGGTCGGGCAGGTCACCGTGTTGGTGACCCGGAAGGTGTTCAGCCCGGGCAGGGCCAGGACGACCGGCCCGGTGTCGCCCGTGACCGCGACGGTGCCGCAGTTGGTCGGCAGCAGGCCCTGGTCGATCGTCTCGCCGATGGTCACCGTGGTGCCGGTGGCGAAGCTGTCGTACGGCGTGTTCCAGGCCGGGTCGTTGATGCCGCTGATCGACAGGTCGGACTGGAACTCCACCGGCTGGTCCGGGTTCTCGAACGGCACCCCGTTGATCACCCAGGTCTTGTGCACCACGATGGTGGAGCGCTGCTGCTCCGCCTCCCGGTTGAGGATCACGCAGCTGACGATCGCGGTGGCCTGCGCGTCCACGGTGAAGCCGTTGGGGCCGCTGTTGGTGACCGGGGCCGGCGAGCCGTTCGCGGTGCAGGCGGCGTTGTCACCGGCCTGCTGCTCCAGGGTGAAGCCGGCCTGCGGCGTCTCGGCGAGGGTGACCGGCTTGCTGGTCACCCCGGTCAGGTCGACGTCGAAGTTGACCGCGCCGGTGAGCGTGTCGGTGACCGCGCTGCCCGGGGTGACCCCCGGGGTGCTGGTCGAGATCGTCCAACCGCCGGAGGGAACCGCGTCGGCTGGCGTACCACCGGCGGGGATCACCTTCTTGACCACGCTGATCGTGCCGGCGCACGCCTCCAGGGCGAGTTGCCGGAAGACGGCGGCCAGTTCCTCGTACCCGGTCTGGATGTAGTCGGAGCCGGCGACCGGGCCGGAGATGGCGGAGAGGTTGTTGGCCGAGCCGCTGACTCCGGCGCCCACGCCGACGGCGACGACCCGGGTGCCCTCGGCCTTGACCGCGTTGGCCGAGAAGACGCCGTTCTCCACCTCCTTGAAGCGGGTGAAGTTGCCCGGGCCCTGGACGGGCGGCGGGCCGTACACGGTGGGGTTGCCGTCGGTCAGGACGATCACCGCGTCGTAGGTGTTGGGCGCGGCGGCGACCTGGAACAGGCCCGCGTCCCAGTTGGTGTTGCCACCGGCGGTGAGCCCGTTGATCGCGTTCTTCACCGTGTTGGCGCCGGAGGTGTCGGAGACCGGCACCGGATTGAGCACGGTGGCCGCGTTGGTGGCGAAGGTGTAGAGGCCGATCTCCGACGGCGTGCCGGTCAGCGCGTCCACGAAACCGTTAGCGGCGTTCTTCACGTCGGGCAGGTTGGGCGCGATGGAGCCGGAGACGTCGATCAGCAGCGCGATGCTCAGGCCGCAGTCCGCGGGCAGGGGCGGGTTGGCCCGGGCGTCCGCCCAGATCGCCCCGCGTGCCGTGCGGTTGGTGTTGCCGGTGGTGTTGACCGGGAACTCGTAGGAGACGTTGTTGGAGACCGCGCCGGTGAAGACGCCGTTGTAGACGGTCGGCGTGGTGGTGCCGCCGCCGGTGTCGAGGGTCTGCAGCAGCCGCCAGCCGGCGGGCGCGCTCCGCTCGATGATCCAGTAGCCCTGATTCGTGCCGGTGAGACCGGGGACGTCGACGCTGCATCTGCCGTCCGCACCGGTGGTGCATGAGGCGGTCGGCGTGTCGCCCAGGCCGGGCCGGGTGCCGGACACGCCGGCGTAGAAGTCGAAGACGGCGCCGGCGAGCGGCCCGACGACATCCTCCGAGAGCCGGTCACCGCCCTTGTTGACGGTCAGTGTGGCGGTGGTCGGACTCGCGGCGTGCGCCGGCGTGGCCGCCTGCGGCGCGACCAGCGGCAGCAGCCCGGCGACCAGCGCCAGCGCGGCAACGGCTGACCACCGCCCGCGTGCTCGTGTGGTGCTGAGAATGGACATTCATACCCCCGTACGCCGTGCGGGACGGCGCGACCCGTGACCCACCCCTTGTACGTGGGCCGTGCCGTGCCAGTATTGAGGCAAATGTCCGCTTTGGCTGAGGGTTTGCTGATAGAGAGGATCTTTCGTCTACCGATGCCGCGCCGACCCGCACGGCCCGTCGTGGTCCACCAACCCCCGACACCGGCGGCCGCCGTCCAGCGGCCGATCACAGAACACCCAGTGGCGTACGCCCTGGTCGTCCTCCGTCGAGACGGTCACCCCAGCGGAGTCCAGGCCGGACATGAACGAGGCCGCCCGGGTGGTCCGGCATGATCGGAGACGCCGAACCAACCGGAGTCCCCACCTGCCCACAGCGCAGCCAGAATTCCGGCGCATCGTCAACGACATCGCCGACATCAAATCCGGTGAACTGAAGCCGGGCGACAAGCTCCCGTCAACGAGCCAGCTCGCCGAGATGTACGGCGTCAGCAACAACACCGCGTACCGAGCTCTCGCCATCCTGCACGATCGCGAACTCATCATCGGGCAGCAGGGGCGCGGCACGTACGTGGCGGACCGGTCGACCGCATAGGCCTCCAGGTTCGGCGATCCCACTCCCCCGTGACTTCGTTCGCTCGCCCCGGCTGATTCGTTCACGACATCAGCTCGAAAGGCCGGTGGCCGCAACTCCTCCTGACGCCTGAGCCGTCCACGTTCTCAGGTCGGCAGGCCGCCGAACCACCATCCCCACCAAGCCCGGACCACCACCCCCGGCGACCAGGTGGAAACGGGCCGGCCCCGTCACCCCGGGACCAGGGGCGACGGGGCCGGCGGGCGGCGGCGGTCAGGCCAGGCCGGCGCGGGCGGCCACGGCGGTGTCCGGCTGGTCGGCGAAGACGCCGTCCAGGCCCAGGCCGAGGAAGAGCTCGTACTCGGCGGTGATGTCGCCCCGGGCGTTCGGGTCGGCGCCGATCCGGAAGTCGACCGGCAGGAACTGGTTCTCCGCACGGAACGTCCAGGCGTGCACCAGCAGCTTCACCCGATGCGCGTCCCGGATGACGGTGGTCGGGGCGAGCAGCCTGCCGGCGGCGTCCCGGGGGACGATCAGGTTCTTGTTCAGGCCGACCCCGTCGGCGTACCCGCCGATCCAGGCGAGGCCCGTGGCCGAGGCCAGGTCGACGTAGGTCCGGGCGTCACCGGCGACGGTGAAGTCGTACGGGCGGCCGGTGGCGTCGAGCAGCTGGACCAGCCGTACGTCGATCATGCCGTCCAGCTTGCGCAGGTTGGCCGTCTCGAAGGACTGGATGAAGACCGGGTCGTTGCGGTGGGTCAGCCTGTTGGCCTTCAGCGCCGCCACCAGCGGCTCCTCCAGCGGCAGCCCGATCGAGGCGAAGTAGCTCGGGTGCTTGGTCTCCGGGTAGATCCCGATGGTCCGCCTGCGGGCCTTGGACTCGGTCCGGGCCAGGTCGATGACCTCCTGGAAGGTGGGGATCTCGAGCTTGCCGTCGAAGGCGGTGTTGGTGGGGCGCACCTGCGGCAGCCGCTCCTTGGCCCGCAGCGTCCGCAGCTCGGCCAGGGTGAAGTCCTCGGTGAACCAGCCGGTGACGCTGACCCCGTCGATCGTCTTGGTGGCCTTGCGGGCGGCGAACTCGGGGTGGGCGGCCACGTCGGTCGTACCCGAGATCTCGTTCTCGTGCCGGGCGACCAGCACACCGTCCCGGGTCGACACCAGGTCCGGTTCGATGTAGTCGGCACCCATCCGGATCGCCGTCCGGTAGGACTCCAGGGTGTGCTCCGGGCGGTAGCCGCTGGCGCCGCGGTGGCCGATCACCACCGGCCGCTTGACGGCCTCCGACCGCTGTGCGCCGGGGGTCGGGTCGGCCGACGCCGCCACCGCCGGCACCACCACGGCCGCCGCCAGCAGCGCCCCGGCCACGCCGAGGACGGAAAGGGTACGTCGCATCGCGCTCTCCTGTCGTCGAGGAATGCGCTCAGCAGACCGGGCGCGGGCGACCGCCAGTTGGTCCGCGGCTGGCCGGCAGGTGAATCTCCGGGATGCGCGTTTCCGCACCCGGGCCCGGGTGGAACAGGAAGATTGTCTGGTGCGCCGCTTCCTCCGTCACCCGGTACGGCTGGTGCCGTTCGGGTTCCTGGCGGTGATCCTGCTCGGCACCGGCGCGCTCATGCTGCCCTGGGCCACCAGCGAACAGCGCTACACCCCGTTCGTCACCGCGCTCTTCACCGCCACCTCGGCGGTCTCGGTCACCGGCATGGCGGTCACCGACACGCCGAACTACTGGAACTGGTTCGGGCTGTTGATGATCACCGTGCTGACCCAGGTGGGTGGGCTCGGCATCCTCACCGGCGCGGCCCTGGTCATCCTGGCCGTCTCCCGGCAGCTCGGGCTGCGCAACCGGCTGCTGGTGCAGGCCGAGACCGCCGAGTACGGCATCGGCGACGTCCGGTGGCTGCTGCTCCGGATCGCCGCGACGGTGTTCGCCGCCGAGGCGGTGATGACCGCGATCGTCACCGGTCGGCTCTGGCTGGCCTTCGACTATGCACTGCCCGACGCGCTCTGGTCCGCGGCGTTCCACTCCGTCCAGGCGTTCAACAACGGCGGGTTCACCCTCTACTCCGACGGGCTGGTCGCCTTCTCCCGCGACCCCTGGGTGGCGCTGCCGCTCAGCCTGGGCGCGATCGTCGGCGGCCTGGGCTTCCCCGCGCTCTTCGAGGCCGTCCGCGAGTGGCGGCGGCCGGGCAGGTGGGCGGTCGCCACGAAACTGACCGTCTGGGGCAGCGTGGCGCTGCTGCTCTACGGCTTCGGCTATCTGCTGATCGCCGAGTGGGGCAACCCGTTCACCATCGGCACCTACGACGTGCCCGGCAAGGTGCTCGCCGCGTTCACCCAGATCGCGTTGAGCCGCACCGGCGGCTTCGACGTGATCAATGTGGACAAGTTGCACGACGCCAGCTATCCGCTGCTGATCGCCCTGATGTTCATCGGCGGAGGCAGCGCGAGCACGGCCGGTGGCATCAAGGTGTCCACCTTCTTCCTGCTCGGCTTCGTCATCTGGGCTGAGCTGCGCGGCGAGCCCGACGTCCAGGTGGGACGCCGCCGGGTGGCCGCGGCCAGCCAGCGGCAGGCACTCACCGTGGCGCTGCTCAGCGTGGCGCTGGTCGGCGCCGGCACCGTGACGCTGATCATCATCACCGCGCAGGTCCCGTTCTACGTTGCCCTGTTCGAGGTGACCTCGGCGTTCAGCACCACCGGCCTCTCCGTCGGGCTCACCCCGCAACTGCCCGAGGTCGGCCAGTACGTGCTGACCGCGCTGATGTACATCGGCCGGATCGGCCCGCTCACCCTCGGGTCGGCGATCGCGCTGAACACCCGGCGCCGGCTGTACCGCTATCCGGAGGAGCAACCCATTGTCGGCTAAGCGGTCGGACGACAGCGGCATCGCGGTGATCGGGCTGGGCCGGTTCGGCTGCCACCTGGCCACCTCGCTGACCCGGCTCGACCACGAGGTGCTCGCCATCGACCGCT
This sequence comes from Micromonospora mirobrigensis, assembly GCF_900091555.1. Lineage (GTDB taxonomy): Bacteria > Actinomycetota > Actinomycetes > Mycobacteriales > Micromonosporaceae > Micromonospora > Micromonospora mirobrigensis. Next base: position 705,687 of record NZ_FMCX01000003.1, read on the forward strand.
CCGCCGAGCGGGTGCAGCGCTGGTCCAGTCAGTTCGACCGGGTGGTGCAGGCGGACGCCACCGAGGAGGGCGCCCTGCGCCAACTGGGCATCGCCGACTTCCGCCGGGCGGTGGTCGCGATCGGGGCGTCCGTGGAGGCCAGCGTGCTCACCGTGCTGGCGCTGGTGGAGCTCGGCGTACCGCAGATCTGGGCCCGGGCCACCTCGGAGAAGCACGCGAAGATCCTGTCCTCGGTCGGCGCACATCACGTGATCTTCCCGGAGGCGGAGACCGGCGAGCGGGTGGCCCACCTGATCGTCAGCCGGCTGCTGGACTTCATCGAGTTCGACCAGGACTTCGCGATCGCCAAGGTCCGCGTACCGTCGGCACTGACCGGCCGGTCACTGCGGGAGCTTGCGCCCGCCGAACGGTACGGCGTGATGGTGGTCGGCGCGAAGCTGCCCGGCGAGCGGTTCCGCTACGCCACCCCGGAGACCGTGCTGGTGCCCGGCAGTGTGCTCGTCGTCGAGGGAAGCATCGGTCAGGTGCAGCGGTTCGCCGAACTCGGCTGACCTGCTCAGTGACCCTTGCCTTTGCCTTTGCCTTTGCCTTTGCCGCCGCCTCCCTTCTTAGCTACTTTCCCCCTTTTTTTCCCTCGCCCTTGCCCTTCTTGCCCTCGTGCTCCGGCTTCGCCTTCGCCCCGCCGGACTTCGTGGCCGTGGATCCGCCACCGCCCGAACCGGCCTTCGCCGCGGGCGCCTTCACCACCGGCGCCTTCGCCGCGGGCGCCTTCACCACCGGCGCCTTGGCCGCGGGCGGTTTCGGCGGCACGACCGGAACCGAGCCGGCCACCCCGGCCACCTCCACCCCGCAGCTGGTGTCGCCGAGGCGGAACTCCACCGGCAGCGGGTTGGTGCCGGTGTAGGAGCCGGTCAGCGTCATCGTGTGGGTGGCGGCCGGCGGCAAGGTGTCCTTCCCGGCCGGCGCGGTCACCTCGACCGTCCGCCCCTCCTGCCGGGCCGGGCTCGGCGCGGCCCGCAGGACCTTCTGCTTGCCCGGGAAGGTGAAGCTCATCGTCCAGCCGCGCAGCTCCCGGTTGCCCGTGTTGGTCAGGGTCAACTCGGCGGCGAAGTCCTTGCCGGTGTCCCGGCGCAGCACGTAGTCGACCTCGCACGGGGTCTGCTGGGCGGCCCCCATCCCGGCCTCCACCGGCCGGTCCACCCCGCCGCTGGCCGGGCTCCGGGAGGTCACCCCCCAGACCCCGGCGGTCACCGCCACCAGACCCGCCGCGGCCACCCCCGCCTCGACCCGCCGCCGCCGGGACACCGCCCGCCGGGCCCGGTCCCGGTTGCGGGAGCCGGAGAACGGCAGGGCGTCGGTGTCGGTGGACCACGGCAGGATCGTCGTGCCGGCACTGGCCAGCAACGCCGGGTCCGTCACCCCGGGCGCCGGGGAGACCGGGACCGGCGCGAGCATCCCCGCCGCGTCGGCGAGCGTACGGGCCACCTCGGCGGTCGCCGGCCGGTCGGCCGGACGCTTGGCCAGGCAGCGCCGGACCAGCCCGGCGACCTCGTCGGGGAGCCCGGCGACCGGCGGCATCGGGGCCGGCTCGTGGTACATGTGCGCCCGGAGCATCTCGGTGGTGGTGCTGGCCTGCCAGGGCAGCCGGCCGGTGAGCATCCGGTAGAGCAGCAGGCCGACCGCGTACACGTCGGTGGCCGGGGAGACCTGACCGTTGTCGAGCCGTTCCGGCGCCAGGTAGGCCGGGGTGCCGAGCAGGTTGCCGTCCGGCCCCTTCTCGCTCTCCCCCACCAGCGCCGAGATGCCGAAGTCGACGACCTTCACCCCGGTCGAGGTGAGCATGACGTTGCCGGGGGTGACGTCCCGGTGCACCACCCCGCGGGCGTGCGCGGTGGCCAGCGCGGAGGCGACCTCCGCCCCGATGGTCACCGCCTCCCGCCAGGGCAGCGCCCCGCCGGAGGCGAACCGCTGGCTCAGCGGACCACCGTCGACCAGCTCCATCACGACGTACGGCACGGTCAGCCCGACCTGCTCGGACTCGCCGTAGTCGTACACGTTGGTGATGTTGGGGTGGCAGAGCCGCGCGGCGGCCTGCGCCTCCAACCGGATGCGGTGCCGGAAGGACCGGTCGCTGGCCAGCCGGGAGGCGAGCACCTTGATCGCCACCTGGCGGCCCAGCACCTCGTCGTAGCCGCGCCAGACGACGGACATGCCGCCTGCGCCGAGCTGCTCGATCAGCCGGTACCGCTCACCGAGCAGGTGCGCGCCGTTCCGCAGAGCTCCACCCATGGTGAGAGCTTTTGCCCGGGACCCCCGTCGCTACACCTGGAAGGTCGGAATCGGTCAGGAATGTCACCCGTTCAGGCGGTCGCGAGCAGTTGGTCCACCGGCGCGTAGTCGTCGGTCAACACCAGCGCGTCGTCGACATAGTCCGTCAGGGCCGGGCCCTCCAGCAGGCTCGCCGGCTCGCGCAACCCGCCGACCCGCCGCTGGAGCGCGTCCAGCGGCAGCGGCGCGTCCGAGGCCACGATGACGAAGTTGCTGCCCTGGCGGCCGGCGATCGCGGCCGGCGGGGCGATCAGCGCGACGTGCCGGAACTCGGCGGCGACCGTGGCCAGCTCGCTGCGGATGAACCGGTCCGGCGGATAGTCGATGACGTTCTGCGTGTAGACGCCGCCCGGCCGCAGCACCCGACGGATCTCGGCGGCCATCTCCCGGGTGGCCAGGTGCCACGGCACCACCAGGTGACCGAAGGCGTCCCCGACGATCAGGTCCCGGCTGTCGGTGGCCTCCCCGTCCAGCAGCACCCGGGCGTCACCGACCACGGCCCGCAGCCCCGGCCCGGTCCGCACGCCCAACTCGCGGCGGTCCAGGTCGACCAGGGCGCCGTCGATCTCGAAGACCAGGTTGTCGGTGCCCGGCCGGGTCGCGGTCAGGTAGCGCGGCATGGTGAACCCGCCGCCGCCCAGGTGCAGCGCGTCCAGCCGCCGCCCCTTCGGGGCCGCCTCGTCGGTCACCGCTCCGAACCACTGGGTGTACGCGTACTCCAGGTGGGTCGGGTCGGCCAGGTCCACGTACGAGTGCTGGGCCGAGTTGAGCAGCAGCATCCGCCCCGACGGCCGGTTCGGGTCGACCTCCACCTTGGCGCAGTGGTACGCCGTCTCGGTGTCGCACGGGTTCGGGGCCACCGCGCTCAGCCCCGCCCCGACCAGGCCCAGCACGGCCAGCGCGGCCTTCGTCCGGGCCGGACCGGGCAGTCCCGCCCGCCCCCGCCGCCGCAGGTACGCCCCGAGCGCCAGCCCGGTCACGCCGAGCGCCACGGCCAGCGCCAGCACGATCACCGTGCTGGGCAGCGCCGCGACCAGCACGAAGCCGGTGACCAGGGTGGCGGTGATGCCGCCGAGGGTGCCGATGCCGGAGAGCCGCCCGACCACCTGGCCGGTGCGGCGCAGGTCGGCGAGCTGGAGCTTGACCACCAGCGGGGTGACCGCCGCCAGCAACGCCGCCGGCACGAACACGGCCAGCGCGGTGAGCAGCAGGATCGCGCTCGCCGCGCCGCCGCGCAGCAGCTCACCGGCGTACCGCACCACCGGCAGGGTGACCGCGGTGGCGATGCCGGCCAGCACCAGGGCCGGCGCCAGCAGGGTACGCGGGTCCCGCCGGTCGGCCAGCCACCCGCCGGTCCACGCCCCGTACGCGATGGCGGCCAGCGCGACGCCGATCACCGAGCTGGTGACCTGGAGGGTGACCCCCACGTACGGGCCGACCAGTCGCAGCGACACGGTCTCCAGCACCAGCACCGCCCCGCTGGCGAGGAAGACCAGGAAGGCGGCGAGGCCGTCGGGCAGGGCGCGGCCCTCGGCGGGCACGACCGCGGGCTCGGCCGCGACCTGTGACGATGCGGAGTTCACCGGCCGATGGTACGCAGCGAACCTGACCGCCGTGGCCAATACATCGAAAGATGAGCATGGCTTGCGTGTGGCCCGGTGCCGGCGTCCGGCCCGGCGATGCTCCTATGGATGTCAAGGGGTGTTGAGGGCGGTGAAGTCGGTGAGGAGGGCGGCGTGGACCTCGCGGACGACGTATCGCTTGAGGCACCGCATGATCTCTTTCTTGCCGAGGCCCTGTTTGGTGCGTTTCTCAACGTAGGCGCGGGTTCGGGGGTCGTAGCGCATCCGGCTGAGCACGATCGTGTGCAGGGCGTTGTTCGCGGCTCGGTCGCCGCCGCGGTTGAGGCGGTGCCGGTCGATGCGTCCGCTGCTGGCGGGGATCGGGGCGGCGCCGCAGAGGTGGGCCAGGGCCGCTTCGGAACGTAGCCGGTCGGGATTGTCGCCGGCGGTGGT
>NZ_FMCX01000005.1 GCF_900091555.1 Micromonospora mirobrigensis
AGCTTCCAGGCCGCCAAAAGCCAGGTCGGTCTGGACCAGCACCAGGTCCGCCGTTGGGACTCCTGGCACCGGTTCACCACCCTGGCCCTGGCCGCCCTCGCCGTCCTGGCGATCTGCGCCGCCGACATTGCCGACCAGGACCACGCCGATAACGGCCTGATCAAGCTCACCGTCAACGAGATCCGCCGACTGATCAACGCCTGCATCATCCACCCGATCAGCGACCTCGCCCACCGTTTGCACTGGTCAGGCTGGCGACGCCGGCATCAAGCCCGAGCCCGCCGAGCCCACTACACACGCCGCCTCAACCTCGAACTCCAGCCATGATCCCGAACGGCGGCTGCCGTACTAGGAGGGTGGCGCAGGTTCTTCTGGCGTCGTGAACGGTGATCGGCTTGACGCCTGCTCTCTCGCACCTCGTCTGCCAGGAGCGTTGGAAGTTGCGCGGCTCGATGGGTGTGCCGTAGCGGGTGGTGAATACGAGTCCGGTTTCGTGCCACGCGTTGCCGGCGGCTGCTTCGGCCTCGTTGAGGTTCCCCCGGTAGCTCGGAGGCTTTCGATCATGCTCTGATGGAGCTGAAGGGAGTTATCCGTGGCACCACCGAAGAAGTACCCCGATGAGCTGCGTGAACGTGCGGTGCGCTTGTACCGGGAGTCGGACCCCAAGCCCGTGATCCGCCAACTGGCGCGGCAGCTCGGGGTGCATCACGAAGCGTTGCGCAACTGGATCCGCCAGGACGAAGCCGACCGCGGCCAGCGCAACGACCGGCCCACCACGTCCGAGGTGGAGGAGCTGCGCCGGCTGCGGCGGGAGAACGCCGAGTTGAAACGGGCCAACGAGATCCTCAAGGCCGCCTCGGCTTTTTTCGCCTCGGAACTCGATCCGACCCGGCGACGGTCATGATGCTCGTTGACGAGCTGAAAGACCGCTTCGGGGTCGAGCCCATCCTCCGGGTCCTCAACGTGGCCGTCTCCACCTATTACGGGTGGCGCACCCGGGCCGCCAACCCGTCTGTCCGACGCCGGCAGGATGAGGAACTGGCCGTGGAGATCGCCGAGATCCACGACGTCTCAGGTGGCACCTACGGCAGCCCGCGAGTGCACGCGATGTTGCGTCGGCAGGGCCGCCACGTCGGCCGCAAGCGGGTCGAGCGGCTGATGCGCGGCGCCGGCCTGCAAGGCGCGTTCCTGCGCAAGAAGTGGCGCATCCCCTCGACCCGGTCGAACCCGAAGGCGACACCGGCGCCGGACCTGGTCAACCGGCAGTTCACCGCCGCGGCTCCGAACCGGCTGTGGGGTCGCCGACGCCACCCGCATCCCCTGCGGAGAGGGCGTGTTCTGGCTCGCCGCGGTGCGGGATGTGTTCTCCAACCGCATCGTGGGCTGGCGCTGCTCCGACCGCTGCGACACCGACCTGATCCTCGGCGCCCTGGAATACGGCATCTGGTCCCGCGACGTCCGCGACGGCCAACTGATCCACCACTCAGACCGCGGGTTGAACTACACGTCTTTCCGCTTCGCCCAACGCCTGGCCGACAACGGCATCCTTCCGTCGATGGGCTCGGTCGGCGACAGCTACGACAACGCCCTGATGGAGAACTTCTGGTCGACACTGAAGATCGAGCTCGTCTACCGCAACTCGTGGCGCACCCGCGACGAGGCCGAGAACGCGATCTTCACCTACATCGACGGCTGGTACAACACCCGCCGCATCCAGAAAGACCTCGGCTGGCGATCCCCAGACGAGTACGAAACCGCCTGGCACACCCACCACGCCCAACAGAACGATACGGCTATCGTTCAGCCTGAGCCCTCCGGCGCCAGGTAACCAACCCTCCGGCAAACCGGGGGAACCTCACGTCCGTGGACTGCGGTGGACCGTTCGGACAGGTCAGCCCTGCTGCTGGCCCAGCTCATTGACGCCTGGTGGTTCCTTCGGGACGAAGTAGTCAAGCCCTGCCGGGCGGAGGGAACCGACGGGCTAGGCCAGGGAGATCAACACCCTGCCTCACCGTCGTGTGCGGCGGTAACTTCAACGCCGTACAGGTCGACGGGCGCCTGTAGCTCGGTGGATGCCTGTGGCTCGGCGGGGTCAAGAGGGTTCAGGTCGCTGGGGTACCACACCTTGAGGTATGCGGTGGTCCCGTCGACTTGCTTGGTGTAGCAGACGCCAGGACCAGTGACGACCAGGGTGCCTGGTGCGGGAGGGTGGTTCTCGCTGTGGAACTGCCAGCCGTCTTTCGCCGCTGCCGTCGCGTAGAAGGTGTGGATTGCCTGACGGTCGAGGCCGGGACGATACTGCCTCCCGGCGTAGGGGAAGCCGTCGTCGGTGTCGCATCCGGAGTAGTTGTCCGTCAGCACTGTTCCGTCGGGATGAGCCTGTAGCACGGGCAGCTCACCGAGCGTGCTTGCAAGTCGTACGTCGCGATCAGTGCAGCTGCCAAGGGGCGATGCGACGTGCAGGCAGCCGGCGAGTGCCCAAGCGGTTGAGGTCGCCACCAGGATGGGGGCGACTCCTCGTCGGACGTACGATTTGAGCACGATTAGAGCGTACGGGCAGCCGAGCAGACGGGGCGACTACCTGTGCCCGATGCGTGCCCGATGCAGGGGTCAACACCGGCCCACAACGACACCCGGCAACCGCGACCTGAACGTTCCGTGCTCATCCACGACCCAGGACAGCTACTAAGGCGTGTTTCGTAAGTCGGGCTGGCGGCGTCGGGGTCATGGCGTGGCGGTGATCGACAACTGAAGAGGTCTCCGGTATCTGGTTCTGCGACCAAGCAAGAACTTCATACCGGAGACCTCGTGGCCAGCGTAGCGGTGACGAGGCGGCATGACCTCACCGACGGGCAGTGGGCTGTTCTGGCTCCGCTGCTGCCTGCCGTGTCGGCCACGGGTCGTCCGCCGAAGTGGGAGAAACGGCAGCTCATCGATGGGATCCGGTGGCGGATCCGGATCGGTGCCCCATGGCGGGACGTCCCGGCTGAGTACGCGCCCTGGCCCACCGTCTATGGCCTGTTCCGTCGGTGGCAGAGGGACGGGACCTGGGACAAGATCCTGTCCGCGCTACAAGCCGCCGGTGACGCGAGCGGCCGGATCGGTTGGACGGTGAGCGTGGACTCGATGACCAGCCGCGCTCATCAGCACGCCGCCGGCGCCCGCACCGACGGGCATCTGCAGAAGGAACCGCCCGGCGGGGTGCACGACGAGCCGGCCGATCACGCGTTGGGCCGCTCCCGGGGTGGGCTGACCACCAAGACTCACCTGGCTTGCGAGCAGGGACAGAAGGTCCTCTCCCTGGTCGTGACCGCCGGGCACCGTGGTGACAGCCCGCAGTTCATCCCGGTCCTGCGCCGTATCCGGGTGACCCGCCTCGGTGTGGGCCGGCCCCGCACCTGCCCCGACCTGGTCCTGGCCGACAAGGCCTACACCAGCCGCGGTAACCGAGCCCACCTGCGCTCACGCGGCATCAAGGCCTGCATCCCCAGCAAGACCGACCAGGACGCCCACCGCAAAGCCAACGGCTCCAAAGGCGGGCGCCCGCCGAAGTTCGACCGAGACCTCTACCGGATGCGACATGCCGTCGAGAACGGCATCGCCCGACTCAAGCGCCACCGCGGCGTGGCCACCCGCTACGACAAGTTAGCCGTCCGGTTCCAGGCCGTCCTGACCATCACCATCATCTGCGAATGGCTCTGACCGGGCTTATGAAACACGCCTTAACGGTGTAGATCAATCTGATTCCCAAGCTGAGGGCGGGTCGTCGGCCAGATGTGGCAGCACGGCTGACGGACTCACGGCGAGTAGCGGAAATCCAACCGGAACTTCATCGCCTTCACGAACGAACACAGCCGAGACAGTGCCGGCGGTGGTCGCTGGAATCTCGGTGTCGACCTTGTCAGTTGACACTTCCGCTGCCACGTCACCGACCTGCACTTGGTCGCCCAGCTGCTTCTTGAGCCGGACAACGGTCGCGCTTGTGACTCCCTCGCCTAACGAAGGCATCTCGACTGCCGTTGTATCGTCGGGCAACCTTGGCCAGGGCCGTGTGTCGACAGCGGCTCGTGCAAGGTGTCGCCTACGAGCGCCGATGGCCGAGGCGATCACGACTGCGAGGCCGACCAGTGGTGCACCGATGTTCCATAACACGTGCAGCAACCTCACACCGCTCCTTGAATGGGGGACGCCAAGTCAAGCACAGGACTCAGCAGGTTGCTGTCGACAGCAATGGGGCCGGACGTCGGTGGCGGGCGAGGAGGGCTATGGATCAGCGCCCGACCTCAGAGACGTGTGCGGACGCGGCCGGGCGATGCGCTCAGAACTTACAAGCGAGGGGTCCAGACGCGGAGCCGTCCCAGGCTTACCGAGGAAGCGGGTTGGCTACGTAGACGCCCTTGCCCTGCCGACCGTCGATCAGCCCTTCGGCCTTGAGTAGCAGCATGGCGGCGCGGATGACGGTGTTGCTGACCTCGTAGTGCTCGCAGAGGGCGGCGAACGAGGGCAGCTTGTCGCCCGGCTTCAACTGGCCGGAGCTGACCTGCTCGCGGATATCCCGGGCGACCTGTAGGTATGCAGCTTCAGACATCGGTGGTGCTCCCAGCTTGGCGGCTGGTGCAAGCAGACCACATCGCGGGCTCGACTTACAACGCTATGTGTCGTAGCTGTTGACCCTGCGCACATTGCGTCCTAAGTTGCTCGTGGGGCTACTCAGCTTGGCGGCCGGGTCGTCCTGCCGTGGGCGCCCTGTCTCCGGACACGGCTGACCGGGTGCCCACGGGACCGCAAGCGTCGGCGGGGAGGCATGGTGACTAGACCGAACGATGCAACTGGTGCGACCGCAGGCGCCGTGCCGGATATCAGGCAAGACCTGATGCGGGACAACAGTCGGCGGCGTGTCTCGTACGACGAGTACGTCTTGGCGGTGGCGCTCACCCTTGCCCGCCGGCATCGACCCGTCTGGTCATGGCAGCACTGGCGGCACGTCTGCCGCTGCGGAAGCGACCTGCCCTGCCGAAGCCGTCATTCCATCCCGATCAACCGCGGCCACTGGCCCAGTCGGGACGGGCCGCGATGACGACGCACCATCCGATCAAGCCGGCTTGGACCTGCGGCGGCTGCGCGGGGGAGTGGCCCTGCCAGACCCGGCGGCGCGAGCTGCGAGCCGAGTACGACCGCGCCCCGGTCTCGCTGGCCCTCTATCTGGCCGCCCAACTCGTCGATGCCGCCCAGGACCTGGCCCACGTCCCCGCCGGCCACCTGCACCACCGCTTCCTCGGCTGGACCCGATGAGCATCCTGCGACGCGGCGACGAGAAGTTCCACTACAGCGACGGCTCCCACAAGTGGATTCCACCCGACCCGGACTACGACCAGGAGGTCTGGGACGAGCAGGTCCGCCAACACAAGCAGAGCCACCTAAGGAACGAGCGCCCGAAGGTCCGGATCCAACGCCTCGTGTGATGCCAGCAGTACAGCAGCGAAGTACAGCAACCGTGCCAGCCGAACCGAGCCGAGAGGGCGCCACCAGCCCGTCTGACCTCGCATCGAACCCGATCTGACCAGCCCGCCGAGAGTTCACACCGAAGAGGTCACTGGTTCGATCTCAGTATCGCCCACCATTGATGTATGCAGGTCTGAGGCCCGTCACCGGAACCACCGGTAACGGGTTTCCGCCGTCTTGCCCCTTAGGTTGGGAGCAGATTGGGAGCAATGGCGACCGGCTTGTGATCGTGACCTGGGAAACGCGACGCTCCTCCGTGGACCGCAGGCGTGCCCGTCGATCCCGTCGCCGGCGTCATGGCGACGCAATCGGTCGAACACGAGCCCATCTAGACGGCCTGGTTCGCGACCTGGTGGGATTACTGGAGGATCACTTACCGCTGGCTGCTGGCTGCTGGCTGCTGGCGGTGGCCGGTGCGGCAGTTCGTCGACGAGCACGAATTCCAGGCGACCGCAGTGGTGAACCTTCAGCGGTACCACTGGACGTACCCGCACGACCCGCTTCCCATGCTGCGGCTCGGTGATGCAGTCGGGTGATGCTGCATGAGCCAACGGCGCCACGGTCCTGCCTGTCGTGGAGGGCGTCCGGGTCTGGGGCGAGGCGCACCTTCAGCGCACCGACGGCCAGGCCACACCCGACGAGTCGATGCGCTGCACGCACGCGATCGCGTCGGCGCGCGGCCGGTCGAGCTCCGGCGACTTCGGGGGACTCCGGATCTGACGGTGCCTCGGGGTCGACCCGCCGGGCCGTGCAGGCACCGTGAGTGACTGAGTGTAGTCGCGTTCTATGCGGCTGGAGGGGGCGCGACGTCGGAGGCGGCGTGGCTGCTCGATGCAGGAGGTGCCGCCGAACGGGCGACCAGGGTGGCGCGGCGGCATCCGACCGCGACCTGCGCCGCCGCTGCCAACCGCTCCACCCGGAGGTCACGGGCAGCGCGTACCAGGGACACCTCGGTCCCGCGGAGACGCGGTCGCCGGCGATGCTGTGCTCCCCCAAGAGCGTCGTCGTGCCGTGCGGCCGAAGCGGGCAAGATGCTCCATCAGCGCCGATCGGGTGGAGTGGCGATTCATCCATCATGGATCGGCGGAATAGCAGCTTTAGTGGATGTAGGGCGCAGAAGGACTGTCGAAACGTCCAGGCCGGTAGCGCGATGCGTCATAGCGTGCAGGGTCCGGCACCCCATAGTCTCGATCATCGAAGTCTCGGGGCCAGGCCACCCGGCGCCCGGCACCCGAGCATGGATGGAGACGACGTGGTCACTGAAACCCTGCTGCTTGCCGAGACGGTCGCGAGCGGGCTCCGCGCTCTGGTCACGGCCGACGACGCAGGGCTGCGGCTCACCGCCCGCCGCGGATCCCGCACCCTCCTGCGGATCCGCCTGGGGGTGACCGTGGGTGGTCGCGACCTCGCTGCTGAGAGTCGCTTCCGCCGCGCGTCGACGCGCAGCATCGCCGAGACGCTGGCGCCCCGATCGGGAAAGTCGACGACACCGCGGACGTCGACGCACGAGGAGCTGACGGTGACGCTCGCGGATGCGAGCGACCGCGAGTGGTCCATCGATGTCCGAGTCGCCGCCGACGGCATCGCCCTCCGCTACGGCGTACCCGACCTGCAGGGGTTGAGCACCCTCGACGGCGAAGCGACCGCCCTCGAACTCGACGGGTTCGAGCGCGCGTGGATGCTCGCGTATCAGACCTGGTACGAGACCCCCCGATCCGGGTGGGACATCCCGCGGTTGTCCAGCGGCGCGTACGGGTTTCCCGCGCTCCTGCGCGGGCCGGAGGGTGAGCACGTCCTCGTCACCGAGTCCGGCATCGACGGGCGCTACAGCGGCGCGCACGCCCTCGTCGACGCGGCGGAAGGCGTACTCGCCTTTCAGCAGGCGGACGCCGTCACCGAGATCGCGCGCGGCGCCATCACGCCCTGGCGGGTCTTCGTCGTGGGTGGGATCGCCGACGTCGTGGAGAGCACGTTCGTCGACGAGCTCGCGCCCGCCCAGCATCGATCCGTCCAGGACGCCGGCTGGGTGCGGCCGGGTCGCGCCGCCTGGTCGTGGTGGTCGGACTTCTACTCCGGCGCCCAGTTGGACGCGCAGAAGCATTTCGTCGACGTCGCGGCCCGACTCGGCTGGGAGCACCTCCTCATCGACTGCGGCTGGGAGGAGACCTGGGTCCCCGAGATCGTGTCGTACGCCAGCCGTTTTGGCATCCAGGTCCACCTGTGGACCGTCTGGCACGACCTCGACGGGCCGGAGAAGCTCGAACGCCTCGCCCGGTGGCGCTCGTGGGGCGTCGCCGGCATCAAGGTCGACTTCATGGAGTCGGAGTCCAAGGATCGCTACCGCTGGTACGACTCGATCCTCCAGGAGACCGCTCGTCTCGGGATGATGGTGAACTTCCACGGGTCCGTCATCCCACGCGGCTGGGCGCGCACCTGGCCCCAGGTGATCGGCTACGAGGCGGTCCGCGGTTCCGAGTACTACGTCTTCTACAACGACACTCCGTTGACGGCTGAGCACAACGTCATCCAGCCGTTCACCCGCAACGTCGTCGGTGGGATGGACTACACGCCGGTGGCCTTCACGGCGCCGGGACGGTCGACCAGCGACGGGCACGAGCTCGCGCTCAGCGTCGCGTTCGAGTGCGGCATCACCCATTTCGCCGACAGCGTTGACGCGTACCTGGAACGTCCGCTCGTCGCGCGCTTCCTGGCGGAACTCGCCCCGAGCTGGGACGAGACCCGCCTGCTCGCAGGAACACCCGACACCGAGGCGATTGTGGCGCGCCGCTCCGGCGATCGCTGGTTCATCGGAGGAATCGCGACCGGCCCTGCCCGCACCGTCGAGGTCCCGCTCGACCGGCTCGGCGAGGGGTCCTTCGACGCGTGGATCGTCGGCGACGCCCTCACGGAGGACGGCCGCGGCCTGACCGAGACGAGCGCGACGGTCGATCAGACCCTCACCGTCCCGGTCAGCCGGGACGGCGGATTCGTCGCCATCCTGACATCGGCCGGCGGCGACCTGTTCCGCGCGGCACCCGTCGAGCCGGTGGCTCTTCCCCTCGTGCCCGCCGAACTCGTCGAGCTCGACGAAGACGGGCGGGCCGAGATCGTCGTCCCGGCCGCGGTGTCGGTGCGGGTGGCCCCCGGCTGGCGTGCGACCCGCCTACAGGCTGGTCGATGGGACATCCAGGCGCCCGCTGACCTTCTCCCGGGCGAACTGGGCGTCGTCACGGTCGAAGGCGGTCCCACCCGCGGGGTCCCTACCGTCACCCCCGTCCGGGCCGTCCGCCCGCTGTGCGGCACAGCGCCGCTGTCCTCCCTTCCGATGCTCGCGTTCCGCAACGAGAGCGGACCCGTCGAGCGGGACATGAGCAACGGCGGCGGCAACCCCGGGGACGGTCGGCGCATGTCGATCGCCGGACAGGAGTACGACACCGGCCTGGGCATGTCGTCGCCGGCGGAGGCGCACTTCCACCTCGGCGGACGTGCGGAATGGTTCGACGGTGCCGTCGGCATCGACGACGAGACACCGGCGACGGCGGCCGCGGCGATCGTCGAGGCCGACGGGAAGGTGCTGTTCCGCGTCGATCTGACCGCCGGAGTCCCGGCCGTCGGATTCCGGATCGACATCGCCGGCTACCGCACGCTGACTCTGCGCACCGAGCCGTACTCGGAGTCGGCCGCCCACATCGACTGGGCGAACGCCACTCTCACCACCCTGTCGTATCCACAGCAGTCCGGTCACTGACGACCACCGCCACATCAGAGGAGAACCCGTGCACAAGAGATTGCTCAACACCGCGGCGGTCGTCGCCGCGGCGGTCCTGCTCACTGCCTGTTCCAGTGGAAACACCGGTGGTGACTCGAACGAGAAGGTGGCCATCACCTACGGAGTCTGGGCGGGAACCCAGACTCCGGCGATGAAGGAGATCGCCGCCGCGTTCACCAAGGAGCACCCGAACATCACGGTCAAGGTCGAAGAGCGCCCGTGGCCGGAGTACTGGTCCACCCTGCAGACCGGCGCGGCCGGCGGCACCGCTCCCGACGCCTTCTGGATGCTCGCGCAGAACATCCGGCCCTATGCCTCGGGCGGTCAGCTCCTGAACATCTCCGACGAGATCAAGAAGGAGAAGGTCGACCTGAGCAAGTACCCGAAGGCCGTGCTCGACCTGTATGACCAGGGCGACGGCAAGACCTACGGTCTGCCGAAGGACGTCGACACCAACGCGGTGTGGTTCAACAAGGCGATCTTCGACAAGGCGGGCGTCGCCTACCCCGCCGCGGACTGGACGTGGGACGACTTCCGGCAGACCGCCAAGAAGCTCACCGATCCCGCCGCCGGTGTGTGGGGCGTCGCCGCTCCGATCGACTACCAGGGCGGCTACTACAACACCATCTTCCAGGCCGGCGGCCAGGTCATCTCGGCCGACGGCAAGACGGCCGAGATCGACAGCCCCGAAGCCCAAAAGGGCATCGAGTTCTGGACGAACCTCCACGCGGACAAGTCGTCGCCGACGCTGAAGCAGCTGTCGGACACCGAGGCTGAGACGATGTTCGAGCAGGGCAAGGTCGCCATGTACATGTCGGGCGCCTACTGGGCGCTGAAGCTTTACGAGAACAAGGCGATCGCCGGGAACGTCGACGTCGCCCCGCTCCCGATCGGCGAGAAGCGTGCCACCGTCACCAGCGGCATCGTGAACGTCGGCTACGCCGGAACCAAGCACCCGGACGCGGTGAAGAAGTTCCTGCTGTTCGCCAGCGGCAAGGAGGCGGCGGAGATCCAGGCCAGGTCCGGTGCCGTGCTCCCCGCGTACGAAGGCGGTGAGAAGACCTGGATGGCGGCGATGCCGGAGTTCAAGAACCTCCAGGTGTTCATCGACGCCAAGGAGTACTCGGTCCCGCTGCCGGTCCAGGGCAACGCCGCCGAGTGGCAGGGCGACCAGACCAAGTACCTCACCGCAGCGTGGGAGGGCACCACCAGCGTCGCGGACGCGACCAAGCAGTACGCGGACGCGATCGACAAGGTTCTGGCCGAGAAGTAATGAGGGCCATACTTAACCGGCCGGGGCGGCAGAACAGCCGTCCCGGCCCCACCTCGCCCCCGCCCGTCCGCCGGCCTCGGAACCGCATCGACTGGTGGGCGATCCCGATGATCGCCCCGGCGCTCGTCGGGCTCGCCGCGCTGTATCTCTGGCCGTTCCTCTCGACCTTCGTCAAGAGCTTCATGAAGGTGCCCGTCTTCGGCGCCGGCACGTTCACCGGCGTCGACAACTACACGAAGCTGTTGAGTGACGAGGACTTCTGGCGTGCTCTCGGCAACTCCGCTCGGTACACCCTCCTCGTCCTCCTCGGCATCCCGATCGCGATCGTCCTGGCGGCCCTGATCGAACAGGCCGCGAAGGGACGCACCCTCTACCGGGTGCTGTTCTTCCTCCCTGTCGTGACCCTCCCGGTCGCGGTCGGGATGGTGTGGCGGTTCATCCTCAACGGCGACTTCGGCATCCTGAACTACCTGCTCTCCCTCGTCGGCATCCCCGGGGAGTACTGGGTTGCGGACGACCGCTTCACGATCTACGCCTTCGCCGTCGTCGGCATCTGGATGGGCCTCGGGGTCAACCTGATCATTCTGGGCGCCGGGCTGCAGAGCATCCCGGTCGAGCTCTACGAGGCGTCGGCCGTCGACGGAGCCGGGCGCATCCGGCAGTTCTTCTCGATCACGCTGCCGCTGCTGAGCCCCAGCATATTCTTCGTCACCGTGCTCACGATCATCAGCGCGCTGCAGATGTTCGACCTGGTCTTCGTGATGCTCGGCAGCGTGAACAACACCGCCATCGACGGCTCAAAGACCATCGTCTATCTCTTCTACGAGGCCGCGTTCGTCCAGTTCAAGCAAGGGTACGGCGCGGCCATCGCGATCGTGCTGCTCGTCATCATCATGATCGCGACCGCGATCCAGTTCCGCCTGCAGAGGAGGTGGGTGAACTATGACTGAGATCGAACTCGCCACCCCGCGCGTGCTGACCGCCGGCCGACGCAGTCCGCGGGGCCGCTCCGCGAGCAGCAGAGGTCAGTGGCGGATCCACGTCCTCCTGATCGTCGCCGCGACGCTTATGGTCGTGCCGTTCGTCTGGCAGATCCTCACCGCGTTCAAGACCTCCAACGAGGTGGCCTCCCTCCCGCCCACGCTCTTCCCCGCGACCCCGACTCTCGTCGGCTTCGACACGTTCTTCGCGTCGGTCCCGTTCTGGGCCCAGTTCGCGGTGTCGGCGACCTCGCTCGTGCTCCGCGTCGCCGGGCAGGTCCTCGTGGCGGCGCTCGCCGGGTACGCCTTCGCCCGGCTCCGATTCCCCGGCCGCAAGGTGATCTTCGCGCTCTTCCTGCTCATGCTGATGGTGCCGAGTCAGCTGTTCGTGCTCGGCCAGTTCGACATCATGAAGGAACTGGGACTCCTCAACACCGTCCCCGCACTGGCCATCCCCGGCATCTTCAGCGCCTTCGGCACCTTCCTGATGCGGCAGGCGTTCATCACCATGCCGAAGGAGTACGAGGAGGCCGCGCAGCTCGACGGGGCCGGGACGCTGCGGGTCTTCTGGCGCGTGATGCTGCCGATGGCGCGACCCATGCTCGCCGCTCTCGCCGTGCTCACCTCCCTGTACTCCTGGAACGACCTGCTCTGGCCCCTGATCGTCTCGCCGGCCGGCGACAACCGTCCGCTCACGGTCGGCCTGGCGAGCATGCAGGGACAGTTCGGAACCGACTACCCCGCCCTGATGGCCGGGGCGCTCATCTGCACCCTGCCCCTCGTCATCGTCTTCATCGTCCTGCAGCGACAGTTCTTCGCCGGCATCGCCAGCAGCGGATTGAAGGGATAGAGATGCCCCTCGCACCGGACATCGTCCACCTCAGGCGCGGCGGCGTCAGCGTCGTCGTCGACCTCACCGACGGGCGCCTCCCGCGCATCCTGCACTGGGGAGCCGACCTCGGCGCCCTCGACCACGAGCAGCTCGCCGACCTGCGATCCGCCACGCTTCCGACCATCGGCGACAGCGCGGTGACCTACCCGCAGCCCGTGCCCGTCATCCCTCAGCTCGCCGAAGGGTGGCTCGGTCGTCCGGGTGTCACGGGAAACCGTGGCGGGCGGGCGTTCGCGCCGTGGTTCCGCGATGCTGCCAACACGACGACCGACGACCGGGTCGAGAGCGTGGCCACCGATCCAGACTCCGCGCTGCGGATCGCGCTCCGGCTCGACCTGAGCGCGGAGGGCGTGCTGTCGCTCTCCGCTGAACTGCGCAACGACGGGACGGAGCCCTACGCGCTCGACGGCGTCGAGCTGGCCCTGCCGCTCCCGGACACGGCCGGCGAGCTGCTCGACCTCAGCGGCCGGTGGGCACTGGAGCGCGTTCCGCAGCGCCATCCCCTCCCGATCGGGACCTGGCTGCGCGAAAGCCGTGGCGGAAAACCCGGACTCGACCACTCCACCATCTTCGCCGCCGGTGAGGCGGGGTTCGGGTTCGAGCGGGGCGCGGTGTGGACCGCGCACCTCGCCTGGAGCGGCAACCAGCTCCTCGCCGCCGAACGCACCCCCGCCGGCACCCGGCACCTGCGCGCGGGTGAGATCCTGCTCTCCGGCGAGCTCACCCTCCAGCCCGGCCAGTCCTATGCCGCCCCTACGGTCCACGGCGTGTGGGGCGACGGCCTGAACGAGGTCACCCACCGGATGCACCGGATGCTCCGGGCCCGTCCTGCGCACCCGAAGTCGGCCAGGCCGGTCCTCTCCAACACCTGGGAGGCCGTCTACTTCGACCACGACCTGGCGAAGCTGCGGCGGTTCGCCGAGCGCAGCGCAGACCTCGGGATCGAGCGGTTCGTCCTCGACGACGGCTGGTTCACCGGGCGCCGCGACGACACCAGCTCGCTCGGCGACTGGGACGTCGACCCGGTCGTCTGGCCGGACGGCCTCGACGGCCTCGCCGACCACGTCCACGGCCTCGGGCTGCAGTTCGGCCTCTGGTTCGAACCGGAGATGGTCAACCTCGACTCCGAGCTCGCGCGCGCCCACCCCGACTGGATCTTCGACGGCGGCCACGGACCGGGCCTCCCGTCGCGGTACCAGCACGTGCTCGACCTCGGGAACCCGGACGCCTACGCGCACGTCCTCGGAAAGGTGTCCGCCCTCGTCGACAGGCTCGGCATCGACTACATCAAGTGGGACCACAACCGGTACCTCACCGATGCCGGCCACAGCGGGAGCGGCCGGGCGGGCGTCCACGAGCAGACCCTCGCCGCGTACGCGATGATGGACGAGTTGCGCCGCCGGCATCCCGGGCTCGAGATCGAGTCGTGCGCGAGCGGCGGCGGTCGCATCGACCTCGGCGTCCTGCACCGGACGGACCGCGTCTGGCCCTCCGACTGTAACGACCCGCACGAACGCGTCGACATCCAGCGATGGACGGGCGTGCTCGTCCCGCCGGAGCTGCAGGGAACCCACATCGGTGCCGAGGACTCGCACACCACCCACCGCGTCGCGCCGCTCGACTTCCGCGCGGCGACGGCCTTCTGGGGCAACCTCGGCGTCGAACTGGACCTGACCGAGCTCGACGACGACACGTTCGCCCACGTCAGAAGATGGGTGGACGCGCACAAGCAGCATCGGAGCCTGCTCCACACCGGCCGAACGGTTCGCGCGGACACGGGTGCGGACGTGCGACTCGACGGGGTCGTCGCGGTCGACGGTTCCGAGGCGATCTTCGGATTCACCGTGCTGTCGCGCACGGCCACCTGGCCGCCCGCGCGCCTGCGGTTCCCCGGGCTCGATCCCGAACGGCGGTACCGCGTCACCGAGTTCGCGCCGGGGGTCCCCGTACCCGCCGGGCAGCGGCCGCCGTGGCTCGACGCCGGCGTGCGTACGACGGGGCGGGCACTGCATGTCCACGGTCTCGAGGCACCCTCCCTCGACCCGGATCGCACGGTGCTGTTCCGCATCGAGGCGGTATGAGTCCCGTCGCGTGGCCCCCACGGCCGACGGTCAGGTCCGCCTGCGGCTCGACCACGCTCGTCGTCGAGCCGCTGGCGGCGTCGCTGCGCCGCCTGACCGTCGGCGGCGTCGACCTCGTCGAGCCCACGGATACTATGCCTGGAGTCCCCGGCATGGCCGGGGCGATCCTCGCGCCGTGGCCGAACCGCGTCGAGGACGCGCGCTGGTGGCACGACGGCCGCCGCCACGAGCTCGACGTCAGCGAGCCGGAGCTCGGCAACGCCAACCACGGCCTGCTCGCCGGCAGACGCTTCGACATCGTCCGTCAGCAGAGGGCCGCGATCGTGCTCGGCACGATCATCCGACGTCCTCCCGGCTATCCGTTCGAACTCGATGTCGTCGTCGTCTACCGGGTCGATCACCGAGGAGTGACCGTCACCACCGACGTCGTCAACGTCGGCGCCGAGCGCGCCCCGGTCGCCCTGGGCGCCCACCCCTACCTACGTCTCGGCGAACAGCCAGTCGAAGCGCTGCGACTCAGCGTGGACGCGACGCACGCCTACCGTCTGGACAAGCGGCACATCCCGCGCGAACGCTTCCCGGTCGACGGCACGTCCAGCGACCTCCGGCGACCGCGACTCGTCGCCGAGGCACCCGGCCATGCCACGCTGATGCGGGAGGATGCCGACGGTGAGCTCGTGCATCGCCTCGGCGCCGATGACGGGACGCAGCTCGAGCTCTGGGCCGACCCGGCCTACCGCTGGACCCAGCTGTACCGGGCGGATGCGTTCCCCACCGAGCATGGCGAAGCGCGGGTCGCGCTCGCCGTGGAGCCGATGACCGCGCCGCCGAACGCGCTCCGCACGCGAGAGGGACTGCGCTGGCTCGACGCCGGCGAGCGATGGAGCGTCTCATGGGGCATCCGCCTCACCGGATGATCGGCGGAGCCCACCGCTCGCCAGTCACGAGTCCCGCGCGCGGAAGGCCGAGGGGCTCATCCCGTGGCGGCGCCGGAAGTGCCGTGAGAAGTAGAACGGGTCGTGGTATCCGACATCGCGGGCCACCTCCGCGATCGTCGCATCCGTCGTGTCGAGGAGCTGACGCGCTCGCGCCATCCGCAGCGCCGTGTGGTGGGCGAGGACGCCGCCGCCCGTCGCACGCCGGAACAACGACGTCAGATGGGTCGGAGAGACGCCGACCAGTCGGGCGAGCTCAGGCACCCGCACGGATCCGTCGAGCCGGTCGCTCAGATAGTTCATCGCCCGCTGCAGCGGATCTTCGGGTGCCGGCAGCAGGCAGTCGACCGCCAACTGGGTCAGCAGCTTCCACGCGGCGCCGGAGGCGGCCATCAGCCGGGCGGGCGTCTGGTCCCGTTCGAGGTTGGTGACGATCTCGTCGAGGAGCGCGACAGCGCGCTCCATCGTCCGTACCCGTAGCACCGGTCGCGCCGCCGTGACCTCCATCCCCTCGACGAGCTCCGGCGCATCGGTGCCCGCGATGTGTGCCCACCAGATCGTCCAGGGATGGCTCTCGTCCGAGCCGTACGAATGGGGGACGCCCCGAGGGATGACGATCGCCTGCTGGCTGCCGATCCGATGGGTCGTGTCGCCGATCCGCGCCCAGCCGGTGCCCGCGGCGCAGACCATGACGATCGTCTCGTTCGTGCCGCGCGGTCTGCTCATCTGATGGTCGAGCGCGTCCGGATAGTAGCCGACGTCGGTCACCAGAAGGCGCCGGGTGACCGGCTTCCTGAGCGCGCCGGAGACGACGGGCCGCGGCACGACGACGAGCCGCTGCCCCCGGAATCCATCCTCGACGGGCATGGGGACATTCTGGGGTAACAATCGTCGGATTGTCCATGGGTGCTTGCCCTTACTGCATTCCTAGCAGGAGGGGTTCGCCGATTGGATGGAGCAATGCTCAGCGATGACCTCCGCCCGGCCGCACCCGAACACCTGCGTGAACGCCTCGACGCCGGCGACGCTGTCGCGTGGAGCGCCCCGGTGACCATTCCGACCTATCAGCCCGGGACGCCCGACGAGTTCCCGATGTTCCTCGACCGTCGCGTCTACCAGGGGTCGAGCGGACGCGTCTATCCGATCCCGTTCATCGACCGGGTCTCCTCCGAGCCGACCGACCGGACCTGGCAGGCCATCCATCTGGAGAACCGCTGGATCCGGCTCATGGTCCTCCCCGAGCTGGGCGGACGCATCCACATCGGTTACGACAAGACGGCCGACTACGACTTCTTCTACCGCAACAATGTCATCAAGCCGGCGCTCGTCGGGCTCGCCGGACCCTGGATCTCCGGCGGCGTCGAGTTCAACTGGCCGCAGCACCACCGGCCCGCGACCTTCCTCCCCGTCGACACCGCGATCGAGGAGCACGCGGACGGATCCGTCACCGTCTGGTGCTCCGACCACGACCCGTTCACCCGCATGAAAGGGATGCACGGCGTACGCCTGTCCCCGGATCGTGCCGTCGTGGAACTCGTCGTGCGGCTCCACAACCGCACCAGCGACGTCCAGACCTTCCTCTGGTGGGCCAACGTCGCGGCGCGCGTGCACGACGACTACCAGTCGTTCTTCCCGACCGATGTCGCCTATGTGGCCGACCACGCCCGGCGCGCCGTCACCGCGTTCCCCGAGGCTGACCGGCCCTACTACGGCGTCGACTACCCGGCTCGGCACGCCACCGGCGGCGACCGGATCGACTTCTACCGGAACATCCCCGTGCCGACGTCGTACATGGTCACCGACACCGAGGACGACTTCTTCGGCGGCTACGACCACCGGGCCCGGGCCGGGTTCGTGCACGTCGCCGATCGCCACATCGCTCCGGGCAAGAAGCAGTGGACGTGGGGTGACGCGGCCTTCGGGCACGCGTGGGACCGGCTCCTGACCGACGAGGACGGGCCGTACGTGGAACTGATGGCCGGCGTCTACACCGACAACCAGCCCGACTTCGCCTGGCTCGAGCCGGGAGAGACGAAGGAGTTCAGCCAGCTGTGGTTCCCGATCCACGAGATCGGGCCCGCGCACCAGGCGACGGCGGAGGCCGCCGTGCGGCTCGACGTCGCGGACGGCGTGGTGGCCGGAGGCGTCTGCCTGGTCGCCGAGCGTGACGTACGCGTCACGGTGACGGCCGGTGACGACGTGATCATCGACGAGCGGGTTTGGATCGCCCCGGGGGTACCGTTCCGCTTCGAGGCGGCCACGGGGTCGGCTCGACCTGCTGATCACGAACTGCGGGTCACCGGCGATGATGGTGGACGCCTGATTGCCTGGCGTCCCCGCGCGGAGATCAGCACCGAGGAGCCGTGGACGGCGAGCGAGCCGCCCGCTCCGCAGGAGATCGCCAGCCAGGACGAGCTGTACTTCACGGGCATCCATCTCTCCCAGAACCGGCACCCGACGAGATCGCCGCTGCCCTACTGGGAGGAGGCGCTTCGCCGCGACGAGCTGGACAGCCGCAGCAACACGGCGCTCGCCGAGCACCTCCTGCGCCGCGGCCGCTATGCGGAGGCCGAGACGCACCTGCGGCGCGCGCTCGACCGCCAGACCCGGCGCAACGGCAACCCGCGCGACGGCGAGGCCCGGTACCTACTGGGGCTGGTCCTGATGCGCACCGGTCGCGACGCAGCTGCGCTCGATGCCTTCGCCAAGGCCGCGTGGGACGTCCGATGGCTCGCCCCGGCCCAGCTGGAATCCGCTCGGATCCTGGCGCGGGGCGGGTCGGACCGTGCTGCGCTGGCGGCCGTCGAGAAGGCGCTGGCCGTCAATGCCGCCGATTCGCGTGCGCTCGCGCTCCGGATCATCCTCGAGCGACGCCTCGGCCGCACCGACCTGGCGGACGAGCACCTCCGGAGCCGGCTCGCGCTCGATCCGCTCGACCAGGTGGCTCGCGCGCTCGCCGGTCTGCCGGTGAGCACCGACGGTCGTACCGTCATCGACGTGGCGCTCGAGCTCGCGGCGGCCGGCGAGGACGATCGGGCGATCACCCTGCTCGTGCAGGCGGGGGAGCGGCCGGTCGGACTGTCGGGCAATGTCCGTCCGATCGCCCACCTCCACCGGTCCGTGCTGCTCCGTCGGGCCGGCCAGATCGAGAGCGCGGACGACGCTCTCGCGGAGTCCCGCCGCGTCGACCCGCGCCGGTGTTTCCCCGTCGGGCTCGACGACCACGACGCGCTGCGTGCCGTGCTCGACCTGTTCCCCGACGACCACCGCACGGGTGCGCTGCTCGGGATGCTTCTCTACGACGCCGGCCGTGAGGAGGAAGCCCTGCGGCTCTGGCGGCGCGCGATCGACTCCGGGGAGGCGGACGCGGTGACGTTGCGCAACGCCGCCGTCGCCGCCGTGAACCTCTACGGCATGGCCGAGGATGCCCTCGGCTGGTACGGCGCGGCCCTCGGCCTTCACCCCTCGGCCCGTCTCCTCTATGAACGAGACCAGCTCCTCGCGCTCGTCGGCGCCCCGGCCGAGCGACGACTGGACCTCCTGGAGGACAGGCTCTCCTTGGTTCTTGAGCGCGACGACCTCACCATCTCGTACGTCGAACTGCTGACCGCCGTCGGCCGGGCCGCGGATGCCCATGCCGTCCTGACCTCGCGCCCCTTCGCGCCCTGGGAGGGCGGAGAGGGTCTGGCCCTCTCCGCGTGGGAGCACGTCGCCCTCGCGCTCAGCCGCCAGGCGGAGGCGGACGGGGACATCGACTCGGCGCTCCGGCATGCCGAAGCTGCGCTCACCCCTCCCGCGACTCTCGGCGAGGCGCGCCATCCGCTCGCACCGACGACAACGATCCACGAGCGCCTCTCGGCTCTGCACGCCCTCCTCGGCGACCAGAAGCGGGCGGAGGCGGCCCAGGCGATCGCCGACGCTCAACCGCTCCCGCGGAGCCTCGAACCGGACGCCGCGCCGGACTACTTCGCGACGTCGCTCCCGCAGCTGCTGCTGTTCCGACCTCGGACGCTCGCCCCGAGGGCGCCGGGAGCAGCGGCAACCGAGTCGGAACGTCCAGTCCCCGAGGCAGAAGGCGCATTCCTGGGTGACTCGACTGCTCCTAGCCTCGAGAACGTCTCCTGAGGACAGGACCTCGGGAGACCAAGGCACCCCACCATTGACAAGGGGAAGCATGCGAAATCGACGCCGTCCCACATCCATCGCCATCGGGGCGACGGTGGTCGCCGCGCTCGGGCTGTCGCTGCTCACAGCGACCCCGGCGGCCGCTCTCGTCACGCACACGATCACCTCGCCGGACGGTCAGATCAATCTCACCGTCAGCGACCACGCGAGCGGCGCGATCACCTACGGTGTCACCGCCGGCAGTACCACGGTGTTCGACTCGTCGCCGCTCGGCATCACCACCAGCACCACCGACTTCACCAGCGGCCTGACCTACACGGGAGAGACCCGGGCCGTGATCACCGAGACGTACTCGCTGCCGGCCGGGACGAAGCCGAGCTACACCAACGACGGCCGCGAGATGACGCTGACCTATACCAGGGGCGGCGCGACGCTGCAGCTCATCGCCCGCGCGTACAACGACGGCATCGCCTTCCGGTACCGGATCCCCGGCACCGGGGCCGCCAGCATCACCGGCGAGTCCACCGGCTTCCGGCTCAACCCAGGTGACGGAGGCTGGGCCGCACCCTGGAACGCCAACTACGAGCAGGACTACATCTACCGCAACGCCGCCGGCCTCAACGCCGGTACCAACCTGACGATGCCGGCCCTGATCTCGGTGAACAGCAACAGCTACTTCGCCCTCATCAGCGAGGCGAACGTCTACAACGCCAACGCCAGCTACGCGCCTGCGATGCTCCGGGGCGATGGCGCCGGCACCGGCCTGCTGAACGTCGCGCGAACTCCCGACCAGGGCTTTCCGATCGCGAGCACCTACCCGTTCCAGACGCCCTGGCGCACGGCCATCATTGCCTCGAACCTTGACAAGCTCTACAACAGCGACCTGGTGCAGAACCTCAACCCGCCGGCCGCGTCGACCCCCTCGTGGGTCCGGCCCGGGCGGGCGGCCTGGTCGTGGTACACCGACGAGGACAGCGCATCCGACCTGAACAAGCAGAAGCAGATGGTCGACTTCGCGGCCTCGATGGGCTTCGAGTACATCACCGTCGACTGCTGCTATGTCCCGGCGGTCGACCTTCCGGCCATCTCGGCCTACGCGCACCAGAAGGGGGTGAAGGTGTTCGCCTGGGTCACCGCGGACGCGGGGCAGACCCCGGCCGCGGCGACGAAACTCATCACGGATCACAAGGCGTACGGAGTGGACGGACTGAAGGTCGACTTCTTCCTGAACGACTCGCAGGCCGTCCAGCAGTGGTACCAGTCCATCGGCGACGCCGCCGGCGCCGGGCAGATGATGCTCGACCTGCACGGCAGCACGAAGCCCGGTGGCGAGAACCGCACTTGGCCGTGGGTGCTCACCACCGAGGCCGTCGCCGGCACCGAGCACTACAAGTACCCGCCGCCCACCACCGCCGCCGCCGACGTCACCTACCCCTTCACGCGTGGTCCGATCGGCCCGATGGACTACACGCCGGCGATGATCTCGCAGAACGCGTCCGTGCTCACCCAGGCACACACTCTCGCGCAGGCGATCGTCTACAACACCGGCATGATCAACTACGCCGACTCGGCCGCCGCGTACGAGCAGTGGCCGGGGCGCCACCTCATGCGGGCGATCCCGACAAGGTGGGATGAGACGAAGGTCGTGGAGGGCTTCCCGGGGGACCACATCACGATGGCCCGCCGCTCGGGCAGCGACTGGTTCATCGCCGGGATGACCTCGCCGGCGCGCACGGCGTCCGTTCCGCTGACCTTCCTCGGCGCGGGCTCCTACACCGCGACGATCTTCTCGGACAACGCGTCGGGCCGGGTGCAGGTCAGCACGCAGACCGTCACCAGCGCCACCACGCTGTCCCTGCCCGAGATCGCCACCGGTGGAGTGGCCGTGCAGATCTCTCAGACGCCGCTCGCCCAGATCGGAAGCGGCGACGCCCGGTACGAGGCGGAGTCCGCCGCCAACACCCTCGCCGGCGGCGCCTCCGTGCAGGCGTGCAAGGGCTGCTCCAACGGGTCGAAGATCGGCAGCGTCGGCTCGGGTGGCTCGGTCCAGTTCAACAACGTGACCGCGTCGACGGCAGGCACCCACCGGATGACCTTCAGCTACACGTCCGCCGATCCGCGATCCGTCCGCATCACGGTGAACGGGACCGTCCTGAGCACCGAGAACCTGCCGGACTCCGGCGGCTGGGAGTTCCTCAACAAGTGGAGCGTCGACGTGCCGCTGGTGGCGGGCAACAACACCATCAAGCTCGATAACCCCGGCGCCTTCGCCCCGGACATCGACGCCCTGACGATCGAGCGCGCCACCGAGGCGGAAGCAGCCGGCAACACGCTCGCCGGCTCCGCCACCGCGACGAGCTGCTCAGGCTGCTCGGGGAGCTCCGCGGTGACGGGCCTCAGCGGCAGCGGCACGCTGGACATCACCGGTCTGACGGTCGCGGCGGCCGGTAACCACACCGTCCGCCTGGACTACGCGAGCGCCACTGCGCAGACCGTCCAGCTCCAGGTCAACGGGGGCACCGCCAGCACGGTGAACCTCCCCGCGACGGGATCGGCCACCGCCGTGGCCACGAAGACACTCGGTCTGTCGCTGGCGACCGGTGCGAACACCATTCGGGTCAGGTCGGCATCGTCCGCTGCCGTCGCGATCGACCGAGTGACCGTGGTGCGGTAACCGCTCCGGTCGACCGTCGGGCGGCGACCTCGTGCATCCAGCACGAGGTCGCCGCCCGATGCCGGGTCGGACCGGTCGACGATTACGACGACTCCCGACGCTCGACCAGCCGTTCGTGCGGCTGGCCCACAACAGCGTGGTCGTCACCGACACCGGCGCCGGGTTCGGGGTGTCGGTACAGTCCGGCCCGCCCTCAGTTGGCGCGCCCGACCGTACGCGCGGCGCCGAGGTCGACCGCTCCGCCGAGTCTGGCGACGGTTCCGGATCCGTACGTGTCGCGCTGGCGGAGATCGATGACAGCCTCCGGAGCGTGTCGCCCTGGTGGATCTCGATTTCGCCCTTGCCGGATGTGTCGAGCGGGTGGGCGGCAAGGCAGCCGGCACTGTTGGCGTTCGCGATGTCCTCGTTGACGCCGATCGCGGCTGCGAACATGCGGGCCACGGCCGTTCTTGCGGTCACATCTCGTCTACCCGGCCCGTCCAGCAACATCTCAAACGGCGGCTGCCGTACTAGGGTCATGTCCCGTGTGGTGGGCATCCGATCAAGGCGGACGACTACCCGGTGGCCAGGGTCGTCTGCCAGGAGGAGCAGGGCGCGCTGTGGTTGGTGCGCGCGTCGGCGTGTCCTCCCGGTCATAGCCCCGCCCGGGAGGGCACGCTGCCGCTGCTCGCCGCCGCTTGCCCGGGACCGCCGAACTTGGAGTAGGGCTGTCAGTCGGTGCGGAAGCCGGTCATCATCGAAGCCGGGTAGCGGCTGCCTGCGGAGCCCTGGGGGAGGACCTCCCGGATACGGGCCAGGTCGGCCTCGGTGAGTTCTACGTCGGTGGCGCCGACGTTCTCCTCCAGACGTGTGGCGCTGCGGGTGCCCGGGATCGGGACGACGTCCTCGCCCTGGGCGAGCAGCCATGCCAGGGCGAGCTGGGCGGGGGTGATGCCCTTGGTGGCGGCGAGCTTTCGGAGCTGCTCGGCGGCGTTCAGGTTGTAGGCGTAGTTCTCGCCCTGCCAGCGCTCGTCCCAGCGGCGCATGTCGTCCTCGGGGTACTCGTCGGCGGGCTTGACCACACCGGAGAGGAAGCCGCGGCCGAGCGGCGAGTACGGCACCAGGCCGATCCCCAACTCCCGCAGGACCGGCAGGATCTCGTCCTCTACCTCGCGTTCGAAGATCGAGTACTCGTATTGAAGGGCTGTGACCGGGGTGACGGCGTGGGCGCGGCGGATGTACTGCGGGCCGACGTTACTCAGGCCGAAGTACTGCACTTTGCCTTCGGTGATCAGGTCACCGACAGTGCCGGCGACCTCCTCGGCCGGTACGTCGGGGTCGGAGATGTGCTGGTAGAAGAGGTCGATGCGGTCGGTCTGGAGGTAGCGCAGGCTGTTTTCGGCGACCTCGCGGATGTTCTCCGGGCGGCTGTTGACGCCGCTCCCCAACGTCTTGCTGGTCATGTCGAAGCCGAACTTGGTGGCCAGGACGACCTCGTCGCGGAAGTCGTTGACTGCGTTGCCGAGCAGCGTCTCGTTGCTGCCGGTGCCTTGGCCGTACAGCTCGGCGGTGTCGAAGAAGTCGACTCCGAGTTCGTGGGCGCGGTGAATGGTGGAGATGCCGTCCTCGTCGTTCGAGGGGCCGTAGGCCATGGACATCCCCATCACGCCCAGTCCGAGCGCGGAGACGCGCAGTCCCTGCCGTCCCAGGGTGCGGTGCTGCATGAGATCGCTCCTCGTGTCGAATTGGCAGCCCATAGCTGACCAAACCAAACTGTTCGGTATTACCGTACGCCTGTCCGGAGTGCCGCGCAAAACCGAACGGTTCGGTCGCCTATCCTGGGCTCATGCCTCGTTCCACCAGCCCTGGCCGGACCCCGGACGCCGCCACCTCGAGCGAGTCCACCGACTCCACGCGCCAGCGGATCGTCGCCGCGGCCAAGGAGGAGTTCGCCCGGCATGGGATCGCCGGCGCCCGCGTGGACCGCATCGCCAAGCACGCCAGGACGAGCAAGGAACGTGTCTACGCCTACTTCCGCAGCAAGGAAGCCCTTTACGCGCACGTCGCCGAACACGAGACGACCGCGCTCGTCGAGGCGACTCAGCTGGATCCGGCCGACCTGCCCGGTTATGCCGGCATCCTCTTCGACCACTTCGCGGCTCGTCCGGACCACTACCGCCTGATCACGTGGGGTCGCCTGGAACTGGCCGGGTCCGCAGACAACACCACCAGCCCCCTCCAGGCCACGATCGCCGGCAAGCTCGACAAACTCCGCGACGCTCAGCGCATCGGGCTGCTCGACCCGGCCTGGGACCCGGTCGACGTCCTCGCCCTGATCAACCAGATCGCCATGACCTGGGCAGGTCAGCCCGAAATCGCCGCCGCTGCCGCAGACCAGGCCGTGGACCCCTCTATCGCCGCCCGTCGCGCCGCACTGGTGACCGCCGTCGAGCGCATGTTCCCTCGTCCGCACTGAGGCCAACACCCAAACCGTTTGGTTTGACGCGCACCTCCGGGTGCGTCCGTTGAAGATGACCTGGTGGACGAACGCGCGGTCCGCTGGCGCGGGAGTGATGACGTGCCCTTGTGCTCCGTGACGAAGTCCTGCCCTTAGCGCAGCGATCGGCGGCAGGCAAACGAGCGTCACCGATCCGGGCGAACGCACTCCACTGCACAACCTGATCGATGCGGTCTTCGAGTGCTGACCGGCGACGGCGGACGAGCGGCGGCCCCAGGTCCGGGGCCGCCGCTGTCCCGTCACGACCGTGTGTGGCGTGGCGTCGCACCGCGGCCGGTTGGCCCGGGGGTGAGTGCTGGTCCTGTCTTTCGGGTACGCCACCAGATGGTCGCGGTGATGACGACGACCGCAAAGGCGGGGACGAGCTGGTACGGCGTGCCGACTCCGGCTGAGCGGTCCTGCAGTGCGCTACCGAGGTCCACCCGCAGGGACACGGCCAGGATGAGGCTGAACGTGTTGAGGACGGCGTGCAGCATGACGGGGATCTCAAGCCCGCCGGTGCGCCAGGTGATGATGGCCAGTCCGGTCCAGAGCACGAAGTACCAGACGATGATGTACGGATCCGTCGCGCCGTGTACGGCCGTGAACAGTACGCTCGAGGCCAGCACCCCGGTGATCAGTCCCGCCCGTGGGCTGCGGGTCCAGCTTCCGATCACTCGGAAGATCAGCCCCCGCACGCCGTATTCCTCACCAGCCGACTGCAGCGGGGTGAGGAGCATCGTGGCGAGGAAGATGGCGACGAGGTCGGTCTGCGACCAGGGGGACTCCTCGACGGGTGTGAGGGCTCCGAGGGCGTTGACCACCAGCCAGGCGGGACCGAAGATGAGCAGCGACTTGCCGAGCAGGTCGAAGCGGAACCGCGACGTCACGGAGTGCAGCGACGCACTGGGTACGCCGTAGAGCCACCGCTGGATGAGCATGCTCCACGGAATGAGCAGGCCGAGGGAGAACATCGTGCTGGCGTGGTAGAGCGGCGTGTAGTCGCTGCCGCCCAGGATTGGCGGGGTGTTGCCCATCCGTACGTCGAGGAGCGCAGCCGCTCTGCCGATGGCCGTCGGAAAGACGACGAGACCGGCCAGCAGGAGGATGATCGCGAGAATGCCGCGGCCGATACGGCGTTTGTCGCCGGCGAGCACCCGGTGGTACTCAACTCCGGTGGGGACTGACGGCCCGTTGCGGGGCTCGGCCGGAGTCAGTAGGGAGTTCGGTGTGTTCATGGTGGTCATGGCTTCCTCTGGTGGATGTGGTTACTTTCCGGCTTGGTCGAGCACGCTGTGACGCAGGCGGAGTGCCCGCTCGGTGCTCCCCAGCGCGGCCCCGACGGCCAGGGCGAAGTTGAGCCAGATCGGTAGCCGGACGGGCGATTCGAAAGTTCCGATGTTCTCGGCGATCGGGGGGATCTGCGACACCGGTTCGGCGAGTTGCAGCAGGTTCAGGCCCACGCCGACGAGGAGCATCAGCGCCGAGAGGAAACTGATCGAGTGGCTCAGTGCCGGGTGCTCGCGTTCGATGCGGGCGCGGCGTCCCTCGGCGGACTTCGGGTCAGGGATGAGTCGGTGCTCCGCGCCGGCGATGGTGACGTAGTGGCACCGCTTGAGCCCGAAGGCGCTGGCCGCCACTTCGATGGTGCCCCCCTCGACGGGAAAGGCAGCCGGGAGCTTGGACTCGGCGTGGTGTCTGCCGTCGAGATACAGGTGCGCTCTCGCCTTGCCGCCTTCCGGGTCGGTCCGGCGCGGGATGTCGACGGCATACACCGTCCGCCGGCCGCCCCCGTCGGGTAGCGGGAGGTAGTACAGGGCGCGGAAGGGCAGTTGCCACCAGCGGAGACGTTTCAAGGCCCGTCCGTCTCCGCTGGTGATGCGCTTGGCTGCCCGCCGTTGCCGCCAGTTGTCGATCACGTTTCCTCGCTCACCGTTGGCCGCCGCTTCGCACTAACACGCTGTACTAGTG
The DNA here is from genome assembly GCF_900091555.1 of Micromonospora mirobrigensis. Taxonomy (GTDB): domain Bacteria; phylum Actinomycetota; class Actinomycetes; order Mycobacteriales; family Micromonosporaceae; genus Micromonospora; species Micromonospora mirobrigensis. The sequence continues at coordinate 26,679 of NZ_FMCX01000005.1, forward strand.
GCGACGCTAGCACGGCGTGCTAGTACGCTGTGCCAGGAGGTGACGGATGGCACGAGACGACGGCAGTGCCGGCTCACGGGAACGGATCCTCGCGGCTGCGGCGGCGATGCTCGCAGAGGATGTGACCACGCGGTTGAGCGTGCGTGCGGTCGCGGCGCGGGCAGGGGTGAGCACGGGCTCGCTCAGGTTCCACTTCCCGACCCAGCGCGCGCTGCAGGACGCCGTGCTCGCCAGGATCTACGACCAGATTTTCCCGGACGACCCGATCCACGACCGGTCGCTACCCGCCCGGGATCGGCTGGTCAGCTGTCTGCGGCAGGTGCTCGCCCCCGCCGGAGTGGGGGAGCAGGCGCGTGCGGCGTGGGGCGCGGCGTACCAGACATTCATCGCCCCCGAACAGACCGCGGAGGTACGCGCGGCGTATCGGGCCGTGGAGCGGGAAGGGGGGCGCCGGGTCGAGTACTGGCTGACGGTTCTCGCTGACGAAGGCGCGCTCCCCAGGGAGGACCACACACGCCGAGTGAGATTCCTGCTCACCGTCCTGCAGGGGCTCTCCATCGAACGAGCCCTACCCGCCGAGGACTCGATCCTGAAATCCGAAACCGAAACCCTCTACCTGGCCGTTGACTGCATCCTCAACGCCCCGACCGCCTGAAGAGGCTGTCTCCGGTCGCACTCCGGTGCGGCTATGCCACACCGAGGCGGCCGCAGGTCGACGGATCAGGCACCCTGGCGCACGACAGGCTTCCTCAGAATGATCTACGACGGCAGCCGCCGGAGCCTCGCGTTTTCGGGTGGGTCGGGTTGGGCGGGCTGGCTGCGTTCCGCGCGCTGCGAGCCGCAGGCGTCGGCTGTCCAGCCGAGAACTCACCGGCACCTCTGATTCCGGCCGCCGACGACACGTGCCGGATGAGGTCCCGATGACCGAGGTCCGGGGCGGCACGCGGCCCGCTGCGGGTCGCCGCCCGGGCGGCGACCCGGACCGGCCGTGGCACCGTTGGGCCGCGGCCGATCCGGATCGATCTCAGCTGCTCCTGTGCCCGGCGGCGGCGGTCAGCGGGACCAGCGCTGGTTGCTGCCGCCGTTGCAGGTCCAGATCTCGACCGGGGTGCCGTTCGCCGTACCGGCCCCGGTGACGTCCAGGCAGAGCCCGGACTGGGCGCCGACGATGGTGCCGTCCGGGTTCAGCGTCCACTGCTGGTTGGCGCCGCCGTTGCAGTCCCAGATGCCGACCGCGGAGCCGGGCGCGGTGGCCTGCTGGAGCACGTCCAGGCACTTGTTCCCGTACACCCGCAGGGCCCCGCCGCTCGACGTCCAGTTCTGGTTGGCGCCGCCGTTGCAGTCCCAGATCGCCACCTGCGTGCCGTTGGTGGTGCTGGCGTTCGGGACGTCGAGGCACCGGCCGGATCCCGCGCCGAGGAGTCGGCCGCTGGTCGAGGGCGGCCCGGCGACCGCCGTGACGGACAGGTTGTCGAACTGCGCGGTCTCGCCCTGGCTGGTGCCGAGACCGACCTGGCCGGTCGCCCAGGTCGCGTCGGTCGCCGTGCCGACGGTCGCCCCGTCGATCTGGGCGGTGATGGTGCTGCCGGAGAAGGTCAGCGCCAGGTTGTGCCAGGTGTTGGTGCCGGGCGCGGCGACCGTGCCGCTCCGGATGGCGACCATCGCGTTGTCGGTGTTGTTGCGCAGCAACGACCAGGCCCCGGTGTTGCTCAGCCGCAGGTAGTAGGCGTTCAACCCGGCCGGCCCGAAGGCGTGCTGGGTGCCGGCCCGACCGATGATCTCGGTGTAGCCGGCCTGCTCCAGCAGGGTGTCCGCGGAGACCTTGTAGTTCGACCAGCCGACGTCGCCCAGCAGCGCGTACGGATCGCTCAGGGTGTCCCAGGTGATCGGCGCCCGGGGCGACATCTGCCGGACGCAGCGCCCGCCGCGGCCGCCGCCGCAGGCGGTCACCTCGAAGGCGCCCTGCATGTCGGAGAGCAGCCGCGCCTCCCGGCCCACCGCGTACCCGTCGAAGGTGTCGGGGTAGGGCAGCGCCAGGCTCCCGCTGGGCGGGCTGGTCGCGGCGCCGTGCCCACCACCGGCGCCGGTGGTCAGGGTGTAGACCCAGCCCGGCTGGAGGGTCACCGTGAAGCTCCCGCCCGACGGGGTGACGTCCTGGGTGTGCACCAGGTACTGGGCCGGGTCGGTGCCGGTGGCGTGGGTGGCCCACACGTGCACGGTGCCGGTGGAGAGCCCGCCGGTGACCGATGCGGTGAAGGTCTGCGCCGCGCCGGCGTCCATCGTCTCGATCACCGAACTCCAGGCGTTCGACCCGGGATCGCGCAGCGTGACGTAGCTGCCGTTGCTGCGGTTCCCGCCGAGGTAGCCCGAGGCGCTGTCCAGGTACCGCCAGCCGGGGGCGGTGAACTGGGTGGTCTGCGCCATCACCCAGGCGTTGCGGCCGATCGAGTAGGCGCCCGACCAGGGCTGGGCGGCCACCGCCACCCCCATCGTCGGGTACGGCAGGTTGGGGTAGAGGGCCGCGATGATCGGCCAGTTCAGGTAGCCGGTCATCCTGCCGTCGAGGTAGCCGCGGTTGATTCCCCGGGCCAGTGCCACCGCGCCGCTGTTGTAGTCGTCGGAGCCGTTCTCGCTGGCCCAGAGGGTCTTGCCGGAGGCCAGCGCGTTGGTCGAGCTCGGACAGTTGCTCTGCGACCCGCGGTAGCCGCAGACGTAGTGCGAGCCGAGCACGTCGACGGAGGCGGCGAAGGTCGGATCGGCGACCACCGCGTCGGCGACGTCGAAGCTGGTGTCGTCGGCGACCACCTTGACGTTGCCGTAGCCGTGCGCGTTGAGGCTCGTCTTGAGGCTCTCGTACCAGCCCTTGTCGTAGCCGCGCTCGTTCCACCCGCCGAGGTAGTCGACCGTCAGACCATGGGCGTTCTTCGCGCAGTCCAGGAAGTCGATCAGGTAGTTCACCATGTCGGCCGACCAGAAGTTGCCGTTGCCGATCCAGCCGGGCGCACCCCAGGAGAGCGCCGCCAGCCTGATGTTCGGGTTGCGCGCCTTGGCCTGCTCCATCAGCCACCACTCGTAGCCGCGATTGCAGTCCAGGTCGGACGCGGTGTGCCGGTGGCTCGGCTCGGCCCCGCTGGTCGAGTTGGTGTCCCCGCCGACCTCCACCTTCATGATCTGGACGCTGGCGCCGTAGCCGGGCTTGAACAGGTAGTCGAGGATCTGGCTGCGCTGCGGCTCGGGGTAGTCGTAGAGCAGCCGGCTGTTGCCCCCGCCGCCGCTGATCGCCCCGACCCCGTCGAGGGTCCGGCCGGTCGCGCCGCCGTTGATGGTCACGGTGGTCGCCGCCGCGGCCGGCGCCGCGTCGAGCGTCGTGGTGAGGATGGTGGCCAACCCGGAGGCGGTCAGGCAGAGCGCCAGGAACCGGGCCGTGCCACGTCTGAGGAGACCGCTGTACGCCATGGAGGCACCCCTTAGGAACGGGCGGTACGGGGAAGAATATATCGACAACTTTAGATCAGTGCCCTCACATCAATCAACGATTCCGCACAGAGTCGATCGGAAGATCTGTTGCTTCTTGTTGGCCGAGTGGTCGAGCTGACGTCCCCGACGACTCGGAGACCGGTGCGGCCGACACCGCGACGCCCCGGCAGCTGACCGGGCCGGGAGCCTGGTCCCGGCACTACCAGGAAAACCAGGAACCCGGATACCGGCGGCCCACCGGGTGACAGTGTCTGTCATGAGCACGATCGTGGAAGGGACCACAGCCATGACAGAGCGGATCACCACCCCGTTCGGGTTCGCCTCCACCGCCGACGAGGTCATCGACGGGGTCGACCTGACCGGCCAACGGGCCATCGTCACCGGCGGTGCGGGCGGCATCGGCATCGAGACCGCCCGCGCGCTGGCCCGCGCCGGCGCCGAGGTGGTCCTGGCGGTACGCCGGGTCGGCGCCGGTGAGGAGGCCGCCGCCGAGATCGCGACCAGCATCGGCGCGGACCGGGTCACCGCCCGCGAGCTGGACCTGGCCGACCAGGATTCGGTACGCCGGTTCGTCGCCGGCTGGGATCAGCCGCTGCACATGCTGATCAACAACGCCGGGATCATGGCGCTGCCGGAGCTGCAGCGCACCGCCGAGGGCTGGGAGATGCAGTTCGCCACCAACTTTCTGGGGCACTTCGCGCTGACCGTCGGGCTCCACGACGCGCTGGCCGCGGCCGGCCGCGCCCGGGTGGTGTCGGTCAGCTCCAGCGGCAACCTCTTTTCCCCGGTGGTCTTCGACGACCTCCACTTCGCGTTCCGGCCGTACGACCCGCTGCTGGCGTACGGGCAGTCCAAGAGCGCCGAGGCGCTGCTCGCCGTGGAGGTGACCCGCCGCTGGTCCGGCGACGGCATCTGGTCGAACGCGCTGAACCCGGGCGCGATCGCCACCGGGCTGCAGAAGCACACCGGTGGGCTGAAGTCGCCCAAGGAGATGCACAAGACCCCGCAGCAGGGCGCCGCCACCTCGGTGCTGCTCGCCGCGTCCCCCCTGCTGGACGGCGTGGGCGGGCGGTACTTCGAGGACTGCGTCGAGGCGCCGGTGGTCACCGAACGCCCGGTCGACTACGCGGGTGTGGCGGCGTACGCCGTCGACCCGGGCAACGCCGAGCGGCTGTGGAACGTCGCCTCGGACCTGGTCGCGGCGGGGGCGGGTGCCCGATGACCGTCGTCGGCTTCATCGGGCTCGGCGACCAGGGCGCGCCGATGGCGCGTGCGGTCGGCGAGAGCGACCACGACCTGCACGTGTGGGCCCGTCGTCCGGAGTCGCTGGCGGCGATCGAGGGGACGCCGTACACGGTGGCGGCGAGCATCGCGGAGCTGGCCGGAGCGGTCGACGTCCTGCTGCTGTGCCTGCGCGACGACGACGACATCGCCGACCTGCTGGACCACCGTCGGCTCTTGGACGGGCTGCGGCCCGGCAGCGTGGTGGTCAACCACGGCACCGGCGACCCCACCGGAAACGTGGCGTTCGGGGAGCGCTTCGCCGCGCGCGGCGTGGCGTACCTGGACGCTCCGGTCAGTGGCGGCGGACCCGGCGCCCGGGCCCGGACGCTGACCACGTTCGTGGGTGGCGACCGGGCGGCCCACGACCGCTGTGAGCCGATCTTCGACACGTTCTCCCGCCTGGTGGTGCACATGGGCCCGGTCGGCACCGGCCAGCTCACCAAGCTGCTCAACAACTCGATGACGATGAGCAACCTCAAGAACGCCGCCGACATGCTGCGCATCGCCGAGCGGCTCGACGTGGACATCCCGGCACTGATCACGGCGCTCTCGGTGAGCAGCGGGGCCAGCTTCATGCTGGGCGCGCTGAACACCGAGATCACCCCGGACGTCGCGCCGCACCTGCAGTCGCTCATGCGCAAGGACATCGAGCACTTCGCGGATGCGGTCCGGGCGCGCGGGGTCGACCCGGGCGAGCTGCGCGACCGCGGCCTGGCCGGCGCGGACAGCCTGGTGGAGGCCGTCGCCATCGTCGCCGGACGGTCGACGGCCGGGGCCGGTCGAGAAGCCACGCACCGTGGCGGATGAGTCGCGACGCCGGCTGACGTAGCCCTGCGGGTCAGCCGCGTGCGGCGGTGATCGCCGCGTCGAGCAGCCCGTCGAGGGCGCCCCGGGCGGCATCCGGATCAACGCGGTGGCGAGCGGATCGACCGATCGCCGACCGTGGTGGTGGGTTCACCCCATGCATACGTACCGTGGACTCGCGTGGTCCGTGCCGCAACGGGCGGTTCACGGCCCGTTTCCCGACACGTGCTGTGCTGCTCCGGTCGCAGGGAGGGCTCGATGGTCGCCGACGCACCACTGTCCTGGGATCCGCGCCGGCTGCTCGTCCTCGCCGAGGTGGCCCGCTCCGGTTCGCTCGCCGCCGCGGCCCGCCGGCTGCGGGTCTCCGTCTCCGGCCTGCACTACCAGCTCGACCGGCTGGAACGAGAGGTCGGCGTGCGGCTCGTGGACCGCTCGGGCGGGCGGGCCCGGCTCACCGTGGCCGGCGCGCTGCTGCACGCCCGGGCCGGGGGCCTGCTCCGTGAGCTCGACGCGGTGGCCGAGCAGGCCCGGCGCGGGCCCGCCGAGCTCACCCCCCTGCGACTCGTCGTGCCCTGGCCGGTGGCGTCCGGCCTGCTGCTGCCGGCGCTGCCCGACGGCCCGGCCGCGTGGGGGGTGAGCGTCCAGGTCGTGGAGCGGGCCGAGGGGCTGCGCCAGGTCCGCGACGGGCTGGCCGACGTGCTCGTGGCCGCCGACTGGTCCGGCGACCGCCTCCGGTGCGGCCCGGAGGTGCGGGTCGACCCGCTCTTCGCCGCGAGCTACCTGGTCGCCCTGCCCCGCTCCGGCCAGCTGGCCCGGCGGTCGGTGGTGGACGTCGCCGACGCCGCGCTGCGGTGGGTGGCGCCACCCGGCGGCGGCGCCCTGACGTACTGGCGGATGCAGCGGCACCGGCTGGGGATCAGGCTCGACGAGGTGGCGTCGACCGACCAGCAGGAGTACGTCGGTCTGATCGACACGGGCGAGTGCGCCGGCCTGGCCGAGCCGATCCTGGCCGGCAGCGTCGCACCGCAGACTGTGCTCCGACCGCTGCGCGGGCTCACCCCGTACCGGTACTTCGCCGCGTACCGCCCGGAGACGGCGGACGACTGGCGGGCCCGGTACCTCCTGGACGCGTTCCGGGCCGCGGGGCGCGCGTACCGGCCCACCCGTGACGATCTTTCGAAGAGTCCGTACGGCTGACCGCCGTCACCGCTGTCTGCGAGCCGGTCCACGGCGCGACACTGGCCGCGTCGTCCCGACATCCTCCAGGGAGCAGCCATGCGCCGAGTCCGCGCGCTCGTCAGCGTCCTCACCCTCCTCGTCGGCCTTCTCGTGGTCACCCCGTCCGCGGCCCGGGCGGACGACCCCGTCTTCGACCCCGGTCCGATCGCCGCGTCGCCCGGTTGCCGGGGGCGCAGCGGCGCCAGCCAGGAGATCGACAACGAGAACTACCGCACCGTCTTCGGCTGGGAGTACCAGGTCTGGCAGGCCCTCAGCGAGTGCGACACCCAGAACCTGATCCAGCAGTTGCAGCGCAACGCGCTGCTCACCGGCGGCTGCTCGCTGGCCTTCAAGGCGATCGGCCTGGCGCCACCGGCCAAGCTTCCGGCCACTGTCGGTGACGTGATCTGCACGTCCGCCACCCTGGCCCAGGGCGGGTTCGCGCTGGCGCTGGCCCAGGCCGACCAGAACGGCGGCGGTTGCGGCGTCATCATCAAGTACCGGGTGACCTACGTGGTGGACATGGTCGGCAACACCGGCGGAAGCCTGACCGTCAACGGTCTGCAGATCCTGTCCCGGCCCTGCCCGAACGGGGTCGCGCCCAAGGCCGACCTCGGCAGCCAGATCGTGGCCGGAACCGGAGCGGGCGAAATCAACTGGTACGACTACGACTACGACGGGCTGCCGGACCTCGGCGCCCCGACCACCGACCCGGTGGTGCTCGCCGACTACAGCCAGCCCGGCTGGGCGGCGGTCCCGCCGACCGAGGTGACGGCGGCGCACTGCGCCCCGATCACCGTCCCCGCGCCGTCGGTGACCGGTGACGGCGCCGCCGGGTACGCGGTGAGCGGCGTCGGCAACCTCGACCAGCTCCAGCACGGCACGGTCGACGCCTCGTCGGGGCCGGACGCGGTCACCTACACGCCCGACGGATCGGGCAACGGCACCGACGTCATCACGTTCAGCTATGACGGGCCGACGCAGCTCTCCTCGTCGGTCACCGTACGGGTCACCGGCTGCGCGAAGCTGTGGATCCAGTTCGGGTTGGGCGGCAACTGCGTGCAGGACTGCGACGACCCGCACTACGACACGATGATGCCGCTGACCATGAACGTCCGGATGACCAACACCCTGACCAACTCGGTGTATCTGACGGGGAACCCGTGGGGTGGCCGGGAGGAGGGCAACCTCCAGGTGGACGCGCCGGACTGGAACATCCGGCACGTGACCGTCAGCGACGGCACCATCCGGGACACCGAGTGCACCATCACCTACGGCGAGGACGGCGCACCGGTCGAGGTGACGTACCGGTACGTGTACCACGACGGTTCGCACGTGCGGGCCACCGACTGGATCACCACCAACCAGGTCATCTGAGTGGTGCCGTCGGGGCGGCCGGGACCCGGCCGCCCCGACGTCGCCACTGCTACGCCGGCGGTCGCCCACTCCCGGCGGCGCTGACCATCGCCGGGTATTGCCAGCACTACCGGAAGACTCGATCCAGAGTCCTGGTTCGTGCCGTCGGCGCTCACCTAGCCTGGGCAAATGACGTCGGACATCACCCTGCTGAGGGCCGTGACCCGGTCTCGGTTCCTGGTGTCGGCGTGGCCGTGGCGCGGCATCGCCTACACGGCGACCACGGCGGTGGCGGCCGGCCTGCTCTGGCTCCTGCTCGCCGTGCCGCTGACCCCGTTGGTCTCGGCGGTCTGGGTGCTGAGGTCCCATCCCACGAGCCCGGACGAGGCGGCGCTGCGCACCGGTTCCGACCTGTTCGCCGCCGCCGTGCTCGGTGTCGTCGGCGTGGGCCTGCTCGCGCTCGTGATGCCGAGACTCGCCCTCGCCGTGGGCGAGGTCGAGCGGTGGCGGCTGCGACTGGCAGACACCGCCCCGGTGCGAGCGCGGCGCATCGGCAACCTCTACGCCGATCCGGCGACCTGGCGTGCGGTGGCCTACCTGATGCTCCTCGGCATCGTGGCGCCGGTGTGGCTCGCCGTGCTCGCCGTCGTGGGCCTGCTCGTCGTATCGACACCGGTCGCGGTCCAGCACCGCGCGGTCAGCATGGACTCGGCCGGGAGCATCGCCGGTCGGGCCGTGCTCGGCCTGGTGCTGGTCCCCGTCCTGCTCTATCTGACCTCCGCGTTCGGTGGAGCGCACGCCGCCCTCGCACGCCTGCTGCTGTGCGCCGAACGCGACCCGGCCGAGGCCGAACTGGTCGAGGTGACCCGGTCCCGGGCCCGGCTGGCCGACGCGTTCGACGTCGAACGGAACCGCATCGAACGCGACCTGCACGATCTCGCCCAACAACGACTGGTGAGCCTGACCATGCAACTCGGCCTCGCCAAGCTCGACCTGCCCGACGACTCGCCTGCGGCCGCCGCGGTGGCCTCGGCGCACGCGCAGGCCAAGACGCTGATGGCCGAGCTGCGGGACCTGGTTCGCGGCATCAGCCCACGGACGCTGCGCGAGCTGGGACTGCGGGCGGCGGTGGAGGAACTCGCCGCGGGCAGCCCGCTGCGGGTACGCGTCGACGCCGACCCGGGCCGATTCCCGGCGGCGGTGGAGACGGTGGCCTTCGCGGCGGTGTCGGAGGCGCTCGCCAACGCCGTGAAGCACGCCGGGGCGACCGAGGCCGTCGTCACCACCCGGCACGCCGGCGGCACGCTCACGGTCCAGGTGTGCGACGACGGGCGCGGCGGCGCCGACCCGGCGCGCGGATCGGGCATCACCGGCCTCGCCGACCGGGCGGCGGCCGCCGACGGTCGGCTGCTGATCTCCAGCCCGCCCGGCGGGCCCACCATCCTGCGGGTGGAGCTGCCGTGCGCGTCGTGATCGCGGAGGACTCCGTCCTGCTCCGCGAAGGGTTGGTCGGCCTGCTGTCCCGATTCGGCTTCGACGTCGTGGCCGCGGTCGGTGACGCCGCCGCTCTGGTGGCGGCCGTGGACGACACCACTCCCGACCTGGTCGTCACCGATGTACGCATGCCGCCGAACTTCACCGACGAGGGGCTGCGGGCCGCCGTGGCCGTCCGCGCGGCGCACCCCGGCCTCGCCGTGGTCGCGCTGAGCCAGTACGTCCAGCACAGTTACGCCGGCGAACTGCTCGGCTCGGGTGACGGTCGGGCCATCGGATACCTGCTCAAGGACCGCGTGGCCGACGTCGCGGAGTTCGCCGACGTGCTGCGGCGGGTTGCCGCGGGCGGCACGGTCGTCGATTCCGAGGTCGTCCGTCAACTGATGCAACGCGGCCGTGATCCGCTGGCCCACCTGTCGACCCGCGAGCGTGAGGTGCTGGCACTGATCGCCGAGGGTCACTCGAACGCGGCCATCGCCCGCATCCTCGTGCTGACGGAGGCGGGAGTGAGCAAGCACATCAGCAGCGTCCTGGCCAAGTTGCACCTGCCGGTCAGTGACGACACCAACCGGCGGGTCCTCGCCGTTCTCGCATACCTGCGGGGCCAGCAGTAGGCGAGCCGAAAAACCGGCGTACGCCGTCCACACCCGATCGAGTAGAGGGAGTCCTCGTTGCACCGCCTCACCACCCCTTCACGGTCCACCGCTTTCTCCGGCGGGGCCCTCACCTCGCTCGTCGCCGTGGCCACGGCCCTCGTGGCCGCCTTCGTCCTCGCCCCGCCCAGGCTCGCGGCGGGCGGCTCCGGCGGGGAACTGGGTGACCAGGGACGCCTCGTCGACGCCCTCCGCGCCGCATTCGTCGAGTACTGGGCGTCCGGCGACCGGTCCTTCCCGCCGAGCCTGCAACGGGTCGTCGAGTACTGGTTCCGTTACCACCTCGCCAAGGCGGTTATCGCCGCCGCCCTGCTGATCGTGCTCGTGACGCTCGGCGGCCTGCTCTGGCAGGCATACCTGAGGGCCGGCGGCCTCCGGCGGCGGACGAGGGCCGTCCTCGCGTCGGCTGGCGTTCTCGTCACGGTGCTCACGACGATCGCCACGGCGGCCGTGATGGCCAACGTCCAGGGTGCCCTGGCCCCCTTCGCCTCGCTGCTGCCGATGCTGACCGACGGACCAGCAGACGGGGAACTCACCGACACGCTGGCGCAGGTCCGGCAGCGACTCGCCGACTCCACCAGCCCCGGCGCCCGGAACCGGCCCGTCATCGAGGCGATGATCAGCGACTTCGCCCACTATCACTCGGCGATGGCCGTGATCGCCGCGACCGTCGCGGTCCTCCTCGGCGGCGTGAGCCTGGTGCTCTGGACGAGACGTGCCGCCACGACCCCGCCCGACCGGCGAACCAGGCGTGTGCTGGGCTCGTACGGCGTCGCCTCGGCACTGCTCGCCCTGGCCGTGACAGCGGTCGTGGTGGCGAACGCGACCACCGCGGCGGACCCGGTGCCGGCACTTCGAGCGTTCTTCGCCGGCGGATGGTGACCGCCGGGCGGTGGTCACACCGGCCGCAGCGAACGGATCAGGATGGTGGCCGTGGTCAGCGGCCGAGCGGACGGTAACTGAGGCAGATGACCCCGTTGCCGAATCGGCGTTGGTCGAGCAGTTCGAAGTCGGTGCGTACGCCGGTGGGCAGCCCCGGCTTGCCGCCTCCGACGGCCGTGGGCCAGACGATCAACTGGCACTCGTCGACCAGCCCGGCCCGCATGGCCTGCGCCGCCAGATCGGCGCCTCCGATGGTGATGTCACCGTCGGCCGTGGCCTTCAGGTGCTCCACAGCCGCGGGGTCGAAACGGCGTTCCAGCCTGGTGGCGGCCGTCGACACCGAGGTGAGGGTCGTGGAGTAGACGATCTTGTCCGCCGATTTCCAGACGTCCGCGAAGGTGGCCATGAGGTCGGACTGGGCGGCCAGGGCAGCGTCGGTCTCCCAGACGGCCATCATCTCGTACAGGCGCCGTCCGTAGAGGAACGTGCCCACCGGCCGCAGCAGGTCGGTGGTGAACGCGAACACCTCGTCGTCGAGCGGGAAGAAGGCGAAGACTCCCTTCTCGTCCTCGATGTAGCCGTCGATCGACACGTTGGTCACGTAGATCAGCTTTGCCATACCGCTACCTCCGGGTGCGCTGCGATCCGACTCAGTCAGTCTCAGGATCTGGCAGACGTTTCTGCCTCTCGCCCGTCCTACGAACGACTCGGCCGGAATCCGACACCATCCCGGGAGAAGGTTCCACGGTAACGACGGCTGGTCGACGAACTGGCCCGGCACACCGACGCAGGGTCCCGGTCCGTGATCCGGCCGCGATCGCCGTTGAACCGCACCGGCCCCGGTGCGGCGCCGTCCGACCCGGCCCTGTGGCACCAGAACCACCTCTGGCCGACCATGGGCACGCTGCGCAGCCCCGACGGCCCGTTCGCCGGTTGCAAGCCGGGAGGCCACCGGCCGAAGGAGCGGCCCTGGGCCGAGCGGTACGACGACCGTTGAGCGACGCCGGTCGCCCCTCCGGATCGAGGAGGGGCAACCGGTGGCCACCGCGCTCAGCCGGCCCGGCGGGCGGGCCGGTCCCGCGGACGTTCCGGGACCGGCCGGCGGTGTCGCCGGCTCAGCCGACGGGGCTGGCGCCGGTCTGGAAGACGTTGATGAAGTTGCCGTCGGTGTCCCGGATGGCGGTGGAGCGGCTGCCGTCGCCGAGGTCCATCTGGTCCCAGACGATGGTCACGCCCAGCTCGCGGAACCGGTCGGTGGCCCGGGCGAGGTCGTCGACCCGCAACACGAGGGCCTTGTTGCCGATGGGCCGGATGTGCTCCGGCGGATCGAGGAACATGTCGGGGACCCGGTAACCGTTGGCGGGTTGGAGCAGTTCGAGCCGGAAGCCGGCGCCTTCGACGTACGCGACGTCGGCGTTGATGGCGTCGAACCGCGAGCGGGCGGTCTCCCGCAGCCCGAAGACGTCGTTCCACCAGCGCACCGCGGCGTCGATGTCGCTGACGGTGATCGTGATGTTGTGCAGGGACAGGGTGAATCCGGGACTGTCGTTGCTGGGCATGGTTCCCTCTTTGGAAGTGGTGTGGCGCTGCGCCGGCCCGGCCGACGCCTGCGTTTCGGGTTGGTGGCGGCGGCCCCGCTCGGCATGCTCCCGAGGTCACGGTCAGCATCCCAGCGGGGCGCCGTCGGCCGGACCGTAATGGCGGTTCCGGTTCCTGCCATGCGGCGGTAGGCGGTGCTCAGATCTGGTTGACGCCGCCGTCGACGAACAGCTCGATGCCGGTGACGAAGCTGCTCTGGTCGCCGGCCAGGAAGAGCGCGACCGAGGCGATCTCGTCGGGGGTACCCATCCGGCCCAGCGGGACCTGGCCGGCGAGGAAGCCCTTGAGCTGTGTCGCCTTCTCCTGGTCGGGAGCGAGGCCGGTGATGCCGGGCGTGTCGGTGGGGCCGGGGGTCAGGGTGTTGACCCGGATGCGGCGGCCGCGCAGCTCGTTGGCCCAGGTCCGGGCGAAGGAGCGCACGGCAGCCTTGGAAGCGCCGTAGACGCCGAAGGCCTCCGTGCCGGTGCTCGCGGCGGTGAAGCCGGTCAGGATCACCGAGGCGCCGTCGTTGAGCAGGGGCAGCGCCTTCTGCACGGTGAAGAGCAGACCCCTGACGTTGGTGTCGAAGATCTGGTCGAAGTGGTCCTCGGTGACCTGCTCCAGCGGGCGGAAGGATCCGCCGCCGGCGTTGGCGAACAACACGTCGATGCGCCTGCCCTGCTGCTCGACGGCCGCGTACAGGCGGTCGAGGTCGCCCGGCTCCGCGACGTCGCCCCGGATGCCGGTGACGGCGTCGCCGAGCTCGGCGACGGCCGCGTCGAGGGCGTCCTGCCGCCGGCCGGTGATGAACACGTGCGCGCCTTCCGCGGCGAATCGCCGGGCGGCTGCCAGGCCGATCCCGGTTGTGCCGCCGGTCACGACGGCGGTCCTGCCCTGAAGCTGACCCATGGTGTTGCCTTCCGGTCCGGTCGCTGTCCCCAGCGAGCTGGTGGTGTGCGGAACGGCCCTGGAAGTGGGCCGCTGAATGTAACCGTAACTGTTACGACTGACGGCGACAACCGAGGCCCGACCTGGGGTGACCGATGTATCATTTGTGGTTACAGCAGACGGGTGGGGTGGGCGGAATGAGTGGAAACAGCAGGTTGTGCGTCGCCGTGCACGTGTTGACGTGGATGGCCCTGGACCGGCGCGACCCGGCTGCGGTGGCCACGTCGCAGCGCATCGCCGTCAGCGTCAACACCAACCCGGTGGTCATCCGCCGCTGCCTCGGCCAGCTCCGCGAGGCCGGACTCGTCCAGTCCCGTCGGGGGGCCGGCGCCGGCTGGAGCCTGGCGCGGGAACCGGAGTCGATCACCCTGCTCGACGTGTACCTGGCGGTCGGGGACGACGAGCCGCTCTTCGCCCTGCATCACTCCCCGCCGAGTCAGTCGTGCCCGGTCGGATTCGGTATCCAACCCGCACTGCGGCAGGTCTTCGGCCGGCTCGACGAGGCCGTCCGGCGGGAGCTGGCGACCACCACCATCGCCGACATGCTCCTCGACGTGCTGGCCCGGCAGCCGTAGCGGGGGTGGATGCGGACGACATGACATCTCAGCCGTTCGCTCCGGCCTGAGGCGGGTATGCGGCGACGGCGACAACGTCCGTCTCCGACCCGTCCACCAGTCCCGGAGGGCCCGCGCCATGACCGCTCAGCCCGACCTCGACCTGGTCTTCTGGTCCGGTTCGGTCCGCACCAGGCCCTTCGTCGACCATGTCCGCGCCGCGCGGGCCGGCGGCTTCACGAGCATGGCCGTCGCCGCGGACACCTACCGGGCGGCGATCGGCTCGGGACTGTCGCCGCAGGCCGTGATCGGGATGGCCGAGGACGCCGGGGTGCCGATCCGGCATTTCGAGGCTTTCACCGACTGGGCCCCGATCGACCTCGCCGCCGGCGGCGGAGCCTCAGGGACAAGTTCGATGTCGCCGGTGGAGAGGGCTTCGCCATCGCCGAGCGGCTCGGAGTACGCACGATCCTCGCCTTCCCCGCCTTCGACACCGCCCAGGCCCCACCGGTCGACGTGCTGACCGAGGGTTTCGCGCAGCTGTGTGACCGCGCCGCCGATGCCGGGATGGACGTGCAGTTGGAGTTCGTGCCGGTCTTCGGGGTGCCGAACCTGGACCTGCTGCGTTCCATCCCGGCCGAGTACCTGTGGAGCGCCCAACTCGCCGACGGCGCGCGCGAACCCCAGGGAGAGAGCCTCGCCGACGACGGCCTGAACTACCGGGCCTTCGCGGGGGAGGGCGACATCCCGCTGGTGGACGTACTGCGGATCCTGGCCGAGAAGGGCAACCTGCGCCAAGCCGGCCCGGAGACCTTCTCCCGGGTCGCGGATGCGATGGACCCGGTGGAGGCCGGCCGGCGCGACGGTGAGACCACCCGCGCGGTCCTGGCCCGCGCCGGCATCGCGGTGCCGAAAAGGCCGTAGCGGCGCCTGGTCCGCCCCCGATTCCGATGAGCCCACCTCGAGGGAGCCTGCCGTGTCCGCCGAACGTGAGATCCAGAACCTGATGGCTCGCTACTGCATGATGCTCGATGCGGGAGACTTCGACGGTCTGGCCGAGTTGCTGTCCGACTGCACCCTCAACCTCGATGGCGCGACGGCCAGCGGACGGGAGGAAATCCCGCAGCTGGCCCGAGCGGCCCTCAAGGTCTACGACGACGGAACCCTGCGGACCAGCCACATCACCTCCAACATCCTGCTCGAGGTCGACGAGAGCGCCGAGACCGCCCGGGCGCGTTCCTATTACACGATCTTCCAGGGCCTGGAGAACTTCCCGCTCCAGGTCATCGCGACGGGCCGCTGGACCGACCGCTTCGAGAGAAGAGACGGACAGTGGCGCTTCGTCGAGCGGGAGGCGCGCATCCACACGGCAGGAGACGTCAGCCACTACATCCAGATGCAGGGCTGAGCCACCCGGTACCGGCCGCGAGAAGGGACATCGGATGAGAAGCGCACGCGAGCTGATGGTGGCCTACACCGCCACGATCGCCGATCCCGACGCCACGGCGGCGCTCTTCGCCGACGACGGGGTCATCGAACTCCCGTACGTGTCGTCGATCGGGCGGCCGCCCCGCATCGCCGGACCGGACGAGATCCGCGCGTTCATCGTGGGCCTGCTGGAGATGGTCCCGGACTTCGGCTTCGACCACGTCGAGGTCTTCATCGACACTCCGGACCAGGCGTTCGGGGAGTACTCGGTGGAGCGCCGCACCGTCACCGGCCGTCCCTTCAGCCAGCTGTACGCGGGACGGCTCGTCGCCGCGAACGGCAAGATCCAGCTCCTGCGGGAGTCGCTGGATCTCGTCCGCGCGGCCCGGGCCGTCCTGCCGGGCGGAGTTGCGGACATCCCGGCGTAGGGATGGCGTCTCCGGTGTGGCACGACGGTACGGCCTACGAGGCGTACGTGGGGCGGTGGAGCCGGCTCGTCGCGGTGGAGTTCCTGCGCTGGCTCGACCTGCCGGCCGGCCTGCGGTGGCTCGACGTCGGCAGCGGAACCGGCGTGTTGACCTCGACGGTGCTGGCAGCGGCGGGGCCGCGTCGGGTCGTCGGCGTGGACCCGTCCGAGGGCTTCGTGCGGCAGGCCCGCTCCGCCGTCGACGACCCGCGGGCCGACTTCTCCGTCGCCGACGCCCAGGTGCTGCCCCTGCCGCGCGGTGCCGTCGACGTGGTCGTCAGTGGGCTCGTACTGAACTTCGTTCCCGATCCGGCGCGGGCGGCGGCGGAGTTCGCCCGGGTGGTCGTCCCCGGTGGGGTGGTCGCCGCGTACCTGTGGGACTACGCCGAGGGCATGGCGATGATGCGCCACTTCTGGGACGCCGCCAGCACCCTCGATCCCGCGGCGGCCGTCCGGGACGACGGGCGCCGCTTCGCGCTGTGCCGCCCGGAGCGGTTGCGCGCGCTGTGGAGCGACGCCGGGCTGACCGACGTCTCGGTGCAGGCGCTCGGCGTTCCGACGGTCTTCGCCGACTTCGCCGACTACTGGACGCCGTTCCTGGGTGGTCAGGGCTCCGCCCCGGCCTACCTGGCCTCGCTGACCGAGCGGCAGCGGAGCGCCCTGCGGGACCTCCTCGCCGCCCGGCTCCCGGCCGGCCCCGACGGGTCGATCCGGCTGACGGCCCGTGCCTGGGCGGTCTGCGGCACGTCGTCGACCACGCCGGTCCCGGTCTGATCCGTGACGGGGAGGCGGGGTCAGTCCACCCGGGTCAGAAGCGGCTTGCCCTTCTCGACGACGTACGTGGCGAGTTCGACCGCGACGCCGGCACCGACGTTCTTCGCCTGGTGGTGCACGCCGTAGGGGACGGTGAGCGCGTCCCCGGCGTTGCACACCCTCGGCGGTTGGCCCTCGAGCGTGTACTCCAGGGATCCCTGTAGCACGCAGATGATCTCTTCACCGGGATGGAAGTGCTTGAACGGAGGTGAGTCCGGGGTGAACTCCACGCGGGTCTGGATGATCTCGCGTCCCGGAATGCTGATGTCCTGCCTCTGGAGATCGATGCGCCACAGCCCCGGCGCGCTCTCCGTCGCCGTCGGACTGATGCCCTCGGGTCGGTCCTGTCCACTCATCACGGCCTCCGACGAGCCGTCGTGCGGGACGGCAACCGCTCCGTTCGGTGCAACCACCAAAGGATAGGCGTCCCCGTCGGCCTCGACCCGAAATGCCGGACAGGGTGACCCGAAGGGGTGGTGGTGAAACGGGTCGGCACGCCGCCGGCGACCGGCCGGACGGCGTGCCGACCAGGGGTCGCGGGGCTAGACGGCCCGCGGCTTCGGCAGCGGGATGAACGTCCTGATCTTGCCGGAGACGCGACTGCGCTCGATCACGTCCACGGCCCGCACGGTGACCACCGGGTCGGCCATCCCCACCTCGCGCAGCGCCGCGACCAGGGCGTCGCGTACGTGGTCCAGGTCGTACTCGCTGCGCAGTTCGACGATCACGTCCGCGCCGGCGGGGGTCTGGCGGACCTGGTACTGCGCGATGTGCGAGTCCCACAACGGGGTCCAGAAGACGTACGGGTGGACCAGCACGTCGCCCGCGTACTCGAACAGGTCGTCGTGGCGGCCCCGCACCGGGGCGATGCGGCGGCCGGTCCACGGGCCGGGGTTGGGCGTGTCGAGGAACCTGACCTCGTCGGCGATCTCGTAGCGGATCAGCGGGAAGACCTTGTTGACCACGTTGGTGACGAGGAGCTTCGCGGAGAGCTCACCGGGCGGCACCGGCGCGCCGTGCGCGTCGACCGGCTCGTACACGACGGTGTCCTCGACCAGGTGCAGCGCCTCGTCGCCGGGGTAGGAGCAGGCCAGCATCCAGGTCTCGGAGGTGCCGTAGAAGTCGATCACCGGCGCGCCGAAGGCCGCCTCGATGGTCTCGCGCATGTGCGGATGGAGCGGCTCCGCGCCGACGAGCATGATTCGCGGCGCGATGGTGAGCCGACCGGCCTGCTTCTCGTACGCGAGCCGGTGCAGGATCGACGGGTAGGCCAGGATCTGGTCCGCGTCGAACTCGTTGAGCCGGGTCACGATCTCGGCCAGCGGCATCGTGACCGGCACCTTGCAGCTGTCCTTGGGCGGGTCGAAGGTGGCCCGGATGGCGTCCGAGGCGTGCGAGGCGTGCCCGGCCCCGACGAAGGCGCCCCGGCCCGGCAACGGCAGCGCCAGGTCGCGGGCCAGCCACGGATGCATCCGCCAGGCGGCCACGCCGACCTCCAGCCAGCCCTGCCAGTCCCACGGGAACAGCCCGGTGAGGCCGGACGACCCGCCGGTGGTGACGACGTGGTACTCGTCGAACAGGTAGGCGGGGCCCTCCGCCGACACCTTGTCGAGGTGGGCCTGCGCCACCTCCAGGTTCAGCCGGGGGTCGGTGACGATCTCGTCCCAGTTCTCCATCACGTCGGCCTTGGTCATCGGCGGGATGGCGTCGAGGTCGCCACCGGAGACGGTGTCGGGGTCGATGTGCTTGAGCCGCTTGGCGTGCCAGGGCGAGTTCAGCTTCGCGTGGCGGATCAGCTCGCGCAGCCGCTCGTCGCGCAGCCGGTGCAGCCGCTCCAGCGGCCAGGCCAGCTTCTCCGACTCCGCGGCGACCCGCGACAGCATCGCCTGAAGGTGGGGTTGCCGGGCCTCTTCGTAGGTGGGCGACATCGATGACCTCATCTCTGCGTGGACGGTGGGCCGGTGTGGTGGGGCGCCCCGGGAACGGTGGTGCGGGGCAGGAGCTGGACCAGTGCCGCGACGGTGAGTCCGAGACCGGTGAGGCAGAGCAGGCTGACCTGGACGGCCCGCGTCCCGGCCGGCTCGGTGGCGCCGTAGAAGACGATGCCGATCAGCGCGACGCCGACCGCGCTGCCGACCTGCACCGCGGTGTTCAGCACGCCGGACGCCGCCCCCGCGTGCCCGGCGCCGGTGCCGGCGAGGGTCATCGAGGTGAGCTGGGCCATGATCAGTCCCATCCCGACCCCGCAGACCAGCAGGGCCGGGGTGAGCAGCACGACGTGGCCGCCCGGACCCACCCCGCCCACGGTGACGGCCAGGACGATCCAGCCACCGGTGAGCGCGAGAGCGCCGAGGGCGACCGCCTGACGGCCCAGCGTGCGGGTGAGCACCGGCCCGGCCAGCGTGGCGGCGAAGAAACCCGCGCCGATCGCGGTGCAGATCAGGCCGGAGTGCAACGCGCTGAGCCCGTACCCCTGTTGCAGGCTCAGCGCCAGGACCAGCAGGAACGCGCCCATGCCGGCGTAGTACAGCAGGGTGGCGACGACGCCGACGGTGAACGCGCGCCCGCGGAAGAGCGCGGTGTCGACCAGCGGCTGGCCGCCGCGGGCGGTCAGCCGACGCTGGTGGGCGGCGAAGGCCGCCAGCAGCGGGACCGCGGCGGCCAGGCACAGCCACGACCAGAGCGGCCATCCCTGCCGGCGGCCCTCGACCAGCGGGAGCACCGCGGCGACCAGCCCCGAGGCGACCAGCACCGTGCCGACCAGGTCCAGCGACGTCCGGCCGCCGGCCCGCGATTCGGGCACCACCCGGGGCGCGGCGACCAGCACCGCGACGCCCACCGGCACGTTGATCAGGAAGCAGAGCCGCCAGCCCAGCCCACCCGCGTCGGCCTGGATCAGCAGCCCGCCGATGAGCTGCCCGAACACGGCGGCGAGCCCCTTGCCCAGCCCGGCGACGGCGAACGCGCGGGCGCGGTCGGCCCCGGTGTAGACGATGCCGAGGATCGCCAGCACCTGCGGCGCCATCAGGGCGGCGCCGAGGCCCTGCGCGATCCGGGCCGCCACCAGCGCGCCCGCCGTGGGTGCCAGCCCGCAGGCCGCCGAGGCGATGGTGAACAGGGCGACGCCCAGGGTGAACATCCGCCGCCGGCCGCGCATGTCGCCCAACCGACCCCAGGTGATCAGGCCGCTGGCGTACGCCAGGCCGTAGCCGGCGACGATGAACTGCACCGCCGCGGAGTTCGCCCGCAGGTCGGTCTGGATCGACGGGATGGCGACGTTCACGATGAAGAAGTCCAGCGTGATCATGAAGTCGCAGCAGAGGATGACCGCCAGGACGCCCCAGTGCCGCCAGAAGGTCTCCCGGTCGGTGGCCGCCACCGGTGCCGCTGCCTGCTGAACCACGGTGTCCTGCTTTCCAGCCCGGGGACGTGTTTCCGACAGTCAAGTGAAGTCCCCTGACCAGGGCCTGACACGACTCTGACGGCCGAGGTCAGGTGGCGGTCAGCCCTGGGTCGGCACGGCCGACGCGCAGAGCCTGCTGTTCCTGTCGCGAAACGCGAAGAACATCGGCGCGCAGACCGACATCAACGAGGCCGGGCAGGTCGCCTGGGTCCCGCTCGATGAGGCACGTGGGCTGGTGCACAACGGCGAGATCTTCGGCGCGGGCACGGTGATCGCGGTGCTGGAGCTGGTTGCCCGTGCGGCGCGCGGCGAGCTGTAGCGGTCACTCCAGCAGAGAATCGACTGCCTAGAGCTCGGTCTGGCGGCGCGGAGTGAGCCAGGCCAGCGGTTGTCCATCGAGGGCGGCGTCGGCGAGCCGGTGTGCGCTGGCCGTCTTCAGCGCCGCCCGCGAGCTGTCGATCCAGCGCTGCACGTTGTCGACGCCCTGGTGGCGGTACTCGACCGCCTGGATGAGGCATTCCAGCTTGTCGGCGTCCCGGGCGACGACAGCTTCCAGCGTCTCGCCGGCTTCGTACTCGGCCACCGCGCCGGTGATGGCGTCCGCGACGGCGGGTGGGCAGTCGGCCACCTGGTCGGCGGTGACTGCGGTGTTGGGTACGGCGGTCAGGTAGCGCTTGGCGATGTGGGGGATGTCGGTGATCCGCGTCTCCTGGGTGTCGTGCAGAACGCACAGCATCGACACCCGGGCCGGGTTGGCGCCCTCCATGGCGGCGAGCATCATTCCGATGAGCGCGGTGCGGAACGAGTGTTCGGCGATGGACTCGGGGTGCTTCACACCGGCGAACCACCAGCCGGTGCGGGCGGCGCGCTTCAGGACACCAGCCTCGAAGATGAAGGTCATGGCTCCGGCGGCGTCGTGGTCCTCGGTCATCTGCCCGTCCCTGTGCCGGTGAATCCGTCCGCCCGCAGGCTGTAGAGGATAGAGGTTAGTTCCTGCCGCGACTGTGCGGAGATCCGGTCGCTGTCCAGGAGTGGGATGGTGCGGTCAAGGAGTGCTCGGCCCTGGTGGGGTTGTCCAGAACGAGGCTACGGCGCGCCGCTAGCAGGGCCCAGATGTTGTGGATGTTGAGGTCGACGAAGGGGTGGCCCGGGTCCAGCCGTCCGACGAGGTGCCGAAGAAGGACCGAACCATGCCAGTCGGTGAGCGGTCCGGGCATGAAGGAGTCGTCGCGCTGGCGGTACGGGATCTCGCCCACCCAGTACGCCGAGTAGTTCAGGGCTGCTCGTTCACAGGCGTCATCGGGATGCGCGTGGGCGATGAAGCTACGTAGCGGATCCGGGTCGCCCTGGTTCGCGAGGGACGTTACAACGGAGCGGGCGTCCGGCCATAGCGGTGACCAGGTGTGAAAGGCGGTGGTTCGGCGGGCGCGGGCGGTGGTCTGGGTGAGCCACCCGGCAGCCGTCCTGGTCGGGTCCATGCCAGCGAGGAAGCAGGCTTGCCGGTGCAGGAGCACATCCTGGTTGGGCCCGGAGGCTGCCCGATCGGCGAGCACTTGAAGGTGGGCGAAGAATGCGCGTTGCTGGTCAACGGGCAGAGTCGGCCCGGGAGCTACCGGGCCCCGCCGCGAATGGACGAGGGCAAGCCCCCGAGCGAAGGTCGGTGTCTGCCCCAGCACTGCCCACAGAATCAGGTCGGTCAGGCGATGCGTGAGGACGGACCAGCCGAGCGGCTGCATGGCGATATCGGAGCGGGCCGTTTGGTCGTCGAGGACGGCAGCGAGGATGAAGTCAGCTTCGGCGGCGTCGGCGAGTGCCGCCAGCAGGACGGGGTTCGCCCCGAGCCGTCCGAGTCTGTGCCGGAAGGCGAGCGCTTGTCCGAGCGGCACTGCCGTGAATGGCCGACGTCCTGACTCCCAACTCTGCACAGTTGCCCGGTCGACGTCCAGGTCGGCGGCGAGCTGCTCCTGAGTCAGCGGGATGGACTCTCGAATCAGCTTGATCAGGTAGCCGGTCACCGCACCGCGCTGCGGTGCCGCTCGTCCGCGAGCTGCCATCCGAATCCCCCACGCTGACCGATGGTCGATGTTTCCGCCGTGGAACTCATGCTGCTGACGTGCTTGCGGTCTGCCCACTCGTACTCCGGGTGAGTCCAACCGTCGTCGTCGTGATCGTAGCGTCGTGGTTACCGAACGTTCCAACGCCGGCCCGTGGTTCGGGTCCGGCCACGACTTGGTGCCCGCCGGAGGAAATGTGTGATGCGAGAGAGGACGCCACCGTGGCGACGAGTGTCGTACGACCAGTACCTGATCGCCGTCGCAATGACGTTGGCACGGCGACACCGACCGGTGTGGTCGTGGCGGCGGTGGCGCTGGGTCTGCCGCTGCGGCGTCGACCTGCCGTGCCGCAACCGTCACCGCATCCCGATCGGCTCCGCGCACTGGCCGGAGCAGGAGCGGTGACCGGCCAGGAGTGGCGCATACTCGGCGTACACCTGCGGGGTGTCGATGGGATGTGCACCGGCTGCCGAGCCTGGTTGGGGGCGGCTCACGCCGTACCCGTGCTGGCAGGTGGAGTGGGCGACCAGCCGGCGGGCGCGGCACCTGACGGTGACCGTCCTCGGGGGCCGGCGGTGACCACGCACGGGCCGGTGCTGCCGCTGTGGAGCTGCGGCGGGTGCGGCGCGCCGTGGCCGTGCGGGACGCGGCGGCGGGAGTTGCGGGCGGAGTTCGTGGGCGCCCGGGTGTCGCTGGCGTTGTACATGGGGGCGCAGTTGGTGCGGGCGTCGGCGGATCTGCACTGGGTGCCGGGTGGGGTGCTGCATCGGCGGTTCCTGGGCTGGCTGCGGTGAGCATCCTGCGGGCTGGGGATGAGAAGTTCCACTACAGCGACGGCTCGCACCGGTGGATCCCGCCCGACCCGGACTACGACCAGGAGGTCTGGGACGAGCAGGTCCGCCAGCACAAGCAGGGTCATCTCAGGAACGAGCGGCCCAAGGTAAGCATCCGGCGCCTCGTCTGATTCGGGCGGTGAAGCGGCCGGGCTACGCAGTCCTGCGTAGGGACATGGCCGCTTGCGGTGGGATGTCGTGTCGCCGCCGACGGGCGAGAGTCGGTCACCGTGCAGTTCGCGATTCCACCGTCCCTGAGGGAGACCGTGTCATGGCCACCGACAGCTCATCCATCCCGGCGCGGATCGCGCTCGCGCTCGGCCTCGTCGTGGCAGCCCTCGGCGTCCTGGTCCAGTTCCTGGTCGGGGTGCCGGGTTTTCCCGCCATTCCACCCGGCCCGATCATCCTGGGCGTGGCAGCGATCGTCGTGCTGGCCCTGCCCCGGCGACGTTGGCCGCTGGTGGTCGGCCTGGTCGCGGCCGTCTTCGTCACCGGCGGTGGCCTGATCGAGGGTTCCGTCTGGGGTCGCCTGGCCGATCCGGCGACGTTCGACGTGTGGAGCGGGGCGGTGCTGCAGTGGAGTGGACTGCTGGTCGCACTGATCAGCGGCGCGCTGGCGGTCCGGCTGGCCTACCGCCGCCCGGGAGCCGTGCGCTGAAGCATCGCACCGGTGCGCTCGATGCGCCGAGGCCACCACGAGGGCCGGGTGCCGGATGATTCGAAGAAGTTACGTCTTGACGAAGCCCATGTTATCGACCACATTCGATGGTGAGGACGGAGCGGGGCTCACCGGGCAGGTCCTGCCTCCTCGAGAGTTGGCGCGCACCCGTAGTGCGCATATTCATGTTAGCGCTAACAGTCTCGACGTCAGACCGTCGGGACGATGGCCATCGAGGAGGATCATGTTCACTTTCGGAAGGACTGTGCCCAACGCCCCGCCCCAGCGGCGCGGATGGTTGCGGCGTGGCATCGCGGCCGGCGTGGCGGCGGTGCTGGCCGGCGTCGGCGCCACGGCGGTGATGTCGACTCCCGCCTCCGCGGCTACGGTCGACACGACCGCCTGGTACGTGCTGGTCAACCGCAACAGCGGCAAGGCCCTGGACGTCTACAACCTCGCCACGAACGACGGCGCGCGGATCGTGCAGTGGACCCGCAACAACGGCAACCAGCAGCAGTGGCAGTTCGTGGACTCGGGCGGCGGCTACTACCGGCTGCGGTCCCGGCTCTCCGGCAAGGTGCTGGACGTCTACAACTTCTCCACCGCCAACGGCGGCAACATCGTCCAGTGGTCCGACCTCAACGGGGTCAACCAGCAGTTCCGGCTGGCCGACTCCGACAGCGGCTACCTCCGGCTGGTCAACCGGAACAGCAACAAGGTGGTGGAGGTGCAGGGAGCCTCGACCGCCGACGGCGGCAGCATCGTCCAGTACGACGACTGGAACGGCGCCAACCAGCAGTGGCAACTCGTCCGGGTCGACGGCGGCGGCACCCCCACCACACCGCCGCCGAGCGGTGGGTGCAGCCTCCCGTCGACGTACCGCTGGTCCTCGACCGGCCCGCTGGCGAACCCGAAGTCGGGGTGGGTGTCGCTGAAGGACTTCACCGTCGCCCCCTACAACGGCCGGAACCTGGTCTACGCGACCACCCACGACTTCGGCTCGTCCTGGGGCTCGATGAACTTCGGCCTGTTCACCAACTGGTCGGAGATGGCCACGGCCAGCCAGAACGGGATGTCACAGGGCACGGTCGCACCCACGCTGTTCTACTTCGCCCCGCGCAACATCTGGGTCCTGTCCTACCAGTGGGGCCCGTCCGCGTTCTCCTACCGCACGTCCACCGACCCGACAAACGCCAACGGATGGTCGGCGGCGCAGCCGCTGTTCACCGGCAGCATCTCCGGCTCCGGCACCGGCCCGATCGACCAGACGCTGATCGCCGACGACACGACGATGTACCTCTTCTTCGCCGGCGACAACGGCAAGATCTACCGGGCCAGCATGCCGATCGGCAACTTCCCCGGCAGCTTCGGTTCCAACTACACCACCGTCATGAGCGACAGCACGAACAACCTGTTCGAGGCGGTCCAGGTCTACAAGCTCCAGGGCCAGACCCGGTATCTGATGCTCGTCGAGGCGATCGGCGCGCAGGGCCGCTACTTCCGCTCCTTCACCGCCACCAGCCTTGGTGGCACGTGGACCCCGCAGGCGGCCACCGAGAGCAACCCGTTCGCCGGCAAGGCCAACAGCGGCGCCACCTGGACCAACGACATCAGCCACGGTGAGCTGATCCGCGCCAGCGCCGACCAGACCTTCACCGTCGACCCGTGCAACCTCCAACTGCTCTACCAGGGCCGGGCCACGAACTCCGGCGGCGACTACGGCCTCCTGCCGTACCGGCCGGGCCTGCTGACCCTCCAGCGCTGACCGCTGCCGCACCCGGCCGCAGGGCCGGTCTCCCCGGATCGGAGGCCGGCCCCCGAGCCGCCCGCCGGCCCCTCCCGCCCACCACCGTACGACCAGTCGAGAGGAAACGATCATGCGGAGAACGGCAAGGTGGTTCGCGGCGTGCGCCGCGCTGGCCGTCATCGTCACCGGTGTGGTGGCCCCGGCCGGACCGGCCGACGCCGAATCCAACGGCGGGGTACGGGTGATGCCCCTCGGTGACTCCATCACCGAGGGCACCCAGGTGCCGGGCGGCTACCGCATCGGCCTCTGGCAGCGCCTGGCCAACGGCCGCTACACCACCGACTTCGTGGGCTCCCAGTACAACGGTCCCGGAAGCCTCGGCGACCACGACCACGAGGGCCACCCCGGCTGGCGCATCGACCAGATCGACGCCAACATCGTCGGCTGGCTGAACAGCTACCAACCACACACCCTGCTGCTGCACATCGGCACCAACGACATCCTCCAGAACTACAACGTCTCCACCGCACCGAACCGGCTCTCCACCCTGATCGACCGGATCACGAGCACCGCCCCCGCCGCGGAGGTGTTCGTCGCGCAGCTGACCCCGCTGGCCAACAGCGGTCAGGAGGCCGCGGTGCGCACCTTCAACGCCGCCGTCCCGGGCATCGTGCAGGCCAAGGCGAACGCCGGCCGGCACGTCCACCTGGTCGACATGCACAGCGCCGTGCCGACCGCCGACCTGATCGACGGCATCCACCCCACCGCCACCGGCTACGACCGGATGGCCGCCGCCTGGTACGCCGCCCTGCAGGCCGTCCCCGGCAGCATCGGCGTCCCAGGCGGCACGGGCGGCACCGCCACCCAGGTCGTCGGCGTGCAGTCCGGCCGGTGCCTGGACGTGCCGGGCGGCAGCACCACCAACGGCACCCAGGTGCAGCTCTACGACTGCTGGGGCGGCGCCATGCAGCGCTGGACGTACACCGCGGGAAGGCAGTTGCAGGTGTACGGCAGCAAGTGCCTGGACGCCGCCGGCACCGCCAACGGCACCCGCGTGGTCATCTGGGACTGCACCGGCGGGGCGAACCAGCAGTGGAACCTCAACGCGAACGGGACCATCAGCGGCGCACAGTCCGGGCGCTGCCTGGACGCCGCCAACTGGGGCACCGCCAACGGCACGAAGATCACCCTCTGGGACTGCCACGGCGGCGCCAACCAGCAGTGGAGCCTGCGCAACTGACCTCCGCCCGAGCCCGCGCAACCGACCAGGAGCCCCGGAGGCCGACATGACGCTGCCCGGCGGACCCCGCATCCGGCGGGAACCCGCTTCGAGGTCGGGCCGGCCGACATGCCGGTCAGGTGAAGTAGAGCAACCGGCAGGCCGGCAGTCGCTCGGCCAACTCCCGCTCGAACCACGCGCGCAGTTCCCGCATGGCGGGCGCCGGGTAGACGTACTTCACCGCGCCGTACCTGCCGAACTTGCGGCTGCGGGACTGCTCGTCCATCTCCAGCCGAGTGCGCGGATACCAGCCGAGCAGCACGTCCCTGCTGCCCGGGGTGAAGCGGTGGGTGATCAGCTCGGCGGTCAGGTCGAGTCGGTCCACGCCCGCGACGGCCGCCCGCACCTCGTCGAGGAGCGCGCCGTAGTGCTCCTGCCAGTTCGGGACCGGCATGATCGGCGCGATGGTCAGCCCGACGGGATAGCCGTCGAGGGCCACCCGGCGCAGCGCGTCGAGTCGGTCCCGGCCGGTCGCGGTGCCGCCCTCGAAGCGGCCGCTGATCGGTGCCGCGTTGATGCTGAAGCGGATCCGGGTACGGCCGGCGTGCGGCAGCCCGACGAAACCGTCGACGTCGGCGAACTTGGTGGTCCAGCGCAGCTGCACCGGCGCGTTCCAGGTGCCGAAGTGCTCCACCGCCCGACGCCAACCACCGGTGAGGTGCTCCAGGGCCAGCGGGTCGGTGTAGCAGGACGCCTCGAACGTCGTACCCTCGTCGGCCCGGGCCGTACTGCGGCTCGTCACCGTTCCCCGGCCCACGTAGCCGGCGAGCCCGGCGAGGATGTCGTCGAGGTCGGCGTACACCCGGGTGACCGGTGGACCGGACAGCGAACCGGCGAGGTAGCAGTACTGGCAGTGCGCGGGGCAGCCCTCGGCGAGGTCCACCCGCCAGTCCGCGCTGGGCGCGATGGGCTGCAGCGTCCGCCGGGACGGCGGGCTGACGACGATCGCCATCGTCGACTTGGCCCGCGCGTACGTCTCCCGGTCGGTCTCGCCGCGGACCCCGGTCAGCCGGTTGGCCCGCAGTCGCTCGACCTCGATGCCGAGCCCTTCGACCCGGGTGACGATCTGTCGTCCGTGCGGATGGTCGAGTGCGGCCGGGGTGACGACGACCCGGCGCGGTGTCCACCGGCGTGCCGGGCGGGCGGCGGGTGCCAGCCCGGCCAGGTCCCGGATCGCCACCTGTTCGCTGCTGGCGTCGTGCGTCGCCGCGGGCACCCCGACCGCGAGCGGTGCGTCGACGTCGACGGCGTCCTGTTCCGGGCTCATCCGGGCCGGATACCCGTTGCCGCGGCGTCCGCACCTGCTCGGCTCCTTCCAGGCGCCGCGCGGGGAGCTGCTGTCCGGCTCCACCCTTCGGCCGGTACGGTGCCACCGCTCGGCGCGGTAGGTTTCCATCGAGAGACATCGAAGTCGCAGTGTCGATCGACGCCGGAGTTCCGGCAAGGGAGCCCATCGTGACAGGTCAGGTTCGTGCCCGCAGCAAAGTCGTCTGCGCGGCCGTCGCCGGCATCCTCGCCGCCGCGTCGCCGGTCGCCGTCACCGCTCCGACCTACGCGGCCGAGGCGAACATGTCCGCCAATGCGGTGGTCGTCTGGGACCGCAACGCGCAGACCGCGATCTGGGACGTCGCGGGTCAACAACCGCAGGTGCAGGCGCGCAGCTTCGCCATGGTGCACGGCGCCGTCTACGACGCGGTCAACGCCATCGCCGGCCGGCCGTACCAGCCGTACCTGGTCGCGCCGCACACCAACGGCCGGGAGTCGGTGGACGCGGCGGTCGGCACCGCGGCGTTCCAGGTGCTCAGCACCCTGTTCCCGACCCAGCGGGAGCGGCTGGAGACGCAGTACGAACAGTGGCTGACCATGATCCCCGACGGGGCCGCCAGACGGCGCGGCGTCTCCGTGGGCAGCCAGACCGCCGCCGCCATGATCGCCGCCCGACAGAACGACGGCGCGTTCGGCAACCCGTCCTGGCCGGTCGGCACCGAGCCGGGCCAGTGGCGGCCCACCCCGCCGACGAACGCGAACGACGGGGCGTGGGTGGCGGACCTCAGGCCGTTCCTCCTCCCCAGCGCCTCGATGTTCCGCTCGTCCGGCCCGCCGGCGCTCACCAGTGACCGGTACGCCCGGGACTACCTCGAGGTCAAGGCGATCGGCCGGGTCGACAGCAGCATCCGGACGGTCGACCAGACGCAGGCGGCGATCTGGTGGCACGACCGCCACCTTGGTGAATGGGAGATCAAGCGTCAGCTCGCGGAGAACCAGCGGCTGACCACCCTGCAGACGGCGCGGATGTTCGCCATGGTCGACCTCGCCGAGGCCGACGCCACGACCGCCTGCTACAACGAGAAGCGCGCCTGGATGTTCTGGCGGCCGATCACCGCGATCCGGCTGGGCGACACCGACGGCAACCCGGCCACCGACGCCGATCCCACCTGGACACCGCTGCTCGTCACGCCGCCGCACCCCGACTACACCTCCGGGCACACCTGCTTCACCGCGGCCAGCATGTCGGCACTCGGGTACTTCTTCGGCCGGGACGACATCCCGTTCAGCGCGTACAGCGAGGCGTCGGGCACCACCAGGTACTTCGGCGGCTTCTCACAGGCCGTCGCGGAGGTCATCGAGGCCCGGATCTGGGGCGGAATCCACACCCGCACGGCCGACGTCGAGGGCGCGAGGATCGGCGCGCAGGTCACCGCGTACATGGTCAGGAACTACTTCCGTCCTCGGCGCTGACCCGCGCAGCATCGCGTCCAGGCCGGGATCGGGCAGGAGCTCCCGGACCTCCTGGGCGCAGCGGCACCCGGCGGCGATCGTGGCGGCCCAGTTCAGCGCCTCCTCCCGCGAGGCCACGTCGACGACCACCAGGCCGCCGATCACCTCCTTGGTCTCCGGGTACGGACCGTCGGTGACCAGCCCGTCGGTGCCGACGACGCTGGCCTGCTGGCGTTCGAGCCCGCCGGCGAACACGAACACGCCGGCGTCCACGGCCTCCTGGACCGCCGCGCGCGCGGCCTTGGCCACGTCGGGCAGTTCCTCGGCCGGGATGTGGTCCATCGCGCCGCCGTCGAACGTGATCAGGTACCGCGTCATCGGCTGACTCCCTCGTCCGGGCGGTCTCCTGCGGCCGCCTCCCACCTGCGCTACGAACGACCCACCCGGAATCCGACACCGGGCCGGGAGATCTGCCACCGGAACATCGCCGGGCCGGCCTCAGCCCGCCGGGTCGAAGGTGGCGGCGGCGCGGCGCAGCCGGTCGTTGACCGCGCGCCCCACGCCCACCTCGGGGACCGGCTCGACCAGGATCTCGTCCACCCCGGCGGCGTCCAGCCGGTGCAGGCCGTCGAAGAGGCGCGCGGCCGCCTCGGTCAGGTCGCCGGCGGCGGAGAGCACCTCCACCGCCGCGTACTCGGCCGCCGGCCGCTCCCGGAAGGCCAGGAAGCCGCGCCGGACGCCGTCGCCGGGCGACGGCTGCGCGCCTGCGACCAACCGCAACGGGGTACGCGGGGCGTAGTGCGCCGCCAGCGTGCCCGGCGCGACGGGCTGGCCCGAGCTGCCCGGGCGGACGGTCACCGGGCCGCCGACCGCGTCCTCCAGTTCCTCGACCGGCAGCGCGCCGAGCCGCAGCACCACCGGCCGTGCACCGCGGGCGTCCACGATCGTGGACTCGATCCCGCAGCGGGTCGGGCCACCGTCGAGCACCACGTCCACGGCGGCGCCGAGGCCGCGTACGACGTGCTCGGCCCGGGTGGGGCTGAGCTGGCCGAACCGGTTGGCGCTCGGGGCGGCGACCGGCACCCCGGCCGCCGCGATCAGCGCCCGGGCGGCCTCGTTGTCCGGCACCCGGACCGCCATCGTCGCCAGCCCCGAGGTGACGATCGGCGGGATCGCCGCCGGCCGGTCCACGATCAGCGTCAGCGCGCCGGGCCAGAACCGGTCGGCCAGCGCGGCGACCGCCGGCGGCACGTCACCGACCAGCTTCGCCAGCTCCGCCGGGTCGGCGAGGTGGGTGATCAGCGGGTCGAAGCTGGGCCGGGCCTTCGCCTCGAAGATCCGGGCGGCCGCCCGCGCGTCCAGCGCGTTCGCGCCCAGGCCGTAGACGGTCTCGGTGGGGAAGGCCACCAGCCCACCGGTACGCAGGACGGCGGCGGCCTCGGCGATGCCGCTGTCGGCCGGCAGGACGCGTGGGGATCCGGTGCTCACGCCCCGACGCTAACGCCCCGCCCCGGGTGAGGACGAATCAGCCCTCGACCAGCGAGTCGAAGCGTTCCCCCTGCTCGATCCGGTCGATGAGGTCGAGTACGGCGCGACCTGGGTCGGCGCCGGCCCACCGGTACACCCGGCAGGCGGCTCTGGCGTACACCTGCTCGTCCGCGGTGGCGGCGGCCAGCCAGGCGTCGTGTGTCCGGGGCAGCGGCCCCGCCGAGGAATCGCGGCAGCGGTCCGGGGCGGTGGGCGGGTACAGGTACCGCGCGTCGCCGGAGACCAGGACGGCGAGTCCCTCGTCGAACCACTGCGGAATCTGGGCACGCCGGGAACCGAGGCGCACGTGCAGCTCCACGTGCGAGAGCTCGTGTGCGGCGATCACCGGGTCGATGCCCCGGGGTGAGAGCATCACCGCCCGGTTGAGCACCGCGACCCCCCGTTCGCCACCGCCGCCGATCCGTCGGTAACACTCCGGCGTCAGGCAGGCGAGCACGGCCGGGTCGCTCTCGCGCCCCTGGTAGAAGGCGTCGACGGTCTGCTTCGCCGCCCGGTACGTGGCGATCAGTCGTTGCCGGTCGCTGTCCGGCAGGTCCCGTTCGGCGTAGAGCCGGTCCTGCACCGGTGCCAGTCCGTAGCAGCGGGGGCAGGTGGCGGCGGCGGCCGACGGGAACGTCAACACCGCCACGAGGCCCGCGGCCAGTAGCAACCCGACCAGGCCCCCCGCCAGCCAGAGCCGGCGTCGGACCGTACGTGTGGTGGACGTCATGCGGGCCCCCGAACTGTCGGGTCCGGATCGCGATCGACGGGTCGCCGCACGATCACCGGACGAGAGGTCCAGTCTCGGGCGGGGCGTACGCCACGCGCGTCATCCTGAGGTCGCAGGCCGCCCGGTTCGGGTCGGCGCGGGTGGCCGTGACCCGACTAGTCTCCTCGGACCATGGAGCCGATCGTCGCGGGGTGGTGGCTGTGAGCCCGACGCAGCGTGTCCTGGATCCGGATCGGGTGCGCCGCTATCTGGCCGCCTCGTTGGGGCCGAGCGGCGCCGTGGCCGACTGCGGGCCGCTCACCGGCGGCGGGTTCGCCGCCGTGTGGTGGGTACGCCTCGACGACGGCCGGGAGGTGGTGCTCAAGGTCGGGCCGCCCCCGCAGGTGCCGGTGCTGCGCTACGAGCGGGACATGATCGGGGCCGAGGCGCGCTACCTGCGGCTGGTGGCCGCCCGGGCGCCCGGGGTGCCGGTGCCGGCGCTGCTGCACCACGGCCGGCACCCGGAGCTGGGCGACTGGCTGCTCACGGCGCGGCTGCCCGGTCGTACCCTGTGGGAGCTGACCCGGGCCGGCGCGGACGTCGGGCCGCTGCGCGCGGAGTTCGGCCGGGCGTTGGCCGCGCTGCACGCCGTCACCGGCGACCGGTACGGCTACGACGGCGGACGCGCCGCCGCCCCCACCTGGCGCGGGGCCTATCCGGCGATGGTGGACGACCTGCTCGCCGACGCGGCCGACTGGGCGGTGCCGCTGCCGGTGCCCGCCGCCCGGATCCGGGAGCTGGTCGCCCGGCACGCCGCCGTCCTCGACGCGGTACGCCGTCCGGCGCTGCTGCACTTCGACGGCTGGGCCGGCAACGTGCTGGCGGTCGACGGGCGCGACGGTGTTCCCCGGCTCAGCGGGCTGGTCGACGGCGAACGGCACCTGTGGGGCGACCCGCTGGTGGACCTGGTGTCACCGCTGCTGTTCCGCCGCGCCGAGGACGAGCCGGACGACCCGCTGGTACGGGCCTACCGGGCGGCGTCGCCGTTCCCGCTGGACGCCGTGGCGCGCCGCCGCCTCGGCCTCTACCGGCTCTACCTCTATCTGCTGATGACCGTGGAGATGCCCAGCCGGGGCATCACCGCCGCATCCGACCCGGGGCGGGTCGATCGGCTGGCCGGGCTGCTCGACGCGGAGCTGACGGACCTGGCGCGGACGCCACCGTTCAGGCGCCCGCTCCTGCCGGACGGAGGGTAGGCGCTCGACGTCCGGGCCGGCCGGCGGTCACCGGCCGGCCCGGACGGCAGGCCCTACTGCTCCAGCGTCGGGTAGTCGATGTAGCCGCGCGGGCCCGGCGTGTAGAAGGTGCTCGGGTCCGGCTCGTTGAGCGGCGCGCCGATCTCCCAGCGGCGGGGCAGGTCCGGGTTGGCCAGGAAGTTGCGGCCGACCGCGACCAGGTCGCCGAGACCGCCGTCGAGGATCCGCTCCGCGTCCGCCCGGGTGGTCACCGAGCCGAAGCCGTCGTTGGCGATGAACGGGCCACCGAAGCGGCGCCGCAGGTCGACGATCAGGTCGCTCGCCGGGTCGGCCAGCGCGTGCAGGTAGGCCAGGCCGAGCGGCGCGATCGCGTCGACCAGCGCGCCGTAGGTGGCGGCCACGTCGGCGGCGTCCTCCTCCAGCGCGCCCTGGATGTTGTGCGCGGGCGAGATCCGGATGCCGACCCGGTCGGCGCCGACGGCGTCGGCGACCGCGCGGGTCACCTCGATCACCAGCCGGGCGCGGGCCTCCGGCGAGCCGCCGTACCCGTCGGTGCGCACGTTGCTCGACGGCGCCAGGAACTGGTGCAGCAGGTAGCCGTTGGCGGCGTGCAGCTCCACCCCGTCCAGGCCGGCCGCGACGGCGTTCCGCGCCGCCTGGACGAACTCCTCGACGATCCCGGGCAGCTCGTCGCCGCGCAGCTCACGCGGCTGCGGGTACGCCTTCATCCCGTCGCGGGTGAAGATCTCACCCGGGGCGGCGATGGCGCTGGGCGCCACGGACTCCAACCCGCCCGTGTTGTCGGGGTGGGCGATCCGCCCCACGTGCATCAGCTGCATGAAGATCGCGCCGCCGCCCGCGTGCACCGCGTCGGCGACCGCCCGCCAGCCCTCGACCTGCTCGGGCGAGTGGATGCCCGGGGTGTCCGCGTACCCCTGGCCGACCGCGCTGGGCTGGGTGCCCTCGGTGATGATCAGGCCGGCCGAGGCGCGCTGGCCGTAGTAGGTCGCGGAGATCTCCTGCGGCACCTGGCCCTCGCCCGCGCGGTTGCGGGTCAGCGGCGCCATCACGATCCGGTTGGTCAGTTCCAGCTTGCCGAGGGCGAACGGGCTGAACAGGGCTGTCATCGTGTCTCCGCTTCGTCGTCGAACGGACGTCGTGGATACGCCGGCGTCCCGGGATTGATCAACTCGGCGGCCTGCCCCGCGATTCCCGAACCCGCTCGTGACCCACGTCTCGGTGCCGGGAACCGCCCATCCTGGGACGGGCGATACCTGGTTGTGCACGCCGATGTCGGGCACCGTACAAGGGTGCCGGCGGACGCTCCGACCGGCGGAAGGAGAACCATGACCGGCGACAAGCTGCCCGGTGGCACCTACCGGATGGGCGACCTCACCGTGAGCCGGTTCGGCTACGGCGCCATGCAACTGGCCGGCCCGGGCGTCTTCGGGCCGCCCCGGGACCGGGCCGCCGCCGTCGACGTGCTGCGCACCGCGGTCGAGCTGGGCATCCGGCACATCGACACCTCGGACTACTACGGCCCGCACGTCACCAACGAGATCATCCGGGAGGCGCTCGCGCCGTACCCCGACGACTTGCACATCGTCACCAAGGTCGGCGCCCGCCGCGACGACCAGGGCGGCTGGCCGCCCGCGCGCACCCCGGCCGAGCTGACCGAGCAGGTGCACGACAACCTGCGCCGCCTCGGCCTGGACGCGCTGGACGTGGTGAACCTGCGGGTCGGCGGCATGAGCTCGCCCGAGCCGGGCTCGATCGCCGAGCAGTTCGGCGCCCTCGCCGAGCTGCGCGAGCGGGGGCTGATCCGGCACCTGGGGCTGAGCACGGTCACCGCCGACCAGCTCGCCGAGGCACAGTCGATCGCCCCGGTGGTGTGCGTGCAGAACTTCTACAACCTCGCCAACCGGCAGGACGACGACCTGGTCGACGACACCGCCCGACAGGGCATCGCGTTCGTGCCGTACTTCCCGCTGGGCGGCTTCTCCCGCCTCCAGTCCGACGTCCTGGACCGGGTGGCGGGCAGCCTCGGCAGCACGCCGATGTCGGTGGCGCTGGCCTGGCTGCTGCACCGCTCGCCGAACATCCTGCTCATCCCCGGCACGTCCTCGGTGGCACACCTGCGCGAGAACATCGCCGGCGCGGCCCTGAACCTGCCCGGCGACGCGCTCGCCGAACTGGACGCGGTCGGCGGGTGATCCCGGCCGGGCGTCGACCGCGTCGCCGGCGGGTCACCGGGGCGCGGGCAGGCTCCGCCGCCAGGCCGCCGCCAGCCAGCGCTCGTACTCGGGGCCGACGGGCTCGTCCACGACCAGGCAGAACGGGCCGATCACCCGGCCCGCGCCGCCGGCCAGTCCACCGTGCAGCATGGTGAGGTTGTGGCCGAAGAGCAGGTCGTACCGCTCGCTGGGGGCCAGCACCTCCCACCGGCCGCGGCCCTCGCCCCAGGTCCGCCCGGTGGCGGTGAGCAGTTGGTGGCAGAAGAGCCGCGCGGTGTCGCCGACGCACCCGCCGCACGCGCAGCGCCGGGCCAGCGGCCCGGCCAGCGGATACCGCGCCCGCTCGCCGTCGGTCAGCGGGGCCTCCGCGTGGTGGAAGGACAACCCGTGCCACATCGGCTCGCCCAGGCCGAGCATCGCGCCGATCGACGGGTACGCGCAGCCGTGCTCCGGCTGCCGGGCCAACGCCGCGCGCAGGTTGCCGCCGAGCCAGCGGGCCAGCGACCGGGCGTCCCCGGCTTCCTCGGTGGCCGCCCGTTCCCGGTGCACGGTGCCGAGCAGGTCCAGCCAGTCGTAGTAGGTGGTGGCGCTCAGCCCGTCACCCGGGTCGGCCAGGAACACGCCCTGGTACATCTTGTGCGCCGGGGTGGTGGTGTAGCCACGGTCGCCGAACTGCCGTCCCGCCGGCGCCCAGTCCGGGTCGTCGGCGGTGCTCGGGGTCAGGTACGAGCAGTGCTGTCCGTCGTGGTGCGGCAGCAGCGTCCGGCTGCCGAAGCCCTCCGGGACGTACGTCTGCTGCTCCTTGTCCTGCTCCAGTCGCATCGCCGAGGGCGCGCCGCGGCGCACCAGCGCCACCCGCAGTGCCTCGGAGAGCTCCACGGCCAGCCGCCGGCTCTCCTCGCCGTCGAGGCGTAACCGGCCCAGCCGGAAGATCACGTAACCCTGCTCGGTGATCAGCTGCGCGGCGGTGGCGACCAGCGCGTCGCGGGCGTCGGCGCGTTCCCGCTGGTCGCCCTCGACCAGGCTCGCGCAGTCCAGGTGCAGCTGGGCCGGGGCGAATCGCATGGCCTACCCCCTGTCGGCGGAGCGCCACTGCGGCAGCTCGGGGTCGTGGTGGTCGACGCGGAAGAGGTGCTCGAAGAGCAGCCGGGCGGCGATCTGGGCGGTGGCCCCGGTCGGGTCGTAGCGGGGAGCGATCTCGGCGACGTCCAGGGCGCCGACGGGCAGCCGGCGGAGCACCTCGTAGACGTCGA
This sequence comes from Micromonospora mirobrigensis, assembly GCF_900091555.1. Lineage (GTDB taxonomy): Bacteria > Actinomycetota > Actinomycetes > Mycobacteriales > Micromonosporaceae > Micromonospora > Micromonospora mirobrigensis. The sequence continues at coordinate 63,305 of NZ_FMCX01000005.1, forward strand.
ACAGGTCGCCGACCTGGAGCCCGCCCATCGTCACGTGGCCGGTCCCGGTCGCCGCGCTGGTGTCCAGGACGTCGATGTCCAGCGAGACGTAGACGGTGTCGCACTCGTTGCCCAGCCGCTCCACGGTGGCCGCGAGCGCCGCCGCGGCGCCGTCCCGGACGATCCGCGCCCCGGGTACGACGTGGAAGCCGTCGTCGACGAGCTGCCGGAACTGGTCGTACCTGGTCACGTCGCCGACGCCGACGAAGGCCATGCCGGCGCCCGTCATCCCGGGCAGCTCGCTGATCCGGCGGGAGTTCGAGCCGTGGTAGAGCGGCCCGTGCAGGGTGCTCCAGTTGCCGAAGTCGAAGTGGTGGTCGATGTTGACGAAGCCGACCCGGTGGCCGGCGGCCCGGTCCAGCTGGGCTGCCCGGAACCCGGCGAAGGTGGGGAAGGTCGTCGAGTGGTCGCCGTTGAGGAAGATCACCTGCTCGGCGGCGGCGGCCAGCCGCCGGCTCTCGGCCGCCACGGCCTGGAACGTCCGGACCGTGTCCGTCGGATAGACGTGCAGGTCACCGGCGTCGACCAGGCGCGGCGCCCGGTAGCGGAAGCCCTGCCCGGTGCGGGTGTCCAGCATGTCCCACTGGCCGAGGCTGGCCAGGGAGTTGGCGAAGACGCCGCTGGCCTGGCGTACCGCGCGGGGTCCCTCGGCCGCGCCCGGCCGGGAACTGGCGGTCCCGTCGAACGGCACCGCGGCGACCGCCCAGCCGTCCCACCCGGACAGCTCCCCGGCCCGGACGGCGGGGGCGCCGAAGAGCGTCCCCGGGCCGGCCCAGCCGGGCAGCGGGTCGTCCTGGAAGTCGGCCGGGGCCGCCCGCCGGGCCAGCTCGGCGAAGTCCGGAAGGGCACTCATGTCAGCTGACCTAGCCTCTCTCCGACGATGCGGCCGGCCCGCGCGACCTTCTCCTGGAACAGCTCCCAGCTGCGGTCCGGGGTGAGGTTGCGGGGCCGGTAGACCGGCGGCGCGTCCTCCCGCCAGTTCGCGAAGTCCCAGTCGAAGATCCGCGGTCGCAGCCGCGCGAAGTCCGGGACCAGCGGGTACGGGACGAAGTTGTAGAGGTTGAACAGCCAGAGCAGTTCGCGGTGCTGCCAGAGCCAGTCGACGGTCTGGGCGTGCGACTCCTCGGTCTCCTCGTCCAGCCCGCCCATCACGTTGAGCACCACCCGCAGGCCACCGTCGTGCAGCAGCCGCACCTTGCGGCCGTAGTCGTCCAGGCCGCGGGAGAGCTTGCTCATCCGCTTGAGCAGCTCCGAGTCGCCGGACTCGAAGCCCAGCTCGACCGCGGCGACGCCGAGCGCCTGCATCTGCTCCAGGATGGCCGGGCGGACCTGCATGACGTGGGTCTGCACGATGAACCGGTAGCCGGGGCGGTCGGCGAAGACGTCGATGAGGTTGCGCACCGCCTCCGGTGACTGGCCGAACGTCTTGTCCCCGATGTAGAACAGCCGCGCCTCGGGGAAGCGGGCGGTCAGCCGGTCCACCTCTGCCTCGAGGGCCCTGCGGTGCACCAGGATGAGCTGCCGGGTCCAGGCGTCGCCGCAGAACGAGCAGCGGTAGAGGCAGCCGTGGCTGGCGTTGAGGCGCAGCAGCGGCACCTGACCCCGGTAGCCGTCCAGGTGCCGGTAGTCCGGCACCCAGTCGATGAGGTCGTCGGCCCTGCCGAGTACGGGAAGGTTCTCCGACAGCCGGCCGGTGCCCCGGGCGAGCCCTACCAGCCGGCCCACCAGCGCCGGGGTGAGCTGCCCCCGGTGCACCAGGTCGACCTCGTCCGGGTCGACCAGCGGGGCCATGTTGCCGCCCAGCACCACCTTGCGCCCGGCCCGGCGCAGCAGGGGAGCGACGTGCAGCGCCAGCCGCAGGTTCTGCGCCAGCGGGGAGATGAGCACCAGGTCGCCGGGGGAGCTGTCGGCGAGGATCGCCTCGGCGCAGCCCTCGGGCTGGGCCGGTTGCCTCGACAGGTCGCAGAACCGTGAGTCGAGGCCGCCGCTGCGGACCAGCGCCGTCAGGTGCGCCACCCACAGCGGCATCTCCCAGAGGCCGTCCTGCGGGATGAAGTACTCCGGGAAGTCCGCCCGGAAGGTGGCGTCGTAGTCGGCGTAGTACCGGGTCAGGTGGGGGTCGGGCTCCGCGGTCGACGGGAACGGGAGCTGGACGATGACGGCGGAGGTCATGTGCGCTGGTACCGATCGACCGGTGGCATGAAGAAGTGAGCCCCCGTACGAGATGGAGCGGCGCGCTGCGCCGGCTACTGATCGACGTCCGTGACTTTCCAGACCGAGCGTACGCAGTTCGACCCGGGGCCGGGAGTAGCCGACCGGGGGTAGCCGAACGAGGTGGCCCGCTGGTGTTCTCAGCGGCGCCGGTGGGCGTTGAGCCGGGCGGCCCGACGGGTCAGATGGTCGCGTTCGGCCAGGTGGGAGGCCTTGCCGGCGGCCTCGACGTACAGCTTCACCGCGGTGGCCAGGTCACCGGCGCGTTCGTGCAGGTACGCCGCCACCGCCGTGTGCCGGGGCAGCGAGGCGTCCAGTTTCGCCAGCGCCGCCAGCCCGGCCCGGGGCCCGTCGGCCTCCCCGACGGCCACCGCCCGGTTGAGCCGGGCGATCGGACTGCCGGTCAACCGCACCAGCTCGTCGTACCACTCGACGATCTGCACCCAGTCGGTCTCCTCGGCGGTGGGCGCGTCGGCGTGCAGGGCCGCGACGGCGGCCTGGGCCTGGAACTCGCCCAGCCGGTCGCGGGCCAGGGCCGCCTGGAGGATGACGACGGCCTCCGCGATCGACGTGGTGTCCCATCGGGCGCGGTCCTGCTCGGCGAGCGGCACCAGGCTGCCGTCCGGCGCGGTCCGGGTGTCCCGCCGGGCGTGGTGCAGCAGCATGAGGGCGAGCAACCCCGCCACCTCGGGGTGGTCGATCGTCACCGCGAGCTGCCGGGTCAGCCGGATCGCCTCGGCGGCCAGGTCGACGTCGCCGGAGTAGCCCTCGTTGAACACCAGGTAGAGCACCCGCAGCACCGTGGCGACGTCGCCGGGCTGGTCGAACCGTACGCCGGAGACGGTGCGCTTGGCGCGGCTGATCCGCTGCGCCATGGTCGCCTCCGGCACCAGGTAGGCCCGGGCGATCTGCCGGGTGGTCAGGCCGCCCACGGCGCGCAGGGTGAGCGCCACCGCGGACGACGGCGTCAGCGACGGATGGGCGCAGAGGAAGTAGAGCTGGAGGGTGTCGTCCGCCACCGGCGCCGGCCCGGGCGGCGGTTCGTCGTGCAGCAGTTCCTCCCGCCGCCGGCGCGCGGCGTCCGCCCGGGTGGCGTCCAGGAACTTGCGCCAGGCCGCCGTGACCAGCCAGCCCTTCGGATCCCGTGGCGGGTCGGCCGGCCAGACCCGGACCGCCTCGACCAGCGCGTCCTGCACGGCGTCCTCGGCCGCCGCGAAGTCGGCTCCGCGGCGGACGAGGGCACCGAGCACACTCGGCGTGAGACGCCGGAGCAGGAGCTCATCCATCGGAGGAGGTCATTCCGTGATGGTCGGCGCCTCGGTCAGGAACGGGCGCAGCTCGAGCCACTCGTGGATCGGCCGCCCGCCCGCCCCGGGCGCCGCCGACAGCTCCCCGGCCAGCTCGACCGCCCGGTCGTAACTGTCCACGTCGATCACCATCCAGCCGGCGATGAGGTCCTTGGTCTCGGCGAACGGGCCGTCGGTGACCGGCGGCCGGCCCTCGCCGTCGTACTGGACCCACGTGCCCTCGGGGGCGAGCGCCTGCCCGTCGACGAACTCGCCGGTGCCCTCCAGCCGGGCCGCGAAGTCGTTCATGTACTGGATGTGCGCCGAGATCTCCTCCGGAGTCCACCGGTCCATCGGCACGTTGTTCACCGCGTCCGGAGCGCCGCGGTAGTGCTTGAGCAGCAGGTACTTGGCCATCGTCTTCTCCTCGGTGCCGGGTGCGACCCCATTCTGGTCGCGTTCACACCGGGGACGGAGCCGGCCACGCGTTCTCGACATCGCCGTCCGAACCTTTCGCGGCGCGCCGCCGACGGGCCTGCCGGGACCCGACCGCCGGTAGGATCGCAGGCCATGGCGCTGGGACCGGTGTTGGTGATCGGGCTCGATCCGGTGCGGATCCCGGGCTGGGATCCCGAACCGGTGGTGGCGGCGATCGCCCGCGGCCAGGCCCGCTTCGGCGAGCACGGGATCGAGGCAGACCTCTGCCTGGTGGTGCCGGACGACCACCCCGAACGGGAGATCGTCGCGGCGCTGACCCGCCGGGACTACGCCTGCGTGGTCGTGGGAGGTGGCATCCGCAAGCACGAGCCGTTGCTGGAGCTCTTCGAACGCGTGGTCAACCTGGTCCGGCAGCATGCGCCCGGCGCCGCGATCGCCTTCAACAGCACCCCGGACGACACCGCCGCCGCCGCACTGCGCTGGCTGAGGTAGGCCCTGCGGATCAGCGCTCGGCGTCGAGGAGCCGGTCCAGGACGCCGGCGGTGCTGATCAGGGAGAGGTGGCTGAACGCCTGCGGGAAGTTGCCGATCTGCTCCCCGCTCGGCGCGATCTCCTCGGAGTACAGGCCGAGGTGGCTGCTGTAGGTCAGCATCTTCTCGAAGGTGAGCCGGGCGTCGTCGAGGCGGCCGGACTCGGCGAGGGCCTGGACGTACCAGAACGTGCACATGGTGAAGGTGCCCTCGGCGCCCGGCAGCCCGTCCGGGGAGGCCTCCGGGTCGTATCGGTAGACCAGGCTGTCGGAGACCAGCTCGGCGTCCATCGCCCGCAGCGTCGACTGCCACATCGGGTCACGGGGCGCGATGAAGCCGACGGTCGGCATGGCCAGCAGCGAGGCGTCCAGCACGTCGCACGCGTAGTGCTGCACGAACGCGCCGCGTCCCGGGTGGAAGCCGCGGGTCATGATCTGTTCGTACGCGGCGTCCCGCTCGGCCGTCCAGCGGGCGACGTCGGCCGGCCGGCCGTGCCGTTGGGCCAGCCGGATGCCCCGGTCGAAGGCCACCCAGGACATCAGTCGGCCGTAGGTGAAGTCCTGCCGCCCGCCCCGGGTCTCCCAGATGCCGTCCTCCGGCTGGTCCCAGTGGTCACAGAGCCAGTCCAGCACCTTGGTCGTGTTGCGCCACTCCTGGTAGGAGCTCGGCAGACCCTCGATGTCGGCGAGGTGCAGACAGTTCATCGCCTCGCCGAAGATGTCCAGTTGCAGCTGGGCGGCGGCGTCGTTGCCGATCCGCACCGGTCTCGAGCCGCGGTACCCCTCCAGGTGCGGCAGCACCTCCTCGCCGAGCTCCCGGGAGCCGTCCACCCGGTACATGATCTGAAGCGACTCCCCGCTCTGCTCGGCGTCGCGGATCCGCTCGGTCAGCCAGTCCAGGTAGCCGCGAGCCTCGGCGGTGAAGCCCAGGCTGAGCAGGGCGTGCACCGAGAAGGAGGCGTCCCGCACCCAGGTGTAGCGGTAGTCCCAGTTGCGTTCCCCACCGATCTGCTCCGGCAGGCCCGCGGTGGGCGCGGCGACCAGCCCACCGGTCGGGGCGTACGTCATCAGTTTCAACGTCATCGCCGAGCGCTCGACCATCTCCCGCCAGCGGCCGGTGTAGCGGGAGCCGCCGAGCCACCGCCGCCAGAATTCGCGGGTCTGCTCGTACAGCTCGAGGACCTCGGCCGGGCTGACCACCCGGGGCGGCTCGGGGGACTGGGTGTGCAGCACCACCCCGCCGGTGTGCCCCTGGCGCAGGACGCCGGTGGCCGTCACCCCGCCGTGCTCGTCGTGGTCGAAGTCCCGTTCGTCGAGGAGCATCCCGTCGCGCCGGACCGGGTTGACGGTGAGGGTCAGGTCGCCGCTGCGGAAGACGGTGCCCTCCAGGGTGAAGTCGACCGTGTGCGGCCGGCGACCGTAGTCGAAGCGGGGTTGGCAGTCCATCCGGAACCGCATGCTGCCCCGCACGACGCGGATCATCCGGACGATGCAGTGGTGGTCGGTGGCCACCGCGCCGGCCACCGGCATGAAGTCCACCACCTCCCCGACGCCGTCGGCGCTGAGGAACCGGGTGATCAGGATGGCGGTGCCGGGCAGGTAGATCTGCCGGCTGACGTAGTCGACGTCGCACGGGGAGATCTGGAAGTGCCCGCCCCGCTGCCGGTCCAGCAGGCCGCCGAAGATGCTGGGCGAGTCGAACCGGGGCGCGCAGAACCAGTCGAGCGTGCCGTCCCGGGTGACCAGCGCGGCGGTCTGCAGGTCACCGATCAGCCCGTGGTTCTCCACCGCCGGATACGCCTCCACCAGCAACCTCCCCCTGGTCCCGGTCGAGCGGGTACCCGGTGAGCCGTCGACCATTCCCCGTCCGGTGTCGGCCCGCGGAGACGACGCCGCCCGCGTCGTCCGGTCGGGCCCCGGATCCCGGCGTGCCCCGCAGGAATGCCCATTGAGCTGGGAAAACTCCTCTCTCGGGCCTGGACACCTGCCCTTCCGAAGGTGCTATAGCTGTATTGACCCATTTTGATGGATTGCGAACGTTCGTCGCGTTCGGAGCCCATCATCGGCGCACCCGACGGGTGCCGGCTCCGGGGACAGCGCGGTCCCCTCCGGCCAGCAGGGGCTCCCGCCGCGCCGCGGTCGATCCTTTCCGGCCGGACGAGCGCCCGTTCACGATGTCGAGCGACGGGTGCTCAGCTAGGAGCACCGATGTCCCTGTCACCGTCCCAGCGATTCCGACTACTGGTCGCTCCAGCGGCCGCCCTCGCCCTGGCGCTCTCGGCCGCCGCCGTCACGCCCGCCTCCGCCCGGAGCCCCGGCGCGGACCGGGCGACCACCGTGGCGCCGGTCGCCGCCCCGACCGTCACCCCGATCGCCAAGCCCACCTCCCGGGCCGTCAAGCCCGCCGCGCCGGCGAAGCCCACCGCCGCCCGCAAAGGCAGCCGCGCCGTGGTCACCTGGAAGAAGCCCGCCGACCACGGCAGCGCCATCACCGGGTACGTCGTGACGCCCTACCGCAACGGACGCGTCCAGCCGGCGAAGTCCTTCGACGCCACCACCACCCGCCGGTACGTCACCGGGCTGCGCACCGGCGGGACGTACACCTTCACCGTGGCGGCCCGCAACAAGGCCGGCGTCGGGCCGACCAGCCCGCGCTCCGGCGCGCCGAAGGTGCTGGCGCTCCCGTCCGCACCGACCATCATCGCGGTGTACGCCAACAGCGTCGGCGCGACGCTGAGCTGGACCCCCGGATCCGACGGCGGTTCCCCGGTGACCAACTGGGTGATCACCCCGTACGTCGGTGGCGTCCGGCTGGCCGGTCAGACCGTCGGCCCGGCGACCACCGGCAGCGTCACCGGCCTCACCGCGGGCGTCACCTACCGGTTCACCGTCGCCGCCCGCACGGTCGAGGGCACCGGGCCGGAGTCGCCGCTGTCGCCGCCGGTCATCACCAACGTGTCGCCCACGTTGTCGTTCGGCACGCCACCGCCGGCCGCGGTCGGCGTCGCGTACGTGGCCAACCTGAACGTCACCCACGGGGTGCCACCGTTCGTCTGGTCGGTAGCCTCGGGCAGCCTGCCGTCCGGCCTGACCCTCCAGGCCTCGAACGGCACCCTCTCCGGCGTGCCGACCACCGCGGGGACCTACCCGTTCGTGGTCCGGGTGGTCGACTCGGCCGGCAACGCCGGCTCCCGACTGGTGGTGCTCGTCGTCAACCAGGCACCCAGCCTGAACTTCCCGCCGCCGCCGCTGGCCGAGGTGGGCGCGATCTACTCCGACCAGCTCGTGGTGGTCGGCGGCACGGCGCCGTTCAGCTGGTCGCTGGCCGCCGGCTCGCTGCCGCCCGGGCTGACCCTCGACCCGGCCACCGGGCTGCTCTCCGGCCGGCCGACGGTGGCCGGCGCCTACTCGTTCACGGTCCGGGTCACCGACGCCTTCGGGCTGACCGACACCCAGGACGTCCGGCTGATCGTCCAGGCGGCCAGCATCGTCACACTGACCGCCGACACGACTCTCACCAACTTCGGCACCCCGGTGGGCTTCCACGTGACGATCGGACCGGGCGTCGCCGAGGGGAGCGTCACCCTGATCGACGTGCTGCCCAACGGCACCGAGAACCCGATCGCCTCCTTCCCGGTGACCCTCAACGCGGCGGCGTTCCAGGTGCAGATGCCGGCGTTCGGCCTGAACACCTTCCGCGTCCAGTACGACAGCACCAACACCAACGCGACGGTGGAGTCCAACACCGTCACCATCGACGTGCGGGCCGTCACGAGCCAGCTGTCGATCGACCAGTTCGCCCAGTCCGGCGTCGGTGGCGTCGCCGACCAGTTCATCTCGGTGATCAACACCACCTCGATCGACCTGCCGATCGCCGGCTTCCAGATCCAGACCCCGGGCCTGACGGTCACCGTGCCGTCCAGCGCCCGGCCGCTGCCGCCCCGGCGGGGCTACCTGATCGCGGCCACCGACTACAGCCTGACCAACATCCAGGCCGACCTGGTGGTGCCGAGCCTCGGCACCGGCGGCGGGTTCCGGATCGTCGCCCCGGACGTGCCGCACACCGTGGTGGACGCCGCGGGCAACGCCCCCGGATATTCCGAGGGCACCCCGCTGCCGGCGTTCGGCAGCCCGCCGTTCGTGCACTTCGCCTGGGTACGCCTGCGGGTGAACGGGGCGCCGTACGACTCGGTCAACAACGCGGCCGACTTCCGGCTGGTCTCCACGGTGATCGGCCCGATCAACGGGGTGCCGTCGGCGCTGGGCAGCCCGTCGCCGCAGAACAGCCTCGGCACCTACCAGCAGAACGCCAACCTCCAGTCGACCCTGCTGGACAACGGGGTCGCCGCGACCGCCACACCCAACCAGGACAAGACGGCGACCCGGTGGGTGGTCCGGTTCACCGTCACCAACCGCTCCACCGCGCCGATCACCCAGGCCCGGGTCCGGATCACCGCGCTGAGCCAGGCCAACGGCGCCCCGAAGCCGTGGGGGCCGACGCCGATCTCGCACGGCGACCTGCGGCTGATCAACCCGGCCACGCCCACCAGCACGGTCACGCTCAGCAACGGCAACACGGTGACCGTGAACAACCTGTCGATGGACGCGCCGGCGACCTACCCGCCCGGTGGTGGGCTGTCCACCACCCTGGCCATCCCGCTCGACCTGGGTGGGCTCGGCTCGGGCCGCTCGGTCAACCTGGCGTTGACCTTCGCCATCGACACCGCGGGCCCGATCTGGGTGGGCTGGGACCTCGACGCGCTCGGCGGAACGCCCACCGTCACCACCGCCCGGGTGGCGGCCAGGTCCGCCCACCTGCCCAAGGCGGGGCCGAACACGGCCGGTTTCCGCACGTCCCCCAAGCTCAGCGGCGCCCAGCGGTGAGCTGAGACGAACCACCACGTGCGGGTGGCGTGCCTCCGGGCCGCCACCCGCACCGCCGTCCGCGCGTTGACCCTCTGTAGCGCCATCGAAGGGGGCACAGAGATGCGGACGTCCGGACGCTTCGCCTACGGCCTGCGGGTCCGCGGCCTGGACGACGTCGAGGAGTTGATGCCGGCGGACCCGGACGGCACCGAGCCGGAGCTGGAGATCCGGCAGGCCGGTGACGGCCCGCCACCCACCACGGTTCCTCTCAACCAGCGGTACGGGGCGCGGCTGCTCGCCGACGGGCGGCGGCACCTCGCCATGGACCGGGACCGGGGCACCGCCACCTTCCACGGGCCGCCGCTGAGTCGCGACCTGCTCGCCCACCCGTACCTGGCGCCGGCCGCGGTCGCGTTCAACCGGTGGGCGGGCCGGGAGACGTTCCACGCCGGCGCCTTCGTCCGCGACGGCCGGGCCTGGGCGGTACTGGGCCCGCGTACGGCCGGCAAGAGCAGTCTGCTGGCGGCGCTGGCGGCGCGCGGCGTACCGGTGGTGGCCGACGACGTGGTGGTGGTGGACGGCGCCGACGTCTTCGCCGGACCACGCTGCATCGACCTCCGGGAGCCGGTGCCCGGGGTGGGACTCGACACCCGGCCCGCCCGGGAGCGCACCCGCACGAGGGTGCCGCTGCCGCCGATCGCCGACCGGACACCGCTGGGCGGCTGGTACTTCCTGCGCTGGGGGGACGAGTTGAGTGTGCCGGCCGTGACCGCCGCCGAACTGCTCGGCCGGCTGGCCGCCTGGCGCTCCTGCCCCGAGCTGCCGTCCGCCCCGGCGACCCTGCTGGCGCTCGCCGCCCTGCCGGCCTGGGACCTGACCCGGCCGCGGGACTGGGCCGCGCTGGACCGGACCTGCGCGCTGCTCGGCGTGGCCCGGGCCGAACGGGGCCCGGCGTGACCGCCGCGGCCCTGCCGGACGCCGTCCGCTGCCTCGCCCTCGACGAGGCGGCCGTGCGGACCTCGGCCGCGCTGCACGCCGACGGGATCGACAGCCTGCTGCTCAAGGGCGCCGGGCTGGCCCGGCACCTCGGGACCGCACCCGTACGCCGCTACATCGACGTCGACCTGCTGGTCGCCCCGGAGGCGTTCGACGCCGCCCGGACGGTGCTGGACGGGCTCGGATACCGCTCGGTGATGCCGGGCGCCCGCCCCGACGACTGGGTGCTCGACTACGAGCAGGCGTGGACCGTTCCCGGCCCCGGCGGCCTGGTGGTCGACCTGCACCGCGGCTTCCACGGCGTACGCGACCCCGACGCGTTCTGGGCCGCCCTCTCCGCGACGGCGGTGCGGATCCCGCTGGCCGGCGGCGTCGTGGCGGTCCCCGACCGGGTGGGGGCGGCGCTGCTGGTGGCCCTGCACGCCGCCATGCCGGGCCGGTCGACCGGACCCCGCGCCGACCTGGAACGGGCGCTGGAGGTGTTCCCGCCGGACGTCTGGTCCGCCGCCGCCGACCTCGCCGGCCGGACCCGGGCGACCGCGATGTTCGACCTGGGGCTGCGCCGCGTCGAGGCCGGCGCCCGGCTCGCCGAGCGGCTCGGGCCCGGCGGTGAGCTGACGACGGTGGAGTGGCTCACCGGTCACCGTGGTTCGGGGGCGGCGCACCTGCTGGCCCGGGCCGCCGAGTTGCCGACCCGCCGGCAGCGGCTGCGCTACCTGGCCCGTCGGCTCGTGCCCTCCCCGGCCGCCATGCGCTACGGCCGACCGCTGGCCGGTCGCGGTCGTGCCGGACTGACGCTGGCCTACCTGGCCCGGTTCACCCGGGCGACCTGGCAGGTGCCGCGGGCCGTACCCGAGCTGCGTCGCGCGGCCCGGCTCGCCCGCCGCGACGTCGCCGCACGGACCGGTGCCGGCCGGCCGCGCGCCAGGCGCTCCGGCGGCGTCCTGCCGGCGCTGGCCCGGCAGACGCGCCGGTACGGGCCGGCGGGGCTGCGGGTGGCGGCGTGGACGGTCCGCGCGCACCGGCTGGTCCGCCGGCAGCTGGCCGATGGCGGCCTGGCGGCCGTCCGGCTCTCCGCTCCACCGTCGGGCGCCGATCGTGGGCTGGTCCGGGGGGTGCTGCGCCGCACCGGCGCGAACTGCCTGGAACGGTCCCTGGTGCTGCAACGCTTCGACGCCGACCGGGGCGCCGCCCGGGTGCTGGTGATCGGGGTGACCGCCCCCCGGCGCGGGTTCCACGCCCACGCCTGGCTGGACGGTGACGCCGACCAGCACCGGGCGGGCATGCAGGAGATCCTGCGTCGACCCGCGCCGGCCGGCTGGTTCCCGGCCGGTCAGGACCGCTGAAGCAGGCCGTGGCCGTCCAGCTCGGACAGGAAGCGGGTGACGTCGTCGGCGGCCCGCTCCCGCTCGACCGGAGCGGTCGCGGCCAGCGCCTCGGTCAGCTCGTCGGCGGTGGCGCCGTCGAGCAGCCGTCGCCAGAGCAGTGCCGCTGAGCGGTCCAGGCCGAAGTAGACCGAGTTCCTGGTGTCCAGGACGACGATCTCGTCGCCGGCCTCCCGCCAGGCCGCGTGCTGCTGGCCGATCCGGTAGACGGTGTGCCGTTGTCCGTTCATCGGGAGACCTCCGTGGTCGGTGACTGAACCGGTGGGTGTCGGACGAGCCAGAGCTGCTGGACGAGCGCCATCGTGCCGGCCGGGATCGGCCAGTGGGACCACACCGTCCGCAGGCCGGCCGGGTCGACCAGCGTCTCGTCCACCCCGGCGCCGTCCCAGCTCCGGACGAACTCCCGGGTGGGGGTGCGCAGGAAGGCGCCGAGGAAGTTCGCCTTGCGGCGCGCAGCGACGATCACCTCGGGCAGCTGCCCGGCGGCGATGCCGGCGAGCAGGTCCACCCGGGCCGGGCGCCACCGCCGCCCCGCCCAGCCGGTCAGCGCGGCCACGAAGCCGGGGTCCAGCAGCGGATGCACCGGCAGCACGTCGTGGTCGTCGCTGACCAGCGCGAAGGCGTCGATCCCGGTACGCAGGTCCCGGCGCCGAAGGTGCCAGGCGACGCGCCGGTCGAGCCGGTGCGGCTCGGCCCGCACCTCGGCCCGGTACGCCTCGGCGACGGCCACGGCCACCTCCGGGCGCAGCCACGGCATCGGCGGCAGCAGCGGCGCCGGTCGGCGGCCGAGCCGGCGCACCGCACCGGCGGCCCGGCGCAGGTACGCCCACGCCGTACGCGGCGCCGGCCGGCGCCAGCCGGCGAGCACCTGGTCGCCACCGGCCCCGGTGAGCAGTGCGCCGCCCCGGGCCAGCTCGATGATGGGCAGGTGCACGTGCAGGTTCACCGGGTGCCGCAGGCCGTACCGGTGCAGGAACCGTCGCGCCACCTCGCCGACCAGGTCGAGCTCGTCGTACACGTGCTGGATCTGCCAGTGCTCGCGGACGCCGAGCACGTCGACGATCCGTTCCTGCCAGGACGACTCGTCGGTGCGCGGCACGTCGGGATAGCGCCAGGTGAACGGGACGGGGTCGGGCAGCCCGTGGCGGCGGGCGACCCGCACCGCGACGGCCAGGACCAGGGACGAGTCCAGGCCACCGGAGAAGCTGACCAGGCAGGGCGGCCGGAGCAGCGCGGGCAGCACCGCCGATTCCAGCGCGGCCAGCGGCGAGTCGGCGGCCGGGCTGGCCGGGGCGGTCGACGGCGGATCGACGCCCAGCACGACGCCGGCGGCGATGTCGAAGGTGGCGACGGAGGACATGGTCACCTCAGATCCGGGTGAGGCGGCCGCGCCGCCGGGCCGAGCGCAGCGCGCGGTCGAACAGCCACACCGACGCCGGAAGCAGGACCGCCACGCCGCCGGTGAGCAGCAACAGCTCCGCCCCCCAGGGGTCGCCGGCCAGCGCCTGCCGCAGACCGTCGATGGCGACCCGGCTGGGCAGCACCGCCGTCAGCGCGGCCGGCACGCCGGGCAACGCGGTGACCGGGAAGTAGGCGCCGGAGACGAAGGAGAGCGCCACGAGCAGCAGTCGGGCCAGCACGTCTCCACGGCCGGTGACCACCGTGACCGCCATCAGCGCGATCCCGACCCCCATCATCGCGGCGGCGCCGGCCAGCAGGATCAGCGCCACTCCGAGCCCGCTGGCCTCGCCCACGTCCAGGCCGAACAGCAGCGCGAGGACCACCAGGTAGAGGGCGGCCCGCAGCAGGGCGACCAGGAACGGGTACGCCGCCAACCCGACCGCGAGCACCCCGGCGGAGACGGGTTGGACGGTCAGCAGCTCCAGGGTGCCGTCGCGCTGCTCCTGGGCGACGCGCCCGGCGACCTGGCTGGTGGCCGTCTGGACCACGAGCATGAAGGTGATGCCCACGGCCACGAAGTCGAAGTAGTGCGGCGACGCGCCGAGCAGGCCGTCCTTCGGGGTGAGCACCCGGGAGATCACCAGGAAGAGGGCGAGGTTCACCACCCCGTAGGCGATGTCCAGCAGGAGCGGCGCCCACATCCGGCGACCCTCGGCGAGGTCCCGCCCGGCCAGCGCCAGAACCGCCCGGGCGCTGCCCGGTGCGCGCGCCGGCGCGGCGGACACCGGTCGGGCGGTCGGCGCGTACCCGGACGACGGCACGGGGACGGTCATCGGGTCACCGTTCACCGTGGACCGGGAAGCTGAGGGCGCGGTCGCACCGGTCACGGTCCTCGGGATGGTGGGACACCAGGACGCAGGTGAGGTCGCGGCGGCGGTCCAGGGCGGCCCAGAGCAGGGCGCGGGCGTGGACGTCCAGGGACCGGCCGGGCTCGTCGAGCAGGAGCAGGGCCGGATCGCCGAGCAGCGCGCGGGCGATGGTGACCCGGGCCCGCATGCCGGCCGAGCAGCGCTCCGTCGGCACGCGGGCGAAGGGCTCGATCTCCAACTCGGTCTCCAGCCGGGCGACCGCCGTGCGCGCGGCCGGCCCCGCGAGCCGGAGCCGGGCGGCCAGCAACAGGTTGTCGTGTCCGGACAGGCGGCCGTAGAGGCCCTGCTCGGGGGTGAGGCAGACGCCGGTGAGCCGCCGGGCCTGCGCCGAGCCGGCCGGGTGACCGGCGACGCTGGCCTCGCCGGCGGTGAAGGTGAGCGTGCCGGCGAGGCAGCGCAGCAGGGTGGTCTTCCCGGCGCCGTTCCGGCCGTCGAGCAGCAGACGCGTGCCGGCCGGGACGTCGAGGTCGAGCCCGTCGAAGACGGGGCGGGAACCGAAGCGCCGGGCGGCGTCGCGCACGCGCAACGTCACCACCGGCTCCGTCTCAGGCCGAGGCGCCGGCACCGCCGAAACCGTCATCCGCACCCAGGCCGCCGCCCTGGGTGAGTTCGGCGAGGGTGCCCAGCCGCTGGATGCGCGGCGGCTGGTAGACCCGGTCGGTGTCCGACTCCTGCGTGGCGCCCTGCGGCATGCGTACCTCGTTCACTTTGTTTCCCCTTGTCGTTTTGCGGCCCTTCTGGGAGATTACCGGCTCCTGGTCCTTTTCGTGGGAAGAAAGGCCAGGTCAACCGGTCGAGCAGCCGCGTCATGCGGTGCTGGCGGTGCCGGCGCCGGGATCCGCCGCGATCCGCTCGGCGCCGACCCGGCCCTGGTGGCCGGCGAGGACCCGGTCGACGATCCGCTCGGCGAACGCCCGGTCCAGGGCGCCACCGGAGACCGCCCGCCGGTAGAACAGCGGCCCGGCCAGCTGGTCGAGCACGTCGGCCGGGTCGGTGTCGGCGGGCAGTTCCCCGCGATCGATGCCCCGCTCGACGGCGCGCAGGATGACGGCGTGCCGCGCCTCGCCCTCCCGGCGGTGCAGGGCCGCGACCTGCGGGTCGCGTTCGGCGGCGTCCACCAGCGCGAACATCAGCCCCGCTGCCGGGCCGGCGGAGAGCGCCGCGGCGAGGCCGGCGACCAGGTCGAGCAGGTCGCCGCGGAGGGTGCCGGTGTCGGGGTCGACGGGTGGGCGCCGCACGCTGTCGAAGGCGTCGAGGATCAGCGCCGCCTGGCCGTCCCAGTGCCGGTAGATGGTCGTCTTCGCCACCCCGGAACGCTCCGCCACGGCCTCGATGGTGGTGCCGGCGATGCCGCGCTCGGCGAGCAGGTCCAGCGCCGTGGCGATGACCACGGCCCGGGTACGCCGTACCCGTGGATCGGTCGCCCGGCCCATCCGTGTCCCCTCCCGTCCGGCGCCGGGCGGGTGGCGCCTACCGCCACAGCTCCCGGTGCTCCTGCACATACTGGCGCAGGGTGCGGGGTGGCCGCCCGAGCAGGTGGGGCAGGGTGGGGTCGACCCGTTCGGCCTGGCCCCGCCGCAGGCCGGTGTGCAGCACGGTCTGCACCAGCGCCTGGACCAGTGGCAGGCCCCGGCGGCGCAGGTGGGCCAGGTAGCCGCCGACGGTGGCCGGCCGGTAGCCGATCGGCCGGCCGAGGACCTCGGCGAGCAGGGCCGCCACCTGGTCGAAGTCGAGCGCCTCCGGGCCGGTGAGGGTGTACCCGGCGCCGGCGTGCGCCGCCGGGTCGGCGAGGACGACGGCCGCGACGTCACCCAGGTCGCGGGTGTCGACGAAGGCGACCCGTCCGTTGCCCGCAGGCAGGAAGATCCGGTCGTCCTCGCGGATGTCCCGCCGGTAGGCGTCGGCGAGGTTCTGGGCGAAGAAGCCGGGCCGCAGGATCGTGTACGGCAGGCCGCAGGCGCGCAGGTGCGTCTCGACCCGGTGGTGGGGGACCACCCGGTTGGTGTCGGCGCCGGTGACCGAGGCGAACACGACGTGCCCGACGCGGTGCCGGACGGCGGCGTCGACGAGCGCGTTGAGGGTGGGTCCGACCCGGGCGATCTGCGGCGGCCGGAGCAGGAACAGCGCGCCCGCGTCGGCCAGCGCCGGGTCGAAGGTGCCGGGGTCGGCGAAGTCCAGGCGTACGGCGGGGACGCCGGGGAAGCGTCGCCGCAGCTCGGCCAGGTCGAGTCCGGCGACCCGCACCGGCATGCCGGCGGCGGCCAGGGACCGGGCGACCGCCCCGCCGACGTTGCCGGTCGCACCGGTGACCAGCACCGGGGCGGTCACCGCGCACCGCCGGCGACGTCCAGGTAGACCAGGGCGAGGCCGTCGCGGCGCGACGCCTCGGCCAACTCGTCGTGGGTGGGGGTCCGGGGCACGTTGATCCGGATGCCCATCCGCCGCCCCGCCCGTCGGTGTCCGGCCGCCTCGATCAGCGTGCGGTAGGCGGTGGCCACCCGGTCCGGGTCCTCGACGAGTTCGGCGCGGGCCGGCCGGTGCCGGCCGAGCAGGGTCACCGCCACGTCCGGCCGGTCGCGCAGGTTGACCCGCCAGGGCGAGTTGGTCAGCACCAGCAGCCGGCCGTCGCCGTTGTCCCGGTAGGCCACCGGGAAGACCAGCTCGCGCCCGGTACGCCGCCCGGTCACGTGCAGCAGCAGCAGGTGCCGGCCCACCCGGCCGGCCCGGGCCGGATCGGTGAGCAGCCAGCGCATGACCCGGTTGACGACCCGGTAGGGGGCCTTGGGCGGCCGGATCCGTTGCACGGCCGGCCGGGGGGAGGATGCCATACCGGTACGGTAACGCTACGGGACCGTAGCGGAAAGGGGTTCGTCGCGCCGCTGCGATGATCACCGGGTGCCGTCGTCGCATGCCGTCCGGCACAGCGGGAAGGCCCACCGGTCGACCGGACCGAGCCGAGGAGGCCGCGCCATGCCCGACACGTCACCCGCCGCAGGCGGCTTCGCCGTCGTGGAGATGTTCACCTCGCAGGGCTGCAACAGCTGCCCGCCGGCGGAGGAACTGCTCTCCGAGATCGACCGGGACGCGCGCCGGCACGGCAGACCCGTCCACGCCCTCGGCTTCCACGTCGACTACTGGGACCACCTGGGCTGGGCCGACCCGTACGGCGCGCAGGCGCACACCCTGCGCCAGGAGGCGTACGCGCGGGCGTTCGGCTCGGGTGGGTTGTACACGCCGCAGATGATCGTCAACGGCACCGTCGAGTTCGTCGGCTCGGACCGCCGGCAGGCCGACTCGGCGATCGCCGCCGCCCTGGCGCGCCCGCCCGCCACGACGCTGACCCTGACGGTGGCCGGGGCCGGGGCCGGGGCCGGGGCCGGTGACCGGGTGGTGCTGGACTACGCGACCGGGCCTTTGCCCGCGCAGTCGGTGTTGAACGTGGCGGTGGTGGAACGCGGCCTGGAGAACCACGTCCCCCGGGGGGAGAACGCCGGGCGGACGCTGCGCCAGGACGGCGTGGTGCGCGCCTTCACCGCCACGCCGGTGGACACCCAACGGGGGCGGGTGGAACTCCAGGTGCCGCCGGCCGTCGACCCGCACCGCGCCTCGGTGGTCGGCTACCTGCAGAACGACGCCGACAAGAGCGTCGTGGCCGCCACCGCCGTCGACCTCTGACCAGGGGAACCGACGATGTCGAGCGGCCCGGCGACACTGCTGAGACGCCGCGACGAGCCGCTCCAGGCGTCGTTCCTGGAACTCTTCTTCGACCTCTCCTTCGTCTTCGCGCTGCGCCAGCTGTCGGTCGTCCTGCTGGACGACGTGAGCCTCGCCGGGGCGGCCCGCACCGGCCTGCTCCTGCTGCCACTCTGGTCGGTCTGGGTGGTGACGGCCTGGTTCACCGACTGGTTCGACCGCGACAACCGGTGGATCCAGGCCCTGCTCGTCGGCGCCACCCTCGGGGTGCTGCTGATGAGCGTCGCCGTGCCCGAGGCGACCGGGGACCGGGCGCTGCTCTTCGCCGGGGCGTACGTCGTGCTGCACGTCGGGCGCAGCCTCGTCACGGCGGTATCGTTGCGCGGCCACCCGCTACGCCGCCGTACGCTGCGGATCCTGGTCTGGTTCGTCGCCTCCGGTGTGCTGTGGCTGACGGGGGCGGTGTGGCCGCCGGGCCGGGTGCCGCTGTGGGTGCTGGCCGCCGGCTGGGACCTCGCGGGACCGCACCTGGGCTGGCCGGTGCCCGGTCTCGGCCGGGCGCAGCCCGGCGAGCTGCGGCTGCGCGGGCGGCACCTCACCGACCGGTTCCAGCAGGTCTTTATCGTCGCGCTCGGCGAGCTGGTGATCGCCGCCGGCCTGGCGTACGCCTCGACCGGACTGGCGCCGCCGGAGTCCATCGCGTTCCTGCTGGCCTTCGCGGCGGCGGTGCTGATCGGCCGGCTCTACGTCCGGCCGGCCGGCCCTCGCCTCGGCGCCGCCATCGACGAGCGGAACCCGGCCAGGTTCGCCACCCTCACCGGCAACCTGCACGGGATCATGATCGCCGGTGTGCTGGGCACCTCCGTGGCGGCCGACCTGGTCATCACGCACCCCGTCGAGGTGGAGTCCACCGCCGCGACGGTCCTGACCGCCGTCGGACCCGCGCTCTTCCTGACCGGCCGGATCGCCCTGTCCGCCGTCGTGTACCGCCGATGGTCCTGGTCCCGGCTGCTCGGCCTGCCCGCGCTGCTGGCCATCGCGCTCGCCGGGCGCTTCGCGCCGCTGCTGGTGGTCACCGCGGCGACCGTCGGGGTGCTCCTCGCCGTGGCGCTGGCCGAGCGCCGGCCGGCCGTTCCGGCTCGCCGGTCCGGTGTCCGAGCCTAGGCTGAGGCTGCCCCGACCAGCGGACCCGCGGAGGACAGATGGCGACGGCAGGCGTGGCGACGCGGCTTCCCCCGATCACTGTCGAACGCTGGGTGAACTCCCCGCCGTTGACCCCGGAGGCGTTGCGCGGCCGGGTGGTGCTGGTCGACATCTGGGAGTACACCTGCGTCAACTGGATCCGCACCGCCCCGTACGTCAGGGCGTGGCACCGCGACTACGCCGACCTCGGACTGGTCGTCGTCGGGGCGCACGCGCCGGAGTTCGCGTTCGGACGACGGCCGGAGAACATCGACCGGGCGATCGAGGAGCACCGGCTCACCCATCCCGTCGCCATCGACAACGACTACCGGTTCTGGCGGGCCCTGCGCAACGACGCCTGGCCGGCGAAGTTCCTCTTCGACGCCGACGGCCGGCTGGTGGACCGGTGGGTCGGCGAGGGCGACTACGACCGGGTGGAGTCGGAGATCCGGCGGTTGGTCGAGGCGACCACGCCGGGTGTCGCGCTCCCACCGGTCACCCCCGAGGTGACGGCGTTCGTCGCCGGCGGGCAACCCACCTACGTCGGCATCACCCCCGAGACGTACCTCGGCGGGGACCGGGCGGTCCCCGGCACGTACGCCCTCACCGGTGACTGGCAGGTCGCCGGCGAGTACGTCGAGCTGACCGGCGGCACCGGCGAGCTGACCCTGCCCTTCGACGCCGGCGAGGTCAACCTCGTCGTCGACCCCGGTCCGGGCGGGCCCGCCGAGGTTAACGTGCTGCTGGACGGGAACCCGATCGACGGCGAGCGGGGCCCCGACGTCGGCCCCGGCGCGATGGCGTGGGTCGACCGGCCGGCGATGTTCCGGCTGGTCGCCGGGGCGGCACGCGGCCAGCGCCGGCTCACCCTGGTCACCGACCGGCCCGGCCTGCGCGCGTACGTCTTCACCTTCGGCCCGTAGGCGCTGTCCCGGCGGGCGGAACCCGGACGGATGGGCGGTGCGATGAGCGACACGACCGAGCAGGCGATCCTGGCCGGCGGCTGCTTCTGGGGGATGCAGGACCTGATCCGCAAACGCCCCGGGGTGCGGCAGACCCGGGTGGGCTACACCGGCGGAGAGGTGCCGAACGCCACCTACCAGCACCATCCCGGGCACGCCGAGGCCATCGAGATCACCTTCGATCCGGCGCAGCTGGCCTACCGGGACCTGCTGGAGTTCTTCTTCCAGGTGCACGACCCCACCACCAGGGACCGGCAGGGCAACGACGTCGGGTCCAGCTACCGGTCGGCCATCTTCTACACCGACGAGGAGCAGCGGAGGGTCGCCGAGGACACCATCGCCGACGTCGACGCCTCCGGCCTCTGGCCCGGCAAGGTGGTCACCGAGGTCACCCCGGCCGGCCCGTTCTGGGAGGCCGAGCCGGAACACCAGGACTACCTGGAGCGCAACCCCGGCGGCTACACCTGCCACTTCGTCCGCCCCGACTGGAAGCTACCCCGCCGCGGGCAGGGCGCCGCCTGAGGCCCGCCGCCCCGGCACGACCGACCGACCGGAAGGAAGAGCAGATGGCCACCCGGACCATGACCCGTCCCACCGCCGACATCCGGCCGTTCCACGTGGAGTTCCCGGAGTCCGACCTTGAGGATCTGCGCCGCCGCATCGCGGCCACCCGCTGGCCGGAGAAGCAGAACGTCGCCGACCAGTCCCAGGGCGTGCCGCTGGAGACCAGTCAGGCCCTCGCCCGCTACTGGGAGAAGGAGTACGACTGGCGCCGGGTCGAGGCGCGGATCAACGAGTTGCCCAACCACATCACCACGATCGACGGGCTGGACATCCACTTCGTCCACGTCCGGTCCAAGCACGAGGACGCGATGCCGCTGATCGTCACCCACGGGTGGCCCGGCTCGATCATCGAGCAGATGAAGATCATCGGACCGCTGACCGACCCGACCGCGCACGGCGGGAACGCCTCCGACGCGTTCCACCTGGTGATCCCGTCGCTGCCCGGGTACGGCTTCTCCGGCAAGCCGACCGAGCCGGGCTGGGGCCCCGAACACGTCGCCACCGCGTGGATCGAGCTGATGCGCCGGCTCGGCTACTCCCGCTTCGTGGCACAGGGCGGCGACTGGGGCGCGCTGATCACCGACCTGATCGGTCTGCAGGCCCCGCCCGAGCTGGCCGGCATCCTCACCAACATGCCCGGTGCCGTGCCGCCCGACCTCGACCTGCTGATGCAGAGCGGCATCAGCGGGGCGTCCGACCCGTTGGCCAAGCTGCCCGACGGGCTCTCCGCCGAGGAGCGGAAGGCCTGCGAGGAACTGGCCTTCTTCTGGCAGCACTCCGCGTACGCCCTGATGATGGCCACCCGGCCGGAGACGCTGACCGGGTTCGCCGACTCGCCGGTCGCCCTGGCCAGCTACCTGATCGACCACGACGCGGCGAGCCTGGAGCTGATCTGCCGGGCCTTCGCCGGGGAGACCGTCGGCCTGAGCCGCGACGACGTGCTCGACAACGTCACCCTGTACTGGCTCACCAACACCGGCGTCTCGTCGGCCCGGCTCTACTCGGAGAACAAGCTCTCCTTCTTCGCCGCCAAGGGCGTCACCGTCCCGGCCGCGGTCAGCGTCTTCCCGTGCGAGCTGTACGAGGCGCCGCGCAGCTGGGCCGAGCGGGCCTACCCGAACCTCATCCACTACAACAAGCTCGACCGGGGCGGGCACTTCGCGGCCTTCGAGCAGCCGATGCTGCTCACCGAGGAGCTGCGTACCGCCTTCCGGTCGCTGCGCTGAGCCACCCGTCGCCGGCGACGCTCACCGGGCGTCGCCGGCGACGGCCGCGACCCGGTCCCGCCGGGCGTACCCCGCCGGTGGGCGCCGGCCGGCGGCCCGACGGCGCAGCGCCCGGGTGGAGTGCGCGGCCAGCCGCAGCCGGCCGTCGGAGTAGTGCACCCCACCCCGGAACAGCCGCTGGCCGACCGCGAGCCAGCTGCACAGGCCCCGCTCGGCCAGCCACAACGGCGCCAGCGCGGCGGTGCCCGGCGGGAAGACCGACCGACCACCGGCCCGGCGACGCCCCGCCTCCGCCACCCCGACCACCGCCGCCGCGGCGACGGCCAGCAGCCCGGGCCGCCGGGCAGCGAGCGCCGCGGCCATCCCGGGCAGCACCAGCAGCGCCACCGCCATTCGCGCCGGCCGGGCGAACTCGTCGTACGCCTGCCGTACCCGCTGGGAGCGGAAGTGTCCGGCGGTGGGCGGGAGACGCCGGACGTACAGCCCGGCGGGGGCGGCCACCCTGCCCCCGTGGGCCCGTACGGTCCGGATCAGCTCCAGGTTCTCGAAGAGCACGTCCGGGTCGTAGCCGCCGATGGCGAGGAAGACGCTGCGCCGCACCGCCAGGGTGCCCGGGAAGTCCGCCCCGACCGCCCGGTTGAGCAGGATCCGACCGGTGTCCCAGCGGGCGTGCCAGGGCAGCGGGGCGAAGTGGTTCTGCGGCTGCACCAGATCCGCCCGGCGCAGCAGGTGGACCACCGCACGCAGCCCCGCCTCGTCGTAGCGGACGTCGTCGTCGGCGATCACCACGTCCTCGTGCCGGGCCGCCGGTACGCCGGTCAGCACGCCCAGCACCTTGCCGTTGCGCCCGGTCAGCGCCGGGTCGGGCGGCAGGTGCCGGACCAGTCCGGCCCAGCGCCGGGCGTGCCGGGCGAAGACCGGCGGCGGTGACCCGTCCACCACGATCACCTCGGCCACCCGGGTCGCCAGCCAGCGCAGGTAGCCGGTCAGCTCGACGGGGTCGCCGTCGTCGACCCGCCGGATCGGCAGCACGTACGCCAGCGGCAGCGCGGCCGGCGCGACCGCCTCGCCGGTGGGGGCGCCAAGGGTGCCCGGCTCGAGCGCCACCGCTGCCTCCCGCAGGACGTTGGGCCGTCCCTGTGCCCGCTGCGTCACAGCTCAAACAGGTTTGCCCCGCTCGCGCCAGGGCACCCCGATAGTCCCGAGAGGAGAACAGGTGTCCGAGACCCATGGCCGCGCCACGCTGCCACAGCCGCGCGGCCCGGTGTCGACGATCGTCCGCGACGCCCTGCTGCGGCCGCCGCACGACCTTCCCGCGGTTCCGGACCTCACCGGCGACGGCCCGCTGACCGACGACGACCTCCAGCTCACCCTCTTCCTCTGCTACGAGCTCCACTACCGCGGCTGGCACGGGGTCGACGACGGGTGGGAGTGGCAGCCGTCCCTGCTCGCCCTGCGGGCCGCCGCGGAACGTCCCTTCGAGGCGGCGATCCGGGCCCTGGTCGGCCCCCCGCCGGCGGTGTCACCGCAGCAGCTGCCGGCGGCGCTGCACGAGGTCACCACCGCGGGTGACGGGCCGTCGCTGGCCGGGTTCCTCCGCGGGCGCGGCACCCTGGCCCAGTTCCGGGAGTTCGTCGCCCACCGGTCGGTCTACCACCTGCGCGAGGCCGACCCGCACACCTGGGGCCTGCCCCGGCTCGGCGGCCCGGCCAAGGCCGCCCTGGTCGAGATCCAGATGGACGAGTACGGCAACGGCCAGCTGCACCGGATGCACGCCGAGCTGTTCCGCACCACCATGGGCCGGCTCGGGCTGGACACCCGGTACGGCGCCCACCTGGACGCGGTCCCCGCGATCACCCTGGCCGGCAACAACGCGATGTCACTGTTCGGCCTGCACCGCCGGTGGCGGGGGGCCCTGCTGGGGCACCTGGCCGCCCTGGAGATGACCTCGTCGCTGCCCAACCGCCGCTACGGCGACGCGCTGCGCCGGCTCGGCGGCGACGAGACGGCCACCCGCTTCTTCGACGAGCACGTGGAGGCCGACGCCGTCCACGAGCAGATCGCCCTGCACGACCTCTGTGGCGGACTGGTCAGCCAGGAGCCCGAGCTGACCGCCGACGTGCTGCTCGGCGCGTCGGCCGCGCTCGCTCTCGACGACCTCTTCGCCGCCCACCTGCTGGACTCCTGGGCCGCCGGGCGCAGCTCGCTGCGGAACGCCGCGAGCCGGCCGGCCGGGCCGCTGCGGGTGACCGTCCCCGGTGTGCCGGCCGCGAAGACGAAGGTGGCGTCGTGACCGCGGCCTGTCCGTGGCAGGGGACCGTCGAGCCGGAGGATCACGGGACGGCGGCGCCGGCGGCCGCCACGATCACCCCGTACCCGGACGGGCCGCTGGTGGTGCGTGGCGACTTCGCCCTGACCACGCCGGACGGCCGGCAGATCGACGCGCGGCGGCGCACGGTCGCGCTGTGCCGCTGCGGCAAGTCGACGATGATCCCGTTCTGCGACGCCACCCACAAGGCGATCGGCTTCCGCGCCGGCAACCCGCCGGACCCGGCCGCCCCGGCCTGACGGACCACCCGGCCGCCGCCGGGCGCGTACCGTCGAGGCCCTGTCCCGGACGCGAGGACCGACGCAGCGCCGGCCAGGCCGGTTCCCGGTGCCGCGTCCGTACGCACGATCCGCCGAACCCGGTGAGAGCTCCAAGGCCCGCCGGAACGTCGGTGCCCCGCTGACCGGGATCAGCCCATCGTCTCCACCGCGTCGAGCGGTGGCCCTGATGCCGACAACTGCCCGAGGAGTGGACCATGAGGATAGCCAAGCACCGGATCGTTGCCGCCCTTCGCGAGCGCGACCAGCAGAGCAGGGCCGACTGGGTGGAGCGGGAACTGCCGGACCCGGTGGACACCGACAAGAACGCCGGGCTGCTCGCCACCCTGCGTCTCGATCCGGCCGACCTGGCGGACCTACCGTCCCCGTAACCGGCTGGTCGATCGGTTCGGGCGTTGAGCGGGGCCCCTTCCTGTGCCTGAGGCGCTGAGAAGGGGCCCCTTCCTACACCTTGCGCAGCCAGAACGTCAGGCCGAGGGCGTCGTCCCGGACCGCCTCCGGCTGCTCCCAGGTCGGCTCGCCGGCGGCGATGTCGGCGGCCAGCACCTCCTCGCCCACCAGGTCGCGGTGCTCCTCCAGGGCGAGCGCCGTCTCCTCGACGGTGGCCGCGTAGCGCAGCACGATCCGGTCGGTGACCTCCAGGCCGCTGCTCTTGCGCGCCTCCTGCACCAGCCGGATGACGTCCCGGGCGGCGCCGGCCCGGCGCAGTTCCGGCGTGAGGGTCAGGTCCAGGGCGAGCGTCGCGCCGCTGTCCGCGGCCACCGCCCAGCCCTCCCTGGGCGTCTCGGTGATGAACACGTCCTCCGGCTCCAGCGTCACGCTCTCGCCGTCCGGCAGCACCAGGGTGGCGCTGCCGGAGCCCCGCAGCTCGGCCTTGAGCACGGCCGCGTCGGCCGCCGCGACGGCCTTCGCCACCGCCTGCACGCCCTTGCCGAACCGCCTGCCCAGGCTGCGGAAGTTGGCCTTGGCGGTGGTGTCGACCAGCGACTCGCCGGCCGTGTCGACGGGCAGCACCGAACCGGTGTTCAGCTCCGCGGCGATCTCCGCCAGCAGCTCGGGGGAGAGGTCCGTGAAGCCGGGCGCCGAGGCCAGTGCCCGGGACAACGGCTGGCGGGTCTTCACCCCGGAGTCCGCCCGGGCCGCCCGACCCAGCTCGACCAGCCGCCGGACCACGCCCATCTGCTCCGACAGGCGCGGGTCCACCAGCCGGTCGTCGGCGACCGGGTAGTCGGCCAGGTGCACCGACTGCGGCGCGTCCGGGGTCACCGGCACCACCAGGAGCTGCCAGACCTGCTCGGTGATGAACGGCACGATCGGCGCCATCAGCAGGGTGACCGTGGAGAGCGCCTCGTGCAGGGTGGCCAGCGCCGCCCGGTCGCCCCGCCAGAACCGCCGCCGGCTGCGCCGCACGTACCAGTTCGACATGTCGTCGACGAACCGGGCCAGCAGCCGGCCCGCCTCGTGCGTGTCGAACCCCGCCAGCGCGGCGTCGACCTCACCGACCAGCGTGTTCAACTCGGAGAGCAGCCAGCGGTCCAGCACCGGACGGTCCGCCGGCGCCGGGTCCGCCGCCGACGGCGTCCAGTTGGCGGTACGGCCGTACAGCGACTGGAAGGAGGCGGTGTTCCAGTAGGTCAGCAGCGTCTTGCGGACCACCTCCTGGAGCGCGTTGTGCCCGACCCGCCGCGCCGACCAGGGCGAACCCACGGCCGCCATGAACCAGCGCACCGCGTCCGCACCGTGCCGCTCCATCAGCGGGATCGGCTCCAGGATGTTGCCCAGGTGCTTGGACATCTTCCGGCCGTCCTCGGCCAGGATGTGGCCCAGGCAGACCACGTTCTCGTACGGCGACCGGTCGAACACCAGCGTGCCGACCGCCATCAGGGTGTAGAACCAGCCCCGGGTCTGGTCGATCGCCTCGGAGATGAACTGCGCCGGGTAGCGCCGCTCGAACAGCTCGACGTTCCGGTACGGGTAGCCGAACTGGGCGAACGGCATCGAACCGGAGTCGTACCAGGCGTCGATCACCTCGGGCACCCGGCGGGCGGTCTCGCCGCAGGTGCAGGCGAAGGTCACCTCGTCGATGTACGGGCGGTGCGGGTCCAGCTCCGACAGGTCGGTGCCGGTCAGCTCGCTCAGCTCGGCCAGCGAACCCACGCAGGTCAGGTGCCCCTCCGGGCAGCGCCAGATCGGCAGCGGGGTGCCCCAGTAGCGCTGCCGGGACAGCGCCCAGTCGACGTTGTTGTTCAGCCAGTCGCCGTACCGGCCGTGCTTGACCGTCTCCGGGTGCCAGGTGGTCCGCTCGTTCTCCCGCAGCAGCGCGTCGCGGATCTCGGTGGTCCGCACGTACCAGGACGGCTGGGCGTAGTAGATCAGCGCGGTGTGGCAACGCCAGCAGTGCGGGTAGCTGTGCTCGTACGGCACGGAGCGGAACAGCAGGCCACGAGCCTGGAGGTCGGCCACCAGCGGCGCGTCGGCGGCCTTGAAGAAGAGCCCGCCGACCAGCGGCAGGTCCGCGTCGAAGGTGCCGTCCGGGCGCACCGGGTTGACCATCGGCAGCCCGTACGCCCGGCAGCTGGCCAGGTCGTCGGCGCCGAACGCCGGGGCCTGGTGGACCAGGCCGGTGCCGCTGTCGGTGGTGACGTAGGAGGCCAGGATCACGATGTGCGCGTCCGGCACCTCGACCAGGTCGAACGGCGGGCGGTAGGTCCACCGCTCCAGCTCCCGGCCGGTGAAGGTCTCCCCGGTGGTCTTCCAGCCCTCGCCGAGCACCGCGTCGAAGAGCGCCTCGGCGACCACCAGCTGCTCGGTGCCGTCGGTGGCCACCACGTAGGTGACGTCCGGGTGCACGGCCACGGCGGTGTTCGACACCAGCGTCCACGGGGTGGTGGTCCACACCAGCAGGGCGGCGCGGTCGGCCAGCGGGCCGGAGGTGAGCGGGAAGCGGACGTACGCCGACGGGTCGACGTCGATCTCGTACCCCTGGGCCAGCTCGTGGTCCGACAGGGCCGTCTGGTCCCGCGGGCACCAGGGGGCGACCCGGAAGTCCTCCACCAGCAGGCCCTTGTCGAAGATCTGCTTGAGCGACCACCACACCGACTGGATGTAGTCCGGATCCATGGTCCGGTAGGCGTCGTCCATGTCGACCCAGTAGCCCATGCGCTCGGTCAGCTCGGCGAACGCGTCGGTGTGCCGGGTCACCGACGCCCGGCACCGGGCGTTGAACTCGGCGATGCCGTACGCCTCGATGTCCTGCTTGCCGGAGAAGCCGAGCTCCTTCTCGACGGCCAGCTCGACCGGCAGGCCGTGGCAGTCCCAGCCGGCCTTGCGGGCGACGTGGAAGCCCTTCATGGTCCGGTAGCGGGGGAAGACGTCCTTGAAGACGCGGGCCTCGATGTGGTGCGCGCCGGGCATCCCGTTCGCGGTCGGCGGGCCCTCGTAGAAGACCCACTCGGGCCGGCCCTGCGACTGGGCCAGGCTGCGACCGAAGATGTCCTGCTCGCGCCAGAAGCGCAGCACGTCATGATCCAGAGCGGGCAGGTCGACCTGGACGGGAACGGCGCTGTACATCGATTCCTCCGTCGTGCTGGTGCTCGTCCCCATCTGGGCGTTGCACCCCGGAATGCTAGCGCAGCCGGCCGACCTGCCTCCGCGCGGCGAACGGCCGCCGACGGTTTCCCGCCGGCGGCCGTCGACGGCCGGGCTCAGGCCAGCGGCTTGCCGCCGGTGACGCCGAGCACCTCGCCGGTGATGTAGCTGGACTCCTGCGAGGCGAAGAAGACGTACGCGGGGGCCAGCTCGGCCGGCTGGCCGGCCCGCCCCAGCGGCACGTCCTTGCCGAACGACTCGACCTTCTCCTTCGGCATGGTGGCCGGGATCAGCGGGGTCCAGATCGGGCCCGGGGCGACCGCGTTGACCCGGATGCCCTTTTCGGCCAGCCCCTCGCCGAGGCCCTTGGTGAAGGCGATGATGCCCGCCTTGGTGGTGGCGTAGTCGAGCAGGTCCGGGGAGGGCTGGTAACCCTGGATGGACGCGGTGTTGATGATCGTCGAGCCGGGCGCCATGTGCGGCACGGCCGCCTTCGACAGCCAGAACATCGCGTACAGGTTGGTCCTGAGCACCCGGTCGAACTGCTCGGTGCTGATGTCCAGGATGCCGCCGGCCTGCGACATCTGGTATGCGGCGTTGTTGACCAGGATGTCCAGCCCACCGAGGTCGCTCACCGCCCGCGAGATGACCTCCTCGCAGTGGCTCTCGTCGCGGATGTCGCCGGGCACGGTGACGGCCCGGCGGCCGGCCTTCTCGACCAGCTGCGCGGTCTCCCGGGCGTCGTCCTCCTCCTCCGGCAGGTACGCGATCAGCACGTCCGCGCCCTCCCGGGCGAAGGCGATGGCGACCGCCCGGCCGATGCCGGAGTCCCCGCCGGTGATCACCGCCCGCTTCCCGGTCAACCGCCCGGTGCCCTGGTAGCTCCGCTCGCCGTGGTCCGGCTGGTCGGGCATCTCCTCGGTGGTGCCGGGCGCCGACTGCTGCCCCCCGGTCTGCTCCTCGGGGGAGCGGTACTGCTGCTGCGGGTCCTGCTCGTCGTACTGGCTCTGGCTCACGTCGTACCTCTCCTGGCTGCGGGGTGACGGACGGATTCCCCGACGTGCCCGGCGCTGCCGCGCCACGCCGGTCGGCCGCCGCGGCGGCGGCGGCCGGTCCGAGGGCGCGTGTCTCGACCCGAGGCCATCGCTACCCCCGTCCCGGCCGCCTACACCTGCGGCCCGTCGGTCCCCCCCGGGGCGGCTCAGCTGGTCAGCTGCCGGCGCAGCTTCGCCAGCGCCCGGGTGAGCAGCCGGGAGACGTGCATCTGGGAGAGCCCCACCTGGGCCGCGATCTCCTGCTGGGTGAGGTTGCCGTGGAAGCGCAGGGCGACGATCCGCTGCTCGCGCTCGCCGAGGGAGGCGATCGCCGGGGCCAGGGCCAGCCGCAGCTCCGCCAGGGCCAGTTCGTGGTCCTCGCCGCCGATCAGGTCACCCAGCTCGGCGGGGCCGCCACCGTCGCCGACGGGGGTGGACAGCGACACCGCGTTGTACGCCCGGGCCCCCTCCAGCCCTTCGAGCACCTCCTCCTCGGTGAGGTCGAGGTGGGTGGCGATGTCCGCGACGGTGGGGGACCTGCCCAGCGTGTGGGTGAGGGTGGCGTTGGCCTGGCTGATGGCGATCCGCCGCTCCTGGAGCCGGCGGGGCACCCGGATGTCCCAGGTTCGGTCGCGGAAGTGCCGCTTGATCTCACCGACGATGGTGGGGATGGCGTAGCTGGTGAAGTCGATCCCGCGGCTCGGGTCGAACTTGTCGATCGCCTTGATCAGGCCGAGGGCGGCGATCTGCGTCAGGTCGTCACCCGGCTCGCCGCGGCCGTGGTAGCGGCGGGCCAGGTGGTTGGCCAGCGGCAGCCAGGCCTCGATGGCCCGGGCCCGTACGTCCGGCCGGGACGGGTGGTCCTGCGGCAGCGCGGCGAAGGTGGCGAGGAGGCGGCTGGCCGGCGTCTCGGCGCGCTGCTCCCGGTCGACCTCGACGGTCGACGGCCGGGTGGTGGGAATGGCGGTCATGCGGTTTCCTCCGCTATGTCGTTCGCAGCGGAGGGCCGATCGGTCGGTCGCGTGCCGGCCCCCCGACACGCTGAAGTGTCGCGGGCACGTGGCTTGACCCAGAAGGAAGCCTAGGGCCCACACCCGCGCCCCGCCACCGGAGACGCCGGGTGGCGCCCGGGGGGTCCGGCGGGCCCGCCATGATGGTCGGGTGAAGATTCTGTCCATCCAGTCGTCCGTCGCGTACGGGCACGTCGGCAACTCGGCGGCCGTGTTCCCCCTCCAGCGGCTCGGGCACGAGGTGTGGCCGGTGCTGACGGTCCACTTCTCCAACCACACCGGCTACGGCGCGTGGCGCGGCCCGCTGCTGGCGCCGGCCGACGTGGCTGAGGTGATCGCCGGCATCGCCGACCGTGGGGTGCTCGGGGACGCCGACGCGGTGCTCTCCGGCTACCAGGGGGATCCGGCGATGGGGGCGGTGATCCTCGACGCGGTGGAGCAGGTGAAGGCGGCCAACCCGGCCGCGGTGTACTGCTGCGACCCGGTGATGGGGGACACCGGGCGAGGGATGTTCGTCCGGCCCGGGATCCCGGAGTTCCTGCGCGACACGGTCGTCCCGCGCGCCGACATCATCACCCCGAACCACTTCGAGCTGGACTTCCTCGCCGGCGGCGCGACGGGCACGCTGGCCGAGGTGCTGGCGGCGGTGGACGCGGTCCGCGCCACCGGACCGCGGCACGTCCTGGTCACCAGCGTGCTGCACGGCGACGTGCCGGAGGGCTCGCTGGAGGTGGTGGCCGTCTCGGACGAGGGCGCCTGGGCGGTGACCACACCGCTGCTGCCGATCAGCCCGAACGGCGGGGGCGACGTCACCGCCGCGCTCTACCTGGCGCACCTGCGGACCACCGGGTCGCCCGCGACCGCGCTGGAACGCACCATCGGCTCGGTCTTCGCCGTGCTCCAGGCGACCCTCGCGGCCGGCACCCGGGAGATCCAGCTGGTCGCGGCCCAGGATGCGATCGCGGCGCCGCCGGCCAGCTTCACCGCCCGCCGGGTGCGCTGACGGCCGATACCGCGCAACCGGGGCGAAACATTGACAGGCGACGTCGCGGCGGGCATGGTCGGAGGCCTGCGGGAACGCTCCCACAGTCCGTCCCCTGTCTCTGACCAGGAGCAATGACGTGGCCTTCACCCCATTGCGTCGGCGAGTCGTGACCGGTCTCGCCGCCGTCGCCGCGACGCTCGCCGCGGCCGTGCCCTTCTCCGCCGCGCCGGCCGGCGCGGCGATCCCCGACGGCACCACCTTCTACACCCCACGCCCCGACCACGGCGCGGTCGAGCAGATCGCCGCGCTCACCGCCGCCGGGCGGCACGACCAGGCCGCCCAGCTGCGCACCATGATCCGTACGCCGCAGGCGGTCTGGGTGACCGGCGGCTCCGGCCACAAGCTGACCCAGTCGGTCAAGGCCGAGGTGCAACGGGCGGCCGGCAAGAAGACCGTGCCGGTCCTGGTGGCCTACAACATCCCGTTCCGCGACTGCTCGCAGTACTCGGCGGGCGGCGCCACCTCGGTGGCCGAGTACGAAGCCTGGATCGACGCCTTCGCCGCCGGCATCGGCCGGCACGAGGTGGCCGTCATGCTGGAGCCGGACGGCCTCGGCATCATCCCCTGGTACACCACCATCAACGGCAACCAGGAGTGGTGCAAGCCGGCCGAGGCCGACGCGGCGACCGCCGCCGCCGACCGCTTCGCCATGCTCAACTACGCCGTGGACAAGCTGACCGCGCTGCCGCGCACCAGCGTCTATCTCGACGGTACGCACAGCGCCTGGCTCGGCGTCGGCGACATCGCCGACCGGCTGGTCAAGGCGGGCGTCGAGAAGGCCGACGGGTTCTTCCTCAACGTCTCCAACTACGAGACCACCGAGCGGCAGCTGAAGTTCGGCAACTGGATCTCGAAGTGCGTCTGGTACGGCACCGAGGGCCCGCAGGAGGCCCGCGGTCACTTCGAGGCGTGTGCCAGCCAGTACTACCCGGCCGACCCGGCCGACTTCGGCACCTGGACCCGCACCGACGCCTGGTACGCCGAGAACGTCGGCGACGTCCCCGCCGACCGGCTCGCCCACTACGTGGTGGACACCAGCCGCAACGGTCAGGGCCCGTGGACCGCGCCCGCCGGGGTGACCTGGCCGGACCCGCAGACCTGGTGCAATCCGCCGGACCGCGGCCTCGGCCTGCGGCCCACCACCGCCACCGGTGAGCCGCTCGCCGACGCGTTCCTCTGGATCAAGACGCCCGGCCAGTCCGACGGGCAGTGCGACCGGGGCACCGGCACCGGTCACGACCCGGCCCGCGGCGGCATCGCCGACCCGGCCGCCGGGGCGTGGTTCCCCCAGCAGGCCCTGGAGCTGGTGCGCTTCGCCAACCCGCCGCTGCGCTGAGCGACGCGGCACGACCGGGGCGGCTCCCTGCCGGGGCCGCCCCGGTCCGCGTCCGGAATCCCACCACCCTGCCGGGCACAACCGAACCGGGCTCCGGACCACTCCTAGTCATCGTGGGAGGCCGGGTTGCGCAATGAACATGAGTACGTCGAGTACGTGCAGGCCCGGATGCGGTGGCTGCGCCGGCTGGCGTACGGGCTGTGCGGGCAGTGGTCGGCCGCCGACGACCTGGTCCAGGAGTGCCTCGTCGCCCTCTACCGGCACTGGCACCGGGCGTCGGCGGCGGACTCCGTCGACGGCTACGTCCGGGCGATGCTGGTGCACGCGTACCTGGCCGAGCGGGACCGGTCCTGGAGTCGCCGGGTCAGCCCGGTCGCCGAGGTCGTCGGGGCAGCCACGGTCCCGTCGGTGGACGCGGAGCACCGGGTGGACCTGCTGGCCGCCCTGGCGAAGCTGTCCCGCGGGCAGCGCGCCGTGCTGGTGCTGCGGTACTGGGAGGACCTCGACGTCGCCGGGACCGCGGCGGCGCTGGGCTGCTCCACCGGGACGGTCAAGAGCCAGACCTCGTACGCCATCTCGGCGCTGCGCCGCCTGCTGCCGAACTACCAGCCGGGAGGGGCGGACACGCCATGAGGGACCTCTTCGCCACGCTGCCGGACGAACCGCCGTCGCTGCCGCCCGGCTACCTCGACACCGTGCTCACCCGGGGCCGCCGGGCGGTCCGGCGTCGGCGGATCGGCGTCGCCGCGGCCTGGGCGGTGCTGCTGCTCCTGGTTGCCGCCCTGCTGCCCGCCGTCCACCTGCCCGCCCAGCCGGCGGCCCGGTCGGCGCGGCCGAGCCTGCCGGACCACGTCGCCGGCTACTCGCTGTTGACCAGCACCGTCGGCCGGGCCCCGGCCGGCCGGGCGATCGCCCTCTACGGCTACGGCAACGGCGAGCTGTTCAACATGTTCCAGCCGCTGGTCGTCGGCGCCGACGGCGACACCTACCGGCGGGTCGACGCCATGGTGGAGCGGAACCGCCCCTCGGCGCTGCTCGCCCCGGACGGCACCCGGGTGCTGCTCGGCGACGACCGCGGTCAGACCGGTGACCTGCTCCTGGTGGACCTGACCACCGGCGAGCGCCGGTCGATCCCGCTCGGCGAGCGGGTCGGCGTACGCCTGCTGGCCTGGTCGCCCGACGGCGGGCACGTCGCGTACAGCGCCGCGCCGCTGCGCGCCACCGACGAGTTCGGCACCGGCAACGTGGTCGAGGCGCAGGTGGCCCGCACCGGCACGCTGCGGCTGCTGGACGTGGCGACCGGGCGCAGCACCCCGGTGCCGGCGCTGCGGCCGGCCTGGACGGCGGCGTTCGCGCCGGACGGCCGGCGACTCGCCGTGCAGGTCGGCCAGGAGGCCCACCTGATCGACCTGACCGGCCGCGAGTACGCCCGGGTGCCCGTCCCGGCCGGGCGTGAACTGGCCGCCGAGGCCGGCTGGACACCGGACGGCGCCTTCCTCGCCACCGTCCCGTGGCTCGGCGGCGGTCCCTCCACCGGCGAGACCGGCCACGCCACGTTCCTCTGGAAGGTGGGCGACGTGCAGTTCGTGCCGCTCGCCGCCGGCACACCACCGGCCCGCGTCCCGGACGTGGTGCAGCTGCTCGGCTGGCGCTCGGCGCAGAGCATGGTCGTGGCGACGGTCGACGGCGCGGGTCGGGCCTCCCTGGCGGAGGTGCGGCTCGACACCCGCGCCCGGCGCACGCTGTCCCGCTTCGCCACCGGCCACAGCTGCGAGCTGGGCACGCAGAGCTGCCAGCTGTTCGACCTGCACCTGGCCACCGGACTGCTGGCCGACCTGACCGTCCGCGACGCCGGTCGCCCCCGACGCGGACCCTGGCCGACACCGCTGAGCGTCGTCGTCGGCGTGACGCTGGCCGGTGTGGCGTACCTCGTGTGGCGCCGGACCGGGCGCGTGCCGGGACGCGGGCGCGAACCGGCGGCGTGAGCGGCTCAGAACAGCGTCGAGGGTCCGACCGGCTCCGGCTCGGGCAGCGGCGCCAGCTCCGGTAGCAGGGCGCGCACCTGGTCGTGGAAGCGGCGGGCCAGCTCCGGGGCGTCGGCGTTGTCCGGGGTGTGCACGAAGAAGGTGGGGGAGCGGCCCTCGCGCAGCCAGCCGGCCACCACCGGCAGCCAGGGTTGCCAGCCCTCCACCGTCCGCGCCGGATCGTCCCGGCCCAGGTAACGGACGACCGGCCGGTCGGTCAGCGCCGCCGTGCGCAACGGCGTACGCGGCTTGCGGGTCCACGCCTCCCGCTCCGCGTCGCTGGTCGGCGGGGTACCGAAGAACGCGGTGGTGTCGAACGGCACCCACTCCGCGCCGAGCGCCGCCTCCAGCGCCGCCACCGCCGCCGGGTCGGTGAAGAACGCGGGGTGGCGGACCTCGACGGCGTACCGGTGGGTGGTGGGCAGGCCGCGCAGGAACCGACCCAGGGTTGGTACGTCGCCGGGGCCGAACGAGCCCGGCAGCTGGATCCAGAGGGCGTGGGTCCGCGGGCCGAGCGGCTCGATCGCGGTCAGGAAGGAGCGCAGCTCCTCGTCGGCGCCGGTGAGCCGCCGGTCGTGGGTGACCACCCTCGGCAGCTTCAGCACGAACCGGAAGTCCGGACCGGTCTGCCGGGCCCACGACGCCACCGTCTCCCGGGCCGGGGTGGCGTAGAAGGTGGTGTTCCCCTCCACCGCGGTGCACCAGCCCGCGTACGCGCGCAGCCGCTCGTCGGCCGGCAGCGGATGCGGCAGGAACCGCCCCTGCCAGGACCGGTGCTGCCACATCGCGCACCCCACGTGCAGCCGCATCAGACCTCCCGCTCGCAGCCGACCCGGGCGTACGCTATCCGGCGGGCCGCGCCCCGACCACCGGGGCACTATCGTCGGCGCATGCCCGAGCTGGTCGAGCCGACGGTACGCCTGCACGCCGCGTGGCTGGACGCGCGCGACGACTGGGGTCCCGGCCTCCACGAGGACGGCTTCGGCCTGCGCCCCTCCGACGAGGTCGACTCGCCCGCCGGGTTCGCCGCCTGGGTGGCCCGACTGACCGAGAGCGCGCGGCCGGCCGACGACGACCGGCCCCGCTGCACCTACCGGTGGATCGTCGAGGAAGGCCGGGTGCTCGGCGGGATCGCGCTGCGGCACCAGCCCAGCGACCTGGGCCAGATCGGGTACGGCATCCGGCCGTCCGCCCGCCGGCGCGGGCTGGCCACCTGGGCGCTGGGCCGGATGCTCGACGAGGCGCGCGCGCTCGGCCGGGACCGGCTGCTGATCGTCTGCGTGACGGACAACATCGCCTCGGCGCGCACCATCGAGCGCAACGGTGGCGTGCTCGAAGGCGTGGTGGCGAGCTCCCTCGGCCCGGTCCGGCGCTACCGGGTCGTCCTCCGGCAGCCCATCGACAGCGCC
Organism: Micromonospora mirobrigensis; assembly: GCF_900091555.1. Taxonomy (GTDB): domain Bacteria; phylum Actinomycetota; class Actinomycetes; order Mycobacteriales; family Micromonosporaceae; genus Micromonospora; species Micromonospora mirobrigensis. Next base: position 99,065 of record NZ_FMCX01000005.1, read on the forward strand.
GCCGACAATCCATAGACTCCGATCCTTCTGGTACCACGAGTCCCGGGAGGACCCACGTGTCGAGCGAAACCCGACCGCACGCCGCCGTACCGCTGCTGTCCCGCCTCGCCGCGACGGCGGTGCTCTCCGCCGCGCTGGTCGCCGCCGGTGGCGCCGCCGCGACCGCCGCACCGGCCGCTGCCGGCGGCGCCGAGGGTGCCGCGCCGACCGGCGAGCCCACGCCGACCGGCGGGCCGTGCGCGTACACGCCGACGCCGGACGACCCGGCGGCCCGGCCGGTGCCGCTGCCGCCGGACCCCCGGCGGACGCCGGACCACGGGACGGTCCGGGTCACCCTGCGGACCAGCCAGGGCCCGATCGGGCTCACCCTTGACCGGGAGCAGGCGCCCTGCACGGTGCAGAGCTTCCTGCACCTGGCCCGGCACAGGTTCTACGACCACACGCCCTGCCACCGGCTGACCGCGTCCCCGCGGCTCAAGGTGCTCCAGTGCGGCGACCCGACCGGCACCGGTGAGGGCGGCCCCGGCTACCGCTACGCCGACGAGCTGCCGACCGACCTGCCGCCGACGCCGATCGACCCGACCGGGGTCCGTCGGCTCTACGCCCGGGGCACCCTGGCGATGGCCAACGCCGGCCCGGACACCAACGGCAGCCAGTTCTTCCTGGTGCAGTCCGACTCGGCGCTGCGCCCCGACTACACCATCTTCGGCACCATCGACGCGGCCGGACTGGCCACCCTGGACCGGATCGCGGCCGGCGGGATCGTCGCCACCCCGGAGAACCCGACCCCGATCGACGGCGCGCCGGCCCTGCCGGTGGAGATCTACCGGGCCAAGCGGGGCAGCTGACCGCCGCGGTCCGGCCGGGGTGGCGCGTCCGCCCCGCCGGGCCGCTCCCGGTTGCGTCGCTGGCCTACGCTGCCGCCGGTGAACGCTCCTCGCCGCATCCTGGTGTACGCGGAGCGGATCGAGGCGATCTGCCGGCGGGATGGGGGAGCGTGCTCTCCGGCGACTCGATCCTGCTCGGGCACCTCACCGGTTTCGGCACGGTCCGCCGCCGCCTCCACGCCTGGCTGACCACCCTCCCCACCCCCTGACAGGGGGCAACTTCGGGGAAGTTGCTGCGTCCTGCCTCGGCCAGGGAGCAACTTCGGCGAAGTCGTTGACTGCTCCGCGCCGCGAGGCGCGGGGAGGGGCCGCCACCTCCGCGGGTGCGGTGGTGGCGGCCCCTCGTCGAGTGCGGTGGGTCAGGAGACGGAGCTGGGGAAGCGGTCCCAGACACGGTGGGCGGCCATCAGGCTCTGCACGGCCGCGAGGGTGTCGCTGCCGTCCTCACCCGTGACCACGCCGGGGGTGCCGGCCACGCCGGCCCGCTCCAGCACGGTCACGCCGGTGCCCCAGGCGCCGATCGCCTTGGCGTGCCGCCAGCACTCCTGGACCATCAGCAGCACCCGCGGGTCGATCCCCGGCGCGCCCGGCGCGCCCGCCTTCTCGTCCCGGGCGGCCAGCGCGTCCGGTGCCGGCGCGGGCGCCCCGGCCAGCAGCAACGCGTCGAACTCCACCGAGCGGCCGGTGGCGAAGGTCCGCTGCACCGGCAGGCCGCCGACCGTGCCGCCGTGCGCGGCGACCAGCAGCGGCACCATGCCGGCGGAGAACACCGCCCGGCGTACGTGGCCGACGCCGTCGAGATCGCTGTCGGCGTCCACCACGATCCCGACCATCCGGCCGTCGGCCGGCCACTGGCGTCCCACCTGGGACAGCGCGGGGCTCGGCGCGACCTCGGCCAGCGGCTCGCTCGGCTGCGGCGCGGGCAGGCCCAACCCGGTGGCCACCTGCTCGCAGAGCACCGGGTCGATGTTGGCCAGCGCCCGCAGCTGCCGTTCCTTGATCGCCTGGTGGTAGCACTTGCCCAGCTCGAAGGTGTACGCCCGGACGATGTGCTCCCTCTCCACCGGCGACATGCTCAGCCAGAACAGCCGGGCCTGGCTGAAGTGGTCGTCGAACGAGGCGGGACTGGCCCGGACCTTCGGGGCCTCGGCCACGGTCACCGGCACGTCGACGAAGGGGTGGTCGTCCGGGCCGGCCGGGAAGGGGTTGCCGCCGTCCAGCGAGTTCGGCCGGTACGGCGCCACCCCCGCGTGGACGGCCTGCTGGTGGAAGCCGTCGCGCAGCATGTCGTTGACCGCGGCGTGCGGCCGGTTGATCGGGATCTGGGTGAAGTTCGGCCCGGCCAGGCGGGTGAGCTGCGTGTCCAGGTAGGAGAAGAGCCGGCCCTGCAACAGCGGGTCGTTGGTGACGTCGATGCCCGGCGGCAGGTGGCCGAGGTGGAAGGCGACCTGCTCGGTCTCGGCGAAGAAGTTGCGCGGCGTACGGTTCAGCACCAGCCGGCCCACCGGCTGCACCTCGGCCAGCTCCTCCGGCACGATCTTCGTCGGGTCGAGCAGGTCGATCCCGGCGAAGGTCTCCTCCGGGGTGTCCGGGAAGACCTGGATGCCGAGTTCCCACTCGGGGAACGCGCCGGCCTCGATCGCGTCGTACAGGTCCCGCCGGTGGAAGTCGGGGTCGATGCCGTTGAGCAGCTGCGCCTCCTCCCAGGTCAGCGAGTGCACGCCCAGCTTCGGCTTCCAGTGGAACTTGACCAGCACCGTCTCACCGGCGGCGTTGACCAGCCGGAAGGTGTGGACGCCGAAACCCTCCATGGTCCGGTACGAGCGGGGGATGCCCCGGTCGGACATGTTCCAGATGGTGTGGTGCTGCGCCTCGGTGTGCAGCGACACGAAGTCCCAGAAGGTGTCGTGCGCGCTCTGCGCCTGCGGGATCTCCCGGTCCGGGTGCGGCTTGGCGGCGTGGATGATGTCGGGGAACTTGATGGCGTCCTGGATGAAGAAGACCGGCATGTTGTTGCCGACCAGGTCGAAGGTGCCCTCGTCGGTGTAGAACTTGGTCGCGAAGCCGCGGGTGTCGCGGACGGTGTCGGCCGACCCGCGCGAGCCGAGGACTGTGGAGAACCGGACGAAGACCTCGGTCTCCTTGCCCTTGGCGAGGAAGCCCGCGGTGGTCAGCCGATCGGCGGTGCCGTAGCCGGTGAAGACGCCGTGTGCCCCGGTGCCCCTGGCGTGCACCACCCGCTCCGGGATCCGTTCGTGGTCGAAGTGGGTGATCTTCTCGCGGAAGTGGTGGTCCTGGAGCAGGATCGGGCCGCGGGGGCCGGCCTTGAGGGAGTGGTCGGTGTCGCGCAGCCGGGTGCCGTTGGCGGTGGTGAGATAGGCGCCCTGCTGGCCCTTGGCGATCTTCGGTACGCCGGTGCGGGCGCCGGTCGGCGTGACCGTCTCCGGTGCGCCCTGTTCCTTCTTCGGCGGCAGCGGGTCGTGCGGCGTGGTGGGCTCCTCGAGCGGCGGGGGCGCGCTGCCGGGGGCGCCGGGCACGTCGGGGGTCAGGACACCGGCCACCTTCTCCGCCGCGTTCTCCACGACGTCCTTGACGGCCTTTGCGGGGTTGCTGGATTCCACGGAACGGATCCCTCCCTGGAGCTGTTGCGGGCGCTCCTACCGAGCTGGTCGCGGGCAGGTTTCTCCTGCCCTACCCCGGTCACAACCGGCAAAACAACGCGGATTGCCCCAGCGGCGATGGACAGGTGGTTTGGCCGGGAGCCAGGCGGGGCAAAGATCCGGGCCGAAGGACACCCCCTGAAAAGGACGGCTCTCATGACTGTTACCGGCATCCTCACCGCCATCGTCATCGGTCTGATCATCGGCGCGCTCGGCCGCCTGGTCGTACCGGGCAAGCAGAACATCCCGATCTGGCTCACACTGCTCATCGGTGTGGTCGCCGCGATCCTCGGCACCATCGTCGCCAACGCGTTCGGCGTGAAGGACACCAACGGCATCGACTGGATCGAGCTCCTGCTCCAGGTGATCTTCGCCGCCATCGGTGTGGCCATCGTCGCCGGCACCTACGGCCGTCGCCGGGTGCGCTGACCCCCGCAGCGCCACGACGCCGACCCACCCCGACCCCCGGGGTGGGTCGGCGTTCTGCTGTCCGCCGCCGGGCGCGGGATACTGGGGCGATGGTTTCGCGTACGCCGGTGGGCTGGGCGCCGCCGACCGCCCCGGTGCTGCTGGTCTTCGGCCGGGGCGTCGACTGCGTCGACGGCGGCTACCGGCTCGGTCCCGACGGCCTCGCCCGGGTCCACGCCGCCGTGGACTACGTCGCGGCCCATCGCGACGAGTTCCAGCGGGCCGCCCGGCGCGGCCGGCCGCCACGGGTCGTCTTCACCGGCGGCTGGGCCGACGCGTGCGAGGGCGCGGCGGCGCCACCGGCCGGCAGCCGGGAGGGCGACCTGATGCTCCGCGCGGCCCGCGCCGCCGGCCTGCACCGGTACGCGGACCTGCGGGTCGAGAGCCGGTCCCGCAGCACCCTGGAGAACCTGGTCCACACCGCGGCCGACGGCCTGCTGGCGGGGTGGAAGTTCGGCGCCCGGCAACCGTTGGGGCTGGTCTCGCACTCGTGGCACCTGCCCCGGGTGCGGCTCCTCGCCGCCAAGGTGCTCGGCCTGCGCGGCCCGGCGCTGCGCGACGTACCGGTGTCCGATGCTGACCCGCGGGGGCGGCGGTCGGAACGGGCCGCCCGCCTCGCCTGCCGGGTGGCCTACCTGGGCGTGGGCGACCCGGCCGCCCTGCTGCGCCGGGAGCGCGCGATGGTGGCCACGCTGCGGCGGGCCGAACGGCTCGGCGCGGCGCTGGGCCTGGGCGGACCGGCCACGGACGAGGCGCCGGGCGGCGCGACCCGGAGGCCGGGCCGGCGCGGGTGACGGCGGTCCGGGAAATCGACGCCGGCGAGGGCGCGACGCGGCGACCCGAACTGGGTATGTGAGGCCGTCCGGCCCACCGGCGCCGCCACCGACCACCGTCGACGGCGGGCGGCGCAGGCGACGAGAGGAAACCGATGATCGTTCTCCTGCCCGTGCACCAGCCCGGCGAGGGGCTGCCCACGCTGGTCGCCGAACTCCGGGCCGCCGCGCCGGACCTCACGATGGTGGTGGTCGACGACGGCAGCAGCGGTCGGGGGCCCGCCGAGGCGCTGCGGGCGGCCCGCGAACTCGGCTGCACCGTGCTGCGCCACCGGCGGAACCTGGGCAAGGGGGTCGCCCTGCGGACCGGCTTCCGCTACGTCCTCCGTACCTGGCCCGGGCAGGACGTGGTCTGCGCCGACGCCGACGGGCAGCACCGCACCGAGGACATCGTGCGGGTGGCCCGGCGGGTCCGCGAGACCGGCCGGATGGTGCTCGGCGTACGCCGGTTCACCGGCCGGGTGCCGCTGCGCAGCCGGGTCGGCAACGAGGTGACCCGGCTGCTGTTCCGCGCGGTCACCGGCTGCCCGGTGCGGGACACCCAGACCGGCCTGCGGGGTCACCCGGCGGCCCAGCTGGACTGGCTGCTGACGGTGCCCGGTGACCGGTTCGACTACGAGATGGCGGTGCTGCTGGCGGCGACCCGGACCGGTGACCGGATCGAGCAGACCCCGGTCGCCACCCGGTACGTGGCGAACAACGCCTCGTCGCACTTCGGCTCGGTGGTCGACTCGGCCCGGGTCTACCGTCCGCTGCTGCTGTTCGCGATCTCCGCACGCTCGAGCAGCGGCCCCACGGCCGACGAGGCCTGCCCGGTCGAGGCATGCCCGGTCGCCGACGCCACCGCACCTGAGCGGGTGCGTCCCGCCGACTCACCGGTCGGCAGCCGGTAGCGGACGGCCGGCCCCGGGGAGGGGCCCGGAGTCACCCATTCGGTCGGACTCGTGCGCGGTGCGTCACATTCCGGTGATCCGGGCTCCGCCGGGTGGTCAGATCTGGTACCGCTCCCTGGGGCCTTCCCGCAGCCCACTGGTACGGTCGGCAGGTGATCGTCGAGGAACACTGGTGGAACGGGGACGCGACCGCGCGTGGTCGCCGCGACGTGTACATCCGCACCGATGGTCAGCGCTGGGAGGTGCAGGCGCAGATCGGTGGTGAGCACGGCCGGTCGGAGGTGCTGGAGTGCTCCAGCCGCAGCTCCGCCGCGATCCTGGCGGACGCGTGGCGGGGTGGCGGCAAGGGCTGGCGGGAGCTGCGGCACTGACCGATCCGCCGGCGGCCGCAGGCCCGCCGTACCCTGCGCCGGGGCTTCTGGAGGGCGGGCGATGAGGCAGCGTGACCGGCCGGCCCGGGCGTGGCCCGCGGCGGCGCTGGCCGCGCTGGCCCTGCTCCTGGCCCCCGACGTGGCGGCGGCGGCGCCGGCGGGGCCCGGTGCTCCGCTCTGTGAGGTACGCGACCGTCGGCTCAACGAGTTGTCCGGGCTGGGCGTGGTCGGCGACGGGTTCGTCGCGGTCGACGACGGCTCGGACGACGAGTCGCACCGGCGGATCTTCTTCCTGGACGCCGACTGCTCGGTGACCCGGGCGGTGCGCTACCCCACGCCGCCACGGGACACCGAGGACCTGGCCGTCGGCCCCGACGGCACCGTCTGGGTGGCCGACATCGGCGACAACGACCGGGACCGGCAGACCGTCGGGGTGTGGCGGCTGCGCCCCGGTGCGAGCCGGCCGGTGCTGTACCGGATGGCCTATCCGGACCGGGCGCACGACGCCGAGGCGATGCTGATGACCGGCGACGGCCGGCCGTTGGTCGTCACCAAGTCCACCGGCACCCTGTACGCGCCGGCCACGCCGCTGCGGGCCGGCGGCATCACCCCGCTGGTGAAGCTCGGGGAGGTGCGGTTGCCCTCGACGACCACGCGCAACCCGTTCTCGTTCGTCGGACGGACCCTGATCACCGGCGCCGCCACCGCCCCGGACGGGAAGCGGGTGGTCCTGCGCACGTACGCCGACGCCTTCGAGTTCGACGTGCCCGACGGCGACGTGGTCCGGGCGTTGACCACCGGTACGCCGCGTGGCACGCCGTTGCCCGACGAGCCGCAGGGCGAGTCGGTCGCCTACGGCCGCGACGGCCGCTCGCTGCTCACCGTCTCGGAGAGCGCCGGTGAGCCGGCCGGTGACCTCCCGGTGATCCGCCGGTACGCGTTGTCGACGTCCGGCGGGGTCACCACCCCCACCGGCTCCGCGGCCACCACCGGCTCCGCGGCCACCACCGGCTCCGCCGAGGCCACCGCCGCCACCGTGGCGGCGGCGGACGGCTCACGCGCCCGGGAGCGGGGTTCCGTGGGCTTCGGCGTCGCGGCCGCGCTCGGGCTCGGCGTCTTCGCGCTTGGGCTGGCCGGCGTGCTGCGCGCCCGCCGCTCCGCCCCCCGCTGACCAGCACCTGACCGGCGCCCGCCACTCACCGGCCGGGCCGCCCGGCCGGCGGGGCCGGCGGTCAGCCGGCGGCGCCCGCGTCCGGCTCGGCGGCCCGCCGGCCGGTGCGGGTCGCGTACGCCCGGCGCATCTTCACCCAGTTGCCGCAGCCCGCCATCGAGCACCAGCGACGGGCCTGGTTGCGGGAGGCGTCGTAGTACGCCCAGCGGCAGGTGTCCCGGTCGCAGACCTTGAGCCGGTTCCAGGCGCCGGTCGCGTCGCAGCGGCGGACGGCGTCGACCAGCCGGGCGAGCGCGTGGTCGAGCGGCGCGTCGCGGGCGGCGGCGAGGTGGTGGGCGTCGGCGGTGAAGGCGAGCCGGACGGGCACCTCGGCCAGGGCCCGGTTGAGGCGGTCGAGCACGGCCGGATCGGTGGCGTGGCCGGCGTGGGCGAGCAGCACCGCGCGCAACCCCTCCCGGATCGCCAGCGCCAGCGCCAGGTCGGCTGCCGCCAGCCGGGTGCCCGCCGGCAGGAGTTCCCGCCGCGCGAGCCAGTCGCCCAGCCGGTCCGGCGTGGTCAGGGACTCGTCGTCGACCTGCGGTTCGTAGCTGTTGACGAAGTCGCGTACCAGCCGCGCCTCGGGTGGGACGGCCTCTTCCTCGTTCATCGACGCCCCTCCGTTCCACACCAGCGTAATGCCTTGACAGGTGTGACTGCCCTCTGCGAGGGTCCGGAGTACACCACCTAAAGAGCTTTGCCGGTGTGAGAAGGCGGGGGAGCCGGTCATGCCCACCACGCTCAAGGACGTCGCGCGGCTCGCCGAGGTCTCGATCAAGACCGTGTCCAACGTCGTCAACGACTACCCGCATGTCAGCGACGCCGTTCGCAGCCGGGTCCGGGCCGCGCTCGCCGAACTCGACTACCGGCCCAACCCGACCGCCCGTCAGCTGCGTACCGGCCGCACCGGGATGCTGGCCCTCGTGCTCTCCGGCGGCGGGCCCGCCTGCCCCGACGGGCTCGCCGGTGAGGTGGCCGCGGCGGCGGCGGAGCGGGGCTATCGGGTCGTCGTCGAGGAGGCCGACGCGCTCGCCCGGGAGCTGCGCCCGGCCCCGGTCGACGGGGTCCTGCTCGGCGCGGACGGCCGGCCACCCGGGCCGGCCGGGACGCCCGTGGTGCTGCTCGGCGGGACCGGCGACGGGCGGCGCGACCTGGTCGCGGTGGACCATGCCCGGGCGGCCGAGGACGCCACCGCGCACCTGCTGCGCGCCGGCTGCCGGCGGGTCGCCGCGATCGGGCTGGAGCTCGACGGCCCCGGCGGGACCACGCCTCCGTACGTCCTCGGCTACCGGCGGGCCCTCGACCGGGCCGGGCTGGCGCCACCCGCCGGCCCTCCGCATCCCACCGGCCGGCACCGGCGGGCCGAGGGCTACCGCGCCGCGCGGGCGCTCCTCGCCGACGCGGCACGCCCCGACGGGGTGGTCTGCGCCTCGGACCCGCTGGCCATCGGCGCGATGCGCGCGGCGTTCGACCTCGGCCTGCGGGTGCCGGAGGACGTCGCGGTGATCGGCATGGGCGACAGCGAGGAGGGCCGCTTCTACCGGCCGGCGCTGAGCAGCGTCTCCGTCGACACCGCCCGCCTGGCCCGGGAGGCCGTGGCGCGGATCGTGGCCCGGATCGCCCGGCCGGGCGCCCCTGCGGCGCGGATCACCGTGGCGCACTCCGTTCGAGTCCGGGCGAGCACGGGGGGCTGACCGGCGGGGTCCGGGTACCGGCCGTCCGCAGGCACCGGCGGATGACGGACGGCAGCGCCAGCCCCGCGGTCGTGAAGATCGCGGCCAGCCCGAGCCAGCCCGGTACGCCCCCGCCCAGCACCAGGGCGGTGAGCAGCGGTGGCGCCACCAGATTGCCGATCTGCCGCCCGGTCTGGTGGGCGCCCTGGTACTGCCCCTGGGCCCAGGGCGGCGGCAGGTCGAAGATCACCGCGAAGGTCGCGCTGGCCAGCCAGAGCTCGCCGAGCACGTGCACCGTCGCGCCGGTGAGCACCAGCGCGACGACCAGCCCGTCCGGGCGGTGCGCGGTCAGCCCGAACAGCACGCACGACGCGGCCACCACGAGGGCGCCCCGCCGGGCGACCGGGATCGCGTCGGTGGCCGTGCGGGTGCCCCGGGAGGCCCGGACCTGAAGCGTCACGCAGCCGACGGTGTTGATCAGCAGCGCGGCCGACACCAGCGTCACCGGGGCGGTGGTGAAGGTGACCAGCCACAGCGGCAGGGCCAGGCTGAGCAGGGCGTTGTAGAGCGCCGCCACCAGCCCGTCCAGCGCGGCGAAGGCGAGGAACGGCCGGTCCCGCAGGGCCACCATGGCCGGTCCGCCCGCCGGCGCGGCGACCGGGTCGACGTCGGGGAGCCGGCGGACGATGCCGGCCGCCAGCAGGTAGGTGGCCGCGTTGCCGAACAGCACCGCGAGGTAGCCGGCCCGGGTGTCCAGGGCCAGCGGGAGGCTGCCAACCAGCGCGCCGAGTGCCACACCGGCGTTGTTGGCCGAGCGGACGAAGGCCCGGGTGCGGACCCGGTCCGGCGGTGGCACGGCGCCGGCGATCAGCGCGCCGTTGGCCGCCTTCACCGTTCCGTCGCCGACGGCGAGCAGGCAGGCGAGCGGAACGAAGGACCACAGCCCGTCGACCCGGGTCAGCCCGGCGAAGCAGGCGGCGGAGAGAAGCAGGGCCAGGATCTGGACCTGTTTCGGGCCCCGCCGGTCGGCGAGGTGGCCCATCGGGGTGGTGAGCACGACCCCGGCGAGGGCCGCGCTGCTCAGCCCGATGGCGACCTGGGCGGCGCTCAGCCCGACCGACCGGGTGAGGAAGAGCGTGCCGGTGGCCAGGTAGGCGCCGTTGCCGAAGGTGTTGACCAGCGTCGCCGCCATCAGGATCCGCGGCGTGCCGGGTGGGGGGAGCAGCGAGCGGATCACCTCCCCGATTTAACAGTACGTACGTACGGTATGCAATAGTCGCCGAGTTCCTCGCGACGCGCGAAATTCCGCCGGGGGAGGCAACCGGCGCCCGGGGTCCCGCGTGACTAGGGGTACGACAGGCCCGGGAGGGTCGGAGGGGGCAGATGTTGTCACGCGAGGACAGCTTCGACGGTTTCTACCGGGCGAGCCGACAACGGCTCTACGACTGCGTGTACGCACTCACCGGCAACGCGGCCGAGGCGCAGGACGCGGTGCACGAGGCGTACGCCCGGGCCTGGCAGCGCTGGTCGACCGTCGGCGAGTACGCCGACCCGGAGGCCTGGGTGCGTACGGTCGCCCGCCGGGTGGCGGTGAGCCGCTGGCGCCGGGCCCGTTCGGCGTGGACCGCCCACCGCCGGCACGGCCCGCCACCGGACGTTCCCGGCCCCAACCCGGACGCCGTGGTGCTGACCGAGGCGCTGGCCCGGCTGCCGATCGCCCAGCGCACCGCGGTGGTGCTCCACCACCTGGTCGGCCTGCCGGTGGCCGAGGTGGCCCGGGAGACCGGCGTGCCCGAGGGCACCGTCAAGGCCCGCCTGTCCCGGGGACGGCGGGCGCTGGCCGACCTGATCGAGGAGACCCCTGCGGAGGCGCACCATGTCTGACGGATTCGAGCGCGGCTTCGAGTCGCTGCGCGGACAGCAGCCACCCGCGCCGTTCGCCAACCCCTCGGCGGTACGCCGCCGTGGCCGGCAACGCGCCCGGCACCAGGCGCTCGCCGCCGGCCTGGCCGTGGTCGCCGTGGTCGGGGTCGGCTTCGGCTGGGCCGCGAACGTCCGACCGGTCGGCAACCCGGTGACCCCCGCCCCGGCGGCCACCTCGACGACCGCGGCGCCGCTGACCGCCCCACCCACCGACCCGCCCAGCCTCGCCCCGACCGTCTCCGGTGCGCCGGAGCCGAAGCCGAGCCGGCCGTTCGTCCCCTCACCCGAGCCGGACGCCGGCCCGCCGCACCGGGCCGGGCTGTTGCTCCGCCCGAACGACCTCGGCCCCGGTGACTGGATCGAGCGCGCGCCGCAGGAGCCGTTCGAGGGCGACACCTGGCGGTGGGCGGACCTCTGCCCGGCGTACCGCAGCGCGGACTATCCGTCGCTGAGGCACCAGGCCGACGTGGACCTCACCGGGTACGCCGCCGGAAGGAGCTACGTCTACGAACACCTGCACCGGTACGCCGACGGCTGGGGGAAGCGCGCGTACGCCGACGTCATGGCCGCGCTCACCCGGTGCGGCGCCACGGCCGCCCCGAAGACACCGCCGCGACCGCCGTCGGTCGAGCCCGGGGGAGTTGCGCCGACCACCTACACGATCCTCGAGAGCGGTCCGCTGGGGAACCAGGCCGGCGGGGGAGAGGCCATCCTGGTCCGCGAGGAACAGTGGGGCTACGACGGCGACGTGCCGGCCAAGGAGCCGTTCGTGACGCTGACCGCCGTGGTCCGGGTCGGCGACCTGGTCGCGACGCTGATGTTCTCGCCGGACCGCGACCAGAAGTACGTCAACAGGGTGGTCAGGACGACGGCGACCCGGCTGACGGCGGGCTAGCGGATCACGAGCCGAGGTAGCGCAGGATCGCCAGGACGCGGCGGCTGTAGCCGGTGGCGTGGGACAGGTCGAGCTTGTCGAAAATGATGTTGACGTGCTTCTCGACCGCACTCTGTGAGACATGCAGCCGCTCGGCGACGGCGGCGTTGGTGTGTCCCTGGGCCATGTGGTGCAGCACGTCGCGTTCCCGCGGGGTGAGGCGGCTGAGCGGGTCGGTGTGGCGGGTCGAGGAGATGAGCTGCCGGACGACCTCGGGGTCGAGCGCGGTGGAGCCGGCGGCGACTCGGTCCAGCGCGTCGAGGAAGTCCTCGACCTGGGCCACCCGGTCCTTCAGTACGTAGCCGACGCCTTCGGACCGGTCGGCGAGGAGCTGGGCGGCGTACCGCTTCTCGACGTACTGGGACAGGACGAGTACGGCGGTGTCGGGCCACCGGCGGCGGATCTCCAGTGCGGCCCGCAGCCCGTCGTCGGTGTTGGTGGGCGGCATCCGCACGTCGGTGACCACGGCGTCGGGGTGATGCCGCTCGACGGCGGTGACGAGGCGGTCGGCGTCCGCGACGGCGGCGACCACCTCGTGTCCCTCGTCGGCCAGCAGGCGGACCAGTCCTTCGCGGAGCAGGGTCGAGTCTTCGGCGAGGACTATCCGCACGGCAGTTCCGCCCGGACAGTCGTGGGGCCACCGGGTGGGCTGTCCAGGTCGAACCGGCCGTCCAGCGCCACTACCCGACGGGCGATGCCCTGCAGGCCGCTGCCCTGCGGGTCGGCGCCGCCGGTGCCGTCGTCGCCCACCCGCATCTCGATTCTTCCGTCCCGCGCCTCGATCGCGACGGTGATCAGGGTAGCCGAGGCGTGCTTCGTGGCGTTGGTGATCGCCTCGCACGCGACGAAGTACAGGACGGTCTCGACCGGACGAGCCGGCCGGACCGGGACCTCGTAGCTGATCCGCACCGGTGTCGTGGACCGTTGCGCGACCATGCCCAGCACCTCGTCCAGTGTGGTGTGGTCGAGTGCGGCCGGGTAGACCCGCCAGGCCACCTCTCGCAACTCGTCGACGGCCCGTTGGGTGACCTCGTGTGCCTGGGTGAGAAGTTCGCGGGCCTGGTCGGGGTCGCGGGTGCGGCGGGCTCGACCGACCAGCATGCCGAGGGCGACCAGGTGCTGTTGCAACCCGTCGTGGAGGTCGCGTTCGATGCGTTGGCGTTCGGCGTCGACGGCGGCGATGACGCCGGCCCGGCTGACGGCCAGCTCGCTGATCCGCCGTTGCAGCGCGTCCCGGGTGCTCGTCTCCAGCAGGCTCCGGGCCAGGGCCCGGTCGAGTGTGGCGACGCCGGCCATCGCTTGCAGGTTCACGATCAGCAGCACCGTCCCGATGAGCAGCTGCAGCAGAAGTCCGGTCACGGTCATGGTGCCGGCGACGAACGATCGCACCACGATCACGGCGAGTACGGCGCCGACCAGGAGCAGGCCGGTGGTGAGCATCGCGAGCGTCGCCGGCACGACCCGTGCGGCGAGATAGCCGAAGACCCGCGGCCCGCTCGCCCGGATCGGGGGTGGGGCCGGTTCGTCGGACGTGACGGCCAGGCGTCGCCGCTCCCAGTCGGCGATCCGCCGCGCGTATCGAACGATGCGAGCGCCGAGGCGGCGACGAACCAGCGGCGCCGGCGACACCGCGACCACGGCGACCGCCGCGACGAGCAGGAACAGCACCTCGGCCACGGCGGTGGGGACACCGAGCGCCACGCCCGCGACGGACCGGCTCCAGCGGGCGACGCCGACGGCCCGTGACCACCGGCCGTCCGTCGTCAGCTCCGCCATCGACGCTCCCTCCACGGCTCCTCGTCCCGACCCGCCGTCACCGGCCGTCCTCCGGCCGGCGCGCGACTCCGTAGACGGTGCCGCGTACCGGGTGGACCGGGTTCGTCTCCGGCACCGGTCGCCTCCGGCGCGCCACGACCACGCGCGAGGTGACGAACCAGGCCAGCGCAAGTACGCAGACTACGACGACGATCTTCTGGAACACGCCGACGTACGCCTCGACGACGTGCCAGTTCTCCCCGAGCAGGTAGCCGGCCATCACGAACGCCGTGTTCCAGATCAGACTGCCCAGGGTGGTGTAGAGCAGAAACGTGGCCATCGGCATCCGCTCCACCCCGGCCGGGACGGAGATCAGGCTACGGAAGATGGGGATCATCCGACCGAGGAAGACGGTCTTCGTCCCGTGTCGAGCGAACCATGCCTCCGTCCGGTCGATGTCGCTCAGCTTGACCAGCGGCAGCCGCGCGGCGATCGCCCGGACCCGGTCCCGCCCGAACGCAATGCCCACACCGTAGAGGGCCACCGCACCCACCACCGAGCCGATCGTGGTCCAGACGATCGCGGCGAACAGGCTCATCTCGCCCCGGCTGGCGGTGAACCCCGCCAGCGGCAGGATCACCTCGCTCGGGATCGGCGGGAAGAGGTTCTCCAGTGCCACCGCCAGGCCGGCGCCGGGAGCACCGAGCGAGTCCATCAGATCGATCACCAGGCCGACCAGGCCGCCCTGTGGCGGGTCCGGCTCCCGGGTGAGCAGGTTGGTGTACGTCAGGCTGTGCGGCGAAGGAAACATGCCGACGACGCTATGGAAGTGACGCGGCCCCGAACATGAGGTCGACCGCCGAGTTCAGCCGGCCGTCCCCACCACGGAGCTGTGGAGAACCACACCCCAGTCCTGCCGCCGGCCAACCTCGACGACCAGACCGGCGGTCGCTCGTTGAACGGTGGCAACCACCCGCGGCGCCGGGTCGGGCCGCCGTGCCGCGGGCGGCCGCCGGACCGGCGCGGGCACCTCTTCCCTGGAGGTCACCGTGTACCACCATCCCGCGCGCGTCTTCGCCCGCATCGGCGGTGACGGGCCCGCCCCGCCACCCCGGACGGTCCTCGGCCGGGCCGTCGTCCTCGGCGCCAGCATGGCCGGTCTGCTGGCCGCCCGGGTCCTCGCCGACAACGCCGAGAGCGTGCTGGTCCTCGACCGCGACGACCTCCCGCCGGACGCGCGGCCCCGGGCCGGGGTGCCGCAGGGCACCCAGATGCACGTGCTGCTCCCCGCCGGCCGGCAGCAGATCGAACGCTGGTTCCCCGGCTTCTCCCGGGAGGCGCTCGTCGAGGGGGCGGTGCTGGTCACCGCCGAGTCCCGGCGCACCTACCACGACGGGCGGCGCAAGGTCCGCGGCTCCGACGTGGACATGGTCGCCGCCAGCCGCCCCTTCATCGAGGCGCTGCTCCGCCGGCACACCCTGGAGCTGCCGAACGTCACGTTCGCCCACCAGCGGGCGACCGGCCTGGAGATCGGTGGCGGCGCGGTCACCGGGGTACGCCACGACGGCGGCACGGTCCCCGCCGACTTCGTGGTGGACGCGACCGGCCGGTCCAGTCGGCTCGGCGACTGGCTGGAGCAGGCCGGTTGGGAACGCCCACCGATGCGCCGGCTGGCCATCGGGCTGAACTACGCCACGGCGCTGTTCCGGCGTACCGAGGAGCACCCGGTGCCGAATGCCGTGCTGGCCGGGTGCAGCCCCGAGCGCGGCGGGGACGTGGCCGGCGCGGGACTGTCCGCCATCGAGGACGACCGGTGGATCGTGATGCTCGGCGGCTACGGCCACTGCCGGCCCGGACGGGACCTGGACGACCTCCTGCGCCGCTGCCGGGAGGACTTCCCGCCGGAGTTCGGCCGGGTGGTGCGCAACGAGCCGATCGGCCCGGTCCGCGTCTATCGGCAGGCCGACAGCCGGCGGCGGGACTTCCACCGGCTCGCCCGGCTGCCCGGTGGCCTGGTGGCCGTCGGGGACGCCGTCGCCTCGTTCAACCCGATCTACGGCCAGGGCATGTCGTCGGCCGGGCTGCACGCCTCCTGCCTGTCGGCGTACCTCCGCTCGGGCGCGGACCCCCGCCGTCCGGCGCGGGGGTTCTTCGCCCTGCAACGGGTGGTCGTGGACGCCGCGTGGGACATGTCCACCTCGGCCGACCTGGCCCGGCCCTCGGTCACCGCGCCCCGGCCGCGCGGCTACCGGCTGTCCCGCTGGGTGAGCAACCAGATCGTCGCCGCCTCGGTCACCGACCCGACGATCGCCCGGCGCTTCGACGCCGTAGTGGAGATGCGCAGCCATCCCCGCTCGCTGGCCAGCCCCGCGGTGCTGGCCCGCGCGGTCCGGGTCAACGCGATCCGGCCGCGCTGACCACGCCGTGTCCCACCCCACCGGTACGGTCCGCGCATGGTCACCGTCGCCGACGTACGGGCCCTGGCGCTCACCCTGCCCCGCAGCACCGAGCACCTGATCCGGGACCGGGTCAAGTTCCGGGTGGGTGCGATCGTCTACGTCGCGTTCTCCCGCGACGAGACCAGCATGGGTTTCGCGTACCCCCGGGAGGAGCGCGACGCGCTGGTCGACGCCGAGCCGGAGCTGTTCTGCCGGCCCGGCGCGGCGGACCTGCGCTTCAACTGGGCGTGCTGCCGCCTCGATCGGCTCGGCCACGACCGGATGACCGAGCTGGTCTGCGAGGCGTGGCGGATGGTGGTGCCGAAGTTCCTGGCCCGGCAGCGGCTGGGCGCCTGACGGGTTTGCGCCGGCTTCCTACCGTCGGCGACATGACGACGCCGCGCCTGTCGTGCCCGCTGTGCCGGGGCACCGACTTCCAGCAGGAGACCGCCCGCCAGGACAGCCGTTGGGGGCTGACCAGCCACCGGATGACGCTGATGATCTGCCGCCGCTGCCGCTATGTGCTGCACTTCTACGACAAGCACAGCATCTTCGACTTCGACTGACCGTCGACCCCAAGCGGCGCGGCCCTCGACCGCCGGTCAGGGCTTGCGGGCCAGCCCCGCCCAGTAGTACGCGGCCCGTGGGTCGGCGGGCGGATCCCCGTCCGGGCGCCACGCCATCACCGGCGTGAGCCCCGGCTCGACGAACTCCCAGCCGTCGAAGAAGCGCTCGACCTCGCCGCGGGTGCGCGCCACCAGCGTCATGCCGGCCTGCCGGGCGGCGGCCACCGCCACGCCCACCGCCTCCGGGTTGAAGTCCTGGGTGGGGTGGGTGATCGCCAGGTAGCTGCCGGACGGCAGGGCCTCGGTCAGCGCCCGCAGCGTGCCGGCCGGGTCGTCCTCGTCGGCGATCAGCATCAGGATGGCGATCAGGGTGAGCGCCACCGGCTTCGTCAGGTCGAGGGTGTCGGTGAGCACGGGGTGCTCCAGGATGCTGCGTGGCTCGCGCAGGTCCGCGTCGACGTACGCGCTGCGCCCCTGCGGGGTGCTCACCATCAGCGCCCGCGAGTGGGCCAGCACCACCGGGTCGTTGTCGACGTAGACCACCCGGGTCTCCGGGGCGATCGACTGGGCGACCTCGTGCAGGTTGGGCCGGGTGGGAATGCCCGCGCCGACGTCCAGGAACTGCCGGATGCCCTGCTCGGCGACCAGGTGCCGGGCCACCCGGTGCACGAACCGCCGGTTCTCCTTGGCCATCGCCGGGAGGGTCGGGATCGCCTCGGTCATCGCCGCGCCCATGGCCCGGTCGGCCGCGAAGTTGTCCTTGCCGCCCAGCCAGAAGTCGTAGACCCGCGCCGAGTGCGGCACGGTGGCGTCCACGGCGGGGGTCCCCGCCTCCCTGAGCTGCTGTCCGTCCTCGGTCACGACTGCTCCCTCCATCAGCGCTCCACAGTAGAGGACGCGCGGCTGGGACGGGGTCACGTATCTGTCGAGTCCGCTGCACCCATGCCATCGGTCGCCCCCGGGGGAGGGGGGGGCTGGCCGGCTGGCCGCGATACGCCTGCGGCGCCGGTGGAACGGACAGCGGCACCCTCTACTATGGTCACGGGGCCTACCACGCCGTACCCGTCGGTGGCGGGTCAGGTCGACCTGGGGAGGTCTCGTGACGGCATCGTCCACGCCGGAGGCGCACGTGGGTCGGGGCGCCGACCGGATCGACACCACGGTCGTGCACCCGGCCCGCCGCTACAACTACTGGCTCGGCGGCAAGGACAACTTCGCCGTCGACCGGGAGTCCGGCGACCAGATCGCGGCCGTCTACCCGGGCATCCGGACCCTCGCCCGGGAGAACCGGGCGTTCCTCGGCCGGGCGGTGCGCTTCCTCACCGAGGAGGCGGGCATCCGCCAGTTCCTCGACATCGGCACCGGCATCCCGAGCGCCGACAACACCCACGAGGTGGCCCAGGCGGTGGCCCCCGATTCCCGGGTGGTGTATGTCGACAACGACCCCATGGTGCTGGTGCACGCCCGGGCGCTGCTGACCAGCGCCCCGGACGGGGCGACCGCCTACCTCGACGCCGACCTGCGGGAGCCGGAGCGGATCCTCGCCGACCCGCAGCTGCACGCCACCCTCGACCTGACCCGACCGGTGGCCCTGGTGCTGGTCGCGGTCGCGCACTTCCTGACCGACGACGACCGTCCGCACGAGATGGTCGCCACGCTGCTCGACGCGTTGCCGTCGGGCAGTTGGCTGGTGCTGACCCACTTCACCACCGACCACATCCCTCCCGCGATCGTCGAGCGGATGTACGCCGAGTTCGCGTCCGGCCGGATGAAGCAGGACACCGTTCCGCGTACCGGTGCGGAGTTCGCCCGGTTCTTCACCGGGCTTGAGCTCGCCGAGCCGGGGATCGTCCCGGTCACCGAGTGGCGGCCGCAGGTGCCGGCGGACCAGCGTCCCGCGCTGGCCGAGGCGTCCATCTACGGCGCGGTCGCCCGCAAGCCCTGACCCGCCGCTGCGCCGACCGGGCCGACCCGAACGGCAGGGCGGCGCGCCGCCCGCCGTTCGCGTACCGGCAGGGTCAGCCGGCCCCGCCGGCGGACCACTCGACGCTCACCGTGAAGTTGGCCTCCGCCGCCGTCCGCGCCACCACCACGCCGGCCTCGGCGGTGAGCTTGACCCCGAACTCGACCGTCACCTTGTCCGGGGCGCTGGCCATGCCGCGGACGCTGTCCAGGACCGCCTCGGCCGCCGGGCGGACCCGGGCGAGCGCCTGTTGCAGGGTCTCGTTGGCGTCCCGGACCACGTCGCCGGCGCGGCCGACCCGTTCGATGCCCGTGCGCTCGCTGGAGACCTCGATGAGGACGGGCTCGGCACCCTCCACCGGCACCGCCACGACGTCTGTCATCCACCACTCCCGTCGACCCGATGAGCACTACCGGGCAGGGTACGACTCAGCCGCACGGCTTTTCCGCCATCGCGCCGTGCCGTTCGAGCACCTGCCGCTCGGCGGCGGTGTAGGGGCGGTCGTTGAGGGCGCACAGCCGCCGCACCCACTCCTGCGGCGCGAGCGACAGCGACCGGGCCTGCCCACCGAGGTCGAAGCCCAGCCGCTCGTCCTCCAGTGACAGCCGCGGGGAGTAGGTCCGCAGGCCGAGCGTCGCCAGTGGCTTTCCACTGTCGTCGTCCCAGAGCTGCACCGTCTCCAACGAGCCCGAGGTGCGGATGGTGAGCAGCCTGCCGCCCGAGGTGAAGCCGACCAGCCCTGCGACGGTCCCGGTCGGCACACTCCTTCCGACCGGCTCGTCCCCGCCGATGTCCCAGAGGGTGACCTGACCGTTGCGGGAGAGGGTGGCCAGCCGGTCGCCGGACGGGTCGAAGAGGACGGAGGTGTAGCGGCTGCCGCTCTCGGCGGGCACGGTGGCCACGACCGCGCGCCGATCGAGGCTCCAGACCTCGACGCTGCCGTCGGGCTCGAGGACGGCCACCTCGCCGGGGTGACCCGGTCGGGCCGGCCGCGCCGCCACGGCGAGCAGGGCCGACCGGCGCTGCCCGGCCAGCTGCGTGCGCAGCGGCAGTGCGGCGTCGATCTGCCGTCCGGTCGCTGGATCCCACCGGGTCAACTGGCCGGCGTGCAGCACCACCACCCGGCCGTCGTGGTCGGGGACCACCGAACTGGCCCAGGTGGCCAGACCGGGCTGCGTCAGCGGCCGCCCGAGGGTGGCCTGCACGGGCAGTCGCATCCGGCGTTGCAGGGTGAGCGCCGGCACGGCGTAGACGACCAACTCGTCGCCCCGGATCACCAGCAGCCGGGTGCCGTCGGGGGAGAAGTCGAACCAGCCTCCCTCGGGGGGGACCTCCCTTTCCGCCGGGACCGGCGGTAGCGTCGCGGTCGCCACCGTCCGCCGGCCGGCCGCATCCCACAGGCCGACCCGGCGGAAATCGTCGTCGATCCACAGCTCGAACCGTTCGTCCGGGGTGACGGTCAGGGGCGAGCCGTACTTCGCGTCGAAGGGACCCCCGCCGAACCGGACGGCCAGGGGTTCGGGACCGGTGGCGTGCAGCCGGTAGCCCTGGCTGCGGTCGGCCAGCAGCGCGGTGGGGTGACCGTCCGGGCCCCGGAACATCGCGGCACCGACTACCCGCGGCTGGCCGAAGTCGATCGGCGGGGCGGTGAACCGGTAGGTCCGTCCGGTGCCCAGGTCCACCACCGACAGGTCGTCGTGGGACTGGCCCGCCTCGGGAGACGAAGTGAACGCCGCGTACTCCGAACCGGCGTCCAGCCGTACCCGCAGGCACGAGTCGACCGGGAAGGAGAACCTTTCGCGGCCGCTGGCCGTGTCGACGGCCCAGAACCGATCATCGTCGCAGCGGGTCAACAGCTCACCGTCGCGCGCCGGTGTCGCGCCGCCGTAGGCGTGTCCCGGGAACGATCGGACCAACCGTCCGGTGCCGAGGTCGTACAGCCGGGCCGGGCCGGACCAGTCGGTCACGAGCAGCGTGTCGCGGCTGGGGCCGAACGACACCGACCTCGGGTCGTCCTCCGGACGTAACGGGTTGGCGACCGGGACGCGCCGGCCGTCGCCGACGTCCCAGACGTTGAGGATCGCCTGCCGGTCGTTCTGCTTCCGGGACCAGGTCAGCAGCCGGGCGCCGTCCGGGGAGAACGCGACCCTCGGTTGGTCGGTGTCCTCCGCCAGGTCCTGGACCTGCCGGGTCGGGGCCAGCTCCATCGGGCCGGTCCGCCGCTCGATGTCCCACAGCAGCACGCCACCCAGACCGTTGGCGTAACCGAGATAGCGGCCGGACGCACTGATCGCGAAGTCCCCGCCCGGATACCTGCGCCCAGCCTTGGTGAATTCCCACCGTGCGGGGTTGGCCCCAGTCATGCCCGTCCACACGGAGGGCAGCCCACCGTCGTTGACGAAGACCACGACCGAGCCGTCCCGGCTGGTCAGGATCTCGTCGATGTCGCCGTCCCACCAGCCCCGGTAGACCTTCTCGACCGACTGCAGGGCCGCGTACCAGCCGAAGAGCGCGCCCGACGCCTCCGCCGTCCGGTCGTGGTGCCAGGCGGCCAGCGCCAGTTGCAGGGACGCTCCCGGATCGGTGGCGCGCAGCTGGACGGACTCGTCGGCCAGGGTCCGCGAAGCCGCCGTGCGTAGCCGCCCTTCGGCCCGCTCGGTCTGCCGCGCCGCCAGCGCCGCCAGCCCGCCGGCCGTCACCGCGAGTACGGTGATCGCGGCCACCGCCGACCGGCGGATGCGGTCCCGCCGTCGGGTGCGGGCCCGGCTCGCCCGGACGTAGTCGTGCTCCGCCGCGCTGACGTCCTCGGGGTGTTCCCGGGTCCAGCCGACGGCCGTGGCCAGCGGCGCGCCCCGCAGCAGCCCGCCGGGGTCCCGGCCGGTGGCCTCCCACCGCGCCAGGTCGGCCCGCAGGCTCTCCTGCCAGCTGCGGAACTCACGCTCCTCGGTCAACCACCGGCGCAGCCTCGGCCACTGGCCGATCAGCGCCTGGTGCGCCAGGTCGGCCACCTCGGCGCCGTCCGGCGCGCGGCTCACCACCACCAGCCGGCTCGCCGCGAGCCGGGCCAGCACACCGCGCGGCTCGTCGTCCAGGTCGCCGAGGCGGACCGGCCGACGTGCGAACCCGCCGTCGGGCTCGGGACGGGCCAACTGCACCAGCAGCCGTCGCGCCGCCGGCTGCTCCGCCCCGGAGAGCCGGTGCCGGTAGACCTCGTCGGCGTAGCCGGCCAGCGCGCCGGCCACCGTGCCCAGCTCCTCGTAGGACCGGTGGGTCAGCGAGCCGGCGTGCCGGCGCTGCCAGAGTCGCGCGAGGGTGAACTCCGTCAGCGGCAGCGACCCGGGCTCGGCGCCGGCGTCGTCGAGGATCCGGCTCACCAGCCCGGGTTCGAACTCCACGTCGGCGGCGGTGACCGCGTCGCGCAGCTGGGACCGGCTCATCGGGGGCACGAACAGCATGCCGTCGCGGGCCGCCTGCGCGGTCTCCTCGGTGACCAGCGCGTCCAACGCGCCGGATCGGACGGTCAGCACGGCGCACAGCCCGACGGCCCCGGCCGCCCGGCGCGGAGCGACCGTGACCAGGTGGTGCAGCAGTTCCCACAGCCGCCGCGCGGACGTCGGGGCCAGCTCCTCGAACTGGTCACCGAAGATCAACAGCCCGCTGTCGCCGACCTGCTCGATCAGGCGTCCCGCCAGCCAGGGCACGGTGGTCTCCGGGGTGGCGTCGAGGCGGTCGGCCAGGGACGCCGCCTCGTCGTGCCGGCCCACCACGTCCAGCGCCGGGTCCAGCACCCCGATGACCGAGTCGGCCAGCAGCGCCGCCGGACGCATCCCGGGCAACGGACGGAAGGCGGTCACCAGGGTGCCGCGCTCCCGCAGCCGCGGCATCAGGCCGGCGTACACCAGGGAGGACTTGCCGCTGCCCGACGGCCCGGCCAGGGTCACCAGCGGCTGCCGGTCCACCAGCGAGGCGAGCCGGTCGGTCAGCGCGGCACGGCCCCGGAAGTGCGCGGCATGCTCCTCCAGGAACGGATCCAGCCCCCGGTACGGGCACGACTCGGCCGGATCCGGCGCCGCGATCTCGGGATGCGCCTCGACCAGGGTCCGGACCGGGATGAGGTACGCGGTGGTGTTGGCGCGTTCGGCCGCGACGATCATGCCGACCACGCCGCCACCGGGACCCCAGACCGGGGAGCCGCTGAAGCCGGGGCCGATCCGGCGTTGCTGCGGCGAGGACTCCACCTGCAACCAGCCGGCGCCCTGCCGGGCACGCAACTCCGCGGCCACCCAGACGCCGTACTCCTCGGGCAGGTCGACGGGGAAGCCGAACACCCGGACCTCGTCCCCCCAGACGGCCTCGGTCAGCGTCAGGCGGACCCGGCGGGCCTGCGGCGGTGCCGGCCGGTCCAGCCGGAGCAGCGCCGTGTCGCCACTGCCGTCGAGGCGGGCCGGCTGCCAGCCGACCACCGTCCCGCAGTGCCCGGCCTCCGCACCGCCCACCCCGACCAGGGGAAATTCGACACACACGGGATCGGCCGGCGGACCGGAGTCGTGGCGGTCGCCGCCCAGGGCCGCGGTGACGACGTGGGCGCAGGTGAGCACCAGATCGGCGGCGACCAGGAACGCGGTCCCCACCACCTGGCCGGAGCGTCCACGGATCCGGCACAGCCCGGCGGAGTCCGACCAGATTGCCTCCGTCATGTCACTCTCCGTGTTTGCAGGTGGACGCACCGCCGTCGGATCGGGGTGGATGTTAGCGAAGCGCCGGCCCTCCGCGCTGTCCCGAGCGTCCGGCGGCGTGTCGGCTCCCCGACCGGGACCGGTAGCCTGCCGGCGTGACGGTCACGGACGAGGGTGAGCGGCTGGCGGCGTCGCTGGCCGGCCGGCTCGACCGGCTCACCTTCACCGACCTGACCACCGACCAGGTGACCGCCCGGCTGATCGACACGGTGGCCGACTGGGCGGGGGAGCGGGGCTGGCGGGTCTACCGGCGCGCGCCCAGCGTGCTGCCGCTGCCACCGCCGATGTCCGCGCAGTTCTCGGTGCTCGACGTCGCCTGCGCCCGCCCGGACGGCCCACCGGTCGTGGTCGAGGTGGACCACGGCACCCGGCGACGGACCTGGGAGAAGCTGCTCGCCGAGGCGGCGGCCGGACGGATCCCGATCTGGGTGCGCTGGGGCGTCGGCCGGTTCACCGCGCCCCCGCCGCCGATCCGGATGGTGACCTGCGCCGTGACCCGGCGTACCGGCCCGGACGGCCCGCTGCACGGTCGCGTCCCGGCGACCGACCGGCCACCCCCGGCGCACACCGTGGCGGAGCTGAGCTCGTCCGACCCGGTCGAGCTGCCCCTGCCGCCGCCCCGCGACGGATGAGCCGAGGAGGTCAGGGTGTGTGGATCCGGTCCACCCGCACGGTGAGGACGACGCGCTGCTGGTCACCGCCGCCGAAGCCGGGGTAGGGGCGGCCGAGGTACTTCTGCGACAGCTCGTCGATGTGCTCCCGGGCGCCGTCGGTCGTGGTGGCCACCACGCTGCCGCGCAGCGCCCAGTAACGGGCCGGTGCGGCCGGGTCGGCGACGCCGATGGCGATCCGCGGGTCGCGCCCGACGTTGCGGGTCTTCTGGTGGGTCGTCACGGTGTTGACGAGCACGTGCTCGCCGTCGGTGCCGACCCAGGTCTGGGAGATCTGTGGCGATCCGTCGGGCATCAGCGTGGTCACGAAGCAGATCGCCTTGTCGTTGAGCACCTTGAGCAGGTCGTCGGGCAGGGCCATGGCGGGTTGCTCCCTCACGTGTCCGGGTCGTCGTAGAGGCGGTTGATGACGCTGCTGTCCCGTCACTCGAAGCGGGAGGGGTCGCCGGCGCCCACCCGCAGGATCTCCGGTACGCCGTCGGAGAAGTCGACCACGGTGGTCGGCACGGTCCCGCACTCACCGGAGTCGACCACCGCGTCGAGCACGTGGTCCAGCCGCTCCTTGATCTCCCAGCCCTGGGTCAGCGGCTCCTCCTCGTCGGGCAGCAGCAGGGTGCTGGAGAGCAGCGGCTCACCCAGCTCGGCGAGGATCGCCTGGGTCACCGTGTGGTCGGGGATCCGCACGCCGACGGTCTTCTTCCTCGGGTGCAACAGCCGGCGCGGCACCTCCTTGGTGGCCGGCAGGATGAACGTGTAGCTGCCCGGGGTGGCCGCCTTGATCGCCCGGAACGACGCGTTGTTGATCTGCACGAACTGGCCGAGCTGGGCGAAGTCGCGGCAGACCAGGGTGAAGTGGTGGCCGCTGCCGAGGTGGCGGACCTCCCGGATCCGGTCCAGGCCGTCCCGGTTGCCCAGCCGGCAGCCCAGGGCGAAGCACGAGTCGGTCGGGTAGGCGATCAACCCGTCCGCCCGGATCAGGTCCACCACCTGGTTGATCGCCCGTGGTTGCGGGTTGTCCGGGTGCACGTCGAAGTACTTCGCCATGCGCGGAGCTTAGGAGGGCGGCCGGCGGCCCGCACGAGGCGGGCCCGACCTCACCCCTCGTGTCAGCCGGCCGCCGCCGCCGTGACGTCGACCGCCGCCACCCCGTCCGACCGGAAGTGCGGGTTCCCGGCGGTCAGCCGCACGGTGAACCCGTCGGCGTCGCGGTAGTGGACGACGTGGTTGCAGGACTGGTGGGTGATCCACAGCCCCAGCCCGCCCGCGGCGCCGTCGCCGGTCGGGAGCAGCCCGGCGAACGGGTACGCCGGGCCGGAACCCCGGTCGGTGACGGTGACGACGATCCGGTCCTCCCCGGCCCAGAGCCGCAACCGCACCGACGGGCGACCGTGCCGCAGGCCGTTGGTGACCGCCTCGCTGACCGCCACCACCAGGTCCTCCGTCTCGCCGGCGGAGAGCCGGCCCTGGTCGGCCGCGTACACCGCCCGGCGGGCCTCGGACGCCGTCGGGTCGGTCAGCTCGACCATCGGCGGGGTCAGTTGCAACGGGTCGGGCACCGGTGGGCGGTTCTCCGACAGGTAGTCCGCCGGGTGGACGTAGTCCGGGCTGGGCACGTGCCGCCCCTCGGCGGTGGCGTACCGGGGATGGGTCCGGGCGATGTCGGCCTGCACGTGCGGCGGCGTGATCCGGGTGTCGTACGCGCACATGCTCCAGAGCGGGAAGTCGTCGTACGCGTGGTTGATCGCCGATTCGTACCGGGCCCACCAGTCCCAGGTGACGCCGAACGCCGCCGGCGCCAGCTCGCCGATGATCCGGATCTGCCCGACGCCCTGCGCCACCAGGTCGGCGAGGAGCGAACGGTAGGAGCGGATCGCGCTGGTGGGACGGGCGTACATGTCGCCACCGGAGAGGAACTGGACGCCCGAATCGGCGGGCAGCGCGGACCGGACCAGGTCGGCGCTGCGCGGGCCGAGGGCGACCAGGGTCGGCTCACCGGCGGCCACCCCGTCGAGCAGGAACGGCACGGTGACGGCGAGCAGTTCGGCGTCCGAGCCGTAGCAGGCGGCCTCGTGGTAGTAGCCCCGGTGACCGGCGGCGGCTCCGGTCCTCACCGGGTCACCTCCACCCGCACGTCGGGCAGGCCCAGCAGCTCGACCAGCCGGGGCACGGCGGACAACGGCGTGTGCAGGACGGCGGTGGCGCCGCGGCGGGCGGCGTACTCCTGCAGGTGCAGCAGGCAGCGGTGGTCGATGAAGCGCAACCCGGGGGCGCAGAGCCGCAACCGGCCGTCGACCGGACGCAGGTCGGCCCGCTCCAGCGCGGTGGCGAACAGCTCGTGGTTGGACGGGTCCAGCTCGCCGGCCAGCACCGCGCAGTCGTCCTGCTCGTGGCCGCAGGCGGAGAGGGTGAACAGCAGCCCCGGGGCGTTGGTCCGCGGGTGCATGCAGGCCAGCTCGGCCACCGCCCGGTCGCCGAGCTGGCGCCGGTCGTAGGCGCACATCGCCGAGAACGGCCGGGCCCACATGTAGCGGTCGACCAGGTGCTCGTAGCGGGCGAACAGGTCCCGCTGCTGCGGGGTGCGGGCCAGGTCGGTGGCCTCGGCGACCACCCGCAGCCCGGTGTAGCCCTCGGCCAGGGCCGCCTCGGTCGCCGCGGCGTAGGCGCGCACCTGGGCGGTGGGGTCGACCTTCTCGTCCTTGTCGTACGCCGAGTCGGTTGCCACGATCCGCACGGCGCCGCTGCGCAGCCCCTGGTCGAGGCCCGGCAGCTCGCCCAGGCGCATCCGGGCGGACTCGGCCCGCTCGGGCCCGACGTACCAGACCTGCTCGCCGTCGGCGAGGCCGCGGGAGAGGTACCGACGGGCGGCGGCGTCGAACGCCGCGGGGTCGTCGTAGGACCAGCACACATGGTCGTGCGGCACGGCTGATCGCTGCGTGCCGCTCACGTGGTCCGTCCCATGCGGGCCAGTGTAGGTGGGGTTTCGACGGCGGTCGACATCGGTGCTGCCCACGGGCCGGGCACACCGCCCGCGCGGACTCCAGCGCGTCCCGGAGCACCCGGATCCGCCGGGTGGCGTCGGCCCAGACACAGCTCCAGCGCCGCGACCATGACGATCATCCTGGGGGCGAGGTTTGCCGTCGCCGCCCGGCGGTACTGGTCCCAGGCGAGCAACCACGATCCGAAGGCGGTGCCCGGTGGACGTTCACGACCTGCTGACCGAGGTGTACGGGCGGCTGCCCGGCCTGGTCCGCGCCGCGGTGGACGGTCTCTCCGCCGAGCAGTTGCGCCAAGCCCCCGCGCCGGGGGCCAACCCGGTCGGCTGGCTGGTCTGGCACCTGACCCGGATCCAGGACCACCACGTCGCCGACCTGCTCGGCGAGGAGCAGATCTGGGTCTCCGGCGACTGGACGCCCCGCTTCGGCCTACCGGCCGACCCGGACGACACCGGGTTCGGGCACGGCCGGGACCAGATCGCGGCGGTGCGGCCGGAGGACGGCACGGCGCTGGTCGGCTACTTCGACGCGGTGGCCGACCGGACCGGGCGGTTCCTGGCCGGGCTGACCGCCGTCGACCTGGACCGGGTGGTCGACGACGCCTGGGACCCGCCGGTCACCCTCGGGGTCCGGCTGGTCAGCGTGGCCGACGACGACCTCCAGCACGCCGGGCAGGCCGCCTACGTGCGCGGGCTGGTCCTGGCGGACTGACCGCCGGCCGGCACCGGCTCACGGCACGATCACCGCGCGACCCTCCAGCGTGCCGTCGCGCAGCTGGTGGTAGGCGTCGACCGCCTGGTCCAGGCCGAAGGTGGTGATCTTCGGCTTGATCAGCCCCCGGGCGCCCAGGTCGAGCACCTCGATCAGCTCCGGCCGGCTGCCCCAGTAGACGGTCTGGATGCTCACCTCGTACGGCACCCCGAAGAACGACACCGGCAGGGTGCCGCCGCCGAGTCCGACGATGGTCAGGTCGCCCAGCGTCCGGGCCACCGACACGCCGAGCTTCAGGGTGGCGTCGGCGCCCACGAAGTCCAGCACCACGTCCGCGCCCCGGCCGCCGGTCGCCGCGCGGATCCGCTCGGCCGCGTCGGAGTCCGGGCGCAGCGTCAGGTCGGCGCCGTACTGGCGGGCCAGGGCCAGCGCGTCGTCGCGGGTGTCCACCGCGATCACCCGGGCCGCGGTGGTCGCCTTGAGGATCTGCACGCCCACGTGACCGAGACCGCCCACCCCGATGACCAGGGCGGTGCTGTCCGGCAGCAGCTTCGGCAGGGACCGGCGGACCGCGTGGTACGGGGTCAGGCCGGCGTCGGTCAGCGGCGCGGCGGCCACCGGGTCGAGCCCCTCGGGCAGCGGCACCAGGTGCCGGGCGTCGGGCACCAGCAGGTATTCGGCCATCCCGCCGTCCAGGCCCAACCCGCCCCCGCCGCCGGGCACCGGCGCCGCGGCCGGGTTCTCGCAGTACGTGTCGACCCCCACCCGGCAGCGGGCGCAGCTCCCGCAGCCCCACGGCCCGTAGACCGCCACCGGCTGCCCCTCGGTCAACCCGGTCACCCCGGCGCCCAGGGCGTGCACCCAGCCGGCGTTCTCGTGGCCCAGGGTGAACGGCGGGTTCCACGGCACCGAGCCGGCCTCGAAGTCGTGCATCAGGTGCAGGTCGGAGTGGCAGGCCCCGGCGCCGCCCACCTTGATCACCACCTGGCCGGGTCCCGGCTCCGGCCGGGGTACCTCGACCAGTTCCGGCTCGGACTTCCAGTTCGGCAGTCGCAGCGCGCGCATCAGGTGAGCTCCCGTCGTGTCGTCGTACCTGCCGGCTGCGTGCCCGGCGAGGCAGCGGGCAAACGACCGGCCCCGCATCCCACAGCCGGCTGCCCGGTGGCGCTCAGCGGACGTCCAGCCGCCCGCCCGCCGCCGCGTACGCGAGCAGGTGGAACGCCTGTGCCTCGGCGGACGTGCCCGGGCCGGTGAAGTGCGGCGCCCCGCTCACCCCGGTGACCAGCCCGCGCCCGTCGACCCGGCGGGCCGCCGCGCCGAACAGCTCCCGCCCCAGCCGCGCGTACGCCGGCGGCAGCCAGCCGTCCGCGGCGCCGGTGAGCGTGGCGTACGCCAGCATCTGCGCGACGTTGGCCTCGCGGAACGAGCGCGGATC
This sequence comes from Micromonospora mirobrigensis, assembly GCF_900091555.1. Lineage (GTDB taxonomy): Bacteria > Actinomycetota > Actinomycetes > Mycobacteriales > Micromonosporaceae > Micromonospora > Micromonospora mirobrigensis. Next base: position 128,182 of record NZ_FMCX01000005.1, read on the forward strand.
GTCCAGCACGTCGCCGAAGAGCCCGTCCTCCCCCCGGTACGCCAGGCAGGCGTCGATCACCTCCCGGGCGTGTCCGGCCAGCTCGCCCCACCCAGCCGGCCGGTCCGGCGCGAGCCGCAGCGCGCGGGCGATCCCGGCGACCACCCAGCCGTTGCCGGTGGCCCACTTCTGCGGCTGCTCCAGCCGCCCGAGGCCCTCGTCCCACCGGGCCGCGTAGAGGCCGGTGCCCGGGTCCCAGAGCCGCCGACGGTGCCCGGTCAGCTGCTCGACCGCCAGGTCGGCACGGCCGCAGGCGGCGAGCAGCGGCACCACCATGTAGACCGTGTCGGCCCAGACCTGCCGGTGGGACAGCAGGTGGAACAGCGTCCCGTCGGCGGCCCGCGGGGCGCGGGACACCAGCCAGTCGAGCTGCCGGTCCAGCGCCACCGTCCAGCGCGGATCGCCGTCGAGCCGGGCGGCGTGCCGGACCAGCTCCCCGCAGGCCGCCCCGTTGACCGCGCCGTCCTCACCGCCGACGTCGCCCAGCCGGCCGTCCGGGTGCTGCCGGGTGACCGCCGCGTCGGCCAGCAGCAGCGCGGTGTCGGCGCACCCCAGGTCGAGCAGGGCGTGCCCGGCCACCCCCTGCTCCCAGGACTGCCGCTGCATGGCCAGCAGCGCCGTGAGCACCCGGTGCGCCGACGTCCCGTCCAGTCCCATCGCGCCTCTCCCGTCCCGGTCGTCCCGGTCCCGCTCTACCCGCGATCCCCGTTCCGACTCCTCCGTCGGGTCGTGCCCGGACCGGGATCACCCCCACCGGGTGAGCCGGGCTCACCCCCGGCCGGGGGACGCTGCGGGGACGAGCAAGCGTGGGAAGGGGCGGATTCGATGGCCATGTCGGCGGCGGAGCACCTCGCCAGCCGGGTACCGGGTCGGCACCCCGACCTGCCGGAGACCACGGCCGGGACGCTGCGGCTGGACATCCGGGAGGAGGGGTACACCGACCACTGGTACCTCACCATCGCCGACCAGAGCGTCGAGGTCAGCCGGTCGTACGAGGAGGCCGACCTGGTGGTGAGCGGGCAGCGCGGGGTCTTCGACCGGCTCGCCGCCGGTGGGACGCACATCGGTTCGGCGCTGCTGCGCAACGACGTGACCGTGCGGGGAAACCTGCGGCTGCTGCTGTCGCTGCGGCGGTTGTTCCCCGGCCCGCCGGACGCTCACCACCCGCGCGCCTACTGCCTGCACGGGAACGGGCGCCGATGAGGCAGGAACTGGTCCACGTGATGGCCGGCAACGCCTTCGCGATCAGTGACGCCCAGGGCGACATGCGGCCGGACCCGGCGGCGCCGACCGGCCTGTTCTCCTTCGACACCCGGTTCCTGTCGCACTGGGTGCTCACCGTGGACGGCAGCCCGCTCAACGCGCTGTCCCGCGACGACATGACCTACTTCGAGGCCCGGTTCTTCCTGGTCCCCGGCACGGCCAGCCACTACGTCGACGCGGAAGTCTCGGTGATCCGGCACCGGTCGGTCGACGACGCCTTCCACGAGCGGGTCACCGTGCTGAACCACTCCGCGGCGCCCACCGACCTCACCGTCCGGATGCAGGTCGCCAGCGACTTCGCCGACACCGCCGAGATCGCCGCGCCACGCCGCCGCCCGGTCGCCGTCGACGCGGTGGCCGAGAAGAGCCAACTGCGCCTGCGCTACCAGCGGGACCGGTTCACCCGGGAGACCGTGGTCACGGCCACCACCCCGGCCGAGGTCGACGAGGAGGGGCTGACCTTCCGGATCCGGATCGAGCCGAACGAGTCGTGGACCACCGACCTGCACGTGGCCTGCGTCATCCGCGGCGAGGGGGCCCGTGACCTGCGCGCCGACCTGGAGGCCCACCAGCGACGGGTCCGCCACCACATGCGGGCCGACCTGCACGGCTGGCTGGACCGGGCGCCCGGGCTGATCTCCGGGCGACCGGCGGTCTCCGCGATCTACCGGACCTGCCTGACCGACCTGGCGGCGCTGCGCTACACGCCACTGGCGTACCCCGACTCGGTGCCGGTGGGTGGGCTGCCCTGGGCGATGAGCCTCTACGGCCGGGACGCCCTGGTCACCTGCCTGGAGACGCTGCCGTTCACCCCGGAGCTGACACCGGCCACCCTGCGGATCCTCGCGGTGACCCAGGGCGGGCAGCTCGACGACCAGCACGACGAGGAACCGGGGAAAATCCTCGCCGAGACCAGGTACGGCGAGTCGGCGGCCTTCGGTGACCGGGAGACCTCGCTCTACTACGGGGCGGCGGACACCACCCCGCTGTTCGTGGTGCTGCTCGACGAGTACGAGCGGTGGTCCGGCGACGCGGAGCTGGTACGGGAGCTGCGCCACCCGGCCCGGATGGCGCTGGACTGGATCGACGAGTACGGCGACCTGTGCGGTGACGGCTACCTGCGGTACCGGACCCGCAACCCGGACGGCGGCGTGCAGAACCAGTGCTGGAAGAACTCGCCGGACGCCATCCGGGACCGGCACGGCCGGGTGCCGGCGCTGCCCCGGGCCACCTGCGAGCTACAGGGCTACGCGTACGACGCGAAGCGGCGGGGTGCCCGGCTGGCCCGGGAGGTCTGGGGCGACCCGGAGTACGCCGACCGGCTGGAGCGGGAGGCGGCGGCGCTGCGGGAGCGGTTCAACCGGGACTGGTGGCTGCCCGAGCGGGGGTACTACGCACTCGCGCTGGAGCCGGACGGCACCCCGGTCGACGCGCTCACCTCGAACGTCGGGCACCTGCTGTGGAGCGGGATCGTCGATGACGACAAGGCCGACGCGGTGGCCGCGAACCTGCTCGACCCGCGGATGTTCTCCGGCTGGGGGGTGCGCACCTACGCCGAGGGGCAGCTGCCGTACAACCCGGTCGGGTCGCACCTGGGCGCGGTGTGGCCGTCGGACAACGCGCTGGTCGCGGCCGGGCTGCGCCGGTACGGCTTCGACGTGGAGGCGGCGCGGATCACCGATGCCGTCTTCACCCTGGCCGAGACGCTGGGCGGCTCGGTGCCGGAGCTGGTGGCCGGCTACGACCGGCAGGTCACCCGCTATCCGGTGCGGCTGCCCGCGGCCGGTCGACCGCAGTCCTGGGCCGCCGGGGCGCTGCCGATGCTGCTCGCCACCATCCTCGGGTTGCGGCCCTGCGGGGACAACCTGCTGGTGGACCCGGCCCTGCCGGCCGGGTTCGGTCGGGTCGAGCTGCTGGACATCCCGGGCCGGTGGGGGTACGCCGACGCGTACGGCCGGGACCGGGCCGCGGCGAAGGCCTCGCACGGCGAGGGTGTCCGTACCGCCGGCTGACCGCCCGGCTCACCGCTTCGCCGGCGCCTCCACCGACGCGTCACGCCCGTCCACCGCGCGTACCGCGCCCGGCTCGGGGGACGGCGCCGGCTGCCGGGGGGTGCGCCTGCCGAGGAGCTGGTCGACGCCGACGAAGAGGAGGCCGAGCAGCCAGAACGCCAGCGCGAAGCCGACCGCGCTGACCGAGACGCCGTCGTAGCCGAGCTGCCCGGCGTCGATGAACGGGTACGGGTAGCGGTGCACCACCAGGCCCCGCAGCAACGCGAAGGCGAGGTACGCCAGCGGGAAGGCGAGCCACCAGGCGGCGTACCGGGGACGCAGTCGGCCGCGCCGGTCGAACAGGGCCCAGTCGGCGACGGCCAGCAGCGGCACGACGGTGTGCAGGAACTGGTTGCCGAGCGCCTCGGCCAGCGCCCGCTGCGGCTGGACCATCGCGAACGGGCTGGCCGGGTTGGCCAGCACCAGGTGGTAGACCACCCCGGTGATGGTGATGTAGAGGGTGACCGCGCCCTTGAGGGCCGACGGCGGCTCGGGTCGGTCCCGCCAGGCACACCAGGCGGCGTAGCCGGCGAAGATGCCGACCGCGACGTTGCTCTGGATGGTGAAGTAGGGCAGCAGGCCGGTGACGGTGGCCGGGCCGAGGGCGGTGAGCACGATCCCCGCCAGCACGCTGATCACGATCGCGAGGCGGAAGAGCATCGCCACGCGTCGACGCCGCAGACTCATCGGCGCAAGCTACCAGCCGCCCGGCGGGCGGTCACCAGCCCAGGGTGCCCGGGGCGCCCTTGAAGGGGCCGACCAGGTCGGCGGTGATCCAACCGCCGTAGAAGTCGCCCGGTTGGACCTGGACCCGCTCCCCGTCCACCCGGCACTCGTCGACCCTGCCGGGATAGAAGGCGACCGCGCCGGCCAGTTCCGCGTACGACGGGGCGGGTCGTTCGTACGACCAGGCGGCCTCGCGGATCCGGACGTCCCCGACGGCCAGGTCCCAGTAGCTGGCCTCGCCCTTCCACTCGCACCAGCTCCGCCGGTCGGTCGGGAGCAGCCGGGCGCCGGTGATCTCGGACCTGGGCACGTAGTAGACGGGTGGGTGGGAGGTCTCCAGCACCCGCCAGCAGCGGTCGCTGTCGACCACGGTCACCCCGGCGTGCACGACGGTGATCCGGCGGGGGGTGCGCTCCAGCCGGGGCGGACGTGGATAGTCCCAGACCGATTCCATGCCCGCCACGCTATCCAACCGCCGTGGGCACCGGCACGGCCTTCCACCGTACGGTGGCGTATGTTAACGTCCCTCCATACGCACCCGTATGGAGGTGGTCCGGATGGACAGCCCGCACGTCGACACCCAGCCCCTCGACCGGCGGCTGCGCCGGGCGGTCCGGTTCGGCGCCGGCTGCCTCGTCCTGGTCGGCGCCGGCCACCTCGCGGTCACCGCCGCCGCCCGACGACGTGCCCCCTCGACCCGCGAGGTCGCCGCCCACCGGGCGATGCGGGCCGTCCCGGTCCGGCTGCTCGGCCACGGCCACGACATGGCGGCGCTGCACCAGGGCTTCAGCGTCACGATGGCGTTGCTGGCCGTCGGGTACGGGTCACTGAACCTGCTGGTGCTGCGCGCGGCACCGCAGGCGTACCAACGGGACCGGTCGCTGACCGCGCTCAACACGGCGGTGACCGGCGCCGGCTTCGCGATCTCGCTGACCGCGTTCCCGCTGCCGCCGGTGGTCATCTTCGGCGCGGGCCTGGTGGCGCAGCTGCGCGCCCTGGCCCTGACGCCGGGGCGGCGCGGATGAGGGCGGGGGCACGGGGCCGCACCCTCATCCCGCGCCGTTCCGCCGCCGGCCACGGCTCCACCGCGCCGGGGCCCCGTGGGGCGCTCCGGGGCCGGCCGGCGGGACGGTACGTTACGGCGGTGGGTGCGGACGGGCGACGGCGCCGCCTCAGCGTCGACGACTGGGCGCGGGCGGCCCTGGACGTGATCGGTGAGCAGGGCCTGGCCGGGGTGGCCGTCGAGCCCCTCGCGGTCCGGCTCGGCACCACCAAGGGCAGCTTCTACTGGCACTTCGCCAACCGCGACGCGCTGGTCACCGCCGCGCTGGCCCGCTGGGAGCGGGAGCACACCGAGTCGGTCATCGAGGCGCTCGGCGCCCCCGTCGACCCGGCCACCGCCCTGCGCCGGCTCTTCGCCAGCACCACCGCCGCCGCCGACCAGCTGCCGGCCCGCACCGAGCTCAACCTGCTCGCCGCCGCCGACGACCCGCTGGTCGCACCCACCGTGCACCGGGTGGTCCGCCGGCGCGTGGACTACCTCCGGGAGCTCTTCGGCGGCCTCGGCTTCGACGCCGACGAGGCGGCCCGGCGGGCCCTGCTGGCGTACAGCGCCCACGTCGGGCACCTGCAACTGCTGGTCCGGATGCCCGAGCTGGTCCCCGCCGACCGGGCCGACCGCTCGGCGTACCTCGACACGGTGCTGGGCGCGATCACCCGGCGGGACTGACCGTGCCCGCCGGTGACGGACTGCCCCCGGGGCAGCGCCCCGCCGAGCTGACCCGCTTCGGCCTGCCGTGGTTCGCCGGGGTGGAACCGGCGCCGCCGGCCCGGCCGGTGGTCACCGTCGGCGGCGTCGTACGCCGACCGACCCAGGGCCCTGGTCGGCAACGCCCAGGTCAGTGGCTGCCGGGCCCCGGCGGCGCGGTGACCGCGGGGGAGGCGGGCCGCCCGGGCGGGGTCGACGGTCCGGCCGCCGGCCGATCCGGTCGCGCCGTCGGCTGCCCGGTGGGCTCGTTGCCGCCCCGCTGCGTCCCCGGCGGGGCCGACTCGGAGCGTCCGGAGTGCTCGGTGAGCAGCCGGTCGCAGTAGCCGGCGACCCGGTCCCGGCCCCCGGCGGAGGCGATCAGCCCGGAGAAGGCCGGGTTCTCCAGCGCCCGCCCGGGGTTGCCACCGGCGTCGGCGCGGTACGCCCGGCACAGTCCGGCCGTCGGCGCGGCGGTGGCGGGCGCCGACCGCGCCGGCGTGGCGGGCGGGGGTGCGCCCGGCCCCACCGCCGGTGCGGTGGGGCGCGCCGGCGTGCTCGTCGGGGCGGGCACCGGGTCGGGACGGTGTCGCAGCGGACCGGGCAGGTTGCCGCCGGTGGCGGCGAACGCCACTCCGCCGGTGGCCGTGACGGCGACGGCGATCGCGGCCACCCGCACGCCCAGTCGACCCGCCAGCCCGGTCCGGGGCGCCGTGACCGCGCGCAGCGGGACGGTCGAGCCGGCCTGGACCATCCGGTACGCCCGCAGCGCCTCGGCCTCTCCGCCCAGCTCGGCGGGACGCGGCGCGGCGCGGACCGCGGCCAGCAGCTGCACGAGTGCCGGGGGTCCGTCCACGGGATCGACGACCGGACCGACGAGCAGGCGCTCGACGGTTTCCTGGTCCATGCGATGTGCGTTCATCTCGTGTCCCTCAGCGCCGCCGGGCGCCGGGACGTCACATCGGCGGGGGACAGGTGACCTGTGCCACCGGTCAGCCAAGACCGGTGGCACGGCCGGGCCGGCTCAGCCCATCGTCCTGGCTCCGTCGATGGACTCGCGGATGATGTCGGCGTGCCCGGCATGCTGCGCGGTCTCGGCGATGACGTGCAGCAGCACCCGCCGCACCGACCAGGCGGCCCCGGGCTCGAACCAGGGCGCTTCGGGCAGCGGGTGGCTCGCGTCGAGGTCGAGCGTGGCCACCAGGGCGTCGGTCCCGGCGGCGACCCGGTCGTACTCGGCGAGGAGCCCGGCGAGGGTGTCGCCCTCGGCCATCCGGAACTGGCCGGTCCAGTCGATCGGGGTGCTCTGCATCGCCTCGGCGCCGCCGACGGCGAAGCGCGCCCACCGGTCCTCGGTGGTCGCCACGTGCTTGATCAGGCCGCCGAGGCAGAGCTCGCTGGCGGTGCTGCGCAGCGCGGCCTGCTCGTCGGTCAGCCCTCGGACGGTGTGGCGCAGGAAGCCGCGGTGCCGCTGGAGGACGGCCAGCAGATCGGCCCGCTCACCGGTGCGGACCTGGTCGGAGACGTTCATCGGCGCCCACCTCTCGTTCGTCGTCGGGCCGACCGTACGCCGAACCACCGACACTTTCCGGCGTCCACCCCGGACCGCCTCCGGTTGCCGACTCGCACCGATGGCGGTGAACTGAATTACATGGGTGTCATCAAGGTGGGGACGTCGTCCTGGGCCGACCAGATGCTGGTGCGCTCCGGGTGGTACCCGCGCCAGGTCAACAATCCGGCCGGCCGGCTGGGCTACTACGCCGACCGCTTCGGTCTGGTCGAGGTGGACACCTCCTACTACGCGGTGCCGGCGCCGGAGACCACCGCCGGCTGGGTCGACGCCACGCCACCCGGGTTCACCTTCGACGTCAAGGCGTTCAGCCTCTTCACCGGTCACCACACCCCGGTCGCGCTCCGAGACGTACGACGAGGTGTGGAACCGGTTCCGGGCGGCGCTGGAACCGATCGCGGCGGCCGACCGGCTCGGCGCGGTGCTGCTCCAGTTCCCGCCCTGGCTGGCCCGCGGCGAGGCCGCCCGCCGGCGGATCGCCGAGCTGGCCGCCCGGTGCCGGCCGTGGCGGGTCGCCGTGGAGCTGCGGCACGCCTCCTGGTTCGACGGCACGGCCGCGGTGGAGACCCTGACCTTCCTCTCCGAGCAGGGGCTCAGCTATGTCTGCGTCGACATGCCGCAGGGGCACTCCTCGTCGGTGCCGCCGATCCTGGTGGCCACCGCCGAGCTGGCGGTGGTCCGGTTCCACGGCCACAGCACCGCCTGGGCCAGCGGGGACAAGCAGGAGAAGTTCCGCTACGCGTACGGCGAGCAGGAGCTGCGGGGCTGGGCAGTGCGCCTGACCGAGCTGGGCGAGCAGTCCACCGAGCTGCACGTGCTGATGAACAACTGCTGCGGGGACCAGGCCCAGCGGGACGCCGCCCGGCTGGCCGAGCTGCTTCCGGAGGCGGCGCCGGCGGTCCCCTGACCCGGGGCGCGGCCCGGAGGGTTTCCGAGCCGCCCGGCCGGGTACCGGCGGTGCCGAGGCACGACGGAGGGGGAGCCGATGAGCGACGTACCGCAGCGGGACCGGCCCGACGAGCCGGCGGCGCGGCCCGACGGCCGCGACCCGGAGGAGACCCGGGCGGCGGAGGAGGCGCACGGCGGCAGCATGGCGCCGGGCCTGGTGGACGACACCGGCCGTCCCGTCGTCGAGCCACCGGCCATGGGCGATCCGGGTGAGGACGGCACCGGGAGCTGATCGGACGCGGGTGCGGGGTGGTGCCGACCGGCACCACCCCGCACCTCTCGTGCCCGACCGGTCAGCGGGCGCCGATCAGCTTCTGCAGCTCCCGGCGGCCGAGGTCGCCCGCGGGCGCCAGGTTCGGCCCGGCGGAGCGGGCGGCGGCGCCGGCCGGAACCGGCCGCGGCACCGGGTCGCACCGCACGTCGGAGCGGCGGCCGTCGACCCGCTCCGGCAGCGCGCCGGTGGCCAGGTACGCGGCGATGGTGTCGTCGGTGCAGGCCACGCCGCTCAGCGAGCCGGAGTGGGTGGTGCCGCCGACCCCCTCGACCAGGACGGCCTTCGGGAAGCGGCTGCGCACCTCCAGCGCGCCCGGGTACGGGGTGGCGGCGTCCAGCGTCTCGTTGATCAGCAGGATCCCGCCGACCTTGCCGCCGTCCACCTTCACCGGCTTGCCGACCTCACCGGACCAGTACCGGCACGGGGCGTTGAACCAGGCGTTGCCCCAGGTCTCGAAGGGCGCCCTGAGGAACGTCCGCCAGTTGTCGACCCGCCACTTGTTCCAGCTCTTCGGCCACTGCACGTCGGTGCACTGGACGCCCAGGTAGACGGCGAAGCCGTTGTCCGCGCCGGGGCCCTGCGGGTTGCCGTCGTCGTACAGCTGCTTGAGGGTCTGCCAGTCACCGTCGTGCACCCAGCCGGCGAAGGCCTGCGCGACCTCCTCCCAGCCGTAGACGTAGTAGCCGGCCTGGAGGAAGATGTCGGACCACTCGTCCGGTCCGATCACCCCGCCGGCCGGGTGCCTGAGCAGCTTGAGCTGCTCGGCGTAGAAGCGCCGTTCGACCTTCGCGCCGGTGTTCCCCAGGTGGTAGATCGCGTCGTTGCCGGCGATCCAGTCGAAGTAGATCTTGATGTTGCGGTCGAAGGCGACGTCCTGGTTGAGGTTGGCGTCGTACCAGACGTCCCGCGGGTCGACGTTGCCGTCGAGCACCATCCGGCGGACCCGCTCGGGGAACAGGGTCGCGTAGACCTGGCCCAGGTAGGTGCCGTACGAGAAGCCGTAGTAGTTGATCTGCTGGCGACCGAGCGCCTTGCGGATGACGTCCATGTCCTTGACGGTGTCGGTCGTCTTCAGGTGGTCCAGCAGGTCGCCGCCGGCCGCCGTGCACGCCTTCGCGTAGCCCTCGGAGCGCTTCAGCCAGGTCCGCTCCAGCGCGGGCGTGACCGGCACGTAGTACGGCCGGTTGTAGCCGAAGTAGTCACCGTCGCAGCTCAGCGCCGGCTCGGAGGAGCCGACCCCGCGCGGGTCGAAACCGATCCAGTCGTACGCCTCGCCGGCGCCGTTCGGCACGTACTCGCCGAGCACCGACAGGGTGAGGCCGGAGCCGCCGGGGCCACCCGGGTTGACCAGCATGACGCCCTGGTAGTCGGCGTCGGAGGTCTTGTGCGCGATCCGGGAGACCGCCAGCTTGATCTTCTGGCCGGTCGGGTGGTCGTAGTCCAGCGGCACCTCGACGAAGCCGCACTGCCCGCCCCGGCGGGCGAGGCCCGGGCTGACGCACTCGCCCCACGCGATCGGCGCCGGGTCGAAGGAGACCTGGCCTGCGGTGGGCCGGGTCTGCGGCGCCGCCTGCGTCGGCGCGCCCGTGCCACCGAGGATCAGCCCGGCGACCGCGGCGACCGCCACGATTCTCTTCATACCGTCCCTTTCGGTCTGTCGCGCCGCGGCGTTGCGGTGACCACGGCGCCGCCGCCGAGTCTGCTCCCCGCGACCGGGCGGAGGGAAGAGGTGGACGTCCAGCGATCTGTCGGGCACCCCCGACGTCCGGGGCTTGCGGCGCGGTGCGCCGCGACTGGTAGCGTGCCGGGTCGGTTCGATGTAGACATAGCGCGACCAACCGGTCGGCGGTCACGGTGCGGGAGAGAAGCCAGATGGTGCAGTGGCAGGGCGAGATCCGGCGGGCGTCGCCGGACGACGCGAAGGCAGTCGGCGCGCTCCTCGGGGAGGCCTTCATGGCCGACCCGGTCAGCGGCTGGATCTTCCCGGACGAGCAGCACCGGGCCCGGGTGCACGCCGCGTTCTTCGGCGAGTTCGTCCAGCTGGCGCTGGACGGCGGCGAGGTCTGGCTGGCCGGTGACGGCGCCGGCGCCACGCTGTGGCTGCCGGTCGACGGCACCGACCACGGTGACGACGGCAGCGACCTCTACCGGTCCCTGGAGGCCGGGGTCGGGCCCGAGGCGATGAAGCGCTTCGCGGTCCTCGACGAGCTGATGACGGCCAACCACCCGGCCGAGCCGCACTGGTACCTGCCGTTCATCGGCGTCCACCCGGACCACCACGGCCAGGGCGTCGGCAGCGCCCTGCTCCAGCACCAGCTGACCCGGCTGGACGCCGAGGGGCACGCCGGCTACCTGGAGGCCAGCTGCCTGCGCAACGCCGCCCTCTACGAGCGGCTCGGCTTCCGCCGTACCCCGGTCACGCTGGACCTGCCGGGCGGGCCCACCCTCTACCCGATGTGGCGCGACCCGGCCTGACGGCCGACGGCGCCGTCCACCCATCGGGTGGACGGCGCCCGCGTCGGTGTGAGCCGGGCCACAGCGTCCCGCATGTCGGCACCGGACGGGTCCGGGCCGCGGCGGGGGTCAGCGGCGGACGGCCACCGTGGCCGCGTCGAGGGCGGTGACGACCGCCGCGACCAGACCGTCCAGCGGTGGGGGCAGGAACTTGCGGCAGTCCCGCATCTTGGCGGTGACCTGCTCGTCGAAGGCGACCTGACCGACCCCGACGGCCCCGGTGAGCGAGGCCAGCAGCAGCGTCTCCACGTCCAGCTGCTGCTGTTCGTGGCGCATCAGCAGCGCGGTGAGCCGGACCCGGGGCGCGGCCGCCTGGTTCGGGTCCACCGCGGGCCACCGCACGGTACGCCGCAGGCCCCGGCTCTGCTCCCGCCGGACCACCCCGTTGTTCACCAGCCGGGTGCCGACCCGTTCCCGGATCTGCTGGTGTTCGCGCAGGTAGCGGATCCACAGCCGGGTCGGGTGGGCGCCCTCCCGGCCGAGGATCTCGGTGACGATCAGGTCGGTCAGCGGCTCCTGCCAGAGCCGCCTGTCGATCGCGACGACGTTGCCGTTGTCGATGGTGATCCGGCGTTCGAAGATCAGCTCCGCCATCGCCGCGCCGGCCAACGCGAACTCCAGGCGATCGGTGGCGCCGTGGGGTTTGCCGGAGAACTCATCGTGCCCGATCAGGAACAGCGCATCGGCGAGTCGATACGCGGAGTGTGCACTGTGGTTGGTCATGGGCATCCTCAGCCAGGCCGCTACGAGCGTCGACACGGCACGGTACGGCATGCACACGCGCTGTTCAATTCGGGCGATCGCATGAACACCGGTGCAATGATCTCCGAAGTGGACTTGTGACGATCCGTGATCACCAATACCCTGCCACAGGATCTCTGATCACCCCCTCGTACTTCTCGCCCCTCAGGAGAAAAGTTGTCCTCCGATCCGTTCTTCGACAGCGGCCTGCGCCGCGGTCGGCTCGGCACCGCACACCTCGTCTTCTTCACCGTCGCCGCGTCGGCACCGCTGACCGTTCTCGGCGGCGGCGTCACCACCATGTACGCGGTCAGCGGCAACGTCGGCGCCGCGCTGAGCTTCATCCTGCTCGCCGCGGTGCTGGCGATCTTCGCCGTCGGCTACGCCGCGATGAGCCGGCACGTGGCCAACGCGGGCGCCTTCTACGCGTACATCGCCAACGGGCTGGGCCGGGCCGGCGGCGTCGCCGGCTCCGCGGTGGCGCTGGCCGCGTACAACGCGATCCAGATCGGCCTCTACGGCCTGTTCGGCGCGATCCTCAAGGACTTCATGTCCAGCAAGTTCGACATCAACCTCCAGTGGTGGGTCTGGGCCCTGCTGGCCTGGGTGATCGTCGGCCTGCTCGGCATCCTGCGGATCGACCTGAACGCCACCGTGCTGGCCGTCCTGCTCGGCCTCGAGTGCGTCATCGTGCTCATCTTCGACGTGGTCTCCCTCGGCAACCCGGCCGGCGGCTCGATCACCTTCGACGGCCTCGCGCCGGGCAACCTGTTCACCGCCGGCTTCGGCGCCGTCCTGGCGTTCGCCATCGCCTCCTTCACCGGCTTCGAGAGCGGCGCCATCTACAGCGAGGAGGTCAAGGACCCGCGTCGTACGGTGGCCCGGGCCACCTACATCGCGGTCGCCTTCACCGGCCTGTTCTACGCCTTCTCCGCCTGGGCGCTGACCGTGCTCACCGGCCCGGAGAACGCCGCCGCGGCCTCCGGCGAGGCGGGCGCGGGCGTCGTGTTCGGCGCTCTCGACCAGCACGCCGGCACCGTGATCGCGGACATCGCCAACGTGCTGTTCATCACCTCGGTGCTCGCCGCGCTGCTGTCGTTCCACAACGGCGTGGCCCGCTACCTCTACGCCCTGGGCCGGGAGAACGTGCTGCCCCGCTTCCTGGGCGCCACCTCCAACCGCAGCGGCGCGCCGATCGCCGGCTCGCTGGTGCAGACCGTGCTCGCGCTCGTGGTCTTCATGGCCTTCGTGTTCACCGACCGCGACCCGGTGGTGGACCTGTTCACCTGGCTCTCCGGCGCCGCCGCGGTCGGCGTGGTGCTGCTGATGACGCTGACCTCGGCCGCCGTGGTCGGCTTCTTCCGGGGCCGGCCGGGCCCGGAGACGGCGTGGCAGCGGGTGATCGCCCCGACGCTGGGCACCATCCTGCTGGCCGCCGTGCTCGGTGTGCTGCTGGTGAACTTCGACTCCCTGCTGGTGCCGGGCAGCCCGTCGTACCTGAAGTGGCTGCTGCCGGCGATCCCGGTCGTCGCCCTGGTGATCGGCCTGATCTGGGGCGTGGCCCTCAAGTCGGTCCGGCCCGAGGCGTACGCCCGGATCGGCCGGGTCACCGAGGAGGGCCTGCACGAGCCGGGCCTGCACCCGGTGCCGGACGCCGAGCGCGACGCGTGGGCCACCGGCCACCGCCGCTGACCCGCTGGGACCACAACGGCCCGACCGCCTCGCGCGGTCGGGCCGTTCGTCGTTTCCGCCGGTCGGGTCAGCCGGTGACGGCGGTCAGCGCGGGCAGGTACGCCGAGGAGTGGCCGGCGGCCTTCGGGTGGTACGACTCGACCACCGGGAAGGTGGTGCCGTTGATCCACGGGGTGGCGGCGCAGACGCCGTGCCCGGCGAACCGGCCGCGGACGTCGGCGTAGCTGAACCCGGCCGCCGCGGCCCGCGCCGAGATGACGCTCGAGATGGTGTCCGAGCCGCCGTTGAGCAGGCCGCGCTTGTACTCGTTGATGCTGCCGAAGCCGCAGTAGCCCAGCTCGAACAGGCGCGGGTAGCCGAGCACCACCACCCGGGCGTACGGCGCCCGGCTGCGGATCGCCCGGTAGGTCTCGTCCAGCCGCCCGGGCAGCGTCCCGGTGATGTACGACTTCGCGTTGTTCACCGCGGAAAGGCAGCCGCTGTCGGTGCCGAGCCGGCAGGTGGTCACCACGTCGGCGAAGCCGGCGTCGTTGCCGCCGATGCTGATGGTGACCAGGTCGGTGCCGGAGTTCAGCGCGCCGAGCTGGTTGCCGAGCACCTCCCGGGTGGTGGCTCCGGAGCAGGCGACGAACTGGAACGTCGACACGGTGTGGCTGTTCACCCAGAGCCGTGGGTACGCCTGCGGGCTGCGCAGGCAGGAGCCGCTGGTGCCGTCGTAGTTGTTGGTGCCGACGCCGGAGGAGTACGAGTCGCCGAGGGCGGCGTAGTCGGTGCCGGCCGCGGCGGCCGGGGTCGCCAGGCCGAGGGTGAGCAGCAGGCCGGCGACGAGTGCGCCGACGGTGGGGGAGACGCGGATGCGCATCGGGGGGCCTCCAGGGGGATGGGGGCCCACTTCGTAACATGTGGTCTACTCGCTGGTAACATTCTCGGCGCTCGATCTGGCGCCTGGTGTGAATGTCGTCGCCCCCGCTTGCCATCGAGCGATAGATCGAAGATCATGGATGGGTTTGGGTCGACGGCGCCGAGGGTGGAAGCGCCGGGCGTGCCGAAGCCGCCGACCAGGGCGATCTGGTCGGCGGCAGGCGTGTGTCGTTCACGTGCGGGCGGGCCGGGTCCCGGGCAGTTGCCCCGGACCCGGCCCGCCGAATCGTCCGCTCAGTCCCGGCTGACCCCCTCCGGGTGCATTCCGGTCGCCTCCTCCAGCGCGTTGTCCGGCAGGTCCCCGCCGGCCGCGTCGTCCGGGAAGGACCGGCGGGCGGGTGCCGGATCGGGCGGCGCCCCCGGACCGGCCTCCACGTGCCGGCCCGGCTCGACCGAGCCGAAGCCGTGCCGGCCCGCCGGACCGGTCGGTGCCGCGGGTTCCCCGGCCCGGCGTTCCCCGCGCCGCCCCGGCGGTACGGCGGACTCCTCGCTGCCCTCGCCCATCGGGTCGTCCTCACCCGCGCCCCAGGGCGGTCCGGCGTCGAAGCCGTCCGTGGTGCCCCACGGGCCGACGGACTCAGGTCCGCCGCGCGCTGCGTCGTTCGCCGTCATCCTCACCTCGCTGGTCGTCGCCGACCGCGGCCGGCGATCCGTTTCAGTGCGACATCGTCATCCGGCGCTTCATCCCGGCCATCCCCACGACCTTGCCGGCCGTCATCGGCGCGCTCAGCAGCCCGCCGGCCCGGCCCAGCATGCCCCGGAAGACCTGCCCCGGCTTCTGCTGCTCACTCATGTACGCGGTCACCACGACCAGCGCGCCGGTCAGCGCGGGGATGGTCCACTGCAACAACTTCATCTGCCGCTGCTGCGCCGCCACGTCCGACGGCGTCTGGTAGTTGGGCTCGGTGGTCCCATCGACCGACGGGTTGCCCGCCTTCTCCAACTTCATCCCGAGCAGCCGGCTGTAGCCGGTGACCGCCAGGGCGCCGACGGTCAGCGCCGTCTTCACCGCGCTCATCTTGGCCACCCCGCGTTGGGTCATCACCCGCGGGCTCTCGGTGGCCAGCTCGCCGACCGCGCCGGCCAGGTGCGCGCCGATCGCCGCCGCGTTCACCGGCGTCCACCGGGACCACCCCGCCGAGGCGACCGGAAGCCGCTGGGTCGAGTCGCTGATCTGGGCCGCCGCCCCGTTGACGCCGAGCGCCCCCATCAGCGAGCCGCCGAACCAGGCCGCCAGGCCCAGATCGTGCATGGAGCGCAAAGCGGTGTGCCGTTCGGACATCTGTTCCCCCTCAACCGTGTTCGGGCGCAGCGGCATACCCACCGATCGCGCTGCTACGCCCCCGGGCCCCGAACGCTTCCGACGGCGACGTCCGCCCTGGTCCGGCGGGGTGCGGCAGGACTCCTCCGACGGCCGGCGGGTAGGCGGGGGCAGGGCCGAACGCGCCACGTCCGGCGCACCCGGGGGATTCGCCGGCAGCCCGGCGGGGCATCATCGGCGGCGATGATCGACAGGAGCGGTATGGGCGGGGCGGTGGACGAGCCGGACGGCACGTCCGTGGTCGACCACGCCCTGCTGTTCCGGTCCACCCCCACGCCGTACCTGGTGCTCAGCCCCGACCTGACCATCGTCGAGGTGAACGAGGCGTACCTGTGGGCGACCGGACGCACCCGCGCGGAGCTGCTCGGCCGGCACGTCTTCGACGCGTTCCCCGGCAACCCGGACAGCTCCGACGCCAGCGGGGTGCCCAACCTGCGGGCCTCCCTGATCCGGGCCCGGGACACCGGCCGTGCCGACACGATGGCGTTGCAGCGCTATGACATCCCCGACGGCGCCGGCGGCTTCCTCACCCGGCACTGGAGCCCGATGAACGTGCCGGTACGCGACGAGGCCGGGCGCACCGTGCTGCTCGTGCACCGGGTGGAGGACGTCACCGACTTCGTCCGGGAGCGGGACCGCAGCCGCGCCGACCGGGCCCGGGGCGAGGACCTGCGCCGCCGGATGGAGGAGGCCGAGCTCGACCTGTACGCCCGGGCCCGGGAGCTGCGCGCGGCGCTGGAGTCGCAGGGCGTGGCGACCCGGCAGCTGACCACGCTGGTGGAGCTGGCCGGCCAGCTCGCCGGCTGCGAGACCGTGGCCGCGCTGACCGAGGTGGTGATCGACCGGGGGCTGGCCGCGTTGGGGGCGGACGGGGGAGCGGTGGGCGTCCGGGACCAGGGCCGGATCCGGCTGACTCTGACCGACAGCCTCGGCGGGCGCACCCGGGAGCGGTACGCGGACCTGCCGTTGGACGGACCGCTGCCGGCCTGTACGGCGGCCCGGCGCGACGAGGTCGTCCTGCTGCCCGACCGCGCCACGACCCTGGCCTGGTCGGACGAGATGGCCGACGTGCTCGACGACACCGGGCTGCGGCGGTGGGTCGCCCTGCCGCTGCGGGTCGGTGACCGGCTGCTCGGATCGCTGACCGTGGGCTGGCGCGACGACGCGCCGTTCCGGCCCCGCGAGGTGGAGCTGCTGGGCGCGTTCGCCGCGCAGTGCGCGCAGACCCTGGACCGGATCCGGATCCACCAGGCCCAGCGGCGCACCTCCGAGACCCTGCAACGCAGCCTGCTCACCGAGCCGCCGCCGACGGCCGGGCTGACCGTGGCGGTCCGCTACCACCCGGCCGCCGAGCACGAGCAGGTCGGCGGCGACTGGTACGACGCCTTCCCGGCCTCGGACGGGGCCGCCACCCTGGTGATCGGCGACGTGACCGGGCACGACCGGCGGGCGCTGGCCGCGATGGCGCAGATCCGCAACACGCTGCGCGGCGTCGCGTACCTGATGGGTGCGCCGCCGGCCGGGAGCCTGGCCGCGCTGGAACGGGTGCTGGCCGGCCTGAAGGTCGAGGCGCTCGCCTCGACGGTGCTGGTCCACCTCTGGGCGCCCGGCCAGGTCGGTGGCGACCCGCGGCGGGCCCGCCTGGTCTGGTGCAACGCCGGCCATCCACCGCCGGTGCTGATCGGCCCGGACGGCGCCGCCCGGCTGCTGAGCCGGCCGGTGGACCCGATGGTGGGGCTGGGGATCGGCCGGTCGCGCCGTGACCACCAGCTGCTGCTCGACCCGGGCAGCACGCTGGTGCTCTACACCGACGGGCTGGTGGAGCGGCGGCACGAGGTGCTGGACGAGGGGCTGGAGCGCCTGCGGGCGGCCGCCGCCCGTCTGCACCACCTGCCGGTCGAGGAGTTCGGCGACGCCCTGCTGGCCGAGCTGGCCGACGTGCCGAGCGACGACATCGCCCTGCTGGCGGTCCGGGTCACCGGCTGACCGTACGCCCTCGGCGGCGGGTCAGCGTTTCGGCAGGGTCGCCGCGAAGGCGGCCACCCGGGCGGCCACCGGGCCGGCGGCGCGGACCCAGGTGAAGTGGTCCAGCGGGGTGCCCGCCTCGTCGACGGTGTACCGGTCCCGGGTCACCGGAGCGGCGGTCAGCTTCGCGCAGAGCGCGTCCATGGTGGGGTGCGGGGTGTACTGGTCGTCGTCGACGCTGACCGCCAGCACCGGCGTCCGTACGCCTGCCACCGCCGCCTCCGTGTCCACCCCGTCCAGCCGGGGGAACCGCCCGGTCCGCGCGGTGTGCGCCCAGTCCCGGATCACCCCGCGGGCCTGCCGTCCGCCGAAACCCCAGCCCGGCCAGACCCGCAGCGCCGCGGCCACCGCCGCGATCCCCTGGGTGTACGGCAGCACCGCCCAGCCGCGTACGCCCGGGTAGTGCCGCCAGTACGGGATGCCGACCGCCACCAGGGCCAGCCCGTCGACCCGGCCGGTGTCGTGCAGGGCGAGGTGCAGCAGGGCGGCCTGCCCGCCGAGCGAGTGGCCGAGCAGCAGGGTGGTCCGCCCGTCCAGGGTGGGCTTGAGCGCGTCGAGCACCGCGCCGACGTCGGTGGCCAGTTCGGCGTAGCCGTACCGGCAGGCGCGGCCGGGGCGGGGGGTGCTGGCGCCGGTGCCGCGCAGGTCGGCGACGACCACGGCCAGCCCGGCCGCGCGCAGCGCCGCCGCGAACGGCCGGTAGTAGCGGGCCCGGACCCCCATCGCCGGCCAGATCACCACCACCGGCGCGCCGGTGACACCCTCGGGCTCGGGATAGCGCTGGACGCCGATCCGCGCCCCGTCGACGTCGACGAACTCCTGCCGGTACTCCGGTTCCCCGTTCACCGGTCCAGCCTAGAACCGGAAGCTACCCGTGGGTAGCCACGGGGTCGGGTCGGCGGGGCCGTACCGGCCGGTGCGCGGTGGCCCGGTCGACCCGCTCCACCGCGGCCAGCACGGCCGGCACGTCCAGCGCGGCGAGCGCCGGGTGCACGCCGCCGTCGGCGGCCGGCGGGCGCGGGCCCACCCAGAGCGCCTGGTGCCGGGGCCGGTCCGGTGGCGGCCCCCACTGCGCGGGGGAGACCGGGCCGAAGAGCAGGACCGACGGGCACTCGTACGCGGTGGCCAGGTGCCCGATGCCGGTGTCGCCGCTGACCACCAGCCGGCCGTGGGCGACCAGCGCGGCCAGCTCACCGACGTCGGTGCGGCCGGCGAGCACCGCCGCGTCGGGCAGTCCCGCCCGGCGGGCCACCTCGACGGCGACCGGCCGTTCGGCGGCGGACCCGGTGACCACCACCCGGTGCCCCCGCCGGGTCAGCTCCCGGGCCAGCGCCGCGAACCGGTCGGCCGGCCAGCGGCGCTGCACCGCCTTGGCCCCCGGGTGCACGACGGTCACCCCGATGGGCAGCCCGGCCGGGTCCGGCCGGCGCAGCGCCAGGTCGGTGCGGTCGGCGGGGATCCCATACCAGGCGAGCAGCCGGCACCAGCGGTCCACCTCGTGCTCCTCGGCGAACCAGACCGGCCCGTCGTGATGCCCGGCGTCGGGGTTGGCGAAGGCGAGCATCCGGCGTGGTCGGGTGGTGCTGAGCATCCGGTGCGACTGCGGGCCCCTGCCGTGCAGGTTGACGGCGATCTGCGGTGCCGGCCCGGTCCAGGGCAGCGGTCCGAGGCCGTCGGCGTGGATCCGCCGGTCGATGCCGCCGACCAGGTCGACCAGGGGGTCGAGCCAGGCCGGCGCGACCAGGGCGAGTTCCTGCTCCGGGTACGCGGTGCGCAGGGCGCGCAGCGCGGGGACCCCGGTGGCGAGGTCCCCGACGCCGAGCGCCCGCAGGACGAGGATCACGGGTACGACGACTCCTGCTCGGCGCAGA
Organism: Micromonospora mirobrigensis; assembly: GCF_900091555.1. Classification (GTDB taxonomy): domain Bacteria; phylum Actinomycetota; class Actinomycetes; order Mycobacteriales; family Micromonosporaceae; genus Micromonospora; species Micromonospora mirobrigensis. The sequence continues at coordinate 147,882 of NZ_FMCX01000005.1, forward strand.
CCACCATCTCCCGCACGGCGCAGCCGGCCGGCTGGGACAGCGCGAACATCACGGCCGCGGCAGTGTCGGCCGGATCGTTGAGGACCGCGTCCGGACCAGGCTTGTACGCCGCGTCCCGATCGTCGAAGAACGCGGTACGCATCCCGCCCGGAATCAGCAGCGTGACGCCGACGGTCCCGGCGAGTTCGGCGGCGAGGGCGCGGGTGAAGCCGACCACCCCGAACTTCGCCGCGCAGTACGCGGTGGCGTCACTGACCGCCTTGACGCCCAACGTCGACGCCACCGTCACCACCGTGCCGTGCGAACGCTCCAGGTAGGGCACCGCCGCCCGGACCACCGCGGCCGTACCGAGCAGGTTGATCGCGACGATCCGGTCCCAGGTCACCCCCTCGACGTCGGCCAGCTTCCCCGGCACGTCCATCCCGGCGGCGGTCACCACCCCGTCCAGCCCGCCGGCCTGCTCGGCCAGCTGCCGGGTGGCCTCCTCGGCGGCCCGGGTGTTCGCCAGGTCGCACTCCAGCCACGGCACCCCGTCGGCCGGCGCCTGCCGGTCCAGCACGTATGGTCGCCCGCCGGCCTTGGCCACCGCGGCCACCACGGCCGCCCCCAGCCCACTCGACCCACCGGTCACCAGAACCGCCGAACCGTTGAGATCCTTCATGCTTACACCGCTCCCTTGACGAGGTGCAGGCCGCGCTGACGCGCGGCGGAGATGGTGCCGGTGGTGGACCGGCCGGTCAGGTAGGGGACGGTGACGACCCGCCCGCCCCAGCGGTGGATCAGCTCGGCCTCGGGCAGCTCCGGGGCGTCCTCCCCGGCGTAGTCGCCGCCCTTGACCCAGACGTCGGGGCGCAGCCGGGCCAGCACCTGGTGCGGGGTGGGCTGGTCGAAGACCAGCACCGCGTCCACGCAGTCCAGGGCGGCCAGCAGCCGCGCCCGGTCGGCCTCCGGGTTGACCGGGCGCTCCGGGCCCTTGAGCCCGCGTACGCTGCGGTCGGAGTTGAGGCAGACCACCAGGCAGTCGCCGAGTCGGCGGGCCGCCCTCAGGGTGGCCAGGTGCCCGGCGTGCAGGATGTCGAAGCAGCCGCCGGTGGCGACGACGGTCCCGCCGTCGGCGCGTACCCTCGCCACCAGCTCCTCGGCGGTGCGGGCCGCGACCGGCGGGGCCGACCCGTCCCGCTCCCGGTGCAGGCCGGCCGCCCCACCCGCCGCCACGTACGCCGACGCCGCGGCCACCGCGGCGCCGACCGCCTCGCCGGTCGAGGCGCCGTCGCCCAGCGCCAGGGCGGCGGTGGCCGCGAACCGGTCACCGGCGCCGCAGGTGTCCTCGACGTGCTCCAAGGCGTCCGGGGGCGGTACGACCAGCGGGGTGGGCCCGCCGTGGCAGAGCACCGCGCCGTCCGGGCCCATGGTCACCGCCACCGCGCCCGCCCGCCAGCGTCGACGCAGCTCGTGGCCGGCGCGGGTCGCCGTGGACAGCGCCGAGCCGCCACCGGCGTCCCCGGTGAGCTGGCGCAGCTCGCCGAGGTTCGGGGTGGCCAGCCGCGTGCCCGGCACCGCGGCCGGGCCGCGCGGGTGCGGATCCCAGACCACCGGCGCCGACGCACCGGCCAGCGCCGTGCGCAGGGTGGGCTGGCGCAGCAGCCCGCGGCCGTAGTCGCTGACCAGCACGGCCCGGGCCCGGGCCAGCAGCTCCAGCACCGCCTCCGGTGGCTCGCCGGGGGCCTGCGGGTCGCCGCCCCGGTCCAGCCGCAGCAGGGTCTGCCCGCCGGAGCGCAGCCGGATCTTCTCGGCGGTCGCGCCGGGCAGGTGCAGTGGATAGACCTCCACCCCGGCGCCGGCCAGCAGCTCCGCCAGGCGGGCCCCGCCGGCGTCGTCGGCCAGCGCGGTGACCAGCGCCACCTCGGTGTGCTGCGCGGCGGCCAGCAGCGCGGCCAGCCCGGCGCCGCCCGGCCGGTCGGTGGCGTGCCGCTCGTCGAGCACCGGCACCGGGGCGTCCGGGCAGACCCGGCTGACCGCGCCGCTGACGTCCCGGTCCAGCAGCGCGTCACCGACCACCACCAGCGGCCCGGTCACGGCTCCACCCACCCGGTGCCGGTCGTGCCGTGGCCGTTGTGGGCGTGGCCGTTGTGGGCGGGGCCGTCCGGGGTCGCTCCGTCCAGGCCGGCGCCGCCGGTGCGGCGTCCGTGGCCGTTGGCCGGCCGGCCGATCCGGCCGCCCACCACGCCGGCGAGGACGTGCTCGTCCCAGCCGGTCCCGTCCCGGCCCACCGGCCTCCCGACGGCGGAGGCGACCGTACGCGGCGCCGGGGCGGCGGCCATTCCTGGCAGGCTGCGGACCAGCGGCAACGCCTGGTCCACGTACTCGCAGAGCAGGTGCGAGGAGACCAGGTGCAGCTCCTGCACCACCTGGCTGTCCGGCGACGGCACCGCCAGCACGTCGTCGCAGAGCTCGGCCAGCGGGTTGGGGGCGGGACCGGTGAACGCCCAGGTGCGCAGGCCCGCGTCCCGGCCGGCGTGGGCGGCGGTGAGCAGGTTGGGGCTGGTGCCGCTGGTGGACAGGAGCAGGAGGATGTCGCCGGGTCGGCCGTGGGCGCGGACCTGGCGGGCGAAGACCTCGTCGTAGCCGTAGTCGTTGCCGATGGCGGTCATGGCGCTGGTTTCGGCGTGCAGGGCGATGGCGGAGAGTGGTTCGCGGTCGTGGCGGAGTTTGCCGACGAGTTCGGCGGTGAGGTGTTGGGCCTCGGCGGCGCTGCCGCCGTTGCCGGCCACCAGCAGCCGCCCGCCGGCCACCAGGGTGCCCGCCAGCTCCCGGCCCCAGCGGGCGAGCAGCCCCTCGCACTCCCGGTAGGAGAGCAGCGCCTCCGCCAGGTGGGCCAGGTGCGCGTCGAGCACCGACGGTCCCCGTCCGCCGTCGGCCGGCCGGAGGTCCGGCGACTGCGCCGTCATCCGGCGACCACCCGGGTCGGCCGGCGCACCGCGGTCACCTCGCCGTAGACCTCGGCGAGCTTCTCCGCCGTGGCGGCCCAGGAGTAGCACCGCCGGGCCCGGTCCAGCGCCGCGGTGGCGTACCCGAAGCGGCGGATCCGGTCGGTGAGCAGGCCCTGGACGGCGGTGCCCAGCGCCCGCGGGTCGCGGGCCGGGACCAGGTCGCCGGTGCGGCCGGGCACCACCGTGTCGGTGAGGCCACCGACCGCGGTGCCGATCACCGGGATGCCGCAGGCCATCGCCTCCAGCGGGGTGAGGCCGAACGGCTCGTACCAGGGGGCGGCGACCAGCACGTCCGCCGACCGGTACCAGGCGCCCATCTCCTCGCGGGGGACCGCGCCGACCAGCCGCACCCGGTCGGCCATCCCGCAGGAGGCGGCCAGGGCCCGCAACCGCCGGGCGTACGGGTCGGACTCCAGCAGGCCCGCGGGGGGACCGCCGACCACCACGCACTCCGCGTCGGGTACGTGGGCCATCGCCCGGATGACCGTCTGGAAGCCCTTGCGTTCCACCAGCCGGCCGACGGTGAGGATCCGGGCCCGTCCCGGCACCCGTTCGGCGGCCGGCCCGAGCGGGGTGAAGGTGTTCAGGTTCACCCCGGACGGGATGATCGTCATCCGGGAGCGGGGCACCCCCATCCGGACCAGCTCGCCGACCTCGTCGCGGCACTGGGCGACCACCCGGTCGACCGAGCAGCCCAGCTCCCGCTCGTAGGCGACCCGGCGGGCCGGGCTGGTGTCCTGCACCCCCTGGTGCCGGCGCTTGACCGTGCCCAGCGCGTGGTACGTCTGCACCACCGGCACCCCGGTCCGCCCGCCGGCGCTCAGCGCGGCCAGCCCGCTCATCCAGAAGTGCGCGTGGATCACCTCGGGCGTCCAGTCGCCGCCCCGCCACCGCTCCACCAGCCAGTGGCTGAACTCCCGCATGTGCGGCAGCAGCTCGTCCTTGGCCAGCGGCTCCGCCGGTCCGGCCGGTACGTGCACCACGTCGAAGCCGTCCGGGGCGCGGACGGTGACCGGCAGGTCGGGGGCGTCGCGGCGGGTGTAGACCCGGACCTCGTGGCCGGCGTCCACCAGGGCGGCGGCCAGCTCCGCGACGTGGGTGTTCTGACCGCCCGCGTCCTCCCCGCCGAGGACGGCGAGCGGGCTGGCGTGCTCCGAGATCAGCGCGACGCGCATACTTCCTCCTCCAGCAGCCGGTCCCAGTCGGCGAGGAAACGTTCCAGGCCGTAGCGCTCCCGGGCCGCCGCCCGGGCCTGCGCGCCCGTGCGGGCGGCCAGCGACCGGTCCTCGACGAACCGCCGCGCGCCGTCGCGCAGGACGTCGATCCGGGTGGACAGGACGCCGGCCGGTGGCGGCACCGCCACCACGGCCTCGGTGGTGGCCAGCGCGACCACCGGCATGCCGATGGACATGGCCTCGATCAGGCTCAGCCCGAGCGAGGTCCACCGGCACAGGTGCAGGTACGCCCGCCGCCGGGCCACCTCCTCGTGCATCCGGTCCTGCGGCAGGTCGTCGTACCCGGTAACCGGGTGGGCGGTGGGCCCGCAGCGTTCGGCGAGGGCGGCCGGCAGCCCGGCCACCCCCATGCCGAAGACGTCCAGCGGGGCGACCTGCGCGAACCGTGGCATCAGGTCGGTGCCGGTGACCCGCCAGCGGCGGACCGGCTCGTTGGTGACCACGGCGAGCCGGTCCAGCTCGCCGGTCCACTCGACCCGGGGCGGGACGATGCCGTGCTCGACGACGGCGGTGCGGGTGCCGCCGTTGTCCCAGAACAGCTCGTTGAAGTGGGTGACGTGGACCAGCAGCAGGTCGTCCCGGTCGGCCATCGGGTGGCGGGTGTTGGGCACGTCGCCCTTGGGGGTGTTGTGCTCGACGTAGATCGCCGGCAGGTCCCGGCCGGGCCGCCGGCCGAGCCACTGCTCGGCCAGTTCCAGCTCGTCGGGGCGTTGCAGGATCACCAGGTCCACGTCGGCGCCGGCCAGTTCCTGCGGGGTCACCTCGACGGCGTTCTCCGGCCACGGATAGGTCCGCGCCCGGCCCAGCCCGTACGGGCCGCGGTCGGGGGTGACCGGCACCAGGTAGCGGTGCGGGCCGTGCACGAAGGACGTCGTCCAGGAGCCGTGCACGTGCCAGAGCAGGACGTTCATGTCTCTCCTCACACGGGGGCGGTCGGTCGGGACGAGGGCGGGTGGGGCTCAGCCCGGGGGCGGCGCGAGCAGCCGGACGGCGTCGACCACCTGGGCGGGGTCGACGCCGGCCAGGCAGGGATGGTCGGGCACCGGGCAGCGGGCCGCCCGGGTGTCCCGGCAGGGCGCCCCGGCGTCGCCGAGCCGGACGGCGGGCACCCGGTAGGGCCCCCACTGCCCGTACGGCACGGTGGGCGCGAAGAGGCTGACCACCGGGGTGCCGACGGCGGCGGCGAGGTGGGCCGGGCCGGTGTTGCCGACCACCAGGCAGCGCGCCCCGGCGATGATCCCGGCCAGCCCGGCGAGGTCGGTCCGGCCGCCGAGGTCCTCGCCACCGGCGGCGGCGACCCTGGCCGTCAGCTCCCGTTCGCCGGGGCCGCCGGTGACCAGCACCCGGTGTCCGGCGGCGGTCAGCGCGGCGACGATGTCGGCGCAGCGCTGCGGCGGGCAGGCCCGGGCGGGCACCGACGCCCCGGGATGCACCACCACGTAGTCGCCCCCGTCGGTGTCGGTCACCGCGTCGTCGCGCAGCCGCAGCACCGGCTGGTCGTGGTCGGCGAGGGTGAAGCCGGCTGCGGCGGCGAGGGACAGGGCGCGTTCGGGCTCGGGTACGCCGACCGGCACGCGGTGGCGGACGTCGAGGAGGCTGCCCGGGTAGTCGTCGCTGACCGCGCTGATCCTCGGCACGCCGGCGATGCGCAGCAGCAGGGCCAGGGGGAGAGCCGACTGGTGGAAGGACGTGAAGATGATCGCCTCGTCGGCGCCGACCCGGGTGAGCCGGTCGGTGAGGCGGCCCATGTCATCGGGGTCGACCGGCTGCGGGTCGCCGTCGATCCAGGGCAGCCGCCACTCGATCAGTTCGTCGACGCCGGGCAGGAGGTCGGCGGCGGCGCGGCCGCGGGGTCCGCAGAGCAGGACGACCTTCCGGGCGCCGGCGGCGACGGCGCGGATGGCGGGCCCGGTGACCAGGACGTCTCCGGCGGAGTCGCTGCGGACGACCAGGACGGTGCCGGCCCGGTCCCGGCGGGGGGTGGTCGGGCGGAGGGCGTTCTGGCGGCGCAGGATCTCGGTGACGGCGGCGGGCAGGTCCCGGGCCACGTGCGGGGCGGCGGCGACCTCCTCCGGCCGGGTGACCGGGGTCGGCACCAGCATCCCGGTGGCCCCGGCGGCCAGCGCGGCCGTCACGTCCCGGCCGATGTCGCCGACCAGCACGCAGCGGCGCGGATCGGTGCCCAGCGCCCGCGCGGCGGCGTGCACCATGCCGGGGGCGGGCTTGCGGCACGGGCAGCGGTCCTCGTCGTCGTGCGGGCAGACCTGCCAGTCGTCGAACGGGCCGAGCAGCTCCTCGATCCGGGCGTGCACCGCGTGCATCTGCGCGGCGGTGAAGTAGCCCCGGGCCAGGCCCGACTGGTTGGTCACCACACCCAGCCGCAGGCCGGCCGCGCGCAACCGGTCCAGCGCCTCGCGCACCCCGGGCAGCGGGCGCACCTTCTCCGGGTCACCGTTGTAGGGCACGTCCTCGACCAGCGTGCCGTCCCGGTCCAGCAGCACCGCGTCGTACAGCGGGGAGGTGGACATCAGCCCACCGCTCCCGGCCGGGCCGCACGCACCACGTCACCGGCGCCGACGGCGCGGGCCCGCCGCCAGCCGCGTACCCAGTGCGCCACCGCCAGCGGCGGGATCAGCGCGCTGGTCACCAGCATGGTGGCCAGCTCGTCGGCGGTGCGCGGGCCGGGCGCGATCCGGGCCCGGGCGAACTCCGCGGTGCCCGCCGCCCAGGCCGCCCCGGCGACGGCCGCCGCGACGGCCGGCCACCGGCGGCCGGTGGCCGCGCGCAGCCCGGCGGCGGCCAGCGCCACCGTGCCGGCCGCCGCGACCGCCACGTGCCGGGGTCGCCGGCCCGGCGGCAGCTCCAGTTCGCCGCGCCAGCGCGGCCCGTAGAGCCGGCGCAGCAGCGCGTCGTCGGCGTTGCCGCGCTGGGTGCGCAGGCTGATCCAGCGCCCCTCCGGGCGGACCGGATGGGTCACCCGCCGCCGGCCCCGGCGCAGCGCGAAGCCGGCCCGGCGGACCCGGTGGGCCAGCTCGGCGTCCTCCCGGTAGGCGCGGGGGAAGCGCTCGTCGAAGCCGCCCACGGCGGCCAGCGCCGACCGACGGTAGGCCATGTCCGCGGTGATCCAGGCGCCCTCGGCCAGCCCGGCGGTGCCGCGCTCCCAGTCGGTGGGGCGCCGGTCGGCGGGCAGCGGCACCTCGACCACGCCCTGCACGCCGCCCACCCCCGCCGGCACGGCCAGGTCGTCGACCAGCCGCCGCGCCCAGTCCGGCGCCGGCACCACGTCGTCGTCGAGGAAGACCACCCAGGAGCCGCGGGCCGCCGCCGCGCCCAGGTTGCGGGCCGCCGCCGGGCCCGCGCCGCGCCCGGTCAGCACCTTCGTGTACGCGGCCAGCGCACCCGGCACCGCCAGCTCGCCGCCCTCGTGCCCACCCCGGTCGTCGACCAGCAGCACCTCCACCTCGGGCAGGGTGTCGAGCTGCCCGGCGAGGGCGTCGAGCAGCACGGCCAGGCTGGGCCGGCCGAGCGTCGGCACCACCACGCTGATCACCGGTCACCGGCCAGCGACCGGCGGTGCACCGCGAACGGGCCGAGGGCGAGCAGGTCCACCGGCGCGGAGCCGAACAGCTCCATCGCCTCGCGCGGGGTGTCGACCATCGGCCGGCCGGCGGTGTTCAGCGAGGTGTTCACCACCACCGGCAGGCCGGTACGCCGCTCGAACTCGGCGAGCAGCTCGGCGACCAGCGGTTCGGTGTCGGTGTGCACGGTCTGCACCCGGGCGGTCCCGTCGACGTGGGTGACGGCCGGGATGCGGTCCCGCCACTGCGGCTTCACCTGGTGCACGAAGAGCATGTAGCGGCTCGGGTAGACCCCGTCGAAGATGTCGGCGAAGCGTTCCGCGCGGACCATCGGGGCGATCGGGCGGAACTGCTCCCTCCCCTTGACGTCGTTCATCCGCCGGGTGGTCTCCGGGTCGCCGGGGTGGGCCAGCAGCGACCGGTGACCCAGCGCCCGCGGGCCGTACTCGCTGCGCCCCTGGTACCAGGCGACGATGCCGTTGTCGGCGAGCACCCGGGCCGCCTCGGCGGCGATCGACTCCGGCCTGGTGTACGGCAGCGCCGCCCGGCGCAGCTCCGCCTCCAGCTCCTCGTCCGACCAGCCTCGGCCCAGGTCCGCCCCGGTCATCGGGACCGACCGGTCACCGAGGCCGGTGGCCACGTGCAGGGCGGCGCCCAGCGCCGTGCCCGAGTCGCCGGCGGCCGGCTGCACCCAGACGTCCCGGTACGGCCCCTCGGCGGCGATCCGCGCGTTGGCCACGCAGTTCAACGCCACCCCGCCGGCCATCGCCAGCGTCGACGGGCCACCGGCGGCGTCGTACAGCCAGCGGGACAGGTCGAGGATGACCTCCTCCAGCCGGGCCTGCACGCTGGCGGCCAGGTCGGCGTGCTCCTCGGTCAGCTCACCGTCGGGCGGGGTCGCCTTGGCCAGGCTCGCCCAGTCGATCCGGTCGACGTGGAAGCCACCCTCATCGGTGACGGTTACCAGCTCGCGCAGCAACCCGAGGTGCTTCGGCCGGCCGTACGAGGCCAGGGCCATCACCTTGTACTCGTCGCTGGAGTGCATGAACCCGAGGTGCCGGGTCAGGTCCTCGTAGAGCAGGCCCAGCGAGTGCGGCAGCTCCTGGGAGTACAGCGACGACAGCTGCCCGTCGCGGTAGACGCCGGACAGGTGGCTGGCCACCTCGCCGCGCCCGTCCAGGACCAGCACGGCGGTGTCGTCGCCGGCCGGTGGGGCGGCCAGCCCGGCCGAGGCGGCGTGCGCCACGTGGTGCGGTACGAAGTGGACCTTCTCCGGGTCGAGGCCGGGCAGGGCGGCGGCCAGGAACTGTGGCGCCCGCCGGGCGTAGTCGACCCGCAGCCAGTCCCACGGGTCGGCCAGGCCGAGGTCGCCTGCGTCGCGGCACAGCCCCGGATCGAAGGAGTACGCCACCGCGTCGATGCCGTCGACGTCCAGGCCGGCGGCGTCCAGGCACCAGGCGGCGGAGAGTTCGGGCAGTTCCCAGGCGGAGAAGGGCACCGGGCGCTTGCCGTGCTTGCGGCGGCTGAACCGTTCCTCTTCGGCGGCGGCCACCACCCGGCCGTCGACCACGACGGCGGCGGCGGGATCGTGGAAGATCGCGTTGATTCCGAGGACGCGCATGAGACGTTGCTACCCCCGGTTCGCCGAACTAACCGGAGATCATCGACTTCTCGCCAACGTCCTGGCCTGCACTGATATGTCGGTTGTGGAGGGAGTTCCGGCGGCGGGGTCCGGGCGCCCCCGCCGCCGTCGGGCGGTCAGACCCCGCCGCGCAGCATGCCCGGACCGAACACCTCGTACGCGATCCGCTCCACCGGTACGCCCCGGCGTAGCAGGCCGCCGCGGACCTGGTTCATGAACGGCAGCGGTCCGCAGAGGTGCACGTGGGCGTCGGGGGAGAGCGGGATCAGGTCGGGGTCGATCCGGCCGGTGGCCACCTCCGCGTCCGGGGTTTCCCGGTCGTCGGCGCCGGCCCGCTCGTACCAGAGCTTCAACCGGAGGTTGGGCAGCCGGGCGTGCAGCCGGGACAACTCGTCACGGTGGGCGTGCGCCGCCCCGTCCCGGTCGGCGTGGGCCAGCACCACCGGCCGTTGCGGGGCGGTGGCGGCGAGGTGTTCCAGCGCGGCCATCGCCGGGGTGAGGCCGATGCCGGCGCTGACCAGCACCAGCGGCCCGTCGCCGGTGACCGCGCTGACCTCGCCGAAGGGTGGGCTGAGCCGCAGCACGGCGCCGGGGGCGACCCGCTCGTGCAGGAAGGTGGAGACCAGGCCGTCGGGGGCGCCGCCCTCACCCCGGACCCGCTTGACGGTGATCCGCCAGTGGTCGGCGCCGGGGCGTCCGGAGAGGCTGTACTGCCGGATCTGCTGGCCGAGCCCTCCGTCCAGGTCGACCGCGACGGAGACGTACTGGCCGGGGGTGAAGCCGGGGACCGGGCCGCCGTCGGCCGGGACCAGGGTGAGCGAGACGACGTCGGTGGCCTCGACGGTCACCCCGGTGACCCGCCAGTCCCGCCAGACCGACCCGCCCTCGGCGAGTCCCGCCTCGGTGTAGAGCCGGGCCTCCCGGGCGATCAGCTCGCAGGCCAGCAGCCAGTAGACCTCGTCCCAGGCGGCGGCGACCTCTCGCGTGACGGCGTCGCCGAGCACCTCGCCGATCGCGGCCATCAGGTGCCGCCCGACGATGGTGTACGAGGTGGCGGTGATACCCAACGACGCGTGCTTGTGCGCGATCCGGTCCAGGATCGGCCCCCAGGGCACGCCCGGTTCTCCGGTCAGGTGCGCGGCGTACGCCACGACGGCCCCGGCCAGCGCCGCCTGCTGCGCCCCGGTGGCCTGGTTGCCCCGGTTGAACAGGTCGAGCAGCTCCGGGTGGGCGGCGAACATCCTCCGGTAGAACCGGCCGGTGATCTGCTCGCCGTGCTCCTGCACCACGGGCAGGGTCGCGGTCACCACGGCCTTCGACGATTCCGACAGCACGGCGTCCTCCTTCTGCGTTGCCTTCCGATCACACTTAAACAGGAGTCCTGGATTCCTCTTCAGGGCCGAAGGTCCCGGGTCGGTTGTTGCGCAGGTCACGGGACCTCGGGCCCTGTCCGGCGACGGGCGGCGTGGCTAGGGTCGGGTCGTGAAGCTCAACCGGTCCACCGACATGGCGCTGCGGATCGCCATGTTCACCGCGCCCGCGTCAGCTCGGACCACCGTGGACGAGCTGGCGCTGCGGCTGGACCTGCCCCGCAGCCACGTGGCCAAGGTGGTGCAACGCCTGCAACGGATCGGCGTGCTGGTCACCATCCGAGGACGCTACGGCGGTGTCGCCTTCGCCGAGGACGCCGAGCTGATCACCGTGGGCCGGGTGGTACGCGCCTTCGAGGGCGAGGACGAGGTGGTGGCCTGCGAGGAGTCCGGCTGCACGCTGCGCGCCGGTTGCCGGCTGCGGGTCCAGCTGCGCCGGGCGCAGGAGGCGTTCCTCGCCGTTCTGGACGGCGTACGCCTCGGCGACCTGGTCGACGACCCGGCCGGGCCGGTGCCGCTGACCCTCGGGATCGCCGCGCGCTGAAGCGCCGCCCCGGCGGGCCGGCGCCGCTAGGCTGAGCGTCCCCGTCGATACGGAGCGCCGATGCCACCCACCCGGGTCTCCCACCCGATCTTCGCCCGGCTCTACGAACGGGCCAGCGTCTCCCTGGACCAGGCCGGTGTGGCCGAGCACCGGCGCCGGCTGGTCGCCGGCCTGCGCGGCCGGGTGGTCGAGGTCGGCGCCGGCAACGGCCGGATGTTCCCGCACTACCCGCCGGCGGTGACCGACGTGCTGGCCGTCGAGCCGGAACCGCGGCTGCGGGCCGCCGCCACCACGGCCGCCGCCACCGCCCCGGTTCCGGTCACGGTGGTCGACGGGGTGGCCGACGCGCTGCCGCTGCACGACGGCGCGGTCGACGCCGTCGTCACGGCGCTGGTGCTCTGCACGGTGCCCGACCAGGCCGCCGCGCTGCGCGAGGCGTACCGGGTGCTGCGCCCCGGCGGCGAGCTGCGCTTCTACGAGCACGTCCAGGCCGAGTCGCCCGGCGGGCTGCGCCGGGTCCAGCGGGCGCTCGACGCCACCCTGTGGCCGCTGTTCTGCGGCGGCTGTCACACCGCCCGGGACACCGTCGCGGCGATCGTCGCGGCCGGCTTCGAGATCACCGAGCTGGACCGGTTCCGCTTCCCGCCCGGCTCGGCGCTCACCCCCGCCTCGCCGCACGTCCTGGGCGTCGCCCGCCGGCCCTGAGCGCGGCGCCGCCGCCCACCGTCGGGCGGGCGGCGGCGGGTGCGGTCAGCTCACCGTGACCGTGCCGTCCGGCGCGCGTACGCAGGTCACCGCGCGGGCGCTGGTCGCGGCCGCGCCGGTCAGGCAGCGGGCGAGCACGCCGTGCCCGGCGGCGTTCGGGTGCCACGACTCCTGGCAGGTCTGGAAGTACGTGCCGCAGGTGTTGGCGATCCGCTGGATGTCCAGCTTGTCGTACCCGGCGAGGCTGGTCACGAAGACGCCGGACGGCCCGTCCATCGACCGGATCGGGGTGGCCAGCGCGCCGGTGGGGCTGCCGGACTGCTCGCAGAGCCGCGCCCCGTCGAAGGCGTGCTGCACGTTGACGTAGACCAGGTCGGCGGTGGGGAACTCGGCGGCCATCGTGGCGCGTACCGAGCCGACCAGGGTGCCGAGCCGCTGGGCGAAGCGCTGGCCGGTGCCGAGGCTGGCCCGGTGGATCGGGCAGCCGGCCGCGTACCGCTCGGCGCCGAGGGCGCGGAACTTGTCGCGGGTGTCGTCCCGGTCGTCCTCGGTCCAGAAGTTCGTGGCCAGCTCCGCCGGGAGCGGATCGGTGTAGTCCTGGAAGACGACCCGGTGCTGCCCGTCCGCGTCGACCTCGTCGAGGGTGGTGAGCAGCTGCCGTACCGCCGCCGTGGTCTCCGCGGTGGCGGCGCTCAGCTGCGCGGCGGTGGCCAGGTCGTCGTCGGTGCACGGATCCTGCTCCACCGGCCCGCCCAGGTAGGCCCAGAACTCCCACCAGCCGGTCCAGGCGTCGGCGATGAACCGGTTGGCGCACTCCTCGGCGACCTTGCCGAAGGTGAAGGAGCTGTTGTTCGAGCCGAGGCCGACCAGCACCAGGTCGATGTCGTGGGTGCGGGCCACCGCGCGCAGCTGGTCGAGCTGCGCGGTCACCTGCCGGCCGTTGGCCCGGCTGGCCGAGGCGTTGGCGAAGTCGTAGGGCTGGCCGCCGGAGCAGGCCAGGTTGAACCGGTCGGCGATGCCGGGCAGGTCGGCCCGGTTCAGCGAGGCGTTCGGCGAGCGGTGGCAGAAGTACGCGTTGGAGTTCGGCGCCGACCAGCCCGGGAAGGACTGCGCGACGCCGGCGACGTCGACCACCGGGGAGTACGCCCCGGCGCCCTCGCCGCTGATGAAGCTGTCGCCGAGCGCCACCGCCGCGGTGGGCAGCGCCGCCGCGGCCGGGGCGGGCAGGGCCACCGCCGTGGAGAGGGCGGCGGACGCGACGGCGAGCAGGGTGCTCAGGGCGGTACGACGGAACCTGGACATACGTCCCCCATCCGGCCAGCTGAATGTGAAAGATCCTCCGGTGCCCGCGATCAGACCACCTCGCTGTGACGGACGTCAATACTTCGCAGCAGGTTCGTCACCGGACGGAAACACCCGGATCGCTCGCCCCCGGCCGCCGAGGGGGAAGAGGCCGACCGCCCGACGCGTTGTCGCTCGGGTGGCCCGGACCGGCACCGCCCCGGCGGGTCGCGCGGCCCTGCGCCGTTGTGTCGGAGCGTCCGACTAGGCTCGCCTCGGCGCGCCGCGCGTAATGATCAAGACGGTGAGATCAAGACGGTGAGCGGCACCACACCGCCGAGACCTGGGAGTACGACCAGTTGACCGCAGAGCCTGAGACCCTGTACGGGGCCGACGACCTGACACACCTGGAGGGCCTGGACGCCGTCCGGAAGCGCCCAGGTATGTACATCGGCTCCACCGACAGTCGTGGCGTGGGTCACCTCGTCAACGAGATCCTCGACAACTCCACCGACGAGGGGGTCGCCGGCCACGCCACCCGCGTGGAGGTGATCCTGCACGCCGACGGCTCCGTCCAGGTCGACGACGACGGTCGGGGCATCCCCACCGACGTGCACGCCAAGTCCGGCATCTCCGGCGTCGAGCTGGTGCTCACCCGGCTGCACGCCGGCGGCAAGTTCGGCGGCTCCGGCTACAAGACCTCCGGCGGCCTGCACGGCGTGGGCGCCTCCGCGGTCAACGCGCTGTCCCGCCGCTTCGACGTCACCGTGCGCCGCAGCGGCAAGGTGCACAGCATGTCGTTCCGCCACGGCGTACCGGGGATCTTCGACGGCGACGGCCCCGACGCCCCCTTCACCCCCGGCCCGGGCCTGCAGATCGTCGGCGCCATGAAGCGCGGCCAGCGCACCGGCACCTCCATCCGGTACTGGCACGACGCCCGCTACTTCGAGACCGGCGCCACCCTGGACGCCGACGCCGTCCGGCTCAAGCTGCGCAACACCGCGTTCCTCGTCCCCGGCGTGACCTACCTGCTGCGCGACGAGACGGCCGCCGAGCCGGCCCGGGAGACCTTCCACTTCCCCAACGGCCTGACCGACATGGTGGAGTTCCTGGCCCCGGCCGGCGACCGGCCGGTCTCCGGGACGCTGCTGGTCACCGGGGAGGGCACCTACCGGGAGAACGCCGCCGACGCCAACGGCGTCATGCAGTCCAACGTGCAGCGCAGGGCCGAGGTCGAGGTGGCGTTCCGCTGGGGCACCGGCTACGAACGCACCGTCGAGTGCTTCACCAACACCATCCGCAACGCCCACGGCGGCACCCACCGCAAGGGCTTCGAGCGGGCCCTGGCGCGCACCCTCGCCGACGCCGCCCGCAACACCCGCGGCCTGCTCAAGCCCAGGGAGGACGCGCCCACCCTGGACGACGTCCTGGAGGGGATGACCGCGGTGGTGCACGTGCGGATCCCCGAGCCGCAGTTCACCTCGCAGACCAAGGACGAGCTCTCCACCGCGGGCATCACCAAGGTGATCCAGACCCAGGTGGAGCAGCACCTCAAGGCCTGGCTGGAGGACCGCCGGACCAAGGCCGAGGCGCGGACCGTCCTCCAGAAGATCGTCGACGCGGCCCGGGTGCGGCTGACCCAGAAGCAGCAGAAGGACGCCGCGCGCCGCAAGACCGCCCTGGAGGGCGCGTCGATGCCGGCCAAACTGGTCGACTGCCGATCCAATGGAGTGGAGCGCAGCGAGCTTTTCATCGTGGAGGGGGACAGCGCCCTCGGGTGCTTCACCGGGGACACGATGGTCGCCCTAGCCTCCGGCGAGAGCCGATCGTTCGCCGACCTCGCGGCGGACTGGGCCCAGGGGGTCAGGCACTTCGGCTACACCACCAACAAGGCCGGCCGGGTGGTGCTCGCCCCACTCGTCGAGCCGAGACTGACCAAGCGCGCCGCCCCGTTGGTGCGGGTCACCCTCGACAACGGCGAGTCCGTGCGCTGCACCCCGGATCACCTGTTCCGGCTCCGCGACGGTTCGTACCGTCGGGCTGATGCGCTCACCGCCGGCGACTCCCTCATGCCTCTTTACCGCACCCTCTCTCGCAAGAGCCAGGGACAGAATCTCGAGGGGTACGAGCGCGTCTGGATGAACGACCGCGAGGAGTGGGTCTACACCCACTACCTCGCCGACGCCTGGAACCTGCGTCACGGCCGGGACAGTGCCGCCAACGGCAACGTGCGCCACCACATCGACATCAACAAGCTCAACAACGACCCACGCAACCTCCGGCGGATGACCTGGGCCGACCACTCGGCGCTGCATGCGGCGATGATGGGCGAGCACGTGCAGGCCGGCTGGCGGGAGTGGTTCGCCAACGGCGGGCGGGAGTTCCGCTCGGCAATGTTGACGGCCCAGTGGCAGGATCGCGCCTTCCGCGAGGCATGCCTGGCCCGCCTCTTCACGCTCAACGAATCGCCCGCGTTCCGGGCCAAGATCGAGGCCGCTTTCCAGGACTGGTATCACGGCCTCGACGCTGAAGAGCAGCACGCCTACGCGGAGCGGATGCGGGTGCGGCAGGCCGAGTACTGGGCTCACCCCGAGCACCGGGCAGCGGCGGCCGAGCGGGTCAGAAAGTATTTCGACGATCCCGCTCGCCGCGCCGAGTGGCGGGAGCGTTCGGTGCGGCAGTGGCAGGATCCGGAACTCCGCGCCTGGCGTTCCCGGCAGACCACCGAGCAGTTCGCCGACCCCGCGGAGCGGGACCGGCAGCGCAACGCGGTGCAGGCATGGCATCGGGACAATCCGGAGTTCGGCGAGCGGCACTCGCAGTTGATGCGGCAGCGCATGACGGATCCCACCATTGGACAGCTTTCAAAGGCCCAGGCTGGCCGGGCCCGCTATGTCGCCACCACGCCCCGCGACGTCCGAGTCGGGAGGCAGCACGAGGGCCGCAAACTCGCAGCGTTGCGTCGCCTCCCCCCGCTCCTGAGCCTTCCCGACGACGAGTTGCCGGAGGCCTACGAGGCTCACCGGATGCAGCACGCCCGTACCGGCCTTCGCTTCGACCGTCTCCTCGCCCTCTACGACGGCGACTTCGGTCGTCTCCGGCAGGCTGCCTCTCTGGTTAACCACAAGGTGCTTTCGGTCGAGGCGCTCGACGAGACAGCGGACGTGTACGACCTGACCGTCGAGGGCTACCACAACTTCGCCCTCGAAGTCGGAGTGTTCGTCCACAACAGCGCTCGGGTCGCCCGCACGGCCGAGTATCAGGCGCTCCTGCCGATCCGCGGCAAGATCCTCAACGTGCAGAAGGCCAACCTCCAGCAGGTGCTGGACAACGCCGAGTGCGCGGCGATCGTGCAGGTCCTCGGGGCCGGCTCGGGGCGTACCTTCGACCTCTCCGCGCTGCGCTACGGCCGGGTGCTGATCATGGCCGACGCGGACGTCGACGGCGCGCACATCCGAACCCTGCTGATCACCCTCTTCGCCCGCTACATGCGGCCGCTGATCGAGGCCGGCCGGCTCTACGCCGCGATGCCGCCCCTGCACAAGATCACCACGAGGGGGCGCAACCCGCAGACCATCTACACCTACACCCAGGCGGAGATGGAGGCGGCGGTCCGCAAGCTGGAGAAGGCCGGCAAGCAGATCGTCACCCCGATCCCGCGCTTCAAGGGTCTGGGCGAGATGGACGCCGACGAGTTGTGGGAGACCACGATGAACCCGGCCACCCGGGCGGTCCGCCGGATCACCCTCGACGACGTCGACGCCGCCGAGCGGATCCTCGAACTGCTGATGGGCGAGAAGGTCGAGCCGCGCCGCAACTGGCTGATCGACTCGGCCGACCGGGTCGACCGCGAGGCGATCGACGCATGACCACCGGGTTCCTTGGAAGGGAAAGCTGAACCATGGCACGCCGTAGGGACGACCGCGCCCGCGCCGACCTGTCCGCGTTCGACCAGGCCGGCGCCCGGGTCTTCGACAACCCGCTGGTCACCGAGGTCTCCGACTCCTACCTGGAGTACGCCTTCTCGGTCATCCACTCCCGGGCCCTGCCCGACGCCCGGGACGGGCTCAAGCCGGTGCACCGGCGCATCCTCTGGTCGATGCACGAGGCGGGCCACCGCCCCGACCGCAGCCACGTGAAGTCGGCCCGGATCGTCGGTGACGTGATGGGCCGCTACCACCCGCACGGCGACACCGCGATCTACGACGCCATGGTCCGGCTGGCGCAGGACTTCTCGCTCAACGCGCCGCTGATCGACGGGCATGGAAATTTCGGGAGCCCGGACGACGGACCGGCCGCGGCGAGATACACCGAGGCCCGGATGTCCCGGGAGGCGATGCTGCTCGTCGGCGAGCTGGGCGAGGACACCGTCGACCTGGAGCCGAACTACGACGGCTCGCTGAGCCAGCCGACCGTGCTGCCGGCGGCGTTCCCCAACCTGCTGGTCAACGGCGCGTCCGGGATCGCGGTCGGAATGGCCACCAACATGATCCCGCACAACCTGGGCGAGGTGGTCTCCGCCGCCCGCTGGCTGATCAACCACCCGGACGCCACGCTCGACAAGCTGATGGAGTTCGTCCCCGGGCCCGACCTGCCCACCGGCGGCGTGCTGCTGGGCCTGGACGAGGTGCGCCGGGCGTACGAGACCGGGCGCGGCGTGGTGCGGATGCGCGGCAAGGTGGAGATCGGTCCGCTGGAGGGCAGCCGGGGCCGGCAGGCGATCACCGTGGTCGAGCTGCCGTACGGCGTCGGCGCGGAGAAGGTCATCGCGGCGATCACCAACGAGGTGACCAAGACCAAGCGGCTCACCGGGATCGCCGACGTCAAGGACCTCACCGACCGGGAGAACGGCACCCGGCTGGTCATCGAGTGCAAGGTCGGGGTCAACCCACAGGCGCTGCTCGCCGACCTCTACCGGCTCACCCCGCTGGAGCAGTCCTTCGGCGTCAACAACCTGGTCCTGGTGGACGGGCAGCCCCGTACCCTCGGGTTGAAGGCGCTGCTGGAGGTCTTCCTGGCCCACCGGTACGAGGTGGTCACCCGGCGCACCTCGTACCGTCGGCGCAAGCGTGAGGAGCGGCTGCACCTGGTCGACGGCCTGCTCGTCGCCCTGATCGACATCGACAAGGTGGTCCGGCTGATCCGGGCGGCCGACGACGCGCAGGCGGCCAAGGACGGCCTGATGCGTCAGTTCAAGCTCTCCGAGATCCAGGCCACCTACATCCTGGACACCCCGCTGCGCCGGCTGACCAGGTACGACCGGCTGGAGCTGGAGGCCGAGCAGGAGAAGCTGCGCGCCGAGATCGCCGAGCTGTCCACCATCCTGGACGACGAGAAGGTGCTCAAGAAGCTGGTCTCCGACGAGCTGACCGCCGTGGTCAAGCAGTTCGGCGCCCCGCGCCGCACCACCCTGGTCGACGGCGACCTCAAGGAGGTGCTGGCCGCGTCCGTGCCGGCCGGCCCGCTGGAGGTCGCCGACGACCCGTGCCAGGTGATCCTCTCCGCGACCGGCCTGGTGGCCCGCACCGCGGCCGAGTCGGAGGAGGCCGCCGAGGCGCGCCGGCGCAGCGGCCGGGTCAAGCACGACGCCGTACGCGCGGTGGTCCACTCGACCGCCCGCGGCCGGGTCCTGCTGGTGACCAGCGCCGGTAGGGCGTTCAAGATCGACGTGTTGCCGTTGCCGGTGCTGCCCGAGCAGTCCGGCACGGTGTCGCTGCGCGGCGGCATGTCCGCCGCCGAGCTGGTGCCGCTGGAGCCGGGGGAGACGGTGGTCGGCCTGGCGCCGCTCGGCCCGTCGGTGCAGGGCTCGCCCGGCCTGGCGCTCGGCACCCGACAGGGCGTGGTCAAGGTCTGCGCCCCGGAGTGGCCGGTCCGCTCGGACGAGTTCGAGGTGATCTCCCTGCGCGAGGGGGACGAGGTGGTCGGGGCGACCTGGCTCACCGACGGCCAGGAGTCACTGGCCTTCGTCTCCTCGGAGGCGTCGCTGCTGCGCTTCGCCGCCTCGGTGGTACGCCCGCAGGGCGTCAAGGGCGGCGGCATGGCCGGCATCAACCTGCCGGCCGGCGCCCGGGTGGTCTGGTTCGGGGCGGTCCGCACCGACGATCCGGGGCACGGGGAGCCGATGGTGGTCACCTCGACCGGCGCCACGGTCAAGGTGACGCCGTTCAAGGCGTACCCGGCGAAGGGCCGGGCGACCGGCGGCGTGCGCGCGCAGCGGTTCCTCAGGGGCGAGGAGGAACTGGCGGTGGCCTGGATCGGTGCCCGTCCGGTGGGCGCGACGGCGACCGGCGAGGCGGTGGAGCTGCCGCCGGCCGACCCGCGCCGGGACGGCTCCGGGTTCGCCGTGATGCTCGGCCCGACCGTGGTCGGCCACCAGATCGAACGCGACTGACCGATCCGTGACATGACGGGGGCCGGCGATTCTCGCCGGCCCCCGTCGTGGGCCGCCGCGCGCGGCGCGGGGACGGGGAGCGGGGTGGGTCAGAGTTCGGGTTCGGGGCCGCGCCGGGTCTCGGCGCTGGTACCGCGCAGCCGGGCGATCAACCGCATGCCGTGGTAGATCACCAGGGCGGCGGCGGTGCCCAGCGCGATGCCGTTGAAGGACAGGTCACCGGCGACGACGGTGTAGTTCGCCGCGCCCACGATCAGCGCCACGGCGGCGGTCATCAGGTTGACCGGGTCGTGGAAGTCGACCCGGTTCTCGATCCAGATCCGGGCGCCGAGGACGGCGATCAGGCCGTACAGCGCGGTGGTGGCGCCGCCGAGGACCCCGGCCGGCACGGTCAGGATCAGCGCGCCGAACTTCGGGCTGAGCCCGAGCAGCACGGCCGCCACCCCGGCCACCCAGTACGCGGCGGTGGAGTAGACCCGGGTCGCCGCCATCACGCCGATGTTCTCGGCGTACGTGGTGGTGCCGGAGCCGCCGCCGGAGCCGGCGAGGACGGTGGCCAGCCCGTCGCCGAGGAACGCCCGTCCCATCTGCCGGTCCAGGTTGCGGCCGGTCATCGCGGCGACCGCCTTGACGTGCCCGGCGTTCTCGGCGATCAGCACCAGGATCACCGGGATGACCAGCACCACCGCGCGCAGGCTGAAGCTGGGCGCGTGGAACTGCGGCAGCCCCACCCAGTCGGCCTGCCGCAGCGCCTCGACGGCCTTCGGGTCGAGGTCGCCGAGCGCGGCGGCGAGCAGCCAACCGACCACCACCCCGAGCAGGATGGAGAGGCGGGCCAGGAAGCCGCGGAAGGCGACCGTGGCGACCAGGATCGCGGCCAGGGTGACCACGGCGATCAGCGGCTGGGCACGTACCCCGGTGCCGCTGCCACCGCCGTCCCAGGCCACCGGCGCGAGGTTCAGGCCGATCAGCGCGACGATGGCGCCGGTGACCACCGGCGGCATCAGCGCGTCGATCCACCGGGCGCCGGCCAGCTGCACGACCAGGCCGACCAGGGCCAGCACCGCGCCGGCCACCACGATCCCGCCGAGCGCCGGACCGATGTCACCGCCGGCCTTGGCGGCCAGCACCGGGGCGATGAAGGCGAAGGACGAGCCGAGGTACGAGGGCAGCCGGTTCCTGGTGATCAGCAGGAAGAGCAGGGTGCCGATGCCGGAGAAGAAGAGTGTCGTGGCCGGCGGGAAACCGGTGATCAGCGGCACGGTGAAGGTGGCGCCGAACATGGCCACCACGTGCTGCACGCCGACGCCGAGGGTGCGCGGCCAGGAGAGCCGTTCGCCCGGGTGCACCACGTCGCCCGGTCGGATCGACCGGCCGTCGCCGTGCACGGCCCACGGCGACCGTCGGGGACGCGGCTCGGTGGGGGTCTGGGTCATGGGACGCCCTTCGCTCGTCGGATGACGGGGGCGTGGTCGACCCTGGGAGTTGTTTCTAGCACGAGCCGGACCGGCCGGATCGACAGCCCGCCGGTCAGGCGACCCCGGCCGGGCGGAACTGCACGCTGACCCTCGGGCCGACCGGGCGGGCGGTCTTGGGGATGGCGTGCTCCCAGGTGCGCTGGCAGGAGCCGCCCATCACCACCAGGTCGCCGTGGCCGAGGGGGAACCGCAGGGTCTCCCCGCCGCCCCGGGGCCGCAGCATCAGCGGCCGAGGCGAGCCGAAGGAGACGATGGCGACCATCGTGTCGGTGTGCGCGGAGCGGCCCAGCGTGTCGCCGTGCCAGGCCACGCTGTCCCGCCCGTCGCGATAGAGGCACATCCCGGCGGTGACGAACGGCTCGCCCAGCTCGTCGGCGTAGTGGGCGGTCAGCGCCGTCCGGGCCGCCGTCAGCACGGGGTGGGGGAGCGGACGGTGGCCGGCGTACCAGCAGAGCAGGCGGGGCACCTCGACCTCGCTGTCGTACATGGTGCGGCGCTCGGCCCGCCACGGCACGTCGTGCAGCAGGGTGTCGAAGACCGCGTCGGAGCCGTGCACCCAGCCGGGCAGGTGGTCGACCCAGGCGCCCCGGCTCAGCTCGTGCCGGCGCAGCCCGGCGAGCGGGCCCAGGCCGGGCTCGTCCTGCAGATCCAGCATCGAGGGCTGGTACGCGACGTCGGACACGCCCCGATCCTACCCCTCCGGTCGAACAGGCGTACGACTAGCCGGCCTTGGGGCTCGTGGCGTTGTGCCTGGCCACCAGGCCGGGCAGCTCGTCCAGCGAACCGATCCGGAACAGGCACCGCTGCGCCACGGCCGGGTCGTCGAGGATGTGCCCCCACGGTCCGCGCCGGATCAGGCAGGCCGGCATGCCGGCCGCCATCGCGGGACGGGCGTCGTTGTCGGGCCGGTCGCCGACGTACAGGATCGTCGACGGGTCACCGCCGCCGGCGCGGACGACCCGTTCGAAGAAGGCCGCCGCCGGCTTCGTCACGCCCCAGCCGGCCGAGGTGCCGATCGCGTCGACGGGGAGGTCGAGGGCGCGCAGGGTCGCCTCGGCGTGCGGCGGCTGGTTGCCGGCCAGGCCCACGAACAGGCCCTGCGCCTTGAGCGCGGCCAGGCAGGGCCGGGCGTCGGGGTGGAGATCCTCCTCGCCGAACGTCTCCGGTACGCCGGCGTCCGCCCGCCGCTCGAGTTCGGCGGCGAGATCGAAGTCGGGCCGGAAGGTCCGGAACGCCTCCTGGTAGTCCTGGCCCCTGGCGATCACCGCGCCGAAGACCGCCGAGAACGTGTGCCGGGGGACGCCGAGCCAGTCCGCCCAGTCCGCGAACTCCCGGGTCTCGTCGAGGATCGTCCCGCCGACGTCGAAGAAGACCGCCTCGATCATGTCCGTTCCCCCGTCACCGTCGCGCCGGGTCCCCGCCCGGGCCGTGCACCCGATCATGCGCCATGGAGCCGGCAGGCGGGGGGACGGAGGTGGGGGCGGGGGCCGGTAGGGTGCCCCGGGCGGTGTCGCGGTGGACGACGCCCCGGTCGAGGAGGAGACGAGACGTGCCGGTGGATCCGACGGTCGCCGATCCCGGGACCGGCGCCCCGGCCGGTACGCCCGCCGTCGACGCGCCGCCGAGCCGGCTGCCGTCGCTGACCGGGCTGCGGTGGATCGCCGCCCTGCTGGTCTTCGGCTTCCACGCCGCCACGATGGGCATCGTCGCCGAGCCCGCGCTGAAGGCGGTGCTGGACAAGACCTTCGCCCTGGGTCTGTCCGGGGTGGAGTTCTTCTTCGTGCTCAGCGGCTTCGTGTTGGTCTGGTCGGCGCGTCCGGGCCAGCGGCGGCGGGACCTCTGGCGCCGCCGGCTGGCCAAGATCTATCCGAACCACCTGGTCACCTGGGCGGCGGCGCTGCTGGTCGGCTGGTGGTTCGCCGACCCGCTCCCGCTGCGGGCCACCGTGGAGAACCTGCTGCTGGTGCAGGCCTGGGACCCCACCCCCGGTCACTTCTACAGCGTCAACACGGTGAGCTGGTCACTCTCCTGCGAACTGTTCTTCTACCTGGCGTTGCCGTTCGCGCTGCCGGTCGTACGCCGGATGCGCCCGGCCGCCCTCGCGGCCGTGGTGGTCGCGGTGCCGCTGCTGATCGTGGCGCTCTGGCCGGTGCAGCAGCTGGTGCCGGAGTCGGACCGTTGGTGGTTCACCCAGATCTTCCCGGTGGTCCGGTCGATGGAGTTCTGGCTCGGGGTGGCCGCCGCCGAGCTGCTGCGCCGCGGTCGCTGGCGCGGGCCGGGGCTCGGCGTCGCCAGCGGCCTGTTCGTGGTCACCTGGCTGGTGGCGGCCCGGTGGGTGCCGGCCGAACTCTGGGCCGGCCTGATGGCCGCGGCCTACGTGCTGGTCATCCCGGCGGCGGCCCGCGCCGACGTGCAGGGCCGGCCGACCCCGTGGCGGGGCCGCCGGATGCGTTGGCTCGGCGAGGTCTCCTTCGCCTTCTACCTGGTGCACGTGCTGGTGATGGTGACCGTGCTGCGGCTCACCGGGCTCCGGGGCGAGGGGCTGCCCGGCTGGTGGGGGCCGGCCGCCGTGCTCGGCTTCCTGCTGGTCAACCTGGTCCTCGCCGGGCTGCTGCACCGGTGGGTGGAGACGCCGATGATGCGCCGGCTGGCCCCGCCCCGCCGCCGGCCGGCGGTCGGGTCGCCCACCGCGCCGGAGCCGGCCGCCGCGCCGCCGGGGTCCGCCGCGCGGGTGCCGGCGCCGCGCTCCGGCGACCCCGACCAACCACTGGCGTACGTGGGCCGGCGCGACCCGGTCTGAGCTGCGTCCATCCTGGTCGGTGCGGCCCGGCGTGCCGGCCACGACACGCCCGGCCGCCGTGCGGGTCGGGGGTGGTCGACGGTAGCGTGGTGCCGTGCTTCCCGTCGCGCTCACCGGTCCGCTGTGGTGGGTGGCGCGCTGGACGTGGCGGCTGCTGACCAGCCTGGCCCTGGCCGTGGTCTTCTCTACCGGCGCCGTGCCGCTGCCCGCCGGGCCCGGCCCCTCGGTCGCCCTCGGCCCCGGTCCGGCCGACCCGGCTTCCGCCCCGCTCGCGGCGACCGCGGTCGGCCTCCGACCGGCCTCCGTCCCGCTCGCGGCGACCGTCGGCCTCCCACCGGCATCCGCCCCGTTCGGGGCGCCCGGCCGGGCCACCTCGGCCGGGCTCGACGCCACCGACCGTCCGGGGGTCGAGCTCCGGGCGGTCGTCACCGGCTCCGACGCGACGCGCGGCGACGTCACCCCCGTGCACCTTCTGCTTGTCGCCGGCGGCCCGGTCGGGGCGGCACCGGTCGGCCCCACGGCCGAGGCCGGGTCCCGACCCGTGCCGGCCGGACGGCCGGTGGCGGCCACCGGGCCTCGTGCCCCGCCCGTGGCCTGACGGATCCGCGGGCCACGCGCCCGCCACTCTTCCTCGACCTGATCACCGCAAGCCCGCCGGCCGGCGGTCGTGGCGCCCGCGACGGCGCCCACCCGTCCGGCGGCAGCGGTTCCCCGCTCCACCGCGTCCGCTCCCCGCGAGGTGCCGTCATGAACATCGTCCTCCAGCAGTTCCTGATCGAGGTCCCGCAGGCCGTCGCCATCTGGTCGGCGCTGCTCGTGCTCTCCCTCTCCGTCCTCGCCGTGCTGGTCGCCCGCCCAGACCGGGACCGGGCGCCCGACGAGGAACCCGCCCCCGGCTCGTCCGCCGCCCTCGCCGCCGCGGCGGCGGCCGACCTGCGCCGGTACGCCGACGAGGTCGCCGTGGCGGCGACCGGCGCTACCCAGACCGCCCGCCGTCGGCGGTCGGAGTGGCTGGCCGCCCAGGCGGAGGTCGACCTGGCCTGGCAGGCGTACGACGAGGCGGAGACGGCCGCCCGCCGGTTCACCGGCGCCGACGCGATGCCGACCCCGCGTACCCCGCGCACCCCGGCCGAGTACGCGCAGCGCGAGCGCTGGCTGCACCAGGCGGCGATGGCGGCGCACTGGCGCGGTGAGTTGACGGCCCGCCAGCTCAGTGACGTCTTCGGCCACCGGGACGGGTGGGATCCCCGCCGGCACCCGGCGGAGCAGGAGGTCACCCTGGCCCGGGCGGTCCGGGACGGGCGGCTGGCCGGCTACCGGGGGGCCGCCGAGCGGGAGCGGTCGGCGTGGCGGGCGGCCGAACTGGCCGCCGAGTCGGCCCGTGCCCTCTCGGCCGAGGCGTACGCCGCGGCGCAGCGGCTCCGGGTCGCCCCGGCGTCGCGGCCCCGCACCGTCCCGGCGTCGACCTCCACCCCGGCGCGTACGGCCACCCGGTGGCGCCCGGCCCGGGTCGGCTGACCAGCTGCTCAATTTGCGTGACGCCGGTCACTCGGCAGTGGAAACGGTCATCGGGCGCGTGTCGGGCCAGCCCGGAGATCGACTGGGGGAATTCGGTCACCGGCCGTCCCGTTCCGGCCTTTCCGGGCCGGGAGGAACCGTCGTCCCCATTGAGTACGGTCAGTGCTCCAACGCGGAAAGCGTCGCCGGTCCGGGCGGGGTTTACGCAGCTCGCGGGGGGTTGGCAGGCCAGTGACCGACAAGTAGTGTCGGCGCGGTCCGGAG
The DNA here is from genome assembly GCF_900091555.1 of Micromonospora mirobrigensis. Taxonomy (GTDB): domain Bacteria; phylum Actinomycetota; class Actinomycetes; order Mycobacteriales; family Micromonosporaceae; genus Micromonospora; species Micromonospora mirobrigensis. Next base: position 173,678 of record NZ_FMCX01000005.1, read on the forward strand.
CGGTTCTCGATCGCAGGTGGCGACGCCGCTCGGACCCGCCGAATCGTGTTCACGAACCGGGGACCCAGGTACGTCGGGGTGAATCCGCAGGGCCACGGCCCGCGGTAGGGCGCTCTTCCCGCCCGAATCCGTCAGCTAACCCGGTAGGCGGTCGCGGAAGGAGCTCCACCCGTGCCCGAACCCACCCCTCGAATGTTCCGCCTTCACGGTGCCGCGGTGCCGTCGCTCGCCCCCGCCGGGCGCGCGAGCTGAGCGCCGCGTTCGACCTTCCGCCCGGCTGACCGGGCGTCATCCCCGCGAGCGGCCGCCCTCGGCCGACGTCCCCTGCTGCGCGTGAGTCCTCCGCGCCTCGGTGGGGTGCGCCGCTCTCCCCCCGTACCGTGGAGGAAAAGACGTGAAGCACCACCTCAAGCGACAGCTGCGGCGCCTCGCCACCGAACGTCCCTACCAGGTCGTGGCCGCCTCGGCGGCGGCGCTGGTGGCGGCCTCCGCCACCGGTGCGCTGCTGGCCGGCCCCGCCGAGGCGCCGGCCCGCCAGGAGGCCGCGGCGGTGGCCGAGGCCGCACCGCGCCTCGACGACGCCGCCACCCGTGGCCAGGCCCGGATCGCGGCCGCCGCGCCGGTCAGCCCGCCGGCGTCGCCGTCGGCCACCGCCACCCCGGACCCGGACCTCACCGGCAACCCGGCGGCGAAGAAGGTCACCGCGACGAAGGCCGCGACCAAGAAGGCCGCGACCAGGAAGGCCGTGGCGGAGAAGCCCGCGGCGAAGAAGCCGCCGGCGACCAAGGTGCTCGACTACACCTACGAGGCCCAGTCGACCTACTACAACTGCGGCCCGGCCGCCGTGCGCAACGCCCTGAGCGCCAGCGGCGTCGAGGCCACCCAGGAGGGCCTCGCCGGCCCGCTCGGCACCACCGAGATGGGCACGAACTCCGCCGAGGACACCACCCGGGTGCTCAACCAGATGGTGAAGGGCTCCCCGTACCGGACGACGATGTTCGCCGGCAGCCCGTCGTCGGCGCAGATCGAGCGGCTCAGCGCCGACGTGGTCAGGGCCGTCAGCAACGGTCGCGGCGTCGTGGCGAACATCGCCGGGGACGCCACCGACACCCAGGGTGGCTGGCACTCCTTCCCCGGCGGCCACTACATCGCGGTGGTCGGCTACCAGGACAACGGCCGGACCCTGCGGATCGCCGACTCGGCCGACCCGTCGCTGCCGGCGTACTGGATCAGCGCCGCCGACCTGGCGAACTGGATCGCCACCCGCGGCTACTCCGCCTGACCCATACGACGAACCGACCGGACGCCGGCTCCCCACGGGGGCCGGCGTCCGTTTCGCGTACGGCGGGCCTCGCGCGCCGTGTCCGACCGGTGGCAGACTGCGCACCATGGTCGACGGGACGCGGGACCGCCCCCTGCTGCTGCTCCTGCACGGGATGGGCGCCACCGGTGAGGTGTGGCTGCCGTGGGCGCCCCTGCTGGAACGCGACTGGCCCGGCCGGTGGCTGGCGCCCGACCTCGCCGGTCACGGCTGGTCGCCCGGCCTGCTCCGGTACTCCTTCCGCGGGCTCGCCGACCAGGTGGCCGGCGGGCTCGACGGCCGGGACCGGCTGGTCGTCCTCGGGCACTCGCTGGGCGGGGTGGTGGGCCTGGCGCTGGCCGCCCGGACCGCCGGGTTGCCCGTCGCCGCGGTGGTCGGGCTCGGCATCAAGGCGGTCTGGTCGCCGGCCGAGCTGGCCAGGGCCGGGGAGCTGGCGCAGCGGCCGGTCACCTGGTTCGCTACCCGGGACGAGGCGGCCCGGCGCTACCTGCGGGTGGCCGGTCTGACCGGGCTGTTCGCCCCGGACCACCCGGTGGTCGACGCGGGCCTGCGCAGCGCGGACGGGCGGTGGCGGCTCGCCATGGACCCGGGCGCCTTCGCCGTCGGCGCGCCCGACCTGACCGCCCTGCTGGCCGCCACCGACGCCCCGGTGCTGCTGGCCCGGGGCGAGGACGACCCGATGGTGACCGACGCGCAGCTCGGCGGGTTGGGGGTGCCGGTGGTGACCCTGCCCGGGCTCGGCCACAACGCCCACGTGCAGGACCCGGCGGCGGTGCTGGCACTGGTCGAGGCGTACCGCTGAACGGAGCGGCGGCGGCCGTAAGATGCCACGGGTGACGGAACGCCAGTCCAGCCTCGCCCCGACCGACGCCGACACCACCCCCGTCGACACCACCCGCACCGACGCCGCCGGTCCGCCCGGCACGGTGGCCGGGTCGTCCGGGGCCGGCTCGGTGGCCGGGGCGGGCGCGGCCGACGGGAAGGACCCGGCGCAGCGGCAGACCCCGCCGGACGCGGACCGGACCGGGCGCCGACCCGGGTGGCGGTCCGTGCTCTTCGCGGCGCTGGCCTACCTCGCCGCGGCCCTCGTGGTGACCTGGCGTGGCTGGGCCGACCCGAACGGCGTCTTCCTCGGCACCCGCCCCGGCGACCAGAGCTTCAACGAGTGGATGCTGGCGTTCGACGCCCACGCAACCACCGGACTGGACAACCCGTTCTTCACCACCCTCCAGAACGCCCCGGACGGGGTGAACCTGATGACCAACGTCGGCATGCAACTGCCCGGCCTGCTGCTGACCCCGGTCACCGTGTTGGGCAGCGCGGCCCTGTCGTACCTGGTCTTCATCACCCTCAACCTGGTCGCCACCGGCCTGGCCTGGTACCTGGTGCTGGCCCGGCACGTGGTCACCTCCCGGGTCGCGGCGTTCGTCGGCGGGCTGGTGCTGGCCTTCGCCCCGGCGCTGGTGTCGCACAGCAACGGTCACCCGCACATCACCGCCCAGTGGCTGGTGCCGTTCCTGCTCTGGCAGGTCGTCCGGCTCACCCGGCCGGGGCACACCGTCCGCGACGGGCTGGTGCTCGGCGCGCTGGTCGTCGCCCAGTTCTACATCGGGCTGGAGATCCTCTTCCTGGTCGCGGTGGGCTGCGCGCTGGCGGCACTGGCGTACCTGCTGCTCAGCCCGCGCCGGGCGGTGCGGGAGGCGCCCCGGACGCTGGGCGGGCTGGCGGTCGCCGGAGTGCTGGTGGCCGTCGCCACCGCGTACCCGCTCTGGATGCAGTTCGCCGGGCCGCAGCACCGCACCGGCCACCCCGGCGAGCACGACGTGTACGCGTTGAAGCTGGCCTCCTTCGCCGCGTTCGCCACCCGCACCGTCTTCGGCGGCGACACCAAGGGACTGGTCGCCAACACCACCGAGGAGGCGAGCTTCTTCGGCCTGCCCGCGCTGCTGCTGGCGCTGGTCGCCGCGGTGGCGCTCTGGCGGTTGCTGGTCGTACGCATCCTGGTGGTCGTGGGCGTGGTCACCGCGCTGCTCTCCCAGGGGTCGACGTGGGCCTGGGGTCGGGAACGCACCGACACGCCGGCGCCGTTCGCGCTCCTGGCGCACCTGCCGGTCTTCGACTCCATGGTGATCGCCCGGTTCGCGCTGATCACCACGGTGGCGCTGGGCCTGCTGCTGGCGATCTGGCTGGACCGGGTGCTCACCGCCACCACGGGTGCCGGTGGCCGCCGGTTGCCGCTGCGGCTGGCCGCCGCTGCGGCGCTGGTCGCCGGGCTGCTGCCGATGGTGCCCACCCCGCTGCCCGCGCAGGCCCGGCCACCCGTGCCGGAGTTCGTCACCTCCGGCGCCTGGCGCGAGCACGTCGCCGAGGGGCGCACCCTGGTGCCGGTGCCGGTGGACAACTTCTCCTCCATCCGCTGGGGTTCCGCCGCCGTCGCCGGGTTCGCCGTGCCGCAGGGCTACTTCCTCGCCCCCACCTCGCCCACCGACAGCACCGGCCGGTGGGGGGTCGAGCCCCGACCGACGGCGGCGCTGCTGACCGCGGTCGCCGCCGGCACCCGGGGCACCGCGGTGACCGCCGCCGACCGGGACCGGGCGGTGGCCGATGTCCGGCACTGGAAGGCGGACGCTCTGGTGCTGCCCGCCGGCCATCCCCGGGCGGCGGCGCTGCGTACCGTCCTGGACGCCTGCTACGGCCCGGGACGTCAGGTGGACGACGTGTGGGTGTGGGACGTCCGTCCGCTCACCCGCTGACCGGCCGAGTCAGGGCGACGACGTCCAGACCAGCATCAGGTAGCCGCCGCAGTAGGCGGAGATCGCGGTGAGCAGGATCAGCACCGGGTACGCCCGGCCCCGCCGGGCGCCCGCCAGCGCCCCCGCCACCGGCAGCAGCAGCGCGAACGCGGGCAGCAGGAACCGGCCCTTGGAGTGGTAGTAGCCGGCGGCGCCGATCGTGGTGACCAGCAGCAACCCGCTGTAGAGCAGCAGTGGCCACGGCTGCCGGTCCATGATGCTCAGCACGAACAGGGTCAGGGCGGTCAGCAGGACCAGCACCACCAGGTAATGCGCCAGCCGGGACGGGTGGTCGAGGACGTCCCCGGTCCGGCTCCAGGTGAACGCGCCCCCGTCGAACGACGAGTTCCAGCCCTTGCCCTGGATGAGGAACCAGCCGTCCGCTCGGCCGGTGCGGTCGGCGACCCAGGCGACGAAGGCCAGCCAGCCCAGCGGCGCCAGGAGCATGGCGACCAGCGGCCGCCACCACGGCCCCCGCCGTCGGATCAGCGCGACCAGGGCGGCCAGCCCGACGACCGCCACCAGGGACGACGCGGTCGGGCGGGTCAGCCCGCCGATCAGGCAGAGCACGCCGGCGGTGAGCCACCGCTCGGTGAGCACGGCGTACAGCGCCCAGGCGGCGAAGGCGGTGAAGATCGCCTCCGTGTAGGCGAGGTTCTCCACCACGGCGTGCGGGACCACACCCCAGAGCACCGCGAGCAGCACCCCGGTCCGGCGGTCCTGCAGGTGGTTGCCGATGGCGAAGAGCCCCCAGGCCGCGGCGAGGGCCGCCACCCAGGACACGGTGATGGCCGCCTGGCGCAGGTCCATCGCCCAGGAGTCACCGAAGAACGCGACCAGCCCGGGATAGAGCGGGAAGAAGGCCATGTTGCTGTGCAGGTTCTCGGCCCGGTCGTAGCCCAGCGTCGCGATCTGGAGATACCACCGGCTGTCGTAGCGATCGGTGAGCAGGGCGTCGAACGACAGGCCCCGCGCCTCCGCCCAGATCCCGAGCACCACCAGGCCGACGGCGCGGACGGCCGCGTACCCGAGCAGGGCCGGCCAGGCCAGGGCCAGCGCCCGGAGCGGCCCGGAGCGGGTCGGCCGGTCGGTGGTGGTCGGGTCGGTGGTGGTCGGGTCGGTCCGCTCGGGCCCGGTGGGCACCCGCCGACCGTCGGTCACGGGAAGGGAACCGGGGGAAGTCCTCTCGTCGCGACCGTCTTCCGCTGCGACGTCCATATCCTGTTCCTCTTCGGCGCAGCCCGGCCGACCACCGGCGGGACCGGTGGGCCGGGGCGTCTGATGATCCGAAACCGCGCGGGCAGCCTAACAAGGGCAGCATCACCCGGTGCGCCCGACGCGCCTCTCCCGGGGGATAGCCCGGGTCACTGTCGGACACCCGACGGTGTGCGCGCTCCGGTCAGGGCAGCAGCGCCGCGACCGCGTCCGCCGCCGGCCGGTCCACCGGCAGGGCCTCCGCCACCACCACCGCGTCGACCGGCAGATCGCCGTAGAGGTGCGGGAAGAGCGCGCCGCCGCGGGACGCCTCCCAGCGCAGGGCGGCGCCCAGGCGGGCCGGGTCGACGGTCAGCAGGGTCAGCCCGGTCGCCCCGCCGAAGTGCCGCCGGGCCGTCTCCACCACCTGGTCGGCGGCCGAGAAGTGCAGGTAGCCGTCCTCGCGGTCGACGGCGGACCCGGTGAACCGGCCCCGCTGACAGGCGGCGTCCCATTCGGTCGTCGGCAGCAACTTGTAGATCACCGCACCAGCGTACGGTCCGGTGCCGCCGACCGACCGGCCCTCCCGCGGGGCCGGTGCGTCTGCCACCATTCCCAGGGCAACGGACCGACGAACGGGGGGTAGAGGTGCGCATCCTGCTCGTCGAGGACGACCGTCGGGTGGCCGCGGCCCTGTCGTCGGCGCTGAGCCGGCGCGGCTACGAGGTGGAGCACGCGCCCACCGTCGCCGCCGCACTCTCCGCCGCCCCCTGCGACCTGGTGCTGCTCGACCTGACGCTGCCCGACGGCGACGGCACCGACCTCTGCCGGGAGCTGCGCCGGCGCAGCAGCCAGCTCGGCATCATCGCGGTCACCGCCCGGGGCGAGGAGCGCGACCGGGTGCTCGGCCTGCGGCTCGGCGCCGACGACTACGTGGTCAAGCCGTTCTCCATGGTGGAGTTGCAGGCCCGGATCGAGGCGGTGCTGCGGCGGGCCGCGCACACCCCGCCGCAGCGCAGCGCGATCGAGGTCGGCGCGGTACGCATCGACGTCGAGGGGCGCACGGTCACCGTCCACGACCGGCCGGTGGCGCTGACCCGCAAGGAGTTCGGCATCCTGCTCTCGCTCGCCCGGCAGCCCGGGGTCGCGGTGCCCCGGGACCGGATCCTGCTCGACGTCTGGGGCACCACCTGGGCGGACCGGCACACCGTCGAGGTGCACGTGGGATCGTTGCGCGGCAAGCTTGGCGACTCCACCCTGGTGGAGACCGTACGCGGGGTCGGCTACCGGCTGCGCGGCGAGTAGAGGAGGCCGGGGTGCGTCGTCGGCTGGTGATCAGCTACCTGCTGTTGATGGTGCTGGTGCTGCTGGCGCTGGAGACCCCGCTCGCGGCGACCCTGGCCACCCGGGAGACCGACCGGGTCCGCGCGGACCGGTTGGCCGACGCCACCCGGTTCGCCTCGCTGGCCCGACCGGCGCTGCGCAGCGGCGCCCCCGGCTCGCTCGGCAGCGAGCTGCGCGCCTACCACCAGCTGTACGGCATCGGCGCGGTCGTGGTCGACCGGGAACGCCGGACGGTCGCCGCGTCGGCCGGCTGGCGCGGCGGGTCGGGCAGCGCGGTGGCGCTGGACACCGCCCTGTCCGGCCAGCAGTTCAGCGCGCCCGAGCTGGTCTGGCCGTGGGCGGACGGGCCGGTGGTGGTGGCCGTGCCGATCAACGACGGCGGTGAGGTGCTCGGCGCCGTGGTCACCGCCACGCCGGCGGACCGGGTCCGGCGTACCGTCACCACCTGGTGGCTGCTGCTCGCCGGGATCGGGATGGTCGCCGTGCTGGCCTGCGTGCTGACCGCGTTCGGGCTGGCCGGCTGGGTGCTGCGCCCGGTCACCGAACTGGACGCCGTCACGCACGAGATCGCCGAGGGTCGGCGTACCGCCCGGGTGCGGCCCCGGCTCGGCCCACCCGAGCTGCGCCGTTTGGCGGCCAGCTTCAACGACATGGCCGACGCGGTCTCCGACGTGATGGACCGGCAGCGCGCCTTCGTGGCCCACGCCAGTCACCAGCTGCGCAACCCGCTGACCGCGCTGCGGCTACGGGTGGAGGAGCTGGGCCCCGGCCTGACCGACCCGGACGGCCGGGCCGAGCACCGGTTGGCGCTGGAGGAGACCGACCGGCTGGCGCAGGTGCTCGACGCCCTGCTCACCCTCGCCCGGGCCGAACGGGCGGAGAACGAGCGGGTGGTGGTGGACGCGGCTGCCGTCGCGGCCTCCCGGGTCACCGCGTGGCAGCCGCTGGCCCGGCACCGGTCGGTGACGTTGCGGCTGGCCGTCGGGACCACGCCGGCGTACGCCCGGACGGTGCCCACCGCGATCGACCAGTCCCTGGACGCGCTGATCGACAACGCGGTCAAGTTCAGCGGGACCGGGGGAGAGGTGACGGTGACCGTCCGCCGGGAGGACGGCGGCATCGCGGTGGAGGTGCGCGACACCGGCCCCGGCATGACGCAGAGCCAGTTGGGGCAGGCCACCGAGCGGTTCTGGCGGGCCCCGGAGGTGCAGAACGTCGACGGCGCCGGGCTGGGCCTGACCATCGTGGCCGTGCTGGTGGACGCCTCCGCCGGCCGGCTCACCATGCGGGCCGTCGAGCCCCGGGGCCTGGCCGCCGGCCTCTGGTTCCCGGCGCCGCCGGCCCACCCGGCCGAAGCTGTGGACCCGGCCGAAGCTGTGGACCCGGCCGAAGCCGCCGCGGATCCCGCTCCGGCGCCGGCGGTGGACCCCGCCCCGGCCGTCGTCGAGCCCCGCTAGGGCTTGGTCTCGCGGTACCAGTCCGCCGCCCCCGGATGCAACGGCAGCGGGTCGGTGGCGATCGCCGACCGGGGGCTCATCCGGCCGGCAGCCGGATGCGCCCGGGCCAGCTCGGCCCGGCGGTCCATCAGCAGCCGGGTCACCTCCCGCACCAGCGGCTCCGGCAGGTCCGCCCGGACGATCAGGTAGTTCGGGTTCGCCACCGTGCTCACCGGATCGGTGTTGTACGCCGACCGGGGGATGTCCCGGGTGACGTACACCTCGCCGTGGGCACGGCGCAGCGGCTCGGTCCACTCGCCCAGGTCGACGATCCGGGTGGCGGTGCTGGCGGCCAGCTCCTCGACGGCGCGTACCGGCAGGCCGCCGGAGAAGAAGAAGGCGTCGATCCGCCCGGCCCGTAGCGCGGCCACCGAGTCGTCCAGGCCGAGCTGCTGCCGTCGTACGCCGTCGGTGAGGTGGGCGACGTCCAGCAGCCGGCCGGCGGTGGTGGCGGTGCCGGAACCGGGCGCCCCCACCGACACCCGGTGCCCGCGCAGGTCGGCCAGCCGGCGTACCGGGCCACCGGCCAGGGTGACCAGGTGCAGCAGGTCGTCGTAGACCCGCGCCACGGCCAGCACCCTGGACTGCCCGACGACGTCGGCGGTGAGCACGTCGGCCTGGGTGAAGCCCAGCTCGGCTTCGCCGGAGCCGACCAGCCCGACGTTGGCCTGGGAGGCGGCGGTGACCAGCACGCTGGCCCGGACCCCGGGCAGTTCCCGGTTGAGGATGGTGGCCAGCGACTCGCCGAAGGCGTGGTAGACGGCGGTAGGGCTGCCGGTGGCGATCCGGATCCGCACCGGCTCGGCGGGCTCGTCGCGGCAGCCGGCGAGCCGCGGCAGGACGGCGGTGACCAGCAGCGCGAGCAGGGCCAGCCGGGCGAGGTGCCGGCGGCCCGGGACAGACCGGCCACGGTTCACAGGCTGCACTCTGCGCCGGTGACGCCGGCCGTCGCAACCCGCGTCCGGTCAGTCCTGCCCGGCGTCCAGGTCCGGTGGTGGACAGACCGGCGCGGGGGCCGGGGCGAGGGCGGCGTTGTCCAGGATCCGGCGCCGGTCCGGGCCGTCGGCGACGCAGACCACGAAGCAGCCCGCCCCGGGTCGCAGCAGCGCCGGGACGTCCAGCAGCGCGGCGCCGCGGACCAGGACCGCGGCCAGCTCCCGGTCGGCCAGCCGGACGCCGAGGATGTGCCGGCGTACGTGCCGGCCGCCGGCCAGCAGGGCGGAGCGCCAGGCCGCGGCGGCCAACCGGGTACGCCAGAGCCGACGCGCCGCCGACGCCCCGGGGACCGGCCCGCCGAGCAGCTCCCGGCGACCCTGCCGCCAGCCGGCCTCGACCAGCCGCGCGTACGCCGGGCGGTGCTCCCGGGGCACCTCCAGCCGGTGCAGTTCGTAGCGGCGGCGCAGCCCGCCGGTGGTGACCTGGTGTTCCACCGGCACGTCCAGCCGGGTGAGCAGCTGGCGCATCCGGTGCGCGGCCTCGGGGCGGTTGAACTCGACCGGCGCCCCCCGGTACGGCTCGGCGCCGCCCCGCCGGCCGTCGACCGGGTGCGCCGGGGCGCAGCGGACCAGGCAGGCGATCTCGAAGGCGTCGGCGAGGGTGAGCCAGTCCAGCGGGGGCGGCGTCGACGGCGGCCGGTGCCGGTCGAGCAGCATGGTTTCGGGGGCCATGTCGGTGCTCCTTGTCGCACGTCGGGTCCCCTTACCGTCACCCGCCGCCGGCCCGGAGGAAACCGGTCAGGCCCAGCCTTGAGGAAAACTTGCGCCTACAGCTCCGTGACCACGACGTCGACCTGCCGGGGCCGGCCGGGCGGCGTCGGCTGCTCCAGCACCGGGTACTTCAGGTCGCGCAGGGCCGTCACCAGGCCGGCCGCGGTGCGGGGCCGGGCGCCGGCGGTGAGCAGCTCCCGGACCAGCCGGCCCTTGGTGGCCTTGTTGAAGTGGCTGACCACACTGCGCACCGGCACCCCGTCCACCTCCCGCTCGTGCAGCACCCGCACCGTCACCGTGCGGGCGGCCAGCTCCCCGCGGGGCGCCCAGGTCGCCGCGTACGCGCCGGAGCGCAGGTCCAGCACCGGCCGGTCGCCGGCCGCCTCGGTCAGCGCCGGGGCCAGCGTCCGCCGCCAGTACGTCGACAGCGCACCCACCCCGGGCAGGCGCGCCCCGATCGGGCAGCGGTACGGCGGGATCCGGTCGGTGAGGCGTACCGCGCCCCAGAGTCCGGAACTGATCAGCACCGACCGGCGGGCCAGCCGCTCGGCGGCCGGCGGGAGGGTGGCCAGGTCCAGCGCCTCGTAGAGCACCCCGGTGTAGATCCGGCCGGCCGGGGCGGTGGCCGCCGTGCGGAGCCGGGCGTTGCGGCGCAGCTCGCCGCGCTGCCCCTCGCTCAGGCCCAACGCCGCCAGGGTCGCCGCCTCGTCCGGGTCGGTGCTCGTGGTGACCAGCGCGGCCAGCACCTCCTCCCGGGCGTGGGTCAGCTCCGGCAGGCTGAGCCGGGACAGGTCCAGCCGGCGGCCGGTCCCGGCCTCGGCCTTGCCCTCGGAGGGCGGCAGCAGGATGAGCACGTCGGAAAGCGTACGGGCCGGCCTCACCGCCAGGGCCGCACGGCCGTCTCCGGGTGGTACACGCGATAACCGCCCAGCTCGGCGACCTTCGCGTCCTCGGCCCGGTCGCCGAGCAGGGCGCGCAGCCGGCGGTCAGCCGGGGAGTCGACCGCCAGCACGTAACCCGGGCGGGCCGCCCGGCCCACCCGCGCCCAGTACGGCCGGTAGCGGTTGAAGCCCGGCGTCAGCTGGCCGTCGACGACCGCGCAGACCACCTCCTCGCCGGTGTTGAAGGTCAGCCGGTTGCAGGTCCAGTACTCCCCGTACACCTCGCGCAGACCCAGCCGGCGTACCTCGTCGGCGAGCCGCTGCGCCTGCCGCTCCTGCTCGCGCAGCCCGCCGGAGGTGGCCAGGAAGCCGACGGTGGCAGCCAGGGTGGCCACGGTCAGCACGGCCAGCGCGCCGGCGGCCAGCGCGCCGCCGATCCGGCCGGCCACCCCGGCGGTACCCCGTCGGGCGTGCGCGGCGGCCAGCCAGAGCGGCCAGAGCACCGCCGGCAGGGAGATCTGCAACACCGACAGGTAGCGGGCGTTGCCGAGGGGCTCGATCGCGGCGAGCGGGCTGCGGACGTACGCGAGCAGGGTCAACCCGGCGCCGGCGAGCAGCGCGAGGTGGGTCAGCGGCCGGACCCGGATCCCGGCCGGGCGACCTGCGGCCCGGCGGTAGGCGACCACTGCGAGCACCACGGCGCCGACCAGCAGCGGCAGATAGAGCAGCCCGTACCAGATGGTTGCGCGGGCGCACCCGTAACCGGGGCAGAGCCCGGCGGCCAGCGGCACGCTCTCCAGCAGCCCGCCGGCCAGCCGGGCCGGCCAGGTCGGGTGGGCGCCCGTGCCGGCGTTGACCTCGCGCAGCACCGACAGCGAGCCCTGCCCGGGCGGCGCGACCAGGTTGTCGTGGATCAGCGGGGCGGCCCCGAGGAGGAATCCGCCGACCAGCAGCACGCCGGCCCAGCCCACCAGCTCCCGGCCGGACACCCGCAGCAGCAGCAGGCCGGCCACCGCCAGGTACGGCAGGACCAGCCAGTCGGACCAGACGGCCAGGCCGGCGAGCAGGCCGAACAGCCCGACGGCCAACCGGCGGTGGTGGATCCGGCGTTCCGCCAGCCCCACCACGATCAGCAGCATCAGCACCACCGCCGGTTTCGCCTCGGGCCGGCCGCCGACCGCGGTCAGCTGGTCGCGCACCACCCGTTCCGAACCGAGCGCCAGCAGTCCGACCATGAAGGCGGCGAACCAGGGCGAGCAGATCCGCCGGGTCAGCAGGTACAGCAGCCACACGAAGACGGCGTGCAGGACCAGCACCGGCAGCCGCAGCGCCGGCCAGCTCGGCCCGGCCACCGCGATCAGCGGCGCGGCCAGGTACGCCTCCGCCATGCCCATGTAGCGCTGCCCGTAGAGGAAGACGGGGTGCTCCCGGCCGGCGGCGATGTGCATCGCGGCCAGACCGAACGTCGCCTCGTCGCTGTTGGAGGTCGGCAACGTCAGCAGCGTCAGGACCAGCCGGTAGCCGAGCCCGGCCAGCCCGAGCAGCAGCGCGACCAGCGCCGGAGCGTCCGGACGCGGTCGCCACCGTTTCCGGCGCCCCTGCGCGGTCGACACGTCCACGCCCCCGTCGTCGTCCCGCCTGTCGTCGCGCTCACCCTCGGCGCGCATGCCGTTTCGTCCCGGAGTCTCGCACGCGGCGGGGGCGGCGCGGGGTCGATCGGCGCAGGCCGGTCGGAACCGGCTCGCCTGGCCGGTGCGGGCAGGTTGTGGCAGGGTGGCAGCGTGCCAGCATCGCCACCCACCGGGGAACTCGCCATCCCGACCCTGCACCGGGCCGCGCGGATCGAGGACGCCGTCCACCAACTGGTCGAGCGCCGGCTGCGGCGCACCGGGTGGCAGATGAAGATCGTCGCGTACGCCGGTTACGGCGCGCCCGGTTGGGCTCGGGTGATGTGCCGGGTGCTGCTCGGCCGGCCGGAGGTCCGCGCCAAGGGCAAGCCGGAGAAGGTGCGGGGGTGGCGCAGCTTCGCCACCCTGCCGGCCAAGCACGTGCGGGTGACGATCGAGGCCGGCGGGGTGGTGCACGAGGCGTGCGCCGACCGCAGCGGCTTCGTCGACACCGTGGTCGAGGCCGACCTGACCCCGGGCTGGTCGTCGGTACGGCTCACCGTCGCCGACGCCGAGCCGGTGGAGGCGCTGGTCCGCATCGTCGACCCGAGTGTCCGGTTCGGCATCGTCTCCGACATCGACGACACGGTCATGGTGACCGCGCTGCCCCGGCCGATGCTGGCCGCCTGGAACACCTTCGTGCTCGACGAGCACGCGAGAAACGCGGTGCCCGGCATGGCGGTGCTCTACGAGCGGTTGGCCACCGCCCACCCCGGGGCGCCGGTGTTCTACCTGTCGACCGGGGCGTGGAACGTGGCGCCCACCCTGACCCGGTTCCTGTCCCGGCACCTCTATCCGGCCGGGCCGCTGCTGCTCACCGACTGGGGTCCGACGGCCGACCGGTGGTTCCGCAGCGGCCGCGAGCACAAGCGGGCCACCCTGGCCCGGCTGGCCAGGGAGTTCCCGGACGTCCGCTGGCTGCTCATCGGCGACGACGGCCAGCACGACCAGGAGATCTACCGCGAGTTCGCGGCCGCCCACCCGGAGAGCATCGCCGGGGTGGCGATCCGCCGGCTCTCGCCCACCCAGGCCGTGCTCGCCGGTAGCCTGCCCGCCCCGGCCGGGTCGTCGTCCTCGGGCCCGGTGGGGCAGAAGTGGCTCTCCGCCCCCGACGGCGCCGGGTTGTGGAAGCTGCTGCGGGACGCGGGCCTGGTCTGACTGTGAGGCTGGCTTGCTCGACCTGGCCTGATCTGCACGTACGTCTGACCGGCCCGCGCCCGCCGCTGCCCGCTCAGTCGGTGGTGTGCGCCACCTCGCCGTCCGGTACGCAGGCCGGCACGCGGGGATCGGCCACCCGGTGGACCGTGACGCCTCCGGCCGGCTCTTCCTGGGCCGCGGCTCCGAGCGTGCCGGCCCCGGCCCCGCGCTGTCCCTGACCTCGGTCCTGTCCCTGCACCTGGCCCTGGCCCTGGGCGGCCTGGTCCCTGGCGGCCTGGCGGGCTGCCCGGATCTGCTGCACGACTGCCCACAGTTGCTGGATGCGGGCCCGGATCTGCTCGATCCTGGCCGCCACCCGGGCACCCGCGCGTTCCTGCTGCCCACCGACGGCCTGCTGACCGCCGAGGCCGTCGCCGCCGGCTGCGGCCTGCTGGTCCCCGTTGCCACCGTTGGCCTGCTGGCCACCGGCCTGCTGGCCACCGGCCTGCTGGCCGACCGCTTGCTGGTCGCCGGCCTGTTGGGCTGCTGCGGCGTCGCGGGCAGCCCGGGCCGCCTGCACGATGCCGGCGATCTGTCCGATCAGCCCGCCGACGGCGTTGATGATGCCCGCCGCCCGACCGGCTCCGCCGCCACCGCCCGCCGCGCCACCGGCCGTGCCACCGCCGTTCGACGCGCCGCTGGCCGCGCCGATGCCCGCCCCGCCGCCGTTCGCAGCGCCGCCGCCCGCCGCGTCGCCGCCCGCCGCGTCGCCGCCCGCACCGGCCGCCAGGCCGTTCCCGGCGCCCTGCCGGGCCTGGATCGCGCCCTGGACGATGCCGCGGATGCCGCCGACGATCCCGTCGAGCCGCTGCACGCGTACCTCGGTCGCGGCCGGATCGGGCAACTGCCCGGAACGTTCCCCGCCCATCGCCTCGGTGACCGACCAGGCCCGGTCCAGCTCGGTGGCGACCGCCTCCTCCCAGGGCACCATCGGGCAGGCCACCGCGGCCACCTCCACCTGACCCGAGCAGCCGGCCGCGGTCCGGCGCTGCTCGATGAGGTCGATCACCGCCTGCCGGTTGGCGATCCGCGCGGCCGAGTTGGCGTCCGGGTTCCGGCGCTGGTCGGCGATGAAGGTCAGGTTGTTGCGCAGGGCGCCGTCCAAGCCCTGGCAGTTCTCCGCCGCCTGCCCCGTGCCGGTGGCCACCGCGAAGGCCGCGCCGGCGGTAACCGCCAGCGCGACCCCTCCGGCGATCTTCCGGTTGGCAGGCCGGCCCGCCGGCACCCGCCTGCCACTCGTACCCCTGCTGGTCCTGCTGATCGTGCCCCTGCGCCACGCCATCGAAGCTCCTCCGCCTCGTCACGGTCTCCGGCATCCGGTCAGCGGTACGGAAGGACCAGGTTCAGGGTTCACGGTGACGCAGCGCAACGGCTGGACGGTCGACAAGTTGTGAGAGCGTGATACCTCTCAGTCATAAATATTCCTGAGAGGCATCACGCTCACTCGGGAGCTGCCCCCAGGACGCCGGCCACGCATCCGTGGGTCGGGAAGAGCCCGACTTGCCGCAGGCGGGGCCCCCTGTGGCGGCTGAGGCCGCGAGGGGCGGGGCGCTCTGTGGCATCCGAGGCCGCGACGTGCCGTAAGTGGGGCGCACCGTGGGACAGCAGGCACCGACCTGCCGCACGTCGGTGGTCCGGCGCGCGGCGGCCCTGGAACGTCGGGGCGGGTTGGGAGTCAGGTGGTGGGGCGGAGCCAGAGCACGCCCAGCGGGGGCACCCGCAGCGGCGCCGAGGCCGGCATGCCGTGCCAGGGGACGTCCTCGGCGTGCACCGCGCCGAGGTTGCCGACGCCCGAGCCGCCGTAGTGGTGGGCGTCGGTGTTGAGGATCTCGGCCCAGGTGCCGCCGGCCGGCAGGCCGACCCGGTAGTCCTCCAGCGGGGCGGCGGAGAAGTTGGCCACGCAGACCAGGGTGCCGCCGTCCGGCGCGATCCGGATGAACGAGACGCTGTTGTTGGCGACGTCGTCCCCGGCGATCCACCGGAAGCCGGCCGGCTCGGTGTCCTGCGCCCAGAGCGCCGGCACCTCCCGGTACGCGCGGTTCATGTCCGCGACCAGGCGCTGCACGCCGGCCCGCGCCGGATCGTGCAGGAGGTACCAGTCGAGGCCGCGCTGTTCGCTCCACTCCCGGTCGTCGGCCAGCTCGCAGCCCATGAAGAGCAACTGCTTACCGGGGTGCGCCCACATGTACGCCAGCAGGGCGCGTACGTTGGCCAGCCGCTGCCAGGTGTCGCCGGGCATCTTGCCGGTCAGGGAACCCTTGCCGTGCACCACCTCGTCGTGGCTGATCGGCAGCACGTAGTTCTCGCTCCAGGCGTACGCCAGGGAGAAGGTGAGCTGGTGGTGGTGGTGCTGGCGGTAGATCGGGTCCTTCGAGGTGTAGAGCAGGGTGTCGTGCATCCAGCCCATGTTCCACTTGAACCCGAAGCCGAGCCCGCCGTCGGCGGTGGGCCGGGTGACCCCCGGCCAGGCGGTCGACTCCTCGGCGATCATCAGCACGCCCGGGTAATTCTTGTAGACGGTGGCGTTGGTCTCCTGCAGGAAGGCGATCGCCTCCAGGTTCTCCCGGCCGCCGTACCGGTTGGGCAGCCACTGCCCCTCCTGGCGGGAGTAGTCGAGGTAGAGCATCGAGGCGACCGCGTCGACCCGCAACCCGTCGACGTGGAACTCGTCGAGCCAGTAGAGCGCGTTGGCGACCAGGAAGTTGCGGACCTCGCGGCGGCCGAAGTCGAAGACGTACGTGCCCCAGTCGGGGTGCTCGCCGCGACGCGGGTCCGGGTGCTCGTAGAGCGGCGTGCCGTCGAAGCGCGCGAGGGCCCACTCGTCCTTGGGGAAGTGCGCGGGCACCCAGTCCAGGATGACCCCGATCCCGGCGGCGTGCAGCCGGTCGACCAGGTGCCGGAAGTCGTCCGGGTCGCCGAAGCGGGACGTCGGGGCGTAGTAGCCGGTGACCTGGTAGCCCCACGAGCCGCCGAACGGGTGCTCCATCACGGGCAGGAACTCCACGTGGGTGAAGCCCAGCTCGGTGACGTACTCCGTCAGCTGGTCGGCCAGCTCCCGGTAGCTCAGTCCGGGACGCCAGGAACCCAGGTGCACCTCGTACACGCTCATCGGCTCCTGGTGCGGCTGCCGCCTCGCGCGCCGGGCCAGCCAGTCGCCGTCGGACCACTCGTACGTCGAGTGGTGCACGACCGAGGCGGTGGCCGGCGCGGTCTCGGCGTACCCGGCGAGCGGGTCGGCCTTGTCCCGCCACTGCCCGTCGGCGCCGAGGATGCGGTACTTGTAGCGGGCGCCGACGTGCGCGCCGGGCACGAAGATCTCCCAGACGCCGCTCTCGCCGAGCGAGCGCATCGGCCAGCCGTCGTCCGGACCCCAGCCGGTGAAGTCGCCGACCACCCGGACCGCCCGGGCGTTCGGCGCCCAGACGGCGAAGGCCACGCCCTCGTCGAAGACCCGCGCGCCGAGCGCCTCCCAGAGCCGCTCGTGCCGCCCCTCGCCGATCAGGTGCAGGTCCAGCTCGCCCAGGGTCGGCGGGTAACGGTAGGGGTCGTCCCGGACCGCGCCGTCCACCTCGACCCGGTAGTCGAGCACCTCGCCCGGCACGGTGACCTCGAAGACTCCGGCGTCGTGCACCCGCTTCATCGGGTGCCGCTCCCCGTCGAGGAGCAGCGTGACGTCGCCGACGCCCCGACGCAGGGTGCGGATGGTCGTCCGCCCGTCGGCGGGGTGCGCGCCGAGCAGGGCGTGCGGGTCGTGCGACTCGCCGGCGATCAGCTGGTCCATCGGGTGTCCTTCGGGGCGTTCGTGGTCGGAGCGGCGCCGCGCTTGCGGCCCTTGGCGCCCTTGCCGCGGCGGGGACGAGGAACGGCGGCGGCCGCGGGGCCGTCGGGGGCGCGGCTGGCCGGGCCGGGGGAGTGGCCGTCGTCGGTCGCGGCGGCCGGGGGCGGCGGGCCGTCGACCGGGCCGGTGGGCGCGTTGCCGCCGGACAGGTCGTCCGGCACGTCCTCGACGGTCAGCTCGACCGGGGCGGTGACCGCCGGTTCCGGCTCCGGCGGCGCGGCCGGGCGGCGGACCGTGAGCACGTGCGCCGGTTGCAGGTACGGGTCCAGCCGCACCGCGTTGCGCTGCCCCCAGTCGTAGCTGGCGCCGGTCAGCTCGTCGTGCACGGTGAACCGCTCGTGCCAGTCGAAGCCCAAGGCCGGCATGTCCAGCGTCGTGTTGCCCCACTGCACCGTCTGCGGGTCGAAGGAGCAGATCACGATGACCGTGTTGCCGGTCTCCGGGTCGTGCTTGGACCAGCAGAGCAGCGCCGGGTTGTCGATGTCGTGGAAGCGCAGGTTGCGCAGCCGGTGCAGGGCCGGGTTGTCCCGGCGTACCCGGTTGAGGGTGGTGATGAACGGCGCCAGCGACCGGCCGTGCTTCTCGGCCGCGGCCCAGTCCCGGGGGCGCAGCTCGTACTTCTCGTTGTCCAGGTATTCCTCGGCGCCGGGGCGGGCCAGGTGCTCGAAGAGCTCGAAGCCGGCGTACATGCCCCAGGAGGGGGAGAGCAGCGCGGCCAGCACCGCCCGGATCTTGAACATCGGCGGGCCGCCGTGCTGCAACGACTCGTGCAGGATGTCCGGGGTGTTGGGCCAGAAGTTCGGCCGCATGTAGTCGGCCGCGGCGACCAGCTCCTCGCAGTACGCCCGCATCTCCGCCGCCGACGTGCGCCAGGTGAAGTACGTGTACGACTGGGTGAAGCCGACCTTGCCCAGCCCGTGCATGATCGCCGGCCGGGTGAACGCCTCGGCCAGGAAGAGCACGTCCGGGTCGACCCTCTTCACCTCGGCGATCAGCCAGTGCCAGAAGTCGAACGGCTTGGTGTGCGGGTTGTCCACCCGGAAGATCCGGATGCCCTCGCCCACCCAGTGCAGCACCACCCGCAGCACCTCGGCGCGGATGCCGTCGGGGTCGTTGTCGAAGTTCAGCGGATAGATGTCCTGGTACTTCTTCGGTGGGTTCTCCGCGTACGCGATGCTGCCGTCGGCCCGGGTGGTGAACCACTCCGGGTGCTCGGTCACCCACGGGTGGTCCGGCGCGCACTGCAACGCCAGGTCCAGCGCCACCTCCAGGCCCTGCTCGGCGGCGGCGGCGACGAAGTCGCGGAAGTCCGCCGGCGTACCCAGGTCGGGGTGGATGGCGTCGTGGCCGCCCTCGGCGGCGCCGATCGCCCACGGCGAGCCGACGTCGTCCGGCCCGGCGGTGAGCGCGTTGTTGCGGCCCTTGCGGTTGACCCGGCCGATCGGGTGGATCGGCGGCAGGTAGAGCACGTCGAAGCCCATCGCGGCGACCCCCGGCAGCCGAGACGCGGCCGTGGCGAAGGTGCCGGAGCGGGCGGGGGAGTCGACGGTGGCCGCGACGGCGCCCTCGGAGCGGGGGAAGAACTCGTACCAGGCGGAGAAGAGCGCCCGGGGGCGGTCCACCCAGAGCCGGTGCTCCGCGTCGGTGGTGACCAGCTCCCGCACCGGGTGGTCCCAGAGCAGGTCGGCCAGCTCCAGCGCCGGGGCGACCCGGCGGTGCAGGTCCAGCGTCGCGTCGGCCAACGCGGCGGCCGCGGCCCGGACCCGGTCGGTGTCGCCTGCCGGGACCAGCTCGACCGCGGCGGTGAGCACGCGTACGCCCTCGGCCAGGTCGTTGGCCAGCTCGGCCGGCCCCTGCCCGGCGGCGATCTTCTTGGTCACCGCGTTCTGCCAGGTGAGATAGGGATCTCCGAACGCCTCGACGGTGAACACCCAGTCGCCGACCGCGTCGGGTCGGATGGTGGCGTGCCAGGTGTCCTGGCCCGGCTCACCGGCCCGCATCCGGGTGAAGGGGCGCTCCGCGCCGTCCGGGCCGCGCCACACCACGTTGCAGCCGAGCGCGTCGTGGCCCTCCCGGTAGGCGCGCGCGGACACGGGGACCACCTCGCCGACCACCGCCTTGGCCGGGTACCGGCCGCAGGCGACGGAGGGGGAGACGTCTTCGATGGGGAACCGTCCGCTCACCCCGCCAACCTACTGTGCGAGATCCGTTCGCGCGCGGGCAAGCGGCCCGAAGGCACCGTCAGCCGAGGTCGTGCTCGGCCGGGCTGGTGTTGAGGACCCAGGCGAGCGGCATGGTCGCCCGTACGCCGTAACGGTCGCCGTCCAGGCTGTGCATCGTGACGGTCTGCGCCGCGTCCTGCTCCACGACCCAGTACTGCGGGATGCCGGAAGCCGCGTACTCGCTGCGCTTGGTGACCGTGTCGATGCCTTCGGAGCCGGGCGAAATGATCTCGATCACCAGGAGAACGTCGTCGGTCGGCAGCCATACTCCGTCGGCCTGAGCCTTGCACCAGACCACCAGGTCGGGGATCCGGCCGCCGACGCCGCCATGACGACCGGGGATGCGCAGCCCGACCGCCTGGGCGACGAGCTCGGTCGACACGCCGCCCTGGGCGAGCCACACCATGAGCCGGATCGCGATGATGGCGTGGGCGTATCCCGGCGGCGGCATGATGGAGAGGACTCCCTCGGGACTGATCTCGTACCGGTGGTGCTCGTCCGCGGCCATCATCGCGGTGAGGTCGTCGAGCGTCACGATCGGGGGCATCGCCCGCCCAACCGCCTCCGAACTCATGCCGCCATCCTATCGGCCGGGGCCGGTCCACAACGGTACGGACTCACCCGGTCGCGCCCACCGACCGATACACCTCGACCGTGCGTTCGGCGATGGCGTCCCAGGAGAAGTGCTCCACCGCCCGGCGGCGGCCGGCCAGCCCGAACTCCTGCGCCCGCTTCGGGTCGCCGAGCACCTCGTTCATCCCGGCCGCCAGGTCGGCCACGAACCGCTCCGGGTCCAGCGGCCGGCCGCTGCCGTCGCCGGCCTGCTCGATCGGCACCAGCAGCCCGGTCTCGCCGTCGGCGACCACCTCGGGGATACCGCCGGTGGCGGTGGCCACCACGGCCGTCTCGCAGGCCATCGCCTCCAGGTTGACGATGCCCATCGGCTCGTAGACCGAGGGGCAGACGAAGATCGTGGCGTGGGTGAGCACCTGGATCACCTCGTGCTTGGGCAGCATCTCGGCCACCCAGACCACCCCGGAGCGGTTGGCCCGCAGCTCGGCCACCAGACCCTCCACCTCGGCGGCGATGTCCGGGGTGTCCGGGGCGCCGGCGAGCAGCACCAGCTGGGTGTCGGCCGGCAACTCACGGGCGGCGCGCAGCAGGTAGGGCAGGCCCTTCTGCCGGGTGATCCGCCCCACGTATACGACGCTGGGGCGGGCCGGGTCGATGCCGAGCCGGTCCACCACGTCGGTGCCGTGGTCGGGGGAGTACTGCGCGGTGTCGATGCCGTTGTGCACCACGCGTACCCGGTCCGGGTCCACGCTCGGGTACGCGGTCAGCACGTCGCGCCGCATCCCGGCGCTGACCGCGACGATCGCGTCGGCCGCCTCGTACGCCGTCTTCTCGCACCAGGACGAGAGCGCGTACCCGCCGCCGAGCTGTTCGGCCTTCCACGGTCGCAGCGGCTCCAGGCTGTGCGCGGTGACCACGTGCGGCACCCCGTGCAGCAGCTTCGCGGTGTGCCCGGCCAGGTTGGCGTACCAGGTGTGGCTGTGCACCACGTCGGTGCCGGCGCAGCCGGCGGCCATCTCCAGGTCCACGCCCATGGTGCGCAGCGCGGCGTTCGCACCGGCCAGCGCGGCCGGCTCGGCGTACGCGGTGACCCCCGGCTCCGAGCGCGGCGCGCCGAAGCAGTGCACCCGGACGTCGGCGAGCCGGCGCAGCTCGCGGGCCAGGTACTCGACGTGCACCCCGGCGCCGCCGTACACCTCCGGCGGGTACTCCCGGGTCAGCAGGTCGACGCGGAGCGGGGTGAGATCGGTCATGCCCGGCACCCTAGTGCAGAAACCCGCCCCGCACCGGGCGCGCGACTGTGCCGTACGAGTGGTGAAGTTGCGACGACATGGCTAGCGTCGGGACATGGCTGCAAAGGTGCTCGCTATCGTTCTGGCCGGCGGAGAGGGCAAGCGCCTCATGCCGCTCACCACGGACCGGGCCAAGCCGGCCGTCCCGTTCGGCGGGATGTACCGCATGGTCGATTTCGTCCTGTCCAACCTGGCGAACGCCGGCTTTCTCAAGATCGTCGTGCTGACCCAGTACAAGTCCCACTCGCTGGACCGCCACATCACCAAGACGTGGCGGATGTCGACCCTGCTCGGCAACTACGTCACCCCGGTCCCGGCCCAGCAGCGGCGCGGCCCGTGGTGGTTCGCCGGCTCCGCGGACGCGATCTACCAGAGCTTCAACCTGATCAACGACGAGCAGCCGGACTACGTGATCGTCTTCGGCGCCGACCACATCTACCGGATGGACCCGCGGCAGATGGTGGACGACCACATCGCCTCCGGCGCCGCGGTGACCGTGGCCGGCATCCGCCAGCCGCTGTCGATGGCCGACCAGTTCGGCGTGATCGAGGTCGGCGAGGACGGCAAGCGGATCCGGGCCTTCCGTGAGAAGCCCACCGACGCGGTCGGCCTGCCCGACGCCCCCGACCAGGTCTACGCCTCGATGGGCAACTACGTCTTCAGCACCCGGGCGCTCTGCGAGATCGTCGAGCGCGACGCCGAGGACAAGACCAGCAAGCACGACATGGGCGGCAGCATCATCCCGATGCTGGTTGAGCGGGGCGAGGCGAACGTCTACGACTTCAAGGACAACGAGGTCCCCGGCAGCACCGACCGGGACCGCGGCTACTGGCGGGACGTCGGGACCCTGGACTCGTTCTACGACGCCCACATGGACCTGATCAACGTCCACCCGGTGTTCAACCTCTACAACTTCGACTGGCCGATCTACACCGACCAGCCGCCGTACCCGCCGGCGAAGTTCGTCCACCAGTGGGGCGAGCGGGTCGGCCGGGCGGTCGGCTCGATGATCTCGCCCGGCGCGGTGATCTCCGGCTCGCTGGTGGAGAACTCGGTGGTCTCGCCGAAGGTGAAGGTGCACTCCTGGGCGCACGTGGACGGCGCGGTGCTGATGGAGGGCGTCGAGATCGGCCGGCACGCGGTGGTCCGCCGGGCCATCCTGGACAAGAACGTCTACGTCCCGGAGGGCGCCGAGATCGGCGTGGACCTGGAGAAGGACCGGCAGCGCTACACCGTGTCCGACAATGGCATCGTGGTGATCGGCAAGGGGCAGCGCGTCGAGCCGTGAGGCAGGTGTGACGCCCGCTCCCGCCGGGAACCAACCACCGTCCGTACCCCGCTTCCTGGAGGTTGCCGCAGTGGCCCACCCCCGTGCCGGACAGCCGGCCCAGCCCGCCGACCTGGTCGACGTGCCCCGGCTGCTCACCGCCTACTACGCCGAACACCCGGACCCGGCGGACCCGGCGCAGCAGGTCTCCTTCGGCACCTCCGGGCACCGGGGGTCGTCGCTGCGCAACGCCTTCAACGAGGACCACATCCTCGCCGTCACCCAGGCGCTCTGCGACTACCGGCGGGAGCAGGGCCTGTCCGGTCCGCTCTTCCTGGCCCGGGACAGCCACGCGCTCTCCGCCCCGGCGGAGGCCAGCGCGCTGGAGGTGCTCGCCGCCAACGAGGTGACCGTGCTGCGGGACAGCCGGGACGGCTACACCCCCACCCCGGCCGCGTCGCACGCGATCCTCACCCACAACCGGGGCCGGACCGGTGGGCTCGCCGACGGCATCGTGATCACCCCGTCGCACAACCCGCCGGACGACGGTGGCTTCAAGTACAACCCCACCAATGGCGGGCCGGCGGACACCGACGTCACGAAGTGGATCCAGGACCGCGCGAACGCCATCCTGGCCGCCGGGCTCAAGGAGGTGAAGCGGATCCCGTACGCGCGGGCCCTCGCCGCCGACACCACCGGGACGTACGACTTCCTCGCCAACTACGTCGACGACCTGCCCGCCGTGCTGGACATCGACGCGATCCGCGACGCCGGGGTGCGGATCGGCGCCGATCCGCTGGGCGGGGCGAGCGTGGCGTACTGGGGGGAGATCGCCGAGCGGCACCGGCTGGACCTCACGGTGCTCAACCCGACGGTCGACCCGACCTGGCGGTTCATGACCCTGGACGGCGACGGCAAGATCCGGATGGACTGCTCCTCGCCGAACGCGATGGCCTCGCTGATCGCCGCCCGCGCCGACTACCAGGTCTCCACCGGCAACGACGCCGACGCCGACCGGCACGGCATCGTCACCCCCGACGGTGGCCTGATGAACCCCAACCACTACCTAGCGGTGGCCATCGGGCACCTGTTCCGCACCCGTGACCAGTGGGGTCCGGCCGCGGCGATCGGCAAGACCCTGGTCTCCTCCTCGATGATCGACCGGGTCGCCGCCGACCTGGGCCGGCCGCTGCTGGAGGTGCCGGTCGGCTTCAAGTGGTTCGTGCCGGGGCTGCTGGACGGCACCGTCGGCTTCGGCGGCGAGGAGAGCGCCGGCGCGTCGTTCCTGCGCCGCGACGGCAGCACCTGGACCACCGACAAGGACGGCATCCTGCTCTGCCTGCTCGCCGCCGAGATCATCGCCGTCACCGGCCGCACGCCCAGCCAGCACTACGCCGAGCTGGCCGAGCGGTTCGGCGCGCCCGCGTACGCGCGGATCGACGCGCCGGCCACCCGGGAGCAGAAGGCCGTGCTCGGCAGGCTCTCCCCGGAGCAGGTCGGCGCCACCGAGCTGGCCGGCGAGCTGATCACCGCGACGCTCACCGAGGCGCCCGGCAACGGCGCGAAGATCGGCGGCCTGAAGGTGACCACCGAGTCGGGCTGGTTCGCCGCCCGACCGTCCGGCACCGAGGACGTCTACAAGATCTACGCCGAGTCGTTCCAGGGGCCGGAGCACCTGGCCCGGATCCAGGCCGAGGCGAAGGACCTGGTCGACGGGGTGCTGGCGAAGGCCTGACCGGCCGGAGTCAGCAGGGCGGCGGCAGCTCACGCTGGTCGTGCTGCCGCCGCAGCTCCTCCGGAAGCAGCTCGCGGAGCTGGTCTGGGAGGAAGGGCAGGTCGAGCAGGCTGAGCTTGAGCTGGTTGCGTTCCTGGTAACGCAGCGGGTCGAAGCGGACCACCAGTCCCGCGTCGCGGCGGTAGCTGATGGCCACCGTGCCCTCGGTGGCCGCGTCGTTGATCACCTGGCCGTCCATCTCCACGGCGACCGCCGCCGAGTTCGGCTCCAGCTCCAGCCGGATGCTCTCGGTGGGGGAGAGCACCAGCGACCGGGAGATGCCGGCCATCGGCGCCGACGGGGTCACCACCACCGCGTCCGCGGCCGGGGAGACCAGCGGGCCGCCCGCCGCGTAGCTGTACGCCGTCGAGCCGGTCGGGGTGGCGACCACCAGCGCGTCGCAGCGGTAGTAGCCGTACCGCTGGCCGTCCACGGCGAGGGTGGCGGTGACGAAGCCCGAACCGGGCTGCCGGACCAGCGCGATGTCGTTGAAGGCCACCACGTCGTCGCCGCACAGGTCGCAGGCGAGGCAGGCGTGCGACTCGATGGTGAAGTCCTTGTCCAGCAGCCGGCCCAGCGCCTCCGGCAGCTCCGGCGGGGCGATCTCCACCAGGAAGCCGAGCCGCCCCAGGTGCACGCCGAGGACCGGCTTCGGGTCGCGGACGGCGGAGCGCAACGCGCCGAGCATGGTGCCGTCACCGCCGATGCTGATCAGGGCGTCGGCGCGGGCCGCCAGCTCGTCACCGGGCACCGCTTCGACGCCTGCCGGCACCCGGTGCCGGTCGGCCGCGCCGACCAGCAGCGACTTGCGGTTGCGCGTGGCCCACCGCTCGATGATCCCGACCACCTCGGAGACGTCCCGGGTGGGGTGCAGCACCAGACCCAGCCCGCCCACCCGTACAGCTCACCACATCCGGGTCGGGGGCGCTCGGCGTACCGCAGCTCTCCGGGCACCCGCTGTCGGCCGATCCCTCCGCCGGGCCCGCGCCCCGACGACCGGGGTATCGGTGGAGGCCGCGCCCGGAGGTTGGCCGGGGCGGTGGTGAATGTCGCGCCCGGGGCGTCGGCCGGCACAGCTCTCCGTGCCCCTTTGCTCTGCTGCCCTCCGCGCGACAGTCACCACGGGTGACCGCGCTGTGGGCGGCGAGCCGGGCGCACTGTCGCGTCGGCGGCAGCAGAGCAAAGGGAGCGGCGGTAGGTAGGTGCCGGGCGTAGGTCGGTCACCGCACGAGGCGCCCGCCGAGCGGCTGTTCCCGGCCGCGCCAGGCCGTCCCGGCCTGGACGGCCTCGTCGGGCCGGGCTGGGCTCGACGGGCCCGGACTGGGCTCGTCGGGCCGGGCTGGGCTCGACGGCCTGACGGGGCTCGACCGGGCCCCTAGATGCCCGACCGGCCCCTTCGGCCCGACTGGCGCCAGGTGCGCCGGCGGTGCGGACACCGCCGGCGCACCCTGGTGGCCGGTCCCGCGTTACGGCTTCGCGGCCAGGTGCTTCAGCGACCGGGCGACCAGGTCGTCCCGGGCGGCCGGGGCCAGCCCCTCCAGGCCGAAGCCGAGGTAGACGCTGTCCGTGGTGACCACGGCCGCGCCCTCGGAGAACGCCTGCTGGCTTCGCGACCAGTCGTTGGCGGCGGCGCCGGAACCGGCCGGCGGGCCGGCCACCGACCAGCCGCCCAGGTCGGGCGTCTCGAACGAGGTCTGGGAGACCACCGCGCCGTCGGCGATCACCCGCGCGTCGTCCACGAAGACACCCAGGCCCTGGGTGCCCCAGTCGGAGACGTACGAGATGGAGACCTCCACCTGCTTGCCGGCGTACGCCGACAGGTCGACGGCGAACTCCTGCCAGCCACCGGAGGCGCCGGTGGCCGCGTTCCAGGTGCCGGTGGTGCCGGTCGGCGAGCAGTCCGCCCCCTGGTAGTGGCCGAGGAACGGGTGCAGCTGTGCCACCCAGCCCGACTGGCAGCTCTCCCCGGTGCCGGTGCCGGTGTGCCCGTTGGCGTCCGGCAGCGTCGTCCAGGTGTCGCTGCCCACCTCGTGCGCCTCGACGATCATGAAGTCCCAGTTCTGCTCGATGTCGTACGAGGTCCAGAAGCGCAGCTCACCGCTGCTCGCCCCGGTCAGGTCCACGGTCCGGGTGAGCCGCTTGTACGACTGGTCGGCCCGGTCGCTGTAGAGGTACCAGTCGCCGGTGTGCGGGTCGAACGGGGCGCCGCCGGGGCGTACCCAGTCCACCGCCGCCGAGCTGGCGAACTGCGGGAACTGCTCGGGCTTGAGGAAGCTCGACGTGGTCAGGAAGGACGCCGTGTGGTCCTGGTTGCCGGCGGATCCGGCGGCGTTGAGCTGTCCGGTGAAGCCGGTGAAGGCCCCCGCCGAGCCGCGTACCGGGTAGGGGTTGCCGTCCGGGTCGGTGCCGCCGTCACTGACGTAGTTGTAGGCGCCCAGGTAGTACTGCTGGAAGTCGTTGAGCAGCGGCAGGCAGGCCACGTCGTTCGGGTCGGTGCACTCCGGCGGGGCGTCCGGCCGGTAGACGTACGAGCCGTTGGCGCCCTGCGCGAAGAGCGCGTACTTGCCGCTGACCAGGACCTTGCCGCCCTCGTTGAGGTAGTCGCGGACGGCCAGTTCGGTGTCCAGCGCGGCCCGGGCCGCGGTGCCGCCGACCTGCCCCGGTGAGCGGGGGATGATGTCGTCGCCGGTCTCCCAGATCACCGTCTTGTAGTGCGACAGCACGCCCAGCGGGTGCGGGGCCCGGCGGCCCATCGCGTCGAAGTCGTACACGTCGGCCCGGTGTCCGGCCTTCGTCACCGACGCGGCGATCTGGTCGGCGTACTTCGCGGTGGGGCTGTTCTGCGCCGGGCTCAGGCCGGTGGTGTCCTCCACCGCGAGGACCAGTACGTCCCCGCCGACGTCGGTGTGCACCCGGTAGGTGAAGTGGTCGCTGGCCACCGGGCCCCTGCGGGGCTTGACCCCGGTGAACCAGACCTCCACCCGGTCGCCGGGTTTCGTGCCGGTCACCGTGCCGCGCAGCTCGGCGTAGTAGTCGTCGTTGGTGTCGCCGTAGCGCTCACCACCGCGCCACTCGCGGACCTTGACCGTCTTCGGCCGGCCGCCGTTGACCAGGTAGTGCATCCGGACGTCCTTGAGGGCGCGCCGGGCGATCGTGGCGACCTGCTGGGTCCGGCCGTACGAGGTGTCGAAGGAGTCGACCACGAAGTCCGGGGTGCTGCGGCCGACCACCGAAGCCGGGTCGTCCGGGTCGCCGGCCGACTTCGCCACGGCCAGGGCGAACGGCAGGTTCTTGGCCACCTCGGCGGAGATCAGCTTCTCGTCGTCGGGGAAGATGAAGCCGCTGACGCAGTCCGCCGGGTCCCACTGGTCGTCGGGGTCGGACGCCGACGCGGTCTGGCAGGTGGACATCTCGGGGGTGAAGCCGAGGGTCTTGTAGCGCACCTGGGCGTGGGCGTCGGTGTCGCCGTTGGTGGTGTACAGCTCGGCGGAGATGTCCGGGTCGTAGCCGGGGACGGCCGGGTGGGCGTCGTCGCCGGCCATCGTCTCGTAGATGACGTCGTCCGGGGTGGGCGTGCTCACCTGCCAGCCCACGCCGTAGAGCAGCAGCTCGGCGGCGGAGTGGTAGTTGATCAGGAACTTGAAGCCGACCCGCTTGAAGAGCCGGTCCAGCGCCTTGGTCTCCGGCTCCGAGTTCGGCCCGGTGCCGCGGTAGGTCTCGCTGGACGGGTCCGGCGAGGAGCCCTCGTCGTCGTAGCCCCACTTGTAGGCGAAGTTGCGGTTGAGGTCCACGCCGTCGACGCCGGTGAGCTGTCCGTCGCCGTTGTTGTCCCGCAGGTTCTTGCGCCACAGCCGGTTGCCCGGGGTGAAGGTGTAGTCGTAGCCGTCCGGGTTGGCCACCGGCAGGAACCACAGTTCCCGGGTGTCCACCAGGGAGGTGACCTCCGGGTCGGTGCCGTAGTTGTCCAGGTAGTGGTGCAGCAGCCGCCGGGTCATCTCCGGGGTGATCCACTCGCGGGCGTGCTGGGTGCTGGAGTAGAGCACCGCCGGGCGGGTGCCGTCGGGCACCTTGCCGGCGTTCTTGGTCACCTTGACCGCGAGGATCGGCTTGCCCTGCACGGTGCGGCCGATGGTCTCCAGCTTGGCCAGCTTGGGGAAGCGGGCCGCGGTGGCGGTCAGCTCGTCGCGGATGCCGCCCGGCTCGCTGTACGAGCGGAACGCCTTCCACCCGGCGCTGGCCTGCTCGCGCAGCAGCTGGGATGCGGGTTTTCCGTCGACCTTCTTCACGCTCAGCGGGACGCCCTGGCCGGCCAGTCGCCGGGCCTCGCGGCGGCTGAGCACCGTCTCGACCCGGGCGCCGCCGGCGGTGGTCTGCACCGCGTCGTGCCCCAGGTCGACCCCCGCCGCGCGGAGCTTGCCCAGTTGCTGCGCGTCCACCGTGCCGACGTACACCTCGAGGCCGTCGCGGGCGGCCGGATCGGACGGTGGTCTTGCACTGGCCGGTGCGGTCAACGCCAACGCGCCGACCAGTGTGAACACGCCGGCGATCGCCAGCCGTCTGCGCCTCATCGCGCCCCCTTCGGTGGAAGGACCTGTAGCGCGAGCCTTGCGGGGAGTTGCATGCATGTCAATGGACCGATCAAGCGGAGATGTCGGCGGTTTGCAGCAACTTAGTCAGATTTGCTCCGTTAGCCATGGCGTGGGCCGAAGGACCGCCGGTGGTGCGTCGCGGCCCGAACCGGGAGAGGGGGCGCCATGCATGTGGTGATCATGGCGGGTGGACGAGGTACCCGGCTGCGGCCGTACACCACCGCGCTGCCCAAGCCGTTGGTGCCGATCGGGGACAGCTACGCCATCCTGGAGATCGTCCTGCACCAGCTGGCGGCGCGCGGCTTCACCCACGCCATCCTGGCGATCAACCACCTCGGCTCGCTGATCCGTGCCTTCGTCGGCGACGGCCAGCGGTTCGGGCTCCGGGTCGACTACACCGAGGAGCGGGTGCCACTGTCCACGGTCGGGCCGCTGTTCGGGCTCCTGGACCGGCTCCCCGAGCACTTCCTGGTGATGAACGGGGACATCCTCACCGACCTGGACTACGCCGACCTGCTGCACACCCACATGGCCTC
This sequence comes from Micromonospora mirobrigensis, assembly GCF_900091555.1. Taxonomy (GTDB): domain Bacteria; phylum Actinomycetota; class Actinomycetes; order Mycobacteriales; family Micromonosporaceae; genus Micromonospora; species Micromonospora mirobrigensis. The sequence goes on from NZ_FMCX01000005.1 coordinate 203,367, forward strand.
GGGCGCGCCGGTCACCGTGGCGACCTTCCAGCGCAGCGTGAAGATCGACTTTGGGGTGCTCACCGTCGCCGAGGACCGGGTGGTCGAGTTCACCGAGAAGCCCACCCTCGACTACCGGGTCAGCATGGGCGTCTACGGGCTCTCCGCCAAGGCCGTCGCCGGCTACCCGGTCGGCCGGCCGTTCGGCTTCGACCAGCTGATGCTCGACCTCATCGGTCAGGGGCAGTACCCCGCCGACTACCCCTTCGAGGGGCACTGGCTCGACATCGGACGGCCCGAGGACTACGACGAGGCCAACCGGACCTTCGACGACCTGCGTTCGACGCTGCTGCCCGCGACGGTCGGCGGCGCCGGGTGAGCCGGGTCCTGGTCTTCGGCGGCGCAGGCTTCCTCGGCCGGCACGTGGCGCGGGCGCTGGCCGACGAGGCGACGTTGATCCTGCCCCGTCGCGCCGAGTGCGACCTGGTGGAGGCGAGCCTGCCCGAGCTGACCGACCTGGTCCGGCGGGCGCGGCCGAGCGCGGTGGTCAACTGCACCGGCCGGCTCGACGGCACCGAGCTGGAGTTCGTCCGGGCACACCCGCTGGTCACCGCGAAGCTGATCGAGGCGCTCCGCTCCGCCGCCCCGACCGCCCGGCTGGTCCGGATCGGCTCCGCCGGGGAGTACGGCCCGACCCCGGTCGGCCGGTCGGTCCGGGAGGACGACCCGGTCGACCCGGTCGGCGGGTACGGCCTGAGCCACCTGACCGCCACCCGCCTGGTGGAGCTGGCGGTCACCGCCGGCCTGCTGGACGGGGTGGTGCTGCGGGTGTTCAACCCGATCGGCCCCGGCCTGCCCGAGCAGAGCGTGCTCGGCCGGGCGGCCCGGCTGCTGCGCGGCGCGCTGGCCCGGGGCGAGGCCGGCATCGCCCTCGGCTCCCTCGACGCGCACCGCGACCTGGTCGACGTGCGGGACGTGGCGCTGGCCGTGCGGGCCGCCGTCCGCCGGCCGGCCCTGCCCGCCGTGGTCTTCAACGTCGGCAGTGGACGGGCCGTGCGGATCCGGGACGCGGTGCGGATGCTCGCCACCGCCGCCGGGTTCTCCGGGGTCGTCACCGAGGCGGCCCCCGCGCCGGGCGCCGCCCGCACCGCCGCCGTGCCGTGGATCTGCGCCGACGTCTCACGGGCCGCCGGCGGTCTCGGCTGGGCCCCCTCGTACGACCTCACCGACACGGTGAAGGCCATCTGGAGCGAGGTCGGCGACCTCGCCCACGTTCCGCTGCCGAAGGAGTAAGCGTGTACCACAGGATCGGAGTCGTCGGGCTCGGCTACGTCGGCGTGACCCTCGCCGCCGCGCTGGCCGACAAGGGGTACGAGGTGCACGGCGTCGACACCCAGCCGGCGGTCCGCGAGGCGCTGGCCGCCGGCCGGCCGCACCTCTTCGAGCCCGGCATCGAGGAGGTGCTGCGCCGGCGGATCGGCCGCACGCTGCACGTCGCCGAGCACCTCCCCGCCGACCTCGACGCCGTCGTGCTCTGCGTCTCCACCCCCGTCGACCCGGCCGGCCACCGGGCCCGGCTGGAGAACCTGGCCGCCGCCGCCGAGGCGGTGGCCGCGCACTGCGACCCGCGCACCCTGGTGGTGGTCCGCAGCACCGTCCCGGTCGGCACCAGCCGCGCGGTGGTGCTGCCACCGCTGCTGGCCGCGTGGGGCGACGACGTACGGCTGGTGATGGCGCCCGAACGCACCATCCAGGGGCAGGCGCTGCGGGAACTGGTCGAGCTGCCCCAGGTGGTCGGCGGCCGGGACGCCGCGAGCCTGGAGGCGGGGCTGGAGTTCTTCGCCGGGCTGGCCCGCCAGCTCGTGCCGGTCTCCGGTCTGGAGGCGGCGGAGCTGGTGAAGCTCGCCAACAACTGCCACACCGACCTGATCTACTCCTACGGCAACGAGGTGGCGCTGATCGCCGAGACGCACCGGCTGGACCCCCTGGAGGTGATCCGGGCCGCCAACCTGGACTACCCCCGGCCGGACCTGAGCCGTCCCGGCTACGTCGGCGGGGGATGCCTTTCCAAGGATCCGTACCTGTTGATGGAGAGCGCCGGGGACCGCCCGCCCTTCCTGGTGGGCGCGGCGCGGCGGCTCAACGAGCACCTGCCCGTGCACGTCGCCGAGCGGGTGCTCCACCTGCTGCGCCAGGACCGCGGCGAGCTGCGCGGCGTCCGGCTGGCGGTGCTCGGCTGGGCGTACAAGGGCTGGCCGGCCACCGACGACATGCGGGGCACCCCGGTGACCACGATGCTGCCGGTCTTCGCCGCCGCCGGCCTGACCGTGCTCGGCCACGACCCCATGGTCACCGACGAGGTGATCGCCCGGCACGGCGGCCAGCCCACCAGCCTGGACAAGGCGTTCGCCGAGGCCGACGCCGTGCTGGTGCTCAACGACCACCCCGACTACCGGGCGCTCCCGGTCGGCACGCTGCTGCCCGGCACGCCGGTGCGGCTGGTCTTCGACTCGTGGCGGATCTTCGACGAGGCGGCAGTCCGCTCGGCCGGCGTGCGCTACGCCGGCATCGGCTACCTGCCCGCCGACGGCGTGCCACCCGCCCCCCGACCGGCCGGCCGCCCGGCCCCGAGCGCGACGGTGCCGGCCTGATGCGCGCGCTGGTGCTCGGCGGGGCCGGGTTCATCGGACTGCACCTGGTCGAGCGGCTGGTCGCCGACGGCCACGCGGTCACCGTCGTGGACGACTTCTCCCGGGGCCGCGACGACGACCGGATCGCCGGGCTGCGGGACACCGGCGCGGTGGACGTACGCTCGGCCGACCTGACCGTGCCGGCCGCGTGGGACCGGCTGCCGGACGACGTCGACCAGGTGTACCTGCTGGCCGCCGTGGTCGGGGTGCGCAACGTCGAGGCCGATCCGGCCCGGGTGCTGCGGGTCAACACGCTCACCGCGGCGCACCTGGTGGACTGGCTCCGCCCCGGCCCGCGAATCTTCTTCAGCTCCACCAGCGAGGTGTACGCCGGTGGCGTGGACGCCGGGCTGGTGCCCGTGCCCACCCCGGAGGACGTACCGGTCACCATCGCCGAGGTGTCCTCGCCCCGGCTGGCGTACGCGATCAGCAAGCTGGCCGGCGAGGCGCTGCTGCTGCACGGCGCCCGGGCCCGGGGCTGCGAGGTGGTGGTCGGCCGGTTCCACAACGTCTACGGCCCGCGGATGGGGACCGACCACGTGATCCCGGAGATGGCCCTGCGGGCGATGGCCGGCGAGGACCCGTTCCGGATCTGGGGCGCCGACCAGTTCCGCGCCTTCTGCCACGTCGACGACGCGGTGGAGGCGGTGGTCCGGTTGATGGGCGTCCCGGCCGCCGCCGGGCAGATCGTGCACATCGGCAACGACAGCGAGCAGACCAACATCGCCGACTTGGCGAAGCTGGTGCTGCGGCTGGCCGGCGTGGCGCCGGACGTGGTGCACCTGCCCGCGCCGGCCAACTCGGTGCGGCGGCGCTGCCCGGACCTGACCCGGCTGCGACAGCTGACCGGGTTCGAGCCGGCCGTGCCACTGGAGGAGGGTGTGCGGCGCACCCTCGACTGGTACCGGGGCTGGTTCGCCAGCGCGCCCGACCGGGCCGAGGCGCCGCACGGAGGGACACCGTCATGAAGGTCGTGGTGACCGGCGGAGCCGGTTTCATCGGCTCCAACCTGGTACGCGAGTTGGCCGGGACCCCCGGGGTGAGTCGGATCGTGGTGGTCGACGACCTCTCCACCGGCTCCCTGGACAACCTCCCGGACGACTCCGTCGAACTCCTGGTCGGCTCCATCCTGGACCCGGACCTGCTCGACGAGGCCGTCGTCGGCGCGGACTCGGTGGTCCACCTGGCCGCCCTGGGCTCGGTGCCGCGCTCCATCGAGGACCCGATGCGCAGCCACCACGCCAACGCCACCGGCACCCTGACCGTGCTGGAGGCGGTCCGCCGCCACGGTGTCCCGCAGATCGTGCTGGCTTCCTCGTCGTCGGTGTACGGGGACCATCCCGTGCTGCCCCGCCAGGAGACGCAGCGCCCGATGCCGGTGAGCCCGTACGCGGTCTCCAAGCTCGCCACCGAGTCGTACGCGCGGGCGTACGCCGCCTGTTTCGGTCTGCGCGTGCTGCCGTTCCGGTTCTTCAACGTCTTCGGGCCGAGGCAGCCCGCCGACCACGCGTACGCCGCGGTGGTGCCCCGGTTCGTCTCGGCCGCCCTGGACGGGCGACCGCTGCACGTGCTCGGCGACGGTCGGCAGACCCGGGACTTCACCTACGTGGGCAGCGTCACCGGGGTGATCGCCGACGCGATCGTGCGCCGGCTGCACGCCCCGGACGTGGTCAACCTGGCGTTCGGCCGGCGGATCTCGCTGCTGGAGCTGATCGGCGAGCTGGAGGCCGTGCTGGGCCGCCACCTGACGGTGGAGTACGGGCCGGTGCGGCCCGGTGACGTCCGGGACTCGCAGGCCGACTACGCACGGCTGCGCCAACTCTTCCCCGACGCGCGCCAGTATCCGTTGCGGGCGGCACTCGAGTCGACGGTCGACTGGATGTCCGGGCTGCTGCCCGTCAACCACTGACGTGGCGACGTCGCGCCACCGGGCCACCGCGACGCGTCCCGCCCGGCCGGCCGCGGCGGTAGGGTCCGCCGGCGAGCCGACCGCGGATCCGCTCGACCATGGTTCGGCCCGCAGTCGTCGGCTGCTGACCGGGGTGGTCACCGCGGGGCTGGCCAAGGGGGGTGGCCTCCTGGTGCCGGTGCTGCTCATCCCGGTGTCGCTGGACCGCCTGGGCGCGGAGCGTTACGGGCTCTGGATGGCGGTGCTGGCGCTCACCGGGATGGCCACCTTCGCCGACCTGGGCCTGGGCACCGGACTGATGACCAAGCTGGCCCCCTGCTACGCCGACGGGGACACGGCCCGGGCGCGCGGCTACGTCTCCACCGCGTACGCGCTGCTGACGGCGGTGGCGGCGCTGGCCTGTGCGCTGCTGTGGCTGCTGGCCGGACTGGTGCCGTGGACGTCGGTGTTCAACGTGGCGGGGGCGGTGAGCGCGGGGGAGACCCGGGACGTGGTGCTGGTCTGCCTGACCGCGTTCCTGCTGAACATCCCGCTGTCGCTGATCGTCCGGGTGCAGTACGCGTACCAGCAGGTGGGGGCGAGCAACCTGTGGCAGGGGGCGGGCGCCCTGGTCACCGTCCCGCTGGTCCTGCTCGTCGTGCACAGCGCGCTGCCGCCGCTGGCCGTGGTCGTCGCGACGGCGGCGGGACCGCTGCTGGCCAACGTCGCGGCGAGCGTCTGGGTCTACGGCCGGCGGATGCCCGGGCTGCGCCCCCGACTCGGCGCGGTCGACCGGCGGCGGACGGCGTCGCTGCTGCGGCTCAGTGGGCTGTTCTTCCTGATCACGATCCTGACCAGCGTGTCCTACAACGTCGACAACCTGATCGTCGCGCACACGCTGGGGCCGCAGAGCGTCACGGCGTACGCCGTGCCGGCGAAGGTGGCCTCGCTGCTCGGGATCATGGTCACCATGATCAACCTACCGCTCTGGTCGGCCAACGGCGACGCGCTGGCCCGGGGCGACCTGGCCTGGGTGCGGCGGATGGTGCGCAGGATGGTCACCCTCTCCGTGCTGGCCACCGTGGTGCCGGCGGTCTGCCTGGTGGTCGCCGGTGACTGGATCTTCGCGGCCTGGCTCCCGGTGTCGCTCGGCGAGACCCGTTGGCTGCTCGCCGGGCTCGCGTTGTGGTTCCTGCTGCTCGGCGCCTTCTCGGCGCTGATGATGGTGCAGAACGCCGCCGGGGTGCTCCGCCCGCAACTGGTCGGACTGGTCCTCTACCTCGTCGTCTCCGTGGCGGCCAAGTGGTACGCCGCCGGCGCGTACGGGCTGGTGGCCGTGCCGTTCGTCGGCGCGGTGACGTACGCGCTCACCGTGCTCCCCGCCGGCATCTACGGCTACCGCCGCACGCTCGCCCGGTACGAGGGCGCGGGCCCGACCGCCGACGGCGGTGCGGGTCCGGCGGGTCGGCGGCGGGGCGGCCGGCACCGCCGCCCGCAGGCCGCCGGGCGGCGGGGCGCGGCGGTGTCGTCACCCGGGTTGGGTCGTTGAGCCGGACAGGGGACGCGCAGGCGTCGACATCGGAACGGGGCGGAATCGCGATGGACGTGACCGGGCGGCCGGGATGGGTGGCCATCGTCGGACCCTTCCTCTTCCCGTGGGGGCAGGCGAGCTCCCGCCGGGTGTACGGGATCGCCGGCTCGCTGGCCGCGGCGGGTCGGCACGTGGTGGTGGCGAGCGGGGAGCACGGACCGGCGCTGACCCCGCTGACCGACGTGGACGGGCCGGGCTCGGTCTCCTACCTAGGTCTGGGCGAGATTCCGCCACCCGGCGCCGCGAAGGTCGACAAGGCGCTGCGCTGGTGGGTCACCTGGGGCGCCCGGACCGTGCGCTGGCTGGACGCCCAGCCGGCGAGCCCGTCACACGTGGTGCTCTACGGCGGCGAGACGCCCTACGCGGCGCACCTGCGGCGGTGGTGCCGCCGCAACCGGGTGCCGCTCGTGGTCGACGTCGTCGAGTGGTACAGCCCCAAGCAGGTGCCGGGCGGCCGGCTCGGGCCGCAGTACCTCAGCGCCCAGCTCGCCCTGAACTACCACTACGCCCGCTGCGACGGGGTGATCGCGATCAGCTCGTACCTCGGCGAGCACTACCGGCGGCACCGCCGCCCGGTGCTGCGGATCCCGCCCACGCTCGACGTGCGGTCGCTGGCCGTCGGGGAACCGGGGGACGACGGCCGGCTCCGCCTGGCGTACGCGGGGGACCCCGGCCGCAAGGACCTGCTCGCCACGATCGTGCGGGCGGTCGAGCGGGTCGACCCGACCGGCCGGCGGATCGAGCTGCGGATCATCGGCCCCGGCCCGCAGCAGGTGGCGGGGATGCTCGGCGGCGGGCCGCTCCCGCCCGGGGTGCGGGTGCTGGGGCGGCTGCCGCAGCAGGAGGTGCCGGCCACGTTGCAGGCCGCGGACTTCAGCGTTCTGGTGCGTCCGGTGGAACGGTTCACCCGGGCCGGTTTCCCGACGAAGTTCGCGGAGAGCCTGGCCAACGGGACGCCGGTGATCGCCAACCTCACCAGCGACCTGGGCCGCTACCTGACCGACGGGGTCGAGGGTCTGGTCTGCCGGGACAACTCGGTGCAGGCGCTCGGGGAGGCCCTGGGCCGGGCGCTGCGGCTCGGCGCCGCCGAGCGCGGCGACATGCGGGCGGCGGCCCGCCGGCAGGCGATCCGGTCCTTCGACTTCCGGGCCTACGCCGAGCCGCTCGGCACGTTCCTGGACGCGGTCGGGCGGCCGTGAGGGGCGCGGTGATTAGTCCCATTTGCGTTTCTTACTCCGGCTGACCTCGTTGATCCGGAGGGTGCGTCGACACGACCGGCAGGCGCGGAGCCGACCGGTGGAGCAGGGGGAGTCACCGATGGACGCCACGACAGCGGGACGCCGGGTCCTGATCACCGGCGGCACCGGATCGTTCGGCCGGACCATGACCCGACGTCTGCTCGACCGGGGGGTCGCCGAGGTGCGGGTGCTCAGCCGGGACGAGGCGAAGCAGGACGCCATGCGACGCACGATCGGCGACGACCGGGTGCGCTACCACATCGGTGACGTCCGGGACTACGACAGCGTGCTGCGGGCCACCCGGGGGGTGGACTTCGTCTTCCACGCCGCGGCGCTCAAACAGGTGCCGTCCTGCGAGTTCTTCCCGCTCGAGGCGGTCCGCACCAACATCCTCGGCAGCGGGAACGTCATCGAGGCGGCCACCCGCAACGGTGTCGGGTCGGTGGTGGTGCTCAGCACCGACAAGGCCGTCCACCCGATCAACGCCATGGGCATGAGCAAGGCGATGATGGAGAAGGTGGCCCAGGCGCACGCCCGCAACGACCCGCGCAGCGCCACTGTCGTCTCCTGCGTCCGGTACGGCAACGTCCTGTACTCCCGTGGCTCGGTGGTCCCGCTCTTCATCGAGCAGGTCCGGGCCGGCGCCGTGCCGACCGTCACCGACCCCGGCATGACCCGCTTCCTGATGTCGCTGGCCGAATCGGTCGAACTCGTGGAACACGCCTTCCGGCATGCCCGAGCGGGTGACGTCTTCGTCCGCAAGGCCGCCGCCTGCACCATCGGTGACCTGCTGACCGCCGTGTGCCAGCTCTTCGACGTCCCGGCCAAGTACGACGTGATCGGCGTGCGGCACGGTGAGAAGCAGGCGGAGACGCTGGCCAGCCGCGAGGAGCTGGCCCGCGCGGAGGACTTCGGCGACTTCTACCGGGTCCCGGTCGACGCCCGCGACCTCAACTACGCGCCGTACGTCACCGAGGGCGACTTCGGGGTACGCGACACCGAGGACTTCACCTCCGCCAACGCGCCGCGTCTCGACGTACCGCAGATCGTCGCCCTGCTGCGGACGCTGCCGGAGGTCCGCGCGGAGCTGGCGTTGCGCGACGGGGCCCTGACGCCGTGAGGGTGGCCCTCACCGGAGCCGACGGTTTCCTCGGCTGGCACGCCCAGGTGCTCGTCCGCGCGCTCGGCTGGCCCGCGCCGACCCTGATCGGCCGCGCCGACCTGGCGGACCCGGCCGTGACCGCCGGCAAGCTCCACGGGGTCGACCGCGTGCTGCACCTCGCCGGTGTCAACCGGGGCACCCCGCAGGAGGTGGCGACGGGCAACACGGCGCTCGCCGAGGCCCTCGCCCGCGCGCTGCGCCGCTGCGCGGAACCGCCGAAGAGCGTGGTGTACGCCAACTCCACCCAGGCCGGCAACGGCACCCCCTACGGCGACTCGAAGGCGGCGGCGGCGGCGATCCTGGCCGGCGCCGCGGGCGGCTGCCAGCTCGTCGACGTCCACCTGCCGAACCTGTACGGCGAGCACGGGCGGCCGTTCTACAACTCGGTCACCGCCACCTTCTGCCGGCTGCTCGCCGACGGCGGCGCCCCCGAGGTGCACGACGACCGCGAGCTGGACCTGGTCCACGTCACCGACGCCGCGGCCCGCCTGCTCGACGCGCCGCCCACCGGCACGTGGGACGCCTCGATGCCGGCCCTGCGGATCGGCGTACGCGCCCTGGCCGACCGGCTGGCCGACTTCGCGGCGACCTACCGGGGCGCCGAGATCCCGGCCCTGCCGGACCGGCACGACGTCCGGCTCTTCAACACCTACCGGTCGCACCTGTTCCCCACCGGCTGCCCGATGCCCCTGGTACGCCGCTCGGACCACCGGGGCGACCTGGTCGAGACGGTCCGGTCGCGGGGGGCGGGGCAGACCTTCTGCTCGACCAGCCATCCCGGCGTCACCCGCGGATCCCACTTCCACCTGGCCAAGGTGGAGCGGTTCGCGGTGCTGCGCGGGCGGGCCGAGATCAGGCTGCGCCGGGTCGGTCACCGGCAGGTGCACCGCTTCCCGGTCGGCGGGGAGAACCCGGTCGTGGTGGACATGCCGACCATGTGGGCGCACGACATCACCAACACCGGCGACGACGAGTTGCTGACCCTCTTCTGGACCAACGAGCTGTTCGACCCGGCCCGACCGGACACCTGCCCCGAGCCCGTCACCGAGGTGCCGGCCGCGTTGTGACCAGGTCACCGACCGGATCGACCGTACGACGCGGAGGTGCGTTATGACCCGGGTGATGACGGTGGTCGGTACCCGACCGGAGATCATCCGACTGTCCCGGGTGCTCGATCGCCTGGACCACACCGTGGACCACACCCTGGTCCACACCGGGCAGAACTGGGACGCGGCCCTGTCGGACGTCTTCTTCAGCGACCTGCGGCTGCGCGAGCCCGACCGCTTCCTGCGGGTGGACACCACGTCGTTGGGGCGGGTGCTCGGTGGGGTGCTGACCGGGGTGGAGACCGCGATCGACGAGCTGCGGCCGGACGCGCTGCTGGTGCTCGGGGACACGAACAGCTGCATCGCGGCGCTGATGGCCCGCCGGATGCGGGTGCCGGTCTACCACATGGAGGCCGGCAACCGCTGCTTCGACCTGAACGTCCCGGAGGAGACCAACCGGAAGCTGGTCGACCACGTCGCCGACTTCAACCTGGTCTACACCGAGCACGCCCGGCGGAACCTGCTCGCCGAGGGGCTGCACCCCCGGCGGATCCTGCACACCGGATCACCGATGCGGGAGGTTTTGGAGCACCACCGGGCGGACATCGACCGGTCGACCGTGCTCGACCGGCTGGAGCTGACGCCCGGCCGCTACTTCGTGGTGAGCGCCCACCGGGAGGAGAACGTCGACGCCCCCGACCGGCTGCGCCGCCTGCTGGACTGCCTGCGGGCCGTCCGGGACACCTGGGGCCTGCCGGTGCTGGTCTCCACGCATCCGCGTACCCGCAAGCGGCTGGAGGCGGTCAGCGCGGACGGCACCGTGCTCGACGGCATCGCCTTCCACGAGCCGTTCGGCTTCTTCGACTACGTCCGGCTGCAGACCCGGGCGTACTGCACGCTCTCGGACAGCGGCACCATCAGCGAGGAGGCGGCCATCCTGGGCTTCCCGGCGGTGACCCTGCGGGAGTCGATCGAACGCCCGGAGGCGCTCGACGCCGGCGGCATCATCATGACCGGCCTCGACCCGGCCGGCGTGGTGGAGGCGGTACGCGTCACCACCGCGCAGGTCGCCGCGGACGGGGTGCCCTGCCCGGTCGACTACCGGGTCACCGACACCTCGCGCCGGGTGGTCGACTTCATCCTGTCCACGGTCCGCCGGCACCACGACTGGGCCGGGATCCGACGCCGGCCATAGGCAGGCCCGGCCCGAGGCGTCCGTCCCGGGCGGTACGGTCGGGCGCCTCCCGGGCCAGCAGCACCACGAGCGCCAGCGGCGCGGCGTACTTGAGCAGGAAGTCGAGCAGGTTGTCCAGGTCCGCGCCGTTGGCGTTGACCAGGGCCCAGGCCATCGGCGCCAACAGCTTGGGCACCAGGTCGACGCCCTGCCGGGCGGACTCGTAGTAGTCACCGACGAAGCGGACCACCAGACCGAACGCGGCGAAGGCGAGCAGGCCGCCGACCAGGCCGAAGTTGAGCATCCCCTCGCCGGCCATGCCGTACACCTTGCTGGACGGCCCCTCCCCGGCCGTGTACAGCGGGTTGTAGAGCACCCGGGAACCCACGTCGACCTTCGTCTCGACGCCGGTCGGCCTGATCGACCTGGGGATGTAGCGCAGCACCGCCGACAGGTAGGTGACCCCGGAGACGGGTTCGAAGTCGCTGTGCAGCTGCCGGTACAGGATGACCGACTGGATGTCCGCCCGGCCCAGGTCCTCGGTCAGCAGCAGGGGCAGGTCCCGGCCGGTCTGGGACTCGACCGACGAGGCCCGGCCCGTGGCGCCGAACTCCTTGACCGCGTCGACGCCTCCGCTCTTGTAGAAGCCGTAGACGTACATGAAGGCGAAGACGATCAGGGCGACCACGGCGAGCGGCCGGCGACCGATCCGCCGGACGGTGAGGTGGATCATGATCAGGCAGAGCAGGATCGGCCAGAGGGTGGTGCTCCGGCTGCCCTTCAACCCACCCACGAAGAACTGCGTCAGGGTCAGCGCCAGCATCAGCAGGATCGTCAGGGCGGCGCTGCGGCTCAGCGCCCGGCGCCACCGCACCAGCGCGAGCGCGAAGATGATGGTGGGGAACGCCTCGGCGACGATGATGAAGGAACCCATGCCGGTCAGGTCCGGTTGGTGGACGCGGTCGGTCATGGCGGCCACGAAACCGGAGACGCCGCCGAACATGACCACCTCGTAGCCGAAGGTGGCGAGGCTGAACAGGGCGGCCACCGTACCGATGAGATAGAACGCCCCCGGGTTGAGTCGGCGGCCGGGTCCCTGCCGGCGGCCCCTGGCCCGGCGTGGGACCGCCAGCACCAGCCGGTAGATGCTCAGGCCCACGACGTTCAGCACCGCGAACGCGCCGATCGCGTCCGGCCAGTACGGCGCGTCGTAGATGTCGGCGGACCACGTGTTCAGCGAGATGTGCAGGACCGGCGCCACGTAGAGGAACTGGAAGCCGAGCAGGCCGGCGCAGGCCCGGGGCTCGAAGACGTCCGTGCCGGGGCGGAACCAGCGGACCACGTCGACGCCGATGAGCATGCCGCTGAGCGTCAACGGCACCATGAGCCAGTGCCGCAGGTTCGGCACCCAGAGCACCAGGACGAGACCGAGTACGGCCACCAGGGCCGTGGCGATGATCCCGTCCGAGGCGGAGCGCCGTCGTGGAGGGGGCGGGGCCTGGCCGGGCAGTGCCGTCCGGACGGGGACGAGGGGTGGGGCGGTCGGTGCCGTCACGCGGTCTTCTCCTGGTGTGGGACTGGGCTGCGGTGTTCCTCGGCGCTGGTCCGGTCGACCCGCCACAGGGCCCGCCACTGCCGTACGGCGGTGTCGAGGGTGAACGGCGAGGCGTTCAGGGCGCGGCGCAGGTGATCGCGGCTCGCCGCGTCCGTGCCGGCCCGGTCGAGCGCGGCCCGGGCCCAGGCGTCGGCCCCGGCGGCGAGTGGCACCAGGGTCAGGCCGTCGACCAGACCGACCATCTCCCGCAGGCAGGGCAGGTCGTTCGCCACCACCGGCACCCCTGCGGCGAGCGCCTCCAGGAGCACCCCCGGCAGCCCCTCGCGGTGCGAGGGCAGCAGCAGCACGTCCACCGCGGCCAGCAGGGAGCCGATCTCGTCGACCTCGCCGGCGAGGGTCACCCGGGGGTCCGCACCGATCGCGGGATCCGCCGCGCGCAGGTCGTCGGCGCCGCCCGGACCCGCGACGAGCAGCCGGGCCCCGGGGTCGTGCCGGCGGGCGGCCCGGTGCACGTCGACGAGGAAGGCCCGGTTCTTCTCCGGCGCCGCCCGGCCCAGGTAGCCGAGGACCGGCACGTCGTTCGGCAGGTTCCACCGCCGCCTGGCCGCCTCCCGGTCGCCGCCGGCGATCCGTCTGGTGTCGACGGTGTTGTAGAGCACCCGGTACCGCGGGTCGGTCGGACGGTCGCCGGCGAAGCGCAGCGACGCGAGGGTGACCCCGAGGACGTCGGTGGCGGTCCGGGCCAGCAACCACCGCAGCAGCGCCCGCTGGAGTCGCCGAGGTGGGCTGTCCGGCATCCCGTCGCCCTCGCTCCACATCCGCGACACCCGCACCGGTACGCCGCACAGGCGGGCGGCGAGCAGGACCACCGCACCGGCCAGGCTCACGTGGGCGACCACGACGTCCGGCCGCAGCGCCCGCAGTCTGCGCCAGATCCGGTACGCGAAGAACCCCCGCGGACTCACCGGACACTGCTCCACGGCGGCGCCGGTGGCGCGGAAGTCGTCGGCCAGCGATCCGGTCCAGCCGGCCAGGGTGACGAACGTCTGGTGTGCCTCGTCGGCCGGTACCGCGCGGCAGATGTCCAGCGAGACCGTCTCGGCGCCGCCCCGGTTGAGGCTGCCGACCACGTGCACGACCCGGACGGGTCGGGGGCGGCGGTCCGGACGTTCCCGGTGCTGCTGGTCGACCTGGCGCGGTCGGATGTCGACCGGTTCTGCGGTGGAAATGGGAGTTCTCCTCGTCGTGGGTCGGCGGTCAGGATCGTGGTGCCGAGAGCTGGCGGACACCGGTGGCGGCGTGCCGTGCCGTCGCCTCCCGGACGTCCCGGTAGAAGTGCTCGCGGCGCCCGGCCAGCACCGTGCGGGAGTACTCCCCGGCGCGGGCGAGATTGCGGGCGGAGGCGTCGGCCATCCGGACCCGGTCGGCGAGCATCCGGTGGATGGCGGTGGCCAGCGCCCCCGGGTCGTCGGGGGGCACCAGGTCGTCGGCCGGCAGCAGCTCGGGGATGCCACCGACCCGGGCGCCCACGGCCGGCAGGGCCCGGGCCATCGCCTCGACCAGCGCCCGGGGCAGGCCCTCGGTGCGCGACGGCATCACGAAGAGGTCCGCCCGGTCGAGCAGCGCCTGGAGCGGCGGCCCGGGTCGTACCCAGCCCGGGAACGACACGCGGTCGGCGACGCCCAGATCCGCGGCCAGTCGGACCAGCCGGTCCCGCATCCGGCCGGTGCCGGCGTGGACCAGGCGGATCCCCGGGTGGTCCACCGCCAGGCGGGGCAGTGCCTCGACGAGGGTGTCGATGCCCTTGTAGAGCTGCTCCAGTGAACCGACGGAGACGAGCGTGACCTGCGCCGGCGAAGGCTCGTCGTACCGGCGTGGGTGGGGCACGAAGGCCGCTTCGGGCAGTTCGATGTCGGAGACGGCCGTCATCCGCGTCGCGTCCGCCGCGGGGTAGCGCGCCTGGAGGTACGACCGGGTCACGTAACTGACGCCGACCGCGCCGCCGCACTCCCCCCGGAGCCGGGCGCGGTACAGCCGACGCAGCAGCGGCCGGGCCGGATGCCGTACGACACCGGGTGCGAACACGTCGTACGGGTCGCCCACCACCTGCACCCCGTACGGCAGCCCCTGACGTCGCCGCGCGCCCGCCAGGTGGGAGGCGAGGATCGAGGGCGCGCTGAGGATGACGGCGTCGTCCGGGTCGGCCGAGTCGGCGACCACCCGGGCGACCAGGGCGCGTTCCCGCAGGTACTGCCAGGGGCCGACGTAGTAGGGCACCGGCCACACCGACACCCCGTCCCCGTCGACCCGCAGGGAGCCCACCGGCGCCTCCGGGCGGTCGAGCACCCGCGCCACGACGCGGACGCTGGCGAAGACCGTGAGGTAGCGCCGCCAGATCGGGTAGTCGGGCTGGTGCTGGGTCCACACCCGACCGTCGGGTGTCCTGATGTAGCGGGATTCGTGTGTCACGACGACTCGCATGGCCTGCCCCCTCCGTCGAAGGAATGCCCGGTGACTCGGCCTGGCGGCCGAGGGAGCGCTACGACGGGTCCTCGTGGATCGGATCGGTTCGGTCCGCGGCGAGGGAATCCGCGAAAGTAATGTATCGGACTAACTGCCTCAAATGGTGTGATCGGCGACGGTTGCCACCGGGAGCCGGCACACCGACGGCGCTTCGCCGGCGGCTTCCCGCACCGCCCGGTAGAAGTCCTCCCGCCGTGGGGTCAGGGACTGGCGGGAGAAGTCCCGGGCCCGGGCCAGGTTGCGGGCCGACGCGGCGGCCATCCGGTCCGCGTCGCGCAGCATCCCGGCGATCGCCCGGCCCAACCCCCGCGGGTCGTCCGGCGGCACCAGATCCTCGGGGGCCAGCAGTTCCGGGATGCCGCCCACCCGGGTGCCCAGCGCCGGCAACCCCCGCGCCATCGCCTCGATCAGTGCCCGGGGCAGCCCCTCGGTACGGGAGGGCATGACGAACAGGTCGGCGTCGTCGAGGTGGGCGCGCAGTCGCGCACCCGGCGGTACGGTCCCGACGAACACCACCCGGTCGTCGACACCGAGCGCGCCGGCCAGGCGGCGGACCCGTGGCTCCAGCCGGCCACCCCCGACGTGGACCAGCCGGACCGGGACGCCGGCGTCCCGCAGCTCGGCCACCGCCGTGACGAGGGTGTCGACCCCCTTGTACATCTGCTCGATGACGCTGACCGTCACCAGCACGGGCACCCCGGTCCGGCGGTCAACGGCGTTGCGCGCCCGTGGCACGAACGCCTCCGGGGGGAGGTCGACGCTCGACAGGGCGGCGGTGGGCACGTCCGGCGACGGCGGGTACCGGTCCTGGAGGTAGGCCTCGGTGACGTACGACGCGGCGGCCGCCGAGGCGCACTCCTGACGCAGCCGGGCGGCGAACCGCCTCCGCAGCAGGGGCCGCAGCGGGTGGCCGGACGTCCCGGGGGCGAAGACGTCGTACGGGTCGCCCACGACCTCCACCGCGTAGCGGGCGCCCTGCCGGCGGCGCTGACCGGCCAGCATCGAGCCCAGGGTGGACGGTACCCGCAGGATCACCGCGTCCTCGGGGCGCGCCGCCTCGGCGATCGCCCGACGGACGGCCGACAACCGTTGCAGGTACTGCCGCGGACCGACGTAGTACGGCACCGGGTGCACCGTCACCCCGTCCCCGTCGACCGGCAACATGCCCTCGACCGTGGTCGACCGGTCGCGTACCCGGGCCACCACCCGGACCTCGTCGAAGGCGGTCAGGTACCGCTGCCAGATCCGGTAGTCCGGCACGTGCGGGACCCACACCCGGCCGTCGGGGGTCCGACTGAACCGGGACTCGGTCGTGACGACGACTCTCACCTGAGCGTTCTCCCTGCCTTCCGGCCCGGCCCGTCAGGACCGGCCTCCACGGTCTCGGGGCTCGGCCGGTTCCCCCCACGTGCCACCGGTCAGCCGTTGCGGACGAGGAACCGTTCGACGACGTCGAACAGCCGATCCCTCTTCTCGGCGCTGAGACCCGAACCGCTGGGCAGCGACAGTCCGGTGGCGAAGAGGGTGTCCGCCGCGCCGGTGACCACCGCGCGCCGGTGCGCGTGCACCGGTTGGCGGTGCATCGGCTTGAACATCGGGCGGGACTCGATGTCGTGCGCGGCCAGGTGCTCGCCCAGCTGCCCGACCCGCCAGCCGGCGCTGTCCGGGTCCACCACGATCGAGGTCAGCCAGCAGTTCGACCCCGGGTCCCCGTCGCCGAGGATCCGGGTGCCGGGTGCGGCGGAGAAGAGTTTGGCGTAGCGCTCGCGCAGGGCCCGCCGGCGCTCGATCATGCCGTCGAGGCGGCGCAGCTGCGCCCGGCCGAGGGCCGCGAGCAGGTTGCTGAGCCGGTAGTTGTAGCCGATCTCGCGATGCTCGTAGTGGGCGACCGGCTCCCGCGCCTGGGTGGAGAGCCAGCGCGCCCGGGCGATCAGGTCGGCGTCGTCGGAGACCAGCATCCCGCCGCTGGAAGTTGTCATGATCTTGTTGCCGTTGAAGGAGAAGACGCCGAGGCGGCCGAAGGTGCCGGCGTGCCGTCCCCGGTAGGTGGCGCCGATCGCCTGGGCCGAGTCCTCGATCAGCGGCACCCCGGCCTCCGCGCAGAGCGGGACCAGCCGCGCGTAGTCGGCGCAGCTGCCGTTGAGGTCGACGGCGAGGACGGCCGCCACCCGGCGGCCCTCCGCACGGAGCTGGTCGAACAGCTCCGGCAGCAGGTCGACGTCGAGGTTCCCGGTGCCCGGGACGCAGTCGACGAAGACCGGCTCGGCTCCGGTGTAGCTGACGGCGTTGCTGGTGGCGGCGAAGGTCAGCGTGGGGACGATCACCACGGTGCCCGGCCCGGCGCCGACACCCAGCAGCGCCAGGTGCAGTGCCGCGGTGCCGGAGCTGACCCCGACCGCGTGCCCGCTGCCCACCCGCAGCGCGACCTCCCGCTCGAAGGCGTCCAGGTCGGGGCCGGCCGGAGCCACCCAACCCGAGCGGATCGCGTGCAGGACGGCCGCTTCCTCGGTGGGGCCGATGTCGGGTGCCGAGAGGTGGATACGGCGGGTCACGGTCACCGGCGTCTCCACCCCGTCATGGCAGGTCGGTTCGGATACACATGGTGCTAACGCGCCGGATGTCCCTTGAGTGACGCGGGGGCGCGGCGGCGGTCACCGGGCGCGACGGGTCCGCGCGCCGTCGGCTGTTACTCTCCTGCCGGCCGTGGGGGCGTGCCCGGGCCCGAGGGGAGTGGGGACCGTGCTGCATCTGCGGGTGATCACCCCGACGGACCGTTCCGAGGCGGCCGCCGACCTGCTCGCCGCCGATCCCGGCGTCACGCACCTGGTGGTCCTGCCCGGTGTGGCCCGCCAGCCGGCCGGTGACCTGATCCTCTGCGACGTGGTCCGGGAACGCGCCGACGAGGTGCTGCGCGGCCTTCAGGACCTGGGTGTCGAGGCGCGCGGCGGGATCTCCGCCGACGACGTGGAACTGACCCTCTCCGCCTCGGCGGACCGGGCCGCCGAGGAGGCCCCCGGCAGCGGCGCGGACGCCGTGGTCTGGGACGAGGTCGCGGCCAAGACCGGCGAGCAGACGGAACTCTCCGGCACCTTCCTGGTGCTGATCGTCGTGGCCACCATGATCGCCGGCATCGGCGTCCTGCTCGACCAGCCCATCCTCATCGTCGGCGCGATGGTGGTCGGGCCGGAGTTCGGGCCCCTGGCGGCGCTCTGCGTGGCGCTGCTGCGCCGTAAGGGCCGGGTCGCCGTCCAGTCGGTGAAGGCCCTCGCGGTGGGCTTCCTGGCGGCGGCGGTGGCGACGGTGGTCAGCACCTGGGCGCTGGACGCCGCGGGCCTGGTCAGCCGGGAGATGCTGCTCGCCGAGCGGCCACTGACCGACTTCATCTGGCGGCCGGACGCGCTGTCCTGGGTGGTCGGCATCCTCGCCGGGATCGCCGGCATGCTCTCGCTGACCTCGAAGAAGTCCGGCTCACTGGTCGGCGTGCTCATCTCGGTCACCACCGTGCCGGCGGCGGCCAACGTCGCCGTGGCCGTCGCGTACCGGGTCTGGCACGAGGCGGCCGGTTCGGCGCTCCAACTGCTGATCAACCTGTGCGCCATCGTGCTGGCCGGGCTGGCCACGCTGGCCACCCAGCAGCTGTGGTGGCGATCGGTGGACCGCCGGGTCCGCCGGCAACTGGGGGGTGAGCGTGGCGCGCGGCCCGGCTCCGGGGTCAGTCCGGGTCGTCCCCGGCCGCGAGCCGGCGATCCAGCAGATCCCGCAGCGGAACCGAGTCCCCGTCCCGGCCGCCCTGCCCGATGACCAGCGGCGCCGGGGCCGGCCGCGGGTCGGCGCCGAACAGCCGGGCGCGCAGGCCGGCGGGGACCAGGAGCAGGTAGAACCGGCCCGCGGGATCCACCGCCCGCGTCCGGGCCCGGTCCAGGTACCAGCCGGTCAACCGGGTGCGGTAGCGCCCACGACCGTCGTAGGACGAGGCGGACAGCCGGGTGGTGGGCAGGCCGCGCCGGGTCGCCTCGGCGGCGAACCGGGCCACCAGCTCGGCCGCCTCCGCCTGCTCGGCGGCTCGGGCCCGCTCCTGCGCCTCGGCGTGCGCGCGTACCGCGTGGCGCTGCCGCTCCCGCCACTCGCGGCCGTCGTCCTCACCCACGCACCCGACGGTACGCGCGAGGCGAAGGCCGCGTCACGGCGGCTGCTCCCCGCCGGCGCCTCGCCGGGCCCGCCCCGACGGCCCCAGCGGGCCGCCGGGGGCGGGCTGGGCTCAGGCGAGCCCGGCGCGCCGCAGCGCCTCCGCCATCTCGCTGTTGGCCGGCGCGGGCGCGCCCCGACCCTGGCGCTGCGGGGAACCACCGCGGTCACCCCCGGCGCCGCCCTGCCCGCCGCGCGAGCCCGAGCCGCCCTGCCCGCCGCGCGAGCCCGCGCCGCCCTGCCCGCCCCGCGAGCCCGAGCCGCCCTGCCCGCCGCGCGAGCCCTCCTGCCCGGCCCGGGGGCCGCCGCGCGTACCGCGGTCGCCGCCACCCGCGCCGGGGGCGCCGGCGCCCTGGTCCGGTCGGGGGGCGCGCTCGCGGCGACCACCGCCGGCCGCGGGCCGGCCGCCGTCCGTGGCCGGCTCGTCGTCCAGCCGCAGGGTCAACGAGATCCGCTTGCGGGCCGCGTCCACGTCGAGCACCTTGACCCGGACCACGTCGCCGGACTTCACCACGTCGCGCGGATCCTTCACGAAGGTGTGCGACATCGCCGAGACGTGCACCAGGCCGTCCTGGTGCACGCCGACGTCGACGAACGCCCCGAACGCGGCCACGTTGGTCACCACGCCCTCCAGCAGCATGCCCGGCGTCAGGTCGCCGATCTTCTCCACCCCCTCGACGAAGGTGGCGGTGCGGAACTCCGGCCGCGGGTCGCGGCCCGGCTTCTCCAGCTCGGCCAGGATGTCGGTGACGGTGGGCAGGCCGAACTTCTCGTCGACGAAGTCGGTGGCCCGCAGCCCGCGCAGGATCGCCGACCTCCCGATCACCGAGCGGAGGTCCTGCCCGGTGCTGGTCAGGATCCGCCGCACCACCGGGTACGCCTCGGGGTGCACGCTGGAGGAGTCCAGCGGGTCGTCGCCGCCGGGGATGCGCAGGAAGCCGGCGCACTGCTCGAACGCCTTCGGTCCGAGCCGGGCCACCTTCTTCAGCTCGGAGCGGGTGCGGAACGGACCGTTGGCGTCCCGGTGCAGGACGATGTTCTCGGCCAGCCCGGCGCCGATGCCGGAGACCCGGGTGAGCAGCGGCGCGGAGGCGGTGTTGACGTCCACGCCGACCGCGTTGACGCAGTCCTCCACGACCGCGTCCAGCGACCGGGAGAGCTTCACCTCGGACAGGTCGTGCTGGTACTGCCCGACGCCGATCGAGCGCGGGTCGATCTTGACCAGCTCGGCGAGCGGGTCCTGGAGGCGGCGGGCGATGGAGACCGCACCCCGCAGCGACACGTCCAGGCCGGGCAGCTCCTGCGAGGCGTACGCGGAGGCGGAGTAGACCGACGCGCCGGCCTCGGAGACCATCACCTTGGTCAGCGTGAGCTCCGGGTGCCGCTTGATCAGGTCCGCGGCGAGCTTGTCGGTCTCCCGGCTGGCGGTGCCGTTGCCGATGGCGACCAGCTCGACGCCGTACGCCCCGGCCAGCTTCGCCAGGGTGTCGACGGAGGCGTCCCACTGCCGGCGCGGCTCGTGCGGATAGATCGTGTCGGTGGCGACCACCTTGCCGGTCGCGTCGACCACGGCCACCTTCACCCCGGTGCGCAGGCCCGGGTCCAGGCCCATCGTGGCCCGGGTGCCGGCCGGCGCGGCGAGCAGCAGGTCGCGCAGGTTGGTGGCGAAGACCCGCACCGCCTCCTCCTCGGCCGCCTGCCACAGCCGCATCCGCAGGTCCGCGCCGAGGTGGATGAGGATCCGGGTACGCCAGGCCCAGCGCACCGTGTCCGCCAGCCACCTGTCCGCCGGCCGCCCCTGGTCGGTGACGCCGAAACGACCGGCGATCGCCGCCTCGTAGCGGGTCGGGCCGGTGACCACGGCGTCGGAGTCGCCCTCGGCCTCCGGGTCCATGGTCAGGTCGAGCACGCCCTCTTTCTCGCCCCGGAACATCGCCAGGATCCGGTGCGAGGGCAGCTTCGGGTACGGCTCGGCGAAGTCGAAGTAGTCGGCGAACTTGGCGCCGGCGGCCTCCTGGCCGTCGCGTACCCGGGAGACCAGCCGGCCCCGCGACCACATCTGCTCGCGCAGCGTGCCGATCAGGTCGGCGTCCTCGGCGAACCGTTCGATCAGGATGTGCCGGGCGCCCTCCAGCGCGGCGGCGGCGTCGGCTACACCCCTGTCGGCGTCCACGAACCCGGCAGCCGCGCCCCGGGGATCCTGCGTCGGGTCGGTCAGCAGGGTGTCCGCCAGCGGCTCCAGCCCGGCCTCGCGGGCGATCTGCGCCCGGGTCCGCCGCTTGGGCTTGTACGGCAGGTAGATGTCCTCCAGCCGGGACTTCGAGTCGGCCGCCATGATCTGCGCTTCCAGGGCCTCGTCGAGCTTGCCCTGACCGCGGATCGACTCCAGCACCGCGGCCCGCCGCTCGTCCAGCTCGCGCAGGTAGCGCAGCCGCTCCTCGAGGGTGCGCAGCTGCGCGTCGTCGAGCAGGCCGGTGGCCTCCTTGCGGTAGCGGGCGATGAACGGCACGGTGGCACCGCCGTCGAGCAGCTCCACGGCCGCCCGCACCTGGCGTTCGGCGACGCCGAGCTCGTCGGCGATGCGCTGGTGAACAGACTGGGTCACGATCTTGATCCGCCTTCGCTCTGGGTTCCGTGCCCGATTCTGCCGCATGCAAGGAGGGGCCCCTTCTTAACGCCTGGCGTTGTACAAGGGCCCCTTGTTAACAGCGGCGGCGACCGAGGGCGCACGCCGTCCGGCTATCGTGGCGATCATGGAACAACCTGCGGATCCGCGGGCCCGACGGCTCTTCGGCGGCAGCGCCCGGGCGCTCGGCGACCTCGCCACCGGCCCGTTCCGCGCCGACCGGGACCGGATCGTCGGGTCACCCTTCTTCGCCCGCCTCAACGGCGTCACCCAGGTGATCAGTCCGGGCGGCTCCGGCCTGCTGGTGCACAACCGGCTCACCCACAGCCTCAAGGTGGCGCAGGTGGCCCGGGCCATCGCCGAACGGCTCACCGCCGACGAGGAGGTCCGGGGCGTCCTGGAGAAGCTGGGCGGCTGCGACCCGGACGTGGTGGAGGCCGCCGCCCTCGCCCACGACCTCGGGCACCCGCCCTTCGGGCACCTGGGGGAGCGGGTCCTGGACCGGCTGGCCCGGCAGCGGCTCGGCCTCACCGACGGGTTCGAGGGCAACGCGCAGTCGTACCGGATCGTCACCAGCACCGAGATCCGGGGCGCCGCCACCACCGGGCTCGACCTCACCGCGGCGGTCCGCGCGGCGATGCTGAAGTACCCGTGGACCCGGCTGGACCACCCGGACCCGCACCCGCGCACCATGGACCCGCCGCCGCGCGGCGCGACCCCGCCTCCGGACGACCCGGAGAGCGGCTCGTCGAAGTTCGGGGCGTACCGCACCGAGCTGGACGACCTGCGGCAGGCCCGGGAGCCGTTCGCCGGGCGGATCGCCGACTGGCAGCAGACCGTCGAGGCGTCGATCATGGACACCGCCGACGACATCGCGTACGCCATCCACGACGTGGAGGACTTCTACCGGGTCGGGGTGCTCCAGCAGGGTGCGGTGGCCGCCGAGCTGATGGCCTGGCAGCGCGACGTCGGGCACCTCCGCACCGCCACCGACGGTGGCC
This sequence comes from Micromonospora mirobrigensis, assembly GCF_900091555.1. Lineage (GTDB taxonomy): Bacteria > Actinomycetota > Actinomycetes > Mycobacteriales > Micromonosporaceae > Micromonospora > Micromonospora mirobrigensis. The sequence goes on from NZ_FMCX01000005.1 coordinate 226,025, forward strand.
TGGACTCCGGCGGCCGGCGGCCGGGCGCGGCGATCGAACGGCTGCGCCGCCAGCTGCACCGCAAGGACGCCTGGGTCGCCGACGACGAGGCGTTCGCCGCCGCCGTGGAACACGTCCGGCAGGAGCTGGTGGAGGGGCTGCTCGCCTCGCCGTTCGACGGCTCGATCGAGGCCGAGCAGTACGTGGCCCGCTTCTCCGCCCGCTGGTCCACCCGGTTCGTCGAGTCGATCCGGGTGACCACCGACCCGAACGTCCGCTCCGGGCACGTGCTGCTGGCCGACGCCCAGTGGCACGAGGTGCAGGTGCTCAAGTTCGTCCACCACCGGTTCGTGCTGGCCCGCCCCGACCTGGCCCTGCACCAGCGCGGCCAGGCCCGGCTGCTCGGCACCCTGGTCGAGGCGCTGTGGGAGTGGCTGCTGGATCCGGAGGAGTCGTCCCGGCTACCGCGCCGGCTGCACGACCTGGTGGAGCTGGCGGAGGCGGAGCTGCACCCGCGTACCCCGGACCGGATCGGCAAGGCCCGGGGGCGGGCCATCGTCGACTTCGTCGCCCAGCTCACCGACGGGCAGGCGGTGGCCATGCAGGACGCGCTGTCCGGCCGCTCCGGCGCGCTCTGGACCGACGCCTTCGTGCTCTAGGGACGGACCGCCGGTCGCGCCGGCTCCGGCGTCACGGCCGCCTCGATCACGTCGGCCAGCGCGACGGCCGCGTCCCGGCTGTCGAACCGCTCGACGACCCGGCGCCGGCTGCGTCGCGCGCGTTCGGCCAGCGCGCCGCTGCTCCATTCCGCGTGGGCGAGCAGCAGGGCGGAGAGCAGCGCGGGTACGTCCCCGCGCGGGACCACCCAGCCGCTGTGGGCGTCGACGGTCTCGGGGAGCCCGCCGGCGTCGCTGACGATGCTGGGCACACCCATCGCGCCGGCCTCGAGCGCCGAGCCGTGGTTCTCCGACATCGACGGCGCGACGCTGAGGTCCGCGGCCAGATAGCAGGGGCGTACGTCGGAGACCGAGGTCAGCCAGCTGACCGAGGGGTTCTCCGCCACCCGGAACCGGTCCAGCAGGGCGTGCCGGTGCGCCTCGCCGGCCTCGCCCCAGCCGGCCCCGACCAGGAGCAGGTGCGCGTCGGGCCGTTGGGCCGAGAACTGCCCCCAGGCGGCCAGGAGGACGTCGTGGCCCTTGATGCCGATGCCCTGGTGGACGAGGCGTCGGGGCGGATAGACGTAGGCCACCATGATCACCACGAACGCGGCCGGCGGCAGGCCCAGCTCGGCTCGTGCCTTCGCCTGCCGCTCCCGGTGGTCCCGGTCCGGCGGCGGCGCGAAGCGGTCGGTGTCCGTGCCGTAGGGCACCACGGGCCGGCGTGCCGGGGGGCAGCCGAGGCGGCCGTAGAACTCGGAGGTGAAGCGGGCGCCGCAGACGGTCACCGTGTCCAGTCGCCACAGTGCCCGTTCGGCCCGGCGGATCAGCGGGGACTCCAGGTAGAGCGGGCCGGCCACCATGTGCACCCGCCGCAGCCGGCGGCCCAGGGTGGTGAGCCGCGCCGCCAGCGCCGAGGCGTAGAGGTGGTAGAGGACGACGTCCGGCCGCACCCCGCGCAGCAGCCGGCGCAGCCGGAGCAGGCCGCGGATGGTGGCCCACCTCGGCGCGAAGCCGAACGAGAACGGCGAGGGGAGCACCGGGAAGCCGCGCTGGCGCAGTTCCCGGGTCAGGCGTCCGTCGCCCGGCGGCAGGATGGCCAGCACCTCGTGTCCGCGCCGGCGAAGCTCCTCCAGCTGCGGAACGACCCACAGCCCGCCCTCGTTGGTCTTCAGGAGCAGAGCGATTCTCATCGGTGTTCGCCGGAGCCCTTCGTGCCGGGGCCGGGACCGGGCAACCTGGCCGGTCGCCGTACCTCTCAGACATTTGCACCTTTAGGTGCTTATGGCCAAATATAGGGCCCGACCAGCCTCTACCGTGGTTGACATGCCGGGCGAAGCGGAAGGTGGAGCGGATGGCGCTGGATCTGGTGATCGTGGGTGCGGGCGGACACGGCCGGGAGGTGCTGGGCATCGCCGACGCGATCAACCGGGCCGCCGCGGACGTCCGCTGGCGGGTCGTCGGCTTCGTCGACGACCGCCCCGGCGAGGCCGACCTCAAGCGGATCCAGCGACTCGACGTCGCGTACCTCGGCCCGATCGGCGCGCTCGCCGACCAACCCGAGGACACCCACGTCGTCCTCGGTATCGGCGCCCCGGCGGTGCGCCGGGAGATCGACGGCAGGATCCGGGGGTACGGGCTGCCGGCGGCCAGCCTCGTCCACCCCTGCGCGGACGTCGGACGGGACTGCGAGTTCCACGAGGGGCTCGTCGTGGCGGCCGGCGCCCGGGTGACGACGAACGTGCGGCTCGGCCGGCACGTGCACGTCAACATGAACGCGACGGTCGCCCACGACTGCGTCCTCGGGGACTTCGTCTCGGTGAACCCGCTGGCCGCGGTCTCCGGCAACTGCCGGCTGGGGTCCGGCGTGATGATCGGGACGAACGCGGCGGTGGTGCAGGGCCTGACGATCGGCTCCGGGTCGACCGTCGGCGCGGGGGCCTGCGTGGTGCGGGACGTGCCGGAGGCGGTCGTCGTGAAGGGCGTACCGGCCCGCTGACCCGCGACCGATCGGCGCGGTCCGGTCCGGGTCTCAGGAGGCGACGCTGATCTCGTCCCTGGTCGCCCGCCCCGGCCGGGCCGGGCCGAGGAAGTCCTGGGCGGTGGCGCTGCCCGGCGCGCTGATGCCCTCCCGGCGCAGCACCGTCGACACGGTCCGGGCGATGATCCGCAGGTCGAGGAGCAGGCTCTGGTGGTCGACGTACCACACGTCGAAGGCGAACTTCTCCTCCCAGGTCAGGCTGTTGCGCCCGTTGACCTGGGCCAGGCCGGTCAGTCCCGGGCGGACCTCGTGCCGGCGGAACTGCTCCCTGGTGTAGCGGAACCGGTAGCGCGTGGGCAGCGGGCGGGGGCCGACCAGGCTCATGTCGCCCCGGACGATGTTCCAGAGGCTGGGCAGTTCGTCCAGACTGGTCGTCCGCAGCCAGTGACCGAGCCGGGTCAGTCGGGCCGCGTCGCCGGCCGCGCCCGCGTCCGGGCCGACGGCCATCGACCGGAACTTGAGGATCGTGAACGGCTCGCCGTGGCGTCCGATCCGGACCTGGCGGAACAGCACCGGCCTGCCCATCGCGACCAGCACCACCACCGCCACCACCGCGATCAGCGGCGCCACGAGCAGCAGCGCCACCATGGCCACGGTCAGGTCGAGGACGCGCTTGGCGGCCGCGCCCAGCGGTCCGCCACCGCCGGTGCCGGGCCGCCCGGCACTCCGGTCGTCCACGATCGAGCAGATGGGTACGCCCATTCGGTCCTCCCGCCGACACGTCAGCGGACAGGGTAAACCGAATTGCCTCACCAAAGCGGACTTATGTGGATTTTAGATACTCGTTCGCGTTTCGTGGCGCACCGCGGACCGCCGTCACGCCCCGGAACGCCGCCGGATCAGGCGATCGACTGCCACCAACCGTCCACGGCGGGCGGATCGTCGACCACCACCCGCTCGCCGGGGCGGGGCACCGCCAGGCGGACGTCGCGCGCCTTCGCCTCCGCCCAGAGCCGGTCCACCGGCTCGGCCCAGTCGTGCAGGGCCAGGTTGAAGGTGGCCCAGTGCACCGGCACGAAGAGCCCGCCCCGCAGGTCGAGGTGGGCGGCGACCGCCTCCTCCGGGAACATGTGGATGGTCGGCCACGCCCGGTCGTACGCGCCGATCTGCATCAGCGTGACGTCGAACGGGCCGTGCTCGGCGCCGATCTCCGCGTACCCGTCGAAGTAGCCGGAGTCGCCGGTGTAGAAGACCCTCCGGTGCGCCCCGGCCACCACCCACGAGCTCCACAGCGTGCCGTCGCGGCGCAGGCCCCGGCCGGAGAAGTGCTGGGCGGGGGTGGCGGTGACGGTCAGGCCGTCCAGTTTGTGGCTCTCCGACCAGTCCAGCTCGATGATCCGCTCCGCCGGCACGCCCCACCGGTCCAGGTGCGCGCCCACGCCGAGCGGCACCAGGAACGGCGCGGACTGGTTCGCGCAGAGGCCCTGGATCGTGGCCATGTCGAGGTGGTCGTAGTGGTCGTGGGAGATCAGCACCGCGTCGACCGGCGGCAGCTCGTCGAGGCGGACCGGGGGCTGGTGGATGCGGCGGGGGCCGACCGTCGCCGAGGGGGAGCAGCGCTCGCTCCACACCGGGTCGACCAGCACCCGGCGTCCCTCGATCTCGATCAGCGCCGAGGCGTGGCCGTACCAGACGATGCTCAGCTCACGGTCGGTGCCGTCGGCCGGCGGGCCGGCCGGGCGCAGCAGCGGCACGGCCGCGGTGGGCCGCCGCTTCTGCTTGCCGAAGAGCAGCTCCCGGAGCACGTTGCGGCCCGGGTCGGCCACCATCGTGCGGGTGTCGGCGCGGTTGTGGAAGGTGCCGTCGGAGAACCGGGGGGAGCGGGCCGCCCGTTCCGCCCGGGCGCCGGCGAGCCGCCCACCGAGCTGGGCCGGCACGTCCCGGGCCACCCAGGCCAGCCCGGCCACCGCGGCCAGCCCCGCCATCCGCCACAGCCGCCCGCCGAGTGCCCGCTCGACCGTCCGTTCCGCTTCCGCGCCCATCCCGCCGCCCTCTCCGCCGTGTCCCGCCGTACACGGTAGTCACCCCGGGCCCGGTCCGCCCGCGAGCCGGGCCCGCCGGTCCCGTGCGCCCGGTGGGAGGACCGGGGCCCCGCGGGCGTACGCCGGTCAGCCGTCGCGCCGCAGCAGCGCCGCGCTCACGGCGGTGGCCGAGTCGCCCACCGCCTTCGCCGCCCGGGTGCCACCGGCCAGCGCCGAGCCGCCGAGCGACCGGGCCGCCCGGCCGCCCCGGGACGCGGCGAAGCCGCCCACCGACCGGGCCAGCCCGGACAGGTCGGGCAGCCAGCCACCGCTGACCGCCTCGCCGGCCGGGTTCGGGGTGAACACCACCCCGTCGTGCGGCTCCACCGGCCGGTGGGAGAGCCCGGCCAGCCGCATCAGCGGCCCGACCAGCACGTCGTAGACGCCGGGCAGCACGGTGAAGCCGACCCGCATGACCACGTTGGCCCGGCCCACCGAGACCTCCCGGCGGGGCCGGTCGACGCAGTGCGCGATGGCCCGGGCCACCCGCTCCGCGGAGGTGATCGGCAGCGGTGGCCGGCCGACCCGGCCCAGGTAGTTCGCCGCCTGCTGGTAGACCGGGGTGTCCACGCTGCCCGGGTTGACCAGGCAGATGTTCACCCCGGGCAGCTCGCGGGCCTCCTGCTGCAACGCCCGGGTGAGCCCCTGCAACCCCCACTTGCTGGCCACGTAGCCGCTCATGTAGGGCGCGGTGACGTGCCCGAGCACCGACCCGGTGAGGATCAGCGTGCCGCCGCCGGCCTGCTTGAAGTGCCGCAGGGCCACCCGGGCCGCCCCGGCGGCGGCCAGCAGGTCGGTGCGGACCACCTGATCGAAGACCTCCGCCGGCACGTCCTCGAACCGCCCGTACGCCATCACCGCGGCGGTGTGCACCCAGACGTCGATCCGGCCGAACTCGGCGAGCGCGGTGGCCGCGAGGGCGTCCAGCGCGCCGGGCTCGGTGACGTCGGTCGGCACGTCCCGGACCTCCGCGCCGGCGTCGCGGCACTCCCGGCGTACCTCGGCCAGGGTCTCGGGGGAGCGGGCCGCGAGGACCAGACGGTCCCCGCGGCCCGCGAACTCCCGGGCGGCCGCGCGACCGATGCCGCTGGTCGCACCGGCGATCACCACGACCCGGCTCACGGCGCGAGCACGACCTTCACGCAGCCGTCCTCCTTCTTCTGGAACATCTCGTACGCCTGCGGCGCCTGCTCCAGCGGCACCGGGTGGGTCCGCAGGTCCTCCACGCCCAGCGGGTCGTCGTCGCCCGCGAGCAGCGGCATGATCTCGTCGGTCCAGCGGCGCACGTGGCACTGCCCCATCCGCAGCTGGATGCCCCGGTCGAACATCTCCATCAGCGGCATCGGGTCCGCCTCGCCGCCGTAGACGCCGGAGATCGAGACGGTGCCACCGCGGCGGACCGCCTTGAGGGCGGCCTTGAGCACGACGAGCCGGTCCACGCCCACCTTGTCGGTCATCGTCTGGGCCAGCTTGTCGGGGAGCAGCCCGGCGGCGGTCTGCGCGACCTTGCCCAGCGGGGCGCCGTGCGCCTCCATGCCGACCGCGTCGATGACCGCGTCCGGGCCACGCCCGTCCACGAGGTCGATCAGCGCGCCGGGAACGTCGTCGAGCTGGCTCACGTCGAGGGTCTCGATGCCGTGCCGGCGGGCCATCTCCAGCCGCTCCGGAACCAGGTCCAGGCCGATCACCCGGCCGGCGCCGAGGTGGCGGCCGATCCGGGCGGAGAGCTGACCCACCGGGCCGAGGCCGAACACGGCCAGCGTGCCGCCGGTCGGGGTGTCGGCGTACTTCACCGCCTGCCAGGCGGTGGGCAGGATGTCGGAGAGGTAGAGGTAGCGCTCGTCCGGGCCGCCCTCGGGGATCTTGATCGGGCCGAACTGGGCCTGCGGGACCCGCAGGAACTCGGCCTGCCCGCCGGGGACCGAACCGTAGAGCGAGGTGTAGCCGAACAGCGAGGCGCCCTTGCCCTCCGCGGTGACCTGGGTGGTCTCGCACTGGGCGTAGAGCTGCCGCTTGCACATCCAGCAGTCGCCGCAGGAGATGTTGAACGGGATCACCACCCGGTCGCCGGGCTTGAGCCGGCTCACCCCGGAACCGACCTCCTCGACGATGCCCATCGGCTCGTGGCCGAGGATGTCGCCGGGCTTGAGATACGGGCCGAGCACCTCGTACAGGTGCAGGTCGGAGCCGCAGATCGCGGTCGAGGTGATCCGGACGATCGCGTCGGTCGGCTCCTCGATGCGGGGGTCGGGGACCTCCTCGACCCGTACGTCGCGCTTGCCCTGCCAGGTAAGTGCCTTCATGCCGGAATTCCCCTCTCGGTGCCGTCCATGGGACTGCTACCCGGGATGACGGGCTTGAACCGATGGGTAGGTCACGTTCCCGGCGCGGCCGGCATCCTCCGCGTAGGGTGGGCGGCGCCGTCCACCGGCCCGTGCGGCCGGCGCCTCGCCGGAACCGCCCGCCTCGCTGGTCGAGGGTTTCGACCGGCCGGTCACCAACGGTCAGCCGCGCGCCGCCGCCGAGGTCCGGTCCGGGCCCCTTTGCTCTGCTGTATCCCACGCAACACTTACTCACCGTCAGCGGAATGGCAGCCTGGTCGGTCGAGGTGACGAGAGGAAACCCTGCTCAGGGTGGTGTTGCGCCGGCGGCAGCAGAGCAAAGGCGCACGGCGGGGGTGGCGGCCGCCCGGCGAGGGTCGCCCTGGGTGATCAGGGGAGGGCGCCATAGCTTCCGTACGGAGAGTGGTCGTGGTGATTCTTCGCGCGCCGTCCTCGAAGCGCGGACCGCAGCCCGCCGGATCGAGGCCTGTGCTGGACCGGTTGCCACACCCGGGTACGAAGCCGCCGGCCGCCGCGCCCCAGGGGGCGCGGCGGCCGGCGGTCAGGACGGTCGGGCGGCGTCAGGCGCCGGGGGTGTCCCCGCGCTTCGCGGTCGCCGCGAGGTAGTCGCGGTTGAGCCGGCCGATGGTGTTCAGCGGGATGCCCTTCGGGCAGACCGCGGTGCACTCACCGGCGTTGGTGCAGCCACCGAAGCCGGCCTCGTCGTGCGCGTCGACCATGCCGATCACCCGGGTGTACCGCTCCGGCTGGCCCTGCGGGACCAGCGACAGCTGGGTGATCTTGGCGGCGGTGAAGAGCATGCCGGAGCCGTTCGGGCAGGCCGCCACGCAGGCGCCGCAGCCGATGCAGGCCGCGGACTCGAAGGCGGCGTCCGCGTTGGCCTTGGCCACCGGCACGGAGTGCGCCTCGGGGGCGCTGCCGGTCGGCGCGGTGATGTAGCCACCGGCGGCGATGATCTTGTCGAACGCGCCCCGGTTGACCACCAGGTCCTTGATGACCGGGAAGGCGCGGGCCCGCCACGGCTCGATGTCGATCGTCTCGCCGTCGCGGAACTGCCGCATGTGCAGCTGGCAGGCGGTGGTGCCGCGCTGCGGCCCGTGCGCGTCGCCGTTGATCATCAGACCGCACATGCCGCAGATGCCCTCGCGGCAGTCGTGGTCGAACGCGACCGGCTCGTCGCCCTGGAGGATCAGCCGCTCGTTGAGCACGTCGAGCATCTCCAGGAACGACATGTCCGGGGAGACGTCCTCGACCTGGTAGGTCACCATCCGACCCTTGTCGTTGGGGCCGTTCTGGCGCCAGATGCGCAGGGTCAGGTTCACTTGTAGCTCCGCTGCGTGGGGTGGACGTACTCGAACTTCAGGTCTTCCTTGTGCAGGACGGGCTCGCTCGGGCCGCCGTACTCCCAGGCCGCCACGTAGGCGAACCGGTCGTCGTCGCGCTGGGCCTCGCCGTCCGGGGTCTGGTGCTCGGCCCGGAAGTGACCGCCGCAGGACTCCTCGCGGTGCAGCGCGTCGATGCACATCAGCTCGGCCAGCTCGAAGAAGTCGGCCACCCGGCCGGCCTTCTCCAGCGACTGGTTGAGCCCCTCGCCGTCGCCCGGCACCTTGACCCGCTGCCAGAACTCGTCGCGCAGCGCCCGGATCTGGTCGATCGCCTTGCGCAGGCCGGCGTCGGAGCGCTCCATGCCGCAGTGCTCCCACATGATCTGACCCAGCTCGCGGTGGAACGAGTCGACCGTGCGGTCACCGTCGACGGCCAGCAGCCGGGCGATCCGGTCCTCGACGTCGCGGCGGGCGGCGACCGCCTCCGGGTGACTCGGCTCCACCTTCTCCAGCGGGCCGGAGGCCAGGTAGTTGGCCAGCGTGTTCGGCAGCACGAAGTAGCCGTCCGCGAGGCCCTGCATCAGCGCCGAGGCGCCGAGCCGGTTCGCGCCGTGGTCGGAGAAGTTCGCCTCGCCGATCACGAACAGGCCGGGGATGCTCGACTGGAGGTCGTAGTCGACCCAGAGGCCGCCCATCGTGTAGTGCACGGCCGGGTAGATCCGCATCGGGACCTCGTACGGGTCCTCGCCGGTGATCCGCTCGTACATCTCGAAGAGGTTGCCGTACTTGGCCTCGATGGCCTTGCGGCCGAGCCGGCCGATCGCGTCGGCGAAGTCGAGGTAGACGCCGAGCTTGGTCGGGCCGACCCCGCGCCCCTCGTCGCAGACGTTCTTCGCGGCGCGGGAGGCGATGTCCCGGGGGACCAGGTTGCCGAAGGAGGGGTAGATCCGCTCCAGGTAGTAGTCCCGCTCGTCCTCTCCGATGTCCTTCGGGTTGCGGTCGTCGCCCTTGGCCTTCGGCACCCAGACCCGGCCGTCGTTGCGCAGTGACTCGCTCATCAGGGTCAGCTTCGACTGGTGGTCGCCGGAGACCGGGATGCAGGTCGGGTGGATCTGCGTGTAGCAGGGGTTGGCGAAGTACGCGCCCTTGCGGTGCGCCCGCCAGGTGGCCGTGACGTTGCAGCCCTTGGCGTTGGTGGAGAGGTAGAAGACGTTGCCGTAGCCGCCGGAGGCGAGCACCACGGCGTCGGCCATCTCGGTGCTGATCTCGCCGGTGACCAGGTCACGGACCACGATGCCGCGGGCCTTGCCGTCGACGATGACCAGCTCCAGCATTTCGTGCCGGGCGTTCATCTCCACGTTGCCCAGGCCGATCTGCCGCTCCAGCGCCTGGTACGCGCCGAGCAGCAACTGCTGGCCCGTCTGGCCCCGGGCGTAGAAGGTGCGCTGCACCTGCGCGCCACCGAACGAGCGGGTGTCCAGCAGACCGCCGTACTCGCGGGCGAACGGGACGCCCTGGGCGACGCACTGGTCGATGATGTTCACCGACACCTCGGCCAGCCGGTGCACGTTCGACTCCCGGGAGCGGAAGTCGCCGCCCTTGACGGTGTCGTAGAAGAGCCGGTGCACCGAGTCGCCGTCGTTGCGGTAGTTCTTGGCGGCGTTGATGCCGCCCTGCGCGGCGATCGAGTGCGCCCGGCGCGGACTGTCCTGGTAGCAGTAGGACTTGACCCGGTAGCCCTGCTCGGCGAGGGTCGCGGCGGCCGAACCGCCGGCCAGGCCGGTGCCGACCACGATCACCGTCATCTTGCGGCGGTTGGCCGGGTTGACCAGCTTCGCCTCGAACCGGCGGGTCTCCCAGCGGTTCTCGATCGGCCCCTCCGGGGCCCTGGTGTCGGCGATCGGGTCGCCCTCGGTGTAGAGATCCATGGTCAGGACACCAATCCGGTGAGTACGGCGAACGGGACCACCAGGTAGCCGGCGCAGAGCGCCACGGCGAAGACCAGCGCGGCGGTACGCGCCCGGCGCTCGCCCTTCGGGGTCTGCTGTCCGAGGCTGCGGAACGCGCTGAAGGCGCCGTGGCGCAGGTGGAAGCCGACCGTGACGATCGCCAGGGTGTAGAAGAGCGTGACGTACCAGCGTTCCGGGGCGAAGTCGGCGACGACGTTGCCGTACGGGTTGCTCGGGTCGCCCTGGGGGTTCAGGTGACCGGTGGTCAGGTCCAGGATGTGGTAGATCACGAAGAGCAGGATGATCACCCCACCCCAGCGCATGGTCCGGGCGGCGTAGCTGCCGTTGACCTTCTTGCGGTGGGCGTACTTCACCGGGCGGGCGGCGCGGGCGCGCAGGGCCAGCACGGTGGCGGCGACGATGTGCGCGACCACGGCGCCGGTGAGCACGGCTCGCTGGATCCACAGGTACCAGGTCTCGGGCAGCAGCGGCGTGCCGATGCCCCGCAACCAGTGCGCGTAGTGGTCGAACGAGGTCTCGCCGGTGAAGATCTTCAGGTTCCCCAGCATGTGCACGATGAGGAACAGCGCCAGCAGGATGCCCGTCACCGCCATGACGGCCTTCAGGCCGACGTTCGAACGGATGGGCGACCGAGTTTTCGTGATTACCACAGGACCGACGCTAGGAGCAGTTTGATCAGTCGTCCAATGCATCGACCTCGCAGTCTTGATAGCCATAGGCTATGTAGATGCAGCTCCATCAGCTCCGGTACTTCGTCGCGGTCGCAGAAGTACGACATTTCACCCAAGCTGCCGACCTCGTGGGCATAACCCAGCCCTCGTTGAGTAAGCAAATTCACGCCCTGGAGACCGACCTCGGGGCCCCGCTCTTCGAACGGGTAAGGGGCAACATCGCCCTCACCGCGGCCGGCGAGGTGCTGCTGCCGCTGGCCAAGCGGATCCTCGCCGACGTGGACACCGCCACCCGGGAGGTGCAGGAGCTGGTCGGACTGCGCCGCGGCCGGGTCCGGCTGGGCGCCACCCCCAGCCTGGCCACCTCGCTGGCCCCGCCGGTGCTGCGCCGGTTCCGCGACGCGCATCCGACCGTCGACCTGCGGGTGGTCGAGGGCGGCTCGCAGGACCTGGTCCGCGACCTGCTCCGCGGCGACCTGGACCTGGCCCTGATCATCATGCCGTCCAGCGGTGGCGACCCGGGGCTGCGCGCCGACGCGATCCTGCGGGAGAGCCTGGTGGTGGCCTCGGTCGAGCCGCTGCCCGCCGCCGAGGGCACCGGTGAGCTGCGGATCGGCGATCTGCGCGACCAGCCCCTGGTGATGTTCCGCGAGGGCTACGACCTGCGCGACGCCACCCTCCAGGCCTGCCGGGACGCCGGCTTCGAGCCGACCCTCGCCGTCGACGGCGGCGAGATGGACGCGGTGCTGAGCTTCGTCGAGGCCGGTCTCGGCGTCGCCCTGGTGCCCGGCATCGTGGTGGCCCGCCGCCCCGGCGTCCGGGTCACCCGCCTCGCCCCGCCCGGCGTGCGCCGCACCATCGCCGTCGCCCGGCGCCGCGACGTGGTCCCCACCCACGCCGGGCGCGAACTGCGCCGCATCCTGCTTGAGTACGTCCACGACGCCACGGCGGGCGGGGATCTGCCGCCCGGAGTCGAGCCGCTCGGCCCGTGACGAGGGCCGCGGGTGGTGGTCTCAGCCGTCCCAGACCGGTCGGCCGTCGACGAACGGCCAGGTGATCCGCCCGGCCCGCAGCTCCGTCACGAGGCCGCGCACGTAGCTGAGCTCGGCCTGGACCACCGTCCGCTGGTACTCGGACTCGACGGTGAACAGGGGTGGCAGGAACGAGACCACCTCGGCGATCTCGGCGTCCAGGGCCGAGTTCCGCTCCTCGAGGTGGACGATCCGGGTGTCCAGGGCCGCGAGCGCTTCGGCGGGGGAGAGGTTCGGCAGGAACGACAGCGCGGCGGGGAACTCGGCGTACTCCGGCGTGGGCGCCGAGAGCATGGCGGTCAGCCAGGCGTGCAACGTCGTACGGCCCTGCTCGGTGATCCGGTACGTGGTGCGCTCGGGGCGGTTGTCCGGGCGCTCGACCGACGCCACCTCGGCGAGTCCGTCGCGCAGCAGGCGCTGGATGGTCTGGTAGACGCTGGTGCGCTGGCTGACGTTGACCACGTCGTCCTTGCGTCGTTCCTTGATCAGCTGCTGCATCCGGTACGCGTGCATCGGCTCCTCCAGCAGCATCGACAGCACGGCGACGGCGAGTACGGATCGGCGGGGAGCGGCCACCAGCGCAGTTTACGGTCACCGGACGTTGCTCATTTTATGTATAGTCAAACTATGACTAATAATCGGGTCGGTCGGTCGGGGACCGGCGAACCGACCTCATCCCCCCTCCGGGTGCTGGCCCTGGGCGCCGTCGCCGGGCCGGCACTGTTCACCCTCACCTGGCTCACGCTCGGCGTGACCAGCACCGGCTACACCCTCTACGGCCACACGTTCCGGGAGTACTCGCCGGTCAGCCAACCGATCAGCGGCCTGGGCGTCGGGGCCACCGCCCCCTTCATGAACACCGCCTTCGTCGTCACCGGGCTGATGCTGCTGGTCGGCGTCGTCGGCATCGTCCGGTCGGTGCCCGCCGCCGGCTCACCGACCCTGCGCCGCTGGGCGCTGGCGCTGCTCGCCTGTACCGGCATCGGTCAGGCCCTGTGCGGCGTCTTCACCCTCCGCGCCAGCGTGGTGCACGGGCTGGCGTTCCTGCTCGCGGTGGGAACGCCGATCGTCGGCTTCGTCGTCGCCGGCCGGTACCTCCGTCGGGTCCCCGGCTGGCGACGCCTCGGCACCGGCCTCGCCGTGGTGGGCAGCCCGCTGGCCCTGCTCGGACTGATCGCCTACTTCGTGGCCTTCCGGCCCACCGCGGACGGCGCCGAACACGGCGTCGCCGGTCTGATCCAACGGATCGACGTGGTCGGGGTCCACGCCTGGTTCGTCGCGATGGGCTGGCGGGCCTTCCGCGAGCCCGGATCGACGCCACCGGCCAGCCGGCCGGCGAGCGGTCAGCGCCCCTCGGCGTCGTCCATCGCCCGGTAGATCCGCTGCTCGGAGACGGGATAGGGGGTGCCCAGCGCCTGGGCGAAGACGTTCACCCGCAGCTCCTCGATCATCCAGCGGATCTGCCGGGCGGCGACCGACTGCCGCTTCGCCGGGGGCAGTGCGGCCAGCATCTCCCGGTATTCCTTCTGCACCACGGCGACCCGGTCCTGCTGCTGTTTGTCCCGCTGCGGGTTGCCCGCCAGCCGGTCCAGCCGGCGTTCGATCGCGGTGAGATAACGCAGCAGGTCCGGCAGGCGGGCGTAGCCGGCCTCGGTGACGAAGCCCGGGTGCATCAGCCCGGAGAGCTGGTTGCGGATGTCGGCCAGGGCGGCCACCACGGCCAGGTTGCGGGTGGCGCCCAGGCGCTGCTCCACCGCGTACGCCGAGGCGAGCACGCCCCGGACCCGGTCCATCACCTCGACAACGGTGTCCACCAGGTCGGCGCGAACCCTGTCCCGCAGCGCGGCGAAGCCCTCGGCGTCCCAGGCCGGACCGCCGGCGTCGGCGATCAGCTTGTCGACAGCCGCCCCGGCGGCGTCGTCGATCAGCGCCTGCACCCCGCCGTGCGGATTGCGGGACAGCGCCAGCTTCGCCTCGTTGGTCAGCCGCCCCTGGAGGAACTTCGCCGGGGAGGGCACGGTCAGCCGCAGCAGCCGGCGGGTGCCCGCCCAGTGCGCGGCCTCCTGCTCGGCCGGGGAGTCGAACACCTTCACCCCGACCGTGGCGCCCTCGTCGACCAGAGCCGGGTACGCGGTCACCGCGTACCCGGCGCGCACCTGCTCGATGGTCCGGGGCAGCGTGCCGATGCTCCACTCCCTGAGGCCGGTGCGGGCGACCTCGGGCGCGGCGGCGGCGACGACCTGGCGTACCTCCTGGCGGAGCTGGCGTTGCAGGGCCGGCAGGTCCTTGCCCTCGGCGACCGGCTTGTCCTCCTCGTCGAGGATCCGGAAGCTGACCCGCAGGTGAGCGGGGAGCCGGGCGGTGTCCCAGGCGTCCCGGGGCACGGTCACCCCGGTCATCCGGCGCAGCTGGGTGGCGAGCGCGTCGAGCAGCGGCTCCCTGCCGGCCGGCATGGCGGCCAGGGCGGCCCGGGCGTAGTCGGGGACCGGCACGAAGTTGCGCCGGATCGCCTTGGGCAGCGACCGGATCAGCGCGATGACCAGCTCCTCGCGCAGCCCGGGCACCTGCCAGTCGAAGCTCTCCGCCGGCACCTGGTTGAGCAGCGGCAGCGGGATGTCCACGGTGACGCCGTCGGTGGGCGCGGTCGGGTCGAAGGTGTACGTCAGCGGCAGGGTCACCCCGTCGGCCCGCCACTCGTCCGGGTAGTCGGCCTCGTCGACCCCGCCCCGGCCGGCGTTGACCAGCAGCTCCCGGGTGAAGGTGAGCAGGTCGGGCTGCTCCCGCCGCTGCTGCTTCCACCACGAGTCGAAGTGCCGGCCGGAGACCACGTCGGCGGGGACGCGCTCGTCGTAGAACTGGAAGATGGTCTCGTCGTCGACCAGGATGTCGCGGCGGCGGGCCCGGTTCTCCAGCTCCTCGACCTCGGTGAGCAGTTTCTGGTTGTCGGCCCAGAACTGGTGGTGGGTGGACCAGTCGCCCTCGACCAGGGCGTGGCGGATGAACAGCTCCCGGCTCAACGTCGGGTCGATCCGCCCGAAGTTGACCTTGCGGGAGGTGACGATCGGGATGCCGTAGAGGGTGACCTTCTCGTAGGCCATCACCGCGGCCTGCTTCTTCTCCCAGTGCGGCTCGCTGTAGCTGCGCTTGACCAGGTGCTGCGCCAGCGGCTCGACCCACTCCGGCTCCACCCGGCCGGCCACCCGGCCGAAGAGCCGGGAGGTCTCCACCAGCTCGGCGGCCATCACCCAGCGCGGCGGCTTCCGGAACAGCGCCGACCCGGGGAAGATCATGAACTTCGCGCCGCGCGCCCCCAGGTACTCGTGCTTCTGGGCGTCCTTGAGCCCCAGGTGGGACAGCAGTCCCGGCAGCAGCGACTGGTGCACCTTCGGGGTGTCGATCTCCTCGGGCAGGTCCGCCGCCGGGCCGCGCCGGCCGCCGTCGCCGGCCGGCTCGGTCGCGCCCCGCCGGCCCCGCCGCCCGTCACCCGGTTCGGGGGTACGCAGAACCTGGCGCAGCTGGCTGACGATGTCCTGCCACTCCCGCACCCGCAGGTAGTTGAGGTATTCGGCCTTGCACATCCGCCGGAACGCGCTGGAGGACAGCTCCCGCTGCTGCTCCCGCAGGTAACGCCACAGGTTGAGGAACGCGACGAAGTCCGACTCCTTGTCGGCGAACCGGGCGTGCGCCTGGTCGGCCTGGGCCTGCCTGTCGGCGGGCCGCTCCCGCGGATCCTGGATCGACAGCGCGGCGGCGATCACCACCACCTCGGTGGCGCAGCCGTTGCGCTCGCCCTCGATCACCATCCGGGCCAGCCGCGGGTCCACCGGCAACTGGGCCAGCCGCCGGCCAAGCGCGGTGAGCCGCTTCTCCGGGTCGGTCTCGGCCGGGTCCAGCGCGCCCAGCTCGTGCAGCAGGTTGACGCCGTCGGTGACGTTGCGCCGGTCCGGCGGGTCGATGAACGGGAACGCGGCGACGTCACCGAGCCCGATCGAGGTCATCTGGAGGATGACCGAGGCCAGGTTGGTGCGCAGGATCTCCGGGTCGGTGAACTCCGGCCGCGAGGCGAAGTCCTGCTCGTCGTAGAGGCGGATGCAGATGCCGTCCGAGGTCCGCCCGCAGCGGCCCTTGCGCTGGTTGGCGCTGGCCTGCGAGACCGGCTCGATCGGCAGCCGCTGCACCTTGAGCCGGGTGGAGTAGCGGGAGATCCGGGCCGTGCCCGGGTCCACCACGTACTTGATGCCGGGGACGGTCAGCGAGGTCTCGGCGACGTTGGTGGCGAGCACCACCCGCCGGTTGGTGTGCGCGGCGAAGACCCGGTGCTGCTCGGCGGCGGAGAGCCGGGCGTACAGCGGCAGGATCTCGGTGCCCAGCAGGGAACGCCTGTTCTGCACCAACTTGCCCAGCGCGTCGGCGGTGTCCCGGATCTCCCGCTCACCGCTGAGGAAGACCAGGATGTCGCCCGGCCCCTCGGCGGCCAGCTCCTCGACCGCGTCGCCGATGGCCTGGATCTGGTCGCGGACGTTCTCGCCGTCGGCGTCGTCCTCCTCGTCGGCCTCGCTGACCTCGACCAGCGGCCGGTAGCGCACCTCCACCGGGTAGGTGCGGCCGGAGACCTCGACGACCGGCGCGGGTCTGCCGTCGGCGTCGGCGAAGTGCTGGGCGAACCGGTCGGTCTCGATGGTCGCCGAGGTGATGATCACCTTGAGGTCGGGGCGGCGGGGGAGGAGCTGCCGGACGTAGCCGAGGATGAAGTCGATGTTGAGGCTGCGCTCGTGCGCCTCGTCGATGATCAGCGTGTCGTACTGCCGGAGCATCCGGTCGGTCTGGAGCTCGGCCAGCAGGATGCCGTCGGTCATCAGCTTGACCAGGCTGTTGTCGCCCACCTGGTCGGTGAAGCGGACCTTGTAGCCGACCACGTCGCCCAGCTCGGTGCCGAGCTCCTCGGCGATCCGGTCGGCGACGGTGCGGGCGGCCAGCCGGCGGGGCTGGGTGTGCCCGATCAGCCCGGTGATCCCGCGCCCCAGCTCCAGGCAGATCTTGGGCAGCTGGGTGGTCTTGCCGGAGCCGGTCTCGCCGGCCACGATCACCACCTGGTGGTCGCGGATCGCCGCGGCGATGTCGTCGCGACGCTCGCTGACCGGCAGCTGCGGCGGGTACGTGATCGTCGGCACCGCGGCCCGCCGGCTCGCCAGCCGCCCCTGCGCCCGGTCCACCTCGGCGGTGATCTCGGCGAGCGCGCTCTCCCGGCGCTGCGGATCCTTCAGCCGGCGCACGCCGTCGAGCCGCCGTTGCAGCCGGCGCTGGTCGCGGAACATCAGGTCGGGCAGGCGGCGGTGCAGCTCGCGGACGGGATCGGACGCGGCGGAGGCGGGTGGAGTCTGCATGTCGTCGCCAAGGATAGGCAGGCGGGCCGACGTTCGCCCCCGGGTTACCGCCCCGCCGGCCGGCCTCCGTCGCCGCCCGGGTCACCGGCCGGGCGCCGTCGGGGCGTCGGTACGGGCCCGGCGCGGCGACGGCGGCGCGGCACCGGTGCTCGGGCGGGCGTCCTCGGGACGGCGCAGGGCGCGGATCCGCCGGGTGAACATCGGCAGCGCCGAGACGGCCAGGCCGGCCGCCCCGACCGCGACCGCACCCCGGCTGCCCAGCGTCGAGCCGAGCGCTCCGCCGGCCGCGGCGCCGACCGGCAGCACGCCGAAGATCAGCAGCCGGTAGCCGCCGTTGCTGCGGGCCAGGGAACCACTGGGGATGACGATCTGGCGCAGCGTGACCGAGAGCACGTTCGCCGCGCCCAACCCGATCCCGCTGACGAACTGCACCACGGCCAGCCCGGTGGCGAGCGCCGCACCGGAACCGGGCAGGACGGGGATCAGCAGCGGCGTACCGGTGGAGAGGACGAGCGCGGCGGCGAACGCCCGTCCGTAGCCGAGCCGGTCGGCAGCCCGCAGCGAGGTGACGGTGCCGAGGAAGGCGCCGGCGCCGGCCGCGCTGATCGCCAGGCCGAACAGGCCGGCGCCGAGCCGCCGGTCGGTCACCGCCCAGACCACCAGGTTGACGGTGAGGATCTGCGCCGCGCCGTTGTAGACGGTGGCGTGCACGGTCATCGCCCGCAGCCAGGGGTTGGCCGCGATCACCCGTAACCCCCCGAGGATCCCGGTCCCCTCCTCCTCGCGCGGCGGCGCCGGCTCCGGGCGTCGGGCCCGGTGCACCCCGACCGCGCTGGCCAGGTAGCTCACCGCGTCCAGGGCGATCGCCAGCGGCGGGCCGGTCAGCTGGGCCAGCCCGCCGGCGATGCCCGGGCCGGCCACCTGCGCCGCGGTGCTGGAGCCCTGGGCGGCCCGGTTGGCGGCGGCCAGGTCGTCCGACCCGACCAGCGACGGCAGGTAGGCGAAGCTGCCGATGTCGAAGACCACGCCGGCCGCGCCGACGGCCAACGCCACCGACACCAGGAGGGGCACCGAGAGCAGCCCGGAAAGGTACGCGGCCGGGACGACCGCGAGTGCGGCGGCCCGGACCAGGTCGGCGAGCACCATGATCCGCCGCCGTCGGCGGCGTTCCAGCCAGTGGCCGACGAGCAGCGGCAACAGCAGGTTGGGCAGGTAGCCGGCGGTGGCGACGGCGGCGACCCCGGCGGCCCCGGCGTCCAGGGTCAGCGAGGCGACCAGGGGCAGGGCCACCGCGGTGACCTGGCTGCCCACCGCCGAGACGGTGTGGCCGGCCCAGAGCCAGCGGAAGTCGCGGTTGCGGGAGAGCAGGCCCGATCTTGTTACCATCTGAACCCCCTGATCCAGTAACGGTTACCGGTTGACCCTCCCATGCCGGTACGTTTTCCGCATGCGACAGCCCGGTGACCGCGCTCCCGCGCCGGCCCCGCTCGCCCTGGTGCAGGACCTGGTCAACACCGCCGACATCGAGGCGGGACGGGACGTGCTGCGTACCGTCGACGAGCTGGCGGCGTTCTGCGCGGTGCACCAGGTGCCGCCCACCGCGCTGACCGGCGCGGACGTGGCGCGGGCCCGACGGCTGCGCGAGGCGTTGCGCGACGCCTGCCAGGCGCACACCGGCACCGACCTGCCGGCCGAGGCGGGCGCGGCGCTCGCCGAGCAGTTCCGCGCGGCCCCGCTGATGGTCACCTTCGGTCCCGACGGGCGGGCCGGCGCGGCGCCGGTGCCCGGGCTGAGCGGCGTCGACGTGCTGGTCGCCGAGGTGGGGCGCGGTGTCCTCGCGGCGGTGGCCGACGGCACCTGGCCGCGGCTCAAGGCCTGCGCGGCGCACGGCTGCCGGTGGGTCTACTACGACCACAGTCCGGGCGGGCGCAGCCGCTGGTGCACGATGAGCATCTGCGGCGCCCGGGCCAAGATGCGCGCCTTCCGGGAACGCAACCGGCCCGGCTGACCGGGGATCGTCGGCCGGCCCGGCTAGAGTGACCGCCGACCGACCCCGTGGACGGAGGCCAGATGAAGGAGACCGACCGGGCCCTGGTGCAGGCCGCCACGGCGGTGGCGAAGCTGCGCTGCCGCAGTGAGAACCACACCGTCGCCGCCGCGGTGCGTACGGTCGACGGCCGGGTGTTCACCGGGGTGAACGTCTACCACTTCACCGGCGGCCCGTGCGCCGAGCTGGTGGCGCTGGGCGCGGCCGCCACCCAGGGCGCGGGGGAGCTGGAGGCGATCGTCGCGGTCGGCGACCGGGCTCGGGGTGTGCTCGCGCCCTGCGGGCGCTGCCGGCAGGTGCTGGCGGACCATCACCCGTCGATCCGGGTGATCGTCGGTCCGATGGACGCGCTGCGGCTGGTGCCGGTCACCGACCTGCTGCCCGAGACGTACGTCTGGGCGGACCAGCAGCTGGAACCGGCGCTGACGGTCCGGACCGGTCAGTGGCCGATGCCGGCGGTGCCGGGCAGTCGCCCCGCCTCCGAGGACTGAACGCACCCGCTGCGCGGGGTTCGGCACCTCTTGCGGAGGTTCTACAACGTTGTAATACTCGGGTCGTCCGCCGACGAGGAGGCCCGATGACCCCGCACGCCACCCCGGCCACCACCCGACCGGCCGGTCCCGCCGACGAGGCCGAGACCCCGGTCGAGGCCCTCGGTGACCTCTACCGCGACGGCATCACCGCCTGCCGTGGCGCGTTCTCCCCCGACTGGGTCCGGCGGGTCGGCGAGGACGTCGACGCGGCCTTCCAGGAGGCCCGCTCCCGGCCCGACGGCGCCGTCGGCCGTGGCCCGCAGCGGTGGTACGTCGAGATCCACCCCGAGCAGCTGCGCGGCTTCGTCGACCTGGTCACCCACCCGTGGGTGGTGTCGGTCTGCCGCGCGGTCCTCGGCCCCGACTACGAGATCGTCGAGCTGGGCTTCGACATCCCCTTCCCCGGCGCGGCCATGCAGCCCTGGCACCGGGACTTCCCGATGCCGGAGGAGACCCGGCTGCGGCGGCGGCTCACCTCGCTGGCGTTCAACCTGACCACCGTGGACACCGTCGAGGCGATGGGCCCGTTCGAGATCGCCCCGGGCACCCAGTGGGACGACGGGCGGGACTTCGACCACGAGATGTTCCCGCCGAAGGAGCGCTACCCCCGCTACGAGTCCCGCGCCGTGCGCAAGTACCCGAAGCGCGGGGACATCTCGGCGCGCTCGGCGCTCACCGTGCACCGCGGCACCCCGAACGTCAGCGACCTGGCCCGACCCGTGCTGGTGCTCGGCGTCGACGCCCCCGGCGCGGGCAACGCCGGGCACCACGACCTGGCGGTCACCCGGGGCTACTGGGAGAGCCTGCCGGAGCTGGTCCGGGCCCACCTGCACTGCCCGGTGGTCGACGCGCTGGAGCCGATCCGGCAGAAGCACACCATCGAGGGGCTGGTGATGGGCGCGGAGTGAGCGCGCTCAGCCCGCCGCCGCGCCGGTTCGGGCCCGCAGCGCCCGGATCGACCAGTCCAGCAGCGGTGTAAGGCTCTCGCCGGGCGGCCAGCCGTTGACCACGGAGAGCAGGTGCTCGTACCGCTCCCGGCGCGGGTCGGTCGCGGACTCCAGCCGGTCCAGCAGCCGCCGCCGCAGGTCGGCGTCGTCGGGGCGACCGCAGAGCCGCGCGTACCGGTCGGTGGCCGCGGCGACGACCGGATCGGCCCGGGGCGAGGTGGGGTCCACGCCGGCCGCGAGCGCCGGGCCGACCTGATGCGCGACCACCGCGACCGCGTCCCGGCGTACGCCCGGGGTGCCGGCCCGGTCGGCCGCGTGCTGCTCCGCCAGCCGCCGCAGGAGGGCCCGGAACTCCGGGTCGAGGGTCAGCTCGGCCAGCTCCGCCCAGGCCTCGACCTGGGCGTCGTCGGGGTCGTCGGGAAGGTCCGGGGTCAGCGACCGCCGGATCCCGGCGAACCCCGCCTCGGTGGGCAGGTCGGTGAAGGTGGCGTCGAGCAGGTCGTCGACCAGCCGCCGCCGCTGCGCCTCGGCGAGACCGGCGAGCCGGTGCATCAGGTCGGCCTGCGCCACCGTCGAGCCGCGCCGGGCCACCAGGGTCAGCACCGCGCGGCGCAGCCGCAGCGACCGGATCTGGGCGGTCAGGGCGTCTGCGTGTGCCGCCGCGACCTCCGGGAACGAGATCTCCCGCTGCACCGCCCGACGGACGGTGGGCAGGTCCACGCCCAGCTCGCGCAGCGTCCGGACCAGGTCCAGCCGGTTCGCCGCCTCGGCGTCGTAACGACGGTGGCCGCTCGGGCCGCGGTCGGTCGGCGGCACGAGGCCCCGATCCGACCAGAACCGGATGGTTCTGACGGGCAGCCCGGTCCGCCGGGCCAGGTCGCCGATCGAGTAGCGGGTCTGGTCGTCCATACGCCCACCCTGCCGCCTCCACCCGCTGGAGGCGCAAGGTCGCATCGACGAATGCTGGTTAGGCAACCCTAAGAATTCTCGACTAAGGTAAGGCAATCCTAAGTCGAGAGGGGTGATCCGTGCCCAGCGCCGCCGTCCGGCCCACCCGGGCCGGCAGCCCGAGCCGCCGCGGCGTCGGCCGCCGCGTCGCGGTCGCCTCGGCCGCGGCCCTGCTGCTCACCGTCGCGCTCCTCGCCAGCCTGACGCTGGGCAGCCGGACCCTCCCGGTCGACCAGGTGTGGGCCGCCCTGGTCGCCCCGGACGGCGGGGACGCCACCACGATCGTCCGGGAGCTGCGGCTGCCGCGTACCGCCCTGGGCCTGGTCGTCGGGCTCGCCCTCGCCCTGGCCGGGGTGCTCTTCCAGGCCGTCACCCGCAACCCGCTCGCCGAGCCCCGGATCCTCGGCGTCAGCGCCGGCGCGTCCTTCGGCGTGGTGCTCGCCATCGCGGTCTTCGGCGTCGGCACCCTCTCCGGGTACGTCTGGTTCGGCGTCGCCGGCGCGCTCCTGGCCGGCCTGCTGGTCTTCGCCGTCGCCAACGGCACCCGCGAGGGCGCCACCCCGGTCACCCTCGCGCTGGTCGGCGCGGCCCTCGACGCCAGCCTCGCCGCCATCGTGTACGCGCTGCTCAGCATCGACGCCCGCACCTTCGAGGAGTACCGGTTCTGGGTGGTCGGCGGCCTCACCGGCCGGGACGTGGGCGTCGCCGGGCAGGTCCTCCCGTTCGTCCTCGCCGGGACCGTGCTGGCCGCCCTGGTCGCCCGCGGCCTGGACGCGCTCGCCCTCGGCGACGACGTGGCCCGCTCCCTCGGCAACCGGATCGGGCTGGTCCGCCTCGGTGCCGGCGGCGCCGCCGTGCTGCTCACCGGCGCCGCCGTGGCCGCCGCCGGGCCGATCGCCTTCGTCGGGCTGGCCGTGCCCCACCTGGCCCGGGCCCTGGTCGGCGCCGACCACCGGTGGTCCCTGCTGGTCGCCGGCCTGCTCGGGCCGACCCTGCTGCTCGCCGCCGACATCGCCGGCCGGCTGGTCGCCCCGCCCGGCGAGATCCCCGCCGGGATCGTCACCGCCCTGCTCGGCGCCCCGCTGCTCGCCCTGCTCGTCCGCCGCGCCCGGGTGGTGACCGCGTGACCGCGCTACGGCCGGCCGGAGCGCCCCCGACCGGCGACGACCCCCGGACCACCGCCCCGGCCGGGCGGACGCTGCTGCGGGTCGGGCCGGCCGTCGTGCCGTTGCGCCGCCGTCCCGTGCTGGTGGCCGCCGTGCTGCTCGGGCTGCTCGCCGGCGCCGTGGTGCTCAGCCTCTCGCTCGGCAGGCCGTACGTCGCCCCGCTCGACGTGCTGCGCGCGCTCTCCGGCGCCGGCACCCCGTACGACCTGGTGGTGCTGGAGCTGCGACTGCCCCGCGCGGTGCTCGCGGCGCTGGCCGGGGCGGCCTTCGGGGTGGCCGGCACGCTGATCCAGAGCGTCGCCCGCAACCCGCTGGCCAGCCCCGACGTCATCGGCGTCACCCAGGGCGCCGGACTGGCCGCCACCGTCGCCCTGACCACCGGGGCGGCGGCGGTGCTGGTCGCGCCGGCCGCGCTCCTCGGCGGGCTGCTGGCCGCCGCCCTGGTCTTCGCCCTCGGCGCGCGACACGGCCTGGCCGCGCAACGCTTCGTGCTGGCCGGGGTGGCCCTCGCGTTCGCCTTCCGGGCGTCGACCGAGGTGGTCATGCTCGCCGCCGACCCGATCGACGGGCTGCGCGCCCAGCTCTGGCTGATCGGCACGCTGGCCGGCAAGGGCTGGTCGGAGGCCGCCTGGATCGGCGCCACCCTGGCCGTGCTGCTGCCCGTGCTGGCCTGGGCCGGCTGGGCCCTGCGCAGCACCACGCTCGACGACGACACCGCCCGCGGCGTCGGGGTCCGCCCGGTGGCCCGGCGGATCGGCCTGGCCGGCACCGGCGTGCTGGTCGCCGCGATGGCCACCGCCCAGGTCGGCGCGGTCGACTTCGTGGCGCTGGTGGCGCCGCAGGTGGCCCGCCGGCTGGTCCGCGCCGAGCGCCCGCCGCTGGTCTGCGCGGCGCTGCTCGGCGCGCTGCTGCTCGTCCTCGCCGACCTGGCCGCTCGCCGGCTCCTCGCCCCCACCCAGCTGCCGGCCGGCGTGCTCACCGCCGCGATCGGCGGCCCGTACCTGATGGTCCTGCTGCTGCGCGGCCGCCGGCGGGCCCGATGACCGCCACCGACCCCTCGAAGGAAGCGTGATGCTCTCCACCCGCGACCTGGTCGCCGGCTACGACGAGCGGACCGTGCTCGACGGGCTCGACCTGGACCTGCCCACCGACGCGTTCACCGTGATCGTCGGACCGAACGCCTGCGGCAAGTCCACCCTGCTGCGCGCCATGGCGCGGCTGCTCACCCCCCGCCGGGGCGCCGTGCTGCTCGACGGCACCGCGATCCGGGACCTGCCCACCCGGGACGTGGCCCGGCGGCTCGGCGTGCTGCCGCAGAGCCCGCTGGTGCCCGAGGGGATCACCGTCGCCGACCTGGTCGGCCGGGGCCGGCAGCCCTACCAGCGCTGGTGGCGGCAGTGGTCCACCGAGGACGGCCGGGCGGTGGACACCGCCATGGCCAGGGCCGACGTGGCCGGGCTGGCCGACCGGCCGGTCGACTCCCTCTCCGGCGGGCAACGGCAGCGGGTCTGGATCGCCATGGCGCTAGCCCAGGACACCGAGGCGCTGCTGCTGGACGAGCCGACCACCTTCCTCGATCTGGCGCACCAGGTGGAGGTGCTGGACCTGCTGCGCAGCCTCCGGGCCGAGCGGGGCCGCACCGTGGTGGCCGTGCTGCACGACCTCAACCAGGCCGCCCGGTACGCCGACCACCTCGTCGCCATGCGCGCCGGCCGGCTGGTCGCCGCCGGACCGCCCCGCGAGATCCTCACCGCCGACATGGTGCGGGAGGTCTTCGGACTCGACTGCGTGGTGGTGCCCTGCCCGGTCAGCGGCGCCCCGCTGGTGATCCCCGCCCTCACCGAGACCCCGCCCGCCGCCACCCCGGCGGCCCGTCCCACCACCGACGACGCGGAGTCCCCGCGCGTCGGCACGTACCCGAAAGGACTCTGATGCGTCGACTCGCCGCCGCCCTCACCGCGGCCCTTGCCCTCGGCGTCGGCCTCACCGCCTGCGGTGAGAGCGACCCGGTCGCCGACAACGCCACCGGCGACACCCGGGAGATCACCCACGCCATGGGCACCACCCGGGTGCCGGCCGACCCGAAGCGGGTCGTGGTGCTCGACACCGACAAGATCGACACCGCGCTCTCGCTCGGCGTCACCCCGGTCGGCGCGGCCACCGCCGGCGAGGCGCGCAGCTGGCCCACCTACCTCGGCGAGGAGAGGCTCGCCGGCATCAAGGAGGTGGGGGTGCTCACCGAACCCGACCTGGAGGCGATCAACGCGCTGAAGCCGGACCTGATCCTCGGCAGCAAGTTCCGCCAGGAGAAGTTCTACGACGAGCTGGCCGCCATCGCCCCGACCGTCTTCACCGAGAAGGTCGGCGTCACCTGGAAGGAGAACTTCCTCCTCGACGGCCAGGCCCTCGGCCGGCAGCAGCAGGCCCGCGACCTGCTCACCGCGTACGAGCAGCGGGCCAAGGAGTTCGGCGCCGGGCTCGGCGACGCCGCCGCCCGGAAGATCTCCATCGTGCGCTTCATCCCCGGCAACATCCGGGTCTACGGCCCCGAGTCGTTCTCCGGCATCGTCGTCGGCGACACCGGGCTGGGCCGCCCCCAGCGGCAGCTCCTCGACGGCAAGGAGGACCGCCGCTTCGATCTGGTGAGCCCCGAGCGGATCAACGAGGTCGACGGGGACGTCATCTTCGTCACCGCGTACGGCGAGAAGGCCGCCGGTGAGCAGGCCAAGGTCACCGCCGGCAGCCTCTGGCGGCGGCTTCCCGCGGTCCGGGCGGGCAATGCGCACGTGGTCTCCGACGAGGTCTGGATGACCGGCATCGGGGTCGGCGCCGCCAACAAGATCCTCGACGACCTCGCCAAGCACCTCACCGCCTGACCCCCGCCCCCCGCGCCCCCCGCCTGCGCGCTCGCTCAAGATCCGCATAACTCCCCTGAAGATGCTGCCTCGGTCGGCTGCGAGGCAGCATCTTCGGGGAAGTTGCCGGCCCCCCACCGCCGCGCGAGGGAGGTCAGTGGGAACGGGTGTGGATGGCGTGGCGGACCTCGTCGAGAAAGGCGGGGAAGTCGTGGCGGAAGCGCCGGGCGGTCAGGTGCAGGACGAGCCAGTCGGCACCGAGCAGCCGGTTCAGGCGTTCCCGGTCGCGGTGGAACTGCTCGGGGTCGTGGTGCCACAGGCCGTCGTACTCGATGGCGATCCGCCAATGTGGCCAGGCGAGGTCGACGCGGGCGAGGAACCGACCGTCGCGTTCCACGACGAACTGGGTCATCGGGGCCGGCAGGCCGGCCAGCACCAGCCGCACCCGTAGCCGGGACTCCTGGGGCGACTCGGCTCCGCCGTCGACGAGGCGGGCCACCTCGAGCATCCGCCGCCAGCCGCGCTCGCCCGATCTGGCGTGGGCCAGCTCCCGCAGCTCGTGGGTGGTGACCAGACCCCGGCCGAGCAGCCGGTCCACCACGGCGACCGCGTCCTCGGCGCGGAGCCACTGCGCCAGATCCCAGCTCGTCCGCCGAAGCGTGGTGACGCGCAGCCCTCCGCGCAGGCAGACGTCCTGCTCGGTGAGGATCGCGTTGTGCGTGACGAAGCCGGCGACCTGCCCGAAGCGCTGCGCCGTCGGCAGTAAGACGTCGATCGGCTCGTCGGCCGGGACCTCGTCGGCACCGAACAGGGCTGCGGCGCTCCGGCCCGCGATCGCCGCCGTCGGGGGGAGCACCCAGCGCGAAGCCGCCGCGCAACGGACGGGATGCGAGATGGTCAGCCGGGAATCGGCGAAGACGTCCCTGAACAGCGGCCGCCACGCGCTGCTGCGCAACTCGGCTCGGGTCAGCGTCCCACGAGCGACCATCTCCGAGCCGCGGAAGACCTGCCCCCGTAACTCGGCGGGGCGTCGCGCGGGAACTGGCACCCCTCCACCCTGGAGCCCCGCAGTCCTCCGCACCATCCCCTGTGGATAACCTCCGCGCCCTCACGCAGGCACGATGCGGGCAATTTCGGGGAAGATGCCGCCTCGATCGGTGCTGAGGCAGCAGCTTCCCCGAAGTTGCCCGCAGGAACGTGCTCGGTGGGTCAGGCGGCGGTGGACCAGATGGCGCGGAAGGCGGCCGCCTCGCCGGCCAGCCACTGCTCCACCTGGTCGGGCTTCACCGCCTCCGGCATGCGGTGGGACGTCCCGCGGCGGACGTCGACCAGGACCGGCGCGGCGTGCGGGAGCACGGCGTCCATGTGGCGGGCCATCAGGTGCAGCGTGGCCAGGGTGACCTCCTCGCTCGGGGGAGCCTCGTCGAAGTGCAGCCGGACGGCCTCGGCGTCGCCGTCCGCGTACCGGATGCCGAAGTGGGGGTTGATCTTGACGGGCAGGTCGCCCAGCATGGCCAGGGCGTCCCGGGTCTGGGCCAGGTCGACCCCGGTCGGCTCGCCGAGCGAGTGCAGCCAGGTGGTGGCGCCCGGCACGAGCGCCTCGTAGAGCGGGCGCCACCGGGGTTTGACCAGGTCGACGACCTGGGCCAGGTGGGTGCCGCCGGTGTGGAAGGCGACGTCGGCCTTGAGGGCCTTGACGAACTGGCCGTGCGGGTTGAACCCGTGTCGGCTGGCCCGCTGCTTGCGCAGGCCCCCGACGAAGGTCGCCTTGACCGGCCCGGTGCGGTCCACGTACCGGGTGAAGCCGAGGAGGGTGGCGTAGGGGGTGATCGGGGTCGCGGAGGTGGGCGCGGTCACGAGCGTCCTCCCAGGTCAGGAACTCGATTAGTACATACATTCTAATCGACGGGTCTGACATCGCCCAGGGTTCGGGGGTGGCTTGTGCAGAAGAGGCACGACGCGATTTTTGTGATCCAGGTCACTCGGGGTGAACGGCGGACCGCCTGCGACGTCTGGACGGTCCGGATACCTCTCGCGTTCATCCAGGGAGCATGATGCGTTCAGTTCGCACGATATCGACGCTGGCACTGCTGGTGCTGGGCGTCGCGGCGGCGGCACCGGGCGGTGCGCCGGCCTCGGCGCAGCCCCGGCCCGGGCACCCCGCGCCGACTCCGGCGGTCGCCGCCGAGCCGCGGTCGGTCACCCTGCTCACCGGGGACACCGTCCACGTCAGCACCGTGGCGGGCCGGACGACCGTCGACGTCGAGCCCGGCAAGGGGCGGGAGCGGATCCCGTTCCTCACCCACAGCGCCGGCACGGACGTACGGGTCGTCCCCGCCGACGCCGTCGGCCTGCTCAACCAGGGCCGGCTCGACGCGCGGCTCTTCGACATCTCGACGCTGATCGGCTTCGGGTACGACGACAGCCGGGCCACCCTGCCGCTCATCGTCGCGCACCGGGCCGCCGCCCCGGCCGGACTCACCGGCGCCCGGACCACCCGGGAACTGCGCGGCGCGAGCGCCGTCGCGGAGCGGCGTACCGAAGCGGTGTCCTTCTGGAACGGGCTCACCGAGGCCGGCAGCGGTCCCGAGCGGCGGTTGCGGGTCGGGTTCGACAAGGTCTGGCTCGACGGTCTGCGCCACCCCACCCTCGACGTCAGCGTCCCGCTGACCGGCGCGCCGCAGGCCTGGCAGGCCGGCTGGACGGGGGCCGGGGTGAAGGTCGGCGTCATCGACACCGGCGTCGACCAGACCCACCCCGACCTGGCCGACCAGGTCGCCGCGGTGGCCAACTTCACCACGGAGGCCGACACCCTCGACCGGGTCGGCCACGGCACCCACGTCGCCTCCACCATCGCCGGCACCGCCGCCGCGTCGCAGGGCCGGTTCAAGGGCATGGCGCCCGGCGCGCGGCTCTACAGCGCCAAGGTCTGCACCGAGCAGGGCTGCCCGGAGTCGGCGATCGTGGCCGGCATGACCTGGGCGGCGGAGCAGGGCGTCAAGGTGGCGAACATGAGCCTCGGCGGTACGGACAGCCCCGGAACGGACCCGATCGAGGCGGCCCTGTCCGACCTCACCCACCGCTACGGCGTGCTGTTCGTCGTCGCGGCCGGCAACACCGGCATGGCCGGTGAGTCCACCGTGAACTCGCCCGGTGGCGTGGACGAGGCGCTGACCGTGGGCGCCGTCAGCAAGGCCGGCGAGCTGGCCGAGTTCTCCAGCCGGGGACCGCGCGTCGGCGACGCCGGCATCAAGCCGGACATCACCGCCCCCGGTGTCGGCATCCTCGCCGCCCGCAGTGCGGCCTCCGACCGCTGGCCGGACGAGCAGAACCCGCAGTACACCAACCTCTCCGGCACCTCCATGGCCACGCCGCACGTGGCCGGCGCGGCGGCGATCCTGGTCCAGCAGCACCCCGACTGGACCCCGGAGCGGATCAAGTCCACGCTGATGGCGGCCGCCCGCCCGAACGCCGCCATCGGCGTCTACGAGCAGGGTGCGGGCGTCCTCGACGTCGCCCGGGCGATCGGCCAGACCGTCACCGCCAGCCCGGTGAGCGTCGCCTTCGAGCGGACCGGCGCCGTGCAGCAGCGGACCATCACGTACGCCAACAGCGGCGCCACCCCGCTCACCCTGGCCGTCTCCCTCGACGCCCGGGACGCCGACGGCGCCCCGGCGCCGGCCGGCCTGTTCGGCCTGGACGCCTCCTCGGTGACCGTCCCGGCGGGCGGCACGGCGAGCGTGACCGTGACCGTGCAGGCCGGCGCCGACCTGCCCGACCGCTACGTCGGCGGCGAGGTGACCGCCACCGGCGGCGGTACGCAGGTGCAGACCCCGGTCGCCCTGGACATCGCCCGCCACCAGCTCGCCCTCACCCTGGTCGGCCCGGACGGCGGAGCGCCCACGGCCGACCAGTCCTGGGTGACCGTCCTGACCGACCTGGACCGGCAGACCATCCTCGTGCTCGACGACCCGTCGACCACCCGGTACCGGGTCCGCGCGGGCCGCTACCTGGTCCAGACGTACCTGGTGACCGGCGACCCGAACGCCGCGGACATCACGTCGCTGGTGCGCCCGAGCCTCGACCTGACCGGGGACCAGGCCCTCACCATGGACGCCCGGCTGGCGAAGCCGCTGGTGGTGTCGGTGCCGAACCGCAAGGCCACCGCGGTCTGGCAGGAGTCCGGCTGGACGATGCGGACCGAGCAGCCGCGGATCTGGGGCGGCAACGACCCGTTCGGCGTACTCATGAACGTGCCCTTCGACCACGTGCGGACCGCGCAGGTGGGGGCCGGCGCGACGCCGGGCTTCGTCTCCTACGTGCACGGCATGTGGGGGCAGATCGCCAAGGACGGCACGCTGCACAACAGCCCGTACGCCTACCGGGTCTACCTCTACGAGCCGGAGCGGATGATGACCGGGCTGAACCGCCGGCTGGGCGCCGGTGACTTCGCCACGGTCCGCTCCCGGATCAGCGCGGACGTGCCCGGCGTGGCGGCCTGGCGGACCGCGGTCGCGCACGCGCCCGGCAACTCGCCGGTCTACCGGGACGACCGCAACATCCCGCCGGCCTTCACCTACGACGTGCCGCGCACGATCACCGAGTACTACAACCAGGACAAGCAGGCGGTCTGGCAGTCCTCGTCGGCCCAGCTGGGCTACACGTACTACCAGTCGGCGTGGACCAGCTTCCAGCCCGGCCGCACGTACACCGTGAAGTGGGCGAACGGGGTGGCCGGCCCGGTCTTCCCGGAGCCGAACTTCGGCCAGCAGTTCGCCACCCGCTACTGGGGCGACACCATCGGCGGCCCGGGCCCGCTGCACGGCGACGGCGCCGGGCACATGGGCTTCCGCCACGTCCGGGGCGGCAGCGTGCAGGTGGACCTCTACCGCGACGGGGTGAAGGTCGGCGCGGCCAACCAGACGCCCTGGTCGTGGGACGTGCCGGCGGAGGCGGGTCGGTACCGGCTGGCCGCCACCTTCCGCAGCGACCCGGCGTTCGCCCTGTCGACAGTGGTCCAGGCCGAGTGGACGTTCGCCTCCGGGCACGTCGCCGACGGCGAACTGGTGAAGCTGCCGATGACGGCGGTCCGGTACGACCCGGAGCTGACCGTCGACAACCGGGCGCCGGCCAACCAGCTGTTCCCGATCCCGGTCACGCTCGACCGTCAGGTCGGCGCGGCGCCGGGGCGGACCACCGACCTGACCGTCGAGGCGTCCTTCGACGACGGCGCGACGTGGCGGCAGCTGACCGTGCGGCGCTCCGGCGAGACGGCGGTCGCCTGGGTGCGCCACCCGGTCGGCACCGGCTTCGTCTCGCTGCGTGCCGCGGCGACGGACACCGCCGGAAACACGGTGAAGCAGACCGTGATCCGCGCCTACCGGTACTGACCGGGTAACCCGGACGCGGCGCCCGCCGGCGTCGCGTCCGGGCCACCGGCCACGGCCCACCCGACGGTGTCGGTCAGCCCCGGTCGAGCCGGTGGACCCGCGCGACCGCGGCGGACCGCTCGGCCGGGTCGTCGTGCTCCTCCCCGAGCTCCACCGCGTACGCGCGCAGCAGCTCGTGCATCCGCCACCGGTCACCGCCGGCGGCCTGCACCAGCGACTGCGCCCCGAGCTCGGCGAGCAGGCCCCGGGCGGTACGCGGGGAGAGCCCGGCCAGCGCCGCCACCGATTCCGTGCCCGGCTCCCCGGCCGGGTGCAGGGGCAGCAGCCGGAAGAGCCGGGCCGCCCCGGGCGTCAGGGCCCGGTACGACCACGAGAAGACCGCCTCCAGCTCGGCGTACCCGTCACCGAAGCCGGTCAACCGGCCGTCGGCGTCGGCCAGCTCGGCGGCGATCGCGGGCAGGCCCAGCCCGGGCCGGGCGACGCTGCGGGCGGCGACCAGCGCCAGGGCCAGCGGCAGTCGGCCGCACCGGGCGACGATCTCGTCGACGGCGGCCGGGGCGGCGGTGGCCGCGCCGCCCAGCCGGCGGGTGAACAGCTCCCGGGCCTCCGCCTCGGCCGGCAGGTCGAGGTGCAGCCGGTGGGCGCCCGTCGCGCCGGTGATCCGACGTCGGCTGGTGGCGATGACCAGACTGCTTCCGCTGCCGGGCAGCAGGTGCCGCAGCTGGTCGGCGTCGCGGCAGTTGTCGAGCAGCACCAGCATCCGGCGTTCGGCCAGGATGCTGCGGTAGAGGCCGGCCTGGGCGTGCAGCTCGGCCGGGATGGCGGCCGGCGCGACCCCGAGGGACCACAGGAACCCGCGCAGCGCCTCCGTCGGTGTCATCGCCGGGTCGCCGGCGTCGAAGCCGCGCAGGTCGGCGTGGAGCTGCCCGTCGGGGTGGCGGGCGGTGAGCCGGTGGGCCAGGTGCACCGCGAAGGTGGTCTTCCCGACGCCGGGCATCCCGTCGACGATCAGCGTGCCGGCCCGGTCGGCGCCGAGCAGCGCCTCCTCCGCGGCGGCCAGCGGGTCACCCCGGCCGGTGAAGAAGGGGTGGTCGGCCGGCAGCTGCGCCGGCGGGCCGGGCCGCACCGGCCGGTGACGCGGCGGCCCGGACCCGCCGCCCCCGGGCGCCCCGGGTCGGTCCGCCGCCGCCGCACCGGACGGCCGGGCGGTGTCGGCGGCATCGAGCAGGCTGTCCCGGGCCGCCCGGAGTTCACCGCCCGGCCGGATGCCGAGCTCGTCGGCGAGCCGGTGCGCGATCTCGGCGTAGGTGGCCAGGGCCTCGGTGCGCCGGCCGTCGGCGGCCAGCGCGAGCAGCAGCCGGGCGTGCAGCGCCTCGTCCAACGGCTCGTACCCGGCGGCCAGCCGGAGCGCGGGCAGCAGGGTGTGCGCCCGACCGACCGGCAGTGCGGCGTCGACCGCGGACCGGACCGCCGCGGACCACTCGCCGTCGACCGCCGCGAACGCGGCGGGGACCCGACCTCCGCCGCGCAGGTCCGAGGCGCAGCGGTCCCGCCACAGCGCCAGCGCCTGCCGGTAGAGCTCGACGTCCGGCCGGCCGGCGCCGCCGCCGGCCCGGGCGACCAGGGACCGGAAGCGCAGCAGGTCCAGCGAGTCGCCGTCGACCCGCAGCCGGTAGCCCGCGCCGTCGCGGACCAGCACCGAACCGGCCTCCCGGGCGGGCAGCTCCGGCTCGAAGCGCCGGCGCAGGATCCCGACGTGCCGGTGCACCACGTTGACCGCGCTGGGCGGCGGGCCGGACTCCCAGAGCAGGTCGACGAGCTCGGCGACGCTCACCGCGCCGCCCGCCCGCACGAGCAGCGACGCCAGGATCAGCCGCTGCTGCCGGGTCCCCAGGTCGATCTCGGACCCGGCACGCCAGGCCCGCACCGGACCGAGGACGGCGAACGAGAGCGGTACGGCGGTCGGGGCAGGACGGGCGGCCATGGTCGCCGCAGCATGTCAGCCACCGCCCGGCGCGGCGGTCGGACGCGGCGGCAATGTGAGCCGCGACTCAGCGCGTCGCCGCTGCTCAGGCCACCCCCATGCCGGTACGCAGGGCGCGCAGCGCATGGTGGGTGCGGGACTTCACCGTGCCGATCGGCACCCCCAGCCGGCCCGCGACCTCCTCCGCCGACCGGCCGACGAGGTAGACCTCGGAGAGCAGGCTGCGCTGCGCCGGGCTCAACCGGCCGATCGCGTACCGGATGGCGTGCGCCGCCAGCGCGCTGCCGGTGGTGTCGTCCCGGGCGGGGATCCAGGTCAGGTCGACGAGCTGCACCTCGGTCGGGCGGGCCCGCCGCAGCCGGACGCCGTCGACGACGAGCCGCCGGGCGACGGTGCAGAGCCAGCGACGGGCGGCGTCGGGTTCGACCGGCACCGCGTCGAGGTGCCGCCAGGCCCGCAGCATCGTCTCCTGGAGCAGGTCCTCGGCGGTCTGCCGCTGGCCACGGGTCAGCACCAGCAGCAGCCGCAGCACGGCCCGGGCGTGCGCGGCGTGCAGCGCGGTCATCAGCTCGGCCGGACCGGCCGGCGCCTCGTCGGGTGCCCGCAGCACGAGATACCCCCAACAGCCAGGAGCAACGGTGGATGCGGCTCGAGCCTAGGCAGGCGCGGTGCTGACGGACTGACGTGGAAGTGCCGATCGAGTGCCGTCGCCGGCCGCTGTCGGTCAGGGACGCGACGTGACCCCGGCGAGCAGGTCGGCCAGCCGTCGGCCGGTGCGGGACTGCGCGTACGGGATCAGGGCCAGCGCCTCCCGCCAGGCCCGTACCGCGGCGTCCCGGTCGCCGCCGGCGGCGAGGGCGTCACCGAGCAGGGCCAGCACCTCCGCCGCCGGTGCCGCGGCCGAGGCCTCCTGGTACGCGACGGCCGCCTCGCGCCAGCACTCGACGGCCCGGGTCGGCTCCCGGCCGGCCGAGTACGCCCGACCGAGCGCCTCCCACGCCTCGGCGACGCCCAGCCGGTACCCGGTCGCCCGGGACAGCGCCATCGCCTGCTCGGCGCAGCGGACGGCCGATTCCGCCCGGCCCAGTTCGGCGTGGCTGGCGGCCAGGATGACCAGGGTGTCGGCGAGCAGTTTGTCGTCGCCCACCGCGCGGGCCGGTTCCAGCGCCGCGGACAACCCCCGGACCACCTCCTCGTGTCGCCCCTGGACGCTGAGGATCATCACCCGGTTGATCTCGGCCCGGGTCCGCTCGCCGTCCAGGCCGAGCCGGGCGAGCAGATCGAGCGCCCGGTCGAGGTGGTCGAGCGCGGTCTCGGGCTCGCCCCGGAAGTAGGCGGCCCCGGCGAGGCTGCGGTGCATCCGGGCCTGACCGACCAGGTCGCCGCCGGCCCGGGCGGCGGCCAGGGCCACCTCGCCGGTCGCCGTCCACTCGGCGAACCGGCCGCTGCGGTCGAAGAAGTGCTGCATGCCCAAGGCGAGGTGCCAGGCGTCGGCGTGCCGGCCCTGCCGGGCGGCCCGGCCGACCAGCGCGGTCAGCACCGGCCGCTCGGCGGTGAACCAGCGCATGGCCTCGCCGTCGTCGGTGAAGCGCAGTGGGGTCTCGCCCGGCCCCGGCTCGATCAACGGCTGGTCCTCGGAGGTCAGCAGCCGCCGGTGTGCCTGGTAGCCGGTGGCCCGGTAGAACCGCAGGCAGCGCAGCTCCGCCGCCGAGCGGTCGGCCGGGCTGTCGTGCTCCTCGCCGAGTTCGGTGGCGTAGGCCAGCAGCAGGTCGTGGGCGCGGTAACGACCCGGCGGGTCCTCGCCGACCAGGTGCGCGCGGCTCAGCTCGCCGATCAGGGCGCGCGCGTCCCGCACCGGCACGCCGGCCAGGCCGGCCGCCCCGGCGACCGAGACGTCCGGGCCGGGGTGCAGCGGCAGCAGCCGGAACAGCCGGGCCGCCGGCGCGGAGAGCGACCGGTACGACCAGGAGAAGGCGGCGCGCAGGCCGCTCTGCGGGTCGTCGCCGTCGAACCCGTCCAGGCTCCCGGAGGCCTCGGCGAGCTCGGCGGCGATCCGTTGCGGGGACGTGCGCGGCAGGCTGGCCGCGCGGGCGGCCACCACGGCCAGCGCCAGCGGCAGCCGCCCGCACGCGGCGATGACGGCGTCGACCGCCGCCGGGTCGGCCGTGCCGTGACCGGCGCCCAGTGGCCGCAGCAGCACCGCCCGGGCCTCGTCGATGCTCGGCAGGTCGACCGGCAGCGGATGGGCGCCGGCCGCGGTCAGC
Organism: Micromonospora mirobrigensis; assembly: GCF_900091555.1. GTDB lineage: Bacteria > Actinomycetota > Actinomycetes > Mycobacteriales > Micromonosporaceae > Micromonospora > Micromonospora mirobrigensis. Next base: position 261,579 of record NZ_FMCX01000005.1, read on the forward strand.
AGGCTGCTCAGCCGGCAGCGGCTGGTGACGATGACCAGGCAGCCGGGGGTGCCCGGCAGCAGGTGCCGGATCTGGTCGGCGTCGCGGCAGTTGTCCAGCACGATCAGCAACCGCCGGCCGGCGAGGCTGCTGCGGTACATGCCCGCCTGGGCGTGCAGCTCGGCGGGGATGCGTTCCTGGGGCACCCCGAGGGAGCCGAGGAAGCCCCGCAGCGCCTCGGCCGGGCTCATCGCCGGTTCCCGTCCGTCGTACCCGCGCAGGTCGACGTAGAGCTGCCCGTCCGGATAGTCGTCGGCGAACTCGTGGGCGAGGTGGACGGCGAGGGCGGTCTTGCCGATCCCCGGCATGCCGTCGATCGCCAGCACCGCCGGCCCGCCCGGACGTGCCACCGCCGCCCGGGCCGCGGCGATGAGGTCACCCCGGCCGGCGAAGAAGGGCAGGTCCGGGGGGAGCTGCGCGGGGCGGGGGAGCGGAGCCGGGCCCGCCGTCCGCGCCGGCCCGGTGCGCTGGTGCAGCACCCGGTCGTACGCCTCCCGCAGCTCCTCGCCCGGGTCGATGCCCAGCTCGTCGGCGAGCCGGCGGCGTACCGCCCGGTACGTCTCGACGGCCTCCGCCTGGCGGCCGTCGGCGGCGAGCGCCAGCAGCAGCCGGCTCTGGAGCGACTCGTCGAGCGGGTGCTCCCCGGCGGCCTGCCGCAACGGCGCCAGCACTGCGCTCGGCCGCCCGCAGCGTTCGGCGGCGTCGGCGGCGTCGCGTACGGTCTGGGCGCGTTCGGCCTCCACGGCGAGGAAGGCGGGATGCCGGCGGGAGGTCGGCTCCAGGCCGGCGGCGCACCGGCCGCGCCAGAGCCGCAGTCCGTCCAGGGCGAGCCGCAGCGCCGCCTCCGGGTCGCCGTCGCGCAGGCTGCGTCCCGCCTGCCGGCTCAGCGACCGGAACCTCAGCAGGTCCAGGGACTCCTCGTCGGCGCGCAGCCGGTAGCCGGAGAGGTCCCGCAGGAGGTGCCGGCCGGTGGACCGGGTGGGCAGGTCGGGCTCGATCAGCCGGCGCAGCACCCCGACGTGCCGGTGCACGACGTTCGCGGCGCTGACCGGCGCCTCCTCCTCCCAGAGCAGGTCGACCAGCTCCGCCAGGGAGACCGGCGCGCCGGCCCGGGCCAGCAGCAGTCCGAGCACCAGCCGCTGCTGGCGGGCGCCCAGCGGCAGCTCCACGCCGGCGCGCAGGACCCGGACCGGGCCGAGCACCGAGAAGCCGATCGTCTGGTCCACCGCCGCGCGCACGGCGGCAACGGTAACCGGCCCTCCGCCACCCGGCGACCGGCCGGTCGCCAGGTGGCGGCCTACAGCTGGCCGACGTCGGTGATCCGGACGACGGCCACCCCGGCCTCGTCGGAGGCGGCCAGGTCGACCTGGGCGCTGATGCCCCAGTCGTGGTCGCCGTCGGGGTCGTCCAGGATCTGCCGCACGGTCCACGTGTCGCGGCCCTGCTCGATCATCAGCAGCGCCGGCCCGCGCGCGTCCGGACCCACCCCGATCGAGTCGTACGCCTCGAAGTACGGCTCCAGCGCGTCCGCCCAGGCGTCGGCGTCCCACCCGTTCGCCGCGTCCAGCTCGCCCAGCAGGTCCCAGCGCCGCAGGGCGGCCAGCTCGACCCGGCGGAACAGCGCGTTGCGCACCAGCACCCGGAACGCCCGGGCGTTGCGGGTGACCGCCGGCACCTTCTCCTCCAGGGAGGCGTGCGCCTGGGCGGCGTCGGCGACGTCGGAGGGATTGCGCAGCCGCTCCCACTCGTCGATCAGGCTGGAGTCGACCTGGCGGACCAGCTCGCCCAGCCACTCGATGAGGTCGACCAGCTCCTCGGTCTTGGCGTCCTCGGGGACGGTCTGCCGCAGCGTCTTGTACGCGTCGGCGAGGTAGCGCAGCACCAGCCCCTCGGAGCGGGTCAGCCCGTAGAACTGCACGTACTCGCCGAAGGTCATCGCCCGCTCGTACATGTCCCGGACGACGGACTTGGGGGAGAGCTCGTGGTCGGCCACCCAGGGGTGCCCCTGGCGGTACATCTCGTACGCCCCGCCGAGGAGCTCCGCGAGAGGCTTGGGCCAGGTCACCTCGTCGAGCAGCTCGATGCGGGCCTCGTACTCGATGCCCTCGGCCTTCATCGCGGCGACCGCCTCGCCGCGGGCCTTGAACTGCTGTGCCGACAGGATCTGCCGCGGGTTGTCGAGGATCGACTCGATCACGCTGAGCACGTCGAGGGCGTACGACGGGGACTCGGCGTCGAGCAGTTCGATGGCGGCCAGCGCCAGCGGCGAGAGCGGCTGGTTGAGCGCGAAGTCGAGTTGCAGGTCGACGGTGAGCCGGACCCGCCGGCCGGTCTCGTCCGGCTCGGGCAGCTCCTCGACCACCCCGCCGGCGCGCAGCGCCCGGTAGATGGCGATGGCCCGGCGGATGTGCCGGCGCTGGGCGGCGGCGTCCTCGTGGTTGTCGGTGAGCAGGTGCCGCATCGCGGTGAACGCGTCGCCGGGGCGGCCGATCACGTTGAGCAGCATCGAGTGGCTGACCTGGAAGCTGGAGGTCAGCGGCTCCGGCTCGGCGTCGACCAGCCGCTGGAAGGTCGGCTCGCCCCAGCCGATCGAGCCCTCCGGCGGCTTCTTCTTGACCACCTTGCGGCGCTTCTTCGGGTCGTCGCCGGCCTTGGCGAGGGCCTTCTCGTTCTCGATGACGTGCTCGGGGGCCTGCACGACGACCCGGCCGATGGTGTCGAAGCCGGCCCGCCCGGCCCGGCCGGCGATCTGGTGGAACTCGCGGGCCTTGAGCAGCCGGGTCCGCACCCCGTCGTACTTGGACAGGCCGGTGAAGAGCACCGTGCGGATCGGCACGTTGATGCCGACGCCGAGGGTGTCCGTACCGCAGATGACCTTGAGCAGGCCGGCCTGGGCCAGGGTCTCCACCAGGCGGCGGTACTTGGGCAGCATGCCGGCGTGGTGCACGCCGATGCCGTGCCGGACCAGCCGGGACAGCGTCTTGCCGAAGCCGGAGGTGAACCGGAAGTTGCCGATCGCAGCGGCGATCATGTCCTTCTCGGCGCGGCTGCACACGTTGACGCTCATCAGCGCCTGGGCGCGTTCCAGGGCGGCGGCCTGGGTGAAGTGCACGACGTACACCGGGGCCTGCTTGGTCTCCAGCAGTTCCTCGAGCGTCTCGTGCAGCGGCGTGGTCGCGTACGAGAAGATCAGCGGGACCGGCCGCTCGGCCGAGCGGACGACGGCGGTGGGCCGGCCGGTACGCCGGCTCAGGTCGTCGACGAAGCGGGTGGTGTCGCCGAGGGTGGCGGACATCAGCACGAACTGCGCCTGCGGCAGCTCGACGATCGGCACCTGCCACGCCCAGCCCCGGTCGGGCTCGGCGTAGAAGTGGAACTCGTCCATGACCACCTGGCCGACGTCGGCCCGGGCGCCCTCGCGCAGCGCCAGGTTCGCCAGGATCTCCGCCGTGCAGCAGATGATCGGGGCGTCGGCGTTGACGCTGGCGTCCCCGGTGAGCATGCCGACGTTCTCCGCGCCGAAGACCTCGCAGAGGGCGAAGAACTTCTCCGACACCAGCGCCTTGATCGGCGCGGTGTAGAAGGTGGTGCGGTCGTCGGCCAGCGCCGCGAAGTGCGCCGCGATCGCCACCAGGCTCTTGCCCGAGCCGGTCGGCGTATTCATGATCACGTTCGCGCCGGAGACGATCTCGATGACCGCCTCCTCCTGGTGGGGATAGAGGTCGAGGCCGCGCTCGGACGCCCAGGTGGCGAACGCGTCGTAGAGGGTGTCGGGGTCGGCGGTCTTCGGCAGCGCGGCGGTGAGAGTCATGGCGGCTCCCATCGTGCCCGGATCATGGCCCCTCGCGCCAACCGGGTCCGCCGCGACGCCCGCCGGTGGCCCGCGCCGTCCCGCGGGTCCGGTTCCGCGCCCGCGCCGGCTGGGGGTACGCCCGCCGGTCAGCCCCGGGTCGCGTCGACCCGCCGGTGGACCAGGTCGAAGACCGGCCGGCCGGCGGCCAGCGCCCGCCGCTCGAACTTGGTGACCGGGCGGTGCGCCGGTCGGGGAGCGTACCCGCCGTGCACGTCGACCAGCTCCGGGTCGGCGGTGAGCGTCTCGCGCATCGACTCGGCGTACGGCGCCCAGTCGGTGGCGCAGTGCAGGGTGCCGCCCGGGACCAGCCGGGAGCGCAGCAGCGCCACGTGCTCCGGCTGGATGATCCGCCGCTTGTGGTGCTTCGACTTGGGCCACGGGTCGGGGAAGAAGACGTGTACCGCGTCCAGCGAGCCCTCCGGCAGCGCCCGGACCAGGTCCAGCGCGTCGCCCTCGGCCACCCGCACGTTGTGCAGACCCTGCCGCTGGACCAGGTCCAGCAGGTTGGCGATTCCGGGGGTGTGCACCTCGACCGCCAGATAGTCCCGGCCCGGGTCGGCGGCGGCCATCACCGCCGTCGCGTCGCCCATCCCGGAGCCGATCTCCAGCACCAGCGGGGCCCGACGGCCGAAGAGCGTCGCCGGATCGAGCGGCCCGGTCAGCTCGGTCGCGATGTCGAAGCCGTAGGTGGGCCGGAGCCGGTCCAACGCGTCGGTCTGCCGGCCGCTCATCCGGCCGCGGCGCGGGTGGAAGGTGCGGATGCGGGACGCGGGGCCCGGCGGGCGCGCGGCAACGGGGTTCGGGTCGGTGGAGGTCACAGCGGACCGAGCGTACGTGACGGCTCCGCCGGAACGGATGTGGTGGGCGGCCGGGGGTGAGAGGATTCATCCCGTACGGCAGGACGGGCGGTCCGCTGCGCGGTACGGCCCACGGCGCCGGGAGGGGTCATGAGGTCAGTCACGCGGCTCGGCGCGGCGGTCGCGGTCGCGGCCTTCGTCGGCGCGTTGTCGGCGGCCGCCCCGGCGTTCGCCGGCGCGCCGCAGGTCCGGGGCGAACCGGCCCCCGTCGAGGAGACCCCGGCCGCCGGTGACGTGATCTTCATCGAGGTGACCCCGGCGACCGTGGAGGCGGGTTACCTGGTCGGCATCCGGGCGAGCTGCCGGGACAACTCGGTGCCCGCGATCGCGGTGTCGGACGCCTTCGGCCGGGTCCAGGTGCAGCCGCAGCGGGGTCTGCTCACCGCCTCGCCGATGGTCCATGACCGCACCCGACCGGGGAACTACCGGGTCAAGCTGGAGTGCCGGGGCGGCGAGACCGCCTCGACCATGCTCCAGGTGGTCAAGTCGGTACGCCCGACCGCGTCGCCGACCCGTCAGCCCACGCACCCACCCACGCACCCGCCCACCCATCGGCCCAGCCGGGGCCCGGCGACCGGGTTCGGCGGCACCGCCGACTCCGGAGGGCTGGGCGGGCTGCTCGTTCCCGGTGGGTTGGCGCTCACCGTGGCCGGGGTGGCCGTGGGGCTGACCGCCCGTCGTCGGCCGCGCGGCACCGTCCGGCGCTGAGGCCCGCCGTGGCGTCGCCCACCGCCCCGCCACCGGCCCGCGGCCGGCGTCCCTCCCCGTTCCCGGTCGCCGACCCGCCGCCCGAGCCGGCCTCGCCGGCCGTCGAGGCACCCGGGTCCGCGGCCGAACCACCGGCCACCGCCGCACCGTCCGCCGCCGCGCCGTCGGTTCCGGCCACCTCCGATCCGGCCGTCGGTGCGCCGTCCGTCCCGGCCGCCGCCGTGCCGTCCGGGCACCGGGTGGCCGGGCGACCCACGGGCCGGGTGTACGGGTCCCGGGCCCGACGGCCGGCACGCCCGGACGGGCGGCAGCGCGGCTCCACCTCCGGCGCGGCGCCCGGGCCGGAGATACCGGACACCGAGGCGCCGGCCCCGATCTGGGAGCCCGACCCGGCTGGGTCGCGGCTCCGGGAGCCGGCGCCGTCGGCGGCGATCTGGGAGCCGGAGCCGTCACCGCGGACCTCGTCGCCGGGCGCTCCCGAGCGGGTCGGGCCGTCCCCGGGACCTCGCCCCGACCCGGCGGTACCACCGGCGTCCGACGGCCGGCCGCCGCCCGCCCCGGCCGGCGGCAGCTGGTGGGCGGTGGACCAGCCGCCCGGTGACCTGCGGTCCCGCCCACCGGGCGCGGGTCGGGGGCAGCTGTCCCGGGCGGCCCGTTGGGTCGGCGCCTGGCAGCCGGTCTCGTCACCGCCGGCCGCCGGCCCGTCTTCCGCCCGGCGGGTCTCGGTGGTCCGCCCGGTGGTCGGCCGGGACCTGGTCGCCCCCGAGCGGGCCGCCCGGCCCGCCGACGCCCCGCCGCCGGTCCCGCCGGCGGCCGGCACCGCGTCCCGCCCGGACCGGGGTCGGGGGCGTCGCCCCTGGTCCGGCCCGCTGGCGATCGTGCTGGTGCTGTTCGGGATCTTCGCCACCGGGGCGGGACTGGGGCGCACCGCCGGCCCGTTCGACCGGTTGACCGGCGGCGGGGCGACCGAACGGGCCCCGGTCGCGGCGCGCGACGAACCCGCCCGGCTGCCGGCGAGCCGCCCGATCCGGCTCAGCGTGCCGGCGATCAAGGTGGTGGCGCCGGTCTCCGCGGTCGGCCAGGCCGCCGACGGCACCATCGCGGTGCCGCCGCTGAGCCGGCACAACGAGACCGGCTGGTACGACCGCGGCCCGACCCCCGGTGAGCCCGGCCCGGCGGTCATCGTCGGTCACGTGGACACCAAGACCGGCCCGTCGGTCTTCTACGGCCTGCGAAAACTGAAGCCGGGGGACCGGATCGAGGTGACCCGGGCGGATCGCAGCGTGGTCGTCTTCAAGGTCGACTCGGTCGAGTACTTCGACAAGGACAACCTCCCCGCCGACCGCGTGTACGGCGACCAGGGGCCGCCCGGTCTGCGCCTGATCACCTGCGGCGGCGACTGGGTCGGCGGGGGCACCGGCTACGCCGACAACGTCATCGCCTTCGCCTCGCTGGTCGAGACCCGCCGCCCCTGACCGTCGCCGGGGAGAGCGTCAGCCCTTGCCGGGCACCTGCTGGACCACCTCGAACTCCAGCAGCGTCGCGCCGGAGGCCACCGGTCGCCGCTGCTCGCCGCCCTCGCCGCCGGCGTGCGCCGCCCGGGACGGGCCGGCCGCCCACGCCTGGTAGGCCTCCTCCGTCTCCCAGCGGGTGTAGACGAAGTAGCGGGTCTCGCCGGCCACCGGGCGCAGCAGCTCGAAGCCGAGGAAGCCGGGGGAGTTCTGCACCGCGCCGGCCCGGGCCGCGAACCGCCGTTCCAGCTCCTCGCCGGCACCCGGCGGGACGTCGATCGCGTTGATCTTCACGACTGCCATGCGCCCCACCCTAGCCGCCGCGGCCCGGCCCGCAGCGGCTCAGAGCGGTTCGACGGCGGGCACCAGGTCGGCGTCGACCACGATCGGGGCGTGGTCGGAGGGTCCCTTGCCCTTGCGGGCCTCCCGGTCGACGTAGGCCGCGCGGACCGTGCGGGCGAACGGGGCGGAGGCGTACACCAGGTCGATCCGCATGCCCTTGTTCTGGTGGAACATCCCGGCCCGGTAGTCCCAGTAGGTGTAGGGGTGCGGCCCCTTCATCGGCGTCGGCACCACGTCGTCCAGGCCGAGGTCGCGCAGGGCGGCCAGGGCGGCCCGCTCCGCGGGGGTGACGTGGGTGGAGTGCCGGAACAGCGCCGGGTCCCACACGTCGGCGTCGGTGGGGGCGACGTTGAAGTCGCCGCAGACCGCCACCGGCAGGCCTCCGGCGAGTTCCGGTTCCAGCGCGTCCCGCAGGCCCGCGAACCAGGCCAGCTTGTACGCGTAGTGCGGGTCGTCGGGGGAGCGGCCGTTCGGGACGTACACCGACCAGACCCGCAGCCCGTCGCAGGTGGCGGAGATGGCCCGGGCCTCCGGCTCGGGGAACCCGGGCTCGCCCGCGAACCCGACGGTCACGTCGGCCAGCCCGACCCGGGACAGGATGGCCACCCCGTTCCACCGGCCGTCGCTGTGGCTGGCCACCGTGTAGCCCAGCTCGCCGACCTCGGCGACCGGGAACGCCCCGTCGGGGCACTTGGTCTCCTGCAGGCAGACGACGTCCGGCGCGGTGCCGGCGAGCCAGTCCAGCAGCCGGGGGAGGCGGGCCTTCACCGAGTTGACGTTCCAGGTCGCCAGGCGCATGGGTCCAGCCTGCCGCATCGGCGGCCCGCCCGCCGCGAAGGAGGGGCCCCTTGTCGACAGACGTCTGTTGACAAGGGGCCCCTCTGACGCCCGGCACGCCACGCACGCCGGAAGCGCCGCAGTGCCGGAGTGCCGGAGATCAGCTGCCCGGCGTGTCGTTCGGGCGGCTCTGCTCGGCCAGGAAGCGTTCCAGCTCGGCGCCGAGCTCGTCGGCGGTGGGCAGCGGCCCGTTCTCGGCGGCCAGCAGGTTCTTCTCGCCGCGTCCGCGGGCGAACGCGTCGTACTGCTCCTCCAGGGCCTGGACCAGCGCGGCGGCGTCGTCGGTCTGGGCGACCTGGCGGTCGATCTCGACCCGGACCACCTCGGCGGCGGCGCGCAGCCCGTCGTGCGGCAGCAGCAGGCCGGTGCTGCGCGACACCGAGCTGAGCAGCACCTCGGCGGCGGCCGGGTACTCGGCCTGGGCCACGTAGTGCGGCACGTGGGCGGCGAAGCCGAGGGCGTCGCGACCCTGCTGGCCCAGCCGGTACTCCAGCAGGTGGCCGATGCTGCCGGGCACCTGGACCCGCTGCAGCCACGGCTCGTAGCCGGCGATCAGCTCGGGGCGGGTGGCGTGCGCGGTGAGCCCGGTGGGCCGGGTGTGCGGCACCGCCATCGGGATCGAGTTGAGCCCGACGGTGAGTCGGACGTCGAGGCGGGCGGCGAGCCCGGCCACGGCGGCGGCGAACCGCTCCCACTGGAGGTCCGGCTCGGGGCCGGTGAGCAGCAGGAAGGGGGTCTCGTCGTCGTCGTGCAGCAGGTGCAGCGTGAGTTCGGGGGCGTCGTAGTGCTCCCAGTGGTCCTCGACGAAGGTCATCACCGGGCGCCGGGAGCGGTAGTCGAAGAGCTGGTCGACGTCGAAGGTGGCGATGGGACGCGCCTCCAGCGAGGTGAGCAGCTGCTCGCGTGCCAGCCGGGTGGCGTTGCCCGCGTCGACGAAGCCGGTCAGGGCCTGGATGAGCACGGGTTGGCCGAGGTCGGGCAGGTCGTCGGTGAGCTGGTAGAGCTCGTGTGGGTCGAGCACCGGTAGGGACCTCCTGGGAAACGCGCGTACGGGCGCCGCGCGGGAACGGCACCCGGTTCGGGGAACCACCCGCAATCCTGATCCATTCCATCAGGCGCCGGATCACCGGCCGTCGGGCCGTCCCATCGGGCCGCCGACCTCGTGGCCGGGGCCGTGGATGACCAGACATCCACCGTACGGGCCGACGGCGGGTCGGCCGTACGACCGATGCGGGTGATCTTGGCAGGTCGGGTGCCGGCGCGCGTGCTTCCCGCCTGCCCCGCCCGGCGGCGGGGCAGTTGACCGGTTGGCCCGACCCGGGCGGTTTGACGGGCCCTGGGTAGATAACCGGTGAACTGTCGACCTTGCGGGGTCTTGTTTGTGTTCAGCGCCACGTGATGACCCAGCGTGATCATGCGGATCTCCGCCTAGCCTCGTCGGATGCGTGACGACGGCACCCTCGACGACCAGTACGCCCCCGAAGGCACGACTGGCCGTTCGGACGATATCCCCTCGTCCGATCGGACCGGCGCTTCCCGTGATCCCCGCCAGGGCCGGATCCTCGGCCGCCTGTTTCCCCGTACCCGCTCCGACCAGGGGGCTAACCCGACCACCGCGACCGACGGCGCCGGCGGGCGCCCGGCGCGGACCCGGGTGGCCGTGGCCACCGGGCTGGTCTGCTGCCTCGGCGCCGCGGCCGGCGTGACCCAGTTCGGCGGCGGCCTCACCGACTCGGCGGGCCGGACCGTCGGGCTCGCCGAGCGGGCCGAGCGGGCCGCAGCCGAGCCGGCCTCGCGGGGCCTGGAGCGCGCCGCCGTGGCCGCCCCGCCCTCGCCCCGGCCCTCCGCGACCGCCACCTCGACCCCGGACCCGGACGTCGCCCCGACACCGACGAAGAAGCCCACCGCCACCAAGAAGCCGAAGCCCAGGGTCACGCCGAAGCCCCGGCCGAAGCCGGTCCTGGTCGACGCCGCCCCGGTCGCCGGCCTCGACGAGACGCAGATGGACAACGCCAAGGCCATCGTGCGCTCGGCCAAGAAGATGGGCGTGCCGCGGCAGGCGATGGTGATCGCGGTGGCCACCGCCATGCAGGAGAGCACCCTGCTCAACTACGCCAGCGGCGTGCTGCCCGAGTCGCAGGACTACCCGCACCAGGCGATCGGCTGGGACCACGACTCGGTCGGGCTGTTCCAGCAGCGGCCGAGCAGCGGCTGGGGCACCGTCGAGCAGCTGATGGACCCGGAGTTCGCCACCCAGGCGTTCCTCTCCGTGCTGCTCCAGGTCCCCGGCTGGCAGGACATGCCGCTCACCCTGGCCGCTCAGATCGTCCAGGTCTCGGCCTTCCCCGACGCGTACGCGCAGTGGGAGTGGGCGGCCACCGAGGTGGTCGACGCGATCTACCCGCGCCGGAACTGACCGGCCGCCGGCTCCGTCCGGCCACTGTGGACGCTTGAGGATTGTCTCCGCGGGGTACACATGAAGAGGAGCAATCAACTGGAGGTCGACATGTCAGCACTGGTGCGACGGATCAGCACGTTCCTGCGCTCGCCCCGTGGGCAGCAGCTGGTCGAGCGCGGTCGGCGGGAGATGGCCAAGCCGCAGAACCAGGCCCGGCTGCGCCAGCTGGCCGCCCGGCTCTCCGGCCGACGCCGCTGACCGCGGCGCAGCCGTCCCTCGACCCCCGGGAGCATTCGTGACCGACTCCGCGTCCACCGACCCGAGCACCGGCCGCGACGCCGCGCTGCCCGAGCCCGGCACGCCGCCCGCGGCCGGCCCGGCGCCGGCCGACGGCGCGGACGCGCCGGAGGCCCCACCTGCCCGACTCTGGGACCGGATGCGCGAGGACCCGCAGTACGCCCCGGAGCACCTCGCCCTCGAGGCGGTACGCCGGCTCGGGCCGGAGGCCGCCCGCTGGGCGCAGCGGGCCCGGGCCGACCGGCCCGGCGTCTCCGCCGAGGAGCTGGCCGAGCAGGCCGTCCGCCGGTTCGTCAACCACGCCCGGTTCTCCGGCGCCGTCTCCGGCGCCGCGGGACTGCCCGGCGCGGTGATCGACGTGGGGGTGCTCGCCTGGACCCAGGCCCGGATGGTGCTGCACGTCGCCGCGGCGTACGAGGTGGATCCGGAGCACCCGGACCGGGCCACCGACCTGCTGGTGCTCCAGAAGGTGCACAAGGTCGCCGAGAGTGCCCGGCTCGCCCTCGGGGTGGCCGCCGGGCGGGAGCGCGCCGGAGCGCTCTTCGGCGCCGGCGGGCAGAGCCCGCTCGGCCGGGCCATGCTCCGCCTCGGCGTACGCCTGGCGCAGATGGCCGGGGTTCGCGCCGCCAAGCGGGTGGCCGCCAAGGTGATCCCCGGGGCGGCGATCGTCCTCGGCACCTGGGCCAACTCGTCGGCCACCACCGACCTGGCCGGCCGTGCCCGCACCCTCTACCGGGCCGGGTCGCCGCCCGTGCCGGCACCGCGCGATCGTCGGCCCGCATAGCCCGCGGCGGCGCCCGGTCGGCCCAGCCGGCGGCGGCCGGCCGGTCGGCCCAGCCGGTGCCGGCCGGTCAGTCGGCCCAGCCGGCGGCGCGCCAGGTCGCCTCGGCGAGCCGGCGCTGGCCGGTGGCGTTGGGGTGGAACCAGTCCAGCTTGTTGACCAGGTCCAGGGAGAACCGCACCCGGTGCACGGCGCCCCCGTCGTGCCGGCAGCGTGACCCGTACGCCCGGCAGGCCGCGCGCAGCTGCGCGTTGTAGTCGTCGATCCGCTGCCGGAAGGTGGCCCGTCGGGCGACCGCCGCCGGCGCGGTCGACGTCGGGTCGGCCAGCAGGGCCGGGCAGACGCCGTACCGCCAGGCGCGCACGGCCCGGTCGTCGGCGTGCCCCACCTGCCAGAGCCGGTAGAGGTCCGGGATGCTGACCACCAGCACCCGCGCCTTCGGCCGGCCCTTGCGCAGCACCCGCAGGGCCCGGTCGACCTGGTCGCGGAAGGTGGCCACCGGGGTCACCTGGTCGATGCCGCCCCGGCAGGCGTCGTTGGCCCCGATCAGCACGGTCACGTAGTCGGCGCGGTCGCGGACCGCCGCCTCGGCCTGGCCGGTCAGCGCGGCGGCCCGGGCCCCGGACGCCGACCGGTTGTGGGCCCGGCCGCGCAGCGCCGGATCGATCTCCAGCAGCCGCTGGTAGTGGCTGTCGATCCGCAGGCCGTCCCCGGTGGACCAGGAGTTGCGCTGGCACGAGGTGAGCACCACGCACGAGCCGAAGCCGGCGGTGATCGAGTCACCCAGCGCCGTCATGCTGGTCGGCAGGTTCGGCCGAGGTGCGTCGCGGGACGGTCGGGGAGACGCCTGACCGCCCTCGCAGGCGAGGGCGACGAGCGCCGCCAGGCAGGCGACGGCGGCGACCCAGCGACGTGGCATGGTCCACCCCGGTTCGACGCGGAGAGCAACGGCGTCGTAACCCTATGCGGTCGATCGACGTCTGTCGAGGGGCTGCCCGTCACCGGTGGACCCGTGGGTCAGCGGCGGGCGGCCCGCCACGGCGCCGGCTGGCCGTGCAGCCACCAGTGCAGGGCCCGGGTGATCCGGGGCAGCACCAGGTAGGTCATCAGCGGGGTCAGGCAGAGCGTCATCAGCAGCGTCCGGGCGGCCAGCGGCACGTCGGGGATGAACCGGGCCGTGAGCAGGGTGGCGGTCAGGCTCAGCGGGAAGAAGGCCAGCCAGATCGTCACCGCCTGCTTCCATCGGGGCGGGGCCGGCGGGACCGCCGGCTCGGCCGCCGGCATCTCGACGACGTGGTCCACCGGGGTGTCGAACCAGCCCTCGATGCCGGTACGCCGCTCCACCCGGGTGTGCTCGACGATGCCCTGCGCGGAGGTCAGCCACCAGGTGCGCTGGGGCGACTCCTCCCAGCGGCGCAGCGTCTCGTCGTCGGCGAAGCGGTAGAGCATGTGCCACTCGGGCGAGCCCGGTGCGCTCTGCACCCAGCCCACGCCCAGGAAGCCGGGGAAGCCCTCGGCCAGCGCGCTGCCGGCCCGCATCCACGCGATCATCTCGTGGCTGCGGGCGGGATCGGCGCGTCGGGCGATCGCGACGGTCACCGGCATCGTCTGGGTCATGGTCATGCCCTCATCCTTCCGGTCGACGTCGATCTGGGCCCGGTCACGGCGCTGGGTTGTAACGCAACGCACCGGGCGTCGCATCCCGCGCACCCGGGCTCCGGTGGCCCGGATCACGGCCGGGGTCGCCCCGGTTAGGGCGGCACCAGCGGGGGTAGCCCGATGCAATGACGAGATCCCAGCCCCGGCGCGCCCGCGGGACGGTCGGTCACGCGTACAGCGCGCTGAACCTGCGCCTGGCGCTGGCGGCGTTCGGTCTGGTCACCATGACCCTCTTCGCCGTGCTGGCGTTCCGGGCGCACGTGGTGTGGCTCGGCGTGGTCTGTGCGCTGGTCGCCCTGGTCGCCGTGGTCGACCTGGTCGTCGTCCAGCGTCGCCGCGCCGCCCGGCACCGCGAGCAGCCGGGCGCGCGGCACTCACTGTTCGAGTGACAGGAGTACGACACGATGCCCATCGCCACCACCAACCCCGCCACCGGACAGGTGCTCAAGACGTACGACCCGATGTCGGACGAACAGGTCGACGCCGCCATCGAGCGGGCGCACCTCGCGTTCCGGCAGTTGCACGACACCACGTACGCCCAGCGGGCGCAGTGGTTGAACGCCGCGGCCGACCTGCTCGACGCCGAGCGGGACGCCACCGCGCGGCTGATGACCACCGAGATGGGCAAGACGTACGCGGCCGCGAAGGCCGAGGTCACCAAGTGCGCCACCGCCTGCCGCTTCTACGCCGCCAACGCGGAGAAGATGCTCGCCGACGAGCCCGCCGACGCGGGCGCGGTGAAGGCGAAGCGGGCGTTCGTCCGCTACCAGCCGATCGGGCCGGTGCTCGCGGTGATGCCGTGGAACTTCCCGCTCTGGCAGGTGATGCGGTTCGCCGCGCCGGCCCTGATGGCCGGCAACACCGGCCTGCTCAAGCACGCCTCCAACGTGCCGCAGACCGCGCTCTACCTGGAGGACGTGTTCCGCCGGGCCGGCTTCCCGGAGGGCGCGTTCAGCACCCTGCTGGTCGGCTCGGACGCGGTGGAGCGGATCCTCGGCGACCCGAGGGTGCGCGCCGCCACCCTCACCGGCAGCGAGGCGGCCGGCCGGTCGATCGCCCAGGTCGCCGGCCGGGAGCTGAAGAAGACCGTGCTGGAGCTGGGCGGCAGCGACCCGTTCGTGGTGATGCCCTCGGCCGACCTGGACAAGGCCGCCGAGGTGGCCACCACCGCCCGCTGCCAGAACAACGGCCAGTCCTGCATCGCCGCGAAGCGGTTCATCGTGCACACCGACGTGTTCGACGCGTTCGCCGAGAAGTTCGCCGCCCGGATGTCCGCCCTGCGGGTCGGCGACCCGATGGACGAGCAGACCGACGTCGGGCCGCTGGCCAGCGAGCGGGGCCGCGACGAGATCCACGACCAGGTGCAGGACGCCGTCGACAACGGCGCGACGGTGCTCTGCGGCGGCGAGAAGCCCGACGGCGACGGCTGGTTCTATCCGCCGACCGTGGTCACCGACCTGAAGCCTGCGATGCGGATGTGGTCCGAGGAGGTCTTCGGCCCGGTCGCCGGCCTCTACCGGGCGTCGTCCTACTCCGAGGCGATCGAGATCGCCAACGGCACCACCTTCGGGCTGGGCTCCAACGCCTGGACCACCGACCCGGCCGAGCAGGAGCGCTTCGCCACCGACCTGGACGCCGGCAACGTGTTCATCAACGGGATGACCACGTCCTATCCGGAGCTGCCGTTCGGCGGGGTGAAGAACTCCGGCTACGGCCGGGAGCTGTCGGCGGTGGGGATGCGGGAGTTCTGCAACACCAAGACGGTCTGGATCGGCGAGGGCGAGGCCGGCGCCGGCGCCGGCGCGCACTCCGAATAGCCCACCCACCTGTTAAGAGGGGCCCCCTGTACAACGCGAGGCGTTAACAGGGGGCCCCTGCTTACATGTCTGCCCGGGTGGGTAGGAGGTGCGCCCATGACGGTGTTCGGCTTCCACGCTTCCCACGAGCAGATCCACCCGACCAAGCTGCTGGAGGCGGTGATCCACGCCGAACGGGCCGGCTTCGGCGCCGCCATGTCCTCGGACCACTTCTCCCCGTGGAGCGCCCGGCAGGGGCAGTCCGCCTTCGCCTGGTCGTGGCTGGGCGCGGCGCTGCAGGCCACCAACCTCTCCTTCGGCGTGGTCAACGCCCCCGGCCAGCGCTACCACCCGGCGATCATCGCCCAGGCCATCGGCACCCTCGGCGCGATGTACCCGGGTCGCTTCTGGGCCGCGCTGGGCAGCGGCGAGGCGAGCAACGAGCACATCACCGGCGACGGCTGGCCCCGCAAGGAGCTGCGCAACGCGCGGCTGCGCGAGTGCGTCGACGTGATCCGGGCGCTGCTGGCCGGCGAGGAGGTCAGCCACGACGGCCTGGTCCGGGTGGACCGGGCCAAGCTCTGGACCCGCCCCGAGCAGCCGCCCGCCCTGATCGGCGCCGCGGTCAGCGTCGAGACCGCCCGCTGGGTCGCCGACTGGGCCGACGGCCTGATCACCGTCAACGCGCCGACCGAGCACCTGCGCCAGATGATCGACGCGTACCGCCAGGCCGGTGGGCGGGGGCCGCTGCACCTGCAGGTGCACGTCAGCTGGGCCCCCGACCAGGACCAGGCCGAGGCGATCGCGTACGACCAGTGGCGCAGCAACGTCTTCCCGCCGCCGGTCTGCTGGGACCTGGACACCGCCGAGCACTTCGACGCGGTCAGCGAGCAGGTGCCGATGGAGAAGGTCGCCTCGACCGTGAACGTCTCCGCCGACCTGGGCCGGCACGTCGGCTGGCTGGAGGAGTACGTCGAGCTGGGCTTCGACCAGATCGCGCTGCACCACGTCGGGCAGGAGCAGCGGGCCTTCATCGACGCCTTCGGCGCCGAGGTGCTGCCGAAACTGCGGACCGCCGGCTGATCGGGAGGACCGCGGCCGCCGCCTAGGCTCGTACCTCATGGAACCTCTCTTCGAGGTCGTGATCTTCCTGGCGATCGCGACCTTCGGCGCCGCGCTGGCCCGCCGGCTGGGCCTGCTCGCGCCGATCCTGCTGGTGGTGCTCGGTCTGGCCCTGTCCTACCTGCCCGGCTTCCCGCAGGTCCGGCTGGAGCCGGACCTGGTGCTGGTGGGCATCCTGCCGCCGCTGCTCTGGGTGGCCGCGCTGGAGACGTCGGTGCCGGCGTTCAAGCTGAACCTGCGGCCGATCCTGCTGCTCGCGGTCGGGCTGGTGATCTTCACCGCGTTCGTGGTCGGCACCGTCGTGCACCTGTTCCTGCCCGCGCTGCCGTACTCGATCTGCCTGGCGCTGGGCGCGGTGGTGGCGCCGCCCGACGCGGTCGCCGCCACCGCGGTCGCCCGCAAGGTCGGCCTGCCCCGCCGGATCGTCACGATCCTGGAGGGGGAGAGCCTGGTCAACGATGCCACCGCGCTGGTGCTGCTGCGGGTGGCGATCGCCGCGGCCACCGCCGGCAGCGGCGGGGTCGGGGTGGGGTACGTGGCCCGGGAGGTGCTGGTCGCCACCGGCGGCGGCATCGTGGTCGGCCTGCTCGGCGTGGTGGTCTTCGGCTGGCTGCACAAGAAGATCGACGAACCGGTGCTGGACAACGCCCTGTCGCTGATCGTGCCGTTCATCGTGGTCTTCGCCGCCGAGGAGATCCACGCCTCCGGGGTGGTGGCCGTGGTGGTGACCGGCCTGGGCATCGGGCACAAGCTGCCGCTGCTGCTGTCGGCGGCCTCCCGGTTGCAGACCACCGCCTTCTGGCGGCTGGCCCGCTTCCTGCTGGAGGGCGTGGTCTTCCTGCTGGTCGGCCTGCAACTGCGGGAGGTGGTCCGCGAGCTGGACGAGCCGCTCGGCTTCCTGGCCGGGATCACCGCGGCGGTGCTCGCGGCGGTCTTCCTGTCCCGGTTCGTCTGGCTCTTCCCGGCCACCTACCTGGCCCGGCTGGTGCCCGGGGTCCGGCGCAGGGACCCGGCCCCGCCGGTCCAGGTGCCGATCGTCCTCGGCTGGGCCGGGATGCGCGGCGTGGTGACCCTGGCCGCCGCGCTGGCGCTGCCGCTCACCCTGGCCGGTGACCGGCCCTACCAGCGGGCGCTGTTCATCTGGCTGGCCTTCGCGGTGATCGTGGCCACCCTGGTCGCCCAGGGCGCGACCCTGCCCGCCGTCGCCCGGCGGCTGAAGCTGCCCCAGGACGATCCGGTCCAGGACGCGCTCTCCGCCGCCGCCGTCCAGCAGCAGGCCGGCCGGGCCGCCCGGGAACGCCTCGACGCGCTGGCCGAGGGGGCGCCCCGGTCCGTCGTCGAGCGGCTGGAGGGTCTGGTGCAGAGCCGCACCAACCTGGCCTGGGAACGGCTCGGCGGCACCGAGCGGGAGACCCCCTCCCAGGCGTACGGTCGGCTGCGACAGGAGATGATCGACGCGGAACGGGAAGTGTTCCGGGCCGCCCGCGACTCGGGGAAGATCCCCGAGGAGGTCCTGGTCCGGGCCTATCGTGACCTGGATCTGGAGGAGTCGTTGCTGCGCCAGGAGGAGAAGGAATGAGCTGCCAGCACCTGGCCGAGGCCGGGACCGCCGAACCGGCGACCACCACCGAGTGCCCGGACTGTGTGGCGATCGGCAACCCCGACTGGGTCCACCTGCGGTCCTGCCTCACCTGCGGGCACGTCGGCTGCTGCGACTCGTCGCCGTACCAGCACGCGTCGAAGCACTTCGCGTCGACCGGGCACCCGGTGATGCGGTCGATCGAGCCGGGCGAGGCGTGGCGGTGGTGCTTCGCCGACGAGGAGATCGGCTGAGCCCGCCCGCCGGGGCGGCCCTCAGTCGAGCCGGCGGGCCAGCACCTGGCCCGGCCACGGGGGCCGGCCGGGCCGTTCGACCGTGAACGGGTCGGTGGCGGTGAAGCCGCAGCTCTCGTAGAACCGCACCAGCGCCCGGTCGTCACCGGCGTAGCAGTCCACCCGCAGCACTCCCACCCCGCGCTGCCGGGCCAGCTCGGCGGCGTGCTCCAGCAGCCGCGACCCGACGCCGAGGCCGGCGTGTGCCCGGTCGGCGATCAGCAGGTTGACGTACAGCTCCGGCTCGGTGGGCGGCGGAACGTACTCGGTGGCCGCCCCGACCACCAGCGCGCCGACGCACCGGCCGTCGATCTCGGCCAGCCACAGCCCGTCGCCGTTCGCCCACGCCCGCACCTGCGCGATCCGGGCCGGGTCGGTCGAACCCGGCTCGGTGCCCCACTGACCGGTCCGGCCGCGCGCCACCAGCCAGGCGATGGCGGAGTCGAACATGCCCAGGACCGCGTCGGCGTCGGCCGGGCCGCCGGGGCGCACGGTGATCGTCGGTCGGTCGGTCATGGCCGTCATGCTGCCATCCGCTCGGGATGGCCCGCTCGCCCGTCGCGGGCCCACCGGGTCAACGTCGGCACGGCCAGACCGGTGCCGGCGAAGACCGCGCCGAGCACCAGCCAGCCCGGTCCACCGCCGCCGAGCACCAGCGGCGTGAGCAGGGCCGGCCCGACCGCCCGCGCCAGGCCGCCGAGCATGCCGTCCACCCCCTGGTACGCCCCGATGGCGTCCGGCGCGGCCAGGTCGTACGCCAGCCCCGCGCCGGCGCTGCTGTGCCACAGGTCGCCCACGGTCAGCAGCACCGTGGCGGCCAGCAGCAGCGCCGTGGCGGGCCCCGCGGACCGGCCGGCGCTGAGCGCGTAGAGCGGGGTGGCGGCGGCCAGCAGCAGCCCGGCGCGGCGCATCCGGCGGGCAGCCGGGGCGGCCCGGTCGACGCCCCGGCTCAGCCGGACCGCGAGCAGCACGGTGAGCACCGTGTTGACCAGCAGCACCGCCGACACCACCGGCGGTGGGGCGCCGGTGCGGCCGACGATCCACAACGGCACCACCAGGCCGAGCAGCGTCACGTAGAGGGAGAGCACCGCCGAGGCCGCGCTGACCGCCACGAACCGCCCGTCGCGCAGCGCCGCCCAGGGCCGTTTCCTGGTCACGGCGACCGGCGGTTGCGGTGGCAGGCGCAGCAGCAGGGCGGCGGAGAGCAGGTAGGTCAGCACGTTCCCGACCACCAGCGCCCGGTAGCCGATCTGGTTGTCGGCCGCCAGGGCGAACCCGGCCAGCCCCGAGCCGACGGCGATGCCGAGGTTCGCCACCGCGCGCAACGTGGCGAACGCGTGCACCCGCCCGTCGGGTCCGCCGACGGCGGCCACCAACGCGGCCCGGACGGCCAGGTTGCCGGTGGCCAGCAGGCTCTCCAGGATCGCCACCAGCAGGAACACCGGCACCGAGTCGACCAGCAGGTACGCCCCGGCGGCCACCGCCTGACCGACCTGGAGCAGCGCCCGCAGCGTACGCGGGTCGCGGCGGTCGGCCAACGCGCCGAGCGGGACGCTGGCGGTGAGCCCGACCAGCCCGGCGACGGTGAGCCCGGCGGCCACGGCGGCGGCCGGCAGCCCGACGCCCCGGGTGAGGTAGAGCGCCCCGCCGGCCAGCCAGAGCCCGGTGCCGACGGTGTTGGCGAGGGTGGCCAGCGACAGCGTGCGCAGCGGACCCGGCGGTGGCAGCGGCGACAACCGCCTCATGTCACGTCGTCATTGACGGTCATGACCGGACCCTAGGCCGGTCCGCTCCCGGTCGCCGTCCCGTGCGATGCGACGCCGGTCACAGGGCGGCGGCGCGCTCCCGGGGGTGCGGCACCCGGACCGAGGCCATCCCGGCGGCGGTGGCG
Source organism: Micromonospora mirobrigensis (assembly GCF_900091555.1). Lineage (GTDB taxonomy): Bacteria > Actinomycetota > Actinomycetes > Mycobacteriales > Micromonosporaceae > Micromonospora > Micromonospora mirobrigensis. The sequence goes on from NZ_FMCX01000005.1 coordinate 281,542, forward strand.
GCCTGGATGCCGAGGTCGGTGTCCTCGAAGACCAGGCACGACTCGGGTGCCACGTCCAGCAGCCGGGCGGCGGTGAGGAAGGCGTCCGGGGCGGGCTTGGCCCGGGCGTACTCGCCGGCGCAGACCAGCAAGTCGAACCGGTCGAGCAGCCCGAGCGTGCGCAGCGAACCGGTGACGCCCTCGCGGGTGCTGCCGGAGACCACGGCGAACGGCACCCGGCCGTGTGCGTCCTCGATATGGGCCAGCACCTCCGGCACGGCGGTCAGCCGGGGCAGCGCCTGCTCGTACAGCTCCTCCTGGCGGCGCAGGACCGCCTCGACCGGCATGGCCAGCCCGTGCCGCTCGTTGAGGTCGGCGACGATGTCGGCGACCGGCCGGCCGCCCCAGGCGTAGAAGAGCTCCTCGGGGAACTCGCAGCCCCACTCGTGCAGGGCCGCCGTCCAGGCCACGTGGTGCAGCGGCATCGAGTCGGCGATGGTGCCGTCACAGTCGAACAGGTACGCGCCGAACTCGCCGGTCGGCAGGGGGAGGGCCATCGGGTGAGGATATGCCGTCGGACAGCGGTCGCGGAGGCTGGTCAGGGCGGGGGAGCGGGCAGGGGCCGGCCGAGCGAGAGCCCCGAGTCTCCGTACCCGTGCCGTCGGTAGAACGCGACCGCGCGGTCGTTGCGGTGGTGGATCCCGGCGGAGAGCCAGCGGATGCCCTGCCCGGTGGCCCAGCTCTCGGCGGCGGCCAGCAGCGCGGCCCCGACGCCGTGGTCACGACGGTCGGGCAGCACGACGGTGTGCACGGCCGCGGACGGCTCGGGTCGCAGGATCTGGTGTTCGGGCGGATCGGCGTGCCGCAGCACCTCGATCATGCCGACCACCTGCCCGTCCGGGGCCTCGGCCACCAGGACGGCGTCCCGGCCCTCGGCGAGCACCGCCCGGAAGTGGTCGGCGACGACGTCCGGCCGGGGAACGCGGTAGGTCAGCGGGTCGAGGGCGAGGTGCGCCTCGGCGTTGGCAAGCCGCAGCGCCACCAGGGCGGGCAGGTCGCCGAGGACGGCCGGTCGGACGGTGGCTGACGTCATGACCGCCATTGTTCGAGACAATCCCCGCCGGCTGCATCCGGAGTGGGCAGTGCTGGCGAAGTCCCTCATGGAACACCCCATGTCAGCAGCGCAGAAGGGGAAACACCATGAAGAAGATGATGTACGTCGGAGGCGTCGCCGCCGCGTTCGTCGCCAGCCTCGCCGTCGCAGCGCCCGCCTCGGCCGCCCCGGCCAATGACGGCGCCGCCTGCGTGCAGGCCGGTCTGGGCACGCTGAAGAGCCTGGGTCTGCTCCAGGCCGCCGCCCAGCAGAAGATCGACTACTCGACCCTGGCCGACCCGACCGCCGGCCCGATCTTCGCCGACCTGCCGGCGGGCTCCTACCTCTCCCTCGGCCAGGTCGTGAAGCTGCACACCACAAACCCGGAGCTGTTCGCCTGGTGCTGAGCCACCGACCGGCCGCCTGGAGCTGATGGCCGGTCGCACCGGAATCAGGGCCTCCCCCCGATCGGGGGGAGGCCCTGATTCATGTGTCGCCCAGGTCGGGCCGGTCATGATCGGGCTCGAACGTGGAAACAGTGGCCTCCCGGAGCGCGGGAGGCCACTGTTTCCTGGATCGGGCACGATCACGCGGGGGTCAGGACAGCGTGCACGCCTTCCCGTTGAGGGTGACCAGGCCGGGGTTCGGGTTCGGGCCACCGGCGCTCGCGCCGTTGAGCCCGAAGGTGACCTCGGCGCCGGGGAGGATCTTCGCGTTCCACGACTCGTTGCCGGCGGTCACCGTCGCACCGGACTGGGTGAGCCGGGTCGACCAGGAGTTGGTGACGTGCTGGTCGCCGGTGAACGCCCAGCGCACCGACCAGCCGTCCACCGCCGCCGTGCCGGTGTTGCGGACGGTCACCTGGGTGGTGAAGCCCGCCGGCCAGCTGCCGTGCGTGGTGTAGGTGGCCGCGCAGGTCGGCGCCGGCACCGCCGCCGCGTCGCCCTGGTCGGCCAGGAACGACGCCAGCCAGGCCAGCGCCGAGTTCCAGTTGATGGCGATCTCGTTTGTCGAGTACGAGTTGATGTCGTCGACGTAGCAGAACATCGGCGCGCATCCGGCGAGCAGCTGGGCGGCGTACGGGTCCTGGATGCCGGCGTTCGCGCCGCCGGCCAGCGAGCCGGCGGGCGGGTTCGGCAGGGCCGGGTCGAGCTGGTGGGCGAAGATCCGGCTGTGCTGGTTGTGCGCGTTCTGCTCGCCCCAGCCCGTCACGTACGACATGTTCAGCGCGTTGCGGCCGAGCAGGTAGTCGGCGGCCTGCACCGCGCCGTCCCGGTACCGCGCGTCCCGGGTCAGGTCGAACGCGGTGCCCAGCACGACCGCGTTGTTGACGATGTTGCTGTTGCTGCCCCAGACGTACGCGCCGGCGGTGCCGGGCAGCGGCAGCCCGTACGCCTGCGCCCTGGCGGCGTCCAGGTAGCGGTCGGCGGCGGCGGTCACCGAGGCGCGTACCTTCGCCTTCTCGGTGGCCGGCAGGGTGCTCGGCACGGTGGCCAGGTCGAGGCGGCCCAGCGCGGCCACGCTCTGCCAGCCGAACGCGCCGCCTGCGTCGAAGACGTCGGCGGTGTGCAGCGGCGACGCGGTCAGGTCGGCCAGGTACGCCTTGTCGCCGGTGGTCAGGAAGAGCTCGACGGCCGCCCAGTAGAACTCGTCGGCGACCTTGTCGTCCTCGTACGCGCCGCCGCCGGTGCCGTCGGTGACGCTGGCGTAGATCGCCGGGTGGGCCTTGGCCGCGGCGTACGCCGTCTTCGCGGCGTCCCGGCAGCGCTGGGCGAACGCGGCGTCGTAGCGGGCGTAGAGCCGGGCGCACTGGGCGCCGACCGCGGCCAGGTTGAGGGTGGCCGCGGTGGACGGCGGGTGCAGCTCGCGCGGCTGCGGGTCGTCCTGCGGGGCGAGCGGCAGGCCGGTCCACGCCCTGTCGTGGATCTTGTGGTGGGCCATCCCGGCCAGCGGCTGGCCGGCCGGCACCTGCATGCGCAGCAGGAACTCCAGCTCCCAGCGGGCCTCGTCGAGGATGTCCGGCACCTGGTTGCCCCGCTCGGGCACCCGCAGCGTGGCGTCGCCGAGCGCGGCGCCGCCGTCGGCGGTCTCCGCGGTCTTGGTCCGCTCGAACGCGTTGAGCAACTGGTAGGTGGCGATGCCGCCGTTGACCACGTACTTGCCGTGGTCGCCGGCGTCGTACCAACCGCCGCGCACGTCCAGCCGGTAGTCGCAGACCCCGGGCTGGCACGGCACGTCGGTGTCGCCCTGGTTGGGCGCCACGCCGAGGTGCCCGGCCGGGCGGGCGTACGCCGCGCCGATCAGGTCGCCGTCGATCGGGGTGCCGCTGCGCTGGGCGTAGAAGAACTGCAACGAGTCGGCGCGCAGCCGGTCGTAGACGGCGCCGGAGATGTCGAACGGGTGGCTGGTCTCGCCGTCGACGACCAGGGTGTAGCCGGTGCCGGGGGTCTTCACGGCGGAGAAGTCGACGGTCTGCACGTTCTGTCCGGAGGCGGCGTCGACGCCGCGCGGGGCGCTGGTGCCGCTGGCCACCACCGTCCCGGCCGCCGACCTCAGCTGCCAGGGCAGCGGGTCGGTGGCCTCGGTGACGACGGTGGCGTTCTTCGGCCCGCCGGGCAGGTAGCCGACCTGGTTGACCCGGACCCGCGGCCCGGTGTCCGGCAGGTACGGCGGTGCCGCCTCGCCGCCGCGCAGCGAGACGTTGTCCAGGCAGAAGGTCTGCGTGTCGGGGCTGCCGCCGACCTGGAAGATCAGCTGCGCCGACGGGTTGTCGGTGCCGGCGGTGAAGGTCTGCTCGACGTGCCGGGCGGCGCCGCTCGCGGCCACCTCGGTGGTGAAGTAGCCGGTGTAGGGGGCGCTGCCCTGCTGGAGCACCGCCTTGACGGTCGCCCCCGGGGTGGCCCGGACGTCGAAGGCGAGGGTGTACTCGGCGCCGGCGAGCAGGCGTACCCCCTCCTGGCCGATGCCAGCGTCCCACGGGTTGGCCGTGCCGGCGGCCACGCCGGTGCAGAGCCAGCCGTCGACCACGTCCAGCGGCCCGGTGCCGTACGAGAACCAGGGGTTCACCCCGGCGGCGAAGTCGCCGTTGGTGAGCTGTTCGGGGGCGTCCGGCGGCACCTGGGCGTAGGCCGTGCCGGCGCCCGCGCCGAGGAGGGCCAGGACGGTCGCCGCGGCGAGCGACGCACGGCGGCGTCGACGGCGGTCAGATGGCATCACGGGGGTGTCCTCCGGTGGTGGGGTCTGCTGCGGTGAGCAGGGAAAACGCTCTCCCGTTCTGGGAGCGCTCCCAGTGGTCGATGTTTCCAGTAGGTAACCCGACTGTCAATCGATCCGACCCGATGAGCTGTGAATCGGCCGACCGGAGGAGGACAGTGAGATTCGCCGCGCCACGCCTCATCGTCCTGATCTCCTAGAGACAATTCCGCCCTCCGCCTGGCAGGCTGCCTCCCATGACCCTGAAGCTTCGTTCCGTGGGGGCGAGCGACCGTGGGCTGATCCGCAGCGGGAACCAGGACGCCCTGCACGCCGGCGCCTGGCTCGTCGCCGTAGCCGACGGCATGGGCGGCATGGCCGCCGGTGACCTCGCCAGCCGGATCGCCATCGACGCGGTCGGGCCGCTCGACCTCGAGACCCCCGAGCACGCCCTGGTCGAGGCGCTCCAGAGCGGCATAGAGCTGGCGACCGCCCGGATCCGGCAGGCCGTCACCGAGGACCCGGAACGACAGGGCATGGGCACCACCCTGACCGCGCTGCTGTTCGCCCGTACCGGCAGCTGCCTGGCGCTGGCCCACGTCGGCGACTCCCGGGCCTACCTGTTCCGCGAGGGCGTGCTCAAGCAGGTCACCCGGGACGACACCTTCGTGCAGATGCTGGTCGACCAGGGCGTGATCAGCCCCGAGGAGGCCAGCAGCCACCCCCGCCGGGCCGTGGTCACCCAGGCGTTGCAGGGCGAGGAGGTCTCCCCGGCGTACGCCACGATGGTGCCCCGCGCCGGCGACCGCTGGCTGCTGTGCAGCGACGGGCTCTCCAACGTGGTCCGGCCGGACACCCTCACCGAGGTCCTCGGTGAGCAGGCCGACCGGGGCGAGTGCGCCCGCCGGCTGATCGACCTGGCGCTGCGGGCCGGCGGCCCGGACAACGTCACCGTGGTCATCGCCGACGTCACCGAGGAGGACTGAGCGTTGACCGGGGCCCCCTGCCATACCGGAGGCGTTAGGAAGGGGCCCCTCCTCACCGTCGGCGCGGGGTGGTGTGCCGGGTCGGCGGGGCGGTGGTCGGATCCTCCGGCCACGGGTGCCGCGGGTAGCGTCCGCGCAGCTCCCCGCGGACCTGCGGGTAGCCGGTGCGCCAGAACGACGCCAGGTCCGCGGTGACCGCCACCGGCCGGCCGGCGGGGGAGAGCAGGTGCAGCAGCACCGGCACCCGTCCGTCGGCGATCCGCGGCGCGACCGGCCAGCCGAAGGTCTCCTGGAGCTTCACCGCGAGCACCGGGGCGGCCGGGTCCGAGTAGTCCACCCGTACCCGGGAGCCGCTGGGCACGGTGAGCCGCTCCGGCGCCAGCTCGTCCAGCCGGCCCGCCAACGACCAGGGGACCAGCCGGCGCAGCGCCGAGGTGACGTCCACCCGGCCGAGGTCGGCCCGGCGGCGGGCGGCGGTCAGCTCCGGGCCGAGCCACTGCGGCGCCGCGGCCAGCAGCGCCGCGTCGTCCACCGCCGGCCACTGGCCGCCCAGCGCCTGCCGGCAGAACGCCAGCCGGTCCCGCAGCGCGTGCGCGGCCGGCGTCCAGCCGAGCAGGCCAAGGCCCTCCTGCCGCAGCCCGGTCAGCAACGCCGCGGCCACCCGCTCCGGATCGGGGCGGGCCAGCGGGCGTTCGGTCAGCTCGATCGCACCGAGCCGCACCACCTCCCGGGCCACCACGTCCCCGTTCGACCAGGCGGTCTCCCGCTCCCGGGTCAGCAGCGGCCCGGCCACCTCCCGGGCGGTCGCCTCGTCCACCGGCGCGGCCGAGCGGACCCGGGCGGTGGGCGCGCCGGGCCGGCGGTCCGCGACCGCGACGGCCAGCCAGGCGGAGCCGGCCAGCCCGGACCCGGGCGCCAGCTCCGCGGCGGTCCCGCCGGCCATCAGGTACGACCCGCCACCGGCGCGCCGGACCCGCGCCAGCCGTTCCGGGTACGCCAACCCGACCAGCAGCCCGACGGCCAGATCGTCGGGCAGGTGCCCCCCGGCGGGCGTCGTGCCGGTGGGCAGGGCGGCGCGCAGCCGGCGTACCTCGGCCCGCCAGCGGGCGGTCGCCCCGGCGTCGGCCCCCGTCCGCAGCCGCCGCCAGGCCGCCGGCAGGTCGTCGCCCGGCCCCGCCACGCCCTCCTCCGCCAACAGGGCGACCACCTCGGCGGCCCGGTCCGCGCCGACCCGGGGCGCCCCGTCGAGCAGCGCCCGGGCCAGCCGCGGATGCGCGCCCGCCGCCGCGATGGCCCGGCCCCGGCCGGTGATCCGACCGTCGTCGTCCACCGCGCCGAGCCCGGCCAGGGTGTCCCGGGCGACCGTCATGGCGGCGGTCGGCGGCGGATCGGGCAGCGCCAGCCCCGTGCCGTCGGGCCGACCCCACGCCGCCAGTTGCAGCGCGAAGCCGGTCAGGTCCGCGGTGGCGATCTCCGGCTCCGGTTGGGCGGACAGCCGCTGGTGGGTGGCCTCGGACCAGCAGCGGTAGACGTACCCGGGGGCCTCCCGGCCGGCCCGGCCGGCGCGCTGGGTGGCGGCCGCCCGGGAGACCGGCACGGTGACCAGTGCGCCAAGCCCACGGGACAGGTCCATCCGGGGCACCCGGGCCAGCCCGGCGTCGACCACCACCCGGACCCCGGGCACGGTCAGGCTGCTCTCCGCCACCGCCGTGGCCAGCACCACCCGCCGCCGGTCCACGGCCTCCCTCCCGGGTTCGGACCCGTCGGGCCGGGACGGGCGGCGCAGGGCCGCGTCCTGGTCGGCCCCGCGCATCCGGCCGTGCAGGGGGAGCACCGTCACCCGGTCCCGCAGGTCGGCCAGGCGTCGGGCGGCCCCGGCGATCTCCCCGGCGCCGGGGAGGAAGACGAGCACGTCGCCGTCGCGCTCGGCCAGCGCCCGTCGGACGGTGGCCGCCACGTGGTCGAGCAGGGCCGGGGCGACCCGGGTCGGATCCGGGGTGGCCGCGCGTGGTGGCGGGGCCCAGATCCGCTCGACCGGATGCAGGGCGGCCTGCGCGCTCACCACGGGGGCCGGGGCGCCGTCCCCGCCGAGCAGGGCGGCGAACCGGTCCGTCTCCGGGGTGGCGGACATGGCCAGCAGCCAGAGGTCGGGGCGGAGCGCCGCCCGGGCCTCCACCGTGAAGGCGAGCGCCAGGTCGGCGTCGAGCTGCCGCTCGTGGCACTCGTCGAGCAGCACCGCGCCGACCCCGGACAGCTCCGGATCGTGGTGCAGGCGGCGGACCAGCAGGCCGGTGGTGACCACCTCCACCCGGGTGTCCGGGCCGGCCCGCCGCTCGCCGCGCACCGCGTAACCGATCCGGCCGCCGACCCGCTCGCCGAGCAGGTCGGCCATCCGGTGCGCCGCCGCCCGGGCGGCCACCCGCCGGGGCTGCGCCACCAGCACCCGGCCGTCGACCCGGTCGGCGACGGCCAGCGGCGCGAGGGTGGTCTTGCCCGTCCCCGGCGGCGCCACCAGCACCCCCGCGCCCGCGTCCCCCAGCGCCGCCACCAGTGCCGGCAGAACCCCCCGCACCGGCAGCTCCAGCCCCACCTCGCTCAACACACGCCCACTCTCCCACCCCCGCACCCGGCCCACCCCGAGGGCTCACTCCGTTGATCATGAAGTTGGCGTCGAGATGGATCTCCAATCAGACGCCAACCTCATGATCAACACAGGTGGTGGGGGTGGGGTGGGGTGGGGTTTGTCATATTGAGGGGAATCGAAGGGTGGGGTTGGGTGCAGGGATGGGGCGGATCGCGTACGACGAGGAGCAGGCCGGCGCCTTCGCCGCCGGGCGGGGGCTGGGGCCGGACGGGTCGGGGGCCTGGCGGGCCGCCGTGGCGCGGCACCTGCCGGCCCGGCCGGGAGTGCGGCTGCTGGACCTGGGGGCGGGGACCGGAGTCTGGTCCGTCGCCTTCCGGCAGTGGTACGCCGCGGAGGTGCTGGCCGTCGAGCCGGCCGCGGCGATGCGGGCGCGGTGCGCGTACCCGGTGGTGGTCGGCGGTCGCGCGGAGGCCCTGCCGGTCGCGGCGGCCAGCCTGGACGGCGCGTGGATCTCCACGGTGATCCACCACCTGCCCGACCTGCCCGCGGTGGCCGCCGAGCTGCGTCGGGCGCTCCGGCCGGGCGCGCCCGTGCTGATCCGGTCCGTCTTCGCGGGCCGGGGCGGCGGGGTGAGCCTGTTCCGGTGGTTCCCGGAGGCGTTGCGGGTGGTGGAGACCTATCCGACGGTGGCCGAGGTATGCGCGGCGTTCGGGACGGCGGGGTTCGAGCCGGTCGCCCTCGAGTCGGTGCCGCAGGTCAGCGCGCCGTCGCTGGCGGCGGCCGCGGCGGGCCTGCGCCGGGCGGCGCACACCCCGCTGGTGCTGCTCGACGACGCCGACTACGAGCGCGGCGTGGCACGGCTGCGGGCCGCCGCCGACCGGACGCCGCGGGCGCCGGTGGTGGACTCGCTGGACCTGCTGGTGCTGCGCTGAGCGGAGCCGGACACGACGATGGCCGGGTCCGCCGACCCGGCCATCACCGTGTTACCCCCTGGAAAAGACTCAATACGTGCCGTCCAGCTGCCCCCGCAGCTTGGTCAGCGCCCGGGCCAGCAGCCGGGAGACGTGCATCTGCGAGACGCCGATCTGCTCGGCGATCTGCGACTGGGTCAGGTTGCCGTAGAAGCGCAGCGTGAGGATCTTCTGCTCGCGCTCGTCCAGCGTGGCCAGCGCAGGGCCGAGGGCGACCCGCAGCTCGGCCAGCTCGAACTCGTTGTCCTCGCCGCCGAGCATGTCACCCAGCTCGGTGGCCCGGTCGCCGTCGCCGGTCGGGGTGGACAGCGACACCGCGTTGTAGGCGCGGGCGCCCTCCAGGCCCTCCAGGACCTCTTCCTCGGTGAGCTTGAGGTGGGCGGCGATGTCGGCGACCGTCGGGGACCGGCCGAGGGTCTGCAGCAGCGAGCTGTTGGCGTCGGAGATGGCCAGCCGCAGCTCCTGGAGGCGACGCGGCACCCGGATGTCCCAGGTGCGGTCGCGGAAGTGCCGCTTCAGCTCGCCGATGATGGTCGGGATGGCGTAGCCGGCGAAGTCGACGCCGCGGGTGGGGTCGAACTTGTCGATCGCCTTGATCAGGCCGACGGCGGCGGTCTGCGCCAGGTCGTCGGTCGGCTCGCCCCGGCCGCTGTAGCGGTGCGCCAGGTGGTTGGCGAGCGGCAGCCAGGCCTCGATGGCCTTGTCGCGCATGGCGGCGCGCGAGGGGTGGTTCGCCGGCAGGGCGGCCATCGCGTTCAGCAGGTCGGCGGCGCTGTCGGTCAGCGCCCGCGGGTCCAGCTTCTCGGTGGTCGTCGGCACTACGGTGGCCGCCTGCTCGGTGGTCGTCGGCGCGGTCATGGGTGGTCCTCCCTGCACCTCGTCCGCGGATAAAAGACGTGACGCTTTGGTTTAACTTCAGATGGGCCGTTCGGGAGTCACCTTAGCCTGATCGGCTCGCGGAAATCTAGCCGAAAGTACGATGTACTTAAGTTATTTTCAGGCAGATAAGCCGCTATCCGGACAAAGATCCAGGCTTTGTGATCGCTGTTACCGGTACGGACGGCCCACCGTGACCCGCCGATCACCCGGCGTCGACCCGCCAGCCGTCGCCGCCGCCCGGCCGATCGGCAAGAAGAAACCCGACAACCGGCGTCGAGTGTCGGGTTTCCGTCGTTGTTCCGCCGCTGGGACGCGCCGTAGCGTCGCTGGGACAGTTCCCTGGTTGGAGGCCCCGTGCTCGACCCCACCGCACCTCAGATCGTGGTGCAGTGCCGGACGCTCTCCTTCAGTTGGCTGCCCGCCGACCCGGACGCGGTCGCCGCCCTCGTGCCCGCCGGCCTGCGGCCCCGGCCGGACCGCCAGGTCTTCCTGAGCCAGTACGTGGTGGACGACGAGACCCAGACCTCCGGGTTCGGCGCCTACTCGCTGACCTACCTGGGCGTCACCCTGGTCGGAGCGGACGCGCCCGGTGGCCATCCCGGCGGCTGGTGGACCCACTACCTCGCCTCCAGCCCCCGGGTGCGGCAGTATGCCGTTGCCCGGGGCGCCCCGGCGGCTCCCGGCCGCACCAGCATCGACGTGCGCGGCGACCGGTTGACGGCGGTGACCGAGGCCGACGGGCGACCCCTGATCCGGTCCCGCTGCCAGGTCGGTGACACCGGCACCCGGATCCGCAGCGGCCTCAACCGCATCCTCACCACCCGGGACGGGCGACTGCTCAGCGGGATCTACCCGTTCCTCGCCGAACCGGTGACGCCGTTCGAGGTCGAGTCGGTGGAGTTCCTCGACCCCGGGCACCCGGTGTACGCGCTGCGCCCGGCCAACCCGTTGACCATCGACTGGGGTTTCTACACCCCGCGCGCCTCGTTCGCCTATCCCGGCGGGCTGAGCAGTTGGGAGCCCGACGAGCCAGCCGAGGTGGGCCGCCTGCCCGAGGAGCCCGCGCCGGCGCCCGCCGGCGGTCAGAAGGTGCCGGCCCGCCGGGCCCGCAGCGGCCTGCCGTCCGGGTCGTAGACCAGCCGGTAGGCCGGCAGCGCCCAGACCCGGGTGTACCACGGCAGCCGCTCCGGCTGGTGCGGGCGCAGCCGCCCCGGCGGGCGGGGCCCTACCCGGCCGCCGTCGTGCCAGCGCTGCAACTCCCGGGCCGCCGAGACGATGGCCTCGACCGCGGTCGCCGGGTCCAGCAGGTCGTCGTCCTCGGCCCCGTCGGGGTCCCGGTCCAGGTGCTCCCGCCACAGCCGCAGCCGCAGGTCGCGGGCGAAGACCCGGGCCCCGTCGCCGTGGCCGCCCGGGTCGGTGGGCCGGCGCTCGTCGCGGGTCTCGTCGAGCACCGCGCAGGACAGTTCGCTGTCGTGGGTCCACGACCGCCGGTTGAAGTTGTCGCTGCCGACGCTGGACCAGGTGTCGTCGACCACGCACACCTTGGCGTGCACATAGACCGGCTCGCCGGCGTGGTTCTCCACGTCGAAGACGTGCACCCGGTCCGGGGCGGCCTTCTGGCAGAGCGAGATCGCCTGCTCCCGGCCGACCAGGTTCGGCGGCAGGGCCAGCGCGCCGTCCACGTCCGGGTGCCGGGGGACCACCGCCACCAGGTGCAGCTCCGGGTTGGCGCGCAGCGCCTGGGCGAACAGCTCCGCCACCTCGGTCGACCAGAGGTACTGGTCCTCCAGGTAGACCAGCCGCCGGGCCCGGCGCACCGCCTTGGTGTACCCGCGGGCCACGGTCCGCTCACCGTCCGGGGCGAAGGAGTACCGGGGGCGTACCGCGGGGTAGGTGCGCAGCACCTGGATCTGGTGCGGGCCGCACGGCGGCGGGTCGGCCGGCTGGTCCGGCAGTGGGTCCGGGCGCAGGTCCGAGCCGCGCAGCCGGTCCCGCAGGTAGGCCATCGGGTTCTCCGAGTCCAGCGGCATCGGGTCGGTCCAGCGCTCCCGGAAGGTGGTGTCCAGCGCCCCGACCACCGGCCCGCGCAGCGCCAGCTGCACGTCGTGCCAGGGCGGGTGCGGGCCGTACTTCGGGGACATCACCACGGCCTGCGGGTCGCCGCCGTGGTCGGCGTCGTCGCGGCGGCTGTGGCACAGGTCGATCCCGCCGGCGAAGGCGATGTCCCGTTCCGGGGCGCCGGGGTGGCGCAGCACGACCAGCTTCTGGTGGTGCGAGCCGCCGCGGCGCACCCGCTGGTCGAGCAGCACCTCACCGCCGGCCGCGCAGACCGCCTCGCTCAGGCTGCGGTTCTCCGCCTCGCTGTAGGAGAGCGAGTCGAGGTGGGAGCGCCAGAGCAGCCCCTTGACCACCACCCCGCGTTGGGCCGCCCGGGCGAACAGCTGGACCACCGTCGGGCCGTCCGGGCGCATCCGCTCGTCCGGGTCGCCGCGCCAGTCGGTGAAGAAGAGATGATCCCCACGCTCCAGCGCCTCCACCTCGCTGACCAGGCGATCGAAGTACGCGGCGCCGTGAATTAACGGCTCGGCAAGGTTTCCGGTCGTCCAGACGGGTAACTCCGAGACCGGGTTGGCGCGTTCCTGCTCGGTGAGGAACCAGTCCCGCAGCGTCACGTTCCAGCCCCCCGAGGTCGACGACGTCCTCACGGTATGACCCCCGCGACGGTCGCGCACCTCCGGCCCCCTGGTCGGATCCGGCCGCACGCGGACGGCGTACCGCAAACCGACAACGCCGAGGAGGCCACCCCATGCCCGCCGAGACGACGAACACCGTGACCGAGTACCGCGAGCCGGCGGTCGAGGGGGAGCGGGGTGCGCTGGTGGCGGTGTTGGTGATGGTGCTGCTGGGGGTGGCGGGGATCTTCGCTGTCTCCTGATCCGGGTACGCCGCGGGGCGTCCCGGCCGACGGCCGGGACGCCCCGCGTGGAACGGCTGGGCTCAGGAGTCGGTGTGCGGCATCCGGCCCGCCGGGACGACACCGAGCCGGCCGGCCTGGAAGTCCTCCACGGCCTGCATGAGCTCGGCCCGGGTGTTCATCACGAACGGCCCGTAGTGCGCCACCGGCTCCCGGATGGGCTGTCCGCCCATGATGTAGAGCTCCAGCGCCGGGGTGTTGGCGTCCTGCCGCGCGTCCGCGGTGACCCGCAGCGCGTCGCCCGGGCCGTGCACCGCGAGCTGGCCGGTGTGGATCGGCCGGCGGTCGGTGCCGACCGTGCCGCGCCCGGCCAGCACGTAGACCAGCGCGTTGAAGTCGGCCCGCCAGGGCAGGCTCAGCTCGGCGCCCGGCTGCACCGTCACGTGGGTGATGGTGATCGGGGTGTGGGTCGAGCCGGGCCCCTGGTGGCCGGCGACCTCGCCGGCGATCACCCGGATCAGCGCGCCGCCGTCCGGCGTGGTGAGCAGGGCCGACTCGCGTCCCCGGATGTCCTGGTAGCGGGGCGCGATCATCTTGGCCACCTTGGGCAGGTTCACCCAGAGCTGGAGGCCGTGGAAGAGGCCACCACTGGTCACCAGGTGCTCCGGCGGCGCCTCGATGTGCAGCAGCCCGCTGCCGGCCGTCATCCACTGGGTGTCGCCGTCGGTGATGGTGCCGCCGCCGCCCTGCGAGTCCTGGTGGTCCATGATCCCGTCGATCATGTAGGTCACCGTCTCGAAGCCGCGGTGCGGGTGCCACGGGGTGCCCTTCGGCTCGCCCGGCGCGTAGTCGACCTCACCCATCTGGTCCAGGTGGATGAACGGGTCCAGTTCGCTCATCGGCACGCCGGCGAACGCCCGGCGCACCGGGAAGCCCTCGCCCTCGTAGCCGCTGGGCGCGGTGGTGAGCCGGCGGACCGGCCGGTAGGCGGTCGACTCGTCGAGCCGGGGCAGGCGGGGCAGGACCAGGACGTCGTCCACGGTGATCGCGGGCATTTCGAACTCCTTAGCTGTCGCGGTGGGTGGCCGACGCGTCGCGGTCGGCGCGCAGGCGCCGGCCGAGCCGTTCGAAGACCCGGGTGAGGCAGGCGACCTCGGCGTCGTCGAGGTCGTCCATCAGGTGGGTGCGCACCGAGCGCAGGTGGTGCGGCGCCGCCTCGCGCAGCGCGAGCAGGCCGGCGGCGGTGAGCACGGCCTCGCTGCCCCGGCGGTCGCCCGGGCAGCTCTCCTTGGCCACCAGGCCGCGCTTTTGCATCGAGGTGATCTGGTACGTCAGGCGGCTGGGCGAGAAGACCAGCCGGCCGGCCAGCTCGCCCATCCGCAGCCGCTGGCCGGGAGTCTCGGAGAGCAGCACCAGCACGTGGTAGTCGGCGAAGCTCAGCTCGCTGTCGGCGCGCAGGTCGTCCTCCAGCTGGGTGAACAGCCGTTGGCTCGACTCGATGTACGCCCGCCAGCAGGCCATCCGTTCGGCGTCCAGGCTCTCGTTCACGGCACCACGATAGCACTCCTTGAAATTTGAACAACCTCGGTCTGAGCTGTCGACCGCGGAAACGCCGCCGAGACGTGGCAAAATTCCTCAGAATTTGAAGCACGCGGCCGGGAAATCTGACTGCCGCCGACGCGGGCCCCGTGCCAGACTCCGGCACCGTGGAACCCGTCGACCTCGCCGCCCCCGGCCTGTCCCTGCGCCCCTGGCGGGTGACGGACACCCCGGGCGTGCTCACGGCCCTCACCGACCCGGCGACCGCCCGCTGGAACCCGCAGGCGGTCACCGACGAGGCGGGAGCCGCCGAGTGGCTCCGCCGGCGGATGGACGCCGACGACGGCGCGATCTCCCTCGCCGTGACCGACACCGCCGACGGCGCCCTGCTCGGCGCCGTCTCGCTGCACCACATCCACGGCGAGGACGCGCAGGTCGGCTACTGGACCACCGCAGCGGCCCGCGGCCGGCGAGTCGCCACCCGCGCCGTCACCGTGCTCACCGGCTGGGGTTTCGACCGGCTCGGGCTGCACCGCATCGAGCTGTGCCACGCCGTACCGAACGTCGCCTCCTGCCGGGTCGCCGAGCGGGCCGGGTACGCCGCCGAAGGGGTGCTGCGCCAGTCCCACCGCTACGGCGACGGCCGACGGTACGACGAGCACCTGCACGCCCGGCTCGCCACCGACCCGCCGCCCACGCTCTAGGGTCGGAGGCGTGGACGATCTCGACCTGCTCGACTGGCGCGAACGCGTCGCCCGGCTCTACCTCTCCGACCTCGACCTGGCCGGCTTCCGGGCCGCCCGCGACGAGCTCTTCGCCACCCACCCGAGCAGCCCGCTGCCGCCGCCGGCCCGGGCCGGCTTCACCGGGCTGCCCTGGTTCCCGCCGAACCCGGAGGCCGTGGTCGAGGCGCCGCTGCGCCCGGCCACCGGCGAGTTGGAGATCGACACCGGCGGGCCGGACGGGGTGGTCCGCTACCGCCGGTTCGCCGTCGCCGCCACACCCTGGGGCGAGCTGACCCTCTGGTGGATCGAGGCGTACGGGGGTGGGCTGTTCGTGCCGGTCCGCGACGGCACCAGCGGACTCCAGACGTACGGCGGCGGTCGCTATCTCACCGACACCGTCAAGGGCACCTTCGGCCGGGGGCTGACCGTGCTGCCCGGCGAGCGGGTCCGGCTCGACGCCAACTACCTCTACAACCCGTCCTGCGCCTACGACGACCGGTGGGCCTGCCCTCTCGCGCCACCGGAGAACCGTCTCGACGTGCCGATCCAGGCCGGCGAGCTGGCCTGGCAGGCGTGAACGGCCGACGCTCCCGGCGCGAACCGCACCGGGAGCGTCGAACGGGTGGGCCTCAGCGGGCCGTCGCGCCGGTGGGCGTCAGGTGCATCCGTCCCAGCAGCTGCCGCGCCCGGTCGGCCAGGTCGGTCTCCACGGTCACCGCGTACTGGCCGGCGCGCAGCGAGCTGGCCGAGGTGAAGTCGCGCCGGCCACCCGTCATCGCGTGCGCCACCGCCCCGAACACCGCGCCCCAGATGGCGCCGATCACCAACCCGACCAGGATCACCGCGATCCAGTTGCCGGCGGTGAAGATGCCGAACAGCAGGCCGATGAAGAGGCCGAACCAGGCGCCCGTACCGGCGCCCACGGCCGCCGCCCGGCCCGTGTTCATCCGCCCCAGCACCGTCTCCACCAGCGTCAGGTTCGTGCCGACGATCGAGGTCCGCTCCACCGGGAACCGGTTGTCGGCCAGATAGTCGACCACCCGCTGCGCGGACGGATAGTCCGGGTACGAGCCGATCGTCACGGTCGGCGTTGCGCCCTGCGGACCGTGGCCGTCACCACCGGGCGGTTCCGGCCGGCCGGCCGGACCGGGCGGCATGTTGTCCCCACCGGGCATTCCGGGTTGCCAGGCGGCGGTCGGTGTCGAAGGTCTGGTCATCAGCATCCTCCTTCGTCGACGCCTCGCGTTCCCGGCCCGACGACCGGTAACCCGCCCGGCCCCGGCCGATCCCGCCGGCCCGGGGGAGGAATGCGGCCGACGCGACCGGGGTAACCCGCCCCGTGCAGAGCGGACGGATCAGCGAGCACGGCTTCCTGGCCGACGGCCGCAGCGCGGCCCTGGTCGACCGGGCCGGCGCGGTGAACTGGTGGTGCCCGGCCCGGTTCGACGGGCCGTCGGTCTTCGGCCGGCTGCTCGGCGACGACGGTGGGCACTGGTCGATCCGGCCCGAGGGCGACTTCACCAGCGAACGGTCGTACCTGGACGACACGCTGGTGCTGCGTACGGTGTTCCACACCCCGCATGGATCCGTCGCGGTCACCGACGCGCTCGGGCTTGAGCCCGGTGCCCGGGGTCACGACATCGGGCGGCGCTCACCGGGCGTACTGGCCCGGCTGGTGGAGGGGCTCTCCGGGGAGGTACCGATGCGGCTGGACTATCGGCCGCGCTTCGAGTACGGGCGGGTCACCGCGTACCTCACCGAGAGCGACGGTCTGGTCTGGGCCGTCGCCGGGGCGGACCGGCTCGCCCTGCGCGGCGCCGTGCCGTTGGAATACGGCGTGGGGGAGGCGAGCGCCCGGTTCACCGCGCGGGCCGGGCAGCCGTACGGCTTCACCCTCGGCTACGCGGCCACCTTCGGCGACGCCGAGCCGGTGGCGCCCAACGCCGAGAAGGTGGTCGCCGAGACGGTCGCCGGCTGGCGGTCCTGGGCCGGCCTGCACGACTACCAGGGGCTCTACCGGGACGAGGTGCGGCGCAGCGCCATGGTGGTGCAGGGGATGACCTACGGGCCCAGCGGCGCGATCGTCGCCGCCGCCACCACCTCGCTCCCCGAGGAGATCGGTGGCGACCGCAATTACGACTACCGCTTCGTCTGGGTCCGCGACTTCTGCCTGACCCTCCAGGCGCTCTGGCTGGCGGCCTGCCCCGACGAGGCGAACCGGCAGTTCTCCTGGGTGTCCCGGGCGATGGGCCGGATCGGCGAGGACCCGGTGCCCATCATGTACGGCGTCCAGGGCGAACGGGACCTCACCGAGCACGCCCTCGGTCACCTGCCCGGGTACGACGACAGCCGGCCGGTCCTGGTCGGCAACGACGCGTGGAAGCAGCGGCAGACCGACGTGCTCGGCGAGATCCTCGACGCGGCCTGGCTGATGCGGCACTACCTGGACCCGATGGCCCCGGAGGTCCGCCAGCTGTTGCGTGACCTCGCCGACCAGGCGACCACCGACTGGCGCCGCCCCGACGCCGGCATGTGGGAGGCGCGCGACGCCGAGCGGCACTACGTCTCCTCCAAGGTGCAGTGCTGGACGGCGCTGGACCGGGCGGTGCGGTTCGGTGCGCGGATCGGCGATCCGGCCGACGTCGCCCGCTGGGCCGCGGCCCGGGACGAGCTCCGCGCGGCGGTGCTGACCCGGGGCTGGAACGAGCGGCTCGGGGCGTACACCGGGGCGTTCGACTCCGACGACCTGGACGCCTCGGTGCTGCTGATGCCGCTGGTGGGCTTCCTGCCGGCGACGGACCCGCGGATGCGCGCGACCATGGACCTGATCGAGCAACGGCTCGGCCACGACGGCCTGCTGCGCCGCTGGGACACCGACCCGGCGGGGTTCGTCATCTGCTCGTTCTGGCTGGCCGGCTGCCTCGCCGAGGCCGGCGAGGTGCACCGGGCCGCCGAACTCTTCGAGCAGCTCGCCGCCCGGGTCAACGACCTGGGCCTCTTCGCCGAGCAGATCGACCCGGTCAGCGGGGAACAGCTCGGCAACTTCCCGCAGGCCTTCTCGCACATCGGACTGATCAACACCGCCGGCCGGATCACCGACGCGCTCGCCCGGTCGGCCGCGACGTCCACCGCACCCGCCGT
This sequence comes from Micromonospora mirobrigensis, assembly GCF_900091555.1. Taxonomy (GTDB): domain Bacteria; phylum Actinomycetota; class Actinomycetes; order Mycobacteriales; family Micromonosporaceae; genus Micromonospora; species Micromonospora mirobrigensis. The sequence continues at coordinate 299,545 of NZ_FMCX01000005.1, forward strand.
GCCGACCGGCGCGGCGTCGAGGGAGGGAGCACGGCGATGACCGGACGACTGGACGGCAAGAAGGCCCTGATCACCGGATCGGACTCGGGTATCGGGCAGGCCACCGCGATCGAGTTCGGCCGGGAGGGCGCCGACGTCGTGGTGCACTACCTGCACGACCACGCCGGGGCCAACCACACGAAGGCCGAGATCGAACGGGCCGGACGGCGGGCGGTGGTGGTGCAGGGGGACATCAGCGTCGAGCACCAGGTGGACGCGATGTTCGACGAGGCGCTGGCGGAGTTCGGGACGCTGGACATCCTGATGAACGACGCCGGGGTGGACGCGTCCGGCATCCCCGTGGCCGACCTGGACACCGAGACCTGGGACCGGTGCATCCGGACCAACCTCTACGGCATGTTCTTCTGCTCCCGCCGGTTCGTCCGGCACCGCAGGGACGCGGGCGGCGGCGGTCGGATCATCAACATCACCTCCGTCCACCAGGAGGTGGCCCGGGCCGGCGGCGCCGACTACGACGCCAGCAAGGGCGGCATGCTGGAGCTGGCCAAGAGCCTCGCGCTGGAGGTGGCGCCGATGCGGATGAACGTCAACAACATCGGCCCCGGGATGGTGCTCACGCCGTTCAACCAGGAGGCCATCGACAACCCGGACTACCTGCACGAGCAGGTGCAGAGCATCCCGTGGAAGCGGGCCGCCGAGCCGGGGGAGATCGCCAAGCTCGCCGTCTTCCTGGCCAGCGACGACGCCGACTACGTGACCGGCTCGACCTACTTCATGGACGGCGGGCTGATGCAGAACCAGGGCCAGGGGGCCTGAGCGCGCCACGCCGGGCGGCCGAGCGCGCCGCCCGGCACGATGGGGGCATGCGTCTCGTCGTCACCGCCGACACCCACGTCCCGAAGCGGGCCCGGGACCTGCCCGAACCGCTCTGGGCCGCGATCGACGCCGCCGACGTCGTCCTGCACGCCGGGGACTGGGTGGACGAGACGCTGCTGGACGCGGTGCAGGCCCGCGCCCGCCGGCTGGTCGGGGTGTACGGCAACAACGACGGCCCGCCGCTGCGCGCCCGGCTGCCCGAGGTGGCCCGGGTCGAGCTGGCCGGGCTCCGCGTCGCCGTCGTGCACGAGACCGGCCCGAAGCAGCGCCGTGAGGAACGCTGCGCAGCCCGGTTCCCCGACTGCGACCTGCTGGTCTTCGGCCACTCCCACATCCCGTGGGACAGCGTCGCCCCGGACGGCCTGCGGCTGCTCAACCCCGGGTCGCCCACCGACCGGCGAGCTCAGCCGTACGCTACGTACCTGACCGCGCGGGTGGCGGCGGGGCGGCTCGACGAGGTCGAGCTGCACCGCCTGCCCCCGCGTGGCGGTCACTGACCGCGGCCGGTCTCCGCCTGGAGCTCGTCGATCCGCTTCGAGGCCTCGGCCTTGGTCAGGTCGTCCGGCACCTCGGCGCCGGCCTCCTGGGCCAGGGTGTGCAGGTACGACTCCTGGGCGGCGGTCGGCGGCTCCTCACCGGTGACCCACTCGTCGGGGTCCTTGATGGCGCCCTGCGGATTGGCGTTGTTGCGGTTGGCGTCGGTCATCATCAGTCCTCTCCTCGAACACCTGTGCCAGTACCCCGGTGGTGTCGGCTTCATTCCGCCCCGACGCCGCATACGATCACCTGATGGACTCGGGTGTGGTGGTGGTCGGCGCCGGGATCGCCGGGGTGGCGTGCGCGGTGGAGCTGACGCGGGCCGGGGTGCCGGTGGAGATCCGCGAACGCGGACGGGTCGCCGGCGGCCGGATGGCCAGCAAGCGCTTCGACGGGCGCCCCGCCGATCTCGGCGCCGCCTACTTCACCGTCGACGATCCCGACTTCGCCGAGGTCGCAGGGGAGTGGCGGACGGCCGGGCTGGCCCGGGAGTGGACCGACACCTTCGTCGCGTACGACCGTCAGGGCCGGCGGGAACGCCCCGGTCCGATGCGCTGGGCGGCCCCCGGCGGCCTGCGCTCCCTGGTCGAACACCTGGCCCGGGACCTGCCGCTCACCGTGGACCGGCTGGTGCTCGGGGTGGAGCCCGGCCCGGTCGTCGACGGTCGACCGTGCGCCGCGGTGGCGCTGGCGATGCCCGGCCCGCAGGCGGCCCTGTTGCTCGATCCGGCGCTGGCCGAGGCGACCCGGGCGGTGCAGGACCAGCAGTGGACGGCCGCGCTCACCGGGGTGTTGCGCTTCCCCGGGCGACGGTGGGCCGACTTCCGGGGCGCCTTCGTCAACGACCACCCGGTGCTCGCCGTGGTCTGCGACGACGGCGACCGGCGCGGGGACGCCGCCCCGGTGCTGGTCGCGCACACCACCCCGGAGTTCGCCGCCCCGCACCTGGCCCAGCCGAGCGCCGCCGGGCCGGCCATCGAGGAGGCGGTCCGGGACCTGCTCGGGCTCGCCCAGCCGGCCGAGCTGGTGCACGTGCACCGCTGGACGTACGCAAAGCCGGCGTCGACCGCCGAGGGGACTTTTCACCTGGACGCCGACGGCATCGGGTTGGCCGGGGACGCCTTCGGCGGCAAGCCCCGGGTGCAGACCGCCTGGCGCTCCGGCCGGGACCTGGGACGCGCCCTGGCCGCCCGGCTCACCGCCTGACCCGCTCAGCCGTTCGCACCGGCCGGTGCCGGTTCCTTGGCGGAGCCGCGTTCCGACGCGTCCTGGGTGCGCTCGCCCTCCCGGTCGAGCAGCTGCATCACCGGGGTGGCGGCCACCCCGTGCACCACCACCGACACCAGCACCACCAGGCCGGCCATCGCCCAGACGAGCTGCGCCTGCTGGAACTCCGTCTTGGTCGTGGCGTACGCCAGGTAGTAGAACGAGCCGACGCCCCGGATGCCGAACGCGGAGATCACCCAGTGCTCCGCCGGCCGGCCGGGCGCCCCGCGCAGCGACAACCAGCCCGCCAGCGGGCGGATCACGAAGATCAGGGCCAGCCCCACCGCGGCGGCCTGCCAGGTCAGCGGCTTGAGCAGCCCGCCGACGATCGCGCCGCCGAAGAGCAGCAGCAGCATCACGGTGAGCAGCCGCTCCACCTGCTCGGCGAAGTCGTGCAGCACCGAGTGGAACTCGTGGGTCCGCTCGGCCGCCCGGATCGCCCGCGCGGCCACGAAGACGGCGAGGAAGCCGTACCCGCCGGCCACCTCGACCAGCCCGTACGCCAGGAAGGTCGCGGCCAGGGCCAGGAAGCCCTCGGCGTGCTTGGCCAGCCGGATCTCCCTGGGCGCCCGGAAGAAGAGCTTGCCGAGCAGCCAGCCGATCAGCAGGCCGCCGCCCACCCCGACGGCGAGCTTGTAGAGCACGTCGACGGCGAACCACTCGGCGAACCAGTCGGCCGGGGCGAGGCTGGTGGAGGCGATGGCGATCGCCGCGTACACGAAGGGGAAGGCCAGGCCGTCGTTGAGCCCGGCCTCGGAGGTGAGGGCGAAGCGCACCTCGTCCTCGGAGTCCTCCGCGTCGGTCGGCTCGCCGACCTGCACGTCGGAGGCGAGCACCGGGTCGGTGGGGGCCAGCGCGGCACCCAGCAGCAGCGCGGTGGCCGGGACCAGGCCCGCCCACCACCAGCCGAGCAGCGCCACCGCCGCGATGCACAGCGGCATGGCGATGGCCAGCAGCCGCCAGGTCGACGACCAGCGGCGCCAGCTCAGCGGCCGGTCGATCTTCAGGCCGGCGCCCATCAGGGCGACGATCACCCCCACCTCGGTCAGGTGGGTGGTGAACGTGTCGAAGCGGAGCGGGTCGGGCACGGGCAGCCCGACCGGGAGCAGGAACACCAGCATGCCCAGCCCCAGGAAGGCGATCGGCATGGACAGGGGTCGGCGTTCCAGCACGCGGGGCAGGATCCCCGCGAGCAGGGCGCCGATCCCCACCACTGCGAACGCCACGTCTACCGGCTCCACGACACCACCCTTCGGCCTCGCCCGTGCCTCGGGGAGGTGGTGACACTCCTTGCCCTGCGGACCACCCGGCCAATCGTGACTGTCCGGGTTGTCCGGGTGATCGTCACCGCAGGGCGGCGATGGGGCTCTCCGCCAGGCCGGCCAGCAGCGCCGCCGGGTCGTCGTAGACGGCCACCGCGCCCGCGCCGGCCAGCTCGCCGCGGCTGGTGCCGCCGCAGGCCAGCCCGATGCAGGGGATGTCCAGCTTGCCGGCCGCCGCCACGTCCCAGACCGAGTCGCCGACGAAGACCACCTCGGCGGCGTCCAGCCCGGCCTGCTCCAGCGCGGCGATCAGGATGTCCGGCGCCGGCTTGCTCTGCTGCGCGTCGGCCGAACTGGTCACCGTGTCGATCACGTCGTCGGCGTCGAGCACCTTGCGCAGCGCGGCCAGCTCGTGCTCGGCGGCGGAGGTGGCCAGCACCACCCGCAGCCCCCGCGCCGCGCAGGCCCGCAACAGCTCCCTGGCGCCGGGCAGCGGGGCCAGCCGTTCGAACCAGCCGGCGAAGAGGCTGTCGTGGGCGTCGCGGAGCCTGTCGTCCTGGTCCCGGTCGCGTTCCGCGCCGAGCAGGTGGTCGAGGAGCTTGTCCGAGCCCATTCCGATGGACCTGTGGATGACCGCCATGGGCACCCGGTGGTCGGCCTGCCGTAGTGCCTCCCACCAGGCGACGGTGTGCAGGTAGGTCGTGTCGACGAGGGTCCCGTCGACGTCGAGGAGGACTCCGCTGCGCTTCAGATCGGGCATGGCGCTCCTCCTACCCGTCAGAACCGCCCGCGACGCCTGGCCGGTCGGCCGGGATGAGGATCTCGAACCAGACGGTCGAGCCGCGCACCGTCGGGTCGGTGCCCCAGGCGTCGCTCAGCTCCTCGATCAGCCCGAGTCCCCGACCCCGGCTGCTCAGCGTGTCGGTCTGGGCGCGGGTCACCGTGCCGCGGGTGCCGGAGTCGGCGACCGAGACCAGCAGCCGTTCCGGGCTGAGGTCGACCGCCACCCGGGCGGCCGTGCCGGCGTGCAGCAGCGCGTTGGTGGTCAGCTCGCTGGTGCACAGCACCGCCGCGCCGATCACCTGCTCGGGCACCTGCCACTCGGTGAGCTGGCCGGTCATCCAGTGTCGGACCCGGCTCGGCGCGGTCGGCTCGGCCGGCACCTCCATGCTCGCCGACCGGCTCGGCCGGACCGCGTGCTCCACCGCCAGCACCGCGACGTCGTCCTCGGTGGCGCCGGGCACCGCCGCGCTGGCCACCGCGCAGAGCGCCCGGGGGTCGCCGCTGCCCGCCCCGGCCACCGCCGCCGCCAGCCCGTCCAGCCCCGCCGACAGGTCCTTACAGCGTCGCTCGACCACCCCGTCGCTGAACATCAGCAGGGTGTCGCCGGCGGTGAACGGCACGGTGGCCGTACCCGGCCGGCAGCCCAGCCCCAGCGGCGGGCCGGCGGGCAGGTCGACGTAGCGGGCGGTGCCCGTGCCGTCCGGGGCGCAGCGCCGGATCAGCGGCGCCGGGTGCCCGGCGCTGGCCAGGGTGACCTGCTGCGACTCCAGGTCGATCACCCCGAAGACCACCGTGACGAACAGCTCGTGGGTGTCGGCCTCGGTGCCGAGGCTGGCGACCAGCCGGTCGAGGCCGCCGAGCACCGCGTCCGGGCGGGGGTCGCTCAGCGCCAGCGCACGCAGCGCGGCGCGGACCTGCCCCATCCGGGCGGCGGCCTGCACGTCGTGGCCCGCCACGTCGCCCAGCACCACGCCCAGCCCGCCGCTGGGCAGGGTGAACGCGTCGTAGAAGTCGCCACCGGCGGCGTTGCCGTCGACGCCCGGCTCGTAGCGGGCGGCGATCCGCAGCCGAGGCATCGCCGGCAGGTGCTCCGGCAGCATGCTGCGTTGCAGCAGCTGGGCGGTGCCGTGCTGGGTCTCGAACCGGCGGGCCCGCTCGGCGGCCTGGCCGACCAGCTCCACCGCCGCGGCGAGCAGGGCCCGTTCCGCGCCGGTCCAGACGTGCGCCTCCTGGTAGCCCACCGCCAGCGCGCCGCGGATCACCGACGAGCGCAGCGGCAGCGCCGCCAGCGCCCGGATCTTCTGGTCGTGCCGGTCCACCGCGTTGTCCCGCAGCGGCTGCCCGTCGGTGATCAGGAACGGCACCCCGCTGCGGGCGGTGGCGATCGCCGGGGCGGCGGAGTCGCCGGCGGCCCGCCGCCACAGCGGTGGCAGTCGCTCGTCCGCCTCGTCCAGCAGCTCGCCGCGGACCCGCCGCACGGTCCGCCAGTTGCTGCCCTCGTCGATCGCGAAGGCCACCCGGTCGGCGTCGAACGACCCCAGCGCGTAGCGCAGGGTCACCCGCGCCACGTCGTCCAGGGTGAGCGTGCCGGCCAGCGCGGCGGCGAAGTCGCTGAGGCTCTGCAACTGCTGGGTGACCTGGCTGGTCTGCACCAGCACGCTCAGCACGCCGACGATGCGGCCCGCGCTGTCCTGCACCGCCGCGTGCGCCCGGGTGAAGGCGACCCGGCCGGCCGTGCCGAGGCTGCGGTGGATCGGCAGCGTCGAGTCGCGTTCCAGGAACGGCTCGCCCCGCCGGTAGGCGCGCTCGATCACCTCGGCGGCGCCGGGGGTGTGCCAGACGTCGGCGAAGACCTCGGCGGCGGGCCGACCGATCGCGGCGGGGTGCCGGGCGCCGAGCACCTCGGCGTACCCCTCGTTGTAGAGCAGCAGGAAGTCGTCGCCGTAGAGCAGGCACATCGGCACCGGCGAGGCGAGCACGACGTCGATGACCGCGCGTACGGCGGGGTCCCACCGCTCGCGGGGGCCCAGCGGGGTGTCGCCCCACGGGTGGGCGAGCACCGCGGTCGCCGCGTCGGTGGGCTCGGGAGCCTCCGTGGGAGCGGGAGCGGATGGGGTGGGAACTCGCCCGACCGTGCCTGGCATGGAGGCAGCCTATCCGGAGCCCTCGACGGTCGCCCCGATCGCGCCGGCCGGCCCGGCCCGACGGAGGATTACGCCAGTTCAGGGCCGGTCTGCCGGCCGATGTCGGGAAAATCCGCCAGGTGGCTGCGGCGTGCTGCCCGATCGAGGGGGTATGCGGGCGGCGCTAGTCCATGCGACAGGAGGGACATCATGCCGAAAACCCTCGCGGTCGGGCAGGCCGACATCGGTTCCGCCCTGACCGACTTCTGGAGGTCGGTGCTGCTCTTCATCCCGAGGGCCATCGCGTTCATCGTGATCCTCGTGGTGGGCTGGCTCATCGCCCGAGCCGTGCTGAAGATCGTGGACGCGGCACTGGAACGGGTCGGGTTCGACCGGGCGGTCGAACGCGGCGGCATCAAACGCGCGCTGGAACGGACCAAGTACGACGCCAGTGACATCCTGGCCAAACTGGCCTACTACGCCGTGCTGCTGTTCACCCTGCAGTTCGCCTTCGGGGTGTGGGGACCCAACGCGATCAGTGACCTGATCCGCGGCGTGATCTCCTGGCTGCCCAGGGCGTTCGTGGCGATCGTCATCGTGGTCGTGGCCGCGGCCATCGCCAACGCGGTGAAGGATCTGATCACCGGGGCGCTGGGCGGGCTGTCGTACGGCAAGGTGCTGGCGGACCTGACCGCCGTGTTCATCCTGGCGCTCGGTGTCATCGCCGCGCTCAACCAGGTGGGCATCGCGACCACGGTCACGACGCCGGTGCTGATCGCGGTCTTGGCGACGGTGGCCGGCATCCTGATCGTCGGCGTCGGCGGTGGTCTGGTCAAGCCGATGCAGAACCGCTGGGACGGCTGGCTCAACCGGATGGCCGAGGAGTCCCGGGCGATCCAGGCGCAGCGGCAGGGGCAGAACGCCGGGCGCAGCGACTACGAGCGGCAGATGGCCGACCGTGGTGGTCAGCGTACCCAGGTGATGCCGGAGTCCTCGATGACCGGATCGCGCGGCGGCCGGCCGGGGGACGAGACCCAGCAGTTCGGTCGGCCGAACGGCTGAGCCGGACGACGGTGCGACGAGGGTGTCCGCGGGGCGATCGCGGGCACCCTCCGCCGCGCCCGGACCAGGTGCCGGGGATCCAGCGCGCGGGTCGGGGAGCGGACCGCCAGCAGGCAAGGTCCCAACGCGCACCGGTGAACCGACCGGCGGGCCCGTCAGACCACGGGGGAGGCGGGCGAACCCGCCTCCCCCGTACGCGCCACCGCCGGTCACCTAGCCGACGGTCACTCCTGGGCCTCGACCGGGCCGAGCTGGTGTCCGAGCCTGGTCACCTTCGTACGCAGGTAGCCGAAGTTGTCGGCGTTGACGAAGGAGGTGGTCGGCACCCGCTCGGTCACCTCGATGCCGCACTCCCGCAATCCGGCGATCTTCTCGGGATTGTTCGTGAGGAGGCGGATCCGGGTGATGCCGAGGCTGTGCAGCATCTGCGCGGCGGCATCGTAGCGGCGAGCGTCGACGGGCATGTCCAGACTGAGGTTGGCGTCCACCGTGTCCAGCCCCTGCTCCTGCAACGCATAGGCGTCGATCTTGTTGTACAGGCCGATGCCCCGCCCCTCCTGGCGCAGGTACAACAGCACCCCTCCCTGCGCCCTGATCAGCTCGATGGCCTCGTTGAGCTGGGGCCCGCAGTCGCATCGCGCCGAGCCGAGAACATCTCCGGTCAGGCATTCCGAGTGCATGCGGACCAGCGGTACCGAGTCCTCCGGCCCCGGCCAGTGCACGGCCAGGTGTTCAGCTCCGTCGCAGAGAGCGTCGAAGCTGTAGAGGTGTGGCTCCTGGGCCCCGTTGGAACTCCACAGCGGCAGGGTGATCCGCTGGCGGATCGGTACGTTCTCGGCGGGTGCCGCGACGACCTGAAGCACGGCGCCGTCGCCGGCCGTACTCATGTTCACCATTGCTGTCTCCTTGCTCATCGCAGGCTGTCGAGGACGTGGCCGTTGGCGGGTCGTAGTTGCCGCGACCTGCGGAGGTCGACCTGGACGTAGACCCGGTGCAGCCACCGGTCAGTGCCGTCGAAGCGAGGCTGATAGGCGGTGCGGCCATGGACGCTGATCCGGTTGTCGACCACCGCGAGGTCGCCCACCTGGAGTTTGATCTCGTGCGTGACCTCTCCCATCGCCCGCCCGAGCCGGGCGAGCGCCTCGGTGGCCTCGGCGTCGACCGCCTTCGTGACGGCGAAGTCGACGCAGAGGTCGGGGTCCTCGACGGCGCCGTGCAGCACCGGGCCGACCTGAGCCTCCATCAGCTCGCCGAAGGAGCGCGGCGGCGAGGTGCGGAAGCGTGGCTGCCGAAGCGTGGCGATCGTCCGGTCGTCCAGCAGCGGCAGCGCGCGCCGCACCGACGACAGCCGGAGCCCGGCCTCCCCGGCGGGATCGGCGCGGACGCAGAGCAGCAGGACATAGTCCGGCCGGTACGGATGGAAGGCGTTCTCGGTGTGCATCAGGAGTTCCACCGCCCCGGCGTTGCTCTGGTCGGTTCTCAACTCCGGCACCGGAACGACGTCCTGGACCAGCGCCCCGGACTTCTCCTGCCGATACGCCACCGGGTGGCCGAGCTGCTGGGCGAGCAGCATCAGCGCGGCCGACGCCAGGCTCGGGACCCGGCGTACCGAGCCGGCCACGGTCGGGGTGGCGGGTGTGGCGCGGTCGGTGGGCACACCGCCGAGCACCATGGCACCCGCGGGCCCGCTGTCGTACCCGAAGCAGACGAGCGGGTCGCGGATCACGGCCGGCAGGGTGGCGCCGGCCAGGCGTACCTGCTGGAGCCAGCCCTGGTCGTCGAGGTGGGCGTCGTCGAGGCAGAGCGAGCCGGCCGTCTCGGCGAGCTGGCGCGTCGCGGGTTCCGCCAGGCGGTGGCGCGGTGGGGGTGGCACCTCGCGGCCGACCGACCGGCGATCGAGTTGAATGACGGATTGTGGCATGTGTGCTCCCGGTCAAGGTGGCGTGCGATGGGCAGGGCGGCGCGGCACAGGCTCCGCCCCGGTTGGGCGCGGTGCGCTCAGGTCGCGGCCAGCTTCTGGTAGATGGCCAGGTAACCGTCGACCATGGTGTCCTGGCTGAACCGTTCGACGACCCGGGCGCGACACGCGTACGGGTCGAGACCCGCCAGGTCAGGGACCGCCTCGCACAGTTCGTCGACAGTGGTCCGAACGAAGCCGGTGACCCCGTCGGCGACCAGTTCTCGCGCCGAACCCCGATCCAGCACCAGCACCGGCACTCCGCACGCCATGGCCTCGGCCATCACCAGGCCGAACGGCTCCTCCCAGTGGATCGGCAGGACCATCGCGGCGGCACCCTGGATCAGCTCCACCTTCTGCGGGCCGTCGACCTCACCGATCATGCGGATCTGGTCGCCGTCGACGTACGGCGCGACCTGGGCGTCGTAGAAGGCTCGGTCGGAGGGATCCACCCGGCCGGCGATGACCAGTCGGCGCCCGGTCGCCAGGGCGATCCGCACGGCGTCCGCGGTGCCCTTGCGCTCGCTGAGCGTCGCCATGTGCAGCAGGTAGTTCCGCCCGTCGAGGCGTCTCGGGTCGAGCGTGAACCGGTCGATGTCGATGCCGTTGTAGACGGTGTCGATCCAGTTCAGGTCGGTGACACCGAACCGACGCTGGCTGTCGCTGATGGAGACGAAGGCGGCCTCCCGCGCGTGCTCGTACACCGGGCGGATGACCTCCCAGCCGGTGGTGCCGTGCACGGTGGTGACCATCGGCAGCGGTGCGAAGCGGCGGAACGGAAGTGCGGCGGTCGAGTGGTTGTGCAGGACGTCGAAGTCCGTCATCTGCTGCAGCGACTCCGAGGCGTGCACCACCTCCCGCTGCCAGTCGAAGCTGTCCCGGTCGGTCAGTCGGGTGCTGACCAGCCGTGCCCGGGTCCGGGAGGCCGGGTGGGCGAAGAGGGTCACCTCGTGACCCCGGTCGACGAGTGCGTCGGTCAGTTCGGCGATCACCCGCTCGACCCCGCCGTAGCCGACGGGCGGACAAGGAAGGTAGGGGGGCGCGAGTTGTGCGATCCTCATGCGGGTCCTCTCCTGCGCGGATCGGGATTGGTTGTGGAACGGCGACGCCGAGTCGCCCGTACGGCGACGGGCGGGTTCAGCCGAAGACGACCTGGGGCCGCGCGTCGTCACCATCGATCGACCAGCGGAAGACGCGACCGTCCCAACCTGCGGTGACCGGGTCGCTGCCAGCCCAGGTCACCGAGCTGATCGCGTTGGCGTGCGCCTCCAGCCGGCGGCTGCCGGCCAGCTCAGCGGTGTCGGTGAACCACCACAGGCGAGCGGTGAAGTCGTACCCCCCGGTCAGCAGGACGGGGCGGCCGTCGCAGTGGCCCCAGGCCACCGCCTTGACCGACTCGTCGTGGCCGACCAGTACCGTCAGCAGCTCACCGGTGTCGACATCGTGAATCCGAACCGTCCGGTCGCGCGAGGCGGTCGCGAGCACCTCCCGCGAGCCGATCCGGGTCACCGAGCCGCTGTTGATCAGCTCGCCGTGCCCGGTGAACATCCGCAGCAGCGCGCCGTCGGAGCTGATCAGACGCGCGGTGCGGTCCGTGGAGACCGCGAGCAGGCGCTGGTCGTCGACCCAGCTGACGTCCTTCACCGCACCGTCGTGGCCGTAGTAGGCGGTTTCCGGGACCAGCGCGCCGTCCTGCCACCGGTAGACGTCCAGCGTGCCTTCGTAGTCGGCGACGGCCATCCGGTTGCCGTCCGGCGACCAGGCCACCCGGTTGATCGGGTGCAGCCGCCGCACCGACGCCACCGGCTCGCCCTCGAGGGTGCAGACCCAGACCAGGCCGGAGAAGGTCCCGGCCGCCACCAGACCTGCGTGGGGGTGCAGCGAGACGGTGTTGACCAGGCTCCCGTCGCCCCCGGGCAGCCGGCGGGGTGTCGAGCCGGCGAGCCAGACACCGCCGTCGTCACAGCCCAGCGCGATGACGTCCCGGTGGCTGCTGACGTGGTTGACGCCGCACGTGGTGGTGGTGGGCGTCAGCTCGACCGTCTCGACGTCGCCGTGCACGGTGTCGCCGAGCTGGTCGGGCACAGGGAGCAGGGCGGGAGCGGCGGCGGTGGTCCCGGAGATGAGATGACGTCCGTCCGGTGCCCAGTCCAACGACCGCGGCCACAGGTGTGGCCCCGACCAGCGGACCAGCTCCTCGCCGGTGGACACCGACCAGATCCGCACCGTGCTGTCGTAGGCCCCGATGGCGACGTGACGCTGGTCGGGGGACCAGGCGACCGACTTGACCGCCGTCTCGTACGGGCCGATCTTTCCGAGCAGCTCGCCGTCGCGCTCCAGCAGATGGACATGCCCGTCGTCGCAACTCGCGGCGAGGATGGTCCCGTCGGGCGACCAGCGGCACATCTCGGCGTGGCCGGCCTGACCCAGCTCGGCGAGGCATGCGCCTTGCAGGTCCCAGATCCGGATGACGGCGTCCTCGCCGCAGGTCGCCACGGCGTCCGCCGAGGCGTCGACGAACATGCAGTGATCGGCGTGACTGAGCACGGTGTCGCGCAGCATGCCGTCGGTGAGGTCCCAGACCCGACCGGTGCCGTCCTGTGAGACGGTCACCAGGGCATCGTCCGAGAGCCAGCTGACGCAGTTGAGGTCGTCGGGCTGGCGCGAGAGCACGTTGACGAGCTGCCCGGTCCGGGTGTCCCAGACCTGGCAGGTCTTGTCGGCGGAGACGCTGGCGAGCCGATCGCCGCTGGGAGCGAACCGCACCCCGTTGACGAGGCGATGATGCTGGCCGGTCCACCGGGGCTGGCCGGTTGCCCGGTCGTACAGCACCACGCGGCCGTCGTAGCCGCCGGTGGCGAACCATCGGTTGTCACCGCTGAAGGCCACGCAGGTCTGCGGGGAGGCGTGCGGAGTGCCCCCCTGCTGGGGGAGAGTGGCGTGCCGGACCGAGATGTCCATCTCATACATTGAAGTCCTCGATTCTGGAGGGTCTGTGGGGCGGGCGGCCACGAGCAGCCGTCAGGAAGCCCTGATCGGCCGGCATGGGTCGGGCCGCGGAAGACCGAGGCGTGACTGGTTCGCGTTGTCGGCTCTGGATGCGCCCCGCCTGCGGGCCCGGGGCTGGACCGGGTCGACGGAGCGGCTGTGCGGACGTCGACATCACCCCGTGGACGTCACACTGGCAAAGGCCGTCGATCTGAGCCGCTCTTCACGTTATAGCGGCCCATCGCTGAGTGTCAAGGTTTCAATACGCACTCGGCCCGGGCAGTAAATATAGTCAGTTCTCGATGTATATACGTCAGGTGGTGGGTGGTTCGGGTGTTCACGTCAGTGCCATTTGTCACTCCATAGTGGTAGGACTGGAGTGTCGACGGAGGGCTCTTCGCTGGTCGTTTCGGTAGATCAAATCGTGCCCTGCCAGCGGCCCGAGCTGCCCATTCCTCAGGTTGGACCGTGTTCTCCAAAATGGATCATGAGTGCTTGATCGCTTTGACAGTCGGTGGCGTCCGCCATAGCATCGGCGAAGGATTGCTCATTCATGTGCGACTTTCAAACCTGCGTGATACGAGGTTCCGGCGGGCGCCCCGCAAGATGCTAAGACAGATCTACCTGCCAATTCATGGCTTCGGGAGCCGGCTTTTCGGAGCCCGGAAACCGTAGGGCCAGGCGCGCGGTCGCCAGGTGTGCCCGTGTCCCGGGCAGCGGCCGGGGTGAGCGCCCGTCCGTCCTTCGGTGAGTGCCGACCCAACCTGCTTGGAGTGCTTGTGCCTGGCTTCCTCATGCCCGTCCGGCCGTTGCCGTCGGCTCGCCGCTCGGTATCGCCGAGCGGGAACGCCCCGACCCCGCCAGGGCGGGCCCCGGCCCGCGTAGGCGCCACCGGCACCCGGCGGACCAGTTCCGTCACGGTGGGCGCCGGTGCTCGCCCCGGCCGAGACGACCTCGTGGTGGACCTGTTCATTCCGGTGCGTGCGGAGCCGTCGGCCCAACTCGAGCAGGCGGTCCGTACCGCCGAGAACCTGGCCGGCCCGGCCGGCGTGTCGGTGTACATCGTGTGTGGCGCCGACGACGACACCACACGCGGCCGACTGAGCCACCTGCTCCACCGGGCTGAGGGCGTGCAGCTGGCCGAGGTGCCGACCTGCGCGCCCAAGGCCCGGGCGATGAACGAGGTGGTCCGCCGCTCCTCGGCTGCCTGGATCGGGTTCCTCGACGTCGACGTCGCGGTCTCCGCCGCGGAGTTGATGTCGGCGCTGGACGAGGCGGAGCAGGGCCGTCTCGACTACGCGGAGTTCGTGGAACTGTCGGCCGGACCGGGCAGAGTGACCCGCCTGCTCAACATGCAGTCGGTGTTGTTCCAGATGGCGAACACCTACCTCGGGGAGCGCCTCGGCGGTCGATACTTCGCCTCCTCCGGACTGCTCCTGCGACGCTCCTTCGTGGACCGGGTCGGCCGATGGCCCGAGGACGGTTGTGAAGAGGGCTACCGGTGGAGCCTCACCGCCGCCGGGCACCCGCAACACGGCCTGACCAGCCGCGTGCCCGCCTACGGTCGACCCGCCGCCGGCCTGCGCCACGCACTGCGGCAACGCCGGCGCTGGTACCAGGGTCAGCTGCACGCAGCGGTGGACTGCCTGCGACCCGGTTATCCCTCCCGGGGACGCCTGCTGGGGCTGCTCGGCGGGGTCAGCCTGCTGGCCCAGGCCGGCTGGACCGCCAGCTTCGCCCTGGGCGTGACCAGCCGACGGGCCCGCCGGGTGTTCGCCCTCCTGGGGTTGCTCGAGGCCGTCCGGTTGGTGGTGGCTGTGCCGCTGGGTGGAGCGGCGCCGCCGGGGCGGGGCCGCGACATCGCAGCCTTCCTGGCATTCGAACTCGTCGAGGGACTGACCGTGTTGTCGGCAGTGGTGCCCGCCTCGCCGGCGGGCGGTTGGCGGCCGACGCAGAGAGGATGATTAGCGTGACCGACACCGTCGAAGTGCTCTGCTCACCGTCCGGCTCGACGGAGAGCGCCCTGCTCACCGCCGAACTCGAAGCATGGACCCGGTCGTCCGGTGTGCCAGTGACCAGCACCCGGTTGGCCGACCACAAGGACGGGCTTCTCGCCTACCTCGGCGGCGCCGCCGCCCGCAGCACGGTGCTCCAGGTCACCCCTGACGTGGTGGGCGCCCTGGTCGAGGCCGGGCTGCTCCAGCCACCGCCCCCCGACGTGATCCAACCCGCGGTCCGGGCCGCTCTCGGGGCCGCGTTCCAGGTCGGCGGTGAGCTGTGGGCAGCCCCCAAGGACTACTCCCTGATCGGTCACTACGGGCGGGGCGATGCCGCAGCGTCCGACGTCGGCCCGACCTTCATGAACCCGGTCTACGAGCGGATCGCGCCCTTCCTCTACGCCCACGGTGGCGGCACCGTCCTCGACGGGGGAGGGGGTGCCGGGTGCGAGTCGGGCAACCTGGCCGGCGTGCGCCGGCTCCAGGGGCTGCTCCGCGAAGGCCTGGTGGCCTTTCCTCAGCAACACGGTCACCGCAACACGGTGGAAGCCGCCCGCGAGGGGGCGGCGCGGTTGGCCCTGGAAGGCCCCTGGTTGACGCGAGAGGTGCCCGGCGCCTGGAGCGTCGCGTCGGTCGGCGAGCTGACCGGAGGCGATACGACGCTCGCCCTGGCCGGTGGGTGGGCGGTCACCGCCGGAGCCGATGACATCGCCTGGGAGCTCGTACGCCACCTCACCGCCCCGGCCACACTCGAGCGGATCTCCCGGGACGGCGGCCCCCGTTCGGTGCACCACCTCGCCGGAGGCGACGCGTTCCGGCTGCTGCGTCCCATCGCCGGGGCCCGGACCGCCATCTGGGCGTGGCAGGCGCTCATCGGCACGCTTGCCGACGATCCTCCGGAGCTGCTGGCTGAGGCGTTGTCCGTGGCCGACCTCAAGGAGTTGACGTGACCAGGTTGCAAGCAGTACTTGCCGAGCTCCAGGACGGCCTGATCGAGGTGCCGGCCGGCACCACCACGATCGGGTCGACGTCCGAGACCGTCAGGGCCGAGCTGGCCGCCCCCGACATGCACGGTGTACGACCCGAGTGGCTGCTCAAGGAGGTGCCCCGGCACCTCGCCCGGCTGCCCACCTTCTGGATCAGTCGGGTACCGCTGACGGTCGATCAGGTCGCTGCGCTCGCGCCGAGCACCGGGGTGCGCCCGACCGGTGACGCCCGCCACGATCATCCGGCCACTGTGCAGCTCAGCGAGATCGACGACCTCTACCGGGCGCTGTCCGAACTCATCGGCCGGGTCGTCACGCCGCCGACCGAGGAGCAGTGGGTCCGCGCCGCCCGTGGCGACGACGAGCGGGTCTATCCGTGGGGGGACGACTGGCAGGAGGGGCTGGCCAACATGGCGCAGGCCAGTCTGGGTACGACCGCTCCGGTCGGCAGTTTCCCGGCCGGACGCAGCGCCTTCGGCCTGCTCGACATGGCCGGCAACGCGGACGAGCTCACTCGCACCCCGTACGCGCCCTTTCCCGGCGCTCCCGCCGAGGTGCCTGCGGTCGAGGACTGGGCGCACGCCCCCTACGTCACCAAGGGGGGCGGCTACATGCATGCCCGCGATCTCGCCCGCTGCGACCGCCGGCACGGCATCTACGCGGCGGACGAGCCGTTGGCGCTGCGGCTGGTCGTGGAGTCGGCGGCATGAGCCGGACCGGACTTCAGCCGGCCCCACCGGAGGCGCCGCGCATCGGCCAGGCCGGGCGCGTCCTCATCGCCGCCACCGCCCTGTCGGCCCTCGGCAACAGCATGTACATCGGTGCCGCCGCGTTGCTGGTGCTGCAACTGACCCGGGACCCGGCGTCGGTGCCGCTCATCGCGATCTGTGGTGGGATACCGGCGATCGTGATGGCCCCGCTGGTGCCCAGGGCCATCAAGCGCTTCGGCGCCGCCACGGTCGCGATCGCCGCGGATCTGGTGAGCGCTGCCGCGGCCGCCGTCTATCCGGTGTTGTTCCTGCTGGCGCTGCACAACGGCCCGGAGATCGTCTATGCCCAGGAGCTGGTGATCGGCAGCGCGGCCGCCTTCTACTCCACCTCGGCCCGGATCCTGGTCAGCGCGCTCTCGGCCAGCTCCGCCAGCGTGCTGATCCGGATCAACGGGTACTCCATCGCCACCACCCAGATCGCCGGCGTGATCGGCTGGGGCCTGGGCGCGCTCACCCTCGCGCTGTCCAACGCGGCGGTCGCGATGTTCGCCAACGCCGTCACCTTCGTGCTCAGCGCGCTGCTGCAGTGGCGGGTGCGCGACGACCTGCGCAGCGCCCAGCAGCGTGGGGAGGAGACCGAGTCGCCTGCCGGCGACGACCCTCCGTCCCGCTGGTACCTGCCGCATCCGCTGGGGGTGCTGGCGACGGCCGGACTGGTCGTGGTCTTCACCACGACCCAGCGCCTGTGGCTGAGCAACTACCCGGCGGTCCTCGAACTGGTGCTCGGCAAGCCGGACTGGACCCTGGGCGTCGCCAACGTCGCCTACAGCGCGGGCGCGATCCTGGCCGGCGTGCTGATCGCCGGGCGCGTCCAGACACCGTCCGTCCGGGTGGCGGTACTCGTCATCTGTGGCTTCTACGCGCTCTGCGCCCTGGTCACCTTCACCTCGCCGCTGCCGCTGATGCTGGCGGTCTACTGCCTGGTCGGGCTCGCCTCGATCGGCGTGGTGCTGGCCCAGTCCCGGCTGCAGCTCGACCTCCCGCTGAGTACCCAGTCCACGTTCTTCGCCCGGTTGCTCGCCGTCCAGAACGCCAGCAACCTCGTCTTCCTGTCGCTGTGGATCCCGCTGCTGCGGCTCAGCGACCCTCGTACGCTGATCGTGATCACCCTGACCACGGCGGCGGTACTGACCATTCTGCTAGGGGTGACCAAACATGATCATCGTCCTGACCACGTCCGACAGTGAGAACTCCCGTGGCGCCGAGTGCGCCAGCATGCTCGCGCAGCGGCTGACCGACGCCGGCGCCGGTCGGGTGGCGCTGGTCGACTGGGGCCGAGACCCGGCGACCGCTCAGGCTCGGCTGGCCGCGGAGCCCGAGCCCGTCACCGGGGTGGTGCTGGTCGCTCCGGTGCGGAACTTCGGCATCGCCGCCTCCACCAAGTCGGCCATCGAGCAGCTCGGCGACCTCTTCAGGGACCGACCCGTCGGCGTGGTCATGACCGCTGGCACGCCCCGGAGCCTGCTCGCCGTGCAGAGCGTCGTGATGCCGCTCCTGCTCGACTACCACTCGGTCATCCACCCCAGAGTGGTGCACCTGCCCGGCGAGCCGGACGAGAAGGCCCGCCTCGACCGGTTCGCCGAGGAGTTCGCCGGCTTCTGTGCCGTCCTCGAGCCTGCGTGGACCAACGGGTTGAACGGCGCGGGTGTCCTCACCCCGCGACGACCCCACCGGTAGCGCGCGAACCGGCGCGATCACCTCCAGAAGGGACAGCCATGCGGATCGCCCACGTCTCCTACGGCACGGTGTACGGCGGTGCCCCGGAACTCATCCGGGCCGACACCCGGGGATTCCAGGACCTCGGTTGCACCGTCTCCTGGTTCGACATCGCCCCCTACTTCCACGAGCAGCCGCTCGCCGACTACCTGCACGACGCCCTGCACGGCGTACGCCCCCGGGTCATCCCCGGAGGCCAGACGGAACTGCGGCAGCGCTACGCGAACCCGGATGCCGATCTCGGGCCGCTGGCGGCGAAGATCACGGCAGACCGACCGGACGTGGTCGTCCTGCACGACCCGGTCGGCCTCGTCCTGGCGCCGGCGCTCGCCGGCGTCGCGCAGCTCGTCTGGCGGTCGCACATCGGCGACCAGGCGTGGAACGAATGGACCATCTCCGCCAGCCAGATTCTCCGTCCGGCCCTGGCGCACTGCGCGTCGGCGGTGGTGCACCTGCCCGAGTACGTCTGGCCGGAGGCGCCCTGCCCGTTCCTGGTCAGCGCACCGGGGATCGACGTGGACAGCACCAAGAACCGCCAACTCGCCCCGGCGGAGACGGCGCAGCTCGCCAGCCTGCTCACCACCGGGCTGGTGGAGGCCGGCTGGGGGACGGACCGGGCCGGCCGGGACTCGTCCGAACGGGACCGGGTCTTCCTCGACCACGGTACGGGTTTCCTGCCCAGCGACACCGCCCGGTACGCGGTCGTGGTGGCCCGGTGGGACCCACTGAAGGGACACCGTCTGGCCCTCGACGCCTTCGTCGCCGCCGCCGCCGTCGACCCCGACCTGCACCTGGTCTTCGTCGGGCCGAATCTGCACTCCTCCAGCCGGGGCGTGTTCCACGACGTCCGCAACGGCATCCTGACCGCCATCGGCGAGCTACCCACCGCGTTGCGACAGCGTGCTCACCTCTGGTCGGCGGTCGACATCAGCACGGACGTGCACCAGGCAGGGGTGAACCTGATCAGGAGCCGGGCGGCGCTGGTGATGCAGCCCAGCCTGCGGGAGGGCTTCGGGCTCTCCCTGACCGAGTCGATGTACCGCGGGCGAACCAGCATCGCCACCGCCGTCGGTGGACACCGGCACCAGATCTCGCCCGGCGTCAACGGACTGAGCTGTGCTGCCGATGCCGAATCTCTGGCCGGCGCGCTGACCCTGGCCCTTGAGCAGTCACCGCAGCTCGGGGGGCCCGCCCGCGCCTCTGTCACGGAGCGTTTCACGGCCCAGCACAGTGCCCGCCGGCAACTGGAACACTTCCAGCGGGCCGCGGGATGAGCCGTCGCCCCTACGTTCTCCTCTCCTGCGCGATCTCCCTGGACGGATATCTGGACGACGCCTGCGAGCCGCGACTCATTCTCTCCAACGAGTTGGATCTGGACCGGGTCGATGCCGTCCGCGCCGAGTGCGACGCCATCCTCGTCGGCGCGAACACGATCCGCCGGGACAACCCCAGGCTGCTGGTGCGCTCGGCCGACCGGCGCAGCGCCCGGGTCGAGTCGGGCCGGCCCTCCTCGCCGACCAAGGTGACGGTGACCCGGACCGGCGAGTGCGACCCGACCCGGAACTTCTTCGCCGAGGACGGCGCAGCGAAAATCGTCTACTGCGGCTCGTCGGCGGTCGAGCCGGTTCGTCGGCGGTTGGGTGACCGTGCTTCGGTGCGCGACTGCGGTGACCCGCCGGAGCTGAGCAGGGTGCTGCACGACCTGGCGGTGTCCGGTGTGCAGCGGCTGATGGTGGAGGGCGGCGGAATCATCCACACCCAGTTGCTCACCGCTGGCCTGGTCGACGAGTTGCAGTTGGTGGTGGCGCCGTTCTTCGTCGGCAGCGCGGACGCACCGCGGTTCGCCCTCGACGGCAGCTATCCGCAGAACGCGAAGAACCCCGCGAGGTTGATGGAAGTGCGCCCGATGGGCGATGCCGTGCTTCTTCGGTACGTCATGGGCGCACCAGACGAGAGGACGCCCAGGTGAGCAGGAGCGAGCATGACTGGCTGCGCGAGGCGATCGAGCTGTCCCGATCGTGCCCGGTCAGCGACACGGCGTACTCGGTCGGTGCGATCGTGGTCGCCGACCACGGGGCCGAGGTGAGCCGCGGCTTCTCCCGGGAGACGGACTGCCTGGTCCACGCCGAGGAGGGACTGCTCCGCAGGCTCGGGGAGCAGCGGGTGGACCTGCGCGGGGCCACGATCTACTCCTCGCTCGAACCGTGTAGCGTCCGCCGCTCGCGGCCCCGCTCCTGTACCCAGCTGATCCTTGCCGCCGGGATCTCCCGGGTCGTCTTCGCGCTGCGTGAGCCGCCCCTGCTCGCGGACTGCGACGGCGCGGAGCGGCTGCGGCGAGCCGGCGTGCAGGTGCGGGAGATCCCGTCGCTGGGTCCGTTGGTCCGACAGGTCAACGCGCACCTGATCGGCGCGCCGGCCCAGCCGGCCATGCTGAACTGAGGGGCGGCACGACAGGTGGGGGCGTCGCTGGTCCGCGTCGGCGGGCTGACGGTGCGGCGCGCCGTCGCAGGACGATGCCGGAGGGTGTCCGCGGGGCGATCGCGGGCACCCTCCGCCGTGCTCAGGCCAGGTGTCGGGGATCCAGCGAGCGGGTCAGCGCGCAGACCGCCAGCAGGCGGGTGAGCGTCCAGTCGGGCGCGTCCCACGGGTCGGCGTCGGTGGGCGGCGGCCACCAGCCGTGCTGGCGGGCCGCGGAGCGTACCCCCTCGGCGTAGCCGGCGAGGGCGGCCGGGGTGAGCGGCCGGCGGTCTCCGTCGAGGCTGTCGCGCACCGCGGCGGCGTGCTGGTCGACGCTCGCCAGCAGGCCCGGCCGGGCGGCCGCCGCGGCCAGGCCGGCGGCGCCGACCGAGGCGGTCAGCAGGGCGAGGGTGGACCGGGCGGCGCCCACCGCGGTTCCGGTGGTGACCTGGGGGTACGGCACTCGCATGAGCTACGAGGCTAGCCACCCGGTGCCTCGGGCAACCTCCGCCGCTCGGTTCGACCGGCCTCGGTCGCGGGGATTGAGCCGGATACCGGTGGGCAGAAGGAGAGGCGGGCCCGATCGGGGCGCAGCGGGGATGGGGAGGCACGGATGGGACAGCGGGCGGACGGGCCTGACCAGGCGCACCGGCGGCCGGCCGGGGTGAGCGACGAGACGGTCGCGGCGCTGGGCAAGCTCAGCGAGGCGCTGGAGACGGTGGAGCGGGTACGCGGCCACCTCTACTCGCTGCACCAGCTGGTGGGGCACGCCGACCTGATGCTCGACGACGCGGTGGAGAAGTTCCGCGCCGCCGGGCACCCGGAGGTCGCCGACCGGATCGCCACGGAGCTGCTCGGCCGCAACGTCATCGCGGGCCGGTGGACGTTCCAGATCGTCGAGGACTTCGACGACGGCTACTACGCGCTCTTCCGTCAGCTGGACCGGGACGCCCGCGACAAGTTGGTCGACGGGAAGCGGCACCTGTACGAGGCGGAGATGAAGGAGGAGCGGCGTACCCGGGGGATGCCCGGGCACGAGGCCCGTCCCGATGGCCGGGGCTAGTCGGCGCCGGCGCCTTCCGGCTGGCGACGCTTGGTGTCGTCGGCGAGGATCACGGTGGCCACCATCAGCGCGACGCAGAGGCTGAACAGCCACGAGCCGTCGGAGACCAGCCGGGCGGCGACGGGGGCCTGGAGCGCGGCGAGCAGGAAGCCGAGCCAGGCCAGCCGACGCTGACGTGGGGTGAGGATGCCGGAGCCCTGTTGCATTCCGAAAGTCTTACGCGACGGCCCCGGCTCACCCGAGCCTTCGGCGCCGATTCTGGATGACCTGTCCGCTTTTCCGGACGACCGGGCCGCACTTTTTGTCGGTTCGGGGGTGGCCGGTGGCGGCTCCCGTCGTTCTCGGCGGGGCACGGCGAAGGCGCCCGGCGGTGGGCCGGGCGCCCGCCCTCGCCGGTGGCGCTCACATGGTGTCCGGGCCGGTCCGTCCCGTGGTCGACGGCCGGTACGCGCGCTCGGCGTCGGTCAGCTCCCGCCGTTCGGTCCGCGGGTCGGCGCCCCGGTCGACCGCCTCCGGCCCGTGCCCGAAGGCCGCCTCCTCGCCCGCGTCGTTGCCGGTGGCGTCGTCGGCCTGCCCGTCGATGGTCGACCGGGCGATGGCCCGGTCCAGCTCCTCCAGCGGGGTCTTCTGCTCGTCCCGCCACACCCTGTCGTTGTCCGTCATCCCTCTGCGGTACCCGGGCGGGATGATCGCAAACGGCCGCAACGAGCCACCCCGACACACGCCGACGGCCGCCGGAGATCCGGCGGCCGTCGGCGAAGACGGAACGGGGGAGAGGATCAGGGGGTCGGCCGGTCCACCGAACCACGCCACGCGCCGGTCTCCTGACCGCGCCGCTCGATGAACGTCTTGAACCGCTCCAGGTCGCCCCTGGCCCGGCGGTCGACCACGCCCAGCTTGTCGCCGGCCTGCTCGACCACGCCGTGCGGCTCGAAGTCCATCTGGAGCGTGACCCGGGTGTGCCCCTCGTCGAGGCGGTGGAAGGTCACCACGCCGGCCTGCTGGGTGCCGCCGGTGGACTTCCAGGCCACCCGCTCGTCGGGGAGCTGCTCGGTGATCTCGGCGTCGAACTCCCGCTTCACCCCGGCGATCTCCACCGTCCAGTGGGTCATCGTCTCGGAGAGCTGCCGCACCTCCTGCACGCCCTCCATGAAGTGGGGGAACTCCTCGAACTGGGTCCACTGGTCGTACACGGTCCGGATCGGGACCGCCACGTCCACGTGTTCGATAACGCCGCTCATGCAGGTTCCTCCTTCACCGCCGGTGCGCCGCCGGATCGTGGGCCGATCCGGCTCACCAGCGCGTCGTCTCGTTCTTGTGCCCGAGTGCGGCCCACACCTCGGAGATCGTCTGGTAGCGAGTGCCCTCGGGGAGCCGCTCCAGGGCGTCGACGATGTCGGCCGGCGCCTGGTTCTCCCGGGCGTTGGCCACCAGCGCCGCGCGGTCGCCGGGCAGCGCGGTCATCGTGATGAACCGGCCCAGCCGACTGCGCGCCTCGACGTCCTCGGAACTCATCCCCTGCGGGGAGCCGGTGCGCAGATCGCCGGCCGGGGCGGTGGTGGCGCCCGGCTGGTCCTCGCCGGCCGGCTCCGCCTCACGGAACTCCTCGACCCGCGAACCACCGGTCCCCGGCCCCTGCACGAGCCCGGCGACGTCCTGGCTCATGTTGTCGTCGACCCGCGGCGAGTGCTTGCTGCTGCCTCGTTCCATGTCGTCAGCGGTACCCGGGCAGGGGCGGGGCAAACCGGAGCGCGAGGCGATCGGTGCCACACCGTCACGAATCGGCCGGTTCCCGCGGCGGCAGGATCGGCTCACCGGGATCCTTCGCCCCGCTCTGCAACACCCGTCCCCGCTGCAACTCCGCGTTGATCTGCACCCCGAGCATCAGGGCGCAGTTGGACAGGTAGAGCCAGACCAGGAACGCGATGACCGCGCCCAGGCTGCCGTAGGTGACGTCGTACGAGCCGAAGTTGGCGACGTAGAGGCCGAAGCCGAAGGAGGCGAGCAGCCAGGCCAGCAGCGCCACCGCGCCACCCGGGGTGACCCACCGGAACCGGGGCTGGCGCACGTTCGGCGCGGTCCAGAACAGCAGCGACAGCAGCACCATCACCACCATGGCCAGCGCCGGCCACTTCGCGACGCTCCACACCGTACGGCTCAGCCCGCCCGCCCCCACCAGGTCGCCGACCGCGTCGGCCACCGGCCCGCTGACGATCAGCCCGGTCGCCACCACGGCGAGCAGCAGCAGCGACAGCGCGGCCAGCCCGATCTGGATCGGCCGCAGCTTGTAGACCGGCCGGCCCTCCTGCACCCCGTAGATGGCGTTGGAGGCCCGGGTGAACGCGCCGATGAACCCCGACGCCGACCAGAGCGCACCGAGCAGACCGAAGCTCAGCAGCACCTTCGCCCCGCTCTGCTGGTCGACGACGCCCCGGACCACCTCGACGAAGCCCTCGTTGCCGACCACCGCACCGGCGCCGATGTCCCGGGCCAGGTCCAGCACGGTGTCCACGGTTCGTTCCCCCTCGGAGACCAACCCGACCAGGGCGACCACCACGATGGTGGAGGGGAAGAGCGCCAGCACCCCGTAGTAGGTCAGCGCGGCGGCCCAGTCGGCGCAGTTGTCCTTGAGGAAGTTGCGCCCGCTGCGGACCAGCACCCCGCGCCAGGTCCGCCAGCTCAACTGGCGTACCCGGCGGGGCAGCCGCCGCTGCGTCCGCTCCGGTGCCGTGGCCGGCCCCGTCGTCGCTGCCATGCCCGCTCCCGTCGCCCCGGCCGCCGGACCGCATCGTTTCCCCGCCGGCGCGCACCGGTCGAGGCGGTACCCGGGCCGGAAAATCGACAAACCCGACGTCCGCGTTTGCCGGTTCCGCGCGGGGGAACGGTCCTCCGCAGACGCAATCGACGCGCGAGGAGGACGAGATGCCCGGGCGCGAGGTACTGCCCAGCACGCTGCGGCGCTCCCCCCCAGAAGGCCCAGCGAACCTGGGAGAAGACGCACGACTCGGCCGTCGAGACGTACGGCGAGGGGGAGCGGGCGCACCGTGTGGCGTTCGCCGCGGTGAAGCACGAGTTCGAGAAGGTCGGCGACCACTGGGAGCCCAAGGGCCGAAAGGGCCCGAGCGACCGGCAGGCGGCCGGCGGTGGCCCCGCGCGGCGCGCCCCCACGGCCGGGGGCGTGGACGCCAACGCCACCAAGGACCACCTGATGGAGGTGGCGAAGAAGCTGGACGTCCCGGGCCGGTCCCGGATGACCAAGCCGGAACTGGTCAAGGCGATCGAGAAGGCGAACAACCGGCAGACCGCCAAGGCCCGGGACAAGAGCAAGGGCCGCTGACCCCATCGGGTACGACAGGGAGTGGCCGCCGGATCCGACGGCCACTCCCTCTCGTCTCACCTCACCAGTGCCCGCCCCCGGGGGCCTCCAGGTGCACCGTCTTGACGGTGCTGAACTCGTCGAGCAGCTCCGGGCCGTACCCGAAGCCCTGCCCGCTGCCGCGGCGCGGCTGCGCGGCACCGCCCGGCGCGCCCCCGAAGACCGCGTTGACCTTGACGGTGCCCACCGGCAGCTCCCGCCAGGCCCGCTGGGCGTGGCTCATCGACGGGGTCAGCACCGAGGCGGCCAGCCCGTACGGCGAGTCGGCGGCGCAGCGCAGCGCCTCGCTGAACGAGTCGACCACCACCACCGCGGCCACCGGCCCGAACGTCTCCTCCCGGACCAGGGTCATCTCGTGCCGGCAGTCGGTCACCACCGTCGCCGGATAGAACGCCCCCGGCCCGTCCGGCAGCACCCCGCCGGCCCGCAGCGTCGCGCCCTCCGCGACGGCGGCGGTGACCTGCCCGTGCACGTGGTCCCGGTGCCGCCGGTCCACCAGCGGACCCAGCTCGGTCGACGGGTCGCGGCCCGGACCGACGGTCAGCGCCCCGGCCCGCTCGACCAGCGCGTCGACGAAGTCCTCCGCCACGTCCCGGTGCACGTAGATCCGCTCCACCGCCACGCAGATCTGCCCCGCGTTGGCGAACGAGCCCACCGCCGCCTGCCCGGCCGCCCAGACCGGGTCCACCCCGGCGTCGACGACCAGCGGGTCGCTGCCACCGTTCTCCAGCAGCGCCTTCGCGCCGGTACGGGCGCACGCCGCGGCGATCGCCCGGCCGGTGGCCGTGGATCCGACGTGGGCCACCACGTCCACCTCCTGCCCGGCCAGCGCCGCGCCCACCTCGCCGCCACCGGTCAGCAGCGACAGCGCCCCGGCCGGCAGCACGCCGTCCAGGGCCCGGGCCAGCAGCCAGCCGGTCGCCGGGGTCCGCTCGCTCGGCTTGTAGAGCACCACGTTGCCGGTGACCAGCGCGGCGCCGAGCAGCCCGCAGGAGACCGCCACCGGATCGTTCCACGGGGTGATCGCGGCGACCACCCCGCGCGGCTCGGGCGCCATGAAGTCGATCGCGTCGGCGCCGCCGTGCAACGTCCGGCCCCCGCGCAGCGGGCCCAGCTCGGCGTACTGGCGCAGCGTGCCGATGCCCGCCTCGACGCCACCCCGGGCGTCGCCCAGCGGCTTGCCCATCTCGGCGGTGACCGCCTCGGCAAGCTCGTCGGTCATCGCCGCCACCGCGTCCGCGGCGCGGTGCAGCGCCGCCGCGCGCTCCGCCGCCGGGGTAGCCGCCCACTCCGCCGCGACGCCGCGCGCCGCCTCCACCGCCTTGGCCACCTCGTCCGCCGTGGCCACCGGGACCGCGCTGACCGGGGAACCGTCGGCCGGGTCGTGCACGACCAGCTCGCCCCCCTCGCCGCCCGCGCCCCACACTCCACCGATGAGCTGCTCAACCCTGTACATGCGGCAGTGGATGCCCCCGCCCCGGCCGGGCAAACGCGTTTCACCCGGTAAGCGGCCGGGTAGGCGGATCGGATGACGTCGCCCGCCACCCCGACCGGTTCCACCGTCCCGACCGGCGCGGAGAGCGCCGACGCCATCGTCGTCGGCGCCGGGCACAACGGCCTGGTCGCGGCGAACCTGCTGGCCGACGCGGGCTGGGAGGTGCTGGTGCTGGAGGCCACCGAGTCCCCCGGCGGCGCCGTCCGGTCGGCCCAGGTCACCGCCCCCGGCTACCTCAGCGACCTGTACAGCTCCTTCTATCCCCTCGGCTACGCCTCACCGGTGCTGGCCGGGCTCGACCTGGACCGGTACGGCCTGCACTGGACCAACTCCCCGGACGTGCTGGCGCACCTGCTGCCCGACGGGCGGGCCGCCGTGATCAACCGGGACCTGGACACCACCGCCGCCTCGCTGGAGAAGTTCGCCCCCGGCGACGGCGACCGGTGGCGGCACGCGTACGCCGACTGGCGCGAGGTCTCCGGGCCGATGCTGGAGACCATCACCAGGCCCTTCCCGCCGGTGCGCGGCGGGGTGGAGTTGCTGCGCCGGCTGCGGGTCGGTGGCGCGCTGCGGCTGGCCCGCCGGCTGGTCGTCCCGGTCCGCAAGCTCGGCGACGAACTCTTCGAGGGCGAGGGCGGGCCCGCGCTGCTGGCCGGCTGCGCGCTGCACACCGACCTGTCACCCGAGGAGGCCGGCTCCGGGGTGTACGGCTGGCTGCTGGCCATGCTCGGCCAGGAGGTCGGCTGGCCGGTGCCGGTCGGCGGCGCCCAGAAGATCACCGATGCGCTGGTGGCCCGGCTGACCGAGCGGGGCGGGCGGATCCTCTACGGCGCCCGGGTCGACCGGGTGCTCACCGCCCGGGGCCGCGCCATGGGAGTGCGTACGGCCGGCGGTGGCCTCTGGCGGGCCCGCCGCGCCGTGCTGGCCGACGTGCCGGCCCCCGCGCTCTTCCTCGACCTGGTCGGCCCGGACGCCCTGCCGCCCCGGCTGGTGGAGGACCTGGCCCACTTCAAGTGGGACGGCTCCACCCTCAAGGTCGACTGGGCGCTCTCCGCCCCGGTGCCGTGGACCAACCGGGAGGTGGCCACCGCCGGCACCGTGCACCTCGGGGCCGACCTCAACGGGCTGACCAGCTATGCCGGCGCGCTCGCCCGGGGCGAGGTGCCGCGCGACCCGTTCCTGCTCGTTGGGCAGATGTCGGTGGCCGACCCGAGCCACTCGCCGCCGGGCACCGAGTCGCTGTGGTCGTACACCCACCTGCCGTTCCGGCCGAACTGGCGGGCCGAGGACCTGACCGGGCACGTCGAGCGGATGGAGGAGGTGCTGGAGGCGGCCGCCCCCGGCTTCCGCTCGCTGATCGTCGGGCGGCACGTGGCCGGCCCGGCCGACCTGGAGAACGGCGACCCGAGCCTGGTGGGCGGGGCGCTGGGCGGCGGCACCGCGGCCGCGTACCAGCAGCTCTTCCTGCGGCCGGTCCCCGGCCTGGGCCGCCCCGACACCCCGGTGGACCGGCTCTACCTGGCCAGCGCCTCGGCGCATCCCGGCGGCGGGGTGCACGGCGCGCCCGGCGCGAACGCCGCCCGGGCGGCGCTGGCCCGTGACCGGGCGCTCACCGGCGGCCTGTACGCGGGCGTGATCGGCGCGGCGCATCGGGCCGTCTACCGCTGACCGCCGTGGGCCGCGCCGGTCGGAGCCGACCGGCGCGGCGGCGACGGTCTCAGCCGGGCAGGTTGCGGTGCCGGCTGCGCAGCTTGAACGGCATCAGGGCGCTCTCCACCTTGGTGGCGGTGGTCATCTTCGAGATGCCGTCGCGCCGCTCCTCGAAGCGGATCGGCACCTCGAGGATGGTGTGCCCGAGCTTGGTGGCCAGGTAGTGCATCTCCACCTGGAAGCTGTAGCCGTTGGACTGGACCCGGTCCAGGCCGATGTCGCGCAGCGCGTCGGCCCGCCAGATCTTGAACCCGGCGGTCAGGTCGCGGATCCGCACCCGCAGCAGGGTGTGCACGTAGAGGTTCGCCCAGCCGCTGAGCGCCCGGCGGTAGAGCGGCCAGTTCTCGTCCAACTGCCCACCGGGCACGTAGCGGGAGCCGATCACGACGCCGGCCTGGGTGGAGAGCAGCGCGCCGAGCATGCCGGGCAGCGCCTCCGGCGGGTGGGACAGGTCGGCGTCCATCTGCGCAACGTAGTCGGCGCCGGCGTCGAGGGAGCGGCCGATCCCGTCGACGTACGCCCGACCCAGGCCCTCCTTGCCGGCCCGGTGCACGACCTCGATCCGGTCCGGGTGCTCGATGGCCAGCTTGTCGGCCACCTCGCCGGTGCCGTCGGGGGAGTTGTCGTCGGCGACGAGCACCTTCAGCCCGGGCAGCGGCAGGGCGAGGAGCCGCTCGACCAGCACCGGGAGGTTGCCCGCCTCGTTGTAGGTCGGAACGACGACGGTCAGGCGCGCGTCCCGCCACGGCGAGGGCAACTGCACGGGTTCGATCATGGCGATATCCTCGGTTTGCCGACAGGGTTTCCCTGAGAGGGTAGCCACTGGCCCGGTGGCTCGTGGCCCAGGCTCCCCGTCGGCGCCGGATTCACCGCTCGCCACCCGACCCGCGGGTCGGGTGGCGTCGGGTCACTCCTGCGACTTCTGCCGCACCGCGATGTCGGAGAGCCGACGCAGCGTCTCCTTGTTCCGCTGGTGCAGCACCAGGTCGTTGACCTTGTTGCGGACCCAGCGCAACGGTCCGGCGGCGAAGTCCTCGCCGAGCCGGACCCGGGTCGCGTCCGCGCCGACCGGCTCCAGGGTGAACGAGACGATCGCCTCGCCCGCCGGCCAGAGCCCGGCGCGCAGCACCAGCCGGTGCGGCGGTTCGCAGAGCAGCACCGTCGAGGCGTCCTGGAGGGAGAACGGCCACGGCCCGGCCCGGTGGTGCAGCTGGGTGCCCACCCGGGGCCAGCCCTCGTCCACGTCGCGGACGTGCGCCGTGCCCACCACCCAGTCGCTGTACGTCCAGCCGTCGGAGAGCACCTTGAAGACCTGCTCCGGGGGAGCCTGGATCACTTTCTCCACAATCGCCACGCGGCACCTCATACCCCTCGCACCGGTACGGGTAACCGGGCGGCCGGGTTAGCTTCTCGGCGACGACGGGTAACGCCGCACCGACCCTCCGTGCGGCGGGAGGGGTCGTGCCGGCCGGCGTACCCCGGCCGAAGATGATGTTTACTCCTCCGGGCCCCGGGAACCCGCCGCCCGTGCGACGGGACCAGGATGAGCCGGATCAGCGCAGGTCAGCCCGGGTCGACCCGGGTGTTGACCGGCCCTTCCCGCCGCCCGCCCGGCCCGCCGGGGTGCTCTTCGACGCGGTGCTGCTGGACCGGGACGGCACGCTGGTCGAGGACGTGCCCTACAACGGTGACCCGGAGAAGGTGCGCCCGCTGCCCGGGGTGCGCGAGGCGCTGGACCGGTTGCGCGCGGCCGGCCTGCGGCTGGGTGTGGTGACCAACCAGTCCGGCCTGGCCCGGGGCCTGTTCGGTGCGGCGGACCTGGCCCGGGTCAACGCGCGGGTGGAGGAGTTGCTCGGCCCGTTCGACGACTGGCAGGTCTGCCCGCACGACGACCGGGCCGGATGCCGGTGTCGCAAGCCGGAGCCGGGCATGGTGTACGCGGCCTCTGGCGCGCTGGGCACCGTCCCGGCCCGCTGTGTCCTGGTCGGCGACATCGGCGCCGACATGGTGGCGGCCGGCGCCGCGGGCGCGGGCGCGATCCTGGTGCCGACGCCGGTGACCCGGCCGGAGGAGATCGCCGCCGCCCCACACGTGGCCCGGGACCTACCCGCCGCCGTCACCGAGATCCTGCGCCGCCAGAACGCCCTCCGCCCGACCACCCCCCGCCGGGACCGGGCCGGCACCGTCCTGGTCGTCCGCAGCGACTCCGCCGGAGACGTCCTGGTCACCGGACCCGCCATCCGCGCCGTCGCCGCCGGCGCCCGGAAGATCGTCCTGCTCTGCGGACCCCGCGGCCGCGCCGCCGCCGACCTCCTGCCCGGCATCGACGAGGTCGTCGAATGGCCACTGCCCTGGATCGACGGCGACCCGCAGCCGGTCGACCCCGACGACATGCGCCACCTCACCGACCGGCTCACCCGGCTCGGCGCCGACGAGGCCATCATCTTCACCAGCTACCACCAGTCGCCCCTGCCGCTGGCCCTGCTGCTGCGCGTCGCCGGCGTGCCGACGATCCACGCGATCAGCGACGACTACCCGGGCAGCCTCCTCGACACCCGCCACCGCGTGCCGGTCGGCGTGCCCGAACCGGAACGCGCGCTGTCCCTGGCCGCCGCCGCCGGCTTCGCCCTGCCCGACCACGACGGGCCCGGGCTGCGGCTGCGCCCCGACGCGGTGCCCCCGCCCCCGGCCGAGCTGGGCGGTCCCGGCTACGTCGTGCTGCACCCCGGCTCCACCGTCCAGGCCCGGGCCTGCCCGCCCGACCTGGCCGCCCGGATCGTCCGGGTGCTCGCCGAGGCCGGCCACCGGGTGGTGGTCACCGGCGGCCCGCACGAGCGGGAGCTGACCGCCCTGGTCGCCGGCGACCTCGGCGTCGACCTGGGTGGGCGTACCGGCCTGGCCGGCCTGGCCGCCGTGCTCACCGGGGCCGGCGCGCTGGTGGTCGGCAACACCGGCCCGGCGCACGTGGCCGCCGCGCTCGGCGTACCGGTGGTCAGCCTCTTCGCCCCCACCGTCCCCTACGGACAGTGGGGGCCCTACCGGGTGCCCGCCGTCCGGCTCGGCGACGCCGGGGCGCCCTGCCGGGACACCCGGGCCACCAGCTGTCCGGTCGCCGGGCACCCCTGCCTGTCCCGGCTGGACCCGGCCGACGTGCTCGCCGCCGTACGCCTGCTCGACGTCCCGGCCGACCGCCCGCCGGCCCGGACCGGCCCCACGGTCGGGGTGGCCGCCGTCGCGGCCGGGCCGCCCGTCGGTCGGGCGGTCACCACCAGCGGCGGGAGCGGCCGATGAACGTGTTGGTCTGGCACGTGCACGGATCGTGGATGACCTCCTTCGTGCACGGCAAGCACCGCTACCTGGTGCCGGTCACCCCGGACCGCGGCCCGTACGGGCTGGGCCGGGCGCGCACCTACCCCTGGCCCGAGGACGCCGTCGAGGTGAC
This sequence comes from Micromonospora mirobrigensis, assembly GCF_900091555.1. Taxonomy (GTDB): domain Bacteria; phylum Actinomycetota; class Actinomycetes; order Mycobacteriales; family Micromonosporaceae; genus Micromonospora; species Micromonospora mirobrigensis. Next base: position 331,411 of record NZ_FMCX01000005.1, read on the forward strand.
CCCGCAGGAACTCGCCGGCGCCGACGTCGACCTGGTCGTGCTGCAACGGCCCGAGGAGTTCGACCTGGCCTGCGAGTGGCTGGGCCGGCGGGTCGGCCGGGACGTGCCGGCGATCTACGTCGAGCACAACACCCCCAAGGGCGACGTGCCCAACACCCGCCACCCGATGGCCGACCGGGACGACCTGCTGCTGGTCCACGTCACCGCGTTCAACGAACTGTTCTGGGACAACGGGACCACCCGCAGCACGGTGGTCGAGCACGGCATCGTCGCCCCGACCGTCGAGTGGACCGGCGAGCTGGACCGGCTCGCCGTGGTCACCAACGAGCCGGTCCGCCGCTGGCGGGTCACCGGCACCGACCTGATGCCACGGTTCGCGCAGGTCGCCCCGCTGGACGTCTTCGGCATGGGGGTGGCCGGGCTGCCGGCCGCCCTCGCCGAACGCTGCGGGCCCACCGCCCACCCGGTTACCGGGTACGACGACCTGCCGCAGGACCGGATGCACGAGGAGGTGGCCCGGCGGCGGGCGTACCTGCACCTGTGCCGGTGGACCTCGCTCGGGCTGAGCCTGATCGAGGCCATGTCCATCGGCATGCCGGTGGTCGCGCTGGCCACCACCGAGGCCGTGGTGGCGGTGCCGCCACCGGCCGGCGTCCTGTCCACCCGGATCGACGTCCTGCGCGACGGCGCGCGGCGGTTCGTCGAGGACCGGTCGCTGGCCGCCCGCACGGGCGCGCAGGCCCGGGCGGCGGCCCGGGAGCGCTACGGCCTGGAACGTTTCCTCGCCGACTGGGACCGGCTGCTGGAGGAGGAAGTATGCGCGTCGCGCTGATCTCGGAGCACGCCAGCCCGCTCGCCGTCCTCGGCGGGGAGGACGCGGGCGGTCAGAACACCCACGTCGCGGAGCTGGCCGCCGCCCTGGTGGACGCCGGCCACGAGGTCCGGGTCTACACCCGCCGCGACGCCCCCGACCTGCCGGTCACCGTCCGCGCCCCGGACGGCTTCGACGTGGTGCACGTACCGGCCGGACCGGCGGAGCCGCTGGCCAAGGACGAGCTGCTGCCGCACATGCGGGAGTTCAGCCACTGGCTGGTGGAGCGGTGGCGGGGCGGCGACTGGACGCCCGAGGTGATCCACGCGCACTTCTGGATGAGCGGGCTGGCCGCGCTGAGCGCCGGCGGGCGGACCGGGGTGCCGGTGGTGCAGACGTACCACGCGCTGGGCACGGTCAAGCGCCGGCACCAGGGGGTGCAGGACACCAGCCCGGCCCGCCGGGTCGCCTACGAGCGGGAGCTGGGCTGCTCGGTCGACCGGGTGGTCGCCCAGTGCCGCGACGAGGTCGGCGAGCTGGTCCGGATGGGGGTGCCCCGCTCCCGGATGACGATCATCCCGTCCGGGGTGAACCTGAACACCTTCACCCCGCTCGGGCCGGCCGCCGAACGGGTGCCGGGACGGGCCCGGATCCTCACCGTCGGCCGGCTGGTGGAACGCAAGGGCTTCCAGACGGTCATCCGGGCGATGGCCCACGTACCCGACGCGGAGTGCGTGGTGGTCGGCGGTCCCCCCGCGGGCCTGCTGGAGTCCGACCCGTACGCCCGGCGGTTGCGGGCCCTGGCCGCCTCCTGCGGGATGGCCGACCGGGTGCGGCTGGTCGGCGCGGTCCCCCGGGAGGAGATGGGCCGCTGGTACCGGTCGGCGGACGTGCTGGTCGCCGCCCCCTGGTACGAGCCGTTCGGCCTCACCCCGCTGGAGGCGATGGCCTGCGGCATCCCGGTGATCGGCACCGCGGTCGGTGGCCTCACCGACACGGTGGTGCCCGGCCGCACCGGCGACCTGGTCCCGGCCCGCGACCCGCGGGCGCTGGGCACCGCCGTCCAGGGCCTGCTCACCGACCGGATCCGCCGCTTCGGGTACGCCACCGCGGCGCTGGACCGGGCCCGGCGGTGCTACTCCTGGGCCGCCACGGCGGAGAAGCTCGCCGAGGTCTACGGCGAGGTGACCGCGGTGCGCCGGCCGACCCGGGTGGTCGCCGGATGACGGCGCAGTCGCCGGACCTCCGGCCGGCCGACGGCGGACGGGGACCGTCGGTGCTCGACGCGCACCTGGCCCACCTGGCGGAGGCGCTGCTCTCCTACCGGGAGTGCGAGGGGCTGCTCGCCCGCTGGGGCCGGGAGCTGGCGGGCACCCTGGTGGCCGGCGGGCGGCTGCTGGTGGCCGGCAACGGCGGCAGCGCCGCCGAGGCCCAACACCTCACCGCCGAACTCGTCGGCAAACTCCGCCACGACCGCGAACCACTCTCCGCCATCGCCCTGCACGCCGAAACCAGCGCCATGACCGCCATCGGCAACGACTACGGCTACGACGAGGTCTTCGCCCGCCAGGTCCGCGCCCACGGCCGACCCGGCGACATCCTCCTGCTCCTGTCCACCAGCGGCACCAGCCCCAACCTGCTCACCGCCGCCCACGCCGGCCACGCCACCGGCCTGCGCACCTGGGCCTTCACCGGCCCCGCCCCCAACCCCCTCGCCGACGCCTGTCACGAGGCGCTCGCGGTGTCCTCGCCGGACGGTCAGGTGGTGCAGGAGCTGCACCTGGTCTCGGCCCACGTGCTCTGCGAGTACGTCGACCGGGCCCTGGCGGCGGCGCCGGCCGCGGCGACCGAGCCGGTGCCGGACGCGGCCACCGGGTCCGTGCCGGGCGCGGCGACCGGACCGGTGCCGGCCGGGACCACCCGGGCCGGGCCGGTACGCACGGGCGTCGAGGTGGTGCTCGGCGACCGGGAGGTCGAGCCGGAACGAGGAGGTCGAGCGTGACGGGACCCGTGGTGGTGATCGGCGACACCCTGCTGGACCGGGACGTCGAGGGGGTGGTGAACCGGCTCTGCCCGGACTCGCCGGTGCCCGTGCTGGACGAGACGGCGCACGTGGACCGGCCCGGCGGGGCGGGGCTCGCGGCGCTCTTCGCCGCGGCGCAGGGGGCCGAGGTGGCGCTGGTGACCGCGCTGGCCGACGACGCCGGCGGGGCCCGGCTCAGCTCGCTGCTCACCGCGGCGGGAGTGCAGGTGTACGGGCTGCCGCTGGTCGGCGCCACCCCGGAGAAGATCCGGCTCCGGGCCCGGGGACGGGTGCTGCTGCGGCACGACCGCGGTGGACCGGCGGGGGACCCCGGCCAGCCCAGCGAGGCGGTGCTGCGGCTGATCGCCACCGCGTCGGCGGTGCTGGTCAGCGACTACGGGCGCGGGGTGGCCCGGCAGCCGGCGCTGCGGGCCGCGCTCGCCGCCACCGCAGCCCCGGTGGTCTGGGACCCGCACCCGCGCGGCCCGGCGGCGGTGCCCGGTGTGCAGCTGGCCACCCCGAACGAGTCCGAGGCGCGGGAGCTGGCGAAGGTCGCGCCGGGCGCGTCCCGACTGGTCACCGCCTCCCGGGGCGCGCAGGGGCTGCGCGAACGGTGGCGGGCCGGCGCGGTGGCGGTCACCCTGGGCGGCGACGGGGCGCTGCTCTGCCACGCCGGGTCCACCCCGCTGGTGGTGCCCGCCCCGGCCAGCGCCGAGGGGGACACCTGCGGCGCGGGCGACCGGTTCGCGTCGGCCGCCAGCATCGCGCTGGCCCGGGGAGCGCTGGTCTCCGAGGCGGTGCAGCACGCGGTCGCCGAGGCGTCGGCGTACGTGGCGGGCGGGGGAGTGGCGGCGGTGCTGCCGCCGCCGGTGCGTACCGCGCCCACCGTGGTCACCGCGACCGGCGGGGACCGGATCGGCGCGGTCGCGGCGGGCGCGGTCGCCGCCGAGGTACGCGCGGCGGGCGGCACGGTCGTCGCCACCGGCGGCTGCTTCGACCTGCTGCACGCCGGTCACGTCGCCACCCTCCAGGCCGCCCGGCAGCTCGGTGACTGCCTGATCGTCTGCCTGAACTCCGACGCCAGCGTCGCCGGCCTGAAGGGGCCGGACCGGCCGGTGGTGCCGCAGGGCGACCGGAGCCGGATGCTGGCCGCACTGAGCTGCGTCGACGCGGTGCTGATCTTCGACGAGGCCACCCCGCACGCGGCGCTGTCCTGGCTGCGGCCCGACGTCTGGGTCAAGGGCGGCGACTACGCCTGCGGGGCCGGCGACGAGCCGGCGCTGCCCGAGGCGGAGCTGCTGCGCCGCTGGGGCGGGCACACGGTGGTGGTGCCGTACCTCGACGGTCGCTCCACCACCGACCTGATCGCGGCGGCCCGGGCGGGTCGGTTGCGGGCGGGGGATCCCCCGGTGGGCGAGCCGGGTCGGCAGGAGGCGCCGTCGGCGACGACAGGGAGGTCACGATGAGCGGTGGGATGCCCGGAGCCGGGCCGATCGTCCTGGTCACCGGCGGATCGAGTGGACTGGGCGCGGCGGTGGTCGCCGCGGTGGCCAAGGCCGGCGGGCGACCGTTGGTGCTGGACCGGCGGGCGCCGGCCGACGGGGTGCCGTGGGTGGAGTGCGACCTGGCCGACGCGCGGGCCGCCGAGGCGGCCACCCGACAGTTGGCCGAACGCTCGGGCGGGTTGGACGGGGTGGTGACCGCCGCCGGGATGGACGTCCCGGGGAAGCTGGCCGACCTGCCGGGGGAGACCTGGGACCGGATCATCGCGGTGGACCTGCTGGCCACCGCCGCCGTGGTGCGGGCGGCGCTGCCCTATCTGGAGGCGTCCCGGGGCAGCGTCGTCACGGTGGCCTCGACGCTGGGCGTCAAGGCGGTCAGTGACGCCACCGCGTACTGCGCGGCGAAGTTCGGGGTGGTCGGCTTCACCCGCGCCCTCGCCGCCGAACTCGCCGGGACCGTCGGCGTCACGCTGCTCATCCCCGGCGGGATGCGGACCGCCTTCTTCGACGAGCGGGACCAGCAGTACAAGCCCGGCCCCGACGCCATCCTCAACGACCCCGACGACACTGCCGCGGCCGTCATGTTCGCGCTCTCCCAACCGCCCGGCTGCACCGTCCGGGAGATGGTGGTCTGCGCCGAACAGGAAACCTCCTACCCGTGATCCTCGTCCTGCGGGCGCTCGGCGTCGGGGACCTCGCCACCGGGGTCCCCGCGCTGCGCGCCCTGCGCACCGCGTACCCGGAGCAGGAGCTCGCCCTGGTCGCGCCGGCCTGGCTCGACCCCCTGGTCGACCTGGTCGGCGGCATCGACCGGCGGATCCACGCCGACGGCCTCGGACCCCTGCCTTGGACCGGGCCGGCACCGCAGATCGCCGTCAACCTGCACGGCAGGGGCCCACAGTCGCACCGGACGCTCGCGGCCACCCGACCACGCCGGATGCTCGCCTTCGCCAACCCCGACGCCGGACACCACGACGGACCGGTCTGGGACGACGACGAACACGAGGTCCACCGCTGGTGCCGGCTGCTCGCCCGGTACGGGATCCCCGCCGACCCGGGCGACCTGGCCCTGCTCCCGCCCTCGTCGTCGGACGTGCCGGCCGGGGTGACCGTCGTGCACCCCGGCAGCAAGATCCGGGCGAAGCGCTGGCCAACCGACCGGTTCGCCGCCCTGGCCCGGGAGCTGACCGGGCGGGGGCACCGGGTGGTGGTCACCGGCTCCGCCGACGAGCGGGACCTCGCCGGGCGGGTCGCGGCCCGGGCCGGGTTGGCCGCCTCGGCGGTGCTCGCCGGCCGTACCGACGTGGGTGAGCTGGCCGCCCTGGTCGCCCGGGCCCGCCTGGTGGTCAGCGGGGACACCGGGGTGGCCCACCTGGCCACCGGCTACGGCACCCCCTCCGTGGTGCTCTTCGGTCCGGTCCCTCCGGGCCGGTGGGGACCGCCGTCCGGCCGTTCCCGGCACCGGGTGCTGACCGCGAACGACGGTGAATGGACCGGCGGCGCAGGGGTAGGAACGCCATCGACGATGGCGGCCATCCCGCTCGGCCGGGTGCTGGCCGCGGTGGACGAGGCGGAACAGGCGGTGCGGACCTCCGGTGCGGTTGCGGCGTAGTGATCCGGGCAGGCCGGGGTACGGGCGTCGCCGGCGCGGTGAGGGCTGGCGGTACGTCGACAGGGCCGGCGCGCCGCTGCGCGACCCGGACGAGGTGGCCCGGATCGAGGGCCTGGTCATCCCGCCGGCCTGGGAGGACGTCTGGATCTCGCCCTACCCCAACGGGCACATCCAGGCCACCGGCGTCGACGCCGCCGGACGCAGGCAGTACCTCTACCACCCGCAGTGGCGGCGCAAGCGGGACGAGGCGAAGTTCGACCACGTCCTGGAGGTGGCGCACCGGCTACCGGTGCTGCGCAGCCGGGTGGCACAGGACCTCGACGGCCGTGGGCTGAACCGCAACCGGGTCCTCGCCACGGTGACCCGGCTGCTCGACATGGGCATGTTCCGGGTCGGCAACGACCAGTACGCCGTCGGCGAAGAGGCCACCTACGGGGTCTCCACGCTGCGTCCGGAGCACGCCCGGTCCCGGGGTGGCTGCGTGGTCTTCGAGTTCCCCGCCAAGGGCGGCATCGAGCAGGTGCGCCGGATAGAGGACCCGGAGCTGTGCCGGGTGCTGACCAACCTGCGCCGCCGGCGCCGGCGCGAGGAACGCCTCTTCGGCTACTGGGACGGTCGGGACTGGCGCGACGTGCGCAGCGACGAGGTCAACGACTACCTGCGCGACGCCAGCGGCGGGGAGATGACCGCCAAGGACTTCCGCACCTGGCACGCTACGGTGCTGGCCGCCACCGAGCTGGCGACGCTGGGCCCGGCGCGGTCGGCGACGGCCCGCAGGAAGGCGGTGGCCGCCGTGATGCGGTCCGTCTCCGAGCTGCTCGGCAACACCCCGACGGTGGCCCGCACCTCCTACGTGGACCCGAGGGTGGTCGACCTGTTCCACGACGGCGTGGTGGCGCCGGTGGCCCCGCAGACCCCGCGGGAGGACGCCGAACGCATCGTGCTGGCCCTGCTGGAGGAGGCCTGACCGGCGCCGGACGGCGTGCGTCGCGTCCGGTGCGGACCGGTCGGCGTCGGTCCTCGCGGCGGCGCGGAGCGCGGCACGTGACCGGTCCCGCCGGGTCCTGGGGGAACCACGGCGGGACCGGCGATCGGTGGTGGCGCATCGGTCCGGCGGGAGCCGCCGGGCGGCCGCCCGCGACCGTGGTCGCGGGCGCCTCGCCGCAGCCCCCCGATGTGCTCGGGCCCGGCCGGTCGCGACCGGCGTCGGCCCGTATCGAGTATCGCCAGCGAGGGTTGACCCTGGGCGCCAGCCGGTTGACGATCCGCGCCACCCGTCCCGGCTCGCCGCGCCGGGGGCGGTTCAGTCGGTGGACCGCCGGTCGATCAGCGCGGCCACCCCGTCGAGCACCCGCTCCAGGCCGAAGACGAACTCGTCGTCCGGGTCGTCGTCGCGGTCGAGCACGCCGGCGGCCAGCACCCGGTGCAGGGCGGGGAACCGCTGCGGGTCGGTCAGCCGGGCGACCAGGCACCGGTAGGTGGGCATCAGCTCGCCGGGCGCGATGCCGGCGGCCCGGCTGCCCTCGACGATCTGCGCGGTCAGCAGGGACTCGTTGCGGACGTACCCGGTGACCAGTAGGAGGACCGACATCTTCTCGTTCTCCGCCAGCCCGGTGTCGGCCAGGCAGCGCAGGCCGTCCTCCAGCCAGGCCAGCGAGTTCGGGGTCAGCGGCGGACCGGCGATCGGCACGAGCAGCACCCACGGGTGCCGCCGCAGCGCGGAGCGGTCGGCCCAGGCCCACCGGGTCAGCCCCGCCCGCCAGCCCCGGCCCTCGTCGCCGGCGCCGGGGGGTCCGCCGTACGCGGTGTCGACCATCAGGGTGAGCAGCTCGTCCTTGGCGCCGACGTACCGGTAGAGGGCCATCGTGCCGGCGCCCAGCTCCTTGGCGACGCGGCCCATGGAGACGGCGGCCAGGCCCTCGTCGTCCGCCACCCGGACGGCCGCCTCGACGATCCCGGCCAGGGTGAGGCCGGGCCGGGGGCCCTTCGGCGGGCGGCCGCGCAGTCCCCAGGCGGCCTCGATGGCCGGGGGGAGGGCGGGACCGGTGTCGTCCTTCGTCGCGTCCACATTTCCTCCTTGCCCCGCCATCCTAGTTCTGCGTATGGTCTACGCAGAAAAGCGTACGTCATACGCAGAAGGAGACGTGATGACTCAGACGGGGGCCCCGGCCCGGGCGGGCCGGCGGGAATGGATCGGGTTCGGCGTGCTGATGCTGCCGCTGCTGCTGGTCTCGATGGACGTGTCGGTGCTCTACTTCGCCGTCCCGTTCATCAGCGAGCAGCTGCGGCCCAGCGCCAGCCAACAGCTCTGGATCTTCGACATCTACGGCTTCATGCTGGCCGGGCTGCTGATCACCATGGGAGCGCTCGGTGACCGGATCGGCCGGCGCCGGCTGCTGCTGCTCGGCGCCGTCGCGTTCGGCGGCGCGTCGCTGCTGGCCGCGTACGCCGACAGCGCCGCCGCCCTGATCGCCGCCCGGGCCGTGCTCGGTGTCGGCGGGGCCACCCTGATGCCGTCCACGCTGGCCCTGATCCGCAACATGTTCCACGACGAGAAGCAGCGCGGCACCGCCGTGGGCATCTGGACCGCCGCGATGACCAGCGGCGTGGCGCTCGGCCCGGTGCTCAGCGGGGTGCTGCTGGAGCACTTCTGGTGGGGCTCGGTCTTCCTGATCAACATCCCGGCGATGCTGCTCCTGCTGCTGCTCGCCCCGGTGCTGGTGCCGGAGTTCCGCAACCCGGCCGCCGGCCGCTTCGACCTGCTGGGGGCGGCGCTCTCGCTCGGGGCGCTGCTGCCGGTGATCTACGGGATCAAGGAGGCGGCCCGGGACGGCTGGACCCCGGCCCGGGGCGCGGCGGTCGCCCTCGGCGTGCTGCTCGGCGTCGCCTTCGTCGTGCGGCAGCGCACCGCCCGACACCCGATGGTCGACCTGGCGCTGTTCCGCCGGCGCGCCTTCAGCGGCGCGCTCGGGGTCAACCTGCTGGCCATGTTCGGTCTGGTCGGCTTCGCCATCTTCACCACCCAGCACCTCCAGTCGGTGCTCGGCCTGAGTCCGCTGCGGGCCGCGCTGTGGAGCCTGGTGCCGGCCCTGGCGGTCGGTGGCGTCGCCCCGGCCGGCACCGCCCTGGCCCAGCGGATCGACCGGGCCTGGCTGATCGCCGTCGGCTTCGTGGTCGCGGCGGGCGGCTTCACGGTGCTCACCCGGGTGACCCCGAATTCGGCCCTGTGGCTGCTGCTGCTCGGCGCGGCCGGCTACGCCGCCGGCCTGGTCCTGGTGATGTCCCTGGTCACCGAGCTGGTCCTCGGGGCCGCGCCGCCGGAGCGGGCCGGGGTGGCCTCCGCGCTCACCGAGTCCTCCAGCGAACTCGGTGGCGCGCTCGGGATGGCGGTGCTGGGCAGCGTGGGCGCCGCGGTCTACCACCGGGAGGTGGCCGACGGCCTGCCGGCCGGCCTGCCCGGCGGTGCGGTGGCCACCGCCCGGGAGACCCTCGGCGGGGCGCTCGCCGTGGCCGACGGCCTGCCCGCCGCGGCCGGCGCGGCGGTGCTGCGCGCCGCCCGGCTCGCCTTCACCGACGGGCTGCACTCCGCCGCGGTGGTGGCCGCGCTGGTGATGCTGGCGGCCGCGGTGGTCGCGGCGGCGGTGCTGCGGGGCGCCCGCCTGCCGGCGCCCGCCGAGTCGGCCACGGTCGAGACCGCGCCGGCCGAGGTGCCGGCCATCCCGGTCGACGCCCGGTCCGTCCTCGCCCCACCGGTACGCCCCCAACCCCCGACCGCCTGATCCGGCGGCGATCCGCGTGGGCACGGGGCCGCGCGGATCGCCCGGGTCGACGTTCGTCCGGTGGTCGTCAGTCGTTGAGCACGTGCGACAGCCGGTCCCGGAACCGCCGCTCGGAGTCGCTGACCTGGTCCCCGCCGATGCCGAGGATGCCGCCGGTGGAGGCGGCCCCGACCACCTGCTCGGCGATCTCCACCAGCCAGTGCTTGTACGCCCCGGCCTGGCCCTCGTCGACCCGGGCGGCCAGCAGGGCGGCGGCCTCACCGGCGCGGACCAGCACGTCGTCGATCATGGGCTGCGGGTCGGCCGGCGCGATCACCGGCAGTTCGGCGCCCGCCTCCGGGTCGCCGACCCGGGTGACGATCTCACCGGCGACGGCGGCCACCAGCGGGCTGGCCGACTCGCGGCCGGCGGAGATGGTCTCCAGCCCGGCGGCGTTCTCCGCCATGGTGCGGCGGGTGCTGTCGGACTCGGCGGCGCTCGCGGCGGTCACCACGGACTGCGGAAGGCCGACCAGCAGCCCCCACTCCTCGTCGGAGAAACCGAAACCGGTGTACGCCGGCTGCTCGATCACGGCAGAGCCCTCCTCGGCACAGCTGTCAGGGTCAGGTAGCGATTCCGGCCGTCACGTGCCGGCGGCCGGGGTCCGGCTCAGGCTAGTCCAGCGTCAACAGGCCCTGTTCGGACACCACGCGCACGGACAGGGTCTTGTAGCCCACCTCGTCGAAGAGCACGGTCATCTTGTCCTCCTCGTAGTTCAGCACCAGCCCGGGCCCCCACTCGGGGTGCCGGACCTGGCTGTGCACGGGGAACGGCCCGACCGCGCCGCTGTCGGCGACGCTGGTGCCGGCGTGGCAGTTGTCGCAGTGCGCGCAGACCTCGCTCATCTGCTCGCCGAAGTAGGCCAGCAGGGCCTGTCCCCGGCAGCCGGTGGTCTCGGCGAAGGCCCGCATCATGTCGGTCCGGGACCGGGTGACGGTCTGCTGCCGTTCGGCCTCGGCCAGGGCGGCGGCCCCGGCGGCCGCCGGCTTCGGGGCGTACCGGGGGGCGGCGAGCTTCTGCTTGGCGCGGGGCTCGACGGCGCCGACCTGCTCCAGCAGGGAGAGGTACTGGCCGAGCTTGCGCGGCCCGAGGCCGCTGCGCTCGCGCAGCTCCTTCTTGGCCGACGGCTTCTTGCGGACCAGGGCAGCCAGGTCGCGCAGCTCGTTCTCGTCGGGCAGGCCGCCGCTGAAGTAGCGCTGGAGGCCCACGTCCTCGGCCCGCCAGAGCAGCAGCACCCGGGCCGGCTGGCCGTCCCGCCCGGCCCGGCCGATCTCCTGGAAGTAGCTGTCCGGGGAGTCGGGCAGGGCCATGTGCACCACCCAGGCGATGTTCGGCTTGTCGATGCCCATGCCGAACGCCGACGTGGCCACCATGATCGGGACCTGGTCGGCGAGGAACGCCTCGTGCAGCTCGTTGCGGGCGGCGGTCGGCATGCCGCCGTGGAAGAACTTCGTCGGGAAGCCGGCGTCGGTCAGGCGCTGCGCCAGTTCCTCGGCCGCCCGGCGGGTGGGCACGTAGATGATGCCGGGCCGCTCGTCGTCGCGGAGCAGGGCGATCAGCCGTCGCCAGCGGTAGTCGTCGGTGGGGCAGTACGCCACCTCGAGGAAGAGGTTGGGGCGGTCCAGTCCGGAGACCACCACCTCGGCGTCGCGCAGGTGCAGTCGGGCGATGATGTCGTCGCGTACCGGCGGGGAGGCGGTGGCGGTCAGCGCCACCACCGGCGGTCGGCCGAGGCCGTCGATGAGGTGCCCGAGCGCCAGGTAGTCCGGGCGGAAGTCGTGCCCCCAGGCGGAGATGCAGTGCGCCTCGTCGATCGCCACCAGGGCCGGCTTCAGCTCGCGGACCTCCGCCATCCGGTCCGGATTGCTCAACGCCTCCGGGGTGATGAAGAGGAACTCGGCCCGGCCCTCGCGGATCTCGACGATCGCCTGCGCCTGCTGGGCGGCGCTCTCGTCGGAGCTGATCCGCACGGCCCGCAGCTCGGGGCGCTGCCGTTCGTTGAGCGCGGCGATCTGGTCCTGTTGCAGGGCCAGCAGGGGGGAGATGACCACCGTGGGTCCGGGGATCAGGCTCGCCGGGATCTGGTAGATCGCCGACTTGCCGGCGCCGGTGGGGAGCACCACCAGCGCGTCGCGTCGCTTCATCACCGCGCGCATGGCGGCGAGCTGGTTGGGCCGCAGCTCGGTCCAGCCGAAGAGGCTCTTCGCGGCACGGCGCAACGTCGTCGAGTGCGTGGACAGTTTCATCGGTCACCGGAGGTACCCGAGCCGATCAACGCCGAAACCGTTGACAGCGGGACAGGTCCGACACCACGATGAACATACGTTCATGAACATCTGTTCATTGCGGGAGGCTCCCATCGTGACCATGGTCAACACCCACCAGTCCGCCGCCTGGAACGGCTACGAGGGACGGCACTGGGCCGACCACCAGGCGCGCTACGACGCCGTGAACGGCGGCTTCAACGAGGTGCTGCTGACCGCCGTGCGCCCGGGCGACCGGGTGCTCGACATCGGCTGCGGCAACGGTCAGCTCACCCGGCTCGCCGTCCGGGCCGGCGCCGGGCACGCCGTCGGCGTGGACCTCTCGGGGCCGATGCTGGACCGCGCCCGGTCCTCGGCCGCCGAGGAGACCCTCTCCGAGGTCGAGTTCGTCCGCGCCGACGCGCAGGTGCACCCGTTCCCGCCGGGCGCGTTCGACGTCGCGCTCAGCCGCTTCGGGGTGATGTTCTTCGCCGACCCGGTAGCCGCCTTCGCCAACGTCGGGCGGGCGCTGCGCCCCGGCGGCCGGCTCGCCTTCGTCTGCCTGGACGACTTCCGCCGCGGTGACCTGGGCGCGGTGCTCGGCGCGCTCGCCGGTCACCTCCCGCCGCCGGGGACCGACGGCACCGGCGCGGCCGAGCCGCTCTCCCTGGCCGACCCCGCCGTCGTGCGTCGGGTGCTCACCGCCGCCGGCTTCGCGGGCGTGCGGTGCGGGCCGGTGGAGGCGATCGGGACCTGGGGTCGCGACGCCGGGGACGCCGGCCGGTTCCTGGCCGGCTGGGGACCGATCCGGCACCAGCTCGACCGGGTCGACCCGGCCGCCGCGGAGCGCGCCCGCGCCGCCCTGGTCGACGCGCTGCGCCCCCACGAACACCCCTCCGGGGTACGCCTGCGCGGCACCGCCTGGCTGGTCACCGCCGACCGCGCGGCGGCCTGACCGGGTACGGCCGGCCCGTCCCACCCGGCCGGCCGCCGCCGGTCACGACCGTCGGCGCCGGCCCGGGGCCGACCGGAGGCGCCGAGCCTAGGATGCCTGGTGATGTCACCGAGGAGAGCCGCCGCCCTGCGCGACGGCGAGCAGAGCCTGCGCGAGCACCTGATCGCCGCCGCCGGCCGACTCGTCGCCGCCCGCGGCACCGCCGGGCTGACCGTACGGGACATCGCCCGCGCGGCCGGCGTCGCCGACGGGGTGCTCTACAACCACTTCGCCGACAAGGAGGAGCTGGTCGCGTACGCGCTGCACGCGCACGTGCGGGCCGCCGAGGCGGGGCTGTCCGGAGCACCTCCGGCACCGGGTGAGGAGACGGTCGCGGCCAACCTGCGGGCGTACCTGGAACGGGCGCTGGCGCTGCACTCGGCGATCCTGCCGGCCTTCACCGGGGTGGTGGGGCAGCCGAAGGTGCTCGCCCGGTTCGCCGGGCTGCCGAACCCGATGGGCGGCGGGCACGGCCTGCGGGTGGAACTCGCCGACTACCTGCGCGGCGAGCAGCGGCTCGGCCGGGTACGCGCCGAGGCCCGGCCGGACGCGGTCGCCGTGCTGCTCGTCGGGGTCTGCCACGACCTGGTCCTCGGCCGGCTGCTCGACCCGTCCGGCCCGGCGGTGCCCGAGCCCGCGCCGGGCCTGGTGTCCGACGTGGTCGACACCCTCCTGCACGGCCTCGCCCCACCCGCTCCCGGCTGACCGCTCCGGCACCGACTGCGCTCCCGACGGTGTGAGAAGGGTGCCCTTCTCTACCGGAGGCGTTAAGAAGGGGCCCTTCCTTGCACCGTCAGCGCAGGCGGGGGAGGACCTCGCGCTGGTAGAGGTCGAACAGCCCCTGCCAGTTCGGGCCGGTGTTGGCCACGTACACCTCGTCGAAGCCGGCCTTGGCGTACCTGTCGATCATCTCAAGGTGCGCGTCGGCGCTGTTGCCGCAGACGAACGACTCCTTCATCGCCTCCGGCTGGACCAGCTGCGCGGCCTGCTCGAAGTGGCGCGGCGAGGGGAGCACCTGGGACAGCTCGCCGGGCACCCCGGCGTTCGGCCACTTCTCGTACGCGATCCGCATGCCGGCCTCCTCGCTGTCGGCGTACGCCGCCTTGAAGCCGGCCTGGCACGGCTTGTCGCCGCCGCCGCCGTCGCGGAACCGGCGGACCATGTCGGCGTCGGGCATGGTGCTGACGTAACCGTCGCCGATCCGGGCGGCCAGGTCGATCGCTTTCGGGCCGAAGCCGGAGACGTAGACCTTCGGCGGCGTCTCGGGCAGCGTGTAGATCCGGGCGTGCTCGACGGTGTAGTGCCTGCCGTGGTGGTTGACGAAGCCGCCCCGCCACAGCTCGCGCATCACCTCGACGGCCTCCTCCAGCATCTCCAGCCGGACGTCGGTCTGCGGCCAGGCGTCGCCGAAGATGTGCTCGTTGAGCGCCTCGCCGGAGCCGACGCCGAGCACGAACCGCCCGTCGTGCAGGACGGCGCTGGTGGCCGCCGCCTGGGCCAGCACCGCCGGGTGGATGCGGACGGTCGGGCAGGTCACCGCGGTGGTCACCGGCAGCCGGCAGACCTGGCTCAGCGCCCCGATGGTGGACCAGACGAAGGGGCTCTGGCCCTGGGCGTCGACCCACGGGTGGTAGTGGTCGGAGATCCACAGTGCCTCGAAGCCGGCCCGCTCGGCGCCGCGCGCCTGCTCCAGCAGCTCCGCCGGGGTGTACTCCTCGCTGGACAGAAAGTATCCGATCCTCATCGCTTCCCCCTCGTCACGTCCGGTGCCGGACGGGGATGCGGTACCCGGGCAGGGCCGGACGGAACCGCCGACGGGCCGATCAGCGCTTGAACATCGCCCGGATCGCGATCAGCAGGAACAGGCCGCCCACCACCAGGCCGAGCAGGCGTACGCCGGGGATGTCGGCCGCGCCGGTGGCGTCGGCGAGCAGCGTGGGAGCCATGCCGGCACTCTCCCACGCGGTCCCGGCCGAACGCCAGCATGAAACTGTAAGGTTTATTGACTGTTCGGGTTCGAGGGTGTGACCATGGCAGGCACGCGCCGGGCGGCGGTGGGTGGCGAGGGTACGGGGTGGGTGGCGATGAACGCTGTGCAGACCGGTCGGTGCGTCGGGGCGGGGGCGGCGTGAGTTTCCCGGAACGCGAGCTGACCCGGCTGGCCGGCGCCGTCCTGCAACCCGGCTTCGTGGGCACCACCCCGCCGCCCTGGATCCGCCGGTGGCTCGCCGACGGCCTCGGCGCGGTGGTCCTGTTCGCCCGCAACGTCGCCGGCCCGGAGCAGCTCGCCGGCCTCACCGCGGCCCTGCGCGCCGAGCGCCCCGACGTCGTCGTGGCGATCGACGAGGAGGCCGGCGACGTCACCCGGATCGAGTCGGCCCGGGGCAGCTCCCGCCCGGGCAACCTGGGCCTCGGCGCGGTGGACGACCCGGAGCTGACCGAGGCGGTGGCCCGCGACCTCGGCCTGGAGCTGGCCGCGGCCGGCGTCACCCTCAACTACGCCCCGGACGCCGACGTCAACTCCAACCCCGGCAACCCGGTGATCGGGGTCCGCTCCTTCGGCGCCGACCCCGACCTGGTCGCCCGGCACACCGCCGCCTGGGTACGCGGCCTGCAGGCCGGCGGGGTGGCGGCCTGTGCCAAGCACTTCCCCGGCCACGGCGACACCCGGGTCGACTCGCACCACGACCTGCCGGTGATCGGCGCCTCCGGCGCGGCGCTGCGCGCCGGTGAGCTGGTCCCGTTCCGGGCGGCGGTGGCGGCCGGGGTGCAGGCGGTGATGACGGGTCACCTGCTGGTGCCCGCGCTGGACCCGGCGCTGCCGGCGACGCTGAGCCCGGACATCCTCGGTGGCCTGCTCCGCGAGGAGCTCGGCTTCCACGGTGTGGTGGTGACCGACGCGATCGAGATGCGCGCGGTGGCCGACCGGTACGGCCTGGCCGGCGCCGCCGTCCGGGCCCTCGCCGCCGGGGCCGACGCGGTCTGCGTGGGCGGGGAGCACGCCGACGAGGAGACCGCCACCGGGCTGCGGGACGCGATCGTGGCCGCCGTACGCTGCGGCGAGCTGCCCGAGGAACGGCTGGCCGAGGCCGCCAAGCGGGTCGGCGAGCTGGCCGCCTGGACCGTGGCCGCCCGCGCCGGGACGGCCGGCGCGGCCCGACCCGGCCCGACGGTCGGGCTGACCGCGGCCCGACGGGCCGTCCGGGTCACCGGGACACCGGCCGGGGCGGGCCTGCTGCCGCTCACCCGGCCCCCGCACGTGGTCGAGTTCGCCCCGCCCCGCAACATCGCCATCGGCCCGGAGACCCCCTGGGGGGTGGCCGCCCCGCTCGCCGCGCTGCTGCCCGGCACCACCAGCGCCCGGTACGACCGCGACGCCACGCCCGCCGACCCGACCGCCGGGGCGGCCGGCCGGCCGCTGGTGCTGGTGGTCCGCGACCTGCACCGGCACGACTGGATGCGGGCCGCGGTGACCCGGTCGCTGGCCGCCCGCCCCGACGCGCTGGTGGTCGAGCTGGGCGTGCCCGAGCTGGTCACCGGCGCGGTGCACCTGGCCACCCACGGCGCCACCCGGGCCTGCGCCCGGGCCGCCGCGGAACGGCTCACCGCCGGCTGACGCCTCAGGAGTCGACGGTGACCAGGTCGGCGTAGTCGGGGTGCCGCTCGATGAAGGCGGCCATGAACGGACACCGGGGGACCACCCGGCCGCCCCGGGCCCGGATCTGGTCGAGGGTGCCCCGGATCAGCGCCGAGCCCACCCCCATGTTCTGGAACCTCTCGTCCACCTCGGTGTGCGTGAAGACCAGCACCTCCCCGCGCGGCACGTACGCGGTGAAGCCGGCCAGCGCGTCGTCGACCAGGATCTCGAAGCGGTGTTCGGCGGGGTTCTCCTCGACCAGGAAGCTCACCGGGTCATTCTGCCCCGGTCGGCGGCCAGCCTCGCCAGTTCGGCGAGCAACCGGTCGGCCTCCTCGACGGTGTTGTAGTGGTAGACGCTGGCCCGTACCGCCCCGCCCCGCTCCCGCAGCCCCATCGCCTGGAAGTACTCGTAGGCGTAGTAGTCGCCCGAGGAGAGGCAGAGCCCGGCGGCGCCCAGCTCGGCCGCGGTCTCCGCCGGGGTCAGCCCGGCCAGCCGGAAGGAGACCGTCGGGCAGCGCCGCGCCGGCGCGCCGAGCACGGTCACCTCGGGCAGCGCCGCCAGGCCGGCGAGCAGCCGCGCGAAGACCCGCTCCTCGTGCTCCTGCGCGGCGGCCAGCCCGGCCCGGACCCGGGCGCGCCGGTCACCGGTGGCCGTCGGGTCCAGGGTGGCCAGGTGGTCCACGGCGGCGGCCACCCCGGCCAGCAGCGGGAAGCTGGGGGTGCCGAACTCGAACCGGTCCGGCACCGCGTCGGAGGAGGGGAGCAGCTTCTCCGGGCGCAGCCGCTCCCAGCGGGCCGGATCGGCCACCATCGCCGCCAGGTGCGGGCCGGACCACTTGTAGGCGCTGGTCACCAGGAAGTCCGCGCCGAGCTGCTCGGAGTCGGTGGGACCGTGCGGCACCGAGTGCACCCCGTCCACGCAGACCAGCGCGCCGGCCGCGTGCGCCGTCTTGGCGATGGCGGCGACGTCGGGCACGGTGCCGGTGGCGTTGCTGCCGGCGGTCACCGCCACCAGCCGGGTGCGCTCGTTCACCAGGTCGGCGTACTGGCCGGCGGGGAGTTCGGCGGTGTCCCGGTCGAACTCGGCCCAGCGCACCGTCGCGCCGGCCGCCTCGGCGGCCTGCACCCACGGCCGCACGTTGGCGTCGTGGTCCAGCCGGGAGACCACCACCTCGTCGCCCGGGCGCCAGGTCGCGCCGAGGGTCCGGGCCAGGGTGTACGTCAGCGCGGTGGCGCTCGGCCCGAGGACCACCCCGGCGGGATCCGCGCCGAGCAGGTCCGCGACCGCGGCCCGGGCGGCGGCGACCATCTCCAGCGACCGCCGGCCGGGGACGGAGGCGGCGCTGCGGTTGCCGACGGCCTGCCGCATCGCCGTGGCGACGGCCTCGATCACCGGCGCGGCGGTCTGGGTGCCCCCGGCACCGTCGAAGTGGGCGAAGCCCTCGGTCAGGGCGGGGTAGGCGGCCCGGGTGCGGGCGATGTCGAACGGCATGCCCGGACCCTAACCCGGCCCGGCGACCGGCCGGAAAAGATGATCAACCGGCTGGTGACCGGTGCGCCGACGTCTCGTACCCTTGGCCCGGTGACGAACCGACGGCTCCTCCCCTCCACCACCCCCGTCCGACGGGCCGGCGGCCTCCTGGCCGGACTGGTGCTCGGTGCGGCGCTGCTCAGCGGATGCAGCTCGCAGGGCGCCTCCACCGACTGCGGCCTGGACGCCTGCACGGTCACCTTCGACCGGGGCGTGGAGGCCAGCACCACCATCCTCGGCGTCGAGGCCAAGCTGGTCGGCGCCCAGGGCGACCAGGTCACCGTCGAGGTGGCGGGGGAGCAGCTCTCGCTGACCGTCGGGCAGCAGGCCGTCTCGGCCGGCGACTTCTCGGTCACCCTGGACAGCGTCACCGACGACCAGGTCAAGATCCGGGTTTCCCGCTAGTCACGGCAGCTCGGACCCGCCGGGGCCACGTTTGGAAATCTTCGCATCGGGAGATTGTGCCGCCATGTCACTCACCCGGAACGCCGAAGCCACCGCCTCGCAGGCAGCGAACAGCCGGTGGCTCGAACTGCTGACCCGTGCCGGCTTCATCGGCTACGGCATCGTGCACCTGCTCTTCGCCTGGCTGGCGCTCCAGATCGCCTTCGGCAAGTCCGGGGAGGAGGGCAACCAGAACGGCGCCCTGCGCACCCTCGGCGACCAGCCGCTCGGCAAGTTCCTGCTGGTGGCGATCGCGGTGGGGCTGATCGCGATGGCCATCTGGCAGCTGTTCGAGGCGGTCCTCGGGCACCGCTCGCTGCGGGACAAGGAACGGCTGTTCGAGCGGATCACCTCCGTGGTCCGCACGATCGTCTTCGCCTGGCTGGCGTACACCGCGATCAAGGTCGTCCAGGACGCCAGCGCCAACGCCTCGGACCAGCAACAGGCGCTGTCGGAGAAGCTGATGACCTCCACCGGCGGCCGCTGGCTGGTCGGGCTCGCCGGCCTGGTGCTCGCCGCGGTGGGCATCGGCATGGTGATCTACGGCATCAAGAAGAAGTTCCTGCGCAACCTCAAGACCGAGCAGATGAACCCGAAGGCGCTCTCGCTGACCCGCCGCCTCGGCATGGCCGGCTACGCGGCCCGGGGCACCGTGTTCGCGATCGCCGGGATCCTGATCGTCACCGCCGCCGTCAAGTACGACCCGGAGAAGGCCCGTGGCCTGGACGCCGCGCTGCGTACCCTGCGGGACCAGTCGTACGGGCCGGTGCTGCTGGTGCTGATGGCGCTCGGGATCGCCGCGTTCGGCGTCTACTGCTTCGTGCAGTCCCGCTACCGCAAGGTCTGAGGCTGGTCGATACCGGGTTCGCCGGGCACCATTGGGCCTTTGCCCGATGCCCGGTGGGGGGAGACAGCCTGTGCAGAGCTACCTGACGACGATCGCCGCCGCGCTGGGCGCGGCGGCGATCGCGCTCGTGGTGGTGGAGGTGATCCACCGGGTGGTGCGCCGGCTCGGCCGCCGGTCGCTGCTGATGACCGAGCTGACCGACCACGCCCACCGCTCCTTCCAGCTGGCCGCCACGGTGCTGGCCGTCCAGCTCGCCGTCCGGTTCAGCACCGGGTACGCCGTGGGCACCGGCTGGCGGCAGGTGGTACTGCACACCCTGGTGCTGGCCCTGGTGGCCGCCGTGGCGTGGCTGGTGGCCTCGCTGCTGGTGGTGATCGAGGACACCGCGCTGGCCCGGTTCCGGGTCGACGTGCCCAACAACCGGCACGCCCGCCGGGTGCGTACCCAGGTGGTGCTGCTGCGCCGGCTCACCATCGCGATGATCGTGGTGCTGGCCGTCGGCGTGATGCTGATGACCTTCCCGGCCGTACGCGGCATCGGCGCCGGCGTGCTGACCAGCGCCGGTGTCGTCGGTGTGGTCGCCGCGCTGGCCGCGCAGAGCCTGCTCGGCAACGTCTTCGCCGGCCTCCAGCTCGCCTTCAGCGACGCGGTACGCCTCGACGACGTGGTGGTGGTCGAGGGGGAGTGGGGCCGGATCGAGGAGCTGACCCTCAGCTACGTGGTGGTGCAGATCTGGGACGACCGGCGGCTGATCCTGCCCACCTCGTACTTCACCAGCAAGCCGTTCCAGAACTGGACCCGGACCGAGGCGGCGGTGCTCGGCACCGCCGAGTTCGACCTCGACTGGTCCATCCCGGTCCAGGCGATGCGCGAGGAGCTGCGCCGGTTGGTGGAGAGCACCGAGCTCTGGGACGGCCGGGTCTGCGTACTCCAGGTCACCGACGCCACCGGCGGCATGATCAAGGTGCGGGCGCTGGTCAGCGCCGCCGACGCGGGCAGCCTCTGGGACCTGCGCTGCCTGGTCCGTGAGCACCTGGTCGGCTGGGTCCGTGACCACCGGCCGACCGCCCTGCCCCGGCTGCGCACCGAGCTGGGCGACGCCTCCGGCACGCTGCCGTGGCAGTGGGTGCAGCCCCGCCGGCCGGTCCGTCGGCTCGCCGACCCGGAGATGCCGGACGACGCGCGGGTCTTCGGCGGCAGCGACGACGGCGACGCCCGCAGCGAGGCCTTCGTCGGCCCCGAGGAGCACGCCGAGAGCCGCCGCTGAGCCGCCGGCCCGACCCCCGCGCCCCCGGTCACCCGCAGGTGGCCGGGGGCGCGGTCGGCTCCGGCGCGTCGCCTTGGCGGGCGGCGGGTCGCGGCCGGTGCGTGACCTCCGGCCGTCGCGGGCGTTGGCCCGTACGCCGGGTCCGTCCAGCCGGTGCGGGGCGGACCGGTGGCCGTCGGGGGGTTTGACGGCCCCGTTCCGGGGGACCTGCTGCGCACGCCCTGCGTCCGGCCGGTCACCCGTCGGTGGCCACGGCCGGGCGGCGGGCGCGTGCGGCCGGTTTCCACCGGTCGCCCCGCGCAGGATTGACGGGCGGCGGCTCCGGGCATACAGCGCGGTGATGATGAAAGGAGGACAGCATGGCTGACGTCGCGAGTCGCAGCACGTCCCGGACCGGGAGCGAGCCGTCCACCGCCGAGCTGGTGCAGCGGGCCACCGAGCAGGTCTCCCGCCTGGTGCGGGACGAGTTGGCGCTGGCCCGGGCGGAGTTGACCGAGAAGGGCAAGCACGCCGGGATCGGGATCGGACTCTTCGGCGGCGGCGGGGTGATGGCCCTGTACGGCGCCGGCGCGCTGGTCGCCACCGTGATCCTGCTGCTGGCGCTGGTGATGCCCGCGTGGCTGGCCGCCCTGATCGTGGCGGTGGTGCTCTTCGTGCTCGCCGGGATCCTCGCCCTGATCGGCAAGAAGCAGGTCAGCCGTGCCGTCCCGCCGGTGCCGGAGGCGACGGTCCGCAGCCTTCGGGCGGACGTGGACACCGTCACCGCCGCGGTGAAGGACGGGAGGCGGGCATGACGACGGGCAACGGGACCGGTGACAAGGAGGCGCTCCGCGAGGAGATCCGCCGGACCCGGGTGGAACTGGGCGAGACCATGGAGTTGCTGGCCGCGAGGACGGACGTGAAGGCCCGGCTGCGGGAGTCCGCCGAGCAGGCCAGGGAGCGGATGCGGGAGCAGGCGGCGCAGACCGTGGCCCGGGTGCGCGGGCAGGCGGCGCAGAAGGCCGTCGTGATGCGCGACCAGGCCGCGCAGAAGGCCGTCGTGATGCGCGGCCAGGCCGCGCAGAAGGCGCAGGTCGCGCGGGTGCAGGCGTACGAGCGGGGGGCCGCCGTGCGGCGTAACCCCGCGCCGTGGGCGGCGGTCGCGGCGGGTGCCGTGGCGACCGTGATCGTGCTGTTGATCGTGCGGGGGAGGCGTTCGTGAGCAAGGGCATCGGCAAGGCCGCGTACAAGCCGGTCGGGGTGCTGCTCGGCATCGCCGCGGGCACCGTCGCCGGGGCGATCTTCCGCAAGGTCTGGACGATCACCGCCGGCGACGGCGAGGCGCCCAGCGCGACCGACGAGGACCGCCGCTGGGGTGAGATCCTGGCCGCCGCGGCGCTCCAGGGCGCCATCTTCGCGGTGGTCCGGGCGGCCGTCGACCGTGGCGGCGCGGTCGGGGTACGCAGGCTGACCGGCCGCTGGCCGGACTGAGCGTGACGACAGCGAAGGCCCCCTTCCGGCATCGACCGGTGGGGGGCCTTTCGCACGGGCGGGACCGGCCCGGCCAGTCGATGAAGACATCCGTCAGGTCACATGTCGGAGAATTTCGTCCGGTGGTCTGTGCAGAGTTTCCGCCACGTGATTTGCTGTTCCACGCTGTTGCGAGATGGCGAGGGTTGAGAGAAGTCTCCTTCACCGGGGGCCGCCTCAGGCGCCGCTGCTCGAAAACGGCCAATCGGCCGCACGGCGTGCTCGGCCGCCAGTTTTAGAAGGAGATACACATGGCGCAGGGAACCGTGAAGTGGTTCAACGCAGACAAGGGCTTCGGCTTCATCACCGTCGACGGCGGGGGTGCTGACGTGTTCGTCCACTTCTCGGCCATCCAGACCAGCGGCTACCGCTCGCTGGAGGAGAACCAGCGGGTGGAGTTCGAGATCGCCCAGGGTCAGAAGGGTCCGCAGGCCGAGCAGGTCCGCCCCATCTGATCGAGCAGGGACCGGCCGGCAGCCGCCGGTCCGGTGATCCGGACCCCCGGATCGACGTGAAGTCCCGCGTCCTTCTGGACGCGGGGCTTTCCGCTGTCCGGGGCGCGGGCCGAGGGCGCACAGCCGCAACCCGGCCCGTCCGGGGGTGGCGCACCGGCCGCGGGCCCAGCGGGCGCCGGCCGGTCAGTCCCGGGTCAGGGGCGGCGGCGGGAGCGCAGTCCGCGCCAGAGCACGAAGAGTCCGATCAGGACCAGCAGCGGCCCGAGCAGCGCCCAGATCCGCTGGTCGGTCATCACGCTGCCCCCGACGTAGCCCAGGCCCTGCACCGTCCACACGGCCCCGACCACCACGGCCAGCAGGCCGAGGGTCAGCGTCAGCCACCCCTTCATCGTTCTCCCCTCCGCGCGGACCCCGGTCCTCCAGCATGCGCCACACCGGCCCCGGGTCCGGCGGCGACGCACCGCACGGCGGTCGGGTCGACTGGCCGGACGCGCCGGGCCGGAGCCCGGCGCGGCGTGCTCACCACCGGTGGTGCACCTGCGGCCGGATCAGCTCGTCGTAGGTGTCCCGCACGGCGGCCGACTCGGTCCCGCCCAGCGGCGCGAGGTCGGCGGTGGCGGCGTTGCGGCGGGCCTGTTGGGCGTCGCGGGCACCGGGGATGACCACGGTGACCCCGGGCTGGTCGAGCACCCAGCGCAGGGCGAACTGCGCCATCGTGCGGTCGTCGCCGACCAGCGGAGCGAGCCGGCGTACGGCGGCCAGGCCGAGGTCGTAGTCCACACCGGAGAAGGTCTCGCCGACGTCGAAGGACTCGCCGTGCCGGTTGAAGTTCCGGTGGTCGTCGGCGGGGAAGGTGGTGTGCTCGTCGTACCGGCCGGAGAGCAGGCCGCTGGCCAGCGGAACCCGGGCGATGACGCCGACGCCGGCCGCCGCGGCGGCGGGCAGCACCCGGTCCAGGGGCTTGAGCCGGACCGCGTTGAGGATGATCTGGACGCTGGCGACGCCCGGCCGGGCGATCGCGGTGAGCGCCTGGTCGCAGGTCTCCACGCTGACCCCGTAGCCGGCGATCCGCTCTTCGGCGACCAGGGTGTCCAGGGCGTCGAAGACCCGGTCGTCGGCGAAGACCGGGGTGGGCGGGCAGTGCAGCTGGACCAGGTCGAGGGTGTCGACGCCGAGGTTGGCCCGGGACCGGTCGGTCCAGGCCCGGAAGTTCTCCAGGGTGTACGCCTCGGGCACCTGCTCCACCCGGCGGCCCATCTTGGTCGCCACGGTCAGGTCGTGCCCGGGGCGCCCGCGCAGGAACCGCCCGATGAGCTGCTCGCTGCGGCCGTCGCCGTACACGTCGGCGGTGTCCAGGAAGGTGACCCCGGCGTCCACGGCGGCGGCCAGGACGCCCATCGCGTCGTCCTCGCTGACCTGCCCCCAGTCGCCGCCGAGCTGCCAGGCGCCGAGTCCGACGATGCCGACGCGCCGGCCGAGCCGGTCGAAGCTGCGCTGTTCCATTGGACCGAGCCTAATGAGTGGGTTGCCGGAGCGCGCGGCGGGCCGTACCGTCGCCAACAAGACGGACGTACGGTTTGGGAGGCTGTCATGTGGGATCCGACCACCTATCTGCGCTACGGCGACCAGCGGTCCCGGCCCTTCCACGACCTGGTGGCCCGCATCGCGGCCGACCGCCCCCGGGCGGTGGCCGACCTCGGGTGCGGCCCCGGCACGCTGACCGCCACCCTCGCGCGGCGCTGGCCGGCCGCCCGGATCACCGGCCTCGACTCCTCCGCGGAGATGATCGGCCGCGCCGCCGCGCTGGACACCCCGGTCCACTTCACCGTCGGTGACGTCCGCGACTGGCGTCCGGGTGCCGACGACGACGTGCTGGTCTGCAACGCGGTGTTGCAGTGGGTGCCCGGCCACGAGGAGCTGCTCACCCGCTGGGCCGGCGAGCTGCCCGCCGGGGCCTGGCTGGCGTTCCAGGTGCCCGGCAACTTCGCCGCCCCCTCGCACCGGGCGCTGCGCGAGGTCGCCCGCCGCGACCGGTGGGCCGCCGTCCTGGGCCCGCTGCTGCGTGAGGCCCCGGTGGGCGACCCGGCCGACTACGCGGCGCTGCTCACCGCCGCCGGCTGCGCGGTGGACGCCTGGGAGACCACCTACCTGCACCTGCTGCCGGCCCCCGACGGCGCCGCACACCCCGTGCTGAGCTGGATGGAGGGGACGGCGCTGCGCCCGGTCCGGGCCGCGCTGGACGCCGCCGGCTGGTCGGACTTCCGCGCCGAGCTGGGGGTACGACTCGCCGAGGCCTACCCGGTACGGCAGGGTCAGGTGTACTTCCCGTTCCGCCGTATCTTCGTGGTGGCCCGTACCGGCGCCCACACTGAGGAGAAACCGTGACCGACCTGCCCACCTTCATCGCCGGGCTGCCGAAGGTGGAGCTGCACGTGCACCACGTGGGCTCCGCCTCGCCCCGGATCGTCGCCGAGCTGGCGGCGCGGCACGAGGGACGCAGCCCCGTCCCCGCCGACCCGGACAAGCTCGCCGACTACTTCGCGTTCCGCGACTTCGCCCACTTCATCGAGGTCTACCTCAGCGTCGTCGACCTGATCCGCGACCCCGAGGACGTCTGGATCCTCACCCACGAGGTGGCCCGCGAACTGGCCCGCCAGCAGGTCCGCTACGCCGAGCTGACCGTCACCCCGTACTCGCACGTGCACCGGGGCATCCCGGCGCCGGCGTTCTGCGAGGCCATCGAGGACGCCCGCAAGCGGGCCGAGGCCGACTTCGGCATCGCGCTGCGCTGGTGCTTCGACATCCCCGGCGAGGCCGGCCTGCCCGCCGCCGAGGAGACGTTGCGGATCGCCCTGGAGGAACGCCCCGACGGGCTGATCAGCTTCGGTCTGGGCGGCCCGGAGATCGGCGTGCCCCGGCCGCAGTTCAAGCCGTACTTCGACCGGGCCCGGGCGGCCGGGCTGCGGTCGGTGCCGCACGCCGGGGAGACCACCGGCCCGCAGACCATCTGGGACGCCCTGCGCGAGCTGGGCGCCGAGCGGATCGGGCACGGCATCTCCGCCGCGCAGGACCCGGAGCTGCTGGCGTACCTGGCGCAGCACGGCATCGCCCTGGAGGTCTGCCCCACCTCCAACGTACGCACCCGGGCGGTGCCGACCATCGCCGAGCACCCGCTGCGGCGGCTGGTCGACGCCGGCGTGCTGGTCACCATCAACTCCGACGACCCGCCGATGTTCGGCACCACCCTCAACGAGGAGTACGCCGTCGCCGCGTCGCTGCTGGACGCCGGCCCGGAGGGCCTGGCCGGGCTGGCCCGCAACGCGGTCACCGCGTCCTTTCTGGAGCCGGCGGAGAAGGCGCGGATCGGCGCCGAGATCGACGCGTACCTGGCGGGTGTCGCCGGCTGAGCGGCGGGGGGAGGTGGCGCGCGGCGGAAGCCTGGTGTGGGGGGACCGGCTCCCGCCGCGCGCTGCTCCGCCGGCCGGGTGGGTGGAACGGGGCGAATGGCCGGCGGAACTGATGGGTTCGAAGACGATCCTGACAGGTCGCGGGCCGGACCCCGGCACCGTTAACCCGGATCTAAGGAAGACTTGCGGCGGCGCACAGCCGACGCCGGTTCAGCTGTCGGTGGGGCGTTTCCGGGGCCAGCGCCGGCCACTGCTCTTCGGCTCCCGCGCGTCCCGCGCCATCCGCCCGACCAGCCCGAACCGGCTCACCTGGCGGGGCACCGCCTCCGGGTCGGCCAGCAGCATCACCACGCTGGCGCCGCCGAGCCGGGCCCGGTCGATGCTCACCGACCCGTTGGCCTGGAGGGCGACCCGCTTGGCGATGTCCAGTCCCAGGCCGGTGGAGCCCTGGTCGCTGGAGCCCCGGCGCAGTGCCCGGTCCGGATCCGGGATGCCCGGGCCGGCGTCGTCGATCCGGATCGCCACGTACCCGTCCCGGCGGGAGACGGCCACCTCGAACGCGGTGCCCTGCGGGGTGTAGCGGAAGACGTTGCCGATCACCGCGTCCAGCGCGGCGGCCAGTTCGGCCCGGGGCACCGACGCGGGGATCCGCAGCTGCGCCCCGGTCACCCGGTGCGGGCGGTTCTGGTCGCCGGCGAGCGCCGCCCAGAAGACCATCCGGTCCCGGACCACCTCGCTGACGTCGCACGTCGCCGGGGCGCTCTCCTGGCCGACCGCCTTACGGGTGGTCTTGATCAGCTGGTCGACCTCGCCCTCCAGGGTGACGATCGCCTGCCGGATGCGCCGGATGCCGCGGCGCCGGTCCAGCTCCGCCTCGCTGAACATGCCGATGCTGGTGTCGTCGGACTCCAACGCCTCGGCGTCCAGCCGCAACGCGGTCAGCGGGGTACGCAGCCGGTGGGAGAGGTCCGCCACCAGTTCCCGCTCGTCGGCGCGCGTCGCCACCAGGCGGTCGGCCATCCGGTTGAACGCGTAGCCGGCCTCGACCAGCTCGCGCGGACCGCTCGGCTCCAGTCGTACGCCGAGGTCGCCGGCGCCCACCGCGAGCGCCGCCTCGACCAGCTCGCCGGTGGACTCCACGGCCCGGGCGGCGACCCGGTCGACCACGATGACCGACGCGCCGACCAGGGCGAACGCCACCGCGGCCAGGAGCAGCCAGCGGCCACCGGCACCCTCGTCTAGCAGGTCCTGCGGGACGAAGACCTCGACCACGACGACCCGTTCGCCGAGCACCACCGGGTCGAGCCGGGCCTTGCCGCCGGGCACGTCGACCACCTCGGAGCGGCGCGCGTCCCGGGCCCGGTTCAGGTCGGCCTCGTCGACCCGGCCGGCCGGACCGGCGCCCAGCCCGTGCACGACCGCCCGGGTCTGCGGGGTGTCGCCGCTGGCCTGCACGGCACGGCGGACCGCGGCCGGGTCCGTGCTGACCGCCAGCGCCCCGGTGACCAGCGCGCCGCGCCGGGCGGCGTCGGCGAGCACCTGGTCGTGTGCCTCGTCGCGCAGGCTGATCCCGAGCGGGACGAGGAAGGCGAGCGCGACCAGGCTGCACATGCCGGCCGTGAGCCCGGCCAGCGCGGCCCTCAGTCCGGGGCCACCAGCCGGAATCCCACCCCCCGCACGGTGCGCAGGTAGCGCGGCTTCGCCGCGGACTCGCCCATCTTTCGGCGTAGCCAGTAGAGGTGAACGTCGATGGTCTGGTCCTCGCCGACCGATGGCTGCCGCCATACCTCCTCCAAGAGTTCCCGGCGGGACACTACCCGGCCCGGTCGCGCGGCGAGATACGCCAGCAGGTCGAATTCCTTGCGGGTGAGCGCCAGCGGCTCCCCGTCGAGCAGCGCGCTGCGTTCGCCGACGTCCACCCGCAGGCCCCCCACGGTGTGCACGGCCGGCTGCACGGTCCGGCTGGCCCGACCGACCCGGCGCAGCACGGTGGTGATCCGGGCGTCGAGGTGCGCCCCGGTGAACGGCTTGACCATGTAGTCGTCGGCGCCGGCCCGCAGCAGGCGGACCACCGACTGCTCGTCGTCGCGGGCGGTGGCGATGATGATCGGCACGTCGGTGATGCCGCGCAGCATCCGCAGCGCGTCCGAGCCGTCCAGGTCGGGCAGGCCCAGGTCGAGCACCACCAGGTCGGGGGTCTCCGCGGCGACCCGGCGCAGGGCGTCCAGCGCGGTGCCCACGGCGTGCACGGCGTGCCCACGGTCGGTGAGGGAGCGGAGCATCGCGCCGCGGACGACGTGGTCGTCTTCGACCAGGAGCACGGTGGCCACGTGGAGAACCGTACTTGGCGTGGCAAGTTGATCGCGTTGCGGCACACCCCGGAACCGGGCAAGCTGGGACGACGATGGCGTTCACTCTCTTCCCCGACACCCGGCTGGCGCTGGCCCGGGACGCCCTGACCGGCCTGTCGGTCGGCGACGCGCTGGGCGGGACCTTCTTCCGTCCCGGCGACGCGGTGGCCCCCTGGGGTGATCCGCCGACCGGTCCGTGGCCGTGGAGCGACGACACCGAGATGGCCTGCTCGGTGCTGGCGGTCCTCGCCACCGCGGGGGAGGTCGACCGGGACGCCCTGGCCACCTCCTTCGCGCGGCGCTACGACCCGGCCCGCCGCTACGGCGCCGGGGCGGTCGGCATCCTCGAACTGATCCGGGGCGGCACCCCCTGGCCGGTGGCCGCCGCGTCGGCCTTCGACGGGCAGGGCTCCTGCGGCAACGGGGCCGCCATGCGGGTCGGCCCGCTGGGCGCCTGGTTCGCCGACTCCACCCGGCGCGCCGCCGACCAGGCCCGCGCCTGCGCCGAGGTCACCCACGCCCACCCGGAGGGGATCGCCGGCGCGGTCGCGGTGGCGGTCGCCGCCGCGCTGGCCGCCCGCGCCCGGCTGGCCGGCGACCGCCCCGAGCCGGCCCGGCTGCTGGCCGCGGTCACCGCCGCCCTCGACCCGGCCGGCGAGGTGCACGACGGGGTACGCCGGGCCGCCGCCCTGCTCGGCCGGCCGCTGCCGCGGGTGGTGGACGCGCTGGGCAACGGCTCCCGGATCACCGCGCAGGACACCGTGCCGTTCACCCTCTGGGTGGCCGCCAGCCACCTCGACGACTATCCGGCGGCGCTGCGCGCCTGCGTCGAGGCGGGCGGGGACGTGGACACCACCGCCGCCATCGTGGGTGCCGTGGTGGCCGCCTACTCCGGCGTCGGCACCCCCGCCGGGGTCCCGTCGGGCTGGCTGGGCGCCCGCGAACCCCTCCCCACCTGGCTCCCCTGACACCCCACCCCGATCGCGTCGTCCCCGCGCCGCCGCCCGCTGCGGCGCTTCGCGTCAAGATCCGCGCAACTCCGTGGAAGTAGTTGCCTCCTTCGCTGGGGAGGGGACTGTTTCGGTGAAGTTGTGCGCTCGGCGGGCTTCAGCGAGGGGCGCTGGAGGTGTCGGCGGGGACTAGGTCGCGGTCCTTGTCGGGGTCGGGGTCGGCGTCGGGGGCGGGGGCGGGGGCGGGGGTGTCGGTCGGGAGGGCTAGTGCGTGGTGTCGGCGGCGGCTGACCAGCCAGCCGATCGCGGCCCCGCCGCCCAGCCCGGCGAGCAGCCCCCCGCCCAGCAGCAGGTCGGCACTCGGCCCGTCGCCGGATGCCGCCGTCGGCGCCCGACCCCCGTCCGGCCCCGGGTACGCCCCAGGTGCCCCGTCCGACCCGGGCGCCGAGCCGGGCTGCTGGGCCGGACCCCCGGCGTCGGTGCCGCCGTGCCCGGCGTGGCCGCCCGAGACGGGCAGGGCCGGCAGCAGCGGGATCGTCGGCGCGGGATGTGCCCCGCCGGCCGGGTCCGCCCACCGGACGACGGTGCCGTCGGCGTACGTCTGGATCAGTTGGAACCTCACCCGGTCGGTGGCGGGCATCGGTCCCATGCCGAGGGAGAGCCGGGCGGGTCCGGTGCCGGCGCCGGGCGCCCTGGTCCAGGTGACGGCCTCGGTCACCTGGTCGAGTTCGGGGGAGTGGATGCCGGCGACCGGGCGGTCGAGGGTGCGGGTGGTGATCCGGGGCGCCCAGTCCGGCACGGACAACGGATAGACCTCCCCGATCGGGGCGTCCGGCGGCATCCGCAACTCGATCCGGGTGGTCCGGCTGCCGGCCCGTTCCTCGGGCAGCAGCACGGCCACCTCGACCGCGTCCCCCTGGTGCACCTGCGCCGGGGTGGTCGTCACCGTCACCCCCACCGCCGCACCGGAAACGGCCACCGCGGCTCCCCTCGGCGGGCCGGAGATCCCGGCGCCCGGACCCGCCGCCGAGGCGGTACCCGGCCCGGCCAGGGTTCCGGTCGCCACGGCGGTCAGCAGCAGCGCCGCCCGGACCCGACGGGTCATCGTCATGTCGCCCCATCCGTTCGCACCGGGCCGGCACCGGCTCCGGCCCCACCCGGTAGTTCGGCCCGGGGAGCAGAAAGGTTCAACGGGGGGCCGAACCGGACGCCACCGGCGGGGACGGACCCGGCGTCGCCGACGGCACGTCGACGGGCGACCGATAGCATCGCAGGAGCCGGTGAGCCGGCGCCCCAGATCCGGATCGACGACAGGAGCCACCGTGTCCGCACCCCGTACCCCCGTCGTGGCCGACCCCGTCGTCGTCGCCGCCGGGACGACGGCGGCCGACGCGGTGGCCGCGGCCGGCCTGCCCACCAGCGGCCCCAGGGCGATCGTGGTGGTCCGCGACCCGCAGGGCCAGCTGCGCGACCTGGACTGGACGCCCGCCGAGGAGACCAGCGTGGAGCCGGTCGCCATCGACACCCCGGACGGGCTCAACGTGCTGCGCCATTCCACCGCGCACGTGCTCGCCCAGGCGGTGCAGGACGTCTTCCCCGAGGCCAAGCTGGGCATCGGCCCGCCGATCGAGAACGGCTTCTACTACGACTTCGCCGTGGACAAGCCGTTCCAGCCGGACGACCTGGCCAAGCTCGAGAAGCGGATGCAGGAGATCGTCAAGTCCGGCCAGCGGTTCCGTCGCCGCCGCTTCGGCAGCCTGGACGAGGCGAAGGCCGAGCTGGCCGCCGAGCCGTTCAAGCTGGAGTTGGTGGACGTCAAGGGCGAGGGGCTGGACTCCTCCGAGGTGATGGAGGTCGGCGGCGGTGAGCTGACCATCTACGACAACCTCGCCGCGAACGAGGACAAGGTCTGCTGGTCGGACCTGTGCCGCGGCCCGCACCTGCCGAACACCCGGCTGATCGGCGCGTTCAAGCTGATGCGCTCGGCCGCCGCCTACTGGCGGGGTTCGGAGAAGAACCCGCAGCTGCAGCGGGTGTACGGCACCGCGTGGCCGACCCGCGACGAGCTCAAGGCGTACCTGAAGCTCCTCGAGGAGGCCGCCCGGCGCGACCACCGCAAGCTCGGCGCGGACCTCGACCTGTTCAGCTTCCCCGACGAGATCGGCTCCGGCCTGGCGGTCTTCCACCCCAAGGGTGGCGTGATCAAGCGGGAGATGGAGGACTACGTCCGCGCCCGCCACATCGAGGAGGGCTTCCAGTACGTCGGAACGCCGCACATCTCGAAGGAAGGGCTCTTCCACACCTCCGGCCACCTGCCCTACTACGCCGACGGCATGTACCCGCCCATGGAGCTCGAGGGCGCGGACTACTACCTCAAGGCGATGAACTGCCCGATGCACAACCTGATCTACCGGTCCCGCGGGCGGTCCTACCGGCAGCTGCCGATGCGACTGTTCGAGTTCGGGTCGGTCTACCGGTACGAGAAGTCCGGCGTGGTGCACGGCCTGACCCGGGTGCGCGGCCTGACCCAGGACGACTCGCACTCCTACTGCACCCGGGAGCAGGCGCCGGGCGAGATCAAGCACCTGCTGAACTTCGTGCTGAGCCTGCTCAAGGACTTCGGCATCGACGACTTCTACCTGGAGCTGTCGACCCGCGACGAGAACAAGCTGGACAAGTTCGTCGGGTCCGACGAGGACTGGGCGACGGCGACCGTGGTGCTGGAGGAGTGCGCCCGGGAGACCGGCCTGGACCTGGTGCCCGACCCGGGCGGCGCGGCGTTCTACGGCCCGAAGATCTCCGTGCAGGCCAAGGACGCCATCGGCCGCACCTGGCAACTCTCCACCATCCAGTACGACTTCAACCAGCCGAAGGGCTTCGGGCTGGAGTACCAGGCGGCGGACGGCACCCGGCAGCAGCCGGTGATGATCCACTGCGCGAAGTTCGGCTCGATCGAGCGGTTCATCGGGGTGCTCACCGAGCACTACGCGGGCGCGTTCCCGGCCTGGCTGGCCCCGGTGCAGGTGGTCGGCATCCCGATCCGCGACGACCACGCCGACTATCTGGAGGGCTTCGCCGACACGCTGCGCCGGCAGGGGATCCGGGCCGAGGTCGACATGGGCGACGACCGGATGCAGAAGAAGATCCGCAACGCCCAGCAGCAGAAGATCCCGTTCATGGTGATCGCCGGCGACGACGACGTGGCCGCCGGGACGGTCTCCTTCCGCTACCGGGACGGCTCGCAGCGCAACGGCGTACCGCTGGACGAGGCGGCGGCGCACGTGCTGGACGTGGTCCGCTCCCGGACCAACGCCGGCCCGACCGCGCCCGGCACCCCGAACACCTGACGGAGCCCGGGCGGGCCGTGCCGCTCGGCGGCCGGCCCGCCCGGACCGTAGGATCGCCAGCGTGACGGGCGCGCAGCGGCACCTCGACGACGGACTGGCGGACGGTCTGGAGCGGCTCTGGACGCCGCACCGGATGACCTACATCTCCGGGGAGGAACGGCCCGAGGGCGGCTACGAGAAGCCCACCGGCTGCCCGTTCTGCCTGGCCCCCGGCCTGCCGCCGGAGACCAGCCTGGTGGTGGCCCGGGGCGAGCACGTCTTCGCGGTGCTCAACCTCTATCCGTACAACCCCGGGCACCTGCTGGTCTGCCCGTACCGGCACGTGGCCGACTACACCGAGCTGGACGTGCCGGAGACCGCCGAGCTGGCCGCCTTCACCCAGGACGCGATGCGGGTGGTGCGGCAGGTCAGCAACGCGCACGGCTTCAACCTGGGGATGAACCAGGGCGGTGTGGCCGGCGCCGGGATCGCCGCCCACCTGCACCAGCACGTGGTGCCCCGGTGGGGCGGCGACGCGAACTTCATGCCGGTGGTCGGGCGGACCAAAGTCCTGCCGCAGCTGCTGGCCGACACCCGCGAGCTGTTCGCCAAGGCCTGGCCCGCCTGAGGGTCGAGGCGCGCCGGGTCAGCCGGCCGCGCGGAACGCGGCCACCAGCTCCGGCCAGCTTTCCACCCGGTGTACGCCGGGCAGGTGCCCGGTGTGCGCGGCGACCTCGGCCGGCCGGGGGCGGAACAGGTACCGGTGCCCGACGGTGTCCAGGTAACCGAGCACCTCCAACCGGTCGTCGACGAAGTCGGTGAGCCCCAGCCGGGCCGCGATCGGCCCCTTCTCCGGCCTGCTGCGGCAGAAGTGCAGCCGCTCCGGCCCGATCCCGGTGCGGTCGTGGAAGCCGTGGTGGGCCAGCCAGTCCCGGGTACGCCGCTCGGTCGACTCGCCGCACTTGGACACCACGTGCACCTCGTCGGCGAGCCCGACCAGCGTCGCCAGCGCCTCGAAGGCCCCCGGCACCGCCGGCGTGAGCCGCCAGTTCGCCCCGAAGAACGACGTGTCCTCGTCGGAGTCGGCCGGTTCGATGATCACGCCGCCGACGTCCACTCCCAACAGCCGCATGCGGTCGATCATGCACCAACGGTCACCATCCCGCCCGCCCGGCCCGACAGGATGGCACGATGCGTCGGTGGCAGTGACGACGCGGACGCTGGGCCGCAGCGGCATCGAGGTCAGCGCCCTGGGCATGGGGTGCTGGGCGATCGGCGGCCCCTGGGCCGAGGCGGGCCGACCGCTGGGCTGGGGACCGGTCGACGACGAGGAGTCCGTCCGGGCGGTCCACCGGGCCCTGGACCTGGGGGTGACCCTCTTCGACACCGCCGACACGTACGGCGCGGGGCACGGCGAGCGGATCCTCGGCCGGGCGCTCGCCGGCCGACGCGACGAGGCGGTGATCGCCACCAAGTGGGGGTACACCTTCGACGAGGACGCCCGGCAGGCCACCGGTGAGGACACCAGCCCGGCGTACCTGCGCCGGGCGGTGGTCGCCTCGCTGCGCCGGCTCGGCACCGACCGGATCGACCTGTACCAGCTGCACCTGGGCGACCTGCCGGTGCCACGGGCGGAGGCGCTGCTGGGCGCCTGCGAGGAGCTGGTCGCCGACGGGCTGGTCCGGGCGTACGGGTGGAGCACCGACCGGCCCGACCGGGCCGCCGCCCTCGGCCGGCGGGGCACCTCGGCGACCGCCGTGCAGCATGGCCTGTCGGTGCTGCGCGACGCCCCGGAACTGCTTGCCGTCTGCGAGAAGTACGACCTGGCCAGCGTGGCCCGGGGCCCGCTCGGGATGGGCCTGCTCACCGGCAAGTACGCCGCCGGCTCCACGCTGCCCCGCGACGACGTACGCGGTACCGGGCCCACCTGGCTGGAGTGGTTCCGCGGCGGCCGGCCCGCCCCGGAGTGGCTGCGCCGCGCGGCGGCGGTACGCGACGCGTTGACCGCCGACGGCCGTACCCCGGCCCAGGGGGCGCTGGGCTGGATCTGGGCCCGCAGCGGCCGGACGGTGCCGATCCCGGGCTGCCGCACGGTGGCCCAGGTCGAGGAGAACGCCGCGGCGCTGCGCCTCGGCCCGCTCGCCCCGGACCAGTTCGCCGAGGTGGAGCGCCGCCTCGCCGCGGTCCGCTCGGCGGCCCTGCGCGACGCCGACCGCCCGTTCTGGCCGATGCCGTCGGTGCCCACCGCCCGCCCCTGACCGCCGTCGCCCACGACGGCGGCCCGGGCCGGGTCGGGGTTCAGCCGTCGGCGGCGTGTTCCTTGCGCAGCTGGTCGGCGAGGTGGGTGGGCATCGGGTCGTAGCGGGCGAACTCGCGACGGAAGGTGCCGGTGCCGGCGGTCATCGCGCGCAGCTCGACCGCGTACCGGAGCAGTTCGGTGGCCGGCACCTCGGCGCGGACCAGGGTGCGGCCCTCGGCGTCCGGGTCGGGTTCGGTGCCGAGCACCCGGCCGCGCCGGCCGGACAGGTCGCCCAGCACCGCGCCGACCGACGGGTCGGGCACCCGGACGGTCACCTCGTCGACCGGTTCCAGCAGCGCCGGGGCGGCCTTGTCGGCGGCGTCGCGCAGGGCCATCGCCCCGGCGGTCTGGAAGGCCGCGTCGGAGGAGTCGACGCTGTGCGCCTTGCCGTCGACCAGGGTGACCCGCAGGTCCACCACCGGGTGGCCGGCGACCAGGCCGCGCTCCAGCTGGGCCCGGACGCCCTTCTCCACCGACGGGATGTAGTTGTGCGGCACCGCCCCGCCGACGACCTTGTCGACGAACTCGAAGCCGGCGCCGCGGGGCAGCGGCTCCACCTCGATGTCGCAGACGGCGTACTGGCCGTGGCCGCCGGACTGCTTGACGTGCCGGCCGTGCCCGCGGGCGGCGCCGGTCAGGGTCTCCCGCAGCGACACCCGCACCGGCTCGGTCTCCAGCTCGACGCCGCCGCTGCGCAGCCGGTCCAGCACCACGTCGGCGTGCGCCTCGCCCATGCACCAGAGCACCAGCTGGTGGGTCTCCGGGTTGCGTTCCAGCCGCATGGTCGGGTCACCGGCGACCAGCCGGCCCAGGTTGCGGGCCAGGGCGTCCTCGTCGGCCCGGCTCTTCGCCACGATCGCCACCGGCAGCAGCGGCTCGGGCATGTCCCAGGGGGCGATCAGTAGCGGCTCGTCCCTGGCGGAGATGGTGTCGCCGGTCTCCGCGCTGCCCGACTTGGTGATCGCGCAGAGGTCGCCGGCCACACAGGCGTCGGCCTCGCGCAGCGTCGCGCCCAGCGGGGTGTAGATGTGGCCGACCCGCTCGTCGGCGTCGTGGTCGGGGTGGCCGCGTTCGGTCAGGCCGTGCCCGGAGACGTGGATCACCTGGTCGGGCCGGAGGGTGCCGGAGAAGACCCGGACCAGGGAGACCCGCCCGACGTGCCGGTCGACGGTGGTCTTGACCACCTCGGCGACCAACGGGCCGTCCGGGTCGCAGGTCAGCGGCGGCCGGGGGGAGCCGTCCACCCCGGTGACCGCGGGCAGGTCGTGCTCCAGCGGCGACGGGAAGCCGGCGGTGAGCACCTCCAGCAGCGCGTCCAGGCCGACCCCGGTCCCGGCGCAGACCGGCACCACCGGATAGAAGTGGCCGCGGGCGACCGCCTTCTCCAGGTCCTCGATGAGGATGTCGGTGCCGATCTCCTCGCCGCCGAGGTAGCGGTCCATCAGGGTCTCGTCCTCGCTCTCGGCGATGATCCCCTCGATCAGCTCGCCGCGGGACTCGCCGATGGCCGGCAGGTGCTCCGGGTCCGGTTCGCGTACGGCGGCGGGGTGCCCGGCGGTGTAGTCGAAGACCCGCTGGGTGATCAGGCCGAGCAGCCCGGCCGTGGAGACCCCGTCGTCACCGAGCATCGGCAGGTAGAGCGGGAGCACGTTGTCCCCGAAGACCCGCTGGCACAGCGCCACCGCCTCGTCGAAGTCGGCGCGCGGGTGGTCCAGCCGGGCCACCGCCACGGCGCGCGGCATGTCGACCGCCGCGCACTCCTCCCACAGCGCCGCGGTGGCCGCGTCCATCCCGTCGACGGCGGAGACCACGAACAGCGCCGCGTCGGCGGCCCGCAGCCCGGCCCGCAGCTCACCGACGAAGTCGGCGTAACCGGGGGTGTCGAGGAGGTTGACCTTGACGCCGTCGTGCACCAGCGGGGCGCAGGCCAGGCTCACCGAGCGCTGCTGGCGTACGGCCGCCGGGTCGTGGTCGCAGACGGTGGTGCCGTCGGTGACCGTGCCGGCCCGACCGATCGTGCCGGTGGCGGCGAGCAGCGCCTCCACCAGCGTGGTCTTGCCCGCGCCGGAGTGCCCGACGAGCACCACGTTGCGAACCCTGTCGGGCCCGGTCACCACCGGCGCGCCGCCGGTGACACCCTTCTCCTGATTTTTCTGCGCCATCCGGGCGCACCTCCCTCAGCCGTGGTGGGTGGTGTCCGCCGCGCGCGACGGGAAGCGGCCCGAGCGGGTTCCGCGGCGACATCCTCCGGTGCTCTGCTGCCCTGCGGTAACGGGACGGGTGGCCGGGTGAGCTGGCTCACCCCGCCACGTCCGATCTCACACCCGTTGCCGACCCGGCACAAGGCTCCGGGCTGACCGGGCGTACCGCGTCGCAACGCGGGCCGTTATCGTGGGACCGCCATGGCGAAGATCTTCCAAGTGTCGGCCCGCGCGGGGATGACCCGCGTCGTCGAGCCGATCGCGCGCGGCCTGCTCCGCGCCGGCGTCACCCCCAACGCGGTCACCGTGACCGGCACCCTCGGCGTGCTCGTCGGCGCTCTCGGCCTCGGCGCCCGCGGCCACCTGGTCGCCGGCGCCCTGGTCGTGACGTTCTTCGCGCTGACCGACCTGCTCGACGGGACGATGGCCCGGATGAGCGGGGGCTCCACCCGGTTCGGCGCCTTCCTCGACTCGAGCATGGATCGGATCGCCGACAGCGCCGTCTTCGGCGCGGTGGCGTACTGGCTGGCCACCGAGGGCGACCACGCCGGGACGGCGGCCGCGCTGATCTGCCTGGCCGCCGGCGGTCTGGTCTCCTACGTCAAGGCCCGCGCCGAGGGGCTCGGGATGACCTGCAACGTGGGCATCGCCGAGCGCACCGAACGGCTGCTGATCGTCGGGGTGGGCGGCCTGCTCACCGGCTTCGGCGTGCCGCTGGCCCTGGAGATCGCGCTGTGGCTGCTGGCCGCCGTGTCGATCTTCACGGTCGGGCAGCGGATGGCCCACGTGTACCGGCAGGCCCAGCGGGTCGGCCCGCAGTGAACCTCACCGAGCTCGGCTACGTCGCCGGCTGGCGCCTGGTCCGGGCGCTGCCCCGGCCCGTGGTGGCGGCGGCCTTCCGGGCGGGCGCGGACCGCGCCCACCGCAGGGGCGGCGGGGGTACGGCCCGACTCCGCGCGAACCTGCGCCGGGTGGTCGGCCCGGACGTGCCCGAGGCGGAGCTGGACGAGCTGGCCCGGCGCGGCCTGCGCTCGTACGCCCGGTACTGGATGGAGGCGTTCCGGCTGCCCTCGTGCAGTCGGGAGCAGATCCTGGCCGGATTCCGGTTGGACGGCGCGGAGAAGCTCGCCGCGGACGTGGCCGCCGGTCGGGGCGCGGTGGTGGCGCTGCCGCACGCCGGCAACTGGGACGCCGCGGGCGCCTGGGTGGCGGCCACCGGCTGGCCGATCACCACGGTCGCCGAGCGACTCAAGCCGGAGGCCGTATACGAGCGCTTCCTCGCCTTCCGCCAGGGCCTCGGCATGGAGATCCTGCCCACCCACGGCGGTGACCGGCCGGCCTTCGACGTGCTGGTGGACCGGGTGCAGGCGGGCACGGTGGTGCCGCTGCTCGCCGACCGGGACCTCTCCGCCCGGGGCGTGGAGGTCGACTTCTTCGGCGGTCGGACCCGGATGCCGGCCGGCTGCGCGCTGCTGGCGATCCGCACCGGCGCGCCGCTCTACGTCGCCTCGATGTGGTACGAACCGGACGCCGCCCGCGCCTCGCTCGAGGGCCCGCTGGAGCTGCCCGACCCGGACAGCGGCCCGCTGGACCAGCGGGTACGCCGGCTCACCCAGCAGATTGCCGACGGTCTGGCGGCGGGCATCGCCCGGCATCCGGAAGACTGGCACATGTTGCAGCGGATGTGGCTGGACCAGCCCGGCGCCGCTCGGGGCGGGTCCGCCCCGGTGCAGCCGCCGGCCACCACCGGCTCGGTCTGAGTGGGCGGCCGGCTGGTCGCCGACGACGCGGCGCGGCGGGACCCCGCGCGCGCGGACGAGAGGCGTTGACGTGCGGATCGGCATCGTGTGCCCGTACTCCTTCGACGTCCCCGGCGGGGTGCAGAACCACATCGTCGACCTGGCCGAGGCGCTGATCGGCCTGGGACACGAGGTCAGCGTGCTGGCCCCGGCCGACGACGACGCCGCGCTGCCGCCGTACGTGGTGTCGGCGGGGCGGGCGATGCCGCTGCCGTACAACGGGTCGGTGGCCCGGATCGCGTTCGGGCCGGTCTCCACCGCCCGGGTGCGGCGCTGGATCACCCGGGGCGAGTTCGACGTGCTGCACGTGCACGAGCCGCTCACGCCGAGCCTGTCGATGCTGGCGGTGCTCTGTGCCCGGGGCCCGGTGGTGGCCACCTTCCACACCGCGATGACCCGCTCCCGGGTGCTGTCGGCCGCGCAGGGGGTGCTCCAGATCCTGCTGGAGCGGATCACCGCCCGGATCGCGGTCAGCGCCCTGGCCCGCAAGGTGCAGGTCGAGCACATGGACGGCGGCGCGGTGGAGATCCCCAACGGGGTGACGGTCGCCAAGTTCGTCGACGCGCAGCCGCTGCCGGGCTGGCCGGGGGAGTGCGGGCCGGGGGTCGGCGGGACGCTGGGTTTCCTGGGCCGCTTCACCGAGGCGCGCAAGGGTTTCCCGGTGCTGCGCGACGCGTTCGTGGCGTTGGCCGCCCAGCGGCCGGGGCTGCGGCTGCTGGTCGCCGGGCCCGGCGACCGGGACGACCTGTTCGACCGGATCCCGGCCGGGCTGCACGACCGGGTCACCTTCCTCGGCCTGGTCTCCGAGGCCGACAAGGCGCGGATGCTGCGCAGCGTGCACCTGTACGTCGCGCCGAACATCGGCGGGGAGTCCTTCGGGATGATCCTCACCGAGGCGCTCGCCGCCGGCACCACCGTGGTCGCCAGCGACCTGGACGCGTTCCGCCGGGTGCTCGACGGCGGTCGGGCCGGCCGGCTCTTCCCGACCGGTGACCCGGCCGCGCTGCGCGCCGCCCTGGCGGAGCTGCTCGACGACCCCGCGCGGCGGGCCGCCCTGACCACCTGCGGCGACCAGGTGGTCACCCACTTCGACTGGCCGGTGGTGGCCCGCCGCGTGGTGGAGGTGTACGCCGCCGCGATCGAGGCCACCGACGGGCGGGTCATCGACCAGGAGTGGGTGGGCCTGCCCTGAGTCGGGGTGCCGTTGGTGCGGATGTGACGTTCGCGTGACGACGGCCGCGTCCGTGCCGGGCGGGGAACCGGGCGGCACTACGATGCCGGGCATGTGGTGGCTGGTGGGTGCGGGTCTGGTGCTCGGGCTGGTGGCGGCGTACCTGACCTGGACCGCCGGGCGGGTCGAACGGTTGCAGTCCCGGGCGGAGCTGGCGGCCCGGGCGTTGGACGCCCACCTGCTGCGCCGGGCGGCGGCCGCCGCGGTGCTGGCCGAGCGCCGGTACGGCGTCGAGCTGTACGCGGCGGCCCGGATCGCCCTGGACGCCGCGCCGCAGGAGCGGGAGGCGGCCGAGAACGACCTGACCCGGCAGCTGCGTACGGTGGACCTGGACCCGGCCGACCGGGACTGCGAGGCGGTGGTGGCGGCGAGCCGGCGGTTGGCGCTGGCCCGGCAGGTGCACACCGACCTGGTCCGGGACGCCCGGACGGCGCGTAGCCGCCCGCTGGTGCGGCTGTTCCGGATGGGGCGGCGGCACACCTGGCCCCGCTACTTCGACATCGACGACCCGACCCTGACCGTCCCGGCCGACGTCACCACCGGCTGACCCGGGTTGCGGCATGTCGGGCCTTCCGACGTCGCTGTGGCCGCGGGTTACGGCATGTTGGGCCGTTGACGTCGGCGTCGGCGTGGTCGCGGGCTGCGGTGAGGCCGCTGACGGCGGGCGGCGCAACGAGAGCTGTGAGCGCGATACCTCAGAGGTATCAAAATGACTCTGAGGTATCGCGCTCGCGACGATTTTCGCGTCCCGCGCTCGCCCACGCGCCCCGGCCCGGACGGTCGCCGGCTGGTTCGGGCCTTCCCGCCTTGGGCTGCGTCGCGTCGAGGGGGTCCGGCGGGGGAGCGGCCCCCCCAGCAGGGGTGATCGGGGCCACAGGGCAGGCCACCGGGGGTCTGATTGGCTGTCGGACCAGCGTCGACGCCGTCGTAGCCTGGCAGCGTTCCACCCCGAGTGTCCGTCCCAAGGAGCGATGACCCGTGTCCGAATCCACCTCTCCCAACACCGGCGCCACCGGCCCCGTCGTCGGCACCGCGCGGGTCAAGCGCGGCATGGCCGAGATGCTCAAGGGCGGCGTGATCATGGACGTGGTCACCCCCGAGCAGGCGAAGATCGCCGAGGACGCCGGCGCCGTCGCGGTGATGGCGCTGGAGCGGGTGCCCGCCGACATCCGGGCCCAGGGCGGCGTCTCCCGGATGAGCGACCCGGACATGATCGACGGCATCATCGAGGCGGTCTCCATCCCGGTGATGGCCAAGGCCCGGATCGGCCACTTCGTCGAGGCGCAGGTCCTCCAGGCGCTCGGCGTGGACTACGTCGACGAGTCCGAGGTGCTCACCCCGGCCGACTACGCCAACCACATCGACAAGTGGCAGTTCACCGTCCCGTTCGTCTGCGGCGCTACCAACCTGGGCGAGGCGCTGCGCCGGATCACCGAGGGCGCGGC
This sequence comes from Micromonospora mirobrigensis, assembly GCF_900091555.1. Taxonomy (GTDB): domain Bacteria; phylum Actinomycetota; class Actinomycetes; order Mycobacteriales; family Micromonosporaceae; genus Micromonospora; species Micromonospora mirobrigensis. The sequence continues at coordinate 373,115 of NZ_FMCX01000005.1, forward strand.
GATGATCCGTTCCAAGGGCGAGGCCGGCACCGGTGACGTCTCCAACGCCACCATGCACATGCGGAGGATCCGGCAGGAGATCGCCCGGCTGAGCTCGCTGCCGGCCGACGAGCTGTTCGTCGCCGCCAAGGAGCTCCAGGCGCCGTACGAGCTGGTCAAGGAGGTCGCCGAGACCGGCAAGCTGCCGGTGGTGCTGTTCACCGCGGGCGGCATCGCCACCCCGGCCGACGCCGCCATGATGATGCAGCTGGGCGCCGAGGGCGTCTTCGTCGGCTCCGGCATCTTCAAGTCCGGCAACCCGGCCCAGCGGGCCGCCGCGATCGTCAAGGCCACCACCTTCCACGACGACCCGGACGTGCTGGCAAAGGTCTCCCGGGGCCTCGGCGAGGCGATGGTCGGGATCAACGTCGACGAGATCCCGCAGCCGCACCGCCTGGCCGAGCGCGGCTGGTGACGATGCGCCCGCCCGTCGTCGGCGTGCTCGCCCTGCAGGGCGACGTCCGCGAGCACCTGGCCGCGCTCGCCGCGGCCGGCGCCCACGCCCGCCCGGTGCGCCGCCCGGTCGAGCTGGACGCGGTCGACGGCCTGGTGATCCCGGGCGGCGAGTCCACCACGATCAGCAAGCTCGTCGACATCTTCGAGCTGCGCGAGCCGATCGACAAGCGGATCGCCGCCGGGATGCCGGTCTACGGCTCCTGCGCCGGCATGATCATGCTGGCCGGTGAGGTGCTCGACGGCCGGCCCGACCAGCGGGGCTTCGCCGGCATCGAGATGACCGTGCGGCGCAACGCCTTCGGCCGGCAGGTCGACTCGTTCGAGGCGCCGGTCGAGGTCACCGGCGTCGAGGGCGGCCCGTTCCACGGGGTCTTCATCCGGGCGCCGTGGGTCGAGCGGGTCGGCGACGGGGTGGAGGTGCTGGGCCGGGTCGCGGGAGGTCCGGCGGCCGACCGGATCGTCGCGGTCCGGCAGGGCAACCTGCTGGCCACCTCGTTCCATCCCGAGCTGACCGGCGACCGGCGGCTGCACGCGTACTTCGTGGAACTGGTGCGGGCCACGGCCTGAACCGGCGGTTTCCACCGGTTTGCCGCACTGTGGCGCCCTGCCGAGGTCGCCGCAGTGCGGCGCGTGACATCCGCCCGGCCGGCGTCGGTAGGATTGCCGAGATTCGGCAGGGCCATCTGCCCGCCACGGCTTCCACCAGAGCTGACCGGCACCTCCGCGTGCGCCGGCGGGAGCGGGGCGTGCGCGGTGCGGTCGATGCAGACGGCGGGTAGCAACGGAGGTAACAGATGTCCGGCCACTCAAAGTGGGCGACGACCAAGCACAAGAAGGCGGTCATCGACGCCAAGCGCGGCAAGATGTTCGCCAAGCTGATCAAGAACGTCGAGGTCGCGGCGCGGACCGGCGGCGGTGACCCGGCCGGTAACCCCACCCTCTTCGACGCCATCCAGAAGGCCAAGAAGAACTCGGTCCCGAACGACAACATCGACCGCGCGGTCAAGCGCGGCTCCGGCCTGGAGGCCGGCGGCGCCGACTGGCAGACGATCATGTACGAGGGCTACGGCCCGAACGGCGTGGCGATGCTGATCGAGTGCCTCACCGACAACCGCAACCGGGCGGCCACCGAGGTGCGCACCGCGCTGACCCGCAACGGCGGCTCGCTGGCCGACGCCGGCTCGGTGTCCTACATGTTCTCCCGCAAGGGCGTGGTGATCGTCCCCAAGGCCGACACCACCGAGGACGACGTGATGATGGCGGTCCTCGACGCCGGCGCCGAGGAGGTCAACGACCTCGGTGAGGCGTACGAGGTGGTCTCCGAGCCGACCGACCTGATCGCGGTCCGCACCGCCCTGCAGGACGCCGGCATCGAGTACGAGTCGGCCGAGTCGTCGCTGATCCCGAGCGTCAACGTGCCTTTGGACGAGGAGGGCGCGCGCAAGGTGTTCAAGCTGATCGACGTCCTCGAGGACTGCGACGACGTGCAGAACGTCTACGCGAACTTCGACGTCCCGGACGAGGTCATGGCGGCCGTCGACGCCTGATCCCGGTCCGCCGCCACGGGCGCCGGCACCCTCGCGGGGGCCGGCGCCTGTCGCGTCTGCGGCTCAGCCGATCCGCTCCCGCTGCCGCCAGGCCGCCCGCACGGAGGTGCGCCCGTTCGTCCGCAGCAGCGAGCCCTCGTAGACCCGCGCCCCGGCGGCGAGGAAGCCGGCGGCGGTGAGCAGCAGCAGCGCCAGCGCCACGAACGGCTCCCAGCCGGCCGCGTCCCCGGTGAACAGCCGGACCGGCATCGCCGTCGGTGAGGAGATCGGCAGGTACGACAGGATCCGCATCGCGGTCGCGTTGTCGTTGAGGAACACCACCGCGAAGAACGGGGCCATCACTGCCAGCTGCACCGGCGTGGACGCCCCGGCGATGTCCTCCTGCCGGTTGACCAGCGCCCCGGCCGCCGCCCACATCGCCGCCAGCAGCAGGAAGCCGAGCAGGAAGAACGGCACGAACCAGCCCAGCGCGGGGGCGACCAGGGCGAGCAGGTCACCACTTCCGGCCAGGCGCATCCCGGCCAGCGCGGCGAGCGCGATCAGGGCGACCTGGCCCAGCGCCAGCGCTCCGGCGGCGAGGATCTTGCCGGCCAGCAACGCCCGGACCGGCACGGCCGCCACCAGGATCTCCACGATCCGGGTCTGCTTCTCCTCGGTGACGCTCTGCGCCACCTGGATGCCGAACGTCTGGGACATGACGAAGAAGACGAAGGCGAAGGCGAACGGCACCAGGTAGGCCGTGACCGGGTCCACCGCGTCCGGGTCGAGCAGCCGCACCGTCGGGGCCGTGCTGAGCGCCCGCACCACGTCGTCCGGGGCCCGGTCGTCGCCGATCACCGTGGGTCCGGCGACGACGGCCGCGTCGGCGTCGCCGGCGCGTACCGCCCGCTCCGCCTCGGCGTCGTCGGCGACCACGAGGACGTCCAGGCCGGCGGTCCGCAGCGGACCGGCCTGGGCGGCGGTGACCGCCACCGTCGACGGACCGCCCTGCAACAGCGCCGGCAGGACGGTGGAGGCGACCGCGATGAGCAGGAAGATCAGGGTGCCGTAGAGGAACGACTTGTCGCGGAGCTTGACCTTGATCTCGCGGGCGGCGACCAGCCGGGTGGCCTGGTAGGTGTTCACTGGTTGACCTCTCGGAAGATCTCGGCGAGGGAGGGGGTGACGGGGTGGAAGACCCGCACCGGGCCACGGGCCAGCGCCGCGCGCAGCACCGACTGGTCGTCGACCGCCGGCGCGAGGTCGAACACCGCGCGTCTCCCGTCGAGATCGACCAGGTTGACGCCCGCCTGGTCCCGCAGCCATCCGGCGTCGCCGTCGACCACCAGCTCGAACCGGGGTGACGTGTACGCGGCCCGCAGCTCGTCGCGGGGGCCGGCCGCCCGGATCGTGCCACCGGCGATGATCACGAGGTCGTCGCAGAGCCGTTCGACCACGTCGAGCTGGTGGCTGGAGAAGAGCACGGGCGCGCCGGCGGCGGCGCGTTCCCGCAGCACGGCGACCACGGTGTCGACGGCCAGTGGGTCGAGCCCGGAGAAGGGCTCGTCGAGGATGAGCACCTCCGGGTCGTGCACCAGGGCGGCGGCGATCTGGGCCCGCTGCTGGTTGCCGAGGGACAGGGTCTCCAGCAGGTCGTCGCCGCGCTCGCCCAGGCCGATCCGCTCCAGGAGCTCGTCGGTGCGGCGGCGCGCCGCCGCCGGGCCCAGGCCGTGGAGGCGGCCGAGGTGGACCACCTGCTCGCGGGTGGTCATCTTCGGGTAGAGGCCTCGTTCCTCCGGCATGTAGCCGAACCGCCGTCGCGCGTCGCGGGTGAGCTGTCGCCCCTGCCACGTCACCTGCCCCGCGTCGGGGGCGAGCACACCGAGGATGATCCGCATGGTGGTGGTCTTGCCGGCACCGTTGCCGCCGACGAACCCGGTCAGCCGGCCGGCGGTCACGTCGAAGGAGACGTCCGAGAGCACCTGACGGCCGCCGAAGCTTCGGTCGACGCCGTCCAGGTGGAGCACGCTGGTCATGCCGGCGACGCTACGGACGCCCGGGCGGCTCGTCGTCCCACCAGGGACTGATCGACGAGGTCCGTCGCTCGGTGGACCCGTCACCCGCCGGGCCGCACCAGCCCGTGCTCGTACGCGAAGATCACCGCCTGGACGCGGTCGCGCAGGCCCAGCTTCGCCAGCACCCGGCTCACGTGGGTCTTCACGGTCGCCTCGCCGACGTGCAGGACGGCGGCGATCTCCGCGTTGCTGGACCCGCGCGCGACCAGCGCCAGCACCTCCCGCTCGCGCGGTGTCAGCTCTGCCGTCGAGGCCTCGTGGCGAGGACCGGTCGGCAGAGCGCCGGGGCGGGCGAAGGTGGAGATCACCCGCCGGGTGAGCGCCGGGGCGATCAGCCCGTCGCCGCGGGCCACCACCCGCACCGCCTCGATCAGGTCCTCCGGGGTGCCGTTCTTGAGCAGGAAGCCGCTCGCCCCGGCGCGCAACGCCGCGAAGAGGTAGTCGTCCCTGTCGAAGGTGGTGAGGATCAGCACCGCCGGGCCGTCGGGGTCCCCGGCGCCGGTGATCCGACCGGTCGCGGCCAACCCGTCGAGCACCGGCATCTCCACGTCCATCAACACCACGTCCGGACGGAGCGCGGCCGCCATCGACACGGCCCGTTCACCGTCGGCGGCCTCGCCCACCACCTCGATGTCCTCCTCCACCTCGAGGATGACCCGGAAGCCGCTGCGGACCAGGTGCTGGTCGTCGACGAGCAGGACCCGGATCGGCCGGTCGGCCGCCGGGGCGCTCACGCCGACCGTCCTGCGGTCTCGACGGGCAACGGGATGCGGGCGCGGACCCGGAAGCCACCACCGGACCGGGGCCCGGCCTCCAGCGTTCCCCCGTGGGCGGCGGCCCGCTCACGCATGCCGATCAGCCCGAGGCCGTCGCCCTGCGGCACGCCGCCGCGCCCGTCGTCGCTGACGTCCACCTCCAACTCCCGGGCGAGGTAGCGGATCCGGACGTCCAGGGAGGTGGCGTGGGCGTGCTTGACGGAGTTGGTGACCGCCTCCTGCACCATCCGGTACGCCGCCTGCGACACCGATCGGGGCAGCGGAAGCGGGTCGCCGAACACGCCGAGTTCGGCGCGGAGCCCGGTCTCCCGAGCCCGGTCCACCAGCGCACCCACCTGGTCGATGCCGGCGGTGTCCGCCGGTGCGTCGCCGGGCCCGACGCCCGGGTCGCGCAGCACGCCGAGCATCCGGCGCAACTCGTCGACCGACGTCCGGGCCGTGTCCTCGATGGCGCTCAGGGCGGTCCGGGCCTTGTCCGGGTCCCGGTCCAGCACCCGCCGGCAGGCGGCGGCCTGCACCCCCATGACCGACACGTGGTGGGCGACCACGTCGTGCAGCTCACGGGCGATCCGTACCCGTTCACCCATCACCGCGCGTTCCCGCGCCTCCTCCTGCGACCGGCGGAGCTGTTCGGCCTGCTCGCGCAGTTCCTGCCGACGGCACGCGGCGACCCAGGCGGTCTGGCCGAAGTAGTAGGCGAAGGCGAAGAACAGCACGTTGAACAGCACGCCGTTGATCACCGCGGCGAGCACCGGCGGCACCGGCCCGGCCGCGTCGTCGAAGGCAAGCGCCGAGATCTGGTCCGCGCGCAGCGCGAGCGACACTCCCAGCCAGCCGAACATCGCGGCGATGACGCCCACCCGGATGCGGCCGGCGAGCCGCCGGTCGGTGCCCCACGCACCGAGGGTGTAGAGCGCGGTGAAGAGCGCCCCGGACGGCAGCTGCGACAGCGGGACGGCGCGGGCCTGCCCGGCGACGAACGCGATCGACACGAGTACGGCGACGGTGGCGGGATAGCGTCGCCGGACCGCCAGCGGGGCGGTGGCCGCCACGGTCCACCAGAGCTGTTCGGCCAGGCTGGGCGGCGGCCCGAGCAGGAATGCCCCGGTGCTGCGGGCCAGCGTCAGCTCGAACAGGGCCAGGACGGTGACGGCGAGGCCGATCCAGAGGTCGGTGCGGTTCTGCTCGATGGTGGGCGGGGGCCGTCGCCATCCGGCGGGTGCGGTGCTCACCGTACGACCATGCCATCCGTACCTGCCGGCACCCGGCCGGGGTGCGGCCGGGCCCGGGCGGCGGGACGCAGGCCGGCCGGCCCCGGCGTCCCGCCGCCGTCCGCGTCGGTGGTTTCCGCCCTGCCCCGTGCCGGGACGGGAACCACCGGCCGGCGGTCAGCTCCCGCCGAAGCGGCGCGCCACTGCGGCGAAGGCGGCCTTGCGCCGCACCCGCCCGTCGGGCAGCACGGCCACCAGGCCGTAGCCGGCCGCGTCCAGGTCGAGTTCCGGCTCGGGTCGGTGCGGATAGCTGAACGCCGCGTAGCTGAAGACGAAGGCGCCCTCGACGCCGGCCGCCTCCGCCGCGTCGAGCAGCGCGCCGACCTCCTCGGCCTGCCCGGCCTCGTCCCGGGTCACCGGCTCGCGCAGCCGCGGCGGGTCGGCGTCCCGGTCGACCACGGTCCAGGCCGTGGCGCCGCGCTGCGCCGCCCCCGCGTACGTGGCGCAGCCCATCTCGGTGAGGACGACCGGCCGGTCGGGCCGCCGCCAGCCGGCGATCCGCCCGGCCCACTCCGGCCGGCTCTGCCCGGCCCGGTAGTGGTCGACGCCGACCAGGTCGAACGGCGTCCAGTCGACGGTCTCGAAGTCCAGCGCCGCGTAGGTCACCGGGCCGGCGAAGTGGGCCCGGGCGGTGGCGGCGGCGCGCCGCAGGTGCCGGTTGAGGGCCCACGGGAACGGGCCGTGCCGCAGGGTGCTGGCGACCAGCCGGCGGGGGCTGGTCAGGGTGGCCACCCGCTGCGCCGCGGTGGCCCCGGCCACGATGCCGCGCAGGAACAGGGTGGCCTCCCAGCCGGCCACCAGCACCACGTCGGCGCCCTCGGCGCGCAGCCGCTCCGCGTCCTGCGCACAGACCGCCAGGTGTGCCCGGGCGGCAGCGGGGGTGACGTCGATCAGGCCGGGGGAGACCCACACCGCCAGGCCGGCCTCGGCGGCCAGCGTGCCGGCCGTACGCAGCCGCGCCGGGTCACGGCCGATCAGGCGTACCGCGTTGGCGCCCAGCTCGGTGCGGATCGTCCGCAGGTCCCGACGGACCTGGTCCGGGTCGAAGTCGGGGCGGGAGGGACGGCCGGGCAGCAGCTCCACGCCGGTGTCGTAGACGACGCCCCGGATCCGCATGGCCACTCCTTATCGATACGCTGTATCAGTCACGGTACTGTAGCGCCATGAGCGTGGTCTGGGAACGCCCGGAGCCGTCCCGTCGCCACCGCCCGTTGCTCGACCGGCCGGCGATCGTCGCGGCGGCCGGCGCCCTCGCCGACGCCGGCGGCCTGGACGCGGTGACCCTGCGCGGCGTCGCCGCCCGCCTCGACGTGCTGCCGATGCGCCTCTACCGCCACCTCGACTCCCGGGACGACCTGCTCGACCTGCTCGCCGACGCCACCTGCGGCGAGATCGCGCTGCCCGCCGCCGGGGTCGGCGACTGGCGGGCCCGGCTGCGGGCCCTCGCCGCCGCGACCGTGCTGGTGGCCCGCCGTCATCCCTGGTACGTGAGCCTGCTCGGCAGCCGCCCGCCGTACGGGCCGCACGGGCTGGCGTACCAGGAATGGCTCTTCGCGGCGCTGGACCGGCCGGGCCTCGCGGTGACCGAGCTGATGCACGCCGCCGACGCCTTCCTGGGCTACCTGATCGGTCAGCTGCACCTGGAGCTGTTGCGGGTGCCGGCCGGGGCGACCGCCCACGTGCCCGCCCCCGCGCAGCTCTCCTACCTGGCCCGGGCCGTCGCCGGCGGCCGGCACCCCACGCTGGCCCGGATCTTCACCGAGGGTCGACAGCTCCACGCCACCGAGGCGTTCGAGGCCGGACTGGAGATCGTGCTCGACGGGATCGCCGCCCGACTGACGTGACGCGGCCGGCCCGACACCCCCCGTGCGCGCCGGGCCGGCCGCGGTCAGCGGGTGGCCCGGCGGGTCTTGATGCCGGCCTCGACCAGGCCCCAGAGGATGATCCCGGCGGTGCCGGCGATCGCGACGGTGCCCAGCGTGGTGAGGTTGCCGTCCTCGCCGAGCCAGTCGACCCGCCGGACCAGCTCCGGGTTGAGCAGTCGTTCGGTGTGCAGCAGCCACACCACGGGCAGGGCGAAGGCCAGGTCGAGCGCGAGCCGGGCGCCGAACAGCGGCCAGGTCCACCGCCCGACCCGGTACTTGACGACCTCGAAGGCCGCGCCGAGCAGCAGGACGGCGAGCAGCACCGGCAGCCAGCTCCGCCACAGTGTGGGGTCGAGCAGGGGGACGTTCCGGTCGTCCCCACCGGTGAACCAGGAGCTGAAGTGCTGTACGACCAGGAAGCCGCCGAAGAGCACGAGCATCGCCACGGAGGCGCAGGTGTCGGTCAGTCGCAGGTCCCGCTCGACCGGTACCGCGGGAAGCTGGTCCGGGGTCCACGCGGGCAGGTCCAGCGGGGCCCGGGTGCGTTCCAGTACGGCGAAGACCAGCGTCGTCCAGAAGGCGATCTGCGCCGTGGTCTGGATTCCGGCGCTGATCCCCGCGCCGATCGCGCCCGCGGGGGAGCCGGTCGCCGCCTCGACCACCCCCACCACCACCGCGACCAGGGCCGGGATGTAGGTGAGCAGCCGGCGCAGCAGGTTCCACCAGATCAGGTAGTAGGTGGGGCCGATCAGGTGCAGGACGCGGTCGGTGTACCGGGCGGCGAGCCGGTCCGGCGGCCCCAGCTCGGTGAGCACCTCCCGTTCGGCGGTGGCCGGGTCCTGCCCGGCGCCGGCCCGGTCCTCGACCATGTCGGCGATGGCGGCCCGCAGCTCGGTGGCGATCTCCTCGCGGCGCTGCGCCGGCACGGATCGCAGCGTCGCGGTCAGGTAGCGGTCGGTCAGGGTGTTCATTCGGCTACTCCTTCGATCAGCCCGGCCACGGAGGTCTGCACGGCGGCGAGGTCGTCGAGCAGTCGGCCCAGCAGCGTCTCGCCGTCGGCGCTGGTCCGGTAGAACTTGCGCGGTCGGCTCTCCGCGGTGTTCCACTCGCTGGTCAGCAGCCCCTGCTCCTCCAGCCGACGCAGCAGGGGATAGAGCGTGTTCGCGTCGACCGGGAAGCCGTGGGCCGCGAGTCGTTGCAGCAGCGCGTAGCCGTAGTCGGGGCGGCGCAGGGCGATCAGGCTCGCCAGCACCGCCGTGCCCCGGCGCAGCTCCTGGAGATGGGTCCGCAGGATGTCGTCGTTCACCACGAGCGGCACTATACCGTGCGGCACACACTATTGGTATCCCACGCGACGACGTGTGAGGCGACCGGGACGGTGCGCCGCGACCGCGACTGGCAGACTGCCGACCGTCGATCGTGGAGATACCGGGGGTGCGGGAATGGTCAGCAGGCGGGGACTCCTGGGCGGCGCGGCCGTGGCCGGGGTGGCATCGGTGGCCGGCGGGACGCTGCGTCCGGCGGCGGCGCTGGCCGAGCCGCTGGACACGCCCCTCACCCCGGTCGACGCGCCGCACCTGGCCCAGGCCGAGCTGATGGTGCGGTACCAGCGGATGCTCGCCGCCGGCCTGCTCGCCGACGGACTGGTGGGCCACTGGCCGCTCGACGGCGCCGGCGCCGACATCTCCGGGTACGGCCACGACGTCGCGCCCGGCGCCGGCGCCACCTGGACGAAGCTTCGGGCCGGGGGCGAGCTCAGCCTCGACGGCACCTCCGGCGCGTACGCCCAGGTGCCCGGCCGGGTGGTGAACACCCTGGCGTCCTTCACCGTCTCGGCGTGGGTGCGGCTGGCGGAGACCGCCTCGCTGGCGAACATGTACACCGCGGTGAGCCAGGACGGCACGACGAGCCGCTTCCTGCTCCAGTACGACCCGGCGTACGGCTGGGCGTTCAAGCTGCGCCGACCGGACGAGAGCGGCTTCGTCGTGGCGCGCACGGCCACCAACACCGCCCAGCTCGGGGTCTGGACGCACCTGACCGGGGTGTACGACGCCGCCGCCAACACGATCCAGCTGTACGTCGGTGGGCAACCCGCGGGCGGCGCGGCGGTCACCTTCCCGGCCTGGGACGCCGCCGCCGGTTTCAACATCGGTCGCGCGCTGTTCGGCGGCGCGTACGTCAACCGGTTCAACGGGGCGATCGACGACGTGCGCGCCTACGGACGCGCGCTCACCGCCGCCGAGGCGGCGCTGGTCGGCGGGTACACCGCCCGGCAGAACAACCGCTACTACACCGAGGGCTCGTCGTCGGTGACCTGGGGCTCGCCGGCCGACCCCACGACGTGGATGTCGCTGGCCCGCTGCTCGTCCTTCCTGACCTGGGTGCTGAAGCGGGCCTGCCCGTGGGCCACCGACGCCTACTTCCGGACCTGGTTCGACGACGCGATCCCCGAGGCGGCCGACTACCGGCAGGCCTTCGCGGACGGCACCGGTGGCCCGCACCTGCGGCGGATCACCCGGGTGGCCGACCTGCGCCCGGGCGACCTGATCGCGATCGACTACCGGGGGACCGTCAGCGGCAACACGGGGCACATCGTGATGGTGCGCAGTGTCAAGGGCACCTACAGCGGTGGGATGAACTTCTCCGGCGAGACGCAGTACGCCGTCGAGATCGTCGACTGCACCTCCGACGCCCACGGCATGTACGGCAAGGGCAGCTACGATCTCTACCCCGACACCCGGGTGGTCGAGGACGACCTCCGGAAGACCAACTTCGAGGGCGTCGGCATCGGCCACATGATGTTCTACGCCTCCGACGCCACCGGCGAGTTCTCCCGGTACCGGTGGAGCGTCAACAGCGGCTCGACCAACACCCACAGCGTGGCGGACCGGCCGATCGCGGCTGCCCGGGTGTGCTGAGCCGACCGCCGAGAGTGACCCGCGACGGGTGACCGGAGAGACCTCCGCCACCCGTCGCGAGGTCCGCCCGCGCGGCTCTCCCAGCCCCTGATCGAATCTCGGTAGGGTGGGCCGACTGCCTCGACCAACCCATGATCCTGACCCGGGGGGCGCCACGCATGGGCGATTCGTTCGCGCATCTGCACGTACACACCGAGTACTCGATGCTCGACGGGGCGGCCCGGCTCAAGGACCTGTTCGCCGAGGCCAAGCGCCTCGGCATGCCGGCCGTGGCGATGACCGACCACGGCAACATGCACGGTGCGAACGACTTCTACAAGCAGGCGATGGACGCCGGGATCACCCCGATCCTCGGCGTCGAGGCGTACGTGGCGCCCGAGTCGCGCTTCCACAAGGCGCGGGTCAAGTGGGGTCGGCCCGAGCAGAAGAGCGACGACATCTCCGGCAACGGCGCGATCACCCACATGACCATGTGGGCGGCGAACGCGACCGGCCTGCACAACATGTTCCGGCTCAACTCGCGCGCCTCCATGGAGGGCCACTACGTGAAGTGGCCCCGGATGGACATGGAGCTGATCGCCGAGCACGCCGAGGGGATCATGGCCACCACCGGCTGCCCCTCCGGCGCGGTGCAGACCCGGCTGCGGCTGGGCCAGTTCGACGAGGCGCTCAAGGTCGCCGCCGCCTACCAGGACATCTTCGGCAAGGACAACTACTTCCTGGAGATCATGGACCACGGCCTCGACATCGAGCGCCGGGTCCGGGACGGGCTCACCGAGATCGCCCGCAAGCTGGACATCCCGCCGGTGGTCACCAACGACTCGCACTACACCCACGAGGCGCAGGCCGAGGCGCACGACGTGCTGCTCTGCGTGCAGACCGGCAGCAACGTCGCCGACCCCAACCGGTTCCGCTTCGAGGGCGGCGGCTACTTCATCAAGTCGGCCGACCAGATGCGCGCGGTGGACTCCTCGGAGCTGTGGCAGCAGGGCTGCCGCAACACCCTGCTGGTCGCCGAGAAGGTCGACCCGACCGGCATGTTCCAGTTCCACAACCTGATGCCCCGGTTCCCGATCCCCGAGGGGGAGACCGAGGAGTCGTGGTTCCGCAAGGAGACGTTCGCCGGGCTCAAGCGCCGGTTCCCGAACGGCATCCCGGAGGGGCACGTCGTCCAGGCGGAGTACGAGCTGGGCGTCATCATCCAGATGGGCTTCCCGTCGTACTTCCTTGTGGTCGCCGACTTCATCCAGTGGGCCAAGAGCCAGGGCATCGCCGTCGGCCCCGGCCGTGGCTCGGCCGCCGGCTCGCTGGTGGCGTACGCGCTGGGCATCACCGACCTCGACCCGATCCAGCACGGGCTGATCTTCGAGCGGTTCCTCAACCCCGAGCGCGTCTCGATGCCGGATGTCGACATCGACTTCGACGAGCGTCGGCGCGGCGAGGTGATCCGCTACGTCACCGACAAGTGGGGCGAGGACAAGGTCGCCCAGATCGCCACCTTCGGCACGATCAAGGCGAAGGCCGCGATCAAGGACTCGGCCCGGGTGCTCGGCTACCCGTACGCGGTCGGCGACCGGATCACCAAGGCGATGCCGCCGGCGGTGATGGGCAAGGACATCCCGCTGTCGGGCATCTTCGACCCGCAGCACTCGCGCTACGCCGAGGCCGGCGAGATCCGCGGCCTGTACGAGTCCGACCCGGACGTGCGCAAGGTGATCGACACCGCCAAGGGCATCGAGGGGCTGATCCGGCAGACCGGTGTGCACGCCGCCGGCGTCATCATGTCCGCCGAGCCGATCATCGAGCACATCCCGTTGATGCGCCGCGACGCCGACGGGGCGATCATCACGCAGTTCGACTACCCGACGTGCGAGTCGCTCGGGCTGCTGAAGATGGACTTCCTCGGCCTGCGCAACCTGACGATCATCGACGACGCGGTCAAGAACATCGAGCTGAACCACGGCCTGAAGCTCGACCTGCTGGCCCTGCCGCTGGACGACCAGGCCGCGTACGACCTGCTCGCCCGGGGCGACACGCTGGGCGTCTTCCAGCTCGACGGCGGGCCGATGCGCTCGCTGCTGCGGCTGATGAAGCCGGACAACTTCGAGGACATCTCGGCCGTGCTGGCGCTCTACCGGCCCGGCCCGATGGGCGTCGACTCGCACACCAACTACGCGCTGCGCAAGAACGGCCTCCAGGAGATCACCCCGATCCACCCGGAGCTGGAGGAGCCGCTGCGGGAGATCCTCGCCCCGACCCACGGCCTGATCGTCTACCAGGAGCAGGTGCAGCGGGCCGCGCAGATCCTCGCCGGCTACACCCTCGGCCAGGCCGACCTGCTGCGCCGGGCGATGGGCAAGAAGAAGAAGGAGATCCTGGACAAGGAGTTCGTCCCGTTCCGGGACGGCTGCCGCGAGCGCGGCTACTCCGACGAGGCCATCAAGGCGGTGTGGGACGTGCTCGTCCCGTTCGCCGGGTACGCCTTCAACAAGGCCCACTCCGCGGCGTACGGGCTGGTGTCGTACTGGACCGCGTACCTCAAGGCGCACTACCCGGCCGAGTACATGGCGGCGCTGCTCACCTCAGTCGGTGACGACAAGGACAAGATGGCGCTCTACCTGTCGGAGTGCCGGCGGATGCGCATCCAGGTCCTCCCGCCGGACGTGAACACCTCGGCCGGCCCGTTCACCCCGGTCGGCGCGGAGATCCGCTTCGGCCTCGGCGCGGTCCGCAACGTCGGTGCGAACGTGGTCGCCGCGATCATGCGCTGCCGGGAGGAGAAGGGCGACTACACCGACTTCTACGACTTCCTGTCCAAGGTCGACGCGGTGGTCTGCAACAAGAAGACCATCGAATCGCTGATCAAGGCCGGCGCGTTCGACTCGCTCAAGCACAGCCGCAAGGGCCTGCTCGCCGTGCACGCCGACGCCATCGACGCCTTCGCCGACGTCAAGCGCAAGGAGGCCGTGGGCCAGTACGACCTCTTCGGCGCCGGTTTCGGCGACGCGGACACCGGCGGCGGCAGCACCACGGTCATGCCGGTCATCGGCGAGTCGGAGTGGGACAAGCGGGACAAGCTCGCCTTCGAACGCGAGATGCTCGGCCTCTACGTCTCCGACCACCCGCTGTTCGGGCTGGAGCACGTGCTGGGTGCGGCGGCGGACTGCACCATCGCCTCGCTGTCGGAGGAGGGCACCGTGCCGGACGGCGCGGTGGTCACCCTGGCCGGCATCCTCTCCGGCGTGCAGCGCCGGGTCACCAAGCAGGGCCGGGCCTGGGCTTCGGCCACCCTGGAGGACCTGGCCGGTGGGGTGGAGACGCTCTTCTTCCCGAACACCTACGAGGTGATCGGGCAGTACATCGCCGAGGACGCCATCGTGGTGGTCAAGGGGCGGGTCGACCGGCGCGACGACACCCCGCGGATCATGGCGATGGACATGTCCATGCCGGACGTCAGCACCAACCCGGCGAACAAGCCGATCACCCTCACCATCCCGGTGCACCGCTGCACCCCGCCGCTGGTGGAGCGGCTCAAGGAGACCCTGGTGCTGCACCCCGGCGACGCCGAGGTGCACGTCAAGCTCCTCAACGGCGGCAAGGTCACCACGCTGCGGCTCGGCCCGTTCCGGGTGGCGCCCACCACCGCCCTGATGGGTGACCTGAAGAGCGTCCTCGGCCCGGCCAACGTCAGCTGACCCACGGCACGGGCGTGGTGAGCAGGCCACGACCGGGTGATTGGCGCTGACCGGTGGCCGGTGACCGCCACTAGCGTCGGGGCATGCAGATCGCGAAGGCGCAGCAGTTGTGGCAGCCGGAACCCGGCTGGTTGAACACCGCCACCTACGGGCTGCCGCCGGAGCCGGCGTGGACGGCGTTGCAGGAGGCGCTGGCCGGCTGGCGGGCGGGGCGGATGTCCTGGGAGGGCTGGTCGGAGTCGGCCGGGCGGGCCCGGTCCGCCTTCGCCGGCCTGGTCGGGGTGGCGGCGGCGGACGTGGCGATCGGCGCCACCACCTCGCAGCTGCTCGCCCCGGTGGCCGCCGCGCTGCCGTCGGGCGCCACGGTGGTGGTCCCCGAGGTGGAGTTCACCTCCAACCTGTTCCCGTGGCTGGTGCAGCAGGAACGCGGCGTGCGGGTCCGGACGGTGCCGCTGGCCGGGCTGGTCGACGCGATCGACGCCGACACCGACCTGGTCGCGTTCAGCCTGGTCCAGTCGGCCGACGGCGCGATCGCCCCGTACGAGAAGGTGGTCGCGGCGGCCCGCGCGCACGGCGCCCTGGTCGCGGTGGACGCCACCCAGGCCTGCGGCTGGCTGCCGTTCGACGCCGGGCTGGCCGACGCGGTGGTGGTGTCGGCGTACAAGTGGCTGATGTGCCCGCGCGGCACCGCGTTCGCCTACCTGGCGCCGGAGCTGCGGGAACGGATGCGTCCCGACGCGGCCTGCTGGTACGCCGGCGCCGACCCGTACGCCTCCTACTACGGCCCGCCGCTGCGGCTGGCCGACGACGCGCGGCGGTTCGACATCTCGCCGGCCTGGTTCTGCTACGTGGGCGCGGCACCCGCCCTGGAGCTGCTGGCCGAGATCGGGGTGCCCGCCGTGCACGCCCACGACGTGGCGCTGGCCAACCGGTTCCTCGCCGGGCTGGGCCGGCCGCCGGGGGAGAGCGCCATCGTCTCGGTGGACGTCCCCGACGCCCAGCAGAAGCTGGAGCGCGCCGGGGTGCGGGCGGCCGTCCGGGCCGGCCGGGTCCGCGCCTCCTTCCACCTCTACACCACCGAGCAGGACGTCCACCGCGCCGTCGAGGCGCTCACCGCCTGACCGCCGACCGGCGAGCAACGTCGGGGAAGTTGCTGGCTCCGCACGCAGGGAGGCAGCAACTTCCCCGAACCTGTCGGGCCCGGACGCCGGGCCCAGGGCGGCTCAGGCCAGGTGGCCGCCGATCTTGGTGTAGCCGCGTAGGAGGTCGCGGGAGATGATCAGTCGCTGCATCTCGTCGGTGCCCTCGAAGATCCGGTACAACCGGACCTGCCGGTACCAGCGTTCGATCGGCAGTTCCCGGGTGTAGCCCATGCCGCCGTGGATCTGGAGCACCCGGTCCACCACCCGGTTGACCATGCCGGCGCCGTAGAGCTTGCCGATCGAGGAGGCGTGCCGCGGGTCCAGGCCCTGGTCGACGGTCCACGCGGAGCGCAGCACCAGCCAGCGGGCGGCCTCCAGCTCGACCTCCGAGTCGGCGATCATCCACTGGATCGCCTGGTTTGTGCCGATCTTCGCGCCGAACGTCTCCCGGGTGTTGGCCTGGTCGATCGCCATCTGCAACGCCCGCTCGGCGATGCCGATGGCGTGCGACGGAATCGTGTAGCGGCCCTTGCCGATCCATTCCATCCCCAGCGCGAAACCCTGGCCGAGCTCGCCGAGGATGTTGCGGTGCGGCACGCGTACGCCGTCGAAGACCAGCGCGGCGGGACCCCCCTCGCCCATCGTCTGGATGAACTCCGACCGCCAGCCCATCGCCCGGTCCACCAGAAACGCCGTGGCGCCGCCGTTGCGGGCGCCCTTGTCCGGGTCGGTGATCGCGACGACGATGGCGAAGTCGGCGTCGTTGCCTCCGGTGATGAAGGTCTTCTCGCCGTCGAGGACCCAGTCGTCGCCGTCGCGGCGGGCGCGCAGCCGGATGTTCGCCGCGTCGGAGCCGGCGCCCGGCTCGGTGATGGCGAAGCAGGAGATCCGCTCACCGTCGATGGTGGGGAGCAGGAACTCGCGTTTCTGCTCCCCGGTGGCGTGGAAGAGGATGTTGTCGGCCTCGCCGCCGAAGCGGAACGGCACGAAGCTGCGGCCCAGTTCGGTCCAGATCAGCGACTGCATCACGGCGGCCAGGTCCATGCCGCCGTACTCCTCGGGGGTGGCCAACCCCCAGAAGCCGAACTTCTTCGCCCTCAGTTGCAGCTCGCGCAGCTCCGAGCGCTCCAGGCCGGGCCGGTGGGCGCGCTCGCGACGCAGCACCTCCTGCTCCAGCGGCATCACCTCGCGGGTGATGAACGTCCGGACGGTTTCCCGCACCGCCCGTTCCTCGTCGGTCAGCGAGAAGTCCACCATGGCCCCTTCCGAAGGGTGTGTCGTGACGGTGCGACCGCCCCTAAACTAGCGGCGTAAGTTTTCCGGCGTCCAGACCCAGGCCCGGTCCCGGTCGCCGCCCACCCGCGCCCACCGCCGGGTCCGGCGGCGAACCCACGAGGAGTACGCGTGGCCCGACCTCGGCAACCCCTGCTGGACCGACGCCGCATCGTCGAGGCCGCCCGGGCGGTGATCGACGGCGAGGGGCTGCCCGCGCTCTCCACCCGCCGGCTCGCCGCCGAGCTCGGCGTCCAGGGGCCCTCGCTCTACAACCACTTCGCCACCAAGGACGAGATCCTCGACGCGGTGGCCGACAGCGTCACGGCCACGGTGGACACCGCCGCCTTCGCCACCCTCGACTGGCAGGAGGCGCTGCGGCACTGGGCCTGCTCCTACCGGCGGGCGCTGGCCGCGCACCCGAACATCGTCCCCTACCTGGTGCAGGGCCCCGGCCGCCGGCCGGCCGCCCTGGCGATGGCCGATACCGTGCACGGCGGACTGGTCCGGGCCGGCTGGTCACCGGCACGGGCCACCCACATCGGCGCGGCACTGCGCTACTTCGTGGCCGGCTCCGCCCTCGTCTCGTTCGCCCGCGGCTTCCTCGACGACCCCGAGTTGTACGCCGGGCACCCGCACCTGCACCAGGCACACCGGATCGCCGGCCGGCAGCACAGCGTCGACGAGGGCGCCTTCACCCTCGGCCTGGAGGCGCTGCTGCACGGCCTCGCCGCCGAGTACGACCGCAGCGTCGCGGCGCAGGGGGTCCAGCGGTGAGGGCGCTGGTGGCCCGCGACGACGGCGACCCGCGCGTCGAGCAGGTACGCCTGCCCGCCCCGGGCCCCGGTGAGCTGCGGGTCCGCATCCGGGCCGCCGGGCTCTGCCACTCCGACCTGTCCATGGTGAACGGCACCATGCCGGTGCCGTTCCCGCTGGTGCTCGGGCACGAGGCGGCCGGCGTGGTGGCCGGGACCGGTCCCGGCACCACCCTGCCGGTCGGCACCCAGGTGGTGCTCAACTGGGCGCCGGCCTGCCGCGCCTGCTGGTTCTGCCGGCACGACGAGCCGTGGCTCTGTGCCGCGAACACGGCCCCCGCGGTGCGGCGGGGCGTCACCGCCGAGGGGGAGCCGCTGCACGTCACGCTCGGCCTGGGCGCGCTCGCCGAGGAGGTGGTGATCCCGCAGGCCGCCGCCGTGCCGGTGCCGGCCGGCCTGCCGGCGGAGTCGGCCGCGCTGCTCGGCTGCGCGGTGCTCACCGGCTCCGGGGCGGTCCGCAACACCGCCCGGGTCGCCCCGGGCGAGTCGGTGGCGGTGCTCGGCCTGGGCGGGGTGGGGCTGTCGGTGATCACCGCTGCCCGGGCCGCCGGGGCCACCCCGATCCTCGCCGTCGACGTGGCCGAGGCGAAGCGCGACCTGGCCCTGGCCGCGGGGGCAACCGACTTCCTGCGCTCCGACGACACCCTGTCCCGCCAGGTGCGGGAGCGCACCGGTGGCCGGGGCGTCGACCACGCCTTCGAGTGCGTCGGCCGCTCCACCACCATCCGGGCGGCCTGGCGGCTGACCCGGCGCGGGGGAGCGGTCACCGTGGTCGGCATGGGGGGCAAGGACGACCTGCTCACCCTCTCCGCGCTGGACGTCTTCCACTCCGCCCGTACGCTGCGGTCCTCGGTCTACGGCTCCTCCGACCCGGACCGGGAGGTGCCGGTCCTGGCCCGGGCCGTCGCCGAGGGCACGCTGGACCTGAGCCCGCTGATCAGCGGCACCATCGGGCTCGACGAGGCGCCGGCGGCGTTGCGCCGGCTGGCCCGGGGCGAGGGTGCCCGCTGGGTGGTCACCTTCCCGGGGTGAGCACGCGGCGCCGGCGCGGGTGGACCGGCCACATGTGGGCGTCGGTCGATGTGTTGCGGCTCCGGTGACCGGGTTGTCCGCGGGCCCGTTCCTATGGGGAGCGGGCCCGTCCGACGCCGGGCGAATGTGTGGGGCATCGACATGGCTCGGCTCCGTCGCCCCACCGTAGGTTTCCAGCACGCGACGGCCCTGTGACCACGGTCACCGACCTGGCCGCCGCCCTGCACCTGCGGAGGATGTGGCGATGGCCGGGCGAGCGCTCCTGTCGGCCCGCGGGCTGACCCGCGACTTCCGGGGCTTCCGGGCCGTCGACCAGGTCGACCTCGACGTCGCCGC
This sequence comes from Micromonospora mirobrigensis, assembly GCF_900091555.1. GTDB lineage: Bacteria > Actinomycetota > Actinomycetes > Mycobacteriales > Micromonosporaceae > Micromonospora > Micromonospora mirobrigensis. Next base: position 392,333 of record NZ_FMCX01000005.1, read on the forward strand.
GGAGAGCGTGCACGCCCTGGTGGGCCCGAACGGCGCCGGCAAGACCACCCTGTTCAACCTGCTCACCGGCTTTCTGCCGCCGACCGCCGGCACGATCGAGCTGGCCGGCCGGGACGTCACCGGCCTGCCGCCGGAACGGGTCGCCCGGCTCGGCGTGGCCCGCTCGTTCCAGATCACCAGCCTCTTCCCGCAGCTCTCCGCCCGGGAGCACGTGGAGTTGGCGTTGCAGAGCCCGAGCGGGCTGGGCTGGCGGTTCTGGCGCTCGGCTAAGCTGATGGGCCGCTACCGCGAGCGGGCCGACGAACTGCTGGACATGGTCGGCCTGGCCGAGCTGGCCGAGGTGCCCGCCGAGGCGCTCGCGTACGGGCGCAAGCGGGCCCTGGAGCTGGCCATCGCGCTCGCCCTGGACCCGAAGGTGCTGCTGCTCGACGAGCCCACCGCCGGGATGGGGCTGGAGGACGTCGACCGCACCGTCGAGCTGATCACCCGGGTCCGGCGGGGCCGCACCGTGGTGATGGTCGAGCACAACATGAGCGTCGTGGGCCGCCTCGCCGACACCGTCACCGTGCTCCAGGCCGGCACGGTCCTGGTCGAGGGGCCCTACGAGCAGGTCCGCGCCGACGAGCGGGTCATCACCGCCTACCTGGGAGCCACCGATGCTGCGCATTGACAACCTCTCCGCCTCCTACGGCGAGGCGCAGGTGCTGCGGGAGGCGAGCCTGGAGGTGGCCCCCGGCGAGGTGGTCACCCTGGTCGGCCGCAACGGCGCCGGCAAGTCCACGCTGCTGCGCTGCGTGATGGGGCTGCACCCCGACCAGCGGGGGACGGTCAGCCTCGACGGTCGGGACCTCACCCGGCTGCCGGCGTACCGGCGGGCCCGGCTCGGGCTCGGCTGGGTGCCCGACGACCGCGGCGCGTACGCCACGCTCACCGTGACCGAGAACCTGACCCTGCCGCCCCGGGTCGGCCCCGACCCGTGGTCGCTCGAGCGGGTCTACGAGGCGTTCCCCGCCCTGTACACCCGGCGGGACTCGCCGGCCACCAAGCTCTCCGGCGGGGAGCAGCAGATGCTCGCCCTGGCCCGGGTGCTGCGGATGGGCGCCCGGATGCTGCTCTGCGACGAGCCCACCGAGGGGCTGTCGCCGCTGCTCGTGCAGCAGGTCGGCGACCTGCTGCGGGAGGCCAAGCGGCACGGGGTGACCGTGCTGCTGGTGGAGCAGAACCTGCACTTCGCCACCGGCGTCGCCGACCGGCACTACCTGCTGGCCGAGGGACGGGTCGTGGAGGCGATGGACAACTCCGAGGTGCGCTCGCGGGAGCGCGAGCTGCTGGCGTACCTCGGGATCTGAATTTTTCAACGGCACATCGAACCGCGCGTCGGCGCGGATGTGGAGGGATCGGCATGCGCAGAACCGCAGGTCTGGCGGCGGCGTCCGCCGTCGCGCTGCTCGCCGCCGGATGCGGCGGCGGAGGCCCGGCCGGGTCGGGTGACTCCAAGCTGACCGACGACAGGGTCGTGCTGGGTGTCCTCAACGACCAGTCCGGGGTGTACGCGGACGTGTCGGGCAAGAACTCGGTGAAGGCCGTGGAGATGGCGATCGCCGACTTCAAGGCCAAGTACGGCGACAAGGCGGTGACGAAGAACATCAGCGTCGAGTCCGCCGACCACCAGAACAAGCCCGACATCGCCAACACCAAGGCGGCCGAGCTCTACGACCGCAAGGGCGTCGACGCGATCCTCGACGTGCCGACCTCGTCGGCGGCCCTGAAGGTGGCCGACGTGGCCAAGGCGAAGAAGAAGCTCTATTTCAACATCACCGGCGCCACGACCGCGCTGACCGGGGCGTCGTGCAACAGGTACACCTTCCACTACGCGTACGACAGCTACATGCTGGCCCACGGCACCGGCACCCAGGCCACCCAGCAGGGCGCGAAGAACTGGTACATCGTCTACCCGGACTATGCGTTCGGTCAGGACATGGAGAAGAAGTTCTCTGCGGCCGTCGAGGGCGCGGGCGGAAAGATCGTCGGCAAGGACGCCACCCCGTTCCCGAACGACAACTTCTCCACCTTCCTGCTGAAGGCGCCGACGCTGAACCCGAAGCCGGACACCCTGGGCACCATGCAGGCCGGCGGTGACCTGGTCAACCTGGTGAAGCAGTACAACGAGTTCAAGCTGCGGGACAAGGGCGTCGGGCTGGCCGTCGGCCTGATGTTCCTCACCGACATCCACTCGCTGACCCCGGCCGCGCTGGCCGGCACCACCTACACCGACGCCTGGTACTGGAACTTCGACCAGCAGAACCGCCAGTGGGCGGACCGGTTCCTGTCCGAGACCGGTACCCGGCCCACCTTCGCGCACGCGGCCAACTACTCCGCCGCCATGCAGTACCTGGAGGCGGTGCAGGCGGCCGGCACCGACGACGCCGACACGGTGGTGAAGGGCCTGGAGGGCAAGGAGATCAACGACGTCTTCCTGCGCAACGGCAAGATCCGCGCCGAGGACCACCGGGTCGTCCACGACGCCTACCTGGCCCAGGTCAAGCCGCAGGCCGAGGTCAAGGAGGACTGGGACTACGTGAAGATCCTCAAGACCATCCCGGCGGCCGAGGCGTTCGCGCAGCCGTCCGGCGACTGCAAGATGTGACGCGACCATGACCGGTTTCCTTCAGCACACGTTCGACGGGCTGGTGAACGGGGCGTTCTACGCCCTGCTCGCCCTCGGCCTGGCGGTCATCTTCGGGATGCTGCGCGTGGTCAACTTCGCCCACGGCGCCTTCTACATGCTCGGCGCGATGGGGGCGTACGTCCTGCTGACCGAGTTCGGGGTGCCGTTCTGGTGGGCGTTGGTGATCATGCCGGTGCTGCTGGGGGCGCTGGGCATGGCGCTGGAGCGGGCCTTCGTGCACCGGTTGGCGCAGCTCGACCCGCTCTACAACTTCCTGCTCACCTTCGGCCTCACCCTCATCCTCCAGGACCTGGTGAAGTCCCGGTACGGCGTGCAGTCCATCCCTTACGCCACCCCCGGCGAGCTGGGCGGCTCGGTCGACCTGGGGCTGTTCGACTTCCCGACCTACCGGGTGTTCGTGCTGGTCTTCGCCGTCGCGATCTGCGTCGGGGTGTGGTGGCTGCTCACCCACAGCCGGGTCGGCATGGTGGTGCGGGCCGCGACCGAGCGTCCGGAGCTGACCCGGGCGTTCGGGATCAACGTGGGACGGTGGGTGACCCCGGTCTTCGGCTTCGGCATCGCGCTGGCCGGGCTGGCCGGGGTCCTCGCCGCCCCGATGCGGGCGGTGAACCCGCTGATGGGCGCCGACCTGATCATCGTGGTCTTCGCGGTGGTGGTGATCGGTGGTCTGGGCTCGATCTTCGGGTCGGTGGCCGCCGGGTTCGGCATCGGCCTGGTCCAGGCATGGGGGGTGGTCTACCTGGCCGACTGGCCGATCCTGTCGCAGACCCTGGTGTTCATCGTGATGGCGGCCGTGCTGATGTGGCGCCCGGCCGGGCTGTTCGGGCGTGAGGAGGCACCGGCATGAGCACTGCGGTCGACAGCGAACCCGGCGCGCGGCAGGGGCCGGCCCGCTCGGGGCTGGTCGCCGTGGCCCGGGCCCCCTGGTGGGTGCGGTACGCGCTGCTCGCGGCCGGGCTGGTGGTGGCCCTCTGGCTGCCCAACGGCCTGTATCCGGCGGTGGCGGTGGACATCCTGTGCTGGGCGCTCTTCGCGGTCTCGGTGGACCTGCTGCTCGGCTTCACCGGGCTGATGTCCTTCGGCCACGCGGCGTTCTGGGGCACGTCGGCGTACGTCGCCGGGATCGTGGCGATCGAGGCCGGCCTGCCGTTCCCGCTCGCGGTGCTGACCGGTGCGCTGGCCGCGGCGGTGATCGCCGTGCCGATCGGCTACCTCGCGGTGAAGCGGACCGGGATCTACTTCGCGATGGTCACGCTGGCCTTCGCCCAGATGATCTACTACGTCGCCAACAAGTGGGGCACGGTCACCGGTGGCGAGAACGGCCTCCAGGCGGTGCCGCGCGAGCTCGGCGGGATGGACCTGACCGACGAGTACTACTTCTACTACGCGGCGCTGCCGATCACCGTGCTCGGGCTCTGGGCCGCCTGGCGGATCGTGAACTCGCCCTTCGGTCGGGTGCTGGTCGGCATCCGGGACAACCCGGCCCGGGCCCGGGCGCTGGGCTACCCGGTGCACCGCTACAAGCTGACCGCGTTCGTGCTGTCGGCGTTCCTGGCCGGGCTGGGCGGCGGGCTCTACGTGATGGGCCACCAGTTCGTCTCGCTGGACGCGCTGCACTGGACCACCTCCGGCAAGGCGGTCGTCGTGGTGGTCCTCGGCGGGATCGGCACCCTCTGGGGCGGGGTGGTCGGCGCGGGACTGCTGGTCCGCCTGGAGGACTGGTTGTCGTTCTCCGGCTTCGAGCAGATCGGCCTGGTGACCGGCGCGATCTTCGTGCTGGCGGTCGTGCTGTTCCGCAAGGGCATCTGGGGCAGCGCGGCGGCCGTGGCCGCCCGGTGGTCGGCCGGTCGCGGCAAGTAGTCACCCGCCGGGCGCATCCGTTCCGCGCCCTCCGGACGAACCCCCTGGTAGTGGTCGTCTACCCGGGGGTACGTCTGGTGCTGACTCTTCCGCTGCCGGCCGAGGCCGCCGAGGCGGCGCGCAAGCGGCTGTCGCTGGCCGCCGAGGACCTGGACGGCAGCCGGGTCGCGGCGGAGGTCCTCGACCTGGCCGCCGGTCACGGCGTGCCGGCGCTCTGGGAGCAGGTCTGCCTGCCGGTGCTGGCCGCCCTGCCCGGGCACACCGGCGGTGAGGTCGCCGTCGAGCACGCGCTCTCCGAGGGGATCCGGGTCGGGCTCGACGTGCACCGCCGCGAGCCCGGCCGGCAACTGCCCACCGGTGGGGTGCTGCTCGCCGGCGCCGAGCAGGAGCTGCACTGCCTGGGCCTGCACGCGCTCGCCGCCGCGCTGCGCGAGCGGGGCCGGGGCTGCCTGCACCTGGGGGCGGCGCTGCCCTGGCCGGCGCTGGCCGACGCGGTGACGAGGGCCCGGCCGCGTACCGTCGTGCTCTGGGCGCAGACCCCGGTGACCGGGCGTGCGCACCGGCTGCTGCGCTTCGCCCGCGACGTTCCCGGGGTACGCGTGCACGCCGCCGGCCCGGGCTGGATCGAGCCCTTCCCGCCGCCGTCGCCCCGACTGACCTCCCTCCCCGCGGCCGTCGCCGCCTGCCTGTAAGGAAGGGCCCCCTCTTAACGCTTTTCGTATAGCAGGGGCCCCTTCTTAACGCCCGGGCCGGTCGGCGGGGAGCAGGCCGCGCAGCAGCGCGCTGATCGCCGCCTCGGGGGCGAAGTCCTCCTCCGGGTACGCCAGCTGGTTGCCGAGCAGCCCGTCGACCAGTGCCAGCAGCATCCGGAAGTGGGCGCCGGGGTCGGCCGAGCCGAGCGCCGCCACCACCGGTACGCCCCAGCGGGCCAGCCGGTCGCGGCCGGCGCCGATCTCCTGCCGCAGCTCGGGGTGGACGGCGGCCTCGACGAAGAGCGCGTGCCGCGCCTGCACCACCACCCTGCCCTCGGTGGTGAGATGGCGGATGAGCCCCCCGAGGACCGTGACGAAGGCGTCCGGGTCGCCGGGCGGCAGCTCGCCGGCGAGCTGGTCCCAGGCGGCCGTCTCCACCTCGACCAGCCGGCCGAAGACCCCGGCGACCAGTGCGTCGCGGGTGCGGAACTGGTTGGACGCCGAGCCCTCGGGGAGCCCGGCCTCGGCGTCCACGGCGCGGTGGGTGAGCTGGCGCAGCCCCCGGGTGCCGAGCACCCGGATCGCCGCGTCCAGCAGCAGCTGTCGTCGGTCGGTCACCCGGTCACACTACAGCCGTAGTCAGTGGCACTACATCCGTAGTAACATGCCGTCATGGGAACTCGGACGGCGGCGGTGGTCGGCGGTGGGATCGGCGGCCTGGCGGTCGCGGTCGGACTGCGCTGCGCGGGGTGGCAGGTCACCGTGCTGGAGCGGGCTGCGGGCCTCCCCGAGACCGGCACCGGGCTGGGCATCTGGCCCGCCGCGTTGCGGGCGCTCGACGCGCTCGGGCTGGGCGAGCGGGTCCGCCGGCGCGGCAGCCGCCAGGCCGACGGGGTGATCCGCCGGCCGGACGGCTCCCGGATCGCCACCATCGACGTCGCCCGGCTGCAACGCCGGCACGGCGAGCCGGTGCACCTGGTCACCCGGCCGGTGCTGCTCGCCGAGCTGGCCGCCGCGCTCCCCGGCGGAGTGGTCCGGTTCGACGCGCCGGTGCCCGACCTGGCCGCCCTCGACGGTTACGACCTGGTGGTCGGCGCGGACGGCATCCGCAGCACGGTCCGCGCCGGCCTGCACGGCGACCGCTACCCGCTGCGCTACGCGGGCACGGTCGCCTGGCGCGGCAGCGCGGCCGTCGAGGTCGCCACCGGCGGTGAGACCTGGGGCCGGGGCCGCAAGTTCGGCGTCACCCCGCAGGGCCCCGGCCGGACCAACTGGTACGCCGCGGTCGCCCTGCCCGAGGGCACCCCGCCGCCCCCCGACGACCTGGCCGAGCTGCGGGGGCTCTTCGGCGGGTGGCACGAGCCGATCCCACGGCTGCTCGACGCGCTCACCGCCGACGGGGTGCTCCGGCACGAGGTGCACGACCTGACCCCGCTGCCGAGCTACGTCACCGACCGGGTGGCGCTGCTCGGCGACGCCGCCCACGCGATGACCCCGGATCTCGGGCAGGGCGCCTGTCAGGCGCTGATCGACGCGGTGGCGCTGGCCGACCGCGTACGGGCCACGGACGATCTGCCCGCGGCGCTGCGCGCGTACGACCGCAGCCGACGTCGCCCGACGCAGCGGATCGCCGCGATGGCCCGGCGGGCCGGGTGGTTGTCCCAGGTCCGGCACGCGCTGCCGACGCGGGACGCCGCGGTGCGGCTCGCCCTGACCTTCGGTCCGCCCGGCTGAGACCCCGGCCGGTCCGGGCCCGGCACGGGGGCGGATCCGGGCCGGTCGGGCGTGACCTCGCCCACAAACGATACGAACCGGTTCCGTATCGAATATCGCTCACCTACGCTCCGGTTGTTACGAGCCTGACCCGTATCGTTTTTCGCGCCACGGGCGGACCGGGGGGAGAACCGGGCACATGGAACCGCACGAGAACACCGGACACCCGAGGAGGTGGGCGATCCTGGGGGTGCTGGTGATCAGCCTCCTCGTCGTCGTCCTCGACAACACCATCCTCAACGTCGCGCTGCGCACCCTCGCCGACCCGGTGCACGGCCTCGGCGCCAGCCAGGGCGAGCTGGAATGGTCGATCAACTCCTACACCCTGGTCTTCGCCGGGCTGCTGTTCACCTTCGGCGTGCTCGGCGACCGCTCCGGACGCAAGCGGTTCCTGGTGATCGGCCTGGTCCTCTTCGGCCTCGCCTCGCTGCTCTCCGCGTACGCGCAGAACCCCGGCCAGCTGATCGCGGCCCGGGCGCTGATGGGCGTCGGCGGCGCGGCCATCATGCCGGTGACCCTGTCGATCATCTCCAACGTCTTCGACCCGCGGGAGCGCGGCCGGGCCATCGGCGTCTGGGCCGGCGCGGTCGGCCTCGGCGTGGCCATCGGCCCGGTGCTCGGCGGCGCCCTGCTGGAGCACTACTGGTGGGGCTCCGTCTTCCTGATCAACGTGCCGGTGGTGGCGCTCGGCGTGGTGCTGGTCGCCACCCTGGTGCCCGAGTCCCGCGACCCGAATCCGGGCCGGGTGGACCTGCTCGGCGTGGTGCTCTCGGTGGTCGGGCTGGTTGCCCTCACCTACGGCATCATCGACGGCGGCGAGCACGGCTTCGACCGGCCGCTGGTCTGGGCCTCGATCGTCGGCGGGCTGGCCGTGCTGGCCTTCTTCGTCACCCACGAGCTGCGCAGCGACCACCCGTCGCTGGACGTCCGGCTGTTCCGGGTGCCCCGGTTCGCCGCTCCGGTCACCCTGATCGGCCTGGTCTTCTTCGCCGCCATGGGCGTGATGTTCTTCAACGCCTTCTATCTGCAACTGGTGCGCGGCTACAGCCCGCTGGAGACCGGCCTGCTCTTCCTGCCCTTCGCCGGCGCGCAGCTGATCTTCGCCCCGCGCAGCGCCGCGATGGTCCGCCGCTTCGGCGGTCGGGCGGTCGCGGTGACCGGCCTGCTGCTGACCACGGTGGCGCTCGGCGCGTTCGTCCTGGTCCAGGCGGACACCCCGATCTGGATGGTCACCGTGCTGACCTTCATCCAGGGCGCCGGCATGGCCAACATCATGCCGCCGGCCACCGAGTCGATCATGTCGGCGCTGCCCCGGGAGAAGGCCGGTGTCGGCTCCGCGGTCAGCAACACCGTCCGCCAGGTCGCCGGCGCGCTCGGCGTGGCGATCCTCGGGTCGGTGCTCTCCGCGGTCTACCGCGACGACATCGCCCCGGCCGTGGCGGCCCTGCCCGCCGCCGCCCGGGACGCCGCCAGCGAGTCCATCTCCGGCGCGTACGCGGCCGCCGGCCGGCTCGGTCCCGCCGGGCCCGCCCTGATCGGCTCCGCCAACGACGCCTTCGTCACCGCCATGCACTGGGCCGCCGGGATCAGCGCCGTGGTCGCCGCGCTCGGCATCCTGGTCGCGCTGCGCTGGCTGCCCGGACCGACCGCCGCCACGCCGACCACCCCCGCCCCGGCCGCGGCCGAGCCGGAGTTGGCCGGAACCGCCTAGGTTCGGGTTCAATGTCTGACATGACTACCACCGCCGATGCTCCGCGGTCGCCCGGGCGACCGCGGAGCGTTCGCGCGGACGAGGCGATCGTCAGCGCCACCCTGGACCTGCTCGCCGAGGGCAGCACCATCGAGGCGCTCTCCATCGAGGCGATCGCCGCCCGGGCCGGCGTCGGCAAGGCCACCATCTACCGCCGCTGGCCCGGCAAGGACGCGCTGCTGCTCGACGCCCTGCGCACCCTCAAGGGCCAGCCGCCCGAGCCGACCGGCCACTCCGTCCGCGACGACCTGGTCCTGCTGGTCGGCGCGATCGGGCAGAACGTCGACCCGCGCGCGGCCCGGATCATGCCCTGCCTGGTGCCCGAGGTGAACCGCAGCCCGGACCACTTCCAGCTCTACCAGAACATGATCGAGCCGCGCCGCAAGCTGATGCGCGAGGTGCTCCAGCGCGGTGTCCGCACCGGCGAGCTCCGCGCCGACCTCGACATCGACGTGGCGATGGCGATGCTCACCGGCCCGATGCTGATGCAGCGGATGCTGCGCTGGCACCCCGAGCTGGACGAGAGGATCCTGCCGGAGCGGGTCGTCGACGGGGTTCTGGACGGTCTGCGGCCCCGCTGACGCGGCCCGGACCGGTTCGGTTCAGCGGGCCGGCTCGCGCAACCGGTGCAGGCGCAGCGCCAGCTGCACCTCCAGCGCCCGCTCCGGGCGCTGCCAGTCCGCGCCGAGCAGCTGACCCACCCGCTCCAGCCGCTGCGTCACCGTGTTGACGTGCACGTGCAGCTGCTCCGCCGCCCGGGCCAGGCTGCCACCCACCCCGAAGTACGCCTCCAGCGTCCGCACCAGCGCCGTGCCCCGCCGCGCGTCGTAGTCCACCACCGGGCCGACCGTGGCGGTCAGGAACCGGGTCACGTCCCGGTCACCGGGGTCGCCCACCGCCCCCAGCAGCAGCCCCACGAAACCCAGCTCGGCCGTGCTCGCCCCCTGCCCGTTGCGGCCCAGCGCGCCCAGCGCGGTCAGGCAGCGGTCCGCCTCGGCGAACGTCGTCGCCAGGGCCTGCGGCCCGGTCGCCGGCCCGCTCGCCCCGGCCGTCACCGGCCGGCCGGTCACCCGGGACAGGTCCCGGGCCACCGCCCGCGCGCTGCCGCCGGCGTCCTGACCGGGCAGCATCAGCACCACCCGGCCGTCACGCGCCGCCGCCAGCCCGCCCCGGGTCGAGGCGTACGTGGTGGCCCAGGAGAGCACCCGCTGCCGCGCCGAACCGGTCGCCGCGATCGCGTCGTCGCCCACCGCCACCAGCACGTGCGGGGCGTCCAGGTCCACCCCGAGCCGGCGGGCCCGGCCGTACAGCGCGTCGGTGTCCCGCGACGGCCGGGCGATCAGGTCGTCGAGCAGCTCACCCCGGACCCGCCCCTCCGCCTCGGCCACGGTCCGGCGGAACAGCAGCAGCAACGCCGTCACCAGCGCGGCCCGCTCGAGGATCCGCTGGTCGGCGTCGACCAGCTCGCCCTCCGGTCGCAGCACCAACGCGCCGAGGTTCTCCGCGCCGGCGACCACCGCGGCGTACCAGAGCGGCCCCCGGCGTACGCTGCGCCCCTCGGTCCGAGACGCGGCCACCGCCTCCACCAGGTCCGCCCGGTCGGGCTCGGCGATCTCGCCCACCCGGGCCAGCCGCCGGCCCTCGGCGTCCAGCGCCAGCAGCGCCCCGCCCAGCACGTCGGTCACCGCCGCCGCCACGTCCTCCATCCCGCCGCCGCGCACCACCAGGCCGGTCATCCGGTCGTGGGCGGCGGCGGCCCGCTCCACCGAGCTGCTGTGCGCGCGGATGGTGCCGTTGGCAGCGGAGAGCTCGGCCAGCGCCGACCGGGTCTCGGCCAGCAGCCGGGCGGTGTCGATGGCCACCGCGGCGTGCGCCGCGAGGGAGACCAGCAGGGACACCTCCTCGCGGGCGAACGGCCGGGCCGACCGGTTCGCCGCGTACAGCACGCCGATCACGCTGGAGCCCAGCCGCAGCGGTACGCCGAGGATGGCCACCAGCCCCTCCTCGCCGACCCCGCCGTCGATCTCCCCGGTGTGCCGGAAGCGCTCGTCCTCCTGGTAGTTCGAGGTGACGTACGGGGTGCCGGTCTGCGCGACGAGGCCACCGAGGCCGTCGCCCATCTCCAGCCGCAGCCGCTGGAACCGGGCCGAGACCGAGCCGTCGGTGACCCGCATGTACGTGTCGCCGCGCTCGTCGTCGTTGAGCGTCATGTACGCCACGTCGGTGCCGAGCAGGTTCCGCGCCCGGTGCACGATGGCCCGCAGCACGTCGTCCAGGTCGCGCAGGCCGGCGAGGTCACTGGCGGTGTCGTACAGGCCGGAGAGCTCGATCTCCCGGCGCCGGCGGCGCTCCAGCAGCCCGCGGACCCGCAGCGCCACCACCTTCGCCTGCTCCAGCTCGGCCAGCCGGTCCGGCGGCAGCCCGGCCGCCCGGGCCGCCACCAGCGGACCCTCGAACTCGACCGGGGCAGCCTCGCGGGCCAGCAGCTCCAGGAACTCCACCGGCGACGACATGAGCGACATTGTGCGCGCGGCCACTAGTTGGCCGTCCAGCCCCCGTCGAGGGCGATCGAGGCGCCGGTGATGAACGCGGCCGGCGGGGCGCACAGGTACGCCACCAGCTCGGCCACCTCCTCCGGCTCGATCAGCCGCTTGATCGCCGCCCGGGCCAGCATGATCTTCTCCACCACCTCGTCCTCGCCGATGCCGTGGGTGGCCGCCTGGTCGGCGATCTGGCTCTCCACCAGCGCCGTCCGCACGTACGCCGGGTTGATGCAGTTGGCGGTCACCCCGTGTGCGGCCCCCTCCAGGGCCACCACCTTGGAGAGCCCTTCCAGGGCGTGCTTGGCCGACACGTACGCCGACTTGTACGGCGAGGCGCGCAGGCCGTGCACCGAGGAGATGTTGACGATCCGCCCCCAGCCGTGGGCGTACATGTGCGGCAGCGACCGCCGGATGATCCGGAACGGCGCCTCCACCATCACCCGGTGGATGTAGGCGAACCGGTCGGTGGGGAAGTCCTGGACCGGCGCGACGTGCTGGAGGCCGGCGTTGTTCACCACGATGTCCACGTCGGCGTCGAGCCGGTCCACCGCACCGGGGTCGGCCAGGTCGATCCCCTCGGCCCGGCCGCCGGCCTCGGCGGCGACCGCCTTGGCCGCCTCCACGTTGCGGTCCACCACCAGGACCGCCGCGCCGGCGGCGGCCAGCCGCAGGGCGCAGGCCCGGCCGATACCGCTGCCACCACCGGTCACCAGGGCACCACGACCGGAGAGGTCGACGTGTACGACGTGGGGGACCGCCACGGGTTCTGCCGTCATGGCGCAAGAAGTTACGAGCTGTGTGGCCGGCGGCACATGGGGCGGCGACACATACTCCGGTCCCGGACTGTGTGGCGTCCACCGCGGTCCGGCGTGTCCGCCCGGGCCGCCGTCGGAGCCGACCAGTAGGGTGTCGAACACACGTACTGCCGGCGGTCGGGGAGGAGGCGGCGTGCGCGTGCTCGGCGTCGATCCGGGGCTGACCCGGTGCGGGGTCGGCGTGGTCGAGGGCGTGCCGGGTCGGCCCTGCACCCTGGTCGCCTACTACGTCGTCTACACCGATCCGGGCGACGACCTGCCGCTGCGCCTGCTGCACCTGGACCGTTCGCTGACCGATCTGGTGGCCGAGCACCGGCCGGACGCGGTCGCCGTGGAGCGGGTGTTCGCCCAGCACAACGTCCGGACCGTGATGGGCACCGCCCAGGCCAGCGGGGTGGCCGTGCTCGCCGGCGCGCGGGCCGGGCTGCCGGTCCAGACGTACACCCCCAGCGAGGTGAAGGCCGCGGTGACCGGCTCCGGTCAGGCCGACAAGAAGCAGATGACCGCCATGGTGACCCGGTTGCTGCGGCTGGCCGAGCCGCCGAAGCCGGCCGACGCCGCCGACGCCCTCGCCCTGGCCATCTGTCACGTGTGGCGTGGCGGCACCCGGTCCAAGCTGGCCGCGGCGGCGGACCGGGCACGACGAGGAGGAACGCGATGATCGCCAGCGTGCGGGGCACCGTGACCGCGACCGGTCCGGATCAGGCCGTGATCGAGGTCGGCGGGGTCGGCCTGGCGGTGCACTGCGCCCCCGGCACCCTCGCCGACCTGCGGGTCGGACAGCCCGCCCGGCTCGCCACCAGCCTGGTGGTCCGGGAGGACTCGCTCACCCTCTACGGCTTCGCCGACGACGACGCCAAGCAGCTGTTCGAGCTGCTCCAGACCGCCAGCGGGGTCGGCCCCCGGCTGGCCCAGGCGGTGCTCGCGGTGCACACCCCGGACGCGGTGCGCAAGGCGATCGCCAACGCCGACACCGCCGCGCTGACCCGGGTGCCGGGGATCGGCAAGAAGGGCGCCGAGCGTCTCGTGCTGGAGCTGCGCGACCGGATCGGCCCGGTGCCGGTCGGCGCCGACGGGGCGGCCGGGGTCACCGGTGGGGCGTGGCCCGACCAGGTCCGACAGGCGCTGGTCGGCCTGGGCTGGACGGCCGCCCAGGCCGAGCAGGCGGTCGCCGCGGTCGCCGAGTCCGTCGACGGGGAGACCCCGCCGGTGCCGGTCCTGCTCAAGCAGGCCATCCGTCTCCTGGGCCGGACCCGCTGATGAGTGACGGCAACGTCGTCTCGGCGTACGTCAGCGACGCGGAGCTCGACGCGGAGGCGACCGTCCGGCCGAAGCGGCTCGACGAGTTCATCGCCCAGCACCGGGTCCGCGACCAGCTGGACCTGCTGCTCAAGGGCGCGATGCGGCGCGGCTCCCCGCCCGACCACATTCTCCTCTCCGGGCCGCCTGGCCTCGGGAAGCCGGTCTCCGTCGACGCCTTGGTGTTGCTCGAGGACGGCTCGCGGCGGCGGTTGGGTGACATCGTGGTGGGTGATCGGGTGATCACCCGCACCGGTGACGCGGCGAACGTCACTGCCGTTCACGAGCAGGGGGAACTCGACTCTGTCCGGATCCGTACGGGCAGTGGGCGGGAGGTCGTGGCCGCGCCGGACCACCCCTTCTGGACCCCGGACGGCTGGGCCAAGGCCGGAGACCTGACCGACCGCGACCTTCTCGCCAACGTCCTCTGCCCGGATCTGATCGCCGTCAGCAACCAGGACACGGCCGAGTACAAGCTCGCCGGGTACCTGATCGGTGACGGGTGCACCACCAATCAGGTGACCTTCACCGGCGGTGACGAAGACGTGCTAGCCGACTTCAGGGCTACCTGCGACGTACTGGGTCATCCGCACAAGACCGGGCCCAACAGCGCCCGAAGTTCGTTGATCAGGATTTCGGGACTCATCCCCTGGTTGGGCGAGCACGGCCTTCTGGGAAAGAACGCCTGGCAGAAGCGGGTGCCCGAGTTCGTCTTCCGAGGTGACAGTTGGCAGATCGCCGCCTTCCTCGGCGCCTACTTCGCCTGTGACGGGACGGTCAGCCGGCGGGGGCGGGACCGGTACGACGTGGTCGTTGAGTTCTACAGCGTCTCGCGGGAACTGCTCGCCGACGTTCAGCACCTCCTCCTCCGGCTCGGCATCCAATCGCGGCTGAAGCTCAAGCGTGGCCGGTACCAGGGCCGTCCCCACGAGTCCTGGCGGCTGAGTGTCACCAGCCAGGATGACGTCGCGCGGTTCGTGGAACGGATCACGGTGATCGGTGAGCGGGGCCGGCGGCTCACGGAGTGGGCGCCGCGCCGCGACCGGTTCGAGGAGCGCCTGGCGGCCGACCGGGTCGTGTCGGTCGAGCAGGCGGGCCTGCACGAGTGTCGCTGTCTGACCGTCGATGGCGACCATACGTTCACGGTCAATGACTTCGTGGTGCACAACACCACCCTGGCCAATATCGTGGCGGCCGAGCTGGGCTCGGGCATCCGGGTGACCAGCGGCCCGGCCATCGAGCGCTCCGGTGACCTGGCGGCGATCCTGACCAGCCTGGCCGAGGGCGACGTGCTCTTCATCGACGAGATCCACCGGATCGCCAAGCCGGCCGAGGAGCTGCTCTACAGCGCCATGGAGGACTTCCGGGTCGACGTGGTGGTCGGCAAGGGGCCGGGGGCCACCGCCATCCCGCTGGACGTGGAGCCGTTCACGCTGGTCGGCGCGACCACCCGGTCCGGCCTGCTGACCGGCCCGATGCGGGACCGGTTCGGCTTCGTCGCCCACCTCGACTTCTACTCCCCGACCGACCTGGAGGCGCTGCTGCACCGCTCGGCGCGGATCCTCGGGGTGCCGATCACCGACGACGGGGCGGTGGAGATCGCCGGCCGGTCCCGGGGCACCCCGCGGATCGCCAACCGGCTGCTGCGCCGGGTGCGGGACTTCGCCGAGGTGCGGGCCGACGGGGTGGTCACCCTGGAGACCGCCCGGGCCGCCCTGACCGTGTACGACGTCGACGCCCTCGGCCTGGACCGGTTGGACCGGGCGGTGCTGACCGCGCTGGTCGACCTGTTCCGGGGTGGGCCGGTCGGCCTCTCCACGCTCGCCGTGGCGGTGGGGGAGCAGCCGGACACCGTGGAGGAGGTGTGCGAGCCGTTCCTGGTCCGGGCCGGGCTGCTGGCGCGTACGCCGCGGGGACGGGTGGCGACGGAGGCAGCCTGGCATCATCTGGGGCGTAATCCGCCGAATGGTACATTTGGTGCGGCGACCGTCGCCGCGCCCGATCTGTTCTCCGCCGCGCCCGAACAGCCGTGATCCGAACGTGATCTGTGCCGCATTCGGCGTTCTCAGGAGCAGGGATTAGACTCGCCGCGGTCTGTACAGGATGTGAAAATCCGCCTCCGCTCCGGCACCCCCTCGTGCCGGGTGGGCGGCCAAGGGAAGGTCGACAAGCGTGTTCTACGCAGCAGCGAGCGGCGGGGGAGCCGGCGGCCTGACGCCGATCCTCATGATCGCTCTGCTCTTCGGCGTCATGTACTTCATGATGATCCGCCCCCAGCAGAAGCGCCGCCGCGAGGCCGAGCAGATGCAGTCGGCCCTGGCCATGGGCGACGAGGTGGTCACCATCGGTGGGCTCTACGGCACGGTCACCGGTGTGGACGACGACACCGTGCTGCTGGAGGTCGCCCCCGGCGTGCAGACCCGCTACGCCCGTCCGGCGATCGCCCGCGTGGTCACCCGGGCCGAGCGCGTCGAGGAGATCGAGTCGGCCGTCGAGGAAGCCGAACCGGTCAAGGAGTGAACCGTCGTCCCGGAAGGGGCAGCGGATTCACCGACACAAGTGGATAGTTGGGTCGGCGTTGCGGCGCCGGCACGCCAGTCACCCGCGCCCGACGCCGCCGCGTCGGGGCCGGCGGGGCGTGCCGGGCCTCGACGCCGGCCAGTCAGAACAGTCGGGCGGACACCCCCGGCCCGACCTTCGTCGCCGCTGCACAAGCGGCGCGACCGTTACAGGGAGACAGGACAGCCGTGGCACCACCTCAGGGACAGATGCGCCCCGGACGGCAGCTCGCCGTGCTCGGGCTCATCTTCGTGGTCCTCTATCTATTGGTGTTCTTCTCGGGCGGCGCCAGCGGTGGCTGGAAGGACCGGTTGGAGCCCCGGCTCGGGCTGGACCTGATCGGTGGCACCCGGGTCGCCCTGGAGGCCACCAACAGCCTCGACGGCAAGGCCCCGACCCAGGAGAACCTGGAGGAGGCCCGGCGGATCATCGAGAGCCGGGTCAACGCCTACGGCGTGGCCGAGGCCGAGGTGGTCACCGAGGGCAACCGGAACATCGTCATCTCCCTGCCCGGTGAGAACCGGGACCTGACCGACGTCGGCACCCCGGCGGAGCTGCGCTTCCGCAAGGTGCTCAAGGCCACCGACGGCAGTGGCGCGACCACCGCCCCGGCCCCGACGCCGACCGCCTCCGGAAGCCCCGCCCCCAGCCCGTCCGGCAGCGCCGCGCCGAAGCCGTCGGCGAGCGCCGCGGTCAAGCCGTCCGCCGGCGCGGCGGTGAAGCCGTCGGCCAGCGCCGCGGCCAAGGCGACCGCCTCCCCGTCCGCCGGCGGCCAGGGTGGTGGCGCCCCCGCGCCGACCGCCAGCGCCACCCCGGCGCCGTCGGCCACCCCGAGCGCCCCGGCCGCGTCGCCGAGCGCCAGCGCCGCCGGAGTGCCGCAGGGCATCGAGGCGCAGCGCAAGGCCGTCGAGCAGAAGGTCGGCCCGGCCGCCTGGGCCGCGGCGAGCGCCCTCCAGGCCCCGGCGGACCTGACCGCCGACCCGTCCCTGGCGGAGAAGCTCAAGCCGTTCGGCACGCTGACCCCGCAGCAGGTCGCGGTCCTGGCGCCGGAGATGCAGTTCAACGTCCCGACGGTCAGCTGCGCCCAGCTGGACGACCGGCCGGCCGGCTCGGTCAAGGACCCGAAGCAGAAGGCGGTCGCCTGCGAGAGCGGCGCGAAGTACCTGCTCGACGTGGCCAAGGTCGAGGGCACCGACGTCAAGAACGCCAGCGCCCAGCTCGACCAGACCAGCTCCTGGGTGGTCAGCCTGAACTTCACCGGTGACGGCCAGAACAAGTGGACCGAGCTGACCCGCGAGTCGTACCAGAACAACGGCAAGACCTGCGACGCCAGCGCGCTCGGCCAGGGCGGCAACTGCCGGGTCGCGGTGGTGCTGGACAACAGGATTGTCTCCTCGCCGGAGATCCAGGCGGTGCTGACCGGTGATTCGCAGATCACCGGCAACTTCACCAGCAAGGACGCCAACGACCTGGCCAGCCAGCTGCGCTACGGCGCGCTGCCGGTGACCTTCGTCCAGCAGGAGGCGCAGAACGTCACCGCAACGCTGGGCGAGAGCCAGCTGCGCGCCGGCCTGCTCGCCGCCGGCATCGGCATGCTGCTGGTCATCATCTACTCGTTCTTCTACTACCGGCTGCTCGGCTCGGTTATCTTCCTGAGCCTGGTGCTGTCCGGGCTGCTGGTCTTCGGCGCCCTGGTGGTGCTGGGCCGGCAGATCGGGTTCACCCTCACCCTCGCCGGCATCGCCGGCATGATCGTCTCGCTCGGTGTGGCGGCGGACTCCTTCGTCATCTACTTCGAGCGGCTCAAGGACGAGATCCGGGACGGACGCAGCCCGCGCAGCGCGGTGCCCCGCGCCTGGGTCCGGGCCCGTCGGACGATCATCTCGGCGAACGCCATCACCCTGATGTCGGCGGTCGTGCTCTACATCGTCTCGGTCGGCACGGTGAAGGGCTTCGCCTTCGCCCTCGGTCTGGCCACCGTGCTGGACCTGGTGGTGGTCTTCCTCTTCCGTCACCCGATCATGACGATGTTCGCCCGCACCCAAGCGTTCCTGTCCCCGCGGGTCAGCGGCCTCGGTCGCGCCCTCCCGGCCCGGTCCACCGAGCAGGCGACCGCCCGCAACGCGCGCGTCAAGGAGGCCTGAGATGGCTAAGAGTGGTCTGGCGTCCCGGCTCTACCGGGGCGAGGCCGGTCTCAACATCGTCGGCCGGCGCAAGCTCTGGTTCACCGTCGCGGCCGCGCTGGCGCTGGTCGCGGTGCTCAGCTTCGCGCTGCGTGGCTTCCAACTCGGCATCGAGTTCGCCGGCGGCACCTCGCTCCAGGTGCCGGCCAGCGTCGGCACCCTGGACGACGCCGAGCGGCAGGTCGACCAGGTGCTGGCGGCCAAGGCTGGCGGCGCCGAGGTGGCCACCGCCCAGAAGGTCGGTGGCAGCGGCGGCGACCTGTACGAGATGCGGACCTCGGAGCTGACCCCGGTCCAGACGAACGAGGTCAAGACCGAGATCGCCAACCGGTTCGGGCTGAAGTTCGACCAGGTCGGCGCCAACCAGGTCAGCGCGTCGTTCGGTGGCCAGGTGACCGAGCGGGCCCTGCTCGGCCTGCTGATCTTCCTGGCCGTGGTGGCGCTCTACCTGGTGGTGCGCTTCGAGTGGCGGATGGCGGTCGCCGCGCTGGCGTCGCTGTTCATGAACCTGATCCTCACCGCGGGCATCTACTCGCTGGTGGGCTTCGACGTCACCCCCTCGACCGTCATCGGCTTCCTGACGATCCTCGGCTTCGCGCTCTACGACGTGGTGGTCGTCTTCGACAAGGTCCAGGAGAACACCCGGGGCATCACCGCGAACAACAACCAGACCTACGGCGAGGCGGCCAACCTGGCGCTGAACCAGTCGCTGATGCGGTCGCTGAACACCTCGGTGGTCGCCCTGCTCCCGGTCGGCGGCCTGCTCTTCATCGGGGCGTTCCTGCTCGGCGCGGGCACCTTGAAGGACCTCGGCCTGGTGCTCTTCGTCGGTATGGCGGTGGCGTTCCTGACCTCCATCCTGCTGGCCACCCCGCTGCTGGTCTTCCTCAAGAACAAGGAGCCGCGCATCCAGGCGCACAACAAGCGGGTGGAGGCCCGCCGGGGCGCGATCGCCCGCGGTGAGCTCACCCCGCGCGGCACCCCGCGCCCCGCCGCCGACGGCGACGAGGCGATCGACCCGGAGGCGGCGGCCCTGGCCGGCAGCGCGCCGAAGGTGGGCGCCCGGCCGGCGGGCAGGCGCCCGACCGGCGCCCGGGGTGGCCGTCCCGCCGGTGGCGGCGGCAACCGCCCGGGTGGCGCGAAACGCCGCTGACCCCGGCCGGGGTGACCCGGTAACCATCGAACCGACGGCGTCCGCCATGCTGTGCGAGCAGCATGCCGGACGCCGTCGTCGTGAAGGGAAACGGGACAGCCGTGACGGAGACCCACAGCAGCGTGGTACGGGGAGACAGCGGCCCGCAGGTCGCCCGGCTGGTCGCCAGCCGGGTGCTGGACGTGCCGGACTTCCCGAAGCCCGGGGTGGTGTTCAAGGACCTGATGCCGCTCTTCGCCGACGGTGCGGTGTTCCGTGAGGTGATCGACGGGATCGTCGCGTACCACGGGCGGGAGTCGTTCGACGCGGTGGCCGGGATCGAGGCGCGCGGGTTCGTGATCGCCGCGGCGATCGCGTACGCCACCGGGGTGGGCGTGGTGCCGGTGCGCAAGGCCGGGAAGCTGCCCCGGGCCACCCACTCCGCCTCGTACGCGCTGGAGTACGGCGAGGCGACGCTGGAGGTGCACCAGGACGCCTTCACGGCCGGGCACCGGGTGCTGGTGGTCGACGACGTGCTGGCCACCGGGGGTACCGCCGAGGCGACCCTGGACCTGGTGGAGCGGGCCGGTGGCACGGTGTCCGGTTTCACGGTGCTGATGGAGCTGGCGTTCCTCAAGGGGCGGGAGCGGCTCGCGCCGCGTCCGGTGCATGCCCTGCTGACCGTTTGACCCGACCGCCGCGCGACGGAGGCGGCGGGGTCCGTCCGGCGGAAGGGCGGGGCACCCTGCGTACGGGTAGCATTGCCCTTTGCCGACCGGTCGGCTGACCGCCGAGGGCCGGCACGCGGAACAGATCCGGCCCCCGGGCCGGTTGGACAGGTACGTCGGCCGCACGGCCGGCGCATTCCCCGGCGAGCGGTGAGGAGGCCGGTGTCCCACGATGTCGTCCCTCCGGTGGAGGGCACGGTGCACCCGACAGGCGACGCGGACGGCTCGGTGACCGAGCGGAACGGCAACCCGCCGGCCCGGGTGACGGGTCCCGGCGAGAGCGGCGCGACCGCCGAGCCGTCGGCCGAGGAGAGTGGCGCCCTGGTGGTGCCGTTCGCCGTCGACGGTGCGGATGACCCGTCCCCGAGCGGTGGGTTCGCCCTGTCCAACGCCCCGACCGGCCGGCGGGTTCGGGCCCGGCTGGCGCGGTTCAACGCCCCCTGGCAGACCTCGCAGGTCAGCGAGGTGCTGGAGCCGCTGATCGCCACCCACCGGGACGCCCACCCCAAGGCGGACGCGCGGCTGCTCCAGCGGGCCTTCGACACGGCGGCGCGCTGGCACTCGGGTCAGTACCGCAAGTCCGGTGACCCGTACATCACCCACCCGCTGGCCGTGGCGACCATCCTGGGCAACCTGGGGATGGATACCACCACGCTGGTGGCGGCGCTGCTGCACGACACCATCGAGGACACGGAATACACCCTCGACGCGATGCGGGCCGACTTCGGTCCCGAGGTCACCCTGCTGGTCGACGGTGTCACCAAGCTGGACAAGGTCAAGCTGGGTGACGCGGCCAAGGCCGAGACGATCCGCAAGATGGTCGTGGCGATGGCCAAGGACCCGCGGGTGCTGGTGATCAAGCTGGCCGACCGACTGCACAACATGCGGACCCTGACCTTCCTGCCCCGCCCGAAGCAGGAGCAGAAGGCGAAGGAGACGCTGGAGATCCTCGCCCCGCTGGCCCACCGGCTCGGTATGAACACGATCAAGTGGGAGCTGGAGGACCTCGCCTTCGGGACGCTCTTCCCGAAGCGGTACGAGGAGATCAACCGGCTGATCGGGGAGCACCAGCCGCAGCGGGAGTCGCTGCTGCGCCAGGTGACCCAGAAGGTCGGCACCGACCTCAAGGCCGCCAAGATCAAGGCGGAGACCACCGGCCGGCCGAAGCACCTCTACTCGATCTACCAGAAGATGATCGTGCGGGGGCGCGACTTCAACGACATCTACGACCTGGTCGGGGTGCGGATCCTGGTCGACACGGTGCGGGACTGCTACGCGGCGCTGGGCGTGATCCACGCGAACTGGCAGCCGGTGCCGGGCCGGTTCAAGGACTACATCGCGATGCCCAAGTTCAACATGTACCAGTCGTTGCACACGACGGTCATCGGGCCCACCGGCAAGCCGGTGGAGATGCAGATCCGCACGTACGCGATGCACCGCACCGCGGAGTTCGGCATCGCCGCGCACTGGAAGTACAAGGAGCACAAGGGCACCCAGATCGTCGGCCCGCCGGCGCACATCGACGAGATGACCTGGCTGCGGCAGCTGCTGGACTGGCAGCGGGAGGCGGCCGACCCGAGCGAGTTCCTCGACGCGCTGCGCTTCGACCTGTCCAGCCAGGAGGTGTACGTCTTCACCCCCAAGGGTGACGTCATCCCGCTGCCGACCGGTTCGACGCCGGTGGACTTCGCGTACGCGGTGCACACCGAGGTGGGGCACAAGTGCATCGGGGCGCGGGTCAACGGCAAGCTGGTGCCGTTGGAGTCGACGCTGTCCAACGGCGACGTGATCGAGATCTTCACCTCGAAGTCGGAGACGGCCGGCCCGACGCAGGACTGGCTGGGCTTCGTCAAGAGCCCGCGCGCCCGCACCAAGATCAGGCAATATTTCAACAAGGAGCGGCGCGAGGAGGCGATCGAGGCCGGCAAGGACGCGATCGTCAAGGCGATGCGCAAGCAGGGCATGCCGTTGCAGCGGATGCTGACCTCGGACGCGTTGATGGCGATCGCCCGGGACCTGCACCTGGCCGACGTGGCGTCGCTCTACGCGGCGGTCGGCGACAGTCAGGTCTCCGCCCAGTCGGTCGTGCAGAAACTGATGGCCACGTACGGCGGCGAGGAGGGGGCGGCCGAGGACATCGCCGAGACCGCCGTCGCGACCCGGCCGCCGCGCAGCCGGCAGAGCAGCAGCGACCCCGGTGTGGTGGTCCGGGGCGTCAGTGACGTCTGGATCAAGCTGGCCCGGTGCTGCACGCCGGTGCCGCCGGACAGCGTCTTCGGTTTCGTCACCCGCTCCGGCGGGGTGAGCGTGCACCGCGACGACTGCGCCAACGCCGAGGACCTGCGTGCCCAGGCCGAGCGGGTGGTGGAGGTCAGCTGGAAGCTCACCTCCGCCTCGACGTTCCTGGTCGCGATACAGGTCGAGGCGTTGGACCGGCACAAGCTGCTCGCGGACGTGACGCGGGTGCTGTCGGAGGAGCGGGTGAACATCCTCTCCGCGACGGTCACCACCACCCGGGACCGGGTGGCGGTGAGCCGGTTCAGCTTCGAGATGGCCGACCCGAAGCACCTGGGTCACCTGCTGGCCGCGGTGCGCAAGGTCGACGGGGTGTTCGACGCGTACCGGGTCACCTCGGGCGCCTGACCTGGATACGGAAGCGCCCGCCGGCTGGTGCCGGCGGGCGCTTCCTCGTACGGGTGCGGATCAGCTCATCGTCAGCTTCTTGATGACGATCTCCTTCTTCGGGTGGCCACCGCCGGCCTGCTGGGCGAAGGCCTTGTCGTCGCCGGCCGCGGCGACCTGCTTGACGATGTCCATCCCGCCGGTGACCGTGCCGAGCACCGTGTACTTCGGGTCGAGCTGCGAGTCGCCGTAGACGATGAAGAACTGGCTGCCGGTGCTGCCCGGGTCGCCGTTGTTCGCCATCGCGATGACGCCCTCCGGGTAGGCGGGCCGCTTGTCGGTGGGCAGGTTCTCCTCGGCGAGCCGGTAGCTCGGGCCGCCGGTGCCGTCGGTGGGCCGCCAGCCCTTGCCGGTGACGCTCGGGTCACCGCACTGGAGCACCTTGATCCCCTCGGTCACCAGCCGGTGGCACTTGGTGTTGTCGAAGAAGTTCTTGCTGGCCAGGTGGGTGAAACTGGCCGCGGTGCAGGGCACCTTGGACCGGTCGACCGTGGCGGTGATCGGACCCAGGTTGGTGTCGAGCGTCATGGTCTGGGTGCCGGTGTCGGGCTGCTGGGTCTTCGGCAGCCCGACGTCCTTGATCTCCTTGGGGCGCTGCTCCTTCGGCACCTCGGTGAAGACGCACTGGGCGGCCCCGGCCTGCTGTGCGGCGGTGTCGGTCTTGTCGTCGTCGCCACCGAGGCTGGTCGCCAGCCAGACGGTGCCGGCGATCACCAGCAGCAGGGCGGCGCCCGCCCCGACGATCGCCTGCGTCTGCCGGCGCTTGCGGGCCTTGGCCGCCCGCTCGGCCATCTTCCGCTCGAGCTGGGCGCGCGCCGCAGCGCGCTGCCGCTCTCTGGTGGACGTCACGCTTCACTCCTTGGGGACTTGCCGGGCGCGGCCGGTGCCGCCGATCGTCGGTGGGGCGGGTCAGCCGGCGCTGGGGCTGGCGCTCGGCGCCGCGGAGGCCGCGCCGCCGGGCGTCGTCGCCGGTGCGCCGGCCGGGTCGCTGACGGTGAGGCTCTGGATCACCACGTCCGTCTTCGGCTTGACCTTCGCCCCGGAACCATTGTCCACGGTCGGCAGGGCGCCGATCTTCTCCACCGTGGCGAGCCCATCGGTGACCTTGCCGATGATCGGGTACGCCGGCTTGGCCGGGTTGAAGTCCTTGAAGAAGATCAGGAACTGGCTGCCGTTCTGCCCCGGCGGGTTGCCGACCATCGCCACGGTGCCCTTCGGGTACGCGGGGGCGGCTCCGGACGGCGCCGGGTTCGGCACGTCCTCGTCGTAGAAGGTGTACGCCGGGCCGCCGATGCCGGTGCCGCTCGGGTCGCCGCAGCGCAGCGCGCCCTCGGTGGTGATCTCGTGGCACTTGGTGTTGTCGTAGAACGCCTTGCTCGCCAGGTGGGCGATGCTGGCGCCGGCGCACGGCGCGGCGGCCAGATCCAGCTCGGTGGTGACCGGGGCGCCCTGGTTGGTGGTGACGGTCATCGTCCGGGTGCCGGAGGTGGGCAGGCCGGTCGTGTTCGGGGTGCCGACGTCCTTGAGGTTGGGGTTGCCCTCGGCGTCCTGCGGAGTCCAGAGGCAGACGTCCTCGGCGGCCTTGTTCGCCTTCGGGTCCTTGTCGAAGGCGCCCAGCCCCCAGGCCGCGCCCACCACCACCAGGACGAGCACCACGGCGGCGCCCACACCTGCCTGGATCTGCCGGCGGCGTCGGGCGACGGCGGCCCGCCGGGCCAACTGCCGGTCGAGCTTCTCCCGCGCGAGCTTGCGCTGCCGGTCCCTGCTGGAAGCCACCCGTGCTCCCCTTCCTCTACCCTGGTCGTCACCGGCGGACGGGCGCCCGCGCCCGTCGGGCGCCGAGTGCGCCATGCCACACGCCCGCCAGAGTGTACGGGTAGCCGCTGGGAAAGTGGTGTACGAGGTCAGTGCCGCGTTATCGGGGGGCGTCACTGCCCCGACCGGCGTAGCGTCCGGCGTGCGGGCCGGTGCGTCCGGCCGGCCGGATAGGCTGCTGGTCGCAGACGACAAGCTCGACACGGAAGGGGAGCTGACGTGCTCGTGGCCGGCTTTCCCGCGGACGCCTTCGGCACCAACTGCTACGTGGTGGCCACCGCGCCGGGGGAGCAGTGCGTGGTGGTCGACCCCGGCATCGGGGTGCTCGACCGGCTCGACGCGGTCCTGGCCGAGCACCGCCTGCACCCGGCCGCCGTGCTGCTCACCCACGGTCACCTGGACCACACCTTCTCCGTCGCGCCGGTCTGCGGCGCCCGGGGGATCACCGCGTACCTGCACCCGGCCGACCGGGAGATGCTGGCCGACCCGGCCAAGGCGCTGTCGATGGACCTCACGCAGCTCTTCGGTGGTCGCCTGCCGTACACCGAGCCCGACGACGTGGCGGAGCTGACCGACGGCGCGGTGCTGCGGATGGCCGGCCTGGAGATCACCGTCGACCACGCCCCCGGCCATACCGGCGGGTCGGTGATGTTCCGGATGCCCGGTGCGGGTTCGCCGTGGGAGGCCGAGCAGCTCTGCCTCTCCGGTGACGTGCTCTTCGCCGGCTCGATCGGGCGCACCGACCTGCCGGGCGGCAGCAACGAGGCGATGCTGGCCAGCCTCCGGGACAAGGTCCTCCCGCTGGCCGACGACACCGTCGTGCTGCCCGGCCACGGACCGGCCACCACCATCGGCCGGGAGCGTGTGCGCAATCCGTACCTCGTCGAGGTGGCGGGCTCGGGCGACGCGCGACCGGCACCTGCCCGCGGCCTGTAGCCGCGCCACGACCTTCCCCCGCGCGGTCGCCGCGCGGGCCCCAGCAGACCCGGCCGCGCCCGGCGCGGCTGCCGAGGGAGTACGCCATGAGCAAGCCCACGCCCATCTCCGGCTTCCCGGAGTGGACCCCCGCCCAGCGGATGATCGAGCAGTTCGTGCTGGACCGGATCCGCGCCACCTTCGAGCTGTACGGCTTCGCGCCGCTGGAGACCCGGGCGGTCGAGCCGCTGGACCAGCTGTTGCGCAAGGGTGAGACGTCCAAGGAGGTCTACCTGCTGCGCCGGTTGCAGGCCGACGCCGACGGTCCGGCCGGTGACGACTCGCTGGGCCTGCACTTCGACCTGACCGTGCCGTTCGCCCGCTACGTGCTGGAGAACGCCGGCAAGCTCCAGTTCCCGTTCCGCCGCTACCAGATCCAGAAGGTGTGGCGGGGTGAGCGTCCGCAGGAGGGGCGCTACCGGGAGTTCCTCCAGGCCGACATCGACATCGTCGACCGGGACACCCTGCCGGCGCACTACGAGGCGGAGATGCCGCTGGTGATCGGCGACGCGCTGCGGTCGCTGCCGATCCCGCCGGTGCGGATCCAGGTCAACAACCGCAAGATCTGCGAGGGCTTCTACCGGGGCGTCGGGCTGACCGAACCGGAGGCCGTCCTGCGGGCGGTGGACAAGCTGGACAAGATCGGTCCGGCGAGGGTGGCCGAGCTGCTGGCCGAGACCGCCGGGGCGAGCGAGGCGCAGGCCAAGGCGGTGCTGGCGCTGGCGGAGATCTCCGCGCCGGACGCCTCCTTCGCCGACGCGGTACGCGCGCTCGGGGTGGACGACCCGCTGCTCGACACCGGCGTCGCCGAGCTGACCGCGGTGATGGAGACCGCGGTCGCGCACTCGCCCGGCCTCTGCGTGGCCGACCTGCGGATCGCCCGGGGCCTGGACTACTACACCGGCACCGTCTACGAGACGCAGCTGGTCGGCTACGAGCGGTTCGGTTCGGTCTGCTCCGGCGGCCGCTACGACAATCTGGCCAGCTCCGGCACCGTCCGCTTCCCCGGGGTGGGCATCTCGATCGGGGTGACCCGGCTGCTCGGCCTGCTCTTCGGCGCCGAGGCGCTGTCGGTCTCCCGCAGCGTGCCGACCTGCGTGCTGGTGGCGGTCGGCGCCGAGGAGGACCGGGCGGCGAGCAACGCGGTGGCCGAGGCGCTGCGCTCGCGGGGCGTCCCGACCGAGGTGTCGCCGAGCGCGGCGAAGTTCGGCAAGCAGATCCGGTACGCCGAGCGGCGGGGGATCCCGTACGTCTGGTTCCCGGGCGCCGAGGGCGCGGGTGACGAGGTGAAGGACATCCGATCCGGTGAGCAGGTCGCCGCGGCGGCGGGGGAGTGGATGCCGCCCCGGGCGGACCTGAAGCCGCTGGTCAGCTGACCCGCATTACTCGCGCGTACGACGGATTCGACCTACGGTGGCGTAAGTTACGCCACCGTAGGGAGAACCGATGACCGCCCCGTTGAGCCAGACCGCCCTGCTCCTGGAACTCGAAGCCGTGGTGGAGAAGAACCTCGACCGGCACCTGTCGATGGCCAAGGAGTGGTTCCCGCACGAGTACGTCCCGTGGAGCGAGGGCCGCACCTTCGACGGCCCGCTCGGCGGCCAGGCGTGGTCCGAGGCCGACTCGGCCATCCCCGACGTGGCCCGCACCGCCCTGATCGTCAACCTGCTCACCGAGGACAACCTGCCCTCGTACCACCACGAGATCGCCACCCTGTTCGGCCGGGACGGCGCGTGGGGGAACTGGGTGCACCGGTGGACCGCCGAGGAGGGCCGGCACGGCACCGCCATCCGGGACTACCTGACGGTGACCCGGGCGGTGGACCCGGTGGCCCTGGAGCGGGCCCGGATGACGCACATGTCCGCCGGCTACGTCAACGCGCACGGCGACGAGGTGCTGCACTCGCTGGCGTACGTCTCGTTCCAGGAGCTGGCCACCCGGATCTCGCACCGCAACACCGGGCGGGTGACCGGCGATCCGGCGTGCGAGGCGCTGCTGGCCCGGGTGGCCGCCGACGAGAACCTGCACATGGTCTTCTACCGCAACCTGCTGGCGGCCGGCTTCGAGCTGGCGCCGAGCCAGGCGATGCGGGCGGTGGCCGACGTGCTGGCCGACTTCCAGATGCCCGGCGCCGGCATCGACGGCTTCGCCCGCAAGTCGGTGGCGATCGCGCTGGCCGGCATCTACGACCTGCGCCAGCACCGGGACGAGGTGGTCGCCCCGGTGCTGCGCCAGTGGGACGTCTTCGAGGTGTCCGGCCTGGACGCCGACGGTGAGGCCGCCCGCGACCAGATCGCCGCCCACCTGGACGCCCTGGAGACCGCGGCCGCCCGCTTCGAGGAGAAGCGCGACGCCCGCGCCGCCCGGCTCGCCGCCGCCCGCTGACCGATCAGGCCGGGGTGTCGAGCGGGAAGAGCAGGCAGGTGGAGGTGGCGTGGGCGATCAGCCGGTCCTTCGCGTCGGTCAGTCTCGCCTCGGCCAGGGCGGTGCGCCGGCCGCGTTGCAGCACGGTGCCCTCGCAGCGCAGGGTGCCGCTGGCGACGGTGACCGGGCGGAGGAACTTCACGTTGAGGTCCAGCGAGGTGTAGCCGACGCCGGCCGGGAGCGTGGTGTGCACGGCGCAGCCGGCGGCGGTGTCCAGCAGGGTGGAGAGCACCCCGCCGTGCACGGTGCCGAGCGGGTTGTAGTGGAACTCCTGCGGCACCAGCTCGACGGCGACCCGCCCCTCGTCGGCCTCCATCCGGGCCATGTCGATCAGGTGCATGATCGGCGGTGCGGCCAGCTCGCCGGCGATCATCGCGCGGAGCAGCTCCAGGCCGCCGCGCCGGCCGATGTGGGCCGCGCCCGCCACCGGGTCGGACCAGGTGAAGGTACGGCTGCGCGCCGGTTCCTGCGTCTGCGTCATGGACCCAGCCTGGCAGCGCGTTGCTGAGTCTGTCAATCAGACCTAGCCTGGTCGGCATGAGACCCGCGGCACTGGACTGGTCGGTCGAGAACTGCACCATCACTCGCGCGATGGAGATCCTCGGCGAGCGGTGGACGCTGGTCGTGCTCCGCGAGGTCTTCACCGGCGTACGCCGCTTCGACGACATGCGGGTGCGCACCGGCATCCCCCGGCAGGTGCTCACCAACCGGCTCGCCGCCCTGGTCGAGCACGGGCTGCTCCGGCGCGAGCCGTACCGGGAGCCGGGTGCCCGGGAGCGCCACGAGTACCGGCTCACCGACAAGGGCCTCGACCTGTGGCCGGTGCTGGTCGCCGTGCTCGGCTGGGGCGACCGCTACCTCGCCGACCCGGAGGGCTCCCCGGTCAGCGTCGGGCACCGCGACTGCGGCGCCGAGGTGCACGTCGAGCTGCGCTGCGCCGCCGGGCACGAGCTGGCTACCCCGCGCGACGTGGTGCCCCGGCCGGGGCCGGGCGCGCGCCGGCGCGCGGGCGAGGACCGCCCGCGCGCCGCCGGGGAACGCTGACCTACCAGCCGAACCCGCTGGCGTACGAGATGTTGGCCAGCACCGCCTGGCCGCTGGTGTTCGGGTGGAAGTAGTCCCAGGTGGAGACCTGGCTCAGCGCGAACGGGTAGTTGAACACCGCGTTGTCGTCGAAGTCGCAGTTCACGCCGTACGCGAGGCAGGCCTGGGCGAGCTGGGTGTTGTAGTCGACCACCCGCTGGCGTACCCGGGCCCGGCGGTCGACGTCGGTCTGGCTGGTGGAGGTGGGGTTCGCCAGCATGGACTGGCAGATCCCGAAGAGCGACCAGGTGGACCGGGCGCTGCTGCTGTCCTTGCCGACGTACCAGAGGCGGTAGATGTCCGGCACGCTGATCACGGCGACCCGGGCGGTGGGCAGCCCGGCCTTGATCCGGTTCAGTGCGCTGTCGATGTTGGCCCGGTAGGTGCTCACCGGGGTCATCGTCGACTCCGAGCCGGTGCAGGCGTCGTTCGCGCCGATCAGCATCGTGACGTACTCGACGCCCTGGCTCACCGCGCTGCCCGCCTGGCCGTACATGTCGGCGGACTTGGCGCCGGTCCGCGCGTCGTTGTGGGTGCGGCCCTGGATCGTCGGGTTGACCGCCCGGATGCGCAGGTAGTGGCTGTTGACGCTGGAGTAGTCGCCGGTGCTGAACGACCGGGAGGTGCAGTCGGAGTACCAGCCGCAGGCGTTGAAGCCGCGGGTGATGGAGTCACCCATGCTGGCCATCGAGTTGGGCGCGGGGGTGGTGGCGGCCGGGGCGGGGCCGGCGGCGAGCAGGACGAGGGCGGTGGCGCCGGCGAGTGTGGCGAGCGCGCGTCGGACGAGGGTGATGGTGGCCTCCGGATCGCGGGTGCCGGGAAGCAGCGGTGACCTCAGCGTATGGACATGCGTCGTTGTCCACAATGTTGCGGATCGGTTTCATCGGACGGCTGGGTGAATTCGGGCAAACAGAGGTCTTGCTCACGATCTTAAATGTATGAATACTTCAGTCACTCGTCCGGTTCCCCAGGTCGGTCGGGTAGCCCGAGGCTCGGCCGAACGACCGGGCCCCCATCCCCACCCGGGAGGCTGTTACATGCGACCCACGAGGTCATCGCTCCGCCGCGCCGCCACCGCCGCCGTCGCCGGAACCCTGGTCGTCGGCTCGCTGCTGGGCGCCCCCGCCCAGGCCGCGCCCACCGCAGCCGCGTCCCCCGACGCCGCCGCCACCCTGGCTGCCAAGCTGGGCGACCGCGCCGCCGGCACGTACGCCGACGCCAGTGGCAAGATGGTCGTGGCCGTCACCGACGCCGCCGCCGCCCGCCAGGTCCGGGCCGCCGGCGCCACCCCCAAGCTGGTCACCCGCGGCGCCGCGCAGCTGGCCAGGGCCACCGCCGAGCTGGACCGCTCGGCGAAGATCCCCGGCACCGCCTGGTGGACCGACCCGGCCACCAACCAGGTCGTCGTCTCCTACGACAGCACCGTCACCGGCGCCAAGCTGGCGAAGGTGAAGGCCGCCGCGGCCCGCACCGACGGCGCGGTCCGGCTGGTCTCCGAGGGCGGCGTACTGAGCAAGCGCATCTCCGGCGGCCAGGCCATCTACACCGGTGGCTACCGCTGCTCGCTGGGCTTCAACGTCCGCAGCAGCTCCGGCGTCTACTACTTCATCACCGCCGGGCACTGCACCAACCTCGGCACCAACTGGTACTCGAACTCCAGCCAGACGACCCTGCTCGGCACCCGGGCCGGCACCAGCTTCCCCGGCAACGACTACGGCATCGTCAAGTACAGCAACCAGAGCACCGCCCAGCCGGGCAACGTCTACCTGTACAACGGCAGCTACCAGGACATCACCACCTCGGGCAACGCGTACGTCAACCAGTCGGTGAAGCGGTCCGGCAGCACCACCGGCGTGCACAGCGGCACGGTGACCGCCACCGGCGCCACCGTGAACTACGCCGAGGGCAGCGTCTCCGGCCTGATCCGCACCACGGTCTGCGCCGAGGGTGGCGACAGCGGCGGCTCGCTCTTCGCCGGCAGCACCGCCCTGGGCCTCACCTCCGGCGGCAGCGGCAACTGCTCCTCCGGCGGCACCACCTACTTCCAGCCGGTCACCGAGGTGCTCAGCGTCTACGGCGTGAGCGTCTACTGATCGACCCCTCGCGAGCGGGCCGCCGGGCGACCGGCGGCCCGTTGCGCGTACCCGGGACTGGGCGGCCCGCGCCGGGGTACGTTCCCGGCGGTGAGCGCCTCCGAGAAACCGACCGCCGAAGCGTCCGCGTGGGCGCCGCTGCGGATCGCCGCCTTCCGCAGCCTCTGGATCGCCGTGCTGGCCAGCAACATCGGCACCTGGATGCAGACCGTCGGCGCCCAGTGGCTGCTGGTCGACCAGCCAAACGCGCCCACCCTGGTCTCCCTGGTGCAGACCGCCAGCATGCTGCCCGTCCTCCTGCTCGCCCTGCCCGCCGGTGCGCTCGCCGACACCTTCGACCGGCGCCGGCTGCTGATCGGCGTGCAGCTCTTCCTGGCCACCGTCGGCGTGCTGCTGACCGTGCTGACCGCCGCCGGGCGGATGCCGCCGGCGCTGCTGCTCACCCTCACCTTCGCCCTCGGCGTCGGGCAGGCGCTCACCCTGCCGGCCTGGCAGGCGGTCATCCCCGAGCTGGTGCCCCGGGCGCAGCTGGTGCACGCCTCCGCGCTCGGCTCGATCAGCGTCAACCTGGCCCGCTCGGTCGGCCCGGCGGTCGCCGGCGTGCTGGTCGCCCAGGCCGGCGTCGCGGTGGTCTTCGCCGTCAACGCCGTCTCGTTCGTGGTCTTCTCGATCGCGTTGCTGCGCTGGCGTCCCGACCGGCCGGACGACGACGCCATGCCGGAACGGTTCACCGCCGCGCTGCGCGCCGGCGGTCGGTACGTGCGGCACTCCCCGGTGGTCCGCCGGATCCTGCTGCGCGCCGCGCTCTTCGTCGTGCCCGGCAGCGCGCTCTGGGCCCTGCTGCCGCTGGTCGCCAACCGCCGCCTCGGCCTGGGCTCCGGCGGGTACGGCCTGCTGCTCGCCGCCCTCGGCGTCGGCGCGGTGGCCGGCGCGCTGGTGCTGCCCCGGATCCGCCGGGCGCTCTCCGGCAGCCAGCTGCTGCTGCTCGCCGGGCTGGTCTACGCCGCCGTGCTGCTGGTGCTCGCCCTGGTCCCGGCGCCCGCGCTGGTGATCGCCGCGCTGGTCCCCGCCGGGCTGGCCTGGATGACCGTGATGTCCAGCATCAACGCCGCCATGCAGCTCTTCCTCCCCGGCTGGGTACGCGCCCGCGGGCTGTCGGTCTACCAGATGGTCTTCGCCGGCGGGCAGGCGCTGGGCGCGGTCGCCTGGGGCGCGCTCGGCGAGCTGGCCAGCCTGGTGGTGGCGCTGGCGGTGGCCGGCGTGGTGATGGCCCTCGGCGCGTTGAGCGTGCTGCTCTGGCCGCTGCGCGACACCCGTGGCGTCGACCGGGACCCTGCCGTCTACTGGCCGGAGCCGCACCTGGCGCTGGAGGCCCACCCGGCCGGCGGCCCGGTGCTGGTCACCGTCTCCTACACCGTGGCGCCCGAACGGCAGGCCGAGTTCGTCGAGGCGATGCGGGCCGTCGGCCGGTCACGACGGCGTACCGGGGCGATGCGGTGGGGACTGTTCCGGGCGGGGGAGCGGGCGCACGGCTTCGTCGAGGTCTACCAGGTGCCGTCCTGGGAGGAGCACCTGCGCCAGCACGGCGGCCGGCTCACCGGCGCCGACCGGGCGGTGGAGGAACGCGCCCGGGCCCTCGTCGACGGCGACGTGCGCGTCCACCACCTGCTCCCCGCCGAGATGTAAGCAGGGGCCCCCTGTTAACGCCTCCGGTAGAGCAGGGGCCCCTTCTTAACGCCGCGCTCGGCGCAGGAGGAGCACCACGAGCAGCGGACAGAGCGCCTCGGCGCCGGCCGCCACCCGCTCGGCCAGGCCGATCCGGTCACCGCCGCCGACCAGTTCCGCGGTGAACCAGCCGACCAGGAGCAGCAGCACCGCCGCTGCGGTCGTACCCGTGCGGGGGGAGAGTCCGACGGCCTCGGCGGGCGCGCGGCGGCCGGTGCCGGCGAGCGCCGGCCAGAGGGCCAGGGCGCCGAACGCGAGCGCGGCGGCCGTCGCGTGCGGCGCCGACGAGCCGCCCCCGGCCGGCAGCGGTAGGGCCGCCACCGCGAGGGTG
This sequence comes from Micromonospora mirobrigensis, assembly GCF_900091555.1. Taxonomy (GTDB): domain Bacteria; phylum Actinomycetota; class Actinomycetes; order Mycobacteriales; family Micromonosporaceae; genus Micromonospora; species Micromonospora mirobrigensis. Next base: position 425,484 of record NZ_FMCX01000005.1, read on the forward strand.
GCCGCGCCGCCGAGGGCGAGCAGCAGCCGACCCGTCGGGCGTGCGGGCCGCAGCCCGGCCGCCGTGACGAGGTGGCACAGGCCGAGACCGGCCAACGCCGCCGTCATGATCCACCGGTCGGTCGCGCCGTGCGCGGCGAGGGCGCTGATCGTGCCGGTGACCGCATCGAAGCCGCCGGGCTGGCGGGCGGCCGCCAGCGTCCAGCCGCCGACCAGCAGCGTCGGGGCGGCCGCGGCGGAGGTCAGGGCCCACGGGGGTACGGCGTGCACCCGCACACCGTACGCGTGCCGGCGCGGCGCTCGGCGCGGTGTTAACAGGGGACCCTTCCTATACCGGAGGCGTTAAGAGGGGGCCCTTCCTTACCCAGCGACCGGGCGGGTGGGGCGGCTGACAGAATGCGGAGGGAAGACGTAGCAGCAGACGAGGAGACGCAAGCCGTGATCCGTACCCACAATGCCGGAAGCCTGCGCGCGGCGGACGCCGGCTCGACGGTGACCCTCGCCGGTTGGGTGGCCCGCCGGCGCGACCACGGCGGTGTCATCTTCGTCGACCTGCGGGACGCCTCCGGCGTCGTCCAGGTCGTGTTCCGCGAGGAGGACGCGCACGCGCTGCGCAACGAGTTCTGCGTGAAGGTCACCGGTGAGGTGACCCGCCGCCCGGAGGGCAACGAGAACCCGGAGCTGCCGACCGGCGAGGTCGAGGTGACTGCCACCGACCTGGAGGTGCTCTCTGAGGCCGCGCCGCTGCCGCTGCCGGTGGACGACCAGGTCGAGGCCGGCGACGACATCCGGCTGAAGTACCGCTACCTGGACCTGCGGCGCAGCGGCCCGGCGAAGGCGCTGCGGCTGCGCTCGCGGGCCAGCCAGCTCGCCCGCACCGTGCTGCACGAGCGGGACTTCCTGGAGATCGAGACCCCGACGCTGACCCGCTCCACCCCGGAGGGCGCCCGCGACTTCCTGGTCCCGGTCCGCCTCCAGCCGGGCAGCTGGTACGCCCTGCCGCAGTCCCCGCAGCTGTTCAAGCAGCTGCTGATGGTCGGCGGCATGGAGCGGTACTACCAGATCGCCCGCTGCTACCGGGACGAGGACTTCCGCGCCGACCGGCAGCCGGAGTTCACCCAGCTCGACATCGAGATGTCCTTCGTCACCGAGGACGACGTGATCGACCTCGGTGAGGCGATCGTCGCGTCGCTCTGGAAGGACCTGGCCGGCCACGAGATCACCCGGCCGATCCCGCGGATCACCTGGCACGACGCGATGGCCCGGTACGGCTCGGACAAGCCGGACCTGCGTTACGCCCTGGAGCTGACCGAGCTGACCGACTACCTGCGCGGCACCGAGTTCCGGGTCTTCGCCGGCGCGATCGACGCGGGCGGCTACGTCGGCGCGGTCGTCATGCCGGGCGGCGCAGCGCAGACCCGCAAGGAGCTCGACGGCTGGCAGGACTGGGCCAAGGCGCGCGGCGCCAGGGGCCTGGCCTACGTGGTGCTCGACGCCGAGACCGGCGCGCCGCGCGGGCCGGTGGCGAAGAACCTCTCCGAGGCGCACCTGGCCGGGCTGGCCGACGCGGTCGGCGCGAAGCCGGGCGACGCGGTCTTCTTCGCCGCCGGCGCGCACGCCCGGGAGGCGCAGGAGCTGCTCGGCGCGGCCCGGATCGAGATCGCCAAGCGGGCCAAGCTGATCGACGAGAGCGCCTGGGCGTTCTGCTGGGTGGTCGACGCGCCGATGTTCGAGAAGACGGACGAGGGCGGCTGGACCGCCGTGCACCACCCGTTCACCTCGCCGAACGCCGAGTGGGTGGACCGGTTCGAGGAGGCGCCGGACCGGGCGCTGGCCTACGCGTACGACATCGTCTGCAACGGCAACGAGATCGGCGGCGGCTCGATCCGTATCCACCGCGGCGACGTGCAGCAGCGGGTCTTCGACCTGCTCGGCATCACCCCCGACGAGGCGCAGGACAAGTTCGGCTTCCTGCTGGAGGCGTTCAAGTACGGCGCCCCGCCGCACGGCGGCATCGCCTTCGGCTGGGACCGGGTCTGCATGCTGCTCGCCGGCGCGGACTCGATCCGCGAGGTGATCGCCTTCCCGAAGACCCGGGGCGGCTTCGACCCGCTGACCGGCGCCCCGACGCCGATCACCGGCCAGCAGCGCGCCGAGGCGGGCATCGACGCCAAGCCGAAGGCGCCCACCGGCCCGCACGCCGGCACCGCCGGCCCGGCCGCCCCGGTGGCCGACCCGGTCTGATCCCTGGCCTCACCGAACGGCCCGCGTCATGATGACGCGGGCCGTTTCGGTCTTCGGGGGGATGTCATGACGTTGCTCGTGGTGGGGGCCAGCGGGTTCCTCGGCGCCGAGGTGTGCCGGCAGGCGGTCGCGGCGGGGCGGCGGGTGGTCGGCACGTACCACTCGAACCCGAACGCGGCGCCGGGGGTCGAGGCCCGCCGGCTGGACGTCACCGACCGGGCCGCGGTGCGTGCGCTGCTGACCGGGGTACGCCCCGACGCCGTTGTCGCCACCCCCTACCGGTACGACGACTGGCGGGTCACCGCGGACGGGGCGGCCCATGTGGCGTACGCCGCCGCGCAGGTGGGGGCCCGGCTGGTGCACCTGTCCAGCGACGCGCTGCACGCCGGGCGGCCGACGCCCTACCGGGACGACGACGTGCCGACGCCGATCCACGCGTACGGCGCGGCGAAGGCGGCGGCGGAGACGGCGGTGCGGGCGATCGACCCGGCGGCGGCGCTGGTGCGGACGTCGCTGATCCTGGGGGAGGGGAGCAAGCAGATCCAGCTCTGCCGGGACGCCCTCGCCGGTCGGGCGGTGCTCTTCACCGACGAGCTGCGCTGCCCGGTCGACGTGTCGGACCTGGCCGCCGCGGTGCTGGAGCTGGTGTCCGGCGACCACGCCGGGCTGCTCAACGTGGCCGGTCCGGAGGCGGTCAGCCGGGCGGAGCTGGGGCTGCTGGTGGCCCGCCGGTTCGGCCTGGACACCGCCGCCCTCAAGACCACCACCACGACCGCCGCCGGCCCGCCTCGGCCCACCGACGTACGCCTGGACTCCTCCCGCGCCGCCGGCCTGCTCCGGACCCGGCTGCGCGGGGTCACCGAACTGCTCGGCTGAGCCGGCGCGTCTGCTTCCGGACTGGTGCACACTTTCTGTGCACAACTATTGTGCACAGAAAGTGTGCACACCTATTGTGGATGCCATGGAGCACGAGAAGAAGCCCCCGCCGCGGAAGGTACGCATCGACCACCGGCAGGTCCGGGTGCTGGCGCACCCGATCCGGATGCGGGTGGTGGGCGCGCTGCGGGTCAACGGCCCGTCCACCGCCACCGCGCTGGCCGAGCTGCTCGCCACCAACACCGGCGCGACCAGCTACCACCTGCGGCAACTCGCCGAGGTGGGGCTGGTCGTCGAGGACCCGAGCCTGGGCACCGGGCGGCAGCGGTTCTGGCGGGCCGCGCACGACGTCACCAGCTGGGAGCCCAGCGACTTCGACGACGACCCGGACGCCCGGGCCGCGATCGAGTGGATCGAGGACGACCAGTTCCGGTACCTGACCCAGCACGCCGAGCAGTGGTTCGCCCACCGGCACGAATGGTCCCCACAGTGGCGCGACGCGTTCGGCATGGGCGACGCCTTCCTGACGCTGCCCGCCGACCGGCTGGTTGCCCTCAGGGAGGAGATGTGGCAGGTGCTCATGCGCTACCGCGACGAGTCCGACCCCGCCGTACCCGGCGCTGAGCAGGTGCAGATCTACCTCACCACCCTGCCGATGCTCAACGGTTCGCGGCTCGCCGTTCCGCCATCCGCCGAGGAGCAGCCGTGAGCGTCCTGTCCGTACGCCAGGTCCGGTTCCGCTACCTCACCCTCTACGGCCTGCGCTGGCTGCCCAGCGGCCTGACCATCCCGGTGATGATCCTGCTGATGCGGGAGCGCGGCCTCACCCTGTCCCAGATCGGCCTGGTCTCCACCGCGCAGGGCCTGGTCGTGCTGACCCTGGAACTGCCCACCGGCGGGCTCGCCGACGCGCTGGGCCGCAAGCCGGTGCTCGCCGCCGCCTGGATGGTCGCCCTGGTCTCCCTGGCGCTGTTCGCGGTGGCCGACTCGTTCTGGCTCTTCTTCCTGGTCTGGGCCCTGCAAGGGATCTACCGGGCGCTGGACAGCGGCCCCCTGGAGTCCTGGTACGTCGACGCCACCCTGGCCGCCGACCCGGACGCCGAGTACGAACGCGGCCTCGGCTGGGCCGGTACCGCGATCGGCGTCGGCATCGGCGCCGGCGCGCTGCTCGCCGGTGGTCTCGTCGCGCTCGGCCCGGTCGGCCCGGTCAGCGCGCTGACTCTGCCGGTGCTGGCGGCCATCGTGCTCCAGGCGGTGTCGCTGGTCGCGCTGCTGCTCCTGCTCCGGGAGGCCCGACCGGCTCGGGGCGCGGGCGCGCTGCGCGCCTCCGTGGTCGAGGCGCCCCGGATGGTCGGTCAGGCGCTCGGCCTGCTGCGCCGCTCCCGGGTGCTGCTCGCGCTGGTCTGCGTCGAACTGTTCTGGGGCTTCGGCATGGTCACCTTCGAGTCGCTGCTGCCGGTCCGCCTCGCCGAGGTGGTCGGGGACACCGACCGGGCCGCCGCCCTGCTCGGCCCGGCAAGCTCGGTCGCCTGGCTGGCCAACGCCGCCGGTGCCGCGCTGACCCCGTTCCTGCTGCGCCGGCTCGGCGCAGCGCCCGCCGCCGCGCTGCTGCGGATCCTCCAGGGTGTGACGGTCGCCGGGATGGGGCTGCTCGCCGGCCCGGTCGGGGTGCTGGCCGCCTACCTGGCCTGCTACACCGTGCACGGCGCGTCGAACCCGCTGCACTACGGACTGCTGCACCGCCAGGTCGACGGCCCGTACCGGACCAGCGTGCTGTCGCTGAACTCGATGATGTCCCAGCCCGGCGCGGCGGTCGGCATGGTGGCGCTCACCGCCCTGGCCGACGCCACCAGCATCAGCGTCGCCATGCTGGTCGGCGCGGTGGTGCTGGCCGTGGCCGCCCCGCTCTACCTGCCGGCCTGGCGGGCCGCCCGCAAGGCCCCCGCCACCCCGTCCGTACCCGACCCGGCGCCCGCCGCCGACCGGCCCGCCGTACCGGCCCCGTGACCCGCATCCGACGACCCGGGTCCGGGTCGGGGGCGCTCAGTCGATCCGTACCGAGTTCAGCTCCACCGTGCCGGTGAAGCCGAGCCTCCGGTACAACCGGATCGCCCCCACGTTGTCCAGGTAGGCGCCGAGTGCGACCTGGTCGTAGCGGGCGAACAGGGCCCGGGCCATCCCGACGGTCAGCGTGGCGCCCAGCCCCCGCCCCCGGCGGGCGGGATCGACGGCCAGCCCGGCCAGGAAGCCCACGTCACCCCGGCTGCGGTCCGCGCCGCAGGCCACCAGCCGGCCGCCGTCGCGGATGCCGTACCAGTCGACGATGTGCGCGTCGCCCGGGCGGGAGGTGCTGGCCGGGAAGGCCGCGTCGATCAGCGCGGTCAGCTCCGGGTGGTCGGCCTCGGTGAGGCGTACCACCCGCTCCTCGCCGTCGTGCCGCGGTGGCGGGGTGGACATGAAGAGGTAGTCCCAGCTGGTCTGCACGCTCAGCGGCGGCCAGCCGGCCAGCTCGTCGACGATCGCGCGCGGCAGCGGCAACCGGACGCCGCCGGGCAGCTCGCCGGTTGCGTAGCGGGAGCGGAGCAGGTCGGCCGCCGGGCCCGCCGGGCCGACCGCTCCGGCCGCGGGCCAGACACCGGGCGGCGCGAGCCAGACCACCGCACCGTCGCGCAGCCAGCCGCGCTGCTCGTCGCCCCGGGCCAGCGCGTGCCGGGCGTACGGGTGGTGGCCGGTGGCGTGCAGGACGGCGTCCCGGCCCACCAGCGGCTGGTCGGCGTTGATCATGCGCCCAGCCTAGAACCGGCCCGGCGCGCCGCGCCCGGCCACCCCGGGGTCCTCGCGGTCCACGGTGGAGATTGACCGACGGTCCGATTGGGTACATCCCGCGCCGACCTACTGGTACCCCCCACCGGAGGACCTCCCATGCTCGCCATTCTCGCGGCCATCGTGTTCGGCTTCGCGCTGCTGATCGACTTCATGAACACGAACTTCGGCGCACCCGATCTCTTCAACGTGCACACCCTGACGGTGCTCGGCCTGCTGCTGCTCTCGCTCTATCTGGCCGGGGTGGGCTCGGGCCCGCGCGGCGGTGGCGGTGGCGGCGGCCGTGGCCGCTGGTACCGGGGCCGGCGCCCGGGCCGGGGCTGACCGGAACCGATCACCATGGTCCTGGCCCGCGGCGCGATTCCCGCGCCGCGGGCCGGGCCCGGTAATGTCTTCGTGATGGAGTCCGACACCCTCTTCTCCCTCGGCGAACCCGCCGGGGCGCAGCGCGCCCCCGCGGACGCCGGTGGTGTCGCCGACTTCGCCACCGTCGGGGCCGATTCGCCCCTGCCCGTCCGGATGCGTCCCGCCAGCCTCGACGAGCTCGTCGGCCAGGGGCACCTGCTCGCCCCCGGCGCGCCGCTGCGCCAGCTGGTCGGCGGCGGGGCGCCGCTGTCGGTGATCCTCTGGGGGCCGCCGGGCACCGGCAAGACCACCATCGCCCACCTGGTGGCGCAGGCCACCGACCGCACCTTCGTCGCCATGTCGGCGCTCAACGCCGGGGTCAAGGACGTCCGGGCGGTGATCGAGACCGCCCGCCGGCAGCGCCGGTCCGGCGGCGCGCAGACCGTGCTCTTCATCGACGAGGTGCACCGGTTCAGCAAGACCCAGCAGGACTCGCTGCTCGCCGCGGTGGAGGACCGGACGGTCACCCTGCTGGCGGCCACCACCGAGAATCCGTACTTCTCGGTCATCTCCCCGCTGCTGTCCCGGTGCGTGCTGCTCACCCTGCAACCGCTGGACGACGACGCCGTACGCGGGCTGCTGCGCCGCGCGGTGACCGACCCGCGCGGCCTGGGCGGCGCGCTCACCCTGGCCGCCGAGGCCGAGGAGCACCTGGTACGCCTCGCCGGAGGTGACGTCCGCAAGGCGCTCACCGCGCTGGAGGCGGCGGCCGCCTCCGCCCACGCGCTCGGCACCGGGCTGATCGACCTGGCCACCGCCGAGCAGGCGGTCGACGTGGCGGCGGTGCGCTACGACCGCGACGGCGACGCCCACTACGACGTGACCAGCGCCTTCATCAAGAGCATGCGCGGCTCCGACGTGGACGCGGCGCTGCACTGGCTGGCCCGGATGCTGGTGGCCGGCGAGGACGCCCGGTTCATCGCCCGCCGCCTGGTGATCTTCGCCAGTGAGGACGTCGGCATGGCCGACCCCACCGCGTTGTCCGTGGCGACCGCCGCCGCCCACGCCGTGGAGTACGTCGGCCTGCCCGAGGCGCAGCTCAACCTCGCCCAGGCGGTGATCCACCTGGCCACCGCCCCGAAGTCCAACTCGGCGACCACCGCGATCGGCGCCGCCATCGCCGACGTACGGGCCGGTCGGGGCGGGGCGGTCCCGCGGGGGCTGCGCGACGCCCACTACGCGGGCGCCCGGGGGCTCGGCCACGGCACGGGCTACCGCTACCCGCACGACGACCAGCGTGGGGTGGTCACCCAGCAGTACGCTCCGGACGACCTCGTCGGGGCGGACTACTACCGACCCAGCGGGCACGGCGCCGAACGGTCCGTCGCCGCCCGGTTGCCGGTGCTGCGCCGGATCGTGCGCGGACTGCCGGCGCCACCGGCCCGACCGGAACCGGTGGCGCCACCCGCACGGCCGGAACCGGCCGCGCCGGGGTCCGGCCGGCGCTCGCCGGACGCGGAGAACGCCAGCGCGGCGGAGGACGGCGGCTCGGACGCCGCCAGGGAGGCTCAGCAGTGAATCCTCGTGGTTCGGAGCGACCGGAGGACGGCCCGGAGGAGCGGCGGGACGCCCGCGCCAAGGGTCGCCGCTGGGGGCGGGGCAGGTCCGACGCCGAGCCAGAGGCCACCTCGGGCGGCGAGGACTTCGGCTGGATCGACGACCTCCGTACGGCGAAGCAGGAGCGCTCGGAGCTCGGCCCCGGCGGTGCGGCTGCCGGTGGTCCCGGTCCGGTGCCGCCGGCCGTACCGCCGGTCCGTCCCGCCCCCGGCACGCCCTCGGCCCGGCCGGCGCCGGGCACGCCGCCCGCGGCCCGGGTCCCGGGTTCGGCCGGTCCGGTCCCAGGGTCCCCACCACCGGCCCGACCGGCACCCGGTTCGGCGCCGTCCGGTCGGTCCGGACCGGCCGCGCCGCCCGCCGCGCGACCCGGACCGGCCGCGCCGCCCGCCGCGCGACCCGGACCGGTGCCCCCGCCCGCTCCGAACCGCCCGGACGACGGCTGGAGCGGTCCGCAGCCGCCCCGCCGTGCCATGGACGCCGCCGCGCAGTCCCGACCGCCGCGCCGCGAGGCGACCGACCCCGGTCGGGTGCCGCCACCGGCCGGCCGGGTCGCCGACGCCGACGACCCCGCCCGCCGCGCCGGCCGCGCCCGGCCGCTGAACCGGACGCCGGGTGACGCCACCGACCCCGGCCGCCGGGACCCGGGCGCACCCGTCCCGCCACCGACCGACCCCGCGCGGCGCGGTCCCGAAGCCGGAGCGCGTACGCCGCCGGGCGCGACGGATCCCGGCCGCCGGGGCGGAGTCCGTCCGCCGAACGACCCGGCCGCCCCGCAGCAGCGCACGACCGCCCGGGACGACGGCGACCGGTCGCCGACCGGCCGGACCGGCGCCGACGGGCCGGACCCGCGCGTCGGACGGCGGCGGGCCGCCGAGGACGACGCCCCGGTCGTGCCCCGCTCCGGCAACGCCCCACCCCTGCCGTCGGCGGCGCGGACCGGACCGGCGTCCGGGCGTGGTCCCGCGGCCGGACCGGTGGACCCACCGACCGGCGCCGGGCACCGGGCCGTCACCGAGGCGGGCGCCGAGCGCCCGCAGCGCCCGGCGGACTGGCTGCGCCAGGCCGGCCGGGCTCCGCACACCGACCCCGCCATGCCGGCGGCCGGCCGCTCCGGCCCGCCCGCTCCGGCCGGCCCCGCCCGTCCGCCCGCTCCGGCCGGCCCCGCCCGTCCGCCCGCTCCGGCCGGCCCCGCCCGTCCGCCCGCTCCGGCCGGCCGCGGCGGCGACGCCCGCCGAGGCGCGCCGGCCGGTGAAGCCGGGCCCGTCTCCGGCGTACCGGGCCGCGCCGAGCAGCCGGGACCGGCGCCGCGGCCCGGTGACCCGGTGGCCGGTGCCCCCACCGCGGACCACCCCGGGCGTACCCCGAATCCACGGCCGGGCACCGGTCGCCCGCCGGCGCCGGACCGGCCGGAGCAGCGCGGCACCGCCCGCCCCGGTGCCGGCGCCGGGACGGCCGCAGTGGCCCGGGCCCACGTCGGCCCGCCGGCCGACGCCCCCGCCACGCCGCGCGGTGCGGCCCGTCCAGGCGGCCCGGGCGCCCGGCCCGACGGCCCGGCGGCGCCCGGACCGGTCTACGGCACCGCTCGTCCCGGCCAGCCGGCCGCCCCGCCCCGGGGACCGGAGCGCGCGGGCACCGACGATCCCGCTGCCCCGCCGGCGCCCGGTGACGGCCGGGGCCCGGCGCCCCGACCGGACACCGATGCGGACCGGCGACCGAGCCGCCCCCCGGTGGCCCGCGCCGCCGTGGCCCCGCCCTCCGTGGCCGCCGGGGCCGGCCCGCGACCTGCCGGACCGGCCACCCCGGTGAGCGGCCCTGGTGCGCCGACCGGTGGTCCGGCCAGCACCGTCGCCGGTCCGCACGGACCCGGCGCGTCGAACGGGCCGGTGGAGCCGACCGACCGGCAGCCCGCGCGGGCCGGCGTCCCGGTGCCGCGTCCCGCCGAACCGCCGGCGGTGGCCCGGGCGGCCGTCGCCGTCGGCCCCGCCGACCCGGCCGGCCCCCGGCCCGACCCGACCAGCGGCCCGCCGCTGCGACCCGGCGCCGAGCCGGACGCCCCCGACGCGCCCCCGTCCGGCGGCGCCCGCTCCGAACTACGCCGCCGGATCCGCGAGCGCCGGCGCCTGCGGGCGGGCATCCTGGCCCTGGTCAGCCTGGTCATCCTCGGCGCGGTGCCGCTCTACTTCGGCATCCGCACCCTCGCCCACGACCCGGTCTTCGACTCCCTGGACCAGCTCGGTGTGCCGGAGTGGGCGGCGGCGAAGACCGTCGACGACGTCAGCGGCAGCCGCTGGTGCCTGCTCGACTGCCGGCTGCGGGAGCGCACCGTGGAGTCGCAGCGCGCACCGAAGGAGACCGCCCAGGTCTACGAGCGGGCGCTGACCGACGCCGGCTGGCGGCCGTGGAAGGTCACCCGCTGCCCCGAGCAGCCCGCCAAGGGGCGCTACACCTGCTGGCGCCGCGACGAGCTGACCCTCGACCTGTGGGTACGCGAGCCGACCTGCGTACCGCCGCCGGTCAACGGCGAGCCGGCGATCCCGCCGTCGCCCGTGGCGAAGCCCGCTGCGGGCAAGTGCACCGGATCGTTGGTGTCGGTGAAGGTGCGCAACGCGATCGACGACGAGCGGACCCGGCCACAACCGAGCACCGATCCGTCACTCACCGGTGAGGATCCGTTCCCCACCATCACCGACGATCCGCTCGGGGAACTGACACCTTCACCGTCCTGAGCCGCTTTTCATCACGGACGGTAGGGTCTGGGGCTGGCGTACCCCGCCACCCGCCCACGGCCGATCGCGGACCGGGCGCCGGCGCGGGTACGACGGTCGCGTGTTCCGAGGACGTCCGGTCCCGGAACCCTGCTTGAGGAGGACATGGCGTGGATGGTGGACAGATCGCTGCGCTGATCGCGGCCGGCGCGTTCCTGATGCTGGTGCTCGTGCTGGCGGTGCCGATCCTGCGGCTGCGACACACCGTGGACGCGACCACCCGCATGATCACCGACCTCAACGAGCGGACCACGCCGCTGCTCGGCGACGTCAACACCACCGTGAAGAACGTCAACGTGGCGCTGGAGCAGGTGCAGACCTCGCTTGACGGGGTGAACCTCCAGCTCGCCAAGGTGGACACCATGACCTCCCACGCGCAGAACGTCACCGCCAACGTGGCGAACCTGGCGACGGTGGTCTCCGCCGCCGCGGCCAACCCGCTGGTGAAGGTCGCCTCGTTCGGCTACGGCGTGCGCAAGGCCGCCGCGGCCCGCCGGCACGCCGAGACCGAGCGTGAGGTGCGCGACACCATCAAGCAGCAGCGTCGGGCCGCCAGGCGCGGCAACCGCTGACCCGGTCGGCGCGAGCAGGAGGATTGGGAACATGAGGCGACTGTTCTGGCTGGGCATCGGCCTGGCCGTCGGTGTGGTGGTGGTCCGCAAGGCCACCCGCACCGCCCAGGCGTACACGCCGGCCGGGATCGCGAGCGGCCTGTCGGAATCCGCTGGCGGCCTGATCGAGTCGCTGCGTAGCTTCGTGGAGGACGTCCGGGTCGGGATGGCCGAGCGCGAGCAGGAGATCAACGCCGCGTTCGCCCGCGGCGAGGCGTTCGACGACCAGTTCGCCGAGCTGCGTGAGGACCCGCGCATCGGCGACCGAGAGATCTTTCCGGAGGAGCACCAGCGATGAAGACGGCGGAGATCAAGCGGCGGTACCTCGCCCACTTCGAGGCGAACGGCCACGCCGTGGTGCCGTCCGCTCCGCTGCCCGCCATCAGCGACCCGAACCTGCTGTTCGTCAACGCCGGCATGGTGCAGTTCGTCCCCTACTTCCTCGGCCAGCAGGCGCCGGCGTACACCCGCGCGGTGAGCGTCCAGAAGTGCATCCGGACCCCGGACATCGACGAGGTCGGCAAGACCAGCCGGCACGGCACGTTCTTCCAGATGAACGGCAACTTCTCCTTCGGTGACTACTTCAAGGACCAGGCGATCCCGTTCGCCTGGGACCTGGTCACCAAGCCGGTCGCCGAGGGCGGCTTCGGGCTGGACGCGGAGCGGATCTGGCCGACCGTCTACCTCGACGACGACGAGGCGTTCGCCATCTGGCGCTCGGTGGGCGTGCCGGCCGAACGGATCGTGCGCCGGGGCAAGAAGGACAACTACTGGTCGATGGGCATCCCCGGGCCGGCGGGTCCGTGCTCCGAGCTGTTCTACGACCGCGGCCCCTCCTATGGCCGCGAGGGTGGTCCGGAGGTCGACGAGGACCGCTACATGGAGTTCTGGAACCTCGTCTTCATGCAGTACGAGATCGCCGACGTCCGCAGCAAGGAGGAGTTCCGGATCGTCGGCGAGCTGCCGGCCAAGAACATCGACACCGGCATGGGGCTGGAGCGGATGGCCTCCATCCTCCAGGGCGTCGACAACCTCTACGAGATCGACGAGGTCCGGCCGATCCTGGCCAAGGCCGCCGAGCTGACCGGCAAGCGGTACGGCGCCCACTCCGGCCACGTGGCCAGCGAGTCGCACCCGGACGACGTCCGGCTGCGGGTGATCGCCGACCATGTGCGGACCGCCCTGATGCTGATCGGTGACGGGGTCACCCCCTCCAACGAGGGGCGCGGCTACGTGCTGCGCCGGATCATGCGCCGGGCGATCCGCGCCGTGCGGCTGCTGGGCTGGCAGGACCGGGCGCTGCCCGAGCTGCTGCCGGTGGCCCGGGACTGCATGTCCCCGTCGTACCCGGAGCTGTCCGCCGAGTTCGACCGGATCTCCCAGTACGCGTACGCGGAGGAGGACGCGTTCCTGGCGACGCTGCGCTCCGGTACGACGATCCTGGACACCGCGATCGCCGAGACCAAGTCGGCGGGGAAGCCGGCGCTCTCCGGTGACAAGGCGTTCCAGCTGCACGACACCTACGGCTTCCCGATCGACCTGACCCTGGAGATCGCGGCCGAGCAGGGCCTCCAGGTCGACGCGGAGGGCTTCCGCCGGCTGATGGCCGACCAGCGCAACCGGGCCAAGGCCGACGCGCGGGCCCGCAAGACCGGGCACACCGACGTGTCGGCGTACCGGTCGGTGCTCGACGACGGCGGCGAGGTGCTCTTCACCGGCTACACCGAGCTGAACCGGGAGTCCCGGGTCCGGGCGCTGATGTCCGGTGGCGCGGCGGTCGGCGCGGCGGTCGAGGGGGACACCGTCGAGCTGGTGCTCGACGTGACCCCGTTCTACGCCGAGGGCGGTGGCCAGCAGCCCGACCAGGGTCTGATCACGGTCGGCGGCGGGCAGGTCGAGGTCTTCGACGTGCAGCAGCCGGTGCCGGGGCTGATCGTGCACCGGGCGCGGGTGCTGCGCGGCGAGGTGCGCGCCGGCGAGACCGGGTACGCCGAGATCGACGCGTCCCGGCGGCGGGCGATCTCCCGCTCGCACACCGCCACCCACCTGGTGCACCAGACCATGCGCAACTTCCTCGGCGAGTCGGCCACCCAGGCGGGTTCGCTGAACGCCCCGGGCCGGCTGCGGTTCGACTTCAACACCCCGACCGGGGTGGCGCCGAGCGTGCTGCACGACGTGGAGCAGCAGGTCAACGAGGTGCTCCTGGCCGACCTGGAGGTGCACGCCTTCATCACCACCCAGGAGGAGGCCCGCCGGATCGGCGCGATGGCGCTGTTCGGTGAGAAGTACGGCGAGCGGGTCCGGGTCGTCGAGGTCGGCGACTACGCCCGGGAGCTGTGCGGTGGCACGCACGTGGCCCGGTCGGCCCAGCTCGGCCTGGTGAAGATCCTCTCCGAGGCGTCGGTCGGCTCCGGTGTCCGGCGGATCGAGGCCCTGGTGGGGATGGACGCGTTCGGCTTCCTGGCCCGCGAGCACCTGCTGGTCTCCCGGCTGGCGGAGCTGTTCCGGGTGCCGGGAGAGCAGGTCGGCGAGCGGGTGGAGCAGACCGTGACCCAGCTGCGCGACGCCGAGAAGGAGCTGGAGAAGCTCCGGGCCCAGCTGGTGCTGGGCGGCGCGGCGGCGCTCGCCGGGCAGGCCAGGGACGTGCGCGGGGTCGCGTACGTCGGCACCGAGGCGCCGGAGGGCGCGGCCGGCAACGACGTGCGGACCCTGGCCCAGGAGATCCGTGGCAAGATCGACCCGGCCCGGCCGGCGGTGGTCGCGGTCGCCGCTCGGGCAGGCGGCAAGGCGTCGCTGGTGGTGGCCGTGAACGCGGCGGCCCGCGGTCGTGGTCTTGCCGCGAACGACCTGGTGAAGGCGGCCTTCTCCGGTCGGGGCGGGGGCAGCCCGGACGTCGCCCAGGGCGGCGGCCTGCCCGCGGCCGAGGCGCCGAACCTGCTGCTCACGGTCGAGAAGGCGATCGCCGACGCGTGAGAACGTCGCGGATTGCCCAGGGCGGACCGACCCGGTCCGCCCTGGCTCGTCGTTGCGGGGGAGTGTCCGGTTGTGAGTGAGCTGTCCCGAGGCGTCCGGCTCGGCGTGGACGTCGGTCAGGTCCGGGTCGGGGTGGCCCGGTCCGACCCGCACGGCGTGCTCGCCACCCCGGTGGTCACCCTGGCCCGGGACCTGACCGCCGCGCCGGAGGCGGTGCCGGGCGACATCGCCGAACTGGCGGCGCTCGTCGCCGAGCACGAGGCGGTGGAGGTGGTCCTCGGTCTTCCGGTCAACCTTGCCGGAAAGGACGGGCCCGCGGCCGTACACGTGCGGGCGTACGCCGACCGTTTGGCCCATGTAATAGCGCCGGTTCCGGTAACGCTCACCGACGAGAGGATGTCGACGGTGGTCGCCTCTCGTAGGCTTGCCGAGCGCGGCGTCCGAGGGAAACGCCAGCGCGCGGTGGTCGACCAGGCCGCCGCGGTCGAGATCCTGCAGAGCTGGCTGGAAGCGCAGCGGAGGCGGACGCGATGATCGACGATCTGGACCTGGGGTTCGACGACGAGCCGGACAGGGGGGAGAAGGGGCGCCACCGCAAGGGCTTCGTCGCCAAGCGCAACGGCGGGTCGGGCGGCCGGGGCAGGACGTTCTTCGCCCTGTTCATGGCGCTGGTGCTGCTGGGCGGCATCGGCGGCGGCGCGTACGTCGGCTTCGACCGGATCCGTAACCACTTCGTCACCCCCGACTACGACGGCGCGGGCAGCGGCGAGGCGCAGGTCGAGGTGAAGCGCGGCGACACGGCCACCGACATCGGGGTCAGCCTCTACGACGCGGGCGTGGTGAAGAGCGTCAAGGCGTTCATCAACGCCGCCGACGAGAACTCCCGCAGCAAGAACATCCAGGTCGGCCTCTACAAGGTCCGCAAGCAGATGAAGGCCAGCGAGGCGCTGACCATGCTGTTGGACCCGAAGAACCGGGTGGTCAGCGGGGTCACCATCCCCGAGGGCACGATCACTCTGGCGATCTACGACAGGCTCTCCAAGCAGACCAAGATCCCGGTGGCCGAGTTCAAGGCGGCGGCGAAGGACCCGGTGGCGCTGGGCGTCCCGGAGTTCTGGTTCAAGCGTTCCGACGGCAAGAAGTCGCCGCGCAGCCTGGAGGGCTTCCTCTTCCCGGCGACGTACGAGATCCCGCCGAAGGCGACCGCCGAGCAGATCCTGTCGTTGATGGTGGAGAAGTTCCTCGCTGTCACCGAGGAGATGAAGTTCGTCGAGACGGTGCAGAGCAAGCGGGGTGGCATCACGCCGTACGAGGCACTGGTCACGGCCTCCATCGCCGAGGCCGAGTCGGTCAACCACCAGGACATGGGCCGGGTCGCCCGGGTTCTCTACAACCGGGTCTACACCGACGACTACCACTGCCACTGCCTGGAGATCGACAGCGCGCTCAACTACTGGAAGCGGCTGCAGGGGTTGGACCCGAAGGACTCCGACGTCATCAAGCGCAGCGAGTTGTTCGACCCGAAGAACCCGTACCGCACGCACGGGCCGGGCTCGGACGGGCTGCCGATCACGCCGATCAGCAACCCGGGTGAGGCGGCCCTCAAGGGCGCGATGGACCCGCCGAACACCAAGGACCTCTTCTTCATGACCGTGGACAAGAAGGGCACCATGGGGTACGGCCGCACCGCGGCCGACTTCGACCGGTTGCAGAAGCAGATGTGCGACAACAAGGTGCTCACGGGATCGAACTGCGCCCGGTTCCAGTGAGGGCGGCGGTCGTCGGGAAGCCGATCGCCCACTCGCTCTCCCCGGTGCTCCACAACGCCGGCTACGCGGCTGCCGGGCTGACCGGCTGGTCGTACACCCGCTTCGAGTGCGCCGCCGACGAGCTGGCGGCCCTGGTCGCCGGCCTGGGCCCGGAGTGGGCCGGGCTGTCGGTGACCATGCCGGGCAAGGAGGCCGCGCTCGCGGTGGCCGACGAGGTCTCGCCGGTCGCCGCCGCGGTCGGCGCGGCCAACACGTTGGTACGCCGACCCGACGGCACCTGGTACGCCGACAACACCGACGTGGCCGGCATGGTGGAGGTGCTCACCGGCGCCGGGGTGGGCCGGGGCGCGACGGTGACCGTGCTCGGCGCCGGCGGCACCGCCCGGGCGGCGCTGGCCGCGGCGGCCCGGCTCGGCGCGGCCGGGGTGACCGTGGTGGCCCGCCGTCCCGAGGCGGTGACCGAGCTCGAACCGGTGGCCCGCGCCGTCGGCGTCGCGCTGGCCGGCGCGCCCTGGCCGGCGGCCCCGACCCTGGTCGACGCGGACGTGGTGGTCTCCACCGTGCCCCGCGGCGTCGCCGACCCGCTGGCCGGCGGGCTGCGCTGGCGCTCCGGCACGGTCTGTTTCGACGCGCTGTACGACCCGTGGCCCACCCCGCTGGCCGCGTCGGCCGCAGCGGCCGGTTGCCCGGTGGTCTCCGGTCTCGACCTGCTGCTGGCCCAGGCGGTCGGCCAGTTCGAGCAGTTCACCGGGGTGCCCGCACCCCGGGGGGCGATGGCGGTCGCCCTGGCCGCGGCCGGCCGCCCCTGACCTCCGTGGTCCGGATCTGCGTCACCCCGCGTTGCGGCGAGTCGGCCGGTCCCGGGGCGCGGACCCGCCGTTTTGCGGCAAGTCGGTCTGCCCCCGAGGCCCGGTCGGGGGTGTCGCATGGGGACGGTGGCGTCCGGTAATCGGGCGTTCGCCCCTGGTTTTCTTAGCCTTCGCTTAAGAAACGTTGACGTCCGGCTGTCAGGTTGGTCGCGTACCGTGACCGGTCGATAGGCTCCGGCACGGCTCCACCCCGCCGCCTCAGTAGACCCAGGGGGTCCTCCTTGAGCAGGCACGGACTGCACCGCCTCACCCGCCACGTCGGGCCACGCCGCAAGGCGTTGGTCCTCGGCGTCCTCGGCGCCGGCGTCGCCATCGGGCTGACCGCGTCGATGATGCCGTTGCTGGCCGGTGACGACGCGTCGGTGCGCCCAGTCGCCGACACCACCGCCACCGCGGTCGTCCAGGACGGCGACAACGCCGCGAAGACGACCCTGGCGACCTGCCCCGCGCCGTGCGAGGGCAATCCGCGTGGCAGCCGGCAGGCGGTGCTCGCCTTCACGGTGAGCACCCTGCCGGCCAACGCGGTCAACGTCCGGGCGCGGCTGCGGGTGCATGCCTGGCAGGCGTTCACCGCGACGGTGACCGCCCGGGCGTCCGGGCAGGACGCCGCCGCCCCGCGCCCCGCCCCGCTGACGACCGGGGCGACGCTGGACAGCAACGCGGGCGTGGTCCGCGGCTTCAACGAGTGGGACGTCTCCGCCCTGGTGACCCGCAACGGCACCTGGACCGTCGCGCTGGAGCAGACCGGGCTGGCCAGGCGGATCTACTGGGCTTCCCGGGAGAACCGGGACTCCTCGCTGCGCCCCCAGCTCGTGCTCGACTACGACGTCGCCAGCCGGCCCACCGCGTCGCCGAGCACGGCGGTCCCGACCACGGCCGTACCGTCGCCGACCGTGGCCCCGTCGCCCACCCGCAGCCCGTCGCCGACCCCGTCGCCGACGGCCACGGTGCGGCCCTCGCCCACGGCGAGCCCCACCCCGACCGCGACCCCGAGCCGGACCGTCGCCGCGCCGAGCCCGACGGCGGGCACCGGCTGCGGCCGGGTGTCGACCAAACTGGTGCCCTCCTGCGGCGCCTGGTGGGGTATGTACTCCCCGGCCGGTCCGCAGGACGGCTGGGACCACGGGGGCGCGATCACCGACCTCGAGGCCCAGGTGGGTCGCCGGTTCGACATCGTGCACCGGTACCACGACTTCTCCAACACCGGCAGCAACGGCGCCTTCCCGGACCAGTACGAGCAGGAGCTGATGCGTGACGGTCGGCTGATGTTCTTCGCCTGGGAGTCCCGCGTCTTCTCCAGCGGCACCACGCTGACCTGGAGCGACGTCTACAGCGGACGGTACGACGCGACGATCGACGCGGTCGCCGGCCGGATCCGGGCCACCGGCACCCCGGTCTTCATGGGCTTCGACCACGAGCCGGAGGACGCACCGGCCAAGGGCAGCGACGCCGACTTCGTGCGGGCCTGGCGGCACGTGCACGACCGGTTCGTCCGGGCCGGCGCCACCAACGCCGTCTGGGTGTGGACGATGATGGGCTGGTCCGGCCACTACGACCGGTACGCCGCGCTCTACCCGGGTGACGGCTACGTCGACTGGGTGGCCTACGACCCGTACAACTTCTACGCCTGCAACGGCAACCCGACCTGGAAGAGCCCGTGGACCACGGTGGACGGCTTCTACCGCTGGCTCGACGAGCACGGCATCGGCGCCGGTAAGCCGCGGATGCTCGCCGAGTTCGGCACGAACCTGAACCCGTCCGACCGGGACGCCAAGCGGCGCTGGTTCGAGGAGTTCCCCAAGGCGCTGAAGGACCACCCGAAGATCAAGGCGGCGGTCTACTTCAACTCGGCGGGCATGACCAGCTTCGCCGGCAACTGCGACATGACGATGGACCGGGAGGCCTCGGCGCTGGCCGGCTACACCCGGGCAGGTCAGGACGCGTACCTCCGACAGCCGACGAGGCCGATCGGCTGATAACGGGGTATCGGGCCCGGGACCGGCTTCCGGTCACCGGGCCCGACCCGATACGGTCGCTGTGCGTCGTCCTGCCGACTCCGTCACCGACCAATCGGCGGATGTCATCCGGATCCCCTCACAAGGCAGGCTACGCAGGTCCATTCCCCTTGGAGGCGCAGCGTGCCCGTCCCCCCGTTCCCGCGGCGATCCGCCGGAAGATCCCGCGTGCTGACCACGGCCGTCGCCGCCCTGGTGGCCGGCGCCGGCGTGCTGGTCGCCGCCACCCCGGCGTCCGCACAGGTCGTGCCGGCCCCCGCGTCGGCGACCCTGGTCTCGGCGAACCCGTCCAACCTCACCCCGCACGCCAGGGACGGTGAGACCCGCGCCTTCGCGCAGGTCGGCGACCTGGTCGTCGTCGGGGGCAGCTTCACCCAACTGCGCCAGACCGCCACCTCCGCCTGGGTCACCCAGAACTACCTCTTCGCGTACGACCGCACCACCGGGGCGATCTCCTCGACCTTCCGGCCGGTGCTCGACGGCGCGGTCAACACCCTGGTCGCCGGTCCCAACGGCACGGTCATCGTGGGCGGCGCCTTCAAGACCGTCAACGGGGTGGCCCGGAAGAACCTGGTCGCGCTCAACCCCTCCACCGGCGCGATCGTGGACAGCTGGGTCGGCCGCTCCGACGGCGGCGCGGTCCGTGACCTCGAGCTCAACGGCAACTGGCTCTACGTCGCCGGCGCCTTCAACTGGCTCAACGGCACCGCGCACGCCGGGCTGGCCCGGGTCAACGCCACCACCGGTGCCATCGACCCCGCGTTCAACGTGAACATGAGCGTCGGGCGGAACACCACCTCGCCGTACGTGTGGTCCATCGACGTCACCCCGGACGGCAGCACCATGGTCGTCGGCGGCAACTTCATGTATCTCAACGACCTGCCCCGCAACCAGATCGCGCTGGTCGACCTGTCGGGCACCCCGACGGTGCTCGACTGGAGCACCCAGAAGTACGTTCCGCCGTGCGCCGCGCCCACCACGTTCATCCACTACGTGCAGGACGTGAAGTTCGGCCCCGACGGCAGCTACTTCATCGTCGGCAGCAACGGCGGCGGCGGCTGGCCGGCGGCGTACTGTGACGCGCTGGTCCGCTTCGAGACCGCGGCCCGCGGCGACAGCCAGCTGGCCACCTGGGTCGACTTCACCGGCAACGACACGATCACCTCGGTGGAGGTGGCCGACGGGATGATCTACCTCGGCGGGCACTTCCGCTGGCTGAACAACCCCAACGCCAGCGACGCCGCCGGCCCCGGCGCGATCGACCGGCTCGGCATCGCCGCGGTCACCCCGGCCACCGGCCTGCCGGTGAACTGGAACCCCCGGCGCAGCGCCTCGACGCTGCCGGCCGGCACCAGCTCGTGGGGCTCCGCCGTGCCGGTGCTGTGGCGTGGCACCGACGGCATCTACTTCGGCCAGAACTCCGACGCGATGGGCAACGAGTACCACGGCCGGCTCGGCATGTTCCCGCTCGCCGGTGGCCGCACCGTCGCCCCGAAGAACCCGACCACCGCGGAGGCCGGGCACCTCTACCTGGAGACCGCCGACGGCGAGCTGAGCAAGGCGCCGTTCGACGGCGCCGCCGTGGCCGCGCCGACCGTGCAGAGCCAGCCGAACTACGCCGGCGCCGGCGCGACCTGGGGGCTCGGTGACCGGATCTACTGGGCGCACACGGTGGCCGGCACCCCCACCGGCAGCCGCATCGACATCTCGCTGTTCAACGGCACCACCGTCGGCGCCCCGTGGGAGGCGTCCGGCTACAACGACTGGTACAACCCCGCCGCGCTGACCGGCGCGTTCTACCTCAACGGCCGGCTGTACTACACCCGGTCCGGCGGCACCGGCCTCTACTACCGGTACTTCGAGGTCGACGGCAACTACCTGGGCGCGACCGAGTTCACCGCGCCCACCAGCGGAGTCGCCTGGTCCTCGGTCCGGGGCATGGCCTGGGTCGCCGGCAAGATCGTGTACGGCTCGACCGACGGCAAGCTGCGCTCGGTGCCGTTCGACCCGACCGCCGCCCCGGTGGTGGACGGCGCGACGGCCACCATCGTCGCCGAGCCGACGGCCGAGCTGACCTGGTCGAATCCGGCGCTCTTCTTCACCGCACAGTGAGGTGAACGACGCGTGACGCAGGACCGGTAGATTGTTCACGTTGGGTCGGCGGCGGAGCTCCCGTCGCCGGCCCACGAGAGCGTGGGGGAGGGACCGTGAACGGCACCGGTGGGGCCCGGGGGCGGGCGGTGCGTACGGTCTTCGCCGTCAAGCGCGCCTGGTACCGGCTGCGTTACCCGCGGCTGACGTTGGGCCGCGACGTCGAGATCCGCGGCCGGATCCGGCTGCGTCGGGGCGTGCGGGTCACCATCGGCGACCGCACCCGACTGAACAAGCTGGTCCGGTTCTCGGGCGGCGGTGAGATCCGGGTGGGCGCGGACTGCCTGGTCAACGCCACCTGGATCGGCAGCTGGACCTCGGTGACGGTCGGTGACCGGTGCCTGTTGTCGGACTGCGAGATCTTCGACAACGACTTCCACAACCTGCCCCCGGAGCAGCGGCACGACCGGCCCACGCCGGTCACCCGCGCCCCCGTCGTCATCGAGGACAATGTCTGGATCGGGGCGCACGCCCTGGTCATGAAGGGCGTCCGGATCGGTCGGGACAGCGTGGTCGGTGCCGGTACGGTCGTCCGGTCCGAGGTCCCACCCCGCGTCGTGGTGATCGGCAACCCCCAGCAGACGGTGAAGAAGTTCCATGACTGACCAGACTCCGGCCTCCTGGGCCGCCGAGGGCTGGGCCGCCGGCCCCGCCTCCCGCACCGTCACCCTCGGCGACCTGCTCCGCGTGCCGCTGCACCGGCTCCGCCTGATCGGCGTGACGGCCCTGGTGGGGCTCCTCGGCGCGCTCGGCTACGTGCTGCTCGCCGGTGCCTCGGTCACCGCCAACGCGGTGGTCGCCGTCCGGCCGGTGGTCACCGACGCGTTCAGCCCCAGCGGGGCGGGCGCCGACCGGTCGGTCAACATGAACGTCGAGAGCGGCATCGCCACCGGCACCGACGTGGTCAGCGCGCTGTCCCGGGCCACCGGGGAGGACCCGGTCGTGGTCCGGGAGCTGCTCCAGGTCGAGGTGCCCACCGGTGGCCAGATCCTGCGCTTCACCTACCAGGGCGACGGCGCCGACGAGGCGGTGGACGCGGTGAACCTCGCCGCGCAGACCTACCTCGACGTTCGGCGGCAGATGTACGAGAAGCAGCGGGCCGACATGCTCCGCTCGTACGACGACAGCATCGCCAAGGTGGCCAAGCAGCAGGCCAGCCTCCAGAAGCGGGTGGGCGGCGCGAAGGGCAGCGCCGCGGCCGACGCCGCGGTGGCCGAGCTGGCCGGCATCAACAACCAGCTCACCCAGCTGAACTCGTCGCGCACCGAGATCGCGGCGGTGGACGTCAACCCGGGCTGGATCACCCAGCGGGCCGAGCCGGCCCTGGTCACCAGCGACGGCAAGGGCGCCCTGCTGCTGGTCGCCGGCCTGCTCGGCGGCGTGCTGCTCGGTGTCGTGCTGGCCTACGCCTGGGAGGCGATGGACCGGCGGGTCCGTTCGGTGGCCGACGCCCGCGACGCCACCGGCCTGCCGCTGCTCGGCACGGTACGCCGCCGGCGCTTTCGCGGCCGGGCCCAGCCGGTCGACGCCGACGTGCGGTACGTGGCGATGGCCGTCGCCGAGCGGGTGGGCAAGCCGGCCCGGGTGGCCCTGCTAGCCGCCCGGGAGGACACCACCGTGCTCACCGCCGGTCTGGCGGTGGCGCTCGCCGCCGGGGGCCGGGAGGTCTTCGTGGCCGACGACAGCGGACGGCTGGACCGGTTGCGGGGCATCGTGCAGACCGACCGCGGCCGGCTGCCGGTGCCGATCCCGGGCCGCTCGTCGGTTCCCGCGTCCCGCCCGTCGGCGGAGGACGACGCCACCGCGGTGATCCCGATCGCCGGTTCCGCCCGGCGGCCGTCCCCGCACCCGAGTCCCGCTCCGGCGTCCACCGACCCGGATGCGACGCTGACGCTGCCGCGGATCGCCACGGCCAAGACCGGCACCGCCAAGGTCGGCACCGTCAAGACCGCCACCGCCACCGCCACCGGCACCGGCACCGGCGGCAGTGGCTCCAGCAACGGCATCCCCGTCGCCGGCGGCGCGGGTGGCGCCAGCCGCAACGGCCGGGCGATCGACCCGGACAGCCTCGTCGTCGGCACCGGCCGGGTCGGCTTCGGCACCTGGCGGCAGGCGGCCGACCAGAAGCTGGTGCTCTTCAACGCGCCGCCGGCCGAGGCCGACGAGCGTGGCGTTTCCGCCGCCCGGCAGGGCACCGCGGTGGTCGTCGTCGAGCGGGACCGCACCCGGCAGAGCGACCTGCGCCGGCTGGTGGAGCGACTGCGGGCGGCCGGGGTGACTCCGCTGGGCTTCGTGCTCAACCGCAGCGGCCGTGGCTGACGGCGCCCCGGCGGCTCCGACCCAGCCCGCCCCGGTCGTGGGCGCGGCACCCCTGCTGCCGCTCTGGCCGCTTGGCGCGATGTTCGGCCTGGTCCCCGTCTGGTGGGTACTCGGCCTGTTCTACCTTGGCTGGCCGCTGCTCGGTGCGGTCCTGCTGGCCCTGCTGCTGGTGCGTGGCCGGGTGCCGTTGCCGCCCGGCTCCGGGGTCTGGCTGCTCTTCCTGGCGATCGTGCTGGTCAGCGCCACCCAGTTGGCCCAGCTGTCCTCGCTGGTCTCGTTCGGGCTGCGGCTGGGCTTCTACCTCACCGCGCTGGTTGTCGGCTGCTACGTCTACGCCTCGGCCCGGGAGCGCGGTCCCACGGCGGCGCTGCTGGTGCCGATCTGCGCGTTCTGGATTGGCCTGGTGCTGCTGGGCTGGTTCGGGGTGGTGGCGCCCCGGTTCGAGATGACCACGCCGGTCGAGGCGGCGCTCCCCGGCGGGCTGGCCGGCAACCCGTTCGTCAAGGACATGGTGCACCTGCACACCAGCGAGTTCAGCCGCCGTTCACTCAACCCGATCTACCGTCCGGCCGCGCCGTTCAGCTACACCAACGCCTACGGCAGCTCGTACGCGATGACGTTGCCCTGCGTGGTGGCGTTCACCATGCTGCGCCGCCGTGGCCTGCTGCGCTGGGCGCTGCTGGCGTCGCTGCCGTTCTCCCTGGTCCCGGCGTTCCTCACGCTCAACCGGGCGATGTTCCTCAGCCTCGGCGCGGGCCTGGCCGTGCTGGGCGTACGCGCCAGTCTGCGCGGCAACATCCGGATCGCCGCGTCGATCGTCGGGCTGGTCGCGGTCGCCGCCACGGCCACCCTGTTCATCCCGGTCACCGACCTGATCAGCAACCGGGTCGACAACAGCGACACCAACACCGACCGGTTCTCCCTCTACGCGGAGGTGCTGCGCCGGGTGCAGGAGTCGCCGCTGCTCGGCTACGGCGGCCCGGTGAGCGCTGACACGGTCACCGCGCAGGCGCCGGTCGGCACCCAGGGCCAGCTGTGGATGGTGCTGTTCAGCCACGGGGTGATCGCGCTGGCCTGCTTCCTCGGCTGGTTCGTGCTGGCCGCCGTGCGTACCGGCCGGGCGTCGTCGCCCGCGGGGCAGTGGCTGGCGGTGATCCCGGTGATCTGCCTGGTGCAGATCCCCTTCTACGGCATGGCCAACCCGAACCTCGCCGTGGCCTTCTTCATGATCTGCTTCGCGCTGGCACTGACCGAACGGGAGCGGGCGGGAACCGGGCCGGGCGGCACCACGCCGGACGGCGTACCCAGGACGGCGGTGGTAGCGGCATGACCACGACCACGGCTGCGCCCGCCTCCGGCGGGTCGGCCGACGAGGCAGCCGAGACCCGGCGCAGCGCCCGCAGCGGCGTGGCCGGGCTGATCGGCGCCGCCACCAGCGGCCTGTTCGGCTTCGTCCTCGCGGTGGTGATCACCCGCAGCTACGGCACGGTCGGCTCGGGCGCCTTCTTCGCGGCGATCGGCGTGGTCACGGTGGCCGCCGGGGTCTCCTCGCTCGGCGCGGAGACCGGCACCATGTGGTCGCTGCCGCGCCGGCGTACCGGCCCGGACGGTGACGCGGCGCGGGTGCTGCCGGTGGCCCTGCTGCCGCCGCTGGTGGTGGCGACGTTGGTCGCGGCCGTCGGGATCGCCGCGTCGGACCGGCTGGCGCCGCGCCTGCTGACCGGTTCCGGGGCGGCCGGCCCGCCGCTGCTGGCGCTGACCTTCGCGGCGGTGCCGGTGGTGGTCGCCACGACCGTGCTGCTGGCGGCGCTGCGTTGCGTACGACCGATCCGGGCGTACGTCGCGGTGCAGTTCTTCCTGCTGCCGGTGGCGCGTCCGGTGCTGGTGGGCGTCGCGGCGCTGGTCGGTGGTGGGCTGCTGGCCGGCATGACCGGCTGGCTGGTGCCGGCCGCGGTGGCCCTGATCGCCTGCCTGGCCCTGGTCGCCGGGCCGCTCGGGGTGGCCCGGGGCGCGCGGCTGCGACCGGACGCGCGGGACTGGCGGACGTTCTGGGGCTTCGCGCTGCCCCGGGCCGCCTCGGCGGCGATCGACGCGGCGAGCATGTGGGTCGGGGTGCTGATGACCGCGGCCCTCGCCGGGCAGGCCGACGCGGGCGTGTTCGGCGCGGTGGGGCGCTACATCCTCGCCGGCCAGCTGGCCATGCAGGGGCTGCGGGTGGCCGTCTCGCCGCAGCTGTCCCGGCTGCTCGGCCGGGGGCAGCCGGGTGCCGCCGCCGCGGTGCACCGCCACCTGACCACCTGGGGGTTGGTGCTGTCCTGGCCGGTCTACCTGCTGCTCGCGGTCTTCGGGCTGGCGTTCCTGCAGCTGTTCGGGCCGGAGTTCACCGCCGGCTCGACGGCGATGACCGTGCTCGCCGTGGCCATGCTGGTGAACACCGGTGTCGGCAACGTGCAGAGCCTGTTGCTGATGGGGGGCCGCAGCGGCCTGCACCTGGCGGCGACGGTGGCCGGTTTGGCCGTCAACGTGACGCTCGGGCTGCTGCTCATCCCCGGCCACGGCGCGACCGGCGCCGCGGTGGCCTGGGCCTGCGGCATCGCCACCGAGAACCTCACCGCCGCGGCGTGCGCCCGGGCCGTCTTCCGGCAGCCCCTGGTGGACCGGGCGATGGCGCGGGCCGCCGCCGTCACGGTGGCCGGGGTGGGCGCGGCCGCGCTGGTCGGCGTCCTGGCCGGCGGCCGGGGGATCCCGGGGCTGCTGGTGGCGGTCGCCGTGCTGGCCGTCGGTTGCGTCGGGATGTTGACCGTTGCCCGGGTCCGGCGGGGGCTTCGGGAAATCATGGACCAGATCCGGGGACGGGACACCGGGCCGGCGCCGGCCGCCGGGGCCGCCCCGACGTCAACTCCAAGGGGTAGGTGATCGTTCCGTGTCGTCCGTCCGCAACCGGATGAAGCAGCTCGTGCCCACGCAGGTCTCCGATCGCATCAAGGGCGGCCTGGTCGACTACGGCGTACGCACCAGCGACCGTCGCCCACTGCCGGACTTCCTGATCATCGGCACGAAACGCGGCGGAACGACCTCGCTGTGGAACTACCTCATCCAGCACCCGTTGGTGCCCCGGCTCTTCCCGGCCTGGAACACCAAGGCCACGCACTACTTCGAGGAGAACTGGCACCGCGGCGAGGCGTGGTACCGGTCGCACTTCCCGACCACCCGGCAGCGGGCGGCCCTGGAGAACCGGCACGGCGGGCCGGCGCGGGCGGGGGAGGCGGCGCCGCTGTACATGTTCCATCCTCTCGCCGCGCAGCGGGTCGCCGCGCTGATGCCCGGGGTGCGGCTGATCGTGCTGCTGCGCGACCCGGTGGAGCGGGCGTACTCGCACTGGAAGGAGCGGCGCACCAACGGGGTCGAGCCGTTGGGCTTCGCCGAGGCGCTGGCCGCCGAGCCGGAGCGCACGGCGGGGGAGCGGGAACGCCTGATCGCCGAGCCGGAGTACTTCAGCGAGGCGTACGACTGGTACACCTACCGGGCCCGCGGGCGCTACCTGGAGCACCTGGAGCCGTGGCTGGAGCGGTTCGACCGCTCGCAGATCCTCTTCGTGCCCAGCGAGCAGCTCTACCGGGACGCCCGGGGCACCTATCGCCGGACGCTGGACTTCCTCGGCCTGCCCCCGCACGACCTGGGCGACTTCAAGGTCTACAACGACCGCCGGTCGGCGCCGCTGGACCCGGCGCTGCGCGCCGAGCTGACCGGCTACTACCGGCCGTACAACGCCGCGCTGCGGCAGCGGCTGGACCTTGATCTCGACTGGCCGGACGGGGTGGCGTGAGCGCGCGGACGGCGGCGACCACGGGCGACCCCCGCACCCGCACCGATGGGCTGGGCTGGGTGGTCCGGGCCCTGTTCCCCGACGACCGGGTGGGGGTGACGCTGGGCGACCAGCCGCCGGCCGGGCACCGGACGCACTCCCGGTACGCGGTGGTGCCCTCGGTGGAGCGGGCGCGGTTCCTGCTCCCGTTGGGCGCGCACCGGGCCACGGCGGCGTCCCTGCTGGCGTACAACGCCCTGCGTCCGGCGAAGGTCCGCGCGGCGCGGGCGGTGCTGGGCGGGCTGGCCCGGGCCGGCGCGGTGGACCTGGCGCCCTTCCCGCGGCTGACCGTGTCGGTGCCGGCCGGCGCCGACCCGACGGAGCTGCTGCTCGCCGAGCGGCTGGCCGCCGCCGCCGGGCAGTCCGGCTGGCTGGCCGCCTGCGGGGTACGCCCACCGGACCCGAACCACAAGCCCACGTTGCAGCTCTTCGGCTCCGACGGCACCCCCCGCGGGTACGCCAAGGTGGGCTGGAACCCGGCGACCCGGGCCCTGGTCACCGCCGAGTCGGCGGTGTTGCGGCAGTTGCCGCCGGTGAGCGGGGTCGGTGACCATCCGCTGGTGCCCCGGCTGCTGGGCGAGCTGGCCTGGGCCGGTCAGGCGGTGGCCGTGGTGGAGCCGCTCCCCGGCGACGTGCGCGGTGTCGGCGCCGACGACCCGCCACGGCTGGGGGCGCTGCTGGCGGTGGCCCGCCGGGGCGGCCTGCCGGCACCGCCGTTGCCACTGGCCGGCTCGCCGTTCCTGGCCCGACTGGCGGCCGAGGCGGCGCGGGCCGCCGACGTCGACCCGGTGGGGCAGCGGGCGCTGGCCGCCGTCGAGGCGTTGACCGCGCGGCACGGCACGACCACCGTCGAGTTCGGCCACTGGCACGGCGACTGGGTGCCGTGGAACCTCGGCCTGCACGCCGGGCGGTTGGTGGCGTGGGACTGGGAGCACAGCGGGCCGGACGTGCCGGTCGGCTTCGACCTGGCCCACGACGCCTTCCAACGCGCCCTGGTGCTGACCGGCGCTCCGGCCGCCGAGGCGGCCAGGGCCGTCGACGCGCACCTGGAGCGGCACGGCGACGGGTTGGGTCTCGGGCCGGCGCAGCGCGGGCTGGTCGCCGACGGCTACCTGCTGGAGATGTGGCTGCGCACCTGGCGGCTGGCCGACGCCGGTGCCGGGTGGAACGCCGCCCTGCACCCGGCGCTGCTGGACGTGCTGCGGAGTCGGTACGGGGCCTGACCCCCTCGGCGGGGCGACGGTGAGGGAGAAGGGCATCAACGGTGACCGGGTGGGGAGTCGCGTGAACACATCTGTCGAGGATCGGCCGGATCCTCCGGTGCTGCTGCTGGTCGGCTCCAGCGGCGGGCACCTGGCCCAACTGCTCGCCCTGCGCCCCTGGTACGAGGGCCGGCGCCGCCGCTGGGTCACCTTCGACACCCCGGACGCGGTGTCGTTGCTCGCCGGTGAGGAGGTGGTGCCGGCTCACCATCCGACCACCCGCAACGTGCGCAATCTGCTGCGCAACGCCCTGCTGGCCCGGCGGGTGCTGCGCCGGGGCGACGTCGCGGCGGTGATCACCACCGGCGCCGGGGTGGCGGTGCCGTTCGTGGTGCTGGCCCGGCTGCGCGGCATCCCCACCGTCTACATCGAGGTGTACGACCGGATCGACACCGCCACGCTCACCGCCCGCCTGTGCCGCCCGTTCCTGTCGGCGATGCTCGTGCAGTGGGAGGAGCAGCGCCGCCAGTACCCGGAGGCCACCGTCGTGGGGAACCTGCTGTGAACACCGAACCGACCGCGCCCGGCGCCGCTCCGGTCACCGCGCCGTCGCTGCCCCGGCAGCGGGACCGCCGCGCCCCGGCCCGCACCACGGTGCTGGTGGCCGTGGGTACCGACAAGCATCCCTTCGACCGGCTGGTCGGTTGGTTGGAGGAGTGGCACCGGGAGGTCGGCGACGCGGTGGCGTTGACCGTCCAGCACGGGCACACCCGGGCGCCCGCCGTGCCGGGGGCAGTGCCGTTCCTCGACCACGACGCGTTGCAGGCCGGGATGGCCGGGGCGGACCTGGTGGTCTGCCACGGCGGGCCGGCGACGATCCTGGAGGCCCGCCGGCACGGCCACCTGCCCATCGTGGTGCCCCGCGATCCGGGGCGTGGCGAGCACGTCGACGACCACCAGCAGCTGTTCGCCCGTCGGCTCGGGGCGGTGGGCAAGGTGGCGCTGGCCGAGACGCGGGAGGCGCTGTTCGAGGCGCTGCGGGCCGGCCTGGCCGACCGGGAGCGGTTCGCGGTGGCGGCCGACCCGACCGAGGTGGCCGCGCGCCGCGCGGCGGTGGACCGGGTCGGGGAGATCGTGGAGGGGCTGGTGGCCGCGTCGGCGCGGCGCCGGCCGTGGTGGCGACGCCGGCCGGACGCCGGCCGGGACGGAGGACGGAACCGATGAACCACCCCAGCGTGAGCGTGGTGGTCCCGACCCGGGACCGCCCGGAGCTGCTCCGCGCCGCGGTCGCCGCGATCCTCGCCCAGGAGCACCCCGGCGAGGTCGAGGTGGTGGTGGTGTACGACCAGTCCGAGCCGGACCGGTCGCTGGCGGAGCTGTCCCGGCCCGGTCGCACCGTCCGGGTGATCACCAACGGTCGTACGGCGGGGCTGGCCGGGGCCCGCAACTCGGGTGTGCTGGCCGCGGCCGGGGATCTGGTGGCGTTCTGCGACGACGACGACGAGTGGCTGCCGGGGAAGCTGGCGGCCCAGGTGGCTGCCCTCGCGGCGACCCCGGAAGCCGAGTTCGTCAGTTGCGGGATCCGGGTCAGCTACGACGGGCAGACCATCGACCGGGTGTTGGACCGCGACCGGGTCACCCTGGACGCCCTGCTGCGGGACCGGATGACCGAGCTGCACCCGTCGACCTTCCTGATCCGCGCCTCGGCGTTGCGGGACGGCTTCGGGCTGGTCGACGAGGAGATCCCGGGCAGCTACGCCGAGGACTACGAGTTCCTGCTCCGGGCCGCCCGCAGCGCGCCACTGGTCAACCTGCGCACCCCGTACGTGCTGGTGCGCTGGCACAAGCGGTCGTACTTTGCGCAGCGTTGGGACACCATCTCCGAGGCGTTGCAGTGGCTGCTGGAGCGTTACCCCGAGTTCGCCGGCCAGCCGGCCGGGCAGGCCCGGGTGACCGGGCAGATCGCCTTCGCCCGGGCCGCCTCGGGTGACCGTAGGGGCGCGCTGTCCTGGGCGGGGCGGACGATCCGCAGCAATCCGCGGGAGCCGCGGGCGTACCTGGCGCTGGCGGTGGCCGGTCGGGTGGTGGGCGCGGAGGCGGTGCTGCGCACCCTGCACAAGCGCGGCCGGGGGATCTGAGTTGGTTCCGGTGGGCGGGACGTGGTGGCCACGCCGCTGCCCCGCCCACCGGGCGTGACAGACTGACCCCCGTGTTGCGCTGGCTGACCGCAGGTGAATCGCACGGACCCGCCCTGGTGGCGATGATCGAGGGTGTCCCCGCCGGCATCGAGGTGACCACCACCGAGATCGCCGACGAGCTGGCCCGCCGCCGACTCGGCTACGGCCGGGGCGCCCGGATGTCCTTCGAGCGCGACGAGGTCGAGGTGATCGGCGGCCTGCGGCACGGGGTGACCCTGGGCAGCCCGGTGGCGATCCGGGTGGGCAACTCGGAGTGGCCGAAGTGGCAGACGGTGATGGCCGCCGACCCGGTCGACCCGGAGGAGCTGGCCCGGCAGGCCCGCAACGCGCCGCTGACCCGGCCCCGGCCCGGCCACGCCGACCTGGCCGGTATGCAGAAGTACGGCCACACCGACGCCCGGCCGATCCTGGAGCGGGCCAGCGCCCGGGAGACCGCCGCCCGGGTGGCCGCCGGGACGGTCGCCAAGGCCCTGGTGAAGCAGGCCCTCGGCATCGAGATCGTGTCGCACGTGGTGGAGCTGGGCCCGGTCGCAGCGAAGCCCGGCCTGCGGCCCACCCCGGCCGACACCGAGCGGATCGACGCCGACCCGCTGCGCTGCCTGGACCCGGAGGCCAGTGCCCGGATGGTCGCCGAGGTGGACGCCGCGAAGAAGGCCGCCGACACCCTCGGCGGCGTGGTCGAGGTGCTGGCGTACGGGGTGCCGCCGGGCCTGGGCAGCCACGTGCAGTGGGACCGCAAGCTCGACGCCCGGCTGGCCACCGCGCTGATGTCGATCCAGGCGATCAAGGGCGTGGAGATCGGCGACGGCTGGGAGCAGGCCCGCTCCCGGGGCTCGGCGGCGCACGACGAGATCGTGCCGACGGCCACCGGCGTGCGTCGGGTCACCGACCGGGCGGGTGGCCTGGAGGGCGGCATCACCACCGGTGAGCCGCTGCGGGTGAAGGCGGCGATGAAGCCGATCTCGTCGCTGAACCGGGCCCTGGCCACGGTCGACGTGACCACCGGCGAGCCGGCGACCGCGATCAACCAGCGGTCGGACGTGTGCGCGGTGCCGGCCGCCGCGGTGGTCGCCGAGGCGATGGTGGCGCTGGTGCTGGCCGAGGCGGCGACCGAGAAGTTCGGCGGCGACTCGGTGGCCGAGATCCGCCGCAACCTGGCGGCGTACCTCGACGCCCTGGTCATCCGGTGAGCGGCCGAATGCCGCTGACCGTCCGTGTCGAGGGGAGCGACCGGTGACCCGGCCGGTCTGCGTGCTGGTCGGGGCTCCCGGCTCCGGCAAGTCCACGGTCGGCCAGATGCTCGCCGAGGCGTTGGGGGTGTCGTTCCGGGACACCGACGCCGACATCGAGGCGATGGCCGGCAAGCCGATCCCGGAGATCTTCATCGACGAGGGTGAGGCGCACTTCCGCGCCCTCGAGCGGGCGGCGGTGGCGGCGGCGCTGGCCTCGCACACGGGGGTGCTCGCCCTGGGCGGCGGCGCGGTCCTCGCCGAGGAGAACCGCGCCGCGCTGATCGGGCACTCGGTGGTGCACCTGTCGGTCGAGCTGCCGGACGCGGTGCGGCGGGTCGGGCTGGGCGCCGGGCGACCGCTGCTGGCGATCAACCCGCGAGCCACCCTGAAGCACCTGCTGGACCAGCGTCGACCGCTCTACTCCGAGGTGGCCACCGCGACGGTGGTCACCGACGGGCGCACCCCCGAGGAGATCGCCGCGGAGATCGCCGCCCTGCTCACGGCGTGACTCCGGCGGCGATCTTCTCCAGCAGCCCGGCGAGCGCCGCGGGCTCGCTCAGCATCGGCCAGTGGCCGGTCGGCAGCGCGTGCAGGTCCGCGCCGGCCAGCTCGGCGAAGAACGGGTGTCCCTGCGCCATCATCGCGGTCACCACGTCCAGCGGGATGGTGCAGGCGACCAGCGCGGCCGGCATCGCCGACGTACCACCCGCCGCCGGTCGCGATGCGGAACCGGGCGCGCCGGTGCGCCGGACCGGGTCGGTCGCGGCCCGCAGCGGCTCCGGGGTGGACCGGCGGCGCAGTAGCGCCAGCGCGGCGTCGTCCAGTCCGGCCAGGCCGACCGCGTCGTCGGCCGGGTCCCAGGAGGGCGGCGGCAGCAGGTGCCCGTCGCCGATCACCGCGCGCAGCCGCTCCTGCTCCTGCGGCGGGTTGCTGTCGAACTGGGCCGTGCCGTCCGGCAGCGGGCCGCTGTCCACGTAGACGACCTTCGCGATCCGGTCCGGGATCCGGTCGGCGGCCTGGGTGACTGGCATCCCACCGCCGGAGTGCCCGACGAGCACCACGTCGTGCAGTTCCTCCATCTCGATCAGCGCGGTGAGGTCGGTGGTGTGGGTCTCCAGGCCGACCTGCGGTCCGGCCAGGTGGGCCCGCTCGGCCAACCCTGTCAGGGTCACCGGATACACCTCGTGCCCCCGCTCCCGCAGCGTCGCGGTCACGTCCCGCCACGCCCAACCGCCCAGCCAGAAACCGGGCACCAGCACGAAAGTCGCCATCTCAGATCACCCTCGGTTCGTCGTCCGGGCAAGACCGTAGGCTTGATTCCGGACAGGTTCCGCCCGGAATGCAGAGGTGCTCCGTGTCACATCCCGCCGGCCGGGTGCTCGGCATGCTGGAGCTGCTCCAGAGCCACCACCGACTCACCGGGGCGCAGCTCGCGGGGCGCCTCGGCGTCGACGAGCGGACCGTGCGCCGCTACGCCGCCACCCTGGTCGACCTCGGCATCCCGGTCACGGCCACCCGCGGCCGGTACGGCGGTTACCGGCTGCGTCCCGGCTACAAGCTGCCGCCGCTGATGCTCACCGACGACGAGGCCGTCGCGGTGCTGCTCGGGCTGGTCGCCGCGGAACGGCTCGGGCTCGGCACCGAGGAGCCGGCCACCGCCACCGCGTCGGCGAAGATCAACCGGGTGCTGCCCGCCGAGCTCGCCGAGCGGCTCGCCGCCGTGCAGGAGCATCTCGGCTTCACCCTGCGCCGTACCGACCCGGCCGTCCGTCCGGCCACCGGCACGCTGCTCGCGCTCGCCGAGGCCACCCGGGAGCGCCGCCGGGTGACCCTCGCGTACCGCTCCTGGGCGGGGGACGAGTCCCGGCGGGAGGTCGACCCGTGGGGGCTGGTCTTCCACGCGGGACGCTGGTATCTCACCGGCCACGATCATCTCCGGGGCGAGCTGCGCACCTTCCGGCTGGACCGGATCGACACGGTCGCCGTCGGGTCGACGGGGTTCACCGTGCCGGACGGCTTCGACGCGGTGGCCCACGTGTCCCGCGCGCTGGCCGCCGTGCCCTACGCGCACTCCGTCGAGGTGCTGCTGGAGACCGATCTCGTCACCGCCCGCCGTCGGATCCCGCCCAGCGTGGCCGAGTTGACCGTGGTGCGGGACGGGGTGCTGCTGCGCGGTCGGGCCGAGAACCTGGACGGGATGGCGCAGCTGCTCGCCGGCCTGGGCTGGCCGTTCACCGTGCTCGCGCCGGACGCGCTGCGAACCGCCGTCCGGGCCTACGCGGGCCGGTTGGCGGGCTGGGCCGAGCGGACGGTGCTCTGATCGGGGCCTGCGCCGGGTCGACGGGCCCCACCGGTCCGCTCGGGACGCCAGGTCACCAGCAGTGCCAGGGCCAGCAGGATCTCGGCCAGGTCGCCGCCGTAGTACATCAGCGTGGCCGCGGCCCGCAGCTGCTCCGGCGGCGCGGGAGTGTCGACCAGGCCGGCGTAGAGCAGCTGCGCCAGGGCGGCGTGCGCGGCCACCGCGATCCCGAGCACCACCAACCGCAGCGGCACGCCGGGCCGGTGGGGTCCCGGGTCGGGTCCGGCTATCGACCAGGTGAACAGGTATCCGCTGGCGAGGAAGTGCAGCAGCACCAGCCCGTGCAGCACCGGATGCTCCAGCGTGGCCCGGTACAGCGGGGTCAGGTGCAGCAACCACAACCCACCCGCGGTGAGCAGCAGCCCGGTGACCGGGTGCGCGAGCGCCCCGGCGGCCCGCTGGCGCAGCAGGCGCACCGCCGTCCGGCCGACCCGGCGCGGCACGGTGCGCAGGGCCAGGGTGCCGGGCGCGCCGAGCACCAGCCCCAGCGGGGCCAGCATGCCCACCAGCAGGTGTCGTCCCATGTGGGTGACCAGGTCGTGGCCGGGGAGCAGGGCGGCGGCCGCGAGCAGCGCGCAGCCCGCGCCGAAGCTCGCCGTCCGCCGGTGGTCCCACCCGCCGCGCCCCGGGTCGCGCAGGCGCAGGGCCGCCGCCAGATAGACCCAGAACACCAGCAGGGGTACGAGCAGCAGCGGCCCCACCCCGGTGCCGTGCCCGGGGTGCGTCACGGCCGGTCGGCGCAGAGGTCGACCACGGTGGCGCGGCGCTGCACCGCCCAGCCGGCGGCGACCAGCGCCGCCCCGAGCACCAGGAAGCCCACGTCCCAGGCGGTCTGGTGCGGGCCACCGTGGACG
Organism: Micromonospora mirobrigensis; assembly: GCF_900091555.1. Lineage (GTDB taxonomy): Bacteria > Actinomycetota > Actinomycetes > Mycobacteriales > Micromonosporaceae > Micromonospora > Micromonospora mirobrigensis. The sequence continues at coordinate 460,570 of NZ_FMCX01000005.1, forward strand.
TGGTGGATGCCGAGCAGGTGGTGGTCGACGATCCCCTCGACCAGGTTGAACAGCCCCCACCCGACCAGCGCCCAGCCCCAGAGCGCGGGGGAGCGCCACAGCCGGCCGCGCGAGCGGGTCACCCGGGAGTAGAGCAGGGCCAGGCCGGTGAGGACCGCCACCCAGGTGACCACGTGGAACAGCCCGTCCCAGAGGGTGTTCATCTGCAGTCCGGACACCGTGTCCACCGGGTACGCCTTCACCCCGACGTTGTCGCTGCCGGTGCTGCTGAGCATGTGGTGCCACTGGAGCACCTGGTGCAGCACGATGCCGTCGACGAACCCACCGAGCCCGACGCCGAGGATGATGGCCGGCAGCCGGATGTCGGCGCCGTCGATGGTCGTGGTGGCCATGGGTACCTCCGTGGTCGTGGGCCGTCCCCTGGGCCGTGCCCCGGCCCCGCCGGGTCAAACGCCACCGGCGGGGCGGCGTCACGGCCCGTCGACCTGCGCGGCGCGCCAGCAGGTGGACAGCGCCCGCTCCGGCGGCCGGCGCTGCACTAGGCTGCCGGCGATGGACGAGGTGACCCGGATCCCGGTCGGCGGCGAGCGGCCTTACGACGTGCTGGTCGGACGCGATCTGCTCGACGAGGTGGTCGGGCTGCTGCCCGGCGCGACCCGGGTGGCGCTGCTGCACGCCCCGCCGCTGGCGAAGCTGGCCGACGCGGTCGCGACGCGGCTGCGTGCCGCGGGCGTGACGCCGCTGCTGATCGAGGTGCCCGACGCCGAGGCGGGTAAGCGGATCGAGGTGGCGGCCGACTGCTGGGACCGGCTGGGCGAGGCGGGGTTCACCCGTAACGACGCCGTGGTCGGGGTCGGTGGCGGCGCGGTGACCGACCTGGCGGGCTTCGTCGCGGCCTGCTGGCTGCGCGGGGTGCGCTGGGTCCCGGTGGCCACCTCACTGCTCGGCATGGTGGACGCGGCGGTGGGCGGCAAGACCGGCGTCAACACCGCCGCCGGCAAGAACCTGGTCGGCGCCTTCCACCCGCCGGCCGGGGTGGTCTGCGACCTCGCGACCCTGGACAGCCTGCCCCCGGTCGACCTGGCCGCCGGGCTGGCCGAGGTGGTCAAGTGCGGCTTCATCGCCGACCCGGTGATCCTGGACCTGGTCGAGGCGGACCCGGCCGCGGCGACCGACCCGGCCGGTCCGGTGACCCGGGAGCTGATCGAGCGGGCGATCCGGGTGAAGGCCGACGTGGTGGCGAGCGACCTGCACGAGTCGGGGCTGCGCGAGGTGTTGAACTACGGCCACACCCTGGCCCACGCCATCGAGAAGGTGGAGGGCTACCGCTGGCGTCACGGGCACGCGGTGGCCGTCGGCACGGTGTACGCGGGCACCCTGGCCCGGCTGGCCGGCCGGCTGGACGAGGCCACCGCGCGACGGCACCGCACCGTGCTGGCCGCGCTCGGGCTGCCGACCAGCTACCCGGCGCAGGCGTGGCCGCAGCTGCTGGCGGCGATGCGGGTGGACAAGAAGGCCCGGGGCAGCCGGTTGCGGTTCGTGGTGCTGGACGGGCTGGCCCGGCCGGCGATCCTGGACGGCCCGGACGACGAGTTGCTGGCCGAGGCCTACCGGGAGGTGGCCTCATGAGGGTGTACGTGCTGAACGGACCGAACCTGGGGCGGCTGGGCAGCCGGCAGGTCGACGTGTACGGCGTGACCAGCTACGCCGACCTGGCGGACATGTGCGCCGACGTCGGCGCGGAGCTGGGGCTGGACGTGGTGGTCCGGCAGACCGACGCCGAGCACGAGCTGATCGGGTGGCTGCACGCGGCGGCCGACGAGGGCGCCGCGGTGGTGCTCAACCCGGCCGCCTGGTCGCACTACTCGATCGCGGTGCGGGACGCCTGCGCGATGCTGCGCGGGCCGCTGGTCGAGGTGCACATCTCCAACATCCATGCCCGGGAGGAGTTCCGGCACCACTCGGTGGTCTCCGCGGTGGCGACCGGGGTGATCTGCGGGCTGGGCGTGGACGGCTACCGGCTGGCTCTGCACCACCTGGCGGCACGGCCGGCCAGCCAGGTCTCCTGAGCCTTCCGGGCACCGTGTCGTTGCGTGCCGTGCCGTCGGTTCGGGTATGCCGTCTGTCACACACGGTCACACTCGCGCGCCCGGCCGACGGCCCTACCCGCCGCTTTGCTCTGCTGCGGCCCACGCGACACCGCCAGGCACCAGCAGGGATCTGATCCGCGCGGAGGGCGGCCGGTCGGACCATGGGTCACCCCGGGTGACTGTTGCGTGGGTTGCAGCAGAGCAAAGGCGGGGGAGGGATGGGGCTGCGCGGCAGCCACCGCCGCCTCCTCTCCGGGGGACCACGGCGGGGGCGGATCGGGGTTCGACGCAGCTTGTAGACTTGTCAGGTCTGTCCGCCAATTGATGATCAAGGCAGGAAATGGCCTCCACCAACGACCTCAAGAACGGCCTGGTACTCAACCTCGACGGGGAGCTGTGGTCCGTCGTCGAGTTCCAGCACGTCAAGCCCGGTAAGGGTGGCGCCTTCGTGCGCACCACGCTGAAGAACGTGCTGTCCGGGAAGGTGGTCGACAAGACCTTCAACGCGGGCACCAAGGTCGAGACCGCCACCGTCGACAAGCGCACCATGCAATACCTGTACGCCGACGGCGAGGACTACGTCTTCATGGATCTGGAGACCTTCGACCAGATCACCGTCCCCGGCGGCACCGTCGGCGAGGCCGCCAACTACCTCCTCCCGGAGGCCGAGGCGACCGTCGCCACCCACGAGGGTGTGCCGCTCTACATCGAGCTGCCGACCTCGGTCGTGCTCGAGGTCACCTACACCGAGCCGGGCCTGCAGGGCGACCGGTCGACCGGTGGCAACAAGCCGGCCACCGTCGAGACCGGCGCGACCGTGCCGGTGCCGCTCTTCATCACCACCGGCGAGAAGATCAAGGTCGACACCCGCGACGGCCGTTACCTCGGCCGCGCCTGATGGCCGAGGCACCGAAGCAGCAGATGCCGGCGCGCCGCAAGGCGCGCAAGCGGGCGCTGGACGTGCTCTACGAGGCCGACCTGCGGGACCGTCCGCCAGTCGAGGTGCTGGCCGGCTACATCGAGCGGATCGAGAAGCCCCGCCCGGACCACCTGGGCTACGCGGTCAGCCTGGTCGAGGGCGTCGCCGCGCACCTGGACCGGATCGACGAGCTGCTGGGCAGCTACGCCGAGGGCTGGACGCTGGACCGGATGCCGGTGGTCGACCGGAATCTGGCCCGGATCGCGGTCTACGAGCTGCTCTACGTCGACGAGATCGACGACGCGGTGGCGATCAGCGAGGCGGTCGAGCTGGCCCGCCAGATGTCGACCGACGACTCGCCGCGCTTCCTCAACGGCCTGCTCGGCCGGATCGCGGAGTACGCCACCCGCTGACCGGTGAGCCGTAGCGACGACAAGGGGCCCGTGCCGACCGGCACGGGCCCCTTTCGGTACGCGGTGGATCAGGACGCGAAGAACGCCCGGGGGTCGGCGACCAGCACGCCGTGCTCGGTCAGCCGCTCGATCAGGCCCGACGGCGAGGCGTCGTAGACGATGGCCAGCGCGCGCAGGTCGTCGGCGCGGATGGAGAGCACCCGGCCGTTGTAGTCACCCCGCTGCTGCTGGATGGCGCGGGCGTACCGGGCGACGTAGGCCAGGTCCTCGGAGGCCTCGTCGTAGAGGCGCTCCAGGTCCAGCACGATCTTGCTGGTGGCCTCGTGACGCACGCCACTGCCGTCCGGCAGGAGCTCCGAGACGGGCACCCGGTAGAAGTCGGCCAGCTCGGCCAGGCGGGACACGGTGACGGCGCGGTCCCCGCGCTCGTACGAGCCGACCACCACGGCCTTCCAGCGCCCGTTCGACTTCTCCTCCACCCCCTGCAGGGACAGGCCCTGCTGCTGGCGGATGGAGCGCAGGCGGGCGCCCAGCGACTTGGCGTATTCAGAGGGCATTCGGACACTCCCAGTGCTGTGCTTTGGGGTTCTCCCAGCGATCGCTACGGAGCGTGACGGTACGGGGATTGCGACAACTGGTCAAGTGGCGCGGACCCGCCGGTTGCGGAGCGTGGGGGGAGTTGTCCCCATTTCACCGCCCTGATCCGGAGGTCAGTGCCGACGGCGGTCGACCCGGTGACCACTGGTAACGTGGCGTGAAGCCTCGGTCGGGCCGGACCCCGGACCGGCCGCAGGTGCCAGACGTCCTTTAACGACCCGTCCCGTGAGGCGGGGAAGGAGGTCCGCCGTGGCCTGCCCACCGGCTGCCCCGTCGTCGCCACCGCGACAACCCTCGGTGAAGGTGATCCTCGCCGCCACCGACGTGTCACGCGTGGTCGACCGCATCGCCCACCAGATCCTGGAGAAGACCCAGGGCGCCGCCGACACCGTGCTGCTCGGCATCCCCACCCGGGGCGCGCCGCTGGCGAAGCGGCTCGCCGCCCGGATCAGCACCTTCGAGGACGTGGCCGTCCCGGTCGGCGTGCTCGACATCACGCTCTACCGCGACGACCTGCGCCGGCACGCCACCCGCGCGATCGGTCCGACCCAGCTTCCGCCCGGCGGGATCGACGGCAAGCGGGTCGTCCTCGTCGACGACGTGCTCTTCTCGGGCCGGACCGTCCGGGCCGCGCTCGACGCCCTCAACGACCTCGGCCGCCCGGCCTCCGTGCAGCTCGCCGTCCTGGTCGACCGCGGGCACCGGCAGCTGCCGATCCGCGCCGACTACGTCGGCAAGAACATCCCCACCTCGCTCGCCGAGAGCGTGAAGGTCACCCTGGCCGAGACCGACGGCCTCGACGAGGTCAAGTTGTACGGGGGGACCCCCTCATGATCCGACACCTGCTCTCCGGCGCCGACCTGGACGCGGCCACCGCCACCCAGATCCTGGACACCGCCGCCGAGATGGCCACCGTCGCCGGTCGCGAGGTCAAGAAGCTCCCCGCGCTGCGCGGCCGGACCGTGGTCAACCTCTTCTACGAGGACTCCACCCGGACCCGGATCTCCTTCGAGGCCGCCGCCAAGCGGCTCTCCGCCGACGTGATCAACTTCTCGGCCAAGGGTTCCAGCGTGACCAAGGGCGAGAGCCTGAAGGACACCGCGCTCACCCTGCAGGCCATGGGCGCCGACGCGGTCGTCGTCCGACACCCCGCCTCCGGCGCGCCGCACCGGCTGGCCAACTGGGTGGACGGCTCCGTGGTCAACGCCGGCGACGGCACCCACGAGCACCCCACCCAGGCGCTGCTCGACGCGTACACGATGCGCTCCCGGCTGGGCCGGCTCGCCGGCCTGCACGTGGCGATCGTCGGCGACGTGCTGCACTCCCGGGTGGCCCGCTCGAACGTGCTGCTGCTGTCCACCCTCGGCGCCAAGGTCACCCTGGTCGGCCCGCCCACCCTCATCCCGGTGGACATCTCCGCCGCGCTCGCACCCGGCACCGACGTCTCCTACGACCTCGACACCGTTCTTCCGGGCGTGGACGTGGTGATGATGCTGCGGGTGCAGCGGGAACGGATGGGCGACTCCTACTTCCCCTCCGCCCGCGAGTACGCCCGCCGCTACGGCCTGGACGGCCCACGGCTGCGCCGGCTGCCGGAACACGCGATCGTCATGCACCCCGGCCCGATGAACCGGGGCATGGAGATCACGCCCGAGGTCGCCGACTCGCCGCGCTCCACCATCGTCGAACAGGTCGCCAACGGGGTCTCCGTGCGGATGGCCGTCCTCTATCTCCTGCTCGGGGGGAACAACCTGTGACCGCGTACCTGATCAAGAACGTGAGCGTCGTCGGCGCCGAGCCGACCGACCTGCTGATCCGCGACGGCGTCGTCGCGGAGACCGGCGTCGGCCTGGACGCGCCGGAGGCCACCGTGCTCGACGGCACCGGGCTGGTCGCCCTGCCCGGGCTGGTCGACCTGCACACCCACCTGCGCGAACCCGGCCGGGAGGACGCCGAGACCGTCGAGTCCGGCTCGCGGGCGGCGGCCCTCGGCGGCTACACGGCGGTCTGCGCGATGGCGAACACCTCGCCGGTCGCCGACACCGCGGGCGTCGTCGAGCAGGTCTGGCGACTCGGCCGCGAGGCCGGGCTGGTCGACGTGCAGCCGATCGGCGCGGTCACCGTCGGCCTGGCCGGTGAGCGCCTCGCCGAGCTCGGCGCGATGGCCGACTCCGCCGCCCGGGTCCGGATCTTCTCCGACGACGGGCACTGCGTCGCCGACCCGAAGCTGATGCGCCGGGCGCTGGAGTACGTCAAGGCGTTCGACGGGATCATCGCCCAGCACGCCGAGGAGCCCCGGCTCACCGAGGGCGCGCAGATGCACGAGGGCGAGGTCTCCACCCGACTCGGGCTGACCGGCTGGCCGGCCGTCGCCGAGGAGGCGATCATCGCCCGGGACGTGCTGCTCGCCGAGCACGTCGGCAGCCGGCTGCACGTCTGCCACGTCTCCACCGCCGGCAGCGTCGAGGTGCTCCGGCACGCCAAGGCGCGCGGGGTGAAGGTCACCGCCGAGGTCACCCCGCACCACCTGCTGCTCACCGACGAGAAGGCGGCCAGCTACGACCCGGTGTACAAGGTCAACCCGCCGCTGCGTACCGACGCCGACGTCGCCGCGCTGCGCGCGGCGCTGGCCGAGGGTGTGATCGACATCGTCGCCACCGACCACGCCCCGCACGCAGTGGAGGACAAGGAGTGCGAGTGGGCGTACGCCCGGCCGGGCATGCTCGGCCTGGAGACGGCCCTGTCGATCGCGCTGGACGTGCTGGGCCCGCAGTGGGACCTGATCGCCGAGCGGATGTCCCGCGCCCCGGCCCGGATCGCCGGCCTGGCGGGGCACGGCCTCGACCCGGCCCCCGGCGTCCCGGCCAACCTGACCCTGGTCGACCCGGCCGCCCGCCGCGTCATCGAGCCGGCGGAGCTGGCCAGTCGCAGTCGCAACACCCCGTACGCCCGCATGACGCTGCCGGGTCGCATCGTGGCGACCTTCCTGCGCGGCGAGCCGACGGTCCTGGACGGAAAGGCTGTCAGGTGAGCGCGAGGAGTGCAGCGAAGCGGAGCCCCGCAGTCGTGAACGAAAGGCCGGCACAGTAAATGGGAAAGCGTAGAGGCGCGATCCTCGTACTCGAGGACGGGCGGACGTTCCACGGCGAGGCGTACGGCAGCGTCGGGGAGACCTTCGGCGAGGCGGTCTTCAACACCGGCATGACCGGCTACCAGGAGACCCTGACCGACCCGTCCTACCACCGTCAGGTGGTGGTGCAGACCGCCCCGCACATCGGCAACACCGGCGTCAACGGCGAGGACGACGAGTCCGGCCGGATCTGGGTCGCCGGCTACGTGGTCCGCGACCCGGCCCGCATCGGCTCCAACTGGCGGGCCACCGGCGGGCTGGAGGACCGGCTGGCCGCCGAGGGCGTCGTCGGCATCGGCGGGGTGGACACCCGGGCGCTGACCCGGCACCTGCGCGAGCGGGGCGCCATGCGGGTCGGCATCTCCAGCGTCGACGACGACCCGCGCGCCCTGCTGGCCCGGGTCCGGCAGTCGCCGCAGATGGTCGGCGCGGACCTCTCCGCCCAGGTGAGCACCGCCGAGCCCTACGTCGTCGAGGCGCAGGGCGAGCACCGCTTCACGGTGGCCGCCCTGGACCTGGGCATCAAGCGCAACGTGCCGCGCCGGCTCGCCGCGCGCGGGGTCACCACCCACGTGCTGCCCGCCGGCTCCGGCATCGACGACCTGCTGGCCACCGGCGCGGACGCGGTCTTCTTCTCGCCCGGTCCGGGTGACCCGGCCACCGCCGACGGGCCGGTGGCGCTGGCCGAGGAGGTGCTGCGCCGGCGGATCCCCCTGTTCGGCATCTGCTTCGGCAGCCAGATCCTCGGCCGCGCGCTCGGCTTCGGCACCTACAAGCTGGGCTACGGCCACCGCGGCATCAACCAGCCGGTGCTCGACCGGGCCACCGGCAAGGTCGAGGTGACCAGCCACAACCACGGCTTCGCCGTGCAGGTGCCGGGGGCGCAGGCCGGGGCCGTCGTCCCCGACCAGGTGATCGACACCGGGTTCGGCGGCGTCCAGGTCAGTCACGTCTGCCTCAATGACAACGTGGTCGAGGGGCTGCGGGCGCTGGACGTGCCCGCCTTCACCGTGCAATACCACCCCGAGGCGGCGGCCGGCCCGCACGACGCGGACTACCTGTTCGACCGCTTCGCCGAGCTGATCGAGGGCCGTGCCCTCGACCAGCAGCCCAGTGAGGGCCGGACCCACAGCGAGGGGCGCACGAATGCCTAAGCGCGAGGATCTCAAGCACATCCTGGTGATCGGCTCCGGGCCGATCGTGATCGGACAGGCCTGCGAGTTCGACTACTCCGGCACCCAGGCCTGCCGGGTGCTGCGCAGCGAGGGGATCCGGGTCAGCCTGGTCAACTCCAACCCGGCGACGATCATGACCGACCCGGAGTTCGCCGACGCCACCTACGTCGAGCCGATCACCCCGGAGTTCGTCGAGCTGGTCATCGCCAAGGAGCGTCCCGACGCGCTGCTGCCCACCCTGGGTGGGCAGACCGCGCTGAACACCGCGGTCGCCCTGCACGAGGCGGGGGTGCTGGACAAGTACGGCGTCGAGCTGATCGGCGCCAACATCGAGGCGATCAACCGGGGCGAGGACCGCCAGCTGTTCAAGGACATCGTCGCCAAGGCCGGCGTACGTCTCGGCGTGGAGGAGCCGTCCGCGCTGACCCCGCGCTCGCGGGTCTGCCACTCGATGGACGAGGTCCGGGACACCGTCGCCGAGCTGGGCCTGCCGGTGGTGATCCGGCCGTCGTTCACCATGGGTGGCCTGGGCTCCGGCATGGCGCACACCGACGAGGACCTGGAGCGGATCGCCGGGTCGGGGCTGGCCGCCAGCCCGGTGCACGAGGTGCTCATCGAGGAGAGCGTCCTCGGCTGGAAGGAGTACGAGCTCGAGCTGATGCGCGACCGGCACGACAACGTCGTGGTGGTCTGCTCGATCGAGAACGTCGACCCGATGGGTGTGCACACCGGCGACAGCGTGACCGTCGCGCCGGCCATGACGCTGACCGACCGGGAGTACCAGAACCTGCGCGACCTCGGCATCGCCGTGCTGCGCGAGGTGGGGGTGGACACCGGCGGCTGCAACATCCAGTTCGCCGTCAACCCGGCCGACGGCCGGATCGTCGTGATCGAGATGAACCCGCGGGTCTCCCGTTCCTCGGCGCTGGCCTCGAAGGCGACCGGCTTCCCGATCGCCAAGATCGCGGCGAAGCTGGCCATCGGCTACACCCTGGACGAGATCCCCAACGACATCACCCTGAAGACCCCGGCGGCGTTCGAGCCGGTCCTGGACTACGTGGTGGTGAAGATCCCCCGGTTCGCGTTCGAGAAGTTCCCCGGCGCCGACCCGGAGCTGACCACCACGATGAAGTCGGTGGGCGAGGCGATGAGCCTGGGCCGCAACTTCACCGAGGCGCTGAACAAGGCCATGCGGTCGATGGAAACCAAATCATCTGGTTTCTGGACCGTCCCCGATCCCGAGGGCGCGACACGGGAGAACACCCTCGCCGCGCTGCGGATGCCGCACGACGGCCGGCTCTACGCCGTGGAGCGGGCGCTGCGGTTGGGCGCCTCGATCGCCGAGGTGGCCGAGGCGTCCGGCGGGATGGACCCCTGGTTCCTGGACCAGATCGCCGCGCTGGTCGAGCTGCGGGCCGAGATCGTGGACGCCCCGGTGCTCGACGCCGAGCTGCTGCGCCGGGCCAAGCGGGCCGGCCTGTCCGACCGGCAGCTGGCCGCGCTGCGCCCGGAGCTGGCCGCCGAGGACGGCGTGCGTACGCTGCGCCACCGGCTCGGGATCCGCCCGGTCTACAAGACGGTGGACACCTGCGCCGCCGAGTTCGAGGCGACCACCCCGTACCACTACTCCAGCTACGACTCGGAGACCGAGGTCGTCCCCTCGGACCGGCCGAAGGTGCTCATCCTCGGCTCTGGGCCGAACCGGATCGGGCAGGGCATCGAGTTCGACTACTCCTGCGTGCACGCCGTTCAAGCGCTGCGGGCGGTGGGCTACGAGACGGTGATGGTCAACTGCAACCCGGAGACCGTCTCCACCGACTACGACACCGCCGACCGGCTCTACTTCGAGCCGCTGACCTTCGAGGACGTGCTGGAGGCCTGGCACGCCGAGGACTCGTCCGGTCGGGCGGCCGGCGGCCCCGGCGTGGTCGGGGTGATCGTGCAGCTCGGCGGGCAGACCCCGCTGGGCCTGGCGCAGCGGCTGAAGAACGCCGGCGTCCCGGTGGTGGGCACCTCCCCGGAGTCGATCCACCTGGCCGAGGAGCGCGGCGCGTTCGGCGCGGTGCTGGCCCGGGCCGGCCTGCGCGCCCCGGCGCACGGCATGGCCACCTCGTACGACGAGGCGAAGGCGATCGCCGACGAGATCGGCTACCCGGTCCTGGTGCGGCCGTCGTACGTGCTGGGCGGTCGGGGCATGGAGATCGTCTACGACGACGCCACCCTGCGCGGCTACATCGGCCGGGCCACCGACATCTCGCCCGACCACCCGGTGCTGGTGGACCGCTTCCTCGACGACGCCATCGAGATCGACGTGGACGCGCTCTGCGACGCCGACGGCGAGGTCTACCTGGGTGGCGTGATGGAGCACATCGAGGAGGCCGGCATCCACTCCGGCGACTCGTCCTGCGCGCTGCCGCCGATCACCCTGGCCGGCTCGCACCTGACCGAGGTGCGCCGCTACACCGAGGCGATCGCCCGCGGGGTGGGCGTGAAGGGCCTGCTCAACGTCCAGTACGCGCTCAAGGACGACACGCTGTACGTGCTGGAGGCCAACCCGCGCGCCTCCCGGACGGTGCCGTTCGTCTCCAAGGCCACGGCGGTGCCGCTGGCCAAGGCGGCGGCCCGGATCGCGCTCGGCGCCACCATCGCCGAACTGCGCGCCGAGGGGCTGCTCCCGGCGAGCGGCGACGGCGGCACGATGCCGGCGGACGCGCCGATCGCGGTGAAGGAGGCGGTGCTGCCGTTCAAGCGGTTCCGCACCCCGTCGGGCAAGGGCATCGACTCGCTGCTCGGCCCGGAGATGAAGTCCACCGGTGAGGTGATGGGCATCGACACCAGTTTCGGTCACGCCTTCGCCAAGTCGCAGTCCGCCGCGTACGGGTCGCTGCCGACCGCCGGGAAGATCTTCGTCTCGGTGGCCAACCGGGACAAGCGTGGGATGATCTTCCCGATCAAGCGCCTCGCCGACCTGGGCTTCGAGATCGTCGCCACCACCGGGACGGCGGAGGTGCTGCGCCGGCACGGCATCGCGTGCGAGCAGATCCGCAAGCACTACCAGTCGGGTGAGGGGGAGGACGCGGTCTCGCTGATCCTCGGCGGTGACGTGGCCCTGGTGGTCAACACCCCGCAGGGCTCCGGCGCCAGCGCCCGCTCCGACGGGTACGAGATCCGCAGCGCGGCCGTGACCGCGGACATCCCGTGCATCACCACGGTGCCGGGTGCGGCGGCCGCGGTGATGGGCATCGAGGCCCGGATCCGGGGCGACATGCGGGTCCGTCCGCTCCAGGACCTGCACGCCTCGCTGCGGGCCGCCCAGTGATCTTCGAACGGGTGGTGCGGCCCCGGCTCTTCGCCCTCGGCGGCGGGGACGCCGAGGAGGCGCACGAGTGGACGCTGCGGCGGCTGGCCGTGCTCTCCGGCCGGCCGGCCGCGTTGGCGGCGTTGCGGGCCCGCTACTTCCAGCGGGCCCCGCGCACGGTGTTCGGCGTGGAGTTCCCCAACCCGGTCGGCCTGGCCGCCGGGATGGACAAGAACGGCGTCGCCCTGGCGGCCTGGCCGGCGCTCGGCTTCGGTTTCGTCGAGGTGGGCACGGTCACCGCGCACGCCCAGCCGGGCAACCCCCGGCCGCGGCTGTTCCGGCTGCGCGACAGCGAGGCCGTGGTGAACCGGATGGGCTTCAACAACGCCGGCGCGGAGGCGCTCGCCGCGCGGCTGTCGGCGCTGCCCCGCCCGATCGGGGTGCCGCTGGGCATCTCGCTCGGCAAGTCCAAGGTGACCCCGCTGGAGCAGGCGGTCGAGGACTACCTCGCCTCCTACCGCGCGCTGCGGGAGCACGGTGACTACTTCGCGGTCAACGTCTCCTCGCCGAACACCCCGGGCCTGCGGTCGCTTCAGGACCGGTCGCACCTGGACGCCCTGTTGGCCGCGCTGGTGGGGGAGAAGCCGGTGCTGGTGAAGATCGCCCCGGACCTCACCGAGCCGGCCATCGCCGAGCTGCTGCAGGTCTGCCTGGACCGGGGCGCGGCCGGGGTGATCGCCACGAACACCACGCTGGCCCGGGACGGGCTCGCCCCGGTCGACCGGGAGATCGGCGCGCAGGCCGGCGGCCTCTCCGGCCGGCCGCTGGCGGCCCGGTCCCGGGAGGTGGTCTCCTTCGTGCACCGGGAGACCGGCGGCCGGCTGCCGGTCATCGGCGTCGGCGGCATCCTCGACCCCGACGACGCCGCCCGGATGCTCGACGCCGGGGCCAGCCTGGTCCAGCTCTACACCGGCTTCATCTACCGCGGTCCGGCCCTGGTGCGTTCGGCCGTCCGGGCGACGGGCCGGACGGTGGTACCGGCGGCCGCACGGCGGTGACCCGGGAGCCGGACAGGTCCGCGGGGGAGAGGCCCGTCCGGCCGTCCGGGCCGCGCCCGCTGCGCGGGCCGGGCCCGCCGCCCGCCCGACGACATGAAGGAGACCCGATGACCCCCGAGGAGATTCTGGCCGGGGACCGGGCGCACGTCTGGCATCCGTACGCGACGCTGCCGCCGGGCAGCCCGCCGTACGTCGTGGACAGCGCGCAGGGGGTACGACTGCGGCTGGCCGACGGTCGGGAGCTGGTGGACGGGATGTCGTCCTGGTGGGCGGCGATCCACGGCTACCGCCACCCGGTGCTCGACGCGGCCGTGGTCGACCAGCTCGGCCGGATGAGCCACGTGATGTTCGGCGGGCTCACCCACGAGCCCGCCGTCCGGCTGGCCCGGACCCTGGTCGAGCTGACCCCGGCGGGCCTGGAGCACGTCTTCCTGGCCGACTCCGGCTCGGTCAGCGTCGAGGTGGCGGTCAAGATGTGCCTGCAGTACCAGCGGGCCGTCGGACGCCCGGAGCGCCGCCGGCTCGGCACCTGGCGGGGTGGCTACCACGGTGACACCTTCCACCCGATGAGCGTCTGTGACCCCGAGGGCGGGATGCACCACCTCTGGGGCGACGTGCTGCCCCGGCAGGTCTTCGCCCCGGTCCCGCCGGGCGGCTTCGACGACGAGCCGGACCCGGCGTACCTGGCGGCGCTGACCGACACGGTGCGCCGGCACGCCGACGAGCTGGCCGCGGTGATCGTCGAGCCGGTGGTGCAGGGCGCCGGCGGGATGCGCTTCCACCACCCGGGATACCTGCGGGCGCTGCGCGAGGTGACCCGGGAACACGGGATCCTGCTGATCTTCGACGAGATCGCCACCGGCTTCGGTCGTACCGGGCGGATGTTCGCCGCCGAGCACGCCGGGGTGACCCCGGACGTGCTCTGCGTGGGCAAGGCGCTGACCGGTGGTTACCTGACCCTGGCGGCCACCCTGTGCGCCCCGGAGGTGGCCGAGGGCATCTCCGCCGGTGGGGTGCTCGCGCACGGCCCGACCTTCATGGGCAACCCGCTGGCCTGCGCGGTCGCCAACGCCTCGCTGGACCTGCTGCGCGCCGGCGACTGGGCGGCCGAGGTGGCCCGGGTGGGCGCCGGGCTGCGGGCCGGTCTGGAGCCGCTGCGTGCGGCCCCCGGGGTCGCCGACGTACGTGTGCTCGGCGCGATCGGGGTGGTGCAGCTCGACCACGAGGTGGACCTGCCCCGGGCCACGGCCGCCGCGGTGGCCCAGGGGGTCTGGTTGCGCCCCTTCCGGGACCTGGTGTACGCCATGCCGCCCTACGTCACCGACGACGCCGACGTGGCCCGGATCGCGGCGGGGATCGCCGCCGCCGTCGAGGCCGGCTGACCGAGCACCGGCCACCACCGCACCGCAACGAGGAGTGAGGGACGTTCATGGAGAGTTTCGGGGCCCGGCTGCACCGGGCGGTCACCGAGCGGGGTCCGCTCTGCGTCGGCATCGATCCGCATCCGGGTCTGCTGGCCCGGTGGGGGCTGACCGACGACGTCCGGGGGCTCGACCGGTTCAGCCGGACGGTGGTCGAGGCGATCGGCGACCGGGTTGCGGTGGTCAAGCCCCAGTCGGCCTTTTTCGAGCGGTTCGGGGCCCGCGGAGTGGAAATTCTTGAGTCAACTATCCGACAGTTACGCGATGCCGGAGCCCTCGTTCTGCTTGACGTGAAACGCGGCGACATCGGGTCGACCGTCGCCGCGTACGCCGCCGCGTACCTCGATCCGGCCAGCCCGCTGTACGCCGACGCGGTGACCGCCAGTCCTTACCTCGGCGTCGGTTCGCTGGCCCCGATGTTCGACCTCGCCGCCACGCACGGCGGCGGCGTCTTCGTCCTGGCGCTCACCTCGAACCCGGAGGGCGCCGCGGTCCAGCACGCCCGCGCGGCCGACGGACGCACCGTCGCGCAGACCGTCATCGACGAGATCTCGCAGCTCAACCGCGGTGCGGAGCCGCTCGGCAGCTTCGGTCTGGTGGTCGGTGCGACCATCGGCGACACCGGGCACGACCTCTCCGGGGTGAACGGTCCGCTGCTGGCCCCGGGGCTGGGTGCGCAGGGTGCGACGGCGGCGGACCTCCGTACCGTCTTCGGCACCAGCCTCTCGTCGGTGCTGCCGTCGTACTCCCGGGAGGTATTGAACGCGGGCCCCGACACCGGTGCCCTGCGGGCCGCCACGGACCGGGTGCTGGCCGAGTGCCGCGCCGCCGTGACCGCCTCCTGACTGACTGATGGGTCGGTCACTTTCTGTTGATCATGGCGCGCCCACGTTGCCGAAAGCTCCGATGACCGCTAGTTTTCCCCGCGCTGGGAACCACGGACCCCTTTGGTTGCCAGCGACACCACGTTTCACAGATGCGGCGGCGCGTCCGGCCCGTCGCGATAGGGACCTGAGGAGAACTGGTGCCGCTCCCGTCACTGACCCCTGAGCAGCGCGCTGCCGCGCTCGAGAAGGCCGCGGAGATCCGCAAGGCCCGTGCTGAGCTGAAGGAGCAGCTCAAGCAGGGCAAGACCACCCTGGCCGCCGTCCTGGACCGGGCCGAGTCCGACGACGTCGTCGGCAAGCTCAAGGTTTCGGCCGTGCTCCAGGCGATGCCGGGTATCGGCAAGATCCGGGCCACCCAGATCATGGAGAAGCTCAAGATCGCCGACAGCCGTCGCCTGCGTGGCCTGGGCGAGCAGCAGCGCAAGGCGCTGCTTGGAGAGTTCGCCGCCAACTGAGCTGCGGCTACGTGTAGAAACAAGCAGTGAGCACGGATGGTGGGGCGCGCCCGGCGGCTCGGCTCACCGTCCTGAGCGGACCGTCAGGTACGGGTCGGGACGGTGTGGTCGGGTTGGTCCGGGCGCGTCTGCCGTCGGTGTGGGTGCCGGTGCCGGCCACCACCCGGCCGGCCGGCCCCGGCGAGTCCGAGGGCGTGGACCGGCACTTCGTCGACGCGCGCGACTTCGACCGGATGGTCGCCGCCGGGCAGCTGCTGGAGTGGACCCGGATCGGGCCGTACCGCCGGGGCGTGCCCCGGGAGCCGGTGCGGAGCCGGCTGGCCGCCGGGCAGCCGGTGCTGCTGCCGCTCGACCTTCCCGGCGCGCTGGCGCTGCGCGCGGCGGTGCCCGACGCCCGGCTGATCCTGCTCCTGCCCCCCGGGCACCGGCCGGACCCGACGGTCACGGCCGCCGCCGCACACACCGTCCGTCACGACCACACCGGGCGGGCCGTTGCCGAGCTGGTAGGCTTGCTCGGTTATTCCTTGCTGGCCCCGGCCCAGCCGCCGTCGCGCGGTTGAAGGGATCGGGCCGCGTTCGCGCGGTTACTTCAGACGCAGAGGTTCATTCGTGGGATCCATCGCCAACCCCGAAGGCATCACCAACCCGCCGATCGACGAGCTCCTCGAGAAGACCACCTCGAAGTACGCGCTGGTCATCTTCGCCGCCAAGCGCGCCCGCCAGGTCAACGCCTACTACAGCCAGCTCGGTGAGGGCCTGCTGGAGTACGTCGGCCCGCTGGTGGAGACCACCCCGCAGGAGAAGCCGCTCTCGATCGCCATGCGGGAGATCAACGCCGGTCTGCTCACCGCCGAGCCGACCGACCAGCCGTAACCCGCCCGCGCGTCGATGTCCGCCGAGATCGTCCTCGGGGTCGGCGGCGGCATCGCCGCCTACAAGGCGTGTGAGCTGCTGCGGCTCTTCACCGAGTCGGGCCACCGCGTCCGGGTCGTGCCGACCGCGTCGGCGCTGCGCTTCGTCGGAGCGCCGACCTGGGCGGCGCTGAGCGGCCAGCCGGTCGCCGACGACGTCTGGTCCGACGCGCACGAGGTGCCGCACGTCCGGCTGGGCCGGCGGGCCGACCTGGTGGTCGTCGCGCCGGCCACCGCGGACCTGCTCGCCAAGGCCGCCACCGGTCTCGCCGACGACCTGCTCACCAACACGCTGCTGACGGCCCGCTGCCCGGTGGTGCTCGCCCCGGCCATGCACACCGAGATGTGGGAGCACCCGGCGACCGTGGCCAACGTGGCCACGCTGCGCGCCCGCGGCGTACGCGTCATCGAGCCGGCCGTCGGCCGGTTGACCGGCGCGGACACCGGCAAGGGCCGGCTGCCCGACCCGGCCGAGATCTTCGCGGTGGCCCGGCGGGCGCTGCGCCGCGGTCTCGACGCCCCGGCCGACCTCACCGGCCGGTACGTGGTGGTCACCGCCGGCGGCACCCGCGAGCCGCTCGACCCGGTCCGCTTCCTCGGCAACCGCTCCTCCGGCAAGCAGGGCTACGCCTTCGCCCGCACGGCCGTCGCCCGCGGCGCCCGGGTCACCCTGGTCTCGGCGAACGTCGCCCTGGCCGACCCGGCCGGCGCCGACGTGGTCCGGGTCGGCACCACCGAGGAGCTGCGCAGGGCCACCCTGGAGGCGGCCGACGGCGCGGACGTCGTGGTGATGGCGGCGGCGCCGGCCGACTTCCGACCGGCAAGCTACGCGACCGGGAAGATCAAGAAGGCGGAGGACGGCAGCGCGCCCACCATCGAGCTGGTCACCAACCCGGACATCGCCGCCGAGCTGGGCCGTCGCCGCCGGCCGGAGCAGGTCCTGGTGGTGTTCGCCGCCGAGACCGGCGACGCCGAGGCCAACGGCCGCGCCAAGCTCGCCCGCAAGCGGGCCGACCTGATCGTCGTCAACGAGGTCGGGGTGGACAAGGTCTTCGGCGCCGAGACCAACGCGGCGACCGTCATCGGCGCGGACGGCTCGGTGCACCGGCTGCCCGAGCAGGCCAAGGAGGACCTGGCCGACGGCGTCTGGGACCTCGTGGCGACCCGGCTGGCGCAACCGTCCCAGAACCCGGGGGACTCGCCGTTCCACGAGTCACCCTAGAACCTGGTGACTAAACTGCCGCCGAGCGACCGTTCAAGAGTTTCCACATGTTTAGGAGTGCCGTGACACGTCTCTTCACGTCCGAATCGGTCACGGAAGGCCACCCGGACAAGATTGCCGACCAGATCAGCGACGGCATCCTGGACGCCCTGCTGTCCCAGGACCCGCACAGCCGGGTCGCGGTCGAGACCCTGATCACCACCGGTCAGGTCCACGTGGCCGGCGAGGTGACCACCAAGGCGTACGCGGACATCCCGACCATCGTCCGGGAGACGATCCTGGGGATCGGGTACGACTCGTCGAAGAAGGGCTTCGACGGGGCCTCCTGCGGCGTCAGCGTCTCCATCGGCTCCCAGTCCCCGGACATCGCCCAGGGCGTGGACAACGCCTTCGAGCTGCGTACCGGCGCGTCGGAGAGCGCGCTGGACGCGCAGGGCGCCGGCGACCAGGGGATGATGTTCGGCTTCGCCTGCTCGGAGACCCCCGAGCTGATGCCGCTGCCGATCGCGCTGGCGCACCGGCTGGCCCGCCGGCTCTCCGCGGTGCGCAAGGACGGCACCGTGCCCTACCTGCGGCCGGACGGCAAGACCCAGGTCACCATCGAGTACGACGGCCTGCGGCCGGTGCGGCTCAACACGGTGGTCGTCTCCAGCCAGCACGCCGCGGACATCTCGCTGGACTCGCTGCTCACCCCGGACGTGCGCGAGCACGTCATCGCCCCGGAGCTGGAGGGCCTCGGCCTGGACACCGAGGGCTACCGGCTGCTGGTCAACCCGACCGGCCGGTTCGAGATCGGCGGCCCGATGGGTGACGCCGGCCTGACCGGACGCAAGATCATCGTCGACACCTACGGCGGTTACGCCCGGCACGGCGGCGGCGCGTTCTCCGGCAAGGACCCGTCGAAGGTGGACCGTTCCGCCGCGTACGCGATGCGCTGGGTGGCCAAGAACGTGGTCGCCGCCGGCCTGGCCGAGCGCTGCGAGGCGCAGGTCGCGTACGCGATCGGCAAGGCCCACCCGGTGAGCCTGTTCATCGAGACGTTCGGCACCGAGAACGTGCCGGTCAGCTCGATCGAGAAGGCCGTCGGCGAGGTCTTCGACCTCCGCCCGGCCGCCATCATCCGGGACCTCAACCTGCTCCGCCCGATCTACCAGCAGACCGCCGCCTACGGCCACTTCGGCCGTGAGCTGCCCGAGCTGACCTGGGAGAGCACCGACCGGGCCGCCGACCTCAAGTCGGCCGCGGGAGCCTGACCGGCGCCAGGCACAGCGACCGGCGACCCGCGGACGGGTCGCCGGTCGCTCGCGTCTGCGTGGACGTGCCCCTGGCCCACCTGGACCGGCCCTTCGACTACCTGGTCCCCGCCGAGCTGGACGGGACCGCCGTCGCCGGGGTCCGGGTGAAGGTGCGCTTCGCCGGGCAGCTGGTCGACGGCTGGCTGCTGGAGCGGGTCGCCGAGTCCGACCACCCCCGCCTGTCGTACCTGGAGAAGGTCGTCTCACCCGAGCCGGTGCTCGCCCCGGAGATCGCCGCGCTGGCCCGGGCGGTCGCCGACCGGTACGCCGGCAGCCTCGCCGACGTGCTGCGGCTGGCCGTACCGCCCCGGCACGCCCGGGTCGAGAAGGAGCCCCGCGCCGACGACGACCGGCCGGCCCCGTTCGACGGACCCGTCGGGCCGCGCGGTTGGGGGGACTACCCGGCGGGGCCGGCGTACCTGCGGGCGCTCACCGAGGGCCGGGCCCCGCGCGCCGTCTGGTCGGCCCTGGCCGGCGAGGACTGGGCCGCCCGGTACGCCGACGCGGTGGCCGCCACCGTCGCCGGTGGCCGGGGCGCGGTCGTGGTGGTCGCCGACAACCGGGACCTGGACCGGCTCGACACCGCGCTGACCGCCGCGCTGGGCCCGGGGCGGCACGCCTGCCTCTCCGCCGCCCTCGGTCCGGCCCGCCGCTACCGGGCCTTCCTCGCCGCCCGTCGCGGCGACGTGCCGGTGGTGATCGGCACCCGGGCGGCGATGTTCGCCCCGGTGGACCGGCTGGGCCTGGTGGCCGTCTGGGACGACGGCGACGACCTGCACGCCGAGCCGCGCGCCCCCTACCCGCACGCCCGGGAGGTGCTGCTCACCCGGGCCCAGCTCGCCGAGGCCGGCGCCCTGGTCGGCGGGTACGCCCGCACCGCCGAGGCGCAACTGCTGGTGGAGACCGGCTGGGCGCGGGAGGTGGTCGCCGACCGGGCGACCGTGCGGGCGCGTACCCCGGCCATCGCGCCGACCGGCGACGACCCGCAGCTGGCCCGCGACCCGGGCGCGGCGACCGCCCGGTTGCCCAGCCTGGCCTGGACCGCGGCCCGGGACACCCTGCGCGCGGACGCCCCGGTGCTGGTCCAGGTGCCCCGCCGCGGCTACCTGCCCTCGGTCTCCTGCGCGGACTGCCGCACCCCGGCCCGCTGCCCGCACTGCGCCGGCCCCCTGGCCCTGCGCTCGCACGACGCCCCGCCGGCCTGCCGCTGGTGCGGCCGGGTCGCCGCCGCCTACGCCTGCCCGGAGTGCGGCGGCCGGCGGCTGCGCGCGGCGGTGACCGGCGCCCGGCGCACCGCCGAGGAGCTGGGTCGGGCCTTCCCCGGTGTGCCGGTGCGCACCTCGGGGCGGGAGGAGGTGCTGGCCACCGTGCCGGGCGGCGCCGGGCTGGTGATCGCCACCCCGGGCGCGGAGCCGGTGGCCGAGGGCGGGTACGGCGCGGTGCTGCTGCTCGACTCGTGGGCCCTGCTCACCCGGGCCGACCTGCGGGCCGGGGAGGAGGCGCTGCGGCGCTGGCTGGCCGCCGCGGCGCTGGCCCGCCCCGCCCCGGCGGGCGGCCGGGTGGTGGTGGTCGCCGACGGCGCGCTCGCCCCGGTGCAGGCGCTGCTGCGCTGGGACGCCGCCTGGTTCGCCGCCCGGGAGCTGGCCGAGCGGCGGGAGCTGGGCTTTCCCCCGGCGGTGAAGATGGCCAGCGTCACCGGGGTCGCCGACGCGGTGGCCGACCTGCTCGCCGGCGCGCCGCTGCCCGAGGAGGCGGAGCTGCTCGGCCCGGTGCCGGCCGACGACGACCGGGAACGGATGCTGGTCCGGGTGCCCCGGGCCCGGGCCGCCGCGCTGGCCGAGGCCCTGCACGCGGCGGCCGGCCGGCGCAGCGCCCGCAAGGCCGCCGAACCGGTCCGCCTCCAGGTCGACCCGCTCAGCCTCTTCTGAGCCCCGCCCCGGTCACCCAGCGTGATGCGTTTCGGGGCTTCTGCGGGACTTTGCCCAGCTGGCGGGGTCGACGCCGGACACCGTGTGCGGCTGGGGCGGGGGCCGAAGGTGATAGCATCGCCCGTCATGCCCGGGCGCGACGAGGGCGCAGGCCCGTCGGTTCGACGCCAAGTCGATGATGTCAGTCAGCCGGTGATCAGGGGTGGACCAGTCGTGACCGTTCGTCAATCGATCGTCTTCAACGGTGACCTCGGCAGCGGAAAGAGCACCGTCTCCGTCGAGATCGCCAAGCGGCTGGGGATGCGCCGGGTCAGCGTGGGCGACCTCTACCGGCAGATGGCCCAGGAGCGGCAGATGACCGCCCTCCAGCTCAACCTGCACGCCGAGCTGGACCAGGCCGTCGACGGCTACGTCGACCAGCTCCAGCGGGACATCGCCGCCTCCGGCGAACCGCTGGTGATGGACTCCCGACTGGCCTGGCACTTCTTCACCCATGCGCTCAAGGTGCACATGATCACCGAGCCCGCCGAGGCGGCCCGCCGGGTGCTGCTCGGCCGCTCCGGGCCGGCCGAGAGCTACACCTCCCTGGAGGAGGCGAAGGCCAAGCTCCAGGAGCGCAGCGAGAGCGAGCGCAACCGGTTCATCGTCCGCTACGGCGTCGACAAGGCCCGGCTGCGCAACTACGACCTGGTCTGCGACAGCACCCGGGCCACCCCGGAGCAGGTGATCCAGCACGTCGTCGACGCGTACGAGGGCCGGCTCGGGGCGGACGTGCTGCGCGACGCGCCCCCGCTGCTGCTGCTCGACCCGGCCCGGATCTACCCGACCGAGGACATCACCACGCTGCGCGGGCTCTGGGACTCGGAGTTCGTCGGTGAGGTCGCCGAGGGCGGCGACGAGGCCCTGGAGCCGTTGCGGATCGGCTACACCGGCGAGTACTTCTTCGTCGTCGACGGCCACCGGCGGCTCAGCGCCGCCCTCCAGAGCGGCTTCCCGCTGGTCCCGGCGCAGCTGGTGGCCGAGGCGGACGAGCCGGTGGTCGGCGGGATGAGCGCGGTGGAGTACTTCACCGCCCAGGTCCGCCCCGGCACCGTGCACGACTGGGCCGCCGCGCACGGCACGCACCTGCCGCTGCCCGCGCACGCCCTGCTCGCCGGGGACGCGGTCCTCGCCGGGGAACCGGGCGGCGTCTGAGCCGCAGCGGCGGCACGGGATCGCCGGATCGAGCGAACCGGAGCATGATGGGGGTTCGGGTCCGATTCCGGGGAGGCCGACCGTGGATCCTGCCGACGCCCTCGCGGAGCTCCTGTCGCCGTCGGGACGGGTGAACCCGTACCCGGTCTACGAGCTGCTGCGCGCGCACGGACCGGTGACCTCCGCCGGGCCGGTCTTCTTCGTCGCCACCGGGTACGAGGAGGTCGACGCGATCCTGCGGGACCCCCGGTTCGGGGTGCTGGACGACGCCCTGCGCGACCAGTTCCTGCCCGGCTGGCGGGAGAGCCCGGCCGTGCTCTCCATCTCCCGCTCCATGCTGCGGACCAATCCGCCGGACCACAGCCGGATGCGCCGGTTGGCCGCCGGGGCGTTCACCCCGCGGCGGATCGCCGCGATGCGCGACGTGGTGGTCGCCCAGGCCGACGAGCTGATCGACGGGATGCTGGCGCGGGGCCGCGACGGCGACCCGGTCGACTTCATGGACGACTTCGCCTATCCGCTGCCGGTCGGGGTGATCTGCGCGCTGCTCGGCGTCCCCACGGCGGACCGGGGGCTGTTCCGCAGGTGGGCCGGCGAGCTGACCGGCGTCCTGGAGCCGGAGATCAGCCCGGCGGAGCTGGCCATGGCCGACCGCGGCGCCACCGAGCTGCGCGACTACTTCACCGAGCTGGTCGCGGCCCGCCGCCGTACGCCGACCGACGACCTGACCAGCGCGCTGGTGCAGGCGCACGAGACCGGCGGCGCCCGGCTCTCCGGCGACGAGCTGCTGGCCAACCTGGTCGTGCTGCTGGTGGCCGGCTTCGAGACCACCACCAACCTGCTCGGCAACGGCCTGGTGGTGCTCCTGCAGCACCCGCGGGAGGCCGCGGCGCTGCGCGAGCACCCGGAGTTCGCCCCGGGCTACGTCGACGAGCTGCTGCGCTACGACTCACCCGTCCAGCTGACCTCGCGACTGAGCACCGAGTCGAGCCGGCACGGCGGGGTCGACCTGCCGGCCGGCAGCTGGCTGATGCTCAGCCTCGGCGCGGCCAACCGTGATCCGCGTCGCTATCCCGAGCCCGAGCGGTTCGACCCGTGGCGCCCCCAGATCCACCCGCTCTCCTTCGGCGCCGGCCCGCACTACTGCCTCGGCGCGGGACTGGCCCGGCTGGAGGCGCAGGTGGCCTTCCCGCAGCTGCTGCGCCGGCTGCCCGGCCTCGCCCTGGCCGGCGAACCGGAACGCCGGGTCCGGCTGACCCTGCGCGGGTACGCCACCCTGCCGGTCACCGTCGGCGATCCGGCGCCGGAGCCCGATCGTGGTACGCCGGCCGGGGCGGCCCGGGCGACTCCGTAGACTGGTACGGCACCGTCCGTCCCACCGAAGGAGTCTGCCCGCGTGACCGTCCAGCCCATCCGTCTGTTCGGCGACCCGGTGCTGCGCACGCCGGCCGACCCCGTGGTCGACTTCGACGTGGAGCTGCGCAAGCTCATCGCCGACCTCACCGACACGATGCGCGAGCAGAACGGCGCCGGCCTGGCCGCGCCGCAGCTCGGCGTGGGCCTGCGGGTGTTCACCTTCGACGTCGACGACGTGCTCGGTCACCTGGTCAACCCGGTCCTGGAGTTTCCGGACTCCGAGGAGCAGGACGGCCCGGAGGGCTGCCTGTCGATCCCCGGTCTCTACTTCGACACCAAGCGCCGGCAGAACGTCATCGCCAAGGGCTTCAACGGCTACGGTGACCCGCTCCAGATCGTCGGCACCGGCCTGATGGCCCGCTGCGTGCAGCACGAGACCGACCACCTCGACGGGGTGCTCTTCCTCGACCGGCTGGACCCGGCCGGCCGCAAGGCCGCCATGAAGGCGATCCGCCAGGCGGAGTGGTACGACGAGGCCGCCCCGCCCACGGTCAAGCTCAACCCGCACGCCGCCGGCAGCCCGTTCGGGCTGGGGCGGTGACCCGGTGCGTCTGATCTTCGCCGGTACGCCGGCCGTCGCCCTGCCCGCCCTGGACGCCGTCGCCGCCTCCGGCCACGAGCTGCTGGCCGTGGTCACCCGCCCCGACGCGCCCGCCGGTCGCGGTCGCGGCCTGCACCGCTCGCCCGTCGGCGCCTGGGCCGACGAACGCGGCATCGAGGTGCTCACCCCCGCCCGCCCCCGGGAGCCGGAGTTCCTGGACCGGCTGCGTGAACTGGCCCCGGACTGCGTCCCCGTGGTCGCCTACGGCGCCCTGGTCCCGCCGGTGGCGCTGGAGATCCCCCGGCACGGCTGGGTGAACCTGCACTTCTCGCTCCTGCCGGCCTGGCGCGGCGCCGCCCCCGTGCAGCACGCCGTGCTGCACGGCGACGAGCTGACCGGCGCCAGCGTCTTCCAGCTGGAGCAGGGCCTCGACACCGGTCCCGTCTACGGCACGCTGACCGACGAGATCCGCCCCACCGACACCTCCGGGGACCTGCTGGAGCGGCTGGCCCACTCCGGGGCCGGCCTGCTGGTGGCGGTGCTCGACGCGATCGACGCCGGCAGCGCCCGGGCCGAGCCGCAGCCCGCCGACGGGGTGTCGCTGGCCCCGAAGCTGACCGTCGAGGACGCCCGGGTGCGCTGGACGGAGCCGGCCTTCGCGGTGGACCGGCGGATCCGCGCCTGCACGCCGGCGCCCGGCGCGTGGACGACCTTCCGGGACGACCGGGTGAAGCTCGGGCCGGTGCGACCGGTGCCCGACGGACCCGAGTTGAAGGCCGGTGAGCTGCTGGTGGAGAAGTCCCGGGTGCTGGCCGGAACGGCCACCGGTCCGGTGCTGCTCGGCGAGGTGCGGGCGGCCGGCAAGAAGGCCATGTCGGCCGGCGACTGGGCGCGCGGCGTCCGGGTCAGCACCGGCGAGGTGTTCGCGTGACGGCGCCGTCCGAGCCCCGGGGCGAGCACTCCGCCGACCAGAGCCGATCGGCCGGTGGCCGGGGCGACGGTCCACGCGAGGGCGACCGGGGGCGGTCCTTCGACCGCGGCGACCGGTATCCGCGTGGCGAGCGCTCCGGCCCGCGTGGGGACCGCCCGTCCGGCGGGGACCGGCGTGGCGGCGGGCAGTTCGGCGGCGACCGGCGTGGCGCCGGCCGGCCGGTGCGGCCGGCGGTGGACCTGCCGAGGTACGTGGCCTACCAGGCGGTCGCGGCGGTGCACCGCGACGACGCGTACGCCAACCTGGTGCTCCCGGCGATGCTGCGCGAGGAGGGGCTGACCGGCCGGGACGCCGCGTTCGCCACCGAGCTGACCTACGGCACGCTGCGGCACACCGGCACCCTCGACGCGATCGTGACCGACGCTGCCGGGCGCGACGTGCAGCGGATCGACCCGCCGGTACGCGACGCCCTGCGGATCGGGGCGTACCAGCTCCTGCACACCCGGGTGCCGGCGCACGCCGCGGTCTCCTCCACGGTGGACCTGGTGCGTCAGGTCGGACCGGGCGCCACCGGCTTCGCCAACGCCGTGCTGCGGGAGATCACCACCCGGGACCACGACGCCTGGGTGGCCAAGCTCGCCCCGGACTCGGCGACCGACCCGATCGGGCACCTGGCGCTGGCGTACAGCCACCCGCAGTGGATCGTGCGGGCGTTCGCCGAGGCGCTCGGCGGGGACCTGGCCGAGACCGAGCGGCTGCTGATCGAGGACAACGAGCGGCCGCCGGTGCACCTGTGCGCCCGGCCGGGGCTGGCCGACCCGGTCGAGCTCGCCGACGAGGTGGGTGGCGCCCCGGGCGCCTTCTCCCCGTACGCGGTCTACCTCGGCGGCGGCGCCCCCGGCGACCTGCGGGCGATCGTCGAGGGACGCGCGCACGTCCAGGACGAGGGCTCGCAGCTGGTGGCGAACGCCCTGGCCAACGCCCCGCTGGACGGGCCGGACGGCCGGTGGCTCGACCTGTGCGCCGGTCCCGGCGGCAAGGCCGGCCTGCTCGGCGCCCTGGCCGCGCAGCGCGACGCCCGGGTGACCGCGGTGGAGGTGGCCGAGCACCGGGCCCGACTGGTCGAACAGGCCACCAGGGGCCTGCCGGTGGCCGTGCTGGCCGCCGACGGCCGCGAGGTCGGGGCGCACCCGAAGCTGCCCGAGGAGCACTTCGACCGGGTGCTGGTCGACGCCCCCTGCACCGGGCTGGGCTCGCTGCGCCGCCGGCCGGAGTCCCGGTGGCGGCGGCAGCCGTCGGACCTGCCCCCGCTGACCCGCCTGCAACGCGAACTGCTCGGCGCGGCGCTGCGGGCGGTCCGCCCCGGTGGCGTGGTGGCGTACGTGACCTGCTCGCCGCACACGGTCGAGACGCACGTGACGGTGACCGAGGCGGCCCGCCGCTCCGGGGTGCCGGCCGACTTCGTCGACGCCCGTCCGCTGCTGCCGGCCGGCATGCCGGGACTCGGTGACGGGCCGTCCGTGCAGCTCTGGCCGCACCGGCACGGCACCGACGCGATGTTCCTCGCCGTCCTGCGCCGTACCTGACCCGGGTGGCCCGGCCGCGGCGGCTCACCCTGCCGCGGCCGGCCGCCCCAGGTCGCACGGCCGGGCGTCGTGCACCCGGCGGGGGTGGCCCGCGGGTCAGATGGCGGGCAGGCCCGCGGGGCCGACGCCGCGCATCGAGCGGGTCAGCTTCCGGTCGTCGCTCCACAGGAAGCAGCGGATGCCCCGGTCGCCCTCCTCCCACTCGCGCTGCGAGGGGGGATAGAAGATCGACCCGGCCCGGTACGGCAGGTCGCTGTTGTTCGGCACGGCGGCGAAGGCGGCGATCAGGGCCATGCAGCGGCGGTGCACCTGCTGGGTGGCCCGGACGAACTGCGCCCAGCTCATGTCCCGTTCCAGGTAGACGCCGACGAACTCTGCGCGGTGCGGCTCGGTGCAGAGCACCGGCGCCATGTAGTTGAGGTTCTTCCCGATGAGCTTCGGGTCGAAGCAGCGGTGGGTCAGCGGGTTGTCGCCGATCATCGCCCCGCGCAGGCTGCCGGTGCGGTTGCGGGGCCGGGTGTTGTCAATGCTGTCGGTCTCGCTCAGGTCGCAGCGGAACCAGCGGGCGCCGGCCGCCCAGGCGGCCTGGGCGGGCAGCGCGATGTTCAGGGTCAGCCGGGCGGAGTGCCAGTCCCCGCCGAGCACCTCCCGGGCCCGCTGGTCGCACTCCGGCCGCGCGGTGCGCAGGGCGGGGGAGCCGGGTTCCGGCCGCCGCTCGGACTGCGCCGCCGCGCCGGTGAAGGTGCCGACGTGGATGGCCTCGGCCAGGTGGCTGCGGGCGCAGTCGACCGTCTCGTACGTGGCGGCCTGCACCACCGAGGTGATCCGGGGCAGGCAGGCGTCGGTGGCGGGGACGAACAGCGCCGGCGGCCGGAGCGCCGGCCAGTCGTCGGTGAGGTCACCGTCGGCGTGGTGCGGGCGTACGCAGCCGCCGAGCATCGCCGTCGTCGCGCCGGCCAGCGCCAGCGCCAGCGCCAGCAGCCACCGTCGCATCGTCCGCCCTTTCCGGGAATGACGGCCGGAACGCCGCGGCCCGGGTGCCGTCGTGCGCCACCGGGCGTGCAGCATATGTCACCGTCCTGCATGGAGTGTCGCCGTCTTTCAGTCGGTCGGCCAGTCACTGCTGACCTTTCGTCCGGGATTCGGCGAACGGGTCGGCCAATTCTGCACCAGTGGTGACGGCTGGATCACGGTACGTCCCGGGTGGTGCCGCGATGCTGCCCGGGGGTGACCGCGTTCGTACACTGGCCCGGTGACCGTACCGCCGCCGATCGTCGCGCCGAGCATCCTGGCCGCCGACTTCGCCCACCTCGCCGATGAGGTCCGTGCCGTCGAGAACGCCGCGGACTGGCTCCACGTCGACGTGATGGACAACCACTTCGTGCCCAACCTGACCATCGGGCTGCCCGTGGTGCAGAGCCTGCGGGCGGTGACCCAGCTGCCGTTCGACGTGCACCTGATGATCACCGACCCGCGGCGCTGGGCCCCCGGGTACGCCGACGCCGGGGCGTACAACGTCACCTTCCACGCCGAGGCGTGCGACGACCCGGTGGCCCTGGCCAAGGACCTGCGCTCCGCCGGGGCGAAGGCCGGGCTGGCCATCGACCGGGACACCCCGATCGAGCCGTACCTGGACCTGCTGCCCAGCTTCGACACCCTGCTGATCATGACGATCAAGGCCGGCTTCGGCGGGCAGCGGTTCATCCCGCACCTGCTGGACAAGGTGCGGGCCGCGCGCCGGCACGCCTCCGCCGGCCACCTCGAGCTGCGCATCGAGGTCGACGGGGGGATCGCCGCGGACACCATCGAGCAGGCCGCCGCGGCCGGCGCGGACGCCTTCGTGGCGGGCACCGCGGTCTACGGTGCCGACGACCCGGCCGAGGCGGTACGCCGGCTGCGGGGCCTGGCGGAGCGCGCGGCCGCCGGGGCCTGAGGTGGACGCGGCCGAGGACCGACCCGACGTCATCCTGGTCGTCGACGACGACGAGGACATCGCCCGCTTCGTCGAGTTCAACCTGCGGCTGCACGGTTTCGAGGTGATCCACGCCGGCGACGGCCAGGAGGCGCTCGAGGTGATCGAGCGGCAACGGCCGGACCTGGCCGTGGTGGACCTGATGATGCCCCGCATCGACGGCCTGGAGCTGACCCGGCGGCTGCGCGCCGACCCGATGACCTCGGCCCTGCCGGTGATCATGTTGACCGCCAAGGGGATGACCGTGGACAAGGTCCACGGGCTCAGCGCCGGCGCGGACGACTACCTGGTCAAGCCCTTCGACACCGCCGAGCTGGTGGCCCGGGTCGCCTCCACGCTGCGGCGGAACAAGGAGTTCCGGGAGGTCTCCCCGCTGACCGGCCTGCCGGGCAACAGCCGGATCCGCCGGGAGATCGCCGACCGGGTCCGCAACGGCGTCGACTACGCCGTCGGGTACGTCGACATCGACCGGTTCAAGAGCGTCAACGACCGGTACGGTTTCGTCCGCGGCGACGAGTTCATCTCGGCGCTGGCCCGCAGCCTGCACCGGGCGGTGGTGTCGATCGGCATCCCGCCGGCCTTCCTCGGCCACGTCGGCGGCGACGACTTCGTCATCGTCTGCGCCCCCGACCAGGTCCGCCCGCTGACCTCCCGGGCGGTGGTGGACTTCGAGAAGGCGGCCGACTCGCTCTACGACCCGCCGGACCGGGAACGCGGGTTCGTCGAGCTCAAGGACCGCCGGGGCAACATCCGCCGGGCCGCGCTGGTCACCCTCTCCATCGGCGTCTCGCTCTCCGACGCGGGCAAGCGGTTCAGCGATCCGCTGGAGGCGATCGCCGTGGCCTCCGAGATGAAGTCGGTGGCCAAGAGCCAGCCGGGCTCCTACGTCGCGGTGGACCGGCGCCGCGGCGTCACCTGAGCCGGAACCGGACATCTGTGAGCTAGCTCGCCTCGGTGGAGACGCGGGCCGCCGGGCGTGTAAGACTTCGGGGGTACCCACCACGCGCTGGCGGGGCTCGGTGAAATTCCGAACCGGCGGTGATCCACGGTCCGACCGTGGTAAGCCCGCGACCCGGACGGCTTCGGCCGTGCGGTGGACCTGGTGAGAATCCGGGGCCGACGGTTGGCGACGGCACCTTCGTCGCCAGAAAGTCCGGATGGGAGACAGCGCGCGGGACGGGGAGAGCCTGTGCGCCGGCTGCTGTCCAGCCGCCGTCCGGGCTCCCCGGGGCCGGCCACGCCGTCCCCGGATCTCCGCCGCCGCCTGCCCGCGGCCTCTTGGCCGTTGCCTCCCGTACCGCCCGCGCGCGGACCGGCGAGTGAGAGGGCAGGGCAGCGGCGATGGCGAGGTTCTCCGTCGACGAGGCGATGCTGCGTGCCGTCGCGCTCGCCGGCCGGGGGCTCGGCACCGCGAGCCCCAACCCGGTGGTCGGCTGCGTACTGCTCGATCCGGACGGCGAGGTCGTCGGCGAGGGGTTCCACGCGTACGCGGGCGGACCGCACGCCGAGATCGTCGCGCTCGCCCAGGCCGGTGAGCGGGCCCGGGGCGGCACCGCGGTGGTCACCCTGGAACCCTGCGACCACGTCGGACGTACCGGGCCGTGCAGCCTCGCGCTGATCCGCGCCGGGGTGGCCCGGGTGGTGATCGCCGTGCCCGACCCGAACCCGGTCGCCTCCGGCGGGGCGCACACCCTGCGCGACGCCGGCGTCCAGGTGGAGTTCGGGGTCCGCGCCGCCGAGGCCGAGGCCGGCAACGTCGCCTGGCTGACCTCCACCCGCCGCGGCCGGCCGTACGTGATCTGGAAGTACGCGGCCACCCTCGACGGCCGGTCCGCGGCGGTCGACGGCACCAGCATGTGGATCACCTCGGAGCCGGCCCGGATGGATGTGCACGCCCTGCGTGGCACCGTCGACGCGGTGCTCGCCGGGGTGGGCACCGTGCTCGCCGACGACCCCCGGCTCACCGCCCGCAACCTGCGCGACGGCACGCTGGCCATCCGGCAGCCGCTGCGCGTCGTGGTGGACAGCTCCGGTCGTACGCCCGCCGGGGCGCAGGTCCGCGACGCCGCCGCGCCCACCTGGATCGCCACCGCGGCGGAGGTCGGGGCCGGGCCGGACGGCCGGGTCGACCTGCCGGCGCTCCTGGCCGAGCTGCACCGCCGTGGCGTGCGCGCCGCGCTGCTGGAGGGCGGCCCCCGGCTGGCCGGCGCGTTCCTCGCCGCCGGCCTGGTCGACGAGGTCGTCGGCTACGTCGCCCCCCGGCTCCTCGGCGCCGGGCCGACCGCCCTGCTCGACGCGGGCGTCACCACCATCGCCGAGGCCATCGACCTGGAGATCACCGACGTCACCCGGATCGGTCCCGACCTGCGGGTCACCGCCCGGCCCCGGAAGAGGGAGAGCTGACATGTTCACCGGAATCGTCGAGGAGTTGGGCGAGGTCGTCGGGGTCACCGCGACCGGCGGGGACTCCGCCCTGGTCGCCGTCCGCGGCCCGCTGGTCACCTCCGACGCCCGACACGGCGACTCGATCGCCGTCAACGGCGTCTGCCTGACCGTGGTCGACGTCGACGGCGGGGTGTTCACCGCCGACGTGATGGGGGAGACGCTGCGCCGCTCCTCGCTCGGCGTGCTGCGCCCGGGCGCCCCGGTCAACCTGGAGCGGGCCGCCGCCCTGGGCAGCCGGCTCGGCGGCCACCTGGTCCAGGGCCACGTCGACGGGGTCGGCGAGCTCGTCTCCCGGGAGCCCGCCGAGCAGTGGGAGACGGTCCGCTTCCGGCTCCCCGCCCACCTGGCCCGGTACGTGGTGGAGAAGGGCTCGATCACCGTCGACGGGGTGTCGCTGACCGTCGCCGAGGTCGGCGACGACTGGTTCAGCGTCGGGCTGATCCCGACCACCCTCCAGCTGACCGTGCTGGGCGCGAAGAGCGTCGGCGACCCGGTCAACCTGGAGGTCGACGTCCTGGCCAAGTACGTCGAGCGGCTGCTCGGCGCCCGGGCCGGCGGGGGCGAGGGCTGATGGGCCCGCTCGGCTGGCTGCTCGACGCCCAGGTCCACGTCGCCGGTTCCCCGGTGCTGGTCCGGGAGATCGTCGGCAACGTCTTCGGGCTGGCCTCCGCCCTGTTCGGGCTGCGCCGGCTGGTCTGGGCCTGGCCGGTCGGCATGATCGGCAACGCGCTGCTGTTCACCGTCTTCCTCGGCGGGGTCTTCGCCACCCCGCAGGCGCACGACCTCTACGGGCAGGCCGGCCGGCAGGTCTTCTTCTTCGCGGTCAGCGTCTACGGCTGGTGGCGCTGGTCGCGCAACCGGCACGCCGGTGACGGGGACCAGCCGGCGGTGAACCCGCGCTGGGCCACCGGCCGGGAGCGGCTCGGCCTGCTCGCCGTCGCCGTCCTCGGCACCGCCGCCGGCTATCCGCTGCTCGCGGCGCTCGGCTCCTGGGGGCCGCTGCCGGACGCCTGGATCCTCACCGGCAGCCTGCTCGCCACGTACGGCATGGCCCGGGGCTGGGTCGAGTTCTGGGTGATCTGGATCGCCGTCGACGCGGTCGGGGTGCCGCTGCTGCTGCGGGGCGGCTTCTACCCCTCCGCGGCGATGTACCTCGTCTACGGCGCGTTCTGCGTCTGGGGCCTGGTCAGCTGGTGGCGTACCTCCCGCCGGATCTCCGCGCCCACCCACCCGATCCCGTCCACCTATTCGGAGGTCGTGGCATGACCAGCACGTTCGCCAGCATCGAGCAGGCGGTCGCCGACATCGCCGCCGGTCGTCCCGTCGTCGTGGTCGACGACGAGAACCGGGAGAACGAGGGCGACCTGATCTTCGCCGCCGAACTGGCCACCCCGGAGCTGGTGGCGTTCATGGTGCGGTACACCTCCGGCTACATCTGCGTCTCACTCACCGAGAGCGAGTGCGACCGGCTGGACCTGCCGCCGATGCACCACACCAACCAGGACCGGCGGGGCACCGCCTACACGGTGACGGTGGACGCCCGCGAGGGGATCAGCACCGGCATCTCCGCCGCCGACCGCTGCCGCACCATCCGGCTGCTCGCCGACGCGGGCACCGACCCGACCGACCTGTCCCGCCCAGGGCACGTGGTGCCGCTGCGGGCCCGCGAGGGGGGTGTGCTGCGCCGCCCCGGCCACACCGAGGCGGGCGTCGACCTGACCCGGCTGGCCGGGCTGCGCCCGGCCGGCGTGCTCTGCGAGCTGGTCAACGACGACGGCACCATGATGCGGGTGCCCGACCTGGAGAAGTTCTGCGCCGAGCACGAGCTGACCCTGGTCACCATCGCCGACCTGGTGGCGTACCGGCGGCGGCACGAGAAGCAGGTGGAGCAGGTCGCCGACGCCCGGATGCCCACCCCGTACGGGGTGTTCCGGGCGCTGGGCTACCGGGCCGAGCACGACCCGGCCGAACACGTCGCCATGGTGTACGGGGAGATCGGCGACGGGCAGGACGTGCTGGTCCGGGTGCACTCGGAGTGCCTGACCGGGGACGTGTTCGGCTCGCTGCGCTGCGACTGCGGCCCGCAGTTGCAGGCCGCGCTGGCCCGGGTCGCCCGGGAGGGGCGCGGGGTGGTGCTCTACGTCCGCGGGCACGAGGGCCGGGGCATCGGCCTGCTGCACAAGCTGCAGGCGTACCAGTTGCAGGACCTCGGCCGGGACACCGTCGACGCGAACCTGGACCTGGGCCTGCCGGCCGACGCCCGGGACTACGGCACCGGCGCGCAGATCCTCTACGACCTGGGCGTGCGGTCGATGCGGCTGCTCACCAACAACCCGGCCAAACGGGCCGGGCTGGAGGGGTACGGCCTCACCATCACCGGCCGTGAGGGGCTGCCCATCCGGTCCAACCCGGAGAACGTGCGGTACCTGCGCACCAAGCGGGAGCGGATGGGGCACCTGTTGGACGAGTTCGACGAACTGGGCGAGCAGACCGAGGCGCCGATGGGGCGCCCGGTCGCCGGCGACGAGATCGGAGCATAGACATGGCGGGATTCGGCGAGCCCGGGGTGGACGCGGTCGACGCCGCGGGGCTGACCGTGGGCGTGGTGGCGGCCCGGTGGCACGGCGAGCTGACCGACCACATGCTCGACCGGGCGGTGGCCGCGGCACAGGCGTGCGGTGCCCGCGCCGTGGCGGCCCGGGTGGCCGGCTCGGTGGAGCTGCCGGTGGTGGCGCAGGCCCTCGCGCGCCGCTGCGACGTGGTGGTCGCGCTCGGCGTGGTGGTCCGCGGTGCCACCGCCCACTTCGACTACGTCTGCCAGTCGGTGACCGAGGGGCTGACCCGGGTGGCCCTGGACGAGGGGAAGCCGGTGGCGCACGGGGTGCTCACCGTCGACACCATCGAACAGGCCCGCGACCGGGCCGGCCTGCCCGGCTCCGCCGAGGACAAGGGCTGGGCGGCGACCGTGGCGGCGCTGGACGCGGCGCTGACCATCCGCGGCCTGGACCGGGCCGGCCAGCGGGTCGGCTTCGGCGGCTGACCCCGACCGGTCGGCTCGGCCGGCCTGCGGCGGTCCGGCCTTCCCGGCCGGCGCCACCCTCTCGAACCGCGCCTGCCGGCGACGGAGGTGGCGTCCCGCGGCACCGCAACGGGTCACACCTCCCCTCATCCCCACCACCGAAAGCCGGGCAGCGCAGGACGGTGGCCGTCGTGAGTCACCTGTGCTCGCCGGGACGCCCGCAGATCGATCCCCGGGTCCGACCACCACTCACCGTGGGGAAGATGACGCGCCCGGACCCGGCGCGAGCAACCCCGCCGGCCGGCTGGAAGAATCGCGGCGTGAAGACGTTCGAGGAGTTGTTCGCCGAGCTGCAGGCCAAGGCCGCGGCCGGCACCCCGGGCTCCGGCACGGTCGCCGCCCTGGAGAAGGGGGTGCACTTCGTCGGCAAGAAGGTCGTCGAGGAGGCGGCCGAGTCGTGGATGGCCGCCGAGCACGAGGGGCCGGAGCGTACCGCCGAGGAGATCTCCCAGCTGCTCTACCAGGTCCAGGTGCTGATGCTGGCCAGCGGTCTCGAGCTCGAGGACATCTACCGACATCTGTGAGTGCGCCCACTCGTTGATCACACCCGATCGAAGGAGCACTCCGTCATGCTGCGTGTCGCCGTACCCAACAAGGGCGCCCTGGCCGAGAAGGCCGCCCAGATGCTGCGCGAGGCGGGCTACCGCCAGCGCACCGACCCGAAGGACCTCGTCTGCCGCGACGAGGCCAACGACATCGAGTTCTTCTACCTGCGCCCCAAGGACATCGCCACCTACGTCGGCTCCGGTGACCTCGACGTCGGGATCACCGGCCGGGACCTGCTGATCGACTCCGGCGCGCCGGCCGAGGAGATCGTCGACCTGGCGTTCGGCCGGGCCACCTTCCGCTTCGCCGCCCGCCCGCAGGACGTCGACGACGTCCGCGAGCTGGGCGGGCACCGGATCGCCACCGCGTACCCCGGGCTGGTCGAGCGGCACCTCGCCGAGCTCGGCGTCAAGGCCGACGTGATCCGCCTCGACGGGGCGGTGGAGAACGCCATCCGGCTCGGCGTGGCCGACGTGGTCGCCGACGTGGTGGAGACCGGCGCCACGCTGCGCCAGGCGGGTCTGGTGGTCTTCGGCGAGCCGCTGCTGCGCTCCTCGGCGGTGCTGGTCCGACGCGCCGGCGCCCCCGGCTGCGCCCAGGCCGACCAGCTGCTGCGCCGGCTGCACGGGGTGCTGGTCGCCCGGCGGTACGTGATGCTCGCCTACGACGTGCCGGCCGGTCTGCTCGACCGGGCCAGCTCGCTGACCCCGGGCATCGAGTCGCCGACCGTCTCCCCGCTGCACCGGGAGGGTTGGGTCGCCGTGCAGGCGATGGTCCTCCGCGACGACGTGCACCGGATCATGGACGAGCTCTACGACCTGGGCGCCCGGGCGATCCTGGTCACCAACATCCACGCCTGCCGGCTGTGAGGTCGCTGCCGTCGGCGGTCGCCCTGCCCGTGGTGGTGCTGGGCGGGGCGGCCGCGGCGGCGCAGGGGGCGGTCAACGCCGAGCTGGGGGAGCGGGCCGGCAACCCGGTGCTCGGTGCGGTGGTGAACAACCTCGGCGGCAGCCTGCTGATCCTGGTCGGCCTGGTCGCGCTCCCCTCGATGCGGGCCGGGCTGGTCGCGCTGCGCCGGGCCCGGTTGCCCTGGTGGGCGTACCTGGGCGGGCTCGGTGGGGCGGCGATCGTGGTGGTCGGCACGTACGTCGTACCCGTGCTCGGCGTCGCGGTCTTCACGATCGCGCAGGTGGCCGGGGGCAGTCTCGGCGGCCTGGCGGTGGACCGGGCCGGCCTGGCGCCGGTGGGGCGGCTGGCGCTGACCGTGCCCCGGGTGGCCGGCGCGCTGCTCGGCGTGGCCGCGGTGACCCTGGCCCAGCTGGGTCGCCCGGTCGGCGAGCTGGCGGTCGGGCTGGTGCTGCTCGCGGTGGGCGGTGGGCTGGCGGTCGCGGTGCAGACGGCGCTCAACGGTCGGGTCTCCGCCGCCGGCACGTCCTCGGCCGGGGTGGCCGTGAACTTCGCCACCAGCACCCCGGTGGTGCTGCTGGTGGCGGCCTTCGCGGGGGCGCTGAGCGGCGCGGCTCCGACCTGGCCGACCGACTGGTACCTCTACGCCGGCGGCCTGCTCGGGGTCGGCATCGTGGCGTCCCTGGTGGTGGGCGTCCGGGCGGTGGGGGTGCTGCGCACCGGGCTGGCCCTGGTGGCCGGGCAGCTCGCCGGGGCGCTCCTGCTCGACGTGCTGCTGCCCGGCGGGGCGGGGCTGCGGCTGCCGGTGCTGGCCGGCTCGGCGCTGACCCTGCTGGCCGTCCTGGTCGCCGGGGCGCGACCCCGCCGCCGGTCGGTTCGTGTGGCGGCCGAGCCCGCGGGCGAGTCGGATGGCAGACTGGTGGGGTGAACGACAGCGATCGGGTGAGCCTGCGACCACGCAAGATCCGGCTGGTGTGCTGGACGTCGGCGGTCGTCCTGGTCGTGGTCTTCAGCCTGGCGGCCACCTCGCTGACCGGCCGGACCGGCGACGGCTACGGCAGCTTCCAGCGTGGTGACCAGGTCGCCATGATCGGCCTGGGTGTGCTCGGCGCGCTCGGCCTGCTGCTCTTCACCCGGCCCCGGGTGGAGGCGGACGCCCGGGGCGTACGCGTGCGTAACGTGACCGGCTCCTACGACCTGCCGTGGGAGGTCGTCCGGGGGGTCCGGTTCGACCGGGGCGCGCCGTGGGCCAGCCTCGAGCTGCACGACGACGACCTGCTGCCGATGGTCGCCCTCCAGGCCGCCGACAAGGAGCGGGCCGTGGCGGGCGTACGCGCCCTTCGCCGGCTGCACCAGGCCCACCTGGCCACCCTCGGCGAGCGCGCCCCCGGCCGCTGACCGGCCCACCCGGACCCCGGCCGCCGGTGGGTGCCCGGTTTGGGGTGCGACGTCGGCAGGGTGTAGTGTTAGCGAGTCGACCAGGCTGCCCCCGTGTCTCACGAGTGGGCGGCCGTTGAAGCGGAGCGCCTGCTCCCACCCGCGTCGCCGACGAGGCGTCCGGGTCCGGTCACCGGTTCCGGGGACACCCCGGTCCCGGATGCGCGACCATGTGGTCGTGCCGACCGGTCGAGCGGGCCCTGGCATGTGCCGGGGCCTTCTGCTTTCCGGGTCGCTCCCACCCGGGAGCTCCCGCGGGTCGGCACCGCAGGAGACTTGACTCGAGGAGGCCACATCAGCGTCGAACCACGCGTGAACGAGCAGATCCGGGCACGTGAGGTCCGACTGGTCGGCCCTGAGGGTGAGCAGGTGGGCATCGTCCCGCTGGAGCGCGCCCTGCAGCTGGCCGCGGACGTCGACCTGGACCTGGTCGAGGTTGCGCCGATGGCGCGCCCGCCGGTGTGCAAGCTCATGGACTTCGGCAAGTTCAAGTACGAGAGCGCACTCAAG
This sequence comes from Micromonospora mirobrigensis, assembly GCF_900091555.1. GTDB lineage: Bacteria > Actinomycetota > Actinomycetes > Mycobacteriales > Micromonosporaceae > Micromonospora > Micromonospora mirobrigensis. Next base: position 497,932 of record NZ_FMCX01000005.1, read on the forward strand.
GCGCGCGAAGCGCGGCGTAACCAGCAGCAGACCGTCATCAAGGAAATGAAGCTCCGGCCGAAGATCGACCCGCACGACTACGAGACCAAGAAGGGTCACGTGGTGCGGTTCCTCAAGGCGGGCGACAAGGTCAAGGTGACGATCATGTTCCGCGGTCGCGAGCAGAGCCGCCCGGAGCTGGGTTACCGGCTCCTGCGTCGGCTCGAGTCCGAGATCACGGACCTGGGATACGTCGAGGCCGCTCCGAAGCAGGACGGCCGAAACATGATCATGGTTCTCGCTCCGCACCGGGCCGTCAAGGCCTCCGCGGTCGCCGCCACGGCGTCCCGCGGTGGACCGCGCGACCGGGCGGCGGAGGAGTCGGCCGCCCCGGCAGGTGGCGAGACCCCGGCGGCCGGCGAGACCGCAGCAGCCGGCGAGCCCGGCACGACCGCTGACACCAGCGGCCAGTAACAGGGGAGATACGTTCCACATGCCGAAGATGAAGAGCCACACGGGTATGGGCAAGCGGGTCAAGGTCACCGGCAAGGGCAAGATCGTCGCCCAGCAGGCCGGTCTCCGCCACAACCTGGAGAAGAAGGCCTCCACCCAGACCCGCCGGCTGACCGGCACGGTCGAACTGGCCAAGGCCGACACCAAGCGCATCAAGAAGCTGCTCGGCCGCTGACGCGCGCCACCTGAACCGAAGAAGGAGTTGAGATGGCACGCGTCAAGCGGGCTGTTAACGCCCAGAAGAAGCGCCGCGCCCTGCTGGAGACCGCGAGCGGTTACCGCGGTCAGCGCTCCCGGCTGTACCGCAAGGCCAAGGAGCAGGTGCTGCACTCGATGCAGTACGCCTACCGGGACCGTCGCGACCGCAAGGGCGACTTCCGGCAGCTCTGGATCCAGCGGATCAACGCCGGCGCCCGCGCCAACGGCATGACCTACAACCGGCTGATCCAGGGCCTGCGCCTGGCCGGCATCGAGGTCGACCGCAAGATCCTGGCCGACCTGGCCGTCAACGACGCCGCGGCCTTCGCCGCGATCGTCGAGCTGGCCCGCGCCGCCGTGGCGGCCGAGGGCACCGGTGGCGCAGCGGCCCAGGCCGCCTGATCCACCCCTGACAGCAGATCGAGGCGTCTCCCATGCAGTCACCATCGCGCGGGAGGCGCCTCGACGCCGTCTCCGGCCCGTTCACCCCGCGTACCCCCAGGGTCGTTGCCGCCCGCCGGTTGCAGCGCCGCCGGGACCGCGAGGCCACCGGCCGGTTCCTGGCCGAGGGCCCGCAGGCCGTCCGCGAGGCCCTGGCCCGCCCGGACACCGTGGTCGAACTCTTCGGTACGCCGGCCGCCCTGGACCGGTACGCCGACCTCGCCGCCTCGGCCGCCCGGGCCGACGTCCCGGTCTCCGAGGTGACCGACGAGGGGCTGGCCGCCCTCGCCGAGACGGTCGCCCCGCAGGGCCTGGTCGCCGTCTGCCGGCACCTCGACGTGCCCCTGACGACCGCCCTGTCCCGTTCCCCGCGCCTGGTGGCGGTGCTCGCCGAGATCCGCGACCCGGGCAACGCCGGGACCGTGCTGCGCACCGCCGACGCGGCCGGCGCGGCGGCGGTGGTCTTCGCCGGCGACGCCGTCGACCCGTACAACGGCAAGTGCGTGCGGGCCTCCGCCGGCAGCCTCTTCCACGTCGACGTGGTCCGCGCCCCGGACCCTGCCGAGGTGGTCGCCGCGCTGCGCGCCGCCGGCCTCGCCGTGCTCGCCACGACCGGGTACGGCGACGCGGACCTGGACGACCTGGCCGACGCCGGCCGGCTCGCCGCCCCGACCGCCTGGCTCTTCGGCTCCGAGGCGCACGGGCTGCCCGAACAGCTCACCGCCGCGGCCGACGAGCGGGTCCGGGTGCCGCTGCACGGGCGCGCCGAGAGCCTGAACCTGGCTGCGGCCGCGGCCGTCTGCCTGTACGCTTCGGCGAGAGCACATCGATGACCGCAGGTGACCTGCGGTGCTCCACCCACGAAGGAGAGCGTCCGCCCATGAACGCGCCACGGCGTTCGTTTAGCCAGCCCGCCGGTGTCGGCGGGCGGCGGGCCTGACCTGCTCCCTGCGTAACTCCCACCGGCGGGCTGCGGCACAGCCGCGCGTCCGTAGACTCGCCTAGCCGCCCGGAAGGGTCGGCGCCGCCGTGAGGGAGTGCCCGTACGCCATGAGCTACCGCAACGATCCGTACGACCCGAAGCAGGTCGCCCTGCTCGACCCGGCCGCACTGGCCGCCGCCGTGGCCGACGCCGAGCAGGCGTTCGCCGCCGCCGCCGACCCGGACGCGCTGACCGCGCTGCGCCCCGCGCACCTGGGGGACCGGTCCCCGGTGTCGCTGGCCCGCCGGGAGATCGGCGCCCTGCCGCCGGCCGCCAAGTCCGACGCCGGCAAGCGGGTCAACGAGGCCCGCCGCGCCGTGGAGGCCGCGTACGCGGCCCGCGCCGGAGTCCTCGAGCAGGAGCAGGCGGCCCGGGTGCTGGTCGAGGAGCGGGTGGACGTCACCCTGCCGTACGACCGGCGCCCGCGCGGCGCCCGCCACCCGCTCAACGTGCTGATGGAGCAGATCAGCGACCTGTTCGTCGGGATGGGCTACGAGGTGGCCGAGGGGCCCGAGGTCGAGCTGGAGTGGACCAACTTCGACGCGCTGAACATCCCCGCCGACCATCCGGCGCGCGGGCTGATGGACACCTTCCACATCGCCCCGCCGCCCGGCGCGGAGAGCTCGGGCCTGGTGCTGCGCACGCACACCTCCACCGTGCAGACCCGCGCCATGCTCACCCGCAAGCCGCCGATCTACGTGATCGTGCCGGGCCGGGTCTACCGGACCGACGAGATCGACGCCACCCACAGCCCGGTGTTCCACCAGGCCGAGGGGCTGGTGGTCGACAAGGGCATCACGATGGCGCAGCTGCGCGGCACTCTCGACCACTTCGCCCGGGCGATGTTCGGCGAGGGCGCGAAGACCCGCTGGCGGCCGCACTACTTCCCGTTCACCGAGCCGTCGGCGGAGTTCGACGTCTGGTTCCCGGAGCACCGGGACGGCCCGCAGTGGGTCGAGTGGGGTGGCTGCGGCATGGTCAACCCGCGGGTGCTGCGGGCCTGCGGGATCGACCCGGAGGTCTACTCCGGGTTCGCGTTCGGCATGGGCATCGACCGGACGCTGATGATCCGGCACGGGGTCAGCGACATCCGGGACCTGTTCGAGGGCGACGTCCGGTTCGCCCGGGCACTGGGCGCCGGGGCGGCGTAGGCGATGCGGGTACGTACAACGGAGACGGTGGTCTGAAGTCATGCGAGTTTCTGTCAGTTGGCTGCGGGAGTACGTCGACCTCCCGGCCGACCTGCCCGCCGGTGACCTGGAGCAGGCGCTGGTCGACCTCGGCATCGAGGTCGACTCGATGGTGGACCTGCGCAACACGGTCAGCGGGCCGCTGGTCGTCGGCAAGGTCCTGGAGATCGAGGAGCTGACCGGCTTCAAGAAGCCGATCCGGTTCTGCCGGGTCGACGTCGGGGCCGCCAACGGAACCGGCGAGCCGCAGGAGATCGTCTGCGGGGCGCGTAACTTCGCCCAGGGCGACAAGGTGGTGGTGATCCTGCCCGGCGGCGTGCTGCCCGGGAACTTCGCCATCGGGGCGCGCAAGACGTACGGGCGCAACTCCGCCGGCATGATCTGCTCGGCGCAGGAGCTGGGTCTTGGCGACGACCACTCGGGCATCATCGTGCTGCCCGAGCACACCCCCGCCTCGCCCGGTGACGACGCGCGGCCCCTGGTCGGGCTGGACGACGTGGTGCTGGAGCTGGAGGTCACCCCGGATCGGGGCTACGCGTTGAGCCTGCGCGGGCTGGCCCGGGAGCTGTCGTACGCCCTCGGGGTGGGGTTCGAGGACCCGGCCCGGCGGGAGGTGCCCGGCGCGACCGAGCGGCCCGCGTACCCGGTGGAGGTGCGCGACCCGGTCGGCTGCGACCGGTTCGCCGCCCGGATGGTGCGCGGCGTGGACCCCACCGCCGAGACCCCCGACTGGATGCGGCAGCGGCTCACCGTCGCCGGCATCCGCAGCATCTCGCTGCCGGTGGACATCACCAACTACGTGATGCTCTGCCTCGGCCAGCCGATGCACGCCTTCGACGCCGACCGGATCAGCGGGCCGCTGGTGGTCCGCCGGGCCGAGGCGGGTGAGAAGCTGACCACTCTGGACGGTGTGGCGCGGACCCTGTCCGAGGAGGACCTGGTGATCTGCGACGCCGGGCTGCCCAACGACCTCGCAGGCGAGGACGCCGGCGTCCCGATCTCGCTGGCGGCGGTGATGGGCGGCGAGACCAGCGAGGTGCTCGCCTCCACCACGAACGTGCTGTTCGAGGCGGCGCACTGGGACCGGGCGACCATCGGCCGCACCGCCCGCCGGCACAAGCTGTTCAGCGAGGCCGCCAAGCGCTGGGAGCGGGGCGTCGACCCGACGTTGCCGCTGGTCGCCCTGGAGTTCGCCGTACAGCTGCTGGTGACCCACGGCGGCGGCACGGCCGGCGACGAGATCCTGGACATCGACCACGTCCGGCCGCTGCCGGCGGTCGTCCTGCCGGTGGGCCTGCCGTCGGAGCGGATCGGCGTGACGTACTCGCCGCAGCGGGTGGTCGAGCTGCTGGAGCAGGTCGGCTGCACGGTCGTGCGCGGCGCGGACCGGCTGGCGGAGGACCCGGGCGAGGTCGGGGTCGCCGCCACCGGTGGCGCGGACGTGCTGACGGTCACCCCGCCGAGCTGGCGGCCCGACCTGACCGACCCGGCCGACCTGGTCGAGGAGGTGGTCCGCCTCGACGGGTACGACCGGGTTCCGTCGGTGCTGCCGACCGCGCCCGCCGGCCGGGGCCTGACCTGGCAGCAGCAGCGCCGCCGGGCCGTGGCCCGGTCGCTGGCCGAGCAGGGGTACGTCGAGGTGCTGGCGCACCCGTTCGTCTCCACCGAGCTGGCCGACCAGCTCGGCCTGCCGGCCGACGACCCCCGCCGGCCCGCCGTCCGAGTGGCGAACCCGCTGTCGGACGAGGAGCCGCTGCTGCGCACCACGCTGCTCGGCCCGCTGCTCGGCGTGCTCAGGCGCAACGTCGGCCGGGGCCTGCGGGACGTGGCGGTCTACGAGATCGGCGCGGTGTTCCACCCGCGTCCGGGGGTCGGCGCGCCGCCGGCCATGGGCGTGGACCGCCGGCCCACCGACGCCGAGTTCGCTGCCGCCGACGCGGTGGTGCCCGACCAGCCCCGGCACGTCGCCGTGGCGCTGGCCGGCGACATCGAGCCGGCCGGCTGGTGGGGCGCGGGACGCCCGGCCGGCTGGGCGGACGCGGTCGAGGCCGGCCGTACCGTCCTCGCCGCCGCCGGCATCCCGGCCGACCGGGTCGAGGTGCGCGCCGCCGAGCACGCGCCCTGGCACCCGGGCCGCTGCGCCGCGTTCGCCGTCGACGGCACGGTCGTCGGGTACGCCGGTGAGCTGCACCCGGCCGTGGTGGCGGCCCTGGAGCTGCCGCGCCGCACCTGCGCCATGGAACTGGACCTGGACGCGCTGCCGCCGGCCACGCTGGTGAGCGGTCCGACCATCTCCACGTTCCCGCCGGCGCTGATCGACGTGGCGCTGGTGCTCGACGAGTCGGTGCCGGCCGCCGAGGTCGAGCGGGCCCTCGCCGAGGGGGCCGGGCCGCTGCTGGAGGACGTCCGGCTCTTCGACGTCTACGCCAGCGAGCAGCTGGGTGCGGGCCGCCGGTCGTTGGCGTACAAGCTGACGTTCCGGGCCCCGGACCGGACCCTCGCGGGCGAGGAGGCGGTGGCCGCCCGGGACGCGGCGGTGGCCGTCGTCGCGGAGCGCTTCCGCGCCACCCTGCGCGGCGCCTGAGGTGCAAGCAGGGGCCCCTTCTTAACGCTTCCGGTATAGGAAGGGGCCCCTGTTAACACTCAGCCGGTGTACGGCAGGACGATCCGCGAGGAGTCACCGACGCCCAGGCTGGTCGGCGTGGCGCCGATGGCGTTCCAGACCTCGACGGTGACCGTGCCACCGGCCAGGTCGCCGTACGCCCCGCTGGCCGTACGCAGTCCCTGGCTCTGCCGGTAGTGCTCCCAGCCGGGCACCGGGTCGGTGGCGAAGTAGGCGTACGTCTCGCTGCGATCCACCGTGCCGTCGCCGGTGAGGTCGTACGAGATCCGCACCTGGACGCCGTCGCCGACGGCGGTGCTGGCGTCTACGGCGAGGTCGAAGGCGCTGGTGCCGCCGGTCCACGTGCCGGTGAGGCCGTGGGCGGTGAAGACCTGCGGATCGGCGGGCGTGCCGTCGTGGTTGCTCCCGGCGGCGGCCAGGGTGGTGACGCCGGCCGGCCCGGCGTCCGCGCCGAGACCGCCGCCGGCCAGCAGGTACCGGGTGGGCCGCAACGGCGTCGGGGCGGTGCTCGTGGACGGGCTGGGCGAGGTCGACGGGCTGGCGGTGGCGGTGGGGCTCGGCGGGGGACTGCTCGGGCCGCCGCCGGGACCGAACGGGCTCAGGTCGATGCCGGCCGCGCGCGGGTCGCCGTCGTGCACCAGCGACTCCTGGTTCTGTACGTCGTCGAAGGCGAACCCGTACGCCTTGCCGTCCACCATGTTGGCGTGCACGATCCGCGAGTAGTGGTTGGTGAGCGTGCCCTGGTAGAAGTCGGCCGGGCCACCGGAGGGCTGCACGTCGCGGGTGCCCAGCGTGGAGCGGTGCAGGGCCGCGCAGAGCGTCCGGGCGATCGGGCCGACCACCAGGTCGTTGGGGGCGGCGAGGGCGCCGTCGCAGTCCCACACGTCGGAGCTGGACGGCTTGCCGAACGAGGCGACCTGCCGTCCGGTCCCGTCGGTGAAGGTCATCGTCGTGCCGCTGGTCCGGCCGAAGTACCTCACGTCGGGTCGGTCGAGGAAGGGCGTCACGGTCAACGTCCTCGTCGCGTACGCGTTCCAGGCCGAGGTGATGTACGGGTCGAGGTAACCGGGGTCGAACAGGCCGGCGTCGGCGGCCTTGCCGGGGGACAGGACCCGCAGCACGGTGCCGTCGGCGCGGGTCTGCACCGACCCGCCCCAGCCGGGCTGGGCGCGTACCGCGTCGATGACCTTGTTCCGGCCGTCGTCGACGAGGGTGCCGGTGCTGCGGGTGGCGCCGTCGGCGCCGGTGACGCTGGCCGTGTGCGGCACGGCGAACATGTCGACCTGTGAGCTGTTGAGCCAGAGACCTGCGTCGTTGTAGGTGAACTCCGACCAGTCGAAGAGGATGTCGCGGTTCGGGTCCCCGGCGGCCCACGGGGCGGGCTGGACCAGGCCGTCGGGGGTGAGGAGGAACCTCAGCTTCTCGCCGAAGGAGAAGTAGATCCGGCCGGAGATGTTGCGGGGCACCTTCAGCACCGTGCTCGCGCCGAGGGCGGGGCCGGGGATGGACACGTCGGGCGCCGGGGTGGGGGGTAGGCCGCCGGCCGGCCAGGGCGTGAAGGTCCCGCCGGCGTCGACGTGGCCGAGCCGGCCGGAGTTCAGATCGACGCCGAGGACGTAGAGGTGCACGGCGTCGGCCCGCCCGGTGCTGTTGGTGACGGTGAACGGCAGCAGGCCGGGGCCGACGGCCCGGGCCAGGGTCGCCGCGCCGACGGAGGCGCCGACGGCGAGGACGAGCGCGACGAGGCCGCCCGTCAGTCTTCTGCGGATTCGCAACGGGACTCCTTCACCGCCGACCGGCCGGATCCGGCGGCGGGCGTGGTGATTTCGGGGTGGTTGGTGGTGTACGCCCTGGGATGCTGCTCCGGAGAGCGCTCTCACAGGATCGGATCTCCATGGGCTCCTGTCAATGCGGCCGCCGAGATGGCGCGGCAGCGCCCCCGGACGTGGTCGGCGTCACTCCCACATTTCCATGCGGAGCACCGTATGACCTTGCAGTGGTGCGCGGTCGCCGCTAGCCTTTGCTGCATAGTCATGCGGAGGTGAGTATGGGCATTCGAGTCGCGGTAGCGGGAGCGAGCGGTTACGCCGGCGGCGAACTGCTGCGCCTGGTCGCCGGTCACCCCGAGCTCGACCTGGTCGCCGCCACCGCCCACGCCCAGGCCGGCCAGCCGGTCTCGGCCGTACACCCGCAGCTCACCGGCCTGGACCTGGTCCTCGCCGCCACCGAACCGGCCACCCTGGCCGACGCGGACCTGGTCTTCCTGGCTCTGCCGCACGGCGCGTCGGCGGCGCTCGCCGCGGCCCTGCCCGAGACCGTCAGGGTGGTCGACCTCGGTGCCGACCACCGGCTGCGCGACGCCGACGGGTGGGCCCGCTACTACGGCGGCCCGCACGCCGGCGCCTGGACCTACGGCCTGCCGGAGCTGCCCGGGCAGCGGGCGGCGATCGCCGCCGCGCACCGGGTCGCCAACACCGGCTGCTACGCCGTGGCCACCACCCTCGCGCTCGCCCCGCTGATCGCCGCCGGCGCGGTCTTCCCCGCCGACGTGGTGGTGGTCGCCGCCTCCGGGACCTCCGGCGCCGGCCGGGCCGCCAAGGCCCACCTGATCGGCAGCGAGGTGATGGGCGACCTGTCGCCCTACAGGGTCGGCGCCCACCAGCACGTGCCGGAGATCAAGCAGGCCACCGGGGCGACCGGACTCTCCTTCACCCCGGTGCTCGCCCCCATGCCGCGTGGCATCCTCGCCACCGTCACCGCCGTGCCCGTCGGGGACACCGACCCGCACGAGGTGCTGGCGCAGGCGTACGCGGACGCGCCCTTCGTCCACGTGCTGCCCGAGGGGACGTGGCCGCACACCGCCGCCACCGCCGGCTCGAACAGCTGCCACCTCCAGGCCACCGTCGACACGGACTCCGGTCGGGTGATCGTGGTCAGCGCGATCGACAACCTGGGCAAGGGCGCCGCCGGCCAGGCCGTGCAGAACGCCAACCTGATGCTCGGCCTCCCCGAGACCACCGGCCTGTCAGCCTTCGGAGTTGCACCGTGAGCGCGAGGAGCGCAGCGCAGCGGAGCCCCGCGGTCGCGAACGAAAGGCAGGCCCAGTGACCGTCACGACCCCTCGCGGATTCCGGGCGGCCGGCGTCGCCGCCGGCCTCAAGGCCAGCGGCGCGGCCGACGTCGCCCTGGTCGTCAACGACGGCCCGGACGCCACCGTCGCCGGAGTCTTCACCGCCAACCGGGTGAAGGCCGCCCCGGTGCTCTGGACCCAGCAGGTCGTCCGCGGCGGCGTGGTCCGCGCCGTGGTGCTCAACTCCGGCGGCGCGAACGCCTGCACCGGCCCGGCCGGCTTCCAGGACACCCACGCCACCGCCGAGCACACCGCCGCCGCCCTCACCGGCAGCAGCCCCCGTCGCCGGCTCGGCGCCGGCGAGGTCGCCGTCTGCTCCACCGGCCTGATCGGCGAGCGGCTGCCCATGCCGAAGCTGCTGCCCGGTGTGCGCAGCGCCATCCGCGGGCTCTCCCGCGACGGTGGCGCCGCCGCCGCCGAGGCGATCATGACCACCGACACCCGGCCCAAGACCACCGTGGCGAAGGGCGCCGGCTTCACCGTCGGCGGGATGGCCAAGGGCGCCGGCATGCTGGCCCCGGCTATGGCGACCATGCTCTGCGTGCTCACCACCGATGCGGTGGCCGGGCCGGAGGCGCTCGACGCCGCGCTGCGGGCCGCAACCCGGCTCACCTTCGACCGGATCGACTCCGACGGCTGCATGTCCACCAACGACACGGTGCTGCTGCTCGCCAGCGGCGCCTCCGGGGTGGAGCCGACCGAGGTTGAGTTGGCGACCGCGGTCACCGCCGCCTGCCACGACCTGGCCCAGCAGCTGATCGCCGACGCCGAGGGCGCCACCAAGCAGATCGCCATCGAGGTGGTCGGCGCGGCGGGCGAGGGCGACGCCGTCGAGGTGGGCCGCTCGGTGGCCCGGAACAACCTGGTCAAGACCGCCCTGTTCGGCAACGACCCGAACTGGGGCCGGATCCTCGCCGCCGTCGGCACCACCGCCGCGGTGTTCGAGCCGGACGAGGTGGACGTCGCCGTCAACGGGATCTGGGTCTGCCGGGGCGGGGCCGCCGCCGAGGACCGCTCCAAGGTCGACCTGACCGGGCGGGACGTCACCATCCGGATCGACCTGCACGCCGGCGCCGACGCCGCGACGATCTGGACCAACGACCTGTCGCACGCGTACGTGCACGAGAACTCGGCGTACTCGACATGAGCCCCGATCTCGCCCTCGCCCAGACCAAGGCCGCCACGCTGATCGAGGCCCTGCCGTGGCTGGCCCGCTTCGCGGGCACCACCGTCGTGGTCAAGTACGGCGGCAACGCCATGGTCGACCCCGAGCTCCAGCGCGCCTTCGCCGCCGACATGGTCTTCCTCCGCTACGCAGGTCTCAAGCCGGTCGTCGTGCACGGCGGCGGCCCGCAGATCTCCGCCATGCTCGGCCGGCTCGGCATCGCCAGCGAGTTCAAGGGCGGCCTGCGGGTGACCACCCCGGAGGCGATGGACGTGGTGCGGATGGTGCTCGTCGGGCAGGTCGGCCGGGAACTGGTCGGCCTGATCAACGCGCACGGCCCGTTCGCCGTCGGCCTCTCCGGCGAGGACGCCGGCCTCTTCACCGCCGTGCGCCGCCCGGCGTACGTCGACGGGGAGCCGGTGGACGTCGGGCAGGTCGGTGACGTGGAGTCGGTGGACGGCTCCGCGGTGACCGACCTGATCGCGGCCGGCCGGATCCCGGTGATCTCCACGGTCGCGCCGGACGTCGACGGGGTGCTGCACAACCTCAACGCCGACACCGCCGCCGCCGCGCTGGCCATCGCCCTGGACGCCCGCAAGCTGGTCGTGCTCACCGACGTCGCCGGCCTCTACGCCGATTGGCCCGACACGTCCAGCCTGGTCAGCGAGATCAGCACCGACGACCTGGCGAAGCTGCTGCCGTCCCTGGAGTCGGGGATGGTCCCCAAGATGGAGGCCTGCCTGCGCGCGGTGCGCGGCGGGGTCCCGGCCGCGCACGTGGTCGACGGCCGGGTCGCCCACTCCACGCTGCTGGAGGTCTTCACCTCGGAAGGATTCGGAACGATGGTGGTGGCGGAATGAGCACCCTGGTGGAGCGCTGGGGCGCGACCATGATGGACAACTACGGCACCCCGCCGCTGGCGCTGGTCGCCGGCGCGGGCGCCGTGGTCACCGACGAGACCGGCCGGGAGTACGTCGACCTGCTCGGCGGCATCGCCGTCAACGCCCTCGGTCACGCCCACCCGGCCGTGGTGGCCGCCGTGTCCCGCCAGATCGCCACCCTCGGCCACGTCTCCAACCTCTTCGTCGCCGAGCCGCCGGTGGCCCTGGCGGAGCTGTTGCTGGCCCTGGCCGGCCGGCCCGGCCGGGTCTTCTTCGCCAACTCCGGCGCGGAGGCGAACGAGGCCGCGTTCAAGCTCTCCCGGCTGACCGGCCGCAGCCACGTGGTCGCCGCCAGCGGCGGTTTCCACGGCCGGACCATGGGCGCCCTGGCGCTCACCGGCCAGCCGGCCAAGGCCGACCCGTTCCGCCCGCTGCCCGGCGAGGTCACCCACGTCCGGTACGGCGACACCGCCGCCCTGGCGGCGGCGGTCACCGACGCCACCGCGATGGTGATCCTGGAACCGATCCAGGGCGAGAACGGCGTGGTCGTCCCGCCGGCCGGCTACCTGGCGCAGGCCCGGCGGATCACCGCCGCGCACGGCGCGCTGCTGGTCCTCGACGAGGTGCAGACCGGGGTGGGTCGCACCGGCCACTGGTTCGCCCACCAGGCCGAGGGCGTGGAGCCGGACATCGTCACCCTGGCCAAGGGGCTCGGTGGGGGCCTGCCGATCGGCGCCTGCCTGGCCTTCGGCCGGGCCGCCGAGCTGCTCGGCCCCGGCTCGCACGGCACCACCTTCGGCGGCAACCCGGTCAGCTGCGCCGCCGCCCTCGCCGTCATCGCCACCATCGCCAACGAGGGGCTGCTCGACCACGTCAAGCGGGTCGGGGAGCGGCTGCGCCGGGGCGTCGAGGCGCTCGGCCACCCCCTGGTCGCCGGGGTACGCGGCGCCGGGCTGCTGCTCGGTGTCGTGCTCACCGCCCCGGCCGCCACCCCGGTGGCGAACGCCCTGCGCGAGGCGGGTTTCCTGGTCAACCCGGTGCAGCCGGACGTGGTGCGGCTCGCCCCGCCGCTGATCCTCACCGTCGAGCAGGCCGACGCCTTCCTGGCCGCCCTCCCGTCGGCCCTCGACGCCGCCGCGCCGGCCGACCTCGCGCCGGCCGCCGCCCCGACGACGATGGAGACGAGCGCGTGATCCGGCACTTCCTGCGCGACGACGACCTCACCCCGGCCGAGCAGTCCGGCGTGCTCGACCTGGCCGCCCGGATGAAGGCGGACCGGTTCGCGTACCAGCCGCTGGCCGGGCCACGCGCGGTGGCGGTGCTCTTCGACAAGCAGAGCCTGCGCACCCGGTTCTCGTTCGACGTGGGCATCGCGGAGCTGGGCGGCCACCCGCTGGTGGTGGACACCCAGGTCACCCACTTCGGGCGGGGGGAGACCCTCGGCGACGCCGGTCGGGTGCTCTCCCGCTACGTCGCCGCGATCGTGCTGCGCACCCACGGCGACGACCGGATCGCCGAGGTCGCCGCGCACGCAGGCGTGCCGGTGGTCAACGCGCTCACCGACGCGTACCACCCGTGCCAGCTCCTGGCCGACCTGCTCACCGTCCGCGAGCGGTTCGGCGCCACCGCCGGGCGGACCCTGGCGTACGTCGGGGACGCGGCGAACAACATGGCCCACTCGTACCTGCTGGCCGGGGCGACCGCCGGCATGCACGTCCGGGTCGCCGGGCCGGCCGGCTTCCAGCCCGACCCGGAGATCGTCGCCCGGGCCGAGAAGATCGCCGGCGGCACCGGTGGCTCGGTGCGGGCGCTCACCGACCCGGTCGAGGCGGTCGGCGGCGCCGACGTGGTGGCCACCGACACCTGGACCTCGATGGGGCAGGAGTCCGACGGGCTGGACCGGCTCACCCCGTTCCGGCCGTACCAGGTGAACACCGCGCTGCTCGGCCACGCCCGGCCGACGGCGATCGTGCTGCACTGCCTGCCCGCCCACCGGGGCGAGGAGATCACCGACGAGGTGCTCGACGGGCCGCGCAGCGCCGTGTTCGACCAGGCGGAGAATCGCCTGCACGCCCAGAAGGCGCTGCTGACGTTTCTCCTGGAGGCATCCACCCCATGACCGCCCCGCTGAACCGTGCCGCCCGGCACGCCCGCATCGTCGAGCTGATCCGCGAGCAGGCGATCCACTCGCAGACCGAGCTGGCCGACCTGCTCGCCGGTGACGGCATCCAGGTCACCCAGGCCACCCTCTCCCGGGACCTCAAGGAGTTGGGCGCGGTCACCGCGCGCGGCGGCGACGGGCGGGGCGTCTACCTGATCCCCGAGGACGGCCACCGGCCGCTGCGCGACGCCGAGGCCGCCCCGGCCCGGCTGGTCCGGTTGCTGCGCGAGCTGCTCAACGGGGTCGACGCGAGCGGCAACATCGCCGTGTTGCGTACCCCGCCGGGCGCAGCCCACTACCTGGCCAGCGCGTTGGACCGGGCGGGCCTGCCCCAGATCGTCGGCACCATCGCCGGCGACGACACCATCCTCGTCGTGGCCCGCCAGGCCGACGGCGGGGCCGCGCTCGGCGACCAGCTCGCCGGGTGGGCCCGCCGGGAAGACAACGTTGAAGGGAGCACCACACCATGACCGAGCGGGTCGTCCTCGCCTACTCCGGGGGTCTCGACACCTCCGTGGCCATTCCGTACCTCGCCGAGCAGACCGGCGCCGAGATCATCGCGGTCGCGGTCGACGTCGGGCAGGGCGGCGAGGACCTGAACGCCATCCGGCAGCGGGCGCTGGACTGCGGCGCCGTCGAGTCCGAGGTGGTCGACGCGCGCGACGAGTTCGCCGCCGACTACTGCCTGCCGGCGATCCGGGCCAACGCCCTCTACATGGACCGCTACCCGCTGGTCTCCGCGCTGTCCCGGCCGCTGATCGTCAAGCACCTGGTGGCCGCGGCCCGCAAGCACGGCGGCACCATCGTGTCGCACGGCTGCACCGGCAAGGGTAACGACCAGGTCCGCTTCGAGGTCGGCCTGGGCGCGCTCGCGCCCGACCTCAAGATCGTCGCGCCGGCCCGGGACTTCGCCTGGACCCGGGACAAGGCGATCGCCTTCGCCGAGGAGAAGGGGCTGCCGATCGACGTGTCGGCGAAGTCGCCGTACTCGATCGACCAGAACCTGTGGGGCCGGGCCGTGGAGACCGGCTTCCTGGAGGACATCTGGAACGGCCCCATCGAGGATCTGTACTCGTACACCTCCGACCCGGCGCAGGAGCGGGATGCCGACGAGGTCGTGATCACCTTCGACGCCGGCGTGCCGGTCGCGGTGGACGGTGAGACGGTCACCCCGTACCAGGCGATCCTGGAGCTGAACCGGCGCGCCGGCGCCCAGGGCGTCGGCCGGCTCGACATGGTCGAGGACCGGCTGGTCGGCATCAAGAGCCGCGAGGTGTACGAGGCGCCCGGCGCGATCGCCCTGATCACCGCCCACCAGGAGCTGGAGGCGGTGACCGTGGAGCGGGACCTGGCCCGGTTCAAGCGCGGCGTGGACCAGCGCTGGGGCGAGCTGGTCTACGACGGCCTCTGGTTCTCCCCGCTCAAGGACAGCCTGGAGGCGTTCATCGACGACGCCCAGCGGCACGTCTCCGGCGAGGTGCGGCTCACCCTGCACGGCGGCCGGGTCACCGTCACCGGCCGGCGCTCCGAGGCCAGCCTCTACGACTTCGGCATGGCCACCTACGACACCGGCGACACCTTCGACCAGTCCCTGGCCAAGGGTTTCGTGCAGTTGTGGGGTCTGCCCAGCAAGATGGCCGCCGCGCGGGACGCCCGGCTGGGTGGCTCCTGAGCATGGGCACCACAATGGGCGGCGTGGACGACAAGAGCCTGACCGAGAACAGCGCCGCCACCAACCGGACGAGCCTGTGGGGTGGCCGGTTCGCCGGCGGCCCCGCCGAGGCCCTGGCCCGACTGTCGGTGAGTGTCCAGTTCGACTGGCGCCTCGCCCCGTACGACATCGCCGGCTCCCGGGCGCACGCCCGGGTCCTGGCCGGCGCGGGCCTGCTCGACCCGGAGGAACTGGGCCGGATCCTGGCGGCGCTGGACGACCTGGAGGCGGCCTGCGCCTCCGGGCAGTTCCGCCCCACCGTGGACGACGAGGATGTGCACACCGCGCTGGAGCGGGGCCTGCTGGAACGCCTGGGCAGCCTCGGCGGCAAGCTGCGCGCCGGCCGGTCCCGCAACGACCAGGTCGCCACCGACCTGCGGCTCTATCTGCGCGACCACGCCCGGGGCGTGGCCGCCCGGCTGGTCGAGCTGGCCGAGGCGCTGGTCGAACAGGCCGAACGGCACGTGGACACCGCCGCGCCCGGGATGACCCACCTCCAGCACGCCCAGCCGGTCACCTTCGGGCACTGGCTGCTGGCCCACGTGCAGCCGCTGCTGCGCGACCTGGAACGGCTGCGCGACTGGGACCACCGGGCGGCGGTCAGCCCGCTCGGCGCCGGCGCGCTGGCCGGCTCCGGGCTGCCGCTGGACCCGGTGGCGGTCGCCCGGGAGCTGGGCTTCCGGACCTCGTTCGCCAACTCGATGGACGCCGTCGCCGACCGGGACTTCGTCGCCGAGTTCCTCTTCGCCACCGCCATGAT
Organism: Micromonospora mirobrigensis; assembly: GCF_900091555.1. Lineage (GTDB taxonomy): Bacteria > Actinomycetota > Actinomycetes > Mycobacteriales > Micromonosporaceae > Micromonospora > Micromonospora mirobrigensis. Next base: position 513,666 of record NZ_FMCX01000005.1, read on the forward strand.
CGGCGTGCACCTGTCCCGCCTCGGCGAGGAGGTGGTGCTCTGGACGTCGCACGAGTTCGGCTGGGTCGAGTTGGACGACTCCTTCGCCACCGGGTCGTCGATCATGCCGCAGAAGAAGAACGCGGACATCGCCGAGCTGGCCCGGGGCAAGTCGGGTCGCCTCGTCGGGGGGCTGATGAGCGTGCTCACCATGCTCAAGGGCCTGCCGATGACGTACGACCGGGACATGCAGGAGGACAAGGAGCCGGCCTTCGACGCGGTCGACACCCTGGAACTGCTGCTGCCGGCCCTGGCCGGGATGATCTCCACCATGACGGTACGCGTCGACCGGCTGGTCGCCGCCGCACCGGTCGGCTTCTCGCTGGCGACCGAGGTGGCCGACTGGCTGGTCCGGCGGGGGGTGCCGTTCCGCGACGCGCACGAGATCACCGGCAGGCTGGTGGCGCTCTGCGCGGCCCGTGAGTGCGAGCTGGAGGAGGTCTCCGACGACGACCTGGCCGCGGTCAGCGAACACCTCGACCCGTCGGTACGCGACGTGCTCTCGGTGCGCTCGGCGCTGGCCGCCCGCACCACCCCGGGCTCCACCGGCCCCGGGCCGGTGGCCGAGCAGTTGGCCACCGCCGCGGACAAGCTGGCCGGTTGGCGGGAGTGGGCCGCCGAGCGGGTCGTACCCGGACGGTGAGCGTGGTCGCCGGTGCGCAGCGGGCCGGCGCGGCCGAACCGGTCGCGCTGGTCCGGTACCAGGGCCCGGCCGGCGACCACAACGACCGGGCGGTACCGGGCGCCGCGCTGGTGGCCGACGAGCTGGCCCGGCGGCTGCGGCTGCCGGTGACGGTGGTGGGGGAGCCGCGACCGGCGGCGCCGGCCTCGTGGGACGTCGAGCTGACCGTCGCACTGCCGGCGTTGCGGGAGCTGGCGGTGGCACAGGAGGCGATCCTGGCGGCCGGTCGGACGCCGGTGCTCGCTCTCACCCGCTGCGCGGCCGCCCTGGCCACCCTGCCGGCGCTGGCCCGGCACCGGCCGGACACCTGTGTGGTCTGGTTCGACGCGCACGGTGACCTCAACGTGCCGGACACCAGCGCCACCGGTTACCTCGGCGGAATGGTGATCTCCGGCGCCGCCGGCCGCTGGGACTCTCCGCTCGGTGCGGGCCTCGACCTGGCGAACGTGGTGGTGGTCGGGGCGCGGGATCTGGACCCGGACGAGCGGCGGCTGCTGACCGACGGGACGGTGGCATGGGCCCGGGTGGGCGTCGACCTGCCCGACCGGTTGCGGCGCTGGGTCGCCGGCCGGCCCGTCTACGTGCACCTCGACTGCGATGTCCTCGAACCCGGCCTGGTGCCGACCGACTACCGGGTGCCGGGTGGGCTGACCCTGGCCGACCTGGCCGGCGCCGCCGAGATGCTGGCCGGGCACGAGATCGTCGGCGTGGAGATCGCGGAGTTCGAGGCCGCCGACGAACGGGGGGCCGACGCCACGGTCGGTGACGCCGGCCCGCTGCTCGATGCGCTGTCCCCGCTGCTGGGGGCCTGAGCCCGCGATCAGAGCTGGGCGGAGTCGCGCATCGCCCAGAAGTTGCTCCGGTACTGGTCGTGGATGGCCGAGGAGTTGATCCGCAGCATCGCCTCGTCGTTCTCCCGCAGCGACGAGTCGTCGTAGTTGTGGCTGCCGGTGAAGACCCACTTGCTGTTCACCCGGCCGGCGTACGTCCCCTCGATCAGCAGGTACTTCGAGTGGACCAGCTCGCCGTCGGCCTTGTTGAGCTGGTAGGTCCTGATCCGCGGGTGGGTCAGCGCCGAGGCGCTGCCGCTGCTCGTCGTGCCGTAGACGATGTCCACCCAGCAGTTGGCGTTGGCCAGCGCGCGGAGCTTGTCGGCGATCGCCTCCCGGGTGATCTTCCACACGGCGATGCGGATCTTGGTGTAGCCGTCGACCGTGCCGTACCCGGGGTCGTTGCCCGGGCAGGTCACGTTGTTCAGGACCTCCACGATCGTGTCCGTGTCGGCGGTGCTGCCGGCGCGCGGGAAGAAGTACGACTTCACCGGGTCCGACGAGGTCATCCGGTAGTAGTCGCTGTCGTTGTGCAGCGCCCTGGCCAGGTCCCCGAAGTACGCCCGGTAGGCATCGTAGATCGGCCCGTTGTCCACGACGGTCACCGCGTTGTTCCAGTACCTGCCGGTGTTCAGCGAGGTCAGGTTCGCCGAGGACTGCACCAGCACCTTCGACGCCCCGCCGGTGGACGAGAACAGGTAGAACTTGTTGTGGTTGATCGGGTTGACGCTCGCCGGCGCGCCCGAGACGCAGGCCAGGTCGGTGGCGCAGACCTTCAGCCACGAGCCGGCCGTGGTGTCGGTGCCCAGCCCGGTCGTCGCGCTGGCCAGCGCCAGGGCCGGCGTACGGGTGCGGTAGGTGGCGTCGAGCACCACCCGCACCCGGACGCCCCGCTGCCGGGCGGCCCGGATCAGCGCGTCGGCGACCGGCTGCTCGTCGAAGGCGTACATGGCGACGCTGATCTCCGCGCCGGACGGGGTGCCGTCGATCAGCGAGACGATGTGGTCGACGATGACCCGTTCGCTGCCCGCCACCGTCGGGTTGTTGAAGATCGCCCCGGTGGTCGGCGTGGCCGCCGCGGCCGGGCCGCTGAAGGCGGTGGTGGTCAGCAGGACGGCGGCCAGTACCGCACCGATGAGACGCCTCACCTGTTCTCCTCACGTTCCGGCGCCGTGGTCGGCGCACCGGTGGCGAGCATAGGGGTAGGCGGTGTCCACTGTGGTCCGGTCGATCGGCGACCCCAGGCCCGGTCGCCGCAGAGCGCCAATGTCGCCGGCAGCAGCACCCCGCGGACCAGGGTGGCGTCGACCAGCACCGCCACCGCCATCCCCAGGCCGAGCATCTTGTACTCGACCGCGCTCAGGGTGAGGAAGACCGCGAAGACGGCGACCATCACGGTGGCCGCGCTGCTGACCACGCCCGCGCCGCGCCCCACACCCGCCACGATGGCGGAGCCGGGGGACGCGCCGGCCGCCCAGCGTTCCCGGATCCGGCTGAGCACGAACAGGTGGTAGTCCATGCTCAGCCCGAAGAGCAGGACGAACATGAACAGCGGCAGCCAGCCCACCACCCCGCCGTACGGGGTGAAGCCCAGCGGACCGGCCAGGTGCCCGTCCTGGAACGCCCAGGTGAGCACCCCGTAGGCGGCGCCGATCGACAGCAGGTTCAGCGCGATCGACACCAGCGGCACCGCCAGGGTCCGGAACGTCAGGGCGAGCAGCGCGAAGGCCAGCAGCAGCACCGCGCCGACCACCAGGGGCGCCCGCCCGGTCATCCGCTCGGTGAAGTCGTGGGCGAACGCCGTGCGGCCCATCACCGCGTGCTCGACCCCGTCCAGCCGGCCCATGGTGGCCGGCAGCACCTCGCCGCGCAGGGTGGCCAGCGCCCGTTCCGACGCCCGGTCGGTGCCCGACCCGGCCAGCGGCACCCGCACCACGAGCGCCCGGTCGACCGGGGTCACGGTGACCGGGCCGGCCAGCCCGGGCACGCCGGCGGCGATCCGCTCCCGCAGGTCGGCCACGGCGGCGTCGACCTCCGGCCGGCCGGCGACCGGTGTGCCGTCCGGGCGCCACAGCACCACCCGGGCCGGCGCGGCGGCGCCGGGGAAGTCCCGCTGCATGCGTACGGCGGCGTCGACGGTCGGCACGCTGCGGGGCAGGCTGTCCACCACCGCGGCGTCCTGCGGGTGCATCCGCAGCGCGGGCAGGGCCAGCGTGACCAGCAGCGCGGCCCCGGCGAGCGTCCAGAGCAGCGGGCGGCGGACCACCCGGACGGCCACCGCCGTCCAGAACCGGGACCCGGTGGCGGCGGTGCGCCGTCGGCCCGGCCAGGGCATCCGCAGCCGGTCCACCCGGTCGCCGAGCAGCGCCAGCAGGGCCGGCAGGGCGGTCACCGAGGCGAGCACGGTGGCGCCCACCACCAGCACGATGCCGAGCGTCGCACCCCGGTACGCCGAGATGCCGGTCAGCAGCAGCCCGCACAGGCACACCATCACGGTCGCCCCGGAGACCAGCACCACCCGTCCGGAGGTTCGGGCGGTGATCGCCAGGGCGGTGCCCAGGTCATGCCCGGCGGCCCGTTCCTCCCGCAGCCGGCGCAGGTTGAACAGGCAGTAGTCGACGCCGACCGCCATGCCGATCAGCAGCACCATCGGCGCGGTGACGCTGTTGATCGGCAGCCACTGGTCGACCACCTGGAGCAGGCCCAGCGTCGCGGCGACCGCGGTCAGGGTGAGCAGTAGCGGCACCGCGGCGGCCACCAGCGAGCCGAAGACGACCAGCAGGATCAGCACGGTCAGCGGCAGCGAGAGTTGGTGGGCGAGGGCGAAGTCGCCCTTGACGCCCTGGTCGACCGCGAGCGAGAGGCTGCGGTCGCCGGCCTGCGCCAGACGTACCCCTGGGTGCCGGCCGGCGACCTCGCCGACGGCGGCGGTGGCAGCGTCGTAGCGGGACAGCCGCTCGTCGAGGCCGCCGTCGACGGTGAAGCCGACCAGCAGCGCGCGTCCGTCGCGGGAGACCCGGTCCGGGTCGCCGACGGGGTCGGCCACCGTCACCCCGCCTGCGGGGAGGGTCCGCAGCGTGCGGACCAGGTCGGCCGCGGCGTTGCGTACGGTCGGGTCGGTGGTGGCCGGCGGCCCGGCGGGGTCGGTCGCCCGGACCAGCACGTTCTCCTGGATCGGCTCGTAGCCGGCCTGGGCGTCCAGCACCCGGCGCGCGGTGCCGGCCTCGCCGGGGTCCACCGGCGGCGCGCCGTCCCCGGTGACCAGGATCCCGGCGAGTACGGCCGCCGCGACCAGGACCAGCCAGCCGGCGATGGCCCGGGCCCGGTGCCGCACCGACCAGGCGACCAGGCGTTCGGTGAGCGGTCGCGGTCCGGCGGCCGGGGGAGGCGGGTACGGCGTCGATTTGCGTTCGCGCAGCATCGGCTGCTGTCCTTTCCGTGGACGGGTCGTCGCGTGTGAGAACTCGCCGTTGGCGAGGTGATGCCCGCCCGGCCGGGCCGTCGAGCTGCAACTCGACGGCCCGGCGTCCTTCGGGCGGTGGGTGATCCGCGGTCGCCGGGCTGCAACCCGGCGGGCGGTGGGCGTGGGGGAGCCGTTACTCGACGTCGCGCAGGACGCGCTCCACCGACGACATCCGGCCCTCGACCTCGCTCAGCCGGGCGCCGATCGCGGTGAGTTGTCGGGTCAGCTCCTCCTGGGCGCGCACCGAACTCTCGGCCAGGGCGCGGTAATCGGCGTCGCTGGCGGTGGCGACCCGGGTGCGCCAGCGCGGCGCGATCCGGGTGACCACCGCGACGAGCAGGACCGTGGCCAGGGTGAACATGCCGACGGTGCCGACGACCTCCGCCAACTCGTGTCCGTCCATCATCGGGTGCCTTTCTCTGCGTCGTCGGTGCTCAGGGTGGGGGCCGCCGCCGCGATGGCCTGCGGGGTGAGCCGGTAGGCGAACGGGGTGACCTCGTAGAACTTCATCGCCTTGCCGTCGGGGGAGAGTTCCAGCCGGGCGGTGACCAGGCCGGCCGCCTCCAGCTTGCGCAGGTGCAGCTGGAGCAGCGCCCGACTGATCCCGAGGTCGCGGGCGAGCCGGCTGACGTAGGTGCGCTCGCGGGTGAGCGCGGCGATCACCCGCAGCCGGTGCGGATTGGCGAGCGTGCCGAGCACCGTCAGCAGCTCGTCACCCGTCGGCTCGGCACTCACAGCGAAAACCTGCACATGCCAAGAAAAGCTAGCAGGTGTCGGCGCGCGGTGGTGCCCCCGCCGCGGGAAATCAGGGTCGGGTCAGGGTCGCTCGCGACGCGGCAACCGGGCCAGCACCGCGTCGTACGAGCCGTCGACCGCGTCGAGCAGGTCCTCGTCGGGGATCGCCCCGTCCAGCCGCAGCGCGTTCCAGCCGTACCGGCCGAGGTAGGGGGCGGCGCTGGCCTCGCCCGGGAACCGGTGCAGCCACTCGTCGGCCACCACCCGGTCCGGCCCGCACTTCGCCCAGACCCGGGGCTCACCGTCGGGCGCACCCAGGAAGGCGAAGATCCTGCTGCCCACCTTCACGACCTCGTCGGCCTCCCACGGCCGGTCCAGCCAGGCTCCCGGCTTGGCCAGGCAGTACGCCAGCAGCTCCTCGCGGGTCATCGCGCCCTCCCGTCGACGGTGTGCACCGAAGGCAGTCTGCCGTGCGCCTGTGACAACCGGGCGCTCGCCACGGCGGGCTCAGGCCGTCCGGGCCACCAGGCGTTCGTACCGCTGCTTGGCCGCCTGCGCGCTGCCCAGGCCCAGACCGAAGGCGATCGCCTGCCAGGTGAGGCCGCGCGCGCGGGCCATGGTCAACAGGCCGGCCTCGAGCGCGTCCACCTCGGCGCGGAGGTGGGGCACCAGGGTGAGCGCGGCGACGATGTCGTCGCCGTCGACGGGTTCCTCGTCGGACTCCAGCGCGGCCCCGCCGGCGGCGAGCGCGGTGACCAGGGTGACGGCCTCCCAGGGGTCGGCGACGTACGGGTTGGCCTGCCGGCGCCGGCGGGTCTCGGTGCCGGCGTGCCGTTCGGTGATCCGGTACAGGGCGGCGTAGGTGCGTTCGGCGCGGGCGCGGGAGGGGTCCGGGGTGGTGAAGGCGTCGTTCATGCCTCCATCCCACCCCATCAACGACCCGTTTTCAACCTTTCGTTGAAAATCTGTCGGACCCGCTCCACGGCCAGCCCGTACGCCACCCCGACCGCCAGCGCGGCGGCCAGCGCCAGCAGCGGCCGGTCCCGCAGGTGCGGGTAGACCTGCCAGTGGGTCAGGTAGACGTAGAGCGAGCTGCCGGCGAGCACCCCGGCCAGTCGGTTCACCGGTCCCACGCTCGGCACGGTGGGCAGCCAGACCAGCAGCGCGAACCCGGCGACGATCAGCGCCTCCCGGGCCGGCTCGCCGAAGAACCCCGGCACGGTGGCCGCCGCCGCCACGGTGACCAGCAGCCGCTGCGCGACGCCGCGGGCCCGGGCCGCCGCCCAGCCGAGGGCGAAGAGCCAGCACGCCACCACGCCGCCGGGCAGGTCGTAGCGGGCATCGAGGCCGAACACGTCGTACCGGCCGAGCAGGCCCAGCCCGGCGAGCGTGACCGGCAGCGCGAACGGGAACCGCCGCTCGCAGCGGTCCACCGCGGGCAGCGCGAGCAGGGCGCCGGTGCCCACCAGGACGTAGACCAGCCCCTCGATGAACCAGAAGTGCCACTCGGTGCGACCGTCGGCCGGCCCGACCAGGCTGTTGACCAGCAGCAGGGTGCTCAGCCGGTACTGGTCGGTGAGCAGCAGCACCGCCGCGATCCAGGCCATGGTGGGCAGCACGATCCGGGTCAGTCCGGCCCGGATCTGTCGCAGCCGGTCCCGCCGGTCGACGTCGGTGAGCTGGAACCGGGCGAAGTTGAACCCGGCCACCGCCAGCAGCAGGTGCGCGCCGCCGGTGAGGTGGAACAGCGGGATGTGCGAGCCGACGATCAGCACGATCGCCGCCGCCCGCAGGGCGACGCTGGTCTCCAGCGCGCGCCGCCGGGGTCGCGCGGCGGGCGGGGCGGGCAGCGCGGCGATCGGCAGCGTGTGCCAGTCCGGCGGGAGCTGCCCGAGGACCCGTTCCAGCCGGACCGACATCTCGACGTAGGACAGCGAGTCGCCACCCAGGTCGACGAAGCTGTGCTCGCCGGTGACGTCGGTGCGGTCCAGCACCTCGGCGTAGAGCCGGCACAGGTCGTCGTCGGCCCCGGTGGGGAGGGCGTTCGGCGTGGCGTCGGCCAGCGCCCGCAGCGCCGGGTGGTCGACCTTGCCGCTGGCCAGTCGGGGCAGCTCGGCCAGCGGCAGCACCCGGACGACCCGGGGCGGCAGGCCGATCTCGTCGGCGACCAGCCGGCGGACCCGCCGGGCGTCGGCCCCGCCGACCGCCGCGACCAGCAGTTCGTCGTCGGCGCCCAGGCAGGCCGCCGGCACTCCGTGCCGGGCGAGCAGCGCCTCGACGGCCTGCGGGTCCACCCGCAGGCCGAGGATCTTGGCGAACCGGCTGCGCCGGCCGACCAGCTCCCAGAGGCCGTCCGGGCCGCGGCGGGCCAGGTCGCCGGTGTGCAGCTCGGCGACGGTACGCCCCGACGCCAGGTCGGCCGGGCGCTCGGCGTAGCCGAGCATCACGTTGTCGCCGGCGTACACCAGCTCGCCGACGCCCTCGGGCTGGTCGGGCACGGGGGCCAGGCGCAGCGTGCCACCGGGGACCGGCACCCCGATCGCCTCCGGGCGGGTCAGGGCCAGGTCGGGCGGCAGGTACGCCATCCGCGCGGTCGCCTCGGTCTGGCCGTACATGACGAAGAGGTCCCAGCCGGCGCGCCGGCCCAGCTCGGCGTAGCGGCGCGCGGTCCCCGGGTCGAGTCGGCCGCCGGCCTGGGTGAGGTAGCGCAGGTGCGGCAGCTCCATCGCCGCGAAGCCGACCCGGTCCAGCAGCTCGAAGGTGTACGGCACGGCGGCGAACGTGCTGCCGCGGGCGGTGCGGAACAGCTCCCAGAAGCAGCGGTCGGCGACCGACAGGTCGGTGAGGATCAGCGCGGCACCCCGGGCCAGGTGGCTGTTGACCACGGAGAGCCCGTAGCAGTAGTGCAGCGGCAGGGTGGTCGCCGCCCGGTCGGTCTCCCGGATGCCCAGGTAGGTGGCGATCGACTCGGCGTTGGCCTGGATGTTCGTCGCGGAGAGCCGGACCAGCTTCGGTGAGCCGGTCGAGCCGGAGGTGCTGAGCAGCAGGGCCAGCTCCGGGTGCAGCTCGTGGGCGCTGCCGTCGCGGCGCTCGTCGATCCGCCATGCCCCGTCCACCGGCCCGATCACCACGTCGGGGTCGTACGCCTCGACCAGCGCCCGGGTCGCCGGTCCACCGCCCGGCACCAGCAGGACGGGGTGGCCGCCGTGCAGCCCGGCCAGGTACGCGACCAGCGCGTCGACGGTGTTCGCCCCGGCGACGAGGACCAGGCGCCGGGTGGTTCCGAGCCGGTGGGCGGTCTCCGCGACCCGGGCGGCGAGGTCGGCGTAGGAGAGGGTGCCGTCGGCGGTGACCACGGCCGGGCGGTCACCGTGGGTGGCCAGATCGCGGACGAACGGCACGGCGCCGGTGGCCGGCAGCAGCTCGGGCGGGGACGTCACGCCGACAGACTCTAAGGTAAGGCTGCCCTAATCTGTAGTGCCGGGGGCCGGTCCGGCGCACGCCGGGCGGCGTGGATCACGCCGCCCGGCGTGGCCTGGGACCGCCGCCGGGACCACCCGCCACGTGGTCCCGCCGACCTGTCGCTGCGGGGCCGGTCAGGCCTTCTGCAGCCGGGTCAGCTCCGCGTCCGAGGCGAAGCTGCACTCGTTGCCGAACGCGTCGCAGGCCTGGGCCTCCGCCGTGGCGTACACCTCGCGAGGCAGGAACCGCTGACCCTCCGCCGTCACGGTCACCACCAGGTTCTGAGCCGTACCGTCGCAGGTCAGCGGGACGCTGCCCCGGGCGGTGATGACGTCCTGACCGCGGGTCTGCCGCAGGTTAACGCCGACGTAGGAGATCGCCGGCGAGGCCCCCGAGCAGGTGATCGAGACCGGAACGTACGCCACGAGCCCGTTGCCGTCGAGGGTCAGCGGGCCGCCGATCTCGAACGACTGGATGAAGCCCGGGTCGGCCAGGGTGCCCGCCTCGGCGGCCTGGGCCGGGACGGCGAAGGAGGCTGCCGCGCCCAGGGCGAGGGCGACGGCGGCGAGCGGGGCGTGGATGCGGGACAGCTTCATGCGGAGGCCTTCCGAAGAGGTGGACGTCGCGTGCTGGCGACACCGGTTACACCACTTGCCCCCGGGTGCGGTTGCGTCGGCTGGCCGACACTTCGCCGCGCCCGGCGGATATCGTCGGTGGATGCCCAGCCCCGCCCTCCGGAGCCGAACCGCGTGACCGGGACCGACCTCGCCCCGCTGGCCCAGCTGCTCGCCGGGCCGGTGGTGCCGGCCGCCCGCGGCCTGCTCGGCTGCCTGCTGCACGCCGGTGACGTCACCGTCCGGATCACCGAGGTGGAGGCGTACGCGGGCACGGCCGGCGACCCGGCCTCGCACGCCCACCGGGGACGCACCCCCCGCAACGCGGTGATGTTCGGTCCCGCCGGGCACGCCTACGTCTACTTCACCTACGGCATGCACTGGTGCATGAACGTGGTGACCGGCCCGGACGGCGAGGCGTCCGCGGTGCTGCTGCGCGCCGGCGAGGTGGTCGACGGCCTCGACGTGGCCCGGCTCCGCCGTCCCGCCGTACGCCGGGAGGTGGACCTGGCGCGCGGCCCCGCCCGGCTCTGCGCCGCCCTCGGCATCGACCGCTCCGCGTACGGCCTCGACCTGCTCGCCGACGGCCCGGTGCGGCTGCGCCCGGCACCGGCCCCGGTGCCCGAGGCGGCGATCTCCGCCGGCCCCCGGGTCGGGGTGACCGGCGCGCACGACGTGCCGTGGCGGTTCTGGCTCACCGGCGACCCGACGGTGAGCGCCTACCGCCGGCACGTCCCGCGCGCCCGCCGCTAGACCGTCGGGCCGGGTCGCAAGGGCCACCCTCCGCCGCCCCGCCCGACGGAATAGTTGACTCGTCAAATATGTTGTCCGCGGGGTACAGGTCAGACCGACCCGGTCGGAGACGAGGAGCAGGTCATGCAGTTCGGGATCTTCACCGTCGGCGACGTCACCGTCGACCCGACCACCGGCCGGGAGCCGACCGAGCACGAGCGGATCAAGGCGATGGTGGCCATCGCGGTCAAGGCCGAGGAGGTCGGTCTCGACGTCTTCGCCACCGGCGAGCACCACAACCCGCCCTTCGTCCCGTCCTCGCCGACCACCCTGCTCGGCCACATTGCCGCCCGCACCGAGCGGCTGCTGCTCTCCACCTCGACCACGCTGATCACCACCAACGACCCGGTGAAGATCGCCGAGGACTACGCCATGCTGCAACACCTGGCCGACGGCCGGGTCGACCTGATGATGGGCCGCGGCAACACCGGCCCGGTCTACCCCTGGTTCGGGCAGGACATCCGCAACGGCATCCCCCTCGCCATCGAGAACTACGACCTGCTGCACCGGTTGTGGCGCGAGGACGTGGTCGACTGGAAGGGGCGGTTCCGCACCCCGTTGCAGTCGTTCACCTCCACCCCGCGCCCGCTCGACGGCGTACCGCCGTTCGTCTGGCACGGCTCGATCCGCAGCCCCGAGATCGCCGAGCAGGCCGCGTACTACGGTGACGGCTTCTTCGCCAACCACATCTTCTGGCCCGCCGAGCACACCCAGCGGATGGTCGGGCTCTACCGGCAGCGCTTCGCCCACTACGGCCACGGCACGCCCGAGCAGGCCATCGTCGGCCTCGGCGGCCAGGTCTTCCTGCGGCGCAACTCCCAGGACGCGGTCCGCGAGTTCCGGCCGTACTTCGACAACGCCCCGGTCTACGGGCACGGGCCGTCGCTGGAGGAGTTCACCCGGGAGACCCCGCTGACCGTGGGCAGCCCGCAACAGGTCATCGACCGGACGCTGGGCTTCCGCGAGTACGTCGGCGACTACCAGCGCCAGCTGTTCCTCGTCGACCACGCCGGCCTGCCGCTGAAGACCGTCCTGGAGCAGCTCGACCTGCTCGGCGAGGAGGTCGTCCCGGTGCTGCGCAAGGAGTTCGACGCGCTGCGTCCCGCGCACGTGCCCGAGGCGCCCACCCACGCCTCCCTGCTGGCCGCCCGCGACGCCGCCGCCATGGACGCCGTCCGATGAGTACGCGCACGCTGGCCGTGGTCTCCGCCGGCCTCTCCCAGCCCTCCTCGACCCGACTGCTCGCCGACCAGCTCGCCGCGGCCGCCCGCGACGAGCTGGTCCGGCGCGGCGCCCAGGTGGAGCTGCGGGTGATCGAGCTGCGCGACCACGCCCACGACGTGGTCAACCACCTGCTCACCGGGTTCCCGCCGGCGCCGCTGCGCGAGGCCCTCGACGCGGTGGCCGCTGCCGACGGCGTCGTCGCCGTCACTCCGATCTTCAACGCCTCCTACAACGGGCTCTACAAGTCCTTCTTCGACGTGCTGGACGACAGGGCGCTGGTGGACAAGCCGGTGCTGATCGGCGCCACCGGCGGCACCGCCCGGCACTCGCTGGCCCTGGAGCACGCCGTCCGGCCGATGTTCGCCTACCTGCGGGCGGTGGTGGTCCCCACCGCCGTCTTCGCCGCCGGTGAGGACTGGTCCGGCGGCGGCCCCGACGGCGCGCTGCGCGGCCGGGTGCTGCGCGCCGGCGCGGAACTGGCCGACCAGGTCGACCGGCGCCCGCCGGCCACCGGACCGGCCGACCCGTTCGCGCTCACCACCGACTTCGCCCAGCTGCTCGGCCGCCGCGACGACTGACCGGTCAGTCCGGGTACGGATGGGCGACCAGCACCGGGCAGTGCGCGTGCTGGAGCACCGTCTGGCTGACCGAGCCGAGCAGCATCCCGGCGAACCCGCCCCGACCCCGGGTGCCCACCACCAGCACCGACGCCTCCCCGCTCGCGGTCACCAGGCCCTGCGCCGGGGTGCCCGCCCGGACCGGGTGCTCCCGCACCGACAGCTCCGGGTGGCCCTCGCGGGCGGCGGCGGACGCCTCGGCGAGCAGCCGCACCGCCCGGGCGTGGTACGCGGCCTGCTCCTCCTCGACCTCCTCCGGCACCGGACGGTCCCCGTCCGGCGGTCCCACGTGCACCAGCACCAGCGCGTTGCCGCGCCGGGCCGCCTCGTCGGCGGCGTACCGGGCGGCCAGCGCCGCGGCCGGCGAACCGTCCACCCCCACCACCACCGGCCCGTCCACCGGGATCGGCTGCTCGTCGGGGCGGACCACCAGCACCGGGCAGTGCGCGTGCGCGGCCACCTGGCCACTGACCGAACCGAGCAGCAGCCCGGCGAAGCCACCCAACCCCCGGCTGCCCACCACCACCAGCTCGGCCCGGCGGGACTCCTCGACCAGCGTCGCGCCCGGCCCACCGGCCACCTGCCGCGCCGACACCCGCAGCCCCCGCCACCGCCCGGCCAGGTCGTCCGCCGTGCGCTGCACCATCCGCTGCGCCTCGTCCGTCGGCTCCGGCACCCCCAGGTCGTACGGGTTGAGCGGCACGCCGTAACCGAGCGGGTGCAGATAGCCGTGCACCAGCTCCAACGGCCGGCCGCGCAGGGTGGCGGCCCGCGCCGCGTGCTCGGCGGCGACCAGGCTGGACGGTGATCCGTCGACCCCCACCACGACAGGACGTTCCATGCGGCTCCCTCTCGCTCGGTTGCGGCCATTGTCGACCGGCTCGCCCGCCGGGTCGGGCAGATCGGGGCACGACGCGCCGCCGCGCACCCCGGTCCGGCCGTACCCCAGCTCCGGCCGGACGCGGCGACCGCGGACGCGACGCCGCGCCGGCCGGGGGAGCGGCCGGCGCGGCGCGGTCGATCGAACTCAGCGGCGACCGAGGTCCCGGCGGTGCCGGACGATCGCCAGCGGGCTGCGGGCGTGGTGCAGCAGGGCGTGGCTGACCGAGCCGAGCAGGGTGCCGGCCAGGCCACCGCGGCCGTGCGCGCCGAGCACGGTCAGCTGCGCGTCGGTGGACTCCTCGACCAGCGCCCGGGCCGCCGGGGCGGCCACCAGTTTCGTCCGCACCGGCACCTGCGGGTAGCGCTCGGCGAAGCCGGCCAGCGACTCGGCGAGCACCCGCTCCTCCTCGGCGCGCAGCTCCTGCGGGTCGTACACCATCGGCACGATGTCGCCCGGGCCGACCGCCGTCGGGTAGAGCCACGCGTGCACCGCGACCAGCCGGGTGTCGCGCTGCGCGGCCTCGGCGAACGCGAAGCCCAACGCCTCGGTGGAGAGCGCCGAGCCGTCCACCCCGACCACCACCGGGCCGTCGGCGCGGGCCTCGCCGCGGACCACCAGCACCGGGCAGTCGGCGTGCGCGGTGACGTGCACGGTCACCGAACCGATCAGCAGCTCCGCGAAGCCGCCAAGGCCACGGTGGCCGAGCACCAGCAGCGCCGCGTCCCGCGACTCACGCACCAGCACCGCCGTCGGGCCGCCGTCGCAGAGCCGACCGGTGACCGGCACCTCCGGGGCGACCTTGGTCGCCTCCTCCACCGCCTCGTCGACCGTACGCTGCGCCGCCGCGCGGACAGCGTCGTCGCTGCACACCACCGGCACCGGGCCGAGCGGCGTGCCGAGCAGCGGCCACCCGAAGGCGTGCACCACCCGCAGCGGCCGGTGCCGGTCCGCCGCCTCCCGGGCGGCCACCCGCACCGCCTCCAGTGCCGAGCCGGAACCGTCCACGCCCACCACCACGGGCGCACCCGTCCTGCTGGTCATCACGACCTCCTTCGTCCACCTCCAGCCTGCCCGCCGGCGACCCCCGCGGGCAGGGGCGTAGCGCCTTGCCGGGCCGGGACCAACGGCCCTGACCGGCCGGGCCCGGCCGGAGTGGGATGGAGCCAGGACGAGCGACAAGGAGGTCGACGATGTCCACCGTCACGACGTTCCGGGGCGGCACGATCGCGCCGTTCGACTGGACGAACCTCTCCTGGTTCCCGCTGCGGGCGCCGACGATCCGGGTCGAGGACCACCTCGACGGGGACCGGTACGTGGTGCGCGCCGAGCTGCCGGGGATCGACCCGGGCAAGGACGTCCGGATCACCCGTACCGGCGAGAACCTGCGCCTGGACGTGGTCCGGCGGGAGAGCCACGCGGACAAGGTCCGCTCGGAGTTCCACTACGGCTCCTTCTCCCGCCTGATCCCGTTGCCCGCGGGCGTCGAGCCGGAGACCATCGCCGCCCGGTACGCCGACGGCATCCTGGAGATCAGCGCCACCGTCGGCGAACCCGAGCCGACCCCGCGCGAGATCCCGGTGACCGTGGAGCACACCGGGAAGCGGTGAACCGAACCCGGGGCCCCGGCCAACCGCCACGCCCCGGTGAACCCGACCGAAGGGGCCCGGCCGCCGGCCGGGCCCTGACCGCCACCCGAGGAGCCCGCCGATGACCCCGCTGGAACTGCTCCGCGACCACCCCTTCCTCGCCGACCTGCCCGAGCGGTGGCTGCCGCCGCTGACCGCGTACGCCCGGCCGGTGGTGTGGCACCCCGGCCACCGGCTGTTCCGCGCCGGCCAACCGGCCGAACGGTTCTGGCTGATCCGCGGCGGCGAGGTGGCGCTGGACTTCCCGGTGCCCGGCCGCGGGGACGTCGGCATCGAGACGGTCGGCCCGGGCGGGGTGCTCGGCTGGTCGTGGCTCTTCCCGCCGTACCGGTGGCAGTTCGGGGCGGTGGCCGCGCGGCGCACCACGACGGTGGAGTTCAGCGCGGCCGGCGTACGGCGGCTGATGGCCGGCGACGACACCCTGGGCCGCGACCTGACCGGCCGGTTCATGGCCGTGGTGGTGGACCGGTTGCAGGCCTCCCGGGTCCGGCTGCTCGACCTGTACGGCTACCCGACCTCCTCGGCCGGTTGACCGGGCGGCGACGTCGACGGTGTCCCACCACGTCCCGCCGGTGAAACCCCGCGTCGGGTCGAGACCAGAGACCCCCGGCCGGGTCTCGGGACGCGGGTGACCGCCCCGGGCGGGCGTGGCCGTTGTGGGAGGACCACCACACCCGGCCGGGACGGTCGGTCGGTGGCGCCGCGCGCGGCGCGTACCCGGGTCAGCGTTCGATCACCAGCCTTCGGGCCCGCAGCACGCGAGCCCACCAGGGCCGGCGGCGGGCCGGCCGAAGCGCGGGCGCCCGGGTCCCGCGCAGGCTCACCCAGCCGCCGGGGCCCATGGTGACCGCGCCGATCGCCGGCGGCCGGCGGCGGCCCAGCACCGCCACCGCGGCGGTGAGCAGCGCGACGGCGGCCGCGCCGGCCGCCGCGGCGAGCACCTGGTCGGGGTCGTTGATCGACCGGTAGCGGACCTGGCCGCCGGTGAGCACGAACGCCCCCACGGCCCGGCCGTCGCGGGTCACCGGCACCAGCGCCGCGGCCGGCGTGCCGGGCAGCTCCAGCACCGGACCCACCGGGCGCGCCGAGGGTACGGCGGCGGCCGGCTCCGGCGCCGCCTCCACCGCCCGCCGGGGTGCCGGCGGTGCGGGTCGCCGAGCCGCCGGCCCAGCCGCGCCTCGACCTCCCGCAGGTGGGCCTTCACCTCCTCGAAGAGCCCGGCCGGCGGTGCCCCGGTGGCCAGGTAGACCCGGCAGGCGTCGGTGCTGACGGTGAAGCCCGGCGGCACCGGCAACCCGAGCCGGGTCATCTCGGCCAGGTTCGCCCCCTTGCCGCCGAGCAGGTCCGCCCGGCTCCGGTCACCCTCGATGAAGTCGTAGACGTACTTCTGCATGGTCCGGCCTCCTCGGCTGCGTCTCTCCTCTCTTGGTAGCCGGGCCGGCGGCGGCCCCGGCAGGGCCGGACGGGACATCGACCGGGCCGGAGGTCCCGACCGGGTCGGTGCGGCTGGGTATCCTCCGGCCCGTGACCAGTGAGCTGCGGCTGCGGCCGGTACGCGACGACGACCTGCCCGCCTTCTTCGCCCACCAGCAGGACGTGGAGGCGAACTGGATGGCCGCCTTCGGCCCCGCCGACCCCGCCGACCGGTCCGCCTTCGACGCGCACTGGGCGCGGATCCGCGCCGACCCGCGGATCGTCAACCGCACCGTGCTGGTCGGCGACGAGGTGGTCGGCTACGTGGCGGCCTTCCCGGTCGACGACCGGACCGAGGTCAGCTACTGGATCGACCCACGCCGGTGGGGTCGCGGCCACGCCACCGCCGCGCTGGCCGCGCTGCTGCGCGAGCTGCCGCAGCGGCCGGTGCGGGCCCGCGCCGCCAAGGACAACCGCGCCTCCCTCGCGGTGCTGCGCAAGTGCGGGTTCGTCGTGGTCGGCGAGGACTCCGGGTACGCCGCCGGCCGCGGCCGGCAGGTGCAGGAGTGGGTGCTGGAGCTGCCCGCCCACGGGGCTGACCAGCGCGACCACTAGTCTCGCGGGGTGAACTGGCTGGAACTCGTCGGCTGGGCCGGCTCCGCGCTGCTGGTCTGGTCCCTGCTGCAGACGCGCATCCTGCGGCTGCGCGCCCTGAACCTGATCGGCTGTCTGATCCTGATCGGCTACAACACCGCCGTGCAGGTGTGGCCGATGGTCGGCCTCAACGTGGTGCTCGCCGTGATCAACGTCTGGTACCTGCGCAGGATGCTCGCCACCCGGCACGACGAGCAGACCTACCAGGCGGTCGAGGTGGGCGTCGGCGACCAGTTCCTCGCCCACACCCTGCGGGTGCACGCCGCCGACATCGCCAGGTTCAACCCGGGCTTCGACTGGGACTCCCTCGGCGACGCCCGCTCGGCGTTCCTCGTGGTCAGCGCCGACGAGGTGGTCGGGGTGGTGCTCTCGCACGCCGAGGCGGACGGCGTGGCCCAGATCGACCTGGACTACGTCACCCCCCGGTTCCGGGACTTCACCCCGGGGGAGTTCGTCTTCCGGCGCAGCAGCCTCTTCACCGACCGGGGGTTCCGCCGGGTGGTCAGCCCGCCCGGGATGCGCTCCCCGTACTACCACCGGCTCGGTTTCCGGCCGGAGGGCGACGCGTACGTGC
Source organism: Micromonospora mirobrigensis (assembly GCF_900091555.1). Taxonomy (GTDB): domain Bacteria; phylum Actinomycetota; class Actinomycetes; order Mycobacteriales; family Micromonosporaceae; genus Micromonospora; species Micromonospora mirobrigensis. The sequence continues at coordinate 531,294 of NZ_FMCX01000005.1, forward strand.
TCGACCTGCCCGCGCCGCAGCCCGCCTGACCCGCCGCCCACCCGGCCGGGTGGAGAGGATTCGCCGAGGCGTCGGCGGGGCACATGCACGGCTACGCTGGCCGGGTCCTCCGGCCGGCGCCGCCGTCCGTGGCGGTGACAGCGTGAGGGAGAGCCGGGCGTGCAGAGCTACTGGAGCCAACTGGCCCTGGTCGGAGTCCTGGTCATCGTGAACGCGCTCTTCGCGGGCAGCGAGATGGCGCTGGTCTCGCTGCGGGACAGCCAGCTCCAGCGGCTGGAGCGGACCAGCCGCGCCGGGCGTACGCTGGCCCGCCTCGCCAAGGACCCGAACCGGTTCCTGGCCACCATCCAGATCGGCATCACCCTGGCCGGCTTCCTGGCCTCCGCCGCCGCGGCGGTCTCGCTGGCCAAGCCGTTGATCCCGCTCTTCGGCTTCGCCGGCACCGCCGCCGAGACGGTCGCCATCGTGCTGGTCACCCTGGCGCTGACCTTCGTCACCCTGGTCTTCGGCGAGCTGGCCCCGAAGCGGATCGCCATGCAGTCCGCCGAGCGCTGGGCGCTGCTGGTGGCCCGACCGCTGGACATCCTGTCCACGCTCACCCGACCGGCCGTCTGGCTGCTCGGCGCCACCAGCGACATGGTCGTCCGGCTGTTCGGGCTGAACCCCAAGCACGAGCCCGACGAGATCGGCCCGGACGAGCTGCGCGACATCGTCGCCGGCAACCACGGCTTCACCAAGGAGCAGCGGACCATCATCGCCGGCGCGGTGGAGATCACCGACCGGCAGCTCAAGGCGGTCCTGGTGCCCCGGCTCCAGGTCTTCACCCTGGACAGCGGCACCACCGCGGAGGCGGCCCGGCTGGTGCTCGCCGCCACCGGCCACTCCCGCGCGCCGGTGGTCCGCCACGGCGGCCTCGACGATGCCGTCGGGGTGATCCACCTGCGGGACCTCGTCGGCGTCCCCGACGACCGGCCGGTCGATGAGATCGCGCGGCCGCCGATGCTGCTGCCCGACTCGTTGCCGGTGGTGAACGCGCTGCGCCAGTTCAAGACCGAACGGCAGCACATCGCCCTGGTGGTGGACGAGCGCGGCGCGGTCGACGGGATCGTCACCCTGGAGGACATCCTGGAGGAGATCGTCGGCGAGATCTACGACGAGACCGACCGGGACCTCGCCTCGGTCCGCACCGAGGCCGACGGCGCGCTGCTGCTGCCCGGCACCTTCCCGGTGCACGACCTGCCCGACCTGAAGGTCGAGCTGCCCGGCCGCCCGCAGGGCGACTACACCACCATCGCCGGGCTGGTCCTCACCTGCCTCGGCCACATCCCGACCGTCGCGGGGGAGAGCGTCATCGTCGACGGCTGGGAGCTGGAGGTGGCCGACATCGACCAGCGGGCCATCACCCGGGTCCGGTTGCGCCCGGCCCCCGCCGACCCCCCGGAGCAGGAGCAGAACGCGACCCCGGAGCTGGACGAGGCCCGTAGCTGACCGACCGGTCCGCGCCGGCGACCCAGCCGTCCCGGGCCGGGCGGCGCGGCCTCAGCGATCCTCGGCGGGCGGGGCAGCCTCAGCGGTCCCGGGCCGGGCGGCCGAACGGAAAGCCGGGCACCGGTGGCAGCAGCTGCACCCGGTCGGCGGGGAACTGGTGGGTGCTGCGCCCGAGCAGCCGGGCGGCCACCCGCAGCAGCCACGGGCCGGACGGGTGCAGCTCCGGCCCGATCAGCCGGTCGGTGACCCGGGTCCACCAGTGCCCGGCGACGATCACGTCGGTCACCCGCAGCCGCTCCGGTGGGAAACCGCCCCGGACCACCACGTCCACCACCCACCCGAGCCGTCGCCCGTGCAGGTCGTACGCCGGCCTGCCGAGCAGTTCACCCACTCGCACGGTCGGCCCCCGGGATCCGGTCGATGAGGTGCCGGCGCAACCAGGACTCCACCGGCGAGGGCGGCAGGTCGGCCACCGGGCAACGCAGCCGTACCGCGCTGTCCACCCGGGCGATCTGGGCCAGCGGTATCCGCAGCGGCGGCACGGGCGGCCGGTCGACGAAACGGTCGGCGACCGCCACCAGCAGCCGGCCCACCCGACCGCCGATCCGCTGCCCGAGCGCGCCCTGCCCGGTCAGCAGGAACTCCACGTACGGGTAGCCCTCCTCGTCGACGGCGAACGCGATGTCGTCGACCCGGCCGACCAGCCGGCCGTCGGAGTCGACGATCTGCCGGTCGAGCAGCTGCTTGGCGAGCTGGAGTCTCACTGTCCCATCCTCGTGATGATCGCCAACGGGATCGCCGCCACCGAGGCGGCGACGATGAGCAGCAGGAACAGCGCGCCGAGCAGGTTGTTCCACCGCCCGTTGACCCGGTCGCCCAGGTAGCCGCGGTCGTTGGCCACCACCAGGATCGGCAGGTACGTCAGCGGCAGCACCACCGCGCTGAGTACCAGCATGTACTCGGTGAGCTGCACCGGGTCGACGGCGGTCATCAGCATCAGCACCCCGAGCAGCACGCTGACCAGCAGCACGCTGTGGAACCGGGCCGCCTTGCGGGGGCTGACCCGCTTGCCCCACTGCCAGCCGAAGTACTGCGCGGCGGCGTACGCGGCCGACAGCCCGGTCTCCAGCGCGGCGCCGAAGGTGACCGCGAAGAACGCCAGCACCGCGACGGCCAGCCCCACTCCGCCGAGGGCCGTCACCACCGGCCGCGCCACCTGGTCGAGGCTGTCCACCGACGTCCCCGACGGGTGGTACGCGACAGCGGCGACGGCGATCAACGACAGCGCCAGGAAGCCACCGACCGGGAAGCCGATCAGCACGTTGGAGCGGGCCGCGGCGAGGTCGGCGGCGCTCCAGTTCTCCTCCACCCCGCCGGAGGAGAAGAAGAAGACCTCGTACGGGCTGACCGTGGAGGCGAACAGCGCCACCGCCACGAACCAGTACACCGACCAGCTCTCCCCGCCCGAGCTGACGTGCAGGCTCTGCTGGCCGAGCCGGCCCCAGTCGGTGGGCAGGGCGAACAGCGCCACGGCGAAGACCAGCAGCGCCAGCCCGGCCAGCCCGAAGACCCGCTCCATCAGCTCGAAGCGCATCCGCCACAGCACCAGCCAGACCGCCACGGCGGCCACCGGCACCCAGATCAGGTAGTGGATGCCGGAGGCGAGCTGCAACGCCAGCGCCACCCCGCCCAGTTCCGCGGCGAGGGTGAGCACGGTGACCAGCCAGGAGGCCACCAGGTTCAGCAACGCCACCCGCGGTCCCAGCCGCTCCCTGACCAGGTCGAACACCGCGCGGCCGCTCACCGCCGCGATCCGGCCGGCCATCTCCGCGTACGCGCAGATGCCGAGCACCCCGACCAGGAGCACCCAGGCGTGCGCCATGCCGAAGCGGGCGCCGGCCTGGCTGGCGGCCACCAGGTCGCCGATGTCGACGAAGCCCCCGATCGCGGAGAGGATCCCGAGGGTGGCGGCCAGCAGCCTCCTCACGGCGCATGGCGGTCGGGTGTCATCGCCGTGACGATATTCCGTACGAACCGGTCAGGTTGCGGCATTGCGCAACATCGCGCCGGCCGGTCCCCGGCCGGCAGCCGGTCAGGCGGGGGTCAGGTTCTGCAGGCGTACCTGGCCGCGGGCGACCAGCCGCTCGTCGGCGTCGGTGATCTCCACCAGCCAGAGCTGCTGGCTGCGGCCCCGGTGCACCGGGGTGCCGACGGCGGTCAGCTCCCCGTCCCGCACCGCGCGCAGGAAGTCCGTCTGGTTGGACACCCCGACCACCCGGCCCCGCTCGCCCAGCCAGAGCGAGCCGCCGATGCTGGCGGCGGTCTCCACCACCGAGCAGTACACGCCGCCGTGCTGGATGCCGAACGGCTGGTGCAGCTCGGGGCGGACCTGCCACCGGATGACCACCCGGTCACCGCTGACCTCGTCCAGCTTCAGCCCCAGCAGGGCGACGAAGCCCCCGGTCAGGTCCGGCATCTCCACGGCTGCTCCTCCTCGCTGGTGTGCGAGCCGACAGCCTAGCGGCGACGGTCGTCGGCAAACCCGGTACGGCCCCGGCCCGGTGATGGGGGAGAATCGGTGACCGTGACCGACAGCAAGCGCCCGCACGGGCGGGACTCCCTGACCGAAGACCTGCGGTGGCGGGGCCTGATCCAGGACTCCACCGGCCCCGACGAGCTGCGTGGGCTGCTCGACGGTGGGACGGCCACCTTCTACGTGGGCTTCGATCCGACCGCGCCCAGCCTGCACGTCGGCCACCTCATGCAGGTCGCCACGGCCCGCCGGCTCCAGCTCGCCGGGCACCGGCCGCTGCTGCTGGTCGGCGGGGCCACCGGGCAGATCGGCGACCCCAAGGAGAGCGCCGAGCGGACGCTCAACCCGCCGGAGGTGGTGGCCGGCTGGGTGCAGCGGATCCGTGACCAGCTCGCCCCGTTCGTGTCGTACACCGGGGAGAACGCCGCCCAGCTGGTCAACAACCTGGACTGGACCGGCCAGATGTCGGTGGTGGAGTTCCTCCGCGACGTCGGCAAGCACTTCCCGGTCAACAAGATGCTGGCCCGGGAGGTGGTCAAGGCCCGGCTGGAGAGCGGCATCAGCTTCACCGAGTTCAGCTACCAGCTGTTGCAGGCCAACGACTTCTTCGAGCTGCACCGGCGGCACGGCTGCCAGCTCCAGTACGGCGGCTCCGACCAGTGGGGCAACATCACCGCCGGCGTCGACTACGTCCGTCGGCGCGGCGCCGGGCCGGTGCAGGCGTTCACCACCCCGCTGGTCACCCGGGCGGACGGGACGAAGTTCGGCAAGACCGAGGGGGGCGCGGTCTGGCTCGATCCGGAGATGACCAGCCCGTACGCCTTCTACCAGTTCTGGGTCAACGCCGACGACCGGGACGTGACCCGTTACCTGCGCTACTTCAGCTTCCGGAGCCGCGAGGAGCTGGAGGAGCTGGAGAAGGAGACGGCGGAGCGACCGCAGGCGCGGCTGGCCCAGCGGGCGCTGGCCGAGGAGTTGACCACGCTGGTGCACGGCGAACGGGAGATGGTGCAGGCCGTCGCCGCGAGCCAGGCGCTCTTCGGTCGCGGGTCGCTGGAGGAACTCTCCCCGGAGACCCTGCGCGCGGCGCTCACCGAGGCCGGGCTGGTGCACCTGACGGAGTTGCCGGACGTCGCCGGCCTGCTCAAGGAGTCGGGCCTGGTGCCGAGCATGAAGGAGGCCCGTCGGGTGATCACCGAGGGCGGCGCGTACGTCAACAACGTCCGGGTGACCGAGGTGGACGCGGCGGTCTCCCCGGCGGACCTGCTGCACGGCCGGTACCTGGTGCTGCGTCGTGGCAAGCGCTCGTTCGCCGGTGTTGAGCTGGGCAGATAGTCCGACGTCGACGGTGTGACGGGGGACGCCCCCGGCGGATTTGACGATCAATCCGCCGGGGGCGTAACTTTCTCTCTGTCAGCGCGGAACGGACGAAACAGGCGAAAGACCTGGGAGGCCGGAGCGCCGAGACAACCCCCGAAGTCCGACGGTTCACTCCGGCGGGAAGAGGGACCGGGCGATGCCCCGGATTCGCCGCGAGGCGGATTTGGTGAGGCGGAGTCGACCGGGTAAGGTTGTCGACCGGCAGGGAAACGGACGAGCTCGCGGGAAACCGCAGGGCGGCCGGCCTGCCAAAACCACGAAGCGCCCGGCGCTAGCCGGTCAAATTGTGGTGCCCGGAATACGGGTGGAAGCATGACAAACCGCGAAACACCGGTTTGACACGGCGGAAACCACCGGGTAACGTAGTAAAAGTGCCCGGCGCGAGAGCGGCGGGGACGCGGACGAAATGCCCCGGACGGGGTCCTGCTGATGCGGGGCTGCTGGATGGTGTGTGGTTGTTCTTTGAGAACTCAACAGGGTGCTTGATAAGCCAGTGCCAATTATGATTTATACCCCGGACTGGCGACCTTTCTTCGGAGGGGTTGTTGGTTGGGATTCCTTTGGCAACACTTTTGTTGTCAGGATGATTGTTCAACAAGTTTTTGTTGGAGAGTTTGATCCTGGCTCAGGACGAACGCTGGCGGCGTGCTTAACACATGCAAGTCGAGCGGAAAGGCCCTTCGGGGTACTCGAGCGGCGAACGGGTGAGTAACACGTGAGCAACCTGCCCTAGGCTTTGGGATAACCCCGGGAAACCGGGG
>NZ_FMCX01000004.1 GCF_900091555.1 Micromonospora mirobrigensis
AGCGGCGTGATGCGTCTTCCCGTGGGTATCAACCCCACCCGTGACCTGGCGCTTCTTGGCTGTCATCCTGGAACCGTCGTCCCTTTCGCTTGCACCGACAGGGTCGGCACGCACCCGCCGGGACGGGCGGACAGGACAGTGACGGGGCCTCTTGCACAGGCTCCTATCAGGTCACGACGCCCCTGCCAGTGACGTGCAGGACGGGGTCACCCGGAACCGATCGACGAATCGCTCAACAGGACAGCAACGTCGGTCAGTCGGTGAGTCAGACCGGACCGGGTGACCCCACCTACATCCTCACTGTCAGTCGGCGGTGCTGGCCCGATGGTCCGCGCGCCGTCCGGCCACGATGTCGACCAGGGCGGCGACCAGGGCGACGGTGATGATCCCGGCGGCCAGCAGCAGCGACTGCCGGAACGCCGCCCCCCAGTCGTTCCGGCTGCTCGCCAGGGACGAGAAGAACAGCGCCCCCACCGAGGCGATGCCGGCGGCCGACCCGATCCGCTGCCCGGTCTGCAACATCCCGGCGCCGCTGCCGGCCTGCGGAACGGGCACCTCGGAAAGCGTCAGCGTCTGGTTCGGGGCGATGACCAGCCCACTTCCCAGCCCGGCCACCAGCAGTGGCCCGGCGGTCAGCAGCGGCACCGAGCCGGAGGGTGATCCGCGCAGCACGAGGACCGTCGCGACCAGCCCCACCACCACCACGAACAGGCCGATGGCGACCAGTGGACGGCCGTACCGGGTGACGACCCGGCCGCCCAGCGCCGACGCCACGGCCGACCCCAACGCGAACGGGGTGATCGCCAGGCCGGCCACCAGCGCGCTGTAGCCGAGACCGTTCTGGAGGTAGAGGGTGAAGATGAAGAAGATCGCGGTGAACCCGCCGAAGTAGACCAGCGCGATCAGCGCGCCCAGGGAGTACGACCGCAGGGTGAGCAGCCGCAGGTCGAACATGGGGGCGGCGGAGCGGGCGTACCGGCGCTCCCAGAGCCCGAAGCCGGCGAGGAACGCCAGGCCGACGGGGATCAGCGCCCACTTCCACGGCCCGCGCCACTGGGTGTGCTGCACCAGTGGCAGCAGCAGCAGCGTCACCCCGAGGCCGAGCAGCAGCACGCCGACCGGGTCCAGCCGGTGTCGGTCCGGTCGGCCGGTGGGGCGGGCGGGCAGCAGCCGCCAGGCCAGCAGCACGGCGAGGATGCCGACCGGGACGTTGACGAAGAACACCCAGCGCCAGCCCTGCTGCTCGCCGCCGACCTGGATGAGCAGGCCGCCGAGCAGCGGCCCGACCGCGGTGGAGATGCCGATCGTCGCGCCGAGCAGGCCGAAGGCGCGACCTCGTTCCGCGCCCCGGAACAGCTGCTGGATCAGGCCACTGACCTGCGGGTTGACCACGCCGGCGGCAGCGCCCTGGAGCAGTCTGGCGGCGATCAGCCACTCCGGTGAGCGGGCCAGTCCGGCCAGCGCGCTGGTGACGGTGAACAACGCGACCCCGAAGACGAAGGCGTTGCGCCGGCCCCGGGCGTCGCCGAACCGGCCGGCGGGCACCAGCACCAGGCCGAAGGTCAGGGCGTAGCCGGACAGCACCCACTGAAGGTCGCTGGGGGTGGCCCCGAGGGCCCGGTCCATCGAGGGCACGGCCACGTTCACGATGCTCACGTCGAGCAGTGTCATGAACGCGGCCACCAGCCCGACGCCGAGCGCCTTCCATCGGCGCCGCTCGTCGTACTGGGGCTCGCTGTCGGCCGCGGTCGGGCGGTCAGCGCTCATCGTGCCACCCGATCTCCGTCGATCATCCACTCCTGACCGCTACCCGGGGCCGTCACCGGCAAACGGCGCCGTCAGGCCATCTGACGCGCACACCACCGGGGGCCGAAGTCCAGGCCCGCCATCGGCGAGTCCTCCCGGTGCAGGAGGTTCTTCTCGGTGAGCGCATGCAGCGGGGCGTGCAGGTCGTCCTCGCTCATCCCGGTCTCCTTGGCGATCTGGTCGGGATAGGGGACGTGACCCCGGGCCTCCAGCGCGGCCACCGCCTGGTAAACCCGTTCCTCGGTCTCCGACAGCCGTACCTGCTGCATCCTGTTCCTCCTCGGCGTGACCCGCCCGGTTCGGTGGGCGGTCTTCGCCCGGCCGGTTACCCCTCCGAACTGCGATGATGCCCACCCGATCGGGGGTTCCGGCCTCCCCGGCGGCCTGCCCGGCCGACGGGCGTGCCCTAGGCTGCACCGGTGGTCGTCTGGGATCTCGCGGTCGTCGGCGGTGGCCCCGCCGGCCTGACCGCCGCGCACGCCGCCGCCCGCGCCGGGGTCCGCACCCTGGTCGTCGAGCGGGCCACCCACCCCCGCTACAAGACCTGCGGCGGCGGCCTGATCGGCACCTCCCTGGCCGAGGTGGCCGACCGGATCGAGGTGCCGGCGCACGACCACGTCGACCGGGTGAGCTTCACCCGGGACGGGCGGCGCGGCTTCACCCGGCAGGGTGGGGAGCCGCTGGTGGCCATGGTCCGCCGGGAGGAGTTCGACGACCGGCTCCGGGCGGCCGCGATCATGGCCGGCGTGGAGGTCCGCGAGGGCGTCGCCGTGCGCGCGCTGGAGGAGGACCCCGAGGGGGTACGCCTGCGTATGGCCGGCGGTGAGCAGGTACGCGCCCGGACCGTGATCGGCGCCGACGGCTCCTCCGGGATCACCTCCCGGCACGTCGGCGTGCGACACCGGCAGGTGGACCTGGGGCTGGAACTGGAGTTGCCCGTCCCACCCGCCGAGCAGCGCCGGTGGCGGGGTCGCCTGCTGCTGGACTGGGGGCCCGTCCCCGGGTCGTACGCCTGGGTCTTCCCCAAGGGCGACCGCCTCACGGTCGGGGTGATCGCGGCGCGCGGGCAGGGCGAGCGGACCCGCGCCTACCTGCGCGACTTCGTCGACCGGCTCGGGCTGGCCGGGGTGACCCCGGAGCACGACTCCGGGCACCTCACCCGCTGCCGGACCGGGGACTCGCCGCTGCGCCGGGGCCGGGTGCTGGTGGTCGGGGACGCGGCCGGCCTGCTGGAGCCGTGGAGCCGGGAGGGGATCAGCTACGCGCTGCGCTCCGGCCGGCTGGCCGGTGAGGCGGTCGCCGCCGACGACCCGGACGGCTACGAGCGGGAGGTACGGCGCCGGCTGGTGCCGGAGATGCGGGCCGGGCACCGGCTGCTGGAGGTCTTCGAGCGACGACCCGACGTCTTCCACGCGCTGCTGGCCACCCCGGTGGGCTGGCGGATGTTCGTCCGGTTCTGCCAGGGCCGCGCCAGCTTCGCCGACACCCTCGGGCGGCGCCCGGTGCGCGCGGCCCTGTCCCTGCTGGATCGGCTCCCCGCTGCCCGGGCCGGGTGATTCCCCTTCTCGACCGGGCGGCGCACACTGTCGGTATGAGCGAGCCGCACGAGTCGTTCACCGACGAGGAGTACGCGTTCCTGCGTCACGTCCGCTTCGGCGAACTGCCCGACCGGGTGCCACCGGAGGACCGGGCCACCGCCTCCGAGACCGAGGCCCGCCGCGACCGGCCCGATCCGATCGGTGGACTTCCCGACTGGGACCTGCGCGCGGGCGGCTGACCGGCGGCGAACGGCCGACGGGCCGCGAACCGGTGTGGTTCGCGGCCCGGCGGGCCCGTACGGGTCAGAAGACCGCAACGCCCTCGCGCACCAGCTTCCAGTTCGGCACGTAGAAGTCGGCCGGGCGGATGACGCCCTTGGCCTGCGCCCAGTCGATCAGCAGCTGGCGGATCTCCTGCTGCTGGTTGTAGACCTGGGTCTTCACGATGCCGGGGAAGTTGCCGCCACCGCTGCGCCGGTAGTTGTTCACCGCGACGACGAACTGCGCGTCGGCCGGAACCGGCGTCTCGGTGCCGGCCAGGACCAGGCGGGTGATCCGCTGGCCGACCGGCTTGGAGATGTCGATGTCGTAGTCGACGCCGGAGATCACGTCGTAGTTGTAGTCCGGCACGTTCAGGTCGTTGATGTTCGCGACGTCGACCGTGGTGCCGACCGGGAAGGTCTTGAAGTACTTCGCCGAGTACTCCAGGTACGCCTTCACCTCGGCGCCGGTCAGCACGACCGCCTCGAGGGTGTTGTCGAAGACGTACAGGCCGGCGACGTCGCGGATCCGCACGTCACCCTGCGGGAAGACCGCCGTGCGGCTGAACGGCGCGGCGATCGAGAGAACCGGCAGGCTCGCGTACGCGGTGCCGGCCAGCGCCTTGCCGACCACCTCGGCCTGGACGTGGTTGATGAAGTCCAGGATCGGGGTGTCCTTGTAGCGGGACTCGACGGCGGAGAGTTCCACCTCGGACTGCGCGACGACCGTGTTGACGTAGTCGACGGTCTTGACGTGCTGGCCGCGTACGGCGGCGAGCACCGCCGGGTCCTCGACCACGGTGTTGGTGTTCAGCAGGGCCGACTTCTTCTCGACCACCCGCCACCGGCCCTTCACCTTGGAGACGGTGAAGTCCATCCGGGACAGGCGCTGGCCCCACTTCGACGGCTCGGTGGTCAGCACCTCGACGCCGGTGGTCGGGTTGGTGACGAACCGCTGCTCGACCGCGTTGTGGGCGTGACCGAACAGGATCGCGTCGATGCCCGGCACCTGCTGGGCGATCAGCGCGACGGGGTTCTCGTTCGGCAGCTCCGGGCCGTAGCTGGAGGTGCCGCTGTCGCCGCCGTGCGCGGAGATGATCACCAGGTCGGCGCCGCGGTCCCGCATGATCGGCACCCACTTGGCGGCGGTCTCCACCATGCCCGGGAAGACCAGCTTGCCCTCGACGTTGCCCTTGTCCCAGATGGCCACGCCCGGGTTGGTCAGGCCGAGGATGCCCACGTTGATGGTGGGGGAGTCCCAGCCGCCGAGGCGCACCTTCTTGATCACGTACGGGGTGTAGGCCGGCTTGCCGGTCGCCTCGTTGACGGCGTTGGCGGCCAGCGCCGGGAAGCCCAGCTGCTCGATCCACTTGGCCAGCAGCGGCAGGCCGTAGTTGAACTCGTGGTTGCCCAGCGTGACGGCGTCGTACCGCAGGATGTTCATCGCGTTGGCCATCGGGTGCGTCTCACCGGTGGCGGTGATCGGCTCCTGCTTGGCGTAGTACGTGGCCAGCGGGGTGCCCTGGATGGTGTCACCGGAGTCGAGCACCAGGGTCGCCTTGCCCTTGCGCTCCGCGCGGATCTGGTTGACCAGGGTGGCCAGCTTGGCGACGCCGACGTCGTTGTGGTCCTTGTCGTCGTACTCGGCGTCCTTGTAGTAGTCCCAGTTGTAGACGTTGCCGTGGGTGTCCGAGGTGCCCAGGATCGTCAGGTCCCAGGTCTTTGGCTGCTTCGGCTTCGCCTCGGCGGGCGCGCCGGCGATCAGGGGAGCGGACGCGGCGGCGGCCGCGACGGCGAGCACCTGGCGGCGCGAGGCGCCGGAGGAGGAGGTCATGCCGTGCCTTTCCATGGGGGTGGAGCGCCTCTACGGGCGCCGTTGCGCACCATAGAACAGCAGGTGTCCCTTCTGCCACAGCCGTGCGCGGTGTTTCACTTCACCGCCGCCAACCGGCACCTGCGTGTAACACCGCGGCTACCTGACGCGGCCCGCTCAGCGGGGCCAGTCCGCCAGCCGTTGCCGCAGCCGCGCCACCTGTGGCGCGTCCAGCCCGTACCGGGCGAACCGGCGGTCGGGAACCCGGTCCAGGTAGCGGCCGGCCTCCCGGACGTCGTCCGGGTCGAGCGCCGGGTCGACCTGCCGGGCCAGCTCCAGCAGCGCCGCCACGTCGTACTGCTCCAGTGCCGCGGCGACGTCGATGTAGTCGCGCACCTCGCGCCGGTTGACCAGCGCCGCGGTCTTGTTGGCGATCAGGTCCCGGACGTCCATCACCGGGCCCAGGTCCATCACCACCGGGCTCCGGTACCGGTCGAGTCGGGCCAGGCTCAGCCGGATCTGCCGGCCGTCGCGGGCGACGACGAAGTCCCGCACGTCCCGGTCGAAACCGGCGAACAGCTCACCCAGCTCACTGTCCGGGTCGGCGGAGCTCACCTCGAACCCGGCCCGCTCCAGCGCCGTACACACGTCGCTGGCGGCCGCCGCGGCGGCCCCCTCCACGTCGGCGAAGAGGTCGACGTCCTCGGTCGGCCGGGTCACCAGCCCGTGCGCCGCCCACGCCACCCCGCCACCGAGGACGAACCGGTGCCGCCCGGCCGCCGACAGGGCCACCCGGGCCACGTCGCGGTAGAACTGGTGCAGGTGGGGAGTGCTCACGCCGCCCGCAGGGCCGGGTGCTCCCGCTCCCACGCCTGGCGTACGCCCCGGGGCAGGTTGAGCATCGGCCAGACCCGGCCCAGCAGTCGCCCGTTGACCAGCTGCCGCAGGTCCTCGGCGCGGGTGGTCTCGCGCAGCACGTTCTCGTACATCCAGAGCAGGTCGTCCGGGTCAGCCAGGTCGAACGTCCGCTCGCTGCTCCACATCAGGCGCACCGGCAGCTCCACCAGGCCGTCGGTGGGACCGGCCAGCTCGGCCAGGGTCCGCGCCACCACGGCGGGACGCCCCGGGCGGGCCAGGAGGGCCACCGGGGGTGCGCTGGGGGAGCGGACCTGCATGCTGTCAGGGTAACCCCGCGCCGGGCCGCAGCGCGCCCACCTGCACCGTCGGCCTTCCGCTGAGCCTTCCGGCTCGGGCCGCGCCGGGCCGCGGCCGCGTGCTCCCCGCCCGCCTGCGGACCTGAGAGCACCAACGACTCACGCCGCACCCGACGCGTGCCGCACCCTGACCGAAGCGAGCGACATGCCGCGATCGGGGTCGGTCCCAGGCGCCGGAGAGCCCGGTACGACCCCAACCGGCCGTGAGGCTGCCGAGCCCGCCGGCCGGCCAACGGCGTGGCGGCGCGGGGCGCTCGCGAACGACGTGCGCCGGCTGGGCGGTCACGGGCCGGATGTCCGTTTCTTCCGGACCGCGCGGTGGAATGGCGGCCGGCCCCGGGCCGTTACACCCTCTGGACGACCGCAGCAGCACCCCCGGCTGCCAGCACCGATGCCCCGACGGATCGGGCCGGGCCCCGGAATGATGTGGGGCCGGCGGTCGTTACACATGGTCGGCCGCCACGACGAGCCCCGCTGGGTCCGTGGCCGTGCCGGACACCAAGACTTTTCCCCTGCTTTTTGAGCGCCTGACGGTGCTTGCGCGTCGCCTGATCCCCCTCGGGTGTCGCGCCAACCCCCAAGGAGCTTCCCCATGAACTCGATGCTGACCAAGAGTGTGCTGGGTATTGCTGGTCTTGCCTTCACCGGTGGTGTGTTCGCCGGTCCGGCTGCCGCTCACGCCGCTGAGCCGGTGCACGCCGCCCCGGTCGCCGCGGTGCAGGCCGACAAGCCGGGCGTGGACGCGAAGGCGCTGATCCCGCACGGTGTGCAGGGCACCCAGTCGAACATCGACCTGAACGACGAGCAGACCGCCAACGCCAAGGCGATCATCGCCGCCACCAAGAAGGCCGGTCTCCCCGAGCGGGCCGCGGTCATCTCGATCGCGACGAGCCTGCAGGAGTCGAAGCTCGAGAACCTCGGCCACCTCGGCGACAAGAACGACCATGACTCGCTGGGCCTGTTCCAGCAGCGTCCGTCCAGTGGTTGGGGCAGCCCGGAGCAGATCACCGACCCGGCCTACTCGACGACCGCGTTCCTGAAGGGTCTGAAGCAGGTCGACGGGTGGCAGGACATGCCCCTGACCGACGCCGCGCAGACGGTGCAGGTGTCGGCCTACCCGGACGCGTACGCGCAGTGGGAGCAGCAGGCCGCCGACCTCGTCGCCCAGCACTGGAACAACTGACCCCAGGCACGAACAACCACGCTGGCCGGCACCCTTGACGGGTGCCGGCCAGCGGCATGTCCCCGGTCAGAGACTCGCCGCACGCCGGGCCCCGGAAACGGCCCACGCGGGCGTACCCGAAAGATGCGCGACCGACGGACGGCAGCCCGACCACACGACGGGCTCGGGGGCGAGCGTCCCCGGCGCAGGGATCAAGCCTGACCGCCCGGAGCCGGGGACGCTCGCCCCCGAGCCCCCAAGCCCAGGACCCCCCCCGCGAGAACAGTGGCAACGCTCACGAGCCGGGCGGAACAACCACGCCCCGAGGTAGGTTGAGTGAGGTGTCGGTGTGTCAAGTGTCCCCGGGCCTCACCTAAATAGCCTTCGCGGAATACCGTTCGGCTGGAGCCGCGTCGCGCCACTCGCCGAGAGGCGACCTGCACACCGGCACCCGTTCCGCCCCCGGCTCCGGCCGGGGGCGGAACTGTTTCCGCACCCGAGCAGCCCGACCGGAAAATGATCTGCCGCTCGAGTCGCGGACCCCCACGCCCTGGCCTATGTTCAGAAGGTCAGCTTCCGGCAGCGTGGAGGAGGTGTCCGGGTGGGGCTGCGGACCTTCATCGAAGGGTGGCCGGTCTACCGGCAACTCACCGGCACCGACCCGTTGGGTCGGGGCGCCGCCGCGCAGTCGGGTCGGTCGGCCGGGCTGACCGCCCGGACCGAGACCGCCGACAGCATGGCCCGTTCGGTCTGCCCCTACTGCGCGGTCGGCTGCGGCCAGCGCGTGTTCGTCAAGGACGGGCAGGTCACCCAGATCGAGGGCGACCCCGACAGCCCGATCTCCCGCGGCCGGCTCTGCCCCAAGGGTTCGGCCAGCAAGAGCCTGGTCACCAGCCCGCTGCGGCAGACCAAGGTCCGCTACCGCCGGCCGTTCGCCACCGAGTGGGAGGACCTGGAGCTCGACGTCGCGGTCGACATGATCGCCGACCGGATCCTCGCCGCTCGCGCGGAGACCTGGGAGGACGTCGACGACGAGGGCCGGCCGCTCAACCGCACGCTGGGCATCTCCAGCCTCGGCGGGGCGACGCTGGACAACGAGGAGAACTACCTCATCAAGAAGCTGTTCACGGCGATGGGGGCACTCCAGATCGAGAACCAGGCCCGTATTTGACACTCCGCCACCGTCCCCGGTCTGGGGGCCAGCTTCGGTCGCGGTGGTGCGACGGACTTCCAGCAGGACGTCGCCAACGCTGACGTCATCGTCATCCAGGGCTCGAACATGGCCGAGGCCCACCCGGTGGGCTTCCAGTGGGTGATGGAGGCGAAGCGCCGCGGCGCCAAGGTCTTCCACGTCGACCCGCGGTTCACCCGCACCAGTGCGGTCGCCGACACGTACCTGCCGATCCGGGCGGGCACGGACATCGCGCTGCTCGGTGGCGTCGTGCGCTACATCCTGGACAACGAGCTCGACTTCCGGGAGTACGTGCTGGCGTACACCAACGCCGCGACGATCGTCAGCGAGCGGTTCGAGGACACCGAGGACGGTGACGGCTTCTTCTCCGGCTTCGACCCGGAGACCGGCAGCTACGTGCAGGACTCCTGGCAGTACGAGGGCCACGAGTCGGACTCCGGCAGCGGGCACACCGCCAAGGAGCGGGACAGCGCGGCCGGGCTGCGGCACGAGTCGCACGGCGCCCAGGTCAGCGGGAAGACCCAGCGGGACGAGACGTTGCAGCATCCGCGCTGCGTCTACCAGATCCTCAAGCGGCACTTCGCCCGCTACACCCCGGAGATGGTGGAACGGGTCTGCGGCATTCCGCGGGAGAAGTTCCTGGAGCTGGCGCAGGCCTGGACGGAGAACTCCGGCCGGGAGCGCACCGGCTGCCTGATCTACTCGGTGGGTTGGACGCAGCACTCGGTGGGCGTGCAGTACATCCGCACCGGGGCGATCATCCAGCTGCTGCTGGGCAACATGGGTCGCCCGGGCGGCGGGGTGCTGGCGCTGCGTGGGCACGCCTCCATCCAGGGCTCGACGGACATCCCGACCCTGTTCAACCTGCTGCCCGGCTACCTGCCGATGCCGCACCACGCCGACCACCGGACCTTCGACGAGTGGGTGGACAGCATCCGTCACCCCGGGCAGAAGGGCTTCTGGGGCAACTCGCGGGCGTACGCGGCCAGCCTGCTCAAGGCGTACTGGGGGGAGAAGGCGACCCCGGAGAACGACTTCTGCTACGGCTACATGCCCCGGATGACCGGCGACCACGGCACCTACCAGCAGGTGCTGAACATGATCGACGGCAAGATCAAGGGCTACTTCCTGCTCGGCCAGAACCCGGCCGTGGGCTCCGCGCACGGGCGCGCCCAGCGCCTGGGCATGGCGAACCTGGACTGGTTGGTGGTCCGCGACCTGTTCATGATCGAGAGTGCCACGTTCTGGAAGAACGGCCCCGAGGTGGCCACCGGGGAGATCGTCCCGGAGCAGTGCCGTACCGAGGTGTTCTTCCTGCCGGCGGCCTCGCACGTGGAGAAGGAGGGCACGTTCACCCAGACGCAGCGGCTGTTGCAGTGGCGGGAGAAGGCCCTCGACCCACCGAACGACGCCCGCTCCGAGCTGTGGTTCTTCTACCACCTCGGACTCAGGCTGCGGGAGAAGCTGGCCGACTCCGACCACCCCCGTGACCGGGCGCTGCTCGACCTGGCCTGGGACTATCCGACCCACGGCCAGCACGCCGAGCCCAGCGCCGAGGCGGTGCTGCGCGAGATCAACGGGTACGACGTGACCACCGGCCGCCCGCTGGCCTCGTTCGCCGAGGCCAAGGACGACGGCTCCACGGCGGTCGGCTGCTGGATCTACACCGGCGTGTACGCCGACGGTGTCAACCAGGCCGCCCGCCGCAAGTCCCGCCACGAGCAGGACTGGGTGGCCGCCGAGTGGGGGTGGGCGTGGCCGGCGAACCGGCGCACCCTCTACAACCGCGCCTCCGCCGACCCGCAGGGCCGGCCGTGGAGCGAACGCAAGCGCTACGTGTGGTGGGACTCCGAGGCCGGCGAGTGGACCGGCCACGACGTGCCGGACTTCGAGAAGACGAAGCCGCCGTCGTACCGGCCGCCGCAGGGCGCCTCCGGGCCGGAGGCGCTCGCCGGTGACGACGCGTTCGTCATGCAGGGCGACGGCAAGGGCTGGCTGTACGCGCCGAGCGGCGTGCTCGACGGCCCGCTGCCGACGCACTACGAGCCGGCCGAGTCGCCGATGCGCAACCCGCTCTACGGCCAGCAGTCCAACCCGATGCGCAAGGTGTACGACCACCCGGTGAACTCGGTGAACCCGAGCCCGCCGCAGGAGCACAGCCAGGTCTTCCCGTACGTGTTCACGGTCAGCCGGCTCACCGAGCACCACACCGCCGGTGGGATGAGCCGGATGGTGCGGCCGCTGGCGGAGCTGCAACCGGAGATGTTCGTGGAGGTGTCGCCGGAGCTGGCCGCCGAGGCGGGGGTGGCGCACCTGGGCTGGGCGCACCTGATCAGCGGTCGCGCGGTGATCGAGGCGAAGGTGCTGGTCACCGACCGGCTCACCCCGCTGCGGGTGGACGGGCGGGTGATCCACCAGCTCTGGCTGCCGTACCACTTCGGCTTCGAGGGCATGGTGACCGGCGACTCGGCCAACGACCTGTTCGGCATCACCCTGGACCCGAACGTGCTGATCCAGGAGAGCAAGATCGGCACCTGTGACGTGCGGCCCGGTCGCCGCCCGACCGGACCGGCGCTGCTCGACCTGGTGGAGGAGTACCGGCGTCGGGCGGGGATCGTCCCGGGTCGGCGACCGCCGATGGTCACCACCGAGGTCCGCCACCCGGCGGGGCCCAGCGACGACGGGCCGAGGGAGAATCCCGAATGATTCCCGACGTCAACAGCCTCTACGGTCCGCTGGACCCGGCGCCGGACGCGGGCTGGTCCGCCGCCGGTCCCCGGATGGGCTTCTTCACCGACACCAGCGTCTGCATCGGTTGCAAGGCGTGCGAGGTGGCCTGCAAGGAGTGGAACGCCGTCCCGGATTCCGGCTTCGACCTGCTGGGCATGTCGTACGACAACACCGGCGCGCTGACCGCGAACTCGTGGCGGCACGTCGCGTTCATCGAGCAGCCGCTGCCGGCGGGGCACCGCACCCCGCCGTTCGCCGGCAACCCGACCGGCGGTTCGGTCAGCGCCGCGTCGGCGGCGGTGGCCGCCGGCACCGGAAACCCGACGGGGACCCAGCCGGGGGTCCCCCCGGGCGCCCCGTCGGCCGCGGCCCGGATGACCGGTGGAGTGCCGGCCGACGTGCTGGGCGCCCCGACCCGCGCCGTCACGGCCAACGGCGCCGGCTCGATGCCGGCCGACGGTGCTCCGGCCGGCTCGGCGGCGGGGAACGGCGCGGCCACCACCAACGGCGCGCAGTTCCTGGGCATGCCGGGCGCGCAGCCCCCCGGCCGGGGCTCCGGCGCCGAGAGCCGCACCGACTTCCGCTGGCTGATGATGTCCGACGTGTGCAAGCACTGCACCCACGCGGCCTGCCTGGACGTCTGCCCCACCGGTTCGCTGTTCCGCACCGAGTTCGGCACGGTCGTGGTGCAGGAGGACATCTGCAACGGCTGCGGCTACTGCATCTCCGCCTGCCCGTACGGCGTCATCGACCAGCGCAAGGACGACGGCCGGGCGTGGAAGTGCACGCTCTGCTACGACCGCCTCGGCGCCGGCATGACCCCGGCCTGCGCGCAGGCCTGCCCCACCGAGTCCATCCAGTACGGCCCCCTCGACGAGCTGCGGGAGCGGGCCGCGCAGCGGGTGGCCGCCCTGCACGAGCGGGGGGTGCCGGAGGCCCGGCTCTACGGACACGACCCGACCGACGGCGTCGGCGGTGACGGCGCGTTCTTCCTGCTGCTCGACCAGCCGGAGGTGTACGGCCTGCCGCCGGACCCGGTGGTCACCACCCGGGACCTGCCCCGGATGTACAAGCGGGCCGGGCTGGCCGCCCTGGCCATGGCGGCGGCGGCCGTCGCCGCCTTCGTCGGAGGTTCATCGTGAGTCCGGACCGCGCCCCGGTCGGCGCCCTGTTCCGTCGCTTCCGCGACCGGCTCGCCAGCGAGGGGCCGGAGCGGCCCAGCGTCTCCGGTGGCCACGGCGCGAAGCAGAGCGGCCGGTTCGCCGAGGCGGGCGGCAGCCGGGCCACGGGCACCGGCGCGGGGGTCGCCCGCACCGACGCCGGGGCGGCCGAGGCCGGACTGGCCCCGCAGCCACCCCGGGACGTGCCACCGACGGAACGACGGCGCGGCGGCCGACGCAAGGGCGGCGGCGGGGAGCAGCTCAACGTCCCGCCCGCCGAGTTCACCTCCTACTACGGGCGGCCCGTGCTCAAGGCGCCGGTGTGGAAGTGGGACATCGCGGCGTACCTGTTCACCGGCGGTCTCGCGGCCGGCTCGTCGCTGCTGGCCGCCGGCGGGCAGCTCACCGGTCGGCCGGCGCTGCGCCGGGCCGGACGGGTCACCTCCCTGGCGGCGGTCACCACCAGCGCGTACTTCCTCATCAACGACCTGGGCAGGCCGAGCCGGTTCCACCACATGCTGCGGGTGGCGAAGCTGACCTCGCCGATGTCGGTGGGTACCTGGATCCTGAGCGCCTTCGGCCCGGCCGCCGGGGTGGCGGCCATCGCCGAGGCGGCGCCCTGGCTGCCCGAGCGGGGTGTGCTCGGCCTCGGCCGCCGACTGCTGCCCCCGGTGGGGCACGCCGCCGGGCTGGCCGCCGCGGCCACCGCGCCGCTGCTGGCCACGTACACCGGGGTGCTGCTGGCCGACACGGCCGTGCCGTCCTGGCACGAGGCGTACCCGGAACTGCCGATGATCTTCGCGGGCAGCGCGCTGGCCAGCGGCGCCGGCGTGGGCCTGCTCACCGCCCCCACCGACCAGGCCGGCCCGGCACGGCGGTTCGCGGTGGCCGGCGCGGCCATGGAGCTGTGGGGCTCCCACCGGGTGGAGAACCGCCTCGGCCTGCTCAGCGAGCCCTACGCCGAGGGCACCCCCGGCAGGCTGCTGAAGGCCGGGCGGGCGTTGACCGCAGCCGGCGTGGTCGGCGCGCTGATCGGCCGGCGCAACCGGGCGCTGTCCGCGGTCTCCGGCGCGGCGCTGCTCGCCGCGTCGGTCTGCACCCGGTTCGGCATCTTCCACGGCGGCGTGGCCTCGGCGAAGGACCCGCGCTACACGGTGGTGCCGCAGCGGGAACGCGCCGACCGGCGGGCCGCCGAGCAGGGCTGACCCGAGCCGAGCGGCGCCGGGCGGGCTGTGGTTGACTGCTGCGTGGAGGCGTTCAGGCGGCTGGTGCCCCTCCCGGTCTTCAAAACCGGTGTGGTCCGGGATCCGGGCCAGGCGGGTTCGATTCCCGTCCGTCTCCGCCAAGCTGGCCCTGTGGAGATGACGTGATGCGCGACGGCCCGGCCGACCCGCGGCGGCGGGTGCCGCGCACCGACGCGCTGCTCGCCGACCCCGACCTCGCCGCCGCGGCGGACGCCCTCGGCCGGGACCGGGTGAAGGCCGCGATCACCGCCGCGCAGGACCGCGCCCGCCGTGGGGAGATCACCCCCGAGCGGGTACGCGACGCCGCGCTGGCCGCCGTCGCCACCGCCGCGCCCCGCGCGGTGCTCAACGCCACCGGCGTCGTGCTGCACACCAACCTCGGCCGGGCCCCGCTGTCGGCGCCGGCCGTCGACGCGGTGGTCGCCGCCGCCGGGCACACCGACGTGGAACTGGACCTGGCCACCGGCCGGCGGGCCCGACGCGGCCGGGACGCCCTCGACGCGCTCGCCGCCGCGGTGCCCGACGCCGGCGCGGTGCACGTCGTCAACAACGGCGCCGCCGCCCTGGTCCTCGCCGCCACCGCCCTCGCCGCCGACGCGGAGATCGTGGTCAGCCGGGGTGAGCTGGTCGAGATCGGCGACGGGTTCCGCCTGCCCGACCTGCTGGAGAGCACCGGCGCCCGACTGCGTGAGGTCGGCACCACCAACCGCACCACGCTGGCCGACTACGCCGCCGCGCTCGGCCCGCGGACCGGCTTCGTGCTCAAGGTGCACCCGTCGAACTTCCTGGTCACCGGCTTCACCTCGGCGGTGGCCGTCCGCGAGCTGGCGACCCTGGGTGTGCCCGTGGTCGCCGACATCGGCTCCGGACTGCTCACCCCGGACCCGCTGCTGCCCGACGAGCCGGACGCCGCGACCACCCTGCGCGCCGGCGCGCACCTGGTCACCGCCAGCGGCGACAAGCTGCTCGGCGGGCCGCAGGCCGGCCTGCTCCTCGGCGACACCGACCTGGTCGAGCGGCTGCGCCGGCACCCGCTGGCCCGGGCGCTGCGGGTCGACAAGCTCACCCTGGCCGCGCTCGCCGGCACCCTGCACGGGCCGACCACCCCCACCCGCTCCGCCCTGCACGCCGACCCGGCGACGCTGCGCCAGCGGGCCGAGCGCCTGCGCGACGCCCTCGGCATCGACGGCCGCAAGGCCGAGGTGGTGCCCTGCGCCTCCGTGGTCGGCGGCGGCGGCGCACCCGGCGTCGAACTGGACTCGTGGGCGCTGAGCCTGCCCGAGTCGTACGCCGAACCGCTGCGCACCGGCGAGCAGCCCGTCCTCGGCCGGGTGGTACGCGGGCGGCTGCTGTTGGACCTGCGCTGCGTACCGGCCGAGGCCGACGGGACACTGCGGACGGCGATCCTGCGGGTGGGTGAGCAGCCGTGTGGGTGATCGCCACGGCCGGGCACGTCGACCACGGCAAGTCCACCCTGGTGCGGGCGCTGACCGGGATGGAACCGGACCGGTGGGCCGAGGAACGCCGCCGGGGCATGACCATCGACCTCGGGTTCGCCTGGACGACGTTGCCCGACGGCGGCACCGTCGCCTTCGTCGACGTACCCGGGCACGAGCGGTTCGTGCCGAACATGCTGGCCGGGGTCGGGCCGGTGCCGGCGGCGATGCTGGTGGTCGCCGCGGACGAGGGCTGGATGCCGCAGTCGACCGAACACCTGGCGGCGCTGCACGCGCTCGGCGTCTCCGCCGGCCTGCTGGTGGTCACCCGCGCCGACCTGGCCGACCCGGGCCCGGCGCTGGCCCAGGCCCGGGAGCGGCTCGCCGGCACCTCGCTTCGGTCCGTGCCGGCGGTCGCGGTCAGCGGCGCCACCGGTGCGGGCCTGCCGCAGCTGCGCGCCGCGCTGGAGCGGCTGGTCGCCGCCCTGCCCGCGCCGGTGCCCGACGCGCCGGTGCGGCTCTGGGTGGACCGGTCGTTCACCATCCGGGGCAGTGGCACCGTGGTCACCGGCACCCTCGGCGCCGGCCGGTTGCGGGTCGGCGACCAGCTGGAGCTGGCCGGCACCGGTGAGCCGGTCCGGGTACGCGGCCTGCACTCGCTGGGTGCCGCGCACGACGAGGTCGACGCGGTGGCCCGGGTGGCGGTGAACCTGCGCGGGGTGTCCCGGGACCGGTTGGCCCGCGGCGACGCCCTGCTCACCCCCGGCCGGTTCGGCCGTACCGACCTGGTCGACGTCCGGCTCGCCGGCGACCCGGCCGCCGAGCTGCCCGCCACCCTGACCCTGCACGTCGGCTCGGCGGCGGTGCCGGTGCGGGTCCGCCCGCTCGGCCCGGACACCGTCCGGCTGCGGCTGGCCCGGCCGCTGCCGCTGCTCGTCGGCGACCGGGCGCTGCTGCGCGACCCCGGCCGGCACCACGTCGCCGCTGGGGTGACCGTGCTGGACGTGGCACCGCCGCCGCTGGCCCGCCGGGGCGCCGCCACCGCCCGGGCCACCGTGCTGGCCGGGCTGGACGGCCGCCCCGACCTCGCCGGCGAGTTGCGCCGCCGGCACCTGGTCCGGGCCGGGGAGCTGACCCGGATGGGCGTCCCGGTCGACCTCGCCCCGGTCGCCGGAGACTGGCTGGCCGACCCCGGCCACTGGCGTCGCCTCGGCGCCCGGCTCACCGAGGAGGTCACCCGGTACGCCCGCGCGCACCCGCTGGAGCCGGGGATGCCGCTGGAGGCCCTCCGGCAGCGCCTCGACCTGCCCGACCGGGCCCTGGTGGAGGCGCTGCTGCGCCCGCCGCTGCGGCTGCGCGACGGCCGGGTCACCGCGACCGCCACCGACACCCTGCCCGAGCCGGTGGCCCGGGCCGTCGACCGGGTCCGCGCCGAGTACGGCGACCGCCCGTTCCGGGCCCCCGAGGCCGACCGCCTGGCCGACCTGGGGCTGGGCCCCCGGGAGATCGGCGCCGCCGTGCGGGCCGGCGCCCTGCTGAAGCTGGCCGAGAACGTGGTGCTGCTGCCCGGCGCGGTCGACGACGCGGTACGCGTGCTGGCCCGGCTGCCGCAGCCGTTCACCCTCAGCGCCGCCCGGCAGGCCCTGGACACCACCCGCCGGGTGGCGGTGCCGCTGCTGGAGCTGCTGGACCGCCGGGGCGCCACCCGCCGGCTGCCCGACGACGCCCGCGAGGTGGTCACTCCGGCGGGGTGACCCGTCATCCGGGCCCGCGACTGCGGGCCGTCACCTACCGTGACGCCATGGACCCTTCGGCGGTCTGGCGGGACAAGAACCACCGGTGGCGGATCGAGGCGTACCGGGCGCCGGACCTGCGGTTCGCCATCTTCGCCACCAACGGCCCGACCGAGTCCGCGCCGCTGTGGCTGTTCGGCATGTCGGCGCTGGCCCGCTGGCTGATGACGCACGCCATCTCGCTGGACGACCTGGAGACCGACTGAACCACCATCGGGTGACCGGTCCGGAAAACGCCGACCGGGCAACGGGCCGGCCGTACCGTCCGGGTCGTGAAGGACCAAGGGATACGCAAACTCCTCGCCGTCCTCGCCGGCCTGGCGGTGATCTACTTCGGGGTGAGCGGACGCAGCAGCGACGAGCGCGGCCTCTCCGGCGGCCTGGTGCTGCTGGCGGTCGCCGCGGCCCTGCTGGTGTGGCACCTGACCAAGCCGGGGGACAAGCCGGCCAAGTGACGCCTCAGCGGGCCGTCGCGGTGGCGACGGTCCGGTTCACCTCACCCGCGGACTCCTCACCGAGGGCCACCCGGACCAGGGCCGAGGCGAACCGGCCGAACTCGCCCTCGGGGACCAGCCCGGCCAGGCCGCGCGGGTTCGCCGGCAGGCCGAGGCGTTGCGCGCCGGCCAGCGCGCGGCGGTCGGCGTACGGGCGGACGTCGGGCCAGACCGCCTGCACCTCGCGCAGGAAGATGTCCGCGCCGGTGGGGCCGATGCCGGGGAACTCGGTCAGCAGCCGGCGCAGCGCCGTCGGATTCCCGCCGCCCTCCCGGTGCAGCCGCCGCAGGTCGCCGTGCCAGCGGTCCAGGCACAGGCGCGCCCCGGTGCCCAGCATGGTGGCGGTCCGCTCGTCGTAGCGGCGGTAGTGCCCGCGACCCAGCGCGTCCACCCGCTCCTGCCAGCCGGTCGCCTCCATCGCCTGCGGCGTACGGCAGCCGGCGGCGAAGAGCTCCCGGGCGGCGGCCACCGCCACCGAGGCCCGGATCCGGGTGCTCAGCAGGGTGGTCAGCACCAGCAGCTGGTACAGCGGGCCCGGCCGGTCGGCCAGCCCGATGCCGGCCTCCTGCGCGTACGTGCGGCCCTGCCGCTCCAGCAGGATCCTGGCGGTCGTCCGGTCGTCACCCATCCCTGCCGAGTACCCGCCCCGGCCCCGGGCAGACGCCCCGACGGGACCGGAATGCGCCCGGCGGGGCCGGGTACGCGGCCGGTGGCGCACGGCCGACGCCGTGTGCTCCCACCGGGGAAGGAGAGACCTGTGGTCAAGCCGCAGCAGGAGGAGTTGCGCCGCAACGACAAGGGCGCGACCAGCCAGGACAGCAAGGGCCCCCGGGCGAGCGGCCATCCGCTCAACCGGGGGACCTCGAACGCGGACGTCGGGCGGCCGGTGCCCAAGGGGCAGGTGTCGCCGTACGGGCCGGCCGGTGAGCCGGTGGCCGACGACGAGAGCGACCGGGGCTGACGCCCGACCCGGTCACGCCGGCGGTCGCAGCCTCCGCAGGGTGGCTGCGGCCGCCGCCCCGTACGCCAGGTGCGGAACCAGGTCGGCGATCCACCCGGACCGCCCCCAGGTGCGCGGGTCGGTGACGCCCAGGACGGTCATCGAGCCGTCGGAGGCGGCCATCACCCCACCGCCGAGCAGCGCCACGGCCAGCGGGGCGGGCACCCGCCGGTCACCGGCGAGCACCGCGTACACCGTGCCGGCGGCGATGCCGGTGGCGTAGCCGAGCACGGGCCCGAGGCCCGAGCGGCGGTTGGCCGCCCGCTCCCCGGACCCCAGGTCGACGTGGGCCACCCCGGCCAGCCGGCCGGCGGTCTCCTCGGGGGTGCCGCTGGCCGGGCGGGCCCGCAGCGCCATGTCGAGGTAGCTGACCACGTTGAGCACCGCGCTGCCCACCGCCCCGGCGATCGCCCCGTCCAGCGCCCGGGACGTCCTCACTTCGGGTCGCCCGGTTCGCGTTCGCCCTTCGGGCCGTAGGTGCGCTCGCCCCGGACCACACCCCGTTGGCCGCGATCCTCCTGGAGGATCCGGTTCGCCACCTGGTTGGCCTCCTGGTCCGCCGCGCGTCCCGAGTTCTCGATCAGATCCCGCAGGCGGGCCCGCTCCTTGTCGTACGCGTTGCTGCCCGGCCGTGGTCCTGGCATCGCTGCCTCCTCCGGTCGTCGTCGCCGTTGCGGCGTACGCCCGGGGTCTACCCGTTCTGGCCTGACCCCAACGTGGTGCTCAGGCGGGGGACCGGACCACCGCCACCGGGCAGTCGGCGTGGTGCAGCACCCCGTGGCTGACCGAGCCGAGCAGCAGCCCGCTGAGCTCGCCGTGACCCTGCCCGCCGACGACGACGAGCTGGGCCCGGCGGGACGCCTCGGTGAGCGCGGCCACCGGCCGGCCCCGGGTGACCGCCCGGCCGACCGACAGCCCCGGGTGCCGGTCGGCGAGGCCGGCCAGCGCCTCGGCGACCACCCGGTCCTCCTCGCCGCGCAGCTGGTGCTCCTCGTACACCAGGGGCTGCATGTCGCCCGGGCCGCTGGAGGCGGGGTGCCGGTAGGCGTGCACCGCATGCAGCGCGGCGCCGCGCAGCACCGCCTCCTCGGCGGCGAACGCCACGGCGGCGTGCGACGACGGGGAGCCGTCCACGCCCACCACGACCGGCCCGTCGCTCCGCTCGGCGCCGCGCACGACCAGCACCGGACAGTCGGCGTGCGTGGCGACCTGGATCGCCACCGAGCCGACGACCAGGGCGGTGAAGCCGCCCAGACCACGGTCGCCGAGCACCGTCAGCACGGCGGTGGGGGTCTCGCCGAGCAGCACCGCGGACGCCTCGCCGTCGATGATCTCCCCGGTGACCCGGACGTCGGGCGCCGCCTGTCGCGCGACGTCCACCGCCGCGGCGACCAGGTCCTCGGCCTGGTGACGCAGGCCACCGCGGGGCGGACCCTCGGTCAGCGGCGTGATCGGCACGTGCAGCAGCGGCCAGATGAACCCGTGGACCACCCGCAGTGGCCGGCCCCGCCGGTCCGCCTCGACGGCGGCCAGCCGCACGGCCCGCAGCGCGGACTCGGAGCCGTCCACGCCGACCACCACGGCCGCGCCGTCCGCCGAGTTCACACCGCACCTCCTGGCCCTGGTAGGTCCCGGGTCAGTATCCCGGGCCGGACCCGGCCCCGGCGGCCATACCGCGACACCGCCCCGGCGGTGCGCCGGACGGGGTGGCCGGGGCTGTCGGGGAGGCTTCGTATGATGCTTGCTCTGATGCAAGAATCTGCCCCGGAGGACGACATGCCGCACGCGCCCGGACCGGTGTCGCGCGCTCTCCGCGAGGCTCCACCCGACCAGTTGGTGGAGGCCGCCGACCGCGCCGTCCGGTCCGCGCTGGACGCGTCGCGGACGGACGTGTTCATCGCCGACTACCGCATCTCCGGTCTGTGGCCGGTGCTCGACCCTGAGCTGCCCGCGGCCGGCTTCCTGGCCTGCCACACGGTCGCGCAGCGCTGCTTCAGCAGCCAGCAGCCGGTGCACGACGTCGACGAGCAGGGGCGCTGCCGGCTCTACCTGCCGTTGACCACCTGGGGTGAGCGGCTCGGCGTGCTGCTGATCGAGCTGCCGCGCGCCCCGGACGCCGCCACGGTGCAGGTCACCGTGGACATCGCCGGGGACCTGGCGGTGGCGTTGCGGGCGGCGGACCGGGAGACCGACCGGTACCGGCGGGTACGCCGGCGGGAGCGGCTCAGCATGGCCGCCGAGATGCAGTGGGACCTGCTGCCCGGGCGCAGCGTGACGCACGGCGCGTTCCTGCTGGCCGGGCAGTTGGAGCCGGCGTACACGGTGGGCGGCGACCACTTCGACTGGTCGGTCGACGGGGACCGGCTCACGGTCACGGTGCTCAACGGCGCCGGCACCGGCCTGGCGTCGTCGGTGTTGACCGCGGTGACGGTGAACGCGATGCGCAACGCCCGCCGCTCCGGCGGGACCCTGGTCGAGCAGGCCGAGCTGGCCTCGGACACGATCTTCTATCAGCACCGGGGGAGTCGGAACGTGCCGACGCTGCTGCTGGAGCTGGACACCGGCACGGGGCGCGCCCGGGCGGTGGACGCCGGGTCGCCGCACCTGATGCGGCTGCGGGCCGGGGTGGTGACCCGGATCGAGCTGGAGCAGCAGCTGCCGCTCGGGATGTTCGCCGATACCCGGTACGCCGCCCAGGAACTCCAGGTCGAGCCGGGGGACCGGCTCTTCGTGGTCAGCGACGGGGTGTACGCGGCCACTCCGGACGGTGCCGAGCCGTACGGGCACCGGTCGATGGCCCGGGCGATGCGGTCGACTCGGCTGCAACCGGCGGCCGAGGCAGTTGGTACGGTGATGCGGGAACTGCACGCCTACCACGCCGAAGCCGATCTGCGCGACGACGCGGTCGTCGTCTGTCTGGACTGGCGCGGTTCCGCTGGTCGGGACGGCGGTTGGCAGCGGTAACCGGCCGGCAGCGGAACACGGGCGTGACGATCGCAGGGGACATCGGGTGGAGCGACCTCCGAATCTAGCCGCGGCGATCGATGCTGCTGCCGAGGCGCTGCTCGGCGTGCTCGACGGCGCCGGTTCGCGGCACTCGGTGCCGGTGTCGCCGACCCAGCTGCGGGTGCTCTCGCTGATCAGCGGCCGTCCCGACATCAACGTCAACCGCCTGGCCGAGCTGCTCGACGTCGTACCCTCGTCGGCCAGCCGGCTCTGCGACCGGCTGGAGGCCACCGGCCTGCTGCGTCGGGTGGCCGACCCGAGGGACCGGCGCGAGGTCCGGCTGATCCCCACCGCTGCGGCGGAGACCCTGTTGCGGGAGCTCAAGGAGCGCCGGCACCAGGCCGTGCAGGCGGTGCTGGACCGGATGCCCCAGCGGGTGCAGCACGAGTTGCTGCTGGCGCTGCTGGCGTTCGGTCAGGCGGCGGCGCTGAGCCCGGTGGGCGTGCCGGTGGAGACCGATCCGGCGGCTCGTACGGCCTGAGCCCGTCCCGCCGGCCAGGGCCCGGAGGCCGGTTCAGTCCCCGACTAGCGTCCTAGGATGCTTTACGGGTGGTGACCCACCGCACAATCGACCGGCACACGCGCCGACACCGACAAAGCGGGAGCCGGGCAGCGGACGTGAGCCCGATATAGTGGCAACGCAATTTCACCGACCCGCGGTCGCTCCGGCCGTCGGGTCGCCGGGGGAGATCCCGTGTTCGGGATCGCAGAGGGTGCCGGTGGACGTCGGCCGGCCCGCTTACGCGCATGTCCCACGCAGCGCCCGGTGCGCCGGGCGTCGGAGGGTGCTGCGAGGGGAGGTTCGGTGTCGCGTCCACAGGCTCGGGATGAGCACCCGGCGCCGCAGGCGGTCGCCGCGCGGGACCGGGTCCTGACCGTGCCCAACCTGATCAGCTTCGTGCGCCTGCTGGGCGTACCGCTCTTCCTCTGGCTCTTCCTGGTCGTCCGCGCCGACGTGGCCGCCGTGGTGGTGCTGGCCATCGGCGGTACCACCGACTGGGTGGACGGTTGGGTGGCCCGGCGCCTGGGCCAGGTGAGCCGGCTCGGTGAGCTGCTCGACCCGTTCGCCGACCGGCTCTACATCCTGGCCACCCTGTTGGCGTTCACCGCCCGCGACGTGGTGCCGTGGCAGTTCACCGCCGCGCTGCTCGCGCGGGAGTTGCTGCTGCTCGGGTCGCTGGCGGTGCTGCGCCGCTACGGCTACGGCCCGCCGCCGGTGCACTACGTCGGCAAGACGGCGACCTTCCTGCTGCTGGCGGCGTTCCCGATCCTGCTGCTGGCGGCCTCGGCGCCGGCGGCGGCGACCGCGGCCGGCGCGATCGGCTGGGGGCTGGCCTGGTGGGGTCTGGTCCTCTACTGGGCGGCCGGGGCGATGTACGTGGTGCAGGCGAGCCGCCTGGTCCGGGCGGTACGGGACGGTTCCGGAGGGGTGACGGCGTGAGCGACGGCTCCGGGGAGGGCCGGGGTCCGGCGACGCGGGTGTACGCGCCGGACTTCCTGACCGAGTTGTTCCGCAACCCGTTGGATCCGGGGTACGCCGACGCGGCGGCCGCCCGTCGTCGCGCCGCCCAGGGTTCTCCGTCCTCCGCGGGTGGCTGGCGGGGTGCGTCGGCGCGGGTGGTGAGCCTGCTGGTGACGGTGGCGCTCGGGGTGCTGTTCGTGGTCGCCTACCGGGAGACCGCCGCGGCGGAGCCGGAGCGCAGCCAGACCCGGGCGGGCCTGGTGGAGCAGATCCGGGAGCGGGCCGGGGAGACCGACCGGTTGTCGGTGCGGGCCGACCAGTTGCGTGAGGAGGTCGGCCGGCAGCGGGACGCGGCGCTGGGTGGTTCGCAGGCGGCGCGGCTGCGGGAGCTGGAGGCGGGGACCGGGCTGGGTCGGGTGCGCGGTGACGGTGTGGTGGTGCGGCTGGCCGACGCGGCGCAGGACACCGACGCGGTGACGGGTGCGGGCGCGGGCCCGCCGCGGGTGTTGTACACGGATCTGCAGCGGGTGGCGAACGACCTGTGGGGTGCGGGTGCGGAGGCGATCGCGATCAACGGGCAGCGGTTGACGGCGACGTCGACGATCCGGACGGCGGGGGAGGCGATCCTGGTGGACTTCCGGCCGGTGACGGGGCCGTACGAGGTGTCGGCGATCGGTCCGGGGTCGATGCAGCGCCGGTTCCGGGACAGTCGGGCGGCGCTGTTGATGGAGGAGGTGGCCAGGACGACGGGGTTGTCGTTCGGGGTGCGGGAGGCGGAGGACCTCACCCTGCCGGCCGCCGCGGAGCCGCAGCTACGCTACGCCAGGCCGCCGGTGAGTCCGAGTCCCTCGATCTCGGGCGGTGGTCGTTCGTCGAGTCCCGGGCCGTCCGGTCCGGGTGTGTCTCCCAGCCCCTCCGGAGGTGTCCGATGATCGCGGTGCTGGCGTTGCTCGCCGGTGTGGTGCTCGGGGTGTACCTGGACCCGACGGTGCCCGTCGCGTTGCAGCCGTATCTGCCGATCGCGGTGGTGGCGGCGTTGGACGCGGTGTTCGGTGGGGTGCGGGCGAAGCTCGACCGGATCTTCGACGACAAGCAGTTCGTGGTGTCGTTCATCTCGAACGTGCTGGTCGCTGGCCTGATCGTCTATCTGGGTGACCAGTTGGGTGTGGGTGGTCAGTTGTCGACCGGTGTGGTGGTGGTACTCGGTGTGCGGATCTTCGGCAACGTGGCGGCGATCCGTCGTCACCTGTTCCGGGCGTAGGTTTTCAGCATGAGTGACGACGAGCGCAGCGGCACGGGTACCGGTTGGCCGGAGCCGGTGGAGCCGGCGCGTCCGGAGGGTCCGGCGGGTGAGCCGGATCCTCGGCCGGAGGCGCCGGACGCCGACGAGTTGAGTCCGTTGGCGCCGGTGGGGCCGGCGGTTCCCGCTGAGCGGCCGGCGGACGACGAGCGGCCGGCGGAGGCTGTGGTCGGTGGCGCTGCTGCCGGTGGTGGTCGGGGGCGGTTCAGCGGCGCGTCGGTGATGATCGCGGTGCTGCTGGCGTTGCTGGGTTTCACGCTGGTGGTGCAGTTGCGGACGACGTCGACGGATCCGGCGGCCGGGGCGACCCGGCAGGAGGACCTGGTGCGGATCCTGTCGGACCTGGGGCAGCGGGAGACCCGGCTGCGGCAGGACATCGCGACGCTGGAGGACAGTCAGCGGCAGTTGCGCTCGGGTGAGCAGGGTCGGCAGGCGGCGTTGGAGGAGGCGACGCGGCGGGCGGACGAGCTGGGGATCCTGGCGGGGACGTTGCCGGCGACGGGTCCGGGGTTGACGGTGCGGTTCGAGCCGGGCAGTGGTTCGATCTCGGCGAACCGGGTGTTGGACGCCGTGCAGGAGTTGCGGGGCGCGGGTGCGGAGGCGATGCAGATCTCGGGTGCCGGGGGTACGCCGGCTCGGATCGTGGCGTCGACGTATTTCCTGGACGGGGAGAACGGTGCGCTGGTGGTGGACGGGCGCCGATTGTCGGGTCCGTTTACGATCATGGTGATCGGTGATCCGGCGACGATGCGTACGGCGCTCAACATTCCCGGCGGGGTGGTCGCGTCGGTTCAGGGTGGCGGCGGTAACGTGATCGTCGAGGATCGTGGGACTGTCGAGGTTTCGGCGCTGCATGATCCGTTGAAGCTGGAACACGCCCGTCCGGTCTCGTGACCGGCGCGGCCGCGCCGGTTCTCCGGTGCCTCGATGGATGAAGGACGCGTCTGGTGATTCCTGAGGATCTGCGTTACACCGCCGAGCACGAGTGGGTGGTGGGTGGCGATGCCGGTAGGGTCCGGGTCGGTATCACCCATTTCGCTCAGGATGCTCTGGGTGACATCGTGTTTGTCCAGCTGCCGGAGTCCGGTGCGGTGGTGGCGGCGGGTGAGTCGCTGGGTGAGATCGAGTCGACGAAGTCGGTGTCGGAGATCTACGCGCCGGTGGGTGGCACGGTGGTGGCGCGCAACGACGCGTTGGCCGACACGCCTGAGGTGATCAACACTGATCCGTACGGTGCGGGTTGGTTGGTGGAGATCGCGGTCGAGGATCCGGCGGTGCTGGATTCCCTGCTGACCGCCGGCGCGTACCGCGAGCTCGTCGAGAGCTGAGTTGTCCTGGCCGGGGCGTGGGTTGGTTCCGCGCGTCCGGTTGCCCTGCATTTCGGCGCTGGCTAGGCTCGCCCAGTCGACCGAGAACCCAATAGTTGAGCGTTCGTGGTGTTTGCCTTCCCTGGCACGGGGAGCCAGCCGCTGGGTGTGTGGATTGCCCGGCGGCCATTGCCCGCCATTGCCCGACGCTGACCGATCTGATCCGTGAGGTGGTCCCATGACGCGCCCAGGCGACGAGTTCCCCCCGCTCGACGTCACTTCGACGCTCAATCTCGGTTCGCTCGACGAAGTGCTGGAGGGTCCGGATACCGATGTGGTGCCGAGCCGGATGTCCGGTTCGCTGCCGCCGGGCATGGCGCTGCTGGTGGTGCGTCGTGGGCCGAATGCGGGTGCCCGGTTCCTGCTGGACCACGATGTGACGACCAGTGGACGGCACCCGGACAGTGACATCTTCCTCGACGATGTGACGGTGTCACGGCGGCACGCCGAGTTCCACCGGGACGGTGGCACGTTCACGGTGCGGGACGTGGGCAGCCTGAACGGCACGTACGTGAATCGGGAGCGGGTCGAGGCGGCCACGTTGAGCAATGGTGACGAGGTGCAGATCGGTAAGTTCCGGGTGGTGTTCATCGCCGGTCCGCGCCCGGAGGAGGAGGCCGGCCGGGGGTGAACGAGCCTGCGGCTTCGACGCCGCCCGGGGCGGCGCGGTCTCAACCGCTGATGAGTATCGGCGAGGTGCTGGCTCAGTTGCGGGTGGATTTTCCGGATACCACCATTTCGAAGTTGCGGTTTCTCGAGGCCGAGGGTCTGGTGGAGCCGCAGCGGACGGCGGCGGGTTACCGGAAGTACAGCTGGGACGATGTGGCCCGGCTGCGGTTCGTGTTGGCTGCGCAGCGGGATCAGTATCTTCCGTTGCGGGTGATCCGGGACCAGCTGGCGCAGTGGGATGCCGGTGGTGCGTCGCCGGGTCGGCAGCGGCCGACGTTGGTGGCGGTGGGTCCCGATGGTGAGGTTCCGGGGCGTGGGTCGCAGGAGCCTGCCGAGTCGGCTCCGGTGCGGCTCTCGCGGGTGGATCTGATCGCGCGTAGTGGGGTCGCCGAGTCGACGTTGGTGGAGTTGGAGCGGCTCGGTGTGCTGGTGTCGGATCCGCCGGGTTGGTACGACGGTGATGCGTTGATCATCGCGCGGGCGGTGGCGGGTCTGGCGGCGTACGGGTTGGAGCCGCGGCATCTGCGGGGTTACCGGACGGCGGCGGATCGGGAGGTCGGTCTGTTCGCGCAGTTGGTGGCGCCGTTGGTGCGGCAGTCGGATCCTGCGGCGCAGGCGCGGGCGGCGGAGACGGCGCGGGAGTTGGTGGCGTTGTCGCAGCAGTTGCATGCCGCGTTGGTGCGGGTGGGGTTGCGGTCGACGTTGGGCCGGTGAGGTGTGGTGTCTACGGGCGTCGGTGGCTGGGGCTGCCGGCGCCCGTCGCGTGTGTGGTGGGCGGGGCGGGCGGTGAGAGATCTGTTCCGGGAAGCGTGTCGTAGGCTTGCCGGGGTAACCCCTTTCCGGCGGCGCGTGGTGCAGGTGAGCGCATGGGACGACCGTGTCGCGGTCCGTGTACCGTGCAGGGAAGGGCGCGGTGCGTAGGCGACGACGACACGGAGGCGGCGGTGCGCGAGCTGAGCGTGGTCGGAGTTCGGGTGGAGCTGCCCAGCAACCAGCCGATCGTCCTGCTGCGGGAGGTCGAGGGGGACCGCTATCTGCCGATCTGGATCGGCGCGGTCGAGGCGACGGCGATTGCCTATGAGCAGCAGGGTGTGAAGCCGGCGCGTCCGTTGACTCATGACCTTCTGCGGGATGTGTTGGTGGCGTTGGGTGCGCCGTTGCGGGCGGTGGAGATCACCGAGTTGAAGGAGAACGTCTTCTACGCTGATCTGTTGCTCGGGGACGGGGTGCGGGTGTCGGCCCGGCCGAGTGATTCGATCGCGTTGGCGTTGCGGGTCGGTGCTCCCATTCGTTGTGCGGAGCAGGTCCTCAGCGAGGCGGGGATCGTGATTCCCGATGAGCAGGAGGACGAGGTCGAGAAGTTCCGGGAGTTCCTGGAGCAGGTGCGGCCGGAGGATTTCGCGGGTTGATCCGGTGGCCCGGGTGGTGGTGGGCCGGTTCGGGTTGGTCGTCACTTGCCGTGACCGTGGGTGTGCCGGTGCGGTTGGTGATCTTCGCGGCGGCGTGTCGCGACGGTTCCTGCGTGGTATCCCTTCCACGGCGCTATAGGGTTGCCGTGTCGAGGGGCGCGCGTCGCGGGAAACGGCGTGTCGCCGCACGGGCGGGGAGGTTGTCCGGATGCATGAGCCGCGAGATCCCGATCCGGGTACGCAGCAGCAGGGTGCGGGGTTGGTCCCGCCGGGGTCGGCAACCGATGGTGACGGTTCGGTGGGGTACCGGGGTGTGACGGCGTGTCACGCGGTGGGTATCAGTTACCGGCAGTTGGACTACTGGGCGCGTACGTCGTTGGTGGTGCCGAGTGTCCGGGACGCGTCGGGTTCGGGGACCCAGCGGTTGTACTCGTTCCGCGACCTGGTGGTGTTGAAGGTTGTGAAGCGGTTGTTGGATGCCGGGGTGTCGTTGCAGAACATCCGTAAGGCGATCGAGGCGTTGCGGTCGCGTGGGGTGGAGGATCTGGCGGGCATCACGTTGATCTCCGACGGGACGACGGTGTACGAGTGCCGGTCGCCGGAGGAGGTGGTGGACCTGTTGCAGGGTGGGCAGGGCGTCTTCGGCATCGCGATCGGTGGTGCGTTCAAGGAGATCCAGGGTTCGTTGTCGCATCTGCCGGCTGAGCCGGCTGCGGCGGAGCCGGTGGTGGGTGTGGAGCCGGTGGGTGACGAGCTGGCGGCGCGGCGGGCGCGGCGTCGGGCTGGTTGATCGGGGTTTTTCTGGGTGCCGCGGTCCGGTGGGCCGCGGCACTGTCGTGTGGGCGGGCCGGTGTCGTCTCTTATGGACGCTCCGGGGTGGATTTGGCTTGTTGACAGTTTTCCTGTGGACAGGAATCCTGTGCTGGGTGATCACCACTGAGAGCGGATTGTCACTGTGAGTGACGGTCAGGTAGGTGGTGGGGCCGAGTTGGGGACGGCGTGGCAGTCGCGCCGCCGCCTGCCTGAGGACGGGGAAACGAGCCGAAGTGCACACTGACCACCCTGTCGGCCTGCGTCCCGTGAGGGCCGGCAGCGCCGTCGCAGACCATTCCACGATGACCTGTCCGGTGACCGGAGCGGTGACCCCGCAGGACCCGGCGGTCGAGGTCGAGGTGGCGCCGGGCGCCGGCGGGGACGTCGCCGCGGAGGCCGAGGAGTTCCTGGGCCTGTTCCACGCCGAGCGGAAGCTGCCGGGTCTGGCGCAGCGGTTGGAGGAGGTCGGCGAGGAGATCGCGCTGACCGGGTCGTACCGGCACACCCGCGAGGAGTTGGCGTACGGGGCGAAGGTGGCCTGGCGTAACTCGGTGCGCTGTGTGGGGCGGGTGCGGTGGGCGGGTCTGAAGGTCCGCGACCGGCGGCATGTCACCTCGGCGGCGGGGATCGCCAAGGAGTTGGCGGCGCACCTGGCGACCGGGGACAACGGTGGGCGGATCCAGTCGGTGATGACGGTGTTCGCGCCGGACCGGCCGGGGGTGGGTCCGCGGGCGCGGATCTGGAACGACCAGCTGATCCGGTACTGCGGTCACCGGCAGCCCGACGGTTCGGT
This sequence comes from Micromonospora mirobrigensis, assembly GCF_900091555.1. GTDB lineage: Bacteria > Actinomycetota > Actinomycetes > Mycobacteriales > Micromonosporaceae > Micromonospora > Micromonospora mirobrigensis. The sequence continues at coordinate 29,662 of NZ_FMCX01000004.1, forward strand.
GCTGGGTGATCCGGTGCAGGTGGGGATGACGGAGGCGGCGCTGCGGTTGGGGTGGCGGCCGCCGCCGGTGCCGGGGCGCTTCGATCCGTTGCCGTGGGTGATCGAGACGGCCACGGAGGACCCGGCGGTGGTGGAGGTGCCGCGTGAGCTGGTGCGGGAGGTGGCGCTGTCGCATCCGGACCATCCGTGGTTCGCGGATCTGATGCTGCGCTGGCACGCCCTGCCGGTGATCAGCAACATGCGGCTGCGAATCGGTGGGGTGGACTACAGCTGCGCGCCGTTCAACGGTCACTACCTGTCCGACGAGATCGGGACCCGCAACATGGGCGACGCCGACCGGTACGACCAGTTGCGGGTGGTGGCGGCGGCGTTGGGGTTGGACACCGGCCGGGAGGACAACCTGTGGCGGGAGCACGCCGTGCTGGTCATCAACCAGGCGGTGCTGCACTCGTTCAGGCTGGCCGGGGTGCGGGTGTCGGACCCGCACACCGAGTCGGAGCTGTTCATGAAGTTCTGCGGGCAGGAGGAGAAGGCGGGCCGTCCGGTGTACGGGGACTGGTCGTGGCTCAACGGCAGCGTGGGGTGGGCGGCGTTGCACGCGGTGCATCACCGCTACTACGACACCCGGGTGCCGAACCCGAACCTGTGGCAGGGGGACCGCGCCTACGACCCCGAGGGCGGGATGGGGTTGACTCTTCGGGAGCGTCACGCGATCGCCCGTAAGCAGGAGGACTGACGATGGACAGCGCGGCCCTGCGGCAGAGTTGGAGCCAGTTCTCCGCCGCCGGCGCGGAAGCGTCGAAGTACTTCTACGCGACGTTGTTCGTGGTCGCTCCGGAGACCCGTTCGATGTTCCCGACGAACATGCAGTACCAGGAGGACAAGCTCCTCAAGGCGTTGGGGCACATCATCACCAATCTGGACGATCCCGGCGCGTTGACGGCGTTCGCGCACCGGTTGGGCGCCGACCACCGGCGGTTCCACGGGCAGGACCAGCGGGGCCGGCACGTGGCGATGGGGGAGCGGCACTACATCTGGGTGGGTCAGGCGTTGCTGGCCACCCTGGAGCGGTTCCTCGGCCCGTACTGGACGCCGTCGTTGAAGGCGGAGTGGGCGGCGGCGTACGAGGTGGTGGCGAAGTTGATGCTCACCGGCGCGGCCGAGGCGGAGCGCACGTCACCGCCGTACTGGGAGGCCGACGTGCTGGGGGTGGAGCGGCGCCGCTCCGACGTGGCGGTGTTCACGGTGCGTCCGAACTACCTGTGCAACTACCTGCCGGGGCAGTCGCTGCCGGTGCAGGTGCCGGAGCTGCGCACGTGGCGGTACCTGTCGCCGGCGAACGCGCCGCGCGCGGACGGCACCATCGACTTCCACGTCCGGGCCACCGGACGGTTCTCCACCCACCTGGTGCGCAAGTTGCGGGCCGGGGACCGGCTGCTGCTGGGTCATCCGGTGGGCACGGCGCTGTCGTCGTACGACAGGTCGCCGCAGTTGCCGTTGCTGCTGGTGGCCGGGGGTACGGGGCTGGCGCCGTTGCGGGCGGTGGTGGAGGCGTTGCAGCAGGGCTCGGGGCGGCGTACGACCCTGGTGGTGGGGGGTCGCACCCCGGACGACCTGTACGACGACCAGGCGTTGGCGCAGTTGGCGTCGATGCCGCCGGCGCAGGCGTGGCAGAACGGCGCGGCGGGTTGGCTGCGGTACGTGCCCACGGTGGAGACCGGGTGGGGTTGGCAGGGCGCCATCGGCAAGGCGGGGGACACGGCGGTGCGGCTGGGCCCGTGGACGGACACGGAGATCCTGGTGTGCGGCAGCCCGGAGATGACCCGGGAGACGATCACGATACTGGCGCGGTCGGGTGTGCAGCCTGAGCAGATCCTGACGGAGAGCTACGATCACTCCCTCTACCCGCCCCTCGCCGAGGCCGGCGCCGCTGCCCCGCGCGACTTCAGTTGGACAGGTGCCCGATGAGCATCGACCATCACTCCGACCATCGGATCAGCATGCCCGGTCTGGTGGACCAGGGTGAGACGGCCCGCGCGCTGGCCATGTTGGAGGCCCGCCGGTTCCGGGGCAGTCACTGGTTGGCCGCGGAGGAGGTCACCGAGGTCGTCCGGTCCGCCGACGACCGGATCTCGTTGCTGGCCGCGGAGCTGGAGCGGCAGAAGCGGGAGAACCAGGGCCTGCTGAGCCAGGTGGAGATGTTGCGGCACGGCACCCTGCCGTCGAACGCCGCGCCGTCGGGTCCGGACCCGATGACGGTGGAGTTGGCGATGCGGGCGCAGGACGAGGCGAACCGCACCATCGGTGAGGCCAGCGCGGAGGGCGCGGAGATCATCTCCGACGCGCGGCGGCAGGCCGACGAGATCTTGGCCGAGGCGCACCGGCGGGCCGGTGAGATGAGTGCCCCGGCGTCCAACGGGCTGCTGGGCGGTGGGGTGTTGGGCGGGTCGGGTCCGCTGCCGCCGGTGGGCGGTCCGGGGGTCCACGAGTTGCAGCGCAAGTTGCAGCAGTTGGAGGAGCGGCACGCGGCGGCGCTGGCCGCGGTGGCGGCCGCCCAGCAGCAGTTGGACCGCTGGCAGCAGTACCTCAGCGCCCAGTCGGACCAGTTGCGCGCGGACGCCGCGGCGGCCGGTGGCGCGGCGGCGCAGCTGCGCGGTGTCCTCGGCGGCTGACGCCGACCTGCTCAGCGGCCCCGCCGGGCGGCGGGTTCAGGGCGTGTCGACGGCGGCGACGGCGTCGGCGATCGGGGTGTCACCGTCGGTGAGTTCCAGGACGGCGCCGGCGGTGCCCGGGTGCTGCAGGAGGGCGACGAGGACCCGGGCTACGTCGGTGCGGGTGACCGCGCCGGGCGGCACGTGCGGGGCGAGGGTGATCCGGCCGGTGGGCGGGTCGTCGGTCAGCCGGCCGGGGCGCAGGACGGTCGCGTCGAGGTCCCGGCCGCGGATGTCGTCCTCGGCGGCCTTCTTGGCCGCCAGGTACGCCGCCCACACCTCGTCGGTGCCGGCGGCCGGTGGCTGGTCCACCCCCATGGAGGAGACCAGCAGGTAGCGGCGTACCCCGGCGGCCTGGGCGGCGTCGGCGAGCAGCACGGCGGCGGCCCGGTCGACGGTGTCCTTGCGGGCGGCGCCGCTGCCCGGGCCGGCGCCGGCGGCGAAGACCACCGCGTCGGCGCCGGACAGGTGCCCGGCGACCTCCTCGACGCCGGCGCGTTCCAGGTCGCAGGCGACGGGCAGGGCGCCGGCGGCGCGCAGCGCCGCGGCGTGGTCGAGGTTGCGGATCAGGCCGACGGCGGTGGCGCCCCGGCCGGTGAGTTCCCGTTCCAGCAGCCGGGCGATCTTGCCGTGGCCTCCGGCGATGACGACACGCATACCTGCAACCTAGTGCCGCGGGCGGGCCGGCGGGGCCGGTCGGCGGCGACGAGGGTCACCGGTGTGCGGTCGCCGAGCGGGGGTGGCGCGAGGCAGCATGGACGGGTGAGCGAGACGATCGACGCCCTGCACCGTCTGGTGGCCGCCGGTGGTGTGGTGGTGCTCAGCGGGGCGGGCCTGTCCACCGAGTCGGGCATCCCCGACTACCGGGGGCCCAGCGGCGCGGCCCGCCGGCACACCCCCATGACGTACCAGACGTTCACCGGTGATCCGGTGGCGCGGCGCCGCTACTGGGCGCGCAGCCACCTGGGGTGGCGCACGATCGCCCGGGCGGCGCCCAACGACGGGCACCGGGCGGTGGCCCGGCTCCAGGCCGCCGGGCTGGTCGACGCGGTGATCACCCAGAACGTCGACGGGTTGCACACCGCGGCGGGCAGCACGCCGGTGGTGGAGCTGCACGGGCGCCTCGACGAGGTGATCTGTCTGGACTGCGGCAACCGCACGTCCCGCGACGAGCTGGACCGGCGGCTGCGGGAGGCCAACCCCGACTTCGACGTGGCCGCGGTGACGGTCAACCCGGACGGGGATGTGGACCTCGACGACGGGCAGGTGGCCGGGTTCCGGACGGTCGACTGCACGTTCTGTGGCACCGGGATGCTCAAGCCGGATGTGGTGTTCTTCGGCGAGACGGTGCCCGCGGCGCGGGTGTCGCGGTGTTTCGACCTGGTCGGCGGGGCGCGGGCGCTGCTGGTGCTCGGGTCGTCGTTGACGGTGATGTCGGGGCGGCGGTTCGTGTTGGCGGCGGCGAGGCAGAACATCCCGGTGGCGATCGTCAACCAGGGCCCGACCCGCGGCGACGGCCACGCGACGCTGCGGGTGGACGCCCCGCTGGGTGCGCTGCTGGGCGGGTTGGCCGGCGCGCTCGCCCCGCGGGTGAGCGCGGACGCCGGCGCGGGTGCGGTGCCCGCCGCGGCGAGCCCGGTGGCGGGCTGAGCCGGGGTAGGACATCTGCGCGAAACGTGGGCGCTGGTAGCGTTGACCATGCCGGTACCACCCACGTGGGAGAGATCGCCCGGAAACCATCCGGGCGGCGCCGAAGGGGCAGATTCCTCCCCGGAACCTCTCAGGCAAAAGGACCTCGTGGGCAGGCGCTGTGGAGCGCGTCACGCGTGACTCAGGGGGAGGCCGACCCGTCGACCTCGCCCCCGCAAGGAGCGCAGCGCATGACCGCAGAGCAGTTCGCCGACCGGCACATCGGCCCCGTACCGGCCGACGAGCGCCGGATGCTGGAGGCCGTCGGCTACGGCTCGATCGACGAGCTGATGGACGCCGCGATCCCCGAGGTGATCCGCTGGCACGGCACCCTGGACCTGCCCGAGCCGGCAGGCGAGGCCGAGGCGATCGCCGAGCTGCGCGCCCTGGCCGGCCGCAACACGGTGGCCGTGTCGATGATCGGGCTGGGCTACCACGGCACGCACACCCCGGCGGTGATCCGCCGTAACGTGCTGGAGAGCCCGGCCTGGTACACGGCGTACACGCCGTACCAGCCGGAGATCAGCCAGGGCCGGCTGGAGGCGCTGCTGAACTTCCAGACCATGGTCACCGACCTGACCGGCCTGGCCACCGCCAACGCGTCGATGCTCGACGAGGGCACCGCCGCCGCCGAGGCGATGACCCTCGCCCGCCGCGCGTCCAAGAGTAAGAGCAACGTGTACGTCGTCGACGCCGACACCCTGCCGCAGACCGTCGCGGTGATCGCCAGCCGGGCCGAGCCGCTCGGCATCGACGTGCGCGTGCTGGACGTGGAGCGCGACGAGCTGCCGGGCGAGTTCTTCGGCCTGCACCTTCAGTACCCGGGGGCGTCCGGGGCGGTACGCGAGCACGCCGCGCTGGTCACCGCAGCGCACGCGGTCGGCGCGCTGGTCACCGTCGCCGCGGATCTGCTGGCGTTGACGCTGCTGCGCCCGCCGGGGGAGATCGGCGTCGACATCGCCGCGGGCACCACCCAGCGGTTCGGGGTGCCGATGGGCTTCGGTGGCCCGCACGCCGGCTACCTGGCGGTCCGGTCGGGTCTGGAGCGGATGCTGCCGGGCCGGCTGGTCGGGGTGTCCAAGGACGCCGACGGCAACCCGGCGTACCGGCTGGCGTTGCAGACCCGGGAGCAGCACATCCGGCGGGAGAAGGCGACCAGCAACATCTGCACCGCGCAGGTGCTGCTGGCCGTGATGGCCGGCATGTACGCGGTCTACCACGGCCCGGACGGGCTGCGGGCGATCGCGACGCGTACCCATGGCATGGCGGCGCGGCTCGCGGCCGGGCTGCGCGCCGGTGGCGTGCAGGTCGCGGACGTCGCGTTCTTCGACACCGTCACCGCGGTCGTGCCCGGGCGGGCGGCCGAGGTGGTCGCCGCCGCCGCCGCACGCAACGTGAACCTGCGGCTGGTCGACGCCGACCGGGTGGGGATCGCCTGCGACGAGACCACCACCGGGGCCCACCTGCGGTCGGTGTGGGCGGCGTTCGGCGTCGACGGCGTCGACGGGGACGTGGACGCGGCGCTGCCGGTCGAGTTGCGCCGCACGTCGGAATTCCTCACCCACCCGGTGTTCCGCAGCCACCACTCGGAGACGGCGATGCTGCGCTACCTGCGCCGCCTTTCCGACTTCGACTACGCCCTGGACCGGGGCATGATCCCGCTGGGGTCGTGCACGATGAAGCTCAACGCCACCACCGAGATGGAGGCGATCACCTGGGCGGAGTTCGCGCACGTCCACCCGTTCGCCCCGGCGGAGCAGACCGCCGGGTACCGGGAGCTGATCGGGCAGCTGGAGGGGTGGCTGGCCGAGGTGACCGGCTACGACGCGGTCAGCGTGCAGCCCAACGCCGGGTCGCAGGGTGAGCTGGCCGGGCTGCTGGCCATCCGCGCGTACCACCGTGACCGCGGTGCGGGCCACCGGGACGTGTGCCTGATCCCGTCGTCGGCGCACGGCACCAACGCGGCGTCGGCGGTGATGGCCGGCATGCGGGTCGTGGTGGTCGGCTGCGACGCCGACGGCAACGTCGACCTGGTCGACCTCGACGCGAAGATCGACAAGCACCGCGACGCCCTGGCGGCGATCATGGTGACGTACCCGTCGACGCACGGGGTGTACGAGACCGGCATCGCGCAGTTGTGCGCGAAGGTCCACGACGCCGGCGGTCAGGTGTACGTCGACGGGGCGAACCTCAACGCCCTGGTCGGCTTCGCCAAGCCGGGTAGGTTCGGCGCGGACGTGTCGCACCTGAACCTGCACAAGACGTTCTGCATCCCGCACGGCGGCGGTGGCCCGGGCGTGGGCCCGGTGGCGGTACGGGCGCACCTTGCGCCGTTCCTGCCCGGCGACCCGCTCGGCGCGCACGCCGACGCGCGGCCGGCGATCTCGGCGGCGAGGTACGGGTCGGCGGGGATCCTGCCGATCCCGTGGGCGTACCTGCGGATGATGGGCGCGGCGGGGCTGACCCGGGCCACCGGGGTGGCGGTGCTGGCCGCGAACTACGTGGCGGCGCGGCTGCGCAACCACTTCCCGGTGCTGTACGCCGGCAACAAGGGCCTGGTGGCGCACGAGTGCATCCTGGACCTGCGGCCGCTGACGAAGGCCAGCGGGGTGAGCGTCGACGACGTGGCGAAGCGGCTGATCGACTACGGCTTCCACGCGCCGACGATGTCGTTCCCGGTGGCCGGGACGCTGATGGTGGAGCCGACCGAGAGCGAGGACCTGGCCGAGCTGGACCGGTTCTGCGAGGCGATGATCGCGATCCGGGCGGAGATCGACAAGGTTGCCTCGGGTGAGTGGCCGGCGGGGGACAATCCGCTGGCCAACGCCCCGCACACGGCGGCGATGCTGACCGGCGACGAGTGGTCGCACGGCTATCCGCGGTCGGTGGCCGGCTATCCGGCGGGGGTGGACCGGATGGCGAAGTACTGGCCGCCGGTGCGGCGCATCGACGGGGCGTACGGCGACCGGAACCTGGTCTGCTCGTGCCCGGCGCCGGAGGCGTTCGAGGACTGAGGCGGTGGCGCCGGGGCGGGCGGTTCGCCGCCCCGGCCTGCGACGCCGGCGGCGCGGGTCCTCCGGGCGGAGGACCGGCGGTGCCGGCGCGTACGCTGCGTGTTGGTCAGGCGACGAGGGCGTGTCGGGCCGGGCCGCGGTGCGGGGCGATGCAGCTGCCGTCGGGGAGCAGCTCGCCGGTGTCCTCGAAGATGATGACGCCGTTGCAGAGCAGGCTCCAGCCCTGCTCACGGAAGCAGGCGATGACCTTGGCGGCTTCCCGGTCGGTGGCCTCGGCGGAAGGGCAGGTGGGTTGGTGCTGGCACATCGGGTTCTCCGGACTGTGGGGGCACTGTGTCATGGTTCACATGACCAGTGACGCACAGTACCAAGGGAAACCGCGCGGGATCGAGCAGCCATCCGTCTTGTTAACCCGAAATCCGCTGAACGGATGAGGTCGATGGGGCCGTACGGCGTGGAAACGCTCCCACCCGGTGTGGTCGACGTGCCCGCCGCCCCTGCGGCGTGCCGCGCCGCCCTCGTCGAACGGGACCGCTTCGAGTGGCGGCCCGCCGACGGCGGCGACCCGGCCGCCCTGACCGAGGAGTTCCTGCTCGGGCACGGTCTGGCGGTGGACGACCTGACCCGCCCCGCGGGCCACGACCCGGCCGGCCCGTGCGGGGCGGCGCTGTACGTCTCCGCCGCCGCCGGGGCCGCGATGGCCGGCGCCCCTTCGGGCGCCGCCAACCCGGTGGCCACGCTGCCCGAGGTGGCGGTGGTGGTCTACGGCCACGCCCGCCCGCCCCGGCCACCACGGCGAACCGAACCGGGCCGGTGGTGGGTGGGGCCGTGGCGGGACAGCTGGACCCCCGGTGAGCACGCCGACGCCGTGCAGGCCGTCCGCGCCGCCATCGGCCGCGGCGACGTCTACCAGGTCAACGTCGTCGGACACGCCGCCGCCGACTACACCGGCGACCCCCGCCCGGCGCTGGCCCGCCTCGCCGGGCTGCCCGGTGCCCGCTACGGCGGCACCCTGCACGGCGCCGGCTGGGCGATCGGCTGCGCCTCCCCGGAGACCCTGGTCGAGGTCACGGCCGGCCGGGTCGTCACCCGGCCGATCAAGGGCACCCGCCCGGCCACCGACGCCGGCCGGCGGGAACTGCTCGCCTCGGCCAAGGAACGCGCCGAACACATCATGATCGTCGACCTGGAACGCAACGACCTGGCCCGGCTGGCCCGCACCGGTTCGGTGCGGGTGGACGAGCTGTTCGCGGTGCGCCGCTGGTGCGACCTGTGGCAGGCCGAGTCGACCGTCTCGGCGCAGCTGGCCGACGGGATCGGCCTGGCGGCGCTGCTGCGGGCGGTCTGCCCGGGCGGGTCGGTCACCGGCGCCCCCAAACGGGCCGCGCTGGAGCTGATCGCCGCCGTGGAGCCGGTCGGGCGGGGCGCCGGCATGGGCGCGCTGGGCTGGGTCGGGCCGGGCCGGCTCGACCTGGGTCTGACCATCCGGACCGCCGCCGCCGACGGCGACCGGCTGCACGGCTGGGCCGGCGGCGGCATCACCTGGGACAGCGACCCGGCGGCCGAGGTGGCCGAGGCCGCGGCGAAGGCCGCCCCGGTGCGGGCCCTGCTCGCCGGCTGACCGGCGCCGGACCTGGTCCGGCGGCCGGGCCCGGCATAGGGTGGGACCGACCACCGTGGACGATCGTGCGGCGGCCGGTGACCTGCCGACCGGGCCGCGGCGAGGGCAGGAAGACGCCGGCGACGTGCTACCCCACCACTTCCTCGACACCACCGTGCTGCCGCCGCCCGACCGGCTGGCCAGCTGGATGGAGATGGTGGCGCAGGACCTGGCCCCGGCCCACATCACCACCCCGCACCGGGACGACTTCGTGGCCTCCGCCCGGCTGGTCGACCTGGGCCGGATCCGGCTCACCGCGCTGCGCTACTCGTCGCTGCGCAGCGACCGGCCCGCCCGGTTGGTCCGCCGCACCGAGGCCGACGTCTACCAGTTGGCCCTGCCCCTGGTCGGGCGCAGCAGCCTGACCCAGGAGCGGCAGGACGCCCAGGTGGGCACCGCCGAGTTCACCTTCCTGGACATGGCCCGCCCGTACCTCGCGGTGCACGACGGCGCCGGCCCGCAGCTGGCGGCCACCCTCACCGTGCAGGTGCCGCACCGCGACCTGCCGCTGTCCCCGGACCGGGTGCGCCGGCTGCTGGCCACCCGGATCTCCACCGACACCGGCATGGCGGCGCTGCTGGCCCAGCTGCTGCGCAGGGTGGCGACCAGACCGCACGAGTACGCCGCCGCCCAGGCCGGCCCGTTGGCCGGGATCGTGCTGGACCTGGTCGCCGCGACCCTCGCCGAACACCTGGACCGGGAGGGTGACCTGCCGGTCCAGGTGCGACAGGGCGCGCTACGCGAGAAGATCGTCGCCTTCGTCGAGCAGCACCTCGACGACGTCCGGCTCACCCCCGCCGCCGTCGCCGCCGAGCACCACATCTCGCTGCGCACCCTGCACCGGCTCTTCGCCGACCAGCCGGCCGGGTTGGCCGCGCTGATCCGTGACCGGCGGCTGGAGCGCTGCCGCCGGGAACTGCGCAACCCGCTGCTCGCCGGCCAACCGGTGCAGGCCGTCGCCGCCCGTTGGGGGTTCGGCGACAAGGCGCACTTCAGTCGCCTGTTCCGCGCCCGCTACGGCTGCTCCCCCCGGGAGTACCGGCGCGGCGACGGCCCCTGACCGGGTCAGTCTCCGGCGAACTCGTCCAGGGCCGCCAGGACCGCCTCGGTCATGCCCGCCCCCGTGCCGTGCCCGCCGCTCTCGACGATCACCAGCCGGGCGTCGGGCCAGGCCCGGGTCAGCTGCCAGGCGATGTCGGGTGGGCCGCTGACGTCCAGGCGGCCCTGCACCAGCACGCCGGGGATGCCGGCGAGTCTGCCCGCGTCGCGCAGCAGCTGCCCGTCGGGCAGGAACCCCAGGTTGGCGAAGTAGTGGGTGACCAGGCGGACGAAGGCGGCCCGGAACACCGGGTCGGCGAAGCGAGGGCTGGGCCGGTGCCCCTCGGCGAGGCTGACGTGCACGTCCTCCCAGTCGCACCAGTCGCGCGCGGCCCGGTCCCGCACCGCCGGGTCGGGGTCGTCGACCAGCCGGGCGTACGCGGCCGCCAGGTCACCGTCCCGGTCAGCCTCGGGCACCCCGTCGCGGAAGCGGGCCCACTGCTCGGGGAAGATCCGCCCCATGTCCCGGGTCACCCAGTCGATCTCGCGGCGGGTGTTGGCGACCACGCTGAACAGCACCAGCGCGGTGACCCGCTCGGGGTGGCGAGACGCGTACGCCAGGGCCAGTGACGACCCCCACGAGGCGCCGTGCAGCAGCCACCGGTCGATCCCCAGGTGCGCGCGCAGCAGTTCCATGTCGGCCAGCAGGTGGGCGGTGGTGTTGACCGACAGGTCCACGGCCGGGTCGGCGGCGTGCGGGAGGCTGCGGCCGCAGCCACGCTGGTCGAACAGGACGATCCGGTAGGCGGCCGGGTCGAACATCCGCCGCCAGCCGGGGGTGGCCCCGGAGCCCGGGCCGCCGTGCACCACCAGGGCGGGCCGCCCGTCGGGGTTGCCGCAGGTCTCCCAGTAGATCCGCTGGCCGTCGCCGACGTCGAGCAGGCCGTGCGCGTACGGCTCGATCGGTGGATACATCTGCGGGCTCCCTCGGCGGCGACACGACAGTGCCGCCACGGTAGTGCCGGTCACCCGTCGCGCGCCGCCCCGGTCACCGCGGGCCGGCGCTGCCCCGGCCTCGCTCACCGGTCCAGTCGCTGCCAGCGGCGCACGGCGAGCGGACCGGCCACGGCGATCACCGCCAGCGGCCAGGCCACGGCGAGGGCGACGGCGTGCCGGGCGGTGAACCCGTCGCCGCCCCAGCCCGGGTTGCCGAACAGCTCCCGGCAGGCCGCGACGGTCGCCGACAGCGGGTTGTACGCGGCGACGGCGCCCAGCCAGCCGGGCATGGTCTGCGGGGCGACGAAGGCGCTGGAGGCGAAGCCGACCGGCCAGACCAGGATCTGCAGGGCCACCACCGACTCGGGGGCGCGCAGCAGCAGCGCCAGGTGGATCCCGACGACGATCATGGCCAGCCGCAGCAGCAGCAACAGTCCGACCGCGGCCAGGGCCGGGCCGACGCCGGCGTGCGGCCGCCAACCGACGGCCAGCCCGCAGGCCAGCATGACGGCCAACGCCACGACGGCGTGCAGCCCGTCGGCGGTGGCGCGACCGGCGATCACCGCGCCCCGGGCGACGGGCAGGGACCGCAGCCGGTCGGTGACGCCACGGGCGGCGTCGGTGGCCACCGCGGTGTAGGTGGTCTCCACGCCGAAGAGCATGGTCATGGCGAACATGCCGGGCAGCAGGAACTCCCGGTAGTCGCCGCCGCCGGGCACCACCATGGCCCCGCCGAGCAGGTAGCCGAACATCAGCACCAGCAGGATCGGGAAGAGCAGGGTGACCAGCACCGGGGTGGGTTGGCGGCGCCAGTGGCGCAGGGCCCGCCCGGTGAGGGTGGCAGTGTCGGTCAGGGCGGTGGCGCTCATCGGGCCACCGCCGCCCGGTCGGCGGTCAGATGCAGGAACACCTCGTCGAGGGTGGGTCGGCGCAGTGTCACGTCGACCGCGGTGACGCCGGCGGCGGTCAGCGCGGCCAGCACCGCGCCGAGGGTGCCGACCCGGTCGGCGGCGGGCACGCCGACCCGCAGCGCGTCGGGGTCGACCCGTGGCGTGGCGCCGGTGGCCGCGCCGATGGCGTCGGTGGCCGCGGCCAGGTCGCCGGCGTGGTCGAGGAGCACCTCCACCCGGTCGGCGCCGAGGGTGCCGCGCAGCCGCTCGGGGGTGCCTTCGGCGACGACCCGGCCGTGGTCGACCACGACGACGGTGTCGGCGAGCCGGTCGGCCTCCTCCAGGTACTGGGTGGTCAGCAGGACGGTGGTGCCGGCGTCGGCCAGGGCCCGCACGGCGTCGTGCACGCCGGTGCGGGCGCGCGGGTCCAGGCCGGTGGTGGGCTCGTCGAGGAAGAGCACCGGCGGGTCGGCGACCAGCGCGGCGGCCAGGTCGAGGCGGCGCCGGGTGCCCCCCGAGTACGTGCCGGCGGGCCGGTCGGCGACGTCGGTGAGGTCGAACCGGGCCAGCAGCTCGTCGGCGCGGGCCCGGGCGCGGGTGGGGGACAGGTGGTGCAGCCGGCCGAAGAGCAGCAGGTTCTCCCGGCCGCCGAGCACCTCGTCGACGGCGGTGTGCTGCCCGAGCAGGCCGATGCGGGCGCGGACCTGCCGGGGCTCGGCGCGCACGTCGTGCCCGGCGACCCGGGCGTCGCCGGCGTCGGGTCGGGTGAGGGTGGCCAGGACCCGCACCAGGGTGCTCTTGCCGGCGCCGTTGGGGCCGAGGACCGCGCAGACGACCCCGGCGGGCACGGTCAGGTCGAGCCCGGCCAGGGCGTGCGTGTCGGCGTAGCGCTTGCGCAGGTCGCGCGTGGTGATGATCGGTGCGGGCATGCACCGCTCCCTTCCCCCGTCGTTGTCGTACGCCGTACCGTACACCCTACGGTACGGCGGTGGGTAGGGTGACCGGCATGAGCGTCGAGTACAGCGGCACCGGGGATCCCGCCCGCAGCCTCGCCCTGCTCTGGCGTACCCGGGAGAAGGCCAGCCGCCGCGGCGGCGACCTCAGCGTCGGACGGATCGTGGCCGCCGCGATCGACCTCGCCGACGCCGAGGGGCTGGCCGCGCTCTCCATGCGCCGCGTCGCCGAGCGGCTCGGGGTGGGCACCATGTCCCTCTACACCCACGTCCCCGGCAAGGGTGAGCTGCTCGACGTCATGCTCGACACCGTGCACGGCGAGACCGCCCGCCCCACCGACACCGCCGACGACTGGCGGGCCCGGCTGACCCGCGTCGCCCGGGACAACCGGGCGCTGTACCTGCGCCATCCGTGGCTGCTCCAGGTCGCCACCACCCGCCCCCCGCTGGGCCCCAACGTCACCGCCAGGTACGAACACGAGCTGTCCGCCGTCGACGGCATCGGCCTGACCGACCTGGAGATGGACGCCGTGGTCACCCTGGTGGACAACTACGTCCACGGGGCGGTCCGCGCCGCCGTCGAGGCCGCCCAGGCCCTCGGGCGCACCGGCATGACCGACGAACAGTGGTGGCAGGCCCACGCCCCCTACCTGGAGAAGGTCCTCGACCCCCGCCGCTTCCCCCTCGCCGCCCGGGTCGGCACCGCCGCCGGGCAGGAGTACCAGGCCCCCGGCGACCCCGACCGGGCGTTCGAGTTCGGCCTGGAACGCCTCCTGGACGGGGTGCAGGCCCTCGTCGACGCGCGCGGTGGCCCGGGTCGCCCACCATCGCCGGTAACGAGCGGTTAGCCTTCCCGGCATGACTATGCGCGCGATCCGGATCATCGGCGACCCTGTGCTGCGTACCCCGTGCGAGCCGGTGACCAGCTTCGACGCCGACCTGCGCGCCCTGGTCGGCGACCTGATGGACACGCTGCTCGGCGCGCCCGGCCGGGCCGGGGTGGCGGCCCCGCAGATCGGCGTCGGCGCCCAGGTGTTCGTCTACGACGCCGACGGACACCGCGGTCACATGATCAACCCGACGATCGAGCTGTCCGAGCAGACGCAGGACGACGAGGAGGGCTGCCTGTCCATCCCCGGCCTGTACTTCCCGACCCCGCGGGCCATGCACGCCACCGTGCACGGCTTCGACCAGCACGGCGAGCCGCTGACCATCTCCGGCAGCGGGTTCCTGGCCCGGGCCCTCCAGCACGAGACCGACCACCTGCACGGCCGGCTCTACGTCGACACCCTGCGCGGCGAGGGCCGGCGCCGGGCGCTGCGGGAGATCCGCGCCGGACGCTTCGACTCGCCGTCGCGCCACCGCTGACCCCCGCGCGCCCGGCCTACCCTCGGCTCAGGTCTGCCGGGTGAAGCGGGCCGCCGCGGCGCCGTCGAGCCGGCCCGGGGGCAGTCGGCGTCCGCAGATCACCAGCAGCAGGTCCTGCGCCAGTCCCCGCAGCGGCGCGCCGGCGCCGTGTCCCCAGTCGAGGTCGGTGGCCTGCAACCGCACCCCGTCGAGGTCGGTGCCGAAGTAGGCGACGGCGCCCGGCCGCATCCCGGCCAGCACCAACGCCATCCGCTCCGCCGGCACCCGACGGTCCAGTCCCAGGCCCACGGTGACATCCAGGCCGTGGATCACGTCGTGGGCCAGCGCGCCCGCCACCCCGCCACCCGGCGGCGTCCACGGATGGTCGACGGTGGCCCGCCGGACCGCGACCAACTGCTCGGGGGAGAGCCGCGCCGCCTCGCGCCGCGCGTACCGGTCGGCCATCCGGTCGAACCGGCCGCGCGCGCGGGCCAGCTCCAGCAGCGTACGACCGGTCGACAGCCGCAGCGGCATCGTGACGTGGGCGACCACCTCACGCACCCGCCACCCGGCGCACAGCGTCGGCGCGTCCCACTGCCCCGCATCGAGCGCGGCGAGCAGCCGCACCTGGTCACCCCGCTCGGCCCGTACCGCCTGCCGCAGCCGGTCGTCCCCACCCATGGTGTCCTCCCGTCCTCGTCGGCGGACCCGAGGTGTCGGGTCCGGCGATGAGGGATACCGATCGCGGCTCGGAAACTCATCGGTGCCGCCCCGGGTACGTATGGTGGGACGGTGCCGCAGACGTCCACCGGCGACACCGCCGGGTTCGAGTCGATGCGCGGCGAGCTGACCGGCTACTGCTACCGCATGCTCGGTTCACCGTTCGAGGCCGAGGACGCGGTCCAGGAGACGATGATCCGCGCCTGGCGCGCCCGCGACCGCTACGACGAGCGGCGCGGATCGCCGCGGACCTGGCTCTACGCCATCGCGACCAACGTCTGCCTGGACATGCTGCGCGGCGCCCGGCGGCGGGCGCTGGCCATGGACCTCGGCCCGGCGGCGGAAGCCGCGACCGGCCTCGGCGCCGCCGCACCCGAGCACACCTGGGTGCTGCCGGCCCCGGACAGCCGGCTGCTGCCCGCCGACGCGAGCCCGGAACAGCTGGTGGTGCAGCGCGAGACGCTGCGGTTGGCGTTCGTCGCCGCCCTTGCGCACCTGCCGCCCCGACAGCGGGCGGTGCTGATCCTGCGGGACGTGCTGTGCTGGCGCGCACCCGAGGTGGCGGCGCTGCTGGGCTGCGGCGTCGCCGCGGTCACCAGCGCCCTCCAGCGGGCCCGGGCCACCCTGCGGGCGGTCGCCCCGGCCCCCAGCCAACCGTTGCTGCCGTTGGACGACACCCAGCGCACCCTGCTCGCCGGCTACTGCGCGGCGTTCGAGCGGCACGACGTCGACGCCCTCGTCGCGCTGTTGCACACCGACGCCACCATGTCGATGCCGCCGCTGCGGTGGTGGCTGCGCGGCCGGGACCGGATCCGGGCGGCCCTGCTGGACCCCGCCGGCTCCTGCGCCGGCGCCCGGCTGGTGCCCACCGCCGCCAACGGACAACCGGCGTTCTGGCAGACCCGGCCCGCCCTCGACGGCCACCACACGCCGTTCGCCCTGGTGCTGCTCGACGTGGCCGGCGACCGGGTCACCGGCATCACCACGTTCCTGGACGTGCGCCGGCTGCTGCCGCTGTTCGGTGCGGCTACGGTCGCGGGCGCAGCCAGCACTCGGTGAATTCGGCCGCGTCGGTGAAGCCCAGCCGCGCGTACAACCGGCGGGCGGCGACGTTGTCGGCGCTGACGTTCAACGTCACGTGGTCCACGTGCGCGGCCAGGCCGCGGCACACCGCCGCCACCGCGGCGGCGGCCAACCCGCGCCCGCGCGCCCGGGGATGCGTGGTCACGTTGCCCAACGCCGCCACCCGGTAGGCGGGGGAGTAGACGTGCACCCCGGCCACGGCCTCCAGCTCACCGCCGTCACGCACCCCCACGTAGTGCCCGGTGTCGAGCATCCGCGCGTCGAACCAGTTCCCCGGGTACGCCTGCGCGTACAGCGCCGTCAGCTCGGGCAGGTCCGCGACGGTCAGCGGCTGCCCGGCCGGGGTGACCCGGTCCAGCAGCCCCGGCGCGGTCAACGCCATCCGCAGATGCGGCCGCTCCCGCTCCACGTCGAACGGGCCGGTGGACAGGCCGGGGGAGAGGTGCGCGTAGAGCCGGGCCGGCAGCAGCGGCGCCAGATCGGCCAGCAACGCCGACAGCACCGGGAGCCCGGCGGGGTCGGCGTGCGCGATCAGCACCGGCGTGTCGGTGCCGTGGTAGAGCAGCGCCACCTGGTCGTCGCGGCGGAACCAGGACGTGTACGGCCAGAAGAAGTCGTCCAGGTCACCCAGCTGGTAGGCGTGCAGCACCGGGTCGCGGGCCAGCAACCTGGCGAGCTGCGGGCGGTCGTGTTCGGCGCGTACCGGCATCGGTCCATGATCACACGGGCGGGGCCGGCGTCCGGCCGGCCCGGGCCGGTCAGCAGCCGCCGGCAGGCGGCGCGGGCAGGTTCTCGTGCGCCCAGCGGGCCAGGGCGCGCAGGGCCGGCGCCAGCGCCGCTCCCCGCTCGGTGAGCTGGTAGCTGACCCCCACCGGCGGACCCTCCCGCACCGTGCGCGACACCAGGCCCACCCGGGTCAGCTCGCCCAGGCGGTCCGACAACACCGACTCGCTGATGCCCGGCAACGCCCGGGTCAGCTCGGCGAAACCGGCCGGGCCACCGGCGAGGGTGCCCAGCAGCACGCCGTTCCACCGCTTGCCCAGGAACGCGAAGGCCCGGGCGAGTCCCTCGTCACACGTGCGGGGACCCGCGTCCGCCTCCAGCCTGGATGTCATTCCCCCAGGGTACGCGCTACGCTCTCGAACCGAGTCACTACTAAAAAGCTAGCTGCTTCCGTACCTGAAGCAGCCCCCTCCTGGGAGAGAACCGTGAGCGACCCGATCACCCTGCACCCCGACGCGCAGGCCCAACTGTTCACCGACGCCCGCACCGCCAACACCTTCACCGACGAACCCGTCAGCGACGCCCAGCTGCGCGCCATCTTCGACCTCGCCAAGTACCCGCCCACCGCCGCCAACACCCAGCCCCTGCGGGTCCTGATCATCCGCGACGGCGAGCCCCGCGAACGGCTCCTCGCCCACATGGCCGAGGGCAACCGCGCCAAGACCGCCGCCGCGCCCGCCGTCGCCGTCCTCGCCGCCGACACCGACTTCCACGAGCACATCCCGACGCTGTTCCCGATCCGCCCGCAGATGCGCGACGCCCTCGCCGACGACCCCACCGGCCGCGAACAGATGGCCCGCTTCAACGCCACCCTCCAGATCGGCTACTGGCTGTTCGCCGTCCGCGCCGCCGGCCTCGCCGCCGGACCCATGGCCGGCTTCGACGCCGCCGGCGTCGACAAAGAGTTCTTCGCCGACACCGCCTGGAAGTCCCTGCTCGTGGTCAACATCGGCAAGCCCGGCCCCGACGCCTGGTTCCCCCGCCTGCCCCGCCTCGACTACGACGACGTCGTCCGGCACGCCTGAACCACCCCGGCCGCCTGACCGACGCGACTGGCGCCGGTCAGGCGGCCCCACGCTCGGTCAGGCGGCCCGCCACTGATCCAGCCCCAACTTCACGACCAACGCCAGCACCACCACCAGCAGCACCACCCGCACGAAACCCGACCCACGCCGCAACGCCATCCGCGCACCCAGCACCGCCCCGGCGATGTTGCACACCGCCATCGCCGCACCCAACAACCACCACACGTGCCCGGTCACCCCGAACACCACCAGCGCACCCAGGTTCGTCCCCGCGTTCACGATCTTCGCCATCGCCGAACCGTGCAGGAAATCCGCACCCACCAACGCCGTGAACGCCACCACCAGGAACGTCCCCGTACCCGGCCCGATCAACCCGTCGTACAGGGCGATCCCCACCCCGGCCACCAGCACCGCCACCACCACCCGCACCCGGGTACGCCGATCCGGCCGCGCCACCACCCCCACCCTCGGACGCAGCAACACGAACAACGCCACCGACAGCAGCACCACCAACACCACCGGCCGGTACGCCGACGCCGGCACCGACCCCGCCAACACGGCACCCAACCCGGCCGCCACCACCGCCAACCCCGCCGCCGGCCCCGCCACCACCCAGTCCACCCGGGTACGCCGGGCATACGTCACCGCCGCCGTACCCGTCCCCGCGATCGCCGCCAACTTGTTCGTCCCCAACGCCGTCGCCACCGGCAACCCCGGCGCCGCCACCAGCAACGCCGGCAGCAACAACAAGCCACCCCCACCCACCACCGCATCGACCCAACCGGCCATGGCAGCCGCGGCAAGCAGGGCACTGACGGTCACGGGATCCACGGCCGGCCATTCTCCCCACCCACCGGCACCCGCCGGCACCCCCTGTGGCCAGCCTCACCACCACCCCGCGACCGCTCACCGCCCCCGCCGCCGACGCAGCCACAACCCCACCGACGCCACCGCCACGAACACCAGCACCGAACAGAGCAACACCTTGATCACCCAGCAACCCTGCCACGGCCACGTAGGGTGCAGAGGTGCGCCTGGCCACCTTCAACCTGCTGCACGGCAGATCCCTCACCGACGGCCTCGTCGACCCCGACCGGCTCACCGCCGCCGTCACCGCCCTCGACGCCGACGTCCTCGCCCTCCAGGAAGTCGACCGCGACCAAAGCCGCAGCGGCAACCTCGACCTCACCGCCATCGCCGCCCGCGCCCTGCACGCCCCCGAACACCGCTTCGCCGCCGCCGTCGTCGGCACCCCCGGCGAACAGTTCCGCCCCCTGCGCCACGACGACGACGGCCACGGCGAACCCTGCTACGGCATCGGCCTGATCAGCCGCCACCCCGTACGCACCTGGCAGGTCACCCGACTGCGCCCCGCCCCCGTCCGCTCACCCATCTACGTGCCCGGCCCCGGCGGCGGCCTCATCCTGCTCCGCGACGAACCCCGCGTCGTCCTCGCCGCCGTCCTCGACACCCCCCACGGCCCGATGACCGTCGCCGCCACCCACCTGTCCTTCGTCCCCGGCTGGAACGCCCACCAACTCCGCCAGGTCGTCCGCGCCCTGCGCGCCCTCCCCGCACCCCGCATCCTCCTCGGCGACCTCAACCTCCCCGCCGGCCCCGCCCGACTCCTCTCCGGCTGGCGCCCGCTGGGCCGCCGCCCCACCTACCCCGCCGCCGCACCCCGCGTCCAACTCGACCACATCCTCGCCGACCGCCACGACCTGCACCGACTCCCACCGGTCACCGCCGTCGACACCCCCCTGTCCACCATCTCCGACCACCGCCCCCTCCTGGTCGACCTCGGCTGACCCCTCAACCCACCGACCGCCGAGCCGCCTCCAACGCGTTACGGAACAACATCGCCACCGTCGTCGGACCCACCCCACCGACCCGCGGCGTGATCGCCCCCGCCACCTGCGCACACGACTCGTCCACATCCGGCAGCAACCGGCGCCCCTCGTACCGCACCCCACCACCGACCACCACCGCACCCGGACGCACATGCTCCGGCCGCACGATCCCCGGCACCCCCACCGCCGACACCAGGATCTCCGCCCGCCGCGTGTACCGCGCCCAGTCCGCCACCCCGGTGTGCACCACCGTCACCGCCGCGTTCGCCGTCGGCCGCTTCTGCGCCAGCAACATCGCCAACGGCCGACCCAACGTGGCACCCCGCCCCAGGATCACCACCTCACGACCCGCCACCGGCACCTGATGGAACGCCAGCAACGCCTCGATCCCCGCCGGCGTACACGGCAACGGACCCGACAGGCCCAACGCCAACCGGCCCATGTTCACCGGATGCAGACCGTCCACGTCCTTGTCCGGGTCGAGGACCTGCAACGCCCGGTCGTAGTCCAGATGCCCCGGCACCGGATACTGCACCAACACCCCGTGCACACCCCGGTCCGCGTTGAAGTCCGCCAACACCGCGTGCAGATCCGCCTGCGACGCCGACCCCGGCAGACGCACGTGCGGCGAGGCGAACCCCAACTCCGCCGCCTGCCGAGACTTGATCCGGATGTAACCCGCGCTCGCGTCGTCGTCACCCACCAGCACCGTCGCCAGCGCCGGCGTCACCCCCACCGCCCGCAGCCCGGCCACACCCTCGGCCACCTCGGAAAGGATCCGCTCGGCCACCGGCCGGCCGGACAGGACACGCGCCGTCGTACCCGTCGAAGACATGGCTCACCTCGCACGCGGAGGCCCAGGCGGTCGACCCCCGCGACGAGCTCCCCGATGGTCGATCCCATCCCCGGTGCCGCCAGTCGCGTCCCGGCCAGCCTGCCACACCACGCGCCGCCCGCACAGGGCAGCGGGGCACACCCACCGGCTCACGCAGAGGAGAGCCGGAACACCGGCCAACCGATCTCGGTACGCCAGTCCGCCGCCACGTCGGTGTCCCGCAACGGGCTGATCGCCCGGCTGGTGATCGAACCGTGACCGCCCCGACCCCTACCAGCCGACGCCACGCTAGAGACCGGTCAACACCGACAGCGCGCGGTTCGTCCGGTTCGCCGCCACCGCCGCCCGCTGCTGACCCGCCGTCACCTCGATGTACGTCTGCGACGACGCCAACGACGCGTGCCCCAGCAAACGCATGATCTCCGCGGCACTCGCCCCGTCCTCCGCCAACCGGGTCGCGAACGTATGCCGCAACGCGTGCAGCCGAGCCCCCCGCGGCACCCGGTCACCCACCCCGGCGCGCCGGTAACACGACTCCACCAGGTACTGCAGGCCACCCCGACGCAGCGGCTCGCCCTGCCGGTCCACCAGCAACGGCGAGTCCGGCCGGACACTGCGCCCCCCGAAGCGCCGCCGCCGGCTGTCCAGATAGGCGCCCACCACCCGGTCCACGCCCGCCTCGATCGGCACCGTCCGCGGCCGACCGCCCTTGCCGGTCACGTCGACCCGCCGCTCACCGGCCCGGCCGGCCAGCGACGCGACCCGCAGCGCCAGCAGCTCCGACAGCCGCAACCCGGCGCACAGCGCCAACGCCAGCACCGCCAGGTCCCGCTCCGGCCAGGGGTCGCGCTGGTGGCCCTGCTCCCGGGCCACCGCGGCGAGCAGTTCCTCCGGGGTGTCCTCACCCCGCAGCGGCTTGGGCTGGGGGAGCGGGGCCCGGGGGCGCCCCACGGCGGGCATCGGATTGCCGGGTACGACCCCCTCGGCGACCAGGAAGGTGAAGAAGCTGTTCCAGGTGGACCAGGCGCGGTGCACCGACGCGGCGGCGCGGGGAGCGGCGAACCGGGCGAACGCCGCGCGCATCACCCGGGGGGAGAGGACGCCGACCAGCAGTTCGTCGAGGGGGAGGGGAGTGGCGCCGTCCTCGGCGATCAGGGCGGCCACGATGGTGAGGTCCCGCCGGTACGCCGCCAGGGTGTGCGGGGAGGGCTTGCGGGTGGCGCGGGCGGTCAGGAACTCCTCGATCAGGTGCCGTACCGATTCGTCCGCTTTGTCATGCATAAGGGATATTATGCATGATTTTCGGGTTCCGGTCGACCGGGTGGGGGATCCGTGACCGTCGACCGGTCGGGGAGAGTGGGCGGATGCTCGACCACACCCGCCGCCACGTCCTCACCGGAGCGCCCGGCGCCGGCAAGACGAGCCTGGCGCGGCTGCTGGCCCGGCGGGGGCACCCGGTCGTCACCGAGGCGGCCACGGACGTGATCACCCGGCGACAGCGCCAGGGCTGTCCCGAGCCCTGGCAGGAGGACGACTTCGTCGACCTCCTCGCCCGGGAGCAGCGCCGCCGCCAACGGGACGCCGGGTCGGGAGGCATCCAGCTCTACGACCGTTCACCGCTGTGCACCCTGGCGCTGGCCCGGTACCTGGGCCGGCCGGTGACCCCGGAGCTCGCCGCCGAACTGGTCCGGATCCGCCGGGAGGCGGTCTACGACCGCCGGGTGTTCCTGGTCGAGCCGATCGGCTTCGTCGCGCCGACCGCGGCCCGCCGGATCGGCTACGCCGAGTCGCTGGCCTTCGCGCGGGTGCACGAGCAGGTGTACGTCGAGCACGGCCACCTGCTCGTACCGGTGCCGCCGGGGACCGTGGCCGAACGCGCCGACCTGGTCGAGTGGCACCTGCGTCGCTGGGCCGAGGACTCCGCCTGAGGGGGGCCCGGAAACGGTCTACTTGACATAATGTGCATTATCGAATCTTGCCGGGAGTGGGGGTGACGAGGGGAGACGCGCCTCAGGTCGTGGTCGCCCGGACGGCGGTCGAGGAAACCGTCGCCAGTTCCGGTCGGGCCGGCAGGAACACGGTCGGGACGCCGAGCGCCTCGTTCATGGCCGCGAGCTGGCTCTCGCGCTCCGCGTCCAGCGCGTTGCGTACGCCCCGGACGATCGCCGCCGCTGCGTGCCGCTTGCAGTAGTCCGCGGTCAGCCCGCTCCACGCCACCACCGTGACGTTCCCCCAGTCCGCCGGCAGAGCGGCTCGGATCTCCTGTGCGCGCTGCTCGCCGGTCCTGGCGGGTTGTTTGCCGGCGTTGACCGCGACCAGCACCGTCACGTGGTCGAACAGGCGCCGGGACCGGTCGACGAGGTCCCGGTGACCGGCGGTGAAGGGGTCGAACGTGCCGGGATAGACGCATCGGGAGCGTCCTGGTCCGGTCACCGGTGGGCGCGGCATCGACACATGCTATCGGCCGGCCAGTCGGTGACCGGGACGCCGACTAGTGGGGTCGTGGTGACGGTCGGTGCTCCAGGTGCGGGTGGGATTGCCGTTCGGCTCATTTTTCGGCCCGTCCGGCGCTGATGAGGTTTAGCGGCGCCCTTCGAAGGGGGCATGAAGTGGGAACGAATCTCGCATCTTCGGAGAGGAAGCAGCTGATGCTTTCCGCGCTCGATCGGCGGCACACCGTCGCGCCGCCCGGCTACAGCCGCTGGTTGATCCCGCCGGCGGCGTTGGCCATCCACCTGTGCATCGGGCAGGTGTACGCGACCAGCGTGTACAAGAACTCCCTGATCGCCCACTTCGACGCCAGTCAGACGGCGGTGGGGGTCATCTTCAGCATCGCGATCGTGATGCTCGGGTTGTCGGCCGCGGTGGCGGGCACCTGGGTGGAGGCCAACGGACCGCGTAAGGCGATGTTCGTGTCGGCGTGTTTCTGGGCGGCCGGGTTCCTGGTGGGTTCGTTGGGCATCGCCACGAAGCAGTTGTGGCTGCTCTACCTCGGGTACGGCGTGCTGGGCGGGATCGGCCTGGGGATCGGGTACATCTCCCCCGTCTCCACGTTGATCAAGTGGTTCCCGGACCGGCCGGGTCTGGCGACCGGGTTGGCGATCATGGGTTTCGGTGGTGGGGCGATGGTGGCCTCTCCCCTGTCCCGGCAGCTGCTGTCGTTCTACGACCCGGGGTACGACCCGTCGAACGCGGGGTCGGTGGCGTCGGGCAACGCGCTGGTGTGGCTGTTCGTGACGTTGGGTCTGGGCTACTTCGTGGTCATGATGTTCGGGGTGTTCAACGTGCGGGTGCCGGCCGCCGACTGGAAGCCGGCCGGGTTCGACCCGTCGCGGGTGGCGGCGAAGCCGATGGTGACCACGGCGAACGTGTCGGCGGCGAACGCGCTGAGGACCCGGTCGTTCTGGCTGCTGTGGGTGGTGCTGTTCTGCAACGTGACCGCCGGGATCGGCATCCTGGAGCAGGCCAGTCCGATGATCCAGGACTTCTTCCGCGACGGTCGGACGTCGGCGGTGACGGTGGCGGCGGCCGGTGGGTTCGTGGGTCTGCTGTCGTTGTTCAACATGGCGGGCCGGTTCGTGTGGTCGTCGACGTCGGACGTGATCGGTCGTAAGCCGATCTACGTGGTGTACCTGGGCGTCGGGATGGTGCTGTACACGTTGCTGGCGTTGTTCGGGCAGACCGCGACGGCGTTGTTCGTGCTGCTGGCGTGCGTGATCATCTCCTTCTACGGTGGCGGGTTCGCGACGATCCCGGCGTACCTGCGGGACCTGTTCGGCACGTACCAGGTGGGTGCGATCCACGGGCGGTTGCTGACGGCGTGGTCGGCGGCCGGGGTGGCCGGGCCGCTGATCGTCAACGCGTTCCTCGACGCGCAGGGCAAGCCGGGCACGTTGACGGCGGCGGCGTACCGGCCGGCGCTGTTCACGATGGTGGGCGTGCTGGCGGTGGGGTTCGTGGCGAATCTGCTGGTGCGGCCGGTGCCGCAGCGGTTCCACGAGCCGGCCGGTGGTCGGGGTGACGGGACGGGTTCGGAGCCGGTGGCGGCGGAGAGGAGCGGTACGCGATGAGCGACGAGGTGTCCCGGGGCGGTCAGACGGTCCGGTTGTGGGTGTCGTGGCTGGTGGTCGGGTCGCTGCTGGGTTACGGGGTGGTGCAGACGCTGATCACGGCGGCGAAGCTGTTCACCCACTGACGGCAGGACGTGGGGAAAGGGGGGTGCGCTTCGGCGTGTCCCCCCTTTTTCGTGGTCAGAGGCCGCCGGCGACGCGGAGCACGGTGCCGGTGGTGTACGAGGCGTCCGGGCCGAGGAGCCAGGCGATGGCGGCGGCGACCTCGTCGGGTTCGCCGGCGCGGCCCAGCGGGATGCGGCCGGCGGCGGAGTCGGCGCGGTCGGGCACGCCGGAGGTGGCGTGGATGTCGGTGCGGACGATGCCGGGGGCGACGGCGTTGACGCGGATGCCGCGGGGGGCGAGTTCCTTGGCCAGGCCGAGGGTCAGCGTGTCGGTGGCGGCCTTGACGGCGGCGTAGTGGATGTACTCCCCCGGGCTGCCGAGGGTGGCGGCGGCGGAGGAGATGTTGACGATGGCGGCGCCGGTGGTCATCCGGCGGGCGGCGTGTTGGGCGCAGAGGACGTACCCGATGAGGTTGACGTCGACGACGCGGCGCAGGTCGGTGTGGGTGAGGTCGGTGAACGGGCCGATCGGGCTGGTGACGCCGGCGTTGTTGACCAGGCCGGTGAGCGGGCCGAGGTCGTCGGCGGCGGTGAAGAGCCGGGTGACGTGGTCGGGGTCGGTGGTGTCGGCGGCGATGGTGACGGCGCGGCGGCCGGCGGCGTGCACGTCGGCCAGGACGGTGGCCGCGGCGGCGTGGTCGGTGCGGTAGCCGAGGACGAGGTCGTGGCCGGCGTGGGCGAGTCGGCGGGCGGTGGCGGCGCCGATGCCGCGGCTGGCGCCGGTGATGACGGTGACCGAGCTCAATGGACCTCTCCCCCGTGCGATGTTCGGTGGTGACGCTACCGTTTCGGGCACGGTGACGGCGGGAGAGGTGGTCGATGTGACGCGGGCGTTGGTGCTGGGTGGCGGCGGGGTGACCGGGGTGGCCTGGGAGTGGGGGTTGATCGCCGGGTTGGCGCAGCGGGGGGTGTCGCTGGACGCGGCGGATGTGGTGGTGGGCACGTCGGCGGGGTCGGTGGTGGGTGCGCAGCTGCGTTCGGGTGAGCCGGTGTCGCGGTGGTACGACGCGGAGCGGGTCGGTGGTTCGACCTCGGGTGAGGTGAGTGCCCGGTTCGGGGTGGCGCAGGTGGCGCGGTTGGTGTGGGCGGGGTCGTGGACGCGGGACGAGCGGCGGGCGCGGGCGCGGATCGGGGCGTTGGCGTTGGCGGCGCGGACGGAGCCGGAGGAGGTGCGGCGGGCGGTGATCGCGGCCCGGTTGCCGGGGTCGGGGTGGCCGGCGGGTCGGTTGTCGGTGACGGCGGTGGAGGCGGTCTCGGGTGAGTTCGTGGTCTTCGACGCCGGCAGTGGGGTGTCGTTGGTGGATGCGGTGGGGGCGAGTTGTGCGGTGCCGGGGGTGTGGCCGCCGGTGACGATCGGTGGGCGGCGGTACGTCGACGGTGGGGTGCGGTCGTTGGTGAACGCGGATCTGGCGGCGGGTGCGGATCGGGTGGTCGTGGTGGCGCCGGCGTCGTCGTCGTTCGGGCCGATGCCGAGGTTGTCGGCGCAGGTGGCGGGGTTGCGGGCGGCGGGTGCGCGGGTGGTGGTGGTGCGCCCGGATCGGGCGGCGCGGGCGGCGATCGGTCGTAACGTGCTGGATCAGGGGCGGCGGGCGGGTGCGGCGCGGGCGGGGTTCGCGCAGGCGGGTGCGGTGTGCGCGGCGGTGGCGGCGGTGTGGGGTTGACGGGTGTCAGTGCCGGTTCAGCGGGGGCGCGTACGCTGCGCGGCGTCGGTGTGGAGTGTGTGGAGGTGGTCGGGCGTGGCGGGTGTCGGTGATCTGGTCGAGGACTTCGAGTTGCGGGACGAGACGGGTACGCCGCGGCGGTTGTCGGAGTTCTGTGCGAAGGGGCCGGTGGTGTTGTTCTTCTATCCGGCGGCGATGACGAAGGGGTGCACGGCGGAGTCGTGTCATTTCCGGGATCTGGCGGCGGAGTTCGCGGCGGTGGGTGCGCAGCGGGTGGGGATCAGCCGGGATGCGCCGGAGCGGCAGGCGGAGTTCTCCCGCCGGCATGGTTTCGACTATCCGTTGTTGTCGGATCCGGACGGGGCGGTGGCGCAGCGGTTGGGGGTGCGGCGGCGGTTGCCGTTGGGGCCGTTGAGCACGAAGCGGATGACGTTCGTGATCGGGTCGGATCGGCGGATCGTCGAGGTGATCCACTCGGAGGTGAGCATGAACGAGCACGCGGATCGGGCGTTGCGGGCCCTCGGGGGTTGATCTTCGGCCTGTCGGTGCCGGCTGGTATCAAGGCAGGTATCAGACACGTGTACGGAAGAGGGCTGTGATGGCGGGCCAGGGTTTGTCCGATGACGACGTACGTGCCCTCCGGGAGGCGGTGGCGGCCGGCCGGAAGCCGAGGGTGGTGTTCACCGCCTCGGCGGGTCAGATCGCCGGTCAGGTGGGGCAGGTGGTGGAGTTGACCGACCCGGCCGGCTCCGACGAGTTCGTGGTGGTGCGGTTCGGTCGCGACGAGTTGCCGTTCTCCGCCGCGGATGTGGCGATCGCGCCGCGGGGGGCGGGGCGTAAGCCGGCAGAGCCGAAGCCGGAGCCCGAGGTGCCGGCGGAGCCGGTGGTGGAGCCGGAGTTCGTGTTGGACCGGCCGCGGGTGCCGGCGCCGCGGCGGGAGGAGCCGAGCGTGGAGCAGCAGGAGCAGCGGCCGGCGCCGCGGCGGGCGGTGAAGTCGGCGAAGCCGAAGGGTCCGGCGGGGTTGACGGTGACGTTGGCGTACGCCGACGGCGAGTGGACGGTGGCGGCGCAGCAGGGCGCGAAGGCTTTGGCGAAGCCGTACGTGGTGAAGCCGGCGGAGGCGTTGAAGATGGTGGCGCTGGTGGATGTGGCCGGGGTGCGCGAGGCGGTGGAGCAGATCCTGTCCGCCGAGCGGGCCGAGGCGGAGCAGCAGGCGCAGAAGCTGCGCGCGGAGCTGGCGGAGATCGAGGCCCGGTTGGCGGAGCTGCGCGAGGCGCACTGACCGGGGTGGGCGGCTGATTTTCCGTTGCGGTGGGGTGGGGTGGCTGTCAGGGTGGCCGCCATGCCGATGTTCAGCGCGTTCGACGGGACCGGTTTGGCCTACCACGAGTCCGGTGCCGGGCGGGTGTTGGTGTGTGTGCCGGGTGGGCCGTTGCAGGCGTCGGTGTATCTGGGTGATCTGGGTGGGTTGAGCGCTCACCGGCGGCTGGTGCGGTTGGACCTGCGGGGCACCGGTGACTCGGCGGTGCCGGTGGATCCGGGGTCGTACCGGTGTGACCGGTTGGTCGACGACGTGGAGGCGTTGCGCGCGGAGTTGGGTGTGGAGCGGGTGGATCTGCTGGGGCATTCGGCGGGCGGGAACGTCGCGGTGCGGTACGTGCAGCGGCATCCGGGCCGGGTGGACCGGTTGGTGCTGGTCACGCCGAGCGTGTTCGGCGTCGGCATCGAGGTGGATCCGCAGGTGCGGCTGGCCACGGCGGCGCTGCGGGCCGGCGAGCCGTGGTTCTCGCCGGCGTACGCGGCGTTGACGGCGATGCTGGCCGGTGATCCGCCGCCGGACGCCCGGGACCTGGTCACCCCGTTCTGGTACGGGCGGTGGGACGATCGGGCCCGGGCGTTCGCGGCGGCGGAGGACGGGCAGCGCAACAACGCGGCGGTGCCGTACTTCCTGGCCGACGGCGCGTTCGACCCGGCGGGTACGCGGGCGGCGTTGGCGGCGTTCGGCCGGCCGGTGCTGGTGCTGGCCGGGCAGGTGGATGTGAACTCCCCTCCCCCGGCGCTGGCCGGGTACGCGGCGCTGTTCCCGGATGCCCGGCTGGTGGTGCAGGCGGGGGCGGGGCACTTTCCGTGGCTGGACGACCCGGCGGGGTTCGCGGCGGCGGTGGAGGCTTTCCTGGGTCAGAAGTAGTCGAGGAGTTGGGCGGGGCCGCCGGTGGTGAGCAGGTCCAGGGCTCGGGGGTCGTGGCCGGGCGGGTGGTGCAGCAGGCCGGCCTGGGCGACGGAGCGGGCGTCGGCGGCGCCGGCGTGGAGCAGGGCGAAGCCGCGCGGGGTGAGCCGCAGCGCCGGTTCGGTGGTGGCGGTGGTGAGTTGGGCTTCGCCGTCGGCGACGTCGAGGTGCCAGGCGCCGGTGTTCCAGGGGGCGAGGTCGTCGTCGAGGGTGAAGTCGACGGTGCCGCGTACGTGGGCGGGCCAGCCGCGGGTGGTCAGGGCGGCGGTGATGTCGACCGCGCGGTGCATGAAGATGTCGCGGGTGTGGTCGCGGGCGGCGTCCAGGGGCAGTTGGGCGGTGACGGCGTCGCCGGGCAGGGGGCAGATCCGCAGGGTGGGGGTGACGCTGGCCCAGCCGCGCAGCACGCCGACGAGTTCCCGGGCGGCGTCGGCGGTGGTGGCGAGCACGTCGCCGAGGGTGAGCACGGCGTCGGAGTGGTAGCCGCGGCCCCGGTCGTAGCTGGCGTAGCCGACGAGCCGGCCGTCGTGTTCGACCAGGGTGAGCCCGTCGTGGCCGAGTTCGTCGGCGGGTCGGGCGGCGGCGAAGTGCTCGTACAGGGCGCCGTCGCGGGTGAGTGGGCCGGCGCGGTGGGCGACGACCTCGGTGTAGAGGGCGGTGACGGCGGGCAGGTCGGTGGGGCCGCCGGGGCGGACGGTGAGGTGGGCGGCGGGCCGGTGCCGGGGCAGGGCCAGGGTGGGCAGGTCGAGTACGCGTAGCGCGCCGGTGACCTCCCAGCCGCAGGACCGGTAGGGGGCGGCGACGGTCGGGTAGAGGGCGCTGATCGCGGCGCCGCGTTCGTGTGCGCCGCGCAGCAGGGTGGTGAGCAGGGCGCGGGCCACTCCCCGGCCGCGGGCCTCGGGTGCCACGGCGACCCCGGCGACGTCGGCGGCGGGTACGCGGCGGCCGTGCCACCACTGGTCGTGGTGCAGGTCGACGGCCTTGCCGACGAGCTGGCCGTCGCCGTCGAAGGCCCCGTAGCGGGTCATGCCGGGCACCGGTGCGGTGGCGTGGGCGGATGGCTGCGGCTCGGAGCCGAAGGCGAGCCGGCCCAGCTGCCAGGCGTCGGTCAGCTCGTCGGGGGTGAGTTCACGGACGGTGAGAGGCACCGGCACACCGTAGACGCGGTGGTGCGGTGGTGGCACGGCGTTTTTCTCACTGTCGGTGGTGGTCGAGCAGGGCGGTGAGCAGGCGGGTGAGTTCGGTGCGGTCGGCCGGGGTCAGCGGGGCGAGCAGGGTGTCCTGGATCTGGTCGAGGGTGGTGGTGAGGCGGTCGAGTTCGCGGCGGCCGGGTTCGGTGAGGGTGACCACGTTGCGGCGCCGGTCGTCCGGGTCGGGGGTGCGGCGGACCAGGTCGCGGGCGGCGAGTTCGTTGAGGGCGGCGACGACGTCGCTGCGGTCGATGCCGCAGCGGCGGCCGAGGTCGGCCTGGCTGGCGGGGCCGTGTTCGTGCAGGGCGGCGAGCAGCCGGTAGTGGTAGCCGCGGGCGCCGTGGGCGGCGAAGCCGTCGTGGACGAGCCGGCCGGCGTGCGTGGCGACCTGGTTGATCAGCCAGCTGGGGGCGGTGCGCAGCGCGGCGGGTCCCATGCGGGGGACGCTACCAGAAATCGTTGGCGCAACCCACGATCCCTGATACGTTGCCCGCGCCAACGTTGGCTCTACCAACGGAAAGGGGCCACCATGTCCACCGCTCCCCCGCTCACCGGCCAGGTGCTCGGCCAAGCCCACCACGCCACCCGGGCCGTGCTCGACCGCGAACTGGCCGCGATCGGGATCTCGTTTGCCCAGTCGGTCGCCCTGAACCTCGTCGCCGCCGAGGGCGGCGCGGTGCGGCGGGCCGCCCTCGTGGCCGCGATGACCGCCGCCCTCAAGGCCGAGGAACCGCTCGTGGCGGTAACCGTCGAGGAACTGCTGGCCGCCGGACTGCTCACCGGCGGGCCCGGGCTGGCGCTCACCGGACCCGGGCGCGCCGTCCACGAACGGGTCCGCGCGGCCGTCGCCACCATCACCACCCGCCTGTACGCGGACATCCCGGCGCCGGACCTGGCCGTCGCCGGCCGGGTGGTGGACCTGGTGCGGCGGCGCGCCGACGCGGAACTGGCCGACGCCGGCCGGTAGGCGCCCAGCGGGGCCGGTGCGACCCCCTCGCCCCGGCCCCGCTTCCCCTCGCCCCCACGCGCGTCATCAGTGTTGCGGGATGTTCTGTACCCCGATCCGGCGGCGGAACACCCAGTAGGTCCAACCTTGGTAGGCGAGCACGATCGGGGTGAACACCACGGCCACCCAGGTCATGATCTTCAAGGTGTAGGGGGTGGACGAGGCGTTGGTGGCGGTCAGCGTGCCCGCGGCGTCCAGGCTGGACGGCAGCACGTTGGGAAACAGCGCGGCGAACAGGGTGGCCACGGCCAGGGCGATCGCCACGGCGGTGCCGGTGAACGCCCAGCCCTCCCGGCGTACCCGGGCGGCGGCCAGACCGGCGACCAGGGCCAGCGCCGCGCCGACGGCGAGCACGACGGCGGCGGCGCTGGAGCGGATGCTCAGCGTCCAGGCCAGGAAGACCACCGCCACCACGGCGGTGCCGACACCGAGCTTGACGGCCAGGGCGCCGGCGCGCTCGCGGATGTCGCCGGTGGTCTTCAGGGCGATGAACACCGCGCCGTGGGTGAGGAACAGCGCCGCGGTGGTCACCCCGCCGAGCAGGGCGTACGGGTTGAGCAGGTCCACCAGGCCGCCGACGTACTCGTGGTCGGCGTCAAGTGGCACGCCGCGCAGGATGTTGGCGAACGCGACGCCCCACAGGATCGCCGGGACCAGCGAGCCGACGAAGATCGCGGTGTCCCAGCGGCGCTTCCAGGAGGCCTCGGGCCGCTTGTGGCGGTACTCGAAGGCCACGCCGCGGACGATCAGCGCGAGCAGGATCAGCAGCAGCGGCAGGTAGAAGCCGGAGAAGAGGGTGGCGTACCACTCGGGGAAGGCGGCGAACATGGCGCCGCCGGCGGTGATCAGCCAGACCTCGTTGCCGTCCCAGACCGGGCCGATGGTGTTGATCAGGACGCGGCGTTGCCGGTCGTCGCGGCCGAGTACCGGCAGCAGCATGCCGACGCCGAAGTCGAAGCCCTCGAGGATGAAGTAGCCGGTGAACAGCACGGCGACGAGGAGAAACCAGATGGTGGTCAGTTCCACGGGAGGCTCCGGGGTTTCAGTAGGCGAAGGCGAGCGGGCGCTCGGCGTCGTCGGTGTCGTCGTCGACCGGCGCCGGGGTGAGGTCGGGTACGCCGGCGCGGGCGTACCGGACCAGCAGCTTGAACTCGATTACCGCGAGAGTGGCGTAGATCAGCGTGAAGGCGGTGAAGGAGGTGAGCACCTCGGTCAGGGACACACTGCGCGACACCCCGTTACGGGTGAGCATCTCGCCGAAGACGATCCACGGCTGGCGGCCCATCTCGGTGAAGATCCAGCCGAAGGAGTTGGCCAGCAGCGGCAGCACGGGCAGGACCAGGCCGGCGCGCAGCAGCCACCGGCTGGTGGGGGTGCGGCCCTTGCGCTGGCTCCAGAGCACCAGCAGGGCGATCGCGGCGGCGGCCAGCCCGAAGCCGATCATCATCCGGAAGCTCCAGTAGGTGACCGGGATGATCGGGGTGTAGCTGCCGGGGCCGTACTGGCTGGCGTACTGGGCCTGCAGGTCGTTGATGCCGTGCACGGTGCCGTTCGGGTCGCCGGTGCCTAGGTAGGACAGCAGGTAGGGGATCTTCAGGGCGAACACCTCGCGGCTGCCGTCGAGGCTGCCGATGGTCAGCACGGAGAACGAGGCGGGGCTCTCGGTGGTGTAGAGGCCCTCGGCGGCGGCCATCTTCATCGGCTGCACCTGGGTCATGATCTTGCCCTGGATGTCGCCGGTGATCAGTACCGCCGTGGTGGCGACCATGACCGTCCAGGCGCCGAACTTCGTGGCGAACCGGTAGGCGCCGGTGTCGGTGCTGTCGCGGTTGCGCATCACGTGCCACAGCCCGACGGTGAGCACCAGCGACCCGGCGACCAGGAACGACCCGGCCAGGGTGTGCGGGAAGGTGATCAGGGCAACCTTGTTGGTGAGCACGGCGACGAAGTCGGTCAGCTCGGCCCGGCCGCTGTCGGGGTTGATCCGGAACCCGACCGGGTTCTGCATGAACGAGTTCGCGGCGAGGATGAAGTACGCCGACAGGTTGGTGCCGATCGCGGCGGCCCAGATGCTGGCCAGGTGGACCCGCTTGGGCAGCCGGTCCCAGCCGAAGATCCACAGGCCGATGAAGGTCGACTCCAGGAAGAAGGCCACCAGGGCCTCGATCGCCAGGGGGGCACCGAAGATGTCGCCGACGAAGCGGGAGTAGTCCGACCAGTTCATGCCGAACTGGAACTCCTGCACGATGCCGGTCACCACGCCCATCGCGAAGTTGATCAAGAAGAGCTTGCCGTAGAACTTCGTCAGCTTGAGGTAGCGCTCGTTGCCGGTGCGGTGCCACAGCGTCTGGAGGATCGCCACCAGCACCGACAGGCCGATGGTCAGCGGCACGAAAAGGAAGTGGTAGACGGTGGTGACACCGAACTGCCAGCGGGCGACGTCCAACGCGTCCACCTGGAACCCCCAGCTCTGCATACTACGAGACGTAGTAAATACTACTGCGCGTCGTAGAGATTTCGGCAGGGGCCGGGGTCCCCTACCCACCCGGGACCAATGACCCTGATCACCTCCGCCGACCGGCCCGGGATCGGGTCACCGGCCCACCCGACGGCATGCGACCATCGGCGCGGTGACGACCACCCCGCACCCGTGGCGGCCACCGCTGATCTGGCGAGCCGCCCTCCTGCTCGCCCGCGCCGCCGTGGCGGCCCTGGCCCGCC
Organism: Micromonospora mirobrigensis; assembly: GCF_900091555.1. GTDB lineage: Bacteria > Actinomycetota > Actinomycetes > Mycobacteriales > Micromonosporaceae > Micromonospora > Micromonospora mirobrigensis. The sequence continues at coordinate 63,295 of NZ_FMCX01000004.1, forward strand.
TCGAGGTCAGCGGCGACGTGCCCGAACGGCTGCGCCGCGGCCCGCTGATCCTGGCCGCCAACCACATCAGCCCGTTCGACCCGGTGGTGCTGGCCGCCGCCTGCGCCACCCGCGGCGTCGCCCCCCGGATCATGGCCACCGGCGGCCTGTTCCGCGCTCCGGTGATCGGGTCGCTGATGCGCCGCGCCGGGCACCTGCGCGTCGACCGGGGCACCGCCGCCGTGCACCGCGCCCTCGACGACGCCGCCTCGGCGGCCGCCGCCGGATCGGTGATCCTGGTCTACCCCGAGGGTCGCATCGGCCTGGACCCCGGGATGTGGCCCGAACGCGGCAAGACCGGCGCCGCCCGCCTCGCCCTGGCCTGCGGCGCCCCCGTGATCCCCGTCGCCCAGTGGGGGTCCCACGAGATCCTGCCCTACCGCGCCCCCAAGGGCGCGCTGCGCGGCATCGCCCGGTCCCTGCTGCGCCGCCCGGTGGTCCGGGTGCGCTTCGGTGAACCGCTGGACCTGCACGACCTGCCGCCCGGCGCCCCGGGCACCGCCCGGCGCGGCACCGACCGGATCATCGACGCCATCACCGACACCCTGGCGCCGCTGCGCCCCGACGAACCGGACCGGCCCCGACACGTCGACCCCGGCCGCCCGGTCGACACCAGCCGCGCGCACCGCCGCCGCCCGCCGGACTGACCTCACGCGGGCGATTCCGCTGCCGACGTCCGCCCACGGTGAGACCCTGCCGGGTAGGACACCGACGAGAAGGCGGGACAGGCATGAGCGAGCAGACGGTGCTGATCACCGGCACCTCCACCGGCATCGGACTGGAGATCGCCCTGGGCTGCGCCCGCGCCGGGTGGCGCACCGTGGCCACCATGCGCGACCTGGGACGCGCCGACGCGCTGCGCGCCGCCGCCGACGCCGCCGAGGTCACCGACCTGATCGACGTACGCCGGCTCGACGTCGCCGACCAGGCGTCGGTGGCCGCCTGCGTCACCGACGTCATCGACGCGTACGGGCGGATCGACGCGGTGGTCAACAACGCCGGCGCCGGGCACGTCGGCACCCTGGAACTCGACCGCGTCGAGGACGTACGCCGGGTGATGGAGACGAACTTCTTCGGGGTGCTGCACGTCAGCCGGGCCACCCTGGCGCACCTGCGCGCGGCGAGGGGCCGGCTCGTCGCGGTGACCAGCGTCGGCGGGATCGTCGGGCAGCCGTTCAACGAGGCGTACTGCGCGGCGAAGTTCGCCGTCGAGGGCTACCTGGAATCCCTCGCCCCGCTCGCCGCCACCCTCGGGGTGAGCGTGACCGTGGTCGAGCCGGGCGCGGTGGCCAGCGAGTTCGTCGCCAACATCGGCCTGGACCGCGACGCAGCCGTCGCCGACGCCGGGGCGTACGGGCCGGCGCTGCGGGCGTACCTGGACACCGCCGCCTCGTCGTTCGCCGCCGCCCAGTCCCCGGCCGAGGCCGCCGCGGTGGTGGTCGACGTGGTCGCCGGACGAGACACCCCGCCGTTTCGGGTGCAGACCTCCGAGGGCGCCCGCCGGTTCGTCGGGGTGAAACTGGCCGACCTGGACGGCAGCGCCGTCACCGGGATGACCGCCACCTGGGTGAGCTAGCCCCGGGCGCGCAGCCGCTCGTCGAGGGCGTCGAGGTCGGCCACGAACCACACGTGGCCGGCCCGGTTCGACTCGTGCACCAGCGCCCGCAGCGCGGAACTCGCCGCCAGGTGCGCGGAGATGTCCCCGACGACGGCCAGCCGCAGCCGGTAGTTGACGAACTTCTGCATGACCTCCCCGGCGAAGCGGGTGCCCAGGGAGAAGAACGTCGGGTCGAGTCGGCCGGCGGGGACGGCCACCACCTCGGCGCCGGCGAACGCCGCACCGATCAGGTCCAGCGCGTCGGCCTCGGTGGCCAACGGCGGGCCGGCCGGGTCGCACACCAGCACCGGCGTCCCGGCGATCTCACGTATCTGGTCAGGCATCCTTAGCCCCCTCGGCGAGCACGTCGGTGAGCAGGGCGTCGAGCAGCCGCAGCAGGTCGGCGGTGGCGGCCGGGTCGCCGAGCACCACCAGCCGCATCCGGTCGCGTTCCGGCTCGTGCACCACCTGCACGCGCAGCGGCCGGCCCGGGTCGGCGCCGGTGTTCGCCGCGGCCAGCAGCAGGGTGCCCAGCCGGTCGGCGGTCACCCGGTCCACGGCGTCGACCTGCACGATGCTCGACACCTCCACCGACCGGGGCCGTGCCGGAGCCGGGCGGCCGGTCAAGGCGTCCAGGTCGGCCCGGGTGATCCGGTACTGCTTGCCGATCCGGGTGGCGCGCAGCCGTCCGGCGCGGATGTAGCCGCGCACGGTGCGCGGATGCAGGTCGAGCCGCGCCGCCACCTGCTCCACGGAGTACACATCGTCACTCATCGCCCGCCAATATAGTTGTTAAAGGGAAGTATAGGGAATGCTGTTGGCATAAGAAGATCGCCGCCCGGTCACCTGGTCGTCATCCCCGCCCGGCATACTGCCTCGCGTGCTGACCCGCAGCGGCTACCTCGACGGCCCCGCGCCGCTGGCCTTCGCCCACCGCGGCGGCGCCGCCGACGGCGACGAGAACACCGCCGCCGCGTTCGCCCGCGCCATCGGCATGGGCTACCGGTACGTCGAGACCGACGTCCACGGCACCGCCGACGGCGTGGCGGTGGTCTTCCACGACGCCACCCTGCGCCGGGTCACCGGCGAAGCCGGGCGCATCGCCGACCTGCGCTGGGCCGACCTGGCCTCGGTACGCGTCGGCGGCGCCGCCGTCGTGCCCCGCCTCGACGAGGTCCTCGACGCCTGGCCGCAGGTCCGGTTCAACATCGACGTCAAGGCAGACGGCGGCGTCGCACCCACCGTCGACACCGTCCGCCGCACCGGCGCCGGCGAACGGGTGCTGCTCGCCTCGTTCAGCGACGCCCGCCTCGCCCGCCTCCGCGCCCTCACCCAGGGCAGGGTCGCCACCGGCCTGGGCATGCGCGCAGTGGCCCGGCTCCGGTTGGCCTCCCTGCACGGCCGGCCACTGCGGCTGCCCCCGTCCGTGGTCGCCGCCCAGGTTCCCGTCCGGTACGGGCGGATCAAGGTGGTGGACCGCCGGTTCCTCGACCACGCCCACCGCCTCGGCCTGCACGTGCACGTCTGGACGATCGACGAACCCGACCAGATGCACCACTTACTTGATCTCGGTGTGGATGGCATCATGACCGATCACGTCGGCATGCTGCGCGACGTCTACCGCAGCCGCGGCCACTGGGCCGCCTGAACCTCCCCGAGGACCGAAGATGGCCGAGACGGTCGCCCCCGACCTCGCCGACGCACCGAGGCCGGCGAGCACGCCCCGCGAGCGGCGCGGCTGGTACCTCTACGACTGGGCCAACTCGGCGTTCCAGACCACCGTCATCACGGTCTTCCTCGGACCGTTCCTGACCACCGTCACCGAACTCGCCGCCGGCTGCGAACTGGGCGCGGACAGCTGCGACGGGGTGGTGCACCCGCTGGGCATCCGGGTGGCCGCCGGCTCCTACTACCCGTACCTGATCTCGCTGTCGGTGTTCCTCACCGTCTTCGTGCTGCCCGTGGTCGGCGCGGTCGCCGACCGGTCGGCGCACAAGAAGCGGCTGCTGGCCGCCGCCGCGTTCACCGGCGCCGGCGCCACCATCGCCTTCGCCTTCGTCACCGGCGAGCGGTACCTGCTCGGCGGGGCGCTGTTCCTGGTCGCCAACATCTCCTTCGGCGCCGCCGTGGTGGTCTACAACTCGTTCCTGCCGCAGCTCGGCGGCCCCGACGAACGCGACGCGATCTCCAGCCGCGGCTGGGCCATCGGCTACCTCGGCGGCGGGCTGCTGCTCGCGCTGAACCTGGTCGCCGTGTCCATGCTGTCCGAGGAGGGCAACCTGCAGCGCACCCTGGACCTGGCCCGCTGGTCCATCGTGTCGGCCGGGGTGTGGTGGGCGGCGTTCACCCTGCTGCCGCTGCGCTGGCTGCGCGAACACCCCACCGCCGAGGCGCAGCAAGGCGGCGGCAACCTGCTCACCGACGGCTTCCGGCAACTCGGCCGCACCCTGCGCGAGATCAAGGCGTACCCGCTGACCCTGTTCTTCCTGCTGGCGTTCCTGGTCTACAACGACGGCATCCAGACCGTCATCACCCTGGCCAGCCAGTACGGCACCGAGGAGCTACGCCTGGAGCAGGGCACCCTGATCGTGACGATCCTGCTGGTGCAGTTCCTGGCCTTCGGCGGCGCGCTCGCCCTCGGCGCCCTCGCGCGGCGCATCGGCGCCTGGAAGACGGTGCTGCTGTCCCTGGTCCTCTGGACCGGTGTGATCATCGCCGCGTTCCGGCTGCCCGCCGAGGCGCCGGTGCCGTTCATGATCCTCGGCGGCTGCATCGGCCTGGTCCTCGGCGGCAGCCAGGCACTGAGCCGATCGCTGTTCAGCCAGCTCATCCCCGCCGGCAAGGAGGGCGAGTACTACGGCTTCTACGAGATCAGCGACAAGGGCACCAGCTGGCTCGGGCCGCTCGCCTTCGGCCTGGTGTTCCAGCTCACCTCCTCCTACCGGGTGGGCCTGGTCTCCCTGCTGATCTTCTTCGTCCTCGGCTTCGCCCTGCTGGCCGCCGTGCCGATCCGCCGGGCCATCCTCGCCGCCGGCAACACCCCACCCCGGGTGCTGTAAACACCTGACCGATCGGCCGCGACCGATGGGCTAGGCTGCCCCGACGTGACCGACGACGCCGCTGCCGCCCCGATCTGCCTGGCCCGGCCCCTGCCCGGGCCGGACGACCCCACCGCCACCGGCTGCGCCGCCGCGCGGGGCGTCGACGGACGGCCGCTGCACGCCGCCGCGCTGAAGTTCTTCTGGGGCCCGATGGACTGCGGCAAGTCCACCATGGCGTTGCAGATGAACCACAACCACGCCCGGCAGGGCCGCCGCGGACTGGTCACCACCCGCATCGACCGGTCGCTGGGCCCGCAGGTCACCACCCGCATCGGCCTGGCCCACACCGCCATCGAGGTCACCGACTCCCTCGACCTGCGCGACCTGGTCCGCGACGCCTGGGCCGAGGGGGTACGCGTGGACTACCTGATCTGCGACGAGGCGTCCTTCTACAACCTGGAACACGTCGAGCAGATGGCCGACCTGGTCGACAACTACGACGTCGACGTCTACGCCTTCGGCCTGGCCACCGACTTCCGCTCCTGCCTGTTCCCCGCCGCCCGGCGACTGTTCGAGTTGGCCGACTCGGTGGCCCGCATCCAGGTCGAGGTGCTCTGCTGGTGCGGCCGGGAAGGGCTGCTCAACGCCCGGGTCGTCGACGACCGGGTGGTCCGCGAGGGCGCCCAGGTGGTCATCGGCGACACCGTCGACACCGCCGACGTGCGCTACCAGGTGCTCTGCCGCCGCCACTACCGCGCCGGCGACCTCGGCCCGCGCTGCTGAGCCTCAGAACGGGTCACCGCACACCCGCCACTTCCCGTCCTCCTGCACCACCGGCAACTTGCGCTCCTCGCCGGCGCCACCGTCGCGGGTCAACCGCACCGAGACCGTGGCCCGGGGCCGCCCCCGCAGCGTCGAGATCGACACGTCGGTGATCTCGTAGCCGCTGACCCGCGGCGGGGTCCGCACCCAACTGTCGAAGCCGACCTGACTCCACCGGGAGCGGGCGTCGGCGCACAGCTTCCCGTACGCCCGGTCGGTGTCGCCGGCGGCGACCTGTTGCAGGAACCCGTCGGCGGTCTCCCGCACCGGCCCGCCGGCCTGCATCACCACCTGCACGTTCCAGGCGGCCAGCCCGGCCACCCCGATCAGGCAGGTGCCCAGCCCCAACCCGCCCAGCAGCAGGCCGGAGCGGACCGGCCGGGACCGCCGGGCCGGCCTGCTCCACCGCTGCTGCGTGCCCATCACCTGTAGACCGTAGGCAACGGGCGCCCCGCCGCGCAGGAAGTCGGCCCTGTCGCCGCGGGCACCGGATCGTCTACGGTCGGCCCAACCCGCCCGCGAGGAGCCCACCGATGTCCCGTTTCGTGCAGCCGGCGCCACCCCCCGACGACCCGTACACCGGTGACGCGCTGCTGCGCTCCTGGCTGGAGCGGCAGCTCGGCCCGACCGGGCACGCCGCCGCGAAGGGCCGGCTGGCCGACCTGGCCGCCGACGTCACCGGGCCGCTGCGCGCCGCGCACGCCGACGCCGAGGCGCACCCGCCCACCCTGCGCCGCTACGACCCGTGGGGGGCCAGGATCGACCGGATCGACACCCCGGCCGGCTGGCAGGCCCAGCGGGCCGCCGCCGCCCGGCACGCCGTGGTCGCGCTGCCCTGGCTGGAGCACGCTCGCGACACCTGGGGGGCCGCCGCCCGGGTCGTCCAGCACGCCCTGCTGCACCTCTACGCCCCCGAGTCGGCCACCTTCTCCTGCCCGGTGGCGATGGCCGACGGCGCCGCCGCGCTGCTCAGCCGCCCCGAGATCGACAGCGCGGTCCGCGCCGCCTGGCTGCCCCGGCTGACCGCCACCGACCCGGACACCGCCGTGGTCAGCGGGCAGTGGATGACCGAGTCGACCGGCGGCTCCGACCTGTCGCGTTCCGGTGCGGTGGCCCGGCCGACCGCCGACGGGTCGTGGCGGCTGACCGGGGAGAAGTGGTTCTGTTCGGCCGCCGACGCGCCGATGGCGGTGGCCCTGGCCCGCCCCGACGGCGCCGGCCGGGGCAGCCGGGTGCTCGCCCCGTTCCTGGTGCCCCGCTACGCCGCCGACTCGCCTCTGGCCGGCGCCACCCTGCCCGGTGACTTCCCCGCCCCCGGGGTCAGCGTGCACCGGCTCAAGGACAAGCTCGGCACCCGGGCGCTGCCCACCGCCGAGATCGGCCTGCACGACGCGTACGCGCTGCCGCTGGGTGACCCGCACGTGCCCGGCCTGGTCCGGGCGATGACCCTGGTGGTGGTGACCCGGGTGCACAACGCCAACGCCGCCGCGTCCGGGATGCGCCGCGGCCTGGCCCACGCCCGCGCGTACGCCGACGTCCGGCAGGTGGCCGGGGGCCGGCTGGCCGACAATCCGCTGCACCGGGCCACCCTGGGCACCCTCGCCGTCGACGCGGCCGGCGCGTTCGTTCTCGCCGGGCACGCCTTCGCGCTGCTCGGCCGGGTGGAGGTCGACGCCGACCCGGCCGCCGCCGCCGAGCTGCGGGTGGTCGCCCCGCTGGCCAAGCTGGCCACCGGCCGCCTCGCCGTCGCCTCGGCCAGCGAGTACGTGGAGGCGTTCGGCGGGGCCGGCTACGTCGAGGACACCGGCGTGCCCCGGCTGCTGCGCGACGCGCAGGTGCTGCCGATCTGGGAGGGCACCACCAACGTCCTCGCCCTGGACGTGCTGCGGGCGATCAGCCGGGAGGACGCCGGGACGCCGCTGCTGGCCCGGCTGGCCACCGCGACCGACCTGGCCGCGCCGATCGACCCGGCGCTGGCCGACACCCTCGCCACCGTCACCGGCGAGCTGCGCGAGACCGTCGGTCGGGTCACCGCCGACCCGACCGCCGCCCCGGTGGTGGCCGGCGCGCGGGGGCTGGCACTGCGCCTGGCGTACGCCCTGACCGCCGCGCTGCTGGTGGAGCACGCCGCCTGGGGCGACGAGCAGGCCGCGGTGGCGGCCCGGCTCTGGGCCCGCCGGTGGCTGCGCCACTGCGACGTCGCCGCCGACGCCCACCGGCACCTGGAGCTGCTCTGCTGACCGCTCACGGCCGCTCGCCGTCGAGGGCGGCGACCTCCCGTACGGCCGCGGTGATCGCCGGGAAGTCCTTCTTCAGCAGCGCGCCGTGGTTGCTGGACACCTTGGCGCTCACCACGATGTTCGGGTTGCGGGCGGTCACCCCGTCGAGGCTGGTGCGGATGCGCTCCTGCTCGTCGCCACGGCTGCCGAACGACGTCCCCGAGGCGACCACGTACCGCACGGGCACGGTGATGGCGTCCAGCACCGGACCCAGCTCCCGCTCCCGGGAGATGACGCCCACCTCGATGTTGCTCTCCGCCTGCTGCGCCGCGGTCATCCTGGGCGCCAGGCCGGTGGGGCGCAGCAGCGGCAGGAACCAGCTCATCCGCCGGAACAGCGTGCGGATCCGGCGCTCCATCGCCTCGTCGAGCCAGTCGTACGGGAACGCCCCGTCGACCAGCACCGCGCCGATCGTGCGCTCCGGGTTGCGGTTGGCCCGGTGAGCCGCGACGAGCGCCCCGTACGACCAGCCCACCAGCACCGCCCGTGGCACGTCCCGGGCGGCGAGGACGGCGTCGACGTCGCGCACGGCCGCGGCGAAGGAGTAGTCGGCCGAGCGGCGTGACCTGCCGCGGGCCCGCTCGTCGTAGGTGATGTGCCGCCATCCGCCGCCCAGGTCGGCGATGACGTGCCGCCAGTACCCCTGGGTGGCGAACTGGCCGTTGAGGTAGACCACCGGAATGCCCGTACCGCCGGTGTCGGTGACCGCGAGGGCGGTGTCCTCGACCGGCACCATGCCGCTCCACGCGGCCGGGGACGTGCTCTTCGTCGTCATGCTGCTGCTCCTTCTGCTACAGGCTGCGGGCGGTGATGTCGCCCTGGCCGGTGGTGGCGTGGATGTCGAGGGTGGTGGCACCGTCGTTGCGCAGGGAGTTGCTGACCCGGCCGTGACCGGTGCCGGCGTCGAGGGCGGCCGATACGCCGGCCGCGGCGGCGACCGTGATGTCGCCGGCCCCGGTGCGCAGCTCGACGGTGCCGGCCACCGCCGCGCCGATCCGGATGTCGCCGCGGGCGGTGCTGATTCGCGCCGGGCCGGTGAGCCGGCCGACCTCGACGTCGCCGTCGAGCGCGGTGAGGCGGACCTGTCCGGCCTCGTCGACCTTGATCCGGCGGTACGCGCCGTCGACGGTGAGGTCGCCGAGGCGGCCGACGCCGCGCACCTCGACGCCGGCGGCCTCGGCCTCGACGTGGGAGCCGGCCGGCAGTTGCACGGTGACCTGCACCGATCCGGACGGGCCGAGCAGCCGGTTGCGCGGTGCGCGGGTGTGGATGCGTAGGACCCCGTCGGTGCAGGTGACGTCGGTGCCGTCGGCGGCCCGCACGTCGCCGTCGCGGGTCGGGTCGGCCGGCAGCACCTCGACGGTGGTGTCGGCGCGGTCGGCGGCGATGACCTGGATCCGCCCGGCGGGGATGGCCAGCACGGCGGTGACCGGGGTGGGGGTGGTGAACGTCTGCATCATGCTCTCCGCGGCTCGGTGACGTTTCTGATAGCGGAAAAGCTACGTAGCTTTCCATCTAATGGCAACAACGTTGTTGCATCCAGATCGCGTTTAAACAGCTCAGAGAGCTCCAATCGTTGCAACGGCTCACGGTTCAACGCAACGCGACCTGGTGTGCTCGTTGCAATGGGAAGCGATGAACGCTATGGTCGGCGGCACAGGGAACGACGCGAGTGGGGAGACCGCGATGCCGGGAGGCAGGCTCAGCCAGCAGGAACGCCAGCAGATCGCGCTGGGACTGGCCGACGGCCTCTCCTACGCCGGGATCGCCCGACGCCTCGACCGTCCGACCTCGACGGTCACCCGGGAGGTGATGCGCAACGGCGGTCCCACCGCCTACCGCGCCGACCTCGCCCACCGGGCCACCGAGCGCCGGGCACACCGGCGCCGGCCCACGGCGGCCCGACCGACCACAAGTCCGCAGGGGCGCGACGCCGAGGCCCTGGCCGAGTACGAGGAGACCCTGACCACCGTCCTGATGGCCTCCGGCCTGCCCAAGATGACGGCCCGGGTGCTGACCTGCCTCTTCACCACCGATGCGGGCAGCCTCACCGCGGCCGGCCTCGCGCAACGCCTCGAGGTCAGCCCGGCGTCGGTCTCCAAGGCGATCGGCTTCCTGGAAGGTCAGAGCCTCGTCCGCCGGGAACGCGACGAGCGCCGCCGCGACCGCTACTTCGTCGACGACGAGCTCTTCTACCAGGCGACGATCGCCAGCGCCCGGGCCAACGACCAGCTCGTCGCGACCGCCCGCCAGGGCGTCGCCGTCCTCGGCCCGGACACCCCGGCCGCCGCCCGGCTGGAGAACATCGCCCGCTTCCTCGATTTCATCAGCGAGAGCATCGTCCGCGCCGCCGAACAGGCCCGCGAGGTCCTGCGCACCCCGACCGGGCAGAACTGTCAGGCCCCCCGGCCATGATGGCCGCCATGACCGCACCCGCCGACCTCATCATGGTCAACCTGGACAGCTCCGACCCGGCCGCCCACGCCGCCTTCTACGCCGACGCCCTGGGTTGGGAGGTCACCCACAGCCAGGCCGAGTACGCGATGATCGCCAAGGACGGCACGTCGATCGGCTTCGGGCTGGTCCCCGACTACCGGCCACCGGCCTGGCCCGACGAGGGCGGCGCCAAGCGCTACCACCTCGACCTCTACGTCGACGACCTGGCCGAGGCGCAGAAGCGGTTCGTGGCGGCCGGGGCGAGCCGGCCGGAGCACCAGCCCGGCGGCGACCGCTGGGTGGTGCTCCTCGACCCGATCGGTCAGCCGTTCTGCATCTGCCCCCGCCCGCAGGGCTGACGACGGCCGGGTCGGCGCGCCGGTGGCGTGCCGGCCCGCCCCGGCGTTCAGCGCAGCGGGCCCCGCTCGATCGCTGCCCGCATCGCGGCCGGGTCACCGGACTTGACGAACTCCAGCCACCAGGTCGCCCCGGCCTGCTCGATCTGGCGCAGGTAGGCCCGCTCGGCGCGCTCGTCCGGTCGGCGGCGCCGACCGCCGACCGCCACGTCGAACGGCTCGCCGTCGGCGCGGGCCGCCGGCAGCGTCGTGACCAGGTCGTGCACCTCGTCCGGGGTGAGGTCGGCCCAGTCGGCGGTGTCGGTCAGCTTGTAGGGGACGATGCCGTCGGCGCGCGCGGCGCGGCGCAGCACCGCCTTGGCCTGGGTGCTGCCGCCTACCCAGACCGGCACCCGGTGCGCCTGCACGGCGGCCGGCCGCAGCATCACCCCGTCGGCCCGGTAGTGCGCTCCCCGATGGTGCAGCCGCTCGCCGGCCAGCAGGCCGAGCAGCACGTCCAGGCCCTCGTCGAGCATCGCCGCCCGGGTCTTCAGGTCGGTGGTCTCCCCGAGCGGCGCCCATCCGGGATCGTTCGCGTCACCCACGCCGACCGCGACGGTGGCCCGACCGGCGGAGAGGTGATCGAGGGTGAGCGCCTCCCGGGCCAGTTTCGCCGGGCGGCGTCGGGGCAGCCCGGTGACCGTGGTGCCGAGCCGGATCCGGCTGGTGCGGGCGGCGATCGTGGCCAGCAGCAGCCACGGGTCGAAGGTCGGCGGGTCGACGCCCTCGTAGTAGACGAGGTAGTCCTCGAAGAACACCCCGTCCCAGCCGGCCCGCTCGGCCAGCTCCCCCAGCTCGGTCAGGAGCGTCGCGGTCACGCCGGCTCCGCCGCAGGAGATCTCCAGTCCGTGTCTCATCGGCAGCACGGTACGGCGGGGGGCCGACACCCGGCCGTACCGGCGCTTGAGGACCAACGTTCGGGAAAGTCGCGCTAACGATGATCTTGACGGGTGCCGGTTGGCCGGAAAGTAGTTGATCCTGTCTGTCAATCGAACGTTTCCCGTACAAGATCGAACACGGGGCTTTGACGCGGTCGGGGCCGTTCGTAAAACCTGTCCGGAAATCTCGGCGTGTCCAACAAGGCAGCGAGGGTTTTCCGGTCACCCTGAACGCCATGACAAGGCCTCCGGCAAGAACGCCGACCGGCCCGGCCTGCACGACGCGTTCGAGTACCTGCGCCCCGGCGACGCGCTCACCGTCGTGTCCCTGGACCGGCTCGGCCGCTCCCTGGAAGACCTCATCACCATCGTGGGCCGGCTCAAGCGCCACGGTGTCGGGTTCCAGTCCCTGCACGAGAAGCTGGACACCACCACCGCCGGGGGCATGTTCGTCTTCCACGTCTTCGCCGCCCTGGCCGAGTTCATCCGCACGATCATCGTGGCCAACACCAACGAGGGCCTGGCCGCCGCCCGCGCCCGAGGCCAACGCCTCGGCCGGCCACCGGCGATGACCCCGGAAAAGGCCGCCTACGCGATGCAGCTCCTGGTGGAGCCGGACCGGTCACTGTCGTCGATCGCGAAGCTGCTCGGCATCTCCCGCAGCACCCTGTACAAGGCGCTGCCCGAACTCGTTCCGCCGCAGCTGGCCCGGGATCGCCTGGCCGCGCAGATCGCCGCCCTGCCGGCTGACACCCGACCCGCGCCCGCGCTGCACCCGTACGACGCCCTGCTCAACCAGCAGCCGGCCCGGCCGTGACCACGGGTCAGGCAGAGCCGGCCGGTTGGCGGCTCGCCTGGGACCTGGCCGTGGCGCTGTGGCGCGAACTGCGCGCCGGTCCGCAACCGCTGCCCGTGCTCTACCTCGCCTGCGACGGCTGCGGGCAGGTCACCGCGCACACCCGGGTGCAGAAGGTCATGGACATCAGCGACGGAGCGGTCATCGGCTCTCCGCCCGAGGCTGTGTGCGAGGCGTGCGAGCACGCGCAGCGCCGCACCGTCGGCGACGAACTGCCCGCCGACACCACGGTCATCTGCGCCGGCCACCGGTTCCGGCGGTTCGGTCTGCGGCGCCGACGCCGGGCGTGCAGCGAGGCCTTCGCCGTCCCGGCCGCAGCGGTCCTGGTGGTCTGCCCCTGGTGCGTGACGCGGCAGGCCGGGCCCGGCCGGCATTCCCGACAAGCGATGTAACGACGGGTGTCTGTTCACGGCGGGAGCGAAACACCTGGTCCCAGCCGGGTGCCGGCGTGACCGACGGATCGTCATATGTCGGCGCGACGACCCGCTCGGTCGCCGGTGGTGGAAGTTGCAGGATCTGCCGCTATCGATCCTTGTTGTGGATCGTCGCCGATGGTTACGGTGCGGTGTCTGGTTGTACCGAGGAGCCTTAGGGGAGGTCTCATGAGGATCACCAGAGCACTACTCGCCGCCGGGCTGGCCGTCGTGTCGATCGCGGCGGTCCTGCCCGGCGCGGCGACCGCCGCGCCGACGTGGAAGGGCCTGACCGGCCCGGCCCGGCCGGGACCGGGTTGCAGGCCTGCGTGGCGCAGGCCAAGGCGCAGCGCCCGGCGGCTTGGACGTGCATGGGAGGGGCACTGACCACCACCGGTGCGAACGGCAAGCCGAGCACCACCGTCGTGGCCGACGACTTCCAGCAGACCGCGCCGGTCGCCGACCGGGTGGGCATCGCCGCCGACGACTACGACAGCTGGTGCGAGTCCGGGTCGGTGTGCGGGCGGCCGGTCGGCGGGGAGTACATCGCCGAGGTCAAGGGCAACGCCCCGTACGGCAACGCCGCCGGAGTGATCGGCGCGTTCGACTTCATCGTCCGGCAGGCGTTCAACGGCCAGTACGCCCGCTGGCGCAACACCCTCATCTGGGACTACGGACCGCAGATCGAGCCCCAGTCGTTCACCAACAACTGCCGGACCAACGTCACCGGCCCGGACGGCTACTGCGGGCAGAACCCGTTCTACTTCGGCAACGTCAACTCCGCCAGCTGGCGCAGCGACAAGCCCAGCACCACCACCTACTACCAGAACTCCCAGAAGACGACCGGCAGCGGCCGCTACCACGACGACAACTACGGGTCGTTCTTCGCCTACGGCTACTCGCCGCTGTTCTACGCCCCGACCATCCACACCGGCCGCTGGGACCGCTGCAACGCGAGCCCCTACTGCCGCTACTACCAGGTCCCCTGGGCCTGAGGAGTTCCCACCATCGGTGGCCGTCCGGCACAGCGCCGGGCGGCCACCGCCTCCTCATTTGGTCAGCTCGGCCAGCAGCTCGGCGGTGAACCGCACGTAGGGTGCGCTGCACGCGCCGTCGATGCCGGCGGCATCAGCACGGCGGCCGAGCTCGGCGAGAAAGTCATCGACCGACGCGAACCCAGGCGGGGGCTTCAGCAGCCACAGCCGGGCCCGCGGCCGGCCGGTGACTCCCGCCTCCGCGAGCAGGGCGTCGTTGTCGTTCTCGACCTCGTTTCGCGACTCCCAGCTGGAGCGGACCGTCTGCTCGCGGATCACCTGGCGGGTCTTCGGGTCCTGCTCGTACCACCACTCGTAACGGGTCGCCCGGTCCGGCACCCACGTGCGCAGTTCCCGAGGCCACACCGCCGGCAAGAAGACCAACATGGGCGCGTCCGACGCCAGCTGCCAGCCCCGCGCGGTCAGCTCCCGCACCTCCGGCAGCTGCTCCGGAGTGAGCCCGTCCGCGTCCACCTCACCGGCCCGGGCGGCGGCCGGATCCGGGAGCTGGTCCAGGCCCCAGTCGTAGGTGATGTCCACCCCCGCACTGTACGACCACGCGCGCCGGGCGGCGCGGCTGTTGAGGCAGCTCGGGACCCGTCGGCCACGCTCTACAACCACATCCCTGAGCGGCCCGAGCTTCGCGCTGCCGGCCGGGCCCGCGCCGCGGCGTTCACCGCATGATCCGTCTGGCGCCTCACCTGGGATCACCCGCCCGGCTTAGCGTGACTTTTCGTTCCGATGCTCCTCAACGGCCGTACCGCGGCGGAGGTGGCCACGGCGGGATCCGGCACCCCGCCGCGGCCACCTCTGCCTAGCCCTCGGCCAGCAGGGTGAAGGTGAAACCGCTGACCGTGGGGCGGCCCAGCGGCCGGTCGGACTTCACCCGGCGCCGCACCTGCGGCCGGGTGAGGCCGAGCCCGTGGGCGACGATCCGGTCCGGGCGGACCGGCACCGGATCGTCGAGGACGACCTCCACCCGCACCGGCCACCCCTGGTCCAGCGGCACCGGATGGGTGTCCAGCCGCCAGGCGTCGGTCCAGTCCAGGGTGAAGTGGCAACGCCGGGCCAGCGCCGGGTCCAGCAACCGGGCCGCCACGAGGGCCGGATCGTTTACCCGGTAGCCGCGCAGCTCGGCCGGCTCGAAGGCGCCGACCGGGGTCCGCTCGTGGACGGTGAGCTTGCGCGTCCGATCGCAGGACACGCAGCGGACCAGCAGCCACACGTCCAGCAGCTTGCGGTTGGCGTTGACGCGAAACCTGCCCCGGCCGGTGGTGGCCGACTCCGACGGGCAGTCCAGGCAGGGCAGGGTCAGCAGGGGCAGCCTGGTCCGGCGGACGAACCAGCGCAGCACGGTATGAGGTTGTGAGGACATGAGGTTGCAGACCTGATCTCGGTAGACCTGACCCGAGGCCGATCACGCGCGGCCTCGAAACGCCGTGGACCGGGCGCGCGAGGGCAGCCCGGCGTGACCGACGGGACCGTCGGTCACGGGTGAGCGCGGAGAAGGGTCAGATCTGGCGAGCAGGCGGGGTCATCCGGGGTTTCCTCTGTCCTCACTCGACGGGGTCAGGGGCAACCTACGCAACGCGACGCGGACCCCTCAAAGGGTTTTCAGCCGCGCCGACGGGCGCGGGCCGCCCAGATCACGTACGCCGGGTCCCGGTCCAGGTTGTGCCGGTCCCGGTCGTAGCGGCGGGTGGTCCGGGGGTCGGCGTGGCCCATGGCGTCCTGCACGTCCTCCAGCGGCACCCCCTCGGCACGGGCGGTGGTGGCGAAGGCGTGCCGGAGCGAGTGCGGTGACAACTTCGCCCACGCCGCGATGCCGGCCTCCCGGGCCAGCCGGCGCACCAGCCGGAACACCGAGTGTCGGTCCAGCCGGGCGCCGCTGGCGGTGACCAGCAGCGGACCGGTCAACCGGGCCACCGGTACGCCCTCCGCGGCGGCCCGCGCGGTCAGGTACGCGTCGACGGCGTACGCCGTACCCGGGGTGAGCGCCCGCCGGCGGGGCCGGCCGCCCTTGCCGACGAACCGCACGCTGCGGTGGCCCCGCTCGGCGCCCAGGTCGGTCAGGTCCAGCGAGATCAGCTCCCCCACCCGCAGTCCCAGGTCGGCCAGGAGCGCGATGGCGGCCCGGTTGCGGGCGGCGGTCGGGCCGGTGTCCGCCTCGGCGGCGGCGAGCAGCGCGTCCACCTCGTCCGGGGTGAGCCCGATGGTCGCCGAGTGGTCCCGGTCGATCCGCGGCCGGTCGGCGCCGGCCACCGGGTTGGCGTCGACCGCCCGCAGCCGGAGCAGGAAGTCGTACCAGCTGGACAGGGCCGACAGCCGGCGGGCGACGGTGGCCGGGGTCAGCGGGCGGCCACTGCGGACGGCGCGGGTGGCCTCCAGGTCGCGGGCGTAGGAGTTGACGTCGAGGAAGTTCGCCCGCAGTGGGTCGAGACCCCGCCCGGCGCACCAGGTCAGCCAGGTGGCGATGTCGCGCCGGTAGGCGTCGCGGGTGTGCTCGGACAGGCGCCGGTTGCGCAGCCAGGCCTCGGTGAAGTCCACCGGCCCGCCGGCCAGGGCGGGTGGGGCCGACGAGCGGGGCAGCACCGGGGCGTCGCTTCGCATGTGAGAAAGACTCTCAGCCCCGCCGGGAATTGCGGAGCAGGCGCGCCCGGGCGACCGCGTCACCACGGACGCCCGGGCGCGCCCGGGCTCAGGCGTTGATCTCCCGGCGCCCGTTGCCGTTGGCGGCCGTGACGCTGATCCGCCGGGGCTTGGCCCGCTCGGCGATCGGGATGCGCAGGGTGAGCACCCCGTTGTCGTAGCCGGCCTCCAGCCGGTCGGTGTCCAGGGTGTCGCCGAGGAACAGCTGGCGGCTGAAGGTGCCCATCGGCCGCTCGGCGGCGACCAGCTCCACCGTGTCGCCGGTGGGCCGCCGGCGCTGCGCGCGGACGGTCAGCACGTTGCGCTCGACGGTGCAGTCGATGCTGTCCGGGTCGACGCCGGGCAGGTCGAACGCGGCGTAGAACCAGTCCCCGTCCCGGTAGGCGTCCAGGTGCATGACGGCCGGGCGGGTGGCGGTGCTGAACAGCTGCTCGGCGAGGCGGTCGATCTCGCGGAACGGGCCGGTACGCATCAACATCGGTGTGTCTCCTCGGTTCTCCAGGTGCCGAAGGTCTCGTGGGCCGCGAGTTGAGCCGATGGGACTCAACTTCCTCTTCTCTATTTAGCGCGCCGGGCAGGTCTCGTCAAGGGCGCCCGTCAGCGGCTTCTCGAACCAGTGCTGCGCGTACGGACCGTCGTTGAACGCCGGGATCTCGGCGTACCCGTGCCGGGCGTACAGCGCGCGGGCCTCGACCAGGTCCGAGCGGGTGTCCAGCCGGATCCGGGTGGCCCCCGCCGCGGCGGCCCGCCGCTCGACCTCGGCCAGCAGCGCCGCCCCGCCACCACTCCCGCGGTGCGCCGGGTCGACGAAGACCCGGGTCAGCTCCGCCCACCCGGGCCGCCACCGCAGCCCCGCGCAGCCGGCCGGCGTACCGCCCCGGTCC
The DNA here is from genome assembly GCF_900091555.1 of Micromonospora mirobrigensis. GTDB lineage: Bacteria > Actinomycetota > Actinomycetes > Mycobacteriales > Micromonosporaceae > Micromonospora > Micromonospora mirobrigensis. The sequence continues at coordinate 80,618 of NZ_FMCX01000004.1, forward strand.
GCCACCAGCAGCACACCGGTCGGCGGGGCCAGATCGTCGCTGGGAAAGGCGCTCATCGCCTCGGCCACCTCCCGCCGCCGGGCGGGTCGCCGGTACCAACGGCCCACGATCTCGTCGTAGTAGCGCCACAGCAGGGCCGCGGCGTCGGGGTCGTCGGGTTGGGCGCTGCGCAGCGTCCACGTCGAGGTCGTCACGCTCCGATCCTCGACGCCCGGTCAACGGGGTTTCCGGCCACGGCCTCAGGCGTCGGGGCGCTCGGCGACGAGCATGACCCGGCGCAGCAGGTCGGCCAGCTGCCGGCGTTCGGCCGGGTCGAGGACCTCGAGGAGGCGGTGCTCCTCGTCGCCCTGCACCTCCATCGCAGCGTGCCAGGCCGCCCACCCGGCGTCGGTGAGCTCCACGTCGACCCGGCGGCGGTCGACGGTGGAGGGGATGCGGCGCACGTAGCCGCGCCGCAGCAGCGCGTCGACCCGCGCGGTCACCGAGGCGGGTGCCATCCGCAGGTCGTCGGCGAGCTCCGAGGGGGCGGCCCGGCCGCCGCGTCCGGCCAGGGTGTGCAGGGTGTCGTACTCGTGGGCCGGCAGGTCGTGGTCGGCCAGCACCCGCTCCTTGACGGCCCGCAGGTGGCGGGTCAGGTAGAGCATCCGGACCACCGCGCCCTCCACGTCGGGGTCCAGCTCCGGCAGGACGGGCAGCCAGCGGGCGACATGGGCGTCGGTGCGGTCGCGGTCACTCACCCCACCAGTGTACGTCGACAACGAAATATTCGTTGACGAAAGGTTCGACGTCGAACTACATTCTGGCGATGACCCACCCCCTGCGGCTGCCCGCCTTCCGCCTGCTCTTCATCGGCCGTACGGCCTCCGCCGTCGGCGACGCCGTCGTGCCGGTCGCCCTGGCCCTGGCCGTGCTGCGCGTCACCGGCTCCGCCGGCGCGCTGGCCCTCGTGCTGAGCTGCGCGATGGTGCCCAAGCTGCTGCTGCTCCCCCTCGGGGGCGTGATCGCCGACCGCTTCCCCGCCCGCAAGGTCGCCATCGTCACCGACCTGGTCCGCGGCGCCGCCCAACTCGCCGTCGGCCTGGAACTGCTCGGCGGCAGCCCCGCCCTGACCCACCTCGCGGTCGCCTCCGCCATCGGCGGCGCCGCCTCCGCGTTCGCCATGCCCACCGCGTCACCGCTGGTCGCCGGGACCGTCGAGCCCGCCCACCGGCAACGCGCCAACGCGCTGATGGGCGCCACCGCCAACGCCAGCCGGCTCGCCGGCCCCGCCCTGGCCGGCCTGCTGATCTGGACCGTCGGCCCCGGCTGGGCCTTCGTCCTGGACGCCGCCACCTTCGCCGTCAGCGCCGCCCTGCTGACCGCCATCCGGGTACGCCACGTCCCGGTGCCCAAGCGATCGCTGCGCGCCGACCTGGCGTCCGGCTGGCAGGAGGTGCGCACCCGCGACTGGTACTGGTCCAGCCTGATCGCCCACGGCGTCTGGAACGGCGCCGCCGCCGTGCTGCTCGTCGTCGGCCCGGTGGTCGCCGTGCAACGCCTCGGCGGCGAAGGGGTCTGGGTGCTCATGCAGCAGGTCGGCGGGGTGGGCCTGCTGGCCGGCTCGCTGCTGGCCACCCGCGCCCGCCCCACCCGCCCGGTCCTGGTCGGCAACCTGGCCCTGGCCGGGTACGCGGCGCCGCTGCTCCTGCTCGGCCTCACCGCGCCCGCGGTGCTCGTGATCCCCGCCTACGGCCTGGCGCTGGCCGCCCTCGGCTTCCTCAACCCGGTCTGGGAGACCGTCGTGCAGGACCGGATCCCTGCCCACGCGCTGGCCCGGGTCAGCTCCTACGACTGGCTGGTGTCGCTGGCCGCGATGCCCGTCGGCTACGCCCTCGCCCCGCTCGCCGCCCGGGCCTGGGGGACGTCCGCCCCGCTGTTCGTGGCAGCGGCGCTGGTCGCCCTGTTCTGCGCCGGCACCGCGGCCGTCCCCGGCGTACGACGAGTGACCTGGACCACCGCCCCGGCCGACGCCGCCCCGCAGCCCGCGGCCGCGACCCGCTAGGGCGCCAGGGGATGCCCGGTGGTGGCGTCGACGTGCTCGGGCACCGCCTCGTGACGGTCGCCGACACTCGACGTACCCGACGGTTCGAACATCAGGATCGACGCCCCGCCCGGGGCGGACGGCCGATGCTCCACCCCACGCGGCACCACGAACACCGCGCCGGTGGGCAGCACCACCTCCCGCTGCCCACCGTCCGCGCCGACGCGCAACGCGATCCGCAGCTCCCCGTCGAGGACCAGGAAGAACTCGTCGGTGTCGTCGTGGGCGTGCCACACGTGCTCACCGGCCACCTTCGCGATCCGCACGTCGTAGTCGTTGACCGTGGTGACGACGCGCGGACTCCACAACTGGTCGAAGCGCCCCAGGGCGGCGGCCAGTTCGATCGGCTCAGGGCTCATGTACCCATCGTCACGCATCGCGCCCACGCCCGGCGCCCCCGATCGGCCCGGCCATACTGGTTCCCATGCTCTGGGGTGTCAGCGGACCGCTCTTCCTCCTCGACTACCTCGCCGCCGTCGCCGGGGCGCTCGCCGTCGCCCTGGCGGTACGCGCGGCGACCGGCCGGCGCGTCCGGGGCGCGGAACCGGACACCGTCGAACTGGCGTACCTGACCGACCGGGCGGGCCTGGCCTGCCAGGTCGGCGTGGCCGCCCTGCGCCGCGCCGGCGTGGTCCACCTCGGCGGACTGGCCACCATGTCGGTCGACGGTCCCCCACCACCGCGCTCCGCGCAGCTGGTGCGCGCCCTGCACGCCGCGCTACGCCGGCCGCAGACCTGGGCCGCCGTGCTCGCCGACCCCACCGTCGGCCGGGCCCTGCGCCGGCTCGTCGGCCGCCTGGTCCGCGACGGCTGGCTGCTCACCCCCGCCCAGCGACGCCGCGTCGCGCTGGCCACCGTGCCGCTGTTCGCCGTCGCCGCCGTCGGCGTGACCCGGCTGGTCGACAGCGCCGTCGAGCACCGCGACGCCGGCACCCCGGCGTCGGTGGCCGGCCTGCTGCTGTGCTGCCTGGCCACCGCGCTCGGCGGCTGGTGGCTGTGCGAGGTGCCCGAGACCGGCGCCGCGGCCCGCCGGCTGCTGCGCCGGCGACGGCGGTCCCTCGCCGAACTCAACCCCGAACTGCGCCCCACCTACGCCGGACGCGGCACCGACGAGTTGCTCGCCGCCGCCGCGGTGTTCGGGCCTCGCCCGCTGCTCGCCATCGACCCACGCTTCGCCGTGCAGATCGGCGTCGACCCCGAGCGCACCCGCCCCACCACCCCGCCGAAGCTCGCCCGGCGCTGACCGGCCGCCGTCAGCGCAGCTCGTCGGCCGCGCGGATCACCCTGCCCAGGTCCCGCACGTCCCCGTCGTCGGTCTCCGCCGCCGCCCGGTCGGCGATCGTCGCCAGCTCGTCCAGGTGCGCCGGCCGGTCCTGGCGCAGCGCCTGCGCGAACCAGGCCGCCGCGTAGCAGGTCCGCAACCGCGCCGACGCCTCGGTGAAGTCCCGGTCCAGGTCGGCGACGCTCACCGACGCGTACGTCTCGGCCGGCTCCCGGCTGCGCGGATCCGCCCACCGCACCTGCACCCGGGCGGCCCGCGCCGACGCCTGCACCCCGTCGGCCAGCCGCACCTCGTACAGCGCGGTCACGCTGTGCCCCGGGCCCACCTCGCCGCCGTCGACCCGGTCGTCGCGGAAGTCCTCGTCGGCGACCGCCCGGTTGTCGTAGCCCACCAGCCGGTACGAACGCACGGTGTCCTTCTCGAACGTCACCTGCACCTTCGCGTCCAACGCCCGCACGGCCAACGTCGCCGGCAGCTGCTCGACGAACACCTTGCGGGCCTGCCCGGGATCGCTGACGTACACGGCGAACCCGTCGCCCCGGTCGGCCAGCTGCTCCATCAGCTCGTCGCCGTACTCACTGCCGACGCCCACGCCCAGCATCGCGATCTGCTTCTCCGCCTCGGCGCGTACCCGGCGCAGGATCGGCTCCGCGTCGGTGCTGCCCACGTTCGCCAGCCCGTCGGAGAGCACGATCACCCGGTTGGTGCCGCCGGCCCGGAACCCGTCCCGCGCCACCCGGTAGCCCAGCGTCAGCCCGGCCTCCAGGTTGGTGCTGGACCGGGTGTGCAGCGCGTCCACCGCGTCGTGCAGCGCGCCGGAGTCGGAGACCCGGGTCATCTCGCGGACCACCCGCGCCTCGTCGCTGAACTCGACGATCGCGATCGAGTCGGTCGGCCGCAGCTGGTCCACCAGGGTGTGCAGCGCGTCCTTCACCAGGTCCAGCCGGCCCGGCTCGTCCATCGACCCGGACACGTCGACGACGAAGGTCAGCGCGGCGTCCGGGCGGGTGCGCGCATCCTCCGACCGGGTCTGCAGGCCGACCCGCAGCAACCGGGTCTGTCCGCCAGCCTCGGCGTCGCGGGGCAGCCGGGCGCCGTCGGTGTGGATGGCGAACCCGTCGCCGGCCGGCTCCGGGTAGTCCTGCCGGAACGAGTTGACGAACTCCTCGGGCCGTACCTCAGCGGGCCGCGGCAACCGGCCGTCGCGCACCAACCGGCGGGTGTAGCCGTACGACGCGGTGTCCACGTCGACCCCGAAGGTGGACCGCGCGTCCTGCCGCGTCTGCGTGTCGCCGTCGCCGACGGCCGCACCCTCCTCCCGGTACGGCGCCGGCGCCGGCCGATCCGCGTTGCTGCCGCGCCCGGTGGGGCCACCCGCGGAGCAGGCGGTGACCGACATGGCGGCCAGCAGCACCCCCGACAGCAGCGCCATCCGTCGTCTGTGGACCATGCTTCCTCCGCGAGGGCGAGGGGTGGGCGACCCGAACGGGTCCCGGCATGGTCATTGGACGCGCCCCGGCGCGCCGACGGCTCCCGCCGTGGCCGAGTCGAGACCCAAGCGTGAACGTCGTTACCGTTTCGTGGGCGGCGCGTTACCGAAGCCGCCGGCCCTCAGCCCGCCGGCAGCTCCCGGCCGCGCTGGCGCACCCCCGCCTCGCCGTACGGGTAGTCGGCGACCGGCGGGGCGCTTGCCTCGTCCAGCAGCCGGGTGTCCTCGGCGTCCAGCCGCAGGTCCGCCGCGGTCAGGTTGTCGTCCAACTGGTCGGTGGTGCGGGCGCCCAGGATCACCGAGGTCACCGCCGGCCGGTCCGCCAGCCAGGCCAACGCCACCGCCGACATGGACACCGCGCGCCGCTGCGCCACCTCGCGCACCGCGTCGACCACCCGCCAGGTGCGCTCCTGCGCGTTGCGCCCCGCGTACGCCTCGACGCCACGCTCCGGGTCCTCACCGAGGCGGGTGGCGCCGGTCGGCGGGGTGTCGCGCCGGTACTTGCCGGTCAACCAGCCCCCACCCAGCGGCGACCAGGGCAGGATGCCGATGTCCTCGTTCTCGCACACCGGCACGATCTCGAACTCGATCTCCCGCACCAGCAGGTTGTACTGCGGTTGCAGGGTCACGATCGGGGTCAGCCCCAGATGGTCGGTGAGCAGGGCGGCCTTCTGCAACTGCCAACCGGTGAAGTTGCTGACCCCGGCGTAGCGGATCTTCCCCGCCCGCACCGCGTCGTCGAAGAAGCGCAGCGTCTCCGGCAGCGGCGTCAACGGATCCCAGGCGTGCGCCTGGTACAGGTCGACGTACTCCACGCCGAGGCGGCGCAGGCTGGCGTCCAGGGCGCGGGTCAGGTGCACCCGGGACAGTCCGGCGTCGTTGGCCCCCGGGCCCATCGGGAACCGGCCCTTGGTGGCGATCACCAGCTGGTCGCGCAGCTCCGGGTGGCGGCGCAGCCACCGGCCGACGATCTCCTCGGACACCCCGGTGGAGTAGACGTCGGCCGTGTCGACGAAGGTGCCGCCGGCCTCGACGTACCGGTCCAGCTGGGCGAAGCTGCCGGCCTCGTCGGTTTCCGCGCCGAAGGTCATCGTCCCCAGGGCCAGGGTCGACACCACCGTGCCGGTGCCGCCGAGGGTGCGGTATCGCATGGGCTTCCTCCCAGGTCGTCGCCGGTGACCCGCCGATCCTGCCACCGCCGGCCACGGCCCGCAGCGCAGACCGCCCCCGCTGCGCCCCACCGGGCGATGCGGCAGAGTGGGGCCCGTGACGACGGCGAACGTGCAGGGCCCGACCGGGGTGGTGTTCCCCGAGATCCGCGGTACGCGCAGCACCAGCGCGCTGGGCCGGTTGGTGGTGGCCGACGCGCTGCGCGCCGTCGACCCGGTGGGCGCCCGCGCCGCCGAACACGAGACCGACTGGCGGCACGGCTACCTCGGCCACTTCCGCCGGCTGGTCGAGGCCGGCCTGCTCTCCCGCGAGGCGGCGCTGAGCGTGGCCCGCGACGGCCTGACCGCCCTGCACACCCGGATGCGCTACCGGCCCGACGGCGGCGCGGAGGTGCCGCTGGGCCAGGCGTGCGACCTGCCCGACGGCGAACCACTGGCCACCGCCACCGTCACCGGGGGCGGCGACGTGGAGCGGGAGTTCTCCCTGCCGTACCGGGGGCAGCGGCTGCGCGGCGACGACCTGCGCCGCCGCCTCGACGCCTGGGTGGACGCCGGCGTGGTCGAGCCGACCTGCGCCGAGGCGGTCCGCGCGGTCCTGGCCAACCCCGATTGGCTGGACCTGCGCGACCAGCGGATCGTGGTGCTCGGCGCCGGCGCCGAGATGGGCCCCCTGCCGTCGGTGCTGCGCTGGGGCGGCGACGTGGTCGCCGTCGACCTGCCCCGCCCGGAGATCTGGCGCCGGGTGCTGCGCACCGCCCGCCGCCACGGCGGACGGCTGCACCTGCCGGTACGCCCCGGCACCGCCGGCGACGACGCGGCCCTCGCCCAGGGCGCCGGCGCGGACCTGCTGCACCGCCTCCCGCAGGCCACCGCCTGGCTGCGCGGCGTCGACGGGCGCCTGGTGCTCGGCAACTACGTCTACGCGGACGGCGCCACCAACGTGCGGGTCGCCACCGCCGTGGACGCCCTGACCGTCGCGTTGACCGGGGAACGCCCCGACGTCGCGCTGGCCTTCCTGGCCACCCCCACCGACGTGTACGCCGTCCCCGGCGAGGCCGTCGCCCACGCCGAACACGGCTACGCGGCCCGTGGCCTGGCCCGCCGTTCGCTGCGGGTGCTCTCCGGCGGCCGGCTGCTGCACCGCAACTACCCGCCCGGCGCCGACCCCGGCGTCAACGACAGCCTCGTCCCCCAGCAGGGCCCGAACTACGCCCTGGCCAAACGCCTGCAACGGTGGCGGGCGGCGGTGGCCCGCGACAACGGGGCGACGGTGTCGTTCAGCGTGGCGCCGCCCACGCGTACCCGGTCGGTGCTGCGCAACCGGGCCCTCGCGGCCGCGTACGCCGGGGCGCACCGCTTCGGCGTCGAGGTGTTCGAACCGGCCACCAGCAACACCCTGATGGCCGCGCTGCTCGTGCACGACCTGCGCACCGGAGGTGGCCCGGCGCAACCACACCCGTGGCAGGACGAGGCGTACGCCGCCGCCCACGGCGGCCTGTGGCGCATCCCGTACGCCCCGCGCAGCGCCCTCGGCCTGGCGGTGCTGCTCGGCCTGGGCGGCGCCCGGGCCTGAGGTTTCCTTGTCTTGGCGCTCGGGAAGGCATTTCCATGGCCGAGACCTTCGCAGACCAGGACCTGATGACCCTGCAGTCCATCGCGCGCGGGGCCGGTATACCGGACACCGAGCGCATGCCGCACGACGAACTGGTCGACATGCTGCGGCGGGCCGGTCTGGCCGAACCGGACGGCCGGCCGGTCGACACCAGCATCGCCGATCCCGGTGATCCGGGCACCGACGCCGGGATGTATCACGCCCGCGGCGCCGGACGCCGCGAGTCCGCCGGTGGCGTGGGCGCCCAGACCGGCTGGCCGGACCAGCCCACCCGGGATCCCGCCCACCTGGCCGGGTTGCCGCGCAGCAGCCTGACCCTCGGCGACGAGAGCACCGGCGGCATGGCCGCCGAGGAGGCGATCGGCGCCCGACCCGGGGAGTCCCGCATCGACGACCGCAGCCGCGGCGCCCGCGGCGTCCAGGGCGAGGTGCGGGACCCGGCCGACCTGGCGGGCCTGCCGCGCAGCAGCCTCACCCTGGGTGACGAGAGCACCGGTGGGCTCGCCGCCGAGGAGGCGATCGGCGCGCGACCCGGCGAGTCCGACACCGAGATCGACGACCGCACGCAACGCTGAGGCGACCGCCGCGCCGCCCCGGGGGTACGCCACCCGAGGCGGCGGCAGCGTGCGCCCCTAGGGTGTGCGACGTGTTGTCGCAGATCCGGGGCCTGTCACGCCACTTCACGCAGGACAGCCTGCGGTCGTACCTGCTGGAGCGTTCGGTGCGCCGCGACGACGGCTGCCTGATCGTGCACGGCTACGGCGGCCGGCGGGGCGTACCGCAGAAGGTCGCCGGCCGGGCCTGGGCGCACATCGCCGCCTACGTGGTGTTCGTCGGCGGCTACGACCCCGATCTCGATGTCGGGCACCGCTGCGGTACGCCCGACTGCATCGAGCCGGCCCACCTGCACCAGGTCGCCCGGGCCGACACCTGCCGCAACCGCACCCGGGCGCCGCAGTGCCGCAACGGCCACGACCGGGAGATCGACCCGGGCACCGGCGCGTACCGCCGGGTGTGCCGGGAGTGCAACCGGCAGGCGCAGAAACGGTGGCGGGACCGCCAGTCCGCCGAGGTGGCCCGGGCTCGGGCCGAGTACGGGCGTTCCGCGATCGACTGAGCCGTCAGGGCGGGCGGCCCACCCCGTTTGCACCAACGTAATCCCTTACGACAAAGAACTGTCATTATGATGTACCGCCGTTACGTCCGGTTTGTCCCGTCTATTTATTGGATTACTGTTACTGGCTATCTATTTATTCGGGCCAGCGGTGGGATGGGCGCGTCGCTACGGTGATCGGGTGGAACGCAATGAGCGGGAGCGGCACGCATCGGCGTTCGGGACGGCGGCCACGGCATACGACACGCACCGACCGGACTACGCGGTCGACGCGGTGCGGTGGGCGCTCGAAGGCGCACCCGGTCGACGGGTGCTCGACCTGGGGGCGGGCACGGGGAAGCTCACCGGGACGCTGACCGCGCTGGACGCCGACGTCACCGCGGTGGAACCGGACGCGGCGATGCTGACCGAGCTGCGGCGTTCGCTGCCGGACGTCGCCGCGTACCAGGGCGGCGCCGAGGCGATCCCGCTACCCGACGGCAGCGTCGACGCCGTGCTGGCCGGCAACGCCATGCACTGGTTCGACATGACCGTCGCCGGCCCGGAGATCGCCCGGGTGCTGGCTCCCGGCGGCGTCCTCGCCGGACTCTGGAACACCCTGGACGACCGGGTCGGCTGGGTCGCCGAGCTGGCCCGGGTCGCCGGCAGCGCCGCCATCGGCCCCCGCGACACCCCGGAAAGCTGGCGGATCGAGACCGCCGGCGCGCACCTGCCCCGCGACGGCGGCGCCGCCCGGTTCGACTCGCCCGAACAGGCCGAGTTCCCGCACGGTCAGCGCCGCACCGCCGACACGCTCGTGGCGACCCTCGCCACCCGGGCCGGGATGCTGGTGATGCCGCAGCGGCAACGCCAGGCCGAGCTCCACCGGATCCGCGCCTTCCTGGCAGACACCCCGCAGACCGCGGACGGCGAGTTCACGCTGCCGATGCTGACCTGCGTGCTGCGGGTCCGCCCCCGGTGAACGGCGCTCAGCGCCGACGCCAGGGCAGCCGCCACCTCCGCAGAGGCCTCGCCGGCGCCGGCGGCACCGTCTCGGCGACGCCCGCGGTGGCGACCCGCTGAGCCGCGCGCCGCTCCCGGTCGGCACGCCAGCCGGCCAGCACCGCCTCCACGCCGACCGGCCGGACCACCACCCGGGGCCCGGTCGGGGTACGCAGCCACTCGACCACCTGCCGGTTGAGGTCGGCCACGAACGCCCGCACGGACTGCTCGGTCGGCAGGTCCCGCACCTCGTCGGGGAGCTGCTCGATGCGCCGGCGCAGCTGCAACGGGGTGGGCAGCAGCAGGTCACCGGGGAGCTGCTCGCGCTCCAGGAAACTCTTGATCCACCACGACTCGTCGTACGGGTCGTTGTGGCCGGGGATCGGTTTGCCCATGCCGGGCAGGTTGTCGAACTCGCCGCGCGCCTGCGCCTCGCGGATCTTCGCCTCGACCGCCGCTTCCCACCCGTCGATCACGCCGCCACCTCCGCGATCCACCGTATCCGGGCCTCCGGAAAGGGTGCAGCGTTCACCGGGCACCCGGCATTCCCCGCGACCGGGCGCAACGGCGGTCCGGGGCGTACATTGCCGGCAGAGCGGGTTGCGGAGGAGGCGCGGGTGCGGGACTGGCTGATCGGCCTGGCGGTGGCGGTGGCCTGCCTGCTGGCCAGCTGGGCGCTGTTGGTGCTGCTGGCCAGGCGGCTGCCGCCGGGCATCCTGCGTGACCTGGCGGCGTTCATCCCGGACTGCCTGACCACCGTACGGCGGCTGCGCGCCGACCCCCGGGTGCCCCGCAAGGCCAAGGTGGCGATCGTGTTCGCCGGGATCTGGCTGGCCAGCCCGATCGACCTGATCCCGGAGTTCCTGCCGGTGATCGGACCGCTCGACGACATCGTGGTGGTCGCCCTGGCGCTGCGCTACGCCGGCCGGCAGGTGCCCCGGGAGGTGCTGCTGGCCGCCTGGCCGGGCGAGCCCCGGCTGTTGCTGCGGCTGCTCGGCCCGGCCGGTGAGCCGACGCCCGCCGGGTGAGCGGGGTCGAGGCGCTGCTGCTGGCCGCGGTGGCGGCGTGTGCGTTGTCGCTGCTGTCGGCGGTGACCGGTTTCGGCGGCGGGGTGCTGCTGCTGCCGGTGTTCACCGCGCTGTTCGGTCTGCGGGTGGCGGTGCCGGTGCTCACCCTGGCCCAGCTGTCCAGCAACGGCGCCCGGGTGTGGGTGAACCGGCGCGAGCTGCACGGGCCGCTGGTCGCCCGGTTCGCCCTCGGGGCGGTGCCGCTGGCGGTGGCCGGGGCGCTGCTGCTGGCGCACGCCCCGCTGGCCGGGCTACGTCGGCTGCTCGGGGTGTTCCTGCTGGCGGTGGTGGCGTGGCGGCGGTGGCGGCCGCGTGCGCCGCGTACCCGGGCGGGTGCGTTCGTCGCGGTGGGCGCTGCCTCCGGCCTGGGGTCGGCGCTGCTGGGCTCGGTGGGACCGCTGACGGCGCCGTTCTTCCTCGGTTACGGGTTGACCGGCGCCGCGTACGTGGGCACCGAGGCGGCGGCCGCGGTGACCCTGCACCTGGCCAAGACCGCCGGTTACGCCGCCGGTGGGCTGCTCGACGGCCGGGTGCTGGCGTTGGGGGCCGCGTTGACGCCGGCGACGGTGCTCGGTGCCGCGTTGGGCCGGCGGGTGGTGGCGCGGATCAGCGACCGGGTCTTCGTGACGCTGGTCGAGGTGGGGCTGGTCGTGGCCGGGGTGCTGCTGCTCACCGGGGGCTGAACCGGCGCACGTGCCGGTGCCCGTCGAGTGGGAACGGTGGGCGGGCCGGCAGCACCTCGACGAAGTCGTACCCGGTCTTCTCGGCGACCCGGCAGGAGGCCGGGTTGTCGACCTGGTGCAGCAGCTCCAGGTGGGACAGGCCGGTGGCGGCGAACCGGGTGAACGCCCAGTCGGTGACTGCGGTCAGCGCGCGTGGCGCGACACCCCGGCCGCGGGCCGCGGCGGCGGTCCAGTACCCGACCTCGGCGTGCGGCCGGCCGGGCAGCACGTTCTTCAACACCACGCAGGCGACCAACCGGTGTCCCCCGGCCTCCGGCTGACAGACGGCGAAGCTGAAGCTGCGGCCGGCCGCCCAGGCCTGCCGGTTGCCGTCGATCCAGCGCCGCGCCTCGGCGGGCGTGGTCAACGGCTGGCGCGCCCGGGAGCGCAGCCCGGGATCGCGGTGCGCGTCGAGCAGCGCGGGTACGTCGTCGAGGCGCCAGCAGCGCAGCTCGAGCTCGGGGCCGGACGCGGCGCCGGCGACCCGCAGGGTCACGGACATCTGTGCAGTGTGCCCGGTGACCGGCGCCGGGCGCAGCCCCCGATCCGCCATGCCGGGGGTGCCGGTTCTACAGGGCGTCGGGCTGCCCCAGCGCGGGGTGCTTCTCCCCCGGCGCGGCATGCCAGGTGGCGGTGTCGGGCGCGACGGTGGTGTCGATCCGCAGCCGGGACCAGTCGTCCAGCTCGGGCAGGGCGTCCGGGGCGAACCAGCCGACCTCGAGGGACTCGTCGCCGTCGGCGGTCGGGGCGCCGCCGACGGGCCGGCAGCGGAACCACACGTTGAGGTATTCGCAGGCGTCCCCGTTGGGGTAGACGACGGGGTGGGTGGCGACCCCACCGACCCGCTCGATCTCGACGTGCACGCCGGTCTCCTCCAGGACCTCGCGCAGCACCGCGTCGGCGGGCTGCTCCCCGGGGTCGATCAGGCCGGCCGGGATCGACCAGCGGCCGTTGTCGCCGCGGCGGGCCAGCAGCACCCGGCCGGCGTCGTCGCGGACCACGGCGCTGACGCCGGGGAGTAGGAGCAGGTCGTGCCCGATGTGGGCCCGCAGTCGGGCGATGTACGGGGAGATGGTCATCGACGGATGCTAGCCGGCGCGGTCGCGGTGTCGCCGTACCATGCCCGCCGCCAGGGGCGCCGCGTCCAGGTAGCCGGCGGCGATCCGGGCGTTGACGGTACGGCGCACCACCCGGTCGGCCAGCGCCGGCGCGTGCCGGGCCAGGGCCAGCTCCAGCCGTCCCCGCCGGGTGGTGGCCACGTCCCGGGGTGCCCGTCGGGCGGTCGCCGCGTGCACGACGGCGGCGACCACCCCCTCGACGGGTTCCAGGCGGGACACGCCCTGCAGCGACAGTCCGGCGTCGGCGGTGCTGTCGTGGATCGGGGAGGCGACCATGCTCGGGTAGACGACGCTGACCCCGACGTGGCTGCCGACCTCGTGGCGCAGCGCGTCGGCGTAGGCGACCAGGGCCCGCTTGCTCACCCCGTACGCGGCGGCCAGGGGCAGCGGCAGCACCGCCATCCGGCTGGCCACGAAGACCACCCGGCCGCGGGCGGCGACCAGGTCGGGCAGGGCCGCGGCGGTGGCCCGCCAAGCGCCGAGCAGGTTCACCTCCAGCTGCTGGCGGACCACCTCGCCGGGGGGCAGCTCGGCCGGGGCGGGCCCGCCCACGCCGGCGTTGTTGACCAGCAGGTCCAGTCCGCCGAGCCGGTCCACGGCGGCGCGGACGGCGGGTTCGACGGCGGCCGGGTCGGTCAGGTCGCAGCCGATCACCGGCGCTGCGGCGGCGGTGCCGGGGTGCCGGTCCAGGCCGACGACCCGGGCACCGGCGGCGAGCAGCGCGGCGCAGAGCTGTCGTCCGAAGGTGCCCTGCGCGCCGGTGACGATGATTCGCCGACCGGACAGGTCGGCGCGGCGCCGGGTCACGACGACACCGCCGGGAAGTTCACGCCGCGACCCCGGGCCGCCCGGCGGGTACCCCCGGTCAGTTCCCGGCCCAGCTGGGCGAGGTAGGCGTCGAAGTCCACCCGCATCGCCGGGCGCCGCTGTCCCCAGCGGGCGGTGGCGGCGCGCAGCTCCGCCCGGATGTCGGCGTGCTGGGCGGCCGGGTCGGGCAACGCGTACCGGCCGGCGAGGTGCGCGGCGACCAGCCGGGCCTGCGCCTCCACCAGGGGAAACGCCGCGCCGGTGGACTGCATCAGCCCGACGAACGTCAACCCGGGCAGGTCGGGGTGAAACACGTGCCGGTACAGCGGCAGGGTCTCCGGGTCGCCGCCGAGCAACCGCGGGTCCAGGAACGGCAGCTCCACCCGGTAGCCGGTGCACCAGAGCACCAGGTCGACCTCGTCGGTGCGGCCGTCGGTGAAGGTGACCCGGTGGCCGTCGAAGCGGGCGATGCCGGTGCGGGCTTCGATCTCGCCGTGGGTCAGCCGGGTCAGCAGCCCGTCGGAGAGCGTCGGGTGGTCCTGGAGGAACCCGTGGGCGGGGGCGGGCAGCCCGTAGCGGGTGGGCGCGCCGACGGTGGTGGTGAGCATCCGCTGGCTGACGCGTTGGCGCAGGCGCCACGGCAGCCGCCGGGCCAGGGCGCCGTTGAGGGTGTCCGACGGGCGACCGAGCAGGTACTTGGGCACGACCCAGACGCCGCGGCGCAGCGACAGCAGGGTACGGCTGGCCGCGTACGAGGAGTCGACGGCGATGTCCATGGCGGAGTTCCCGCCGCCGACGACCAGCACCCGCCGCCCGGTGAGCTGCTCGGGGCCGCGGTAGGCGTGGCTGTGCAGCTGCTCGGCGGCGCACTCGCCGGGCACGTCGGCGGGGGGCTTCGGCACCCGGTTGTGGCCGTTGGCGACGACCACCGCGGCGACGGTGACCTCGACGGGCCCGTCGGGGCCGGTGGCGTGCACCGTCCAGCGGTCCCCGGCCCGGGCGACCCGGTCGACGGTGTGTCGCAGCCGGATCGTCTCGCGCAGACCGAACCGGTCGGCGTAGTCGCCGAGCCAGCCGGCGACCCGGGTGTGGTCGGGATAGTCGGGCCAGTGCGCCGGCATCGGATGGTCGGCGAACTCGGTGCGCCCCCGGCTGGTGTTCAGGTGCAGGGTCCGGTACGCCGGCGAGCCGGTGGCGCCGTACACCCACAGGCCGCCGACGGTGTCGGCCGCCTCGAAGCACACCGCCGGAACCCCGGCGTCGGCGAGGGCCTTGAGGGTGGCCAGGCCGGCCGCACCCGCGCCGATCACCGCCACCGCCGGCTGTCCGCCCATCACCACTCCCCTGCCCATAATCCAACGACTGTAGGATAATGGGCCGCCGTCGGTCGGCGCGTCAAGCCCCGGGTGCTCCGTAGAGCCCGTCGAGGAGGCGGTGCACGAAGGCGCGGAACTCCCGCCGCTGGCGGGCCCGCGAGCCGTCACCGGCGGCGAGCGCCACCACGTGCCCGTGCACCGCCCAGACCAGGCTGCGCACCGTCACGTACGGGGTGGGCTCGACCAGCGCGCCGGTGGCCGCGGCGGCGTCCAACAGCTCGGCCACCAGGCGGTACAGCGGCGCGGCGTACCGCTGGTCGAGTTCGGCGTGCCGCTGCGGTTCCAACCAGCGGCGCAGCCACAGCGCCGTGGTCTCCGGCCGGTCCTCCAGGAAGTCCACGAACACGTCGACCAGGCCGTGCAGCGCCGTCAGCGCCGCGGTCGGGCCGGCGTCCAGGGCCGCCCGGGCCCGGCCGGCCGCCGCCTCCAGAGCATGCCGCTCGGCGGCGAACACCCGCGCGAAGCAGGCGTCGTAGAGTTCCGCCTTCGTACCCGTGTGGTGGGCGACCGTGGCCACGTCGACCCCGGCGGCCGCGGCGACCTCCCGCAGCGTGACGGCGTCGAAGCCACGGCCGGCGAACAGCGCGGTCGCCGCGGCCAGCACCACCTCCCGGGTGTCGCGGGTCTCGTCGCGGCGAGGCCGGCCCGGACGTCGTCGAGGCATGGTCATGGACGCCATTGTGCCCCTACAATCCAGCATTCGTTGGATTGGCGGGCGGGAAGCCCAGGAGGAGGCGGCGATGACCGGGCCAGATCCGCAGCGGGACATCCTGCCCCGTGGACCGCTGGTCGGCTTCGCCGCCGGGTCGCTCGGCATGGGGATCTGGGTGACCGTCCCGGGCCTGCTGCTGCTGTACTTCCTCACCGACGTGCTGGCCGTGACCCCGTGGCTGGCCGGCCTGGCGCTGCTGCTGCCGAAGGTCGCCGACGTGCTGCTGCACCCGTGGATCGGGCACCGCTGCGACGTCGAGCAGGCCCGCCGCGGTGACCGCCGGCTGCTGCTGCTGCTCGGCTGCGCCCTGCCTGTCACCTTCGCCGCGCTCTTCGCCGCGCCGGGCGGGCTCACCGGCGCGGCGGCCGCCGGCTGGGTGGCGGTCGCCTTCGTCGCCGGCAACCTGCTCTTCGCCGCCTACCAGGTCCCGTACCTGGCCACCCCGGCCGACCTGCGGATCGGCTACCACGAGCGGACCCGGCTGATGGCCTTCCGGATGGTGGTGCTGACCCTCGGCATCCTGGCCTCGGGGCTGCTGGCGCCGGTGCTGGCCGGTGGGGACGCGGCCACCCGCGACGGGTACCGGCGGATGGGTGTGCTGCTGGGCGTCGGGATGCTGGCCGCCATGCTGGTCGGGGTCGCCGGCATCACCCGGCTGCGGCGCGGTGCCGTGACTGCAGTCGCCGTACCCGACGGCGGGTGGCGGGCCCTCACCGCAACCCTGCGGGACCGGCAGTTCCGCCCGCTGCTCGCCGCCTACCTGGCGATGTCGTCCACCACCCACCTGGTGCTGGCCGGGGTGCCCTACTACGCGCGGTACGAACTGGGCCGTCCCGGGCTGACCACCGTCCTGGTGGCGGCGTTCGTCGCCCCCGCCCTGCTGGTCACCCCGGCATGGCTGGCGGTGGCCCGCCGGGTCGGCAAGCAGCGGGCGCTGCTGACCGCTCAGGGAGCGTTCGCGGTCGGCTCGCTGGTGCTCGCCGTGGGCCGTCCGGCCGGCCTGCCGGTGCTGGTGGCGGCGGTGGCCGTACTCGGTGTCGCCTTCGCCGGCATGCAACTGCTGCCGTTCGCGATGGTTCCGGACGTGATCCGGGCCGGCACCGGCGCGGCCGGCACCTACACCGGGCTGTGGACGGCCACCGAGGCCCTCGGCGCGGCACTGGGCCCGTGGGCGTACGCGCTCTGCCTGGCCACCGGCGGTTTCGTGGCATCCACCGCGGGTCAGAGCGTGTCCCAGCCGGACGCGGCCCTCACCGCGATCCGGTGGGGCTTCGGGCTGCTCCCGGCGGCGGCCATGCTGGTGGCGCTGCTGGTGCAACGCCGTTACACCCTCGACCCGGCGGCCCGCGCCGCGCGGTGAGCACCGTCGGCCGGCGGCACTAGACTTCCGCCTCGATGGACGCCGAGCCCACCGCCACCGAGACCCGCCCCTGTGCCCACTGCGGACGCGAGGTGCCGCAGCGCGTCGGCGCCGGCCGGCCGTTCCGGTACTGCCGGGACAACGACGGCGCCTGCCAGCGGGCCTCCCGCAACGTGCGGATGCGCCACCGCAGCGCCCCCGGTCTGCCCGGTCAGGTGGCCCGCACCTGGGAGGCGGTGGACCGGCTGGACCAGATCGTGCAGACGTTGACCGAGGCCCTGCACGCCGAGCTGTCCCCGACCGGGGTGGAACGCCAGCTGGCGCAGCTGCGCGCCGAGACCGCCGCCCAGGTCGCGCAGGCCCACACCGACCGGGACGAGGCCCGCGCGGAGGCGGAGACGGCGACCGCGCAGGCCGCCCGCGCCCGGCAGGAGGCGCTGGCCGCGACCGCCGGCCGGGACGCCGCGGTGGCGCGGGCCGCCGAGGCCGACGCCCGGGCGGCCGACGCCGGCCGGCTCGCCGAGCGGGCGACCGCCGAGCGCGACGAGGCGCGAGGCGAGGCGGGCGCCGCGGCGGCGCTGCGGATCCAGGCCGAACGGGACCGGGACGCGGCCCGCCACGAGCTGCGCACGTTGCGCGCCGAGCGGGACGAGCAGCGGCAGCGCGCCGTCGACGCGACCGTGGAGCGGGACGCGGCGCGGGCCGACGCGCAGCGGGCCACCGCCGCGGCCGCCGAGGCGCTGACCCGCGCCGAGCGGGCCGTGCAGGACGGCGTGCGGGCGCGTACCGACGCCGACGCCGCGGCGGAGCGGGCCCGGCGGGCCGAGGCGTCGGCCGGTGAGGCAACCCGGGACCGTGACCAGGCGCGGGCCGCCACGCAGGCGGCCGGCGAGGAGCTGGCGGCGGTGTCCGCCCGGGCCCGGGAGGACGCGGCCGCGGCGGTCGGGCAGCGTGACGCGCTCGCCGCGGAGTTGGCCGCGGCCCGGCAGGCCGACGCGGCCGCCCGGGCCCGGCTGGCGGAGCTGGAGGTGCGGTTGCGGGCCGCGGAGGACGACCGGGACGCCGCCCGGCGGCGGGCCGTGCAGCTCGCCGACCAGGTCAGCGACCTGGCCGCCGCGTTGGCCCGGCTGGGTCGCCCGGACTGACGGCGGCGGCCGGTCAGTGGATGCCGACCATCATCCGGCGGATGTGCCGGCTGGCCGCCACGGCCGCCACCCCGAGCACCACCGAGGCCAGGCCGAAGGTGAGGAAGTACGTCGGTTCGGGCCAGGTCTCGGCGAGTCGGGCGACCTGACCACCGATGGCGTCGCCGACGGCGGTGGCGAGGAACCACAGGCCCAGCATCTGGCTGGCGTACTTGACCGGGGCGAGTCGGGTGGTGGCGGAGAGGCCCACCGGGCTCAGCGCCAACTCGCCGGCGACCTGGATGGCGTAGACGGCCACCAGCCACCACGGGGACACCAGGTCGCCGCCGACGGCGGCCCGGGCGGCGGCGGCCATCAGCACGAACGACAGGCCGTTGAGGATCAGGCCGACGGCGAACTTGGCCGGGGTGGAGACCCGGTGGCCCAGCTTGACCCAGAGCGCGGCGGCCAGCGGCGCCCCGATGATGATCAGGATCGGGTTGACCGACTGGAGCCAGGAGGCGGGGAAGGTGAAGCCGAACACGTCGCGGTCGGTGCGGTCGGCGGCGAAGATGTTCAGCACCGACCCGGCCTGGTCGTAGATCAGCCAGAACGCGGCGGCGAAGACGAACAGCCACAGGTACGCCTTCACCCGGAGACGCTCGGTGGCGCTGATCTCCCGGTCGGTGATGATCCGGGCGAAGTAGCCGATGGTGATGACCACGGTGGCGATGGTGAGCAGGTTGACCACGCTGTTGACGGTGAACAGGCCGGCCAGGCCCAGGGCGAGCAGCACCAGCGCCAGGACCGCCACGCCGATGCCGAGGCGGCGCAGGGCCCGTCGCCGGTCGGCGCCGAGCAGCGGGTCGGCGGGGCGGGCGCCGGCGTCGCCGAGGTTGCGTGCGCCCAGGACGTACTGGATCACGCCGAAGGTCATGCCGACGGCGGCGGCGGCGAACCCCAGGTGCCAGTTGATCCTCTCGCCGAGGAAGCCGCAGATCAGTGGGGCGATGAACGCTCCCAGGTTGATGCCCATGTAGAAGATCGAGAAGCCGGCGTCGCGGCGTGGGGAGTCCCGGTCGTACAGGTCGCCGACCATGGTGGAGATGTTCGGTTTGAGCAGCCCGGTGCCGAGCACGATCAGCGTCATGCCGGCGAAGACGCTCCAGCCGGTGGGGATGGCCATCACGTAGTGCCCGGCGGCGATCACGATGCCGCCCCACAGCACGCTGCGGCGCGCGCCGATCAGCCGGTCGGCGACCCAGCCGCCGGGCAGCGCCATCAGGTACACCATCGCGTTGTACGTGCCGTAGACGGCGTTGGCGGTGGACTCGCGCAGGCCCAGGCCGGCGTCGGCGCTGGCCGCGGTCAGGTACAGCACCAGGATGGCCCGCATGCCGTAGAAGCTGAACCGCTCCCACATCTCGGTGAGGAACAGCGTCGCCAGGGCCCGGGGATGGCCGAAGAAGGTCCGCCCGCCCGGCGGTCGGCTGTCGACCGGCGTGTCACTGGCCACTCGGCACCTCCCGTGGGTGTGTGGCGGCTAACCTTCCCGGTAGCAGGCAGAACACTCCACCGTTTCAGCCCGGCCGGGGACGACCCCGCCGGGCGACCGGCGTGGCCGGCTACCCTTGCAGGGGCCCGTCGGCGTCGACACCCGCCGCCGGGCGGGAATGGCCCGCCTCAGATGTGCCGTTACACGAGAAGACCAGCACCACGAACGAGGGGAAGTCGATCATGGGCGAGCGGATGCTGCGCGGAAGCCGGCTGGGCGCGGTCAGCTACGAATCCGACCGGAACACGGAGCTCGCGCCGCGCCAGACCCGCGAGTACCTGTGCGCCAAGGGCCACCAGTTCGAGGTGCCGTTCGCCGTCGACGCCGAGGTCCCCACGACCTGGGAGTGCAAGTTCGACGGCAGCGTCGCCCGGCTGGTCGACGGCAACGAGCCGGAGCAGAAGAAGGCCAAGCCGCCGCGCACCCACTGGGACATGCTGCTCGAGCGCCGCTCCATCGCCGAGCTGGAGGACATCCTCGCCGAGCGGCTGCAGGAGGTCCGCACCCGCCGCGGCCGCGCCTGACCGCCGAACGACGACGCCCCCGGGAGGTTCCACCTCCCGGGGGCGTTGCGCGTCCTCATGGGCGCGGTTCGACGATCTCACCCTCGATGGCCGCAGCGGGGTCGGTGACCGGTTGACCGGCCGGCGTGCGAGCCGGCTGCGGATCCCCCTGCCGCACCCGCACCTTCCGCGGGCCGAACAGGTCACCGGCCACCATCGGCGACACCCGCCGCTCCGCGACCCGGCGCACCCCGGCGCCGGCGACCCGCCGCAGCGGCGGCACCAGCAGCAGCAGACCCACCACCCCGCTGACCAGCCCGGGCGCGGCCAGCAGCAGCGCGCCGAGCAGCCCCACCAGCCCGTCGGTCACCTGCGGCCCCGGCCGCTGACCGGCCTGCGCGGCGGCCCGGAACCGGCGCCAGGCGCGCATCCCCTCGCGGCGCAGCAGCACCAGGCCCAGCAGCGACGCGGCGAACACCAGCAGCACCGCCGAGCCGAAACCGATGCCCCGGCCGACCGCCACGAACACCGCCAGCTCCAGGATCAGCGCCAGCAGCATGGCCGGCGGCACGTACCTCAGTCCTCGACGCATGTCACCCCATCTGCCGTACGACCGCTGACCTCCAGCATGACACGGCGCCGCTCACGGCCACCGGGCCCGCGCCCGCCCGGCCCGCCGCCACGCCGCACGCCGGTCCTGCACCGCCCACCCGGTGATCCGCCACAGCGCCTCGACCACGATCAGCGGGCTCATCTTGCTGTCCCCGTGTTCCCGCTCGGCGAAGGTGATCGGCACCTCCACGATCCGCACCCCAGCCCGGTGCGCCAGCCGGGACAGCTCCACCTGGAACGAGTAGCCCTGCGAGCAGACCGACGCCAGGTCGAGGGCCTCCAGCGCGGCCGTGCGGTACACCCGGTAGCCGCCGGTGGCGTCGCTGACCGGCATGCCCAGCGCCAGCCGCGCGTACAGGTTGCCGCAGCGCGACAGCAGCAGCCGCCGCAGCGGCCAGTTCACCACCCGCGCGCCCCGGGTCCACCGGGAGCCGATCACCACGTCGGCGTCGCGGGCGGCGGCCAGCAGCGCCGGCAGGTCCTCCGGGGCGTGCGAGCCGTCGGCGTCCATCTCCACCACCGCGTCGTATCCGCGCTGGCGCGCCCACGCGAACCCGGCCAGGTACGCCGCCCCCAGGCCCTGCTTGCCCTCCCGGTGCAGCACGTGCACCGCCGGGTCGGTGCCGGCGAGCGCGTCGGCGATGACGCCGGTGCCGTCGGGGCTGTTGTCGTCGGCGACGAGGAGCTCCACCGCCGGGGCGGCCCGCCGGACCCGGGCCACGATGTCCGCTACGTTGGCGGCCTCGTTGTAGGTGGGGATGACCACCAGCACCCGCCCCACGCCCGGATACCCGGCCGCCGGTGCTCCCCCGTGGATCTCCCCGCTCACGCCTGACCTCCGCATCCACTCGGCCCCGGGCCGCCGGCGGACTATCCGCGCCGGCGGCGCAGCCCGGCCGCGCCCAGCAGCGCGGCGACCGTGAGCGCCGACAGGGCCACCTCCGGCCACACCCCGACCGTGGTGGCCGGGGTACGCCCGTCACCGAGGCGCATCTGCCGGACCACCACCTCGGCGGTGTTGAACCCGGTTTCCCCGGATACCCGACCGTCGGGGGTAACGAACCCGGACACCCCGACCGTGGAGGCCATCAACGCGGCGCGACCGTGCTCGACGGCCCGCAACCGGACCATCGCCAGCTGCTGGCGGGCCTCGGCGGCGTCGAAGGTGGCGTTGTTGGTCTGCACCACCAGCAGCTGCGCCCCACCGGTCACGGTGTCCCGGACGATGCCGTCGTAGGCCACCTCGAAGCAGATCACGTCGCCCAGCACCGCCGGCCCGGTACGCAGCACCCCGGGAGTGGTGCCGGGCACGAAGTCGGAGCGCACCCGGTCGACCTCGGCGCTGACCCGACGGGCGATGTCGCGCAGCGGCACGTACTCGGCGAACGGCACCGGGTGCCGCTTGGTGTACAGCTGCTCCAGGTCGGGGCCGGTGCCGGGACGCCACAGCAGGCCGGCGTTGCGGACCTGCCCGGCGCCGGGGCCGAGGAGCACCGCGCCGACCAGGATCGGGGCGCCGATCGCGTCGGCGGCCTCACTGATCCGCGCCCCCGCGCCGGGGTTGCGCAGCGGGTCGATGTCGCTGGAGTTCTCCGGCCACACCACCAGGTCGGGGCGGCGCTGCGCCCCCGCGGCGACCTGCCCGGCGAGGGTGAGGGTGGCGTCGACGTGGTTGTTGAGCACCGCCTGGCGTTGGGCGTTGAAGTCCAGACCCAGCCGGGGCACGTTGCCCTGCACGATCGCCACGGTGACCTGGTCACCGCCGCCGCGTACCCCGGTGGGGACCAGCAGCCCGGCGGCGGCCACGGCGAGCACCGCGGCGACGGTGGCGGCCACCGGCCGCCACGCCCGAGCCGGACGCGGGCCGCGCCAGGGCCGCCAGGCGAGGGTGAGCAGCAGCCCACCGAGCAGCGCCACCGCGAAGGTGACCAGCGGGGCGCCGCCGAGGGCGGCCAGCGGCAGCAGCGGCGAGCCGTCCTGGCTGAACGCCAGCCGACCCCACGGGAACCCGCCGAAGGGGGTACGGTCGCGCAGCGCCTCCTGGCCGACCCAGAGCAGCCCGGTCAGCACCGGCCAGGCGGTGCGCCACCGGTCGGCCAGCGGCGACACCCACGCCGTCGCCGCCCCCAGCAGCGCCAGATAGCCCGCCTGCAACAGGGACAACAGCAGCCACGGCAGGTAGCCGGTGTGCAGGTTGGTCCACTCCAGCATCGGCGCGAACAGCGCCACCCCGGCCAGGAAGCCCAGCCCCGCGCCGGCCCGCATCCGCCGCCGGTGCGCGGCGGCGCCCAGCATCGCCACCCCGACCGGCGCCAGCGGCCACACCCCGTACGGGGGGAACGCGGCCAGCATCGCCAGCCCGGCCGCCACCGCGAGGGGCACGGCGGCGCGCAGCGGCAGGGGCCGCCCGGACGCGTCGGCGGTCACCTCGGCGGGGGTCGGGGCCTGCTCCCGGTCGATGGTCGTCACCGGCACCTCACCACGATCACGCGCCGAAGGCTACCTGCACCCGGCGCAGCCGGTGTACGTGCCGGGTGCACCGGGGCGGTGCCGCGGCGGCCGGCGCGGGCACCCGGAGCCGGCCGTCGTGGACCTGCGCGACCCGGTCGACGGCGGCCGGGTGGATGCGGTCGTGGGCGACCAGGACGGTGGCGGTGCCCCCGATCCGCGGCCGGCGGAGGTGCTGAGCCTGTTCGGGCCGCAGAGGGAACGGCTGCACGTGCGGGCACGCCTGTCCTGACGGCACCCCCGGGACGAAATCGGGGCGCGGCCTCCGCCGCGCCCCGATGCTCCCAGGCCCTCCCCGGCCGGTGGGGCGAGAATGCGGCACGTCGACCTTCGGACCGACCCGACGGTGGACTGGCTGCCCCCGCCTGGCCGTTGTCTACTGGCCGTGCACCTCACCCTGCCCGTACACCGGTAACCGCGACCGGTTCGCGCCGCCCCGCCGACCCCCGCCCGCTGGACCTGGCCGCCGCGACGAACGCACCATGTCGCACCGGTGCATCGCGTCACTCGGCCAGCGGGCGAGAGGACGAAGCGAACAACAGCCGCTTCCCGTGGTAGGACTAAAAGACGGTACGTGCCGACCCCCCGATCCTGTCAACCCACCCCTGGCCAGTCGTGTGTTTGACCACGGCGTGTCGCGTCGGCGCGTCTCAATGCGTGCCGAGGTGGTGGCGCAGCAGCCCGCGCGCCGCGTCGGGATGCTCGCCGGCCAGCAGCCCCGCCGCGGCCAGCACGTAGTCGACGTCGACGACCGGGCGGGCGTCGCGCGGCACCGGCCACCCGCCGGCGAAGTCGGTGAGCACCGCGGCGAGGACCTGACCGGCGTCGGCCGGGTCGGCGTGCCGCAGCACCCCACCGGAGCCCACCAGCAGCCGCACGTCGCGCAGGTCCCGCCCGCCCCGCTCACCGGTGGCCCCACCCCGGGCGTGCCGGCGCACCGCCACCGTCGCCGCGAGGGCCGCGATCCGCCGGTCGGCGGCCCGCTCGACGTCGCCGCCGGGCAGGAACCCCGGGTCGGCGGCGCGGCCCGCCGCGGCGGCGGCCAGGTCGGCGGCCTGCCCCGGGTCCAGCAGGCGTTCCTCGACCGCGGCGCGGACCACCCCCGGCGCGGACCACCGCATGCCCAGGTCACCCTCCACGGTGCGGGCCCGCCACAGCGTCCCGGCGACCTCCCGGCCCGGGCCGGTGTCCCGCTCGTCGGGGGTGAGCACCGAGTACACGTCGGTGGTGGCGCCACCGACGTCCACCACCACCAGGTCACCGCCGACCGTGTCGGCCAGCACCTCCACCCCGGTCAGCACCGCGTCGGGGGTGGCGGCCCGCACCAGCCCGGCGAACCGGCCACCCCGCGACAGCCGCTTACCGCCGATGACGTGCCGCAGGAACACCTCCCGGATCGCCGCGCGCGCCGACGCCGGGGCGAGGACCCCGATGCGGGGCAGCACGTTCTCCGCCGCCGTCACCGGCACCTTCGCCGCCGCCAGCAACGCCGACAGCTCGTCGCGGGCGTCGGCGTTTCCGGCGAGGACCACCGGCACCCGCCAGCGGGCCTTCGCCAACCGGGTCGCGTTGTGGGTGAGCACCTCGGCGTCACCGCCGTCGGTGCCACCGACCAGCAACACCACGTCCGGGCGGGCCGCCCGCAACGCGGCGAGCTCCGCCGCCCCGAGGCGCCCGGCGGCCACGTGCACCACGTTCGCCCCCGCCGACAGGCCCACCCGCCGGCCCGCCTGCGCCGTGACGAGGGGCTCGTAGCCGACCACGGCCAGCCGCAACCCACCACCGGCCGACGAGCACACGTACCAGGGCGCCCCGCCGGCGTCGAGACCGGCGGTGGCCGCCGCCACCGCCGCGTCCAAGCCGTGCAGCACGTCCGTGCCGACCGTCGTCGGCGCCGACGCCGCCGCCACCAGCCGGCCGCCGTCCAGGTCCACCACCGCGACCTTCGTGTACGTCGACCCGACGTCGGCGCAGACCGCGACGCTCACGCCCGTCCGTTTCTCGTTCCCGGCCGCGGGGCTCGCAGCGCTCACGCCGCAGCGGGTACGACCACGGTGCCGGTCGCCGTGACCGCCACGATCGGGGTGTCGAGGACCTCCGCGGCCGACTCGCCCCGGTCCGGGCGACCCCGGCACACCACCCGCGCCTCGAAGTCGATGCCCCGGCTGCGGGTACCCACCCGGGTCACCGTCGCCGTCACCTCCAGCACGTCACCGGCCTTCATCGCGTTGCGGAACTGCACGTCGGAGTAGGAGGCGAACAACCCCTCGTCCCCGTCGGTGCGGATGCACACCTCCGTGGCGACGTCCCCGAACAACCCCAACGCGTACGCCCCGTCGACCAGGTTCCCCGCGTAGTGGGCGTGGGAGTACGGCACGTACCGGCGGTGGGTGACCGTCAGGCCGACCCGGGGGTCCAGCTCACTCATGCCTTCTGCTTCCTGCTCGTGATCAACGCGTGGACCAGGTACGACGCCACCTCACCGGGGGTGGTGCCCCGGCCGAAGATCCGGTCCACGCCCAACTCGGCGGTCATCGTCTCGTCGAACCGCGGCCCGCCGACGATCAGCAACGGCCGCCTGCCCGCCGGCATCGCCTCCCGGAACGCCGCCGACATCTCCCGGGTGTTGTGCAGGTGCGCGTCGCGCTGCGTCACCACCTGCGACACCAGCACCGCGTCCGCGCGCTCCAACCGGGCGGCCTCCACCAGCTCCGGCACGCTGACCTGCGCACCCAGGTTGGTGACCTTCAACTCCCGGTAGTACTCCAGGCCCTTCTCCCCCGCGATGCCCTTGACGTTGAGGATCGCGTCGATGCCCACGGTGTGCGCGTCGGTGCCGATGCACGCCCCCACCACCGACAGCTTGCGCCGCAACCTCTGCTTCACCACCGCGTTGACCTCCTTGGCGCCCAGCAGCGGATAGTCCCGCTCCACCACGTGCACCTCGGCCATGTCCACCAGGTGGTTGACCCGCCCGTAGACGACGAAGAAGGTGAACCCGTCACCGATCGGCTTGGCGTGCACCAGCATCGCCGGGTCCATGCCCATCTTGTTCGCCAGCTGCACCGCCGCGCCCTCGGCCCGCTTCGTGTGCGGCACCGGCAGGGTGAAACTGATCTGCACCATCCCGTCGCCGCTGGTGTCGCCGTACGGCCGCACGACCCGCTTGTCGCCCGGCCCCACCGGGTGACCGTGCAAGGCGCTGCGCTCCTCGCTGCTCATCGGGTCGCCCCCTCCTCCAGCAGATCCGACGCCGGGTTGAAGTAGTCGGCCTCGTGCCGCGCCACCCCGGAAAGACCCTTGCCCCGGTCCGCGGGCCGCTTCATGATCCCGAACGTGCCCTCGGCGATCGCCGACAGCAGCGACTGGTCACCGATGCGCTCCAACAGGTCCAGCGCCTCACCGAGAACCCGGTTGGCGCGCTGCTGGATGAACCCGCCCGGCGCCGGCACGAAGTCCTCGTGCAACCCACCGGCCGCGCCCAGCACATAGCGGACGTTCTGCAGGGCGATGTCCCGGTCCGACAACCACGGCGTCACCACCGCCTCGGTCATCATCCCCACCAGCAGGATCCCCTGCCCGGTCATGGTGCCCACCAGGTTGAAGAACCCGTCGAGCAGGTTCCCCCGGAACACGTCCCCGGTCATGTGCTTCGTCGGCGGCATCCACTTCAACGGCGCGTCGGGGAACAACTCCCGGGCCAGCAGCGCGTGCGCCAACTCCAACCGGAACGACTCCGGCACCTCCGGGTTGATCTCGAACGCGTGCCCCAGCCCCAACTGCCAGTCCGCCAACCCCGCCTCGTGCGCGAAGTACTCGTTGAGCAGCTGCGACACCGTCACCGTGTGCGCCTCGTCCACCGCGTCGGCGGTGGTCAGGTAGTTGTCCTCACCGGTGTTGATGATGATCCCCGCCCGGGCGTGCACCTGCCGGGAGAACCGCTGGTCCACGAACGTGCGGATCGGGTTGATGTCCCGGAACAGGATCCCGTACATCGAGTCGTTGAGCATCATGTCGAGCCGCTCCAGGCCGGCGAGGGTCGCCATCTCCGGCATGCACAGCCCCGACGCGTAGTTCGTCAGCCGCACGTACCGGCCCAGCTCCTTCGACGACGTGTCCAACGCCGCCCGCATCAGCCGGAAGTTCTCCTGCGTGGCGTACGTGCCGGCGAACCCCTCCCGGGTCGCCCCCTCCGGCACGTAGTCCAACAGCGACTGCCCCGTCGACCGGATCACCGCGATCACGTCCGCCCCGGCCCGCGCCGCCGCCTGCGCCTGCGGAATGTCCTCGTAGATGTCGCCCGTGGCCACGATCAGGTAGATCCACGGCCGCTGCTTCGGATCCCCGTACCGCTTGACGAGGCGGTCCCGCTCGACCCGCCGCCGGTCCACCTGCCGGATGCCGGCGGACACCGACTTACGGGCCGCCCGGCGGGCCGCGGTGGCCGCCCTGCCCGCCGGCACCGCGAACCGCACCGACCCGGCCGCCGCCTTCTGCGCCAGCAACGTCACATCGGTCAGACCCTCCCGGGCCATCGCGTCGAACACCGGCGCCGCCACCCCGTGCCCCAACCCGACGTCGGCGACCACCGCGTCGACGAGACGGTTCACCCACGGAATGCCGTCCGGATCCGCACCGGACACCCCGGCCAGCCGCAGCACCGCCCGCTCCACCGACACCGTGGTGTGGCTGCGCGCCAGATCCACCACCGGCTGCCCGGCGCGCCGCGCCAACTCCCGCGCCCGGGCCACCAGCACCGGATCCAGGTCAAGCTTCCCTGTCACGAAGAACCTTCCTCTGGCAGCCCGCTCACGCGGACCCCTCCTGATAGATCACGTCACCGCGCAGCACCGTCGCCCGGCACACCGGCAGCGGCGTCGCATCGTCCGCGCCCCGCGCCTCCGGATCCTCGGCCTGCAACACCGGCAGCCCCCGCTCCACCCCCGCCGGCGTCGACCACACCGCGAACGTCGCCGGCGCGCCCAACGCGATCACACCCTCGTTGTCCAGGTGCACCGCCCGCCACCCGCCACGGGTGTGCGCCGCGAACGCCGCCCGCACACTCATCCGCTGCACCGGGTTGTGGTGCGCCGCCGCCGCCCGCACCGAACCCCACGGATCCAACGGCGTCACCGGCGAATCCGACCCGAACGCCAACGCCACCCCGACCGAGTGCATCGCACCCATCGGATTCGACTCCAACGACCGGTCCAGACCCAACCGCGACTCGTACATCCGGCCCGCGCCACCCCACAACCGGTCGAACGCCGGCTGCATCGACGCCACGATCCCGTACTCCACGAACCCGGCGATCAACCGCTTGCTCATGATCTCCGCGTGCTCGATCCGGTGCCGCGCCGCCCGCAGCCGATCCGTGCCCAGCCGCGCCGCCGCCCCCGCGAAACCCTCCAGCACCGTGGAGATCGCCGCGTCGCCGATGGCGTGGAAACCACCCTGCACGCCGTGCGCCGCGCAGTCCAGCAGATGCTCGCGCACCTGCTCCGCGCTCACGTACCCGTGCCCGCAGCCGCCAGGCTCACCGTCCAGGTACGCCGCCGACACGTGCGCCGTCCGCGACCCCAACGCCCCGTCGGCGAACAGGTCACCCCCGGCGCCCACCGCACCCAGCTCCCGGGCCCGCGCCGCGCCACCCAGCTCACCCCAGTAGCCGTACACCTCCGGCAGCCCCTGCCCGGAGATGCCCAGCAGCCCGGTGAAGTCCTCCTCGTCGGAGATCTCCGGACCACCGCACTCGTGCACCGCCCCGATCCCCAACGACGCCGCGTGCGCCAGGGCCACCCGCTGCGCCGCCACCCGCTGCGCCCGCGTCACCGAACCCTGCGCCGCCGCCCGCACCACATGGTGCGCGTCGCGCCGCAGCCACCCCGACACGTCGAAACCCGGCGCCGCCGCCGCGTCCGGACACGCCGCCAGCAACGCCCGCGACACCAACGCCGAATGGATCGACGCCTGCGACAGGTACACCCGCCGGCCACCCGCCGCCCGGTCCACCCCGTCCGCGTCCGGCAGCGTGGCGTCCGCCCAGTTCGACTCGTCCCACCCGTGCCCCAGCACCACCGCGTCCGCCGGCAGCCCACCCGCGAACGAGGCGACGGCGTCCAGCAGCTCCCCCGCCGAACGCACCGACGACAGGTCCAGCCCCGACAGGGCCAGGCCGGTGTCCGTGGCGTGCACGTGCGCGTCCACGAACGCCGGGGTCACCAGCGCACCGTCGAGCTCCACCACCCGGTCGGCGGCCGGCGCGTCCGCGTCGACGCCCAACCAGGCGATCCGGCCGTCGCGCACCAGCAGCGCCGTCGCGCTCGGCTCCGCCGGACAGTGCAGCACGCCACCGCGGTACAACGTTGAGGGGCGCGTCGTCGAGGGGTTCGTCATGGGATTCAGTCTGCCGCCAGGCGGGCGGTGAACAACGCACGGACCCCGGGCTCGGCCCGCAACAACTGCAACGCCAGCTCCGCGTGCCCCGGCACGTACCCGTTGCCCACCAGCATCGTCACGTCCGCCGCCAGGCCCTCCGCGCCCAACGCCGCCGCCGCGAAGCTCGTCGCCATCGAGAAGAAGATCACCGTGCCGCCGTCGGCGGTCGCCAGCACCGCGCCGTGCTCACAACCCGGCACGTCCACGCAGACCACCGTGACGTCCGCAGGCGCACCCAACGCGGTGGTCACCGCCGTCGACAACGCCACCGGATCCCGGGCGTCGGCCAACGCCACCGCGTCGGCCAGACCCACGCCCGCCAGCGCGTCGCGCTCCGCGACCACCGGCACCACCCCGACGGTACGACCCGCGCCCGCCCGCCGCGCCGCCGCCAGCGACAGCGACCCGCTCTTGCCGGCCCCACCGATCACGGCCACGCCCACCGGCCGGGGATCCCCCTCACGCTGCCGCCGCGCCACCTGCTCGGCCACCACCCGCGCGGTCAACGCCGGCGCCCCGCACACGTCCAGCACCGCCAGGGACAGCTCCGGGTGCAGGTCGTCGGGGAGCACCGCGGCGATGGAGCGGGCGAACAGGATCGCGTACCCGTCGCACGGCACCTGCTCGCTGCGCCCGTCCCAGCGGGCCAGCCCGTCGAGGATGGTCAGCGGCGTCAGGGTCAGCGACACCAGCGTCGCCACCCGGTCACCGGCCCGCAGGCCCAGCGGCGAACGCCGGCCGGCCTCCTCCACGGTGCCGATCAGCATGCCGCCGGAGCCGGTCACCGGGTTCTGCATCTTGCCGCGGGTGGCGACGATGTCCAGCACCTCGGCGCGGACCTTCTCCCCGTCCCCGCCGTGCTTCTCCGACAGCTGCCGGAAGCTCGCCGCGTCCAGGTTGAGCCGCTGAACCCGGATGCGCACCTCGTTCGGGGCGATCTCGGGCCGGGCGTCCAGCCGCCAGGCCGCCTGCGGCAGCACCCCCGCCGGTTCCACGACGCGGTGCAGACCCACCGGTGACGTCACGCCGACCTCCCCCTGTTGCCGCCCGATGCCCTGCTCAGGGCTCGCATCGCGGGAAAACTTACGGCAGACTAATTTCTTCACCGGATATTTTCCAGTAGCCTTCGGAACCGTTGATCAAAACCGAGCCACCATCCGAGGAGGGGCCGTGACCCAGACCCAACCGGTTGACACCATCCCGGGGCCCCGTCACGCCCCGGTCGCCGTACCGACCGCAGGGCAGCCCTACGAATACCGACGCAGCCCCCTGGTCGAACCCGACTGGACCCGCTTCCCCGGCTGGCGCCACGTCACCCGCGAACAGTGGGAGAACGCCCAGTGGCAGCGCGTCAACTGCGTCAAGAACATCAAGCAGCTGCGCACCGTCCTCGGCGACACCGTCGACGAGACCTTCTACGCCGACCTCGAGGCCGACCAGAAGGCCCTGGCCACCATGTCCATGCTGGTGCCGCCACAAATGATCAACACGATGGTGCCGTTCGCGCCGATGACCACCGAGGCGTTCCTCGCCGACCCCATCCGGCGCTACATGATCCCCGTCGCCTCCGACCGGCGCACCGACTGGCCCTCACACCCCTACGCCAGCCGCGACAGCCTCCACGAGCACGACATGTGGGTCGCCGAAGGCCTCACCCACCGCTACCCCACCAAGGTCCTCGCCGAACTGCTCTCCACCTGCCCGCAGTACTGCGGCCACTGCACCCGGATGGACCTGGTCGGCAACTCCACCCCCGCCGTCGACAAGCTCAAGCTCACCCTCAAGCCCGTCGACCGCTACGACGCCCACATCGCCTACCTCAAGGCCCACCCCGGCGTACGCGACGTCGTCGTCTCCGGCGGTGACGTGGCCAACGTGCCGTGGCGCAACCTCGAGTCGTACCTGATGCGGCTGCTCGAACTGGAGACCGTTCGCGACATCCGGCTCGCCACCAAGGCCCTCATGGGCCTGCCCCAGCACTGGCTCCAGAGCGACGTCGTCGAAGGCCTGGAGCGAGTCGCCCGCACCGCCGCCCGCCGCGGCGTCAACCTCGCCATCCACACCCACGTCAACCACGCCCAGTCGATCACCCCGCTGGTCGCCAAGGCCGCCCAGACCGCCCTCGACGTCGGCGTCCGCGACGTGCGCAACCAGGGCGTCCTCATGCGCGGCGTCAACGCCACCAGCGAGGACCTGCTCGACCTCTGCTTCGCCCTCCAAGGCGAAGCCGGCATCCTGCCGTACTACTTCTACATGTGCGACATGATCCCCAACGCCGAGCACTGGCGGGTCCCGGTCTGGCACGCCCAGCAGCTCCAGCACGACATCATGGGCTACCTGCCCGGCTACGCCACCCCGCGCATCGTCTGCGACGTCCCCTTCGTCGGCAAGCGCTGGGTGCACATGCTCACCGAGTACGACCGCGAACGCGGCATCTCCTACTGGACGAAGAACTACCGCACCTCGATCGAGTCCGCCGACCTCGAAGCGCTCAACAAGCGCTACGCCTACTACGACCCGATCGACACCCTGCCCGAGGCCGGCCAGTCCTGGTGGGCCGCCCACCGCGACGACTGACCCCGCACCACCCGCCGGCGCCCCGCGACCCGTGTCGCGGGGCGCTGCCGCGTCTCAGGCACCCCGCGGTGCGTACATGATCACCGCCACCCCGACCAGGCAGATCACCGCACCGGTCAGGTCCCAGCGGTCCGGGCGGAACCCGTCCACCACCATCCCCCACACCAGCGACCCCGCCACGAACACACCCCCGTACGCCGCCAGGATCCGCCCGAAGTTCGCATCCGGCTGCAACGTGGCGACGAACCCGTACGCACCCAACGCCAACACCCCGGCCGCCACCCACCACAGGCCCCGCTGCTCCCGCCAGCCCTGCCAGACCAGCCAGGCACCGCCGATCTCCGCCAGCGCGGCCAGCACGAACAACACCAGGGAACGCAGCACCGTCACGCCGCGACCCTAACGGCCATCCGCGGCGCCCCACCCGCCCCCGTCACCTCGACCCCCACCCGTCGGCGAGGCGGAGACGGCACGACGACGGGGGCCGCCGGAAGATCCGGCAGCCCCCGCGTGGGCCCGGGGTCACTTCTCGAACGAGCTCCGGACGTCGCGACCGGCGTCCTTGACGTGCTCGCCGGCCTGCCGCGCCTTGGCCGTGCTCTGCTGGCTGGCCCCCTCGGCGCGCATCCGCTCGTTGTCGGTCATGTCGCCGAGCCGTTCCTTGGCGGCGCCGCTCAACTCCTCGGCCTTGCTCTTCGCCTTCTCGGTGAAGCTCATCTCGCCTCCTCGACCTTCGATCGGGTGCGGTTCTCCGTCGGTTGCCCCGTGCCATCGACTGCAAACCGGGTGCCGGTCGGCACCTCGCGTAGGGCATCCTAGGAAGATAGGTGACCAGGGGTGGCGGGTGAAGCGGACGCTCACCCGGCCCGAACCACGGACCGGTGGTTAACTGGGCGGGTGAGTGAGATCGTGCTGGTACGCCATGGCGAGACGACCTGGAGTGCCAGCCACCGGCACACCTCATACACCGACCTGCCGCTGACCCCCGACGGCGAGCGACAGGCCCGCGCCCTCGGCGGCGTGCTGGTGGGCCGCCACTTCGCCCGGGTCCTGTCCAGCCCCCGCCAGCGGGCCCTGCGCACCGCCCAGCTCGCCGGCCTCACCGTCGACGCGGTCGACGAGGACCTGGCCGAGTGGAACTACGGCGACTACGAGGGCCGCACCAGCGACGACATCCAGGCCGACCACCCCGGCTGGAACATCTGGGCCGACGGCGGCCCCGGCGGGGAGACACCGGAGCAGATCGGCGCCCGGGTCGACCGGCTGCTGGCCCGGGTCACTCCCCTGCTGGACCGCGGCAGCGTCGCCCTGGTCGGCCACGGGCACAGCCTGCGGGTGCTCGGCGCCCGGTGGATCGGCCTGCCGCCCGCCGGCGGCGGCAAGCTGCGCCTGGACACCGCCACCGTCTCCGTCCTCGGCCACGAGCACGGCCGCCCGGTCATCCTGCGCTGGAACGGCGGCTGACCTCGCTCAGCCGCCGTCGCGGGGACGCAGCCGAGCCGGCGGCTCGGAGCCGATCTTCGGCGCCCGGTGCTCGTACGGCGTGGAGAGCACCACCGTCGTCCGCGTGGTGACGTTCGCCGCCGTCCGGATCTCCTGCAACACCCGCTCCAGGTCGGCCGGGCCGGCGACCCGCACCAGCAGCAGGTAGAAGTCCTCCCCCGCCACCGAGTAACACGAGTCGATCTCCGGCAGGTGGGCCAGCCGCTCCGGCGCGTCGTCCGGCTGCGACGGGTCGAACGGGCGGATCGCCACGAACGCCGTCAACGGCAGGTCCAGCGCCTCGAAGGAGACGCGTGCCGCGTACCCCCGGATCACCCCGCGCTGCTCCAGCCGGCGGACCCGCTGGTGCACGGCGGACACCGACAGCCCCACCTTCTCGGCCAGGTCGGTGTACGACAGCCGGCCGTCCCCGGTGAGCGCGGCGACGATGGCCCGGTCGATCTCCTCCACGGCGAGCAACCTACCGGTAAACGCGCCGCGGTGCGACGACGGCCCGCCCCGACGTCACGCCGGGCGGGCCGTGCGGTCACGCACCGCGTCGGCCGCGAAGTTCAACACCTCGGCCATGTCGGCCTCGTCGAGGAAAGGCAGGTCGGTGAGGATGTCGGTGACCGTCATGCCCTCGGCCAGCATCGCCAGCAGCGTCGCCACCGGGATCCGGGACTGCCGGACACAGGGCGCGCCGCCCATGACCTCGGGGTCGATGGTGATCCTCGGGAACGTCACCGGCCCAGGTTACGGACCGGCTCAGCCCTTGGCGAGGGCGCGGGAGATGACCAGCCGCTGGATCTGGTTGGTGCCCTCCACGATCTGGAGCACCTTCGCCTCGCGCATGTACCGCTCCACCGGGTGGTCGGCCACGTAACCGGCGCCGCCGAGGACCTGCACCGCGTCGGTGGTCACCCGCATCGCCACGTCGGTGGCGAAGAGCTTCGCCTTGGCCGCCTCGATCGAGTACGGCCGGCCGGCGTCGCGCAGCCGGGCGGCGGCCAGCACCAGGGCGCGGGCGGCGGAGATCTGGGTCGCCGCGTCTGCCAGGCCGAAGCCGAGCCCCTGGAAGTCGATGATGGACCGGCCGAACTGCTGCCGCTCCCGGGCGTAGCCGACGGCGTAGTCCAGGGCGGCCTGGGCCAGACCGACCGCGCAGGCGGCGATGCCGAGACGGCCGGAGTCCAGGGCGGACATGGCGATGGTGAAGCCCATCCCCTCGCCACCGATCAGCCGGTCGGCGGGCACCCGGGCCTCGTCGAAGGCGATCTGCGCCACCGGGGAGGCGTGCAGGCCCATGGTCCGCTCCGCGGCCTGCGGTGCGATGCCCGGGGTGTTCCGGTCGGCGAGCAGGCAGGAGATGCCCCTCGCGCCGGGCCCGCCGGTGCGGCAGAAGATGTTGTAGAAGTCGGCGACCCGGGCGTGGGTGATCCACGCCTTGGTGCCGGAGACCACGTAGTCGTCGCCGTCCCGGACGGCCTTCGTGGTCAGCGCCGCCGCGTCGGAGCCGCCCTGCGGCTCGGAGAGGCAGTACGCGCCGAGCAGTTCGCCACCGATCATGTCGGGCAGCAACTTGCGCTGCGCGACGGTGCCGAACTGGGCCACCGGGTAGCAGGACAGGGTGTGCACGCTGACCGCCTCGGCCACCGCCAGCCAGCGGCTGGCCAGGATCTCCAGCACCTGGAGGTACACCTCGTACGGCTGGGCGGCGCCGCCGTGCTCCTCGGCGTACGGCAGGCCGAGCAGGCCGGCCCGGCCGAGGGTGCGCAGCACCTCCCGCGGGAACTCGGCGCGCTGCTCGAACTCGGCGGCCCGTCCGGCGAGTTCCCGGTCGGCGAGTTCGGTGGCGAGGTCCAGCAGGTCGTGGGCCTCGTCGGTGGGGAGGATGCGGTCGACGTTCATAGCGCGATGAGCTCCGTGGGGGTGGTGTTGAGCCGTGCCACGCCGTCCGGGGTGCAGACGACGATGTCCTCGATGCGGGCGCCGTGCCGGCCCGCCAGGTAGATGCCGGGTTCGATGGAGAACGCCATGCCGGCCTCGATCGGCCGCGGGTTGCCGGCCACCACGTAGGGCTCCTCGTGGCCGTCGAGCCCGATGCCGTGCCCGCTGCGGTGCAGGAAGGCGTCGCCGTAGCCGGCGGCGGCGATGACGTCCCGGCCGACCGCGTCGAGCGCCTCGGCGGTGATCCCGGGAGCGACGGCGGCCACCGCGGCGCGCTGCGCCTCGTGCAGCACCGCGTAGTAGTCGACGAACTCGACCGGCGGCGGGCCGCCGGCGACGTAGGTGCGGGTGCAGTCGGAGCGGTAGCCGGAGGCCATCGTGCCGCCGATGTCCACCACCACCGGCTCGCCGGCCCCGATCGGCCGGTCGGAGGTGCCGTGGTGCGGGCTGGCGCCGTTGGGGCCGGCGGCGACGATGACGAAGTCGACGCTCACGTGCCCGGCGGCCCGGATCGCCGCGGCGATGTCGGTGGCCACCTCGGCCTCGGTGCGGCCGGGGCGCAGCCACTCCCCCATCCGCTCGTGCACCGCGTCGATCGCCGCGCCCGCCTCCGCCAGCGCGGCCACCTCGGCCGGTGACTTGCGGATCCGCAGCTCCCGTAGCACCTCGGAGGCGAGCCGCTGGTCGGCGCCGGGCAGCGCGGCGCGGAGGGCCAGCACCTGCTCGGCCCACATCCGGTCGGCCAGCCCGACCGCGCCGACCGGACCGCCCAGGGCGGCCACGAGCAGCGGGTACGGGTCGCTGCCGTCGCCGTGGTCGACGATCCGGACGCCGGTGGCCGGCGCCGGGGACGCCTCGGCGGCCGGGCGCTCCAGGGTGGGGACGATCAGCGTGGCCTCGCCCTCGGCGGGCAGCACCAGGCAGGTCAACCGCTCACCGGCGTGCGCGTCATAGCCGGTCAGATAGCGCAGGTCCGAGCCGGGGGTGAGCAACAGCGCGTCCAGGCCGACCACGGCGGTGGCGCGCCGCGCGGCGGCCAGCCGGTCGGCGGGATACAGCTCGTCGGTTCCCACCCGGTCAGCTTAACGGTCGTTTGGGCCCGCGTGGGAGTCGCGGGTGCGCCGAGCGGCACCACCCGTAGGGCGTCCTAGGAAGATGGGTCTTTCCCGTCAACCCGCCGGGGTCGCCACCACCCACATCGAATCGACGCAGGTCAGCGCCCATGCCGCCGGACCGGCCACCGAGGCGGAGCAGTACGCGCACGCCGGAGGCTTCTTTAAGATCTTGAATTTAGCCATGTTTCGTTACGTCGTCGTTATTGACGGGACCGGCGCCACTTCGATTGACTGCCACCGGAACCGCTACCGCAACCGGTTCCGCCCCACCCCCACCGAGCCTGCGACGGGAGTGTCCCGTGTCGATCACCATCGCCGACGTCGCCACCCGGGCGGGGGTGAGCAAGACGACCGTCTCCCGGGTGCTCAACGGCAAGGGCGAGGTGGACCGGCGCACCGCCGACCGGGTGCGGGCCGTCATCACCGACCTCGGCTACGTCCCCAACGCCCGGGCGGTCAACCTCGCCCGGGGACGCACCCGGGTGGTCGGCATGCTGGTGCCCGCGCTCACCTGGCCCTGGATGGGCGAGGTGCTCCAGGGCGCGGTCGACGTCGTCGAGTCCGAGGCGTACGGGCTGCTGCTGTTCACCTGCAACCGGGGCGACGAGTCGATGCGGCGGTTCGCCTCCCAGGTCTCGGCGAGATCCTTCGACGGGCTGCTGGTGGTGGAGCCCGAGGGCACCCTGGACTACATCACCGAACTGCACCGCCGGGGCCTGCCGGTGGTCCTGGTCGACGACCGGGGCCACCAGCCGGGCTTCCCGTCGGTGCGCACCACCAACGAGGCCGGCGCCCGCACCGCGGCGGTCCACCTGCTGCACCGGGGACGACGGCGTCCCCTGGTCGTCACCGGGCCGCGCCGCTTCGGCTGCACCCGGGAACGCACCGCCGGCTTCGCCGAGGCGTACGCCGAGGCGGGCCTGCCCGTCGCACCCGACCGCCTGGTCGAGGGTGACTTCACCTTCGAGTGCGGGCGCGCCGCCGTGCGCCGGCTGCTCACCGACCGGGTCGACTTCGACGCGGTCTTCGCGCACAACGACCTCTCGGCCGCCGGCGCCCTCCAGGCGCTGCGCGACGCCGGCCGGCGCGTCCCGGCGGACGTCGCCGTCGTCGGCTTCGACGACCTGCCCCTGGCCGGGCACACCCACCCGCCCCTGACCTCGGTACGCCAGCCGCTGCGCGAGATGGGGGCGGCCGCGGCCCGAGCCCTGGTCGGCCACCTCGCAGGCAGCCCCCTGCCCGACCCGCCGACCGTCATCCCCACCAGCCTCACCGTCCGCGCCTCGACCGGGGCCACCTGACCCCCGCACCGCTCGACCCACCACCCGCACCGCCGGGCGGTGGTGGCACCGCACACCCTCCATCCACCACATCCCGCCCCACGAACGCGGGACCACCGAGGGAGACCTCCATGAGAAGAAGGCAGTTCCTCGCCGTCGCGCTGGCCGGCGCCCTGGCCACCGGGGTCGTCGCGTGTGGCGACAGCCCGAACGCCGGCAAGAAGAACGGCGCGGCCGCCACGGTGCTCAACATCGGCATGCCCAACGGCCCGCAGGCCGAGAACAACAACCCGTTCCTCACCACCTCGGCCGCCGCCTCGCTGGGCTACCGCTGGCAGATCTACGAGCCGCTGATGATGTGGAACCCGGTCAAGCCGGCCGAGGCGTTCAAGCCGTGGCTGGCCACCAAGGCCGAGTGGTCCACCGACTACACCTCGGTCAAGGTCACCGTCCGCGACGACGCCACCTGGTCCGACGGGCAGAAGGTGACGGCCGACGACGTCGCGTTCACCTACAACCTGGTGAAGAGGTACCCGGCCCTCAACGACCAGGGTGTGCCGTACACCGGCGCGACGGCCAGCGGCAACGAGGTCACCATCACCATGTCCAGCCCGCAGTTCGTCAACCAGCAGAAGGTGCTGTGGCGGGTGCCGATCGTGCCGAAGCACCTCTGGGAGAAGATCGGCGACCCGACCACCGACCCGGTCAAGCAGCCGGTCGGCAGCGGCCCGTACACGCTCAAGTCGTTCACCCCGGCCACCACCACGCTGACCGTGCGCGACAGCGGCTACTGGCAGGACCCGCCGAAGGTCAAGGAGCTGCGCTACACGTCGTACACCGACAACAGCGCGCAGACCACCGCGCTGGCCAACGGCGAGTCGGAGTGGAGCTTCGTCTTCATCCCCAACTACCAGACCGTCTTCGTCGCCAAGGACCAGGAGCACCACAAGGTGTGGGCGCCGGCGATCCTCGGCATCCACGGCCTCTACCTCAACACGACGCGCAAGCCGTTCGACGACCCGACCCTGCGCCGCGCGATGAACATGGTCATCGACCGGGCGGACATCTTCACCACGGCCGAGGCCGGATACTTCCACCCGCTGGTGAAGAGCGTGACCGGGCTGCCCAGCCCGGCGGGCGACCCGTTCGTCGCGCCCGACTTCAAGGGCCAGGAGCACAAGGTCGACGTCGAGGGCGCCAAGGCGCTGCTCACCGGTGCCGGCTACAAGCTCGACGGCACCACCCTCAAGGACCGGACGGGCAAGCCGGTCACGATCAAGCTGACCGACCCGGCCGGCTGGTCGGACTACCAGACCAGCCTGGAGATCGTGAAGGACGGACTGTCCAAGATCGGTATCGCGGCGACCGTCGACAAGGCCAACCAGGACGCCTGGTTCCGCAACGTGGAGCAGGGCAACTTCGAGGGCACCTTCCGGTGGACCGAGGGCGGCGCCACCCCGTACGACATCTACCGGACGATCATGGACGGCCGGCAGCTCAAGCCGGTCGGCACCGCCTCACCCGCCGGCAACTTCGGCCGGTTCGACAACAAGGAGGCGACCGCCGCGCTGGTCGCCTACGCCAACGCCACCGACGAGGCGGCCCGCACGACGGCGATGAACACGCTCCAGAAGATCTTCGTCGACCAGCTGCCGATGATCCCGGTCGGCGCGGACAACATCGGCGGCGCGTACAGCACGAAGAACTGGACCGGCTGGCCGGACGACGCCAACCCGTACGGCGCCCTCCAGCCCACCCAGCCCAACGCGCTGGACGTGGTCCTGCACCTCGAGCCCGCCGGCAGCTGACCCCGCCCGGCGTCTCCCCGGCCGGCTCGGGGCCGGCCGGGGAGGCGCACCCCACGCGCAGACAGGAACCAGCATGACGTTGAGCGAGAGCGGGGCGGCGCCGGCCGGTGAGGTGGTGCTGGAGGCCGTCGGCCTGACCAAGCACTTCCCCGTCCGTGGGCGGCTGCGCGACCTCTTCTCCCGGACCCCGGCGGTGGTCCACGCCGTCGACGACGTGTCGTTCGCGCTGCGCCGGGGCCGGGTGACGGCGCTGGTCGGGGAGTCCGGCTCCGGCAAGTCCACGGTGGCCCGGCTGCTGGCCCAGCTCCACCCGCGCACCGCCGGCGACATCCGCCTGCACGGCACGTCGACCCGGGTCCGCGGCGGCCGGCGCTTCCGGTCGTACGTGCGCCGGGTCCAGCTGATCCTCCAGGACCCGTTCGCCTCGCTGAACCCGGTGCACACCGTCCGCTACCACCTCACCCGACCGCTGCGGATCCACGGCACCGCCGGGCGCGGCGCCGAGGAGCTGGAGCGGGCACTGGCCGACCTGCTGACCCGGGTCAGCCTCACCCCACCC
The DNA here is from genome assembly GCF_900091555.1 of Micromonospora mirobrigensis. Classification (GTDB taxonomy): domain Bacteria; phylum Actinomycetota; class Actinomycetes; order Mycobacteriales; family Micromonosporaceae; genus Micromonospora; species Micromonospora mirobrigensis. Next base: position 121,018 of record NZ_FMCX01000004.1, read on the forward strand.
GAGCGCTACCTGGACGCGTTCCCGCACGAGCTCTCCGGGGGCCAGCGGCAGCGGGTGGCGATCGCCCGGGCGCTCGGCGCCGACCCGGAGGTGCTCCTCGCCGACGAGCCGGTCTCGATGCTCGACGTCTCGATCCGCCTCGGCGTGCTCAACCTGTTGCAGGACCTCAAGGACCGGCTCGACCTGGCCATCCTCTACATCACCCACGACATCGCCTCGGCCCGCTACTTCGCCGACGAGACGATCGTGATGTACGCCGGCCGGATGGTCGAGGGCGGCGACAGCGAGACCGTCACCCAGAACCCGGCCCATCCGTACACCCGGCTGCTGACCGATTCCGCGCCGGACCCCGAGCGGATCACCGGCGCCCTCAGCGGCGCCGACGCCGCCCGCGCCGACCGCGGCGGCGGCGAACCGCCGAGCCTGATCAGCCCACCGGCCGGCTGCCGGTTCCACCCCCGCTGCCCGCACGCCATGCGACGCTGCGTCGCCGACGCGCCGCCGCGGCTGACCGTCGGGGACCGGCCCGGTCACTGGACGGCGTGCTGGCTCTACGACCCGGCCACCGTCGCCGCCGACCCGCCCGGCTCGGCCGCCCCCGACGCCGACCCGACGGTGCCGCCCCCGCCCGCCTTCGCCGGGCGGGCCGACACCGGGCCCCGGGAGGAGGCGCGATGAGGTTCCTGCTGCAACGCACGGCCTTCTACCTGTTCACCGCCTGGGCGGCGATCACCCTCAACTTCCTGATCCCCCGGCTGGTGCCGGGCGACCCGGTCCAGTCCCTCATCTCCCGCAACCAGGGCCGGATCAGCGCCGACGCCATCGCGTCGCTGCGCGTGCTGTTCGGCCTGGACCGCGACCAGAACATGTGGGAGCAGTACGTCGACTACTGGCGCCAGATCCTGCACGGCGACCTCGGGCTGTCGTTCACCTTCTTCCCGACCCCGGTGTCGACGGTGATCGGCGACAGCCTGCCGTGGACGGTCGGCCTGGTCGGCGTCACCACCGTCGTCAGCTTCCTGCTCGGCACCGCGCTCGGCGTCGGCGCCGGCTGGCGGCGCGGCTCGTGGGTCGACGCGCTGCTGCCGGCCACGACGTTCCTGTCGTCCATCCCGTACTTCTGGCTGGGTCTCGTCGCCATCGCCGTGTTCACCGGCCCGGGCAGCTTCTTCCCCTCCTCCGGCGGCTACGAGCCGGGGCTGGTGCCGGCCTTCGACCAGTACTTCGTGCCGAGCGCCGTGCGGCACAGCGTCCTGCCCGCCGCCACCATCCTGGTCTCCTCGATGAGCGGCTGGATCCTCAGCATGCGCAACATGATGGTCACCGTCTCGTCGGAGGACTACATCACCGTCGCCCACGCCAAGGGGCTGTCGGAGCGCCGGGTGGCCCTCGGCTACGCCGCGCGCAACGCGCTGCTGCCCAACGTCTCGGGCTTCGCCCTGTCGCTCGGGTTCATCGTCGGCGGCACGCTGCTGGTGGAGATCGTCTTCTCCTACCCGGGCCTCGGCTACCAACTGTTCCAGGCGGTCGGCTACAAGGACTACCCGCTGATGCAGGGGATCTTCCTGATCATCACGGTCTCCGTGCTGGTGGCGAACCTGCTCGCCGACGTCGCGTACCTGCTCCTCGACCCGCGTACCCGAAAGAGCTGAGCGATGACGATCTCCCCGTCGAGCCTCGACCAGGTCATCCCCGGCCAGGGGGCGATGGCCCCACCGTCGGCCGCGCCCACCCGGGCGAAACGACGCCGGCTGCGGTACCTGGCCAACGCCAAGGCCACCACCGGACTGGTCGTCCTGGCCGGCTACGGACTGCTCGCGGTCATCGGGCCGTGGGTGGCGCCGTACGACCCGGACGCGCGCAGCGGCGACGTCCTCCAGCCGCCCTCGGGCCGGCACTGGTTCGGCACCACCCACCTCGGCCAGGACATCCTCAGCCAGATCCTGGTCGGCGCCCGCAGCGTCATGGTCGTGGGCCTGATCGCCGGTGTGCTGGCCACGCTCCTGTCCATCCTGGTCGGGGTGACGGCCGGCTACCTCGGCGGCGCCGCCGACGAGGGGCTCTCGGCGGTGTCCAACGTCTTCCTGGTCATCCCCGCGCTGCCGCTGATCATCATCGTCACGTCGGTCGTGGAGCAGGCCAGCGACCTGCTGGTCGCCCTCATCATCGGCTGCACGGCCTGGGCGTGGGGCGCCCGGGTCCTGCGCGCGCAGACGCTGTCGCTGCGCCGCCGGGACTACGTCGAGGCGGCCCGGGCCACCGGCGAGCGGACCTGGCGGGTCATCGGCTTCGAGATCCTGCCGAACCTGACCGCGATCATCGCCTCGGGCTTCGTCGGCACCGTGATCTTCGCGGTGATGTCGGAGATCACCCTGGCCTTCATCGGCATCTCGTCGGTCTCCTCCTGGAACTGGGGCACCATCCTGTTCTGGGCCCAGGGCCAGCAGGCCCTCGCCCAGGGGGCCTGGTGGTGGTTCGTGCCGGCCGGGCTGGCCATCGCGCTGCTCGGCACCGCCCTCGCGCTGGTCAACTTCGGCATCGACGAGTTCGTCAGCCCCCGGCTGCGCACCGGCGGGCGGTCCCGGATCCGCACCGCCGACGGGCGCACCGTCCGGATGCGGGTCGGCTTCACCCCCGTCCTGGCGGAGACCGCCGTGCCGGCGCCGCGCGACGGCGCGACCGGAGAGGACGGCAGGCCGTGAGCGCGAGGAGCGCAGCGCAGCGGAGCCCCGCAGTCGCGAATGAAGGAGGGCTCAGGTGAGCGCGAGGAGCGCAGCGAAGCGGAGCCCCGCAGTCGCGAACGAAGGGGGGCTCAGGTGAGGGACCCGGTGCTGGAGATCCGCGGCCTGCGCGTCGACTACGGCCTCGGCGACCAGGCGGTACGCGCCGTCCACGACGTCGACCTGACCCTGCACCGGGGCGAGGTGCTCGGGCTGGCCGGGGAGAGCGGCAGCGGCAAGTCCACCCTGGCGTACGGGCTGACCCGGCTGCTCCCCCCGCCCGGCGTGGTCGCCGGCGGGCAGGTCCTGCACCACCGCACCGACGGCCCCCCGGTCGACGTGCTGGCGCTGACCCCGGCGCAGCTGCGGGCGTACCGCTGGGCGGAGACGTCGATCGTGTTCCAGGGCGCGATGAACTCGCTCAACCCGGTGCACAAGGTCTCCACCCAGCTGCACGACGTGATCCGGGCGCACGAGCCGGACAGCACCCGGGCCGGCCGGCGGGCCCGCGCCCGGGACCTGCTGCGGCTGGTCGGCATCTCCGCCGACCGGCTGGACAGCTATCCGCACCAGCTCTCCGGCGGCATGCGACAACGGGTGATGATCGCCATGGCGCTGGCGTTGGAGCCGCAGGTGGTCATCATGGACGAGCCCACCACCGCGCTGGACGTGGTGATGCAGCGGCAGATCCTCGGGCAGCTCGCCGAGCTGCGGCGGAAGCTGGGCTTCGCGGTGCTGTTCATCACCCATGACCTGTCGCTGCTGGTCGAGTTCTCCGACCGGATCGCCATCATGTACGGCGGCCGGATCGTGGAGGAGGCGCCCGCGGCGCAGCTGTACGGGCGGGCCCTGCACCCGTACACCGACGGGCTGCTGCACTCCTTCCCGGCACTGCACGGGCCGCGCCGGGAGCTGACCGGCATCCCGGGCTCGCCGCCGGATCTGCGGGCCATGCCCACCGGCTGCGCGTTCCACCCCCGCTGCCCGCGGGCCTTCGCGCCCTGCGCCGGGGAGCTGCCGCCGCTCGGGCCGCCCGCCGACGACGATCCGCGCCGCGCCGTGGCGTGCTGGCTGCATCCGGCCGGCGCGACGGCGCCCGGACGTCCCATCCCGACCGCCGAGCCGACCGACCACCCGTGACCGCGAGGAGAACCCGCATGGACAGCGACCGCACCAGCCCCGCCGTCGGGCAGGCCGACCCGATCGACACCCTGCCGCCCGGCTTCCGGTGGGGGGTGGCGACCTCGTCGTACCAGATCGAGGGCGCGGTGGCCGAGGACGGCCGGACCCCGTCGATCTGGGACACCTTCTGCCGGGTGCCCGGCGCGGTGGCGGGCGGCGACACCGGCGACGTGGCCTGCGACCACTACCACCGGATGCCGGACGACGTGCGGCTCGTCGCCGACCTGGGACTGGACACCTACCGCTTCTCGGTGGCCTGGCCTCGGGTGCAGCCGGGCGGGCGCGGGCCGGCGAACCCGGCCGGGCTGGCCTTCTACGACCGGCTCGTCGACGAGCTGCTGGGCCGCGGGATCGACCCGTGGGTCACGCTCTACCACTGGGACCTGCCGCAGGAGCTGGAGGACGCCGGCGGCTGGCCGGCCCGGGACACCGCGTACCGGTTCGCCGACTACGCCGAGCTGGTCTTCGGCGCGCTGGGCGACCGGGTGGACACCTGGACCACGCTGAACGAGCCGTGGTGCTCGGCGATGCTCGGGTACGTCGAGGGGTTGCACGCCCCGGGCCGGCGGGACCTGGGCGACGGGATCGCCGCCGCGCACCACCTGCTGCTCGGCCACGGGCTGGCGGTGCCGCGGCTGCGGGCGGCGGCCGGCCGGCCGATCGAGGTGGGCATCACCGTCAACCTGGCCACCGCCGACCCGGCCACCGACAGCCCGGCCGACCGGGACGCCGCCCGGGCCGCCGACGGGCTGGGCAACCGGCTCTACCTGGACCCGCTGATCCACGGCCGCTATCCGCAGGACGTGGTCGCCGATCTGGCCGCGCAGGGGGTGCGGATCCCGGTCGAGGACGGCGACCTTGCGATCATCGCCGCCCCGATCGACGTGCTCGGGGTGAACTTCTACTTCGGGCAGCTGCTCTCCGGCGTCGACGAGCAGGGCCGGGAACGCGACGCCGACGGCGCGCCGGTGCGGCGGGTGGTCCGCCGGGACCTGCCCCGCACGGCGATGGACTGGGAGATCGTCCCGGAGTCCTTCACCGACCTGCTGGTCCGGCTCGGCCGTGACTACCCGGGGGTGCCGCTGGTGATCACCGAGAACGGCGCCGCGTTCGACGACAAGGCGGACGCCGACGGCTTCGTGGCCGACGACGACCGGGTGGCGTACCTGACCGAGCACCTGCGGGCGGTGGCCCGGGCCCGGCTGGCCGGGGCGGACGTGCGCGGCTACTTCGCCTGGTCGCTGCTGGACAACTTCGAGTGGGCGTACGGCTACGAGAAGCGGTTCGGCATCGTCCGGGTCGACTACGACACCCAGCGGCGCACCCCGAAGCGCAGCGCGCTGTGGTACCGCGACACGATCCGGCGGGTACGCGGCCGGGCCTGATCCCTGCACCCTGGGGGCGGTCGTGCGGGGACCACCCGCGCGACCGCCTCGCGCTGCCCTTCACGAGGTCTGGACTCCCTTTATTCATGTCTTGACACAAGTCGATTAACAGGGTTCCCTCAGTCATCACCATCGATTTGATGGATCGACCCGAAGGGAGCACCCGTGCGTCCCGCACCCCCCACCACCCGCGCCGTCCTCGCGCTCTGCCTCACCGCCGGCACCCTGGCCCTCGCCCCGCCCACGGCGGCGCGCGCCGCCGGGGAGACGGTCGACGTCTGGCTCACCACCACCTCCGACGCCGGCGGCCGAACCGTCACCTGGGGCCTGCAACCGCAGACCCCGCTGAGTTTCGCCGCCGGCAGCGCCGCCGCCACGCACACCATCACCGTCGACGAGAACACCCGCTACCAGCAGTTCGAGGGCGCCGGCGCGTCGATCACCGACACCACCGCGTACCTGCTGCGCGGCGGGCCGGTCAGCGCCACCACCCGCGACGAGGTGATGCGCAAGCTGTTCAGCCCCACCGACGGCATCGGCCTGTCGTTCGTCCGCAACCCGATCGGCGCCTCCGACCTGTCCCGGCCCGGCAACGTCTCCCTCGACGACACCTGCTGCGACCTCGGCGACTTCGGCACCAACGGCTACGACACCAACGTCGAACTGCTCACCGCCCAGGCCCGGGGGCTCAACCCGGGGCTGCGGGTGATGGTGGTGCCGTGGAGCGCCCCCGGCTGGATGAAGGACAACGGCCGGATGGACCAGATGGGCTGGCTCAGGTACGAGTACTACGCCACCTACGCCCAGTACCTCGTCAGGACCATCCAGGCGTACGCGGCCCGCGGCGTCACCGTCGACTACCTCTCGGTGCAGAACGAGCCGAACTGCTGCCAGTCCGGTAACCCCACCGCCATGGACTACCCGGGGATGAGCTGGAACTCCTCCGGCCTGGTGGAACTGACGAAGAACTTCGTCTACCCGGCGTTGCGGGCCGCCGGGATCAGCACCAGGGTGCTGGTGCACGACTGGAACTACGGCGACTACGGCACCATCGGGGCCGGGCTGCTCGCCGACAGCGCCGTGCGCACCGACCCGCTCTTCGGCGGCATCGCCTGGCACGGGTACTACGGCGACCCCGCCGTCGGCAACCAGGTCCACGGCCAGTACCCGGCGGTGCCGCAGTTCAGCACCGAACACTCGGGCGGGACCTGGATCGGCAACCAGCACAACGAGGACATGGCCGACATCGTGAGCTACGCCCGGAACTGGAGCCGGAGCGTGGTCAAGTGGAGCCTCGCGGTCAACCAGTACGGCGGCCCGCACAACGGCGGCTGCGGCACCTGCACCGGGCTGATCACCGTCCAGGAGGGCGGCGCGCGCGCCGGGCAGGTCGACTACACGATCGAGTACTACACCACCGGGCACCTGACCAGGTTCGTCAGGCCCGGGGCGTACCGGATCGACTCCACCGCCGACGACACCGTGCAGAACGTCGCCTGGCGCAACCCCGACGGGTCCAAGGCGCTCATCGCCCACAACGGTGGCACCTCCGCCCAGTCGGTCAAGGTGGTCTGGGGCGGCCAGTCCTTCGCCTACACCCTGCCGGCGCGCACCACCGCCACCTTCACCTGGTCCGGCAGCCAGTCCGGCGGCGGCAGCGCACCGACGGGCACGGTCACCGGTCTCGGCGGCGCCTGCCTCGACGTCACCGACAGCAGCACCGCCGACGGCACCCCGGCGCAGATCTGGACCTGCTTCGGCGGGCCGAACCAGCAGTGGACGCGCCCCGGGGACGGCACGCTGCGCTCGCTGGGCAAGTGCCTCGACGTCGCCGGCGGGGGCACCGCGAACGGCACCCGGGTGCAGCTGTGGACGTGCAACGGCAGCCCCGCCCAGCAGTGGACCTGGACCGCCGGCCGGGACCTGGTGAACCCGCAGGCGAACAAGTGCCTCGACGTCACCGGCAACACCTCCGCCAACGGCACCAGGGTGCAGATCTGGTCCTGCACCGGCGGCGCCAACCAGAAGTGGAACCTGCCGAGCTGATGCGGGTCCGGGCCGGCGGCGGAGCCGCCGCCGGCCCTCAGCGGGTGCGCGAGCGCGGGCGGCGCGCCTGTCGCGGCGGCGTCGCGGTCTCGCGGGCGACGCCCGGGACGCGGGGCACGCCGCCGTCGCGCAGCAGCCGGGCCATCGGCAGGGTGGCCGCGCCCATCGCGACCGCGTCCGGTCCGAGCTGGCACAGCTCGATGGAGGTCTGCGCGTACGGCTGGCGCAGCGCGTGCCGGGCCGTCGCCGCCCGGATCTGCGGCAGGTACCGCTCCCCCAGCGCGAGGCCGGCCCACCCGCCGAGCACCACCCGCTCGGGGTTGAAGAGGTTGACCAGCGTCGCCACGCCCGCGCCCAGGTAGCCGACCGTCTCGTCGAGCACCTTCGCCGCCGTCCGGCTCGACGACCGCAGCAGCTCTGAGAAGGCGCTCTCCTCGTCGCCACCGGCCACCGGCCGACCCCGGTTGGCCAGCCGGAACCGGTCCAGAACCCCCTCGGCCCCGACGTACGCCTCGAGGCAGCCGAGATTGCCGCAGCGGCAACGGCGACCGCCGTACACGATCGTGGTGTGGCCCCACTCGCCGGCGCTGCTGTGCGCGCCCCGATAGCCCACCCCGTCGGCGACCACGCTGGCCCCGATCCCGGAGCCGACCAGGGCGATGACCGCGTGCCGGGAGCCCCGGCCGGCCCCGAACCACATCTCCGCCTGGCCGAGGGTCTTCGCGCCGTTGTCCAGGTGCACCGGGATGTCGGTGCCGGAGCGCAGCATCGCGCCGAGCGGCACCCCCTCCCAGCCCAGCGTCTGGGCGTGCACGACGGCGTCCGCGGTCCGCTCCACCGTGCCGGAGACGGCGACGCCGAAGCCGAGCACGGCGCCGGGGTCGATCCCGGCCTGCTCGACGACGGCGGTCAGCCCGTGCAGCAGGTGCTCGGCGACCCGCTGCGGGTCCGGCTCGGCGGCGGCGATCGGGTACTCGGCCTTGGCCAGGGCGGTCATCGCCAGGTCGAAGAGCTCCACCTGGACCCGGGTCTCCCCGACGTCGGCGCCGACCAGGTAGCCGTAGCCCGGCGCCACCCGCAGCAGCACGCGGGGCCGGCCGCCGTCGGAGTCCACCGAGCCGGCCTCCTCCACGATCCCCTCGGCGATCATCTCGCCTACCAGGTTGCTCACGCTGGCCAGGCTCAGCGCGGTGCTCTGGCCCAGCTCGTGCCGGCTGAGCGGGCCGTCCAGCCAGATCCGGGTGAGCAGCAGCGAGCGGTTGGCGCGGCGCATGTCCCGCACGGTGGTACGTCTGGCGTCCATCTCCGCCCACCTCTTTCCGCCGTGCCCTCGGCGACCCGTTTCCGGGCCAGGTTAACGCGATGGACAAAGCCGCGAACCGGCGCCGTGCGGCAACCGCCGCACCGGGCGGCGCGGCGGTCGCCGGCGGGTCACCAGAGCGGGGTGTCGGACCGGTCGTCCGGACCGTCGACGACGTGCACGGCGGCCTCCTCGGCGCTGGCGCCACCGGCGTCGACGCCCACGTCGCGGCCCACCGAGTCCGGCTCGTCGTCCTCGCCGAAGCCCTCGTCGCTGTCGACCAGCCGGCCGGCGCGCGGGTCCCGCTCGTAGCCGCGCGGGGTCAGCTCGTCCTCGTCGCCGTAGGCGTCCGGGTCGTCGCCGGTGACGTCCGGCTCCTCCTCGGCGAGCAGCTGTTCGAGGGACTCCCCGGCGCGCTCCTCCGCGGCGGTGGTGCCGAACCGGTCGGCGCCGGACCAGCGGTCGCTCGCGGCGATGCCGGTGTCCAGCGGGTCGCCGACGCCGTCGTCGAGGGTGTCGGAGGCGTCGAGGACGCCGTCGTCCTCCACGTCGTCGTACTGCTGGAAGCTGTCGGTGCTCATGGCTGGCCTCTCGGTGCTCTCAGGCGACGGGCGGGGGGCCCGATGACATGCCGGTGCGCCCAGGTCAACCACGGTGCCGCCCGGTCGCTTCCCGTCGGGTGAACCGGGCGGACGGGACGGCGGGCGCGGACCGGACGGTCCGCGCCCGCCGTCGGCGATTCAGCCCTGCCGGGCCTTCTGCCGCCGGTCGGCCTTGTTGATCACGTAGAGCTTGCCCCGGCGGCGCACCACGATCGAGTTCGCCTTGCGGGTCAGGCTGCGCAACGAGCTTCGCACCTTCATGTCGGATCTCCTTCCTCGACCGGTGGTCGGCTACCCGGCGGGGGCAGGCCCATGCGCTGCCCCGGGTGGCCGGCGCGGATCCGGTCCGGCTGCTGAGACAACCTGGCCCGTGGATTCATTCCCGGCCGGCGCGCGGGCGGCGCCGGCGGGTACCGGTCACGGGTAGCTGACCAGGTTCACCGGCACCGTGGCGGTGCCCTGCGCGGCGGCGCCGGTGTCGTTGACGACGTGGGTGATCGAGCCGTTGCCGCCGAGGGAGACGGTCAACAGGTCGTGGAAGCGGACACCGGGGGTGACCGGCGCCTCGAAGGAGTGGTACGCGGCGATCGTCGGGTCGACGTTGAAATAGCAGTAGCTGCCCATCCCCCAGCCCTCGAAGGTGCTCACCCCACTGGCCACCTTGACCGCCGCGTAGCCGACGATCGACCCGTTCGTCCAGGCAGCGGCGTTCGGTGGGTCGTACGGCAGTTCGTTCTGGAAGAAGACGATCCGGCCGTTCTCTCCGTTCCAGACCACCTCGTACTTCTGGTAGTGCTCGACGAACAGCCCCAGGGCGGTGACGTTGGCGCCGTTGACGACCAGCCCGGTGTCGGCGGTGTTGACCGTCCAGCCGACGCCGGCGCCGTGGTCGGCCCGCCAGGCCCAGATGTGGTCGATCAGGGTGTCGTTGCTGTTGACGACCAGGCTGGTGGTGGCCTTGCCGGCGCCCGCGCCGCCGATGCGGAAGAAGACGTCCTGGATCGAGGTGGGGTCGGCGGCGTGGCTCGCCGTCGCGCCGGCCGTCCCGACCCGCAGCAGCACCGGGGAGTTGATCGGGCCGGCGTCGAGGAGCATCCCGGCGAGGCGGACCCCGTCGACGTCGGCGACGGACATCGCGGTCACCCCGTTCTGCGGGATCAGCGTGGGGAAGCCGATGCCGAGCACCACCGTGCCGGGCCGGTTGACGGTGATGGTCTCGGTGACGTCGTAGACGCCGGGGGTGAGCAGCAGGTTCAGGCCCTGGGCCAGGGCCGCGTTGATGGTGGCGGCCGAGTCGCCGGGGTGGGCGACGTAGAACTGGCTCAGCGGCAGGGACGTGCCCGGCGTCGACCCGCCCAGCCAGGAGGCGCCGGAGGCGTTGGTCCGGGTCGACGGGACGAAGACGTTGTAGCCGCCAGCCGCGTCCAGGTAGAGGTAGGGCACGTCCCGGCTGACCGGGGTGCGGGCCAGGGTGGTGTACGGCGGGTTCGGGAAGCTGGTCGCGGGCGCGCCGACCACGCCCGAGTTCGTCACGTTCCAGACGGCGTTCTGGTAGCCGCCGACGTTGCTGTCCCGGGTGTACCACTGCTGCTGCGAGTAGGGCTGGACGATGCCGGTGACCCGGGAGTCGGCGATGTAGCCGCCGCTGGCCCAGCCGTAGCCGGCGGGGGCCAGGTTGAGGTCGCCCTGGATGTCCATCCGGCGGAACGGCGCGGCCTGGGAGACCGCCCAGCGGGTGAACCCGGCGGAGGGGAAGACCTGCATGTTCGACGCGGAGCGCCAGAAGTTCTGGGTGGCGTTGCCGTTGAACCAGCCGGCGTCGACGGTGACGTCACCGTGGATGCGGACGTCGCCGGGGTTCCGGCCCAGGCCCATGATCGAGGTGTAGAAGCCGATCTGGGCGTTGATGCCGGAGTAGTCGCCCGGCTTGAACAGCAGCGCGTACCGCTGGGTGCCGAACTGGTTGGCCTCCTGGGTGCGGAAGACGGTGTCGAGCTGGCTCTGGATGGTGGCGCCGGACATCGACGGGTCGAAGGTGAGCACGTTCGGGCCGAGCGACCCACCGCCGGGGATGGTGGCGCCGCCGGTGGTGTTCACCGCCAGCTCCCAGAGCGAGTAGCCGTAGGCGGTGGCCCGGACGGTGCCGTACACCCGCAGGTAGCGGCCGGTGCCGGAGACGGTGACGGCGTCGGTGCCGCCGTCGCCGGTGGTGGTGGCGTACACCGTGGTCCAGCTGGCGCCGTCGGTGGAGGTCTGGATCTGGTACGCCCGCGCGTACGCCGCCTCCCAGGTCAGGGTGACCCGGCAGATGCTCTGGCTGCCGCCCAGGTCGACGCGCAGCCACTGCGGGTCGCTCGCGGCGCTGGACCAGCGGGTGCCGGGGTTGCCGTCGACGGCGGCGGCGGCGGGGGTGCCGGCGTTCTCGACCGAGGAGGCGGTGGCCGGCCGGCCCTGGGCGGCGTTGGTGGCGCCGCAGCCGGTGCCGGTCCCGGTGGTCCCGTAGACCTGGAACTCCCAGAGCGAGTAGCCGTAGGCGGTGGCCCGGGCCGTGCCGTAGACCCGCACGTAGCGGCCGGTGCCGGTCACGGTGAGGTCGTCGGTGCCGCCGTCGCCGGTGGTGGTGGCGTACACCGTGGTCCAGCTGGCGCCGTCGGTCGAGGTCTGGATCTGGTACGCCCGCGCGTACGCCGCCTCCCAACTGAGGGTGACCTGGCTGACGGTGGCGGTGGCGCCGAGGTCGACCTGGAGCCACTGCGGGTCGCCGAAGGCGCTGGACCAGCGGGTGCCGGGGTTGCCGTCGGTGGCGTAGCCGGCGGCGGTACCGGCGTTCTCGCTCGACGACGCGGTGGTGGGTCTGCCCTGCGACAGCAGGGTGCCGGCGGCGGCGGCTCCGGACGGGCCGGCGACCAGCGCGGCGGTGGCGAGCAGCGCGGTGACGGCGGCGGCGAGCAGCCGGCGGGCGGGGCGGTGGGGTGGTCTGGCGGTGCGGGGCAGCGGCGACATGGACCTCTCCGGGGTGGGGTGGCGGTGGTGGACGGGTTGCCGCGGTGTCGCGGCGAGCCGGACCCAGTGAGGAGGTTTCATCTCGCAGCGAACGGTGTCAATGAATAGAGCGGTGTCCGGAGACTTATTTCGCACCTTATGAAAAGTCTGGAAGTTAATGGATGAGCTGCTGTGCTCCATCCCGGAGGCGGGACACGACGGAGCCGCCGCCGGGATGCCTCCCGGCGGCGGCCGACCGCCGGATCAGTTGCGGACGACGGTGAACGTGCCGGTGGTGTTGCGGATGTCCTGGTCGTTGTCGGTCAGCCGCAGGTTGGTGAAGGTGGCCGAGCCGACGGCCGGGCCCTGGCCCGGCTCGGGCAGCTCGTTGGCCCACACGGCGAAGCCCGACCTGGCGTCGAAGGCGTCACCGCTGCGCCTCGCCCCGGAGATCGACACGTTGGTGAACACCGTGTCGGTGACCGGGTTCTCCGGCTGGCCGCCGGTGTACCTGGTCTGGAACATGATCCCCGAATACGTCGGATCGACGATGTCCACGTCGGAGACCCGGATGCCGCGGAACTCCTTCGAGGCGGAGAAGAGCCAGATCGCCGGGAAGGTCTGCGCCCCCCAGAAGTGGCCGCCCGCCCGGACCAGCGAGATGTTCTGGAACTGCGTCGGCGGGCTGGCGCCGAACCCGACGAAGGGGTAGCCGAAGTCCAACGAGCTGATGGTGATCCCCGAGTAGGTCAGCATGTCGGCGATGTACAGGTTGCGGAAGACGTTGTCGTATCCGCCGTACACGGCCAGCCCCGCCGCCCGCCAGGTCAACGTCGCGGTCAGGTTCTCGAACACGTTGCCGTGGTTGCCGGTCGCCGCACCCTGGTCGGTGGCGGAGAACAGGGCGAACGCGTCGTCGCCGTTGGACCGGCCCTCCGAGTTGGTGACCAGGTTGTTCGTGCTGCCGTTCGTCATGTTCACCCCGTCGGCGAAGGTGTCCCGGAACCGGCTGTCCCGGATGGTCAGCCCACTGACGCTCACCCCCAGTACGCGCAGACGGTGTGCTCCACCCAGACGCTGTCCAGGGTCAGGTTGTCGACGTCCTTCAGCTCGCCCCACACCTTGCCCGGACCGTCGATCCGGTTGGTGTAGTTGCCGAAGAACGCCAGGTGGGCGAAGGTCGACCCGCTCGCCGAGGACTCCACCCGGAAACCGGCGTCGGTGTTCTGCTGGTTGGTGGGCGTCTGGAAGCGGGTGAACCACATGCCCGCGCCGACCACCGTCACCGGCTTGCCGTACACCTGGAACTTCTGGGCGGTGTCGTAGGTGCCCGGCGGCAGGTAGACGCCGACCAGGCTGCCCGTGGGGTCCATCCGGACGGCGTCCAGCGCGTTCTGCACGTCGGCGTGGCTGAAGCCGTTCGGCACCCTGTAGCGGGCCGGGTCCGGGTTGGCCCGCGGCGACACCAGCTCGGTGTCGACGAAGTCGATCGCGTACGTGGTGGTGTTGGCCGGATCCTTCTGGAGCCGGATGGTGGCGCCGGCCGGGACGGTCGAGCTCAGCATCACGTTGGCCTCGTCGTACAGGTGGCGGGGAGCGCCGGCGCCCGGCGAGTCACTCGGGCCCGCCTCGGCCCCGTAGAGCCAGCTGTGCCTCGAGGTCAGGTTGATCGGCTTGTGCAGCACCCCGTCGACGTAGACGTTCACCGTCGCGTCGATCCCGCCGCCGCCCGGGGCGTCCGGAATGGAGAAGCGGGTGACCAGGGTGTTGGTGGCGGCCCGGGTGGTCCACTCGACGTACGCGCCGGTGGTGTTCAGGGTGACCGCCCGGCGGTCGGACGCCTCGCCGGCCAGGTCGCCGATGGTCCGGTTCGGCCCGATCACCTGCGCGCCGCCGCCGACCCGGCCGTCCTCGGCCTCGTACGTGTCGTAGGGGACGTTCGCGCCCCGGCCGACGAAGAGCGGCCGGTCGCTGGTGTTGTTCTGCTGCCTGACCGGCAGCTCGTTGGCGTCGGCGGCGAGCGCCACCCGCACGGTGTACCGCCCGTTCGCCGCCGTCCAGGTGCCCAGGCCGACCGGCGGGCTGGTCGCCCCGGCCGCCAGGGTGCCGCTGTACGAGCCGGTGAGGGTGCGCACCACCGAGCCGGTGTCGCTGAGCACGGTGAGGGTGATGCCGTGTGCCCCGGCGGCCGAGGCGACCGTGCCCTGGTTGCGGATCGACACCGAGAAGCTGACCGGGGCGCCGGCGCTCGGCGTGCCGGGTGACCAGCTCACCGCCCCGGCGACCAGGTCGGAGCTGGGCACCGCGCCGACCGTCAGCGCGGTGGTCCGGCTGTTGTTCGACTCGTTCTGCTCGGTCACCGTGTTCGCCTCGTCGGCCGTGGCGGTCACCTGGTAGCTGCCGGCGTTGCGGGCGCCGACGGCGAGGGTGACGGTCGCCGAGGCGCCGGCCGCGAGCGCGCCGACGGCCGCGGTGCCGACCTTCGTCGTACCCAGGGAGAACGTGACCACGGAGGCGGCGGCCGGCGCGGTGCCGGCGTTGCGGACGGTGGCGGAGAGGGTGACCGGGTCGGTCTCCACCGGCGCGGACGGCGCCGCGGACAGGGCGGTGACGGTGAGGTCCGGGTTCGGCGCCGGGGTGCCGATCACCTGGAACTCGGCGACCTGCCCGTTGGACGACCCCGAGTTGGCGGTGAACTGCAGCCGCACGTCCGCGGCGGTGGCGCTGACCGGGATGGTCACCGTGTTGCTGCTGGCCGGGCTGAACGAGTACGTCGTCGAGCCGACCAGGCTGGTGAAGCCGGAGGCGGACTGCTCCCGGCCGAGCACCTGGAAGGTCTGCGTGCGCGGCCCCCAGACCGGATCCGGGTTCAGCTTGACCACTATCGCGCTGATGCGGGCGTTGGCCCCCAGCGCGACGGTCAGCGTGCTCGGGTACGCCCCCGGCGCGCCCTCCCAGTAGGTGCTCACGTCGCCGTCGTCGGCGTTGGCGGCGTTGAACACGTGCACCACCGAGGAGGCGGTGATCGGCTTGCCGGCGGCCAGGTTGCTGCCGGTCGGGGTGCTGCCGGTGCGGGTGACCGTGTTGGAGGTCGCCGAGACGTTCCCGGCGGCGTCCCGGGCCCGGACGTGGTAGGAGACGGTGGCGCCGTCCGGCTGGCTGTCGGTCCAGGTCAGGGTCGAGCCGCTGACGCTGCCGCGCAGCGCGTCGTCGGCGTAGACGTCGTAGCCGGTGACGCCCACGTTGTCGGTCGACGCCGTCCAGGTCAGCCGGATCTGCCCGGCCGCCGGCTGGGTGTACGCCAGACTGCCCGGCGCGGTCGGCGCCGTGGTGTCCCCGGTGTTGCCGGTGCGGGTGACGGTGGTGCTGTTGGCCGACTGGTTGCCGGCCGCGTCGCGGGCCCGCACGTGGTAGGAGACGGTCGTCCCGGCCGGCTGGGTGTCGGTGTACGTGAGGGTCGACCCGCTGACGCTGGTGCGCAGCGTGCCGTTGGCGTAGACGTCGTAGCCGGTGACGCCCACGTTGTCGGCAGACGCCGTCCAGGTGAGCCGGACCTGGTCGGTGGCGGGCTCGGTGAGGGCCAGGTTGCCGGGGGCGCTCGGCGGCTGGGTGTCGCCGGTGGCCGGGCCGTAGACCTCCAACTCGGCGAGCTGGCCGGCGGGCCAGCCGGTGTTCGCGGTGAACAGCAGCCGCAGGTACCGGGTGGTGGTCGTGCCGACGGTGACGGTGACCGTGTTGCCGCCGGCGGGGTCGAACGCGTACCCGGCGGCGGCGACGAGCGCGGTGAAGGTGGATCCGTCGGTGCTGCCCTGCACGGTCAGCGTCTGGGTGCGCGCCGGCCAACCGGTGGGCAGCTTGAGCACCACCCTGTCGACCGCCACGGCGGCGCCGAGGTCGACCCGGATCCACTGCGGGAAGGCGTTGTTGGCGCTCTCCCAGTAGGTGGCCGGGTTGCCGTCGTTGGCGTTGCCGGCGCCGTAGACGTCGGAGTGGCTGCTCTCCGCCATGGTCCGGCCGGCGGCCAGGTTGGTCGACGAGGCCGCCGCGCCGTACACCTCCAGCTCGGCGAGCTGCGCGGCGGTCCAGCCGGTGTTGGCGGTGACGGTGATCCGGACGTACCGGGCGCTGGCGGCCGGGAAGCTCAGCGCGACCGTGTTGCCGGTGGCCGGGCCGAACGCGCGTCCGGCCGGGGCGAGCAGGGTGGTGAAGCCGCTGCCGTCGGTGCTGCCCTGCACCGACAGGGTCTCGGTGCGCGACTCCCAGCCGGTGGGGAGCTTCAGCACGACCTGGTCGACCGACCGGGCGGACCCGAGGTCGACCTGGGCCCACTGGGGGAAGGTGCTGCCGGCGCTCTCCCAGTAGCTGCCGGCGTTGCCGTCGGTGAGGTTGCCGGCCGCGTACGGGCCGTTGACGCTGCTGGCGCTGGCGGTGCGGCCGAGCGCGAGGTTCGGACCGCCGGCCGCGGCGGCCGGGGACGGGGGCGGGGCCGTGACGGCCAGCGCGACCGCGGCGAGCACCCCGACCAGGGTACGGAATCTGGACATGGTGGAGGGACACCTTCTTCCGGGGACGTGGAGAGGTGGTGTGGTGGGGGTGGGGCGGGGTCCCCGCGGCGCCGCGGGGACCCCGGGGCGGTCAGCCGGCGTACACCTCGAACTCGCCGAGCTGGCCGGCGGGCCAGCCGGTGTTGCCGGTGAATGTCAGCCGCAGGTGCCGGTGGGCGGCGGACGGGAAGGTGATGGTGGCGGTGTTGCCGGTGGCCGGGTCGAAGGTGTAGCCGGCCGACGCCTTCAGCGTGGTCCAGGTCGACCCGTCGGTGGAGCCGAGCACCGACAGGGTCTGGGTCCGGGTCTGCCACGCCGCGGACGGCGGCAGCTTCAGCACGACCCGGGACACCGGGTACGTCGCGCCCAGGTCCACGGTGAGCGACTGCGGGAAGGCGTTGTTGGCGCTCTCCCAGTAGCTGCCGGCGTTGCCGTCGACCGTGTTGGCCGCGCCGTACACGTCGGCGTGGCTGGTCTCGGTGACCGGCCGCCCGGCGGCCAGGTTGCCGCTCGGCGGCGGCGGCGTGGTGGTGGTCGGCGGGGTGGTGGTCGGCGGCGGCGTGGTGGTCGTGGTGCCGCCGTACACCTCGAACTCGGCGGCCTGCCCGGCCGGCCAGCCGGTGTTGCCGGTGACGCTGAGCCGGAGGTGCCGCCGCTCCCCCGCGGTGAGCGGGATCGTCACGGCGTTGCCGGTGGCCGGGTCGAAGGTGTAGCCGGCCGACGCCTTGAGCGTGGTCCAGGTCGACCCGTCGGTGGAGCCGAGCACGGACAGCGTCTGGGTACGCCGCTCCCAGCCCGCCGGCAGCTTCACCACCACCCGGTCGACGGTGCGCGCCGCCCCGAGGTCCACGGTCAACGTCTGCGGGAACGCGTTGTTGGCACTCTCCCAGTAGGTGCCGGCGTTGCCGTCCACCGCGTTGCCCGCCGCGTACGTCTGGGTGCTGCTGGACGCGGTGGCCGGCCGGCCGAGGGCGAGGTTGCCGCCGGACGGCGGCGGGGTGGTCGGGGTCGGGCTGGGCGTCGGGGTCGGGCTGGGCGTCGGACTGGGGGTCGGGGTCGGGGTGGGCGGGGTGGACGGGCCGTTGCCCCACTGCGGCTCCGGCCACGGACCGCAGTACGGGCTCGCCGAGTACCAGCCGGAGTTGCCGGCGCCCTGGGTGATCTGGAAGCCGCTGCCGACGCAGTTGTACATGGGGTTCGCCTGGGCGACGCCGCTGGCCCGGACGCCTGTGAAGCTGACCTGGCTGGGCGCCTGCACCTGGAGCGCGAAGGTGCCCGCGCCGTCGATGCGCACGTTTGTCAGGTTGATGCCGCTGGTCTGCCCCTCGATCCAGTGCAGCGCGGCGTAGGAGCTGTCCAGGATGTCGGTGTCGGTGACGTTGACGGTGGCGCCCTGGATCGGTTCGTTGAGCGCCGAGAACCAGATCGCCCCGACGCCGAAGCGCCAGTTGTAGTCGGAGTTGCCGTTGCGGATCAGGGTGTTGCGGGCCACGGTGATGGTGCCGGCGACCGCCGTGGGGCCGTTCACCCCGGGATAGCGGTTCGCCACGTGGATGCCGCCGCCGTTGGTGACCGAGTCGGCGGTGACGTTGTCGGTGATCCGGATGTCCCGGCCGCCGTAGGTGACCAGGTTGTTGGCCAGGACGGTGACGCCGACGGTGTTGAAGGTGAAGGCGTTGTTGACGTTCGGCACGCTCTGCGCCCACATCGCCAGGCCGTCGTCGCCGGTGTTGCGGACGAAGGTGTTGGTCACCGTGGAGTTGGTGACGCCCCAGTGGAAGTTCACCCCGTCGGCGGTCTGGTCGAGGATCCGGCTGTTGCGGATGGTGAGGTTGTCCATCGGGCCGTCCATCCAGGCGCCGACCTTGGTGTGCTGCAACCAGAGGTTGTCCACCACCGAGTTCGACATCGCCCCGCCCAGGGCGTTGACCTGGTCCTCGTCCACCCGCTCGCGAATGTCGCCGATGATGGCGAAGTCCCGCAGGGTGACGTTGCGGCTGGGCCCGCCGGCCTCGTGCGGCCGGATCTCGCCGCCGTAGCCGCCGCCGGGCACGTACTTGCCGTAGATGCCGGCGGCCCGCCTGCGGTCGGTGGGGTGCCGGCCGCCGAGCACCGAGTACCAGGGCCCGGCGCCGCGCAGGGTCACCCCGTCGACGACCACGTGGTCCCAGAGGGTGAAGGTACCGGCGGGAATCCATACCGCCCTGCCCTGCGCCCTGCCGGCGTCCACGGCGGCCTGGAACCTCGCCGTCGAGTCGGTGGCGCCCGTCGGGTCGGCGCCGAAGTCGGTGACCACGTCCAGCACGCCGGCGGGCTTGGCGATCTGACCGCCGACCAGCTCGAAGTCGGCCAGGTCGATGGTGAACGTGGGCGACTGCGCGGTCGAGGAGACCTGGAGGCGGATCTTCGTGCCGGCCGGGTAGGTCGTGCCGAGGCGGGTGCGGGTCTCGTCGTAGAAGTGGTGCGGGTTGGTGTCGCCGGGGTTGTTGTTGAACGGGTAACCGCCGTAGTACCAGCCGTACCGAGAGGTGACCGGGACCGCCTTGACCAGGGCGCCGTCGGCGCGCAGGTCGATGGTGGCGTCCCGGCCGGTGCCGGCGGCGTTGTCCGGCAGGCTGTACCGGAAGGTCACCGCGTCGGCGGGCGCGGTGAGGGTGAACTCGACGTACTCGCCGACGGCGTCGAGGGTGACCGCCTCCCGGCCGGAGGCCTCCGACGGGAGGGTGCCGTAGCGACGGTCGGGGCCGATCCGGGTGCCGGTGTGGGCGGCGTTCTCCGCCTCCTGCTCGACGAAGGGCACGGTGGCGCCGCGGCCCGGGATGTCGAACGGGGACAGCCCGGCCGCCCGGGCCGGCGTGGCGGTGGTGGTGAGCGCCAGGACGGTGACGGAGGTGGCGGCCAGCGCGGTGCCGGCGAGGGCGGCCAGCCCCGCGCGGAACCGGCGACGGCGCGGGTGGTGCGGGGTGCTGTGGTCGGCCATGAGGGGTGTGCTCCCATTCGTCGGATGGCCAGGTCCCCCGTGCGGTGCGGTGTTGCCGTTCCTCCTCCCTGCTCGGGCGGCGCCGGCGGCCGGGACGGGCCGCCGGCGCCGGGGACGGGTCAGCGGGTGCGCAGCCAGACCGCGGTGTCCGACGGCAGCCGGTCGTCGTCGAGCGGTCCGCTGGACAGCAGCACCCGCTCGTGCGCGGGCAGCGGCACGGCGACCGCGGAGAGGTTGACCAGGCAGGTGAAGCCGGAATCGCGGGCGAAGGCGAGCACCTGATCCGGGGCGGGCAGCCAGGTGAGCCCGCCGTCGCCGAGCGCGGACTCGGACCGGCGGATCGCGATGGCCGCCCGGTAGAGCTCCAGCATCGAGTGCGGGTCGCCGGTCTGGGCGCGGGCCGTGCGGTCCTTCCAGTCGGCCGGCTGCGGCAACCAGGGTTCGGCCGCCGCGCCGTCGGGGCTGAACCCGAACGGCGGGGTGTCACCGGCCCAGGGCAACGGCACCCGACAGCCGTCCCGGCCGGGGTCGACCCGGCCGGACCGTTCCCACATCGGGTCCTGGCGCAGCTCGTACGGGATGTCCTCGACCTCCCAGAGCCCCAGCTCGTCCCCCTGGTAGACGTACGCGGCGCCGGGCAGCGACAGGGACAGCAGCGCGGCGGCCCGGGCCCGGCGGGTGCCCAGTTCCAGGTCGGTGGGGATCCCCTCGCGCTTGGCCGCGAAGCTGAACCGGGTGTCCGCCCGGCCGTAGCGGGTGACGTGCCGGGTGACGTCGTGGTTGGAGAGCACCCAGGTGGCGGGCGCGCCGACCGGCGCGTGGGCGCTCAGTGTCCCGTCGATGCTCTCGCGCAGCGCCGAGGCGTCCCAGGCGCAGCCGAGGAAGTCGAAGTTGAAGGCCGCGTGCAGCTCGTCGGGGCGCAGGTAGTTGGCGAACCGCTGTCGGTCCGGCAGCCACACCTCGCCGATCAGGGCCCGGTCACCCGGGTAGGAGTCGGCGACCCGCCGCCAACTCCGATAGATCTCGTGCACCCCGTCGAGATCGCGGAAGGGGTGCGGCCGGTCCGGCCGGGTCTCGGGCAGGGTGCCGTCCTTGACCAGCAGCCCGGCCGAGTCGATGCGGATGCCGTCGACCCCGCGGTCGAACCAGAACCGCAGGATGTCCTCGAACTCGGCCCGCACCCTCAGGTGGTCCCAGTTGAAGTCCGGCTGCTCGGGGGCGAACAGGTGCAGGTACCAGTCGCCGGGGGTGCCGTCCGGGTCGATCGTCCGGGTCCAGGTGGGGCCGCCGAACTCGCCCACCCAGTCGGTGGGCCGCTGGTCGCCGTCCGGACCCCGCCCGGGGCGGAACCAGAACAGCTCCCGCTCGGGCGCGTCCGGCCCGCCGGCGAGGGCCGCCCGGAACCAGGGGTGGGCATCGGAGCAGTGGTTCGGCACCACGTCGACGATGATCCGGATGCCCAGCTCGTGCGCCTCGCCGATCAGCGCCTCGGCCTCGGCCAGGGTGCCGAAGACCGGGTCGATGTCGCGGTGGTCGGCCACGTCGTAGCCGGCGTCGGCCATCGGGGACGGGTACCAGGGGCTGAACCAGATGGCGTCGACGCCCAGCTCGGACAGGTGGTGGAGCCGGGACCGGATGCCGGCGAGGTCGCCGACGCCGTCGCCGTCCGCGTCGGCGAAGCTACGGGGATAGACCTGGTAGATAACCGCCCCACGCCACCACGGACGTCTGTCTGGTGTGGACATGAGCACCTGCTTTCTGCATTGGAACGGGCTATCCCTTGATGCTGCCCGTGGTCAGACCCGACATGATGTTCCGTTGGAAGATCAGGAAGATGACGACGGTCGGGAGGGCGGCGATCACCGAGGCGGCGATCACCACGTTCATCGGGGTGCCACCGGCGAAGGTGTAGATGCCGACGCTGACCGTCCGGGTCTCGGGCGAGGGCATGACCAGCTTCGGCCAGAGGAAGTCCTTCCAGACCGCCGTCACGGCGAAGATCGAGACCACGCCGAGGATCGGGCGCGACAGCGGCAGGATGATCGACCAGAGCGTGCGCAGCGACGACGCCCCGTCCATGAGGGCCGCCGCCATCAACTCCTCGGGGATCGAGTCGAAGAACCGCTTCAGCAGGAAGATGTTGAACGCGTTCGCGACCATCGGCAGCCAGATGGCGAACGGCGAGTCGAGCAGATTGAGGTGCAGGATCGGCAGGTCGAGCACGGTCACGTACTGCGGAACGATGAGCACCATCGCCGGGATCATCAGGGTGGCGAGCATCAGGCCGAGGATCACGTTGCCGAAGATCGGTCGAAGCTTCGACAACGAGTACGCGGCCGCCGCGTCGAGGACGAGTTGGAACAGCACCGCGCCGGTCGCGTAGTAGAACGTGTTGAACAGCAGCTTGGCGAGGGCGAGGTTGTTCCACGCGTCGACGTAGTTCTGCGGCCGCGGATCCTTCGGAAACAGCGTGGGTGGGGTCTGCGCGATCTCCTGGCCGGACTTGAGCGCACCGGTGACCATCCAGTAGAGCGGCCCGAGGAAGGCGAGCGTGAACCCCACCACGACGACGACCAGCAGCGTCCAGTAGATGACCCGACCGCGGCCCCGGCTGATCTGGGCCTGGGAGATGAGGGTCCGGGTTCCGGAATCCTGTGCCATTCCTCGCCGTCCTAGTCCTGTTTCGCAGTCAGCCGCACGTAACCGGCGGAGAAGCCGGCCAGCACCACGAGCATGATCACGCCCAGGGCGGCGGCGCCGTTGAGGTCGTTCTGGAAGAACCCGTGCTGGTAGATGAGGTAGGCCACCGAGGTCGCGGAGTCCTCCGCGCCCGCACCGTTGGCGAGGATCAGGGGCTCGATGAAGAGCTGCATGGTGGCGACGATCTGCAGCATCGCCAGGAGCGCGAGGATCAGCCGGGTCTGCGGGATCGTGACGTGGACGATCCGCCGCCAGATCCCGGCGCCGTCCAGCTCGGCGGCCTCGTACAGCTCGCCGGGGATGTTCTGCAGCGACGCCAGGTAGATCAGCACCGCGCCGCCCATGTTCATCCAGGTCGACGCGATCACCATCGCCGGCATCGTCATCTGCGGCGACTGCATCCACTGCGAGGTGGGCAGGTGCAGCGCCTTGAGGATCGCGTTGAACAGTCCCGCCTCGCTGGGGTCGTACGCGTAGAACTTGAACAGGTACAGCGCGGAGGCCGGCGGCAGCATCACCGGCAGGTAGACCAGGATCCGCAGGTACCCCTTGGCGTGGCGGAACTCGTTGAGCAGCACCGCCACGAAGAACGGCACCGCGTACCCGAGGACGAGCGCGAGCACGGTGAAGTAGAACGTGTTCCGCCAGGCCGGCCAGAAGCTCGGGTCGGCGATGATGCGCCAGTAGTTGTCCCAGCCCACCCAGGTGGTCTCGCCGCGCCGGGTGCGCTGGAAGCTCATCACGATGCCGCGGATCATCGGGTACCAGGAGAAGACGACGAAGCAGAGCACCGCCCCGATCAGGAACGCGTGGCCGGTGAGGTTGTCCCGTACCTTGCGGCCGAGGCTGGTTCGCTGCGACCTCGCCGAGTACGGCGACGGTGGGCGCCCCGGTTTCCTGGACGTCTCCGGGACGGTGGTGATCGCCAAGGCAACTCCTGGGTGAGTCGGTGACGCGGACGGTGCGGCGCGGGATGTGGGGGCCGGCGGGCCGACCCCCACACCTGCGGATCAGCTCTCGGCGGCGAGGAGCTGGTTGACCTTCTGCTCGGCGGTCCTGAGCAGCGCGTCGATGTTCGCGTTCGGGTTGGTCAGCACACCCGACATCGCGGCGTCGAGCACCGCGTAGATCGCCTGCGCGTTGCGCGGCTCGCCCTTGATCGGCACCGGGGTCGCCTCGAAGAGCGTGAAGTTGGCGGTGTCGACGTTCGCGTTCGCCTTGCGCAGTTCGAGTTCCTGCTTCTGCGCGTCGCTGCCGCCCGCGAAGAGCAGCGGCTGGGGCAGACCCACCGGGTAGTTCTGCGGCTTGGCCCGGACGTAGTCGAACTGGCCCTTGCCCGGGGTCAGCTTCTGGTACGCGATCCACTTCAGGCCGGCCTTGACCTGCTCGGGCGTGAGGCCCTTCTTGAAGAAGTAACCCTCGCCGCCACCGAGCGTCCCCTTCGCCGGGCCGTCCTGGCCGGGCAGCGGGCTCATCGCCCAGTCCTGGAACTTGCCCTGGAACTGACTGACGATCGCCTGGGTGCTGTCCGGCGCGCCGATGAACATGCCGACCCTGCCGGCGCCGGCGTTCGTCAGCAGGTCACCCCACTGGAGCAGCTGACGGGAGCCCATGCTGTTGTCGCCGTACCGCATGTCCTTGAGGTTCTGCAGGACCTGCCTACCCATGGCGTTGTTGAAGTCGGCCTTCTTGCCGTCCGGGGTGAGCACCTGACCGCCCTGCGAGTAGAGCAGGGAGGTGAAGTGCCAGCCGCCGGTGTTGCCGGCGCTGTACTCGGAGTAGCCGGCGATGCCGTTGCCGAGGGCGGAGATCTTCTTGGCGGCGGCCCGGACGTCGGCCCAGGTCTTCGGCGGGTTGTTCACGTCGAGCCCGGCCCGCTGGAACAGGACCTTGTTGTAGACCAGGCCCATCGAGTAGTTCTTCACCGGAATGGCGTAGAGCTTGCCGCCGTCGGTGAAGACCTCCTTGAGTGCGGGGTCGACGCTGTCCCAGGTGGGGATGGTGTCCTTGTTGGCGTACGGGGTGATGTCCATCGCCTGGCCGGAGTCGAGCACCTGCTGGACGTCGGTCATGTAGCCGTAGAAGACGTCGGTCACGGTGCCGCCGGCGAGGCGGGCGGTGAAGTCCGGGGGGTTGTTGCACTGCTCGCCGACGCTGACGCTCTTGACGACGATGTCCGGGTTCTGCCGCTGGAACTCGGCGACGTCGTCGTTCCAGTTCTTCAACAGCTCCTTCTGGGCGCCGACCGGCTGGCAGTCGACCGTGATGGTGACCTTGCCGCCGGCGTCCTTCGCCTCGCCGTCGCTCTTCGTGGAGCACGCCGCCAGGCTGAGCCCCAGGCCGGCCACGAGCGCTATGGCCGCAGCCTTCCGGTACTGCGGTACGGACATCTGTCCATCCCTTCGGGGAACGGTGGTATCCATGGCCTTCGCTTGATATGCCGTGATCGTCACCGCTCGGCCGCCGGCCGGCGTGTGAGTGGAGTCACTGTAGCGAGGGCGACTGATGAGAGCAAGGTTCGAATGAAATTATGAAAGAAAGCGACTTTGCAGCGGCAGATGGCGCCGGCCGGCGGTGGGCAGGGTGGGAGTCAACGACGAAACGGCCGCCGACCGCGGGGAGCGGTCGACGGCCGGAGCGTCTTCTCAGGTCAGCGGGTCAGCGGGTCAGCCGGTCAGCGGTGGCGGGCGGGGGCGGTGGAGCCGCGCACCACCAGCTCGGGCTCGAACAGCAGCTCGTCGCGCAGCACGCCGGCCCCCTCGATCTGGGTGACCAGGAGATCCACCGCGGCCTGCCCCATCGTCTCGATGGGCTGCCGCACCGTGGTCAACGGCGGGTCGGTGCAGGTCATGAACGCGGAGTCGTCGAAGCCCACCACCGACACGTCGGCCGGCACCGCGCAGCCGAGGCGCCGCGCCGCCCGGATGGAGCCCAGCGCCAACACGTCGCTGGCGCAGATGATCCCGGTGACGCCCCGCTCGATCAGCTTGGTCGCCGCCACCCGCGCCCCCTCCATCGAGAAGCTGGAGCGCTGCACGTACGTGGTGTCGTCGGCCCAGCCCGCGGCCCGGATCATCGCGGCCAGCTTGCGGCGGGACGGGACGTGCCCCTCGGGGCCGAGCACCACGCCGATCCGCTCGTGCCCGAGCGACCGCAGATGTCCGTACGCCTGCTCGACGGCCACCGCGTCGTCGGTGGAGACCCGGGGGAAGCCCAGCTCGTCGACGCCGGCGTTGACGAGCACCACGGGCAGGCCCCGGTCGGTCAGTCGGCGGTAGTGCTCGTGGGTGGCGTCGGCCAGGGCGTACGACCCACCCGCGAAGATCACGCCAGAGACCTGGTGGTCGAGGAGCATCTCGACGTAGTCCGCCTCGGAGATGCCGCCGATCGTGCGGGCACAGAGCGCCGGCGTGAAGCCGCGCTGCGCGAGCGATCCGGTCACCACCTCGGCGAGCGCCGGGAAGATCGGGTTCTGCAGTTCGGGCAGGACGAGGCCGACCAGCCGGGCCCGCTCGCCGCGCAGCTTGGTCGGCCGCTCGTAGCCGAGCACGTCGAGCGCCGTCAGCACCGCGGTACGGGTCGCCTCGGACACGCCCCCGCGCCCGTTGAGCACCCGGCTCACGGTGGCCTCGCTGACGCCCGCCTTGCGGGCCACCTCGGTCAGGCGTTTCGTCACGACGGCAATCGTACGTCGATTTCTTGCAAGAAATGAACAGGGGTCGGCGTCCTTCCGGCCGGGTCCGGGCCGGCACTCCGAGTCCCCGGCGTGGCGGCGAGCCGGAAGCGCGCCCGCAAGATTCAGGCAAAGCACTGCTTGAATATTGACAGACACTGGGAATAACATGGTGCACCCTACGGCCGGCGCCATCACCGTCGCCCCCCGTCCCCTCGTGAAAGTGGGTGGTCCGATGCAGCGGAGCGTGGCGGGCGGGGCGGACCGTCGCCCGGCCGTGCTGATCGCCAGGATCGTGGCGGCGGCCGTCGCCGTCGCGCTCGCCGTACCGGCGGGCGGCACAGCCCTGGCCGCCGGCCGCGCCGGCGCGGCCCCCGTGGTCACCCGGGCAGGGCTCGACCCGGCGCTGGTCGCCGGCCGAGGCGCCGCCGTGGACTTCGTCGAGCAGGAGGCGGAGAACGCGCGGACGACCGGGACGGTGATCGGCCCGGACCGCGCCGCGTACACCCTCGCCGGTGAGGCGTCCGGACGGGGCGCGGTGCGCCTGTCCCCCGGCCAGTACGTCGAGTTCACCCTGCCGCGGGCCACCAACGCGCTCACCGTCCGGTACAGCATTCCCGACGCGCCGGGCGGCGGTGGGATCACCGCGCCGCTGCGCGTCACGGTCGGGCACGGGCCGGCCCGGACCATGACCCTCACCTCGAGGTACGCGTGGCTCTACAACCAGTACCCGTTCAGCAACGACCCCGACGCCGGGCTGCTGCACCCCGACTGGTGGATCACCGAGTGCTCGTGCGTCCCCGCTGCCACCACGCCTGCACCGGTGGTCGGCAGGCCGTTCCGGCCGCACCACTTCTACGACGAGCAGCGGATGCTGCTGGGCCGCACCCACCGCGCCGGCGAGGTCGTCCGGCTGACCGCCCCCGTCGGCAGCGCCGCCGCCTGGACCGTGATCGACCTGCTGGACGCGCACCTCGTCGCCCCGCCCCGCGTGCCGCCCCGCACCGTCGACGTGCTGGCCTTCGGCGCCGACCCCACCGGCCGCCGGGAGTCCTCCGCCGCGTTCGACCGGGCCGTCGCGTACGCCCGCCGGGTGGACCGCACGCTCTACCTGCCGCCGGGCACGTACCAGGTGAACCGGCACATCACCGTGGACGACGTGACGATCGCCGGGGCCGGCAGCTGGTACACCGTGGTCAAGGGCCGGGAGGTCACGCTGGAAACACCGGCCCCGGACGGCTCGCGGCACACCGGGGTCGGCTTCTACGGCCGGGACGCCGCCGACGGCGGCAGCGACAACGTGCACCTGTCCGGCTTCGCCGTCGAGGGCGACGTCCGCGAGCGGATCGACACCGACCAGGTCAACGGCGTCGGCGGGGCGCTCGACCACTCCACCGTCGACGGGCTCTACCTGCACCACACGAAGGTCGGCATGTGGTTCGACGGACCGATGACCGGCCTGCGGGTCAGCAACACGGTGATCGCCGACCAGATCGCCGACGGGCTCAACTTCCACACCGGCGTCACCGACTCGACCGTGTCGCACACCTTCGTGCGCAACACCGGCGACGACGGCCTCGCCATGTGGTCGGAGCGGACCGGGAACGCCCGCAACACGTTCGACCACAACACCGTGCAGTCCCCCGTCCTGGCCAACGGCATCGCCGTCTACGGCGGCACCGACAACACGGTGTCGCACAATCTGGTCGCCGACCCGGTCCGCGAGGGCAGCGCCATCCACGTCGGCTCCCGGTTCGGCGCCGAGCCGTTCACCGGACGGCTGGGGATCACCGACAACACCACCGTCCGGGCCGGGACGTACGAGCTGAACTGGAACATCGGCCTGGGTGCGATCTGGTTCTACGCGCTGGACCGCGACATCGACGCGGACATCCAGGTGGTCGGGGACCATTTCCTGGACAACACCTACAACGCGATCATGCTGGTCAGCGACTGGCCGGTGAAGGACCGGGTGCGGATCACCGGCGTGCACTTCCGGGACGTCCGCATCGACGGCACCGGCACCTCGGTGGTCAGCGCCCGGGCCGCGGGTTCGGCCTCCTTCGCCGACGTCGACGCCCGCAACGTCGGCGCGGTGGGGGTCAACAACTGCGGCTCGTTCCACTTCACCCCGGCCGGGTCGGAGTTCGGCCTGACCGACCTGGGCGGCAACGACGGCGGATGGCTCGCCCCGTGGCTGCTGCCGAACACGATCACCTGCGACGACCGGCCACCGGTGGTTGCACCGCCGGCACCGACCCCCTGGTGACCGGCTTCCCGCGCCGGTGGCCGGCGCGGGGCAGCGGCAGGTGCGGCCGGCGCGGTCGGGGTGATTACATGGGCGCCATGGCGAACCCGGTGATCCTGACCGTCGACGACGACCCGGCGGTGTCCCGGGCGGTGGCCCGCGACGTGCGCCGCCGCTACGGCGACCGCTACCGCGTGGTCCGCGCCGCCTCCGGGCCGGAGGCCCTCGACGCGCTGCGCGAGGTGAAGCTCCGCGGCGAGCAGGTGGCGCTGCTGGTCGCCGACCACCGGATGCCGGAGATGACCGGCATCGAGTTCCTCGAGGCCGCGATGGACATCTTCCCCGCCGCGCGCCGGGTGCTGCTGACCGCGTACGCGGACACCGACGCCGCCATCGAGGCGATCAACGTGGTCGACCTGGACCACTACCTGCTCAAGCCGTGGCACCCGCCGGAGGAGAAGCTCTATCCGGTCCTCGACCAGCTGCTGGACGCCTGGTCGGCCAGCCCGGACGCCGCGCTCACCGAGATCCGGGTGGTCGGCCACCGCTGGTCGGCGCCCTCGTTCAAGGTGCGCGACTTCCTGGCCCGCAACCTGGTGCCCTACCGCTGGCTGCTGGCCGACGAGCCCGAGGGCGCCCGGCTGCTCGACGCAGCCGGGGCGACCGAGGCGGAGCTGCCCCTGGTGGTCACCGCCGAGGGCAAGGCGATGGTGCAGCCGAGCCAGGCGGAGCTGGCCACCCTCGCCGGGCTGGCCGTGGTGCCGGCGACCGACTTCTACGACCTGGTGGTGGTCGGCGGCGGGCCGGCCGGCCTCGGCTCGGCGGTCTACGGCGCCTCCGAGGGGCTGCGCACCGTGCTGGTGGAGCGCCGGGCCACCGGCGGGCAGGCCGGGCAGAGCAGCCGGATCGAGAACTACCTCGGCTTCCCCGACGGGGTGTCCGGGGCACAGCTCACCGACCGGGCCCGGCGGCAGGCCACCAAGTTCGGGGCGGAGCTGCTGAGCACCCGCGAGGTGGTCGGGCTCGGCGACGCCGGGTCGGCCCGGGTGCTGCGCTTCGACGACGGCAGCGAGATCGCCGCGCACACCGTGGTGCTGGCCACCGGGGTGTCGTACCGGCTGCTGGACGCGCCGGGGCTCTCCGACCTCACCGGGCGGGGGGTCTTCTACGGCAGCACCGCCACCGAGGCGCCCAGCTGCGTGCAACAGGAGGTCTACATCGTCGGCGGGGCCAACTCCGCCGGCCAGGCCGCGGTGCACTTCTCCCGGTACGCCTCGCGGGTGCACCTGCTGATCCGGGGCGCCGACCTGACCGCCTCGATGTCCCGCTACCTGATCGACCAGCTGGACCGGATCGACACCGTCACCGTGCACCCGCACACCACCGTGGTCGGCGCCCAGGGCGACGACCACCTGCGCCGGCTGACCCTCTGCGACGGGCGCACCGGCGCCACCCGCACGGTCGACACGTCCTGGCTGTTCATCTTCATCGGCGCCGAGCCGCGTACCGACTGGCTGGACGGGGTGCTGGTGCGCGACCGCAAGGGCTTCATCGTCACCGGGCCGGACCTGCTCGCCGACGGCCGGCGCCCGGCCGGCTGGTCGCTGCCGCGCGACCCGTACCACCTGGAGACCAGCCTGCCCGGCGTCTTCGCCGCCGGCGACGTACGCGCCCAGTCGGTCAAGCGGGTCGCCTCGGCCGTCGGCGAGGGCGCGATGGCCGTCTCCCTCGTGCACCGCTACCTGGAGGCCCAGTGACCACCGGATCGTTTACCGCGGCCGAACTGCGCGGGCTGTTCCTGTTCGAGTCGCTCGACGACGAGCAGCTGCGCTGGCTGGCCGAGCAGGGCCGGGTCGAGCGGCGCGCCGCCGGCACCCTGGTCTACGGCGAGGGCGAGCCGGCGACCTGCTTCTTCGTGCTGCTGGCAGGCACGGTGGCGCTGCACCGGCGGGTCCGCGACGACGACGTCGAGATCAGCCGCACCGACCAGCGCGGGGTGTACGGCGGTGCGACCCAGGCGTACCTGGACGAGCAGCAGCCGCAGATCTACCGCAACTCGATGCGGGCGGTGACCGACGCGGACCTGTTCGTCCTGCCCGCCGAGGACTTCGCGCACGCCGTGCGGACCTGGTTCCCGATGGCCATGCACCTGCTCGAGGGGCTGTTCGTCGGCATGCGGGACTCGCAGACCATCATCGGGGAGCGGGAACGGCTGCTGGCGCTGGGCGCGCTGTCCGCGGGTCTCACCCATGAGCTGAACAACCCGGCCGCGGCGGCCGTGCGGGCCACCTCGGTGCTGCGCGACCGGGTCGCCGGGATGCGGCACAAGCTCGCCCTGGTCGCCGACGGCCGCCTCGACGGGCGGGCGCTGCACCGGCTGGTGGAGTTGCAGGAGGAGGCGGTGGCCCGGGTGGCGAAGGCGCCCCGGCTCTCCCCGATGGCCGCCGCCGACGCCGAGGACGCGGTGACCGACTGGCTCGACGAGCACGGCGTACGCGAGGGGTGGGACCTGGCGCCGATCCTGGTCGGCGGGGGCCTGGACGCCGACTGGCTGGCCAAGGTCGAGCCGGCGGTGGGCCCGGCGGACCTGGAGGCGGCGGTGCGCTGGCTGGTCTACACCGTCGACACCGAGCTGCTGATGCGCGAGATCGACGACGCGGTGGGTCGGGTCGCCAAGCTGGTCGGCGCGGCCAAGCAGTACTCCCAGCTCGACCGGGCGCCGTTCCAGGTCGTCGACGTGCACGACCTGCTCGACGCCACCCTGGTGATGCTCAAGGCGCGCAAGCCCGCGGGGGTCGAGCTGGTCCGCGAGTACGACCGGAGCCTGCCGCCGGTGCCGGCGTACGCCGCCGAGCTGAACCAGGTCTGGACGAACCTGATCGACAACGCGCTGTCCGCGATGGGCGAGCGCGGGGTGCTGACCGTGCGTACCTCGCGCAGCGACGACCACCTGGTGGTGGAGGTGGCCGACACCGGGCCGGGGATCCCGCCGGAGATCCGCCCGCGGATCTTCGAGCCGTTCTTCACCACCAAGCCGGTGGGTTCCGGGACCGGGCTGGGGTTGGACATCTCGTACCGGATCGTGGTGCACAAGCACCACGGCGACATCCGGGTGGAGTCGGCCCCCGGCGCGACGGTGTTCCGGGTGCTGCTGCCGCTGACCGCGGAGGCGCCGCCGGCGGGCTGAGCCGCCCCGCCGATGGTGTTGCACGGAGACGACGACCGATCTACGCTGCCCGTGGGAGCGCTCCCGCGATGCCCCGCCGGCACCGAACTCTCCGGGCGAGTTCGGCCTCCGGCCGGGCCGTCACGCCACCACCACCAGCAGCAGCAGAGATAGGGACCGATCCCGATGACACCTGTCCCCCGCCCGTCCCGGCGCACCGTCCTCGCGGCCGCCGCCGTCGGCGCGCTGACCCTCGGCGCGACCGTGGCCCTGCCGGCCGTGCAGGCCTCGGCCGCCACCGGCTGCGCCGTCACCTACACCACCAGCGACTGGCAGGGCGGATTCACCGCCACCGTCACCATCAGCAACCTCGGCGACCCGGTCACCGGGTGGACCCTCGGCTTCGCCTTCCCCGACGCAGGCCAGCGGGTCTCCCAGGGCTGGTCGGCGACCTACCAGCAGAGCGGGACCGCCGTCACCGCCCGCAACCTCGACTACAACGGGACGCTGGGCACCGGCGCGAGCACCACCATCGGCTTCAACGGCAGCTGGACCGGCGCCAACCCGAAGCCGACCACGTTCACCCTCAACGGGGTGACCTGCACCGGCGGCACCACGACCGGCTCACCGAGCCCGACGCCGACCACCCCCACGCCCACCCCGACCTCGTCACCGAGCACCCCGCCGCCGCCCACCGGCAGCACGCCCGTGGCGATCAACGGCCAGCTGCGGGTCTGCGGGGTGAACCTCTGCAACCAGTACGGCCGCCCGATCCAGCTGCGCGGGATGAGCACCCACGGCCTGCAGTGGTTCGCCCAGTGCTACAACGACGCCTCGCTGGACGCCCTCGCCAACGACTGGCGGGCCGACCTGCTGCGGATCGCCATGTACGTGCAGGAACAGGGCTACGAGACCAACCCGACCGGCTTCACCAACCAGGTCAACGCCCTGGTCGACAAGGCCGAGGCCCGGGGCATGTACGCCCTGATCGACTTCCACACGCTGACCCCCGGCGACCCGACGTACAACCTGGACCGGGCCAAGACCTTCTTCGCCTCGGTCGCCGCCCGCAACGCCGCCAAGAAGAACGTGATCTACGAGATCGCCAACGAGCCCAACGGCGTGAGCTGGTCGACCATCAAGAACTACGCCGAACAGGTCATCCCGGTGATCCGCGCCAACGACCCGGACGCGGTGGTCATCGTCGGCACCCGCGGCTGGTCCTCGCTGGGCGTCTCCGACGGCGGCAACTCCGACGAGATCGTCAACAACCCGGTCCGCGCCGACAACATCATGTACACGTTCCACTTCTACGCCGCGTCGCACAAGGACGCCTACCGCAACGAGGTGCAGCGCGCCGCGTCCCGGCTCCCGCTCTTCGTCACCGAGTTCGGCACCGTCACCTACACCGGTGACGGCGCGGTGGACACCGCCAGCAGCACCGCCTGGCTGGACCTGCTGGACCGGCTGAAGATCAGCTACGCGAACTGGACCTACTCGGACGCGGCCGAGGGCAGCGCCGCGTTCCGGCCGGGCACCTGCGCCGGCGGCACGTACGCCGGCACCTCGGTGCTCACCCAGTCCGGGACCTTCCTGCGGGACCGGATCCGCACCCCGGACAGCTTCCCCACGAGCTGACCGGGAACCGACCGGTCCCCGGCGGCGGACGCCGCCGGGGACCGGTCGGGTCAGCCGTTCTGCCGCTGCTGGCAGGGCACGCAGAAGGTCGCGTGCGGCAGGATCTCCAGCCGCTCCGGCGGGATCCGCCCGGCGCACCGCCGGCAGTCGCCGTAGCTGCCGTCGGCCATCCGGCGTAGCGCGTCGGTGATCTGCGCCAGGCTCTGCCGGGTGGCGGCGATCAGCGCGGAGCGGGTGTGCGCCTCGCCCGGATCGCCGGTGTCGGCGGTCAACTCGGTCAACCGGGCGGTCTGCGCCGCGAACTCACCGGTCAACGTCTCGCGCGCCTGGATGAGCCACTGCGGCTCGGTGCGGTGCAGGTCGGTGCCCATCTCGATTCCTCCCGGAAAAACAAAAAAGGGCCGAAGCTGCGTGAGCTTCGCCCTGGACGGCCGTTGCGGAGAAAGATCGGATCTTCCGGGGGACCGCGGCCGGTGGCGGTCGGGCAGACCGGTCGGATCGCGGGAACGGCGTGGCGCTGGGCAGCCGGGACCGCCGCCGCCGTGCGGACGGCGGCGGGCAGACGCAGACCGGCCGCACACATGCGGCCCACCATAGGCCGCGCCGGCCGGGAAACCAACCACGTTCTCCGCGCCATCACCACGGGCGGCCACGCCCGGGTACGCCTAGGGTGGCGGCATGGGAGGCTCCAGCACGCGACCGGGGGAGAACCCGCTCACCCAGCTCTCGCCGGCGCAGCTGCGGCGACGCACCAGCGTCAAGTGGCGGCTGCACCCCGAGGACGTGCTCCCCCTCTGGGTCGCCGAGATGGACGTGCCGCTGGCGCCGCCGGTGGCCGAGGCGCTGCGCCGCGCGATCGACCTCGGCGACACCGGCTATCCGCACGGCACGGCGTACGCCGAGGCGCTGGGTGAATTCGCCGCCCGGCGCTGGGGGTGGACCGATTTCCGGGTCGAGCACACCGCGCTGGTGCCCGACGTGATGCTGGGCGTCGTGGAGGTGCTGCGGCTGGTGACCGGGCCGGGGGACGCGGTGGTGGTCTGCTCCCCCGTCTACCCACCCTTCTACGCCTTCGTCAGCCACGCCGGCCGGCGGGTGATCGAGGCGCCGCTCGGCCCCGACCTGCGGCTGGACCCGGCCGCGCTGGACGAGGCTTTCCGCGCGGCCCGGGCACACGGTCGGCGGCCGGCGTTCCTGCTGTGCAACCCGCACAACCCGACCGGGGTCGTGCACCGCCGCGACGAACTCGAGATGGTCGCCGAGCTGGCCGACCGGCACGGCCTGCGGGTGATCTCCGACGAGATCCACGCCCCGCTGGCGCTGCCCGGGGCGCGCTTCGTCCCGTACCTCACGGTCGCCGGCGCGGAGAACGCGTTCGCGCTGGCCTCGGCATCGAAGGCGTGGAACCTCGCCGGCCTGAAGGCGGCGCTCGCGGTCGCCGGGCCGCGCGCCGCGGCCGACCTGCGCCGGATGCCCGAGGAGGTCGGCCACGGCCCCAGCCATCTGGGGATCCTCGCGCACACCGCCGCGTTGCGCGCCGGGGAGCCCTGGCTCGACCTGCTCCTCGACGGCCTGGCCGCCAACCGCACGCTGCTGGCCGAGCTGCTGGCCCGCCACCTGCCCGCCGTCGGTCACCGCCCTCCCGAGGGGACCTACCTCGCCTGGCTGGACTGCACGGCGCTGGGCGTGCCCACCGAGGCCCACGGCGACGGGCCCGGCGTGGCCAGCGACCTCGCCGGTCCGGCCCGGATGTTCCTCGACCGGGCACGGGTCGCCCTCAGCTCCGGGCACGTCTTCGGCACCGGGGGCACCGGCTTCGTCCGGCTCAACTTCGCCACCTCACCGGACCTGCTCACCGAGGCCGTCATCCGGATGGGTCAGGCCGCCGCCGCGTACCAGGCAAAGGAGTAGCACCGTGCCCACCTTCATCACCATCGGCTACGGCGACCGGAACGGCTACGACCGCACCGACCCGGCCGTCCGGGACGCCGCGCACGCCCACGACGACCAACTGCGCGCCGCGGGCGTACGGATGGGCCTGGCCGGCACCCCGGTCCAGGTCCGCAACCACGACGCCGCCGGGACCGACACCCGGGAGGGGGCCTTCCTGACCTCCGCCCTGCCGCTGGCCGGCTTCGCGGTGATCGAGGCCGACAGCCTGGAGGCGGCGGTGGCGATGGCCGCCCGGACCCCGTGCGCGGTGGCCCACGGCGTGGTGGAGGTCTGGCCGCTGCTCGACGGGCCGGAGGACGCAGCGGGCGCCGCTTGAGGCGACGAGACGCGGCACGGTGAGGCCGGAGTCCAGCCGCTTCCGCGCGGCCCGCGCCGTCAGCCCTGTCCTGCCTGCCTCCGCCACCACCTGCGGTGGCTCGTTCACCTCGTCGCTCTGCTCGACTCCCGAGACGCGTCCGTCCAACTGGCCAGCAGGGGCAGCACCCGCGCCGTCGGCGAGTCGGTTTCGACGGTGTAGACGACCAGACGTTGCTCAGGATCGTGCGGCCCCACGACGGACTCGATGCCGAAGCTGAGCGGTCCGGCCGTCGGGTGGGCCACGTGCTTGGTCACCGAGGTCCGGAAGGTGACCCTCTGGTCGTCCCACCACCGGGCGACGTCGGGATCGTCGCGGCGCAGTTCCCGCACCAGCTCGACGAGTCGACGATCGTCGGGGTGGCGTCCCGTCTCGTAGCGCAGCGCCCCGACCGCGGCGGCGGCGAAGTCGGCCCAGTTCACGATCCGCGTCCGCGCGTCGGGGTCCAGGAACAGCCAACGCGCGAACGACGACCCTGGCTCCATCGGGTGCCCCAGCACCGCGCTGAGCAGCCCGTTGCGGGCCAGCACCTGCGAGCGGCGCCCCAGCAGCAGCACCGGGACGTGGCTCAGCACCCCCATCAGGCGCAGCATCCCCGGGTCGGGCCGTTGAGCGACCGCCGGCCCGGCCCACCGCCGGTGCGCGGTCGGGGCAGCCAGATCCCGCAGGTGGGCGCGTTCGATCTCGTCCAACTGCAGCGCCCGCGACAGCGCCTGCACCACCTCGTCGGTGACGGTGTGCTGGCGTCCCTGCTCCAGGCGGCTGTAGTGGTCCGGGCTCAACCCGGCGAGCACGGCGAGTTCCTCCTTGCGCAGACCCGGCACCCGCCGTGGGCCGGGGAATGCCTCGATGCCGGCCTGGGCGGGAGTCAGACGGTCTCGCCGAGACCGCAGGAACGCCCCCAGGGCAGCACGGTCAGTAGGCACCCATCGAGTGTAGGAGCAGACCCCGACGCGAACCTGGTCGTGACGTGACCAGGCACGACACGCCCTGGTGCGGGCCGCGGACCTGCGGTGGGGTGGAGACCATGACCCCTTCCACCGAGACTCCCGCCGCGCATCCCCGCACTGTCCTGGTCACCGGCTCCACCAGCGGCATCGGCGCCGCCACCGCCCGGACCCTTGCCGCGCAGGGATGGCGCGTGATCGTCACCGGCCGCGACCAGACCCGCGGCGGCGCCGTCGTCGCCGACATCGAGGGCAGCGGCGGAAACGCGGTGTTCGTCCCCTCCGACCTGGCCGGCCCACCCCAGGTGCTGCGGGATTTCGCCCGCGCCGCCACCGAGGCCGCCGGCGGACGACTGGACGCCCTGGTCCACAACGCCGCCGTGTGCCCGGCCGTCGACACGGTGGGTCTGACCGACACCGACCTGGAAGCCACGCTCGCGGTGAACGTCCGCGCCCCCCACGTCCTGACCGCCGCACTGGCCCCGGTCATGGCCGAACGCGGCCACGGCGCGATCGTCGTCATCGGTTCCTGGATGGCCCACATCGGGCACCCCTTCGTCGGGCTGTACTCCGCGACCAAGGCCGCCGAGATCCAACTCGCCCGCAGTTGGGCCGCGGAGTTCGGTCCCCGTGGTGTGCGGGTCAACACCGTCTCCCCCGGTGCGACGCGTACCCCGATCAACGCATCCGACGGCGACGTCGTCGCTCGGATGACCGCCGGCACGCCCGCCGGACGCCCCGGAACCCCCGAGGAGATCGCCGACGCGGTGGCCTGGTTGCTCTCGGAGCGCGCCGGTTACCTCCACGGTGCGGAGATCGCTGTCGACGGAGGTATCACGGCAGCCCGTCCCGGTTGAGTTCGGCCCGGGCCCGCCGACGGCAGCGCTTCTGTCGAACACGCACCTGACGCCGAGCGGACCGCCTCCCCTCGGGGTCTCCCCGGGTCGCTCACCCCGGCGGGTCGGTCCACGCGAGCGCCGCCGCCACCCGGCGGACCCGGTCCGGGTGGGTGAGCACATCCACGTTGTCCACGAACTGGTCGACGGCGCCGACGAGCGGCCGGTCCCGCAGGCCGGGGTCGACGATCGCGGCCCGCAGCGCGGCGGCGAACCGGTCGCCGCCGAGGACCAGGAACGGCCGGTCGTGGAAGGGCCGGGTGGTCGGCTCCACCGGCGCGGCCAGGCCGGTGCCGTTCGTCCAGCCGGCGACGACCTCCAGGGCACGGGCCAGGCCGGCCTGCCGGTCGGCCCAGCCGCCCGGCCCGAGCGCCCGGGCCAGCGCGTCGACCACCGGCGCCGCGTCCGGCAGGCGGGTGAAGACGCTGCCGAGCCACTTGTCGTACGGGGGCCAGCGGCGGTGCAGCAGCAGACCCAGCCGCATCAGGTCGCGAGCCAGCCCGGCGGTCACCACCCGGCTGCCCAGCTCGTCGCCCACCTCGGCGCACCGCCCGGGCAGGTGCTCGGCCTGCCCGACCCGGGTCCAGGCGGCGGCCAGCACGTGGCGCCACACGTCGTCCGGATACCAGGCCAGCCGGTCCCGGACGGCGGTGAGCGCCCCGCCCAGCCCGTCGGCGAAGACCGCGCCGCCGGTCAGCTCGGACAGCCGCTGGGTGGGCACCGAGAGCCAGTCGACGCCGCCCATGCCGTCGCGCGGGTCGAAGCCGAGCCGGCCACGCAGCCAACCGCCGAGGTCGTCCACGGTCACCCCGTGCCGGTCGCCGCCCGGGTCCGCCACCCCCAGGCGGGTGCTCGGACCGCCGGCGAACCGGGTGGGCCAGCCGAGGAACTCCGCCGGCAGCGCGGCGTCCAGCACCGCGCGTACCCGGGCGGCGTCGGTGGCGTCGGCGACGAAGAGCTGCACCCGCGGGCCCCAGTCGTGGTCGGTGGACCGCTCGGTGTCCAGGCCGAGCAGCTCGGAGCCGCCGTCGAGCAGGCCGGCGGCGTGGTCGAGCCCGGGCAGGCGGCGGGCCAGCAGGGGGGCGACCGCCTCGTCGTGGAAACGCCGGGCGAGGACCAGTCCGGGTACGAACACCATCGGTGCAGTCTGCCCGTCGGTGCGCCGGGGACCGAGCGGTTATCGCCCGCGCGTCGGTCGCCGCCGATAGCGTGGGCGGCAGGACGGGAGGGGCAC
Source organism: Micromonospora mirobrigensis (assembly GCF_900091555.1). Classification (GTDB taxonomy): domain Bacteria; phylum Actinomycetota; class Actinomycetes; order Mycobacteriales; family Micromonosporaceae; genus Micromonospora; species Micromonospora mirobrigensis. Next base: position 159,569 of record NZ_FMCX01000004.1, read on the forward strand.
CGACGATGGCGACCGGACAGCGCGACGGCCGTGGCGGCGTACGCCGTCGCCGGCTGCTGATCGCGGGCATCCTGGCCGTGCTGGGCCTGGCGCTGCTCACGCTGGGCCTCACCGTGGCCCGGGGCACGGTCGCCGGGGTCGAGGTGGCGTTGGCGGTGATCCTGCTGGTGGCCAGCTACGCCCTGCAGTACGTCGCCCGACGGGAGACCCTGTACCGGCGCGACCGGCGCTGACCGGCCGGGCCGACCCTCCCCCACGTCGTCGTACCGCTGTGCCAGGCTGTCGGCGTGGCACAGCGCTCCCCGATCCTGCTGATCGACTCCCCCAGCCTCTACTTCCGGGCCTACTTCGGCGTGCCCGAGTCCGCCGCCCGGACCGAGGACGGCCAGCCGGTCAACGCCGTCCGCGGCTTCCTCGACATGCTCGCCCAACTGGTCCGCACCCGCCGGCCCGACCGGATGGTCTGCGCGTTGGACCACGACTGGCGGCCGCGGTGGCGGGTGGAGCTGCTCCCGTCGTACAAGGCGCACCGGGTGGCGCCCGAGGGCGGCGAGGTGGTGCCGGACACCCTCTCCCCGCAGGTGCCGGTGATCCTGGAGGTCCTCGACGCGATCGGCATCACCGCCGTCGGCGCCGACGGCTACGAGGCCGACGACGTGCTGGGCACCCTGTCGGTCACCCAGCCCGGCCCGGTGGAGGTGGTCTCCGGCGACCGGGACCTGTTCCAGCTGGTCGACGACACCCACCCGACCCGGCTGCTCTACGTCGGGCGGGGCGTGGCCAAGCTGGACGACTGCGACGACGCCGCGGTGCGCGCCCGCTACGGCGTCCCCGCCGACCGGTACGCCGACTTCGCGGCGCTGCGCGGCGACCCGAGCGACGGCCTGCCCGGTGTGCCGGGGGTGGGTGAGAAGACCGCCGCCCGGCTGATCGACCGCTACGGCGACCTCGACGGCATCCTGACCGCCCTGGACGACCCCGCCTCCGGCTTCGCACCCGGGCTGCGCGGCAAGCTCGACGCCGCCCGGGACTACCTGGCCGTCGCGCCGAAGGTGGTGCGGGTGGCGCTGGACGTGCCGCTGCCGGCGCTGCCCACCGCGCTGCCGACCGCTCCGGCCGACCCGGACCGGCTGCTCACGCTGGCCCAGCGGTGGAACCTGGCCGGTTCCTGCCGCCGTCTGGTCGACGCCTTGGCCGCCGACCGCGGCTGACCTCGTCGCGCGGGACCGGGGGCTGGCCTCGCCGGCCCGGGGCGGGCGACGCTCCGGCGCCGGGTCAGCGCAGCGTGACCGGCGGGCCGAACCGGACCGGCACGCCCGGTGAGAAGAGCACGCTGGCCGGCGCACCGGCCGGCGCGGGCAGCCCGGCGGCGGTGACCAGCTCGTCGTCGAGCTCCAGCAGCTCGGCCCGACGCAGCGGCCAGCGCGGATGCCAGTTCGGCAGGTGCAGGGTGCGCCCGTACGCCCGGGTGTGCAGCCCCCAGCGGGCCGTGACGAAGTGCTCCAGCGGCGTCGGCTCGGCGATCGGCACGCCGACCCGCACCGCCAGCCGGCTGGTCGCGCCGCGCGGTCCGGGCCAGCGGCGCCGGCACCGGTAGGCGTACCGGTCGCCGTCGCGCTGCACCCGCATCGCCGACCAGAGGTACGGCAGCCGCAGCGTGGCCCGGGCGACCAGCACCGGGACCAGCCGGGACGCGTCCAGTGAACGGAACACCACCGCCCGCCGACCGGTGCCGTCGACCGAGTAGAGCCGGACGTTGGTCTCGGCGAAGCTGCCGAGGTACGGCACACCGGGGCCGACGCCGAGTCCCAGCCCGACCATCCGGAAGCCGATCAGGCCGACGTAGGTCAGCCCGTCGAGGGTGTCCGGACGGGTGCCGGCCGGCAGCAGGGGCGCGACCACCTCGGGCGGCACCGCCCAGTGCACGAAGGTGAGGTCCTCCCAGCGCTGCCGCAGGGTGGCGCGGCGGAACGCCTGGGTGGGGGCGGAGTCGACCGGTTCGGGATGCACCTGACCATCGTGCGCCGGACGCGGCCGCCGCACCCGGGCCTCAGCCGCCGAAGGTGCGGTCCAGCAGGTCGAACAGGGCGGCCCAGTGCCGGTCGGTGGCCCGCTCGTCGTGGACCGGGGTGTCGGCCATGGTGAAGCCGTGGTGGGCGCCGGGATAGAGCTCCGAGCGGTAGCGCACGCCGGCAGCGTCGAGGGCCTTCTCCAGGGTGGCGATCTGCTCGGGCGTCATCGACCCGTCCTGGTCGGCGTGGGCCAGGTACAGCTCGGCGCGGACCGACCCGACCCCCAGGTGCGGGCTGTCCGGGGAGTCGGTGACCACCCGTCCGGCGTGGAAGGTGGCCAGCGCGGCCACCCGGTCCGGGTGGGCCTCGGTCACCCGCAGCGCGTTGGTGCCACCCATGCAGTAGCCCACCATGGCCACCGGCCCGGCCACGACGTCGTCGCGGGCGGCCAGGAAGTCCAGGTACGCCCCGCCGTCGGCGCGCACCAGCTCCGGCGTCAGCGCGGTGACGAACGGCATCACCCGCCCGAAGATCTCGCCCCGCTGCGCGGGGTCGCCCAAACCGGTCAGGTCCACCAGCGGGGCCCGGCCGGCCCGGTGGAACAGGTTGGGCACCAGGACCAGGTAGCCTCGCTCGGCGATCCGCTGCGCCATCTCGGCGATCCGGGGCCGCAGGCCGAAGGCGTCCATGAAGACCAGGACCGCCGGGAACGGCCCGTCGCCGTCCGGCCGCACCAGGTAGGCGTCGGCGACCCCGTCGCCGGTCGGTACGTCCACCGTCGTCGTCTGCATGCGCCGGCCTCTCCCACGTGATCGTCGTCGTCTGGCACGCTACCCCCGGCCGGTTCCGGCCGCCCGGGGGCCCGGGGCACGGGTCGCCCGCCCGCCCGGCCGTCAGCCGCGGCGCAGCACCAGCGTGGCGAAGCCGAGCACGTCGCGGTAGCCGCGCAGCCACTGCTCCCGGTGCTCCCGGGCCGCGGCGAGCGCCCCGGCGGCGTCGGGGTGGCCGGGGTTGTCCAGCGCCCACTCGGTGAGCGAACCCACCCACGACCACTCGTAGTCGTCCCACTCGGCGCCGGTGCTGAGGTGAGCGAAGATCGGCGTCCAGCCGGCCCGCTCGGCTGAGTCGACCAGGCCGGCGAGGTCGGTGAAATCCTCCGGTTTGGCGTCCAGCCCGGCCAGCGCCGCGGTCGTGGGCGGCGCCTGCCAGTAGCCCTCCCCGACCAGCAGCACGCCGTCGGGGTTGACGTGCCGGCCGGCCAGCTCCAGCGTCTCGGTGAACCCGCCGAACGCGTGCGTCGACCCGACGCACATCACCAGGTCGTGGTCGCCGTCCGGGACGTAGGAGCGGGCGTCGCGTTCGTGCAGGGTGAGCCGGTCGGCGAGGCCGCGTACGGCGGCGGCCGCCGCGGCGCGTTCCAGGGCGTACGGGCTGGTGTCGACGCCGTCGGCGTGCCCGTCGGGGTAGTGGGCGAGCGCCTGGAGGGCCCAGGCGGCCTCGCCGCAGCCGAGGTCGAGGATCCGGGCGTTGGGTCGCCGGTCCGCCCGGCGCAGCAGCCGGTTGACGTTGACCCCGAAGATCGGCGCCGCGATCGGGTGGTGGGTGTGGGCGATGCTGCTGAGCCGCTGACGATCCATCAGCACAGTGAACACGAGCGCGGCGGCCCACCGCCCGGCCATTTTCCGGGTGCCCCGGCCGGGGGCCGCGCCGTCAGCGCAGCCCGGCGGCGATCGCGTCCACCAGCAGTGCGCCGACGGTCCGGGCCAGGGTGGCCCGGGCGGCGTCGACGTCGAGGCCCATCGCGTCGCGCATCATCGACCACGCCGACCAGGTACTCGCCACGGTCAACGCGTCGAGCAGCTGCTCGCGCCCCGGCCCCGCGTACGCCAGTTCCGGGGCGAACACCTGCCCGATCTCGGCGCGTACCCGGCCGATGCCGGCCTCACGGTTGCGGCGCAGCTGGGGCGAGAAGGGCTCGCGGAGCGCGGAGGCGCGCGCCGAGGGCGCCAGTGCCTCCAGCATCCGGGCGCGCTGGGCACAGAAGTCCGCGATCCGCCGGGACAGCGGCAGCTCTGGCGCGGTGGGCCGGGCCAGCGCCCGCTGCCGCTCGGCGACGAGCCGTCCGGTGGCGGCGAAGAGGCTCTCCATGTCCTTGAAGTTGGCCCAGAGGGTACGCAGCGACACCCCGGCCCGCTCGGCGATGCGCTCCCCGGTGGGTTTGAGGTCGCCCTCGTCGATCAGCGCGAGGTGCGCCTCGACGATGGCGGCGCGGCTGCGCTGCGCCCGCGCCGCCCGCCCGTCCCGCCGCGCCGGCACGTCGGCGTCCACGTCGATCATCTGACGGTCCCCTGTCGGTCCGGGCCGCCACGCCCCGGTGGCGACCCCGGCGCCGGCCGACCCGGCGGGGCGGTCGGCCGGCGATGGTCGGATCAGGTGGTCGGGATGGCGTCCGCCGGCGGGGTGCTCGGCGCCTCGGTGAACTCCTTGACCTCGCCGTCGGCGTCGTCGGTGGTCCAGGTCGGACCGAAGTAGTCCTGCACTCCGTTGGCGACCCTGGTCATCCGTACGCCGCTGTAGCCGGCGTGGACGCCGTCGGCGTACCGGAACGGGGTCAGGCCGGGCCCGGTGAAGCCGCCCTTCTCGACGGCCCGCACCAGCTTCTCCCGGGTGAGGTCCTTGCCGGCGGCCAGCAGCGCCTGCACGAAGGTGTACGCCATCGAGTAGCCGTAGACGGCGTTGCCGTCGATCGGGTTGGCGGCGTTGTACCGCTGATGGATCCTGGTGAACTCCTGGATCCACGGGTTGTCCGCGTCGCCCGCCATCGGCAGGTAGTTGTCGGCGAGAAGCCCCTCCAGGATCACCTTCTTGTCGCCGAGCTGCTTGGCCAGCGTGGTGTAGTCGGCGCCCACGTTGGACACCACCCACTGGGCCTTGAACCCCTGGGCGGCGGCCTGTCCCATGGCGAGCGCGGTGAAGCCGGGGATGGTCGCCGAGACGACCACCTGGCAGCCGGCCGCCTTCAGCGCGCCGATCGCCGGGCCGACCTGCTGATTGGTGGTGGTGTATGTCTGCTTGGCCGCCACCGGTCCGAGGATCTTCTCCACCCCGACGAGGCTGTCCCGGCCGAAGTCGTCGTTCTGCCCGAAGTGACACACCTTGCGGCCCGGGAACTCCTGCTTCACGAAGGTGGCGAGGATCTTGCCCTCGACGGTGTAGTCGGGCTGCCAACCGAAGGTGGTCGGGTACGTGTCGGGCTGGTTCCAGTTGCGGCTGCCGGAGGAGACGAACAGGTCGGGCACCTTCTGGGTCTTGACGAATTCCAGCACGTTGGTGTGGGTGGGGGTGCCCAGCCCACCGAGGAGCGCGAAGACCTTGTCCTGCAGGACGAGCTTGCGGACCACGTTGTCGGTGTTGGCGGGGTTGTAGCCGTCGTCCATGACCTTGTAGACGATCTTCCGGCCGTTCACCCCGCCCTTGCTGTTGACGTGCTCGAAGTAGGCCCTGGTGGCGGCGGAGATCCGGGAGTAGCCGGGGGCGGCGGGGCCGGTGAGCGGCTGGTGGGTGCCGATCAGGACCTCGGTGTCGGTGACGCCCGGGACGTTCTCGGTCGCCTGCTGCTCGTCGTTGGCGCACGCCGACGCGCCGATCAGCAGCAGCAGGCTGGTGGTGGCGGCGGCGAGAGCGCGGCGGGTGATGGGTGGCATGGTTCTCCTCCGGTGCGACGGGTGCGAACGGTGGAACCGGGGTGGGTCAGCGGCTCGGGTGCCGCCGGCGTGCTCCGAGTCGGGCGAGCAGGTCACGGGCGGCGCCCTGCAGGCCGCCGGGGGCGGCCAGCATGACGACGACGAGGGTCAGGCCGAACACGGCCAGGGCGAGGTTGCCCTCCAGCCGTCGGGCCAGCCCCGACGGGAGGGTGAAGGTTTCGGTGAGCAGGCTGGGCAGGTCCTGCAGCGCCACCAGCAGGACGGCTCCCCAGACCGCGCCGGCGAGGCTGCCCAGGCCGCCGATCACGATCGCCATCAGCAGGAACAGCGACAGCTCGAGGGCGAACTTGCCGGGGGCGACCGTGCCGGTCAGCACCGCGTACACCCCGCCGCCCAGGCCGGCGCAGGCGGCGCTCACCACGAAGGCGAGCACCTGCGTGCGGGCGACCGGGATGCCGGCCAGCCGGGCGGCCACCTCGTCGTCGCGGACCGCGCGCAGCGACCGGCCGAACCGGCTGCGCACCAGGTTCGCCATCAGCACCATGGTCACCAGCGCGGCGAGCAACGCGACCCAGGCCAGCCAGCGCTCCGGCTGGAAGTACGCCCCGAGCGACGCCGGGGGCGTCTCCGCCGGGAAGCGCAGCCCCTGCTCACCGTTGAAGACGTCGGTGAAGATCGTGGTGATCGCCGGAACCAGGGTGGCGACGGCGAGCGTGACGCCGGCCAGGTACGGCCCGCGCAGCCGCGCCGCGGCCAGCCCGATGGCCAGGCCGACCGCCGCGGTCACCCCGGCGGCGAGCAGCAGCGACAGCGGCAGGATCCAGCGGCCCTGCACGGCCCGGTCCGCCAGCGCCTGCTGGACCAGCGCGACGGTGTACGCGCCGGTCGCCATCAGCGCGCCGTGTCCCAGGGAGAGCTGACCGTTGAGCCCGACCAGGACGGTGTAGCCGGCGGTGACGCAGAGGAACGCGCCGACCCGGGCGACCTGCAGGTTCTGGTACGGCGGCAGCTGGTTGGTCAGCAGCACCACGGCCGTGCCGGCGAGGACGGCGACGATCAGGTGGCGCAGCAGCGTCGAGCCGCCCACCGTGCCGCTGCCGGGCGCGCCGGGTAGCAACCGCCGCAGCGCCGACGGCGCGGCGGGTGGCCGTTCGGTGGGGACCTCGGAGGGTCGGGTCGCGGTCACACGTGTCTCGCTCTCGGGCCGGAGAAGAGGCCGCCGGGACGGACCAGCAGCACCGCCAGCAGCAGGACGAGGACGGCCAGCGGTGTGGTGTCGGGGCCCAGGTAGCCGGTGACGTACGACAGGATCAGGCCGACCAGCAGGCCGCCGACCACCGCCCCGGCCGGGCTGTCCAGGCCACCGACCACGGCGGCGGTGAAGGCGATCACGAAGACCAGGTCCATCGCGTGCGGGTGCAGTCCCAGCCCGGTGGGCACGACCAGCATGCCGGCGAGGGCGCCGACCGCCGCGGCCAACGCCCAGCCCACCGTGAGCATCCGGGAGACCTGGACGCCGAGCAGCCGGGACACCTCGGGCGCGAAGGCCGACGCCCGCATCCGCAGCCCGAGCGAGGTGCGGGTGAACAGCAGCGCCAGCAGCGCCACGACCACCACGACGGCGCCGAGGACCCACAGGTCGTACGGGGACATGGCGGCGATCCCGCCGACGGTGAGCGCGTCGGTGTCGAACGGCACCGCCGTGGGCCGGTACTCGTTGCCGAAGACCATGCCGAGCACCGCCTGGATCAGCAGCACCAGCCCGAGGGCGACGATCACGTCGCCCAGGGGGTTGGCGTGGCCGACGAAACGCATCAGCACCCGTTCGACCAGCGCGCCGAGCGCCAGGCCGGCCAGCACGGCCGCGCCGAGCCCCAGCCAGTAGGAGCCGGTGGCGGAGACGACGGCGTAACCGACGTACGCCGTCGCGACCGCCATGGCGCCCTGGGCGAAGTTGACCAGGCGGGCCGCCCGCCAGATGAGCACCAGGGCGAGGGCGAACGCGGCGTAGACGGCGCCGGTGGACACTCCGTCTAAGGTGAGGAACAGGAACCGGTCCAACGGCGGATCCTTCCTACGAGTGCGGTCAGAATCCGAGGTAGGCGTGGCGGAGCTGCTCGTCGTCGCGCAGTTGCGCCGCCGGGGTCGCCATGACGACCCGGCCGAGGGACATGACCACGCCCTGGTCGGCGATGCCCAGGGCGCTGCGGACGTTCTGCTCGACGAGCAGGACGGTCAGGCCGCTGCCGTCGCAGAGCTGGCGCAGCAGCGTCATGATCTGGCCGCTCACCCGGGGCGCCAGCCCGAGCGACGGCTCGTCGAGCAGCAGCAGCCGGGGTCGGGCGATCAGCGCCCGGCCGAGGGCGAGCATCTGCCGTTCCCCGCCGGAGAGCTGGTGCCCGGCGTGCCGGCGGCGGCGGGCCAGCGGGTCGAAGAGCTGATACACCTCGTCCTGCGCCCGGCGGGCGTCGGCGCGGTCCCGGCGCCACAGCCCGCCGAGGCGCAGGTTCTCCTCGACGGTCAGCTCGGCGACGACGCCGCGCCCCTCCGGCACGTGGGCCAGGCCCCGCCGCACCAGCCGTTCGACGGGTACGCCGCGCAGGTCCTCGCCGTCGAAGCGGACCCGGCCAGTGGTGGGTCGCAGCAGGCCGGACAGGGTGCGCAGCAGGGTGGTCTTGCCGGCGCCGTTGGCGCCGAGGATGGCGGTGACGGTGCCGGTGGGGACCTCGAACGTGACGTCGCGCAGCACCGGCACCGGTCCGTAGCCGGAACTGAGCTCGTCGACCTCCAGGATGGCGGTCACGACGCCGGCCCCACGCCGGTGGGCCGGGGCGGTACCTCGGCGCCCAGGTAGGCCTCGGTCACCAGCGGGTCGTCGCGGATCTGCGCGGGGGTCCCGACGGCGACGACCCGGCCGAAGTCGAGCACCACGATCTCGTGGCAGACGGACATGACCAGGTCCATGTGGTGTTCGACCAGCATGACCGAGCAGGTGCCGTGCGCGCGGTCGGGCAGCGTGGTGACCAGCGCCGCCAGTTCGGCGATGTCGTCGGCGCCGAGGCCACCGGCGGGCTCGTCGAGCAGCAGCAGCCGGGGGCGGGCGATCAGGGCCCGGGCGAGGGCGACCCGTTTGCGGGTCGCGTACGGCAGGGTGCCGGGGGCCGCGCCGGCGTACCGTTCAACGCCCAGCTCGGCGAGCAGAGCCCGGGCCTCCTCGCGTAGCCGCCGCTCGTCGCGGTCGCTGCCGGGCAGGCCGAGCAGGGCGGTGGCGAAGCCGGCTCGGGCGGTGTGGCTGGCGCCGGCCAGCACGTTCTCCAGGACGCTGAGCCCGGGGAAGAGGCCGACGCCCTGCAGGGTGCGGGCGACGCCGAGGCGGGTGAGCCGGTGCGGGCGGGGCCGGAACGCCGCGCCGTCGAGGGTGAGCGTGCCGCTGGTCGGCGGGACGAACCCGCAGACCACGTTGAACAGGGTGGTCTTGCCGGCGCCGTTGGGACCGATCACTCCGACGATGCGGCCGGGCGGCACCCGCAACGAGACGTCGTCGAGGGCGACCAGTCCACCGAACCGCACGCCGACGTGGTGCAGGGCCAGATCGATGCCGGCGCGGGGTTCGACGCTCATGTTCACCTCTTGTCAGGGCGAAGCATGGGGCTGGCGTTGTTACACCGGGAGTGTACTGATCAAATGGCGTCGATCGATGTTTCGTTACGCCGCTGTGACGTCGGCGGGTCCGACCAGGACGGCCACCGGGCCGCCGAGCCGGACCCGCCGCGGGTCACCGCACCCCTGGTGCACCAATCGCGTCCGGCGGCGCCGGGGTCGGTCGGCCGGTCTCGAAGAACCGGCGCGGGTTGGCCACCAGCATGGTGTCGATCTGCTCCTCGGTCACCCCGCGCTCGCGGACGTACGGCAGCACCTCCGCGCCGAGGTGCAGGTAGTGCCACTGCGGCAGGAAGGGCATGACCATCGGGTCGATCCAGTCGATGTAGCAGGAGGCGTCCTGGGACAGCACCATTCGCTCGGCGTACCCGCGCCGGCACATCTCGACCAGGGTGTCGGCCCGGGTCTCGAAGGTGGTGTCCCCGAGGTTGAGGCCGAACCGGTCCATCCCGAGGACGAAGCCGGCGTCGGCCAGGGCGGTGAGGTGGTCGCAGTCGGTGGTGTCGCCGCTGTGGGCCAGCACTATGCGCCCCGGGTCGACTCCCTCGGAGTCGCAGAGCACCCGCTTGACGTCCATTGCCGTCCGCGTACCCGGATGGGTGTGCACGGTGATCGGCGTGCCGGTGGCGTGGTGGGCGCGGGCGACGGCCCGCATCACCCGCTCGACTCCCGGGGTGAGCCCCGGCTCGTCGATGGCGCACTTGAGCATGCCCGCCCGCACGCCGGTGCCGGCGATGCCGTCGGTGATGTCGTCGACGAACAGGTCCACCATCGGGTCGGGCAGTTCGGTGCCGAGCACCGCGGCCAGAGCCGGCCCGCGGTGGTGGAAGTGGAACGGCACGCTGTCGTACGTGTAGATGCCGGTGGCCACGACGATGTTCAGGTCCGGGACCTGCTCGGCGATGCGCTGGATGCGGGGGACGTAGCGGCCGAGGCCGACCACCGTCGGGTCGACGAGCGTCGTCACGCCCTGGGCGGCGAGGGCGCGCAGCTTCTGCACCGCGTCGGCGACCCGGTCCTCCTCGCTGCCCCACTCCTGCGGGTGGTTGGCCTGCACGTCGGCGGTGAGCACGAAGATGTGCTCGTGCATGTAGGTGCGGCCCAGGTCGGCGCTGTCGACCGGCCCGCGTACGGTGTGGACCGGGCTCATCCCAGCTCCTTCTTCAACTCCCGCTTGAGCAGCTTGCCGGTGGGGCCCTTGGGCAGCTCGGCGACGACGCGTACCTGGCGGGGGTACTTGTAGGCGGCCAGCCGCTCCCGGCACCAGGCGACCAGCTCCTCGCCGGTGACCTGGGCGTCGGGGGTGAGGCTGAGCACCGCGACGACCTCCTCGCCGAGCTTGGCGTCGGGGCGGCCGATCACGGCGGCCTCCACCACCGCCGGGTGGGCGTAGAGCACCTCCTCGACCTCGCGGGGGTACACGTTGAAGCCACCGCGGATGATCATGTCCTTCTTGCGGTCCACGATGAAGAGGTAGCCGTCGTCGTCGGCGTACCCGAGGTCTCCGGTGTGGAACCAGCCGCCGCGCAGCGCCTCCGCGGTCGCCTCGGGGTTCCTGTAGTAGCCCTTCATGACGTTGTGGCCGCGGACCACGATCTCGCCGACCTGGTCGGGGCCGGCGGGCAGCGGCCGGTCGGCCTCGTCGACGACCCGGGTCTGCACGCCCCAGATCGGCTTGCCGACCGAGAGCACCTTGCGCTGCTCGGCGCTGATGTTGAAGGTGGTGGTGCTGGCGGTCTCGGACAGGCCGTACCCCTCCAGGATCACCACACCCGGCACCTTCTCCTCGAAGGCCCGGATCACCTCGCCGGGGATCGCCGCGCCGCCGGAGACCCCGACCCGCAGCGAGCCCAGGTCCCGTCCGGTGAGGTCCGCCTGCACCAGGGCGAAGTACATGGTGGGTACGCCGGAGAAGATCGTGCAGCGGTGCCGTTCGATCGCGGCCACCACCGGCTCCACCTCGAAGCGCGGCACCAGCACGATCGTGCCGCCGTAGCGGACGGCCACGTTGAGCACGCTGGAGAGCCCGAAGACGTGGAACAGCGGCAGCACGGCCAGGCCGATGTCGTCGTCCCGGAAGCCGAACAGCTCACCGCCGACGGTGCAGTTCATGTAGAGGTTGAAGTGGGTCAGCTCGGCGCCCTTGGGCCGGCCGGTGGTGCCGCTGGTGTAGAGCAGCACCGCCGTGTCGTCGGCCTCGGTGGGGGCGATCTCCCCGGTGTCCTGCGCGGCGTACAACTCGTCGTAGGAGCGGGTGCCGTCCGGCCGGCGGTCGCTGCCGGGCAGGTTCACCACGTACGTCCTGACGCCCTCGACCCCGGCGGCGCCCCTGACCGCCTCGTCGGCGAAGAGTTCGAAGGTGACCAGGACCCGGGTCTCCGAGTCGGCCAGGTGGTAGGCGATCTCACCGGCGCGCAGCAGCGGGTTGAGCGGCACCATCACCAGCCCGGCCTTGAGGATGGCGAAGTAGGTGAAGAGGAACTGCGGCACGTTGGGCAGCTGCACGGCCACCTTGTCGCCGCGACGCAGGCCCGACCCGAGCAGCGCGGCGGCGACCCGGCCGGAGATCTCGTCGACCTGGGCATAGCTGAAGGTCAGCTCGCCCAGGTGGCAGAGCGGCTTGTCCGGATGCGCCCGGCGGGGTTCCCGGAGGATGGTGGCGAGGTTGAAGCTCATCGGGTCTCCTCCGGGTGGGCTGCATCGAGGAACGTGAAAGCTGGTCTACGCCCTGCCCCCGCCGGGCGTCAAGGCATGACGAGGCCGCCGTCGACCGGGACGGTCACCCCGGTGACGTAGGACGAGGCGTCGCTGGCCAGCCAGATCAGCGTGGCGGCCAGCTCCTCGGGGTCGCCGAGCCGGCCGGCCGGGGCGAGGGCCTTGACCATCTCGAGGGTGCCCGGCTCCAGCTGGTCGCTCATCTCCGACGGGAAGAAGCCGGGGGCGAGGCAGTTGACCCGGATGCCCTTGCGGCCGGTCCACTGGGCGGCCAGGTCCCGGGTCAGGCCGATCACGGCGGCCTTGCTGGAGGCGTACGCGGCCTGCGGGATGCCGCCGGGGCGCAGCCCGATGACGCTGGAGACGTTGACCACGGCGCCGCCGTCGCGCGCCGCCCGGGCGAAGGCCTGGGCCATCCAGTAGCTGCCCATCAGGTTGACGTCGACCACCGAGCGGAACTGCTCCGGGGTCTCCCGGGTGGCCGGCACGGCGGTGCCGACCCCGGCGTTGTTGACCAGCACGTCGACCCGTCCGAAGCGCTCGACGGCGGTGGCGATCAGCGCCTCGCAGTCGGCCGGGTCGGTGACGTCGGTGGCGCGGGCGGCGTACCGCCGGCCGGCCGCCTCGACCAGCGCGCCGGTCTGCGGCAGGCGGTCGGCGCGGCGGGCCCCGAGGACGACGTCGGCGCCGGCCTCGGCGAGCGCGCGGGCGAACGACACCCCCAGGCCGGACGAGGCGCCGGTGACCACGGCGACCTTCCCGTCGAGGCGGAACCGGTCCATCACGCTCACGTCGGTGCTCCCTGCTTCGTTCTGCTCTGGACGCCATACCGACCAGCCGGTATGTTCGGCGTCCGGCGACGGTAGCGAGCCGCCGACACGCGCGTCAATGGGGAGGAAGCCATGGACTTCGAACCGACCGCCCGGGCCGCCGAGCACCTGGCGCGGCTCCAGGACTTCATGGACTCCCACGTCCATCCCGCCGAGGCGGTCTACGCCGCCCAGCGCGCCGAGCTCGCCGCCGCCGGCACCCCGCACCAGCTGCCCGCCGTGGTCGAGGAGCTCAAGGCAGAGGCCCGCCGTCGCGAGCTGTGGAACCTCTTCCTGCCGGCGCTGTCCGGGCTGACCAACGTCGAGTACGCCCCGCTCGCCGAGCTGATGGGCCGCTCCATCGAACTCGCCCCGGAGGCCACCAACTGCGCCGCCCCGGACACCGGCAACATGGAGATCCTGCACATGTTCGGCTCCCCCGAGCAGCAGGAACGCTGGCTGCGTCCGCTGCTCGCCGGCGAGATCCGCTCGGCGTTCGCGATGACCGAGCCGGACGTCGCCTCCAGCGACGCCACCAACATCTCCACCCGGATCGAGCGCGACGGCGACTCGTACGTGATCAACGGCCGCAAGTGGTGGACCACCGGCATCGCCGACCCGCGCTGCCAGGTCATGATCCTGATGGGCAAGACCGACCCGTCGGCCGACACCCACCGGCAGCAGTCGATGGTCCTGGTGCCGGTGGACACCCCCGGCGTCCAGGTGCTCCGGTCGCTGCCGGTCTTCGGCTACCACGACCAGCACGGCCACGGCGAGGTGCTCTTCACCGACGTCCGGGTGCCGGTGGGCAACCTGCTCGGCGAGGAGGGCGGCGGCTTCGCCCTGGCCCAGGCCCGGCTCGGGCCCGGCCGCATCCACCACTGCATGCGCGCGATCGGGCTGGCCGAACGGGCCCTGGAGCTGATGGTGCACCGCGCGGCGAGCCGGGTCGCCTTCGGCCGGCCGCTGGCCGAGCAGGGCGTGGTGCAGCAGCAGATCGCCGAGTCCCGGATGGCCATCGAGCAGGCCCGGCTGCTCACCCTCAAGGCCGCCTGGATGATCGACCGGTACGGCGCCAAGGCGGCCCGCACCGAGATCGCCGCGATCAAGGTGATCGCCCCGCGGGTCGCCCTGGACGTGCTCGACCGGGCCATCCAGGTGCACGGCGGCGCCGGCGTCTCCGACGACGTCCCCCTCGCCGCGATGTACGCCGGCGCCCGTACCCTGCGGATCGCCGACGGCCCGGACGAGGTGCACGTGCGCGACGTGGCCCGGCGGGAGATCCGCCGCCAGCTGGGGCCGCGGTGACCGTGGCGGCGCCGGACGCCCCGGCCGGCCGACGGCGGGCGCCCCGCGGCTCGGCCCGACACGCCATCGTCACCGCCGCCACCGAGCTGTTCGCCCGCCGTGGCTACGAGGCGACCAGCGTCCAGGAGATCGTGGCCACCGCGCAGGTCACCAAGGGCGCGCTGTACCACTGGTTCGGCTCGAAGTCGGAGCTGCTCACCAGCATCTACCGGGAGCTGCTGGCCGAGCAGACGTCCCGCCTGGCCACGATCGCCGGCGGCGCCGGCCCGGTCGAGGAGCGGCTGCGGGCCGCCGCCCTCGACGTCGTCGCGCACACCGCCGCGCACGTCGCCGAGCTGACCGTCTGGGCCCGCTCGGCGCACCTGCTCGACGACGAGCAGGCCGAGGCGACCCGGCGGGAACGCCGCCGCTACCACGAGCTCTTCCGGGACCTGGTCCGCGAGGGACAGGAGCGCGGCGTGGTCCGCACCGACGTCTCCGCCACCGTGATCACCCACGCCTTCCTCAGCGCCCTCGGCAGCACGCACACCTGGTTCCACCCGGACGGGCCGCTGAGCTTCGCCGAGGTCGGCAACCAGCTGGTCGCCCTCTTCGTCGCCGGCCTGCGCCCGCCGCCACCCGGCTGACGTGCCGCGCTCAGCCCAGGGCGGCGGTGAGCCGGTCGAGGTGGTGCGCGACCGGGCCGGCGGTGAGCATGCCGCTGCCCGCCCCGGCCAGCTCGCCCGCGGCCGGAGCGAGCTCGGCCAGGGCCCGGCGGACCGTCGCCCGGTCGTCGAGCCGGATCGCGGCCTCGCCGGTGAGCACCCACAGCGCCTCGAAGAGCAGGTCGCGCGGGGGCTGCGGGGTCCGGCGCAGGGCCTGGGCGGCGTCGGCCGGACGGTCCCGCGCCAGCAGCACCAGCGGGCGGGCCCACGGCGCGTACGGCCCCCAGTCGGTGTCGTCGTCGAGGTCGGTGGGCCGCCCGTGCCAGGTGTCCAGGCAGAGCAGGGCCAACGGGAGCAGGCCCCGCTCGACCCCGGGCATGCCGGCGCCGTCCAGGTGCGCCGCCGCCTCCCGGTAGGCGTCCCGCGCCCGCGGCACGGCCGCACCGCACGCGGCCAGCCGCATGGCCCGGTACCACCGGGTGAACACCCCGGCCAGCGGTCGCTCGTCCCGCGCGGCGAGCCGGTCCACGGCCGTGGCGTGCTCGTCGGCGCCGGCGAAGTCGCCGAGCGCGCCACCGGCCTGGAGGCGGACCAGGTGGCCGAGGATCTGGTACGTGGTCAGCCCGTGCCGGGTGGACAGCGCCACCAGTTCGGCGCCGATCGCGTCCCGTTCGGGGGCCAGGCCCGCGCGGTGGAAGGTCTGCATGAACACGCCGTTGAGGGCGAACGCCAGCAGCGCCGGATCGCCCAGTCCCCGCGCGATCCGCTCTGCCTCCCGGGCGGCCTGCGGCCCACGGGCCGCCCGGGTGCCCCGGGACTCCACCGCGACGGTGGCCAGCAGGCGGGCCCGGGCGCCGTCGGGTGAGCCGGGGCCGAGGGCGGCCAGCGCCCGCTCCGCCGCGTCCACGATCCGGGCGGCCTGCGCCGGGTCGTCCGAGCGGGTCCAGATCGCCGGCACGTCGTAGCCGCCGATCACCCGCGCGGTGAGCTCCGGGTCGCCGAGCCGCTCGGCGGCGGCGATCGCCGGGTACCGCTGTTCGCGGGCGGCGGTCAGCCCGCCCGCACCGGCCACCGCCAGGCTGCGCAGCAGGCCGACCGTGGACTCCAGGCGCCCCCTCGCGCCGGCGGCCACGGCCCGGTCGTACGTCGCGGCGGCCTCCGCCCAGATCCGCTCCGCGGCGGCGCCGGCGGGCTGGTCGGCCTGGCGCAGGATGTCGGTCTCCACCCGGCGCAGGGCTGGACCCGGATCCACCCCGAGCTGGTCGCGGAGCAGCTCCCGGGCGCGGCGCAGCACCGCGAGGGCGTCACCCTGGCGGCCGGTGCGGTAGAGGGCCAGGGCCAGCAGCCGCCACGACTCCTCCCGCCACGGGTGCTCGGCCACCAGGGCGTCCAGGTCCGGCACCACCTCGGCGGCCCGGCCGACGGTGAGCAGCGTTGCGGCCCGCAGTTCGACCGTGTGCAACCGGAGCTGGTCGAGCCGGTGCCGCTCCGCCCGGGCCCACGACGCGTCGGCGAAGTCGGCGTACGCCGGGCCCCGCCAGCGGCCCAGGGCCTCGTCGAGCAGCTCCAGCGCCCGCTGCGGCGCGACCTGCGCGGCCCGGCCGACCCGCGCCTCGAACCACCAGGCGTCCACCGCGTCGGCGGGCGCCCGCAGCGCGTACCCGGGGCCCTCGGTGACCAGCAGCCGGGCCGGCTGCCGGGGTGCGCGCCGCGGCTCCAGCGCGCGGCGCAGCGCCGCCACGAACGTGCGGACCGCGCCCACCGCGCCCGCCGGGGGCTCCTCCCACAGGTCGTCCACGAGGCGCCCGACGGGTACGACGTGCCCGCGGGCGACCACCAGGCGGGCCAGGACGGCCCGGTGCGCCGGCCCCCGCAGGTCGATCGGCGCGCCGGCGCCGTCCCAGGCCGTCACCGGTCCCAGCACCCCGAACCGGACCTCCACCGGACCACCCCCCACCGGAGATCACCGTAGCGCGCTCATCGGTTGCTCATCGGCGCCCCGCAGGCTGGTCGCAGCCCACCCGACCAGCGGAAGGACCTCACCATGGCCATCGCCATCCCCGACTTCGACTACCAGCGGGTCGCCGTCGACGACGACGTGTCGCTGAACGTGGCGGTGGGCGGCTCGGGAAGCCCGCTCGTGCTGCTGCACGGCTTCCCGCAGACCCACCTGATGTGGCGGCACGTCGCCGCCGACCTGGCCGCCGACCACACGGTGATCTGCCCGGACCTGCGCGGGTACGGCGCCAGCGACAAGCCCGCCGCGCGCGACGCCGGGACGTACTCCAAGCGGACCATGGCCGCCGACGTGGTGACCGTGGCCGGCCGGCTCGGCCACCCGCGGTTCGCCCTCGCCGGCCACGACCGGGGCGCCCTGGTGGCCGTCCGGGCGGGCCTGGACCACCCCGACGCGATCACCCACCTCGCCGCCCTCGACGTGCTGCCCACCCTGGACATGTGGGACGTCCTGCACGGCGCCGGCGCGGCGGTCGCGTTCCACCTCTACCTGATGGCCCAGCCGCCCGGCCTGCCCGAACGGATGATCAGCGCCAGCGCCGACGCGTTCTTCGGCCACTTCCTCGACCTCTGGGGCGGCAACCCCGACGCCATCCCGGCGGAGGTACGCGCCGAGTACCTGAGGGCGTCCCGCGAGGCGGTCCCGTCGATCGTCGCCGACTACCGCGCCTCGGCCGGGATCGACGTCGACCACGACCGGGCCGACCGGGCGGCCGCTAACCGGCTGACCATGCCGGTGACCGTGGTGCAGCAGGACTGGGGCGCGGTGCTCGGCTACGACGCGGACGCGCTCTGGCGGGCCTGGGCCCCGGACCTCGCCCACGTCACCACCAAGGCGGGGCACTTCATGGCCGAGGAGGCGCCCACGGAGGTCAGCCGCGAACTGCGCCTCCTGCTGGCCCGCTGACCCCGCCCCCGGTCAGCTGCCGGCCGCGGCGACGGCGACCGCCCCGCTCAGGCTCCCCTCGTTGCCGCTGCGGTCCAGCCCGGACACGCAGTACGAGACCGACCCGCCGGCCGGGGCGGCGCCGTCGACCCAGGCGGTCGACCGGGTGGTGGCGACCAGCCGGGCGCCGCCGGAGTCCACCCGGTAGACGGCGAAGCTGGTGGCACCCTCTCCCCGCCAGGTCAGGGCCACCCCGCCGGTGCCGTCCCGCCGGGCCCCGGTCACTGTCGGGGCGGCCGGCGGGGCCGCCGGCAGCTGCGCCATCGTTGGCAGCAGCGCCGGCTCGGCGTAGTGCGCCCGGCTGTAGCGGGTGACCGCGCCGAGCCGGTCGGCGCGTACCTGGGCGGCGCTGAAGTGGACGCTGCCGCTGACCGGGTAGCGGCGGTTGAGCGCGAGCTGGCGGTCCAGCTCCCCCGGGTCGCTCCAGGTGCCGCGCTCACCGACCCGGTAGTCGGCCTGGCCGATCCAGAGCTGCACCCGGGTGCCCCGCACGGTCTGCGCCCACCAGGGCAGCAGCTTCGCGTAGTCGGCCCGGTCGAAGCCGATGTGCCAGTAGAGCTGCGGCACGACGTAGTCCAGCCACTGCCGGCGTACCCACAGCCGGGTGTCGGCGTGGATGTCGTCGTAGCTCTGCAGGCCGGCGGTGGGCGAGCCGGCCGGGTCGGTACGGGCGTTGCGCCAGATGCCGAACGGGCTGATGCCGAACTTCACCCACGGCTTGATCGCCTTGATCCGCTCGCTCATCTCCCGGACCAGCGTGTTCACGTTCTCCCGCCGCCAGGCGTCCCGGTCGGCGGACCCGCGGCCGTAGCGGGCGTACGCCGCGCCGTCCGGGAAGTCCTGGCCGGCCTCCGGGTACGGGTAGAAGAAGTCGTCGAAGTGCACCCCGTCGACGTCGTACCGGCCGACCGCCTCCAGCATGGCGTCCTCGACGAACCGGCGCGCCTCGGGCACCCCGGGGTTGAAGTACAGCCGGCTGCCGGGCTTGTCGGCGCTGGGGTAGGTGACCACCCACTCGGGGTGCCGGCGCAGCGGGTGGTCCGGCGCGAGCTGGTCCAGCCGCGGCCCGGGACCACCCACGGTGGCCGGCTGCCCGCCCCGGTACGGGTTGAACCAGGCGTGGAACTCCAGGTTGCGGGCGTGCGCCTCGGCGACCATGAACTCCATCGGGTCCCAGCCCGGGTCACGGCCGTCCCGTCGGCCGGTCAGCCACTGCGACCACGGCGCGTACGCCGACGGCCAGAGCGCGTCCCCGCTCGGCCGGACGTGCACGAACACGGCGTTGTGGTGGTGCCGTACGGCCAGGTCCAGCCAGCCGCGGAACTCGGCCCGGACGGTCTCGGCCGGCAGCCCGGGGCGGCTCGGCCAGTCGATGTTGTTCACCGTGGTGATCCACATGCCGCGCAGCTCGCGGGTCGCCCGGGGGACCTGCCCGGCGCAGCGTGAGGCGCCGGAGGGGAGCGCGGTGGGCGACGGGGCGGCGGTCGTCCCGCCGGTGCCCGCGGCGATCGGGTTGCCCACCATCCGCCCGTGCAGTGACCAGGCCCCGGCCGTGACCGCCACGGCGAGCAGGACGATCACGGCGACGGGCGTGCGGCTACGGCGGCGGTGAGCGGGCATCGGCCCAGTCTGCACAGTGCGCCCACGCCCCGCACCGACCGCCCTCGGACTTAATCGTCGGCTAAGGAGGCCGAGGCCGACGACGGCGGGAACCGGGCGGACCGCGCCCGGACCGGCCCGGAGCGGACCGGCCCGGGCGCCGGCATCAGCCGGACGGGTTGCTGTTCAGCGCCGTCGTCTCGATCTTGTCCAGCTTGCGGATCTCGATCGTGTCGAGCTTGCCGGTCTCCTTCTTCTCGACCTTGCGGCTCTCGGGCTTCTTCATGCCATCACCTCCTTCCACCCCGTCGACGGGTACGGCTGATCTTCCGGCGGATCCGCGGACCGTGCCGGCGCCACCAGGCCCAGGTCCACAGCGCGAGGCACAGGGCGCTGATGCCGGCGAAGGCCGCCGCGTCGAGGACCTCCGCGGTGGAGCCGCCGACGAGCACCGTGCGCGCGGCCGTGGTGGACAGCTCGACGCTCACCGGCAGGGTGACCAGGGCGGCCACCGCCAGGCAGCCCGCCGTCCCGAGCACCAGCACGACGGTGTAGACCCGCACGGCGAGGCGTTCCCGCGGGGTCAGCCGCTCGCTCGGGTCCGGCTCAGGGCCGCCCACCCGCACCAGCCGACGCGCGAGGTGCCGGGCGTAGGCGGAGCCGTCGGCGTACAGGTTGGCGCAGCCGGCCAGGTCCTGGAGCATGAAGTAGACGTCGGTGCGCATGAAGACCAGGAACTGGACGGGGACCAGGGTCAGCGAGAGCAGCCCCACGGCGGCGACCAGGTCCCCGGCGACACCGACGAGGTGCGTGGCGGCGGGCAGCAGCACGGCGACGGCCGAGACCACCAGGTTCACCGCGATGCCGGCGAGGTAGACGGTGAGCCGGGCCCGGCGGGGCGCGGCCCACACCCCGCTGACGTCGGTCTGCGCCACCAGGAACTGCAACCGGGTGCCGAGGCTCATCCGCCCGGGTGCGCCCGCCGCGCGGGCGGTGAACAGGTGGGCGAGCTCGTGCAGGAGGATCAGCGACCAGACGATGACGAAGTTGCCGAGCAGCACCGCCGCACCGCTGTCGCTCCAGACCAGCCGCCCGGGGTCGGGGGCCAGGGCCGGGTCCACGGCGACCGCCACCAACGCGGCGATCAGGAGGGCCCCGACCGCCAGGGCCGGCGCGGGGTGCAGCAGCCAGCGCACGTGCCGCGGACGCAGCCGGGGGAACATCGGCGCGGGCACCGGCGCCTGCGGCAGCGGCCGGTCGTCGAGCGCGGCGACGAAGCCGAGCTCCACCAGGGACGTCACGAACGCGGCCACGTCCACGTCGCTGCCGGCCTCGGCGCGCAGCCGCCGGCGTACCTGCTCGACGGTGTGGTCGGCGAGCAGGGCGACGGCCCGCTGCCCGACCGGGGGCAGGGCGACGAACTCACCGGTCTCGACCCGGCCGACGATCCACGACCCGCCCTCGTCACGCATGTGCAGCGGGTGCAGCCGCACCCGCGTGGAGCCGTCGACCGTCAGGGAGGCGGCGACGGGAGCGCTCATCGGAGCGTCCCGCAGGCCGGGCAGTCGGGCCGCCGCGGGTCGTCGAGCGTGAAGGTCGCGTCCAGCGCCATCAGGTTCACCGCGTCGACCCGGCCGGGCGGCCGGGCCGGCACCCCGGTGATCAGCGCCAGGGCGTGGTGGGCGGCCAGGTAGCCGGAGATCCCCGCCGACGGCGCCGCGACGGCGTTGGCCACCGCCGCGTTGCGCCGTTCGGCGTCGGCGTAGCGCACCCCGGCGGCGTGGTGCCGGTCGGCGTCGGCGGCGCGTACGCACTCCCAGCAGGGCCCGGCACCGGGCACGTAGGAGCCGACCTGGACCAACGGGCCGTGGTAGCCGGCGTCCACCCACGGCGTGCCGGTGGCCAGGCAGGCCCGGTTGGTCCAGATCCGCACGTCGGGTTGCGGCCGGTCGGCCGAGAGCACCAGCACGTCGCACCGCGCGGCCAGCGCGGCGACGTCGTCGGGGCCGGTGATCCGCTGCCGGAGCCCGGTCACCCGCACCGCGGAGTTCAGCCGGCGCAGCCGGTGCGCGGCCGCGTCCGCCTTGGGCCGGCCGATGTCCCGCTCCTGGTAGAGCACCTGCCGGTTGAGGTTGGACAGCTCCACCACGTCGGGGTCGACGCAGACCAGCCGGCCGACCCCGCTGGCCGCCAGGGCCATCGCCGCGACCCCGCCGGTGCCGCCCACGCCGACCAGGGTGACCCGGGCCCGGCTCAGCGCGACCTGCGGCTCCCAGGTGCTGGCCCGCGGGGTGAGGTCCAGCCAGCGGAAGTACGCCCGGCTGCGGTCGAAGCGTTCCCGGTCCCGCCCGCTCAGCTCCGCCGGCTCGGGCGCGCCGACGTCCTCGACGTAGCCCGCTTCGACGAAGCGGCGCAGCGCGGCCCGGATCCCGTCCGGGGTCTCGGTCGGGTGGGCGGCGTGGACCCGCCGGACGATCTCGTCGACGTCGCGGGAGCCGTCCATGCTCTCCAGCAGCGTCCAGACCGCGCCGTCCGGGTCGTCGACCTGCGCGGCGACGCCGTAGGTGGGCCCGCCGATGCGGACCGCGGAGCCGGCCACCCGGTACGGGGCGTGCTCCGGTTTGATGCGTGGGCGCCTCATGAGCCACTCCCCCGTGCACCGAGGCCACGACGCGTGCCGTTACAGCCTTCCGCCCGCACTCACCGTTGTCAATGCCGGTGGGTGCGGGCGGCGGGAGGGGCTGCGGTCAGCGGGGCGTGGTGTCGCGCCGCGAGGGGAAGGGCGTACCGGGCCGGCCGAGGGTGGAGCGGGCGCGCAGCCCTACCGGGTCCGGGGCGGGCTGCGGCACCGCGGCGGTCGTCGGACCGGCCGGGTCCGGGGTGAGGCGCGCGTCCACGTAGGCGAACCCGGCCCGGTCCTCGTCGGTCGGCGCGGCGAGCAGCGCGTAGATCAGCCCGACCACGCCGAAGATGACTGCGAGCACGATCGGCACCAGCAGGCCGCTGACCTCGGCGCCGGTCAGTTCGCCGCGCCGCTCGTGCAGGTGCACCGAGAGGGCGCTCATCCCGGTGAAGTGCATGCCGTTGACGGCGATCCCCATCACCAGCGCGGAGGCGGCCATGGCCAGACCACGCCGGACGGTCATCGACAGCCAGAGCGCGACGGTGGCGGCGACCAGGGCGATGACGACGGAGAGCGCCACCCGGGTCGAGTCGTACCCGAGGGTGCCGTCCAGCCGCATGGCCGCCATGCCGGTGTAGTGCATGGCGGCGACGCCGGCGCCGGTGAACAGGCCGCCGACCAACAGCCGGGGCGCCGAGAGTCGACCCGTGCCGACGATGGCCAGACCGATACCGACGGCGACCACGGCGATCAGGGTGCTGGCCGCGGTGATCGGGATGTCGTACCGGATGCGGGTGCCGGCCACGGCGAAGCCGAGCATGGCCATGAAGTGCATCGCCCAGATGGCCGTGCCGCCGATCGCCCAGGCGGCGAGCAGCCCCCACCAGGCGCGCTGCCCGGGGCTCGACGCGGTACGGATCCGGCCGGCGCAGACCAGCCCGAGGAAGGACCCCAGCACCGACAGCGCGTAGCTGAGCGCCGGTGTGATCCATCCGTACTCAAAGTGATTGATCTCCGCCACCGCGGCTTCCCCCCAAAGAGCTACCGGCGCGTAGCAGTCGCGCCCGGACAATGATCGGTGAGGGCATCAGCAGCCGCAACGGCACCCCCCGGACAATTCGGGGGGTGCCGTTGTCGTAACCCTGCGCAGTCCCGCCGGCGGGACCAGCAGTGACCGATTGTGACCATCATCCGACGTGGTAGGCGAGCACTCCCCGGTTCACCGCGGCGATCGCCTGGCGGGCGGTGGCCCGCAGCTCGGTCGACGCGCCGCCGGAGTCGGCGAGCTGGCCCAACAGGTCGACGACCTGCCGCGCCCACCGGACGAAGTCGCCGGCCGGCATCTCGCCCTCGATCTGGTGGCCGCTGGCCAGCACCTTGGCCAGCACCTCGCCCCGGGCCCAGCGGTAGATCGGCCAGGCGAAGCCGAGGTCCGGCTCCCGGGTGACCGTCAGCCCGCGGTCGGCCTCGTCGGTCTCGATCTCGCCCCACAGCTTGAGCGTCTCGCCGACCGCGTCGGAGACCGGACCGCGCGGCAGCCCGGCCCGCTCGTCGACGTCCCGACGCGCCTCGAACACCACCACCGAGACCGCCGCGGCCAGCTCGGCCGGGGAGAGCCCGTCCCAGACGCCGCGCCGCAGGCACTCGGCGACCAGCAGGTCCGCCTCGGTCCAGATCCGGCCGAGCATCCGGCCGGCGTCGGTGACCGTGCCGTCCGCGGCGAGGTAACCGCGGGCGGTCAGCAGCGCCACGATCCGGTCGAAGGTACGGGCCAACGAACCGGTCCGCCCGGCGACCCGCTGCCGCAGCTCCTCGGTGTCGCGTTCCAGCCGCCGCGCCCGCTCCGCCCAGCGGGCGTGCTCCTCCCGCTCGGGACAGGAGTGGCACGGGTGCCGGCGCAGCTCGCCGCGGAGCTGGCTGAGCCGGTGGTCCTCCCCCGCGGCCTGCCGGGACCGGCCGCCCCGGCGACCGCCGTGCCGGTCCAGGCCGGTGCCGCTGACCTCGGCGGCCAGGTCCCGCCGGGCGGCCGGCGAGCGGTGGTTGAAGTGCTTCGGCACCCGGATCCGGGCCAGCACCTCGGCCGGGGTGGTGAAGTCGCCGGGGCTGACCCGGCCGGCCCAGCGGTCCTGGGTGAGCACCAGCGGGCGCGGTTCCCCGAAGCCGCCGGTGGCCGGGTCGAGCACCACCGCGAGGCCGGCCCGCCGCCCGGACGGCACCCGGATCACGTCACCGACCCGCAGCCGCTCCAGCGACTCGACCGCGGCGGCCTTGCGCTGGGTCTGCCCCTGCCGGGCGATCGCGCGCTCCCGCTCGGTGATGGCCACCCGCAGCGCGAAGTACTCGTCGAAGTCGCCGTGGTGGCAGGCCGCCTCCGCGCCGTACGCCTCGATCGTCTCGGTGTTGCGCTGCACCTGCCGGGCCAGGCCGACCACCGACCGGTCCGCCTGGAACTGGGCGAACGACGACTCCAGCAGCGCCCGGGCCGGTTCGGCGCCGACCGTCCCGACCAGGTTGACCGCCATGTTGTACGACGGCCGGAAGCTGGACCGCAGCGGGTAGGTGCGGGTGGAGGCCAGGCCGGCGACGTGCCGGGGGTCGGTCTCCGGCGACCAGACCACGACCGCGTGCCCCTCGACGTCGATGCCGCGCCGGCCGGCCCGCCCGGTGAGCTGCGTGTACTCCCCCGGGGTGAGGTCGACGTGGGCCTCGCCGTTGTACTTGACCAGGCGTTCCAGCACGACGCAGCGGGCCGGCATGTTGATGCCCAGCGCCAGGGTCTCGGTGGCGAAGACCGCCTTGACCAGCCCGCGGACGAAGAGCTCCTCGACGATCTCCTTGAACACCGGCAGCATGCCGGCGTGGTGGGCGGCCAGGCCGCGCTCCAGGCCGTCGAGCCATTCCCAGTAGCCGAGCACCGACAGGTCCTCGCCGGGGATGGCGGTCACCCGGGACTCGACCACCCGGCGGATCTCGGCGCGCTCGTCCGGCGAGGTCAGCCGCAGGCCGGCGGCGAGGCACTGCTGCACGGCGGCGGCGCAGCCGGCCCGGCTGAAGATGAACAGGATCGCCGGCAGCAGGCCCTCCCGGTCCAGCCGGTCGACGATGTCCGGGCGCAGCGGACCGCGCCAGCGGGGGCCGCGGCGACCCCCGCCGGGGCCGGCGCTGCGCCCCTCGCCCAGCTCCAGCCGGCGCACCGTGTCGCGGGTGTAGCGCAGCAGCTCCGGGTGCACGTCGTGCTTGCGGGCGGCGTCGGCGTCGTGGAACAGGTCGAACATCCGTTTGCCGACCAGCATGTGCTGCCACAGCGGCACCGGCCGGTGCTCGCTGACCACCACGGCGGTCTCGCCCCGCACGGTGACCAGCCAGTCGGCGAACTCCTCGGCGTTGGACACGGTCGCCGAGAGCGAGACCAGGGTGACCGAGGCGGGCAGGTGGATGATCACCTCTTCCCACACCCCGCCGCGGAACCGGTCGGCCAGGTAGTGCACCTCGTCCATCACCACGTAGGCCAGCCCCTCGAGGGTGCTGGAGCCGGCGTAGAGCATGTTGCGCAGCACCTCGGTGGTCATCACCACCACCGGCGCGTCGCCGTTGATTGCGTTGTCACCGGTGAGCAGGCCGACCTGCTCGGCGCCGTACCGGTCGACCAGGTCGTGGTACTTCTGGTTGGACAGCGCCTTGATCGGCGTGGTGTAGAAGCACTTGCGCCGGGTGGTGCCGGACGGGCCGCCGTCGGCGACCGACGGCTGGTCGGGCGTCCCGCGCAACGCCAGGTGTACGGCGAACTCGCCCACCACCGTCTTGCCGGCGCCGGTCGGGGCGCAGACCAGCACGCCGCTGCCGCGCTCCAGGGACTGGCACGCCTCCCGCTGGAAGTCGTCCAGGTCGAACCCCAGATCGCGGGCGAACTCGTCCAGGGCCGGGAACTCGGATGCGTACGCGGCCCGGCGGCGCGCCGCGGCGTACCGCTCGGCGGGACTCGACATGTCACCAAGATTAATGCGTGCGCCGGCACGCCACCCGGCAAGGCGTCCGGAGGGGTCGTCGGGGGCGGTCGGTAGGGTGCACGGCGTGCCGGACCATGCCCGACCCACCCACGAACCCGCCCCGGGGGACGCCGAGGACGCCGTCGACCCGCGGGTGCCCCGCCGACCGGTGGAGGCCGTGCTCCTCGACTTCCACGGGACCCTGGCCCAGGTGGAGGAGGCCCGCGACTGGGTCACCGCCGCCGCGGCCACCTGCGGGGTGACGCTGGAGCGGACCCGGGCCACCGTGCTGGCCGACCGGCTGCTCACCGCGGGTCGCCCCGGCGGGCCGCCGCCGGCGCGGGTGCCGCCCCCGCTGGCCGAGCTCTGGGCCGACCGCGACCTCTACGAGTACGCGCACCGCGGCGCGTACACCGGCCTGGCCGCGACCGTCGACTCCGGCATCGAGGGGCTGGCCGAGGCGCTCTACGAGCGGCTGCTGGCCCCCGAGGGCTGGGTGCCGTACCCGGACGTCGAGGCGGTGCTCAAGGGGCTGCGGCAGGCCGGGGTCAAGGTGGCGGTGGTGAGCAACGTCGGCTTCGACATCCGACCGTTGGTCGCCGCCTGGGGGCTGGCCGACCTGGTCGACGCCTACGCCCTGTCGTACGAGGTGGGGCGCTGCAAGCCCGACCCGGGGATCTTCCTGCGCGCCTGCGGCATGCTCGGCGTCGACCCGGAGCGGACGCTGATGGTGGGTGACACGCCGGCCGACGCGGGCGCGGTGCGCGCCGGTTGCGCGGTGCTGGTCCTGCCCTGCGCCGACCCGGGACGCAGCAACGGCCTCGGCGCGGTCCTCGACCTGGCCCTGCGCGACTGATCGTTAGCGTCGATAACGGTGAGGCGACTCTCGCGTTAACATGCGGCGCTAACGCACCGACGTTATCGTCGCTGTCGTGAACGCGCTGGACACCTCACCCCGGGACCGGATCATGCGGGCCGCCGCCACGCTGCTCGCCGAGGGCGGTCGGGACGCGGTCTCCACCCGGGCCGTCAGCCGGGCCCCCACCATCTACCGGCAGTTCGGCGACATGCGGGGCCTGCTGGACGCGGCGGCGAGCTACGGCTTCGCCGCGTACCTGCACGACCAGGCCGCCCGCGAGCCGGCCGGCGACCCGGTGGACGACCTGCGCGCCGGCTGGGACATGCAGGTCGAGTTCGGCGTCGCGAACCCCGCCTTCCACGCGCTGATGTACGGCGATCCCCGCCCCGGTGTGCAGAGCACCGCCGCCCGGGTCGCCGCCGACATCCTGCGCCAACTGGTCACCCGGGTCGCCGAGGCGGGCCGGCTGCGTACCGGGGTGGACCGGGCCGCCGCCATGATCCACGCGGCGGGCTGCGGCGTCACCCTCACCCTGATCCAGACCCCGGAGCCGGACCGCGAGCCGCAACTCTCCCCCACCACCCGGGACGCGGTGCTGGCGGCGGTCTGCACCGACAGCCCGCTGGCCCGCGCCCACCGCCCCCAACCGGCGGTACGCCACGCCGTCGCCCTGCGGACCGCCCTGCCGACGCTTCCCGCCGACCTAACCCCCGCCGAACGCGCCCTCCTCGACGAATGGCTGACCCGCCTCACCGACCCCCACCCCCCGCCCCCGCCCTCAACCCCGCCCCGTTGATCATGAAGTTAGCGGCGTTAAAGGAGATCAACATCGACGCTAACTTCATGATCGACGCCGTTGGCCCGGCGGGGGCGGGGGCGGGGGCGGGGGCGGGGTGGGCGATCTGCGGCACGGGTGGCCGGGGCGCAGTGTCCGGCGGGGGCCGGCGGGCCTAGCCTCGCAGGCGTGAACCCTGCCGCCCGCCCCGCGCAGACTCCCGCCCACGGCCCGGCCGGTCCCGGCGTGCCTGCTGCCGGCCCGGTCGGTACCGGCGCGGGCAGGGCAAACCCGCCGGGGAGCGGCGGGGGGCGGCCCGGGACCGGCCCGGTGACCGGGCGGGTCGGCGCGATCGGGCTGGTGCTCGGCGGGGCGCTGTCGGTGCAGTTCGGCTCGGCGGTCGCCGCGTCGATCTTTCCCCGCACCGGGGTCTCGGGCGCGGTGACGCTGCGGCTGACCCTCGGGGCGCTGGTGATGCTGCTGGTCTGCCGGCCCCGGCTGCGCGGGCACGACCGCGCCGACTGGGTGGCGGTGGGGGCGTTCGGGCTGGCCCTGGCCGGCATGAACTCGATCTTCTACCACGCCATCGAGCGGATCCCGCTCGGCCCGGCGGTCACCCTGGAGGTGCTCGGCCCGCTCGCCCTGTCGGTGTTCACCGCCCGCCGGCTCGCCGCCTGGTGCTGGGCGGGCCTGGCCCTGGCCGGGGTGGCCCTGCTCGGCCAGGGCGGCTTCGAACGCCTCGACCCGGTGGGCGCGGGGCTGGCGCTGGGCGCCGGGGCGCTGTGGGCGGCGTACATCGTCTGCTCGGCGCGGGTCGGCGGACGGTTCCCCCGCGCCGACGGGCTGGCCCTCGCGCTCGCGGTGGCGGCGCTGGTCACCCTGCCGATCGGGCTGCTGGACGCCGGCGGCCGGCTCTGGCACCCGGTCGTGCTCGGGCTCGGCGCCGGGTTGGCGCTGCTCGCCTCGGTCCTGCCGTACACGCTGGAGCTGCTGGCGCTGCGCCGGCTGCCCACCGCCACCTTCGCCGTGCTGATGAGCCTGGGGCCGGCGATCGCCGCGCTGGCCGGCTGGCTGGTGCTCGGGCAGGCGCTGCACGTGCGCGAGATGGTCGCCATCGCGCTGGTGATCGCCGCGAGCATCGGGGCGGTCCGCGCCGGCGGGCCCGCGAAGGCGCCCGCGCCGTCGGTCAGCGCAGCAGCCGCACCGCCGCCGGCACCGCGCTGATCCGCACCGGCAGGTCCAGCGAGCGCTCGCCGTCGGCGTACGTGGTGATGCCCTCGGCGGCCACCTCGACGGTCCGGGCCCGGTAGCTGCGCACCAGCGGGTGGTCCACGTGGGTGCCCCGGTAGATCCGCGGCTTCACCCGGATCAGGGTGCGCCGGTCGAACTCCCCGCCCACCACCACGTCCAGCAGCCCGTCGGTCGGGTCGGCGGCCGGGCAGATCCGCATCCCGCCGCCGTAGCTGGCGCAGTTGCCCACCGCCACCAGCACCGCGTCGACCCGGTGCTCCTCGCCGTCGAGCCGCAGCACGTAACGGCGGGGGCGCAGCCGGGCCAGCTCCACCAGGATCGCCAGGTCGTAGCGGCGGGGTCCGCGCGGACGGCGCATCCGGTTGGCCCGCTCGTTAACGATCGCGTCGAAGCCGGCGGCGAGCACCGCGCCGTACCAGCGGTCACCGCCGTCGGGGTTGGTCATCCGGGCCAGGTCGACCGGGCGACTGCGGCCCTCGCGCAACGCCGTGGCGATCACCTCGGCGGCGGCGAGCGGGTCGGCCGGAAAGCCGGTCTCGACGGCGAAGTCGTTGCCGGTGCCGGCCGGGACCGGCCCGAACGGCACCTCGGTGCCGGCCACCGCCTGCAACGCCCGGTGCACCGTGCCGTCCCCGCCGACCGCGACCAGGGCGCCGGCGCCACCGGTCACCGCCGCGTGGCAGGCCGCCTCCGCCTGCGCCGGGGTGGCCGCCGCGAGCAGCTCGACGGGGCGCCCGGCGGCGGCCAGCCGGTCCAGTACGGCGGGCAGCAGGCCGGCGTGCCGTCCCCGACCGGCGGTGGGGTTGGCGAGCACGGCGACGGGGCCGGACGGAACATGATCGTGCGCGGTCACGGCGAGCACCGTACGGCACGGGCCAGGCCGGCCACCAGGGCCGACACGAACGGCGCCCGGCCGGGCCGGGCGCCGTCGTGGGAGCGTGCTGTCAGGGCAGGTCGATCGGGCGCAGCACCCGGTCGACCGCGTGGGCGATCTGCTTGTTGCCCTTGTTGATGTCGAAGACCACCACCCGGGCGTTGCGGTCGCTGGTGTCGGCGTCGACCAGCCGCACCTGCCGGCCGAACCAGGTGTGCCGCACGTCGACCTCGACGGTGGTGCCGAGGGCGGTGGTCAGGTCGGCCCCGTCGGCCTTCAGCGCCGCCTTCCGGTCGATCGTGGCGCCCGGCACCACGTGGTAGAGCAGCACGTTCTCCACCGTGTCGATGCCGAGGCCGGCGACCGCGGTGAACGCCGCCTGCTCGCTGGGCAGCCGGTGGGCGCCGGTGAGGTCGCGGACCAGCTCCCGGAACGCGGCGTCGGTGGGCACGAACGCGGTCAGCGCGACCGTCCCGTCGGTGAGCACCTTCACCGGCGAGTCGGGCTTGGCCTGGAGCACCGCGAGCACCGCCGCGGTGAGCACGTCGAAGTCCCGGGAGTTGTGGTCGAAACCCCCGGTGTCGCGGGTCAGCACCGCGGCCAGCGACCGGTTGCCGAGGTCCCGGCCGGAGGCCTGCGCCGGTACGGCGACGGCGGTTGCGGCCACGGCGGTGGCCATCGCGCCCACGGCGAGCCGGGCGGCGAGTCGGGCGATCTTCATCGGTGAGCCTTTCGTCGAGGCGACCAGATCAGTGACGTCTCGTCACGACCCTTGCTTCGCCCGCGACGACCGGAACGGATGCACCCACCGAGGACGTTTTCCGCCCGGACGGCTCAGAAGGCGATCCGGACCTTCAGCGCCGTCCGCTCGTCCATCGCCCGGTAGCCCTCGGGAACCTCGTCCAGGCCGACCACCCGGTCGAAGACCGGCGACGGGTCGATCGTGCCGTCGAGCACGTCGGCCAGCAGCTCCGGGATGTACGCCCGGGCCGGCGCGACCCCGCCGCCGACGGCCACGTTGCGGCCGAACATCTGGCCGATGTCGACCCCGGCGCTGCCGCCGTGCGGAACGCCGACGTAGCCGACCGCACCGCCGTCGCGGGCGATGGAGATCGCCGTACGCATCGACTGCTCGGTGCCCACGGCCTCGATCACGGCGTGCGCGCCCTGGCCCTTGGTCAGCTCCCGCACCGCGGCGATCGCCGCCTCACCGCGCTCGGCGACCACGTCGGTGGCGCCGAAGGCGCGGGCGATGTCGGTGCGGGCGGTGTGCCGCCCCAGCGCGATGATCTGCTCGGCGCCGAGCCGCTTCGCGGCCAGCACCCCGCACAGCCCGACCGCACCGTCACCGACGACCGCGACCGTGACCCCGGGGCGGACCCGGGCGGCCAGGGCGGCGTGGTGGCCGGTGGACATCACGTCGGACAGCGCCAGCATCGCGGCCAGCAGCCGCTCGTCGCCGGCCGCCTCGGCGGGCAGCCGCACCAGGGTGCCGTCGGCGTACGGGACGCGCACGGCCTCGCCCTGACCGCCGTCGGAGCCGGCGGAGCCCCAGAAGCCGCCGTGCGGGCAGGAGGTGTGCAGGCCCTCCCGGCAGAAGTCGCAGACCCCGTCGGACCAGACGAACGGCGCCACCACCAGGTCGCCGACCCGCACCGAGGTGACGTCGGCGCCGGTGGCCTCCACCACGCCGAGGAACTCGTGGCCGATCCGCTGGCCGGGCTCCCGCTTCGCGACGCCCCGGTACGCCCACAGGTCGCTGCCGCAGATGCAGGCGCTGACCACGCGGACCACCGCGTCGGTGGGGTTGCGGACGGTCGCGTCGGGCACCTCCTCGACGCGGATGTCGTTCGGTCCGTGGATCACGGTTGCGCGCATGGGCCGTCCTCGGGATCGACAGTGATCGGTGGCGGGTCCGCGCCGCGGAGCGGGTGCCGCAGCGGCCCGCCCGACGGTAGTCCGGCGACCGGCCGGGTGCCGCCCGCCGGCCGCCCGCCGTGTCCGGGCTCACCCCGGGGCCCGGAGCGGGGCAGCGCGTCCGGCGTCGCGGGCGGACAATCGACCGGTGGGTGGACGCTCCGGCGCAGGCGCGCTCAGGATTCTGCTGGTGCTCGCCGTGCTCGCCCTGGCGGTGATCCTCGGGGTGCAGCTGCTGGGGTGGTCGCTGCTCGGCCGCTGGTCGATGCCGGGCCGGGGCGGTCCGGACGCCGAGGCGCACGCCAGCGCCGTCGCCGACGCCGGCCGGACGGTCCAGCGGGTCCGGCAGGGCTTCAAGCTCGACCATCTCTACCGAGCCGACGAGTACGCGCACGCCGCCGGCCAGCAGCCCGGCGTCTCCGTGCTGTCGGTGCGCGGCGAGACGCACTGGGGAACCGGGGTGACGCTGGTGCTGCGGGTCGTCGGGCACGGCGTGGCGATCGGCGCCGACGGTTCGGTGATCCGCGACCGTGACCTGCCGATCTGCTTTCGCGTGCAGCTGGGCCCGCAGGACGACGACCAGGACGACGACATCCCCTGCCCGGCCGGTGAGCCCTCGCCCGTCGTGCCCGACCCGACGCTGGACGGGGTGGACGACCGGCTGCGGCGGGCCCTGGCCGGCACCGGTCCGGATCAGGCCGCCGTCCGGGCCGCGCTGGCCGGCCTGCGGCTGGATCCCCGGGTACGCCAGGAGGTGACCGCCGCCGACGGCCGGGTCGGGGTGGCGTTGCGGGCCACCCGGTACGACTGCCTGGTGGCCCGGGTCACCGTCGACGGGGCGCAGCTGTGGCGCCCGTCCCGGGTGCAGCTCGCCCCCGGCGAGCTGTCCTGCACGGCCGGCCTGGCGTTCGGCGCGCAGTTCGGCCGTTCGCCGCACTGAGCCGGTCCCGCCGGGTGGGCGCCGGTGGCGGTCCCCGGCCGGCCCGGTCGCGGCGCCGCCTAGGCTGGCTGCGGTCGCCCGCCGACGGCGACGGTCATGCCGAGGAGTGCACGTGCCCGACGAGTTCCCCCGTTACCGGTGCAAGGAATGGGACGCCGAGGATCCCCTCGCCGACCTGCGGGACCGGTTCGTCATCCCCGACGAGCAGCTCATCTACCTGGACGGCAACTCGCTGGGCCGGCTGCCCGCGGCCACCCCCGAGCACCTGGCCCGGCTGGTCCGCGACGGCTGGGGCGGGCAGCTCGTCCGCGGCTGGCCGACCTGGGTCGAGTGGGCCGGACGGATCGGCGACCGGATCGCCGCGCACGCCGTGGGCGCCCGACCGGGCGAGGTGGTGGTCTCCGACTCGACCTCGGTGAACCTCTACAAGCTCGCCGCGGCGGCGCTGGACGCGAACCCGGGCCGGCGGACCGTCCTGGTCGACGCCGAGGACTTCCCCACCGACCGGTACGTCCTCCAGGGGCTGGCCGAGGCGCGTGGGCTCACCCTGACGATGCTCCCCTCCGACCTCGACGAGGGGCTCGACCCGCGAACCCTGCGGGACGCGCTGACCGAGGACGTCGCGCTGGTGGTGCTCTCCGCCGTGTCGTACCGGTGCGGTGCGCTGCTGGACATGGCGGCGGTGAACGCGGCGGCCCGCGAGGTCGGCGCGTACGTGCTGTGGGACCTGTCGCACGCGGTGGGGTCGGTGCCGGTCGAGCTGACCGCGAGCGGCGCGGACCTCGCGGTCGGCTGCACCTACAAGTACCTCAACGGCGGTCCGGGCGCGCCGGCCTTCCTCTACGTGCGCCGGGAGCTCCAGCAGCGGCTGCGCCAGCCGATCCAGGGCTGGTTCGGCCAGCGTGACCAGTTCACGATGGGCCCGCACTACGATCCGGTGCCGACGGTGGACCGGTTCCAGGTGGGCACCCCGCCGGTCCTCGGGATGGCGGCGCTGGACCCGGCGCTGGACGTGCTGGCCGAGGCCGGCATCGACCGGGTCCGGGCCAAGGGGGTACGCCTCGGCGAGCTGATCGTCGCGCTGGCCGACGCCTGGCTCACCCCGCACGGCTTCACGGTCGCCTCCCCGCGCGATGCGGCGCGGCGGGGCAGTCACGTCTCGCTGCACCACCCGGAGGCGCTGCGGATCTCCCGGGCGCTGGCCGGCGCGGGGGTGGTCGGTGACTACCGGGCCCCGGACCGGCTGCGGCTCGGGCCGGCGCCGCTCTACACCCGCTTCGTGGACGTGTGGGACGCGATGGACCGGCTGCGCGACATCGTCGAGCGGCGCACGTACGAGCAGGTGCCGGGCGAGCCGTCCCGGGTGACCTGAGCTGCGGTCACTTCACCTTGCGGGTGGAGCGGACGACGATGTCGTCGTACTCCGGGTGGCGGGTCAGCCACTCGGCGATGAACGGGCAGATCGGCACGACCATCCGGTTGCGGGCCCGCGCGTCGTCCAGCACGGCGCGGGCCAGGGTGGACCCGACGCCCCTGCCCTCGAACTCCGGCTCCACCCTGGTGTGGGTGTAGGCGACGATCGCGCCGGTCAGCTGGTAGGTGACCACACCGGCGGTCGCCCCGGTCTCGTCGCGCGCCTCGAACCGCTCCCGCTCGGGCGCGTCTGTCACGGTGAACTGCACCCCGCCATCCAACCACGCCTCGCCGGGGTCGCCCCGGCGGCGCCTGGCAGGATGGCCGGATGCGTCTGGTCTCGCTGCTGCCCTCCGCCACGGAGATCGTCTACGCCCTGGGGCTCGGTGACGAGCTGGTCGGGGTCACCTTCGAGTGCGAGGTGCCGGCCGCCGACCGGGCCGGCAAGGCGGTGGTGGTGGGTGGCCGGGACACCCGCGGGATGACCCCGGGCGAGATCGACGCGTACGTGCGGGCGCAGGCGGCCGCCGGGGCGGACCTGTACACCCTGCACCGCGACGCGCTCGCCGGTCTGGACCCGGAACTGATCGTCACCCAGGACCTGTGCCGAGTCTGCGCGCTGCCGTCGGGACAGGTGTCGGCCGCCCTGGAGCATCTCGGCTGTCGCGCCGACGTGCTCTCGCTGGACCCGCACACCCTCGACGAGGTGCTCGACACCGTGCTCGCGGTGGGCGAGCGGGCGGGCGTACCCGATCGGGCGCACGCCCTGGTGGACGGCCTGCGCGCCCGGCTCGCGGCGGTCTCGGCGGCGGTCGCCGGCCGGCCCCGGCGGCGGGTGGCCGTGGTGGAGTGGGTGGACCCGCCGTTCCCCGGCGGGCACTGGGTGCCGGACCTGGTCGCCGCCGCCGGCGGGGAGCCGGTCGCGGGCCGACCCGGGCGGCGGTCGGCGCCGACCACCTGGGCCGAGCTCGCCGACGCCGACCCGCAGGTCGTGCTGGTGACCCCGTGCGGGTTCCACCTCGACGGCGCGGTCGAACAGGCCCGGACGGTGGCCGGCCGCTTCCCCGGCGCGGAGGTCTGGGCGGTCGACGCCGACGCGCTGATCGTCCGCCCGGGCCCGCGGCTGGTCGACGGCGTCGAGGCGATCGCCGCGATCCTGCACCCCGACGCCGTGCCGGCCGCACCGGCCGGCAGCATCGCCCGGGTCGCCTGAGGCGCCTCAGCGGTCGGGGCTGTCGGCCGGGGCCATCACCCGCAGCGCGTTGACGTCCAGTCCGACCCGGATCGGCGTGGTGCCGCAGAGCTCGCCGTCCACCTCCACCCGCGCCGGGCGGTCGGTCTCCAGCCACAGCTCCCCGACGGCGAGGAACGGCTCGTCGGCGAGGCTGCGACGGTGGCCGGTGGCGGCGTTGCGGGTGGTCTCGCGCAGCAGCCCGCGCCGGGTGGCCCCGCCGACCGGGTACGCCACCAGCAACCCGTCGTCGGCGTTCGCGTCCGCGGTGATGGGCCGGCCGGCCTGGAAGCCGCCGTTGGCCACGTACAGCTGGTGGGTGACCAGTTCCCGCGCGGTGTCCCCGGCGCGCAGCGTGACCCGCAGCGGCCGGTGCCGGGCCAGCAGCGCCAACGCCGTCGCCGGGTACGCCAGCCGGCCGGTGAGCCGCTTCAGCCGCGGCGGGGTGCGGAGCATGATGTCGGCGGAGAGCCCCACCCCGACGTGGTTGGCGAACCGCGTCCCGCCGATCAGTCCGAGGTCGACGTCGATCACCTTGCCGTCGGTGAGCACCGCGACCGCGGCGTCGAGGTCGAGCGGGACGCCGACGGTGCGGGCGAAGTTGTTGGTGGTGCCCAGCGGCAGCAGGCCCAGCGCGATGTCGCGGTGCGCGAGCAGCCGGGCGGCGGTGCCGAGGGTGCCGTCGCCGCCGCCGGCGACCAGCAGGTCAGGGCCGAGGTCGGCGGCCTCGGCGAGCTGCTTCTCCAGCTCGCCCGGTCGGTCCACCGGGCAGTCCCGGACCAGGGTGAACCCGGCGGCGAGCAGCCGGGACCGGGCGCCGTCGTGGAGCCGGCGGCCGCGCCGGGAGTGGGCGTTGACCACCAGGGCGGCCCGTCGGTCCCGGCGGATGGCCGCCCCCAACTCCTGCTTGGTGCGCATGGGCACCGAGCCTATCCCGGTGGCGCACCCGGGCACGTTGCGCCGCTACGGCACCAGTTCCGCGGCGCGGTCCAGCAGCGCCCGCCGTTCGGCGGGACCGTGGGCCAGCTCGGCGGCGCGGCGGAACAGCTGGGCGGCCCGCGGGGCGTCGCCGTACCGGGCGGTGAGGTGGG
The DNA here is from genome assembly GCF_900091555.1 of Micromonospora mirobrigensis. Taxonomy (GTDB): domain Bacteria; phylum Actinomycetota; class Actinomycetes; order Mycobacteriales; family Micromonosporaceae; genus Micromonospora; species Micromonospora mirobrigensis. Next base: position 195,942 of record NZ_FMCX01000004.1, read on the forward strand.
CCTCGGCGGCGACCGCGTGCGCGTTGCCGTCCAGCTCTCCGTCGCCGCGCGCGGCGGCCAGCAGCCGCAGCCCGGCCGTCGGCCCGTACGCGTGGCCGTGGGCGACCGCCCGGTTCAGCGCCACGACCGGGCTCGGGTGCAGCCGCAGCAGCGCGTCGTACCCGGCGGCTACGGCCGCCCAGTCGGTCCCCGCGGTGCTCGGCGCGGTGGCGTGGCAGGCGGCGATCCGGGCCTGCCACGCGTACGGGCCGTCGGGCAGGCCGGCCAGGATCTCCCGCGCCTCGGCGATGGCGGCGGCGTCCCAACGGGACCGGTCCTGCCGGTCGAGGGTGAGCAGGGTGCCGTCGGCGTCGCGGCGGGCGTCGCGGCGGGAGTGGTGCAGCAGGAGCAGCGCCAGCAGCGCGGCGACCTCCGGTTGCTCGGGCATCAGCCGGGCCACCAGGCGGGTCAGCCGGATCGCCTCGTCGGCGAAGGCCGGCTCCCCGTCGGCGTCGTGGCCGAGGGTGAACAGCAGGTAGAGCACGGCCAGCACACCGGGTAGCCGCTCGGGCAGTGCCGGTCCGCTCGGCACCCGGTACGGGATGCCGGCCGTCCTGATCCGGGTCCTGGCCCGGGTGAGCCGGCGGGTCATGGTGGCCTCGGTGACCAGCAGCGCACGGGCGACGTCGGCGGTGGGGACACCGAGGACGGTCCGCAGGGTCAGCGCCACCCGGTCGGCGAGGCGCAGCGCCGGATGGCAGCAGGTGAAGACGAGCCGCAGCCGGTCGTCCACCAGGTCCTCCCCCTCCCCCGGCCCGTCGTCCGGGCCGTCGGTGAGGGCGAGCACCGCCAGGTCGCGCAGCTTGCGCCGCTCGACCGAGGCGCGGCGCAGCACGTCCAACGCCCGGTTGCGGGCCACCGTCATCAGCCAGCCGCCCGGGTTGGCCGGGACGCCGTCGTGCGGCCAGCGCTCCAGGCCGGCTGCGAGGGCCTCCTGGGCACAGTCCTCGGCGAGTGCCCAGTCCCCGGTGACCCGGATCAGGGCGGCGACGATCCGCGGGTACGACTCGGTCCCCGCGACCGCGGCGGCCTGCGCCGCCGCGGTCGGCCGGGTGTCGGTCACGCGGAACCGGGCAGGTCGACCAGCGGGCGCAGCTCCAGGCGGCCCGCGTACGCCATCGGGTGGGCCCGGGCCACCTCGATCGCCTCGTCCAGGTCGGCGCACTCGAGCAGGTCGAACCCGACGATCAGCTCCTTGGTCTCGGCGAACGGGCCGTCGGAGACCAGCAGCTCCCCACCGCGGACCCGCACGGTGGTGGCGGAGTCGGCGGGCCCGAGCACGCTGCCGTCCAGCCGGCGGCCGTTGGCGTCGTTGTCGGCCACCCACGTCTCGACGTCGGGGTGGGTGGCGGTGTCGGGGTCCGGCTCGGTGTCGGTGCAGACGAACATCAGGTACTTCATCGTGGACGCTCCTCGGTTGTGGGGCTCTGACCAGGGTGACGAACGGCCACCGCCGAACCGGACAGCGCCGGCGGAGAAATTCTGGACGAGGTTGTCGCCGAGGTCACGCCCCCGATGGTCGTTTATCGACCGGCCGTCGGGAAATGCTGGAAGGACGTCGACCGGAGGAGCACCGATGGCCAGCAGCAGCCGACCCAGCCAGTCCCGCCCCCTGCCCGCCGGCGTGACCGACCCGCTGCTCTGGCGGCTCGCCGAGGACGTCGCCGCGGCCCACCAGCCGGACGAGAACGGCAACTGCCGCAATCTGCTCTGCGCCGGCCAGCGGGGGCCCTGCGGTCCGCTGGTCAACGCCGACCGGGCGCGCCGGCTCGCCGGCGGTGAGCCGGCGGTGGACCGGCCGGCCGGCTCTCGCGGGTCCTGGCCGCTGGCCGGCGAGCGGCGCGGGCCGGCGCCGCAGCGCCCGGACCGCCGCCGGTCCCGCTCGGCGGCCTGACCACCGCGATCGAAGCTGATCATTAACAGACATTTCCTGTACGCACCACAAGGGGCGGTCGGCGGCCTTTCCCACCATTGATTGACATCACCTCCGATTCGCAGAACGATGGCACCTTCGTTCCGCGAGGCATCGGAGGGGGACCGTGTCCAGAATCGGATCCAGGTTGATCGGCGGCGCACTCGCCCTCGCGCTGGTCACCGTCGGCGGGTGCAGTTCCGGTGAGAGCGTCGACGTCGACGGTGCCGCCACCCAGGGCGGCGCTGGCGGGGTGCTGACCGCCGCGATCGGTGGCGAGCCCGACCAGCTCGACCCGCACCGGACCTCGGCGTACTACAGCTTCGAGGTGCTGGAGAACGTCTACGACACCCTCGTCGAGCCGGACGAGAACCTGCGGATGCAGCCGTCACTGGCGACGAAGTGGACCACCAGCGCCGACCAGCTCACCTGGACGTTCACCCTGCGCGGCGGGGTGCGCTTCTCCGACGGCTCGCCGCTGACCGCCGAGGACGTCAAGTACTCCTACGACCGCATCGTCGGCGAGAAGCTGAACGCGGCGTACCGGTTCGCCGCGGTGAAATCGGTCGCGGCGCCCGACCCGACGACGGTGGTCGTCACCCTCTCCGCGCCCACCCCGAACCTGCTGGCCAACCTCGGCGGGTTCAAGGGCGTCGCCATCGTCGAGAAGTCCAACGTCGAGTCGGGCGCGATCAAGACCAAGCCGGTCGGCAGCGGACCGTTCGCCGTCGCGTCGTACACCTCCGGCGACAGCGTCAAGCTGGTCCGCAACGACAACTACTGGAACACGAAACCGAAGCTTGACGGGGTCACCTTCACCTTCGTCAAGGACCCGACGGTGGCGTTGCAGAACCTGCGCGGCGGCGAGGCCCAGTGGACCGACAACCTGCCGCCGCAGCAGGTCCCGGCGCTGACCGACGGCGGTGAGCTAACCGTGCAGCGCAAACCGTCCGCGGACTACTGGTACCTGGCGCTCAACCAGGCCCGCAAGCCCTACGGCGACGTGAACGTACGGCGCGCCGTCGCCTTCGCCCTCGACCCGGCCGCGATCACCAAGGCCGCCAAGTTCGGGCTGGCCACCGTCAACCAGACCGCCATCCCCAAGGGCAGCTCCTGGTACTACGAGTACGCGCCGTACCGGCACGACCCGGAGCAGGCCAAGGCGCTGCTCGGCCAGGCCGGGGTGAGCGGGCTGACCATGGACCTGATGGTGACCAGCGAGTACCCGGAGACGGTCAGCGCCGCCCAGGTGATCGCCGCCCAGCTCAAGGAGGTCGGGATCACCGTGAAGATCCGTACCCTGGACTTCGCCCAGTGGCTCGACGAGCAGGGCAGGGGCACCTTCGACGCGTTCATGCTCGGCTGGCTGGGCAACATCGACCCGGACGAGTTCTACTACGCCCAGCACCACAGCGGCGGCGCCTTCAACTTCCAGAAGTACCGCAACCCGGCGGTGGACAGGCTGCTCGACGCCGCCCGTACGCAGACCGACCAGGGCGCCCGCAAGCAGGCGTACGACCAGGCGGCGAAGCAGATCGTCGACGACGCCAGCTACATCTACCTGTACAACCCGGACGTGGTGCAGGGCTGGTCGAAGAAGGTCACCGGCTACCAGGCCCGCACCGACCGGGCGATCCGCTTCCGCGACGTCGCCCTGACCAAGTGACCCGGCGGGGTACGCGGTGAGCCGCTTCGTCCTGCGCCGGCTGCTTCAGTCGGCCGTCGTCCTGCTCGGGGTGACCCTGGTGGTCTTCCTGCTGCTGCAACTGGTTCCCGGCGACCCGGTCCGGGTGGCGCTGGGCACCCGCTTCGACCCGCAGACGTACGAGGCGCTGCGCACCCGGGCCGGGCTGGACCGGCCGCTGGTCGCCCAGTACTTCAGCTACGTCGGCCGGGCGGTCACCGGTGACCTGGGGGTGAGCTTCCGCAGCGGCCAGCCGGTCACCCGGATCGTGCTGGAACGCCTGCCGGCGACGCTGTCGCTGGCGTTGACCGCGGTGCTGATCGCGGTGCTGGTCGCGTTCCCGCTCGGCGTGCTCGCCGCCGTCCGCAGCGGCTCGGCGCTGGACCACGCGGCCCGGGTGTTCAGCCAGTTCGGCGTCTCGGTGCCCGACTTCTGGATGGGCATCATGGGCATCCTGCTCTTCGCCGGGGTGCTCGGCTGGCTGCCGCCGTCGGGCTACGTGCCGCTGACCGAGGACCCGGCGGGCTGGCTGGCGCACGTGCTGCTGCCCGCCGCCACGGTCGGGCTGGTGACCGCCTCCATCCTCACCCGGTTCATCCGCTCGTCGGTGCTGGAGGTGCTCTCCGCCGACTACGTCCGCACCGCCGAGGCGAAGGGGCTGCGCACCCGGGTGGTGGTGCTGCGGCACGTGCTGCGCAACGCCCTGATCCCGGTGATCACCGTCGTCGCGGTGCAGCTCGCCAGCCTGCTCGGCGGGGTGATCGTGGTCGAGGTGCTCTTCGCCTGGCCCGGCATCGGCCGGCTCACCTACGACGCCGTCCAGGCCCGCGACTATCCGGTGCTCCAGGGCGCCGTGCTGCTGGTCGCCGCGCTGTTCCTGCTGATGAACCTGCTGGTGGACATCCTCTACGCCCGCCTCGACCCGCGGATCACCGCCCGATGAGCGCCGCCCGGGACAGCCAGGCGCGGCGTGCCCTGTCGGCGCTGCGGCACGACCCGCCCGCGGTGGCCGGCGCGGTGGTGCTGCTGGCCCTCGTGGTGGTGGGGACCGCCGGGCGGTGGCTCGCCCCGGCCGGCGTCAACGACGTCGACGTCGACCAGATGCTGCACCCGCCGAGCTGGGCGCACCCGTTCGGCACCGACGAGCTGGGCCGCGACGTGCTCAGCCGGGTGCTGGTGGCCGCCCGGGTCTCGCTGGAGGTCGGCGTGGTCAGCGTCGGCATCGCGCTGCTGGTCGGCGCCGGCATCGGGCTGGTCGCCGGGTACTACCGGGGCTGGGTCGACAACGTGCTGATGCGCGGCATGGACGTCCTGTTCGCCTTCCCGGTGCTGCTGCTGGCCGTGGCCATCGTGGCGGTCCTCGGCCCCGGCCTGCTCACCGCGATGATCGCCATCGGCGTGGTCTACACCCCGATCTTCGCCCGGGTCACCCGCGCCGGTGTGCTCTCGGTGCGGGAGCAGGTCTTCGTCCGGGCGGCGGTCTCCATCGGCGCGTCCGACCTGCGGATCATCCGCCGGCACGTGCTGCCGAACATCGCCGCGCCGCTGATCGTGCAGACCTCGCTGTCGCTGGCGTTCGCCATCCTCTCGGAGGCGGCGCTCTCCTTCCTCGGCCTGGGCATCCAGCCGCCCGCCCCGGCCTGGGGCCGGATGCTCTTCGACGGGCGCGGCTTCGTCACCGAGGCGTGGTGGCTGGGCTTCTTCCCCGGCGCGGCGATCTTCCTGACCGTGCTCGCCTTCAACCTGGTCGGGGACGCGCTGCGCGACGTGCTCGACCCCCGTCAGCTGACCCTCGGCGAGGCATCGAGGAGCACCACGTGACCGACCGACCCGTGCTCGCCGTCGAGGAACTCACCGTCACCCTGGGCACCCGCTCCGGGTCGGCCCGCGCCGTCGCCGGCGTCGACTGGTCCGTCCACCCCGGCCGGACCCTCGCCCTGGTCGGCGAGTCGGGCAGCGGCAAGACGATGAGCGTGCTCGCCGCCACCGGCCTGGCGCCGCGTACCGCCCGGGTCACCGGCCGGGTGCGGCTGCTCGGCGAGGAGCTGACCGCACTGGACCCGAGGCGGCGCCGGCAGCTGCGCGGCCGGCACGTCGGCTTCGTCTTCCAGGACCCGATGACGTCGCTGAACCCGGTGCTGACCGTCGGCCGGCAGGTCACCGAGGCGTGCGAGGAACACCTCGGGATGAGCCGCCGGCAGGCCCGCGACCGGGCCGTGGAGCTGCTGGAGCTGGTCGGCATCCCGTCGGCGGCCCGCCGGGTCGACGACCACCCGCACCAGTTCTCCGGCGGAATGCGGCAACGGGTGGTGATCGCGATGGCGTTGGCCTGCGACCCGGCGCTGCTGATCGCCGACGAGCCGACCACCGCTCTGGACGTCACCACCCAGGCGCAGATCGTCGAGCTGGTCGCCGGACTGCAGCGACGACTCGGGACCGCCGTGGTCTGGATCACCCACGACCTCGGGGTGGTCGCCGGGGTCGCCGACACGGTGGCCGTGATGTACGGCGGCCGGATCGTCGAGCAGGGGCCCGTCGACGCGGTCTTCGCCGCGCCCGGGCACCCGTACACCCGGGCCCTGCTGGCCGCCCGGCCGCGGCCCGGCGGGGCCGGCGACGACCTGCCGGCCATCCCCGGCGCCCCGCCGAGCCCGCTGGAGCTGCCGGCCGGTTGCGCCTTCTGGCCCCGCTGCCCGGTCCGCGGCGACGCCCGCTGCGAACACGAGCTACCGCCGCTGACGCCGGTCGGGCCGGACCATCGGGTACGCAGCTTCTACCGCACCGGGGAGGACCGATGAGCGCCGAGGTGGTCGCCGAGCTGGACGACCTGAAGGTGTGGTTCCCGGTGGCCGGCGGTGCGGTCCGGGCGGTGGACGGTGTGTCGCTGCGGATCCACCCCGGCGAGACGCTCGGCCTGGTCGGCGAGTCGGGCAGCGGCAAGTCCACCACCGGGCTGGCCCTGCTCCGGCTGGTCGACCCCACCACCGGGCGGGTCCGGGTGGCCGGGCAGGACGTGACCGGCTGGTCCCGACGCCGGCTGCGCGGCGTACGCCGGAAGGTGGCCATGGTGTTCCAGGACCCGCAGGCGTCGCTGGACCCGCGGCACACCGTGGCGGCCAGTGTCGCCGAGCCGCTGGTGGTGCACCGGCTGGGCGGTGACGCCGACGCCCGACGGCGGCGGGTCGCCGAGCTGCTCGACCTGGTGGGCCTGCGCCCGGAGCTCGGCGGGCGGCACCCGCACGAACTCTCCGGCGGCCAGCGGCAGCGGGTGGGGATCGCCCGCGCCCTGGCCGGGGAGCCCGACCTGATCGTGCTGGACGAGCCGATCGCGTCGCTGGACCTGAGCGTCCAGGCGCAGATCATGAACCTGCTGCGCCGGCTGCAACGCGAGCTGGGGCTGACCTACCTGTTCATCTCGCACGACCTGGCCGCCGTGGAGCACATGAGCGACCGGGTCGCCGTGATGTACCTGGGCCGGATCGTCGAGACGGGCAGCCCCGCCCAGCTCTGGCAGCAGCCGGCCCACCCGTACACCGCCGCCCTGCTGTCGGCGATCCCGGAGGCCGACCCGGCGGTGGAACGGCACCGCCGGCGGATCATCCTCGCCGGTGACATCCCCAGCCCGGTGGACCCGCCGAGCGGCTGCCGGTTCCGGACCCGCTGCCCCAGCGCCCGGCCCGACTGCGCCGACACCGACCCGGGCCTGGACCCGGTGACCGGCGACCACCGGGCCGCCTGCCTGTACGCCGGCGAGGCGGTCCGGGAGATGCGCGCGACTCCCACCCCCTGACCGGACAAGGCGAACGCCGCCCCCGCGGTCGGGGGCGGCGTTCGCCTTGTGTGCCGTGCCTGCCGGGCGGTCAGGTCATCTCGTCCCAGCGCCGCTCGATCGGCGCCGGGGCGGCCACCGGCTCGGGTGCGGGGATCGGGGCGACCACGTCGACCCGCTGCCCCGCCTCTACCGGTTCGGTGCTCAGGTCCAGCGGCGACACCTCGTCGTCGGCCACGTCGGCGTAGAGTTCCCGGCCCCGGCCCTTGCGGCGGTCGTTGAGGAACGCCACCCCGACCGCGCCGAAGTAGAGCGCGGAGAGGCAGATCGCCAGCGCCGTCATGCCGAACGGGTCGGGGGTGGGGGTGACCACCGCCGAGAAGGCGAAGAAGATGAAGATCGCCACCCGCCACCAGCTGAGCAGCCGCTTCGCGCTGGCCAGGCCGACGAAGTTGAGCATCAGCACGATCAGCGGGAACTCGAACGCCACCCCGAACAGCAGGATCAGGTTGGTGACGAAGGAGATGTAGCGGGTGATCTCCAGCGTGGTGGTGATGTTCCCACCGGCGGAGACGTTGAGCAGGAACTCCAGGCCCTTGGCGGTGACGAAGTACGCCAGCACCGCGCCGCCGGCGAACAGCGGCGCCGCCAGGGCGGTGAAGATGTACGCGTACCGCCGCTCGTGCCGGTGCAGGCCCGGGGCGATGAACGCCCACAGCTGGTAGAGCCAGACCGGGGCGGCCACGATCAGCCCCACCCAGAGGGCCACCTTCATCTGCAGCAGCAGCAGGTCGGCCGGGCCGAGCTGGACGAAGTTGCAGTCCCCGTTGGCCAGCCTCGACTTCGGCAGGCCGCAGTAGGGCTCCTGCAGCAGGTGCAGGACCGGGTTGGAGAGCCAGAAACCGACGCCGAAGCCGACGACGATGGCCAGCGACGCGCGGAACAGTCGGGTACGCAGCTCGCGGATGTGCTCGATGAGCGTCATCGAGCCGTCGGCGGCCCGGTCGAAGTTGCTCGGGCCGCGCTTGCGCAGGGCGATGGCCACGGTGCTCGGGCCCTTCGGTCAGTTGTCGCGGACGCGCTGCACCGGGTCGACCGGCGGGGCGTACGGCTGCTGCACCGGCTGCGGCTGGGCCTGCGGCTGCGGCGGGTACGGCTGCTGCTGCGGCTGGGCGTACGGCTGCTGCTGGGGCGGCAGCGGCTGGTAGCCGGCCTGGGCGTCGGCCTTCTCGGCGAGGTCGTCGTCGTCGTGCAGGCTCTTGGTCTCCGCCTTGATGATCCGCATCGAGCGGCCCAGCGAGCGGGCCGCGTCGGGGAGCCGCTTCGCGCCGAAGAGCAGGATCAGCACGACCACGAGTACGGCGATGTGCCACGGCTTGAGGGCACCCATGGGAAGCTCCAGTCGCTCTGTGTCGAAGGGTGTGTCGCAGCCCATCGTACGTGCGTCGCGGGCCGTTGCCACCCGCCGGGCCCCTGCTGGTGGGTGCCGGCCGGTGAAGTCTCGACCACCACGAAGTGTCCCGTCAACCACCCGGGGCTGATCATCGCGGCGCGGAACGGACGGCGAACGCGCAGCCGCGCACACGGCACCGACCGGGATCGATCAGTGGCCGCGCCTGGCCTTGATCAGCTCCACCCGCTGCTGGGTGGTCTCGGCGCGGCGCTGGAGCTCCCCGGCCCGCGCGGCGAGCTCCTCGGCGGCGTCCCGCAGCGCCTCCGCCTCCCCCTGGCGCCGCTGCAACGCCACGGCCGCCCGGCGCAGCCGGGGCAGCCGCACCAGCACCGGCCGGGCCGCCAGGGCCAGCACGACGAGCGCGAACAGCAGCACCGCGAGCACGATCCACTTCACCACGGCGGTCAGCCTACTGGGTGACCGCGGCCACCGCCGGGTCGCCCGCCGGGGTGGCGTACGCCGCCAGCGCCGCGGTCGCCTGGGCACGGACCTGCTCGGCCAGCTCGGCCGGGGCCACCACCGTCACGTCGGGCCCGAGGCCGAGCACGAACCGGCGGGCCCAGCCCAGGTCGGTCACCCGCAGCGACACCACCCACTCGTCACCGGTGCCGCGCTCCACCCGCTCACAGGGGTAGTACTCGGTGATCCACCGCTCCCCCCGCCCGATCCGCAGGGTGATCAGCGGCAGGTCCGGCGACGGGCGGAACACCCCGTCGCTGAGGTCCTGCGGGCGGGCCTGCGGCGGCGCCACGGCCGGTTCGTCCAGCACGGCGACGGCGTCGATCCGGTCGACCCGGAACAGCCGGACCGCCTCGGCGCGCCGACACCACGCCTCGACGTACGCCCGGCCACCCACCATCAGCATCCGCAGCGGGTCGATCACCCGCTCGGTGGTCTCGTCCCGGGCCGCGGTGTAGTAGGTGATCCGCAGCGCCCGGCCACCCTCGACCGCCGCGCGCAGCTCCCGCACCCGGGCGGTGTCACCGGGCAGGCGTACCTCCACCGGCGCCCCGGCCAGGTCACCGGCCGCGCTCTCGATCTTGGCCAGGGCCCGCTCGACGGCCTCCCGGTTGGCCACGCCCGGCGTCTCGGCGATCATCCGCAGCGCCACCACCAGGGCCAGCGCCTCGTCCGGGGTCAACCGCAGCGGCCGGTCGATGCCCGCGTCGTAGGTGATGGTCACCCGGTCACCGTCGAACGCCATGTCGATCAGGTCACCCGGGCCGTAACCGGGCAGCCCGCACACCCAGAGCAGCTCCAGGTCCTCGCGCAGCTGCCGCTCGCTCACCCCCAGGTCACCGGCCGCCTCGGCGATCTCGATGCCGGGCCGGGCCAGCAGGTAGGGCACCAGGTTCAGCAGCCGGGCCAGCCGGTCGGCGGACGTCCGGGACCCGGCCCGGGGCGTCGGCCGGCTCACCGGGCCACCGCCAGCTCGTCGTGGCGGGCGGCGATCTCCTTGAGCCGCTGGATGACCGCCTCGCGCACCTCCGGTGGGTCGACCACCCGCACGTCCGGCCCGTACCCGACCAGCTGGCCGGCGAGGTAGTCCGCGTCGGCGTACGGCAGGACGAGGAGGTCACCGTCCGGGCGGGAGGCGTTCTCCACCGCCCAACGGCGCAGGCCGGCGACCCGGCCGGGGGTGACCAGCACGGTGGCCCGCCCGGTCCGCTCCACCGGGCCCGACCAGCGGGCGACGTGGCTGATCAGGTCGACGTCGGCCGGTGGCCGGTAGGCGCCCGGCGCGCCGGTCGGCCGGACCGCGCCGACCACCCGGGAGAGCCGGAAGCAGCGGGTGGCGCCCCGGTCCAGGTCGTGTCCGACGACGTACCAGCGGCCGCGCCAGCAGACCACGCCCCACGGCTGCAACCGGCGGGTGGTCGGTTCGTCCCGGTCCGGGACCCGGTAGTCGAAGCTGACCTCCCGGCGGTCCCGGGCGGCGGCGGTCAGCGGCGCGAACGCCGGGTCGACGGTGACCATCGGCTCCAGACCGAGGGTGGCCTGCGGGTCCACGTCCACCCCGGCGGCGCGCAGCTTCGCCAGCCCCGAGGAGGCGGCGGCGGCCAGCCCGGCGTGCTGCCACAACCGGGCCGCGATCCCGACCGCCGCGGCCTCGTCCGGCTCCAGGGGGATGTCGGGCAGCGCGTACTCCCGGTGCGCGATCCGGTAGCCGGGCTCGGCGTCGAAGACGCTCGCCGTCCCGGTCTCCAACGGCACCCCCAGCTCCCGCAGCTCGGCCTTGTCCCGCTCGAACTTGCGCTGGAACGCCTCATGGTCCTTGGCGTCGTCGGGGTCGTGCTCGTACCCGGGGACGGTCGCGGCGATCTGCGCGGCGGTCAGGAACCGTCGGGTGGAGAGCAGGCAGATCACCAGGTTGACCAGGCGTTCGGTGCGGGTCCGCGACACGGTTAGACGCTAGCAGCCCACACGTCCGCGCCGGGGACCCGCGCGGGCGTGCCGCGCCGTACGCCACATTCGGCGTTCCCCGGTAGCCGTCGCCGGGCGGCCCGGACCGGGCGGACTTAGGGTGAGGCCCATGTCGGAAGCGGAAGTCAAGAGCGAGAGCGTCGGCACGGTCGTGGTCGCCGGCGCGGCCAACCTCGCCATCGCCATCGCCAAGCTGGTCGCCGGCCTGATCTCCGGCTCGGCGGCGATGCTCTCCGAGGCCGCCCACTCGGTCGCCGACACCACCACCGAGGTGCTGCTCTACCTGGCGCTGCGGCGCGGCGCGAAGCCCGCCGACACCCGACACCCCTTCGGGTACGGCAAGGAGAGCTACGTCTGGGCGTTCCTGGCGGCGCTGTTCACCTTCGTCGCCGGCGCCGGTTTCGCCATCACCCACGGCGTCACCACCATCCTCGTGCACGAGCACAGCGGCAACTACCTGATCTCGTACGTCGTGCTGGCCATCTCCTTCGTCATCGAGGCGATCTCCCTGGCCCGGGCGGTGCGCCAGGTCCGCAGCGAGTCCCGCCGCTGGCGCACCAGTCCCCGCCGGTTCCTGCGGCTCACCGCCGACACGACCGTCAAGGCGGTCTTCCTGGAGGACAGCGCCGCGCTGATCGGCCTGCTCATCGCCGGCGTCGGGCTCGGCCTGTCGCAGCTCACCGGCGACGAACTCTACGACGGCGTCGCCTCCATCCTGATCGGCGTGCTGCTGCTGGTGGTCGCCGCCATCCTGGCCACCAGCAACATCTCCCTGCTGGTCGGCCGGGCGGTGCCCGAGCGGATCCACCGCGAGATCGAGCGCGACCTGGCCGGCCTGCCGACCGTCGACCGCATCGACACGCTGATGACCATGCAGCTCGGGCCGGAGGACATCCTGGTCGCCGCCAAGGTCGACTTCCGCGACGACGCCACCGGCGCCGACATCGAGGCCGCCGCCGACGAGGCCGAGCGGCGGCTCACCGAGCGCTACCCGGAGATCGCGTACGTCTTCCTCGACCCCACCCGGTCGCTGCCCGGCCTGGAGGGGCGGCGGGCCCGACGTACCCAGGAGGGCAGCCCCCAGGAGTCGGCCTCCCCGCAACCCTGACCCGGCCGCGACCGGATCCCCCGGCGCGGATACCGTGCCGGGATGGTGCGATGGCGGTCCGGCACGGTCACGGTGGTACGACGGCGGTGGACCGGCGCGGTGGAGCTCGACGTCGCCCTGCCCGACGGCTCCACCATGCGGGCGCTGGCCTACCCGGCGCTGGTCGGCGACCCCGAGCCCGGCGACCGGGTGCTGCTCAACGCCGGCGCCCTGCTGATGGGGCTGGGCACCGGCGGGTACGCGCTGGTGGTGGCCCTGCCCGACCGGCTTCCCCCGGACCCGCCGCAGATCGGTGACACCCGCGACGCCGGCCACCTGGTCAAGGCCCGCTACACCCCGTTGCAGCCGATCCTGCTCGGGGTCGACGAGGAGGCCTCCCCGCACCGGGAGCTGCTCGCCACCGCCGAGGACGTCGCCGGGATGCCGGTGGTCACCGCCGACCTGCACTCCGCCCTGCCGGCGGTCCTCGCCGGTGTCCGCACCGATGCGCCCGACGCCCGGGTGGCGTACCTGCTCACCGACGGTGGGGCGCTGCCCGCCTGGTTCTCCCGCACCCTCGCCGGCCTCGCCGGCCAGCTCGCGGGCACGGTCAGCGTCGGGCAGGCCTTCGGCGGCGACCTGGAGGCCAGCACCCTGCACAGCGGCCTGCTCGCCGCCCGGCACGTGCTCCACGCCGACGTGGCGATCGTCGCCCAGGGACCCGGCAACCTCGGCACCGGCACCCGTTGGGGCTTCTCCGGGGTGGCCGTCGGCGAGGCCGTCAACGCCGTCGCCGCGCTGGGCGGGCGGCCGGTCGGCTCACTGCGGATCTCCGACGCCGACCCCCGCCCCCGGCACCGCGGCGTGTCCCACCACAGCCTCACCGCGTACGGCCGGGTCGCCCTGACCGGCGCGGACCTGGTGGTGCCCGACGGCCTCGACCCGGCGCTGGCCGCCGAGGTGGACGCGGCGCTGACCCCGCTGGCCGGCCGGCACCGGATCGTCCGGGTGCCCACCGACGGGCTGGACGCCGCGCTGCGGGCCAGCCCGGTCGGCCTGTCGACGATGGGTCGCGGGCTCGACGCCGACCACGCCTACTTCCTGGCCGCGGCCGCCGCCGGCCGGCACGCCGTACGCCTGCTGCGCTGACCGGCGCTCCCACCGGCGGGTGTATCGGGGACGTATCGAGAAACGCATACGCCACCGCAACGGCCCGGCGTCTTGGCTGGGGGACGAACCGCGGCGCCGCAGACGACGGCGCCGCGTCCCCGACCGGGAAGGGAACCCGCGGATGGACTCGAAAGCGGTAGGAGGTGTCGGCCGGCGGCGGCTGGTCGCCTGGGGCGGGCTGGCCGCCGCCGGGGTGGTGGCGGCCGGCGGACCGCTCGGGGGCGCCGTCGGCCACGCGGCCCCCGTCCACCCGGCCCGGAGCACATCTTCCGGCGCTGCGGGATGACCGGTTCGGCGTTCTTCACCCGACCACGGTGGCTCACCGACCGGCACATCGCGCACCCGTACCTCACCCTGGCCGACGGAAGCCGGGTCGACGCCCTGCGCCACCTCGACCAGGGCAGCCCGTACCCGCACCTGCTGGGTCGGAACCCGGGACGCGCCTTCATCGACGCCCTCGGCGACGGCGGGTTCGCCACCGCACCCGACCTCGTCCGGTTCGTCCGCGCGCTGGGCGACGGCACCCTGCTCGACCGGCCCTGGGCCGACGTGCTCACCGCGGCCAAGGTCCCCCTCGGCCCCACCTCGTTCGGCACGTACGGGCCCTCGGCCGAGATCCTCGGCGGCCAGTGGGCGATCCAACGGGCCGGCGGCGACCCCGGTGTGGGGGCCAACTGGAGCAGCTACCCGGACACCGGCTGGGTCGGCGTCATCCTCGCCAACCACGACGACGCGCCACTGCCGGAGATGATCGCCCGGGAGATGCGGGCCGTGACCGGCGTCGCGCCCGGCGACGGGTCGGGTGGCTGAGCCGTGGAGCAGTCACCGCCACGGCACCGCACCGGCGTCGTCGCGCTCGCCGGCCTGGCACTGCTGGGCCTGGCGGGCGCGGCGTACGCCGTGCGGCGGCCGCTGCTGATGTCCGCCCCGGCCTGCCTGGCCGGACGGTGGCACGGCTGCGGCGACACGGAGAACGGCGTGCTGCTCATGATGCTGGTCGGCCTGCCGGCGGCCGCCGTGGTGGCGTGGGCCCTGGCGCGCCACCGGCGGGCCACCGGCGCCCCCTCCGCGTGGCGGGCGTCGCTGGCCGAGGTGGGCATGATCTACGGGACGGCGCCGATGGTCTGGCTGACCCTGATGCCCGGGCCGGGGGCCGGCACCGCACCGGGGCGGACCAGCCTGGTCCCGCTGCGGGACCTGGCCACCATGGGACCGCTCGGGGTCGCCGGCAACCTGCTGATCTTCGCGGCGCTGGGCTGCTTCGCCCCGATCCGCTTCGCGGCCCTGGCGTCCCTGCCACGCATCCTGGCGCTCGGGGCGGGCTGCTCGGTCGCCGTGGAGACCCTGCAGTACGTCCTGCGGCTGGACCGGGTGTCGTCCGTCGACGACGTCCTGGTCAACGCCGCCGGCGCCGCGCTGTTCGGGCTGGCGTCGCGCCGCTGGTGGCGCCGGACGGCGACGCCGACGGCCACCCGCCCCCGCCCCGCGCCGGCACCGGCAGACTGACCCGCATGCGCGTACTGATCGTGGAGGACGAGCCCTACCTGGCCGAAGCGGTCCGCGACGGCCTGCGGCTGGAGGCGATCGCCGCGGACATCGCCGGCGACGGCGACGCCGCCCTGGCGGCGCTCGGCGTGAACTCCTACGACCTGGTGGTTCTCGACCGCGACATCCCCGGGCCGTCGGGGGACGAGGTCGCCCGGCACATCGTCGCCTCCGGCAGCGGCATCCCGATCCTCATGCTCACCGCCGCCGACCGGATCGACGACAAGGCGTCCGGGTTCGAGTCGGGCGCCGACGACTACCTCACCAAGCCGTTCGAGCTGCGCGAACTCGTCCTGCGGCTGCGGGCGCTGGACCGTCGGCGCGCACCCGCCCGACCCCCGGTCCGCGAGCTCGCCGGCCTGCGACTGGACCCCTTCCGCCGGGAGGTGTTCCGCGACGGACGCTACGTCGCGCTCACCCGCAAGCAGTTCGCCGTGCTGGAGGTCCTCGTCGACTCCGGCGGCGGGGTGGTCAGCGCCGAGGAGCTGCTGGAGCGGGCCTGGGACGCCAACGCCGACCCCTTCACCAACGCCGTACGGATAACCGTCTCCGCGCTGCGCAAACGGCTCGGCGAGCCCTGGGTCATCGCCACCGTTCCGGGCGTCGGCTACCGCATCGACACCCCGGCACGAGAGGGTGGCTCATGGACAGAGCCTCGGGCCTGAGCGTCCGCCTCAAGCTCACCGCCAGCTACGCCGGCTTCCTGCTGCTCGTCGGGGCGCTCCTGCTCGCGGTCGTCTGGGTGTTCCTCCTGCGCTACGTACCCGAGACGCCCGCCGGGCAGCCGTCGGCCGGCCCGTACGACCCGCCCCTGCTGGGCGGCCCCGGCCGGGGCGACCTGCTCCGCGCCTTCGCCCCGCGGGTGGCCGAGGTGCTCGTCTTCCTACTGATCTTCGGCCTGCTGGGCGGATGGCTCCTGGCCGGCCGGATGCTCGCCCCGCTGGCCCGCATCACCGACGCCACCCGCCGGGCCACGGCCGGGTCGCTCTCCCACCGGATCCGGCTGCCCGGCCACCGCGACGAGTTCCGGGAACTCGCCGACGCCTTCGACACCATGCTCGAACGCCTCGAATTCCACGTCGCCGAGGAGCAGCGGTTCGCCGCGAACGCCTCCCACGAACTGCGTACCCCGCTGGCGATCACCCGGACGCTGCTCGACGTCGCCCGCCGGGACCCCACCCGGGACCGGGACCAGCTCGTCGAACGCCTGCACACGGTCAACCAGCGGGCGATCGACCTGACCGAGGCCCTCCTGCTGCTCAGCCGCGGCGACCGGGCCGACCTCGACCGCGAGCCGGTCGACCTGTCCCTGCTGGCCGAGGAGTCCGCCGAGACGCTGCTGCCCCTGGCCGAACAGCGCCGGATCACCCTGGACGTCACCGGCGCGGCGGCGCCGACCCGCGGCTCCACAGAACTCCTGGCCCGGATGGTGGCCAACCTCGTCCAGAACGCCGTCGTGCACAACCTGGCCGCCGGTGGGACCGTCACCGTCCGCACCGCGGTCAACGGCGACAGCGTCGTGCTGCAGGTCGAGAACACCGGGCAGCCGCTCCCGGCGGAGCTGGTACCGACCCTCACCGAGCCCTTCCGGCGCGCCACCGACCGGGTACGCACCGACGAGCACGCCGGCGTCGGCCTGGGCCTGGCCATCGTGCGCAGCATCGTCCGGGCGCACCACGGCACGCTCACCCTCACCGCCCGGCCCGCCGGCGGTCTCCTGGTCACGGTCCGGCTACCCGGCACGCAGTGACGCGCGGGGCCGTCCGGAGCGGTAGCGGACGGCTCGGCAGCCGCCGTGGATCGGGCTCTTCGACGACCTCGCCGGCCGGACGCCCTCGCCTGCCTCGGCCTCCGCCGCGGCTCAGCCGGCGAAGATGATCAACGCAAGCCAGGCGCCCACGATCACGGCCAGCGCGACCGCCAGCACCCAGGTCGGCACGGTGTACTCACCACGCCGGTTGCGCTCGACCTCGGCGCGGATCTTGGCCCGCCGCCGGTCCATCCAGTTCAGCTTCTCGGCGCCGCCGTCGCGGTCGGAGGGATCAGAAGTGTTCATCGCGCCGCCAGCCTACCGGCCCGGCGCCGGCCGGCACCCACGCCGGCCGGCGCCCCGCCTCACATGCTGGCGATCAACCGCTCCACCCGCTCGTCGTACGCCCGGAACGGGTCCTTGCAGAGCACCGTGCGCTGCGCCTGGTCGTTCAACTTCAGGTGCACCCAGTCGACGGTGAAGTCGCGCCGCTTCTCCTGCGCGTGCCGGATGAACTCCCCCCGCAACCGCGCCCGGGTGGTCTGCGGTGGGGTCTCCTTCGCCTCGAAGATCTCCGGGTCGGTCGCCACCCGGTCCACCTCTCCCCGCCGCTCCAGCAACCCGTACAGGCCGCGGCCCCGGCGCAGGTCGTGGTAGGCCAGGTCCATCTGCGCCACCCGAGGAGCCGACAGCGGCAGGTCGTGCTTGCGCTGGTACCGCTCGATCAACTTCAGCTTGGTCACCCAGTCGATCTCGCGGGCCACCGGGTCCAGGTCGCCGGTCTCCACCGCCCGCAGCACCCGGCCCCAGAGCTCCACCACCCGCTTCGCGGTCTGGTCGCCACCCCGGCGCTCCACGAACTCCGTCGCCCTGGCCAGGTATTCCTGCTGGATCTCCAGCGCGCTGACCTCCTTGCCGGAGGTCAGCCGCACCTTGCGCCGCCCGGTGATGTCGTGCGACACCTCGCGGATCGCCCGGATCGGGTTCTCCAGCGACAGGTCCCGCATCACCACCCCGGCCTCGATCATCCGCAGCACGATGTCGGCACTGCCCACCTTCAGCAGCGTGGTGACCTCGTTCATGTTCGAGTCACCCACGATCACGTGCAGCCGGCGGTAGCGTTCCGCGTCCGCGTGCGGCTCGTCCCGGGTGTTGATGATCGGCCGGCTGCGGGTGGTCGCCGACGAGACGCCCTCCCAGATGTGCTCGGCCCGCTGCGACAGGCAGTAGACCGCCCCGCGCGGGGTCTGCAACACCTTGCCGGCCCCGCAGATCAACTGTCGGGTGACCAGGAACGGGATCAGCACGTCGGCCAGCCGGCCGAACTCCCCGTGCCGGGACACCAGGTAGTTCTCGTGGCAGCCGTACGAGTTGCCGGCCGAATCGGTGTTGTTCTTGAACAGGTAGATCTCACCCGCGATGCCCTCGTCGTGCAGCCGCTTCTCCGCGTCGACGAGCAGCCCCTCCAGGATCCGCTCCCCCGCCCGGTCGTGCGCCACCAGGTCGGTCACCGAGTCGCACTCCGGTGTCGCGTACTCCGGATGCGAACCGACGTCCAGGTAGAGCCGGGCCCCGTTGCGCAGAAAGACGTTGCTCGACCGGCCCCACGACACCACCCGCCGGAACAGGTACCGCGCGACCTCGTCGGGGGAAAGCCGGCGCTGCCCGCGGTAGGTGCAGGTGACGCCGTACTCGGTCTCGAGGCCGAAGATTCGCCGCTCCATGATGTGACATTAGCCGCCCGGGGCCCCGGATGGGCACTGCTCATCACCCGGGAGGGCGCCGGTCCACCCCTCGGGACGCGCCGCGCCGCCCCACGGGCTGCGCGCACCCGGCCCGGCGGGTACCTTGCCAGCCGTGAGGATCCTGGTCACCGGCGGCGCCGGCTTCATCGGATCGGCGTACGTCCGCCGCCTGCTCACCGGCGCCGAACCAGCGCTGCCGGACATCGGGACGGTCACCGTGCTCGACGCCTTCACCTACGCCGGCACCGCCGGCGGCCTCGAGGCCGTCCGCACCGACCCACGGCTGCGCGTCGTCCACGGCGACATCCGCGACGGCGCCCTCGTCGACGCCACCGTCGCAGGCCACGACACGATCGTCCACCTCGCCGCCGAGTCGCACGTGGACCGCTCCATCGCCGGAGCCGCGCCCTTCGTCACCACCAACGTGCTCGGCACCCAGACGCTGCTCGACGCGGCGCTGCGCCACGGCGCCCGCCGCTTCGTCCAGGTCTCGACCGACGAGGTGTACGGCTCCATCGACGCCGGCTCGTGGACCGAGGCGTCCCCGCTGGACCCCAGTTCGCCGTACTCGGCGTCGAAGGCCGGCGCGGACCTGCTCGCCCTGGCCTACCACCGCACCCACGGGCTCGACGTGGTCGTCACCCGCGGCGCCAACACGTACGGCCCGTACCAGCACCCGGAGAAGCTGATCCCCCGCTTCGTCACCAACCTGCTGGACGGACACGACGTACCGCTCTACGGCGACGGCGGCAACGTCCGCGACTGGCTGCACGTCGACGACCACTGCCACGGCATCGCCCTGGCCCAGCGCCACGGCCGGCCCGGCCGCGTCTACCACCTGGGCGGCGGCACCGAGCTGACCAACCGGGAGCTCACCGGACGGCTCCTCGCCGCCTGCGGGGCCGGTTGGGAACGGGTCCGGCCGGTCGCCGACCGCAAGGGCCACGACCGGCGCTACGCGCTCGACACCGGCACCACCCGCGCCGAACTGGGCTGGACGCCGACGGTCGACCTGGCGACCGGGCTGGCCGCCACCGTGGACTGGTACCGGGACAACCGGGCCTGGTGGGAACCGCTGGTCGGCGCCCGCTGACCGCGATTCGGCCCCCGGTCGAGCACGCCGCCCCGACACGCCGCAGCCCGGCGTATCAGCGGCCCGGGACAGCACCACCTGCCGCAGCCCGGAGCATCCCCTCGCCGGGTCGGGGTCCAGCGGCGGGAGCCGCTACGCCTCCGGCTGGTCGGCCTGGCCCTCCAGGTCCGCCGAGCCCGCCGACGTGGTCGGCTTGTGCGCCTCCTCGGTGGGCACCGTCGGAGTCTTCGCCACCCCCGGCGCGGGCGCGACGTCGGCCGCGCTGTCGCCGTCGAGCAACGCGGTCAGCGCCGCACCGGTGATCCGGCGGAACGTACGCCCCACCCGGCGCCGGTCCAGCACCGCCACCTCGAGCTGGTGCGCGGCGATCGTCCGCGCGGCACCGCCCTCACCGCCGACGCTGGCCAGCGCGGCCACCGCCGCCCGGACCGCCTCGCCCAGCGACATGTCCGGCCGGTGCTGCGACTTCAACACCCCGGTGATCGCGTCGGCCTGCCCGCCCATCGCCATCCGCCCCGGCTCGTCGTTCACCGAACCGTCGTAGGTCAGCCGGTAGAGCTCGTCGTCCTCCGGCGCGGACCCCACCTGGGCGACGCAGATCTCCACCTCGAACGGCTTGGACTGCTCGGTGAAGATCGCGCCCAGGGTCTGCGCGAACGCGTTCGCCAACGCCCGGCCGGTGACGTCCCGCCGGTCGTAGCTCAGGCCGTTCAGGTCGGCCATCCGCACGCCCGCCCGGCGCAGGTTCTCGAACTCGTTGTACCGGCCCACCGCGGCGAAGCCGATCCGGTCGTAGATCTCGCTGACCTTGTGCAGGGCGCTGGAGAGGTTCTCCGCGACGAAGAGCACCCCGTCGGCGTAGCTCAGGACCATCGCGCTGCGGCCCCGGGCGATGCCCTTGCGGGCCAGCTCGGAGCGGTCGCGCATGATCTGCTCGGGCGAGGCGTAGAACTGCATGGCCACGGCGGCGGTTCTCCTTCAGGGCGCTGTGCTGACGACTGCTGGGGTGAGGCGGGACGGGACGGCTCAGCCGCCCGGGTTCTCCATCCGCGCGGCGACGACGGCCTCGGCGATCGTCGCCGTCTCGGCGTCGGTCAGCCGATGGGTGCCGTCCGCGGACGCGGTCATCACCACCGGGTAGATCCGGCGGGTCAGGTCCGGTCCACCGGTCGCGGTGTCGTCGTCGGCGGCGTCGTAGAGCGCCTCGACGGCCAGCCGGACCGCTTCGTCGAGGGAGATCCCCGCCCGGTAGCGCTTCTTCAGCGCCGACTTGGCGAAGAGCGAACCGGAGCCGATCGCGTCGTACCCGGTCTCCCCGTAAGGGCCGCCGGTCACGTCGAAGCTGAAGATCCGGCCGGCCGTCGCCGGGTCGCTCGCGGCCAGGTCGAAGCCGGCGAAGAGCGGGATCACCGCGAGGCCCTGCATGGCCGCGCCGAGGTTGCCGCGGATCATCGATGCGAGCCGGTTGGCCTTGCCGTCGAGCGAGAGCATCGCGCCCTCGATCTTCTCGTAGTGCTCCAGCTCCACCTGGAACAATCGCATCAGCTCGATGCCGATGCCGGCGGTGCCCGCGATGCCGACCAGCGAGTACGCGTCGGCCGGGTGCACCTTCTCGATGTCGCGCTGGGCGATCAGGTTGCCCATGGTGGCCCGCCGGTCGCCGGCCATCACCACACCGCCGACGGCCGAGATGGCCACGATCGTGGTGGCGTGCGGCGCCAGGTCGGCGGCCATGCCCGGCGGCAGCGGCCGGCGGCCGGGCAGCATCTCGGGAGCCACCCGGCTCAGGAACGTGGTGAAGGAGGACGTCCCCGCGTTGGTGAACACATCTGGTAGACGCCCGGATGGATCAAAAGCCGCTGCCACGTGGTTCCTCTCAGGTACGTGATCGCCCTGGCCAGCGTCGTGGGGCTGTCCCGGAACTGGCCAAGACCACCGTTGCAATTGAAGCAGAGTATCCCGCGCACCCAGCCGGTGCGATGGTCGTGATCCAGATGTTGAGGATCTTCACCCCCGCAGATGGCGCAGACGCCGTTCTGCTCGGCGAGGAGTTCGTCGAACTCCTTCTGCCCGACGCCGTAGCGCCGCCGCAGGTGGTACTCGCGGTTGCCGCCGTAGAGTCGCTGCTTCGTCTCGTTGCCGCGAGCGTTGTGGCACGGCTTGCAGTAGGTGTGCCGCCCAGGCGCCTTCCTGATCCGTGGGAAGTCCTCGAGCGATTTGAACTGGTCGCAGTCCGGGCACCACTTCAGACCGTCCGGGACCGGCACCGAGGGCCTCTTCTGAGGAGCGGTCCCCCTCTTACGGCGACTCGCCTCAGAGCGGACCCTCGCACAGGTCTTGCAGTAGAAAGCGAGGCCGTCCGCCCGCCGCCGGTTGCGGTGGAACTCGGTGACGGGCAGGCGCCGTTCACACTCGGGACAAACCTTGTCCGACCGCTCGGGCAAATCGGACATTCTTCTCACTGACCCCCTTTCTGCACATATCCTCTCACGAATTCCTCTGCGTTCTCCTCCAGGACCGAGTCGATCTCGTCGAGCAGGTCGTCGACGTCCTCGGTGATCTCGGCGTGCCGCTCCGCCACCTCGGGGTTGGCCTGCGCGGTGACCTCGTCGACCTCGTCGCCCTGGCTCGACCCGCCGGACTGGGTCTGACCGCCCTCTTGCGCCATGTCGTCCTCCTCCACGATCGCCTGCGATGAACTTACCTCGCGGGAGCGACGAAAAGCCCGCCGCGCGCCGGCATTCGGCGCGCGACGGGCACCGCGGTCGTACGCCTCAGCCGCCGGTCAGCGTCTCCAGCAGATCCTTGGCGGTGTCGCACCGGTCGAAGAGCGCCCCGACGTGCGCGCGGGTGCCCCGCTCCGGCTCCATCATCGGCACCCGGACCAGCGACTCCCGGCCGATGTCGAAGATGACCGAGTCCCAGCTGGCGGCCACCACCTCGGAGGCGTACTGGGCCAGGCAGCGGCCACGGAAGTAGGCCCGGGTGTCCTCCGGCGGCTCGGTCATCGCCGTGCGGGTCTGCTCGTCGGTCAGCAGGGTCTTCATCGACCCGCGGGTGACCAGCCGGTGGTAGAGGCCCTTGTCCGGCCGGACGTCGGAGTACTGGAGGTCGACCAGCTGCAGCTTGTGCGAGCCCCAGGCCAGCTTCTCCCGCTCCCGGTAGCCCTCCAGCAGCCGCAGTTTGGCCACCCAGTCCAGCTCCGTGGCGCACTCGAAGGGGTCGCGGCCGAGCCGGTCCAGCACGCTCTCCCAGCGGTCCAGCACGTCGACGGTCTGCGCGTCGGCGTCGGCGCCGTACCGGTCGTCCACGAAGGAGCGCACCCGCTCCAGGTACGCCCACTGGACGTCCAGGGCGGTGA
The DNA here is from genome assembly GCF_900091555.1 of Micromonospora mirobrigensis. Classification (GTDB taxonomy): domain Bacteria; phylum Actinomycetota; class Actinomycetes; order Mycobacteriales; family Micromonosporaceae; genus Micromonospora; species Micromonospora mirobrigensis. The sequence continues at coordinate 218,974 of NZ_FMCX01000004.1, forward strand.
GCCGGCGGCCGTCGCGCATCCGCATCAGGTGCGCGAGCGACGGGTCGTGGCTGACCGCGCGCAGCTCGGCGACCGGGTCGGCGATGCCGAGGTCGGCGCCGAGCGCCTTCTCCTCGATCATGGTGAGGATCAGCGCCGTGGTGCCCACCTTGAGGTAGGTGGAGATCTCCGACAGGTTGGCGTCGCCGATGATGACGTGCAGCCGGCGGTACTTGTCGGCGTCGGCGTGCGGCTCGTCGCGGGTGTTGATGATGGGCCGCTTGAGGGTGGTCTCCAGACCGACCTCGACCTCGAAGAAGTCGGCGCGCTGCGAGATCTGGAAACCGGCCTGGCCGCCGTCCTGGCCGATGCCGACCCGGCCGGCGCCGCAGACGATCTGCCGGGTGACGAAGAACGGCGTCAGGTACGCGACGATGTCGGCGAACGGGGTCTGCCGGCGCATCAGGTAGTTCTCGTGGGCGCCGTAGCTGGCGCCCTTGTTGTCGGTGTTGTTCTTGTAGAGGTGGATCGGCTGGGTGCCGGGGATGGTGGCGGCCCGGCGGGCGGCCTCGGCCATCACCCGCTCCCCGGCCTTGTCCCAGCGCACGATGTCGAGGGGGTTGGTCACCTCCGGAGTGGAGTACTCCGGGTGCGCGTGGTCGACGTAGAGGCGGGCGCCGTTGGTGAGTATGACGTTGGCCAGCCCCAGGTCCTCGTCGGCGAGCGCCTCCGCCGGGTCGTACGCGGCCCCGGAGTAGGTGAAGCCGCGGGCGTCGCGCAGCGGCGACTCCTCCTCGTAGTCCCAACGGGCCCGGCCGCCGCGGTTGAGTTCCGGGCGGGCCCCGTAGGCGTTGACCACCTGCGAGGAGGTGACCATCGGGTTGGCCCCGGCCTGGGTCGGTACGGAGATTCCGTACTCGACCTCGGTGCCCATGATCCGTCTGACGCTCATCCGACCTACCGCTCTGCTCGCCCGTCCCGGTCCCCCCGTCACGTCGAGCGTAGTCGCCGTCACGCCCGATGGGGGCCTGGCGGCCGCGCGGGCCGACGGTGTCGGCGCGCGGGCCGGTACGCGCGAAGGCCCGCGGCGGGCTGCCGCGGGCCTTCGTGGTGCTGGATGGTTACAGGTACTGGCCGGTGTTGCTGGCGGTCTCTATCGACCGTCCGGCCTCGGCGCCCTTGCCGCCGGAGACAAGCGTGCGGATGTAGACGATCCGCTCGCCCTTCTTGCCGGAGATGCGGGCCCAGTCGTCGGGGTTGGTGGTGTTGGGCAGGTCCTCGTTCTCGCGGAACTCGTCGACGCAGGCGTCGAGGAGGTGCTGGAGCCGCAGCCCCTTGCGCCCGGAGGTGAGGAACTCCTTGATGGCCATCTTCTTGCCCCGGTCGACGATGTTCTGGATCATCGCGCCGGAGTTGAAGTCCTTGAAGTAGAGGACTTCCTTGTCGCCGTTGGCGTAGGTGACCTCGAGGAAGCGGTTCTCCTCGGTCTCCGAGTACATCCGCAGCACCACGGCGTCGATCATCGCGGCCACGGTGGCCTGAGGGTCGCCACCGTGCTCGGCCAGGTCGTCGGAGTGCAACGGCAGCCCGGAGAGGACGTACTTGGTGAAGATGTCCTTGGCCGCCTCGGCGTCCGGACGCTCGATCTTGATCTTCACGTCGAGCCGGCCGGGGCGCAGGATGGCCGGGTCGATCATGTCCTCCCGGTTGGAGGCGCCGATCACGATGACGTTCTCCAGCCCCTCCACGCCGTCGATCTCGCTGAGCAACTGCGGGACGATGGTGTTCTCCACGTCCGAGGAGACACCGGAGCCACGGGTCCGGAAGATCGAGTCCATCTCGTCGAAGAACACGATCACCGGGGTGCCCTCGCCGGCCTTCTCCCGGGCGCGCTGGAAGATCAGCCGGATGTGCCGCTCGGTCTCGCCGACGTACTTGTTGAGCAGCTCCGGGCCCTTGATGTTGAGGAAGAAGCTGGTGTGCCGCTCCTTGCCCTCACGCTCGGCGATCTTCTTGGCCAGCGAGTTGGCCACCGCCTTGGCGATGAGCGTCTTGCCACAGCCCGGCGGGCCGTAGAGCAGGATGCCCTTGGGCGGTCGGAGCTGGTGCTCGCGGAACAGGTCGGCGTGCAGGAAGGGCAGTTCCACGGCGTCGCGGATCTGCTCGATCTGCGACTGGAGGCCACCGATGTCGGTGTAGTCGACGTCGGGAACCTCCTCGAGGACCAGCTCCTCGACCTCGCTCTTCGGGATCCGCTCGTACGCGTACGCCGAGCGGGGCTCGATCATGAGCGAGTCGCCGGCCCGGATCGGCGAACCGATCAGGGTCTCGGCCAGGTGCACGATCCGTTCCTCGTCGGAGTGCGAGACCACCAGCGCCCGGTCACCCGGAGCGCCCTCGGGGCCCGCCAGGATCTCCTTGAGCATCACCACCTCGCCGACCCGCTCGTAGCCGAACGCGTCAACGATGTTGAGCGCGTCGTTGAGCAGGACCTCCTGGCCGCGTCGCAGCTCGTCGACGTCCAGCGAGGGCGAGACGGCGACCCGGAGCTTGCGCCCACCGGTGAACACGTCCACCGTCCCGTCGTCGTGCTTCGCCAGGAAGACGCCGTAGCCACTCGGCGGCTGTGCGAGGCGGTCGATCTCCTCCTTGAGCGTCACGATCTGCGCGCGAGCCTCCTTGAGGGTGCTCACCAGCCGGTCGTTGTTCTCGGTCAGCCGCGCCAACTGTGCCTGGGTGGCCGCCAGCCGCTCTTCGAGCTGCCGGACGTGTCGGGGGCTTTCGGTCAACTTGCGCCGCACCAGAGCGAGTTCCTCTTGAAGGAACGCGACCTGCGTGGAGAGATCGTGGGCCTCCTTCTCCCACCGTGCGGCGCGCGAGTCCGCGTCGTCGCTGCGTGCCACGTCCCACCTCCCCGGGGGGCTTGAACGTTCTTGCCTAACACTAGCCGCTGTGAGCCCGATTCGGTCCCACGCAACGCCCTCGTCACTGAACCTTGATCGCCAGGGTGGCCTCCGGGGCAGGTCCGGGCGTTCGGGTACCGTCGAGGCGTGGGACGGGAGAACATGGGGGGTGCACCGGTGGCCGAGGTCGCGACCGATCAGTTGCAGGTCTGGGTGGACCAGGATCTCTGCACGGGTGACGGGCTCTGCGTGCAGTACGCGCCGGAGGTCTTCGAGTTCGACGTCGACGGCCTGGCGTACGTCAAGGGCGCCGACGGGGAGCTGCGGCTGGCCCCGGGCAGCCGGGTCGACGTGCCGGAGCACCTGCGCCTCGAGGTGATCGACTCGGCGAAGGAGTGCCCGGGCGACTGCATCCACGTAGTGCGCGGCAGCGACGGCGTCGAGGTGGCCGGCCCGGACGCCGAGGACTGACCGGCCCACCGGCGCCCGGGGCGGACGGCGGGCCGGCGCTCAGAGCACCGGCCGGCCGACCACCGAGGCGACCAGCCGGGCGAACTCCTCCAGCCGGGCGATCTGGCCGGCGCCGCCGTCGTCGAGGGTCTTGCCGAAGCGCAGCGCGTCGTGCCGGGGCGCCCCGGCCACCTCGTCACCGGGCGGCGCCTCGTCCAGCGAGGTGAGCAGCAGGTAGACGTCGATGCTGTCGACCCGGATCTCACCGCTCTCGGCCCGGGTGAGCCGCCGCCGGCAGCCGACCTCGGTGACGGTGGTCACCGGCACCACCCGCAGCGACGAGGTCATCGAGCCCGGCGGCCCCTCCCCCGGCGGGACGTCCTCGCCGTGCCAGAGCACCAGCCGGCTGCCGTCGCAGACGACGACCTCCTGCCAGACCCCGTTGACCTCGTTGACGAAGCGTTCCAGGGTGAAGCCGAGCACGGAGGCGCCGCGCAGCACCCCACCGAGGGCCTCCAGGGCCACGTCGGGGTCGCGCAGGTAGGCCCGGGCGGCCGATTCCAGGTCCTGGTACGGCGACCAGTCGGGAAAGACTGCGGACACGTCGCCGTTGAAGCCGGCCCGGCTCACGCGGTCGCCTCCGACCGGTCGACCGCGCCGCGCCGGACGCCGTTGCGCACGCTCATGCCACCCCCTCCCCAGGGCCGGTCCACGCCGCGGGCGAGGATACGCGGTTGCGCGCCTCGCTCACCCACCGGCTGCCCAGGTTTCGGCGGCGGTTCCCGTCGTTCCTGGTCACGCCGGTGGGCCTCACGACTGCTCCGGCTCCGGGGTGGTCTGCTCGGCCTCGACGGCCGCCTGCCGGGCCGCCTCGGCGGCGCGCAGCGCCTGCCGCCGCTCGGCGTACGCCTCGGCGCCCTTGCTGGGCTTGCGCCGGCGCGGCGGGGCGGTGACCCCGGGGGCGAGCTTGCGGGCGGAGACCAGGAACGCGGTGTGCGCGATCATCCGGTGGTCGGGGCGTACGGCCAGTCCCTCGGCGTGCCAGTCGCGCACCAGCGACTCCCAGGCCCGCGGCTCGGTCCAGCCGCCGCGCTCGCGCAGCGCCTCGACCAGCTCGGAGAGCTGGGGGGTGGTGGCGACGTAGCCGATGAACACCCCGCCGGGCACCAGCGCCCGCTCGACCATGTCGAGGGTCTCCCAGGGGGTGAGCATGTCCAGGATGATCCGGTCGAAGCCGGTCTCCTGGCACTGCGCCACGTCGCCGACGTGCAGGTTCCAGGCCGGGTGCGGGCCGTTGAAGAACGCCTCGACGTTGCGCCGGGCGATCTGGGCGAAGTCGTCGCGGACCTCGAAGGAGTGCAGTTCGCCCTCGGTGCCGACGGCGCGCAGCAGCGAGCAGCTCAGCGCGCCGGAGCCGGCGCCGGCCTCGAGCACCTTCGCGCCGGGGAAGATGTCGCCCATGGCGACGATCTGCGCGGAGTCCTTGGGGTAGATCACCTGGGCGCCGCGCGGCATGGAGAGCACGTAGTCCGACAGCAGGGGGCGCAGGGCCAGGAAGGCGGTGCCGCCGCCGGCGGTGGTGACCACGCTGCCGTCGGGCAGGCCGATCAGGGTGTCGTGCTTGAGGATGCCGCGGTGGGTGTGGAACTCCTTGCCGGGCTCCAGCGTCAGGGTGTGCATCCGGCCCTTGGGGTCGGTCAGCTGCACCCGGTCGCCGACCCGGAACGGCCCTCGGTGCACGGGGGGCAGCGCCGCGGTGGCGGGGTCGGCCGGGACGGTGGAGGGCTGTGCGGTCACGTGTTCATCTTCCGTTTGGGTTCCAGGAGCTGCGCCAGATCCGCGATGTGCAGAACGCCGACGACATCTTCGCCTGCGGTCACGACGTACTGTGCGCCCGGGTGGGTCTGCACGACCTCCATCACCCGTTCGCCGTCCAGCCCGACCGGGAGGGCGGGCAGTTGGGCCAGCGGTCGGGACACCGCGTCGACCGCGACCCAGGGGCGACGCTCGGCGGGCACCCGTTCGGCGCGGGCGGGGTCGACCAGGGCGACGGTACGGCCGGCGGAGTCGACGACGGTGACCGCGGCGCCGGCCGGCTGGTGTTCGGCGCGGCGGCGGTGCGCCTCCGCGAGGGGGGTGCCGGTGGGCACGGCGAGCACCGGTCGGGCGAGCCGGCTCAGGTCGACCAGGGGGAAGCGGCGGCTGATCCGGGCGTAGCGGATGGACTGCCCGGCGCCGCGCCAGAGGGTGAGGACCACCAGCAGCATCAGCGGCAGGACCAGCGGGACCACGACATCGGCGAGGGTGAGCAGCACCACCGCGACGGCGGTGCCGACGGCGACGGCGCGGCCGACCCAGCCGGCGATCTCGGTGGCCCGGTGCCGGTCGTGGGTGAGCGCCCAGACGGCGGCGCGCAGCGCCCGGCCGCCGTCCAGCGGCAGGCCGGGCAGGATGTTGAACACCGCGACGATGACGTTGCTCAGCGCCAGTTGCAGGGCCAGCTGGTGGGCCAGGGTGTGGGCGGGCAGGGCCAGGGTGGCGCCGACGGCGGCCAGGCCGAGGACGGCGGAGACCGCCGGCCCGGCCAGCGAGACCTGGAGGTCGATCCGGGCGTTCGGCGCGTCCCGGTCCATCTCGGTGTACCCGCCGAGCAGCTCCAGGGTGATCCCGCGCACGCCGATGCCGTGGTGGCGGGCGGTCAGCGCGTGCCCGAGCTCGTGCAGCAGCACGGAGCCGAGCAGTGACACGACGAAGCCGAGGCCGATCAGGTAACCGCCGAGCGCGGTGAAGCCGAGCCGGTCGCGGGCCAGCTCGGCGTAGGTGACGGTGACGACCAGGGTGAGCAGCAGCATCGACAGGTCCAGCCGCAGCGGCACCCCGAAGATCCGGCCGACGGTCAGGCCGGGACGTCGCCGGGGCCGGCGCGGCGGCCTGCTCGTCTGCTCCACCGGGTCGATGCTACGCGGCGCGGATCATGCTCCGGTGCGGCGACGGAGGGGCTGTCACACCGGTGGCCTAACCTTCCGGGCATGACGGCGGAACCGGTGATCGACGGACAGGAAACCCTCGCCCTGCGCGGCGCCGCCCCGGCGTCCGGGGACGGGGCGTCCACCACGGTGGTGGTGCCGCCGCCCTCGGTGCGGGCGTCGCTGTCGCCGTCGCGGGCGGCGGATTTCAAGACCTGCCCGCTGCTCTACCGGTTCCGCAGCATCGACCGGCTGCCGGAGCGGCCGACCGTGGAGCAGGCCCGGGGCACCCTGGTGCACGCGGTGCTGGAGCGGCTGTTCGACCTGCCGGCGGCGACGCGTACCCCGGCGTCGGCCGGTGACCTGGTGGCCCCGCAGTGGGACCGGCTGGTCACCGAGCAGCCGGAGCTGGCCGGGCTCTTCGAGGCCGGCGACGAGGTCGGCCCGGCGGAGTTCCTGCGCTCGGCGGCGGCCCTGTTGGAGGGCTACTTCGCGGTGGAGGACCCGAGCCGGCTGGAGCCGGCCGAGCGGGAGAGCCTGATCTCCGCGGTGGTCGACGACGAGCTGCTGATCCGCGGCTACCTCGACCGGCTGGACGTGGCGCCGGACGGCGCGTTGCGGGTGGTCGACTACAAGACCGGCGGGGCGCCGCGCGAGGCGTTCGAGGCGCGGGCGCTGTTCCAGCTGAAGTTCTACGCCCTGGTGCTGTGGCGCACCCGTGGGGTGGTGCCCCGGGTGCTGCGGCTGCTCTACCTCAAGGACGCCGAGGTCTGTGACTACTCGCCCGACGCCGACGAACTGCTGCGCTTCGAGCGCACCGTGGTGGCGCTCTGGCAGGCGATCGAGCAGGCCACCGCGCGGCAGGACTTCCGGCCCCGGCCGAGCCGGCTCTGCGACTGGTGCAGCCACCAGGCGCACTGCCCGACGTTCGGCGGCACGCCGCCGCCGTTCCCGGTCGCGGCCGGCGCCGCCGATCCGCTGACCGACGCCCGCTCCCGGCCGGCCGCGCCGGGCGCCGACGAGTAGCCACCGGGCGGCCCCCGACGGCGGGCGCCTGGGCGACAATGCGCGGTGCAACGGCCGGAGCCTGGCCGCGAAGGACCGGGCCCGGGCCACGGCGACGACCGGGAGGCCGGATGACCGACAGCGCGCGAGCGACCCGTCCGGTGCGCGTCCTGCTCGCCGACGATCAGCCGCTGCTGCGCGCCGGCTTCCGGATGGTGCTGGGCACCGAGGCGGACCTGGACATCGTGGGCGAGGCGGCCGACGGGGTGGAGGCGGTCGAGCTGGCCCGCCGGCTGTCGCCCGACGTGGTGCTGATGGACGTCCGGATGCCGCGGCTGGACGGGGTGGCGGCGACCCGGGCGATCGTCGAGGCCCGGCTGCCGGTGCGGGTGCTGGTGCTGACCTCCTTCGACCTGGACGAGTACGTGGTGGGCGCGGTGCGGGCCGGGGCGTACGGCTTCCTGGCCAAGGACGTGCCGGCCGAGGACCTGGTGGCGGCGATCCGGACGGTCGCGGCCGGCGAGGCGGCGGTGACCCCGCGCATCCTCAAGCGGCTGCTGGACCGCTTCGCCGAGTTGCTGCCCGATCCGGCGGTGGATCCGCCTCGGCTGTTCAACGCGTTGACCGAGCGGGAGCGGGAGGTGCTCGTGCAGGTGGCGCGGGGGCTGTCGAACGCGGAGGTCGCCCGGGTGCTGGCGGTGAGCGAGACCACGGTCAAGACCCACGTCGGGCACCTGCTGACCAAGTTGGGCCTGCGGGACCGGGTGCAGGCGGTGGTGCTGGCGTACGAGTCGGGTCTGGTACGTCCCCGGGCGTAGCGGCCCCGCCCGCGGCCGTGCACCGGGCGTACCCGGGGATCCGCCTCCGGACGGACGACGGCGCTTGCCGTCGTCACCTACCGTGACCGCAGGCGGTGCGACGGGGTTGATCCTCACGTGGCGTCAGGTCCTACCGTCGACCACGCCACGCGCGGCGGTCGGGGATGACCCTGAGTCGGTCTCGGGGCCGACCCGCAGCGAAAGATCGGCACCGGCTCCGCCGCCAGGCGGACGGTTCGGGGCCGCGCGGCACGGAGGATGGAGTCGCCGCACCGACCAGCGGGGGCGGTGCGACCACGGTCAGGAAGAGGTAGATGACGTGACGGCTACGGTGGGCCGGCAGGCCGGGGCTGCGGCCCGGGCCGACGACGTGTGGAAGGTGTACGGCAGCGGTGAGGCGCAGGTCGTCGCGCTGCGGGGGGTGACCGCGGAGTTCGAACGCGGCCGGTTCACGGCCATCATGGGCCCCTCCGGCTCGGGCAAGTCGACGCTGATGCACTGCCTGGCCGGGCTGGACTCGGTCACCCGGGGCACGGTGTCGATCGGCGAGACCATGGTGACCGGGCTGGGGGACGCCGGGCTGACGAAGCTGCGCCGGGACAAGGTGGGCTTCATCTTCCAGCAGTTCAACCTGCTGCCCACGTTGACCGCGCAGGAGAACATCCTGCTGCCGCTGTCGATCGCCGGGCGCCGGCCGGACCCGGCCTGGTACGACACGGTGATCGACACGGTCGGGCTGCGGGACCGGTTGGGGCACCGTCCGGCGCAGCTCTCCGGCGGTCAGCAGCAGCGGGTGGCGTGCGCGCGGGCGCTGGTCGCCCGCCCGGAGGTTATCTTCGCCGACGAGCCGACCGGCAACCTGGACTCCCGCTCCGGCGCGGAGGTGCTCGCCTTCCTGCGCGACTCGGTACGCGCCCACGGGCAGACCATCGTGATGGTCACCCACGACCCGACCGCCGCGGCGTACGCCGACCGGGTGGTCTTCCTGGCCGACGGGCAGATCGTCTCGGAGCTGACCGAGCCGACGGCGGAGACCGTGCTGGACACGATGAAGAAGCTGGACACCGCGGCCGAGGTGACCCGCTGATGTTCCGGGCCACCCTCAAGAGCCTGCTCGCCCGCAAGGTACGGCTGATCCTGTCCGGCCTGGCGGTGGTGCTGGGCGTCATGTTCGTCTCCGGCGCGTTCGTGCTGACCGACACGCTGGGCCGCTCGTTCGACCAGGTCTTCGCCGACGCCTACGAGGGGGTCGACGTCAACGTCTCGGCGAAGCCGAAGGTGGCGGTCGGCGAGACCGAGGGCGAGCAGGTCACGGCGCCCGTGCCGGGCGCCGTACTGCAACAGGTGCGCGGGGTGCCGGGGGTCGCCGAGGCGACCGGTGTGGTGGCTTCCGACGGTGCGCTGCTGATCGGCAGCAACGGCAAGGCCGTCACCTCGTTCGGGCCGCCGCAGCTGGGTGAGAACTGGCTCGGCGAGGACGACGTGGTGAAGCTGCGGGAGGGGCGCGAGCCCCGAGCGGACACCGAGATCGTGGTCAACGCCGCGCTGGCGCAGGCGGCGAAGGTGAAGGTGGGCGACCGGGTCGGCGTGCTGACCCTGGCGCCGAGGCAGAACTTCACCCTGGTCGGCGTCTTCGGCTACAGCGGTGGCCGGGACTCCGTCGGCGGGGTGAACGAGGTCGCGTTCACCACCCCGGTGGCGCAGCAGCTGATGCTGGGCAAGAAGGACACCTTCACGAACATCCGGGTCAGGGCCGCCGACGGGGTCGACGACGCGGCGTTGCGCGACGACGTGGCGCGGGCCCTGGGCGACGGCTACCAGGTGAGGACCGGCGCCCAGGAGTCGGCGGCCGCCTCCGCCGGGCTCAAGGAGGGGCTGTCGTTCTTCAACAAGGTGCTGCTCGGCTTCGCCGCGGTGGCGCTGCTGGTGGGCACCTTCCTGATCCTCAACACCTTCTCGATCATCGTGGCGCAGCGGACCCGGGAGCTGGCGTTGATGCGCGCCATCGGTGCCAGCGGGCGGCAGATCGTGGGCTCGGTGGTGCTGGAGGCGGTGGCGATCGGCCTGGTCGCCTCGGTGCTGGGGCTGGGCGCCGGCATCGGGGTGGGGGCGCTGCTGGCGTACCTGTTCGGCAAGCTCGCCGGCGGTCTGACCCTGGCGGGGCTGGGGGTGCCGGCCGCAGCGGTGATCGGCGCGTTCGCCGTCGGCCTGGTCATCACGGTGGTGGCGGCGCTGCTGCCGGCGCTGCGGGCGGCGCGGATCCCACCGATCGCGGCCATGCAGGACGTGGCCACCCCGGACCGGCCGCTGACCAGGGTGACCGTGGGCGGTGCCCTGGTCACGGCGGTCGGGGCGGTGCTGCTCTTCCTCGGGCTCACCGACAACGCCGGCGACCGGACGCTGCCGACCATCCTCGGTGGGGTGCTCTTCACCTTCATCGGGGTCGCGCTGCTCACCCCGCTGATCAGTCGGCCGGTGGTGACGCTGCTCGGGTCGCTGTTCGCCTGGTCGGTGCCGGGCAAGCTGGGCCGGCTCAACTCCGGCCGCAACCCGCGCCGCACGGCGATCACCGCCGCCGCGCTGATGGTCGGCATCGCGCTGGTGACCGGGGTGACGGTGATCCTGGACTCGGCGAAGGGCAGCATCACCAGGCTGGCCCAGGACCGGATCTCGGCGGAGCTGGTGATCGCCGGGCCGCAGGGCGGTCCGCGCCCGCCGAGCTTCGATCCGGCGGTGCTGGAGCGGGCCGCCGCGATCCCCGGGGTGGCCCTGGTCGACGGCGAGTACGGCGACCTGGCGGTGGTGAACGGGGAGAAGACCTTCGTGGGCGCGTCGAGCGACCCGACGGCGCTCACGCGGGTGTTCGGGGCGAAGCGGGTGGCCGGCGACATCAGCCGGCTCGGCCCGGACCAGATGCTGTTCAGCGCGGACACCGCGAAGTCCCGCGGGGTGCAGGTGGGCCAGCAGGTCACCGTCCAGCCGTCGCGGGGCGAGGCCCGGACCTACACGGTCAGCGGCATCTACGAAAGCTCCCAGCTGACCAACCCGGCGGTGGTGCCGGTGGCGGCGGCGAAGGACTTCCGCATCCCCAAGCCGATCCAGGGCTACGTGCAGCTCGCGCCCGGGGCCCGGGTCGCCGACGTCCAGCCGCAGCTGGACCGGTTGCTGGCCGACAGCCCGGAGGTGTCGGTGGCCGACCGGGACGCCTTCATCAAGCAGCAGACCAGCCAGTTGGACACGCCGCTGACGATGATCCAGATCCTGTTGGCGCTGGCGATCGTGATCGCGGTGCTGGGCATCGTCAACACGCTGGCCCTGTCGGTGCTGGAACGCACCCGGGAGCTGGGCCTGCTGCGGGCGATCGGGCTGCGCCGGGCGCAGACCATGGGCATGATCACCGTGGAGGCGGTGGTGATCTCGGTGTTCGGCGCCCTGCTCGGCGTGGTGGTCGGCACCGGGCTGGGCGCGGCCGTGGTCCGGGCGCTCAAGGACGAGGGGATCACCGACCTGGTCCTGCCGTGGGGTCGGATGGGTGTCTTCCTGCTCCTGGCCGCGATCGTCGGGGTGGTCGCCGCGGTGGTGCCGGCCATCCGGGCCGCCCGGATCAACGTCCTGGGCGCCATCGCCCACGACTGAGTCGACGGCAACCGCGACGGCCCCACGCCACCGGCGTGGGGCCGTCCGGCGTCCGGGTCCCGATCGACGGGACGCCGCCGGCTCAGGCCGGTGGTTCGCCGAGCAGCGCCGCCAGCAGCTCCAGGTCCGCCGCGGTGAGGCTCTCCAGCTGGTGTACGCCGTCGGCGGCCGGGATCGGCACCTCCAGCGGTACGGCCAGCACCGCCGCGCCGGCGGCCAACGCGCTCGCCACCCCGGTCGGCGAGTCCTCGATCGCCACGCACCGCCCGATCGGCACGCCGAGCAGCCGGGCGGCGGTCAGGTACGGCTCCGGGTGCGGCTTGGCCGCGTCCACCTCGTCGCCGCAGACCACCGCGTCGAAACTGTCCCGGCCGAGGGTGTCCAGGGCGACCTCGACCAGGGGCCGGCCGCTGGAGGTGACCAGCGCGGTGGGGATGCCGGCGGCGCGTACCGCCCGCAGCAGGGCCGAGGCGCCCGGCCGCCAGGCCAGGCCGGTGCGGAACAACTCCAGGATGCGTTCGTTGATCCAGGCGGCGCTGGCCTGCGGGTCCCGCTCCGGCTGGCCGAGGTCGTCGTGCACGATCCGCATCGAGGCGGCCATGCTGGTGCCCACGATGGCACGCCGGGCGGCGGCGGAGAGCGTGCCGCCGTACGTCGCCGCCAGCTCCTGGAGCGCGACGTCCCAGAGTTTCTCGCTGTCGACCAGCGTGCCGTCCATGTCGAAGAGCACGGCGGCGGGGTGTGAGCTGCTCAGCGGATCCTCCCGGGGTGTGGCGTACCCGGGGATCCTCTCAACCGGGCGCGCCGCGGCCCGCGGGGGTCCCGGCGCGGGGTGACCCAGGTCCCCCCGCTGTCAGTTCAGGTCGCAGGCGTCCAGGGACTTCTCGTAGCCGCGGAAGAACGACTCGGTGCGCTGTTCGGCGGTGCCGTGGGCGCCCTCGGCGAACCAGGGCTGGTCCGGGTCGTCGCCGACCGCGAGCAGCCCCTCGCGCAGCTCGTCCAGGTCGCCGTCCTGGAGGGTGAGCGTCTTGGCCCGCACCGAGTCGCCGATGTACGCCCCGGCCATGCAGTCGGCCTGCAACTCCTGCTGGATGGTGTAGCTGTAGCGGATGCCGAGGCGCACCTGGACGCCGTGGGCGTACTCGTGGCCGAGCAGGTAGAACACGAACGCGTCGCCGATCTTGCGGAACGCCTGGACGGACCAGTTCACGTCGTAGGCGATGAAGTCCCCGGCCGAGCAGTAGACGGCGTTGTTGCGGGGCAGCGGCTGGTTGCCGCAGGACACCTCGCCGCCGCGCTGGTACGGGATGACCCGCCGGATCGGCCGGAACCGCTCGCCGGAGGCCTTGAACTGGGCGGTCCAGTACTGCTGGGCACCGCCCACCGCGCCGTTGAAGTCCTCCTTGAACTCCGCGACGCTGGTGGTGCCGTCGGCCCGGGTGGCCTGCGGGTCGGCCGAGCCGCGGGGCTCCTGCTGCCCGGGCGGCTGGTCCTGCGGCTCGCCCTGGCTGCTCACCCCGCCGACCGCACAACCGGCGCCGACCAGGACGGCCACCACGAGCCCGGCCAGCGGTCCCGGCCGCCGACGTCCCGTCTTCTCCCCCACCGTTGCCTCCCCGGCTCCAGTCGTTCCTGTCAGGCGCAGTACCCCGGCCGTACTCCGATGATGCCCATCGCTGATCACGGATGGCGGCCGGGGATCGTTCGACGGCGGCGCGCCGGTAGGGTGCCGTCGTGACCAACGGCCCGGCGCACGCGAGCATCGTCTACTGGCGGAAGAGCCTCTGGAACGGACTGCGGTGCGTGCCGGTGCTGCTGACCCTGGAGCAGGGGTGGCTGCGGGCCCGGGACCGGGTCGGGGCGGAGGTGTTCGTGGTCCCCGTCGGCCAGGTCGGTGGCCGGTTGACCCGGCTGCGCACCCTGCTGCTGGACGTGGACGGTCGGCGGTACGCCCTGGTCGGGCGGGGTGCGAGCATCTCCCCCGACCCCAGCCGCGAGCAGCAGCAGGCGCTCGCCGCCTTCCGGGCCGACCGCGCCGCCGCGCCGGACGGTACGGAGGGACCCGGATTCCTCGACGCGATGTTCAACGAACGGGCCGGGTGGAACATGCGCGGGTGGCGCGACGCCCTGGTGGCGGCCGGGTCCGGCGTACGGCGCTGAGGGGCGCGGCGGTTCGGGTGACCGGACGGCGGCGATCCCGGACCGGCCGGTCACCGTGTCCACGTGGGACTCAGCCGGGTCCCTGCTGCCCACGCTGCCAGACGCCGCCCTGCGCGCCGTGCCGTTCGGCGGCGTGCCGCTCCTGCTCGGCGGTGGCGGCCCGGGTGGCCGCCGTGTCCTCGCCGGAGGTCGTCCGGGCCCGGTCCCGTCGGGCGACGTACCAGATGGACATGAGGCCGAGCAGCACCACGACGCCGAGCACGATCCAGATAGTTCGCATGCCCGCACCGTAGCCGGGCGTTGCCAGTCCGGTCACCCGCTCGCCGGGGCCTCCCGGCCGTCGAGGTGGGCGGCGGTGGCGGCGTGCAGCGCGGCGGCGCAGGCGGCCACCGCGGGGTGCCGGCCGGCGCCGCGCCGGTACGCGATCCGGGTCAGCCGGCGCAGCGGCAGCGGCACCAGCCGCACCCGGGGTGGTGGGTTCTCCGCCCCGAGCTGTGGCACGAGCGCCACCCCCTGCCCGGCGGCGACCAGGGCCAGGACGGCGGTGAAGTCGTCGGCGTGGTGGCGGACGGTCGGGGTGAAGCCGGCCAGCTGGCAGGCGCGTACGGCCATGGTGTGGCAGAGGGTGCCGGGGCTGCCCATCACCCAGTCGGCGTCCCGGGTGGCCCGGACGGGATCGGCGGGGTCGAACGGCGTGTCGGCGGTCACCGCGAGGTACACCGTCTCGGTGAGCAGCGGTTCGGCGTCCAGCGCCGGGTCGGGTGGGACGGGCGCGACGTCGTAGTCGTGGAGCAGGGCCACGTCGAGGCGCCGCTCGCGCAGGGCCGCCGGGACGGCCGTGGGGTCCAGTTCGGTGACCATCAGGTCCAGCGCCGGGTGCTCCCGCCCGAGGGCCACCAGGGCGGCGGGCAGCAGGGTGCGTACGGCGCTGGGGAAGGCGCCGATGCGGACCGTGCCGGACAGGCCGGTGCGGGCGGCGACCAGGGCGGCGTCGGCGGACTCCAGGGCGGCGAGCACGGTCTCGGCGTGCCGGACCAGGGCCACCCCGGCCGGGGTGAGGCCGACCCGCCGGCCGGTGCGTTCCAGCAGGGGCACCCCGGCCTCCCGTTGCAGGGCGGCCAGCTGCTGGGACACCGCCGACGGGGTGTAGGCGTGGGCGTCGGCGACCGCGGCGATGGTGCCGAGGTGGGCGAGGTCGCGCAGCAGGACCAGGCGACGGACGTCGAGCATAAGTTCAGCTTACGGTTTCGTTGAGGAATCGGAACTGGTGCTGACCGGTCCGGTGGCCGAGGCTGGGGTCATGACGATGACCGGCCTCTTCGTTCCGCTGATCACCCCGTTCGCCGAGGACGGGACGGTGGCCCTGGACGCGCTCGCCGGCCTCGCCCGCCACCTGCTCGACGGCGGGGCGACCGGCCTGGTGGCCCTCGGCACCACCGCCGAACCGGGCGCGCTCTCCCCCGCCGAACGGCGTGCGGTGCTCGACACGGTCGCGCGGGCGTGCCGGGAGCGGTCCGCGCCCCTGCTGGTCGGGGCGCACACCGCCGAGGAGCTGACGGCGCTGGCCGGGCGGCCGGAGGTGAGCGCCGCACTGACCCTGGTGCCACCCTTCGTACGCCCCGGCGAGCGGGGGGTGCTCGCCCACCTCGCCCACCTGGCCGCGCTCAGCCCGGTGCCGCTGGTCGCCTACCACGTGCCGTACCGGACCGGGCAGTCCCTCTCCGTCGAGGCGTTGCGGGAGCTGGCGGCGATCCCGGGCGTGGTGGGGGTCAAGCACGCGGTGGGTGCGCTCGACCCGACCACGGTCCGGCTGCTGGCCGACCCGCCACCGGGTTTCGCGGTGCTCGGCGGCGACGACGAGCTGCTCTCGCCGGTGCTGGCGCTCGGCGCGCACGGCGGCATCGCCGCCTCCGCGCACCTCGCCACGGGCGACTTCACCGCCCTGGTCGCGGCGTGGCGGGTCGGGGACGTGGCCCGGGCGCGACCGCTGGGCCACCGGCTGGCCGCGCTGGCCGCCGCGCTCTTCGCCGAACCCAACCCCACCGTGGTCAAGGCCGTCCTGCACGCCGAGGGCCGGATCCCGACCCCGGCCGTCCGCCTGCCGCTGCTGCCCGCCTCGGCGTCGAGCGCCACCGCGGCGCTGCGCCGGCTGGCCGCCCTGGCCGACCCGCCGGCCGACGCCGGGACGCCGGCCGCCGGCGCGGCGCGGGAGCCGGCGGCGGTGCCGCCGGAGACCGCCGACTGGACCTTCGTCATCGCGCGGGGGTGCCGGGAGTGCGGGTTCACCCCGCAGCCGGCCGAGGCCACCGCGGCCCGGCTGCGGGCCTCCGTGCCGCTGTGGCGGGCCCGGCTGGCCCGGCCGGACGCCCGCGACCGGCCGGCCCCGACGGTCTGGTCACCTGTCGAGTACGCCTGCCACGTCCGGGACACCTGCCGGATCTTCCGTCAGCGCCTGGCCCTGATGCTGCGGGAGGACGACCCGACCTTCGCCAACTGGGACCAGGACGCCACCGCGCTCGCCGAGGACTACTTCCACCGGAACCCCGCCGAGGTGGCCGAGCAGCTGGCCGTCGAGGCGGAGGCGACCGCCGCGGCGTTCGACGCGGTCCGCGACGACCAGTGGGAACGGCCGGGGCGGCGCGACAACGGGTCGCTGTTCACCGTGCGCAGCTTCGCCGTCTACTTCCTGCACGACGTGCTCCACCACGAGCACGACGTCACCCGGTGACAGCCCGCCACCACGACCATCATCGCCGCGTACAGCTTCGCCGGCGACCGGCGGTGGTTCCCGGAGAGAGCCATGCGCCCTGGTTCCCACCGCGACGACGGCGGCAAACGATGCCAGACTGACCTCTGTGGAGAGACGTCGGTACTCGCTGCGCCCCGGCTCGGTGGCGCTGACCCGCGCCCAGTGGGTCGCGGCGGCCGTCGCGCTGGTGGTGGCCGTGGTCGGCGGCCTGGTCGCGTTCGTGGCGGTCGGACCGGGTGCGGCGGGAATCGTGACCGGGCTGGCCGGCGTCACCATGGCGCTGATCATCGGGTTCGGGCACGGTCGCTGACCTCGCCGTCGAGCGTCGGGTGCGACCGGCCGTTATGGTCCGGGGCATGCATCGCAGCCGGGTGTACGCCCTCATCATCGACGCCCCACGGGACGAGGCCGACGCGGCCGCGGCGTTCTGGTCGGCCGCCCTCGGCGTGCCCGCCGGCCCCGACCCCGGCGAGCCGCAGTTCATCGACCTGCACGGCGCGCTGCCCGGGCTGGTGACCGCCGTCCAGTCGGTCGACGACGCCCCCCGCTTCCACCTGGACATCGAGACCGACGATCCGGTGGCGGAGACCGACCGGCTGCTCGCCCTCGGCGCGACCCAGGTGGCGCGGTGGCAGGAGTGCCGGGTGCTGCGGGTGCCGGGCGGGCACCTGGTCTGCGTGCTGCCGGTGGAGAGCGACCGGGAACTGTTCGACGCGCAGGCGCGCACCTGGCCCTGACCCACCCGGCGACCGGCACGCCTGGCATCCTGGCCCGATGTCCCGTGCCCGCCGCGCTTGCCCGACCAGGATTCCTGACTAAAGTCAGCTTTATGGAACGACAGGTCGCCGCCGTACGCCGGTTCAACCGTACGGTCACCCAGCGGATCGGCGCGCTGGACGACGCGTACATGGCCCGGGCCCGCCCACTCGCGCAGGCGCGCCTGCTGTGGGAGATCGGCCCGGGCGGCGCCGAGGTGGCGGCGCTGCGCGCCCGGCTGGGCCTGGACTCGGGTCACCTGAGCCGGCTCCTGCGGGCCCTGGAGGGCGACGGGCTGGTCACGGTCGGGCCGAGCGACCGGGCCGGCGACGACGCCCGGGTGCGCCACGCCCGGCTCACCGACGCCGGTCGGGCCGAGTGGACCGAGCTCGACGAGCGCTCCGACCGGTTCGCCCAGTCGATCCTGGAGCCGCTCGCCGGGCCGCACCGGGAACGGCTCGTCGCGGCGATGGCCGAGGTCGAGCGGCTGCTGGTCTCCTCGATGGTGGTCATCGAGCCCTGCCCGCCGGGTGACCCGCGGGCCCGCGCCTGCGTGCGGGCGTACGCCCGGGAGGTGGCCCGACGGTTCGACGACGGCTTCGATCCCGCCCTGAGCAGCCCGGTCGACGACGCCGACCTCACCCCACCGGCCGGGCTGTTCCTGCTGGCCACGCTGAACGCGGAGCCGGTCGGCTGCGGCGCGGTCAAGCTGCGCCCGGACGCTCCCGCCGAGATCAAACGCGTCTGGGTCGCCGGGACGGTACGCGGGCTCGGGGTCGGCCGGCGGCTCCTGGCCGAGCTGGAACGACACGCCGCGCAGCGCGGCCGGCGTCGGGTCCGGCTGGACACCAACCGCAACCTCACCGAGGCGATCGCGCTGTACCGGTCGGCCGGCTACCGGGAGGTCGAGCCGTTCAACACCGAGCGGTACGCGCACCACTGGTTCGAGAAGCGGCTCGCGCCACGAGTCGAGCGGTGACCGACGGCGGCCGAGCCAGATTCATCTCTGTCAATTATTGAAATCGACACGCATCCATTTATAGGGTGGTCTCATCCCGCTCACCCCTTCCCCCGACGGAGCGTGAACGATGCGTCTGCCCAGGATCACCCGAGCCCTCGCCACCCTCGCCGCGGCAATGCTGGCGACGCTCGGCGCCGTCGCCGTCGAGGCCGCGCCGGCGACCGCCGCCCTCCGCAACGTCTGCTACAACACCAGCCAGGCCGGACCGTTCGCCAGCTACGCCAACCAGGCCGCCACCATCTGGAACAACGCCACCCTCAACATCAACATGGCGCAGTGCGGCTCGAACCTGATGATCTACTACACCTACGGCGGCGGCTCGTACGCCGTGCGCAACAGCCTCGGCAACGGCTACGTGGTCATCGACTACTACCAGGCGCAGCAGTACTCCCCACTGCGGATCGTCACCCACGAGATCGGGCACATCCTCGGCCTGCCCGACAACTACAACGGCAACTGCGCGATCCTGATGTCCGGCGGCAGCGCCGGCACCAGCTGCACCAACCCGTACCCGAGCTCCGGCGAGGCCACGACGGTGGACCGCAACTTCAGCTTCGCCGCCCGCACCGCCGCGACCTCCGGGGTCTTCACCGACAGCTGGCCCGCCCCCGCCACCGTGGGCGCCGGCCGCTGAGCGCGGACGCCGGCCCGGTCGACGCTCACGTCGGCCCGGCCGGCGTCACGCCCCACCGAGGCGGGTGCGGACCACCAGGTCGTGCAGGGCGTCCACCGCGGCCGGGTCGGCGTGCTCCGGCAGCGCCGAGGAGTCCCGGGCCGCCTCCAGTTCGGCGCGCAGCCGCGGCACGTCGGCGGCGAGCCGGTCGGCGGCCCCGGGAGGCAGCGGCCCGTGCTCGGCCTCCCGTTTGGCGGCGATCAGCTCCGGCACGTACGTCAGGTGAGTCCCGAGCACCCCGAGGTCCGTCTCCAGCCGGCCGGTGCGCATCAGGTGGATGCCGGTGAGCAGCACCCGCAGCGTGTACAGGGCCGGCTTGAGCCGCCCGGTCCGGGCGGACAACCGCTCCTGACCGGCCGCGAAGCCCAGGTAGTGGTGCGCGTGGTGGCGGGTCACCAGCCGCGGGGCCAGGGACCGCAGCTCGTCGTGCACCGGCGTGGTCACCACCACCAGCGGGGACAGCAGCTGCTCCAGGACGTACCCGTTGCGACTGTTCAGCAGCCGGGCGAACTTCAGCAGGTCGTGGCTGACCACGTCCAGCTCGACGCCGTCGCGTACCCCGGTGTGCTGCAACGTCTCCGGCCCGGTGCGCAGGCCGACCACCTCGGTCGCGGGCAGCAGGTGCGCGGCGCGCAGGTCCAGGTCGGAGTCGACCGAGGCGAAGCCGTACAGGTGGGCGCCGCTGACGGTGGCGAAGAGCAGGGGGCGGGGCAGCGCCCGGGCGGCCTGCGCCGCCCACGCCGGCACGTCGACGGTCACCGCAGGTTCCTCTCCCGTACGTCGGTGAGCAGCCGGTCCACGGCGGCCAGGTCGGGCCGCTGCGGCAGTGCGGTGGCGGTGGCCGCCTCGGCCAGCTCGGCGTGCAGCTCGTCCGCCCATCCGGTGACCGCGTCCCAGGGCGTCTCGCCCCGGCGCACCGCGAGCAGCCGGTCCCGCAGCTGCCGCACGTCGACCAGGACCTCCCCGGTACGCAGCACGTGCGCCCCGGCGACCAGCAGCCGGATCATGTGCATGGCCTGCTTGTGGTTCGTCTCCCCGGTACGCTCCCGGCGGGCGGTCACCCGGGCGAACTGGTCCCGCGCGTAGCCGCCGTACGTCTCGGCCACCCGCCGGGACAGGAAGGCCGACCGGGCCGCCAGCAGCCGCTCCCCGTCCTCGGTCACCGCC
Source organism: Micromonospora mirobrigensis (assembly GCF_900091555.1). Classification (GTDB taxonomy): domain Bacteria; phylum Actinomycetota; class Actinomycetes; order Mycobacteriales; family Micromonosporaceae; genus Micromonospora; species Micromonospora mirobrigensis. The sequence goes on from NZ_FMCX01000004.1 coordinate 239,257, forward strand.
TCCACCAGCGGGGACCAGAGCACCTCCAGCACCGTCGGGTTGCCCTGCGAGGCGAGGACGCAGAAGCGTTCGACCTCCCAGGAGAACTGCTCCTCGGCCGGCCCTTCAAGGTGGGTGGGGGGCTTCTCCAACCGCCAGAACGCCCGGGTCGGCGCCACGAACACGCCGCGCCGGTCGTGGTCGGAGCCCGGGCCCGCCAGCCCGTACGCCCGCGACCCGACCACCACGGCGAGCACGGTGTGCCGCTCCACAAGCTCGATCACGAGCGGGAACGCTACCGAAGCGCCGCCCGGAACGCGTGATCTTTTCCGGCGGCACCCGGTCGGACCCGCGGCGTATCGTCGCGCCCGTGGGGCTGGTGTTCGAGACGCGTGGGTCCGACTCGCCGTGGGTCGACGCCGGCTGGACCTGCACGAGCGAGCGGGTCACCACGATGACGTCCGTCGCCGGCGCGCGCTGGGGCCTGGTGTTCTGGCAGCAGTCCGGCCGGGCGTACGCGAGCGTCACCGGTCCCGGCACCCGGGCCGGCACGGCGCCGGTGCCGCAGGGGGCGACCTTCACCGGCGTCGACTTCGCCGTGGGCACCTCGTTGCGGGCGGTGCCGACGCCGGCGCTGGTCGACGACGGTGTCGAGCTTCCCGACACCACCCGCCGGTCGTTCCGGCTGGACGGCGCGCGCTGGACGACGCCGGGCCCCGACGACGTCGAGGCGCTGGTCGACGCGCTGGTCCGGGCCGGGACGGTGGTCCGTGACCCGCTCGTCGCCGAGGTGCTGCGCGGTCACCGGCCGGTCGTGTCGGGGCGTACCGTCGAACGCCGGTTCCGGGCCGCGACCGGGCTGACCCGGGGTGCGGTCCGGCAGATCGAGCGGGCCCGTACGGCGGCGGCGCTGCTGGCGGCCGGCGAACCGGCCGCCGATGTCGTCGCCGAGCTCGACTACTTCGACGAGCCGCACCTGGCCCGGGCCCTGCGCTGCTACGTCGGACGCACCGCCGGGCAGCTGCGCGAGGGCGCCGGCGGCGCGCTGGGTCTCGACCTGGGTCAGCGCGTGACGTCGTAGACCAGCTTGAGGATCCCGTTGGAATAGCTCTGCGACTCCCGCAGCGTCAGCATGTGCTTGTCCCGGTCGGCCCGGCCGAACAGGCTCTTGCCGGCGCCGAGCAGCACGGGGAAGACGAGCAGGTGGTAGCGGTCGATCAGGTCGGCGTCCGACAGCCGCCGGGCCAGCTCCGCGCTGCCGTGGATGAAGATCGCGCCGCCGTCGCCCGCCTTGAGCGCGGCGACGTCCTCGGTGGAGCGCAGGATCGTCGTCGGCCCCCACCCGTCGACCAGGGCGTCGTCGGCCAGCGTGCCGGACACGACGTACTTGGGCAGGTCCCGGTAGTCGGCGTGGTCCGGCGAGCCGGGCCAGACCGAGGCGAACGCCTCGTAGCTGCGGCGGCCGAACATCAGCGCGGTGGTGTCGGCGAGCTCCTCGCCCTTGATCGACCAGGCCTCCGGGACGAAGTCGAGGTCCTTGAACACCCAGCCGCCGCAGCGGTGCTCCTCCCCCGGCCCGCCGCCGGGCGAGTCCACGACGCCGTCGAGCGACATGAAACCGGTGTAGACCAGGTCACGCATGGTGCTGTCCCCTCTTCGTCCGTCGGGCTGCGGTTCGACCGTAGTCGCCGCGGGGGGCGGTCGTCTTGGACGGAAACGACAGCGGGCGTGTCAGGTTCCGGTGCCGCCGCCCGGGTTCCGCTTCGCAACGCTCTCGGCCTGCCAGGTGTGCAGGTCGGTCACCCACTCCCAGCCGGGCGGCGCCGAGGGGCCGATCCGCGGGTCGTCGGGCTCGCGGCCGTCGCGCAGGGCGAGCACGTACGCCCGGTCCCGCTCGATCCGCTCCCGCGCCTGACCGGCTCCGCCGACCGACCCGTGGCCGGGGATCAGGACGTCGACGTCGGTCGCCACCTCCTCCAGCAACGCCAGCGCGGTGAGATGGTCCTCGACCGGGTCGGGACTCTCCAGGTCGAGCATCGGGACCAGGACGTCGGAGAGCATGTCACCGGCGACGAGGACGCGGCGCTCCTCGACGAGCAGCGCCGCGTGGCCGACCGCGTGGGCGCGGTGCTCGATGATCCGGGCTGCCGGGCCGTCCCAGGGGACCCGGGTCGTTCCGATGGGCAGGGCGGCGATCTGGCCGTACCGGTCCAGTGGGACCTGCCCGGCGATCTCCGTCTCGGCCAGGTGCTCGGTGACCCTGGCCTTCAGGTCCGGGTCGGACAACTGCTCGGTGACGGCGGCCGCGCAGCGGGCCGTGCCGTAGCGGGGCGCCTCGCCGAGGCGGGCGTGCCAGAGCAGGTGGTCCCAGTCCGGGTGGGTCGAGAAGCCCGCCATGACGGTCCGGTCCGATGCGGACAGGTCGTCGGCGAGGCAGGCGAGTTCCTGGCCGGTCAGGCCGGGGTCGACGAGCAGCACGCCGGCGGGGCCCTCCAGGACGGTGGTGTTGGTCCGGAGGAACCCGCTCTGGTGGACGAGCACCCCGTCCGCGACCTGCCTCAGCACGGGATCGTCTCCCGGATCGTGTAGTGGTGCATCGTGACGCCCTGCGAGAACGACCGCTGCTCGACCAGGTCGAGGTCGATCGGCCGGTCGTAGTCGTCGAAGAGCGGCCGGCCGAAACCGAGGATCGACGGGTGGGTGAAGAGCAGCAGCTCGTCGAGGAGCCCGGCCCGGAGCAGTTGGGTGGCGATAGTCGCGCCGCCGACGCCGATCGTGCCGTCGGTCCCGGCGCGCAGGGCGGCGAGTTGGTCGATCGCGTCGTCCCCGCCGAAGATCCGGGTGTGGTGGTCGGCGCGGTCGCGGGTGCGGGAGACGAGCACCTTGGGCGCGTCGGTCCAGATGTGGCCGTACTCCCGCATGACCTGCGGCAGCGAGGCGTCCTCGCGGGCCCGCGGCCAGTACTCCTCCATCGTCTCGTAGATGACCCGGCCCTGGACCATGGCCGCGAGCCGGCGGGCCCGGGCGTTGAACTCGCGGTGCAGCTCCTCGTCGATGCGCAGCCATTCGCCGGCGCCGTCGTCCCCGGGGACCTGCTCGATCCGCAGGTCGAGGGAGACGTTCATCCAGTACAGGAAGCGGCCCATCCGGCCCCCGTTCATAGTGGTTGCGATTTGCAACTACTCTATTGAGGACGAGATGCCTGTCAAGGAGGAAGTGTGGAACCACGGTCCGGGTGTCCGATCAACGCCGCCGTCGAGGTGCTCGGGGACCGCTGGTCGCTGCTGGTGCTCCGCGACGTCATCTTCGGCGACCGCCGCCACTTCCGGGCCCTGCTCACCGGATCGATCGAGGGCATCGCGTCGAACATCCTCGCCGACCGCCTCGTGCGGCTCGTCGACGCCGGGATCCTCACCCGTGGCACCGCGGCGCGCGGGCAGCGGGCTCGCTACAGCCTCACCGAGGCCGGCATCCGGACCCTCCCGGTGATCCACGCGCTGGGCGAGTGGGGGCTGGACTGGTGTCCGGGCAGCGACGAGCTGCGGATCCGGCAGCAGATCATGCGGGACGAGGGGCCGGAGTTCGTCGAGGAACTGATGGACGAGCTTCGGGTACGCCACCTGGACGCCCCGCCGAAGGCGCAGGACGGGCCGGGGGCCTTCGAGCGGCTGGACGCGGCGTACGCCGCCGAGCGGGAACGCCGGATCGGTCAGCGGCGCACCCGGTAGCGCAGGTGGAGCACCCGGTCACCCCGGACCACCAGGTCAGGATCCGCCAACAGGTGCTGCGCGTCGACCGAGCCGAAGTAGCGCTTGCCCGACCCGAACACGACGGGTACGACGTCCATCCGTACCTCGTCGACCAGGCCGGCGGCGAGCACCTGGCCACCGACGTCGCCGGCGGCGACCTCGACCACGCGGTCGCCCGCGAGTTCCTGCGCCCTGGCCACGGCCGCCTCGACCCCGTCGACGAAGTGGAACGGCGCCCCGGCGTCCCAGCCCTCCGGCGCCGGCCGGTGCGTCACGACGACCACGTGGTCGACCCCACCCGGCGGCTTCCCGTCCCAGCCGTCCGTCAGGTCGAAGACGTGCCGGCCGACGACCGTCACCCCGATCTGGTCCCAGTACGCCCGGGTGTGGTCGTAGGACGCCTGCGACACCGTCAACGCGCCGCTGTCGTCCAGCGGGACGTCACCGCCCGACAGCCAGTCGAACAGCGGCCCGGGCTGATCCTTCTCGTCCGCGATGAAGCCGTCCACCGACACCGAGCTGTACATGACCACCGTGCCCACTCCGGCTCTCCTCTGCCCTTGGGATGCCCCCAAGCTAGCGTGGCCTGAGCTGGCGCTCTTGTAGAAAATCAATCGAGCGGCAGGGGCCAGCCGTCCAGCGTGTGGCCGGGATGTTCGCGCAGGAACCGCCGCCGGACCTCGACGTACCGGGTCGGCGTCAGCCCGGTGAACGCCCGGAACTCGTGGCCGAAGTGGGCCTGGTCGAAATAACCGGCGCCGCCGGCGAGACCGGCCCAGTCGACCGGCCCGGCGGGGTCGATCGCGAACACGGTGGCGGCGAAGCGGTACGTGCGGGCCAACCGCTTCGGCGTGACGCCGACGAGCTCCTTGAACCGCTGGGCCAGATGCGTGCCGCTGACCCCGGCCGCCAGGCTCAGGTCGCCGATCGCCACCGTCCCACCGGTCGACGCGATGACGCTGCTCGTGTGGCGGACCAGCGCCAGGCCGGCGGTCTCGCGCAGCCGTCGCATCAGCTCCTCCTCGAGCAGCGTCAGCATCTCGTGCGGTCCGTCCGCCGTGGCCAGCCGGTCCCGCAGCTCGGCGGTGGCGCCCCGCCCCCAGACCTGCTCCACCGTCACCGGCCGGTCACGCAGCTCGGCCGCGGGCATCGGCAGGAACGGCGCCAGCCCCCACGGCTTGAAGTGCACGCCGACCGAGCGGGTCGGGCGCGGGTAGCCGAACTCCACCGCGCGGGTGGGCGTGGTGACCACACAGCCGTCGGCGTACTCGGCCGTCTCGATGTCGGCGCCCGCGCGGATCCGGAACGGCGCCCCGAGGTTGACGATGAGCAGCGCCGCCGGCATGGGCGGCAGCGTCAGCCGGGCGTACGGCGGCACACCCTCCAGGTGGTAGATGTCGTCGATCAGCCCGTCCAGCGGCGGTCGCGGCACTCTGGACACGTACTCCACGCCCACAGCATCGCAGAGAGGGGCGGCCCTGGCAGGCACCCCGACGAAGGTCGGAGCGCCTGCGGCGATCACTTGGCGTTGGAATAACTAGCGATCTTCCCCGACCAGCGGAAAGGGCCGCCGTAGCGGCCCTGACCTGCGATTTTGCCTCTCACGTCGTCTCAGTGGATCTCATCCGATCCGGCCCCCATGTGCCCCGGGTGTGCCCCAGCGCTGACCGTCACTCCGGGTCGATGCCGGCAGCGCGGCAGATCTGGCGGACGCGCTCGCGGGTGAGGCCTGACGCCTTCACGATGTCGGCCTGACGCACCCTCGCGCGGGCAGCGGCCACTATCTCCGGCGCGAGCTGCTCGCGGGTCTTCTCGGCGGCGGCGCGCTGCTCCGCGTACTGCTTGCCGAGCCCGGCCAGGCGCGTCAGGTCGTAATCGCTCATGGCGTGCATCATGCCACAAGATCTTGGCCTTCCGATAGGCCAAGGTGTTGACGTACCGCCAACGCCTATGCCAAGCTGTTGGCAAGAACGAAGACGGGCCCGGCAGGAGTTGCACCTCCTGAGCCCCGGGCCCTTGATCGCCCCAGGAGGCGACCCGATGACCATCATCGCATCCGCACCCGTCCCGCCGGCCTCGCGTCTCGACGACGCCGACACCACCGATCTCCGCTCGATCCCCCGTCCCCGCCCGGCCGCCGACCTCCTGGACGACCGGTACGCCGCTGGCTACGCCGACGGCCTGCACCGGGCGTTCACCGCGTCCCGGCCGGTCATCACCGACGCCGAGCTGATCGAGCTGGCCACGCACCACAACCCGGCCGGCGTGCACGAGCTCGCCCGGGCCATTACCGCCGGCTGCCCGGCCTGGTGCACCGAGGACCACCGGGGCCAGGTGACCGAGCAGGACGGCTTCTCCATCGGCCTGGTCCACGAGCGCGTGCTGGTCGAGCTGACCGCGCAGGACCCGTCCTGGTCCGCCGAGCACGCGGCCACCGCCACCGTGTACGTGGAGGCCACCACCGAGCGCGGCGAGGTGACCACGGCCCCGCGGGTGGTGCTGACCGTCGCCGAGGACGACCAGGGGCACTGGCACGGCAGCGAGAACACCGAGGGTTGGACCGGCACCCCGGCCGAGGCCCGCCGCCTGGCCGCCGCGCTGCTGGCCGCCGCCGAGCTCGTGGACGGGAGCGCGCGATGACCGCCACCGCCGCACGTACGGCCACCTGCCCGCCCTGGTGCGTCGAGCACTACACCGCCGAGGACGGCACGCAGAACCACTCCGGCCCGTTCACCCGCGGCGTGGTCGGCGAGTCCGCCACCAGCGGCGAGCCCATGGAGGTGAACGTCTGGCCGGAGCTCCGCGTAACCCCGGACGGTCACGCCTACCCGGTCGGCATCATCGGCGAGACGCACCGGGAGCCGGACGACTTCGAGATGAGCCCGGAGCAGCTCCGCCGCCTGGCCGCCCACTGCATCGCCGTGGCTCAGATGTGCGAGCAGGTCATCGCGGAGCGGAACGCGTCCCAGCCTGATTCCGCCTTGCTGGGCCGCCAGTAGCCGCGTACCGGCATCCGAGCCTGGCCCTACCTTGCTCGGCGGCCGGTAGCGGTAGCACGCCAGAGACCCCCGAAACCCCCGGAACCCGGGTTAGGTCGGGGGCCTCTGCTCGTCTGCTACTTGCTACCTGGTGGCGTTTCCGCTGGTCGCGGGCGGCGGTCCAGGTAGCGCGGGAAGGTAGCGCGGCTGCTACCGGTAGCGCGGGCGGCGCTACTGCCGGCGGGTCGCGGTCGCGGCGAGCGGTCCCCCTCGAAGTGCCTCAGGGTGCGGTTTTCGGGCCTCGGCGGGGGTGCCGCGACCGCGCGACCAACGGGCGTTGTTGCTGGTGGGGGCCGGTCGCGGGGCTGGTCGCGGAACCGCGACCATGCTGCGCCCCGCGACCGGCCCTGATGGGCCGTTGAGCAGGGATGTCCCCGGGGACCGGGGACATGGGGCTAGGGGCTAGGGGCTAGCAGTAGCCCCCACCGGGGCTAGCAGGGCTATCCGCTATCCGGGCTTCCTCGCGCAGGTCGCGGCGGGTGCAAGTGCGCTAGCTGGCGCGCCGTCGGATAGCGCACGGCGGGGCCCGGTTGGCGGGTCGCGCTATCGCCGCTGGCGGGTTGAGTGGCGGGTTCCGTGGCGGGCTGGTTGGCGGGTTGAGTGGCGGGTTCCGTGGTCGCCAAATGGCGGGTCGGGTCGCGGTACGTACCACGTGGTACGGACGTCGCCGTACCACGTGGTACGCGCAGTGGTACGGCGGGCGCGCAGCGGCGTGGTACGTACCGTCAGCCCCCGAGGTACTCGACGTAGAAGTAGGTCGGCCGGTTGGAGCTGGCCTCGCGGTACGCGTTGCCAGTGCCGGAGCGCAGACAGGTGGCCACGAACGTCTTCGTGGCGGTCGCCGTGGCGGTGTACTCGAACTCGACCTGGAACAGGTTGCCCACGGTGCCGGAGTTGGGCAGCGGCAGGTAGTCCACGGTCCGTTCCGCACCGGTGAGGGAGTCCTCGCGCAGCCGGGGCGTCGCGACGTCACCGGCCACCGAGGTGCCGATACGGGTGATCAGCCGCACCCGGTAGGTGCGGCCCGTCACCAGCGGCGCCGACACGGTGGCGATGACCGTCTCGGCGGTGAAGGTGGCGGAGTCGGTGTCCAGGTACGTGGTGGCGATCCGCTCACCGGGGATCCGCCCCGCGTCCAGTCTCTGCCCTGCCGGCATCAGCGCTCTCCTCTCACAGCGGCACCACGGCCGGGGTCCACACGTCCACGTCGGTGCCGACCGGCCAGGCCATCGCCGGGCCGTTGACGCCGCGGGCCGCCACCGTGGCGGTCTGCGGGCTGGCGGTACCGGTGATCGCCGAGACCGTCACCTGCTCTTCGCCGACGCGCAGGTCCAGCGGGAAGTCCAGCGGGTTGGTGGTCCACAGCGCGCCCGACTCGGTGGCGGTCAGGGACAACGTCGCCGACGCCGCGGTCACGGCGGTGGCCAGGCTCGCCCCGGTGGCGCCGGCCCGCTGCGGGCCGTTGGTGATGGCCACGGTCCAGGGGTCGGCGGGGGTGGCGTTCCAGACGATGGACCAGGTGTACTGGCCGATCTGCTCGTCGTAGCCCTGGACCATGGCCCGGGCGACGCCGCCGGGCACCCAGTCGGGCAGGTTGGTCAGGGCCACCACGTCGCCGGCGTCCAGGGCCACGGCGGTGGCCCGGCGGTCGGTGTCGACCGGCCAGGCCGGGCCGGCCAGCTGCACGCCGATGCGCGGCCAGCGGGCATCGTCGACGGTGCCCAGGAGCAGCAGCCACCCGGCCACGTCGTCGAGCAGCGCGTCGCTGGCCACGTTGACGGTCTCGGAGGTGTCGTAGACGCCGACGCCGGCGGGCGGGTCGGCGATCGACAGCGGCCCACTGGTCCGCACCGCCCGCACCGACGCGCCGTCGGGCCGGGACACGGTGATGTCGTTGCGGACCGCGTCGTCGTCGTCAACGGGCTCCAGCGGCTCGGTGAGGTACCCGCCGTCGTACGGCAGGGCCAGGGCGGGCCGGTTGTAGAGGCTGGAGCGAGGCCGGTACGACAGGGCCAGGGCGCCGCGCCGCTCTTGCAAGATCCCCATGTCGGCGGCGGCGGCGTCGCGGATGACGTCCAGGGCGGTCCCCACCGGTTGCGGGCCCAGCGGGATCGTGTCGTCGGCCAGGCCGTCGATGACCAGCTCCACGCCGGCCTCCGCGGCGACCCGGGCCATCCGCCGCCCCGCCAGCTCCCCGGCGTACGCGCTGGACAGGGCGGTCAGGTCGCCGACGGTCAGCAGCTTCTGGTCGTCGACGGCCAGGTGCGACCACTGCGACCCGTCCAGGTAGGTGGAGCTGAGCACGTCGATGCGGGTCGGGTAGCCGGGCAGGCCGGTGATCGTGTACGGGGCCGACGGGTCGGTGTAGTAGGTGGGCGACCCGGCGTTGGCGAACACCGGCTTCCAGGTCGTCGACGAGCCGGACCGGACGACCTCGAAGTACATCAGCGACCACGACGTGGGCGGGGCGACGCTGTTGGTGAGCACCCGGTTGTCGACGACCACCCCGTCGATGTCGTAGCCGATCCACCGGTACACGCCGTTGCCGACCAGCCAGTCCCAGCGGGCCACCCGGCCGCCCGCGCAGTAGATGCGCAGGAACACAGTGTCCGCGCCGGTGGGCGCCGACGACAGCCGGAAGAACGTCAGCACTGACCAGACGGTCGCCGAGGGGCGGTGCACCACCGACGAACCGAGGTACCCGTCGGGGGCGGTGAAGCGGGCGGTGGTGGTGGCGCCGGCCAGCCGGTTGGAGGTGACGCCGAACTCCACCCCGGACGACCGGCCGGCCGAGACGCCGGCCGCCGCGCTGGACGGCCTGGTCGACGACGGCCCGTCCTCCAGCGGCAGGTACGCCGTGGGCTTCGCCGCCACCAGGGTCCGGTACAGCGGGGAGCGCAGCGGCGTCTTGCCCTGCGCCAGGCGGCGGGTGACGCCGGCCGCGGTGATGGGCACCCACCGGTCCGCGCCGGTCGGCGACCAGCGCACCGGCCACGACGACACCTCGCCGTAGAACCGGGCGCCCCGGTCGATCACCCTCGCCTCCGACGACAGGGTGTACACCCGGCCCTGCGCGTCGGTCAGCGTGCTGGTGCCCAGCGACATGCTGGCGAAGTTCGGCGAGGTGACCAGGGTGCCGCCGACGCGCACCTGCAAGGCGATCAGGTCGCCGACGAACGGCTGCGCGTTGACGTTGTGCTCCCAGCCCACGTTCAGCGGCGTGCTGGCCGAGTTGAACACCGACGTCACGCCAGCACCGGTGCGGGTCGCCCCGACCTGCTGCCACGGCCCGGCCATCGTCCGCGCCTGGTAGAACCGCACCGACCAGCCGCCGGCGCCGTTGTCGACGTCCAGCTCGACGTTGACGGTCAGCTCCCCGGACGCCTCGGCGACGATCGGGACGGTGGACTGCGCGAACCCGAACGTGGACCCGCCGTCGGTGTACCAGACGAACCCCAGGTAGCCGCCCGGGACCACGCCGAAGTACCAGCACCGCTGGTTGCCGGTCGGCTCGAAGCGGGCGGCCAGCATGATCCACCGGTCGCCGCCGAACCAGCCGGCGTGGTGCCGGCCCTGGAACCGCACGTCCAGGTCCCCGGCGCCGCCCAGGGCGAGGGTGCCCGGGGCGGTGACCGGCTCGACGGTGGCGGTGCCGGGCACGGCCACGGCCCGGGACGGGTCGACCTCGGCCACCCGTACCCGGATCGGGGTGTTGCGGCCCAGCTTGCCGTAGTACGGGCTGGCCGGGTTGCGCGGCGAGTACTTCCCGGCCCGGTTGTCGAGCACCATCGAGCAGGTGGACGGGTCGGCGACCTTGCCCTCGGCGGACCGGCCGCGGCGGATGCGGATCCCGTCGGCCTGCCGCACGTCGGCGGTGATGTCCGCCCACCCGGACGTCGACCCCAGGTACAGCTCCACCTTCGGCGTGAACGGCATCAGCTCACCGCCCGAGGACGAGCTGGACGTCGCCGCCGCGGTGCTTGATGCCGGAGCGAAGAATCTCGATCAGGAAGTCGGCCACCGGCGTACCGTCGGACTCCAGCCGTACGCTGCCGCCGCCACCCCGGCCAGCCGCCGACGACACCGTCTCGCCGGCCTGGAGCATCGCCAGGACGTTCTGCCCGGGCGCGCCGGGCACCCGGCCGCCGGCGTGGAAGTACGGCAGGTTCGGCACGCTGATGGAGTTGCCGCCGATCCCGGGGATCCACGACGGCACCGACCACGACAGCCGGCCCACCGTCGAGTTCCACGCCTCGGCGACGAAGTTGAACGCCGCCCGGAACGGCCCGCCGATCGCGTCGGCGATCCGGGAGAAGACGTTACCGATCCAGCCGGGGATCTTCTTGATGAACTCCCAGGTGTTCGACGCCGCCGACTTGATCCACGACCAGGACGCCCGCCAGGCCCGCTGGAACCAGTCGGTCTTCGTGGCGATCAGCACGATCACGGCGACCAGGGCGATGATCCCGACGATGATCCAGGTGATCGGCGACGCCCACATCGCCGAGTTCATCAGCCACTGCGCGGCGGCCTGGACCCGCTGCGCGCCGGCCACCGCGAGGGTGCCCAGCCGGGTCTTGCCCAGCCAGCTCACCGCGGACTTCAGCTGCGGCATCAGGAAGTTATAGAAGGCCGACCCGAGGTCACCGACGCCGGTGGCGACCAGCATGGTGCCCTCGAACAGGTTGCCCTTCATCAGCTCCGACACACCGGCGGCGGAGTCCTGCACACCGGTCATCGTGTCCCGGAAGCCCATGGCCCGGGTGTCGACGGTGTCCGCGGCCTCACCGACCCTGTCGAAGCCGCCGCCGGCCCGGTCCAGGTCGCGTTCCATGTCGCGGGCGGCGCCACCGACCCGGCCGAACGAGTCGACCAGCGGCTTGTCCTCACCGGCGAACGTCAGGGTGACCGCGTTGGCCATCAGCCGACCTCGAATCCCGCGTCACGGGCCAGCTGGGTCAGCGCCTCGCTCATGATCTCGGTGACCTGGTCGCGCTTCACGTCCAGCGCCGGGTAGACGTACCGGCCGGCCTTGATGAACGGCCGCGCGGCGGGGCGTCCCTTGCGCCGGCCCTCGCCGCCGAAGTCGAGCCACGGGGCATACGGGGCGCGGTTGCCGCCCAGGGCGACCCGGGCGGTGCGCTGCGTCGAGCGGGCCTTCAGCGACGCCTTGGCCCGGCCAGTGCGGCTGGGCATCCGCGCGGCGGCGTGGTCGACGACCACCTTCGACGCTTCGTTGAGCGCCAGCCGGAGCTGCTTGGGCAGGCCGGCGTCCATGGCCTTGAGCTGCCGCTGGAAGTCGCGCAGGCCGGTCACCTGGATCTTCGCTACCACGTCACCCTCCCGCCTTCGCCCGTTCGAGCTCCTCGGCCTGCGCCTTCAGCGCGTAGTACCTCGTCCAGTGCAGGAACTCCGCCTGCGTCATCTCGGCCCGCAGCCGGGCCACCGTCATCCCGAGCTTCTGCGCCAGGAAGAACTCGAAGTGCAGGTCATCGTCGGCCAGCAGGGCTTTTGGTGGCGTCCTTCCCAGCGCCGGGCTTCAGCCCGGACAGCTCGGCGATCGCGTCGGACACGGCGACCAGGTCACCGGCGTCCCCAGACCCCGCCCACGCCGCCACGTCCTCCTCGGACAGCTTCGGGTCGGTCATGCCGGTGGCCACGATGAACGTGTCCCGCTCGGCGGTCGACCGGCCGCTCTCCTGCGCCTGGAGCACCTCGTCGCGGGTCAGCGCCCGGATGGCCACCGTGCTGCCGTCGGGCAGGGTGGCGGTGCCCCGGCCGGTCTTGCGGGCCAGGATCTGCTCACGGGTCAGGTGTCCCATCGGTGGCCCCTTACGGCTGGGTGGAGGTGGTGATGACGTCGGAGATCTCGAACTCCGCCGACCACGTGACCATGTCGTCGACCGGGGACGTCTCCACGTACTTGGCGACGACCGCCTGGAACGAGTCCTGCGGCTTGCCGGTCCCGGTGCCCTCCGGCTTGCGCACCACCGCCACGGTGGTGCCCAGCAGCGGCTTGAGGGCGTTGCGGGGGCCGGTCAGCGCGGTGTTGTCGTAGGTGCCGCCGCAGGTGAACTTGCCGTCCAGCAGCCCACCCGCCTTGGTCTTGGCGGCCTTGCCGTAGCCGGTGGTCTCGTGCACGTCCGCGCTGCCCTCGTACGACGAGGTCTTGCAGTACGCGCTGATGTCCTTGGTCGCCACCGTGATGACGGTGTCCTTGCCGTGAACGTAGGCCATGGCTACGCGCCCTTTCCGGTGATGTCCAGGTGGAAGATGCAGGCCAGGTAGTCGGTGCCGGCGTACCGGGCGTTGTCGAACTCGGCCCACGCCACCCGCACGCTGTCGCAGCTGGTGTACGTGTGGGCCTCAAGCGTGGCCTTGACGCTCTTCGGGCCGGACCCGTCGGCGTACGCCGCGACCGCCTTGCGGGACGTGCGGGCCTCCGGCTTGCCGACGAGCACGACCAGCGGCAGGTCCGGCCACCGGTCCGACCCGCGGCCGTACGTCGAGTCGTAGTCGATGCGCTCCGGCAGGGCGATCACGGCGGCCGGCGGGGTGATCCGCTCGACACCCCACGGCGGCACCCGCAGCCCCGTCGGGGCCAGCGCGGTGGTCAGCTCGGCGACCACGTCCTCCAGGTCCACGGCTCAGCCCACCTTCCGGCGCCGGGACAGCCCGGCCAGCGAGGTGGACACGTCCGGGTCCAGGCGGGCCAGCAGCCGCAGCTCCGACCCGGCATCGGGCGAGCCGGCGATGCCGTACGGGGACTCCCGGCGGGCCGACCAGCGCGACACCTGGAGCTTGGCCGCGCCGACCACCTGCGCGGGCACCGCCGACCAGCCCCAGACCGCCACGACGACCACCGGGCCGGTCGGCGCGGTGGTGAAGCCCAGCCGCTCGTACGGCACCCCGTCGGCCGGGGCGTTGTCGGGCAGCAGCACCGCCCCCGACGAGGCCAGGGCGACACCGCCGACGGTCAGGCCGGTGGAGTCCTGCACGTCGTCGATCTCCAGCAGCCACAGCCCCGACACCTGGTCGTAGGCGGCCGGACCGCGGTAGGTGCGGGCCGCGGCCGTCGACAGCTTCCCGAACTGCCGGTTGCACCGCTTGTCGATCGCCCGGGACGCGGCCGTGCACCAGGTCGCCAGCTCCACGTCATCGAGGGTGTCCCCGACGCGCAGGTACGCCGCGGCTTGCGTCGCGGTGATGTAGTCCGGCTTCCAGGGCACGGCCGCGCTCCCTCAGGCCTTCTTGACGTCGTCGGCGAGCACGCCCGGGGCGACCGACGGCCAGACGTAGTCCACGCCCTCGATCGGGGTGCGCTCCCGGGTCGGCGGGACCTCGCGGGCCAGGCCGGGCGCCGCCTCGCCGATCTCGACGCCCTGCTGGTCGTCGGAGGTGGCCAGCTCGGCGCGGACCTCGTCGGCCTGGAGCCGCTGCCCGGTGAACGGGGAGTTGGTGACGCCGTACGTCTCCAGCTCCTGCCGCTCGCCCTCGGACAGGAACGGGCGCCGCGGCGCGGCCTCGTTCTCCAGCCGGGGCACGCCCGCCGTGGTGAGCTGGCCACGCAGCTGCTCGTTCTCGGCGCGCAGCTGGTCCCGCTCCGCGGCGATCTCGTCCTTGGTCTCGCTCATGGTTCCTCCGATCAGACCGGGTCGTAGATGAACTCGCGGGTGCCGGCGAAGTCGGTGACGCCGAACGCCTTGTAGCCCCAGATCCCGAGGTCGACCCAGGCGACCCGCCACTCCAGGTCGATCTGCTGCGGCGCGCTGGCCCAGCCGCACACCTTCTCCGGGTCGAACGCGTACGAGGACGCGGCGACGGTGCCGGACGCGGCGAGGGCCCACGCGGGCAGCCAGCGCAGCCCGTGGGCGTCGATCGCGGTGTACCGGGGCTCTACGGTGCCGTTGGCGTTCGACGGGCCGATCTGCGGGTACAGCCGGCGGCCGGCGGTGTCCTTCGCCTGCGCCATCGCCTTGTACAGGTCGATCTGCGTGAACACCGTGCGGAAGCGGTTGCCGCCCCGGATGTAGTTCAGCGGCACGATCGCCCCGGACAGCGCCTGGTCCAGCGCCGAGTCCACCGCGGCGGTGGTGATGGTGATGTCGGGCAGCGACGCGGCCACGGCGGCCAGCTGGGCGACGGCGTACGCCTCCAGGGCCTCGTAGTAGGCGCGGACCATCTGCCGCCAGATCAGCCCGGACATCTGCGGGGAACCGCCCTGGTCCCACGCCTCACGGGTGATCTCGATCTTCCCGGACACCGGGGTCGGGGTCAGCGTCTGGCTGGTGGCGGTGAACGTGCCCGGGGTGGGCTCGGTGCCGGTGGTGTGGTCGGCGACCAGGCCGGTGGCGGCCGAGAACTTCGGGATCACGAACGGGGTGACCGAGTCCAGGGTGCCCTTGTTGATGGCCTGCCAGAGCGGGTACTCGTACTCCATCTGGTCGACGTAGAGCTCGGGCCGGTTCGGCGGGTAGTTCAGCGACGTCACGTTGGACGGCGTCACCGCGAACTCCTGCCGGGGCCGGTCGGCGAACACCCGCTGGAGCCAGGCGTTGGCCCGGTCCCGGGCCGCCTTGTCGCCGCCGCCGCCCTGCCGCCAACCGTCGTGCAGGTCGGTGGAGAAGTCGTGCGTGCCCTCGCGCAGGTTGCCCGACCGGTCGAAGCGGTACGGCTCCGGCTCGGTCACGGCCGCCGGCCCGTGGTGCGGGTTGACGATCGTCGGGCCCTGCCCGCCGTTGGGGACGGTGGGCATCTGCCGGGCGGCGAACGCCTCCATCGCCGCGGTGAACGCGGCCATCGTCTCGGTCGACGGCTGGGCCGGCGTGGGCGCCGGGGTCGGGGCCGGGGCGGGGGTGGGCGCGGTGCGCAGCTGCGCCGCGAACGTCGCGCAAGCGATGCCCGGGGCGTGCCGGTGCGCGCAGTGCGGGCACGGGTCCATCTGGTGTCCTCCGTTCAGGCTCGCGGCCACCTTGGTCACGCGGGCATCGTCGAAAGCGGGCATCGGGGTGGAGCTGATCTCCCGGAGGGTCGCGCGGACGACGTCGTACACCTGGTCGTCCTCGTTGAACTCGACGTCCCCGTCCTCCGGGAAGAGGCTGAAGTCGACGCCCACCGAGAGGCCGTCGTAGAGGCCGTTCTCGGCGTCGTAGAGCAGCTGGTCGCGCTGCAGGCGGGTCGCGGACCCCTCCGGGCCGGACAGCACCGACAGCTCGGCGGTCAGCCCGTCCTTGCCGTCGGTCAGCTTCACCGCCGACCCGACCGGTGTCGCGTGGTCCTGGAGGTGCTTCACGCGGCCGACGTCGCCGTACTCCAGCGAGCCGGGCCGGAACCGGTAGGCGATGCCGTACTTGCGGGCCACCGCGTTGTACGGCAGGGCCAGGCCGGTGATCGTGCGCCGGGCGGCGTCGACCTTCGGCGCCGGCGGCGGCGCGTCGAACTCGGTGACGGAGAACGTCATGCCGGGCCGGTCGTCGAACCGGCCGTGCACCTGCCGCCCCGGCCGTGAGTTCTCCGTCGGCGGGGCGGCCGGCGCCGGGGCCGGCTCGGCCTTCGGTGCCTTGCCGGAGAACCCGGCCAGCGCCCGGATCTCGTCGCTGTCGATCGCTCCCATGCGCTTGAGCGCCTCCCAGTACTGGGCCTGCGTGACCGGATCGGACTTCAGGTAGTCGGACAGGTCGAACCGGGGCTCGTAGCCGCGGCGAGTCACGTCGCCCATCGACAGCCGGTCGGTGATGGCCTTCATGAACGGCCCGTACGTGCGGTTGACCTTCTCCTGCCGCCGGTCCACCCCGTTGAAGTACGTGCGGCTGGTGGTGGCGACGCCCAGGTCCTCCGGGTCGACGCCGATGCCGTTGGCGATCTCCAGGGACACCTGCCGCTGAAGCTCGACCAGCTGCAGGTCCACCGGGGACGGGGCGTTGACGTCGGCCCGCTTCACCGTCGACGGGATCCAGCCGACCGGCCGGACCTTGCGCATCGCCATGTACTCGGCGAGGAAGGCGTTGATCTCGTCGTCGTCCATCGGGTCGACGTCCGGGTTGTCGGCGTCGGTGAAGAACTCGCGCAGCTGCGGGTTCTCGGCGAACATCGCCGCCAGGCGGTCGAGCAGCAGCGCCCGGCGGATCGCCCGGGCGTTGGCCTTCAGCAGGCCCGGGTTCGGCGAGTCGAAGCGGATCATCAGGGCGGCCGACACCGGCTCGCCGTCGACGTACACGTACGGGCCGGACGGCTTGCCCGGCGAGGTGTAGCCGGCCGGGGTGTGCGTCGGGTCGGCCTTGCGCGCCGGCGGCTTCAGCGACACCTTCCCGACGTCGATGTGCCGGGCACTGACCGGGTACCCGTCGAAGTCCTGGCCGGTGACCTGCCACCAGGCGATGCCCTCGAAGATCAGGTCCTCGATCGTGGCGGCCATGGTGACCACGTTGGCGACGTCCGGGTTGATCTGGCGCAGCAGCGGCGACGCGACCACGTCCAGGCCCTTGTAGAGCCGCAGCGGCAGCGTGGCGATCGCGCACAGCTCGTTGCGTCCCCGCTGCACGGCGGCCACGGACAGGGCGTCAGCGCGGGAGATCCGGGCGCCCCAGCCGGTGGCCAGCATGTCGGCGATCACCTGGTCGACGGGGCGCGGCGGGGCATCGAACCCGTGCTCGGCGGGGAGGTCCAGCGCCAGCGGACGGGGCAGGGACAACATGTCGCGCACCTGCTGCCCCGCCGCCGCCCACCACCCCATACCGGAAGTGTACTGCCTGAGTCTCGATTCCGGACTCAGCCTGCGTGCGTTCTTCGGGACACCTTCCGCAGCTTCGGCAGGGTGCGGGCCAGGTGCGCCGCCCCGGCCACCGCGTACACCGCGTCGACGGGCTTGTCACCGGCCCGGGTGAAGACCCAGGCGTCGCCGCGCTTCAGCCGCTCCGCCCCGCCGACCTGCGCGTCCAACATGGCCTGCCCGGAGTGCGCCAGCGTGCCGGCGGTGACCTCCTTGCCCAGCCCCATGCACACCGCGGTTGTCTCGCCGCGGATCTCGGCCACCGTCACGCCCCGCGGCGGCCAGCCGGTCACGCCGTCCTTGCGCCGGTCCGCCAACTTCGCCGCCACCGCCGCCGCCGGCCCGGCCGGGAACCAGCCCAGCGCCTTCGGCTTCAGCCGCTCCACCCAGCCCGGCAACTCCCGCTGCAGGGCGGTGGCCGCGCCCGGCCCGGACCACTCGGCGACCGTCTCCACCCGCACCCGGTCGTCCTCGAGGACGGCCGCCACCGCCAGGGTGGCGTGCGTGCCGTCCGGGGTGAGGTCCACGCACGCCGCCAGCCGGCCGCGCGCCGCCGCCAGGTCCCCGACGTCCTTGCACCGCCGCCAGGAGTCCGGGTCGATCGCCGGGTTCAGGTTCGGCACCTGCTGGCACAGCACCTCACAGCGGAAGTCAGCCTCCGCGCCCCCGCCGAGCTTCTTCACGCGCCGGGCCTCGCCGAGCAGGTCATCCCAGTGCAGCCGGCGGCCCGCGTTCGGATTCGCCGCCGCGAGCGCAGCCTGGTCGTCAACCTCGCATTCCTCCGGCGCCGACCACTCGAACAGACCGAGCCGCGCGTCCCCGTCGCCGGTCTCGATGAAGTCGACCGCCGACTCGCGCAGCTCGTTCAGCAGCACGGCGGTGTCATCCCCCATGTTCGAGATCGCCCACGCCTGACCGTACGGGCGCGCGTTCATCGCGTTGTACGCCGCGTTCCACACCACCCGGGTCTGGTGCTCGCGCAGCTCGTCCACGATCAGCCGGTCGATCCGCAGCGACCGGCCAGCGCGCCGGTTCGCCGCCGCGATCTTGTACCGGGTGCCGTGCGAGGTGAGCAGCCGAACGTCGTTGTTGCCCTCCTTCACCGCCGACGGCCGGTTGCCCTCCGGCAGCTGGGCGGCCAGCTCGTCGACGTCCTGAGCGATCTCCACCGCGCTGGCCCACGCCTCCCGCGCGTACTCCAGCATCGTGCTGACCCCGAGCACCATCGACCACTTCTCGACGAACAGCCAGAACAGCGCCAGCACCGTCAGCAGGTGCGTCTTGCCGTTCTGCCGAGCCACCAGCACCAGCAGCTTGCGGAACCGCGGCCGACCGTCGGGCAGCAGCTCTCCGGCGTGGATGACCAGCCACTCCTGCCACGGGTCCAGCGGCATCCCCAGCACGTCCCGGGCGAAGTCGACGACCGCGAAGCCGTAGCTGGTGGCCGGCGTCAGCTCGCGCAAGGGCGGCGTCCACAGCCGCGGCTCAGCGCAGCCCAGCATCGGCGGGGCGTCGGCGACAACGGTCACGATCGGCTCCTATCCGGTCCCGGAGAGAGAGAAAAAGGACAGGGCGGGGGTGTCCGCCAGGTGCCCGGCCGGGAAAAACCGGCGCCGTTGGTGCTCACCATCGCGTGATCGCCTCGTTCGGTGGGTCGTCGTTCTTCGTGGGGTCGCCGACTGCGAGGTTGCACGCCTCGCACGCTGCGACGATGTAGCGCGGGTCGTCGCCCGTGACCCCGCGTCCATGCGTGTGGTGGGCATGGTTGGCCTGTGTGGTGCACACTCCCGGCAGCCGTAGCTGGCAGGTGTACCCGTCGCGGGCCAGCACCAGCGCGCGGACCTTGCGCCACGCCCTAGTGCTGCCCTTGGCCCATGACTCGCTCACGTGGGTCAGCCCTCACGTGCCTGCACTTGGCGAGTGATGGCAACGGCTGCGCGTGCCTTGGCCACGGCGTACGCCTCGATGGCCGCGAAGATCGGGTGGTCCTGCCGGACGCCACGCAGCAGCAGCAGAGCGCCCAGTTCCCTGCGCTCGCGGGCCAGGATGGCGAATTCGACCTGGGTTTCGTCGATGGGGATCACTTTTGCCCTCTCAAGTCTCTGACCTGCGGTTTCCTTCTTTGTCCCACGTGTCCCGTGGTACTCCCATGGGCCAACGTGGTCGTCCCGACCAGTCCCACCACCCTTAGGGGTGGGACTGTGGGACAACGGCCGGGACGTGTCCCACGGGACCGTTCTCGGGTGGCTTGGAGATCCGGTAGCGCGGCCAGCGCCCGCTGGTGTCGATCTCGACGATGTGCTCGCGCTCCAGTTCCCGCACGTTGCGGTAGAAGGTGGTCTTCGGCGCGACGACGTCCACGAGGTTGCTCGCGGTGACCCAACTGTCCGCGTGGTGCTCCCACCAGGTGATGCCCATCTTCAGGGCGGCGTGGGAGACGGCGGACGCCTTCGGACTGAGGCCGTCGTCGAGCATCAGGACCACCGACTCGCCTGTGGGGACCACCCGGAGGTTGATGTCGTCCCACTCGGCGGCGTCCTTGTTCTTGGTGCACTCCAGCCGGATCTGGTCTTCGTCCTTGGTGACCTTGATGATCGTGGAGAGCGCACCATCGAGCACCGTCGCGCCCCGGCCGGTCTCACCGTTGCGGCCAATGTGGTGGACGATCAGCACGCAGGCGGCGCACGCCGCACGCAGCCTCTCAGCCTGGTGGACGAACTCGCCCATCTCGGTGTTGCTGTTCTCCTCCACGCCGACGGTGACCCGGCTCTGCGTGTCGATCACGATCAGCGCGTACTGGTTCTCCCGAGCCAGTTGAACGAATGCGTCCCACTGGGCCCCGTTGGTCGACTGGACGGCGATGGGCAGGAAGTCGACCCCCGTCATGGGGTGGCCCATCGACTGCTCCCACGCCCGTACGCGCTTCTTGACGCCCCGGACGCCCTCGGCGACCAGGTACAGCACCCGGCCCTGCTGGACGCGGTACGTCTGCCACGGCTCGCCGGTGGCGATGCACCCGGCCATGTCCAGCGCGCTGAACGACTTGCCGCAGCCCGGCTTGCCGACCATCCAGACGAGGGTGTCCCGGAAGACGATGTCCTCGCCGATCAGGGGCTCCGGGTCGGGGATGTCGTCGAGGCCGGCGGAGTCGACCAGTGCGCCCTTGAGCACGTCGAGCGGGGTGGGCTGCTCGGCGACTTCCTCCCCCGTCGCCTGACCATCGATCCACCCGGCCGGTGAGCAGAACTCGCACGTCGGCCCATGGCAGGGCGTGGACGGAGTGCACTCGGTCTGCCGGGGTGCCTGTCGGGGCGACAGGAGGCCCTTGTTCAAGCCTGACGCGATGGTGGGGTCGATCTCCCGCCGGTCCAGCCCTGCGGAGAGCGCGGCTGCGGTGAGGGTCATGCGGACGGTTTCCTCGGCCAGTTCCCCGCCGCCTACGAGCTGACCGAGGCTGAACGCTGCGCGGTTGAGGGCGTCGTTGCGGGTTCCGGGCGCGGCAAACCGTACTTCGTCGGCCTCCCTGGTGAGCGCCGCCTGGGCGTAGCCCCGCCCGGAGCCGTTGACGGCCATGATCGGCGGCAGGGGCTTGTATTCGGCCACGCCGCGGGCGGCCTTGGCCTTGGCCAGGAAGGAATCGGTCACCGGGCACCCCGCCGACGTCGCCACTTGCAGCGCCCGTCCCGGTGCTGGAGCGTGAACGGGTCGCGGCAGCCGCACGGCATCGGCGGGAGGCGGCGGGCGGCCTCGGTGCGGCGCCGGGCGGCAGCCACGGGGTCGAAGCGGGGCTTGTCCTGCTCGCTCATGCCGCCGCCCCCGCCTGCTGGTCCAGCCACTTCTCGACGTCTTCCCACCGGTAGCGGACGTGCCGGCCAACCTTCGACCAGCGCGGCCCGGTCTTGACGTAGCGCCACTGCGTGAGGGTCTTCTCCGGCACGCCAAGGAACGTGGCGATCTCGGGAGGGGTAGCGAGCGCTCGGCGTACCGCAGCGGTGCCGCTCGTTGCCATGGTTGCTCCAAATCCGAACGGACGCGACCTGAGATCGCGCAACTGCCGGAAGGATAAGCACAAGTCCTGTTGCCTCGCAACCAATCGTGCTAGGTTCGCTCTGATTCCGAACAAGGAGAGAACGTGAGTGATCGACCGCGACGCCCCAGCGAAGTGCTCGCCGAGCAGGTGAAGGTGTGGCGTGACCAGCGGAAACTGTCCGCTCAGGGTCTGGCCGACCGCATCAAGGAGCTGGGCGGTTCGCTGAGCCGGGTGGCTATCTCGAAGATCGAGAACGGCGACCGCGGCGTCAGCCTGGACGAGTGGTTGCAGCTGGCCCACGCCCTGGCGGTGCCGCCGCCGCTGCTCTTCATCGACCTCAAGACGGGTGCCGACATCGCGATCGCGCCGAACGTCGCGCTCCACCCCTGGCTGGTCTGGCGGTGGGCCACTGGGCAGGAACCCCCGCTCCTACGGGGCGCGCTCGGTTCCGGGGTAGTGACCAGGGTTGAGGAGTACGAGCGAGCCCGGACCGCCGTGCACCTCTACAAGCACGAGCAGAACGCTTCGGAGGCCGTGCACCAAGCCCTCACCGCGCTGCGGTCAGCCGAGTACACCGGCGACAGCGCAGTCATCGCCGGCGCCCGTTCGGCGCACGTCAAGGCGCTGGGCGAGCTGGCCACCGCGCTGGACGACATGGTGGCGATGGACGTGCAGCCGCCAGGGAAGCCGCGCGCGTGGGTCGAGATCATGCGGGAGCTTGGGCTGTCGAAGTACCCGGACCGGCTCGTGATCTGGGAACCGAAGGGTGCCGATGGCGAGCGTTGAGAAGCGCGACGACGGGCGCCCGCGGCCGTGGTTGGTCCGCTGGCGGGACGAGGCCGGCGCCCAGCGGAAGAAGTCGTTCACGCGGAAGGTCGACGCCGACCGGTTCCGCGCCGAGGTCGAGCACAGTCTCAACGTCGGGACGTACGTCGACCCGGCCGCCGGCCGCAAGACGTTCCGCGAGTACGCCGAGGCGTGGCGGCTGGCGCAGCCCCACCGCCCCAACACCGCGGCCCGCACGCTGTCCCAGCTCGGGAAGCACGTCTACCCGGTGCTGGGCTCCCGGCCCATGGCGGCGATCCGGCCCAGCGAGCTACAGGCGTTCGTGACCGGGTTGTCGGCGGCCCTCGCCCCCGGCTCGGTCCGCACGGTCTACGCGACAGTCCGGGCTATCTTCAAGACGGCGGTGCACGACCGGGTGATCGGACGCGACCCGGCCGCCGGCGTGAAGATGCCGGAGCGGTCGCGCGAGCAGATCGTGCCGCTGACCGTCGCCCAGGTCGACCAGCTGGTCGCCGCGATGCCCGCCCGGTACCGCGCCCTGGTCGTCGTCGCCGCGGCGACCGGGCTGCGCCAGGGTGAGCTGTTCGGCCTACACGTCGAGGACATCGACTTCCTACGGAAGACGGTCACGGTCGAGCGCCAGGTACAGCCGGCGGCCGGCGGCGGGGTGCTGGTCGGTCCGCTCAAGAACCGGGCCAGCTACCGGACGCTGCCGGTCGGGAAAGTGGTCACCGACGCGCTGGCCGCGCACCTCAAGGCGTACCCGGCGCCCGAGCGCACCTCGTACGTCTTCACCACGCCGGCCGGCGTCGCGCTCACCCGCAACGCCTTCAACGCGTCAGTCTGGCGCCCGGCGGTTGAGGCCGCCGGCCTGCCCGGTGTGGGGATGCACGACCTGCGGCACTTCTTCGCCTCGGCGTTGATCCGGGCCGGGCTGAATGCCAAGGTCGTGGCCACGCGGCTCGGCCACGCCAACGCCGCCATGACGCTGAATACGTACAGTCACCTCTGGCCTGATGACGAGGACCGGACCCGGCAGGCGATTGACGACCTGCTCGGACCCGATGTGCCCCAGGTGCGCCCCAACAAGGAGGCGTGATCTACGTTGCCGCAGCTAAACCCCGTGATGATCTCTGGCGGGCCTATTTGGCGTTGAAGTAGTTCGCCTCCGGGTGGTGCACCACGATCGCGTCGGTCGCCTGCTCCGGCACCAGCTGGAACTCCTCCGACAGCTGCACCCCGATCCGCTCCGCCCCGAGCAGCTCGACGATCTTCGCCCGGTCCTCCAGCTCCGGGCACGCCGGATAGCCGAACGCGTACCGGCAGCCGCGGTAGTCGTTGCGCAGCAGGCCGGCCAGGTCGGCCGGATCGTCGCCGGCCACGGTGCCGCCGCCGGGCAGGGTCAGCTCGGTGCGGATCCGCCGGTGCCAGTACTCGGCCAGCGCCTCGGTGAGCTGCACGGACAACCCGTGCACCTCCAGGTAGTCGCGGTATTCATTCGCGGCGAACATCTTCGCGGTGTAGTCGCTGACCGGCTGCCCGACGGTGACCAGCTGCAACGCCACCACGTCCAGCTCGTCGCCCTTGGGGCGGAAGAAGTCGGCCAGGCAGAGCCGCCGCTCCTGCCGCTGCCGGGGGAAGGAGAACCGCGCCCGCTCGGCGTGCCCGTTCTCGTCCAGCACCACCAGGTCGTTGCCCTCGGCGTACGCCGGGAAGTAGCCGTACACCACGGCGGCCTCGAGGACCTGGTCGGCGGTGAGCCGGTCCAGCCAGTACCGCAGCCGCGGCCGGCCCTCGGTCTCCACCAGCTCCTCGTAGGACGGCCCCTGGCCGCCGCGGGAGCCGCGCAGCCCCCACTGCCCGAGGAAGGTGGCCCGCTCGTCCAGCAACGCCGCGTAGTCGGCCAGCGGAACACCCTTGACCACCCGGGTGCCGAAGAACGGCGGCTTCGGCACCGCCACGTCGAGCGCCACGTCCGAGCGGACCGACGAGTCGTGCAGCTCGGGCAGGGCCTCGGTGACCATCGCCCGCTGCTTCTCGCGCCGGGCCCGCCGGGCCGCCAGGGCCGCCTCCCGCTCCGGGTCCACCAGGGGTACGCCGCCCCGCTTCGCCGCCATCACCCGGTCCATCAGGGACAGCCCCTCGAACGCGTCGCGGGCGTAGTGCACCTGGCCGGGGAAGATCGACCGCAGGTCGTCCTCGACGTACGCCCGGGTGAGCGCCGCCCCGCCGAGCAGGACCGGCCAGCGCTCCGCGACCCCGCGCGACGCCATCTCGGCCAGGTTCTCCTTCATGATGACGGTGCTCTTGACCAGCAGCCCGGACATCCCGATGGCGTCGGCCCGGTGTTCCTCGGCCGCCTCCAGGATGGCGTTGATCGGCTGCTTGATGCCGATGTTGACGACCTCGTAGCCGTTGTTGGACAGGATGATGTCGACCAGGTTCTTGCCGATGTCGTGGACGTCGCCCTTGACCGTGGCGAGCACGATGCGGCCCTTGCCGCCGTCCTCGGCGGTCTCCATGTGCGGTTCCAGGTACGCCACGGCGGTCTTCATCACCTCGGCGGACTGGAGCACGAACGGCAGCTGCATCTGCCCGGAGCCGAACAGCTCGCCGACCACCTTCATCCCGTCGAGCAGGATGTCGTTGATGATGGACAGCGGCGCCCGACCGCCGGCCATCGCGGCGTCCAGGTCGGCCTCCAGGCCGTTGCGCTCGCCGTCGATGATCCGTCGCTTGAGCCGCTCGTCCAGCGGCAACGCCGCCAGCTCCTCCGCCCGGGTGGCCCGCGCCGAGGCCGCGTCCACGCCCTCGAAGACCTCGATGAAGCGCTGCACCGGGTCGTACCCCTCGCGGCGCCGGTCGTAGACCAGGTCCAGGGCGATCTCCCGCTGCTCGTCGGGGATCTTCGCCATCGGCAGGATCTTGCTGGCGTGCACGATGGCGGAGGTCAGGCCGGCCTGCACGCACTCGTGCAGGAAGACCGAGTTGAGCACCTGCCGGGCGGCCGGGTTGAGGCCGAACGAGATGTTGGAGATGCCGAGGGTGAAGTTGACCCCCGGCCAGCGGGTGGCGATCTCCCGGATCGCCTCGATGGTCTCGATGCCGTCGCGGCGGGTCTCCTCCTGGCCGGTGGCGATCGGGAAGGTCAACGCGTCGATGAGGATGTCCTCCCGGCGCAGCCCCCACCGGGCGGTCAGGTCGTCGATCAGCCGGCCGGCGACGCGGACCTTCCACTCGGAGGTGCGGGCCTGGCCCTCCTCGTCGATGAGCAGCGCCACCACGGCGGCGCCGTGCTCCTGGACGATCGGCATCACCCGGGCGTAGCGGGACTGCGGGCCGTCGCCGTCCTCGAAGTTCACCGAGTTGACCACGCATCGGCCGCCGAGCATCTCCAGGCCCGCCTCGACCACGGCCGGCTCGGTGGAGTCCAGCATGATCGGCAGGGTGGAGGCGGTGGCGAACCGGCCGGCCAGCTCCCGCATGTCCGTCGTGCCGTCCCGGCCGACGTAGTCGACGCAGAGGTCCAGCAGGTGCGAGCCGTCCCGGGCCTGGCTGCGGGCGATCTCCACGCAGGCCTGCCAGTCGGCGGCGAGCATCGCCTCCCGGAACGCCTTGGAGCCGTTGGCGTTGGTCCGCTCCCCCACCATCAGCACGCTGGCGTCCTGGGCGAACGGCACGTGGTGGTAGATCGACGAGACACCCGCCTCGGACTGCGGCTCTCGGGCCACCGGGGCGCGGCCGTGCAGGCGCTCGGCCAGCACCCGGATGTGCTCCGGGGTGGTGCCGCAGCAGCCGCCGACCAGCGCCACGCCGTACTCGGTGACGAAGCGTTCCAGGGCGTCGGCCAGCTCCACCGGGGTCAGCGGGAAGTACGCCCCGTCGGCGGTGAGCACCGGCAGGCCGGCGTTCGGCATCACCGACACCGGGATGCGGGAGTGCTGGGACAGGTAGCGCAGGTGCTCACCCATCTCGGCCGGGCCGGTGGAGCAGTTCAGCCCGATCAGGTCCACCCCGAGCGGCTCGATCGCGGTCAGCGCGGCGCCGATCTCGCTGCCCACCAGCATGGTGCCGGTGGTCTCCACCGACACCTGACAGATGATCGGCACGTCCCGGCCCAGCTCGGCCATCGCCCGCTTCGACCCGACCACCGCGGCCTTGACCTGGAGCAGGTCCTGCGACGTCTCGATGATCAGCGCGTCGGCGCCGCCGGCGATCAGGCCGGCGGCGTTCTCCTGGTACGCGTCGCGCAGCGCCGCGTACGGGGCGTGGCCCAGGGTGGGCAGCTTGGTGCCCGGGCCGATGGAGCCGAGCACGAACCGGGGGCGCTCCGCCGTGGCGTACGCGTCGGCGGCCTCCCGGGCGATCCGCGCCCCGGCCTCCGCCAGCTCCCGGATCCGGTGGGGGATGCCGTACTCGGCGAGGTTGGGCAGGTTGGTGCCGAAGGTGTTCGTCTCGACGCAGTCCGCCCCCGCCAGCAGGTACGCCTCATGCACGCCGCGCACCACGTCGGGGCGGCTCACGTTGAGGATCTCGCTGCACCCCTCCAGCCCCTCGTAGTCGTCGAGGGACAGGTCGGCGGCATGCAGCATCGTGCCCATCGCCCCGTCGGCGATGAGGATCCGATCTGACAGCACATCCAGCAACGAAGTCCGCACCCCGCCAGGTTAGTGCGCCCACCAACGCCTCCGCCGCACCACGCTGGGGCTTCCCACATACTGTCAGCGGGATCACCGCGTCCCGTTCGTCCGCTTCGCCCGACCGGTCCGCCGCCCGGGCGGCGGCTGACCGGCGCGGCCGACGGGCCGGCCACCGCGCCGGCACGTAGGCTGACGGACGTGAAGGACAACAAGGACGCCACCGTCCGGGCCGACGAACAGGGCGGGGTGACGGCGTGACCGAGTTCGACGGACTGCCGGTGCTGCGGTCCCCGGTGGCGATCGCGGCCTTCGAGGGTTGGAACGACGCCGCGGACGCCTCCACCGCCGCGGTGGAACACCTGGAGCAGGTCTGGCAGGCCCGCCAGGTGACCGAGCTGGACCCGGAGGACTTCTACGACTTCCAGGTCAGCCGGCCGACGATCACGATGGCCGAGGGTGAGACCCGGCGGGTGGAGTGGCCGACGACCCGGTTCATGGTGGCCAGCCCCGAGGGCACCGAGCGCGACGTGGTGCTGATCCGGGGCATCGAGCCGAGCATGCGGTGGCGCACCTTCTGCGAGCAGGTGCTGGAGATCTGCCACAGCCTGGAGGTCGAGCGGGTGGTGCTGCTCGGCGCGCTGCTGGCCGACGTGCCGTACACCCGGCCCCTGCCGATCACCGGCAGCGCCTCGGACGCGGAGTCCGCCCGCCGCTACCAGCTCACCCCGACCCGCTACGACGGACCGACCGGCATCGTCGGGGTGCTGCACGACGCCTGCACCCGGGCCGAGGTCGACGCCGTCTCCTTCTGGGTGCACGTGCCGCACTACGCCAACAACCCGCCCTGCCCGAAGGCGACCCTGGCCCTGCTGCACCGGGTCGAGGAGGTGCTCGACCTGCCGGTGCCGATGGCCGACCTGGCCGAGGAGGCCGCCGAGTGGGAGCAGCGGGTACACAGTGCCGCCGAGCAGGACGCCGAGCTGGGCGAGTACGTGCGCGAGCTGGAGGAGCGGGTCGGCGACGCCGGCATCACCCCGTTGACCGGGGACGAGATCGCCCAGGAGTTCGAGAAGTACCTGCGCCGTCGCGGCGGCTCCGCCGGCCCCACCGCCGGCTCCTGGTGAACGTCCCCCTGTCGGCGGCCGCGCGGCGCGACGCCCGCGGCCCCGACTGGGGTTGACCCGCGCTCCGTCCGGAGGCGATCTACCGACGTTCCGCGCGTGCCCGGCTTCCCTCGACACCGCGCGTAGGGCATCCTAGGAACCTAGCTGTTCTGAGGAGGCGGGCGTGCAGATCAACCCGGGGGCCGCCGAGTTCCCGCACCGGCAGATCGCCGCGCAGCTCAAGGCCCAGGTGCGCCGCGGCGACTGGGGGCCGGGCGAGCGGCTGCCGTCCATCCCGGCCATCGCCGAGATGTTCGGCGTCGCGAAGCAGACCGTGCAGCGCGCCGTCGACCAGCTGCGGGTCGAGGGCATCCTGATCACCAAGCCCGGCTCGGGTACGTACGTCCGGGGCACCCGGCGGCGGCTCAACCGGCTCTCCCGGGGCCGGTACGGCGGCTTCCGCGGCTACCACACCGACCTGGCCGCCCGGTACCGGCAGCAACTGGTCTCGGTGGGCCGATCCCCCGCGCCGCCGGAGGTGGCCGACGCGTTCGGCGTCGCCGACGGCACCGACCTGCTCTGCCGCCGGCACCTGGTACGCACCGAGGACTCACCGGTCGAGGTCGGCGCCTCCTGGTTCCTGCCGGCCGACACCGCCGGCACCTCCCTGGAACGCGCCGAGGCGTTCGGCCGCCCGCTCTACCAGGAGGCCGAGGAGGCCACCGGCCGCCGGTACGCCACCGCGACCGACACCATCAGCGCCCGGCAGCCCAGCCGGGAGGAGGCGGAGACGTTGCAGATCCGCCCGGACACGCCGGTGCTGCACCTGCTGCACGTCGCCTACGACGCCCACCACAAGCCGATCGAGGTCGCCCAGGCCACCTGGCCCGGGCCGATGACCACCCTCACCGAGGAGTACCGGATCCCCGGCCCCGTTCCCGAGCAGGACCCCGACCCCGGCCTCGTCCTGGGCTGAGCGTCAAGAAGGGGCCCCTGCCATACCGGAGGCGTTGACAGGGGGCCCCTCCTTACAGGCGGACGCCGAGGAGGGCGTCGACGGTGTCGGCGAAGAGCTTCGGGGCCTGCGCGTCGTCGGCGACCCCGGCGAGCGCCCGGTCGGCCCACGCGTCGGCCAGCGCCAGGGCGCCCGGAGTGTCCAGGTCGTCGGCCAGCCGGGCGCGTACGCCGGCCACCAGCTCGGCCCCGGACGGCCCGGCGGGCGCGGCGGCGGCCCGCCGCCAGCGGTCCAGCCGCTGCTCGGCGGTGGTCAGCAGGTCGTCGGTCCAGGAGCGGTCGGCGCGGTAGTGGCCGCTGATCAGCGCCAGCCGGACCGCCATCGGGTCCACCCGGTCGGCCCGCAGCCGGGAGACGAAGACCAGGTTGCCCCGGGACTTGGACATCTTCTCGCCGTCCAGGCCGATCATGCCGGCGTGCACGTAGTGGTCGGCGAAGGGCGTCTGGCCGGTGAGCCGCTCGGCGTGCGCGGCCGAGCACTCGTGGTGCGGGAAGAGCAGGTCGTTGCCGCCGCCCTGCACGGAGATCTGGTCGCCGAGCAGGTTCAGCGCGACGACGGCGCACTCGATGTGCCAGCCGGGGCGGCCCGCGCCCAGCTCGCCGCCCGGCCACGAGGGCTCACCCTCGCGGGCGCCGCGCCACAGCAGCGGGTCCAGCGGGTCGCGCTTGCCGGCCCGGTCCGGGTCGCCACCGCGCTCCGGGAAGATCTCCAGCATCTCCGCGCGGGACAGGTTGGACTCGTAACCGAACCGGGGTGCGGCGCTGATGTCGAAGTAGACGTCGCCGGTGCCGTCGTCGAGCCGGTACGCGGCGCCGTCCTTGAGCAGCACCTCGACCTTCTCGGCGATGTCCGGGATGGACTCCACCGCGCCCACGTAGTGCGCCGGCGGGATGATCCGCAGGGCCTCCATGTCCTCCCGGAACAGCGCGGTCTCCCGCATGGCCAGGACCTTCCAGTCCTCGCCGTCGCGGTTGGCGCGCTCCAGCAGCGGATCGTCGATGTCGGTGACGTTCTGCACGTACCGCACGGAAAGGCCGGCGTCGCGCCACATCCGCTGCACCAGGTCAAAGGTGATCATGGTGGCGGCGTGGCCGAGGTGGGTGGCGTCGTACGGGGTGATGCCGCAGACGTACATGGTGGCCGTGCCGTCGGGACGGCTGGGCTGGACGCGCTGCCGCGCCGAGTCGTACAACCCCAGGGTGCTGCCCTCACCCGGCAGCCGTGGCACCTCGTGACCCGCCCAAGACTCCATTACCCCAGCCTAACGAGCCGTCCGCCCGGCACGGGCCACTGCCAGCACTCGGGTGATCAACATGACAGCGATTCACATCGGCGGCCAGGGGATCGCCGGCCAGTCCTCCGAGGGCAGCGGGAAGGCGCCGGCGTCGCGCAGCCGTTCGCAGCGGGCGGCCAGCTCGGCCACCTCGGAGATGGTGAGGTGCTCGGCCAGCTCCTCACCGAACGCCCCGGTGACCTGGTCGACCAGGCCGTCGAGCATCTCCACCGCGTCCGGCGGCAACTGCCGGCCGGCCCAGCCCCAGAGGACCGTACGCAGCTTCTCCTCGACGTGGAAGCTCACCCCGTGGTCGACGCCGTAGATCCGGTCCTCCGGGCCGACCAGCACGTGGCCGCCCTTGCGGTCGGCGTTGTTGATCACCGCGTCGAGCACCGCGAGGCGGGCCAGCCGCGGGTCGTCGGCGTGCGCCAGCGCGTACGCGGCGCCGTCGTCGTCCCGGGCCGCCGCGACCGGGAACCAGCGCGGCGGCAGCGCGTCCGCCGGGACGAAGCCGACCAGCGGCTCGGCGTCCTCCGGCTCGTCGATCCACAGCTGGCAGGAGCCAGGGCCGAACGGGCCGTCCCGCAGCACCGTGGGCGGGACGAGGCCCCAGCCGCTGGCCCGGGAGACGAGGTATGCCGCGACCTCCCGGCCGGCCAGGGTGCCGTCGGGGAAGTCCCACAGCGGGCGCTCGCCCCGCACCGGCTTGTAGACGCAGCGGGCGCTCACCCCGTCCAGGGTGACGATGCCGCGCAGCGTGGTGTTGGAGGCGTCGACCAACCGGCCCTCCAGCTCCAGCTCACCGTCGTGCAGCAGCCGCAGAGCGGCACGCTCGTCCTGCCGGGGTCGGAGTTCCGACGACGTCACCGGTGGTAACCGTTGTGCCGCGGGCAGAGGTGCCCGGCGGGGTCCAGCGGCTGACCGCAGAGCGGGCAGGGCGGCCGGCCGGCGTTGACCACCCGGCGGGCCCGGGCGATGAACTCGCGGGTCGCCTCCGGGGTCAGCCGCACCCGCAGCCGGTCGAGGTCCTCGTCCAGCTCCTCGACCTCGTCGTCATCGTCGTCGTCCTCGTCGTCGCCGCCGAGCTCGACCTCGGTCTCGGCCTCCCCGGCCGCGATCGCCTCGATCACCACGGTGGCGGTGTCGACGTCGAAGGCCAGGCCGAGGGTGCCGACGCGGAACTCCTCGTCGACAGGGGTGTCGAGCGGCTCGTTGTCGCCGACGACGGGGGCCACGGGCGCCTCGGGCAGGTCCACGCCGAACCGGCGCTGCGCCTCGACGAGCAGCTCCTCGAGCTTCTCGGCGAGCAGGGACACCTGCACCTTCTCAAGCGCGACGCTGACCAGCCGGCCGCCGCCGCGCGCCTGCAGGAAGAACGTGCGCTCCCCCGGCGGCCCGACGGTCCCGGCGACGAACCGCTCCGGCGGCTCGAAGGCGTGCACCTGGTGGGTCATACCCACGACCCTATCCGGCGGGTGGGAACGACGCGCAGCGCACCGAGGGTGGTTCCGCCGAGGGCGAAACGCCGGTGCTCCCCCGCCGCCGTCCCGGGCGTGGCGGCGCTGCTCACCGGGCCGCCCCCGCGCCACCGCCGACCGCCGCGTCGGAGTCCGTCGCCCGGGTGGCCCGCCGGCGCCGTTTGCGCGCCGGCGGCACCAGGCCCGCCAGGTCGCCGCCGGTGTCGTTGAGCCGGACCAGGAACGGGCGTAGCGGGGTGTATCGGACCGCGGTCACCGACGCCGGGTCCGCCACGATCCGCTGAAAGAGATCCAGGTGTACGCCGAGGGCGTCGGCGACGATGGCCTTGATCACGTCCCCGTGGCTACAGGCGAGCCAGACCGCCTCCGGGCCGTGTTCGGCGGTGATCCGGGCGTCCCACGAGCGCACCGCCGCCACCGCACGCGCGGCCATCGCGGCCATCGCCTCCCCCTCGGGGAAGACCGCCGCGCTGGGGTGCTGCTGGACCACCGGCCAGAGCGGCTCCTTCGCCAGCTTCTTCAGCGGCTGCCCCTCCCAGCTGCCGTACCCGCACTCGATCAGCCCCTCCTCCACCACCGGGGTGGACTGCGGCAGGGCCAGCTCGAGAGTCTGCCGGCAACGGATCAGCGGGCTGGTCACCACGGCGGCCAGCGGCAGCCCCTTGAGGCGCTCGCCGACGGCCGCCGCCTGGGCCCGGCCGGTGTCGTCGAGCTCCACCGGCTGCCGGCCGGCCAGACCGCCCTCGGCGTTCGCGGTGGTCCGGCCGTGTCGCAGAAGCAGAAGGGTCGCCACGGTGACCACCCTAGGGCCTGACACCGCCCCACCACCCGCGGCGGCCCCGGTGGCGTCCCGCCCGCCCGACGAGCTCAGGGGGACGGCTGCGGCCCCGCGGCACCGGCCGGCCCGTCCCGCACCTCGGCTGGTGCGCACCCGCAGGTGCCTCACCGGCACCCACCGGCCCGTCCGCCGGGTGAGTCATCGGGGCGCTTGGGCGGTCTGGGGTCGGTTGTCCGAATCCGGGGTGACCGGTCGCACCCCGGCGGCGGAATGGCGGCCGGGGCCGGGTCGTTACATCCACTGGACGACCGCAGCAGCACCCCCGGCTGCCAGCACCGATGCCCCGACGGATCGGGCCGGGCCCCGGAATGATCCCGGGTCCGAGGTCGTTACACATGGTCCGCCGCCACGACGAGCCCCCGCAGGGTCCGTGGCCGTGCCGGACACCCAAAGACTTTCCCCCTGGATCTTTTCGAGCGCCTGACGGTGCTTGCGCGTCGCCCGACCCCCATCGGGTGCCGCGCCAACCCCCGAACGGAGCTTCCCCATGAACAAGATGCTGACCAAGAGTGTGCTGGGTATCGCTGGTCTGGCCTTCGCCGGTGGGATGGCCGCCGGTCCGCTGAACCACGCCGACACCACCCCCACCACCGCCCTCACCCCGGCCGCGGTGCAGCAGGCCGACAAGCCTGACGCCAAGGCGCTGATCCCGCATGGTGTGCAGGGCACCCAGTCGAAGATCGACCTGAACGACGAGCAGACCGCCAACGCCAAGGCGATCATCGCCGCCACGAAGAAGGCCGGCCTGCCCGAGCGGGCCGCGGTCATCTCGATCGCCACCAGCTTGCAGGAGTCGAAGCTGGAGAACCTCGGCCACCTGGGCGACAAGAACGACCATGACTCGCTGGGTCTGTTCCAGCAGCGCCCGTCCAGTGGTTGGGGTTCGCCGGAGCAGATCACCGACCCCGCCTACTCCACCACCGCGTTCCTGAAGGGCCTCAAGCAGGTCGACGGCTGGCAGGACATGCCCCTGACCGACGCCGCCCAGACCGTCCAGGTCTCGGCCTACCCCGACGCCTACGCCCAGTGGGAGCAGCAGGCCGCCGACCTCGTCGCCCAGCACTGGAACAACTGACCCATGAACGAACGCTGGCCGGCACCCCGACGGGTGCCGGCCAGCGGCGTATTCAACCGAACTGTCAGGTAGCGCTGATCGTCCCCGTCAGCAGCAGGCAGAGGACCAGCGTCCCGAGCGCCACCCGGTACAGCACGAACAGGTACAGCGTGTGGTGCGCGACGTACCGCAGCAGCCAGGCGATGGCCGCGTACCCGATGCCGAAGGCGATCGCCGTCGCGACGATCATCTGCGCGACGCTCGGCGCGGCCGTGCCCGGGGCGGACGGTTCGAAGACGTCCGGGATGCTGAACACCCCGGAGATCACCACGGCCGGGATGGCCAGCAGGAACGAGTACCGCGCCGCGGTCTCCCGGGTGAGGTTGAGCAACAGGCCGACCGTCAGCGTTCCGCCGGAACGGGAGACGCCCGGGATGAGTGCCATGGCCTGGCCCAGACCCATCGCCACGCCGTCGCGCATCCGGAAGTTCTCCAGGGTGCGGGTCTGTCGACCCCAGTACTCGGCGAAGGCCAGCACCAGGGCGAAGAAGATCAGCGTGAAGGAGATCAGGTACAGGTTCCGGCCGGCGGTGCGGATCTGGTCCTTGAACAGCAGACCGAGGATGCCGATCGGGATGGTGCCGACGATGACGTACCAGCCCATCCGGTAGTCGAGGCTGGACCGCACCGACTTGTCGACCAACCCCAGGCACCAGGTACGGACGATCCGCCAGATGTCCTTGAAGAAGTAGATCAGCACGGCGGCCTCGGTGCCGAGCTGCGTCACCGCGGTGAACGACGCACCGGCGTCCCGGCCGAAGAAGATGGCCGAGGTGATCCGCAGGTGCCCCGAGGAGGAGACCGGAAGGAACTCGGTGAGCCCCTGGACGATGCCCAGGACGATGGCCTCGATCCAGGTCACTCGCCGACTCCGGAGAGCTCCAGGGCCTCGGCGACGGTCCGCAGGGTCTGCACGCCGCTGTCCCGGTCGGCCACGAAGAGGGTCACCGACAGGGTGGTGACGCCGGCCGCGGCGTACTCGCGCATCCGCTCGGCGATGCGCTCCTTCGGGCCGAGCAGCGAGGTGCGGTCGATGAACTCCATCGGCACCGCGGCGGCGGCGTCGCGCTGCCGCTTGGCCAGGTAGAGGTCCTGCACCTCGCGGGCGGCGTCGCCGTAGCCCATCCGGGTGGCGAGCTGGTTGTAGAAGTTCTGCTGCCGGCTGCCCATCCCGCCGACGTAGAGCGCGGCGTACCAGCGGACCAGCTCGGCGCAGGACGCCACGTCGTCACCGACCACCACCGGCACCGAAGGGACCACGTCGAAGCCGGCCAGTTCCTTGCCGGCCTTCGCCCGGCCGGCGCGCACCGAGGCGAGTTGCTCCTCGGCGAACTCGGGGGCGTAGAAGACGGCCAGCCAGCCGTCGGCGATCTCGCCGGCCAGTTCGAGGTTCTTCGGGCCGACGGCGGCCAGGTAGATCGGGATGTGCTCGCGGGGCGGGTGGAAGCCCAGCCGCAGCGCCTTGCCGGGCCCGTCCGGCAGCGGCAGGGTGTAGTGCTCGCCGTCGTACGCGACCTCCTTGCGGGCCACCGCCAGCTTGACGATGTCGACGTACTCGCGGGTGCGCGCCAGCGGCTTGGCGAAGCGCACGCCGTGCCAGCCCTCGGAGACCTGCGGCCCGGAGACGCCCAGGCCGAGCCGGAACCGGCCGCCGGAGAGGGCGTCGATCGTCGCCGCGGTCATCGCGGTCATCGCCGGGGTACGGGCGGGGATCTGCATCACCGCGGCGCCCACGTCGATCCGTTCGGTCTGACCGGCCATCCACGCGAGCATGCTCGGCGAGTCGGAGCCGTACGCCTCCGCCGCCCACACCACCGAGTAGCCGAGTCGGTCCGCCTCCTGCGCCAGAGCCAGGTGGTCTGCCGGCGTACTCCACGCCGTCTGGTATCCGAGGCTGAGCCCGAGTCGCACTGGTCCTCCCCCATCCGCACCACAGGTCGCACCAGGTTACGCAATGCCGGACGTGGGCCCGATCACCGGCTCACCCGAAAACGTCACACCGTCCGGCGGGTGAAGCGGGAAGTTGACTCCGGGCGAGGATATCCGTGACGGCAGCTTCGAAATAAGGTTCACCCATGCAACAGCGACCGCTCGGCCGAAGCGGGCTGGCGGTTTCGCGGCTCGCGCTCGGCACCATGACCTGGGGACGGGACACCGATGCCGACGACGCGGCCGCCCAGCTGAAGAGCTACCTCGACGCGGGCGGCAACCTGGTCGACACCGCCGACGTGTACGCCGACGGCGACGCCGAGTCGGTCATCGGGTCGCTGCTGGGTGGCCTGGTCCCCCGCGACGAGCTGCTCATCGCCACCAAGGCGGGGCTGCGGCCGGGCAGCGGCCGCCGCCGGGACGGCTCCCGGGGGCACCTGCTGCGCACCCTGGAGGCGTCGCTGCGCCGGCTCGGCACCGACCACGTCGATCTGTGGCAGGTGCACGGGTACGACCCGCACACCCCGCTGGAGGAGACCCTGTCGGCCCTGGACCACGCGGTGTCCAGCGGGAGGGCCCGGTACGTGGGGGTGTCGAACTTCGCCGGCTGGCAGACCGCCCGGGCCGCCGCCTGGCAGGCCGCCTGGCCGGGCCGCGCGCCGGTGGTCGCCGCGCAGGTGGAGTACTCACTCCTGGAGCGGGGGGTGGAGCGCGAGGTGCTGCCGGCCTGCGAGTCGATGGGGCTGGGGGTGCTGCCCTGGTCGCCGCTGGGTCGGGGGGTGCTCACCGGCAAGTACCGCAACGGTCGCCCGGCGGACTCCCGAGCGGTGTCGCCGCACTTCGAACGCTTCGTCGCAAGCTACCTGGACCCGCGCTGCTCCAGCATCGTGGAGGCGGTCGCCACGGCGGCCGGTGGGCTGGGCGTCTCGCCGCTGGAGGTGGCGCTGGCGTGGATCCGGGACCGGCCCGGGGTGACCGCGCCGATCCTGGGCGCCCGGACGGTGGGGCAGCTGCTCGGCGCGCTCCAGGTCGAGCGGATGACCCTGCCCGAGGAGATCGTCACCGCCCTCGACGACGTGTCGGCGATGCCGGTCGGCTACCCGGAACGCGACGGCTGAGCCCGACTGTCCGGTTCCCGGGCGGCGCGGGTCACCGGCCAGGGGGTGGCGCCGGGCCCGCGAGCTGGGCAGCATGGACGGCATGGACTACGAATACGCGCCACTGCGGTTGCCGCCGAACGTCGACCGGGTGACCGCCGCGGTGCAGCTGGCGATCCAGGCGGAGTTCTCCGGCTGGGAGTTGGCCCGGGTCCAGCTGTTCCGGGACGGGACGCGGCAGGTGATGCTGCGCCGGCGCCGGGTCAACAAGCTGGAGCCGGGCCTGTCGTACTAGTTCGGCGGGCGTACGCGTCGGGGCCGGACCGCGTACCACGGCCCGGCCCCGACGTTCTTCCGTGCCCTAGTGGCTGTGGCCGGCGTGGTCGTGCTCCTCGTCGTCCAGGTACGGGTGCTCGTCGAGCCGGCCCACGAGGCGGTCGTCGGCGGCCGGCTGGAACGGGCCCACCGGGTCGTCGTCGTCGAACGACTCCAGGTCCACCGGGGTGCCCACCTCGCTGACCATCACCACGCCGTCCAGCGGCTCCAGCTCCGGCACGTCCAGCGCGGACAGCGAACCGTCGCCGCTCTGGAGCAGCTCCAGCACCGCCTCGCCGACGCCCTCGACCGGCGCCGGCTCGTCGCCCTCCGGGGTGCTCTCGCGGCGGGCCGCGTCGGCGACCCGGACCAGCGCCGCGATGCTCGGCACCCGGTAGTCGCGGCGCTGACGCACCGAGATGACCCGCGGGTGCGGGTCGGAGGCCTCGACGCCCTCGGCGCCGGCGAACCGCTCGTCGGCCTCGTCCGGGTCGATGGACTCCACGTCCCAGGGGGTGACCTCCCCGAAGGCGTCGAGCAGCAACTCGTCGTAGGCGTAGGAGGCGTTGTTCAACGCCACGTACGCCTGCCAGACGTCGTCGTCGTCGACCCGGCCCTGGGCGGCGCGGACGGCGGCCAGGTGCCGGCGGGCGGTCTCGATCACGCGCTCGAGGGCAGCGTCCAGCTCACCGTGCTGGTCGGTCATGTGAGGCAGTCCCTTCGCGATGGGGGGAGGTTCGGGCCGGGTGGGAAGGACCGCAGCCGGTCAGCAGCTGCGGAGGAACCGGTCGAGAACCCGCACGCCGAACTGTAGCCCGTCCACCGGCACCCGCTCGTCGATGCCGTGGAAGAGGGCGGAGAAATTGAGGTCGGCGGGCAGCCGCAGCGGCGCGAACCCGAAGCAGCGGATGCCGAGCTGCGCGAACGCCTTGGCGTCGGTGCCGCCGGAGAGCATGTACGGCACCGGCCGGGCGCCCGGGTCCTCGGCGCGCAGCGCCGCCGACATGGCGGCGACCAGGTCACCGTCGAAGGTGGTCTCCCAGGCGGGCTGGCGCTGGATGTACTCGATGTCGATGTCCGGGCCGACCAGCTCGCGCAGCTGCTGCTCCAGCATCTCCGACTGGCCCGGCAGGCTGCGGCAGTCGATGGTGGCGGTCGCCCGACCGGGGATGACGTTGTCCTTGTAGCCGGCCTGAAGGCGGGTCGGGTTGGCGGTGCTACGGATGGTGGCGCCGATGATGTTGGCGATCGGGCCGAGCTTGGAGATGGCGGTCTCCGGGTCCTCCGGGTCCAGCTCGACGCCGAGGACGTCGGAGACCTCCGCCAGGAAGGCCCGCACGGTGTCGGTGACGGTGACCGGGAAGCGGTGCCGGCCGATCCGGGCGACCGCCTCGGCCAGCGCGGTGACCGCGTTGTCGTCGTGGATGAACGAGCCGTGCCCGGGGCGGCCCTTGGCGTGCAGCCGCAGCCAGTCCAGTCCCTTCTCGGCGGTCTCGATGAGATAGAGCCGGGTGGCGTCGTTGACCGAGTAGGAGAAGCCGCCGACCTCGCCGATCGCCTCGGTGCAGCCGTCGAAGAGGTCGGGGTGCCGCTCCACCAGGTAGCGGGCGCCGTAGTCGCTGCCGGCCTCCTCGTCGGCGGTGTACGCCAGCACGATGTCGCGCGGCGGGCGGACCCCGGTGCGCTGCCAGTCGCGGACCACGGCGAGCACCATGGCGTCGAAGTCCTTCATGTCGATCGCGCCACGGCCCCACAGGTAGCCGTCGCGGACCTCGCCGGAGAACGGGTGCACCGACCACTCGTCGGCGTCGGCGGGCACCACGTCCAGGTGGCCGTGCACCAGCAGCGCGTCGCGGCCCGGGTCGGCACCGGGGATGCGGGCGACCAGGTTGGCCCGGCCGGGCGCGGACTCGACCAGCCGCGACTCGACGCCGACCTCGGCGAGCTTCTCGGCGACGTACTCGGCAGCCCGGCGTTCCCCGGCGCTGGTGGCGTTGTCGCCGGTGTTGGTGGTGTCGATGCGCAGCAGGTCGCGGCAGAGGTCGACGACCTCGTCGGTGGGGTCCGGTCGGGCGGAGGCGGCGTCGCTCGTCATCCGTTCTTCATACCAGCCGCCCCGCCCGGCACGCCGCCTCGGCCGCGGCGGCGGCGCGGGCCGAACCGGGTGGCGTTTCGCGCGCGCGGCGTCCGGGTACCGCGCTGGGCGTCCCCGCACCGGT
Organism: Micromonospora mirobrigensis; assembly: GCF_900091555.1. Classification (GTDB taxonomy): domain Bacteria; phylum Actinomycetota; class Actinomycetes; order Mycobacteriales; family Micromonosporaceae; genus Micromonospora; species Micromonospora mirobrigensis. The sequence continues at coordinate 278,631 of NZ_FMCX01000004.1, forward strand.
CTCAGCGGGCCAGCGCCCGGCCGGTCGCCAGTCGAGGAGGGCACCATGTCCGTACCCCTGCCGCCGCTGCCGCCGGCCGCGGACGACACCTACCGGCCCGGCGGCCGGAGCATGGCCGACCTGGTGGACCGGGAGCACCGGCAGCTGCTGGAGCTCTGCGACGAGGTGACGGCGGCGGACGCGACGCCGCAGCGCCGCCGGGAGGTGCTGGAGGTGCTCACCGCCGCGGTGTCCCGGCACCTGTCGGCCGAGGAGCAGTACCTCTTCCCCGCCGCCCGCGCCGCGGTGCCGGCCAGCGCCGAGCTGGTCGACCGGGAGATCCAGGCGGACGGCGCGCTGCTCACCGCGCTCAAGGGGCTCGCCGGCCCCGAGGACGAGGCGCTGGCCGACGTGGTCGACCGGGTCCGTCGGCACGTCGGCCGGGTCACCGCGCTGGTCACCCCGCTGCGGGAGGTGGCCACCGACGCGGAGCTGATCCGGTTGGGCAACCGGTGGCAGATCGCCGAGGAGGCGGCGCCGACCCGGCCGCACCCGGGCACCCCGGCGACCCCGCCGTGGAACCGGATCGTCGAGCCGGCGGTCGGGGTGGTGGACAAGGTCCGGGACGCGGTGAGCCGCCGCCGGACGTACCTGGCGGACCTGGACCGGGGGCCGCGCGGCTGACCGGTCGGGACGGCGTCGCCGTTCGCCGGTCCGTACCCTTCCGTCTGCCGCTGCGTGGTCCTACCGTCACGGTATGAATCTGGAGCTGCGACACCTGCGGGTCGTCTGCGCGATCGCCGAGACGGGGAGCGTGACCAAGGCGGCCTCGACGCTCGGCCTGGCGCAGCCCGCGCTGACCGCCCAGCTCCAGCGGATCGAGCGGACGCTGGGTGGCGCGCTCTTCGAACGGGACCGCCGGGGCGCCCGGCCGACCGCCCTGGGTGAGCTGGTGCTGGCCCGGGCGCGGGTGCTGCTGCCGGCGATGAAGGGCCTCCAGGACGAGGCGGCCCGGCTGGCCGGCGCGGGCGTCACCCCCACCCGGTACCGCTTCGGCGGGGTGAACAGCCCGATCCTGGGCCGGCTGGTGCACCGGCTCGGCGCGGATCAGCCGCAGGCCCAGATCAGCACGTACGCCTCCTGGTCGGTGGACGAGCTGGCCCAGCTGGCCGCCGGCGGCCGGCTGGACTTCGCGCTGGTCGGCGCGTGCGGGGACACCACCCCGTCGGCCGAGTTCGGGCTGCGCTGGCGGGAGGTGGCGGTGGATCCGGTGCTGGTGCTGTTGCCGCGGACCCATCCGCTGGCCGGCCGCGCCGAGGTGCCCCTGGTGGAGCTGCGCCGCGAGCGGTGGGTGGCGGCGCCGGGCGACGGCTGCTTCGGCGACTGCTTCGCCGCCGCCTGCGCCCGCGCCGGTTTCACCCCGAGCAAGGTGTACGAGACCGACGTGCGCGGCTGCGTCGACCTGGTGGAGGCGGGCGAGGCGGTGGCGTTGTGCCAGGCCACCTTCCGGCCCCCGGCGGAGCTGGTGACCCGCCGGCTGGCCGGGGTGCCGTTGCGCTGGCGGCTGCTGCTCGGCTGGCACCCCGACTCGCCGGCCGCCCGGCACGCCGGCGCGGTGCTGGAGGCGGCGGTGGCCGCGTACACCGACTCGCTGGCCGCGCACCCCGGCTACCTGGCCTGGCTGCTGGGCAACCCCGACTTCGGGGTACGCCGGGCCGGGGCGGATCCGGTGGCCGGGGGCGGTGGGGTGCGAACCGGGCGATGACGGGTATCAGGGCAGCATGACCGATCTCTACCCGGCCGCCGACGAGCGGGAGCTGCTGCGTCAGGCGGCCGCCACCGCCACCGCCGCCGCCCGTGACCTCGAGGCCTTCCTGCGGCGCCTGCCGGACGTACCCGACCCGGCCGACGTCGCCGAGTACGCCAACCTGCTCAGCCGGGAGGAGCGGGCCCGCGGCGAGCGGCAGGCCGCCGCGGACACCGCCGGCCTGCAACTGCCCAGCCTGAAGTCCGAGTGACCGGTTGACGCCGGCGGCCCCACCCCGGGACGGGGCGGGGCCGTCGGCCGTCCGGCCTCAGCGTTCGACGAGGACGTCGTGACCGAGGTCGAGCAGGGCGTGCCGCCACTGGTCGTCGGCGTTGCCCCGGCGGGGTTTCTCCGCGGTCAGCTCGCGGATCCGGTCGATCGCCGTCCGCATCACCTCGACGTCGGCCGGGGTGAGGTCCACCTTGCGCTTGGTCAGCACGTGCAGGATCTGCCGGCCGGGCTCGGGCAGGTCCATCGTGGGGTCCGGGCCGAACGCCTCCTCGCCGGAGCCGCGGGTGAGCAGCCACTGCCGTAGCTGTTCGGATCCGACGTTGACCTCGGCGTGGAAGTCCTCCCAGATGACCTCGACCTCGGGGTCGAGCCGCGTCTCGCGTACCATCACGCCTCCTCTTCGGCCGGCCCGGTCGGCGCCGGGTCCCCGTCATCGGGTTGCTGCTTCAGGCCCTCCGGCGGCACCCGCACCCGGGCCGGGTTCGCCGTCGGCGGCGCCACGATCGGTTCGGTCCGTTCGTCGCTCTCCTCGGGATCGCGCATCGGTTCCGCCTCCTCCGCCTCACCTCGGATGGGACGTGGTGGCCGCCGAGTAGCCGCGCTCGCCGGCGGTCACGTCGAAGGTGAGCTGCCCGTCGCGGGCGTCGACGGTGACCTTCTGCCCGGAGTTGACCGCGTTCTCCAGCAGCATCCGGGACAGCCGGTTGTCCACCTCCCGCTGGATGGTGCGGCGCAGCGGGCGGGCGCCGAACTCCGGCTGGTAGCCGTGCTCGGCCAGCCAGTCGACCCCGGCGGTGGTGACGTCGACCTCGATGTCCTGGGCGTGCAGCCGGCGGCGGGTCTCCTCCAGCAGCAGCTCGGTGATCTGACGCAGCTGCTGCTGCTCCAGCCGGCGGAAGATGATCACCTCGTCGATCCGGTTGAGGAACTCGGGGCGGAAGTTCTCCTGGAGCCGGCGCATCAGCCGCTCGCGCAGCTCGTCGCTCTCCTGGCTGCTGCCGGGCTCGCCGGTGCCGAAGCCGACCGCGCGCTGGGTGCCGGTGATCAGCTCGGAGCCCAGGTTGCTCGTCATGATCAGCACGGTGTTCTTGAAGTTCACCGTGCGGCCCTGGCTGTCGGTGAGGCGCCCGTCGTCGAGGACCTGGAGCAGGATGTTGAAGACGTCCGGGTGCGCCTTCTCGATCTCGTCGAGCAGCACCACCGCGTACGGGCGGCGGCGGACCGCCTCGGTGAGCTGGCCGGCCTCCTCGTACCCGACGTAGCCGGGGGGCGCCCCGATCAGCCGGGCGACGGTGTGCCGCTCCTGGAACTCGCTCATGTCCACCCGGACCATCCGGTCGGCCTCGCCGAAGAGCGCCTCGGCCAGCGCCCGGGCCAGTTCGGTCTTGCCGACGCCGGTCGGGCCGAGGAAGAGGAAGCTGCCCATCGGCCGCTCCGGGTCGGCCAGGCCGGTACGCGAGCGGCGGACCGCCTCGGCGACGGCGGTGACCGCGTCGTCCTGGCCGACCACCTTCTCGTGCAGGTGACCCTCCAGCCGCAGCAGCCGGTCGCGTTCCTCCTCGGTGAGCTGGTTGATCGGGATGCCGGTCGACCGGGAGACCACCTCGGCGATCTCGCGGGGGCCCACCGACGGCACGTGGTTGGTGTCCCCGTCGCCCCGGGCGCGGCGGATCTGCTCCTCCAGCTCGGCGAGCCGGTCGCGCAGCTGGGACGCCTTCTCGTACTGCTCGTCGGCGACGGCCTGCTCCTTGTCCCGGCGGACGTCGTCGAGCTGCTGTTCCAGCTCGCGGACGTCCGAGGCCGGGGTGCGGGTGCGCAGCCGGATCCGGGCGCCGGCCTGGTCGATCAGGTCGATAGCCTTGTCCGGCAGGTAGCGGTCGGTGACGTACCGGTCGGACAGTTCGGCGGCGGCGACCAGCGCCTCGTCGCTGAACCGGACCTGGTGGTGCGCCTCGTAGCGGTCGCGCAGCCCGCGCAGGATGGCCACGGTGTCCTCGACGCTCGGCTCGGGCACGAAGACCGGCTGGAAGCGGCGGGCCAGCGCGGCGTCCTTCTCGATGCTCTTGCGGTACTCGTCCAGCGTGGTCGCGCCGATCACCCGCAGCTCGCCGCGGGCCAGGGCGGGCTTGAGCATGTTGGAGGCGTCCATGCCGCCCTCGCTGCCGGCGCCGCCCGCGCCGACCAGGGTGTGGATCTCGTCGAGGAAGACGATCAGCTCGTCGCGGTGCGCCCGGATCTCGTCGATCACCTTCTTCAGGCGTTCCTCGAAGTCACCCCGGTAGCGGGTGCCGGCGACCAGGCCGGCCAGGTCCAGCTGGACCACCCGCTTGCCGATCAGGGTCTGCGGCACGTCGCCGTCGCAGATCCGCTCGGCCAGCCCCTCCACGATGGCGGTCTTGCCGACACCGGCCTCACCGATCAGCACCGGGTTGTTCTTGGTGCGCCGGGACAGGATCTCCACGGCCTGCTCGATCTCGTCGGCCCGGCCGACCACCGGGTCGATCTGGTCCATCCGGGCCAGTTCGGTGAGATCCTGGCCGTACTGGTCGAGGGTCGGCGTGCCCCGGTCGGGCTTCGGCCCGGGCATCGCGCCCCGCTCGGCGCCGGCGGCCTGCAACGACTCCGGCTGGATCCGCCCGGCGGCGAGCATCCGGCCGGCCGGTGACTCCGGGTTGAGCGGCAGCGCCATCAGGATGTGCTCGGGACCGATGTAGTTCGCGCCCATCGCCCGGGACAGCTGGTGGGCGTCGAGCAGGGCGCGCTTGGCCGCCGGGGTCAGCGACAGGTTCGGTGGCACCTCGCCGCGCGGGGCGCCCTCTCCCCGCCCGCCGAGGGCGTTGACCAGGGCGTCCGGGTCCGCGCCGGCGCGCCGGACCAGGTCGCGCAGCGGTTCGCGCTGCAGCGCCGCCCAGAGCAGGTGGTCGGTGTCCAGGTCGTTGCTGTGTTTCTGCGCGGCGCGGCGGGCCGCGTCGGCCAGCATCTCCCGCGCGTCGGCGGTCATCAGCCGGGTGATGTCGACCCGGTGCGCCGGCCGGCGCCCACCCTCTCCCCGGCCGAAGTACCGGGCCAGGAACTCGTCCCACGGGTCGGAGCCGAAGTCGCCGGGTCCCATCATCTCTGTCCTCCGCTGTCGGGCGCGGCACGGTCGCCGGGAGCGACTCCGCGGGCGCGGCACGGTCGCCGGTGGCTACCCGGCGGCCCGGGCGACAAACGCGGTGGCAGGCTGTGGGGATGGACCGGGTACCGCTGCTGATCGTCGACGCCGCCAACGTGGTCGGCTCCCGCCCGGACGGCTGGTGGCGAGACCGCGCCGGCGCCGCGGCGCGGCTGCGCGACGGGCTGGCCGCGCTGGCCGGAACGGGCCTGTCACCGGAGCTGCCCGGACCGGTCGAGGTGGTGCTGGTGGTGGAGGGAGCGGCGCGCGGGGTCACCGGGACGCCGGAGGTCACGGTGGTCGCCGCCCCCGGCTCGGGCGACGACACGATCGTCGAGCTGGTCGCCGGGGCCGGGAACCGCCGCCGCGCGGTGGTGACGGCCGACCGGGGGTTGCGGGAGCGGGTGGTGGCGCTCGGGGCCGAGGTGTACGGGCCACGGCGGGTCCGCCCCTGACGACGAGTCCCGTGGACGGGACCGGCCGCACCGGCGACAGGACCGGCGGCGGGTACGTGAGGGGCCTTCGCGCACGTCAGGACGGCAACCGGACAGCCGGGCAGGAACAGGGGCAGGGCGGATGTTCTCTCCCTCCGGCGGATGGGTTGTAATGGAGATCTCTCCCCGCCCCCAGGAGGTCCCCCGTGGCGAGCGTCGCCGAGTTGAAGGCAGCCATCGACATCGCCCTCCAACAGATCGGTGACGGCCAGAGCGCGGTGCAGGCCGCCGGGGAGAAACTGGCCGAGGCGCAGCAGACCCTGGCCGGGGCGCTGGAGGGCAGCGGGCACGAGACGGTCGAGGCCGCCCAGTCCTCGCTGACCCAGGCGGGCCAGGAGCTGGAGGAATGCCTCGCGGCGACGCTGGTCGCCGTCGAGCAGGCGCAGCAGTACGTCGCCACCCTGTAGGCGCGGACGTGTCGATCATCGAGGACGTCGGCGCCCGGGTGCGCGCCGCCGCCGAGGAGCTGCCGCTGGGGCAGCTGGCCCAGGCGCTGGAGAAGTTCGGGCAGGCCACCGAGCGGCTGCGCTGGGTGCGCCAGGAGTCCGCCAACCCGATGGGGGTGCCGGAGCTCTCCGCCGCCACCGAGCACGCCGAGACGGCCGGGTACGCGCTGCGGGTCGCCCAGGAGCAGCTGTCGGCGTACCTCGCCGCGATCGGGCTCGCCCCCGACGGAGCCCCGCCGCCGCGACCGGACGGGTCGGCGCGGCAGCGGCACGACGAGCCCCGGGAGGTGGCCCCGCCGGCCGCCGCGCCCGCCCCCGAGCAGGGCCAGGACCCGACCGTACGCCGCTGGTGGGCGGCGCGGGTCGCCGAGCTGACCGGCGGGTCGCAGGGCGCGCCGGACGCCCTGGACCCGGGGATCGACGACCCCCGGGAACTGCTGCACCGGGTCGCCGCCGGGGTCCGCTCCGGTGACCGGGGCCGGCTGCACCGGGAGCTGCGCGGCGCGCACGCCGACGTAGGGCTCGGGCTGGCCGCGGTCTCCCCGCCGGTGCTGCGGGAACTCGCCACCGAGCTGCTGGGCCACCCGCCCCGGGCCGACGACCTGGACCGGCTGCGACGGGAGCTGTCGGGGCGGGTGCGGGACCTGCTGCCCGGCCTCCCGCCGCCGGCGGTGGAGACGCTGCTGACCCGGGTCTGTCGGATGCCCCCACCGCCGCGCTCCGGCGAGCCGCCGCACGCCGCCGACTCGGCGGTCACCGCCGCGGTGGCCACCGGGGTGCTCGCCGCGCGGCTGGGTCGCGACGTCGCGGCCCAGGAGCCGTCCCGGCCCCGCGAAGGCGCGGCGGGCGACCGGGGCGGATCGACGGCGGGCCGGGGCGCCACCGTCGGGCGGGACGCGCCCGCCGGCCGGGGAGCCCCGGCCACGGGTCGGGGCGCGCCGCCGGGTGGGACGCCCGCCCGGCCGGGTGGCGAGGCGAACGGCGGGCGACGTGGCTGACCGGCGCGCACAACTGGTGACCCGGGTGCGGGGGATGCTCGCCGACGCGCTCGGCGCCACCCGTACCCGCTCGACGTCCGCCGGCGCGGAGCTGACCGCCGCCCGCGACCGGCTGGCCCGGGTGCGCCGGGCGGCCGCCGCCGTGCCGGAACGGGTCGGCGCGCAACGCGACCGGCGGCTCGCCGAGATCGACACCCGGCACGCCGCCCGCCTCGCCGACCTGGCCCGACGGGCCGCCGACGCCGCCCGGCGGGAGGCCCCGGGCGCGGCCTCGGCCGGCTGGGACGGCTGGGCGCCCACTCCCGCCGGCCGGGGTGAGACGCCCGGTTCGGTGCGGGTCGGCACCGTCCACATCGACGGCGCCGAGCCGGTGCCCGCGCTGGTGCCGCTGCTCGACGCCGGGCACGTCCACCTGGCCGGCGGCGACCCGCAGGGGTACGCCACAGTGGTGCCCGCGCTGCTGCTACGCAGCGTCGGCCGGGCCGACCCCGGCGCGGTACGGCTGTTCGGGTACGACCCGGAACACCTCGGCGGTGGCCTGGCCGGCTTCGCGCCACTGGGCACCGCCGGCCTGCTCACCTTCGTCGGACCGGGCGGCCTGGGCCGGCTCCTCGACGACCTGGTGGAGCAGGTCCGGCGGATCAACGAGACCGTGCTGGCCGGCGAGTACCGGACGCTGCGCGAGCTGGCCGCCGCCACCGGGCGACGGCCCGAGCCGTGGCGGGTGGCGGTGCTGCTCGGCGGCGACGAGCTCTCCCGGCACGAACGCGGCCAACTGGACCGGGTGGTACGCACCGGCGCGGCGTGCGGGGTGCACCTGGTGGTCCGCGGCATCGAGCTGCCCGACGACCCGACGGTCACCCGGGTGCTGGTGGGGCCCGGTCAGGCCCGGGTGGGCGACCTCGCCGTCACCCTGGACGACGCGCCACCCGCCGCCCTGGTCACCGACACCTGCCGGGGCATCGCCTCCCGGGTCAACGCCGGCCCGGCCCCGACCCCCTTCGCCGACCTGTTGCCGCCGGCGGACCGGATGTGGCGGGAGGACTCGGCCGGCGGGCTGACCGCCCCGATCGGCGAGGGCCCGCACGGCCGGCCGGTCCTGCTCACCCTGGGCGACTACCCGCCGCACGCCCTGATCGGCGGCCCCTCCGGCACCGGCAAGACCAACCTGATCTTCGCCTGGATCGGCGCGCTGGCCGCCCGCTACTCCCCCGCCGAGCTGGAGTTCTATCTGCTGGACTTCAAGGAGGGGGTGTCCTTCGCCCGGTTCGCGCAGGGCCGGCGGGATCCGAGCTGGCTGCCGCACATGCGCCTGGTGGGCATCAACGTCAACACCGACCGCGAGTTCGGGCTGGCCCTGCTGCGGTTCCTCGCCGAGGAGCTACGCCGCCGCGCCGACGCGGCCAAGAAGCACGAGGTCACCAAGCTGGCCGAGCTACGCGCGGTGGACCCCACCGGGCACTGGCCGCGGATCGTCGCGGTGGTCGACGAGTTCCAGGCGCTGCTCGCCGGCCGGGACGTGGTCGCCCGGGAGGCCGCCGACCTGCTGGAGGACCTGGCCCGGCGGGGCCGTTCCCAGGGCATCCACCTGGTCCTCGCCTCGCAGGACGTGCGGGGCATCGAGGCGCTGTGGGGGCGGCCGGCGCTGGTCGCCCAGTTCACCCTGCGGATCGCCCTGCCCAAGGCGCTGCGCATCCTGGCCGAGCGCAACGACGCCGCCCAGTCGCTGCCCCGGCACCACGCGGTGATCAACGCGGAGTCCGGTCTGGTCGAGGGGAACCAGGTGGCCCGGATCCCGTCGGCCAGCGACTGGGAGAGCTGGAGCGACCTGCAACACCGGCTGTGGCGGATGCGCCCGCAGGACGCCGCGCCGGCCCGGCTCTTCGACGGTGACGCCGTCCCCCGCCTGGCCGACGCGCCGGACTTCCGGGGGTTGAACCCGCCCGAGGAGGGGGTGCCGCGCAGCCCCGTCGCGCTGCTCGGCGAGATCATCGACGTGCAGGCCCGCTCGGCGGTGCTGCGCCTGCCCCGGGCCCCGGGACGGAACCTGGCGGTGATCGGCACCCGGGTCGACGAGGCGTGCGCGGTGCTCGACGCGGCCGCCCGCTCGCTGGCCCGCCAGCACCGCCCGGGTGAGGCCAGGTTCTCCATCGCCTGCCTGGACCCGGACGCCGACCCGGCCGCCCGGGAGCTCTACGCCGACCTCGCCGACGACGCCTCGTGGTACGACGAGGAGACGCTGCCCGAGCTGATGGCCGAGGTCGGCGACTCGCTCGGCTCCCCGGGCGTGCCGAGCGTGCCGCACTACCTGCTGCTGTACGCGGTCGACGCGGCGGCCGGGCAGCTCGCCGCTCGGGCCGGCCGGCGTACCGGCCTGGAGCAGCTGCGCCGGATCCTGCACGACGGGCCGGAACGGCGTACCCACGTGCTGGGCTGGTGGCGGGGTGTGGCGCGGATGCGGGTGGACCTCGGCGGGGCGGGCGCCCGCACCGACCAGATCGGCGCCTGGGTGGCGCTGGACGTGCAGGGCGCCGAGCTCGGGTCGTCGCTCTATCCGGGCACCGGCGGGCCGGACTGGTATCCCCGGCCGTGGCGGGGGCTCTTCTTCGACCGGGCGGTGCACCGCACCGGACAGGTGATCATCCCTTATGGTCCCACCCGATGAACGAACCGGTGACCAGTGAGACGTACGCGGCGCAGGTGCGCCGGCTCGCCGACCTGACCGCCCGGGTGGCGCGGCAGCGCGACGAGGCGCACGCCTGGTACGACCAGCAGTGCGCCGCCGCGCAGCGTGCGGTGATCGACGCCCAGGAGCAGGTGCGCCACGCCGAGGCGGAGCTCGCGCAGGCCCGTGAGTTGCAGGAACGGGTGGACGCCGAGGCGGCCCACCTGTGGCAGCAGCTGCGCGGGCGGCTCGGGGTGGGCGCCCGTCGCCTGGGCGACCCGCCCGCCCCGACCCGGGAGGCGTCGGGCGATCCGGTGCCGCTGCTGCGCGGCGTCCGGGAGCTGCTGGACCGGGCCGGCCAGCCGGGTGAGCTGCCGGCTTCGGTGAATCCGGTGCTGGCGCTCTGCGGGGTGGCCGGCGCCGCAGTGGCGTACGCCCTGGGTGCGGCGGCCCGGGCGCTGGGGGTGGCGGGCGGCGGTGACCTGGCCGTCGGCCTGCCGGTGCTGGCCCTGGTGGTCACCCTGCTCGGGCCGCTGCTGGGGCTTGCCCCGGCGAAGCTGGTGGCCGACCGCCGGCACGCCGTCCTCGGGCCCCGGCCGATCTTCGTGGTCCTGGTCGCCGGCCTGGTGACCACGATCCTGCTGCTGACCCTCCTGCCACGCTGAGCCGTCCACGTCGATCGCGGGACGGCGTGCCGCCGGGGCCCAGAGCGATGCGATGCGCGCGAAGCCCGCCGGTCGTCACCTTGGGTGATGTCGACAGGAACCGCCTGGCTCGCGCTCCGCCGCTTTGCTCTGCTGCCACCCACGCACCGCTCACGGAGAGTGCTCGCGGTCGCCTAGCGTTGCGCTCAACGGACGAACCGAATCCCAGCTCAAAGGACGTGTAGCGTCCGTGGCAGCAGAGCAAAGGGGCGCGGGGACCATCACCGCGGCACCACGTCCCTCACAGCGCGTGAGGCGAGCGCGAAGGTGACCGAAAGTCACCTACTCAGATCCCCGCAACGAGGAACGGCAAGGCGGTCCGAGGGCGGGCAGGTGGGCTGAAGGACAGCCCGGCGACGACGCTGACGGTCCGCGGGGGCCGGGTGGGCCCGGCAGCGACCGTCCGCCGGGCCGGGTGAACCCCCGGCGGCGCGGAACGACCGCCGGGGCGAGGTGGTGCCCGCGAGACTGCCGGGCCGCTACCCGGCCGAGGAGGACGAGGCAGGGGTGACGACGGCCTCCTTGAGCAGCCGGCGGGCCAGGGTGCACCGGTCGGCGTCGTCGTCGAGCCCGGGCAGGTCGCCCACCCGGATCCGGTCGGCGGTGAGCACCGCCCGCAGGGCCCGCTCGCACTGCCCGGGCAGCGTCAGGACGCGGTCGAACAGGCGCAGGGTGACCTTGCCGTCGCCGGTGCCGGTGAGCTGCCAGCGCAGGCCGGCGCGCGGCGCGATCTCGGTGTCGGCGTCCAGGGCGGCCAGCGCGGCGGCCTGGGCGAGTGGCCGGATCGGCGCCGGCCGGGCCGCCGGCCAGGCCCGCCCGCGCAGCCGGGCGGCCAGCACCGCCGGGTCGGCCCGCAGCAGCCAGTCGCGCAGCGCCTCGACCGTCTCGGTCAGCTCGGGCTCGACGGCGTCGGGGTCGGCCACGTCGGTGCCGAACGGCAGCCCGGCGCGCAGCCGCGGATCCTCGGCGGCGAGGGCGAGCAGCTCCTCGACCAGGGCGTAGCGGGTCAGCGCCCGGATGCCCACGGTCAGGTGCAGCGAGCTGGACTCCTGCGCCTGGGCGCTGTGCAGCCAGCCCCGGGGCAGGTAGAGGGCGTCGCCCGGTTCCAGGACCACGTCCAGGGCCGCCGGTCCGGAGGCAGTGGCGGAGACCTCGTCGGCCCGTCCGCCCCAGGGCTGCTTCTCCAGCGGGTCGATGAGCACCGGCGGGTGGATCCGCCAGTGCTTGCGGCCGTCGACCTGGAGCACGAAGACGTCGTGGGTGTCGTAGTGGGTGGCGAAGCCCTGGCTGCCGGCCGGGGTGAGGTAGGCGTTGACCTGCAACGGCTGGGCCAGCGCGGTGCCCAGGTCGCGCGTGAAGTCGACCAGCGCCGGCCAGATCCGGTGCAGGCCCTGCAACACCAGGGTCGCGCCGTCGGCGTACTGGGCGAGGATCTTCTCGTCGAGGACCTGGTCGCCGATCTCGGCGCCGGCCCCACCGCCGCCGGTCCAGCGCGCCGCCGGCACCAGCTGGCCGTCCCTGGCGACCCGCAGGAAGGGGGTACGCAGGCCACGGCGGCTGAGCAGCTCGTCGGCGTCGGCGGGGCTGAGCAGGTCGGTGAAGCCCGCCGGGTTGGCCAGCTCGGCGGCGCGGGACAGCAGCGGCGCCCGCCCCCAGTGGGCGGCGGCGAACTTGGCCGGCTCGACGGCGATGCAGCGGGCCAGCGCCCGGGCGGCCGAAGACGGGACCGCCGGGCGGTCGTGGCCGCCCGGCGGGTCGAGGTGCGTCACGGCTCAGGCAGCGCTGCCGTCGGCGCCACCGTCCTGGTGACCCGGGGTCGCCCCGCCGTCAGCCGGGCCCTCGGCACCACCGTCGGCGCCACCGTCCTGGTGACCCGGGGTCGCCCCGCCGTCGGCCGGGCCCTCGGCACCACCGTCGGCGCCACCGTCCTGGTGACCCGGGGTCGCGCCACCGTCGGCCGGGCCCTCGGCACCACCGTCGGCGCCACCGTCCTGGTGACCCGCGCTCGCGCCACCGTCGGCCGGGCCCTCGAGGCCGGCGCCGGTGCTGGTCTGGATGTCGTCGTCGTTCAGTGCCATGGGTGCTCCCTCAGGTGTGCCGCCCCGCCATGTGCCGGGGTTCGGTGGTGCAGCGGGTGGTACCCCACGCGCGATCTTCTCTAACCACACGGTAGAGGCCCCGGCCGGGCCGCGAGCCCGGTTCGCCGGGCCCGCCCACCGGCCCCGATGTCGGGACCGCCGGCCTACGGCCCGGCGGCCGGCCGGGGGCGGTGACAGGATGGACGGCGACCCGCGACGGCAGGGAGGTCGGCGATGACGGGACCGCAGGGCGAGCCGCTGGAGGCGCTGCCGGAGGACTGGACCCGAGGGCTGGCCGTGGTGGCCCACCCCGACGACCTGGAGTTCGGCGTGGCGGCGGCCGGACGGGCAACCCTGGACGCGGTCCGCGACGCCGGCAACCGGTGGGTCCCCCCCGAGCAGCTCACCGATGGCGGGCAACCGTGGAACGGGGTACGCCAGGTATGGGCGGCCGCCTCCCCGAAGTCTCGGCACGGGGTGCACGTCACCGCCACCTTCGACCGGGGGCTGGCCGCGCTGCGCGGGCACGGGGCGTACCTGAGCGGGCTGGCCGAGGTGTTCCACCTCGACCTGTCCTGAGGCGTACGCGATGGCGCTGGTGGTGGGCACCTCGGGCTGGCAGTACCGGGACTGGCGGGACCGGTTCTATCCGGCGAAGCTGCCGCAGCGGCTCTGGCTGGAGCACTTCGCGGGCCAGTTCGCCACGGTGGAGGTGAACAACGCGTTCTACCGCCTGCCCGAGCGGGACACCTTCGCCGCCTGGCGGGCCCGCACCCCGGACGACTTCTGCGTCGCGGTGAAGATGAGCCGCTACCTGACCCACATCAAGCGGCTGCGCGACCCGCAGGAGCCGGTGGCTCGCTTCCTCGGCCGGGCCACCGCCCTCGGCGACCGCCTCGGTCCGGTGCTGGTGCAGCTGCCGCCGAACCTGCGCGCCGACCCGGACGCCCTGGACGCCACCCTGCGGCTCTTCCCCGCCGACGTGCGGGTCGCCGTGGAGCCGAGGCACCCGTCCTGGTGGACCGACGACCTGCGCCGCGTCCTGGAGCGTCGCCGTGCCGCCCTGGTCTGGGCGGACCGGCTCGGCCGGCCGGTGGCGCCGCTGTGGCGGACCACCGACTTCGGCTACCTGCGGCTGCACGAGGGGCGGGCCCGGCCCTGGCCGCGCTACGGCCGCACCGCGCTGGCCAGCTGGGTCCGCCGCCTCGGCGAGACGTTCGACGACGCGCGGCCGGCGTACGTCTACTTCAACAACGACCCGGGCGGGGCGGCGATCGTGGACGCGGTGGCCTTCGCCGGCCTGGCCCGCCGCGCCGGGCACCGGGTCACCCGCACTCCGGGCGTCTGACACGCGGGGGCCCGCCCCCGTCGCGGGAGCGGGCCGATCCGCCGGACGGCGTCAGGCCGTCATCCGGGCCACGTCGGCGGGCATGGTCGCCAGCACGTCGTCCCACTCGCCCTGGGTCACGTGCCGGCGCAGGGTGTCCAGCACCACCTGCACCACCCGCTGCGGACCGCCCTGCACGTCGTACGGGAAGCCCTGGCGGACCTCGTACAGGAAGTCGTCGCGGTTGAGCTTGATCGGCACGTTCTCCGGCTGCCAGCCGTCGAAGTAGATGCCGCGGACCAGCACCGGCAACTGCGCGGCGAACTCCGCGCTCTCCTGCACCGGCATCCGGTCGCGCAGCAGGTGCAGCACGGTACGCAGGGCCGCGTAGGACTGGTTGCGCTGCGCCTTGGGCCAGCCGTAGGCCTGTTCGATGTCCTTGAGGATCAGGTTTGTCTTGTCCAGCGAGGACTCGAACGCGGAATGCAACTGCTCAGCCATCTGCCCACCCCCGTGCGTCGGTTTCCCAGCGTCGGTCGTCGGTGCGCCGCGGCGGACCCGACGGGCCCCGCCACATCCGGGTCGGGTGCACCCGGTTGGGTCGCGCCGGCCGCCGGGGGTCGCCACCGGAGCCGACGACGTGCAGAACGGCTCCCCGTCGCGGGTCCGCAACCACTCGAACCGCCATCTCCTGCCACCTCCGTACCCTCTCCGGCCGGGTCCGACGACCCGACCGCACACGCCGTCCATGCTGCGCGGCGATGGGGTGAGCCGGCCTCACCCGGTGGGGGTGAACTCCGACGGTCACCCGGCGTCGAGCAGCCCGGCCAGGGTGGTGGCGTTGGTCTGGGCGTAGTCCCGGTAACAATTGTTCATCAGCACGTGGGTCCGCTCGGCGGTGTCGGCCAACTCGCGCAGCTTCGGCGCCCAGTCCCGCAGCTCCCGGTCGGAGTAGCGGTAACCGAACTTCTCGTGGATGTCCTTGCTGGTCCACTTGTCGCTGTGCCCGTGGAAGCGGACCACCGCCAGGTCCGCGGTGGCGGCCAGCACCGGCGGCACCGACGACCGGTGCCCCTGCGGCATGTCCACACAGACGAACGGCAGCTCGTGCCGGCGCAGGAAGGCCAGCGTCTCGTCCTGGTTGGCCCCGTCGAACCAGGACGCGTGCCGGAACTCGAAGACCGGGCGCAGTGGGGCGCACCGCTTCGCCACCTCGACCAGGTAGTCCTTGTGGTCGCGGCGGATCCCCCACCAGGGTGGGAACTGGAACAGCAGCGCCCCCAGCTTCCCCGCCTCGACCAGCGGGTCCAGCGCGGACAGGAAGCGCGTCCACACCTCCTCGTACGCCTGCGCGGGGAGGTCGTCGGGGTAGACGTTGCGCTTGTCGGTCTCCGGCCGGAGGTCCTTGTAGAGCGCCGAGACCCGGGTCGGGTGACCGGTCAGCAGGCTGAACGCCTTGACGTTGAAGGTGAACCCGGGCGGGGTGCGGTCCACCCACAGCCGCGCCGTCCGCTCGGCGGGCGGCGAGTAGTAGGTGGCGTCCACCTCGACCAGCGGGAACTGCCGGGCGTAGTACGCCAGGCGCTTCTCCGGGGTGTCCGCCGTCTGCGGGTACCAACCGGAGTCCAGCAGCGTCCGGTCGGTCCACGAGGCGGTGCCCACCTTCATCTCACCCATGGGTGGAGTCCACCGCGTTGCGGCCCGACCGGCAACCGGTCCGGCTCAGGCGGCCCGGCGTTCCCGGTTCTGCTTGCAGGTGACGCAGGCGGTCGCCGACGGGAAGATCTCCAGCCGCTCGACCGGGATCGGCGCCGAGCAGCCCTCGCAGAAGCCGTAGGTGCCCTCGTCGAGGCGGGTCAGGGCGTGCTCGAACTGGGCCCGCCGGTCGAGGATGGTGCGCAGCAGGGACTGCGCGGTGTCCCGCTCGGCCGTCTTGGTGCCGCTGTCGGCCTGGTCGTCGCCGGCGGTGTCGCCGACCTCGACCAGCCGCAGGACCTGGCTCTGCAGGACCGCCTGCTCGTACTCGGCGGACAGCTCGTCGTAGCGCGACCGCAGCGAGAGCCGGATCTGGTCGGTCTCCGCCTGGGAGCGGCCGGTGGCCACCGTGTCGTGGACGAGCATCGCTGCCTGCCTTTCTGAGCCTGGTCGACCCCGCGGCTCGCGCCGGGGGTCCGGTCCGTCTCTGGGGCGCGGTGCCAGTGATCACCCGCGCTCTGTGAGCCGTGCGGATACCCATGGCCGGCGAGGATCAAACCGCGAATTTTCCGCCCGGTCCGCGACCGTCGGTCCGGTGCGTCGGCTCAGGGCTCGACCAGGGCCGGACGCCGGGGGTCGTCGGCGCGGACCACCACGTCGGCGAAGGAGGCGGGGGCCACCTCGTCGGCGTACCGGGCGAACGCCGGCAGCGTCCACCGCAGGCCCTCTTCGGTACGTCGGGCCAGCGCGGCCGGGGAGAGCTCCAGGTGCACGGTGACGTCGAAGGGCAGGCCGCCGCCGAGCAGGAACGCCCCGCTGACCAGCACCACTCCCCCGACCGGCAGCTCCACGTAGCCGGCCCGGCTGGCCCGGTCGCTGGTGGCGTCCCAGAGCGACGGGAGCAGCCGGCCGGCGCCGTCCGGGCCGGCCGGGTCGAGCACCTCGCGGCGCAGCCCGGCCTCGTCGTACCAGCCTTCGTAGTAGGCGTCCGGGTTGGTGCGGCCGTGCTCCAGCCGGACGGAGGCGGGGCGTAGGAAGTCGTCGGTGCGGACGTGCAGCGCTGGGCGGCCCTGGGCGCGCAGCGGGTCGACCAGGGCGGCGGCCAGCCGGTCCGGTCCGGCCGCCGGGGGGCCGTCGACGGCAACCCGCAGCCGGCCGGGTGGGGTGGCCGCGGCGAGCCGGTCGGTCAGCTCGGCGACGAGCAGGTCCGGCGAGATGGGACGGATGCGCATCCGACCATGGTGCCCCGCCGCTCTCAGCCGGTGCGGTCGATGGTGACCCGGGCGTCGTCGGCGAGCCGGTAGCCGACGCCGTAGACGGTGGTGACCAGCGGGACGTCGACGCCGACCTTGCCGCGCAGCCGGCGGACGTGCACGTCGACGGTACGCACCCCGGCGTGCTCGTAGCCCCAGACCGCGGTGAGCAGCTGGAGCCGGGTGAAGACCCGGCGGGGGTGGGCGACCAGGTGCAGCAGCAGGTCGAACTCGAGCCGGGTCAGCGGCAGCGGTTCGTCGTCGCGCAGCACCGAGCGGGAGGAGGCGAGGATGTGCAGGGTGGGGATGGTGGCGGCGAGCGGACGGCCCGGCGTACGCCCGGCGGGCAGCGTCTCGGGGCGGCGTTCGGCCGGCACGGCGTTGGCGGAGACCGTGCCCTCGCCGCGCTCCAGCAGCTCGCGGGCGGCCTCCAGCAGCCGGCGGGCCGGCGGGGTGAGGGACTCCTCCCCGGCCAGCGGGATGGACAGGGTCACGGTGAGCACCGGTGCCGGGGTGCTGGTGGGACGTCGCTGACCGCCGGGCGGACGACCGGGCACAGCGGGTTGGGACGTATGCCATCCGGCGCGCGACGAGGCGGGGCTGACCGACATGGTCCTCCTTGGCTGGGTCCGGGTGTCTCCCCACGGCCCGGGACGCCGCTGCATCGATGCTTCCCGGCGCCTCGACGAGGGTCAAGGGGCGGCTGCGTTGCATGAATGTGACAATTGACGAACACATCGGAGCCGTCCGCTCGCTCTGCGTACGAGCCTGATGATTACAGCAGAACCGCCCGGATGCCCCGTTACGGGGGTACCCGAGCGGTTCCGGTCGGGCCGGTCAGCGGTCGCGCTCGATCACCACCCGGGTCGGGTCGGTGAGCCGGTAGCCGACCCCGTACACGGTGGTGACGAGCGGGTTCGTCGGCCCGAGCTTGGCCCGCAGCCGGCGCACGTGGACGTCCACGGTGCGGGCCACCCCGTGCGCGTGCCCCCAGACGGCGGTCAGCAGTTGCAGCCGGGTGAAGACCCGGTGCGGATGCTCGGCGAGGAAGCGCAGCAGGTCGAACTCCATCCGGGTCAGCGGGATCACCCGCCCGCCCTGACGGACCACCCGGGTGCCGGCCAGGATGTGCACCGGTCCGCCCGGCGACTCCGGCCGAGGGTCGGCGGGTGGCCCGGGGACCGCTGCGGCCAGGGGCGGGCGACCGTCGGCGGGGCGTCGCCAACCGCCGGCCCGCGGCGGCGTCACCTCGTGCCGCAGCACGCCCTCGCCGGTGGCGGCGAGCTCGCCGATCAGGTCGAGCAGGCGGGACAGCCCGGGCGTGAGGGCGGCGCCGGAGAGGTCGACGGTGATGGTCAGGGTCGGGGCGGTACGCGGCCGGGGCGCGGCGGGGCGGGCGGCGGGGTGCGGTCGGGGCGAGAGGGCGACGACGGACATGCGGGCCTCCTGGGCGGTGGCGCCGCCACCGGTTCGTGACGGTGGCGGTCAGTGCGGCGCCCGGCCGGCGGTCACCGGCGGCGCGACGGACGAGGGGCGGTACGGCGAGGTGGGCCCGAGCGCGGGCAGGCCGGCGATGCGCCAGGCGGCGAAGCCACCGACCACGTCGGTGGCGTGGCGCAGCCCGATCTCCTGCAGGGCGGCGGCGGCCAGCGAGGAGGTGTAGCCCTCCTGGCAGAGCACGACCACCGGCAGGTCGTAGCCGACGGCGACGGGCAGCCGGGCCGGGCAGCGGGGGTCGAGCCGCCACTCCAGCACGTTGCGTTCGATCGCCAGCGCGCCGGGGACGGTGCCGTGCGCGGCACGTTGGCCGGCCGGGCGGATGTCCACCAGCAGCGCGCCGGACCGGTACGCCAGGTGGGCCGTCTCGGGGTCGAGCCGGCGCAGCCGGGACCGGGCGTCGGCGAGGATCTCGTCGATCCCCCGCGACCCGGGTGGGGGCACGGGACAGCTGTCGGCGAGCAGCGGGCTCGGGGTCATGGCGGTGTCCTTCCTGGAGTGGCCGGGGTTGGGCGGGTGGCGCGGGCGGGCGGGATCACCAGGCGACGCCAGCCTCCGCCACGTCGGCGGCCAGCAGCCGGCCCCCGTCGAGCCGGTAGCGGGTCATTCGGCGCAGTGCCGGGGTGTAGACGTGCACGCTGACGGCGGGCTGGTCGCCGTGGTTGGTCACCCGGTGCACGTGCCGGGCGCCGAACCGGCGACCGGTGCCGGTGGCGAGGCGGTGCGGGCGCAGCCGGCCGCCGCTGACCGTCTCCTCGGTGAGTTCACCGGCGACCACCAGGAAGCCCCCGGCCGATCCGCCATGGTCGTGCAGGTCGGTGCCCTGGCCGGGCAGCCAGCTCAGCGCCCACACCTCGTGGTCCGGGCCGCCGGCCAGCCGGGCGTACCAGCGCTGCGCGGGGTCGAAGCCCAGCGGGACGGGCCAGTCGGCGGGGTCGGCGTACCGGCCGGCGACGGCGAGCGGGTCGGTGGAGGCGGGGCTGGTCATGGCGGCGTCCTCGCGGGTGGGCAGCGGGTTCGACCACCAGCTTAGAAGGTAAAACCTATAGGGTTAGTAGGTAATACCGGATGCTGGGACGCCGATCGCATTCTGCCCGCCGCGGTTCGCGGCGAGGTCAGCCCTCTATTAGGTGAAAGATGAGCCAGACGACTTGCAGCACAACACCCACCGAGCCGCCGAGGAGTCCGAGCAGCGCCAGCGCCCGGTAGCGGAGGTGCTCGTTCGGGTCTCCAGTTCACCATAGGTCCTGGCCACGTATGCCTGCCCCGACCGCGCCTCGAACTCCGCCAGGCTGAGGCGCCCCTCACCGGCGGCGGCACCGAGCCGAACCACGACCGCCTCACGGTCACGATCGGCCGCCCGCATATGGTCCATGAGCAGAGAGTAGCGATGGAGGCGTGGCCACGTGGATGTGAAGACACCGGACTCGCCGCGCACCGGTACCCGGCCGGCTTCCGCCCGCCCGGCCGGTCGCCACTAACCTGGGGCGATGACCGACGACCTGGACGCCGAGACGATCGAGTTCGCCCACCGGATGTTCGACCTCGCCCGGTCCGGGGCGGAGGACGAACTCGCCGCCAACGTCGACGCCGGCCTGCCGGTCAACCTCACCAACGCCAAGGGCGACACGCTGCTGATCCTGGCCGCCTACCACGCCCACCCGGAGACGGTGGCCGCGCTGCTCGCCCGCGGCGCCGACCACACCCGGGCCAACGACCGGGGACAGACCGCGCTCGCCGCGGCGGTGTTCCGGCAGAACGCCGAGGCGGTCCGGGCGTTGCTCGACGCCGGGGCCGACCCGGACCACGGCGACCCCTCGGCGGCCGAGACCGCCCGCTTCTTCGGCCTGCCGCAGATGCTCACCGCCCTCGGCCGGGACTGAGCCGGGCTGCGGGCGAACGGGCGCGGTGGACGGTATACAGGGGCGGTGGAGGATCCCGTACCCGAGCAGATGCGCGCCGCCGCGGTGGCGCTGCTGACGGCGCTCGACGAACCGGCCCGCCGGCGTGCGACGTACCCGTTCGACGACGACGGCGCGCGGCGCTGGCTGGAGTACCGACCCCGACCACGGCCGGGCACGTGCCTCGCCGACCTGGACGTCGCCGGCCGCAAGGCCGCCCACCGGTTGCTCGCCACCGCGCTGAGCCCCGGCGCGTACGCCCAGGCGATGGCGGTCGTCGCGCTGGAGGAGGTGCTGGACCGGGCGGAGGGATGGCGCCGCGGCCGGCACAGCGGCGACTACTGGGTGGCCGTCTTCGGCGACCCGGCCCGCGACGACCGGTGGTCCTGGCGGATCGAGGGGCACCACCTGTCGATCACCATGACGGTGGTCGACGACCAGGTCTCCCCCGCCCCGATCTTCCTGGGCGCCAACCCGGCCACCGTGCGGCACGCCGGGCGCCCGGTCTCCCGCCCGCTCGGGGTGGAGGAGGATCTCGCCCGCGAGCTGCTGGAGGCGATGGGACCGGCCGGCCGGGCGGCGGCGATCGTGGCCGACGAGGCGCCGGGGGACATCATCAGCGCCACCCGGCCGTCGGCGCCCGGCCGGCTGGAGCCGCTGGGGATGCCGCGCGGCCGGCTCGGGCCCGGCGGCCGGGCGCTGCTCGACCAGCTCGTCGCGCTCTATCTGAACCGGCTGCCACCGGAGCTGGCCGCCCGGGAGGCCGACCGGCTCGACGGGGGCGAGCTGCACTTCGCCTGGGCCGGTCCGACCCGACCGGGGCAGCGGCACTACTACCGGGTGCAGGGCGACGACCTGCTGATCGAGTACGACAACACCACCGACGACGGCAATCACGCGCACACCGTGCTGCGCCGCCCGGCCAGTGACTTCGGCGCCGACGTGCTGGCCGCCCACCATGCCACCGCCCACCGGGCGGCCGACCCGGCAGGATGAGCCCAGGTCGTCAGGCGCGCGGGCGGACGATCTCGACCGTGGAGCCGGCGACACCGCGCAGGGCGTCCAGCCCGCTGGACTCGGCCCGGCGCCGGCGGTCGAACTGGCGCATCAGCCGGGCGCCCGCCGCCACCCCGATCGCGCCGGCCAGCAGGGCGAGCAGTTCGACCCCGATCAGCACGCCCGAGGCGCCACGCTGCGGCGACTGCGCGCGGACCAGGCAGGAGACCAGGAACAGGCCGGCCATCAGCACGTTCACCACGTTGAAGGTGACCGCGGTGCGGCGGGTCTGGTCGGCGCGGACGTCCCACAGGTCGACCATCCCGGCGACCGCGGTCAGCGCGGCGGCGGCCAGGGCGGCCACCGCCGTCCAGTAGCCCACCTCACCGAGGAAGGACGGCCCACCGGCCAGGTCCGCCAGGTCGAAGATGGTGGCGCTGACGAAGAGCCCGAACGGGAACGTCACCAGCATCGGTTGGATGGGGTGGCCCTGCACCCGCAGTCGGCTCTCCATCGGTTCCTCCCAGGTCGGCACGGTGCACCAGTCCAGGGTGCTACCCGTGCGCAACCGGGGCGAAACGATCTCGGGTCAGCCCTCCCGGGGTCGGGAGACCGTCACCACCAGCCGCTCGGCCACCTCGCGCAGCGGGATGTCCAGCGACGAGGCGGCGCTGCGCAGCACGTCCAGCGCCTCCGGCGCCGGGCAACCACGCTGGGTCATGATCACCCCGATCGCCTGCCCGACCACGCCGTCGCCGAGCAGCGCCGAGTCCCGCTCCCCGGCCTCGGCGGTGCGCCGCGCCCGGTCGCGTACGGAGGCCAGCAGCAGGCCGGCGTGCTCGGCGAGGAGCATCGCGGTGAGCTGGTGCCGGGTGGTCAGCGCCCCGGGGGCGTCGGCGTACAGGTTGATCGCGCCGATCACCTGCTCGTCCACGTCGACCGGCGCGGAGATCACCCCCCGCACGCCGAGGCGGCGGGCCCGGGCCGTCCAGGACGGCCAGCGCTGCTCGCCGTCGAGCTCCTCGGAGCTGGTCATCTCCCGGCGGAGGATCGCGCTCATCGCCGGCGAGTCCGGCCCGTGCCGCAGGTCGTCCAGCTCGGCCAGCCGCTCGTCGGAGGCGGCCACCCCGGCCGGCTCCCCGGCCCGCAGCGCGGTGAAACCGCACCAGGTCACGCCCGGCACGGCGTCCCGGGCGATGCGGACCAGCTCGGCCAGCGCCCGGTCGAAGTCGTCGACGGCGATCAGGCCGGCGGTCAGCTCGCGCAGCAGCGCGGCCGTCTCGAGTACACCGATGGTGTCGATCGTGGGCTCCCGCGTGTCCAGGTTCACCGGTCCGCGATCCCCGTGCACCTGCTGCCTGCCACCGGCCCCGTTGCCTGTGTCATCGTCCCGATCTTTCTGCCGACTCTTGAGCCCCGCGCTACTACCCTCGCAAACCAGGATCGAAACCGCGTAAATGGGGTCCCCTCCGGTGCCGGAGGGGACCCCTGGTACGTCAGCGCGAGCCGGCGCTGAGCCGGCGGCCCACCGCGGCGATCAGCCGGTCCAGCTCCGAGCCGAACGGGTTGTCGTGCACGAGGTAGGTCCAGGTGGCCGTCGGCCGGACCAGCTTCGAGGCGTCCGGCTCCCAGTCCTCGGCGAACTCGGTCTCCTCGAAGGTGGCGATGGTCCGCCGCTCGATCTCCGGGATCAGGTTGGTGAACGCGGGCACCGCCGCCCGGTGGAACTCGTCCAGCGGGTCGAGCCGGCCCAGCGCGCGCAGGTGCACGCCCTCGCGGACCTCCGACAGCTCGGCCAGGTGCTCGGCCCAGAGCCGGTCGGTGTGGTAGAGCGCGATCGACCGGGCGGCCCGGGCGAGCAGGTCCTCGTCCATCTCGCCGGCCTTCTCCGGCTCCCGCTCCAGCAGCATCAGCGCGGCCACGTCGCTGGTCAGCAGCCGCTCCCGGCGCTCGGCCAGCGCCTTGCGCTGCTGCTCGATCACCACGCTGTACCGCCACGTGTTGCGGTGGATCTCGTGGTTGACGCCCTCGGCGACCCGCTGGGCGTGCTCCACCGCGTAGTCGACCTGGTCGTCGGTGACCAGGCCGTCGGCGTTCATCCGGGGCGACGCCGGCACCGCGTCGGCGGCGTGCCGCACGACCAGCTCGTCCTCCAGGCTGACGAAGAAGGCCGACCCACCCGGGTCGCCCTGCCGGCCGGCCCGGCCGCGCAGCTGGTCGTCGACCCGCCGGCTGTCGTGCCGGCCGCTGCCGATGACGTACAGGCCGCCGAGGTCGGCCACCCGGTCCCGGTCGGCCTGGTCGCTGCCGCCCAGGCGGATGTCCACGCCCCGGCCGGCCATCTGGGTGGAGACGGTCACCGCGCCGTACGCGCCGGCCTCGGCGATGATCGCCGCCTCCTCGTCGTCGTTCTTGGCGTTGAGCACCGCGCAGGGCACCCCGGCGGCGTGCAGCGCCGCGGCCAGCCCCTCGGACTCCTTCACGTCCAGGGTGCCGACCAGCACCGGCCGGCCGCGCTCGTGGTTGCGCTTGATCTCGTCGACCAGCGCCTCCTCCTTCTCGGCCCGGGTGGCGTAGATCCGGTCCGGCTCGTCCTCCCGGACGCAGGGGGTGTTCGGCGGGATCACCGCCACCTCCAGGCCGAAGAACTCGCGCAGCTGGTCGCCGACCAGCACCGCGGTCGCGGTCATCCCGCAGACCCTCGGATAGAGGCCGACGAACGCCTGCACGGCGATGGTGCCCAGCACCTCGCCCTCGGCCGTGGCGTCCAGCCCCTCCTTGGCCTCGACCGCCGCCTGGAGGCCGTCCGGCCAGCGGCGGCGCTGCGCAACCCGGCCGCGCATCTCGTCGATCAGCTCCACCGAGCCGTCCCGGACGATGTAGTCCACGTCCCGGTGCAGCAGGGCGTGCGCGTGCAGCGCCACGTTGACCGCGGAGAGCTGCGCGACGTGCTCGGTGTCGTACAGGTCGATCCCGCCGAGCTTCGCCTCCACCGCGGCCAGCCCCTCGGCGGTGAACGCCACGCTGCGGCCGTCCTCGGGGATGGTGTAGTGCCTGCCCTTGCGCAGGCCGCGGACCAGGCCGGCGGCGGCGTGCACCGGGTCCTGCTCGCCGGCGACCGCCCCGGCCAGGACCATCGGCACCCGGGCCTCGTCGATCAGGATCGAGTCGGCCTCGTCGACGATCGCGGTGGACAGCGGCGGCTGGACCCGGTCGTCGAGGTCGGTGACCAGCTGGTCGCGCAGGTAGTCGAAGCCCGCCTCGCTGACCGAGACGTAGGTGACGTCGCAGGCGTACGCCGCGCGCCGCTCGTCGGGGGTGGACGCCTCGTTGACCCAGCCGACGCTCAGCCCGAGCAGGGTGTAGACCGGCTCCATCCACTGGGCGTCCCGGCGGGCCAGGTAGTCGTTGACGGTGAGCACGTGCACCGGGCCGTTGCCCATCCGGACGTGGCCGTACGCGGCGATGGTGGCGGTGAGCGTCTTGCCCTCACCGGTGGCCATCTCGGCGACCTTGCCGGAGAGCAGCGCCATCGCGCCGAGCAGCTGCACGTCGTACGGGCGCTGGTCGAGGCCGCGGCGGGCGGCCTCCCGGCCGATCGCGCAGATCTCGGTGTAGCCCTCGGCGGCGCCGGCGGCCTCGGTCAGCTCGGCGTCGTCGAGCGCCGTCAACTCGTCCTCGCGGGCCTCCACGGCCGGCAGCAGCTTCTCCAGCGGAGCCAGGTCGACCGTCGTCCCCGGGCGCTGGAGGAACCGCCGGAACCTGGTCTTCAACCGTTGCGACACACCCATGAGCGGCAACGGTACGCGAACCGGGGCGGGTTTCGTGGTCCGCCCGTCCCGGGTCGGTCAGGATGTCCCACGGCGGGCACGTCCGCCCTGGTCAGCCGGGTCAGCCGACGAGCAGCTGGTGGGCGGCCAGCTCCCGGTAGAGGTCGTTGCCGGCGGTCAGCTCGTCGTGCGTGCCGACGGCCACCACCCGGCCCGAGTCGAGGACCACGATCTGGTCGGCGTCGACCACCGTGGCCAGCCGGTGCGCCACGATCAACAGGGTCCGGCGCTGGGCCACCGCGTCGATGGCCCGGCGCAGCGCCGCCTCGTTGCGGGCGTCCAGGTTGCTGGTCGGCTCGTCGAGCAGCAGCACCGGCGGCCCGGCCAGCAGCGCCCGGGCGATGGCCAGCCGCTGCCGCTCGCCGCCGGAGAGCAGCACCCCGCCCTCCCCCACCTGCACGTCCAGCCCCTGCTCCGAGCGGGTGGCCAGGTGCCCGAGGTTGACCTCGTCGAGGGCGGCCAGCAGCTGCGCCTCGGTGGCCGTCGGGGCGGTGATCAGCAGGTTGGCCCGCAGCGTGCCGGCGAGCACCGGCGCCTCCTGCTCGACGTAGCCGAGCCGGGCGCGCAGCGCGTCGCGGGGCAGCTCGCGCACGTCCACGCCGTCCAGCCGCAGCGACCCGGCGCTCACCTCGTAGAAGCGTTCCACCAGGGCCAGCAGGGTCGACTTGCCGGCGCCGGAGGGGCCGACCAGGGCGGTCCGGCTGCCGGCGGGCACGGTGAAGCTGACCTCGTGCAGCACCGGCGTGCCGCCCGGGTAGCCGAAGCTCACCCGGTCGAACTCGAGCGCCGCCGGGCCGGCCGGGACCGGGCCGTCGCCGGCCGGCCGGTCGGCGGCGCCCTCCAGCGGCACGGCCAGCATCTCCTCGATCCGTTGCAGGGCGCCCAGCCCGGTCTGCAACTGGGTGTACGCGTGCACCGCCTGGCCGAGCGGCAGCACCAGGAAGAAGAGGTACATCACGAAGGCCACCAGGTCGCCGACGCTGATCGCCCCGCCGGCCACCCGGGCCCCGCCGACGGCGAGCACCAGCAGGAACGCGCCCTGGATGCTGATCGTGCTGACCGGCCCCACCCAGGCCTGCACCCGGGCGACCCGCAGCCCGGCCGCGTACGCCGCCTCGGCGCTGGCCCCGACGGCCGCCGTCTCCCGGTCCTCGGCCCGGGCGGCCCGGATGGTCCGGGCGGCCGAGAGGGCCCGCTCGACGGCGGAGGTCATCTCGCCGATCCGCTCCTGGGCCCGGCGGGCCATGCCGCGGACCCGGCGGGCGACGGTGAGGGCGAAGCCGACCCCCACCGCCACCCCGGCCAGGGTCACCCCGAACAGCACCGGGTCGAGCAGCAGCATCGCCGTCGCCGCGGCGGCCACCATGATCGCGCCGGTGACGGTCTCGAACAGTCCGGAGGTGACCACCGCGCGCAGCAGCGTGGTGTCCGCCCCGACCCGGGAGAGCAGGTCGCCGGTGCGCCGCCGGTCGTACTCGGCGATCGGCAGCCGCAGCAGGTGCCCGGCGAGCCGGCGCCGGGTGCCGAGCACCAGCCCCTCGGCGGTGCGTTGCAGCAGGTAGTCCCGGAGCCCGCCGAGCGCGGCGCCGAGCACCACCAGGGTGATCAGGACACCGATCAGGCCGGCCGCCGGCCGGTGCGCGCCCACCCGGTCCAACGCCTCGCGGGTGAGCAGCGGCTGGCCCAGCGAGGCGGCGGCGCCGGCCAGCGACAACGCGCCCACCACGGCGAGGGTGCCGCGGTGGGCGCGCAGGTACGGCAGCAGGGCGGCGAGGCCGACCCGGCGGTCGTCGACGGTCATGCCGAAGACGGTAGCCCGCGGGCGGGCCGCCGCCGTCAGCCGGTGAACACCACCTGGAGCTCCGAACGGCGGCGCTCGGCCAGGTCGGTCAGCACCGTGGGCGCGTCGGCGAGCGGCTCCACCGCGGTGACCAGGTGCTTGCGGATCAGGTCGCCGTACTGGCGCAGCAGCTCGATGGTCTCCGCGGAGAGCCGCTCCCGGTCCCAGGTCGGGGCCAGCCCGCGCGGCACCCGGCCGATCTGGGCGCAGCGCAGCGACAGCCCGTTGTGGTGGAACTCCTCGCCGAACCGGACCTCGTCCGCGCCGCCCTGATAGAAGGCCAGGTCGATGACGGTGCCCTGGGGGCGCAGCAGGCGCAGCGCGAGCTGCATCGCCCACGCCTGCCCGCGGCACTGGAACACGACGTCGGCGCCCCGGTCGCCGGCCGCGTGGTTCCAGCGGGTCTTGAGCACCACGGCCGGGTCGTCGGCCTCCGGGTCGAGGGTCTCCAGGCCGAGCGCCTCGGCGACCGCCCGGCGCTGCGGCGTCGGGTCCAGCACCACCACCGAGGCGGCGCCGTGCCGCTTGGCGAGCAGCGCGGTGAGCAGGGCCACGACGCCGCTGCCGACCACCGCGACCCGGCGGCCGCGGACCCCGTCGCCGAGCGAGCGGACGTCGGTGCCGCACAGGTCGGCCGCGGCGTGCAGCACGCCGTTGGCGCAGATCGGCCCCATGTGGGCGACGTAGACGCCGAGCATCGGGTCCAGGTCGTCGGGGAGCGGGACGAAGCGTTCGGCGAGCGGGTCGGCGACGTACCCGCTGCGGTGGCCGTAGGTCATCGCGCCGACGGTGCCCACGGCGATGGCCGGGGTACGGCTCTCCACCACCCGTCCCACCTGCATGTAGCCCAGCCGGGTGACCGGGTACGGGGTGCTCGCCTCGCCGGGCTGGAACAGCCCGAGACCCGGGTTCCAGGTCACGTTGAGGTAGGGGTTGGTGCCCTTGACGAAGCTCAGCTCGGTGCCGGCGGAGACCCCGCTGAACAGCGTCTCCACCCGGAAGCTGCCCTCGGGCAGCTCGGTGGCGTCCTGCTCGACCAGTTCCACCCGGCCGGGGCCGGTGACGGCGACCACCCGGTCACGCATCGACGCTCACCCCCGCGGTGGCCAGCGGCGCGGCGGCCGGGTCGGTGGGCAGCGCGACCGGGCGACCGGTTCGGGCGCTCTCCGAGACGGCCAGGGCCAGTCGCTGGGTACGCAGCGCCTCGGCGTACGGGACCCGCACGTCGTCGCCGACCCCGCGTACGGCGTCGACGAAGGCGCGGTCGACGGCCACCCGGGCGGCGTCCGGGTCGGACTCGACGCGACGCTCGCCGTCGGCGTCCCGGACGGTCAGGCCGTCCTCGGCCAGCGACAGGGCCAGCCCGTCGGCGAGGATCTCCAGCCCGGCCCGGTGCTTCCAGATCAACACGCAGGCGGCAGCCAGGGTGCCGACGGCGCCCCCGGCGAAGCGCAGGGTGGCCGCGGTGACCGAGTCGATGTCGGCCCCGTCCACCGGCGGCGGGGTGCCGTCGCCGTACGCGGTGACCTCCACCGCCTCCCCGACCAGCGCGCGGACCAGGTCCAGCACGTGCGCGGCCTGCTCGACGACCGGGCCGCCGGAGCGGTCCCGCACCGCCCACCAGGCCACCGGCGGCACCTTGTCCAGCCAGGCGCCGTTGACCATCCGCACCGCACGGCCGGCCAGCAGCTCGCGGGCCTGCTCCACCACGTGCAGGTAGCGCCAGTGGTGGCCGACGGCGGTGAGCAGGCCCTTCTCCTCGACCAGGGCGGCGATCCGCTCGGCGGTCTCCAGGTCGACGGCGACCGGCTTCTCCACGAACATCGGCACCCCGGCGGCGATCACCGCCTCCTCCACCGGTCCGTGCGCGAACGGCGGCACGCAGACGTAGACCGCGTCCGGCCCGGCGGCGAGCAGCTCCTCGACGTCGGCGAAGGTACGTGCCCCGTGCGCGCCGGCCAGCGCCTCGGCGGCCTCCCGCGACACGTCGGTCACGCCCAGGATCTCGACGTCCTCGAATCCGCCCAACACCCGGGCGTGGCGTTGCGCCACCCCGCCGGCCCCTACCAGTCCCACCCGGCACGTGCGCATCAAACGAACCCTCTCGCCACAGTTTCACGTTTCGTCCGAAGCTCTCCCCGGCGGGGCTCCGCGCCAAACCCGTCCGGCGGCGCAATCAGCCGTTCACCTGTCCGGAACCGCCTGGTGTGATCTTCGTGATCAAGATGTAAGCGACGAAACCGGTTAGCGCGGGGCCGCCGCTGGGAAAACAAGGTCTGCGTTTCCGCCACGATCTGGGGGTGTGCCCGTGCGGGATACTGAATCGACCGTCTCTCCGGTGGTGGAGGCCTGGGCGACGTACCGGACCACCACGGCGTCGGAGTGGACGCCGCAACGGCTGATGCGGGCCAAGGGCGACACCAGGGTCAGTGTGGTGCTCCCCGCCCGCAACGAGGAAGCCACGGTCGGCGCCATCGTGTCGACGATCCGGGAGCACCTGGTCGACCGCCTCCCGCTGGTCGACGAGCTCATCGTCGTCGACTCCCGGTCCACCGACCGCACCGCGCAGGTGGCCCGCGCCGCCGGCGCCGAGGTGGTCAGCCAGGACGCGATGACCCGCGGCCTGCCCCGGCTGACCGGCAAGGGCGACGCGCTCTGGGCCGGGCTGGCCGCCGCCGAGGGCGACGTGGTCGCCTTCGTCGACGCTGACCTACGCGAGTTCCGACCGCACTTCGTCACCGGGCTGATCGGCCCGCTGCTGACCGACCCGTCCGTCGACTTCGTCAAGGGCTTCTACCACCGGCCCCTGGTCGGTGCGTCCACCGTGGAGCAGGACGGTGGCGGCCGGGTGACCGAGTTGATGGCCCGACCGTTGCTCAACCTGTTCTGGCCGGAGCTGGCCGGATTCGTGCAACCGCTGGCCGGCGAGTACGCCGGCCGTCGTGACGTCCTGGCCCAGGTGCCGTTCGTCTCCGGCTACGGCGTGGAGACGGCCATGCTGATCGACCTGCTGGAGCTGGTCGGGCTGGACGCGCTGGCCCAGGTCGACCTCGGCGAGCGCAAGCACCGCCATCAGGACACCGCGGCGCTGGGCCGGATGTCGGCGCAGATCATGCACACCGCCTGGTCGCGGTTGCAGCGCCGGGGCTGGGCCAGCCCGGGCAGCGTGCCGGCGCCGCTGCTGACCCAGTTCCGGCGGGGTGGCTCCGAGGCGCTGCCCAACCTGGAGCGGGAGATCGTGGTCAGCGACGTCTCGGTGGAGGAGCGGCCGCCGCTGGCGCAGCTGCGGCACCGGGTACCGCGCCGCCGGGTGGCGGCCGCATGAGGGCACGGCCGCACCGGCCCGGAGCACGACGAGACGCCCGGCCGTGGTGGCCGGTCGCTGGCGCGCAGCGGACGCCCCCGGGCGACCGCGCCGACGGAAGGAATCCCGCACGATGAGTCTCACGGTCCTGATGAACGCCGGCCCCTGGCTCTCCGTGCCACCACCCGGCTACGGCGGTATCGAGAACGTGATCGCCACCCTGGTGCCGGAACTGCGGCGACTCGGGGTGCGCGTCGTCCTCGCCTCGGTGGAGAGCAGCACCCTGCCGGTGGACGAGAAGATCTCGGTCTTCCCCGACGGCCAGTTCCACGCCCTCCAGCGGCCGTACAACCAGGTCTGCGGGGTCTCCCAGGCGCACCTGGGCGGGGTGGTGCGGGCGCTGCACTCCCGCGACGACATCGACCTGGTGCACGACCACGTCGAGGCGGTCGGGCTGGCGACGATGGCCGCGATGGGCCCGGCCGGGCCGCCGGTGCTGCACACCCTGCACTGGGACCTGGCCAAGCACCCGGAGCTGTACGGCAACCTCGACGGCGGCGACCGGGTGCGGGTCAACGGCGTGTCGGCCTCGCAGCTGGCCCGGGCGCCGCAGGCGCTGCGCGACCACTCGGTCGGGCACGTGCACCTGTCCACCCCGCTCGCGGTCGACGCCGACCGCCGACCCCGGGTGGACAAGGGCGACTACATGATCATCCTGGGCCGGATCAACCCGGGCAAGGGGCAGGACGTCGGCGCGCGGCTGGCGCAGCAGGCCGGCTTCCCGCTGGTGCTGGCCGGCCCGGTCGGGCCGTACCACCGGCCGGAGGACCTGGCCGCGGCGGGCGACGAGGCCCGGCAGAACCCGGATGTGCGGTTCTTCTACGACCACGTGGCCCCGCACGTCGACGGCGACCTGGTCCGCTGGGTCGGCACGGTCGCCGGCCAGGAGCGCGACGACCTGCTGGCCGGGGCCCGCGCGTCGCTGTTCCCGCTGCGCTGGGAGGAGCCCGGCGGCACCGCCGTGGTCGAGTCCCTGGCCCTGGGTACGCCGGTGGTCTCCACCGCGCGGGGCTGCCTGCCGGAGCTGATCGAGCACGGCCGCACCGGGCTGCTCACCACCGATGAGGAGGAGCTGGGTGACCTGGTGATCGCGGCCGGCCTGCTGGACCCGGACGAGTGCCGGCGGGAGGCGGCCACCCGGTTCACCCCCGCGGTGATGGCCGAGAAGTACGTCGGGCTCTACGAGCGGGTCCGTACGCTCGCCGGGGCCGGGCGGCTCCAGCCGGTCTGACCCCCTCCCCGCCTCGACGGGCCCGGTCCGCCGCCTCGGCGTGGACCGGGCCCGCGTTTGTCCGGGCACTGCGCGGGAATCCCGCGCCACCGCAAACACCCGTGGCACGGAGGGAGCGCGCGATGGCCAACGCGATGGCGCACAGCCGGGGACGTCGAGGACCGGCCGACGGGCACTCCCCGGTACGCCGGGCCGCCGCCACGGTCGGCGTGGTCTTCCTGATCGTGGGCGTGCTGGGCTTCGTGCCGGGAATCACCACCCACTACGGTGACCTGTCCTTCGCCGGTCACGGCTCGGGGGCGAAGCTGCTGGGGCTGTTCCAGGTCTCGGTGCTGCACAACCTCGTCCACCTGGCGTTCGGCGTCGCCGGCCTGGCGCTGTCCCGGACCATCTCCGGCGCGCGGACCTTCCTGCTCGGCGGCGGGGCGATCTATCTCGTGCTCTGGCTCTACGGCCTGGTGGTCGACCACTCCAGCGGCGCGAACTTCATCCCGGTGAACAACGCCGACAACTGGCTGCACCTGCTGCTCGGCCTCGGCATGATCGCCCTCGGGGTGCTCACCACCCGTGGTCGTCGTCACCGCTGAGCCGGGGCGACGCGGCGCACCGTCCGGTTTGACCCGGCTACGGCCCGGGTAGTTCGCAGGCCAGCGACGAGACCGAAACGAGGGCCCCATGCCGAGCCGGATCACGTGCCAGGTCGACGACCGAACCCCGGTCACGGTCGTCCGGCTCGCCGGTGGCCTGGACACCGGCACCATGCGCCCGGTGCACGGCGTGCTGGACCGCTGCCTGTCCGAGCAGCCCGACGCGCTCGTGGTGGACCTGACCGACGTGCAGGTCAAGGACCGGCTGGCGCTGTCGGTCTTCGCGGCGGCCGCCCGACAGGCCGCGAGCTGGCCGGCGGTGCCGATGGTGCTCTGCTCCCCGCCCGCCGACGCCGCCGCCTGGCTGGCCGAGTCCACCGTCTGCCGGGTGGTGCCGGTCAGCCCGGACTGCGCGGAGGCCACCCGGACGGTCGGGGCGGCGGCGACCCCCCGGCTACGCGCCCGGCTCGAGCCGGTGGCGGGCGCCTGCCGGCGGGCCCGGGAGCTGGTGACCGACGCGTGCGGGCGGTGGAACCTGCCCGAGGCGGTCGGGCCGGCCTCGCTCGTGCTCAGCGAACTGGTCGGCAACGTGGTCCGGCACGCCGGCACCCCGATGCGGGTCACCGTCACCCTGCGCCGGCCGTACCTGCACCTCGCCGTCTTCGACGAGAGCCAGGAGTCGGTCCGCTCCCGGAGGATGGACCTGCGCGCCGAGGGTGGCCGTGGACTCATGCTGGTCCGGGAGTTGACCCAGCGCTGGGGCAGCTCACCCGCCGCCAACGGCAAGGTCGTCTGGGCGATGCTACCGGCAAACTGACCGAATTTTCCGCTCTCGCCTGGTTTTATAGGTGGTGGGTCGGGTAGCCACGCCCGTCCTTTCCGCCGTCACGACGGGGTGAGAGCAATATGCCCAAACGGGTAGTCACGGAGCCGGCACACGACCGGGGACCCGCCATCCTGGCGCCGGCCCGGTTCGGCGGCTATCCCGGACCGGTGCGTCCAGCACTACCGGGCAACAAACTGCTCAAGCTCCTCGGCACGACCGACGCCAAGCAGATCGGCCTGCTGTACCTGATCACGTCCTTCGTGTTCTTCGTGATCGGCGGCGTGCTGGCACTGCTGCTCCGGGCCGAACTGGCCCGTCCCGGGCTGCAGTTCCTCTCTCCCGAGCAGTACAACCAGGCGTTCACCATGCATGGCACGATCATGCTGCTGCTCTTCGCGACGCCGCTGGTGTTCGCCTTCGGCAACTACATCGTCCCGCTCCAGATCGGTGCGCCGGACGTGTCGTTCCCGCGGCTGAACGCGTTCGCGTACTGGCTCTACCTGTTCGGCGGCTCGATAGTGCTCGGCGGGTTCATCGTCCCCGGCGGTGCCGCCGACTTCGGTTGGTTCGCGTACACGCCGTTGAGCCTGTCCCAGCACAGCCCGGGGGTGGGCGGGAACATGTGGGTGATCGGCCTGGTGGTCTCCGGCCTGGGCACCATTCTCGGCGCCGTCAACATGATCACCACGATCCTGACCCTGCGCGCCCCGGGCATGACCATGTTCCGGATGCCGATCTTCACCTGGAACCTGCTGCTCACCAGCGTCCTGGTGATCATGGTCTTCCCCCTGCTGGCGGCGGCGCTCATGGCTCTGGGCTCCGACCGGATCCTGCACTCGCACGTCTTCGATCCGACCACCGGTGGGCCGATGCTCTGGCAGCACCTGTTCTGGTTCTTCGGCCACCCCGAGGTCTACATCGTCGCGCTCCCGTTCTTCGGCATCATCACCGAGATCATCCCCGTCTTCTCCCGCAAGCCGATCTTCGGCTACACCGGTCTGGTGCTCGCCACCATCGCCATCACCATCCTGTCGATGAGCGTCTGGGCACACCACATGTTCGGTACCGGACAGGTGCTGCTGCCGTTCTTCAGCATCCTGAGCTACCTGATCGCCATACCGACCGGGGTGAAGTTCTTCAACTGGATCGGCACCATGTGGAAGGGCCAGATCACCTTCGAGACGCCGATGCTCTTCGCCGTCGGCTTCCTGGTCACCTTCCTGCTCGGCGGCCTGACCGGGGTGCTACTGGCCAGCCCGCCGGTGGACTTCCACGTCACCGACACCTACTTCGTGGTGGCGCACTTCCACTACGTGCTCTTCGGCACCATCGTCTTCGCCGCGTTCGGCGGCGTCTACTTCTGGTTCCCGAAGATGACCGGCCGGCTGCTCGACGAGCGCCTGGGCAAGCTGCACTTCTGGACGATGTTCGTCGGCTTCCACATGACGTTCCTGGTGCAGCACTGGCTGGGCGCCGAGGGCATGCCCCGGCGGTACGCCGACTACCTGCCCAGCGACGGGTTCACCGGGTTGAACACGATCTCCAGCATCGGGTCCTTCATCCTCGGCGCGTCCACGTTGTTCTTCATCTACAACGTCTGGAAGACCTGGCGGTACGGCGCGATGGTCACCGTGGACGACCCCTGGGGCTTCGGCAACTCGCTGGAGTGGGCGACCACC
Source organism: Micromonospora mirobrigensis (assembly GCF_900091555.1). Lineage (GTDB taxonomy): Bacteria > Actinomycetota > Actinomycetes > Mycobacteriales > Micromonosporaceae > Micromonospora > Micromonospora mirobrigensis. The sequence goes on from NZ_FMCX01000004.1 coordinate 313,213, forward strand.
TGTCCCCCGCCGCTGCGCAACTTCGACCGGATGCCCCGGATCCGCTCCGAGCGCCCGGCCTTCGACGCCAAGTACGGTTCGCTCGTCGCCGACCTGGGCCGGGACCTGCCCCAGCGCACCACCAAGCCGCCGCAGGGGTTCGGCGAGGAGCTGCACCACGAGCGGCACGTCCCGGAATCCCCGGCGGCCGAGGGCGCGCACGGCGCCCGGGAGGCGGTCGCGTACCACCCGGCGCCGCAGTCCGGCGCCCGGCCGGTCGACGTGCCCGAGCCGGAGGAGATCCGCCGGCCCAGCTTCGAGCAGACCGACGAGCCGGAGACCGGCGCCCTCGGCGCCGAACGCGCCCCCCAGCCAAACGAGCGCTGGCGCCACCCCCACAGCAAGGGCGACACCGAGGAGCACTGACCCCTCCTCCCGCCCCTCCCCGGCCGTTGATCATGAGGTTTGCGGCACTGAAGGAGATCCACACCGCCGTCAACTTCATGATCAACGGGCCGTGGGCGGCGGTCCGGGTGGATGGGCAGAGTGGAGCCCCGGCGCGCCGTGGCGGCCGGGGCTCCGGTGGGCCTGGGGTCAGGCGTCGGCGGTGGCGGCCAGGCCGGCGGCGGTCAGGGACCGGCGGACCGCCGGCTGCACCCGGGTCAGCCGCAGCGGCACACCCGTACGGGCGGCGGCGTCCCGGCCGGCCATCAGGGCGGCGATCCCACCGGCGTCGAAGCCACCGGCGCCCACCAGGTCGACCACCACCTCGCTGGGCTGGCCGGTGACCGCCTCCAGCATCGCCCGGCGCAGCTGGTCGGCGCCGTCGCGGTCGATCTCGCCGCCGACCTCGACGACCACCCGGTCGCCGTTCTGCTTCACCGAGATCTTCGACTTCGCGGCGCCGGACTTCGCGGCGCCGGACTCCGCAGCGCCGGTCTGCCAGGGCGGCGGGGCGTCGGCGAGCATCGCCTGGCGCAGCCAGGTCAACGCCCGGGACAACAGCCGGGACACGTGCATCTGCGAGATGCCGAACCGCGCGGCGATCTCCGCCTGGGTCTGGTTGCCGTAGAAGCGCATCGCGAGGATCCGCCGCTCCCGCCAGGGCAACCGGTGCAGCAGACCGCTGACCGTCACCCGGTCGTCCACCGACTCCAGCGCGTTGTCCGACTCGCCGACCAGGTCGCCGAACTCCGCGGAGCTCTCGCCGCCGACCGGCGCGTTGAGCGACGCGGGGCTGTAGCCGGCCGCCGACTCCAGCGCCGCGAGGATCTCCTCCTGCGGCGTCTCCAGCCGGGCCGACAGCTCGGCCACCGACGGTGCCCGGGACAGCTCGCTGGTCAGCGCCGCGGTGGCCTGGCCGACCTCCAGGATCAGGTCGCGCAGCCGGCGCGGCACGTGCACGCCCCAGGTGCGGTCCCGGAAGTGCCGTTTGATCTCACCGACGATGGTGATCGCCGCGTACGCGGTGAACGAGCCCCGTTCCGGATCGTACCGGTCGACGGCGTTGACCAGGCCGAGCCGCGCCACCTGCTCCAGGTCCTCCAGCGGTTCGCCGCGTCCCCGGTACCGGCGGGCCAGCCGGCCGGCGAAGGGCAGGGCGAACCGGACGAGGTCGTCGCGCGCCTCCTGCCGCCGCTCCGGTGGCAGGCCCTCGATCCGGGCCGCGTACGCCAGTGCCGCGGCGTCGAGGTCCTCAAGGCCCCGCTCGGTGGCCGGCGGTGTGGTCGTGGTCGTCTGTCCGAACATCCGCGCCTCCCTCAGGAAGGTCCCCCGCCCGGATGGGACCGGTCGTGCGCGTGGTCGGACCACGCACCGGGCCGGAAGTTGGGTTACGTGACTTGGGATGCCAGCGGGCAGCTACCGAACGCCGCGCGGCATGATCGGACCGTCGCAGCGAGCGGTCTTCCCGCTCCGTAGGTACTCAATCACGCGACCCCGGGTTCGCGAGGATGTTTCGGCAGGCTGGTCCGCAGGGCCCGCCGCGACGGGTGACGGCGGGCGATTTCCGCCGGTCAGCGCAGCACGAGGCCCTGCGCTGCGCCGCCGTCCCGCAACGCCCCCAACGCGTCGGTAACCGGCAACGGCGGCGGCGTGGGCAGGTCGTACGGCTGGTTGCGCAGCACCTCGGTGGCCCGCGAGGTGGGCACCGAGGAGACCGGGTACCCGCGGGCGGAGCCGCGGTCCAGGGCCCGGCGCCGGCGCCCGAACGCGGCCACCGCGAGCCACTGCGGCAGGCCGGCCAGCGCCGGGGAGCGGACTCCGGGCGGTTCCGGGAGCACGTCGACCGAGCTGAACGGCTCGCTGCCGGCGAGCCACCACTCCACCCCCTCCACCCGCCGCCGGGTCGCGTTCTCGCACCAGTACGGCACCAGCCCGGCCCGGACCACCTGCCACGGGTCGAGCAGCCGCCCGCACTCCACCACCAGCCGGTCCCCCGTCTTACCGGCCCGCCGCAGCCAGCCGCGGTACAGGTCGGCGGTGGCGGCGCTGAGCGCCTCGGGCTGGGGGAAGAGCACCCGGTGCAACGGGTGGCCGTGCCGGCCGGACCAGACCCCCACGCTGTCGACGAAGCCGGCGTCCACCCCGGTCTCGGCGGACTCCCGGGGAGCGGTGACCTCCGGCGGCTCCCAGCGGGCGCCGTCACCGCCGGCCGAACGCAGCACCTGGCGCAGGGCGTGCGAGTCGGGATGGAAGTCGACCGGCTCCAGCCCGCTGGCCGGCGAGCCGACCTGGAAGCTGTGCCCCAGCCCCTCGTCGAGCACGGGCCAGGTCCGGGCGTCGCGCAGCAGCAGCACCGCGCCGCCGGGGCTCAGCCGGTCGGCGAGGAACCGCCGGTAGGCCACCGGCAGCGTCCGCCAGCGCACCGACAGCGAGACGGTGACACCGGCCAGCGCACCCCGGCTGGCCGGGCAGTGCACCTGGCGTACGTGCACGTCGGGGTTGCCGGCGAGCAGCCGGGCGGTGAGCGCGGCGCCGTGGTCCAGGGCGGCCCGGGGTCGGTCCACCGCCCCGCTGCTCCAGTGCACCGAGATGTCGAACGAGGCGGGCAGCCAGGGCATGTCCAGGGCGGCCGCCAGGTGCGCGGCGGCGCCGTGCGCCGAGCCCAGCAGCACTCCCGGGTAGCGGCGACGCGGGTACTGCCCGGCCAGCCACTCCGCCACCCGTGCGGCGTCGACCTCCGCCGTCTGGGCGGCGGTCAGGGCGACCCGGGCGGCGGCCCGGGCGGCGGCCGCGCGGCGTACCGGGTCCGGAGTGCCGGGGAAGCGGGACATCGGCCGCGGCCCGCCCAGGTCGGCGCAGTCGGCGCCGCGCAGGGCCCGGGACGCCGCCGCCACCAGCACCCGGGCGGTGCTGCCCACGGCGACGACCCGGTCGCCGGCCAGACCGGCGCCGGCCGCCGTGAGTTCCCGGTGCGCCTCCGGCGCCGGTTCGACCCTGCCTCGCTCGCTGCTCACCACGCGGCCCGGCTTCCCGTCCCGATCGGGTCTAAACGGGCATCCGCCACCCGGCGGGACCAATACCTCGGCGGGTGGCGGATGCGGGCGAGCGACGGCCATCGGCGACACCGGCCCCGCCGTACCGCGCGGGGAACGGGCTGGCCCCTTCGGGTACGCCTACCCCATGTCCTCGGCCTCCACCGTCACTGAGGTCTCCAGCATCCGGTCGCGGACCCGCCGCGCGGCGTCGCCGGCGGCGAAGACACCCCGCAGGTCCGCGAAGGCCGGCTCCGGCGGGGCCAGCGGGACCCGGGCGTCGACGACGACCTCCAGGACGGCGGGCCGGTCCGCGGCGAGGACCTCGTCCCACGCCGGGCCGACCAGCTCCGGCCGGTCCACCCGGACGCCGTGCAGCCCGAGCAGGCGGGCCCAGCCGGCGTACGGGACGTCCGGCCGGCGATCGGCCGTCGGGGCGGGCACCTGCCGGCCGCCACCCATCCCGGACTGGTCGCGGTTGTTGAGCACCAGCACCACCAGCCGCGGGTCGGCCCACTCCGGCCAGTGGTGGGCCACGGTGATCAGCTCCGCGAGCCCGTTGAGCTGCATAGCCCCGTCGCCGAGCAGCGCGACCACCGGCTGGTCCGGCCGGGCGAGCTTGGCCGCGACCGCGTACGGCAGGGCGCAGCCCATCGAGCCGAGCGTGCCGCAGAGCTGCGCGTTGACCCCCGGGGGCAGTTCCAGGTGCCGGGCGTACCAGTAGAGCACCGAGCCGACGTCCACGGCGACCGCTCCGGCCGGTGGCAGCCGGGACGACAGCTCGTGCAGGACCAGCTGCGGGTTCACCGGATCGGCGGGTTCGTTGGCCCGCTCGGCGGCCTGCTCCCGCCAGCCCTCCACGGTCGACTCGACGACCCCCCGCCAGTCGTGGTTGCGCAGGTGCGGCACCCGGTCGAGCAGCGCCCGCAGCGTCTCGGCGGCGTCACCGACCAGCGCCACCTCGACCGGGTAGTGGTTGCCGATCCGGCGGCCGTCGATGTCGATCTGCACCGTGCGGGTCGATCCCGGCATCGGCAGGTAGTCCGTCCAGGGCTCGGTGGTGCCCACCATCAGCAGGGTGTCGCAGCCCCCCATCAGCTGCGCGCTGGCCGGAGTGCCGACCTCGCCGAGCACCCCGGTGTGGAAGGGCAGCCGCTCGTCGAGCACCGGCTTGCCGAGCAGCGAGGTGGCCACGCCCGCGCCCAGCCGGTCGGCCAGCGCGACGATCTCCGGGCCGGCGTCCCGGGCGCCCTGGCCGACCAGGATCGCCACCCGGTGGGCGGTGAGCAGCAGCGACGCGGCGGCGTCCAGGTCACCGTCGTGCGGCAGGACCCGGGCCAGCGGCTCACCAGGGGTGGCCGAGACGATCCGGCCGTCCTGCGGGTAGCGGTCGGACACCGGCGCGACCTGCACCGACCGGGGCAGCACCACGCAGGCCGGGCTGCGGGTCGCCGCCGCGGTACGGAACGCCTGGTCGAGCACCGCGGGAACCTGCTCCGGGCTGCGCGCGTACCGGACGAACTGGTTGCACACGTCCCCGAAGAGCCGGCTCAGGCCGATCTCCTGGTGCGCGGCGCCCAGCGGCCCGCTGACGTCCTCGCCGATGATCGCCACCACCGGCTTGCTGTCGAGCTTGGCGTCGTAGAGGCCGTTGAGCAGGTGCACCGCGCTGGGCCCCTGAGTGGCCAGGCAGACGCCGATGCCGCCGGTGAACTTGGCGTGCCCGGTGGCCATGAAGGACGCTGTCTCCTCGTGCCGGGCCGGCACGAACTCCGGATCACCGCCGGAGTGGTCCAGCGCCTCGACCAGCGGGGCGATCGCCCACCCGGGGTAGCCGAACGCCCGCGGCACCTGCCAGGCGCGCAGCCGCTCGACCACCAGGTCGGCCGCGGTCCGCTCAGCCATTGCCCCGGCCCGGGGTGCTGGCGTCCACGAAGCGCAGGACCGCGCCCACGCCGTCGGTGAGCTCCGGCGCCTCCTCGGGTGCGAGGACGGTGAGTTCGGCGTCGGTGCCGGCCACCGCCCGCAGCAACGCGGCGTCGGCGCGGACCCGCTGCGGGTCGCGGACCGACATGGCGGCCAGCTGGGCCGGGTCGGTGGCGATCTCGGTCGGGTCGGGACCGATCCAGAGTTCGCCGTCGGCGGAGGCGTCGTCGACGATGAGCATGGTGTCGACCTGGTTGCGTTGCAGTGCGGAGACCACGGCGTCCAGGCCGGCGCCGACGTCCTCCTGCATGCCGAAGCGGTCCAGCGCCGCGGTGATCCGCTGGTCGGCCACCTCGGCGATGGTCTGCACGGTCAGGTCGTCCATCCGGCCCGGGTCGGCGCCGCCGGCGCGCTTGCCGGCGTCGGTGCGGACCAGCACGTCCTGCCAGCGTTCGGGCAGCTGGGCGGCGATCATGCCGGTGGCCCGGATGTCACCGGCGACCACGACCACGTCGGCGCCGACCTTCTCGGCCAGCTCCACGGTGGCCGCAGCGGCGTCACCGGCGTTGTGGTGCCAGGCCTCCATGGCGGCCCGCTGGTAGCGGGACTGGGACCAGCCGCCGGGCTGCACCCGGCGCAGCTGGTAGCTCTCCCGGCCCCGGACGCTGGCCCGGCGGGGCACCCCGCCGGCGCTGACCGCGACGGCGTCGGCGCCGGTGCGGTCGGCGAGCACCCGCACCCAGGCGACCTGTTCGCCGCGCTGGGCGACCAAGGGCATGGTGTGCGGCAGGACGGACCAGGTGGCGAGGTCGCGCAGCGGCGGCGCGGAGAGGTACTCGGTGAGCACCACCCGGCCGCCGGTGGCGAACACGGCCAGGCCGTAGTCCCCCGCCATCGGATCGTGGCCGCGCACCACCCGTTCGACCGCGTCGATGGTCGCCGGGTCGGCGCCCTGCTCCAGCAGGTTGCCCTTGAGGGCTCGCCACCGCAGGTCGACCTGGGGATGCGCATCGTGGGTGTCCCGGGAGGCGTCCAGATAGACCGAGCACCACGGCCCGGGACGGTCGTAGAGCGGACGCAGGAAGGACAGCTGCATGCTCGACCCCTTTCCGGCTCGGCCCCCCGCATACCCGCGCCGATCCGCTTGTCACCTGGCGTCCACACCGCCCGTGACCAGGATTCATTCACGTCGTTCAACCTCAAGGGCCGATACCATCAGTGAACGGAACAGGACTCTCGGTGGTGATCGATGGACACAGACCTGCACTATCCACGCATCGTGCGGCCGACGGAACGGATCATCACGGCCCGGGTGGTCCGCCTGCTCGACGGCTACCCACGCGAGGTACGCGTGGGGCAGCCGGTGCTGGTGGCGGTGCTGACCGCCGCCGGGCTGGTGGGGCTGCTGCTGCGGCTGGCCCGGGCGTTGCTCTCCAGCGGCGGCGGTGGGGCCCGCCGCAGCTGGAAGGAGCTGAAGCAGGGACCGGAGTTCCTGGTCACCCCGGTCCGGTTGCGCGACGGCGCCGGCCGGCTCTGCGAGGTGGAGCTGCACGGGCACCTGCCGCAGAGCGCCCTGCACCCGGCCGACCACGTGCAGATCACCCTGCGGCCGCAGCGCGACGCCGACCTGCCGCCGCGGATCGAGCGGATCGTCAACCTCACCACCGGGCAGCTGCTCACCCCGCGCGTCCCGACCCTCTGGTCGCACCTGGGGCCGCCGCTGCTGCTCCAGGCGATCCTCGGCGCGCTGCTGGTGGCGGCGCTGGTCACCTGGTCGGTGCTCACCGGCTGAGCCGGGGCCACCGGGTCGCCGCGATCCGGGAGCGTGTCGGCGGCCGGCCGGTCGGGCACGCAGCGGCCATGTTCGCCGACTTCACCCTCGACGAGATCGACGTCGGCCCGGTGCGGCTGCGGGTCCGCCACGGCGGCTCCGGACCGGCCGTCGTCCTGCTGCACGGTCATCCGCATACCCACGCCACCTGGCACCGGGTCGCGCCGCGGCGTACACGGTCATCTGCCCGGACCTGCGGGGCTACGGCGGCTCCGGCAAGCCGCCGGGCGGCCCGGACCACGCCGGCTACGCCAAGCGGGCGATGGCCGCCGACGTGGTGGCGTTGCTCGCCGCGCTGGGCCACCGGCGCGCCGCGGTGGTGGGACACGACCGGGGCGGGTACGTGGCGATGCGCGCGGCCCTGGACCACCCGGACCGGGCGGCCGACGACGCGGACCTGGCGGCCGGGCGGCGGATCGGGTGCCCGACGCTGTTCTGCTGGTCGGAGCGGGACGACATGGTGGAGCTGTACGGCGATCCGGCCGCCATCTGGCGGCGCTGGGCGCCGGACCTGCGGACCGCCTCGATCGACTCCGGCCACCACATGGCCGAGGAGGCCCCCGGTGAGCTGGCGGCCGTGCTGGCCGACTTCCTCGGCGACGACCGGCTCAGCCGACCCTGGTGAGGTCGGGGCGGGGCGTCGCGGTGACCCGCAGCATCCCGCGGCGCCGGGCCCAGCGCTCGAAGGCGACGGTGGCGAACGGCGGCACCGCGCAGGCCAGGGCCAGCGCGGTCACCGGCAGGCTCCACCGGTGCAGCCGGGCCACCGCGAGCACCAGCAGGCCGTACGCGACGAAGAGCGCCCCGTGGATCGGGCCGAAGATCTTGACGCCGATCTCGTTGTCCGGCGGGCCGTACTTCACGGCCATGCCGACGAGCAGGGCGAGCCAGGAGCACGCCTCGGCGATGGCGGCCGCCACGAACAGCCGGGTGGTCTTCTCGCGCATGGTCCTCCCTCTTCCGCCGGCCATGCTAGCCACCGCACGGCCGCCACCCTCGGTGCGCGCGCCCGCACGCGACGGGGATCACCCGGGCCACGACTGGGTAGGTAAAGAGTCCTTCGGGTCTTTCCTCGCCCCGCCGACCCGTGCGAGGTTGGGGAGACCAACGGTGACAGGGTGGTGACCATGGGCGAGGACGTCGGCGCGCGTACCTTCAGTCGGGAGGACCGGGCCCGGTACCGGGAGAAGGTCCGGCGCTGTCTGGACGTCTTCGCCGAGATGCTGCGCGAGTCGCGGTTCGACGTGCAGCGGCCGATGACCGGCCTGGAGATCGAGCTGAACCTGGTCGACAACGACTCGATGCCGACGATGCGCAACGCCGACGTGCTGGCGGCGGTCGCCGACCCGGACTTCCAGACCGAGCTGGGCCAGTTCAACGTGGAGATCAACGTCGCCCCGCGCCGGCTGGCCGGCGCCGGCACCGCGGAGTTCGAGGAGCACGTCCGGGCCAGCCTGAACGAGGCCGAGTCGAAGGCCCGCACGGTCGGCGCGCACATGGTGATGATCGGCATCCTGCCCACCCTGCGGCCGGAGCACCTGACCGCCGAGACGCTCTCGGCGAACCCGCGCTACGCGTTGCTCAACGAGCAGATCTTCGCCGCCCGCGGCGAGGACCTGCCGATCTCGATCAGCGGGGTGGAGCGGCTGCGCGCCACCGCCGACACCATCACCCCGGAGGCGGCCTGCACGAGCACCCAGTTCCATCTCCAGGTCAGCCCGGCCCAGTTCGCCGACTACTGGAACGCCGCCCAGGCCGTCGCCGGCATCCAGGTCGCCCTGGGGGCGAACTCGCCGCTGTTCTTCGGCCGGGAACTGTGGCGGGAGACCCGGGTGCCGCTGTTCCAGCAGGCCACCGACACCCGGTCCGAGGAGATCAAGGCCCAGGGGGTACGTCCCCGGGTGTGGTTCGGGGAACGCTGGATCACCAGCGTCTTCGACCTGTTCGAGGAGAACGTCCGCTACTTCCCGGCGCTGCTGCCCGTCTGCGACCCGGAGGACCCGGCCAAGACCCTCGCGGCCGGCGAGGTGCCGAAGCTGGCCGAGCTGCGCCTGCACAACGGCACCATCTACCGCTGGAACCGGCCGGTGTACGACGTGCTGAAGGGCCGCCCGCACCTGCGGGTGGAGAACCGCGTGCTGCCGGCCGGGCCGACCGTGGTGGACACCATCGCCAACGGGGCGTTCTACTTCGGGCTGGTCCGGGCCCTGGCGGAGTCCGACCGGCCACTGTGGTCGCAGATGTCGTTCAGCGCCGCCGAGGAGAACTTCACCAGCTGCGCCCGGCACGGCATCGACGCCCAGGTCTTCTGGCCGGCGCTGGGCTACCTGCCCGCCACCGAGCTGGTGCTGCGCCGGCTGCTGCCGCTGGCGTACCACGGGCTGGACCGGTGGGGTGTCGACCCGGCCGAGCGGGACCGGCTGCTCGGCATCATCGAGCAGCGCTGCCTGACCGGGCGCAACGGCGCCAGCTGGCAGGTGGAGGCGCTGCACCGGTTCGAGCAGGCCGACCACCTGGACCGGCCGGCGGCGCTGCGCGAGGTGGTCCGGCACTACGTCGACCTGATGCACGGCAACCGGCCGGTCCACGAGTGGCCGATCCCTTGACGGTGGGCGCGGCGGACTAGGGGTTGGTCGCCACCTGGCGCAGTTGGGCGAAGGCCTGGTCCGCGTCGGCGACGGCCTCGGGTCGTACATCGTGCGCGCTCCGCCCGTCGGCGATCTTCTGCCAGTTGGTCCGGGCCAGTACGCGCTGAACCGCGATCACCTGGGCGGCCTGCAGTCGGCCCCGGACACCCGGATCGAGGACGTCGGCCAGCGCCTCCTCGTCGTCGAGCATGTACCGCAGGAGCCGTCCCGCCAGGCTCGGGGTGCTGAACACCAGCCGATGAAACGCCACCACCTCGGGATGATCGGACGTGATCGTGTGGGCGATCGCCGCCGTGTGGCTGACGCTGGTCGCCGTGCTCCTCTACGTCGGTCTGAACGCCGACGACCCGGCACCGATCGTGGCGTTCTTCCTGATGACCGCCGGGGTCACGGTGGCCGGGCTGCTCATGGTGGTCATGCGCGCCCTGCTGCGGCAGGCCACCACGCTGCGCACCGACATGGAAGCGGTGATCTGATGCCGATCGTCGTGCGCATCGACGTCGAGCTGGCCAGACGCAAGATGAGCGTTGGCGAGTTCGCCGAACGGGTCGGGCTGACCCCGGCGAACGTGGCCGTGCTGAAGAACGGCCGGGCCAAGGCGGTCCGGTTCAGCACCCTGGAGGCGATGTGCCGGGTGCTCGACTGCCAGCCCGGCGACCTGCTCGAGTACGTCGACGACGAGGGCGAGGAACGATGAGGTGGCTGCTCGCGGCGGCGGCCCTGCTCGCCGGGGCGCTCGGCGTGGCCGGCCTCGTCTTCGGGGCGGCAGACGACTCGCCGGGCCTGCAACTTCTGGGGGCCTGCTGGTGATCGGCGCGGTCGCGGCCGCCGTGCGGCTCGTCCCCCGCACCCGCTGAGCTCGGGCCGACGCGCCATCCCGGCATCGGTGCGCATAGACATCGTCTACGGCCAATGGTAGACACTGTCTATGCACGCTGATGAGGGCTTACCCGCACGGCTGATCCGGGTAGGCGGCGAACTGCTCGACGAGAAAGGTCCGTCTGCCGTGTCACTGCGGGAGACCGCCCGACGGGCCGGCGTCTCCCACGGCGCGCCGCGCCGCTACTTCCCGACCCATCTCGAACTGCTGTCGGCCATCGCCCGCGACGGGTTCGTCGACCTCGCCGGCCGGGCGGACGCCGCCCTGGCGACGGCGCCCCCCGACGCGCGCACCCGGGTGGCCGTACTCGCCCGGGTCTACCTCGACTTCGCCGCCACCCGTCGCGGCCGGTACGCGTTGATGTTCCGCCACGACCTGCTGGAGAGCGGCCATCTGGGCCTGCGCCACACCAGCCTGCCGCTGTTCCGCCTCCTCACCGACCTGGTCGCGCAGGCCCGGCCGGCTCCGCAACCGCCGGCCCCGGTGGTCGCGGGAGCGCTTTGGGCCAACCTGCACGGCCTCGCCGAGTTGTGGAACTGGGGCAGCCTCACCCTCGCGACCGGCGCCGCCGACCCCGCCGCGCTGATCGAGGCGACCCTCACCGCGCACCTCGGACCCGCCGCATGACCGACACCCCGGCCCTGTACGCGCTGGCCCAGCACACCGTCGGCCGTTATCTGCGCCATTCCTGGCGGCCCACCGTGGCCGGCCTCGAACACCTCCCCCACACCGGCGGCGCGATCCTCGCCGCCAACCACCTGTCGGTCGCCGACCAACTGTTCCTCGGCATCCTGACGCCCCGACACGTCGCCTTCTGGGCCAAGGCCGAATACTTCCGCTCCGCCGGCGCGCGCGGACGCCTCACCCGCGGCGTCGTCACCGCGATGGGCGCCATCCCGGTCGAGCGGGGCGGCGGACGGGCCGCCCTCGCGGCGTTCGACGCCGCCGTTCCGGTCCTGCGCTCCGGCGGGCTGGTGGCCGTCTTCCCCGAGGGCACCCGCTCACCGGACGGCCGCCTCTACCGCGGTCGCACCGGCACGGTCCGCCTCGCCCACCAGGCCGGCGTGCCCATCGTCCCGGTCGGCATCCGGGGCACGGACCTGCTCCGCCCGCCCGGATCCCGACTGCCCCGCCGCCATCCCGTGAGCATCACCTTCGGGCCGGCCATTCCCGTGCACATCCGCCGGCCCGCCGACATCCGCACGCTCACCGACACCGTGATGGCGACCATCCAGTCGCTGACCGCCCAGGAGTACGTGCCGCGGTACGCCCGCGCGTGAGTCAGGGGGCCCGCCCGGGTCCCGATGTTTCGCCGATCGCCGCCTCTGATGACGTGCTGAGCCGGCTGCCCGGCGCGCACGTCACCTTCGTCGCCGAACGACCCGGCCCGGTCGTCAACGCGGTCGGCAGCCTGCGCCTGTACGCCGACGCGGCGCTCGCTGACGCGCCCAGCCCGGACGTGATCGTCGTGCCCGGCGGGCCGGGACAGAACGCGCACCTGCTCGACGGGCCGGTCCAACGGTGGCTACGCATCGGCGGGGACGTCACCGCCCAGGCCACCCAACTGGCCCACGAGTACCAGCCCCGACCGCCCTACCAGGCCGGCGATCCGGCCACCGCGCCTCGGGAGATCGTGCGGGCGGTCCTGGCCCGCCGCGACACCATCGTGGCGTGAGGGGCGCGGCCGTCCGGCCGTGCCGCGGCGAACCGAGGTCAGAGCGAGACGATCGCCGCGCTCTCCGCCGGCAGTTGGATGCCGTCCCGCATCACCGTGACCCCCTCGGAGGTGGCCAGCAGCACTCGCCGCACCACCCCGGGCAGGTTGACCCGCTGCGACCGGTCCGCGAGGTTCGCCACCACCAGGCACTCGCCGCGCCGCATCACCAGGAACTGGTCGCCGTGGCGCACCTCCACCGCGCCCAACCGAGGGTCGGACAGCTCGGGACGCGACTTGCGCAGGGCGATCAACCGCCGGTGGAAGTCGTACATCTCCCGGTGCTCGGCCTTGTCCAGCTCGGCCCAGTCCAGCCGGGAACGGACGAACGTCTGCGGGTCCTGCGGGTCGGGCACGTCGCCCGGGGGCCAGCCGTGCGCGGCGAACTCGCGCTTGCGGCCGGTGGCCACCGCGACCGCCAGCTCCGGCTCCGGATGACTGGTGAAGAACTGCCACGGCGTGCTGGCCGCCCACTCCTCCCCCATGAACAGCATCGGGGTGAACGGCGCGGTCAGCAGCAGCACCGCGCCGACCCGCAGCATCGCCGGCGACAGCGTCGCGGAGATCCGGTCGCCGGTGGCCCGGTTGCCGATCTGGTCGTGGTTCTGCAGGTACGCCACGAAGCGGTGCCCCGGGGTGCGCTGCCGGTCCACCGGCCGGCCGTGGCTGCGGTTGCGGAAGCTGGACCAGGTGCCGGCGTGGAAGAACGCCCCGGTCAGCACGTCGCTCAGGCACTCCAGCGAGCCGAAGTCGCCGTAGTAGCCCTGCCGTTCCCCGGTGAGCAGGGTGTGCAGGGCGTGGTGGGCGTCGTCGTTCCACTGGGCGTGCAGGCCGTAGCCGCCCGCCTCGCGTCCGGTGATCAGCGTCGGGTCGTTCAGGTCGGACTCGGCGATCAGCGACAGCGGCCGGCCCAGGTGGGTGCTGAGCGACTCCACCTCGACGGCGACCTGCTCCAGGAAGTGGGTGGCGCGCGAGTCGGGCATGGCGTGCACGGCGTCCAGCCGCAGCCCGTCGACGTGGTAGTCGCGCAGCCACATCAGCACGCTGTCGATGATGTAGCGGCGTACCTCGTCGGAGTGCGGGCCGTCCAGGTTGACCGTGCGCCCCCAGGTGTTGGACTGCTCGTTGAGGTAGGGGGCGAACATCGGCGCGTAGGCCCCGGAGGGCCCGAAATGGTTGTAGACGACGTCGAGGATCACCCCCAGCCCCTTGGCGTGGGCGGCGTCGACGAGGCGTTTCAGGCCGTCCGGGCCGCCGTACGGCTGGTGCGGGGCGTACCAGCAGACGCCGTCGTAACCCCAGTTGTGCTCGCCGTTGAAGGCGTTGACCGGCAGCAGCTCGATCAGGTCGACGCCGAGCTCCACCAGGTGGTCGAGGCGGTCGATCGCCGCGTCGAAGGTGCCCTCCGGGGTGAACGTGCCGATGTGCAGCTCGTAGAGGATGCTGCCGGGCAGTTGCCGGCCGGTCCAGCCCTGGTCGGTCCAGTCGAAGGCGGCGTGGTCGTAGACCCGGCTGGGGCCGTGCACCCCGTGCGGCTGCCACGCCGACCGCGGGTCGGGCAGGGCCCGCTCGTCGTCGTCGAGGACGAAGGCGTAGTCGGTGCCGGGGCCGGCGTCGGGCGACTCGGCCCGCCACCAGCCGTCCCGGTCGGCGGCCATCTCCCGGTCGGGAGCGCCGGGCAGGCGCAGCCGCACCCGGGCGGCGTCGGGCGCCCACACGGTGAACTCGGTCATGCGGCAGCCTCCACGGAATCGGTGGGAGCGAGGAGGGCGACGGGGTACGTGCTCAACAGATCATGCACGGGCAGCTCAGAGCCACTGTAGACCCGCCCGGTGAACATGTCAGTCACCCGATTAACGGAAAGTGACAGGGTGGTGTCGCGCCAGCCGCCGGAGCGGGCCAGTCCCAGCGGCAGCCGGGTGGCCACCGCGATCGCCCCACCCCGGTCGAAGGCCACCGCGTGCGCCCCGGCCGGCCCCCGCGCCGGCACCGGGCGGTAGGTGGTGAACAGCTCCGGGTGCTCCCGCCGCAGCCGCAGGGTCCGCGACACCACCAGCAGCTTGGCCGCGCCGTCCGCGGCCACCTCGGGCCGGTCGCCGGCATCGAGCCGGTCCAGCAGCTCCCGGCGTACGGCGAAGTCGACCGGGCGGCGGTTGTCCGGGTCGACCAGGGAGTTCTCCCACAGCTCGGTGCCCTGGTAGACGTCGGGCACGCCGGGCATGGCCAGCTGCACCAGCTTCTGCCCGAGCGAGTTGGACCAGCCGGCCGGGGTGAGCTCGGCGGCGAACGCGGTGATCTCGGCGTGCAGCTCCCGGTCGTCGTACATCCGGTCGACCAGGGCGTGCAGCTCCCGCTCGAAGGCCAGGTCGGGGTCGGCCCAGCTGGTCGAGACCGACGCCTCCCGGGACGCCTTCTCCACGTACGCGTGCAGCCGTTCCCGCTCGATCGGCCAGGCGCCGATGGCGGTCTGCCAGAGCAGGTGGGCGAAGTCCGGATCGGCAAGCGGCGCCTTCGCCGTCCAGCGGGCCACCTGCTCGGCCCAGCGGCCGGGCAGCTCGGACAGGACGGCGAGCCGGGCCCGGACGTCCTCGCCGCGCTTGGTGTCATGGGTCGACAGGGCGGTCATCCCGGCCGGCCAGCGGACCTGGCGGGCGGTGGCGAAGCGGTGGAACTCCGCCGGCGGCACGCCGAAGTGCGCCGGGCTGCCACCGACCTCGTTGAGGGCGACGAACCGGCTCCACCGGTAGTAGGCGGTGTCCTCCACCCCCTTGGCCATCACCGCGCCGGTGAGCTGCGGGAACCGGGCGGCCAGCTCGTGGTCGGGGTCGCGCAGCAGCGCGGTGACCGCGTCCAGGGTCCGGGTCAGGTCCGGCCGCCGTCGGCCGGCCTCGGCGCGGGCGGCGGCCAGGTGCCGGGCCCCCTCGGGCGGGTAGCCCCGGTAGACGGGGAAGCAGGCGGCCAGCTCGGCGAGGGCGGCCCGGGTGTCGTGCCGGTCCAGCTCGGGGGCGAGCGCGGCCAGCCGGCTCAGCTCGGCGGCGAGCAGCCGGGTGGCGGCGGCCAGCTTCGTGTCGTGGGTGAGGTCCTGCCAGGAGGTGTGCCGGCCGGTGAGCCGGGCGTCCAGGGCGGTGAAGTCACCCTCGGCGGCGCCGTCGACGAAGAGCCCGCTGACGGCGGCGAGCGCGTCGTAGCCGGTGGTGCCGTCGACCGGCCAGTCCGGCAGCTCCTCGCCGTACTCGAGGATCTTCTCCACCACCAGCCACGCGTCCGGCGCGGCGGCGCGCAGCCGGGCCAGGTAACCGGCCGGGTCGCGCAGCCCGTCCGGGTGGTCGACCCGGATGCCGTCGACGTCGCCGGCGGCCACCCAGCGCAGGATCTCGGCGTGGGTGGCGTCGAAGACGGCCGGGTCCTCCACCCGCAGCCCGGCCAGGTCGGAGACGGCGAAGAAGCGACGGTACGTCAGCTCGGCGTCGCCGCGCCGCCAGGAGACCAGCTCGTAGTGCTGCCGGTCGTGGACCTGCCGGGCGGCGCCCTCGCCGGTGCCGTCGGCGATCGGGAAGCGGTGCTCGTGGTAGCGCAGCTCGCCGTCGACCACCTTGAGGTCGTCCAGCGCGTCGGGGGTGTCGGCGAGCACCGGCAGCAGCAGCCGGCCCCGCTCCCAGTCGATGTCGAACCAGTCCGCGTACGCCGAGGCCCGACCCCGGCGCAGCACGTCCCACCAGGCCGGGTTCGCGGCGGGCTGGGCCACCCCCGCGTGGTTGGGCACGATGTCGACGACCAGGCCCAGCCCGGCGTCGCGCAGCGCCCGGGCCAGCCGCTGCCGGCCGCCCTCGCCGCCGAGTTCCGGGTTGACCGCGCGGTGGTCGACCACGTCGTAGCCGTGCTGGGAGCCGGGGGTGGCGGTGAGCAGCGGGGCGCTGTAGAGGTGGCTGACGCCCAGCGCGGCCAGGTAGTCGGTGACGCCGGCCGTGGCGTCCAGGTCGAAGCCGGGGCGGATCTGGACGCGGTAGGTCGACCCCACCCGCGTCGTCGGTGCCGTCGGGGGTCGGGGGGTGTCGGGCATGAGGTCAGACCGTCCTCTCCAGGACCAGCAGCGAGCGGTCCGGCACGCAGATGGTGCCGCCCGCCTCGACCGTCGTGGTCTTCTCCGGATCCGGTTCCGCGGTGCTGATCACCAGCTCCCAGCGCGGCCCGAACTCCTCCCCGGGCAGGGTGAAGTCCAGGGGCGCGTCGTGGGCGTTGAACAGCAGCAGGAACGAGTCGTCCCGGTGCCGCTGGCCGTACTGGCCGCGTTCCGGGATGCCGTCGCCGTTGACGAACAGGGCCACCGAGCGGCCGAAGTCGTTGCCCCAGTCCTCGTGGCTCATCTCCCGGCCGTCGGGGGTGTACCAGGCCAGGTCGGGCAGGGGCGACTCGGCGGCACGTCCGCCGACCGGCAGGCCGGTGAAGAAGCGGCGACGGCGGAACGCCTGGTGGCGGGCGCGGAACTCGGTCAGCCGGCGGACGAAGGCGAGCAGGTCTGCGTCGACGTGCTCCCAGTCGATCCAGGCCAGCTCGCTGTCCTGACAGTAGGCGTTGTTGTTGCCGCGCTGGGTGCGGCCCAGCTCGTCGCCGTGACCGATCATCGGCACGCCCTGGGAGAGCACCAGGGTGGCCAGGAAGTTGCGCCGCTGCCGCTGCCGCAGGGCCAGCACGCCGGCGTCGTCGGTCTCCCCCTCGACGCCGCAGTTCCAGGACCGGTTGTGGCCCTCGCCGTCCCGGTTCTCCTCGCCGTTGGCCTCGTTGTGCTTGTCGTTGTACGACACCAGGTCGTTGAGGGTGAACCCGTCGTGGCAGGTGACGAAGTTGATGCTGTGGAACGGGCGGCGGCCGTCGTCCTGGTAGAGGTCGGCGGAGCCGGTGATCCGGGAGGCGAACTCGGCCAGGGTGGCGGGCTCACCGCGCCAGAAGTCCCGGACGGTGTCCCGGTACTTGCCGTTCCACTCGGTCCACTGCGGCGGGAAGTTGCCCACCTGGTAGCCGCCGGGGCCGACGTCCCACGGCTCGGCGATCAGCTTGACCCGGCTGACCACCGGGTCCTGCTGGACCACCTCGAAGAAGGTGGAGAGGCGGTCCACCTCGTAGAACTCCCGGGCCAGGGTGGCCGCCAGGTCGAAGCGGAAGCCGTCGACGTGCATCTCGGTCACCCAGTAGCGCAGCGAATCCATGATCAGCTGGAGTGAGTGCGGGTTGCGCACGTTGAGGCTGTTGCCGGTGCCGGTGTAGTCGACGAAGTAGCGGCGGTCGGACTCGGAGAGCCGGTAGTAGCTGGGGGTGTCGATGCCCTTGAAGCTCAGCGACGGGCCGAGGTGGTTGCCCTCGGCGGTGTGGTTGTAGACCACGTCGAGGATGACCTCGATGCCGGCGGCGTGCAGGGCGCGGACCATGCCGCGGAACTCCTGCACCTGCTGGCCGAGGCGGCCCAGCGCCGAGTAGCCGTGGTGCGGGGCGAAGAAGCCGATGGTGTTGTAGCCCCAGTAGTTGCGCAGGCCCAGGTCGGCCAGGCGGTGGTCGTGCACGAACTCGTGCACCGGCATCAGCTCGACCGCGGTCACCCCGAGCTGCTTGAAGTAGTCGATCATCACCGGGGAGGCGATGGCCGCGTACGTGCCGCGCAGCTCCTCGGGGATGCCGGGGTGGCGCATGGTCAGCCCGCGCACGTGCGTCTCGTAGATCACCGAGTGGTGGTAGGGCGTGCGCGGCGGCCGGTCGTTGCCCCAGTCGAAGTACGGGTTCACCACCACCGACTTGGGCATGAACGGCGCCGAGTCGGCCTCGTTCATCCGGTCCGGGTCGCCGCCCACCTCGTAGTCGTAGACCGCCGGATCCCAGGAGATCTCCCCGTCGACCGCCTTGGCGTACGGGTCGAGCAGCAGCTTGTGCGGGTTGCAGCGCACCCCGTTGGCCGGGTCCCACGGCCCGTGCACCCGGTAGCCGTAGCGCTGGCCGGGCTCGATCCCCGGCAGGTAGGCGTGCCAGACGTACGCGTCGACCTCGCGCAGCTCCACCCGGCGCTCGGCGCCGGTGTCCCACTCGTCGAAGAGGCAGAGTTCGATCTTCTCCGCCACCTCCGAGAAGATCGCGAAGTTGGTGCCCATCCCGTCGTAGGTGGCACCGAGGGGATAGCGCTCGCCCGGCCAGACCTGCATCTCGCTCCTTCAACCATGATCATGAGCGCCCGGTCGGGCGGACCGCCGATGCGCACGCCGCTAATGCCCCGCCACCCGAGCCGGCAATCCACCCGTTCGGACCGTAACCGATATCCACCGTCCTGGTGCCCGCTGGACGTTCAGGTGTCATCCGTCACGATGGCCCTTTTCGAGATGCGCCACGGCGCGTGATGGCCTTTGCTAGGGGCGGGCGCGCGGGCGCGTGCCCGCCTCGGCCCTCGGCCAATCCTCAGCCTGTTCCTCCGCCGCCACCGATGCCGGCGTCGTACCCCCGCGTGCATGGACGGAGATCAATGTGACAACCCTGCGGTTCGGCGACCAGCCCGCCACCGCCCCGGACCGGACCCGCCGGCCCACCGTCACCACCCTGCCCCGGCACTCCACGCCGGTCGGCACGGGCGGCCCCGGCCGTCCACTCAAGATCCTGATGCTGTCCTGGGAATATCCGCCGGTGCTCGTCGGCGGCCTCGGCCGGCACGTCCACGCCCTGTCGGTCGCCCTCGCCACCGCCGGGCACGACGTCACCGTGGTCACCCGCCACACCGACGGCGCACCCCTGGAGGAGTACGCCGACGGCGTCCGCATCCTGCGCGCCGCCGAAGACCCCGTCCGCTTCCCCCTCGCCACCGACTCCCTCCTGGCCTGGACCATGGCCTTCAACCACACCCTCACCCGCGCCGCCCTGCGCGCCACCGAAACCGGCACCTACGACGTCATCCACGCCCACGACTGGCTCGTCGCCCACACCGCGATGACCCTGCGCGACCACCTGGACGTGCCGCTGGTCAGCACCATCCACGCCACCGAGGCCGGCCGGCACCAGGGCTGGCTGCCCGAGGAGATGAACCGCACCATCCACGGCGTGGAGCACTGGCTGAGCAACTCCTCGGGTCGGGTGATCGTCTGCTCCGGCTACATGCGCGACGAGGTGGGCGCGCTGTTCGGGGTGGATTCGGCCCGGGTCGACGTGGTGCCCAACGGGGTCGAGCCGCACCGCTGGCGGGTTCCGGTCGCCGCGGTCGCCTCCGCCCGGGCCCGGTTCGCCGCGGACGGCCCGCTGGTCACCTTCGCCGGCCGGCTGGTCTACGAGAAGGGCGTCCAGCACCTGATCGCCGGGCTGCCCCGGCTGCGCGAGCGGCACCCCGGCCTGCGCGCCGTGATCGTCGGCGACGGCCCGTACAAGGCCGAGCTGGAGGCCGAGGTGCACCGGCACGGGCTGGGCGACACGGTCAGCATGCCCGGCTTCCTCGGCGGCACCGACCTGCCGGCCGTGATGGCCGCCTCGGACTGCTTCGCGGTGCCGAGCATCTACGAGCCGTTCGGCATGGTCGCCCTGGAGGGCGCCGCCGCCGGCGCGCCGCTGGCCGTCGCGGCCACCGGCGGGCTCGCGGAGATCGTCGAGCCGGGCGTGACCGGGATGACCTTCGCGCCGCAGGACCCGGACGGGCTCAGCGAGGCCGTGCACACCCTGCTCTCCGACCGCGAGCGCGCCCGGGACATCGCCCGCCGGGCCCGCACCATGGTGCACGAGCAGTACGGCTGGGCGGCCATCGCCCACCGGACCGCCGCCACCTACACCGCCGCGATCACCAGGGCGCCGGCGTTCGCCACCGAGCGCGCCGAGCTGCGGATGACGCTGGGCCGGGCCACCGCCCCCACCGTCGCCGGCAACCTGCTCGCCGCCGCCGGCCTGCGCTGAAAGGAGGGGCCCCTTGTTAACGCCTGCGGTATAGCAGGGGACCCCTGTTAACAACCGCGCCACGGTCGCGCCCGCTCCGGCGGCCGGCCGTGATCGCGTACGCGGAAGGCCGCCGACCCCGCGCGGGGCCGGCGGCCTTCGTCGTGCCTGACCGGACTCAGCGAGCGCTGAGGTCGGTGTAGTCCCGCGCGGCGGCGCCGCTGTAGATCTGCCGCGGGCGGCCGATCTTGGTGTCCGGGTCGTTGATCATCTCGCGCCACTGGGCGATCCAGCCAGGGAGCCGGCCCAGCGCGAAGAGCACCGTGAACATCCGGGTCGGGAAGCCCATGGCCTTGTAGATCAGGCCGGTGTAGAAGTCCACGTTCGGGTAGAGCTTGCGGGAGACGAAGAAGTCGTCGGCGAGCGCGATCTCCTCCAGCTGCATCGCCAGGTCCAGCAGCGGGTCCGGCTTGGCCATCCGGCCGAGCACGTCCTGGGCGGCCTTCTTGACGATCGCGGCCCGCGGGTCGTAGTTCTTGTAGACCCGGTGGCCGAAGCCCATCAGCTTGACGCCGTCCTGCTTGTCCTTGACCTTGCGGACGAAGGAGCGGACGTCGCCACCGTCTTCCTGGATCTTCTGGAGCATCTCCAGCACGGCCTGGTTCGCGCCACCGTGCAGCGGGCCGAACAGGGCGTTGACGCCGGCCGACACCGAGGCGAACAGGTTGGCGTTGCTGGAGCCGACCAGGCGGACCGTGGAGGTCGAGCAGTTCTGCTCGTGGTCGGCGTGCAGCACGAAGAGCATGTCCAGCACGCGGGCCATCACCGGGTCGACCTCGTACTGCTCGGCCGGCACACCGAAGGTCATCCGCAGGAAGTTCTCCACGTAGCCCAGCGAGTTGTCCGGGTACAGCAGCGGCTGGCCGATCGCCTTCTTGTACGCGTACGAGGCGATGGTCGGGACCTTCGCCATCAGCCGGACCGTGGAGATCTCCACGTGCTCGGAGTCGAACGGGTCCAGGCTGTCCTGGTAGAAGGTCGAGATGGCGCTGACCGCCGACGACAGCACCGCCATCGGGTGCGCGTCGCGCGGGAAGCCGTCGAAGAACCGGCGCATCTCCTCGTGCAGCAGCGAGTGCCGCCGGATCCACTCGGTGAACTCGGTCAGCTGCTGCTGGGACGGCAGCTCACCGTAGATCAGCAGGTAGGAGACCTCCAGGAAGGAGGACTTCTCCGCCAGCTGCTCGATCGGGTAGCCCCGGTAGCGCAGGATGCCCGCGTCACCATCGATGTAGGTGATCGCGGACGAACAGGAGGCGGTGTTGACGAAACCGGGGTCGTACGTGGTCATCCCGGTTTCCTTCAGCAGCTTGCTCACCCCGATGCCCGCGGGGCCCTCGACCGCGTCGTGCACCGGCATCGAGAGCTGGCCACCCGGGTGATCGAGCTTGACTTCCGTCATGTGGTTCCTCGCTTCGCCGGCGAAATCCTCGTTGAATTGCCTTCGCTTTTACCGTAATCGCGGTCCGGCCGATACCGCCCACCGTGGTTCGGGGGTGAGGTATGCGTCACCCGATTCCCGACCGGGCCGATCGGAAACCCGCTCGTCCGCGAAGGCGGAAGGCTATCTCAGGACAGCCGCAGCCGACGCAGCGCGTCCCCCGGCCCCACCCGGTAGACGGCGAGCTGGTTGGCGCCGGATCTGAACAGCCGGTCGTCGGCGAGCAGGGCGGCGAAGCGCCGCCCGCCGGCGTCCCGAGGCACCACCGGCACCACCGCCCCCACCCGGCCGTTGACCGCCACCGCCAGCAGCGTGCCGTCCGGCACCTGGTCCGGCACCGTGCCCCAGACCAGCGCGGGAAGCTCCCCGTCCTGCGGGCGGACGACGCGGAACGCGGCCAGGTTCGCCACGGTGGCGCCGCCCCCGGCCGGCCGGTCACCGACCGTCGTGCCGACCAGCGGGTGGACGGCCGGCGACGGCGGCGGGGCGGGCACCCCGCCGGTGATCGTCAGCGGCTGCCCGGGCCGGTCGTAGAAGCGCTTCTCCGCGCCCGCCCGGGGGGCCTGCCGCGCGGACCGCCCGTCGACCCGCCACGGCAGGCGTACGTGCGCGTAGTCGGCGATCGTCGGCAGCAGGTCGACGTGCTCCCAGTTGCGGTCGTCCACCCGGCCGGCGTGCTGGCCCGGCTCCTTGACGAACATCGGCACCCACGCCACCTG
Source organism: Micromonospora mirobrigensis (assembly GCF_900091555.1). Lineage (GTDB taxonomy): Bacteria > Actinomycetota > Actinomycetes > Mycobacteriales > Micromonosporaceae > Micromonospora > Micromonospora mirobrigensis. The sequence goes on from NZ_FMCX01000004.1 coordinate 335,771, forward strand.
GCCGGCGGCGTGGTTGATCGCGTCCAGCCCCCGCCCCTGCCAGTCCCGCTGGAAGCTGACCCCGTGGTCGGCGGTGACCAGCACCAGCGCCTTGTCGTACAGGCCGGTGGCGCGCAGGGTCCGCAACGTCTCGCCGATCAGCCGGTCGGTGTAGCCGAGCTGGGCCAGGTGCCGGGCCCGGGCCAGGTCCACCCAGCCGGCCCCGTCGTTGGGCAGGTCCTCCGGGGCGGGGTAGCGGGCGCCCGAGGGCAGGAACACCCACGGGGCGTGCGGCATCAGCAGGTGCAGGAAGTGCAGCGTCGGCCGGGAGCTGGGGCGCAGCCCGGCCAGGAAGCTGGTGAACCGGGCCGGCTGGTTGTCGTCCAGGCTGTCGAAGCGGAACTTCGGGTCGGCCGGGATGGGCTCGGCCGCGTCCAGCCCGGCCTCGGCCGCGGTCCGCTCCCGGTACGACTCCTCCGGGTCGATCCGGCTCTCCACCGGCGCGGCGACCTGGCGCAGCAGCCTGCCGCTCTGCCGGACCAGCACGCCGAGGCCCTGCTCGGGGGTGCTGGGCTGCTCGCAGCGGCTGGGTGGGCAGAGCCGGGTGATGCTCTCCTCGGCGCGGACGTCGTAGAGGCCGCCGAGGGCGGTGAAGAGGTTGTCCGGGTACTGCGAGTAGTGCGGGGCGACGGACTTCGCCGGATAGCGGCCGGTGAGCATGGCCGGCAGCGCGTACGGGGTCCAGCCGCTGACCCCGGTGGCGTCGCGGTACCAGGTCGACCCGGCGGCCAGCTCGGCGAAGTGCGGATACTTCGCGGCGTCGATCCGGCCGTCCGGGCCGAGCAACGACACCAGCGGGAACTCGTCCAGGACGATCATGACGATCGGCGGGTGGGCGCCGGCCGCGGCCTGACCGGCGGCCCCGCCCTGCCCGCGCGGCAGCACCACCGCCGAGGCGGGCGAGGCGAACAGGAACAGCAGCACAAAGACCGGTGGGCCGACCGCGGCCACCCGCAGCACCCGGCCGGGCGCCCGCCACCGCCGGTGCGCGGCCGCCCCGGCGGCGCCGGCCAGCGCCGCCACCAGCAGCAGCGGTACGCCCCGCAGAGGCGTGACGTGCCGCCCCACCTGCACGGCGAGCGCGGCGAGCAGCAGCCCGACCAGCCCGGTGTGCACCGCCGCGCGGACCGCCCGGCCGGCCAGCCGGCTGGCCGCCCCGAGCAGCGCCAGCGGCACGGTGGGCGCCACCGCGATCAGCCCCACCAGCAGCAGCACGTCCGCGGGTCGGGCGCGGTGGAAGAGGAAGAAGTCGGGGCTGTGCCCGAGCACGTCCAGCACCGGCTGGGTGACCACCAGCCCGACCAGCGCCACCACTTCGAGCAGGCGGCGCAGCTCGGCCCGCCAGCCGGCGGTGGCCCGTGCCGCAGCCGGCGCCGGGGTGGGGGCCGGCGCCGGGGGCGCCAGGGTCCGGTCAGCCACCCACCACCACCTGGTAGAGCGTGCGGGTGCCCGAGGGCAGCTCCAGGCGGCGTTCGACCCGGCCCCGCTCGGCGAGCAGCCGCTCGAACCGCTCCCGGTGGTAGTCGGGGAAGAGCCCGTCGGGCTTGTTGGCCAGCAGCCGGGCCGCCATCGGGTCGGCCGGGTCGACGAACTCGACGACCAGCCGCCCACCCGGCGCGCACCAACCGGCCAGGCAGTCCACCACCTCGGGCAACGGCACGTTGCGGCCGATGGCGAGGTGGTGCACCAGCGCCAGGGCGAGCGTCACGTCGGCCCGCGCGGCGCGCGGGGTGAAACCGGCCCGCTCCACGCCCCGCCAGCCACCGCCGGGCGACGGGTCGGCGAGGTCCATCACCAGCGGCAGGATCCGCTGTTCCCGCTCGGCGCGCAGCGCCCGGTAGAGCTCGTCGACCACCGCCGGGTCCTGCTCGACCGCGACCACGTAGCGGGCGTGCCGGGCGGCGAGGCGGGCGTACCGGCCGTCGTTGGCGCCCAGGTCGAGCACCAGCTCCGGTTCGCCGGTGACCGCGGTGGCCACGAACTGCTCCTTGGCCGCCCGGTCCTGCCCGGTGTAGCCGCAGGTGCGCTGGTAGTCGGCCCAGTGGCTGGCGCCGGGCCGGTGGTCCAGCCGGCGGACCAGCTTCTCCAGCCCGCGTACGGTGGCCAGCGCCAGTTCCCGGGAGTAGCCGGCGGCGCGCAGCTGGGAGCGCACGTCGGCGGTGGTGGCGCCGGAGTTGCGGCGTTGCATGGCGCCGTGCAGGTGCACGTGGGTCGGTACGCCGGGCAGCAGCCGCCGGGTGCCGCCGAAGATCCGCCGCATTTGCTCGGGTTCGATGCCGTCGACCCGGGCCCGCAGCAGCGGCTGGAAGTCCAGCCCCAGGTGGGCCTGGAGGAGCAGCGGATAGAGCAGGGTCTGGCAGAACTGCCGGTAGCCGGCCCAGGGTTCGCCGTCGCGGACCGGGGTGAACGAGCCGACGTCGATGAAGACCGGGTCGGCGCCGCGCCACTGGAGGTTGTACGCCGAACCGTCCTTGGTGGTGAAGCCGGCCGGCAGCGCGGCGCGCAGGATCTCCAGATGCAGCAGCGCGGCGTCGCGCAGCATCGAGAAGGACCACTCGTACGGGTGCGCCACGAACGGGATCCGCTCGTGGCGCAGCACCGCGGCCCAGGGCCGCCCGCTCTCCGGCAGCGGGCCGCCCGGCTCGACCTGTTCGGTGCGGCAGATCCGGCCGGCCGCCATCAGCGCCGGGAAGAACTCCGTGCCGGCCAGCGCCCGCCAGTCGGCGGCGGCCGTCTCGTCCAGCGCCCGCAGCACCTCGGCGCCGGCGTGGAAGACCCGGTTCGCCGGGTCACGGAACGAGCCGGGTTCGACCCGTACGCTCTCGGGGATCCCCATCGGCCCGGCTCAGCCGTGGTCGGTGGGCTGCCGACGGAACCGGGCGACCAGCCGGCGCCAGTAGAGCTTGGCGGCGACCGCCGCACCGGCAACTCCGCCGACCACCGCCTGCACGATCAGGCTGCCGGACCCCGCGTCCAGGTAGGCCAGGTGCATCACCGACCGCTCCTCTCCCTCGCCGTCGTGGAAGCCCGGCGGGAACGGACCACGCCGCGAGGCGTTGATGACCGTTAAGCCGGGATTGTCTACTTGTCACCGTAGCCGTCCGCACTGCGCCGTGAAGGTCGCACCCGGCACACCACCCGTCCGATTCGTTCAAGACCGCACCGCCGTGCCGCGGGTAGCGTCCCGACCCATGGCACCTCACCTCGACCTGCTCGGCAGCGTGGTCACCGACATGGCCCGTACGCTGGACTTCTACCGCCGACTCGGCCTGCCCGTACCGCCCGGTGCGGAGTCCGAGGCGCACGTGGAGATCACTCTGCCGAACGGGCTCCGGCTGGCCTGGGACACGGCGGAGATGGTCCGCGGCTTCCACCCGAACTGGACGGCGCCGACCGGCAGCCCCCGGGCCGCCCTGGCCTTCCGGTGCGCCGACCCGGCGGAGGTGGACCGGTACTGGGCGGAGTTGACCGAGGCCGGCCACCACGGCGAACTGCCGCCGTGGGACGCCTTCTGGGGCCAGCGGTACGCGGTGCTGCACGACCCCGACGGCAACGGCGTCGACCTGTTCGCCGCTGGGCGGCGACTGAGCGGCGCGGTGTCCCGCGGGCGACGGGCCGCGGATCAGCCGCCGAGCAACGCCCGCGGCGGCACCCCCGCCAGGTCACAGACGTCCCGGGTGAGGTGCGCCTGGTCGGCGTAACCGGTGCGGGCGGCCACCCGCGGGCCGAGCGGGTCCGGACCACCGGCGGCGGTGAGCCGGCCGGCGGCCACCGCGGTCAGCGCGGCGCCGGTCGGCCGGTCGCCCAACCGCTCGGCGACCTCACCGGCCGCCCGGCCCCAGAGCGCCTCCAACGGCACCCGGCGGTCCCGCAGCTCGTCGGCGGGAACGCCGAACACGGCGGGCCCGACGCCCGGCGGCAGCCGGAGTCCGGTCCAGCGCTCCCCCGGCGCGGACGAGCTCAGGTGTGCCCTGCGGTCCGGGCCGGCCACCAGCAGCCCGCGACGGCTGGACCAGAGCAGGTCCAGGCAGCCGTCGGGCAGCACCCGCGTCGGCGCGCCCGCACCGCAACTGGTCCAGAGCACCGCGCCGACGATCCCGGCCGGCCGTTCCCGATACACCCCTCCCAGCCTGCCACGCCACCACTGGCGCACGGCGGAGGCGCCAGGGGCGTGACGCTCGGCGGCTTCACGGGTTTTCTTCATCCGGAACGGCCCTTTCGACCTGATGGCACGAACGACTCATCCCCTCGGAGGCGCGGCTGAGTCGGCTACGCCATCAGGTCGAGAGCAGACCGCGGGTAACGCCTTGGCCGGCTGCCGCACCGGTCCCCCGACCCAACCACGGCCGGCACGGGACCGGTCAGCGGCGGTGGTGCATGGCGAGGCGGAGCAGGGCGAAGCGCAGCGCCGTAGCGGCCAGGTTCGCCACCACCAGGACCAGCAGCTCCACCGGGCGCGGTGGGCTCGCCACCACCAGGTGCAGCCCGGCCAGCGACCCGCTGGTCAGCGCCAGGCCCAGCCCGAAGGCGAGCAGACCCTGCAGGTGGTGGCGGCCGGCGTCGCGGCGCCCGCTGATGCCGAAGGTCAGCCGCCGGTTCGCCGCCGTGTTCGCCACGGCGGTGAGCAGCAGCGCCAGCAGGTTCGCCGGTTGCGCCCCGAGCGCGCCCCGGGCCGCCACGAACAGCGCGAGGTACGCCAGCGTGCTGGCCACCCCGATCGCGGCGAACCGGGCCAGCTGTCGGGGCAGCCCGACCGGCACCTGCGCCGGCGGGGCGGCAAGCGGCGCCCGGCCGAGCTGCTCGCGCAGCCGCCGCAGTGGCAGCGCCCCGGTGAGCAGGGCCCGGCCGAGCCGGCCGATGCCGCGCAGGTCGGCCAGGACGGTGGGAACGATCTCCACCCGGCTGTCCGGGTCGTCCACCCAGTCCACCGGCACCTCGTGGATGCGCAGCCCGGTCCGCTGCGCCAGCACCAGCAGCTCGGTGTCGAAGAACCAGCCGGTGTCCTCCACCAGCGGCAGCAGCTGCGCCGCCACGTCGCCCCGGATCGCCTTGAAGCCGCACTGCGCGTCGGAGAAGCGGGCCGCCAGCGCGCCGCGCAGCAGCAGGTTGTAGCCCCGGGAGAGCACTTCCCGCTTCGCGCCGCGCACCACCCGGGAGGTACGCGCCAGCCGGGTGCCGATGGCCAGGTCGGAGTGCCCGGAGATCAGCGGCGCGACCAGCGGCAGTAGCGCGGCCAGGTCGGTGGAGAGGTCCACGTCCAGGTACGCCAGCACCGGCGCGTCCGAGGCGCCCCAGACCGCCCGCAGAGCGCGGCCCCGACCCTTCTCGGCCAGGTGCCGCACCCGCACGTGCGGCAGCTCGGCGGCGAGCGAATCGGCGACGGCCAGGGTCGCGTCGACGCTGGCGTTGTCCGCCACGGTGATCCGGAACGGGTACGGGAAGTGCTCACTCAGGTGCGCGTGCAGCCGGCGTACGCAGGGCCCGAGGTCGGACTCCTCGTTGTGGACGGGGACCACCACGTCGAGCACCACGGTGGGGGCCTGCGCCGCGACGTCGACCGCCGGGCGTCCCTGCGGGGAACGGATCATGGCTCAGCCCTGCTTTCCGCTGCTCAGGTCGTAGACGGTGACACCGTCCACTGTGGTGGACTCGAAGTTCTCCGCCACCCAGGTGGCGATCTCCTGCGACGTGGAGCTGCCGCCGTTGGCCCGGAATCCGCCGCCGCCGACGAACCAGTGGATCCGCCCGTCGGCGACGTACGCCTGGAACCCGGCCAGGGTCGGGGACGGGTCGCTGCCGTTGAAGCCGCCGATCGCCATCACCGGCTCGCCGGTGGCCAACTGGTAGCCGGAGGCGTTGTTCGAGCCGACGGTCGCCGCCACCCAGGTGTACGCGTCGGCGTCGGCGGTGAGCAGCGCCCGCAGCTCGGCGCTGGGCTCACGGGCGTCGAGCAGCCCACCCATGCCGCCCCGCCGGCCCCCACCGGGCATCCCGCCCGGCAGGCCGGGAAGCTGCCCGCCGCCGTTCTGCCCGCTTCCATTCGGTCCGCTGCCGTTCTGCCCGCCGCCGTTCGGTCCGCCCGGGAAGCCGGGGAACTGGCCACCACCCGGGAAACCGGGGAACTGGCCACTGCCCGGACCACCGGGGAACCGACCGCCGCCGGGGAATTCCGGGAACTCCCCCGCCTGCCCTCGGCCGTCCCGGCCGGGGAGGCCACCGCCGGGGAAGCCGCCCCGGCCCGGGCCGAAGGCGCCCTCGACGAAGGGGCCAGCGGTCGGGATGGCGCCGGTGTGCGGGGTGGCTGCCGTCTGCGCCGCGTACGCCGCCGGGCCGGCCAGCGCCGCCGCCGCGCCCAGCACCAGGGCCAGCGGGACCACCCGCCGGGCCAGCCGGACGGTGAGCAGCAGCAGCGCCGCCGCGACCAGACCTGCGACCAGCACGACGGTGCGCAGCCAGGGGTACCAGTCGGGGCTGCGACCGAGCAGCCGCCAGGACCACCATGCGGTGACCGCGAGGGTGAGCGCCAGCACCGCCGTGGCGGCAGCGGCACGGCCGCTCCCCCGCCGGGGATCGGGATCCGTCGGCGGGACGCCGTCCACCGGGCCGGTGCCGCCGGCCGGGACCGTACGGCCCGCCGGTCGCTCGCGCTCGCGCCAGAGCAGGACCACCCCGATGCCGACCAACGCGCCGACGGCCGGGGCGAGCGCCACCGTGTAGTACGCGTGGAAGATCCCGGACATGAAGCTGAACACCAGCCCGGTCCCCAGCAGCCAACCGCCCCAGAGCAGCAGCCCGGCCCGGGTGCGGTCGGTGCGGGCCGCCCGCCCGGCGAGCAGCAGCCCGGCGACCAGCAGGATCAGCGCGGCCGGCAGCAGCCAGGAGATCTGCCCGCCGACCTCGGTGTCGAACATCCGCAGCCAGCCGGCCTGCCCGGAGAACGGGCTGCCACCTCCGCCCATCGGTCCGCCGCCGACGCTGCCCTCCTCGTCGCCGGTGATCCGGCCCAACCCGTTGTAGCCGAGGGTCAGCTCCAGGACGCTGTCGTGCTGCGATCCGCCCACGTACGGCCGGGCGCTCGCCGGGACCAGCTCGACGATCGCCACCCACCAACCGCCGGCCACCAGCAGGGCCAGCCCGGCCAGCAGCAGCTGGCGGATCCGCCGCCACAACCCGGTCGGCGCGGCCAGCAGATAGACCCCGGCGAGGACGGGGACCACCAGGAAAGCCTGGAGCATCTTGGTGAGGAAGCCGAGGCCGACCAGCGCGCCGGCCAGCACGATCCACCGGGTGCCGGCCCTCTCCACCGCCCGCACCGTGGCGTACGCGGCGAGCACCAGCAGCAGCACCAGCAGGGCGTCGGGGTTGTTGAACCGGAACATCAGCGTGGCGACCGGGGTGAGCGCGAGGACCGCGCCGGCGACCAGCCCGGCGACCGGCCCGTACCAGCGGCGGACGGCGGCGAACAGGGCCCCGACCGTGGCCACCCCGAGCAGCGCCTGCGGCACCAGGATCGACCAGGTGCTCAGCCCGAAGACGCGTACCGACAGGGCCATCAGCCACAGCGAGGCGGGGGTCTTGTCCACCGTGATCGAGTTCGCCGCGTCGGACGAGCCGTAGAAGAACGCCTTCCAGCTCTGCGACCCGGCCTGCACGGCCGCCGAGTAGAACGAGTTGGCCCAGCCCGACCCGCCCAGTCCCCACAGGTAGAGCAGCCCGGTGCCGAGCAGCAGGGCCGCCAGCGCCGGCCGGACCCAGGCCGGATCGCGGCGGGGTGGGGCGGGTTCGACGGGTACGGGCGTCGGCGGGGTCTGCGCCGCCGGGCCGTCCGGCGCGGTCAGCAGGCTCTCGGTTCTGTCCATGCCGGGAAGCCTCGGCGAGGTTCTTGTCCCCGCCCCATGATCGGGCTGTGGGTCAGCTGTGGCCTGCCGGCAGCCGGACCGTGAAGACGGTCCGCCCGGGTTCGCTGTCCAGCGTGACGATGCCGTGGTGGGCCTCCACGACGGCCGCCACGATGGCCAGGCCGAGGCCGGTGCTGCCGTGTTCCCGGGACCGGGAGCTGTCGCCGCGGGCGAACCGCTCGAAGACCTCCCCTCGCAGCTCCGGGGGCACACCGGGGCCGTCGTCGGCCACGCCGACCTCCACCGCGCCGTCCGCCCGGGCCAGCCGGGTGGTCACCGTGGTGCCGGGCGGGGTGTGCACCCGGGCGTTGGCCAGCAGGTTCGCCACCACCTGGTGCAGGCGTACGGCGTCGCCCGGGACGTCGAGCGCCTCGTCGGGCAGGTCGAGCTGCCAGCGGTGCTCGGGGCCGGCGACGTGCGCGTCGGCGACCGCCTCGACGACCAGCGCGGTGAGGTCGACCGGTCCGGTGGCCAGCGGCCGGCCGGCGTCCAACCGGGCGAGCAGCAGCAGGTCGTCGACGAGGCTGGTCATCCGGGTGCTGGCCGACTCGACCCGGCTCAGCGCCAGCGCCACGTCCGGTGGGACCCGGTCCCGGCCGCGCCGGGCCACCTCGGCGTAGCCGCGGATGGCGGCCAGCGGCGTACGCAGCTCGTGGCTGGCGTCGGCGACGAACTGGCGTACCCGGGTCTCGCTGGCCTGCCGGGCGGCGAGCGCGGCGGCGACGTGCCCGAGCAGCCGGTTCAGCGACGCCCCCACCCGCCCCACCTCGGTACGCGGGTCGGTGTCGGCGTCGGGCACCCGCACCGACAGCGCCACCTCGCCCCGGTCCAGGGGCAGCTCGGTGACCCGCACGGCGGTGCCGGCGACCCGGTTGAGCGGGCGCAGCGTGGCCCGGACGATCAGCGCGCCGAGGCTGCCGGCGATCAGCAGCCCGGCCGTGACCACCCCGGCCTGGGCGACGACCATCCACATGACGGTCTCCTGCGCCTGGGCCAGCGGGATCGCGAAGATCAGCACGTCGCCGTCGTCGACCTTCCGCGCCACCGCGCGGTAGTCCCCCCGGTCGCCCACCTCGACCGTGCGCGGCTCACCGTCGGGGGCGACCCGGGCCAGCGCGGCGACGTCACCGGCGGGCAGCTCCTCGGCCGGCCCGGAGGCGGTGCGTACCCGGACGGAGGTGACCACGCCACCGGTCAGCTTGACGGCGAGCGAGTCCGGCGGGAAGCCGGGAGGAGGCTCGAGCGCGCGCCCCTCCTGACGCATCTGCCGCTCGACGAACTGGCGGTACCAGGCGGGCGGCCCGTCCTGCCGGCCGCCGGCGTTGTCCATGGTGAGCTGGCGGTCCACCTGGGCGATCAGGAAGTGCCGCAGGGCCACCGTGGTGAGCCCGCCGATGCCGACGCTGACCAGGGCGAGCAGCGCCACCACGGAGAGGACCAGGCGCCGGCGCAGGGACCAGCCGGCCAGCCACCGGCGCAGCCGGCCGGCGAGGTCACTCCGCCGGTTTGAGGACATACCCGGCGCCCCGCAACGTGTGGATCATCGGCGCCCGGCCCGCGTCGATCTTCTTACGCAGGTACGAGATGTAGAGCTCCACCACGTTGGCCTGGCCGCCGAAGTCGTAGTTCCAGACCCGGTCGAGGATCTGCGCCTTGCTCAGCACCCGGCGGGGGTTGCGCATCAGGTAGCGCAGCAGCTCGAACTCGGTGGCGGTCAGCGTGATCATGGTGCCGTCCCGGCGTACCTCGTGGCTGTCCTCGTCGAGGCTGAGGTCGCCGACGGTGAGCACGGCGTCCTCCCGGGCTGCGACGGCGAAGCCGGAGCGGCGCAGCAGCGCGCGGAGCCGGGCGATCACCTCCTCCAGGCTGAACGGCTTGGTCACGTAGTCGTCGCCGCCGACGGTGAGCCCGGCGATGCGTTCCTCCACGGCGTCGCGGGCGGTCAGGAAGAGCACCGGCACGGTCGGGGTCTGCTCGCGCAGCCGGCGCAGCACCTGGAAGCCGTCCAGGTCGGGCAGCATCACGTCGAGGACCACGGCGTCCGGCTGGAACTGCCGGGCGGCGCTGAGCGCGGTCATCCCGCTGCCGGCGCTGCGGACCTGCCAGCCCTCGTAGCGCAGCGCCATCGACAGCAGGTCGGTCAGGGTCGGCTCGTCGTCGACCACCAGCACCCGGACCGGTTCGCCGTCGGGTCGGCGCAGTTCGATGCGGCCCTGCGCGGCCTGCCCCTCCATGACCATGTCCCCCATCGTGGGCGCCGTCCCTGTGCCGCACCTCGGCGCCTCCTGTGTACCAGCTGTGCCGCCCGGCGGGCCGGAGAAGGGGTCGGAAGCCGGCGTGCCGGCGGTGCCGGTCACCATCGCGTGCGGCACCCGGGACCGGATCCTGCCGTACCGGCAGGCCGCGACCGCCCGGACCCGGCGGGCTGAGCCCGCTACTCGCCGGCGCCCATCGGATAGCTGTGCACGAAACGCATCGTCCACTCCGCACCGAGGCCGGGACGGTCCCGTTCGTAGAGATGGTCCGCCCCGGGCTCCCCCGGCACGGTCGCGCCGTCCGGGTGGCGCAGCACCCAGTGCGCGGGCGGCCCACCGTCCGGCTGGGCGGGCAGCGCCCGGACCAGGTCGTCGGCCGGCCCGCCGACGAACCGCACCCGCACCTCGCCCATCCGCCACCGCCTCCACACCGACCGGTACGCTGCGTGACCGGCTCCTTCCGGCACGCTACCGCAGCCGGGGCCGGCGCCCCCGCCGCTCCGACACCCCCACCGGTTTGCCCTGCTGGGGGGCCGGGTACCGGAGGCTCCAGCGCCGGGGACCAGCTCGGCGGACGAGACCGAGGAGCACCCGATGCGGACGTTGGACGGGCGGTACGAGCTCGAACAGCGCATCGGCATCGGCGGCATGTCGGAGGTGTGGCGGGCGCACGACGTGGTGCTGGACCGGCCGGTGGCGGTGAAGGTGATGTCGCCCGAGGACCTCGGGACGGAGACCTCGGTGGAGCGGATCCGCGCCGAGGCCCGTTCGGCGGCCCGGCTGGTGCACCCGAACGTGGCCAGCGTGCACGACTTCGGCACGGCGGCGACGCTGCCGGGCCGCCGGTCGGCGTACATCGTGATGGAGCTGGCGGAGGGCGAGACCCTCGCCAGCCACCTGCGCGACGGCCCGCTGGACTGGCGCATCGCCGTGCGGGTGTGCGCCGAGATCAGCGCGGCGCTGGCCGCCGCGCACGCGCACGGCATCGTGCACCGCGACGTCAAGCCGGCCAACGTGGTACTCACCCCGGCCGGGGTGAAGGTCCTCGACTTCGGCATCGCCACTCCCGCCGGCGCCCCCGACCGGACGCCCGACGGGATGGTGGTGGGCACCCCGGCGTACCTCGCGCCGGAGCAGCTCGACCGCAGGCCGGCCACCCCGGCCGCTGACATGTACGCCCTCGGGGTGTTGCTCTACTACTGCCTGACCGGTCGGCTGCCGTATCCGGCCGGCTCCACCACGCAGCTGCTGGGGATGCGCCGGCGGCAGGCGCCCGAGCCACTGCCGGAGGTGCCGGGGCTGCCCGCCGAGGTGGCCGAGCTGTGCTGGCGCTGCCTGGACGACGACCCGGAGAAGCGGCCGAGCAGCCTGGTCGCGGCGCTGCTGCTGGCCGAGGTGGTGGACGCCCGGGTGTACGTGCCGATGGCGAATGCCGTCCCCCGCCCCCGCCAGCCGGTGGTGTCGCCGTGGACCGAACAGGCCGCGGCCGAGGCGACCCAGGCGGCGGCGCTGGAGTGGGACACCGTCGCCGAGCGGTGACCTGCCCGTTTCACCGCCGCCGGGCCGGGTAGCCGGTGCGTGGACGACGGGAGGAACGCCATGCCGGATCCCAGTTCCTGGCTGCACGAGGCAACGGCCACCGCGGCGGGTGGGCACGTACGCACCGACGACGGTGGGCTCTCCTCGGCGCTGGCGTCACCCCTGGCGCCGCACTGCACCGGGCTGACACCCGAACAGCTGCTCGCCGCCGCGTTCGCCTCCTGTCTGCACCATGCCGCGGTGGAGGCGGCCGGCGAGATCACCGACGAGGCGCACACGGTCCAGGTGACCGCCGAGGCGAAGCTGGGGCGCGACGACGACGGCCGCTACCGTGCCGACGTGCACGCCTCGATCTCGTCGGCGGGGTTGAGCCGGGAGCAGTTGGCCACGCTGGTCGAGCACGCGGACCGGCTCTGGCCCTTCTCCAGCGGAGACAGTACCCGGCACCGGCTGACGGTGACGTCGGCGGAGAACGGCCGGCACTGACCGGTCGCGCGGCGGGTGCGTGGTTCAGCGGAAACCCGCGGTGACCGCCCGGTGGTCGCTGTCCGGGGTGTGCAGCACCCCGGCCGTGGTGGGCGTGAGCCCCCGGTAGAGCACGTGGTCGGGGCGGGTGAGTGGCAGCTGGGCGGGCCAGGTGAAGCCGAACCCCTGGCCGGCGTCGGCCTGCGCGTCGTGCAGCAGGTGGCTCAGCGGCCCGAAGGACCGGTCGGTGGTCGCGGTGTTCAGGTCCCCGAGCACCACCAGCCGGCGTGCCGGGTCCGCGCGTACCGCCCCGGCCAGGGCCGCGACGGTGCCGTCCCGGGTGGCGGTGTGGCCGGCCCGGGCCGACCCGAGGTGTACGACGTACACCGCGACGTCGCCGCCCGGCGCGGCGACCACGGCCCGCAGGGCCCGGGTCCAGCCCAGCCCGGTGTCCACCCCGGCCTCGGCCCGGATCGGGTAGCGGCTGTAGAGCGCCACGGTGGAGACCGCGGCCCGGTGCGGGTAAAGGCGGCTCAGCGCCGGCGCGATCCGCTCCTCGTCGGCGACCTCCTGCAACGCGATCAGGTCCGGCTGGACGCCGGCCAGCGCGGCCACCGTGGCCGCCGGATCCGGATTGTCGACCCGGAGGTTCTGGCTGGCCACCCGCAGCCCGGTCGGCCCCGCGTCGGCCCGCGACGGCAGCCAGGCGCCGCCGTTCTGCGCCGACCAGACCACCGCCGGGAGCAGCACGGCGAGCAGGGCCGGTCGGGACCGGCGCAGCAGGGCGGCCAGGGCCAGCGGCGGCACGCCGAGGCCGAGCAGCGGCGTGACGCTGTCCAGCAGGCTTCCGAAGCCGTGCACGTTGGGGACCAGGCGGTGGCCGAGGAGCACGGCGGCGAGCAGCACGGCGAGGACCACGACCACCCGACCCCGGGGGTGCCGGGCCCGGCTCCCACCGCCCGCGGTGGGCTCCTCCATCACGCTGCCGATCACCGTCCGCATCGTACCCAGCGGGGCGGGGCGTGGGGGCGGTTGAGCCGGCACCGGGGCCCGATGCCACCTCCCCGGGTCGGCGCCGCCCCCTCCCCCGAACGTACGAGTCGGACAACGGCGACATTCGATCCGAGATCGCGCGGCTTACGTACCGGCATAAGGGACATTAGAGGAATACCTTATTTCTTTGGTACGCACGATCCGTTGCCTCCTGAGTGATATGTCGGAGGGGAATCTGGCAAATTGTGGCGCATGCCACCAACCACCCCGATGGCAAGGCCCACGAAGCTCTCTAGGTTCGGCGGGTGCATCCCGACGACTCCGCTGAGCAGAAGCCCACCGCCACGCGACCGGAAAGCCGTTCGACCGATGCCCCCTCAACCCTTCGGGGGGTGGGCCGCCACCGGGCCCCGGAGCCGCCCCGCCGGCCGCTGCTGGGTGCCACCCCGCTGCGGGTGGCGCTGGCCACCGGGGTGACCTGCTGCCTGGGCGCGGCCGCGTTCGCCGGCGTCTCCCGGGGTGAGGCCGCCGAGCCCACGCGGCCGGTGCACGAGGCGCTGGCGGACCGGGCGGCGATCGCCGACGAGGCCCAGCAGCGGGCCTCCCGGTCCCTGGACCGCAGCCCCGCCCCGGCCCCGCCGGCCGGCCCGACCGCCGGCCCTCGCCCGGTCGCCCCGAAGGCGCCCGCGCTGCGCAGGCCGGCGCTGCGCAAGGTCCCGGCCCCGCCGCGCCGACCACGACCGGTCGCCGGGCTCGACCAGGCCCAGATGGACAACGCCAAGGTGATCGTCGACGTGGGCGTGGCGCTCAAGATGCCCCGGCGCGGCCTGGTGGTGGCGCTCTCCACCGCCATGCAGGAGAGCGACCTGCACAACCTCGCCAGCGAGGTCGTCCCGGAGTCCACCGAGTACCCGCACCAGGGCTCCGGCGCCGACCACGACTCGGTCGGCCTGTTCCAGCAGCGGCCGAGCAGCGGCTGGGGCACGGTCGCCCAGCTGATGGACCCGGCGTACGCGGCCCGGGCGTTCTACCTGGCGTTGGCCGAGATCCCGGACTGGACCGAGCTCAGCGTCACCGACGCCGCCCAGGCCGTGCAGATCTCCGCGTTCCCCGACGCGTACGCCAAGCACGAGGAGCGGGCCGGCGACGTGGTGGACGCGCTGCTGGCCTGAGCCGGCGCCATCTCGTCGTGGAGCCGGTCCTGCGGCCCGCCCCTGCTCCGCCCCGGGTCAGGCCGCCCTGGTGCCCCCAGCGGGCTCCTCGGCCCCGGCACCGACGGCCCGGGACACCGGCACCCCCGCCGCGGCCGTCGGCGCGTCGACCGGCACCGTCGCCCCGTCGAGCAACCGGTCGACCAGCTCCGCCCGGCGCCGGCGCTCGGCCAGGACCAGTTCGAGGTCCCGACGGGCCTGTACCGCCTCGGCGTACACCCGCTCGCGGAGCTGGCGGGCCTCCTCGCGGGCGGCGCCGAACTCCCGGCGCGCGGCATCGAGCAGCTGGGCCGCCTCCCGCTGCACCGCCGGAACGCCCCGACGCACCGCGGCCCGGTCGACGTCGGCCGGATCGGTGGGACGGCCGACCAGGCGACGCAACGCGAGCGCCTCCTGCCGGACCTGGTCCCACTCCCGGCCGGCCAGGGCGGCCCGCTCGGCCCGGGCCGCGAGCCGGGTCAGCCGCAGGTCCAGCTGGTCGAGGCAGGAGTCGACCTGCCGCTGGTCGTAACCGGTCTCAACGACGGAGAACCTCATGGTGTCGCCCCCCAGGCAGCTGGTTCCTTCCCCACCTGCCGATCCTCGGCGGCGCCGCCGTGGACCGGGGACGTTCTGCGAAAAATGTTCAGCATCCGCGCGACGCGCGGGCCGACCGGAGGGCTCAGACCCGCTTGGGGAGCACGACCACCCGGCCGAAGAACTCGTCGATGCGGCGCACCACGTCGTTGAAGTCGTCCAGGTCAATCGGCTTGGTCACATACGCGTTGGCCTGGAGGGTGTAGCTGCCGACGATGTCGGTGTCCGCGTTGGAGGTGGTCAGCACCACGATCGGGATGGTCCGCAGGTCCTCGTCCTGCTTGACCTCACTGAGCACCTGGCGGCCGTCCATCCGCGGCATGTTCAGGTCCAGCAGGATCACGTCCGGGCGACGCGCCTCGGTGTGCCGGCCGGTGCGGCGCAGGAACTCCATCGCCTCCTGACCGTCGTTGACCACATCGATGACCTTGTCGACGTCGGAGTCCTCCAGGGCCTCCTCGATCATCAGCACGTCACCGGGATCGTCGTCCACCACCAGGATGCGAACGGGGCTCGGGGTGCCTGGACCCATGGGAGATACCTGCTTGTCTCTGGTGACGGAACGGACCTCTCGGTCCCCTGCTGGCCGGGGAAATCTAGCCGATCACGGCACGGTGCGCGAGGTTGGGTCGGGCGTGTCCGGGTCGTACCGCAGGACGTCCGACAGCCCGGTCACCTGGAGCACCCGTTGCACCCGGCCACTGGCTCCGGTGACGCGCAACCAGCCACCCTCGGCCGCGGCCCGGTTGTCACCGCGGACGAACGCGGCGATGCCGGTGGAGTCGCAGAAGGTCAGCTCGGAGAGGTCCACCAACAGGTGACGGTGCCCGTCGGCGGCGAGCCGGTCGATCGCCGCGTTGAGCTCGGGAGCCGTGCTCATGTCGAGCTCGCCCGCCAGGCGCAGGCACGCCGTACCCCCGTCGCGCGGGGCGTACGTGACGCTGAACGTCACCGTGTTCCCTCTCGCTCCCACCGCAGGCGGACGCTTGCAGTGGAGCAAGTATACGCACGGGGCGGACGCGGGCCGGCACCCCGGCGATCACCGTCGGCCGGCGCCGCTCGGCACCGGGATCAGGGCCGCGCCGGCGGCCAGGAACCGCCCGGCCCGGGGAAAGTCGTGCAGCACCGCGCCGTAGTGGTGAAGCGTCGCACCGACCGCCGCACCCGGCACGCCCCGGCTGGTCAGGATGTCCACCAGCCACTGCACGAACTCGGTGAAAAGCGACTCGTCGTCCACGTAGAGCGCCGCGGCCAGGAAGTCCACGATGTAGCCCAGATCGCTGACCGTGGAGTCCATCTGGGCGCCGGTGTAGTCGCGCATCCCCGGAACCCGGTCCCGCAGGTCGGCCAGCGCCGAGTCGATCAACTCGCCGCGCCGCTTGGTCAGTCCGGCGTACTCGTCGTCGGCGAGATGGGACAGCTGCGCCGGCGGCACCCGGCGCAGGGCCCGCTCGTCGGCCACGAGTTCGGCCGCGGTCGGCGCGTCCGGCGCCCAGGCCACCCCGAGCCGGCGCGCCCACCGGCCGTCGACGCCGAAACCCCGGCCGCCGACCATCACCGGTACGTCCGACCGCCGGCACGCCTCGATCATGCGGTGCGCGTGCGGCAGCCGCATCGGCAGCGCGCAGGCCAGCGCCACCGCTTCCGCGTCGTACCGGTGCAGGTACGACACGAGGTGCGCGACCGGCACGCTCGCGCCGAGGAAGGTCACCTGCCAGCCGCGCAGCCGCAGCACCTCGGCCACCAGCCGGGGCGGCAGGGCGTGCCACTCACCGTCCATGCAGGCCACCACGATCCGCCCCCGGGTGGGGCGCGGGTTGGCCCGGGCGGCGATCGCCGCCACCACCCGCTCGCTGATGTGGGTGGCCGCGTGCTCCTGGGCCACGCTCCACTCGTTGCGCGCCCACCGCTCACCCACCTCGGCCTGCGCCGGGGCGACCAGGTCCAGCAGGACCCGTTCGGCCGGCACGCCGGCGTCGACCAGCCCGAGCGCGACGTCGATCGCGGCGTACTCGTCGGCCTCGGCGAGGCAGTCGAGATAGCCGGGGAACGCGGCGTCCGGGCTGGCCTCGGCGGTCGGGGCGGTCATTCGTCGCTCTCTCTCTGGTCGGGCGGGCGGGGCACCGAGTGCAGGTGCCGGGACGTCCGGGCGCCCGGCCCGGTGGCCCGCAGCGCCAGGACGGCGATGTCGTCGTGGTCGCCCCGGCCGAGCCAGTCGCAGGTCACCTGCTCGACCCGCTCGGCGAGAGCGGGCGCCGGCATCCGCTGGCAGCCGGCGAGGGCGCCGATGAGGCGTTCGGTCCCGAACAGCTCGTCACCGCGCCGCCCGCCCCGGGCCTCGGTCACCCCGTCGCTGTAGAGCAGGCAGGTCTCCCCCGGCTCAAGCCGGACGGTCACCTCGCCGATCCGCGGGTCGGGCACCACGCCGACCAGCATCCCGGTGAGGCCGACCTGCTCCACCTCGCCGGAGGACCGCAGCACCAGCGGCGGCAGGTGACCTCCACCGGACATGGTGAGGGTCAGGCCGCCGTCGCGGTGCGCACGCACCGTGCCCAGCACCATGGTCGCGAAGCGGCCCTGGCCGTGCGCCTGGGTGGTCTCCAACAGCGCGTCGTTGAGCAGCCGCAGCAGCCTGACCGGCCGGGACTCGACCCGGTGCAGCGCCTGGAGGCACTGCCGCAGCTGGCCGGTGAAGACGGCGGCCTCCACACCCTTGCCGGAGACGTCACCGAGGAAGAAGACCGAACCGCCGTCGGTGAGCCGGTGCGAGCCGTAGAAGTCTCCGCCGATGCGCAGCCCCGCCTGCGCCGGGCGGTACGCGGTGCCCCACTGCACCCCGCTGGCCGGAGCGGGCTCGACCGGCAACAGGCTGGCCTGGAGGGTGTCGGCGACCTCGGCCTGGTCGCGGTAGAGCACCGCGGTGGTCAGCGCCGCCCCGGCCCGGGCCGCGAACGCCCGCACCAGGTCGACGTCGGCCTCGTCGTAGTAGCGCACCGCCCGCCGGGCCACCAGCAGCACACCGGCCGGCGCGTCGTGGCCGGGCAGCGGCACCACCCGCGCGGACGTCTCGTGGGTGCCCAGGCCGGGCAGCCAGCCGGCGTCGACGGCCTGCTCCACCAGCCAGCCCACCGCGTGCGGCTCGGTGCCCGCCAGCCCCTCCTCGATGGCCGTCGGCAGCTGCGCGGAGGTCAGCACGCCGGAGTCCACGGTCGGCGCCTCGTCCTCCGAGCGGGACGCCCGCCACCAGCGGGCCCGCCCGGAGCGGGGGGCGAGCACCAGCACGGCCACCTCGGCCAGGGTCGGTACGGCCAGCCGGACCACCGCCGCGGCGGCCCGGTCCGGGTGCAGCGGGTTGCCGAGCTTCTCCCCGACCACGGCCAGGAAGGCGGAGCGGGCGCGTTCGGCCAGCAGCGCGTCCGCCCGGGTGACGCTCTCGGTGACGTCCTCGACGTACCAGCAGGAGCGCCCGGCGGAGAGCGGGACCCGGCGGACCCGCAGCCGGCGGGACCGGTGGGTGAACTCGGCCGGGTTGTCCCCGCCGAACAGCTCGCGGATCCCCGCGACGGCCAGCGTGACGCCGGGCGCGACCTCCGGCAGCAGCCGCTCGGCGACCGGGCTGAGGTGGCTCACGACCTGGTCGGCGTCACAGACGATGAGGCCCTCGCGGAAGTGCTCGACGACCTCGGACCAGTCGGGTGCGCAGTGGCCTCGGTCGGGGGCCAGCGGCGGCAGCGCCTGGGCGGGACGGGCCGGGTCACCGGCGGACCGGGCCGGGGCCCGTAAGGCACTCGGCGTGGAGATCGGTCCGTCGCCCGGGTCCCAGTCCCTGACGTCGGCGGCAGTCACCAGCTGAAGCCCCACTCCTCGTCGAAACCCGCGGTCGGTCCGAAACGGTGCATGTGTTCCAATCTCTCCGCCCCACCCTACGCCGGTGCGCCGGTACCGCCACCCCACGGCCGGACCAGGGCGGGTTCCCGCGTGCCGGGCGGCGCACCGCGGGCGTTGTTACGATCCCGAGCGACCCGGCCCGACCGGCAGCCTGCGGAAAGGCGTGAGAGTGGCATCCCCTGGGCGGAAAGCCGAGAACAACCCGCTGACCGTCGGCGTCGACGACGCCGACCCCGATGCGCCGGTGCTGCGGGTCGCCGGTGACCTGGCCTTCACCACGGCCGCACCGCTGCGGGCCACGGTCGACCGGCTGCTCGCCGGTCGCCCGGCGCAGATCGTGTTCGACTTCGGTGAGCTGCTCTTCATCGACAGCACCGGCCTGTCGGTGATCGTGCACGCGTGGCGGGAGGGGCAGCAGAGCGGCACGGTGGTGCGGCTGCGCTCGACCCCCAGGTTCCTCACCACCATCCTGGACATGACCGGCGTCAGGGGTCTGCTGGACCGGCCGCTGCCCGCCGCCCGGACGGAGCTGACCGGCCCGACCGCCGCGCCCGCCGCCTCGGCCTGAGCCCACCGCCGCCCCGACGGCGACCGGCGCAGCTTTCGCGCCATCCTCCACGCCCGGCCCGCCCCGGACGTTTCCGGCCGCCGGCCGGCTGGGAACATGGACGCATGCCACCCCAGCCGTTGATCATCGAGGTGAGCCCGCTCGACGCGGGTCGCGCCCGCCTCCGGCTGATCGGCGAACTGGACTTCGACACCGCGCCGGACCTGGTCGCCGCGGCCGCGGACACCCGCCGCGACGGCCACCACGAGCTGGAGATCGACCTGTCCGACGTCGGGCTGTGCGACTCGTCCGGGCTGAGCGCGCTGGTCGTGGTCCACCGCGCCGGGACCGGCCCGATCCGGCTGACCGGGGCCAACACCCAGGTCCAGGGGCTGCTGGACCGCACCGGTCTGGGTGAACTGCTCGCGGCGGCTCCGCCGTCGGCGCTGCGGGGCGGCGCGCGCGACGTCGGCTGAGGCCCGGGGCGTGGGGCGGCCCCCGACCCTGGGACCAGGGGCCGGGGGCCGGAGCAATGCCTACGCCGCGGTGACCGGTTGCAGCCGCGGTCCACTCTCGCGCAGTTCGCCCGGATCGGGCGGCTCCACGTCCTCGGGCGCTCCGGAATCCGGCGTCTGGAACAGGTAACGGACGAACTCCCCACCCGCCTCGTTGTCGTCCGCGCCCGGCCACTGGCCGACACAGTCGACGCCGACGACCTCGCGGCCGGCTCCGTCGGCCTCCTCCAGCAGCGCCCAGAGGCTCACCGGATAGCAGCGGGTGGTCTCCGGCGAGAGCTGCCAGCGCGCGTACCAGCCGGGTCGGGCGGGAACGATCTCGACGATCCTCTTCATGACGACCTTCCCTTCCGCAAACTCGGAAGAAATTCCGGTCCATCTGGATCGTGCCGCCGGTACGGGTGAGCGGCCCTCACCCGGGGCGGATGAACCACGAGCCCCGTTACCTTCCCCGCCCGCCCGGGAACGCGAGAGCCGTCGGAGCACGCCAGCCCACTCGAGGAACGAGGTGTGACCATGCGCAAGCAGATGGAGGGCGACAACCAGCGCCGCCGGGCCCTGGCGCGGGAGGCCCGCGAGCACGGCCGGCAGGCCAGCGAGACCGGTGCCAGCCTGAGCGCCACCAAACAGCTGACCCACCTCGACCGGGGCAAGCGGGCCGGACCGCCGCCGGCCGGCCGGCACAAGCCGGACAGCACCCGCGGCGGCCCCGCGCCGCCGCCCGCCGCGGCCGCCCCGACCGAGCGGCCCCTGCCGGGCCCGGCCGCCCCGGGCGTCACCACCATGGGCTACCGCGACCTGGTCGACGACGTCGGCCGGCGGGCCGGGGTCGACTTCCGCACCGCCAAGGTGGGCGCCGAGGCGACCGTGCTGGCGCTGGCCTGGGCGTTGGGCGAGGCCGAACGGGAACGGCTGCTCGAGGCGGTCCCGGTGAAGCTGCACGACGTGGTGCCGGTGGACGGCGTCGAGTCGCACCGGGAGCTGCCCGGCTTCCTGGCCGAGGTGGGCCGGATCAGCGGCCGTACCCCGGAGGAGGCGCGCTACCAGGCGCAGGCGACGCTGGCCGCGCTGGCCGATCGGGACGCGGAGCTGGTCGCGTCGCTGGACGTACCCGACGGGTTGCAGGACCTGGTCGAGCCGCCACCGGTCGGTGGCGGCCTGGTCGGTGCGCGGACCTCGACCGCGCCGCTGACCGAGCCGGAGCTGCGCGACGCGCTCGCCCGGCTGACCTACTGGTCCAGTGACCGGCGGTCGCTGGTGCGCACCCTGGAGCTGCCCGCCGACAACCTCGACCGGGTGCTGGACCGCATCGACCGGCTCCGGGACGAGACCGGCCGGTCACCGCAGATCGGCCGGCCGACCGCCGAGACGGCGGTGCTCACCGTGCGCACCCGGCAGGCCGACGCGGTGACCGCGCTGGACGTGGACCTGGCCCGGCGGGTCGACGACGCCATCGAGGAGGCGGGCGCCGGCATGAACGCCGGCTGACCCGCCGCCGGGCCCGGTCGCCGACAGACCCGCGACCGGGCCCGGCGCCCGCTGCGCTAGCGTGCGGCCATGCCCTCCGACGCCCCGGAGCTGGTCGCCGACCCGGCCCGGCGGACCGGCCGCACGCTGCTCGCCGGCGGGGTCGCCCAGTCGTACGTCGACGTCGCCGATCCCCGCCACCTGCACTTCGAGTACGTCCGACGGATGGCGGCCCTGCTCGACCTGGCCGCACCGCCCGGGGTGCCGCTGACCGCGCTGCACCTGGGCGGCGGGGCGCTGACCCTGCCCCGCTACCTGGCCGCCACCCGCCCCGGCTCGGCGCAGACCGTCGTCGAGCGGGATGCCCGGGTGGTGGAGCTGGTCGCCCGGGAGCTGCCCCCGCTGCCCGCCGAGGTACGCGTCGACGTGGCCGACGCCCGCGCCGCGGTCACCGGCGCCCCGGCCGGCCGGTACGACGTGGTCCTCGGCGACGTCTACCGGGCCGCCCGGATGCCCGGTCATGTGGCCGGCGTGGAGTTCGTCACCGAGGTGGCCCGGGTGCTCCGCCCGGACGGGACGTACCTGCTCAACGTGACCGACCTGCCGCCGCTGGTCTTCTGTCGTACCCAGGTGGCGACCCTGCGGGCGGTCTTCGCCGACGTCTGCCTGGTCGCCGACCGGCGGATGGTGCGCGGCCGCCGGTACGGCAACCTGGTGCTGGCCGCCGCGGTCCGGCCCGGCCGGCTGCCGGTGACCCGGCTCGCGGCGCGGGTCGCCCGGGACCCGCTGCCCGGCGTGGTGCTGCACGCGGAGACGCTGGACGCGTTCGTCGCCGGGGCCCGCCCCGCCACCGACGCCACCCTGGCCCCCTGACCCGGCCCGCCGCGGCCGGCTGGTTTTCCCGGCCCGGGCGGGGGTAGGCGCGGCGGATGAGCGACGCCGACGACCGCGGCACCGCCCGCCGGGCGCTGATCGTGATCGGTCTGGTGCTGGCCACCGTCGCCGGTCTCGCGCTGATCTGGATGACCCGGCGGGTGCTGGTCTGGCTGGTGGTGGCGGCGTTCTTCGCGGTGGCGCTGAAACCCCTGGTCGACCGGTTGGAACGGCGGTGGGTGCGGCGCCGGGCGCTGGCCACGCTGCTGGTCTTCCTGGCCGTGTTCGGCCTGCTCGCGGCGCTCGGCGCGCTGATCGTGGTGCCGCTGTTCGACGAGGTGGGCCGGTTCGTCGACCGGGCGCCGGAGGTGTACCGGGAGACCCGCGCGGGGCGGGGGCCGTTCGGGGAGGTGCTGGAGCGGCTGCGGTTGCGGTCGTACCTGGTGGCCCACCCGGACCAGGTCCAGCGGTACGGTTCCCAGCTGCGTCAACCGGCGGTCGGGGTGGTCCGGGGGGTGCTGACCACGCTGGCCGGGCTGCTCACCGTGATCGTGCTGGCGTACCTGATGGTGCTGGAGGCCCCGAAGATCATCCGCAGCGCGCTCGGCCTGGTCGGGGACGGCGCGGCGGACCGGCTGCGGCGGATCGGCCGGGAGTGCTCGCGTACGGTGACCGGCTATCTCACCGGCAACCTGCTGATCAGCGTGATCTGCGGCGGCCTGACCTTCGTGGTGCTGGCCCTCACCGGCGTCCCGTTCGCCGGGGTGATCGCGCTGCTGGTCGCCGTGGCCGACCTGATTCCGCTGGTCGGGGCGACCCTCGGTGCGATCATCGCGGCCGGCGCCGGGTTCCTGCACTCCCCCACCGCCGGCATCGTGGTGCTGGTCTTCTTCGTGGTGTACCAGCAGGTGGAGAACCACCTGCTGCAACCGGTCATCATGGCTCGCGCGGTCCGGCTCAACCCGCTGACCGTGCTGGTGAGCGTGCTGCTCGCGGCGGAGCTCGCCGGCCTGCTCGGGGCGCTGCTGGCCATCCCGGCGGCGGGCGTGGCGCAGATCCTGCTGCGCGAGTTCGCCCCGGCCGGACGCTGGCACGTCCCGATCCCCGCGGTGGGGGCCGGTCCGGACGACGCCGAGCCGCCCGGCGGCGACCATCCGGCCGGCGGGACACGGTGACGCCCCGGGGCCGAGCCCCGGGGCGTCGGTGCGGACCAGCCCCCGTCAGTGCCGGCGGATCATCTCCGGCGACTCGCTCTCCAGGGGCACCGCGTTCGCCGGGACCAGGCCCAGCTGCACCGCCGGCCGGGAGAGGGTGGCGTCCAGGATCCAGTCCGCGCCCACCCGGGCCCGGTTGCCCGGCATGGCCATCAGGTGGTAGCCCCGGGTCACCGCCTTCGCCGGCAGCCCGGACAGGGACACCTTCAGCGGGTTCGCCGCGGCGTCCTTGCCACCCAGGTCGACCACCCAGCCCAGGTCGTGGTGCTTGTACGGCTTGCGCCGGCCCTGGCCGTACGACGCGGCG
The DNA here is from genome assembly GCF_900091555.1 of Micromonospora mirobrigensis. Taxonomy (GTDB): domain Bacteria; phylum Actinomycetota; class Actinomycetes; order Mycobacteriales; family Micromonosporaceae; genus Micromonospora; species Micromonospora mirobrigensis. The sequence continues at coordinate 359,558 of NZ_FMCX01000004.1, forward strand.
ATGTTGTGCGCGACGAGCTTGCCCTGCCGCTGGGCGTGCTGGGCGGTCATCGTGCAGATCTCGCCGGGGCGGGTCAGGTCCGGCACGGCGGCAGCGTCGCCACAGGCGTACACCTCGGGATAGCCGGGCACGTTGAGGTACTCGTCGGTGACCAGGCGGCCCTTCTCGGTGCGCAGCCCGAGCTGGGCGACGAACGGGTCGGGGCGTACCCCGACGCACCAGACCAGGGTGCAGGTCGGCACGTAGTCGCCGTCGGTGAGCTTGACCCCGTCGGCGGTGGCCTCGGCGACCGAGGTGCCCATCCGCACGTCCACCCCGCGCCGGCGCAGCACCCGGTCGGCGGTGCGCGACATCCGCTGGTCCAGCTCGGGCAGCACCCGGGGCGCCACGTCCAGCAGCATCCAGCGCGGACGGATGGTCAGCCGGGGCCGCTGGGCGGCCAGCGCGTCGGTGAAGAGCTGGCCGTGCGCGGCCACCTCGGTGCCGGTGTAGCCGGCGCCGACCACCACGAAGGTGGCCCGGGCCTGCTGCTCGGCCGGATCCTCGGCCTGCTCCGCCAGCTCGATCTGCCGGACCACGTGGTCGTGCAGGTAGAGCGCCTCGGGCAGGCCCCGGAAGCCGTGCGCGTACTCGGTGACGCCGGGAATGGGCAGCAGCTTGTTGACGCTGCCGACGGCGAGCACCAGCCGGTCGTAGGCGAGCTGGTTGCGGTCCCCCTCCGGCTGGGTGAAGCCGACCCAGCGGTTCTGCAGGTCGACCCGGTCCGCCTCGCCGATCACCACCCGGACCCCGTCGAGGGTGCCCGACAGCGGCACCGAGATCCGGGTCGGCTCGACCACCCCGGCCGCCACCTCGGGCAGCAGCGGCAGGTAGAGGAAGTAGTCGGTCGAGTTCAGCAGGACGATCTCGGCCCGGTCGCCGGCCAGCCGGTGCAACGTCTTCGCCGCGTGGTAACCGGCGAATCCGGCCCCCACGATCACCACACGAGGTTTCGTCATGCCCGCTGCGGTTCCCGTCGAGGGCGCGGCCAAACGTGGCCGCGGGCGCCGCCGCGAACTCAGTCGGCCGCGGGACGGACGCGGCCAACCCGGCCGCGGGCCTCGATGTCCCAGCGCCGGCCGAAGGCCAGCAGGCGGCGTACCGTGATGCCGCCGATCTCGGGCGGGATGTCCGGTTTGACGACCAATCGGCCGTCGACCGGGTCCAGTCCGAGCATCGACCGGACCAGGCTGGCCGGCGCGGTGGCCGCCCACGCCTGCGGGCTGCACGCCGTCGGGTAGGGCACGGCGAACCGGGTGCGGTCGCGGAACAGGCCGCTGAGCGCCTCCGGCAGCCGGTGGTCGAACTCGGCGGCGGCGTCCAGCAGGGCCAGCGACAACCGGTTGGCCTCGGAACGGTAGCCGTACCGGGTCAGGCCCAGCACGGCGATGGCGTTGTCGTGCGGCCAGACGGTGCCCTGGTGGTAGCCGAGCGGGTTGTAGGTGGCATCCTCGCGGGACATGGTGCGGATCCCCCAGCCGGAGAACATGGCCGGCGTGAAGAGCTGCCGGACCACCCGTGGCGCCCGGTCCGGCGGCACGATGCCGCTCCACAACAGGTGGCCCAGGTTGGAGGTCATCGAGTCGACCCGCTGCTTGTCGCCGTCGAGGGCCACCGCGTAGTAGCCGCCCCGCTCCTCGATCCAAAAGTCGCGGTTGAACCGCCGGTACAGGTCGTCGGCCTCGGCCCGCAGCCGGCCGGCCAACGCCGGGTCGGCCAGCGGGCCGGCGGCCAGCTCGGCGAGCCGCACCTTCGCGTCGTAGGTGTAGCCCTGGACGTCGCTGGTGGCCAGCGGCAGCACCGGGATCCGCCCGTCGGCGAAGCGCACCCCGTCCGGGGAGTCCCGCCAGCACTGGTTGCCCAGGCCCTGCGGGGAACGGGTGGCGTACTCGACGTAGCCGTCGCCGTCCCGGTCGCCGTACCGGTCGATCCAGTCCAGCGCGGCGAGGGCCTGCGGCCGCAACGACCGGACGAACTCGTCGTCGCCGCTCCACCGCCAGTACTCGGAGAGCACGATGAGCCAGAGCTGGGTGGCGTCGGCCGTGCCGTAGTAGGGGCGGTACGGCTTGTCGCCCTGGCGGGTCAGCTCGCCACGGCGTACCTCGTGCAGGATCTTGCCGGGTTCCTCGTCGGTGAAGTCGTCGCAGCGCTTGCCCTGCGCCCCGGCCAGCGCGAGCAGGGCGCCCTTGGCCAGGTGGGAGCCCCCGGCGAGCGCCTGGTACGCGGCGATCAGGGTGTCCCGGCCGAAGACCGTGAGGAACCACGGCGCGCCGGCGGCGGGCAGGATCACCTGTTCCCCGCACACCTCGATCTCCAACCGCAGCGCGACCAGATCGTGCAACGACCGCTCGGCGACCCGCTCCAGGGTCGGCTCGTCGCTGTGCAGCCGGACGCCCTCGGCCAGCCACTGCTGGGCGGGGTCGGCGGCGCGACCGTGGAACACGTCGGCGATGTCGGCCCGCACCGGGTTCATCGTGCCCTCACCCGGCGGCAGCGGCACCCGCAGGTCCACGTGCCACTCCTCCAGCGGGGACAGCTCGATCTCCCAGACCAGCTCAGTGCCCTCGATCCGGTCGGCCGGCGGGTCCGCGGTCACCCGGGTCTCGGCGGCGAAGCCCTCGTGCTCGTAGGCGAACCGCAGCTCGGAACCGTCGGGTGCGGCGTACCGGCCGATCCACGGGCAGCGGTCCCGTACCTCCGACTTGACTTCGAACAGGTCGGCGAAGTCGCTCTCCACGGCCAGCCGCAGCTCAAGTCGGACCTGGCCCGGCTGGTTCGACTGGAGCTCGACCCGTTCGTGCAGGGAGTCCCCGATGAGGCGCATCCGCCGGGTGGTGACGGCGTCGGCCGGCAGCCCGCCGGGCAGCGCGGGGTTGGCCAGCACGAACTGCGCCAGGTTGGGCTCCATGGGCGCCGACCGCAGGGCGAGCAGCGGCGCGCCGTCGAGCCGCAGTTCCCAGCGGCTGATCAGCCGGGTGTCCTGGTGTACGAGTCCGCCGATGGTGCCCGCCGGCACGTCCCCGGTGGGGCTCGAGTACATGAACGTCGAGCCGCGGACCACCGCGATGGCGTCCGGGCCGAGCTCCGGCGGCATCGCCCTGGCCTCGCCCTGCCGTCCGGCGTCCTTCGGCGCGTACGGCATCGGGTCCACCGGCGTCGGTCGGAGTCTGGCCATGACATCGAGGCTAGGCCGGGGAGGGCGAGGCCGACCTCACCCGGACCGGATGATCCTCGGAACGCGGCAGAGATAGACACACCTCCATCCCGGAGGGAGGATGCGGTCATGAGCGAGCACACCGGACAAGGGCGACCCACCCGGCCGACCCGTCGCACGTTCCTGACCGCTTCCGCCGCGGCCACCGCCGCCGTCGCCGCCCCGCTGGCCGCCGGCCCGGCGGCGGCCGACTCGCAGACCCACAATCCGCCCGGCCCCGGCCGGCCCGCCCACCCGCAGCAGCCGGACCGTGAGCTGCGCGCGCTGCTGCGCGAGGTCGACCGGGACCGGATCGAGGCCACCGTGCGCCGGCTGGCCGCCTTCGGCACCCGGCACACCCTCTCCGACCAGGACAACCCCGAGCGGGGCATCGGCGCCGCCCGGGACTGGATCTTCGCGCAGCTCTCCGGGTACGCCGCCGCCTCCGGCGGCCGGATGACCGTGCAGCTCCAGTCGTACGTCCAGCAGCCGGCGTCCCGGATCCCGGTGGCCACCCGGATCACCAACGTGGTCGCCACCCTGCGCGGCGAGACCGCCCCCGACCGGGTGTACGTGGTGACCGGGCACTACGACTCGCGGGCCACCGACGTGCTGGACGCGGTCAGCGACGCGCCGGGCGCCGACGACGACGCCTCCGGCGTGGCGGTGGTGATGGAGCTGGCCCGGGTGATGGCCACCCGGCGCAGCGAGGCGACCGTCGTCTTCGCCGCCGTGGCCGGCGAGGAGCAGGGCCTGTACGGCTCGACCTACCTGGCCGGGCAGCTCAAGGCGGCCGGCGTGGACGTGCAGGGCATGTTCAGCGACGACATCGTCGGTTCCAGCACCGCCGACGACGGCACCCGCGACCCGCGGACGGTCCGACTCTTCGCCGAGGGCGTGCCGACCGCCGAGACCCCCGCCGAGGCGAGCGTGCGGCAGTCGGTCGGCGGCGAGAACGACTCCCCGTCCCGGCAGCTGGCCCGGTTCGTCGCCGACGTGGCCGACAACGGCGCCACCGGCATGCGCGTGCGGGTGATCTACCGGCGGGACCGCTACCTGCGCGGCAGCGACCACATCCCGTTCCTGCGCGAGGGCTGGCCGGCCGGGCGGTTCACCGAGCCGAACGAGGACTTCGCCCACCAGCACCAGGACGTCCGGGTGGTCGACGGCGTCCAGTACGGCGACCTGCCGGAGTTCTGCGACTTCGACTACATCACCCGGGTGGCGCGGGTGAACGGCGCGGCGCTGTGGTCGCTGGCCCAGGCGCCGGGCACCCCGAAGGGGGCGATCGTCGTCACCACCAACCTGACAAACGACACCACCCTGCGCTGGCAGCGCGGCGACGAGCCGGACCTGGCCGGCTACGAGGTGGTGTGGCGGGAGACCACGGCGGCCGAGTGGCAGAAGGTGATCCCGGTCGGCGACGTCACCGAGGTCACCGTCGACCTGTCCAAGGACAACGTCTTCTTCGGCGTACGCGCGGTGGACGGCGCCGGGCACCGCAGCCCGGTCGCCTTCCCCCGCCCCGGCAGCTGAGCATGCAAGGAGGGGCCCCTTGTTAACGCCTCCGGTATGGCAGGGGGCCCCTGTTAACCGGTCGGGGCGGTGATCGCCCAGCGTTCGTGGTCGCGCCAGGCGCCGTCGACGAACAGGTAGTCGGGCGAGAAGCCCTCCAGCCGGAAGCCGAGCTTGCGGGCCACCCGCTTCGACGGCTCGTTGCCGGGCTGGATGTTCGCCTCCAACCGGTGCAGGCCCAGCGTGTCGAGGGCGTGCGCCACGACCAGGCCGATCCCGGTCGAGGCGTGGCCGGTGCCGGCGTACGGGAGGAGGGCGGCGTAGCCGAGGAACCCGCCCCGCAGCGGACCCATGATGATCCCGCCGATGTTGGCGTAACCGGCGATCGCGCCGCTGTCGAGGTCGCAGAACAGGAAGCTCTGCGTGTCGCGCCGACGGGCCTTGGCCAGGTACGCCGCGAACGCCGCCGGGGTGTCCGGGGGCGCCACCCAGGGGTGGTGCAGCTCGCGGCTGCGCCGGGCGGCGGCGGTGAACTCGGCCTCGTCGGTGGGGCGGGGCCGGCGGATGCCCACCCTCCCCGCGGTACGCAGGTATCTCACGACCGATCACTCTCGCCCCTGGCCGGCGCGGCTGTCCAACCGACCCCCGGGCGCGACGACCGGCGGACGGGGTCGCGGGCGCGACGATCGGCCCGTAGGGTCGGCACTCCACCGACGTTCGGAGGCTGATCATGGGTATGGGCGCTCTCGGCACGATGCTGGCCTCCGCTTCGTCGCGGGCGACGCCGGTCCGCTGACCCTCCGGGGTCGACAAACCCCCGCTCACCCGTCGCGAAGCGATGAAGTGACCCGCCTCAGGCGCGGGTCCTCCGTCATGGCGTGACCACGCCACCACATCGCTTCCGAGGGAGTCCTCGTGTTTCCGCACCTGCCGTGCGGGCGTCTCGTCGCGCCCGCATGCCGTTGCATCTGCCGGTGGTCCCGATGACCGCCACCACCGACCGGGCTCCGCTGGGCCCCGACTTCACCTGGCTCTGGACCGCCAGCGCCGTGTCGAACCTCGGCGACGGCGTCACCATGGTCGCCGGCCCGCTGCTGGTCGCCTCGATCAGCGACGATCCCGTCGCGGTGGCCGCCGCGGCGCTCGCCCCGCAGCTGCCCTGGCTGCTCTTCGCGCTGGTCAGCGGGGCCCTCGTGGACCGCTTCGACAGGCGTCGCCTGATCGTCGCGGTCAACCTCGGCCGAGGGCTCGTGCTGGCCGCGCTCGCCGCGGCCGTGCTCCTCGGCGTGGCCACCGTGCCGCTGATCTGCCTGGCGTTCTTCCTGACCGGCGTCGGGGAGACCCTGGCCGACACCGCGTCCGGGGCGCTACTGCCGTCGGTGGTGCCGCCGGAGCGGCTGGAACAGGCCAACAGCCGGCTCTTCGCCACCTTCGTGATCGGCAACCAGTTCGCGGCGAAGCCGCTCGGGGCGTACCTCTTCGTCCTGGCGGCGGCGCTGCCGTTCAGTGTCGACGCGGCCTCCTTCGGGCTGGCCGCGCTGCTGCTGGCCCTGCTGCGCTGGCGGCCGGTTCCGGCCGCGACGACCGCATCCGGGGCCACCGACCGGCGGCGCTCGCTGCGGGCCGACATCGCCGACGGGGTACGCGCCCTGTGGGCTGTCCCGGTGCTGCGCACCCTGGCGGTCAGCATCGCGGTGATGAACGTCGCGTTCTGCGCGGCGTTCGCGGCATTCGTGCTGTACGCCGGGCAGCGGCTGGGCCTCGGGGACGTCGGGTACGGGGTGCTGCTCACCGCGTCGGCGCTGGGCGGGCTGGCCGGCAGCGCGCTGGCCACCCGGCTGCGGTCCCGGTTCGGCACGCCGAACTTGCTGCGTGCCGGCCTGCTGATCGAAGTCGGACTCCAGGTCGTGCTGGCCACCACCCGGCAGCCCTGGGTGGCCGGCGTGGCGCTGGCGATCTGGGGCGTGCACACGATGGTCTGGGGCGTGTTGGTGGTGTCGCTGCGGCAACGGCTCGTGCCGGACCGGCTGCGCGGCCGGGTGAACAGCGTCTACGCGCTGGCCGACCTGGGCGGCGCGGCCATCGGCACCACCCTCGGTGGAGTGGTCGCCCAGGCGACCGGCAGCCTCCTGACGCCGTTCTGGCTGGCGGCCGGCGCGCTGGCGGCGCTCACCGCGCTGGCCTGGCGCCGCCTCGCTGACACCCGGGGCTGACCGGCCACCCTGCGGTGGGCGGCCGGTCGGCCGCCCACCGCAGGCACGTCAGCTCAGCGTCACGTCCCGGGCCTCCCCCACCCCGTCGAAGACGTTCACCCCGAACTGCCCGGCGGTGATCCGGAGCGTGGTCGGCGACTCGGCACGCCGCGTACGTCAGCGCGCCAGCGGTTCCAGCACCCGCTCGACCAGCGCCGTGTCGCAGTTCTCGGTCACCTCGCTCAGACGCCCGTCAACCACTGGCGGGATTCGACCAGCTGGGCCATCAGCGGCCGCAGAAGCCTCAACCAACTTGAGGGTTCACTGAGGACTGTCCGGCAGGACCCTCGACGAGTGGGTCTTCCTCAGCCAGCTTCAGCGCTCGTGCAGCATGCTTCAGGCGCCGTCCGGTTCGCCGTCGATCTGTGTCAAGTCCCAGGTGGACAGGCAGAACGGGTGGCCCGCCGGATCGGAGTACACGAAGCAGTGGTCGGAGTTCGGTTGGAAGTCGAATCGGCTGGCACCGGCGGCGAGGACCCGCGCGCCGGTGGCCGCGAGGTCGTCGACGAAGAAGTCGAGGTGCATCTGCATTGGTACGCCGCCTTGCGGCCACTCGGGTGCGCGGAACTGGTCGACCTGCTGGAAGCCGATGACCGCGTGTGGCCCGGTGACGGTCGCCCAGTGGGAGTCGCCCTTCGCCACGCCGCCGGTGATCAGGGCGTAGAACCTGGCCAAGGCGAGGGCATCGGGCGCGTTGAGCGTGACACCGCTGAGCCGGATCGTGTCGGTCATCAGGCGGTCACCATCTTCTCGTAGGCCGGAGTGAGCTCTGTCCACCGGGCACGCCAGGTCGGCTCCGGCGACTGTTCGGTCCACGAGTCGGGGCCGGCCGCGGTCTCGCCCCGCAGTGACCGTGCGAGATCCTCGAGGTGGGCCTGCCATCCGGCGCCATAGAAGTAGAGGCGTTCCCGCGGTAGGCCGCGCTCCTCGACGACCAGGCGCGTGCGGTGGCCCTCCTCGGTCAGCCATGCCTCGATCTGGGCCTCGTCTTCGGTGTCTGGTTCTGTGGTGAGCAGCAGATGGTGGGGCTTCTCGCAGGCGTCGATGCGCGCGGGGCCGGTCCAGGTGCTGGTGAACACGGCATGGATCGAGCCACCGACCCGCAGGTCGCCAGAGACCTTGGCGATCCAGCGGGCGAGCCGTTCCGGATTCGTGCACGCCTCCCACAGGTCGTCGATGTGGGTGTCGTAGACGTCCTCGACGCGCACCGCGCCGCGGGTGCTGTCCAGCGACCGTACAGTGCCGATGATTTTCACTCTCGTGCCTTCTTTCCTCGGGCGATCTCCGTGTGCAGGGCGTCGAGTCGGTTGCGCCAGAGCGCGCGGTACGGCTCCAACCAGGCGTCCACCTCGGCGAGTGCCTCCGGCCGGAGGCTGTAGATCCGCCGCTGCGCGTCCTGGCGGACATCGACCAGTCCCACCTCCCGCAGCACGCGCAGGTGCCGGGAAACCCCCGGGCGGGCGATCGGGAGCGCCTCCGCGAGCTCACCGGCCGTCGCCGGGTGCCTGCGGAGGATGTCAAGCACCGTGCGCCGGCTCGGATCCGCCAGCGCCTGCAATACCGCATCCATGATGGCTCGAATGTAACTGGTCGGGTACGTAACAACAAGGGCATATAGCGCCCCCGGAGGTGAGCCCCCGCGCTGGCCTGGCACCGCCTCGCCGACAACACGCGGCTGACCGGCCGCCCACCGCAGGCACGGCCGACGGATTTACGGAGCCGACACTTGACCGTCACACGAAGCGCTCTTACGCTCTGCCAAAAGCTTTTGCCAAAAGGTTTTGGCAACCGCCTCACCGACCTCCACCACACGCTCCGGCGTGCGCCCCCACGCGCCCGGACCACCCCTCGAAACGGAGCAGAACCATGGCATCTCGCGCGACAACCGGCGGCTGGCCCCGCCGTGGCTTCCTCGGGCTGGGCGCCGGCGCCGGCGCGGCGGCGCTGCTCGGCGCGGCCGGCTGCGGCGCCGGTGGCAGCGGCACCGCCGCCGGCGGCTCCGGCGACGACAAGAGCCTCACCGTCGCCTGCGAGGGCGGCGGCAAGATCGAGCTCCAGCCGGTGGCCGACAAGTTCAAGCAGGACACCGGCACCACTGTCACCCTGGTCGAGCTTCCCTACGACGGGCTGTTCAACCGACTGACCAGCGAACTGTCCGGCAACCGCGCGTCGTTCGACGTCTGCGCGGTGGACGCCGTCTGGATCCCGCTGCTGGCCGGCAAGCTCGCCCCGCTCGACGACCTGTTCACCGCCGAGGTCAGGAACGACCTGTTCCCGGCGCTGGTCCAGGAGGCGCAGTCCGGCGGGAAGTTCATCGGCATGCCGGTCTGGACCAACAGCGAGATCCTCTTCTATCGCAAGGACCTCTTCGAGGACCCGAAGGAGAAGGCCGCCTTCGAGAAGAAGTACGGCTACCCGCTCGCACCGCCCACCACCTGGCAGCAGTTCACCGACATCGCCACCTTCTTCACCCGGCCCGGTCAGAAGCTGTACGGCACCGACGTCAAGGGCGCGGTGGAGACCGAGTGGCTGGCCCACGTGCTCCAGGCCGGCTCCCCCGGCGTCGTCCTCGACGACAGCGGCAACGTCATCGTCGACAACGCCCAGCACCTGGCCGCGCTGACCTTCTACGCCGACCTCAACAACAAGCACAAGGTCGCCCCGGCCGGCGCCGCGCAGACCGACTGGAGCGCCGCGCAGAACCTGTTCAACCAGGGCCAGACCGCGATGACCCGGTTCTGGGCGCACGCGTACCGGCAGATCCCGGCCGACGCGAAGGTGGCCGGCAAGGTCGGCGCCGCGCCGATGATCGGCGGCACCGCCGGGGTCGCCGGCATCCCCGGCCCGTGGTACCTCTCCGCCCCGCAGGGCGGCGCCAAGGCCGACCTGGCCAAGCAGTTCATCAAGGCCGCCTACGACAACAACGCGCTGAGCATCGACACCAGCCTCGGCCTGGCCGCCCGCAAGTCCGCCTACCAGTCGTACGCGGAGAAGCCCGGCTTCGAGTCCTTCGGCCCGCTGCTGGCCACCCTCAACGCCGGCGCCACCAGGCCGCGCCCGGCCAGCCCGCACTGGCAGCGGATCGTCGACAGCGTGCTGGTGCCCACGATCCAGAAGGCGCTCACCCCGGGCGCCGACTACGCCGCCCTGCTCAAGGCCGCCCGGACCCAGATCGAGGGCATCGTCAAGTGAGCCCCACAGCGCAGGCGGCACCACCGCGGAGCGCCCCGCGTACCCCGGCCCCGACCGGCGGGCGACGGGCCCGCCGGGGGCTGTCGGACGCCGGGTACGCGACCCTGCTCGCCGCGCCGGCCGCGGTGGTGCTGCTGGCGCTGGTCGGCTGGCCGCTGGTGAAGCTGGTGGTGGACAGCCTGCACAGCGGCTCCGGGCTCGGCGACGGGCGACGCTTCGCCGGGCTGGCCAACTACGTCACCGCGCTGACCGACCCGGGCATCCGGGCGGCGGCCGGGCGGACGCTGGCGTACACCCTGATCGTGGTCAGCGCCGAGCTGGTGCTCGGCCTGGCGGTGGCGCTGCTGTTCCACCGGCTCGGGCCCAGGGCCCGGATCCTGCAGACGCTGTTCCTCTATCCGCTGATGATCGCGCCGGTGGTCGCCGGCCTGCTCTGGCGGTTCCTGATGATCGACAGCGTCGGCATCGTCAACGAGCTGCTCACCCGGGTCGGCATCCTGGACAACCCGGGCGACGTCTCCTGGCTCAGCGACCCGGACCTGGTGCTCTTCTCGGTCGCCCTGCCGGACATCTGGCTCACCACCTCGTTCATGACCCTGGTGCTCTACGCCGGCCTCCAGGCCATCCCGCCGGACCTGTACGAGGCCGCCCGCCTCGACGGCGCCCGGGGGCTGCGGCTGCTGGTCAGCGTGACCCTGCCGCTGCTGCGGCCGGTGATCGCGGTGGCGCTGATCATCCGGGGCGTGGACGCCGCCCGGGCCTTCGACGTGATCCTCATCCAGACCGACGGCGGACCGCAGTCGGCGTCGGAGACGTTGAGCCTGACCATCTACAAGACGATGGTCAGCTACAACGACCCCGGCACGGCCGCCGCCACCAGCACCCTGTTCATGATCGTGATGATGGTGGTCGCGATGGTCGCGGTGCTGACCATCTGGCGCCCGGGCAAGGAGTCCTGATGTCGCACCTGCTCGCCGCGCGGGTCAGGACCGGGCTGCTCTGGGCCGCCGCCGTCGCCGTCGTGGTGGTCTACGGCTTCCCCTTCGTCTACCTGGTGCTCACCTCGTTCAAGCCGGCCGTCGACGCCATCGCGGTGCCGCCGACCGTGCTGCCGCAGCGGTTCACCCTGGACAACTACCTCACCGCGCTCAACCGGCCCGGGGTCACCGCCTCGTTCATCAACAGCGTCAGCACGGCGGTGGTCGCCACGCTGCTGTCGATGGCGCTGGCGATCCCGGCCGCCTGGGGGATCACCCGCTACCGGACCCGCGCCGGGCAGCTGCTGATGGCCGGCTCGCTGCTGGTCCGGATGGCCCCGGCCGTGGCGATCGGCATCCCGCTGGTCACCATCCTCGGCGCGGCCGGGCTCACCGACACCCCGACCGGGCTGGCGCTGGCCCAGACCACGGTGGCGCTGCCGCTGTCGATCTGGCTGCTGGCCAGCTTCTTCGAGGGGATGCCGCGGGAGATCGAGGAGGCCGCCCTGGTCGACGGCTGCGGCCGGTTCACCGCGCTGCTGCGGGTGATCCTGCCGGTGGTCTCCGGCGGACTGGCGGTCACCGCCATCTTCGCCTTCCTCGCCTCCTGGAACGAGTTCCTCTTCGCCCTGCTGCTCACCTCGGTACGGGCGCAGACCACTCCGATCGCCATCGCCAATTTCCAGAGCCAGTTCGGCCTGGACTGGGGCCCGATGACGGCCCTGGCGACGCTCTACTCCGTACCCGCGGTGGTGCTGACGCTGCTGCTGCAGCGCCGCATCGTCGCCGGGCTCAGCCTCGGCGCGGTCAAGGGCTGACCCTCTCCACCCCGCACAACCCCTGAAAGGAAACACCATGTCGTTCTGGCGACCCACCAGCCCGCTGGCGGGCCTCACCCGGGTCAAGGCCGGCCGCTCCAGGCGCGAGTCGAGCTGGGACCGCACCGGCGGCAACCGCGACTTCGCCGTGGTGCCGCCCGGCGAGACGCACGTGCTGGCCGACATCACCGGCACCGGCGTGATCGAGCACATCTGGCTGACCACCCGCTGCTACTCGGAGAAGTACCTGCGCAAGCTGGTCATCGAGATGTACTGGGACGGCGAGGAGAACCCGAGCGTCCGCAGCCCGCTGGGCGACTTCTTCGGCGTCGGGCACGCCACCTGCACGCACTACGTGTCGCTGCCGCTGAGCATGGTGTTCGGCCCGCGCCGCGGCCCGAAGGGCCCGTTCGCCGCCGCGATGAACTCCTACTTCCCGATGCCGTTCGGCAAGAGCGCGAAGATCGTCATCCGCAACGAGTCGGACATGCCGATCGAGAACCTCTTCTACTACGTCGACTACGACCTGACCGACGAGGCGAAGCCGGACGACGTGGCGTACTTCCACGCGTACTACCGGCAGGAGAAGCCGTGCACCCCGGTGCCGAACGGGCTCGCCCCCGGTGAGGTGCCGAACCCGTGGGACCTGCCGGGGGTCAACCTCACCGGCGAGGACAACTACGTCATCCTCGACACCGACGGCGGGGCCGGGCACTACGTCGGCTGCGTGCTGAGCATCGACAACCACAACGCGTCCAACCAGCCGTACACCTGGCCGGGCGAGGGCGACGACATGATCTTCATCGACGGCGAGCAGTGGCCGCCGTCGCTGCACGGCACCGGCACGGAGGACTACTTCAACGCCGCGTGGGGCTTTCCCAGCGGCGCGTACGCCGGGCCCTACCACGGCATCAGCCTGGCCAGCAGCCCGCAGGAGCACTTCGGACTCTGGAGCATGTACCGGTTCCACATCGAGGACCCGGTGCGCTTCTCCAAGTCGATCAAGGTGACGATCGAGCACGGCCACGCCAACGACCAGGGCAACGACTTCTCCTCGGTGGCGTACTGGTACCAGCACCACCCGCACAAGCCGCTGCCGGAGCTGCCGCCGGTGGCCGAGCGCCTGCCGCGCCGCTGGCCCGAGCACGGCCTGTGGGACGAGTGACCGGTCCGATACCGTTGGTCTGCCGTCCACTCCGGACGACCGACCCCAGCTGAGTGATGCGGTGATGAGCTGATGGGAACCAAGGTGAGCATCCGGGATGTGGCCGCGGCCGCGGGCGTCTCGGTGACCACCGTGTCCCACGTGCTCAACAACAAGTCCGGCACCCGGGTCAGCCCGGAGACCCGCGAACGCGTCGAGTCGGCGGCCCGCCAGCTCGGCTACGCGGCCAACGGGCTGGCCCGGGGACTGCGGCTGCAACGCTCGCACACCCTGGGCCTGCTCAGCGACGTCATCGCCACCACCCCGCACGCCGGCCGGATCATCCTCGGCGCGCAGGAGACCGCCTCGGCCCGCGGCTGGGTGCTCATGCTCCTCACCACCGGCGGCGACCCGCAGGTCGAACGGCGGGAGATCCAGGCGCTGGCGCAGCACCGGGTCGACGGGGTGCTCTACGCGACCATGTACCACCGGGTCGTCGAGGTCCCCGACGAGCTGCGGCCGATGCCGGTGGTGCTGCTCGACGCCGCCAGCACCGACCCGAGCCTGCCGTCGGTGGTGCCGGACGAGACCGGCGGCGGCCGGGTCGCCGTCCGGGAACTGCTCAACCGGGGGCACCGGCGGATCGGCTTCGTGACCAACGTCGACGACATCCCCGCCACCCGCGGCCGCCTGCTGGGTTACCAGGAGGCGCTGCGGGAGGCGGCGGTGCCCTACCGACCCGACCTGGTGCTCGACGAGGTCTCCGACACCCTCGGCGGCTACCGGGCGGCCCGGGAGCTGCTCACCCGCCCGCAGCGACCGACCGCCCTGTTCTGCTTCAACGACCGGATGGCGATGGGCGCCTACCGGGCGGCGGCGGAGCTGGGCCTGCGGATCCCCGACGACCTGTCGGTGATCGGCTTCGACAACCAGGAACTCATCGCGGACGGGCTGCACCCCGGCCTGACCACGGTGGCCCTGCCGCACTACGAGATGGGCGCCTGGGCCGTGGAGACCATGGTCGAGCTGCTCAACCAGCCCAAGGGAGCGCGACGGCGCGCCGCGCGGCAGGTCGTCATGCCGTGCCCGCTGGTCGCGCGCGCGTCGGTCGCCGCCCCGCCCGGCTGACGGTCCGTACCCCGCCACCCACCACCCCACCCGCCGACCGGCCCTCACCGGTCCGGCCGTACCGACGTACCCCGCCGCAGCCGCGGCGTCGACGCACCCGCCGCCCCGCGCGGCGCCGAAGGTAAAGGACCCACCGTGCTGCGACTCCCCGACGCCTGGATCTGGGACTTCTGGTTCGCCCGCGAGGGCGACACCCACCACCTGTTCTTCCTGCGCGCCTCGCGGGCGCTCGGCGACCCGGACCGCCGGCACTTCCGGGCCAGCGTCGGGCACGCCGTCTCCACCGACCTGCGCACCTGGACGCAGCTCGCCGACGCCCTGGTCCCCGCCGACCGGCCGGCCTTCGACGACGTGGCCACCTGGACCGGCTCGGTGCTGCCCGGCCCGGACGGCCGTTGGTACATGTTCTACACCGGCGCCGGCAGCACCGAGCGGGCCTTGGTGCAGCGGATCGGACTGGCCACCTCCGCGGACCTGGTCACCTGGGAGCGGCACCCGACCTCGCCGGTGCTCACCGCCGCCGGCCGCTGGTACGAGCGCTTCGGCGACTCCACCTGGCAGGACGAGGCGTGGCGCGACCCGTGGGTGTTCCCGGACCCGGACGGCGACGGCTGGCACATGCTGATCACCGCCCGCGCCAACGAGGGACCGGTCGACGACCGCGGGGTCATCGCCCACGCCCGCTCGCACGACCTGGTGCACTGGGAGGCGCAACCGCCGGTGACCGCGCCGGGCAGCGGCTTCGGCCACCTCGAGGTGCCCCAGGTGGAGATCGTCGACGGCCGACCGATCCTGATCTTCTCCTGCCTGCACGACCAGCTCGCCGAGCGCTGCCGCGACGCCCGCGCCTGCGGGGTCTGGGCGGTCCCCGGCGACTCGCTGCTCGGCCCCTTCGACGTCACCCGGGCAGAGCGGCTCACCGACGACAGCCTCTACAGCGGACGGCTGGTCCGCGACGCCGCCGGCGAGTGGCAGCTGCTGGCCTTCCTCAACCACGACGAGCAGGGCCGGTTCGTCGGCGAGCTGAGCGACCCGATCCCGGTACGCGTCACCGCCGACGGCACAGTGCTGCTCGGCGACGCCGAGCCGGGCACCCCGTACTCGGTGCACGGCCGACGCGACGTCGCCCCCGACCCGTCCCGGGCCGGCGCGCTGACCCAGGCCGACGACACCACGGCCACCGCCGACGGCGCGCCCCCCACGGGTACGCCGGCCGACGCGGTCCCGGCGGGGGCCTGAGCCGTGCTGACCGTGCTCGGCGAAGCCGTGGTGGACCTCGCCCCGGCCGGCGGCGGTGACCTGCTCGCCGCCCACCCGGGCGGCAGTCCGCTCAACGTGGCGGTCGGGCTGGCCCGGCTCGGCCGGCCCACGGCCATGCTGGCCCGGTTCTCCCGGACGGCGTTCGGCCGCCGGCTGCGGGCGCACGCCGACACCAACGGGGTAGACCTGACGCACGCGGTCGCCGACGATCGACCGGCCACCCTGGCCGTGGTCTCCCTCAACCCCACCGGCGCGGCGGAGTACGACTTCTATCTGACCGGGACCGCCGACTGGCACTGGACCCCGGAGGAACTGCCCGGGCTGCCACCCGGCACGGCGGTACTGCACACCGGTTCCCTCGCCGTGCTGCTGCCACCCGGGGCGGACGTCGTGGCCGACCTGCTGGCCCGGGAGCACGCGGCCGGGCGGGTGCTGATCAGCATCGACCCGAACGTCCGCCCGGCGGTGCTCGACGACCCGGACGCCGCCCGGGCCCGGCTGCTCGCCCTGGCCCGGCACGCGCACCTGGTCAAGGCCAGCGACGAGGACCTGGCCTGGCTGCTCCCCGGCGCCTCCGTGGAGCAGGCCGCCGCGCGGCTACTCGAGGCCGGGGTACGCCTGGTGGTGGTGACCCGCGGCGCCGCCGGCTCGTACGCGGTCACCGCCGACGGGACCGACCTGCACCACCCGGCCCGCCGGGTGACCGTGGTGGACACCGTCGGGGCCGGCGACGCGTTCACCGCCGGGCTGCTCGACGCGCTGGTGGAGGCGGGGGCCGCGACGCCGTCGGCGGTGGGTTCACTCGACGCTGCCGGGCTCGGCGCGGTGCTGGACCGAGCCACCCGGGTCGCGGCGATCACCTGTGGACGGGCCGGCGCCGACCCGCCCCACCGGCGGGAGCTGACCGCTTCCGTGGACGGGTGACCGGACCCGGACATGCCGCTGGCCGGCACCCCGTGCGGGGTGCCGGCCAGCGTTCGTTCATGTGGTGGTGTCAGTTGTTCCAGTGCTGGGCGACCAGGTCGGCGGCCTGCTGCTCCCACTGCGCGTACGCGTCCGGGTAGGCCGACACCTGCACCGTCTGCGCGGCATCGGTCAGCGGCATGTCCTGCCACCCGTCGACCTGCTTCAGACCCTTCAGGAACGCGGTCGTCGAGTAGGCCGGGTCGGTGATCTGCTCCGGCGAACCCCAACCACTGGACGGGCGCTGCTGGAACAGACCCAGCGAGTCATGGTCATTCTTGTCGCCCAGGTGACCCAGGTTCTCCAGCTTCGACTCCTGCAGGCTCGTCGCGATCGAGATCACCGCGGCCCGCTCCGGGAGACCGGCCTTCTTCGTGGCGGCGATGATCGCCTTGACGTTGGCGGTCTGCTCGTCGTTCAGGTCAATGCGCGACTGGGCGCCCTGCACACCGTGCGGGATCAGCGCCTTCGCGTCCACGCCCGGCTTGTCGGCCTGCACCGCCACCGCGACCGGGGAGGCGTGCACCGGCTCAGCAGCGTGAGCGGCAACCGGACCGGCGAACACACCACCGGTGAAAGCAAGACCAGCAATACCCAGCACACTCTTGGTCAGCATCGAGTTCATGGGAAAGCTCCATTCGGGGGTTGGCGCGGCACCCGAGGGGGATCAGGCGACGCGCAAGCACCGTCAGGCGCTCGAGAAGATCCGGGGGAAAGTCTTTGGGGGGCGGTCGCGGACCCTGAGGGCTCATCGCGACCCACACACCGGTTCCTGCCAGCCACCCGAACCCGTAGGGCTCGTCGTGGCGGCGGACCATGTGTAACGACCTCGGACCCGGGATCATTCCGGGGCCCCGCCCGATCCGTCACGGCATCGGCGCTGGCAGCCGGGGGTGCTGCTGCGGTCGTCCAGAGGGTGTAACGACCTCGGCCCGGCCGCCATTCCACCGCCGTGATGCCACCGGCCACGCGCAGGATTCGGACAATCACCCCAGCCCACCCACCGGCCGGCATCCATGACGGGACCCGGTGCAGATCCTGGAGGGAACCAACCCCCAGACGGCCCGAACCGGCCAGAATCCACCGCGTTCAGGGCGACACCGGTCAACCACGAACGGCCCCGACCACCAACCTCCGTGCCCCTACAGACCTGAGAGCACAGACGACTCACCCACCAACCGGTCACGGTGTTCAGCCGGCCGTCCGCCATCACTATCGTGTCCCGGCCGCAGAGACCACGTCCGGTGAGTCGTCCACGCTCTCAAGTCGGTAGCCGCCGAAACCGACCACGATCCTGACACCGTCGACGAGAAGGTCGCCGAGCCAGACGGACCACCACGCCGAGGACGGGCCTCGCCCCGCGCCGGGCGAGGGATTTACCGTCGGCCTAGAGCGGGCGGGGGTGCGGCTGGTCCAGTGGCATCGGCACCTGCAGGAAGGTGGCGCCGCGCAGGTCCAGCCAGGCCCGGTCGGGCGAGCGGACCAGTCGCAGCATCACCTCGGTGCAGTTCGGGCAGCGTCCGACCAGGCCGGGAGCGTGCGAGAAGACGTGCAGCCCGGCCATCGGGCCGACCATCCCGCAGGACTCGCAGCGCCCGGTGGCGCTGCTCAGGTCCACCGCGAAGAGTTCCCGCAGCGGCCCGTCGAGCATGTTGCCGTCCAGGTACGACATGTCGGTCATCAGCGTCTCCTCGCCGTTCACCCGGTGGGGCCGAACCGTTCGGTGCGGATCCGCCGGGACTGGTGACCCAGCCCGACCAGCAGGTCCGCCGCCGTCTCCACGAAACCGGTCGGCCCGCAGACGTAGCAGAGCGGCTCCAGGTCGGGCGGCCAGCCGTGGGTGTTCAGGTCGGCCAGCCCGATCCGGTGCGGCTCACCCCGCCAGCCCTCCGGCGCGGCCCGGGTCCAGACGTACGCGACGTCCAGGCCGTGGTCGTCGCGGGCCCGGCGGCGCAGCTCCTCGGCGTAGATCACGTCGTCGGGGGTGCGGACCGAGTAGACCAGCCGGAACGCCGCCCGGTTGCCGGCCGCGCGGCGGGCCCGCAGCATGGCCATCAGCGGCACGATGCCGGAGCCACCGGCCACCAGCAGCACCGGCGCCTTCTCCTCGGGCCGCCAGACGAACCAGCCGCCCACCGGGCCGCGTACCTCCACCGGGTCGCCGGTGGCCCAGACGTCGGTGAGGTACGGCGACACCTCCCCGTCGGGCACCTTCTGCACGGTCAACGCGATCCGCTCCCCCTCGGCCGGTCCGGCCAGCGAGTACGACCGCGCGGCCTGGTAGCCGTCGGGGGCGGTGAGCCGCACGTCGACGTGCTGCCCGGGCAGGTGGCCGGGCCAGCCGGGCACCTCCAGCACCAGGGTCTGCGCCGTCGCCGTCTCCACCCGCCGCTCGACGAGGCGGCCCACCCGCCAGGTCAGCGGGGCGGCGACCCGGGCACCGGATGCCGTCCCGGTCACCTCAGTCACCCTGGTAGCGCTGCTCGCGCCAGGGGTCGCCGTAGTCGTGGTAGCCGGCGGTCTCCCAGAAGCCGGGCTGGTCCATGGTCCTCAGCTTGATGCCGCGGACCCACTTGGCGGACTTCCAGAGGTACAGGTGCGGCACCAGCAGCCGGGCCGGGCCGCCGTGCTCGGGGTGCAGCGGGGCGCCGTCGTAGGTGTGCGCCACCCAGGCCCGCCCGCCGCGTAGGTCGTCCAGCGGCAGGTTGGTGGTGTACCCGCCGTAGGAGTGGGCCAGCGCGAAGTGGGCGTCGGTGTCGAGGCCGTCGAGCAGCGTGTCCAGGGAGATGCCCTGCCAGCTGGTGTGCAGCTTGGACCACCGGGTGACGCAGTGCAGGTCGACCTCGGCCGTCTCCTGGGGCAGGGCCATCAGCTCCGCCCAGGACCATCGACGCTCGTCGCCGTTCTCGGTGGTGATGACGAACTCCCAGGTCTCCAGCGGCACCTTCGGTGTCGGGCCGGCGGAGAGCACCGGGAAGTCCTCGGTCAGGTACTGCCCGGGTGGCAGCGCCGGTTCGGCCGAACGGGGCCGCCCCTGGAATCCCGGAGACACGATTCCCACCCGTAGTTCGTACCACCTGCGAGCGGCGGGCCGGGAGCTTTCCCGTACGCCGGAACCCGCCGGAGGCGTCGCGGCCCGCCGGGGTCGGCGGGCCGCGACGCGCCGCGGTCAGTGCTGCCGGTCGGCGACCACCTCGCGGTCGCCCGGCTCCCGGTCGCGGGTGGCCCGCAGGCTGGTCAGGGTGACCACCACCAGAACGCCGATGATCACGCCGAGCGAGGCCAGGGTCGGGATCTCCGGGACGCCGGACCAGATGCCGTGCGCCCAGTGCAGGCCGAGCTTGACGCCGATGAAGGCCAGGATGATGGCCAGGCCGTAGCTGAGGTGCACCAGCCGGCTCAGCGCGGCGTGCAGCACGAAGTAGAGCGCGCGCAGGCCGAGCAGGGCGAAGGCGTTGGTGGCGAAGACCAGGTACGGGTCCTCGGTGATGCCGTAGACGGCCGGCACCGAGTCGACGGCGAAGACGATGTCGGTGGCCAGCACCGCGAACACGACCAGGGCGAACGGGGTCAGCGCCCGGCGGCCCTGCTGGCGGATGGTCATCCTCGTGCCGTGGTACTCCTCCACCACCGGCATGAACTTGCGCAGCAGCCGCACCGACCGCATCTTGTTGATGTCGACCTCCTGCTCGTGCCCGGAGAGGGCGTCGCGCAGCAGCTTGACCGCGGTGGCGACCAGGATCAGGCCGAACAGCAGGAAGGCGAAGTCGAGGGTCTGGAGGGCGGCGGCGCCGAGGGCGATGAAGATCGCGCGCAGCACCAGCGCGCCGGCGATGCCGTAGAGCAGCACCCGCTGGGCCAGGACGGCCGGCACCGCGAAGGCCGCCAGCAGCAGCATGAACACGAAGAGGTTGTCGACCGAGAGCGACTTCTCGACCAGGTAACCGGTCAGGTACTCCACACCCTGCTGGGAGCCGAACCGGGACCAGATCCAGGCGCCGAAGGCCAGCGGCAGCGCGATGTAGAAGGCGGACCAGCCCAGCGCCTCGCGGATCGACACCTCGTGCGGCTTGCGGGTGACCAGGAAGTCCAGCACCAGCAGGGCGAGCACGCCCGCGATGGTCACCGCCCACAGGGTGGGCGTGCCGACGGACGACAGCTCACCGGCGGACAGGTACGACAATTCGGTCATGGGGCCTCCTCGAACACCGTGACATGTTCGAGGTCTCCTTCACCCACGGAACGTGGGCAACCACCCGAGGCACGCCCGGGGCGCGCCGTACTGACCGGCATGGTTCGTGGGAAGTACTCCCCTCGTGCGACCAGGTTAGGGCAACCTTGCCGGATCGCCAAGAAACGACGCAACGTCAGCCCTCGTCGCGGCCCAGGGTCCGCCGGTACAGCTCCAGGTGCGCCGCGGCCACCCTGGGCCAGGTGTACGCGGCGACGAACGCCCGCCCCCGCTCGGCGAGCCGGCGGCGCAGCACCGGGTCGGCCAGCAACCGGCCGACCGCCGCGACGATCGCCGCGCTCTCCGCCCGCTGCCTGATCACCGCCACCGCCCCGGCCCGGTGTGGCTCCCCGTCCCCACCGTCGGGCACGGTGACCGCCGTCGGGACGCCGTGCGCCAGCGCGGTGAGCAGCTCGCCGCTGGTCGCGCCCACCCCGGCGACGGCCGGCAGCACCACCACGTCGGCGGCGTGCAGTGCGGCGGAGAGCCGGTCGGGGTCCACCGGACCGGTCACGGTGACCGCGTCCGCGACGGCGTACCGGCGGGCCAGCGCGGCCGGCTCGTCCGCCGGGTCCCCGGCCGTCCCGCCACCGATCACCAGCAGCCGCAGGTCAGGGTGGGCGCGGCGCAGCTCGGGCAGCGCCCGGACCAGGTGACCCAGGCCGCCCTCCGGCCCGGCCGGCCCGAGGAAGGCCAGCAGCGGAGCACCCTCGGGCAGGCCGAGCCGGGCCCGCATCCGCTGCCCCCGGGTGGCCGCGCCCGGCTGGTCGGCGACCGGCGGCGCGACCGGGATGTGCACCGGCGCCGCACCCGGCACGTCGATCCGCGGGTCGGTGACCACCACCGCGGCGCTGCCCGGGGTGAGCCGGTCGGTGAGGTGGCGCAGCGCCGTCGCGAGACGCCCCGGCCGGTGCCCGTCGTGGTCGCCGTCGGCGTGCAGCGTGGTGACCAGCGGGGTGGCCCGGGGCAGCAGGCCGGGAAGCAGCCCGGGCAGCCGGTACGCCGTCGACGGGAGCTGCACGTGGACCAGGTCCGGGTGGAGCCGGCGTACCTCGCGGGCGGCCCGGGAGCCGGCGGAGAGCCCGCCGGCCGGGCCGACCGGCACCGACTCGACCCGTACGCCCGCCTCGTCCAGCGCCCGCACCAGGTGGGTGAGGTAGTCGCCCAGCCCGTCCGCGTCCGGGTCGTGCAGCATGGCCACCCGGATCCGCTCCTCGGCCATGCCACCCCTCCGCTCACCCGTCGGCGCGGGGGCGTTCCCGGGCCCTGTCGCGACAAACCCGTTCCGCCTATCGTGGGCCGGTGACCGACGCCGCCGCACCGACCAACACCGCGCCGACCGACTCCGTCGCGCCGACCGGCCCGCTGGCCGGGATCCGGGTGGTCGAGCTGGCCGGCATCGGACCGGGCCCGTTCGCCGCGATGATGCTCGCCGACCTGGGCGCCGAGGTGATCCGGGTGGACCGGGTCGCCGACGCCGACCCGACCGCCGAGGGCCCCCATCCCGACCTGCTCAACCGGGGCCGCCGGTCGGTGGCGGTGGACCTGAAGTCCCCCGACGGACGGGCGGCGGTGCTCGCCCTGGTGGCCGGGGCCGACGTGCTGCTGGAGGGCTTCCGGCCCGGGGTGACCGAGCGACTCGGCCTCGGCCCGGCGCAGTGCCTGGCGGCCAACCCGCGGCTGGTGTACGGCCGGATGACCGGCTGGGGGCAGGACGGCCCGAACGCCCCGTACGCCGGCCACGACATCGACTATTTGGCGCTGACCGGCGCGTTGCACGGGATCGGGCGGGCCGGTGAGCGGCCGGTGCCGCCGCTGAACCTGCTCGGCGACTTCGGCGGCGGCGGGATGATGCTGGCCCTCGGCGTGGTGGCCGCCCTGTACGCGGTCCGCGCCGGAGCACCCGGCCAGGTGGTCGACGCGGCCATCGTGGACGGCGTGTCGGTGCTGAGCACCCAGATCCACGCGCTGCGCCGGCTCGGCATGTGGCGTGACGACCGCGGGGTCAACCTGCTCGACGGCGGCGCGCCGTTCTACGACACGTACGAGTGCGCCGACGGGCGGCACCTCGCGGTGGGCGCGCTGGAGCCGCGCTTCTACGACGAGCTGGTCCGGCTCACCGGGTTCCCGCTCGACGGCGACGAGGCGCCGGACCGCACCGATCCGGGGAACTGGCCCGCGCTGCGCGAGTCGTGGGCCCGGTTGTTCCGGACCCGGACCCGGGACGAGTGGTCGGAGCTGCTGGCGGCCTCCGACGCCTGCGTCGCCCCGGTGCTGGACTGGGCGGAGGCGCCGGCGCATCCGCACCTGGCGGCCCGGCGGACCTTCGTGACCCATGCCGGGGTCGCGCAGCCGGCCCCCGCGCCCCGGTTCTCCGGCACGCCGACCGCGTTGCGCCGCCCGCCGCCGCATCCCGGGCAGCACACCGACGAGGTGCTCGCCGAGGCCGGGTTCGACGCCGCCCGGATCGCGGAGCTGCGGGCGGCCGGCGCGATCGGCTGACGCCCGGCGCGGGTCGCCGGCGACCGGTCAGGCGCGGCGCAGTCCGACGCCGGGGGACATGGCGGGTTCCACCAGGTCGCGGTAGTCCCGGGGCAGTTGGGTCACCACGTCGTCGAACTCGTCGCCGGTCACCGCCTCGCGCAGGGTGGTGAGGACCGCGCGGGCGGCGGCCCGGGCGGTGGCCTCGTCTGCGTCGGCCCGCTCACCGACCCTGGCCCCGAACTCCCGGGCGTCGAAACGCTCGGCCGCCTCGTCGTCCGGGCCGGTCCGCAGCGCCAGCCGCAGCGGGTCGGGCAGTTGCGCGGCGAGGTCGAGCACCTCGCCGCCGGTCAGCCGTTCCGCCAGGGTGCGCAGCGTCGCATGGATCAGCTGGACCGCGCGGTCCGGGTCGAGGCCGGTGCGCTGCGCGACCTGGTCGACGAACGTGTCGTAGTTCATCGGTGCACTCCCCTCCCCCGGACGGGCCGGCCGCCGGGCCGGCGCGGGGTACCCGCCGACGGCGAGCGGAAACGAGCGACCGGCCCGACCGATTTCCGCCCCGATCGGTGCGTGAGCGGGCCGCGGACGGGTAACCGCGCCCGGTCGTGACCCGAACGAGGTGCCGAGGAGCCCGACTGATGGCGACTTACTCCGACGTCCTGCAGTACCTGTCGAGCCTGGACTACCCGGCCGAGAAGGACGACGTCGTACGCGAGGCCGAACGGGAGGGCGCCCCGCCGGAGGTGCTGCGGGCGTTGCGGGCCCTGCCGCCGGTCGACTACGCCAACGGCACCGAGGTGGCCCGGTCGGCGAAGATCGAGGCCGCCCCGGAGGTGGGTGCCGCGCAGCGGGCCGAACAGGCGCGGGACAAGCGCCACCAGCGCGTCTCGCAGCACCTGCGCGGCATCTGACCCCGCCTCCGGTGTCCGGGACACCCACGCCGGTGACCCGGCGGTGAGGCGGCTCGTCGACGTCGACGGGCACACCCCGTCCGCGGTGCAGTTGGCGCTGATGGGGTTGGTGGGCGTGCTCTGCGGGGTGGCGTTCGCGGTGCTGGTCTCGGCGGCGTTGAGTCCGCTGGTCGGCTGGGACGCCGCCGCGCTGACCTGGCTTGGTCTCGCCTGGCGGCGGCTGTGGCCGTTGGACGCGGCCGGCACCGAGCGGCTGGCGATGCGGGAGGACCCGAACCGGGCCGCCCGGGACGCCCTGCTGCTGGCGGCGTGCCTGGCCAGCCTGGTGGCGGTGGCCGTGGTGCTGACCGCGGCGCACGCCGCGCCCGCCCGGTTGACCCGGGACGCCTACGGCGGGCTCGGCGTGGTCAGCGTCTTCCTCTCCTGGTTCGTGGTGCACACCGTCTTCGCCACCCGGTACGCGCGGCTCTACTACAGCGGCGTCGACGGGGGTGTGGACTTCCACCAGGAGGGCCGGCCCTGCTACGCCGACTTCGCGTACCTGGCGTTCACGGTGGGTGCGACGTTCCAGGTCTCCGACACCGACGTCTCCAGTCCGGAGATCCGCCGGACGGTGCTGCGGCAGTCGGTGGTGTCGTACCTGTTCGGGGCGGTCATCATCGCGGCGACGGTGAACCTGCTGGCCGGCCTGGCCGCGTGAGGCGAGGGGGAGCAAGAACCGCGGGCGCCCCGGGTCACGAACCGCGACCGGGGCGCCCCACAGGACCTGCCGTGTCGGCGGTTCACGCCCGAACCGGGTCGCGATCGCTCGTACGGCGGAATTCGCCCGAACCGGGCGGGCATCACTGCCGGTACCAGCATACGACGTGGGGGTCACCCGTTCGGGGGAGTTCGGCGAATGTGTGGCCGGGCCCACCACCCGGGGCCGGGCCGGTTCCGCACCGATCAGGCGTTCAGTTCGGCGTACCGCTTCTCCAGGTCGACCCGGGCGAGCGCGCCGACCAGCCAGGCCAGCCGCTCCGACTCCCCACTGCCGGCGAGCCCGGCCAGGTCGTCGGCGGAGCGGCCCAGCCCCAACCGGCGGGCCGCGGCCAGGGCGTGCCGGTCGGCCACCGGGGCGACCTCCCGCCACAACGCCTGCGCCTCCCGCAGGAACAGGTCCACCACCTCGGCGTCCACCGCGGGCAGCTCGGTGAGCAGGCGCCGCTCGGCGGCCGGGTCGTGGTGGGCGACGGCCCGCAACCGGCGCAGGTCACCGCGGTACCGGTCGACGACCGTCCGGGCCAGGTCACCCAACCGGTCGGCGAGCGCGTCCACGTCGCCGCGCTGGCCGTGCTCGCGCAGCACGCGTACCCGGTCGGCCCGCAACGAGCGGGCCAGCCGGGCCGCGCTGTCCCAGCCGGCGTCGCGCAGCGCGGCGGCGGCCTCCACGGCCCGGCGGTGGTCGCCGCGCCGGGCGAGCAGCACCGACAGGCAGAGCAGTTGGAACAGGCTCGACGGGTTGTTGGTGACCCGGAACCCGCACTCCTCGGCGAATCCGCGCCCGCCGCCGGCCAGCCGGCGGACCAGGCGCTTCTTGTCCTCGATGGTGGAGCTGGCGCTGGTCGGCATGCCGGCGACTACCCGAACCGGTGGCCGGCACTCCTGACGGTGTCAGCCGTGCAGGCCGCCCCGCCGGTCGCGGGCCTTGAGGCGGGTGGTGGGCAGCGGCGGCGCGGGCAGCGGCGGCGCCGGATCGTCGGCCACCACCCCGAACCGGGCGCTGCCGGCGGCCCACTCCTCCCGGGCGGCGGCCACCTCCTCGTGGGAGCGGCCGACGAAGTTCCACCACATCACCAGCGGCTCCTCGAAGGGCGTCCCGCCGAGCAGCAGCAGCCGACACTCCGGGGTCGCCCGCATGGCCACCGACTTCCGTCCGGCACCCAGGTAGAGCAGGGCGCCGGGGGCGAGCGGCACCCCGTCCACCTCGGCCGCGCCGGAGAGGGCCACCAGGGCGTACTCGAAGTCGCGGCGCAGCGGCACGGTGGCCGGGGCGGCGCCGCGCAGCTCGAGCTGCGCGCCGAGCAGTGGGGTGTGGACCTTCGCCGGGGACCGTTCGCCGGCCAGCTCGCCGACGAGGAGCGTGACGTCCAGGTCCCCGTCGCGGAAGCGGGGCAGGTCGGCGTGGTGGGCGAAGTCCGCCGGGCCGGAGCGGGCCGGGTCGGGCAGCGCCACCCAGAGCTGCGCGCCGTGCATCAGCGGCGGGTGGACCTGCGGCGAACGCTCGGAGTGGGCGATGCCGTGTCCCGAGGTCATCACGTTGAGCTGGCCGGGCCGGATCGGTTGCACGTTGCCCAGGCTGTCGCGGTGCAGGATCTCCCCGTCCAGCAGCCAGGTCACCGTCTGCAGGCCGGTGTGCGGGTGCGGCGGGACCTCCATGCCGGGCCGCTGCGCGACGTCGTCCGGGCCGAAGTGGTCGACGAAGCACCAGGCGCCGACCATCCGCCGCTGCCGCTGCGGCAGCAGCCGGCGCACCGTCGTGTAGCGGCCGAGCGGCACGTCGTGACCGGGCAGCAGCACGCTGCCCGGGTCGGTCTCCGCCACACCGGGCGGTCGGGTCTGTGCCGGCAACGATTCGGTACGCTCCACCGGCCCGACTCTACGCCGGGCCCGCGCCGACGATCACCGTGTTCGCACCCGCCGCCAGGTCGAGGTAGAGCCGGTCCACGCTGCGGTCCCAGCCGGGTGAGCTGATCGTGTCGCCGGCCGCCACCCCCTCGCGCCGTTGCCCGTGGAGCGTCACCGAGCCGGCGCCGGAGGCGACCCGGATCCGTACCGGCGGGGCCGCGTCGGCGAGCCGGACGGTGAACCCGTTGACCCCGCCGCTCATCCGCACGGTCAGCGCCCCGGCGATCGGCGGCAGCCGCAGGTCGATCCGGGCCGCGCCGCCGACCATGTCGATCCCGGACACCGCCCGGGCGGCGCTGAGGTCGAGCAGTTCCTCGCGTACGCCGCCGGCCAACCGCAGTCCCCAGGTGACCCGCGAGTTGAGCAGCACCTCGATCTCGCCGGCTCCGGGCCGGCCGGTGGGCTCCAGCCGCAGCCGCACCAGGTCGCCGCGCACCTCGGGGCGGGGTCCGATCCCGCTGTCGACCGGCCCACCGATGCGGTACAGGTCGTCGCCGAGGTCGGTCACCCGCAGGGCGAGGTTTGTCAGTCCGTCGTCGAGGGCGAAGGTCGCCGCACGTCGGCCGGCCAACGGTGCGGTCAGCGCCTGGGCGGCGGCGGCCTGAACCCCACCCGCCGCACCGGGTTCGCCGGCCGCCGGAACGACCGTGGACGGTGTGGCCCCGCCGGAGAAGACCACCCCGAGCCGGTCCGGTCGGGAGAGCGTGGCGACCACCGCCGCCGCGCCGAGGACGACCACCACCACCGCGGCGGCGGTCAGCGCCAGCGCCGTCGGGGACCAGCGCCGACCTCCGCCCGGTTCGGCAGTCGTGCCGTCGGCGCCCGGTCGCGCTCCCGGTGCCCGCCGATGATGACCGTGCCGCCCCGATGCCGCCATCGCCGATCCCCTCTCGCGGTCCCCCACGGATCAGTACGGGCCGAGGCTGCGATCGGATCAGCCGGCGTCGCTCCGCCCGCTGGGCGCGGGCCGGCGGATGCGGTCAGTCCGGCAGCCGGGACCGGATCTTGGCCGCGCACGACGCCACGGCCTCCCGCGAGTCGAAGCCCAGGCTCTCGATCGCCACCAGGGCGGTGAAGACCACGTCGGCCAACTCCCCGACCACGTCCTGGGCGGTGTGCGTCACCCCCTTGCGGGGGTTCTGCCCGAGCACCCCGATCCACGCCCCGGCGGCCTCCC
This sequence comes from Micromonospora mirobrigensis, assembly GCF_900091555.1. Taxonomy (GTDB): domain Bacteria; phylum Actinomycetota; class Actinomycetes; order Mycobacteriales; family Micromonosporaceae; genus Micromonospora; species Micromonospora mirobrigensis. The sequence continues at coordinate 387,506 of NZ_FMCX01000004.1, forward strand.
CCGCCTCCTCGCTGAGCTTGAGGATGCGGGCGGTCAGCTCCGCCCGGTCGGTGCCGTTGGCGGCGTCCAGCCACGCGCGGGAGGCCCGGGCGGTGGCCCAGATCGACTCGTCCATCCGACCAGTGAACCGGACCGGGCCGTCGGGGCGAACGGCAGGCCCCCCGCGGGACGGACGCCCGTCGGACCTCTGTGGACGCCCGGGCTGACCGTTCGGTCAGTCAACGATTGACAGGGATCGGTGACCCGGCCTAGTTTCAGTGCGCTACCGACCGGTAGGCATCCCGTCCCACCGGCCGCCCCCGGCGGGCGGCACCGTCCCCGGGGGAGCAACGATGCTGTCCACCACCCGCCTCACCCGCCGCCTGCTGGCCGCGGGCGCCGCCCTCACCCTCGCGTTGGGGCTGACCGGCGCCGCCCCGGCGGCCGCCGCCGTTCCCGAGGACGACGGCAGCCAGCCGCTGCCCGGCTACACGATCAGCAACCCGCCGCTCGCGCCGCTGGAGATCGACGGCGCCACCACCACCGTCCGGCAGGGGGTGCACGAGCACGCGGCGTACATCATCGAGACCCCGGCCAACTGGAACGGCGAGCTGGTGATGTGGGCGCACGGCTACCGCGGCCAGACCCCGGTGCTGTCGCCCGAGACGCCCGCGTTCGGCCTGCGCCAGCGGATGCTGGCCCAGGGGTACGCCTGGGCGGCCTCGTCCTACGACCGCAACGGGTACGACATCCGCTCGGGGGTGCTGACCACCCGGGCGCTGGCCGACCTCTTCACCGACACGGTGGCCCGACCGAAGCGGGTGCTGATGGCCGGGGTGTCGATGGGCGGCCACATCATCGGCCGCTCGTTGGAGCAGTACCCGGGCTACTACGACGGGGCGCTGCCGATGTGCGGAGTGCTCGGCGACCAGGAGCTGTTCGACTTCTTCCTGGACTACAACCTGGTGGCGCAGGCGCTGGCCGGGGTCCGGGCGTACCCGACGCCGCCGGACTACCTGACCAACGCGGTGCCCCGGATCCAGGTGGCGTTGGGCCTGGCCGGGCTGAAGCCGGGCGGGCCGGACACCACCAACGCCCTCGGCAAGCAGCTGCGCGAGATCACCGTGAACCGTTCCGGCGGTGACCGGCCGGGCGCGGAGGCGGCCTTCACCGTCTGGAAGGACTTCCTCTTCGGCATCGCCACCACCAACGGCGGCGACTCCCCCGCGCAGCGGCCCGGCCAGCTCGCCACCAACCTGCTCACCTGGTACACGCCGAACAGCCCGGTCAACGTCAACGCGACCGTGCAGCGGGTGGCGCCGGAGAACGTGTGGCAGCGGGTGCTGCCCACCCTGACCGAGGTGCCCCGGATCGCCGGCCGGCCCACCGCGCCGGTGCTCAGCCTGCACGACCTGGGCGACATGTTCGTGCCCTTCTCCATGGAGCAGGCGTACGCCCGGGACGTCGCCCACCACGGGCGGAGCCGGCTGCTGGTCCAGCGGGCCGTCCGCGCCGCCAACCACTGCGAGTTCAGCCCCGCCGAGGCGGGCGCGGCCTGGGACGACCTGACCACCTGGGTACGCGGTGGCGCCCGGCCGGCCGGCGACGACGTGACCGACCGGAGGAAGGTCGCCGCGGCGGACTTCGGCTGCCGGTTCACCGACCCGACCGCGTACGGCACCGGCACCCGCCCGCTCTTCGCGCGCTGCCCCTGACCGGTACCGGACATGCCGCTGGCCGGCACCCCGTGCGGGGTGCCGGCCAGCGTTCGTTCATGTGGTGGTGTCAGTTGTTCCAGTGCTGGGCGACGAGGTCGGCGGCCTGCTGCTCCCACTGCGCGTAGGCCTCCGGGTAGGCCGACACCTGCACCGTCTGCGCGGCGTCGGTCAGGGGCATGTCCTGCCACCCGTCGACCTGCTTGAGGCCCTTCAGGAACGCGGTCGTGGAGTAGGCCGGGTCGGTGATCTGCTCCGGCGAACCCCAACCACTGGACGGGCGCTGCTGGAACAGACCCAGCGAATCGTGGTCGTTCTTGTCGCCGAGGTGGCCCAGGTTCTCCAGCTTCGACTCCTGCAAGCTGGTCGCGATCGAGATCACCGCGGCCCGCTCCGGGAGACCGGCCTTCTTCGTGGCGGCGATGATCGCCTTGGCATTGGCGGTCTGCTCATCGTTCAGGTCAATGCGCGACTGGGTGCCCTGCACACCGTGCGGGATCAGCGCCTTCGCGTCCACGCCCGGCTTGTCGGCCTGCACCGCGGCGACCGGGGCAGCGTGCACCGGCTCAGCGGCGTGAGCGGCAACCGGACCGGCGAACACACCACCGGTGAAGGCAAGACCAGCAATACCCAGCACACTCTTGGTCAGCATCGAGTTCATGGGAAAGCTCCATTCGGGGGTTGGCGCGCCACCCGAGGGGGATCAGGCGACGCGCAAGCACCGTCAGGCGCTCAACAAGCAGGGGAAAGTCTTGGTGTCCGGCACGGCCACGGACCCAGCGGGGCTCGTCGTGGCGGCGGACCATGTGTAACGACCCCGCGCCCCACATCATTCCGGGGCCCGACCCGATCCGTCACGGCATCGGCGCTGGCAGCCGGGGGTGCTGCTGCGGTCGTCCAGAGGGTGTAACGCCTCGCGCCCGGCCGCCATTCCACCGCCGGGGTGCCGCCGGTCACCCCGAAACGGACAATCACCCCACCCCGCCCCACCACGTCGCTGACGACGAGACCCCGCGAGGACCGCAGGCCCCCGCGGCGATCGCGTACCGGCCGCAACCGGCGGGACATGCACGTCCGTTGCCGGACCGGTGAGTCGTCCACGCTCTCAAGTCCGTAGCCGCCGAACCCATGGCGCTGCGCCCGCAAAGGCCACGGGTTCCCGGCCGGCCCGAAGGCCGGCCCGGGCCCCGGCGGCACTCCACGGCCCCGACGGCCGAGCGGCCCTCACCGCCCAGCCGCCCTCACCACCGGTCGGGTGACTCGCTGCTCTCGGCGCGCTCCTGCCCCCAGGTGCCGCCGCGGTACACGGTGCCGCGGTACACCCGCCCGGACGTCGGGGGGACGCCAGGGTCCACGTCGTCGTCGGAGTCGGCGCCGGCCCGTCGGGACCGCCGGACGCGGGACACCACGAACCACGCCAACCCCGCCGCGCAGACCACGATGACGACGTTCTGGAAGGTGCCCACGTACGACTCGACGAGGTGCCAGTTCTCACCGAGCAGGTAGCCGGCGAGCACGAAGATGCTGTTCCAGATCAGGCTGCCGAGTGTGGTGTAGAGCAAAAAGGTCGGCACCGGCATCCGCTCGACGCCGGCCGGCACCGAGATCAGGCTGCGGAAGATCGGGATCATCCGGCCGAAGAAGACCGCCTTGGTGCCGTGTCGCAGGAACCACGCCTCGGTCCGATCGACGTCTGCCAGCTTGACCAGGGGCAGCCGCTCGGCGATCGCCCGCATCCGGTCACGCCCGAGGGCGGCGCCGACGTAGTAGAGGGCCAACGCCCCGAGCACGGAACCGAGGGTGGTCCAGGCGATCGCCCCGAACAGGCTCATCCGCCCCTGGCTGGCGGTGAACCCGGCCAGCGGCAGGATCACCTCGCTGGGGATCGGCGGGAAGAGGTTCTCCAGGGCGACGGCGAGCCCGGCGCCGGGCCCACCGAGCCGCTCCACCAGGCCGGTCACGAAACCGACAGGCCCGTCGGAGGCTGGCTCCGACGCCACGGTACGGGGACCGAGCACCAGCTGCGCGTCTCTGATCACCCGACAAAGTTACGGGGCGTTCGGCACTTCGACCACGCCCGGCACCCGTTCGGGACGTACGGCACGGGGCGGTCCGTTCGGAGGATCACCGCTACGGTGGGCCGGTGATCGATGCCGTCGCCGGGACCACTCCTCTCGCCTCCGGCCGGGACGCCGACGTGTACGCCCTGGGCAGCGGCCGGGTGCTGCGCCGCTACCGCCGCGGTGGGGACGTGCGCGCCGAGGCCGAGGTGATGGTCCACCTGCGGGAGATGGGCTACCCGGTGCCGCTGGTGCACCGCGCGGACGGCCCGGACCTGGAGCTGCAACGCCTCGCCGGACCGACCCTGCTCGACGCGCTGGTCGCCGGTGACGTCGCCGTCGATGGCGCGGCGCTGATGATGGCCGACCTGCACCGGCGGCTGCACGCCCTACCGGCCCGCCGTTCGGCCGATCCCGGGCACCGGATCCTGCACCTGGACCTGCATCCCGCCAATGTGATGCTGACCCCCGACGGCCCGGTCGTCATCGACTGGCGCAACACCGACGAGGGGCCGCCGCCGCTGGATCTGGCGACCACGGCGCTGATCGCGGCGGAGGTGGCCGCGGACCCGACCGAGCCGCTGGCCCACCCGGCGCACGACTTCCTGGCCGCCTTCCTGATCGAGGCCGGTCCGGTCGGGTCGCTGGACCGGGCCGTCGAGCTGCGGGCCCATGCGGGACCGGACGCCGGAGCGCGATCGGCGCGGGCCACCGCGCTGATCCGCGCGCTGGAGCCGCAGTGACCCGCCGGACGCCGACCGGACCGACGGACCCCGGGCCGGCCGGAGGGCACGTGGCGCAGGCCGGTGCGGTCGGGCACGTCGAGGAGATCTGGCGGTACCCGGTCAAGTCGATGCTGGGTGAACGCCGCACCTCGGTGGAGGTCACCGCCGCCGGTATCCCGGGTGACCGCCGGCTGGCGCTGAGACACCAGACGTCGGGAAAGATCGCCAGCGCCAAGGACCCCCGGCGCTGGCGCAGCCTGCTCACCCTGCGGGCGGAGGGTGACGGCCGATCGACGGTACGCGTGACGCTTCCCGACGGGCGAACGGTCGCCGGCGACGCCACCGACGTGGACGACCTGCTCAGCGCGGCACTGGGCGAGCCGGTCACCCTCATCGACCAGGTGCCGCCGGAGGCGACCCTGGATCGGGCCCGGCCCGAGGAGGTCCTGGCCGCCGGCGTGACGGCGACGGTGGCGGTGGACGAGAGCCGGATCGGCGCCGCCGCCCCACCCGGCAGCTTCGTCGACTTCGCGCCGATCCACCTGGTGAACACCCCGAGCCTGGCCCGGGCCGGCTGGGCGACGGCAGGGAGCGGGGCGGCGATCGACGGTCGGCGGGCGTCCCCCGGCACCGAGCCGGCCAGACGGGACGGCGGTGCGGTTGCGCGGTACCGACCCAACCTGGTGCTGGCCACCGACACGGAACCCTTCGCGGAGAACGGGTGGGTCGGCCGGGAGCTGCGTATCGGTACCGATCTCGTGCTGCGGGTGATCGCGCCGACGCCACGGTGCGCCGTACCGACGCTGGCGCACGGCGACCTTCCCCCTGACCCAGACGCGCTGCGCGTGCCGGCCCGACTCAACCGGGTGGAGCCGCTGCCCGGGCTCGGCCCGCAACCGTGCCTGGGCGCCTACGCACAGGTGCTCCGACCCGGACCGATCCGGGTCGGCGACCAGGTCCGGCTGGTCTGATCCGGCGGCCCCAGCTCGCCCGGGCGACCGGGTCAGCCGGCGTTGCGGCCACCGCGCAGCCGGTCGGCGGCGTCGAGCAGCCGCAGCAGGCCGTCGGCGGTGGCGGGGTCGATCCGCTCCTTCTCGACCGCTTCGGTGACCTTCTCGCGCAGGTCGTCGACCCGTTTGGCCCGGTCCTTGGGCTTGCCCCGGTCCAGCTCGGCGAGCTTGTCGCGCAGCTCGTCGACGGTGTCCCCGTCGACGCGCCCGGCCCTCTCGGCCTGGTCGAGGAGGGTGCCGAACGCGGCGGCCACCTGCCGCAGCGTCACCGGCACCGGTTGGCCGGCGGCGGGCGGCCCGGCGCTGGTCGCCCGCCGGGTCGGCTCGGCCGGCGCGGTCGACGGCTTCGCGGCGGGCGCCTCGGTGGCCGGCCGGGTGGGGGACGTGGTCCGGGGGATCCCGCCGTCCCGACCGGCCAGGGCGACCAGGCCGACCAGCAGGGCGAGACCGGCGGCGACCAGCACGCCGAGCAGGCGGTTGGACCGAGCGGCCGCAGCCGGGCGCGGAGCGGCCCGGTCGATCATCGTGGGTGGCTGCCCGCCGCCGGCCGGGCCCGGGTTCCCGCGCACCAAGCCCGGCTGGCCGGGGTACCCGCCGTGCGGCGGGTACCCGGCGGGCAGCGGGCCGCTGGGCAGCACGGCGGTGGGTGGGTCGGCCGGCTGTCCGGCCCCGAACCGGGTGGCGAGCTGGGCGGCGGTCGGGCGGCGGACCGGGTCGGGCGAGAGACAGGCCAGGGTCGACGCGGCCAGGTCGGCCGGCAGGCCGGGCACCCGCAGCGGCGGCGGCGCGGCGGGCCGGGCGTGCACCGCCCGGGCGTCCTCCCAGGTGCGCACGGGAAAGGGCGGCGCACCGGTCAGGGCGCGGTAGAGCAGCGCGCCGAGGGCGTACACGTCGCTGGCCGGGTCGGGTGGGCCGGCGGCGAGGCGTTCCGGGGCGAAGTACGCGGGCGTGCCCATCATCGGCTCGCCGGACCGACCGGGGTGTGAGGGTCCGGCGAGCGCGGCGATGCCGAAGTCGAGGACCTTGGCGCCGGTCTCGGTGAGCATGACGTTGCCGGGCTTGATGTCGCGGTGCACCACGCCGATTCGATGCGCGGCGGCCAGCGCGCCGGCGACCTGACCGGCCATCCGGACGGCGTCGCGCCAGGCCAGCGGACCGGTGGCGAGCCGGTCGGCCAGGTTCTCGCCCTCCACCAGCTCCATCACCAGGTACGGCACGACGCGACCGTCGGGCAGGGTCGCCTCTGCGTAGTCGTACACCCGGGTGACGTGCGGGTGGGTCAGCCGGGCGGCGGCGCGGGCCTCGCGCCCGATGGTGGCCCGCAGCTGCGGGTCCGCGGCGAGCGGGGCGGCGAGGGCCTTGACCGCGACGGGCCGGTGCAGCACCTGGTCGTCGGCGCGCCACACCTCGGACATCCCGCCGAGGCCGATGCGCGCCCGCAGGACGTACCGATCGTGCAGCCTCAGGGCGGGCATGAACGGCGACATGGTGCCCCAGTGTGCCCGTCCACCGCCGCCGACCACCACCCCGGCGCCGGTTTTCGACCGGGGCCAGGGCGGATGGGCGAGCGGTCAGCCGGCGCAGGGCTTGGCCGGGGCCGGTTCCATCAGGTCGGCGAGCCGGCGCAGGGCGGTCGCCGCGAGCAGCCGGCTGGGCGCGAGGCGCGGCCGTGGTTCCCGGTGCGGCAGCACGGGGGCGTCCGGGCGGGCCGAGTTGACGTGCCGGGTGACGGCGTCGATGGCGAGGGTGTAGCCGGTCGGGTGCTCCATGGTCAGCTCCTTACGGGACGGGTGGAGGTGCGGACGATCAGTTCGGTGTCGAGCAGGACCTGCCCGGCGGCCGGGTCGGCGGGCGGTTCCAGCAGCAGTTCGGTGGCGATCCGGCCCTTCTCCTCGGCCGGTTGGCGCACGGTGGTGAGGCCCGCCTCGGCGGCCTCCGGAATGTCGTCGAAACCGGTCACCGAGACGGGATGCCGCTCGGCGGTGCGCCGGTCCCGGGCGGCCAGCGCGTCGAGCACCCCGAGCGCCAGCACGTCGGAGCAGGCCAGTACGGCGGTCGGTGGCGCGTCGTCGGCGAGCAGGTCGCGGACGGCGTCGGCGCCCGCGGCCCGGCTGTTGCCGGCGGCGGTGAGCAGGGTGACCGCGGACCAGTCGACACCGACCGCGGCGAACGCGTCCTGGAAACCGGCGAGCCGGCCCCGGGTGGTGGGGTGCGGCACCTCGTCCGCCGTGGACAGTCGCAGCGGGCCCGACGGCGCGTCGGGCAGCACGCCGTCGCCCAGGAACGCCACCCGCCGGTGCCCGAGGGCGGCCACGTGTTCGGCGGCGGAGCGGGCCGCGGCCCGCTCGTCGATGGCCACGTAGCGGTGGTCGGTGCCCGCGCCGATGCGGGCGGCGGTGGTGACGTACGGCAGGCCGCGGTCGCCGATCACGTCGAGCGCCCAGCTCTCGTCGCCGGCGCAGTAGACGCAGAAGCCGTCGACGGCGGCGTTCTCGACGGCCTGGCGGGCCCCGGCGGGGTCGTCCGGCAGGGGCACCAGCAGCAGGCTCGTGCCGTGCCGCTCGGCCGCCCGGCTCACCCCGGCCAGGAAACGGACGGCGAACGGGTCGGTGAACGCGTACGACAACTGCGAGGTGAACAGGACGCCGATGGCGCCGACGAAGCCCCGGCGCAGCGACCGCGCGGTGGGGTTGGGGCCGGCGTAGCCGAGCTCCCGGGCCGCCGCGAGGATCTGCGTGCGCAGCGCCGGTGAGAGCTGGTCGGGCCGGCTGTAGGCGTTGGAGACGGTGCTGCGGGAGACACCGACGGCGTCCGCCACGGCTTGCAGGGTGGGCTTCACCGGGACCCCCTTCTGTATCGATTCAGAACTGTATCGATTCAGAAGCTACCCCCGCCCGTCGGCGCGCGTCAATGGAAAAGGACGGGAGACGCGAAACGGCCCGGCGGAAGAGACCGCCGGGCCGGGACGCGGGACGGTCAGTTCTTGCGGGCCACCGCGCCGTACATGCTGACGTCGACCACCGACGGCCGGGGCTGCGGTTCGTCGTCGGCACGCCACTGCGCCACCGACGTGATGCCCGGCTCGACCAGCTCCAGCCCCTCGAAGAAGCGGGTGAACTCCTTGCGGGTACGCAGGTTGATCATGCCGTGCGGACCGCCGCCCTTCGCCGCCGCCCTGGCCTCCTCCGCGATGTGGGGTGGGAGGTACTCGTGGGTGGCGTGCGAGGCGGCCAGGTAGCTGCCAGGTGGCAGCGCGTCCAGCAGACGGGTCACCGCGGCGTACGGGTCGTCGGCGTCCGGCACGAAGTGCAGCACCGCCACCAGCATCAGCGCCACCGGACGGGACAGGTCGAGTGTGCGCAGCAGGTCGGGGTGGCGCAGGATCCGCTCCGGGTCGCGGACGTCGGCGTCGAGGTAGGCGGTCGCGCCCTCCGGCGAGCTGGTGAGCAGGGCCCGCGCGTGGGCCAGCACGATCGGGTCGTTGTCGACGTAGACCACCCGGGAGTCCGGGGCCACGGCCTGGGCCACCTCGTGGGTGTTGTCGGCGGTCGGGATGCCGGTGCCGATGTCGAGGAACTGCCGGATGCCCGCCTCGCGGGCCAGGTGGCCGACCGCGCGCCGCAGGAACCGGCGGTTCTCCAGGGCGCTGGTGCGGATGGTCGGGAAGCGGGCCGCCATCGCGTCGCCGGAATCCCGGTCGGCCTGGAAGTTGTCCTTACCGCCGAGCCAGTAGTTGTAGCGGCGGGCGGGATGCGCCACCGAGGTGTCGATCCGGTCGCTGGGGTGCGGGGCGGTCGCCGGGGTGCCCGGAACGTCGGTGGTCAAGGGGGCCTCCGTCACGCTGCGCAGTGTGTCCACTGTCACTGGTCGGACCATGCTAATGCCCCTCCCCCACCGCCGGAGACCCGGTCAGCCGGGATACCGCTCCGCCAGCAGCCGGCCGAGGATCTCCGGGGTGCGCTCCGGAGGCTCGGCCTCCACGCAGAGCCGTTCCATGGCCAGCGCGTAGAAGTCGAGGTCCTCACGCTTGTCCAGATAGATCGCGCTGGTGAGCTGTTCGATGTAGACGATGTCGGGCAGGTCCTGGTCGCCGAAGCGCAGGATGGTGAAGGCGCCTCCGGCGGCGGCGTGGCCGCCCGCGTCGAAGGGGATCACCTGGAGGCGGACGTTCGGCGAGCGGGTCGCCTCGATGAGCGCGGTGATCTGCCCGCGCATCACCGCCGGCCCGCCGATCGGTCGGCGCAGCGCGGCCTCGTCGACCACCGCCCAGAGTTGCGGCGGATCGCTGCGGCGCAGCAGCTCCTGGCGCTGGATGCGCAGGCCGACCCGGCGGTCCAGCTCGTCCGGGGTGGCCGACGGGTGACCCAGCAGCACCACGGCGCGGGCGTAGTCGGCGGTCTGGAGCAGACCGGGGACGAACTGCACCTCGTAGGTGCGGATCAGCGCCGCCGCGGCCTCCAGCCCCAGGTACGACTGGAACCAGGCGGGCAGGACGTCACCGTACCGGTGCCACCAGCCGGGGCTGTTCGCGTCGCGAGCCAGCTTCAACAGCGCGGCCCGCTCGTCGGGGTCCTTGACGCCGTAGAGGGTGAGCAGGTCGGAGACGTCGCGCTCCTTGAAGCCGACCCGACCCAACTCCATCCGGCTGATCTTCGACTCGGAGGAGCGGATCTCCCAGCCGGCCCCCTCGCGGGTCACCCCGGCGGTCTCGCGCAGCCGGCGCAGCTGGGCGCCGAGCAGCATGCGCAGCACGGTGGGACCGGTGGCCGGGCCGCTCTCGGCGGGAACCATCGTCACGTGCCGACCTCCGCATGCCTGCTGACCCGGACCGGGCGCCCCAGCCCGGCCGACGTGTAAGCATGCCATGAACGGTCAGTGAGAAGAACTCCTCCGGACGGACTTTCGGTCCCGTCGACGGGACGGCTCAGTTGATCAGGTGATCGAAGTCCCCGTCGCGGGCGCCGAGCACGAAGGCGGCGATCTCGTCCACCGTGTAGATCAGGGCCGGCCCCTCGGGATGTCGTGAGTTGCGCATCGCGATGCCGGCGCCGCCGGGCAGTTCGGCCAGCTCGACACAGTTGCCGCTCGGGTTGCTCCGGCGGCTCTTCTGCCACTTGAGGGCGGGCAGGAGGGTGACCGGAACGCCGTTCTGAGGCTGCTGCATGGCGCGTCCTTCGTGAAGAGCCTGCCGATGCCGCGGGGAGGGGCGGTGGTGGCCGGAGCGTCGAGTGTGGACCTGGATGCACGTGCATCTGCTATTGCATCTGCATCGGACAGCGAGCATGATATCGCACGGGACCGGTACCCATCCGTTCACTTTGGGTTACCCCCCACCTGGCGACACGCAGGGAAAACGTGGCCTGACGCGGGGGCGGACGCCACCTCGCGGGCCGGAGACACCCGGTGATGGGAGGGCTCGTGCCGGATCCGTTGACCGTCGCGTCCGGGATCTCGGCGGCGGGCGCGTTGATCTCCGCCTGGCAGCTGCGCGCCCGGGCCCTGCGCGCCGAGGAGAAGATCGGTCACCTCGAGGCGGAGCTGGCCGCCGAGCGGCACGCCGCCAGCCACGACCCGTTGACCGGGCTGCCCAACCGGCGGGCCTTCCACCGCCTCGCCGCCACCCTGCTCACCGACGCCGCCGGCCAGCCGTTGATCGCCGTGGTCCTGGACCTCGACGACTTCAAACAGATCAACGACCGTTACGGGCACGCCGCCGGCGACCAGGTGCTGATCTGCGTCGCGCAACGGCTGGCCGCCTTCGCCGGGGACAACCTGGTGGCCCGGCTCGGCGGCGACGAGTTCGCCGGACTGCTGGCCACCCCCACCGTGGACCGGCGGTGGATCGACCACGCCACCCGCCGGCTCTGCGACTCACTGGCCGCGCCGATCGCGCTCGGCTCGATGAGCCTGCGGGTGACCGCCTCGGTCGGGCTGGCGCCGGTGACCGGTCACACCCAGCTCGCCGAGGCGCTCTGCCGCGCCGACGAGGCGATGTACCGGGCCAAGAGCGTCACCGCCACCCGGCCCCGACGGGCCCTGCTGGAGACCGCACGCCTCGCCGAGTGCTGAGCCGGCTCACCCCGCGCGGACTTCCGGGCCGGCCGGCCGGCCCCGCCGCGGCGACTCCCCGGGCGGTGCGGTCAGCGCCAGCCGTAGCCGGCGCGCAGCGCCTGCCCCACCCGCTCGAACCGGGCCCGGTCCAGCACCGCGCCCTCCCGCCGGATGCCGTCCTCCCGCATGGTGAGCACCCGGTCGAGGCGTACCCAACTGGGGCGGTGGTCGCGGTCCCACTCGCCGGGGCCGAGGGCGAGCCAGTGCCGCTGGCCGTCCCGCTCGCTCTGACTGGAGAGCATCAGCCCGAACAACGTGCGGCTGGAGCGCCCGACCACGAGCACCGGTCGGTCCTTGCCCTGCCGGGGATCGTCCTCGTAGTTCACCCAGGTCCAGACGATCTCCCCCGGGTCGGCCTGCCCATCCAGCTCCGGGGCGTACGCCAGCTCCCGGCGTTGCAGGGCGGCCACCTGGCGCCGGCGGGCGGCCTGCGCCGGGACCACCGCCGGGCCACCGGCCGACGGCGCGCCCCTCCCGGTCACCCGGCCGAGCCTCGACGCCACGTTCCTCAACAGGTTCGCCACGGCCGGCAGCCTAGCCGCAGCCGGTCGACCGCGCAGCGCGCGGCGGGCACCGGCGCCGTGCTTGACTGACCCGGTGGACCTTCCCGACGACCTGCCCGTCATCGAGCGCCGGGCGGTCCGCCTGGTGGTGCTCGACGGCGACGGGCGGGTGCTGCTCTTCCACACCCGCGACCCCGACCATCCCCGGCTCGGCATCTGGTGGGAGCTGCCCGGCGGCGGGATGGACCCCGGCGAGACGTACGTGGACACCGCCCTGCGCGAGCTGCGCGAGGAGACCGGCATCCGGGCCACCGCGGACCAGCTCGGGCCGCCGACCTGGCGGCGCCGGGCCAGCTTCGTCCACCGACAGCTGCGGCACGTGCAGGACGAGGTGGTGCTGACCGTACGGCTGGTCGGACCCGGCCCGGACGCGGACGGCGCCGAGCGGCTCGACTACGAGGTGGAGGACTACTTCGGCTTCCGCTGGTGGCCGGTCGCCGAGATCGTCGCCGGGTCGGCCCGGTTCTATCCGGGCCGCCTGCCGACGCTGGTCGAGGACTTCCTGGCCGGTGAACGGATCGACGAGCCGTTCGAACTCTGGTCGTGACGACCGTGCCGACCGGCCGCCGGGTGGGCAGAGTGGAGGGATGACCCAGACTCCGCACGCCGCCCTCGCCCGCTACGCCGACCGGCTGCACCGCGCCGTCGGGGATCGGCACCACGTCGCCTCCCCGCTCGGGGCCTGGCTGCTGCTGGCCCTCGGCGCCGGCGCGGCCACCGGTCCCGACCGCGACGAGCTGACCGACCTGCTGGGCGCCGATCCGGCTACGGCGGCCCGGTTGGCGGCCGCGCTGCTCGACGACCCGCACCCGCTGGTCGCGGCGGCGACCGCCGCCTGGCACCGGCCCGGGTACGACACCGCCGGCTGGACGGACTGGCGGGCCACGCTGCCCGAGGCGACCGGGACCGGTCCGCTGCCCGGACAGGACGAGCTGGACGCCTGGGCCCGCGAGCACACCCTCGGCCTGATCGGCAGGTTCCCGCTGCCGGTCGGCCCCGACGTGCTGTTCGCCCTGGCCGGCGCGGTGGCCACCCGGATCTCCTGGGAGCAGCCGTTCGAGGTGGTCGGCGCGGACGCCCTCGGTGCGGACAGCGACTGGTCGAGGCGGCTGACCCGGGTGCTGCGGTCGCCCCGGCACGGCCACCGGGCCTGGATCGTCGCCACCGGGCGGGCCGGCGACGTGGCCGTGCACGCCGCCGACGCCCGGGACGCCGACGGCGCCGGCCTGACCGTCGTGTCGGTCGCCGCCGCCCCCGGGGTGTCCGCGCGGGACGTGCTGGCCGTCGCCCACGAGCTGGCCCCCGCCGTGCTCGACGGGGACGGCCCGGCCGGGCGGCGGTCCCTGTTCGAGCTGCCGCTGGGCGACACCCCGCTGTGGAGGCTGCGCGAGGAGACCGTCCGGACCAACGCCCCCGGCGGGCGGGAGGAGCGGCACGTCGCGACGCTGCCCTGCTGGTCGGCGTCCGACGAGCACGACCTGACCGCCGCCGGGCTGGGCTTCACCACCGTCGGGCGGGCCCTGGCCGCGCTGGTGGACGCGCCCGGGGCGGACGTCGCCGCGCGGCAGGCGGCGGTAGCCCGCTACTCCCGGTACGGCTTCGAGGCCGCCGCGGTCACCGGGCTGATGGGGCTGGTGTCGCTGCCGCCCGAGGGGGTGGCCCGGACCGCCGAGCTGCGCTTCGGCCACCCGTACGCGGTGGTGGCGGTGGCCACCGACCGGCGCGGCGACACGCCGGGCCCGTGGCACGGCCTGCCGGTCTTCTCCGCCTGGGTGGCCGAGCCGGCGGAGCTGCCCGAGGCCGAGGCCGACCAGCCGCGGTGACCCGGGCGGGACCTCCGGCCCGGGTGGACCAGGACCGGTCCCGTTCCGACGGGCCCGTGCGCCCCTGCCGCTGCGGCCGGCCGGCCCCTAGCGTCGAGGGGGAGCCGAGGAGGTCACCATGCGGACGTGGCAGGTACGGGACGTGATGACGACGGACGTCGCGACGGTACGGGAGAACACCGCGTACCGGGAGGTCGTGGACGCGCTGACCGGCCGGCGGGTGACCGCGGCGCCGGTGGTCGACGGCGGCCGGCGGGTGCTCGGGGTGGTCTCCGAGGCGGACCTGCTGCACAAGGTGGAGCTGCTGGGGCAGCCGCACGAGCGCCGGGTGTTCCCCGGCAGCCGGCGGCGGCAGGCCCGGATCAAGGCGGACGCGACCCTGGCCGCTGACCTGATGACCGCACCGGCGATCACCGTCGGGCCGGACGCCACGCTGGTCGAGGCGGCCCGGCTGATGACCGGGCGCCGGGTCAAGCGGCTGCCGGTGGTGGACGACCTGGGTCGGCTGGTCGGCATCGTGACCCGGGGTGACCTGCTCGCGGTGCACCTGCGCCCGGACGACGACATCCGCCGGGACGTGGTGCAGGAGGTGCTGCACCGGGTGCTCGCGCTGCCGGACACCGCCGTCGACGTCACCGTGCGCGAGGGCGTGGTGACCCTGACCGGCCAACTCGACCGCTGGTCCACCGTGCACCTCGCGCTGCGACTGAGCGCGCAGGTCAGCGGCGTGGTGCAGGTGGTCGACGCGCTCGGGTACGCGGTGGACGACGCGCCGATGGCCGCGCTACGCCTCGGCGGCTCCACCCCGGCCGGCATCGCCTGAGGCGAGGGCGTCGAGGAGGAGCGCCGCGGTCCAGCCGAACGCGGCCGAGCCGAGGCCCGCGCCGGTGTCCGGGTGGAAGTACTCGTGGCAGCCGGCCCCGGCGACCAGGTCGATCATCGACCGGCGCAGCCCGGCGGCCAGGTCGGGGCGGCCGTGGCTGCGCAGTCCCCGCCAGAGCAGCCAGTTCAGGTTCATCCAGCTCGGCCCCCGCCAGTAGCGCAGCGGTTCGAAGTCGCTCGCCGTCCGGTCGTGGCTGGGCAGTGGCCGGTCCATCCGGGGCGCCAGCCCGAACCGGGCCGAACACGCCTCGGTGACCACCGCCGCGGCCTGCCGGGGCGGCAGGTCGGGGAGGATCAGCGGGGTGAGGCCGAGCGCGGTACGCGCGGGCACCAGCCGGTCGGCCCGGACGTCGCGGGGCTGGAAGGTGCCGGTGACGGGGTCGAAGAGGCGCCCGACCAGGGCCTCGGTGATCCGTCGGGCGCGGTCGCGGTGCGGGGCCGGGTCGACGCCGATCACCGTGGCGATGTCGGCGAGGGCGTGCTCGGCGGCGCCCCGGGCGGCGTTGAACAGCGGGCACTCGACCAGGAACGGGTGCCACCGCGCCAGGTCGTCGTCGCGGTAGCGGTGCTCCCGGTACGACTCCACCATCGCCAGGTAGCGCGCGTAGTCCAGGTCCGTGGGGCGGTGCGCGGCGTCGGCGTGCACGGTGTCGTGCCGGGTGTACGCCCGCATCACGGCGGCGTCGGCCGGCACCGCCGCCATCGGCTCGTCCCAGGCGGGGCTGTTGTCCAGCCCGGACTCCCACGGGTGGACCACGCACGCCAGCCCGCCGCCGGCGACGTCCCGGCGCTCGGCCAGGTAACGCTGCTGGGCCACCAGGGCGGGATAGAGCTCGGCCAGCGCCGCCCGTGAGGCGGCCGAGGGCGCGCGGCGGTGCACCAGCCAGGCGGCGAGCGCGTGCACGGGCGGCTGCACGATGCCCGAGGTGGCCGCGGCCGGGGCGTCGTCGGCGCGGTCCGAGCCCCAGAACTCCGGCCCCGGGAAGTACGCCTCGACCCGCAGCCTCGGGTTGAACACGATGTGCGGCATCCGGCCGTCGGCCCACTGGGCCGCGAAGAGCGTACGCAGCTCCTGCCAGGCCCGCTCGGGGCGGATGTGGGCCAGCCCGATCGCGATGAACGCCGAGTCCCAGCTCCACTGGTGCGGGTAGAGGGTCCGCGACGGCACGGTGTGGTCGTGTTCCCAGTTGCCGTCGAGGGTGGCCACGGCGAGGCGGCGCAGCTGGTCCGCCTCCGCCGGGCCGCCCCCGTCGCCGGTCACCGCGGGCGCGGCCGGCCCCGGGGCGGTCACGCGGCGGCCTGCCGGGGCTGGGCGTGCCGGAGCACGGTGGCGGCCTGTTGCAGGGCGCGTACCGGGTCGCCGCGCAGCCGGCACTCCAGGGCGAGCCAGCCCCGGTAGTTCAGCTCCAGCAGGGTACGCAGCAGCGCCGGCCAGTCCAGGTGGCCCGCGCCGGGCTGGAACCGGTTTGAGTCGCTGACCTGGACGTGGCCGAGGTACGGCGCGGCGGCGCGCAGCGCCCGGTGCACGTCGTCCTCCTCGATGTTCATGTGGAAGGTGTCGGCCACCACCCGGACCGAGGGCAGTCCCACCGTGGCGCAGAGGGCGACCGCGTCCTCCAGCCGGTTGACCATGTGGTCCTCGTACCGGTTGAGGGGTTCCAGGAAGAGGGTGACCCCCTCGGCCCGGGCGTGTTCGCCCAGCTCGCCCAGGGCGTCGACGAGCACCTGCCGGTCGCCGGCGGCCGAGCGGGGCGGTTCGAACGGCGGCAGCCGGCGGGAGAACATCCCCCAGGCGGCCGGGGTCATCGCCCCGATGCCGCCGAGTTCGGCGATCACCGACAGCTGGGAGCGCAGGTTGGCCACGGCGTCGCGGGAGCGGGCCGGGTCGAAGTCGCCGAGGAAGTGGTCCATCTCGACGCAGACGGTCGGCATGGCCACTCCGGCGGCGCGGGCCCGGCGCAGTTCGGGCCGGCGGCGGGCGAGGGCGAAGTCGGCGCGACCGCGCAGCTCGATCCCGTCGTAGCCGAGGGAGACCGCGAGGGCGTGCTTCTGGATCAGGTCGGCGCCGGGGAGCAGCTGTTCCTGGCAGGCGATGGGAATGGTCATGAGAACCTCAGCACGACTTGTAGGACGTCACCGGCCGCGTGGTCGAGCAGCGCCAGCGCGTCGGCCACCGCGCTCGCGTCGACGACGTGGCTCACCAGCGGCAACGGGTCGACGCTGCCCTCGGCCACCAGTTCCATGAAGGTGTGCGCCACGCGGGTGCCGGTCCACCGGCCGGCCATGCTCGGCGCGGGGGTGGGGCCGGAGACCTGGGCCGCCACCAGCTGGATGCGGTTGTGGTGGAACTCCTCGCCGAGGCCGAGGCCGTCGGCCGGGCCCTGGTAGAAGCCGGCCGCCACCACGCGGCCGGCGTGGGTGGTGGCCCGGATCGCCTCGTGCAGCGCCGGGTACGCCCCGGACAGCTCCAGGCAGACGTCCGCGCCGCGGCCGTCGGTGGCCCGGTGCAGGACGCCGGCGGCCGACTCGACGCCGGCGTCGACGGTGAGCCGGGCGCCGAGCCGGGCGGCCATGGCCAGCCGGGCGGGCATCCGGTCGACGGCGACCACCCGGGCGCCGGAGAGCATGCCGAGCCGGGTGGCGAGCAGCCCGATGACGCCCTGCCCGAACACCCCGACCCAGTCCCCGAGGTGCAGGTCGGCGGCGAGGACGGCGGTCAGCGCGATGGCGCCGGGGCGGGCGAAGACCGCGGCGAGCGGGTCCATCCCGGACGGCAGCGGGGTGATCGCGCCGGCCGGTACGACCGCCTCGGCCCGGTGCCCCCAGATGCCCCAGACGGTCTGGCCCGGATGTCGGTCGGAGACGTCGGAGGCCACCTCGACCACCTCGCCGACCTCCTCGTAGCCGAAACCCACCAGGGGGTATGGCACGGGGGTCTGGCGGGGTACGAACATCCGGGTGACGTCGTCCCAGTCCTTGCTGAGCCGGGGGTTGCTGCCCCGGTAGAGCGTGAGCTCGGTGCCGGCCGAGATGCCGGAGTAGCAGGTGCGGACCCGCACCTGGCCGGGGCCGAGCGGATCGTAGGGGCAGGGCTCCAGACCGATCAGTCGGGGGCCCGCGAGTGAGACAACCCAATTGCCCATGAGTCACTTCCCGGAAGCGCCGGGTTGGTGCGAATGACAAAAATAGTTATATGTCTTGTAATTGATCAGAACAAGACGTTGAATCCTTCATGTACCCTTCGAGAGGAGTGCCACCGGTGTCATCCCCTCCGACGCGGATCCTCGCCTCAACCCTGATCATGGCATTGGCCGGGGCCAGCCTGCTGGCCTGCGGCAACGACGAGCCGAAAAGTGACAACTCCCAGATCACCGTCTGGAGCCTCGAGGACGTGGCCGACCGGGTGAACGCCACCAAGGCGATCATCGCGGACTACACCGCCAAGACCGGCGTCAAGGTCAACCTGGTTCCGGTGAACGAGGACCAGTTCCCCTCGCTGATCGCCTCCAGCGCCGCGGCCGGCGAGCTGCCCGACGTGGTGGGCTCGGTCTCGCTGGCCGGCATCCGTACGCTCGCCGGCAACGAGCTGCTGCACCCGGACGCCAACGCGCAGATCGTCGACAAGCTGGGCAAGGAGACGTTCTCCCCGCGCGCCCTGGAGCTGACCTCCGACGACGGCAAGCAGCTCTCCGTCCCCAGTGACGGGTGGGGCCAGCTGCTGGTCTACCGCAAGGATCTCTTCGACGCGGCCGGCCTGCCCGCCCCCGACACGTACGAGAAGATCACCGCGGCCGCGACCAGGCTGAACACCGGCGGCGTCGCCGGCATCACCGCGGCCACCGCCCCCGGTGACGTCTTCACCCAGCAGACCTTCGAGCACCTGGCGCTGGCGAACAACTGCCAGCTCACCGACGACTCGGGGAACGTCAAGCTGGACTCGCCGGAGTGCGTGGAGGCGTTCCGGTTCTACGGCGACCTGATGCGCAACCACTCGGTCAAGGGCGCGCAGGACGTCGACACCACCCGGGCCACCTACTTCGCCGGCAAGGCGGCCATGGTGGTCTGGTCGCCGTTCATCCTCGACGAGATGGCGGGGCTGCGCAACGACGCCAAGCCGACCTGCCCGCAGTGCGCCGCCGACCCGACCTTCCTGGCCAAGAACAGCGGCTTCGTCACCGCCATCAAGGGCCCGAACGCCACCGAGCCGGCCCAGTACGGCGAGATCAGCTCGTGGGCGGTCCTCGACGGCGCGGCCAGCGACCCGGCGAAGTCCTTCGTGGAGTACATGCTCTCCGACGGCTACCCGCGCTGGTTCGGCATGTCCCCCGAGGGCCGGTTCCCGGTCCGCAAGGGCACCGCCGACGACAAGGAGAAGTTCCTGACCGCCTGGCGCACCAGCCAGGCCGGGGTGGACGCCAAGAAGCCGCTCTCCGACGTCTACGGCAAGGACGTGCTCGACACGCTGGGCCGCAGCCCGGACACGTTCACCCGCTGGGGGCTGCCGCAGGGGCAGGGCAAACTGGTCGGGGCGATCCTCGGTGAGCTGCCCGTGCCGAAGGCCCTCGCCGACGTCGTCGGCGGCAAGTCCGACGCCGCCGCGGCGGCCAAGCGGGCCAAGAAGGACGTCGAGGCGATCAAGGCCGGTGTGAATTGACCACCACCGCGCCGGAGGCCGGCCGCTCCCCCACCCGGGAGCGGCCGCCCACCGGCCGCCGGCCGGTGACCCTGCGCCAGCGCGAGTCCCGCGCCGGGCTCGCGCTGGTCGCGCCGACCCTGCTCGTCGTGGTCGCGGTGATCGGCATCCCGATCGTCTGGACGGTGCTCCTGGCCTTCCAGCGGGTACGCCTCGCCACGCTGCGCAAGACCGGGCTCTTCGGCGAGTTCACCATGTCGAACTTCGACCGGGTGCTGCACACCCCCGGGTTCGCCGACACGCTCTGGACCACCCTGCTCTACGCCGTCGGGGGGACCTTCGGCTCGATCGCGATCGGCCTGGTGGCCGCCCTGGTGGTGCGCCGGCCGTTCAAGGGCCGCACCCTGGTCCGGGCGTCCATGCTGCTGCCGTACGTGGCGCCGGTGGTGGCCGTCGCCTTCGTCTGGCAGGTGCTGCTCGACCCGCAGCTCGGTCTGGTCAACAACTGGGGGCAGCGGTTCCTCGGCTGGGACACGCCCATTCCGTTCCTCTCCCAGGACTCGACCGCGCTCTGGACGGTGATCGCCTTCGAGGCGTGGCGGTACTTCCCGTTCGCCTTCCTCTTCCTGCTGGCCCGCCTCCAGGCGGTCCCCGGCGAGCTGGAGGAGGCGGCCCTGGTCGACGGGGCCACCCCGACCCAGCGGTTCCGGCACATCCTGCTCCCGCAACTGCTGCCGGTGATCGCGCTGCTGTCCCTGCTGCGCTTCATCATGACCTTCAACAAGTTCGACGACGTCTACCTGCTCACCGGCGGGGCCGCCGGCACCGAGGTGGTCAGCGTCCGGGTCTACCAGTTCCTCACCGCGCGTACCGACATCGGGGCGGCGGCGGCGCAGGCGGTCGTCCTGGCCGTGGTGCTGATCATCTTCGTCGGCATCTACCTGCGCTTCTTCACCGCCCGGAAGGAGGCGTGATGGACCGGGACCGGATCGAGACGGTCACCCTGCGCTGGCTGCGCCGGCTGGTGATCGCGGGCTTCCTGCTGGTCACCGTGCTGCCCTTCTACTACATGCTGGTGCTGTCGGTACGCCCGATCGAGCGGCTGCTGCTCGACCCGGGGGCGCTGCTGGTGCCGTTCGGCGAGCTGACCGTCGCCACGTACGCGGAGGTGTTGAAGTCGGTCGAGGAGGGCGGCCAGGGCTTCCTCACCTTCATCCGCAACAGCGGCATCGTCGCGGTCAGCGCGACCCTGCTCACCCTGCTGGTCGCCATCCCCGGCGCGTACGCGGTCTCCCGGCTGCGGTTCTTCGGCCGGCGGCAGGTGAACTTCCTGTTCCTGGCGGTCTACCTGTTCCCGTCGATCGTCATCGCGATCCCGCTCTTCGTGGTCTTCACCCGGGCCGGGCTGCGCGGGTCACTGCTCGGCCTGGTGCTGGTCTACATCTCGCAGACCCTGCCGGTGTCGGTCTACATGTTGAAGAACTACTTCGAGACGATCCCGGTCAGCCTGGAGGAGTCCGCGGCCATCGACGGGGCCGGTCGGCTCGGCATCATCCGCCGGGTCAGCCTGCCGCTGGCGGCGCCGTCGATCATGGCGGTCGCGCTCTACGACTTCATGATCGCCTGGAACGAGTTCTTCTTCGCCCTGCTGTTCCTGGTCGACAAGCCGAACCGGTGGACGGTGTCGCTGGGGTTGTCCCTGCTCTCCGACGGCGTCGAGGTGCCGAAGACGGTGCTGATGGCGGGCTCGGTGCTGCTCACCCTGCCCATCGTCATCCTCTTCTTCGCCAGCGAGCGCCTGTTGACCGAGGGCCTCACCAGCGGCGCCGAGAAGGGCTGAGCCCAGGGCCGGGCGGTGGAGGGAACAAGCCTGTCGAGCGCGGTCCGGCACGCCGACGCCGACCCGGAGACCCGACTCCGCCGTGGGCCCGGCCGGTGGGGCGGTTACCGTGGCGGCATGGCGAACCCGACCCGCTGGGTGACCGAGACCGGTCCCGAGCACTCGCAGTGGTACATCGACCGGTTCCGGCGGATGGCCGCCGAAGGGGTCGACCTGGCCGGTGAGGCGCGACTCGTCGACGCGATGGTGGCCCCCGGCTCGCGGATCCTCGACGCGGGCTGCGGGACGGGCCGGGTGGGCGCGGCACTGGCCCGGCGGGGCCACACCGTCGTCGGCGTGGACGCCGATCCCGCGCTGGTCGAGGCCGCCCGCACCGACCACCCCGGCCCGCTCTGGCTGGTCGGCGACCTGGCCGAGCTGGACCTGGCGGAGGCCGGCGAGGCCGAGCCGTTCGACGCGGCGGTCTGCGCCGGCAACGTGATGGCCTTCGTGGCGCCGGGCACCGAGCGGGAGGTGCTGGGCCGGATCGCTGCCCACCTGCGCCCCGACGGGCTGCTGGTGGTCGGCTTCGGCACCGACCGCGGCTACCGACTGCCCGACTTCGACGCCGACACCGCCGCGGTCGGCCTGCGCCTCGAACACCGCTTCGCCACCTGGGACCTGCGCCCCTGGCAGGACGAGGCCACCTTCGCGGTCACCGCCCTGCGCCGCCCCGCCGACTGACCCGTCAGCCGGGGGCGGCGACCGCGCGGGCCGCCTCCGGGTCGAGTGGGCTGCCTGCGGGCACCAGGCTGACCAGCCCGGCGGGCAGGCGTACCGGCCGGACGTCGCGGTAGCCGAGCATGGCGAGCACGGTCCGGTCGGCCAGCACGTACCGGCGCCCGAGGTCGGTCACCACGGAGACGGCCCCACCGGTGGCCCCCGGAGCGGCGGCGCTCTCCACGACCGCACCCCGGCCCGGCTCGACCAGGACGTGGTCGGCCAGCGGCGGCCCAGCGGCCGACGACGGGGTCCGCGCGGCGGCGGTGAGATCCGGCAGCGAGCCGCCGAGTCGCAGTTCCCGGGCGCCACCGTCGTCGCCGGTACGGGCGCAGACGCTGCCCGCCTCCGCGCCGGCCAGCCGGGGTGGGGAGGACGGCGGGGCGGCGGCGCCCCGGGTCACCCGGTCGCGCAGTCTGGGCAGCTCGGCGAAGCGCCCGAGGCTGAGCTGCTCGGGCGCGCTCTGGCCGGTGCGGGCGAGCAGCAGGCTCGCCTGGAGTTCGGTGATCCCGGCGAGGCCGTCGCGTTCGACCAGCGCGTACTGGCGGCCACCCCCGGTGTTGCGGACCAGGTAGACGGTGCCGATGGTGGCCCCCGGCACCGTGCGGGACGGCCCGCCCAGCCCGGCCACGGCCGGCGGGGCCAGATCGACGCCCGCGGTGAGGGTGTTGAGCAGCGCCGGCGCCACCGGGACGGCCCGTTCCCGGGTGGCGGCCAGCGCGGCCAGCACCCGGTCGGGGTCACGGATCAGGTGCCGCCGCTGGTGCCAGACCAGGTGCAGGGTGCCGTCGGGGTGACGCACCAGCAGCCCGTCCTCGCGCAGCGGTCGTCCTCCGGTGACGTCCCGGCCGATCAGCAGCGCCGAGCGGGCGCCCGGGCGGTCCGGGTCGGTGCCGGGCACCGAGCAGACCGTCCAGCCGGTGGTGGCGAGCCGGCCGGGGGCCGGTAACGAGTCGGGGGCGTCGGCGATGCCGAGCGGCAGCCCGCGCGGCACCCCCTCGATCGACCGGCGGGAGACCAGCACGGTCCTCGGCTGCTCCGCGCCGATGATCAGCAACGCCGACGCGTAGTTGAGCACCGGATGCAGGGTGTCCTGCCGGTAGACGAACCGGGCGCCGGACTCCTTCTCCACGATCACGGCGTTCGGGTCGCGCCACTTGGTGCCGCCGCCGGCGAACAGGCCGTACAGGGCCGCGCCGCCCAGGGCGATCACGGCGACCAGCACGCTGGCCAGCCCGGCGCCGGCGAGCCGGCGCAGCGGTGACCTGGCCGGGTCCGTCTCCCGCATCACCAGGGCGGCGACCGCCCGCTGGACGGTGAACTGGTACGAGTGCAGCTGGTCCTGCCGCGACGGCATGCGGTCCCTTCCGGCGATACGGTCGGCGCACAGGATAAGCGTTCCGTCGACATCCCGGGGACCCTGCGTGTCCGCGCAAGCACCCGACACCGCTCCCCCGGTCCCCGGGGCCGCGGTCGGGTGGCCCTTGAGGAGTCGGGCGGGCCCTAGCGGACCGGCGGCACACCTCCTGCGCACCCTGTCGAGCTGATGACGTGAACGGATCGCCGGAGCGTCGTCTGCCCGGCTTCCGGTCCACGCACGGTCGCCGACTGCCGTGAGTCGTCTGCGTCATCAGCTCGAAAGGAAGGCGAACCCACCTGGCGGCCCCGATCGGCGCAGGCAGAACGCGCCACGGGCCGGAGACCGCGGGCCACCCGCCGGTCGGCGCGGAGCCGTGTCGGACGGGCCCGGGCCGACCCGCCGGCCGGGGGCGGCCGGACGAAGCGGCGGGGCCTCCGGCACACCGGTCGACGCGGCCCGACCCCGCGGCTGATCCGTCCCGGGCCGGCCGGGGCTTAGCGTCACCGAGTGATCACCGTCGCCCGCCGACCGGGGCTCCGGCCCGCCGTGCCCCGCCGCACCCCGATCGCCGGCGCCACCGGTGGCCCCGGCGCCTCGGGGCCGCCGCCGACGCTCGCGGCGCTGGCCGCCGCCACCTCGGCGCTGACCCCGGTGAGCTGGGCGGGCACCCTGTTCGGTGGGTGGTTGCTCACCGCCGGGCCGGTGGGTCCGCACGGTGGGGAGGCGGCCGGCTGGGAGCCGTGGCTCGTCGTCACCGGGCCGGTGGCCCTGCTGCTCACCGCCACGGCGGCGGTCACCCTGCGGTGCCGGGGCGCCTCCGGGCCGGCGTCGGTGTTCGCGGCCGTGGCGCTGCTCGGGGTGGCGGCGGCGGCGCTCTGGCGGTGGTGACCGGCGGGCGAGGCGCGCGGGGTGGACCGGAGCGGCATCCGTCCAGGTCGTGTGCCCGCATGCCGGCCCGGGCCGGACGGCCGGACCGGTAGCATCCGACGACGGAAACGGCCGGAAATGAGGGACCGCGTGGGCATCCGATTCGAAGAGCTGGCCTGGCGGGAGACCCCGATCGGGGAGATCAGCCTGCGCCGGCGCCGGGACCCGTCGCTCGACCTGGACGTGTACGAGGTCAAGCTCGACGACGAGTTCCTGATGTCGAGCCTGTTCCCGGTGGCGGAGATCGAGCTGGCCCGGCTGGGGCTGGCGCCGCTGACCGGTGACGATCTCGACGTGGTTGTCGGCGGGCTGGGCCTGGGCTACACCGCCCGTACGGTGCTGGAGGAGGACCGGGTCCGCTCGATGGTGGTGGTCGAGGCGATCGAGGACGTCATCGACTGGCACCGGCGGGGGCTGCTGCCCTTCGCCGACGGGTTGGCGGCGGATCCGCGTACCCGGTTCGTGCAGGCCGACTTCTTCGCGGCGGTGGAGAGCGGGGCGGGCTTCGACCCGGACGAACCGGGCCGGCTCTTCCACGCGATCCTGCTGGACGTGGACCACTCCCCCCGGCACGTGCTCCATCCGTCGCATGCCGGTTTCTACACCGTGGAGGGACTGCACCGGATGGCCCGCCACCTGCGCCCGGAGGGGGTCTTCGCGCTCTGGTCGAACGACCCGCCGGACCCGGAGTTCCAGCGGATCCTGACCGAGGTGTTCCCGACCTCGCTGGCCCACGTCGTCCGGTTCCCCAACCCGTTGCAGCGCCGCGAGTCGGCCAACACGGTGTACGTGGCACGCCGCTGACCGGCGGCCGGCCGGCATGGGCGCGGCCGCAGCGGGAAGGCGGGCCCAGGCGTCCCCGCCGGGGACACGTCGGTCACGGGAGGCGAACATGCGGGCCCTGCTCTGGGTCGTCGGCGTCGTCGGGGGCGCGCTCATCCTGCTCGGGTTGCTGCTGGAAGCGGTCCGCTGGCTGGTGATCATCGGGTTGATCGCCCTGGTCGCGGTGATCGTGCTGGCCTTCGTCAAGGGTCGCCAGTCGGTGCACTCCCGACGCTGACCCGCCCGCCACGCCGGGCCCGCCCATCCACCTACGCTTCCGTAGGTTACCGAAGCGTAGGTTAATCTGGGCGGCGTTGGCGGCGAGCGAGGAGGCGGCGATGGACCGGACCGACCAGAGGCCCTGGCTGCGCAGCTACGCCCCCGGCGTACCGGCGGAGATCGACCTGCCGGACGGCTCGCTGGTCGACCTGCTCACCGAGGCCGCGCACCGCTTCGGCCCCCGGGTGGCGCTGGACTTCTTCGGCGCCACCACCACGTACGCCGAGCTCGCCGGGCAGGTGTCCCGCGCCGCGGAGGCGCTGCGCCGCCTCGGCGTGGGCCGCGGTGACCGGGTGGCGCTGGTGCTGCCGAACTGCCCCCAGCACGTGGTCGCCTTCTACGCCGTGCTGCGGCTGGGCGCGGTGGTGGTCGAGCACAACCCGCTCTACACCCCGCAGGAGCTGGAGCACCAGCTCACCGACCACGGCGCCCGGGTGGCCGTGGTCTGGGACAAGATCGCCCCGGCGGTGACCGGCCGGGCCGAGGTGCGGACGGTGATCGCGGTCGACCTGACCCGGGCGCTGCCCCGGCGCAAGCGCTGGGCGTTGCGGCTGCCGCTGGGCAGGGCCCGCGCCGCCCGGGCGGCGATGACCGCGCCGGCCCCCGACGCGCTGTCCTGGGCGGAGCTGCTCGCCGCCGCCACCCCGCTGGCCGCCGACCACCCCGCGCCGGAGGCCGGGGACACCGCGCTGCTCCAGTACACCGGCGGCACCACCGGCACCCCGAAGGGCGCCGTGCTCAGCCATCGCAACCTGCGGGCCAACGCCGCGCAGGGCCGCGCCTGGGTGCCGGGCCTGCGCGACGGCGAGGAGACGGTGTACGCGGTGCTGCCGCTGTTCCACGCGTACGGGCTCACCCTCTGCCTGACCTTCTCGGTGGGCATCGGCGCCACCATGGTGCTCTTCCCCCGCTTCGACCTCGACCAGGTGCTCGACGCCGTCGGCCGCCGCCCGCCGACGTTCCTGCCCGCGGTGCCGCCGATCTACGAGCGGCTGGCCACGGCGGCCCGGGACCGCGGCGTCGACCTCACCTCGGCCCGGTACGCCCTCTCCGGCGCGATGCCCCTGCCGCCGTCCACTGTCGAGTTGTGGGAGTCGGTGACCGGTGGGCTGCTGGTCGAGGGGTACGGGATGACCGAGGCCTCACCGATCGCGCTGGGCAACCCGGTCTCCCCCGCTCGCCGCCCCGGCACCGTCGGCATTCCGTTCCCCTCCACCGACGTGCGGATCGTCGACCCGGAGGACCCGTCCCGGGACCGGCCCGCCGGTGAGCCCGGTGAGCTGCTGGTCCGCGGGCCGCAGGTGTTCGGCGGCTACTGGCGGCGCCCCGAGGAGACGGCGCAGGTGCTGTTGGCCGACGGGTGGTTGCGTACCGGGGACGTGGTGGTGATGGACGACGACGGCTTCGTCAGCGTGGTCGACCGGATCAAGGAAATGATCATCACCGGCGGGTTCAACGTCTACCCGTCGGAGGTGGAGGAGGCGCTGCGCCGGCTGCCCGGCGTACGCGACGCCGCCGCGGTGGGGATGCCCGGCCCGGACGGGGCCGAGGAGGTGGTGGCCGCCGTGGTGCTGGAGCCCGACGCCACCGGCGGGCCGGAGGAGCTGCGGGCCGGCTGTCGTGAGCACCTGGCCGGCTACAAGGTGCCCCGCCGGGTGGTGCCGGTGGAGGAGCTGCCCCGCTCCCAGATCGGCAAGGTGCTGCGCCGCGAGGTCCGCGACCGCCTCCTGGCCGGCGACTGACCGGCCCGCCGCCGGCTGGCGGCGCAACCCGTATGGTGTTGCCGACGGCGACGCGGGGCGGGTGACGGCAGGTGACGATCGAACGCACGTCGGTGCTTCCGACCGACGAGCAGATCCGGGCGCTGCACGAGCGGTTCGCGCCGAGCGAGGAGGCGTTCGAGCTGGTCCACACCCACTGCCGGATCGTCTGCGAGGTGGCCGAGCAGCTGCTCGACCGGCACCGCGCCCCGCTGGACGTCGAGCTGGTACGCGCCGGCGCCCTGCTGCACGACATCGGCGTCTACCGCCTCTACGACTCGACCGGGCGCCTGGACCACGCGAACTACCTGCGGCACGGCGTGCTGGGGCACGCGCTGCTGCGGGACCTCGGGCTGCCCGAGGAGCTGGGTCGCTTCTGTTCACACCACACCGGGGTCGGCCTGACCCGCGACGACGTGCGACGCCAGGGCCTGCCGCTGCCGGTGGACGACTACACCGCCGACAGCGGGGAGGAGCAGCTGGTGATGTACGCCGACAAGTTCCACAGCAAGTCGACGCCGCCCAGCTTCCTCACCTCGGCGTCGTACGCGGCGAAGGTGAGCCGGTTCGGCGCGGACAAGGTGGCCGGCTTCGCGGCGCTGGTGGAGATGTTCGGCGAGCCGGACCTGACCGCGCTGGCCCGCCGGCACGGCCATCCGATCGGCTGACCGGTCAGACGGCGGCGAGCACCGTCTCCAGCGGTCGGGGCAGCGTTTCCCGTTCCGCCGCCACCTCGGTGAGCAGCCGGACGTAGCGCAGGCTGCGGCGGGAGCTGCTGCGCAGGAAGCGCCACAGCTGCGTCCCGGGCTCCCGGCCCCGCCAGGCCGGCTGGCTCTGGAAGGCACGGAACGAGCGCAGGTCACCCTGTGACTCGAGGAGCGCCTCGACCCCGGCGACGCCGAGGGCGCGGATCAGCTCCTCCTCCAGGTCACCGACGCACACCGCGAACCCGAGGCGCTCCAGCTCGTCCCGGGTGTGCGGCGACCAGATTCGCGCCAGGTCCAGTCCGCGCCGGAAGATCCCCTCCTCACGCAGGTCGCAGAGGCCGGCGAGCCGGCGCCCGGCGCCCTGCGGCCCCAGCATGGTCAGGAAGCGGCCGACCGGGTGCGCCCCACCCATCGGCACGATCACCACCCGCTCGGCCGAGAGATCCCGGCCCCGGCCGGCGGCCGCCGTCGCCAGCGCGATCCGGTCGCTGATCCCCTCGACCAGCACCACGGCCGCCGCCGTCCCGGCTTCGGCGAGCGCCTGGGCCGTCGCCCGGAGCGAAGCGCCGTTGCCGCCGAGCGGGCCGTCTACGGCATCGGGGGCGGATCCCCGGGGAGGCAGGTCGGCTCGTCCGATGGTCGCCATGGCCACATCATCGACGCGGCGTGCCGGGGCCGGCCAGGGATTTACCGGCCCGGCGGTGGTCACCCACCGGCCGGAAACAGCCGTCCGAACGACTCAGCGCGGGGAGCGGCGGTCCGCCAGGGCGTAGGAGGCCGCGGCGGTGAGCGCTGACACCGCCAGCACCGAGGGCCAGGAACCGATCCGCCGGGCCAGCGGGTGGGACAGGCCGAAGGCGCCGACGTACGTGACGACCAGCGCCGCCGTGACCGCCGGGCTGGTCCGCCGGGCCCACTCCCGGCCGGCCAGCACACCGCCGGCGGCGAGGACGACGCCGCCCAGCGGACGGTTGCCGGTGCGGCGGGCGAGCTGCCAGCCACCGATCAGGGAACCGGCGGTGGTCGCGGCGGTGGGAACACGCATGCGACGACCGTACCCGTCGGACCGGCGGGAAACCGGGCGGCGACGCGGATCGCCCGCCGCTAGGCTTCCGGCCGTGTCGACGATCCTCTCGGTCAACCTGGCGGTCCCGCGACCCAACCCGGCCAAGGAGGTGGGGGTCACCGGCATCGACAAGCGGCCCGTCGACCACCCGGTCCCGGTGCGCGCCCCCGGACCGAAGACCACCGGGCTGCACAGCGGCCTGGTCGGCGACCAGATCTTCGACGTCCAACACCACGGCGGTGACGACCAGGCGGTCTACGCGTACGCGCGGGAGGACTACGACTGGTGGCAGACGCGGCTGGGTCGCCCGCTCGCCGACGGGATCTTCGGCGAGAACCTGACCACCGCGGGGGTGGACGTCAACGGCGCGGTGATCGGTGAACGGTGGCACGTCGGTTCCCGGTTGGTGCTCCAGCCGACGTTCGGGCGCATCCCATGCGCCACGTTCCAGCACAGGATGGGCGAGCCCCACTGGGTGAGGACCTTCGCCTCGGCGGCCCGGCCCGGCGCGTACCTGCGGGTGCTGGAGCCGGGCGAGGTGCGGGCCGGTGATCCGGTGACCGTGGAGGACCGTCCGGCGCACGGGGTGACGATCGCGCGGGCGTTCCGGGCGTACCTGACCGAGCCACGGCTGCTGCCGGAGCTGGTGGCGACCGAGGGGATCCCCGAGGACCTGCGGGCGACCCTGGCCGAACGGCTTCCCGGCCGGCGCTAGCCGAGGGGCCGGGGCGGTCAGCCCTGCCGGGTCGGTCGGATGGTCAGGTCGCCGATCTCCACGTCGTGGGGCTGGTCGATCACGAAGGCGATCGCGCGGGCCACTGCCGTGGGGTCGATCCCGAGGTCGGCCATGTGCTGCCTGGTCCGCTCCCGCACGGCTGGGTCGTCCACGGCGTTGTCGATCAGTTCGGTACGGACGTAGCCGGGGGAGATCGACGTCGTCCGCAGGACCCCGGTCGTACTCTCCTGCCGCAGGCCTTCCAGCAGGGTGCGGACCGCGTTCTTCGTCCCGGCGTACACCGCCTGGGTGGGGACGATCTTCAGGCCGGAGGTCGAGACGACCGTGACGAGGTGACCGCTGCCCTGGCGGGTGAACACGGGCAGGGCGGCGGCGATCCCGTGCAGGATGCCCTTGACGTTCACGTCGACCATCGCCGACCAGCCCTCGACGTCCAGGTCCGCGACGGGGCTGATCCTGCTGACCCCGGCGTTGCCCACCAGGACGTCCAGCCGGCCGAAGCGCTCGACGGCCAGGTCGACCAGCGACTGGAGATCGGCGGGCGTCGTGACGTCCACCCGGGTGGCGGTCGCCGTGCCGCCGGCGGCTTCGATCTCGGTGACCAGGCGGTCGAGCCGGTCCGTGCGGCGGGCGCCGAGGATGACGGAGGCGCCGTGTGCGGCGAGGTGGCGAGCCGTGGCTTCGCCGATCCCGCTGCTGGCGCCGGTGATCGCGACGACCTTGCCCTGGATGGTCATGAGGCTCCTCAGGCTAGACTGGACACATGTCCGGTTACCTCGACGACTCTAGCGGACACGTGTCCGCTTCCGCCAGTGGCACCGCGCCACGTGCCGACGCGCGGCGCAACCGCGAACGGATCCTCCGCGCGGCCCGCGAACTCGTGCACGAGCCGGGCGAGCTGAAGCTGAACGCCGTCGCGAAAGCCTGCGGAATCGGACAGGGCACGCTGTACCGGCACTTCCCCACCCGGGAGGACCTGCTCGCCGAGGTGTACCGCCGGGAGGTCGACGAGCTGGTCGCCGAGGCGCCGCGTCTGCTGGCGGCCCGCCCGCCGCTGGAGGCGTTGGCCGCCTGGTTCGACCGGGTGGCAGCCTATGCCCGGGTCAAGCGCGACGTCTTCGCCGCCGTCGAGGCGGCGACGTGGCGTGACCTCACCGCCCACAGCCTCGGCCCGATCGGCGAGGCGATCGAACTGCTGCTGGCCGCCGGCCGCTCCGCCGGCGGCATCCGCGCCGACGCCGACGCCCGCGACGTGATCGTGCTCATCAGTTGGCTGACCCGCCTGGACGACGCCGAACTCGACGCCCGGGGGCCGCGTCTGCTGTCGATCCTCGTCGACGGTCTGCGCGCACCGAACCCCTGAACGCGACGCCTTTCACGGGCCAGCCAGCTGGTCGCGGCGCCGGGTCAGGTACGCCGTCTCGGCGGCGTTCCCGGCCGACCCGACCGCCCGGTCGTACGCCGCCCGGGATTCCTGCACGCGGCCCAGCCGGCGCAGCAGCTCGGCGCGGGTGGCGTGGAAGGCGCGGTAGTCGGGCAGCGGCAGCTCGTCGACCTGTGCCAGGGCGACCTGCGGCCCGTCGAGTTCGGCGACCGCGATCGCCCGGTTCAGCCGTACGATCGGCGAGGGGTCGAGGCGGGTGAGCTGGTCGTAGAGGGCCACCACCTGCGACCAGTCGGTGTGCCGGGCGTCGGCGGCGTCGGTGTGCACGGCGTTGACGGCGGCGAGGATCTGGTAGCGCCCCGGGGGCCGGCCGGCGGCGATGAGCGCGCGGACCAGGGCGTGCCCCTCGGCGATCAGCCCCCGGTCCCAGCGTCCGCGGTCCTGCTCGTGGAGGGTGACGAGTTCACCGTCGACCGAGACCCGGGCCTCGCGGCGGGCCTCGGTCAGCAGCATCAGCGCCAGCAGCCCGGCGGTCTCGCCGTCGGCCGGCAGCAGGGCACGGACCAGCCGGGTCAGCCGGATCGCCTCGGCGGTCAGCTCGGCGCGGACCGGTTCCCGCCCGGGGTCCGAGGCCAGGTAGCCCTCGTTGAAGATCAGGTAGAGGACGGCCAGCACGCCGGTGACCCGGGCCGGCAGATCCTCCCGCGACGGCACACCGTACGGGATCCGGGCGGCTCTGATCTTCGCCTTCGCCCGGGTGATCCGCCGGCCCATGGCGGCCTCCTCGACCAGGAAGGCGCGGGCGATCTCGCCCACCGTCAGGCCGCCGACCATCCGCAGGGTCAACGCGACCCGGGCCTCCATGGCCAGGGCGGGATGGCAGCAGGTGAAGATCAGGCGGAGCCGGTCGTCGTCGATGGCGCCGAGCGGCTCGGCGGGGTGGAACAGCATCAGCGCCTCCCGGTGCTTCTCCTCCCGCCGCACCTCGCGCCGGAGCCGGTCGACGGCCCTGCGGTACGCGGTGGTGGTGAGCCAGCCGCCGGGGTTGGGTGGGACGCCGGCGACCGGCCAGCGTTGCACCGCCGAGGCGAACGCCTCGGCGGCCATCTCCTCGGCGACGTCGAGGTCCCCGAGCCGGCGGGCGAGGGTGGCGACCAGCCGGGCCCACTCCTCGCGGTGGACCCGGCCGATCACCTCGTCGACGTCGGTCACTCGCCGAGGATCGGCCGCAGCTCGACCCGCCGGTTGCAGCTCCTCGACCCCTCGGTGGCCAACCGCAGCGCCACGTCGAGGTGGGGCGCCTCGACGATCCAGAAGCCGATGACGTGTTCCTTCGACTCCAGGTAGGGCCCGTCGGTGACGATCGGCCCCGGCCGCCGGCCGTCGACGACGGTGGCCGCGTCAGGCGAGGCCAGACCAGCGGCGAACATCCAGTGGCCGTCGGCCCGGAGCTTCGCGTTGAAGACGTCGATCGCGGCCATCTCCTCGGCGGTGGCCGGGTCGGTCGAGTCGTGGAGCACGGACATCAGGTACTGCGCCATCACCGATCATCTCCTGTGCACGTTGGCCGCCCGGGTAGGCCGCCGTACACCGCTGCTACGACCGCCGCCGCCCGGATCGGACCGGCGCCGGCACGGTTTCCCGGTTGATTCTTCTCCCGAGGTGGTCGGGCACGAGATGGTGGGCTTCCGACACACCATGTGCGTCGTCGACAAGAGGCGGTAGGACGGCCCGGCCGGGCCGTGGCGCAGTCCACGAGGGTGCGGCAACTCCTCCCACTTGAACGTATATCGCACCCCGGGTCTTGCCGCAAGACCCGGGTGCGGGCGCAGAATCGTCGGCCGGGCCCCGAAACGGGCGGGGTGAACGGGGGACGACGCGTGCATGCGGGGGCCGACCCGTCCGCGGACGCAGCGTCGTTGAACCGCTGACGGCATCGGAGGCACGGGGATGAATCAGCAGGACGTGCGCGGTCTGCACGAGGTCGACGAGACGCAACGGGCGCTCGTCGGCGGCAAGGGCGCATACCTGGGGGCGCTGTCGCGGATCGAGGGCGTCTCGGTGCCGCCCGGCTTCTGCGTGACGACGCACGCGTTCGGGCGGACGCTGGCCGGCGTCCCGTCGATCGGAGACAAGCTCGACCAGCTGGCCCGCCTCGACCCGGACGACCGGGAGGCGGTCCGCGCGCTGGCGGCGCGGATCCGGCGCGACGTCGAGGAGGCCGCCCTCCCCGAGGACCTGGCGGCGGAGATCACCCGGGCGGTGAAGGATCTGGGCGAGCACGACGCGTACGCCGTGCGGTCCAGCGCGACGGCGGAGGACCTGCCCACCGCCTCCTTCGCCGGCCAGCAGGACACGTACCTGAACGTCGTCGGCGCGGCGGCGGTCCTGCGGGACGTCCGGCGCTGCTGGGCCTCGCTCTTCACCGAGCGCGCGGTGGCCTACCGGCAGCGCAACGGCATCGACCACCGGGCGGTCCGGATGGCCGTGGTCGTGCAGAAGATGGTCCTCCCGCAGGTGGCGGGTGTCCTGTTCACCGCCGACCCGGTCACCTCGAACCGGACGGTGGCCTCGGTGGAGGCCGGCTTCGGCCTCGGCGAGGCGCTGGTCGCCGGCCTGGTCGACCCGGACACCTACCGGGTACGCGACGGCCGGATCGTCGAACGTTCGGTCGCCGCCAAGCGGGTCGCCGTGCACGCCCTGCCCGGCGGCGGGACGACCCGGGCGGCGGTCGAGCCGCGACGCCAGCGGGAACCGGCGCTCACCGACGAGCAGGTGCTGCGGCTGGTGCGCCTCGGCCGGCGGATCGAGGCCCACTTCGGCCGGCCCCAGGGCATCGAGTGGTGCCTGGTCGACGACGAGTTCCACGTGGTGCAGAGCCGGCCGGTCACCACGCTCTTCCCGGTCCCCGAGGCCGACGACGACGCCAACCACGTGTACGTCTCCGTCGGTCACCAGCAGATGATGACCGACGCGATGAAGCCGCTGGGCTGGTCGATGTGGCAGCTGACCGCCATCGCGACGATGCACGCCGCCGGTGGCCGGCTCTTCGTCGACGTCACCGACACCCTGACGTCGCCGGCCCGCCGCGCCGGCCTGCTGGAGCTGGTGGGCCGGGGCGACCCGCTGGTACGCGACGCGCTGGAGACCGTCGTCGACCGCGGCGACTTCCTCCCGGAACCGCCCGACCAGCCGACGCCCCCACCGCCGCCGCGCGCGGCGCCCGAGCCGGTCGAGGCCGATCCGGCGACCGTCACCGAGCTGGTCTCCCGTAGCGAGGCGGCCCTCGCCGCCCTGCGCCGTGACATCGCGGCGACGTCCGGGCCGGCGCGGTTCGACTCCCTGCTGGCCGCCTTCGAGGAGCACAAGCGGTTGGTACGCGACCCGCTGAGCATGCAGGTGATCATGGCCGGGATGGACGCCTCCTGGTGGCTCAACGAGCACCTGCGGGAGTGGCTGGGCGAGAAGAACGCGGCCGACACCCTCACCCTGTCCGCGCCCGGCAACATCACCTCGGAGATGGGCCTGGCCCTGCTGGACGTCGCCGACGTCGTCCGCCCCCACCCGGAGGTGGTGGCCTTCCTGGAAAAGGCCACCGACGACGGTTTCCTGGACGAGCTGCCCGCCCTGCCCGGCGGGGAGCTGGCACGCGACGCGATCCACGGCTGGCTCGACCGCCACGGCATGCGCTGCGTCGGCGAGATCGACATCACCCGGCCCCGGTGGAGCGAACGCCCCGTCGCGCTGATCCCCCTGCTGCTGGAGAACGTCCGGAACTTCCCGCCCGGCGAGCGGGAGCGGCGCTTCGAGCGGGGCCGCCGCGCGGCGGCGGAGAAGGAACGGGACGTCCTGGCCCGGCTGCGGACCCTGCCGGACGGGCAGCGCAGGGCCGACGAGACCAAGCGGATGATCGACCGGGTCCGGACCTTCATCGGATACCGGGAGTATCCGAAGTACGCCATCGTCGGCCGCTACCTGGTCTACAAGCAGGCCCTGCTGGCGGAGGCGGCCGACCTGGTCCGCGACGGCGTGCTCCGCACCGAGGAGGACAGCTGGTTCCTCACCTTCACCGAGCTGCACGACGCCGTACGCACCCGGCGGGTGGATCGCGGGCTGATCAGCCGGCGCCGGGAGGAGTTCCGGTCGTACCGGACGCTCACCCCGCCCCGGGTGCTCACCTCCGACGGGGAGTGCCTCGACGGGGCGTACCGGCGCGACGACGTGCCGGCCGGCGCGCTGGTCGGCCTGCCCGTCTCCACCGGCGTCGTGGAGGGCCGGGCCCGGATCGTCCACGACATCGCCGCGGCCGACCTGGAACCCGGCGACATCCTGGTCACCGCGTTCACCGACCCGAGCTGGTCACCCCTGTTCGTCGCGGTCGCCGGGCTGGTGACAGAGGTGGGCGGCCTGATGACCCACGGCGCGGTGATCGCCCGGGAGTACGGCCTGCCCGCCGTCGTCGGGGTCGCCGACGCCACCCGGCTGATCCGCGACGGGCAGCGGATCCGGGTGCACGGCGGCGACGGCTACGTGGAGTTGCTGAGCTGACGCCCTACAACCAGCTCTCCCGGGCGTCCAGGGTGGTCCGGTCCAGGCTCTCCAGCAGGTCGAACTGCGGGCCGGTCCGGGGCAGCTCGTAGCGGAAGAAGTACCGCGCCGCCTGCCGCTTCCCGGCCAGGAAGTCCCCCTCGGGGCCGTCCGGTGAGCCCAGCGCCTCCACCGCGAGCAGCTGCTCCAGCCACATCCACGCGACCACCACGTGGCCGACGGCCTCCAGGTAGACCGAGGCGTTGGCCAGGGCGACCTCCGGGTCCCCGCCGCCCCACAGCCGCCGGGTGACCAGGGCGATCCGGTCGACCGCCGCGCCCAACTGGCCGGCCAGCTCCGCCGCGGGGCCGTCCGCCTTCCAGGCCCGGTGCACGGTGGCCCGGATCGTCTCCAGCATCAGCTCCAGCCCGGCCCCGCCCTGCATGGTGACCTTGCGGCCGAGCAGGTCGAGGGCCTGGATGCCGTGGGTGCCCTCGTGGATCGGGTTGAGCCGGTTGTCCCGCCAGTGCTGCTCGACGTCGTAGTCGCGGGTGTAGCCGTACCCGCCGTGCACCTGGATGGCCAGGTCGTTGGCGGCCAGGCACCACTGCGACGGCCAGCTCTTGGCGATCGGGGTGAGCAGGTCCAGCAGCAGGTGGGCCCGGCGCCGGTCCTCCTCGGCGGGCGCCGAGCGCTCCTCGTCGAGCAGCCGTCCGCAGTAGAGCACCAGCGCCAGGGCTCCCTCGACGTAGCTCTTCTGCGCCAGCAGCATCCGGCGTACGTCCGGGTGGGCGATGATCGGCACCTGCGGGGCGGTCGGGTCCTTGTCGGCGACCGGCCGGCCCTGCGGGCGCGTCCGGGCGTACGCCAGGGACTTCAGGTAGCCGGTGTAGCCCAGCGCGGTCGCGCCGGCGCCCACCCCGATCCGCGCCTCGTTCATCATGTGGAACATCTGCGCCAGCCCCTGGTGGGCCTCGCCGACCAGGTAGCCGACCGCGCCGGGCTCACCCGCCGGCCGGTGTACGCCCTCGCCGAAGTTCAGCAGGGTGTTGGTGGTGCCCCGGTAGCCCATCTTGTGGTTGAGGCCGACCAGCACCACGTCGTTGCGGGCGCCGGGCGCGCCGTCCGGGCGCAGCAGCACCTTCGGCACGATGAACAGCGAGATGCCCTTGACGCCCGGCGGGCCGCCGGGGATGCGGGCCAGCACCAGGTGGACGATGTTCTCGGAGAGCTCGTGGTCGCCCGCGGAGATCCACATCTTGGTGCCGAAGAGCCGGTACGTCCCGTCGTCGCGCGGCTCGGCTCGGGCGGTGATGTCCGCCAGCGAGCTGCCGGCCTGCGGCTCGGACAGGCACATGGTGCCGAAGAACCGGCCCTCGAGCATCGGGCGTACCCAGGTGTCGATCTGCTCGTCGCTGCCGTGGGCGAGCAGCAGGTTGGCGTTGCCCAGGGTCAGGAACGGGTACGACGAGGTGCCCACGTTCGCCGCCTGGAACCAGGCGAAGCAGGCGGCGGAGACCACCTGCGGCAGCTGCATCCCGCCGACCCGCTCGTCCATCGCGGCGGCGAGCAGCCCGGTCTCGGCGAAGGCGTCGAGGGCGGCCCGCACCTCGGGGATGATGTGCACCCGACGACCGTCGAAGGTCGGCTCGGCCAGATCCGCGGCCCGGTTGTGCGGGGCGAAGTGGTCGGTGGCCACCCGCTCGGCCAGGTCGAGGGCGTCGTCGAAGGTCTCCCGGGAGTGCTCGGCATAGCGGGGACGCTCGGTGAGCCGGGTGACGTCGAGCCAGTCGAAGAGCAGGAAGCGCAGGTCACGGCGGGACAGCAGGGTGGACGACACGGGTCTCCTCTCCAAGGCCCGCGCAGGCGGCGGGTCGGGGCGGCCCTCCGACCGTACGCCTCAACCCTGACGCAGGCCCGCGACGCCCTCGCGCAGGTCGTGCTGGCTGATCGGGCCGACCGGCCCGCCGCCGGTCGCCTCGGCCATCGCCTTGGCCAGTTGCACCCGGCGCAGGATCTCCCGGATGTCGGCGCCGGTGAGGCCCGGGGTGAGGGCGGCCAGCTCGGCGGGGTCGACGTCGTCGCCGAACATCCGGAACCCGACGCGCTCGTGCCGGGCGATCAGCTCGCGGATCATCTTGGCGATGATCGCCGTCCGGCCGGCCTCGTCGGGCAGCGGGATCGCCACCTTGATGTCGAAGCGTCCGGAGCGGGTCAGCGAGGCGTCCACCCGGTGCGGGAAGTTCGTGGTGGCCACCACGATGACGTTCGGGTTCTCCTCGATGAGGGTGTTCATCTCCTGCTTGAAGATCCCGGCGACCGCGTTGACGGCCTGGCTCGCGGCGTCCCCGCCGGCGCCGGCGTAGCTGATGATGCTGTCGAACTCGTCGAAGAGCATCACCGTCGGCTCCCGGTAGCGGCGGGCGTCGCGAAAGATCTGCTTGATGTTGCGTTCCGAGCCGCCCAGATATTTGTCGAGGATCTCCGGGGTGCGGATCTCCACGAACTCGGCGCCGATCTCGTTGGCCAGCGCCCGGGCCAGCATGGTCTTGCCGGTGCCGGGCGGGCCGTACATCAGGATGCCCTGCGGCCGGCGGGCGCCCCAGCGGGCCATCACCGCCGGGTGCCGGAACGAGACGGCGATCTCCCGGAACCGGGCCACCACCTCGTCCAGGCCGCCCACCATGTCCAGGGTCACGGTCTCGCTGCGCGGCGCGCTCGCCGACACCGTCGGCGCCACCGCCCGGCCCAGCACGTACGTCCGCCCGCGCAGCACCCGCGGCTGCGGGTCGTCGCCGGCCAGCTCGCGTACGGTCTGCAGGACCAGCCCGACGGCGGCCCGCAGGTGGGCGGGGGTGACCCGGTCGCTGGCGACGGCCGCCCGCACGGTGGCGGTACGCGCGCCGTCCGGCCCCTCCTGCTGGTCGACCTCCGGTCGCAGCCCCAGCTCCTCGGCGGTACGCAGCACGGCCGCGCCGGCCGGGTCGGGCCCGCGGTCGGCGACCGCGGTGGCCGCCGGGACGACCAGGCCGAGCCGCCGGGTGGCCTCGGCGGCCATCCGGCCGGCGCCGGCGATCACCCGGCCCGCCGCCGGGTCGGCGGCGGCGAGCCGGCGGGCGAGCAGCACCCCGACCGGCCCGACGGCGCCCAGCGCGAGCAGCCCGCCGGCCAGGCCGGCGGCGCCGCCGCGGACCTCCGCGTCGAAGTGGTGGACCGGGGAGCCGGCCGTCTCGTCCACCCGGACGGTGAGCCGGACCTCGCGCACCGGCGCCGGGAAGTAGCAGCCGGCGAAGAGCTCCACCGGGTGCGACCGGGCCTCGGCCAGCAGCGCCGCGGGGTCGAGGATCGTCACCTCGGCGCCGAACAGCTCGAAGCGTTCGGCGCCGGGTCGAAGGTCGTGCCCCTGCTGCGTCATGCCGACCAGCTCCTCGCGTCGCGGTGGTGACCCGGGGCAAGTCTGACACCCACCCGGGTCACCTGCCACCGTTCGCCGCCGCTGGTCAGCCGTCCGGACCGGACGCGCGGGGGGCGCCGGTCAGGCGCCGGCGGCACCGGCCAGGGCCGGCACCCGGGGCTGCGCGGGAGCGTCGTCGACCGGCCGGTCCTGGGCCGGGCGGGCGTCGCGCCGGTTGGGCAGGCTCAGCCGGATGACCTTCCACCAGGCGGAGGCGACCTGCTTGGGCAGCGGGCCGGTGGTGTACGCCAGGCCGTAGCGGTCGAACAGGTCGCGGACCTTGGGGGCGATCTCCTGGTAGCGCTTGCTGGGCAGGTCGGGGAAGAGGTGGTGCTCGATCTGGAACGACAGGTTGCCGGTCATGATGTGCATCAGCCGGCTGCCGCTGATGTTGGCCGAGCCGAGCATCTGCCGCAGGTACCACTCCCCCTTGGTCTCCCCCTCGATGGACTTCTTCTCGAAGGTCTCGACGCCGTTGGGGAAGTGCCCGCACATGATCACCGAGTGGCTCCACACGTTGCGGACCAGGTTCGCGGTGAAGGTGGCGGCGAGGGTGCTGAGGAAGGACGGGCCGGACAGCAGCGGGTGCACGACGTAGTCCTTGAGGACCTGCTTGCGGATCTTGCGGCCGACGGCGCGGGCCCGCGCCCGGAACTCCGGCGACCTGTGCCGGCCCTTCTGCAGGTTGCGGCCCAGCTCCAGGTCGTACGCGGCGATGCCGTACTCGAAGAAGCAGGCGTTGAGGAAGTTCCACAGTGGTTGGCCGAGGTGCATCGGGTGCCACTTCTGGTCCTCGTCGACCCGCATGATGCCGTACCCGAGGTCGTTGTCCTTGCCGAGCACGTTGGTGTACGTGTGGTGCAGCTGGTTGTGCGAGTGCTTCCACTGGGCGGCCGGGGAGACGTGGTCCCACTCCCAGGTGGTGGAGTGGATCTTCGGGTCGCGCATGAAGTCGTACTGGCCGTGCAGGATGTTGTGGCCGATCTCCATGTTCTCCAGGATCTTGGCCACCGACAGGCCGGCGGTGCCGACCAGCCAGGCCGGCGGGAACAGCGAGAAGAGCAGCACCGCGCGGCTGCTGATCTCCAGCGTCCGCTGCGTCTTGATCACCTTGCGGATGTACGCCGCGTCGCTCTCGCCCCGGCTCGCGATGACCTCGTCGCGGATGGCGTCGAGTTCCTTGCCGAGCGACTCGATGTCCTCGGCGGTCAGGTGCGCGATCGGGTTGTCGGCCTTCTTCTGGATCACGGTCACGTCCGGTTCCTCCGTCAGAGTTCGATGTCGCAGGGGCCGGCCGCCGCCGACACGCAGGTCTGGATGAGCACGCCGTCGCCGGGTTCGGCGGTGGTCAGGTCCCCGTTGCGCAGGTCCCGCACGGAGCCTTCGCGCAGCGGGACCACGCAGCCGAAACAGATGCCCATCCGGCAGCCCGAGGGCATCAGCACGCCGGCCTGCTCGCCGGCCTCCAGGATGGGGGTGGCGCCGTCGGCCGCCACGGTCACCGTCGAGCGGGCGAAGGTCACCGTGCCGCCCTCGCCGACCGCGGCCACCGAGCGGCGGAACCGCTCGACGTGCAGCCGGTCGGCGACGTCCCGGGTGGCCCAACGCTCCCCCAGCGCGTCGAGCAGCCCGACCGGGCCGCAGGCCCAGGTCTGCCGGTCGAGGTGGTCGGGGACCAGCTCGGCCAGCTCGTCGACGCCGAGCAGGCCGTGGACGTCGGTGTGCCGCTCCACGAGCCGGATGACGCCCCGGTCGGCGAGGTCCCGCAGCTCGGCGCCGAAGATGACGTCCTCGGGCCGGGGCGCGGAGTGCACCAGCACCACGTCCGCGCCGCGGTGCGCCCCGGAGCGGAGCATCCCCATCACCGGGGTGACGCCGCTGCCGGCGGTGACGAAGAGCAGTCGCTCCGGCGTCGCCGCAGGCAGCACGAAGTCGCCCTGCGCCTGGTCGAGGTGGACCAGCGTGCCGGGTCGGACCCGGCGGACCAGGTGGTTGCTGACCCTGCCGTCCGGGATGGCCTTGACGGTCACCGTGATGCAGCCGTCGGGCCGGTCGGGCGGCGAGGTCACCGAGTACGCCCGCCACTGGCGGACCCCGTCGACGTCGACGCCGAGCCGGACGTACTGGCCGGGGGTGTGCCCGCGCCAGCCGCGGCCGGGGCGGATGACCAGGGTCGCCGCGTCCGGGGTCTCCGGCTCGACGGCGACGATCCGGCCGCGCAGGTCGGCGCCGGAGCGCAGCGGGGCGACCAGGTCGAGGTAGTCCTGCGGCAGCAGCGGGGTGGTCACCGTCTCGGCGAGGCGCAGCATCCTGTCCCGGAGGGTCACCTTCTCGGGAGGACGCGGGACAGTTGTGGTCATACGACCAGCGTGACCGGCCGAATCGCATAACATCTTGACCGGCAAAGGTGAATTACTCGCAGGTTTTTGTTCGGAGAGTACAAACGATGTCCGACGAGTCGACCACGACGCGGCGCGCCGCCCACCTGGAACTCGACGAGTGGGTGGCCGGCCGGCTGCGCGACCGGCTGCCCATGGTCGCCGAACGGACGGTGAGCGCGATCACCGCCGAGGTGCCCAGCTATTCCGGCGCCCTCACCGGCTCGATGCGGGAAAAGATCCAGAACGCGGTACGCATCGCCCTGGGCACGTTCCTCCAGCTCATCGAGGGTACCCAGTCCTCGGCCGACCCGAGCACCCCGCTCACCCCCGCCCTGGAGGCGGCGTACGCGCTGGGCAGCGGGGAGGCCCGCTCGGGGCGGAGCATGGACGCGCTGCTGGCCGCGTACCGGGTGGGGGCCCGGGTGGCCTGGCGGGAGGTCTCCACCACCACCGTGCGCAGCGGCCTGTCCGCCGAGACGGTGGCCGAGTTCGCCGAGCTGATGTTCGCCTACATCGACGAGCTCTCCGCCGCCAGCGTGGCCGGACACGCCGACGAGCTGGCCAGCGCGGGTCGGGTCCGGCGGCGCTACCTGGAACGGCTCACCCAGCAACTGCTGGCCGGCGAGGTCGAGGAGACCCTGCGGCGCAGCGCCGAACGGGCCGACTGGCCGACGCCGCAGACCCTCACCGTGGTGCTGCTGCCCCGCAGCAACGTCCGGTCGGTGCTGGCCCTGCTCAGCCCGCACACCCTGGAGAGCGAGGAGGACCGGCCCGGGGTCGACCTGGCCGAGGAGATGGCGGTGCTGCTGGTGCCGGACATGCACGGCGCCCGCCGCCGGCAGCTGGCCCGGGTGCTGCACGGGCACCGGGCGGTGCTCGGTCCGGTCCGGGCCTGGACCCGGGTCGCCCACTCCTACCGGCGGGCCGCCCGGGCACTGAGCATCGGGTTGGGCCCGGTGGACGGTGGTCCGGTGCTCGACACCGAGCAGCACCTGGCCGAGCTGGTGCTCAGCATGGACCCGGAGGGGCTGGCCGACCTGCGCGCCCAGGTGCTGGAGCCGCTGGCCGGGCTGCCCCCGGCGACCGCCGCCCGGCTTGCCGAGACGCTGCGCTCCTGGCTGCTGCACCAGGGCCGACGCGACGATGTCGCCGCCGACCTGTTCGTCCACCCGCAGACCGTGCGTTACCGGATGGGCAAGCTGCGGGAGCTGTACGGCGACCGGCTGCACGATCCCGCCGTCGTGCTGGACCTGACCCTCGCCCTGGCCATGCCACCTGCGGCCGAGCCGGCCG
This sequence comes from Micromonospora mirobrigensis, assembly GCF_900091555.1. Taxonomy (GTDB): domain Bacteria; phylum Actinomycetota; class Actinomycetes; order Mycobacteriales; family Micromonosporaceae; genus Micromonospora; species Micromonospora mirobrigensis. The sequence goes on from NZ_FMCX01000004.1 coordinate 430,302, forward strand.
ACTGAGCCGCCCGGCGGCCGGGCCGGCCGACCAGGGCCGGACGGCCCTGGTCGGCCCCGGGCGCGTCACCCAGGGTGAAGGGGGACGCGCATCGAGGAGGCCACCATGACCCAGCCGTCGACCTGGACCGACCAGCCGCCGCTGGTACGGGTGCTGGAGGCCGCGGCCCGGCAGTCCCTGTACGCCCCGTCGGTGTTCAACACCCAACCGTGGCGCTGGCGGGTCACCGCCGGTTCGCTGGAGCTGCACGCCGATCCGGGGCGCCGGCTGGCCACCACCGACCCGGACGGCCGGCTGCTCACCCTGAGCTGCGGCACGGCGCTGCACCACGCCCGGGTCTCGCTGGCCGCGGCCGGCTGGACGGTCGGCGTGGAGCGCTTCCCGGACCGCTCGGACCCGGCGCTGCTGGCCCGGCTCACGCCGGCCGGCCCGGTGCCGCTGGACCTGGCCGCCGCGCGGCTGGTCGAGGCGATCCCCCGCCGGCGCACCGACCGCCGGGCGTACGGCGACCGGCCGGTGCCCCGGGAGCTGTTGTCCCGGCTGCGGGCGACGGTGGAGGACGAGGGCGCGTTCCTGCACGTGGTTCGGCTGGACCAGATGCCGATGCTGGCCGTCTCCACCGCCCGGGCGGCCGCCGCCGAGCTGGCCGACCCGGGTTACCGGGGCGAGCTGCACGAGTGGACGCACCGGCCGGAGGGCAGCGGGGACGGGGTTCCGACGGCCACCGCGGTCCGCCCGGCGCCGCGCCGGGTGCCGGTCCGGGACCACGCCCCGGGCGAGGCGGCCGTGCTGAGCCCGGGCACCGACTTCGACCGCGGGGCCGCGTACGTGCTGCTCTTCGGGGACCGGGACGACGCGGTGGGCTGGCTGCGCGGCGGCGAGGCGCTCTCCGCGCTGCTGCTCTCCGCCACCGCAGAGGGCCTGTCGGCCGCCCCGATCAGCGACGCCATCGAGCTGGCCTGGCCGCGCCGGATGATGCGCGACCTGCTGGCCGGGGTGGGCGAGCCGTACCTGGTGGTGCGGCTGGGCTACGGCCATCCGAGGGCCGACCTGCCGGCCGCGCCGCGGCGGTCGGCGGCCGAGGTCATCGAGTTCGGTGACGGTCTCACGACGGGTCCATGACAGTCGCATGACAAATCGCCGGCAACCGGTGCGAAACGTTTCGGCGGCTGCCGGCGAGGGGCATCAGCCCGTCGACCACAACCCCTCGGAAGGACGATCACGTGGAAATCACCGGCATCTTCACCGCCATCATCATCGGTTTGATCATCGGCGCGCTGGGCCGGCTGGTGGTGCCGGGCAAGCAGAACATCCCGATCTGGCTCACCCTGCTGATCGGTGTGGTCGCCGCGATCCTCGGCACGCTGGTCGCCGCCGCGTTCGGGGTGGACGAGACCGCGGGCATCGACTGGATCGAGCTGCTCCTGCAGGTGCTCTTCGCCGCCGCCGGCGTGTGGCTGGCCGCCGGCGCGTACGGCCGCCGTCGGCACTGACCGCGACCCCACGGACCGGCCCACCGCACCCCGCGGCGGGCCGGTCGCGTGTCTCAGGCGTCGCGCCAGCCGTGCCGGGGCTCGTAGCCGAGCACCCGGCGGGCCTTGTCGATGCTGAGCAGCGTCTCGGTCCCGGTGACGGCCCGGCGGACCGGCACGTCGGGGAAGTACTCGGCGACCAGCTCGGCGCTGGGCCGGCTCATCACCGTGTCGGCGTTGGCGATGACGAAGACGTCCATCCCGGTGGCCCGGTGCTCCAGGGCACGGCGGACGGCCTGGGCGCCGTCCCGGGCGTCGATGTAGCCCCACATGTTCCAGGCGCGCAGCCGCGGGTCCGCGTCGTAGCCGGGGAAGTCGGCGTAGTCGGCCGGCTCCATCACGTTGGAGAAGCGCAGCCCGATCGCCTTCAGCCGCGGCTCCCACCGGCAGAACTGGGCGACCATCTGCTCCTCCAGGTGCTTGGCCAGCGCGTAGGAGGTCTCCGGCCGGGCCGGGTACGCCTCGTCCACCGGCACGTACGGCGGCGGGCTCTCGTCGAAGGGCAGGCCGAGCAGCGTCTCGCTGGAGGCCCAGACCACGTTGTGGATGCCGGCGGCCCGGGCGGCGGCGAAGACGTGATGGGTGGCGGTGATGTTGTGGGTGAAGGTGGCGGCGTTGCCGGTCACCCCCGGCCCCGGGATGGCCGCCAGGTGCACCAGCGCGTCCACCCCGGCGTACCGGCTGTCGATGCCGGTCAATGCCTCCAGCACCTGTCCGTAGTCGCCCAGGTCGATCCGGGTGAACGGGCAGCGGGGCTGCGCCGGTGGCGCGAGGTCGAGGTTCACCACCTCGTAGCCGTGGTCGAGCAGTTCGTCGACGACGGCACGGCCGAGCTTGCCACTGCCACCGGTGACCGCGACGCGGGTCATGGACACACACCTCCGTAGGACGGTTGCCCCCATTCCTACCCGGTGGGCCGCTCAGTCACCGGAGGCGGTGGCGGGCGATCCAGGCCGCGTTCAGCGCGTCGGCCTGCCGCCGGTGCGCGGGCGTCACCGCCCGCCCGGCCGGCAGGTCGAGGCCGAGGAAGTCCAGCACGCCGAGGGTCACCCCGACCGGGTCCGCCGCCAACTCCTCGTAGCGCACCGGATGCGGGCGTACGCCGTGCCGGTCGAACCAGTCCCGCCACGCCGCATCGTGCGCGGCGATGGTGGCCAGCAGCCCGTCGATGGCCGCCCGGTCGTAGCGCGCCGCTCCCCCGCCGCCGGCGGCGCCGCTGATCTCGCCGTTGCCGCCGACGAACCAGCGGCCGGTCTGCTCGGCGCGCAACCAGGACACCGCCTGGGCCAGCGGATCGGCCCGGCGCAGGTGGACGAAGCGGACCCGACCGAACGCGCGTTCCAGCAACGCCAGGTCGCCGTGGCTGTCGGGATGGACGGTGGCCAGCCGGGCGACCAGCTCGGCCGGCGTGCCCCACATCAGCTTCGCCCCGAACACCCCGTTGCCGGTCCGGCCGGTCGCCAGGGCGGCGGCCAGGAAGTCCCGGTGATCGACGCCGCCGTCGGGGTCTCGGTGCAGCCCCCACCGGTCGGCCCAGAGCGGCTCGTCCGGCGTGCGGAAGTACGCCTGCGGCCGTCCCGCCACCCCGGTGGACTCCAGCAGCCCGAGCAGCAGCGAACTGCCGGTGCGCGGGGTGGCGCAGACGAAGTACGCGTCGACGTCGCGGGCCATCCGGCCACCGTAGACGTTTGCCGGCCGGCGCCGACGGGGATTTCCCGGCCCGTGACGGGGGTCGATGCGGTGGACGGGGTGCGGTTCGTACGGTCGCGGGGGCGGGTGCTGACCTGGCTGGCCGGCACCCTGGTCGCCGTCACGGCCGCCGCCGGCGCGGTCAACGCGCTGGTCCTCGACGAGCCGTGGTGGGATCTCTGGTCGGTGCTGCCCGTCTTCCTGATCGTCACCGTCGGGTCGTACGTCCAACTGGGCCGGCAGACCGGCCTGCCGCTGCTGGTGACCCCGGAGGAGCTGGTGCTCACCCGCGCGGACGGCTCGCCGCTGGTGATCGAGCGGGGAGCGCTCTCGGTGACCGAGGTACGCCGCCGGCGCCTGGTCCTGGTGGTGGCCGATCCGCGGCGTACCCGGCCGGTGCTCTCCGCGTACGAGTGGGGCGAGGTGGGCTTCTGGAACCAGTCCCGCGGGCGGCGGCCGCACGAGATCCAGGTGCCGCTGCTCGGCGTGCGTCCCGGGGTGGCGCGGCTGCGGGCGGCGCTGGCCGCGCCGGTCACCGGGGATCAGGCGGAGCGGGCGACCGACGCGCGGTAGTCGCGCGGGGATCGGCCGGTGGTGCGCTTGAACGCGACGCTGAGCGCGCTCTCCGAGCCGTACCCCACCTCCCGGGCGATGCCGGCCAGCGTGCCGTCGCCGCGCCGGATGCGGTCGGCGGCGAGTTCGATCCGCCAGCCGGTGAGGTAGTCGAGCGGTCCGCGGCCGACGACCTGCTTGAACCGGGCGGCCAGGGTGGAGCGGGACACCGCGGCGGCCCGGGCCAGCTCGGCGACGGTCCAGGGGTGCGCGGGCTCGGCGTGCATGGCCCGCAGGGCGGGGGCGACCACCGGGTCGGCCAGGCCGGCCAGCCAGCCGGACGTCGCGCCCCGGTCGAGGTGCAGGCGCAGGATCCGGATCAGCATCACCAGGGCGAGGTGCTCGGCGACCAGGCCGGCGGCCGGCGCCGAGGTACGCAACTCGGCGTCGATCTCCGCGACGGCCCACCGCACGGTGGCGGCCGCCGGGGTGGCCGCGGGCACGTGGATGACCGGGGGCAGGGCGTCCAGGAGCAGGTCGCGCCCGCGCTCGGTGAAGGAGAAGGCGCCGCCGACGAGGAACACGTCGTCGCCGGTGCCGGCCCGGGCCACCCCGTCGACGGCCGCCCGGAACAGCGGCTCGGCGGGTTCGGGCGCCGTGTCGAGGTCGCCGGCCAGCGTGAAGCCCAGCGGTTGGGTGAGCAGGTAGCAGTCCCCCTCGGCCAGGGTCACCGGCTCGGGAACCCCGTCGACCCGCAGCAGGCAGCCGCCGCGCCGCACGGCGTTGAACTTCACGCCCGCCGGTGGCGCGAAACGGACCGACCACCGGCCGCCGGCCGCCAGGGCGGCGGAGATCCGGCTGCTGGCGCCGACCAGAGCCAGCACGTCCGTCAAGGGATCCACCCGACCTCCTCTGGACGATGACTGAAGAATACTGGACGCATTCGTACGGAAAGTCCAGAACGGTGACCTACCGTGGACGCATGACAACCGCCTCCCGGTTCAGCACCCCGTTCACCGCCCGCACCACCGCCGCCGAGATCCTGGCCGGCGTGGACCTCACCGGCCGCCGGATGATCGTCACCGGCGGCGCGTCCGGGATCGGCGCGGAGACGGTCCGGGCCCTCGCCGGGGCCGGGGCGGAGGTCACCGTGGCCACCCGCAACCCGGGGGCGGCCGGGGACCTGGTCGCCGAGTTCCCCGGCCGGGTCCGGGCGACCGCCCTGGACCTGGCCGATCTGAACAGCGTCGACGCCTTCGTCGCCGGGTGGCAGGGGCCGCTGCACACGTTGGTCGCCAACGCCGGGATCATGGCGCCGCCGACCCGGCAGCTCACGGCGCAGGGCTGGGAGCTGCACCTCGCCACCAACCACCTGGGCCACTTCGCGCTCGCCCGCGGCCTGCACGACCCGCTGCGCGCCGCCGGCTCGGCGCGGGTGGTGCTGGTCAGCTCGGGTGCGCACCTGGCGCAGCCCTTCGACTTCGACGACCCGCACCTCGCCCGGCAGCCGTACGACCCGTGGGCGGCGTACGGGCGGTCGAAGACCGCGAACATGTTGATGGCGGTCGGCATCGCCCGGCGCTGGGCCGTCGACGGGGTCAGCGCCAACGCGATGAATCCCGGTTACGTCATGACCAATCTCCAGCGGTACCTGGACGACGAGACCCTGCGCGCGTTCGGCGTGTTGGGCGAGGCGGGCAACAGGATCACGCCGGACTACTACAAGACACCCGCCCAGGGCGCGGCGACCGCCGTGCTGCTGGCCGCGTCACCGCTGGTCGAGGGGGTCACCGGCCGGTACTTCGAGGACAACCAGGAGGTCGAGGTGGTGCCCGGCGGGCCGGGGACCACCGGCGGGGTGGCGGCGCACGCGGTGGACCCGGCCGCCGCGGACCGGCTCTGGGCATACAGCGAGCGGGAGCTGGCCGCCCGCTGAGCCTCGCGCAGGCGGCTGAGCGGACCGGTCCGCTCAGCGGGCCCGGGCCAGCCGTTCGTAGCCGGCGGTGGCGGCCACCAGCAGGGTCAGCAGCGCCAGCGCCCCGGCCGCGGGCAGCAGCCGGGCGACCGGCAGCAGCGCCACCGTCACGGCGGCCCCCACCAACTGCACCGGCCGGACCGGGCCGGCGGAGAGCCACAGGAAGAGCAGCCGGCCGGCGAGGAAGAGCGTGACCCCGCCGTACAGGGCGAAGGCGCCGGACCAGCTCAGCTCCCGGCCGCCGTGGTGGCCCCCGCCGTACGGCTCGGCAACCCGCGCGAGCACCTCCTCGACGCCGCAGGCAAGGTAGATCACGCCGACGATCAGCAGCAGGTGGGCCTGGCTGTAGGCGTCGGCGGCCATCCGGTCCCGCCGGCCGCCGGTGGCGGCGCCGAGGGCGCGGGCGCCGGCCGGCGCGGCGAGGTCGAAGTAGAGCGACCACAGGCAGATCGCCACCGCCAGGCCCAGCAGCGCGGCCCCGAGCACCCGCGGCTCCGTCACCGCCGCTCCGGCCCCGACGCCGGCCGCCGCCAGTGACTCGCCGAGCGCGATGATCAAGACCAGCCCGTGCCGTTCGGCGAAGTGGGTCACGCTGTGCAGCGGCCAGCCACCGCGCAGCGCGTACGACAGGCGCTGCCCGATGATCTCGACGACGAAGGCCGCCACCCAGAGCGCGGCCTGCGCGGCGCCGCCGAGCAGGGCGCCGAGCAGCAGTGGCGCCCAGGAGACCGCGCTGACCGTGGCGAACAGCCGGATCCGTCGGCGCAGGTCGGGGTGCTCCGCCGCCGCCCAGTGGTACAGGCCCAGGTGCAAACTGCGCAGCAGGATGTACGCCAGCGCCAGCAGCACCGGCGCGTCCAGTCCCGGCGCCGGGGTCCAGGCGCGCGGCATCACCAGGGCGGCGACGAAGAGCGCCGCCATGGCGACCAGCACACCGGCGCGCACCCCGCCGACGTCGAGCCGGACCTGGTTGCCCAACCAGGCGTACGACGACCAGGCGAGCCAGAGCAGCACCAGCAGGAGCAGGGCACGGGCCATCGCCGGCCCGGTCACCGGCCGCATCAGCGCCAGGATCCGGGTCAGCGCGAAGACGAAGACCAGGTCGAAGAAGATCTCGAACGGAACGGCCCGGTGGCCCCGGGGGGCCGGCGTCGGCGGCACGGTTTCGAGCGTAGGTGACCCGAGCGGGCCCGGGAGTCGGATTCACGGGCCGACACCGGCCGCCGTTGCCACTTTCGGCGACCGTCCGGGAGCCCAGGGTGGAGCGGGAGGCCGGTCAGTCCCGGATCCGCGTCCGCGGCACCGACTCCGGTGACCAGGTCACCGCGTAGCGGCGGTCGGCCACGGCCCGGGCGAACGCCCTGGCCGACGCCGGGGAGCCGGCCACCCGCCAGTCCACCTCCTTGTCCACCTCGAACCAGATCAGGCCGATCAGCTCGGGGTAGCGAGGCAGCGACCGGAACGCCTCGGTGATCCACCGGGCCTTGTGGCCGCTGGCGTCGGTCGCGCCGGTCTCGGTGATCACCACCGGCCGGCGGCTGAAGGTGCGCAGCTGGGCGATGGTCGCCCCGAAGATCTGGTCGAAGGACCGGTACGTCGCGAACGCCCCCATCCCGTAGTAGCCGGAGATGCCGAGCCAGTCCACGTAGTCGTCGCCGGGGTAGTACGCGTGCAGCGACGGGGCGGAGTTGTTCCACCGCGCGTTGGGGCTCCACACCCAGGTGACATTCGTCGCCCCGACCGACTGGAACAGGTCGTGCACGTGCCGCCAGGCCCTGATGTAGTCGCCCGGCTTGTTGCCGTTGACCCGTTCGCACCACGGGTACCAGTCGCCGTTCATCTCGTGGGCGAAGCGGATGGCCACCGGGTAGCCAAGCGCGCGGATCCCCTCGGCCCAGGAGCGCAGGTAGTCGTCGAAGTCGCCGCCGGCGATGCGGGCGAGCCGGTACCGGGGCTGGGTGGCCCGCTCCCGGTTCATCTTCGCGGTGGCCAGCTGGTTGCGCAGCGCCGCCTCGTCCAACCGGTGGTCCCAGGGTTCCCAGGCCAGCATCGGCAGCATGCCCCGGTCCCGGATCCGGTCGAAGAGCACCCGGTCGAACGGGGCGGACGCCCACCCCGCGCTGAAGAGCATCACCTGCGGCGCGTGCCTCGTCGCCGCGGTGAAGTCGTCCACCGCGCGGAAGTCGTACGCGCCCTCCCGGGTGGCGATGCCGACGAAGGTCCGGCCGGCCGGCGGGAAGAGCGGCCGGGGCGGCGGGGTCGGGGTGGCCGTCGCGATGGGCGCCTGCTCGACGCTCACCACCCGTTCGGGCGGGGCGCCGGTGGGGGCGCCGGTCGGGGCGCCGGAGGTGCCCGGCGCGATCACGAAGACGTACGTCAGCAGAAGCGCGGCCGTGACCAGCAGCGCACCGCGCGGAACCGTCAGCCGTGCCACGGGACGCTCCTCTCGGCCGGCACCCGGGATCGGGGCGGGCGGCGGCGGCCCCCGGTGGGCCGGCTCGCCAGGTGGGCCGGGCGCCGGCGGCGCCGCCCGGCGCGGGCGGCCAGGCCCGAGCCGGTGGCGATCAACGGCGGCGCCAGGCCGGTCAGCAGGGTCAGCAGGGGCCACACCCGCAGCGGGTTGAGCCCGTCGTCGAGCAGGAAGCCCGCCCCGAGCAGCACCGCGGCGAAGGCCGCCCAGGCGAAGTGCAGCCGGAAGGTGGCCAGGGACTCGCTGGTCCGCAGCGTCCCCTTGGCGGTCACCACGAAGGCCAGCTTGCGGCGCAGCAACGCGCCGACGGCGGCGGCCACGTAGATCGGTCCGGTGAACAGCGCCAGGGCCATCCCGACCAGGCCGATCTCCTCCCGTTCGTGCGGGGCGATGTTGAACCGGCGCAGCCAGAGCCAGAGCAGGAACCAGGTGCCGATGGTGGACGTCCAGAGCGCCGACCAGACGGCGACGTCGAGCCGGCTCATGCCCACGCCGGTGAACAGGTACAGGACGGTGGCGAGGTTGCCCAGCAGCAGGCTGACCGCGACGCTCGGGTAGTAGAACTGGAGCAGCCGGTAGTGCCAGCGGCGGCGTGACCCCAGCTCGCGGGGGGCCCGCATCTCCGGCCGGACGAGGATCTCGCAGATCCCGGCAGCCCAGCGTTTCTGCTGGTTGAAGTAGTCGGCCCAGGAGGTCGGCCCCTCCCCGATCGCCACCACGTCGGGGGTGTAGACGCCCTTCCACCGGTTGCCGGTGCCGGGGTTGACCGCGGCGTGCACCCGGATGCTGGTCAGGTGGTCCTCGATGATCGAGTCCTGGTAGCCGCCGACGGTCCGCCAGGCGGCCGGCCGGTAGAGGTGCCCGGTGCCGGTGAGCAGCGGGGCGTCCAGGCCGTTGCCGCCGCGCGCGATCAGCCCGTTGTAGAGGTACTGCTGGACCGAGGCGCCGTGCGCCACCCAGTTCTGGTGCATGTTGCCGTAGACCTGCGGGGTCACCACGAACGCCACGTCCGGGTCGCGGAAGTAGCCGAGCGTCCGTTCCAGGAAGCCCGGCAGCGGCACGTGGTCCGGGTCCACGTTGGCCACCACGTCGTAGTCGTGCTCGTGCTCGGCCCGCCAGGCGTTGTGGTTGCCGGACTTGGTCCTGGCCCGGAACTCGCCGCTGGGCTGGTTGTACTCGGGGCGGCCCTGGCGGCTGAAGTGTCGTACGCCCAGCCGCTCGGCCATCGCCTTGACCGCCGGGTCGTCGCCCTCGTCGAGGATCCAGACGTCCACCTGGCCGCAGTAGACGATCTGCCGCATCCGCCGCAGCGTCCGCTCGGCCACGTCGATCGGCTCCTTGCTCGGCACGATCGTGGTCAGCAGCGCCACCCGCAGGCCGACCGGCGGGTCCACCGGCACCGGATCCCGGGCGTGGAAGGCGAAGACCCAGACCACCACGTTCTGCGCCAGGCGGATCAGCTCCACGCCGACCACCACGCAGAAGCCGAGCCGGGCGGCGAAGGTCTGCCAGCCACCCGGGCCGACGACCCCGGCTCCGGGCACGTGTGCGGGGATCAGCAGCCAGCCGACGAAGAGCAGGCCGGTGCCGGCGTTGAGCAGGACGAACAGCGTCAGGACCAGCCGCGACGCGGGTGAGAGGGCGGCGCGGAAGCGGACCGGCGCGTCCGGGCGAACCGGTGCGGTCAGCGGTCCGGCGGTCGCCCCGCAGGCCGCGTACGCCAGGCGCGCCCGGATGTTGAGCCGGCGCCGGTCGTGGTGGCGCGCGGACGGTGGCCGGCGGGCCGGACCGGCGGCGGGGGCGCCGCCCGGCGGGCCCTCCCCGGTGGATCGAGCCAGGCGTGTGTCACTGACGACGCCCACATTGCCCCCATGAAGAGATCTGCCCGCCGTGGACCCGGCCGGGCCGATGCCGTGTCGACATCTCGGTGACGAACGATGACGTGTGCCGAGCCGCCGGCCGCTCAGCCGCCGCCGGCGCCCCGCGGGCCGGGCGCGACGGCGTTGGCGCCGCCGGGCGGCGTCCACAGCCGGGTGATCCGGGTGAGCCGACCGTCGGCCCGCTGGTCCGGGTCGGGCGAGCGCAGGGCCACCTGGACCGGCGCGGCCAGCACCGCGACGGCCACCAGTACGACGACGCACCAGCCCGCGTGGACCCGGGCGAGGGCGACCGCGCCGAGGGTCGCCCAGGCGGGCAGGGTGAACAGCAGCACCGCCGGCAGCCAGACCGGTGTCACCTGGGCGATCAGCAGCAGGGCGAGCGGCGGCGCCACCGCCCACGCGGTGTAGATGGCGGCGGAGCGGCGCAGCGGCAGGCTGAACAGCGCCAGCCAGGCCAGGACGCCGGCCAGGGCGGTGACCCCGAACAACTGCCCGGGGGTCGCGGCGAGCACGTCCAGGGTGGGTGCGACGCCCGCGACGAGCCGGTCGCCGTGCCCCGCGCCGAGCAGCAGCAACGCCACGGCGGGCGCGGCGCCCAGGGACGCCACGAGCAGCCAGCGGGGGGCCAGGCCGCGGCGGAAGACGACCACCGCCCAGCCGTGCCCGACCAGCAGCAGCAGCGCCGGCGCGTGACAGGTTCCGAGCAGGAGTACGGCGGCGCCGTAGCCGGCCAGCCGGCGGGCCGTCGGCGCCTCCAGGGCGCGTACCAGGCACCAGGTGGCGAGCACGGCGGCGAGCATGGCCAGCGCGTACGGCTGGGGCTGCTGGGCGTACCGGGTGGTGGCGGGCAGCAGGGCGAAGATCAGTCCGGCCAGCAGGCCGACCCGGGGGGTGAACACCCGGGCGGCGAGGGCCGCGACGAGGGCCGCGGTGGCGGTGACGGCGAGGATCGACGGCGTACGCAGGGCGAGGTCGGAGCCGCCGAAGACGGTGGTCCAGGCGCGCAGCAGCAGGTGGTGCAGCGGGTTTGCGACGTCGCCGCCGGCCGGGCCGGTTCGGTCGGCGCCGGTGACGGCGAGGGCGCCCATGAGCAGCGTCGGGAGCAGCCACGGGGTGACCGACCGGCGGGGCGGGTCCGCCTCCGGTGGGACCACCGGGTCGTGGTCCTCCCCCCACGGGTCCTCGACCCCGACCCCGGCCGCGGGGACCGGGGGCAGGACGAGCGTCTCCGCGTCCTTCATCGTGGTTCACACACCTCTGTGGGATGGACGGTCGGGCTCGCCGTGGGCCGGGAAGATGGCCGGCCGGCGGCTCCGACAAACGCCACCAGAACGGTCAAAAGCACCATATCTGACGGTGCTGGGGGTGACAGCCGGATCCGAGAGTCCGTCCGATAGCGGGAGGTGGCCCGCCCTCGCCGGCCGACCGGTCCCCCGGCCGGACGGCGGGTCAGCTGCCCGCGCCGGGCGGCACCAGCCACTCGCCGAAGACCTGCCGCAGCCCGTACATCGCGAGACTGACCACGATCGAGGTGGCGATCCCGGCCAGCAGACCGACGTACCACCGGTCACGCGGGTCGCGACCGCTCGGGTCGGGCGCCGGCGGTTCGGCCGGCGACCACGGGCGCTCCCGGGCGAGCCACCAGAGCAGCCCGAGGCCGAACGGCACGCCGGTGAGCACCCAGAGCCAGCACCACCGGGTGCCCCGGGCAGGAGCGGGGCCGAGGACCAGCACCGCCAGCGTGGTGAGCAGCAGCAGTGTCGGCAGCGCCCGCAACGGTGGCGGGACGTCCACACCCGACCACCGGGGCTGGAGGTTCGCCGATTGGACCGCCAGGTCGAAGGCGGCGGCCTCCGGGCCGGAGTACCGCACCGCGTCGAAGGGCTCCGAGGGCACCGGGCCGATCGATCCACGGTCGAACTGGGCGTAGTGCACCCGCCAGTCGGTCGTACGCCAGATGAACAGCGGCCCGGACCGGCCGGAGAACCGGGGTTCGACCCGGTCGGTCCAACTCCAACCGTTGTCCGAGGACCACCCGCCTGCCCACTCGTAGGAGACCAGCCGGCCGGTGGACAGGTCCGACCGGGCCCGCGCCGTCCCGGCCTCGCGCGGCGCCGACCACCAGGCGAACGCCGCCCAGGCGACCCAGCCCACCACCAGCAGGATCCGCAGCGCCTGCCACCACCGACGACGGCCACGGCCCTCGGCCACCCCGCCCGAATCCCGCCGCGCCAGGTCCCCCGTCATGAGCCGCATGGTGCCAGCCCGGCGCACGCCGGCCGGCCGCTCAGGAGGATGGCGGTGTGGAGCGGCCGAGCCAGCTGCGCAGCTCGGTGGCCTCCACCTCGGTGATCTCGGGGGCGAAGTCGAGGCACTCGCCGGGATGGATGCCCGTGCCGGAGCCGGCCACCGTCACGAACCAGGCGCCCTCGGCACCGAACCAGTGCGCCACTGCGACGGCGCCGAGGTCGACGGCGTCCTCCGGATCGGTGGACCCACCGGTCGACACGATCCGGACCCACTGCCCGTCGCGGCCGTAGGGAGGACGGGACACGACCAGCTCCAGGCGTTCCCCCGGGAGCCCGCGCCGAGGGGGCGGCGTCGGCGCCACCGATGCACTACGGTCGACACCGTGACCCCCGTCGAGGCCGTCGCGGCCACGTACGCCCGGTGGATCACGCCCGCCCTCCCGCTGTACGGCGACGACCACGAGCGGTCCGACTTCGCTCCCTGACGCCTCGCCACCGGTCTGATGGTCGGCGACCGCCGGGGGCACGACGGCGCCGCCGTGGAGGTCGGGATGCCGACCCTGCTGCTGCCGCCGCTGACCGGCGTCCACGACGAGCGGCTGGGGCTGGCCGCCCGGCTGCTCGGCGTGCCCACCGGTCCCCCGGCGCCGGCCGCCGGGGCGGCCGGGCCGCCGTGACCGCCGCGGTGCTGTTCGACCTGGACGGCACCCTGCTCGACCACGCCGGTGCCGCCCGCCGGGCGGTCACCGCCTGGGCGGCCACCGTCGCGCCCGGCGCGGGCGACGAGCCGGCGCTCGCCGCGGCGTGGTCGGCCCTGGAACGGGAACACTTCGCCGCCTACCTGGCCGGGGAGTGCTCGTTCCAGGAGCAGCGGCGGCGCCGGTTGCGGGGGTTCCTGCCGCTGCTGGGGTCGCCGGTCGACGAGGCGCGGCTCGACGACCGCTTCGCCGACTACCTGCGACACTACGAGGCCGCGTGGCGGGTGTACCCCGACGTCGCCGACGCGCTGGTCGGGCTGCGCTGCCACGGATACCGGCTCGGTGTGCTGACAAACGGTGACGCCCGCCAGCAGCGGCGCAAGCTGGCGGCGATCGGCCTGGGCGACGCCTTCGACGTGGTCTGCTGCTCCGCCGAGCTCGGCGTGGCCAAACCGGACCCGGCCGCCTTCCGGCTCGCCGCCGCACGACTGGGCCACCAGCCCCGTCAGCTCCGGTACGTCGGCGACGACCCGGACACCGACCACCGGGCCGCCTGCCGGGCCGGGCTCCACGGCACCTGGCTCGACCGTACGGTCCGCCGCGCCGACGTGTCGGCCGACCGGGTCGACCGGCTCACCCGGCTGCCCGAGCTCCGTCCCGCCACCGCCGTCGTACCCGGCGAAGGTCACCCGGCGTCCTGGCGGGCGGCGCTGGACCGGTTCGCGGAGCTGGTCGGCCGGCGGACCGCCTGGGCGGTCACCGGAAGCGCCGCCGCCGCGCTGCACGGCGCGGTGGTGACCCCGGGCGACGTCGACGTGGTGACCGACCCGGTCGGGCTGGCGGCGCTCCGCCGCCGGTTCGGGGACGCCACCGTGACGGAGCCGTTCCGGGCGGCCGGGGTGAGCGCGAGCGCCCGGCTCCGGGTCGAGCTGGACGGAACCCCGTTCGAGGTCCTGGTCGGCGTGCGCAACCGTCGGCCGGACGGCAGTTGGTCCGCCCCGGCGACGCCCGACGACCGGCTGTGGATCCCGTCGTCGGGCCGGCTGGTTCCGGTGCTCCCGCTGTCGTCGCTGCTGCGGGTCGCCGAGGAGCGGGGCCGCGCCGGACAGGGCGCCGCGATCCGCCGCCGGCTCGGCGACCTGCGCATCGGCGAGCGGGCGCTACCCTCCGACGGGCGGTGACGGCAGCGGCTGCACCACCGCCTCCTCGCCCGGCACCGTCCACTCCCTGACCCGTCCCGTTCCCGGTCCGGTGGGCCACTCCCGGAACCGCCGGAACAGCATCGGCACCCCGCGGGCGACCGTGAGGTCGGCACTGTCCATGGCCTGCACGTGCACGTGCGGCTGGGTGGAGTTGCCCGAGTTGCCGCAGTCCGCCAGGTGCTGGCCCTCGACCACCCGCGCGCCGACCCGGACGCGCAGGGAGCCGGACCGGAAGTGGGCCAGGCCCACGAAGGCGCCGCCGGGCAGCGCGATGACCACGTGGTTGCCCGCGACCGCGCCCACCCCCCGGCGCAGCCGTGCCGACTGTCCCAGGGTGTACGGCACCAGCGCCGGCTGCGACCGCCGCGCCTCGTGGTCCGGCTCGCCGTCGTGGGCCGCGACGACGGTGCCGGCGGCGGGCGCCAGGATCGGCCGGCCGAAGGCGTGGAACCGCTCCGGCGGTTCGCTGGTGAGCAGGCTGCGCCAGTCGTGGCGGTCGGATGTCCGGTGCGCCGCGTCCACCGCCACGAAGTCGATGGCGTACCGGCCGCCGAGCAGGTCGGTGCCGTGGCTCGGCACCTGCCGGGCCGGGCTGTTGCGGGCCAGCCAGAGCCCGGTGAACGGCAGCGACAGCTCCACTCCCCCGGCCGCCGGGTCCTGGCCGGACGCCGGTGCCGACCGGCCGGCGACGGCGCCGCCGACGGCCACCACGGACGCCCCCACCGCGACCGTCCGGGCGACGAAGAGCCGGCGGGAGGCGTCCGCGGGGTCGTCCGCGTCGTCGGTCCGGTGCGGCGGGCGGGCGGCCCGGCGGGCGAGGGTACGCCGCAGCAGCGGCCGGACCAGCTCGCCCAGCAGCAGCGCCAGGACCAGGTACAGCAGCACCGGCAGCCACCAGCCGGCCCACCCCGCGGCGAGGCGGCGTACCGGCACGGGCGGCTCCAGCGGCCCGACGGTGAGCAGCAGCGCGGTGCCGACCGCCAGCAGCAGCACGACGACCGTGCCGACCCGTCGCCACCGGCCACCGGCCACCGAGACGTCCCGGACCAGCCGCCGGTACAGGTACCGGTAGGCGGCCGCCAGCACGGCGAGGACGAGCGCTGCGACCAGCAGGGACAGTGCCATCGGCCGGGGGCCTCCGTCCGGTGTCAGCGCACCGTCTGGAGCAGCTTGTTCGGCGTGCCGGCCGGTACGCCGGTGAGCGCGCCGGCCACGGCCGCCCGGTCGAGGGCACCGGCCACCTGCGCCGGGGTGGCTCTGGGGCGCCGGCCCAGATAGAGCGCCGCCGCTCCGGAGGCGTGTGCGGCCGAGACCGAGGTGCCGGAGTCGGAGTTGGTGCCGCCGCCCGGCCAGGTGGAGGTGATGTCCACCCCGGGAGCGTACAGGTCCAGCCCCGGGCCGTGGTTGCTGAACCACGCCACGGTGTCGGCGCAGTCGGACGAGCCGACGGTGACCGCCTCGCGTACCCGGGCCGGGGAGGAGTTGTCGACATCGTCGGCGCTCGCCCCGGCCGACAGCACGTACGTGACACCGGAGGCGACGGAGGCGCGTACCGCCTCGTCGAGCACGTCGCTGGCCGGGGCGCCGATGACGACGTTGGCCACCGACGGGCCGGAGGCGTGCGCGGTGATCCAGTCGATCCCGGCCAGCACCCCGGCGAGGGTGCCACCGCCCTGCGCGTCGAGCACCTTCACCGAGATCAACCGGGCCTTCTTCGCCACGCCGTAGGTGGTGCCGCCGACGATGCCGGCCATCAGGGTGCCGTTGCCCTGCTCGTCGCCGCCGTCGCCGCCGAAGGCGTCGAAGCCGGGCCGGGCGCGGGGGGCGAGGTCGGGGTGCCGGTAGTCGATGCCGGTGTCGACCAGGTAGACGTCGACGCCGGCGCCCGCCGCGGCTGGGTACCGGTACGACCCGTCCAGCGGCAGCCGCGGCTGGTCGATCCGGTCCAGGCCGCAGGACGGGGCCTGCTGCACGCCGGTCCGCGACGCCACCCGCTCGATCCTGGTGTCCTGCTCCACCAGCCGCACCGACGGATCCGCTGCCAGCCGCCGCGCCTGCTTCTCGCTCGCCTCGACCAGCGCACCGCGCACCGCGCTGTGGTAGCTGTCCCGGACCCGTACGCCGTACCGGCCGGCGAGGTCGGGCCGCTGTCCGTCGGCGAAGAGCACCAGATAGCTGCCGGGTACGGCCCGGGCGCTGCCGGAGTCGACGACGGGCCGGGCGGCCCCGACGGGCCCGGGGACGGCCAGGACACCCATCCCGAGCGCGGTGCCGGCGACCACCAGGGCGGCGCCGGCGCGGGCGGTCAGCGACGCTGCGGGCACTGTTCCTCCTCGTGACCAACGGTCGGGTCGCCCCTGGTCGGGGGCCCGATGGATAGTGTCCGCGCGGACCCGGCCGCTGTCGTCGTACCGGCCGCGGGTGTAGGGCTTCACCTAGCCCGGCCACCGTCCGCGGTGGCTCCGGCACAGGTTCCAGGTGTTGTCCTAGTACCTCCCCCGGCAGGGGTGCGACCGGTCGTCGTCACGGTCGAATGGGCCTCGGATCACCCCGCCGTGCGTCGGCGCCGGGTGCCGCAGCGGGCACCACCCACGGAGGAGAGATGAGCGACAACCAGGAGAGCCGCCCCTACAAGGTCGTGCTGAACCACGAGGAGCAGTACTCCATCTGGCCGGCCGGCCGGGAGAACGCTCCGGGCTGGCGCGACGAGGGCACCACCGGCACCCGGGAGGAGTGCCTGGCGCACATCGAGGAGGTCTGGACCGACATGCGTCCACTGAGCCTGCGCCGTCGGATGGCCGAGCAGGGGTCCTGATGGAGAGCGGTCCGGGCACCCTGGCACACCAGCTGGTCGCGCGGTGGGCGCGGGAACGGCCCGACGCCGTGGCCGTCAGCTCCGAGCGACGATCCCTCACCTACGCCCAGCTCGACACCCGGGCCGACCGGCTCGCCGGCGCCCTGCGCGCCCACGGCGTCGGCCCCGAGACCCGCGTCGGCATCTGTCTGCCCCGCACCGCCGACTGGATCACCGCGCTGCTCGCCGTCTTCAAGGCCGGCGGCGCCTACGTGCCCCTGGATCCGGAATACCCGGCGGCCCGCCTGGAGTACATGCTCACCGACTCCGCGGCCACCGTCCTGGTCGGTGCCGGGCCCACCGCCGACCACCTCGCCCGGGCCTGCGACGTCCCCCTCCTGGCCCCCGCCGCGGGCGCCGACGCCACCGCGACCGGACCCGGCCCGCATCCGGACAACCTGGCGTACGTCATCTACACCTCCGGCTCCACCGGCCGTCCCAAGGGCGTCCAGGTCACCCACGCCTCGCTGGGCAACATGCTGGCGGGACTGGCGCCGGCGCTGGAGGTCGGCCCGGGGCGGCGCACCCTGCAGTGCGTGTCGTTCAGCTTCGACATCTCGGTCTTCGACACCCTGGCCACCCTGACCAACGGCGGCACGCTGGTCATCGCCACCAAGGAGGAGGTCGCCTCGCCCGAGCGGCTGGCCGACCGGCTGCGCGGCGAGCGCATCCACACGGTGGCGCTGCCGCCCTCGGTGCTGGCCACCCTGGTCGACCAGGAGTTCCCCGACCTGGCGGTGGTCGGTTCGGGCGGGGAGGCCTGCCCGCCCAAGCTCGCCGCCTCGTTCGCCGCCCGGCACCGCTTCGTCAACGGCTACGGCCCGACCGAGACCACCGTCGCGGCGTCGCTGTTCGAGGTCACCCCGGCGCACGGCGAGCTGCCCTCGGTGCCGATCGGGGCGCCGTGCGCGGGCGTGTCGCTCTACGTCGTGGACGACCCGGCGGGTACGGCGTCACCGCCGGGCGGGACCGGCGAGATCTGCATCGGCGGCGCCGGGGTGGCCCGCGGCTACCTGGGCCGCCCGGCGTTGACCGCGGCGGCGTTCGTCCCCGACCCGTTCTCCGACGTGCCGGGCTCGCGGCTGTACCGCACCGGTGACCTGGGCCGGTTCCTGCCCGACGGCGCCCTGGAGTTCTCCGGCCGTGCCGACGGACAGGTCAAGATCCGCGGCCACCGGATCGAGCTCAACGAGATCCGGCAGGCGCTGGAACGCCACCCCCGGGTCAGCCAGGCGGCGGTGCTGGTCGGTGAGACCGGCCTGCTGGGCGGGCAGATCCTCGCGTTCGTCCTGCCGGCGCCCGGTCCGGGCCCGGTGACCGGCGGCCTGCTGCGCCGCCACCTCGCCGACGAGCTGCCCGACTACATGATCCCGAACTCCATCGCCCTGCTGCGGGAGTTCCCCCTGACCCCGAACCACAAGGTCGACCACGCGGCCCTGCTGGCCCGGGGCGCCGGTCCGCGCCGGCGCGACGCGCCCGTCGTCGCGCCCCGCACCCCGGTCGAGGCGGACCTGCTGCGGATCTGGCAGGAGGTGCTGGGGCAGCCGGAGATCGGCGTCCGCGACGACTTCTTCGAGCTGGGCGGCCACTCGCTGCTCGCCGCGCAGGTGGTCGCCCGGATCGAGAAGGCCCACGGCGTACAGCTGCGGCTGGAGACGCTGCTCGCGCAGGGACGCACGGTCGAGGGTCTGGCCGAGGCGGTGTCCCGGGCGGCGGCCGGCGGGGGGACCGGGCGCCCGCCCATCACCCGCATCCCGCGCCCTGCCCGGCGCACGGTCCCCAGCTGACGCCGGTCTGACGTGAAGGAGTAGGCATGGAGCTCACCGAGGAGAACTTCGTCGCACCGACGTCGTACTCCCAGCGACGGCTGTGGTTCCTGGAGCAGATGGAGGGCGGCGGCCCCGCCTGGAACATCCAGGCCGTGCTGCGGCTGCGCGGCGCCCTGGACCCGGAGCTGCTGCACGAGGCGTTGAACGCGGTGGTCCGCCGCCACGAGGCGCTGCGCACCACGTTCGCCGCGGCCGACGGCGACCCGGTGCAGGTGGTGTGGCCGTGGTCCGGCGTCGAGCTGGAGCGGGTCGCCTGCGACGACCGCGCCGACCCGGCCGGCGCCGCCGACGAGTGGCTCTCCGGGGCCTGGCAGCGGCCGTTCGACATCGAGGCCGGCCCGCTGTTCCGCGCCGCGCTGCTGCGCCTCGGCGAGGAGGAACACCGCCTGGCCCTGGGCCTGCACCACCTGATCGCCGACGGCTGGTCGCTCCAGCTGCTCTACCAGGAGATCGTGGAGAACTACCGACGGCTGCGCGCCGGCGCGGAGGCGCGCGGCGACGACCTGCCCATCCAGTACGCGGACTTCGCCGCCTGGGAACGGGAGAACGTCACCCCGGAGACGCTCGGGGCGTCCATGGAGGTCTGGCGTCAGCGGCTCAAGGGCGTCGGTGAGCCGACCGGGCTCCCCACCGACCGGCCGCATACCGCCGACACGGCCGCCCAGGGGCGGCTGCTGCTCGCCACGCTCCCCGGCGACCTGATCGAGGACGTCCGCGCCTTCGCCGCCGAGCGCGGCGCGACCGTGTTCATGGTGCTGCTGGCGGCGTTCGACACGCTCCTGCACCGCTGTTCCGGCCAGACCGACGTGCTGGTCGGCGTGCCGATGGCGGG
Source organism: Micromonospora mirobrigensis (assembly GCF_900091555.1). GTDB lineage: Bacteria > Actinomycetota > Actinomycetes > Mycobacteriales > Micromonosporaceae > Micromonospora > Micromonospora mirobrigensis. The sequence goes on from NZ_FMCX01000004.1 coordinate 450,064, forward strand.
CCGCGGGCAGCCGGGCCTCGGCGAGCTGATCGGCTGCTTCGTCAACACCGTGGTCGCCCGGAACGACCTGGCCGGTGACCCCACCTTCGACCAGCTGCTCGGGCAGGTCCGGGAGGTGTCGCTGGAGGCCATCGGGCACCAGGAGGTGCCGCTGGAGTGGCTGGTGAGGGAGCTGCGCCCGGACCGGGACGGCGACCGGCAGACCTTCTTCCAGACCGTGCTGCACCTGGCGGAGGTGTCGCTGGACAGCATCCACCTCGACGGGCTGACCGTCGACGTGGTGCGGATGGACACCCAGGCTCCCGGCGTCGACCTGGCGTTGACCCTGGTGCCCACCGACTCGGGCCTCGCCGCCGCCTGGGAGTACGACGCCGCCCTCTTCGACGCCGGCAGCATCGAACGGCTGCACGCGCACCTGCGTACGCTGCTCGAAGCCGCGGTGGCCGACCCGGACCTGCGCCTGTCGCAGCTGCCGATGCTCGGCGCCGCGGAGCGGGACGCGCTGCTCGCGCCCGGCCCGGCGGCCGACCCGGAGCCGCCGCTGCTGCCGGAGCTGGTCGCCCGGTGGGCGCGGGAACGACCCGACGGCCCTGCGGTCACCGCCGGCGATCGGTCGCTCAGCTGGGCCCAGCTCGACGCGCGCGCCGACCGGCTCGCCACCGCCCTGCGCACCCACGGCGTCGGCCCGGAGACCCGCGTCGGCGTCTGCCTGCCCCGCACCACCGAGTGGATCACCGCGCTGCTCGCCGTCCTCAGGGCCGGCGGCGCCTATCTGCCGCTGGACCCGGAATACCCGGCGGCCCGCCTCGAGTACATGCTCAGCGACTCCGCCGCGACCGTGCTGATCGGCGCGGGACCGGCCGTCGAGGAGCTTTCCCGGGCCTGCGGCGTCCCCCTGCTGGCCCCCGACGCGTCCGCCGACGGCACCGACCCCGGACCCGGACCGCACCGGGACGGCCTGGCGTACGTCATCTACACCTCCGGCTCCACCGGCCAACCCAAGGGCGTGCAGATCACCCACGCGTCGTACGCGGCGCTGCTGGCCGCGCAGCGGGCCCGGCTGCCGCACGGCCCGGACGACACGGTGCTCCAGTTCTGCTCCCCCAGCTTCGACGCCTCGATGTTCGAGATCGGGCTGGCCGTCGGGGCCGGCGCCCGCCTCGCCCTGGGCACCCGCGACGAGCTGGTGCCCGGCGAGCCGCTGGCGGCGCTGATGCGCCGGCACCGGGTCACCTCCTGGACGGCCCCGCCGTCGGCGATCGCCGCGCTGGGCGCCGCCGACGTGCCGAGCCTGCGGGTGGTGATCGGGGCCGGCGAGGTGCTCACCGCCGGCACCGTCGCGCACTGGACGCCGCAGGCGCGCTGCTTCAACCTGTACGGCCCCACCGAGGCCACCATCTGGGCCACCGGCCACGAGGTGCGGGAGTCCGACGTCGACGGCGCCCTGCCGATCGGCACCGCGATCCCCGGCTACAGCGCGCTGGTGCTCGACGAGGAGCTGCGGCCGGTGCCGGTCAACGTGGTGGGCGAGCTGTACGTCGGTGGCGTCGGGACGGCCCGCGGCTACCTCGGCCGGCCCGGGCTGACCGCGCAACGGTTCCTGCCCGACCCGTACGCCGCGCAGCCCGGCGCCCGGCTCTACCGCACCGGTGACCTGGCCCGCCGGCGCTCCGACGGGGAACTGGTCTTCGCCGGCCGGGCGGACGACCAGATCAAGGTACGCGGCTTCCGGGTCGAGCCGGGCGAGATCGAGTCCGCGCTCGCCGCCCACCCCGGCGTACGCGAGTGCGCGATCGTGGCCCGCCCGGACAGCTCGGGCGTGGTCGGGCTGACCGCCTGCGTCGTCCGGGCGCCGCACGGGCCGGCGGTCTCGGCCGAGCAGCTGCGCGAGCACCTCGCCGGCCGGCTCCCCGCCCACTTCTGGCCCGCCGGCTACGTCTTCCTGGAGAGCCTGCCGATCACCGGCAACGGCAAGGCCGACCGGGCCGCGCTGGCCGCGCTGATCGACGAGGCCGGCGAGCGGGTCCAGCCGGAGAGCGTCGACTACGAGCCGCCCCGCACTCCGCTGGAGGAGATCCTGGTGGACATCTGGCAGGAGGTGCTGGACGTGCCGCGGATCGGTGTCCACGACTCGTTCTTCGACAAGGGCGGCCACTCGCTGCTCGCCGCCCAGGTGATCGCCCGGGTCAAGGCGGCGACCGGCCTGGACGTCTCGGTGCGGCTGCTCTTCGAGCACCGGGTGCTGGCCGACCTCGCCGAGGCGATCATGCAGCTCGCCCTGGGCGAGGAGCAGCGGGAGGCCGCGCGATGACCGCACCGGAGCTGGCCGACCCGACCACGGTGGACGTCGCCGACCCGGTGCTGCACCGCGACGGCGTGCTCGACCCGGTGTGGCGCTGGATGCGCGGCAACGACCCGGTGCGCTGGACCGTACGCGCCAACCGGGACGCGTACTGGTCGGTCACCACGCACGCCGACGCGGTGCGGGTGCTGCGCGACAGCCGGACCTTCTCCTCCGAGCGCGGCATCCGGCTGGGCGGGGATCCGCTGGCCGCCGCGGCCGCCTCCCGCAAGATGCTCATCGTCACCGACCCGCCCCGGCACGGCGAGATCCGGCGGATCATCGGCTCCGCCTTCACCGCCCGGACGGTGCAGCGGCTGGAGCAGAACATGCGGGCGACGGTGACAGCCTGCCTGGACGAGGCCTTCGATCGGGGCGCCTGCGACATCGTCCGGATCGCCGCCCGACTGCCCGTCTCGGTCATCTGCGACCTGCTCGGCGTTCCCCGCGAGGACTGGGACTTCATGCTGGACCGCACCACCGTGGCCTTCGGCGCCGTCGACGAGCACGGCGGCCCGACGGCGGCGGCGGCCGAGGCGCACACCGACATCCTGCTCTACTACCTGGAGCTGGTGAAGCAGCGTCGGCGCAGCCCGGGCGAGGACGTCGTCACCGCCCTGGTCCGGGGTGAGGTCGACGGGCGGCCGCTCACCGACGAGGAGATCCTGCTCAACTGCGACGGCCTGATCTCCGGCGGCAACGAGACGACCCGGCACGCCTCGGTGGGCGGCCTGCTCGCCCTCGCCGCCCACCCCGACCAGTGGCGGAGGCTGCGCGACGACCCCGCCGTCCTGCCCACCGCCGTGGAGGAGATCCTGCGCTGGACCACCCCGGGCGCGCACACCCTGCGTACCGCGGTCCGGGACACCGAACTCGCCGGGCGCGGCATCGAGGCGGGGCAGTCGGTCGTGGTGTGGGGCGGGTCGGTGAACCGGGACGAGACGGTCTTCGACGCCCCGGACGTCTTCCGCCTCGACCGCAAGCCCAACCGGCACCTGACCTTCGGCCACGGCGCCCACTACTGCCTCGGCGGCGCCCTGGCGACCAGCGAACTGCGGGTGCTCTTCGGCGAGGTCGCCCGCCGGGTGGCCAGCATCGAGGTGCCCGGGCCGGTGACCCGGGTGCGTTCCAACCACATCGCCGGGTTCGAGGAGGCGGTCGTCGCGCTGCGGCCCGCCCCGACGGCGGACGGCGGCCGGCATGGCTGAGGCCCGTACGCCGGCGGTCTCCGCGGCCCGGATCGACTTCGAGCGGCGGCTGCTGGCCCGCGCCGCGCAGGCCCGGCGGACCGTCGCGCCGAGGCCCGACGTCGTCCCGGCCAGCTTCGCCCAGGAGCGGATGTGGCTCTCCGACTGGCTGGACCCGGAGGCGTCCACGGAGAGCACCGTGTTCGTCATCGGCCTGCGCGGTGACCTCGACGTCGCGGCGCTGCGCGGCGCGGTCAGCGACCTGGCCCACCGCCACGAGGTGCTGCGCACGGTGGTCGAGCCGGGCCGGGGCGGACTCTTCCAGCGGGTGCTGCCCCCGTCGGAGGTGCCGGTGCCCACCGTCGACCTGCCGGCGGACGGCGGCGCCGAGGCGTTGGAGGCCTTCGCCCGGGAGCAGCTGGTCCGCAAGCTGGACCTGGCCACCGAGCCGCCGGTGTCGTGGACGTTGCTGCGCGACGCCGACGGCGGGCACCACCTGGTGCTGCGGATGCACCACATCGCCGCCGACGGCTGGTCCGAGGGGGTGCTCAACCGCGACCTGTCCCAGCTGTACCGGGCCCGGGTAACCGGGGAGCCGGCCGGCCTGCCGGAGCTGCCCATCCAGTACGCGGACTTCGCGATCGGGCAGCGGGAACGGCAGTCCGGCGACGGTCTGGAGCGCGGGCTGTCGTACTGGCGGCAGCGGCTGGCCGGGGCGCCCACCACCGTGCCGCTGCCCTTCGACCGGCCGCCCGGCGAGACCGAGGCGCTGGAGTCCGGCACCCTGTTGGCCCGGATCCCCGGAGCCGTCGTGGACGAGCTGGAGACGACGGCCGCCGCGGTCGGCGCCTCCGGCTACATGGCGCTGCTGGCCGCCTTCGCGGTCACCCTGTGGCGCGGCTCCGACCAGCGCGACCTGGTCATCGGGTCGCCGGTGGCCGGCCGGGAGCTGCCCGAGACCGAGCAGCTCGTGGGCGTGTTCACCAACACCCTGCCGATGCGGGTGCTGGTCCGCCCCGAGGAGTCCTTCGCGCAGCTGCTGCGCCGGGTCCGGGAGCACACGCTCGACGACCTCGCCCACGGCGAGGTGCCCTTCCAGCGTCTGGTGGACGCCGTGCGGCCGACCCGGACACCCGGCCGGCTGCCGCTGGTGCAGGTGATCCTCCAGCTGGACAACACCGGCTTCACCGAGCCCGAGTTCCCCGGCGTCGAGGTGTCCTACCGGCAGCTGTTCGCGGAGAAGTCGGCGCTGGACCTCACCGTGAGCCTCGGGCGGCGCGGAGCCGACCACGTCGCGGTCTGGAAGTACCGCTCGGCCCTGCTGGAGGAGCGCACCGTACGCGGGCTGCACGACCGGTTCGTCGCCGTCGTACGGCAGGTGGCCCGGCGCCCCGACGCCACCCTGGACGGCGCCGGAGGCTGACGTCGGCGCGGCGGCGCCGCACCGGCCCGGCCACGGGTCAGGACGGCGCCGCCGCGCCCACCGGCGTCGGCTCCTCGGCCACGTCGGCGTCCGGGAGATCCTGCTCCATCCGCCGCACCGCGCGGGGTACGCAGGTGGCGGCCACCACGACGAGCAGCAGCACCCCGCAGAGCAGGAACACCATGGCGATCCCGCCGCCGGTGCCCGAGCCGGTGATCCGCCCGACCGAGCCGGCCAGTGGCCCGTCGGCCAGCGGTGTGCCGACGTACTCGGTGAGCGGTCCGGCGGCGGCGAACGCGATCGGCCCGGACGACCAGGCGAGCAGCCGGCGGATGGCGAAGACCCGGCCCTGCACCTCCGTCGGCGTCTTGCGCTGCCAGATGGTCGGGGTGACGGCGTTGGTCACGGCGTAGCCGCCCAGGACGCCGAACATTCCGGCGGCCAGCAGCCACGGGGTGCCCTGGCTGACGCCGATGCCCAGCAGCAGGCAGCTGTGCAGGACGGCGACCAGCAGGAGGGCGCGGACCAGGCGGCGCGGCTGCCGGGTGAAGCTCAGCACGCCGCTGACGGCGATCATGCCGACCGCGCCGACGGCGTTGATGACGCCGAGCGCCGACGGCGGGTGCGAGCTGAGCACCAGCGGCGCGAGCAGGACCAGCGCCATCTCCATCATCAGGTTGTAGCCGGCGAAGAAGAGCAGCAGCCCGAGCAGGCCGCGGCGTTGCCGGATGAAGTGCCAGCCCTGGGTCATCTCGGAGCGCATCGGCAGGCGGGGGGCGCCCTCGGTGCGGACCGGCGGGATCGCCGGGCGCAGCCGGTACGACAGCAGCATGGTGGTCGCCGCCACGGCGAAGGTGACCAGGTCGACCAGGAGCAGGCCGCGCAGGCCGAGCACCGCGTAGAGCGCGCCGCCGAGCAGGTCACCGAAGACCATGCCGACGGCCTCGGCCATGCCGACCCGGCCGTTGGCCTGGCTGAGCTTGTCCTTGGCCACCAGCTGCGGGACCAGGCTGGAGAAGGCCGGCCACTGGAACGCCTTGAACACCGAGCTGACGGCGGCCATCACGTACAGGTGCCACAGCTGCAGCGCGCCGGCGGTGTGCAGGATCAGCAGCACCAGCGGCCCCGTTGCGGTGCCCAGGTCGCTGAGCAGCATCACCCGCCGCCGGTCGAAGCGGTCGACCACCACCCCGGCGACCGGCAGCGCGAGCAGGCCGGGCAGCGAGGCCGCCAGGATCAGGGTGGCGAACGCCGTGGGCGACCCGGTCCGGGCGAAGATCCACACGCCGACGCCGAAGGCGGTCATCGCCGAGCCGATGAGCGAGGTCGCCTGCCCGGCCCAGATCAGGTTGAAGACGCGCACTCAGCAGGCTCCGGGATCGTCGGGGGCGGTGACCGCCCCGGCCAGCAACGTGAGGAAGCCACGCAGCCGTTGGAGCACCGCCGGCCGGTCGAACAGCGCGGTGCTGTACTCCAGCCAGCCGGCGAGCCCGTCGGGCGTCTCGTGGCAGCGCATGTGCAGCTGGTAGCGGCAGGTGCCGCGGTCGAGCAGCAGCGGGGTGGCGGCGAGCCCGCTCAGGCCCGGCCCGGCCGGCGGCAGGTTCTGCACGGCGAACATCGCCTGGCACAGCGGCGGCCGGTCGCCGTCCGCGGCGGCGTGCGCGGTGACCAGCTGCTCGTACGGCAGCTCACGGTGTTCCCACACGTCGAGGAAGGTCTCCCGGACCCGCCCGACCAGTTCCCGGAAGGTCGGTGCTCCACCCAGGTCGGCGGGGACCGGCACGATGTTCGCGAACGGCCCGGCGACCCGCTCGGACTCCGGATCGGGCCGGTTGGCCACCGGGACCGCGACCAGGAAACGCTCCGCGCCGGACAGTCGGTGCAGCCAGCGTTGGAAGGCGGCCAGCAGCACCACGAATCCGGTGGCGCCGGTCTCGTCGGCGAGCCGGCGTACCCCGGCGGCCACGGCCGGGTCGATGGTGAACGGCTCCACCGACCCGGCCAGTGACCAGCGCCGCGGCCGGGGTCGGTCGGTGGGCAGCGGCAGGACGGTGGGTACGTCGCGCAGCCGGTCCCGCCAGAAGGCCGCGTCGGCCGCGGCGCGTGGGGTGTCCAGCCGGGCCAGTTGCGCGGCGGCGTAGCCGGCGAAGCCGGGCACCGGCGGCAGCTGCGGCAGCCGGCCGGCGGCGAACTCGTCGTGTAGCGCGGCCAGGTCACGCTGGAGCACCGACAGGGTCCAGCCGTCGGCGACGATGTGGTGCACGGTGAGGCCCAGCAGGTGCTCCCGGGGGCCGCAGCGGATCAGGACGGCGCGGGCGAGCGGCCCACGTTCCAGGTCGAACGGCGTCCGCAGTTCGGCGGTGGCCCGCCGCAGCGCCGCCTGGCGCGGGTCGGGCTCCCCCGACACGTCGTGCCGGTTCAGCGGGAGCAGCACCCGGGGGGCCACCAGCACGCCCGGTCCCGCTGCCGTGTCCGGGAAGCGGGTGCGCAGCGCCGGGTGCCGGTCGGCCAGCGCGTCCAGGGCCCGGGCGAGCGCGACCTGGTCCACGTCGCCGGTGACCCGGGCGGTGAAACCCACGTTGTACGCGGCGGTGTCCGGCTCCCGCCGGCAGTGCCGCCAGATCGACTCCTGCCCCGGGGTGGGCGGGGCCGCCTCGGCGGCGTCGGCGGTCGCCGGCACCTCGGGCCGGACGCCGGCCGGCACCGGTCCGGCCCGGTCCAGCCAGCCGGCCAGCGCGGTCACCGTCCGCAGGTCGAGGACCTCGCGCAGCGGCACCTCGTGGCCGGTGGCCCGGTGCAGGCGGGCGGCGAGCCGGGCGGCGAGCAGCGAGTGGCCGCCGCGGGCGAAGAAGTCGTCGTCGCGGCCGACCGGCGCGGCGCCGACCCGCTCGTCGCCGAGCACCTCGGCGAAGACGTCGGCCACGACGTGCTCGGTGGGGGTGCGCGGTGGCGTCGAGCGTTGTGCCGGCTCGTCGAGCGCGGCCAGCAGCCGACGGTCCACCTTGTTGTTGGGGGTGCGCGGCAGCGCGGGCAGCACCCGGATGACGGTGGGCACCTGGTACTCGGGGAGCAGGCCGCGCAGCCCGGCGCGCACCGCGTCGGCGTCCAGGGTGGCGGGGGCGACGCAGCCGACGAGCCGGACGACGCCCGAGTCGCCGCGTACCGGCACGACCGCCGCCTCCTCGACGCCGGGCAGGGTACGCAGGACGCTCTCGACGCCGGCCGGTTCCACCCGGTGGCCGCGGATCTTGACCTGGTCGTCGCCCCGGCCGAGGAAAGTCAGGGTGCCGTCGGCCTCGCGGCGGGCCCGGTCACCGGTGCGGTACGCCCGGGCGCCCGCAACCCCGGAGAACGGATCGGGTACGAAGCTCGTCGCGGTCAGCGCCGGCTGGCGGTGGTAGCCGTCGGCGAGCCGTCCGCCACCGATCCACACCTCACCGGGCACGCCCGTCGGGGCCAGGTCGCCGTGCCGGTCGACGATCCACACCCGGGCGCCGGCCACGGGTACGCCGAGCGGGGCGGGACCGCGCTCACCGGGCGCCGCCTCGACCGGCGCGCTGGTGGTGGTCATCGTGGCCTCGGTCGGCCCGTACTGGTTGACCACTGTCGGCCGCCCGGCGAACGCGGTGCCGGCGCGGGCGCAGTCGGCCCGGTCCAGGGCCTCGCCGGCGGTCAGCAGCAGGCGCAGCCGGCCGCCCGGCGCCGGGTGGCGTTGCTCGGCGACGGTGAGCAGGGCACGCAGCAGGGTCGGCACCACGCTCAGCACGGCGGTGACCCCGTGCCGGTCGACGGCGGCGACCACGGCCTGCGGGTCGGCGGCCCGCTCGTCGTCGAGCAGGACCACCCGGGCGCCGGTGGTCAGCGGCCCGAGCAGGTCGCGGACGCAGGCGTCGAAGGCCAGCCCGGCGAGCTGGAGGACGGTGTCGCCGGTGTCGAGGCCGAAGCCGCCCAGGTAGTCGCGGAGGTAGGCCGCGGCGGCGGCGTGCGGGGTGCGTACCCCCTTGGGCCGTCCGGTGGAGCCGGAGGTGTAGACCAGGTACGCCACGGCGGCCGGGTCGACGGTGGTGGCGGTGTCGGGCACCTCGGGGTCCTGCCCGGCGATGGTGGCCTCGTCGTCGGCGAGCACCACGGTGGGCAGGCCGCTGTCCGCGCACGCCGCCGCCCAGGGCCGGTCGGTGACGACGACGGTGGCGCCGCTGTCGGCCAGCACGCCGCGCAGCCGGGCCGGCGGGTGGGCGGGGTCCAGCGCGACGTACCCGGCGCCGGCCAGCAGCACGGCCAGCACGGCGACCGGTTGCTGCGCTCCCCGCCCCAGGCAGAGGCCGACCAGGGTGCCCGGGCGTACGCCCCGGGCGGTCAGGTGCCGGGCGAGGCGGGCGGCCCGTTCACCGAGCCGCCGGTAGGTCCACTCCCCCTCGTCGGTGACCAGGGCCACCGCCTGCGGGGTGCGGGCGATCTGGTCGAGGACCAGCGTGTGCAGGCAGGCCGGTGCGGGGGCGGCGGCCGACGGGGCGCCCCCGACGGTCAGCTCGGCCCGCTCGTCGGGGGTGAGCAGCCCGATGCGGGCCAGCGGGATGTCCGGGGCGCGGGTCGCCGCGTCGAGCAGGGTGAGCAGGTGCCCGGTCAGCCGCCGGACCCGGTCGGCGCCGAGCAGCGGGGTGCGGTGCACGATCCCGCCGCCGAGGCCCTGCTCACCGTCGGCGAAGAGCACGTTCAGGTCGGCCTTGGAGTGGCGCAGGTCGAACGGCTCCGGTTCCAGGGTGACGCCGTCGGCGAACGCGACGGCGCCGGCCCGCAGCGGGTCCATCGACACGGCGTACCGGGCCAGCGTCCGGCCGTCGAGCCCGAGCGCGTCGACGACCTGGTCGAACGGGAGCAGCCGGTGCTCCTGGGCGTCCAGCACCGCCGTGCGGGCGGTCCGCAGCAGCGTCCGGAAGCCGTCGTCGGCGCGGACCGGCAGCCGCAGCACGGCAGTGTCCAGCAGCAGGCCGACGATGCCGTCGAGGTCGGGGCGGCCCCGGTCGGCGACGGGCATGGTGAGCACCACCTCGTCGGTGGCGCAGTGCCGGGCGAGCACGGCGGCGTACCCGGCCAGCAGCACCATGAACGGGGTGCAGCCCTCGGCCCGGGCCAGCTCCCGCACCCGGTCGGCGGTGGCGGCCGGGACGGTGAACGGGACGGCGGCGCCCGCAGAGCCGTCGGCGGCGTCGCGCGGGCCGTCGGTGGGCAGCTCCGGCGCGCCGGGCAGGCCGGTCAGGCGTTCCCGCCAGTGCGCCAGCTCCGCCGCCCGCGCCTCGTCGGGCAGCGGCCGGTTGCGCCAGCCGGCGTAGTCGCCGGCACCGAGCCGGTCGGGCAGCGCGACGGGCCGGCCGGCCCGCGCGGCCGCGTACGCGGTGCCCAGGTCGGCCAGGAGCGGCTGGATCGACCAGCCGTCGGCCACGATGTGGTGCAGGGTGAGCGCCAGCACCAGCTCGTCGTCGCCGAGCGGCAGCACGGCGGCGCGGGCCAGCGGCCCGGTGGCCAGGTCGAAGGGGGCGCCGGCCGCCTCGGCGAGCGCCGCGGTCAGCGCGCGGTCCCGGTCGGCCGCGTCGAGGCCGCGTAGGTCGACCACGCGCAGCGGCAGGTCGACCTCGACGGCGACGACGCGCACCGGCCGCCCGTCGACCGACGCGAAGCGGGTACGCAGCGCCTCGTGCGCGTCCGGCAGGGCGCGCAGGGCGGCGAGCAGCGCCGGCACGTCGACGTCGCCGCGCAGCCGGCAGACCACCGGCAGGTTGTACGCCGGGTCGCCCGGCTCCAGTTGGTCGGCGAACCAGATCCGCGCCTCGGCCGCCGAGACCTCCGCGACACCGTCGGCGCGGGCGCGTACCGGCTCCACCGGTGGGGCGTCCGGCGCCGTGGCGGGCAGCTCGGCGACGCGGGCGGCGAACGCGGCGAGGGTGGGCGCCTCGAAGACCAGCCGCAGCGGCACCGGCCGGCGCAGGCGTTCCCGGAGGGCGAGCAGCGTCTCCATGGCCAGCAGGGAGTGACCGCCGTGGGTGAAGAAGCTGTCGTCGCGGCCGATCCGCTCGACGCCGAGGGTGCCGGCCCAGACCTCGGCGACGGTCCTTTCCAGGTCGCCGCGCGGCGGCTCGTACGCCTGGACCGGGGCGGCCTCGGGTTCCGCGTCCGGCAGGCTCTTGCGGTCCACCTTGCCGCTGGGCAGCAGCGGGAACGCGGCCAGCACGGTGAACGCGGCCGGGACCATGTACTCGGGCAGCCGGTCGGCCAGCCACGCACGTAGCTGCCGGACGTCCGGGGTGCCGGCGGCGCTGGGCAGCAGGTACGCGACCAGGCGCGCCCCGCCGGGCCGGTCGTCGCGGGCGGCGAGGACCGCCTGCCCGACCGTGGGGTGCTCGGCGAGGACGGACTCGATCTCGCCCAGCTCGATGCGCATGCCGCGGACCTTGACCTGCCGGTCGGCCCGGCCCAGGTAGTCGAGCCGGCCGTCGGGCAGCCGACGCACCAGGTCACCGGTGCGGTACAACCGTCCGCCGGGCGGTCCGAACGGGTCCGGCACGAACTGCTCGGCGGTCAGCGCGGGGCGGCCGTGGTAGCCGCGGGCGAGTTGCACGCCGCCCAGGTGGAGCATGCCGGGCACCCCGACGGGCTGCGGCGCCAGCGCGTCGTCGAGCACGTGGCAGCGGACGTTCTCGATCGGGGTGCCGATCGTCACCAGCGGCTCCCCCGGCCGACAGCGCGCGACGGTGACGTTCACCGCCGCCTCGGTCGGACCGTACGCGTTGTACAGCTCCGCGTCGAGGGCCGCGAGGCAGCGGGCGGCCAACTCCGGCGGCAGCGCCTCCCCGGCGCTCTTCACCACCCGCAGCGCGGGCACCGGCACGTCGCCGCCGTGTTCCAGCAGCGCGGCCAGCATGGTGGGCACGAACCGCACGTAGCCCACCCGTTCGGCGGCCAGCAGCGCGCGCAGGTACTCCGGGTCGCGGTGGCCGCCGGGCTGGGCGATCACCAGCCGGGCGCCTCCGGCCAGGGCGGCGAACACCTCGACCACCGAGTCGTCGAAGGTGACGTTCGTCTTGAGCAGGACGGTCTCGCCGGGGCCGATGCCGAACCGATCGACCTGCCAGCGGATCTGGTTGTGCGCCGCCCGGTGGCTGACCATCACCCCCTTGGGCCGGCCGGTGGAGCCGGAGGTGTAGAAGACGTACGCCAACTGGTCCGGCAGGGCCGGGGGCAGGGTCCAGGTGTCGGGATGGGCGGCGACGGCCGTGGCGTCGGCGTCGAGGCGTACCGGGGTGCAGCCGGCCGCCTCGGCCGCGCCGGCCAGGGCGGTGTGGGTGACGACGACGCGTACCCCGGCGTCGCGCAGGACGCCCGCGGACCGTCCGGCCGGGTGTTCCGGGTCCAGGGGCAGGTAGGCGCCGCCGGAGCGGACGATCCCCAGGATCGCCACCACCAGGTCGAAGGAGCGTTCCAGCAGGACCGCCACCGGCTGGTCGGGTCGCACGCCGAGGGCGCGCAGGTGGTGGGCGAGGCGGTTGGCCCGCCGGTCGAGTTCCCGGTGGGTCAGCTCGGCGCCGTCGAACACCAGGGCGACCGCGTCGCCGTCGCGGGCCGCCCGCTCGGCCACCATGGCCGCCAGGTCGACCGGCCCCGGGTACGCGCGCACCGGCCCCTGCGCGTGCCGGGCGGCCAACTCCCGCTCCGCGGCGTCGAGCAGCGGCAACCGACCGAGTTCGAGGTCGGGGTCGACCACCGCGCCCCGGGTGAGGGTGACCAGGTGGCCCAGCATCCGGGCGGCGCTCGCCTCTTCCCACAGCTCGCGGTCGTACTCCAGCAGCAGCTCGTAGGCGTCGCCCGCCTCGGTGACCTGGAGGCTCAGGTCGAACTTGGCGGTGCCGGAGGCCGCGCCCGGCAGGTAGACCGCCTTGGCGCCGCCGAGCGACCAGGTGCCCTGGTCGGCGGCGTTCCAGACCAGCATCACCTCGAACAGCGGCATGCCGGCGACCGCCCGGGACGGCGGCAGCGACGTCACCACGCGTTCGAAGGGCACGTCCTGGTGGGCGAACGCGGCCACGGCGTCGCCACGGGTCCGGTCGAGCAGTTCCCGGAAGGACAGTCCGGGACGACAGTCGGCGCGCAGCACCACGGTGTTGACGAACAGACCGATCAGCGGCTTGAGGCTCGGCTCCGTCCGGCCGGCCACCGGTACGCCGACCAGGAAGTCGGACCGGCCGCAGTAGCGGTGCAGCAGGGTCTGGAGGCAGGCCGCGAGGACCATGAACGGGGTGGCCCCCGCGTCCCGGGCCAGGGCGCGGACGGCGCCGGCCAGCTCGGCGTCGACGAGGCCGGCGACCAGGCCGGCGGGGCGGGTGCGCCGCTGCGGCGGGCGGCGGTCGGTGGGCAGCTCGAGCGCGGCCGGCAGGTCGGCCAGCCGCTGCCGCCAGTGGGCCAGCTGCTGGTCGTGGTCGCCGTTGTCGAGGCGCCGGCGTTCCCAGGCCGCGTAGTCGGCGTAGCGGACGGCGGGCGGGGCGGGCCGGGCGCCCCGGCCGAGTTCGGCGGCGTACCCCCGGGCCAGCTCCTGCCGCAGGACGTCCATCGACCATCCGTCGATGGCGATGTGGTGGGCGGTGAGCACCAGGTGGTGCAGCGTGTCGTCGGTACGGGCCAGCACCCCGCGCCACACCGGCCCGGCGCGCAGGTCGAAGGGGCGGCCGAGCTCCGCGGCCTGCAACGCGGCGACGGCCGCCGGGTCGTCGGGCAGGTCGGCGCGGCGCAGCGTGAAGGACGGTTCGCCCGGCACCAGCGTCTCGGTGCCGTCGCGCCGCTCGTACCGGCTGCGCAGCACCTCGTGGCGTTCCTCGATGCCGCGCAGCGCCCGTTCCAGCGCCCCGGCGTCGACCGGTCCCTCCAGCCGGAAGGTGAGGATCAGGTGGTAGGCCGAGCCGCCCGGTTCCAGCTCGTCGAGGAAGAGCATCCGCTCCTGGGGCGGAGCGGCCGGGCCGGGGCCGGTGGAGCGTTCGATGACGGCCCGGGGACCCCGGTCGCGGCGGGCCGCGGAGAGCCGCCGGCCGATCAGGTCGCGCAGCTTGTCAGCGTCGGTGGCCGGCACCCTGGGCCTCCTTCCCGCCGACCTCGGGCGCCGGCGCCGACCGCGCCGCCCCGGCCGACTGCTCGACCTCGGCGGCCTCGATCTGGTCGAGCAGGGCCCGTTCGACCACGGCGGCGAAGCCGGCGAGGGTGGGATGGTTGAGCACCGTCACCGGCGGCACGGTGACCTGGAGGTCGCTGGTGAGCCGGGCCAGCACCTGCGGGATCAGCATCGAGTGGCCGCCCAGGTCGAAGAAGCCGTCCTCGGCGCCGACCCGCTCCACCCCGAGCACCTCCGCCCACAGCTCGGCCACCACCTCCTCCACCGGGGTACGCGGCGCGACGTACGCCGTGCCGCCGGCGTCGGCGAAGTCGGGGGCGGGCAGCGCGGCCCGGTCCAGCTTGCCGTTGGCGGTGACGGGCAGCGCGTCCAGCACGACGATCCGCGCCGGCACCATGTACGGCGGCAGCCGGTCGGCCAGGCCGGCGCGCAACCCGGCCGGGTCCACGGTGGCCCCCGAACTCGGCACGACGTACGCGACCAGGTGCAGGTTGGGGGCGCCGCCGTGCACGGCGGCGACGGCGGAGCCGACCCCGGGCAGGGCGGCCAGGTTCACCTCGACCTCGCCCAGCTCGACCCGGAAGCCGCGGATCTTGACCTGGTCGTCCTGCCGGCCGAGGAACTCGATCACCCCGTCGGGCCAGAACCGGGCCCGGTCGCCGGTGCGGTACAACCGCCCGCCGGGCGTGCCGCCGTACGGGTCGGGGACGAACTTGGCGGCGGTCAGCCGCGGGTCGGCGTGGTAGCCGGTGGCCAGGCAGTCGCCGCCGATGTAGAGGTCGCCCGGGGCGCCCACCGGCGCCGGCCGCAGTCCGGCGTCGAGCACGTGGTAGCGGGCGTTGGCGATCGGCCGGCCGTACGGGATGCTCGGCCAGTCCGGGTCGACCTTGGTCACCGGGAAGTGGTTGGACCAGATGGCCGCCTCGGTGGCGCCACCGAGCGCCACCACCTCCGGGTCGGCGAAGGCGGTGCGGGCGGCGTCCGGCAGGGTCAGCGGCACCCAGTCGCCGCTGAGGAAGACCAGGCGCAGCGAGTGCTCGGCGGGCGGCTCGCGCAGCGCGAAGAAGGGTTCCAGCTGCTGCAACGCGGCCGGCGCGGAGTCCCAGAAGGTGACCGGCTCGTCGTCCAGGATGGCCAGCAGCCGCTGCGGGTCGCGCAGCTCCTCGGTGGACGCCACCCGGATGCTGCCGCCGGCGGCGAGCAGCCCGAAGATGTCGTAGACCGACAGGTCGAAGCTGAGCGAGGCGGTGCAGAGCACCTGGTCGGCCGGGCCCACCCGGTAGGTCTCGTTGACCCAGCGGATCAGGTTCACCGCCGGCGCGTGCGCCACCGCCACGCCCTTGGGCCGGCCGGTGGAGCCGGAGGTGAAGATCGTGTACGCCGGGTCGTCGGGGTGGGCGCGGTCGGGCCCGGGCGCCCCGGCCGCAGGCGCGGCGAGCGCGTCGCCGACCACCATGCCCTCCGGCGCCGTCCCGGCCGGTGGTTGACCGTCGCCGCCCAGCCAGAGCGCCGCCCGCAGCGCCGGCAGCCCCGCGCAGCGCCGCAGCACCTCCGGTACGGCGTCCGGGTCGCTGAGCACCACCGGCGCGGCGAGCGTCCCCACCAGCTCGCGTACCCGCTCGGCCGGCAGCGCCGGGTCGACCGGCGCGTACGCGGCGCCGGCCTTCAGGACACCGAGCAGGGCGACCACCATCCGGACGGTACGGCGCAGGTGGAGCGCCACCGTGTCACCGCGACCGACGCCCGCGGCGGCCAGCCGGACGGCCAGCCGATCGGCGGCGGCGTCGAGTTCGGCGTAGCTGAGCCGGTCCGCGCCCTGCACGACGGCGAGCGCGTCCGGGGTGCGGGCCGCCTGGAGTTCGAAGAGCTCGTGCAGGCAGCGCGGCTCGCCGAGGTCGCGCGCGGTGTCGTTCCACTCCCCCAGGAGCTGGGCCAGTTCCGCGTCCGAGAGCGGACCGAGGTCGCCCACCGGGTCGCCGTCGGCGGCGTCGACCAGCCGGGACACGATCCGGTCGAGGTGGGTGAGCAGCCGGTCGGCGTCGACGCCGCCGAGGAGCCCGTGGGCGTGGTCGAGGTGCAGCCCGGCCTCCGGGCCGAGCGCTACGGTCAGCGCGATGTCGTACGCGGACCCGGTCGGGTCCGGCGCGCAGCGGGTGACCCGCACGACGGTGCCGAAGAGGGCGACGCCGTCGGCGAGGCCGGCGCAGGCGGCCAACTCGGCCGGGGTCGGCCCGGCGTGTGCGGTGCCGCCCTCCCAGCCGTCCCGGACGTCGTCGAGGTGTGCGGCGAGGGGCTGCAACGGGTCCACCCGTACCCGCATCGGCCACGGTTCGCCGCCGGATCCGTCGGGGAGCACGCCGTGCACCACGTCCGGCTCACCGGCGTGGGCGGCGATCAGCAGCCCGACGGCGGCCAGCAGGAGGTGTTCGGGTCGCCGGCCGGCCGCCGCGGCGGCGCGCTCCAGCTCGGACACCCGCCCCGCCGTCCACGGCAACCGGGCCCGGCCGCGCTCGCCGCCGCCGGCGGCGGGACGCTCGACGCCCAGCCGCGTCGGCTGGGTGACCCCGGCAAGCCGCTCCCGCCAGTACCGCAGCGCTTCGTCCGCATTCACCCGGGCACTCCTTCGTTCCGTCGTCCCCGTCATCCGGCGAGCAGGGACTTCAGTTGTGTGGCGATGGTGAGCAGGGGGTCGACGATCCGCAGCCCGCCGCCGCGCAGCCGGCGGGTCAGCAGGTGGACCTCGGTGCATCCGGCGATCAGCCCCTGGCAGCCGTGCTCGGCGGCGATCCGCAGGAAACGGTCGGTGAGGTCGTCGGTGACCGGCTCCCATTTGAGCCGGTAGAGCAACTGGTGCAGGGTCTCCTGCACCTCGGGTCCGGGCAGCACGACCCGGTGCGCCACGGCCGGCCAGCGGGGGCTGCGCTCGAGGACGCGGGCGTCGCGGGTGCCGTGGGTGGCGACCAGCAGCAGGCGTTCCCCGGCGCCGACGGTGGCCAGGTCGTCGAGGATCACGTCGACCAGCGAGATCACCCGGGCGCGCCGGGCCGGTTCGAGCCGGTCGAGGAAGTGGTGGGCGGTCACGCAGGCGACCACGATCCGGGTGGCGCCGAGGTCTTCGAGGCCGGCCAGCCGGCGGGCGAGCCGGGCCACGAACTCGGCCTCCCCGCCGGTGCGGATCACCTCGGTGCGGTCGGGGAAGGCCGGGTCCGAGTCGAGCAGGCAGCGGGGAAGGACCTGCTCGGCGAAGGGGCCGGAGCGCTCGGCCGCCGTCTCGTACACGGTCTGGAGGAAGCCGGCCGACGCCGACGGGCCCATCCCGCCGAGCACACCCAGGGCGCCGTCGTAACCGGTAGCCGTCATGCGCTCAGTAAAGCCGGGCCGGGCTAAGGCAATTTCTAGTTGAGCGGCCGGTAGCCGCGGCTCTAAGGGTTCTTTCAGTGGGCGGCCGGCGGGCTCGCGACGCCCCGGCCCGGGGGTCGATACTCCGGACGTGGGCCAGCGGCGGACGGCAATTCGGGCCGGATCAGGATCGGATGTACTCGGGCAGCACCTTGGGTGGCCAGCAGCCGATGCTGAAAACCCCCATCGAGTACGCCTTCGCGGCGAGCGCCGTACGGTTGGGAACCTTGAACTGTCGCAGGAGAATGCTCACGTGATATTCGATGCCCTGGCGGCTGAGAAAGAGTTTGGCCGCCAGCCGCACGGTGGGGTCGCCTGCCGCCACGCCCTCCAGGATCCGGGCGGTGAGGGCGGTCAGCTTCCGCTGCTCGCGCACCACGGGCACGGTCTCCTCGACCCGCTCGGGGGCGAACTGCACCACGATCATGCGGACCCGGCCGGTGGCGTCGTCCACCGGAAAGGCGGCCAGCTGCCCGGTGACGTCCGTTTCCTCGAAGCGGGCGGCGAGCGAGTGGCAGGCGGTCCGGGTGGGCCGGCCCTGGACGAGCCGCTCGAACTGGCGCAGCAGATTCTGCCGCACGCTGAGGTGCAGGAAGGCCATGAAGCTCTGGTTCCGGATGGCCTCGCGGGGCCGCCCGCACTGTTCGCTGAACACCTGGTTCGACGCCCGTACGCGCAGCGCCGGGTCGAGGACCGCCAGCCCGATTCCCGACTTCTCGAACAGGGAGAGCACCACGTCGCCGTACTCTTCGCTGCTGATCTCGGCGGCCGGCGTCACCGGCGTGGCGACGCGCGATTCGCGGTCGGTGCGGGGCGGCGGGGCCGCCTGGTTCCGGGGCCGCTGCTGGGGATACGGGGCGAAGGGCAGTTCTACCAATGAATTCGCGGTGTACATGTGGTGACAGCTCTCCCGTGTCGGTCTTGCGGCACGCCAGGCCAGGAAATCAGATGCACGACGGTCAACGGCAACGGAACAGCCCCGAAAAAGGGCTCGCATCGGTGAATGGGGGGGTCAATTAACGGGGTCGGTCCGGCGTTGGGTCGACAATTTTGTTCGGGCACAGGTGATCAGCGCCGGACCATTTTTCGATACGGGCCGAAGTTACAGCCGGTCCGATGATGCCGTCAAGGTGGTCGATTTCCCCGGCGGGCATGGCACATCTTGCAGGTCACCGTAGCCGGATGGTGCGGCCCGGATGGTGCGGCCCGGATGGCGCGGTTGAGGGCCGGCCCGGCCTGTGTCACGGTCTTGTCCTGGAGGTTGCGCTCACCGGCCAGGACCGGCCGTGACCCGCGACGAAAGGTTCGAGCGTTGCGCGAGTTCGGTGATCCATCCGCCGTCGGGGCACCGGCACGCGTGCTGCCGTGGCTCGACGCCGCCGGGCCGAGCCCCGCGCTGCGGCTGTTCTGCTTCGCGCACGCCGGCGGTGGCGCGGCCGCGTTCCGTCCCTGGGTCACCGGCGAGCGCCGGACACCGGTCCGGGTCTGCCCGGTGCGGGCGCCCGGCCGGGAGAGCCGGTGGGAGGAGCCCCGGCTCGACCGGGTCGCCGACCTCGCCGAGGACTTCCTCCGGGCGGCGGCGCCACTGCTGAGCACACCCTTCGCGTTGCTCGGCAACAGCCTCGGGTCGCTGGTCGCCTTCGAGGTCGCCCGGCGGCTGTCCGACCGCGGCCGGCCGGCACCGGTGCACCTGCTGGTCGGCGCGTCACCCCCGCCGGGCGTGGAGGCCCGCCGGATCCGGCTGTCCGGGCTCTCCGACGCGGAGTTCACCGGCGAACTGCAACGCCGCTACGGCGGCATCCCCGACGTGATCCTCCACGATCCCGACCTGCTGCGGGAGTACCTGCCGACGCTGCGCAGCGACGTCGCCGCGGTGGAGAGCTACCGCCCGCCGCCGCAGCCGCCGCTCGGCTGCCCGGTGACGGCTCTGGTCGGGGTGGACGACGCCAGCGTGCCGGCGGACGAGGTGGACGGCTGGCGGGAGTGGACCAGCGGTCCGTTCGCCCGCCACCTACTGCCGGGCGGGCACTTCACCGTGCTGGACCACCGTGACCTCGTGCTCGATCTGCTCGGATCGGTCCGGGTGCGCTGACCGCCACCGCAGGGAGCCACCGGCACGGCCGGTGATCACCGCCACGCCCCCGGAACTCTCCCCTGACGGAAGGGTAGGGTCGGTCCGTTGATCAGTGGTCCCCGGCCCGGGCGTCGTCCCCGGCCGAACCCGTCCGCGCCTTCGCGCGTCGAGTGGAAATGGTTACATGTCGATGCTTTCCGCGGCCCTGCGTCCGCGCCCGTACCGTCCGTCCTGGTTGTCGCCGAAGGTGTTCCGCACCGAGGTTCTCGCCGGCCTGGTCGTCGCCCTCGCGTTGATCCCGGAGGCGATCTCCTTCTCGATCCTGGCCGGGGTCGACCCCCGGGTGGGCCTGTTCGCCTCGTTCACCATGGCCGTCACGATCGCGATCTGCGGCGGCCGGCCGGCGATGATCTCCGCCGCGACCGGCGCCGTCGCGCTCGTGGTCGCGCCGCTGGCGAAGGAGCACGGGCTGGACCACCTGGTCGCCGCGGTGATCCTCGGCGGCGCGATCCAAATCCTGCTCGCCGTGCTCGGGGTGGCGAAGCTGATGCGGTTCATCCCGCGCAGCGTCATGGTCGGTTTCGTCAACGCGCTGGCGATCCTGATCTTCGCCGCCCAGATCCCGCACCTGCTCGGGGTGCCGTGGCTGGTCTACCCGCTCGTCGCCGTCGCCCTGGCGATCATGGTCGGACTGCCCCGACTCACCCGCGCCGTCCCCGCGCCGCTGGTCGCCATCGTGGTGCTGTCCCTGATCACGGTCGCCACGCACGCGGCGGTGCCGACCGTCGGCGACGAGGGCGCCCTGCCGGACAGCCTGCCCACCCTCGGCCTGCCGCGGGTCGCGTGGACCCTGGACACCCTCACCCTGATCGCCCCCTACGCCCTGGGCATCGCACTGGTCGGGCTGATGGAGTCGCTGATGACCGCGAAGCTGGTCGACGACATCACCGACACCCCCTCCAGCAAGACCCGGGAGTCCTGGGGCCAGGGGGTGGCCAACATCGTCACCGGCCTCTTCGGGGGCATGGGCGGCTGCGCCATGATCGGGCAGACGATGATCAACGTGAAGGCGTCCGGCGCCCGTACCCGGCTCTCCACCTTCCTGGCCGGCGTCTTCCTGCTGGTCCTGGTGGTCGCGCTCGGCGACGTGGTCGCGGTCATCCCGATGGCGGCCCTGGTCGCCGTGATGATCATCGTCGCGGTGTCGACGTTCGACTGGCACTCCGTCGCCCCGGCCACCCTCAGGCGGATGCCGTACGGCGAGACCGTCGTCATGCTCGCCACCGTGGCGACCACCCTGGCCACCCGCAACCTGGCCGTCGGCGTGGTGGTCGGCGTGCTCACCGCCATGGTGATCTTCGCCCGGCGGGTCGCCCACCTGGTGGAGGTGACCAGCGTGCTGGACCCCGACGGCGGCACCCGGATCTACTCCGTGCACGGTGAGCTCTTCTTCGCCTCCAGCAACGACCTGGTCGGTCGGTTCGACTACACGGGCGACCCCGACACCGTGGTCGTCGACATGTCCCACGCGCACGTCTGGGACGCCTCCTCCGTCGCCGCCCTCGACGCCATCACCCAGAAGTACGCCGGCCGCGGCAAGACCGTCGAGATAATCGGGTTGAACCGACCCAGCGCCCGCATCCACGACACCCTCGCCGGCCGACTCGGCGTGGGCCACTGATGCCCGCCACCCGGCCCGGGCGGCACGATCCCGGCCCGACCACCGGACGCCTGATGCAGATCGGCGAGGCCGCCGAACGGGTCGGGCTCAGCATCCGCACCATCCGGCACTACGAGGAGGTCGGCCTCATCGTGCCCTCCGCCCGCAGCGAGGGCGGTTTCCGTCTCTACACCGCGCCCGACCTCGACCGGCTCGCCGTGGTCAAGCGGATGAAGCCGCTCGGGTTCACCCTCGACGAGATGCGTGACCTGCTCGGTGTCCTCGACGCGTTGGACACCGCCGCCGGCGCGGAGCGGGCCGCCCTGCTCGACCGGCTCGGCGCGTTCCACACCGCCGCCACGACCCGGGTCACCGCTCTGCGCGACCAACTGGCCATGGCCGAGGGCTTCGCCGCCCAGCTGCGCGACAAGCTCGACCGCCACGGCGGCCCGACCACCTGAGCGCCACGGTTCGGGCCGGCGGCAGCCACGAGGAGGTGCTCCCGGCGGAGCACGCCGTCGCTCAAGCGTCCCGGCCACCCGACGGCGGGGATTCCACCATGGCGGCGATGAGGGCGGTCACCGGCACGGTGGCGAACCGGACACGGGCGTCGCCCGCCCCGTACGGCAGCCACAGCTCTCCGGCGTGCACGAGGCCACCACAGGAGTAGACGACGTTGGGTACGTACCCGTCCCGGTCGGCGTCGTCGGGCGACAGGAGGCCGCCGGGAAGCCTGGCGACTACCCGTTCCGGCCGGTGCAGATCGAGCAGGAGCGCGCCGATGGCGTACCGGCGCATCGCGCCGACGCCGTGGGTGAGGACGAGCCAACCGACGTCGGTCTCGATGGGAGAGCCGCAGTTGCCGACCTGGATCAGCTCCCAACTGTCGCGAGGGGCGTGCAGTGGCACCGCCTCCTGCCACCGGTTCTCGCCGTCCAGGCAGGTCAGGCCGATGGTCTCGCCGTCGGCGCGGCACAGGGCCAGGTGCCGGCCGCCGACCGTACGGGGGAACAGCGCGACACCCTTGTTGCGGGCGCCCGGCCCGCGCATCGGGGTGATCTCGAAGCGGCGCAGGTCGACGCTGGCCAGCGCGCGGGTGGCGATGCGCCGTCCGTCGTAGGCGGTGTAGGTGGCCCGGTAGACGGGTCCGTTCTCGTCGGTGAACCTGACGAAGCGGGCGTCCTCCAGGCCGTTGCTCTCCGCCGGCGTGGCGGGCCAGAGCACCCGTTGGTGCAGGGCCGAGGCGGCGGGGAAGGTGGTGGCGTAGCTGGCGGCGTCGGTGCGGCGCAGCTGTTCGAGGGTGCTCGGACCGGTGCTGCGGGAGAGCAGATCCGGGGGCAGGGTGCCGAGCACCAGCTCGAACGTGGTCTCGTCGTACCGGTCGGGCAGGGCGTACAGCACGGTGGCGGTGACCTCGTTGTCGCAGTGCTCCTCCGCCAGGCCGGCGGCGAGCAGGTCCCGGCGGTGCCGTACGCCCATCCGCTGCCCGAGGACCAGGGGGCCGGCCCGGTCGGCGACGGTGAGCCGGCGTCCGGGTCCGAGGACGGCGGTGGCGAACCCGATGGACGACAGGTGACCCTCGCCGATCTGGCGCAGGCTGACCGCGACGCGCAGCTGCCCGGCGGCCAGTCCGGCCTGGTCGGGGTGCGGCACCATCGACGGGTTGCACAGTGCGGCGGCCTCGACCGCGTACTCGTGGCTGAAGTAGGCGCCGACCAGTAGCCGGGTGGTGGGGGAAAGGTCCCGGCGCCGGGCGATGCGGTGCCGGACCAGGTCGTAGTGGTGGTGGAACGTGCCCTCCAGATCGCGGTGCCGGTTGCCGAAGCGGTCGAAGGTCTCCCGCAGCAGCCGGCCGGTCTCCTCGTCGTCGAGCTGCGCGACGCGGTCGATGAGCGCCTGCGCGCGGGTACGCACCAGAGCGTCGTCCTCACCGGGGACGAAGAGCTTGACGACGACCCGGCGTGGATCCGGAACGAGGATGAGGTCGTGCCGGACGGCCAGGGCGCCGGTCACGACCACCGCCGGGCGTGCTGCAGGGTGGAGATGAGGGCGAGGGTGGATTCGGCACCCTGGTTGAGGTTGGGTCCGTGCGGGGTCAGCCCGTCGTAGCCACCGCCGGTCGCGGGATCCCACATCGCCGTGCCGACGTCGTTGCCGCCGAGGAACCAGTCGACCGCGTGCCGCACTCCCGCCTCCCAGCCGAGGTCGCCGGTGACCGTGACGGCGGTGGCGCAGGCGTCGGCGAAGGCGGCGACCTCGATCGGCTGCTGGTCGTGGCGCAGCCGCGCCGCGCCGCGCCGCCACCCACCGGCGGGCACGACCGACAGATGCCCGTCGAGAAGCTGGACGTCACGCAGCCACGCCAGCATCCGCAGGCCCTCGTCGAGGGGTGGACCGCCGTGGCGCAGTTGGCTGGCGGCGATGACGACCTCGGCGAGGGCCGCGTTGGCGTAGGTCAGCCGCGGCTGGGGCCAGGGCCACCGGGGATCTGCTCCGGGCGCGCCGACCGCGGTGGCCGCATCCGTCAGCAGCGCTGCCGCGGCGGCGTGGGCCGGGTGGCGGCGCAGCACCTCGGCGGCGCCGAGCCCGGCGAAGGCCATCGCGTGCGGGGCCGGTGAGCGTCGCGCGGCGCCCCGGGTGAACGCGACCAGCGCCTCCTCCCGGATCCAGGCCGCGGGGCTGCGCGCAGCGGCGGTGCCCAGCCCCCACAGCGCCCGGCCCCACCAGTCGCCGAGGCCGGGCTGGTCGGTCCAGCGCCGGTCGTGACCGAGCCGGTTGTGGAAGGCGCCGGCGGCGTCCTGCGCATGGGTGAGGAAGCCGAGGTAGCGCTCGGCGAGCCGGAGCACCTCCGCGGGCGGGTCCGGCTCACGGCTGGTGACCACCAGGCCGCGCGCGACGTCGTCGGTGCAGTAGCCGTGCTCGCGGCGGACGATGGCGTGCCGGGCGTGCTCGAACAGGCCGGTGTCGTCACTCAACCGGGTCAGGTGGGCGAAGCTCGGTCCGGGCACGGTCCGCCGGCGACCGCCGTCCGGCGTCGTGGGACGGCCGGTGGTCGCGGTCACGCCGACGCCGCGCTGACCACGGCGGCGCGGGTGGCCACGAGCCGTTCGGCGAGGGAGCCGTAGCGGGCCGCCACCGCCGGCCAGCGCAGGTCGGCGGCCAGCGGCCGGATGCGGCCGGTCAGCCGGTCAGCCAGGCCCGGTTCCGTCAGGATCCGCCGGAGCGCCGCGGCCAGCGCCGCCGGATCCTGATGGGGTACGACCAGACCGGGACCACCGGTGAGCAGCTCGACGGCGTGCGGGAAGGCCGTGGCGACGACCGGCACCCCGGCGGCCACCGCCTCGATGAGCACGCCGGAGGTGACCTGTTCGCGGGAGTCGTAGGGCAGCACGACCACGTCGGCCGAGCGGATCAGGCGACCGAGGGTGGCCTGGTCGTGGTAGACGTCCTGGTAGTCCACGGCGTGTGCGACGCCGAGCTGCGCACCGAGCCGGTGCAGTCCCGCCCGGTACTCCTCCCCCTGGTGCTCGACCACCTTCGGATGTGTCCGGCCCGCGACGGTGTAGGTGGGGGTCGGGTCGAGGTCCTGCAACCGCGCAAGGGCCCGTAACGACCACTCGACGCCCTTGCCCGGACCGAGCAGTCCCCAGGTCAGCAGGTGCGGGCGGGTACGCCGTTCGGCGGGTACGCCGGCATGCTCGTCGGCCCCGTGCGGAATGACCGACAGCTTCTCCGGCGACACGGTGTAGCCGACGAGCAGCCGGTCGCGGGCCGTGTCGGTCATCGTGACGACCGCTCCGGCTGCGGCGACGATCTGTTCCAGCAGAAATTTCTGCCGGGCGGAGGGTCGGCGGAGCACGGTGTGCAGGACCACGATGCTGGGCACGGTGAGCCGGCGCAGCAGCGGCAGGACCTCCTCGCCGTCGGCTCCGGGGTAGATGCCGTACTCGTGCTGTACGACGGCCACGTCGAAGGTGTTCAGGACCGTGGCGGCGTCCCGCCAGCCGGCCGGGGTGCGCGCCGACCAGGTGTGCACGACCCCTGGCCCGGCCCGCTGGTCGTCGCCGCGGTCGGTGAGCCGCACGATGCCGCCGCGCGTGCCGTCGGCGGTCAGGTGGGTGGCGATGGCGGAGTTGAACGTGGCCAGTCCGCACCGGGTCGGTGGGTGGGTGCTGAGAAATCCGTAGCTGGGCACGGGTGTTGGCCTTCCAGTTGTCGGGATCGAGCAGGGCCCGGTACGTCGGGAACCGTCGGTCGTTCAGCGTGCTCAGCGTCGTGGACGGTGGGTGAGGCGGTCGTAGACGGCCAGGTAGTCGGTGACCATCCGGTCCGCGCCGAAGCGTTGTCGGGCCCGTTCCCGGCAACCGGCCCGGTCGAGGCCACTGACCCGGGTGACGGCGTCGACGGCCTGCTCGACGGTGTGCACGACACACCCCGTCACCCCTTCGTCGACGACTTCCGGCATGGCCCCCCGCGCGTAGGCGACGACCGGCGTGCCGCAGACCATCGACTCCACCACCGACAGGCCGAACGGCTCGTCGAAGGCGATCGGGTGCAGCAGGGCGGTGCTGGCGCCCAGCACCTCCGCGCGCCGTCGAGGGCCCACCGATCCGAGAAAGACGACCTGGTCGCCGTCGATGTGGGGGGCGATCTGCTCGGTGAAGTACCGCTCGTCCTGCACGATGCCGCAGATGGTCAGCGGCCGGCCGGCGCGACGGGCGATCTCGATGGCGGTGTGGGTGCCCTTGTCCGGGTGGATCCGGCCGAGGGCGACCAGTCCTGGTCCGGCGTCCCGGGTGAAGGGCAGCCCGGTGAGGTCGACGCCGTGGTGCACCGTGGCGACGTAGTCGAGCCCGGCGACCCGGTCGGCGTCGGAGATGGACACGTAGGACGAGCGGGCCCGGGCGTAGGCGGGGAGGATTCCCGCGCCGGAGAAGCCGTGCACGGTGGTGAGCAGCGGAGCGCGGCAGTGCTCGGCGAAGGCCAGCGGCAGCCAGTCGAGGTGACTGTGCACCAGGTCGAACTCCGCGGAGCGGGTCATCGCGTGGGAGACGTGCATCGCCTCCCACACCCGGCCGTCCATGCTCGGGTCGTCGGCGTACCCGTGAGGGCACACGCCGTCGAGGTCGGCGGAGGTGACCGAGTCCAGCGTCGCGAAGAGGGTCACGTCCACGCCGCGCCTGGTCAGTCCCTCGGCGAGCAGGCCGGTCACCTGTTCCCAGGGGCCGTAGTGGTACGGAGGTGTCCGCCAGGCGACCGGTCCGAGCAGGGCGACCCTCACGGTGACGGCGCGTCGGCCAGGTCGGCCGGATCGAGACGCAGGGTGGCGAGCAGCCCGGCGTGCCTGTCGGGGTCCACCCGCTCAGGCAGTTCCCGCTCGACCCAGTCAGCCCTGGTCTGCTGCCCGCGCTCGCGCAGAGCGGCAACGATCCGGTGTCTGGCGATCGTCATCGTCCATCTCCCTCGATCAGTCGTTCGGGACGGTCGTGGTCAGCGGTCGGCGAACGTCGTGACGAGCACCAGTGGTAGGAGCAGGACGGCCACCAGGAGGAACAGCCGCAGGCGGGGTGCGCGGACGTCGAGGGCCCGCCGCACCCGCCCCACGAACGTCGAGGGGGCAGACGTCCCGCTGGCCGGGGACGGGGATCCGGTAGCGGCGATCGGACGAACGGCCACGACATCATCTCCCGGTGATCTCGACGATCCGACCCGGACACCTGAGCGGTCCGGTCGGCGATCGGTCAGCGGACCATCCCGGCTTTCAGCTGGGCCAGAGACCACTTCAGCAGGCGGGAGACGTGCATCTGGGACAGCCCGACCCGGGTGGCGATCTGCGCCTGGGTCAGGTCACCGCCGAGCGCGAGGCGCTCGGAGCCGTGGACCCCGGTCCGGGACCCGTCCAGCGACGGGAGGCGATGGATGTTCGAAGCGGCGACCTGTGCCGGGTCGTCGTAGGGCTCCCCGCGACCGGTGTAGCCGGGCGCAGTGTCGCAGGGGAGGAAACGGCTGTGGGTGTCACGGCGGAGGTGACCATCTGTTCCAACGCCCCTAACGGGCTGGTGGCAGCGAGACTGGCGGCCACCGGGGACCCGGGCGACACCGCAACCGTACGCCTTCATCTCCCCGACCGACACCCGGACGGGCTCTGGGGAGCGCACCCGGGCGTCGAACCGGTCGTCAGCCGGACCGGTGGTTGACTGGCGCCGGCGTGAACTGCTCGGAGCCGTCGACGATCGCCTCGGACAGTTCGGACAGCCGCCGGTTGCGGCTGCGGGCGCCGTCGCGCAGCATCGCGAAGGCCTGGCCCACGTCCACCTGCAGGCGCTCGGCCAGGACCCCCTTGGCCTGTTCGATCAGGACCCGACTGTTCAGGGCGGCCTGCAGCTGTTCGGTGAGGATGTCACGCCGCTGGATGGCGCGGTGCTGCAGCAGTCCGATGGTGGCTACGTCGGCGAGCGCCTGACCGATGCGCAGCTTGTCCTCGGCGAGGGCCCCCGGCCGGACGTCGAAGAGGTTCAGCGCACCGACGACCTCGGAGCGCAGACGCATGGGCAGCGCGTGCACCGCGGCGAAGCCGACCTCGGCCGCGGCTGCGGTGAACCTCGGCCATCGTGCGGTGCTCAGGGTCAGGTCGACGACCGACACCGGTCGGCCGGTCCGGAAGCAGTCGAGGCAGGGCCCCTGGTCGGTCTGAAGCTGGAACAGCTCCAGCAGCCGGGTTCGTTCGGAGGAGGCGGCGACCGCCCGGAGCGTGTCCCGCTGGTCGATCAGGAGCAGCCCGGCCGCCGACACACCCAGCAGCTCGACACACCTCTCGGTCAGCACGTGCAGGAACTCGATCACGTCGAAGTCGTCGACGAGAGTGTCGGCCATCTCCACCAGAACGTCGGCCAGTTGGGTCTCGGCCATGTCGGTCACCTCGCCAGTCAGTGGCTACCGTCCCAGGCAGACGGGTTCCCGCACGGTGACGGTGCAACCGTACGCGCACGTGCCGGCACCGCGCGACAGGCGGCCCCGTCCGGAGCGTGACGGCCGGCGGCCCACGAGCCGGTCGCCGGAGCAGGCACTGAGGCGTACGCTTGCGGTGTCGCTCTGGACCCCGGTGGCCGACAGTTCGCCGTGGGCGGACGCACCCCACCGATCGAGGTTCCCGTGTCGGCCATCCGCCGCACCGCATCCACCGGGCAGTTCGCCGGATCTCCGACGCTTCTCTGGCCAGGCACCTTCCTCGCACCGGCACGTCGGACCGCGACAGACCGTCGTGGGCCCGCCATCATCCAGGCGCGCCACCGCACCGCGGCGTCCAGGCGCGCGAGATCCTCATCGGAAGGCGGCGGTTCGTGATGACCGCACCTCGGAACAGCCATGTTCGATTCCCGTCCCCGGACGCCCGCGGCGGCACCGATGCTGTTCGTGCGATGCCCCGGCGGCCGGCGGTGAAGCACTCCCGGGTCGGCGGCGTGTGGGTCGCCGCCGTGGTGTTCGCGTTCGTGCTCCTGCTGCTCCTGATCTTCGTGTTGCAGAACGGACAGCGTGCCGAGGTGTCGTTCCTCGGCGCTCACGGCACCCTGCCGATGGGGGTCGCGCTGCTGCTGGCCGCGGTCTTCGGGGTGCTGCTCGTCGCCCTGCCCGGCACCGCCCGGATCGTGCAGTTGAGGATGCTCGGCCGCCGTCCCGGCACGCAGCCCGGCGACCCGGCCGGGTCCGGTCCGACTCCACCGTCGACGACCGGCATCGCTCGGGTCCCGCTGCCGCCCCGCCCGACCCGTGAGGACGGATGAGCCATGTCCGTCACCACCCGACCAGCCCGCACCACCTCCGCGCCGGCGTCGTCCGCGCCCCGGCTCGTCCTCGCCCCCGCCCGGGATCGGACGGTCCTGGACGGCGGATGGTGGCCGCGGTCCTGGGACCCGGCCGCCGAACTCCCCGGCCTCGTCCTCGCCCTGGCCGAGCGCCATGGCCGGATCCGGCATCTCATGCTCAACATCCACACCTGGGAAAGCCGGATCCACCGGTTGACCGTCGGACCGGACGTGGTCCGGATCGGCTGGTTCGACACCCTCGACCCCGCCCTGCTGGTCGCCACCACCGGCCGCGACGTCCAGGTCGACCTGCTGGTGGTGCCGCCGGCCACACCACGGGCGGCAGCCGAGTGGGCGATGGCGGTCGCAGCCGGCCCGACCAACCTCCGGCGCGCGCCCGACATACTGGCCGGCGCCCCGACCGGTCCCCGGGCCGCGGCCACGACCTCCGAGGCGGACGCGGTGTGGGACAACGAGGGTGGCAGCACCGCTCCCTTCGGCCGCCGCCCCGGCGGGGCCCCGTCCGCCAACCCGCCCCGAGCCGGAGTGCCCTCCTGAACGCTTCGCAGCCGGTCATCGTTGTCGGGGCGGCTCGGCGCGGTGGCCGACCTGCTGCGCCAGCTATGACCGGACGGGGCCGGCGGTTGTGACTCCGCCGGCGGGCTGTGGCGCGGCACACCCCGGGCGGGGCCGGCGGGTGGTCCCCGCCGGCCCCGCCGGAGGTCACCTTCCGTAGAGCTCGTACTCGTAGAGGGAGAAGCCGTACGAGGTGGCCCGCCTGACCCCGTACATCCGCACGTAGCGGGCGGTGACCGGGGCGAAGGTGACGTTGTCGACGCCGCCGTTGCCGGTGGTGGTGGCGAAGACCGGCGTCCAGGAGCTGCCGTCGCCGGAGACCTCGATCCGGTACGCGGTGGCGTACGCGGCCTCCCAGCGCAGCACCGCTCGGCTGACGGTGCGGGCCGCGCCGAGGTCGACGCGCAGCCACTGGTTGTCGTTGTAGCTGCTGGCCCAGCGGCTGCCGAGGCTGCCGTCGACCGCCTTGTCCGGGGTGTAGCCGGTGAGGAACTGGGTGCTGGACGCGCTGGCCGGGCGGCCCTGGGCCAGGTTGGTGACGTCGTCGCCCCGGCGCGCCGGGAAGGAGACGACCTGCTGGTAGGTGGGGCGGTTCTGCCAGGCGATCAGCGGGTGGGTGATGCCGCCCAGCCCGGACTGGGCGATCGCGTCGGCGCACCACTGGTCGCCGGCGCCGCAGGACTTGTCGCCGGGGTAGACCGTGGTGGCCGGCACGGCGGCGGCCTGTCCGAGCGCGCCGAGCAGCGCCGTCCGGCACGCGCCGAGGTCGCCGCCGCCGCAGTACGCCCGCCCGAGGCCGCCGGCGACCGGGTCACCGAGCACGGTGCGCACGTCCTTGTCGACGTAGCCCCACCAGCCGTACTGGAACGACGAGCCCTTGTGCGCCTGACCCTGCGCGGTCCAGGTCACCGCGCCGTCCCGCGCGCCGTTCTGGCCGCCCGACGGGGCCTCGTTGACCTCGATGGCGTCGACCAGCGTGGCGTAGAGGTCGGGGCCGAGGCCGGGGCGGAACTCCGCGGCGGCTAGCAGCGGCCACCAGGCGTCGAAGATCCGGATGGCGTCGGCGTGCTGGTAGACCTTCGAGCCGGGCGCGGTCTCCACCCGTCGCGTGCCGGCCTGCTGCCAGGCGCGCAGCTTGGCGATCGCGTCGGCGAGCGCCGGGTCGGTGACCGGGGCGCTGTCCAGCACTCGCAGCAGGTCACCGAGGACCTGCTGGCCGCGCAGGTCGGTCACCGCCGCGTCGGCCATGATCTTCACGACGTCGGCGCGGCCGAGCGTGCGCTGGGCGATCGCGGCGCGCACCGGGCCGTCGAGCAGCTGGGCCCGGTGTACGGAGCCGAAGCTGAAGTTGCCGTCGGCCGCTCCGAAGTCCCGCGCCTGCTTGTTGTTCCAGCTGACGTAGTAGTCCTGGTCGACCGACTGCGGGTGGGCCGAGGGCGGGGTGTAGCTGGCGTCGTTGGTGTCCGGATTCCAGCCGACCCACTCGTACGCCGGATCGGCCTTCGCCGGCAGGTTCGGGTCGGTCACCGACGACCGGATCGGGTTGGCGCCGGAGTTGTAGTACGCCGCCTCGGTGGAGTTGACGTAGAACCAGTTGAACGCGTAGCCGACGCTCGCGGCGGAGGCCTGGAAGGCCGCCGCGCTGCCCATGGCGGACGGATCGTTGTAGGCCTGGAAGCCGATCGCCGAGTCGGCCTCGTGCCGGTAGGTGGAGCGCAGCCTGGTGAACGCGGTCGGCTGCCCGTTCACCAGCCCCCGGTGGGCGACGAGCCCGTACTTCGTGCGCAGCGCGCGCAGCGTGTAGGAGCCGGCCGGGGTGGGGTCGGCCAGCGTCGGCGACCAGGAGTTGCGCTGCTCCAGCGTCTCCATGGCCACGCACTGCCCGTGGTAGAGGTAGCTGTTGGTGCGCAGCGTCGGTGCGGTGCCGTCGGTGGTGCACAGCGGCACCGCGTACGTGTCGGTGAGGTCCTGGGAGGCCGACGTGGCGCTCCACGCGTAGTCCTGGCCGCGGCCGAGCAGCACGTAGAGGTTCAGCCCGGCGAACGCGGCGCCGCGCGCGCTGATCCCCGGCCCCTGCAACTCCTGGAGCATCAGCAGTTGCGGGGCGAAGTAGCCGGTCTGCGGGCCGAACACGGCGACCGGGTTGCCGGTGGTGGTGTGCCGTCCGGAGACCACCACGGCGTTGGACATGCCGTGCGTTCGCAGGGTGGCCAGGCCGCCGAGCAGCCCCTGGGTGGTGGGGTTGGCGCCGGTGCGGGTGGTGGCCCCACCGGTGGCGTCGTAGGCGAGGGGTTCGGTGGTGACGGTGCCGGCGTCGGGGAGCACGGCGCTGGTCGCGCCGGGTGGCGTCGCGCCGTACGGGAAGCTCTGCCCGTCGTGCAGGGTGAGCACGGTCTCCGGGTCGTTCTGCGAGCGGAAGGCCGTCCACACCCGGTCGCCCTCGGTCGGGCCGTACTTCGCCCGGGCGGCCACCCGGACCAGCGCGGACTGCATCTCGCTGCCGCCGCCCCCGCCGAACAGGCCGCCGATCACGCCGGCGGTGGCGATCAGGTCGGTCATGGTGAAGTGCTTCGGCTTGCCGGCGCCGGCCAGCACGTACTCGCCGGGGTAGTTGTCGTCGGCGATCGACTTGTCGATGTAGGCGTTGATGCCGGCGATGTAGTCGACGACGTCGGTGTAGAGCTGCTGGCCCCGTACGCCCTTGGTGCGCAGCGCGTCCACCTGGGTCTGGAGGTCCGCCTCGGTGTAGGGCGAGTTGGCCCAGACGCTCTGCTCCAGCTCCCGGTTGCCGGGGGCGCCGCCGGCGAACGAGGTGACGTTGCCGCGGCCGACGTGCCGCAGCAGGTCCATCACCCAGAGCCGGTCCTGGGCCCCGGCGTAGCCGGCGCCGAACATGGTGCCGGCGCGGGTGGTGCCGGTGACGTGCGGGACGCCGGTGGCCCGGTCGCGCACGATGGTGACGTCGGCGCGCGGCGAGACGGTGCTCTCCACCTGGGCGGCGGGCACGCCGAACGACGAGTCGTGGTAGAAGTGGGTGATCTGTTCGTCGGTCAGCCCGGCGTAGTTGTAGACCAGGTTCGCGTACTCGTCGAGCTGGTCGCTGGAGTGCGCCGGGCGGGTGCCGAGCGCCTGGTGGGCCAGGATGGCGGCGAGGGTGGCGTTGCCGTTCTCCCCCGGGGGCAGGATGTCGGCGCACTGGCCGAGGCAGTAGTCGTTGGCGGCGAACGTGGTGGCGGCCAGCGCCGGTGACGGCGGGGTGACCGTCAGGACGCTCGCGGTCAGGGCGGCGGCGCTGAACGCCGCGAGCCGGGCGCGGAGAGCGGGTCTGGGCATGGCGATCCTCCGGGGACGCGGAGTCGGGCCTTCGGTAACGCCCGGCTGCCGGTGCCGACGTCTCGCCCTCCGCGCCCGGGCGTTCCACCCGGAGGTGAGAATGACTCATATCAATCTCTGGCAATGATCGACGCAGGACCGGCGTCCGGGGTAGCCGTCGTTCACCACCCGCCAATGCCGACGTTTCGCCGGCCGGCACCGCCGCGCCGACCGCGACCGCCGGCTACCGCGGTACGGCCCGGAACCACGCCTCCCGGTCCCCCGGGTCCGGTCCGCGCCGGGGCAACGTCGGGGGCGCCTCGGCGGTGACCGGCGCGTAGTGGTCGAAGGTGGTGGTCAGCACGGCCTCGCCGCCGGTGAGGTCGGGCAGCGCGGCGACGACCTGCGGGACCCGCGCCGACGGCAGGATGCCACTCACCTCGAGGTACCCACCGGCGACGGCCGTGTCGTGGACCACCGCGCCGAGCCGGCCCAGCAGCGCCAGCACCGCCTCCACCGTGGACTGCGGAAGGTTGACGTCGAAGCGCTCGATCGGCTGGCACACCCGGGTGCCGGCCCGGCGCAGCGCCGCGGCGACGACGACCGGGGCGAGGTTGCGGAAGTCCGCCGCCACGGTCGAGATCGACTTGTCGAACTTCTGGTGCGGCCTGCTCTGCCGGGGCCAGTACCGGGACGCCGTCATGGTGACCACGCAGTCGGTGACCGGCCAGCCGTGCCGGCCGTGGCGCAGCGCGGCCCGCGCCCCCTCCTCGGTCGCGGCGACGAACGCCGGCGGCAGTCGGCCGGGTTCGACGCCGGGGCGGAACTCGATGCCGCTGCCGACCGGGGTGGCGTCGATCCGCAACCCCAACCCGGCCAGGTACGGGTTGCCGCGCTCCTTCACCCGCTCCTCGGCTGTTCCGCTGCCGGCCACCCGTTCGATGCAGGCCGTGAGCGTGCCGGAGAAGCGCACCCGCACGCCGTACCGGTCGGCCATCAGGGCGGCCAGCACCTCCTTCTGCACCTCGCCGTGCAGCCGGATCACCGCCTCCGCCTGCTGCTCGTCGAGGCGCAGGTCCACCAGCGGGTCCTCGTCGGCCAGCTCGGCCAGGCCGGCGAACATCGCCAACCGCTGGTCGGGGTCGACGGGCTCGACGATCGCCTGCCGGGTCGGTGGCGGGAACCGGTAGCCGTGCCGCCGCGGCGGATCCCCGATGTGCTGCCCGATCCGGGCCGACAGCCCGCGTACCGCGGCGATCTGCCCGGCGGACACGCAGGGCCGGACCAGCACCCCGTCGGGTTCGACGACGGCGATCTGGGTCACCGGCGCAGGGCGGGATCCGGCGAGTGCCACCCGGTCCCGCACGCGCAGGCTGCCGGACCACACCCGCAGCCAGGCCCGCCGGCCGTGGCCGTCCCGGTCCACGGCGAAGACCGTGCCGGCCAGCGGACCGTCCCGCTTCTCCGCGTACGGCAGCAGGTCGGCCAGGAGGTGGCGCAGCTGACCCACCCCGGCCCCGGTGATCGCCGACCCGCACGCCACCGGGACGAGGTCGGCGCGGCGCACCGCGTCCCGGACCGCCCGCCGGACGTCGCGGGCGCGTACCGGCTGATCCGTCAGCCACCGCGCCGCCACGGCGTCGTCGACCTCCGCCACCACCGCCACCACAGGCTCGGTGTCGAGGCCCACCGCCCGGACCCGGGCGTCCGGTCCGCCCTGTCCGGTGACCGCGCTGAGCAGGACGGCCCGGGCCCCGAGCCGCTGGCGCAGCTGGGTCATCGCCCGGTCGACGTCGGCGCCGCGGCGGTCCACCTTGTTGAGGAAGAACACCGTCGGTACGCCGATGCGGCGCAGCGCCCGCCAGATGGCGACGGTCTGCGGCTGGACGCCCTCGACGCTCGACACCACGAGCACGGCGGCGTCCAGCACCGCAAGCGAACGCTCGACCTCGGCGATGAAGTCGGGGTGCCCGGGGGTGTCCACCAGGTTGACGTTCAGCCCACCGATCGTGATGGACGTGACGGCGGCCCGGATGGTGATGCCCCGCCGGCGTTCCAGCTCCATCGAGTCGGTGCGCGTGGTGCCGGCGTCGACGCTGCCCAACTGGGCCACGGCGCCGGCCTCGTAGAGCAGCCGTTCGGTCAGGCTGGTCTTTCCGGCGTCAACATGGGCGACGATTCCGAGGTTCAACAAGGCCAAGGCAGATCTCCACGGTGGGACGGTCAAGGGTCCGGGGCGTGGAATCTGCTCGCATCGTCACTCCTCGTCGCGGTTACCGCCCGCTGGCGGTGTCACGGCTGTCGGGCCGTACCCACGGTGGCACGTCGCCCGCGGCCACGGCCACCGATTTTGACTCGCTCCGCACCGCCCGGCGGGCGTTTCGCGCCCGGCGGCGCAGGCCAGCGGGGCCCCGAA
Source organism: Micromonospora mirobrigensis (assembly GCF_900091555.1). Taxonomy (GTDB): domain Bacteria; phylum Actinomycetota; class Actinomycetes; order Mycobacteriales; family Micromonosporaceae; genus Micromonospora; species Micromonospora mirobrigensis. The sequence continues at coordinate 485,405 of NZ_FMCX01000004.1, forward strand.
AGCCAGGAGCTGCCGGCGACGTAACGGCAGTCCCACAGCTCGGTCCCGGTGTCCTGCCGAGCCCTGGTGGGCCGACCCCGTAGCGGGACCGGCCCACCGGGTTCAGCGTTCGATCATCTGCATCTGCTCGTCGGTGTGGTGGCCGCCCTCGGCCACGGGCAGCGCGGTCAGGGCCGCGACCTGCTCGGGGGTGAGCGTGACGGCGTCCGCGGCCACGTTCTCCTCCACCCGGCTGACCCTTTTGGTGCCGGGGATCGGCACGATGTCGTCGCCGTGGGCGAGCAGCCAGGCCAGCGCCACCTGGGCCGGGGTGGCGCCCACCTGGGCGGCGGCCGCCTGGACCTGCTCGGCGAGACGCAGGTTGCGCTGCAGGTTCTCGCCGGTGAAACGCGGACTGGTCTTGCGGAAGTCGCTGTCGTCCAGCTTCTCCACGTCGGCCTGGGTACGCAGGGCACCGGTGAGGAAACCCCGGCCCAGCGGCGAGTACGCGACCAGACCGATGCCCAGCTCGCGCAGCAGCGGCAGGATCTCCTCCTGGTCACGGGTCCACAGCGAGTACTCCGACTGCAACGCGGTCACCGGATGCACCGCGTGGGCGCGGCGGATGGTGTCGACCCAGGCCTCGGACAGACCGACGTACCGGATCTTGCCGGCCTCGACGAGCCGGGCGAGGGCACCCATGGTCTCCTCGATCGGCGTGTCCGGGTCGACGCGGTGCTGGTAGTACAGGTCGATGTGGTCGGTGCCGAGCCGCTTCAGCGAACCGTCGACCGCGGTGCGGATGCTGTCCGGGCTGCTGTCGGGCCTGCCCGCACCGCGGCCGGTGTGCGAGATCAGGCCGAACTTGGTCGCCAGCACGACCTGGTCGCGACGGCCCTTCAGCGCCTTGCCGACCAGTTCCTCGTTGACGTACGGGCCGTAGATCTCCGCCGTGTCGATCAGGGTGACGCCGAGCTCGACCGCCCGGTGGATGGTGCGGATCGACTCGGCGTCGTCGCTGCCGGCCCCGCTGTAGCCGTGCGACATCCCCATCGCACCCAGACCGATCCGACCTACCACGAGTTGCCCGAGCTTCGCGGTACGCATGCTGTCTCCTCCGTGTCCTCGGCGATGATTTCGGGCGCCTCACCTGTCTACCTACCCGAACTTCTGACCGTCACCGCTTCCGACAGGCCTGGGCCAGGAGCGACGCGCTTCGCCTGCGGGCTCTTGGACGACTTGTTCGGGTCCTGGCTGGACAGCCCTACGCTGCCCCACCGCCTCACTGACCCTCAGCCTCGGCGAGAATCACCTCCATGCCGAAGAAGGTTGTGGAGATCCACGTGCCGCTGACGGCGGCTGCTGGACCGACGGACGCGTACCCGTTCCCCTGGATCGACGACGTGCAGGACTTCCTGGAGTACCTGGACGAGCAGGGCGACGTCCACGAGTACGACGACGGGGAGGAAGACGGGGACGTCTATATCTTCTTCATCACCGGCGGCAGTGAGAGCGCCCTGCTTCGGGTCGCTTCTCAGGTGGCAACTCTCGACCGGGTGCCTGCTGGTGCCTTCGCCATCGTGACCGACGACCAGGCGGAGGAGTTCGGGATGGGCCGGCGCGTAGCGCTGCCGCTGTCCCCTACATCAGCATGCTAGCGGCAACCGCGGATCTCCTGGCTGGGCAGTCGACGCACGATCAGGAGCGCGGTGGCGGCGGGTGATCCGGCGTGCCGTAGCCGATGTGAGGGCCGAGCACTCTCGCCGCCCTCGCCTGACCGGCGCCGCCCAAGGTTCGACCACCACGGCCGCGCCTCGGGCCTACGGTGATCCGCGCAGGTGGGAGGCGATGTCGGCGACCGTCGCCTTCGCGGTCCGGCCGGCACCCACCAGCGTGGCCGACGCCGCCCCGGTCCAATCGCCGTACCCAAGCAGGTAGAGGCGGCCCTCGTCCACCGACCGGGTGCCCTCGACCGCCACCTTGCCCTGCCGCGCACCGGGTAGCAGCGGCGCGAGGTGAGCGAGGTTGGGCCGGAAGCCCGTACACCAGATCACGGCGTCGCAGGGCTGCTCGGCGCCGTCGGCCCACCGCACGCCACGCTCGGTCATCCGGGCGAACATCGGGCGGGAGTGCAGGACGCCGCGGTCCCGCGCGTCGCGGACGCCCGGCACCATGACGATGTCCCCCAGGTCGCTGACGCTCTCACCGGGACCACCGGCGGCCTTTCGGGTGGCCACGCCGAACAGCACCCGGCCGTCGACGTCGTCGGGCATGAACCGTGCCGGGCGCAGGGTGACCCAGGTGGCCTCGGCGACCCGGGACACCTCCGCGAGGATCTGCGCCGCCGAGTTACCCCCGCCGACCACCACGACCCGCTGCCCCCGCAACTCCTCCGGCGAGGTGTAGTGCACCGTGTGCAGCTGCCGCCCGGCGAACTCCTCACGGCCCGGAATGTCGGGCACGTACGGGCACTCCCACGTGCCGGTGGCGGAGATGACGTACCCGGCCGACCAGGTTCCGGCGTCGGTCTGCACCGCCAGGCGCTCCCCGGCCCGCCGCACCTGCCGAACCTGGACCGGCCGGCGCACCGGAAGGTCGTAGCGCTGCTCGTAGGCCCGCAGGTAGTCCACGACGTGCCCGGCGGTCGGGTACTCCTCGTTCTCCTGCCGCGGCATCCCCCACCCCGGCAGCGGGCTGTACTCCGCCGGCGAGAACAACCGCAACGACGCCCAGCCGTGCCGCCACGCCCCGCCCGGCTGCGGCTGGGCGTCGAGGATGACGTGGTCCAGACCGGCGCGGCGCAGGTGGTAGCCCGCCGCCAGACCCGCCTGCCCGCCCCCGACGACCACCACATCGCACGACCTGGGCATGCACGACACCTCCCTCGCCCCGAGGATCATCATGCCCAGACGACGGAAGCGGTCACCCGCTATCCGAACCCACGGTGATCCTGCCCTCGTTCGCCAGCGGATCGACGGTGTTTGCTGCGACGATGTAGGACGTGGCAACTGTGAAGACCGCGACGCCCGCCATCTCGCCCCTCGCCGGTGAGCCGATCGACCGCGCCGACGCCGCAAAACTCGCCGGCGTGCTCAAGGCGCTCGCCGACCCCGCCCGACTGCGGCTGCTCAGCCTGATCCAGTCCGACCCGCAGGGCGAGGCGTCCGTCACCGACCTCACCGCGCCGCTCGGACTCTCTCAGCCGACCGTCAGCCACCACCTGCGGATCCTCACCGAGGCCGGCCTGCTCGAGCGCGACAAGCGCGGTGTCTGGGCGTACTACCGCCTGGTGCCGTCTGCCATCGCCGCGATCGCCGACCTGTTGACCCCGCCGCGCAAGCGAGCGACGAAGAAGACCCGCTGACCGGCGTCTCGGTTCGTCCGCCACTTCGGTAAGCCTCAGCTTCCGACGGCCACCGCGGGGCCGGATGAAGCCGGGCCACTCGTCCGTGGCGTCCTCTCTGAGCAGGGCCGGGGTTCGGGGCAGACCCCCGAGTCTTTCGAACCGGTAACCGCAGGGCAAAGCGGGAGGAGACCGTACGCCCCAAGGGGGCGCTGCGCGTCTGGCAGAGCGCTCAGGCCCAGCGGCATCAGTCGTGCAGACACCGGCCGGAGCCGACCCGGGTCCCGGCGCTGCACCCGCCGGGCCGACCACGACGAGCCCTGCGACCTGGACCTGCCAGGGCCGGTCAATCCCTGAGCCACTCGCCAGCTTTCCACTTGCCCAAGCGGAAAGTTACCGATTAAGGTTTCCCGCATGGAAAGTATTGACCCGCGGGAGCAGCTCAAGGTGGCCGAGCGTGGTGCCGCCGCCCCCTACCTCGACTTTCCACCCACCCCGTGGTGGTACGCGCCGTCCATCGGCGCCTGGATCGCCGCCATGATCGGCACCTTCATCTGGTGGCGGGAGAACGCCGTCCTGTTCACGGGGTCGCTCGTCATCCTGGTCACCGCCGAGATCCTGTTCATCCACCGGATGCAGCGCCGCCACGGCGCGCTTCCACGGCCGGGCAAGGGGACGCCCCCCGACGAGATCGCCGGCGTCTGGCGCAGGTACCTGGCCTCCCTGCCGGTGCTCGTTCTCGTCGTCGGCGTCGTGTGGTGGCTCGTCGGCGTACCGGCGGCGGCCGTGACGGCTTTCGTCCTCGTGACGGTTGGCCTGACCGCCTACGAGCGTCGCTATGCCGTCGCCGCCGCCGAGGCTCGGGCGAGGCTTCGATGATCGACGGGCTCGATGCGATCATCCACGTCCCGAAACGGCTGGCTGCCATGGCGGTGCTGGCCAACGCCCCTACGGTCTCGTTCCGATTCCTCAAGGAGCATCTGCAGATCAGCGAGTCGGACCTGTCCAAACAGATGTCCACTCTGGAGTCGGCTGGTTATGCCACGTCGACGAAGGTCGGTCACGGGCGCGGGAGCAGCACGACCTACCGGATCACCAAGGCCGGGCAGCATGCCTACGACGCCCACTGCGCAGCCTTGCGGACACTTATCGGCGACACCTGACTGGGGTCGGAGCCGCGTCACCCCGCCGGCGCCCTGCAGAGCGGCGTCCGGTCGGCGCGGAGCCGGTGCGTCGCCTAAGGGCTCAAGACATCGATGACGGCGAGCACGCGTTCCCCACTCCGGCTCCTCGAGCAAACCGCACCGCAGTGCCTCGGCCCGGCGGACCTGACTGGGGCGATTTCCGGCAACTCTCCCTCCGCTGGCCTCGGTCGCGGACAGAATGGGATGGATTTGCTCAGTGACACGGGTGAGTGGGGGGGCCGGCCATGGGCCGCGGATTGGTGACCAGACGGAGCACCCACGACGTCGGAAAGACGGTCTCCCTGCTGCGGACCGAGGCGGAACGCGTGGGTGCTTCGGTCGTGGCGGTGGTCGACCACGCGGCGGCCGCTCACACGGCCGGGCTGAGCTTGCCCGACACACAGGTGATCATCTTTGGGAATCCGCAGGCGGGCACTCCGCTGATGCAGGCCCATCCCGACATCGCCATCGACCTGCCAATGCGACTCATGGTGCGCGACGACGGTCAGCCCGGTGCGCTGGTCAGCTGGCAGGATCCCGCGTACCTCGCCGAGCGGTACGGACTGGACGCAGATCAACTCGTACCGCTGAACGCCCCGGCGAAGATCGCCTCGGCCGTCGACGGCAGCTGAGCACGGCCAGAACCGGAGGATCAGTCAGCACCATCCAGCCGGTTCAGCGTCGCGGCAGCGACCAGGCCGTACGCGACATACGGTAGGGCGTCCTCGAACCAGCCCTCGGCGCCCCAGCGGCGAGGGTCCGTCACCCCGAGCGCGGTCATCGACCCGTCGGCCACCAGCATGCCACCGATCCCGATCACCCCTGCGGCCACCGGTAGCGGTGGCCGCCGCCGCCCCCTGAACGCCGCGAAGAGCGACACGGCCAACACCCCGTTGACGAATCCGAACACAGAGCCAATCCCGGCACGCCGGTGCGCCGCCCGCTCTGCCGGCCCCAGATTCACGTGGGTCACGTCCGCCATCCGCTGCACGGCGCGTTCGTGGGTGTCACTCGTCGGACGAGCCCGGATGCCCACGTCGAGATTACTGATCAGTTCGCGGGCGAGCGTAGCGGTGGCGCCAGCCACGATCCCGTTCGTCAGGCTGGCAATCCAGGTCCTTGCCACGCGACCACCTCGGCTCTGTTCGTTGTCGTCCGCGCCTCGCCGGCCTCCGGCGCGGTGCGTGGCGTACCCGTTCTGCGCGGCGTCATTTCTCCCGACTGCACCCACCGGCATGCGCGTCAGGGGCATCTGCCTCGCCCTCGGCGTCGAATCCCTCGCCGAACACGCCCAGGGCACCGCGCGAGGCTGGGACGCGTGGTCAACCGCGAGGTCCTCACCGAGTCAAGCTCAAGTACTCACCCTCACCCAGACCCCCCTTCACAAATGCGGCCTGAGGGCAGGTCGATATCTGAAAATGTCGAGTCGGTACCCGTCCCAGGTCTCAGGGCTGTGACGAGTGGCTGCTGCTCTCCGCCACCCGGTAAGAGCACTCCCGGTTCACGGCGGCCCGCCCGGTCGCGCCACTGCCACCGGGCGGGCCGCCGTGATGGGTGGACGGGACGGCTACCCCCGCGAGCAGGCGGTGCCGTTGAGCGTGAACCCCGACGCCGGGGCGCTGTCACCGGTCTGGGTGGCCTGGAAGCCGATGGTCTGGGTGCCGCCGGGCGGGACGACGGCGTTGTAGCCGACGTCGCGGGCGGTGACCGGGCCGCTGCTCGGGCTGTAGGTGGCGTTCCAGCCGTTGGTGATCCGCTGGCCGGCCGGCAGGACGAATGTCAGGGCCCAGCCGGAGATCGCGGTGCCACCGGTGTTGGTGACGGTGATGCTCTCGGTCAGTCCGGTGTCCCAGGCGCTCACGGTCGCGGTCACCCGACAGCCGCCCGTCCCGCCGCTCGGCGACGGGCCAACGGTGGGCGACGGGCTCACCGTGGGTGAAGGACTCACCGTGGGCGAGGGGCTGGTGGGAGCGACATCGAGACCGAGGAAGGAGATCGCGTACGCGAGCATGCCGGCCTGCGGCAGGGTGTGGCCGGTGCCCGAGATGCCGACCCCCTCGACGGTGGCCCGCGTGCCGGTGGCGCCGTAGCGGGTCCGGGTCCAGCTCGACTGCGGATGGTCGGTGTACGCCGCCGTCTGGCCCAGGCCGTGCAGGTTGGTCCACTGCTTGATCTCCTCGCCGAAGTTCGGGTACGCGAGGGTGGTGTCGGTGGTGCCGTGCCACAGCTGCATCCGGGGATAGCCGCCCGTCCAGCCCGGGTACATGGCGCGGGCGGTGTCGCCCCACTGCTGGGCGGTGCGGATGACGTTCCCGCCGGAGCACTGGCCGTTCCAGAGGGAGCCGTCGGAGGTGGCGAAGCAGCCGGCCGGCACCCCGGAGAAGGCCGACGCGGCGGCGAACACGTCGGGATACTCGGCGGCCAGCACGTTGGTCATCATCGCGCCGGAGGAGAAGCCGCTCACCACGATCCGGGCCGGGTCGACGTTGTACCTCTGCCGGGCCCAGCCGACCATCGCCATGATGCCGGTGGAGTCGCTGCCGCCGTCGCGGCGCAGGGCGGCCGGCGAGGAGACGTCGAAGCAGTGGCCGCTGCGGGTCGCCTCGGGCAGGACCATGAGATAGCCGTACCGGTCGGCGGCGGTCACGTAGTCGCGACCGTTGCCGCCGAAGATCCCGCTCGCCGACCCGCCGCAGTAGTGCACCAGGAGCAGCAGGGCCGGCCTCGGCGCGAGGGTGGCCGGGGCGTAGACGTACATGTTGAGGTTTGTGGGGTTGGGGCCGAAGGTGGTGACCTGGGTGAGGGTCGCGGCGCTGGCCGGGCCGGCGGTCAGCAGCGCCACGGCGGCGACGAGCGGCAGCAGGGCGGCGGCGAGTGCCGCGCGGAGGATCCTTCTCATCGGTTGCTCGCTCTCGGCGGTGGTGGGACCGTCATCGCAGGGTCCAGCGCTGGTTCGCGGCGGCGGTGCAGGTCCAGAGGATGACGGTGGTGCCGTTGCCGGTGGCGGCGCCGTTGACGTCGAGGCAGAGGCCGACCTGCGCGGACCGGATGGTGCCGTCGGCGTTGCGGCTCCAGCGCTGGTTGGCGCCGCCGGTGCAGTCCCAGAGCTGCGCCCTGGTGCCGGCGGTGGCGTTGGTCGGCGCGTCGAGGCACCTGCCGGGGACCTGGAGGGTGTCCCCGGTGGCCGTCCACCGTTGGTTGGCGCCGCCGTTGCAGTCCCAGATCACCGGCTGGGTGCCGTTGGCGGTGTTGCTCTGCGGGTCGTCCAGGCAGCGGCCGGAGGCGGCGCTGACCAGCGTGCCGGTGGTGGTCGGGGGCGGGGTGGTGGTGCCGCCGCCGCTGACCCGGTAGACGACGGTGCCGTGGCCGGGAACGCTGGCGGAGATGGCGCCGCCGGTGGTGCTGGTGGCGTTGGTCCACGCGTCGAGCAGGGTGAAGCTGGTTCCGCTCTTGCCGACCGCGGCGGCGGTGGTGGAGATCGTGGTGGTGGTGCCGCCCTGGTTGAACAGGGCCACGGCGACGTCACCGTTGGCCAGCCGCTTGGCCAGCACCCGCCGGGTGCCGTCGAAGGAGACCTGGCTGGCCTGCAGGCCGAGCGGGTCCTGGTTGATCGCGACGAGGGTGCGGTTGGTCAGGATGCCCTGGGTGGTCGCGGTCATCGAGCGTACGTCGTTGCCGGCGATCAACGGCGAGGCGAGCACCGCCCACATCGCGAAGTGGCTGCGCGTCTCGGTGTCGGTCAGGCCGCCCCGGCCGACCTCCATCATGTCGGGGTCGTTGAACCCGCCGGGGCGGGCGTAGCCGGCCAGCGGCACGGTGACGTTGATGATGTTCTGGATGCCCATCGGGTAGCCGTTGGTCTGGCCGGTGTCCCACGCGTTGGTGATGTCCTCGGTGGTCCGCCACATGTTGGCCACGTCGCCCCAGTCGCGCTGCGGGCCGGTCTTGGCGTGGATGCTGTTGGGGTTGATGCTGTAGACGATCGGCCGGCCGGTGGCGGCGAGGGCGTCGCGCATCTTGGCGAAGGTGGCCACCTGCTGGTCGATGGTGCCGCTGGGCGAGCACCAGTCGTACTTGAGGAAGTCCACCCCCCAGGCGGCGAACTGGCGGGCGTCCTGCGCCTCGTGGCCCTGGCTGCCGGTGGCGCCCGGGTACGAGTTGAAGTACTGCGCGCAGGTCTTGTCAAGGGGGACCTGGTAGAGGCCGAACTTCAGGCCCAAGCTGTGCAGGTAGTCGCCGAGGGCCTTCATGCCGCTGGGGAAGCGGCCCGGGTCGCCCTGGAGGTTGCCGGCCGAGTCGCGGTTGGGGTTGAACCAGCAGTCGTCGACGACCACGTACTGGTAGCCGGCGTCGCGCATGCCGCTGGTGACGATGGCGTCGGCCGACTGCCGGATGAGCGACTCGTTGATGTTGCAGCCGAACGAGTTCCAGCTGTTCCAGCCCATCGGTGGGGTGCGGGCCACCCCGTTGTCGAGGGCGAGCGAGGCCGTGGGGCGCAGCCCGGTCGCCGCGCCGGTCAGCAGCAGCGCGGCGGCGAGGGCGGCGGCCCAGCGCACGGTGGGACGTCTCATGGGTTTCTCCTTCCCGCGACGGGAGCACGCCGCGGCGGACGGGCGTCCGCCGACGGGCCACGGTGGTCGTCGACGGGACGGCAGGTGGTGGAGGTGCCGGAGCGGCCCGGGGCCGGGTGTACGTGGCACACCCGGCCCAGGGACGGTCAGGGGGTGGTCAGGTCGAACCGGCGGGCGGTGACCGCCCCGCCGAGGGCCTGGGTGGCGTAGTTGAAGATCGCGAAGCGGTAGCCCATGAAGAACTGCCAGGCGTTGTTCAACGTCAGCGCGTTGCCCAGGGGCACGAAGGTGACCCCGTCGGTGCTGTAGGAGAAGGACGCCTGCCGCCCGCTGCCGGGTCGGATGTCGGCCCTGGCCCGCAGCCAGATCCGGCCGCCGCTGACCGGCGCGCCGGCGATCTCGGTGCCGGTGCCGGTGGTGCGCCAGCCGCTGTCCATGGTCAGGCCGTTGGTCATCACCACCCGGGTGGCGCCGTTGTCCCGGCGTACGCCGATCCAGGCCGACGAGTCGCGCAGCATGGCCAGGCCGGTGCGGTCGCCGTCGCGCATGGTCGAGTAGTCCAGCTCGACGGTGGCGGTGGAGGTGGGGCCCTGGATGCGTCGGGTCACCGTGTTGCGGGCGCTGTAGAGGTCACCGGTGACGGTGGCGGTCTGGAGCCGCAGCCCACCGCCGGTGGACCACCTGGTGTTGTCCGGGTTGTGGTTCCACTCCCACTGCGGGCCGAGCGTGGTGCCGGTGAAGGTGTCCGTGCCGGTCATCGGCGCGACCGGTCGGGGCGGCAGCGGCGACGGGTAGCTGCTGCCCCAGGCGCCGTTGACGGTCTGGATCTGCGGCCAACCGTCGGCGGTCCAGGTGATCGGCGCCAGCGCCGGCACCCGGCCACCGGGGTACGCGTCGACGAACGCCATGTAGTACCACTGGCCGTTCTGGGTCTGGACCAGGCCGCCCTGGTGCGGCACTCCCCCGCCGGCGATCGGGCCGGCCATGTTGAGCAGCACCTGCCGCGACTCGTACGGGCCCCAGGGGCTGGTCGAGCGGAGGATGTACTGACCGTTGGCGGGCTTGGTGACGAAGATGTAGTAGTAGCCGTTGCGCTTGTAGAACCGCGAACCCTCCAGCGTTCCGATGCTCGACGGCGTGGTGAACACCTGCTGGGCGCGCACCTGGGTGAGCCCGTCCGCCGACAGCTGCGCCACGCTGATGGTGCTGTTGCCGTACGCGACGTACATGGTGTCGTTGTCGTCGACCAGCAGACCCGCGTCGTAGTAGCAGTTGTTGATCTCGGAGCGTTTCTGCCAGGTGCCGCTGACCGAGGTGGACGTGTAGACGTACGACTTGTTGAAATCGATGCAGCCGATCCAGTAGAACGTGCCGTTGCTGGCGCGGTGGTTGAGCGCCGAGGCCCAGATGCCGTTGACGTAGGCCCGCCCGGCGCCGCTGAGGTCGTACTTGGCGCCGAAGTCCAGGCGGGGCACCGAGTGCCCGGCGAACTCCCAGTTGACCAGGTCGTACGAGCGCAGCACGGGCGCGCCCGGTGAGTAGTGCATGGTCGACGAGGAGAGGTAGTAGGTGTCCCCGACCCGGATGATGTCCACGTCGGCGAAGTCCTGCCAGAGCACCGGGTTGGTGTAGGTGGAGCCGCCCGGGGTGCCGGTGTCGCCGAGGCGGACGAGCTGCCACTGCTGGTTGTTGCCGCCCCAGTCGGCGTACTGCACCACGTTGGCGCCGTCGGCGGTGGAGGCGTTCTGCACCTCCACGGCCTTGCCGGAGTGCCGGGCGATCAGCCGCACGTAGCCGCCGCTGGAGTCGGACAGCTGGAACTGCTGGTTGGTCGCGTTGGCGTCGGACCACTGGATCAGCCCGGCGCCGTCGGACGCCGAGGCGCCGGAGACGTCGAGCACCTTGCCGGAGTTGCGGGACCGCAGCCGGTACCAGCCGCCGCCGGAGTCGACGAACTGCCACTGCTGGTTGGCGCCGTCGCCGCGGGTCCACTGGGTGACCCGTGCCCCGTCGGTGGTGGCCTGGTTGTAGACGTCCAACGCCTTGCCGCTGTTGCGGTTGACCAGCACGTACCAGGCGGTGGTGTCCGGCGTCGCCGCCTGCGCCGCCGAGGGGAGCACCGCGACGATCCCGGCGCCGAGCAGCAGCGCCACCGCTGCGGCGACGAGCCGGGACAGCCGGCCGCGCACGCCGGGCCCGACCTGTCCGATGACTGCCATGTTCCTCCTTCGGGGACGGGACGGTGGACGGCCGGGGCCGACGGCACCGCGTCGGTGTTAGCGCTAACATGAGCCAACGCATCGACTTTGACCGATAACACGAAGAACGTCAAGACGTAACGGTCCGCGGGCGGACGACCCGCCCCCGGGTGCGGACACGGCGACGGCGGACGGCCCCCGGCGGGTGCGGACAGGGCGACGGCGGACGCGCCCGAGGGTGGGCGGGCGCGTCCGCCGGAACATGGTCGCCGGTCGCTCAGAACCCCTTCGCCAGGCGGTAGTAGGCCTGGTTCCAGCGGAGCTCGTCGGCGAACCGGCGCGGATCGGTGTCGGCGTCGATGACGACCAGCTCGGTCCGGCTCATCTCGGCCAGGTCGTGCAGCTCCTCCACCCCCACCGCCCGGGACAGCACGGTGTGGTGCGGGGCGCCGGCGGTGATCCACGCCTCGGCGGAGCCGGCCAGGTGCGGGCGGGGACGCCAGACGGCCCGGGCCACCGGCAGCCGGCGCAGCGGATGCGGCGGTGGCACCACGTCGATCTCGTTGGCCACCAACCGGAACCGCTCCCCCATGTCGGCCAGGCCGAGCACCACCGCGGGACCGGGCTCGGCGTCGAAGACCAGCCGGACCGGGTCCTCCCGGCCACCGATGCCCAGCGGGTGGATCTCCGCCGACGGCACGTCCGCGGCGATGCTCGGGCAGACCTCCAGCATGTGCGCGCCGAGCACCAGCTCCCGGCCCGGGGTGAGGTCGTAGGTGTAGTCCTCCATGAAAGACGTGCCACCGTCCACCCCGACCGCCATCGCCTTGAGGGTGTGGACCAGCACGGAGGTCTTCCAGTCGCCCTCGCCGCCGAAGCCGTAGCCGTCGGCCATCAGCCGCTGCACGGCGATGCCGGGCAGTTGGCGCAGCCCGCCCAGGTCCTCGAAGTTGGTGGTGAAGGCCCGGAACCCACCCGCCTCGAGGAAGGTACGCACGCCCAGTTCCAGCCGGGCGGCGTAGCGCAACGACTCGTGCCGCTCCCCTCCGGGGCGCAGTCCGGGCGCCACGCGGTAGCTGTCGTCGTACTCCTTGACCAGGTCGTCCACCTGCGCGTCGCCGACCTCGTCGACCACCCGGACCAGGTCGTTGACGCCGTAGGTGTTCACCGAGACACCGAAGCGCAGCTCCGCCTCCACCTTGTCGCCCTCGGTCACCGCCACGTCGCGCATGTTGTCGCCGAAGCGGGCCAGCCGCAGCGACCGCATCGCCGACCAGCCCAGCGCGGCCCGGGCCCAGGCCGCGACGCGGGCGACCACCCGGAGGTCGGTGACGTGCCCGGCGACGGTCTTGCGTGCCACCCCGAGGCGGGTCTGGACGAACCCGAACTCCCGGTCGCCGTGGGCGGCCTGGTTGAGGTTCATGAAGTCCATGTCGATGTCGTCCCACGGGAGCACGACGTTGGCCTGGGTGTGCAGGTGCAGCAGGGGCGTCCGCAGCGCGTCCAGGCCGGAGATCCACATCTTCGCCGGCGAGAAGGTGTGCATCCACGCGATCACCCCGACCGCCCCCTGCGCGGCGGCGTCCCGGCAGACCCGCAGGATGTCCCCGCTCGTGGTGAGCACCGGTTTCCACACGATCCGGGCGGGAATCTGCGGCGAGTCGCCGAGCACCGCGGCGATCTGCCGGGACTGGTCGGCCACCTGGCGCAAGGTCTCCTCGCCGTACAGGGCCTGACTGCCGGTGAGGAACCAGATCTCGGGCTCAGGGTGCGATGCCATGGGGTTGCCTTCCGCGAGATGGTCGGTCACTTGTAGCGGATTCCGATCAGACGTTGGAGCAGGATGAACGCGAAGAGCAGGCCGCCGATCACGATCCGGGTCCACCAGGAGTTGAGGCTGCCGTCGAAGGTGATCAGGGTCTGGATCACCCCGAGGACCAGCACCCCGAGCACGGTGCCGAAGACGTAGCCGGAGCCGCCGGTGAGCACCGTCCCGCCGATCACCACGGCCGCGATCACGTCGAGTTCCATCCCGACGGCGATCAGCGGCGCGCCGGAGAGGGTGTAGAAGGAGAGCAGGATGCCGCCGATCGCCGCGCAGAACCCGCTGATGGTGTAGACGGCGATCCGGGTACGCCCCACCGGGAGCCCCATCAGCAGAGCCGACTGGGCGTTGCCGCCGATGGCGTACACGTTGCGGCCCAGCCGGGTGTACGCCAGGACGTAGGCGGCGACGGCGACCACCACGAAGGCGATCAGCACGCTGATCGACACGAAGTTGCCGCTGGGGTCGCCGATGCGTTCCTGCGACATCCTGGTCCAGAACCCGTCGGTGATCGGGATGGACGAGTCGCTGATGAAGGTGCACATGCCCCGGGCGAAGAACATCCCGGCCAGGGTCACGATGAACGGCTGGATGTCGAAGAAGTGGATCACGCAGCCCATCAGGAAGCCGAGCGTCGGCCCGATGAGCAGCGCGACGAGCAGCACCAGGGCCGCCGGCGCCCCCCTGCCCAGCAGGAAGGCCGAGACCATCGCGGTCATCGCGACGACCGAGCCGACCGACAGGTCGATCCCGCCGGTCAGGATCACGAAGGTCATGCCGACCGCGACGACGAGCAGGAAGCCGTTGTCGATGAAGACGTTGAAGATCACCTGGACGTTGGAGAACGCCCGGTACTGCGACACGCCGACGCCGTAGAGGACCAGCAGCAGGACGCCGGTGGCCAGGACCGGGACGTGCCGCCGGGGCAGGCGCGACCAGGTACGGGCGGCGGTGAGGGACAACGTGGTCATGCGGGCACCTGCTCCTTCGGCTGTTCTCCGGCGGTGACGGCGGCGACGGCCGGGGCGCGGCGCCGGACGAACCGGGCCCGGAAACCGGGGGCCTGGACGAGGCAGACCGCGATGACCACGACCGCCTTGAACAGCAGGGACGTCTGCGGCGAGATGTTCATGGCGTACACCGTGGTGGTGAGGGTCTGGATGAGCAGCGCGCCGAGGATCGTGCCGCCCAGGGAGAAGCGGCCACCGGCGAGCGAGGTGCCGCCGATGACCACCGCGAGGATCGCGTCGAGCTCCACCCAGAGCCCGGCGGCGTTGCCGTCGGCGCTGGACACGTTGGCGGTCATCATGAAGCCGGCGACGGCCGCGCAGGCGGCGCTGATGACGTAGACCAGGAAGGTGATCCGCGCGGACCGGATGCCCGCCAGCCGGCTGGCCCGGGCGTTGCCGCCGACCGACTCGACGATCAGACCCAGCGCGGTACGGCGGGTCACCGCGGCGATCAGCAGCGCCACGGCGAGGGCGATGACGATGGCCAGCGGCAGGGTGAGCAGGTGGCCGACGCCGATCGCCTTGTACGGCTCGGAGTTGATGGTGAGGATCTGCCCCTCCGTGACCAGCTGGGCGAGACCCCGGCCGGCGACCATGAGGATCAGCGTCGCGATGATCGGCTGGATGCCGATGACGGCGACCAGCACGCCGTTCCAGGCGCCGAGCACCAGGGCCACGCCCAGCGCCAGGGCCAGCGCGGTCAGCACCCCGCCGAGGCTGTTCTGGTCGGGTTGGCGGCTGATGTACAGGCAGGCGATGGCGCCGCTGATCGCGCAGATCGAGCCGACCGACAGGTCGATGCCGCCGGTGGCGATCACCAGGGTCATGCCGAGCGCGACGAGGATCAGCGGCGCGCTGAGCCGGACGATGTCGACGACGCTGCCGTACAGGTGACCGTCGCGCAGTTGCACGGAGAGGAAACCGGGCCGGTAGATCGTGTTGGCGGCCAGCAGGACGACGAGGACGACGACCGGCCAGAAGAGCCGGTGGCCGGTCAGCGCCCGCGCACCGCTGCGGTCGGAGTTCACGACGGCACTCCCTCGAAGGTGGCGCCGGCGGCGATGACCCGCATGATCCGGTCGGCGTCGACACTCGAGTCGTTGGTCAGCTGGGCGACCATCTCGCGGTCCCGCAGGACCGCGATCTTGTGACTGAGGCGCAGCACCTCCTCCAGTTCGGCGGAGATGAACAGCACGGCCATGCCCCCGTCGGAGAGCTGCGCCACCAGCCGCTGGATCTCGGTCTTCGCCCCGATGTCGATGCCCCGGGTCGGTTCGTCGAGGATCAGCAGCCGCGGCTCGGTGATCAGCCAGCGGGCCAGCAGCACCTTCTGCTGGTTGCCGCCGGACAGGTTCGCCACCGGGACGTCCGGGTCGGCGGGACGGATGCTCAGCGCCTGCACGTACCGCTCGACCAGCTCGTCCTGCCTGCGGCGGGGAATCGGACGCAGCCAGCCCCGGGCCGCCTGGAGGGCGAGGATCATGTTCTCGCGTACGGACAGCTCCGGCACGATGCCCTCGGCCCGCCGGTTCTCCGAGCAGAAGCCGACGCCCCGGTCGATGGCGGTGACCGGGCTGCGCAGGGCCGTCGGGGTGCCCCGTACCCGCAGCTCGCCGTGGTCGGCCCGGTCCGCGCCGAACAGCAGCCGCGCCACCTCGGTACGGCCCGACCCGAGCAGGCCGGCCAGCCCGACCACCTCGCCCTCGTGGATGGTGAGGCTGAACGGCGCCACCGCCGAGCGGCGACCCAGTTCCCGGGCGTCGAGCAGGGGCACGCCGGCCGTGGCGGCGACCTCGGCGCGCGGCTGCCCGTCCAGGCGCTCCAGCACCCGCAGCTCCTTGCCGATCATCTTCTCGACCAGGCTGAGCTGGGGCAGTTCGCGGGTGGCGTACTCGCCGACGAGCCGGCCGTTTCGCAGCACGGTGATCCGGTCGGCCACCGCGTAGACCTGGTCGAGGAAGTGGGTGACGAACAGGATCGCGATCCCCTCGTCGCGCAGCTGCCGCATCACCCGGAACAGCTGCGCCACCTCACCGGCGTCCAGGCTGGAGGTGGGCTCGTCGAGGACCAGCACCCGGGCCTCGATGTCGATGGCCCGGGCGATGGCCACCAGCTGCTGCACCGCCAACGAGAAGCTGCCCAGCTGCGCGTTGACGTCGATGTCCAGGTCGAGGCGGGCGAGCAGGGCGCGGGCGCGGCGGCGCATCTCGCCCCACCGGACCGCGCCGAGGCGGCGCGGTTCCCGGCCGATGAAGATGTTCTCCGCCACCGAGAGGTTGGTGCAGAGGTTGACCTCCTGGTAGACGGTGCTCACCCCGGCGGAGGTGGCCTGCATCGGCCCGGTGAACGACACCTGCGCCCCGTCGAGCGTGACGGTGCCGGAGTCGACGCCGTACACGCCGGTCAGGACCTTGATCAGGGTCGACTTGCCGGCGCCGTTCTCCCCCATCAGCGCGTGCACCTCACCGGCGAAGAGGCGGAGGTCGACGGTGTCGAGCGCGCGCACCCCGGGGAAGGACCTGCTGATCCCCGTCATTGTCAGGACTGGCTGACTTCCCGTCATGCCACCGGCCTTTCGGTGAGGTTCGTGGGCAGGGCGCGGCGTACGCGGCCCGCCCGGTCGATCGACTCGGCAGGCCGGTCGGGCCTGCGCGGCGGTCGGGCCCCTCAGGCCCGACCGCCGCCTCGGCACCCGGGGTACGTCGCCCCCGTAGCCGGCGTCAGTACTTGCGCTCGGGCAGGGCCGCCTTGGCCTGCTCCTGGGTGAAGGTGGTCTCCTGGGTCTCGATCCGGGCCGGGACCTCCTCACCGTTGTGCACCTTCTTGGCCAGGTCCATCAGCTGCGGACCGAGCAGCGGGCTGCACTCGGCGATGAAGTTGAACCTGCCGTCGGCGAGGGCCTGCATGCCGTCCTTGACCGCGTCGACCGTGATGATCGTGATGTCCTTGCCGGGCACCTTGCCGGCCGCGGTGATCGCCTCCAGCGCGCCCAGACCCATGTCGTCGTTGTGGGCGAAGAGCACGTCGATCTTCGGGTTGGCCTTCAGGAACTGCTCCATCACCTGCTTGCCGCCGGCCCGGGTGAAGTCACCGGACTGCGAGGCGATGATCTTCAGGTTCGGGTTGGCGGCGATGGCCTCGGCGAAGCCCTTCTTCCGGTCGTTCGCCGGCGCCGAGCCCGTGGTGCCCTGGAGCTCGACGATGTTGACCGGGCCGGTCGCGCCCTTCTTCTGCTCCACCAGCCACTCGCCGGCCAGCCGCCCCTCCTTGACGAAGTCCGAGCCGAGGAAGGTCTTGTAGAGGGACTTGTCGGCCGAGTCGACCGACCGGTCGGTGAGGATGACCGGGATCTTGGCGTCCTTGGCCTCCTTGAGCACGGTGTCCCACCCGGACTCCACCACCGGCGAGAAGGCGATCACGTCGACCTTCTGCTGGATGAAGTTGCGGATGGCCTTGATCTGGTTCTCCTGCTTCTGCTGGGCGTCGTCGAACTTCAGGTCGACCCCGGCGGCCGCAGCGGACTCCTTGATGGAGGTCGTGTTCGCCGTCCGCCAGCCACTCTCCGCGCCCACCTGGGAGAAGCCCAGGGTGATCTTCCCGTCGTCCTTGCCGCCGCCGTCGCCCGTGTCGCTGTTGCCGCAGGCCGCCGTGCCGGTGGCCAGCAGCGCCGCGGCGAGCACCGCGATGATCCTGCGGGACGGCAGGTGATCTCTCATTCTCTTCACCGCATGTCTCCTCGGGGTAAGGGATCGCGCCCTTGTGGTGGGGGTGGTGTCACAGGTGGTGCTCCGCGTCCCGCCCGGCCGGGCGCGACGCGCGTCGGGGGCCCGGCGTCGCGGACTCGCCGGTGACGCCGGGCCGCTGTCCGTAGACGTTGCGGTAGCGGTCGTGCAGGGCGTCCACGTCGGCCGCCGCCATCGGCGCCGGCTCGCCGAGCGCCCGGGTGAGATGCGCGGTACGGGCGACGTCCTCGCACATCACCGCGGCCTTCACCGCGGCCCGGGCGTCGGGCCCGATGGTGAAGACGCCGTGGTTGCGCATCAGCACGGCGGGCGAGCGGTGCCCGGCGAGGGTCGCCACGATGCCCTCGCCGATGCCGTCGCCGCCGATCAGCGCGAACGGTCCGACCGGGATCTCCCCGCCGAACTCGTCGGCCTGGGCGGTGAGGTGGCACGGGATCGGCTCACCCCGGGCCGCCCAGGCCGTCGCGTAGCTGCTGTGGGTGTGCACCACCCCGCCCACCTCGGGCATCGCCCGGTAGACGTACGCGTGGGCGGCGGTGTCGCTGGACGGCGCCAGGTCCCCCTCGACGACGACGCCGTCGAGGTCGCAGACGACCATGTTCTCCGGGGTGAGGTCGTCGTAGCCGACGCCGCTCGGCTTGATCACCATCAGGTCGTGGCCGGGCACCCGGGCGGAGACGTTCCCCGCCGTCCAGGCGACCAGCCGGTAGCGGGTCAGTTCGGCGTGCAGCCGGGCGACGCTCTCGCGCAGCCGCCGGATCTGCGGGCCGGGTCCGGGGTTCACGCGACCACCTCCAGGGGCGTCGTGGCGCGGGTCGCCGCCTGCTCGACGGCGGCGTTGCGGATGGCCCGCAGGCGGGACATGACCTCGTTGCCGCCCCGGCCGAAGTGGTCGTGCAGCGACCGGTACTCGGCGTAGAGCGCGTCGTAGGCGCGCGCCCGGTCGGGGTCCGGCCGGTACACGTCGCGGTCCACCCGGCCCATCGCGGCCGACGCCGCGTAGACGTCCGGGTACGCCCCGGCGGCCACCGCGGCGTGGATCGCGGAGCCCAGCGCCGGCCCCTGCGCCGAGGCGATCAGGCTCAGCGGCCGGTCGGTGACGTCGGCGTAGATCTGCATCAGCAGCCGGTTCGAAGCCAGGCCCCCGGTCACCACCAGCTCCCGGATCGGCACCCCGGCCGCCACGAACGCCTCGATGATCATCCGGGTGCCGTACGCCGTCGACTCCAGCAGCGCCCGGTAGACGTCCGCCGGCCGGGTGGCCAGGGTCAGCCCCACCACCAGACCGCTCAGGTCGTGGTTGACCAGCAGCGAACGGTTGCCGTTCCACCAGTCCAGGGCGACCAGCCCGTGGCCGCCGATCGGCTGCGCGGCAGCCAGCTCGCAGAGGCGTTCGTGCGAGTCCATCCCGGCCGGCGCGGCGTGCGAGACGAACCAGCCGAAGATGTCACCGACCCCGCTCTGGCCCGCCTCGTAGCCCCAGTGGCCGGGGCTGATCCCGCCCTCGACGACGCCGCACATCCCGGGCACCTCCACCAGGTTTGCGCCGTTGACCACGTGACAGGTCGAGGTGCCCATGATCGCCACCAGGTGGCCGGGGGGCAGGGCGCGGCCGGCGGCGGCGGTCACGTGCGCGTCGACGTTGCCGACCGCCACCGCGATTCCTTCCGGCAGTCCGGTCCACGCCGCGGCCCGCGCGGTCAGCCCGCCGGCGCGGGCGCCCATCGGCAGCAGCGGTCCGTCGAGCTTGCCGACGAAGTCGGCGAAGTCGGGGTCCAGTGCGGACAGGAAGTCCCGGGACGGGTATCGACCGTCCTGGCGGATGCCCTTGTAACCGGCGGTGCAGATGTTGCGGGTCTCGACGCCGCAGAGCTGCCAGACGATCCAGTCCGCCGCCTCGACGAACCGCTCGGCGCGCCGGTAGACCTCCGGGTCCTCGTCGAGGAGTTGCAGCCCCTTGGCGAACTGCCACTCGGCGGAGATCTTTCCGCCGTACCGGCCGATCCACGCCTCGCCGCGCTCGTGCGCCAACGCGTTGATCCGGTCGGCCTGGGGCTGCCCGGCGTGGTGCTTCCACAGCTTCACCCAGGCGTGCGGCCGGTCGCGCAGCTCCGGCACCTGGCAGAGCGGGGTGCCGTCGGCCAGGGTCGGCAGGACGGTGCAGGCGGTGAAGTCGGTCGCGATGCCGATCACCCGGGCCGGGTCGATGCCGGCCGCGGCCACGGCGGCGGGCACCGCGTGCCGCAGCACGTCGCGGTAGTCCTCCGGGTCCTGCAACGCCCAGTCGGGCGGGAGCGGCGCCGCCGACCCGGGGAGCACGGACCCGATCACCCCGTGCCGGTACTCGTGGACCGCGGTGCCCAGCTCGGCCCCGTCCCCGACCCGGACCACCAACGCCCGACCCGACAGGGTTCCGTAGTCGACTCCGACGACGTACCGGTCCCCCGGCCCGTCCACATGCATCATGTCCACCTCCGCGTGCCGTGGCTCACATTGTTAGCGCTCACATCGGCGTCGGTCAAGATGTCACCGCTACAGACCGGCAACCGACCCGACCACGAGCGCCGCCGACGCGCCAGTGACTTGCTCAGTGCGGAGTGTGAGCGTTCACAATTGTCGATGCGTTGAATCCGCTGCCAGTCCGCTGCACAGGACCTTGACCGGCCGGGATGAACTGTTAGCGCTAACCGAGATCCACTTCCAGGGCGACGTTCACGGCCGCCCACCGCTGTCCAGCGCCCGCGCCATCCGCCGGGCCGGGCCATCTCGGCTCGCCTCGGGCCGGCACACCACGGGAGCGCTGGACCGTCCACTCCGTACCGGACCCGGTCCCGGGGGCGGTCCGCACCGGACACTCAGGGACCGGTCGGGTCGTTCGGCACGGACGGCTGCACCGGGTCGACGAGCTGCGAGACCGTGCCCGGTCGACTCGCCCGGCGCGGACTCACCGGCGGCTCACCGGCATGCCGCACCGTCCCGATCACCGCACACGGAGCCGCCGGTCCGGACGGCCGTCGGGGCGGTTCGGCGTCGATCAGGACGGTGGCGCTGCCACGCTCTGCCGGGAGATCAGGGTCGGGGCGATGGTCTGCCGCAGCTCACCGACCGTGTCGGAGCCGAGCTGCGCGAGCAGCAGGTCGAGGCTGGCCCGGGCGACCGCGACGAAGTCGGGCCGCACCGTGGTCAACGGCGGGATGAAGTACGCCGCCTCCGGCACGTCGTCGAAGCCGACCACGCTGATCTCGTCGGGCACCCGACGGCCGTACTCGTGCAACGCCCGCAGCACGCCCAGCGCCAGGTGGTCGTTCGCGGTGAAGACCGCCGTCACCTCGGGCATCCGCGCCAGCATCTGCCCGCACCGGTAGCCCGAGGCCGCCGACCAATCCGCCGGCACCACCGGCGGCACCTCGGCGCCGGCCGTCCGCAGCGCCTCCCGCCAACCCTCGATCCGCCCGGCACTGTCGAACCAGTCGGCCGGACCGGACACGTGCCACACCGTCCGGTGCCCCGCCTCCAGCAGGTGCCGCGTCGCCTCCCGCGCGCCGGCGACCTGGTCCACGGTCACCAGCGGCACCGAGCGCCGCGGGTCACCGTCGACCGTCACCAGCGGGACGTCCTTGGGCAGGTGCTCCAACGCCTCACCGGCCGACTCCACCGGGGCGATCACCACGATGCCGGCCACCCGGTGTGCCAGGTGCCGCTCCACCGCCGCCGAGATCGACACCCGGTCCAGGTCCCGGACGCTGCCCACGCTCACCGCGAAGCCCTCCTCCGCGGCGGTCTGTTCCAGCGCGGCCAGCAGCGAGGCGGGGCCGTAGAGCGTGGTGTTCTGCGCGACCACGCCGATCACCTGGGACCGCCCGGTCACCAGCGCGCGCGCCGCCCGGTTGGGCCGGTAGTTCAACTCGACGATCGCCGCCTGCACCCGTAACCGGGTCTGCTCACGGACGTTGGGGTGCCCGTTGAGCACCCGGGAGACAGTCTGGTGGGAGACGCCGGCCAGTCGGGCGACGTCCGTCATCGCGGGACCACGCACGGCACCCCACCCTCCCGCCGAGCCCCCGACCATGCCCTATGGCCGGGCGGCCGGACGTACCATTGGCAGCCCCACCCACGCCCGGCGAGAAGCCGGCGCCGACCCCACGAGGCCAGCGCCAGTGTACGCCCAGATGTGATCCAGCCGGCCGAGGCGCATCCGCCATGATCGCTCCCGCTCGAGGCGGCTGATCGCTCGCGCCGGGCCGGCACGCACAGCACACCTATGATCGGGGCCGCGGTCACATCCGCGCCGATCCACTCCACTCGTGGAGCCCTCACCCGCAGACGAAGGACGCAGATGGCCCGCCCCTACATTCCCGGACCGAAGCAGTTCGTCTTCGCTGCCGGTGACGGCAACGATCAACCCGTCTCGGTGGCCGACCCGCAGGAGGCGGGCGAGGCGTTCTCGGCGTTCTTCCGGGGCCGAGAGTCCGACACCTACACCATCAGGGACGAGGCGGCGGGGCAGAGTCTGGTACTCAAGCCCGGCCTGGGGGTGATCTCCCGGATCAAGGATGGGGACCAACCCCGGTCGGAGCACCTGAAGGTCGACCGGGCCAACCGCTACCTTCCCGGCGCGTGGCTGTTCTTCGAGAACGGATACGCCGGCCTCGACCACTTCGGCCAGTGGCTCTCCGACCTCTCACTTCTCGACGCGTCGCCGGAGACCCGGGGTGCCGCCCGCGCCGCCACGTTCACGACGGAAGCAGCGGCAATCGAGGAAGTGGGCCGGATCTGGTCAGACTCGGGCATCGTCGACCCGAGCGACCAGTACTACGTCTTCTTCGAATCCGACGACGTCGACCATGACCGAGCCGCACGAGCCGAACTGCTCCAGTTGATCGCGTTCCTCGGTCTCCACCGGGTCGACGCCCCGGCCGAGGCGGCCGCGGGCGAGGCGGCCGCGGGCGAGGTCTGGGTCCGCACCGACCCACGCCTCGACGTCGAATTCACCCGGTGGTCGTGAGCAGAGCCAGGAGAGACATCGTCTTCACGCGCAGCAGCGGCTGGATCCCGAACGTGATCCGCGAGGAGGGCGAGCTGAAACTGATGCTCGCCGCCGGGGCCGACGCCAACCACGAGCCCCGCGTGTTCACGGTCCCGATCTTCGAAGCCCATCTCGCGGTGATCCGGGAGAACCTGGCCAGACACCTGCTGCTGTGGAGCGCGGTCGGGTCTGCGACGCGATGCGGGCGGCCACGCCGGAGGCGAACGAGAAACGCGCCCAGGAGCATCACGTGCGGCGCCGCCGCGCCCAACGCGGGGTGGTCCTGGGGGCCACTCGCACGGTGAGCTTCCTGATCTGCTCGCAGGTCGCCGACCGCTCCAGGAAGACCCCGGAGGAGGACGACGAGTCCGACCTCGGTATGAGGGCCCTGTCGTTCACCGACGACAAGGGCGGCGAGAAGAGGTGGCTACGGGATGGTCCCCGCACCGCGTCCGCCGAGTTCTGGGAGTTCGTCGCCGATCGCTCCGCCGCGGACAACGAGGTGTTCACCATCGAGGACGAGGAGATGGGCGAAGGGATCCAGCTGCATTTCTACGCGGACTCCGTCGCCCGGATCACGACGGCGCCACCCGGGGAGACCGGGTCGGATCCGCGGTACCTGGTCGAGTACAGCCTCGTCGACGGGATCGGCGGGTACCGGCAGCTGGTGAGCGCCTTCGTCCGGGGCGGGTGCGCCGCACTCGACCAGCACGGTCCCTGGACGTCGGACGTGGCCGAGTTCGAGCGCGCGCGTCGCCGGCGAGCCGCCCGGTAGGCCTCGACCCACCGAGCGGGTGCCACGGCGGAGAACCTAGCCCTCGGCTCCCGACCCTCGCAGGCCGGTGAGGCGGCTCGCGATATCAGCGGGAAGACCGCTCGTGTCGCCGTGCGTCGTCAGTACGAGTCGCAGCGACCCGGCGTGCGTGACGACGCCGAGGATTCGTTCGTCGCGGACCTGCGTCGTCATCGTCGGCCCCCAGATCGCGACGGCGGAGGAGCTGTCGGGCTCGGATGTCCCCAGGTTGGTGATCTCCAGGTCGGCGCCGGTGGCGGCGAGCATCGCCGCCTCCGCCTCCGCGGCGTCGGCGGGGTTGAGTGACCCCAGCATCAGCGCCGCGTTCCGGGCGCCGTTCCGGGCAGCCCGCAGTTGCGCCGTCGCGTCCTTCGCCAGGGACCAGAGCGTGCTCTGGGCAGAGGCGTGCAGCACCACGGCCGTCGCGGTGAAGCGGTTGACGACGTCGTCGTCGAGACCCAGCGCGGAGCGGAGGTCGATGGGAACGTTGATGTGGACGCTCTCGGCCCCGGTGAGCGCGGAGAGCGCCTGGGCGGCGGCGGCACAGAGCGCGCCTTGGACGGTGGCTCCGTTGGCACGGGCGGTGGCGCGAAGGTGTTCGGTGCTCGCGCGGTCGAGTTCGGCGGTCTCGATGCTCGGTGCCGTGGCGTCGAAGGGGCGGATCGTGGCGGCCTTCGGCTCCGCCGCGGGGCCCGGGGTGTGGTCGATCGGCCGCTGCGTCTCGGGCAGGCGCGCGAGCAGGCTCTCCTGGTCGATGGGCGCCGGCCGGGCCGCAGGCGTCTGCCCGTCGAGGATCGCGAGCAGGTCGTGTGCGGCGCGGAGGGCGCCGCGTCCGTCGGTGATCTGGTGGGAGAACGTCAGGACGAGGGCGGTTCCACGGTCACCGCTTGCGTCGCTCACGAGCGTCACGCGTGCCAACGGACTCCCGTCGGCGTCGACGGGACGGGTCTGCTCCTGCGCTGCCGCTTCGCGCCAGTCGCCACCGCGGGTCTGTCGGACACCGATGGGCTCGGTCGACTTCCGGAAGGTCGGGTGGTCGCCGCTGCGATCGATGCCGACGGCGAGCAGCGGGTGGGTCTTCTGCAGCTGCGCGAGCGCGCGTTCCAGGTGGTGCGCCGAAACGGGCGAGGTGAGTTCGACGGCGAGCGAGAACTGAACCGGGTTGCGACTGATGTAGAGGTCGATGATGTGCTCGAACGCCCCCAGCGGACGCACGATCGGGTGTGCTGCAGAGTGGCGCATGTCTTCCTTCGTGTCGGCGGGCCGACCGGTCGGGCCGCGCCCGGTGCGCGGACTGCTCGGCCGGTGCTGCCGCTCGTAGCGGCGACGGCGGATTACGCCCCCGATCAGACACCCGGCCGTAGCGGCACACTCAATCCGGCGTCCGTGTGATCCTTCTCCACCGGTTCGCCCCTGCCACCCGGTATAGGTTCGGCAGGTGGATGTGGTCGCCGCCTGCCGGGCCTTCGTCGCGGTCAGCGGTCACGGGAGCTTCACCTCCGGGGCCGCCGCCGCGGGCATCCCCCAGTCGGTCGCCAGTCGCCGCATCGCCGCCCTGGAGGAGCACTTCGGGGCGCGGCTGTTCGACAGGTCGTCGCGGGCGGTGCGGCTGACGTCGTTCGGGCAGGACATGCTGCCCTCGGCCCGGCGCCTGGTCGACCTCGCCGACGCCATGGTCGACGACGCCGAGCGGGCCCGGCTGCGTCCGCTGCGGGTCGCCGTACCCGAGATCTGCCCGCCGCGCCGCCTCGCCGACCTGGTGGTCGCGGCCCGGCGGCAGCGGATCCACCTGGAGGTACGACCGGCCGGCCCGCCGGAGCGGGAACGGCTCTGCCGGACCCTGGAGGTCGGCGCCGGGATCGTGGCGGTACCCGAGGCGACGGCGGCCTGGCGGGTGCCGCTCGGGCTGGCCGCCCGGACCCCGTTCCCGGCGCCGACGGTGTTCCTGGAGACGCTGCGCAGCGGCCGGTCCCGGACCCAGGCCCGCCGGCGGATCCTCATCCAACCCGAGGACGACGTCGCGCACCTGCGGGACCCGCTGACCCGTGCCGGGCAGTCGGCCGGCCTGGCGCCGTCCCAGGTGACGGTCGCGCCGTCGCTGGTCGACGCCGCGGCGGCGGCCCTCGGCTCCCCCGACCTGCTGCTCTGCTCCCGTCAGCAGGCCGAGGACTTCGCGCTGCACTGGTGCCCGCTCGCCGACCCGCGGCTAATGCGCGGCTACGACGTCGCGGCCGGCGTACGCGAGGACCTCGATCAGCTCAGCACGGTGCTGTACGCGGACATCGCCCACTGCCTGGGCGCCTCCGACGGCCACCCGTCGCCCACCGAGGACTCCCCACCCGGCAGCCCTTCGACCGGAGATCCGACATGAGCGCCACCGCGGTCGTCCGCAACGCCCAGGACCTGCTCGACGAGGCGGGGCTGCACGGCGCCTTCCTGGTCCGCGACCTCGACACCGGCGCGGAGATCGGCTTCGACACCGACACCCCGTACCCGGCGGCGTCGCTGGTGAAGGTGCCGCTGGCGGTCGCCGTGCTGGAACGGGTCGCGCGCGGGGACATCGACCCGGCGACACCGGTCGACGTCCCGCCCGGCCGGGTCACCACACCGGGTCCGACCGGGCTGAGCCGCTTCCGTCACCCGGCGCGGATCGCCGTGGACGACCTGCTCTACCTGAGCACCAGCATCAGCGACTCCGTCGCCGCCGACGCCCTGTTCGACCTCGTCCCGCCGGACGCGGTCGCCGCCGAGCTACGGCGACTGCGCGTCGACGGCATCGCCGTACGACACCGGGCGGGTGAGCTCGCCGACACGCCGGCGGAACGTCTCGGCCCCGACGAGGTGCACCTGGCCCACTCCCTCGCCATCGGCGCGGCGACCCCCGGGCAGGGCCACCCGGTCGCCCAGCTCGACGTCAACCGCGCCAACACCGGGTCGGCGCGGGCCTTCGTCGACCTGCTGCACGCCCTCTGGCGGCCCTCGACGATCCAGGAGAGCACCGCAGCGCGGGTACGCGCCCTGATGGGTGACAACCTGCACCGGCAGCGGCTCGCCCCGGACTTCACCTCCGACGCCTCCCGCTGGTCGTCGAAGACCGGCACCCTGCTGCACCTGCGTCACGAGGTGGGCGTGGTGGAGCACGCCGACGGGCAGTCGTACGCGGTCGCCGCGTTGACCGCCTCCCGGGTGCCCGCCGCGGCCCAACCCGGCAGCGAGGCGACGATGGCGCAGGTCGCCCGGTCGCTGCACGACCATTTGCGCACGGGCACCCTGCCCTGGTGGGGTTAGCCGGCGCTCACGGCCCGGGCCCGCCGCTCGCGCAGCCACACCAGCGTCACCATGGCGACGTTGACGGCCGCGAGGATCAGCAGCGACGCGTCACCGGAGTCGGTGGACCGGTCGATCGCGTAGGGCTCGCCGTCGGCCAGCACCGTGTTGACGACCCCGAACAGGACGTTGTTGGCGACGTGGAAGGCGACCGGCGCCTCGATGCCGCGGCTGATGATCGCCATCAGGCCGGTGCAGAGGCCGATGAAGGCGTAGTAGCCGAACAGCCAGGGGTCGGTCGAACCGTGCAGCACGGCGAAGCCGAGGCTGGAGACGACGAGCCCGACGGCCAGGGCCGGCCGGACCGCACGCACCCAGGACGCGGCGGCCGGCAGCACGGCGGCGCGCCACCACAGCTCCTCGCCGACCGACTGCAGCGGCGTGGTCAGTACGGTGACCACCAGCAGGGCGATCGTCGTGCCGCTGACCCCGAACCCGACCCAGGGCGTCGATTCACGCGCGACCAACCACACGATGCCGAGCCCGGCACCCACCAGCAGCACCGCGCCGACCAGGTACGTTGCCAGGCGGCGGGCGTCGAAGGCCCGGGGTGAGCTGATCAGGCTGCGCCACGGCACCCTGGCGATCCGCGCCAGGAGCAGGATCGCCACGACGCCCGACGCGCCGATGCTGAGGTTGATGCCCAGGGACTTCAACGGTGTCATGGTCGGGGACATCGGGTCGTCGCTGCCCTCGATGACGCCCACCAGCTGCCAGGACAGCACCTGGAGGACCAGCATCACCAGCGGCGGCACCGCGAGGACCACGAGCGGCTTCCACCAGGCCGTGCGCAGGTGGGCGCCGAACGGGCGGGAGCTGTCGGCGGCCGGAAGGGAATGCTTCGGTGTCCGCGGTTGCGGGCCCGCCGGGTCGGCAGGTCTCGGATGATCCGTCGTCTTCCAGGATCCGTCGGATCGTGGGGCGTTCATCGGGGATGTTCCTCTCCAAGGGGTGGATGTGCTTCGGTGCGCCTGCCGGGCAGTGACATCGCGTCACGGCCGCAGCGTGATCACGTGCGCGTGGCTCAGCTGGTGAGTTCCGTCGGCGCCGGTGCGAAGTCGATGCGCGGCTTGCCCTGCATCGCCGCCGCCAGGCTCTGGTAGACCGGCGGGTTGATGCCGTCGCGCTGGTTGTGCCCCATCTTGACGGTGGTCTGCGGCCAGTCCGGGTCGGTCAGGATGCCGGCCACGGCGTACTGCCTGGTCATGGCGACCATGGAGGCGTAGTTGTCGCCGTCGGTGGTGCCGGTCTTGCCGGCGACCGGGGCGTCCACGGCGGCCTTCACCTGCGGGGCCGTACGGCTGGTGCCGCACCTGCTGGTGGCGGAGTCGTCACCGACCGGGCAGCGGGCGACGTCGATGGCGGCGCGCGCCACTCCGGTGCTCACCCGCTTCTCGCAGCGCGGGGCGGCGACGTCGAGGGTCCCGCCGTCCGCGCCACGGATCTCCTGCACGGGAGTCGGCACACAGTAGGTGCCGTCCGCCGCCAGCGTCGCGTACGCGTTGGCGAGCTCCAGCGGAGTGGTGGCGGAGACGCCCAGGGTGAACGCCCCCCAGTCGTGGGCGGCCTGCGGGTCGTCGGCCCACCCGGCCTCCCGGTCGACCCGGAACCCGATGCCGAGCCGCTTGGCCACGTCGACCACGTTCTCCGCACCGACCTGCTGCTGCAACGGCACGAAGTAGGTGTTGGTCGACCGGGCGAACGCGCTCCACATGGTCAGCACACCGCCGGCCTTCCTGTCCGAGTTGGTGGGGCAGTAGAGATTGGTCCCGGGACACGCGGTGGGGCTGGCGCGGTCGATGACGTACTCCGACCGGAACCGTTGCGGTGCGTCAATGGTGTGGCTGAGCGGGATGCCCTTCTCCAGGGCGGCGACCACGGTGAAGATCTTGAACGTCGAGCCGGCCTGGTAGCCGGTGATGCCGTCGCCGCCGGTGAGCAACGGGTTCATCGTGTCGGGGTAGGTGCCCCTGGCTCCCTTCACCCGCTGCTTCGGGTCACTGTGCGGCCCGTTGGTCGGGTTGCCCGGGCCGTCGGGCCGGAAGACGCGGTTCACGGCGAGTGCCCGGACCCGGCCGGTGCCCGGTTCGACCGCGGCGACCATGGCGGCTTCCTTGGCGGTCACCGGCTTGGCCTTGCGGACGGCCCGGTCGGCGCCGTCCTGCGCCTGCGGGTCGAGGGTGGTGACGATGGTGTAGCCGCCGCTCTTGAGCCGCCGCTCCCGGTCGTAGGTGGTGGGACCGAAGGTCTCCTGCGCCATCCACCAGCGGTAGAAGTAGTCGCAGAAGAAGCCCCAGCCCTTCTTGTTGGTGGCGACGCAGCCGTTGGGGGTGCGCTTGTCCCTGACCACCAGCCTGGTGGCCTTGGCCGCGTCGGCCTGCCGCTGGTCGATCGCGCCGGTGGTGACCATGTTCTGCAGCACGTAGTCGCGCCGGTCGAGGGCGAGGGTGCGCCCGCTGCGGGTGGTGGGGTCGTTCTGGCTGGGCGCCTTGACCATGCCGGCCAGCATCGCGGCCTCCTCCAGCTTGAGCTTGCTGGGCGGCTTGCCGAAGTAGACCTGGCTGGCGGCGTAGATGCCGTACGCGCCGTTGCCGAACGAGGCGATGTTCAGGTAGCGCTCCAGGATCTCGTCCTTGGAGAGCTCCTTGTCGATCTGGAGGGCGTAGCGCATCTCGCGCAGCTTGCGGGCGCTGGTGTCCTCGGTGGCCGCGACCACGTCGGCCGGGTGGGTCGCCGAGTACGCGATGGCCAGCCGCACGTACTGCATGGTCAGCGTCGAGGCGCCCTGCCGGCCGGAGCTGCCGGCCTGGTTGTTGACGAACGCCCGGGCCACGCCGTTGAGGTCGACGCCGTTGTGCCGGTAGAAGTCGTGGTCCTCGGCGGCGACGATCGCCTGCCGCATGACCGGGGCGACGTCGGCCAGCTTCACGTCGCGCCGGTTCTCGTCGTACATCGTCGCCAGCGGGGTCCTGCCGTCGGAGGCGAGCAGGTAGCTGATCTGCGGCGCGCGGGCCACCGCCAGCTCCTCGGGCAGCGCCCCGAACGTCTCCGCGCCGACCTTCGCGGCCAGACCGGAGACCGCCACCGCGGGGAAGGTCGACGCGGCGACCACCACACCGGCCAGCAGGCCGCAGATCAGCAGCGATGCGGCGTTGGTGAAGCCGTTGCGGGCACGTTTCGACATCCAGGTCACCTCGATCCGTTGGGTGCGGGGCGGCAGCGGCCCACCGACCGGGGCCGCATGCCGGCCGGGTCCTGCATCGCTGCCGCCCCGCGGTGTCCGACACGCCCCGCGTCCGTGCGGACGCTCGGCGACCAGTGGTTACGGGTCACCCCGTCACCAGCCGGCCAGCACCACCTTCGTCGCCTCGGCGATGAGGACGTTGTCGTAGTCGGCGTCCTTCTCGTCGCGGCTGGACAGCACGGCGAGGACGATCGGCGCCCGGTCCGGGGGCCAGATCACCGCGATGTCGTTGCGGGTGCCGTAGCCGCCGGAACCGGTCTTGTCCCCGACCACCCACCCGTCGGGAACGCCGGCGCGGATCAGCTCACCGCCGGTGGTGTTGCCCCGCAGCCAACCGTTGAGGACCGCACGGTCCGCGGGTTCGAGGGCGTTGCCGACGGCGTACGCCCGCAGGGACCCGGCCATGGCCCGCGGGGTGCTGGTGTCCCGACGGTCGCCGGGCCTGGCCTCGTTGAGCGCGGTCTCCCAGCGCGCCGGGTCGGTGACCTTGTCCCCGATCTCGCGCAGCTCCTTCTCGAACTTCTGCGGTCCGCCGAGCCGGCGCAACATCAGGTTGCCGGCGGTGTTGTCGCTGTAGCGCACGGCCGCGTCGGCGATCGCGCGCAGCGTCATGCCGTCGTCGACGTGCTGCTCGGTGATCGGCGAGTAGGTCACGAGGTCGTCCGCCGAGTACCGCACCACCCGGTCCAGTTCGGCGTCCGTGGTCTCGTCGAGGACCTCGGCGGCGGCCAGCGCCTTGAAGGTCGAGGCGTACGCGAACCGCTCATCGGCCCGGTACCGCACCGTCCGGCCGGTGCCGGTGTCGATCGCGTAGACCCCCAGCCGGGCGTCGAACTTCTCCTCCAGCTGCCGGAACTCGTTGTCCCGATCGGGTGCCGACGACGCGGGGGCCGCCACCGCGTTGTCCCGCGTCGGCTGTTCGGTTGCCTCGGCGGGACTACAGGCGGCCAGGGACACCACTGCCGCCGCGGCCACCAGGCGGTAAGCCGGAAGAACCATGATCGCTCCTTGTCGGTACGTGGTTCGGCGCCGGACAGCGCCGGTCGGACAGGATTCGACCCTGACAGGCATCCGGAATGCGGTCGAAGACGGAACCGGCGGTGTTCATGCCGATCTGGCATCGCCGGCGCCGACGGTGGGGCCCGACCAGCCAGGATCAGGCCGACGGTCCCGCGACGTCGACGTCCGAGGGCGGGGTTCCCGGGCGGCCGGCCGCGACAGCGCCGGGACGACCGGCTGGGGGCCGGCCGGCGCGGACCGCTCCCGGCCCCGCCGGCCGCCCCGGGCCGGTCAGGAGGTGGGCCCGGCGAAGGGACCGCCGGCGCCGAAGATCTGCTTCGCGAAGCGTTCGGCGATGCGCCGGTGGCTGGCGGTGTCCGGGTGGAGCTGGTCGGGCAGCGGCAGCTCGGCGAAGTCGGCCTCGCCGTAGAGGTCGAGACCGTCCAGGTGGTGCAGGTTCGGGTCGGCGGCCGCCCGTTGCGCGGTGATCCGCGCCAGCTCGTCGCGGATGACGCCGAGGGTGAGTTTCCCGGCCGCCCGTTCGGCCGGGTCGCCGGTGGCCCGGAACCGCACCTGTCCGGTGGCGAGGGCGGAGAGGTCGAACGTGCCGGGCCCGGGGGTGTCCTCGTGGATGGGGCAGTAGATCGGGGAGACGACCAGCAGCGCAGTGTCCGGATGGCCCTCGCGGATGGTGTCGAGGAAGCCGTGTACGGCCGGGGTGAAGGCGCGCAGCCGCATCACGTCGGTGTTGACCAGGTTGATGCCGATCTTCACGCTGATCAGGTCGGCCGGGGTGTCCCGCATGGTGCGGGCGGTGAACGGGTCGAGCAGCGCGCTGCCGCCGAAGCCGAGATTGACCAGGTCGACCCCGCCTAGGGACGCGGCGACGACCGGCCAGGTGGCGGTGGGGCTGGTGGCGTTGGAGCCCTGACTGATGGAGCTGCCGTGGTGCAGCCACACCCGGCGCCCCCGGTCGGGCATGGGCGCGACGGGAGCGTCGGTGCGCAGGGCGACCAGTTCGGTGGTCTCGTGGTGCGGCAGCCAGATCTCGACGTCCTTCACCCGGTCGGGCAGGCCGGTGAAGCGGACGGTGCCGGGTGGACCGGACCGGCGCTCGGTGGTCCCGCTGGTCATGTCGATGGTCACCGTGTCGCCGCCGGTGACGCTGGCCTGGCCGGCCAGCCGGCCGTCGACGAGCAGGTCGTACACGCCGTCCGGGCGGGACGGCAGGCCGATGTAGGTCCATCGGGTGGGCAGCGTGTCCAACTCGACCGCGGTGGCGCGGGTCCGCAGGGCCAGCCGTACGCCGGCGGGCTGGGCCTCCACCATGGCGATCTGGCCGTCGGTGTTCTGGGCGCGCGCCCAGGCCGGCAGCCGGTGCGTCAGCACACCGCGCGCGGTGTGCTCGACGTCGAGCGCGCCGCGCAGGAGGTCGGTGGTGATCGGAGTGGTGATCCAGGTGGAGGTCATGCTCTCAATCCATCGATGGGAGTGCGGGAACGGCGGGTGGGTGCCTCACCGCCGGTGGTGTTGGCAGCGTCGAGCCGGTGAAGTGCGGTAATGGCACGGCTACCCTGCCAGTGTCCGGCTGCCACCGGCCGCGACCGGCGACTTCACGTCGATCGCCGGTGGTCCGGTCAGAGGCGACAGCGTCGATCCTCCGCGGGGACCTTCAGGTCGATGAGGTATTCGGCGAAGACGGCGTTGACGCAGGGGTTGATCCCCTCCTGCGCCACGGTGTGCCGTGCGCCCTCGACGGTGAGCACC
Organism: Micromonospora mirobrigensis; assembly: GCF_900091555.1. Taxonomy (GTDB): domain Bacteria; phylum Actinomycetota; class Actinomycetes; order Mycobacteriales; family Micromonosporaceae; genus Micromonospora; species Micromonospora mirobrigensis. The sequence continues at coordinate 518,414 of NZ_FMCX01000004.1, forward strand.
GTACCGCCGATCTCGTCGGCGAGCACCTTGCCGGCGGCGTACGGGGTGGCCGGGTCGCCGGTGACGGAGATGATCAGGGTGTCGGGCAGGTCCTTGACGTCCTGGGCGTAGGGGATGCCGAGGCTGGGCTCGCCGGGCCAGGATTCGCACGCGTCCCGGGTGACCCCGTCGACGTTCCTGCCGGTGGCGACGTACGGGCTGGTCCTGGCGATGTCGGCGCGCAGCCGGGCTTCCTGCCCGGGTGTGCGGCGTACCTCGTCGTTGCAGTTGACGGCGAGGTTGGCCTCGAGGAAGTTGGTCCACCCGCCGGAGGCGTCCCGACCGCCGAACACGTCGCCGACCTTGAGGATCTGCGCTCCGTCGCCCTGCTTGAGCTGGGTGAGGCCCTTGATCAGCTTGGGCCAGGCCTCGGGGTAGTAGAGGCCGGCGGTGACGCCGCCGGTGGCCTGGTTGAAGTTGAGCGTGCGCCCCGGCCCGGCGGGAACGGGCTTGTCGATCAGGGGCTGGACCAGCTTCTGGAAGGCATCTGTGGCCCGGGCCGGGTCGGTGCCCAGTGGGCAGTCCCTGCTGGTGGCGCAGAAGGCGGCCAGCTTCTCGAAGTTCTGCTGGAAGCCGGCCTGCTGGGTGAGCCGCCGCTGCGGGTTCTCCAGGGTGGGGTCCGTCACTCCGTCCAGCACCATCGCCCGTACGTTCCTGCCGAACATCTCGGCGTAGACCGCGCCGAGTCGGGTGCCGTAGCTCTGCCCGGCGAACGTGAGCTTCTCGTCATCCAACGCCGAGCGCAGGACGTCCATGTCCCGGGCGACGTTGCGGGTGCCGACCGCGGACAGGATCTCCGTCCCGCCCGAGCCCTTCGCGCAGCGCTCCGCCAGGCGCCGGGGGTCCTCCGCGGTCCACTGCCCCGAGGACGCCAGCAGGGTGGTCTGGTCCTCGCCACGGTCGCGTTCGGCGTCGGTGAAGCAGCCGATCGCCGGCGTCGACGACCCCACTCCGCGCGGGTCGAACCCGACCACGTCGAACCGTCGCAGCAGCGGGCTCTTCGCCTGCGCGGCGGCGAAGGTCGTCGCCTGGGTCATGCCGGAACCCCCGGGGCCGCCCGGGTTGAGCACCAGCGACCCGATGCGCTGCCCGGGATCCCCCTGGGCGGGGAGGCGGAGCACCGCGACCTGGATGGTCCTGCCCTTCGGATCCTGGTAGTCCAGCGGCACCGTCAGCCGCGCGCACTCGAAGGGCTCGACGTACTGCTTCTTCTCCCCCGGCGTGGTGCCGTAACCCGCACACGAGCCGAACGACAGCTTCTGCCCGTAGTAGACCGCCAGTGCGGCATCCGACGGCCGGGGCCCGGATTCCGCCGAGGTCGGGGCGTCGGTGCAGGCAGCCGACAACGTGAGCACCGCCGTCGCGCCGAGCGCTGCGCCGAGGCGAGCGGCGGCGCGTCGGGGAGCGGGTGGGGCGGCGGACCGGTCCACGGGCGGACCGGAGTCGAACAGGGCCATCGGAGCCTCCGGGATCGATTCGTTCCCAACGTCTGCGTCCTCGACGACACACCCGGCCGCAACGGCACACTCAACCCCGCCGGGGTGTGACGTGGCCGATAAGACGTCCGTCGTCCGGCGCGGGCGGTGGCGCCGATGCGCCCCGTGCCGTCGACGGTAGGCCGGTGAGGTCGGCCACACCGCGTCGTACGCGCTTGAGTGTGCCGCTGCGGCACACCCGCTAATTGTCCGATGCGGAGCGACACCAGATCGGACGCGGCGCCCGGACGGCGCCCCAGTTCCACCCATCCCGACGACACCGGCAAGCCCACTGTCCTAGACCAGATGGGCGGAGTCGCCGGGTTCGTGTACTCCACCGTTCCGGTGGTCGTCTTCGTGACGGCGAACGCGTTCCTGCCACTGCCGGGCGCGGTCGGGGTAGCGGTCGCGACCGGGCTGACGTTGTTCGTCGTCCGGCTGCTGCGCGGCGAGCGTCCCGTCGCCGCGGTCGGCAGCCTCCTCGGCGTGGCGGCGGCCGCCGGGATCGTCGCCTGGACCGGTTCCGCCCGGGACTTCTTCGTGATCGGGATCTGGGCGTCGCTGGCCGGGTTCGTCGTCACGTTCGGGTCGGTGCTGGCGCGTCGACCGCTGACCGGTGTCATCTGGAACGCCCTGCACGGCGGGAAGCACCGGTGGCGCTCCGACCGATCCGTACGTCTGGCACACGATGTCGCGACCCTCGCTGCGGCATCGGTGTTCGGTTCCCGGTTCGCGGTCCAGCAGTGGCTCTACCTGACCGACAGCACCGGTGGGCTGGGCGTCGCCCGGGTCGTCATGGGCACGCCGCTGACCGTGCTGGCCGCGCTGGTCGTCGTGTGGAGCTTCCGGCGCAGCACCAGACGCCTCATCGCCACCGGACGAACTGGAGAGGCATCAGAATGATGCTCTACGAAGGTGCGCTTCAGGTGGTTCCCGTCCTGCTGATCGCGCTGTTCATCGAGACCCGCGGTGTCGACCGGCAGGGCAGCCGCGCGATGCGCCGCTGGGCGCACGTGCAGGACCGGGTCTACGCCGCGCTCGGCCTCGTCGCGTTCATGGTGTCGCTCTTCGTCGTGGCCGGCATCGTCCCCGCCGGACGCCCGCCGGCGGCGATCATCATCGCCACCCTCAGCGGCTGCATGGGCATGTTGTACGTCCGGATCCTGCAACGCTTCGCCCGCGACGGCGACCAGCGGCACGACCAGGTGTCGGGCGACCGCTGAGCTGCGCCGCGTCGACGGCTGGCCTGTCGACGAGCAGCCGCCCGACCACGACGGTCAGTCGTGCGGGTCGGACAACAGGCGGTTGGTGCGCCGCAGGACGTCCAACTGCGCGGGGTTGTAGAGCTCGGCCAGGGCCTTGCCGACGGCCTGCCGGACGTACTGCGCGCTGTACCGGGTGCCGGCGTTCGTGATCCTCGCCCCCGGGTTCTCCGCGGTCAGGGTACGGACGTAGGGGGCCAGGTCCCGGGCCACGGCCGCGCGGGTCTGCTCGTCGGCGTCCGCGGGCAGCGTGTTGAACCGTTCGGCGACCGGGTCGGTGACGGGCTTGCGCAGCATGTCCGCCCAGGCCCGCATGGTGTCGGCGCCGAGCACCCGGGTCAGCACGACGATGAACGACCGGTCGGCCTGCGGCATCGTCGACACGACACCCGGTGCGACGACGCCGGAGGGCAGTTCCGCCGGTGTCGGCTGCCGCAGGATGACGCCGAGTTCGAGGCGGGCCCGTTGGAGCCGTTCGATGGTCGCCGCGAGCTCGGCGTCGAGGGTGCGCAGGGCCGCCACCGGCTGGTCGTCGGTGTCCTGCATGGTCGCGATCTGCGACAGCGAGAACCCCAACTCCGTCAGGCGCCTGATGCGCAGGATCCGGACGAGGTGCGCCACCCCGTACTGCTTGTAGCCGTTGGGACGCCGGTGTGGTTCGGCCAGCAGGCCGATGTCGTGGTAGTGGCGTACCGCGCGCAGCGTGGTGCCGGCGAGTTGGGCGATCTCCCGGGTGCTCCAGCCCGTGCCGCGCACGACCTCAGAGCCTTCCCGGGGCGTGGAACACCAGGTCCGGGTCGTACTGCTTCTTGGCGGTGCGCAGGCGCTCGGCATTCGGCCCGAAGGCCGCGGCGGTGCGCTCGGCGTCGCCCGGACCGAGCAGGTTGGGATAGCCGCCCGGAAGCGAGCCGGTTTTCTGCACCCAGGCCCGGTGCTGGTCCTCAGCGGGGTCTCCGGGTTCCCAGACGGCGATGGTCTCGACCATCAGGTGCGGCGTCCGGTTGCGGAAGGCGGTGGCGTCGGCGGGGACCCTGGCGGCCGCCCCGTGGAGGCTGTGCAGCGAGATCGCCGACAGCGGCGAGGTCTTGGCGGCCGCGGCGTCGAGCAGGACCTCCTGAACCGTACGGTCCAGTGCCGTGACGGTACGCGAGCCGATCTCGACGTGCCGGCCGGCCGGGAACATCGCGTCGATCTGGGCGAGCTGGTCGGGCATCGTGGTCGGGCCGACCTGCGCCACCAGCGGCTCGCCGAGTTCGGTGAGCCGGTGCAGCACCCGGGTCCCGGCGTCGGGGTCGCCGCACCAGGTCGGTGCGGCGAAGAGCACCGGCTCACCGGTCGGCGCGGTGATGAAACCGGCCTGCACGGTCAGCTCGTCCGGGCCGCGCAGCAGGGAATCCTCCAGCTCCGGCAGGACGTCGAACCGGAACATGATCATCCCGGCCAGGATCGCCGGCACGGCGTGCAGCTGGATCCGCATCGAGGTGACCACGCCGAAGTTGCCCCCGCCACCGCGCAGCGCCCAGAGCAGCTCGGGGTCGTGCGCCTCGTCGGCGGTGACCAGCGTGCCGTCGGCGAGCACCACGTCGGCCGACAGCAGGTTGTCGGCGGCGAGCCCGAACCGGCCGCTCAGCGGCCCGTAGCCACCGCCGAGCGTCAGGCCGGCCATTCCGACCGCACCGGCCGTTCCGGTGACCGCGACCAGGCCGGCCCGCTGCGCGGCCGCGGCGACGTCGGCCGAGGTCGCGCCGCCGGCCACGGTGGCGACCGCGGTGGCCGGGTCGACGCTCACCTGCCGCATAGGGCTCAGGTCGAGCGTCAGCCCGCCCTCGGCCAGCGCGCGACCGGCCCAGTCGTGCCCACCACCGCGGACCGCCAGCGGGAGGCCCTTCTCTCGCGCACTGCGGATCCCCGCCTGGACATCGGCCGTGGTGGCGCAGCGAAGGACCGCGAGCGGTCGGGTTGTCACCGCGCCGTTCCAGATCGTCCGCGCTGCCTCGTACTCCGTACCGGACGTCAGGGGCTCACTCATGATCGCCAGAGTATCCGCCTGTTCGTTAGAGACCAACTCTGACGAAATGGCTCGGGCTATGCTCCGCTGACCATGACCGAAGCACCGAAGAGCCGCCGGGCCGAGTACGCCGCCGCCACCCGCACCGCCATCATCGAGGCGGCGCGCCTGCTCTTCGCCCGCGACGGATACTTCGCGACGAAGATCGAGGACATCGCCGCGGAGGCCCGGGTCGCGCCGGCCACGGTGTACGCGGTGACCGGCGGCAAGCAGGGGCTGATCCGGACACTTGTCGACCTGTGGAGCCAGGCGCCGATCGTGGCGCAGACCCTCTCCCGACAGGAGAGCCTCACCGACCCGGACGAGATCCTGCGGGACACGGCGGCCACGGTCCGGGCCATGCGCGAGACGTACGGCGACATCATGCGGCTGATGCTGACGACCGCGCCGCACCACCCCGAGGTCGCCGAGAACCTGAGGGTGGCCACGAAGCGCTACCGGGATGCCGTCGAGGCCGTCGCCGTCCGGCTCCGCGACGTCGGTGGCCTGCGTGCGGGAATGGACGTCGCGGAGGCGACGGACATCCTCTGGTTCTACTTCGGATACTCCGGCTACTTCACGCTGCTCGACGACAACGGCTGGACCTACGAGCGATCGGAACGCTGGCTGGTCGCTCGGGCCGCCGCGGCCCTTCGCTGAGAGTCGGGTCTTTCCCGCGGCCCCTGCACCCCACGGTCGCATGGCGGCTCGATCAGCCGCCAGCCACCGGAACGTCACACCCGGCGCGGTGCGGCTTCGTCCTGCCAGCGGTACAGGTCGCGCAGCAGGGAAATCTCGGCGCCGTGATGGATCAGCTCCCTGTTGACGTGCAGGACGATGCCCTCCATGGGGAACCGCTCCGGGCCCACCGCAGGCGGAGCGTCCAACTCAGCGTCCGAGAGCTCGCGGACCCCCGCGTTCCATCGTCCGTACATCTCGTCGAGCTGTTTCAGCGCCTCGTCGGCCGTCCCCGCGTAGGCGAAGGTCCGGGAGTCGACGTCCTGGCCGCCGAAGTGCCATCCGACCCGATAGCCCAGGCAGGAGACGATGATGTGCGCCAGCCGCCAGGCAATCGTGGTCACCGGCGCCGGCACCGGGGCGGGGGACGCGAAGTCCATCGCCCATGTCACCGCACCTGCCGACATCGGTGCGGCCGACGTGCCGGATGGGCGGACGCTCCAGCAGCCGCTCACCGGCTCCCAGAAGTACTCCTCATCGGCAAGACCGTCCAGCCGCGGCCGCAGATTCCTGTGCCAGTGCCGGTCCAGCTGGTCCGCGAGTCGCTCGCTTCTTGCCATCTCCGCACGCTACATCAACGGGGACCAGCCATGATCAAGCCTGCGGACTGCCGCCCGAGATCAGGGCCGGTATCCCGAGGGGGCGCCACGCCAGAGCCTTCGACCCGAATGTTCGAAGGTGCCGTCGGACGACGCCGGTGCATGTCGAACATGCAGGTCAACGGCCAAGCGTTGGCACGACTCACATCGGGCCTTGCCGAGCCGTCCAGGGGCCGTCCATGAGGACGTGGGACATCACGGCGGTTCCGGTCCTGGGAGGGGTCACCGCAGCAGTATGAGCCTGGTTCCCCGGCCGGCGGCCCGGGACTGGGCGTACTCCACGTCCTCCACGCCGTCGGCGGCGAGGCAGGCGACTCGCTTGCCGGTCAGTGGCTGCTGGCTCTGCGCCATGCGTGGGGCCTCCCTTCGCGGCGCCGCCCGGCCGGCGACGCATCGCTCGCTTGCCGTCGCCCTCCCGGTGCGAGCACCGGCAGACAGGCCGGCGGACGTCGCTCATCGGCGATGATCCGGCCAGCTGCCCACCGCACAGCGCGAGCCTGCGCGGAAAATGGTCGCGCTTACGAGGGTGTGCTGCCTGTCGTAGCGGGTAGCGCAGGGGACCACTGGTACCCAGGCTCTTGGAAGGTCGACCATGACCCTCGCTGCGGACGACATCGAGCTGCCGTCCGGCCAGACCATGCCCGTGCTGGGCCAGGGAACGTGGTACCTGGGCGAGCGCCCCGCGAGGCGGCGGGACGAGATAGCCGCCCTACGTACCGGGCTCGACCTGGGTATGACCATGATCGACACCGCGGAGATGTACGGTGACGGCGCTTCCGAGGAACTCGTCGGCGAGGCGATCGTCGGACGACGCGCCGACGTCTTTCTGGTCGACAAGGTGCTGCCGTCCAACGCCAGCCGACGGGGAACCGTGCAGGCCTGCCGGCGCAGCCTGCAACGACTCGGCGTCGACCACATCGACCTCTACCTGCTGCACTGGCGCGGCACGCATCCACTCGCCGAGACGATCGAGGCGTTCACCGAACTCGTCGACGCCGGTGACATCGGGCAGTGGGGCGTGAGCAACTTCGATCTCTCCGACATGACGGAGCTACTCGAGGCAGGTGGGAACTCCTGCGCGACCAATCAGATCCTGTACAACCTCACCCGACGTGGCCCCGAGTACGACCTGCTGCCGTGGCTACGCGAGCACCGGATCCCGGTGATGGCGTACTCACCGATCGAGCAGGGCCGACTCCTCGGCCACCCCCAGGTCGCGGAGGTCGCCGCCCGGCACGAGGCCACGCCCGCTCAGGTCGCGCTGGCCTGGCTGCTACGGCAGGACAGGATCGCGGCCATTCCCCGATCGTCCAACCCCGAACACACCCGGGAGAACGCGGAAGCGCGCGACCTGCAGCTGACCGAGGAGGACGCGGCGGCACTCGACACGGCGTTCCCGCCGCCGACCGGCCCGCAACCGCTGGAGATGTTGTAGCGTCAGCGACCCTTTCGGTGACACCTTCGGCGACGACATGAGCAGGCCAGGGTCAGCGTGATCGTCGTGGCCGGCATGGCGATCACCGGTCGCTGCCGGCACGCCGACCGGCAGGTCGGGGTCGTCGTGAGCACACGCGCGGGTGGAAGCAGGTGTTCACCTCCTGGCCCCTCGGTTCAGGCGCAGCTGTTCCGCCGTCTCCTCGGCCGTACCCCTGAACCGTTTGACACGTCGGGGCACGGGTAGACCGCGACCCGGTCCGGGGACGGGCCGAGGATCGGAGCCACATACCGATGGGCGGCTCCATCCGGTCCGCATGTCAGGCGAGGCCCGAGGAGTGCGGGATGGCCGAACCGGAGAGCCAGGACATGGGCGAACGGCAGCCGTCCGCGCAGCCGCGTGAGCAGGTCGATCGGCAGCGCGACGCGGAAGAGGGCGCGGCAGTCGCCGGTCGGGGCCAGAGCTCCGGTGCCGCCGGCGGGCCCGGGGGTGCCGATCCGGGCGAACGCCCCGGCGCCCCACGGAGTGGTGAGCACGGCCTTCCCCAGCCGGCCGGCGGGCACAGCAGCAAGACGATGTCAGACCCGGACGTGGTCCTGCAGATCCCGCAGGTCAAGGTCGAACAGATCTACGTCGAGGTCGACGACCTGGACGCCTCCGTCTCACTGCGAGCCCGCCTGGGTAGCCTCCTCCAGCTCGACGTGGGCGTTCAGGCGCATCTCGGCACGGTGAAGATCGACATCAAGGGCGTCGAGGCCGAGGCGATGCTCGAGGTCAGGCTCGAAGAGCTCCGCGGCATTCTCGACAGCGCCCTACGCACCATCGAGCGCAACCCGCAGATCATCGAGTCCCTGGTGAAGACGGTGGACACCGCTGTGAACCAGGTCGGGCAGACAGCTCAGCAGGCGCTCGGGCCGCAGGGGCCGCTGGCGCGAACGCTCGACCACGTCGGGCAGACGGCGCAGGAGGCGCTGGGGCCCAACGGGCCGCTGTCGCAGACGCTGCAACAAGCCACCCAGCAGGTCGGTCAGCAGCTCGAGCAGACCACCCAGCAGCTGGCCCAGAACAGCGGGGCGGCCACTGGCGGCGGTGTGGGCGGTCTGGGTGGCGTGCTGAGCGGTTCTCCGGCCCGAGCGGCGTGGCAACGGATGAAGAAGATCGTCAACAGCAGCCAGCCACTGAGGCTGGTCACGGCGCGGCTGGTGGGACCACAGGGGCACCAGCCGCGGAGCTGATCGACGTCCCGGGTCGACGTTCTTCATGGTCTGGGCCCGCCGAAGAGGCCAGCGCCCAGGAAGCCCTGCTCGGGCGCCGACCGGTCGGAGCTGCTTCACCACACACCTCAGATCCGCGTGTACGTGACGTCGAAGTCGTGGATCCACCCCCCGTCTTCGACGAGGTAGCAGGAGCTGACGATCGTCTCGCCGTCCGCGGAGAGGGTTCCCTCGAACCGCTGATCGAAATCGTCAGGATCCCTGGCGTAGCGCCACCACTTCCAGACGCCGTCCCGGAAGCTCATGTGGAGTACGCGGGCCACCGCGCGCGAGTCGAAGTAGTGCGCGGTGAAGTCGCCCTCGGCGTCCTCCTTGGCGGCCATGATCAGGACGACGCCCTCGGGAAACATCGGGTTCTCGGCGATCGAGCGCTGGAGGATCACCTTCTCCTCACGGAGCCACTCCAGCGTCATCGTGCCCTCGACCTTCGCCTCGAGGTGCCGCGGCGCGTCGACGACTTGGTGCCAGCGACCGATCAGCGGCTCGAGGTCCTTGATGTCCGGCATGAGGCCGAGGCTACGGCGCACTTATGACATGGTCGAGACACCCCACCCAACCGACTCGCAACGGGATCACCTCGGCCGCTCCCCCACCTCGCCGGGCTGCCGTCGCCGTCTCCCTGCTGGACGGCGACGGCAGCCCTGGACGCAGCTACGTTGATCCAGTGCGCCGAGGCATGTTCAACCGCTGGCCGAGAGCGGCCGACGCCGTCCTCGCCGACGGGGCGGTCGACTCCGTGGTGCTGTGCGTCGGCGCCGTCCCGCTTTGGATCGTGCCGCTGCTCGCGGTCGCTGTTGGCGGAGCGCTGCCACCGACACCGCACACCGGGCCTGCCTCGAGCGTCACACCCGGGCCTGGGCGAGGTCGCGGCCGGCGGTGGCTCGGATGGTCCGGGGCCAGGTCCATGCGGCGCGCAGGATGAGGGCCAGGAGCAGCAGCTCGAGTCCGATGGAGAGGCCGTAGAAGTAGGAGTAGGTCCAGGACTCGCCGTCCGCGTTGTAGACCGAGACGGGGACGTAGAGCGTTGCCACGACGAGGTTGGTGGCGCGGTTGACCCGGGCGGGGAGTGTCGTGGAGAGCATGATCATGAGGATCGGGATGGCCACGAGCGTGAGTGCAAGGGCGACAAAGGTTGGGCCGGTGTCGAACTCGTGAACGACGCCACCCCGGATGTCGTCGATGAAGCCGGGCTTGTACAGGGCGAGGTAGTCGACGTAGATGTAGAGGAACATGAAGCTGGCCCAGGCCGCGGCGAGCTTCGCCTGGACCGGGATGTGCGCTTCCTGGAGCGCGCCGGTTGGTCTGTCGGTTCTGGTCATCACGTCTCCTGTGTGCTGGCGTCAGCCAGGTCGGCTCACTCGATGTCCTCAGCATGACCAGCGTCGACGGGCACCACCTCCGCTCGCGGGCTTGAGCTGTCCCGGCCCCGGGCACGGGACATCCGCCGTACTTTCGACTGATCCGCCCGAGCGGCGGCCCCCTTACGTTGTCCGGGAGAGGGGGGAAGCATGCTTGCTGGGATCTGGGCTGAGCCTCGCCCCGCACACCCGCCGACGCGGGTCTGGCGGGACTGGGCGCTGTCCTCGGCTCTTGTCGCGATCTCACTCGTCGAGATGCTGCTGCGCGACGACACGGCATGGGCGCCGCTGTTGGTCGGTGTCAGCGTCGTGGTCGCGGCGTGCCTGCTGTGGCGACGCACGCGGCCGCTGGCCGCGGTCACCGTTGCCTTCGGAGCCGTTCTCGCGTTCGACATCGCGAGGATCGCGGTCATTGACACCGCCGGTCTGCTGGGCACCGCAGGGCTGCTGGTGTTGCCCTACGCCCTGCTGCGCTGGGGGGCAGGTCGCGAGGCTGCCCTCGGACTCGGCATCATCCTCATCTGGCTACCCGTCACCCTCGTCGCGGACCCGACCTCACCCGCGGAGAAGGTCGCCGGTTACGGCTTCTTCCTGTTCTCGGCCGCGCTGGGCGCGGCGGTGCGCTACCGCACCAGGAGCCGCGACCGCGACATCGAGCAGGTGCGGCTTCACCAGCGCAACGAACTCGCCCGCGAGCTGCACGACACGGTGGGCCACCGCGTCCTGGCCATCGCCGTCCAGGCACAGGCGGGTCGCGCGCTGTCCGCCGCAGATCCGAAGCGCGCGCTGGCCACCCTGGTCACCATCGAGGAAGAGGCGTCCCGGACGCTCAAGGAGATGCGAGCCCTCGTGGGCGTGCTGCGCGACGGAACGGATGCCGATCTCGCGCCCCGGCGAGGGGTGGGGGACGTCGAACGACTCGCTCGTCCCGGCGGCGAGGTGCTGGGCGTCCGCGTGCAGGTCTCCGGTGACGTCGAGGCCGTTGAGCCAGCAGTCGGTACCGCCCTCTACCTGATCGCCGCCGAGGCGGTCACCAACGCGACCCGCCACGCCCGCGGCGCCACCGGTGTCACCGTCGACGTCACCTCCTCCCGCAGCCGGGTGCACCTGCGAGTGCGCGATGACGGCGTGACGAGTGCGACCAACTTCCCGCACGCCGGCTACGGGCTGCGCGGCATGGCCGAGCGGGCGAACCTGCTCGGCGGCACCCTCCGGGCAGGACCTGACCCGGACGGCGGCTGGAGCGTCGACGCCTCCCTGCCTCGGACGGCGCGCGCGTCATGACCATCCGCGTGCTGGTCGCCGACGACCAGGACATCGTCCGGGCAGGGCTCTGCATGATCCTGGGCGCCCAACCGGGCATCGCCGTCGTCGGCGAGGCCGCCGACGGCCGCCGGGCGATCGCCATGGCCCGTTCGCTACGTCCCGACGTCTGCCTGCTGGACATCCGCATGCCCGAGGTCGACGGGATCGAAGCCACCCGCCAGCTCGCCGGGGCCGACGTCACCGATCCTCTGGCCGTCGTCGTCATCACCACCTTCGACCTGGACGAGTACGTCTACGGCGCGCTGAAGGCAGGCGCCCGAGGCTTCCTCCTCAAGGACGCCGGCGCCGAGATGCTCACCCAGGCCGTCCATGCCGCCGCCCGCGGCGACGCCCTGATCGCACCGAACATCACCGCGAGGCTCCTGTCCTCCTTCGCGAACAGCCGCTCGCGCCCGGTGCCGCCTGAGCCTGTCGAGCCGCTGACCGCTCGCGAGGAACAGGTCCTGCTGGCTGCCGCTCGCGGGCGGACCAACAGCGAGATCGGCGATGAGCTGTCCATCAGCCTCAGCACCGTCAAGACCCACATCGCCGCCCTGATGCGCAAGCTCAACGCCCGCAACCGCGTCGAGATCGTCATGTGGGCCTACGAGACACGCCGCGTCCACATCTGATCGGTGCCGCACACCCGAATCGCGGGAGCAGGAGCGCCGGGGGGCCGAACAAGGCGAGTGACTCACCTCGGGCGGTTGGCTGGGCATGCCGGCGCACCGTCGGATGTCCGGTGGCTGCCCCCTCCTACACAGGTTGCGCCCTGCGGTGTCGCGGTCATGTGTACCGGTGCTCGGTGCCGCCGCCGCGGTCGGGGTGGGTGGTCTCCAGCCTCGTTGCAGGGCGGCGACGAGGTTGGTGAGCTACGGGACAGCCACCGGAAAGTTCTGGTGGAAGACGTTCTCGGGATCCACCGCTGCCTTTATCGTCCAAAGTCTGCCCAAGGTCGCCGCCTGCGGCCCGGACGCCTGGTCCACGAGGTAGTGCAGGGTGTGGCGGCCTGTTCGGCGACACCGTACGACGCGACGCGCTCCAACTGGGCGTCGTCGAGCCGGTACGACGCGGCCGCGGAGAGCGCCTCGGGACGGTCGCCGATCTCGGGGAACGAGGTTGCCATCGCCCCCGGCGTGACAGCGCAACGGCGACCGACGGCGCGCGTTGGCCCTCCGGGGCTACGTCGCCTCCCCGCACGGGCGGTACTCGGGCCGCCGCCCCACTCCTTGCGAATCCGCCAGATGCTCCGCCAGGCGTGGTCAGACCGGCGCGGCGGCCCTCAACGGCTGGCACTCCACGGCGTGGTGCCGGCGGTCAGCGTGGCAGGAGTCCGCGTCCTCGGCGAGACGGCGGCAGGAGCTGCCTGTCCGTCACACCTGACGGAAGTCGATGCCGAGCAGGCTGGCCGCGGCCCGGTAGTCGGCCGCCCGGTGCCCCAACGACAACGACCAGTGGTGACCGACGCCCGAGGCGCTCCAGTCGTCGACCCACTCGCCCGGGTCACGCCCGAAGTCGACGCGGCTGGTGGTGTTGCCGATCGCCAGGAGCGGCCCGTCGACGACGGTGCCCTCGCCGGCGATGAACGACAGCGAGCCGTCCCGGTCCTGGCCCAGGCCGAGCAGGGTCACCGGCCCGTGCCGTACGTCGAACTCGACGCTGACCCCCCAGCCACGCTTGCCGTGGTAGACGCCCAGCCCACGCAGCAACGGCTGCTTGGCGCTGACCGCGAGGTGGGCCGGCCCGTCGTGGCCCATCTCGACCACACCGTCGACGAAGTCGAGGGCCTGGATCTCGCAGAACGACCCGCCTGCGCCGACCACCTGGGTGGCGAGCTGGGCGACGGTGGTCCGCAGCTCGTACTCCCCCGTGACGGGTACGCCCCGAGCGGTCAGCAGGGACGCGCCGAGGATCATGCCGGCGCCCAGCCGCTCGTGCTGCTCGCCGCCCAGGCCGCGGTGGTAGTACGCGAGGCTGTCCAGGTCGAAGTCGTCCACCAGCCGGTCCAGGCCGACGGAGACCCGGGCGCCCCACGCGAAGTCGTCCTCGTCGACGGAGTCGTCCAGCACGAAGATCTTCCGGGCCAGTTCCATCCGCTCGGTCACCTCGGCGTCGGTCACCGCGTGAACCCGCTCCCGCAGGTCGTCGAACTCCAGCACCTCCACGTGTGATCCGAAGGTGGTCGGCAGCAGGGTGAGGTCGGTGGAGACGTCGAGCATGCCCGGGTAGAGGTGGCCCATCAGCCCGTGGCGGGCGTCGCGCAGGGCCGCGCGGACGTGCGCGGCGCGTACCCACTGCCCGATCCGCGTCCACGCCGACTCCTGCCGCAGCCAGCCGGTGACCGACCGGAAGGGGATGCCGGCCCGGCGGAACAGGTTGCCCACCTCGGGCAGCGGGCACTGCCCGCAGTACGCCAGCCAGGCGCCGGTGTCGAACGTCGCGTGGTCCATCCGCTCGGTGGGTTGCAGGTCGATGACGAGCACCGGGGTGTTGGCCCGCTGCGCGATCGGCAGCACCATCGACGAGGTCAGGTAGGTGGTCAGGAAGAGCACGATCAGGTCGCAGTCGGCCTGTCGCAGCTTCTCGGCCGCGACCACCCCCTCCTGGGCGTCCGAGACGAACCCGGCGTCGGTGACCTCGGCGTCCATCTCGACGAACCGGGACGTGACGTAGCGGGCCGACTCCCGCAGTTGCGGCAGCAGATTCGGAAACTGCGGCCAGTAGGTACCGAGACCACCGGCGACGAGCCCGATCCGGGTCCTGCGGCGCTGTCGCGGCGGGAGCAGGTCAGTGATCATGAGGGGCCTCCGTGAGGATCACGTGCAGGGTGCGCGGGCCGTGGACGCCCGCCACCCGGTCGAGTTCGATGTCGCTGGTGGCCGACGGTCCGCTGATCCAGGTGAGCGGCCGGTGGGGGTCGAGCCGGTCGAGCGCCCGGGGCACCGAGGAGACCACCTGTTCCGGGTGGACCACGCAGACGTGCAGGTCGGGCAGGAGGGAGATGAGCCGGCGGCCCTGGTCGGGTGTGGCGTCCAGCACGATCGTGCCGGTCTCGGCCACGGCGACCGCGACCGCCGTCACCACCCCGTCGGCCGCCGCCACCCGGTCGGTGGGCAGGCCGTCGTCGACCAGGGCCCGCACGCCCGACGGCAGCCAGTGCGGCGGCAGACCCGGCGGTACCACCACCTGCCCCGTTCCCAGGATCGCGGCGATCGCGGCGGCGACGTCGTTCGTCCGGTGGACCACCACGCCGTAGTCGGCGAGGCGCTCGACAAGCAGGTCGAGGTCGGGTTGTTCGGCACCGCGGCGGTAGTCGCGGGGCACCGTGGGCAGCGGGGCGTCCCCGGCGATCGCCGCGCGGATGCGGCCGAGAATCAGATCGCGGGAGTTCATCGCGCCGCCCACCAGTCGCGGAACGTCTGCGAGGGCGGATCCGGCAGGTCCCGGCTGGCCGTCCAGCCGGACAGCGGCGGGGGCAGGCCCCGACCCCGCCGGCCGACGATGCGGGCCAGCCTCGCGGCGCGCTGCGCGGCCGCGTACAGCACCGGCCGGTCCATCGTGTACGCCGCAGCGGCCATCGCGGCCCGCTCCGACCTCGGGTGCGGCGCGGTGTTGCGCAGGTGCACCAGGATCGCCGGAATGTCGATCTTCACCGGGCAGGCGTCGAAGCAGGCCCCGCAGAGCGACGAGGCGTACGGCAGCGAGGCGTTGTCCTCGACACCGGTGAGCTGCGGGGAGAGCACCGCCCCGATCGGGCCCGGATAGACCGACCCGTACGCGTGCCCGCCGGCCCGTTCGTACACCGGGCAGACGTTGAGGCAGGCGGAGCAGCGGATGCAGTGCAGCGCCGACCGACCGACCGGGTCGGCGAGCACCGCGCTGCGCCCGTTGTCCAGCAACACCAGGTGGAACGCCTGCGGCCCGTCGCCCGCAGTGACCCCGGTCCACATCGAGGTGTACGGGTTCATCCGCTCCCCGGTGGAGGCGCGGGGCAGCAGTTGCAGGAACACCTCCAGGTCCCGCCAGCGGGGCACCACCTTCTCGATGCCCATCACGGTGATCAGGGTCTCGGGCAGGGTGAGGCACATCCGCCCGTTCCCCTCGGACTCGACCACCGCGAGGGTGCCGGTCTCGGCGACCGCGAAGTTGGCGCCGGAGACCGCGACCGGGGTGCTCAGGAAGGTCTCGCGCAGGTACCGGCGGGCGGCGGCGGCGAGCGCCGGCGGGTCGTCGGTGAGCGCCGGGTCGACGCCGGGCATCTCGCGCAGGAAGATCTCCCGGATCTCGGCCCGGTTGCGGTGGATCGCCGGCACCAGGATGTGGCTGGGTCGGTCCCGCCCGAGCTGCACGATCAGCTCCGCGAGGTCGGTCTCCACCGGCTGGATGCCGGCCGCCGCCAGGGCCTCGTTGAGCCCGATCTCCTGGGTGGCCATCGACTTCACCTTGATCACCCGTTGCTGCCCGGTGGCCCGGACCAGCTCGGTGACGATCCGGTTCGCCTCGTTGGCGTCGGCGGCCCAGTGCACCGTCCCGCCCGCCGCGGTGACCCGCTCCTCCAGCCGTTCGAGCAGCTCCGGCAGGTGAGCCATGGTGTACGCCTTGAGCGCCGCCCCGACCGCGCGCAGCTCCTGCCAGTCCGGCAACTCGGCGGTGACCCGGTCGGTCTTGCCCCGGATCGTGGTGGTGGCGTGGCGCAGGTTGCGGCGCAGCTGCGGGTCGGCCAGGGCGGTGCGGGCGGCGTCCGGGAAGGACTCGTCGCCGCGCAGGTTGCCGACGCCGCGCGGGGCGCGGGCGGGCATGCCGAGGAAGGTCATGACGCCTCCGTGGACGCGAGGATCTCGGCCAGGTGCACGGTGCGTACCCCGGCCCGGAGGCGAGCCAGGCCTCCGCCGATGTGCATCAGGCAGGACGCGTCGCCGGCCGTGCAGACGTCCGCGCCGGTGGCGAGCACGTGCCGCATCTTGTCGGCGAGCATGGCCGTGGAGGTGTCGGCGTTCTTCACCGCGAACGTGCCGCCGAATCCGCAGCACTGCTCGGCGGCCGGCAGCTCGACCAGGTCGAGCCCGCGGACCCGGCGCAGCAGCCGCAGCGGCTTGTCGCCGACCCGCAGCACCCGCAGCGAGTGGCAGGTCGGGTGGTACGTGACCCGGTGCGGGTAGTAGGCGCCCACGTCCTCGACCTCCAGCACGTCCACCAGCAGCTCGGAGAGCTCGTACGTCCGCCCGGCGACCGACTCGGCGCGCGCCGCCAGCGACCGGTCGCCGGCCGCGGCGGCCACCATCGCGTGCTGGTGCCGCACCGACCCGACGCAGCTGCCCGACGGCGCGACCACCACGTCGTACGGGTCGAAGGTCCGCACGTGCCGGCGGACCAGCGGCAGCGCGTCCGCCTGGTAGCCCGTGTTGATGTGCATCTGCCCGCAGCAGGTCTGCCCGGTCGGAAAGACCACCTCGTGGCCGAGCCGCTCGAGCAGCCGCACGGTGGCCTTCGCCGCGGCCGGGAACATCGTGTCGGCCAGGCAGGTCACGAAGAGCGCGATCCGCATCTCACCTCCTCCACCCGCCGGGCGGCGGCCGCCCAGCCGACCTCTGCGCGGCGCGGTTCGTAGCGCACGATCTGCTGAGTCTCGCGCAGCACCGACCGCAGCGCCGGCAGGCCCCCGTGCAGCACCCCGGCCGCCCGGGCCTGCACCAGGACGTTGCCCAGGGCCGTCGCCTCGACCGGGCCGGCCAGCACCGGCAGCCCGCAGGCGTCCGCGGTGAGCTGGCAGAGCAGGGCGTTGCGGGCGCCGCCGCCGACGATGTGCACGACGTCGACGTCGCGGCCGGCGAGCTGCTGCGCCTGGCGTACCGCGCGGCGGTGGGCGAGCGCCAGGCTGTCCAGGATGCACCGGGTCACCGGACCCGGTCCGGCGTCGGCGGGCAGCCCGGCGGCCCGGACCAGCCGGCCGGTCATGTCACCGGGGGGCAGGAAGATCGGGTCGTCGAGGTCCACGAGCGCGCCGAACGGCGGTTGCGCCGCCGCCGCCCGCAGCAGCGCCGTGATGTCCGGCGAACCCCATTCGCGCATGCACTCCTGCAACGGCCAGAGGCCGGTGACGTTGCGCAGGTAGCGGATGGAGCCGTCGACGCCGCCCTCGTTGGTGAAGTCGGCGGCCCGCGATTCCTCGGTGAGCACCGGATCGGCCAGCTCGAGCCCGACCAGTGACCAGGTGCCGCAGGAAATGTAGGCGAACCGCTCGTCCGCCGCGGGCACCCCGACGACCGCGGAGGCCGTGTCGTGCGACCCCACGGCGACCACCGGAACGCCCTCGTACCGGCCGATCAACGAGCCGGGCCGGCGCAGCGGCGGGAAGAGGGACGACCGGAGCCCGAGGTCGTCGATCAGCGGCCCGGACCAGTCGCGGGTCCGCACGTCCAGCAGACCGGTCGTCGAGGCGTTGGTGTACTCCGCGCCGACCTCGCCGGTGAGCCAGTAGGCGATCAGGTCGGGGATCAGCAGCATCCGCCGCGCCGCCTCGTACTGCGGGGTGCCGCGCGCCGCGACTAGTTGGCAGGCGGTGTCGAAGGGCAGCTTCTGCAGGCCGGTGACCTGGTACCGACGGTGGTCACCGATCGTCGCCGCGATCCGCTGCGGCACCCCGGCGGTGCGGTCGTCGCGGTAGTGCACCGGGTTGCCGAGCAGCGCGCCCGACGCGTCCAGCAGGCCGTGGTCGACGGCCCACGAGTCGACGCCGATCCCGTCGAGGGGGCCGGCCGCCCGCAGGCCGTCGAGGACCTCCCGGTACAGCGCCAGGATGTCCCAGTAGAGGGTGCCGCCGGCGCGGACCGGTTGGTTCGGGAACCGGTGCGCGGCGGTGAGCCGCACCGTCGACGGTCCGACCCGGCCGACCATCACCCGACCGCTGGACGCGCCGAGGTCCACCGCGGCGAAGGACCTCATCGCAGGAACGCCGCCGCCACCCCGGCGTCCACCGGAATGTGCAGGCCCGTCGTGTGCGTCAGGTCGCCGCCCGTCAACGCGAAGACCGCGTTGGCCACGTGCTCGGGCAGCACCTCCCGCTTGAGCAGGGTGCGCTGGGCGTAGAACTCGCCGAGCCGCTCCTCCGGCACGCCGTACACCTCGGCGCGGCGGGCACCCCAACCGCCGGCGAAGATGCCGGAGCCACGTACCACCCCGTCGGGGTTGACGCCGTTGACCCGGACGCCGTGACCGCCCAGTTCGGCGGCGAGCAGCCGTACCTGGTGGGCCTGGTCGGCCTTGGCCGCCCCGTACGCCAGGTTGTTCGGGCCGGCGAAGACCGCGTTCTTGCTTACCACGTAGACCAGGTCGCCGCCCATGCCCTGGTCGATCAGCACCCGGGCGGCCTCCCGGGCGACCAGGAAGGAGCCCCGGGCCATCACGTCGTGCTGCCGGTCCCAGTCCTCCTCGGTGGTCTCCAGCAGCGGTTTCGAGACGGACAGCCCGGCGTTGTTCACCACCAGGTCGACCCCGCCGAAGGCCAGCACCGCCGCCCGTAGCGCGGCCCGCACGGCCGCCGCGTCGGTCACGTCCACCTCCACCGCCACGGCGACGTCGCCCGTACCCAACTCGGCGGCGACCGTCGCGGCCGCCGCGGCGTCCCGGTCGGCGACCACCACGCAGGCGCCCTCGGCGGCCAACCGGTGCGCCACCGCCCGGCCGATGCCGGAGCCACCACCGGTGACGAACGCGACCCGGGTGGCCAACGGTCGAGGTGCGGGCATCCGGCGCAGCTTCGCCTCCTCCAGCGCCCAGTACTCGATGCGGAACTTCTCGGCCTCGTCGATCGGGGCGTAGCGGGAGACCGCCTCGGCGCCGCGCATCACGTTGATGGCGTTGACGTAGAACTCGCCGGCCACCCGGGCGGTCTGGCTGGTCGCGCCGAAGCTCACCATGCCCACCCCCGGCAGCAGGACGATCGCCGGGTCGGCGCCGCGCATCGGCGGGCTGTCGGCGTCGGCGTGCCGCTCGTAGTAGGCCCGGTAGTCGTCCCGGTAGGCGGCGTGCAGTTCCCGCAGCCGGCTCACCGTCTCGTCCAGCGGGGCGTCCGGCGGCAGGTCGAGCACCATCGGGCGGACCTTGGTGCGCAGGAAGTGGTCCGGGCAGGAGGTGCCCAGGGCGGCCAGCTCCGGCATCCGGGCCCGGCCGACGAAGTCGAGCACCACGTCGGTGTCGGTGAAGTGCCCGACCTGACGCCGGTCGGTGGAGGCGAGGCCGCGCAGCACCGGCAGCAGGGCGGCCGCCCGTTCCCGGCGGGCCGCTTCCGGCAGTGGGGGGTGCACCAGCGGCCCGAAGGGCTCCGGCCGGCCGTGCCGGACCAGGTACGCCGTCGCGGTGGCGATGATCTCCCGGGAGCGCGCCTCGCACTCGGCGCTGTCCGCCCCCCAGGCCGTGATGCCGTGGCCCCCCAGGATCACCCCGATCGCCCGGGGGTGGGCCCGGGCCACCGCCGCGATGTCCAGTCCGAGCTGGAAGCCGGGGCGGCGCCACGGCACCCACACCACCCGGTCACCGAAGATCTCCTTGGTCAGCGCCTCCCCGTCGGCGGCGGTGGCGAGGGCGATCCCGGCGTCCGGGTGCAGGTGGTCGACGTGCGGGGCGTCGACCAGGCCGTGCATGGCGGTGTCGATGGACGGTGCGGCCCCGCCCCGGCCGAAGAGGCAGTGGTCGAACGCCGCGACCATCTCGTCCTCCCGCGCCACCCCCGGGTAGTTGTCGGCCAACGCCCGCAGCCGGTCGAGCCGCAGCACGGCCAGTCCGTCGGCGGTCAGGGTGCCGAGGTCGCCGCCGGAGCCCTTGACCCAGAGCAGGTCGGTCGGCTCGCCGGTCACCGGGTCGGTTCCGGTGCCCTTTGCGGACGTGTTACCCCCGGCGAAGTTGGTGACCTGCGGATCCGCGCCGAGCCGGTGCGATCGGGCGATGAGGTCGACGGTGGGGTGGGTGTCGGGCATGACGGCGATCTCCTGTGGTCGGGTCAACGGATTTCAGGCACCCCAGCCGGCCTGGGTGCCGCCGGTCCGGCCGGCGGCGACCTCGGCGGCGTACCCGGAGGCGGCGAAGGCGGCGATCGGGTCGCGGGGCAGGCCGCGGGCCTCCCGGCGGTCGGCGAGGGTGGCCCGCACGTCGGTGTCGTACGCGTCCATCAGCACGGCGTTCGCGCCCAGCACGTCACCGCGCTGTCGGGCCTCGGCCAGCGCGTCGGCGTCGACGAGCAGCGCCTTGGCCAGCGCCTGCTCGACGTTGAGCACCGAGCGGATCTGGCCGGGGATCTTCTCCTCGATGTTGTGGCACTGGTCGAGCATGAAGTTGACCCCCGAGTCGGGCCGGTGCGCCCGGACCGCGACGATCTCCACCAGGATCCGGAACAGCTGGAACGGGTCGGCGGCGCCCACGATGAGGTCGTCGTCGGCGTAGAAGCGGGAGTTGAGGTCGAAGGCGCCGAGCCGGCCGCGGCGCAGCAGCTGCATGACGATGAACTCGATGTTCGTGCCCGGGGCGTGGTGGCCGGTGTCCAGCACCACCTGGGCCCGCTCGCCCAGGTCGAGGCAGTGCAGCAGGGCGGTGCCCCAGTCCGGCACGTCCATGCTGTAGAAGGACGGTTCGAAGAACTTGTACTCCAGCAGCAGCCGCTGCGTGTCGTCCATCGCGGCGTAGACCCGGCGCAGGGAGTCGGCCAGCCGGTCCTGCCGGGCGCGCAGCGAGTCCTGGCCCGGGTAGTTGGTCCCGTCGGGCAGCCAGATCTTCAGGTCGGTCGAGCCGGTGGCGCGCATGACGTCGAGGCAGTGCAGGTGGTGGGCCACGGCCTTGTCCCGGACCCGGGCGTCGGGGTGGGCCAGCGAGCCGAGCCGGTAGTCGTCGTCCTGGAACAGGTTGGAGTTGACCGCGCCGATGCGCAGGCCCAGGTCCTGGGCGTACGCGCCGAGCTTGGCCGGATCCGCCACCTCGTCCCAGGGCAGGTGCAGGGAGACCCGGGGGGCCAGGCCGGTGAACCGGTGCACCTGGGCGGCGTCGGCGAGCTTCTCGTACGGGTCGCGCGGCACGCCGGGGGTGGTGAAGACCTTGAACCGGGTGCCCGAGTTGCCGTACGCCCAGCTGGGCACCTCGATGGAGAAGTCGGCGAGGTCGTCGAGGGCGCCGGTGGAAAGGCTCATGATCTTTTCCTCTGTCGCAGGGGGTGGGCGTCCGTCGGCGGTCCGGGGGCGTCCCGGACCGCCGACGGGTTCACTCAGCGGATGGACCAGCGCTGTTCGGCGGTGTTCCAGCTGGTCGGCACCAGGGCGACCTGGTTGACGTCGACGCGGTCGAGGTACTGGTCGGCAGTGAGGTGCAGCTGGCGGTCGTACCGCTTGTTGACCAGCGTGTACCAGCCGCCACCGGCGTCACGCAGCTGCCAGAGCTGGTCGTCGGCGCCGGTGGCCGGGCCCTCGGCGACCCGGTTGACGTCCGTGCGGCCCTGATACGGGTCCCCGGTGCCGGTGAGGACGCGGCCGGTGGCGTTGACCAGCCGCAGGTAACCGCCGCCGGCGTCCTGCACCGTCCAGTTCTGGGCGGAGTTCGGGCTGGTCGCCGGCGTGCCGGCCACCGCAGTGACACCGGGAAGGCCCAGGTAGCTCTCCCCGGTGTCCTGCAGCAGACGACGGTGGGACTGGTTGACCAGCGTCCGGCTCCCGCTCACCGGCGCGGCGGCCACCCCGATCTCGGCGAACTGCATCCGGTAGCGACCACCGTCGTTCGGGTTGGCCCGCAGGCTGGTGCCCGTGACGCGGACGTACCGGGCGGTCGCCTGGGTGAAGGTGAGTGCCGTACCCTCCGCACCCGGCCGGGGAAGGCCGGCCCGGGACACCCGGGTCGTCCAGGTCACCCTGTCGGTGGAGGTCTGCACGGTGAGGTCCACGGGGAAGCCGTAGCCGGTGTTCACGCCGTCCGTGCGGGGACTGAGCACCACCTCACTGACCCCGGCCGGGGCGCCCAGGTCCACGGTCACCGACTCGGCATGGTTGGTGAAGAGCGAGGACTCGCTGGACCAGCCCTGTGGGCCGGTCCGGCCGTCGACCGCCCGGGCGAGACCCCAGGTGCCGTCCTCCACGGAGCTGGTCGCGCTTACCGCGCGTCCGGTGGCGAGGGTCGCCGTGGTCAGGTCGAGCACCGTGTCGACGCTGCTCCAGGCGGCCCCGGCCGGCAGGGTCAGGTGTACGCCGGCGGCGTCCTGGGTGAGCGCCACCGGGCGCCCGTCGACCAGCAGCGCGGCGTTCGCGAACCGCCTGCCGTCCGCCGGCGCCGGCAGGTTCAGCGTCGCGCCGGTGGGCGGCTTGAGCACGTGCACGTAGGTGTGGGTGGCGTCCGGCGACCGGGTGGCCACCCCCCAGGACAGGCTGTCGATGGTCGCCTGGTCGGCGGTCGGCCACGACTCGCTCGGGAACGTGTTCTTCACCGAACGCGTGACCGGGGCCAGGTAGGCGTTCACCTGACGCAACATGGGTGCCACGCCCGTCTCCCAGCCACCACCGGCGTACGGGCCGGCGGCCCACTTCACGCCGCCGCCGACCGTGTTCGTGCCGGCCTGCAACACCGTGTACCGGAAGACGGCCTCGGCGGGTAGCCGCACTGCGGGGTTCCCCGACTTCTGCTTGGCCCACCACCCGCCGCCGACCACCTCGGAGACGACCTGCGTCGCGTACGCCGGCCAGGTGTCGCCCTCGGCGGGGACGAATGCGGGGTTCTCCTTGTCGCCGAGCTGCGTGGTCACCACGTTGCCGTAGTAGTTCTGCATCGTGACGAGGTTGCCGCCGTGCGAGCGCACGGTCCGCTCCAACCGCCGGTAATCCGTCACGTTCGGCCGGGCGGCGTCGAAGTAGAGGCCGCTGATCCGGGTGGCGTAGCGGTCGAGCATCTCGGCGTAGATGTCGTTGACGAAGTTGTTCCACCGGGCCTTGTCGAACGTGGCCGGGTTCGGGGTGCCGCCGAACGCACCGCCCCCACCGTCACCCCAGCCGGTGGCGATCATGTCGTCGTTGCTCATGTCGTGGCCGTCGTTGGGATGGGTGTAGAAGAGCACCGGGATGCCCTTGGCCCGCACCGCGTCGATCATGTCGCCGAGCACGTCCCGGTTGGACGACTTGCCGGGCCCACGCCACTGGGCCATCTTGGCGCTCGGGTAGAGCGGGATCATGGCCTTGTGCCAGGCGGTGAACATGACGTACTCGACCCCGAACGAGGCCACGTCGTTGGCGAAACCGGCAGCGTCGAAGCTGTCGGCGAGCTGGTTGACGTCGTTGACCACCACGCCGGAGCTGTCCACGGTCAGGCCGGGCACGTAGTGCACGAACAGGCCGTACCTACTGGTGAAGAAGGTGTTGGTCTCGGCGTGCACGGGGGCCGCGACGGCGGGCGGGGGCGGCACGACGACCAGCGCCGCGGCGGCGGCGGCGAGGGTCAGCGTCGTGAGGGTGGACCACAGTCTGCGCATCAGCGCACTCCCTGGGGACGGAGACGGGAACGGGAACCGGCGCGGGCCCTGGTCGGCGGTCCGGGGGCGTCCCGGACCGCCGACGGGTGCACTCAGCGGATGGACCAGCGCTGTTCGGGGGTGTCCCAGCTGGTGGGGACCATGACGACCTGGTTGACGTCGACCCGGGTCAGGTACTGGTCGGCGGTCAGGTGCAGCTGCCGGTCGTAACGCTTGTTGACCAGCGTGTACCAGCCGCCACCGGCGTCCCGCAGCTGCCAGAGCTGATCGTCGCCGCCGCCGGCCGGCCCCTCGGCGACCTGACTGACGTCCGTTCGGCCCTGGTACGGATCCGCGGTACCGGTGAGGACGCGGCCGGTGGAGTTGACCAGCCGCAGGTAGCCGCCGCCGGCGTCCTGCACCGTCCAGTCGTCCTCGGTGTTCGGGCTGCTGGCCGGGGTGCCGGCGACGGTGGTGGTGCCGGTACGGCCGGGGTAGGGGTCACCGGTGCCCTGCAACAGCCGCCGGTGCGACTGGTTGAGCAGCGTCCGGACCCCGGTCACCGGGGTGTCGGCCACCCCGATCTCGGCGAACTGCATCCGGTACCGGTTGTAGTCGGCCGGGTTGGCCCGCAGGTTGGTGCCGGTGACGCGGACGTACCGGGCGGTCGTCGGGGTGAAGGTGAACGGCTGCCCCGAGGCGTCGGGCCGGGCGTACCCGGTGCGGGACACCCGGGTGGTCCAGGTGGCGCCGTCGGTGGAGGTCTGCACGGTGAAGTCGACGGGAAAGCCGTAGCCGGTGTTCGCGCCGTCGGAGCGCGGGCTGAGCACCACCTCGCCCACCCGGGTGGCGGCACCGAGGTCGACGGTCACCGACTCGGTGTGGTTGACGAACTCCGAGGACGCGCTGGACCAGCCGAACGAGCCGGGCACCGAGGCGGTCCGGCCGTCGACCACCTTGCCGCGCCCCCAGCTGGCGTCCTCCGCCGAGCTGGACGCGGTCACGATACGTCCGGTGGCGAGGGTCGCGGAGGTCAGGTCGAGCACCGTGTCGACGCTGCTCCAGACGGCCCCGGCGGGCAGGGTGAGGTGCACGCCGGCGGTGTCCTGGGTGAGCGTCACCGCCCGCCCGTCGGCGAGCAGCGCCGCGTTGGCGAACCGCCGGCCGTCCGCCGGCACCGGCAGGTTGAGCGTGCTGCCGGTCGGCGGCTTGAGCACGTGGACGTAGGTGTGGGTGGCGTCCGGCGAACGGGTCGCCACCCCCCAGGCCAGGCTGTTGATCGTCGCCCGGTCGGCCGTCGGCCACGACTCACTGGGGAAGGTGTTCTTCACCGACCGGGCCACCGGGGCGAGGTAGGAGTTCACCTTGCGCATCGTGCTGGCCACGCCGTTCTCCCAACCCCCGCCGGCGTACGGGCCGGCGGCCCACTTGACACCGCCGCCGACCGTGTTCGTCCCGGCCTGCAGCACGGTGTACCGGAAGAGCGACTCTGCGGAGAACCGCGCCCCGGGCGTGGTCGACGCCGTTCCCAGCTTGGCCCACCACTGGCCGCCCATCACGGAGGAGACGACCTCGGTGCGGTACGCCGGCCAGGTGTTGCCGTCGGTGGAGGCGAACTCGCCGCCGCCGCCGTACTCCTTGTCGGCGACCTGCGAGGTCATCACGTTGCCGTAGTAGTTCTGCATCGTGACGAGGTTGCCGCCGTGCGAGCGCACGGTGCTCTCCAGCCGGCGGTAGTCCACCACGTTGGTGTCAGGATGGTCGAAGTAGAGGCCGCTGATCCGGGTGGCGTAGCGGTCGAGCATCTCGGCGTAGATGTCGTTGACGAAGTTGTTCCACTTGGTCCTGTCGAAGGTGGCGGGGTTGGGGTTGGGCCGGTAGGCCGCCCCGCCGTCGCCCCAGCCGGTGGCGATCATGTCGGCGTTGTCCATGTCGTGGCCGTCGCGCGGGTGGGTGTAGAAGAGCACCGGGATGCCCTTGGCCCGCACGGCGTCGATCATGTCACCGAGCACGTCCCGGTTGGACGACTTGCCGGGCCCGCGCCACTGGGCCATCTTGGCGCTGGGGTAGAGCGGGATCATGTTCTTGTGCCAGGCGGTGAACATGACGTACTCGACGCCGAACGAGGCCACGTCGTTGGCGAAACCGGCAGCGTCGAAGCTGTCGGCGAGCTGGTTGACGTCGTTGACCACCACGCCGGAGCTGTTCACGGTCAGGCCGGGGACGTAGTGCACGAACAGGCCGTACCTGCTGGTGAAGAAGGTGTTGGTCTCGGTGTGCACGGGGGCGGCGACGGCGGGTGGGGGCGGCACGACGACCAGCGCCGCGGCGGCGGCGAGGGTCAGCGTGGCGAGGGTGGACCACAGTCTGCGCATGAGTGCGCTCCTTCGGGGGCGGAGATGGGACGGAACTCCGGGCCGAGCAGGGATGAAACGTTTCATTGACGTGGCGGGCATCCTCCGGACTGGCTGGAACACGGATTGCCGCAAGGGTCGAGACATCGGATCTGTCCGAGGATGTGGCGGCGAAGCTCAGCCTGCGGCGCGGCTTCGCTGTTGTCAAGCCCCTATGGATGACGCGTCGACGGCCGGGAAGTATCCAAGCCTCGACAAGACATCCGATCAATCTGCATGATGGGCGGGTAGGCAACGGGCGGTCCCCACCGAGCCGCCCCGGACGCCGTCGACAATCCCCGCTGCCGGCGCTCCCCCGTCCCGCCACCTTCCCCGACCCGGCCACCACCGACCGGCTCACCGCACAGAGGATCACGCATGCTCGACGACGTCCTGAGCGACTTCCGGAATCCACCGCCGTCCGCCCGTCCCACCCCGCTGTTCTGGTGGAGCGGCGGCGACGTCGACGCCGAGCGGTTGGGCTGGCACCTGGACCAGCTCGCCGGGTCGGGCCTGGGCGGCACCATCGTCGGCTACAGCCACCACCCGGACGCCTCGGTGGACGCCGGCGCCCCCACCCCGTTCAGCGCCGACTGGTGGGACCTGCTGCGCTGGTTCGTCGACGAGAGCGCCCGCCGGGAGCTGACCGTCGGCTTCCAGGACTACAACATCATCGGCGAGACCCTGCACGCCGTCGGCCCTCGCACGTCCGGCCTGCGGCCCGGCTCGCTGCGCGAGCTGACCGCCGAGGTACGGGGACCGGCGCGGTGGACCACCCCGACCACCGGCGAGCTGGTGACCGCCCTCGCGTACCCGACCGAGGGCGGCGGACATCGGCCGGCCGAGGTTCGCCTCGCCGACGGGGAGCTGACCTGGACGGTCCCGGAGGGCAGTTGGGGCCTCTCCGCGGTCCTGCGCGAGTCGCCCCGGCTGCGGCACCGGGAGACCGCGTTCGACCCGCTGCACCCGGACTCCGGCCGGGCCGTCGTCGACGCCCTCTACGAGCCGTTCGCCAGCGAGCTCGGCGACCGGCTCGGCCGGTCGTTCACCACGTTCTTCCAGGATGAGCTGGACCTGGCCGTCACCATGCCGATGTGGAACGACCTGGTGGCCCTGCGGCTGGCCGAGGAGCACGAGTTCGACCCGACCGTCTGGTTACCCGCGCTCTGGCGGGACCACGGGCCGCGCACGTACGCGTTCCGGGCCGCGTACCGGGACGTGGTGGTGGACCTGCTGGAGCGCCACTACTTCCGGCCGGTGTTCGACTGGCACGAACGGCACGGCACCACCCTGGCGATGGACCAGCTCAGCCGCGGCGACCTGCGGCAGGGCCGGCGGCACTACGGCGACTTCCTGCGCACCATGCGCTGGTACCACGGTCCGGGCAATGACGACCCCGACCTCACCGGCCCGCGCCAGGTGGCCGCGTTCAAGGTCAGCGCGTCCATCGCGCACGCCTACCAGCGGCCGCTGGTGTTCAACGAGGCCTTCTACGGCAGCGGTTGGGGCGTCCGGCCGGCCGACATCGTCGCCGGGCTGCACCACGGTTTCGCGTACGGCGCCAACCACGTGGCCCTGCACGGCCTCTACCTGAGCACCGCCGGGGGCTGGTGGGAGTGGGCCGCGCCGGACTTCCACCACCGGCAACCCTGGTGGCGCGACGCGGGAGTCATGTGGCAGGCGGTCGCCCGACTGAGCACCGTGCTGCGGGCCGGCCGGCACGTCTGCGACGTGGCGATCGTCGACCCGACCCAGGACCTCGACCTCACCGGGGAGGCGTCCGAGGCCCCCGAACTGGCCCGGGACCTGCTGGCCACCCTGGCCGTGAGCGGGATCGACGCGGACCTGCTCGACGTCGGTGACCCCGCGGTCGACCTCACCGGCTACCGGGCGGTGGTCGTACCGGCCCTGCGGGCGCTGCGTCGGGACACCGCCCGCCGGCTCACCGGCTTCGCCGAGGACGGCGGTGTGGTGCTGGTCGCCGGCGCCGAGCCGGTGCACACCGAGGACGGCCCGGTGACGCTGCCGGCGGGCACGCGCCGGGTGGCCCCGGCGGACGTCACCCGGGAACTGCGGTCACTGTCCGTACCGGACTTCCACTGCGACGTCGACGGGATCGCGGTCACCCACCGGCGGCTGCCCGACGCCGACCTGTACCTGCTCGTCAACGTGACGGACGCACCGCTGTCCGCCCGCTGCCGGCTGCGGGTCGACCGACCGCTGCACCGGTGGGACCCCTGGACCGGCGCGGTCTCCCCGCTGGCTGCCGAGGCGGACCGGATCGAGGGCCAGGGCGTACGCCGGCTCGATGTCGACCTGGCGCCCGGCGAGGCGCTGCTGGTCTGCGCCGCGCAGCAGGCGGCCGACGCGCCCTGCGCGGCGGCGCCGACCGCGCCGCCCGTCGTGACCCACCTCGACGCCGGCTGGACCGTGGAACCGGTGCCGGTGCTGGACAACAGCCACGGCGACCTGACCGACGACCGGCGGGAGCTGGGCGTGCAGACGTGGCACGTCGAGGTGGCCGGGGACGACGGCCGGTGGCGCCCGGCGTCGGTCGGCGACGGCCACCGGTTCTGGGTGCTGGGGCCCATGGGTGCCGACCGGGCGGCCGAGCTGGACGCCACCCTGCCGGCGACCCGCACCGTCGACCCGGCGGACGGCTGGCGCCCATACGACTTCTCCCTGGCACACGGCGTCACCGGTGATCCGCTGCTGGCCGACCGGATGACCGGCCCGCACGGGCTCAAGGGCGTGCCGGAGCACTTCCTCGACCCGGCCGCGCTCGACCCGGACGGCGACGGGGTGTACTACTTCTGGAGCACCGTCCACTCGACCGTCGACACACCCGCTCAGGTGGTGGTGGGCAGCCGCGCGGCGCACACGGTCTGGGTCGCCGGCCGGCAGGTGGCGGAACCGGCGCCCGCGACGGCAGCGGTGTTCTTCCCGCCCTGGCAGCTGCGGGACCTGTCGGTCGCCCCGACCGCCCACCCGTGCCGGCTGACCGCCGGCGCCAACCCGGTGCTGCTGAAGCTCACCCGGTGCGCCGACCAGCCCACCCGCGCGCTGCTCGCGGTGGCCGCGCCCGGTGAGCTGCCCCGGCCGGCCTCCGGCCCGGCGACCCGACTGCGCTGGTGGGACGGGCCCCGGTCGGCACTGCTCTTCGACCCGGTGCCGGGCCGGCCCACCGCGACGCGGATCCGGGTGACCGTACCGGCGGGCGCCACCGGGGTGAGCCTTGCCGCCTGGTCCCCGGTGACGGCGGCGACACTCGACGGCGAACCGCTGGCCGTCGGCGGCGACGACCTGGGCTGGCTGCCCGTGGACCGCCCGGCCGAGCTGGTCCTGCGGTTCGCCGCGACGCCCGGCCGGCCCGGGGCGGGAGTGCTGGCCGGGCCGCTGCGCTGGCACACCGCCCCCGCGACGGTGCCGCTGGCCCCCTGGCCAGCGTGGGGGTTGTCGGACTTCTCCGGGGTGGTGCGGTACCGCCGGGTCGTCGACATGCCGGCCGCGCGACGGCTGGCCCTGCGGCTGGACGGGCTGGTCGGTTCGGCCCGGGTCACCGTGGACGGGGTACCGGCCGGGGTCGCCCTGGTGCCGCCGTACGAGGTGGACCTGACCCGGTTCGCCGGGCGGACCGGCGCCGTGCTCGAGGTGGAGGCGGCGAACACCCTCGCCAACCATTACGCCCGCTACCCGTCGCCGTACGCCCGGATGCAGGCGCCCGGCGGCGGGTTCACCGGCGCGGCCCTGGTGCGGACGCGCTGACGGTGGTGCGCTGAGCGGGGCGGCCGGTGGCCGCCCCGCTCAGCCCTTCGTCGCTCCGGCGGTGAGGCCGCTGACGAAGCGGTCCTGCAGCGCCAGGAAGAACGCCAGCACCGGCAGGGCGGCCAGCAGCATCAACGCGAACATGCTGCCGAAGTCGGTGTTGTACTGGCCGATGGCGTTGTAGATCCCGGTGGTGACGGTGGTGCCACCGGCGGGACCGAGGATGACCAGCGGGTTGAGGAAGTCGTTCCACACCCACACCCCGATGAAGATGGCGGCGCTCGCCGTCACCGGCCGCAGCAGCGGCACGATGATCTGCGCGAAGGTACGCAGCCGCCCGGCCCCGTCGACCTCGGCGGCCTCGTCGAGCTCGCGCGGCACGGTCTTCATGAACCGCCCGTACACGAAACCGGCGAACGGCACGTAGTAGCCGATGTTGAACAGCACCAGGCCGAGGTAGGAGCCCTGCAGCTCGACGCTGCGCAGCAGCACCGACAGCGGCAGCAGCAGCACCTGGAAGGGCAGCATCAGCCCGATCAGCAGCAGACCCTGCAGCAGCCGTACCGCGGTGCCCTGCTCCCGGCCCAGGTAGTAGCCGAGCATCGAGCCGAGCACGATCGTGCAGACCAGCACCGGTACGACGATGAGCACGCTGTGCAACAGGCTGTCCCAGAACAGGTGGTCGGGACGGGTCAGCACCCGGCCGAGGTTGCCCAGGGTGATCGGTGCCGGCAGGGCGGCGGGCGCCGCGGTGATCTGCTCGTTGCGCTTGAACACGTTGACCAGACACAGATAGAGCGGCAGCCCGAACACGGCGGCGGCGGCCGTGGCCACCACCGCGCGGACCGGTCGGATCCGGTTCGTCACGACGACACCTCCCGTCGTTGCAGCAGCTTGAGCGTGATCGCGGCGATCGCCCCGACGACGACGAGCATCACCACGGCCATCGCCGAGGCCAGTCCCGCCCGGTTGACCGTGAAACCGACCCGGATCACCTCGGTGGCGATGGTGCGGGTGGCGCCGGCCGGGCCGGTGCCGTTGAGCACGACCGGGATGTCGTACGTCTTGAAGCCGTTGATCAGCAGCAGGGTGGAGTTGATGGTCAGGGCGGGCGCCAGCAGCGGCCAGGTGACCCGCCGGAACGCCTGCCACGCCCCGGCGCCGTCGATGCGGGCGGCGTCGTACAGCTCGCGCGGAATGGTCTGCAGGCCGGCCAGGTAGACCACCACGCAGAGCGCGACGGCCTGCCAGGCCGACACCAGGACGACCGAGGTCTGCGCCGAGCGGGGCTGGCCGAGCCAACTGGTGCGCAGTCCGTCCAGCCCGACGGTGCCGAGCAGGTGGTTGAGCAGTCCGTCGTCGGTCAGGATGGTCGACCACAGGAAGGCGACGATCACCCCACTGAGCACGGCGGGCACGAAGAACACCAGCCGCAACGCGAAGACGAACCGGCCGACCCGGTCGAGCAGCATCGCCACGGCCAGACCAGCGGCGTTCGGCAGCACCAGCATGGCGATGGTGAGCACGGTGGTGAACCCGAAGGGCCGCAGGAAGGCCGGGTCGGTCAGGAGCCGGCGGTAGTTGTCCACCCCGACGAAGTCCGCACCGGGATAGAGCAGGCTCCGGTCGGTGAACGAGTAGTAGAAGCTGAGGACCATCGGGATCAGGACCATCAGCAGGTAGATCGCCGTCGCCGGTACGGCGAACGGCAGCAGGCGTGGACGTCGGCGGGTCGGCCGCTGGGGCCGGCTCGCCCGGTGAGGGGCAGAGCCGGCCCGCCGTTCCCTGGTGGACAGCGCGGTCATCCCTGGTTCAGGTCCTCGAACTTCTGGTCCATCTCCTTGAGGAACTGCTCGACGCTGCCGCCGGCGTACAGCCTCTGGGCGCCGGAGTTCCACTCGTCGACGAAGCCCGACGGTGCCGCCTGGTCACCGGCCTCCCACCCGAACGGCAGGGTGGCGGTGGCGCCGGGGGTGTTGTAGACATCGACAGTCTGCCGGATCAGCGGCGGGACGTCGGACGGCGGGGTGAAGCCCTTCGCCACCGGGATGAGGCTGTCGGTCTTCATCTGGGCGGTCACCGCGCCGGGGGTGGTGGCCATGGCGACGGCGAAGGCACGGGCCTGCGCCGGATACTTGGTCTTGGCCGAGACGTACAGTGCCTGGCCGAAGTTCTTGCTGATCACGGCCTTGCCGTCGGCGGTGGGCAGCGGCACGACGCCGATCTCGAAGTTCGCCTTGGTGGCGCCGGCCCAGCTCCCCATCGGGTAGAAGACGCCGCCGCCGCCGGTGAACTTGGCCTGGAGCTGGCTGTAGTTGAGGCTCAGTGCGTCCTGGTTGACATACCCGGCCTTGATCAGGTCCTGCCACTTGCGCACGGCGGCGACCATGTCCGGATCGCTGAACTTGACCTTGCCCTGCTTGCGCTGCGTCATCCAGTCGGGCTTGGCCGCGTAGACGTCGGTGTCGACGATCCCGTCGAGCAGGATCGTGGAGGCCCAGGCGTCGGAGGCGCCACCGGCGAGGATCGGCGTCTTGCCCGCGGCCTTGATCTTGGCGGACGCGGTGAGCAGGTCCTGCCAGGTCTTGGGCGGCGCGATGCCGAGCGCGTCGAGCTCCTTCTTGTTGTAGTAGAGCATCGGGATGGTCTGCGCCCCGTTGGTCAGGCTGTAGTGCTTGCCGTCCACCAGTCCGGCGCTGGGCGGCGCGTCGATGGTGGCCAGGTCGGCGTCGCTGTACGGCAGCAGGGCGTTGGCCTTGACGAAGTCGGCCAGCGGCACGTCCCAGATGACGTCCGGGAGGTTGCCGGTGGTGAGCAGTTGCTTGGCGTAACCCTGGCGGTCCAGGCCGGGGGTGTACAGCAGCTCCACCTTGAGCTTCGGGTAGGTCTTCTGGATCTCCTTG
This sequence comes from Micromonospora mirobrigensis, assembly GCF_900091555.1. Lineage (GTDB taxonomy): Bacteria > Actinomycetota > Actinomycetes > Mycobacteriales > Micromonosporaceae > Micromonospora > Micromonospora mirobrigensis. The sequence continues at coordinate 551,473 of NZ_FMCX01000004.1, forward strand.
ACCTGCGCCTGCCAGAAGCTGGCCGGCAGGTTGGGACTCTGGAAGGCGAGGAAACTGATCGTCGCGGGCTGCTGGGCCTCGGCGTTGTCGGCGGCGGCCCCGGTGGGAACCGCTGCGGCGGGACCGGAGTCGGCACCGCTGCAGCCGGAGAGCACGAGGGAGCCGGCGAGGAGGCCGCCCAGCAGGGCACGCCGTGTCAACGTGGTCATGGTCAGTCCTTCGAGAGGTTGGTGGGGAAGCGGCTTTGTAACGTTTCAATCGTTGGCCGGCAGAAGGCGGAGAACACCCGCCGCAGGCCCCCCGCAGGCGACGGAGGGCGGGCCGCCTTCGGCGGTACAGCTGATCCGGACCGGGCCATCCGACAACCCCTCTCCGGACCGGACGGCGCTACACCGTCCTCAATCATCGGATGTCTACCAGGCCCCCGTGACGTTGGCAAGGGTCTCCCCACGAGACGGTCCGGTCAGTCCGGCGCTCCGCTGGAGCGGCGGACCACCAGTTCGGGCTGGAAGAGCACGTGCCGGTGCTCGTGACCGGCCTCCTCGTCGGCCTCGGCCAGCAGCAGCTCGGCCGCCGTGCGACCCAACCGCTCGCGCGGCTGGCGGACCGAGGAGAGCGGCACCGCCGCCGCCGCGGCGAAGTCGATGTCGTCGTAGCCCACGATGGCCACGTCGTCGGGCACCCGCAGACCGTGCTCGGTGAGCTTCTGCAGGACGCCGAGCGCGATCAGGTCGTTGGCGCAGAAGACCGCGGTCGGGCGCTGTCCGGCCGGCGTGCCGATCAGTTCCGCCGCGGCGTCCCGCCCGGCCGCGACGGACAACCGGCCGGTGGCCACCACCCGCAGCTCGACCGGGGCGCCGGCCTCGTCGATCGCGGCCACCGCCCCCCGGTGCCGCTCGGCCACCTGGCGGATGCCGAACGGCCCACCCACGTACGCCACCCGCCGGTGCCCCTGCGCGACGAGGTGCCGCAGCACCAACCGACCACCCTGGACGTCGTCGACCGCCACCGAGCAGCGGTCGGCGAGCTTGGCCCCGCGGTCCACCAGCACCACCGGAATGCCCCGGGCGATCAGCCGCTCGACGGCCGGTGACGGCTCGTCGCCCACCGGGGTGAGCAGCACCCCGCGCACCCGCTGCTCCTCCAGCAGCTCCAGGTGCCGCAGCTCGCGTCGCGGGTCCTCACCGCTGTTGCACAGCACCAGCATGCCGTCGGCCGCGTCCACGACCGTCTCCGCCCCGCGGGCGACGTCGGTGAAGAAGGGGTTGGCCATGTCCAGCACCACGATCGCGATGGTGCGACTGCGGCCGGCCCGCAGCTGGCGCGCCGAGTCGTTGCGGACGAACCCGAGCTCGGCGATCGCGTCGAGCACCCGTCGCCGGGTGGGCGGGGCCACCGACTCGGGGCGGTTGAGCACGTTGCTCACCGTGCCGAGCGACACCCCGGCCCGCTGGGCGACCTCCCGGACACTCACCGCCGCCATCCGCCCACCCTCAACCTGTCAGCCCGCTGTGACCCGGCCCCCAGGCTACCGGGCGACGGCAGGCGGTCCGGGCAGCGCATACTGACAGTCATCGGACCTCTGGAGGTGCAGACATGGCGGTCACCGACGAGGCGATCGACCGGATCCGGCAGATGATCGTCTCCGGGCGGCTGCGGCCGGGCGACCGGCTGCCCCGGGAGGCGGATCTGGCCGCCCAGCTCGGCCTGTCCCGCAACTCACTGCGCGAGGCGGTACGCGCCCTGTCGGTGCTGAACATCCTGACCGTACGGCAGGGCGACGGCACGTACGTCTCCAGCCTCGCGCCCGACGTGCTGATGGAGGCGGTCGCGTTCGTGCTCGACCTGCACCAGGACGACACCATCATGCAGGCCTTCCAGGTCCGCGCGATCCTCGAGCCGGCCGCCACCGCGATGGCCGCCGGCCGGGTCGACGAGGACGCGCTGGCGGAGCTGCACGCCCTGCTGGACCGGCTCGGGCCGGCGCCGAGCGTCGAAGAGCTGGTCGCCAACGACCTGGAGTTCCACCGGCGGATCGCCGCGGCCTCCGGCGTGCCGCTGCTCTGCTCCCTGCTGGACAGCATCTCGGGGCCGACGGTCCGGGCGCGGATCTGGCGCGGTGTCACCCAGCAGGATGCGGTGGCCCGCACGGTGGACGAGCACCGCAGCATTCTCGACGCGCTGGCCACGCACGACGCGGAGACCGCCCGGGCCTGGGCCACCGTGCACATCGCCAACGTCACCCGCTGGCTGCGCGCGGCCGGTGACCCGCCCGCCCCGGCACCCCGGCGGCCCCCGGCCGTCCGCCCGGCCCGGATCGGCTCCGACCGGTCAGCCGCGGGCCGGCAGCCGTAGGCCGGCCATCCCCCCGTCCACCGCCAGCGAGGTGCCGGTGACCGCCGCGGCCGCCGGGGACGCCAGGTAGCACACCGCCGCGGCCACCTCCGCCGCGCCGACCAGCCGCCCGGTGGGCTGTCGGGCGGCGAGCCGACGCCGTTCCGCCGCCGGGTCCGGCGCGTCGGCGAGCAGCCGGGCCACCCAGGGGGTGTCCACCGTGCCCGGGGCGACACAGTTGACCCGGATCCCCTCGGCGACCAGGTCGGCGGCCATCGCCAGGGTGAGCGCGTGCACCGCGCCCTTGGACGCGGAGTACAGGGCCCGCCGGGGCAGACCGGCCCCGGCCGCGATGGACGAGACGTTGACGACGGCGGCGGACGACGACCGGCGCAGGTACGGCAGCGCCACCGCGCTGGTGCGGGCCACCCCGGTGACGTTCACGTCCAGCACCCGCGCCCACTGCGCGTCGTCGTTCTCCTCCACCGTCCCGACCGCGGAGATGCCCGCGTTGTTGACCAGGATGTCCAGACCTCCGAACGCCGCCACGACCTCCGCCACGGCGGCGGCGAGGGAGGCCCGGTCGGCCACGTCGGCCCGTACCGGGCGCACCCCGGGATCCTCCGGGGCGCCGGAGGGGTCGAGGTCGAGCACCCCCACCCGAGCGCCCGCGGCCAGCAGCGCCTCCGTGCAGGCCCGGCCGATCCCCGAGCCACCTCCGGTCACCACGGCGACCAGACCGTCACATCTCATCAGCGTTCCCCTCCCAGCCCAGCAGTTGTCGGAGCCGGCGCACCGCCACGGCGAAGCGGTCCCGGTCCAGGGTGTCGAAGTAGCGGTCCGGCAGGGTGTCGGCGCTGGCCGGCACCCCCAACCGCTGGTTGATCTCGGCCATGATCTGTAGCCGTCGGTAGCCCAGCGCCAGGACGTCCGGCCGCTCCCCCGTCACCGCGGCCACCAGGTCACCCACCCGTTCCAGGGTGAGCGGCCGGGTGGGGGTGGCGGCGAAGACGCACACGCCGAGCGCGTCCAGGCCGGACCAGAGCGCCATCAGCACCGCGGTGCGTTGCACGTCGATCTCGCCGACCGGCCGGGGCACCCAGACGCCCAGCCGGCGCACCTCCGGGAACGCGTGCGGCAGGCCGGCAACCGGATCGAAGTCCACGTCGTGCTCGCAGACGTCGTACCGGGGACCGAACGGGGCGACCGCGTAGCCGAGGCCCAGGTTGGGCTGCTCCCGCGGGTCGAACGGGGGTAGCGCCACCGACTTGACGGTGTCCGGGCCGGGTGCCGGCCACTCGCCGCCGTCGAACGGGCGGCGGCCGGCCGCCCGCAGCGCCTCCGCGTACGAGACCGGGTCGACGCCCTCGCGCAGGCACCGCGCGTTGAGTTCCAGGGCGGCGGCGGTGTCCCGGCTGCCCAGGTCCCGACCGAGCGCGGCGAGCGCCTCCTGGTGCAGCCCGGCCCCGGCGAAGGTCTTGACGCAGTCCGTCGGGCAGCCGGGGCAGGGTGCCACCCCGTCCGGTGCCGGGGGTGGATCCATCGTGGCCGCGGGACCGACCGCCGGCCAGACCCCGAAGCCCGGCGAGGTGCGCTGCCAGGTGGTGAGCGGGCTGGTGGCGGACCGCCGGGCGTACCACCGGCCGATCTCCGCCAGCGCCGCCGGGTCCGCCACGGGCGGCCGGGCCGTGCCGACGCAGACCACCGCCTTGACGAACTTGGCGCCCCAGACCGCCCCGAACCCGAGTCGGGGCAGCGGGTGCTGACCGCAGGTCACCACCGAGGCGTACGGCACGCCCCGCTCGCCGGCCGGTCCGGCCACCGCCACGGCGGCGGTCGGGCCGTGCCGCTCGCGCAGCGCCGCGGTGGCCTCCCAGGTGTCCAGGCTCCAGAGGTCGCCGGCGTCGTGCAGGCTGGCGCCGCCCTCGGTGACCAGGACGTACACCGGTCGGTCGGCCCGGCCGCGCAGCACCAGGCCGGTGCAGCCGGCGGCGCGTAGGCCGGCGGCGAAAGGGCCCTCCGCCCGGGTCTCCGCGACGCCACCGGAGAGCGGTGACACCCCGACCGCGGCGACCCGGGCCAGTCCGGGCGCGGCCACGCCGGCCACGGTCGAGGCGACCAGCGCGGTCGGCAGCTCGGCGGCCAGGGCGCGGCGGGCCGCGTCGTCGGTCGGAGGGTCGCCGGGCAGGGCCGCCAGCACCAGCCAGAGGGCGGCGACCGGCCCACCGAACTCCACCGCGGGCCAGGTCGTCACCACACCGGTGGCGAGGTCGACGTCGAGCAGCCCGATACCGGGGCCTTCCGGCCCCACGCCGGCCCGGCGGAGGGTGACCGGTTTCGGGCCGGGCGGGCCGGGCTCGGTCAGGCCCACGCCGGGCCGTCCGGATAGGAGTAGCGGGTGAGGGTGTCCGGGTGCATCTCGGCCGAGAATCCCGGTGCCTCCGGTGCCCGGTAGTGGGCGTCGCGCAGCACCACCGGGGTGCGGAAGTGCTCGTGCAGGTGGTCCACGTACTCGATCGACCGGTCGCGGATGCTGCCGGAGACCGCCACGAAGTCGAACATCGACAGGTGCTGGACCAGCTCGCAGAGGCCGACGCCGCCGGCGTGCGGGCAGACCGGGATCCCGTACCGGGCGGCCAGCAGCAGGATCGCCACGTTCTCGTTCACCCCGCCCACCCGGGCGGCGTCGATCTGCACGACGTCCACCGCCCCGGCCTGGAGCAGTTGCTTGAACACCACCCGGTTCTGCACGTGCTCGCCGGTGGCCACCCGGATCCGGCCGCCCGACGGCGCGGCGGTGGCCAACGCGGCACGGATCGCGGCGTGCCCGAGGACGTCGTCCGGGCAGGTGGGCTCCTCGATCCACCACGGGTCGTACGGCGCCAGCTCGGTCATCCACGCCACGGCGTCCGGCACGTCCCACCGCTGGTTGGCGTCGACCGCGATCCGGACGTCCGGCCCGACGGCGGCGCGGGCCAGCCGCAGCCGCCGCACGTCGTCCGCCCGGTCAGCGCCGACCTTCAACTTGATCTGGGTGAACCCGTCCGCGACCGCCTGCTCGGCGAGCCGGACCAGCTTCTCGTCGTCGTACCCGAGCCAGCCCGGCGTGGTGGTGTACGCCGGATAGCCGCGCGCGACCAGCTCCGCGGTGCGGTCCGCGCGGCCGGGCTCGGCGGCGCGCAACATCCGCAGCGCCTCGGCCGGCGTGAGGGCGTCGGTCAGGTAGCGCCAGTCGACCAGGTCGACGATCCGCTCCGGGGTCAGCTCGGCGAGGTAGCGCCAGACCGGCTTGCCGGCGCGCTTGGCGACCAGGTCCCACATCGCGTTGATGACGGCCCCGGCGGCCAGGTGCACCACGCCCTTCTCCGGGCCGAGCCAGCGCAGCTGCGAGTCGTGGGTGAGCGACCGGGCGAAGTCGCCCAGGTCCACGGTGTCCGGATCGAGACCGACCACGAACGACGCCAGGGCGTCGATCGCCACCCGGCAGATGTCGTTACCGCGGCCGATGGTGAAGGTGAAGCCGTGCCCGTCCGGGCCGTCGTCGGTGCGCAGCACCAGGTACGCGGCGGAGTAGTCCGGATCCGGGTTCATCGCGTCGGAGCCGTCCAGCTCCCGCGAGGTGGGGAACCGCACGTCGTACGTGTCCACGGCGGTGATCCGGGCCATCAGGCGCTCCTCATCGTGCTGCGTTGCCGGCCGAGTCCGTCGATCTCGACCTCCACCACGTCCCCGGCGGCGAGGTACGGGAAGCGCCCGGACAGCGCCACCCCCTCCGGCGTGCCGGTGTTGATCAGGTCGCCCGGCTCCAGGACGGTGAACTGGGACAGGTGCCAGACCAGGTACGCCACGTCGAAGACCATGTCCGCGGTGGACGAGTCCTGCCGGGGTTCGCCGTTGACCCAGGAGCGCAGTCGCAGCGCCTGCGGATCGCCGACCTCCTCGGCGGGCAGCAGCCACGGTCCGAGCGGCTGGAACGTCTCACACGACTTCCCCTTCGACCACTGCCCACCGGAGACGGTGAGCTGGAAGTCCCGCTCGGACAGGTCGTTGGAGAGCAGGTATCCGGCGACGTGCCCGAGCGCCTCCCGGGGTGAGGCCAGGTAGCGGGCCCGGCGACCGATCACCACCGCGAGCTCCACCTCCCAGTCGACCCGGCCGGCGCCGCGCGGGACGAGCACGTCGTCGTCGGGCCCGACGACGGTGTTGGGTGCCTTGTAGAAGACGATCGGATGCTCGGGTGGCGCGGCACCGGATTCGGCGGCGTGCGCGGCGTAGTTCTGCCCGATGCAGACGATCACCCCCGGCCGGGCGATCGGCGCGCCGATCCGCTGGCCGGTGATGTCCACCTCGGGCAGGCCGGTCGCCTCCCGGGCCCGGCGGATGCCGTCGTCGGCGAGGAATCCGCCGTCGATGTCGGTGGTGACCGGGGACAGGTCGTGATACCGCCCGCCGGTGAGCCGTACGGGCCGCTCCCGCCCCACCGGTCCGACACGCATCAACCTCATGAACCAACCTCCAGACGATAGGTACGCACGGCGGTGCCGGCGAGAATGGCCGCCCGCTCGTCGGCCGAGAGTGCGGCCAGGCAGTCGTGCAGGACCGCCCAGGCTTCGGCGTACGAGGCGACCAGCTCGCACACCGGCCAGTCCGAGCCGGCCATCAGCCGCTGCGGGCCGAACAGCTCCAGCGCCACGTCGACGTACGGCCGGATGCGTGCGGTATCCCAGCCGGGTCCGGCCTCGGTGAGCAGCCCGGAGAGTTTCGCCACGACGTTGGCGCAGCGGGCCAGCGGAGTCACCGCGGCCCGCCACTGCGCCAGACCGGTGGCGCCGTCGGCGATCCGGGGTTTGCCGAGATGGTCGAGGACCATCGTGGTGGCCGGGGTGGCCCGCGCCGCCTCGCCGACGGCGGGTAGTTGTCCGACCTGGACGACCAGGTCATACACGAGGCCGGCCGCGCCGATCGTGGCCAGCGCCGACCGCACGTCGGGTCGGGCCAGGTACGCCGGGTCGGTCACCGCCTGGACCTGATCCCGCAGGCCGACGAGTTTCCGGGCGCCGGGCAGCGCGCCGAGCCCGTCGAGAGTGGCCGCCACATCGGGATCGGTGAGCGACACCCACGCCACCACCCCGGCGATCCGCGGGGTGCCGGCGGCGATCGCGAGCAGCTCGGCGGCCTCCGCCCGGTCGCAGCGACCGGCCTCGACCAGCACGGTCGCGGTCACGCCGGCCAGGTCCAGTCGGGGTACGAGGTCGGCGAGGTGGTAGTCGCGGCGGATCGGGGCCTGCTCCGGCGCGGCGAGCCACGGGGTGCTAGCGGCGGTCCAGAGGTGGTGGTGCGCGTCCACGATCACGGGGTGGGCACCTCGTCCGCCAGCAGGCCGGCCCGCTTCAGGTCGGCCCAGAGCGCACCCGGGACGTCCCACTCGAACATGGCGGCGTTGTCGGCGATCTGCTGCGGATCCCGGGCTCCGACGACGACGCTGGCGACCGCCGGGTGCCCGAGCGGGAACTGGATCGCGGCGGCCCGCAGCGGCACGCCGTGCCGGTCGCAGACCGCGCGGATCGCCCGGGCCCGCTCGACCAGGCCCGGGTCGGCCGGAGCGTAGTCGTACCGCGCCCCCGGCTTCGGGTCCGCCAGCAGCCCGGAGTTGTAGACGCCGGCCGCGATGATCGAGATGCCGCGCCGGTGGCACAGTGGCAGCAACTCCGCCAGGCCCGACTGGTCGAGCAGGGTGTAACGGCCGGCGAGCATGAAGCAGTCGAAGTCACCGGCCTGGGCCAACCGCACCAGCGCGGGGGCCTGGTTCATCCCGGCGCTGACGGCGCCGATCTCGCCGGCCGCGCGCAGCCGGGCCAGCTCCGGGTACGCCCCCGCGATCGCCTCGACGAGATGGTCGTCGGGATCATGGATGTGCGCGATGTCGATGCGGTCCAGGCCGAGTCGAACCAGGCTCTCGGCGTGCGAGCGGCGAACTCCGTCGGCGGAGAAGTCGAAGGCCGGCGTGAGGTCGCCGGACTCGGCCCAGAACTCCTGCCGGTCGGCGCCCCCGGGCACGAGCAGCCGGCCCACCTTCGTGGACAGGGTGAACTCGTCCCGAGGTTTTTCGGCCAGCACCGCCCCGGCCCGCCGTTCGGACAGCCCGCTGCCGTACAGCGGAGCGGTGTCGAAGTACCGCAGCCCCAGGTCCCAGGCCGCCTCGACGGTCGCTCGGGCGACCTGGTCGCCGACCGCGGTGAAGAGCCCGCCGATCGGGGCGAGGCCCAGCCCGAGCCGGGTCACCGTGACGCCGGTGTCGCGCAGGTGAACGGTCTCGGTGGCTCTCATCCGACCGGCGTGCGCGGCCGACCGGACAGGGCCGGAGCGTGGCTTCGACACATCACACCCCCACGGGTCATATTTCCTATAGGATATTTTCAGCTTGCTAGTGTTTACCCGTCCGCACCGACAGCGTCAAGAGCCGAGGAGGGCCGGGATGCCACAGCCGACGTCACCGGGAGCACGGGCCCGCCCCGTCCGGCGGCTCACTCTCGCCGACGACGTGTACGAATCCATCAAGGGACTGGTGATGACCCACTCCCTGCCTCCGGACGAACGGGTCAACATCGACGCGCTGGCCCGCGACCTCGACGTCTCCCCCACCCCGGTCCGCGAGGCGCTGGCCCGCCTCGAATCCGACGGCCTGGTCCGCAAGCGTGCGCTCTCCGGCTACACCACCACGCCACTGCTCACCCGCGCGGAGCTGGACGACCTCTTCGACATGCGGCTACTGCTGGAGGGGGAGGCGGCCGCCCGAGCAGCGGCCCACGCCTCGTCCGCCGATCGCCAACGGATCGCCACCGAGGCAGCCGCGACCGAGGGGGTCGACGCCGGCGTGGAGTACCGGCGGCACGCCACATTCACCGCGTTGGACGCCCAGTTCCACGACCTCGTCGCCACGGCCGCGGGCAGCCCGCTGCTGCGCGACTCGATCACCCGGCTGCACTCACACCTGCATCTGCACCGGCTCTACTTCCCGGCGGCCACCGCCGCACAGACCCATGCCGAGCACCAGCGCGTCGCCGCGGCCATCGTCGCCGGCGAGCCCGCCGCCGCCACCGCCGCGATGCGCGCCCACCTCACCGCGGCACGGGAGCGCCACCTGCCCGCCTTCGATCGGTAACCCTCACGCAGATCCCACCACTCAACCGGCAGCCGGCTGTGTCCTCTCACGGGAGATCCTTGACACTCGCGTCCCACCAGACAACCGGATCTTGTTGGATGAGCGGATGGCGTTACTCGGTCCGTCACCGCGCCCGTGGTCTGACTACGTGGAGGAGCTGACGCCGCTCGACGTACGGGTCGAGGGCTGGGCGCCGGCCGTCGCCGAGCGGCGGTACTTGGAACGTCTCCACGATCTCACCGGCACCGCGAGGCGATCCGCGAACTGAGCGGGGCGCGAGGCGGCGGTCCGAAATGGTGTCCAGTGGCCGGGATCCCCCGCTTCTCGACGGTCAGCCCTGCACCCGGAACCGGCGCAGCGTGGTGGCCGTGTTGAGGTCGGACGCTGCGATCACGGCCGATGACGGTCGTCGTCGAGCCTGATCGTGGCGTCGGATGTCCCGGGCGGTTCGCCGTGGCCCTCGTGCTGGCCAGCGCTAGGCTTGTCGCTCGTGGCGAACCAACCGGCACTACCCGGCAAGCTGATACGAGATCGCATTCCCGCCGTCATCGAACGGCACGGGTCGAGCCCCATCGTCGAGGTTGTCTGCGGCGAGACCTACCTTCGCTACCTCGAGGCGAAACTCGGCGAGGAGGTCGACGAGTTCCGGGCAAGCCGAGAGGTCGTCGAGTTGGCCGACATCGTCGAGGTCTGCTTCGCCGCCGCTGCCGCGCTGGGGTACGGAGTGGACGATCTGCTGCGGATCGCCCACGAGAAGCGGGAAGATCGCGGCGGGTTCACCGACCGGCTCATCTGGCTCGGCAACCGCTGATCGGTGGGGCTCGGCGCCGGTCCCGGTGCACGGCGGAACCGTAGGCGCGTACCGACACTCTTGTCTGGCGGGGATTCCGGCGTAGCGGTGGTTGAGCCCTGGCGTCGCCCTTCACCGTCGGCCCGGGACCCCCTCGCCGTTCGTGTCGACCGTCCTCCGCCCACCCGGGTGCCCGCCCACCGTCCGGCCGAGTGCTGGCGCGGGCCGGGCGGGAACGGCGGCGAGCGGTGCCGACCAGAGTCCGCGGGTAAGCAACAACGGCCCCACGGTGCGGGAAAGACGACGACCAGCGTGCTCGTGCGGCAACTGATCCCGGATTCTCGGGTCATCGACGCCGAGAAGGTCGGCGAGACACTTATGGACATCACGCCGGGGCTGCCCGAGACGGACAACTTCCAGCACTGGCCGCCGTGGCGGCAGTTTGTCGTCGAGGCCGCCCGCCGGGTGCTCGACCACACCGGCGGCACTCTGGTGATGCCCATGACCATCCTGGTGAGGCAGTACTGGCGCGAGATCAGCACGGGGCTAGTGCTCTGAACGGGAAGGTTCGCCGGGGCGGTCGTCCGGACGGTTGGATGCACGGTGACGCCCGCTTCGACTGCGATCAGCGACGAATCCACGCGGTCACAGCACTGACGAACAGGGGCTCACCGGGCAGACGGACCGCTCGTGACCATGGACTCATGCGGGCGAGAGCATCTCCTGAAGGATGCGGTGCAGCTCGTTGCGGTCCTGGGGGGTGACCCTCGCCAACCTGCGGTCGTACTCCGCCGCGAGGGCGGCGAGTGCACGATCCCGTGCCGCGGTGCCCTCAGCGGTCAGTACGAGCCGGTGACGCCGCAGGTCCGCCTCGTCGATCTCGCGGCGGATGAAGCCCTTGGCGACGAGGTTACGGACGTAGACCGTCACGCTCGCCTTGGGCAGCAGCAGTGCCGTCGCGATCTCGGCCGGGTACGGCGATGCCTCCGCCTCGGCCAGGACGAAGAACTCCTTCGTCTCCAACCCGAGCTCGGCCAGCTCCTGCGTGCAGGCATCCATCACGACTGCCAGCAGCCGCTGGTTCAGCGTCCACAGCTGCGCCCCGTCGACCGACATGCGGCCCCCCCATCCATGCGGTACAGTTTCGTATTAGTTTTGTTTCGTACAAAATGCAGTCTTGTACTGGACTCCTACGGAACAACAATCTCACGAAGGAAGCCAGGCATGATTCAGCACCTCACGATCCCGCGCGGTCCCATCAACCTCGCCGCGAGCCTCCACCTGCCCGACAACGCCGACAGCAGCCCACCGCTGCGCGCCGTGGTGCTCGCCACCCCGGGCAGCAGCGTGAAGGAGCAGATCGGCACCAACTACGCCTCCCGTCTCGCCGCCCGCGGCATCGCCGCGCTCGTCCTCGACCCCGCACATCAGGGCCAGAGCGAGGGCGAGCCCCGCGACCTCGAAGACCCCTACCGCCGAGGTGAGGACATCTCCTACGCCATCGACACGCTCACCGCGACCCCCGGCATCGACCCGCGGCGCATCGGCGTCCTCGGCATCTGCGCCGGTGGGGGCTACGCCGTGCACACCGCCCGCACGGATCACCGCATCAAGGCGGTCGGCACGGTCGTCCCCGTCAACATCGGCGCCGCGTTCCGCAGCTTCTCCCCCGATGGTCCGGCCGCAGCACTCGACGCCCTCGCGGACGCACGGACCGAAGAGGCCCGCTCCGGCGAGATGACCCGCGTGAACTGGCTGCCCGACACCCTCGAGGACGCCACCGCAGCGGGCCTGACCGACATCGACACCACTCAGGCCGTCACCTACTACCGCACCGAGCGCGGCGGCAACGAACACTCCACGAACCGGCGCCTCCTGCGCAGCGACTCCCTCCTGCTGGGCTATGACGCCTTCCACCTGGCCGATCAGCTCATGACCCAGCCACTGCAGGTCATCCTCGCCGGACGCATCGGCAACACCGGCTCCTACGACACCGGCACGCAGCTGTGGAAACTGGCCCCCAACCCGGTCGACCTCATGGTGATCGACGGCGCCGGCCACTACGAGATGTACGACGAGCCCGCATACGTCGACGCCGCCGTCGAAAGGCTCACCAACTTCTACGTCAACAACCTGTAAGGCATCCAACCCGGCGAACCTATGCGGTCACAGCACTAGAGAGCGACAAGATCGTGTCGTCTACCGTGCCATCCACGTCGCGAGACTGACCTGTCAAGCATGTTATGGGTCTGGACAAAGGGCGTGCTCGCTGCCTGGTCTCGCATGATGGTTCACACCGTGGCCTCACCTGATGCTTCACCTCATCCCGTCCGGCCGACCGATAGAGTCGCGGCGTGACGACGAGCGCCGGTTCCGAGGCTGGCCATCCGGCGGAGCGGCGGCGGTGGACATGGGACCTTTCGGTCAGCCCGCGCTGGCTGCTCCTTGGCGACGTCGGGTTTGAGTGCTTCTACGAGGACGACAGACCGCTGGCACTGTGTGCGGAGATCGAAGGACTGTTCGTCGACCTGCCACCCCGGCCGCAGGAGCGGTTCACGCTCGTCGGCTGCGCTCCGGACGGCGCGCTTGCCGACCTGCTCGACCGGCTGCCAGCCGAGGTACTCGGCACCGAACGGGCCTGGCTGGGTGACCTCTCGATAACGGCGCCTCCGCCACCGCCAGGCATGCCGCCGCCTTGGCATGGCGCTGACCTCGGCGACCTGATCGTGGTCGGGCAACGGTCAAACCGCACGCTGCCGGGAACCGTGGACATCGATCTCGACGGGTTCATCCACGTCTACGACCGCACGGAGGCGGTAGAACGTCCCGGCGGCATCACCCAATTCGTCCTCCTCGGGCAGGACGAGACGCCGTACGGCACATGCCGGGACGTCACTGGCGTGTTCCGCGAGCAAGCCGCACCGCTGGTGCCGCAGGTCCGGCTGCTCGGCTGCCGGCCGGAAACGCCGTTGCTGGCCGCGCTCGACGCGGTCGGGCAATCGACCAAGGCCAGCCTGCGCCGCCGCCGGATCCGCGCCGAGGCGCACATGATCGCCGCCGACGGTTCGGCCGCCCGGGTGATCGATGCCGTGGTGTCGGGAACGGTCGCGGCAGGCGAGCCGTCGCGGCTCGGTGTCGGGCTCCTCGACGTGACCGTCGACAGCGACCCACAGGAACCGCTGCCCACGGGAATCCTCGGCATTGTGGAGCACTGGCACAACGGGCCGCCCGCCCAGAGGAACATGTGGGCCGGCTACGACCGGGGGTTGCGCCACCACTGGGCCTTGGTGGCGCTCGCCCACCAGTCTGATGTGCCGGACCGACCGGCCGGTACCACGTACGACCTCGACGGTCGGTTCGTGACCGACATCGAAGGGTTCTACTGCGCTATCGGCGAGGCGATCAACGGCCCAGGCGGATACTTCGGCTGCAACCTCGACGCGTTCGACGACTGCCTCTGCGGGAAGTTCGGCGCACGGACACCGTTCCGGCTGGTGTGGCACGACTCGGCCGTCGCCCGCGAACACCTCGTCGCCGGCTACGACCGGCGGCGATTGGGACCGGCGGTCACCCTGGAGTATCTGCTCGGCATCTTCGCGCAACACGATGTCGAGATCGACCTGCGCTGAGCAACGAGCGTGGCACTGACGGGTTGACGATCGGCGTCGCCGTCTCCCCGGACGCCGAGCACCGTCCCGGCCCCGGCCAAAACCCGTACCGCGCCCGGGTCCGGCGGGTCGACCGGGCGTCGGGTCGACGCCGCTCCGAGTCGCAGGTGCCGCCCGCACATCGGCCGACCGTGCATCGTCGACTCACCGACGGATGCGGCGGTGGGGCGCTCACCGACCGCCGCCGGACCACCGCGGGCGGCGGCGGTCCGACGCCCGCGGCGGTCACCGTTCGTCGTCGACGATCTCGGTCGCGTCCCCACCTGTGACGGTCACCGGCAGGTGCTCGTCGGGTTGCGGCGCCTGAGCCAAGGTGTGGTGCGGGTCCCCGTCGGGCGAGAACAGAACCTGGTCGGTCTTGCCGGTCTTCTCCCGCTCCTCCTCCGGTTCGGTCACGTCCTCGTCCCTTCCTCGTGGTTGCTGGTCTCCAAGAGGCCAACATCTCACCTGCGGCGCCCGCCGGGTCCTGTCCGGGACGGCATCACCGGGACGTGGCGGTTCTGGAAGCCAAGCGGAAGGTGCGGACCAGCGAGGGATGGCACCTGAGCGGCGGTCCGGAGGCACACCCGGTCCGCTGCGCGTCAACGACGGGTTCGCGCAGGTCCTGAAGCTGGTCGGCAGGAGAGCATGGCGAGCCATGACGTCGCCGGTGGCCGGTAGCGCTCCCGGCTCTCCACCGAACGAACGGGAAAGGCGGGACGAAGGGTGCGGTAGACCCCAGGACTGGCGTACCGGGGCAGGCGCACACCGTCGACGGCGCCGCTCGCGCCGTCGTCGGAGCCGGCCCGGTTCCGCCGCGTGCGGTGGTCCGGCGGCGGCTCAGCTCAGTTCCCGGACGCCTGGCCGTGTCGGGGCTCGTAGATGTCCGGCACGCCGTCCTGGTCACGGTCGATGGTCTCCGCCTCGTGGACCCGCCGGTAGACGCGGGTGCGGGCACGCAGGATGACCGTCGCGAGCAGCGCGGAGAGCAGCGAACCGGTGAGTACCGCCACCTTCACGTGGTCGTCGCGCTCGCTGCCCGGTCCGTAGGCCAGCTCGCCGATCAGCAGGGACACGGTGAACCCGATCCCACCGAGCAACGCCAGACCGAGCACGTCCAGCCAGTTCAGGCCCTCGTCCAGATCGGCGCGGGTGAACCGGGACACCAGCCAGGTGGCGGCCATGATCCCGACCGGTTTACCGATGATCAGACCGATCACGATGCCGAGCGCCACCCGGTCGGTGAGCGCGGTGACCAGGCCGGCCAGCCCACCGACGGTCACCCCCGCGGAGAGGAACGCGAAGACCGGCACCGCGACCCCGGCGGAGAGCGGACGGATCCGATGTTCGAAGTGCTCGGCCAGCCCCGGTCCGGCGTCCGGCCCGCCGGCCGCGGCGCTGCGAACCACCGGGACGGTGAACGCGAGCAGCACCCCGGCCACGGTCGCGTGCACCCCCGACTCGTGCACCAGCACCCAGGTCACCACCGCCAACGGAAGCAGCAGCCACCAGGACCGCACCCGGCGCTGGACGAGCAGGCCGAAGACCGCCAGCGGGACCAGCGCGCCGACCAGCGGCCCGACCGCCAGGTCCGAGGTGTAGAAGACGGCGATGATGACGATGGCCAGCAGATCGTCGACGACGGCCAGGGTCAGCAGGAAGGTCCGCAGCGCCGAGGGCAGGAACCGGCCGACCACGGCGAGGACGGCGAGGGCGAAGGCGATGTCGGTGGCGGTCGGGATGGCCCAACCCCGCGCGGCGCCGTCCCCGGCGCCCGCGGCGACCAGGACGAACAGCAGCGCGGGCACCACCACCCCACCGACCGCGGCGGCCACCGGCACCGCCGCGCGCCGGGGATCACGCAGGTCACCGGCGACGAACTCACGCTTGAGTTCCAGCCCGGCGACGAAGAAGAAGATTGCCAGCAGGCCGTCGGCGGCCCACGTCGCGAGGCTGAGGTCGAGGTGCAGCGTGGCCGGCCCGACGCGCAGGTCCCGCAGGGACTGGTAGCCCTCCGCCCAGGGGGAGTTCGACCAGATCAGCGCCAGAACCGCCCCCAGGAGCAGCAGTGCCCCACCCACGGTCTCCTTGCGCAGGATGCCGGAGATGCGGCTGGTCTCGCCCCACGAGCGGCGGGCGAAGAGGCTGGCGCCTCGCCCGTTGGGGTCGGTCATGGAAACTCCTCGTCGGCAGGGCAGCAGTCATCGCCTCGCCGACCAGGCTTCCCGGCACACCACGACCAACCCTATCCGCACGTCACGCCGTACACATCGATCATCGGCAGGCGGCCGGGCCGCTGCGGCACCTCGCGGCCGACTACCGGTGGCGCTTGGCGAAGCGGGCGTACACCCGAGCGGCGGGCGACCTGCGTCCGGCCCAGGACGGACCGCCTCGCCGTAGGTCGCGGCGCCGATATCCGGCGATCGGCGTGCAGCGGTGCCGCGCCGGGTCACGACGATCACCTCGCGCCTGCCCACCGAGCCGCCCTTGGCCGGCGACCGGCTCGCCGCCGACGGTGTATGCCTCCGGCCAGGACGGCGGGGCGAACGCCCACCTGCGGTGGCGGACCCTGCGCGCCGCGGCGGTGACCCGGACGGGCACGGGTACGCCGAGCAGCGGGTCGAAGCCGATCAGGTTCGGGATGCCCCGGTCGAGCAGGACGCACCCGGGGCGCAGGCCCGGCTCCTCGGGGCGGTCATCGTCGGCCGCACGGGAGCCCCCGAGTCCGCGGATGACGACGACGTGGTTGCTGCTCACGCGACCGGTCCTCATTTCGTACGGGTCAGGGGCCTACCGCAGGCCCATGGCGGTGACGTGCTGCTCGGCAGCGGTCGCGGCGGGAAGTCGCGCCCTGTCCCGGGCATAGACGCCACCGGCGCGGACCAGGAACTCCGCCTCCACCAGGTAGCGCCGCACGCTCACATGGTCGACCGATGAGCCTTCGCACCAGCGCCGCAGCCGGTCGTCGACCTCCGGCTCGGAGTAGACGGCGTCGGCGTCGAACGAGACCTCGGTGAGGTGCTCGAGCAGCGCCCGTCGCTTCGACTGCTGCGCGGGCATCGACACGAGCCGGCCGTCGCGGACGAAGGGTCGCAGGGGCTGCGGCACGTCGGACTCCGTCGCCACGGCGCCATCGTCGGCCGCCACGGCCCGCAGCTTCTCGTACGCCGGGCGCAGCCCGGCGCCGTCGGATTCCACCAGCCCCGCCTGCTGCAACCGGCGCACCGCCGCAGCGGCCTCACGCGGCGACAGCCCGGTGGCCCGCGTGATGTCGGCGATCGACCGGGCGCCCAGCACGACGGCGGCAAGAGCGCGCAGGCGGCGGGGATCGGCGATCGACCGGAGGATCACATCAGGGCTCATGAGCGGGACGCTAACGGCTTCGGACCGAGCCGTCACCCGCTTATCGGCCGGCCGCCGAAGCGCACCAGTGCCACCGGCCGCCCCGGCAGGAGCTGAACCCGTACGCAAGGCGGAAAGCCAGTTACGGCATTCAGGAGGGCTCAGCGGGACGGGTACTGGCGTTGTATGAGTTAGTCACCCAGCCGCGTCGGGATACCACGAGCGGGCCGGAGGTACCACCATGCGAACCGCACCGCCACGATCGCCGGCAATCCGCTACCACTGAGTTTGCCCAGTCCAAGGGCATCGGGCAGGGCCAGATGAGCCGGGCTCGACCGACCGCCGGCACGTTCCGCCGACGCGGAGGAGATCAACCCGTTTCAGGTGGCGCCGGGCCATTGCCGCGACACATGGTCGGGCGATCGGCGGATCAAGCGATCGCGGGTTCCTTCCCGGCGTCGACGAGGCCGACGGCGACGGCCTGCAAGAGGCGGGTCAGGCGTGGTTCGAAGTCGACGGCGAGCCCGCACCAGCGGGGGTTCTCGACGTAGAGCTCGCGCAGGGTC
>NZ_FMCX01000006.1:0-93105 GCF_900091555.1 Micromonospora mirobrigensis
CTTCAAGATGAGGTATCCCACCCACCTTGGTGGGGTAAGGCCCCCAGCTAGACGACTGGGTTGATAGGCCGGAACTGTAAGCCCGGTAACGGGTTCAGGTGACCGGTACTAATAGGCCGAGGACTTGACTACGAAGCTGCTACGCGTCCACTGTGCAACTCTGAACAAGCGAACACCCGTGACGGTTTACCGGTGTGTTTGACATGTTCATAGAGTTACGGCGGTCATGGCGGAGGGGAAACGCCCGGTCACATTCCGAACCCGGAAGCTAAGCCCTCCAGCGCCGATGGTACTGCACTCGGGAGGGTGTGGGAGAGTAGGACGCCGCCGGACAAACATTCCATTCAGGGCCACCCCATCCGGGGTGGCCCTGAATGCGTTTGCGACCTTCCCACTCGCCGCATCCCGCGAATCGGCACGTACGCCCGGCCGGCCTCGGTACGGTCGGTGCGGAACCCGCCTGCCGGCGGCGTTCCCCCCGGTGCCGGCCACAAACGGGACGTTACGCACGCCCCGGCGAAGCTATCCGACCGGCCGCACCGGGTACCTGCTCATGGTTCGCCGGATCTCGACCGCCAGGGCTGGCGGAGTCAGGAGTGGTCATGAAGATCGGAATCATCGGCTCGGGGCACATCGGTGGGACGCTCACCCGTCGACTGCGGGCGCTCGACCATGACGTCACGGTGACCAACTCGCGGGGGCCGCAGAGCCTCACCGAGCTGGCGCAGGAGACCGGCGCCAACGCCGGCACGCTGGAGCAGGCCGTCCAGGACGCGGAGCTGGTGGTGGTGGCGATCCCGCTGCTGGCCGTACCGGGCCTTCCGGCGGAGCTGTTCGACGGCAAGGTGGTCCTGGACGCCAACAACTACTACCCGCAGCGCGACGGGGACATCGCCGAGCTCCAGGACCGGAGCCTCAGCTCCAGCCGGTGGACCGCCGAGCACCTCAAGGGCGCCCGGGTGGTGAAGGCCTTCAACAACATCCAGGCCCAGCACCTGATGGACAGTGGCAAGCCGGCCGGCACGCCGGACCGCATCGCGCTCCCGGTCGCCGGTGACGACGCCGAGGCGAAGCAGCTGGTGATGGGGATCGTCGACACGCTCGGCTTCGACCCGGTGGACGCCGGCACGCTGGACGAGAGCTGGCGGCAGCAGCCCGACACCCCGGTCTACGGCACCGACCGGAACGCGGACGGCGTACGCCAGGGGTTGGCCGAGGCGCGGCCCTGACCCGTACCGACGAGAACGCCCCGCGGGCCCGAGGGCCGGCGGGGCGTTTCGCTGCCGTGGGGTTGGCGCGGACGTCAGGTGGCGGGCTTCGGCTCCGGGCCGCAGATGAAGCGGGGCTCCGGGTCGTAGCGCCAGCTGAACTTCTCCCGCTTCACCATCTTGCCGTCCTTGGTGATGACCCGGAAGGCGTCCTGGGCGAAGCCCTTGCTGCCGGCGGTGGCGATGCAACCCGGCCCCGGCTCCAGGTAGACCGTCTTCGGGTCGGTGATGTCCCGGCGGGGTCCGTACTCGGTCTTCACGCTGTCATAGATCTTGGTGCTCCAGATCGACACGGTCACCGTGTTCTCGGTGTACGCGGTGTCGATCATCAGGCCGTACTTCGTGTTGTTGCGGAACTTGAAGTCCAGGTCGGGCCAGAAGATGGTCGACTCGATCACCGCCGGGTAGCGCTCGAAGTAGAACGAGTGCGGCTTGTGCTGCACGTCCTGGAGGCCGGCGTAGTAGCTGGCGTTGAAGAGCGTGGTGGTGAACTGCGAGACACCACCACCGACCCCCTTGACCAGCTTGCCGTCGACGATGACCGGGGCCTCCTGGTAGCCGCTGTCGGTGCCCCGCTCGCCGGTGTGCTCGTTCAGCGAGAACGTCGCGCCGGGCAGCACGACCGTGCCGTCGACGTGCTTGGCCACGGTGACGATGTTCTGCGAACGCGGCGAGGAGAGGCCGCCCGGGAAGCGGGTGGTGAAGGTGGAGACCCGCTCCTTGATGCCCAGGCCGGCCAGCTTCGCGGTGGAGAGCTCCGGCTGCACCGGCCTGACCTTCGCGGCGACCTCCCGGCCGTCGGCCTTCGGCAGCACCGCGAGCAGGTCCTTCGCCAGTGCCGCCGAGTCGACCTGCCGGCCGTCCTTGCCCGGCACCACGGTCGGCTTGCCGGCGGTCAGGGTCATCCGGGCGTCCACCGGCTCGGTCTCGATGGTCTCCAACCGGTCGCTCAGGGCGGCGCGCAGCCGCTTGACGTCCACGCTCGGGGTCAGCTTGCCGGTCTTGTCGGCGGTGAACCGCAGGCTCTTCGCGATCGCGGCCGGCGGGATGCTCAACGAGCCCTTGTCGGTGCGCAGGGTGACCGGCGCGGCGACCGCCGGCCGGGCCAGCTCGGCCACCAGCCTGTCCACCGCCGCGGCGTCGGTCGCCGGGGTGATCTCGATCAGCGGCACCTCCACCGGCTTCCCGGTGAGCCAGCCCTCGCGGACCGCCTGCGCCGAACGCTCCGGCTCCAGCGAGAGGCTGGGCGTCGGGTGGACCGCCTTCGGGGTGATGCCGGCGAAGGTGATCGCCGGCATGGTCATCTTCCGGCCCTGGCTGCCCAGCGCCCTGCGGAGCGCGGCGTCGAGCCGGGCCGCGTCCACCGTCACCACCGGCGGCACCGTACGGGAACCCACCAGCCGGTCCACGGCGTGCGCCCGGGCCTGCTCGGCTGCGGCCACCGAGGCGTCCACGTCCACGGTCAGGCCCACGTCGGCGGGCTCGACGGTGGTGGTCCGGGCGCCGAGCCGGATCTGCACCGGGGCGCTCAGCTCGGCCGCTCGGCGGTCCAGCTCCGCCCGCAGCTCACGAGCCGCGTCGGCCCGGCTCCGGCCGCCCACCTCGGCGCCCAGCACCGTCGTCCCGCGGGGCACGTCACCGGCGTACGCGTACGCGCCCGCCCCGGCGACGGCGGCGAGCACGGCGGCGGTCACCCCACCGGCCAGCAGCACCCGGCCCCGGGAGAACCGGGAGCGGCCGGCGGGCGGGGCGGCCGGCGGCGCCGGCTCCGGCTCGTCACCGGGCCAGCTCACCGGCATCACCCGGATGGTGGGCCGGTCGTCGGCGGGCGGAGTCTTGTCGCCGTACAGCGTCACAGCTACCTCGATCGGAAAGAACCACGTGGGGGTGCGGTCCCCACCCGGAAGACAACTACGGTAACCAACGCGCGGCCCGCTCGGCACCGTCCGACCGGGCGTCCTCGCTCACCGCGTGTCGCCTGTCACAGCACGCCGCTGAGCAGCGACTCTGGGTGGCGCCGGTGGTGTCCGGGCCGGTGTGTCGGCACCGTTCGGGCCGTGGCACGGTAGCCGGGTGCGAACCGACGGACAGGCGTTGACGTACGGCGGCGGATGGCTGGACCGGGCGGGCGGCCGGCGGGCCGACCCGGGCTGGATCTCCGAACGGCTCACCGACGCCGACAGCACCGTGCTGGCGCTCTGGCGGGACCGTTGCCTGGTCGACGAGGACGGCGACCCGGTCCGGTTGACCGCCGCCGACTCCGGCGCCCTCCTGGCCCGGGCCGACGAGACCGTCTTCCTCGGGCTGGACGGGACGGCCGCCGTCTTCGCCGTGGACCTCTCCGCCCGTACCGAGCGGGAGGCCGCCGCCCTGGTCGGCGCCGCCTTGGCGGTGGACGTACGCACCCTGGTCGGGCGGCTCGGGCCGGCCGACGCCGCCATCCAGGGGTACGCCCGCGGACTGCTGCACTGGCACCGCCAGCAGCGGCACTGCGGAGGTTGCGGTGCCGCCACCGTACCCACCTTCGGCGGGCACGCCCGCACCTGCGCGGCCTGCGACCGGCTGCTCTTCCCCCGGATCGAGCCGGCGATCATCGTGCTGGTGGAGGCGCCCGGCTCCCCCGACCGGTGCCTGCTGGCCCGGCACCAGGGGGCGGCCGAGGGGTCGTACTCGACGCTGGCCGGGTTCGTCGAGGTCGGCGAGAGCCTGGAGGACGCGGTCCGCCGGGAGGTCGCCGAGGAGGCCGGTGTGGTCGTCGGCGACGTGGCGTACCAGGGCTCGCAGGCGTGGCCCTTCCCGGCCGGGCTGATGGTGGGTTTTCGGGCCACCGCCGAGTCCGACCGGATCGAGGTGGACGGCGAGGAGCTGCTGGAGGCGCGCTGGTTCACCCGCGCGGAGCTGCGCGCCCGGGTGGCCGCCGGGCGGCCGCTGGGCCGGGTCGACTCGATCGACCACCACCTGCTCACCACCTGGCTCGACGCCGGCGACTGACCGGGTCAGCTCACCTGCACCGCGACCGGCGCCGTCGGTTCGCCGTCGGTGACGCCGTCGGTGACCGTCACCCGGAACTCGTAGCGGTGCCCCCGGGTAAGGAACACCGCCGTGTGCCGGACGTCCTGCACCGGATACGGGTCGGTCCGCCACTGCTCGTCCAGCGTCACGTCCCGCAGCTGCACCCGGTACGCGAAGCCTGGGCCCGCCGACCGCCAGAGCAGCCGGGCCTCGCCGTTGCCGGCGGCGGCCACGGTCAGTCCGGTCGGCACCGGCAGCCGGGGGGTGACCCGGACCGGCTCGCTGCGCGGCCCGGGGCCGGCCTGGTTCATCGCCGCCACCGCGAACTCGTACTCGTGGTCGTTGGTCAGTCGGACCACCGTGGCCCGGGTGCCCTGGGTGGGGACGGGCTCCTCGGTGAAGTCCCGGTCGCCGGCGGTCAGATCCCGGCGGTAGACCCGATGCCAGCCACCGGGGATCGAGGAGCGCCAGGTCAGCTCGACGCTGCCCGCCCCGGCCTCGGCGCGCAGCTGCCGGGGGGCCTCGGTGGGCGGGGTGAACCGCGCGGTGGCGGTCACCGGGTCGGCCCGGGCGCCCTCCCCGCCGCTGTTGATTGCGGCGACCGTGAACTCGTAGCGGTGGTCGTGTTCCAGGTTCCGAGCCACGTGCGTCGCCTCCGACTCCAGCGCGGGGAGCCCGAGATCCTGCCCACGGTCCAGGTCCCGCCGGTACACCCGGTAGGAGATGCCGGGTCCGAGCGCCCGCCAGGTCACCCGGATGGTGCCGTCCGGCCGGGGCGTCGCGGTGAGGCCCGACGGTGCGGCCGGCGGGGTGACGACCGCGGTGGCGCGGACCGGCGCCGACGGCCGGCTGGCCCCGCCACCACCGACGGCGACCACCGAGAACTCGTACGTGCGGGCGTGCCGGAGGAACTCGACGGTGGCGTGGGTGCCGGTGAAGGTGCCGACGGTCGTCCGGACCCCGGTGGCCAGGTCGCGCTGCTGCACCCGGTACACCCGGACGAAGGGGACCGCTTCCCAGTTCAGGGTGACGTCGCCGGCTCCGCCCGGCTCGGCCCGCAGGCCGCCCGGCGGGGGCGGTGGCGGGACGGTGGCGGTCATCCGGGACACGGGTGACGGCGGTCCCTCGCCGTGCCGGCCGATCGCGCTCACCGCGAACTCGTACTCGTGGCCGTTGACCAGGAAGTCGGAGGAGAAGCGGGGCTCGGCGCCCGGCTCGCCGATCCGGACCAGGTGCGTCTGGCCGGCGGTGACGTCCCGCCGGTGCACCTGGTAGCGCAGGTCGTCGTCGGTGCGCGGCGCGGACCAGGTCAGGGCGGCGGTGCCGGCGGCGGCAGGTCGGGCGGCCAGGCCGGTGGGGGCCGGCGGCAGCCCGTCGCTCTCCGGGCGTCGGGGCGGCCAGTCGACCTCCACGAAGCGGGGTCGGTAGACCTTCGTGTCGGCGTAGGTGACCGCGTCGTCGACGTCGTTGACGTTGTAGGAGAGCAGCAGCTTGCCGGGGCGGGCCAGCTCCGGGTGCAGGTCGGCGTCGTAGACCAGGTGCCCGGCGTCGGTCTCCGGGGCGGTGTAGAGGTAGTCCGGGCCGTCGAACGGGCCGGTCGGCGCGGCGGCCGTGTACGCCACCAGGTCGGCGCTGAACACCAGGTTGTTCTCGTGGGTCACCAGCACGTACCGCCCGTCGACCCGTTGCACGCCGTACGACGTGCCGACGCCGCTGAGCACCCGGGCGGACGCGCCGTCGTCGGTGGACCAGTCGCGGCCGGTCCAGAACTCCCACGGGCCGCTGAGGTCGGTGCCCCGGACCCGCGCGACGTGGGCGAACTTCGTCTCCCCGGCCGCCTCGGTGCCGTACACGTAGGTGTGGTCGCCGTCGCGGAGCAGCTCCGACCCCCAGGAGACCCGGGCGTCCAGCGGCAGCGGGCGGACCCCGGTCGGGGTGAGTGCGGGCAGCGCGAACGTCGCCAGCGAGGTGCCGAGCAGTTGGTGGTCCAGCGGGCTGGAGCCGGTCCGCCGGTACCGGTTGACCAGCACCTGGAGGGTCTCGCCGGTGACCTGGGCGTCGCCGATCCAGTGGAACTGGTCGGCCTCGGCGGCCGGCACCAGGGCGCGCGGATCCTCGGCGGTGCCGCCGTGCACGGTCGCCACCAGCCGGTCGCCGTCCTGGACGACCGCGGAGTTGTTGACGAACGCCGTGCTGCGCGGGCGGGAGCCGTCCGGGGCGACCGGGCCGAGGAAGGTGTCGGAGAAGAGCCAGAGCAGCCGGCCGTCGGGGAGCCGCACCGACGCCGTCCGGTCCGCGCCGCTCCACTGCCCGGAGGTGTCGCCGTAGACGTCGAAGAGGCCGGTGAGCCACTGCGCGGAGTGGCCGGCCGGCGCCGTGCGGACCGACCGGGCCCGGCTGACCGGGATGGCCGCCAGCAGGCACAGCGCGAGGAGCAGGAGCAGCCAGCGGGACCATCGGCGGGCACCGAGCGTCCTGCGGTCAGTGTCCGTCGGCGTCACCGAAAACCCCCGTCTACCGGTCGACCGCCCCCAGGGTGTCACGAACCGGGCCGGTGGTGGTACCCGCCGGACGGTCGGAAGTGGACGGAGAGCGGCGGGGGCGGAGGGTCGACGCCCCGGTGACCAGGACGGTGAGCCCGGCGGTCACCAGTGCCGCGCCGGCGACCCCGCCGACGGTGTGCGGCACCGCGACGGCGACCGCGACGACGAAGCAGACGGTGGAGACCCACAGCGGCGCCGAGGGCCACCGGGCGGACGCCGCCACCCGGGCGTTGATCAGCACGAAGACCAAGGCGTAGAGCGCGCCGGTGGCGGCGAAGAGCGGCGCGTACCGGCCCTGGTCGGTGTACTCCCGGCCACCGGCGAGCCCGAAGGCGAGGCCGCCGGCGAGGGCGGCGGCGAGCACCAGCGCCGCGCCCGCCCCGCCGACCAGGGCCAGCGAGACCAGCAGCGTACGGCGGTCGCCCCGGGCCAGTCGAGGCAGGGCGATCACCGTGACCACCTGTGGCGCCCACAGGGCCCCCTTGGTGAGCACCGTGCCGACCGCATACGTGCCGGAGGCGTCCGGGGGGAGGAACCGTCGGGCGAGCAGCAGGTCCGCGTACGACACCACGAGCATCGCCAGGGTGGCGCCGCTGGCGGTGAGCACGGTGCGGGTGGCCAGGGCGGGGGCGACCGGGTCGATGCCGGCGCCCCGGTTCAGGCGTACCAGCAGCGCCAGCACCAGCAGCGAGGTGACCGCCCCGGCCAGCAGCGACCCGGTCAGCCCGCCACCGAGGGCCAGTCCGGCGATCATGCCGCCGTACCGACCGGCGGCGAGCAGCGCCATGCCCCCGGCCAGGCGGAGGAACCGCTGGTCGCCCTGGAGCTCGCCGAGCCACCGGCCGGCGGCCACCACAGCCACGGTCAGGACGCCCAGCAGCAGCACCGATCGGCCGCCGAGTCGGAGCTGGCCGGCGGCGACCGGGAGCACCAGGGCCAGCAGGACGGTGGTCACCACGACGGTCAGCACGGTCGGCCGGCCGGTGGGCGCCCGGCCGTGCCGGGCCCGGTGGACCGCGACCGCGATCTGGAGGCCGGTGCTCGCCACCCCGCCGATCGCGCCCAGGGCCAGCAGCGTCGCCAGCGCGCTGAGTTCGGCCGGCGGCAGGTGGCGGGCGCCGAGCACGGGCACCACGTACGCCAGCCCGTTGACGAAGACCCCGGCCAGGGTGACGGCCACGCCGGCGGTGCCGATACCGCTCGTCCGGGTCCGCCCGTCCGACTCTGTTCCCATGACCGTCCCGAGTCGCCGGCGCAGCCGGGTCCCCGCCCGCGCGCGTACAGTGTCGCCACGCCGGCGTGCCGGCCCGGTCAGCCTAGTGAGGAGGTCAACCCTGCGGGAGAGGTCGATGCTCGTCGCCGTCGGGCTGACCGTCACCGCGCTGGTGCTGGCCCCGCTTGCGGCGCCGGGCTACGTGCTGAGTTACGACATGGTCTTCGTGCCGCACCAGCCGTGGCGGGCCGAGCTGGTCGTGCCGGGTGACTCGCTGCCGCGCGCGGTGCCGCTGGACGCGCTGGTCTCACTGGCCGGCCAGCTGGCGCCCGGCTGGCTGGTGCAGCGGGTGGTGCTCGCCGCCGTGCTACTGCTGGCCGTGGTCGGCGCCGGCCGGCTGGTGCCCACCCGGCGGCCGGTCACCCGGGCGGTCGCCGCGCTCGGGTACGCCTGGACGCCGTACCTGGCCGAGCGGCTGCTGATCGGGCACTGGGGGCTGCTGCTGGCGTACGGTGCGCTGCCCTGGTTGGTCGGCGCGGCGATCGGCGTACGCGCGGGGCGGCCGGGGTCGCTGCGCCGGCTGGTGCCGGCCGCGTTGCCCGCCGCGGTGACCCCGACCGGTGGGCTGATCGCGCTGGCGACGGTCGCGGTGCTGGTGGCCCGGCGGGACGCGCCGCGGCGCACTGTCGGCGCGGTCGGTGCGGTGCTGCTGCTCAACCTGCCGTGGCTGGTGGCGGCCGCGCTGACCCGGGCGGACGGGCGCAGCGATCCGGCCGGGGTGACCGCGTTCGCCGCCCGGGCGGAGAACTGGAGCGGGTGGTTCGGGGCGCTGGCCGGCACCGGGGGCATCTGGAATGCCCAGACCACCCCGACCAGTCGGTCCTCCCCGTTGGCCCCGGTCGCCACGGTGCTGCTGCTCGGCGCGGCCGTGCTCGGCCTCGGTGCGCTGCGCCGGCGCTGGCCGGGCGGGGCGGCGGTGCGGCTGGCGGCGCTGGCCGCCGGCGGCTTCCTCGCGGCGTCGCTCGGCGTGCTGCCCGGTACGGCGGCCGCGCTGCGCTGGGCGGTGGCGACGGTGCCGGGGGCGGGTCTGCTGCGCGACGGGCAGAAGTTCCTGGTGCCGTACGCGCTGCTGCTGGCGCTGGCCGTCGCCCTCGGGGTGGAGCGGCTGGCCGACCGGGTCGCCGAGCGGGGCGCGGTGGTCGGCGGCCGGGTCCTCGTAGCCTCGGCGCTGCTGCTGCCGCTGGTGGTGCTGCCGGACCTGGCGTACGGGGTGGGGGGCCGGCTGCGGCCGGTGCGTTACCCGGCGGACTGGGCCGAGGTGGCCCGGCGGCTGGACGGCCGGCCGGGGGAGGTCCTGTCGCTGCCGTTCGGCGCCTACCGGGCGTACCCGTGGAACGACGGCCGGACGGTGCTGGATCCGTTGCCGCGCTACGTCGACGCGGACGTGGTCGTCGACGACACCCTCTGGGTGGGTGACCTGCGGGTGGCCGGGGAGAACCCGCGAGCCGCCGAGGTGGCGCGGGTGCTGACCAGCGGTTCCCCGGTCGCCGCGACCGGCGTGCGGTGGGTGGTGGTGCAACGGATGGTCGGTGACCGGCGGATCGATCCGGCCGCCATGGCCGGGCTGCGCGAGGTGTACGCCGGGACGGACCTGACCCTCTACGAGAACTCGGTGGCCGGGGCGCGCTGACCGGCCGGATCGGGACGTCCTCGCGGCCCTCCCCGGCGGGTCTACTTGGTGGTAACGTCCCGCGCAGTCAGCTCACGAGGAGGAAAAAAGCACCATGCGTAGTGCTCTCTCGTTGGTTCTGGTCGCGGTTGCCGCGATCGCTCTGGGTGCCTTCGGCACGGCGGCACTCGCCACCACGCTGACCGGTACGTCGGTGACCGAGGCGGCGAAGGCCGAGCAGGCCGCCCGGACCGAGTCGGGTGGCAGTGGCACCAGCACCGAGGCCGGCGCCAACCAGCCGCTGGTCTACGGCGTCAACTCGTAGGTCTCTTCCCACCGCTTGGCCGGCGTACCCGCCGGAACGTTCGCGGCCCTCGTCACGAGGGCCGCGAACTTTTCTCCGGAGACCGGCCAGGTGAAGCGGGCGGCATGGGCCCGCGCCGCCGATCCCATCGCGGCCCGGTACGCGTCGTCGACCAGCAGGTGGCGGACCTTGGCCACGAAGTCGTCGACGTCGTCGGCGAGCAGCCCGGTCTCGCCGTGCACCAGCGCCTCCTCGACCCCGCCGGCGCCCCGGAACGCGACCGTGGGGGTGCCGACCGCGCCGGCCTCCACGATGGTGAGTCCCCAGCCCTCCTTGAGCGACGGGGTGAGCGCCACCCAGGCGGACGCGAGCAGCTCGCGCTTCTCGATGTCGGTGACGAAGCCGGTGAACGTCACCCGCTCGGCGACGCCGAGGTCCACGGCGGTCTGGCGGAGCTGCGACTCCCACCAGCCCTGTCCGGCCACGGTGAGGGTCAGGCCGGGCAGTTCTCCGGCGAGCGCCGCCACGGCGCGCAGCGCCACCTCGACCTGCTTGTGCGGGACCAGCCGGCCGAGCACGACAAGCGACGGCTGGGTGGAGCGGGGCACCGGCCCGATCGTCATGTCCGGGGTGCCGTTGTGCACGATGGCCACCCGCTGCGGGTCGATGCCGAGGGTGGCCAGTTCCCGGCGGGTGGCGGCGGAGACGGTCACGTACTGGCAGTGGCGGTAGACCCGGGGCGCCAGCCAGGACTCCACCCACCAGCCGAACCGGGCCAGCCAGCGGCCCAGCACCACCGGCCACTGCTCCCGGTGCACGTGGTGCACCAGGGCGATCACCGGCCGGCGGGCGTAGAGCGCGGAGAGGAAGGGCAGGCCGTTGCCGACGTCGACGATCAGGTCGGGCCGACCGCCGGTGCGCCGGGCCAGTGGGCCGAGACCGATGGTGCCGGCCAGGTAGACCAGCGCGGCGCGCAGGTAGACCGTGTGTCGGCCGCCGCGGCGCAGCACCCGTACGCCGTGGTCGGTGATCTCCTCGGCGGGGCCTTCGGTGTGGGTGGCGCAGAGCAGGGTGGCCCGGTGGCCGCGTCGGACGAGTTCACCGGCGATCCGCTCGACGTAGACCTCGGATCCGCCGCCCTCCGGATTCCGGGTGTCCCTCCAGTTGAGGAACAGTACGTGCCGGGTGGCGGCAGCCGGTGCTTCCAACACTCACTCCTACTGCCGAGTAGTCTTCGCGGTCGCGTCACACTATGGGCTGCGTCACGAAAGCCGCAATGCCCGATCGGAGGCGAGATGCAGGGGTCGCCGGGCCGTCCGGGGCCGGTCGAGAGGGCCGACGACACGTCGCGAGCGGTGTGGCGTCTGCGCTTGGTTGCGGTATGTCTGGCTTTGTCCGCCCTGGCCTTCCTCCAGGATCCGGGTCTGATCGTGATCGACACCAAGGTCGACCTCGCGATCGATCCAGCCGGATGGATGAGCCGGTCCCTGCACGTGTGGGACCCGGCCGGGACCTTCGGCCAGCTCCAGAATCAGGCGTACGGCTATCTCTGGCCGATGGGACCGTTCTTCCTCGTCGGCAAGCTGCTCGCCGTGCCGGCCTGGGTGGTGCAGCGACTCTGGTGGGCGCTGCTGATGACGGTGGCCTGCACCGGCGTGGTCCGGCTGGCGGAACGCCTGCACATCGGCACCCCGTGGGCCCGGCTGCTGGCCGGGGTGGCGTTCGCGCTCTCGCCCCGGCTGGTCACCGAGCTGGGCCCGATCTCGGTCGAGGCGTGGCCCAGCGCGATCGCGCCCTGGGTGCTGGTCCCCCTGATCGGGCTCGCCCAGGGGACGCCGGTGCGTCGGGCGGTCACCCGGTCCGCGCTGGTGGTGGCGTGCGCCGGCGGCGTCAACGCCACCGCCGTGCTGGCGGTGGTGCCGCTCGCCGCGATCTGGCTGGTCGGCCTGCACCCGTTCCGGCTGCGCCTGCGGGCCCTGCTCGGCTGGGGGCTGGCGGTGGCCGCGGCGACCGCCTGGTGGCTGGTGCCGCTGCTGCTCCTCGGCCGGTACAGCCCGCCCTTCCTCGACTACATCGAGACCGCCCCGGTGACCACCGGGCCGACCGACATGACCACGGTGCTGCGCGGCGCCTCGCACTGGCACGCCTACCTCAACGGCCCGTACGGGCCGCCGTGGACGGCGGGGTGGCGGCTTGCCACCGAACAGCCCCTGGTGATCGCCACGCTGGTGGTGGCCGGTCTCGGCCTCGCCGGTCTGGCCCGGCGGGGCATGCCGCACCGCCGCTTCCTGATTACCGGCCTGCTGGTCGGGCTGGCGCTGGTCGGGCTCGGCCACGTCGCGCAGCTCGACGGCTTCGGCGCCCAGACCCAGCGGACCTTCCTCGACGCCGCGGGCGCACCGCTGCGCAACGTGCACAAGTTCGACGTGGTGCTCCGGCTCCCGCTGATGCTCGGCCTGGCGCACCTGGTCGGTCTGGTGCTGCGCGCCGCCCGCACCGGCGACCGGCCCACCCTGCACCCCGGGCCGGCCCGCCTGCTGCAACCCGTCCGGCTCCGCGCCGGCCTGGTCACCGGCACCACCCTGGCGGCGGTCGCGGCGGTCGCCGCACCGGCCCTCGGCGGTGGGCTGGCCGCGCCGGGCAGCTTCCGGGACGTGCCCGGCTACTGGCAGCAGGCGACGTCCTGGCTGGACAGCAACGTACGCGACGACCGGGTGCTGGTGGTGCCGGCCGCCCGCTTCCCGCGTTACCTGTGGGGCAGCCCGAGCGACGAGATCGTCCAGCCCCTGCTGGACAGGCCCTGGGCGGTACGCAGCTCGGTGCCGCTGACCCCGCCCGGGACCATCCGGCTCCTCGACGCCGTCGAGTCGGTGCTCGCCACCGGGCAGGGCTCGGCCGGCCTCGCCGACCTGCTCGCCCGCTCCGGCGTGAAGTACCTGCTGCTCCGCTCCGACCTCGACTACGGGCACAGCGACACCACCCAGCCGATCGTCGTGCGGCAGGCGCTGCTGCGTTCGCGCGGGATCGAGCCGGTCCGTGCCTTCGGCCCCGAGGTGGGCGGCGGTGTGCTTCCCGGCAACTTCGTCGACCGGGGCCTGAACGCGCCGGTCCGCGCGCTGGAGGTGTTCCAGGTCCGCCGCCCGGTCGACCAGGTCGTCGCGTACGACGCGGACGACCTCACCACCGTGGTCGGCGGGCCCGAGTCGCTGCTGCCGCTGGCCGCGGCCGGTCAGCTCCCCGCCGCGCCGACCGTGCTCGCCGGGGACCGCCCCGACGGGCTCGGCCAGACGCCGGTGGCGCTGACCGACGGGCTGCGGCGCCGCGAGGTGGCCTTCGGGCAGCAGCACGACAACTCCTCGGCCACCCTCACCCCCCAGGACGAACCGCGGCTGACCGCGCCGGCCCGCGACTACCTGCCCGAGTGGGCGGAGCAGCAGTCGACGGCGGTGCGCTACCTCGGCATCGACGGGGTCTCCGCGTCCAGCTCCTGGTCCGACGCGCAGTCGCTGGGCGGCGGACGCACCGAGCACCAGCCGTACGCGGCGGTGGACGGCAACCCCGCCACCTCCTGGCGGTCGGCACCCGGGACGGTGTCGGTGGGGCAGTGGTTCGAGGTGGAGCTGAGGCGGCCGGAGGTGGTCCGGCAGGTCCGGATCACCTTCGACACCGGGGCCGACTCGCTGCCCACGAAGATCACCGTCACGGCGGGACGGCAGCAGGCCACCGTGCCGACGACCGGCCAGAGCACCCAGGTCACCCTCCCCGACGGCTACCCGACCCGGTTCGTCCGGGTGACCGTGGAGCAGGTCTTCGACGTCCGGGCCGGTTTCGGTGGGGTGGGCATCGCTGAACTCGCCATCCCCGGGATCCAGGCCGGTCGTACCCTCGTGGTGCCGCCCGGCCCGGCCACCGGCGTGCCGGCGCCGGTGGTGCTCAGCGCCGCACCGAGCAGCCCGGCCTGCGTCTTCGACGAGGGGCGGCCGCTCTGCGACGGCTCGCTGTCCCGGGCCTCGGAGGACGGCGACCGGATCGACCGGACGGTGCAGCTGCCCGTGGGCGCCAACTACCAGGTGGCGCTCCGGGCCCGTCCCCGACCGGGTGGCGCGCTCAACGAGCTGCTCGACGCGGGCGGCGCGGCGGCGGTGACCACCGGCGTCACCCCGACCGTCGCCGCCTCCACCGTCGGCGTCTTCGACCCGGCCGCCCGCCCCGGCGC
The DNA here is from genome assembly GCF_900091555.1 of Micromonospora mirobrigensis. GTDB lineage: Bacteria > Actinomycetota > Actinomycetes > Mycobacteriales > Micromonosporaceae > Micromonospora > Micromonospora mirobrigensis. The sequence continues at coordinate 14,226 of NZ_FMCX01000006.1, forward strand.
GGTGGTCGACGGGGACCCCGCGACCACCTGGTACGCCGCCGACGCCGACCGGCAGCCCTGGCTGCGGCTCACCTGGCCGCGGCCGCGCACCATCACCGGCCTGCGGATGACGCTGCCGCCCAACGCGGCGGCGGCCCGGCCCTGGCGGGTCACCGCGATCGGGGACGGCGGCATGCGCGGCGGGGTCCTCGACGACGGGGGCACGGTGGTCTTCGACCGTCCGATGCGTACCGACGACGTCACCGTGCTCATCTCCGACCTGGTCCCGGCCCGCTCCTACGACCCGTACCGTCGGTTGACCCAGGACCTGCCGGTGGGGGTGGGCGAGCTGACCGTGCTGCCGGCCACCGACGTGGAACGCGCCGACCCCGGCCAGCGGCTCCGGCTGCCCTGCGGCAGCGGGCCCGTGGTGCGGGCCGGCGGCGTCAACCGCCGTACCGCGCTGCTGGCCAACCGGCGTGACCTGCTGGAGCTGCGCGAGGTGGCCGCGGTTCCCTGCGGCGACGGGTCCACCATGGCCCTGCCGTTGACGGCCGGCCCCCAGCGGGTGACCGCGGTGGGCAGCCCGCTGGCGCTGCCCACCCAGTTCACCCTCACGCCGCGCCGCCCGGCGGGGACCGGACCGGCGCCCGCCACCGAGCTGGGGCAACCGGCCGCGAAGCGCGCGGTGGTGCACCTCGGTGAGTGGTCGGCCACCCGCCGGGTGCTGCGGCTGGACGACCATGTCGGCCGGCGGGTGCTCGCCCTGCGGGAGAACGCCAACGCGGGCTGGGTGGCCACCGGCGGCGGTCGGACCTTCACGCCGTTCACGGTGGACGGCTGGCAGCAGGGCTGGCTCGTACCGGCTGGCTTCTCCGGCGAGGTGGTGCTCCGGTTTGCCCCCGACGGCCGGTACGTGACGGCGCTCGCCGGAGGCGCGGCGCTGCTGGTCGGCGTCGTGGTGCTGGCCGTGCTGCCGACCAGGCGTACCCTCGCGCCGGTCGCGCGACCGGTCCGCCGGCGACGCGGTCGGCTGCTCCCGGTCCTCGTCGGCGGCGGGGCGTTGCTCCTGGTCGGCGGGCCGGCCGCGGCAGCCGTGGCCGGGCTGGTGGCGCTCGGCGTGATCGCCGGGCGGTCCCTGGAGCCGCACCTGCACCCGCCGGACCGGCGGGGGATGCACCGGCTCCGCCGGGCCGTCGTACGCTGGCTGCCGGTGGCGTGCTTCGCGGTGGCCGGCTGGTACGCGGTGACCCGCGGCGGGCACACCGCGTGGCCCGCTCAGTTGGCTGCGGTCACCGCCGTCACGGCCCTCTGGCTCTCGCTGGTGCTGCGCCGCCGACCCGGCCACTGACCGCCCCACCGCTGGAAGGGACGCTCGATCAGGTAGTAGCTCGCCGCCGCCAGGACCAGCCCCCCGGCGACGGTGAGCAGCCAGGTGCTCAACGGGTCGCCGGTGAACTCCGGCCGGCCGTCGACGACGTAGATGGTCTCCAGCACGAACGGGTGCCAGAGGAACAGCCCGTACGACACCCGGCCGAGCCACCGGCCGACGAGACTGTCGAAGGTGCCCTTGGTGCGGGTCTGCGGACCGAACGCGATCGGCAGGATCAGCATGACCGCGACGACCAGGTAGAGCACCAGCTTGGTGGCGAACTGGCCGGCGGTCGGCTCGGCCAGGTCACGCGGGCCGGTGACCGGGGTGGTGGCGACGGCCAGCGCGGCCAGCGCCACGGCCCAGCAGGTCAGCGGCGCCCGGCCCAGGTCGTCCAGCCACCGCCAGCGGTCGCCGGTGCCGGTACGCAGCGCCACGTGCGCGGCGGCCAACGCCATGCCGGCGCCGAACCAGCCCGCGTACGACGGCAACCACATGGTGTGCAGGCCGAGGCTCAGCAGGCCGGACCCGAGCAGCGCCACCCAGGCGACGGTGACCGCCAGCGCGCCGGCCGCGATCCGGAGCACCTTGTCCGGGGTGGGCCGCCCGCGCAGCGCGAGGCCGGCGAGCACCGGCAGCAGCAGGTAGAAGGTGACCTCGGTGGCGAGGCTCCAGGTCTGGCTGAGGCCGTGCTTGAGCTGCCCGTGCTGGTAGATCTGGGTCAGCGTGGCGTGGCGCAGCCAGTCCGCCCGGCCGGCGTCGCGGTTCTGCGGCAGCACCAGCAGGCAGACCACCACCGCCACCCAGTAGGCGGGCAGGATCCGGGTGGCCCGCCGCCAGAGGTACCTACCGGTCGCGGGCGGGCGCTGGTACGTTGCGTGCGCGTGCGCGTACGGCCGGAACAGCAGGAAGCCGGAAAGGACGAAGAAGACGGCGACACCCACGTCGAGCCGGGACAACCAGGCTCCGACGGCGCTGTCGCCGGTGTTCCTTCCGGTGGCGAAACCGACGTGGTGCCCGACAACGGCGAGCGCTCCGATCACCCGTACCGCGTCGAGCGCGGGCAACCGTCGCAGAACCTGATCGGGAATCGGAGCAGACATCAGCCGTCCAGAGGGTCGCGTTGATATGTAACCCGGGAGTAACGTGCGGCCCAGTTTTGCAGACCCCGATGCTCGCCGGACACCGGCTGACTGTCTTTGTGTTGAGGAGGATCAGTGAAGGCTCGCCTGGGTGCGGTGCTTTTCGGCGTAGGCGTCCTGTCTCTCGCCCTCGCTGCGGGAACGGCTTTCTACGTGGCTCCGTCGGTGACGAAGCTGCCGTACGACCTGACGTTCTGCAACGCCAAGGGTGAGCCGGACGGTTGCCTGCGGGCGAGCGTCGCGGTCGCCGACAACGCGACCTACATGCAGGTGATCGAGGGTAAGCCGACGATCCAGACCGGCACCCTCAGGGCCACCACCGAGGTGGTGCCGCAGGCCAACACGACCAAGAACGAGATGAAGGGCGACCTCGAGGGCGAGGCGGTGGTCTGGGACGCGTACGGCACGGTGGTCCGGACCGACCGTACCGGCGACGAGGCGGACGTCAGCAAGTACGCCGCTGAGCTGGCGCTGGACCGCACGACGGCCGCGGGGCGGGCCTGGGACAAGCAGTACCTGGACACCGACGGCAAGACCAGTGACCAGGACCAGGTCAGCTTCGAAGGGCAGACCTACAAGTTCCCGTTCCACTCGGCGAAGAGGGACTACAAGTACTTCGACCGCGACCTGCGCCGGGCGACGCCGATCAAGTTCGACGGCACCGAGCAGATCAAGGGAACCGAGGCGTACCGGTACGTGCAGGTGATCGACGAGACCGAGCTGCCGACGCCGGAGGGCTCGCTGACCGCGCTGGCCAACGCCCTCGCCCCGGGCGCCACCACCGGCAAGGTGACCTACAGCAACACCCGGACCATCTGGGTGGAGCCGGTCAGCGGCAACTTCGTCAAGGTGCGCGAGCAGCAGAAGAAGAACTTCGTGCCGGACCAGGGCAGCGAGGTGAAGCTGCTGGACGCCGACTTCGTGTACGACGACGCGACGATCACCAACAGCGTGAAGTCGGCCGGGGAGACCCGGGACAAGCTCCAGCTGATCGGTCGTACGCTGCCGATCGGCCTGGCGGTCCTCGGTGCGCTGCTGCTGCTCGTCGGGCTCTGGCTGGTGCTGTCCGGCCGGCGGGCGGGCACGGTGGACGCCCGGCACCGCGCCGACGACGGCCCGGTCGACGAGCCGGTGACCGAGGAGCGGCCGGCCGAGCGTGAGGGCGGCCCGCTCTCCGACGAGATCCCGCCGGCGTCGACGAACTGGAAGTCCGACGACGAGGCCACGGTGCCGGTGCAGCGCGCCGGAGCGGACGAGTCCGAGAAGCACTGATCCATCCGCACCATCCGCCGAGGGGCGGGCCGGACTCCGGCCCGCCCCTCGGTGTCTCCGCGGAGACGCCCGGTAGTCGTTACGTGATCGTAATATGTCGATGGTTTGGGAACCCACGGTGACGAGCCGCGACCCTTTGGTCCGGTTTGGAGTCGGCTGACGGTCCTGCCGCCGCGGACCACGGTGGACGCAGAGTGATCGTCCCACCGAACTCGCACCCGGCCGCCACGAGCGACGCCGATCGGCCTCTTGTGACCCACGCCGCACCGGGTGCACCATCATCCGCAGTTCGTTACCCGTCGGTAACAGAAGCACCGGCCCGGCACGGGGCCATCCCCCCACCGGCGGACGCGGGCCACCACCACCCCGAACGCACCGAGGAGGAATCCGTGCAGAACCGGATCGAGAACTTCGGACGTACCCGCTGGCGGCGCTTCGCCGCCATGATGGTGCCGGCGACCGCCGTCGCCGGGGCCATCCTCTTCGGGATCGCCAACGGCGCGATCGCCGCCGACATCACCGTCTCCGGCAAGCAGTTCAAGATCTCCGCCCAGGAGCTCGACGGGCAGGGCTTCAAGCAGTACGGCGGCGTGGTGAAGGAGAAGGACGGCAAGATCCACCCCGTCGCCCTCTCCGAGATCGGCCACGCCGACCTGACCAGGATGTGCCAGTCGGTCGACGCCAGCCTGCCCGGCCTGCCGGTGGTGCTGCGGATCGAGGCCGGCGGCGGCAGCGAGCCGGCCAGCGCCGACGGGCTGCTGATCGCGATGGACTCGCTCGAGGGCGACGCCACCTTCACCCGGATCAACATCGGCCGTGACGCCAGTGACCTCAACCCGAACGCCCTCGCCGGCTCCTTCGGCCAGGACGCCCAGAAGGTGAACATCACCAAGCTGCGCCAGGTCGCCCGCTACACCACCGCCGGCACCTTCAACCTCAAGGGGCTGAAGCTGGCCGTGCACGCGTTCGACGACGCCAAGGGCAAGGAGTGCTTCTGAGCTGACCGGCCGGCTCGCGGCCGGCGCCGTCGCCGGGGACCACCCCACCCCGGCGGCCGGTCCGCCGCGAGCCGACCGGTCCCGCCCCCGACCCGAGAACCCCACCGCCAGGAGGTCACCTCGTGACACCCGTGGATCCGCAGCCCGCCCGCTCGGGGCGTACCACCGGGGCGTGGGGCCGCTTCCGGCGCTGGCGACGCAGCCGCCCGTTCTGGGGCGGCCTGCTCACCGTGCTGGCCGGCGTCGAGCTCTTCGTCAGCGGCAAGCTCACCCTGGCCGGGCTCAGCCTCGCCGTCGGCCCGACCGGCTTCCTCTCCTGGATCATCCCGGTCGGGCTGGTGACCTGCGGCCTGCTGATCTGGTTCAGCCCGTCCCAGCGGCTGTTCTACGCGATCATCGCGGCGGTCACCGCGGTCTACTCGCTCAAGGGCCTCAACCTGGGCGGGTTCTTCCTCGGCATGCTGCTCGGAATGGTCGGCAGCGCGCTCGCCTTCGCCTGGACGCCGACCGCCCGGCCGGCCCCCGCCGAGCCCGCCGGGGATGACGACCTCACCGGGCCCGCCGGGGGTGACGAGTTCGCCGGGGCGGAGGCGGTGCCCGCTCCCCGCCCGGCGGCCGCCGACCGGACGCTGGTCGACGAGCTGCTGCCCGCCCGGGACGAGGGTCCGCCGCCCGGGACGCCCGGCGCCCGTCACCGCGCCGTCGGGTTCACCGCGATCGGGCTCACCCTGGCCGGGCTGCTCACCGTCCAGGGTCCGGCCCCGGTACGCGCCGCCCCGACCTGCCCGTCGACGGCGTCCGCAACCCCCTCCGGCCGGCCGGCGGCGCCAGCGCCGACCCCGACCGGCCCGACGCCGACCTCGGCCACCCCGTCGCCCGCCGACCCGACCCCGGGCCCGACCCAGGGCTCCGGCCACCTGATCGGTGACCTCCTCGACGGGATCGGCGACCTGCTGACCGGCGGCCGGCGCACCTCCACCGAACCCACCTCCGCCCCGAGCGGCACCCCCACCGCCGGGGCCTCGCCCGGCCCCGACGCGACCAGCCCCACGCCGACCGGCTCCCCGAAGGCCGGTGACCCGGCGCCGTCCACCCCGGCGGGTCGGCCGTCGGCCTGCCCGGTGCCGCGCCCGACCACCGACCCGACGCCGACGCCGCCCGGCACGGCCCGGGTGACGCCGGGTGCGCCCCTGCCCCGGATCGCCGCCGACCCCGGTCAGCCGCGGGTGGCCGAGCAGCCGTCGAAGCTCACCGGCACCAAGGTCACCATGACCGGCCTGCGGTTCGCAGGGATCGTGGAGCTGCCAACCGCGAGTGGGAAGCTGCGGGCGTTGAAGTTCAGCATGCGTCGGGCGGTCACCGACGACTTCCTGCTGCGGGCGGGTGGCCCGGCCGGCACCACCGCCGGGTACGCCACGAAGCGGCTGACCGTGCAGGGCGACGTGGACTTCTACGCGACCCGGTTCGTCGGCCGGCTGCTCGGCATCAAGATCACGCTGACCCCGAACCTGCCGATCCCGAACGGTATCCCGATCACCCTGCCGATCTCAATCACCTTCACCGACCCGGTGATCGACCTGGCGTACGTCAGCAGCAACACGCTGACCGCGCAGCCGGCGCTGCGCCTCACCCTCACCTGACCGGGTCCCCGGGGCGGCCGGACCGACCGCCCCGGGGTCGTGCGTGGATCAGAGCCGGCCGAGCGCCCGGCGCAGCGGGTCCAGGCCGAGCGAGCCCAGGTCGAGGGCCTGCCGGTGGAACTCCCTGAGGTCGAAGTCGGCGCCCTTGCGGGCCTTCGCCTCCTCCCGGGCCTGCAACCAGATCCGCTCGCCCACCTTGTACGACGGCGCCTGCCCCGGCCAGCCCAGGTAACGGTTGAGCTCGAAGCGCAGGTTCTCGTCCGGCACCCGGCAGTGCGCCCGCATGAACTCCCAGCCCAGCTCCGGCGTCCACCGCTCGCCCGGGTGGAAGCCGAACGGGTTGTCCTTCGGGATCTCCAGCTCCAGGTGCATGCCGATGTCGACGATCACCCGGGCGGCCCGGAACGCCTGCCCGTCGAGCATGCCGAGCTTGTCGCCCGGGTCGTCCAGGTAGCCCAGCTCGTCCATCAGCCGCTCGGAGTAGAGCGCCCAGCCCTCACCGTGTCCGGAGACCCAGCAGAGCAGCCGCTGCCAGCGGTTGAGCAGCTCGGCCCGGACGGCGGTCTGCGCCACCTGGAGGTGGTGGCCCGGCACGCCCTCGTGGTAGACCGTGGTCACCTCCCGCCAGGTGGAGAAGTCGGTAATGCCCTGCGGCACCGCCCACCACATCCGCCCCGGGCGGGAGAAGTCCTCGCTCGGGCCGGTGTAGTAGATCGCGCCGTCGCTGGTCGGGGCGAGGCAGCACTCGATCCGCCGGACCTGCTCCGGGATGTCGAAGTGGGTGCCGTGCAGCTCGCTGATCGCCTTGTCGGCGAGCGCCTGCATCCAGTCCCGGAACGCCTCCTTGCCCCGGATGGTCCGGGCCGGGTCGGCGTCCAGCGCGGCGACCGCCTCGTCGACGGTCGCGCCGGGGCCGACGATCCGCGCGGCCACCGTCCGCATGTCGGCCTCCAGGCGGGCCAGCTCCGCGAACCCCCAGGCGTACGTCTCGTCGAGGTCGACCTTGGCGCCGAGGAAGTACTGCGACGCCAGCTCGTACCGGTCCCGCCCGGCGGCCTGCTTGTCCCGCCCGCGCGGTGCCAGCTCGGTGCGGAGGAACTGCCCGAACCCGGCGGTCGCCGCGGTCGCCGACGCCGCGCCCCGACGCAGCTCGGCGCCGAGCGCCCCGTCGGCGCCCAACCGCTCGACCAGCCCGTGGTAGAAGTTGTCGCCGTCCGGGTCGACCCAGGTGTCGCACTGCTTGGCCACCTCGGCCAGCTGGACCTTGGAGCTGATCTGCCCGGCGTCGGCCGCCTCGCGCAGCGTGGTCTTGTAGCCCTCCAGCGCGCCGGCCAGCTTGTTGAGCCGGGCGGCGATGTTGGCCTTCGCGTCGTCGGTGCCCGTGGGCATCAGGTCGAAGACCATCCGGATCTCGTGCAGGCCGCTGACGATCACGCTGACCTCGCTGGTCACCTCCCCGGCGTCGTAGCGGGCCAGCTCCAGGCCGAGGCGCTCCTGCATCGCCTCCTTGGCGGTCCGCTCCCGCTCCGACTCCGGCTCGGTGACGTCCAGGTCGGCCAGCGTGCGCCGGACCAGGCCGGCGCGGGCCGCGTACCCCTCCGGCGACAGGTCGTCGAGCTGGTCGTCGTAGCCGGAGATGCCGACGTAGGTGGCGCCGCTCGGGCTCAGCGGCGCCCAGTCGGTCACGTAGCGGTTCGCGAGGTCATCGATTCGTCCCACGTTGCGAACCCTACGCGACCCCGGCGCCCGGGTGCCGACCCTGCTTGCGCTGTTCAGGGAAGGAGGTCGGCGGGGTCGAAGTCGATCGGGAATGGCAGGTCCGCGCACAGCCGTTGCCCGCTGACCGCCTGCGCGACGGTGTCGTAGCCACCGAACTCACCAATGGTGAAGAGTTCGACCGCCGCGTGCCTTAACCGGCGGGAGATCTCGACCCGCATGAAGTACGGCACCCGACCCTCGGCGCAGCGACGCGGCTTGTCGATGAAGTCCTGCCGGCGGCTGCTCGGCGAAACGAACTCGACGGCCATCGTGCACAGGTGGGCCGGGACCCACCGGTCCTCCTCGTCGGTCTTCGGGAGGTCGTGCAGGATCGTGACGTCCGGCTGAATCCAGAGCTGGGGCGCGAAGGTTAGATTCACCTGCCCGTACACGTAGAAGCCGGCGGCCTCAGCGGTTGGCCCGAGAAGGCGAATCAGCCTGCCCTCACCGAAACTGTTCGTGCCAACCTCAGCGGGCGTCATGACCAACCTTCCATCGATGCACTCGTACCGTGCATCGGGCAGTTCCGGCAGCGGGAGGTAGCGCTCCGCGAGCTGGGTCGTCCACATCCCGTCGAGGTCAACGAGCGGGTCGAAACGCATGGGCATGGCCATCGGGGCACCTCCTCGGCTGGTCAACGCACCACCACTGTAGGTGGTTCCTGTGGCGGTGGACACGGCGTCGGAATATCGCGGGACTTCGTCGTACCCCTGCGGCAGAGTGTCAGGGGTGAACGCCGCTATCACCCCTGACAAGGCGCCGCTGCGCAGCTGGCTGCCGGGCTTCCTCGCGCTCGCCGCGATCTGGGGCTCGAGCTTCCTGTTCATCAAGGTCGGCATCCGCGAGCTGCACCCGCTCCAGCTCACCCTCTACCGGGTCGCCGCGGGCGCGGTCACCCTGCTCGTGGTGCTGGCGCTGCTGCGCGACCGGCTGCCCCGCGAGCCGCGGCTCTGGGCGCACCTGTTCGTGGTGGCGGCGCTCGGCGTGGCGCTTCCGTTCACCCTCTTCGGCTTCGGTGAACAGCGGGTCGAGTCGATGCTCGCCGGGATCTGGAACGCCACCACGCCGCTGATCGTGCTGCCGATGGCGGTGCTGGTGTTCCGCACCGAGCGGTTGACCCTGCGCAGCGCGGCCGGCCTGGGGCTGGGCTTCCTGGGCGTGCTGGTGGTGCTGGGGATCTGGGAGGGCGTCGGCGGGGCGCACTTCACCGGCCAGCTGATGTGCTTCGGCGCGGCGGCCTGCTACGGCGTCGCCATCCCGTACCAGAAGCGGTTCATCGCCGGGAGCAGCCACTCCGGCCTGTCGCTGTCGGCGGTGCAGCTGCTGCTGGCCACCCTCCAGCTCGCCGTGGTGGCGCCGCTGGTGGCCGGGGCGCCGCCGGTGCCCACCGACCTCTCCGGCGAGGTGCTGGCCAGCGTGCTGGCGCTCGGGGCGCTCGGCACCGGGCTGGCCTTCGTGATCAACATGCGGAACATCCGGGTGGCCGGGGCGAGCACCGCCTCCACCGTGACGTACCTGATCCCGGTCTTCGCGGTGCTGATCGGCGCGCTGGCCCTCGACGAGCGGCTGAACTGGCACCAGCCGGTCGGCGCGGCGATCGTGCTGGTCGGGGTGGCGGTCACCCAGGGCCTGGTCGGTCGGCGGCGCCGTCGGCCGGTCGCCGCCGGCACCCCGGCCGTCCCCGCGGCGGAGCCGGCCGGCCGCCGCTGACCCGGGGTCAGCCGCGCGAGCTGGTCCACTTCACCAGGCGGGCGGCGGTCCAGGTGTTGACCACCCGGTCCGCCGGCACCCCGCACAGCGCCGCCCGTTCGCAGCCGAACCGCTGCCAGTCGAGCTGCCCGGGGGCGTGCGCGTCGGTGTCGATCGCGAACCGGCAGCCCGCCTCCAGGGCCCGGCGGATCAGCCGCTTCGGCGGGTCCTGCCGCTCCGGCCGCGAGTTGATCTCGACGGCGACGTCGTGCTCGGCGCAGGCGGCGAAGACGGCGTCCGCGTCGAAGTCGCTCTCCGCCCGGGTACGCGCCCGGTGCGCCCGGTCGCCCGGCCCCTTCACCCCGGCCGGCCGGGAGGCCACCATCCGCCCGGTGCAGTGACCGAGGATGTCCAGGTGCGGGTTGGCGATCGCGGTCAGCATCCGCCGGGTCATCCTTCCCCGCTCGTCGTTCAGCCCGCTGTGCACCGAGCCGACCACCACGTCGAGGCGGGCCAGCAGCTCCTCGTCCTGGTCCAGTGAGCCGTCGGCGAGGATGTCCACCTCGATGCCGGTGAGGATGCGGAAGCCCTTGGGCAGCGCGTCGTTGATCGCGGCGACCTGGTCGAGCTGCCGGCGCAGCCGCTCCGCGGTCAGGCCCCGGGCCACCTTGAGCCGGGGGGAGTGGTCGGTGAGCACCACGTACTCGTGCCCCAGCTCGACGGCGGCGAGCGCCATCTCCTCGATCGGCGACCCGCCGTCGGACCAGTCGGAGTGGGTGTGGCAGTCACCGCGCAGCGCCTCCCGCAGCGCGGTCGCCGCGGCGTCCAGGTCGGTGCCCTCGGTGGCGACCAGCCGACGCAGGTAGACCGGCTCCTCGCCGGCCAGCGACTCGGCCACGCAGCGGGCCGTGACGTCACCGACGCCGGGCAGCTCGGTGAGGGTGCCGGCGTGGGCCCGCCCGGCGACCTCCCCGGCGGGCAGCGCGGACAGCGCCTTGGCGGCCGAGCGGAACGCCCGTACCCGGTAGGTGGCCTCGTTGGCCCGCTCCAGCAGGAACGCGATCCGCCGCAGGTCGGCGATGGGATCCCGGCTCATGCCCGGATAACCTACGCGCCCGCGCCGCCGGTCGGGGTACGACCGGCGGCGCGGGTTGGTGGTGGTGCGTCAGCGGATCAGGAGAACGGCAGCTTCACGACCGACCGGTCGCCGGTGCCGAGGGTGGTCGGGTTGACGCCGATGGCGGACCAGACCTCCACCTTCACCGTGCCGTTGGCGAGGTTGCCCAGCGTGCCGGTGCTGCTCAGCAGCCCCTGGTTCTGCGTGTAGTGCTCCCACCCGGGCACCGGGTCGGTCGGGAAGTACCGGTAGGTCTCCACCCGGTCGAAGGTGCCGTCACCGGTGAGGTCGTACGAGACCCGGGCCTGCACCCCGTTGCCGACCGCCTGGTTGGCGTCGAGGAACAGGTCAAGGTTGGTCTGACCGCCGGTGTAGGTGAGGTTCAGCCCGGTCGAGGTGAAGACCACCGGGTTGTGCGGGGTGCCGTCCCAGTTGGCGCCCCCGGCGCTGGACACCGGGGTGGTGCCCGAGGCCCCGGCCGCGCCCATCGCCCCGCCGCCGAGCAGGTACTGCGTCGGCGAGCTGGTGGGCGGCGGGGTGGTGGCCGGCGGGGTGGTCGCGGGCGGGGTGGTGGCCGGCGGCGTGGTCGCGGGCGGGGTCGTCGCCGGCGGGGTGGTGGCCGGCGGCGTGGTGCTCGGCGGGACCGTGGTCGGCGGCGTGGTGGTGTCCACCCCACCGGTCGCGTTGCCGCCACTCCAGGTGGACGCCCCGGTGGTGGCCGTCTTCCCGGCGGCGACCGTGAGGCGGGTGCCGTCGGAGAAGGTGACCGTCAACGGATTGGCGGTGATGTTGCTGGCCACGTAGGTCCGCGAGCCGTTGCGGTTGAAGACCGCGGCCAGCGGGTGGTTGGCCGTGATCGACGTGTCGACCTGGCCCAGCGCCGCGAGGTTGCGGATCCAGTGGAAGGTGTGCGCCCGGCTCTCCCCCTCCTCGGGGGTGTATCCGGGGTTGGCGCGCAGCTTGCTCAGCGCCGCGTCCGGATCCCCGAGGGCCAGGAACTGCCACAGGATGTCCTGCCACACCGTCGGTTCCCCGCCGTTGTTGCGGACCAGCTCGGCGTAGTTGGCCTTGTTGTACGCCGGGTTGTAGCCCAGGTACAGGTGGCCGCCGGTGACCGGGAGCATGTTGATGCCCTGGATCATCTCCGGGTCGGCGCTGAACCAGGTGGCGTACGCCCCGCCGTCTCCCCAGACCATGCCGACCGTGGAGTGGCCGAAGTTCGCCGGGAAGTTCTCGTCGGCGGCGTCGAACCAGTACTCCTGGATCGCCGCCGCCTGCGTCGTGTAGATGAAGATGCCGGCGTCCCGGACCGCGGTGTTGCCGGTCGCCTGCCCCCACTGGATCAGGGCGTTGGCGAAGTTCATCCCCTCCGACGACGACTCCTGGTTGTTGCCGGCGTTGAACGAGCCGTGCCCGGAGGCCCAGTCGTGCCCGGCGTAGATGTCGAAGTCACGCAGGTACGGGAAGCGGGTGTCCTCGCGGCTGTAGTTGTTGGCGTCCCGGATCAGCAGGTCCACCATGCCGCCGTACTGGGCGGTGCTGGCCCAGGCCGGGTCGAACTTGGCCAGGGTGGCGGCGGCCGCGATGTAGTAGCCGTAGTGGAAGTGGTGGTCGTTGAGCTCCTGGTCGGAGCCGTACGACGCCGGGTAGCCGATCAGGCTGCCCCAGTTCCTGTCGTAGTAGAAGACCTTGGCGGTCTTGCCCTGCGACGCGGTGAACCAGTCGGTCAGCGTGCTCCTGATGGCGTTGAGCGCGGCGGTACGGGTCTCCGTGTCACCGACCAGGTCGGCGATCTCGGCGATCCGGGCGGCCCGGCCGAGGCCCTTGCCGGTCCAGTAGGTGTCACCGCCGCGCTGGTCCATCGGGTTGCCGCGGAGCGCGGCGAGCTGGTCCTTGAGCTGGGCCAGGTCGGCGCCGCTACCGGTGCCGACGGCGGGCAGCTCGGGCAGCACCCCGTGGAACCTCATCGAGGTGCGGAACTGGGAGATCCCGGCCAGCACCTTCATCCGACCCCGGGCCGAGGGGTAGGTGAGGGTGAGCGGGGTGGCGCCGGTGAGTGCCTTCCACTGGTGCGGGTAGAGGCTCACCACGGTAGACGTGTCGGTGCCCTCCATGGCCTTCGTGGTGAAGCCGTAGGTGGTGCTCACCGTGCTGCTGGCCGGGTCGTAGGCGTACCCGACCCGGGTGCCGGTGACGTGCGCGTGGGCGTACCGGCCGTAGGTGGTGGCCAGTTCGCTGCGGGCGGCGGCGTCGGTGGTCGGCGTGGTGGGCAGCAGCGCGATGGAGAAGTAGCCCTTGCCGGCCAGGTTCGACGAGATCCGGCCTCCTGCGACGGTCCAGGTCGCGCCGGTCGGGGCGTACGCGACGTAGTCGTGGCCCTTGATGGTGAAGCCGATGGTGGCTCCGCTGTTGGACCAGACCGTCGGGGTGCCGCCGGTCGGGTTGACCACGGCGTCGCCGCCGCTGGTCCGGAAGTAGGAGAACGGCAGGCCGTGGCCGATGGTGGCCCGCATGGTCCGGACCCCGTCACTCCAGTACGGGCTGACCGTCCAGTCGGACCAGTCGTCGACCTTGACCACCGGGACGCCCATCGCGGCGACGCCGACCCGGAAGTCCTCGGAGTACGCGAACTTGTACTCGCCGACGCCGGTGGACGTGCCGGTGACGGCGGCGGTGGACGGGGCCGAGAAGCCGAGGCCGTCGCTGAAGGTCTGGTAGGAGACCGGGTGCGCGTGCAGCGGCTCGCTGTACGAGCAGTTGGTCTTCTTCCACAGCAGCGACGACCACCAGTCGTTGGTGGGGATCGGGCCGGCCGGCGCGTTGGCCGTGGCGAACTGGCGGGGGTTGGTGGAGAGGTCACCGCAGCCGCTGGGGAGCGGCCCCACCGGGTCGGTGGTGTAGCTGCCGGCCCCCACGGTGGCGGCTTCGGCGGTGGAGGTGGCTGCGACGGTCAGGCCGCCGAGGACGAGGGCCAGTGCGGTGGTGGCGGCAAGGGCCCAGGAGCGGTGTGGTGCAGGAGGTTTCACGGGTGCCTCCATGCGCCGTACCGGTCGGGGCCGGCACGGTGCTCGTCGGAATTGTGAGGTTCATTGCCTGAGAGAGCGCTCTCTCAGGACGGGACGTTAACCCTCGGCAAGACTCGCGTCAATGTATCCGACCGGTTAAGGCGTGATGTCGCCTTTGGATCGCTCCCACGTCCATCCCGGACGCCCGCCGCCGGGACTCCGTGGTGTGGAACGGGTCAGCCGGCTCCCCCGCTGGACGGCGGCGTCCTCGGGCAGCCCCGCTCCCGCTGCCAGCCGGTCACCTCCGCCACCGGGGACCGGTTGCCGCCCCGGCGCCAGGAGTCGAGATAACGCGCCGGCCACACCACACCCCGCCGGATCCACCAGTCGTCGTGCCCGGAGCACTTCGGGGACAGGCCGAAGTGCACGTGGCAGACGTTGTTCGCGTTGCCCGTCCGACCCACCCGGCCCAGCTGCTGGCCGGCGCGGACCCTGGCCCCCGCCTCGACGCCGTCGGCGATCCGGCTCAGGTGGGAGCCGTAGTAGCGCACCCCGTCTTCGCCGAGCAGCGACACCGACAGCCCGCCGTTGTACGGCCCCTGCGGGCCGGACCGGCTGTACCGGTCGACCCGGGACACCTCCAGCACCTGCCCGTCGGTCACCGCCACGAACGGCTCGCCGCAGTCGGCGAAGATGTCGGTGCCCGGATAGCCCGAGTGGGTCGGGTGGTAGTCGACGTTCTCCGCGCGTACCGGGAAGACCCGGCGCGCGTCGGTCCGGCGCGGGCTCGGCGACGCCGAGGGCGTCGGCCGGGCCGACGGCTTCACCGGGCTCGCCGTCGGCGCCGGCTGCCCGGCGGTGGCCATGCCGGTCGGCGCCACCCAACCGCCGGTCGCGGGCGCCGCGGTGGGCCGGTCCGCCACCGCGCAGCCGCCGGCCAGCACCGGCCCGAGCAGCAGCAGGACCGGGTACGCGACGGCGCGGCGACGTCGGACGGATCGCGAGGACATCCCGTCATCCTGGCAGACCGGTACGGTAAAGAGGGGTCCCGCACCGGTCGCTTTGCGTAGTGACGGTGATCCCTCCTCGACGGTCACGCTGGGTGAAGGGAACGACGCCGATGCAGGGCCAGCCCGCTCACCCGGCCGATCCGGCCGTCGCCCGCCCCGGGTCGCGTACGCCCTCCGGGCTCTTCCCCGCCGGGCCACCGTCCCGCCCCACCTGGCGCGAGCCGCACCCGGTGACCGGCAGCGGCGTCGCCATGGGTGGGGCGCTCGCCGCCGCCTGGCTGCTCCTCTTCGGCCTGCTCGGCCGGGATGTGCCGGGCTACGGCTGGTGGACGGTCTTCGCCGGCGCGATCGCCTGGCTGGCCGCGCTGGCCCTGGTCCGGTTCGGCGACCGGGGGGTGGCCACCGGGGTCGCCATCGTCACCGCGGGGGGCTGGAGCCTCGCCGCGGCCGTGCTGGCGGTCCGCTGGGCGGCCACCGGCGACTGGCCGCTCTGGTGATCCTCGCCACTCTGGGTAGGTGGCTCGCTGCGCAACGAACGGCATCTTGACGTACCCGCGGTGACTGGGCACGCTCGCGGTATGGCCCTGACCACCCAGCGGCTCGACTCGGACCGCAGCCGTCGTCGCCAGCAGCTCCTCGCCGAGCTGGCGGGTGCCCGCAAGGTACGCCAGCGGGACCGGCCCCGACGGGTACGCAGCGAGCAGTTGCGGCAGCTCATCGCCACCCGCCGGCGCATCGCCGACTGAACGTCCCGGCCAACTTTCCTCGGATTGACCGGCCCTTCGGGGCGTTGACCGGTCGCCTGCCGACCCGACCGGCTAACGTGCACGCGTAACGGGTCGGCGTGCTGCGCCGAGGCGATTTTGGGGGGACCGTGTCGTACTTCGCTGCCGCGGTGGTGCGCGTCGAGGGCGGCTGGACCGCCGCCGAGGTGAGCCTGCGGGGCGCCACCGACCTGGACGAGGTGGCCGAGCGCCTGCGCGACGTCGAGCCGGACGCCGACCTGTCCCTGCTCTTCGTCGAGGCCGACGACGCGTACCTGGTGGTCATGCGGCTGGACGACGGTGAGGACCTGCGGGTCTTCGGCTCCGACTCGGCCTTCGCCGAGGAGTCCCGGCTCGGCGCCCTGCTGGTCGGCGACCTGAAGGCCTCGGTGACCGGGCTGGACGACACCGACGAGCCGCGCCCGGCCACCACGAGCAGCGGCGACGAGGAGAGCGACCAGCCGGCCGTCGACCCGGAGGCCGACCCGGTCGGCGACGCCGACCTCCTCGCCGACCTGGGCATCTCGACCCAGCGCCTGCTCAACCTCTGCGCCCGGGAGGGCATGATGCCCGCCGACGTCACCGCCGAGGTGTGCCAGGTGCTGGGCTGCGCCGACGAGGTCGAGGAGCTGCGTGAGGTCTGAGCCGACGGGCGGGCCCGAACTGTCCGGCGGTGGCTCCCCGCTGGCCGGCGCCGCCGAGCCGGCCGACGCCACCGACCCCGCGCTCGGCCGCGTACGCCCGGGTCAGCCCACCCCCGGCGCGACCGGGCGGGTCGGTCCGGGCGCCGACGAGGGGCTGGCCGAGCCCGACGGCCTCGGCCGGCGGCAGCGGCACGAGCTGTGGATGCGCCGGGCCCTGGACGTGGCCGTCACCGGCCCGGAGCTACCCGCGGAGCGGGCGGGCGCCGACCCGCTGGCCACCGGCCCGGCAGTGGACGACGTGCCGGTGGGTGCGGTCGTCTACGGCCGGGACGGCGCCGAGCTGGCCGTCGGGCGCAACGAACGCGAGTTGACCGGCGACCCCACCGCCCACGCCGAGGTGCTGGCGCTGCGCCGGGCCGCCGAACGGCTGGGTCGCTGGCGGCTGGACGACTGCACCCTCGTGGTGACCCTGGAGCCCTGCACCATGTGCGCCGGCGCGATCGTGCTGGCCCGGATCTCGACGGTGGTCTTCGGCGCCTGGGAACCCAAGACCGGGGCCGCCGGCTCGCTGTGGGACGTGCTCCGCGACCGCCGCCTCAACCACCGGCCCGAGGTCTATCCCGGCGTCCTGGCCGCCGAGAACGCCACCGTCCTGCGCGCCTTCTTCCGCTGAGGCTGCGGTGTGACCGGCGTCACCTGGCAGGTCGGTAGGCTTCCACCGGTCGGCTCCGACCACCTGACGGAGGGCACCGCGACGGTGCCCCGCGCGAGGTGAGGGGAATCCGATGACCAAGGTGACCGCGCAGCTGTCCGTGTCCCTCGACGGCTGCTACGCCGGGCCGCGGCACACCGGGGACGGCGACTGGATGGCGTCGGCGGAGGCGGCCGCGTTCTTCCGGGTCACCCGCTGGGTCACCGACGCCGCGGCGTGGCGGGAACGGCAGGGCTTCGCCGGCGGCGTACCGGACACCAACTCCGAGATCATCGCCGAGACGTTCGAGGCCGCCGGGGCGTACGTGATGGGCCGCCGGATGGCCGACGGCGGCGAGGTGCCGTGGGGCGACGAACCGCCGTTCCGGGCGCCCGTCTTCGTGGTCACGCACCGGCCGCGGGAGACCCTGGTCCGCCGGGGCGGCACCAGCTTCACGTACGTCACCGACGGGGTCGCCGAGGCCGTCGAGCGGGCCCGCGCCGTGGCCGGCGGGAAGAACGTGGCCGTGGCCGGCGGCGGCAGCCTGGTCCGCCAGGTGCTCCGGGCCGGGCTCCTCGACGAACTGGAGCTGCACGTCGTACCCGTGGTGCTCGGCGACGGCCTGCGGCTGCTCGACGCGGACCTCGACCTCGACCCCAAGCAGGCGATCGAGCTGACGCCCGTCCGCGTCGTCCCCACCCCGGAGGCCACCCACATCCGCTACCGGGTCGAGGGTCGCGCCCCGCTGCTGCTCGACGACCGGGGCAGCGGCGGCGGCCCGACCACCACCCGGTGAGCAGCTCGCCGGTGGCGGTCCGGGGCGGGTGCCCCGGCCCGCCCCGGAGGTCAGGAGATGACGGTGTCGAGACCGATCTCGACCATCTGGGAGAAGGTCTGCTCCCGCTCCTCGGCCGTGGTCTTCTCACCCGTCTTGATGTGGTCGCTGACCGTCAGGATGGTCAGCGCCCGGGCCTTGAACCGAGCGGCGATCGTGTAGAGCGCCGCCGACTCCATCTCGACCGCCAGGACGCCATAGTCGGCGAGGGTGTCGTAGAGGTCCGGGCGGTCGGTGTAGAAGGCGTCCGCCGCCAGGATCGGGCCCACCCGCATCTGGATGCCGCGCCGCTGCGCCACGTCGACCGAGGTGCGCAGCAGCCCGAAGTCGGCCACCGGGGCGTAGTCGATCAACCCGTCGAAGCGCATCCGGTTCATGTTCGAGTCGGTGGACGAGCCGATCGCCGCCACCACGTCGCGCAGCTGGAGCTCCTCGGAGAGGGCGCCGCAGGAGCCGACCCGGATCAGGGTCTTCACGCCGTAGTCGTTGACCAGCTCGTGTGCGTAGATGGAGGCCGACGGCATGCCCATGCCCGAACCCTGCACGGACACCTCGACGCCGTTCCAGCGCCCGGTGAAGCCCAGCATGCCGCGCACCGTCGAGTAGCACTTGGCATCCTCGAGGTAGGTCTCCGCGATCCACTTGGCCCGCAGCGGGTCGCCCGGCATCAGGACCCGCTCGGCGATCTCTCCCGGCTTAGCGCCGATGTGCGTACTCATGGCAAAGATCCTGCCAGGCCGGCGGGCGGGATACCGGTTCGGCGTCCCCCTCGGTGGTCCTGTACCCTCGTCGGCGGTGGCGTGTCCGAGTGGCCTAAGGAGCACGCCTCGAAAGCGTGTGAGGGTTAACGCCCTCCGCGGGTTCAAATCCCGCCGCCACCGCTCGTGACAAGCGAGAACGCCCGGTCGATCCGCGAGGATCGCACCGGGCGTTTCCGTTCCTGGCCGGCCGCCGGCCGAGCCGGGTCACGCGGCGGCGGCCGCCCGATAGGCCGCGATGAGCGCCGGCACGCCACCGGTCCACGGCGCGCCGTGTCCGGGGATGACCCAGTCGGCTTCGATGTCCGCCACCCGGTCCAGCGCCGCCGCGGCGGCCGCCGGGTCGTCGGTGAAGGGTGCGGGCTGCGGGCCGGTCGCGCCGGTGAGGACGTGCCGGGTGGTCAGGGCGTCGCCGACGAACAGCGCCCGTACGGCGGGGACGTGCACGGCGACGCTGCCGGGGGAGTGCCCGGGCAGGCTGATGATGCGCGGTGCGCCCGGCAGGGGCAGCTCGTCGCCGTCGCGGAAGGTGTGCACCTGCGTCAGGTGCTGGGTGCGCAGGCCGCCGTTGCGGGCGCCGTAGGCGAGGAACCGGACGGCCGGGGCCAGTCGCAGCCGACCCCAGGCAGGGCTCGTCTTCTCCTCGCCGCGGGCCCGGGCGGCGTCCTTCTCGTGTACGTGGACGGGTACGCCGTTCTCGGCGCGGAGCCGCTCGGCGAACCCGACGTGGTCGTCGTCGCCGTGGGTGAGCACGATCCCGCGGACGTCGTCGAGGCTGCGGCCGGCGGCGGCCAGCTCCGCCACGAGTCCCCGGTGGTGGCCGGCGAACCCGGCGTCGATGATGGTGACGCCGTCGGGAGTGACGATGAGGTGGATCGCGACGAGGTCGTTGCCGACGCGGTGTAGTCCCGGTGCGAGCTTCATATGGCTACGATAGTTAGCCATCATGGCTAAGGGCAATAGCTTTTAGGGACGAGAGGAGTGCCGGTGCCCACTCCCGAGCGCACCACCACGGAGGCGGTCATCGCGGCCGGCCGCGCGATCGTCGAGGAGGGCGGACTGGCGGCCCTCACGATGCAGGCCGTCGCCGCGCGGGTCGGCGTACGGGCGCCGTCGCTGTACAAGCGGGTACGCGACCGCGACGAACTCGTCCGGCGCATCGCCGAGGCCACCGCCGACGAACTCGGCGCCCGGCTCCGGAGTGCGGCGGAGCGGGCGGGCGAGGATCCGCGGGAGGCGCTCGTCGGGCTGGCGCACGAACTGCGCGCGTTCGCCCGGGAGCGGCCGCACACCTATCAGCTCATCTTCGGGCCGCTGCCGTCCGCGGCGCGGCCCGAGCCGGATGTGCTCGCCTCGGCGGCGGCGCCGGTGCTGGAGGTGACCCGGCGGCTTGCCGGCGACGAGGACGCGCTGGAGGCGGCACGGACGGTGACCGCCTGGGCCAACGGGTTCCTGCTGATGGAGGTCGCGCAGGCGTTCCGGCTCGGCGGCGACCTCGACGCCGCGTACGCCTGGGGAATCAAGAGGCTGGCCGACGCGATCGCGCGTTGAGGGCGACCCCTCGTCGTGCCCGGTCAGCAGGGGCCGTAGCCCTCGTCGAAGAGCCGGCGGGCCCAGTCGGCGTACCCGGCGATGGTCTGCCGGACCACCCGCCCGTCGTGCAGGAAGAGGTACGCGCGGTCGCCGCTGCGGGCCAGCACCCCGTCGAGCCGGTACGTCCCGGCGGGTGCCCGGAGCCGGACCGCCGAGGGGTAACGCGCCCAGACCTCGGCGATCGGCGTGCCGGCGCTGATCCCCTCCGGCGTGCTCATCGGGTCGTCGGCCCAGAGCAGCACCAGCCGGTCGTCGACGAAGATCGGGCTGACCGCCTCGTGCCCGGCGAGCAGCTGGCCGCAGGCGTCCACGTCGGAGCGCAGGATGCCGCGCCGGGTCAGCTCCTGTTCGCTGTCGCCGAACTCGACGCCGTGCACCCCGTTGAGGTCGATCACCTCGGTGTTGCCGGCGGGCGTGGTCGCCGGTGGCCCCTGGACGCCGCTGCCGGCGGCCGAGGCGGCGACGAGCAGCATGGCGATGAAGGCAAATTGTCGCAATTTCATGGAATCCCCCAGTCCCCAACGGGACCGGGCCGCTCAGGTTGCTGGTCGGGGTCGGATTGCTCCGATTCCCACTCTTCGGCCAACTCGTCCCAGTAGTCGGCGGTGAGCCCGCGCCGCCCGTGCGCCAACCAGCCGGCGGTGTCCCGCTCCAGGTGCAGACCCAGCTCGGCGAAGAGGTCGATCCACGACCCCGGCTCGGCACCCAGTCGGGCCAGCGCCGAGTTGATCGGCCACTCGGCACGCGGCCGGTCCAGCGCGTCGTCGAAGCACGGCCCCCAGGTCACCTCGCCGCCGAGCCACACCACCGCTGCCTGGTGGCCCAGCCCGCCGGCGAAGCCCGCCTCCAGGTAGGCCACCGGCCCCTGCCGGGACCAGCGGGCCAGCAGCTCCGCCAGCGCCGGTCCGAGGACCAGGTGGAACGGCCGCCCCGGCTCGGGCTCGCCGGGCGCGAAGTCGGGCAGTTCGCCGGTCAGCTCCTCGACCAGTTGCGGAGTCACCGGCAGCAGCGCGAAGTCCTGCCGCAGCGCGGCCAGCACCCCGTGGTCCAGGCCCGCGGTCTGCTCGCGGAGCAGTTCCACGTCGGCCACCACCGCGCTGAGCTGGTAACTCATCCTCGCCCTCCGCCATCCACAGGCTGTGGATGGAACATGTGTACGACCACCGTCAGTCCTCGACCGGCGGGGGCGGATCGGTCATCTCGAAGGCCAGCACCGTCGCGCCCACCCGGACCGTACCGGGGGCGTGCGGTGGCTGGGCCGCCTCGTGCAGTTCGGTCATGATCGCGTGCAGCCTGCTTCGCGCCGCCGCCCACTGCTCGGGCGCGACCCACAGCTCGGCGTCGATGGTCAACCCGGCGGTGTCCGGGGCGCGTTCGGCGACCCGGTCCAGCAGGTTGCGGGCCAGCGCCTCGGCCAGCAGCGCCTGCCCCTCCCGCTGGTCGGTGAGCAGCGGACCACGCACGCTGCGGTAGCGACGCTCCCGGCCGCCCCGGTTGGGGCGTACGTCGGCCAGCTCCACCAGGCCCGCGGCGTCCAGCCGGCGCAGGTGCTGGCTGGCCAGCGCGTGCGAGATGCCCAGCTCGCGGGCGAGTGCAGCGGCGGAGAGCGGGGCGCTCCACATCAGCGACAGCATCCGCAGCCGTACCGGGTGGGCCAGGGCGCGCAGGCGCGGGTCGGTGGTGCTCACGGCCGCCATTGAACCCCATCCGATCGCCGGACAACCCCCAAGCATTGACTTGGGTGTCGGGAGTGGACAGGATCGTCACTGCCACGGGGAGGTGCCATGAGCTGGGGTACGACGAGAGTCCTGGGCAACCGCGACGCGGGCCGCTACCTGGTCGCGGTGCTGGTGTCCGGCTTCGGCACGGCGGCCATGCTGCTGGTGGCCGCGATCTGGGTGAAGGAGCTGACCGGCTCCAGCAGCCTCGCCGGGCTGATCACCCTCTGCGTCTGGGGACCCACCCTGGTCGGGCCGCTGATCGGCGTGCTCGCCGACCGGTTCCGCCGCCGCCCCCTGCTGATCGTCCTGCACCTCGCGATGGCCGCGCTGCTGCCCCTGCTCCTGCTGGTCGACACCGCCGCCCGGGTGTGGCTGATCTTCGTGGTGATGCTCGCCTACGGGGTGAGCTTCGTGCTGATCGACTCGGCCGAGGCCGCGCTGGTGCCGGCCGTGCTCCCCGACGACCTGCTCGGCGACTTCAACGGGCTGCGCACCACGATCAACGAGGGGATGAAGCTGGTCGCCCCGCTCGCCGGGGCCGGCCTCTTCGCCGCGTACGGCGGGCACCCGGTGGTGTTGCTCGACGCGGCCACCTTCGCCCTCACCGCACTCGTCCTCACCCGGCTCCGGGTACGCGAGCAGCCACCGCCACCGCTGGAGCGCTGGCGCCGCGAACTCGCGGATGGGCTGAGCCACCTGTGGGGGCACGCCGCGCTGCTGCACCTGGTCGGCTGCACCGCCGCCGCCATGGTGCTGATCGGGGTCAACGGCGCTCTCGCGTACGCCGTGGTCGACGCCGGCCTGCGGCGACCGCCGGAGTTCAACGGTCTGCTCGGCACCGTCCAGGGCGTCGGCTCCCTGGTCGGCGGCCTGGCCGCCGGTACGCTGCTGCGCCGGCTCGGCGCCCGGCGGGTGACCGCGGTGGCGGCCCTCCTGCTCGCCGCCGGCCTGGCGGCGCGTGCGGTGCCCGCCCTCCTGCCGGTGGCCGCCGGCACCCTGGCGGTCGGGGTCGGCGCGCCGCTGGTGCTGATCACGGTCTGGACCGCCGTGCAGCGGGAGACGCCGGGGTCGCTGGTCGGCCGGGTCTCCGCCACCGTCAACACGCTCACCTTCGGCCCTGGCACGCTGGCCGTGCTCGCCGGCGCCGGGCTGCTGGTGCTGGTGGACTATCGGGTGATCATGCTGGTGGCGGCGGCGGGCGCCCTGCTGCTCGCCGGTTGGGCGCTGCGCGGCGGTGTTAGGAGGGGCCCCTTTTCGACAGACGTCTGTTAACAAGGGGCCCCTCCTTGCACCGTCACCAGGCGGACATGTCCGGAAGCTGGTCGATGGAGATGGTCTTCGGGTTGGCCATCGCGGTCTTCCACAGCCCGGCGACGTCCTTGCCGCTGCCGGCCCAGTCGCGCGACGCCCACACCACGAAGTACGGCCACGGCGCGTCCGAGGCCGGGTTGAGCGGGCTGAACGTCTCCGCCACGCCGGTGGTCTTCGAGCCGCTGACCGCCCTGGTGGTGTCGAAGTCGCTCCAGCTCTGGAAGTAGTCGGAGGTGACCAGGTCGACGTAGCCGTCACCCGGGTACCAGGACGCCAGCGAGCTGCCCTGGCCGCTGGCCATGCCGTTGAACACCCAGACGATGTTGTGCGCCCCGGCGCGCTGCGCCCGGTCGTAGATCAGCCGCCAGAGCTGCTTGTACGCGTCCTGGCCCTTCTTGGTCCACCACATGTAGTTGTTGTTCGCCTCGTGCAGCGGCCGGAACAGCACCGGCACCCCGGCGTCGCCCATCTTCTTCAGCTCGCCGACCACCAGGTCGATGTCCTTGTAGAGCTGGGACGACGGGTTGGTCAGGTCCGGCTGGAAGTCGCACGGGGCGGAGTAGTTGCCGCCGCGCGGGCAGTACCAGTGCCACTGGAAGGCGACGATGCCCTTGCGCGACCTCGCCCAGTCGATCACCTGCTGGGTCTGGATGCTGCCCTTGGTGTACTCCATGAAGTCGAACGCCACCATCGCCGGGTAGCGGCCGGTCAGCTGCTGCACCTTGTCCGCGTCCGGCAGGTCGGTCTGGCCGCTGACGAACTGGTGGGTCTTCAGGTAGCAGATCAGGTTGCGCACCTTGGAGTTCGCCTGCGGATCGGCCGGCTCCTGCCCACAGCTCGGGCCCGGCGGGGTGGGCGGCTTGACCGCGTACACCTCGAACTCGTAGAGCGAGTAACCCCAGGCGGTGCCGCGCGCGGTGCCCGACATCCGGACGTACCGGCCGCTGCCGGTCACCGGCACGGCGTCCAGCCCGCCGTCACCCGTGGTGGTGCTGTAGACCGAGGTCCAGCTGGTCCCGTCGGTCGAGGTCTGGATCTGGTACGCCCTGCCGTACGCCGCCTCCCAGCGCAGGTTCACCTGCGCGATCGGGTACGTGGCGCCCAGGTCCACCTGGATCCACTGCGGGTCGCTGTAGAGGCTGGACCAGCGGGTCCCGCCGTTGCCGTCGACGGCCAGCCCGGAGGCGAGCGCGGTGCTCTCGTTCGACGACGCGGTGGTCGGCCGGTTCAACGCCAGGTTCCCGGTCGGCGTGCTGGTCGGGTTCGGGTCGACCGTCGGGCTCGGGCTGGGCGTGGGGGTGCCCGTCGGACTCGTGGTCGGGGTGGGGCTCGGGTTGGTGCCGGTGTCGCCGCAGGCCGCCCCGTTGAGGGTGAACGCGGTCGGGGCCGGGTTCGAGCCGCTGAAGGTGACGTTGAAGCCGAAGTTCACCGAACCGCCGGCCGGGATGCTCGCGTTGTAGCTGACGTTCGTGGCGGTGGCGTTCGCCCCGGACTGGGTCTTCGTGGCGTTCCACATGTCGCCGATGACCTGGTTGCCGGGGAAGGTCCAGCCCACGGTCCAGCCGTTCACGGCGGAGGCGCTGGAGTTCGTGACGATCACGTTGGTGCTCGCACCGCCGCCCCAGGAGTTGGTGACCTGGTACTGCACCTGGCAGGTGCTGGCGGCTGCGTGTGCGGCAGGCATGGTGACCAGGGCGGTGCCGAGCACGGTGACGGCCGCCGCCGCTCCGGCCAGGTACGCCCTGGTGTGTCGCTGTGACATGGGTTCTCCCGGGACGGGTTGGGAAGGGTGCGCGTGCAGCGCTGTCGTGGCGCGGACGCGGTGGTTCGCCCGCTCTGCCCGGACGGGTCGCCCGGTCGTTTGCCCCCGACCGTGGACCCAGAGGAGATATCGACGATGGTGTGATGAACCGGTTAACTTGTCAACCCCTCATGGAGCGGCTGACCGTACGGTTCATCCCGAAATAGGCGGTCGTAGCGGCGGCGGACAGACCTGAACCGGTCCAGTCGATGTGGCAGACCCGAAAACGACGAAGGGCCGGCCCGTGTGGGCCGGCCCTTCGTCGACGGCGGAGGATACGAGATTCGAACTCGTGAGGGTGTAAACCCAACACGCTTTCCAAGTCTGCTGTCTGGTGTTCAGCCAATGCCGGTGCCGTCCCGACCGAGGGCGACCGTCGGTACCGTGGCCCCGACGGACGGCGGTGGACGTGGACGAACGAGACGGCAACTGAGACGACCGGGCGCTGGTCAGCGACCGAGGTCAATTACCACTTCCGGACGGCGGAGTCAACTACTTAAAGTAGCGGATCTACGACACATCTGATACGGGCTGGGGCGCTGCTCGGTGTGGCGCACCGCCGATGTAAGGTGAAAAAATGCCGGGATGCCTGACATCGAGCTTCCCGTTGGCAGCCTACTGCTGGACACATTCAACCCTAGGCACAGGGAAGTGCACAGTCAGGACGAGGCGATCGCCGCTATCCTTGCGCGTCATCCGTCCAAGCTGCTTGCCCTCGCGGAACACATTGCTAGCCACGGCATGAATCCCATGGACCGCATGCTTGTCCTTGAGAACGCCGGTGGCGGCTACATCGTACTTGAAGGCAACCGCAGGACCGCTGCCCTCAAGCTGATGCACAACCCGGACCTGTGTCCCGATGCTAAGACCCGTAAGGCATTTGCCGCGATCGCTGCCGATGGGCGTGCCCCAGAGACGGTGCTCTGCGCACAAGTCCAGAGCCGCGAGGAGGCAGCCCCGTGGTTGCTGGTGCGCCACGGCGGAGAGTTGGACGGCGCGGGCATCGTGCGCTGGAGCGCGGGAATGCGCGTCCGGTTCGAGGCGAAGCCAGGCAGTCAGGACTACAAGGCGGTGGCTGTCCTGGATTGGCTGACGGAAAAGGCGGAAGCGGGCGCGAACCAGGATCTAGGCACGGCCATCGAATTCGTATTTGATGAGAAGTTGACAACTTTCGGACGTCTCGTGAGCGGCCCCCGGTTTCGCAACTTCTGTGGCTTTAGCCTTAGCGATCGGGATGTCACGCTGACTGAGCGCCCCGAGGTAGTAGTCCAACGACTGAGTCACGTATTGCGCGATTTTCAGGGTGTGGATGGTCAGCGGGGCCTTTCCGTCAGCGACTTGAAGAGCAAAGATCAGCGAGACAATTACGTCGATGGTCTAATAAAGATCTTTAGGGCAGACGTAGTGGATGGTACCTCCGAGGACCAGGACTCAGACGATCCCGAGGAGGAACAACCCACACCGCGGACTGGCGCCGGATCGCCCACTGGTGCAAAAACGAACCCAGGGTCAAGCACGCCGGGTCCTGAGTCGAAGCCCGGCGGACAGTCGAAGTCTGGGAGTCCAGCTACTGGAAGCGGCGCGGCCAAAGCAAAGCGCGGGCAGCCGGCGCGGCCTACAAAGCTTTTTGGTGGACTGAAGCTGCAAAATTGCTCAAAGCGAACCAAGGATGTATTGCGGGAAATTCAGCAGATTGACATCGACAAGTTCCGAAACAGTGCCGCTGCGCTTACTCGCATGTTGGTAGAGCTTGTTGTGGTTGAGGCCATCCAGAAAAAGGGTTGGAGAAATCCCGAGCGTCAAGAGCTGAAGGAGCGCGTGCGCACTTGCCTCGGCAAGCTTGACCCAGAGGAGAGTAACCCAAGATACAAGGACGTTCGGAATCAAATCGCCGCGCGGGACAGCCTGATTTCTGCAAACACAATGAACGCCTTCCTGCACAATGCCAACTACTTCCCCTCCGCGACGGAGCTTAGGTCCATCTCCGACAAGTACGTTGGGCTCTTGGAAGATTTGGATGCCGAAATGGGTAAGGTCTGATCAGCAGTGAAACCGATTAGCCCTCTTAGGTATCCCGGCGGGAAGGGTAAGATGACACCCTTTCTCAGGCAGGCGATTGCCGAACAACGTCCAAGACCCAAGGTCTATGTAGAGCCTTTTGCGGGAGGGGCGGGGGCTGCCCTGGCTCTTCTGCGCGCCGAGGTGGTGGACCGTGTCGTTCTCAACGACTTGAACAGGGGAATTGCCCAATTCTGGCGCTCGGTCTTCAGCGAGTCAAAGGAGTTCGCGAGACTTGTTGAGCTGACTAAGCCAACGATGGACGAGTGGCACCGTCAGCGATCGATCTACCTGGACGCCGGATCATCGGGTATAGAACTGGGGTTCGCCACCTTCTTCCTCAATCGAACGAATAGATCGGGGATTCTTGGGGCGAGGCCGATTGGCGGCATGGAGCAGACTGGTAACTGGAAGATCGACGCTCGGTACAGCGCCAAAGACTTAGCAAAGCGCATTCTGGATCTCGGGGGATACAGGCATCGCGTTGAGATTCGTGAGCAGGACGGTATTAGTCTTTGCGAGACTTTCTCTGCATCGGATCGAACGGTATTCCTGAACGTTGACCCTCCCTACCTTGGGCAGGGCGACGAGTTGTACATGAACACCCTGCAATGGGAGGACCATGTACGTCTAGCGAAAGTCCTGGAGGAAGGGCCGCCCTATTGGGTAATGACCTACGGCATTGACCAGCGGGTACCTGATGTCCTATATCCTACTTATCCGTGTGCCATTTTTAGCATCTCTCACACTGCCTACAGTCAGCGAGTTGGCCGAGAGTACCTGGTTATCTCGAAAAACATGCGTCTGAGTGACCTGAGCGGGATCGGTAGCCGGACTGGTGAGTGGTTGCCAGGTAGAGCTCCTGAATCGGCAATACCGACACTCTTCTAGATGGATGCTCGTTACGAGGTCGCTTCGCCAGTGAGCATCGATGGTATCTCAGACTGCGAGATCACTTGTCCCGGTCCAATGAAGCGCCGAGCCACGAGCAAGCCGGCTTGATGTGCCTCTACGCCCGCGTGGCTAGCCGAAGCGTCCGCGATGAGCCACGGTGTCAGGTTGCGCTCGAAAGCGTCTACCGCCCCCTTCAGGACGCAGCTTTCGGTTGCAATCCCGCAGAAGTAAAACTCATCCCATCCCCGTTGGGCGAAAAGCTCCTCTGATTCACGACTGAAGGGGCTGTAGATCAGCTTATCTAGCACAGTTCCCCGATGTAGGTATGGCCGCAGTTCCGGCACAATATCGGTTTCAGGCGATGCCTGGAGTTTCCGCCAACCAAAGAATCGTTCGAAAGGGCTGCCCGGGTAGTTCAGATAGCGGGTGAAGAGGGTGTCTCCGCCAGCGCCCTGCCAGCGTCGTACTAGATCGGCGACAACCGGAACCACATGGGCGGATTGCTCTCGCACGAACCCATTCTGCATGTCAGTTACTACAAGGACCTGACGACCCGCTGTCACAGCCTTAACCTCGATCCGTATCGCGCAGGGTTTCGATGGCCTGCTCAAGGGCTGGTAGGAGATCGCTCGTTCGCAGAACTGCCCTACGCATCGCCTGATGTTGTCCGGTCTCCCGTGGTCGAGAAGTCGTTAACCGGGAACGGATGCCCCGGAGGTAACGCCACCCGTGTTCCGGGGACACGTCCGGGTCGCCGCCCTGCTCGATCCGCCGAGTAATGGCATCGGTGAACGCCCACATCGACTGGACTGCAAGTTCGCATGCGACCAGCTCGGTTTCCGTCAAAGCTCGTTCAGGTGCGACCGGATGGTAGACAACCCCAGACCAGGATGCGTAGCCCGACGAGATGCCGCGTACGCCGAACGACTCGATGCCGCCGTGGTCGTACGCATCCGCAAGGAGCGATTGTTCGATCAACTCAGCGTGGGCCAGGTGCTCGTCGTCCATCGGCCGATCGCGGTGCAGCAGCACCGATGGCGTCGACATGATGCGTAGCGCTGGCTCGACCAGCTCAGCCGGCCACGCAGGTTCGGTAACCCAGTGCGTGCCAAGGACGTAGAGCCCTGCGACGTCGGTGCCGGGAACGGTGCGGGTCAGGTAGTCCGATGCCCACTTGATGTTGTCGCCGTAGGACACCTTGCGCCAAGCGGCCAGAGCGGCAATGGACGACATCTGCAATGACTCGACCAGGTGAAAGACCGCCGAGCCGCAGGGCCAGACGTAGAGGGTGCAGTCACCTTCGGGGTGCTCAACTGCGGCAGAGTCACAGGCGTACCACTGGCGCTCGGCCGGTACGCAGCCTGCGTCGTCTCGTAGGACGGCTGCTGCCTCGGCCCCCACATACGCTGGCACGAACTTGTGCGATCGGACCGAGAAGTGTGGGCGTTCCTCCCCGCCACTGGTCAGCTCCCCGAACAGGTCGTGCTGCTTCGCTCCGTACGCCAAGCAGTACAGCTGCCGGTAGATCGGGTCGGTGACCGCCACGCGCCCAGTTTCGTGGCGGTACATCGCCTTCTCGATGGCCTCCACAGTCGGTGTCTCCCGGATGCCGTGCTGTAGACCCAGGCGGTGCAGCTCGCGCGCGGCGCGCTTCCGGGAGTCCCAGCCGGTCGCCTTGCGTCGATTGACCAGCACAAGGTTGGGCTTGAACTGTCGAATGGCCTCAATGGACATGGCGCGTGTCCTTCGTGTCCATGCATAGGAGCTGCCCGATCCGTCGATCCCCGGGCAGTCTCATTGGCAGGCGAGCAAGGAGCCGCCACAGATCGAAGCCAGGGATGGGAGACAACGGTGATCCGAGCTAGTCGGCGGAAGTGCCTCGGCGCGGTCGCCCGGCCTGCCACTGCTGGATGGTCTTCGGTCGCCAGGCAGGCGACCGACCGAACATGCGGTCCGGCGCGGGCGCCTGGCCGCGGGACACGTACGAGGCCCAGGTGGCACGGCTGATCGGCACACCTACCGACGCCAGGTAGGTGCGAACGTGCTCGGTGGTCCACCAATCGCCGGGCAGCTCGGTAGCAGTCATCAGTACAAGCCTACGCGGCAGAGGTGCTTGCGCGAATACAACGTCGCGCTGTACCTTGCGAATACAACGCCAAGTTGTAAAGCCGGATGGTTCGGGGTACGGCGGCACACCGTTGCCGCACGCCCACGAACCGCCGCGAGCTGCACGTTCATTGAGAACTCCACAGCGACAGGAATGAGTGCGCGTGGGTCGCCGAGCGGCATCCCTGCCATGAGCCACCTGGTGGCCGACCCCGGTAGATCCCGGGCGAGCGGGGCGAGCGGAGCGGGTCACGCGCATTGCACCACCTGCCTCGGTGCGGCCCTTGGCCGCGGCCCGAGGCGTATCCCGCGTCATCGACCTGTCCCGGAGGTTCCCGTGAGGAAGCACCTCGCACCCATCACCGCCGAGCCGGCCGCCGAAGACTTGGCCGCCATCGAGGCGGAGTGGCCGCTGATCGCGGCCGAGCTGGACGTGCTCGACGCCGAAATCACCCTGCTCTACGCCGAGGACCACGGCGGCCCGACCGCGCTGGACTGGCGGCGGTTGCGCCGGGCCGAGTCCCGCGTCATCCGCGCCGCCGCTGACCTGACCACCCGCACCGGCCCGCGTCGCGCGGCCTGATGTCCCGTATCCGCGCCGCCTACTGGGATCCGGACGGAGCGACGTTCGGCATCCCGACCTTCTGGTGGCGGGGTGCCCCGCCCGGCTACGCCACCCGCCGCCAACTGCGTGCCGCCGGCCTGCGGCCTGGCGGTCAGCCGATCGCCGCTCAGGTGCTCTGGCAAGGCGTCGGTGGTACCCGTGCCGCCTACCTCTACCGGGTCGACCTGGCCCGCCCGAAGCGCACCGCCACTACCGCCCAACTCCGCGCCATCCGGGCCGCCCTGCTGGCCCGCCGTACCTGCCCGACCTGCCGGCAGGTGTGCAGCTACTACATCCCGCGCTCGCTCGGCGAGTGCACCGACTGCGCCTACCCACAGGAGGCCGCCGCATGATCCCCCGCACCTACACCGACCCGTCCGTGCTGGCCGGCATCACGTCCGGCGAGCCGTGGGCCGACCCGGAGATGGACCCGACCCGCATCGACTGGCCCGCCCGGCAGGCCGCCGCCGCGATCCCGTTCCGCGTGGTCGACGGCCGTCCGGTCAACCCTTGCGAGTCGACCGGCATCCGGTACGGCCGCAACCAGCTCGGCCACTGGGGCGAGCAGGTTTGCGCCGACGCCCTCGTGTCGCTCTACGACTACAACCGGCACCGCTGGATCGTGATGGTCGAGCGCAGCGACGGCCACGGATGGGCGCTGCCCGGCGGCTACGTCGACCCCGGCGAGACCCCGGCCGACGCCGCCGTACGGGAACTGGCCGAGGAAACCGGCCTGATCCTGCGCCACCAGCGCTGGCACCTCTCGCCGCCGCGCTACGTACCCGACCCCCGCGCCAGCGACGAGGCGTGGATGGTCACCGTCCTGGCCCGCACCTGGCTCGGCCACTTCCACCGCACCGACTTCCCGCCCGTCACCGGCACCGACGACGCCCGCCAGGCGCTATGGCTGCCCGCCGACGACTACGACGTGCTCGCCGACTACCTCGCCGACGCCCACCACGGCCGCGTGTTCCCCGCCCACCGTGACCTGCTCACCACCGAACTGGACGAGGTGACCCGATGACCGCCCCCACCATCAACGGCACCCGCTACCCGCAGCCCATCGACGCGCTGCTACCCGCAGCCCGCGCCCTGGACCTGCCCGAGGGCGAGACGTTCCCCTCGCGGAACCGGCTCATGCGCGAGTTCCGCATCGGCGCACCCAAGGCCGGGGAACTGCTCGCCCTGCTCAAGACCGAGGCCGCCGCGCCGGCCGACACCGCCGAGCCGGCCGCCACGGACCCGGCCCTCACCCGGCCGGAGCCCGAGCCCGCCGCGCCGGCCGAGCCGGACCCCACGCCCGCGCCGGAGATCACGCCCGCCGAGCGGCCGACCGAGGCCAGCACGGTCAGTCGCCCGGACACGCCCACACCGACCGCACCGCCCGCGCCGCCTCGGTCGGCAGTGGCGTGGCCGGTGATCCTGCTCGCGCTGCCCGCGTTCGTGGCCATCTGGTCCGGGTGGGTAGGCCTCGGCGAACTCACCGGATTCGGCATCGTGCACCCGCTGCCAGGCATCTGGGACAGCTTCTCCATCAACTCGGCGATCACTCTGCCGATCGGGGTGGAGACCTACGGCGCTTACGCCCTCTACGTGTGGCTGTCCGGCCGAGTGCCGGACCGGGCACGCCGGTTCGCCCGCTGGTCTGCCATCGCCTCGCTGCTGGTCGGCGCGCTCGGCCAGGTCGCCTACCACCTGCTCGCCGCCGCCGGCATCACCTCGGCCCCGTGGTGGATCACCACCGCCGTGGCCTGCCTCCCCGTCGCGGTGCTCGGCATGGGCGCCGCACTGGCCCACCTCGTGCGAGAGGACCACTGACATGGCCAAGAAGCTGATCAGCCGCGCCGTTAACGCGCTCACCCGCTGCCCCGCCTGCAAAGGCTCGGGGAAGGTCGCGCACTACCGGCAGGGCTGCAACGAGGTCATCCAGAACGGCCGGACCGTCGCCGAGACCGACTGCACGGTCATGAAGACCTGCGACACCTGCGGCGGCACCGGCCGCTAGCTCTACCCGGCGGCGCGGCCCCTGGCTTCCCAACCTGCGCCGCGCCGCCGGCCCTCCCGTCAGCCGCATGACCTCAGGAGAGGCACCCATGATCCCCCGACGCGCACCCAACCCGCACTCCCGCACCGTCCTGCTCCCGTGCGGCAAGCACTACGCCACCTTGTGGGGCAACGCCACCCCGCCCACGACCTGCGCCGACTGCGATCGCCGGTGAGCACCCCGAAGCGGTCGACCGCCGCGAAGTCCTCGCCGAGCGAGGACGTGTTCAAGGGCTTCCGCACCTCACGCGGCGGCTTCACCGGCACTGCCAAGGGCGGCGGCCGGATCTGGAACGAGAACGAGCACCGCCCGACCTCCCGCACCCCCGCGACCCGCAAGGAGGCCCGCCGTGGCTAACCCTCACCCCCACGATGACGACCGTTTCGACTGGCAGGCCGCAGAGAACGACCTGACCGGCCCGGATGCCGAGGTGGTGGACCTGGACGCCGCCCGGTCCCGCCGCGACGGCACCGACCCCGGCGATGACCTGGACGACGACAACCCGACCGGCGGGCCGGTGCTGGTCGACAGCATCGACGCGCAGCGACGCCCGCGGTTCACCCTCGCCGGCTTCCGGGACGCGCAGCGCCGGCCGATCCTGCCGGGGTGGCTACGCTCCCGATCCGAGTTCACCGGCAACCTGACCTGGGCCACCGGCCTGGCCGGGCACGGGGTGCTCTACCACGGGCTGCGGGTGCCGAAGTACGCCGGGAAGTTGGCCTGGCGCGCCCCGGCCGGGCTGGGCCGGGTGGTCGGCGGGTACGGCCGCTGGCTGTTCGACCTGGAAGCCGAGCCGGTCCGGCAGGCCGTGGTCCGCGCCGCCGTCACCCGCCCGGAAGAGGCCAAGACCTACGAAACCCTCGCGCGGCGCCGGGACCGGCGGGTGCGCTGGCGTGGCCTGACCGCCGTCGCCCTCGCCCTGGTGCTGCTGGCCGGGGTCGGGGTGCTGCTGGCCGCGCCGCCTGGCGTCCAGATTGCCGCCCTCGCCGTGGCCCTGCTGGTGTTCGGGGTGCTCGGCGCGCCGGCCGATCGGCCGTTGCTCGATACCGCCGTGGTCCGCGCCCCGGTTACCCCGCTGACCTCGGACGAGGTGGTGCGCGCCCTGGCCGCGCTGAACATCCCGGGCATCAACCAAGCGCTGCGGCGCGGGGACACCGGGAAGCGGTGGTTCCCGGCACCGATCACCCGGGAGAACGGCACCGGGTGGCGCGCCGACGTGGAGCTGCCGCGCGGCGTCACCGCCTCGGCCGTGGTGGAAAAGCGCGAGGAACTGGCCGCCGCCCTCACCCGCCCGCTCGGCTGCGTGTGGCCCGAGGCCAACGCCGAGATCCACCCCGGCCGGCTCGTGCTGTTCGTCGCCGACAAGGACATGAGCCGGTCCAAGCAGAACCCGTGGCCGCTGCTCAAGTCCGGTGCGGTGGACCTGTTCAAGCCGTTCCCGTTCGGCACCGACCCACGCGGCCGGGCCGTAACGCTCACGCTGATGTTCGCGTCGATGATCGTCGGGTCGATCCCGCGCATGGGCAAGACGTTCTCGCTGCGGCTGGCGATGCTCGGCGCAACGTTGGACCCGCGCGCGTGGGTGCTGGCGTTCGACCTCAAGGGCACGGGCGACCTGTCGCCTCTTGAGCCGGTCTGCCACCGCTACCGGGCCGGTGACGAAGACGAGGACATCGCCTACGGCCTGGCCGCCATGCGGGAGATCCGCACCGAGCTGCGCCGCCGCACGAAGGTCATCCGGGAACTGCCGCGTGACCTGTGCCCCGAGAACAAGGTCACCCCCGACCTGGCCAGCACGAAGCGCCTCGGGTTGCAGCCCATCGTGATCGGGGTGGACGAGTGCCAGGTGTGGTTCGAACACCCGAAGTACGGCGACGAGTTCGAAGAGATCTGCACCGACCTGATCAAGCGCGGCCCGGCCGCCGGGATCACGCTGATCCTGGCCACCCAGCGCCCTGACGCCAAGAGCCTGCCCACCGGCATCAGCGCCAACGCGGTGCTGCGGTTCTGCCTCAAGGTCATGGGCCACACCGAAAACGACATGGTGCTCGGCACGTCGATGCACAAGAGCGGCATCAAGGCCACCATGTTCAGCCGGCGTGACCGGGGCATCGGCTACCTCGCCGGTGAGGGCGACGATCCGACGATCACCCGCACGTTCTACATCGACGGGCCGACCGCCGAGCAGGTCGTCCGCAGGGCGAGGGCGCTGCGGGAGAAGGCCGGCACCCTCACCGGCCACGCCGCCGGGCAGGTAGTCGACACCACGGCGGTGCGGCGGGACACCCTGTTGGACGACATCGCCGCCGTCATGTCCGACACCGAGGCCAAGTTGTGGTCCGAGGTGGTCTGCGACCGGCTCGCCGGCCTGCGACCCGAGATCTACGCCGGCCTCACCCGTGAGCAGTTGACCGCCGCGCTCAAGCCCTACGGCGTGACCACCGGGCAGGTGTGGGGCACCGACCCCGACACCGGCAAGGGCGCCAACAGGCGCGGCATCGACCGCGCGCACATCCTCACCGCGATCACCAAGCGTGACCGCGACCACGGCGGCCGGGCCGCCGGCTAGCCCTACCGATCGCCGCTAGGTCTAGCGGCAAGCCCCGCTAGACCTAGCGGCACCACTAGCAACCAATTCGAAAC
Source organism: Micromonospora mirobrigensis (assembly GCF_900091555.1). GTDB lineage: Bacteria > Actinomycetota > Actinomycetes > Mycobacteriales > Micromonosporaceae > Micromonospora > Micromonospora mirobrigensis. The sequence goes on from NZ_FMCX01000006.1 coordinate 49,675, forward strand.
CTGATCAGCGCCCTAGTCCCTAGCGGCGTCGACTCTGCACACCCTGAAACGGTCCTCAGGAGGCGATCCGTGGTCACCCTCGTCCTGCTAGCTAGCCTCGCCCTCGCCGGTTACGCACTGTCATACCTGGCGCTGTGCTACGCCAAGCCGTTCGGCCGCTGCCGCCGCTGCAAGGGAGCCGGCCAGCGCCCCGGACTGATCATCCGCCGCCTCACCCGCGAGTGCCGCCGCTGCGGCGCGACCGGCAAGCGCGTGCGCGTCGGCCGCCGGCTGATCGAGCACGTCCGCACCGAGTACCGGGCCGGGCAGCAGTGACCGGCCGGCAGCGCGACGGTCACACCGACTGGTGCGCCGGGGGTCACCGCTGCGGCCTCGGCGAGCACCGCTCCGAAGAGATCGTGATCGACCTTCCCGGCCACGGCCGCGCCGTCCTCGTCCGCGTCCGCACCGCCGCCGGCCGGGAGCACGCCGAGGTCCGCGTCCGCGTCGCCCTGGCCGCCGCCGAGCTGCCCGCCCGCCGACAGCTGGTTGGGCTGCTCGGCGACCTGCGCCAGGCCGTCACCCGCGCCGCGATCGCCGCCCGGCCTCGACCGAGGCGGGCTGCGTGACGCCCGCGCCGCGCCGCGACGGCGCATCACCCCGCGACCCTCACCTCACCGGCGGCCTCGAAGTCTGGCTCACCGGCACGCTGGCCGAGCTGAACGCCGCCACCGCCGCCCTGGCCGCAGCCGGCCGGGTGGTTCAGCACGGCACCCGCCGGCCGCTGACCGGTGCCGACGCCGGCCGCCACCGGCTCTACCTGCGCCTCACCGTCGCCGCCGCCAAGCAGCCGACCCGCGCCCCGGATGCCTCGCGTGGGGCGCTGATCGACCTCGACTCCGCCCGCGCCCATCGCCGGCCCGCCTAACCGCCGGCTCTCGGCTCGACCCCGGACAGGAGTTCCCTATGTCTGACCTGCTCGCCGCCGCGCTCGCCCATGCCGCGCGCGGCTGGCACATCTTCCCCCTGCGGCCCGATGACAAGCGGCCCGCGTTCCCTGACCACACTGCCGACGACTGCGTCGGCCGCGACCCGCGCTGCCGCGACGGGCACGTCGGTTGGGAGCAGCGCGCTACCACCGACCCGGATCGCATCCGCCGTGCCTGGTCGCGCCGCCCTTACGGCGTCGGCGTCGCGTGCGGCCCGTCCGGTCTGGTGGTGGTCGACCTGGATGTGCCCAAGCACCTCGGCGACACCCCGCCGCCCGAGTGGGCAGGGGTGTGCGACGGATGGGGCGTGTTCGCCGCCCTCGCGGCTCGGCACGGCACCCCGCTCGACCCGTTCGACGGCTTCGGCCCGGACGCCGGCCCTCGCACCGGCATCGACGCCACCTACACCGTGGGCACCGGCAGCGGCGGCACCCACCTCTACTACCGCCACCCGACCAGCGGTCCCGCCCTGCGCAACACCACCGGTGACCGGGGCGGCCTCGGCTGGAAGGTCGACACCCGCGCCCACGGCGGTTACGTCGTCGCCGCCGGGTCGACGGTCGCCGGCCGCCCCTACGCCGTCGCCCTGGACTACGAGCCCGCGCCGCTGCCCGGGTGGCTGGCCGGGCTGCTCACCCCCGCCCTGCGACCGGCCCGGCGGGCAGCCGCGGTGACCCTGCCGGCCGACCGACACGGCCGGTACGTCGCTGCTGCGATCCGCCGTCAGGTCGCCCACCTTGCCGCCGCCACCGAAGGGCAGCGCAACCACGCGCTGTTCGCCTCGGCCGTGGCGCTCGGCCAGCTGGCCGCCGGGGGAGCGCTCACCGACGACGACGTCACGGCCGTCCTGGAACCGGTCGCCCTGTCGGTCGGGCTGCGGCCCGGCGAGGTGGCCCGGACGATCGCCTCCGGGCTGCGGGTCGGCGCGCGGCAGCCTCGCTACTTGGCCGACCTGGGGAGGGTGGCATGAGCGAGCGGTTGCAGATCGGTAGCGGCCCGGAAACCATCCGGGTGCTGAAAGCGGCCCTGACTGATGGGCTGCTGCCCGACACCTACGTCTCGGCCGGGTCGCTGGTGCACATGGAAGCCGTGTCCGGCGGCCTGGCCACCGCCGCCGACGAGGACTCGCCGCTGCCGGTGTCGGCCAGCGTCGTCACCCCCGCCGGGCTGGCGGGGCTGCTCGCCGAGCACGCCTACGTCTACCGGCTCAAGACCCGCAAGAGCGACACCGGCGACCCCGAGGTCTTCGAAGAGGAAGTCACCCCGCCCCGGGACACCCTCGCATCGGTGCTGGCCGGGAAGACGTGGCCGGGGGTGGCGCCGCTGCGCGGCATCATCGGCGCACCGGTGCTGCGCCGTGACGGCACCCTGTTGCAGCAACCTGGCTACGACAAGGCCACCGGCCTCTATCTCGCCTCCAAAGTCGCCCTGCCCCCGGTGCCCGACGAGCCCACCGCCGATCAGGTGGCCGAGGCCCGCACGTTCCTGCTCGGCCGGTTCCTGCGCGACTTCCCGTGGGCGTCGGCGGCGGATCGGGCGAACTATGTGGCGCTGCTGGCCACGCCGATCCTGCGGCACTTCACCCGCTCGCTGACGCCCTTCGCGCTGATCGACGCGACCATGCCGTCATCCGGCAAGACGATCCTGACCGCCGGTCCCGGGATGCTCTACGGCCAGCGCGTGATGACCTGGGCCTACTCGGATGAAGAACTGCGCAAGTCCATCACCGCCGTGCTGGCCGAGCAGGTCGGCGTGGTCATCTGGGACAACCTCGCCGAGGGCAGCGTCATCGACTCGGCCGTGCTCGCCCAGCTCGTCACCAGCGGCGTGTGGTCCGACCGGCAGCTCGGCGCGTCGCGGAACATCGCCACCGTCAACGACCGGCTGTGGATGGCCACCGGCAACAACCTGCAAGTCGGCGGAGACATGGCCTCCCGCACCGTCCGCGTGCACCTCGACCCGGACATGCCCCGCCCGGAACTGCGCGACCAAACCGGATTCGGCATCCCGCACCTCGACCAGTGGATCACCGACCCGACCAACCAACTCACCGTCCTATGGCACCTGCTCGTGCTGGTGCTCGACTGGACTCGCCAAGGAGCGCCCAAGGTGTCCGGGCTGTCGATGCGGCAGTTCACCCCGTGGGCGCAAGCCCTCGGCGGATTCCTGCACCACCACGGCATCGACGGGTTCCTCACCAACGCCGCCGACATCCGCGAGATCGACGAAGACGAAACGCGCTGGCGCGCGTTCCTCACCACCTGGCACGACCGCCACGGCGGCCGAGCGGTCACCGCCGCCGACCTGCGCCGCGACGCCGAGCCGGTGCAGCTCGGCAGCGACGTCCATGACCCGTGGGATGGGCAGTTCATCACCACCCACAACGGCCGCCTACCCAACCCCCTGCAACTCGGCCGCATGCTCACCGGACAAGCCGGACGCTGGCGCGGCAACCACGTCATCCGCGCCGGCCGCAACGACCGAGGCGACCGCGCCGTCTTCTGGGTCGAGCACCACGACGGATGAAAACCGCTGAACCATCTCCGCATCTCCGCAACGCCGCACTAACCAGCCACCACCAGCGGAAATACTCTGCGGAGATCAGAGCATCAGGGACTATCGATCTCCGCATCTCCGCACCCTGCTGCGGAGATGAACCCCGATTGCGGAGATAGCCCCTCAGTCGGACTCCGCATCTCCGCAAGCATTCACCCAGCTCACAGCCATGTTTGCGGAGATGCGGAGATGCGGAGATGGTTCAGCCCCTCCCACAACGAGCGCCCACCACCGCGACCAACCCGCGTAGGCCGGCCCGCTGAGAGCCCCTGAGCCGCACCGGCCCATGCCATCACCCCGGCCCACCCGAAATCTTGCCCCCACGGCGCTCACAGCCGGCCGCTCTAACGGTCTCCATCGATGCGCCTGTCACACCTAGCAACTGACCCTCGCCCGACGAGAACGCCCGCCACCGGCGCTCTCAACCCACCGGAACCACGGGGAGAAGCCGTGCCCACGCCAGACAACCGCGTCGTCCTGACCATCGAAGAAGCCGCCCAACGACTCGGCATCGGCCGCACCACCATGTACGCCCTCATCAAGACCGGCCAAATCCGCACCGTCACCATCGGCCGCCTCCGCCGCGTCCCCACCTTCTGCCTCGACGAGTACGTGCAGAACCTGCTCACCAAACCGACCCACCTCGACCACGCCGCCTGACGAAAGGAGCCAGCCGATGGGGCGCAAGCCGAACGGTGCATCGAGCATCTACAAGGGCGGTGACGGCTATTGGCACGGTCGCGTCACGGTCGGGGTGAAGGACAACGGCAAGCCGGACCGGCGGCATGTTCAGGCGAAGACCGAGGCCGAGGTGATCCGCAAAGTCCGGGCGTTGGAACGCGAGCGCGACCACGGCACCGTGCGGAAGCCGGGGCAGCGCTGGACGGTCGAGAAGTGGCTGACGCACTGGGTCGAGAACATCGCCGGCCCGGTGGTTCGCACGAACACCCTCGACGGCTACCGGGTGGCCGTCCGCCGGCACCTGATCCCCGGCGTCGGCGCCCACCGCCTCGACCGCCTGGAGCCGGAGCACCTGGAGAAGCTGTACGCCCGGATGATGGCTAACGGCAGTGCGGCCGGCACCGCCCACCAGGCGCACCGAACGATTCGTACGGCGCTCGGCGAAGCGGTGCGCCGCGGGCACCTCGCTCGGAATCCCGCCGCGCTGGCCAAGCCGCCGCGCCTCCCGGATTCCGAGGTGCAGCCGTACTCCGTTCCGGAGGTGCAGGCGATCCTCCGCGCGGCGGCTTCGCGGAGGAACAGCGCCCGGTGGGCGGTAGCGCTGGCCCTCGGTCTGCGCCAGGGTGAAGCGCTCGGCCTGAAGTGGCCAGACGTGGATTTGGACAACGGCACCCTGACTGTGCGCCGCGCGCTTCTCCGGCCGAAATGGCGGCACGGCTGCGACGGGAAGTGCGAGCAGAAGTTGCCCGGCCAGTGCCCGGACCGGGCGAACGAACGTCCGGTAGCGGCGGACACCAAATCCCGCGCCGGCCGCCGCTCCATAGGACTGCCGGACGCGCTGGTGGAACTGCTCCGGCAGCACCGAAAGGAGCAGGACGCCGAGCGCGAAACCGCCGCCCAGCTCTGGCGCGATGAAGGCTGGGTGTTCGCCTCGCCGACCGGCGAGGCGATCCATCAGGCGACGGACTACGACGAATGGAAGCGGCTGCTCAAGCTCGCCGGAGTGCGGGACGGCCGGCTTCACGACGCGCGGCACACCGCCGCCACCGTGCTCCTGGTCCTCGGCGTCTCCGGCCGCGCCGTGATGGGCATCATGGGCTGGTCGAACTCTGCGATGGCCGTCCGGTACCAGCATATGACCGACCAGGTGCGTCGGGACATCGCCCAGCAGCTCGGTGGACTGCTCTGGGGAGAAGGCTCGAAATAGCTTGGTGGGCCGGTTTCGGCCGGCCCACCAGTTCACAGGATGTCAGACGGATCTTTCGGCGGTCTGTCGCCCGTAACTGTTGCCCTTTTTGGTTTCTCTGACTCGTTGGAGCTGTATTGCGTCTGCGACGGTGTATATTGGTCCGCTCTTGGTTCTGGCGACAGGTGGCGGGAACCATGCCTGCCTCGACAACTGCTGTACTCGCTGCCTGGAGACACCTAGCTGAATTGCAATCTCGGCCAGCGTCACGAGTTCTGGCACCTGTTCGGGCGTGCCGTCCGGGCGAACCGAAACTGAAAGCGGAATGATCTCCGCTTCCGCGACCCTCTGAATCCACTCCAGCGTCCGTGCGGCTTTGGACAGCGCAGACGACACTGTTTTGCGACGTAGCGTCTGGGTCGCCACTAGCGCAGCGCCATTTCGACGCTCCACGACTTTCCAGTCCAGCGGCAGTCTGTCGTTCCGCGCCTTGGACGCCCTGAGCGCTTGCGGTGTGCTGGAGAAAATTATCTCAATGATCCAGTCGTCCATGAACGGCACCTGATGCGTCGGTCCTTGTGCCATCAACTTACTCGGCGAGCCAGTAGCAAAGGAATCCCTGCATCACAGGCAAGCTAGTGAGGGTGAGCAGTTCGTCTCCAGTGCGCCGGTAGACCAGGTATGAAGCGGTGGTGGTAGCGACAGCAATGACAAAGTGTCTAACGGTTATTGGACGGCGTGGCCTCATGTTCCGGAGCCCCCAGAGGCCTTCCGAGTACTGTTCCAAGTCGCTAGGCTGCACTGTGGCTCCTTGCTTGCTGATGAGTAGGGAGCATGGCGGCGCCCGAGGGACGAGCTCGGGCGCCGCTTTCATTTTGCGGAAGGTTCTTGCCCAAATGACGCACAGTCTGTGCGACTGAGATGAAAGGGTCTCTGAGCTGCGGGGCCTACAGGTGGGCAGCTCTTGTCGGTGACAAGTAAAGGATTGTCGCCGACAACCCTTTACGTCCACCTCCCAACTTCAACGCCGGTAGGGGAGCCCACCACGGGGCCTCGCGGCGGGTGGGTTGGCGCTCCCAGTAGCTGTCCTGCCGGCGTTTGTGGTCCTTGCGGCGGCTCGGCGGGTTGCTCCGGGCGTCCAGGTGTCCTACCGCCCTCCCCTGGAGACCGGGCGAGCTTGCGGCCAGTCTGCCCGGACAGGCGGCAACTGAGACGACAACTGAGACGGCAGCGGCCGTGGAGACGATTCAGGGCCGGTCCCCGTGGGGGCCGGCCCTGACGTTCTTCCTGCTCAAGCGAGCGGAGGATACGAGATTCGAACTCGTGAGGGTGTTAACCCAACACGCTTTCCAAGCGTGCGCCCTAGGCCTCTAGGCGAATCCTCCGCGAGCCAGGATACAGGTACCCGGCGGCCGGGCCACCCCACCACCCCCTGAAGATCCACGCCGGGTCGGGTAGGCTTGGCGGCACCTCCCGTGCGGCGGTATCTCGTGAACCTCCCCAGGGCCGGAAGGCAGCAAGGATAAGCGAGCTCTGCCGGGTGCACGGGAGGCCTTTTTGTCTCCGGGCGCCGGTACCGTGACTGCGGGTCAGGTCACGGGGTGGTGGGTGGTCACCCGCGCCCGACCGGCGCAGAATGGCTCGGTCGAGAGGAGGCGGGACGCGTGACGCTGGCGCTCTACCGCAAATACCGGCCGCGCACCTTCGCCGAGATGATCGGCCAGGAGCAGGTCACCGAGCCGCTGTCCCAGGCACTGCGCAGCGGCCGGCTCAACCACGCCTACCTCTTCTCCGGCCCGCGGGGTTGCGGCAAGACCTCCAGCGCCCGGATCCTGGCCCGCTCGCTCAACTGTGAGCAGGGCCCCACCCCCGAGCCGTGCGGGCAGTGCGAGTCCTGCCGGGGGCTGGCCCCCGACGGCAGCGGGTCGATCGACGTCATCGAGATCGACGCGGCCAGCCACGGCGGCGTCGACGACGCCCGGGACCTGCGCGAGAAGGCGTTCTTCGCGCCGGCCCGCAGCCGCTTCAAGATCTACATCATCGACGAGGCGCACATGGTCTCGTCGGCCGGCTTCAACGCCCTGCTCAAGCTGGTCGAGGAGCCGCCGGAGTACGTCAAGTTCATCTTCGCCACCACCGAGCCGGAGAAGGTCCTCGGCACGATCAGGTCGCGGACCCACCACTACCCGTTCCGGCTGTTCCCGCCGAAGGTGGTCCGGCCGTACCTTGAGCAGTTGACCGAGGCGGAGGGGGTCAAGGTCGACCCGGCCGTCTTCCCGCTCGTGGTGCGCGCCGGTGCGGGCAGCATGCGGGACAGCCTCTCCGTGCTCGACCAGCTCATCGCGGGCGCCGGCCCGGAGGGGGTCAGCTACGCCCGGGCCGTCGCGCTGCTCGGCGTGACCGACTCGGCGCTGATCGACGAGATGTGCGACGCGCTGGCCGCCGGGGACGGCGCCGCCGCGTACGCCACCGTCGACCGGGTGGCCGAGGCCGGGCACGACCTGCGTCGGTTCGCCTCCGACCTGCTGGAACGGCTGCGCGACCTGATCGTCCTCCAGCAGGTGCCGGACGCCGCCGCCAAGGGTCTCATCGACGGCCCGGCCGACCAGATGGAGCGGATGGCCGCCCAGGCCCAGCGGCTCGGTCCGGCCACCCTGTCCCGGTGCGCCGACATCGTGCACAACGGGCTGGTCGAGATGCGCGGCGCCACCGCGCCCCGGCTGCTGATGGAGCTGATCTGCGCCCGGATGCTGCTGCCCGGTGCCGACGACTCGACCGGTGGGCTGCTCCAGCGCCTGGAACGCATGGAGCGCCGGCTCACCCTGGGTGGCGGCGAGCTGCCGCCGGCCGCCGCCGGGCCCGCGCCGGTCGCGCCCGCCCCGGAGGTACGCCAGCAGCCTCCCGCCCCGGCCGCGGCTGCCGCCGCGCCAGCCCCGGAGACCGCCGGCGAGCCGGCGGCTGCCGCACCCCCGCAGGCCGTCCCCGCGGCCGTCCCGTCCCAGGAAGCGACCGGCCCGTCCCACGGCTCGGCCGCCCATTCCCACGGCTCGGCCGCGCCGGCCGCGCCGGAGTCCGGCGCCCCGGCCCGCCGCCCGGTGCCGCCTTCGGCGGTGCTGCCCGACCCGGCGACCCCCGCCCCGCCCCGCCCCGGCGCGTCCGCCCCGGGCGCGCTGGACGCGGTTGCGGTCCGCCGGGCCTGGCCGGACATCGTGGCCAAGGTGAACCGGATCAAGAAGCCGGCGGCGGCGCTGATGCGGGACGCGGTGGTCCGCGACGTCGACGGCGACACGCTGGTGCTGACCGTCAAGTCGCCGGTGCTGGCGCAGATGATGGGCAACCAGACCTCTGTGCTGGCCGAGGCGCTGTACGAGGAGTTCGGTGTCCGCTGGCAGATCCGCTGCGAGGTGGCCGGCGAGCGGGGTGGCAGCACGCTCGGCGCCCCGGCGCCGTCGTCCGCGCCGGCCCGACCGGCCGCCCAGCCGCCTGCGGCTCCCGCCCAGCCGCCTGCGGCTGCCGCGCAACCGCCAGCGGCCCCCGTCCGGCCCGCTGCCGGTCACGACCAGCCCGGCGGCTCGGCCCGTCCCGACAGTGCCCGGGACGGCGGTGCTCGTAACGGCAGTGCCCCCACCGGCGGTGGCGACCCGTCGGGCGGCGGATCCGACGACGAGGACTGGCCCGAGCCGGCCCGACCCGGCGGCGACGGCGCTCCCCGCGCGGGGGCCCGGCCGGAGGGCGTTGCCGGCACGGCGGACGATGCCGGCGGTGACTGGCCGGAGGCGGCCCGCCCGGGTGGCTCGCCGACGAGCGCCCCGAACGGCGGTCCCGCAGGCAGCTCCGGCGCGCACCCGCCGGTCGCGGTCGACCCCGGTGTCAACCCGCCGACCGCGACCAACTCCGGCGGGAGCGCTGCGCCCGGATCCGGGTCGGCCCCGGCGGCACCGCGACGGCCGGCCAACGGCGCGCCGGTGAGCAGCGCGATCGCCGCCGCGCGGGCTGCCGCGGCGGGCGCCGGCAAGGGCGCGCGGACCGGTCCGGAGGCGCGTAGGACCGCCGACGCGGACTGGGCGGGGGAGCCGCCGTACGACCCGGACTTCGACGGGCCGCTGCGCGGCGGCCGGTCGGGCGGGCAGCCGGCCACCCCGGCCTACGAGGGCTTCGACCCGGGTGACGAGCCGCTCGACGTGGTGATCGACGAGCGGACCGCCCGGCAGTCCAGCGAGGAGCAGGCCGTGCAGCTGCTCCGGGAGGCGTTCGGCGCCGAGAAGATCGACGAGGTGGACGCCCGCTAGCCCGGCCGGTCAGACCGTCCAGGCGGGCAGGCCGTGCGGGTGGGCCCGGGCGAGCAGCCGGTCCGGGCCGGCACCGAGCCGGGCCCGCAGCTCGAAGTGCCGGCCGTCCGGGTCCGGCTCGAACGACAGGTACGCGAACGGCGCGCCACCGCCGGCCAGCCGGTCGATCTCCGCGTCGACCCGGCGCCACTCCGCCGCGGGCACGTACTGCCGCATCACCGAGTGCCACAGCACGGTGAGCGTGCCGGGCCGGGTGTCCAGCCCGGCGAGGAAGTCGGCGGCGCCCGCCGCCACCACCCGGGCGGGCAGCGCCCGGGCCAGCTCCAGCGCCCCGGCCAGCCGGGCGGCCCGGGCGGTGTTCTCCGGCCAGACGTACGCCCGCAGCGCCAGCGCGCCCTCCGCGCCGGCGGGGTCCAGCGGCGTCACGTCGCAGCCGAGCCGCTCGACCACGGTGACCTCGGGGTACGCCCGGGCGGCGGCCCGCAGCCAGCCGGGTACGCCGTCGCGCCACGCGTCGGGCAGCGGCACCGGGGAGTCGGCCGGCCCCCAGGCGAAGTCCGTCGCCGTCACCCGGAACCGGTCGGCGCGCAGGTTCAACCCGGCGCTCGCGCCGATCTCGACCAGGCGGACGGGCCGGTCACCCAGCTCGTCGATGGCGTGCAGCAGGCCGGCGAGGAGCAGGTTGGCCCGGCCGACCTCGTTGGTCTGCGGCGGGCGGCGCAGCCAGGGGCGCAGGGCGTCCCGTTGCGCGGCGACCACCGCCCGGAACGCGGCCCAGCAGTCCGCCGCGTCCCCGGCCCGGTACGCCCCGCCGGCGCTCGGATAGAACCGGGCCAGCTCGGGCGCCCGCCCGGTGAGCACCAGCGCGTGCACGCCCCCGAGCAGCCGCAGCGGGACGGCGGCGTCCAGCGGGGCGTCGGCGTACCCGTCGATGGCCTCGGCGCACGGCCCGCCGGCCCGGACGTCCGCCGCGGCGCGGACCAGCAGGTCGGCATAGCACCCGCCGCCCATGGCCGCGCAGGCCCGGGCCTGCCGTTCCATCACCTCGGCCGCCCGTTCGCCGGACATCCGCCACCTCCCCGTGTCGCCTTCCGTGATCATCGTCCCCGGGTCCGGCGATCCGGAAGTACCGTGCGGCGGCGAGCCTGCTCACAACGGCTAGGCTTGGCGACGGCCGAGCGGGACGAGTGCGAGAAGGAGCCATCCGTGCGCCCAGGTGGACAGCCGAACATGCAGCAGATGCTGAAGCAGGCGCAGAAGATGCAGCAGCAGATCGCCAAGGCGCAGGCCGAGCTCGCCGAGGCCGAGCTGACCGGCACCGCCGGCGGTGGCCTGGTCACCGCGACCGTCGCGGGCACCGGCGAGCTGAAGGCGATCAAGATCGATCCGAAGGCGGTCGACCCGGAGGACGTCGAGACGCTGGAGGACCTGGTCGTCGCGGCCGTGCACAACGCCGCCGAGGCGGCCCGCGAGCTGACCGAGAAGAAGATGGGCCCGGTCTCCGGCGGCATGGGCGGCCTCGGCCTGCCCGGGTTCTGAGCCGGCGGTGTACGAGGGCGCCATCCAGGACCTGATCGACGAGCTGGGACGGCTCCCGGGCGTCGGCCCGAAGAGCGCCCAGCGGATCGCCTTCCACGTCCTGTCCGCGGACCCGGCCGACGTCAACCGGCTGGCCGGCGCGCTGCGTAAGGTCAAGGACCTGGTCCGGTTCTGCACCACCTGCTACAACGTGTCCGAGTCCGAGCAGTGCCGGATCTGCCGCGATCCGCGCCGCACCGACGAGGTGCTCTGCGTGGTGGAGGAGCCGAAGGATGTCGTGGCGGTGGAGCGGACCGGCGAGTTCCGCGGCCGCTACCACGTGCTGGGCGGGGCGATCAATCCGCTCGAGGGCATCGGGCCGGACAATCTGCGCATCCGGGAGCTGCTGCTCCGGCTCGGCACCGGCGCGGTACGCGAGCTGATCCTCGCCACCGACCCGAACACCGAGGGTGAGGCGACGGCGACGTACCTCGCCCTGATGGTCAAGCCGATGGGGATCGCGGTCACCCGGCTGGCCAGCGGGCTGCCGGTCGGCGGCGACCTGGAGTACGCCGACGAGATCACCCTCGGCCGGGCCTTCGAGGGCCGGCGCGCCGTCTGAGGCGTACCCGATCGAGGCCGTGCGGCCGGTGCCGGACCCCGGCGCCGGCCGTTCGTCCGTTTCCGGCCCGGCGGCCGTGTCCACTGTGGGTTCTGACATGTGGACTTCGCTGGCGACTGTCGATGTAACAAATCGGTCAACCTGAAAGCTGGGCATTCCGCCCTAATTGCCGCTGGGTGTGACACCGATCTGTGCTCCGCGCACCGGTTAAGACACGATCCGGTACCAACCGCTTCGTCGGCAGTTTCCCGGCGGTCCGAACGGGGGCTAAGGTCACCGCCATCGGTGACCCCTGTCACCACGTTGTCCGTACCCCCAAGGACGAGGTGAAGCACCATGCGTGCACCCAGGCCGAAGGTCGCCATCGCGGCCGTCGCGGTCGCGGCCCTCGCGGTAGCAGGCTGCGCCGAGAGCGACCGCGATAGTGGTTCCGGAGGTAGCAAGAAGGACACCCTCGTCTTCGGCGTCGCCGGAGACCCGAAGGTGCTCGACCCCAGCTTCGCCAGCGACGGTGAGTCGCTGCGCGTGGCCCGCCAGGTCTTCGAGACGCTGGTCCGCCCGGAGGAGGGTGGCACCAAGGTCACGCCGGGTCTGGCCGAGTCCTGGACGCCGGACGCCGCCGGCACCACCTGGACCTTCAAGCTCCGCTCGGGCGTGAAGTTCCACGACGGCACCGACTTCAACGCCGAGGCGGTCTGCAAGAACTTCGACCGCTGGTACAACGCCAAGGGCCTCATGCAGAGCCCGGACGTGACGGCGTACTGGCAGGACGTCATGGGCGGCTTCGCCAAGAACGAGAACGCCGACCTGCCGCCGAGCCTCTTCAAGTCCTGCACCGCCAAGGACGCCACCACGGTCGACCTGGCCTTCACCCGGGTCTCCAGCAAGATCCCGGCCGCCCTGATGCTGCCGTCGTTCTCCATCCACAGCCCGAAGGCGCTGGAGGAGTTCGACGCGAGCAACGTCACCGGCACCGCCGAGGACATCAAGTACCCGGCGTACGCGATGGAGCACCCGACCGGCACCGGCCCGTTCAAGTTCAAGTCCTGGGACGTCGCGAACAAGACGCTCACCATCGAGCGCAACGACGACTACTACGGCGACAAGGCCAAGCTGAAGACCATCATCTACAAGACGATCTCGGACGAGAACGCCCGCAAGCAGGCGCTCCGCTCGGGTGACATCCAGGGTTACGACCTGGTCGGCCCGGCCGACGTCGACCCGCTGAAGAAGGAGGGCTTCAACGTCCTCACCCGCCCGGCGTTCAACATCCTCTACCTGGCCATCAACCAGAAGGGGAACCCGAAGCTCGCCGACATCCGGGTCCGCCAGGCGATCGCGTACGCGCTGAACCGTCAGGCGCTGGTCGACTCGAAGCTGCCCCCGGGCGCCAAGGTCGCGCTGAACTTCATGCCGGACACCGTCGAGGGCTGGAACGGCGACGTCACCAAGTACGACTACAACCCGGAGAAGGCCAAGCAGCTGCTGGCCGCGGCCGGCGCGTCGAACCTGACGCTGAAGTTCCACTACCCGACCGAGGTCACCCGGCCGTACATGCCGAACCCGAAGGACATCTTCGAGCTGCTCTCGGCGGACCTCCAGGCGGTCGGCATCAAGGTCGAGGCCATCCCGCTGAAGTGGAGCCCGGACTACCTCAACGCCACCACCTCCGGCAGCAAGCACGACCTGCACTTCCTCGGCTGGACCGGTGACTACGGCGACGCGTACAACTTCATCGGCACCTTCTTCGACCGGCCGAAGGACGAGTGGGGCTTCAACAACCCGCAGCTCTTCGCCCAGTTCAAGGACGCCGACACCACCGCCGACGCGGCGGCGCGGACGGAGAAGTACAAGGCGCTCAACAAGGCCGTGATGGACTTCCTGCCGGGTGTGCCGATCTCGCACTCCCCGCCGGCGATCGTGTTCGGCAAGGACGTGACCGGGATCAAGGCGAGCCCGCTCACCGACGAGCGGTTCGCCACCGCCGAGTTCAAGTAGTCCTGACCTGACCTGAGGCACCGAATGCGGGCGGGCGCTGGAACCACAGCGTCCGCCCGCACCCCTCCGCACCCCCTTCGAGGCCGCCGTGTTCCGCTTCATCGTCAGACGCCTGCTACAGCTGATACCCACCCTGTTCGGGCTCTCCGTCCTGCTGTTCATCTGGCTGCACCGCCTGCCCGGCGGGCCCGAGACCGCGATCCTCGGTGAGCGCGGCACCCCGCAGATGCGCGCCGCTATCCGGCGCAGCCTCGGCCTCGACGAGCCGATCCTGGTCCAGTACGCGCGCTTCCTGCGCCGCATGATCAAGCTGGACCTCGGCACCTCGACCTCCACCAAGCGAGCCGTCACCACCGAGTTCCTGGAGCGGTTCCCCGGCACCGTCGAGCTGACCGTCATGGCGATGGTCATCGCCATCGGCATCGGAATCCCGCTGGGCTACCTGGCCGCCCGCCGCCGGGGCCGGTTCCTCGACCACGCCTCGGTCGGCGGCTCGCTGATCGGCATCTGCATCCCGGTCTTCTTCCTGGCGTACGTGCTCAAGGCGATCTTCGCCGAGAACCTGGGCTGGTTCCCGTCCAGCGGCCGGCAGGACCCCACCCTCGGGGCGACCCGGGTCACCAACTTCTTCGTCCTCGACGGGCTGATGACCCGCGAGTGGGACGCCGCCGCCGACGCGCTCTGGCACCTGGTGCTGCCGGCCGTCGCGCTGGCCAGCATCCCGCTGGCGATCATCGTCCGGATCACCCGGGCCAGCGTGCTGGAGGTGCTCAACGAGGACTTCGTCCGCACCGCCGAGGCCAAGGGCCTGACCGAGCGTACGGTCCGGGGCCGGCACGTGCTGCGCAACTCGATGCTGCCGGTGGTCACCTCGATCGGCCTGCTCACCGGCGGCCTGCTCTCCGGCGCGGTGCTCACCGAGACCGTCTTCGCGTACGGCGGCATCGGCGCCTTCATCTACGAAGCGATCAGCCAGCGCGACTATCCGGTGCTGATGGGCTTCATTCTGATCATCGCGGTGGTGTACGTGCTGGTGAACCTCATCGTGGACCTCTCCTACAGCGTGATCGACCCGAGGGTGAGGGTGCGATGACCGTCACCGCTGGCAAGAAGCGCGAGAAGCTGGACCGGCTCGCCGAGCTGGCCGCCCGGGACGACGAGCAGGGGGTGAGCCTCTGGAAGGAGGCGTTCCGCCGACTGCGGCGCAACCCGGCCGCCATCGTCGGCGCGGTCATCCTCACCCTGTTCGTCCTGGTGGCCGTGATCGGGCCGTTCCTCGTCCCGCACCCGCCGGAGGCGCAGCTCTGGAAGGGCGAGGTCCGCCTCGGCGACTTCCCCGGGCCGCGCGCGGAGAACTGGTTCGGCACCGACCAGCTCGGCCGGGACGAGTTCAGCCGCATGATCGTGGGCGCCCGGCAGACCCTGCTGGTCGGCGTGGTGTCCACCCTGATCGGTCTCGCCATCGGCTCGCTGATCGGCGGCGTCGCCGGCGCCGCCGCCGGCCTGGGCGGCCGGTGGGGCCGGGCGGTCGACAACGTGCTCATGCGTTTCATCGACATGCTGCTGGCCATGCCGAGCCTGCTGCTGGCGATCAGCATCGCGGCGCTGCTCGGCGCCGGGCTGACCACCGTCATGATCGCCGTCGGTGTGGTCTCCGTGCCGGTCTTCGCCCGGCTGCTGCGCGGCTCGATGATCGCCCAGTCGAACAGCGACTACGTGCTGGCGGCCACCTCGCTCGGCGTGAAGAAGCCGAAGATCGCGCTGACCCACGTGGTGCCGAACTCGCTCGCCCCGGTCATCGTCCAGGCGACGCTCACGCTGGCCACGGCGATCATCGAGGCGGCGGCGCTGTCCTTCCTCGGCCTCGGCAACAACGACGCCTCCATCCCGGAGTGGGGCGTGATGCTCGCGGACGCGCAGTCGTACCTCGACTCGGCGCCCCGGCTGGCCGTCCTGCCGGCCCTCGCGATCATCGTCACCGCGCTGGGCTTCACCCTCCTGGGCGAGGCGATGCGCGAGGCCCTCGACCCGAAGCTGCGGAAGTAGGTCTTCATGGCACTGCTCGAAGTGGACGACCTCTCCGTGACGTTCGCCCGGCGCGGTCAGCGTACGGTCAACGCCGTCGACGGGGTCTCCTTCTCGGTCGACGCCGGCGAGGTGGTCGGCCTGGTCGGCGAGTCCGGCTGCGGCAAGAGCGTCACCTCGCTGGCCATCATGGGCCTGCTGCCCAAGCAGCCCGGTCTCAAGGTCGGCGGCAAGGCGGTCTTCGACGGCACCGACCTGCTCCAGCTCGACGACCGGTCCCGGCGCGACATCCGGGGCCGGGACGTCGCGATGATCTTCCAGGACCCGCTCTCCTCGCTGAACCCGGTGATCCCGATCGGGTTGCAGGTGACCGAGGTGCTCACCCGGCACCGCGGGATGAAGGGCGCGGCGGCCGAGAAGGAGGCGGTGGCGCTGCTCGACCGGGTCGGCATTCCCGACCCGCGTCGCCGGCTGAAGGAATACCCGCACCAGCTCTCCGGTGGCATGCGGCAGCGCGCCCTGATCGCGATGGCGGTGGCCTGCCAGCCCCGGCTGCTGATCGCCGACGAGCCGACCACCGCGCTGGACGTCACCATCCAGGCCCAGATCCTGGAGCTGCTCAAGGATCTGGTCCGCGACTCCGGCACCGCGCTGGTGATGATCACCCACGACCTCGGTGTGGTGGCCGGCATGTGCGAGACCATCAACGTGCTCTACGCCGGCAAGGTGGTGGAGACCGCCCGCCGCCGCCCGCTGTTCCGCGAGCCGCGCCACCCGTACACGGTGGGGTTGCTCGGGTCGGTCCCGCGCCTGGACGCCGGGCGGGGCGAGCGGCTCAACCCGATCCCCGGCTCGGTGCGCGACGTGCTGCCCTGGGTGGAGGGCTGCGCCTTCGCGCCGCGTTGCGCCCGCCGGGTGGACGAGTGCGTGGACGGGCCGCCGGAGCTGGTGCTCGCCCACGACGGGCGCAGCTACCGGTGCGTCAACCCGGCGCCGGTGCCCGGGGTGACCCCGGACGCGGCGCAGGCGCTCTACCGGGAGGCCCCGGCGGCCGGCGAGGACGCGGTGCCGACGCCGGCCGAGCCCGGCGCCGTGCCGGCGCAGGCCGTCCCGAACGACCCGCCGACCGTGCCGGGCTTCGGCCCAGCCCCGCGCGAGGAGGAATCTCAGTGAGCGCGAGGAGTGAGCCGGTTCTGCGAGCCCCGCAGTCGCGAACGAAGGTAGGCTCAGCATGACCGACGAAGACATCCTCGTCGAGGTACGCGACCTGAAGGTGCACTTCCCGATCAAGCGGGGGGTGATCTTCGATCGGACGATCGGACACGTCAAGGCCGTCGACGGGGTCGACCTGCGGATCCCGCGTGGAAAGACCTACGGGCTGGTCGGCGAGTCCGGCTGCGGCAAGTCCACCCTGGGCCGGGCGCTGCTCCAGCTCAACCCGCCCACCGGCGGCGAGGTCGTCTTCGACGGGGTGGAGCTGGGCAAGCTGCCCGCCGGCAAGCTGCGGGCGATGCGCCGCCGGATGCAGATGATCTTCCAGGATCCGATGTCGAGCCTGGACCCCCGGCAGAACGTCGAGTCGATCCTCACCGAGGGGCTCCAGACCCACGGCATCGGCGGCAGCCGGGACGAGCGGCGGAAGCTCATCGGCGAGACGCTGGACAAGGTCGGGCTGCCCCGCTGGGCGCTCTCCCGCTATCCGCACGAGTTCTCCGGCGGCCAGCGGCAGCGAATCGGCATCGCCCGGGCCCTGGTGCTCGGACCGGAGCTGATCGTCGCCGACGAGCCGGTCTCCGCCCTGGACGTCTCCATCCAGGCCCAGGTGGTCAACCTGCTGGACGAACTCCAGGACAACCTCGGCCTGACCTACCTGGTGATCGCCCACGACCTCGCCGTGGTCCGGCACATCTCCGACACCGTCGGGGTGATGTACCTCGGCGCGCTGGTCGAGGAGGCGCCGAGCGACCGGCTCTACACCGAACCGCTGCACCCGTACACCCGGGCGCTGATGTCGGCGGTGCCGGTCCCGGACCCGGACGTGGAGGACCGCCGGGAGCGGATCCTGCTCTCCGGTGACCTGCCCTCGCCGGCCAACCCGCCGTCGGGCTGCCGGTTCCACACCCGCTGCCCGTGGGCCCAGCCGACCCGCTGCGCCGACGAACGGCCGGTGCTGCGCGAGATCGGCGCCAGCCGGGTGGCCTGCCACTGGGCCGAGCAGATCGCCAGCGGGGAGCTGCGCCCGCACAAGGTCGCCGTGCAGCTCACCCGGCCGGCGGGCGAGGGCGAGGACCCGGGCGTGGTCTCCGCCCCGAGCGAGCCCGGCTCGTACGTCTGACCCGGAACACGCGGACGCGGCCCCACCCGGGTTCGGGCGGGGCCGCGTTCCGTTGCCGGTCAGCCCTCCGGGCGGTTCAGCAGGGCGACGGCGATCGCGTGGACCGCGTCCAGTCCGGCCGGGTCGGCCAGCGGCGCCGTGCCGCCGGTGACCGCGTACCACTCGTCGGCGTCCCTGTACTGCACCCGCAGGGTGACCTTGCCGTCGGCGTACCCGGTGCGCAGGGTCAACTCGCCGGTGACCACACCCACCTCGTCGGTCATCACCCCGCCCGGACCGGCCGTCACGTCGGTGGTGCGGTCCTGTGGGCTGCCCCCGGCCGCCTTCGCCACCGGCTCACCGGCGGGTGGCGCCGGCGGGGCCTCGCCGACCGCCCGCGCGGCGGTGGCGTCCCCGCTGCCGGTGGCCGCCGCCGCGTCGTCCCCGGTGGCGTCCGGTGTCCGCTCCGGGGCGGGCGCGTCCCCGGAGCCGGTCACGGCCTGCTCACCCATCAGCATTCCTCCAACATGTCGGCCAGGGCGGACTTCTCGGTGCTGGTCACCGTCAGCCGCCAGTAGTGCTTGACGGTCACCCAGCGCTGCGCGTACGTGCACCAGTACGACCGGTTCGGCGGCTTCCACTGGGCGGGATCCTGGTCACCCTTTGCCCGGTTGGACGTCCGGGAAACCGCGATGAGCTGCGGCCGAGTCAGATCGTTGGCGAAGTTGCCGCGCTTCGCGTCGTCCCACTCGGCGGCGCCGGTCCGCCACGCCTCGGCCAGCGGGACCGTGTGGTCGATGTCCACCTCGACCGGGTCGGTGAGCACCTTGCCGTCGTACACGCTCTCCCAGCGGCCACCCACCACGTTGCAGCCGGAGAGCTCGATGCCCTTGCCGTCGCGCTTGAGGACGCTGTCCCGGACGTCGCAGTTGGTGCCGGTGCCCCGCCAGTGCGGGAAACGGTCCCGGCTGTAGCCGCGCATCGTCGTCTCCTTCGCCACGGTCAGCTGGTCGAGCTGGGTCCGGACGTTGCCGTTCACCGTCGGGGTGGCCTCCGGCTGGTCGACCTCGACCGGGACGCAGCCGGTCACACCGAACGCGAGCGTCACGGCCAACGCGGCCGCTCCGACTCCTGATCTGGTACGCACAGTCGACACCTCTCCAGCTTGCTCGGTTGCCGCGAGTCCGCACAGTACCCAGCGGGGCTTTCGGCGATTCGTGGCGGGAAGGACGCGGCACGGGGGAGATTGGACGCATGACGGCACCCGCTCCCGCGCTGCGCACCGGATCCGCCGCCGGGCGCGGCACCCTGCTCGCCGCGATCCTCGCCTCCGGCATGGTCTTCCTGGACAGCACCGTGGTCAACGTGGCCCTGCCCCGGCTCGGCGCCGAGCTGGGCGCCACCGTGGCCGGTCTGCAATGGACCGTCAACGGCTACCTGCTCATGCTGGCGGCGTTCGTGCTGCTCGGCGGGGCGCTCGGGGACCGGTTCGGCCGCCGCCGGATCTTCCTGCTGGGGGTGGTGTGGTTCGCGGCCGCGTCACTGCTCTGCGGGCTGGCCCAGGACACCGGCCAACTGATCGCCGCCCGGGTGCTCCAGGGCGCCGGCGGCGCACTGCTCACTCCCGGCTCGCTCTCGGTGCTCCAGGCCAGCTTCCACCCCGACGACCGGGCCAAGGCCATCGGCACCTGGTCCGGACTGTCCGGCGTGTCCACCGCGCTCGGCCCGCTGCTGGGGGGCTACCTGATTGACACCCTCTCCTGGCGGTGGATCTTCTTCATCAACCTGCCGCTGGCCGTGGCGGTGGTGCTCGCCGCGCTGCGCTGGGTGCCGGAGAGCCGGGACGAGAACGTCTCCCGGACCGGCCGGCGGCGGTTCGACGTCACCGGCGCGCTGCTCGGCGCGCTGGGCCTCGGCGGCATCACGTACGCGCTGATCGACGCCCCGGCCCGCGGCCCGCGCTCGCCGACGGTGCTGGCCGCGGTGCTGGTCGGGGTGGCCGCCGCGGCGGCCTTCGTCTGGCTGGAGCGGCGGCGGGGCGAGGGCGCGATGCTGCCCACCACCATCTTCTCCAGCCGGCTCTTCTCGGTGCTGAACGTCTTCACAGTGGTGGTGTACGCCGCGCTGGGCGGCTTCACCTTCTTCCTCGCCGTCTACCTCCAGAACGTGCTCGGCTGGTCGGCGCTGCGCACCGGCCTGGCCACCGTGCCGATGACGGTGCTGCTGCTGCTCGGGTCGGCCCGGGCCGGGGCGCTCTCCGCCCGGATCGGTCCCCGGCTGCCGCTCACCGTCGGCCCGGTGATCGCCGCGGCCGGGCTGCTGCTGCTCCGCGCGGTCGGACCCGGCGCCTCCTACTGGACCGACGTGCTGCCCGGGGTGGTGCTCTTCGGCGCCGGACTGACCCTGGTGGTGGCGCCGCTGACCGCCTCCGTGCTGGCCGCCGTCGCGGACCGGTTCGCCGGGGTGGCGAGCGGCTTCAACAACGCCGCCTCCCGGGCCGGTGGCCTGCTCGCGGTGGCCGCACTGCCGCTGCTGGTCGGCCTCTCCGGCACCGGGTACGAGCAGAAGGCCGACCTGACCCACGCGTACCGGGGGGCGTTGGCCTGGTGCGCGGGGCTGCTGCTCGCCGGGGCGGTGCTGGCTGCCGTGCTGGTGCACCGGCCGCCCCGGCAGGCCCCCGGCGGTCAGCCCTGTCACTCGCTGCCCGCCTCCACCCCACCCGACCGGAAGTAAGCAGGGGCCCCCTGTTAACGCCTCCGGTATAGCAGGGGCCCCCTGTTAACACCGCGGGAGGCCGGGCGCCAGGCTGCTACGGTCGCGCGATGACGGATCACGACGAACGGCTGCGGTACCGGCTGCTCACCGGCCCGGACGACGCGGAGTTCTGCCGCCGGGTCAGCACCGCGCTGGCCGAGGGCTACCGGCTGCACGGCTCACCGGCGATGACCTTCGACGGCCAGCGGGTGGTCGTCGCCCAGGCCGTGGTCCTCGACGCGGCGCCGCCGACGGTCACGCCGGCCTGAGCCCAGCGGTGTTAAGAAGGGGCCCCTGCTATACCGGAGGCGTTAACAGGGGGCCCTGGCGAACGGGCCGACGGCGCATGCTGCGCCGGAGCGCCCTCGACCCGTTCGTCCTTGCGCGCTCAGCGGTGGGCGCGGTTGACGGCGCTGGTGACCGCCTTGATCGAGGCGGTGACGATGTTCGCGTCCATCCCGACACCCCAGACGGTACGGCCGTCCACCTCGCACTCCACGTACGCGGCCGCCTGCGCGTCCCCGCCGGAGGAGAGCGCGTGCTCGTGGTAGTCGAGCACGCGTACCGCCACGCCGAGGTACTGCATCGCGTTGACGTACGCGTCGATCGGGCCGTTGCCGATCGCGGCGAGCGTCCGGGCCCGGCCGGCGTGGCGCACGTTGGCCTCGATCTCGACCTTGCCGTCGACCGTGCCGAGGTCGTACCCGGCCAGCTCGACCACCGGGTCGACCTGGTGGTCGAGCAGGTAGTTGCTGGCGAAGATGTCCCACATGGCGGCCGGCTCGACCTCGCCGCCGCCGTGGTCGGTGACGTGCTGCACCACCCCGGAGAACTCGATCTGGAGTCGACGCGGCAGGTCCAGCTGGTGCTCGGACTTCATGATGTACGCGACGCCGCCCTTGCCGGACTGCGAGTTGACCCGGATGACCGCCTCGTAGGTGCGGCCCAGGTCCTTCGGGTCGATCGGCAGGTACGGCACCGCCCAGGTGAACTCGTCCACCGGCACCCCGGCCGCCGCGGCGTCGGCGTGCAGCGCGTCGAAGCCCTTCTTGATGGCGTCCTGGTGCGAGCCGGAGAAGGCGGTGTAGACCAGGTCGCCGGCGTACGGGTGGCGCTCGTGCACGGGCAGCTGGTTGCAGTACTCGACCGCCCGCTTGACCTCGTCGATGTTCGAGAAGTCGATCATCGGGTCGATGCCCTGGGAGAAGAGGTTCAGGCCCAGCGTCACCAGGTCGACGTTGCCGGTCCGCTCGCCGTTGCCGAACAGGCAGCCCTCGATCCGGTCGGCGCCGGCCAGCAGGCCCAGCTCGGCGGCGGCCACGCCGGTGCCCCGGTCGTTGTGCGGGTGCAGGCTCAGCACCAGGCTGTCCCGCCGGGGCAGGTGCCGGTGCATCCACTCGATCGAGTCGGCGTACACGTTCGGCATGGCCATCTCGACGGTGGCCGGCAGGTTGACGATCAGCCTGCGGTCCGGGGTCGGGTCGATCACGTCGATGACCCGGGAGCAGACCTCCAGCGCGTACTCCAGCTCGGTGCCGGTGTACGACTCGGGGGAGTACTCGTAGTGGATCTCGGTGTCCGGGGTGTGGATCTCGGCGTACTTCTGGCAGAGCCGCGCGCCCTGGGTGGCGATGTCGGTGATGCCGTCGCGGTCCAGGCCGAAGACCACCCGACGCTGGAGCGTTGAGGTGGAGTTGTAGAAGTGCACGATGGCCCGGCGGGCGCCGCGCAGCGACTCGAAGGTCCGCTCGATCAGGTGCTCCCGGCACTGGGTGAGCACCTGGACGGTGACGTCCTCCGGGATCAGGTCCTGCTCGATCAGCTGCCGGACGAAGTCGAAGTCGGTCTGGCTGGCCGACGGGAAGCCGACCTCGATCTCCTTGTAACCCATCTGCACCAGCAGCTGGAACATCCGGCGCTTGCGCTCCGGGGACATCGGGTCGATCAGCGCCTGGTTGCCGTCGCGCAGGTCGACCGCGCACCAGCGGGGCGCGGCGTCGACGTGGCGGGTGGGCCAGGCGCGGTCGGGCAGGTCGACCCGGAACTGCTGCTGGTAGGGCTGGTAGCGCCGGAACGGCATCCGGCTGGGGCGCTGCCGGGCGATCGGATCGTTCGCGGCGTCGACGGCGGGTTGAGCCATGGCGGAGTGCTCCCTGGAACAGGTGGCGTCAGCAATCGGAAGGTGTCGGCGGGGCCGGGCGACGATGCCGGGCGGTGCCGATGGATTGTTCGGATCTGCTGGACGGCGCGGTTCGACTCCGCGACGAGGTGCCGGCCGTCAGGCCTCGTCGCGGCGACCAAGGAGAAGGTACGCCCGCCACATGTCAGGGTCACCCTACGTGCTGGGACCGGGGTTGGTAAGGCGCGCCCGGACTATGGGACAGGGGTCACCGCCTCGGGTTGCGGGCTCGCGGCGCCCAGCCGTGGGGTCCGCCCGGTCCACGCCACCGCCGGCACGATCGCCAACCCGACCAGCACGAAGATCGCCGCCATCGGGTACCAGCCCCAGCCGCCGGTGGTCACGCCGAGCGCCGTCAACCCCGCCGGGGCGATCAGGTACTGCGCCTGCTCGCCGAGGCGCAGCGCCCCCACGTACGCGCCGCGCTGGTCGTCCGGCGGAAGGGTGGCGGTGAGCCCCCAGGTGCCCGCCGACTCGATCAGCTCGGCCAGGATCAGCAGCATCGCGGCGGCCACCAGCACCAGCACGGTGAGCGGGCCCCGGGTGACCCCGGAGATCGGCAGGACCAGACAGGACAGGGCGATCAGCAGTCCCCCGCGGCGGGAGGCCCGCGCCGCGCCCGCGGCGGTGTCGGCGCCTCGGCTGACGCGTACCTGGAGCAGCACGATCAGGACCGTGTTGAGCAGCACCAGGGCGGCGATCACCGTCTTCGGGGCGTCGGTGTGGGTGAGGATCCACAGCGGCATGACCGTCAGGTAGAGCACCCCGTGCGAGGTGAGCAGCCCGGACAGCAGGGACACCGCCATGAACGGCCGGTCCCGCAGCACGGCGAGTCGACCCATCGGCTCCACCGCCCGGGTCACCTGCGGCAGTCGGGGCAGCCGGCGGACGAACAGGGCCGTCACCAGGATCACCGCCGCGATGAACCAGACCATCGCCCGGTACGCCTCGATCGTGTCCACCGTCAGCACCACGCCACTGATCACCGCGCCCAGCCCGAAGCCGACGTTCAACGACGAACGCTGGTACGCCATCGCGGTGACCCGTTCGGCCGGCGGGAGCGCGTTGATCGAGTAGACCTGGCGGGCCACCCCGGTCGACGCGTCCACCGCCGCCAGCGCCACCACCACGGCGAGGAAGCTCGCGAAGCCGCCCACGAACGGGTACGACGCGAAGAGCGCGGCGTCGAGCACCAGTCCGACCAGCCAGACCCGCTGCGGCCCGTACCGGTCGGTGAGCCCGCCCAGCGGCACCGTGCCGAGCAGCGACACCCCGGCCGCGATGGACAGGCCCAGCCCGACCTGGGCGGCACTGAGCCCCAACGCCCGGGTGAAGAAGACGGCGCTGCCGGCGTGGAACAGGCCGCTGCCGATGGCGTAGACCATGGCCTGCACGGCCAGCGCGCGGGTCAACCCGGCCGGCGGTACGACGTTTGCCACGGCGGTGCGGATGGTGTCTCTGGCCCCCATGGCCGGAAGTGAACCGTGTCCCCACGAGATCGGTCGAGCCTTTTAGGCTGGACCGAATCCTGCTCCCGGGGGTGCGTGTGTCCGAGTTGCGGTTCAGCCTCGCCGACGTGGCGGGCGTGCGGCTCGCCGTCTCGCCGGTCAACGAGACGGTCATGAGCATGTGGGCGCTGGCCGACCCGGTCCGCTATCCGGTGCACCTGCCCTGGGTCGACCGCGCCCGGGTGATCCTGCGCCGACCCGAGGTCGCCGTCCGGGTCCGGCCGTTGACGGAGTTGACCTGGCGGGGCTGCCCGTTGCCCGACTTCCTCACCCCGGCGGCCCGCCCCAACGTGGAGCTGGCCGAGCAGCTCGACCAGATCGCGGCGACGCCGCCGGCCGTGGTGGTCCGGGACCTGCTGTCGACCATCCACCGCCGGCCACTGAGTGCGTTCGGGCTGGCGCTGCTCGCCGACCCCCGTGGGCTGCTGCCGCGGCTCGTCGACGCGGTGCGGGTCTGGCACGACGAGGCGATCGCCCCGGACTGGCCGCGGCTGCGCGCGCTGCTCGACGCCGATGTGGCGTACCGCGCGGCCCAGCTCGCCGAGACCGGGGCCGGTCGGTTCTTCGAGCAGCTCCATCCGAGCCTGCGCTGGCTCGGCGACCGGGTGGTCAGCGACGATCCGTTCGAACGGGACTTCGACCTGCGCGGTCGCGGGCTGGCGCTGAACCCGACGGTGTTCACCGACCGGCGGGTGCTGTGGAACCTGCTGGAGGACTCACTACCGGCCGGGGCGTACCCGGTCCGGGCGGTCGGCACGCTCTGGGAGGTGACCACGCCACCGCCCGGTGACCCGCTGGCCCGGGTGATCGGTCCCGGCCGGGCCACGTTGCTGCACCTGTTGGCCGCGGCGACGACCACCACCGACCTGGCCCGCCTCTCCGGGATGTCCGCCGGGAACGTCTCGCAGCACCTGGCCGCGTTGCACGCCGCCGGTCTGGTCAGCCGGTCCCGCCAGGGGCGGCACGTCCGCTATCGCAACACCGACGCCGCGGGGGTGCTGCTGCGGGCCAGCGGGGCGGCCGACCCGGTCGGGTGATCAAGCGAGCAGCAGGTCGGCGACCGGGCGTCGGCGGCGCAGGCCGGTCTCCCGCCGGAACAGTTCGGCGGGGAGGGCGTGCGGGTCGCCCAGTCGGCCGACGGCTGCCACCACCGCCGGTCGTACGTCGGTGGGCAGGTCGAGCTCGGCGGCGATCCCGTCCCGGTCGAACCGGGCCAGTTGACGCACGTGCAGGCCGAGGGCGGTGGCCTGGACGGTCAGGTGGGCCACCGCCTGGCCCAGGTCGTACGCGGCCCGTTCCGGGTCGTCGCCGCGGTGCGCCGCGAGCAGCAGCGCGGAGGCGTGCCGGGCCCAGCGCTGGTCGTCGTCGGGGAGGGCGACCAGGAGCCGCTTCCAGGTCTCGTCCTGCCGGTGCCCGACGGCGAACCGCCACGGCTGGGCGTTCTCGGCGGAGGGGGCCCAGCGGGCGGCCTCCAGCAGCGAGTCCACCTCCTGTCCGGCCAGCCGGTCCTGGGGGTCGAAGGCCCGGGGGCTCCAGCGGAAGGCGAGCAGGGGGTGGAGGTCCGACATGGGGGAAGAGTCCCGTATGGGCGTTTCGCTGCGTCGGCCGGGGTCGGCGAATGTGGGCAACGGCACCCGTAACCCGGCCCTGGTCAGGGCGTTGTCGTCGGCCCCGCGGCCGGCGGCGCGTCGGTCTCCCACGGGCCGTTCGGCACCACCGGCCCGGCCAGGGCGACGGTGGCCGGTCCCGGCGCCGGTGGGCCGGCCAGCCGGAGGGTGCCCAGCGCGCTGCGCAGCAGCGTCAGCGTCCCGTCCGGCTGGTAGCAGTAGATGCCCACGTCCAGCGGCGCGTCCAGCGAGGCCGACGTCGTGTCGACGGAGAAGCACGTCCCGCTCACCCCGGCCGGCGCCTTCGCCGTCGACACCGCCAGCGGGGCCTGCCGGTCGGTGAGCACCTTCGGCCAGTCGGTGAACGGGTGCTGGACGCGCGGGTCGACCGGTGCCGGCACCCGGTCGCCCGGGTCCCCGATCCGCACGCAGCCCGCCGCCTCGGGATGGCCGGCGGAGGGCAGGGCGCACTGGAACAGCCCGTCGGCGGTGGAGGCGACCGAGACGTCGATCGTGCCGCCGCCGGCCCCACCCGGGACGTCCACCCGCCAGGTGCCGTCGTTCGCGGTGGTCACCGTGATCGTCCGGTCCCCGCCGCCGGCCCCGCTCAACGTGTACGTGCCGGTGAGGTGCCGGTCCCGGGCCGCCGCGGCGAGCGCGGCCAGCCGGTCCCGGGCCGAGTCGATCGACGCTGGGGCCGGCCCCCCGCTCGCCGGCGGTTCGGCGGGCGGGTCCGCGGAGCAGGCGGCGAGCAGCGCCGGGAACAGGAGCGCGAGCGGGGCGGTCACCCGGCGGGCCGCGCGGAGTTGGACATGCACCGGGTCATTCTGCGGTGCGGTCGGCGCGCGCGGGGGTGGCCGTTCCGACCGGCGTGTCGCGGCCGTCGCGCGCGGCCGGCGTACCCCCTCGCGGCCCTGGTGGGACGGCCTGACGCCGGATCCGGAGCGGGGCTAGGCAGGCCGGATGGTGGGATCACCCGACCCGGCGCCGGAGCGCGCCGGATACCCTGACAGGGTCTGACCCACGCCGCCGGACCGGATCCCGGCGGCGTCGGCACGCTCAGGGACGCCGGGAGGGAGTGCACCGTCGTGGCACTCGTGGTGCAGAAGTACGGCGGGTCCTCCGTCGCCAACGCCGAGCGGATCAAGCGGGTGGCGGAGCGCATCGTCGCCGCCCGCAAGGCCGGCGACGACGTCGTGGTGGTGGTCTCCGCGATGGGCGACACCACCGACGAGCTGCTCGACCTGGCCAACCAGGTGAGCCCGCTGCCGCCGGGCCGCGAGCTGGACATGCTGCTCACCGCCGGGGAGCGGATCTCCATGGCGTTGCTCGCCATGGCCATCCACAACCTGGGGTACGAAGCCCGCTCGTTCACCGGCTCGCAGGCCGGCGTGATCACCACCTCGGTGCACGGCAAGGCCCGGATCATCGACGTCACCCCGGGGCGGCTCAAGGGCGCGCTCGACGAGGGCTCGGTGGTCATCGTGGCCGGCTTCCAGGGCGTCTCGCAGGACACCAAGGACGTCACCACGCTGGGTCGGGGCGGCTCGGACACCACCGCCGTGGCGCTCGCCGCCGCGCTGCACGCCGACGTCTGCGAGATCTACACCGACGTGGACGGCATCTTCAGCGCCGACCCGCGGATCGTGCCCAACGCCCGGCACATCAGGCAGATCACCTACGAGGAGATGCTGGAGCTGGCCGCCTGCGGCGCCAAGGTGCTGCATCTGCGCAGCGTGGAGTACGCGCGCCGCGCGGGGTTGCCGATCCACGTCCGTTCGTCATACTCGACCAACACCGGCACGATGGTCACCGGATCGATGGAGGACCTTCCTGTGGAACAGGCACTGATCACCGGCGTCGCCCACGACCGCAGCGAAGCGAAGATCACCATCGTCGGGGTCCCCGACGAGCCGGGCGCCGCCGCGAAGATCTTCGACACCGTCGCGGGTGCCGAGATCAACATCGACATGATCGTGCAGAACGTCTCCACCGAGGGGACCGGCCGCACCGACATCTCGTTCACCCTGCCCAAGACCGACGGCGCCACCGGCATGGCCGCGCTCAGCAAGATCCAGGAGTCGGTCAAGTTCAAGGGCCTGCTCTACGACGACCACGTCGGCAAGGTCTCGCTGATCGGCGCCGGCATGCGGTCCCACCCGGGTGTGGCGGCCGGCTTCTTCGCCGCCCTCGGCGCCGCCGGCGTCAACATCGAGATGATCTCCACCTCGGAGATCCGGGTCTCCGTGGTCTGCCGCGACACCGACCTGGACAAGGCGGTCCGGGCCATCCACGACCAGTTCGAGCTGGGCGGCGACTCCGAGGCCGTGGTCTACGCGGGCACCGGGCGGTAGCGGAGGTGGCGCGGCTGCCCACCCTGGCCGTGGTCGGGGCGACCGGTGCCGTCGGCACGGTGATGTGCCAGATCCTCTCCGCCCGGCGCAACGTCTGGGGCGAGATCCGGCTGATCGCCTCGGCACGCTCGGTCGGGCGCAAGATGCCGTGCCGGGGCGAGGAGCTGACCGTCCAGGCGCTCACCCCCGAGGCGTTCGACGGCGTCGACGTCGCGATGTTCGACGTGCCCGACGAGGTCTCCGCCGAGTGGGCGCCGATCGCGGTGAGCCGGGGCGCCGTCGCGGTGGACAACTCCGGGGCGTTCCGGATGGACCGCGACGTGCCGCTGGTGGTTCCCGAGATCAACCCGGAGCAGGTCCGCAACCGGCCCCGGAGGATCGTCGCCAACGCCAACTGCACCACCCTGGCGATGATCGTCGCGATCGCGCCCCTGCACCGCGAGTACGGCCTGCGCGAGCTGGTCCTCGCCTCGTACCAGGCGGCCTCCGGGGCGGGTCAGGCCGGCGTGGACACCCTGCACGCCCAGCTCGGCAAGATCGCCGGGGACCGGGTGCTCGGCTCCCGCCCCGGCGACGTGCGGCAGGCGGTCGGTGACGAGCTCGGCCCGTTCCCGGCCCCGCTCGCGCTCAACGTGGTGCCCTGGACCGGGTCGCTGGCCGACGGCGGGTGGTCCTCCGAGGAACTGAAGATGCGCAACGAGTCGCGCAAGATCCTCGGCCTGCCCGACCTCAAGGTCTCCGCCACCTGCGTACGGGTGCCGGTGGTGACCGGCCACTCGGTGGCCGTACACGCCGTGTTCGGCACCGAGGTCAACGCCGAGGGGGCCCGCGAGGCGCTGCGCAACGCCCCCGGCGTGATCCTGGTCGACGACCCGGCGTCGGGTGAGTTCCCGATGCCGATCGACGCGGTCGGCACCGACCCCTCCTGGGTCGGCCGGATCCGCCGCGCCGTCGACGACCCGCGCGCCCTGGACCTCTTCGTGACGGGTGACAACCTGCGCAAGGGTGCCGCCCTGAACACCGCCCAGATCGCCGAGCTCCTCGCCAGGGAACTCACCCGCCCCTGACCGCCCCCGGGCGATGGCGGTGGCGATGGCGCGAATTGCGGCAGGTGGGGCCTTCCCTCGCCCCGGAAGGGCCGATGTGCGGCGCATCGAGCCGATCAAGGGGGGCGAGATCGGGACAGCGGCACGGCCCTCGCCGCACCTATGGTGACCGGGTGCCGACGTTGAGACTCGTACCGATGACGGACCAGCAGTACCTGCGCTACCGCGAGAGCGCGGAGGCCGACTACGCGGACAACATCGCCAAGGCCGGAGTGATGCCGCTGCCCGAGGCGCGGGAGAAGGCCCGCGAGGACTACCGGCAACTGCTGCCGGACGGCCTGGCCAGCGCCGGCCACCACCTGTGGACGGCGTACGACTCCGACGACGAGGTCGGCATGGTCTGGCTGCACATCGACGAGAAGTCCGACGGCACGCACGCCTTCGGGTACGACTTCGAGGTGCGCCCCGAGCTGCGGCGCAAGGGGTACGGCCGAATGATCATGCAGGCGGTCGAGCAGCTCTGCCGAGAACGTGGGGTCGGGTCGATCGGCCTGAGCGTCTTCGGCAACAACCTCGGCGCGCGGGCACTCTACGAGGAGATGGGCTTCGAGGTCACCCGGATCCAGATGCGCAAGCTGTTATAGGGGCGCCCGCCGGTTGGAAAGTCAGGCGGCGGCCAGGCGGACGCCGTCGCGGCCCTGCCGCTTCACCGCGTAGAGGGCCTGGTCGGCGCGGGTCAGGGCGCGATCCGGGGCCTCGCCGGGCTGGGCCAGGGCCACGCCGACGCTGATCGTCCGACCGATGCCGCGGGCGGCCTCGGTGAGCCGCTCGGCGATCCGGACCGCCTCGTCGGGGCGGCTCACCTCGATCACCGCGACGAACTCGTCGCCGCCGATCCGGTACAGCTCGTCGCCCTGCCGCAGCGCACCCTCCAGGGCCCGGGCCAGCTCGACCAGCAGCCGGTCACCGGCCTGGTGGCCGTACGTGTCGTTGACGTCCTTGAAGCCGTCCACGTCGATGGCGAGCAGGGCGGTACGCCCCGGCGTGGCGGCCGCGATCCGCTGGCCGAACGGCCCGGTGTGCCGCAGCCCGGTCAGCGGGTCGGAGCTGGCCTGCTCCCGGAGTCGGGCCAGCGTGCGCAGCCGGTCCAGGCAGGTCCACGCCTGCCCGGCGAGCAGCT
Source organism: Micromonospora mirobrigensis (assembly GCF_900091555.1). Taxonomy (GTDB): domain Bacteria; phylum Actinomycetota; class Actinomycetes; order Mycobacteriales; family Micromonosporaceae; genus Micromonospora; species Micromonospora mirobrigensis. The sequence continues at coordinate 80,460 of NZ_FMCX01000006.1, forward strand.
CCATCAGGTTGACCGTGGTGGGGTCGGGGCGCAGCAGCCGCTCGTCGGCGACGAGCAGCACTCCGCCGGTGTCGGGGGCGCCGACCGGCACCGCCATCAGGGTGCGTACGCCCGCCTGGCTGAGCGGCTCGTACTCGCCGGTGGGGCGGTGCCCGGACTCGCCGAGGGTGTAGCCGGAGCCGTGCCGGTGGGCCCGGGCGATCATCCGGCCCAGCGCCGCAGGCCCGGCCTCGGTCAGCTCGGCCCGGACCCGGCTCTCCAGCTCGCCGGGCGCGTCGGTCGGCCCGCTCACCCGGGGGCCGTCCCGACCGGCGAGGACCAGCACGGCGGCGGAGAGACCGGAGACGTCCCGGGCCGCGCCGATCGCCTCGGTCAGCAGCTGCCACTGGTCGGTGGCGGCGGTCAGGGCGGCGGCGTGCCGGAGCAGCTTCTCGCTGCGGCTCTCGGGCGGCGTCCCGCCGAGCGCCACGATCCGGGCGCCGAGGCGGTCGGCCAGCCGTTCGGCGGTCTCCCGCCAGCGGTCCAGCTCGGTCCCGCCGGTCCACTGGAGGTCGAGCACGCCGATCGGCCGGCCCGCCGGGTCCCGCACCGGCACGCACAGCTCGGCGGTGACGTCGGGGCGTACCGGGAGGTAGTCGGGGTCGACGGTGACGTCGGCGACGGCGGCCCCGCGGTTGGAGCGGTAGACCCGCCCGACGATGCCCTCACCCGGCGACACGGTGGAGAAGACCTGCCAGGAGCCGGTCGCGGCGACGCAGCGCAGCCGGTCGTGGACGCTCAGCAGGACGGAGACGGTGGCCGGGGTGTAGCGGGCCAGCGCGGTGACGGTCCACTGGCACGCCTCGACGGCGGTCGACGCCATCGGCAGGCGGACCGTGACGTCTCGGATGACTCGCTCGTGATCCACGTCGTTCCTGGTGGGAGGGCCCGGACCGGTGCCGGGTGGCGAGATCAAGCGTACTCAGCGCGGGCAGCTCCGCCCACCGTCAAGATCGTCACGGGCTGCTTCGTACACATGTTCCATCCACAGGCTGTGGACACGGCCTGTGGGGTCCCGCGGGCCGGTGGCGGGCGGTAGCGTGTGGATGACCCGACCGCGGGAGGTCCCGGTGCTCATCGCCCAGCTCAGCGACCCGCACGTGACCACCGGTCCGCTGGCCGCCGAGCCGGCCGCCGGGCTGCACCGCGCGCTGGGCCGGGTGCTGGCCCAGCGTCCGCGGCCCGACTGCGTCGTCGTCACCGGCGACCTGGTCGGCAGCGGCCGACCCGACGAGTACGCGGCCCTGCGCGAGATCATCCGGCGGTTCCCGCTGCCGGTGCACCTGGTCCCCGGCAACCACGACGTCGCCGAGCTGGTGGCGGGGGTCTGTCGGGCGACGCCGGCCGAGCGCTCGGCCTGACCGCGACACCCGGCCCTGTCGTGATCCGCCGCCCGGTATCGTCGGCCGTCCGGTCACCATGGACTCATCCGTCCAGGTCCATCCTGGCTACGCCCGGTCCGACCCGGAATTCACCTGCCCGTCATGTCGGAAACGTCGGGAGGATCGGTACCTGTTCCCGGACCCTGATGTGCTCCCCCGGTCGACCGATCGCGGAACGGATGAGACGCTGTCTCGGGCAGCGTCGTGAACTCACCGCTGCCAGCCCGTGATCGACCCCCGTCACCGGCGTCGCCACCCGCTCGGCGCGACTCACCGCCCGGGCAGTGCGCCGAACCTCACGAGGAGTTCCATGTCCATCCCCGGGATGCGTCGGGCCGCGTACGGCCTGACCGCGCTCGCCGTGACCGCGCTCGGCTCGGTCGCCGTCGCCCCCGACCAGGCGGACGCCCGGCCCAAGCCGGTCGACGTCAAGCTGCTCGCCATCAACGACTTCCACGGCAACCTCGAGCCCCCGTCGGGCAGCAGTGGAAGCATCAACGGCGTCCCCGCCGGTGGCGTCGAATACCTGGCCACCGAGCTGGCCAAGCTGCGCGGCGAGTCCAAGAAGGAGCAGAGGCACACCATCACGGTCGCCGCCGGTGACCTGATCGGCGCCTCCCCGCTGCTCTCCGCCGCCTTCCACGACGAGCCCACCATCGAGGCGCTCAACCTGGCCGGCCTCGACTTCGCCAGCGTCGGCAACCACGAGTTCGACGAGGGCGCGGGCGAGCTGCTGCGCATCCAGAACGGCGGCTGCCACCCGGTCGACGGCTGCGCCGACGGCACCCCCTACCTGGGCGCGAACTTCCAGTACCTCTCCGCGAACGCGTTCAAGACCGCGACCGGCCAGCCGCTGCTGCCGCCGTACGCGGTCAAGAAGGTCGACGGGGTCAAGGTCGGCTTCATCGGCATGACGCTGGAGGGCACCCCGGACATCGTCAGCCAGGCGGGCACCGCCGGCCTGAGCTTCGCCGACGAGGCCGAGACCGCCAACAGGTACGCCCGCATCCTGCGCGCCAAGGGCGTGCAGAGCATCGTCGTGCTGCTGCACGAGGGCGGCCAGCAGAGCGTCGGCACCGACATCAACGGCTGCAACGGCTTCTCCGGCCCGATCGTCGACATCGTCAACCGGATGGACCCGTCGATCGACGCGGTGGTCAGCGGGCACACCCACCAGGCGTACAACTGCGAGATCAACGGCAAGCTGGTCACCAGCGCCAGCTCCTTCGGTCGCCTGGTCACCGACATCGACCTGAAGATCGACCGGAAGACCGGCGACGTGCTCACCGCCACGGCGAACAACGTCGTGGTCACCCGGGACGTCGCCAAGGACCCCGCGCAGACCGACCTGATCAGCCGCTACAAGACGGCGCTCGGCCCGGTCGCCACCAAGGTGGTCGGCTCGACCAGCACCGCCATCCCGCGGGCCCAGGAGGTGCTCACCGGCACCTGCCCGGCCGACGCGCCCGGCTGCATCCTCGGTGAGTCCCCGCTGGGCAACCTGATCGCCGACGCGCAGCTCGCCGCCACCGACAACGAGCAGGGCGCGGTCGCCGCGTTCATGAACCCCGGTGGTGTCCGCGCCGACCTCGACGCCGGCCCGGTCACCTACGAGGAGGCGTTCACTGTCCAGCCGTTCACCAACAACCTGGTGACGCTCGACCTGACCGGCGCGCAGCTCTACTGCATGCTGGAGCAGCAGTTCGGCACCAAGGGCAAGACGCTCCAGCCGTCCTCGACGGTCAGCTACGTCTTCGACCCGGCCGGCACCAGCGCGCCGACCGACAACCCCTGCGCCGGCACCCGCGTGGTCCGGGGCAGCCTGACCATCGGTGGCACCCCGGTCGACACCGCCGCCACCTACCGGGTGACGGTGAACAACTTCCTGGCCGGCGGCGGCGACGGGTTCAGCGTCCTCAAGGGCGGGACGAACCTGGTCACCGGCGCCGTCGACCTGGACGCCTTCATCGCCTACCTGGGTGAGAAGTCGCCGGTCTCCGCGCCGACCGACAACCGGATCCGGACCACGGCCGAGGTCCCGGCCGCCTGATCCACCGCAGCACGCGTACGGGCCCCGGAGCAGCCGCTCCGGGGCCCGTCCCCGTTCTCCCCGAGGGCGCGGGGTGTGGCAGGTCAGGCCTTCCTCGGCCGCCGGAGGGCGCGCGAGGCGGCAGGCGGGCCTGAGCGGGCCGGTCTCAGGCGGGGACCGGCTCCTCGGCGCGGGCCACGGGTCGACCGTCCTGGGCCGGGGAGAGCATCGACCGCAGCGAGAGCGCCAGCAGCGAGGCGAGCAGGCAACCGGCCACCACCACGGCCACCCAGATCCGCCCGTCGGCCGCGCCGATCAGCGGCCCGGCGGTCACCGGGCCGATCACCCCGCTCACCCCGAAGATCATCGAGCTCATCGCGTTGTACCGCCCGCGCAGCTCGTCGGTGGCGAGCGCGTTGGTCAGCGCCGGCATCACCGGTGACAGCAGGGTCTCGCCGAAGCCGAAGATCGCCGCGCAGGCCACCACCCCACCCGCCGCCAGCAGCGCCTTCTCCGTACCGACCAGGCCGGCGGCGCCGAGGGTCAACCAGGCGAGGGCGAAGAACGCCCCCACCGCGGCCAGCGCCCGGGTCCGGCTGCGCCCCTCGATGTGCCGGAGGACCAGCAGCTGGGCCAGCACGATGACCACCGTGTTGCCGGCCAGCGCCCAGGCCACCACCCGCGGGCTCACCTCGGCCACCCGGACGGCGTACGCGGTGAAGCCCACCTCGACCTGCGCGTACCCGCAGGTGGTGAGGACCAGACCGAAGACGACCAGCCGGCGGAACGGTCGGTCCCGCAGCACGGTGAGATAGCCGCCCCGCGGCCCGGTCGGGTCGGCGGGGGCGGCGGCGGCCGGCCGGTGCCCCACCGCGGGCAGGCTGAGCAGGATCAGCGCCGGCACCAGGTAGCTCGTCGCGTCGAGCAGGTAGATCAGCTGGAAGGTGGCCGGCCGGGCGATGTCCACGATCGCCCCGGAGGTCAACCCGCCCAGGCCGATGCCGAGGTTGAGCAGGGCGAAGTTCAGGCCGTACACCCGTTGCCGCTCATCGGCGTCGGTGAGCGACGCCAGGATGGTGTTCTGGCCCGACCAGATCGCCGAGCTGCCCACGGCGATCACCGTGGCCACCGCGAACGCCGAGGCCGTCGAGTCGACCAACGCCAGCCCGCCGGTGCCCGCCGCCTCGATCAGCAGGCAGGGCAGCACCACCCGGCGGGCACCGAACCGGTCGATCAGCGTGCCGCCCAGCGGGGAGAGCAGCAGGGTCACCGCTCCGTACCAGCCGATCACCAGGCCGGCGCGCGGGTCGGAGAGCCCGCGCACGTCGGTCAGGTAGATGAACAGGAACGGCAGGGTCAGCCCCCGACCGATCGCCGACAGGAGGGTGCCCACCAGCATCCGGCGGGCTTCCGGGCGGCGGGGGAGGGAGCGGCGCAGCATTTCTGGATTCTCTTCGTAAGGTGTGACAACCCGCGACCCGATTACCGCCGGGCCGGGTGGCCGCGAAGCTGTCGGTGGGGTCTGTAATGCTCGACCGGTGAGCGTGACCTGGCGACACCTGCCCGCACCGGCCCGCGAGATCGCGTCCGCGGCGCAGGACGCGGTGGCCGCTGCGCAGGCCCGTGACGCCGGGGCGTACGAGCCGGCGGTGGCCCGGCTGGCCGCGGCCGACCGGTCCGGGCTGGTCCTCGGCGCGGTGGTGCGGCTGCTGCTGGAGCAGACCAACCCGGACGGCCTGGACGGCGACGACGTCCGGCGGGTGCTGGAAGGCTGCGTCCGCTCCGCCGCGCAGTGGTGGCCCGACGTCGACCCGCACGTGCTGCTGGTGCTGCTCGCCTCCGCCCTGGGTGTCTACGAGCCGGCCGACGACGAGAATCCGCCGGGGCCGGTCGCCGTCGCCGGGCACGGGCCGCTGCTCGTGGCCGACCTGCTCGCGGTCACCGGCCGTCCGCTCGCCGGCTATCTGGAGGCGGCCTTCGCCGAGGTGGCCCGCACCGAGCTGCACGACTGAGCGCGGCCGGTCACCGGCCGGCGACCGGTCACGGGCTGGCGGCGAGGAAGACGAACGCGGCCATCAGCACCAGGTGCACCCCGCCCTGGAGCAGCGTCGCCCTACCCGGCACCACGGTCAGCACACCGGCCACCACCGTCAACGCCAGCAGCGTCAGCTGGGTGCCGCCGAGGCCGAGCAGCAGCGGACCGTCCAGCCAGATCGAGGCGATCGCGATCGCCGGGATGGTGAGGCCGATGCTGGCCATGGCCGAACCCAACGCCAGGTTGAGACTGATCTGCACCCGACCCCGGCGGGCGGCGCGGGCGGCGGCCAGCGTCTCCGGCAGCAGCACCAGCAGGGCGATGATGACACCGACGAAGGACTGCGGCAGGTTCGCCGCCGAGACCCCCGCCTCGATCGTCGGCGACACCGTCTTGGCGTCACCGACCACGGCCACCAGGGCGACCAGCAGCAGCCCGAGGCTGAGCAGGGCGGCCTTCGTGCTCGGCGGGTCGGCGTGCCCGTCACCGTCGGCGTCGACCGGCCCGTCGGGGTCGCCGGCAGGCCGGCTGGTCGCGTCGACCGACCGCCCGGCGGTGCCGGCGGCGGGCCTGGCGGGGGCGACGGCCCGGCTGGTGGCGCCGGCGGGCCGCCCAACCGCCTCGACCGGCAGGAAGTAGTCGCGGTGCCGGCCGGTCTGCACCATCACGAAGAGCCCGTAGAGGGCTAGCGACGCCACCGCGGCGAAGGCCAGCTGGTCCGGGGAGAACTCCGGCCCGGGCCGGCTGGTGGTGAAGCTCGGCACCACCAGGCTCAGCGTGGCGAGGGTGGCCACGGTGGCGAGCGCGCCGCCGGTCCCCTCCGGGTTGAACACGGCCACCCCGCGGCGGAGCGCCCCGAGCAGCAGGGACAGGCCGAGGATGCCGTTACAGGTGATCATCACGGCGGCGAAGACGGTGTCCCGGGCCAGCGCCTGGGCCTTGTCCCCGCCGCTGACCATCAACGTCACGATCAGGGCGACCTCGATGACCGTCACGGCGACCGCGAGCACCAGGGAGCCGTACGGCTCACCCACCTTGTGCGCCACCACCTCCGCGTGGTGCACGGCCGCGAGCACCGCGCCGGCCAGCAGGGCGGCCACCACGGCGATCACGTAGCCGGGGAGGTCACGGTTCCAGGTGACGGCCAGGACGAGGACCGCGAGCACGGGTACGACGACGGTCCAGTCGGTCAGGCGGGATCGGGTCAGCGCGCTCATCGCACAACACTGCCAGAAAGATCCGCCAACCGCCCGTGACGTTCGTCGTTCCGTCCGTTACGGGACGCTCCGACCAGCGGGTGGGACGGAGGCGGTCATTGCTCCCGGGAGGCCGCCGCGTCGAGCACCCGCTGGATCAGCTGGGTGGTGGAGATCTTTCCCGTCCGTCGGACGTAGGCGAGCCTTCCGGACGCCGCCGCGGGCCCGTACACGAACTCGGCCCCCTCGGGCGACAGGTCGTCGCCGTGCACCACCGTGCTGATCCCGTGCGCGGCGAGAAAATCCTCGATTACCCGGAACGGGGCGTCCGCGATCACCTCGTCGACGTACCGGCACGACTCGATCACGGCGACCCGCTCGGCGAGGGTCATGATGGGACGACGCTTGTACGAGGCGGCGGTGTCGTCGGACAGCACGCCGACGACCAGCCAGTCACCGTGGCGGCGGGCCTCCCGCAGGAGCGAGACGTGACCCGCGTGGAACAGGTCGCCCCCCATGTCGACGTAGACCCGCGACGCGGCGGCCGTACTCGTGTCCGGGTTTCGCACAGCGACTCCAAAAATCAGTTGACGGCGTCGATATTCTGATCCTCCGTACTTTCGGCATGCCGTGAGTCGGGAGGGGCCCTGCCCTTCTCCCGACCCAGGAGCCGCAATGCGCCGGGCACCCGCCCTCTCCTTCCTCCTCGTCACCGTCTTCCTGGACATGCTCGGGCTCGGCCTGATCGTGCCGATCCTGCCGGCCCTGCTGACGGCCGTCACCGCGGACGCCAGCTCCGCCGTCCTCTGGTCCGGCCTGATGGGCTCGACCTTCGGCCTGCTCCAGTTCGTCGTCTCACCGCTGCTCGGCCGGCTCTCCGACCGGTACGGCCGGCGGCCCGTCCTGCTCGCCTCGCTGACCTGCCTGGGTGTCGACTGGCTGGCCCACGCCACGGCCCCCGGACCCTGGCCGCTGCTGGCGTTCCACGCCCTCGCGGGGGCGTGCGCGGGGACGTACACGGTGGTCAACGCCTACATCGCGGACATCGCGGAGCCCGACCGGCGGGCCGGCGCGTACGGGTCGATCGGGGCCGCCTTCGGGCTGGGCTTCGTCGCCGGACCCACCATCGGCGGGCTGCTCGGCGCGGTCGACGTACGCCTGCCGTTCTTCGCCGCGGCGACGCTCTCCCTCGCCAACGTCGCCTACGGCTGGTTCGTGCTGCCCGAGTCCCGCCCCGGCGACCGGACCACCCGGCTGACCCTGCGGACGGCGAACCCGATCGGCGCCATCGCTGCCGTCCTGCGCCGGCCGGTGCTCGGGCGGCTCGCGTACGCCCACCTCTGCGCCGACGTGGCCCGGATGATCCACCAGTCGACATGGGCGTTCTTCCTCACGTACCGGTTCGCCTGGGACACCACCCGGGTCGGCCTGGTGCTGGCGGCCGGCGCGCTCGCCGGCGTGGTCTTCCAGGCCCGGGCGGTCGGGCCGGTCGTGCGGCTGCTCGGCGAGAAGCGGACCGCCGTGACGGGGAGTCTGGTCGGCGCGGCGTCGCTGCTGGGTACGGCCTTCGTCACCGAGCCGTGGCTGCTCTACGTCCTGGTGGCGGTCGGCGTGCTCGGCTCGGTCGCCGGGGCGGCAGCGCAGTCGTGGGTCTCACGCAGCGTCCGACCCGACGAGCAGGGCGCCGTGCAGGGAGCGCTGACCGGGATCGGCGCGCTGGCGGAGACCGTGGTGCCGGTCACGGCGGGCGCGGCGTTCGGGTGGTTGCTGGCGTACGCGCCACCGGGGCTGATCTTCGTGGCGGCGGCGGGGTGCGCGGCGCTGTCGGCGTTGCTGCTGGCCCGGACGCCCGACGCCCGGCCGGTGCCGCTGCGCTGAGCGGCTGGACCCGTTGTTCTCGGGCCTGCATTTGGAGTGACCGGATGGACGCGTCCGCCGAGTCGAGGGCCGGTTTGGTCCGCCCTGCTCCCGGGAGCGACGAGCCAGACGTTTGTAAGGTTCCCGCAAAGAGTTCGAAGCTTTAGGTGGGTTCTTGACGATTGCTCCCGTGGTCCTTATTTTGGGATTGTTTGGAGTGCATGATCCGCCAGTGGCGCGAGCCTCTGATCAAAGGGCACTCCCAAATTGACTAGTGAACTCCTCGTCGGCGGTACCGTGGCCGCCGGCGGCTATCTGCTCCTGATCTCGATCGTGGCCCTCGTCGCGGCCGCTCATCCGGACGAAAAGCGCCGCCATGACGCCGCGAAGGTGCTCGACAAGCTCATGAAGTTCGGCCGGGGCAGGTCGAGGCTTCTCTGAGCCCGTGCCGTTGCAGCGACTGGGAGCGCCACCGGCGAGCTGAATGAACCTGGCATGTCGGCCACGAACCGGGAGTGAGACGTCGCGCCGGACACCTCGGACTCGGACCAGCTGGTCGGCGTGACCGGGAGCGGCCATCCCCGGAAACGAATCAAGGCCCCTCCGTGGAGGGGCCTTGACCTTCACTTACCTCTGGTCGGGGTGGCCGGATTCGAACCGACGACCTCTTCGTCCCGAACGAAGCGCGCTACCAAGCTGCGCCACACCCCGAGGCGTGCCGACAAATAGTAGCCCACCCGCTCCGAAGGTCAAACTCGGTACCCCCCGGTGCCGGTGCGCCTCAGCGGGGGATCAGCGTGAGCACGCTCGCCTCCGGCGGGCAGGCGAACCGGATCGGCGCGGTCGGGTGGGTGCCGAGGCCGGCGGAGACGTGCAGCCAGGAGTCGGAGCCGGGCCAGCGGTGCAGCCCGCGGGCCATCGACCGGGGCAGGCCGCAGTTGGTGACCAGGGCGCCGTACCCGGGCACGCAGACCTGGCCGCCGTGGGTGTGCCCGGCCAGGAGCAGGCCGAAGCCGTCGCCGGCCATCCGGTCGAGCACGGCCGGCTCGGGGGAGTGGGTCAGCGCGATGGTGACGTCGGCGGCGGGGGAGGCCGGGCCGGCCACTGCGGCGTAGTCGTCCCGTTCGATGTGCGGGTCGTCGACGCCGAGCAGCTCGACCGCCCGGCCGCCGGCCTTGACGGTGGTGCGGGCGTTGTTCAGGTCGATCCAGCCGGCGCCGGTGAAGATCCCCCGCAGCTCCTCGTGGGGCAGCTCGACGCCCTCGGTGTACTCCCGGTCCGGCAGGAAGTAGGTGAACGGGTTCTTCCAGACCGGCCCGGTGTAGTCGTTGGAGCCGAAGACGAAGGCGCCAGGGAAGTCGAGCAGCGGCTGGAGGGCGCGCAACACGCCGGGCACCGCGGCGGGGTGCGCCATGTTGTCCCCGGTGACCACCACCAGGTCCGGGTCGAGGGCGGCGAGCGAGGCCACCCAGTCCTGCTTGCGCCGCTGGTCGGGCATCATGTGCAGGTCGGACAGGTGCAGGATGCGCAGCGGTTCCGCGTCCGCCGTGAGCACCGGCACGTCGTACCGGCGCAGGGTGAACCTGTTGCGTTCCACGAGCGAGGCGTAGGCGAGGGTGGCCGCACCGGTGACGGCGGTGGCGGTCGCGAGCCGGAATAGTGTGCGCTTTCGCATGGCGTTCAGGGTAGTTTGACCGACCATGAGCACGCTGAAGGACCGTCTCACCACCGACCTGCGCGCAGCCCTCAAGGCGCGCGACGAGCTGACCACCTCCACCCTGCGGATGGCCCTGGCCGCCGTGGGCACCGCCGAGGTCGCCGGCAAGGCCAAGCGCGAGCTCACCGACGACGAGGTGCTCGCGGTGCTGACCAAGGAGGCGAAGAAGCGGCGGGAGGCCGCCACCGCCTTCGCCGACGCCGGCCGGAGCGAGCAGGCGAGCAAGGAGACCGCCGAGGGTGAGGTGCTGGAGCGCTACCTGCCCAGGCAGCTCGCCGAGGACGAGCTGGCCGAGCTGGTCGCGGGAGCGCTCGCCGCGGGCGGCTTCACCGGCAAGGCGCAGATGGGCCCGGCTATGAAGGCGGCCCAGGCCGCGGTGGCCGGCCGGGCCGAGGGTGGTCGGGTCGCCGCCGAGGTACGCCGGCAGCTCGGCCTGTAACTTCCCGCGTACGCGAAACGGGCGGGCCCCCTCGCGGGGTGCCCGCCCGTCCGTCGGCGGTGGACCGGTCAGCCGCGTGGCTTGCCCGGCTTGGTGGGCGGCCCCGGTGGCGGCGGGATCACCGTGGTGCCCGGCAGCGGCGGCGTGGGCGTCGGCGTGCCGGCGCTGACCAGGATGGTGATCACCCCGCCCTTGGTGGACTTGCCGTCCGGACTGGTGCCGGCGGCGGTGTTCTTGCCGCAGCTGGAGGGCACCGGGACCCCGGCGACCACCGGCTGGAAGCCGGCGTCGCGGAGCTTGGACTTGGCGACGTCGATCGGCAGGCAGGTCACCCCGGGAACGGACTTCAGGTCACCGACCACGACCTTGCCGCTCGGCGGTGTCCAGTCCAGACGAGGCTTGCCCTTCATGGCGTCCCGCAGGGTCTCCATGACCGGAGGGTTGATGCCGTCCGGCTCCTTGTGACCCATCTTGACGTTGGTCTGCGGCCAGTCCGGGTCGGCCATGATGCCGGCCACCGCGTACTGCCGGGTCATTGCGACCAGGGCCGACGTCTTGTCCGAGTCGGTGGTGCCGGACTTGCCGGCAACCGGGGCGTTGACGATGCCCCTGGTCTCGCGGGCGGTGCCGTTGCCGCCGCACTTCGAGGTGGAGGAGTGGTCGCCCACCGGGCAGCGCGCCGCGTCGATGGCGGCCCGGGCCACCTCGGTGCTGATGCGCTGCTCGCAGCTCGGGTTGGCGATGTCGAGCTTCTTGCCGTCCGGGCCCTTGATCTCCTGCACCGGGATCGGGTTGCAGTACTTGCCGTCCGCGGCGAGTGTGGCGTACGCGTTGGCCAGCTCCAGCGGGGTGGTCTGGGAGACGCCCAGGGTGAAGGCGCCCCACTGGTTGGCGCCGCCCTCCTTGGTGGCCCGGCGGGCGTCGTCGCTGTCCCGGAAGGTGATGCCGAGCTTCTGCGCCACCTTGATCACGTTCTCGGCGCCGACCTCCTGCTCCAGGGCGACGAAGAAGGTGTTCACCGACTTGCCGAAGGCGCTCCACATGGTCTGCACGCCGGCCATGCTCTTCACCGAGTTCTTCGGGCAGTAGAAGTGCGTGCCCTTGCAGGCGGCCGGGCTGCCCTTCTGGATGATGTAGTTCGACTGGAACTGGTCCGGGGCGTTGAAGGTCCGGCCGAGGGGAACGCCCTTCTCCAGGGCGGCGACCATGGTGAACATCTTGAACGTCGAGCCAGCCTGGTAGCCCTTGATGTCGCCGCCGCCGGTGAGCAGCGGGACCACCGTGTTCGGGTAGTTGCCCCGGATCTTCAGCTTGGCCTTCGCCGGGTTGCTGGAGAGCTTGTTCTGCGGGCGCGCCGGGTTGTCGAGCTTGAAGTTCCGGTTCACCGACAGCGCCCGGACCCGGCCGGTGCCCGGCTCGACCACGGCGAGCATCCGGGCCTTCTTGCTGTTCACGCCCAGGTTCCGCCGGACCGCGGCGTCGGCGCCGTCCTGCGCCTGCGGGTCGAGGGTGGTGACGATGGTGTAGCCGCCGCTCTTGAGCCGCCGCTCCCGGTCGTAGGTGGTGGAGCCGAAGGTCTCCTGCGCCATCCACCAGCGGTAGAAGTAGTCGCAGAAGAAGCCCCAGCCCTTCTTGTTGGTGGAGACACAGCCGTTGGGGGTGCGCTTGTCCTTCACCACCATCTTGGTGGCGAGGGCCTTGTCCGCCTCGGCCTGGGTGATCGCCTTGGTGATCACCATGTTCTTGATGACGTAGTTGCGCCGGTCGAGGGCGAGCGGGTAGCCGGCCTTCGTGGTCGGGTCGTTGGTGGTCGGCGCCTTGACCATGCCGGCCAGCATCGCCGCTTCCTCGATCTTCAGCTTGCTGGGCGGCTTGCCGAAGTAGACCTGGCTGGCGGCGTAGATGCCGTACGCGCCGTTGCCGAACGAGGCGATGTTCAGGTAGCGCTCCAG
>NZ_FMCX01000006.1:93115-439981 GCF_900091555.1 Micromonospora mirobrigensis
CTCCCGGTCGTAGGTGGTGGGACCGAAGGTCTCCTGCGCCATCCACCAGCGGTAGAAGTAGTCGCAGAAGAAGCCCCAGCCCTTCTTGTTGGTGGCGACGCAGCCGTTGGGGGTGCGCTTGTCCCTGACCACCAGCCTGGTGGCCTTGGCCGCGTCGGCCTGCCGCTGGTCGATCGCGCCGGTGGTGACCATGTTCTGCAGCACGTAGTCGCGCCGGTCGAGGGCGAGGGTGCGCCCGCTGCGGGTGGTGGGGTCGTTCTGGCTGGGCGCCTTGACCATGCCGGCCAGCATCGCGGCCTCCTCCAGCTTGAGCTTGCTGGGCGGCTTGCCGAAGTAGACCTGGCTGGCGGCGTAGATGCCGTACGCGCCGTTGCCGAACGAGGCGATGTTCAGGTAGCGCTCCAGGATCTCGTCCTTGGAGAGCTCCTTGTCGATCTGGAGGGCGTAGCGCATCTCGCGCAGCTTGCGGGCGCTGGTGTCCTCGGTGGCCGCGACCACGTCGGCCGGGTGGGTCGCCGAGTACGCGATGGCCAGCCGCACGTACTGCATGGTCAGCGTCGAGGCGCCCTGCCGGCCGGAGCTGCCGGCCTGGTTGTTGACGAACGCCCGGGCCACGCCGTTGAGGTCGACACCGTTGTGCTTGTAGAAGTCGTGGTCCTCGGCGGCGACGATCGCGTTGCGCATGTACGGCGAGATGGCGGCCAGCTTCACGTTGCGCCGGTTCTCGTCGTACATGGTCGCCAGGGGTGTCTTGCCGTCGTTGGCGAGCAGGTAGCTGATCTGCGGCGCCTGGGCGACGGTCAGCTCTCGGGGCAGCGCGGCGAACGTCTCCGCGCCCGCCTTGGCCGCCAGTCCGGACATCGCCACCGCGGGGAAGGCGGCCGCGGCGACCACCACACCGGCCAGCAGGCCACAGATCAGCAGCGATGCGGCGTTGGCAAAGATGTTGTGGTCACGTTTCCGCATCCAGGTCACCTCGACAGGGTACGCGAGTAGGGAACGAGGGGCGCTGGGGCGTTCTTTCCCCATTTCCCGCGCGCGCCGGCCTCGTTGTGCTAAACGCACGACCCCTGGTCCGTGGTTGCGTGTGACCTGCCGGCAAGTTTCCTCCGGACGGGGGGAGCCGCGCGGCGTTTTCACGGACTCCGAAGGGGTACCCGGCCGGCGAAGGCCCGGGAAGCCGGGAGTGTCCGGAATGATGGATTTCGCCGACAACGTTGCGTAATCAGGCGACTACAGAGCATGATGATGGCGGCGACAGAGCCAGCGTCGTCCGCGCCGCCCTGGGGAGGCCGGCCGGACGACCGGGGGGAGATCGACGGCTGGTCGCACGAGGTCGGTAGGTACTGCAAGGGGGGACGTGTACAGATGGGCATGATCACTGACTGGCCGTCGCTGGCGGCGTGTCAGAACGGGGACCCGGACGCGTTGTTCGTACAGGGCGCCGAACAGAACGTGGCGAAGAGGATCTGCCGGAGCTGCCCAGTTCGGTACGAGTGCCTGGCCGACGCGCTCGACAACCGCATCGAGTTCGGCGTGTGGGGTGGCATGACCGAACGCGAGCGCCGCGCCCTGCTGCGCCGGCACCCGCAGGTCACCAGCTGGCGCAAGATGTTCGAGGCGGCCATGAGGAAGAACGCCAAGGAGAAGGCCGGCGGCAAGGACAAGATCCTGGTGCCCACCGGCTGATCCGGTTCACGGCCGGCTGATCGCCGCGCCGATCGTCCGCAGCCCGTCGACGTCGTGCACGTCGGCGGGCTGCGCCGTCACCGACACCGCCGGCACCGCCGGGAACGCCTCGGTGAACCGGGCGGCCACCCGCTGCTCCCGGGCCGCCAGCTGCATCAGCTCGGCGTGCGCCCGCAGCGCCTCCGCCACAGCCTCGTGGTCGCCCAGCCCGTCGAGGCGCTCCGCGGCGGCGAGGCTCTCCGCCGCGTCCAACCCGGCCGCCGCCGGCTCGTGCACCCGGTTGAGCACCAGCCCGGCCAGCGGCATGTTCTCCTCGCGCAGCCGGCCGGCGAAGTACGCCGCCTCCCGGACCGCGTCCGGCTCCGGGGCCGCGACCAGCAGGAAGGCCGTCTCCCGGGCCTGGAGGATGCGGTACGTCTGCTCGGCCCGCTGCCGGAACCCGCCGAACATCGAGTCCAGCGCGGCGACGAAACCGGACAGGTCGGTGAGCAGCTGCGCGCCGATCACCTTCTGCACCACCTTCGAGAACATGCCGAACGAGGCGGTGACGAAGCTGAACATGCTCCGCCCGCCGGAGCGGTCCGGCGCGAGCAGCAGCCGCAGCATCCGGCCGTCCAGGAAGCGGGAGAGCCGGGCCGGCGCGTCCAGGAAGTCCAGCGCGGACCGCGAGGGCGGGGTGTCCACCACGATCAGGTCCCACTCGCCCCGGGCGTGCAGCTGACCCAGCTTTTCCATCGCCATGTATTCCTGGGTGCCGGCGAAGGTGGAGCTCATGGCCTGGTAGAAGGGGTTGGCGAAGATCTCCGCCGCCTTCGCCGGATCGGTGTGCTGGAGCACCACGTCGTCGAAGGTGCGCTTCATGTCCAGCATCATGGCGTGCAGCTCGCCGCCGACGGCCTCGACGTCGATCCCCTTGACCTGGCGGGGGGTGTTGTCCAGCTCGCTCAGCCCCAGCGACTGGGCCAGCCGGCGGGCCGGGTCGATGGTGAGCACCACCGTACGCCGGCCGTGTCGCTCGGCGGCGCGCAGCGCGAGCGCCGCGGCGGTGGTCGTCTTGCCCACCCCGCCCGCACCGCAGCACACCACGATGCGCACGCCGGGGTCGGCGAGGATCTGGTCGACGTCCAGCCGCGGCGCCGCGTCTTCGGAAGGCACCAATCGAGCGTATCGGGCCGCCCGGCGTCGCGCGCCCGAGCCGACCGCAGGTGTGAGTCAATCCGCCCGGACGAGGGCCTCCGCCAGCGTCGCCAACCCGGCCCGGTCGACCCCGTCCGGCAGTAGCGGCAGCTCGGTCACCGGCCGCCCCAGCTCGGTCAGGTCGCCCCGGAGCGTCTCCTCCAGCTCCCGGCGGACCGCCTGGTCCCGCGCCTCGGCGTGCAGGTCCCGCACGGTGGCCCGGTCGGCGGGCAGGCCGGCGGCGAGCAGGCCCCGCTCCAGCTCGTCGCGGGTGACCGCCCGGCCCGCCGGCAGCGGCTCCCGGGTCGCGTTGACGATCACCCGGCCGACCGGGAAACCCAGCGTGGTCAGCTCGGCGATCGCGTCGACGGTCTCCTGGACCGGCATCTCCTCCAGCAGCGTCACCACGTGCACGGCGGTCATCGGCGAGCGCAGCAGCGCCGAGACGCCCTCGCTCTGGCTCTTGATCGGGCCCACCTTGGCCAGCCGGGCCGTCTCGGCGGTGACGTTGAGGAATCGGCCGATCCGCCCGGTCGGCGGCGCGTCGAGCACCACCGCGTCGTACGCCCGGCGCTGGCCGGTCGTGCGGGTGGTGGCCTCCTTGACCTTGCCGGTGAGCAGCACGTCCCGCAGGCCGGGGGCGATCGTGGTGGCGAAGTCGATGGCGCCGAACTTGCGCAACGCCCGGCCGGCCGCGCCGAGCTTGTAGAACATGTCGAGGTATTCCAGGAGGGCCTCCTCGGCGTCCACCGCCAGGGCCCGTACCTCCCCGCCGCCCGGGGCGTCGGTGAGGTGCCGCTCCTCGTAGGGCAGCGGATCGACGCCGAAGAGCTGGGCGATGCCCTGCCGTCCCTCCACCTCGACCAGCAGGGTGCGCCGACCCCCGGCGGCCAGCGCCAGGGCCAGCGCCGCCGCCACGCTGGTCTTCCCGGTGCCGCCCTTGCCGGTCACCACGTGGAGGCGCGCCGGCCATCCCGTACCGGCCGGGTCGGCCGCCCGCTCAGCTGCTCGCACCCGTCGAGCCTATCCACCCCGGCGGGTCAGCCGACCTCGCAGACCCACCAACCGGTCTTCCGGACCACGGTGAACCGCAGGTCCTGGTCGGCGACCCGCTCGTCGGCGGTGGTCACGGTGACCTTGGTGGTGACGGTCGCCCGGTCGCCGGTCTCGTTGTCCACCTTCGGGGTGGTCCACCGGAACCGGGGCTCGCGGTAGGTGTCGACGTACCGCTGGACCTCGGCCACCTTGGCGGCGATCCGCTTGGAGTCCCGGCTCGACGAGCAGACCAGCGCGGTCGCCTTGGACACGCTGCGCTGCTGGTAGACGGCGGTGAGGAAGTCGTCGACGGCGACCGCCGGCTCGGCCGCCCCGGTGCCGTCCTCGGTGTCCCGCAGGGTCAGGAACGCCGCGGTGCCCCCGCCCCCGCAGAGCAGCAGGGCGGCGACGAGCGCGACGGAGGCGATCAGCCGGCCGCGGGGTCGGCGGCCGCGCGACGGCGTGGCGGTCGCGTGCTGCGCCGGCCCGGCGGCGCCGATCGGTGCGTGGCTCACGCGGGCAGCGTATCGGTCGATGGGCGGGACGCGGGGGGTGCCGATTCCCGCTCTCCTCCGCGCTCGACGATCTGTCGCATATGTGACTCGAAGTGATCGTTCGTGCGCGTCCTGTCCGGTCCTGTCGGGAATCGGACCTACATTCTGGGCCGGTGGGGGGACCGGTCCGGCGGCGAGCCGCTCCGGACGGCCAGTTTCAGGTACGACGCCGGAGGCAGCGCATGCGCGACGCGGACAACATCCCTCGAGCCCACTTCCCGTCCGGGGACCGCTCCCGGCGGGGCGCGGCCGCGACGGAGGGGCCCTTCAACGAACGGTCGTACCGGCGGTGCGCCGAGCCGGCCGCCGAGGTGCTGCGCGGGCTGCCCTGGACCGCCGGCCGCGGCCGGGACGACGAGGAGCCCGGGTACGTCATCCACCTCCAGATCCGGGTGGCCGACCTGGCCGCGGCGACCGCGCTGGCCGGCACGGTGGCGGTGTCGCTGGGTTTCCTGCCCGAACTCGACGCCGGCGAGACCACCGTCTCCACCGCCGACGACCAGAACAACCGGCACCGGGTCTTCTGCGACCTGCTGCTGCCCGACCGCTCCCGCTGCCCCCAGCCGTACGACCACGACGGCGGCTGCGGCGAGCTGCCGGTGCCGCCCGAGCAGCGTCCCGCACCCCGTCCCGCCACCGGACCGTAGGCTGTCGTCGGAACAGTCCACGTCAGGCAAGGGAGCCTTCCACCGATGCAGAAGTGGGAATACGCCACGGTCCCGCTGCTGGTCCACGCGACCAAGCAGATCCTCGACAACTGGGGCGAGGACGGCTGGGAGCTGGTCTCCGTGGTGCCCGGTCCGAACCCGGAGCAGCTGGTCGCCTACCTGAAGCGTCCGAAGGGCTGAGGGGCGGCATGAGCAACGGACCCCACGCGAAGCTGGCCGAGCTCGGCCTGACCCTGCCCGACGTGGTGCCCCCGGTGGCCAGCTACGTGCCGGCCGTGCAGTCCGGGCAGCACGTCTACGTCTCCGGTCAGCTGCCGATGGCCGAGGGCAAGCTGCTCGCCACCGGCAAGGTGGGCGCGGGCGTCTCCGCCGAGCAGGCCAAGGACCTGGCCCAGCGGTGCGCGCTGAACGCGCTGGCCGCGGTCGACTCGCTGGTCGGCCTGGAGAACGTGGTCAAGATCGTCAAGCTGACCGGCTTCGTGGCCAGCGCCCCCGGCTTCACCGGCCAGCCCGGCGTGATCAACGGCGCCTCCGACCTGTTCGGCGCGGTCTTCGGCGAGGCCGGCCGGCACGCCCGCAGTGCCGTCGGCGTCTCCGAGCTGCCGCTGGACTCCCCGGTCGAGGTCGAGGTCATCGTCGAGGTCGGCTGACCCGGCCGTCACCCTCAGTCCCCGCGATCTTGCACGCGGTGCCCCGACGAAAGCCCTGAACGGGCACGAATGCCGGGACGGTGGAGCAAGATCGCGGGGAGTGGCCGGCGGAGTCGTACGATCGCAGCCATGGGCGGGCATGTGACGGCGCCGGCGGCGGCACTCGCCGACGAGCTGCCGGGCTGGGTGACGCTGCTGCGGGCGCCGAATCCGGGTCCGATGACCCTCGACGGCACCAACACCTGGGTGCTGCGCGCACCCGGGGCGGAACACGCGGTCGTGGTCGACCCGGGGCCGGCCGACGAGGGGCACCTGGCCGCGATCGCGGCCCACGGGCCGGTCGGTTCCGTGCTCATCACCCACGGGCACCCCGACCACACCGAGGGCGTCCCCCGGCTCGGCGAGCTGCTCGGCGGCGTTCCCGTGCTCGCCGCCGACCCCGCCCACGGCGAACCCCCGGACGCGCACCTCGACCGCGCCGGGCTGGCCTTCCGCCGGCTCGACACCCCCGGGCACACCGCCGACTCGCTCTGTTTCCTGGTCGAGCACGGCGACGAGCGGGTCGTCCTCACCGGCGACACCATCCTCGGCCGGGGGACCACCGTGGTGGCCCACCCCGACGGCCACCTCGGCGACTACCTGACCAGCCTGGAACTGCTCTCGACGTACACCGGGATCCCGGCGCTGCCCGGGCACGGCCCGGCGCTGGCCGACTGCGCGGTGGCCGCCGACTACTACCTGGCGCACCGGCGGGCCCGGTTGGACCAGGTCCGGGCGGCGGTCGCGGCCGGCGCGACCAGCGCGCCCGAGGTGGTCGCCGTGGTCTACGCCGACGTCGACCGGTCGCTGTGGTGGGCCGCCGAGTGGTCCGTCCGAGCCCAACTGGCGTACCTCGGGGTGGAGCAACCGTGACCTGCCCGGTCTGCGGGACCGTCGCCGTGCCCGGCGCCCGGTTCTGCCACAACTGCGGGGCCGCGCTGCCGGCCGCCGCCAGCCTGCCCGCCGCCGAACGGCGGGTGGTCACCGTGCTCTTCGGCGACCTCTCCGACTTCACCTCCTGGTCGGAGGACCTCGACCCGGAACGGGTCGGCGCCGTCACCGACCGGGTGCTGGCCGCCCTGGCGGGTGCGGTCAAGACCTTCGGCGGGCACGTCGACAAGCTGACCGGCGACGGGATCATGGCCGTCTTCGGTGCGCCCGTCGCGCACGAGGACGACGCCGAACGGGCCGTCCGGGCGGCGCTGTCGATGCAGCGGGCGGTCCGCCGGGTGCTCGACGACGAGCGCGGCGGCGGCGCCCCGCTCGGCCTGCGGGTCGGGCTGAACACCGGCGACGTGATCGCCGGCATCCAGGCCGCCATCGAGTACACGGTCATCGGCGACACGGTCAACACCGCCGCCCGGCTCGCCGACGCCGCCGCCGTGGGCGCCGTCTACGCCGGGGCGCGGACCTCCGCCGCCACCCGGCACGTCGCCTCCTGGCGGGCGCTGCGCCCGCTGCGGCTCAAGGGCAAACGCGAGCCGGTCGAGGCGTACGAGCTGCTCGGCCTCCTGGACGCGCCGGGCACCCGCTCCGGGCTCGGCGACGAGGCGCCCTTCGTCGGCCGGGAGACCGAGATCGGCCGGGTCGCCGGTCGGCTCGCCGAGGTGATCGACCGGGGCGAGCCCCGGGTGCTGCTGATGACCGCCGAGGCCGGGATCGGCAAGTCCCGCTTCGCCGCCGAGGTGGAACGCCTCGCCGCCGGCTACGACGTCGGCGCCGGCAGGTACGCCGCGCACACCGGCGCCCGGGTGCTCTCCGTGCGCTGCGCCGCCTTCGGTGAGCGACGCCGGCTCGCCCCCCTCGCCGACCTGGTCCGGGCCGCCACCGGCCTGCCCAACGACCCGGCCACCGCGCTCACCCGACCCGCCGTCGAGGAACGGCTCCGCCGGCTGAGCCAGCGGCTGGGCCGGCTGCGCGGCGCACCCGTCCCGCTCGCCACCGACCAGCTGCTCGCCCTGCTCGGGTACGCCGAACTGCCCGCCGCGCACGGCACCGCCACGGACAACGGCGAGTGGAGCGCCGCCGCCACCCCGCCCGCCGACGCCGAGGCCGTGCCGAACGCCGTCGCCGCGCTCCTGAGCGACCTGGCCACCGAGGCGCCCCTGGTGATCGTCGTGGACGACCTGCACGACGCCACCGCCGAGACCATCCGGGCGCTCGGCGTCACCCTGTCCCGACTCTCCGGACCGGTGCTGGTGATGCTGCTGGGCCGGCCCGAGCTGGTGCGTACCGCCGGGGCGCTGACCCGGGTCGCCGACGCCGAGGTGCACGCCCTGCCGCCGCTGCGCGGCGCGGACGCCGCCCGGCTGCTCACCACCTACCTGGCCGGCGGGAAACTGCCCCAGGGCGACGCGGACCGGCTCCTCGCCACCGCCCAGGG
Source organism: Micromonospora mirobrigensis (assembly GCF_900091555.1). Lineage (GTDB taxonomy): Bacteria > Actinomycetota > Actinomycetes > Mycobacteriales > Micromonosporaceae > Micromonospora > Micromonospora mirobrigensis. The sequence continues at coordinate 101,310 of NZ_FMCX01000006.1, forward strand.
AAACCCCTTCTACCTCGCCGAACTGGTCACCCTGCTGATGGAGCGCGGCGCGCTGACCGTCGGGCCCGGCCGGGGCGCCACCGGCGGATGGCGGCTCGCCCCCGGCTCCCTGGGCAGCCGACTGCTCTCCCGCGACCTGGCCGCCGTGCTCGCCGCCCGGATCGACGCGCTGCCGGCCGACGCCCGCTCGGTGCTCCGCGACGCCGCCGTGGTCGGCGACGCCGTGCCCAACGGCGCCCTGGAGGCGCTGCGTGAGCAGCGGAGCGGGCGGGACGGCCGGCCCGCGGCGGTGGCCGCCGTCGAGCTGGAACGCGCCGTCGAGGAGCTGCTGCAACGCCGGATGCTGCACCGCACCCGCAGCGGGTACGCCTTCGCCACCCCGCTGATGCGGGAGGCCGCGTACGCCGGGGTCAGCAAGGCCGAACTGGCCGAGCGGCACGCCGCGCTGGCCCGCTGGGCGGTCGGCCCCGGCGAGGCATCCGGTGGCGCCCCGGTTCCCGGCGCGGCGGGGCCGGGCGGCTTCACCGACGCCGCCCGGGACGACTTCGTCGCGGAGCACGTGGAGCGGGCCGCCGCGCTCGCCGACGCGGTCAAGCTGCGACCGGACGCCTCCGCCCGTACCGTCGCCCCGCTGGGCGTGGCCGCGCTCGGCCGGGCCGCCCGCCGGTCGCTCCAGGCCGGCGAACCGGCCCTGGCCATCGAGTACGCCGAACGCGCCGCCGAGCTGGCCCGCGACGGGGTGCCCCCGGCCGACCGGGTGGTGCACGCCCGCGCCCTGCTCCAGGTCGGTCGCCCCACCGACGCGCTCGCCTACGCCGAGAAGATCGCCGCCAACGCCGGCGACGAGGCGGCCACCCGGGTCAGCGCCCTGCTCCTCGCCGGCCAGGCCCACCAGGCGCTCGGCGACCAGATCCGCGCCGTGACCTGCTGGCAGGAGGCGTTGCAGGTGGCCACCGACGGCGAGCTGCCCACCCTGCGGGCCTCCGCGATGCGCCGGCTCGGCATGGCCGACTTCGTCGCCGGCCGGCTCGGCCAGGCCAGCAGCCGGCTCGCCGCCTCCTACCAGGTCAGCCTCGCCGCCCAGGATCCGCGCGGGCAGGCCTGGTCGTTGCAGAACCTGGCCTGGGTGACCACCACCCGGGGCGACTTCGCCGGCACCGACGCCGTGCTCGGCCGGGCCGCCCGGCTCTTCGCCGAACTGAAGGACCCGTACGGGCGGGCCTGGCTGCGCGGCACCACCGCCTTCGCCCGGCTGCTCGCCGGCCGGCTCCGCGAGGCGTGCCGGATGGCCGAGGTCTTCCTGCCCTTCGGCGAACGGGTCGGCGAGGCCTGGGCGGTGGGCACGCTGCGCGCCGTGAAGGCGTTCGCCACCGCCGAACTTGGTGAGCTGGGCGACGCCGACCGGGCGGCCCGCCGGGCGTACCGGGACTTCGCCGAGGTCTCCGACGACTGGGGGCGCGGCTTCGCCCTGGTCGTCCGCGGGGTGGTCGCGCGCGGGCTCGGCGAGCCGGAACACGCCGCGGACCTGCTCACCGACGCCCTGTCGTACGCGTCGCGCACCTCCCACCCGTTGCTCACCGGGATGGCCGGCACGCTGCGCGGCTTCGTGGCGCTGGACATGGGCGACTGCGAGACCGCCGAGCAGGCCGCCCGGGCCGTGCTGACCGCCGTCGAGCCGCACAACCCGCAGGCCCCCGCCCAGGTCGGCCCCCGGGTGCTGCTCGCCACCGCCCGACTGGCCGCCGGCGACCCGGCGACCGCCGTCGGTCTGCTCGCCCCGGTGGCCACCGCCGCCGCGAACACCCCGTCGCTGCTCTTCTCCCGCCGCCAGACCATGGCCCGGTACGCGTCCGCGTTGCTCGCCCACGGCCAGCACGAGCAGGCGCTGGACTGGGCGCGACGGGCCGTCGAGGCGCCGGCCGAGGACGTCCGCAGTCAGGTGATCGCGGCCGGCGTGCTGGCCGAGACGCTCGCCGCCGCCGGCCGGTCCGCGGAGGCGCTGGCCTGCGCCGAGGGGGCCGTCCGGCTGGCGTACGCCACCGAGCAGTCCAGCGAGCGGGCGGCCGCCGACGCGCTGCGCGCCCGCCTCGCCCCCGCCCCGGTCTGACCGCCCCGCGAGTCAGGGGCCGGAGGCGGGGGACAGGACTGGCGGTTTCGGGGATGTGGGTGTCGGGGGTGGCGGCTAGCGTGTCCCCTCGAGAGCGGCCGTCCACAGTGCGGGCCGGCTGGCGGGGGAGGAACGGATGAGGCTGCCGCGGTCCGGCGCGGGTTGGACGATCGCGGTCTTCGGCGTGCTGGCGGTGCTGCTCGGCGCGTTCGGACTGGTCTGGCCGGAGGCGCAGCTGCGCCTGCTCGGCTTCCAGGTGCCGGCCGAGCGCGGGCCGGGCGACTACACGGGCACGTTCCTGATGGCGTCCTCGATGGCGTCGTTCAACATGGGGGTCTACTACCTCCTGGCCACGGCCACCGAGTGGCGGTCCTTCTTCCGGTTCACCGTCTTCTTCCGCCTGGTGACGTTCACCGTGTTCAGCATCGCGGTGCTGGCGGGGGTGGCCCCGGGCCGGTTCTTCGGGGTGGCGCTCTGGGAGGGGCTGGGCGCTGTGGCGACCGCGGTCGGCCTGTGGTGGGACGCCCGCCGTCCGGCCGTCGGAGACCCGTCCGGCCCGACCACGAGCACGCCGCCCGTCGGGGTCGCCGGCGCACCGGACCGGCCCGCCGGCGGCACGGGGTCGACCCCGGCGACCGACGCGGTCGGATGACCCGCCCCACCCATTGGGTATTTTCGAAGCTGTGACCGACACCCCGCCCGGCGCCCTCCGGTTGCCCATCGTGCCCGGTCTGACCGATCTGGAGGTCTTTGCCCGGGGCGGTTACGCGACGGTGTACCGGGCCACGCAAATCTCCGTCGGGCGTGAGGTGGCGGTCAAGGTCGAGAACCGCACGCTGGACAGCGAGCGGGACCAGGCCCGCTTCCTTCGTGAGGCGCGGGCCGCCGGCCGGATGTCGTCGCATCCGCACGTGGTGGACCTCTTCGACGTCGGGGTCACCGTGGACCAGCACCCCTACCTGATCATGGAGTTGTGCGACGGGTCGTACGCGGAGCGGATGCGGACCTCGCCGTTGGACGCGGCGGAGGCCCGCGACCTCGGGGTGAAGATCGCCGACGCGCTCGCCCACTCGCACGCGGCCGGGGTGCTGCACCGCGACGTCAAGCCGGCCAACATCCTCCACTCGCACTTCAACCCGGCGGTGCTGGCCGACTTCGGGCTGGCCGTGCTCGCCGAGGTGCGCGACGCCTCGGTGACCCTGGAGGTGCTGACCCCGGCGTACGCGCCGCCGGAGATGTTCAGCCACAGCCCACCGTCGCCGGCCGTCGACGTCTACGCGCTCTGCGCGACGCTCTACGCGGTGATGCACGGCCGCCCGCCGCGCTGGCAGTCCGAGCGCAACCCCAGCCTGGTGACCGTGCTGGAGATGTTCCACCAGCCGATCCCGGGCCTGCCGGGGGTGCCGGAGGAGCTGGTCGACGTGCTCCGGGCGGGCATGGCGAACGATCCGGAGGACCGTCCCTCCGCCGTCGAGCTGCGTGACCTGCTGGCCGCCCTGCCGCTCGCCGGCCCGGCCCACCCGATCAGCGGCGCGCCGATCAGCGGCGTCCCCACCTCCGGCGGTCCGACGTTCCGGCCACCGACCTCCGGCGGCCCCACCCACGGTGCCCGGGCCCACGGCACCCCGGCCTCCGGCGCCACCCACGGCACCCGGACGTCCGGCTGGGCCGGGCCCCGGCCACCGGCCGAGGACGGGCACCCCACCGTGCCGACGTCCGGCGCCGGTGACCAGGATCGGCCGCCGGGTGAGCAGCGGCATCGCCGGTGGCGGCGGCGCTGGTTCCTCGGCACCGTCGGGGTGCTCGCGCTGGCCGCCTCCGCCAGCGCCGGAGCCTGGGTGGCCAGCCCGGCGCCGCCGGTCACCGCCCCCACCCCGACGGCCCGCGGCGCGGTCACCCCGTCGGCCGGTGCCGGTGGGCTGCCCGGTTGCGGGCCGGCCGCGGTGAAGCTGCCCGCCGGCGCCAGCTGCGCACCGGGGCTGGAGTGCTTCGGGCCGGTCCGGGTGCGCGGCACCCAGGCCGAGGCGGCCCGGCTTCCCTGTGACGGCCGGCACACCTGGGAGACCTACGCCGAGGGCGAGTTGTCGGCCGCGCTGGTGGGCGCCGCGCACGCCACGATCAGCGCAGACCCGACGGTACGTCGGGTGTGCAGCCCGGCCACCTTCCGGCTGACCAGCGGGATCGGCTATCCGACCGGATGGCGGCTGGAGGTGTTGCCGCCCAGCGGGACGGACACCGACCGCACCTACCGTTGCCTGGCCGGGCGGGGCGTCGACGCGCTGGAGTCGCCGACGCTCACCGGTCGCTGAGCCCGTCCAGCCGGCGGTGCCGCTCCCGCATGGCGCGGACGGCCTCCTCGTTGTCGAGGGTCTCCAGGGTGTCGGCGTCCACCCCGTACAGCCCGGTCCTCGGCTGACCGGCCGGGGTCGGCTCGACCGGGCCACGGTCGTCGCCGTGCCGGGCCGCCGTCACGGCCATGGCCGCGACCATGCCCAGCAGGACGCAGAGCATGGCCAGCGCCACCGCCAGGATGCCGCGCGGGCGGCCGGCGACGAGGGCCACCAGCAGCGCCGCCGCGCACAGGGCCGCGACGACCGCTCGCGTACGTGCCTTCATCGGGATTCGCCTCACCGGTCCAGCATTGCCCGACAGCGCAACGTGTCAACCCGCGCATCGGTGCGAGGCCCCCGCCGGAACGTCCGGGCGGTCCCGGCGGATGTCCGACAACGATCAGCCGTACACCTGCCTCCACGGTGGAGCGACCGGTGTGCGGCGGGTGGCCACGGAGATGGCCAGGACCGGCTACCCTCGGTGTCCCGCAGGCCGTGACCGTCAGCGAGGTAGCCCGATGAACGACGTCGCCTCCCGGCACCGGCTCCGGTCGGTCGCCACCACCCTCGCGGTGGCCCTGACCCTGACGCTGGCCGCGGCGGCCGGCTGCGACAACCGGCGGGATCCGCCGTTGCCGTCGGTGCTGGACAAGCTCCGCGAGTCGCACGTCGACGGCCAGGCGAAGATCAGGATCGGGGTGGCGACCACCGAGCCGTTGATGGGTGAGCTGCGCAACGGGGTGCACGTCGGGTTCGACGTGGAGATCGCCCGCTACATCGCCTCCTATCTGGGGTTCGCCGGGGACCAGCGGATCGAGTGGGTGTCGCTGGCCACCGAGGACCGGATCCCGGCGTTGCAGGGCGGCGTGGTCGACCTGGTGGTCTCCAGCTTCTCGATGACCGAGGACCGGGAGAAGCTGGTGAGCTTCGCCGGACCGTACTTCGTCACCACCCAGGAGGTGATGGTGCCGGCGCGGCTCAAGGACCGGATCCGCACCATCGAGGACCTGCGCCGGCCGGAGTACCGGATCTGCACCAGCGGCGGCTCCACCACCGAGGCCGAGCTGGCGAAGCACGACGTCAAGGCGTACGTGGTCAAGGAGGTGGGGGACTGCGTGAAGGGCATCCGGGCCGGCCGGTACGACGCGGTCAGCTCGGACGAGACGATCCTCGCCGGCTTCCTCTCCCAGTACCCGAAGGACTTCGAGATCGTCGACATGCCGTTCGGCACCAGCGAGCTGCTCGGTATCGGCGTGCCGATCGGGGATCCGGCCCTGCGCGACCTGGTCGCGTTCGCCCTGCAGAAGAGCTACCTCCAGGGGCGCAACGGGATCAGCAGTCCCTGGCTGACCGCGTACAACCGGACCCTCGGGCCGTGGTTGAAGGCGGACAAGTCGCAGCCGCAGCCGCTGGACGTACCGAAGCTGGTGGACTTCGACGACAAGGCGCCGACGAGATGAGCGCCGCCGTCACCGAGGAGGCCCGCCCGGCCGGCCCGGTGCCGGCGGTCCGGGACCCGGCGGAGCGCAAGGCCCGGGCGAGCCAGTCGTTCTGGACGGCGGTGGTCGGCGTGCCGGCCATCTTCTCGGTGCTGCGGCTCGGCGTGGAGGCGGGCGGGGAGCTCCAGACCACGCTGCTGCTGGTGGCGAACGTCGGCACGGTGAACCTGCTGGCCGGCTTCCTCACCACGGCGGCCCGGCTGCTCTCCACCGGGCTGGTGGCGACCTTCGCATTGGGTGCGGTGCTGCGGGTCAGCGTGGACCGGATGCCGCCGACCGTCCGCCGGCCGCTCTTCGCCCGGTGGGTGGACGTCACCCCGGCCTGGTTCGCGGTGGCCAGCTTCCTGCTCGCCCTGGTCACCTGGCAGCTGCTCTACCTGCCGCTGCTGGTCCCGGCGTTCGTGGCCGCCTTCCAGCTCACGCCGGCGCGGCTGCACGAGCAGCGGGTGCCCCGGGTCCTGCTGCTGGTCGGCCTCCTCGGCGGGTACGCGTGGCTGCTCGCGCCCACCCTGGCCGACGCCGTGGACCAGCGGGAGTGGCTGGCGCTGCTGCTGCTCTCCGCTCCGCCGCTGCTGGCCCTGGCGATCACCGGCCCGCTGCCGGGGGCGGTGGTCCGGCCGCTGGCCTCGGTCACGGAGGCGGCGGTGCTGGCCACCCTGGTCTGGGCGGCGCTGCCGGTGATCAGCACCCCGGTCCTGCCGTTGACCGTGACCACCGTCGAGTCGGCCCCCGGGGTCACCGAGGACATCCGCGGCCACGTGGTGACCACCGACGACGTGAGCATGGTGCTGCTCCAGGAGCGCGGCGGGGTGCGGTACGTGCCGACCGGTCAGGTACGCGCCCAGGTGCTCTGCCCGAGCGAGGAAGAGCTGCCCCGACACCGGCTGCGGATCCACGACTTCCACGTGGAGGACTCGCTGCTGGAGGGGCTGGGCCGGCGGGTACGCCCGGTGCACCGGATCGACGCGGCCTGCCGCGCGGTCCGTTGAGACCCGGGCGGCAGGCACGCCGTCAGTAGGACTTCTCCTGGCCGAGGATGTGCTGGGCGACGAAGTTCAGGATCATCTCCCGGCTGACCGGGGCGATCCGGCCGGCCCGGACTGCGCCGAGCAGCGTCGCCACCCCGTACTCGGTGGTCATGCCGGCCCCGCCGAGCGCCTGCACGGCGGTGTCCACGGCGAGCGCGGCGGCCTCGCCGGAGGCGTACTTGGCCATGTTGCCGGCGACCCCGGCCTCCAGGTCGCGGCCGGCGTCGTAGAGGGCGGCCGCCTTCTGGATCATCAGGCGGGCGAGTTCCACCTGGACCGCCGCGTGCGCGAGCGGGTGCGCCACGCCCTGGTGGGAGCCGATCGAGCGGCCGCCCCAGACCTTGCGCGTCGCCGTGTACTCCGACGCCCGCTCGATGGCGTACCGGCCGGTGCCGGCGCCCATCGCGGCGACCGTGATCCGCTCCGGGTTGAGCCCGGCGAACAGGGCCGGCAGGCCGGCGTCGAGCGACTCGCCGACCAGCGCGTCGGCGGGCAGCCGCACGTCGTCGAGGAAGAGCATGAACTGGTTCTCCGGGGAGAGGATCTCCATGTCCAACCTGGACTTCTCCAGGCCGGGCGCGTCGGTGGGCACGATGAACAGCGCCGGCTTGAGCTTCTGCGGAGCCGCGTCCCCTGAGCCGGCACTGCCGTCTCCGACGGCCACGCGCGCGACCACCAGCACGTGCCCGGCCTCGTCCACCCCCGAGATGTAGACCTTGCGACCGGAGAGGAGCCAGTCGTCGCCGTCCCGGCGGGCCACCGTGCCGAGCCGGTGGAAGTTCGAGCCGGCCTCCGGTTCGGTGATCGCGAAGACGATCTTCTGGGAGCCGTCGGCGAGGCCGGGCAGGTGCCGCTTGCGCTGCTCCTCGGTGCCGTGCTTGTTGATCACCGTGGCGGCGATGGCGGGGGAGACCACCAGCAGCAGCAGCGGGCAGCCGGCGGCGGCCAGCTCCTCGCAGACGATTGCCAGCTCGGTGATGCCGCCGCCCCCGCCGCCGTACTCGGTGGGGATGTTGACCCCGAGGTAGCCGAGCCGGCCGGCCTCGTGCCACAGCTCGTCGGTGTGCCCGCCGGACTTCGCCTTCTGCACGAAGTAGGAGTGGCCGTACTTCCGGCCGAGCGCCCGGACCGCGTCGCGGAGCTGGTCCTGCTCACCGGTGAGGTCGAAGTTCATGACGATGCCTCCTCGAGGGGGTTGACCACGGCCAGCACGGCGCCCGTCTCGACCTGGCCGCCGGTTGGCACGGGCAGCTCGGCGACCACGCCGTCGGCCGGAGCTAGCACGGGGTGTTCGAGCTTCATCGCTTCCAGGGTCAGCAGCAGGTCACCGGCGGCGACCCGCTGGCCGACCTCGACGTGCACCCGGCTCACCGCGCCGGGCAGCGGCGCGAGCAGCGACCCGGCCGCCAGCTCCGCGGTGGGCAGCGGGAAGCGCGGCAGCTCGGTGAGGCTCACCGCCCCGTCCGGGCCGTCCACGAAGACCTCCGACCCCACCCGGTGTACGCGGAACGCCCGCCGCACCCCGTCGACGTCCAGCACCACCCGGTCCGCGGCGGCCGACACCAGCTCCACCGCCGGCCCGGCGTCCCCGTCCTTCGGCGGCCCGGCGTCCCCGCCCGCCGCCGGATCACTGTTAAGAGGGGGCCCCTGCTCTACCGAATGCGTTAAGCGGGGGCCTTTCCTTTCCAGCGACCACTCGGCGAGCGCGCCGGCGCGGTCGAGCCGGTAGCGCACCTCGAGTTCGCCGCCGTCGGCTGCCGTGAAGCGGGTGACCTGCGGGAACGCCGGCACGTTGCGCCAGCCCGAGGGGAGGCCGGCGAGCACCCGAGCGGTCGACCGGCGGCCGGCCGCCGAGGCCAGCGCCGCCGCCAGCGCGACCTGGGGGAGCTGTTCGGCGGGCAGCAGCGGGGCGAAGACCGCCGGATGCCGATCCAGGAAGCCCGTGTCCACCTCCACCGCACCGAACTCCCGGCTGCGCAGCACCCGGACCAGCAGGTCCCGGTTGGTGGCCACGCCGTGCAGCTCGGCCCGGGCCAGCGCGCCGGCCAGCGCGCGGGCCGCCTCGGCCCGGGTGGGCGCCCAGGCGACCAGCTTCGCCAGCATCGAGTCGTAGTGCACGCTCACCGCCGAGCCGTCCACCACGCCGGAGTCCAGCCGGAGCCCGCGCAGCGGGGCGAACCCGCCGGCCACCCCGGGGATCGCGAACCGGTGCAGGGTGCCGGTGGCCGGGCGAAAGCCCTGGGCCGGGTCCTCGGCGCAGAGGCGTACCTCGATGGCGTGCCCGTCGACCGGTGGGGTGGCCGCCAGCGGCAGCGGCTCGCCCTCGGCGACCAGCAGTTGCAGCCGGACCAGGTCCAGGCCGGTGACCGCCTCGGTGACCGGGTGCTCCACCTGGAGCCGGGTGTTCATCTCCAGGAAGAAGAACTCCCCGTCCGGGGCGAGCAGGAACTCGACAGTGCCGGCGCCCACGTACTCGACCGCCCGGCCGGCGGCCACCGCCGCGGCGTGCAGCCGCTCCCGCAGGCCCGGGTCGAGGACCGCCGGGGCCTCCTCGACGATCTTCTGGTGCCGGCGCTGGATCGAGCAGTCCCGCTCGCCGAGGGCCAGCACCGTGCCGTGGGTGTCGCCGAAGATCTGCACCTCGACGTGGCGTCCACGCTCGACGTAGCGCTCGATGAAGACCGTGCCGTCGCCGAACGCCGCAGCCGCCTCGCGGCGCGCGGAGGCCACCGCCTCGGCCAGCCCGGTGGCGTCCCGGACCACCCGCATGCCGCGGCCACCGCCCCCGGCCGACGCCTTCACCAGCACCGGGTAGCCGGTGACCTGGTCGGCGTCGGTCCAGGTCGGCAGCATCGGCACGCCCGCGTCGGCCAGCAGCGCCTTGGCCGCCATCTTGTCGCCCATCGCGGCGATCGCCTTCGCCGACGGGCCCACCCAGGTCAGCCCGGCGTCGGCCACCGCCGCCGCGAACTCGGCGTTCTCGGCGAGGAAGCCGTAGCCCGGGTGCACGGCGTCCGCGCCGGCCTTCCGGGCCGCGTCCAGGATCGCCTCGATCCGCAGGTACGTCTCGGCGGGCGTGTTCCCGGGCAGCCGGACCGCCCGGTCGGCGTCGGCGACGAAGGGCGCGTCGGCGTCCGCGTCGGAGTGCACGGCGACGGTCTGCACGCCGAGCGCCCGGCAGGTGGCGAGGACCCGGCGGGCGATCTCCCCCCGGTTGGCGACCAATAGTCTCGTGATCACTGAGCCTGCCTCTCGTTCGCGACTGCGGGACTCCGCTCCGCTGCGTTCCTCGCGCTCACATGCTGAGCTGGCCTTTCGTTCGCGACTGCGGGACTCCGCTCCGCTGCGTTCCTCGCGCTCACATTCGGAAGACGCCGAAGCCGTCGGCGCCCCTCACCGGTCCGTTGTGGATCGCCGACAGGCAGAGCCCGAGGACGGTACGGGTGTCCCGCGGGTCGATCACCCCGTCGTCGTAGAGCCGGCCGGAGAGGAAGAGCGCCCCGGACTGGGACTCGATCTGCTGCTCGACCATCATCCGCATCGCGGCGTCGGAGTCCTCGTCGTAGTCCCGGCCCCGGGCGGCGGCGGCCTGCCGGGCCACGATCGACAGCACCCCGGCCAGCTGCGCCGGCCCCATCACCGCCGACTTGGCGTTCGGCCAGGTGAACAGGAACCTCGGCTCGTACGCCCGGCCGCACATGCCGTAGTTGCCGGCGCCGTAGGAGGCGCCCAGGTTGACCGTCAGGTGCGGCACCGTCGAGTTCGACACCGCGTTGATCATCAGGGCGCCGTGCTTGATGATGCCGCGCTGCTCGTACTCGGTGCCGACCATGTAGCCGGTGGTGTTCTGGAGGAAGACCAGCGGGGTGTCGGCGGCGTTGGCGAGCTGGATGAACTGGGTCGCCTTCTGCGCCTCCGCGCTGAACAGCACACCCCGGGCGTTGGCCAGCACGCCGACCGGATAGCCGTGCAGCTCGCCCCAGCCGGTGACCAGCGCGGTGCCGTAGTTCGGCTTGAACTCGTCGAACTCGCTGCCGTCGAGCACCCGGGCCAGCACCTCGCGCGGGTCGAAGGGCACCTTCAGGTCGGCGCTGGCGATCCCCAGCAGCTCCTCCGGGTCGTACTTGGGCGGCTGCGGCACCGGGTTGCGCGGCGGCGGGCCCTGCTTGCGCCAGTTCAGCCGGCGTACGCACTGCCGGGCCAGCCGGATGCCGTCCCGCTCGTCGGAGGCCAGGAAGTCGGCGAGACCCGACGTCGAGGCGTGCATGGCGGCGCCGCCGAGCGACTCGTCGTCGGTCACCTCGCCGGTGGCCATCTTCACCAGCGGCGGCCCGGCCAGGTACACCTGCGACCGATCCCGGATCATGATGGTGAAGTCCGACATCCCCGGCACGTACGCGCCACCCGCGGTGGCGTTGCCGAAGACCACGCTGACCGTGGGGATCCGCTCGGCGGAGAGCCGGGTCAGGTCGCGGAACACCCGGCCGCCCGGAATGAAGATCTCCGCCTGGGTGGGCAGGTCCGCGCCGGCCGACTCGACCAGGTTCACCATCGGCAGCCGGTTGGCCAGGGCGATCTCGCCGGCCCGCCGGGTCTTCGCCAGCGACCACGGGTTGATCGCCCCGCCGCGTACCGTCGGGTCGTTGGCGACGATCAGGCACTCCACGCCCTCGACCACCCCGATGCCGGTCACCGTGCTGGCCCCGACCGGGAAGTCCGTGCCGTACGCGGCCAGCGACGACAGCTCCAGGAACGGGCTGTCCTGGTCGAGCAGCAGCTCGATCCGCTCCCGGGGGAGCAGCTTGCCGCGCTTGTGGTGCCGGGCCACGTACTTCTCGCCGCCGCCCGCCCGGGCCCGGTCCAGCTCCGCCTCCAGCTCGGCCAGGCGCTCCAGCAGCGCCTCCCGGTTGGCGCGGAAGGTCGGCGCGGACGGATCGATCGCAGTGTCGATCGTGCTCATAGGCCCATGCCCTTCGCGATGATCTCGTTCATGATCTCGGTCGTGCCGCCGCCGATCCCGAGGATCCGGGCGTCCCGGTAGTGCCGCTCCACCTCGGCGTCGCGCAGGTAGCCGAAGCCGCCGTGCAGTTGCAGGGCTGCGTCGACCACGAAGTCGCAGGCGGCCACCGCGACGTTCTTCGCCATCGCCACCTCGGTCACCACCGGCTCGCCCACGGCCACCCGTTCGGCCACGTCGTGCACGTACGCCCGGGCCGCCTCGGCGCGGGTGTGCATCTCGGCCAGCCGGTGCCGGATCAGCTGCCGGCTGGCCAGCGGCCGGCCGAACGTGGACCGGTCCCGGCACCAGCGGGTGGCCAGCTCCACGCAGCGCTGCGCGGTCGCGTACGCGCTCGTGGCCAGGGAGAGCCGCTCGGTGGCGAAGTGCTGCATGATCGCCAGGAAGCCGGTGCTCTCCGCGCCGATCCGGTTCGCCACCGGCACCCGCACGTCGACGAAGGAGAGCTCGGCGGTGTCCGAGCAGTGCCAGCCGAGCTTCTCCAGCCGTCGGCCGACGGTGAAGCCGGGCGTACCCCTCTCGATCACCAGCAGGGTCAGCTCCCCGCTGCCCGGGAAGTCGGTGCAGACCGCGGTGGTCACGAAGTCCGCCCGGATCCCGCTGGTGATGTACGTCTTCGACCCGTTCACCACGTAGTGGTCGCCGTCGCGGCGGGCGGTGGTCCGGATCGAGGCGACGTCGGAGCCGCCGCCCGGCTCGGTGATCGCCAGCGCGCCGATCATCGTGCCGGCGAGCGTCGGGCGGACGTACCGGTCGATCAGGTCCTGGTCGAGGGGTGGCCCGGCGCCGAGCCGGCCGCCCAGCGAGCCGCCGAGGCGGGTGCCGGCCGCCGCGACCATGTGCGGCAGCGCGATGCCGTGCGTGAAGAGCGCCGCCACCAGGCCGGACGAGCCACCCGAGCGGATGATCTCCTCGGTGACCACGATCGAGTCGAGCAGGTCGCCGCCGCTGCCGCCCACCGACTCGGGGAAGCCGATGCCGAGCAGCCCGGTCTTCGCGGCGGTCTCGTGCAGCGACCGGGGCACCTCGCCGGCCCGTTCCCAGTCGTCCAGGTGCGGCAGCACCTCCCGGGTCACGAACGCCCGGGTCAGCTCGCGCAGCTGCCGCCGCTCCGGGGTGTCCACGATGCTCACCGTCCGCCCTCCCCGCCCGGCAGGTCGGCGGGCAGGTCGACCACGCGGGAGCGGAGCAGCTCGCCGAGCGCCTTGGCCTGCGGGTCGAACCGGGTGGAGGCGGCCACCCCCTGCCCGAGCAGCCCCCGGACGACGAAGTTGACCGCCCGCAGGTTCGGCAGCTCGTACCGCTCGACGCTCAGCGGCGCGGTCTCCGGCAGCAGCTCGGCGAGGCTTTCGACGGTGAGCCAGCCGCGCAGCCAGGCCCAGGTGTCGTCGGTGCGGGCCCAGACGCCGAGGTTGGCGTCGCCGCCCTTGTCCCCCGAACGCGCCCCGACCAGCTCACCCAACGCCCCCCGCCGGGTCGGACCCGGCGCCGGCCGGCCCGGCGGTTCCTGCGGGCCACGGGCCGCCGCCGACGAGGTCACCGGCGGCGCGGCGATCGTCACCCGCTCGCCCGAGGGGAGGACGGCCACGTGCTCGACCGCGTCCTGCGGGACGGTGTCGGCGGTGAAGACCCCGTACGGGGTGGCGTCGCCGGGCAGGGTGGTCAGCGTGCAGCCCGGGTAGGAGGCCAGGGCCAGCTCCACCGCGGCGGCCGAGAAGGCCCGCCCGGCCCGCGCCTTGTCACCGTCGCGCAGGTGTACGTGCAGCAGCGCGCTCGCCACCTCGGTGTCGGCCGCGTCGGCGTGGTCGGTCCGGGCCAGGGCGAACTCCAGGCCGTCGGCGCCGACCGCCTCCTCGATCTGCCCCCGGACCAGGGCCGCCTTGGCGGGGATGTCCAGCCCGCACAGGACGAACGTCATCGAGTTGCGGAACCCGCCCAGGTTGTTCACGCCCACCTTGAGGGTGTCCGGCGGCGGGGTGCCGCGGACCCCGCCGACCCGCACCCGGTCCGGGCCGTCGGCGGCCAACTCCACCGTGTCCAGTCGGGTCACCACGTCCGGGCCGAGGTAGTCGGGGCCACCCACCTCGTACAGCAGCTGGGCGGTGACCGTCTCCACGGTGACCGCGCCGCCGGTGCCGGGGTGCTTGGTGAGCACGCAGGAGCCGTCCGGGTGCAGCTCGGCGACGGGGAAGCCGGGACGGTGAGCGCCGTCCGGCAGCTCGGTGAAGAAGCTGAAGTTGCCGCCGGTGACCTGCGCCCCGCACTCGATCAGGTGCCCGGCGACGGTCGCCCCGGCCAGCGCGTCCAGGTCGTCGCGCCCCCAGCCGAACCGGGCGATCGCCGGCCCGACGGCCAGCGAGGCGTCGGTGACCCGGCCGGTGACCACGATGTCCGCCCCGGCGTCGAGGCAGGCCGCGATGCCGAACGCGCCCAGGTAGGCGTTGGCGGTCAACGCGTCGGGACGCTGGAGGGCGTCGCCCTCGACGTACCCGATGCGGGTGCGAAGGCCGAGCCGGTCGGCGAGCGAGCCGATCGTGGCGGCCAACCCGGAGGGGTTCAGGCCGCCGGCGTTGGTCACGATCGTCACGCCCCGGTCCAACGCGGTGCCGAGGATGCCTTCGAGCTGGCGGAGGAAGGTCTTCGCGTAGCCCAGCGACGGGTCGCGCAGCCGGTCCCGGCCCAGGATCAGCATGGTCAGCTCGGCCAGGTAGTCCCCGGTGAGCACGTCCAGCTCGCCACCGTCGAGCATCTCCCGCCAGGCGGCGGACCGGTCGCCGTAGAAGCCGGAGGCGTTGCCGACCCGCAGCACCCCGCTCACCGGGTCGCCCCGGCGCGCTCGTTCACCGCGGTGGCCGCCCGCTTCGCGCCCGGCGGACCGGCGAACGCCTGCGCCACGTCCAGCCACTCGTCGGCCACCGGCCCGGTCGCCACCAGGGCCAGGTCGGCGCGGTGCCGGCGCTGGGTGACCAGCAGGCAGAAGTCCAGCGCCGGCCCGCTGACCCGGTCGGCGGCGTCCGCCGGGCCGAAGGCCCAGACCTCCCCGCCGGGGCCCGGCGCGGCCAGCTCGACCCGGACCGGCGCCGTCGGCACGTCCCGACCGTGGGCGGTGAAGCCGTGCCCGAGGGTACGAAACCCGAGGTGCGCGACGTGCCGCAGCCGGACGGTCGGGGTACGCGTCAGGCCGAGCGCCTCGGCGACGTCCTCGCCGTGCGCCCAGGTCTCCATCAGTCGGGCGGTGGCCATCGAGGTGGGTGACATCCGGGTGCCGTACCAGGGCAGCTTCTCGCCGGGCGGCGCGGCGGCCAGGTCGGCGGCGAGGGTGGCCCGCCCGGTGCGCCAGCGCTCCAGCAGCTCGGCGGGCGGGGCGAGGAAGGACTCCGCGCCGTCGTCGACAAGCCGGGTCGGGTCGGGCGCCGAGGTGACCGAGGCGTAGAAGGCGTCGGCATCGGTGGCGGCGAGGTGCGCCACGTGGTCGGTCCAGGCCAGGTGGGCGATCTGGTGGGCGACCGTCCAGTTGGGAGCCGGAGTGGATCGGGCCCACCCTTGCGGAGGCAGCGGTGCGACGAGGGCGTCGAGCTGGTCGGACTCGGCGGCGAGGTCCGCGAGCAGGGCGGTCAGGTCGACCATGGTGCCTCCGGGTGGTGGGCCGGTCAGGGGATCAGTGCCGCTCGCCGTCGGGGGTGAGCAGGGTGACGAGCTGGCGTTTCCAGGTGCCGAGCAGGGCCGTGCGCCGGGCCGTGTCGTCGCTG
Organism: Micromonospora mirobrigensis; assembly: GCF_900091555.1. GTDB lineage: Bacteria > Actinomycetota > Actinomycetes > Mycobacteriales > Micromonosporaceae > Micromonospora > Micromonospora mirobrigensis. The sequence continues at coordinate 117,040 of NZ_FMCX01000006.1, forward strand.
AGCAGGTTGGCCACGCCGAGCCCGCGCAGCAGGTCCAGGGTGGCCTGCACGGCCTCCCGTACCCCCGGGCGGCGTTCGTCGACGCCGAGCAGCTCGACGGTGAGCCGGTGCATCTCCCGGCCGACCCGCGCCTCCAGGGGGACCAGCGCGTCGCGCAGCTCCGCGTCGGTGCGGGCCGCCACCCACAGCTCCAGCGCGGCGACGAAGAGCGGTCCGGTGAAGGCGGCGGCGAGCAGGTCGACCACCCGGTCGAGCCGGCGCGGACCGGCGGGCAGCGCGTCGGCCTCGGTGCGCAGCTCCACCGCCCGCCGCTCGGCCAGGTGGTCGACGGCGGCGGTGACCAGGGCGGCCTTGGTCGGGTAGTGGTGCAGCTGGGCGCCCCGGGACACCCCGGCCCGGGCGGCCACGACGGTGGTGGTGGTGCCGGACCAGCCGTGCTCGATCAGGCAGTCGACGGTCGCCTCCAGCAGCCGGGCCTGGGTGGCGCGGCTGCGCTGCTGTTGAGGGACGCGGGTCGATGCGGCGGGCACGGGGACAGCGTGCCGCCACCGAAACAAACAGTCAAGCCTGACTTTTTCCGGGTCGGCGGCGGCCGGCGGCGCTCCGCCCCCGCCGCGCGCCCGCGCCCTTCAAGATCCGCGCAACTTCGGCGGAGTTGTGGTCTCGGCCCTGCCCGAAGCAGCAATTTCGGAGAAGTTGTGCGGATCTTGTACTGGCGTCCGCGTCCGGCGCGGGGCGTGGGCGGCGCGTGGGGGTCAGCGGCCGTCGCGGGGGCCGAAGGCGGCCAGCGCGTCGAGGTCGCTGTGTCGGGAGCGGAGGTACTCGTCGGCCCAGGCGGCGGCCTCCGGGAAGCCCGACTCCGTGGCCACCCGGGCGCAGGCGGCGTCCACGTCGTACGCGGTCCGCCGCAGCTGCACGCCCGGCCCGAGCAGCGCCCACCACGCCCCGACCCCGCCGTACGGCATGCCGACGCTGCCCGGGTTCACCACCAGGCGGCGGTCGACGAGGCGGGCGTACGGCATGTGGGTGTGGCCGCAGACGACCGTGCCGACCTCGGGCGGGAGCCCGGCGAACACTGCCGGCAGCGCGCCGTGGATGTCGGAGAGGACGGCTACCCGTTCGAACATCGGCCCAGCCTGTGCGCCGACCGGCCGGTGGGTCCAGCGATTCTGCGCCGGGCAGACGAAGCGCCGCCCGGCGTGCCGGGAAACGGGACCGGCCCGGACCGCGCGGGGCGGTCCGGGCCGGGGAGATCGTGGAGGAGCTGTCAGACCCGCGCGCGGCGGGCCAGGCGCTCCGGGTCGAGGATGATGATGCTCTTGCCGTCCAGGCGCAGCCAGCCGCGCGAGGCGAAGTCGGCCAGCGCCTTGTTGACGGTCTCCCGGGAGGCGCCGACGAGCTGGGCGATCTCCTCCTGGGTGAGGTCGTGGGTCACCCGCAGCACGCCGCCGTCGCGGGTGCCGAACCGGCCGGCCATCTGGAGCAGGTTCTTGGCGACCCGGCCGGGCACGTCGGTGAAGATCAGGTCGGCCAGCGAGTCGTTGGTCCGGCGCAGCCGACGGGCCAGCACCCGCAGCAGCTGCTCGGCGATCTCGGGCCGGTTGTTCAGCCACGGCCGCAGCGCCTGCTTGCGCAGTCGCACCAGCCGGGTGTCGGTCACCGCGGTGGCCGTGGCCGTCCGCGGTCCGGGGTCGAAGAGCGACAGCTCGCCGACCATGTCCGACGGCCCCATCACGGCGATCAGGTTCTGCCGGCCGTCCGCCGCCCGGCGACCGACCTTGATCTTGCCGGACAGGAGGATGTAGAGACTGTCGCCGGGCTCACCCTCGTTGAAGACGATCTCGCCCTTGCGGACCTCGATCGTCTCCATCTCCTTGGCGAGCGCCTCGGCAGCCTCCGGGTCGACTCCCTGGAAGATCCCGCTGCGGGCCAGTACCTCGTCCATCGCGCACCTCCGCCTGCGCGTGCCGTCCGTCGGCCCGGGTCCGCCGTCCGCTGATCCCTCGCGCGTCGCCAAGTCTAGGCGCACGTGAGTGACAATCAGCGCCGCACCCCTGGAAACTTGATCGTTGGGCGTAACCTCCGGGACTTGATCTAGCAGTACCATCCCCCACCCGATCGGGTGGTGTCGGGCGTTTCCGGCCCCCGGCCGTAGGGTCGGTCCGTGCTCGACGACCCCCAGCTCACCACCCGCGCCGAGGACGGCCGCGACATCCCCCTGCTGGTCTGGCGCGCCAACCGGCCGCTGCTCGCCGTCAGCAGCGGCCCGCTCGGCGGCGGGATCGGCGTCCGGCGCTGGGTGCTCAACGCGACCGTGCCGATGTCGTACGACCGGGACGACCCGGCCGACCACCTGGCCGGGCTGGCCGACCGGCTCGGCCTGGTCGGGCCCGGGGTGGGCCTGCTCACCGGGGTCGACGTGGCCGAGGTGGTCACCCGCTCCGACGCCGGGGTCCGGGTCTGGGCGACCGTCGGGCTGGGCACCCCGATCCCGGCCGCCGCACCCGGGCCGGCGGCGCACGCGCAGCGGGTCGGCACCGTCAACATCATCGGGTACGTCCCAGCGCGGCTCGGCGACGCCGCCCTGGTCAACGCGGTGGCCACCGCCACCGAGGCGAAGGCGCAGGCGATCGCCGAGCTGGGCCTGCCCGGTACCGGCACCCCCACCGACGCGGTCACCCTGCTCTGTCCCGCCGACGGCCCGGCGGAGCCGTACGGCGGCCCCCGCTCGACCTGGGGCGCCCGGCTCGCCCGGGCCGTGCACGCGGCCGTCCGCGCAGGTGGCGCGGGCACCGTGGTGCCCTGGTCGGACCGGCAGGCCGGCTGAACATCCGGCCGTTCGGGCGTCGTCGGGGCTGGCACCTACCCGGTAGGGTCGCGGACGATGTCCGCTCCCGCCCGCCTCCGCTCCCGCCCGCGCCGACGGCTCACCGCCGCCCTCGGTCTCCTCCTCGTGACGCTGCTCGCCGCCGGCTGCGGCGACGACGCGCCGGACGCCGTCTGGCAGTCCGGGTCCGGCTCCACCGGATCGGCCGCGCCCGCCAAGCCCGGCAAACCGAGCGCCCGACCTCCCACGCCGGCCAGCGGCGAGGCGATCTCGCTGGCCGCGACGGGCGACATCATCATGGGCAACGCGCCGTCCCGGCTGCCCGCCAACGGCGGCAAGGGCTTCTTCGACCAGGTCGCCGGCGCCCTCAAGGCCGACCTGGTGATGGGCAACCTGGAGGAGCCGCTCACCGAGGACACCGGCGCCGGCAAGTGCGGCGCCAACACCACCAGCTGCTTCCAGTTCCGGGCGCCCCCGGAGTACGCCGCGCACCTGCGCGAGGCCGGCTTCGAGCTGCTCAACCAGGCGAACAACCACGGCTACGACTACGGCCCTGCGGGCTACGAGAACACCCAGCGGGCGCTGGACGAGCACGGCCTGAAGCACACCGGCGCCCCGGACCAGATCACCGTGGTCGACGTCGAGGGCGTCAAGGTCGCGGTGGCCGGCTTCTCCTCGTACGTCTGGTCCAACAGCCTGGTCGACATCGACGCCGCCACGAAGGTGATCAAGAAGGCGGCCACCATGGCCGACCTGGTCGTGGTCCAGGTGCACATGGGCGCCGAGGGGTCGGAGAAGACCCGGGTACGCCCCGGCACCGAGATGTTCCTCGGCGAGAACCGGGGCGACCCGATGAAGTTCTCGCACGCGATGATCGACGCCGGTGCCGACCTGGTGGTCGGACACGGGCCGCACGTGCTGCGCGGGATGGAGTTCTACCGGGGTCGGCTGATCGCGTACAGCCTCGGCAACTTCGCCGGCGGCGCCCGGTCGCTGAACCCGACCGGTCGGCTCGGCTGGGGCGGCGTGCTCAAGGTGTCGCTGCGTCCCGACGGCAGCTGGGCCGGCGGCTCGTTCACCTCCACCCGGATGAGTTCCGTCGGCCGGCCCGGGATGGACCCGGACGGCCAGGGGCTCGGGCTGATCCGCGAGGTCAGCGGCAAGGACTTCCCGTCCACCGGCCCCCGGTTCGGCGCGGACGGGAAGATCAGCCCGCCGGCGGCCGGCTGAGCCCGGGCGTGGGCCCGTCCGGTCGTCGGTCCCGCGACGTAGGCTGGCCGGCGTGACCACGAGCTCCCCCGAGACGGACCTCGGTCGTACCCGTCGTGCCCGGCGGATCGGTCGGGCGCTGACCGAGGCGCACCCCGACGCGCACTGTGAACTGGACCACTCCAACGCCCTGGAGCTGGCCGTGGCGACCATCCTCTCCGCCCAGTGCACCGACAAGAAGGTCAACGAGGTCACCCCGAAGCTCTTCGTCCGCTATCCGAGCGCCGCCGACTACGCGGGCGCGGACCGGACCGAGCTGGAGGAGCTGATCCGGCCGACCGGCTTCTACCGCAACAAGACCGACTCCCTGATCAAGCTCGGTCAGGCCCTGGTCGAGCGGTACGACGGCCAGGTCCCCGGCAAGCTCGCCGACCTGGTCACCCTGCCCGGCATCGGACGCAAGACGGCAAACGTCATCCTCGGCAACGCCTTCGACGTCCCGGGCATCACCGTCGACACCCACTTCCAGCGCCTCGTCCAGCGCTGGGGGCTGACCACGCAGACCGACCCGGTCAAGATCGAGCACGAGATCGGCGCGCTCTTCCCGAAGCGCGAGTGGACCATGCTCTCGCACCGGATCATCTTCCACGGCCGTCGGGTCTGCCACGCCCGCAAGCCCGCCTGCGGGGCGTGCACGCTGGCCAGGCTCTGCCCGTCGTACGGCACCGGGCCGACCGAGGCGGCCGCCTCGGCGAAGCTGCTCAAGGGCCCCCGGGCGCGGGACCTGGCCGTGGCGGCCGGCGTCGACCCGGCCCTGGTGCCGCAGCAGGCGGTCGTGGCGGAGGCGCCGTGAAGCGCCTGCTCGCCGCCCTGGCGATCCCGCTGCTGCTGGTCGCCGGCTGCACCGCCACCGAGAAGGAGCCGACCGAAACTCGGACCGCACGGGCGGAGCGGCCCTCGCCGTTCGCCGACTGCGCCGCACTGACCAGTCCGTTGCCGGGGCCCCCGCCCCCCGGCGCGACCGCCGATCCGTCCGCCCCGGCGCGGCGGCCGGCCGGTCCGGCACCCACCCGGCAGCCGGCCGAGCCCACTGCCACCGCGCCGGCCGAACCCACCGCCGGCCAGCGGCCGGCCGGGCGGGCGAGTGGGCCCGCGCCGGTCGGTGAACCGCTGCCCGACCTGAACTTCCCCTGCTTCACCGGCGGCACGCCGATCAGCCTGCGGAAGGTCACCGGCCCCGCCGTGATCAACGTCTGGGCGTCCTGGTGCCCGCCGTGCCGCAAGGAGCTGCCGGCCTTCCAGCGGCTCAGCGAGCGCACCGAGGGCCGGCTGCGGGTGGTCGGCGTCAACAGCCGGGACAGCCGCGGCGGCGCGCAGTCCATCGGCGAGGACTTCGGCGTACGGTTCCCGATGCTCGCCGACTCCGGCGACGCCCTCCAGCGGGAGTTGGGGCGCAACGCCATCCCGTTGACCGTGCTCGTCGGCGCCGACGGCCGGATCCGGCACGTCGACGCCTCCGGGGCGCTCGACGACGCCCGCCTGGCCGAGTTGGTGCGTACGCACCTCGGGATCGCGGTGGACGCGTGAGCCGTACCCTGCCCGCCTGGATCGAGCCGCTGCTGGGCCGGCTCGGCACCGCGCGCGTCGAGGACTTCACCCGGCTCGTCACCCCCGAACAGGGCGGCCGGGAGAGCGCCGTGCTGGTGCTGCTCGGCGAGGAGCCGGGGGTCGGCCCGGACCTGCTGGTCCTCCAGCGCGCCGCCACCCTGCGCAACCACGCCGGCCAGCCCGCCTTCCCCGGCGGCGCGGCCGACCCGGAGGACGCCGACGCCCCGGCCACCGCGCTGCGCGAGGCGAACGAGGAGGTCGGCCTCGACCCCTCCACCGTCACCGTCCTGGCCGAGCTGCCGAAACTCTGGATCCCGGTCAGCGACTTCGTGGTGACCCCGGTGCTGGCCTGGTGGCACGCCCCGCACCCGGTGCACCCCCGGGAGCCGGCCGAGGTCGCGCACGTCGCCCGGCTGCCCATCGCCGAGCTGGTGGACCCGGAGAACCGGATGCGGGTCCGCCACCCCAGCGGCTGGATCGGCCCGGCCTTCTCGGCCCGCGGCATGCTGGTCTGGGGCTTCACCGCCGGGGTCATCTCCACCCTGCTGGAGATGGGTGGCTGGGCCCGTCCCTGGCCGCGCGGACGGGTGGTCGACCTGCCACCGGAGGGTTCCGCCCCGGCCCCCTCCGCCGGCACCGACGACGTCGACGAGATGGCCGGCCCGCTGACCTGACGGTCACGTTCCGCAAGCGGCGGGGACCGCCCGGGCGCGCTGCCCGTACCCTTGACCCGTGTCCGCCGTGGATCTCGTTCTGCTCCTGCTCATGCTCGTGTTCGCGATCAGCGGATACCGTCAGGGCTTCGTCATCGGGGCGCTGTCGTTCTCGGGGTTCTTCCTGGGTGCGCTGCTCGGCCTCCAGGTGGGGCCGCTGCTCGCCCGCCAGTTCGCCGACAGCGGCACCCGGGTGCTGGTCTCCCTGGTCGCGGTCTTCGGGCTGGCGGTGCTGGGTCAGGCGTTGGCCGGGTGGCTCGGCTCCAACCTGCGCGCCGCGATCACCGGGCAGGCCGGGCGGCGGATCGACGACATCGGCGGCGCGTTCGTCTCGCTCTTCGCCGTCATGCTGGTGGCCTGGCTGGTCGCCGTGCCGCTGGGCTCCTCCTCGGTGCCCTGGCTGGCCGCCTCGGTCAAGAACAGCGCCCTGCTCAACGTGGTCGACCGGATCCTGCCCGACCAGGTCCAGGAGCTTTCCACCGCGCTGCGGGACACCGTCGACACCAACGGCTTCCCGGAGGTCTTCAACGGCCTGGGGCGTACCCAGGCGCGACAGGTCTCCCCGCCGGACCCGGCGCTCGTCGGCTCCCGGGTGGTGGCGAACAGCCAGCGCGCGGTGGTGAAGGTGCTCGGCTCCGCGCCGAGCTGCTCGCGCCGGATCGAGGGTTCCGGCTTCGTCTACGCCGACGACCGGGTGATGACCAACGCGCACGTGGTCGCCGGCACCCGCTCGGTCTCGGTGGAGCTGCGCGGCCAGCGGTACGACGGCGAGGTGGTCGTCTACGACCCCGACCGGGACCTGGCCGTGCTGCACGTGCCGGGGCTGCCCGGCCCGTCCCTGCGGTTCGCCGCCGGCCAGGCCGGCACCGGGGCGGACGCCATCGTGCTGGGCTTCCCCCTCGACGGCCCGTACGACGCCCGGCCGGCCCGGGTCCGGGACGTGGACCGGATCACCGGCCCGGACATCTACTCCTCCGGTGACGTCACCCGGGAGATCTACACGATCCGGGCGCTGGTCCGCAGCGGCAACTCCGGCGGACCGCTGGTCTCCTCCAACGGGCTGGTGCTCGGGGTGATCTTCGCGGCGGCGGCCGACGACCCGAACACCGGCTTCGCCGTCACCGCCGCCGAGGCCCGGCCGGTCGCGCAGGCCGGCGCGGAGCGTACCCGCGGGGTGGCCACCGGCGAGTGCACCTGAGGCGCGGGTTCAGCCGGCCGCCGGGGTGGGGGCCTCGACCACGTCGCCGCCGGGGCGGCCGATCGACGGGAGCTTCGCCCGACCCCACCGCAGGCTGCGGTCCAGCACCACCCGCGCCATGATCGCCACGCAGGTGCCGCCGTTGACGAACGAGGCGACCACGTCGCTGGGGTGGTGCATGCCCCGGTACATCCGGGTGACCGCCACCCCGATCGGCACCAGGATCAGCAGCGACCACCAGGCCACCTTGGCCGGGGTGCTCTTCGCCCGCAGGGCCAGCAGCACCGCGATGCCCACGTAGAGCGCCGTCGCCGCCGAGGTGTGCCCGGACGGGAAGCTGGAGGTCGGCGGGGAGACGTCCATGTGCTCGACCGCCGGCCGGTTCCGGTCGATGACGATCGTGGTCAGCAGGAAGACCAGCGCCTGGGCGCTGACCGCGGCGCAGAGGAAGAGCGGCTCCCGCCAGCGGTGCAGCACCAGCCGCAGCACCAGCGCCACCAGTACGGTCACCACGACGATCAGCTGGGTGCTGGCCAGCGTGCTGAAGACCAGCGACACGTCGTTCCAGCCGCCGGTACGGTCGGCGGCCAGCTCCCGGTTCACCGTGTCCTCCACGGTGAACGGCCAACTCCTGGCGAGGACCCTGGTCACCAGCAGACCCAGGCCCACCATGACGGACAGCAGCAGGGCCACCGGCAGCAGTACGCGGCGGGCGACCTGGATCGCGACATCGGACATGAGCCGCCCTTTACCCCGTGGGGTGTGGAACTACGCCACGTCCCGCTCGCCCGTACGGGTGGGCTCCTCCGCCAGCTCCGGCACCACGCCCTCCCGGGTCGGGTGCACCGGCCGTCGGGCGACCTGCTGCCGCCAGGTGGTGAACGCCGCGGCTGTCGCCGCCACCACCGCCGACCCGAGCAGCCAGCCGCCCACCACGTCGCTGGTCCAGTGCACGCCGAGCGCCACCCGGCTGACCCCGGTCACCACCGCGATCAGCAGCGCCACGGTCCACAGCACCACCCGCAGCACCGGCCGGTGCCGGGCGTACGGCAGGAAGACCAGCAGCAGCACCCCGGCGGCCAGGGCGGCGTTCAGGGCGTGCCCCGAGGGGAACGAGTAGCCGGTGGCCCGGGCCACCGGGTCGAGCAGCTCCGGGCGGTGCCGGCCGACCAGCAGCTTCAGCAGCCCGCCGAGCAGCCCGCCCACGGTCATCGTGGTCACCACCCAGAGCGCCAGCCTGCGGGCGTGCCGCCACAGCAGCCAGAGCACCACGACCAACGCCGCGAAGCGCAGCGGCATCGGCGCGAAGACGTCCGTCCACCAGCTCATCGCCCGCACCCAGCCCGGATGGTCCAGGGCGTAGCCGTGCAGCGCGTCGGTGACCGACTGGTCCAGGTCGTGCAGCGGCGGCCAGGCGGCGAGGATCAGCAGGAGCAGCAGGGCGAACGGCACCAGCACCAGGAAGGCGGCCGCCGCCGCCAGGGTGAGCCGCAGGCCGAGCGAGTGCTGCTGATCCAGCCGGCGCCGCCGCCAGGACGGTGCGGGAGCGGGACTACGGAAACCGGACGCGCGCATGTCGCAGTCCTACCCAGTCATGGCCCGGCTCAGCCCACCCGGACCGGGTCGGTTGGCGCCGGCACGCCGGTCAGCGGCCCGCCTGGCGGAACCGGCGGATGATCAGCGCTCCTCCGGTGACCAGGGCGACGAGGAGCGCCAGGCCGGTCCAGAGCCGTTCCGGGGCGGAGCCGTCGCGACCGCCGCCGCCCTGCGTCGACCAACCGGCCTGCTGGCGGGGCGCGGTGAAGCCGATCGGGTCCGACCCCGAGCCCGCGGCCTGGGCGTCCTGTGCCGCGCCGGGTGCCGCGCCGAAGCCGACCACCCCCGGGGTCTCGTTGTCGTCCAGCGGGTTGCGCCCGACCGGCGGCACGTCGGCCGTCAGCGCCGCCACCGGGTCGACCAGGCCGTACCCGAACCGGTCGTCCCGGCCCACCGGGCCCAGGTCACGGGCGGTGCTCAACAGCCGGTTGACCACGTCACCGGCGGACATCTGCGGATAGCGGGAGCGGACCAGCGCGGCGGTCGCGGCCACCAGTGGGGCGGCGAAGCTGGTGCCCTGCACCCGCCAGTAGCCGTCCGGGCGGGCGCCGAGCAGCGACGTCGCCGGGGCGGTCAGCACCGTCTCGTGCCCGGTGATCGAGCCCGACCAGAGGTTCTCACTGTTGCGTTCCAGGCCGGCGACCGCCAGCACCCCCGGCTCGCGGGCCGGATACCACACCTTGCTGCTGGTGGAGGTGGCGACGTTGCCGGTGCAGGCGACCACCACGACGTCCCGGGCGAACGCGTAGTCGATGGCCGCGGCGAGGGCCGGGCTGTCGCCGCTGCCGCCCAGCGACAGGTTGATCACCCGGGCGCCGTTGTCCACCGCCCAGCGGACCCCCTTTGCCACCACCATCGCGTCGTCGTAGCGGTTCTCCTCGTCCAGCACCCGGACCGGCAGGATCTTCGCGTCCGGTGCGAGGCCGACCACGCCCCGCTCGTCGTCGCGGCGGCCGGCGATCAGCCCCGCCACCGTGGTGCCGTGCCCCACCGGGTCCGGCTCGTCGGCGCCGCCGGGGGTGACCAGGTCTATGCCGGGCAGCACCTGACCGGCGAGGTCCGGATGCGAACCGTCGACCCCGGAGTCGATCACCGCCACGGTGACCCCCCGGCCGGTGGCCGTCCGCCAGGCCGTCTCGGCCCGCAACTCCTCGAGCTGCCACTGCTCGTCGCGTACCTGGTCCAACCGGCTCGGGGTGTCCACCGGGGCGAGCCGGACGGCCTCGAAGCGGCCCTGCCCGGTGGCGGCGGCCGCGGGCTCGGGGGCGTAGCGGTGCGGCGCGGCCTGCGCCGGGGCGGTCCCGCCGGCGACCGACACGGCGGCCACCGCGCCGAGCAGCGTCCGCGCGACGAACCGCCGGGGCGCCGTCGGGCGGCCGTGCCGAAGACTGGTCACATTCTCAGCCATTCATCGCGACAGAAACATGCCTGAGGGAGATTACCGGGTTTCCGGCCCCGTACGGGCGAATCCCGGAACACCGTCACGGCGGTGGCAGATGGGCCAGCTGGACGAGGCGTACGCCCTCCCGGCGGGTGACCAGCCGGCCACGGCCCGGCGGCAGCGGCCCGGGGCGGACCGAGCCGACCAGCTGCCCCTCGTCCGGGCTGCCGTCCATCACCAGCCCGGCGGTGGCCAGCTCCCGCAGCCGCTGCACGATCGGCTCGTACTGGGCGCGGCCCGCGCCGCCGGCCCGGCGGGCCAGCACCAGGTGCAGGCCCACGTCCCGGGCCTGGGGCAGGAACTCCTCCAGCGCGCGCAGCGGGTTCGCCGGGCCGCTGGCGACCAGGTCGTAGTCGTCGACCAGCACGAACAGCTCCGGACCGGACCACCAGGACCGCTCGCGCAGCTGGGCCGGGGTGACCTCCGGGCCGGCGATCCGGCGCTGGAGGTAGCCGGCCGCCGACTCGACCACGTCGGTGGTGTGCGCCGCCGCGCTGCCGTAGCCGATCACGTGCGGCAGGTCCTGCAACTCCATCATGCTGCGCCGGTAGTCCACCACGATCATCCGGGCCTGCTCGGGGGCGAACCGGGTGGCGATCGAGGTGGCCAGCGCCCGCAGGAAGGACGACTTGCCGCACTCCGCGTCCCCGAAGACCACGAAGTGCGGCTCGGTCGTGAAGTCCAGCACCACCGGGCGCAGGTCCGCCTCGGCGACCCCGACCGGCAGCCGCAGGCCGGTCGTCGCCGACAGGTCCAGCTCGGCGTAGGGCAGCACCGGCGGCAGCAGCCGCACCGGCGGCGCCACCGGACCGGACCAGGCCGCCGCCACCGCCTTGACCAGCCCGGCCGTCTCCCCGCCCAGGCCGACCGCCTGCGGCAGCGCGGTCAGGAAGTGCAGCTTCTCGGCGGTCACGCCGCGGCCCGGCGCGTCCGGAACGTTCGCCGCCACCTGCCGGTTGACCATCGAGTCGGAGGGGTCGCCGAGCCGCAGCTCGACCCGGGACCCGAACAGGTCCCGGATGCCCGGGCGGAAGTCCGTCCAGCGCACCGCGCTGGCCACCACGTGCACCCCGTACGACAGGCCGCGGGTGGCCAGGTCGGTGATCAGCGGTTCCAGGTCGTCGTACTCGTTGCGCAGGGTGGGCCAGCCGTCCACCACCAGGAAGACGTCCCCGTACGCGTCGACGGTCGGCTGCCCCGCCGCGGCCAGCGCCGCCCGCCGCTGCCGCCAGGCCGCCATCGACTCCACGCCCAGCTCCGCGAAGCGGCGCTCCCGCTCGGCGAGCACCGTCGAGACCTCCCCGACGGTACGGCGTACCGAGGTCGGATCGGCCCGACCGGTCACCCCGCCCACGTGCGGCAGGTCGCGCAGCGCCCCCAGCCCGCCGCCGCCGAAGTCCAGGCAGTACACCTGCGCCTCGATCGGGGTGTGGGTCAGCGCCAGCGCGCAGATCAGGGTGCGCAGCAGGGTGGACTTGCCGCGCTGCGGCGCCCCCACCACGGCGACGTGCCCGGCCGCTCCGTCCAGGGCCAGCCAGAGCAGGTCCCGACGCTGCTCGTACGGCTTGTCGACCAGGGCCACCGGCAGCTGGAGGGTGCCGTGCAGCTCCGGGTTGCCGACGGTCAGCCCGCGGGTCGGGTCGGCGGCCACCGGGCCGAGCAGCTCGTCGAGGGCCGGCGCCGGGCCGAGCGGCGGCAGCCAGACCTGGTGCGCGGGCGGCCCCTGCCCGGCCAGCCGGTCGACGAGCATGTCCAGCAGGCTCTCCGCGTCGGTGGCGGCGACGGTCAGCTCGGCCGGGCCGGCCGGCTCCGGCGGCGGGACGAAGTGGGTGGAGAAGGCGAGCAGTCGGGGCGTACCGGCCGGGCCGGCGCCGGCGCTCCCCGCCCGGCGGACCGGTCCGGAGACGTACGCGGCCTTGAACCGGACCAGCGGGTCGGTGCCGAAGCGCAGGTAACCGTGCCCGGGCGAGCGGGGCAGCTCGTACGCGTCGGGCACGCCGAGCACGGTGCGTGACTCCAGCGCGGAGAAGGTCCGCAACCCGATCCGGTACGACAGGTGGGTGTCGAGTCCCCGCAGCCGCCCCTCTTCCAGGCGCTGGCTGGCCAGCAGCAGGTGCACCCCGAGGGACCGTCCGAGCCGGCCGATCTGGACGAAGAGCTCGATGAAGTCCGGCTTGGCGGTCAGCAGCTCGGAGAACTCGTCGCAGACCAGCAGCAGCGACGGCAGCGGGGCGAGGGGGCTGCCGGCGGCCCGGGCCCGCTCGTAGTCCCGCAGGCTGGCGAAGTTGCCGGCCCGGCGCAGCAGCTCCTGGCGGCGGACCAGCTCGCCGTTGATCGCGTCGACCATCCGGTCCACCAGCGGCAGCGCGTCGGCCAGGTTGGTGATCACCGCGGCGGTGTGCGGCAGCCGGTCGAAGCTGGCGAAGGTGGCCCCGCCCTTGAAGTCCACCAGGACGAAGTTGAGCTGCTCGGAGCTGTGCGTGGCGGCCAGGCCGAGGACCAGGGTGCGCAGCAGCTCGGACTTGCCGGAGCCGGTCGCGCCGATCAGCAGCCCGTGCGGGCCCATGCCGTCCTGCGCGGACTCCTTGAGGTCCAGCTCGATGGCGCCGCCGTCGGCGCCCACCCCGATCGGCACCCGCAGCCGGTCCCGCGCCGAGCGGGGCCGCCAGCCCTGCTCGGCGGTGAAGCTCTCCGGGTCGCCGGTGCCGAGCAGTTCGGGCAGGCCCAGCTCGGCGCCGGGCGGGGCGTCACCGGCGCGTACGGCGGTCGCCAGCCGCAGCGGCGCGAGCCGGCGGGCCACCGCCTCGGCCTCGACCGGGTCGAGCCGGTCGGCGGTGCCCACCTCGGCGGGCCCGTCGGCGGAGGTCGAGTGCAGGCGGTCGCCGCGCAGCTCCAGCAGCAGGGCGTACCGGTCGAGCAGCCGGGGCGGCGGGGTGTCCAGGTCGATCACGGTGACCGCGTCGATGCCGCCGTCCCCGGTGAGGTCGGTCGCGCCGGTCAGGTCGCCGCCGTCGAGCAGCACCACCACGTGCGGACCGTCGGTGGCCGGGCCGGCCGGGCTGAACCGGGACCGGGTGGCGAGCACGTCGTCGAGGAGGCGTTCCAGCTCCACGCCCGAGCTGGTGACCAGCCGGACCGGGCCGAGGGCGTCGGTGCGGGTGGGGTGGTGGGCGTGCGGCAGCCACTTCACCCACTCCCAGAGCGCCCGCCGTTCCGGCCCGGCGCAGACCGCGACCAGCAGCTCGTCGGGGGCGTGGAAGACGGCCAGTTGGGTGAGCATCGCCCGGGCCAGCGCCTGGGCGGGCTCCGAGCCCCCGGCGGCCGGCCGGCCACCGGAGACGAAGACCCGGGCGAAGCTGCGCAGCGACAGCGCGACCGGCAGCTCCGGCACCACCGAGTACGCGTCGAGGAAGCGGCGCAGCGCGCCCGCGGTCATCGGCTCCAGCTCCTCCAGCGGCCGGGTGACCGGGGGGACCAGCGGGGTGGCCAGGGTCTGCGGCCCGACGCCCACCCGGACCACCGCGAAGTCGGGGTCGTCGGGCCGGCGTTCCCAGACCCGGTGACTGGCCGCCGTGGACCAGAGCCGTCCCGGGTCGGGGTGCCGGTAGTAGAGCCCGGCGCGCTGCTGCCCGGCGGTCTGCCGGACCCGACGGCGCAGCGCGGCGAGGTGGCGCAGGTACTCCCGGCGGGCCGCCATCATCTCCGACTTGCGCGGGGTCCCCGAGGCGCTGCCCCACGAGGTCACCAGCATCGCCACCGAGGAGAGGCCGAACATGCCGCCCACCACGTACGAGTAGGCGCCCCCGCCCCGGCCGAACATCATCGCCATGGCGACCGTGCCACCCAGCATGGGCAGCACCATCAGCGCCTGCTGCCACCGGCCGCCGGTGACCACCGGGATCTCCGGTGGCGCCTCCACGGGCAGCTCGCCGACCGGGATCTCCGGCGCCGGCCGGCGCGGCGGTCGCTTGATGACGACGGTGGACACGAGACCTCCCGGGTAGCGCTCGGTAACCCGAGCCTGGCTCATGGTAGGTAAAGTCCTGTCGTCCGCGCACCCACCGTCCACATTCGAGAGGCAGGCAGGTTGATGACGACCGGGCTGGCCCGGGTCACGATCAGCGCGCCGCAGCGGCGGGTGGACGTGGCCCTGCCGGAGCAGACGCCCCTGGCCGAGCTGCTGCCGGAGGTGCTGCGGCACGCCGGGGAGGGCCTCGCCGACGACGGCGAACGGCACGGCGGGTGGGTGCTGCGCCGGGCCGACGGCGAGGTGCTGGCCGCCGCCCAGGCGCTGCTCCCGCAGGGCGTCCGCGACGGCGAGGTGCTGCACCTGGTGCCGGCCCGCGCGCAGTGGCCGGAGCTGGAGTACGACGACGTGGTCGAGGCGATCGCCGACGGCGCCCGCCGCCGGGGCAGCGCCTGGTCGGCGTCGGCCACCCGGGCGGCCGCCCTGGCCGGAGCGGCCGTGCCGCTGGCCGTCGGGCTGGCCGCCGTGCTCGCCGCCGGGCCCCGGCAGGCCGCCGCGGCGCCCGTCGCGGGCGTGGTGGCGGTGCTGCTCACCCTCGCCGGCACGGCCGCCTCCCGGGCGTACGGCGACGGCCCGGCCGGCGCCACCCTGGGCGGGTACGCCCTGCCGTGGGCGGCGGCGGCCGGCGCCCTCGCGGTCGGCTCCGGGGACCGGGTCGGCCCGCTCGGCGTGCTGCCCTGGCTGGGCGCGCCGGAACTGCTCGCCGGATCGGTGGCGCTGCTGCTGGTCGCGGTGCTCGGGCTGGTCGGGGTGGCCAGCCGGGTACGAATCTTCGTGGCCGGCGCGACGGCCGGCCTGGCCGGGGCGCTCACCGCGGCCGGCGGGCTGGTCGGTGACCCGGCGGGGGTGGCGGCGGTGCTGCTCTGCGTGTTGATCTTCGCGCTCGGGGCGATGCCGTTGCTGGCCATCCGGCTGGGCAAGGTGCCGCTGCCCCCGGTGACCCTGCCGGACGGCAGCCCGGCCGGTGACCTGCCCGACCGGGGGCGGGTGCACGCCGCGGTCGCCCGGACCGAGGAGATGCTGACCGGGATGCTGCTCGGGCACGCCGTGCTCGCGGTCGCCGCGGCGGCGGTGCTGAGCGTCGCCGGGGGCGTCGCCGGTCGGCTGCTGGTCGCCGTCGGTTCGGCGGTGCTGCTGCTGCGCTCCCGGCTCTTCGTGGCGCTGCGGCACCGGGTGCCGCCGGTGACCGCCGGGCTGGCCGGGTTCGCCGTGCTCGGGGCGGTGCTCGCCACCGGCTCGGGCCCGGCCGGCCGACTCGCCCTGGCCGCCGGTGGGCTGCTGGCGGCGCTGGCCACCGTGGTGGCCGGCACCACGTACGCCCGGCGGCCGGTCTCGCCGTACGTCGGGCGGCTGGCCGACCTGGCGGACACCGCGCTGGTGGTCTCCGTCGTGCCGGTGGCCTGCGCGGTGCTGGACCTCTACGACTCCGCCCGCGGCCTGCTCGGCTGAGTCGACGAAAAGGCCCGGGGTCGCTCGCGTGGAGCGGTCCCGGGCCCGTCGACGTCAGCTCAGTGCGTGGTCTCGCCGCGCGCCTCGGCGTCCTTGGCCCGCTGGTACGAGGCGACGATCTCGGCCTCGGCCTCGACCCGGCCCACCCAGGTGGCGCCCTCGACCGACTTGCCCGGCTCAAGGTCCTTGTAGACCTCGAAGAAGTGCTGGATCTCCAGCCGGTCGAACTCGCCGAGGTGGTGGATGTCGCGCAGGTGCTCCTGGCGCGGGTCCTCGTAGGGAACGCAGAGGACCTTGTCGTCGCCGCCCTTCTCGTCCGTCATCCGGAACATGCCGATGGTGCGGCAACGGATCAGGCAGCCGGGGAAGGTCGGCTCGGGGACCAGCACCAGGGCGTCCAGCGGGTCGCCGTCCTCGCCCAGGGTGCCCTCGATGAAGCCGTAGTCGGCGGGGTACTGCGTGGAGGTGAAGAGGGTGCGGTCCAGCCGGATCCGGCCGGTCGCGTGGTCCACCTCGTACTTGTTCCGGTGACCCTTGGGGATCTCAACCGTGACGTCGAAATCCATCTTCCACGCTCCCTCGTTTGCCCACGCTGGCTAACGGAAACCAGTGGCGCCGCCCCGGACGGGTGAATGCTCACCCACCGGCTCCGGCCGCCACATAGTGTTCGGACGGAAGTAGTGTCACCCAGGACGCTTTTCGGCGGGGGAGGAGGGGGTCGTGGGGAGGGAAGATTCACACTACCGCCCGGACGGGGTTGACGGGCGGCGGTTCGGTGGATCCGGATCCGGCGGGGTGTACGGCAACGCGCGTGCCGTCCCGCCCGGCGGCGGCCACCCCGACCCCGGCCCGAACCACCCGTACAGCGCCGTGCCGGGCACGAACCACCCGTACAGCGCGGTCCCCGGCCCGGGTGTCGGGCAGCCGTACGGTGAGCGTGCCGGGGCCGCCGCGGGCGGGGTCTACGGCACCCGCGCCGAGCGGTCACCGCAGCTCGACCCGCCGACCCGACCGGTGGCCGGCCGGCCCGCCGCCAGCGGCACGGCGGTCGGCCCGCGCCCGGGCCCACCGGCGCCCCCACCGGCCCGCCGTCGTCGTGTCCTGCCCTTCGCCGTGCTCGCCACGGTCCTGCTGCTGGTGCTCGCCGGGGTCGGCGTCTTCGTGGCCCGCCCGGGGCCGGTCGCCGGCTGGCTTGGCGAGGACGAGCCGAAGCCCACCGCCACCGCCACGCCTCCCGAGCCGGACCCGGAGGCGGTCCTAGCCGGCCTCGACCCGAACGCGCCCGAGCCCACCCCGGACGGGGTACGCGCCGCCCTGGCCCCGCTGGTCGGTCAGCCGGAGCTGGGCAGCCGGGTGAACGTCTCGGTGGCCGACGTGGCGACCGGCACGTCGCTGTACGCCAAGGGCGCCGACGCACCCACCGTGCCGGCCTCGGTGACCAAGCTGGTGACCGCGGTGACCGTGCTGGAGGCCCGGGGTCCCGGCTACCGGATCCCCACCCGGGCGGTGGCCGGGGCGGCCCCCGGCGAGGTGGTGATCGTCGGCGGCGGCGACCCGACGCTGGCCGTGGACGGCAAGGGGTTCTATCCGGGCGCGGCCCGGCTGGACGACCTGGCCCGGCAGGTGAAGGCGGCGCTCGGCGGCACCGCGCCGACGAAGGTGACCGTCGACGCGACGCTCTTCCCGGGCCCGCGGGTGGCGGCGGGCTGGGACGGCGACATCCCAACCGGTGGTTTCGGGGCGCGGATCTCCGCGCTGATGACCGACGGCGCCCGCAGCGAGCCGGACAAGGCCCGGCGGACCTTCGAGGAGACCAACCACGCGGCGGAGCGGACGGCCGAGCCGGATCTGTTCGCCGGCCGGGCCTTCGCCCGGCTGCTCGGGCTGCCCGGTTCCGCGGTGGGCACCGGCCGGGCGCCCGCCGCCCCGGCCAGCCCCGCCGCCGGGGCCCCGGCGCCCGGCACCGAGCTGGGCAAGGTCCAGTCCCTGCCGGTCATCCGGCTGGTCGACATCATGATCAGTGACAGCGACAACGTGATCGCCGAGGCGCTGGCCCGGCAGGTGGCGCTGGCCCGCAAGCAGCCGGCGTCGTTCGTCGGGGCCGGCAGGGCGATGGACGTCGTGGCGGGCGAGCTCGGCCTGCCCGCCGACGAGCTGGACCTGGCCGACGGCAGCGGCCTGTCCCGGAACAACCGGATCAGCCCGTCCCTGCTGACCGACCTGCTCACCATCGCCGGCAACGGCCGGCACCCGGAGCTGGGCGCGATCTTCGGCGGCCTGCCGGTGGCGGCCTGGTCCGGCACGCTGAACGAGCGGTACCAGGTGGCGGCCACGAAGGCCGGCGCGGGCGTGGTCCGGGCCAAGACCGGCACGCTGACCGGGGTGCACGCGATCGCCGGCCTGGTCACCACCGCCGACGGCCGGCTGCTCACCTTCGCCGTGCTCACCGACCAGGCGCCGGCGGACTCGATGGACGGCACCCGCCAGGCCCTCGACCGGATCACCTCCGCCCTGGCCGTCTGCGGCTGCCGCTGACCGCCGCCCCCGGCGATGCCCGGTCGACGGCGGTTCGGGGTGTCGCGGCGCGGGTACGGTGGGGTGATGGCGCAGTTCGTGGACTGGGATCTGGCGGCCGCTACGGCGGGGGCGTTGAGCAAGTCGGGCCCCCGGGTGTCGTACGCCGAGGCCACCGACGTGGTCGCCGACCTGCGTCGGCTGACCGAGGAGGCGGCCGGGCACGTGGCCGACTACACCGGGCTGCGTTCGCAGGTGGCCCACCCGCCGGTGAAGGTGGTGGACCGGCGGGACTGGGCGGCGGCGAACATCGCCGGCCTGCGCGAGGTGATCACCCCGCTGGTCAGCCGGCTCTCGAAGGACAAGCAGCCCGGCCCGCTGACCGAGGCGATCGGCTCCCGGCTCACCGGCGTCCAGGCCGGCACCGTCCTGGCGTACCTCTCCGGCCGGGTCCTCGGCCAGTACGAGGTCTTCTCCGGTGACCCCGGCCAGCTGCTGCTGGTCGCCCCGAACATCGTCGAGGTGGAGCGGAAGCTCGGCGCCGACCCGCGGGACTTCCGGCTCTGGGTCTGCCTGCACGAGGTGACCCACCGGACGCAGTTCACCTCGGTGCCGTGGATGCGGGCGTACTTCCTCGGCGAGGTGCAGGCCTTCGTCGACGCCTCGCAGAACAGCGAGCACCTGCTGGAACGGCTGCGCCGGGGGGTGGCGACGCTCTCCGACGCGGTGAAGGACCCGGAGAGTCGCAGCAGCGTGCTGGACATCGTCCAGACGCCGGCCCAGCGGGCCGTGCTGGACCGGCTCACCGCCCTGATGACCCTGCTGGAGGGGCACGCCGAGTTCGTGATGGACGGCGTCGGCCCGCAGGTGATCCCCAGCGTCGAGTCGATCCGCGCCGCGTTCAACCGGCGCCGCGAGTCGGGCAACCCGCTGGAGAAGGCGATCCGCCGGCTGCTCGGCGTCGAGGTCAAGATGCGCCAGTACGCCGAGGGCCGCAAGTTCGTCCACGGGGTGGTGGAGCGGGTCGGGATGGCCGGCTTCAACAAGATCTTCAGCTCGCCGCTGACCCTGCCCCGGATCGAGGAGCTGGGCGACCCGGACGCCTGGGTGGCCCGCGTTCACGGGCCGGCCGGCGGCCTCCCGGTCGCCGACTGAGCCGTCCACCGTGGCCGCTCTCGCCCCGCCGGTCGCCGAGGTCCGGTCCGCTGTCCGTCGGTCGCTGACCGGGCTGCCGGCCGGCGCGACGGTGCTGGTCGCCTGCTCCGGCGGGGCGGACTCGCTGGCGCTGGCCGCCGCGACCGCCTTCGTGGCACCGCGGCTGGGGCTGCGTCCCGGCCTGGTCAGCGTCGACCACGGGCTGCAGCCCGGTTCCGCCGGGCGGGCCGCCGAGGTGGTGAAGTGGGCGGCCGACGCCGGGCTGGACCCGGCGCAGGCGGTGGGGGTGACCGTCGCCGGCCGGCCGGGTGGGCCGGAGGCCGCCGCCCGGGAGGCCCGTTACCGGGCGTTGGTGGAGTGCGCCCGGGAGCACCGGGCGGTCGCGCTGCTGACCGGCCACACCCGCGACGACCAGGCCGAGACGGTGCTGCTGGCGCTGGCCCGGGGCGCCGGCCCGCGCGGACTGGCCGGGATGCCGCAGCGGCGGGAGCTGTCCGGGGTGCCGCTGCTGCGCCCGCTGCTGGACGTCGGTCGGGAGCAGACCCGCGCGGCGTGCGCGGCGCTGGGCCTGACGCCCTGGGACGACCCGCACAACACCGACCCGGCGTACGCCCGGGCCCGGGTCCGGCACGACCTGCTGCCGGAGCTGGTCCGGGTGCTCGGCCGGGGGGTGGTGACGAACCTGGCCCGGACCGCCCGGCTGGTCGCCGAGGACACCGCCGCCCTCGACGACCTGGCGGCCGCCGCGCTGGCGGCTGCCCGGGTCGCGGACGGGCTCGCGGTGGCCGCCCTGACCGACCTGCCACCGGCGGTACGCACCCGGGTGCTGCACGCCTGGGCCCGGGAGTTGGGCGCGTCGGCGGCCGCCCTGTCGTACCGGCACGTGCTGGCGTTGGACGCGCTGGTGACGGCGTGGCACGGGCAGGGGCCGGTGCACCTGCCGGGCGGGCTGTGCGTGTCCCGGAGCGCGGGCCGGCTCACCCTGGCCGGCTGAGCCACGCCCGGCTCAGCGGGGGTCGTCGGGCCCGGCGACCCGGCCAACTCCCGGGAAGTTGCGGGCTCCGGGTGGTGGGAGGCAGCAACTTCCCCGAAGTTGCCAGCAGAAGTCAGCGGGGGGAGGAGAGGAACCACCATGACTGTCACCGGACCCGACTTCATCGCCCTCCAGGTGCGGGATCTCGAAGCCTCCGCCGCCTTCTACGAGCAGCGGCTCGGGTTGCGCCGATCGCCCGCCGCACCGCCGCAGGCGGTGGCCTTCGCCACCACGCCGGTGGCGTTCGCGGTCCGTGAGCCGCTGCCCGGCGTGGATCTCGACGCCGTCACGCCCCGGCTCGGCGCCGGCGTGGCGCTGTGGCTGAAGGCCGACGACGCCCAGACCCTGCACGACGACCTGGTCGCCGCCGGGGTGCCGATCGAGGCCGCCCCGGTCGACGGCCCGTTCGGCCGGACCTTCACCTTCCGGGATCCCGACGGCTACGCCGTCACCATCCACGACCAGGCCTGATACGACGAGCAGATGCGCACCCACACCACCACCCGCCGGGTCGCCGGCCCCTGGTCGCTGGCCACCTCCCGCGCCTTCTGGGAGGGCTTCGCCCCGGCCGCCCTGCCCGGACACGACGGGACGGACGCACTCCGGACCGCCTTCCTGGTCGACCGGGACTGGTCGCCGGCGACGGTGACGGTCGAGCAGCACGGCCGGACCGCCCGGATCGCGGTGGCGGGCCCCGGCGACCTGGACGCCGCGGTCGTCCAGACGGCACGGTTCCTCTCGCTCGACGTCGACGCCACCGGCTGGCCCGCCGTCGGCGAACGGGATCCGGTCGTCGGGGCGGCCCAACGGCAGTTGCCCGGGCTGCGGCCGTGCGGCTTCCACTCGCCGTACGAGGCCGCCTGCTGGGCGGTGCTGTCGCAGCGGATCCGCATCACCCAGGCCGCCCACCTGGGCGCGCTCGCGGAGCGGCCGGCCGGATAGTGGCCGCCGAGGGATCGACCGGGAGCCGCGGGACGCGGTAGACATGGCGGATGGCGTACCCCCGGATGCCGCTCTTCGCCCCCCACGGCGCGGTGGCGACCAGCCACCCGCTCGCCGCGGCCACCGGCCTGGCGGTGCTGCGGCGCGGCGGCAACGCCGTCGACGCGGCGCTGGCCACCGCGGTCGCGCTGACCGTGCTGCAACCGCCGTCGAACGACATCGGCGGCGACCTGTTCGCGATCGTCTGGGACGGGGAGCGGCTGCACGGGTTGAACGCCTCCGGACGGTCGCCGGCCGGGCTCACCCGGGAGGTGGTACTCGCCGCGTCGCAGCGGCGGGAGGTCGCGCCGGTCGACGCGCTCGGCGGCGCCCAGTCTCAGGGGGCGGCGATGCCGGCCCGGGGCTGGCTGCCGGTGACCGTGCCGGGGGCGCCGGCCGGCTGGCGCGACCTGCACGACCGGTTCGGCTCGCTGCCGTTCGCCGACCTCTTCACCGACGCGGTCGGGTACGCCGAGCACGGGCACCCGGTCTCCGCCGGGGTGGCGGCGGCCTGGGCGCGGGCCCTGGCCGGGGCCGACGATCCGCCGGCGGAGGAGTTCGCCGAGTTCCGCCGGGTGTTCACCGTCGACGGTCGGGCGCCCCGGCCCGGTGAGTGGTGGCGCAACCCGGACGCGGCGGAGACCCTGCGCCGGATCGCCGCCACCGGCGCGGCGGACTTCTACCGGGGGCGGACCGCTGCGGCGCTGGACGCCCACGCCGCCCGGACCGGCGGGCTGCTCACCGGCGACGACCTGACCCGGCACGGCTCGACGTGGGTGGACCCGTTGGCCGCCACCTATCGGGGCCACCAGGTGTGGGAGCTGCCGCCGAACGGCCAGGGGTTGGCCGCGCTGCTCGCGCTGAACGTGCTCGACGGGGTGGACCTCGCGGCGCTCGACCCGGTGTCCCGGCTGCACTGGCAGGTCGAGGCGGTGAAGCTCGGCTTCGCCGACGCGCACGCCCACGTCGCCGACCCGGAGCGGGCGGCGGTCCCGACGGCGGCCCTGCTCGACCCCGGGTACGCGGCGGCGCGGCGGGCCCTGGTGACCGACCGGGCCGGTACGCCGTCGGCCGGCGACCCGGAGCGCGGCGGCACCGTCTACCTCTGCACGGCCGACTCCGCCGGCATGATGGTCAGCCTGATCCAGTCCACCTACCTGGCCTTCGGGTCGCGGGTGGTGCTCCCCGGGCACGGCTTCGCCCTTCAGAACCGGGGGCTGGGCTTCCGGCTCGACCCGGCCCACCCGAACGCGGTGGGGCCGGCGAAGCGACCGTTCCACACCATCATCCCGGGTTTCCTCACCCGGGACGGCGCGCCCGTGGGGCCGTTCGGGGTGATGGGCGGCCACATGCAGCCGCAGGGGCACGTGCAGCTCGTCTCCGCGCTGCTGGACGCCGGGCGGGATCCGCAGGCGGCGCTGGACGCGCCGCGCTGGTACTGGCACGCCGGCCGGTCGCTGCTGGTCGAGCCGGGGCTGGACGGGGAACTGGTCGCCGGGCTGCGGGCCCGCGGGCACGAGGTGACCGTGGCGGCCGAGCCGGCGGTCTTCGGGTACGGCCAGGCGATCCTGCGGCTGCCCGGCGGCGGGTACGCGGTGGGCTCGGAGCCCCGGGTCGACGGCGGTGGCTACGGCTGGTGAGCCGCCACCCGGGCCCGGAAGGTGGCCCGGTAGCTGTGCGGGGTGGTGCCGACCCGCCGGGTGAAGTGGTGCCGCAGCCCGGCGGCGTCGCCGAAACCGGCCCGGCCGGCGACCTCCTCCACGCTCAGCCCGGTCTCCTCCAGCAGCCGCCGGGCCAGCAGCACCCGCTGGTTGGTCACCCAGTCGTGCGGGGTGGTGCCGGTCTCGGCGCGGAACCGGCGGGCGAAGGTACGCGGGGCCATGCCGGCCCGGCCGGCCAGGTCGTCCACGGTGACCGGTCGGTCCAGGTGGCCCATCAGCCACTCCAGCACCGGTTCGAGGGTGGGCGCCTCGGGCGTGGTGGGGATGGGCACCTCGACGTACTGGGCCTGACCGCCGTCGCGGTGCGGCGGGACGACCATCCGGCGGGCCAGTCGGGTGGCGACCGCCGAGCCGTGCTCCTGCCGGATCAGGTGCAGGCAGGCGTCGATGCCGGCGGCGGTGCCGGCGCTGGTGAGCAGTCGGCCGTCCTGGACGTAGAGCGAGTTGCAGCTGACCCGGGCCTGTGGGTGGCGGCGTTGCAGCTCGTCGACGTACCGCCAGTGGGTTGTGCAGTCCCGGCCGTCGAGCACGCCGGCCGCGCCGAGCACGAACGCACCGGAACAGACGCTGAACAGCCAGGCGCTCCGCTCGGCGGCCCGGCGCAGGGCGGCGAGCACCGGCTCGGGGACCGTGTAGCCGTCGGCGTGGGCGGGGACGGCCACCAGGTCGGCGTCCTCGATCGGGGTGAGGTCGGCATGCGGGACGAGCTGGAAGCCGGAGGCGGTACGGACCGGGCCACCGTCGGGGCTGCACACCGCGAAGCGGTAGTCGGGGAAGCCGTCGGCGGTGCGGTCGGTGCCGAAGACCTCGGCGAGCACCCCCAGCTCGAACACGGCGACCCGGTCGAGCGCGAGGACGGCCACCGATCGGAGCATGTGACGAGGGTAACCGAGGCGGTGGCAGAATATCGATGGCCAGTGTCATTTCTGCCGCTGTCCGTCGTGGTGGGTGGGGCGCAGACTGGGTCAAGTCCGGTGCGCACCGGCGGCGAAAACCACCCAGAACCACGCGAAAGTGAGCGCCGCCATGACCTTCTTCCTGCTCCCACTGCTGCTGCTCGCGCTGGCCGTCGCGTCGGCCGCCGGGCTCACCACGGACAGCCGCGACTCGGCCGACTGGAAGCCGACGACCGACGGCCGCCGCTGGCGGTCCCGCCCCTGCTGAGGTGATTTGCACCGTTGGCGGGAAAAATCCCGGCGGGGTCGTGGCGAAAACCGGCGGCCCCGCCGACGGAGGCCGCCGGGCGTACGGCAGGCTAGGAGTCATGGCTGACGGCTCCTGGTACGACGCCGACATCGACCACGTGATCATCTCCGAGGCGCAGATCCGCGAGAAGACAGCGGAGCTCGCCAAGCAGGTCTCCGCGGACTACGCGCACGTCGAGGACGGGCTGCTGCTCGTCTGCGTCCTCAAGGGCGCGGTCATGTTCATGGCCGACTTCGCCCGGGCGCTGGGCCGGCAGGGTCCCCCCGCCGAGCTGGAGTTCATGGCCGTCTCCTCGTACGGCCAGGGCACCACCTCCTCGGGCGTGGTCCGGATCCTCAAGGACCTGGACCGGGACATCGCCGGGCGGCACGTGGTGGTCGTCGAGGACATCGTCGACTCCGGTCTGACCCTCTCCTGGCTGCTGCGCTACCTGGAGTCGCGCTCGGCGGCCAGCGTCGAGGTGGTGGCCCTGTTCCGCAAGCCGGACGCGGTCAAGGTGCCGGTCCCGGTCAAGTACGTCGGCTTCGACATCCCCACCGAGTTCGTCGTCGGCTACGGCCTCGACTTCGGCGAGCGCTACCGCGAGGTGCCCTTCGTGGGCGTCCTGAAGCCCGAGGTCTACGCCCGCGCCTGAGGCGCGGCCCGAGGTCCACGCCCGCGCCTGGGGCGGGCCGCGCCGGCCGGATCCACCGTCGGTGCCGGTCTCGTCAAGCGGACGTTCAGCGGGCTCTCAGCTGAACGGACTACGGTATGGGTCGGTGACGTGGAGGCACTCTCCACGCCCGACCCCTTCAGCCGCACGACCGGGCGGCCCGGAGGACGGGCGCGGTGTCCACGTCACGCCGGCGCAAACCCCGGTTCGCCGTACGCGTAAGTGCTGGGCTCGCAAGCTCACATCCGGCACTGACGGTGTACCGTCGAATGACCGCGGCGCGGCAGTTTCACGCCTCGGGGGTCGAGCCGGCCCGCACGGCGGCTGCGGCCGCCGCCAACGGCGGCGACACCATTCAGTCGGTCAGGACGTCGATCAGGAGGATGCGGGCGTCTCGGCGCTCGACGACAGCATGGAACGTACGCGTTTCTTCCGCCGACCGGTGGTCTGGATCATCCTGGTCATCCTCGGCGCCGTTGTGCTCAGTCAGCTGTTCACCGCTGGACCCAGCTACCACCGGGTGGACACGTCCGTCGCGCTGGACCAGCTCAACAAGGGTGGCATCGACAAGGTCGTCTTCCAGGACAAGGAGCAGACGCTCCAGATCGACCTGAAGGACAAGGCCAAGTTCGGTGACACCAACACCGACCGCATCGAGGCCCAGTTCCCGTACGAGGTCGGCGGCCAGGTCTGGAACGAGGTCCTGGAGGCCAAGTCGGCCAACCGGATCACCGGTCCGGCCGACACCAAGGTCTCCTCGGACAGCATCTGGGTGAGCCTGCTGGTCAACCTGCTGCCGATCGCGCTGCTGGTGCTCCTGCTGCTGTTCTTCATGTCGCAGATGCAGGGCGGCGGCTCCCGGGTGCTCAACTTCGGCAAGTCCAAGGCGAAGATGATCACCAAGGACACGCCGAAGACCACCTTCGCGGACGTGGCCGGGGCCGAGGAGGCCGTCGAGGAGCTCCACGAGATCAAGGACTTCCTCCAGAACCCGGCGAAGTACCAGGCCCTGGGTGCCAAGATCCCGAAGGGCGTGCTGCTCTTCGGCCCGCCCGGAACCGGTAAGACGCTGCTCGCCCGGGCCGTCGCCGGCGAGGCCGGGGTGCCCTTCTACTCCATCTCCGGCTCCGACTTCGTCGAGATGTTCGTCGGTGTCGGCGCCAGCCGGGTCCGCGACCTCTTCGAGCAGGCCAAGGCGAACGCCCCGGCGATCGTCTTCGTCGACGAGATCGACGCCGTCGGCCGCCACCGCGGCGCCGGCATGGGCGGCGGTCACGACGAGCGCGAGCAGACCCTCAACCAGCTGCTCGTCGAGATGGACGGCTTCGACACCAAGGGTGGCGTCATCCTGATCGCCGCCACCAACCGGCCGGACATCCTCGACCCGGCGCTGCTGCGCCCGGGCCGCTTCGACCGGCAGATCCCGGTCGACGCCCCCGACATGGAGGGCCGCAAGGCGATCCTGCGGGTGCACGGCAAGGGCAAGCCGTTCACGCCCGACGTCGACCTCGACGCGGTAGCCCGGCGGACCCCGGGCTTCAGCGGCGCCGACCTGGCCAACGTGATCAACGAGTCGGCTCTGCTCACCGCCCGCAAGGACCAGCGGGCGATCACCAACGACTCGCTCGAGGAGTCGATCGACCGGGTGATCGCCGGTCCGCAGCGTCGGACCCGGGTGATGAGCGACCAGGAGAAGAAGATCACCGCGTACCACGAGGGTGGGCACGCGCTGGTCGCCTGGGCGCTGCCGCACGCGGCGCCGGTGCACAAGGTGACGATCCTGTCCCGCGGCCGGTCGCTGGGGCACACCCTGGTGCTCCCCACGGAGGACAAGTACACCCAGACCCGCGCCGAGATGATCGACACCCTGGCGTACGCGCTGGGCGGCCGGGCCGCCGAGGAGCTTGTCTTCCACGAGCCCACCACCGGTGCCGGCAACGACATCGAGAAGGCCACCCAGCTGGCCCGTGCGATGATCACGCAGTACGGCATGAGCTCCAAGCTCGGCGCGATCAAGTACGGCACCAGCGGGGACGAGCCGTTCCTCGGCCGCAACATGGGCCACGAGCGGGACTACTCCGACTCGGTGGCCGCCGAGATCGACGGCGAGATGCGGGCCCTGATCGAGCTGGCCCACGACGAGGCCTGGGAGATCCTGGTGGAATACCGGGACGTCCTGGACAGCATGGTCCTGGAGCTGATGGAGAAGGAGACCCTCTCCACCGCCGACATGGCCCGGATCTGCGCCCGGGTGGTGAAGCGTCCGCCGCTGGCGCCGTACAACGGCTTCGGCAAGCGGATGCCCTCCACCGAGCCGCCCGTGCTCACCCCCGCCGAGAAGGAGAAGCTCAAGGCGCAGGCCACGGCCGACGGCATCTCCGTCGGTGGCGCCTCGAACAACTCGGACGGCATCCACTGAACACCGACGACGCGGCCAGCCCCGAGGAATCGGGGCTGGCCGCCTCCGCAACCGAGCCCGGTGACGACGCGCTCGACTACGTCGCCGCCCGACTGATCAGCGGCAAGCTCAACGGCCGGCCGGTCGAGGAGACCATGGACCTCGCCCGGATCGAGAAGGCGGTCCGGGAGATCCTCGTCGCCGTCGGTGAGGACCCTGACCGGGACGGGCTCCAGCAGACCCCGGCCCGGGTCGCCCGCGCGTACGCGGAACTCTTCGCCGGCCTGCGGGTCGACCCCGCGCAGGTGCTCAGCACCACCTTCGAGGCCAACCACCAGGAGCTCGTCCTCGTCCGCGACATCGACGTGATGAGCCTCTGCGAGCACCACCTCCTCCCGTTCCGGGGCAGCGCGCACATCGGCTACATCCCAGGCCCGGACGGCCGGATCACCGGCCTGTCCAAGCTGGCCCGGCTGGTCGAGGTCTTCGCCCGTCGCCCCCAGGTCCAGGAGCGGCTCACCTCCCAGATCGCCGACCTGCTGATGACCAGGTTGGCCCCGGCCGGCGTCATCGTGGTGCTGGAGTGCGAGCACATGTGCATGGCGATGCGCGGTATCCAGAAGTCCGGCGCGAAGACCATCACCTCCGCCGTACGCGGCATCCACCAGGAGGATGCCAAGTCCCGCGCCGAGGCGATGTCGCTGATCCTGCACCGCTGAGCTGAGCTCAGCGGAACCGGCCGGCTGACGCGACTGCCGGCGTCGGCCGGTGACGGGCTTCAGCCGGCCAGCATCGCCAGCACGATCCCGGCGGTGGTCAGCACCGCCGGCACCAGGCAGACCAGCGCCCCGAAGCGGGGCGTCCGCTCCACCCGGCCGTCCGGCCCGGCCGGGAAGAGCCGGCCGGTGCCCAACCAGCCCACCATGAACGCCACCGCCGGCATCGGCAGCCCACAGAGCAGCGCGGCGATGCTCGCCGCACCGGTGCCGGTGGCCACGAACAGGATCACCTGGAGCACCGGGACGAGCAGCGCCACCGGCCCGTACACCAGCAGGTTGCGCGGCCCGGCCGCCCACGACGTGGGCCGCAGCCGGCTCCGCGCCTCCAGCACCCCGTCCGCGGCGTCCGCCCAGCCCCGCGCCGCGCGCAGCGCCGCCAGCACCGCCGTCGGGCCACCCGCCATCGACCGGGCCGCCTCGGTCAGTTCCGGCGGCGACGGCACCAGCGAGATCGCGGGTACGCCCAGCTCCCGCAGCCGCGTCTGCTGCGGCGCCAGCCGCGCGTGCACCTCGGACAGCTCCTCCCGGGCGGCCTGCACCGCGCGGGCCTGCTCACCGGCGGCGGTCGCGGCGGTCCGCCGGACCCCGTCCAGCTGTCGGGCCGCCGCCACGTAGTCCGCCCAGGCCGCCCCGGCCGGATCCGCCTCGCCGGCCGGGCGGGGGGCGGGCACCGCGGTCCCGGTGTCGACGTCGGTCACTGGTCGGCCTCTGTTCGCGGCTGCGGGGCTCGCAGGCCCGGCTCACTCCTCGCGCTCACCGGTCCGCCTCTGTTCGCGACTGCGGGGCTCGCAGGCCCGGCTCACTCCTCGCGCTCACTGGTCCGCCTCCCCGAAGGGCACCAGCACGGTGCCCCGCTCGCCGGGACCGTCCCAGAGGATCGCCCGGCCGGGCCGGGGACGCCACAGCACCGGCCGGTCGAAGAGCTGCTCCAACCGGGCGCCCGGCAGGTCCGTCACCACCACGGCGGTCAGCTTGTCCACCTCACCCGCCGGGCCCAGCAGCGCGGTCAGCGGTGCCGCCGACCGCCACCAGCCCAGCAGGTGCAGCCCCGCGGCCGGGCCGTCGAGCAGCACCGACCGCAACTGGTCGCCGGGCAGTTCCGCCTCGCCCACCGCGTCCAGCCCGAACACCACCAGGTAGCCGGGCTCGCCCGCCGCCATCGCCGCCCGCAGGCCGGCCGCGTCCACCGTCTCCACCGGGCACCCCACCAGCGCCCCGGCCAGTTCGTCCGCCGCGCCCACCGAACCCTCGACCAGCGGAGCCAGCACGAACCGGGCTCCCGGATGGTGGGCGGCCACGCTCCGGGCGGCGGTGACCAGCAGCCGTCGTGCCTCGTCGTCGCGACCCAGGACCGCCAGGTTCCGTCCCGCGGCCGGCCCGAGCGGCACCGTCACCGTGCTGCGGCGGACGTCCAGCGCCCGACCGAGCAGCGCGGCCGGCCCGTGCGCCCGACCCGCCGTCGCCGCCCGGTAGCGGGGGTCGTTCGCCAGCAGGGGCCGGGCGTAGCCGGCGAAGACCAGCGGCGACGGGGCGTCCCCGGAGCGGGCCGCCCAGAGCCGCTGCCGCAACGCGGCCAGCTCGTCCGGATCCTCGTGCGGGTCCGGGAAGCGGATCATCCGCTCGTGTCCCCGGGTCGCGCCCCGCGGGCCGCCCAGCCCGCCGGCGGTGTTCACCACCGCGCTGCCCACCGGCAGCCCGGCCGCCGAATCGTTCGCCGGCTCCAGCACCGCCGCCCCACCGGGCAGCGCCACCCGCACCGGGAACTGGCCGAGCAGCGGGTGGCGCGGGCCGCCGATGCCCAGGTCACCCTCCCCGGCCAGGACCAGGTGGATGCCGTACGCCCGCCCGCCGCGCGCCAGCGCATCCAGCCGGGCCAGCGTCTCGGCGGCCAGCCGGTCCCGCTCCCGCAACAGCAGGGGGAAGTTGTCGATCACGCAGACGATCCGGGGCAGGGCCTGGTGCTCACGTAGCTCCGGATAGCGCTGCCCGCCGGCCCGGCGACCCGCCTCCTCCCGGTGGCGCAGCTCCGTCTCCAGCTCACCGACCAGATCGGCCACGTACTCCCGGTCGGCGGCCATTCCCGCGGCCCGTACCTGGGGCACCCACGACCGGTCCAACTCGGTCTGGAGGAACTCGGCGAACGACTCGCCCTCGCCCAGGTCCGTCAGGTAGAGGGCCAGCTCGTCGGGGCCGTACCGGGCGCTCAAGCCGAACAGCACATTGGTCAGGAACGCCGACCGTCCCGCCCCGGAACGCCCGCTCACCAGCCAGTGCGGGGTCAGCTCGGTGAAACCGACGCTCACCGGCCGGCCGGCGGCGTCACCCACCATCGTGCTCAGACCCTCGGCGGAGGTCGACCCCCACAGCTCCCCGGCTGGCAGCAGGTCGGCCAGGGCGAGCCGGGAACCGTCCTCGATCTGCCGGGCCAGCCGGCGGCAGACCGCCGTCACCAGCTCGGCCGGGGGATCCGCGTCCACGAAGACCGGCGAGTTCAGGCCACCGGGGGACGCCGACCCGGGCGAGCTCAACGCCGCCTCCGGTGGATCCCCGACCAGCGCGTACGCGTTGCGTACCGCCAGCGGGGTGGCCCGGGGCAGCGGATCCCGTCGGGCCGGCCAACCGGCCAGCACCAGGTGCAACCCCGCCCGGGGGCCCTGGGCGGCCAGCTCCGCCAGCCGGTCCAGGTCGCTCGCGCCCGTTCCGGCCGGCAGCTCGGCCACCACCAGCAGCAGCGTACGGTCGTGCCGGCGCTGCCGGGTGGCGCCCGTGCCGACCCACTGCTCGGCCTCGTCGAGCACCGCCCGCAACCCGGCCACGTCGACCGCCGGCGGCGGCAGCAGGCCCGCGTCGGCCAGCGGCGCGAACCCGGCGAAGGTTTCCCCGGCGGCGTCCACCGCCCGCACCAGCAGCCCACCGGCCGGCGTGCCGGCCAGCAGCCGCAGCAGCACCGCCCGGAGCAGCCCGGCCACCCGCGGCTCGGTGGCGTCCCCGTCGACGCTGAGGTGACCGGCGCCGACCAGCGGCACCAGCGCCGGGAACCGGGCGTCGTCGAGCGGCGCGGCGGTGCCCACCCGGACGAACTGCGGTGGGGCGTCCCCCGGTGGGGTGGTCGCGGCCAGGCTCTCGAGCGGTTCGCCGGCCCAGCCGGGAGCGGCCAGCGTCGCCGCCGTCCGCAGCCGCTCCGCCAGCTCGTACTGTCGATGGTGGTCCGCGGGAGCGGGGCGGATCTCGTCGAGGATGCCGGCGGCGGCCGCCGCGGTCGCCGCGGCCCGCCGGTGCAGGGCGGCGGACCGGCCGGCTCGCGCCTTCGGACTGGCCACCGCGTCCACCTCTCTTCCCGAGGCCGACATCTGCTCCCCGAGCAGTGACCGTATCCCAGCCGGGGCCGCTCCCGGCGGATGCCGGTCGGCGCTGCGCCGGTCTTTACCCACCGCAGCGGCCCGGCTCACCTGGCAGCCAGCCGAGCCGGGCCGCCTGGTAGCCGAGCTGCATCCGGGTCTGCACCCGGGCCAGGTCCATCAGCCGCCGGACCCGTCGCTGCACGGTGCGCAGCGACGTGCGCAGGTGGCCGGCGACCGCCTGGTCGGTGAGTCCGGTGAGCAGCAGGGTGAGGATCTGCACGTCCAGATCGTCCACCCCGGTCCCGGCGAAGCCGTCCGGCGAGGTGGTCACCTCCATGGCCGCCGCCCACTCCAGTTCGAAGAGCGCGACGAGGGCGTCCAGCAGGCCGCTCTGGTGCACCAGCAGCGCCCCGGTGGTCGCCACGTCCGACGAGCTGATCAGCGGGACGATGGCGATCTCCCGGTCCACGATGAACAGCTTCAGCGGCAGGCTCTCGGTGATCCGGATCTCCTCGCCGGCGTCGTGGGCGGCCACGATCCCGTCGATGTCCACGTCCTCGTCGAGCATCGCCCGCTCCAGCAGCACCCGGTAGCGCACGCCGCGGGCCACGGCGGCGTCCTCCGCGGTGTTCTCCGCGCCACTGATGATCGCCACCGGCGCCTTGACGAACGTCATCACCTCGCTCCGTGCGCCGAGTTGGAGCTGCTCCAGGCGTTGCCGCAGGGCCGGTACCCCAATGATCACGTCGACCACCTCGGCCACGCCCCGGCCGGCGCTCGCCGCCCGGTAGAGCTCGGTCAGCGAGCCCAGCTCCAGTTCGGCCAGGCGCAGCTCGTTCTGCCGTTGCAGGAGCAGCGCGCCGAACGCGGTCGCCGGCGGAGAGGCCACGAACCGGCCGATGTCTCCGACGCTGCGCGCGGCCAGCCCCTTGCGTTCCAGCACGCCGAGCAGCTGCGCCGCCTCGCTCTCGTCCCGGCCGACCTCAGCGGCCAGCTCGGTGGGAGCGGCCGAGGCCATCGAGACCAGCGCCCGGTACGCCGCCCCTTCCTCGCTGCTCAGTCCCAGCACGTCCAGCACCATGTCATGCCTCCGCCGCCTCAATGGTGGCCAAGTGTGGCGGTTTTACGTCATGGAAGGAAGCCGCCGTGGCCAATCCGTTGCCCCGGCGGTGGCCCGCACCGGATCGTCTGGCCATCCCTTCATGGAAAGGTCATTCGATGCCACGAAGTACTCGTCGGCTGCTCGCCGTCACCGTCGCGGCGGCACTCGCCGCCGTACCCGGCTCTCCGGCCGCCGCCGGCGGCCCGGCGTCACCCGCGACCCCGCCACCGGGCACCACCGGCGTCACCGACACCGTCACCCTGGTCACCGGCGACGTCGTTCGGGTCACCCACACGGGTACGGGTTCCGACGTGGTCAGCGTCGACCGGCGCTCCGGATCCACCGGAGGGGTGCAGACCCAGACCGTGGGGGGCGACCTGTACGTCATCCCCGACGCGGTGCTGCCCTACCTCGCGGCCAACCGGGTCGACCGTGCACTGTTCAACGTCACCGACCTGATCGAGGACGGCTTCGACGACGGACACGCCGGCGAGTTGCCGCTGATCGCCACGTACCCGGGCAACGGCACCGCCCGCGGCGCGGCGCCCGCCGTGCCCGCGAAGGCCCGGAAGGTACGCGACCTGCGCAGCATCAGCGGCATGGCGCTCAGCACGGCCAAGAAGGACGCGGCGTCCTTCTGGCGGGCGCTGGCCCCGACCGGCGGGTCCGCCCGGTTCGCCGGCGGCGTCGGCAAGCTCTGGCTCGACGGCCGGGTGCAGGTCGACCTCGCGGACAGCGTCGCCCAGGTGGGCGCGCCACAGGCATGGGCCGCCGGCTCGGACGGCACCGGCAGCACGGTCGCGGTGCTCGACACCGGCGTCGACGCCACCCACCCCGACCTGGCCGGCAAGATCAAGGACGCGGTCTCCTTCGTGCCCGGCTCCGACACCGGCGACCGCCGTGGCCACGGGACCCACGTCGCGTCCACCGTCGCCGGCACCGGCGCGGCGTCCGGCGGCACCGAGAAGGGCGTCGCCCCCGGCGCTGACCTGCTCATCGGCAAGGTCCTCGACGACTCCGGCTCCGGACTGAACTCCTGGATCATCGCCGGCATGGAGTGGGCCGCGCACCACGCCAGAGTCGTCAACATGAGCCTCGGGTCCCAGGAGGCCAGCGACGGCACCGACCCGATGGCACAGGCGGTCGAGCGGCTCACCGCCGAGACCGGCACCCTCTTCGTGATCGCCGCCGGCAACACCTACGGCGAGTCGACCATCGGCAGCCCGGGGGCGGCCGACTCGGCCCTCACCGTCGCCGCCGTCGACGGCGGCGACGTCCGCGCCGCCTTCTCCAGCCAGGGCCCGCGCTTCGGCGACCAGGGCCTGAAGCCGGACATCTCCGCACCCGGCGTGCAGATCCTCGCCGCCCGTGCCGCGCAGAGCCCGGGGACCGGCAGCTACGTGAAGATGAGCGGCACGTCCATGGCCACCCCGCACGTGGCCGGCGCCGCCGCCATCGTCGCGGCGAGGCATCCGGACTGGTCCGCCGACCGGATCAAGGACGCCCTCATGTCGGCGTCGAAGACGCTCCCCGGCACCACGCCGTACCAGGTGGGCTCCGGGCGGCTCGACGTGCCCGCGGCCCTCGGTGACCTGCAGGCCACCGGCTCGGCCGACCTCGGCTTCCACGCCTGGCCGCACTCCGACGACCAGCCGGTCAGCCGGACCGTCACCTACCGCAACAGCGGAGCCGCCCCGGTCACCCTCGACCTCGCGCTGACCGTCCGCGGCCCGGACGGCACCCCCGTCGCCCTCGGCACGGTCTCGCCCCGGCAGGTCACCGTACCGGCGGGCGGCGCCGCCAGCGCCACCGTGACCGGCGACCCGACCGCCGTCGCCGGCACCGGCCGGTACACCGGCGCGCTGGTCGCCACCGACGGCACCGGTGCGGCCCGCGCGCACACCGCCGTCGCCCTGGTCAAGGAGGAGGAGCGCTACGGCCTCACCCTCAAGGGCACCGGCCGCGACGGCAAGCCGCTCGGCGGGTACGTGACCGTCTACCGCTACGGCGACGAGATGACCCGTACCGTGGCGCTCGACCCGGCCACCGGCACCGCGCCGACGCTGCGCCTGCCGCCCGGCGAGTACACCGTCACCGGCTTCCTGCCGGTCGCCGGCGACGGCGGGCCCGACTCGCTCGGCGCCGCCCTGCTCGGCAACCCGAGCCTCAAGCTCGACGCCGACCGGACCGTGGAGCTGGACGCCCGGCAGGCGCACAAGGTCACCGTCGCCACGCCCCGTCCCAGCGAGGACAGCTACCGCCGGGTCCAGTACTTCCGGGACTCCGGCATCGGCGGCCGGTACGCCGCCTTCAGCGCCCTCTACGAGGTCTCCCCGCAGGTCGACGACGTGTACGCGGCCCCCACCGGGCCGATCACCGGCGGCAGCTACGAGTTCGCCGCCCGGTGGGACCGGGGCGTGGCGCACCTGAAGCTCGCCGCGCACACCCCCGCCACCAGCCAGCTCGACCCGCTCTACCAGGCCGGCTCGACCCGGCTCGACGGCAAGGTCGAGTTGGCCGGCGTCTACGCCGGCACCGGCCGCGCCGAGGACTACCAGGGTGTCGACGCCAAGGGCAGGGCAGTCCTGGTGACCCGGGACGACACCGTGACGCCCGCCGCCCGGGCCCAGGCCGCACAGGCCGCCGGGGCCGCGCTCCTCGTGGTCGTCAACGACCGGCCGGGCGCCTACTACCAGCAGGCCGGCTTCACCGACGTGCCGGTGATCTCGCTGACCCGCGCGCAGGGGGAACCGCTGCTGGCCGCCGCCCGCGCCGGCACCCTCGTCCTGCGCGGCACCGCCGTGGCGTTCAGCCCGTACCAGTACCGCCTGGTCCGGGCCTGGAAGGGCGAGGTGCCGGTCGACCCGACGTACGCGCCGACCGAGGAGGAACTGGCCCGGGTGGACCAGACCATCCGTGCCGGCACCCCGTCGCTCGTCTTCGACCGGACCGGTGACTGCCGGGCGTACTACTGGCCGCCGTGCCAGGGCGTCTACGAGCCGTTCGCCGCGCCGTCGACCCGGGTCGACTACTTCTCCACCCAGTCGGGCACCGCCTGGTACGAGAGCGCCCAGACGCTGTCCGGCTGGGAGCAGCGGCACGACCGGATGGTCTACCAGCCCGGCCAGCAGCTGACCCGCAACTGGTTCAACCCGGTCACCCGGCCGCGGCTCGGCCCCGGCTACTGGCTGCCGTACCGGGACCGCGACTTCCTCGCGGTCAACGTGCCGCCGCACAGCGGTGACACCGACATGACCGGCTTCGACGACACGGCCACCCTGAAGTCCCAGCTCTACCAGAACGGCGTGCGGGTCGGCCGGGAGCAGCCGTCGCAGGCGGTGCAGACCAGCGTGCCCCCCACCGACGGCGCGGCCGAGTACCGCTTCGAACAGGAGAGCACCCTCCCGGAGGGCCCGTGGATCGCCCCCACCAGCACCCGGACGGCGTGGACCTTCCGCTCCGCGAAGCCGACGGTGGACGAGCGGGTGCTGCTGCCGCTGCTCCAGCTCGACTACCGGGTGGACACCGACCTGACCGGTTCGGTGAAGGCCGGCGGCCAGCAGAAGATCAGCGTCAGCGCCGTCCACGTCGGCGGGGTGACCGGCGCGGGCAAGCCGACCGGTGGCACCCTCAGCGTCTCCTACGACGACGGTGCCACCTGGCAGCCGGTGACCCTGACCGCCGACGGCACCGGCACCTGGTCGACGATGCTCAAGCACCCGTCGGCCGCCGGGTTCGTCTCGCTCAGGGCCACCGCCCGGGACGACGCCGGCAACAAGGTGGAGCAGGAGATCATCCGGGCGTACCGGATCCGCTGACCGCCGCCCGGCACGACCGCCCGGCACGGCCCGACCAGGCCGTGCCGGGCGGCGTCCCTTCCGGCGGTTCGCCACGATCCGCCAGATCCGAGGCATTGGGTACGCGGCGTCCAGCCGATAGCCTCAGGGGGTGGAATCAGTGCAGCCCCCCGCCGGTTCCCAGGTGTCCCGAGTACCGGCGCAGCGGACCCCGCCGGACCAGTCGGTGCCCCTTGCGCCGGCACCGGCGCCCGGCCGGCCGCCGCGCCGGCTGCGTACCGTCCTGACGGTGGTCGCGGGGGTGCTGGCGCTGCTGCTGGTCGGGGGTGCGGTGACCGCCTTCGTCCTGTACGACCGGGCCACGGCGCCTGATCGCAGCGCCCCGGACGTCGTTGTGGTCAACTACCTGCAATCTCTCCTTGTCGCCAGGGATGACAATCGCGCGACGCTCTTCACCTGCGCCGGGCCCCTGTCTTCGATGGATGAATTCCGGGAGGAGGTCACTAGCCGCGAGCAGGAGTTGAAAACGACGTTCTCCATTAATATCGAGAACGTGGTTGTTTCACAGGTGGATCCCACTAACGCCACGGTGGGCGCTGTCATCAGGAGAAGCGCAGTGATCGACGGCGTTCAGCAGAGCGTGACCGATGGTTGGCGATTCCAAGTCGCGGATCGAGGCGGTTGGAAGGTCTGCTCGGCTGAACCAGTTTGAGGATCACTCGATCCAGAGCAGGTGCACCGGGACCTCCAGGGTGGTGGGCGGCTGGCCGCGCCAGGCCCAGCGGTACCACTCCAGCTCCGAGGTGACCCGGACGCAGATGTCGCCCTCCGCCCCGGAGTAGGTCTCCGTGACGGCCCGCAGGTCCCGATGTTCGGTCCCGTCGACCACGTGCACCACCCGGCGCCCGCTCACCGCGTCGGCCTCGAAGACCGGCGTGGATGGGCGGTGCGAGGGCTGGTCCAGGGAGACCAACCGGGAACCGGCGGTGGGTGCCGTGCCGGTGCCGGGCGGCCGTTCGCCGACGGTCTCCACCCAGACCCGTTCGACCGGCACCAGCGGGGCGAACACCTCCACCTGCTCGGACTCCGCCCGGTACCACTCGTGCTCCGGGATGATCGGCACGTAGGTGCGGCTGTTCTGCACCACCCGGTCGTCGGCGCGCAGGTCGCCGCGCCAGCCGAGCCCGGGCAGGCCGACCAGGACGCGCCGGCCGCGCAGCTCGACCCGGCCGGTCGCCGGCACGATCTCGACGGGTCGGGGTGGCAGCGGGGCCCAGTCCGGCTGGCCGGCGAAGGGGTCGGGGAGGGGCCCGGTCATCTGCTGGGTGACCTCATGCCGTCCGGTCCACCGGGGCACCGCGTTCGCGCATGAACGGCACCGGGTTGATCGCCCCGGCCTTCGACCGGTCGCCGTCGACGTGGACCTCGAAGTGCAGGTGCGGGCCGGAGGAGTTGCCGCTGCTGCCGCTGCGGCCGATCTCCTCGCCGACGGTCACCAGCTGGCCCGGCTTCACCAACGGTCGCCGGATCATGTGGCAGTAGCGGGTGATGTAGCCCCCGGCGTGCAGGATGTCGACGAACCACCCGCAGCCGCCCTTGCCGGGGTAGCCGTCCACGTCGCAGTCCCGGCGTCCGCTGTGGTCGGGGTCGCAGCGGGCGACCAGGACCCGACCGCTGGCGGCGGCATGGATCGGGGTTTCCTTGTCGGCCGCGAGGTCCACCCCGTTGTGCGCCGGTCGGGCCGCGGTCCGGAAGCCGGAGACCACCCCGCCCGGAAGGGGCGCGGTCCAGCCGGAGGCGGCGATCCGGGCGCCGGCGGCCACGTTGCAGACCGCCTTGGCGCCCAGCTGCACGGTGCGGGCCGCCCCGCCGGCCAGCGCGTCGACGATCTGACCGGCCAGGTCCTCGTGCTTGGCGTACGCGTAGGGGAACGCGCTGACCTGGACCTTCTGGGCGGCCTCCCAGAGGCTGAGCCGTTCCCAGTCGGGAATGGTGAGCAGCTTCTGGTAGAACTTGCCCGCCGCGTACGCCGGGTCCTGCAACTGGGCCGGGGTGCCCCAGCCCTGGCTGGGGCGCTGCTGGAACAGGCCCACCGAGTCGTGGTCGTTGCGCCGGCCGAGGTGTCCGAGGTTGCGCAGGGCCGACTCCTGCATGGCGGTGGCGACGGCGATCACCCAGCCCCGGGCCGGCACCTTCATGTCCTGGCCGACCTTGATGATGACCGCGGCGTTGCGAATCTGGTCGTCGCCGTACTTCGTGAAGCGGGGCATGATGCCGGTGGACTTGACCGTGTGCGACGTGCCGCAGGTGAGCCCGGCGATGCTCGGATCGTCCTTCTGTTCGTCGCCGAGCTCGGTGAGCAGGAACGCGCCCGCGCCGCCGAGGCAGCAGAGCAGCGCGAGGAGCGCGGTCAGCGCGGCGGCGACCGCGCCGCGGCGCAGGGTACGGCGGGGCGTCGAAGATGCGGCGTCGTCGGTCATTCCCGCTCCCAGTCGACGGTGTCCACCAGCCATCGCCCGTCGGGCGAGACGAGGGTCAGCCGGAGCCGGCCGAAGTCGAGCGGCAGGGTGACCTCGGTGATGGTCTCGGTCCGCGGCTGCAGGGTGGGCTCCCCGGTGACCTGCGTCGCCGGCACTCCCGCCGGGTTCGCACCGCGCAGTTGCTCGATCAGGGTCGGGGTCGAGAAGGGACGCATCGCGTCCTGCCAGCGCTTCGCGTCGGGGCCACCGCCCAGCCAGGCCGCCGCGAACCGCTCGGCGGTGCGCTCCGGGGTCAACGCCCCGGCCCGGGTCCGCGGTGACGGCGGCTCCGGGGTGAGGTTCGCGCCGTCGTCACCGGTGTGTGGGTCCACCGTGGTGATCGGCTCGCGCGGTCGGGTGGTCAGTCCGGTCGCCGACTGGTCCGGCCCGGAGACCAGGCGCGCCGCGCCGATGATTCCGAAGACCACCACCGCGATGCCGAGCGCCACGCCGATCCTCGACCGCAGTGCCCGGGTGAAGAGGAACTCCAGCGCCCGTCGCATGACCGTCACCGTGCCTCGGACCGGACCCGGGACGTGGGCTGCGCGGGCTCCCGGTCGGCCGACCCGGGCCGATAGATGGCGAAGGAGGTGTTCTTCTCCGGCACGTCCGGCTCGGTCCAGGTGGCCGGGGCCCGGCGGCGGGGCTGCGGGGGGACCGGCCGCTCCGGGCGTCGCTGCTCGACCTCGGGTGCCTCGCCGGTGCTCTCCCGCCCGTCCGGGCGCTGCCGCTCGGCGGCCCCGGTCGTCTCCGGCCGGGTCGCCGAGTGCACCGGGTCCTCCCGGCGGGCCTCGGGGCGCAGGCTGACCTGCTCCGGCACCACGCCGCGGCGGCGACCCATCGCCGGAT
Organism: Micromonospora mirobrigensis; assembly: GCF_900091555.1. Lineage (GTDB taxonomy): Bacteria > Actinomycetota > Actinomycetes > Mycobacteriales > Micromonosporaceae > Micromonospora > Micromonospora mirobrigensis. The sequence continues at coordinate 157,155 of NZ_FMCX01000006.1, forward strand.
CGGTGGTGCCACCCGGCTCCACCACGTCCAGCCGCGCGGCCACCCGGACGTCGCGGAAGAAGCGGCGGTGCCACGAGCCGGCCGAGCTGACCGCCTCGCTGCCGTCCTTGCCGCCGAGCTGGGTGATGCGCCGGTAGGGGCGCAGCAGGAGCCAGCCGACCACGCCGCAGAGCCAGACCAGCACCACCTGGAGCCAGCCGGGCAGGGTCGGCGTACTCATGATCAGGTCGACCGCGAAGAGGTAGATGGCCGCGCCGGTGCCGAAGATGGCGATGTTGAAGACGGCGGCGACGACGGCGTTGCCCAGCCGGCGCAACCCGGCGCTCGCCGGCCGCATCAGGCCGATCGTGCCGAGGATCGGTGCCGAGATCACCGCCCACCGGAAGATCAGGAACCCCAGCAGGACCAACAGGGACGCGGTCAGGTCGAACATCGCGAAGAGTACCGAGGCGAGCACCGCGATGAAGCCTGCCCCGACCCGGTCCATGTCCCGCACGCCCTGGAGGTACTCGTACGCCTCCGGGTCCTCCGACTTGATCTGCTCGGCGACCTTCATCCACTGCTGCTGCTTCGCCTTGATGGTCGCTTCCCGCGTAGCTGGATTGGCGCGTATGGACTGAGCTTCGCCCCAAGTCAGTGCGCGAGCGTCGTAGAGTGCTGGGCCGTACTTCTTGGCTGTCTCGCTGTCGGCCGAGCCGAGTAGCCCTCGCAACCAGTTCCGGTAGAGCATCGAATCGGTCGCCGTATCGCTGGCTCGTACCGCTGGTGGACGAAGGTCCTTGCACCGGTTCGGATCCTTTGCAATGCAGCGTCCGGGCGCCGGGGCCTTTGCTTGCGGTCCGACGGCATCGTGCACAACACCCAGCGTAGCTACCAGGCCGCTATCCGCAATGTTGGCAGACTTAACTGGCCAAGCGGCCAAGGCGGTCACCGCAACCATCACCAGTAGCGCCCAACCTGCGGTGGTCATCGCGTTGCTCATATCCGCCTGTCGGGATCGCCAGAGCAGATACAAGCCAACTACGCAGAGGGTAACTATGCCGAAGACACTGAACACTTTCTTGTAGACGGCCTTGGTGGCCTGCTCCACAAGCGGATCGGCCCAGCCCCACATCGAGCCAGGATCCCAAGCTCGTTCTCGCAAGGCATTCGAGGCGCCGATGATTGCTGTGGCGATCATGAATTCGCCATTGGCCACGGTGTTGGTGAAGGTGTAGTCCGGGTGAAGCACCGAGGACGCGCATCCGCCGTCGACGTCATAAGTGGTGTAGCCGTATCCGCCGTACCCGTAGAGGGTGTAGCGGCCGGTCACACCGCTAGTAGAGGTGGCGGATGGCGCTGTTGCGAACCAACCAGCCAACCCGGCATCCGGAGTGCTGGAAGTCGGCGGCTTCAAGCATTCCGCACGGCTGGCAGAAACCTCCTGAAGTTTGGCGACGCAGGCACGGAAGTCGGTCTGCCACTCCTGGGTGCTGCACAGGTCGGCAGCGGCGGCGGCCCGGGTGACGGGCGCGGCCGGTGCGGCGTACGCCGGTGTGCCACCGACCAACGGCCAGCCGATGGTGGCCCCGGCGAGTACGCCGAGCGCGAGGAGGAGCGCCGCGATCCGTGCCCGGGCCCTCGCCATGTCACGCCTCCAGGTCGGGCAGGAGAGTCGGCAGTTGGCCGGCGGACTGGGCGACCGCCGCCGGAGTGGTGTCCAGGTGTTCGAGCAGTCCGTCGACGTACGAGACGTCGACGCGTACCTTCTGCACCCGCCCGTCGACGTCCCGCATGACGAACTCACGGAAGCCGAGGCGGGCGGAGGAGCCGGCGTCGGCGGCGGAGAGCGAGGCGAGGGTGGCCTCGTAGCCGTCGTTGACCGGCACCCGGAGCAGGCGCAGCGCCTCGGAGGCGATCTCGCTGTCCTCGGCGATCCGGCCGACGAAGACGGTGGAGACGAGGTTCTGCACGTCGAGGCCGAGGATGTCCTTCGGGTTCTGCGAGGCGACCAGCGCGGCGAGGTTCCACTTGCGGGAGTCGCGGGCGAGGCGGACCAGGAAGGACCGGCCGGAGCGCCAGCCCTCCATGAAGTGCGCCTCGTCCAGGCCGACCAGCTTCCGGGAGGACATCGCCCCGCCGTAGCAGCGCCGCACCGCGAGCCGGTGGGCGGTGTGCAGCATCGGCAGGGCGAGCGCCTCCTCGGCCGACCAGTACTCGCGCTCGATCTTGAGGTCGGGCAGCCGCAGCCCGGCCATGGTGATCACGGTGAGAGCCGCGTCGGCGCCGAGCAGCCCCTCGGGCGGCCGGCCGAAGAAGAGCATGGCCAGCGGCATCTCGGCGGTGTCGAGCAGCAGGTTGGCCAGCTCCCGCCCGGCATCGTCGTCGAGCCCCTGGAGGCAGCTCACCACGTCGTCCAGGGTGGACGTCTCCTCGGCCGGCACCTGGCGTACGGCGTGCCGGAACAGGGTGGCGGTGGAGGCCTCCCGGGCCACCTGCGGCGGCACCAGCATCATGCAGATGTCCTGCACCAGCATCCGGCGCTCGGCGCGGGCGTTGGAGACGGCGATCTCGAACTCCCGGTCGCCGGCCGCCCCCGAGGTGAACTCACTGCGCAGCGGCGTCGGGATGAGTGAGTACGGAGCGAGGGTGCCGTGCTCCGAGCCGGTCAGGTTGAGCACGCGCGAATACGGTCGCAGCTCGGGCATCGCGCAGAGCCGGGCCAGCGGGCCGGACGGGTCGAGCAGGGTCACCTGCACGCCGCGCCGGGCGGCCAGGTAGCCGAGCGCGCCGAGCAGGGTCGACTTGCCACCACCCGGCTCGGCGACGAAGACCGCGAGCCCGGAGCGTTCCCGGACCTCCATCGGAAAGTGCAGGTCGAGGAAGACCGGCCGGCGGCAGGTGCCGGCGGTACGGCCGATCAGGTCGCCGCGCCGGTCGCCGACGGTGGAGGCGGCCTGGGGCAGGGCAGCGGCGAGCAGCGGCACCGGCATCCGGCGGACGTATCCGGTGTTGGCGATCGGCTCGCCGGGGATGAACTCCCGGGCCAGCCAGTCCTGGTTCTTCGGGTGCTGGAGCGAGATCCGCAGCTCCCGGGAGTAGAGCTGGACCAGCCGGCGGGCCCGTTCCAGGCACTCTTCCCGGGTCCGGCCGCCGACGGCGATCCGGTGCCAGCCGTGTGCCCGGGCCGAGTCGACCGGCAGCCCGGTGGTCATCTCGTCGCCGATCACCAGCGCCCGCTTGGCGAGCCGCTCCAGTTCCGGCGGTGCGTCGATGCCGTGCTCGGCGTAGTCGAGCTGCTGGGAGCGGATCATCCGCAGCCGGTGTTCGAGGTTCCGGAAGGAGTCGCCGGAGCCGAGGATGTCGACCCGGGTGGAGATCTCCATCGGCCACGGCAGCCGCTCGTGGAAGTGCAGCCAGGGCTCGTGCCGCTCGGGGATCTCCAGCGGCTCCATCCGGCCGACGGCCAGCACCGCCACGTGCCGCTCCTCGCCGGTCATCCGGTTGACCAGCTTGACCGTGGAGCCGTACGGGGTGCGGTAGCGCTCGATCTGCTCGGTGAGGGCGAGCAGGTCACCGCGCTCCCACCGGCCGTCGGTCACCGGGGAGAGGGTGCCGGGCGGCGCCATGCAGAGCGCCACCGAGCGGTAGAGCAGCCACTCCAGCTCCTGGGCGGTGACCCGCCGGCCGCGCATGCCGAACGCGCCGAGCACCTCGTCGAACTGTTCGACGGTGCGGCCCAGCTTGCGGCGCTCGCCCTCGGCGGTGCCCCGCCCGAAGGCGCGCAGCAGCCGCTCGGTGAGCGAGTCGCCGAGGGACCGGCGGGCGAAGGTGACGCCCAGGTAGGTCTGCCCCTCGGCGTGGTTGACCGACATCAGGTGCCGTTGCGCGGCGACCAGGTGGTCGGCCCAGCCGGTGGTCCCCGGCACGTCGGGCAGCGGCGAGGCGGTGTGCGCGTCGACGGTGCGGGCCCACTCGTCGGCCGGGAACGGCCGGGTGGTGCGGCGCAGGTGCAGCCGGAAGCCGGCGAGGCCGGCGTACTGCTCGGAGATCGCGGCGAGCAGCGCCTCCCGCTCGGCGTCCGGGCGGAACGCCCAACGGACCTCGGGGAGCCAGTACCAGGCGGTGACCGTGTTCGGGGTGAAGGTGAGGTGCCCGGCGATCTCGGTGACGGCCAGCTCGACCGACGGGTCGCGGTCCCCGAACTTGATCTTCGGAGCCTTGATCCGGACCGGCCGGACCGGCTTGTCGTCGCGCTTCGCCGCGGCCCGCTGACGGGGCGGCGCCAACGCCCGCCCGGACGGTGACGCCAGGTCCTGCCCGGACGGTGACGCCAGGTCCTGCCCGGACGGGGTCGCCACCTCGTGACCGGGCGGAGCCGTCACCTCGCGGTCGACCGGCCGGACCTCCGGCTCCCGGTGGAACGCCCGCTGACGGTACGGGGACAGCTCCGGCCCGGTCGGCCGGACGTCGTGGACCTCGGTCGTCTCCGCGGGGAGCGGGCCCGACCGGGCGTCGGTGGTCGGGCGGAGCGCGGGAAGCCGGTCCCCGGGCTGGTGCGGCACCCGGCTGCGGGCCGCCGGCAGCGCACGGGCCGGCGGAGCCTCCAGGGCCGGCGCGGGCTCCGGGGTCGGCGGCAGCTCGACGGCCGACGACCGGCCGGCCAGTGGCACCGGCTCCGATACCGGTGGACGGGCGGTCGAGGGCGCGGCCTCGGCAGCCGGCTGCCGGCCGGCCGATTGGGTGGGGGTGCGGTGCCGGACGGCCGGGGCGGGCTCCACCTCGGACGGCGGGGGCTGGTGCGGGATGGCCGGCTGTTCGCGTTCGCCCCCGTGCGCAGGCGCGACCGTCGGTGACCGGTGGGCCGTGGGGGGCGCGGGCAGCGCGGCGCGGGCCGGGCCGGGGCGTGTGCCGCCGAAGAGGTCGAGGAAGGGCGAGTCGATGTCCGTACCGTCGCCGACCAGCGGCGGCGGGGCGGCCGGCTCGACCGCCCGCTGGTGGCTGGGGCGGGGGGGCTGGAAGACGCCGACCCGGCCGTGACCGGGGCTCGGCACCAGGGCGGCCTCGTCCACACCCTCTTCCTCGGCGTAGTCGAGTGACCGCGCACGGTTACCGTGCGGGCCGGCGTGCCGTCCGGCCGGGGAACCCGGCGTGGAGGAGCGGTTCATGCCACCGCCTCGCCCGTGTCGTGGGACCGCACCGTCGCAGTACGCCCGGTCATGCCAGTTCCTCCCGGATCCTGATCCGGCTCGCCACCAGGCGCGGGTCGCGCAGCTCGGCGGCCGGCTCCCGGGTACGGCGCCAGTCGGTCAGCGCGGTGCGGATCACCATGCGCGCAGGCCGGTCCGGGTCGACGTACCGGAAGATGAACGAGGTGGTCACGATGGCGAGCGCGATCTCCCAGGCGGGGAAGAGCTCGACGGTCATCGTGAACAGCCAGTGGATGAACACGTAGAGGGGAACGAGCAGCATGAACAGGCCGTACTGGGCGTACGGCAGGTGGACGGGCAGGGTGTAGCCGGGCGGCCCGAGGTAGACCAGGCGGGCCCGGTAGATGTCGTCGTCGGTGCGCAGCCGCATCTGTTGCCCGCGCCTACTCGAAGATCAGGTCGATCAGGTAGTCGCCGACGAAGAACAGGGTGGCCGCCCCGGCGATGAAGGCGAGGCCCACGATGGCGATCGCCGAGCTGGTGAGCACCTTGGAGATCTCGCCGCGGCTGGCCCGGCCGATGAAGATGACGCCGAGCACCGCGAGCAGGATCGGTGCGATCTTGCTGGCGAAGAAGGAGACGACACCGTTGGTGTCGATGCCCTTCGGGGCCGGCTCGGCGAGCGGGGTCGACGCCAGGGTGTGCAGCAGCTGGGTGACACCGGACGACGCCGTCTCCGCGAAGTCGATGGCGATCACTGGAAACCTCCCCATGTCGCGGCCCGGGGGAGCCGCGGTGGTGCAGTCGGGCGAACCTGGCGGGACGGTGTCTCTGTGCACAGCGCCGCTGACGCTGCGTCTGTCACCCCGCCACGGACGGTGGCGAGATTCGGGGGGATTCGTCCCGCTTGGGCCCTCCCTCCAGCCATCGCCCGCCCGCTGCTGGGCCATTCCAAAGCGTACGGGCCGCCCTCCTTTGCGACAACCCGCGAAGAGTCGACCCGATCCGACCCGGACGACCGATCGTACACCTGTTCCAATGCCCACGTCAGGGGCGTTCCGGCCGGTGGCCACCCGGGACGGCGGGCACCCAGCTCACGCCCGGTACCGTGCAGTCGTGACCGATCTGGTACGGGCGGCGGACCCGGTGGTGATTGGCGTCCTCAACGTCACGCCCGACTCCTTCTCCGACGGCGGCCGGTACGCCGACCTCGACGCCGCCGTCGCACACGGCGTGCGACTGCGTGCCGAGGGGGCCGGGCTGGTCGACGTGGGGGGCGAGTCCACCCGACCCGGCGCCGACCGGGTGGACGCGGAGACCGAGGCCGCCCGGGTGCTGCCGGTGATCCGCGAGCTGCGCGCCGCCGGTGTGCCGGTCAGCATCGACACCAGCCGGGCCCGGGTGGCCGAGGCGGCCCTCGCCGCCGGCGCCGACGTGGTCAACGACGTCTCCGGCGGCCTCGCCGACCCGGACATGGCCCGGGTGGTCCGGGACGCCGGCTGCCCCTGGGTGCTGATGCACTGGCGGGGGCACTCCCGCGGCATGCGCGAGCTGGCCAGCTACACCGACGTGGTCGCCGACGTCCGCGGCGAGCTGGCACAGCGGGTCGACGAGGCGCTTCGGGCCGGCGTCCCCGCCGACCGGATCATCGTCGACCCGGGGCTGGGCTTCGCCAAGACCGCCGCGCACAACTGGGAACTCAGCGCCCGCCTGCCGGAGCTGCTGGCGCTGGGCTTCCCGCTGCTCTTCGGAGCCAGCCGCAAGTCCTACCTCGGCCGGCTGCTGGCCGGCCCGGACGGCGAGGCCCGCCCCACCGCCGGCCGGGAGACGGCCACCGCCGCCACCAGCCTGCTCGCCGTGGCCGCCGGCGCCTGGGGGGTACGCGTGCACGACGTCCGCGGCACCGCCGACGCGCTCGCCGTCTGGGCCGCCACCGGCCGCCCCCGGCTGGTCGCCGACCCGCAGCGCTCCGGCGCCGGGGACCGACAGGCAGAAGGAGCCCGATGACCGACCGGATCGAACTGACCGGCCTGCGCGCCCGTGGCCGGCACGGCGTCTACGACTTCGAACGCGCCAACGGGCAGGAGTTCGTGATCGACACCGTGCTCGAACTCGACCTGGCCCCGGCGGCCCGCTCCGACCGGGTCACCGACACCGTGCACTACGGCGAGCTGGCCGAGCGGCTGGTCGCGGTGGTCACCGGCGAACCGGTCGACCTGATCGAGACCCTCGCCGACCGGCTGCTCGCGGTCTGCCTGGCCGAGCCCCTGGTCAGCGCGGCCACGGTGACCGTGCACAAGCCGGAGGCCCCGATCCCGCACACCTTCGCCGACGTGGCCGTCACGATGCGGCGTACCCGGTGACCCGGGCCGTGCTGTCGATCGGCAGCAACCTGGGCGACCGGCTGGCCCACCTGCGCTCGGCGGTGGCCGGGCTGGGCGACGCCGTGCTGCTGGTCTCCGGCGTCTACGAGACTCCACCGTGGGGGGACGCCGACCAGCCCGCGTACCTGAACGCCGCGGTGATGGTCGCGGACCGGGCGGCGACCCCGCGCGACTGGCTGGAGCGGGCCCGGGCCGCCGAGGCGGCGGCCGGGCGGACCCGCGACCCCGGACGCCGGTTCGGGCCCCGGACCCTCGACGTGGACGTGATCGCCGTCTGGGACGATACGGGTGAGCCGGTACGCAGCGACGACCCCGAGCTGACCCTGCCGCACCCCCGTGCCCACCTGCGGGCCTTCGTGCTGCGACCGTGGATCGACATCGAGCCGCACGGCCGGCTCGTCGGGCACGGCTGGCTGACCGACCTGCTCAACGCCGAGCCGCTGGCCTCCGACGCCCTGGAACTGCGTCCGCGGCCCGATCTGGCGTTAGAGTCGGACACATGACCCACTGGAGCCGGCCGGCATGACCCCGGCGCAGTCCCCGCGCGGTGGCGACCCCGACCGTTTCCGGATGGGCCCCACCCGCATCTCGACCCTGGTGGTCGCGGCGCTGGCCGCCGCGGCGTTGGCCTGGCTGCTGGTCAGCGGCTTCTACTACGAGGCCGCGCCGAGCATGCCCTGGCTGCCGGTGGTCACGCTGGCCGGGCTGGCGCTGATCGAGGCGTACGCGGCGATCAACACCCGGGGGCGGATCGAGCGCAAGCCCGGCCGCGACCCGGTGAACCCGCTGCTGGTGGCCCGGTTCGTCGTGCTGGCGAAGGCGTCGGCGCTGGCCGGGGCGATCTTCCTCGGCTTCTACGCCGGGGTCACCGGGTGGCTCTTCCTGGAGGACACCAACGCCGCCGTCGAGGACCGGCCGGCCGCCGGCGCCGGGCTGCTCGCCGCGCTGGCGCTGGTCGCCGCCGCGCTCTGGCTGGAACGCTCCTGCCGGGTGCCGGAGCAGGAGGACGACGAGGACCGTACGCCCGGCGACCGGGAGAACCGCCCCGGCTACCGCTGATCAAGGGGTTACGCGGGGGCGTCCGCGCAGGTACCGTGCCTGGCGACCGAGAGCAACGGCCGCCCCCGGTCCCCCCGGGGTGGGCGGCCCGCCATCGCGGGAGGCGCGCGCCATGGGGTACGACGAACCGGGTCGGAGCACGACGGCGGAGCCGTCCTCCGGCGTGCCCGCGGCCGTGCTGGAGAACGTCTTCGACGACCCCGCGCACGGCGAGCCGGGCCGCGACCGGGTCGGCGTGCACGTGGTCTGGGAACTGATCCTCCTCGTCGCGCTGGTCACCCTGGCGGTGCTGCTGTGGCGGCGTGACCCGGCCGCGCTGCGCGGTGACGGGCTGCGGACCCTGCTGGTCGACATGGTCGCGCTCGGCCTGCTCACCCTCGCCGCCGGGCTCAGCCTGCGGACCGCCGCGGTGAACCTGGCGGTCGGTCCGGTAGCGGTCGCCGCGGGGCTGCACTTCGCCGAGCAGGGCGACCGGGGAGTGGCCGCCGCGACCGTCCCGGCCCTGCTCGTCGCCGCGCTGGGCGGCCTGGCGCTGGCGCTGGCCGTGGTGGTCCTGCACGTGCCCGGCTGGGCGGCCAGCCTGGCCGGCGCGGCCGGCGTGATCGTGTACATCGAGCGGCGCGCCGAGCCGGTCCTGGTGCAGGGGGAGTACGACCCCCACCGCACCGCCTGGTACCTCTTCGCCGGCTTCGCCGCCGCCGCCGTCTTCGGTGGCCTGTTCGGGGCGATCAGGTCGGTCCGCCGGCTGGTCGGCCGGTTCCGTCCGGTGGCCGACCCGGCCCGCCGGCGCGGCGTGCTGGCCGGCTTCGTGGCCGGGGGCGCGCTGGTCGGCTCCACCGTGCTGGCCGTGCTGGCCGGCATCCTGATCGCGGCGAACGGCTCCGGACCGGTGGCGCCCACCTCCGGACTGGACTGGACGGTGCTGGCCGTCGGCGTGGCGATGCTCGCCGGCACCAGCGCGTACGGCCGTCGGGGCGGCATCGTCGGCACCCTGCTCGCCGTCTGCCTGGCCGCGGTCTTCCTGTCCTGGTCGTCGGCGCAGGACTGGACGATCAGCCGGTGGGCGACCGGCGGGGTGGTCCTGGCCGGCGGTCTGGTGGTCACCCGGCTGGTGGAGGCGTTCGGGCGGCCGCGGTCGGCCCGAGAGGAGACCACCGAGCCGACCCCCGCCGGCGACGGCGCCATCAGCTCCGGCTGGACGCTTCCCCGGCCGACCCCGGTCGAGAGCTGGCCGCCGGTGATGCCCACGCAGCCCACCGAGCCGCCCGCCCAGTGGGAGGGCCCGCGCTGGGAGCCCGGGCCGAGCCGCTGGGACACCGGCGACCGCTGAGCGGGCCGCCCACCGGACCGCCTCCGGCCGGCGGACGCGACGGCCCCTCCTCCCGGAGCCGGCAGGCCGCGTCCGACGCGCCGAAGGTGATCTCGCCGGTTAGGCTCGGCGGCATGACCGACACACCTGCCACCGGCACCCACGGGCGTTCCTTCGAGGAGCTCGACGCGCTTCCCACGGAGGAGCTGCGGGAGCGGGCGTTCGCCCTGGCCCGGGAGCACCGCGACGTCGGCTTCTTCTGGTCGGTGCTGCGGCACCTGCCGAACGCGGACGAGGCCGCCGCCCTGGACGGCGCCCCCAACTCGGTCGGCCCGACCATCGACGAGGCGTCGGCGCTGTGGCGCGAGCTGACCGGGCACGGGTACGAGGAGTCGGCGCCGCTGCTGCGGGCCGCCTTCATCGACTACCTGATGAAGCACTGAGCGGGCGCGTACCCCGGTGACCGGGTCGGGTACCCGCCGGACGCGGTCCAGGTTTGCCCGGGGCCGTGGCCCGGGAACTGAGCGCCGCATGGCCCTGACCAACCGTCCCCGGACCGTCAGCGGGTACGGCACCGCGGCCGGCACCGGCACGTTCGCCGTGCTCATCCTGGTCGCCGTCTGCGGCAGCCCCTGGTACGTCGGCTGGGCGGCGGTGCACACCGATCCGGACGGCGCCGGTGGCTGGTTCCTGCGCCTGCTGGCCTGGCCGGCCTGGCGGTTCGGGGTGGGCGAGGGCGCCGACGGGATCTCCGGAACCGACCTGCGGGCGGTACTGCTGGTGGCGTTCGCCGCCGCGCTGCTCTACCTGCTGCCCGCCTCCCAGGTGGCCCGGGTGCCCGGCTCGCTGAGCCAGTTCTTCTCCGGCTGGTCGGCGTACGTGCTGGCAGCCGCCCTGGCCGCGCTCGTCGCGACCCTGCTCGGCACGGACGCGTCCCTGCTGGTGAGCTTCCAGTCGGCCGGCACCGGCGCCACGTACGGCTTCTTCGCCGGCTGGATCGTCGGGCTGGCCAGCCTGGGCGGCCGGGCCTGAGCCCAGCCGCCCGCTCGGCCGCCGTTCAGACCTCGGGCCGCCGTTCAGACCTCGGGCCGGCGCTCAGACCTCGGGCCGACCGAGGGCGAGCACCCGGTGCCGGCTCAGCACCCCGACCGGGCGGTCGTCCTCGGTGACCAGGGCGTGGTCGGTGGCCGAGGTGAGCATCACCGCCAGCGCGTCGTACGCGGAGTCGCCCAGTGCGACGGTCGGCAGGTCCCCGGCGTCGGCCGGCGCCGGCTCCAGCCCGTCCCGGGTGACCGGGGTGACCGCGAGCCGCCGGATGCCCCGGTCGGCGCCGACGAACTCCCGGACGAACGGCGAGGCGGGCGACCCGAGCAGGGCCGCCGGGGTGTCGTACTGCTCGAGCCGGCCGCCCTCGGAGAGCACCGCGATCCGGTCGCCCAGCCGGACCGCCTCGTCCAGGTCGTGGGTGACCAGCACGATCGTCTTGCGGACCTCGGCCTGGAGCCGCAGGAACTCCTCCTGCAACCGGGTCCGCACGATCGGGTCGACGGCCGAGAACGGCTCGTCCATCAGCAGCACCACCGGGTCGGCGGCGAGCGCCCGGGCCACCCCGACCCGTTGCCGCTGACCGCCGGAGAGCTCGTGCGGGTAGCGGCGGCCGAACTGCGCCGGGTCCAGACCCACCAGCTCCAGCAGCTCGCCGACCCGCTGCCGGGTGCGCTCCTTCGACCAGCCCAGCAGCCCGGGTACGGTGGCGACGTTGGCGCTGACCGTCTGGTGTGGAAAGAGGCCGACGTTCTGGATGACGTACCCGATCCGGCGCCGCAGCCGGACCGGGTCCACCCGGGTGACGTCGTCGTCGCCGAGCAGGATCCGCCCGCCGGTCGGCTCGATCAATCTGTTGATCATCCGCAGCACGGTCGACTTGCCGCAACCCGACGGGCCGATCAGCACCACCAGCTCGCCGGGCTTGACCTCCAGGCTCAGCTCGCGCACCGCCTCGGTGCCGTCCGGGTAGCGCTTGCGGATGCCGTCGAGGGTGATCGAGGCCGCGCTGTGCCCGGCGTCGTCGGGGATCCCCGGGGTAACGTCCACGTGTGTCCTTCCACCTGAGTTACCGGGCCGAGCCGGGCAACCCGTGGTTCTCCTGGCAGTACGTGCGGGACAACTCTGACACGATCCTCGCCGCCCTGCGCGAACACGCCTCGCTGACCGCCCGTGCCGTGTTGATCGCCGCCGTGGTGGCGCTGCCGCTCGCGGTGGCCGCGTACTGGTTCCGGTCGCTGTCCGGGCCGATCCTGGCCGTCACCGGCGTGCTCTACACGATCCCGTCGCTGGCCCTGTTCGCGTTCCTGGCGCCCTACCTCGGGATCGGCGCGATCACGGTACTGAGCGTGGTGGTCCTCTACGCGCTGCTGGTGATCGTCCGTAACGCGCTGGCCGGGCTCGGCCAGGTGCCGCCGGAGATCCGCGAGGCCGCCGAGGGCATGGGGTACGGCCGCTGGGGCCGGCTGTTCCGGGTGGAGCTGCCGCTGGCGCTGCCCGGCATCCTCACCGGCGTACGGTTGGCGACCGTCTCCACCGTCGCCCTGGTCACGGTGGGCGTGGTGGTCGGCCGGGGCGGCCTGGGCCAGCTGATCTTCGCCGGCTTCCAGAACAACTTCTACCGGGCCCAGATCATGACCGGTACGGTGCTCTGCGTCCTGCTGGCCCTGGTGCTGGACCTGCTGCTCGCCGGCGTGGGCCGGCTGCTCACCCCCTGGTTGCGGTCCCGGTGACTACGGCCCGGCGGAGCCCGGCGGTCGCGAACGGAGGGCTGGCACGGTGAACCCGATCGAGCAGGCGGTGGTCTGGCTCAACGATCCACTGAACTGGACGAACCCGGGCGGGGTGCTGGACCGGCTCGGCGAGCACCTCAGCATCTCGGTGGCGGCCGTCCTGCTGGGGTGCCTGGTGGCCTGGCCGCTGGGGCTCTGGCTCGGGCACACCGGGCGCGGCGGCGGCATGGTGGTGCTGGTCTCGAACGTCACCCTCGCCATCCCGACGCTGGCCCTGCTGACCATCCTGCCGCTGACCTTCCTCGGTTTCGGTCGGCCCGCGGTGGTGGTGGCGCTGGCCGTGTTCGCGGTGCCGCCGCTGCTGGCCAACGCGTACACCGGGGTGCGGCAGGTGGACCCGGAGGCCCGGGACGCGGCCCGCGGCATGGGGCTCTCCGGCGGCCAGGTGCTGCGCCGGGTCGAGCTGCCGCTGGCGGTGCCGTACCTCGCCGCGGGCTTCCGTACCGCCACCGTGCAGGTGATCGCCACGGCCGCACTGGCGTCGTTCGTCGACGGCGGCGGGCTGGGGCAGATCATCCGGGCCGGTTTCGGGCTGGACATCGCCGCCGGGGGTGGCCAGATCATCGCCGGCGGGGTGCTGGTGGCCGGGCTGGCGATCCTGGCGGAGCTGCTGCTGGCCGTGGTCGAGCGGCAGGTGACCCCCGGCCCGCTGCGCCCGGCCCGGCGCCGGGCCAACCGCCGGGCCGCGGACGCGACCGCCGGCGGCTGACCGGGATCGGTCAGCGCGCCGGCCCAGCGGTGACGATCCGGTGACAAAGAACGCCTCAGGTTGTCGGTCCGACGTGGAAGATGTTGGGTGGAGACGCGGGCGCCGCAGCAGGGCGCGCCCGTCGGACACGCGGCCGGCCCGGACGGGCCGCGCCGGGACACGGAAGGCGGGCTTGATGCGCGCACGTACTCGACTGGCCGTCGGCGCCACCGGCGTCCTCACCGCGGCCGGTCTGCTGACCGGTTGTGGCGGTGCCGGTTCGTCGGGCACCGACGCCCCCGACAAGGGCGCCTCCGGCGCCGGCTGCGCGCCGGAGAAGGGCGACCAGCTGGTCGTCCTGGCCGACGACAAGAAGCTCCAGAACACCGACAACATCATCCCGGCGGTCAACGCCGACGCGGCCAAGCCGGAGCTGATCGCCGCGCTTGACAAGGTCTCGGCGGCGCTCGACACCCCGAAGCTCATCGAGCTCAACAAGACCGTCGACGTCGACCGCAAGAGCCCGCAGGTGGCCGCGGCGGACTTCGCCTCGGCCAACAAGGTGACCGACGGCATCGCGAAGGGCCCGGGCGGCCAGATCGTGGTCGGCGCCGGCAACTTCAGTGAGAGCCAGACCCTCGCCGAGCTCTACAAGATCGCCCTCACCGCCGCCGGCTACCAGGTCAAGGTGCAGACGATCGGCAACCGGGAGCTCTACGAGCCGGCCCTGGAGAAGGGCGAGGTCCAGGTCGTCCCCGAGTACGCCGCCACCATGGCCGAGTTCCTCAACACCAAGGCGAACGGCAAGGACGCCCAGCCCGTCTCGTCGCCGGAGCTGGACAAGACCGTTGCCGCCCTCAAGGCGCAGGGCGACAAGGTGGGCATCACCTTCGGCGCCCCGGCCGCCGCGCAGGACCAGAACGCCTTCGCGGTCACCAAGGCCTTCTCCGACAAGTACGGCGTCAAGACCCTCTCCGAGCTGGCCAGCAAGTGCTCCGGCAGCGCGACGGTGCTCGCCGGCCCGCCGGAGTGCCCGCAGCGGCCGAAGTGCCAGGCCGGCCTGGTCGAGGTCTACAACTTTAAGTCTGGCTCGTTCAGCTCGCTGGACGCCGGTGGCCCGCAGACCAAGAACGCCCTGAAGCAGGGGCGGGCCAGCGTCGGCCTGGTCTTCTCCTCCGACGCCGCACTCGCCGGCAGCTGATCCGTTCCGGCCTCCCGCCGTCCCCGCCGTCCGCAGCTCGTGACGGTGGGGGCGGCGTCTGCCGTTCCGGGTCAGGCGCGACGAAGGGGCGATCCCGCGCTGGCTGGGGTCTTCCCGGTGCCTGTCGACCTGATGGCGTGAACGACTCGCCTGGTCAGGCGGCGGGGATTGGCTGCGGATCAGGCATCCGGTCGGCTGGGTGAGTCATCCGTTCTCGGCCTACCCGGACGCCTACGCGCAGTGGGAGCAGCAGGCCGCCGACCTGGTCGCCCAGCAATGGAACAACTGACGCGTGAACGAACGCTGGCCGGCACCCCGACGGGTGCCGGCCAGCGGCATGTCCCCGGTCAGAGACTCGCCGCACGCCGGGCCCCGGGCAGCAGACCTTGGACACTTACCGTTCACCACGAACAGAAACTGTCCAAGGTCTGAAACGGCCCACGCGGGCGTACCCGGAAAAGATGCGCGACCGACGGACGGCAGCCCGACCACGACGGGCTCGGGGGCGAGCGTCCCCGGTGCAGGGATCAAGCCTGACCGCCCGGAGCCGGGGACGCCCGCCCCCGAGCCTCACAAAGCCAACAAGACCCGCTGATCAAGCCCGGCCATGAGCGCCTTCAGGCCCGACCGACCCGTTCCCTGCCGGAGCGAGTCTCGGTAGGCTGCACACCCATGCCAGCCCCGGTTGCCCCCGCCGACAGGCGCAGTTCGTCGCTGCTGACCGTGCTCTTCTGGATCGGTGTGGCCTTCGCGCCCGTCGCGGCCCTGATACTGCTCTTCGCCGACGGGAACGGCCTGCTGCGCTTCGGCGCGGTTCTCGCCGTGCTGGCCGCGGTGCTGATCGGACTCTCCATCGCGCTGCGCGGCGACGGTGGCGGTGGGGCCGCCGCCGAGGAGTTGCGCGACGAGTTGGAACAGCTGCGCCGCGAGCTGCGGGCCGAGATCGTGGCCGCCGCCCAGCGCGGTAACCACGCACTCGACCAGGCTCAGCGGGCGCAGGACGGAACCGCGGCCCTGCGCGCCCGGATGGACGCGGTCGCGGTGGCCGTGGCCGGCGCCGTCGGGCCGGTGAGCCCGGAAGCACCGGGTACGGGCCGGGCCCGCGTCTCGGTGCCGGAGACCGACGAGGCCGCCGGCCGTGGCCACCGGCCCAACCCGGAGCGCGCCGCACACCGGCCCACCCACGACGATGCCGGCCACCGGCCCACCCCGGACGATGCCGCCCACCGGCCCACCCCGGACGATGCCGCCCACCGGCCCACCCCGGACGATGCCGGCCACCGGCCCACCCACGACAGTGCCGGCCAGTGGAACACCGACAACGCCGCCGGCCACGGCCACCGGGCCGGGGACGAGGCCGACGTCGGGCGGGGACACCAGGCTGCCCGCTCCGGCTGGGGGCGGGCCGCCGTGGCGCCGGACGACGAGCCGGAACCGTCCCGCCGGGCCACGGCCGCCGTGCCCGAACCCGATCGTTCCGCCCCCGGGTACGGCTCGGCGCAGCCCGGTGGCACGTACGGCGGCCGGGGCGGGGACCGGCCGGCGGCGGCCAGCGCGAGCGCTCGGGTCCCGGAGCCGGAGTCCCGGGCGACCGCCGCCGAGCAGCCGGGCCGGCCGAGCGTCTACCGGCACACCGAGACGGTGCACGTCACCCGGCACACGGTGGTGGACGGCGGCGACCCGGCCGGCGGCCGGTACGGCGGGTACGGCGAGGGCTGGTCCGTCCCGGCCAACGGCGACCGTCCCTGGGCGGGGTACGGGCCGGGGCAGCCGGACGGTGCCGGGTACCCGGCGGACCGACCCCGGGACGACCGCGGCTGGGCCGGGCCCAAGGCCGGCCAGGACGACCGGGGGCGGGGTGCCGACGACGGCTGGCGGGGTTACTCCGAGAACCGGGGGCACGCGCCCCGGCCCGACGCGGACCGGAACCCGGAGGCCCCGGACCAGCTCCGGAGCTGGGAGGCGTCGGCCGCGCCGGGTCGAGCCTGGGCGGAGCCGGCCCAGAACTCGGGCTGGGTGGCCCCGGATCCCGCCAGGGAGGCGCCGTACGACACCCGTGGCCGGGCCGACTCACCCGACGGCGGCCGGTACCCGGAGCGGTCCTGGACGCCCCAGGTGTCCGAGGACGGTGATCCCGCCGAAGGCGCCTACTGGTCGGCGATGAGCAGCGGGGACATCTGGGCCGAGGTACGCGAGGACGAGCGGGGCCGGGAGCTGCGGGTGGGTGAGCGTCGCGCCGAGGTGCACGCCGACGGCGGCGGCTACCGGGTGCGGGACCGGTGGGCGTCGGTCCGCCGCGAGCACGACGAGCCGGCGCGCGGGTACGGCCGGCCGGAGTCCGAGGACCGCCCGGCGTTGCCGGTCGGCGGGGTACCGGTGCCGCAGGAGTGGCGTACCCCGACGCAGTGGGCGGCCGAGCCGGAGCGGCCCGGGCGGTGGGACGCGGCCGAGCCGGAGCCGGTGGCGCGCGGCCGGCGTCAGCGGGCCGACGAGGAACGCTACGGCTACCCGCCGCGGGACGACGTCCCCCGGGCCGGCGGCGCCCGCGACACCGACCACTGGCGCTGACCGCGGCGCAGCCGCCGAACGGGAGCCGCCGGATCAGAGCCCCCGGACGGGAGCCGCTACTTGTCGATGTCGCCGACCACGAAGAACATCGAGCCGAGGACGGCGATCAGGTCCGGCACCAGGCAGCCGGGGAGCAGGGTGGCCAGCGCCTGCACGTTCGCGTACGACGCGGTGCGCAGCTTGAGCCGCCACGGGGTCTTCTCGCCCCGCGACACCAGGTAGTAGCCGTTGATGCCGAGCGGGTTCTCGGTCCAGGCGTAGGTGTGCCCCTCGGGTGCCTTGAGCACCTTCGGCAGTCGGGTGTTGACCGGGCCGGTGAGCTGGTCGACCCGGTGCAGGCACTGCTCGGCGAGGTCCAGTGAGGCGTACACCTGGTCGAGCAGCACCTCGAAGCGGGCGTGGCAGTCCCCGGCGGTCTTGGTGACCACGGGGACGTCCAGCTCCCCGTACGCCAGGTAGGGCTCGTCGCGGCGCAGGTCCAGGTCGAGGCCGGAGGCCCGGGCGACCGGCCCGGAGGCGCCGAACGCGGCGGCGTCGGCGGCCGACAGCACGCCGACCCCGACGGTGCGGGCCAGGAAGATCTCGTTGCGGCGGATCAGGTTGTCCAGGTCGGGCATCCGGCGACGGACCTCGCCGATCGCCGCCCGGGCCCGGGCGGTCCAGCCGGCCGGCACCTCCTCCTTGAGGCCGCCGACCCGGTTGAACATGTAGTGGATCCGGCCGCCGGAGACCTCCTCCATCACCGCCTGGATGGTCTCCCGCTCCCGGAAGGCGTAGAAGACCGGGGTGATCGCGCCGATCTCCAGCGGGTACGAGCCGAGGAACATCAGGTGGTTGAGCACCCGGTTCAGCTCGGCCAGCGCCATCCGCAGCCAGGTGGCCCGCTCGGGCACCTCCATGCCCATCAGCCGCTCCACGGCGAGCACGACACCCAGCTCGTTGGAGAACGCCGACAGCCAGTCGTGCCGGTTGGCGAGCACGATGATCTGTCGGTAGTCGCGTACCTCGAAGAGCTTCTCCGCGCCCCGGTGCATGTAGCCGACGATCGGTTCGGCGGAGACCACCCGCTCCCCGTCGAGGACCAGCTTGAGCCGGAGCACGCCGTGCGTGGAGGGGTGCTGGGGGCCGATGTTGAGCACCATGTCGGCGCCGACCCGCTCGTCGGGGGTGCCGGCGACCAGCCCGGCCCCGGTGCCGACGGTCAGCTCGCGGAGGTCCCCGGCGTCCGTGGTCATGCCCGCCATCGTGCCATGACCGGCAGCGCGCCGATGCCGACCGGTTGCAGCAGCCACCGGTGCCCGCCGAGCCCGGCCGGGTCGGTCAGCTCGGCGACCGTCGAGGCCGCGGCCAGCGCCCGCACGTATCCGGCCGGGTCACGGCCCGCCAGGGCGATCGGTGGCCGCCCTCCGTCGGCCCCGAGCGCCCGCAGCGCCTCCCGCTGGAAGACCAGGGAGTACGCACACCGGGCGACCCGCTCACCGGCGGAGGCCGCCGAGTCCATGGCGACGTGCGCGGTCACGTCGCACGACCCGTCGGGCACCGGCGCCACCTGCCGCCCGGCCCGGTACCCGGTCAACGTCCCGTCGAACGGCCGGGAATCCCGCAGGTGCCCGTAGTCCACCGCCACCGCCAGCCCTCGCTCCACCCTGCCGACCGCCCCGGCCCACGCCTCGTCGCGGGTCCTGCCGATCTCTGCCCCGAACCCCGACGTGGTGGGGCCGGTCGCGTCGCTGCCGGCTGAGTCGTCCGGCGTGGCCGCGCTGCTGCCGGCTGCGCCCGACGGCCACCACCGGGTGAGCCAGTGGGCGTCCCCGGTGCTCAGGGGCTCGCCGGTCGACTCCTCGCCTGTCGTCGGGTCGACCAGGAGGTAGCGCCAGCCGTCGGCGGTGTGGGCGGCCAGGTCGAGGGGGACGTTGTCGAGCCATTCGGTGGCGATCAGCAGGCCGGTGATCCGGTCGGGGATCTCGGCCAGCCAGTCGATCTCCGGTGGGAGGTCGTCGGGGCGGGGGGCCTTCTCGACGGCGACCAGGCGTACCCGATCGGCCAGCGGAAGCCCGGCGGCCGTGACCGGCTCGGGGGAGGGCGCCGTCCCGACGGCGGCCGTGGTGGTCGGGGTTTCCGGGGAGCCCGCCCGCGCAGGGATCAAGCCTGACCGCCCGGAGCGGGCGGGCTCCCCGGAAACCCCCACGACCTGGAGTTCTCCCACGGCCGAGAGCAACCCGCGCAGCAGTTCCCCCCGACCCGCTCCCACGTCGACCACGGAGAGCACCGGGGGATGACCGAGCGCCGCGTCGAGCTCGGAGAGCAGCCGAAGGATGCAGGCTGCGAGGACGGGAGCGGCGTGGGCGGTGGTGCGGAAGTGGGCGGCCGGCCCGGCGCCGGCGACGAAGAAGCCCTCGGGCCCGTAGAGCGCCCGCTCCATCGCGACCCGCCAGGGCAGCGGGCCGGGGATGCCGTTATCGTCCGCTGCGCCCCGTTCCGTCACAGGCGGCACTGTAACCGGGGGGCACCGTTCCCGCCGCCGCACGGGCCGGTCCGGCCGACCGGTGAAGGTTTTCACACACCCTTGTTTCGGCTCCGTAACCGCAGCGCATACTTGCGATCGACCGGTACCCCCTCAAGGACTGGATCGTTGCCATGAGCGCACCGCTGCGCCCGCGTCCGGCCACCCCGCACGGGGTCGCCGCGGCCTCGGGCGGCGCCCCCTCCGGCGCCCCGCTCGTCTTCCCCCGCACCCTGACCGTCGGCGTGATCGGCGCCGGCCGGGTCGGTGCCGTGCTGGGTTCGGCGCTCGCCGCCGCGGGCCACCGGGTGGTCGCCGCGTCGGGCGTGTCGGGTGCCGCGAAGGCCCGGATCGCCCTGCTGCTCCCCGGCACCCGCAACCGCTCCGCCACCTCCGTGGCCCGCGCCGCCACCGACCTGCTGATCGTCGCCGTCCCGGACGACGCGCTGGCCGCCGTGGTGGCCGGGCTGGCCGAGACCGGGGCGCTGCGCCCCGGCCAGGTGGTCGCGCACACCTCCGGCGCGCACGGGCTGGCCGTGCTGGCCCCGGCCGCCGCGGTGGGGGCCCGTCCGCTGGCCCTGCACCCCGCGATGACCTTCACCGGTACGCCGGACGACCTGTCCCGCCTGCCCGGCATCTCGTACGGGGTGACCGCCCCGGCGGAGCTGCGCGCGTTCGCCGCCCGGCTGGTGGCCGACCTGGGCGGCGTGCCGGAGTGGGTGGGTGAGGCGGACCGCCCGCTCTACCACGCGGCGCTGGCGCACGGCGCGAACCACCTGGTGACCCTGGTCAACGAGGCGGCCGACCGGCTGCGCGACGCGGGGGTGGACCGGCCGGAGAAGGTGCTCGCCCCGCTGCTGCGGGCGGCGCTGGAGAACGCGCTGTCCCTCGGCGACGACGCGCTGACCGGCCCGGTGTCCCGGGGCGACGCGGGCACCGTACGCCGGCACCTGGAGCGGCTGGCGGCGACGGCGCCGGAATCCGTCGCCCCCTACCTGGCGTTGGCCCGACGGACGGCGGACCGGGCGATCGCCGCGGGCCGGCTGCGGCCGGTGGACGCGGAGTCGCTGCTGGACGCGCTCGCAGGCATGGAGGTGGCAGCGTGAGCGGGATCGACGTGGTGCACAGCCGGGCGGAGTTGGCGAAGGCGCGGGCCGGGCTGACCGGCACGGTCGGCGTGGTGATGACCATGGGCGCGCTGCACGCCGGGCACGAGACGCTGCTGCGGGCCGCCCGGGAGCAGGCCGACCACGTCGTCGTGACGATCTTCGTCAATCCGCTCCAGTTCGGCCCGAACGAGGACTTCGACAGGTATCCGCGCACCCTGGAGACGGACCTGGAGATCTGCCGGCGGGCGGGCGCGGACCTGGTCTTCGCTCCCTCGGTCGCCGACATGTACCCGAACGGGCAGCCGACGGTCCGGCTGCACCCGGGCCCGCTGGGCGAGGACCTGGAGGGGCTGAGCCGTCCCGGGTTCTTCCACGGGGTGCTCACCGTGGTCATGAAGCTGCTCCAGCTCACCCGCCCCGACCTGGCGTTCTTCGGGGAGAAGGACTACCAGCAGCTGACCCTGGTCCGGCGGATGGTCCGCGACCTCGACGTGCCGGTGGAGATCGTCGGGGTGCCGACCGTACGCGAGCCGGACGGGTTGGCGCTCTCCAGCCGCAACCGCTACCTGTCGCCCGCCGAGCGGCAGGTGGCGCTGACCCTCTCCGCCGCGCTGCGGGCCGGCGCGTCGGCCGCCGCGCGGGGGGAGGACGCCGGCGCGGTGCTGGCCGCCGCCCACCGGGCCTTCGACTCGCCCGGCGCCCGCCTGGACTACCTGGTGCTCACCGACGCCGACCTGGAACCGGGCCCGGTCGCCGGGCCGGCGCGGCTGCTGGTCGCCGCCTGGGTCGGCGACACCCGGCTGATCGACAACATCGGGCTGGAACTCGCCCCGCACGCCTGACCGTCCACCACCACTTCCCCGCTGAGAGGCATCCCGATGTTCCGCACCATGCTCAAGTCGAAGATCCACCGGGCCACGGTGACCCAGGCCGACCTGCACTACGTCGGTTCGGTGACCGTGGACCAGGACCTGCTCGACGCGGCTGACCTGCTCCCCGGCGAGCAGGTGGCGATCGTGGACGTCACCAACGGGGCCCGGCTGGAGACGTACGTGATCCCGGGCGTACGCGGCAGCGGCGTGATCGGCATCAACGGCGCTGCGGCGCACCTGGTACACCCCGGTGACCTGGTCATCCTCATCTCGTACGGGCAGATGGACGACGCCGAGGCCCGCTCGTACCAGCCCCGGGTGGTGCACGTCGACGCCGACAACCGGATCGTGGAGCTGAACGCCGACCCGGCCACCGCCGCCCCCGACACCGCCGGCGAACCCATCCCCAACCCCTTCGCCGCCGTCGGCTGAGGTGCAAGGAAGGGCCCCTTCTTAACGCCTGCGGTAGAGCAGGGGCCCCTTCTTAACGCCTCGCGCGCCGAATCCGGTCTGTCACCGGAAGGTCATTTCCGGTTACCCTGGGGTCGCCGTCGGGTGACGGTCGCTGGCTGGGGGAGGCCGCGATGCGCCGTGTGATCGGATCACTGGCCACGGTGGTCGTCGCGGTCCTGCTGGCCGGCTGTGCCGCCGCGAGCGGCCTGGACGGCGACCTGACCGACGACTGGGCCGCCCTGCCGGCGGCGGCGCCGTTCACCCCGGCCGCCGAGGTGTGCCAGGTGGCCGACTTCGCCGGCACCGTCACCCTGGCCGACTACCGGCCGGTGGACTGCGCGGTGCCGCACCGGGTGGAGACCGTGCACGTCGGGACGTTCCCGGCCGCCCGGCCGACCCCGCCGACCAACGGTTCCGCGGAGCTGCGCGGGGCGTTCGCCGAGTGCGACACCAGGGCCTCCGGATACGTGGGCGACGACTGGCGGGCCGGCCGGCTCCGACTCGCGGTGGCCCTGCCCTCCCGGCCCGGCTGGACGGCGGGTTCCCGCTGGTACCGCTGCGACCTGACCGAGCTGAGCACGGTGGAGGCGTCGGCGACCGTGCTGGTCCGTACCGGCAGCCTCCGCGGGACGCTGAAGGGCGCCTCCCCGCTGCGGTTGGGCTGCCAGCAGGCCCGGGCCGCCGGTGGGCGGGTGGAGCGGCTGCTGCCGGTGCCGTGCGGCACCCGGCACGACGCCGAGTTCGTCGGGGTGTGGCGGGCGCCGGACCGCCCGTACCCGGTCCGGCAGGAGGACTGGCTGCCGCTCTACGCCGGCTGCAACACGGCGCTGGCGCGCTACGCCGGGGTGCCGGACGACGTGCAGCTGCGGATCCGCAGCGCGGTGGTGGTCCGCCCGCCGGGGCCGGGCCGCTGGGCGGTCGGCGACCGAGGGGTCCGCTGCTACCTCTGGCTCAGCGACCGTACGGTGACCGCCTCGCTCAAGGGCGCCGGACCGGCCGGTCTGCCGTTGCGGACGAGGTAGCCGAAACCACTCGTCCCGCCCCCGCCGCCCGTGGTGAGGGGCGTTCGGGTTGACTGTGGGCATGGACCTGTCGACCGTCGAGCTGCCCGAACTGCCGAGGCTGCTGGCCGCGCCCGCGCCGGGCTGGGTGGAGACCACCGACGTGATCGTGGTCGGGTCCGGCGTCGCCGGGCTCACCGCCGCGCTGCACCTGCGCGAGGCGGGGCTGCACGTCACCGTGGTCACCAAGGTCAACATCGATGACGGGTCGACCCGCTGGGCGCAGGGTGGCATCGCGGCCGTGCTCGACCCGGGGGACAGCCCGACCGCGCACGCGTACGACACCGAGGTGGCCGGGGTCGGGCTCTGCGACCCGGCGGCGGTGCGGGCGCTGGTGGAGGAGGGCCCGAGCCGGCTGCGCGAGCTGATGCGGATCGGTGCGGAGTTCGACCGCAACCCGGACGGCTCGCTGATGCTGACCCGCGAGGGCGGCCATCGGGCCGACCGGATCGTGCACGCCGGCGGCGACGCCACCGGGGCGGAGGTGCAGCGGGCGTTGCACGCGGCGGTCCGCCGCGACCCGTGGATCCGGCTGGTCGAGCACGCCCTGGTGCTGGACCTGCTGCGGGCGCCCGGCGACGGCCCGGACGGGCTCGGCCCGGCCTGTGGGATCACCCTGCACGTGCTCGGCGAGGGCAGCGAGGACGGCGTCGGAGCGCTGCTGGCCCGGGCGGTGGTGCTCGCCACCGGCGGGATGGGGCAGGTCTTCGCGGCCACCACCAACCCGGCGGTCTCCACCGGCGACGGGGTGGCGCTGGCGATGCGGGCCGGCGCGGTGGTGACCGACGTGGAGTTCGTCCAGTTCCACCCGACGGCGCTGATCGTGCCCGAGGCGGCCCGGGTGCCGGGCGCGGGCCTGGCCCAGCAGCCGCTGGTCTCCGAGGCGCTGCGTGGCGAGGGCGCCCACCTGGTCGACGGCGACGGCAAGCGGTTCATGGTGGGCCAGCACGAGCTGGCCGAGCTGGCCCCCCGGGACGTGGTGGCCAAGGGCATCCACCGGGTGCTGCTGGCCAGCGGCGCGGACCATGTCTTCCTGGACGCCCGGCACCTGGGCGGCGACTTCCTGGCCGGGCGGTTCCCCACCATCGTGGCGTCCTGCCTGGCCATCGGGGTCGATCCGGCCACCGACCTGATCCCGGTCGCCCCGGCCGCGCACTACGCCTCCGGCGGGGTCCGCACCGACCTGCACGGCCGCACCTCCATTCCCGGCCTGTACGCCTGCGGCGAGGTCGCCTGCACCGGCGTGCACGGCGCGAACCGGCTGGCCAGCAACTCGCTGCTGGAGGGGCTGGTCTTCTCCCGCCGGATCGCCGACGACATCGCGGCCGGGCTGCCCGAGCAGGCGAAGCCGGCGGAGACCGGGGCCTGGGTGGGCGGTGCCGGCTGGGTGGTGCCGGCGTCCGGCACGGCGGCCCTGCAACGGGCGATGACCCGGGGTGCGGGGGTGCTCCGGTCGGCGCAGACGCTGGCCGCGACAGCCGCCACGCTGACCGGGGTGGGGGCGGCGCGGGGCACCCCGCGGACCGCCGACTGGGAGGCGACGAACCTGATCACCGTGGCGTCGGCGCTGGTCGCGGCCGCGTACGCGCGCCGGGAGACCCGGGGTTGCCACTGGCGGGAGGACTTCCCGGCGGCCGACGAGCGGTGGCTGGGCCACCTCGTCGAGGGGGTCGGGGCGCAGGGTCGGATGACGCAGCACTGGGAGGGACACCGGTGAGTGCGAGGAGTGAGCCGGTTTTGCGAGCCCCGCAGTCACGAACAGAGGAGACACGGTGAGTGCGAGGAGTGAGCCGGTTTTGCGAGCCCCGCAGTCACGAACAGAGGAGACACGGTGAGTGCGAGGAGTGAGCCGGTTTTGCGAGCCCCGCAGTCACGAACAGAGGAGACACGGTGAGTGCGAGGAGTGAGCCGGTTTTGCGAGCCCCGCAGTCACGAACAGAGGAGACACAGTGATCGAGTCGACGGAGCGGGCGCTGGCGGCGGCTGGGCTGGACCCGGCACGGGTACGGCGGGTGATCGTCGACGCGCTGACCGAGGACCTCGGGCCGGAGTTCCGCGACGTCACCAGCGTCGCGACGATTCCCGCCGAGCAGACCGACACCGCCGACCTGGTCGCCCGCGCCGACGGTGTGGTGGCCGGGCTGGCCGTGGCGGCGGCCGTGTTCGAGCTGGTCGGCGAGGTGACCGGCGCGGAGCGTACGGTCGAGGTGTCTCTGGTCGCCCACGACGGGCAGCGGGTGGCGCGCGGCGACGTGCTGGCCACGGTGACCGGCCCGACCCGGCTGCTGCTCACCGCGGAGCGGACGGCGCTGAACCTGCTCTGCCGGATGTCCGGGGTGGCCACCCACACCCGGTCCTGGGCGGACGCCCTGGCCGGCACGAAGGCGATGGTGCTGGACACCCGGAAGACCACGCCGGGCCTGCGGATGTTGGAGAAGTACGCGGTCCGCGCCGGCGGGGGCACCAACAAGCGGATGGGCCTGCACGACGTCGCGATGGTCAAGGACAACCACAAGTTGGCGGCCGGCGGCGTTGCGCCCGCCTACCGGCGGGTCCGCCAGGCGTTCCCGGACGTGCCGGTGCAGGTGGAGGTGGACACCCTGGCCGAGGCGGTGGAGGCGGTCGAGGCGGGCGCCGACTTCCTGCTGCTGGACAACATGACTCCGGCGCAGCTGCGCGAGGTGGTCGCGGCGGTGGGTGACCGGGCGGAGTTGGAGGCGACCGGCGGGCTGACCCTGCCGGTGGCCGCCGAGTACGGCGCGACCGGCGTCGACTTCATCTCGGTCGGCGCGTTGACCCACTCCTCGCCGATCCTGGACATCGCCCTCGATCTGCGCTCCGAATAGGCTGCGGCTGTGCTGCTCTGCATCGACATCGGAAACACCAACACCGTGCTGGCGACCTTCGACGGTGACAAGCTGGTGCACTCGTGGCGGATCAAGACCGACGCCCGTTCCACCGCGGACGAGCTGGGGCTGATGTTCCGTGGGCTGCTGGCCGGTGACGCCGTGGAGATCACCGGGGTGGCCGCCTGCTCGACCGTGCCGGCCGCGCTGCGCTCGCTGCGCACCATGCTGTCCCGGTACTACGCGGACCTGCCCAGCGTGATCGTCGAGCCGGGGGTACGCACCGGCGTGCAGCTGGCCATCGACAACCCGAAGGAGGTCGGCTCCGACCGGGTGGTGAACACGCTGGCGGCGTACACCCTCTACGGCGGGCCGTCGATCGTGGTCGACTTCGGCACCACCACCAACTTCGATGTGATCAGCGGTCGGGGCGAGTTCCTCGGCGGGGCGTTCGCGCCGGGCATCGAGATCTCCTTCGACGCGCTCGCCGCCCGGGCCGCCCAGCTGCGCAAGGTGGAGGCGACGAAGCCGCGGTCGGTGATCGGCAAGAACACCGTGGAGTGCCTCCAGTCCGGGCTCTACTTCGGGTTCGCCGGGCAGGTGGACCGGATCGTCGAGCGGATGACCGAGGAGTTGGGCGAGGTCAAGGCGGTGATCGCGACCGGGGGGTTGGCGTCGTTGGTGATCAACGAGTGTCGGACGATCACGCATCACGAGCCGATGATCACGCTCATTGGCCTGCGAATGGTCTATGAACGCAACGTCTGAGTGTGGGGGTTTCCGGGCTGCCCGGAAACCTTCGGTGGCTCAGGTTCGTCGGGTGGCTCTGAGGACGATCGTCCGGTAGGGGAGATCCACCCCCTGCTTGTCGGCCAGGTCGGGGTGGGTCCGGAAGAGGTCCGCCAGCTCGTGGTCGATTCGTTGTTGCTCGCTCGGGGTGGCGGTGAGCCAGTAGGAGCGGGTGTGGAGCATGGCGATCACCTCGGTGGGGGTGAGGGTGGTCCTGTGCTCGAATTCCCCCACCTCCGGCGGCTCGAAGTCGGGGCCGAAGTCGGTGTACCTGTCGACGACGCTGGCGGCGTTGTCGCCGAGGTGGGCGATGCGGGTCAGCTCGGCGACCCAGGAGATCCGCTCGTCGCGGAGGTTCCAGACCGGGGCGAAGGTGCCGCCGGGGCGCAGCACGCGGGCGATCTCGGGGTGGGCCTTCTCGCGGTCGAACCAGTGGCAGGCCTGACCGACCAGCACGGCGTCCGCCGCCCCGTCCGGCAGCGGCACCGACTCGGCGCTGCCGGCCAGCGCCGCCGTACCGAACGTGGCGGCCGCCAGTTGCGCCCGCATCCCCGGGTCCGGTTCCACGGGTACGACCTGGTGTCCGAGTTCGAGCACGCCCCGGGTCAGGATTCCGGTGCCCGCCCCGAGGTCCACCACCCGGGCCGGCGCGGGCCGGCCGTCGAGCGCCCAGCGCAGCGCCGCGCGCGGATAGCGGGGCCGGAACCTGTCGTACTCGGCGGCGGCGACCCCGAAGGAAAGGGCCTGAGTGGGGTCGGTCATGGGCCGGAGGTTATCCCGTAACGGCAACCTGACCACTTGAGTACGCTCATACGCTGACCCGCCCAATTCGCCACAGCCTGAGGAAGCGTGCCGTGACCGAGCAGAACGCCGTGCCAGTGGACCCCGCCGACGACCTTCCCGAGCAGATGAAGGTCCGCCGGGAGAAGCGGGACCGGATGCTCGCCGACGGCGTCGAGCCGTACCCGGTCGGTTTCGCCCGGACCAGCACGCTGGCCGAGATCCGCGAGCGCTACGCCGAGCTGCCGACGGACACCGCGACCGGCGACGAGGTGTCGGTCACCGGGCGGGTGATCTTCGTGCGGAACACCGGCAAGCTCTGCTTCGCCACCCTGCGCGACGGCGACGGCACCGAGTTGCAGGCCATGCTCTCGCTGGACCGGGTGGGTGCCGAGCGGCTGGACGACTGGAAGCGGCTGGTCGACCTGGGTGACCTGGTCGGGGTCACCGGCGAGGTGATCACCAGCCGCCGGGGCGAGCTCTCCGTGCTGGCCCGGGAGTGGGCGGTCACCGCCAAGGCGCTGCGCCCGTTGCCGGTGGCGCACAAGCCGCTGGGCGAGGAGGCCCGGGTCCGGCAGCGGTACGTGGACCTGATCGTGCGCCCGCAGGCCCGGCAGATGGTGCGGACCCGGGCGGCCGCGGTGCGCAGTCTGCGGGACTCGTTGCACGGCGCGGGATTCATCGAGGTCGAGACCCCGATGTTGCAGTTGCTGCACGGTGGCGCGGCGGCCCGCCCATTCGTGACCCACAGCAATGCGCTCGACACCGATCTGTATCTGCGAATCGCGCCGGAGCTTTTCCTGAAGCGCACCGTGGTCGGCGGCGTCGAGCGGGTCTTCGAGATCAACCGCAACTTCCGTAATGAGGGCATCGACTCGACGCACTCCGCGGAGTTCGCGATGCTGGAGGCGTACCAGGCGTACGGCGACTACGACACGATGGCCGAGCTGACCCGCAATCTGGTGCAGCAGGCGGCGATCGCGGTCAGCGGCTCGACGGTGGTCACGCACGCCGACGGCACCGAGTTCGATCTGGGTGGCGAGTGGCGATCGGTGACGCTGTTCGGTGTCCTTTCCGAGGCGCTCGGCGAGGAGGTCACGGTCCGCACCGACCGCACCCGGCTGGTCGAGTACGCCGACAAGGTCGGGCTCTCCGTCGACCCGAAGTGGGGGCCCGGCAAGCTGGCCGAGGAGCTCTTCGAGGAGTTGGTGGTGCCGTCCCTCCAGGCGCCCACCTTCGTGCGGGACTACCCCGAGGAGACCAGCCCGTTGACCCGGGCGCACCGCAGCGAGCCGGGGCTGACCGAGAAGTGGGACCTGTACGTCCGCGGCTTCGAGCTGGGCACCGCGTACTCCGAGCTGGTCGACCCGGTGGTGCAGCGGGATCGGCTGGTGAAGCAGGCGCAGCTGGCCGCCCGCGGCGACGACGAGGCCATGCCGCTGGACGAGGACTTTCTCCGCGCCATGGAGTACGGAATGCCGCCGGCCGGCGGTATGGGAATGGGAATCGACCGCTTGCTGATGGCGCTGACCGGCCTCGGAATTCGGGAAACGATCCTCTTCCCCATGGTCCGCCCGGAGTAGCCGCCGCGTCAGTCGTCCCCGGCTCGTTACCGCATCCTATTGACGGAGCAAGCATCGGGCACGCTATCGTGCTCCTATTGCAGGACTCCCTGCTCGAAAGGAATGTGGGACGTGGCCAAGCAGATCATTCACAAGCTGGTCGATGACCTGGACGGCGGGGACGCGGACGAGACCGTCAAGTTCGCCCTCGACGGCGTTCAGTACGAGATCGACCTGTCGGCCAAGAACGCCGAGAAATTGCGTGACGTATTCGCGCAGTACATCGCGCACGGCACCAAGGTCGGGCGGGGCGGCGTGGTGGTCGGCGGTCGCGCGGCCCGGGGCCGCGGCGGCGCCACCGCCGACCGTGAGCAGAACAAGGCGATCCGGGAGTGGGCCAAGAAGTCCGGCCGGGACATCTCCGACCGGGGGCGCATCCCGCAGGAGATCGTCGACGAGTACCACTCGAAGGCGGGTCACTGAGCGGATCCCCGCACGGGGCGACATCGACGCCGGGCCGGAGCACCTCTCTCCGGGCCGGCGTCGCCCCATCCGGTCTGTCCCGTTTCGCGCTACCTGTCGCGTCTGTCGTTCCCGGCGCGGGCGGGAAGAACCCGGTCGGGTCAGGCGTTGTCCACAGGCAGTGGAGAGCCCGTCCACACCCTGTGGATGACCTACGGCGGGCACCGGTTCCGGCCGTACGCGGCCCGGCGGCCCCTTCACCGGTGGTTCGAATTTCGCTCTGCGCGTACAGGCGGGGTCCAGGAACACCTCCTGAGCGCGGATGGTTGGTCAAAACGACGCGTACACGGCTTTTGGCGGGGACACACGACCTCAGCGGAGTCGGTCAGCGGCGATAGAGTAATGAGGCACGGACGCCCGTCCCGGACGTCCGCGCACCGGCCCCGCCAAGATCTTGACCATCAAGGCGCACGGCACGTGAGGAGCACGAGGGCATGTTCGAGCGGTTCACCGACCGAGCGCGACGGGTTGTCGTCCTGGCCCAAGAAGAGGCCCGGATGCTCAACCACAACTACATCGGTACGGAGCACATCCTGCTGGGCCTCATCCACGAGGGTGAAGGCGTCGCGGCAAAGGCCCTGGAGAGCCTCGGCATCTCCCTCGAGGGCGTCCGCCAGCAGGTCGAGGAGATCATCGGCCAGGGCCAGCAGGCGCCGAGCGGGCACATCCCGTTCACGCCGCGGGCCAAGAAGGTGCTGGAGCTGTCGCTGCGCGAGGCGCTTCAGCTCGGCCACAACTACATCGGCACCGAGCACATCCTGCTCGGCCTGATCCGTGAGGGTGAGGGCGTCGCCGCCCAGGTGCTGGTCAAGCTCGGCGCCGACCTCAACCGGGTCCGCCAGCAGGTGATCCAGCTGCTCTCCGGCTACCAGGGCAAGGAGCCGGCCGCCGCCGGCGCCGCCCCGGGTGAGGCCGCGCCGTCGACCAGCCTCGTGCTGGACCAGTTCGGCCGCAACCTGACCCAGGCCGCCCGCGAGGGCAAGCTCGACCCGGTGATCGGGCGCGAGAAGGAAATCGAGCGGGTCATGCAGGTGCTCTCCCGCCGTACCAAGAACAACCCGGTCCTGATCGGTGAGCCCGGCGTCGGTAAGACCGCCGTGGTGGAGGGGCTGTCCCAGAAGATCATCAAGGGCGAGGTGCCCGAGACCCTCAAGGACAAGCAGCTCTACACGCTCGACCTCGGTGCGCTGGTCGCCGGTTCCCGCTACCGCGGTGACTTCGAGGAGCGCCTGAAGAAGGTCCTCAAGGAGATCCGCACCCGCGGCGACATCATCCTGTTCATCGACGAGATCCACACCCTGGTGGGTGCGGGTGCCGCCGAGGGCGCGATCGACGCCGCCAGCATCCTCAAGCCGATGCTGGCCCGGGGTGAGCTCCAGACCATCGGCGCCACCACCCTCGACGAGTACCGCAAGCACCTGGAGAAGGACGCCGCCCTCGAGCGCCGCTTCCAGCCGATCCAGGTGGGTGAGCCGTCGCTGGCCCACACCATCGAGATCCTCAAGGGCCTGCGCGACCGCTACGAGGCGCACCACCGCGTCAGCATCACCGACGCCGCCCTGGTTGCTGCCGCAACCCTGGCCGACCGGTACATCTCCGACCGGTTCCTGCCGGACAAGGCGATCGACCTGATCGACGAGGCCGGCGCCCGGATGCGCATCCGCCGGATGACCGCGCCGCCAGACCTGCGTGACTTCGACGAGCGCATCGCCCAGGTGCGCAAGGACAAGGAGTCCGCGATCGACGCGCAGGACTTCGAGCGTGCTGCCCAGCTCCGCGACAAGGAGAAGCAGCTGCTCGGCCAGAAGGCCCAGCGCGAGAAGGAGTGGAAGGCCGGTGACCTGGACGTCGTCAGCGAGGTCGACGACGAGCAGATCGCCGAGGTGCTCGGCAACTGGACCGGCATCCCGGTCTACAAGCTGACCGAGGAGGAGACCTCGCGCCTGCTGCGCATGGAGGACGAGCTGCACAAGCGCGTCATCGGCCAGGAGGACGCGGTCAAGGCGGTCTCGAAGGCGATCCGGCGTACCCGGGCCGGCCTGAAGGACCCGAAGCGCCCGTCCGGCTCGTTCATCTTCGCCGGCCCGTCCGGTGTCGGTAAGACCGAGCTCTCCAAGGCGCTCGCCGAGTTCCTCTTCGGCAGCGAGGACGCCCTCATCCAACTGGACATGTCCGAGTTCCACGACCGGTACACGGTGTCCCGGCTCGTCGGTGCCCCTCCCGGCTACGTCGGCTACGACGAGGGCGGGCAGCTGACCGAGAAGGTGCGGCGTCGGCCGTTCTCGGTGGTCCTCTTCGACGAGATCGAGAAGGCCCACCCGGACGTGTTCAACACGCTCCTCCAGATCCTGGAGGACGGGCGGCTCACCGACGGTCAGGGCCGGATCGTGGACTTCAAGAACACGGTCATCATCCTGACCACCAACCTCGGCACCCGTGACGTGGCCAAGGCCGTGTCGCTGGGCTTCCAGGCGTCGGAGGACTCCGAGTCCAACTACGACCGGATGAAGCAGAAGGTCAACGACGAGCTGAAGCAGCACTTCCGGCCCGAGTTCCTGAACCGGATCGACGACACCATCGTCTTCCACCAGCTGCGGCAGAACGAGATCCTCTCGATCGTGGACATCATGATCCAGCGGATCGAGGGCCAGCTGCGCAACAAGGACATGGGCCTGGAGCTGACCGACAACGCCAAGAAGTACCTGGCGAAGAAGGGCTTCGACCCGGTGCTGGGTGCCCGTCCGCTGCGTCGCACGATCCAGCGCGACATCGAGGACAACCTCTCGGAGCGGATCCTCTTCAACGAGCTGACCCCGGGTCAGATCGTGGTGGTGGACTGCGAGGGCGACCCGGAGGACATCGACAAGTCCAAGCTCGTGTTCCGGGGCGCCGAGAAGCCGGTCGACGTGCCGGACGCCGTCCCGGCCGACCTGGGCGGCACCGCCGCCACGGGTGCGGACGACACGGCGGCGTAACGCCGGACGGAAGTGACAGGGCGACGGCCCCGGTAGGCGAGAGCCACCGGGGCCGTCGCCTTTTCAGTAGGTGGGGACCGGGGCCGGTGGTCCGTCGCCGAGGAGGCGGAAGGCGTCCTCACCAACCGGTTCCACGAGGCCGTCGGTGACCAGCCCGGCCAGTGCCCTGGCCCGTTGCACGTCGTCCGACCACACCTGGTCGAGGCGCTGGTGCGGCACCGGGCCGGTGGCCTCCCGGAGCACCGCGAGCAGCAGGCCGCGTACCTGACGGTCGGTGCCGGCGTACCGCTGGGGGCGGCGGGTCGGGCCGGCGGGCGCCTCCTGGCCGGAGGCCCGCCACGCGCAGGTCGACTCGACCGGGCACTGCGGGCAGCGGGGGGAGCGGGCGGTGCAGACGATCGCCCCGAGTTCCATGAAGGCGGCGCTGGCCAGCGCGGCGGCGGCCGGTTCGGCGGGGAGCAGCTCCTCGCAGGCGACCAGGTCGGCGGGGCGGGTGGTCGGGCCGGCGTCCGGTTCCCCGGCGATGGCGCGGCAGACCACCCGGCGGACGTTCGTGTCTACCACCGGGTGCCGCTGCCCGTACGCGAACGCCGCCACCGCCCGCGCGGTGTACGTGCCGACGCCGGGCAGGGCAAGCAGCTGGTCGAGGCGGTCCGGCACCTCGCCGCCGTGTCGTTCGACGATCGCCACCGCGCAGTCGCGCAGGCGTACCGCCCGGCGGGGGTAGCCGAGCCGGCCCCACATCCGGATCGCCTCGGCGGGGGTGTCGGCGGCCAGCGCGGCGGGAGTGGGCCAGCGGGTCAGCCAGGCGTGCCAGGCGGGCAGCACCCGGACGACGGGGGTCTGCTGGAGCATGACCTCGCTGACCAGGATCGCCCAGGCGCCGACGCCGGGCTCCCGCCAGGGCAGGTCGCGGGCGTTCTGCTCGTACCACCGGGTGACCTGGGTGGCGAAAGTGGGCTCAGACATCGCGCCGACGATGATGTCACGGGTGGCTTTCCCGCAGGATGGGCGGGCCGGGCGGGCCGGCGTGGCTCCGCCCGGGGCGCGGGGCAGAATGTCCGGATGAACGAGCTCGCGATCACCGTCATCGGCCGGGACCGGCCGGGCATCGTGGCCGACGTCGCGGAGGTGCTCGCCCGACTCGGGGCGAACCTCACCGACTCGACGATGACCCGGCTGCGGGGACACTTCGCCATGACGCTGATCTGCGTCGGACCGGCCGCCGCCGACGTCGAGGCCGCGCTGGCGCCGCTCGCCGCCGACGGCCAGCTCCTGGCGACCGTACGCGCGGTCACGCCGGACGGCGCGGCGGCGCCGAGCGGCGAGCCGTACGTCATGTCGGTGCACGGCGCGGACCGGATGGGGATCGTCGCGGCGATGACCCGGGTGCTGGCCGACGGGGGCGGCAACGTCAGCGACCTGAGCACCCGGCTGACCGGTTCGCTGTACGTGGTGGTCGCCGAGGTGGAGGTGCCGCCGGGCAGCGCGGACGAGCTGGCCGGCCGGCTGACCCGGGCCGCCGCGGAACTGGGCGTCGGGGTGTCGCTGCGCCCGGCGGACTCGGATCTGCTGTGAGCGACCCGGACTACGTGGGCCTCGGCGGTTGGACCCCGGCGGAGCTGGCCGTTCCCGGCGAGGTGCGGCCGGTGGTGACCGCCCCGGACGGGGTGCTGAGCCGACCCGGGCCGGAGGTCGACCCCACCTCGGACGAGGTGGTGCGCCTCGCCGCCGACCTGGTCGCCACGATGCGGGTGTCGCCGGGCTGTGTCGGCCTGGCCGCGCCGCAGGTGGGGGTCTCCGCGCAGGTCTTCGCGGTCGACGTCACCGGCCATCCGAAGGCGCTGACGGTGCACGGGGTCTTCGTGCTCTGCAACGCCCGGGTGGTGGAGGCGAGCCGGTGGAAGGCCGGCCGGGAGGGCTGCATGTCGGTGCCGGACCTGACCGGTGACGTGAAGCGGGCCGGCCGGCTGGTGGTCGAGGGGGCCCTGCCGGGCAGTGGCCGGCCGGTACGGCTGGTGACGGACGGCTTCGAGGCGCGGGCGTTGCAGCACGAGATCGACCACTGCGCGGGGTTGCTCTTCCTGGACCGGGTGGCGGGCGCGCACGCGGTCTACCAACGCAAGGTCTACCTGTGAGCCGAGTGGCGCTGACTCAGGGTTGCGGTCGGTGGGGTTCGGTTGTCGTGAGTGGAGAGTCGCGCCGGTGACCCGGTCACTGTCCGGCGCGTCGCGCCCGGTGTGTGGTCGGTACGCCGCTACGGTGGGGGCATCATGCGGATGACGGTCGGCCCCCTGCCACCCGCCGTTTACTGGCGGCGTCGAGCCGTCGTATTCGGAGCGGGGATTCTGTTCCTGATTGTCCTGCTCAACTCCTGCCAGGGTTCCGACCGTGGCGGGACGCCGGAGGGCCGGTCGACACCGACGGCGGGGCCCGCCGGCACGGTTTCACCGTTTCCCGATCCGAGTGGTTCGGTGCTTACGCCGCAGAGCGGCGCGCCGGGCGGCTCGGGCAACTCCGGCGGCTCGGGTGACTCCGGCTCCGGCACCTCGGGGAACCCCGCGGGCCCGGGCGGTGGCAACACCGGGAGCAACGGCAACACCGGCGGGACCGGCGACGGCAGCGGCACGGGCACCGGCACCTCCGGCTCGGGGACGAACGGCTCCGGGACGAACGGGTCGGGGACGAACGGCGGGCAGGTCGGCCCGGGCTCCGGCGCCGCCCCGGTCGTCGACGACGGGACCTGCACGGACGCCGAGATCCTGGTGACCGCGGTGGCGGTGCCGACGGAGCTGGCGCAGGGCGGCCGGTCGGACCTCACCCTCAAGATCAAGAACGTTTCCCAGCGTACGTGCAGCCGTGACGTCGGGGCCGACCTCCAGGAACTCTTCGTCAAGTCCGGTGCGGAGAAGGTCTGGTCCTCCGACACCTGCGGCACCGGCAAGGGTTCGGACGTGCAGTCGTTCATCCCGAACTTCGAGCGGTCCTACACGATCGGCTGGAACGGACGGGACACCACGCGCTGCGCGAACGGCGTGGCGGCTGGCCCGTCCGCGCCGGCCGGGACGTACCAGGTCTTCGCCCGGGTCGGGACGAAGCTCAGCGACCCGGCGAAGCTGACGGTCACGGCCAGCTGACCGGCCGGTGCCCGCCCCGCCGACGCGGCGCGGCACCGGCGGCCCGGAAATCAGACGTACCGCTCCAGGATCGACGCCTCGGCCAGCCGGGACAGCCCCTCGCGGACCCCCCGGGCCCGGGCGTCGCCGACGCCCTCGACGGCCTGGAGGTCCTCGACGGTCGCCCCGAGCAGCCGCTGGAGGCTGCCGAAGTGCACGACCAGCCGGTCGACCACCGCCGCGGGCAGCCGGGGCACCTTGGCCAGCAGCCGGAAGCCGCGGGGGCTGACCGCCGCGTCCAGCGCGTCGGAGGCCGACGGGTAACCGATCGCCTTGGCGACGGCGACCAGGTCGATCAGCTCGGTGGCGCCGAGCAGGTCCAGCTCGACGAGCGCCTCGTCCAGCGTGCGGGGCTTGCGGCCGGCGGGGAGGTAGTCCCGGATGACCAGGGTGCGGTCGGCGTCCACGCCGGCCATCAGCTCGTCGAGTTGCAGGGCGAGCAGGCGGCCGTCGGTGCCCAGCTCCACCACGTAACCGGCGATCTCGTCGGCGATCCGGCGGACCATCTCCAGCCGCTGCACCACGGCCACCGCGTCCCGCACGGTGACCAGGTCCTCGATCTCCAGCGCGGAGAGGGTGCCGGAGACCTCGTCGAGGCGGAGCTTGTAACGCTCCAGGGTGGCCAGCGCCTGGTTGGCCCGGGAGAGGATCGCCGCGGAGTCGTCGAGCACGTGACGCTGCCCGTTGACGTAGAGGCTGATGATCCGCATCGACTGGCTGACCGAGATCACCGGGTAGCCGGCCTGCCGGGCCACCCGCTCCGCGGTGCGGTGCCGGGTGCCGGACTCCTCGGTGGGGATGGACGGGTCGGGCATCAGGTGCACCGCCGCCCGCACGATGCGGGTGCCGTCGCTGGAGAGGACGACGGCGCCGTCCATCTTGCACAGCTCACGGACCCGGGTGGCGGAGAACTCCACGTCGAGCGGGAAGCCGCCGGTGCAGATCTGCTCGACCACCTTGTCGTAGCCGAGGACGATCAGCGCCCCGGTGCGCCCGCGCAGGATCCGCTCGAGACCGTCGCGGAGCGCGGTGCCCGGCGCCATCAGCGCCAGGTTGGCGCGCAGCGGATCGCCGCTGGCGCCGCCGACGCCGCCGGTCACGCTGACGCTGATCGGACGGGCGGGCGAACCCACGGCAGCGGTGCGGGCGTGCGGCGTCGCGCCGGCAGGCTTGGTGGCATCGCGGTCGATCGGCACCGCCACAGTCTACGGACTGCCCTGCGGTGGGTGCTGTCGTGGTTACTGTGATGTGTCACGATGTCCTCTCCCGCCGGCCCGGACCGGGGGCTCCGCTGTCCGTTATCGCCCGGCCGATCCGGCCAAATCGTCACAGTCGGTCACTCCGCCGATGCGCGGGCGGCAGCCTGGAGCGCCGACCGGACGTCCGTGACCTCGATCACCCGCATGTTGGCCGGGGCGACCCCGGTGGTGTCCGGGGCGCAGCCGGTCGGCACCAGCGCCAGCCGGAAACCGAGCCGGGCGGCCTCCGCCAGCCGCCGGGGCACCGCGCCCACCCGGCGCACCTCCCCGGTGAGCCCGACCTCGCCGATCGCCACCAGCTGTGGGGCGATGGCCAGGTTGAGCCCGCCCGACGCGACCGCCAGGGCGACGGCCAGGTCGGCGGCCGGCTCGACCACCCGGATGCCACCCACGGTGGCGGCGAAGACCTCCCGGTCGTGCAGGGTCAGCCGCTCGGTGCGCCGTTGGAGCACGGCCAGCACCATCGCCAGCCGGGCCCCGTCGAGCCCGGACACCGTGCGCCGGGGCGAACCGGCCACGGTCGCCCCGATCAGCGCCTGGACCTCGGTCACCAGCGCCCGGCGGCCCTCCATCGCCACCGTGACGCAGGTGCCCGGCACCGGCTCCGAGTAGCGGGTGAGGAAGAGGCCGGACGGGTCGGCCAGGCTGCTGATGCCACCCTCGTGCATCTCGAAGCAGCCGACCTCGTCGGCGGCGCCGAACCGGTTCTTGACCCCCCGGACCATCCGCAGCGACGAGTGCTTGTCGCCCTCGAAGTGCAGCACCACGTCGACCAGGTGCTCCAGCACCCGGGGGCCGGCGACCTGGCCGTCCTTGGTGACGTGACCGACCAGGACGGTGGCGATGCCGCGCTCCTTGGCCACCGAGACCAGGGCGGCGGTGACCGCGCGGACCTGGGTCACCCCGCCCGGCACCCCCTCGGTCCCGGTGGTGGAGATGGTCTGCACCGAGTCGAGCACCAGCAGCCCCGGCTTGACCGCGTCGAGGTGGCCGAGGACGGCGCTCAGGTCACTCTCGGCGGCGAGGTAGAGCTGGTCGTGCAGGGCGCCCATCCGCTCGGCCCGCAGCCGCACCTGGCTGACCGACTCCTCGCCGCTGACCACCAGTGACGGGCTGCCGGCGCCCGCAGCCCACTGTTGGGCCACGTCGAGCAGGAGCGTCGACTTGCCGACCCCGGGCTCGCCGGCGAGCAGCACCACCGCGCCCGGCACCAGGCCGCCGCCGAGCACCCGGTCGAGCTCGCTGACCCCGGTGGGTCGGGCCCGGGCCGGTGCGGCGCTGATGGTGGCGATCGGTCTGGCCGGCTCGGCGGGGAGCCGGGAGCTGACCACCTTGCCGGAGACCAGCGGACCGGTGACGGTGCACTCGACGACGGAGCCCCACTCGCCGCACTCCGGGCAGCGTCCGACCCACTTCGGCGGCTGGTGGCCGCAGGCGTCGCACTCGTAGGCCGGCCGCGGTTCGCGGGCGGTGGCCCGGCCCCGGCCGGAACCGGCGCGGGCGGGCGTGGATCGGGAGGTGGTCACCCCAGGACGCTATCCGGCCGGTACGACAGGTTCCCACTCCGAAACGGCGACACCGCCGGCGCGGTTCTCACCAGGCCGGCGGTGCCGTCGAACGATTCGCGCGGTGCTCAGCCGCTGTGGCCCCCGCCGCCCTCGCCGCCACCCTCGGCCCCACCCTCACGGGTGATGATCGGGGAGGCCTTGGGGCCCGGGGTCAGCGGGACGCCGACCGGGGCGCCGGTGGAGACGGTCCTGCCGTTGCCGAAGTCGAAGGTCAGGTTGATCTCCTGGCCGGAGAGCAGGGCCTCGTTCAGCCCGACCAGCTCCAGCTGGCGACCGCCGCTGGCGGGGATGAACTGGGCGTACCCGAGGGCCGGGATCTCGATCCGGGCCGGCTCGCCGGCCGGGGCGTTCGCGGAGGCCGACGGGCTCGCGGAGGCGGAGGCACTCGAGGAGGCGGAGGCGCTCGCGGAGGCGGAGGCCGACGGGCTGGCCGACGCGGACTCCACCGGGCCGACCGACTGGCTCGGCGAGGCGCTCGGGTCACTCGGGCTGGGCGACCCCGACATCGGCTCGGTCGGCGACTCGCTCGGGCTGGCCTGCGCGCCGCTCGGTGCGGAGCCGGTGAGCGCGACCTGCCGTGCGCCGTCCGTGGTGACGGTCACCGTCACCGGCTCGCGGCTGTCGTTGTAGAGCACCACGTTCAGCGGGGCGTTCGCGCCCGCCTGGTAGCCCTCGACGCCGGGGTACTGGATGTAGAGGCCGCGCACCTTGTACAGGTTGTCGGAGGTCTGGACGTTGATGCCCTGCACCGAGGGGATCTTGTTGGAGGTCTCGGCCACCTGGCCGGCCCCGCACCCGGACAGCAGCAGGCTCGCCGCCGCCGCCGTACCGGCCAGCAGCAGGGCCGCCCGCCCGGAACCCCAGATCGAGCGCGTCACGTCGGTCCTCCTCGTCACGATCCCCACCCGGAGCCACGCCGGGCGCGGTGGCCATACCCGCGCAGACCGCGCTCCAGGGTAGTTGCCGCTGATCGACCCCCGCACGGCGACCCGGCAATGCCACCTGCCCGGGTGCCGGTCAGACCACCCGACCGGCCGCCAGCAGCAGGGCCACGTCGATCAGGGCCACCAGCATCACCGCCCGGAACGCCGCCACCTGCCGTTCTCCGGTGCGGGCCGCCGCGCGGCCGGCGTACCAACCGACGAGCGGGACCACGACGGCCGCCGCGACGGCCGACAGGCCGGCCCACGACGGCGGCCCGGCCGGCCCCAGGACCAGGGTGGCGGTCGCCGCCAGCAGCAGCCCGGCGGCGGCCAGCCGGCTGCCCGCCGCCCCGATCCGGTGCGGCAGTCCGTGCACTCCCGTCCGGGCGTCGTCGGCCAGGTCGGGCAGCACGTTCGCGAAGTGCGCGCCGGCACCCAGGAGCGCCGCCGCCGCGACCAGCCAGCCGGGCGGCGCCGGCGCGCCGGGCAGCGCGAGCACCACGAAGGCCGGCAGCGCGCCGAACGAGACCGCGTAGGGCAGCACCGACAGCGGGGTCGACTTCAGCGGCCAGTCGTAGAGCAACGCGGCGACCAGCCCCACGGTGGCCCAGAGCGCCGCCACCGGGTTCGTCGCCAGCGCCAGCACCGGGGTGGCCAGGCCGGCCGCGACCGCGCCCAGGGCCACGGTCCGCCGCCGGACCGCACCGGCGGCGACCGGCTTGTCGGTACGCCCCACCGCGGCGTCCCGGTCCGCGTCGAGCGCGTCGTTGCTCCAGCCCACCGCGAGCTGGCTGGCCAGCACGGTGAGCACGACGGCGACGACGCCGGCCGGCCGGTGCCCGACCCCCCACGCGAGCAGCCCGGCGACCGCGGTGACCGCGACCGTCGGTTCCGGATGGCTCGCCCTGACCAGCCCTAACACCGAAGACGACATAAGGGAAGTCTGGTCGTTACCGAGGAGTCGTGCCACGCTCGGTCCATGCGAGACGCGGCCCCGGTGTCCACCCCGCCCCGGGTGCTGCCCCCCAACGACCCCCGCCAGTACGACGACCTCGCCGACGAGTGGTGGCGGCCGGACGGCGCGTTCGCCATGCTGCACTGGCTCGCGCGGGCCCGCGCCGACCTGGTCCCGCCGGCGGGCCGCCCCGACGCGCTCCTGGTCGACCTGGGCTGCGGCGCCGGCCTGCTCGCCCCGCACCTGACCGGCAAGGGCTACCGGCACGTCGGGGTGGACCTGACCCGCTCGGCGCTGGCCCAGGCCGCGGCGCACGGCGTACGGGTGGTCAACGGCAATGCCACGGCGGTCCCGCTGGCCGACGGCTGCGCCGACGTGGTGGCCGCCGGTGAGCTGTTGGAGCACGTGCCGGACTGGCGGCGGGTGGTCGCCGAGGCGGCCCGGCTGCTGCGCCCGGGCGGCCTGCTGGTGCTGGACACCCTCAACGACACGCTGCTCAGCCGGGTGGTGGCGGTCCACATCGGTGAGCGGTTGCCGACGGTGCCCCGGGGCATCCACGATCCACGGCTCTTCGTGGACGCCGGTGAGCTGGTCGCCGAGTGCGCCCGGCACGGCATCGACCTGCGGCTCCGGGGCGTACGGCCGCAGGTGCGCGGGACGCTGGCCTGGCTGGCGCGACGGGCCCGGGGCGGCGCGGGCCCGGTCACCGGCGCCGATCCCCGGATCGTGCCGACCTGGTCCACCGCCGTGCTCTACCAGGGTCGTGGTCGCCGGCAGGGGTAGCAGTCGCCGGGCAGGGTAGAGAGACGCCGAGGAGGGGGCAGGATGACGGTGCACGCGCTGGAGGCGGCCCGCCGGTTGACGCCCCGGTACGCCGCGTCCGTCCACCCCGGACGTCCGCGCCGACCGGTCGGGCATCGCCGCTCTCGGCGGCGACCCGGACCGCGACGGGTCGGTACCGCGTTGGTGAGTACGGGTCCGTCCGGTACCGGGACGGGCCGGGGCGGTCGGCCCGGGTGGGCGGCCGTGGGTGCAGTGCCGATCGGGAGGTTGGGGACATGGCGGTGCCGGTGATCGCGGGGTTCGGTACGGCGCAGCCGCCGGGCGCCAGGCAGGACGAGCTCTGGGACGGCTTCTTCTCGAAGCACTACTCGGGCACCACGCGTGCCCTGGCCCAGCGGATCTTCGCCAACTCCGGGGTGTCCCGGCGACAGGCGGCGGTGAACCCGCTGCTGGAGGACGTGTCGGACTGGCCGACCGAGCGCCGGATGCGGCGCTACCAGGTGGAGGCGCTGCCGCTGGGCAAGGAGGCGGTGGGCCGGGCGCTGACCGCCGCCGGCCTGGACGCCGGGGACGTGGGCCTCTTCGTGGTCTGCTCGTGCACCGGGTACGCAACCCCGGGGCTGGACATCCTGCTGGCCCGGGACCTGGGCATGTCGCCGCAGACGCAGCGGATGTTCGTCGGGCACATGGGCTGCTACGCGGCCCTGCCGGGGCTGGGGGCGGCGAGCGACTTCGTGACCGCCCGGGGCCGTCCGGCGCTGCTGCTCTGTGCGGAGCTGACCAGCCTGCACATCCAGCCCTCG
This sequence comes from Micromonospora mirobrigensis, assembly GCF_900091555.1. Lineage (GTDB taxonomy): Bacteria > Actinomycetota > Actinomycetes > Mycobacteriales > Micromonosporaceae > Micromonospora > Micromonospora mirobrigensis. The sequence continues at coordinate 199,269 of NZ_FMCX01000006.1, forward strand.
TCGGCCCGGGTGGACACCCAGCAGATCGTCTCGCACGCGCTCTTCTCCGACGCGGCGGTGGCCGTGGTGCTCGTGCCCGGTGACCGGTCCGGCGGGTACGCGGTCCGCGAGCTCACCGCGGTCACCGACACCTCGACCGCGGACCACATGACCTGGGAGGTGACCGACACCGGCTTCCGGATGGGCCTGTCGCCGAAGGTGCCGCAGGTGCTCTCCGCGCACGTGCGGGGGCTGGTCGACGACCTGCTGGCCCGGCACGGCAGTTCCCGGTCCGAGGTGGACGGGTGGGCGGTGCACCCGGGCGGTCCGCGGATCCTGAACGTGGTGGAGCGGGAGCTGGAGCTGCCGCCGGAGGGGCTGGCCGCGTCCCGGGCGGTGCTGGCCGAGCACGGCAACTGTTCGTCGCCGACGGTGCTGCTGATCGTGGACCGGCTGCGCCGGGCCGCCGTTCCACCGCGGCGGATCGTGATGCTGGCCTTCGGCCCGGGGCTGACCCTGTACGCGGCCCTGCTGGAACGGACCGACTGACGGCTGCGCCGGGGGAAGGGCCGGCTCACGTGGGGCGGATCGGTCGACGCGGCGGGCGGTGTCGGATGCGCCGGCCCGATACGCTCGGCGCGTGGACGCCGACGGGGAGGACCGGCTGCGGGCCGGGGTGCTGGCCGGGTTGACCGTGGCGGCGCTGGTCGCGGGGGGACTGTGGTGGCGGGCCGCCGCCCCGCAGACCGGTCCGGTCGCCGGGACGGACCCCGCCGGGCTGATGGTGGGGGTGGAGCCGACCTCGCCGGCCGGGTCGGAATCGGCGGCCTACCGGAGCAGCCTGCGGGTGACCCTCGCACCCGAGGGGGCGGTCGGCTCGGTCGAGGTCGGCCCGACCGTGGACCGGCCCGCCGACTTCCCGTTGCCCGGGGCGATCTGGTCGGTGGCGCGCGAGGGGATCGGCCCGGAGGCCGGACTGAACGCGGAGGTCCAGCCGGCCGAGGGTGTCCGCTACCGGTTGCGGTTGCGGTGGCGGTGCACGGGTCCGGGACAGCTGGTCGTGGCGGTCTCCGGTGCGTTGTCGGGGGAGCGGCAGCCGTCGACCGCCTGCGACGGTCGGGTCCGGTCGGCGGAGCTGATCGGGGCGGGCGTGCCCGCCCGGATCATGCTGTCGACGGTGGACATGGCGCCGGTCGAGGTGGACGCCGAGTTGATGGTGGCGTCCTGAGGGTGGTCCACCGGGCCGTCGGGCGCGCGGCCGGTCACGTCGCCCGGTGCGGCGCGTCGCCGGCTCAGCCGGCGAGCCGGTCCAGCTCGACCCGGTAGTCCTCGACGGTGCCGACCTGCGGGACCACCTCGGTGAGGGTGCCGTAGCGGTCCACCAGCAGCGCGGTGGCCCTGCCGGTGGGCACGGGCAGGCGCAGGAAGGCGCGCAGGCCCCCGGCCGGGTCGGCCAGCGCGAGAACGGGCGGCCCGGGGGCCGTCGGGGTGGGCCCGGCTGCGTGCTTCCCGACGACGGTGACGACGGTCACGCCGGCCGGTGCGGCGACGGCCGCCTCGGTGACCCGTTCCGCGCAGGCGCAGCCGTCGACGAGGAGGATCACGGCGGGCAGCAGCCCGCGCAGCGGCACCGGGCGTTGGTCGGGGCCGACGAGGTCCAGCGCGGGCAGTGGCCGACCGACCAGGTCGCCGGCGGTGGCCTGGGGGAGGACGGTCGGACGGGCACCGCCGCGCGGTGAGCGGGGCCAGGTGACCGCGGCCAGGCCGGCCACGGTGGTGAGCACCGCCACCAGCAGGACCAGCAGCGACAGCCGCAGCGGCAGCCGGCCGTCGGGGCCGGGCCGCAGGCCGAGCAACCGGCGTCGACGCCGGACGGCCGCCTGTCGGCGCAGCTCGCGGCGGAGCTGCGCGGCCTCGGCGGCCAGCGCGGAGGCGTCGTCCGGCACGACCACCCGGCCCCACTCGGGTGGCAGGTCGGGCAGCCCGTCGGGCGGGCCGTGTCCCTCGGCGTCACGCATGCCCATCGGACCCCCTGAAACCGTCTCGGTGAGCGGACCTCAAGCGTCCCGCACCGGCCCGCGTACCGCTACACCCGGACGGGACGGGCGACGGCGGGATACCATGGGAGGAGCGCATCGCCCGAGAAATCCACGCTCCGCTCATCCGTACCGGGCTGTCATGCCTTCGTAACGGAGCGTGTGCGAACCATTGGTTTGACCGCCTGTCAAGCCGAAGAAATACCTCTCACAGGGCCCCTGAGCTGCGCCAACGGTCAGGACAGCGGTGGGACATCGGTGCCTGAGCGTGTTACCCTAGACACAGCGAAAGGGGTTTCGAACCTATGGTTTTCAGTGTCGGCGAGACCGTTGTTTACCCCCACCACGGGGCCGCACTCATCGAGGCAATCGAGACTCGGGTCATCAAGGGCGAGCCCAGGGAGTACCTCGTCCTGAGGGTCGCGCAGGGTGACCTGACGGTCCGGGTGCCCGCCGAGAACGCCGAGATCGTGGGCGTGCGCGAGGTGGTCGGCGAAGAGGGCCTCGGCAAGGTCTTCGACGTGCTCCGTGCACCGCACACCGAGGAGCCGACCAACTGGTCGCGGCGTTACAAGGCGAATCTGGAGAAGCTGGCCTCCGGCAACCCGCTGAAGGTCGCCGAGGTCGTCCGGGACCTGTGGCGCCGGGAGCGGGAGCGGGGTCTGTCCGCGGGTGAGAAGCGCATGCTCGCCAAGGCCCGCGACATTCTCGTCGGCGAGGTCGCGCTGGCCGAGAAGAGCACCAAGGACGAGGCGGAGTCGCTGCTAGACAAGGTGCTGACCGAGGCCTGATCCACCCGGCATCGTCGTACCCACCCCGCAGCAAAGAAATCCGAGGACCGCGACGTGACCGCGCAGCTCAATCCGCGCGGTGACGTCGCGGTCCTTGTTCCTGCCGCCGGTGCCGGGGTACGTCTCGGACCGGGCGCTCCCAAGGCCCTGCGCCTGCTCGGCGGGGAGCCCCTGCTGGTGCACGCGGTCCGCCGGATCGCCGCCGCCCCGTCGGTGCACACCGTCGTGGTGGCCGCCCCGGCCGCCGACGTCGACGCGGTCCGCGCCCTGCTGGCGCCGGTCGCCCCGGTGACCGTGGTGCCCGGCGGCGCGGAGCGGCAGGCCTCGGTGGCCGCCGCCCTGGCCGCCGTCCCGGCCGGTCCGGAGATCGTCCTGGTGCACGACGCGGCCCGGGCGTTGACCCCGCCCGACCTGGTGGAGTCGGTGGCCGCCGCCGTCCGCTCCGGCCATGACGCGGTGATCCCCGTCCTGCCGGTGGTCGACACGATCAAGGAGGTCGACGCCGGCGAGTGGGTGCTCGGCACGGTCGACCGGTCGGCGTTGCGGGCGGTGCAGACCCCGCAGGGCTTCCGCCGGGCGGTGCTGGCCGCCGCGCACGCCGCCGCCGGTGACCCGCTGACCGACGATGCCGGCCTGGTCGAGAAGCAGGGCGTCCCGGTGCTCTGCGTGCCGGGCTCGGAGCACGCCCTCAAGATCACCCGACCGTTCGACCTGGCGCTGGCCGAGTACCTGCTGGCCGCCGGCGCCTGACCGCTACCCTCGGCTGATGATCGTTCCTCGGGTGGCCATCGGCACCGACGTGCACGCCTTCGCGCCTGGCCGGCCGTGCTGGGTGGCCGGGCTGCACTGGCCGGGGCAGGACGGGCTGGCCGGGCACTCGGACGCGGACGTGGCCGCCCACGCCGCCTGCAACGCCCTGCTCTCCGCGGCGGGCCTGGGCGACCTGGGCGCCAACTTCGGCGTCGACCAGCCGGAGTGGGCGGGCGCACCCGGGGTGGCGCTGCTCACCGAGAGCGCCCGGCGGGTCCGGGCGGCCGGCTTCCGGATCGGCAACGTCTCGGTGCAGGTCGTCGGCAACCGACCCAAGATCGGCCCCCGCCGGATCGAGGCCGAGCGGGTGCTCTCCGAGGCGGTGGGCGCCCCGGTGACGCTCTCCGCGGCCACCACCGACGGCCTGGGCTTCACCGGGCGCGGTGAGGGGCTGGCCGGGGTGGCGGTGGCCCTGGTCTACGAGGCGCCGGCCGCCTAGGCTCGCCCGATGTCCAGCGACACCACCCCCGAGCGGTCAGCCGCGGACGGCTACCTCCAGCGCGCCCAGCTCCTCGCCGAGCTGGGCCGGTACGACGAGGCCGCCGCCGAGCTGGGCTACGCCGTGGCGCTGGAGCCGGCGAACGCCGACGTGCTGACCGTGCTGGCCCGGGTGCACCTGGCCGCCGGACGGCCCGCCGAGGCGCTCACCGCCGCGGACGCGGCCGTCGCCGCCGCCCCGGGCGCCGTGCCGCCGCTGGTCGCGCGGGGCCTGGCCCTGACCGACCTGGAGGCGTACCGGGCCGCCGCGGGGTGCGCCGACGAGATCCTGGCACTCGGCCCGACCGACGCGTACGCCCAGCGCAGCGCCGCGGCGATCCTGGCCGGCGCGCGCAACGGGCAGCCGGCGCTGAACGCGGCCTGGCGCGGGGTGGAGCTGGCGCCGGAGGAGCCGCAGGCGCACCTGGTGCTCGGCCTGGTCGCCGCCCGGCTGGACCTGTTCGACCTGGCCGAGCGGGCGTACCGGGAGGCGCTGCGGCTCGATCCGCAGCTGGCCGAGGCCCGGCACGACCTGGGGGTGCTCCGGCTGGAGCAGCGCCGGTGGAGCGAGGCGCTGGAGCACCTGGCCGACGCGGCCACCATCGGCGCGGGCCGGATCGACTCCGGTCGGACGATCTCCGCCGGGCTGCGGCAGCTCGTGCTCTTCGGTGCCGGCTGGTCGCTGCTGACCGCCGTGCTGATCGCCTGCCTGGCGGCCGGCAACCCGGGCCTGTCCCGGTTCGCGGCGGCGTTCGCGGCCCTCGGCGGTGGACTGCTGGTCTGGCGGTACGCGGCGAGGCTGCCCGACCTGGCCCGGACCGTGCTGCCCGGGCTGGTCCGCTCGGACCGGACGCTCGCCCTGGCGGTCTATGCGGTCGCCGCCGCGCCGGCGATGATCCTGCTGTACGCGCTGGTCGGCACCCCGTGGCCGCTGGTCCTCGCCATCGGGGTGGCCGCCCTGGCCGAGCTGGCCGTCCTCACCCGCACCTCCCGGTGAGACCCTGGCGGCGTGACGGAGGCGACGTGTCGGACGGGGTGGGAACCGGGTAGTAGTTGACGTTGCAACGAAAACGTCTGCAGGAAGCGGAGATATCGTGCTCACCGTCAACGCCTACGCGGCCCCGTCCGCGACCGAACCGCTCGTCCCGACCACCATCGAGCGACGCGACCTGGGCCCGCACGACGTCCTCATCGACATCAGGTTCTCCGGCATCTGCCACTCCGACATCCACACCGCGCGCAGCGAGTGGGGCCCCACGACGTACCCGATCGTGGTCGGCCACGAGATCGCCGGCGTGGTCCGCGAGGTCGGCCCCGAGGTGACGAAGTTCGCCGTCGGCGACCGGGTCGGCGTCGGCTGCATGGTCGACTCCTGCCGGGAGTGCGACAACTGCCGCAAGGGGCTGGAGCAGTACTGCCTCAAGGGCAACATCGGCACGTACGGGGCGGTCGGCCGGGACGGGCAGCCGACCCAGGGCGGCTACTCGCAGGCCATCGTGGTGGTCGACGACTTCGTGCTGCGCATCCCGGACGGCATCGAGCTGGACGCCGCCGCGCCGCTGCTCTGCGCCGGCATCACCACGTACTCGCCGTTGCGGCACTGGAACGCCGGCCCCGGCAAGCGGGTCGCGGTGGTCGGCATGGGCGGCCTGGGTCACATGGCCGTCAAGCTGGCCCACGCCATGGGCGCCGAGGTCACCGTGCTGTCGCAGTCGCTGAAGAAGCAGGAGGACGGGCTGCGGCTCGGCGCCGACCACTACTTCGCGACCTCCGACGAGGAGACCTTCACCAGGCTGGCCGGGTCGTTCGACCTGATCGTCAACACGGTCAGCGCCAAGATCGACCTGGACGCGTACCTGCGGCTGCTGGCCGTGGACGGGACGCTGGTCAACGTGGGCGCGCCGGAGGAGCCGCTGTCGGTGGCGGCGTTCTCGCTGATCCCGGCCCGCCGGTCGTTCGCCGGTTCGATGATCGGCGGCATCGCCGAGACCCAGGAGATGCTGGACTTCTGCGCCGAGAAGGGGATCGGCGCGGAGATCGAGGTCATCGGCGCCGAGAAGATCAACGAGGCGTACGAGCGGGTGCTCGCCTCGGACGTGCGCTACCGCTTCGTGATCGACGCCTCGACGTTCTGATCCGGGCACAGGCGAGGCCGCGTCCCCACCGGGGACGCGGCCTCGTCGCGTTCAGCCCTTGCGGGCCCAGGTCCAGGCGTACCCGTCGTCCTCGCACTCGGCGGCGGCCTCGCACAGGTCCAGCGGGCGGAACGTGTCGACCATGACGGCCAGCTCGTCGAAGTAGTCGACGCCGATCGACCGCTCGGCGGCGCCCGGCTGCGGGCCGTGGGTGAACCCGGAGGGGTGCAGCGAGATCGAGCCCTGCCCGATGCCGGAGCCGCGCCGGGCCTCGTAGTTGCCGCCGGTGTAGAAGAGCATCTCGTCGGAGTCGACGTTGTGGTGGTTGTACGGCACCGGGATGGCGTCCGGGTGGTAGTCCACCTTGCGCGGCACGAACGAGCAGATGACGAAGTTCGGGCCCTGGAAGGTCTGGTGCACCGGCGGCGGCTGGTGGATCCGCCCGGTGATCGGTTCGAAGTCGTGGATGGAGAACGCCCACGGGTAGAGGTGCCCGTCCCAGCCGACCACGTCGAACGGGTGGTTGGCGTACGTGTACCTCGTCCAGCCGCGCCGGTGTCTGACCAGCACCTCCACGTCCTCGCCGTCGACCAGCAGCGGCGTGTCCGGTCCCCGGACGTCCCGCTCGCAGTAGGGCGAGTGCTCCAGGAACTGGCCGCGTACCGAGAGGTAGCGCTTGGGCGGTCCGATGTGGCCGTTGGCCTCGACGGTGAGCAGCCGGGTCGGCCCGTCGCCGGTCGGCACCAGCCGGTGGATGGTCGAGGTGGGGATGACGACGTAGTCGCCGGCGACCGCGTCGAGCGCGCCGAAGGTGGACTCCACCCGCAGCCCGCCGGCCTCGACGTAGAGGCACTCGTCGCCGGTGGCGTTGCGGTAGAGCGGGGAGGGCCGGTCGGCCAGCACGTACCCGATCCGCACGTCGTCGTTGGCGAGCAGGTGCCGGCGGCCCAGGACCGGGTCGGCCCCGGCGCCGTCGAGCTTGTGGGTGCGCAGGTGGCGCGGCTTGAGCGGCAGGTTCGGCACCCGGGTGTACGCGGGCGGGGCGAACTCCTCGGCGGCCACGATCGCGGTCGGCGCGTGCCGGTGGTAGAGCAGGGACGAGTCGGAGGAGAAGCCCTCCTGGCCCATCAGCTCCTCGGCGTAGAGGGTGCCGTCCGGCTGGCGGAACTGGGTGTGCCGCTTGCGGGGCACCTCACCGACGCGGCGGTAGTAGGGCATCTCGCCTCCCGTTTCGTCCCGTTCTCCGGCCGATGGCGTCCGATAATCGGACGCTGTTGTCCGTTCCTTGTAGCGTCCCGTAGATTCTTGTCCCGTGTCAACGCAGGTGCCCCGACTCCTCGCCGGCCTCGTCGACGACGCCGCGGTCTTCCCGCCCGGCAGCGCGCCGCTGCCCGAGGCGGTCACCGCGCACCGCGACCACCGCGCCGCCTGGTACGCCGACCTGGTCGGCCCGCTCCTGGTGCCCGCCTCCGCGCTGCCCGCCCTGCCCGCCCTGCTCGGCGGCGACGAACGGCTGGCGGTCGGCGTCATCGGCGACCTACCCCGGGGGCAGCTCGACGCGGCCCTCGCCGCGGCCGACCCCCGGCTGGCCGTCCGCCAGGTGGAGGCCGCCGTCGCCAAGCGCGGCGAGGACCCGCAGCCCGGCCTGACCGAGCTGATCAAGCTCACCGAACGGCTCGACGACGTCAGGGTCTACGCGGAGATCCCGCTGACCCTCGGCCTGATGGCCGCCCTGGACACCCTCGCCGAGGCGCGCGCCACCGGCCTTCCGATCGCCGCCAAGTTCCGCACCGGCGGGCTGGCCGCCGAGCTCTTCCCCACCCCCGGCGAGCTGGCCGCGGTCATCTGCGCCTGCCGGGACCGGGAACTGCCGTTCAAGCTGACCGCCGGGCTGCACCACGCCGTCCGGCACCTCGACCCGGAGACCGGCTTCACCCACCACGGCTTCGGCAACGTGCTGGCGGCCACCCTGGCCGCCGCCGAGGGCGCCGAGGTGCCCGAGGTCGCCGTCCTGCTCGCCGCCATGGACCCGGTCCGGCTGGTCGAGCAGGCGCGGGAGCGCCGGGACGTGGGCCGCCCGCTCTGGATCGGGTACGGCTCCTGCAGCATCGTGGAACCACTGACCGATCTGATCCGGCTGGGGCTGGTGAACGGGGGATTCGAGGCATGAGCGAACGCGCCGAGCGAAGCGAGGGCCGTGAGGGCATGCCCGGCCAGCCCGGCATGACCTGGGTTGACGGTGCGAACGGTTCGCCGTACGGCGTGACGAACCTGCCGTACGGGGTGTTCCGCCAGGGTGGTCGCGAGCCGCGGATCGGCGTACGGATCGGGGAATTCGTGCTCGACCTGGCCGGCGCCGAGTCGGCCGACCTGGTGCTGGCCGGCGGAGCCCTCGGCCGCCCCACCCTCAACGACTTCATGGCGCTCGGCCGTCCGCAGTGGACGTCGGTACGGCAGCGGACCGTCGAACTGCTCACCGACGAGACGCACCGCCCGGCGGTGGAGCCCCTGCTGGTACCGCTGTCCCAGGTGGACATGGCGCTGCCGTTCGAGGTGGCCGACTACGTCGACTTCTACTCCTCGGAGCAGCACGCCTCCAACGTCGGGCAGATCTTCCGACCCGGCCAGCCGCCGCTGCTGCCGAACTGGAAGCACGTGCCGATCGGCTACCACGGCCGGGCCGGCACCGTGGTTGTCTCCGGCACCCCCGTGGTCCGTCCCACCGGCCAGCGCGCCACCCCGCAGGGCCCGACCACCGGCCCGTCGGTACGCCTCGACATCGAGGCGGAGGTCGGCTTCGTGGTCGGCACGCCGAGCGCCCTCGGTGACCGGGTGGCCGTCGACGACTTCGCCGACCACGTCTTCGGGGTGGTGCTGGTCAACGACTGGTCCGCCCGGGACATCCAGGCCTGGGAGTACCAGCCCCTCGGGCCGTTCCTCGGCAAGTCCTTCGCCACCTCGGTCTCGGCCTGGGTGACCCCGCTGGACGCGCTGGCCGACGCGTTCGTGCCCGCCCCGGACCAGGACCCGCCGGTCCAGGAGTACCTGCACGACACCCCGCACCTCGGGCTGGACCTGCGGCTGGCCGTGGAGTGGAACGGCGAGCGGGTGGCCGAGCCCCCGTTCGCCGGGATGTACTGGACCCCCGCCCAGCAGCTCGCCCACCTGACCGTCAACGGCGCGTCGCTGCGCACCGGCGACCTCTTCGCCTCCGGCACCGTCTCCGGGTCGGACCGTGGTCAGGTCGGCTCGTTCCTGGAACTGACCTGGGGCGGCACCGAGCCGGTCAAGGTCGGCGGCGCGGAGCGTACGTTCCTGGAGGACGGCGACACGGTCGTCATCTCGGCCACCGCCCCCGGCCCGGACGGCACCACCATCGCCCTCGGCGAGGTGACCGGCACCATCCGCCCCGCCCGCTGAGCCCTCGCCGCCCCGGCGTCGCCCGCCGATCCCCGGCCGCCCCGGCCCCGCCCGCCCGAGCGCGGACGGGGCCGGTCGCACAGCCGGTGCGATCGGAGATCCACGTTGCCGCGTTGATCGTCCCGGAATTCCTTCTCCGATCCGGAGGTGACGGGCAATGACAGATCTCGTGGGCGCCGTGTGGCGTACCAGCAGCCGCTCCAACGACCAGGGGCTCTGCGTGGAGGTCGCGGACAACCTGGTCGGCGTGGTCGGCGTACGCGACTCCAAGGACCCCGCCGGGCCGGCGCTCACGGTCAGCCCGCCGGGCTGGACGGCCTTCGTGCGCGCGCTGCGTGCGGGCCGGCTCCGACCCTGAATTCGGGGCGCCTGCGGTGGAAATCCCGCCGTGGGCCCCCCATTCCGCGCTCACCCGCCGTACGGTGGACGACACGGGAGGTGTCATGTCCACGGTGGCGGTCACGGAGTTCATCGACGCGTCGACCGCCGACGTGTGGCGGCTCCTGACCGACCTGGCCGCCCGGCCCGGCTGGCTCTCCACCGCCGACCAGGTGGAGGCCCTCACCCCCGGCCCGTTCGGCCCCGGCACCAGCTGGCGGGAGTGCCGCGAACGCCCCGACGGCGAGCTGCTCGTCGAGGAGTTCCTGGTGGTGGAGGCCGTCCCCCCACACCGGCTGGTGCTCAGCTCCGCCGGCGTCGGGGTGAACTACCGGATCACCTGGACACTGCGCACCGTGGAACGCCGCCGGCAGGCCCGCACGGCGGTCACCGTCGAGCAGGAGGCCGAGGTCACCGCCGCGTACGTCCGGTGGGTCACCTTCCTGCTCGGTGGGCTCGCCGCCCGCGCGGTGGAGAGCGCCCTGCGCCGTGACCTGGCCGACCTGGCCCGGGCGCTGCCCTCCACCGGCGCGCCCGCCGCCGCCTGACCGGCCCCGCACCGGCCCGGTCCGGTCCGCGGGTTGGCCGGGGATCGACCCGGCCGGCTGGGTAGGGTGCCGGGCGGAGGTGGGGCATGAGCGTGGTCGGGAGTCGCCGGCGGGTGGTGGTCGGCGCGGTGGCGCTGCTCGCCCTCGTGGCGTCCGCGCTCATCGGCTACCGGGTGCTCGCCCCCGCCGAGGTGGTCACCGTGGCCCGGACCGGCTGGCCGGCCCCCGCCACACCCCCGGTCGGGGTGCTCGGCCGGCTTCCGGCGGCCCCGCTGATCGTCGAGGGCCGGGTCCGGGTGTACGCGGCGGACCGTCAGGTCTACGCCGACCAGCCCGCCGACGCCCCCAACCGGGTCACCCCCTTCTGGTCCTACCGCCGCTGGCCGGCCCGACTCGACGGGGTGCTGGCCGAGGGGACCACGGTGGTCAGCCGCTGGTCCGACGGGCAGCTGGTGGCGCTGGACGCGCGTACCGGGCGGGTGGCCTGGCGCGCGGAGGGGCCGAGACCCCGCGCGGGTCAGGCCGCCCGGCGGACCGGGGCGGCCACCGTCTGGGACCCGCAGGGCGTCTGGGTGGCCCGTGGCGCCGACGGCCGCGCGGCGCTGGCCGTCTCCGGCGAGGGCCGGCTGACCGGGTACGCCCTGGGCGACGGCCGCCGGCTCTGGCAGGTCGACGGTGGCCGGGGCTGCCGCACCGACCTCGGCACGACGGCGACCCGGGTGATGTCGGTGGACGTCTGCGCCGGTTCGCCGGTGGTCGAGTTCCGCGACGCGGGCACCGGCGCGGTGGCCCTGCGCTGGCGGCCACCGGGCGCCTCGGTCGGGGTGACCGTCACCCCGCTCGGCTGTCTCACCCCCCGCTCGCGGTGCCGGGGGCTGCGCACCACCGGCCCCGGCGACGCGTCCGGGCGGGGTTGGCTGGTCGGCGCCGGTGAGCCGGTCCCCGCGCCCGCGCTGGACGCCGAGGGCACCCTCCTCGCCGGTGAGCTGGCGGTCGGGCCGAAGGGGCCGGTGCTGACCGGCTGGGAGCCGCGTACCGGCAAGGAACGCTGGCGCCGGGGCGACCTGGGGCCGGTGCGGATCCTCGCCGTCGAGCCGGGCCGGCTGCACGTGCTGACCGAGGACCGGGACGTGGTCACCCTGGACCCGGTGACCGGCGCCCAGCGGTCCCGCTTCCCGTTCACCCTGGGCCGGGACGGGCTCGCCTTCCGACCGGGCATGGCGTACGCCGTGGACGGCTATCTCGCGGTGGAGCGACTCCGCGAGGACGCCACCCCGGACGACGACGACCAGGGCTGGTTCCTCCAGGCCGAGCCGGTGCTGCTGGCTGCCAGCTGACCGCCCCGAACCGGTCCCAGGGGATGAACCGTCCACCGGGGCTGTCCGGAAAAGGTACTTTTCTCGGGATCGGGGTTTCCAGGAGAGGGGTCATCATGGCCGGAACGGCCGGTAGGTCGGGGCTCGTCGGGGGCGTGCTCGCCGCTGCCGCCGGCCTCGCGCTCGCGGTGTCGCCGATGTTCGTCCCGACTGTCGCGCGGCCCGACGCGGCAGCCGCCGCGCTGGCGGCGCCGTCGGCGGGAACCGACATCGCGTTCGAGGTGCTCCCGGCCTCGCCGACCGCCTCGCCGACCGCCTCGCCGACCGCCTCGCCGACCGCCTCGCCGACCGCCTCGCCGACCGCCTCGCCCACCAGATCGCCGACGGCGCGACCGACGAAGCCGACGCCGTGGCCGACGCACAGCCGCCTGCCGGTGACCGGTGGCGGCGGCGGGTCGGTGCGGTGGCTCGCCGGACTGGGGGTGGTGCTCCTGCTCGCCGGCGGGCTGATGGTGGCGCGGCGGTCCCGGCCGAGCTGACACCCGCGCGGCGGGAGCGGAGCGGTCCGCCCGGAGTGGGAACGGCTCAGCTGGTGGAGAACCGACAATAAGGATAATCAGAACTTATAGTCATAAGATGCTCATGCTAGCCGCCGTTCTCACCCCCTTGCTGGGTGCGAGCCTCTTCGCTCCGACTCCGGTGCCGACGACACCCTTCGTGCCACCGGCCCCCACCAGTTCTCCTGCGCCCGTCCCCGGTGGGCGGCTCCCGTCGACCATCGGGCCCGGCGTCTCCGGCGGCCCGACACGGGGTGGCCCCTCCTCGTCGCCGTCCCCGTCTCCGGTGTCGCCGTCGCCGTCTCCGGTGTCGCCGTCCCCGTCTCCGGTGTCGCCGCCCCCGTCTCCGGTGTCGCCGTCGCCGGAGCGTGGCCGAGCGTCCGGCGCCGCGCCGGCCCCGGACCCGAGCGGCCCGGGCAACGGTGGCGACCTGTTGCCGGACGCGCCACTGGCAGCTGGGCTGGACATCACGGTTGCCCCGGCCGCCAGCCTGGGGGCGGGCTTTCCGGGTGGTGTGCTGACGGGCTCTCTGGGCACCGTCGAGGTGACCGACTTCCGGGGTCCGCTGAACCCGAACACGTGGGTCGCCACCGTCACCTCGACCTCTTTCGTGACCGGAGCGGGTGGCCTCAACCGGACGGTCCCGAACTCGCTGGTGTCGTACTGGTCGGGGCCGGTCGTCAAGAGCACCGGCGGTGGAACCCTGGTCCCCGGTCAGCTCACCGCCGCCCAGGCGGTCGCCCTCAACGTGAGCCGAACCGCCTTCCGCAAGACGGGCGGCAACGGCAACAACACGGTCAGCTGGCGACCCACTCTGCGGATCAACCTGCCGACCGGCCTGGTCGCCGGGACCTACACGGGCACCGTCACCCATTCCGTCGCCTAATGAGTGATATGCCAGAAAAGGGTCTTTTGCAGACCTTTATGGCTTCTAGCGTCGCTTTCATGCGGAAAACACTTGTCATCCTGACCGCGTCGGCAGCCTCCGTGCTGGCCCTCGCCGCCCCGGCCGTGGCCGCGCCCACCGACGACACCGTCGTCACCTTCACGATCGGCACCGCGAACCTGGACATCACCGCTCCGCCAGCGGTCAACCTGGGCTCGGCGTTCGCCGGCCAAACCCTGACCGGCCAGATCGGTCCGGTGACCGTCAATGACCAGCGGGCGGCGCTTTCGGCCACCTGGACGGCCACGGTCACCAGCACCGCCTTCACCACCGGCGGTGCTGGCCCGGCCGAGACCATCATCCCCGGCCTGGTGGACTACTGGTCCGGTCCGGCGACCGCCACCACCGGCACCGGCACCTTCGTGCCCGGCCAGCTCACCTCCGCCCAGGCGGTGCCGTTGAACCTTCCCCGCACCGCCTTCTCCAAGACGAGCGGCAGCGGCAACAACACGGCGACCTGGAACCCGACGATCGACATCCAGATCCCGGACGCCGCCGTCGCCGGTACCTACGAGGGAGTGATCACCCATTCGGTGGCATGAACGAGTCGGCGTCCTCGCCCTGGCCGTGACCGCTCTGGTCACGGTCGGGGCGACCGCGCTGGTGACACCGCACGCGTCGGCCGCCCCGGCACCCGACCCATCGGTCGCCGACCAGCCGCCACCAGGCGGGGAAGGCAGTCCGGACGGGGAGGAACGCGCCTCACCCGACCCCACCGCCGGCCCGGACGCCGGGCCGGCCACCTCGGTCGGCATCCGCCTCCTGGACGCCCCGGTCGCGCGTCGTGACGACAGCCGGGCGCGCCGGTACATCGTCGACCATGTGCATCCCGGTACGACGATCAAGCGGCGGATCATCGTGCAGAACACGTCCGAGGTACGTCGTCCGGTGGCCGTCTACGCCGCCGCCGCCGACGTCACCAAGGAGGGCTTCATCCTCGCTCCGGACCGGACCGAGAACGAGCTGAGCAGTTGGATCCACGTCGACCACGGGGCACTGCGGCTCGACGCCGACGAGGAGGCCGAACTGCTGGTGACGATCGCCGTGCCGGCGAAGGCCGAACAGCGCGAGCGGTACGCGGTGATCTGGGCCGAGGTCTCCGGCGACGCTGGCCGGACGGTCCGCAACGTCGGCCGGGTCGGCATCCGGGTCTACCTCTCCGTCGGCCCCGGCGGCGAACCGGTCTCCGGTTTCGAGATCGGCCCGCTGACCGGATCGAGGAACCCGGACGGCACGCCCGTCGTCACCGCCGACGTGCGCAACACCGGCAAGCGGGCGCTGGATCTCGCCGGCGAGCTGCGGCTGCACGACGGTCCCGGCGGGCTCTCGATCGGGCCCGTCCGGTCCGAGGCGCAGACCCTCGCCCTGGGCGGCACCGCCACGATCCGGGTCGTCCTGGATCGTCGCGTCCCAGACGGGCCGTGGACCGGAAAGCTCGACCTGGCCAGCGGCTGGACCAAGCGCGGCGCCAGCGGACGGCTGACCTTCGGCGCCGTCCCCGCCGCGCCCGCCGCGGTCGGCGACGCCGGTGACCGGTCCGGTCGCCTCCTCATCGGGAGTCTGGTCGGCTCGGGACTGGTGCTGGTGCTCATCGTCCTCTACGGGTATCGGAAACGGCTGCGGAATCCGGTGCCAGCCACCTGACGCCACCCGGCGGGGCCGGGTCCGGGATCGGCCCGGACCCGACCTCACAGTCAGGCCAGCGCGGACTCCGCGGCGGCCAGGAAGGCGTCGTTCTCCTCCGGGGTGCCGATGGTGACCCGGACGCCGTCGCCCGGGAACGGCCGGACGATCACGCCGCGCGCCTCGCACGCCCTGCCGAACTCCACCGCCCGGTCGCCCAGCGGCAGCCAGACGAAGTTGGCCTGGCTGGGCGGCACGTCGGGGACCAGCTTGCGCAGCGCCTCGGCGACCCGCTCCCGCTCGGCGACGACCAGCGCGCAGCGCCGCTGGACCTCGTCGGCCTGGGCGAGCGCCGCCAGCGCGCCGGCCTGCGCCGCCATGCTGGTGGAGAAGGGGGTGACCACCTTGCGGACCGCCCCGGCCACCTCGGGCGCGGCGACCAGCCAACCGATCCGCAGGCCGGCCAGGCCCCACGCCTTGGACAGGGTGCGCAGCACGGCCACGTTCGGGCGGTCCAGGTAGGTCAGCCCGTCCGGCACGTCGGGGTCGGTGACGAACTCCCGGTACGCCTCGTCGATGACCACCAGCACGTCGTCCGGCACCGCGTCGAGGAACCGGTCCAGTTCCGCCCTGCGGACCGCCGTGCCGGTCGGGTTGTTCGGGTTGCAGACCAGGATCATCCGGGTCCGGTCGGTCACCGCCGCGGCCATGGCCGCCAGGTCGTGCCCGTGCCCGGCGTCGTTGGGCACCCGCACGCTGGTCGCGCCGCTGGTCGCCGCGATGATCGGGTACGCCTCGAACGACCGCCACGAGTAGAGCAGCTCGTCGCCGGGGAGGCAGGTGGCCCGGACCAGGTGCTCGGCCAGCGCCACCGAACCGCAGCCGGTGGCGATCCGGTCGGCGGCCACGCCGTAACGCTCGGCGAGGGCCTGACGCAGCGCCACCACGCCCATGTCCGGGTAGCGGTGCGAGCCGGCGACCGCCTCGGCGACCGCCTCCACCACGCCCGGCAGCGGGCCGTACGGCACCTCGTTGCTGGCCAGCTTGATCGCCTCCGGCAGGCCCAGCTCGCGGGCCAGGTCGGCGGGGCTGCGCCCGGGCACGTAGTTGGGCAGCGCGTCGAGGTCGGCGCGGGTCAGCCGCAGCGACGGCTGCTGGCTTCCGGTGTCGGTCATGGGGTGTCTCCCGGGGGGTCGGTACGGTCCTGCGGGGTGGGTTGGGGGGTGCCGCGGGGCACCTGGACCACCACGGTCTGGGCGCGCTTGTCGTGCAGCGCCTGCCGCAGCGGGTGGTCGAAGAGCGGGGAGAGCGCGTCGACGAGCTGGAGCAGCAGCCCGAAGCCGCAACAGAACCAGAGCAGCGTCGGCAGGCCGAGCGTGCTCCACCGGCGCAGCGCCCGACCCACGCCGAGCGGCTGGTCGGCCTCCACCGGCACCGCCCGGACGTTCATCACCCGCTTGCCGAAGCTCTGCCCGCGGCTGGCCATCGACGGCACCTCGTACGCGATCCAGAGCGCCACGGCGATCAGCAGGATCACCACCAGCAGGCCGTCGGTGCGCTGGCCGGGCGGGGGCAGCGGCTCGGTGCTCCGGTCGCCGGCATCGACCCGGCGGGCCGCCTCCCGCAGCAGCGGAGAGATCTCCTGCACGTACTGCCAGACGAACCAGCCGTTGACCAGGGCGTTGAGCAGGAAGACGATGCCGAGGTCGATCAGTCGGGCGACCAGCCGGGCGCCGAAGGAGGCCAGCGGCAGCCCGTGTGGGCGGGGCTCCGGCGGGCGTCCCGCCCACGGCGGGTAGGGCTGGCCGGGCAGCGGCGGGCCCCACCCCTGCGGTGGCGGGCCCCACCCCTGCGGCCCGGGACCGGGCTGGCCGGGACCGTGCGGCCGGGGACCGGGCTGGCCGGGGCCTGGCCACGGGCCGGGGCCGGGCTGCGGGGCGTACCCCGGCGGGTGGGGTGGTTGCCCGGGACGGCCGGGAGCGGCCGGCGGGCCCGGCGCGGTGGTGCCGCCGGCCGGCGGGGCGGACGCGGACGGCGGGGTCGGCTCGGGCGGCGGGGGACCGGCCGGCGGGGTGGCGTCGGCGGGGATCGGCGCGCCGATCCAGCCCTCGCCGTCCCAGTAACGCCGGGTGTCCCGGTCGGCGGGGTCGATGTACCAGCCCGGTTGCACACTCACCCGGACACCTTAGCGACGGCACCTGCGGGGAACCTGGCACACGGGGGACGTCCGACCCTGGTCGCGCCCAGAGCGGCGTGACGCCGCCGGCGGCGGGCGCGGGCCCACCGCCGGCGGCGTTGCGATACGTCGGTGGCGGCACGCGGATCAGAGGTTGCCGCGCTTCTCCTGCTCGCGCTCGATGGCCTCGAACAGGGCCTTGAAGTTGCCCTTGCCGAAGCCGAGCGAGCCGTGCCGCTCGATCAGCTCGAAGAAGACCGTCGGGCGGTCCTGCACCGGCTTGGTGAAGATCTGGAGCAGGTAGCCGTCCTCGTCCCGGTCGACCAGGATCTTGCGGGACTTCAGCTCCTCGATCGGCACCCGGACGTTGCCGATCCGGGCGCGCAGCTCCGGGTCCTCGTAGTACGAGTCCGGCGTGTCCAGGAACTCGACGCCGGCCGCGCGCATGGCGTCGACGCTGGCCAGGATGTCGTTGGTGGCCACGGCGATGTGCTGGGCGCCCGGACCCTGGTAGAACTCCAGGTACTCGTCGATCTGCGACTTCTTGCGGGCGATCGCCGGCTCGTTGAGCGGGAACTTCACCTTGCGGGTGCCGCTGGCGACGACCTTGCTCATCAGCGCCGAGTAGTCGGTGGCGATGTCGTCACCGATGAACTCGGCCATGTTGCTGAAGCCCATGACCCGCTTGTAGAACTCGACCCACTCGTCCATCCGGCCCAGCTCCACGTTGCCGACCACGTGGTCGACGGCCTGGAAGAAGCGCTTCGGCTGGAGGCCGGCGTCGATCATCGGCTGCCGGTCCACGATCGGCTTGCGGGCAACGAAGCCCGGCAGGAACGGCCCGGTGTAGCGGGACCGGTCGACCAGCGTGTGCCGGGTGTCGCCGTACGCGGCGATGGCGGCCATCCGGACGGTGCCGTGCTCGTCGCTGACGTCGTGCGGCTCGATCAGTCCGGTCGCGCCCTGCGCGGTGGCGTGGGCGTACGCGGCGTCGACGTCGGGGACCTCCAGCGCGATGTCGGAGATGCCGTCGCTGTGCTTCGCCACGTGCTCGGCGCCGTCGGCGTCCGGGCGGACCGCGCCGGTCAGCACGAACCGGGCCGAGCCGCTGGTCAGCACGTACTGGGCGTGGTCGCGGTAGCCCTGCTCCGGCCCCCGGTACGCGACACAGGTCATGCCGTAGGCGGTGGAGTAGTAGTGCGCCGCCTGCTTGGCGTTGCCCACCAGGAAGTGCAGGTGGTCGAGGCCCCTGACCGGGAACGGGTCGCGGGTGATGTCGTGGTCGACGGCGCCGACGAGCGCGTCGACGTCGACCTCCTCGGTCGACTGGGGTCGGTCGATCGCCTGGGTCATGGTGGCCTCCCTTGCGCACCGGCCGGCCTCGTGGGCCGCCGTTGGTGGATCGTTGTGGCGAGGATCGCCGGGCGACGCCGGGTTGGGCAATAGTTGCCGGAAATGCTGGTCAGCTTGCGCATTCGGTAAGGTGAAACCCCATGAGTGCTGGACAGGATGTGCAGCTGGACGAGCTGGACGCGCGGTTGATCGCGCTGCTCGCCGAGGAGCCCCGGATCGGGGTGCTGGAGTGCTCCCGCCGGCTCGGGGTGGCCCGGGGGACCGTCCAGGCCCGGCTGGACAAGCTGGTCGACCGGGGGGTGATCAACGGATTCGGCCCGGACGTCTCACCGGCCGCGATCGGGTTCGGGGTCACCAGCTTCGTCACCCTGGAGATCAGCCAGCGGCACGGGCACGACCCGGTCACCGCGCACCTGGCCGCCATCCCCGAGGTGCTGGAGGCGCACACCATCACCGGCTCCAGCGACCTGCTCTGCCGGATCGTGGCCCGCTCCAACACCGACCTGCAACGGGTGATCGACCAGATCGTCTCCTCGGAGGGGATCCGTCGGGCGTCGACGATCATCGCGCTGGCCGAGCAGATCCCCTACCGGGTGCTGCCGCTGGTCCGCTCCGCGGCCCAGCGGGAAGGAAGAGCCCCCTCTTAACGCCTTCTGCATAGCAGGGGCCCCCTCTTAACACGGGCCGCCGCCAAGAAAGCGTGGCGACACGGCGGCGCGGGGACCGGACGGAGCGGTGATCGTCGCTACCGTGTGCGGTGTGAGGGGCCTAGGCGTACGCGGCTGGTTGCTGCTCGGGCTCGTCACCGTGATCGTGCTCGCCGCCACCGGCGTGTGGAACCCGTTCCCGCGGCTGTGGGACTGGGTCGACCGGAGCCAGCCGATCTCCGAGCCGGACGTGGTCTGGCAGCAGCGGGTCGGCGGCACCCCGCGCAGCGTCACCTTCGCCGGCGACACCGTGGTCGTCGAGCAGCGTACCCGGGTGGAGGCCCGCAGCCTGGCCACCGGCGCGCAGCTCTGGGAGCGCAAGGCCGACTGGGCGGCGGTCGCCGGCGGCGGCCGGGACGCGGTCGTCGCGGTGGGCAAGCTGCTGGTCAAGGGGTACGACCTGATCGACCCGACGACCGGGGTGGTCCGCCGCCACGACGACGACGCGGTGGCGGTCTGGACATACCGGAACCTGCTGCTGGACGCCCGCTGCGTGGCCGCCACCGACTGCACGCTGCGCGCCTGGGACCCGCGCGGGACCCGGCCGCTCTGGACGGCGTTCCTGCCCGGGGTGAGCACCGGGCTGCTCGCCGACAACCCCAACCTGCTGGACAGCCGCCGGTTCACCGCCAACCGGATCGACGACGGGGTCGCCGGTCCCGAGGCGGCACCGCCGCTGCTGGGCTTCCCCGTCGACGGCCGGGTGCACGTGGTGGACACCGCCACCGGCCGGGTCGTGCAGGACGTCCAGCCGGGGCGGGACGAGCGACTCGCCGTGATCGGCGGCCGGCTGCTGCGGATCACCGCCACCGCCCGGGACGGCGCCTGCTACTTCGTCCTCTCCGCCCGCGACCCGGCCACCGGGCAGGAGGTGTGGCGGCGGACCGGGGTCAACCCGCGCACCTCCGACGATGGCGGCTGCGCCCAGCGGCAGGACCCGCTGGGTGCCCGCAACGTGCTGGTCGGCGTCGGCCCGGACGGCCGGGAGGCGGTCCTCGACGGGTACGACGGCCGGCTGCTCCTGGTCGACGCGGACGGCGAGAAGCTGCTCGCCGTCGACGACCGGTACGCGCTGGTCCGTTCCGCCGACAAGGAGTCGATCGCGGCCCGGGAGCTGGCCACCGGCCGGGGGCTGTGGAGCCGTCCGGTGCCCGGCAGGGCGGCCGCCGCGCTGACCCCGTACGCGGCCGTGCTGGTCACCGAGAAGCCGTCCCGGCTGGTGGCGCTCGACCCGCGTACCGGGCGGGAGCTGGCGGGGCTGCGCAGCTCGGCGAACGCGCTGGCGGTCGGGCCGAGCGGCATGATCATCGGTGAGGGGCGGGAGATCGGCTACGTCCGCTTCGGCGCCGGCGCGCCCGGCGACCCCGGTCCGCTCCCACCGGGCACCGACGGCGGCGGGGGCCCCGGCCCGGGCGGCTCCGACGGCGTACCCGGTCCCACGGGCAGCTGCGGCCCGAAGCGGGAGCTCTGCTACGAGCAGGACGACGACAAGGACCGGTGAGAGCGGCGTCCCACCACCCACCCGGCGGGTGCCACCGATCGACCGGTCTGCCCTAGGCTTTCCGCTCATGAGCAGTGCCGCCTCGTTCTCCTACGCTCCCCTGCTGCCGACGGGTCCGGACCAGACCGAGTACCGCCTGGTCACCGACGAGGGCGTGGACGTCGTCAACGGCCCCGGGGGCCGCCGGTTCCTCACCGTCGAGCCGGCCGCGCTGACCGCGCTGACCGCCGAGGCGATGCACGACATCGCGCACTTCCTGCGCCCCGCGCACCTGGCCCAGCTGCGGTCGATCATCGACGACCCGGCGGCCTCGCCGAACGACCGGTTCGTCGCGCTGGACCTGCTGCGCAACGCCAACATCGCCGCCGGTGGCGTGCTGCCGATGTGTCAGGACACCGGCACCGCGATCGTGATGGGCAAGCGCGGCCGGCACGTGCTGACCGACGGCGCCGACGCGGAGGCGATCTCCCGTGGCGTCTACCAGGCGTACACGAGGTTGAACCTGCGCTACTCCCAGCTCGCCCCACTGACCATGTGGGACGAGCGGAACACCGGCAGCAACCTGCCGGCGCAGGTGGAGATCTACGCCGAGGACCCGGACGGGCACCCGGACGCGTACAAGTTCCTCTTCATGGCCAAGGGCGGCGGCTCGGCGAACAAGTCGTACCTCTACCAGGAGACCAAGGCGCTGCTGAACCCGACGCGGATGATGCAGTTCCTGGAGGAGAAGCTCCGGCTGATCGGCACCGCGGCCTGCCCGCCGTACCACCTGGCCGTCGTCATCGGCGGCACCTCCGCCGAGTACGCCCTGAAGACCGCCAAGTACGCCTCCGCGAAGTACCTCGACGCGCTGCCGACGCAGGGTTCGATGAGCGCGCACGGCTTCCGGGACCTGGAGCTGGAGGCGGAGGTGCTGGAGCTGACCCGCAACTTCGGCATCGGCGCCCAGTTCGGCGGCCGATACTTCTGCCACGACGTGCGGGTGGTCCGGCTGCCCCGGCACGGCGCCTCCTGCCCGGTGGCGATCGCCGTCTCCTGCTCGGCGGACCGCCAGGCGGTTGCCAAGATCACCCCGTCGGGCGTGTGGCTGGAGCGGCTGGAGACCGACCCGGCGCGCTACCTGCCGGACGTCACCGACGAGACGCTGGACACCGAGCAGGTCGTCCGGGTCGACCTGAACCGGCCGATGGCCGAGATCCGGGCCGAGCTGTCGAAGTACCCGGTGAAGACCCGGCTGTCGCTGACCGGTCCGCTGGTGGTGGCCCGGGACATCGCGCACGCCAAGATCGCCGAGCGGCTGGACGCGGGCGAGCCGATGCCGCAGTACCTGCGCGACCACGCCGTCTACTACGCCGGCCCGGCCAAGACCCCCGAGGGGTACGCCTCCGGCTCGTTCGGCCCGACCACCGCCGGCCGGATGGACGCCTACGTGGAGAAGTTCCAGGCGGCCGGCGGCTCGATGGTGATGCTGGCCAAGGGGAACCGGTCCGGCCAGGTCACCCGCTCCTGCCACCAGCACGGCGGCTTCTACCTCGGCTCGATCGGCGGCCCGGCGGCCCGGCTGGCCCAGGACTGCATCAAGCACGTCGAGGTGCTCGAATATCCCGAGCTGGGCATGGAGGCGGTCTGGAAGATCGAGGTGGAGGACTTCCCCGCCTTCATCGTGGTCGACGACAAGGGCAACGACTTCTTCGCCGAGGTGACCAAGCCGGTGCTGACCGTCGGGCGGCGCTGAGCTCCGACGTACGCGAGAAGAGGCGTCGGGCTGCGGCCCGGCGCCTCTTCGTCATGTCGCGCATCGACATCGGTGCGCCCACCCCGGAGTGACCCGGAGGGGCGCACCGCCCCCGTCGGATGCCGTGACCGACAACCGGATCGAGTGTCCGACCCGCTGCCCCCGTTCCGCTATCGGATCGCTATCGCCTGAGCGGGTCCGCCGGGACGGTCCGGTCTACCCTGCGGGGGTACGTACAACGGGGGACACGGGGGACACGGGGAGCAGATGCGATTCGGGATACTGGGACCGCTGCGGGTCGGTGGGGGCGAGGCGACCATCACCGCAGGTAGGGACCGTGTCGTCCTGGCCATGCTGCTGTCCCGGGCCGGCCGCGTCGTCCCCGTCGAGGAGTTGATCGACGCGGTCTGGGAGGACCGGCCGCCGGCCACCGCCCGCGCCCAGCTCCAGAGTTGTGTGTCGCGTTTGCGACAACGCCTCACGTTGCTCGGCCTGCCCCCGGAAACCATCGTGACCGACCCGGTGGGCTACGGCGTACGGATCGAGCCGACCGACCTGGACTTCGAGGTCTTCACCCGGCGGGTCGAGGCGGCCCGCGCGGTTGCCGCCGCCGGGCAGCCCGCCGAGGCGCGCCGGCACTACCGCGAGGCGCTCGCCCTGTGGCGGGGCCCGGCGTTCGCCGGGATCGCCAGCCGGAGCATCCAACGGCGGGCGCAGGCCCTCGACGAGCAGCGACTGACCGCGCTGGAGGAGTGCGTCGACGTCGAACTGCGGCTCCGGCGGGCCGCCGACCTGGTGGACGAGCTGACCGAGAGCGTCGAGCGGCACCCGCTGCGGGAACGGCTCCGCGGGCAGTTGATGCTGGCCCTGTCGGCGCTCGGCCGGCAGGCCGACGCCCTCACCGTCTACCGGGAGGGCCGGCGCCTCTACGCCGAGGAGCTGGGCATCGAGCCGGGCGCGGCGTTGCAGGAGCTGCACCAGCGGATACTGGCCGGTGACCTGGCATCCGGGGGCGTCGACAGCCGTACGACGGGGCCGGTGCGCGCGCTGCCACGGGCGATCAACGACTTCACCGGGCGGCAGCAGACCATGGCCCGGCTGGTCAAGGAGATCGAGGAGGACGCCGCCCGGATCCAGCTGATCGACGGCATGGCGGGCAGCGGCAAGACGACCCTCGCGGTGCACGTGGCGACCGCGCTGGCCGACCGCTACCCGGACGCGCACCTCTTCATCGACCTGCACGGGCACAGTGAGCGCAGCCCGTTGCCGACCGGCGCGGCGGTGGCCACGCTGCTGCGCCAGCTCGGGGTGCCGGCGGAGCGGATGCCGTTGGAGCTGGACGAGCGGCTCGCCCTGTGGCGCAGCGAGCTGGCCGGCCGGCGGGCCCTGGTGGTGCTCGACAACGCCGCCAGCGCCGACCAGGTGGCGCCGATGCTGCCGAACGGGCCGGACTGCCTGGTGCTGATCACCAGCCGCCGCCGGCTGGTCGGCCTGGACGAGGGGCGACCGTCCTCGCTGCCGGTGCTGGACCCGGAGGAGGCCGTCGAGCTGCTCGGTCGGGTGGCCGGCGAGGAACGGGTCACCGCCGAGCCGGAGGCCGCCGCCGAGGTGGCCCGGCGCTGCGGCTACCTGCCGCTCGCCATCCGGCTGGCCGGCGCCCGGCTGGCCCACCGGCCCCGCTGGCGGGTCGCCGACCTGGCCGAGCGGCTGGCCGCCGGGGCGGGACCACTGGCCGAACTCGTCGCCGGCCAGCGCTCGGTCGGGCAGGCGTTCGCGCTGTCGTACGCCCAGGTGTCGCCGGACGCGCAGCGGATGTTCCGGCTGCTGGGCCTGCACCCGGGGGTACGGTTCGACAACCGGGTCGCCGCCGCGCTGGCCGAGCGTTCCCTGCCCGACACCCAGGACCTGCTCGACGAGCTGGTCGACGCGCACCTGGCGGAGGAGGCCGAGCCGGGCCGCTACCGGCTGCACGACCTGATCCGGGAGTACGCCCGCCTGCTGCTGGCCGAGCCCGGACACGCGGCCGAGCGCCGGGCCGCAGTGGACCGGCTGCTGGAATACCACCTCCAGGGTGCGGCGGAGTTGGAGCGGCGGACCCAGGGGGCCAGCAACCAGTTGGTGCTGCGACTGCCCGAGCCGGCGCGGCCGGACCTGGTCGCCGCCTGCGCGGCACAGGGGCGCGGCTGGTTCGACGAGAACCGGGCCACCCTGATCGCCCTGGCCCGCCTCGCGGAGGAGGAGGGCTTCCCCCGCTACTGCTGGCAGCTGGCCCGGGTCTGCTGGCGCGGCCAGTTCGACGGGGGTCACCTGGAGGACCTGATCGAGATGCACACGGTCGGCCGGCGGGCGGCCGAAGGAGCGGGCGACGAGGAGGCCGTCGCCACCATGCTCAACTACCTCGCGTCGGCGTACTACCGGTTGGCCCGCTTCTCCGAGGCGATCCGGCTGATGGAGACCGCTCTGGTGCTCTGGCGCGGGCTGGGCCTGGACCGGGAGGTGAGCAACACGCTGGGCAATCTCGGGAACGCGCACGCGGCCAACGGCGACATCCGGCGGGGCGAGGAATACTACGCCGCCTCGGCTCAGCTCTTCCGCCGTCCGGGTGAGCTGGGCCCGTTCACCAACCTGCTCAACAACCTCTCCTTCGCTCTGTTCTCCGCCGGGCGGTACGACGAGGCGCTGCGGATGAGCCGCCGGCACCTGCAGCTGGCCCGGCAGACCCAGGACATCCGCCAGGTGGGGCACGCGCTCGGGCACCTGGGGATGATCCGGCACCGGATGGGTGACGTGGGCCCGGCGCGTCGGCTGCTGCGGCTGGCCGTCACCCTCAAGCGGCGGTCCGGCAACCGTTACGGCGAGGCGGAGGCGCTCAACGAGATCGGCCTGATGGAACTTCAGGGTGGTCGTCCGGAGCGGGCCGCCGCCCTGCACCGGCAGGCGCTGGCGGCGATGGTGGAGGTTGGCGACCGGATCGGTCAGTGCGCCTCCCGCAATCTGCTGGCCCGGGCGATCCTGGACGGGGGAGATGTCACCAGCGCGCTTGACCTGCACCGCCGGGTGCTCGCCGACGCCACCCGGCTGGGCGCCCGGTACGAGCAGGCCCGGGCGCTGGACGGCATCGCCCGCTGCCTGCTGCCGACCGATCCCGCCGCGGCCCGCTCGCACTGGAAGCGGGCGCTGACGCTGTTCCGCCAGGTCGAGTCGCCGGACGGGCGTGAGGTGGAACGACTGCTGGCCGAGGTGGACTGAGCGATCATCTGCGGTCCGGCCGGAGGCGCGGCAGGATGGTACGCGTGACGACTCCAGAGGCGACCGGTTACCGGATCGAACGCGACTCGATGGGCGAGGTGGAGGTGCCCGCCGAGGCGCTGTGGCGGGCCCAGACGCAGCGGGCGGTGCAGAACTTTCCGATCTCCGGGCGGGGCATCGAACCGGCCCAGATCAAGGCGCTGGCCCAGATCAAGGGGGCGGCGGCGCAGGTCAACGGCGAGCTGGGAGTGATTGGCGCGGACGTGGCCGCCGCGATCGCCGCCGCCGCCGCGCACGTGGCCGACGGCGGGTACGACGACCAGTTCCCGATCGACGTGTTCCAGACCGGCTCGGGCACCTCGTCCAACATGAACACCAACGAGGTGATCGCCACCCTGGCCGGCCGGGAGCTGGGCCGCGACGTGCACCCGAACGACGACGTGAACGCCTCGCAGTCCAGCAACGACGTCTTCCCGTCCTCGATCCACCTGGCCGCCACCCAGTTCGTGGTGGAGGACCTGATCCCGTCGCTGAAGCACCTGGCCGGGGCGCTGGAGGAGAAGGCCGCCGAGTTCGAGACGGTGGTGAAGGCGGGGCGTACCCACCTGATGGACGCCACCCCGGTCACCCTGGGCCAGGAGTTCGGCGGGTACGCCGCCCAGGTCCGCTACGGCGTGCAGCGGCTGGAGTCGGCGCTGCCCCGGCTGGCCGAGCTGCCGCTGGGTGGCACCGCCGTGGGCACCGGCATCAACACCCCGCTCGGCTTCGCCGGGAAGGTGATCGAGCGGCTGCGGGAGTCCACCGGACTGCCGCTCACCGAGGCCCGCAACCACTTCGAGGCGCAGGGCGCCCGGGACGCGCTGGTGGAGACGTCCGGGCAGCTCCGCACCATCGCGGTCGGCCTCTACAAGGTGGCCAACGACATCCGCTGGATGGGCTCCGGCCCCCGCGCCGGCCTGCGGGAGCTGCGCATCCCCGACCTCCAGCCCGGCTCGTCGATCATGCCGGGGAAGGTGAACCCGGTGGTCGCCGAGGCGATGCGGCAGGTCTGCGCCCAGGTGATCGGCAACGACGCGGCGGTCGCCTTCGCCGGCACCCAGGGCGACTTCGAGCTGAACGTCATGCTGCCGGTGATGGGACGCAACCTGCTGGAGTCGATCAAGCTGCTGGCGGCGTCGAGCCGGCTCTTCGCCGACCGCCTGGTGGTCGGCCTGGTCGCGGACGCCGAGGTCTGCCTGGCGTACGCCGAGGGCTCGCCGTCGATCGTCACGCCGCTCAACCGCCACCTCGGGTACGACGAGGCTGCCTCGATCGCCAAGGAGGCGCTGGCGAAGCAGGTGTCGATCCGTGAGGTGGTCATCTCCCGGGGGCACGTCGACTCGGGCAAGCTGACCGAGACCCAGCTCGACGAGGCCCTCGACCTCCTCCGGATGACCCACCCCTGACCCGTTTCCGGGGCGACGGGTGGCCTCTTCGCCGGAACGCTTGGCCTCCGGGTTTGGGAGGCGATCCTCAGCGAGGCGTCGAACGACCAGTGCGTCGAGGTGGCGGACCTGGCCGGTGTGGTCGGGGTGCGGGACAGCAAGGACCCGGACGGACCCGTCCTGGCCTTCGAGGCGTACTCGTGGCGGCTCTTCGTGGCGGCGGTGCCGAGCGGGCGCGGTTAACCGGTCGCCCGGCGGGCGCCGGCCCGGCATCATCGACGGCGTGACCGGGGACGTGCTGCTGGAGACCGCGCGGCTGCGGCTGCGCCGGTTCACCGCCGACGACGTGGACCTGCTGGTCGACCTGGACGGCGACCCGGAGGTGATGGCCTTCCTCACCGGTGGGGCGCCGACCCCGGCTGCCGTGGTCCGGGACGAGCAGGTGCCGCGGATCGTCGCCGGCTACGACCGCCATCCGGGTCTCGGGCGGTGGGCCGCGCTCGACCGGGCGAGCGGGGAGTTTCTGGGCTGGTTCGCGCTGGACCCGTCCGACGACGGTACGGAGGCGGAGCTGGGCTACCGGCTGCGGCGGCCGGCGTGGGGCCGGGGCCTGGCCACCGAGGGGTCGCGGGCGCTGGTGCGGCACGCCTTCTCCTCGGCCGGGGTGCGGCGGGTGTGGGCGCAGACGATGGCGGTCAACGCGCGGTCCCGTTCGGTCCTGGCGAAGGCGGGCCTGCGACACGTGCGCACCTTCCACCTGCACTTCGACGACCCGATCCCGGGGACCGAGCACGGTGAGGTGGAGTACGAGCTGCTCAGGGGCGACTGGCGGCCTTCCGCGCCCGGTACGCGCTGACCGCGGCCCGGTTGCCGCAGGCGGCCTCGCAGAACCGCCGGGAGCGGTTCTTGGAGAGGTCGACCAGCACGCCGTCGCAGTCGGGGCGGGCGCAGCGACGCAGCCGGCCCAGCTCGCCGCTGCGGACCAGGTCGGCGAGGGCCATCGCCGCCTCGACCGCCATCCGGGTGGCCAGCGGGGCGTCGCGCGGCACCGCGTGCAGGTGGTACGGGTGCTCGTCGTGCCGGATCAGCTGGGGCAGCGCGGACGCGTCGCGGAGCAGGGCGTTGATGATCTCCACGGTCTCGTCCTCGTCCGCGTGCCAGATGCGGCGCAACCGGGGTCGCAGGGCGCGTATCGACCGCAGCTCGGCCTCGGTGTGCTCATGCCGGCCGCTCCAGTTGTGGGCGGTGAAGAACGCGTCCAGCGCGGCGACGTCGGGCAGCCCCTCGGCGTCGGCGCTGTCGGTGTTGACCAGCGCGGCGGCGGCGAGCAGCCCACATTCCGTGTCATGGGCAAAGAGCAACTTGACTCCTGTCGAGGCCGGCCTCTAGCGTCATCAGTGTAAGCCTAGTTCGGTCATGACAGCCTCGTCGAGGAGTGCCGATGCATCCACGTCCCGCCGCCGGTACCGGCCTGCTGTTGGCGTTGCTCTCGGCCGTCACCTTCGCGACCTCGGGCACCTTCGCCCGCTCGCTGATCGAGGCCGGCTGGTCCGCCGAGGCGGTGGTGGTCGCCCGGGTCGGCATCGCCGCCCTGGTGCTGCTCGGACCCGCCGCGGTGGCGCTGCGCGGCCGTTGGCACGTGTTGCGCCGCAACCTCGGCCCGGTCACCGTGTTCGGTCTGCTCGGGGTGGCGCTGGCCCAGGCCTGCTTCTTCAACGCCGTCCGCTACCTGCCGGTCGGCGTGGCCCTGCTGCTGGAATACCTCGGCATCATCCTCGTGGTGGGCTGGATGTGGGCGGTCCACGGCCACCGCCCGCGCCGGCTCACCGTGGTCGGATCGGTGGCGGCGCTGGCCGGGTTGGCGTTCGTGCTCGACCTGACCGGCGCCGGCCGGCTGGACCCGGTGGGCGTGTGCTGGGGGCTCGGCGCCGCGGTCGGCCTGGCCGGCTACTTCGTGCTCGCCGGCCGGGTCGACGAGAGGCTGCCCTCGGTGACCATGGCCGGCGGCGGCATGGCCGTCGGCGCTGCCGTGCTCGCCCTGCTCGGACTGGTCGGGGTGTTGCCGCTGCACGCCAGCTTCGGGGCGGTCACCTTCGCCGGGCGGCAGACCAGCTGGCTGGTGCCGATCGCCGGGCTCGCCCTGATCGCGGCGGTGGTCGCCTACCTGGCCGGGATCGCCGCCACCCGGGTCCTGGGCTCCCGGCTCGCGTCGTTCGTCGGGCTGACCGAGGTGATGTTCGCGGTGCTGATCGCCTGGGTGTTCCTCGGTGAACTGCCCACGGTCGTGCAGCTGCTCGGTGGCGCGCTGATCGTCGCCGGGGTGGCGCTGGTCCGCCTCGACGAGTTGCGCACGGCACCCACCAACCGGGTCGAGGAGCGCACCGACCAGCCCGCCCTGACCTGACCCGCGGCGCGGCCCGGCGTTCAATCCTCGACGCATGGGTTTCCTGGCGCTGCGATCCTCGCGCAGCGTAGTTTGCGTGGCTGCCGTGTCCACTTCGGGGGTTATGGCATTTCTGCTGCTCACGGGCGGTGTGCGGGTCGAAAGTCCCTGGCGCCCACGGCATCTTCGGAGTTGTCTTGCTACGAAGAGTCACATTGAGCGTGGACCGCTGCCCGGGGGGAGCCGGAAGGCCGTCGGTGCGCGCGGGGAGGAGCAGTCATGCCCGACGAAACCACCACCCGAGAGGCCGCCGTCCCGAAGCAGGCGACCGCCGACGAGGCGACGACGCTCGCCGCAGCCCCACCGGACTACTTCGGATCCGTCCCGAACTACGCCAACAGCCCGCTGCCGGTCGTGGTGGGCGGGGGCGTCCAGCCCGGCACCGGCATCCGCAAGTTCATCGACAGCCTGCCGGGCCTCGGCCCGGCGAAGGCCAACGACCTGGGCAACTACATCCCGGTCGCCACCCCGGACACCATCACCTACCCGGGCAGCGACTACTACGAGATCGGCATCCAGCAGTACACCCAGCAGACCAACCGGGACCTCCCGGCCACCCGGTTCCGCGGCTACAAGCAGCTCAACAACGGCACCGACCCCTCCGGGCACAACACGGTCACACCACCCGCCCGGCCCTACTACCTGGGGCCGGTGATCATCGCCCAGCGGAACCGGCCGGTCCGGTTCAAGCTGGTCAACCAGCTGCCCACCGGTGTGGCCGGCAACATCTTCCTGCCCGTGGACGTCACCATCGGCGGCGCCGGGACCGGCCCGCTCAGCCCCACCGAGCTGTACACCCAGAACCGGGCCGTCCTGCACATGCACGGCTCGGAGACGCCCTGGATCAGCGACGGGACGCCGTTGCAGTGGCTCACCCCGGCCGGTGAGGTCACGTCCTACCCGCGCGGGGCGAGCTACGCCAACGTCCCGGACATGCCCGATCCGGGGCCGGGAGCGGTGACCCTCCTCTTCCCGATGCAGCAGAGCGCCCGGATGATGTGGTTCCACGACCACACCGAGGGCACCACGCACCTGAACCCGTACAGCGGGCAGCTGAGCTTCCTGTTCCTGCGGGACCCGGTCGAGCAGAAGCTGATCGCCGACAAGGTGATCCCCGCCGACGAGATCCCGCTGGTCGTCCAGGACAAGACCTACGTACCGGACCCTGCGCAACTGGCCGCCCAGGACCCGACCTGGGACACCGCCAACTGGGGCGGCAAGGGCAGCCTCTGGATGCCGCACGTCTACATGCCGAACCAGAACCCGTACAACGCCGCCGGGGCCAACCCGATCGGCCGGTGGGACTACGGCCCGTGGTTCTGGCCGCCGTTCACCGGCATTGAGAACGGGCCCGTGCCCAACCCGTACTACGACCCCGTCACCCGGCCCTGGGAGCCGCCTCTGCAGCCGGGCACACCGACGCCCTCGATCACCCCCGAGGCGTTCATGGACACCCCGACCATCAACGGCTGCGACTACCCCGTCCTGACGGTGCAGCCCAAGGCCTACCGGTTCCGCATCCTCAACGCCTGCAACGACCGGGCGGTGAACCTCCAGCTCTACTACGCCGCCTCGAACGGCACGATGTGGAAGCCGAACGGCACGCTCAACGACGGGAACGCCGGCGAGGTGCACATGGTGGAGGCGTGCCCGAACCCGGACTTCCCGCCGACCTGGCCGACGGACGGACGCGAGGGCGGCGTACCCGACCCGAACGCGGTCGGCCCGGACTGGATCCAGATCGGCAACGAGGGTGGCCTGCTGCCGGGCGTCGCGGTGATCCCGCCGCAGCCCATCAACTACGAGTACGACCGCCGCTCGATCACCGTGCTCAACGTCTCCGACCACTCGTTGCTCCTCGGGCCGGCCGAGCGGGCGGACGTGATCGTCGACTTCTCCTCGGTACGGCCCGGAACCAACATCATCCTCTACAACGACGCCCCGGCCCCGATGCCCGCCTACGACACCCGGTACGACTACTACACCGGCGACCCCGATCAGACCGACTCCGGCGGCGCCCCGACCACCCAGCCCGGGTACGGCCCGAACACCCGCACGATCATGCAGATCCGGGTGGCCGGCGCGCCCTCGGCGCCGTTCAACCTGGCCCAGCTGGAGACCCGGCTGCCGCAGGCGTACGCGCAGAGCCAGCCGAAGCCGATCGTGCCGGAGGAGGCGTACAACACGGCGTTCGGCACCAGCTTCCCGAACACCTACGTCGCCATCCAGGACACCGAGATCACCTTCACCCCGATGGGCGGCAGCGGGCCGGTCACCCTGCCGTTGCAACCGAAGGCGATCGTCGAGGACTTCGACCCGGTCTACGGCCGGATCCTCACCAACCTCGGCGTCGAGCTGCCGCACACCACCGCCTTCACCCAGACCAGCATCCCGCTGCCGTACATCAACCCGCCCACCGAGATCCTCACCATGTCCAACCTGGCCACCCCGGTCGGCTCGGCGGGTGACGGCACCCAGCTGTGGAAGGTCACCCACAACGGGGTGGACACCCACTTCATCCACTTCCACTACTTCAACGTGCAGTTGGTCAACCGGGTCGGCTGGGACGGCGCGTACAAGCCGCCGGACGCCAACGAGGTGGGGTGGAAGGAAACCGTGCGGATGAACCCGCTCGAGGACTGCATCGTGGCGATGCGGCCGGCCATCCCCAACCCGCTGCCGTTCAAGATCGGTGACTCGGTCCGGCTGCTCGACCCCACCCAGGTTCCCGGTACGACCAGCGGGTTCGCCCAGGTCGACCCGGAGACCGGTGACCCGCAGACCGTCGCCAACGTCCCCTACAACTTCGGGTGGGAGTACGTCTGGCACTGCCACATGGTCGACCACGAGGACTTCGACATGATGCGGCCGATCAGCATCAAGGTCTCGCCCGACCCGCCGTTCGACCTGCGGGCGGAGCCGGCCCCCGGCTCGCCCACCATCCTGCCGGGAATCGCGGTGTACTGGAGCAACCCCGTCGACGGACCCCCGGCCACCTCCATCATCATCCAGCGGGCCACCGACCCGGGATTCACCACGGGACTGACCGTGCTCACGCCGGCGGTCACGGCCACCGGCTACACCGACCTCGCCGTGGTGCCCGGGGTGACGTACTACTACCGGGCCCGGCGGGAGAACACCGTCTCCTACTCCGCCTGGTCGAACACGGCCTCCGCCTCGGTCGGGCTGTTGCCCCCGACCAACCTGACCGCCGTCCAACTGGCCGGCGTGCCGTACCGGGCGGCCCTGAACTGGAACAACAGCTCGTACAACACCAGCGCGGAGCTCCAGCGGGCCACCAACCCGACGTTCACTGCCGGGCTGACCACCGTCGCCCTGGGCCCCAACAGCACCAGCTACATCGACACCACGGTGGCGGTGGGAACCACCTACTACTACCGGGTGCGCACCGCCTATCTGGGCGTCGCGTCGCCGTGGTCCAACACCGCGACGGTGACCATCAACGACGTTCCGGCCGTCCCTACCAACCTGGCCGGGACCGCGGTCGCGGTGGCGGGCGGCACGGCGACGGTGAACCTCACCTGGCAGGAGAGCGCGGCCAGCCAGGTCAGCGGATTTACCCTCCAGCGGGCCACCAACGTCACCTTCACCAGCGGCCTGGCGACCTTCACCCTGGCCCTCAACGCCCGGAGCTACAGCGACACCGGCCGAGCCCGGTCCACCACGTACTACTACCGGATCCAGGCCTTCAACTCGATCGGTCCCTCCGCGTTCAGTTCGGTCATCGCGGTCACCACACCCGCCTGACCCCGTACCCCGGAGGGGGTGGCTGCCGGCCCGGGCAGCCACCCCCTTCGGCCGTCCCGGGGTGTCCGGTGAGCGTCGTGGCGGCTGGTCCGCGGTCATGGCCGCCAGCCCCGGGAGAGCAGTGCGGCACGCACCTCCTGGACGACCGCCGGGAAGTCCTGGCGCAGCCGGCGGCTGGTCACGGGCAGCACGAGCCAGCCGGCGCCCACCAGCAGGTCGAGCCGCTGCCGGTCCCGGTGTAGCTGATCGAGGTCGCTGTGCCAGGGCCTGTCGTAGTCGACGGCGACCCGCAGCTCCGGCCATGCCAGGTCGGGGTGCAGCACGATCCCGGCGGGCAGCCGGACCGGATGCCGGGCGACGGGGCGGGGCAACCCGGCGAGCACCAACCGCACCCGCAACCGGGACTCGCCCGGTGACCGGGCGCCCGGATCGGCCAGGTCGAAGACCCACCGGGCACGCGAGGCGCCAGGCCGGTCGGCGTTCTCCTCCGCCGCGTCTGCGAGCCCGCCGCGGCTGGTCAGCCCCCGAGCCAGCAGGCTGTCCACGATGCTGACGGCCCGGACCGGCTCCAACCACGCCGCCGTCTCCCAGGCGGCCAGCGCCGGTTCGGACCGTGCGGGTGCGGGCAGCGCCGGGCCGGGCGCGACCGGCGACGGTGGTGCCTGATCAACCGACGGCGCCGCGGCAACCAGCACCCGGGTCGCACCGGCGAGGACGAGCGGAGGCTGGAGCAGGGAGGTGTGCACGCGCAGGCCGCGCCGGCTGCGCAACGGACTGCCGTGCGCCGCGCTGACGTGCACCTCGTCGTCGAAGCCGGCGGCGTGCTCGACGCCGTGCAGGAAGGCCGCCGACGGACCGGCGATCGGGACTCCCGGCGGGAGCCGGAGCGCCACGGCACGGCAGGCGAGCCCGTGGTCGCGTTCCAGCCGGGCGTCGGCGTACACGTCGTGGTGCAGGCGGGTCCAGGCGGAGCTGCGGAGCTGGTGGACGGTGAGCAGGCCCCGGCGGACCACGTCGGATCCCCGGAAGACCTGCCCCGTCAGGTCGGCTGGTCGGTGTGCGACAGGAGGCATGCGGCCAGCCTCACCGCCGCCGTGGCGCCCCGGTAACCCCTGTGGACAGCGGGACCCCTACCGGCGCCGCGTCCCTGTGGAGAACCCTTCGCCGCATCGACGACTGTGCTAGGGGTGCCCGGTCAGCCGAGGGCCTCGGCGATGGCGGTCGCGGCGGCCAGCACCCGGGCGCCCACCGTCTCGACGTCGAGCGGCGCCAGCGCCACCACCCCCACGCTCGCCTCCAGCCCCGGCACCCCGAGCACCGGCGCGGCCACCCCGTACGCCCCGGCCTGGAGCTCGCCGCTGGTGGCGACCGGCCCGGCGGCACCGGCCCGGCCGGCGAGGATGGCCCGCCCGGCGGCCCCCCGCTCCAGCGGGTGCCGGGCGCCGGTCCGGTACGCCACGTGGAACGACGTCCAGCTCGGCTCCACCACGGCCAGCGCCACCCCCTCGCCGCCCTCGACCACTGTCAGGTGGGCGGTGGCGCCGGCCAGTTCGGCGAGGTCGCGCAGCGCCGGCAGCGCCCCCTCGGCGAGCAGCGGCTGGGCCCGCCGGGCCAGGTGCAGCACGCCGGCACCGAGTCGCAGCCGACCGTCGGAGTCGCGGCGCAGCATCCCGTGCCCGGCCAGCGCGCCGACCAGCCGGTAGACGGCCGCCCTACCGATGCCGAGCCGGTTGGCGGCCTCGGTGACGGTGAGCCCGCCGGGCGCGTCCGCGACGAGGTGCAGCAGCCGCAGACCACGGTCCAGGGTCTGCGACGTCTCCCCGCCGCGGGCCACCGGTTGCCGCGCCTCGGGGACCTGCTCACCCGTACGTGCCGACATGTCCACAGCACGCAGCGTACGACCCGGCTCCGGAGGACCGGGAAAACTACGGACGGCTACCCTTGTGAGGTGACGCTACGCCTGTACGACACCGCCACCCGATCGGTGCGGGACTTCGTCCCGCGGGAAGCCGGCAAGGTGGGGGTCTACCTGTGTGGCCTCACCCTCCAGGCGCCGCCGCACATCGGTCACCTTCGCTCGGGCGTCAACTACGACGTCCTGCGTCGCTGGCTGCTCGCCAACGGCTTCGAGGTGCGCTTCATCCGCAACCTCACCGACATCGACGACAAGATCCTGGTCAAGGCGCAGGAGCAGGGCCGCCCGTTCTGGTCGATCGCGTACGCCAACGAGCAGATCCTCTCCGAGTCGTACCGCGCGTTGAACGTGCTGCCGCCGACGTACGAGCCGCGCGCCACCGGGCACGTCCCGGAGATGCACGAGCTGATCGCCCGGCTGATCGAGACCGGGCACGCCTACCCGGCGACCGACGGCTCCGGCGACGTCTACTTCGACGTGGCCTCCTGGCCGGCGTACGGCTCGCTGTCCGGGCAGGTGCCCGAGGACATGCTGCCCGCGGGGGACGCCCCGGACCGCGGCAAGCGGGACCCACGCGACTTCGCCCTGTGGAAGGGCGTGAAGCCGGAGGAGCCGGCCGACGCGTACTGGCCGTCGCCGTGGGGGCGGGGCCGGCCCGGCTGGCACATCGAGTGCTCGGCGATGTGCTGGCGCTACCTCGGGCCCGAGTTCGACATCCACGGCGGTGGGCTGGACCTGACCTTCCCGCACCATGAGAACGAGATCGCCCAGTCCCAGGCGGCGGACCTGCCGTTCGCCCGGTACTGGGTGCACCACGGGCTGTTGAGCATCGCCGGCGCGAAGATGGGCAAGTCGGCGGGGAACGCGCTCGACCTGGCGTACGTCGCCGAGCTGGGCGTCCGGCCGGTGGAGCTGCGCTACTACTACGCCGCCGCGCACTACCGGTCCCGGATCGACTACTCGGAGGACGCGCTCCGCGAGGCGGCCGTGGCGTACCGGCGGATCGAGGGCTTCGTGCAGCGGGCCGTCGAGCGGGTCGGCGCCGGGCAGCCCGGTGAGCTGCCGGCCGGCTTCGTGGCCGCGATGGACGACGACCTGAACACCTCCGCCGCCCTGGCCGTGTTGCACGAGGTCGTCCGGGACGGCAACACCGCGCTGGCCGCCGGCGACGATGTGACCGTCCGCACCACCCTGGCCGCCACCCGGGCGATGCTGGATATCCTCGGCGTCGACCCCCTCGACCCCGCCTGGACCGGCGGGGGCCGCGCGGACGACCTGCGCGGCGTGGTGGACTCGCTGGTCGCGCTGGCCCTGGAGCAGCGCGCCCAGGCCCGCGGCCGCAAGGACTGGGCCGCCGCCGACGCCGTCCGCGACCAGCTCAAGCAGGCCGGCGTGGTAGTCGAGGACACCCCCCAGGGCCCCCGTTGGACTATTGGAGAGCAGGACTGATGGCCGGCAACTCGCAGCGCCGTGGCCGGCGACTGACGTCGAAGGCAGGCGCCCCGAAGGGCTCCGGAGGCAAGAACAAGGACTCCCTCGCCGGCCGGGGCAAGACCCTGCCCGCTGACGAGCGCCCCTGGCACAAGGCGTACTCGGGCACCGAGAAGCTGCCCCAGCGCACCGCCTGGAAGCAGGACAAGGAGCGCCGGGTGGCGGCCGAGGAGGGGCGCGCCCCGAAGATCGGTCAGCCGGGCACCAAGGACACCACCTGGGGCAGGGGCACCAAGGGCGTCGGCCCGGCCCGCGGCGCCACCGGCGGCCGGGGCGGCAAGCCCACCGGCCGCGGCGGGCCCCGGGTCGCCCCGGGCCGCAAGTCCAACCCGTCGAAGGACAGCCCGGAGCTGCTGGTCGGCCGGAATCCGGTGCTGGAGTCGCTGCGCGCCCAGGTGCCGGCCACCGCGCTCTACACCGCGCAGGGCATCGACATGGACGACCGGGTCAAGGAGATCATCCGGACCGCCGCCGACCGGGGCATCGCCAACCTGGAGATCAGCCGGGCCGAGCTGGACCGGATGACCGGCGGGGTGCTGCACCAGGGCGTCGGACTCCAGGTGCCGCCGTTCGCGTACGAGCCCTTCGACGACCTGGTCGGCTCCGCGCTGGAGCAGGCCGCCCCGCTGCTGGTCGCGCTGGACGGGGTCACCGACCCGCGCAACCTCGGCGCGGTCATCCGGTCGGCCGCCGCCTTCGGCGCGCAGGGTGTCTTCGTACCCGAGCGGCGGGCGGCGGGGATCACCGCGACCGCCTGGCGGACCAGCGCCGGCGCGGCCGCGCGGGTGCCGGTGGCCCAGGTCACCAACCTGACCCGGTCGCTGAAGGCATGCAAGGACGCCGGCTTCATGGTGGTCGGCCTGGACGCCGACGGCGACACCGACCTGTACGACCTGGAGGCCGCCGTCGGTCCGCTGGTCGTGGTGGTCGGCTCGGAGGGCCGCGGCCTGTCCCGCCTGGTCGGCGAGACCTGCGACCTGACCGTGAGCATCCCGATGATCTCCGACGTGGAGTCGCTCAACGCCAGTGTCGCCGCCGCGGTCACCCTGGCCGAGGTGGCCCGCCGCCGTTCCGTGGAGGCCTGACCTCCGCACCGCACGCCGTCGACGGGCCGTCCCCAGCCGGGGGCGGCCCGTCGCGCGTCGGAGCCACCGGGTCCGGCCCATCCCCGGGTACGACGACAGGGGCGGCCCGCCGAAGCGGACCGCCCCTGTCAGGCGTTGCTACGTCAGATCCGGGCGCCGGAGGTGGCGTGGAAGAAGTGGTTCTGCCCGGTGCGCGGCTTGACGAACACGGTGTCACCCATGTTCGGCATGCTGCGGCGGTCGGTGCGGACCACGAACCGCTCGTTGACGCCCTCCAGGGCGGCGTGGCCGTAGACGTTCGCGTCCGAGCCGAGGTCCTCGACCAGCTCGACCACGACCGGCATGCCGCCCTCGGTCGGGCTGACCATGTCGCAGTCCTCCGGGCGGAAGCCCACGGTCACCTTGCCGTTGCCACCCTCGGCCTGGGCCGCGGCGACCTGCTCCCGGGTGAGCGGGATGTGCAGGTCGGCGAAGATCGCGCCCTGCTCGGTCAGCGGCACCGTCTTGATGTTCATGGCCGGGGAGCCGATGAAGCCGGCGACGAAGACGTTGGCCGGGGTGTCGTAGAGCGCCCGCGGGGTGTCCACCTGCTGGAGCACACCGTCGAGCATGACCGCCACCCGGTGACCCATGGTCATGGCCTCGACCTGGTCGTGGGTGACGTAGACGGTGGTGATGCCCAGCTTCGCCTGGAGCGAGGCGATCTGGGTACGGGTCTGCACGCGGAGCTTGGCGTCGAGGTTCGACAGCGGCTCGTCCATGAGGAAGACCTGCGGCTCCCGGACGATGGCGCGGCCCATCGCGACCCGCTGGCGCTGACCACCGGAGAGCGCCTTCGGCTTGCGGTTGAGGAACTCCTCCAGCTGGAGCAGCCCGGCCGCCTCCTTGACCCGCCGGTCGATCTCCGACTTCGAGGTCTTGCGCAGCTTGAGCGCGAACGCCATGTTCTCGTACACCGTCATGTGCGGGTAGAGGGCGTAGTTCTGGAAGACCATCGCGATGTCGCGGGCCTTCGGGGGCAGGTGGGTGACGTCGCGGTCGTCGATGTAGATCGCGCCCTCGTCGACGTCCTCCAGGCCGGCGAGCATGCGCAGGCTGGTGGACTTACCGCAGCCGGACGGGCCGACCAGGACGAGGAACTCGCCGTCGCCGATCTCCAGGTCGAGCTGGTTGACGGCGGGCCGCTCGGTGCCCGCGTAGATGCGGGACGCCTTCGAATAGGTGACCGAAGCCATGGGGGTGCTTCCTTTCACCGGCAGGAACGTGCCGGACGATCCGAGTGAAGGAGCGGCCGGCACCGAAGGTGCCAGCCCACGGACGGCGCCTCGGGCAGGCCGTGGTGTCGTCCGTGTCACTGCACGGTAGTGCGCTTTGCCGGCACTGCCAAGACGAGGGACAAGGGATGGGACGGGCGGCATGCGCATACCGGTCAGTCGGGCACGGGCGGGCATCAATCCCTCCGACTCGACCCCGTCGGTCGATACGAATCGACGTTTGCGGTGCTCCGGGGGCCTGCCGAGCGTGATTTCCGGGTCGCGGTCGCTATGCTGACGTCGACACATGCGCCCCTGTAGCTCAGCTGGCCAGAGCACTCGCCTTGTAAGCGAGATGTCGCCGGTTCGATCCCGGCCGGGGGCTCCAATTCCATCCGGCTTCTCGCGGCGCCGCCGGCCGTCGAACGAAGCGCTGATGGCAGGTCGTCGGTCCGGCTGCCACAGTGTCGACATGACAGACCTTCCGGCCGGGCATGTCACCACCACCGCCCCGCCCCGCGCGCTGCGGGTCCTGGTCACGGCGGTGGCGTCGCTGGTGGTCGGTCCGGTGCTGCTGCTCTACGGCTGGGTGCTCGCCTGGTTCAGCCCCGAGATCACCGGTGCCGGCCGGTGTCCCGGGGGAGTCGACGACGGCGCCCTGGTCTGGTCGGTGGCGGCCTCGACGACCGTGGCGGCGTTGCTCTGCTTCGCCGTCGCCCTGGTCCGCCTGCACCGGGGCGGGCGCTGGTGGCCGTGGCTGGCCGCCGCGCTGGTGTTCCTGGCCGTCGGTTTCCCGGTGCTGTCCGGGGTGCCGTCCGCCGCCTGGTGCCCACCGGCGTCCTGACCGGCCCGGTCGGGCCGGCCGGTGACCCCGGTCAGCGGTGGGCGGAAGAGGCGGCGCGGAGGACGGCACCCCGCGCCGCCCCGGGCCGGCTCAGCCCCAGTTCTGCGGGGCCGGCTGCCGGGTGGTGGCATTGATCCGGTTGAAGAAGTTGGTGGTGGCGATCCAGAGGACCAGCGCCGCCAGCTCCTTCTCGCCGAAGTGCCGGGCCGCCTCGTCCCACACCGCGTCGGGCACCGCGTCGCTCCGGTCGGCGAGCCGGGTGGCGGCCTCGGCCAGCGCGAGCGCCGCCCGTTCCGCCTCGGTGAAGTACGGGGTCTCCCGCCAGGCGGCGACCGCGAAGAGCCGCTCCTCGGTCTCGCCGGCCTTGCGGGCCCCACGCGCCCCCGAGTCGACGCAGGCGCTGCACCCGTTGATCTGGCTCGCCCGCAGGTGGACCAGTTCGAGGGTGGTGCCGGGTACGCCGGCCGAGTGGGCGGCCTTGTAGAGCAGGTTGACCGCCTGCACGGCGTCGGGGAGCAGCGCCGCCGGGTTCGGGATTCGTGCCTCGAGAGTCATGCCGTTCCGTCCTGTTAGGCTGGCCGGCGCCCGTCGCGCCGGCCCTCACCTGGTTGTCGAGGCGACGCCGGGCGGCGTGACAGATGTGACGACGGTCATTCGCGAGGGGTGGCGACGGGATGCCCGACACCGACCTGCTGGCCCGGCGCTTCGAGGAGCACCGTCCGCACCTGCGCGCGGTCGCCCACCGGATGCTCGGCTCCTCGGCGGAGGCCGACGACGCCGTGCAGGACACCTGGCTGCGGCTGAGCCGCGCCGACCACACCACCATCGAGAACCTCCCCGGCTGGCTGACCACCACCGTCGGCCGGGTCTGCCTGGACCGGCTCCGCTCCGGCAGCGCCCGCCACGAGCGCCCGGTGGACGAGGTGACCGACGAGCCGGCCGGGGTGGCCGACCCGGCTCAGGAGGCGGTGCACGCCGAGTCGGTGGGCCGGGCGCTCGAGGTGGTGCTGACCACCCTCGGCCCGACCGATCGTCTGGTCTTCGTGCTGCACGACATGTTCGCCGTCTCCTTCGAGGAGATCGCGCCGGTGGTGGACCGCAGCGTCGCCGCCGTCCGGCAGATCGCCGTCCGCGCCCGGCGGCGGGTGCAGAGCCGATCGGCCGATCCGCTCACCGACCCGGGCCGGCAGCGCCGGGTCGTCGAGGCGTTCCTCGCCGCCTCCCGGGAGGGCCGCTTCGAGGACCTGGTGAAGCTGCTCGACCCGTACGTCGTGCTGCGCTCCGACGCGACCGCGGTCGCGATGGGCGGCCGGGCGCAGGCGCGGGGCGCCGAGACGGTGGCCGCCTTCTTCAACGGCCGGGCGCGGGGCGCGCTGCCCGCGTACGTGGACGCGCTGCCCGGTGCGGTGGTCGTTCTCGACGGGCAGGTCCGGCTGGCGCTCAGCTTCACGGTCACCGACCGGATCATCGGGATCGAGGTGGTGGCCGATCCGGCCCGGCTCGCCGGGCTCGACCTGGTCAGGGACCCCGGGTGAGTCGGGCGGCCGAGGAGTCGAACCGGGCGATGCTGCGCGCCCGGGACGCGATGGACCGGGCGTACGCGTCCCCTTTGGACGTGCCGGCGCTGGCCCGGATCGCGCACGTCTCCCCGGCGCACTTCATCCGGACGTTCCGCGCCACCTTCGGCGAGACCCCGCACCGCTATCTGCAACGCCGCCGGATCGAGCGGGCGATGGCGCTGCTGGTGGAGACCGACCGGGACGTCACGGACATCTGCTACGCGGTCGGGTTCGGCAGCCTCGGCACGTTCAGCCGGACCTTCCGCGGCGTCGTCGGTGAGTCGACCAGCGACTTCCGGCGGCGTCGCCCGGCGGTGCCGGCGAACGTGCCGAGCTGCTTCGCCAAGGCCTGGACCAGACCCAGCAGTTTCGGATAAGCACCAGCTCAGGGCCTGCCATAGCGTGGTCGGCATGACGATGAACGCGGTCACCCGCTCCCAGATCTACGTGCTCGACCAGGACCAGGCGCTGGACTTCTACGTCGGGAAGCTCGGCTTCGAGGTGAACACCGACCAGGATCTCGGCTTCATGCGCTGGTTGACGGTCAACCTGCCCGGCCAGCCCGACCGGGAGATCCTGTTGGAGAAGCCGGGCCCGCCGGCGCTGGACCCGGCCACCGCCGAGCAGGTCCGTGAGCTGCTCACCAAGGGGGTGCTGGGCGGGTGGCTGAGCATCACCACCGACGACGCCCGCAAGACGTACGAGGATCTGGTCGGTAACGGCGTCGACATCACCGACGAGCCGACCGAGCGGCCCTACGGGATCGACTTCGGCATCCGGGACCCGTTCGGCAACCGGATCCGGATCGGCCAGATGTTCCCCCGCTCCTGACGGGACACCGCGGTCGGGGGGGGCGCGGGCTAGCATCGCGTCTCCCGAGGTGTGAGGAGAGGTTTTTGGCGGCTCGACTGCTCTACCTGGCCCGGAACGCCGAGCAGGACGGCGACCGGGAGACCACGCCGGTGGGACTCTCCGAGCGGGGGCGCCGGCAGGCCACGCTGCTCGGCGAGCGGCTGCGCGGCGTACCGTTCGCCGCCGTGCACCACGGCCCGCTGCCCCGGGCCGCGCAGACCGCCGAGCTGGTCGCCCGGTCCCTGCCGGGAACTCCGGTGTACGCCACCGAGCTGGCCGGCGACCACCTGCCGCACGACACCGACCCGGCCGGGCTGCCGCCGGCGTACGCGAACCTGCTGGGCGGCTACAGCGCGGCCGAGCGGGTCGACGGGCCGCGGGTGACCGCGGCGGCGGTGCGGCGGTTCGCCGCCCCGCCGGACGGTGACGAGGACGTGCGCGAGCTGGTGGTCACGCACAGTTTCCTGATCGCCTGGTTCGTGCGGCACGCCCTGGACGCCCCGCCGGCCCGGTGGCTCGGGCTGAACCAGCACAACGCCGGGCTGACCGTGATCCGGTTCGGTTCCGCCGGCCCGCCGAACCTGATCGCCCACAACGACGTCGCGCACCTGCCGCCGGAGCTGCGTGCCACCGGCCTGCCGCCCGACTACCGGGTCTAGCGGGGCAGACCGGCGAGGAGGGTGTCGACCAGAGTGTCGGCGTCGGCGCCCGACAGCGGCCGGCGGGTGACCACCGCCCGCAGCCAGACCGGGCCGAGCAGCAGGTCGGCCAGGAGCTCGTCGTCGACCGGGCCGGTGAGCTCGCCGCGGGCCCGGGCCCGTCCGGTCACCTCGGCCACGTGCGCGCAGTGCTCGCCGAGCAGTTCGTCGGCGAGGCGGGCGAGTTCGGTGTCCGCGCCGGTGTGGGCGAGCACGTCGGCGGCGAGCCGGCCCGGGCCGTCGGCGAAGAAGGCGGCCTTCGAGCGGACCAGGGCGACCAGGTCGCCGCGGAGCGTACCGGTGTCGGGCACCGGCAGGTCCCGGGCGATGGCGTGCCGGAAGGTGGCCGCCACCAGCGGTGGCTTCGACGGCCACCAGCGGTAGAGGGTGGTCTTGTTGATCCCGGAGCGGCGGGCCACCCCCTCGACGGTCAGGCCGACGTAGCCCTCCTCGGCGAGCAGGGCCAGCACGGCGGCGTGGATCGCCTCGGCGCCGCGTGGGCCGCGGGCCGGGCGTACCCCGGTCATCGGCCGGTGCGGCGCAGCAGGCGCAGCGCCGCCGTCATCCGGCGGGTCCAGGCCGCGGTCTCGGCCGCCGGCCGGTGGTACGCGGGCGCCAGGGCCGGTCCCCGCTGCCGGGCGACGGTCTTGACCCGGGTGAACCGGAGCAGCCCGTCGGCGCCGTGCCGGCCACCGAGGCCGGAGTCCTTCCAGCCGCCCATCGGGGCGTCGACGCTGCCCCAGACGGCCGAGTAGCCGTCGTCGACGTTGACGCCACCCGCGTCGATCCGGGCGGCCACCGCCTCGCCCCGCCGGCCGGAGCCGCTGAACACGCTGGCGTTCAGCCCGTACGCGGTGTCGTTGGCCAGCGCGACGGCCTCGTCGTCGGTGCCGAACCGGTACACCGCGACCACCGGTCCGAAGGTCTCCTCGGCGAACATCCGCATCTGCGGCGTGACGCCGGTGAGCACGGTGGGTTCGAAGACGTACGGGCCGATGTCGGGTCGGTGCCGGCCGCCGGTGTGCAGGGTGGCGCCCCGGGCGACGGCGTCGGTGACGTGCGCGGTGACCGTGTCGAGCTGGCGGGCCGAGGCGAGCGAGCCCAGGTCGGCGTCGAAGTCCCCGCCGACGCCGAGGCGCAGCGCGCCGGTCCGGGCGACGAAGCGGCGCAGGAACTCGTCGTGCAGCTTGTCGGCGACGTACACCCGCTCGATGGAGACGCAGAGCTGCCCGGCGCTGGCGAAGCAGGCCCGGATGGCGCCCTCCACCGCCCGGTCCAGGTCGGCGTCGTCCAGCACCAGCAGCGGGTTCTTGCCGCCGAGCTCCAGCGAGGTCGGGACGAGCCGATGGGCGGCCCGGGCGGCGACCTCCCGGCCGACCCGGGTGGAGCCGGTGAAGCAGACCAGGTCGGCGCGGTCGGTGACCAGCGGACCGACGTCGGCGCCCTCCCCGGCGACGACCTGCCAGAGGGCGGCCGGCAGCCCGGCGGTGACCGCGAGGTCGCGGACCCAGAGCGCGGTGAGCATGGTGGCCGGGTCGGGGCGGTGCACCACGGCGTTGCCGGCGGCCAGGGCGGGCAGCACCTCGGCGACGGCCAGCGAGAGCGGATAGTTCCACGGCGAGATGACGCCCACCACGCCGACCGGGAAGCG
Organism: Micromonospora mirobrigensis; assembly: GCF_900091555.1. Lineage (GTDB taxonomy): Bacteria > Actinomycetota > Actinomycetes > Mycobacteriales > Micromonosporaceae > Micromonospora > Micromonospora mirobrigensis. The sequence continues at coordinate 243,989 of NZ_FMCX01000006.1, forward strand.
CAGCTCGTGGGCGCGGGTGAGCACCGGCAGGGCGCCGGCCCGGCGGCGGGGGCGCAGCAGCTTCGCGGTGCGGCGGGCGTGGTAGCGGGCGTTGATCGCCACGTCGAGGATCTCCTCGACGGCGTGCCGCCGGGCCTTGCCGGCCTCCAACTGGATCAGGTCCAGCCCCTCGGCCTGCCGGTCCAGGACCAGGTCGTGCAGGCGGAGCAGGAACCGGGTCCGCCGGGAGGCGGGCAGCGTCGCCCAGGCCCGCTGTGCGGTCCGCGCGTCGGCGAAGGCCGCGTCGAGGTCGGCCGCCGTGCTCGACGGTACGTCCACGGTCCGCTCGCCGGTCAGCGGAGAGGTGGCGGTGAACGCGGGTCCGGTGCCTCGTACCTGCCCGACGAGGGCGGTCGCGGTGGCGGGCAGCGCGGGCGGCGTGCCGGCGACGGCGGGGTTGCCTTCGACGGGGGTGGCGGTGACGGTCATGCGGCCAACCGTAGCGCAACGCAACGGTGCGTTGCATTGTGAGCTGCGGCATGAGGCGACCCGCGCACGATCGTGCCCGAACATGGAAGTAGTGGCCTCCCTGCGTCGGCGAGGCCACTACTTCCTGGATCGAACGCGGTCATGGGCGGAGTGCGGGCGGGCCGGGGCCCGATGCGCGGTCTCCGGCCAGGTGGGGCGGGTCAGGCGGACTGGACGGTCTTGACGACGGCCTCGGCCAGGGCGCGGGCGGACTGCGGGTTCTGGCCGGTGACCAGGCGACCGTCGACCACCACGTGCTCGGTGAAGTTCGGCGCGGGCACGTGCGTGGCGCCGGCCTCGGTCAGCTTGTCGGCGAGCAGGAACGGCACCTCGGCACTGAGGCCGACGGCGTCCTCCTCGTCGTTGGTGAAGCCGGCCACCCGCTTGCCGGCGACCAGCTTCGCGCCGTCGGTGAGCTTCAGGTCGACCAGGGCGGCGGGGCCGTGGCAGACCGCCGACACCACGCCGCCGCGCTCGTAGATCGACGCGGCGATGCGGGCCAGATCCGGGTTGTCCGGGAAGTCCCACATCGCGCCGTGACCGCCCGCGAAGACGATCGCGTCGTATCCGGCCGGGTCGACGTCGGCGGCCTTCGGGGTGTTCTCGACACCGGCGGTGGCCAGGAAGTCGTTCTGGGTCTTGTCGTTCTCGTCGCGGCCGTCCTGCGGCGGCCGGCCACCGGCGACCGAGACCAGGTCGACGTCCCAGCCGGCGGCCCGGAAGACCTCCCACGGCTCGGCGGCCTCGCCGACGTAGAAGCCGGTCTCCCGGCCGGTGTTGCCGAGCTGGCGGTGGCTGGTCAGAGCGATCAGTGCACGAGTCATGGCACCCATGCTGGCGCGGAAAGCCATAGCCGACCAATAGGCGAATGCCACAGCCGCGATAGGTTTACTGATGTGAAGGTCTCGCTCGACCTGCTGCGCAGCTTCCTCGCCGTCCACCGGTCCGGTTCGATCACCGCCGCCGCCGAACTGCTCGGCCTGGCGCAGCCGACGGTGACCGCCCAGCTGCGCGCCCTGGAGGAGGCGGTCGGTCGTCCGCTGTTCGACAGGTTGCCCCGGGGCGTCCGGCCCACCCCCGCCGGGGACGAGCTGGCCCGCCGGGTCGCCGAACCGCTGGACCGGCTGGACACCGTGCTCGCCGACGACCGGGACGAGGCGTACCCCCGGACGGTGTTCCTGGGCGGACCCGCCGAGTTCCTGGCGGTCCGGGCGCTGCCCGCGCTGGCCGGCCTGGTCGCCGACGGGCTGGAGCTGCGGGTCACCGCCGGGCTGCCGGACGCGCTGCTGGACGACCTGGCCGTCGGGCGGCTCGACCTGGCCGTGACCAGTGTCCGACCCCGCCGCCGTGGGCTCACCGCCGAGCCGCTCTACGACGAGGAGTTCGTGCTGGTGGGCGCCCCGGTCTGGGCGGACCGGCTGGCCGGTCCGGTGACCCCGGCGGCGCTGCGGGACGTGCCGCTGCTGGCGTACGCGGAGGAGGCGCCGATCCTGCGCCGCTGGTGGCGGACGGTCTTCGACGCCCGGCTGACCCGGACGCCCAGCCTGGTGGTGGCCGACCTGCGGGCGGTGCTCGCCGCCGTGGTGGCCGGGGCGGGGGTGAGCGTGCTGCCCCGCTACCTGTGCCGGGACGAACTCGCGGCCGGGACCGTCCGCGCGCTGCTCACCCCGCCGGTGCCGCCGCTGAACACGCTCTTCCTCGCCGCCCGGCCGGTGGCGGCGGGGCGGCGGGAGGTGCAGGCGGTCCGCCGGGCCCTGTTGGCCGCCGCCCCCGACTGACAGCCCGGCCGGCGGCGTGGGGGTACGCCGCCGGCCGGGAGTGTCGTCAGGAGCCGGTGACCCGGACCAGCAGCTCCACCACGGCGGCCGTGGCCCCGGCCGAACCGTCCTCGCCGGGGCAGTCGACGTGGCCGGTCGTCCGCTGCCCGACGGTGAGCCGGTACTCGAACGCGTCGGCGCAGTTGGTCGGGGTGGCGGGGGCGTCGGCCTCGGTGGCCAGCCGGGGGTCGGCGAGCAGTTGCCGCAACCGGTCGAGATCCGCACCGGCGATCCTCCCGGTATGCCGCGATCCGGCCCCCTCGACGGTCCAGCTGCCGTCCGGTTGCACGGTCACCGTCTCCGCGCGGCCGGCGAAGCCGCCGGAGCGGGTGAGCACCACCCGCTCGGCGCTCGCCGGGAGGTCACCGGCCGGGGTCGGGGTGCCCGACGCCGGTCCGGTGGTGGGCGTCGACCCGGTGCCGGACGTCGGCGTGGGCGCGGCGGTGACGGTGGTCGGCGCGGTCGGTGCGGCGCTGCTCGTGGCGGGCGCGGACGGGGACTGCGCGGCTGGTCCGGCCGGTTCGTTCGCTGAGCAACCGCTCAGAATCATCGCCATCACAGCGATCTTGACAACTGTCCTGGGGGCTGGTGTCATGCCTCGTCGGACGTGCGACGCCCCGCTCCGGTTCCCGACAACCTGGGCCGCCTCGTCCGAACGGCCACTGTCGCCGACCAGAAGTGCTCCCCCCTCTTCTCTTTTCGTCGGTGTATCAGTATATCTACATGCGTGACTACCCCCGTCACACATTCCCCCCCTTCAGGAGGGCACGTGAAAAGACCCCTCGCCGCCGTCAGTGCAGCGCTGCTCACCAGTGGCGTGCTGACCTGCGTCGCCACCCCCGCGGCGCAAGCGGCAACCCCGAGCGCCCCCGCTCCCGCCTCGTCCGCCGCAGCACGCGCTGAGAGCCTCCTCGCCAGCAACCCCGGTGCCGTCCAGGGCGCCAGCGGTGAGGCCTACCAGGCGTACCGGACGAAGGTGGACGCGAACGGTGCGGCGCACACCCGCTACACCCGGACCTACCACGGCCTGCGCGTCTACGGCGGTGACTTCGTCATCCACACCGCCCCCAACGGCGCGTACGCCGGCACCTCGGTCGGTCTGTCCGCCCCGCTGACCCTCGGCACCGCCGCCAAGGTCACCTCGGCCGCCGCCAAGGAGACCGCCCGGAAGACCTTCAAGGGCTCGCTCGCCGCCGTGGGCGCCCCGGAGCTCTTCGTCGACGCCAGCTCGGGCAAGGGCCGGCTGGCCTGGGAGACCGTCGCCACGGGCTTCAAGGCCGACAAGCAGACCCCGTCGAAGCTGCACGTCATCACCGACGCCGTGACCGGCAGGGTGATCGGCTCGTACGACGAGATCGAGTCGGTCGCCGGCACCGGCAACAGCGTCTACTCCGGCACGGTCAGCGTGGACACCACGCTGTCGGGCAGCACCTACTCGATGGTGGACCCGTCGCACGGCAACGGCCGCACCTGCGACATGAACAACACCACCTCGGGCACCTGCACCACGTTCACCGACGCCGACAACACCTGGGGCACCGGTGCCGCCTCCAACCGGCAGTCCGCCGCGGTGGACGCGCACTTCGGCGCCGCGAAGACGTTCGACTACTTCAAGAACGTGCACGGCCGCAACGGCATCTTCGGCACCGGCGCCGGCGTTCCCAGCCGGGTGCACTACGGCAGCGCCTACGTCAACGCCTTCTGGGACGGCTCCCAGATGACCTACGGCGACGGCTCCGGCAACGCCAAGCCGCTGGTGTCGCTGGACGTGGCCGGCCACGAGATGAGCCACGGCGTCACCGAGAACGTGGTCTCCGGCGGCCTCACCTACTCCGGTGAGTCCGGTGGTCTCAACGAGGCGACCAGCGACATCTTCGGCACCTCCGTCGAGTTCTACGCCGCCGCCCCGGGTGACCCGGGCGACTACAAGATCGGCGAAGAGATCGACATCAACGGCAACGGCTCGCCGCTGCGCTACATGTACAACCCGTCGCTGGACGGCTCGTCCGACTCGTGCTGGACCACCAGCACGAAGAACAAGGACGTGCACTACTCGTCCGGTCCGGCCAACCACTTCTTCTTCAACCTCTCCGAGGGCACCGGCGCCACCTCCTGGGGCACCTCCCCGGTCTGCGGCTCCGCCCCGGCGGTGACCGGCATCGGCCGCGCCAAGGCCGAGAAGATCTGGTTCCGGGCGCTCGACGTGTACTTCACCTCCAACACGTCGTACGTCAACAACACCACCCCGTCGAACACCGCCCGGGCGTACTCCCTGCGGGCGGCGACCGACCTCTACGGCAACTGCTCCGCCGAGTACAAGGCCGTCCAGGCCGCGTGGACCGCCGTCGCGGTCTCCGGCTCCGACGCGCCCTGCTCGTCGACCGGTAACGACTTCTCCGTCTCGCTCTCCCCGACCTCCGGCTCGGTGACCGCGGGCGGTTCCGTCTCCACCACCGTGTCGACCGCGACCACCTCGGGCACCGCGCAGACCGTGTCGCTCTCCGCGTCCGGCCTGCCGAGCGGCGCGACCGCGTCGTTCAGCCCCTCCTCGGTGACCTCGGGCGGCTCGTCCACCCTCACCATCAGCACCTCGTCGGCCACCCCGACCGGCACCTACTCGGTGACCGTCACCGGCACCGGCGCCGTGACCCACACGGCCGGCTACACGCTGACCGTCAACGGCACCGGCGGCGGCTGCACCGGCGCCGGCCAGAAGATCGGCAACCCGGGCTTCGAGTCCGGCAGCACGGCGTGGACGGCCAGCTCCGGCGTCATCGGCCAGCCCGGCGCCAGCCAGCCGGCCCGCTCCGGCACCTGGAACGCCTGGATGGACGGGTACGGCAGCAGCCACACCGACACCCTGTCCCAGTCGGTGAGCCTGCCGGCCGGCTGCACCTCGTACAACTTCTCCTTCTACCTGCACATCGACACGGCCGAGACGACCACCAGCACCGCGTACGACACGGTCAGGGTGCAGGTGCTCAACTCGTCCGGCACGGTGCTGGCGACGCTGGGCACGTACTCCAACCTGAACAAGGCCGCCGGGTACACCCTGCGCTCGTTCTCGCTGGCCTCGTACGCCGGCCAGACCGTCACCCTGAAGTTCACCGCCACCGAGGACGCCTCGCTCCAGACCTCCTTCGTGGTCGACGACACCGCGGTCAACGTCTCCTGACCTGATCCGATGCCGGCGGGCCCGGCGACCACCCACCCGGGTGGTCGTCGGGCCCGCGCCGTTATGGTCGGGCCCGGGACCAACCAGGGGGAGCGCATGTCGGACGCGGAGCTGACCGTCACGGTGACCGGGCCGGTGGCGACGGTGACCATCCACAACCCGGCCCGGCGCAACGCGATGACCGCCGCGATGTGGCGGCAGCTGCCGGTCCTGCTGGACGGGCTGGCGGCCGACCCGGCGGTCCGGGCGCTGGTGCTCACCGGCGCGGGCGGCACCTTCTGCGCCGGGGCCGACCTCGGTGACCTGGACGAACTGCTGGACGCCGGTGACGCCAGCATCGCGGTGACCGCGGAGGAACGGCTGGCCGGCTTCGCCAAGCCCACCGTCGCCGCGATCGAGGGGGCCTGCGTGGGCGGTGGCTGCCAGCTCGCCGTCGCCTGCGACCTGCGGATCGCCGCCGAGGGCGCCCGGTTCGGTGTGCCGCCGGCCCGGCTGGGGCTGGTCTATCCGGCGCCGACCACCCGACGGCTGGCCCGGCTGGTCGGCCCGGCCACCGCCAAGTACCTGCTCTTCACCGGCGAGCTGATCGACGCCGAGCGGGCGCTGCGGGTCGGCCTGGTCGACGAGCTGCTGCCGGTCGACCGGCTCGCCGAGCGGGTCGACGCGATCACCGCCGTCGTCGCGGCCCGCTCGCAGCTCACCGTGGCCGCCGCCAAGGAGATCGTCGACGACCGGGCCGACGACGCGCGGATCGACTGGTGGCACCGGCAGGTCCGGGAGAGCGGCGAGGCCCGCGAGGGGGTGGCGGCGGCCAACGAGCGCCGCCCGCCGCGCTTCGGCTGGGCGCCGCCCGGCCGTCCCTGACCGCCGTTTGCCCGACCCCCGTCGATGGGTACGTCCGTCGACGGCGAACGGGGGTCCATGGTGGACATGGCGGATGTGGAGCGGGACCGGATCACCCGCGGGCGACGGCGCTTCCGGTTGCTGGCGGTCGGCGCGGTGGTCGTCCTGGCGATCGCCGGGTTCGTGATCGGGGCGATCACCGGCGGGGACGAGCTGCCGAGCTGGCGCGGGAACCCGCCCGGCTGGGCAGAGAACGCCGGCCTGGCCCTGGTGGGGCTCGGGCTGCTCGGAGAGGCAGGCTGGTTCGTCTACGGCTATCGCAGCGGCCGGTTCAAGGCCAACCGGGAGTCCCGCATCTGGGCGGTGAGCTGGTCCCGGCGGCGGGAGCTGGCCAAGCAGGTCCGCCGCGACGAGCCGGCTGCCGGCGAGGACCCGGCGGTGCTGCGCAACGTCGCCGAGCAGATGGCCGGTGGCCGCTGGCTGCTCGGGCTGTACGCCTGCATGATGCTCTTCTTCGCGGGGCAGGCGCTGTCCCGGTACTCCTGGTTCTGGACGGTGCTGCTGTTGGTGATGGCCGCGCTCTTCGTCGTCGCCGCGGTCTCGATCTTCCGGGACGCCCGCCGGGCCGAGGCGTTCCTGCGTCACCGTCCGGTCGGCGGGGGCGACTAGATTTCCCCCATGACTGGTTGGTCGGCGGTGGGCGCGACCCTCAGCGGAGTCGCGATCACCGCGCTGTTCGGGCTGCTCACCGCTTACCTGACCCACCGTTGGCAACGCGAGCGGGTCCAGCAGGAGCAGACGTTCGCCTCGCGGCGGGAGTTGCGTGCGGCCCGTCGTGAGACGTACACGAGGTATCTCGTGTCCGCCCAGCGGGCGTTCGACGCGGCGAACCGGTTGCACGCCGCCAACCGGGACCGGCCGGTCGACCCGGACGCGTTCCGTGGTGGCGGCGATGCACGCCGAGATCAGCGACGAGGCGCTACGGCCAACCTCGATGACCCGCGCCAACCAGGCCTCCTGACAGCGGCCGGTACCGGAGGTGGCGAGGGCTGGCCTGCGCGATCGCCGGGAGGGGCGGCAGCGCATCTGGTGCCGCTACCGCCGCGCCCCGGCCCGCCACAGCGGTTCGGTCACCCGGTCGACCATCTGGACGATCAGTTCGGCGTCCAGCAGCGGCCGGTTGACCTGGCCGGCGACGGCGAGCGCGGGCCGGGAGACCGACCGCCAGATCGCGGCGAGACCGCCGCCGAGGCCGACCAGCGCGATCGCGGCCCGGGTGGTGGGCGAGCCGCTGGCCGCCAGGGCGCTCACCCCGACCACGGCGAGCAGGGCGGCCAGCAGCGGGACCAGCACCGGCCGGAAGATGCCGCGGACCGCCTCCACGACCAGCCGCCGGTCCCGGATGATCAGGCGCTGCGCCACCACGGCGTAGTCGTCCTCGTCGAGCAGGTCGCGGGGGTCCAGCTCACCGGTCAGGACGCCGCGCCACAGCTCGCCCTGATCGCGTACGGCGGCGGCCAGCCCCCGGACCGTCGGCGTGCCGGACCACGGCTCGACGGTGTTCGCGGCGTCGACGGCTGTCGTCCAGGCCCGCAGGGAGCCGCGGACCACCTCGGCGGAGAACGGCGGCAGCGCGCCGGCCAGTGCCCGCAGCCAGCGGGAGAGCTGTTCCTGTCGGCCGTTGAAGCGCGGCGGCAGCGGCTCCAGCTCGCAGTTGCGGACGGTGTCGGCCAGCGACCGGCCCAGCCGGTACGCCAGCCCGACCCGGTGGTCGGTCGCCATGGTCCAGCGCAGCACGTCCATGTTCAGCTCGTCGATCGTCGACAGCAGCTCCGCGGCGTCCTCGGCCCACGGCGGTCCGGCCCGGTCGAGGTGGGACCGGGCCGCCGCCGTGCTCGGCCGCTGCCGACCGTCGGCGGTCGACGCGGCGATCCGGGTCAGCGCGACGTCCACCCCGTCGAGGTACATCCGCAGCCGGCGGGCCACCGGCATCTCGGTGAAGTTCGCCAGCTTGCGGGGCGGCTCCGGCGACGAGCCGTCCCCCGCCTCCGGCGACCAGGCGTGCGGGTGCAGCACGGTGTGGAAGGCGTCGGCGAGCCACCAGCCCAGGTGCAGCGCGGTCACCACGGCTGATCGCCCGTCCCGGTCCTCGCCGTCGGACGGGGCCTCCCACTGCAGTTGGTCGGCTGGCTGCACGGACCTCCCTCACCTGACCGGCCGCCCGGTTCGACTGGACGGACCCCATCGGCAGATCCGGGCAATTGTAACTAAAACGGTATGTTGCCGAGGGTGGTAAGGAGGGAACGAGCGTGATGCGCCGCCGATGGTGTGAGGAGGCGGGGCGGGGTCAGTGGCGGGCGAGCAGACCCCGGGGGCGGATGGAGCGGACCGGCTCCGCGGCGCCACCCTCGGTCCGCAGGATGTGGTTGGCCGCCAGGATCCCGGTGGCCGCCGAGCGTTCCATCAACGCGCTCGGGAACTCCGTCCGGATGCCGTCGCCGGCCAGGTAGAGCCCGTCGGCCTCGGTGCGTACCCCCGGTCGCCAGCGGTCGCTGCCCGGGGTGAACGCCGGGGCCTGGGCCTCCACCCGGGCGCGCAGCTCGCGGACCCGCAGCCCCGCCGCCTCCGGCCACAACCCGACCAGCTCGGCGCGCATCCGCTCGGCCAACTCCTCGGCCGGCACATCCGGCTCGCAGGCGTACGCGTGCAGCTCCACCACCGAGCCGCCGGTGCGCTCGGCCCAGCGGCGGGACTCGTTCTCCAGCCGGTGGTAGAGGGTCACCGAGTCGAGGGTGGCCTGCCGGGACACCCCGCTGAACACCGCCCGGTCGGAGCGCACGTCCCCGTCCATCCAGTAGCGGGCCACCGCGTACGGCGGGCCGGCCGTGCCGAACGCGGACATCCGCTCCACCAGCTGCGGCGCGGCCCCGGCGAGCACCGGGGAGGCGCCGACCAGCCGGGCCAGCGCGGGCGGGTCGACGGCGAGCACCACGTGCCCGGCCGGGTACGACGTGCCGTCGCCGGTGGTCACCCGCCAGCCGCCCGGGGTGCGGTCCAGCCGGGTGGCCGGGGCGTCGGTCAGCACCCGGCCGCCGTGCGACTCGACGTGCCGGCGCAGCGGCCCCCAGATCGCCGTGGCGTAGTCCTCGTCCGGGCAGTCGAAGGCCAACCCCTCCGGGTTGCCCAGCAGATAGAAGTGGAACTGGGCGATCATCTCCGCCGCCGACATCTCGGCCTCGTGGTTGAAGAACGAGTGGGAGAAGACCTCGAAGAGCATCGCCCGGGCCCGGTCCGGCAGCCGCAGCGAGGTGAGCAGCTCGTCGGCGGTGGTGTCGTCGAACTCGGCGTACGTGCGTTCCGGGTGGTAGGTGAGCAGCGGCAGCGCGGCGTCCCGGTCCATCGACCGCAGGTCGGCCAGGCGCAGGCTGGGACTGCGCAGCAGCAGCGCCAGCAGGTTGAACGGCGGCGCCGGCGGCAGCTTGCCGAACTCCTCGGTGGGCCACTGGGACGAGAGGATCGGATAGCCGGGGATCGGCTTGAGGAAGTCCAGCCTCGGGTCGACCCGGCGCAGGATGGACCGCCAGTTGTAGTACTGCCGGAAGAACGCGTGGAAGCCGTGCTCGTTCATCTGGTCGCCGTCGGGCAGCGCCTCCGGCCACGCGCCGAGCCGGCCGCCGAGGGTGGGCGCCGCCTCCAGCACCGTCACCCGGACACCCCGCTCGGCGAGCACCACCGCCGCGGACATGCCCGCGATGCCGCCGCCGACCACCACCGCCTCGGCCGGGCCCGGCACCCGGGGCGCGCCACCGCCGCCCGGATCCACCACGTGCTCCCGTACGCCGATGAGCCGACCGACCGCCTGCGACAGCGTCATGTGCACCCTTCCCCGCCCCGACTAAGCCTCCAGTCTGCCCGAGGAACGCAGCGGGGGCCCCTGGCACCGCTCGGCGTCGTGCCGGGGCCCCCGGGTCGGCTGCGTCGACCCTCAGCCGTGGCGGCTGATCAGGGGAGCGACCACCGCCGCGATCGCGGCGGCACCCGCGTCGTTGGGGTGCAGGTGGTCGCCGGAGTCGTAGGCCGGCCGCAGGGCGTTCCGATCGGCCGGGTCGGCGAGGGCCCGGTCCAGGTCGGCCACGGCGTCGTACTCGCCGCCGTGCCGGATCCAGGCGTTCACGGCGTCGCGGACCGCCTCATTGGCGGGAGTGTCGTAGCCGAACGCCCCCTTCACGGGCAGGGTGGTGGCTCCGACGACCCGGACGCCCCGCGCGTGTGCCGCCCGGATCAACCGCCGATGCCCGTCGATCACCTGCGCCGCGGTCACCACCGGTGAGGCGCCACAGCCGAAGTCGGGGAATCCTCCGCCGCCGATGTCGTTGATGCCGGCGAGGATGATCACGGAATCGACGCCGGGCTGGCCCAGCGCGTCCCGACCGAACCGGGACACTCCCGCCTCGCCGAAGCAGGTCGAGTCGGCGAGCAGCTTGTTGCCGTTGATGCCGGCGTTCACCACGCTCGCCGGTCGGGGACCTGTCCGCAGCAGTTCAGCCAGTTGGTCCGGGTACCGGTTGTCGGCGTCGACCGTCGTGCCGTACCCGTCGGTGATCGAGTCCCCGAAGGCCACGACCACCCGGTGTTCCCGTCCGGGTCGGCCGGCCGTGTCGACGCCGGTGAGGAAGTACCAGGATCGGCTGGTGTCGGTGAACACGTCGGTCCGGTCGGCGAACCGCTGGTCACCGGCCGCCCGGTAGGTGGTGGCGGTCGCGTTCTCGTGTCCGGTGGCCGGGCCGGTGGCACCGGCGAAGAACAGCGTCACCGCGAGCGGATCGAGGGCCCGCGTCGGCAGCGGCGCCGGGTCGGAGGCGAGTTCCGCTCCCGCCGGGACGACCGCCGACGTCGAGCCGCCGAAGGTCAACGGGCGCAGGCTCCCCCGGCGGACGGCCGGCCCACGGGTGGCGTGCCCGACGGTCGCGCCGGCCACCCGCAGCGGCCGGTCCCCGAAGCGGTTGGACAGCCGGATCCGGACCCTCGAGCCGCCGACGCCCACCCGGACCACCTGCCGCAACGACTGGTCGGCGAAACCGGTGACCGACCAGTTCGGTGCGCCGAAGCCGGGGAAGGGGTGGTGGGGCGATGCGGCCCAGGCCGATCGCCAGCGGTCCGGGTCGGACACGCCGACCTGGGCGGACCGGTGCGCCGTAGTCGGCGACGCGGTCACGGCCTCGGCGGGCGCCAGGAGCGCCACGGCCAGCGCGGTGCCGAGGGCGAGCAGGCGTCGCGGCGACGGCACCGGCGCACCTCCCGTCCGGGTGTCGGTTGGTGGGACGTTCATCCGGCGACGCCCGAGCCGGTCTCCAGCAGCGACTTCAGGTCGCTGAGCACGAACGCCCAGCCACCGCCGGTTCCGGGCACGGAGCCGCTGACCAGCGCCGCGGTCTGGGGTGCCCCGGTGAGGTCGTGGGTGACGGTGAGGGTGGTGATGCCGCGCTCGTCCTGGCCGATCTCGTAGGTCAGCCGGGTGGGCCCCTCGGCGGCCATGGCGGGATCGGCGGTCATCCGCCAGGTCATGGCGAGCCGGCGGAGGGGTTCGACCGCGGTGATCTCACCCTCGACGATGACGATGTCGACGCCGCTGCCGACCATGGCCTCACTGGCGTAGCCGCGGTAGGAGCCACCGGGGCGCAGGTCGATGTCGATGGCGCCGGCGTACCCGTAACGCCTGGTGAGTTCCGACCGGGTGAGCGCGGCCCAGACCTGCTCCGGGTCGGCCTTGAGATAGCTGCGGTGCACCAGTACGTCGGTGCGCTGCGCGGTGTCCGTCATCGTTGCTCCCTGCTGATCCGACGCCGGCGGCGTCTCGGTCCGATCAGCCTCCGCCCGACGGCCCGCCGGCACATCCGTGCTCACCACGGATCCGGCCACGGAGAACACGTCGGTAGGTGGTGCCGGTCAGCCGTCGGGGGCCGCCATGCCCAGCGACCGCAGCTCGGCGCGGGCCTCTTCCTCGCGGCCGGGCAGCAGCGCCAGGGTGCAGGCGTACTCGGCGCACGCGCCGATCCGCTGCCAGCCGGTCAGGGCCGCCACGAGTGCCTCGGGATCGGCAGCCGACCGCCACCGGGCCCGCGCCAGACCCGCGGCGGCCCACGCATTGTCGGCGACATCGGCCTCGGCCGCCGCGAGACGGCGGACCGCGTCCGGCAACCCGGCGGCGACCGCCAGTTCCGCGCCGGCCGCCCTGGCGTACGCCTCGTAGCGGAAACCGGAGAAGGCGGCGAACGCCCGCTCGACGAGCCGGGACGCGTCGGCGAAGTCGCCCAGGTGCAGGGCGAGGCGGCAGTCGGCGAACACCGCCGACGGCAGGTTGGCGAGGGAAACGCCGGCACCGGCCGCGCTGGTCGTCAGCCGCTCCCGCCAGAGCGGCAGGCTGCCCCGGTCGCCGCGGAACCCGCACGCCAGCACGGCGAAGGCCATGGCACCCACCAGCTGCCCGCTGGGTGGCCGGTCGGCCCGCTGCCAGCCCTGCCACAGCGCCTCCGCCTGCGCCAACGACTCGTGGAGCCTGCCGCGGAGCGCGAGGGCGGGCACCAGGGTGGTCAGCGAATGGGTGCGGTCACCGGCCAGCTGGTCGGTGGCCATCCGGCGGGCTACGCCGAGTGCCGCGGGCAGGTCGCCGGCCCGGATCGCCACCGTGGCCATCCCGTGGACGATGTCGCCGATCTCGGGTGCCGCCCGCGGGTCGGTGGAGTCGAGCGTACCCAGCAGTTCGAACCGCTCCCTGGCGATGCGCTGCGCAGCCGCCGCTCGTCCGGCCTGCGCGTGTGCCGTTCCCAGCACGTCCAGGCCCGCGCTGACCAGTGTCGGCACGCCGCAGCGCCGGGCCGCCGCCGCGGCGACGGCGGCGAGTTCCTGGTCCGGACGGTTCGGCCTGCCGCCGGCGTGCCAGGCCGCGGCGATGGCGACGGCGGCGGCCACCGCGGGATCGGCCGGATCTCCCGTGGCCCGGGCCCGCTCCAGCAACCCGGTCAGCCGCTCCCGCGTCAGGTCGCTGGCGAGGCGGCCGTCGAACCGGTCGACCAGCTCCACCACCCGGGTCAGGGCGAGCGCCTGGGCGTTGCCGTCGCCGGCCGCCTCCGCCAACTCGGCGCAGGTCAGCAGAAGGTCGAGCACCTGCCTGCCGGTGGCGGTGCCGACCAGTGCGCAGTCCGCCGCGGCGCGTAGATCCGCGACCGCCTCGGCGGGGTCGGGCGCCCGCGCCGCGGCTTGCCGGTAGCAGTCCAGGGCCGCGGCCACGAACCCACGGGCGTACGAGAGTCGACCGAGCGCCCGGGCCAGCCGGTGCGGCGCCGGCCGGGCGCCGTAACGATGAGCGAGCAGCGCGGCCCGCAGGTCGTCGGCGGCGAGGTCGAAGTCGTCACGCCACTCGCCGCCCAGCCGGTCGACGAGGTCGCTCGCCGTCGAGGTGGCCCACTCGAGATACCGGTCGAAGACCTGGCCCCGGGCCGGGTCGGTGCCGAGGTGTTCCCCGGCGAACGCCCGGACGGTGCCCAGCATCCGCCAGCGGTCGGCGCCACGCTCGCGTGTCACCAGACTCTTCTCGACCAGCCGGCCGAGCAGGTCGGCGGTCTCGGCCACGTCGCCGTGCGGCGCCACTCGGGCCGCGCCGGCCAGGTCGAACCCGCCCACGAACACGGACAGCCGCCGGAACAGCGTCTGCTCGTCGGCGTCCAGCAGTCCGTAGCTCCAGTCCAGCACCCCGCGCAGCGAGCGGTGCCGCCGGTCGGCCCGGCGGCCGCCGGTCAGCACCCGCAGCGGATCGGTGAGCGCGGCCAGGAGGCCCGCCGCCCCCAACGAGGCACTGCGCGCGGCGGCGAGTTCGATCGCCAGCGGCACGTTGTCGAGCCGAGCGCAGAGTTCGTCGACGGTCGCCGTGTCGTCGGTCAGCCGCGCCCCGGCCGACCGGGCCCGGTCGAGGAAGAGGGCCCGTCCGTCCGACCCGGGCAGTGGCAGCACCGGCAGGACCAGCTCACCGGGCACCCCCAGCCGTTCCCGGCCGGTGGTGAGCAGCGTGACGCCCGGGCATGCGGTGAGCAGCCGGTCGGCGAAGGCGGCCACCGCGTCCAGCAGATGCTCGCAGTTGTCCAGCACCAGCAACGAGCGATCGGCGCCGAGGCCGTCACTGATCGCCTCCGACAGTGGCTGCCGTGGGCCCGGGGTGACGCCGAGCGTGGCAGCCACCGCCTGCGCCACCGACCCGTCCCGCACCGGAACCAGGTCGACGAAGGCGCTGGGCGGCCACCGCGCCGCGAACTCGACGGCCAGCCGGGTCTTGCCCACCCCGCCGACGCCCACCAGGCTCACCAGCCGGGCGTCGTCGACCGCCCGGGCCAGCGTCTCCAGTTCCGCTTCGCGGCCGAAGAAGGCAGTCCGCGGTGCGGGGGGCCCGGTCGGCGCGGCGCCGGCCGGACATGGCCGCGTCGCCGCCGCCGGCAGGACCGCAGACAGCGCCCGCCGATCGGCGACGCCGTACTTGCGCAGCAGGGACGAGACGTGGCTCTCGACGGTGCGGACGGAGATGAAGAGGCGCTCCGCGATCTCGGCGTTGGTACGCCGTTCCGCCAGCAGGCTCAGCACCTCGGCCTCCCGGGCCGAGACCGTCACCTCCACCGCGACCGCCCCCGCATCGTCCCATCGTCGCCGAAGCCGGCCGATCCGTCACGCCCGCCCAGCCGATGGGAAGGAGTTTCAGGGCAGGCAGCGGCGGGGGCGGTCGGAGGCGGGCCAGACGTACTCCACGTCGGGCGGGACGTCACCGAACAGCGGCCGGTAGTGCTCGGGCGCCTTGCGGACCAGCGACGAGCGGTGGCTCAGGTGCAGGTCCTCGCGGCCGAGCCAGGGCGGCAGCTCACCGGCGTCGGCCAGCTCGGCCTGGCCGCGGATCCGGGTCAGGCCGCAGGCGGTGGCCAGGTCGGTGGTCATGGTGGCGGCGCAGGTGTCCGCCCGGCCCGGCTCGCACCAGACGGCGCAGACGTCCAGCCCGTACCGGACCAGCGCCTCCTCGTAGCCGGCCCACATCCTCACCGCCGGGTGGTTGCGCCAGCCGTAGTCCGGCCGGGTCAACCCGCGCAGCACCTGGATGGCCTCCACCCGCTGCTTGCCCAGCCGCTTCTGGTCCAGCGTCCGCGCGCTGGCCAGGAAGTCCGGGTACGGGAGGAACGTCTGCATGCCGCTGCACTACCCGGCCCGACGGCGGGCATGCGTCCAAGATCAGGGGGCTGCGCCCGCTGCGATCGGCTGACTACCATCCGGACATGGCCGAACCCCTGCGCGACCGGGCCCGCCGTGCGACCGGTTGGCGGCTGCGCGGCAACGGCGACCCCCGGCCGCACTACGTGGTCTGCGGTTCCGACCCGCTCGCCTACTGGGTGGTCCGGGCGCTGCTCGGCAACGGTCCGGCGGCCGGCCGGATCCGGGTCACCCTGGTGGTCCCGGAGCGGCGCCGCTCGGAGGGGCCGGACGGGCGGGACATCGAGGGCATCCAGGTGGTCCGGGCCGACCGGCTCGACGAGTCCACCTTCCGCCGGGCCGGGCTGGCCGGTGCGGACGGGCTGGCGCTGCTGCATCAGGACGACGTGGGCAACATGCACGCCACGCTCTGCGCCCAGGAGGTCGAGCCCCGGCTGCGCCTGGTGGTACGCATGTTCAACACCAGCCTCGCCGACGGCCTGCGGCAGCTCTTCCCCGACTCGGCGGTGCTCTCCGACGCCTCGATGGCCGCGCCGGCCTTCGTGGCTGCCGCCCTCGGCGAGGTCGCCCCCACCCACTTCCGGCACGCCGGCCGCACCCTCTACGTGGCGCGGCGGGCCGACGTACGCCCCGACGACGTCGTCTGCGGCCTGGCCGTCACCACGGACCCGGACCTGATCCGGGTCCTCCCGGCGGACGAGGAGTCCGCCGACGTGGTGCTCGCCGAGGCGACCGGCCAACCGGCCGGCACCGAGCTGGCGGCCCGCCGCCTGGTCCGGGCCCGCCGCCGCCGGCAGCCGTTCGCCGTGCTGGTCCGGGCCGTGCGCAGCTTCGCCACCCGCAAGATCGGCATCGCGGTGCTCCTGCTGCTCGGGATGATCGCCGTCCTCGGCTGGCTCAACGCCCGGGCCGCGCACGTCGACTGGGCCGACGCGCTCTATCTCACCCTGGTCACCACCCTCAGCGGCCAGGACCCGGACCTGGCCAAGCCGGCCGCCGCCCAGGTGATGCAGGTGGTGCTCAACCTGGCCGGGCTGGCCCTGATCCCGCTGATCACCGCCGTGGTGGTCGACGGGATCGTCAACGCCCGGCTGGCCCTGCACTCCGGCCGGATCCAGCCGGACCGGACCGGCCACGTGGTGGTGGTCGGGCTGGGCAACATCGGCACCCGGGTGATGGCCCAACTGCACGACTTCGGGGTCGAGGTGGTGGCCATCGACCGGAACCCGGACGCCCGGGGCGCGGCGCTGGCCCACCGGCTCGGCGTGCCCCTGATCGTCGGCGACGCCGGGCTGGAGGAAACGCTGCGCGCCGCCTCCGTCCCCACCTGCCAGGCCCTGGTGGTGGTCTCCACCGACGACGGCACCAACCTGCGGGCCGCGCTGAACGCCCGGGCGCTCGACGCCGACCTGCGGGTGGTGCTGCGGCTCTTCGACGGCGACTTCGCCGAGCGGATCCAGAGGGCCTTCGGCATCGGCATCTCCCGCAGCGTGTCTTACCTGGCCGCGCCGGCGTTCGCGGTGGCGCTGCTGGACCGCGCGGTAGTCGCCACCATCCCGGTCGGCCGGCACGCGCTGCTGGTCACCGAGGTCCCGGTGGTGGCCGGCTCCCCGCTGGACGGCCGCCCGCTCGCCGCGGTGGCCCGCCCCGGGGAGGTACGCCTGCTCGCCCACAGCCGCCCCGGCCGCAAGGCCGACTGGTCCACCGATCCCCGGGTGGTGATCCAGGCGGGGGACCGACTGACCGTGGTGGCCCGCCGGGCCGGACTGAGCGCCCTGCTCCGGGAGACCACACCGCTGCCACCGCCCGTGCCGCCGGCGCCCCGGGAGGCGCCCGAGTGAGGGTCAGCGGGCGGTGGGGCGGAGCCGGTGGCGCAGGGCGTACCCGGCGGCGCCGAGGGCGAGCACGGCGAGACCGGCGAGCACGCTGCTCACCGGCAGGCTGACCACCAGCACCACACAGCCGACGAGCCCCAGCGCGGCGATCAGCTGCACCGGCAGCTTCCGCCCCGGCTCCCGGCCGAGGGTGAGCGCCGAGGCGTTGGCGATCGCGTAGTAGACCAGCACCGTGCAGCTGGAGAAGCCGATCGCGCCACGTACGTCGCCCAGCGCCACCACGACGATCACCACGGCGGCGACCGCCAGCTCCGCCCGGTGCGGCACCTGGTACCGGGGGTGCACGGTGGCCAGCGCGCCGGGCAGGTCGCGGCGGCGGGCCATCGCCAGGGTGGTCCGGCCCACCCCGGCCAGCAGGGAGAGCAGCACCCCGACCACGGCCACGGTGGCGCCGACCCGGACCAGCCCGGCCAGGCCGGGCAGCCCGGCGGCGCTGACCACCTCGGCCAGCGGGGCGCTGGCGGCGGCCAGCCGCTGCTCGCCGAGCACCCCGAGGGCGACCACGGCCAGGGTCAGGTAGATCGCCAGCACGACGCCCAGGGCCAGCGGCACCGCCCGGGGGATGGTCCGCTCCGGTTCGCGTACCTCCTCGCCGAGGGTGGCGATCCGGGCGTACCCGGCGAAGGCGAAGAAGAGCAGCCCGGCGGCGGTGAGCACGCCCCGGTCGCCGGTGCCGGCCAGCCCGTCCAGCTGGTCGGGGGCGACGTGCGGGGCGCCGGTCACCGCGACCACGGCCAGCACGGCGAGGGTGACCGTCACCAGCACCCGGGTCGCCGCCGCGGTCTTGCCGATGCCGCGCAGGTTCACCGCGGTCACCGCCACCACGGCCGTCGCCGCCACCTCCCGGGCCCGCTCCGGCCAGGCGTACGCGCCGATGGTCAGCGCCATCGCCGCGCAGCTCGCCGTCTTGCCGACCACGAAACCCCAACCGGCGAGGAAGCCGGCGAACGGGCCGAGCCGTTCCCGGCCGTACACGTAGGTGCCGCCGGACTCGGGGTAGCGGGCGGCCAGCCGCGCGGAGCTGGTCGCGTTGCAGAAGGCGACGAAGCCGGCCAGGGCCACCGCGATCAGCAGCCCCGCGCCGCCGGCCGCGGCGGCGGCCGGCGCGAAGACCACGAAGACCCCCGCGCCGAGCATGGAGCCGAGGCCGATCACCACCGCGTCGGCCACGCCCAGCCGGCGCGCGAGTCGTTCCACGAGGCAACCCTAGGGGTACGACGTGAACGGCCGGTCGTGTTGGCGCAGCCGGCCGGGCAACGGCAGGTCGTCCCAGGGCACCCGGCGCAGCAGCCGGTCGAGCAGGAACGCGAGGGCCAGCCCGGCCACCGAGTCGGTCAGCCAGTGCCAGCCGAGATAGATCGTGGTGCAGAAGACCACCAGCGGCGGCACCACCCGGACCGCGGTGACCAGTCGGGGTGGCATCCGGCGGCCGTAGGTGGTCAGCAGGGGCGCCAGCAGCAGGGCGATCACGCCGTACCAGACGATGGCGTTGGCGACGTGCCCCGACGGGTACGACTGGGCGTAGCGGACCGGCAGGTCGTGCTGGAACAGCGGCAGCGTCTGCTCCGGCGGCAGGAAGGGTTCCTTACTGCTGGCGCTGGGCGCCGGCCGGGCGGTCCAGACCTTGAGCGGGCCGATGGTGAGGTAGGTCAGCACGAACGCGGTGACCGGCGGCAGCAGCGGGCGGACCGAGCGCAGCCGGACGGCCAGCAGCACGCCGAGGCCCGCGGCGATCAGCGTCAGCGGGGTGCCCTGGCCCAGGTAGTTGAGGGTCATCGCGGTCCACCGGGCCACCGTGGGCCGGTGCGTGTCCGCCCAGTCGGCGACCGCCCGGTCGACCCCGAAGAGCCGGTCGGCGGCGAGCGCGACGGTCAGCGCGACGAGCCCGACGAGCAGCAGCGCGTCGAGCCACCACCCGGGCGGGCGGACCGCCCGGAGCTGGACCTTCCGCCGTACCGTCGTGGGCTCGCGCACCCGGACCACGCTACCGGCCGGCGGCGACGGCACGGCACCGGTGGCTGTGTGCCGAACCACGAAGGGAAGCGCTCGGCGGGGACAGCCGTCACACTTGTCCCCGTGCGGATCACCTCTGCCCTCGTGGACCCGGCGCTGCTCGACCTTCCCTGGTCGACCCCGCTGGAGGAGTGGCCTGCCCAGCACCTGGTGGCCCTGCCCCAGGGCATCTCCCGGCACATCGTCCGGTTCGTCCGGCTCGGCGACTTCGTGTACGCGTTCAAGGAGACCCGGGAGCGCATCGCCGAGCGGGAGTACGACCTGCTGCGGGCGCTGGAGCGGATCGACTTCCCCTCGGTGGAGGGGGTGGCGATCGTCGCCGACCGGCAGACCGACGACGGGGAGCCGCTGGAGTCGGTGTTGATCACCCGGCACCTCCAGTTCTCGCTGCCCTACCGGGCCCTGTTCTCGCACACCCTGCGCCCGGAGACCATGGGCCGGCTGCTCGACGCGCTGGCCGCGCTGCTGGTCCGGATGCACCTGACCGGCTTCTTCTGGGGCGACTGCTCGCTCTCCAACACCCTGTTCCGGCGGGACGCCGGGGCGTTCGCCGCCTACCTGGTGGACGCCGAGACGGGGGCGCTCCACAACTCCCTCTCCAACGGGCAGCGCGGCGAGGACCTGGAGATCGCCCGGGTGAACATCTTCGGCGAGGCGCTGGACCTCCAGGCCGCCGGGCTGCTGCACGAGTCGATCGACCCGGAGGTGGTCTGCGAGGAGGTCGTGCAGCGCTACGAGCGGCTCTGGCACGAGATCACCTACGAGCAGCAGATCGAGCGGGAGGCCCGGCACGACGTCGAGGGTCGGATCCGCCGCCTCAACGACCTGGGCTTCGACGTGGCCGAGGTGGCCATGTCGACGGTCGACAACGGGCGCTACCTGATCCGTCCCAAGGTGGTCGACGCCGGCTACCACACCCGGCGGCTGCTCCGGCTGACCGGCCTGGACGCCGAGGAGAACCAGGCCCGGCGGCTCCTCAACGACCTGGACGCGTACCGGGTGGAGAGCGACCTGACCGACGAGCAGCAGGCCGCGCACCGCTGGCTGACCGAGGTCTTCGAGCCGGTCGTCCGGGCGGTGCCGGCGCACCTGCGCCGCAAGCTGGAGCCCCAGGAGCTCTTCGCGCAGATCATCGAGCACAAGTGGCTGCTCTCCGAGCGGGCCGGCCGGGACGTGGGGATGGGCCCCGCCGTGCAGTCGTTCCTCTCCGAGGTGCTGGTGCACCGCCCCGACGAGCAGGCCGTCCTCGGCGTCGAGGTCCCCACCGCCAACTGACGGCGCCGGGGTCACTCCACCCAGGCGCCGCCGCGCATCACCCGGACCACGTTCAGGTCGTCGTCGAGGACCACCAGGTCGGCGCGGAGGCCGACCTGGAGCGCACCTACCCGGTCGCCGAGGCCGATCGCCCGGGCCGGGGTGGTGGCCACCATCCGGACGGCGTCGGGCATCGGGATGCCCGCCGCCACGGCGTGCCGAAGGGCGGCGTCCATGGTGAGGGTGCTGCCGGCGATCGCGCCGTCGCGGGCCAGCCGGGCCACCCCGTCGGCCACGGCGACGGCCTGGCCGCCCAGCTCGTACTCGCCGTCGGGCATGCCGGCGGCGGCCATCGCGTCGGTGATCAGGGCGGCCCGGTCCGGGCCGGCCGTCGAGGTGGCGAAGGTGAGCATGCCGTCGTGCAGGTGCACCCCGTCGGCGACCAGCTCGCAGACCACGTTCGGCGCCTCCAGCAGGGCCACCACCGGGCCGGGCTCGCGGTGGTGCAGCGGGCGCATCCCGTTGAACAGGTGGGTGGCGACGCTCGCGCCGGCCGCCACCGCGGCGCGGGTCTGGTCGTACGTGGCATCGGTGTGGCCGACCGCGGCGACCACCCGGTGCGCGGTGAGCAGCTTGATCGCCTCCTGCGCGCCGTCCCGCTCCGGGGCGAGGGTGACCATGCGTACCGCGCCACCGCCCAGCTCGACCAGCTCGCTCAGCTCCTCGGTGGACGGGTCGCGCAGGAACTCCGGGTTCTGCGCCCCGCAGCGCGCCGCCGACAGGTACGGCCCCTCGAAGTGGACACCGGCCAGCACCCCCTCGCGGACCAGCGGCGCGAAGGCCGAGGTGGCCTGTCGCATCAGCTCGAACGGGGAGCTGACCAGGCTGGCCAGCAGGCTGGTGGTGCCGTGTGCGAGGTGGAACTCGGCGGCCCGGCGGGCGGATTCGGCGTCGCCGGTGGTGAAGGTGTGGCCGCCACCGCCGTGGGTGTGCATGTCCACGAAGCCCGGCACGATCCAGTGCCCGTCGCGCACCGACGGGTACTCGGCGACTGCGGTGATCCGGTCGCCGGTCAGCTCCACGCAACCCTGCCGGACCACGCCGGTCGGGGTCACCACCTTGCCGTTCACCCGCAGGGTCATTGCGTCTCCAGGTCGTTCAGGGCCGGCACGCCGTCGAGGGTCGACAGGTCGTCGAGGGCCGGCCGGGCGTCGAGGGCGAGCAGGGCGGCGCCGAGGCAGCCCGCCTCGTCGCCGAGGGCCGCCGGCACGAGCCGCGGCTCCCGGTGGAAGGTGAGCCGCTCCTTCAGCGCCACCCGCAGCGGGTCGAACAGCCGCGGGCCGGCCTGCGCCAGCCCGCCGCCGAGCACCACGGTGGTCACGTCGAAGAGCGCCTGCCCGGTGGCCAGGCCGTCGGCGAGCGCCTCGACGGCCTCCTGCCAGACCCGGCCGGCCAGCGGCTCGCCGGCCGCCGCCCGCTCGGCCACCCCGGCCGCGGTCACCGGCGGGCCGCCCGCGTCGGTGAGTTCGGCGTAGCGGCGGGCGACCGCCGAGGCCGAGGCGACCGCCTCCAGGCAGCCGGGACGGCCGCAGCCGCAGCGCGGGCCGCCGGGGCGTACCAGGATGTGGCCGATCTCCCCGGCGGCGCCGTGCGCGCCGGTGGCCGCGACGCCGTCGACCACGTGGGTGGCGGCGATCCCGGTGCCGATCGCCACGAAGAGGACGTGGCCGGCGCCGCGCCCGGCGCCGAGCCGGGCCTCCGCCAGGCCGCCGGCCCGCACGTCGTGGCCGAGCACCGTGGGCAGGCCGGTCCGCGCCCGGACCAGCTCCCGCAGCGGTACGTCCCGGAAGCCCACGTTCGCCGACCAGACCGCCACTCCGGCGGCCTCGTCCACCACTCCGGGGATCACGACGCCGCAGGCCACCGGGGTGAGCCCGGCGCGGCGGGCCCGTTCGGTGAGTCCCTCGGCGACGGTCAGCACCGTCTCCACCACGGCGGACGCGCCGCGCCCGGCGTCGGTGGGGTGCCGTTCGGTGTGCGCCACGGTGCCGTCCGGCCGGACCAGGGCGCATTTCATCCCGGTGCCGCCGACGTCCAGCGCGACGACGACGTCGGTCGGCGTCGCCGCACCGGTCACGCCAGCACCACGGAGCGGCTGAGGTGCCGGGGCGCGTCCGGGTCCAGGCCGCGGCTGGTGGCCAGCGCGACCGCGAAGCGCTGGGCCAGGATCAGGTCGGCCATCGGGTCGACCGGGGTACGCCCGGCCGCCCAGCTGGTCAGCACGGTGCGGCAGCCGTGGGTACGGCTGTGCACGAACGCCGCCCCGGTCGCCGCCACGTCCTCGGGCAGCCCCTCGGGCAGCGGCCCGAACGCCCAGACCAGCCGGCCCGGGGCGCCGATCGAGATCGGACCGTGCCGGTAGTCCATCGCCGGGTACGCCTCGGCCCAGAAGGTGGCCGCCTCCCGGCACTTCAGAGCGGCCTCCTGGGCCAGGCCGACCGTCCACCCCCGGCCGAGGAAGGTGGCCTGCTCGATCCGGGTGGGGTCGATGGGCAGCGGCGCGCGGACGGCCACCTCGGCGTCGGCGGCCAGCGCCTCGACATGGTGGCCGAGTTGGGCGCGGAGCAGGGCCAGCGTGGTGGTGGCGAAGCGGGTCTGCACCACCGCCCGCTCGTCGGCGAAGGGCAGGGTGACGGCGGCGTCGGCGAGCGCGACGGCGGGGGAGTCGGGGTCACCGACGATGACGGTGGTGGGGACCCGGCCGCGCAGCGCGGTGATCAGGTCCAGCACCTCGGTGGTGGTGCCGGAGCGGGTGATCGCCACCAGCCGGTCGTAGCGGCGGCCGGTGGGGAACTCGCTGGCCTGGAAGGCGTCGGTCTCGCCGTGGCCGGCCTGTTCGCGCAGCCCGGCGTACGCCATGGCCATGAACCACGAGGTGCCGCAACCGACCACGGCCACCCGCTCGCCGCGGGCCGGGAGGCGGTCGGCGACCGAGCCGGCGAGCTTCGCCGCCTCGCGCCAGCAGTCGGGTTGGCTCGCGATCTCCGCGTGCACGTGGGCCATGGGAACTCCTCGCCGGCGGGTGCTCTGCGCATTACGGCTCGTTTACACCGTCTTTCGCGCGTCATTCTGCGTGAACCCGGGTGACCCTGGCAACAACCCCCTCGATCGCGCAGGACCGGGTTTTGCGCACTCCGAGTTTCGCGCACTACTGTGCACGCAATCAATCACCGTTCGTGCAGAGTCAGTGGAGGTTCCCGGTGGACCGGTACGCCAGATGGAACGCCCTGCTCGAGATGCTCACCGACAGCGGACGGGTCACCGTCGAGGAGGCCGCGGAACGGCTGGACGTCTCCCAGGCGACCATCCGGCGCGACTTCGACCAGCTCGCCCAGCAGCAGATGATCACGCGTACCCGGGGCGGCGCGGTCGCCAACGGCGTCTCGTACGACCTTCCGCTGCGCTACAAGACCGCCAAGCACTCGGCCGAGAAGCAGCGGATCGGCGCGGCGGCCGCCGCCCTGGTCACCCCGGGGACCGTGGTGGGCCTCAACGGCGGCACCACCAGCACGGAGGTGGCCCGCGCCCTGGCCGTCCGCCCCGACCTGAACACCAGCGCCGAGGGCGCCCAGCTCACCGTGGTCACCAACGCGCTCAACATCGCCAACGAGCTGCTGGTCCGGTCCCGGATGAAGGTGGTGGTGGCCGGCGGCGTGGTGCGTCCGAAGTCGTTCGAGCTGGTCGGGCCGCTCGGCGGCGCGCTGCTGCGCGAGGTCACCCTGGACGTCGCCCTGCTCGGTGTCGACGCGATAGACCCGCAGCTCGGCGCCGCCGCCCACCACGAGGGGGAGGCGGCGATGAACAACCTGATGGTGGCCCGGGCGAAGCGGGTGGTGATCATCGCGGACTCGTCGAAGCTGGGCGGGCACGCCTTCGCCCGGATCTGCCCGGTGGACCGGGTGCAGACCCTGGTGACCGACTCCGGAGCTGCGCCCGAGGTGGTCGCGGCGTTCCGCGCCGCCGGCGTTCAGGTCGTCTGCGCCTGAGCCCGGGTCGCCCGCGCGGGAAATTCAGCCGAACCGCCGATGCATACCCCGTATTGCCGACGCTACATACCCAGTATGGTGACGGTCGTCATTCACACCATCGGGGGAGGCGCAGCTTGTCGGCTGTCCTGGAGATCGAAGGTCTGCGCAAGACCTACAAGAGTCGTCGGCGCGGCACCCGCAACGCGCTCGACGGCTTCGACATGCGGGTGGAGGCCGGCCAGGTGCACGGCTTCCTGGGGCCCAACGGCTCCGGCAAGACCACCACCCTGCGTACGCTGCTCGGGCTGATCCGGCCCGACGGCGGCCGGATGAGCGTGCTCGGGCACCAGGTGCCGGCGGCCCTGCCGCAGGTCGCCGGCCAGATCGGCGCCATCGTGGAGAGCCCGCAGTTCTTCCCGCACTTCACCGCCCGGGACACCCTGGACCTGTTGGCCGGGGCGGGCGAGGTGCCGCGCCACCGGGTCGACGAGGTGCTGGAGCTGGTCGGCCTGCGCGATCGGGCCGGCGACCGGGTGAAGACGTACTCGTTGGGCATGAAGCAGCGCCTGGCGGTGGCCTCGGCCCTGCTCAAGGACCCCAAGCTGCTGATCTTGGACGAGCCCGCCAACGGCCTCGACCCGGGCGGCATCCGGGAGATGCGCAGCCTGGTCCGCGACCTGGCCGCCAACGGGATGACCGTGCTGCTCTCCAGCCACATCCTCGGCGAGATCCAGCTCATCTGCGACGCGGTCACCATCATCTCGCTGGGCCGCCGGGTCGCCTTCGGCCCGGTGGACGAGGTGCTCGCCCAGCACTCGCACGGGACCGTCCGGGTCCGGCTGGAGGCGGTCGGCGACCTGCCCACCGCCGCCGACCTGCTGGACCGGGGCGGGATCCGGGTCACCGCCGAGCCGGACCACCTGATGCTCAGCGGCGTCGACAAGCCGGCCGTGGTCAGCCGGCTCCTCGCCGACCAGGGCCTGTACGTCAGCGAACTGGCGCCGGTCGCCGTCGACCTGGAGAGCGTCTTCCTCGAGCTGACCGCCACCGCGCCGGTCCCCGGACAGCATCGGCAGGTCGACCAGTCCACGAAGGTCGGTGGCCCGGAGGTCACCAGGGGAGGGTGGGGCGCGTGAGCCTCTATCGGACCGAGCTGCGTCGGCTCGGCAAGCGGCGCTTCACCAGGTACATGGCCCTGCTCGGCCTGCTGGTGCTGGGGGCCATCGTCGCCAGCGCGTTCGTCACCAACCAGAAGATCGGTGCCGAGCAGGTCGCCGCCGCCGAACGGGCGGCCCAGGCCCACTACCAGCAGGCGGTGCGGGACACCGACGGGTTCCGGGCCGAGTGCGAGAAGGCCAAGGCGGCCGGCGAGGCGCCCGGCCCCCGGGGCTTCCCGGACGACTGCTCCCAGATCAGCCCGCCGCCACCGGAGGCGTTCGACCCGAAGTGGTCGCTGCCGTCGACGTTCCGCTTCCACGACGACTTCGCGCCGACCCTGGAGACCTTCGCGGCGCTGCTGGCGGTCGTCGGCTTCGTGGTCGGCGCGTCGTACGTCGGTGCCGAGTGGAACACCGGCGGGATGATGAACCTGCTGCTCTGGCGGCCGAAGCGGCTCAACGTGCTGTTGACCAAGCTGGCGGCGCTGCTCACCGGGACGGCCGTGGTCACCGTGCTTGCGGTTGCCCTCTGGACCGCGGCGTTCTGGCTGGTCGGCCACTTCCGGGGGACGACCACGGAGATGACCGCGGGAGTGTGGCGGTCGTTCGGGCTGACCGAGCTGCGGGCGGTGGTGCTGGTGCTGGCCGTCACGGCGGTCGGCTTCGCGGTGGCCTCGCTCGGCCGGCACACCGCCTTCGCGCTCGGCGGGGCGATGGCCTTCTTCGTGGTCGCCCAGGTCGGATTGGCGATCGTGTTGCAACTGGCCGGCGTCCGCTTCCCGGACGCCTGGCTGCTGCCCACCTACGGGCTGGCCTGGATGCGCAAGGAGGTGACCCTGGAGAACTACGACGCGTGCAACGCCAGCCCGACGGGCGGCTGCCTGCCGGACCAGCTCTCCATCACCTGGCAGCAGTCGTCGGTGCTGCTCGCCGTCGGGCTGGTGCTCGCGCTCGGCGCGGCGCTCTGGACGATGCGCCGGCGGGACGTGGCCTGAGTCGCCACGGGTGCCCCGGGAGGTTCTCCGGGGCGCCCGTGGCGTCCACTGCGTTCCTGGTCGGCCCTGGTTAGGCTGGGGTCCCCGGTCCCACCCGCCCTGCGAGGAGCGCCATGTCCGCCGACGCCTCCGCGGCCGCCACCGGCCGGCCCGAGCCGTCCCCGGCGGCCGTCGCGCCCGGGCCCGCCGTCCCGCCCCCACGCTCCGCGCCCGAGGTGGAGTCCACCCCCGGGCCGGAGCCGGACCCGCCGACCGGCACCGAGAGCGGCCCGGCCGTCGCGCCGGCAGCCACCGGGCTGACCGAGCGGGAGCGGCGGATCCTCGACTTCGAGCAGCAGTGGTGGCGGCATGCCGGTGCCAAGGAGCAGGCCGTCCGGGAGACGTTCGGACTCTCCGCGACCCGCTACTACCAGCTGCTCAACGGCCTGCTGGACAATCCGGCGGCGCTGGCCGCCGAGCCGGTGCTGATCGCCCGGCTGCGCCGGTTGCGCTCCTCGCGGGCGCGCAACCGGCGGCGCTGACCGCTCAGCGCTTCTCGTACATCTGAAGGCCGTTGCCGATGGCGAAGAACGTCGGCGCCCACTCGCCGATGAAGATGCCCCAGCGGTCCGCCCGGGCCACGCCGGCCCGCTCCAGGTGCTTGGAGAGGAACCAGCTGGTGAACGAGAGGCCGATGCTGGCGAACCCGGCAAAGTACATGTGTTCCGACTTCAGTCCCGACTCGTGCAACCGTGCCAACATGCGATCCCCCTGTCGCCGTCGTACCGCTCTGCCGGCGCCGTGCCGGGCCGGCGAGCCCACCGCTGCCGACGCTACCGTCGGCGTCCGGGCGGCGGTGGCGAGTTGGTCGGATGGCCGGCATGTCCCGGGTACGGCCGGGTAGGCGGACGGCGACGGAGGGGGTACACGGATGGGGGCACCGGACCGGCGGTACGCGACCGGGAGCCGGCCGGCGTGGCCGGCGGCTGCGGCGCCGACGATGTGGGTGAGTTCCGCCTCGGCGGCCGCCCCTGGCCGGCCGGAGAACGAGGATCTGGTGTTCCGGTTCGGGCCGCTGGTGGGCGTGCTGGACGGGGCGACGGTGCCGGAGGGCTTCGACACCGGCTGTGCGCACGGACCGTCCTGGTACGTCCGGCACCTGGCGGCCCGGATCGGCCTGGCGCAGGCGACCCGGCCGGCGGCGACGCTGATGAGCAACCTGGCGGCGGCGATCCTCGCCGTACGCGCCGACCACGACGGCCGGTGCGACCTGGACCACCCGGGCACCCCGTCGTCGACGGTCTGCCTGCTGCGGGAGGGCGGCGACCAGGTCGACTACCTGGTGCTCTGCGACTCCCCGCTGGTGCTGGAGACCGGCGGCGAGGTGCGGGTGGTCACCGACGACCGGCTCGACGCGACCACCGCCGAGCTGCGTCGGGCGGTCGCCGCCGTACCGGCCGACGCGGCCGACCGGGCCACCCGGTTCCGGCTGGCGGTGACCGCCCAGCGGGAGCGGATGAACCGGACCCACGGCTACTGGGTGGCGGCGTCCGATCCGGACGCGGCGTACCACGCGGTGACCGGGACGCTGCCGCTGCGCGGGGCGGGCGCGCTGCGCCGGGCGGTGCTGCTCAGCGACGGCGCCTCGTGCGCGGTGGAGCAGTTCGGCCTCTTCGGCTGGCCGGGCCTGCTCGACCTGGTGGCGTCCGAGGGGCCGGGGGCACTGGTCGACCGAGTCCGGGCGGCCGAGCGGGACCACGCCGACCGGCTGCGCCGGTTCAAGCGGGCCGATGACGCCTCGGTGGTGCTCTGCGAGTTCGGGTGAGCGGCCGGGCGGCCGGAGTCCCGTCCACAGGACCACGGAGCGTGAGGCGGGACACGTCGGTGGCACGACCGGCCGAGACCTCCCGACGGACCGGCAGTACCCGCCCAAAGGGCTGGACTGAGCCGGTCCCGGGCGGCAGACTGCGGCACTGTGACGGGATCGGTACGGCTGGAGCCGGTGGACGAGCAGAACCTGGAGCCGTTGCTCTCCGTAGCGGTAGCCGAGGCCGAGCCGGCCGACGTGATGCCCCCGGTGGAGGCGCCGGCCGGTTGGTCCCAGGCTCGCCGGGACGCCTTCCGTGACTTCCACCGGGCCAGCTTCGGCGGTCTGGACGGCCCGACCCGGACCCTGATGTTCGCCGTCGTGGCCGGCGGTGAGGTGGTCGGCATGGTCCGGATGGCCCGCTGCGACACCCCGGGGGTGGTGGAGACCGGGATGTGGCTGGGCCGGTCGGCTCGCGGGCAGGGGTTGGGTGCGGCGGCACTGCGCGAATTGTTGAACCGCGCCGCCGCGGCCGGCATGCGTACCGTGGTGGCCGAGACGACACCGGACAACGCGGGTGCCGTTTCGGTGTTGCGGAAATGCGGTGCGAAATTGCGTGACGAGGGTGGGAAACTGCACGCGGAAATGTGTCTGGATTCCGCCCTGCCGATCCGCTGAACCACCTGCTTGTCATCGGGAAAGCATTTGTCCCCCGACCTGCTCAGAGCGATTATGATGTCCGCTTTGTAGCATTCGTGACGGCGGCTGCCCGGCAATCCCAATAGCTCTCCCAGCCATTCCCTGTGCGGCACAGAAAGGTTTTGTGGATGCCGCCTCGGGTACTGCCCGCCGGGTCCGCAAATACGGGACTCCCGATCGCAGGCCCTTCTCGCGCTGTTCCCCGGTAGCTGTTTTCCGGCCGCGAACCAATCGGGTGTCCGATTTTCCCGGGGAGTGAAGGAGCATGTGATGAAGACCGGAGCACGAGTCGCGCTCGCGATCGCCGCCGGCTACGTCCTGGGTCGGCGCAAGAAGATGCGTACCGCCCTCACCCTCGCCGCGGCCGTCGCCGCGGGTCGAGCCAGCCAGAAGCCGGGCGGGCTGATGAAGGCCGGCACCGACCTGCTGAACAACTCCCCCCAACTGGGCAACCTGAGCAAGCTCGGCGCCCCGCTGGCCACCGCCGGCAAGGCCGCCGCGAGCGCCGCCGCGGGCAGCGGCATCGACGCGCTCAGCGGCAAGCTGCGCGGCGGCGCGGACGCGCTGCGCCGCCGCTCCGGTGGCGGACAGCCCGACGAGGGCGCCGACCGGCAGGACGACCGACGCGACGACGACCGGTACGACGACGAGCAGGGCTCGGCCCCGGACGAGGAGCAGGAGCTCGACGAGCAGCCGGCGGCGGACGACCGGCGACCGATGACCCGCGGTCGGGGGCGATGAGGATGGCAGCGACCCAGAACCTCACCGACCGGGCCCGCGACCAGCTCGGCGGCGAGCTGCGCAACCTGGCCGGCGCGATCGGCGAACGCGCGGTGACCGTGGTGACCGAGCGGCTCACCGGCGCCACCGGCCGACTCAGCGAGTACGCGAAGTCCGGCGGCGGTCCGGGCCTGATCGCCGCGGCCACCGGCGCGCAGAAGCTCGCCGAGGGGCACTCCCCGGTCAGGGCCATGTTCCATGCCGGCCTGGCCGGCGGTAAGGAGAAGCTGATGGCGGCCTTCGGTGGCGGCGGCAAGGGCGGCAAGAGCGGTGGCAAGAAGCTGAAGGTCACCAACATCGTCGAGACCATCGAGGTCGGCGTGCCGGTCCGGGTGGCGTACAACCAGTGGACGACCTTCGGCGACTTCCCGAGCTTCATGAAGAAGGTCGAGCTCGCGGAGAACGCCGAAGACGAGAAGATGAACTGGAAGGCCCAGATCTTCTGGTCGCACCGCAGCTGGGAGTCGACCATCGTCCGGCAGATCCCGGACCGGTTGATCCACTGGCGGTCCAAGGGTGAGAAGGGCTCGGTCGACGGCACGGTCAGCTTCCACGAGGTCGGCCCGGAGCTGACCCGGATCCTGGTCGTCCTGGAGTACCACCCGAAGGGCCTCTTCGAGCACACCGGAAACCTGTGGCGGGCCCAGGGCCGGCGGGTCCGGCTGGAGCTGAAGCACTTCGTCCGGCACGTCATGACGGTGACCGTGCTCGACCCCGACTCGGTCGAGGGCTGGCGCGGCGAGATCCAGGACTCCGAGGTGGTCAAGGACCACGAGACCGCCCTCCAGGAGGAGCAGGAGGCCCGCGAGCAGGCCGAGCAGGGCCCGCAGGGCGAGGCGGAGGAGCCCGAGGAGGGCGAGGAGCAGGCGGAGGAGGAGCGCCGGCCCGCCGAGCGGGGCCGCCGCCGGCCGCCGCAGCGCCGCCGCCCGCCGGAGGAGGACGAGTACGACGCCTACGACGAGGGCGAGGACTACGACGAGGGGTACGACGAGGAGGAGCCGGAGGAGGAGCAGCCCCCGCCGCGCCGTAGGCAGCCGGAACGCGCCCGCCGTCCGCAGCCCCGCCCCGAACGGGAGCCCCGCGAGCCGCGGGAGGAGCCGCAGCGGCCCCGCCCGACGGCCCGCCGCGCCCCCGAGGCGCCCCGCCGGCCGGTGGTCCGCCGTCGCCGCGAGGAGCGTGACGACCGATGACCATCGCGACGACGAGCGGCGGCGCCCAGGGCGGTAGCGCCCTGGAACGCGGTGGCGGTGGTGGTGGCGGCGGCACCCTCGCCGACGTCGTGGAGACCGTGTTGGACAAGGGCGTGGTGATCGACGCCCAGGTGTCGGTCGCCGTGGTCGGCATCCAGCTGCTGGAGATCAACGCCCGGATCGTGATCGCCAGCGTCGAGACGTACCTGCGGTTCGCCGAGGCGGTCGACCGGATGAGCATCACCCCGAAGAACCAGAAGGGCCTGCCGGACCTGGTCGGGGACGCCGCCGGGGCGGCCACCAAGGGCAAGGCGATCTCCGGTCTGGGCAAGGCCGCCCAGGAGATCAGCGGCGCGGTGGCCGATTCGCTGAGCAACCGCGGCACCGACGAGGAACGCGAGCGGCCACGCCGCCGCCGGGACGGGGAGCGCAGATGACCGACCAGGCTGAGCTGGGACTCTTCATCTACGGCATCGTGCCGTCCGACGTGGAGCCGACCCCGGACGCCGCCGGGGTCGGCGACCCGCCGGGGGAGGTGGAAGCCGTCCGGCAGGGCGACCTCGCCGCGCTGGTCAGCGAGGTGGGACTGGAACAGCCGATGGGCCGGCCGGCCGACCTGACCGCGTACCAGACGCTGCTGGACGGGACGGCGGCCGTCGCGCCGGTGCTGCCGGTGCGGTTCGGCACCGTGGTCACCGGCCCGGACGCGGTGCAGGACCTGCTCTCCGCGCACCACGACCGGTTCGCCGAGGCGCTGGACGAGCTGGAGGACACCTTCCAGTACACGGTGCACGGACGGTACGACGAGCAGGAGCTGATCAGCGAGATCCTGGCCGAGAACCCGGACGCCGCCCAGCTGGCCGAGCAGGTGCGCGGCCGGCCCGAGCTGGAGAGCCGGGAGGCCCGGATCCGGCTCGGCGAGATCATCAGCCAGTCGGTGGAGCTGCGCCGGGAGGCGGAGAACAAGCAGCTCGTCGACGCCGTCGGCGGGTACGCCCGGCACACCGCGCCGCGGCAGCCGAGCAGCGAGCTGGACGCGGTCAACGTCGCCTTCCTGGTCGGGGCGGCCGACGAGGACGAGTTCGTCGCGGCGGTCGAGGAGTTCGCCGAGCAGCGCCGCGACCTGATCCGGATGCGGCTGCTCGGCCCGCTCGCCCCGTACGACTTCGTCAGTGCCCACCAGTTGGTGGAGTGAGCGGTGGACATCCTGTGGGCGCTGCTGACCTTCCCGTATGCCCCGGTACGGGGGCTGACCTCGGTGATGAAGGTGATTGCCCGGGAGGCGGAGGCGAAGCAGTACGACCCGGCGAACATCCGCCGGGAGCTGGAGGAGCTGGACCGGGCCGAGGCAGCCGGGGACATCACCGCCGCCGAGCGGGACGCCGGGCAGCAGCGGGTGCTGGACCGGCTGACCGGTACGGCCGGCTCCTCCGGCGCCCCGGCCGGGGACGGCCGGGCGGCCGGCTCCGGCGCGGCCCGGCCGGGCGCCGGCGCGACCCGGCGGACCGCCACCGGGCAACGGCGACGCGCCCGCGGCGGGCCGCCGCGACGACGAGCGGGCGAGGGAGGTGACCGCCGTGGCACCAGGGCTGATCCGCGGTGACGGTGAGCGGGGTGGCCGGCGTGAGCCGGCGGACCGGTACGAGGACGACGACGAGGAGCTGGAACCGATCTCGGCCGCCGAGGCGGCTCGCGAAGGGCTGCGCCAGGTGGTCGCGCTGACCGGCCGGGACCCGCTCGGCATCACCTCCATCCAGCCCACCGACGACGGCTGGCTGGTCGGGGTGGAGGTGGTGGAGGACCACCGGATCCCCGCCTCCACCGACCTGCTCGGGCTCTACGAGGTGGAGCTGGACCTCGACGGCGGCCTGCTGGGCTACCGACGGACGCGGCGCTACCAGCGCGGCAAGGGCGACGGAGGATGAGATGACCGGTCCGCGACCACCCGTGGTGCAGAACTCCGGGCAGGTGATGGGTGCCGGGCACGAGCCGGCGAACCTCGGGGACATCCTGGAACGGGTGCTGGACCGGGGCATCGTGATCGCCGGTGACATCCGGGTCAGCCTGCTCGACATCGAGCTGCTGACGTTGAAGCTGCGGCTGGTCATCGCCTCGGTCGACACCGCGCGGCAGATCGGCATCGACTGGTGGGAACACGACCCGTGGCTCAGCTCCCGGGCCCGGCCGCCGGTCGAGCCGGGCCCGCGCGACCCCGAGGAGGTTGAGGCCGAGCGCCGCCCGCGGGTGGAGCGGGTCGCGGCGAGGAGGGACATCGATGAGTACGACCGCTGACGTCGGCCCGGTCGCCACCGCGCGACCCGACACCGGCGCCTGGCTGCACGGCGTGGTCCGGGAGCTTCCGCCGGACACCCTCGCCGAGCTGGTCGGGATGGACGGCGCGGAGGTCCGGGCGGTGCGCTCCGGCGGCCTGGTCGCCGTGGTCAGCGCCGCGCCGCTGACCGAGTACGGCGAGGAGCCGCTGCGCCGGAAGCTTTCGGACCTGACCTGGTTGGAGTCGGCGGCGCGTACCCACCACGGGGTGGTGGCGGCGCTGTCCCGGACCGGGGCGGTGGTGCCGGCCCGGCTGGCCACCGTGCACCGGGACACCGACCGGGTCGCCGCGGTCCTCGCCGAGCGGCGCGCGGAGCTGACCGCCGCCCTGGACCGGCTGACCGGCCGCACCGAGTGGGGCGTCAAGGGATACGTGGTGCCCGGCGCGCTGCCGGCCGAGGCGGACGACGAACCGGCCGGCGGGGGCGGCGCGGGGGCGGCGTACCTGCGGCGGCGGCGGGCCCAGCTCACCGCGAAGGAGCAGGGGCAGCGGATCACCGCGGAGACCGCCGCCACCGTGCACGAGGCGCTCGCCCAGTACGCGGTGGCCGACCGCCGGCACGCCCCGCAGGACCGCCGGCTCTCCGGCGCGGCAACGGCGATGGTGCTCAACGGGGCGTACCTGGTGGACGTGGCCGCCCTCGACGGCTTCACCGAGCTGGTCCGGGCGCTCGCCGGCCGGCACCCGCAGGTCAGGCTGGAGCTGACCGGCCCGTGGCCGCCGTACTCGTTCGTGGCGGAGGCGCCGGCGCAGGAGGCGCACACCGTCCGGGACCCGGCGTCGTGGTGACCCAGACGCTGGCGGCGAGCAGCGCCGACGACCCGCTGGCGTACCGGCCGGTGGCCCTGGTGGACCTGCTGGACCGGGTGCTCGCCACCGGCGTGGTGATCAGCGGCGAGATCACCATCGCCATCGCCGACATCGACCTGGTGTACGTCTCGCTGCGGGCGTTGATCTCCTCGGTCGGCTCGCTCACCCCGCCCGAGCTGCGCCCCGCCCTGCCGCCCGGTGCCCCGGCATGACCGACCACCGGCCGGCACGGCGGGACGAGGCGGCCGAGCTGGTCGCCGCGCTGGGCGAACCGTCCTGGCAGCCACCCCGGGTGCGCCCGCTTGACCGGCGGGTCGCGGTGGACCGGGACTCCGTCGAGCGGGGACTGGGCAGCCTCGTGCTCACCGTCATCGAGCTGCTCCGGCAGCTGATGGAACGGCAGGCGCTGCGCCGGGTCGAGGTCGGCGACCTCACCGACGAGCAGATCGAACGGATGGGCGCCACCCTGATGGCCCTGGAGGAGCAGATGACGCTGCTCCGCGAGCACTTCGGCCTCTCCCCGGAGGACCTGAACCTCGACCTCGGCCCGCTCGGCCCACTGCTGCCCACCGACTGACCGTCAGCCGGCCCGTTTCTCCGCGTACGCGGCCAGCCAGGCCACCTGGCCCGGGTCGAGCGACGGGCGGACCCGCCGGCGGGCGGCCACCACGTGCGCGGCGGTGACCGTGGCGGCGGTCAACGACTCCCGCATCGCGGCCAGCGCCGCCTCCCGCACCAGCGCCGCGCAGTCCGCCGCCGAGAAGCCGTCGAGCTCCTCGCCCAGCCCGCCCAGGTCCACGTCCTCGGCGAGCGGGACGTTCCGCGCGGCGGCGCGCAGGATCTCCGCCCGGGCCGGCCCGTCCGGCGGCGGCACGTAGACCAGCCGTTCCAGCCGGCCGGGGCGCAGCAGCGCCGGGTCCACCAGGTCGGGCCGGTTGGTCGCGCCGACCACCACCACGTTACGCAGCGTCTCCACCCCGTCCAGCTCGGTCAGCAGGGCGGCGACCACCCGGTCGGTCGTACCCCCGTCGCTGGCCTGGCCGCGGACCGGCGCCAGAGCGTCCACCTCGTCCAGGAACACCAGCGTCGGCGCGGCCTCGCGCGCCCGGCGGAACAGCTCCCGGACGGCCCGCTCGCTCTCCCCGACCCACTTGGAGAGCAGCTCCGCGCCCTTCACCGAGAGCACGTTGGCCCGGCCGGACCCGGCCAGCGCGGTCACCAGGTAGGTCTTGCCGCAGCCGGGCGGGCCGTAGAGCAGCACCCCGCGGGGCGGCTGCACGCCCAGCCGGGCGAAGGTGTCCGGGTAGGTCAGCGGCCAGAGCACCGACTCGGTCAGGCTCTCCTTGACCTCGCCGAGCCCACCGACGTCGTCGAGGGTCACCGCCGCCAGCTCCAGGCTGGAGCCGGCCATCGTGGTCGGCCGGACCACCTCCAGCGCCGCCGAGAAGTCGGCCATCGCCACCGTCGGCGTCTCCGCCGACCGTTGGCGCAGGGCCGCGCGTACCCCGGCCTCGCGGACCAGCGCGGCCAGGTCGGCGAGGACGAACCCGGGGGTACGCCCCGCCACCTCGTCGAGCCGGACGTCCTCGGCCAGCGGAACCTGCCGGGTGAGCACGGTCAGCTGCTCCCGGCGCAGCGCGGCGTCGGGCAGCGGCACGGTGATCCGTACCGGCAGCAGGTCCGGGCCGGTCAGGGCGGGCTGGACCTCCTCGGGCCGGCCGGTGGTGCAGACCACCGCGGCGCCGGAGCGGACCAGCTCACCGACCAGCTGGCCGAAGACGGTGGCCAGCGGGCCGGCCTCGGTGGCCGGGGCGAGCGCCTCGACGTCGCTGACCAGCAGCACGGCCGGACCGTCGGCGCGGACCGCCGCGGCGGCCTCGCGCAGCCGGCGGGCGGCCGCGTCGTTGCTCAGCGCGGCCAGCTCCGGCGCCCAGACCGGGTGCACCCGCAGCCCCAGCGCCGCCGCGACGGCCCGGACCAGCGCCGCCTTGCCGGAACCGGCCGGGCCGCTGAGCAGCACCCCGAGCGACACCCCGGTGCCGAGCCGGTCCAGCACCTCCCGGTGGTGGAAGCCCAGGTCCAGCAGCTCGGTGAGCTGCTCGGCCTGGGCCCGCAACCCGGGCAGCTCGTCGACGCTGGGGGCCGGCTCCGCCACCCCACCTGCCGCTCCCGCGCGGTTCGCTGTTCCCGCTCCGCCGGCGGCTCCCGCGCGGTTCGCCGTTCCCGCGCCGTTCGCCCTTCCCGCCACGGCCGTTGCGGTGCCGCCGGCCGGTCCCGTGCCATCGGCGGTTCGCATGCCGTTCGCCGGCTCCGCGCCACCGGCCGAGCCGTGGGTCACCGGACCGTGCTCCCAGCCGACCTCGGTCTCCATGGTGACCAGCGCGCCGACCTCGGGCTCGGCCGCCGTGACGGTGAGCAGGGTGCTGGTCCAGGCGTAGCCGACCGTGTTGGACAGGCTCCGCCGGGCCGCCTCCACCAGGGCGCGGACCGACGCGTCCGGGAGGACGTCCTGCGGCAGCAGCGAGACGTCGTCCTCGGCCGTCACCACCTTGCCGAGCAACGCGAGCCGCAGCATCTCCGGCGAGACCGCGGCGACGATCTCCACCGGGCCGGTCAGCCGCAGCCGGCGGGCCGGGGTGACCGGGAGCGGAGTGACCGTCACCTGGCTGCCGGAGCGTACGCCCAGGTTGCCGAGGAGCAGGTCGTCGGCGTGCAGCAGGGTGGGCCCGGCCTCCGGCCCGGCCGGCGCGACGATCCCGCTTGTCACCCGGCGACCGGCGAGACGCACCGGGTCGCCGGGGCGCAGCGCCAACGCGGTGAGCACCTCCGGGTGCAGCCGTACCACGCCCCGTCGGGCGTCCAGCGCCGCGGGCCGCAGCAGCGCGGTCAGGGTCAGGTGGGGTTCCGCCACCGCCCGACCCTAGCGGGCGGGTGCCCGTCCCGCCCCCGCCGCGGACCCGCCGCCCGGGGCGGGCGGCGGGCAACTTCGCCGAAGATGCCGCCTCCACACCGGACGAGGCAGCATCTTCCGGGAAGAAGACCAGGTCCCGCAGGCGGTCAGTGGTCGGGGGCGGTGCCGTCCAGCAGGGACGGGTCGCGACGGATCAGGTCGGCCAGCCGGGCGGCCGGGTCCGCCGCCTCCCGGTGGCTCTCCCAGCCCGGCGACGCGGGGCCGGTCAGCGGCCACACCGGCGGCGGGGCCGGCGGATCCGCCCGCACCGACACGTCGCCGTCGGAGGGCGCGATCCGCAGCGGGTATGTCCGCCCGGCGTGCTCCACCCGGAGGGTCACCGTGACGTCGGGGTACGCCGCGAGCACCCGGCGTACCGCCTCGGCGACCTCCTCGACCGGGTCCGGACCGGCCTCGTGGCGTCCGGAGCGTGTCCCGCGCGCCTCGGCGAGGCCGGCGACCGATCCGCCGACGTCCGGCCCGCCGACGTCCGGCCCGCCGACGTCCGGCCCGCCGACGTCCCAGAGCGCTGCCTCCCGTGGGCCGACCGCGCGCGGTCCGGCGTTCGGTCGGGCGATCGCCGGTCGGACCTCCTCCGTCGGCCCGTCGTCCGGGCGTGCCGCGTCGTCGGGATCGCCGCGCCGCCGCAGCGCCTCCTGTCGTCTGGCCAGCCGGGCCAGCGTCTCGTCCAGGTCGCCTCGCATGTCGTACCCCCTCTTCCCCCTGCCGGTGGCGAGCCGTCGGTCGGCTCACGCCCCCCGGTCCCTGGTCGCCCGGTCCAGCGCCCGGTCCAGGACGACCAGCAGGGCGTCGCGGACCGAGAGCCGATCCCGGGCGTCGAACCGCACCAGCGGCACGTGCTCGCCGATGGCCAGCGCCCAGCGGATCGCTCCCAGGTCGTGCGCCAGCCGGCCGTCGAAGGCGTTCACCCCCACGACGAACGGCAGGCCGGCCCGCTCGAAGAAGTCGATCGCCGGATAGCAGTCGTCGAGCCGGGCGCTGTCCACCACGACCAGCGCGCCGAGCGCGCCCCGGGCCAGGTCGTCCCACATGAAGCCGAAGCGGGCCTGGCCGGGCGTGCCGAACAAATAGAGCTTGAGGCTGCGGTCGATGGTCACGCAACCGAAGTCCATCGCCACCGTGGTGGTGGTCTTCGCCGACCGTACGCCCGGGTCGTCGACGCCGATCCCGGCGCTGGTCATCTCCGCCTCGGTGGTCAGCGGGGCGATCTCGGAGATGGCGCCGACAGTGGTGGTCTTGCCGACCCCGAAGCCCCCGGCGACGAGGATCTTCACCGGGATCGGCGGGCTGGCCGGTGGCGTGGGTCGGACCCGGCG
Organism: Micromonospora mirobrigensis; assembly: GCF_900091555.1. Classification (GTDB taxonomy): domain Bacteria; phylum Actinomycetota; class Actinomycetes; order Mycobacteriales; family Micromonosporaceae; genus Micromonospora; species Micromonospora mirobrigensis. Next base: position 282,797 of record NZ_FMCX01000006.1, read on the forward strand.
CACCGTGGCGGCCGGCGGCGGCACCACCGGCGGCCGGTACGCCGGCGTGGCGACCACCGGCGGCAGCCCGTACCCCGTCGCGGGGCCGGGGCCGGGCGGCTGGCCGTAGCGGGCGGTGGCGCTGTTGGCGGAGAGCCCACCCGGTGGGCTCGGCGGCCGGTCAGGAGATCGCACGGAGTCCATCGATCACTCGCAGGATGAGGTCGGGGTCAAGGGCGTCGGGGCGGTCGTCGACGTGGACGTCGAGGTGGCCGGCGGCGCGCAGGTCGCCGACCAGCACCCGGGTCACGCCGAAGTGCAGCCGGGTCCGGGCGGAGATCTCGGCCACCGAGATCGGCTCGCCGCAGAGCGCGACGATCGCCTGCAACTCGGGCGCCAGCGGGGCGGACCGGGCCGCCTCGGGGCGGGTGGTCACCTGGGTCTCCAGCCCGATCGCCGGATCGGCGCCGGCCACCCGTCCGGCGGTCAGCACGAAGGGGCGGGGGCCGCTGGGCCCCTCAGGCGCGGGTGGCACGGGCGTCGGGTCGCCGGCGCCGGTCGGGGACGTCCGCAGGTAGGGCCGGATCCGGACCGCCGGCTCCGGATCCGGTCCCTCACCGGCGACGTCGGGGGTCATTGCTGGACGGCGTTCTTCAGCTCGGCGATCAGGCGGGGGGTCAGCGCACCGCCGGCCCGGCCGGCGAAGAGCGTCATCTCGTACGCGACGGTGCCCAGGTTGGCCGAGCGGTCGGCGACCACACCCAGCACCGAGCCGCTGCTGATCGCGCTGATCAGCAGGTAGCCCTCGGCCATGTCGACGATGACCCGGTTGAGTCCGCCCAGCGCGTACCAGCTCGCGGCGCCACCGGCCAGGCTGGTCATCCCGGAGACCACGGCGGCCAGCCGCTCGGCGTTGGACCGGTCCTTGATCGCGGACATCGCCATCAGCAGCCCGTCGGACGAGACGGCGATCGCCTCCATCACCCCCGCGGTGCTGGAGGTGAACGAGTCGAGCAGCCAGTTGAAGGTGCGCGCCTCGGGACTGAGTTCCGGGGCGCCGTTCTGGTGGTCGAGGTTGTCGTGCAGGTACGGACTGGTCACCGTGATGATCCCTCTTCGTTCCGGGGGGCTGGACTGACTTCGCGCAGAGCACGGGCGACGCCCGCCTCGAACTCGGTGATGAGGTCCCGCACCTGGGCCGGGTCGCCCGGCCCGGAGCTGACCGGCGGCGGGGCCGCGTGCGGGCTGACGGCCAGGTTCGCCCCGGGCACCCGTCGGCTCAACCGGGGCCGGGTCGGGGCGGTGGCGGACGCGGTGACCAGGGGTGCCGCGACGACGGGCGGGGCCGCGGCGGGCGCCGGCGGCCAGCTGCCGGGGTGGCGCTGCTCCGCCCGGCGTACCCCGGACTGGAACTCCTCGACCAGGGCGCGGACGGCGGCCGGGTCGGCGGCGGTCCCGCCCACCGGCCGGGCGGCGGGGGTGGCCGGGGGCAGGCTGGCGCCGGGCACCCGCTGCCGGAACGCCGGGGCGGGACCGGCGGGGGCCGCCGGCGGGGTGGCCGGGGCGCCGATCTCCAGGAACGCGGCGGGGGCGGGGGTCAGCGGCACGGTGTCCCCCGGCGGCGCCGTCGCGGTGCGCCGGGGCAGCGGCTCGGCGGCCCCGCCCCGCGCGGGCCGGAACGGGTCGACCGATGCCGCGACGGGACCGGCCACTGGCGACCGGAGCGGGTCCACCGGCGCGGGCGCGGGGTCGGGGCGGCCGCCGGACCCGAAGGCGTTCCACGGCTGGCCGTCGGCCATGCTCCGGGTGGCCCGGTCGAGCAGGCCCGGGTCGAAGCCCGCCGGCAGCGCGACCTCGGCCGGCGAGCGGCGGTCCGGGGCCGCGGTGAGCGCCCGGCCCGGGCGGGCGGCGTCCAGCGCGATCGGTGACCGTCGGTCCCGGGCCGGCACGGCCGCCCGGGCCACCGTGGCGCCCTCCCGGTCCGCCTGGCGGATGACCAGCAGTGCCGCCGGGATCTCCAGCCGGGCGGTGACGCCACCCCCGGCGGTCGCCGCCAGCTCCACGGCCAGGCCGTGCCGGCGGGCCAGCCGGCCGACCACGAAGAGTCCCAGCACCTCGGACGGGGCCAGGTCGAGGCGTTCCCGCCGGGTCAGCCGGGCGTTCTCCTCGGCCACCCGTTCCTCGGTCATGCCGATGCCCCGGTCCACCACGGAGAGCCGGGCCCCGGTCCCGGTGAGCTCCCCGCCGACCACCACCCGGGTGTGCGGCGGCGAGAAGACGGTGGCGTTCTCCATCAGCTCGGCCAGCACCAGCACCAGGTCACCGGCGACCGCCGGCGCCGCCGAGACGCCCGGCGGGACCTGCACGTCCACCCGGGTGTAGTCCTCGATCTCGCCGAGCGCCAGCCGGACCACGTCGGCCAGCGGCACCGGGGCGACCGGGCCGTCCGCGCCGGCCGCTCCGGAGAGCACCACCAGGCTGCCCGCGTTACGTCGCAGCCGGCTGGAGACGTGGTCGAGCCGGTAGAGCTGCTCCAGCCGGGCCGGGTCGGTCTCCTGTCGTTCCAGCTGGTCGATCAGCGCGATCTGCCGGCCGACCAGGTTCTGCGTACGGCGGCCGACGTGCCCGAACATCTGGGCCACGTTGCGCCGCCCGGCGACCTGCCGTTCCACCAGCCGGGCGGCGGTGCTCTGCACCCGTTCGAAGGCGCGGGCCAGGTCGCCGATCTCGTCCCGGGCGCGGACGTCCACCGGGTCGAGGCGGACCGGTGGGGCGCTCTCGGTCTCGTCGTCGGCGACCCTGACCAGCTCCTCCTCGGCGACCCGGGCGACCCGGTCGGCGGAGCGGGTGAGCCGGGTCAGCGGGCGGGCGACCGTCCGGGCGACGGCCATGCTGAGGCCGACCACCAGCAGCAGGATCGCCACTGCGACGCCGCCGAGCAGCCAGGCGGCGGTGAGCGCCCGCCGCTGGTCGACGGTGACCTCGGCGATGACGTCCGCGACGATCTTCTTCTCCACGAACTGGCCGAGCGTGATCATCGAGCGGACGGACGGGAAGAGCGCGTCCAGCGGCACCGGGTCGATCGCGCCGACCGGGTCGCGCACGCTGTCGGTGAGGAAGGTGGGGCTGGTCCGGGCGGCGGTCGCCGCGTCGTCCAGCTGGGCCAGCTTGAACTGCTCCCGGGTGGTCAGGCTGCGGAACTTCGTGTTGTCCACCTGGAGGGCGGAGATACAGGCGATGTAGCCGGCCACCGCCTCCGGCGCCTTGGTGGCCTTGACCAGCACGATCAGGGTGGCGCAGGCGCTCAGCCCCTCGTCGGCGCGGAGCAGGTGGTCCAGGGCCAGCACCTGCTGGCCGGCGGAGGTGGCGGTGTCAACGTCGTACACCAGCCGCAGGGAGTCGATCAGCGCGGTGTGGACCGGGCCGTAGGTCTCCATGATCTGGCCGGGGGTGGCCGCGCCGGCCAGCACCGCGGTCCGCAGGTCGGCCAGCCTGCGTACGCCGTCCAGGGCGGTGGCGACCCGGCCGGGCAGCTCGTCGCCGAGCTCGGCGCGCAGGTCGGTGACCCGGTCGTCGACCGTGGCCGCCTTCTGGATCAGCTCGGTCCGGCTGACCCGGCCGAGCAGCAGCCCCACCGAGAGCAGCCGCTCCTGCTGGAGGTCCTGGACCAGGCTGCCGACCCGGCTGGCGATCCGGACGGTGTCGGCGATCGCGCCGGCCTGGCGGGCGGTGTCGATCCGGTCGACCACCACCGGCACGGCGAGCCCGGCCATGCTGAGCAGCGGAATGATCACCAGCAGGGCGAGCTTGCCCCGGATCCGGAGCCTAGCGAGCATCGAACGGCCCCCACGGCTCGGTCTCGCCGCCGCGGCTCGCGGCGGCCGGTTGCAGCGAGCGGGCCTCGGCGGGGTGCTGCGGGGAACGCCGTTGCAGCGGCGGCTGCCACCGGTCGGGCCCGGGCAGCGTCTCCGGGTCCGCCTCGGCCCGGGCCTCCTCGACGGCCCGGCGGCGGGCCCGACGGAACGCGGCGACCAGCGCGGCGGCCAGGAGCAGCAGCAGGACGACGGCGGCCCCGGCGGCGGCCAGCGCCTGCCACCGGTCCCGGTCCAGCCCGTCGATCCGCTCGCCGATCAGGCTGTCGAGTTCGTCGAGGATGACCGACTGGAGCTGCCTGGCGGCGGCCTGGGCGTTGCGCCGGGCCGCGCCGAGCTGACCCGGTTCGGCCGAGGTGGCGCCGGTCCGGCCGGCGGGCGCGGAGAGCGCGGCCAGCGTCTCGACGGCGCGCTGGTAGGTGTCGAGGGGGGTGAGCACGCTGGGGCCGAGGTCGGTGCTCTCCGAGCTGTCCACGGCTGCCCGCAGGTCGGCCACCAGGTCGGTGGCGGGCCCGAGGGCGGCGACCCGGACGGCGGCCAGTTCGGTGAGGCTGCGGACCCGCTCGGCGGCCGGCCGGCGGGCGGTCAGGGTGGCCAGGTCGGCGAGGCGGCCGGCCGCCACCATCGCCTCCGGCAGGTCCCCGGCTATGCCGTCCTGCAGGAAGAACGAGTCGGAGCGCGGGTCGCGGATCAGGCCGGAGCTCTCCCGGACCTTGCGGTGCAGGGCGAGGAGCAGGTCGGTGACCTCCCCGTACGCCAGGTAGGCCGCCTCCGGGTCGGTGAGGCTGCGGTCGGGCAGCGCCTCCAGCTTGGCCCGCAGCCCGGCCCAGCGTTCGTGGGTGCGCAGCTGGTCGCCGACCCGGGCGTCCACCGAGGCGGCGCCCTCCACGGCGTTGGTCAGCGAGTCGCGGGAGAGCGGCTGGCCGTTGACCGCCGCGGACTGCGCGTCGACCAGCGCCTCGGTGACCGGGCCGAGGGTGCGCAGGTACTGCACGCCGAGCCGTTCCCGGGCGGCCAGGTCCCGGTCGTCGTCGGTGAGCCGGGACGCCTGGACGAAGAGGAACGCCACCGGCGCCAGGAGCGCGGTGACGAGCAGCAGCGGGATCACCCGGCCCGGTACGGAGGGCCGCCGGCGGGCCCGCTGCGCGGGGACGGTCATGGTCGGTCTCCTCCGGCTCACGCGCGGGACGGGTGCGGTGCCGGGACGCCTGCGAACAGTCCCGCTCACCGGACCGGAAAGCTAACTCACCCTCGCGCACCGGGGGCCGGTCCCGCTCGGTCAGTTTTGCGTCACTTGGAGCGATGTGACGCCGCGATGATCACACCTGTACGGAGGGTGTCGGAGGGCGGGCGGGATGACGGGATGCGCGGCGATTTCCGCCGAAGATCGGAATTCACGTGATCCGAATTCAGTGCGCTGGGACGCGCTGGACGCCGCGCGGTCGATGACACCGGGGCACCGATCGGCCTTCCCGGACGGACGTACGGAGGATCCCAGGCAACACTCAGCTTCCGGGCCGTACCGTTCTCGGAATGAGGTCACCGCTGTCGGGCGCCGCCGTCCGGCGTGTCCTGTCCAACCGGCGGCGGGTCGTCGCCGCGTCGGTCGTGGTCGTGCTGCTGGCGGCGCTGCTGGTCTGGCTGGCCCGGCCCGAGGGGGCGGGGTTCCGTACCGAGTCGGCGCCGGTCACCGTCCGCTCCGGACCGGCCGGCGACGAGCCGGTCACCCTGGACACCACCTTCTACCTGCCCGACGGGGCCTCGGCCGGCGCGAAGGTGCCGGCGGTGCTGCTGGCGCACGGCTTCGGCGGCACCAAGGACTCGGTCCGCTCCGACGCCGAGGACCTGGTCGCTCGCGGCTACGCGGTGCTCACCTGGACCGCCCGCGGGTTCGGCCGCAGCGGCGGCCAGATCCACCTGGACAACCCGGACTACGAGATCCGCGACGGGCAGCGGCTGCTGGACTGGCTGGCCGCCCGCCCCGAGATCCGTACCGACTCGGCCGGTGACCCCCGGGTTGGCGTGGTCGGCGGCTCGTACGGCGGCGGGCTGGCGCTGCTGCTCGCCGCGCAGGACCCGCGGGTGGACGCCATCGTCCCGATGATCACCTGGAACGACCTGTCCCGCGCCTTCCTGCCGGAGAGCACCGGAAAGCCGGCCACCGAGGGCGTGTTCAAGAAGGGCTGGGCCGGGATCTTCTTCGGCGGCGGCGGGAACGCGGGCTCCGGCCCGGCCGGGCTCTCCGGCTCCACCGGCGCCGCCCAGCCCGAGCAGGCGCCCACGGCGGCCGGCGCGCCCAGCCCGCAACCCGGCGCCGGCCCGGGCAGCGGTCCGGGGCGCGGGCCGGCCGGGGCGGCCGACCCGTCCTGCGGCCGGTTCGCCGCCGACGTCTGCGCCGCGTACCTGCGGATCGCCACCACCGGCCGGGCCGACCAGGCCGCGGTGGACCTGCTGCGCCGGTCCAGCCCGGCCGGCGCGCTGGACCGGATCAAGTCGCCCACCCTGCTGGTGCAGGGCGAGGCGGACACCCTCTTCCCGCTCACCGAGGCGGACGCGAACGCCCGGGGCATCGCCGCCAACGGCACCCCGGTGCGGGTGGCCTGGTTCACCGGCGGCCACGACGGCGGCGAGGGCCCGAAGACCGACTCGGACCGGGTGAAGTTCCTGACCGCCCAGTGGCTGGACCACTACGTCAAGGGCGAGGGCGCGGCCCCCGGCGACGACTTCACCTTCTCCCGGATCGCCGGCTTCGACGCCCTGGACCGGGGCCTGGTGGCGACCGGCTACCGGACCACCGACTATCCGGGGGTGGCCGGCACCGGCCGGCGGGAGGTCACGGTGAGCGGGCCGGCGCAGCCGGTCGCCAACCCGCCGAACGGCAACCCGGCGGCGATCTCCTCGGTGCCGTTCGCCGGCGCCCTCGGCTCGCTGCTCGACGGGGTGGCCGGGGACATCCCCGGCCAGCACGCCCGCTTCGAGTCGGCGCCGCTGGACCGGGCGGTGGACGTGGTCGGCGCGCCGACGGTGCAGGTGCGGGCCGCTTCGCCGACCGGCGAGGCGGTGCTCTTCGTGAAGCTCTACGACGTCGACCCGAACGGCGCCGCCACCCTCCCCGACGGGCTGGTCGCCCCGGTCCGGCTGACCGGCCTGCCGAGGACGGTCGAGGCGGCCACGCCGGTCACCGTCACGCTGCCGGCGATCGTCCGGCGGGTCGAGGCCGGGCACCGGTTGCGCCTGGTGGTGGCCACCTCCGACCAGGCGTACACCACGCCGGCCGAGCCGACCGTCTACACCGTCGCGGCCGGCGACGCCCCGCTGGTCCTTCCCACGGTTACCGGGGAGCCGATCCCGACCGGCGCCGCGGTCTGGCGCTGGGTGCTGGCCGGCCTGCTGGCGGCCATCGCGGTCGGGCTCGTCGTGGTCGTCCTGCTCGCCCGCCGCCGGCACCGCCGCCAGGACAGCTCGATCCACCCGGAGTACGCGGGCGTCCCGCTCGCCGTCCGCGACCTGCGCAAGGAGTACGCGGACGGCTTCGTCGCCGTCTCCCACGTCGACTTCGAGGTGCACCCCGGCCAGGTGGTGGGCCTGCTCGGCCCGAACGGCGCCGGCAAGACCACCACCCTTCGGGTGCTGATGGGGCTGACCCAGCCGACGGCCGGCGAGATCTACGTCTTCGGGCACCGGCTGGTTCCCGGCTCGCCGGTGCTGTCCCGGATCGGCGCGCTGGTCGAGGGGCCCGGTTTCCTGCCGCACCTGTCGGGCCTTGAGAACCTGAAGGCGTACTGGCGGGCTACCGGGCGGCCGGAGGGCGACGCGCACTTCGAGCAGGCGCTGGAGATCGCCGGACTGGGCGACTCGGTGCACCGGAAGACCCGCAAGTACAGCCACGGCATGCGGCAGCGGCTGGCCATCGCGCAGGCCATGCTGGGCCTGCCGGAGCTGCTGGTGCTCGACGAGCCGACCGACGGGCTGGACCCGCCGCAGATCGCCGAGATGCGCCGGGTGCTCCAGCGCTACGCCACCGACGGCCGGGCGGTGCTGGTCTCCAGTCACCTGCTGGCCGAGGTGGAGCAGACCTGCACCCACGCGGTGGTGGTGAACAAGGGCCGGATCGTGGCCTCCGGGCCGGTCGCGGAGATCGTCGGCGAGTCGCCGAGCGTGCTCTTCGACGTCACCGACCCGGAGGCGGCGCGGGCCGTACTGGACCGGCTGGACGGCGTACGGGTGCTGCCCGACGGCGACGGCGGGCTGGTGGTGGACACCAACGGCACCGCCCGCAGCGAGGTGGTGGCCGAGCTGGTCCGGGCCGGCATCGGGGTGGACCGGGTGGTGCCGCGAAGGCGGCTGGAGGACGCGTTCCTCGCCCTGGTGGGCGAGAACTCTCGGGGAAGCGGGGACCGGTGATGGCGGGCTCTTCTGTCGACACGCGCGTCGGCCCGGCCGGGGCCGCCCCCGGCTACCGGCCGTCGGCGACCATGCCGTTCGTCGCGGAGTTCCGCCGGCAGGCGTCGCGGCGGCGTACCCAGTTGGCGCTGGGGTTCATGGTGCTGCTGCCGATCATCATCCTGATCGCCTTCCAGTTCGACTCCGGCGACGACGACCGCAACGGCGGGGGCGAGTTCGCCAGCCTGGCCGACCTGGCCACCTCGGGCGGGTTGAACTTCACCCTCTTCTCGCTGCTGGTGTCGGCGTCGTTCCTGCTGGTCGTGGTGGTGGCGCTGTTCTGCGGGGACACCGTGGCCAGCGAGGCGAGCTGGGGCAGCCTGCGCTACCTGCTGGCCGTGCCGGTGCCCCGGGCCCGGCTGCTCACGGTGAAGCTGGTGGTGGCGCTGGCGTACTCGCTGCTGGCCCTGCTGCTGCTCGCCGGCACCGCCCTGCTCGCCGGCACCCTGCGCTACGGCTGGTCGCCGCTGCGCAGCCAGGTCGCCGCGGAGCTGGCGCCGGGGCAGGGCCTGCTGCGGCTGCTCGCGGTGCTCGGCTACCTGGCGGTCGTACTCCTGGTGGTGGCCGGGCTGGCGTTCCTGCTGTCGGTGACGACGGACGCGGCGCTCGGCGCGGTGGGCGGTGCGGTGCTGCTCTGGATCCTCTCCAGCATCCTCGATCAGATCACCGCGCTGGGGGCGCTGCGGGACTTCCTGCCGACCCACTACAGCAGCGCCTGGCTGGGGCTGCTGTCCACGCCGATGCAGACCGACGACGTGGTCCGGGGAACGATCTCGGCGGTCGGCTACGCGACGCTCTTCTGGGGGCTGGCGTTCTGGCGTTTCACCCGCAAGGACGTGACGAGCTGAGATGCAAGGAGGGGCCCCCTGTTAACGCTTCCGGTATAGCAGGGGCCCCTTCTTAACGCCCGCCGCCCGCCCGGGGCCCGCCGCCCGGCGGGTCAGGCGTCGGCGCGGTCGGTGAGGACGGCGTCGAGCAGGCCCGGGTAACGGCGGTCGAGCTCGTCGCGGCGCAGCCGGATGTGCCGGCTGGTGCCCGCCACCCGGGTACGGGTCAAGCCGGCCTCGCGCAGCACCTTGAAGTGGTGGCTGCGGGTGGCCTTGGTGACGCCCAGCTCGAACGTGCCGCAGACCCGTTCGCCGTCCTCGGCGAGCGCCCGCACGATCCGGAGTCGGACGTCGTCGGCGAGGGCGGCCAGCACGGCGGTCACCGGTACGTCACTCAGGTCGGGTTCGTGCAGCTCCATGTGACCATCGTAACCGATGTTCGACATTCGTCGAACAAGCTCCTAGGGTCGGGAGCGTTGGTTCGATGGAACTCGAACATAGGAGCCGCGATGCCATCCCGACCCGCCGCCACCTTCCCGCTGATCGCCGTGCTCGGCTGGGGCGCGACCTTCCCCGTGCTGGCCAGCGCCCTGTCCCGGGTCGACGCGCTCAACCTGAGCGTGGCCCGCTACCTCCCCGCCACCGCCGTCTTCGTCGTCCTGCTGCTGCTTCGGGAGGGCCGGGCCGGGCTGCGTACCGGCGGCCGACTGGGCGAGGTCGTCACGCTGGGCATCGTCGGCTTCGCCGGGTTCAACGTGCTGGCCAACCTGGCCCTCGGCCACGCCGCCCCGCAACAGGTCGCGCTCTTCGTGGCGACCAGCCCGCTGCTGACCCAGCTGGTCCGTTGGGCCCGCGACGGCGTACGCCCCCGGCCGGCGCTGCTCGCGCTCTCCCTGGTCGCCCTGGTCGGGGTGGGGCTGGTGATCACCCGTGGCCGGCTCGACGGGCTCGGCCAGTTCGGCGTCGGCGGGCTGATGATGCTCCTCGGCGTGATCGGCTGGGCGGTCTACACGCACGGCGCCGGTCGGTTCGCCCAGTGGTCGCCGCTGCGCTACACCACGCTGACCGCGCTCACCGGCACCGCCGCCATGCTCGCCGTCAGCGTCGCCGCCGACCTGGTCGGTTGGCAGCACGCGCCGGCCGCCGCCGACCTCGTCGCGGTCGCCCCGCAGCTGGTGTACGCCGTACTGGCCGGCTCGGTGATCGCGGTGCTGGCCTGGAACACCGGGGTACGCCGGCTCGGCGCCGCCAACGCCGCCCTGTTCATGAACCTGGTCCCGGTGACCACCTTCGCCGTGCAGATCGCCCGCGGCTACCGGCCCGGTGGGGTGGAGCTGGTCGGGGCGGGACTCACCATCGCCGCCCTGGTCGCCGCGAACCTGGTCACCCGGACCCGGCCGGCGGTCGTACCCGTGGCGACCCGTGGTCACGCCGCACCGGCCGGTACGGCGGTGACCGACCGGGTCGCCGTCACCGACCCGGTGGCCGTGGTCGCCCGCTGACCCGGCGGGCGGCTCACACCGTGGGACGCCGGGTGGGCGTCCGGCCCAGGCCTGCCTAGACTCGGGGACACAACTGCATACCTCATCCAGAGGGGCTGAGGGATACGGCCCGACGACGCCCCGGCAACCACCCCGCACGACTCGCTGTCGAGTCGACGTGGGGCAGGTGCCAATTCCGTCCCCGCCGCAGGGTGCGACGCGGGGAAAGATGAGAGGACCCTCGACATGACGTCGACCCTTCCCGCCGCCGGCATCGACACCACGGCCAGCCCCGCCCGCGCCCTGGCCTGCCGCGCCTGCTCCGCCCGCTACCCGCTCGCCGCGCAGCACGCCTGCTACGAGTGTTTCGGGCCGCTCGAGGTGGACTACGACACCGCCGCGCTGGCCACCGTCACCCGGGAGCAGATCGAGGCCGGCCCGGCCAACATCTGGCGGTACGCGGCCCTGCTCCCCGCCGGTCAGGACCCGGCCACCCGGGTCAGCCTGGACCCGGGGCTCACCCCGCTGGTGGCCGCCCCGCACCTCGCCGCCGAGCTGGGCGTCACCGCGCCGCTCTGGGTCAAGGACGACAGCGCCAACCCCACCCACTCGTTCAAGGACCGGGTCGTCTCGGTGGCGCTGACCGCGGCCCGGGCGCTCGGCTTCACCCGCTTCGCCTGCGCCTCCACCGGCAACCTGGCCAACTCGGTGGCCGCGCACGGCGCCCGCGCCGGGGTGCCCTCGGTCGTCTTCATCCCGTCCGACCTGGAGCAGGGCAAGGTGATCACCACCGCCGTCTACGGCGGCGACCTGGTCGCCGTCGACGGCTCGTACGACGACGTGAACCGGCTCTGCGGTGAGCTGGTGGAGACCGACGAGTTCGAGGACACCGCGTTCGTCAACGTCAACGTCCGGCCGTACTACGCCGAGGGTTCCAAGACGCTCGGCTACGAGGTGGCCGAGCAGCTGGGCTGGCGGATCCCCGCCCAGGTGGTCATCCCGATGGCCTCCGGCGAGCTGCTCACCAAGATCGACAAGGCGTTCACCGAGCTGGTCGAGATCGGGCTGGTCGAGGCGCCGGCCGGCGGCTGGACGGTGTTCGGCGCCCAGTCGGCCGGTTGCAACCCGATCGCCACGGCCCTGCACGCCGACACCGACACGATCACCCCGGTCAAGCCCACCGGCATCGCCAAGTCGCTGAACATCGGCGACCCGGCCGCCGGCCTCTACGCCCTGGAGGCGGTCCGCCGCACCGGCGGCTGGATGGAGTACGCCGACGACGACGAGATCCGGGCGGGCATCCGGCTGCTGGCCCGTACCACCGGCGTCTTCGCCGAGACCGCCGGCGGCGTGACCGTGGCCGTGCTCCGCAAGCTCGTCGAGTCCGGCCGCCTCGACCCCGCCAAGGAGACGGTCGTCTTCAACACCGGCGAGGGACTGAAGACCCTCGACGCGGTGGCCGCCCAGGTCGGCCCCACCCACCGCATCAAGCCGTCGCTGCGCGCCGCCCGCGACGCCGGCCTCCTCTCCTGACTGCCCCGCTCTGCCCCCAGCCCCGACCCTCGTCGTTGATCAAGGAGTTTGCGTCGCCGGAAGGCCGGATCCCGACGCGAGATCCTTGGTCAACTCGGCCGGGGCGGGGCCGGGTGGGGGAGGGCGGATCGCCCGGGTGGGGGATGGGGGAGATCCGGTGGGTAACTGGCGATTCGCTGTGAGTGCGAAAAACCCACCGGTAGGGACTTGACGGCAGGATTCGGGCGGCGCAAGATGCTCCGTGCGGGAGGGCGTTTCGCCGAAGACTTTTGAAGTTCTTACGACCCAACGCCGGAGGCGTTGTGCGATCGTCCCTCCCGACCAACGTCCGATCGGGCCGGCGGAAATCCGCCGGCCCGATCGTCGTTCCGCAAGCCGGTCGACGATCTGACTTGTGACATGGCTCTACTGATCCTGACCCCTTCTGTTGCATGATGGCGGGCATGACGGAGACCCCGCACCCCCTCTACGACAGGCACGCCGACACCCTCAACCGTGCGCTGACCGCGATCACGGAGCGCGGGTACTGGTCCGCCTACCCGGAGTCGCCCAGCCCCCGGGTCTACGGCGAGACCGCCGCCGCCGACGGGAAGGCCGCCTTCGAGGCGTACCTGAACGGCGATTTCGTCCTGGACCAGGCCACGGACGGCGACACGGTCGCCACCGAGGACAGCCCGTTCGGGCTGGAGCTGAACGTCCGCTACCCGCACGCCGGCGCCGACCAACTGGTGGCCGCCGCGACCGCCGCCCTGCCGGCCTGGCGCGACGCCGGCCCCCAGGCCCGCGCCGGGGTCTGCCTGGAGATCCTCGACCGGCTGCACAAGAACATCTTCGAGCTGGCCAACGCGGTGCAGTTCACCAGCGGCCAGGCCTTCGTGATGGCCTTCCAGGCCGGCGGCGCGCACGCGCTGGACCGCGCCCTGGAGGCGATCGCCTACGCGTACGCGGAGATGACCCGCCACCCGGGGACGGCCGGCTGGGAGAAGGCCGCCGGCAAGGGCGACCCGCTGCGGATGACCAAGACCTTCCACGTCGTGCCGCGCGGCGTGGCCCTGGTGATCGGCTGCAACACCTTCCCGACCTGGAACTCGTACCCGGGGCTCTTCGCCTCCCTGGTCACCGGCAACCCGGTGGTGGTCAAGCCGCACCCGCGCGCCGTGCTGCCGCTCGCCATCACGGTGAAGTACGCCCGCCAGGTGCTCGCCGAGGCCGGCTTCGACCCGAACCTGATGCAACTCGCCCCCGAGGCGCCGGGCGAGAAGCTCGCCACCACCCTGGCCCTGCACCCGGCCGTGAAGGTCGTCGACTTCACCGGCTCCACCGAGTACGGCGACTGGCTGGAGGCGAACGCCCGGCAGGCCGCCGTCTACACCGAGAAGGCCGGGCTGAACACGGTCGTCATCGACTCCACCGACGACTTCGCCGGGATGTGCCGCAACCTGGGCTTCACCCTCACCCTCTACAGCGGCCAGATGTGCACCACCTCGCAGAACATCCTGATCCCCCGGGACGGCATCGCCACCGACCAGGGGCACAAGAGCTTCGACGAGGTGGCCGGCGGAATCGCCGCCGCGGTCGGCAAGCTCACCGCCGACCCGGCCCGTGGCGTCGAGCTGACCGGCGCGATCGTCAACGACGGGGTGCTCGAGCGGCTCGACGAGGTGACCAAGGTCGGCGAGCCGGTGCTGGAGTCGCGGACCGTCGAGCACCCGGCCTTCCCCGGCGCGGTCGTGCGTACGCCCACCGTGGTCAAGCTGGACGCCGGCGACACGGCGACCTACTCCAAGGAGTGGTTCGGGCCGATCTCGTTCGCCATCGCCACCGACTCCACGGAGCACAGCCTGCGGATCCTCCGCGAGACGGTGGGGGAGAAGGGCGCGCTCACGGCGGGCGTCTACTCCACCGACGAGGCGGTGCTGGACGAGGCCGAGAAGGCGGCGATCGACGCTGGTGTGCACCTGTCGGCGAACCTGACCGGCGGGGTGTTCGTCAACCAGTCGGCGGCGTTCTCGGACTTCCACGGGTCGGGGGCGAACGCCGCGGCGAACTCGGCGCTGACCGACGGGGCGTACGTCTCCAACCGGTTCCGGATCGTGCAGAGCCGCCGCCACGCCTGAGGTGTAAGGAGGGGCCCCTTCTTAACGCCTCCGGTATAGGAGGGGCCCCTTGTTAACACCTCGCAGCGCGGGGACTCCGGCGAGGGACGTGGAGCCGGGTCTGTTCAGGCGGGGCGGCGCATCTGGAGTTCCTGCAGGGCGGGGACGGTGGGGTGGGGGACGCGGACGCCGGTGTCGGTGAAGCCGAGCTTCCGGTACGCCCGGTGGGCGCGGTCGTTGCCGACCACCACCTCCAGCATCAGCTCCGGCCGGCCGCAGGACCGGGACCAGGCGGCCACCGCCTCCACCAGCTCACCGAGCAGGCCGGTGCCCCGGCGGGTCGGGGTGACGTAGACGGCGTACACGACGGTCAGGCCGGGCTCCTGCGGCACGGCGACGCCGCCGGCGTGCCCGACCAGCCGGCCGCCCGGGTCGGCGACGAACTGCGCGGTGTGGCAGCCCGCCGAGACCGCGGCGATCCGGGCGCAGTAGTCGGCGTGCGGCCGGGCGGCGGCGTCCGCGATCGTCTCCAGGAAGGCCAGCGGGGCGTCGGCCAGCATCTCCAGGCGCAGCGCCCGCATCCGCGCGCCGTCGGCGGGCCGCACCCGGCGGACGGCGGCCGGCCGGAGGCCGGGGTCGCCGGCGTCGCGGGGGAGCCGGTCCGGGGCGTCGACGGTCGGGGTACGGGTCATGGCGCATGCATACCGCAGCGACGGTCGACGATGCGTTGAGGGGCGGAGGCCGCCCTTTTTGCCCGCGTTTGTGGCCGTGCGCCGTCGTCACTCCTCGTGTAGCGTGCGATTTCGGTCACCGAATCAGCGGCCGTCGTCGATCGCTGGAACGGTGGCTCCCGGTACGCCGGCGCCGGCCGACGTCCCGGGGTTGGGGAACGCCGCGCAGAGTGAGGAAGTGCACCGTGGCACAGGGCACCGTGAAGTGGTTCAACTCCGAAAAGGGCTACGGCTTCATCGCCGTCGACGGCGGGCAGGACGTGTTCGTCCACTTCTCCGCGATCGAGATGGACGGCTACAAGGCACTCGACGACGGCCAGCGGGTCGAGTTCGAGATCTCCCAGGGCCAGAAGGGGCCGCAGGCCGAGCGGGTCCGCGTCATCGCCTGACCCGGGCCGGCGCCGACCGGAGGTGCGCCGGGTCGATGTGGCGGTTCGCCGGCGCGCCCGCCCCGAACGGGGGCTGCGCGGGCAAGCCGTACCAGGGAAGATCATGAGCCGTTCCAGCCCATGCCGCTGAGGAGGCTCCATGTCCGACCAGCCCCCACCCGGAGCCGATCCCGGCGAGCCGGACGACGCCGGTCGGCCGGCCGACCGGGAGGCCGGACGGTCCGATCCGACCGCACCCCTGCCGGCGGACCCGACCGCACCGCCGCCCGTCGACCCGACCGCGCCGCAGCCGACCGTGTTCCCGCCGACCGGCGTGCTGCCGGGGAACCCGTCGGCGCCCAGCGGATTCCCGCCCGGCTACCCGCCCTACCAGGGCCAGCCGCCCGGCCCGCCCTACGGCGGCTACCCGCCGGGCCAGCCGTACGGCGGCTACCCGCCGGGCCAGCCGTACGGCGGCTACCCGCCGGGCCAGCCCTACGGCGCCTACCCGCCCGGTGACCAGCCCTACGGCGCCTACCCGCCCGGCCAGCCCTACGGCGCCTATCCGCCCGGCCAGCCGTACGGTGACCCGCTGGGCGCGGCCGTGCCGCCGTACGGCCCCGGATGGCCGGGCGGTGCCCCCTGGGATCCGCACGACCCGCTGGTCAACCCGCCGAACGGGGGCCTGGAGGGCTGGTGGAACCGGGGCCTCGCCGCGCTGCGGCGCAGCTGGCGGGTGCTGGTGCTGGTGCTGGTGGTGACCCAGGTCCTGCCGGCGCTGGCGATCTCCGTGCTCTCGGTGGTGCTGCTCCCGGCCGACGAGCTGGCGACGGCGCCGTCCGCCGACGGCCAGGTCGCGCTCCCGGACGGCTTCTTCACCGACCTCGCCCTCTTCGGGGCCGTCATCGGCCTGGGCAGCCTGCTCTTCGGCCTGTTGCAGGCGGCCGGCTGGGCCGCCGGCACCTGGGCGGTGACCCGGCAGGCGCTGGGTGAGGCGGTGACCGCCGGCGGCGCGCTGCGCTACGGCTTCCGGCGGGCGCTCGGCCTCTGGGGCTGGACCCTGCTGACCGGCCTGCTGATGGCGGTCGGCTTCTGCTTCTGCATCCTGCCCGGCATCTACCTCGCCTTCGCGCTGAGCCTGGTCACCCCGATCTACCTCTACGAGCGGGAGAACCCGATCGGCCGGTCGTTCCGGATGTTCCACGACCGGCTGGGCATGGTGCTCGGCCGGATCAGCCTGGTGGGGATCGTGGTGATCCTCTTCAGCGTCGTCACCTCCGTGGTGGAGGAGATCGCCACGTCGGCAGCCGGCACCGACCCGTTCGCCTCGCCCGCCGCGGCGGCCGGGCTGTTCGTGGCGCTGGTCGTCGCCGCCCTGCTCTCCGTGCCGGCGTATCTGGTGCAGCAGGTCGGCCTGGTGGTGACGTACGCCGAGCAGCGCGGCCAGGAGGGGCCGGTGAACAGCGCCCGGCTGGCCGGGGAACTCGGCTGACCCGAGGCGATCGTGCTTGCACTCGGCAGGGGAGAGTGCTAAACAAGTCATTGGCACTCCCGTACGGTGAGTGCCAATGGTCGGGACGGTGGGGCCATGGTCGCGCCGGCGTTGGAGACGTCGGTTCGGCACACGGCCGGTCGTCGCGGGCTATCCGGCCCGGCCGAAGGACGTCGTCGTCGCCAGGTGGCGACGTCCCAAGGTGCGTACACCAGGCGGCCCATCCGGGACACACACTCGGGTGGCCCGTGAGTGTCCAGGAGGACAACGCCGTATGGCCAAGATGATCGCGTTCGACGAAGAGGCGCGCCGCGGCCTCGAGCGGGGCATGAACCAGCTCGCCGACGCCGTGAAGGTGACGCTCGGCCCCAAGGGCCGCAACGTCGTGCTCGAGAAGAAGTGGGGTGCCCCCACCATCACCAACGATGGTGTGAGCATCGCCAAGGAGATCGAGCTCGAGGACCCGTACGAGAAGATCGGCGCCGAGCTGGTCAAGGAGGTCGCCAAGAAGACCGACGACGTCGCCGGTGACGGCACGACGACGGCGACCGTCCTGGCCCAGGCCCTGGTCCGTGAGGGCCTGCGCAACGTGGCCGCCGGCGCCAACCCGATGGCCCTGAAGCGGGGCATCGAGGCCGCCGTGGCCAGCGTCTCGGAGGAGCTGCTCAAGCTCGCCAAGGACGTGGAGACCAAGGAGCAGATCGCCTCCACCGCCTCCATCTCCGCCGGTGACAACACCGTCGGTGAGATCATCGCCGAGGCGATGGACAAGGTCGGCAAGGAAGGCGTCATCACCGTCGAGGAGAGCAACACCTTCGGCCTGGAGCTTGAGCTCACCGAGGGTATGCGCTTCGACAAGGGCTACATCTCCGCGTACTTCATGACCGACCCGGAGCGCATGGAGGCCGTCTTCGACGACCCCTACCTGCTCATCGTCAACAGCAAGATCTCGTCGGTGAAGGACCTGCTCCCGATCCTCGAGAAGGTCATGCAGTCGGGCAAGCCGCTGCTGATCATCTCCGAGGACATCGAGGGCGAGGCCCTGGCCACCCTGGTCGTCAACAAGGTCCGGGGCACCTTCAAGTCGGTCGCCGTCAAGGCGCCGGGCTTCGGTGACCGCCGCAAGGCCATGCTGGCCGACATCGCCATCCTCACCGGTGGTCAGGTCATCAGCGAGGAGGTCGGCCTCAAGCTGGACGCCGTCAGCCTCGACATGCTGGGCCGCGCCCGCAAGGTCGTGGTGACCAAGGACGAGACCACCATCGTCGACGGTGCCGGTGACGCCGAGCAGATCCAGGGCCGGGTCAACCAGATCCGGGCCGAGATCGACAAGAGCGACTCCGACTACGACCGCGAGAAGCTGCAGGAGCGCCTGGCCAAGCTGGCCGGCGGTGTTGCGGTGATCAAGGTCGGCGCGGCCACCGAGGTCGAGCTCAAGGAGCGCAAGCACCGCATCGAGGACGCCGTCCGCAACGCGAAGGCCGCCGTCGAGGAGGGCATCGTCCCGGGTGGTGGCGTCGCGCTGGTGCAGGCCGGCAAGACCGCCTTCGACAAGCTGGACCTGAAGGGCGACGAGGCGACCGGCGCGCAGATCGTGAAGATCGCGCTGGACGCCCCGCTGCGGCAGATCGCCGTCAACGCCGGCCTCGAGGGTGGCGTCGTCGTCGAGCGGGTTCGCAACCTCGACGCCGGGCACGGCCTCAACGCCGCCTCCGGTGAGTACGTGGACCTGCTGGCCGCGGGCATCATCGACCCGGCCAAGGTGACCCGGTCGGCGCTGCAGAACGCCGCGTCCATCGCGGCGCTCTTCCTCACCACCGAGGCCGTCGTCGCGGACAAGCCGGAGAAGACCCCGGCCGCCCCGGCCGGCCCGGGTGGCGGGGACATGGACTTCTGAGTCCAGCCCCATCCAGTACGCCGAAAGGGGGCGGGCCGCGTCAGCGGTCCGCCCCCTTCCGTATGTCCGATCCGTGCCTGTCGACTCAGTCCGGCGGTGGGATCCGGACCGGCTCGTCGACCGCCAGCGGCTCGTCGCCGGCCGGCTCGTCGGTGCCGGTGAGCTCGGCCAACTGCTCGGCGTCGCCGTAGTCCCGCTGGTCGAACGGCAGCTTCGCCGGCCCGCCGCCGATCTCCGGCCAGGTGCCGCGCCGCCCCTCGTCGAGCTCTTCGTCGTCCGTGGCCATCGCCGCCTCCTCCTACCGAAACGGTAGGGGGTGCCGACGCCCGGCACGGGCGAAACCGGGGTTATCCGATCGTGCGGCGGTACAGCCAGAAGACCCGTTCGATCCGGGCCCCCGCGCTGCCCGAGTAGAACGACACCGGCCCCACCCAGCCGATCTGCGCCGACGACAGGCCGGCGGCCCGCTGGTCGCGCAGGCAGCGCCGCAACAGCACCCCGCCGATCCCCGAACCGGCCGCCTCCGGGGCGGTGCCCATCGGCCCGAACCAGCTCGGCCGGGCCGACCCGTACGCGGCGAAGCCGAGGATCCTCCCGTCCCGCTCGGCCAGGTGCGCTCCCGCGTCCGGGCGGCCCACCGAGCCGGCCAGCTCGCCGTCCCACGTCCCGCCGAAGACCGACCGGGCGAACGCGGTCAGCGCCGGCAGGTCCGCCGGCTCGGCCCGGCGTACGGCCACGCCGCGCTCGGCCAGCCGCCGCTCGGCGTCGTCGGTCGGGCGGAGCGCGGGGGAGCCGTCGGTCAGCTCGGCGGTCATGTTCCACGCCGTACGGTCCTGCCGGTGGCCGAGCGCCAGCGCCAGGCAGACCGCCGGGGTGTACCGGACGTCGATGCCGGGCCAGGCGTAGTACGGCGGGTTTCCGGCCAGCAGCAGCTCCGTCGCGCCCCGCTCGGCGAGCCGCCGTTCGACCGCCGCCAGCAGGGCCCGCCCGACGCCCCGACGGCGCCGGTCCGGGGCCACCGCCACCAGGTCCACGTGCCCGAGCCGCGGGTCCTCGGTCGAGAGCGAGCCGATCAGCACCCCGACCAGTTCCGTCCCCGCGTACGCCCCCAGCCCGACCACCGGGCGGGCGGCGGCGGCCCGGGTCCAGACGGTGTCCACGACGGCCGCCGCCTCGGTGGCGTCCTCCGGCAGGTCCAGCGCCCGTTGGCAGAGCGCGACCACGGCCGGCGCCTGCTCGACGGTCAGCTCGGCGACGGTGATCTCCGCGTCCATGGCAGCCGACCCTAGGCCATCCGGGCGCCCGGGCGACATCCCTCGGTCAGCGGGCCGTCCGCGCCGCCCGCACGGCCGCGTACGCGTCGACCAGGCCGGCGCCGGAGACGTCGCCGGTTCCTCCGCACCGGCCCTCGGTCGGCGGCGGGACCGGGGCGGCGGTGTTCCGCAGGATCGCCCGGGTCCGGGTCAGGTCCCCGACCAGCGCCGGGTTCGCCGACCACATCAGCGCCACCACCCCGGCCACCTGCGGCGTTGCCATCGAGGTGCCGTCCAGGGTGGCGTACCCGCCGCCCGGCATCGCGGAGAGCACCGCCGCGCCCGGGGCGACCAGGTCCGGCTTGCCGGCGCCACCCGCGGCCGGACCCCGGCTGGAGAAGTCGGTGACCCGGCGCTGCCGGTCCACCGCGCCCACGGTCAGCACATCCGGGTAGGGGGCGGGCGGCTCGGCGATGGTGCCGCAGCCCGGCCCGGAGTTGCCGGCGGCGGCGACCACCATGATCCCGGCGGACTCCAGCGCGGCGGTGGCCGGCCGCAGCGCCGAGGCGTCGCAGCCCTCGACCGGCGGACAGCCCCACGAGTTGGTGAGGACGTCCGGAGCCCGTCCGGGCCGGCCGTCGGTGAACGGGTTCCCGCCGGGCGGGAAGGGCGCCAGCATGAACTGGAGGCAGTCGAGGTAGTAGCCCGGGTTGCCGAGGTTGCGTTCCAGGTTGACGCAGCCCACCCAGCCGGCCCCGGGGGCCACCCCGATGCCGTCGCGCCCGACCGCGCTGCCCGTCGTGTGGGTGCCGTGCCCCTGCCGGTCGGTCGGGCGGCGGGTGTGCTCCCACGGGTCGTACCAGGAGTCGTCGCCGCCCCGGAAACCGGCGGCCAGCGCCGGGTGGCCGCCGTCCACCCCCGAGTCGGAGCTGCCCACCACCACCCCGGCGCCGGTCACCCCCAGCTCGGCCCAGACCCGGTCGGCGCCGATCAGCCGGATGTTCCACTCCGGGCCGGTGGGGGCGGGCCGGTCGCCCCGGGACGGCGGCGCGGGCGCCGGCAGCGGGCGGAGTCGCTGGCTGACCAGCACCCGGGACACCTCGGGGCGCCGTGACAGCCAGGCCCGTACCCCCGGCCCGCCGTCCACCTCGATGGCGTTGACCAGGTAGTACGGCCTCGGGTCGAGATGCAGCCGGGTGAGCTGCCGGCGCAGGTCCGCCTGGTTGCGGTCGGCGGTCTCCACCAGCCGCCGGTAGACCTCGGCGGCCCGGGCGTCCCGGCCGGCCCGTCCGGGCGTCCCGGCCGGCACGCCGCTCAGGTCGGCCTGCGCGCGCAGCACCACCAGCAGCCGTTCGCCGTACAGCCCGGGGTGGCCCGGCACGACGTCGACCAGGACCGCGGCGGCGAGCAGCACCAGCGCGGCCGTCGCGGCCACCCGCCGGGGCGGCACACCGGCCCGGCGGCGGGCGAGCAGCACGCCGTACCCGGCGGCGAGCAGCAGCCCGCCGGCGAGGCCGGCCCCGGTCGCCACGGCCGTCCAGTACGGCACGTCCCGCCCGGTGAGCAGCGGCAGCGAGATCTCCTCCGGGTCGGTGAAGGCCAGCGGCCCGAGCACGGCCAGCCCGACCGGCCAGCGGACCGCCGCGCGCCCGCCCCGGTCGCCGGCGCGCCGGGACGCGACGTGCAGAGCGGCCGCCACGAAACCGGCCGGCGGCACGGTGAGCAGGGCCGGCAGCTGCGCCCCGGACTGCCCGGTGCCGGCGGCGACGAGGAGCAGGGCCACCCCGGCGACCAGGCCGCCGAGCAGCACCGCCCGGGCCGGCCGGGGTGGCTCGCCGAGGGTGAACGCGGCCCAGAAGCCGGTGTCGAGCAGCGCCGCGGCGAGCGCGCCGACCGCGGCGGCGGCCAGCCCGGCGAGCACCGTCTCCAGCAGGCCGCCCAGCGCGCCGAGCCAGAGCCAGGGCAGCAGCAGGACCAGGCCGGCCGCCACGGCGAGCAGGGTCACCGCGCCCGGCCGCCGGCTGTCCGCCGCGACCACCGCCGGGGTACGCCGGCGGGCCAGCCGGGTCAGCACCAGCGCGCCCAGCGCGGCGGTGCCGGCCAGCCCGACCAGGTACGCCTCGTGGTGCACCGGCGGCAGCGCCCGCCACACCGCGAGCGCGCCCGAGGCCAGGACGGCGCCCAGCCACACCCGGCCGGTGGCCCGGACCGCCGCCGACCGGGGCAGCAGCGCCAGCAGCAGGGCCGGCAGGCCGACCAGCAGCACGGTGACCAGGGCGACCACCGGCCAGAGCCAGGCCGGGCGGCCACCACCCTGGCTCGCCACAATCTGCTCGACCAGCCAGCCGGCGACCTGCGGGAGCAGCACCACCGGGACGGTCCAGAGGCCGGCCAGCACGGCGGCCACCACGGGCCACGGCCCGGTCGGGCGGTTCTCGACGGTGGGCGGGGGCGGCGGCGTGGCGTACACCCCGAAACCGTACGACGGCCCGGGCCGGCGCGCGGGCGACCGGGAGTGCGGACCCGGTGGTCGGGCGGGGCGTGTCGCCGCCGGGCCCGGACGGTTACCGTGGACGGGTGCGCGACCCCAACGTGACCCGATCCGCCGCCGGCCAGCTCTCGCCGCAGCGTCGCTCCGCTGACCTGCGCAGACTCCGCACCGAGCAGTTCGACGTGCTGGTCATCGGGGGTGGGGTGACCGGGGCGGGGGCGGCCCTGGACGCCGCCTCCCGGGGGCTCAAGGTGGCCCTGGTGGAGGCCCGTGACTTCGCCGCCGGCACCTCCAGCCGGTCCAGCAAACTGATCCACGGCGGCCTGCGCTATCTGGAGCAGTTGGAGTTCCACCTGGTCCACGAGGCGTTGACCGAGCGGGGGCTGCTGGCCACCCGGCTCGCCCCGCACCTGGTCCGGCCGATCCCGTTCCTGGTCCCGCTCCCCGCCGGGGAGCGGTTGCGCGACCTGCCGGCCCGGCTGTTCCGCCGCTCCTACTACGGTGCCGGGGTCGCGGTCTACGACGCCTTCGCCGGGATCTTCGGTGGCGGTCGGGGCATGCCGCTGCACCGGCACCTGACCCGGGAGGGGGCCCGCCGGGCCTTCCCCAGCCTGCGCGGGGACACCCTGGCCGGCGCGATCCGCTACTACGACGGCCAGGTCGACGACGCCCGGCTGGTGGTCACCCTGGCCCGCACCGCGGCCAGCCTGGGCGCCACCGTGGTGACCAGCGCCCGGGCCGTCGGCCTGATCCGCCAGGCCCGGGAGGTGACCGGGGTCCGGGTCCGCGACCTGGAGGCGCCGGCCGGCTCCCCGGACGCCGAGTTCGAGGTACGCGCCCGCACGGTCATCGGCGCCACCGGCGTGTGGAGCGACGACATGTCGCGGATGCTCAACGACGTCGGGCTGCGCCCCGGCATCCGGGTGCGGGCCTCCAAGGGGGTGCACCTGGTGGTGCCCCGCTCGGCGATCACCGGCGAGACCGGGCTGATCCTGCGGACGGCCACCAGCGTGCTCTTCGTGATCCCGTGGGGCGGGCACTGGATCATCGGGACCACGGACACCGACTGGCAGCTGGACCGGTCCCACCCGTCGGCCACCGCCCGCGACATCCAATACCTGCTCGACCAGGTCAACGCGGTGCTGGACAAGCCGCTCACCACCGACGACATCGAGGGCGTCTACGCCGGGCTGCGCCCGCTGCTGGCCGGCGAGGCGGACTCCACCTCCAAGCTGTCCCGGGAGCACGCCGTCTTCGAGCCGATGCTCGGGCTGCTGCTGGTGGCCGGCGGCAAGTACACGACGTACCGGGTGATGGCCTCCGACGTGGTGGACCGGGCGGTCCGCCGGCTGGGCGGCGCCCGCCCGTCGCGGACCGCGGACCTGCCGCTGCTGGGCGCCGACGGGTACGCGGCGATGTGGCGGGACCGGGCCGACCTGGCCCGCCGGCACGGGGTGCCGGTCGGCGTGGTCGAGCACCTGCTGGAGCGGTACGGCACGCTCACCCTGGAACTGCTCGCCCTGATCGACGCCGAGCCGCTGCTGGCCGCGCCGCTGGCCGGGGCGCCGGAATACCTGGCGGCCGAGGTGACGTACGCGACCCGCGCGGAGGGGGCGCTGCACCTGGAGGACGTGCTCACCCGGCGTACCCGGATCTCGTTCGAGACCAGCCACCGTGGCCTGGAGTCGGCGGGGCACACCGCGGAGCTGATGGGGGCCGTGCTCGGCTGGGACGAGTCCACCCGGGAGCGTGAGGTGACCCACTACCGGGCGCGGGTGGCCGCGGAGCGGCAGTCGCAGTCCATGGTGGACGACGCGGCGGCGGACGCGGCGCGGCTCGGCGCCCCGGACGTACGGGGTTTCGCCGCCGACCGGGGTGGCGACGGCGACAGCGTCGAACTGCCCTCCTCGTCCCGCTGACCGATCCCGCCCGGCTGGCCGACGGAGGGCCCGAACCGGTCGGCCGCTACCCGCAATTCCCGCCGTACGGTAATTTTCGGCGCGTGGCTCACCCCTTCCGGTCGCGCGTCCTCCTCCTCTCCGTCGCCGTCCTGCTGGTCGCCACGACACTCACCGCCTGTTCACTCGTCCCCGGCCGGCGGATCGGTGCGGTCGCCGCGCCCGCGGCGAGCGGCACCGGGGAGGGCTCCGCGACCGACCGGGTCAGCCTGGTGCAGAAGCTCGGCTCCGACGGCCCGCTGCGGACCCTCGACGTCGCCGCCGACGGCCGCTGGGAGTGCGTCGACTGCGCCGGCGACGGGGTCTCCTCCACCGGCACCCTCGACCCGGAGCAGGTGCAGCGGCTGCACCGGCTGCTCGCCGACCCGCGGCTGGCCGGGGAGACCGACCAGGCGCGGCAGTACCGGGCCAGCTGCATCGACGCGCTGACCTCCAGCCTGGTCACCGCCGCCGGCCTGATCACCTCCCAGGACTGCCCGGGGGAGGAGCGGCCGCCGGTCGCCAACGAGATCCTGCTGCTGCTCACCCAGGCGACCCCCGCCGAACCCACCGCCTGAGCGGCGCGCGGGCCGTCGACCGTCAGAGCACCTTGCCGGGGTTGAACAGGCCCGTCGGGTCCAGGGCCGCCTTGATCGCCTGGTGCACCCGTACCCCGACCGGACCGATCTCCCGGGCCAGCCAGTCCCGCTTCAGCAGCCCCACCCCGTGCTCGCCGGTGCAGGTGCCACCCAGCTCCAGGCCGAGCCGCATGATCTCGTCGAAGGCCCGCCGGCCGCGTTCCACGCTCGCCGGATCGGCCCGGTCCACCACGATGTTCGGGTGCATGTTGCCGTCCCCGGCGTGACCCACCACCCCGATCGGCACGTCGCACTCCGCCGCGATCCGGGCCACCCCGTCGAGCAGGGCGGCCAGCGAACCCCGCGGCACCGCCACGTCGTCGATCACCAAACCGCCGTTGCCGTCCGGGAAGGCGTCCGCCGCGAACTTCTCCATCGCCGGGTGGGCCAGCCGGCGGGCCTGCAACAACGCCGCCGCCTCGACCGCGTCGGTGGCCGCGTACACCTCGCCCGCACCGGCCGCCGTGCAGACCTCGGCCAGCCGGGCCAGGTCCTCGCCGGCCCGGGCGCCGGTGTCGGCGGCGGCCAGCAGCAGCGCCTGCGCGTCGGTCCGCAGCCCCATCGGCCGGTACGCCTCGATCGCCACCAGGTGGGTGCGGTCCAGCAGCTCCAGCAGGCTCGGCGTCAGCCCCTTCGCCGCGATGTCCGCCACCGCCGCGCCGGCCGCCGCGGTGGAGTCGAAGACCGCCACCATGGTCAGCGACTCCTCGGGCGCCGGCCGCAGCGAGACGGTGATCTCGGTGATCACCCCGAGGGTGCCCTCCGAGCCGACGAAGAGCCGGGTCAGGTCGTACCCGGCGACGCCCTTGGCGGTCCGCCGGCCGGTCCGCAGCACCTCGCCGGAGGCGAGCACCACCTCCAGCCCGAGCACGTACTCGGTGGTCACGCCGTACTTGACGCAGCACATCCCGCCGGCGTTGGTGGAGACGTTGCCGCCGATGGTCGAGGACTCCCAGGAACCCGGGTCCGGCGGATAGTAGAGGCCCTGCTTCGCCACCGCCCCGGCCAGCTGCGCGTTGACCACGCCCGGCTGGACCACCGCGATCCGCCCCACCGGGTCGATCTCCCGGATCGCGTCCATCGCCACGGTGCTCAGCACCACCGCGCCGTCGACCGCGTTGGCGGCGCCGGCCAGGCCGGTCCGGGCGCCCTGCGGCACCACCGGCACGCCGTGCCGGGCGGCGGCGCGGACCACCGCCACCACCTCCTCGGTGCTGCGCGGTCGGGTCACCACCAGTGGCGTACCCGCCGCGCAGAGGTCGGCCTCGTCGCGGCTGTGCATCCGCAACAGGTCCGGGTCGGTGAGCACGGCGGCGTCACCCAGGGCGGCGCGCAGGTCGTCGAGGAGGGGGGATCCGGCCATGCGGGGAACGTTAGGTCGTCCCCCGCTGATCATCAACCGGGCACCGGCCGGTGGAGCGGCGCGAGGATTGTCCCCCGCCGGGGTGGGTAGTCCCCGCCATGGCCGTGGCAAGGGACCGACGACCGTCGCTGGTGCGGCGTGCCGGGATGCGCGACGGCCGACCCGACGTGGACTCCGCCCGGATCGCCGGGGCGGTGGCCGAGCTGCGCCACCGGAGCAAGGCCACCCTGCACGACCGGCTGCACCGGGTGCGGATGACGCTCGGCCTGGCCGTCCAGGCCGGACTGGCCGCCACGCTCGCCTGGATGGTGTCGCACCTGCTGCTCGGCAACCCGCAGCCGGTCTTCGCGCCGATCTCGGCGGTCGGCACGCTCGCCGCCTCGGTCGGCCAGCGGCTGCGGCGCACCGTGGAGCTGATCGTCGGGGTGGCGGTCGGGGTGTTCCTCGGCGACGGGCTGATCTACTTCCTCGGCACCGGCGGCTGGCAGCTCGGGCTGGTGGTGACCGCGGCGATCCTGCTGACCATCTTCTTCGGCGCCAGCGTGGCCATCGTCATCCAGGCGGCGGCCACCGCCGTGCTGATCGTCACCCTCAGCCCCTCCACCCAGAACCTGGAGGTGCCCCGCTTCGTCGACGCGTTCGTCGGCGGCGGCATCGCGCTGCTGGTGACGGCGATCCTGCTGCCGCTCAACCCACTGCGGGTGATCAACCGGGCCGCCCGCCCGGCCCTGGACCTGCTCGCCGGCCAGCTCGACGTCACCGCCGAGGCGCTGCGCAACCGGGACCGCGCCAGCGCCCAGCGGGCCCTGGAACGGCTCCGCGAGAACAAGGAGGAACTGGCCACCTTCACCGAGGCGATCGAGGGCGCCAAGGAGACCAGCACCCTCTCCCCGGCGCGCTGGCACCGGCGCAGCGAGCTGACCCACTACGCCGAGGCGGCCGACCCCATCGACCGGGCGATGCGCAACAGCGGCACCCTGATCCGCCGGTCGGTCACCATGATCGAGGACGAGGAGAGCATCCCCGGCCCGATGCCGGACGCGGTCGCGCACCTGGCCGAGGCGGTCCGGCTGCTGCGGCACGAGTTCGCCGTCGGCGCGGAGCCGGAACAGGCCCGCGAGCGGTCGCTGCGCGCGGTCAGCGAGGCCGGCCGGGCGTACGCGGAGGGGGTGGGCTTCTCCGGAAGTGTGGTGATCGCCCAGGTGCGGACCACGGCCAGTGACCTGCTGGTGGCCTCCGGCATCGACCAGGAGGAGGCGAACCGGCTGGTCCGGCAGTCCTTCGGCGATCCGGAGAAGGCCACCGGCCCCGCCGAGCAGCAGGACAGCACCCCGAAACCGCCCACGGCGCCGCCGGTCGGCTGAGCCGCCACCGCGGGCCGCCGCGGGTGCGGAGTGCCGATGCGGCCGGCCGGGGCGGTCCGGGATGACTACGCTGGCCGCATGGCCGACACCCCGCCGGGCGGTACGCCGCCGTCGCCGCCCGCGCCCGTCCCGCCGCCCTCCGCTCCGGAGTCGGTGCCGGTGCCCGGCGGGGCAGCACCGCGGATGCCGCTGCGCCGGCTGGGTTGGCGCCGGCTGGTCGTGCTGGCCGCGGTGGTGCTGCTGATCGCCGCCTGCGCGGTCTTCATGCTCATCCAGCTCGGGTCGAACCTGGGGCCGGAGGCGCTGCTGGTCGGCGTGGTCGCCGCCATCCTGCCGGTGCCGGTCCTGGTGGCCTGCTTCCTCTGGCTCGACCGGTACGAGCCGGAGCCCCTGCTCTACCTGGCCTTCTGCTTCGCCTGGGGGGCGGCCGTCGCCACCGCCGCGTCGCTGACCGTCAACGAGACCGCCGCCGGGCTGTTCAAGGACTGGGGGCTGCCGCAGGCGCTGACCGCCGTGCTGGTCGCCCCGTTCATCGAGGAGCTGACCAAGGCGCTCGGCCCGATCCTGCTGCTGATCTTCCGCCGCCGGGAGTTCTCCGGGATCACCGACGGGCTGGTCTACTGCGGGCTCTCCGCGATCGGCTTCGCCATGGTGGAGAACATCCTCTACCTCGGCGGGTACGGCTACCGGGTCGGCGTCGAGGAGTACGGCCCGGCCACCGGGGTCCGGCAGGTGATCGCCATCTTCATCGTCCGGATCCTGCTCTTCGGCTTCGCGCACCCGCTGTTCACCTCGATGACCGGCGTCGGGCTGGGCATCGCCGCCCGCACCGCCGACCGGCGGGTACGCTTCCTCGCCCCGGCCGCCGGCCTCCTGCTGGCGATGATGCTGCACGGCACGTGGAACCTGCTCCCCTCGCTGGTGGCCGCCACCGGTGAGGGTCTGATCGCGCTCTACGGCTATCTCGGCGTGATGGTGCCGATCTTCTTCGGCATGGTCGGCCTGGCCGTCTGGCTGCGGGCCTGGGAGGGGCGGCTCACCGAGCGCACCCTGCCGGACTACGTGCACGCCGGCTGGCTCACCCCGCCGGAGGTGGCCGCCCTGGGCAGCCTGGGCCGGCGGCACGCGGCGCGTACCTGGGCCCGGCGGGTGGCCGGCGACGGCGGCCTCAAGGCGATGCGCGGATACCAGTTCACCGCCACCCGGCTGGCGTTGCTGCGCGACGGGATGCGCCGGGGCCTGGACAGCCGCCCCGCCGACCGGGAACGGGCCGCCCGGGAGGAACGCGAGCTGCTGGACGCGATCAGCGCGTACCGGTCGTTCTTCGTCGGCCGGGACCCGCAGGCGCCGGTCGGCGTCTGGGACGGCCACCGTTACCACCTGCGGTTCCCCGACGGTTCCCGGCGGGCCGTGGAGGCGCCGGACGAGCCGGTGGTGCCGATCCCGGTGGTGCTCGCCCCGCCCCCGCCTCCTGCCTATCCGGCCGGTTACGGCCCGCCCGGCTGGTACGGCCCCGGCCCGGCCGCGCCCTGGCCCACCGGCCGCCCCTGACCCCACCGGTCGTTCCCGGTGCCGTTTGCGTCGCCCGGCGGCGGGAAGCCAGGCACGTCCGCGGGGCCCTGGGGAGGGACGATGCCGGTTTTCGTGAAGAAGCTGCTCCTCTGGGGCAGCGTCGCCTTCCTGATCTACTTCATGGCGTTCCGGCCGGACGGGGCGGCGCAGCTGTTCAGGGGGATCGGGGCGGCGCTGATGGCGATGGCCCAGGGGCTCGGCGACTTCCTCACCGGCCTGATGAGCTGACCCACTCCCGGGCCCCCGACCCGGGCCGACGTCAGAGGTAGAGGCCCGTGGCGTCCGGCTCGACCCGCTCGGCGGCGACCGCGTGCACGTCCCGTTCCCGCAGCAGCACATACCCGCGACCGTGCAGCTCGACCTCGGAGCGGTCGTCGGGGTCGAAGAGCACCCGGTCACCGGAGACGATCGAGCGGACGTTCGGCCCGACGCCGACCGCGGTGGCCCAGGCGAGCCGCTTGCCGACCGCGGCGGTCGCCGGGATGACGATTCCGGCGCTGGAGCGGCGCTCACCCTCGCTCCCGTCCACCTTCACCAGCACCCGGTCGTGCAGCAGGCGGATCGGCAGGCCGGAGTCGAGGTCCTGATCGCTGGTCACGCCGCAGACGGTACCGCCGACGGATGTCGGCGGTTACGCGCGGGTGCGGCTGGGCAATGTGTGGCGGATCTGCCCTACGGTGGCGCTGTCGGACGTACCCTGTGCGGACCCGTCGCCGTGCGGGCCGCCGTCATCGCCAGGAGGTGCGCTTGAGCCGCTTCGAGCGGGTACGCGGACGGCTGCGCCGTGCGTACGAGAACGGACGCGAGTCGGTGCGCGAGGCCAGGAGCCATCCGGCCGACCTGCCGGAGGAGGCACGGGTGGCCACGCCGGCCGCCCCGGGGCCGGTGGCCAAGCCGTCCGCCACCGTGGTGGGCGTGGAACAGCCCGCCGCGTTGCACAACTCCACCTCCAGCCGGGACGACGCCGACGTGCCGCACGCGCTGCGGATCGCCTCGGCCTGGTCGTGGCGGCTGATCGTGATCGGCGTGGTCACCTGGGCGCTGCTGCGGATCGTCGGGACGATCAGCGTCGTGATCATCCCGCTGGCGGTCGCGCTGCTGCTCTCCGCGCTGCTCGCGCCGGCGGTGGGCTGGCTGCTCAGGGCGCGCTTCCCGCGTTCGGCGGCGACGGCGGTGGTGCTGGTCGGCGGCCTGGCGGCGGTGATCGGCACGATGACCCTGGTGGTCAACGAGTTCATCCAGGGTGTGCCCGAGCTGAGCGAGAAGTCGTCGCAGGGCGTACGGCAGATCCAGGACTGGTTGAAGACCGGCCCGCTGCACCTGTCGGACAGCCAGCTCGACAGGTACATCAACGAGGCGCAGGGCTGGATCAACGGCAACACCGAGAAGTTCACCAGCGGGGCGTTGAGCACCGCGGCGACCCTCGCGGAGCTGCTCACCGGCACCATCCTGGTGCTCTTCGCCACCTTCTTCTTCCTGCGGGACGGCAACCGGATCTGGCGCTTCCTGGTCGGTCTGCTGCCGGTGGCGGCCCGGTGGAAGGTCGACGACGCGGGGCGGGCGTCGTGGTCGACGCTCGGTGCCTACGTCCGGGCCACCGTGCTGGTGGCGTTCATCGACGCGGTCGGCATCGGTATCTTCCTGGTCATCTTCGACATTCCGTTCGCCTTCCCGCTGGCCGCGCTGGTCTTCCTCGGCGCGTTCATCCCGATCGTCGGCGCCACCCTCTCCGGGGTGGTCGCGGTGCTGATCGCGCTGGTGGACAGCGGCCCGGCCATCGCGCTGGCCATCCTCGCCGTGGTGATCGGCGTGCAGCAGTTGGAGGGGCACATCCTCCAGCCCCTGATCATGGGTCGGGCGGTCGCCATCCACCCGCTCGCGGTGATCATCGGTATCGCGGCTGGCGTGGTGCTGGCCGGCATCACCGGCGCGGTGGTGGCGGTTCCACTGATCGCCGTGCTGAACACGGCGGTCCGCCGGCTGGCCGCCCGCTCGGTGCCGGAGACCCCACCGGACGCCGTGGTGGTGGCCTCCCAGGCCCCCTGACCAGACCTGCACCCGAGCCCGTCCCCGCCCACGCGGGGGCGGGCTCGCGTCGATCAGGACCGGGCGAGGCGTTCCAGGGCGCCGCGGGCGACCTCCGGTCGGGTGGTGTACCAGAACGGGGGCAGCGAGCGGCGCAGGAACGGCCCGTAGCCGCGGGCGGTCTCCAGCCGGGAGTCCAGCACCGCCACCACCCCCCGGTCGCCGGTGGCCCGGATCAGCCGACCCACGCCCTGGGCGAGGCGTACCGCGGCGATCGGCACGCTGACCGCGGCGAAGCCGGAGCCACCGCCGGCGTCGACGGCCGCCGCCCGAGCCGCGGCCAGGGGCTCGTCGGGGCGCGGGAAGGGCAGCCGGTCGATCACCACCAGCTGGCAGGCGTCGCCCGGCACGTCCACCCCCTGCCAGAGCGACATGACGCCGAACAGGCAGCTCTCCCGCTGCTCGCGGAACCTGCGGACCAGCAGCGGCAGCGCCTCCTCGCCCTGGAGCAGCACCGGCAGGTCGGTCCGCGCGCGGAGCAGCTCCGCCGCCTGCTGCGCGGCCCGCCGGGAGGAGAAGAGCCCGAGGGTACGCCCACCGAGCGCCGCGACCAGCCCGAGCAGCTCCTCGCCGGCCGCCTCGGGCAGGCCGGAGACGCTGGGGCGGGGCAGGTGCGCGGCGACGTACAGGATGCCCTGCCGGGCGTAGTCGAAGGGGGAGCCGACGTCCAGCGAACGCCACCCGGGGCCCTCGGTGGCCGGTACGGTGCCGGTGGCGGCCCGGCTGCCCGGCGCGGCGGCCACCGGGGCGGGGACGGCCGCGTCACCGCGCGCGGTGCTGGCGGCCAGCGCGGCGGCGGCCGGCGACGGCGGGGCGGGTGGCGGCGCGTCCAGTCCGAGCGCCCGGGCGACGGTGTCGAAGCGGCCGCCCAGCGCCAGGGTGGCCGAGGTGGCCACGACGGTGCGCTCGTCGTACAGGTGGGTGGCGAGGGTGCCGGCGACCGAGAGCGGCGCGACCACCAGGGCCCGGCGGGAGCCGTTGTCGGGCTTCTCCACCCAGGCGACGTCGTGGT
Source organism: Micromonospora mirobrigensis (assembly GCF_900091555.1). Taxonomy (GTDB): domain Bacteria; phylum Actinomycetota; class Actinomycetes; order Mycobacteriales; family Micromonosporaceae; genus Micromonospora; species Micromonospora mirobrigensis. The sequence goes on from NZ_FMCX01000006.1 coordinate 315,231, forward strand.
CGCCCTCCTCCAGCAGCCGCTGGGCGGTGGTGGAGAGCTCGTCGAGCACCGCCTTGGCCTGCTGCTTGCGGACCGGGTCGGGGTCGTCGGCCTTGACGTCGCCGATCGCCTCGAGGGCGGCCCGGGTGGCGGCGTCGAGCAGGGTGCACGCCTCGCGCAGCGGCGCCGGCAGGCCGGCGGTGATCCGGCCGGCGGGCGCCTCGGCCAGCCCCACGGCGAGGGCGTCGCCGGCCTCGGTGAGCCGGTCGGCGACGTCGGGCCGCAGCAGCGGCCGGGCCCGCCGGGCGGCCCGGTCGATCAGCTCCGGGACCAGCTCGGCCTGGGCCGCCGAGGAGACCCGGTCGGCCAGCTCGTGCGCCTCGTCGACGATGAGCAGCTTGTGCGGGGGGACGATGTGCCGGCCGGCGAGCATGTCCACGGCGAGCAGGCTGTGGTTGGTCACCACGATGTCCGCCTCCCGGGCGCGGGCCCGGGACGCCTCGGCGAAGCACTCCTGCCCGAAGGGGCAGCGGCTGGCCCCGACGCACTCCCGGGCCGGCATGGAGACCAGCCGCCAGGCCTGGTCGTCGACGCCCGGGTCCAGCTCGTCGCGGTCGCCGGTGTCGGTCTTCTCGGCCCAGTCGCGCAGTCGCTGGATCTGCTTGCCGAGCCGGCCGGCCTCACCGAGCCACTTCGTCCCGCCGGCCGGGCGGGCGGGCGGGGCGTCGAAGAGGGTGTCCTCCGGCTCGTCCTCGGTCGAGTTGTCCAGCCGGGCCAGGCAGAGGTAGTGGTGCCGGCCCTTCAGCACGGCGAAGGTGGGGCGCCGGCCGAGCAGCGGCTCGACCGCGTCGGCGAGCCGGGGCAGGTCGTGGTCGACCAGCTGGGACTGCAACGCCAGGGTGGCGGTGGAGACCACCACGGGGCCGTCCACGGTGAGCGCCGGGGCCAGGTAGGCCAGGGACTTGCCGGTGCCGGTGCCGGCCTGCACGAGCAGGTGCTCGCGGGAGGTGACGCTCCGCTCGATCGCCTCGGTCATCTGCTGCTGGCCGGGGCGGGTGGCGCCACCGGGGACCGCGCCCACCGCGGCGGTGAGCAGCTCGGTCGCGCTGGGCCGGGCGCCCCGGCGCTTCCCGCGGGACAGGGCGGGGCCGGTGGCGGTGCGGGGCGGGGTCACCGTGCGACGGTACCCGCCGGGGGTGACAGGGGTGGCCGACCCCGCCGGTGGCGCGGTCACCGTGCGGAACCACGTACCCCGTTTCCGGTTACCTCCGTCGCAGCGTCGGATGGGCGGTATCGGTTAGGGTGCGACTCATGCCGAGCGACGTGGTCCGTGTGATCTACCGCAAGTACGACGGCAGCGCCCACCGCGACTACCCGGCCCGCCGCCTCGCCGAGGACGACCTCGGTGTCTGGCTCGGCGTGTCGATCGGCACCGAGTCGGTCTACCACGGTCGGCCCTCGGTGGAGCAGATCCCGTTCGTGCTGCTGGTGCCGCACCACGGCTGGTGGACGGGGATGTTCAACCCGCCGCCGCGGACCAGCGAGGTCTACTGCGACATCGCCACCCCGGCCCGCTGGGACGGGCAGGACACCGTCCACCTGGTCGACCTCGACCTGGACGTGGTGCGCCGGCGCGGCACCGGGCTGGTCGAGCTGCGCGACGAGGACGAGTTCGCCGAGCACCGGGAGCGCTTCGGCTACCCCGACGACGTGGTGGTCGAGGCGGAGGCGGCGGCGCGGTGGCTCTTCGGCGCGCTGGGCGACGGCACCGAGCCGTTCGCCACGTCGTACCGGAAGTGGCTGGCCCTGGTGGTCTGACCGGGAGCGGTCACCAGCGCGGCGGCCAGCCGGCGGATTCGGGCAGCGCCGGCAGGCCGGCCACCTTCTCCGGGTTGAGCTGGTTGAAGATGCCGGTGATCCGGCCGTCGGCCATGGCGAACGCGACGACCAGCCGCATCGGCCGGCCGTCGGTGTGCACGCCCTCGAACTGCAACCCGAGCGACCCGTCCACCAGCACCACCCCGGACCGGACCCGCTGGCCGCGCCGCGCGGCCTGGGCGAACAGGCCGAGGGTGAACCGGCCGACCGCGTCCGGGCCGGTGACCGGGCGGCGGGCGGCCGGGAAGCGACCGCCGCTGTCGCCGATCAGCACCACGTCGGGGGCGAGCACCCGGACCAGGGCGGCGAGGTCGCCGGACTCGGTGGCCGCCAGAAAGGCGGCCAGCACCCGCCGCTGCTCGGCCGGGTCGGCGGTGTGCCGGGGTACGTCGGCGGCGGTCACCGCCCGCCGGGCCCGGGAGGCGAGCTGCCGGGCCGCCTCGGGCGTGGTGTCCAGCGCCTCGGCGATCCGGGCGAACGGCACGGCGAACACGTCGTGCAGGACGAACGCCACCCGCTGTTCCGGGCCCAGCCGTTCCAGCACCACCTGGAGGGCGGTGCCGAGCTGGTCGCGGCGCAGCGCCCGTTCGGCCGGGTCGGGGGCGAACCCGTCGGCCGCCGGCGGGAGCGGGGCCACCAACGGCTCGGGCAGCCACTGCCCGGGGTACGTCTCCCGGCGTACCCGGGCCGAGCGGAGCACGTCCAGGCAGATCCGGGCGCAGGTGGTGGTGAGCCAGGCGCGCAGGTGGCGTACCTCGGCACGGGCGGCGGGGTCACCGAGGGCCGTGGAATATCGCAGCCAGGTCTCCTGGACGGCGTCCTCGGCCTCGCCGCGGCTGCCGAGCATCCGGTACGCCACCGCGGTCAGCCGCCCGCGCTCGGCCTCGAACTCCGCCGCCGTCGTCTCCACCGTCATCCCGGCCTCCCCGCACAGATTCTGCCCGTCCCATGGACGTCCCGGCGCCCCGGAACGTGACCCGGCGGGGTGCCCCGGCGTGGCCGGCGCGCTCGGGAGGCGGATGGTGGCCGGGTGGGTGAGGATCGGGGGATGGGCTCTGATGACGTGACGGAGATCGTGCCGCCCGAGGGCGGCGCGATGCGGGACCTGCTGCGGGTCCCGTCGGACGGCACCCCGGTCGACCTGGACGCGATCGGTCCCCGGTCCACCCCCGGGCTGCCCGGGGCCGCGGGGTCCGGCGGCGCGCGCAAGGCGTGGGCCCGCCAACAGGTCGAGGCGATCGGCGGTGAGCTGGGGCGGCAGCAGGAGATGCTCTTCGCCACGGCGAAGGCGGCGGCCGACTCGGCCGCGCCCACCTCGGCCCCGACCACCGGCGGCCCGGAGCTGGGCCCGGGTCGGCCCGGCCGGGTGCTGCTGGTGCTCCAGGCGATGGACTGCGGTGGCAAGGACGGGACGATCAAGCGGGTGGCCGGCGCGATGAACCCGCTCGGCCTGCATATCCGGTCGTTCGGCCCGCCGACGCCGGAGGAGTTGCGGCACGACTTCCTGTGGCGGATCCGGCGCTCCCTGCCACCACCCGGGTACGTCGGGATCTTCAACCGCTCGCACTACGAGGACGTGCTGGTGGCCCGGGTGGACGGGCTGGTGCCCGAGGCCACCTGGCGGGCCCGGTACGACGAGATCAACGACTTCGAGCGGGAGCTGACCTCCGGTGGGGTGACCCTGGTCAAGGTGATGTTGCACATCTCCCGGGCCGAGCAGGGCGAGCGGCTCTCGGAGCGGCTGACCGACCCGCGCAAGTACTGGAAGTACAACCCGGGTGACATCGACGCCCGGGCCCGGTGGGACGACTACCGGGCGGCGTACGCCGAGGCGCTGGCGCGGTGCGGCTCGGACGCCGCGCCCTGGTTCGTGGTGCCGGCGGACCGGAAGTGGTACAGGGACTGGGCGGTGGCCCAGCTGCTGCGGGAGACGTTCGACGGACTGGATCTCGGGTATCCGCCGGCGGACTTCGACGTGGCCACCGAGCGGGCCCGGCTGGGGGAGGTTCAAGCGGCAGAAGGTGAACGGCAGGTTAACGAAGCGTGAACCGGGCCTGACCAGGGGTGGGCCGGGAATTTCCCGGCTCAGCCGTTCCCTAGCATTCCCATGGCAGGCACCCCCGGTGGCACCGCGCCACCCTCCACCGACACCACGAGGTCCGTGCTGTGAAGTTTTCCTTCCGCCCCACCGAGGGCGCCTTCTACGAGCTCTTCACCAGGGCCGCGCAGAACCTGGTGAAGGGCACCGAGCTGCTCAACGAGCTGGGGCTGCCCGGCGCGGACGTGCAGTCGGTCAGCGAGCGGCTCACCGAGGTCGAGCACGACAGCGACCAGATCACCCACGAGCTGTACAAGAAGATCAACTCTACCTTCATCACCCCGTTCGACCGGGAGGACATCTACCGGCTGGGCTCGCTGCTCGACGACGTGATGGACCACCTGGAGGCGGTCGGCGACCTGCTCTACCTCTACGGCCTGACCGAGCTGCCGGCGCTGCCCCGCGAGCTGCACGAGATGGTCAACGTGCTCGACCAGCAGGCCAAGCTGACCGCCGAGGCGATGCCCCGGCTGCGGTCGATGAAGAACCTCGAGGACTACTGGATCGAGTGCAACCGGCTGGAGAACGAGGGTGACCGGATCAACCGGCAGCTGCTGGTCCGGCTCTTCTCCGGCGAGTACGACGCGCTGACCGTGCTGAAGATGAAGGAGGTCGCCGACGAGCTGGAGGCCGCCTGCGACGCCTTCGAGCACGTGGCGAACACCGTCGAGACCATCGCGGTCAAGGAGTCCTGATCCTGTGACCCCCGAACTCATCGCCGTGCTGGCGGTGATCGTCGCCGCCATGGCGTTCGACTACACGAACGGCTTCCATGACGCGGCGAACGCCATCGCCACCAGCATCTCGACCCGGGCGCTGACACCCAGGATCGCCCTGGCGCTGGCCGCCGTCGGCAACTTCGTCGGCGCGCACTTCGGCGCCGGGGTGGCCAAGACCGTCGGTGACGGCCTGGTGACCCTGCCGACCGGGGTGGGCAGCCTCGGGGTGGTCTTCGCCGGGGTGCTCGGCGCCATCGCCTGGAACCTGATCACCTGGTACTTCGGGCTGCCGTCGTCGTCCTCGCACGCCCTCTTCGGCGGCCTGGTCGGGGCGACCCTGCTGGCCACCGGCGGCGTGGTGCAGTGGGCGAACATCGGCGAGAAGGTCATCCTGCCGATGATCCTGTCGCCGATCGTCGGCCTTACCCTGGGCTACCTGCTGATGCTGGCCATCCTCTGGGCGTTCCGCAAGGGTCAGCCGGGCAAGCTGAACCGGGGCTTCCGCTGGGCGCAGACCGCCTCCGCGGCCGCCATGTCCGTCGGCCACGGCATGCAGGACGCCGCCAAGACCATGGGCATCGTCGTGCTGGCCCTCTACACCGGTGGTTACCAGTCCGACAAGACGCACATCCCGCAGTGGGTCTTCTGGACCTCGGCGACGATGCTCGCCCTGGGCACGTACTCCGGCGGTTGGCGGATCATCCGCACCCTGGGCCGGAAGATCATCGACCTGGGTCCGCCGGAGGGCTTCGCCGCCGAGACCGTGGCCAGCGCCGTGCTCTACTTCAACGCCCTGGTGCTGAAGGCCCCGATCTCCACCACCCACACGATCACCTCGGCGATCATGGGTGTCGGCGCGACCAAGCGGCTCTCCGCCGTGCGCTGGAACGTGGCCGGCAACATCGTGATCGCCTGGATCATCACGTTCCCGGCGGCCGCGCTGATCGCCTGCCTGACCTACCTCCTGGTCCGCCCGCTCTTCTGACGTTGGTGCAAGGAGGGGCCCCTTGTTAACAGACGTCTGTTAACAAGGGGCCCCTCCTAACATCGGGCCCTGCCGTCACGCGTAGTCGACGCCGATCAGGGCGCGGACGTCGTCCAGCAGGCCCATCACCTCCAGCGTGGCGGCGTGCGGCACCAGCGGGCTCTCCGGCAGGCCGGCGGCCAGGCAGCGCTGCACCTCGGCCGCCTCGTACTGGTAGCCGCCGCCGACCAGCTCCACGTCGATCGTCTCCGGCGCGGCGTCGCCCCGGTGCACGGTCAGCGCGCCGGGCCGGAAGAACGGGTCGGCCAGGTCGATCCGGCCGGTGGTGCCGGTGACCGAGGCGGTCAGCGGGGTGGCCCCGACCATCCCGCAGCTCAGCGTGGCCACCGCGCCCGAGTCGTAGCCGAGGACCATCCCGGTGTTCTCGTCCACCCCCTCCGGGCCGAGCTTCGCCCAGGCCCGCAGGTGCTGCGGCACCCCGAGCAGCAGGTGGGCCAGGCTCACCGGATAGACGCCCAGGTCGAGCAGGGCCCCACCGCCGAGCGCCCGGGCTCGCATCCGGTGCTCGGGCGGGAACGGCCCCGCCGCGCCGAAGTCCGCGCGTACGCCGGTCACCGCGCCGATCGCGCCCTGCCCGATCAGCTCCACCATCCGCAGGATCGCCGGGTTCGTCCGCATCCACATGGCCTCCATCAGGAACAGGCCACGCGACCGGGCGGTCTCGACCAACTCGGCCGCGCCGGCCCGGTCCAGGGTGATCGGCTTCTCCACCAGCACCGCCTTGCCCCCGTCCAGGCAGGCCATGGCGGCCTCGTGGTGGGCGGCGTGCGGGGTGGCCACGTAGACGACGTCCAGGTCCGGGTCCGCGGCCAGTTCCGCCCAGGAGGCGTACGCCCGCTCGATGCCGTGCCGGGCGGCGAACCGCTCGGCGGTGTCCCGGCTGCGGGAACCGACGGCGACCAGTTCGGCGTCCGGGACCAGCCGCAGGTCCTCGGCGAAGCGGCCGGCGATGTGTCCGGTGGCCAGGATTCCCCAACGCGTCATGCCGGCAGGCTATCCCGGGGCGTGCGGCGGCCGGGACGATGATCCACCGGCCGGGAACTAGGCTCGCGGGATGACGACCGACAGCGACGGTTTCCCGCCCCCGCCGGCCCTGGTCGAGCACGCCCGCCGGTTCTACGCCGAGGGCGGGACCCCGGCCGTGCCCCGGGTCGCGGCGACCGTGCTGCTGCTCCGACCGGCCGGCGACGACTTCGAGGTGTACGTCATCCGCCGGGTCGCCGCGATGGCCTTCGGCGGCGTGTACGCGTTCCCCGGCGGGGGCGTCGACCCGTCGGACTCGCAGACCCACCTGGACTGGGCCGGACCGGCCCCGGCGGCCTGGGGCGAGCGGGTGGCCCTGTCGCCGGCGGCCGCCCAGGCCGTGGTCTGCGCCGCCGCCCGGGAGGTCTTCGAGGAGGCCGGGGTGCTGCTGGCCGGCCCGGACGCGGACACGGTGGTGGGCGACGTCAGCGGGGACGACTGGGAGGCGGCCCGACAGGACCTGGTGGCCCGCCGGGTGGGCTTCGCGGACCTGCTCGCCTCGCGTGGGCTGACGCTCCGTTCGGACCTGCTGCTGCCGTGGAGCCGGTGGGTCACCCCGGAGTTCGAGCCGCGCCGCTTCGACACGTACTTCTTCGTGGCTCTGCTGCCCGTGGGACAGCGGACCCGGGACGTCTCCGGCGAGGCCGACCACACCATGTGGATCCGCCCGACGGACGCCCTGGCCCGGGCGGAGGCCGGGGAGATCGCCATGCTCCCGCCCACGATGATCAACCTGGCCGAGGTGCTCGCCGCCGGTGACCTCGCCGGGGTGGCCCGCGCCGCCGCCGGCCGCGACGTGGTCGCCCCGATCACCCCGCGCCTGACCGGCCTGGACGGCGACGACCCGCGCTTCCTGCTGCCCTGACTGCCCCTGCCCGGCCTCCGGCGCGGGTCGGGGGCGTTAAGAGGGGCCCCTTCCTATGCAGAATGCGATAAGAAGGGGCCCCTCCTTGCACCTCAGCCGAAGCGGCCGGTGATGTAGTCCTCGGTCTTCTTCACGCTCGGGTTGCTGAAGATCTTCTGGGTGTTGTCGTACTCGATCAGGCGGCCCGGGTCGCCGGTCTTCTCGATGGAGAAGAAGGCGGTCCGGTCGGACACCCGGGCGGCCTGCTGCATGTTGTGCGTCACGATGATGATCGTGAACTTGTCCTTGAGCTGGAACATCAGGTCCTCGATCGCCAGGGTGGAGATCGGGTCCAGCGCCGAGCAGGGCTCGTCCATCAGCACCACCTGCGGCTCGACCGCGATGGTCCGGGCGATGCAGAGCCGCTGCTGCTGACCGCCGGAGAGACCGGCGCCCGGCTTGCCCAGCCGGTCCTTGACCTCGTCCCAGAGGTTCGCCGAGCGGAGCGCCTTCTCGGCCGACTCCGCCAGGACCGACTTCTTCTTGACGCCGTTGAGCCGCAGCCCGGCCACCACGTTGTCGAAGATGCTCATGGTGGGGAACGGGTTCGGGCGCTGGAAGACCATGCCGATCATGCGGCGGACCGCGGTGACGTCCACGTCCCGGTCGTAGATGTCCTGACCGTCGATGGTCAGGCTGCCCTCGACCCGGGCGCCCGGCAGCACCTCGTGCATCCGGTTGATCGACCGCAGGAACGTCGACTTGCCGCAGCCGGAGGGGCCGATCAGGGCGGTCACCGTCTTCGGCTCGACGGTCAGGTTGATGTCCTCGATCGCCTTGAAGGCGCCGTAGTAGGCGGTGACGTTCGAGGCGTCGATGCGCTTGGCCATGGTGGTGGTACCTCCGGGGTTCATCGGCCGAGCCGGTTGCGACGGGCCAGCAGCTTCGCGGCGATCGTCAGGACCAGCACGAGGGCGACCAGGGTCAGCGCCGCGGTCCAGGCCCGGGCCGGCGCGTACTTCGACGCGTCACCGGCCTGTTGGTAGACGAAGAGGGCCAGCGACGACTGGTTGTTCTCGAACGGGTTGAAGTTGATCGCGGCGCCACCGCCGGCGACCAGGAGCACCGGCGCCGTCTCACCGGCCGCGCGGGCGATGGCGAGCATCACGCCGGTGACGATGCCGGGCAGCGCCGTGGGCAGCACCACCCGCAGGATGGTCTTCCACTTCGGCACACCCAGGGCGTACGCGCCCTCGCGCAGCGGCGCGGGCACCAGGCGCAGCATCTCCTCGGTGGACCGCACGACGGTCGGCAGCATCAGCACCGACAGCGCCAGCGCGGCGGCGAAGCCGGAGAACCCGGGCCGCCCGTCGTTGAACACCGGCGAGACCACCAGCACCCAGAAGGCCAGCACGAACAGGCCGGTGACGATCGACGGGATGCCGGTCATCACGTCCACGAAGAACCGGATCGCGAAGGCGAACCGGCCGCGGCCGTACTCGACCACGTAGATGGCGCAGAGCAGGCCCAGCGGGACGGTGATCAGCGTGGCGATGCCGACCTGCTCCAGGGTGCCGATGATCGCGTGGTACGCGCCGCCGTTGGCGTCCCGGGCCCCGATGTTGTTCATCGAGGTGCCGAAGAAGTTGCCGTCCAGCCGCTCGGCGCCCTTGCTGACCAGCGTCCAGACCACCGAGGCCAGCGGCAGGACGGCCAGCACGAAGGCCGAGTGGATCAGGGCGCTCCAGGTCCGGTTGCGGGCCGACCGGCGTCCCTCCACGGCGTTGGCCGCGGCGAAGAGCCCGGCCAGGTAGAGGAGGGCGCCGAGGACCACCACCAGGACCGGGCCGCCGATGCCGGCGCCGTACACGACGGCGGCGGCGATCAACAGGGCCGCCACGCCGATCGCCGGGGCGACCCAGCGGGGCAGGCGGCGGGTCCGCAGGGTGGCCGGCTGGGCCGGCGGGCGCGGCCGGTGGGAGGTGAGCGTCGAGGTCGTCATGCGGCGGACTCCGTGAACTCGCGGCGGCGGTAGATGATCGCGCGGGCCGCGATGTTGACCAGCAGCGTGATCGCGAAGAGCACCAGGCCGGAGGCGATCAGCGCGCCCCGCCCGGTGTCGTTCGCCTCGGCGAACCGGTTGGCGATGTTCGCGGCGATGGTGTTGCCGCCGCTCTCCAGGATGTTGAACGAGATCGCGTACGTGGAGCCGAGGGTCAGCGCCAGGGCGATGGTCTCGCCGAGCGCGCGGCCCAGGCCGAGCATCACCGCCGCGATCACACCGGGCCGGCCGTACGGCAGGACGGCGGTGCGGATCATCTCCCACCGGGTCGCCCCGAGGGCCAGGGCGGCCTCCTCGTTGGCGGTCGGGGTCTGCAGGAACACCTCGCGGGTGAGCGAGGTGATGATCGGCAGCGCCATGATCGCCAGTACCAGCGAGCCGAGCAGGATCGAGTTCCCGTACGGGCCGTCGCCGCCGAAGATCGGGATCCAGCCGAAGTACGTGTTCAGCCAGACCGAGAGGTCGGTGACCGGGCCGACCAGGTAGTCCCGGCCCCACAGGCCGAAGACCACGCTCGGCACGGCGGCGAGCAGGTCGATCAGGAAGCCGAGGGCGTTGCCGAGCCGCCGCGGCGCGTAGTGCGACAGGAACAGCGCGATGCCCAGGGCCACCGGCACCGCCATCAGCAGGGCCAGCGCGGCGGTCAGCACGGTGCCGAAGGCGAGCGCGGCGATGCCGAACTTGGGCGGGTTGTCGTTGGGGAACCAGCCCTCGTACGTCCAGAAGCTCTCGCTGTTCGCCTGGAGCGCCGGGACGGCCTTGGCGATCAGGAAGGCCGCGATGGCCACGATGATCACCAGGACCAGCGCGCCCGCCGCCAGCGTGAGACCGCGGAAGGCCCGCTCGGTGCCGAAGGCCTGACGGCGCGGCAGGCCGCCGCCACCGCCGAGACCGTCCCCGCCCGGGGTACGGCCGCTGACAGGGGTCTCGGCCACACGCGCCGAGGCACCGGCGGGCCACTGGTGACTCGAGGTCACGGTGTGCCCGCCGGTGCCGGCGTCGGCCGAGCGGTGAGGGGTTTCACCCATCTGCTCGCTCGCTTCGAGTTGAGGAAGGGGTTCTTCCGGTCAGATCGGTCAGGAGAGGTTCTTGACCGCGGCCTCGACCTTGGTGCGGACCTCGTCCGGCAGCGGCGCGTAGCCGAGCTCGGTCAGCTCGGACTGGCCCTCGCTGCTGGCGGCGTGGCCGAGCAGGCCCTTGATCAGGCCCAGCTTCTCGGCCGGGGTGCCCTTGGTGCAGACGATCTCGTAGGTCACCAGGACGATCGGGTAGGCCCCGGCCTCCTTGGTGTTGTAGTCGATCGACATCTTCAGGTCGTCGCCCTGGCCCTCGATCTTGGCCCCGGCGATGGTCTTGCCGGCCGCCTCGGCGGTCAGCTCGGTGAACTCACCGGCGCCGTTGGCGACCTTGGCCTTGCTCAGGCCGGCGTTCTCGGCGTACGACCACTCGACGTAGCTGATCGTGCCCTCGGTGCTCTTGACCTTGCTGGCCACACCGTCGGACTTCGGGGCGGCCACGCCGCCCGGGGCCTTCCACGCCTTGGCGTGGTCGAAGGTCCAGTCCGCCTCGGCGGTCTTGGAGAGGTACTTGGTGAAGTTGTCGGTGGTGCCCGACTCGTCGGCGCGGTGGACGGCCTGGATGGCGGTCGACGGCAGCTTGGCGTCCGGGTTGTCGGCCTTGATGGCCGGGTCGTCCCACTTGGTCACCTTGCCGGCGAAGATCTTGGCGATGGTGGCCGGCTTGAGCTGGAGGTTGTCGACGCCGCTCACGTTGTAGACGACCGCGACCGGGCCGATGACCATCGGCAGGTTGATCGCCTGGCCGCCGGCGCACTTGGCGTCGGCCTTCGGCTGCTCCTCCTCCTTGAGGGCGGAGTCCGAGCCGGCGAAGTCGGCGGTGCCGGCGATGAACGCCTGGATGCCGGCGCCCGAGCCGCTGGGCTCGTAGTTGATCTTCGCGTCGGTGCACTTCTGCTGGTACGCCTTGATCCACTCGTCCATCGCGTTCTTCTGGGCGGACGAGCCCTGCGCGTTGATCGTGCCCGAGGCGCAGTCGACGGCGGCGGTGGCGCCGGCGGAGCCGGAGGCCGAGGGGTTCGCCGGCTCGTTGTTGTCCGAGCCGCAAGCACTGAGACCGAGCACCGCAGCAAGAGCGAGGCAGGCGATGGTGCCGTGCCGCTGGAGCTTCACCTGAGGGGTTTCCCTTCACGTCCTTGATCAGGTCACCCGGAGGGGGCCCGGGCTGCCGGCGCGTTGACCGGCTGAAGGGAAAGGTAGGAGCGCCAGGTGGACGGTTCCTCGGTCGGAAGTTAACGGAGAATGAACAAGCTCGGCAGCGACGGTGGCCGTCGGCTGATGACCGGCTGTCGTTTGGGTGAACGACAGTCGCATCATCCGTTTATGTGGCACATGTCCGGCTCGCTGTTATCCGGCCTACACCTTGCCGTGACGGCGCCGTTACCCCTTCGGGGTGGGCCGGCCGCTCAGCCCAGGTGGTAGTTGACGTGGCCGGACCAGCGGGCGAAGCCGAGCCGCTCGTACAGCGCCACGGCGGCGGTGTTCGACTCGTCGACGTAGAGCATCACCCGGTCCAGGCCGCGCCGGTCCCGCAGGTATGCCAGGCCGGCTGTGGTCAGCGCCCGACCCAGCCCGCCCCGGTGGGTGGCCGGATCCACCCCCAGCACGTACACCTCGCCGATCCGGGCCGAGCCGGCGCGCTCGTGCACCTTGGTCCAGTGGAAGCCGACCAGCCGGCCGGAGCCCGACTCGACGGCCAGCAGGAAGCCCTCCGGGTCGAACCACGGCTCCGCCAGCCGGAGCCGCAGGTCCTCGGCGGTCCACCGGCCCTGCTCGGGGTGCTCGGCGAAGGCCCGGGCGTTGAGCGCCAGCCAGGCGTCGTCGTCGGCGCCGGGGCGGAAGGCCCGCAGCGTGACGCCCTCGGGCAGCCGGGGCTCGCCGAGCGGCGCGGTGAGCGGGCGGCGCAGCTGCCAGAGCACCCGGGCCCGGTTGAAGCCCAGGTCGACCGCGAGCGCGGCGGCGGACGGGTGGTCCCCGTGCGCCCAGGCGCGCAGCGGCCCGGTGGCTGCCGCGAGCACTCCCCGGGCCAACGCCCGGCCGGTGCCCCGCCGCCGGTACGCCGGATGCACCACCAGTTCGACGCCGACCCCGCCCGGGTCGGTGGTGTCCAGGTGCGCGTAACCGCTGAGGGTGCCGTCGGCGGCCCGGGCGGCGAGGTGCACCGCCGCGGCCCGCGGGTCGCGCAGCCGCAGCAGCGTGTGCTCGTCGAACGGGTCGGCGCCGTCGGTGTCGCCGGCGGCGCGGGCCAGGGCGAGCACCTCGGTCACCTCGTCGGGGGCCAGTCGGTCGGCCCGGGTCACCTGGTCCACGGTCGGCTCGGCGTTGCTCACCCCGTCACCGTAGTCGCCCCGGCCGACACCGGCGCCTCATGTCGTACCGGTGGGGAGGGGTTCCAGCCCGTACCGGTTCTGCAGCTCCGGCAGCAGGGTGTACAGCGCCTCGACGGTGCCCCGGCGGTCACCCCCGGCGTCGTGCATGAGCACGACCGAGCCGGGACCGGTCGCGGTCAGCACCGAGTTGATGATCTTCGTGCTGCCCGGGGCCTGCCAGTCCGACGGGTCGACCGACCAGTGCAGCGGGGTCAGCCCCAACTCCTGGCAGACGGAGACCAGCGGGTAGGTCCAGTTGCCACCCGGCTGCCGGAAGTAGGCGATCCGCGCGTCCGGCACGGCGGCCCGGATCGCCTCGCTGGTCCGCGACAGGTCGGCCCGGATCTGGTCGGGGGACCGCTTGCCGAGCAGCAGGTCGTGGCTCCAGGAGTGGTTGCACAGGGTGTGCCCGTCGGCGACGATCTGCTGCACCAGGTCGGGGTGGTCCTGCGCGTTCTGCCCGACCAGGCAGAACGTGGCCCGGACGTGGTACGCCCGCAGCAGTTCCAGCACCTGCGGGGTCCACTGCGGGTCCGGCCCGTCGTCGAAGGTGAGCGCCACCTGGGGCGAGCCGGTGCTGATCCGGCTGCCGAACGGGCCGTCCCCGTCGGCCGCCGGCGGCTCGGCGGTCGGCGCCTCGTCCTGGCTGGCCTGCGGCAGGCCGGGTGACTCCGACGTCCGCCCCCAGCGGTCGTCGGCGCTCGGCTCCGGCGGCTGGTCGGCGTAGTGCGCCCCGTCGACGCTGGTGGCCACGCCGCTGTCCCGGCGGGGTGGATCGGGCACCAGGCTGCGGCCGAGGCCGTAGGCCGAGCCGAGCAGCGCCACGGCGACCAGGGTGAGCACCGCCGCCACGCGGCCCGTCGTACGCGCCGGCATCAGCGCGGCCGTCCGGTCGGTGTGCGGAGCGCCGCCGCCGTCGTCCCCGTGGTCACTGCGCGCACCGTCCGCCCCCTCTACCGCCGAACCCGGCAGTCAGAATAAGACGAACAGAACTAGCAAAACGGGCTAATCGGAAATGTTGGGCAGATCGGTCAGACCGGGAGGGGTGCCGGCTCCGCGTCCGGCAGCGACCGCGACGGAGGTACGACGAACTTGTAGCCCACCTGCCGCACGGTGCCGATCATCGACTCGTACTCCGAGCCGAGCTTCGCCCGCAGCCGCCGCACGTGCACGTCGACCGTCCGGGTCCCGCCGAAGTAGTCGTAGCCCCACACCTCGCGCAGCAACTGGTCCCGGGTGAAGACCCGGCCCGGGTGCTGGGCCAGGAACTTCAGCAGCTCGAACTCCTTGTAGGTCAGGTCGAGCGGCCGGCCCTTCAACTTCGCCGCGTACGTGTCGGGGTCGATCATCAGCTCGCCGGCCCGGACGGAGCCGCCGGCCCCGGCCGTGGCGTTGCTGAGCCGGCCGACCGCCAGCCGCAACCGGGCCTCCACCTCGGCGGGGCCCGCCCCGGCCAGGATGACGTCGTCCACGCCCCAGTCGGCGTTGAGCGCGATCAGCCCGGCCTCGGTGACCACCGCGACCAGGGGGACCCCGAGCCCGGTGGCGTGCAGCATCCGGCAGGTGGCGCGGGCCTCGCTCAGCTCGGAGCGGGCGTCCACCAGGACGGCGTCCGGGCTCGGGCCGGAGACCAGGGTGCGGACGTCACGGGGCGCGGTGCGAACCGGGTGCGGCAGCAGGTCGAGTGCCGGCAGCACCGCGGATGGTTCGCCTGCGCGTGCGGTCACCAGCAGCAGGAGCTCCACACGATCACCTCCGTCCCGGCGGCCTGGGCCGCGCGCGACCAGCGGAACCCGGAGGGCGCCCGCTGAGAACTTTCGTGGGCCCCGGCGTCGCTGACGGGCGATGTAACGGGTTGAGCCTAACTGATCCCCCGGACGGCCCCTCGACGGTCTTTACCCTTTGCCCGAGATGCCCTTCATGGCGGCCCAGGTTTTAACGTTGCCGAAACCGTGACCTCCGCCGACGCCGCCCGGTCTGGCACGATCGGGTCGTGTATCCCTCCACCTCGCCCGAGACCGGCCGCGACCCGTGGGCCGACGGTCCCCGACCGGCGCCGGCCGGCCAGCCCCGTGGCTACCCGCCCGGCCCGCGTACCGGCCCGGCGGTCGAGGAGACCGGCGAGCTGCGCAAGCGCGGCCCGCGCCGGGCGCGCAAAGGCGGAGAGCCGGCCCGGCGCCCCGACGACGAGGTCGTCGAGCCGGAGGAGGAGGCCGTCCCGCCGGTGCCGGTCCACCGGCCGCTCGCGCTGACCGTCGCCGGCTTCGCCGCGCTGCTCGGCGTCGGCCTGGTGCTCGGCGCTCAGACCGCCGGACCGGGGCACCGGCTGCCCTTCGCCGGCATCATCCTCGGCGTCCAGCTGCTCTACGTGCTCGCCTGGACGATGGCCATGCGCCCACCGGCCCTCGCGGTGGTCGCGCTGGTCAGCGCGGGCGTCGCGGTGGCCGCCGACGCCGCCGCCGTCCGCTCGGAGATCGCCGCCCTGGCCCCCCTCGGGTACGTCGCCGCCGGCGGACTCCTGCTCGGCGTGCTCGGCCAGCTGGTCCGCCGGGTGGACCGGGCCCGGGTCACCGAGTCGCTCGGCGCCACCCTGCTGATCGTGATCGGCGTGGTGGCCTTCGCCACCCTGATCGTGCTGGGCCGGATCCCGGCCGGTACGCAGGCGATCACCGTCTGCCTCACCGCCACCGGTGTCGCCCTCACCGTCGCCCGGCTCACCGACGCCGTGGCGCCCTGGCCGCGGCTCGCGCCGCAGGTGCCCCGCGGAGCGGCCGGCGTGGTGGTCGGCGCGATGCTGGGCACCCTGGTCAGCGCGGTGCTCGGCAGCTACCTGGTCGGCTTCACCCCGACCAGCGGCGCGCTGATCGGCCTGGTCACCGCGGGCACCGCGGTCCTCGCCGACCTGGCCGTCGGATACGCCGAGGCCGGCCGGCTGATGGCCGGTGAGCCGCCCACCATGTGGATCGCCCGGCACCTCCAGGGGCCGCTCGGCGGTTTCGCCCTGGCCGCACCGGCCGCGTACGCGATGTGCACGCTCTTCCTCTGAGGCAACGGTTGAGTTCATTTCGCATCGGGTAATCGAGGGGCGCCGCCGCGTCCACGGCCCCGGCCGACGTGCCGGCGCCCGCCGGGGCGGGTATCAGGTGGTGGGAGCGTCGCGACGCGGCGCCCGGAGTCAGGAGGCGGCGTGGCGGAGGCCCAACCGGCGTACGAGAAGCGACCGCGGCGCCGCGGTCGCAAGGTGCTCGTCTCGCTCTTCGTCCTGCTCCTGGTGCTGGCCGGTCTGCTGGTGATCGCCGACCGGGTCGCCGCCGGGGTGGCCGAGCGGGCGATCGCCAAGCAGGTCGGCGACGAGCTCGCCAAGCAGAACGCCCGGGCGTCGACCCCGAAGGTCGACGTCGCCGGCTTCCCCTTCCTCACCCAGGTGGCCGAGGGGAAGTACGAGCACATCTCCATCGCGCTGCGCGACGTGCAGGGCTCCGTGCAGGGTGACGCGGTCAGCCTGCCGAAGCTCGACGTGGACGCCCGGGACGTGCGAGCCTCGCTGGACACCATCCGCTCCGGCCAGGGCGACGTGGTCGCCGACCGGGTCCACGGCACCGGCACGATCAGCTACGACAGCCTGGCCAAGCTGCTCGACCGGCCGGGGCTCAAGCTCGGCGAGCAGAACGGCCGACTGGCCGTGACCGCGCCGGTGGACATCCTCGGCGTGCAGCTGACCGTCAACGGCACCGCCGACGTGACGGTCAGCGAGCAGGGCAAGGTGGCGTTGAAGTTCAACGACCTGGACGCCGAGGGCCTGCCGGCGCTGCCGCTGGCCCGGACGCTGCTCAGCAACTACGCCAAGGGCATCTCCGTGGACGTACCCCTGCCCGAGCTGCCCTTCCAGCTCGCGGTGCGCAATGTCGAGCCGCAGCCCGACGGGCTCGCGGTGACCGCCGACGCGACGAACGTGCCGATCAACTCGGTCAGCTGAACCAGTCCGGCCCGTGCCCGCGACCCCCTGGTCGCGGGCACGTCCGCGTCCCGGATGCTGGTCGGTGGGATGGCAGCGGCCGCGACGGCTGGTAGTCTCCGTGGCCATGGGGACGCACCTCACCAAACGGCGCGCGGTCGACCTGTGCCGCGTGGCCACCTGCCTGTGTCGCTCCGTCATCTGACGGCGGGGCTGTCTCCGGTCGCCTAGCGACCATCCGGCACCAGGGGTCCTCACCCTCCCGGAGTTCTCCCTCCGAAACGCCCGGCAGCGGCGCCGTCGCACAAACCCGTGATCCCAACCCCAATGGGTCGCGCGCGTGGTGCGACATCACCATCTCGAACCGCACGCGCCGACTCACCGTCCATCCTCACCAGGGAGTGATCAGATGAGTCGCGACACCGCACTCGTCTCGGCCGAATGGGCCGAGAAGAACATCGACGCCCCGGGCGTCGTCTTCGTCGAGGTCGACGAGGACACCTCGGCGTACGACACCGGCCACATCGCCGGTGCGATCAAGCTCGACTGGAAGACCGACCTCCAGGACCCGATCCGCCGGGACTTCGTCAACAAGACCCAGTTCGAGGCGCTGCTGTCCGAGCGGGGCATCGCCAACGACGACGCCGTGATCCTCTACGGCGGCAACAACAACTGGTTCGCCGCGTACGCGTACTGGTACTTCAAGCTCTACGGCCACCGCGACGTCAAGCTGCTCGACGGCGGTCGCAAGAAGTGGGAGCTGGACGCCCGCCCGCTGGTCACCGACAAGGTGGAGCGCCCCCGCACGCAGTACGTCGCGCAGGAGCCGGACACCTCGATCCGGGCGTTCCGCGACGAGGTGGTCGACGCGATCGGCACCAAGAACCTGGTCGACGTGCGCAGCCCCGACGAGTTCGCCGGCCGCCTGCTCGCCCCCGCCCACCTGCCGCAGGAGCAGGCCCAGCGGGCCGGTCACATCCCCACCGCGATCAGCGTCCCGTGGTCCAAGGCGGCCAACGAGGACGGCACCTTCAAGTCCGACGACGAGCTGCGCAAGATCTACGCCGCGGCCGGGCTGGACGACGGCAAGGAGACCATCGCGTACTGCCGGATCGGCGAGCGCTCCTCGCACACCTGGTTCGTGCTCCAGGAGCTGCTCGGTCACCGCAACGTGAAGAACTACGACGGATCCTGGACCGAGTACGGCTCGCTGGTCGGCGTGCCGGTGGCGCTCGGCGACGAGCCTGGGGAGGCCTGAGATGACTGCTCCTACCGCTGCCGGGTGCGCCGCGCCCGACCAGGCCGCCCCGCTGCCGGCCAGCCTGGACCTGGAGAAGGAAACCGTGATCACCGGTGTCGTGCAGGCCGCCTCCGGCGAGGCCGTGCCCGGCGCGTACGTCCGGCTGCTCGACTCGGCCGGTGAGTTCACCGCCGAGGTGGTCACCTCGCCGGCCGGTCAGTTCCGCTTCTTCGCCGCCCCGGGCGCCTGGACGCTGCGGGCGCTGTCCCGGCTCGGCAACGGCGACACCGCCGTGACCGCCGAGCGCGGCATCAACCAGGTCGCCGTCACGGTCGCCGCGTAAGGAAGGGCCCCCTCTTAACGCCTCCGGCATAGGAAGGGCCCCCTGTTAACGCGCCTCGGCGTGGCAGGACTCGGTCCGGGCCGGTCACCCCGTCCAGGGGTGGCCGGCCCGAGCCGTTTCCAGCCGTCGGCCGCCGGGTGAAGGCGGCGGCCCAGGGCTGGACCGCCCGGGTGACATCCGGGGTCGGCGGTGCGTGACACGATGGGCCGGTGAGTGGTGCTGCCCCGGCGGGATACGCCCCGCCGACCGGTCCCGGCGAGCGCACGCCGTCGCACCGGGCGTCTCGTTGGCTGGTCGCGCTGACCACGGTCTGGGCCGTGCTGCTGGGCGTGCTCGTCTGGGTCTCGGTGCGGGACGACCCGCCCACGGTCCGGGAGCAGCGGGACCTGGCGCAGGCCGGGCCGGTGGTCGACCGGGCGGTCGGCGAGCTGCTGGCCGCGGTGGGTGACGCGGGCGCGGTGGTGCTGACCCCGGAGCGGGTCACCCGCGGCTGCCGGATCACCCCGATGGAGGACGGCGCCGTGCTGGAACGCGGGGTCGCCGTCGACCTCGCCGGTGACGACGTACGCGGGCTGCTGGAACGGGTCGCGGCCCGGCTGCCGGCGGACTGGTGGGCGAGGGTCCGGGCCACCGACGAGGGGGTCCGGCTGCGGGCCGACGCGGGCGGGTTCGTCGCCGTGGAGGGCCGCCCGGCCGGCCCCGGGCGGGCGCTGCTCACCGCCGACACCGGCTGCCGCCCGGTGGGCGCCGGCTACCGGCCGCCGACCGCCGCGCCCGGGCCGGAGGGCGCCGCGCTGGCCGCCGCCCTGCGCGCGCTGGGCCTGCCGGCCGCGCCGCAGCCGACCCCGAGCGCCGCCCCCTGCCCCGCCGGCGGGGGGACGAACACCCGCACCGTCCGCGCCACCGGGCCCGCCCCGGCCACCCTGGCCGCGCTCGCGCCGCTGGCCGGCGGCTCACCGGTGCGGGAGACCCCCGAGGTGTACGCCTGGCGCAGCGGCCCGGTCAGCGTCGTGGTGGAGCGGGCCGGCGACGAGGTCCGCCTCGCCGCCTCCGCCGGCTGCCCCGCCTGACGTCCGGCCGGCTGGAGCACCCGGGACCGCCCGGCGGTCAGCTGGTCTCGTCGCGGCTGCGGCCCAGGGCGTCCACCCGCCCCCACCGGCCGGGGATGTCCAGCAGCTCGATCCGGCCCATGCCGGGCGGCACCAGCGGATCGATGATCAGGTGTTCACCCTGCGGTTCGAGGCCGAGCAGGACCCGCAGCATCAGCAGCGGCGTCCCCGCCGACCAGGCCTGCGGGCTGCACGCGGTGGGGTACTCCACCGGATAGTCGGTCAGCGACCGGTCGTAGCCGGCGAACGCCTCGGGCAGCCGGCCGCCGAAGTACTTCGCCGCTTCGATCATCGCCCGGCAGACCCGGCCCGCCTCGTCCCGCAGCCCGTACCGCCACAGGCCCCAGGCGATGATCGAGTTGTCGAACGGCCAGACCGTGCCCACGTGGTAGCCGATCGGGTTGTAGCGGCCCTGCCCCTCGGCCATGGTCCGCACCCCCCACCCGGAGAAGAGGTCGGGTCCGAGCAGGTGCCCGGCGATCCTCCCGGCCCGCTCCGGGTCGACGATGCCGCTCCAGAGCAGGTGACCGATGTTGGAGGTGAGCGCGTCCACCGGCCGCCCCTCCGGGTCCAGGGCCAGCGCGTAGTACTCCCGCTCGGGCAGCCAGAAGTCCCGGTTGAACCGTTCCTTCAGCTCGGCGGCCTCGCGTTCCAGCCGGTCGGCGTACGCCGGGTCGTTCCAGAACTTCCGGGCCATCCGCGCGGCGCGCAGCTTCGCGTCGTACGCGTAGCCCTGCATCTCACAGGTGGCGCGGGGGAACGCCGGCAGGGCGCCGTCCCGGAACGAGATCGAGTCCAGCGAGTCCTTCCAGCACTGGTTCGGCAGGCCGGTGTCCGGGTTGCGGGTCTCGTACCAGATGTAGCCGGTGCCCAGCAGGTCCCCGTACGTGTCGACCCAGTCCAGCGCCTTACGGACGTGGTCCTCCAGGGCGACGATCAGTTGGACGTCGCCGGTCCAGCGTTCGTACTCGTCGACCAGGATGACGAAGAGCGGCGTCGAGTCGGCCGACCCGTAGTAGGGGCTGTGCGGCTGCTCCTCGAAGCCGGCCGTCTCGCCGTAGCGCAGCTCGTGCAGGATCTTGCCGGGCTCCTCGTCGCGGAAGTCGTCCAGCCGGGTGCCCTGGAGGCCGGCGAGCAGGTTGATCGTCGGCCGCACCAGGTCGGGGAGGAAGGGCAGCACCTGAAGCGCGGTGAAGATGCTGTCCCGGCCGAAGAGCGTCATGAACCAGGGCAGGCCGGCGGCGAGCAGCCGGCTGCCGAAGGTGATCGACTCGTACCGCAGCGACGCGAGGTCCCGCAGGCTGCGGTTGTACGCCGTGGCCAGCGGCTCGCAGTCGCAGCCGAGCTTCGGCGCGCGGGAGATCAGCTCGTCCTGTTCCACTTGGATGGAGCCGACCGACCGGGTGCCGCCCAGCGGGGTGGTGGCCCGGAAGTCCTCGCCGCGGGCACCGAAGATCAGCGTGGCGACGTGCAGCCGGGTGGTCCACTCCCCGTGCGGCGGGATCCGGACCCGGAAGGTCATCCCGGCCTCGTCGACCTCGGCGGCGGCGCTGCTGCTGATCGTCGCCTCGCGGTGGAAGTGCTCCCGCCGGTAGGTCAGCCGCAGCGTGTTCGGCTCGACGGTGGCCTCGGTCCGGCCCTTCTTCCGCAGCACGGCCTTGATCTCGAAGATGTCGGCGAAGTCGGCGCCCATCTCCACCCGGACGATGAACTCGGCCTCCTCCTTGGCGTGGTTGAGCACGGTGAGCTGTTCGTCGAAGCTGCCGCCGATGGTCCGGGTCCGCAGCACCGACACCCGGGCGTCCAGGTAGTGCGTCGGCTCACCGGGGGCCAGG
The DNA here is from genome assembly GCF_900091555.1 of Micromonospora mirobrigensis. Classification (GTDB taxonomy): domain Bacteria; phylum Actinomycetota; class Actinomycetes; order Mycobacteriales; family Micromonosporaceae; genus Micromonospora; species Micromonospora mirobrigensis. Next base: position 336,806 of record NZ_FMCX01000006.1, read on the forward strand.
AAGAACCGGGTCCGGTACGACTCCGAGTCGTCGATGGAGAGCGCGTGCAACCGGTCCCCGTCGACGGTCAGCAGCCAGGTCGACAGGAAACGGGTGTCGAACGAGAAGAGCCCGGTGGGCCGGTCGTGTGACGGCTCGATGTCCCCCCGGCGGTCGCTGACCAGGAAGGTGTTGCCGTCCAGGATGCTGACGAGCTCCTTCACCTCGGTCGTCCGTTCCGCTCCCGGGCCCGCTGGCGGGGATCGCGGGTGCCCGGCGGGTCGGGGAAGAACCGGCGGAACATCAGCCACAGCAGGACGTTGCCGCTGAGCGTGGCCTCGTTGCGCAGCACCGCCGCGAGGGCCTGCGTCTCACCGGTGACCAGCCGGTCGAACAGCCGAGGGTTGCTGGTCCACCGGGCGTCGGCCTCACCGTCGGCCCGGGTCACCTCGGCTTGGCCCGGTGCCATGGCGACCCGCCAGTGGTCGGTGGTCGGCCCCTCGACCAGGTCGATCTGGAGGGTGCCGGTCAGCACGGGGCGCAGCAGCACGGAGTTGCGCAGGGCGACCGGTGCACGGGAGGGCAGCGACGCGAAGAACCGCTCGGTCGCCTCAGTCACATCCGAATCGTAGGCAGCGGCCGGTCCGGCGGGGCCGGTATCGACACACCCGCCCGACCGGCCGCCGGCCCGTCGGGGCCGGGGCGTCCGGCTAGTAGACCAACGCCTTCGCGTCGTCGGCCATGGCCTCCTCGACGAAGACCGCCGCACCGGCGATGCGTACGCCCGGCAGCACGTCGTCCGGACCGATGTCCCGGCGGGCGGCGCACTGGGTGCAGGCGGTGACCCGACCGGTGGTCAGCACGACGTGCAGCAGTTCGGCCAGCGGCGCGGAGTGCGGCAGCTCGAACTGCTGCGCCCGGCCGGGCAGGGCGAACCAGGTGGACTCGCCGGTCAGCCAGAGCGAGACGTCCACCCCGGCTGCGGCCGCGGTGGCGGCGACGGTGAAGGCCTGGGCGCACCGCTCGGGGGCGTCCGCCCCCGCGGTGACCTTGACGACGAGGGAGCGGGCCATGGGGCCCAGCATAGGATGGCCGGGATGGTTACCGAGATCGGGTTCGTCAGCCTGCTGGTCGCCGGCCTCGGCGCGCTCGCCGGCGGCCTGGTCTACCTCGCTGTTCGTATCTCGAGAGGAAAATGGTGAGTGAGAATCCGCTTCAGCCACCGTGGCTGAACGCGCCGCCGGTCGACCCGTACCCGTACGAGGAGAGCCACGACCTGCGGGTCGGCCCGAAGCTGCACCCGGCGCTGGACGGCCTGCTGCCGTACGTCGGGGTGTGGCGGGGCCGCGGCCGGGGCGGCTTCCCCGACATCGAGGACTTCGACTTCGCCCAGGAGATCCGGATCAGCCACGACGGCCGGCCGTTCCTGTTCTACGAGTCGCGGGCGTGGATCCTGGACGAGCAGAGCCGGCCGGTGCGTCCCGCCGGCCGGGAGATCGGCTGGTGGCGGCCGGTGATGGCCGGCGACCGGGCCACCGACGAGATCGAGGCGCTGATGACCGTGCCGACCGGGGTCATGGAGCTGCACATCGGCAAGCGCAAGGGCACCCAGATCGAGTTCACCACCGACGCGGTGGTCCGGACGGCGACCGCCAAGGAGGTCACCGCCGGCGCCCGGCTCTTCGGCATCGTCGAGGGCGCGCTGCTCTACGCCCAGGAGATGGCCGCCATGGGGCACGCGCTGAGCCCGCACCTCTCCGCCCGGCTGGTCCGGGTCGGCGGCTGACGCCGACACCCACCCCCGGCCCGGGCCGGGCCGACGCTCCGCCGGCTCAGCCCAGCGGGTCGACCGGGAAGCCGAGCAGGGCCTGGAGGGTGGCCGTGTGCGGGGAGCGGGGGACCGGGTGGCCGTCCAGCGAGCGGAACTCGGTCAGGCCGCGGACGGACGAGGTGAACCAGAGCCCGTCCGCGGCGTGCAGCTCCCCGGGGGTGACCATCCGCTCGTCCGCCGCGCAGCCGGCCTCGGCGGCGTGGGCGAGCAGCCAGGCGGCGGTGGTGCCGGGAAGGATCCCCGTGGTGGCGGCCGGTACGCCGCAGAGGGTGTCCCCGGCCAGCCACACCACGTTGGCGCCCGGCCCCTCCAGCACGTACCCGTCGCTGGAGACCCAGAGCACGTCGTCCACCCCGTGCCGGACCGCCCAGCGCCGGGCCGCCGTGCTCGCCCCGTACGACGTGGACTTGATCCCGGCGGGGAGCCAGTCCAGCTCCGGTCGGGTGGCGGCGGGCACCCCCAGCGGGAGGGTGGCCACGGTCACCCCGTCGCGGCGGGCCCGGCGGGACGACAGCGCCACCTCGTTGAGGGTCGCGTACACGGTGGGCAGGCCGCCGCCCTCCGGTCCCCGGGTGCAGACCAGCCGCAGCGCGCCCTCCACCTCCGCCGGCCACCCCGCGGCGACGGCCTCCAACAGCTCCACCAGCGCCTGGTCGGCGGGGAGCGGCAACTCCACCGCTGCCGCGCCCCGGCGCAGCCGGGCCAGGTGCTCGTCGCGCAGCCAGGGCCGCCCACCGCGCAGGTGCATGGTCTCGAAGAGCCCGTCGCCGCGCAGCACGCCCAGGTCGTCGCCGCGCAGCACGGTCGCACCGGCCGGAACGACGCCCTGCCCGAGCAGAGCGATTCTCGATGCCGTCATGACCGCCGAGCGTAGCGGCGGGCGGCGCGACCCTGAGGTCCGGCGGACGGCCGAACTATGATCGGACGGTGTCCGAATCCTCCCTCGCGGAAATGCTCCGCGCCCGTGGGCTGCGGCTGACGGCGCAGCGGCAGCTGATCCTCCAGGCGGTGCTGGACCTTGGGCACGCCACCCCGGAGCAGGTCCACACGGCGGTCCGTGAGGTCGCCGCCGGGGTGAACATCACCACCATCTACCGGACGCTGGAGCTGCTGGAACGGCTCGGCCTGGTGACCCACACCCACCTGTCGCACGGCTCGCCGACCTACCACGCGGCGGGCGAGCACCAGCACGTGCACCTGGTCTGCCGGGAGTGCGGCGCGATCGACGAGATCGACCGGGAGCTGCTCGGCCCGCTCGCCGACCGGTTGGCGGCCCAGCGCGGGTTCCGGGTGGACATCGGGCACGTGGCGCTCTTCGGCGTCTGCGGCAAGTGCGAGGACGGGGAAGCCAAATGATCGACATCGCGGGCGCGGTGACCACCGAGGCCATCGACGAACAGACCCGGGACCAGCCCGAGCCGGCACACCGCGCTGCGGGGGTGCGGTCGGTGGCCGCCCACTACGGCGACCCGATGCGGGAGCAGCGCACCCTGAGCACCGCCGTCGGCCTGGTCGACCGCTCGCACCGCGGCGTCGTCGCCGTGCCGGGCGAGGAGCGGATCGGCTGGCTGCACACCCTGACCAGCCAGCACCTCGCCACGCTGCACGCCGGCCAGGGCACCGAGCTGCTGGTGCTCTCCCCGCACGGGCACGTCGAGCAGCACGCCATGGTCGCCGAGGACGGCACGACCACCTGGCTGGACACCGAGCCGCAGGCGACCGCCGGGCTGCTGGCGTACCTGGAGCGGATGCGGTTCTTCAGCAAGGTCGAGCCGCGCGACGCCACCGCCGACCACGCGCTGCTGTCGCTGGTCGGGCCGGAGGCGGCCGCCGCCGTCGGCACGCTCGGCGTCGCCGACCTGGCAGCCCCGGACATGGCCGCCGTGCCCGGCCCGAAGTTCCGCGCCGGCGAGCTGCCGGCACGCCCCACCGTCGTGTACGACGTCCGGCCGCTGCCCGCCGGCGGCTGGGCCCGTCGGGTCGAGCTCGGGGTGGACCTGCTGGTCCCCCGACAGGCGCTGACCGAGGTGGTGGAGCGGCTGCGGGGCGCCGGGGTGCCGGTGGCCGGGCTGTGGGCGTACGAGGCGGTGCGGGTGGCCGCCCGCCGGGCCCGGGTCGGGGTGGACACCGACCACCGGACCATCCCCGCCGAGGTGGACCTGATCGCCCCGGCCGTGCACCTGGACAAGGGTTGCTACCGGGGCCAGGAGACGGTGGCCCGGGTGCACAACATGGGCCGGCCGCCCCGTCGGCTCGTACTCCTGCACCTGGACGGGGTGACCACCGACCAGCCGCCGGCCGCCGGCACGCCGGTGACCCTCGACGGCCGGGCGGTTGGTTTCGTGGGCACGGCCGTGCACCACCACGAGCTGGGCCAGATCGCGTTGGCGGTGGTCAAGCGCAACGTGGCCGACGACGCGCACCTGCTGGTCGGCGAGAGCGCCGCCGCCATCAACCCGATGTAAGGAAGGGCCCCTTCTTAACGCCTCCGGTAGAGGAAGGGTCCCTTCTTAACACGCCCCACACCGGAAGACTTCCTGTCGACCGGTGCCCGGGTGGCCGTCTAGGATCCCGGACATGACGACAGGGACGTTGATCACGGTTGCCCCCACCGGTGCGGAGTCGGCCAAGGCCGAGGTCCCGGCGCTGCCGGTGACCCTCGACGAGCTGGTGCTCACCGCCAAGGAGTGTGAGGCGCTCGGCGCCGCCGTGGTCCACGTCCACATCCGTGACGACGAGGCGAAGCCGACCCTCGACCAGGGGCGGCTGCGGGAGACCGTCGCCGCGCTGCGGGACGGCACCGACCTGATCGTCCAGCTCTCCTCCGGCGGCGCGGTCACCGACCCGGAGTCCGCCCGGCTGGCGGTGCTCGACGCCGCCCCCGACATGGCGTCCTGCACCATGGGCACGGTCAACTTCGGCGACGACGTCTTCCTCAACCGCTGGGAGTTCATCGTCGACCTGCACACCCGGATGCAGGAGAAGGGCGTCGTCCCCGAGTACGAGATCTTCGACCTCGGCCACCTCACCGCGCTCCAGCGCCTGCTCGGCAAGCACGGCCTGCCGCACGGCGGGCACGTCCACGTCGACTTCGTGATGGGCGTGCCGGGCGGCATGCCGGGCACCACCGCGACCCTGGTCGCCGCCGAGCAGATGCTGCGCGACCTGCCCGAGGGGACCACCTTCTCGGCCACCGGCATCGGCCGCAGCACCATCCCGGTGATGCTGGCGTCGCTGTCGGCCGGCGGTCACCTGCGCGTCGGCATGGAGGACACGGTCACCTACGCCAAGGGCCGGCCGGTGGAGTCCAACATGCAGCTGGTCGCCCGCGCGGTCGGCTTCGCCCAGCTCGCCCAGCGTCCGCCGCTGACCACCGCCGAGGCCCGTACGCTGCTCGGCCTGTAAGCCACGCACCCGGCCGGCGCCCCTGTACGGCGCCGGCCCCCGCCGCTGGTCACCCCGGTGCCGGGGCCGCCGGCGTCCTCGGTACCTTCCACCTCGTGGGAAAGACGTACGAGGGCGGCGCGCCGCTCGCCGAGGTGGTCCGGTCCGGCTTCGTGGAAGGCTTCCACCGTGGCTCGGTGGTGGTGTTGGACGCCGGTGGGGCACCGGTGGCCAGCGCCGGTGACGTCGCGTCGCCGGTCTTCCCCCGCTCGTCCAACAAGCCGATGCAGGCGGTCGGGATGCTCAGCGCCGGCCTGTCGCTGACCGAGCCGGCCGACGTCGCGCTGATCTCGGCGAGCCACGCCGGCGAGGAGTTCCACACCGAACGGGTCGCCGCGCTGCTGGGCTCCGCCGGCCTGGAACCCTCCGCGCTGCACTGCCCGCCCGAGCTGCCGGTGGGGGAGTTGGCCCGGGAGGCGGTGCTGCGGGCCGGTGGCGGTCCGACCCGGATCCAGATGAACTGCTCCGGCAAGCACACCGGGATGCTGCTCACCTGCCTGGCCAACGGCTGGCCGCTGGACGGCTACTGGCGGCCGGAACACCCGTTGCAGCAGCGGCTGACGGCCGCCGTCGAGGAGTTCACCGGCGAGCGGGCGGCCGCCGTCGGGGTGGACGGTTGCGGCGCGCCGGTGCTCGCCGGGTCGCTGACCGGCCTGGCCCGGGCGTTCCTGCGGCTGGTCTCCGCCGAGCCGGGGACCGAAGCGCGGACCGTGGCCGACGCCATGCGCGCGTACCCGGAGATCGTCGGGGGCACCCAGGCCGAGGACACCCGGGTGATGCGCGGCGTGCCCGGCCTGCTGGCCAAGGTCGGCGCGGAGGGGGTGATCGCGGTGGCCCTGCCGGGCGTCGGCGCGGTCGCGCTCAAGATCGACGACGGCGCGTCCCGCGCCCGGATGCCCGTGCTGGTCTCGGCGCTGCGCCGGCTCGGCGTCGACGCCCCGGTGCTCACCGAGTACGCCGAGATCCCGCTGCTCGGCGGCGGCGTCCCGGTGGGAGCCGTCCGCCCCCTCTGGTGACCCCGGCCCGCGTCGCCGCTATCCGGCGCGGCGCGGTCCTTCGGGCGCGCAGCGCCGCGCCGGCCACGGTGTTAAGAAGGGGCCCCTGCTATACCGGAGGCGTTAACAGGGGGCCCCTGCTTTCACGCCAGGAAGTCGAGCAGGGCGGCGTTGACCGGCTCCGGGCGTTCCAGCGGCAGCAGGTGGCCTGCGTCGGGCACGTCCGGCAGGCGGGTGCCGAGCGGGGCCTCGGCGGCGATCCGGTCGGCCAGCCGGCGGATGTCGGCCAGGTCGTCGGCGCCGGTCCCGACCAGCACGGGCATCCGCAGCTCCGACAGCCGGTCGATGGCCGGCGGGTCGAGCTCGCCGACCTCGACGGCGCTGAGCGCCAGCTCGGCGGCGAGGGCCCGGCGGTCCATCTCCTCGGCGAAGCTGATCAGCTCCGGGTCGACGTCGGCCGGCTTCCGGGTCGGGCCGACCACCCAGAACCGCACCTCACCGGCGGCGGTGGCGGCGAAGTCCTCCGGGTCGACGTCGCCGACCAGTTCCTCCCAGAGCTGCTCGGTCTCCTCGGACCACTCGTTGCCGGAGACCGGCGCCCCGAACAGGGCCAGCGCGGAGACCCGCTCCGGGTACGCCAGCGCGGCGTCCACCGCCACCCGGCCGCCGAACGAGCAGCCGACCAGGGCGGCCCGGTCGATGCCCAGCGCGTCGAGCAGGGCGACCAGGTCGTCGTGGTGGGCGAACGGGGCCGGGGGCAGTTCGGAGTCGCCGTACCCGCGCAGGTCCACGACGATCACCCGGTGCCGGGCGGCCAGGGCGTCCACCTGGCCGCGCCACATCCGCCGGTCGGCGATGCCGGCGTGCACCAGCACCACCGGGCTGCCGCTGCCGATCTCGTCGTACGCGAGCCGGGCGCCGTTCACCTCGATCATGGTCACGGCGCGACGGTACGGACCGGACAGCCGGTACGCAACGGCGATCTGAGACCTTGCTAACTCTGGTTAGCGATGTGCTTGCAGGAGCTAGCAGCGGGCGTTAGCGTCGGGGCATGGCCACTCCCAAGGACCTTCCCGACGTCGGCGGGTTCATTCGTGACCTGCGGCGTAACGCGAAGATCTCGCTCCGCCAGCTCGCCGAGCAGGCAGGTGTCAGCAACCCCTACCTGAGCCAGATCGAGCGCGGCCTGCGCAAGCCGAGCGCCGAGGTGCTCCAGCAGCTGGCCAGCGCCCTGCGGGTCTCCACCCCGGCGATGTACCTGCGCGCCGGGCTGCTGGACGACAAGGAGGGCCAGGGGGTGCTCGCGGCGATCGCCGTCGACCCCGACCTGACGATGGCGCAGAAGCAGTCGCTCACCCAGATCTACGAGACCTTCCGCCGGGAGAACACGCGCCTGGCCGAGGCGACCGCCGCGGCGGACCAGGCCACCGGCAGCACCACCACCGACGGCACCCCGGCGCCGAGCGCGCCGGCTGCGCCGAGCACCGCGGCGGCCACCGTCACCCCGGCCGCCACCGGCCCGACCACGCCGGACGGCACCCCGACCGAGGCCGTACTCGAGTCGGTCGCCGTCACCGAGGCGGGCCCGGCGCCGGCCCCCACCACCAGCACCCCCGACACCAGGGCCGCCGCGGCGGCCGAGGAGGAGAAGCAGTCATGACCCAGCCGAAGACCAACCGCATCCCGGCCCCGCTCTACGCCGCCGCCGGCGCCGGCGAGCTCGCCCTCCAGCAGCTGCGCAAGCTCCCCGCCGTGGTCACCGACCTCGGCGGCAAGGTGGTCGCCGACCTCGGCGGCAAGGCCGTCGTGACCGGCTTCGAGCTGCGCCAGAAGGCCACCGAGACGCTGCGCACCGCCAACCAGACCGCGACCGGCCTGCGCGAGAAGGCCGTCCCGGCCGCCGACCTGGACAAGCTCCGCGAAGCCGCCGACCTCAACAAGCTCCGTGAGGTCGCCGACCTGGACAAGCTCCGCGTGGTCGCCACCCGCAACGCCGCCGTCGTGCTGGCCGGCGCGCAGGCCGCCCAGGAGCGGGCGCTCGCCGCGTACGCCGAGCTGGTCGCCCGGGGCGAGCGGGTCGTCGGGGCCGGCGTGCTGGAGGCCGCCGACACGGTCAACGCCGACATCGAGGCGACCGAGGCGCCCGCCGTGGTGACCCCGGCCGCGACCGCCCCGGCCGTCGAGGCGCCCAGCCCGGCCGAGGTGGCCGAGATCGTCGAGGCCAAGCCGAAGGCCACCCGCCCGCGGGCGCCCCGGTCGACCGCGGTGAAGGCCACCCCGTCGGCGAAGCTGCCGAAGGCCACCAAGCGGACCCGCCCGGCCGCCGAGTAACCGAACCGCCCGTGCACGCCCCCGGATGCGTCCTGTCGGACGTTTCCGGGGGCGTCGGCATACCATTGCCGGCATGGCCTACGCCGCGCCGATCTTCTTCCTCGACGTCCGCTACGTGATCGAGCTGATCCTGCTCGTGTTCGCGCTGATCATCCAGGGCGTCGCGCTGGTGCATGCCATCACCCAGCGGGCCGACGCCTTCCCGGCGATCGGCACCCTGCCCAAGGGCGGCTGGATCGCCATCCTCGCGGTCTGCATGGTGCTCACCCTGCTCGGCTTCGGCCCGATCAGCCTCTTCGGGCTGGTCGGCATCGCGGCCGGCCTGATCTACCTGCTGGACGTCCGGGTCGGGCTGCGCGACCTGCACGACGGCAAAGGGTTCTGGTGAGGAGTTTCCGCTGGCCCCCGCCGCCGGACGGCGGACCCCGCACCTGGGGTCCCGGTCCCGGTGGGCCGCGGACCGGCCGGCCGGCGCTGCCCGAGCCGGAGACCGAGCTGGTCGCCACCCCGCACGGCGTACGGCTGGAGCGGCTGGTCACCGGCACCGGTGACCCGGTGACGGTGTTCGCGCACGGGCTGGGCAACGGCATCGCCACCACCCGCCCGTTCGGCAGCGGCGTCGCCGGCCGCAAGGTCTTCTTCCAGTTCCGTGGGCACGGCCGCTCCGACTCGCCGCCCGGCCCGTGGACCTATCTGGACCTGGCCCGGGACCTGCGGGCCGTCGCCGACCTCGGCGGCGCCACCCGGGCCTTCGGGGCCAGCCTCGGCGCCGGCGCGCTGTGCCGGCTGCTCGCCGAGAGCCCGGACCGCTTCGACAGGCTGGTGTTCTTCCTGCCGGCCGCACTCGCCACCCCGCGTACCGAGGTGGCCCGGCGGCGGATCACCGACCTGCTGGGCGCGGTGGAGAGCGGGGACGCCTCCCTCGTCGCCGACGTGGTCTCGGTGGAGCTGCCGCCCGCCGTGCGCAACACCCCGGCCGGCTGGGCGTACCTGCGCCAGCGGCTCGACCAGCTGCTCCGCGACGGGCTCGCCCCGGGCCTGGCCGGCCTGGCCGATCAGGTGCCGTTGGGCGACACCGCCACGCTGGCCAGGGTCACCGCCCCGGCGCTGGTGATCGGTTGCGCCGGGGACGACCTGCACCCGGCGGCCGTCGCCGAGGAGCTGGCCGCCGCGCTGCCGGACGCCACCCTGCACGTGTACGACCGGCCGGGCGTGCTCTGGTCGGAACGCGCCGACCTGCGGGAGCGGATCTCCGGCTTCCTCAACGGGTAACGTCGCCTGTCATGGGCGTCACACACCACGGACGTACGCACCGACTCGACCTCGCCGACCCCACCCTGCGGGAGTGGGAGTGCACAGTGCTGGCCGCCGACCCGGAGCAGGGCATCGTGCTGGACCGCTCGGCCTTCTATCCGGGCGGGGGCGGGCAGCCGCCGGACCACGGGGTGCTGCTCTGGCAGGGCGTGCAGACCCGGATCGTCGGCACCCGCAAGGGCGACGACCTCTACCTGATCCCGGCCGAGGGTGATCCGCTGCCGCCGGTCGGCACGGTGGTCGCCGGCGCGGTCGAGGACGAGCGGCGGACCCGGCTGATGCGGACCCACTCCGGGTTGCACGTGCTGTGCGGGGTGGTGTTCCGCGACTTCGGCGCGCTGGTCACCGGCAACTCGATGGAGCCCGGCGAGGCCCGGATGGACTTCAACCTCCCCGAGGTCCCGCCGGACTTCAAGACCCGGATCGAGGAGCTGGTCAACGCCGAGGTGGCGGCCGACCGGTCGGTCGCCGTCCGGGTGCTGCCGCGCGCCGAGGCGCTCGCGCTGCCGGACATCGTCCGGACCCAGTCCAACCTGATCCCGCCGGACGAGCAGGAGGTGCGGATCGTCGACATCGTCGGGTTGGACGTGCAGGCCGACGGCGGCACCCACGTCGCCTCGACCGCCCAGATCGGCAAGGTCCAGGTGGTCAAGGTGGAGAGCAAGGGCCGGGCCAACCGCCGGGTCCGGGTACGGATCGTCGACTGACCCGAGGCCCACGAAGTCGCGGCGGAAAACTGACACCGGTTGTCAGGTATCCCGGTCAAGCTGGTGCCATGACGACGACGACACCACTGACGGGCAAGGTCGCGCTGGTGGCCGGGGCGACGCGGGGCGCCGGCCGGCAGATCGCGATCCAGCTCGGCGCGGCCGGGGCCACCGTCTACGCCACCGGCCGCAGCACCCGCGCCAACCGCTCGGAGATGGACCGGCCGGAGACCATCGAGGAGACCGCCGAGCTGGTCACCGCGGCCGGCGGCACCGGCATCGCGGTCCAGGTCGACCATCTCGTCCCCGAGCAGGTCCGCGACCTGGTGGCCCGGATCGACGCCGAACAGGGCCGCCTCGACGTGCTGGTCAACGACGTGTGGGGCAGCGACCACCTGATCACCTGGGAGAAACCGGTCTGGGAGCAGCCCCTGGAGGCCGGCTTCCGCACCCTCCGGCTGGCCGTGGACACCCACATCATCACCAGCCACTTCGCGCTGCCACTGCTGATCCGCAACCCGGGCGGCCTGGTGGTGGAGATCGGCGACGGCACCAAGGCGTACAACGACACCAACTACCGGCTCTCCGTCTTCTACGACCTGGCCAAGGTGTCGGTGAACCGGCTCGCCTTCACCCAGGCGCACGAGCTGGAACCGCACGGCTGTACCGCCGTCGCGATCAGCCCCGGCTGGATCCGCTCCGAGTTGATGCTGGAGCACTTCGGGGTCACCGAGGCGAACTGGCGCGACGGCACCGCCAAGGACCCGCACTTCGCCATCTCGGAGACCCCGGCGTACGTCGGGCGGGCGGTCGCCGCCCTGGCCGCCGACCCGGACCGGGAGCGCTGGAACGGCCGCTCCACCGACTCCGGTGAACTGGCCACGGAGTACGGCTTCACCGACCTCGACGGCAGCCGGCCGCAGGGCTTCCGCTACATCGTGGAGGTGGTCGACGCCGGCCGCCCGGCGGACGTGACCGGCTACCGCTGAGCCGGGCCGGTATGCCGCTGAGCCGAGCCGGCCGGGCCCGGCCCGGCGTACAGGGCCGCCGACCGGCGGGCCGCCTCGGCGAAGCGCGCCCGCAACTCCGGCGGCTCCAGCACCTCCACCTCGGGGCCCAGCGCCAACAGCACGTCGTACGCCACCGGCACGGACTCGACGGGCAGCCGGGTGACCACCCAGCCCTGTCCGTCGGGTTCGCCGGCGGCGGCCACCGCCTCGGCGTACGCGAAGGGAGCCTCGGCGGTCCAGCGCAGCGCGCGCAGGCCGGCCGGGCTGAGCCGGACGGTGACCCGCTCGCGCAGCATGCCCCGGAGGAACCCCTCGGCCTGCTCCCGCCAGTAGGCGGCCAGGTCGAAGCCCTCGTCCCGGACGAAGGTCTCCCCGCCGGCCTCCACCCCGACCACCCGGTCCACCCGGTACGTCCGCACCGCGTCGCCGACCCGGCCGACCAGATACCAGACCCCGTTCTTCAGCACCAGCCCGTACGGCTCGACCCGGCGCTCGACCTCCCGCTCGCCGCGCCGGTAGCGCAGCCACACCACCCGGTCCCGCCACACCGCCCGGGCCAGCTCGGTCAGCCACGGCGGCGGCGTCGACTCCCGGAACCAGCCCGGCACGTCCAGGTGGAACCGCTGCCCGGCCCGGGCCGGCGCGTCCCGCAGGCTCGGCGGCAGCGCGGCGAGCACCTTCAGCTCGGCGGATGCCACCGCGTCGGCGAGCCCCATCTCCCCGGCGGGGCCGGGCAGGCCGGACAGGAAGAGCGCCTCCGCCTCGTCCCGGGTCAGCCCGGTGAGTCGGGTCCGGTAGCCGCCGACCAGCCGGTAGCCGCCGGCCCGGCCCCGGTCCGCGTACACCGGGATGCCGGCGGCGTGCAGCGCCAGCACGTCCCGGTAGACCGTCCGCTCGGAGACCTCCAGCTCGCGGGCCAGCTCGGCCGCGGTCATCGTCTCCCGGGATTGCAACAGCAGCAGCAACGAGATCAACCGGGCGGCCCGCACCCGCCCATTGTGCAAGGAAGGGCCCCCTGTTAACGCCTCCGGTATAGAAGGGAACCCTTCTCACCCCACGGCGGGGGTGCGGCCGACCGCTAGGCTCGGCGGTCGTGAACGCACCCCGCACCATCGCGCCGGTGGCCGGCGCCGCCCGCCGTTTCCTCGGCGGGGCCGGGCTCCTCCTGCGCGGCCTCGGCCTGTACGTCCGCAGCCCCGGCCTGATGCTGCTCGGCGTCGTCCCGGCGCTGATCTCCGGCGCGCTCTTCGTCACCGCGCTCGGCGCCCTGGTGTACTTCGCCGACGACCTCGCCGCCTGGGCCACCCCGTTCGCCGACGACTGGTCGGGCACCGCCCGCAACCTGGTCCGGGTGATCGCCGGGCTGGCCTTCGTCGGCGTCGGTGGACTGCTCGGCGTGGTCACCTTCACCGCGCTCACCCTGGCCATCGGCGACCCGTTCTACGAGAAGATCTCCGAGCGGGTGGAGGAACGGCTCGGCGGCACCCCGGGCGCGGTCGAGGTGCCGCTCTGGGCGTCGCTGCGGCGCAGCGTGGCCGACTCGCTGCGGCTGGTCGGGCTCTCCGTGCTGGTCGGCATCCCGCTCTTCGCCGCCGGGTTCATCCCGGTGGTCGGCCAGACGGTGGTGCCGGTGATCGGCGGCGCGGTGGGCGGCTGGCTGCTCGCCGTGGAGTTGGTCGGTGGGCCGTTCTCCCGGCGCGGCCTGCGGCTGCCCGACCGGCGTGCCAGGCTCAAGGCCGACCGGCCCACCGCCCTCGGCTTCGGGGTGGCGGTCTTCGTCTGCTTCCTGATCCCGCTCGGCGCGATCCTGGTCATGCCGGCCGCCGTGGCGGGCGCCACCCTGCTCACCCGCCGCTCGCTCGGCCAGCACATCGAGGAGCACTGACATGGAGATCACCCTGGTCGAGGGGGACATCACCGCCCAGTCGGTCGACGTGGTGGTGAACGCCGCCAACTCGTCGCTGCTCGGCGGCGGGGGAGTCGACGGCGCGATCCACCGCCGCGGCGGTCCGGCCATCCTCGAGCAGTGCCGGGCGCTGCGCGCCGACCGCTACCCGGGCGGCCTGCCGACCGGGCAGGCGGTCGCCACCACCGCCGGTGAGCTGCCGGCCCGCTGGGTGGTGCATACCGTCGGCCCGGTCTTCTCGGCCACCGAGGACCGGTCGGCGCTGCTGCGCGACTGCTACGCCAACAGCCTCGCCGTGGCCGACGAACTGGGCGCGGCCACGGTGGCGTTCCCGCTGATCTCCGCCGGGATCTACGGCTGGCCGGTCGCGGACGCGGTCCGCCAGGCGCTGACCGTGCTGCGCACGGCGGCCCCGGCCACTGTCACCGAGGTCCGGCTGGTGCTCTTCGGCGGCGGCACGTACGCCACCGCGCGCCGCGTGCTCGACGCGGGCTGACCTCCGGTCAGAGACCGTCCCGCAGGACGGTCCAGTGGGCGGCCACCGGCCGGTAGCCGAGCCGGACGTTCACCGCCAGCATCGGCTTGTTCTCCTCGTCGTTCGACGTGTACGCCACGGTGACCCCACCGGCGGCGGCCCGGTGCAGGGCGGCCCGCTTGGCCAGCGCGGCCAGGCCCCGACCCCGATGGCCCGGCACGGTGCCGGTGAACGCCGACCACATCCGATCCCCGTCCCGCTTGACCAGGCTGACCGCGGCCGGCTCCCCGTCGACCTCGACCAGGGTGGTGGCGTGCCGGTCCAGCCCCGGGTCCTCCCACACCTCGTAGCGCCAGAGGTCGAAGTCCATGCCGACCGGGGGGACGTCGCCCGGCTCGTCCACCGCCGCCGCGGCGTCCACCTCGTGGAGCAGGCGCGGGTCGACCTCGGCCGCCGACAGCAGGCGTACGCCGGGCGGCGGCACCGGCATCGGTGGGGCGGGCCGCAGGTCCAGCGCCGAGTAGCGCAGCTCCCGGCTGGCGGTGAACCCGTGCCGACGGGCGAACGGCAGCGACTCCGGCCGGCACGAGGTGAGCGCCCGCCGGGCGCCGATGGCGCGCAGGTGGTCCAGCGCCGCGTCGAGCAGTCCGGTGCCCAGTCCGCGTCGCCGGTGTTCCGGGTGGACGTGCAGGGTGGAGATCTCCCCGACGCCCGGCTCGGAGGTCTCGACGTTCCGGTACGCCGACGCCCAGCCGACCACCCGGCCGTCGACCTCGGCCACCCAGGCGGTCCAGTGCTCGCCGGGCGGCGGGTGGGCGATCATGTTCCGGGTCGACTCGACCCCGCGCAGCAGGTACGGGTGCACCAGGGCGCGCAGCGCGACCACCTCGGCGGCGTCCTCGGGCCGGCAGGTCCGGATCCGCACTCAGCCCACCTCCCGCACGGCGGCGACCGCGTCCACCTCGACGAGCTGGTCGGGATAGCCGAGCACGGTGACGCCGAGCAGGGTGCTGGGCGGTTCGTGGTCGCCGAAGGCATCGCGTACCACCTGCCAGGCGGCCACCAGGTCGGCTCGGTCGGCCGACGCGACGTACACCGTGGTCCTGACGACGTCGTCGAGCCCGGCCCCCGCGGCGGCCAGAGCGACCGCCAGGTTTGCCATCACCTGCCGGGCCTGCGCGGCGACGTCACCCGGCGCGACGGTACGGCCCTCGGCGTCGAGCGGGCAGGCGCCCGCGGTGAAGACCAGCCGGGCCGGCGCATCGACCGTTGCGGCGTACGCGTACTCGGCGACATCGGCGAGCTCGGGCACCGGGACCAGCCGGGCGGTTCCACTCATCGGGCGACCGTAGCGTCGGGCGCTCCTCGACGCGAGCTGTTAACAGGGGCCCCCTGCTATGCCGAATGCGTTAACAGGGGGCCCCTCCTTGCACCTCAGGCCGAGGCGCGGACCACCAGCTGGGTGGGAAGGATCGACGCCTCGTCGATCGGCTCGCCAGCCGCCATCCGGAGCAGCTGGCGGGTCATCGCCCGGCCCAGCTCGACGATCTCCCAGCGCACCGTGGTCAGCGGCGGATCGGTGTAGGCGGCCGTCTCGATGTCGTCGAAGCCGATCACCGCGACGTCCTCCGGCACCCGGCGTCCCGCCTCGCGGAGCGTCCGCAGGGCCGCGTGCGCCATCAGGTCCGACGCGGCGAAGACCGCGTCCAACCCGGGGTCGGCGGCGAGCAGTTCGCGCATCGCCGCCGCCCCGGACTCCCGGGTGAAGTCCCCGTACGCGACCAGCTCGCCGAGCCCGGCCGCGGCCACCGCCTGTCGGTAGCCGGCGAGCCGCTCGATGCCGGCGACCATGTCCTGCGGACCGGCGATGGTGGCGATCCGCCGGCGGCCATCGGCGATCAGGTGCCGCACCGCCCGGGTCACCCCGCCGACGTTGTCGACGTCGACGTAGGGCACCTGGGCGCCGTCCAGTGGCCGGCCGGCGCAGACCACCGGGATGCCCAGCCGGGACAGCGTGCCGGGCAGTGGGTCCTCGCCGTGCAGCGAGGCGAAGAGCACCCCGTCGACGTGCCGCCCGGTGGTGTACCGCTCGACCCGTTCGTGCCCGGCGGCCGACCCGGCCAGCATCAGCACCAGCTGCTTGTCGGCCGCCTCCAACTCCTGGCTGACCCCCCGGATGATGCCGGGGAAGACCTGGTCGTCGGAGAAGACGCGGGTGGCCTCCTCCGGCATGACCAGGGCCACCGAGTCGGTCCGCTGGGTGACCAGGCTGCGGGCGGCCAGGTTCGGCACGTACCCCAGCTCGGCGACCGCCCGCCGGACCGCCTCGCGGATCGGCTCGGCGACGGTGGTGGACCCGTTCACCACCCGGGACACGGTGGCCCGGGAGACCCCGGCGAGTCGGGCCACCGCCTCCAGCGTCGGCCGCTGCGCGGTCGTCATCCCCGTTACCACCACCTTGCTAGAGCCCGTTCCGGGCGATCACCTCCTGGTACCAGCGGGCGCTCTCCTTCGGTGTGCGCCGCTGGGTCAGGTAGTCGACGTGGACGATCCCGAACCGCTTGCGGTATCCCTCGGCCCATTCGAAGTTGTCCAGCAACGACCATACGAGATACCCGCGCAGATCGACCCCCCGGGCGATCGCCTCGTGCGCCGCGCGCAGGTGCCCGTCGAGGTACGCCACCCGGTCGGTGTCGGCCACCCAGCCGGTGTCGTCCGCCCCGTCGGCGGACGTCTTGTCGGGGAACGCCCCGCCGTTCTCGGTGATGATCAACGGCAGGCCGGGGTAGTCCCGGCCGATCCGCTCCAGCAGCCGGGTCAGCGCCGCCGGCTCGATCATCCAGCCCATGTCGGTGAGCGGACCCGTCGGCGGCAGGAACTCCACCGACCCCTCGGTGCCCGGGTAGGCGCTCGCCCCCGCGCCGCCGGGGCGGCCGGCGACGTAGGTGGGCGCG
The DNA here is from genome assembly GCF_900091555.1 of Micromonospora mirobrigensis. GTDB lineage: Bacteria > Actinomycetota > Actinomycetes > Mycobacteriales > Micromonosporaceae > Micromonospora > Micromonospora mirobrigensis. The sequence goes on from NZ_FMCX01000006.1 coordinate 353,752, forward strand.
TAGAAGTTGATCCCCAGGACGTCGATCGGGGCAGCGATGATCTTCTCGTCCCCGTCCCGGACGAAGTCCGGCTCGACCAGCCGGGAGACGTGCTCCAGGACGTCCTGCGGGTAGCCGGCGCCGGTCAGCGGGTCGAGGAAGATCCGGTTGTGCAGGCCGTCGACGAGGCGTACCGCGGCGGCGTCCGCCGCGCTCTCCGGGTCCGCGGGGCGGACGTCCGCCGGGTTCAGGGTGACCCCGACGACCTCCGCGCCGGCCGCGCGCAGCGCCCGGGCGGCCAGGCCGTGACCGAGCAGCAGATGGTGTACGGCCCGGAAGGCCGCCCCCGCGTCCCGCTCACCGGGCGCGTGCAGCCCGTTGCCGTAGCCGAGGTACGCCGAGCACCACGGCTCGTTCAGCGTGGTCCAGGTGCGGATCCGGTCGCCGAGCCGGCCGTGCACCGCGACCGCGTAGTCGGCGAAGTGCTCGGCGGTCTCCCGGTCGGTCCAGCCACCGGTGTCCTGGAGCGTCTGCGGCAGGTCCCAGTGGTAGAGCGTCACGATCGGGTCGATGCCGTGCTGCAACAGGCAGTCGGTCAACCGGTCGTAGAAGTCCAGCCCACGGGGGTTGACCGGGCCGGTGCCGTCGGGGCGGATCCGGGGCCAGGCCACCGAGAACCGGTACGCCTTCAACCCCAGGTCCGCCATCATCGCCACGTCGGCGGCGTACCGGTGGTAGTGGTCGCAGGCGACGTCGCCGGTGTGCCCCTGGAAGACCTTTCCGGGCGTACGGCTGAAGGTATCCCAGATCGACGGGCCGCGACCGTCCTCGGCGGCGGCGCCCTCGATCTGGTACGCCGCGGTGGCCGCCCCCCAGACGAAGCCCTCCGGGAATTTCACGTCAGTCACGCCTTTACCGCACCTTCCATGATGCCGCCGATGATCTGGCGGCCGAACACGATGAAGACCAGCAACAGGGGCAGGGTGGCGATGGCCGTGCCGGTGAACACCTGCGACATGTCCTGGTAGTAGCCGTCCGACAGGGCCCGCAGCGACAGCTGCACGGTCGGGTTCTCCGGGTCGTTGAGCACCGCGTACGGCCAGAGGAAGTCGTTCCAGGTGGTCATGAAGGTGAGCAGGCCGAGCACGGCGGCGGCCGGGCGCAGCGCGGGCAGCACCACGTTCCAGTAGATCCGCGCGCTGTTGCAGCCGTCCATCCGGGCGGCCTCGATCAGCTCGGTGCTGACCGCCTGGCCGGCGTACTGGCGCATCATGAACACACCGAAGCCGGTGACCAGGGCGGGCACGATCACCGCCGGCAGCCGGTCGTTCCAGTTCAACTTGGTCATCAGCATGTAGAGCGGGATGACGCCGAGTTGGGTCGGCACCATCATGGTCGCCACGATCACCAGCAGCAGGGCGTTGCGGCCCCGGAAGCGCAGCTTGGCGAAGGCGAACCCGGCCAGGGTGGAGAAGAAGACCACCGACACGGTGACCGAGGTGGCCACGATCGCCGAGTTGATCAGACCGGTGAGGAAGTACGCGTCGGTGTTCTCGAACAGCCGGGCGATGTTCGCGCCGAGGTTGCCGCCGGGGGTGACCGGGGGCGGCACCTGGCCCATCGCGTCGCTGGTCCGGCTGGCCACCACGAACATCCAGTAGATCGGGAAGATCGACATGAGTGCTGTGATGGCCAGTGCCAGGTAGGTGAGCCGGCCGGCCGACCAGATCCGGGACATCAGGTGTCCTCCTTTCCGGCGCCGCCGCCGAGCCGGCGCAGCAGCAGCACGTTGACGGCGGCGACCACCGCGATCAGCGCGAAGAGCAGCCAGGCGACCGCCGAGCCGTAACCGAAGTTGTAGTTCGGGGCGAAGGCGTTCTCGAACATGTACATGGTCACCGTCTGCGACTCGCGCAGCGGCCCGCCGCGGATGGCGTTGGTGCCGGAGTTGAACAGCCGGGGCTCGGTGAAGAGCTGGAGGCCGCCGATGGTGGAGATGATGACCGCGAAGACGATGGTCGGCTTGAGCAGCGGCACGGTGATGGACCAGAACTGCCGGGACCGGTTGGCGCCGTCGATCGAGGCCGACTCGTACAGGTCGCGGGGGATGGCCTGCATGGCGGCCAGGAAGATCAGCGCGTTGTAGCCGGTCCACCGCCAGTCGACCATGGTGGAGATGGCCACCCAGGAGGCGAACCGGTTCGCCTTCCAGTTGATCGCGTCGATGCCGACGTGGTCGAGCAGCCAGTTGATCATGCCGAACTCGCGGCCGAAGAGCACCGCGAAGACGATCGCCACGGCGGCCGTCGAGGTGACGTTCGGGATCAGCACCGCCATCCGCCAGGTGGTCCGGGCGCGCAGCTGGCGGTTGAGCAGGTTCGCCAGCCAGAGCGCCAGGAGCAGCTGCGGGACGGTCGAGATGACGAAGATGCCGAGGGTGTTGACCACCGCGTGCCAGAAGTCGGGGTCGCCCATCAGCGCTGTGTAGTTGTCGAACCCGATGAAGGCCGGGTTGGTGCCGAGCAGGTCCCAGTCGTGCAGCGAGACCCAGAACGTGTAGATCAGCGGGTACAGCCCGAACACGCCGAAGAGCAGGAAGAACGGGGCGACGTAGAGGTAGGGCGAGTACTTCGTGTCGAACCGGCTGAGCCGGTGCCGCCGGGACGGGCGGGCGGTGCGGGGCGCCGGTGCGACCGGCGGCCGGGCGTCGAGTTGGACGGCCATGGCCCGGGACTCCTTTCCGCCGTGCGGGCGGCACCCCGTTGCCGGGGCCCGCCCGCACGCCTGGCTTCTCCGCTACTTGGCGGCGGCCTTCTTGGCGTTGGTCACCGCGTCGGTCCAACCCTGTTCGGGGCTGCGCTGCCCCAACTCGACGGTGCGGACGGCGTTCTCCACCTCGGTGCGTACGGCCTGGTTCTTCGGGCCCATGTAGACCGGCTTCAGGTCCTTGGCGCCGGCGGCGAAGATCTTGCCGACCGGGGCGCCGGAGAAGTACGCGTTCTGCGAGTCGACGATCGCCGGGTCCTGGAGCGCCTGCGGCGAGGACGGCAGCGCGCCCTTGGCCTTGAACGCCCCGATCTGGCCCTTGGCGCTGGTCAGGAACTTGACCAGCTCGATGGCCTCGGCCTGGTGCTTGCTCTGCTTCGGCACGGCGAGGAACGAGCCACCCCAGTTGCCGCCGTCACCGGGAACGTCGGCGACGTCCCACTTGCCCTTGCCGGCCGGGCCGGCGTTACCCTCGATGACCCCGGTCAGCCAGGCCGGGCAGGCGATGGTGGCGAACTTCGACTGCTTGAAGGCCGAGACCCACTCCTCCGACCAGGAGCCGTACTTGCCGGACAGCCCGGAGTCGATGATGTCCATGGTGGTGTCGTACGCCTGCTTGACCGCCGGGTTGCTGTCGACGACCAGGTTGTCGTTGGTGTCGTAGTAGCTGTAGCCGGAGGTGTTGCCGGCGGTCTGGAGCAGGATGGTGTTGAACGTGTTGGTGGCGGCGTCCAGGAACGAGGCCCCGGTGTTCTTCGCCTTGAACTGCTCGCCGACCTTGATGTAGTCCTGCCAGGTGGGCCAGAGCTTGGAGACCTGGTCCCGCTCGGTGGGCAGGCCGGCCTTGGCGAAGAGGTCCTTGCGGTAGCACATCGCCATGCCGCCGACGTCGGTGCCGAGGCCGATCAGCTGCTTGCCGTCGGCGGTCAGGCCCTGGTTCCACTTCCAGTCGAGGAAGTTGCCCTTGAGGTCGGCGGCGCCGTGGTCGAGCAGGTTCACGAAGTTCTGCGGGTTGGCCTTGTACTCGACCAGCAGACCCTCCTCGATCGCGACGATGTCGCCGGCGCCCTTCCCGGCCGCCAGCCACTGGGTCAGCTTCGGGGAGTACTCGTCGAGGTTGCTGCCGGTGCCCCGCTCGACGATCTTCACGTCGGGGTGGCTGGCCATGTATTCCTTGTAGAGCTCTTCGTAGCCGAACTGGCCGAACGTGTCGACGGTCAGCGTGACCGGACCGCCGGCGCCGGCATCGTCGTCGTCGCCACCGCCGCACGCGGTGGTGGAGAGCAGGGCGGTGGCCGCGACGAGGGCGACCGCCGCGAGGCGACGGCGCGAGAAGGTTGCCATCTCTTATCTGACCCCTCTGAGTCTGTGGGTGGTGGAGGTGGTGCCGCGAACTGAGAGAGCGCTCTCACGAAAGGGTGGTGGCTGCCTCCGGTTCTGTCAAGAGAGCGCTCTCAGACAGTTACCGAAGACCCCCGAACGCCTCCGGGGTGGCCCGCCGGTCAGGCGGGCCACCCCGGAGGCGGCGTCGAGCGGTACGGCGGCGGGTCAGCCCACCCGGAGCCCGTCGAGCAGGCCGCGGTCGCCGGCGACCCCGACCGTGTCGAAGCTGACCCGGCCCATCAGGGCGAGCAGCAGGTCGCTGGCCGTGCCGGTGACCTGCGCCCGGGCGTGGTGGTCGTCGTGGTCGAGGATGGTGGCGGTGTCCAGCAGCGCCACCCCCTCGCCGCGCAGCCGGAGGAACCAGTCCTGCGCGGCGTCCGTCGCGGTCAGCTGCACCACCCCGTGCCACTGCCCGGGCTTGACCCGTCGGCCGGCCGGCAGCCAGGTGTCCAGCACCTCGCTCACCCCGTCGGCGGCGAGCTTCGCCTCGATCGGCTCGCCCGCGGCGATGGCGAGCTGCGCGTCCCAACGGTGCACCGCGGTCTCCAGCGCCATCCGGCGGGGCCAGAAGCCAGCCCGCTTCGGCTGCGGCGCGAAGTTCCACGCCGGCGCCTCCGGGTCCAGCCCGTCGAAGAGCGCCATCAGCCGGTCGTACTCCTGGCGGTACCACTGCGCCGGGGTCAGTCCGGCCGGCAGCTCCGGGTCGTGCCGCTCCGGCCTGGTGGCGGTGCCCGCGTTCACCGCGGTCTGCGCCCACGTGTACGCCCGGGTGAGGTGCAGGGTGAGATCGGTGACCGTCCAGCCGGGACAGGAGAGCACCGGCGTCTCCGGCGGGGCCTCGGCCGCGGCGGCGGCGAACGCCGGGCCCTCCACCCGCAGCGCGCCGATCCAGAAGTCCTTGCTGCCCTGCAGTCTGCTCATCGCCATTCCTCCCGGGGGTGACCCGGCCACCAGTGGGTGCCGCGGCTGCCCCTCAGCCTAGGGTGAAAGGCGTGTCAGACGTCTACGCCCATCCGACAGCCGACGCCCGCCCGAACGGTGACCCGCTGGCCCGGTACACCACCCTGCGCCTGGGTGGACCGGCGGGCCGGCTGGTCACCGCCGCCAGCGCCGACGAAATCGTACACAAGGTGCGCCAGGCGCAGCAGCGGGACGAACCCGTCCTCATTCTCGCGGGGGGCAGCAACGTCGTGATCGGGGACCAGGGCTTCCCCGGCACGGTCGTGCTGGTCCGCTCCCGGGGCCTGCGGGTGGTCGCCGAGGACGCCGGGACCGTCACCGTACGCGTCGAGGCCGGCGAGCCGTGGGACGACCTGGTCGCCGCCACCGTCGCCAACGGCTGGTCCGGCGTGGAGTGCCTCTCCGGCATCCCCGGATCGGCCGGCGCCACCCCCATCCAGAACGTCGGCGCGTACGGCCAGGAGGTCGCCGAGACCATCGTCGGCGTCCAGGTGTACGACCGCACCGACGGCACCGTCGGCCGGATCGACGCGGCGGACTGCGGCTTCGCGTACCGGTCGAGCATCTTCAAGTACAGCGACCGGTGGGTGGTGCTCTCGGTCGACTTCCGGCTGGCCCGCTCGCCGCTCTCCGGCCCGGTCCGCTACGCCGAGCTGGCCCGGTCCCTCGGCGTCGAGGTCGGTGGCCGGGTGCCGCTGGCCGACGCCCGGGCCACCGTGCTGCGGCTGCGCGCCGGCAAGGGCATGGTGCTGGACGCCGCCGACCCGGACACCTGGTCGGTCGGCTCGTTCTTCACCAACCCGGTGCTGGACCGCGAGGCGTACGAGCTGCTCCGCGCGCGGGCCGCCGACATCGCCGAGCCGCCCTCCTGGCCCTGCCCCGGCGACCTGGTCAAGGTCAGCGCAGCCTGGCTGATCGACAAGGCCGGTTTCGCCAAGGGCCACCCCGGTCCGGAGGGGACCGCCATCTCCACCAAGCACACCCTGGCCCTGACCAACCGCGCCGGCGGCACCAGCACCGCCGCCCTGGTAACCCTGGCCAGGGAGATCAGAGACGGCGTCCACGCCCGCTTCGGCGTGACCCTCCACCCCGAACCCGTCCTCATCAACTGCACCATCTGACCCGCCCCACCCGGCCGAACCCCGTTGATCATGAAGTTAGCGGCGAAGTGGATCTCCAAAACTGCCGCTAACTTCATGATCAACGCGTCGAGGTGGGGATTACGGTGGGCCAGGGGAGGGTGAGTTCGCCGCGGCGCCAGTGGTGGGGGCGGCCCTCGATCGGCCAGCCGGACTGTTTGACGGCGGTGACCGTCGCCACCCAGCGGTGGCGGGGGCCGAAGGGGGCGTAGCCGGCGGCGGCCTGCCAGGCGTCGTCCAGGGCGCGGATCAGGTCGTGGATCCGCTCGCCGGGCACGTTGCGGTGGATCAGGGCCTTGGGCAGGCGTTCGGCCAGCTCGGCGGGGCTGGTCAGGGTGGTCAGCTTCGCGGCGAGGGTCAGGGTGCGCGGGCCCGCCGCGTCGAGCAGCACCCAGCTGCCGAGCCGGCCCAGTTCGTCGCAGGTCCCCTCGACCAGCACGCCACCGGGGGCCAGCCGGTCGGTGACGGTCGCCCAGGCGGCCGGGACCTCGCTCTCGTCGTACTGGCGCAGCACGTTGAACGCGCGGACCAGGGCGGGACGCAGACCGGTCAGCTCGAACCCGCCCCGGGCGAAGGTGAGCCGGGGCGGGTCGGCGACCGGTGCGGCGGCGGCCACCCGCGCCGGGTCGATCTCCAGGCCGACCAGCCGGACGTCGGGGCGTACCCGGGCGGCCAGCCGGGCCCGCAGCTCGACTGCGGTGACCGGGGTGGCGCCGTAGCCCAGGTCGACCACCAGCGGGTCGGCCGCGTCCCGGAGCCGGTCGCCGCAGGTACGCACGATCCAGTTGTCCACCCGCCGGAGCCGGTTCGGGTTGGTCGTGCCCCGGGTGACGACCCCCTGCGGTCTCACCGCCGGGCCCACTCCTCGCGCCTCACTGGCCGACCCGGTGCACCTTGTGCTGGGCGGCCTGGGCCAGCGGGCGGACCACCAGCCGGTCCACGTTGACGTGGTGCGGTCGGGTGGCGCACCAGGCGATGCAGTCCGCCACGTCGTCGGCGACCAGCGGCTCGGCGACCCCGGCGTAGACGGCCGCGGCCTTCTCCGCGTCGCCACCGAAGCGGACCAGGCCGAACTCGTCGGTCTTCACCATGCCGGGGTCGATCTCGATCACCCGCACCGGCCGGCCGGAGAGCTCCAGGCGCAGCGTGCCGGCCATGGCGGTCTGCGCGTGCTTGGCCGCGACGTAGCCGCCACCGCCCTCGTACGGGGTGAAGCCCGCCGTGGAGCTGACGATCACGATGGTGCCCGCGCCGGACGCCTCCAGCGCCGGCAGCAGCGCCTGGGTGACCCGGAGCGTGCCGAGCACGTTGACGTCGTACATCCACTGCCAGTCGCCGACCGCACCGGACTCGACCGGGTCCAGCCCGCGCGCGCCGCCGGCGTTGTTCACCAGCAGGGTGACCGGTCCGGGCGCGGCGGCCGCCGCGGCGGCCAGGCCGGCCACCGACTCGTCCGACGTGACGTCGCAGCCGACCGCGGTGGCGGTGCCGCCGGCCGCCTCGATCTCGGCGACCAGGCCGGTCAGCCGGTCGGTACGCCGCGCGGCGGCGAGCACGTGGAAGCCCTCGGCGGCGAGCCGGCGGGCGGTGGCCGCCCCGATCCCGCTGGAGGCGCCGGTGACGATCGCGACTGAGGTCATCGGACCATTCTCGCCCCCGCCCCGACCGTCCCGCGCGGCCGGTCCGGGCCCGCCCGGGATGAGGTCCGTCACGCCCGGCGCCCCGCCCGTGCGCATTTCCGAAGCCCGATGGGGAAGATGACATCCGGCGTAGAGGTTGACCGAGAAGCGCCGGTCGTGCGGGACGGCATCAACCGTGACAAGAGGAGCGGACGTGGCGGAACAGCACACCGGTGTCGGTCGTCAGCGAGGTGCCCTCCCGTGGCCCCGGCCCCGGCGCATCGCCACCCTGTCGGTGCACACCTCACCGCTGCACCAGCCGGGGACCGGCGACGCGGGCGGGATGAACGTCTACATCCTCGAGGTGGCCCGCCGGCTGGCCGAGGCCGACGTCGAGGTGGAGATCTTCACCCGGGCCACCTCCGGTGACCTGCCCCCGGTGGTCGAGATGGCGCCCGGCGTGCACGTCCGGCACATCACCTCCGGGCCCCTGGAGGGGCTGACCAAGGAGGAGCTGCCCGGCCAGCTCTGCGCCTTCACCGCCGGCGTGCTGCGCGCCGAGGCGGCCCGGCCGCCCGGCCACTACGACCTGATCCACTCGCACTACTGGCTCTCCGGCCAGGTCGGCTGGCTGGCCAAGGAGCGTTGGGGCGTGCCGCTGGTGCACACCGCGCACACCCTGGCCAAGGTGAAGAACAGCCAGCTCGCCGTCGGTGACCGGCCCGAACCGAAGGCCCGGGTGATCGGCGAGGAGCAGGTGGTCGCCGAGGCCGACCGGCTGGTCGCCAACACCCGGGTCGAGGCCCGCGACCTGCTCGACCGGTACGACGCCGACCCGGACCGGGTCGCGGTGGTGGAGCCCGGCGTCGACCTGGACCGGTTCCGCCCGCCCGCCGGGGACCGGCAGGCCGCGGCGCTCGCCGCCCGCCGCCGGCTGGGGCTGCCCACCGACGGGTACGTGGTGGCCTTCGTCGGCCGGATCCAACCGCTCAAGGCCCCCGACGTGCTGATCCGGGCGGTGGCCGCGCTGCGGCGGCGCGACCCCCGGCTCGCCGACCAGGTGACCGTGGTGATCTGCGGCGGCCCCAGCGGCAGCGGCCTGGACCGGCCGACCGCCCTGATCGAGCTGGCCGCCTCGCTGGGCGTCACCGACCGGGTGTGTTTCCTGCCGCCGCGCACCGGCGACGACCTGCCGGCGCTGTACCGGGCCGCCGACGTGGTGGCGGTGCCCTCGCACAACGAGTCGTTCGGGCTGGTGGCGCTGGAGGCGCAGGCCTGCGGCACCCCGGTCGTCGCCGCCGCCCGCGGTGGCCTGGTCACCGCCGTCCGGGACGGGGTCAGCGGCGTGCTCGTCGACAGCCACGACCCGGACGACTGGGCCCGTACGCTCTCCCGGCTGCTGCCGGACCGGGGCCGCCGGGTCGAGCTGTCCCGGGGCGCCGAGCGGCATGCCCGCAACTTTTCCTGGCAGCGCACGGTCTCCGGGCTGCTCGCCGTCTACGGCGAGGCGATCGCCGAGCACCGGAGCCGGTTCGCCACCCAGCTGGCCGGCGACGCCGCCCTCTCCTGCTCCTGGTGAGGTGCAAGGAAGGGCCCCTTATTAACGCCTCCGGTATAGCAGGGGCCCCCTGTTAACACCGGTCGGCCGGCGACACCCGGCTGTCGGCCCCCGAGCCGCCGCACGTCGGGCGACGGGCGGGCGTCGACCGTAGAGTGGTCCGGATGAGCGCGAAGAGCGAAGTCGCGGCCCTGATCGAGTCGGTCTGCGCCGAGCGGGAGCTGGAGTGGGAGGCGACCGGCGAGGGGTCGTACGCGGTCACCCTGCCCGGCACCCACAAGCTGAAGACGGTCTGCAACCTGATCGTGGGTGAGCACGCACTGCGGGTCGAGGCGTTCGTGATGCGCCAGCCGGACGAGCGCCGCGAGGAGCTCTGGGCCTGGCTGCTCCAGCGCAACGCCCGGATGTACGGGGTGTCGTTCTCGATCGACGCCGTCGGCGACGTCTACCTCACTGGTCGGGTCAACCTGGGCGGGGTGGACGCCGACGAGCTGGATCGGCTGCTCGGAGCCGTGCTGACGTACGCCGACGAGTCGTTCGACACGATGCTGGAGATCGGCTTCGGCACGTCGATCCGGCGCGAGTGGGAGTGGCGGGTCAAGCGCGGGGAGTCCACCGCCAACCTCGCCGCGTTCGCGCACCTCTTCGAGCCCTCCGGCGCCGGCCCGCGGGCCGATCCGGCGCCCGCCGCCTCCGGTGGTTCGGACCCGTCCTGACGGGTATGCCGCACCGCGCGGTGCGGCACTGGGACCGACCGCGGCCGAGGACGGACTGTCGAGGAGCGTGACATGGCTCAGCGGAACAGCTCAGGTCGCGGCGCGACTGCGACCAGGACCAAACGGCAGGCGGGCAACCAGAGCCCGAACACCCCGGGCGTCTCCGAGTCGGAGATCTCCCGGATGCGGGTGGCCGACATCCGGGGCCAGCTGCGCCGCCGGGGGGTCTCCGGCATCTCGGCGCTGCGCAAGCCCGAGTTGGTGAAGACGCTGGCCCGGACGCTGCGTTCCGAGGGACGCCAGGGCGGCGCCGCCCGCAAGGCCACCGGGCCGGCGGGACGGGCGTCCGCGACCAGGAAGACGACGGGTACCGCGAAGCGTACGAGCGCGGCGCGGAAGAAGGCCGCTCCGGCTCCCACCCGGGCCAAGGCGACGACCAGCCGGGCGAAGGCGGCACCGTCGCGCGCGAAGTCGACGCCGTCCCGAGCCAAGGCGACTCCGTCGAAGGCGAAGGCCGCGCCGTCGAAGGCCAAGGCGACTCCGTCGCGGGCGAAGGCGGCGCCGTCCAGGGCCAAGGCTGCCCCGTCGAAGGCCAAGGCTGCGCCGTCGAAGGCGGCCGCGCCGAGTCGGGCCAGGACCGCACCGGTGCGGGCGACAGCGACTCCGCCCCCGGCTGCGGCAGCACCGTCCCGCGTCGAGCTTGCGCAGCCGGCGCAGCAGCCGAGCACCACGGTCGGCAGCGCGGCGCTCACGACGGCACCCACCCGAACCGGCGTGCGGACCGGGAGGTTGACGGCCCGTTCGGCGAGCTCCTCGCAGCAGATCACCTCGGTCGCGGACCAGCCGGAGCGGCCGGGCCGGAGCCTGGTGACGGCGAACCACGAGGTGATCCAGCGCTGGGCGCGGGCCCGCAGCGCCAGGCCGGCGACCATCGCCGGCACCGAGCGGGAAGGCCGGCCGGGGGTGCTGACCTTCAACATTCCGGGCTATCGGGAAAGCAGCCGGATCCGGGAGATCAGCTGGGACGACTGGTTCCGGACCTTCGACGCGCGCCGGCTGAACCTGATCTACCAGGAGCAGCTGCGCGACGGCCGGCAGAGCAATTTCTTCCGTACGGAGTCACCCGATCGGGCCGACGCCTGAGTGTTTGCGGGAATCCCCGACGGGTAGACGCTGTTGCCCGACGAGGATCCGGAGATGCCGGGAGCGTGATCCGGACGCCGGCGCTGTGACCGGCGAGACAGTGATCCAGGTTGAATCCGGAATCCGGGGCGAACTAACTTTATTGCACCGCGCCACGCTTGGAAACGTTCGGGGGAGCGGCGGATCGATCAGATCCGTGCACCAGGCGAGGCGCAAGGAACGGGTGGAGCACACCGTTGGGGGACGGTGCCACCCGTGGTACCGGCGGCGCGAGCGGGCGACGCTTACGGGGGTGAGTGTCGCCCGCCGCCGCCGGGTGTACCGGGCGAGCGTCCACCACGACGGGGGTCGGGGTGGGCGCTCGCCCGTTTCCGGCCAACGTCGTGGTGCCGGTCAGCTGCCCACCGGGGCGTCCGGAGTCCGTTCCGGGGCCGCCCGCAGCGTGGCGACCCGGCGTTCCCGAGCCGGCCCGGCGAGCAGATGACCGACCGCGGCAGTCAACCCCAGCGCGCCCACCACGAGCCAGTGCCCGTCGCCGAGGAGCTGGAGGCTGACCCCGCCCAGTGCGGGCGCGACGAACGAGGCCGCCGGGAAGGTCAGGTAGAAGACCGCCTGGTAACGCCCGCGCAGTCCGGGCGGCGCGAGGTCGGCGTTGATCTGCGCGTTGGGCGGCGCCGCGAGCATCGAACCGGCCGTCCACACCACCGCCGCCCCAAGGTACGCCCAGAGCCGGTCGGCCAACGTCAGGGCACCGAAACCCAGGGCCATCAGTGCGGTGGCCACGCTCAGCACGTGCGCCTGCCGGTACGGCGCGATCAGCCGGGGCACGAAGAGCTGCCCGAGCACGATCAACGCCCCGCCGAGGGCCACCACCAGCCCGTACGCCGAGGGCCGCAGCCCGTCCGCGCGCATCGCCAGCGGCATGATCGTCGAGGTCTGCATGGTGAGCACCGCGAGCAGGAACGTCAGCCCGACGAAGACCAGGAAGATCCGGTCGGTGAGCGCGGTGGCCAGCCCCGGTCGTCCACGGCCCCGGTCAGGCGCCGGGAGGCCGACCGGCCGAGCCAGCGTCTCCGGCACCTTCGCGGCGATCACCAGGGCGGCGGCCAGCGTGGCGGCGGCGTCGAGCAGGAACAGCGCCACGAAGCTCGCCTCGGCCAGCATCCCGGCCAGCAGCGAGGCGACCGCCATGCCGAGGTTGAACGCCCAGAACTGGAGGTTGAAGGCGTACGCGCGGCGGTCCTCGGGGACCACGTCGACGATCGCGGCGACGAAGGCCGGGCCCGGCATGGAGTGCGCCACCCCGAGCGAAGCCGCCAGGACGGCGATCACCGCCAGCTGTTCGCTGAACGCCAGCCCGACCATCAGGCCGGTGGCCGCGAGGTGGGCGGCGAGCAGGGTGGCCCGGCGCCCCCACCGGTCGGCCAGCACCCCGCCGAGCAGCACCCCGGCGGCCCCGCCCGCGCCGTACGCCCCCACCACCGCCCCCGCGGCCGCAGGTGAGGTGCCCCGAGCGTCGGTGAGGTAGAGCGACAGGAAGAGCACGGCGAACGCGCCGGCACGGTTGATCAGCAGGCCGGCCCAGAGGTACCAGAAGACGGCGGGGAGCCGCCCCGGGCCGCCGTGCAGCCGACCCCACGCGACCCGCACCCGACCCTCCGGAAAGTTTCCTAACTACTTCCCTTCGACCCTATGCCCAACCCGTCTCGCCCGCGACCAGACCCCGGGGCGCGGCAACTGGCGGCGCCCTGCGGGTCGTACTCAGGTGGTGGCGCGGACCTTGACCGGCTCGGCGGGTGCGATGGCGGCGGCCTCGGCCACCTCCGGGACCGGCGCCCGGCGGGCGGTGACCGGCTCGACCGGGGTGGCGGGGGTGCGGAGCCGGCTGGCCCGGCGTTCCCGGGCCGGGCCGGAGATCAGGTGGCCGGCGGCCATCAGCAGACCGATGACCAGGCAGCCCAGCCAGAGCGCGCGGTCGCCGGCGTGTTCCCGGACCAGGCCGCCGAGGATCGGGGCGGCGGCACCGGCGATCTGCCAGGAGAGGGAGAAGGCGCCCTGGTAGCGACCGCGCAGCTCGGCGGGGGAGAGCTCGGCGATCAGCGTGGCGTTCGACGGCGAGTTGAGCATCTCGCCGAGGGTCCAGATCAGCACGGTCAGGCCGTAGAACCAGGCGGTGTCGGCGAGCGCGGTCAGCCCGAAGCCGACGCCCATCACCACGGCCGCCAGGGCGAGCACGTGGGAGCGGCTGCGGCCGCGGATGAGCCGGGGCACGAAGAGCTGCCCGGCCACGATCAGCAGGCCGTTCAGCGCGATCACCGAGCCGTAGGTCGCCGGGGAGAGGCCGGCGTCGCTCATCGCGATCGGCAGCATCGAGATGTGCTGGAGGAAGACCAGCGCGCCGAAGAGGTTGAGCGCCACGAAGCCGAGGAAGACCCGGTCGGTGGCGATCACACGCAGCGCGCCGCCGCGGGCGGGGCCGACGGCGGGGGCGCCGGTCTGGACGGTCCGGGTCTCGCCCACCCGGAAGAAGATGATCAGAGCGGTGACCAGGGTGGTGGCCGCGTCGACCGCGAAGAGCAGCAGGTAGCCGGCCTGGGCGGCGAACCCGGCGAGGACGGCCGCGCAGGCGAACCCGAGGTTGATCGCCCAGTAGTTGAGCGAGAAGGCCCGCAACCGGTCGGACTCCGGCACCACGTCGATCATCATCGCGCCGAACGCCGGCCGGGCCGCCTCGGCGAACATGCCGAGCAGCAGCGCGCCCACGGCTACCGCCCAGAGCGGTCGGGCCAGACCGAGGGCCAGCATCATGGTGGCCGCGCCGAGGTGGGCGGTGAGCAGGGTGGGCCGCCGCCCCCAGCGGTCGGTGAGGGTGCCGCCGACGGTGGTGCCGACCGCCCCGCCGACGCCCCAGAGCCCGATCACCAGGCCGGCCTGGGCGGCGGAGAAGTGCCGCGCCTGGGTGAGGTAGATGGCCAGGAAGACCAGGACGAACGAGCCGAGCCGGTTGATCAGGGTGCCGGTCCACAGGTACCAGAAGGTCCTCGGCAGCCCGCCCGTGGTGTCCCGGAACCAACCCCGCATCGTCCGCACGCCGTGCCCCCGCTCCCCGTAATGACCGCTCAGGTTCGAGCACCTTACAACCTAGTGCCGGTGCCGCCGGCCGGTCATCGGGTTTTCCACGTGGTGGTCGTCACGACCACTGCCCGCGTGTCCGCAGGCCGGGTGCGGCAGGATGATCCGTATGACTGCGAGCGAAGGGCCCACCATCGGGACGCTGGTCCTGCTGCGGCACGGCGAGAGCGACTGGAACGCGAAGAACCTCTTCACCGGCTGGGTCGACGTCGACCTGACGGCCAAGGGGGAGACCGAGGCCCGGCGCGGCGGCGAGCTGCTGCGTGAGCACGGCCTGCTGCCGGACGTCGTGCACACCAGCGTGATGCGCCGGGCGATCCGCACCGCCGAACTGGCGCTCAACGCCGCCGACCGGCACTGGATCGCGGTGCGCCGGTCGTGGCGGCTCAACGAGCGGCACTACGGCGCCCTCCAGGGCAAGAACAAGAAGCAGACCCTCGACGAGTACGGCGAGGAGCAGTTCATGCTCTGGCGCCGGTCGTACGACACCCCGCCCCCGCCGATCGCCGACGACGACGAGTGGTCGCAGGTCGGCGACCCCCGGTACGCGCTGCTGCCGACCGAGCTGATGCCGCGCACCGAGTGCCTCAAGGACGTCGTCGAGCGGATGCTGCCCTACTGGTACGACTCGATCGTGCCGGACATCCTGGCCGGTCGGACGGTGCTGGTGGCCGCGCACGGCAACTCGCTGCGCGCCCTGGTCAAGCACCTCGACCAGATCTCCGACGAGGCGATCGCCAAGCTGAACATCCCCACCGGGATCCCGCTGCGCTACGACCTGAACCCGGACCTGCGCCCGCAGGTCCTCGGCGGGACGTACCTCGACCCGGAGGCCGCCAGGGCGGCCGCCGCCGCGGTCGCCAACCAGGGCCGCTGACCCGAAGCAGGAAGGGGCCCCTCGTCGCGTGGACGAGGGGCCCCTTCGTCGTCTCAGGCGGTCTCGCCGGTGATCAGGTAGACGACGTGCTCGCCGGCGTTGACGGCGTGGTCGGCGAAGCGCTCGTAGAAGCGCCCCAACAGGGTCGCGTCGATCGCCGTCTCCACCCCGTACGGCCAGTCGTCGCTCAGCAGCACCCCGAACAGGCTCTTGTGCAGGTCGTCCATGGCGTCGTCGTCCCGGTCGAGCTCGGCGGCGAGGTCGGCGTCGGGCTTGGCCAGCACCCTGCCGATCTTCTCGGCCATCCGGTCGGCGATCCCCGCCATGTCGGTGAAGACGCCGCGCAGCTCGGCGGGGACCGCGGGGGAGGGGTGGCGGCGCAGCGCCGTCTTGGCGACGTGCTCGGCCAGGTCGCCCATCCGCTCGATGTCGGCGGCGACGTGCAACGCGGTGATCATGGCGCGCAGGTCGGAGGCGACCGGGGCCTGCCGGGCCAGCAGGTCGCAGACCCGCTCCTCGACGTGCCGGTAGAGCCCGTCGATCTCGGCGTCCTGCGCGATCACCGTCTCGGCGGCCTGCCGGTCGGCGGTGAGCAGGGCCCGGGTGGCGTGCCCCATGGCGGCGCGGACCCCCTCGGCCATGTCGACCAGCAGCTGGCTGACGATCTGGAGGTCGGCTCGGAACTCGTCGCGCATCATCACGTCCTGAACGTCGGTGGCCGCCGGCCCGACGGGTGCGGGTCCCGGCGCACGGGGGTTGAGCAGGTGCGCCGCCCACGGTAGGCCGGGGGAGCGGACCGAAGGTGAACGCGGGTGAACGACGCGGGGCCCGGAGGTGAACTTTCCCGGAAGTGGGAGTGGTTCGTCCCGTTCTGGCCGATCCCCAGGTTAACGATGACCCTACGATCGCCGGGTGGAATGGGCGGTGGCGGTCGTGGTGGCGGTTGCCCTGGTGACCGGCCTGGTCGTCGGGGGTCTGCTGGCCCGACCCGTGGGCACGTGGTGGCGCCGGAAGGCGTCGACGGGAGGCGGTGTCTCCCGGTTGGAGTCAGGGAGGGCCACCATCGCCGACGACCCGCAGGCCGGGCTCTCCGGAGTCGGCCGCAAGACGATCGACTCGCTGCGCGCCGGCGTGGTGGTGCTCGGCCCGGACGACGCGCCGGTGCTGGTCAACCCGGCGGCCCGGGCGATGGGGCTGCTGCGTACCGGTGCCGCGCCCGGATCCATCGCCGCCCACCCGTTGATCCGTACCCTCGCCGGGCAGGTGCGCCGCACCGGCGTGCGGCGCGAGATCGAGCTGGACCTGCCGCGGGGCCGCGACAGCGCCGGGGTGAACCCGCTCGGCGTGCACCTGCGGGCGATGGGGATCGGCGGCGGCTGCATCGCCGTCGAGGCGGCCGACGTGACCGAGTCGCACCGGCTGGCCCGGGTCCGTCGGGACTTCGTGGCGAACGTCAGCCACGAGCTGAAGACCCCGATCGGCGCGTTGCAGCTGCTCGCCGAGGCGCTGCTGGACGCCACCGAGCCGCCCGGCGGGACCCCCACCGACCTGCCCGAGGACCTGGTGGCCGCCCGGCGCTTCGCCGAGCGGATCCAGCACGAGTCGACCCGGCTGGGCCGGCTGGTGCAGGAGCTGCTGGAGCTGACCCGGTTGCAGGGCGCCGAGGAGCAGCCGCCGCCGGAGCCCGTCGCGGTCGACTGGGTGGTCGCCGAGGTGATCGACCGGACCCGGACCGCGGCCACCGCCCGCCGGGTGCAGCTCGCCGTCGAGGGTGACAAGGGCCTCACCGTGTACGGCAGCGACAGCCAGCTCGCCACGGCGGTGGCCAACCTGGTGGAGAACGCCATCAACTACTCGGGCGAGGACACCACCGTCCGGATCACCGCCCGCCCCACCGACGACCACGTCGAGATCTCCGTGGCCGACCAGGGCATCGGGATCGCCCCGAACGAGGTCGACCGGATCTTCGAGCGGTTCTACCGGGCCGACCAGGCCCGGTCCCGGGCGACCGGGGGTACCGGGCTCGGCCTGGCCATCGTGAAGCACATCGCGAGCAACCATGGCGGTCGGGTCGACGTGTCGAGCACTCTTGGTGGTGGTTCGACGTTCACCCTCCGGCTGCCCGCCAGTCCCCCGGACGACCTGGAGGCGACACTGGCGTCGGCTGGGATCGAGGCCGGCCCGGCCGAGCCCCGGCAGGACCGACCGTGATGGAAAGGAAGTCCCGTTGAGCCGCGTTCTGGTGGTCGAGGACGAGGAGTCGTTCTCCGACGCCCTGTCGTACATGCTCCGCAAGGAGGGATTCGAGGTCTCCGTCGCGGCGACGGGCACCGACGCCCTCACCGAGTTCGACCGGACCGGTGCGGACATCGTGCTGCTGGACCTGATGCTGCCGGAGATGTCCGGCACCGAGGTCTGCCGGCAGCTGCGGCAGCGCTCGCACGTGCCGATCATCATGGTCACCGCCCGGGACAGCGAGATCGACAAGGTGGTCGGGCTGGAGATCGGCGCCGACGACTACGTGACCAAGCCGTACTCCCCCCGGGAGCTGGTGGCCCGGATCCGGGCGGTGCTGCGCCGGCAGACCGCCGAGGCCGCCGAGTCGGGCGCCCCGACGCTGGCCGCCGGCCCGGTCCGGATGGACATCGAGCGGCACGTGGTGACCGTCGAGGGTGCCCAGGTGCAGCTGCCGCTGAAGGAGTTCGAGCTGCTGGAGCTGCTGCTGCGCAACGCCGGCCGGGTGCTCACCCGGGGGCAGCTGATCGACCGGGTCTGGGGGGCCGACTACGTCGGCGACACCAAGACCCTGGACGTGCACGTCAAGCGGCTGCGGTCGAAGGTGGAGCCGGAGCCGTCCGCGCCCCGCTTCATCGTCACCGTGCGCGGCCTGGGCTACAAGTTCGAGCCGTGAGGTGCAAGGAGGGGCCCCCTCTTAACGCATTCTGCATAGCAGGGGCCCCTTCTTAACGCACAGGTCAGCGGACGACCTTGATGTTGAAGATCGGGTTGCCGAGCCGGCCGTAGAGGCGCAGCCAGAGGGGCAGCAGCATCTCGGTGCCCCGGGCGGTGCCGATGTCGCCCAGGTCGATCACGTCGGTGTGGCCGAAGCTGGTCAGCAGCTCGGTGACCTGCTTCTTGGCGTCCGCGTCGTCGCCGGAGACGAAGACCGTGTGCGCGCCGTCGGCGAGCTGCCGGGGGTGCGTCATCAGGTCGGCGGTGAGGGTGTTGAGCGCCTTCACCACCCGGGTCCGCGGGAATTCCCGCTGGATCCGCTCGCCCAGCGAGTCGTCGTTGAGCACCGACAGGGTGGGCGGGAAGCCGTTGCTGAAGTCGAGCGGGTTGGCGATGTCGAGCAGCACCTTGCCGGCCAGGTTCTCCTCGCCGGCCGCGCCCAGCGCCGGCAGGGAGCCGTCGCCGCTGGTCGCGTTGACCACCAGCTCGGCGTCGGTGACGGCTCCGGCGTGGGTGGCCAGGGTGACGGTCGGGTGCGCGGCGGCCCAGTCGGACCAGTCGCCGCCCCGCGTGGCTGCCACGTCGCGGGTGCCGACGGTGACGTCGTGCCCCAGCTCGGCCGCGCGGGCCGCGATCGCCCGGCCGACCATGCCGGTGCCCAGTACCCCGATGCGCATGTCGTTCCGTCCTGTCGGTGGTCGCGCGGTGCCCCGTGCACAGCGCTCGATGAAGCCAAGCTAACAGACAGGTCTGTCTACCACCAGAGCTGGCGCTGCTGGCCTGGCGGGAAAAATAGACAGGCCGGTCTGTAGGCTCAGCCGCACCGACCGAGGAGGATCCATGCCCGCGCCGCGCACCCCTGCCGGCTCCGCCCGGGAGCGCATCCTGGAGACCGCCTTCCGGCTCTTCTACGCGTACGGGCCCAGGGGGGTGGGCGTCGACACGGTGATCGCCGAGTCGGGGGTGGCCAAGGCGACCCTCTACAAGCACTTCCCGCGCAAGGACGACCTCGTGCTGGCGTACCTGGACAAGGTCGACCAGGCGTGGTTCGGCGCGCTGCGGGCCGCCGCCCGGGCCGCCGGTGACGCCCCCCGCGACCAGCTCGTCGGCATGTACGACGCGCTCGCCGGCGCCTGCCGCCGGGAGGGCTACCACGGCTGCGCGTTCATCAACACCGCCGCCGAGTTCCCGACCGGCAGCGAGGTGCACGCCCGTACGGTCGAGCACAAGGACGTGGTCCGGGCCTGGGTGACCGACCTGGCCCGGCGGGCCGGCGCGGCCGAGCCGGAGCTGTTGGCCCGCCAGCTCACCCTGCTGCTCGACGGTGGCCTGGCCGCCGGCGTGCTCGACGGCGACCCGGCGGTCGCCGAGGCGGCGAAGCGCAGCGCCCGCGCCCTGGTCGACGCCGCGCTCGGCTGATCGGGCTGTTAACAGGGGGCCCCTGCTATACCGCAGGCGTTAAGAAGGGGCCCTTCCTTACGCGCTGGCCGGGTGGGGGGCGATCTGGCCCTGGCGCAGCCGGGCCGCGCACAGCTCGGCCAGCTTCGCGTACGCGGGCGCGCCGACCAGCGCGGTCAGCTCCGGCCCGTACGAGACGTACATCGGCTCGGCGCCGACGTGCGCGTCGGTGGAAGAGGTGCACCACCAGTCCAGGTCGTGCCCGCCGGCGCCCCAGCCCCGCCGGTCGAACTCGGCGAGCGTGGAGATCAGCACCTGCGTGTTGTCCGGTCGCTTGTGCCACTCCTGGTCCCGGCGGACCGGCAGCTGCCAGCAGACGTCCGGCTTGTATTCCAGCGGGTGCACCCCGTCGCGCAGCGCCTGGGCGTGCAGGGCGCAGCCGCCGCCGGCCGGGAAGTCGGCGTCGTTGAGGAAGACGCAGGGCGCGTCCTCGCTGCGGGTGGCGGTCCGTCGGGCCGGGTTCTTGCCGTCGACCGTGTCCTCCTCGGTCCAGTTCTTGAAGCCCTTGCGGAAGTGCTGCCAGGTCTGCGGGGTGAGCCGCTTGACCGCCGCCCGGACCCGCTTCTCGTCGTCGGCGTCGGTGAAGAACGCGCCGTGCGAGCAGCAGCCGTCGGCGGCGCGGCCGGCGACGATGCCGTGGCAGCCCTTGCCGAAGACGCAGGTCCAGCGGGACAGCAGCCAGGTCAGGTCGGCGCGGACCACGTGCCGCTCGTCGGCCGGGTCGACGAACTCGATCCACTCCCGGGGGAAGTCCAGCCCGACCTCCCGACTTCGCGGGTCGTCGGGGTCGTCCACCAGCACCCGCAGCTCCACCTGGCTCGTCACCCGGACCAGCGTACGCGGGGTGACCCGGGCCGGCCGGTGAGCCGACGAAACACATTGGCCCTAGTGTCGTTGCCATGCGACTGGGAGTCCTCGACGTCGGTTCCAACACCGTCCACCTGCTGGTGGTCGACGCCCACCACGGCGCCCACCCCTGGCCGGCCCACTCGGAGAAGGTGGTGCTGCGGCTGGCCGAACAGATCGGCCCGGACGGGGCACTGACCGAGGCCGGCGCGGAGAGCCTGGTCGAGGCGGTCGGGATGGCCCGGGCCGCGGCGACCGGGCACGGCGCGGAGGACCTGATCGCCTTCGCGACGTCCGCGGTCCGGGACGCCACCAACGCGGCCGAGGTGCTCGCCCGGGTCCGGGAGGCCACCGGCGTACGCCTGGAGGTGCTGCCCGGTGCGGACGAGGCGCGGATGACGTTCCTGGCGGTCCGGCGGTGGTTCGGCTGGTCCGCCGGCCGGCTGCTGGTGCTGGACATCGGCGGCGGCTCGCTGGAGCTGGCGGCCGGGATCGACGAGGACCCGGAGGTGGCCGAGTCGCTGCCGCTGGGCGCCGGCCGGCTCAGCCGGGAGCGGCTGCGGGTCGACCCGTCCGGCCTGGTGCCGCCGTCGGCCGAGGCCGTGCAGGAGCTGCGGGAGTACGTCGACGAGCTGCTCGACCCGGTGGTGGAGAAGCTGGCCGCGGTGGGCTGGGATCGGCCGGTGGCCACCTCGAAGACGTTCCGGACGTTGGCCCGGCTGGCCGGCGCGGCGCCCTCCGGTTCCGGGCTGTGGGCCCGGCGCAGCCTGACCCGGACCGGGCTGCGGCTGGTGACCGGCTTCGTCCGGCACATCCCGCCGGCCCAGCTGCCGGAGCTGGAGGGGGTGAGCCCGGGACGCGCCCACCAGTTGCTGGCCGGCGCCGTGGTCGCCGAGGCGGTGCTGCGTCGGCTGGACATCGAGTCGTTGGACATCTGCCCGTGGGCGCTGCGCGAGGGGGTCATCCTGCGCCGGCTGGACCAGCTCGAACCGAAGTGACGTGGTCGGCGGTTACGGGCGCTTTGCGGTGACTCGTCACGGTGTCCGTTCGCGACCCCGGTTACCCTGATGGATGTGACTTCCCACGTCCCGGTGCTCCTCTCCACGTCCTCGGTCTTCCCCGAGCGGACCGCGGCGGCCTTCCAGCTGGCCGCCGCGGTCGGCTACGACGGCATCGAGGTGATGGTCTGGACCGACGCGGTGAGCCAGGACGCCGGGGCGCTGCGCGGCCTCTCCGAGCACTACGGCATGCCGGTGCTCTCGGTGCACGCCCCCTGCCTGCTGGTCACCCAGCGGGTGTGGAGCCCCGACCCGTGGGAGCGGCTGCGCCGCTCGGCGGAGCTGGCCGAGACGCTGGGCGCGCCGACCGTGGTGGTGCACCCGCCGTTCACCTGGCAGCGCGACTACGCGCGGGGCTTCGCCGAGGGGCTGGCCGAGATCGAGGAGCGGTTCGGCGGGCTGCGCTTCGCCGTGGAGAACATGTACCCGGTGCGGATGGCCGGCCGGCAGTTCGTCCCGTACGTGCCTGGCTGGGACCCGACCGAGACCGGCTACTCCTCCTACACGCTGGACCTGTCGCACTGCGCCGCCTCGCACACCGACGCGCTGGCGATGGCCGACCGGATGGGCGACGCGCTGGCGCACGTCCACCTCGGTGACGGCACCGGCGAGGGCCGCGACGAGCACCTGGTCCCCGGCCGGGGCGGTCAGCCCTGCGCCGAGCTGCTCCGCTCGCTCGCCGGCCGCGGCTTCACCGGCTCGGTGGCCGTGGAGGTCACCACGAGAGGCGCCAAGAGCCGCGCCGTCCGCGAGGCCGACCTGCGCGAGTCCCTGCAGTTCGCCAGGGCCAACCTCACGGCCCCCTCCCCCCTCAACGCCTGACCCCCCGGCCCGCGCCGGCCCGGGGCGGGGTGGGGTGGGTCAGGCGGGGGTGGGGGTGAGGGTGGCGGCGCGTTTGCGGGCGCGGTGGGCGGCGACGTGGGAGCGGGTGGCGCAGCGCTCGGAGCAGAAGCGGCGGCAGCAGTTCGAGGACGTGTCCAGGTAGACGTTGCCGCAGCGCTCGTCGGCGCAGACCCCGAACCGGGCGCTGCCGTACTCGCAGAGCCAGACCGAGAGGCCCCAGGCCGCGCCGGCCAGGTATTCCGCGCTCACCGAGGAGCCCCGGCTGGTGACGTGCATGTGCCAGTCGCTGGAGTCGTGGCCGGAGATGCGCGGCTGGACCGGGTACGCCTCCAGCAGCGCGTTCAGCTCCGCCACCGCCTCGGCGTCCCGCCCCGAGGTGCCGTACTCGAAGATGTCGCGGAGGCGCTTCTGCGCCCGCCGGAACGTCGCCAGGTCGCGCTCCGCGACCTCGTCGCGCATCCACGCGTTCTCGTCGGGGAAGAGGGCCCGCAGGGCGTCGAGGTCGTCCAGCCGGGCGTTGACGAGGTCGACCCCGGTCCGGGCGTACGCGTCGAAGTTCACGACACCAACGGTAGACGACTCACGGGACACGCGGCGCGTCGATGTAGTGCGGCAGGAACCGGGCGTAACCGTCGGTGATCAGGCTCTCGCTCTCCCGCACCCCCAGCCCGGCCGCCTCCCCGCCGACGATCCAGCTGCCCAGCACCGTACGGTTCCCGGCGAACTCGGGCAGCGCCCGGAACTCCTGATAGCAGTAGCCCTCGTCGCCGTAGATCCCCGGATTGGTGATCTCGTCACCGTCGGTGACGATCCGGATCGAGCCGCCCTCCCGGCCCAGCAGCGGCTTGGCCACGTACGCGGTCATGCCCCGCGGCGAGTCCAGGTAGGCCGGCAGCAGGTACTCGTGCCCCGGGTACAGCTCCCAGAGCACGGCGAGCAGCGCCTTGTTCGACAGCAGCAGCTTCCAGGCCGGCTCGATCCAGGTGGTCGGGGTGCCCGGGTCGAGCGCCGGCGGCCCGTACGGCTCGGCCAGCATCCACTCCCACGGATAGAGCTTGAAGCAGGTGGTGACCGGCTGGTCCGCCGCGTCGACGAAGCGCCGCCCGTCCCAGCCGATCTCCTGGATCGGCAGCAGCTCGGCGGCCAGCCCCGCCTGGCGGGCGGTCTCGGCCAGGTAGCCGGCGGTCATCTGGTCCTCGCCGGACTCCTCCTCGTTCGACCAGGCCACGTGCACCCGCCGGTCGTGCAGGCCGGCGCCGATCTTCGCCCACGCGCCGACCAGCCGCTCGTGCAGGCTGTTCCACTGGTCGGCCTCCGGCCGGGTGTCCTCCAGCCAGAACCACTGCACGATGGCCGCCTCGACCAGCGAGGTCGGGGTGTCGGCGTTGTACTCCAGCAGCTTGGGCGGCCAGGAGCCGTCGTAGCGCAGGTCGAAGCGGCCGTACAGGCTTGGCGGGCCCTCCCGCAGCGAGCGCGCGACCGCCTCGGCGGCCCAGCCCGGGATGCCGAACTCGGCGTACCGGCCGCGGGCCACCACGTGCTCGGCGGCGGCCACGCACATCCGGTGCAGCTCCTCGGTCGCCTCCTCCAGTCGGAGCACCTCGTCGAGGTCGAACGCGTACGCCGCCGTCTCGTCCCAGTACGACATGATCCCGCCGTCGGGCAGCTCGGTGTCGACGTAGACCAGGCCCTGGGAGCGGATGGTGGCGTCCCAGTCCGGGCGGGGGGTGACCGCCTCGCGGCGCATCGTCAGCCGCCGCAGGAGGCGAGGTGGGTGCCGAACCCGCCGCGCTCGGGCAGGGCCGCGGCGACCGGCGTGGGAGTGTCCCGGGCGGCCGACGGCGCGGGGACCCGCAGCGCCAGCGCCACGGTGTCGCCGCCGCCCCCGGCCGGACCGAGCGCGCAGTCGTCATCGTCGTCGTCGGTCAGGTTGCAGCCGGAGAGCGCCAGCGCGAGGGCGGTCAGCGCGCCGAGCTGCACGGTGGCCGACCGGAGTCGGCGTCGGGGGTGTCGTTCCACGTGATCGTTGTAGCCGATCCGCGCTATCGGTGTGGGGTTAGGAGGGGCCCCCTGTTAACAGACGTCCGTTAACAGGGGGCCCCTCCTTCCGCCCGGGGCGCACGGTGCGTGACGTTGGTCGCCGCCGCCGGGCGGGGGGTCCGGGGCGGGCGTTACGCTCGGCTCATGCTCCGTTCCGTCATCCTCGCCGCCTCCCGGTCATCCCAGGTCGAGCGGCTCGTTGCGACGGCCCCGTTCACCCGGGACGTCGTCCGCCGGTTCGTCGCCGGCGCCGGCACCGACGACGCGTTGCGCGCGACCCGCGAGCTCGTCGCCGACGGCCAAGCGGTCACCCTCGACCACCTCGGCGAGGACACCGTCACCCCCGAGCAGGCGAACGCCACCCGCGACGAATACCTCAAGCTGCTGCGGCTGCTCGGCGCCGCCGGGCTCACCCCCGCCGCCGAGGTGAGCGTGAAGCTCTCCGCGCTGGGGCAGATGTTCGACGAGCAGCTCGCGTACGACAATGCCCGGGCGATCTGCGTGGCGGCCGACGCGGCGGGCACCACGGTCACCCTGGACATGGAGGACCACACCACCACCGACTCGACGCTGGACATCCTGGCCCGGCTGCGCAAGGACTTCCCGTCGACCGGGGCGGTGCTCCAGGCGTACCTGCGGCGGACCGAGTCGGACTGCCGGGAGCTGGCCGCGGCCGGTTCGCGGGTGCGGCTCTGCAAGGGGGCGTACAAGGAGCCCGAGTCGGTGGCGTACCAGTCGGCCCGCGAGGTGGACAAGTCGTACGTGCGCTGCCTGAACGTGCTGATGTCCGGTGACGGCTATCCGATGCTGGCCACCCACGACCCCCGGCTGATCGCGATCGGCGAGGACCGGGCCCGCTGGTTCGACCGCGGCCCGGACCGCTTCGAGTTCCAGATGCTGTACGGCATCCGCCCGGAGGAGCAGCAGCGCCTGGTGGGTGAGGGCTACACCGTGCGCACCTACGTCCCCTACGGCGACCAGTGGTACGGCTACCTGATGCGCCGGCTCGCCGAGCGCCCCGCCAACCTGGCCTTCTTCGGTCGGGCGCTGATCTCCAAGAAGTAGTCACCCCCTGCGGCCTCCACCGGCCCGCTCACCGTCCTCGGCGGTGCGCGGGCCGGTTACGTCTCCGG
Source organism: Micromonospora mirobrigensis (assembly GCF_900091555.1). Lineage (GTDB taxonomy): Bacteria > Actinomycetota > Actinomycetes > Mycobacteriales > Micromonosporaceae > Micromonospora > Micromonospora mirobrigensis. Next base: position 379,354 of record NZ_FMCX01000006.1, read on the forward strand.
GTCTTGACGACAGAAGCTAATGGCATTAGCTTTATGGCTATGGAGATTAGCCAGGTGGTTCGGGACGGCGGGACGATCGCGTACGAGGTGCACGGCGAGGGGCCGCTGGTGGTCCTCTCCCATGCCATGGGGGAGTGGCGGGCCGCCTTCCGGCACCTGACGCCCCGACTGGTGGCCGCCGGTTACCGGGTGGCCTCCGTCGACGTACGCGGACACGGCGACTCCAGCCCGCACTGGCCCTCGTACACCCCGGCGGAGGTGGGGGCCGACCTGCTCGCCGTGGTCCGCCACCTCGACGGCGGGCCGGCCACCCTGGTCGGCAGCTCGTCCAGCGGCGCGGCCGTGGTCTTCGCCGCCAGCGAGGCGCTCGAACTGGTCAACGGCATCGTGCAGATCGGCCCGTTCGTCGCCCGGCCGAACCGCTTCCTGGTGGCGATCCAGGACCTGGTCCTGCGCAGCCCCCGGCTGTTCGGGATGTTCCACCGCACCCGCTTCGCCGACGTCCGGCCCGCCGACGACGCCGCGTACCGCAGGGAGCTGGTCGCCCGGCTGCGCGGCCGGATGGACGCGGTCCGCGGCGTGGTCGCGCCGGTCGAGCCGCACTGGACCGACCAGGCCCGCGCGGTGCGGCAGCCGGTCCTGGTCCTGATGGGCGCCAAGGACCCCGACTTCTCCGACCCGGGCGCGGAGGCGCGGGCCGCCCGCCGGCACTTCCCGGTCGCCGAGGCGCGCATGATCGCCGACGCCGGGCACTACCCGTACGCCGACCAGCCCGACGCCACCGCCGCCGACCTGATCGAGTTCCTGGGGGTGACCGCCCGTGCCTAGGGCCGGCCTGACCCCGCAGACCGTGGTCCGGTCCGCCGCCGAACTCGCCGACGAGGTCGGGTACGACAAGCTCACCCTGGCCGCGCTCGCCGGCCGGCTCGGCGTCGCCCTGCCCAGCCTCTACAAGCACGTGCGGGGCGCCGACGCGCTCGACCGGAAGCTCGCCGCGCTCGCCGTCGGCGAACTGGCCGACGCGACGACCACGGCGGCGGCCGGCCGGGCCGGGGCCGACGCGCTGCGGGCCGTCGCCGCGGCCTGGCGCGACTACGCCCGCCGGCACCCGGGTCGCTACCAGGCCGCCCAGCGGGTCCCGGACCACGCCGACCCGGACCACGTGGCGGCGGGGGAGCGGGCGCTGGCCCCGATCTACGCCATCCTGCGCGGCTACGGTCTCACCGGCGACGACGCCGTCGACGCGGCCCGCATCCTGCGCAGCGCCGTGCACGGCTTCGTCACCCTGGCCGCGGCCGGCGGCTTCGGCCTGCCGCGCGACCTGGACCGCTCCTTCGACCAACTGGTCGCCGTCCTGGACACCGCCCTTCGAGACTGGCCGGAGATGACCCGATGAAGGCTCTGCTGTTCACCGTCGCGTTCGTCGTCGAACTGGCGATGCTCGTCGCCGCCGGCTGGTGGGGGTTCACCCTGGACGCCGGGCTTGCGCTGCGGCTGCTCGCCGGGCTCGGCGCGCCGCTGCTGATCGCCGTGGTCTGGGGCGTCTTCTGCTCGCCCCGGGCGAGTGTCCGGCTGCCGGCGCCGGCGAAGCTGGCCGTCCAGGCGGCCTGCTTCGTCGTGGCCGGGCTGCTGCTGGCCCTGGCCGGCCACCCGGTGCTCGGCGGGCTGCTCGTCGCGGTCTGGGCCGTCGACCGGGCCGTGCTGAGTCACGGCGGCCACCCGGCCTGACCGGCGCGCCACGGGCCGGCCGGACGACCCGCGCGGGCCGGACCCGACGCCGACCGGCCGGCCCGGCGCGGGGCATCGACGCCCGGCGCTAAGGTGGGCTCGTGGTCCGCACCCACCCGCCGCGGCCCCGCACGGCCCCGCGGCCCCGCCTGCTCACCGCCCTGCTAGCCGTCGTCGCCCTCACCGGCTCCACCGCCGCCTCCTGCGGCGACAAGAAGTCCCCGCTCGCCTTGGCCCAGGTGACCCGCGCCCCGGTCAACGAGGTGATCGACGCCCCGGCGACCGTCACCGCCCGGGCTGCCGCCACCCTCACCGCCCCCGCCGACGGCACCCTGGTCAGCCTCCGCGTCCGCCCCGGGCAGCGGGTCCGCAAGGGACAGGTGCTCGCCGTGGTCGGCTCCCCGTCGGCCCAGGAGCGGCTGCGTCAGGCCACCGAGGCGCTGGACGCCGCGAACCAGGCCGGCGGCGCCGGAGGCGGCGGGCTGACCAGCCGGCGCCGGGGCACCGACAAGGCCGCCGCGCAGGCGTACGAGGCCGCGCGCACCGCCGCCAGCAAGATCAGTGACCCGCAACTGCGCGACGCGCTGCTGCTCCAGGTGCGCTCCGCGCAGCAGCAGTACGAGTCGGCCGCGCGTACCGCCGACGAGGCGGTCCGGGCCGTGCAGCGGGGCGTGCGCAACCTCAACTCGGCCGTCGACGCGCTGGCCAGCGCGCAGCAGCTCCAGGCGCGGCAGGCGTACGAGCTGGCCAGGGCGACCGTCGACGCGCTGACCCTGCGCGCGCCGATCGGCGGGGTGGTCCAGCCCGGCGGCACCGCCGCGGGTGGCGCCTCCGCCGCCGACCTGGCCGGTCTGCTCGGCGCGGCCGGGGGCAGCGCGGCGGCCGGGCTCGACCCGTCGGCGCTCGCCCCCGCCCAGCCCGGCCCGCCGCCCGGCGTGGACGGCGCGATCCCGGTCGGCGGCCGGGTCACCGCCGGCACGCCGGTGCTGACCGTGGTGGACGTCGGTGAGCTGGGCCTGCTCGCCGAGGTCGACGAGACCGACGTGCTGCTGGTCCGGGCCGGCGTGACCGCCACGGCGGAGCTGGACGCAGTGCCCGGCGCCAGCTACCGGGCGCGGGTCGGCTCGGTCGACGTCCTGCCGACCACCTCGGCCCGGGGCGGGGTGACCTACCGGGTGCGGCTGTCGCTGGAGCGCGGCCAGCAGGGCGAGGGCGAGCCCGCGCCGGCGCCCCGACCCGGCATGAACGCCCTGGTCCACCTCCGGGTACGCGAGGCCGCCGACGCGGTCACCGTGCCCGCCTCGGCGGTCTTCTCCGCCGACGGCCGGGACTCGGTCTGGGTGGTCCGCGACGGCCGCGCCGACCGGGCCGCCGTCACCGTCGGGGTGCAGGGGCAGGACCTGGTGCAGATCGTCAGCGGGGTGCAACCCGGCGACCGGGTGGTGGTCCGCGGCACCGACCAGGTCAGCGACGGCCAGGAAGTCCGGTAGCCGGATGGCGACGCCGGCGATCGAGGCGGTCGACGTGTCCCGGACGTACCAGCTCGACGGGGTGTCCGTGCCGGCGCTGCGCGGGGTGACGCTGACCGTGGCGGCCGGGGACTACGTGGCGGTGATCGGGCCGTCCGGCTCGGGCAAGTCCACCCTGATGCACCTGCTCGGTGGGCTGGACCGGCCGACCGGCGGGCGGTTGGTGCTCGGCGGCCGGGAGGTCGGCTCGCTCACCCCGCCCGAGCTGGCGACCCTGCGCAACGAGACCATCGGCTTCGTCTTCCAGGCGTTCCACCTGCTGCCCCGCACCTCGGCGGTGGACAACGTGGCGCTGCCCCTGGTCTACCGGGGAATCGGCGCCCGGCAGCGGCGGGAGCGGGCGGCGGCCGTGCTGGGCCGGGTCGGGCTGGGGCACCGGCTGCACCACCGGCCCAACCAGCTCTCCGGTGGCGAGCAGCAGCGGGTGGCGATCGCCCGGGCGCTGGTCACCGACCCGACGGTGCTGCTCGCCGACGAGCCGACCGGCAACCTGGACACCGTCAACGGTCAGGCGGTGCTGGCGCTGCTGGAGGAGCTGAACACCGAGTCCGGGGTGGCGCTGGTGATGGTCACCCACGACAACGAGGTGGCCGCCCGGGCCCGCCGTCGGATCACCATGCGCGACGGCGTGGTGGTCGCCGACAGCGCGGCCGACGATCCACCGGCCGACAGCGCTGCCGTACCCGACGGTCCGGCGGCCGGCGGGGACGCGGACCCGACGGCCGGCGACGGCACCGAGCGGGCGGAGGCGGCCCGGTGAGGTTCGCCGAGGCGTGGCGGGTGGCGCTGGACGCGCTGCGCGCCAACCGGATGCGCAGCGCCCTCACCATGCTCGGCGTGATCATCGGGGTGGCCTCGGTGGTGGTCCTGGTGGCCATCGGCACGGGCGCGAAGCGCGAGGTGGAACGGCAGGTAGAGGGGCTCGGGTCCAACCTGCTGGTGGTGGTCCCCGGCCGGATCGACATCGGCTCCGCGCCGGCCGTGTCCCGGCTCGACCTGGCCGATGTGGACGCGGTGTCCCGGGTGGTCGGCGACCCGTCGCGGGTCGCGGTCACCGTGGCCTCCGGCGAGACTGTACGCGCCGGCCGGCGCTCCGACTTCACCACCGTGCAGGGCGTGCTGGAGACCACCCCGGCGGTCTTCACCCGACGGCTCGGCCGGGGCAGCTACCTGACCGCCTCCGACGTGGACACCAGCCGACGGGTGGCCGTCCTCGGGGCGGCCGTGGCCGGGGCGCTCTTCGGAGACCGGGACCCGATCGGCCAGCAGGTCAGCATCGCCGGGGTGCGGTTCCGGGTGATCGGCGTCTTCGCCCCGCTGGGCCAGAGCCTCGGCGTGGACCGGGACGACGAGGTGCACATCCCGGTGACCGCGGCGCACCGGCTCTACGGCACCCAGCGGATCGACGGGATCGCGGTCAAGGCGCCGGACCGGGAGCGGATCGACGACCTGGGCGCCCGGATCGTCGCCGAGCTGACCCGGCGCCACCCGGACACCGAGTTCAGCGCCGTCACCCAGCAGCAGATCCTCGGCGTGCTCGGGGACATCCTCGGCGTACTCACCGGGGTGCTCGCCGCGATCGCCGGCATCTCGCTGCTGGTCGGCGGGGTGGGGGTCTCCAACATCATGCTGGTCTCGGTCCGCGAGCGGACCCGGGAGATCGGCCTGCGCAAGGCGGTCGGGGCGCGCCCCCGCGACATCGGCCTCCAGTTCCTGCTGGAGGCGGTGCTGCTCACCTCGATCGGCGGGGTGACCGGGATGGCCCTCGGGGTGGGTGCGGCGCTGACCGCCGACGCGCTCTCCCCGGTGCCCGCCGCGATCACCTGGTGGTCGCTGGCACTGGCCTTCGGCGTCTCGGCGGCGGTCGGCATCGTCTTCGGGGTGGTCCCGGCGCAGCGGGCCGGGCGGCTCGACCCGGTGGTGGCGCTGCGGGCGGAGTGAGCGCCCCCGGTCCCGGCAACGGGACGGCGGGCCCGAACGGGGCGAAAACCGCAGCTCACGGTCGGGTGAACGGGCCGTTCGGCATGATCAATCGCGGGAAGGGATCGCGCCGGTCACAGCCGTCCCGCTACCGTACTGGTAACACGCGCGTTGCCCGTCGGAGCGGGAGATCCGCCCCCGGTGGCACGCGCCGGGCATGGGATGGGTCGGTGAGCCATGGCCGGGTCGCAGTCCGACGGTCGGCTGTCGGATGTCAGGTTCCTCACCGTCGCCGAGGTGGCGGCGGTGATGCGGGTGTCCAAGATGACGGTCTACCGGCTGGTGCACAGCGGTGAACTCACCGCGGTACGGGTCGGCCGGTCGTTCCGGGTGCCCGAGCACGCGGTCCACGAATACCTGCGCGGCGCCTTCCAGGAAACCGCCTGAGGTGCCGCCGCACCCACCGCCGAGTGCGACGTAACGGGTATCGACGGGGGCGCGTTGGTCCTGCTGACGCACTCCGGCTACCCTGGGACCCGACCGTGACCGTGCAGTGGTGCGCCCCGACGCCCACAGGCCGGTCCGGTCCGTTGTCCGAAGCGTCCGTGCGCGCCGCCCCCGGTGGTGTCGTCACGGTCCGCCCCGAACGTTGCATCGAAAGGCTGTCGTATGGGCTCGGTGGTCAAGAAGCGCCGCAAGCGCATGGCTAAGAAGAAGCACCGCAAGCTGCTGCGCAAGACCCGCGTCCAGCGTCGCCGTCTCGGCAAGTGACCGGGGCCGGGCCTGGCCCGGCACCCCGGCACCTGCCAACTGTCGACCCTCGGAGGCTCAGGTGATCAGGCCGTGGACGATCCGGCTCGATCCCGCCTGCCGAGGTGGGAGCGCGACATGACCCCCGGTGGCACCTCCGGTGCCCCGGGGGTCGTCGTCGTCACCGGGGTCGGCCGCTACCTGGGCGCCCACGTGGCGGCCCGGCTCGCCACCGATCCCCGGATCGAGCGGGTGATCGGCGTCGACCCGACCACCCCGGGGCCCGAGGTGACCGACCTGCTCGACCGGGTGGAACGGGTCCGCCTCGACCTGGACTCGCTCGGCGGCCTCCTCGCCGACCTCGAGGTCGACGCCGTGGTGCACCTGGCACTGGTCAGCGCGCCCGATCCGCAGCACGGCGGCCGGTCGGCGATGAAGGACCAGAACGTCATCGGCACCATGCAGCTCCTCGCCGCCTGCCAGCGGGCGCCCCGGCTGCGCAAGCTCGTCGTCCGCTCCTCGACCGCCGCGTACGGCGCGTCGTTCCGCGACCCGGCAGTCTTCACCGAGGAGACCGAGCCGCGCGAGGTGCCGCGCGGCGGTTTCGGCCGCGACATCCTCGACATCGAGGGGTACGTCCGCGGCTTCCGCCGCCGCCGGCCCGACGTGACCGCCACCGTGCTGCGGTTCGCCCCGTTCATCGGCTCCACCGCCGACACCACCCTGACCCGCTACTTCTCCCAGCCGCTGGTGCCCACCGTCTTCGGTCGGGATCCCCGGTTGCAGTTCGTGCACTTCGACGACGCGCTGGAGGTGCTGCACCGGTCGATCGTCGAGGACCACCCGGGGACGTACAACGTGGCCGGTCCCGGGGTGCTCTCGCTCTCCCAGGCGATCCGCCGGGCCGGCCGGGTCGCCGTGCCGGTGCTCGAACCGGGCCTCTCCGGGGCCGCCGCGCTGGCCCGCAACCTGGGCTTCGGCCGCTACGGCCTGGACCAGGTCGACCTCTTCGTGCACGGCCGGGTCGTCGACACCGGCCGGCTGGAGCGCGAGTACGGCTTCACGCCCCGCTCGACCGCCGCCGCGTTCGACGACTTCATCCGCGCCCACCACGGTGGATCGCTGGTGAGCCGGGACCAGTTGGCCGCCGCCGAGCAGCTGGTCCTGGAGGGCATCCGACAGGTGCGCTCGGCCGTGGAGGAGCGGCAGTGAGCGACCCGGACGAGCGGCGGGACACCGGCCGGTACGACGTACCCCTGCACCTGGCCGGACCGGACGCGGACCCGGCCCGGCGCAACGGTCACCGGCGTACCGCCCGGCCGGCCGTCGCCCCGGAGCCGGCGCCGGCCGACGAGCCGGCGCCGGCCGACGAGGTGGACCTCGCGGCGGCCGAGGAGCCGGCGTCGAGCGGTCGCCCGGCGGTGAACGGCGGTCGCGCCGCAGCCCCGGGCGGGCCGGCGGTGGCCGACCGACCGGGCGACGTCTGGGACCGGCGGGTCGCCTCCGGGCTGTCGTTCCTGCGGCGGCGGCTCTCCGGCGACTACGAGGTCGACGAGTTCGGCTTCGACCCGGAGCTGACCGGGGCGGTCTTCCACCCGATGCTGCGGCTGCTCTACCGGGACTGGTTCCGCACCGAGGTGGCCGGGCTGGAGCACGTGCCCGCCGAGGGCGCCGGCCTGGTGGTGGGCAACCACTCCGGCACGGTGGCGCTGGACGCGCTGATCCTCTCCACCGCCCTGCACGACCAGCATCCGGCCCGCCGCTACCTGCGGCTGCTCGGCGCGGACCTGGTCTTCCGGATGCCGGTGGTCTCCGAGATCGCCCGCAAGACCGGCGGCACGGTGGCCTGCAACCCGGACGCCGAGCGCCTGCTCAGCTCCGGTGAGCTGGTCGGCGTCTTCCCCGAGGGCTTCAAGGGCGTCGGCAAGCTCTACTCGGACCGGTACAAACTCCAGCGGTTCGGCCGGGGCGGGTTCGTCTCGGCGGCACTGCGTACCGGCACCCCGATCGTCCCGGTCGCCATCGTCGGCGGCGAGGAGATCTATCCGATGCTCGCCGACATCAAGCCGCTCGCCCGGCTGCTCAAGCTCCCGTACTTCCCCGTCACGCCGACCTTCCCCTGGCTCGGGCCGCTGGGCATGGTGCCGCTGCCGAGCAAGTGGCTGATCCAGTTCTGCCCGCCGATCCCGACGGCGCACCTCACCGACTCGGCCGACGACCCGCTGGTCGTGTTCAACCTCGCCGACCAGGTCCGGGAGACCATCCAGCACACCCTGCACGAACTGCTCGAGCGCCGGCCCGACCCGTTCGGCCCCTGACCCGCTCCACCGGTCAGGTGGCGCGGCGGCGGCGTTGCATCGCCAGGCCGGCGGTGACCGCGCCGGCCAGCAGCCCGGCCGCGGCGGTCGACGGTACGGCGATCCTGAACGCCCGTCGCCCGGTCCGGAAGTCACGGACCTCCCAGCCCCGCTCCCGGGCCTGGCGTAGCAGCGCGCCGTCCGGGTTGATCGCCACCGCCCGGCCGACCGTGGAGAGCATCGGCAGGTCGTTGGCCGAGTCGCTGTAGGCCACGCACCGGGTCAGGTCGAGCCCTTCCACGGCGGCCAGCTGGTTGACCGCGTCCGCCTTGGCCGGCCCGTGCATCAGCTCGCCGACCAGCCGGCCGGTGTACGCCCCGTCGACCACCTCGGCCACCGTGCCGATCGCGCCGGTCAGCCCCAGCCGGTCGGCGATCACCCGGCCGATCTCCACCGGCGCGGCGCTGACCAGCCAGACCCGCTCACCGGCGTCCAGGTGACGCTGCGCCAGCCGTCGGGTACCGGCCCAGATCCGCGGCGCCATCAGCTCGTCGAAGATCTCCTCGGCGAGCCGTTCCACCTCGTCCACCCGCCAGCCCTCGACGAAGGCCAGCGCGGCCTCGCGGGCCTGTGACATGTCGCCGGCGTGCTCGGTGGCCAGCAGCCGGAACCGCGCCTGCTGCCAGGCGAACCGGGCCAGGTCCCCGGTGGTGAAGTACTTGCGGGCGGCCAGCCCGCGGGCGAACCAGTAGATCGAGGCGCCCTGCATCATCGTGTTGTCGACGTCGAAGAAGGCCGCCGCGGTCGGGTCGGCCACGACCGGCGCCGGTGGCGCCTGCTCCGTCTCCGCCCAGCCGGTGGTGCGGCCCTGGCGGTCGGTGGCGACCGTGACCTTCCTGGTGCGGACCACGCGACCTCCTCCGCTCGTCGACCGGGACGCCGTCCTCCCGCGAGGGTAGCCGGACGAAGCGGGCGTCGGAGGGGTCGAACAGGCAACTGTGGCGTGCCTGGCTGCCCTGTCGCGCCGGCCTCAGCGGTCGCCCGGGCAGCTGCCCGGCACCGGGCCGAGGGCGTCGCTGGTGGCGGGTGTGGCGAGGTCGCAGGCGATCGCCGCACGCAGGCCGTCGGACCGCTTACGGATCGCGTCCAACAGCGCCAGTGACCGGCGGGTCCGGTCCCGTTCGCTCCGGGTCACCGTGTTGAGCAGGGCGGCGACCTCCCGTCGCTGCCCGGTGAGGAAGGCGTTGACGGCGTCCAGGCCGGCCGGTTCGGCCCGCCGGGCGGCCGTGGTGGTGAGCAGGCGTACGCCCTGGCGGGTGTCGGCGTCCATGTCGTCCAGGACGGCGGTGAACCCGGCCCGGTCGCCCCGCAGGGTGCCGGCCTCGTCGAGGCGGGTCCGGGCGAAGTCCAGGAAGAGCTGGCCGCGGCTGATGTCGGAGCTGGCCAGGGCGAGCTGGGCGCGTTCGGTGGAGCGCTTCATCCCGTACAGGGCGTCGCCGGGCACCGCGTTCTCGCTGGCGGCGGAGATGCCGGAGACGGCGATCGCGCCGGCCGCCACGCCGATCAGGATGGCGCCCCGGGCCCGGGCCCGCCGAGCGGTCACCGCCGGGAGGAAGGTACGCCCCGACGTGGTGGCCGGGGAGTGGCCGGTCGTCGTCGCCGGGCGTTCGGTGGGCGCGGCGCCGATGCCCTCCCGCTCGGCGGTCGCCACGAGCATCGCGCGCAGGCCGGTCCGGAACTCCGGGTCGACCGGCGCGGCCGGGCGGCTCGTCCGGAGCTGCTGGCCGATCGCGACGAGCTCGGTGAGCCGGTCGTCCGCCCGGGACCGGACGTGGTGTCGCCGGCCTCCGTCGGCTTCGTCGAGAAGCTGCGCGAACCGCTCCGCGCGCCGACGGGAGAAGAGGTTGCTGTCCACCGCAGGCACCTCCTCTCGCTGGTCACGGCGGATGCCGTGTAGATCACCAGCGACCGGCGAGGCGGAACGCCGACGGCCTGGGCCGCCTCGACCGCGTTTCCGAACCGGGTGGGCCGGGGGACGCCGGGCAACCACCGGTCGCACCCGGAGAAACGGAGCGCGCCGGGCACAAGTTACGGGGCGTTCAGGGCCGAAATCACGAAGAGTGATCGCCGTCACGGGTGCCGACGGTCGGCCGGTCGGATGCCCGACGGTCGGCCGGTCGGCCCGTCCCCCGCCACGCGCGACCCACTCTGGTGGTGGGCTGCCGGTCGTACGCCGGGTGCCGGCCATGGTGGTGCGGCCCGGCGGTGGTCAGCGTCGGGGCGGGGTGCGGCCGGCACCCGGGGCCGGACGGGACGGCGGCCGGGCGCCGGGGCGGCGGTGGCCGGGGCCGCGCGGCCCGGGCCGGCCGGTACGCGGACGGCGGGTGGCGGGTCGGCGGGGGCCCGACCCGCGGAGCCCGGAGACGGGGCGGGTCGGGCGGCGGAACCTGGTCAGGGCTGGAAGCCGTCCGGGAGCAGCCGGGCCAGCGCTCGCACCGCCCGGTACTGGAGAGCCTTGATGGCGCCCTCGTTCTTGCCCATCGCCCGGGCGGTCTCGGCCACCGAGAAGCCCTGGAGGAACCGCAGCACGATGCACTCCTGCTGTTCCGGGTTCAGCTGGGTGACCGCGGTGAGCAGGGCGACGTTGGTGATGTGCTCGACCACCGCCGCCTCCGGGCTGCCCTCCGGCCCGCGGTCCTCCCGGTCGGCGTCCAGCACGTCGCCGGTGGTCACCTCCAGCCGGTAGCGGCCGGACTTGAAGTGGTCGGCGACCAGGTTCCGGGCGATCGTCACCAGCCAGGCGCCGAGGTCCCGGCCCTGCCAGGTGAAGCTGCCGATCCGCTTGAGCGCCCGCAGGAACGTGTCGGAGGTGAGGTCCTCGGCGAGCTGCCGGTTGCCGACCCGGAAGTAGACGAACCGGAAGACGGTGTCGACGTACCGGTCGTAGATCAGGCCGAACGCCTCGGACTCACCGGCCTGGGCCCGCTCGACCAGCGTCCACACCTCGGTCGCCGGGTCGGACGGGTCGGGTCGGCTCGGATAGCCGGTCGCCGGGGCGGCCGGGGGCTCCGGGCGTACCGCGGGGAGCACCGCCGTCTCGGCGGCCGCCGGGTCGGGCGCCGGGGTCTCGGCGGACCGTCGGCCCTGCGAGGGCATCACCGGCCGGGCCGGTACGGCCACCCCGCCGGCCGGTCGGGCGTTGCCCCCGGGTACCGCCGGGCGGGCCGGCGCCTCGTTGGGGTGCGGCCGGCTGCGGGGCCGCCGGGAAGCGCCGTCGCCCTGCACGGCCAGCCCCCACCTGTCCTCGGTGGAACTCAACCGCTCGTTCACCGGTGTTCGGGGCGCCGGGCCGGTCAGGCCGGCCGGCTTGTCGGCGTAACCGAAGGTGGTCACCGTGCCTCCCCGCTCCGGTGGGCTGTCGGTCGCACCGCGCGCCACGGCACCGCCGGGACGTGACCGGGGCTGCCGTGGGGCAGGGCCGGTCCGGGACGTGCCGGCGGGCGGCAGATCCCCTTGAGGTGCTGGTCCAATGCGCTCACGGGCACGGGGGCCTCCTCGGGCTGAGGGGTGTCGACTCACGGCAAATGGGGTGAGCCGACCCGAGTGATGATAGGGCCAACGTCACCCATGCGTGGCAAGTCCGTTACACAGAGCGGAAGTATTTCCTCCGGCGACGCACAGATGGCGGACCGGTTGTCCGTCGTGTGCGATTGACTTTCCCAACCGGACCGGTTCGTGAAGGAAACTCCTGGTCGGACGGGGTGGGCGGGGGTCCGGCGTAGGTGAGGCGTGGCCCGGCCGCCGTCCGCTGTGCCAGACTCAGCCACCGTGCAGGACGCAGCAGAAGGCTCCGCGCCGAACCTCGCCGACCGGCTCCGCCGGGTGGCCGCCGAGCGCGGTGAGCATCCCGCCCTGATCGGACGGGACCGGACCCTCACCTGGTCCGAACTGGACGCGGCGGTGGACGCCGTCGCCGCCGCGCTGGCCCCGACCGGCCCCACCGACACGCCGGGCCGGGTCGCCATCGCGCTGCCCAACTCCGTCGACTTCGTCCTCGGCTACCTCGGGGCGCTGCGGGCCGGGCTGGTCGCCGTGCCGGTCAACCCCGGGCTCACCGCGCCGGAACTGCGGCACGTGCTGGCCGACTCCGGCGCCGCCACCCTGATCTGCGCGCCGGCGGTGCGGGACCGGGTGGCCGGGATCGCCGCCGAACTGCCGGCGCTGACCGCAGTGCACACCACCCCGCCGGCCGCCCCCGGCGACCGGTCCCGCCCGTTCCCGCGGCGGGGCGGGGAGGACCTGGCGGTGCTGCTCTACACCTCCGGCACCGAGGGGCACGCCAAGGGCGCCATGCTGTCGCACCGGGCGCTGACCGCCAACCACGAGCAGATCGCGCGGATCACCCCGCCGGTGGTCGGGCCGGACGACACCGTGCTGCTCGCCCTGCCGCTGTTCCACGCGTACGGGCTGAACTCGGGGCTCGGTGCGGTGCTGCACCACGGGGCGACCGGGGTGCTGGTCGACGAGCCGGGCGCGGGTGGGGCGCTGGACCTGCTCGTCCGGCACCCGGTGAGCGTGCTGGTCGGCGTACCGTCGATGTTCCTGGCCTGGTCGACGGCGGAGGCGGGCGCGCTCGGCGCGGCGATGCGGTCGGTGCGGGTCGCGGTCTGCGGCGCGGCGCCGCTGGCGCCGGCGGTCGCGGCCCGGTTCACCGAGGCGACCGGCCATCCGGTGCACGTCGGGTACGGCCTCACCGAGACCGCCCCGGTGCTCACCTCCACCCTGGTCGACGGCGAGCCGAGGCCCGGCTCGATCGGCCGGCCGCTGCCGGGGGTGGAGCTGCGCCTGGTCGGCCCGGACGGGGTGGACCTGTGGCGCGACGGCGTGCCGGAGCCGGACGACGACGCCGACGAGCTGGACCTGACCGACGACTCGCCGGGCACCGACCCGGGCGAGATCGTGGTGCGCGGCGCGAACCTCTTCTCCGGCTACTGGCCGGACGGGCGGGGCGGCCCGGACGCCGACGGCTGGTGGGCCACCCGCGACGTGGCCTACGCCGACTCCGACGGGGAGCTGTTCCTGGTCGACCGGCTCGGCGAGCTGATCCTGGTCAACGGCTTCAACGTCTACCCGCACGAGGTGGAGCTGGTGCTCCAGGCGCACCCGGCGGTGGCCGAGTCGGCCGTCCTCGGCGTGCCGCACCCGCGGACCGGCGAGACTGTCCGGGCGTACGTGGTGGCGGCGGCGGACCGGCCGGTGACCGAGGCGGAGCTGCTCGCCCACTGCGCCCGCAACCTGGCCCGTTTCAAGTGCCCGACCGGCGTCGAGTTCGTCGACACGCTGCCGTACTCGGCGATCGGCAAGGTACGCAAGATCCAGCTGCGCCCGGCTCCGGCCGGCGCCCGCCCGCCGGCTGCGGCCGACCGCTCCACGGAGGTACCCGATGTCCACTGACGCCCGGCTCGCCCTGATCACCCGGCCCGGCTGCCACCTGTGCGAGGACGCGCGCGAGGCGATGGACCGGGTGGTGGCGGTCACCGGCGACCGGTGGATCGAGAAGGACGTCACCGACGACGTCGAGCTGGAACGCGAGTACGGCGACCGGCTGCCCGTGGTGCTGCTCGACGGCAAGGAGCACGGCTACTGGCGGGTGGAGGAGGACCGGCTGCTGCGCGACCTCACCACCCCGCAGCTCTGAGGAGCCGATTATGGTGCACGGATGACCCCTGCGCGGCACCACCTGGTGTGGGACTGGAACGGCACCCTGCTCAACGACCTGGACCTGGTGGTCCAGGCGACCAACACGGCGTTCGCCAGCGCCGGTGGTCCGGCCGTGACCGCCGACGAGCACCGGATCCGGTTCCGCCGGCCGATCGCCGACTACTACGCCGAGATGCTGGGCCGGGCGGTCGACGCGGAGGCGTTCGGGGCGCTGGACCGGATCTTCCACGACGCGTACCGGGCGGGGCTGACCAGTTGCGCACTGGCCGACGACGCGACGGCGGCGATCGCCGCGTGGCCGGGTAGCCAGTCGCTGCTGTCCATGTGGTTCCACGAGGAGCTGGTGCCGACCGTGCACACGTACGGGTTGACCCCGCACTTCGCCCGGATCGACGGGCTGCGCGCCACCGTCGGCGGCGGCCCGAAGGCCGAGTGGCTGGCGAAGCACCTCGCCGAGCTGGGCCTGGCCGGCCACGAGGTGGTGTTGATCGGTGACTCGGTCGACGACGCCGACGCGGCGCTCTCGGTCGGCGCCCGCTGCGTCCTCTACACCGGCGGTCTCTCCCACCCGGAAACCCTCCGCGCCACCCCCCACCCGGTCGCCGACACCCTCACCCAGGCGGTGACCCTGGCCCAGACCCTCCCCTGACCCTCGGGGGCCGGTCGGTCAGGGGTGGGGGTGGAGGTAGGTGAGGACGGCCTGGACCCGGCGGTGGTGGGTGGTGGGGTCGGGGGGCAGGTCGAGCTTGGTGAAGATGTTGCGGACGTGCTTCTCCACGGCGCCGTCGCTGACCACCAGCGCCCGCGCGATGTTGGTGTTGGAGCGGCCCTCGGCCATCAGGGCCAGCACCTCGCGCTCGCGCGGGGTCAGCGCCGCCAGCGGGTCGTCGCGGCGCCGGCGGACCAGCAGCTGGGCGACCACCTCCGGGTCGAGCACGGTGCCGCCGGCGGCCACCCGGGCCAGCGCGTCCAGGAACTCGTCGATCGCGGCCACCCGGTCCTTGAGCAGGTAGCCGATCCCGCCGCCGCCCGCGCCGCCGGTGGTGGCGAGCAGGTCCTCGGCGTACGACACCTCGACGTACTGGGAGAGCACCAGGACCGGCGTACGCGGCACCAGCCGGCGGGCCGCCACCGCCGCCCGCAGCCCCTCGTCGGTGTGCGTCGGTGGCATCCGGACGTCCACCAGCGACACGTCCGGCCGGTGTTCCACCACCGCCGCCACCAGGGCGTCACCGTCGCCGACGGCGGCCACCACCCGGTGCCCGAACTCGGTCAGCAGCCGGATCAGCCCCTCCCGGAGCAGTACGGCGTCGTCCGCGATCACCACCCGCATACCCACGGTGTCTACCACCTCGGGCCGCTGAGCCCGCCGCAGTCCGGGTCGGGTGGGCGTGGCATCCGCCGCCCGGCCGGCCCGCGCCCGCTCACCGGGGCAGCTCGACGCGCAGCCCGGTCGGGCCGCCGGCCGGGCTGGCCAGGTCCAGCGTGCCCCCGACCGCCCGGACCCGGTCGGCGAGCCCGGCCAGGCCGTGCCCCTTGGCCAGGTGCGCGCCACCCATCCCGTCGTCGGTGACCTCGACCTCCAGCCGGCCCACCCGGCGGGTGACAGTGACCCGCCCGGTGGTCGCGCCGCTGTGCTTGGCGACGTTGGTGAGCGCCTCGGCGACCACGAAGTAGGCGGTGTTCTCCACCGCCGGGTCGAGCCGCCCGGCGGGCGTGCCGAGCTCCGGGTCGACGGCCAGGTCGACCGGGACCAGGGAGCGGCCGGCGAGGGCGGCCAGCGCGCTGGGCAGGCCGCGGTCGACGAGGATCGGCGGGGCGATGCCCCGGGACAGGGCGCGCAGCTCGTCGAGGGTCTCCCGGGCCTGGGTGACGGCCTCGTCGAGGGTGCGGCCGGCCGCCTCCGGGTCGGCGGCGAGCTGGTGGCGGGCCCGGCTCAGGTCCATGGCGAGGCGGACCAGCCGCTGCTGCGGGCCGTCGTGGATGTCGCGTTCCAGCCGGCGCAGGGCGGTCGCCTCGGCGGAGGCGGCGGCCCGCTTCTGCTCCTCCAGGGTGCTGATCCGGTTGCGTACCTCGGCCACCCCGGTGAGCAGGGCCCGGGCGAAGGACGCCTGGAGCAGGGCGCAGCCGCGGGCCATCAGCGGCAGCGTGAGCAGCGCGAAGAGGCCGAGCGCGGTGTTCAGCCCGATCCGGGCGGTGGCCCCGTCGCCCATCCCGAGCAGCTGGCTCAGGTCCTGGTCGTCGGGCCCGCGGGGGATGGCCCAGTCGTACGCCCAGTAGAGGGTGCCGGTGAGCGCGAGCGCCCACCAGACCACCAGCAGGACGAAGGTGAGCAGCGCCACCGGCAGCTTGACCAGCGCGTGGGCGAGGTCGAGCCAGGACTGTGCGTCGCGCATCGGGGTGAAGATCCGGTGCCAGTAGCCGCCACCGGGTCGGGGGGTGAGGTAGGCGGGGCGTACCCGGGGCTGGCGCAGCACGGCGGGGAGCCGGAACCGCTCGACGTCGGCCAGCGCGCGGGCCACGTAGAGGGCGCCGGCGAGGACGGGCAGGCCCAGGGTGGTGACCAGCAGGCCGGCGCTGAGTGAGATTCCCACCACGAAGGCGGCGAAGCCGGCGACCGCGAGCGGCAGGCCGAGCAGCACGTATCCGGAGTCGCGAAGGAGTTGGCGGGCCGTTGCGCGCAGCGGCGCCGCAGCGGTCAGGGGTACGGCGGTCATGTGCTCAGGCTAGGAGCGATGTCCGTTTCGGCCCATCCGGTGCGCCGGTGTATCGGGGGTGGGGTTCTCCCTACCCCCGGCCGGCGTCGGCGGTCGCCCCGGCCTCCGGCCGCCGGTCACTCTCCGCGACCACGCGCGCGCGATTGGTCAGAGAAGTCGTAATTGAGCAATAATCGCCGAGCGGCGCCGGCGGAGGCCGCCGGATCGATCTTGTGGAATGGAGGAGCTGGTGGAGGGGCGTCGCGGATCAGCAAGATCGCGATTTGTGCACGTCTTCACAAGCGCCTACTCTGTAGTTCCGACGCGCCCCGCTAGCACGACCGACAACCTCGGTCGCGAGCGGGGGTCCCGAAATGGCCGGGCACCGGAGCTGGCCGAGGATCGCACCGCACGGAGTCTCATGAGTCAGCACCGTCACCCTGGCGCGCCCGGCCGCGCCGGTGCCGTACCGGCGCTTCCGGACCTGCCGGAGGCGACCGTCGCGCGGCTTCCGGAATACCTCCGAGCCCTGCACAACCTCGCCGAGGTCGGGCACGAGACGGTCTCCAGCGAGGGGCTCGCCGGCGCCGCCGGGGTCAACTCCGCCAAGCTCCGCAAGGACCTCTCCCAGCTCGGCTCGTACGGCACCCGGGGCGTCGGTTATGACGTCGCGCTGCTGATCGAGCAGATCGAGTACGTCCTCGGCCTGACCCAGCGCCGGGCCGTGGCCCTCGTCGGCGTGGGTAATCTCGGTCACGCCCTGGCCGGCTACGACGGCTTCGCCAGCCGTGGCTTCCGGATCGCCGCCCTCCTCGACGCCGACCGCTCCCGGGTCGGCGAGGTCATCAACGGGCTGGTCGTACGGCATGTCGACGAGCTGCCCCGGGTCGCCGCCGAGGAGTCGATCGCGATCGGCGTGATCGCCACCCCGGCCGCCGCCGCCCAGGCCGTCGCCGACCAGCTCGTCACCGTCGGCGTGACGAGCATCCTCAACTTCGCGCCGTGCGTACTCTCGGTTCCGGAGGGGGTCGACGTGCGCAAGGTCGACCTCGCCATCGAGTTGCAGATCCTGTCCTTCCACGAGCACCGCAAGGCGTCGCTGACCGCGCTCCCCGCCACCGGCGGATCCGGCCTCACCGCCCTGCCCGGCGGACTCGCGGCCACCGACACCCAGGAGGCGATCGGCACGTGAAACTGCTCGTCGTCGGCGCGTCCTACCGCACCGCCCCGGTCGCCACCCTGGAGCGGCTGGCGGTGGCCCCCGCCGACCTCACCCGCACCCTGGACCGCCTGGTCGCCCAGCCGTACGTCGCCGAGGCCGTGCTCGTCTCCACCTGCAACCGGGTGGAGGTCTACGCCGCCGTCTCCGGCTTCCACGGGGGCCTCGGCGACATCTGCGCGGTCCTCGCCGAGCAGGCCGGCGCCCCGCCGGCCGCGCTGGCCAGCCACCTCTACGTGCACTACGACGCCGCCGCGGTCGACCACGTCTTCCGGGTCGCCGCCGGCCTGGACTCGATGGTGGTCGGCGAGGCGCAGATCCTCGGCCAGCTGCGCGACGCGTACCACTGGGCCGCCGGGGCCGACTCGGCCGGCCGGCTGGTCCACGAGCTGATGCAGCAGGCCCTGCGGGTCGGCAAGCGGGCGCACGCCGAGACCAACATCGACCGGGCCGGCCAGAGCGTGGTCAGCGCCGCGCTCGACCTGGCCGCCGGTCACCTCGACGGCGACCTCGCGGGCCGGCCGGCCATGGTGGTCGGGGCCGGCGCGATGGGCTCCCTCGGCGTGGCGACGCTCTCCCGGCTCGGCGCCGGGCCGCTCACCGTCACCAACCGCGGCGCCGACCGGGCCGTGCGCCTCGCCGAGTCGTACGGGGCGAACGCCGTGCCGATGAGCGAACTCGCCGACGCGCTCGCCACAGTGGACATCGTGGTGGCCGCCACCGCCGCCACCGAACCGGTCCTCGACCTCGACGTGGTGACCCGGGCGCTGGGCCGGCGCGAGGCCGGGCGTGGCCCGCTGGTCCTGCTCGACCTGGCCGTGCCGCGCGACGTCGCCGACGGCGTGGCCGACCTGCCCGGCGTCGAGGTGATCGACATCGACCGGATGGCCGCCATCCTCGCCGACGGACCGGCCGCCGCCGACGCCGCCGAGGTCACCCGGATCGTCACGGCCGAGGTCGAGGCGTTCCTGTCCTGGCTGCGCGGCGCCGACGTGGCGCCCACCGTGGCCGCCCTGCGCGGGCGCGCCGACGACGTGGTCACCGCCGAGCTGCGCCGGCTCGCCCAGCGCCGCCCCGACTTCACCGACGAGCAGCGGGCCGACGTCGCCCGGACGGTGCACCGGGTGGTGCAGCGGCTGCTGCACCAGCCCACCGTGCGGGTCCGCCAGCTCGCCGCCGAGCCCGGCGGCGACCAGTACGCCGCGCTGCTGCGTGAACTGTTCGACCTTCAGGTGCCGCAGACCTCCCCGGTCGACACCGTCCCCGACGTCGTCGAGGCCGAGGGTGTCCCGGGCGTGGAGGCCACCGGCCGGCCGTCCTTCGGGGTGGCCGAGGTCCCGGCCGCCGCGCCGGTCGACGGCACCGACGTCCCGTCCACCGGAGGTGAGCGATGAGCACCCCCCTGCGCCTGGGTACCCGGGGCAGCACCCTGGCGATGGCCCAGTCCGGCCAGGTCGCCGACGCGCTGACCGCCGCCACCGGGCGTCCCGTCGAGCTGGTCGAGGTGGTGACCGCCGGCGACCGTTCCTCGGCCCCGGTGCACCGGCTCGGCGTCGGCGTCTTCGTGTCCGCCCTGCGTGACGCGCTGACCGCCGGCACCATCGACCTCGCGGTGCACTCGTACAAGGACCTGCCCACCGCGGACGCGCCCGACCTGCACATCGCGGCGGTGCCGCCCCGACAGGACCCGCGGGACGCGCTGATCGCCCGGGACGGCCGGACGCTGGCCGAGCTGCCCCCCGGGTCGCGGATCGGCACCGGCGCGCTGCGGCGCATCGCCCAACTGCACGCCCTCGGCCTCCAGCTGGAGGTCACGCCGATCCGGGGCAACATCGACACCCGCCTCGGGCGGGTCGTCGGCCCGGACGCCGACCTGGACGCCGTCGTCCTGGCCCGGGCCGGCCTGGTCCGGATCGGCCGGGCCGACGTGATCACCGAGACGCTCGACCCGATGCTCATGCTGCCCGCGCCCGCCCAGGGCGCGCTGGCGGTGGAATGCCGCAGCGACGACCACGAACTGGTCGAACTGCTCGCGGTGCTCGACCACGCACCGTCCCGGGCCGCGGTCGTCGCGGAACGGGCGCTGCTGGCCACCCTGGAGGCCGGGTGCTCCGCACCCGTGGCCGCCTACGCCGAACTCGCCGAAGGTGAGACCGGTGACGAGATCTACCTGCGCGGGGCGGTGATCAGCCCGGACGGTTCCCGAGACCTCCGGCTGTCCCGCACCGGTACGCCCGCCGACGCGGCGGAGATCGGCAAGGCACTCGCCGCCGAACTCCTCGAACTCGGCGCCGACTCGATCCTCGGCCAAGAAGGACACGCCGGCCCGGGGACCCAGCAATTTGGGAGCACAGAATGACCCGCACCCGTAAGCCCGTAGGCCGCATCGCGTTCGTCGGGGCCGGCCCCGGCGACCCGGGCCTGCTGACCCGCCGGGCGCACGACGCCCTGGTCGACGCCGACCAGGTGGTCTACGACCGGGGCGTACCGGAGACCCTGCTCGACGCCGTGCGTGCCGAGGCCCGCGAGGACGCCCAGTTCACCCCGGCCGAGGGCGCCCCGGGCGACGTGGCGAAGGTGCTCATCTCCGCCGCCCGGTCCGGCCTGAACGCGGTGCACCTGGTCGCCGGTGACCCGTTCGGCCACGACTCGGTGGTCAAGGAGGTGCAGGCGGTGGCGCGTACCGCCGCGCACTTCGAGGTGGTGCCCGGTGTCGGGCAGGCCGAGGGTGTGGCCACCTACGCTGGTGTCCCGCTGCCGGGCGTACGCACCGCCGCCGACGTCGAGGACGTCAGCGTGCTGGACTTCGACGCGCTGGCCGCCGCGGTCGGCCGGGGCTCGCTGGCGCTGGCCATCGACGCCGGCGACCTGGCCGCGGTCCGGGACGGCCTGCTGGCCGCCGGGGTCGACGGTGGCACGGGCGTCGGGGTGACCGGCGACGGCACCGGCGAGACGCAGTACACCACCACGTCGACCGTCGACTCCTTCGTCGCGGCGGCGCTCGGCTTCACCGGCCGGGTGGTGCTCACCGTCGGCGCCGGCGTCGGCGAGCGGGACAAGCTGAGCTGGTGGGAGAACCGCCCGCTGTACGGCTGGAAGGTGCTGGTGCCCCGCACCAAGGAGCAGGCCGGCGCGATGAGCGCGCGGCTGCGCGCGTACGGGGCGATCCCGTGCGAGGTGCCGACCATCGCGGTCGAGCCGCCGCGTACCCCCGCCCAGATGGAGCGGGCGGTCAAGGGCCTGGTCGACGGCCGGTACGCCTGGGTGATCTTCACCTCGGTGAACGCGGTCCGCGCGGTCTGGGAGAAGTTCGCCGAGCACGGCCTGGACGCCCGGCACTTCGGCGGCGTCAAGATCGCCTGCATCGGTGAGGCCACCGCCGACGCCGTGCGCGCCTTCGGCATCCAGCCGGAGCTGGTGCCCGCGGGCGAGCAGTCCTCCGAGGGCCTGCTGGCCGAGTTCTCGCCGCACGACGAGATCCTCGACCCGGTGGGCCGGGTGCTGCTGCCGCGCGCCGACATCGCCACCGAGACCCTGGCCGCCGGGCTCACCGAGCGCGGCTGGGAGGTAGACGACGTGACCGCGTACCGGACCGTCCGGGCGGCCCCGCCGCCCGCCGAGATCCGCGACGCGATCAAGTCGGGCGGGTTCGACGCGGTGCTGTTCACCTCGTCCTCCACCGTCCGGAACCTGGTCGGCATCGCCGGGAAGCCGCACGCCCGCACCGTTGTTGCAGTCATCGGGCCCAAGACGGCGGAGACCGCGACGGAGTTCGGCCTGCGGGTCGACGTCCAGCCTCAGCACGCCTCGGTGCCCGACCTGGTGGAGGCGCTCGCCGCCTACGCCGTCGAGCTGCGCGAGAAGCTGGCCGCCATGCCGGCCAAGCAGCGCCGTGGTTCGAAGGTGCAGGGGCCGACCGCCCTCCGCTTCCGCTGATCGTCCCCGGGAGGCCCCGCATGCCGTACCCCGAGATCCGGCCCCGCCGGCTGCGTCGCAACGCGGCCGTGCGGCGGCTGGTCGCCGAGACCCGCGTCGACCCGGCCGAGCTGGTCGTGCCGATGTTCGTCAAGGAGGGGCTGACCGAGCCGCGGCAGATTGCGTCGCTCCCGGGGGTGCTCCAGCACTCCCGGGACTCGCTGCGCAAGGCCGCCGCGGAGGCGGTGCAGGCCGGGGTCGGTGGGATCATGCTCTTCGGGGTGCCGGAGTCCCGGGACGAGACCGGCTCGGGCGGGATCGACCCGGCGGGCATCCTCAACGTCGCCATCCGCGACGTCGTCGCCGAGGTGGGTGACGCCACCGTCGTGATGAGCGACCTCTGCCTGGACGAGTTCACCTCGCACGGGCACTGCGGGGTGCTCACCCCGGGCGGCGAGGTGGACAACGACGCCACGCTGGCCGCGTACGCCGAGATGGCGGTGGCCCAGGCCAACGCCGGGGTCCACGTGGTCGGGCCGTCCGGGATGATGGACGGCCAGGTGGGCGTGGTCCGCCGGGCCCTGGACGCCGCGGGTCACCAGGACGTCGCCGTGCTGGCGTACGCCGCGAAGTACGCCTCCGCGTTCTTCGGTCCGTTCCGGGACGCGGTGGAGTCGTGCCTGGAGGGCGACCGGCGCAGCTACCAGCAGGACCCGGCGAACCTGCGGGAGTCGCTGCGCGAGGTCGAGCTGGACGTGGCCGAGGGCGCCGACATGGTGATGGTCAAGCCGGCCCTGCCCTACCTCGACGTGGTGTCGGCGGTCCGGGCCGCGGTGGACGTCCCGGTCGCCGCCTACCAGGTCTCCGGCGAGTACGCGATGGTCGAGGCGGCCGCCGCGAACGGCTGGATCGACCGGGAGCGGGTGATCCTGGAGACGCTCACCTCGATCCGGCGGGCCGGCGCGCAGATCATCCTCACCTACTGGGCCGTCGAGGCCGCCCAGCTCCTCCACCAGCGTTACTGACGCGCTGCGGCGCCCGCCGCGCCGCGCCGCGCCGCGCCCGCCGGCCCGGCCCGCCACCTTGCCGTCCGGCCCCTTTGCTCTGCTGCAGTCCACGCAACGCAGAGGTGCTCCCACCGTTGCGTCCGCTGCAGCAGAGCAAAGGGGCGGCGGGAGATGCGGCGGGGCCGGCGCACCCCTGCGCTGTGGATGCCGGACCCGTTGTCCACAGCTTTGTCCACAGGGATTGCCGCTTCGACGGTGCCGCCGGCATGGTCGGCGGCATGAGTTCGACCTCCGACTGCGGCCCGAGCGGCGACGGACCCACCGGGCCGGGACCGGACGAACCGACGATCGGCCCGTTCCCGATCCCCGGGCTGGTCCGGCGGGCCCGGCGGATCGCCTGCCTGGGGCAGCGGCAGATGGCCCGGTTCGCCAAGGTGGCCCCCTCGACGGTGGCGCGGGTCGAGACCGGTGAGCTGACCCCGAGTCTCGCCGTCCTCGAACGTCTCCTCGGCGCGGCGGGGCTGTACCTCGCCGTGGTCGACCAGGACGGGCGGGTGATCCAGCCCATGCGGGACCGGGACGACATGCGGGACGGCGCCAACCGCCGCTACCCGTCGCACCTGAACGTCATCCTCGACCCCGAGCCGGGCGAATGGTGGGCGGACATCTACGGGCTGGCCCGGCCACCCGAGACGTTCCACCGCTGTCCGGCCGACCGGGAGGCGCGTCGCCGGCTCAGCCAGTGGGAGGTGCGGGTGGCGAAGTACCGTTCCGCGCCCCGCCCACCCGACCCGCGCCGGTGGGACTACTGAGACGGCCCGCCGTCCAGCCGGTGAGCTGGACGACGGGCCGCCGTCGGGTGGAACCGTCAGTCGTCGTTGGCGATCGTGCCCACGGCGAGCGGGTCGGTCAGCAGAAGGCCGGGCACGCCGGCCACCAGCAGGGTCAGCTTCTCGTCGGGCTCGACCCGCCGGTCACCGCGCACGGTCACCGGGAAGGTCAGCGAGGTCTGGCCGGCGGCCAGGGTCCTGCAACCGACGTACGCGTCGTAGTCCTGGCCGGCCTGCGCCGTGGTGCCGTACGTGCCGGCGCAGATCGTGGCCGGCGCGGAGAGCGGCCGGGACACCGTCACCGTGAAGGTCATCGGCTTCGTGCCCTGGTCGCCCTCGGCCACCGTGACGTCCCCGACGCTCAGCGACGCCCGGGAGCGGAACCGGGCGACCTGCGGGTCGTGGTCGCTGGCCCCCCGGTCACCGAGCCCGTCGGTGTCGGCCGGGTAGTCGGAGTTGATGTGCGCCACCCGGGCCTGCACCAGGTCACCGTGCAGCTCGTCGTTGACGAACACGTTGTCCAGCGTCTGCGCCTGCCCCGAGTAGGTGTACGAGTAGGCCGCCGCCGGCACCTGCGCGACGATGTCGTCCCACAGGTTGTGCATCCCGGCGGAGTAGAGCGGGGCGAGCTGGTCCGACGGGGTCGGGTTCTCGGCCGTCGCGATCGGGTCGTCCGGGCGGGGGTAGACGTTCAGGTCCCCGCCGTAGACCACCCGGGCCCGCGCGTCGCTCGCCTCGATGGCCTGGACCACGGCCGCCCCGTACGCGGCCTGCTCGCGCCGCTGCGCCACCCGACGGTCCGGGCCGGACGAGAAGTGGTTGGCGATCGCCCAGAGGGTGAGGTGCTCGCTCGCCCCCGGGGCCGCCGCCACGGTGAACTTCCCGACCTGCGGGGCCCGGGTGTAGACGTTCCTGCCGTCGGTGTCGCCCACCACGTCGGCCGGGAGCACCGCGTTGAGCGCCTTCGGGTTCTGCACGTCGGTGTTCGACGGCAGCGCCGCCGAGCGGTACTGCACGGTGGGGGCGGCGCCGAGCAGCGGGTCACCGGCGGTCGCCCCCGCCAGCGCCAGCCGGTCCGTGCGGTAGAGGAACGCCGAGGTGATGCCCCGGGCGTCCGCGCCGGTCCGGTCGTAGGCCGCGGCGTAGGCCGGGCCGCCGTTGGCGGCGATGGTGAGGGCGAGTTCCTGGACGGTGTCCGGGGCGCCGTCGGCGTTGTCGGTGGCGCCGCAGGTCAGCGCGCCGTCGACGACCGAGCAGATGTCCTGGTCCTCGGCCTCCTGGATCATCAGCAGATCGGGGCTGTGCAGGTCGTTGATGATCTGCCGGGCCTCCTTGCCGAGCCGGGTGGTGTACGCCGCCTCGTCCGCCGGCACGTAGTCGAACGGCGGGCTCACCCCGGGGCAGCCGGAGTTGCCGGCGAAGTCGCAGCCGTCGAACGGGTCGTCCCGGTAGTCGTACAGGTTCTCGACGTTGTAGGTGCCCACCGCGACCTCCCGGTCCCGGTTCGCCGCCCGGGGCGGGTTGTTCGCCGCCGGTTCGGCGCCGGCGGCGAAGGAGACCGCCGTCGGCTGGACGGTGTACTTGCTGAAGCCGTACGCGACGGCGCCGACGGCGTCCTCGGCGAGCGTGTCGAAGGTACGGACGGCCGGCAGCAGCGCGGCGTTGTCACCGGCGGCGGCCTTGACCCCGCCGGCGCCGATCAGGATCCGCTGCGGGTTGCCGTTGTCGAACAGCTGGCCCGGGATGTCGTCCAGCGGGTGCGCGTCGCGGAAGGACCGGCGGGCGTACGGGTCGGTCCGCTTCATCAGCGGGTCCTCCCGGTCCAGCACCTGGATCTCCGAGTCGAGGGAGGAGGCGAAGACGTACCGGGGCGCGGTGGTCCCGCTGCCCGCGCGGACCCGCACCAGGGCGCCCTCGTGCCGCTCCCAGAACCGGGCGACCTCGGCCGGGTCGGCCGACGGGGTGGCGTCGTCCACCTGGACGGCGGTGTCCACGTCGAGGCCGGAGTCCAGCTTGCGCACCAGCGACGCGCCGGAGAGCTGGGTCTGGCTGAAGTACTCCGACACCCGGCCGCGCAGCACCACCTCGTCGCCGACGGTCGGCTCGTAGCCGCCGATCAGCGTCTTGAACGAGCCGGTGAAGACGTAGACGCCGTCGGAGGTCAGCGGATCGCCGTCCTCGGCGCCCTTGCGGCTCTGCAGGTAGAAGCCCCACTGGTCGGCCCCGGCGGAGGTACGCAGGAGCGACTTCTGGGTGATCACACCGCGCACGTCGTACAGGGTGGCGCTGGTGCCGTTGCCGCTGGCCGGGGCGAGCGGCGACCGGTCCGTGGCGCCGTCCTCGTCGTCGCCGGTGCGGCCCTGCACCTCGCCGACCGTCAGCACGCTGGTGGCCTGCACGGTGAGGGTGCAGGTGGCGGTGCCACCGTCGGCGTCCGTCGCGGTCACGGTGACCGTGTACGCGCCGCCGGGCAACCCGGCCGCGGTCAGCGTCGCGGTGGCGGTGCCGCCGGCCGCGGTGGCCGGGGTGAGGGCGGTACGGCTGATCGAGCCGGTGGCCGGGGTCGGGGTGACCGCGGTGACGGCCAGGTCGACGATGGTGTCGTCGGCGTCGGTGGCGGTCACCTCCCGGGTCGCCGTGGCGCCCGCCTCGACGGTCAGGGCGCCGCCGCAGGTCAGCACGGCCGGGGCGTCCACCGGGCCGCCGCCGTCGACGCTGTGGCTGCCCAGCCCGTCGAAGGTGTCGGTGGCGAAGCCGGCCCACTGGACGGCCGGGTCGAAGGCGTCCGACGGGTCGGTGTCGCCGGAGCTGATCGTCGGCAGTCGGCGCAGCGTGTTGTCGGCGGTGCTGGTGAGGCCGGTGCCCCACTCGGTGCCCGGGTCGACGCCCACTTGACCGATCGAGTCGAGCACCGTCGAGCCCTTGCGCAGCACGATCGCGTCGTCACCGTTGAACAGCGAGGAGCCGTAGGTCTGGTCGGCCTGGGCGAGGATCGCCGGCGCGGCGCTGGAGGCGGCGAGGACGAAGACGTCCCCGGCGGCCACCGTGCCGGTCAGGGCGACGTTCGTCGACGTGGTCGCGCCGTTGAAGAAGAGCTGGAGCTGGTAGCCGCCGGCGGCCAGGTCGACCGGGGCGCCGGTGCCGTTGTAGAGCTCGATCGCCTTGTTGTTGGACGAGCCCTCGACGTACTCGGAGATGAACAGGTCGGTGGGCGCGGCGCTTGCCACGCCGGGCGCCGCGCCGATCACCGGAAGGGTGACGGCGGCGGCGGTAGCGAGCGCGGCGTATCTGCGGCGCGGGCGCATGAGGCCTCCACGAAGGGGGAACGTGAACTAACGCACGTTAAGTGCAGGTGCTGGCCGCCGTCCATCCCCCGGGCAGCGCTTTGGTGAATTCCACCCGTCGCGCGCCGGTCACCGACCGGGGGTGCTGCTGTGGACGCCGGCCACGGCCCGGTCAGTGCGCCGGACCGTCCGATCGGGTCGCCGGCGGGTCCAGCCGGTGCACCAACTCGGCGACGTCCACGCTGTATTCACACCAGTCCCGGTCGGGTCGGTAGCCCAGCTCGGCGTTGACCTTCAGCATCGCCTCGTTGGCCTGCGCGTTCCAGGTCTGCACCTCGACCAGGCCGGGCTCGGCCGAACGCAGCTCCATCAGCATCCGCGCCTTGATCGCCCGGTCGATGCCGTAGCCGCGGTGGTCCTGCACGACGATGGTGTCGTACTGGTCGGCGCGGGTCGGGTGCTGTGCCGGCACCACCACCTCGGTCAGCCCGGCCACCTCACCGGACTGCTCGTGCAGGGCCAGCACGATGTACGGCTGCATGCCGCGCCGGTGCAGCGTGTCGAGGCTGTCCCGCAGCCGCTGGGGGTCGTACGAGCTGGGGCGCAGTTCGCCGTCGTCGACGTCGCGCACCTCCGCCTTGGCCCGCGCGTACGCCTCGATCAGCTCGTCCGGCGGGCCGCCGGGCCAGAACTCCAGGTGGTAGCCCGCGCCGACGCCGGTGGCCATCTCGGCCAGCGCCGGCCACTCCACCGTGGTCAGGTCGAGCACGCTGCGGGTCTCGACGTACTCCCGGGTGAAGCCCAGCGACTCGTAGAACGCGACGGCCGGGGTGTCACCGACCACCTCGACGCCGATCGACTGGAAGCCCTCGTCCCAGACCCGGCGGGCGGCCAGCCGGACCAGGGTGCGGCCCAGCCCGGTGCGCCGCGCCGACGGGTGCACCAGCACCTCCAGCACGCCGATGCCGCCCAGCAGCAGCACCTGGACATGCCCGACGACCTCGCCCGGCGTCCCGTCGTCGCCCGGCTCGGCCTGGGCGATCCAGGAGATCCGCCGCTCGCCGGGCATCACCTCGGAGAGGTATTCGCGCAGGGAACTCTCCCGCCACGGCGGGTCCTGCGGGAGGTCGGCCGCGAGGACCGCGTTCAGCGTGCCCAGCAACGACGTGATCTCGTCGGACGACGCCGTCCGGGGATCCCACTCGCGCACCATCACCCGTCTAGCTTGCCGTCAACGGCAGCCTGGGGGAAGTGTCCAGTTCTCCAATGTATGCGGACGATCACGTCACGTACGGCTGGCCAGTCCGTATTCGTTGGCCTTGTCGTAGACGTCCTGGGCGTACCGGCGGACGTCGTTGTAGGACAGGATCGCCCCCCACCAGTCGCCGGCGATGGTCATGTTCCGGCCGCCCTGGCAGAGGTAACGGCCGGCGGCCAGCGCGGCGTCGTCGAGGTCGTGCGGGTCGACCTTGCCGTCGTTGTCGGCGTCCGCGCCCACCTGCTGCCAGGTGGTGGGGATGAACTGCATCGGACCGAGGGCCCGGTCGTGGACGGGGTCACCGTCGATCACGCCCCGGTCGGTGTCCCGGATCAGCGAGCGCCCGCCCTGGCCGTCGAGCGGATCACCGATGATCTCCGGCTCGGCCCGGCCGTTCGGTTGCAGGGTGGCGCCGTTGGCCTGGCCGTGCCGGGACTCGACGTACCCGATAGCGGCCAGCGTGGTCCAGCTCAGCTGGCAGCTGCGGTGCGTCTGGGCCAGCACCAGCTCCGCGTAGCCGTACGCCTGCATGGCCACCGGGGAGATGCCGACCCGGGCGCCGGTGAGCCGGGCCCAGTCGGCCAGCGCGTCCGCCGGCCGGCCCGGCTGCGCGCCCACGGTCGGCGTGGCGCCGGGCTGGCCGGTCACGCCGGGGAGCGCGGCGCCGCCGGGCGGTGCCGTCGCGCCGGGGAACACGGTGGCGCCCGGCAGCGCCGTGGCGTCGGGCAGCGGGGTGACGCCGGGCAGGCCGGGGCCGTTGGGGGCGGGCCACGCCGGTGAGGCGGCGGCTCCCGACGGCGCCGGCACGCCGGGCGGGACGCCCTCCTGGGGTACGCCGGAACCCGGCGCCGCCGAGGTGGCGTCCACCGCCACCGGGCGCGGGTCACCTGCGGTCGCCGGAATCACGATCGCTCCCGCCGCCGCCGTGGCGGCGACCAGGCCGAGCAGGAAGAGCCCGGAGAGGGCCAGCCGGCCCGCCGGTCGGCGGGACCAGTCGCGGGTGGCCCGGGACGCGCCCATCAGGCGGCCGGGCGGGCGAGAGCGGACCGCGTGCGCGAACGGCACCCGACGGCGCCGGGGGACCGCGACGACCTTCGCCACCTCACCGGCCGGATCGACGTCGTCGGCGGCCTTCTCGTCGTCGTCGGCCTTCTGGTCGGCGGCGGTGGCCTCGGCCGGCTCGGCGGCGGTGGCCTTCTCGTCGTCGGCGGGCGGCTTCGACCAGGGGCGACGGGGCCGGGGCAGGGAGGTCGGGTCGGGTGCCGCGCCGGAGCCCGCGAGCGGCCCGTCGGGCGGCGTGGCCGGTCGCAGGGGCCGTACCGTCGATCGCTGCTCGCCGTCCGCCACCCGTCGAGTATCACCCATGTCCGCACCGGCGTCAGGACCGGTCGTACCCTGGACACATGCCCCGGTACGAGTTCCGCTGCCGCGCCTGCGGCGACACCTTCGAGGTCAACCGGCCGATGGCCGAGGCCGGCAACCCGACGCCCTGCCCGCAGGGGCACGGCGACACGGTCAAGCTGCTCTCCGCGGTGGCGGTCACCGGCCGGGGCGGCGCCGCCCCGTCGGCGCCCACCGGGGGCGGCGGTTGCTGCGGTGGCGCCTGCGGCTGCTGAACCCGACCGAAGCCGACCGGGCCGGATCCAGGCCCAGCTCGGGACCGGTGGGACCGTGGGACGGGGTCGCACCCGACCGTTCTCACGATGCGTGACGGCGTGCACATAGGGCAGCATTGACCCGACGTCAGGGGCGGAGGTTCCACGCATGTCGCCACGGATCCACCTGCCGACCGGGTGGGTGACCTTCGTGTTCACCGACATCGAGGGGTCGACGCGGTTGGCCCAGATGCTCGGGGTGAACTACCCGCCGGTGCTGGCCGAGCACCGCCGGTTGCTGCGCCGGACGCTGGCCGCCACCGGGGGCGCCGAACTGCTGACCGAGGGGGACTCCTTCTTCCTCGCGTTCCCCGACGCCTCCGCCGCGCTGACCGCCTGCCTGACCGGCCAGCGGGCGCTGGCCGACCACGACTGGCCGACCCCGGAGGGCACCCCGCGGGTGCGGATGGGGCTGCACACCGGCTGGGCGGAGCCGCGCGACGGCGAGTACGCCAGCCCCGAGGTGCACCGGGCGGCCCGGATCGCGGCGGCCGCCCACGGTGGTCAGGTGCTCTGTTCGGCGGCCACCGCCCGGCACGCCGACCCGCTGCCGGCCGGGGCGTCCCTGTTGGACCTGGGGCTGCACCGGCTGCGCGGCTTCGACGACCGGGAACGACTGTTCCAGCTGGTCGCCCCCGGCCTGGAGCGGCAGTTCCCGCGGCCGCGTACCGCCGACGCGGTGGCGCACAACCTGCCCACCCAGGTCACCTCGTTCGTCGGGCGGCAGACCGAGCGGGTCGAGCTGCGGGCGTTGATCGAGTCGCACCGGCTGGTGACCGTGCTCGGCGCGGGCGGCACCGGCAAGACCCGGCTCGCCGTGGAGCTCGCCGGCGGCGTGGTCGAGGCGTACCCGGACGGGGTGTGGTTCGTCGACGTCGCCACGGTGACCGACCCCGGCCTGGTGGCGTTCGCGGTGGCCGCCGTGCTCGGGCTGCGTCCGGAGCCGGGACGTCCGATGGTGGACACCCTGGTCGAGTACGCCGCCGCCCGGCGGATGCTGATCCTGCTGGACACCTGCGACGCCCAGCCGGCCGCCTCCGGTGAGGTGATCTCCCGGCTGCTGGCCGGCGGCCGGGGCGTGCGGGTGCTCGCCACCAGCCGGGAGTCGTTCGGGCTCCCCGGTGAGGTGGTGTGGCGGATCCCGCCGCTGGCCGTCGATCCGGGGCCGGGTGGCCGGGAGAGCGACGCGGTGGCGCTGCTGCTGGACCGGACGGCCGCCGCCCGGGGTGGCCGCCGGCCGGACCAGGCCGAGCAGGCCGACCTGCGCCGGGTGGTACGCCGGCTGGACGGGGTGCCGCTCGCCATCGAGCTGGCCGCCGCCCGGCTGCGGGTGCTCTCGGTGGGCCAGCTCGCCGCCCGCCTCGACGACGTGCTCGGCACCCTGGACGCCGGCCGGGACGCGCCGGAGCCGCCCCCGGCGGAGAACGGGTACACCGGCAACCAGCAGGACACCGTCGACCTGGCCGCAGCGGCCGTGGGGACCACCCCGCCCACCCCGGCACACCGGGCGGTGCAGCGCTCGGCCACCGAACGGCACCTCACCATGCAGGCCACCGTCACCTGGTCGTACCGGACGCTCGGGCCGCGCGCGTCCCGGCTGCTGCGCTGGATGGCCGTCTTCGCCGGACCGGTCGAGCTGTCCACCGTGGAGTGGCTGCTCGGGGAGGACCCGCTCGACGCGCTCTCCGTCCTGGTCGACAAGTCTATGGTGCTGGCCGAGCCGCGTGCCTCGGGCAGCACCTACCGGATGCTCGACCCGATCCGGGCGTACGCCGGCCGCCGGCTGGCCGAGGCCGGTGAGGAACAGGCGGCCCGCGACCGGCACGTCGCCTGGTCGAGCCACGCGCTGGAACGCGCCCGCCTGGGCCCGGACGGTCGCCCGGTGACGCTGTCGCTGTACGCGCTGGACCCGCTCGCCGACGAGCTGCGGGCGGCGCTGCGCTGGTGCGCGACCGGGGGCAGCGCCCGGGCCGGGCTGCGGCTGGCCGGCGGGCTGGACCACTGGTGGCGGGAGCGCGGGCTGGCCCGGGAGGGGCGGCTGTGGTTGTTCCGGCTCTACGGCCGGATCGCCG
This sequence comes from Micromonospora mirobrigensis, assembly GCF_900091555.1. Classification (GTDB taxonomy): domain Bacteria; phylum Actinomycetota; class Actinomycetes; order Mycobacteriales; family Micromonosporaceae; genus Micromonospora; species Micromonospora mirobrigensis. The sequence goes on from NZ_FMCX01000006.1 coordinate 411,235, forward strand.
AGAACGGGGAGTCGATCCCGGAGGCCGAGCTGGCGGCGGCGTACCACATGCATTCGCTGCACGCCGGGGCCGACGGGGAGTTCGCCGAGGAGCTGCGCTTCTCCCAGCGCGCGGAGGCGGCCGCCCGGCAGGCCGGCGACACCGGCCTGCTGGCCCGGGTGCTGGCCGGCCGGGCCGCCCCGCTGATCGACCTCGGGCAGTTGGACGAGGCGGAGCGGATCTGCCGGGAGGTCATCGACTGGGCGGCGGAGCAGGACGTCCTCCCCGACGCCCTCTTCGCCGTGTTCAACCTGGCCGAGCTGCTCTGGCGGCGGGGTGCCCTGGACGAGGCGGCGGAGCTGCTCGGTGCGGCCCGGCCGGTGGAGGCGGCCCGCCCGCTGGAACGGGGACGCCGCTCGGTGGACATGCTGCTCGGCATGGTGGCGTTGGCCCGCGGTGACCTGGTCGCGGCGCACGAGCACCTGGCGGTGGCGCTGCGGTCCCGGATGAGCCACGGCTACCACGGCCGGGCCTGCGACACGGTCAACGCGATCGCGGTGCGGTGCGTGGCGAGCGGGGACCTGCTGACCGCCGCCCGGCTCTTCGGCGCGGCCCAGGCGGTCCGGGCGAGCATGCGCTCCACCCCGGGGCTGTACGGCGCGTACTGGTCGGAGCGGCAGGTGGAGCTGCGCCGGATCCTCGGCGACGCGACCTTCGACGCCGCGTACGCCGAGGGCGGTGAGCTGGGCCTGGAGGAGGCCGCGGCGTTGGCCCTGGCGGTCGAGCACCCCGACCTGGCCGTCACCTCCGCCCGCTTCGCGCCCGGCGCCACCCCCTCCCCCCGCCAACCGGCCCCCCACCCCTTGGGCGCGCCCCACCCCGGCCTGCATGGTTGATCATGAAGTTAGCGGCAGTAGAAGAGATCGAACTCGCCGCTAACTTCATGATCAACGAGTGCCGCCGGCGGTGGAGGTGGGCGGATGGGTCAGGGGGTGGGGAGGAGGCGGGCGGCGCGGTCGAGGTCGGACTGGCGGACGGCGGCGGTCGAGCCGAAGACGTTGACCGCCTCGTAGTAGGTCCAGGCCAGGCTGTAGCAGGCGGGGCGGACCAGGTAGCTGTACGTCGCGCAGACCCGCTTCAGGTCGGCGTAGAAGGCGCTGTCCAGCCGGGACTTGTTGGCGGAGAACAGGCTCGTCGCCTTGTAGTTCCGGTAGCCGAAGTCGTGCCGGTAGCAGGAGAGGCTGAACCGGAATCCCAGCGGGTTGTCCGGGCTGGACGAGCAGTAGTCGGTCGACCAGTCGAAGGCGTACTCGGACCAGGCGGCCTTGTCGTGCCGGCCGGCGTTCCAGGCGCTGTAGCTGCTGGCGCTGGTCTGGGTCCAGCTGGACAGGACACTGAGCTTCTGTTCGGTGCTGACCGCGGCGGCCGCCGGGGAGGCGAGCCCCAGCGCGGTGAGCAGGGCGACGGCGGTGACGACGACGCCCGGGACTCGACACGAGTCCCGGGCGTCGGCTGTGTTAACAGGGGGCCCCTGCTATACCGGAGGCGTTAACCGGGGGCCCCTCCTTTCACCGGACGAAGCGCGGCGGGCTGGCCGGTCCCTCGTTCCAGACCCGGTCCAGCGCCGTCACGTGGTACGTGTACGCCGTCCCGGCCCGGGCCGTGGTGTCCACCCAGGACTGCACGTCCCCGGCGGTGCCCCGGACCGTCGCCACCAGGTTGGACGCGTCGACGAGGTCGCAGTCGCCGGCGCGACCCGCGCCGTCCAGCCGGTAGATCGCGTACGAGGTGGCGGTGCCGAACGGGCCGGCGCCGTCGGCAGGCTGCCGCCAGCTCAGCCGGACACCCTCGGCCTGCCGCCGCACGTCGGTGACGACCGGGGCGAGCAGGGGCGCCGACGGCAGGTGCGGCATCGCCGGCACCAGCGCCGGGCGGGAGTAGTGCTCGGCGGCGTAGATGTCGGTGGCGCCGAGCCGGTTCGCCTTCACCTGTACGGCGGAGAAGTGCACGTTGCCGAGCACCTCCGGGTACGACCGGTTGAGCGTCAGGTGGTCCGACAGCTCGTTCGGGTTCATCCAGTACGGCCCGTACGCCGGGTCACCGCTCTTGTAGTCGGCCTGGCCGATGTAGAGCTGCACCCGGGTGCCCCGGACGGTCTCCGCCCACCACGGCACCAGTCGGGCGTAGTCGGCGGCCGGGTACTGGCCGATGTACCAGTACAGCTGCGGCACCACGTAGTCGATCCACTCGTTCTTGATCCACTTACGGGTGTCGGCGGAGATGATGTCGTACGACTGGGAGCCGGTGGTGTCCGAGCCGTTCGGGTCGGCGGTCCTGTTGCGCCAGATGCCGAACGGGCTGACCCCGAACTTCACCCACGGCTTGGCCGCCTTGATCTTCGCGTTCATCTCCTGGACCAGCAGGTTGATGTTGTCCCGCCGCCAGTCGGCCTTGTCGGTGAAGCCGCGGTCGAACTCGGCGAAGGTGGCGTCGTCGGGCACCTGCCAGGTTCCGCTGGGGTAGGGGTAGAAGTAGTCGTCGAAGTGCACGCCGTCGATGTCGTACCGGCTGACCGCGTCCATCATCGCGGTCTGGACGAACTCACGGACGGCGGGGATGCCGGGGTTGTAGTAGAGCCGGCTGCCGGCGACCCCGGCCGGCGGGTACGCGAAGACCCAGTCCGGGTGCTGCCGGGCCGGGTGGTCCGGGGCCAGCTTCGAGATGTCCGCGCCCGCTCCACCCGGGGCCGGCATGGAGACCCGGTACGGGTTGAACCAGGCGTGGAACTCCAGGTTCCGCTTGTGCGACTCGGCGACCAGGAAGGCCAGCGGGTCCCAGCCGGGGTCCTGCCCGCGCACCCCGGTCAGGTACTCCGACCAGGGCTCGTACGCCGATGGCCAGAACGCGTCGGCGGTGGGGCGGACCTGCACGACGACGGCGTTGTGGTGGAGCTGCTGCGCCAGGTCGAGCCAGCCGCGGTACTCGGCCTGCTGGGCGGCGATCCGGTCGGGAGCGGTCTGCGACGCCTTGGTCGGCCAGTCGATGTTCACCACCGACGAGATCCACATGGCCCGGAACTGGCGTTTCGGGGTGGCCGGGTCGGTGACGCAGGTGGCGCTCTCCGGCGCCGCCTCGGGTGCGGCGCTGGCGGGGGCGACGGCGACCAGCGCGCCGAGCAGTGCCGCGGCCAGCCCGGCGGTGGCGAGCCGAGATGCCTTCATGCGGTGGGTCCCTTCGTCGGGCTGCCGGTGGGGGAGCGGCCGGTAGGCACAATTCGCCGTCAACGATCGACCGCTGGTAGGAAAGTTTCACATCCGGCGGGCTCCGCGCAAGGTCGGGGCAGGATTCGGCCCCGATCGATGCCGAGAGCGCCGCCACATGGCCGGGCGTGATCCGCTCCACACGCCGGGTGATGGCCGGATTGGCCGGGAAGTGACGGTTGGCGAGGGTGCGTACTGGGTAGCATCGCCCCGCGCTGGCCACCATCCGGGCGGCCACGGGGAGGGGGTGACCGCGGTGTCCGTGCTGCGTACCAAGCCGATCAAGGACGTGATAGCCCAGGGGGACGCCGACGGTGCCGACGGCGGTCCCGGTCTCAAGCGTCGCCTCGGCGCGATCGACCTCACCGGCTTCGGCATCGGCATCGTGATCGGTACCGGCATCTTCACGCTGACCGGTATCGAGGCCAAGAACCACGCCGGTCCGGGCGTGGTGATCTCCTTCGCGATCGCCGGCGTGGTGGCCCTGCTCGCCGCGCTCTGCTACGCCGAGCTGGCGTCCAGCGTGCCGACCGCCGGCAGCGCCTACACCTACGCGTACGCCACCATGGGCGAGATCGTCGCCTGGATCATCGGGTGGGACCTGCTGCTGGAGTTCGCGCTCGGCGCGGCCGTGGTCGCCCGCGGCTGGTCCGGCTACCTCGGTGACCTGCTCGGCCTGCCGACCACCTGGTTCGGCGAGGAGGGCAGCATCGTCAACATCGGCGCGATCGCGATCGTGCTGATCCTCGGCGTGGTCGCCATCATCGGCGTCCGCGAGTCCGCCCGGGTCACCAACCTGCTGGTCCTGGTCAAGGTGGCCATCTGCGTCTTCATCATGGTGGCCGGCCTGTTCTTCGTGAAGGCGGCCAACCTCAGCCCGTTCATCCCGGCCACCGAGCCGGCGTCGGGTGGCGAGGACGGCATCCGGCAACCGGTCACCCAGGCCATCTTCGGGATGGAACCCTCCGTCTTCGGCTTCGCCGGCGTGCTCACCGCCGCCGCGGTGGTCTTCTTCGCGTACACCGGCTTCGAGGCGGTGGCCAACATGGGCGAGGAGACGAAGAAGCCCAAGCGGGACCTGCCGCTGGGTCTGCTCGGCACGCTGCTCATCTCGACCGTGCTGTACATCGGTGTCTCGCTGGTCGTGGTCGGCATGGTGCCGTACGCCGAGATCGACGAGGGCGCCCCGATCGCCTCGGCCTTCAAGTCGGCCGGCGCCGGCTGGGCGGCCATCCTGGTCTCCATCGCGGCCGTCGCCGGCCTGACCAGCGTGATCCTGGTCGACCTGGTGGCCATGGGCCGGATCGGCTTCGCCATCGCCCGGGACGGGCTGATCCCACCGTCGATCGCCAAGGTGCACCCGCGCTGGGGCACCCCGTACCGGATCTCCGCGATCATGACAGTGGCGGTCGCGCTGCTCGCCGGCTTCCTGCCGCTCTCCGCGCTGGCCGACCTGGTCAGCATCGGCGCGCTCTGCGCGTTCGTGCTGGTCTCGCTGGCGGTGCCGATCCTGCGGCGCAAGCGCCCCGACCTGGAGCGGTCGTTCCGGGTGCCGTTCTCCCCGGTGCTGCCGATCATCTCCGCGCTGGCCTGCCTCTACCTGATGCTGAACCTCTCCGTGGAGACCTGGATCCGGTTCCTGGTCTGGATGGTGCTCGGCGCGGTGATCTACTTCGGCTACGGCCACCGCCGCAACCGCCTGGCCCGCCGCGAGCACGGCGAACCGGTGCCCACCCAGCGGACCCCGGCCTGACCCACCACCCACGCGACGCCGGGCGGCACCGTCGCCCGGCGTCGCGGCACGTCCGCCGCACACCCCGCGTCTGCCCCGCGCCGCTTGGGCCGCGGGCGCTCACTGCGCCCGCCGTGCCTCCAAGCTGGCCGGTCGTCGGTGACCGATGGTGACAAGCCTCCCAGCCACACCGCCACCACCCTCAGCCTTTGCTCTGCTGCACCCCACGCGACAGTCACCGTTCGTGATGGCGCCAGCGGCACCCGCCGCGACGCCCGACGAAAACGCGCAGGTCAGCTCTCATGTTGCGCGGGGTGCAGCAGAGCAAAGGCGGCGAGTGGGTTCCCGCCATCGAGCGCACCGATCACCGTGCGCGACGGGTGTGAGCTGTCACCCACGGTGATCGCGTGGTGCGGTGGTGCGGTGGTGCGGTGGTGCGGCGCTCAGGGGCGTCGTTGCGGCCCGCCGGTCGGGCCCTTGACGACCGGCTTGCCGTCGGTCCAGACCACCTCGTCCAGCCAGACCTGGCGGCCCGGGTCGGTGGCGCCCTCCTGGCCGGGCGGCCAGGCGTGGTAGACCAGCCAGGTCCGCCCGTCGGACTCCACCATCGAGGCGTGGCCGGGGCCGGAGGCCACCTGGTTGGTCTTCAGGATCGGGTTCTCCGGCGCCTTGCGGCACGGCCCCGCCGGGCCGTCGCAGACCGCGTAGCCCTCGGCGTACGTCTCCTTGTCGTAGGCGTTGGCGGCGAAGAAGAGGAAGAGCCTGCCGTCCCGCCGGTGGAAGAACGGCCCTTCGATCAGGGTGCCCTCCCACGGCTCGGTCTGCTTCAGCAGCTTCGTCGGCTCGCCGACCAGGCTCAGCCCGTCCGGGGAGAGCCGCTGTGACCAGAGCCAGGTGTCGACCCCGATGGCGTTGCCGTCGTTCTTCCACAGCAGCCAGAGCGTGCCGTCGGTGTCCCGGAACGGGCTGGCGTCGATCGCGCCACCCAGCTCCGCCTGGCAGATGAACGGCTCGGTCGACTCGTCCCGGTACGGGCCCTGCGGCTCGCTCGCCACCGCCCGGCCCACGCACTGCCGGCCGGACTCGCGGCCGGCGACGGTGTAGTAGAGCACGAACCGGTCCGGCGCGAGCTGGATCGCCTCCGGCGCCCAGGTCTTGCCCGGGTCCGCCCAGGCGGGCAGCTCGGGCAGGGCCTCCTCGGGCTCGGACCACTCGACCAGGTCGGCGGAGCGCCGCACCGGTACGTTCCGGCCGGCGGCGTTGGTGTGGAACATCCACCAGGCGTCCCCGGCCCGGGTGACGAACGGGTCGGGGGCGTCGGCACGGACCACGGGGTTGGTGAACATGTTCGGGTCGCTCCGCGTACTCGATGGGGTGGGGGCGGCGTCCTCGCCGCAGCCGGCGACGACCAGTGCGGCGGCGAGGACCGCCGCCGCACCACGTCGCCGGAGTCTGCGGGCCGTCATCCCTTCAGACCGCTGCGGGACACACCCTGGATGATGTGCCGCTGGGCCGCCACGAAGAGGATCAGCACCGGCACGCTGGCCAGCACCGCACCGGCCATGATCACCGGATAGTCGGTGACGTAGGCGCCCTGGAGCAGGCCCAGGCCCGGCGGCAGGGTCAGCCGCTCCGGGCTGAACAGCACGTAGATCGGCCAGAGGAAGTCGTTCCAGTTGGTCAGGAACGACAGCACCGCGAGGGTGGCCAGGGCCGGCTTGGAGAGCGGCAGCAGCACCTTCGAGAAGATCTGCCAGTGGTTCGCCCCGTCCAGCACCGCCGCCTCCTCCAGCTCGGCCGGGATGGAGAGGAAGAACTGGCGCAGGAAGAACACGCCGAACGCGCTGGCCGCGCCGGGCACGACCACCACGGTCAGGGTGTCCAGCCAGCCGAGCCGGTCGGCGATCACGAAGTTCGGGATGATCAGCGAGGTCGGCGGGATGAACAGCGTGCCCACGATCAGCGCGAAGCCCACGCCCCGGCCGCGGAACCGCAGCCGGGCCAGCGCGTACGCGGCCATCGAGGCGGTCGCCAGCACCAGCAGCGCGTGCAGGGTGGCGGCCAGCATGCTGTTGAGGAACCAGCGCAGCACCGGGTTGGCGGTGTTGCCGAGGATCTGCTCGTAGCCGTAGGTGGAGAACGGCTTCGGCACGAAGGTCGGCGGGATCTTCTGCGCCTCGCCGTAGGTCTTCACCGAGGTGATGAGCATCCAGACCAGCGGGGTCAGGAAGATCAGGGCGAGGAGCACCAGCAGCCCGTAGCGCGCGGAACGGCGGAGAGTCGTCATCGGGTGCCCCTCAGTCTTCCCGGTACCGGAAGAACCGGAAGTTGATCAGGCTGATCACGGTGAGCGCCAGCGCGAAGACGATGCTCATCGCGGCCGCCCGGCCGGCGTCGTTGTCCCGCAGCCCCTCGTCGACGATCCGCCAGACCACCGTCCTGGTCTCCTCACCGGGCGCGCCCTGGGTGATCAGGAAGGACTGGCCGAAGACGTTCGCCGAGGCGAGGATCGTGGTGGTCAGCACGAAGAGCAGGACCGGGCGCAGCCCCGGGACGGTGACGTTGCGGAACCGCTGCCAGGCGTTCGCGCCGTCCATCCGGGACGCCTCGTAGAGCTCCGGCGAGATGTCCTGGAGGCCGGCCAGGTAGATCACCGCGTTGAAGCCGGAGGTCCACCAGACGGTCACCCCGACCAGCGACACCCAGGCCCACGGCACGTCGGTCACCCACGGGGTGTCCGCGGGCAGCCCCACCGCGCCGAGCAGCCGGTTGACCAGGCCCAGGTTGGCGTCGAGCAGGAAGCGCCAGAGCAGGCCGATCACCGCGACCCCGAGGACGTACGGGGCGAAGTACACCGCCCGGAAGAACGTGCGGCCGGGGAACGACTTGTTGAGCAGCAGCGCCAGCCCGAGCGGGATGACCACCAGCAGCGGCACCGAGAAGACGGTGAAGATCGCGGTGGCCTTCACGCTCGACCACCAGTCGCCGTAGATCGCCGACTCGCTGTCGAACAGGTCCTTGTAGTTGTCCAGCCCGACGAAGGGCCGGTTGGGCAGTTGCAGATCCCACTGGTGCACGCTCAGCCAGACCCCGAAGAGGATCGGCAGCAGGCCGAAGGTGAGGAAGAGCAGCAGGTACGGCGCGAGGAAGAGGTACGGGGTCGCGCGGCTGCCCCGCTCCGTCACGCCCCGGCGGCCCTTCCCGCCCGCCGGGGGCGGCGCGTCCTTGCGCGCCGCCCCGACCTCGATCACATCCGCCATGGGGAATCAGTTCCCGTACTTCTTGCGGTTGTCCTCGAGCTGCTTGTTGGCCTTGGCGACCCCGTCGTCGAGGGCCTGCTTCGGCGACTTCTTGTTCAGCGCCGCCTCGTTGAAGGAGTTGTAGAAGGTCAGCAGCACCTCGCCGAGACCCGGCGTGGCCGGCGGGAAGGCCGCGTACTCCAGCTCGGGGGCGAGGGTGGAGACGTCCTTGATCGCCTTGAACTCGGCGCTCTCCCGGACCGCCTTGCGGGCCGGGACCTGGCCGCCCTTGGCCCAGTCCAGTGAGTGCTCGCTCAGCCAGTTGATGAAGACCTTGGCGCCGGAGATCTTGTTGTTGTCGGCGCCGCGCTGCTTCACGATGGTGAAGTTGTGCGAGTTCGCCCAGACGGCCTTCTGGGTGCCGAGCTGCGGCACCTCGGCGACGCCGATCTGCGCGGCCGGGTCCTTGGCGATGTCGTTGATCTGCCAGATGCCGTTGAAGTTGAACGCGTTCTTGCCGGCCTTGAGGGCCAGGTAGTCGGCGTCCTGGCCGACGTTGGCCGGGGAGTAGCCCTGCTTGATCATGTCGACCAGCCAGGTGCAGGCCTCGACCGCCGGGTCCGAGTTGAAGGTGGCCTTCTGGACCTGGTCGTCGAAGAGGGTGCCGCCCCACTGGTGCAGCAGGGAGTAGAAGGTCATGCCGCCGGTGAACTGGAACGGGCTGACCCAGAAGCCCTGGATGCCCGACTTCTTCAGCTCGACCAGCGCGGCGGTGAACTCCTCCTTGTTCGTCGGCGGCTTGTTCGGGTCCAGGCCGGCCTTCTGCATGACGGCCTTGTTGTAGTAGAAGCCCAGCGGGTGCATGTCCAGCGGGATGCCGTACCGCTTGTCGTTGTAGATGCCGCCCGTCCAGACGGTCGGGGCGAAGTCGCCCTCGTTGAGCTCCAGCGCCTTGGACACGTCGTCCAGCTCGGTGATCACGCCGCGGGCGGCGAAGGTGGCCAGCTGGTCCATGTGCATGACCGCGATGTCCGGGCCGTTGCCGCTGGAGACCGCGCCGGGCAGCTTGCTGTAGTAGTCCTCCCACTGGTACGTGGTGACCGCCACCGCGATGTTCTGGTGCTCGCTGTTGAACTGCTGCACCAGCTTCTTGAAGATGTCGCCGTCACCGCCGGTGAAGCCGTTCCACAGCTTCAGGTCGACCTTCGGGCCGGTGTAGTCCTTGCCGCCGTTGCCCGCGGCGGGGCCGCCCGACTTGGTGGCGCTGCCGCCACCGCAACCGGCCAGGGTCAGCGAGGCGGCCGTGCCGAGACCGACGCCGAGCCCGAGCAGGCGCCGCCGGCTCATTTCGTTCTGGATCATGCGGTTATCTCCTTGGGGGACGGGGTGAAGGATATTCCCTGGTCAGGGCCGGGTGCCAAAGCGCAGCACGTTCCAGGAGACCGCCGGCAGGCGTACGGAGCAGCGACCGCCGTCGGAGGTGGGGGTGGGCAGTGCCCGGGGCGTCACCCGGTCGGGTTCGGCCTCGGTGTTGATCGCCTCCGGGTCGTCCCCGGCGGCCAGGGTGAGGTGTTCCACACCACGCAGGCCGGGCAGCCCGCGCAGGTCCAGGTCGAGCGGGAGGTCCTCCTCGCTCCGGTTCACCGCGAAGACGACGAGCTCACCGCTCTCCTCGTCGTGCAGCGCGACGGTGTCCAGCACCGGCACGTCGCCGTAGCGCCTGGTCTCGTAGCTGGGGGAGACCGGTTCGGTACGCAGCACGGTGCCGCGGGCGTACCGGGCGGTGAGGGCGAACGGGTGGAAGATGCTCTGCCGCCAGGCCGGCCCGCCGTTGCGGGTCCGGATCGGGGCGATCACGTTCGCCAGCTGCGCCTGGCAGGCCACGCCGACCCGGTCGGCGTGCCGGAGCAGGGTGATCAGCAGGTCGCCGACGACCACCGCGTCGACCGCGGTGAAGTCGTCCTCGATCAGGGCGGGCGCCTCCACCCAGCCGCGCCGGTCCAGGTCGGCCTTGAGGCGCGACTCGTACCAGACGTTCCACTCGTCGAAGGAGATCTTGAGCTTGCGCTTCTGCCGCAGCTTGGCGGCCACGTGGTCGGCGGTGGCCACCACGTCGTTGATGAAGCCGTCCATGTCGATCGCGGAGGCCAGGATGCTGGCCCGGTCGCCGTCGGACGGGTCGTAGTAGGTGTGCGCGGAGATGTAGTCGACGTGCTCGTAGGTGTGCTCCAGCACGGTCGCCTCCCAGGAGGCGAAGGTGGGCATCCGGCTGTTGGAGCTGCCGCAGGCCACCAGGCTGATCGACGGGTCGATCAGCTTCATCGCCCGGGCGGTCTCGGCGGCGAGCCGGCCGTACTCGTCGGCGGTCTTGTGGCCGACCTGCCACGGCCCGTCCAGCTCGTTGCCCAGGCACCAGAGCTTGACCCCGTACGGGTCCTCGACGCCGTGCTTGCGGCGCAGGTCCGACAGCTGGGTGCCGCCCGGGTGGTTGGTGTATTCGAGCAGGTCGCAGGCCTCCTGGACGCCCCGGGTGCCGAGGTTGACCGCCATCATGGTCTCGACGCCGGCCTGGTCGGCCCAGGTCATGAACTCGTTGAGGCCGAAGGCGTTGGTCTCGATGGTCTTCCAGGCCAGGTCGAGCCGGCGGGGCCGGTCGCCGACCGGGCCGACGCCGTCCTCCCAGCGGTAGCCGGAGACGAAGTTGCCGCCCGGGTAGCGGACCACGGAGACGCCAAGCTCGCGGGTCAGGTCGAGCACGTCGCGGCGCAGGCCGAGCGGGTCGGCGGTGGCGTGGCCCGGCTCGTACACCCCGCCGTAGACGCAGCGCCCCATGTGCTCGACGAAGGAACCGAAGAGCCGTCGGTCGGCGGGGCCGATCGCGAAGGCCGGGTCGATGGTCAGCTGCGCGCCATGCAAGGGGGTACCGCCTTTCCTCACCTGTGCCGGGTGACTGCAGTCACCCGTACCTCAGGCTTTCTACAACGTTGTAAGCAACGTTGTAAAGGCTCTGTTACACGATAGAGTCCTGAGCGGTAACCCGCAGGGGAGGACGAGGTCGTGCGACACAGACTGAAGGACGTGGCCGAACGGGCCGGAGTCTCGGTCAAGACCGTCTCCAACGTGGTCAACGGCTACCTGCACGTGAAGCCGGACACCCGGGCCCGGGTCGAGGAGGCGATCGCCGAGCTGAACTACCGGCCCAACCTCTCGGCGCGAAACCTGCGCAAGGGACGTACCGGGGTGATCGCCCTGGCCGTGCCGGAACTGGACATCCCCTACTTCGCCGAGCTGGCCCGGCACGTGGTGGCCGCCGCCGCCGACCACGGCTGGACGGTGCTGATCGACCAGACCGGCGGCCGGCGGGAGCAGGAGCGGGTGGCCGCCGCCGGGATCGGCGACCACATGATCGACGGGTTGATCTTCAGTCCGCTGGCGCTCACCGCCGACGACCTCGCCGCCCTGGACGGGCTGCCCACGGTGCTGCTCGGCGAGCGGGTCGACCACGGCCCCGCCGACCACGTGGCCATCGACAACGTCACCGCCGCTCGGGAGATGACCGCCCACCTGATCGGCCTCGGCCGGCGCCGGATCGCCGCCATCGGCGACCAGCGCACCCCTGAGGGGGCCAGCGCGCGGCTCCGCCTCGCCGGCTACGCCGCCGCGCTGGCCGACGCCGGCATCGACTACGACGAGCGGCTGGTGGCGCCCGCGCCGGTCTGGCACCGCGCGGACGGCGCCGCCGCGATGCGCCAGCTCCTGGCCTCCGGCGTACGCCCCGACGCCGTCTTCTGCTTCAACGACACCCTGGCCCTCGGCGCGCTACGGGCGCTGCACGAGGCCGGCCTCAAGGTGCCCGACGACGTGGCGGTGGCCGGTTTCGACGACATCGAGGACGGCCGGTTCAGCGTCCCCACCCTCACCACCGTCTCCCCCGACAAGGAGCAGATCGCCCGCCTCGCGGTCGAACTCCTCGCCGGCCGCCTGGCCGGTGATCGGGAAGCTCCCCCCAGGGAACTCACCGCCCCCCACCACCTGACCCCAAGGGAATCCACCCACCCCTGACCCACCCCATCCCGCCCGCCTCCACCCCGCGCTCCGCACCGTTGATCATGAAGTTAGCGCCATTCTCACCGGCGTGTCGTGCCGCTAACTTCATGATCAACGCGCGTTGCTCCCGAAGGGGTCAGTCGAAGAAGCGGGCCTGGTGGCTGCGGGTGGGCGGGGGTGCGTCGGGGGAGAGGGGCGTCAGGTCGGCGAAGATGCTGGCGCCGTCGCAGCCGGCGTGCAGCGGGTGCCAGCGGGGGGTGCCGGGCGGGCGCTGACCGCAGACGCCCTTGATCGTCTGTACGTCGAGGAAGCGGACGTGGGTCGGGTCGGCCACCGCGTTGACGTGCCGCCACCACGGGCTCATCACGTGCAGGACGCCACCCGGCCGCAGCACCCGGTGGCACTCGTCCACCAGCGGCAGGAAGTCGATCAGGTGCTCCAGGATGTGCACCGCGAAGAGCACGTCCACCGAGTCGTCGGCCAACGGCAGCGAGCCGGACAGGTCGGCCACGGCGTCCACCCCGGGCGCCCGGCAGATGTCCAGGCCCAGGTTGCCCGGCCACTGCTTCTGGCCGCCGCAGCCCAGGTCCACCACCACCGGGTCCCGGCCGGCGACCCGGACCCGGCACCAGACCGCGTAGACCCCGGCCAGCCGCCCCACCAGGTCGCGGACCAGCCGCAGCTGGGCCGGCTCGTCGACCTCCCCGTCGACGTGGGCCACCCCGCCGTCGAAGCGCACCTGGACGGCGAGCCCGCGCAGCCGCTCGTCGTGCCGGGCCTGCTCGGCCCACGCCTCGGTGAGGAAACCGTCGACCGCCCGCAGCCGATCGGCCGAGGGCGGATTCGGTGCCATCGCGACCATGCGGGCCACCTCCCGGCCGGCCGTTACCCGCATTCGGACCCGCTATGCCCGCCGGTCAGACCTTGGTCTGGGTGAGCCGCCAGTGGTTGCCGAACGGGTCGCGGAAGCCGCAGTCGATGCCGTAGAAGCGCTCCGACGGCTCCTCGGTGAACTCCACGCCCTTCGCCGAGAGCTCCCGGTAGGTCGCCCAGCAGTCGTCGGTGGCCAGCGCCCCCGGACCGAGCAGGCCGGCAGCCGGGCCAGCTCCGCGTGCCGCGCCACCGCCCCGGCCCGGTACCCACTGGGGCTCTCCCCGACGAAGCGGCGGAACTGGGTGCTGAACGAGCCCAGGCTGGTGAAGCCGACCGCCAGGCAGACCTCGGTGACCGTGAGGTCCCCGTCGCGCAGCAGCGCCTTGGCCCGTTCCAGCCGCCGGGTGAGCAGGTAGCGGTGCGGGGTCACCCCGAAGGCGGCGACGAAGCTGCGGGTGAAGTGCGCCCGGGACACGTGGGCGCGGCGAGCCAGCGCCGGGACGTCCAGCGGCTCGGCGTACGACCGGTCGATGTGGTCGCGGACCCGCAGCAGGTGCCGGGCGAGCGGCGTGGACGGGCCCACGGCTCAGCCGGAGACGGTCCGCCGGACGGTACGCCCACCGGGCCGCATCCGCTGGCGGGGCTGCGGGGTGGGCGCCTTGGGCCGCTTGAGGTGGTAACGGTGCAGCTCGTTGTTGCCGGGCAGGGACGGGTCCTCGCTCATCGACACCAGCTCCCAGCCCTGGTCACCGGCCCGGTTCAGGTGGGCCAGCGCGGTGTCGCCGTAGGGCGTGACGTCGACCATCGACCCGTCGGGGCCGTACCAGATGAAGACGATCTCCCAGCCGATGTCGGTGCTCGCGGCCTGGCGGCGGCGGACCAGCAGCGCGTACTCCCACTTGAGCATGGCGTCATTCTCACCCGGCGCGACCCGGCCGGCACGGATCAGTGCTCGGCGATCCGTCCGGCGTCGACCCGCAGCCGCCGGTCCACCTCGACCGCGTCCAGCATCCGGCGGTCGTGGGTGACCAGCAGCAGGGTGCCGCGGTAGGAGGCCAGCGCCGACTCCAGCTGCTCGATGGCGGCCAGGTCCAGGTGGTTGGTGGGCTCGTCGAGCACCAGCAGGTTCACCCCGCGGCCCTGCAGAAGGGCCAGGGCCGCCCGGGTCCGTTCGCCGGGGGAGAGGGTCGCCGCCGGCCGCAGCACGTGACCGGCGCGGAGGCCGAACTTGGCCAGCAGCGTCCGCACGTCCGCCGGCGACAGCTCCGGTACGGCGGCGCCGAACGCGTCGAGCAGCGGCTGGTCGCCGAGGAAGAGCCCGCGGGCCTGGTCTACCTCGCCGACCACCACCCCCGGACCGAGCGCGGCGTGCCCGGCGTCCAGCGGCAGCCGGCCGAGCAGGGCGGCGAGCAGGGTGGACTTGCCGGAGCCGTTCGCCCCGGTGATCGCCACCCGGTCGGCCCAGTCGATCTGGAGGTCGACGGGGCCGAGGGTGAAGCCGCCCCGGTGGACCACCGCGCCGCGCAGCGAGGCCACCACCGCGCCGGCCCGGGGGGCGGCGGCGATCTCCATCCGCAGCTCCCACTCCTTGCGCGGCTCCTCGACCTCGTCCAGCCGCTCGATCAGCCGGCCGGTCTGCTTGGCCTTGGCGGCCTGCTTCTCGGTGGACTCGGTGCGGAACTTGCGGCCGATCTTGTCGTTGTCGGTGGCCTTGCGGCGGGCGTTCTTGACGCCCTTCTCCATCCAGGCGCGCTGGGTGCGGGCCCGGGCCTCCAGGGCCGCCCGGGTGTCGGCGTACTCCTCGTAGTCGGCGCGGGCGTGCCGGCGGGCCACCTCCCGCTCCTCCAGGTACGCCGCGTAGCCGCCGCCGTAGTGCCGGACCTGCTGCTGGGCCAGGTCCAGCTCCAGCACCCGGGTGACCGTACGGGTGAGGAACTCCCGGTCGTGGCTGACCAGCACGGTGCCGGCGCGCAGTCCGGTGACGAAGCGTTCCAGCCGTTCCAGGCCGGCCAGGTCCAGGTCGTTGGTGGGCTCGTCGAGCAGGAAGACGTCGTACCGGCTGAGCAGCAGCGAGGCCAGGCCGGCGCGGGCCGCCTGGCCGCCGGAGAGCGCGGTCATCGGATGGTCCAGGTCGACCCCGAGGCCCAGTTCGGCGGCCACCTGCTCGGCCCGCTCGTCCAGGTCGGCGCCGCCCAGGTCGAGCCAGCGCTCCAGCGCCCCGGCGTACGCGTCGTCCGCGCCGGGCGAACCGGCGGTGAGCGCCTCGGTGGCGGCGTCCAGCGCGGCCTGCGCTGCCGTGACGCCGGTGCGCCGGGCCAGGAAGTCGCGGACGGTCTCGCCCGGCCGCCGCTCCGGCTCCTGCGGCAGGTAGCCGACGCTGGCCGTGGGCGGGCTCAGCGAGACGGCTCCCAGCTCCACCGGCTGAAGCCCGGCGAGGGTACGCAGCAGCGTCGACTTGCCGGCCCCGTTCACCCCGACCAGCCCCACCACGTCCCCGGGCGCCACGACCAGATCGAGGTCGGCGAAGAGCACCCGCTCCCCGTGCCCCGCCGCCAGCCCCTTGACCACCATCGTCGCGCTCATCGCCGCCGACCCTATCGGGTGCAAGGAGGGGCCCCTTCTTAACGCCTGGCGTTGTAAAGGGGCCCCTTCTTAACAGCGGGTCCGCGACCTCAACGCCGGGTCCGCGGCACCGGCCTCCGGAACACGAGGCAGACTCACTCAGGTGGTGACGACTTTGGCGATCGACTGCGGGGGCGGGGGGATCAAGGCCTCCGTGCTCGATGCGGCGGGGACGATGCGCGCCCGGCCGCTGCGGGTGCCCACGCCGTACCCGCTGCCGCCGACGCTCTTCGTGAAGACGCTGGTGGAGCTCGGTGGGCGGCTCCCGGCGGCGGACCGGGTGACGGTCGGCATGCCGGGCATGATCCGGCACGGGGTGGTGGTGGCGACGCCGCACTACGTGACCCGCTCCGGTCCGCGCAGCAAGGTCGACCCGGAGCTGGTGGCCGAGTGGTCCGGGTACGACGCCCGCAGCGCGCTCGCCGACGCGTTCGGGGCGCCGGCGCTGGTCCTCAACGACGCCGAGGTACACGGCGCCGGGGTGGTCGCCGGGACGGGCTGCGAGCTGGTGCTGACCCTCGGCACCGGGCTGGGCAGCGCACTCTTCGACGGCGGGGTCCTCGCACCGCACCTGGAGCTGTCGCACGCCCCGGTGCGCTGGAACACCACCTACGACACGTACGTCGGGGAGCCGGAGCGGCGCCGGCTCGGCGACGCGTTCTGGTCCCGGCGGATCCGGCAGGTGGTGGAGGGGTTGCGGCCGGTGTTCCGCTGGGACCGGCTCTACCTGGGCGGCGGGAACTCCCGGCTGATCCGGCCGGAGCAGCTGGCCCGGATGGGCGACGACGTGGTGGTCGTACCGAACACGGCCGGGATCGTCGGCGGTGTCCGGGCCTGGGACCTGGTCGGCGACCGGTACGACCCCACCCACTGACGCCACCGGGAACACTCGCGGTACGGCTGATGTTGTGCCAGCGTCGGTGAAGTGGCGGCGCGGAACGAGGGGGTGGGTCGGATGGATCTTCTGGCGGAGTACCGGCGGGCGACCATGTTCTTCGAGGCGGGTGACGCGACCGGAGCGGCCCGGCTGCTCGAGCCGATCGTCGAGGCCGAGCCCGGCAACTCCTCGGTACGGCAGCTGCTGGCCCGGGCGTACTTCCAGTCCGCCCAGCTCAACCGGGCGGAGGAGCAGCTGCGCGAGCTGGTCGACCGGGACCCGAGCGACCACTACGCGCACCACGTGCTGGGGCGGACGCTGGAGCGGATGAACCGGCACGCCGACGCGCTGCGGCACCTGCGGATCGCCGCGGCGATGTACTCGACAAACGACGACTACACGACCGCGCTGCGCCGGGTGGAGACCCGGGTCGGCCTCGGTCGCTGACGAACCACCCGTACGGTACGGCGAAGGGCGGCCCCCAGGGGCTGCCCTTCGCCGTGTCCGGGCCCGGCGGCCCGGCGTGCCTACGATGGGTGGGTGAAGCTCAAGCTGGATCTCCACGACATCTACAACAAGGGCCACGACATCGACCGCGCGCTGCGCGGGATCATGGACGAGGCGGTGGCGAAGAAGGCCACCCTGGTGGAGATCATCCCTGGCAAGGGATCCGGCGCGCTCAAGAAGAAGGTGCTGCGCTTCCTCGACCAGAAGGACGTCAGGCAGCTCTACCACCGGGTGGAGAAGGACTCGAAGAACTTCGGCCGCCTCTTCGTCCACTTCCGCCACAAGTAGGACCCGCCGTGCCCGGCCCTGGTCAGGACGCTGTGGGTCGGCAGTCCCGGACGGGTCCGGCCGCGATGCCGACCTGCGCGCGGACGCCGTCGGGGATGCGGGAGGCCGCGATGACGACCGTGTTGCCTCCTTCGAGGTCGCGCCGGTCGATGTCGAGGGAGATGCCGTTCGTGGCGACCCTGAACACGGTCGTGCTTCCGGGCGCGGAGGGGGCGGGTCGGTAGCGGTCCGGGGCGCACATGGTGTCGTCGCCGAGGTACCGGACGTCGGCGGCCACCCCGTGGCGTTCCAGGGCGGCCTCGAGTCCCGAGGCGTCCTCCAGGCGGTTGACCTCGACGTGGACGGTGCCGTGCGGGCCGGTCGTGACCCCGTACGCGGGTTCCGGCCGCAGGCCCGGAAGCACCGTGACCGCCACCGCGGACGCGGCCAGGCCCGCTCCGAGGACGACCATTCGTTGCTGCCACCTGGGTCGCCGCACAGGCGGGGCCGGGGCGGCGGACGGCGCGCGGGACGTCACCAGGCTGCTCAGCTCCGCGAGCAGTTCCGTCTCGAACGAGTCCAGTCGGCCGGTCATGACGTCGCCTCCTCGGTGAGTGCGGATACCGCTTGGAGCGTTGCGCCGCTCGCCAGCTGTCGGCGGGCCCGGTGCAGGCGTACGCGGGCCGTCCCCGGGCTGATCTGCAGGGCGGCGGCGGCCTCCTTGAGGCTGAGCTGGTCCACCGCCACCAGTTCGAGCACCGCTCGCAGCGTCGGCGGCAGGTCCCGTAATCGCTGGTGCAGGCGTCGGGCCTCGCGCTCGGCGTCGATGCGTTCCCGGGCGCGCTCCAGGGCATCCGACTCCAGCACCCGCCGTCCGCCCGCCCGGGCGACTGCGGCGGCGTGCCGCCCCCGGCGCCGGTACTCCATCGAGACGACGTTCCGGGCGATGCCGAAGATCCACGCCTGGGGTGTCCCCGACGAGGGCGAGTAGCTCGTGGCGGACTGGATCGCCGCGAGGAAGATGTCGGCGGTCAGATCCGCCGCCGTGTGGGGGTCGTCGAACCGCCGCGCCACGAATCGCTGCACCGCTTCGATGTGCGCCCGGTAGAACGCCTCGAGGATGTCCGGATCGGTGCCGAGCTGGCTTACGTTCACAACCACTCTTTGCCGAAGTGCGGTTCGGCGTTACCGTGTCGTCCAGCGGATACACTCAAAGATGATAGTTCCAATTCTGGGTGTATCGGGGCTGGTGGGGTGGACGGATTCGTCGGGCGTACCCGGGAACTGACCGTGCTCGACGGCATGCTGCGCCGGGTCGAGCGGGGCGGGCGCGGTGGCCGGCCGGGACGCGCCCTGTTGATGCGCGGGCGACGCCGGGTCGGCAAGTCCCGGCTGGTGGAGGAGTTCGTCGAGCGGGCGGCCGTACCGCATCTGTTCTTCACCGCCTCGGCGCAGCCCACCGTGGCCGCCGACATCGCCCTGTTCGTCGAGGCGGCGGCGTCGTCGACCCTGCCGGGCGCGCACCTGTTCGAGGCGCAGCGACCCACCACCTGGGACGCCGCGCTCGCGCTGCTCGCCGCAGCCCTGCCCACCGACGGTCCGAGCGTCGTCGTGCTCGACGAGATGCCGTACCTGATCGGCACGGACCCGGGCTTCGAAGGGACGCTGCAGAAGGTCTTCGACCGCGAGCTGTCCCGTCGGCCGGTACTGGTGATCTGCGTGGGATCCGATCTCGCCATGATGGAAGCGCTCAACGACTACGGTCGGCCGTTCCATCAGCGCGCCACCGAGATGGTCGTCCCACCGCTCAACCCGGCCGACGTGGGGGAACTGCTCGGCCTGCCCGCCGCCGAGGCGTTCGACGCGTACCTCGTCACGGGCGGTCTGCCGCTGATCCTGGACGAGTGGCCGGCCGGCGCCTCGCTCACCGACTACCTCGCGGAGGCGGTCGTCGATCCCACCTCGGCCCTCCTGGTCAGCGGGGAGCGGGCCCTCGCCGCCGAGTTCCCGCCGCAGTCCCAGGCGGGCCTCGTCCTGCGCGCCATCGGCTCCGGTGAGCGCACTTTCTCGCTCATCTCGCGGGCCTCCGGCGACATGCCACAGGCGTCGCTGACCCGGGCGCTGCGCCTGCTGGCCGCCAAGCGGACGGTGGAGGTCGTCCTGCCGCTCTCCACCCGGCCGTCCCGCGAGACCCGCTACCTGGTCGCGGATCCCTACCTGCGGTTCTGGCTGTCCTTCCTCGGTCCGTACCTGCCCGAGATCGAGCGCGGTCGGGGAGACCTGACTCTGTCCCGGATCACCACGTCCTGGACGTCCTGGCGAGGTCGGGTGATCGAGCCGGTGGTGCGTGAGGCGATGCGGAGGCTGCCCGGTGACCACCTGCCACCGGGCACCAACGTGATCGGTGGGTACTGGACCCGCACCAACGATCCGGAGATCGATCTGGTCGGCGCGGACCGCGAGCCGGTCGCCGGGCGGATCACCTTCCTGGGGTCGGTGAAGTGGCTGGAGAAGCGACCGTTCGACGCGCACGACCTGGCGCGGCTGCTGCACCACCGTTCGCGCCTACCGGGCGCCGACGAGACGACCGAGCCGCTCGCCGTGTCGCGCAGCGGGCTGGCCACCGACGGGGTACGAGGGCTGTCGCCGGAGGACCTGCTGACCGCGTACCGGGGCTGAGTCACCGGCGGCGCGCCCGGGCTCACCGTCGGGCCAGCGCCAGCACGCTCAGCCCGAACATCAGCACCCCCAGCGGGAGGTGCACCGCCGGCACGTGCGCGATGCCGAGCACGACCTGCACCGAGGCGAGGGCGAGAAACCCGCCCGCCTGCCAGACGGGCCGGACCGGGCCGCCGCCCGGCTTCCAGGCCAGCACCGCCGCCAGCAGGTAGAGCATCGACGCCGCGTACATCACCCGGGCTCCGACGCTGTGCAGGGTCTCGCCGTAGTGCGCGGTCAGCAGCAGCCCGGCGGAGGTCGCCTGGAGGAAGATCGTCAGGGTCTGCAGGGCGATCGCGACATGCAGGAACGAGAAGCGGCGGGGCGCCGTCGCCGGGATGGCCATGTCACGGTCCTCTTTTCCGCCCGGGGGCGGTAGCTGGTTAGGGTCTCACCAGCCCGACGACGTGGGCCCGCGAAAGGTAAGGCGGGGGGAGCATGCGTACGGCTGGGAACGCCGGTGCGGAGGCCGGCGAGCGACGCCAACTGGTCAACGTCGCCTACCGGCTGCTCGGTTCGCTGGCGGAGGCCGAGGACGCCGTGCAGGAGGCCTACGCGCGTTGGTACGCGCTGCCGCCGGAGCGGCGGGCCGAGGTCCGGTCCCCGGGGGCCTGGCTGACGACGGTGACCGGCCGGATCTGCCTGGACGTGCTCGGCTCGGCGCGGGCCCGGCGGGAACGCTACGTCGGGGCGTGGCTGCCCGAGCCGCTGCCCGACCACGCCGAGTGGGACGGTGGCCGCGGCGGTGACCCGGCCGACCAGATCGTCCTGGACGAGTCGGTGAGCATGGCCTTCCTCGTCGTGCTGGAGTCCATGACGCCCGCCGAGCGGGTGGCGCTCGTCCTGCACGACGTCTTCCGGTACCCGTTCGCCGAGATCGCCGGCATCCTGGGCCGGACCCCGGCGGCCTGCAAGCAGCTCGCGGCCGCCGCCCGGCGGCGGGTGCCCGGGCCCCGGTCCCCGCTGGCGGCGGCCGACCAGGCCGACGCGGTGCGGCAGGTCAGGAAGGCGTGGGAGAGCCGGGACATCCAGGCCCTCGTCGACCTCCTCGACCCGAGCGCCGTGATGACGGCGGACGGCGGCGGCGTGGTCGGCACCGCCCTGCACCCGGTCGAGGGCGCCGCGAGCATCGCGAAGTACCTGGTCGGCATCGCCGACCTGGTTGCCGGGTTGGAACTCCTGGAGCGGTCGGTCAACGGCGTGCCGGGCCTGGTGGCCCGGCACGCCGGCGCGGTGGTGACCGTGGCCGCGTTCGACGTCGTCGACGGCCGGGTCACCCGGATCTGGGCGGTCCGCAACCCGGAGAAGCTGCGGCTCTGGCTGCGCTGACCGTCAGAACTGGTACGTCCTCGCCACCGCCAGCATCTCCGAGGTGTGCGACCCGACCACCCCGACGTCGGCCGGCCGGGCGCGGAAGCCCGGCACCCCGGCGAGCCCGTCGCTGGCGTCCATCGCCCGCAACGCCACCTTCGGCCCCTTCTGCACCACGGTCAGGGTGATCTCCAGGCCCTCCGGCGGAGGCGCGTGGAAGACCAGACCGAAGCTCCACCGGCTGCCGGACGTCTGCGGCGCGATCGGCAGCTCGCGACCGGCGGCGACCGCGCGCTTGACCGTGGCCGAGTCGGCCGCGACGTGCAGCGAGGCGAGCCGTACCGGCCGCTGCGGGGTCAGCCGCAGACGCAGGGTGCGCTCCCCGCCGCTGGTCGTGTCGGCGAGCACCTGGACCGTCGGGGCGGGCAGGTCCGCCTTCGGAGCCTCCCCCGTGAGCAGCGGTTCGTCGCCGAGGGTGGGGAACCAGGCCTCGGGCGACTCCGGTTCCCTCCGCTCGACGTACTGCGCCGTCCAGGGCTGGGGGTCCTCCTCCCGGGTGTACCAGCGGGCCGGGGTGTCGACGCCGGGGTCGGCGTCGAGGGCGTACATCAGGTGGGTGGGCACCGGGTGCGCGGCGTCGAAGCGGTCGACGACCAGGCCGACCACCGCGAGCACCATGGCGGCGAGCCCGGCGGCGACGGCCGGCAGCGCGCCGGCCCGGCGGGCCCGCAGCGCGACCATCCCGCGCTGCCCGCCGGCGGCCGGGTGCAGCAGGTCGAGCACGGGCAGCGCCGCGAGCCCGAGCAGCACCGCGAAGAGCGCCGCCACCCCGCCCATCCCCATGCCGAGCGCCGGGAAGAGCAGCACCACCGTGGGCAGCAGGATGAGTACGCCGACCACGCCGGCCAGGGTCACCGCGACCACCGGCCACGGGCCGTCGACCCGGGTGGCCAGGGCGGCCAGCCCGGCGAGCGCGCCGGCCAGGGCGGGCAGGGTGGCCAGGTACGCCCCGCCGGGCACCAGCACGGCCAGCAGCACCCCGAGTACGGCCAGCCAGGCCAGCCCGCCGAAGGCCAGCGCGGCCGGGCCGAACCGGCGGCGGGACAGGGCGTACCAGGCGAGCAGGATCGTCGCGGCGAGCGCCACCACGGCGAGCCGGTACCAGGTCGGCCGGTACGGGTCGAGCAGTTCGGCGTAGCCCGGGCGGATCGTGGTGATCCCGGCCCAGAGCAGTTGGGCGGCGATCGGGGCGAGCAGGATCGGCGCCAGCGCCAGCCCGAAGCCGGCGGCGAGCCGGCCGGTGCCGGCCACGCCACGGCGCCGCAGCAGCCAGCCCAGCAGGCCGACCAGCACCAGCGCGAGCAGTGCCAGCGGCAGCGTCAACCAGCCCGGGTAGCGGACCAGCCCACCGGGGACCGGGAAGTAGGTGGCGTCGTGCCCGGAGCGCAGCGCCTTGAGGTCGGTGCGGCCGAACTCGCGGGCCAGCCCGAGGGCGTTGTCGCCGTGCATCTGGAGGCTGCCCCGGTCCATCGCGGCGGGGGTGTCCAGCGGGGTGTGGTAGATCGCGCCGCCGTCGATGTAGGCGGAGTTGAGCCCGACGAAGCCGTGGTCGAGGAAGGCGGTGAAGTCGGTGTCGTTGGGCAGCGCCCGGTAGATCTCCACCGCGAAGGAGGTGCCCACCGGGTGTGGCGCGGCCCGGCCGAAGACGTCCACCAGGGCGGCGTTGTTCCGCGACGTCTCGAACATGATCACCGGGCCGGTGGCGCCGCGCGCCTCCAGGTTGAGCACCACCCCGCCGTCGGCGGCGAGCGGGTCGTCACCGGCGAACGCGGACGCGCCGCAGAGGCACGCCTCCTCGGCGTCGGTGAGCACGAACACCACGTCGTTGCGGGGGCGCGGCCCGGCGGCCAGCGCCCGGGCCACCTCCAGGATGGTCGAGGTGCCGGCCGCGTCGTCGTTGCCGCCCGGCCCGGACTGCACCGAGTCGTGGTGGGCGACCAGGAACACCCGGCCGGTGGGGTCGGTGCCGGGGAGCCGGGCCACCACATTGCGGACGCGGGCCAGGGTCGCGCCGCCGGCCGCGCCGCTGAGCTGCCCCGCCTCCGGGGCCACCGTGTCCTGGACGGTGGTCTCCAGCCCCAGGCCGCGCAGCACCCCCTCGACGTGCGCGCGGACCTGGTCGCCCGCCGGGCTGCCGGCCACGTGCGGCCGCGCCGCGATCACCTTGACGTTCTGGTACGCGCGCCCGGCGCTGAACTCGCCCGCCGGCGCGTCCGCCGGGCGGGGTGTCGGGGTGCCCAGGTCGACCAGGACGGCGGCGCCGACGGCGAGCAGCGCGGCGAGCGCGGCTACGGCGGCGAGCGCGCGCCGGCGCGGGCGGCTGAACGCCCGGTCGGCGGCGCGGGTGGGGGGTGCGCCCACGGGGACTCCTCGGGGGTGGTGCGGGGGTGGGGATCATCCTGCCCGCCGAATGGGCGGCGTGGCAGCACCGACCGGTGATCGGGGCGGAACCGTAACGACCCGCCGGACGGGGACGCTCACCGGGTGACGGCCCGGTCCGATCGCCCGGGTCACCTACGCCGGTGCCGGCGCCGTCGTGTTGTGTGCGACCGTTGTCTAATACAGGATCAGCAGGGCACTCGGAAGGAGCCCGACATCAGCAGCGAACTACCGCGACTCGCGGCGGTGACCCGGCCGAATCGGGGGACCGGTCTGACCGGTTCCTCCGTCGTGCCCCGCGCCGTCGCGCGCAGCGAGGTCGCGCACCGCACCGGCCTGCCGCCCGGCGAGCGGCTGCGGGTCCTGCTGGTGGAGGACGACGAGGGCGACGCCTTCCTGGTCGGCGAGTTGCTCGCCGAGACCAACTCGATGATCGACCTGCTCGTCGCCACCAGCCTCAGCGAGGCCCGGCAGCGGGTGATGGGCGTGGACTGCGTCCTGCTCGACCTGGGCCTGCCCGACGCCCAGGGGCTGGACGGGCTGCGCCAGGTGCTGGAGATGTCCAGCGGTGCGGCGGTCTGCGTGCTCACCGGCCGCTCCGACGAGCACCTGGGCATCGTCGCGGTTGCCGAGGGCGCCCAGGACTACCTGGTCAAGGGCCAGGTCGACGGGGTGCTGCTGACCCGGGCGCTGCGGTACGCCGTGGAGCGCAAGCGGGCCGACGAGAACGCCCGCCGGCTGCGCGAGGTGGAGCTGCGCCAGGCCGAGTCGGCCCGACTGGAGCGCGGCCTGCTGCCCCAGCCCTTGATGAGCACCGACGAGGTGTCGGTGCACACCTTCTACCGCCCCGGCCGGCACGCCGCCCTGATCGGTGGCGACTTCTACGACGTGGTGCAGACCCGGCCGGACCGGGTGGACCTGATCGTCGGCGACGTCTGCGGGCACGGGGTGGACGAGGCGGCGCTCGGCGTCGAGCTGCGGGTCGCCTGGCGGGCGCTGATCCTGGCCGGGGTGCCGGACGACGAGGTGCTGCCCGCCCTGGAGCAGGTGCTGATGAGCGAGCGGCGGCTCCAGGAGATCTTCGCCACGGTGGCCACCGCCCGGCTGCACCTGGCCGCCAACCGGGCCACCGTCCGGCTGGCGGGCCACCCGCCACCGCTGCTGCTCTCCGCGGGTAAGGTCTCGCCGGTGCCCGCGCGGGGCGGGCTGCTGCTCGGCGTACGGCCACGCCGGCCCGTCGCCTTCGACCTGGAGTTCGCCACCGATGACTGGTCCCTGTTGATGTACACCGACGGCCTGATCGAGGGGCGGGTGGGCGACGGCGACGAGCGGCTCGACGTGCCGGGGCTGGCCGGTCTGCTGGCCGAGCCGGCGAACCGTGCCGTGCCGCTGCCCGAGCTGCCCGCCTGGCTGGTCGGTCGGGCCGAGCAGATCAACGGCGGCCCGCTCGCCGACGACGTGGCGATGCTGCTGGTCACCCGGGGCACCGGCCGGTGAGCGCGAGGAGTGAGCCGGTTTTGCGAGCCCCGCAGTCGCGAACGAAGGTGGTGCTGTGAACACCTACCGCGAGGGGTGGACCCTGCGCCGGCGGGTGCTCGCGCTGCTGACCGTGGTCGGCGTGCTGCTGCTCGGGCTGGCCGTGGCCGAGGCGACGGTGGCCGCCAAGAACCGGCAGTACACCGACGCGGTGCTGACCAGGACGGGGCCGCTGCGGGTGCAGGGGCAGGAGCTGCTCAACGCGCTGCTCGACCAGGAGACCGGCGTCCGGGGGTACGCGGTCAGCGGCAACCCGGCCGACCTGACCCCGTACCAGAACGGGCTCGCCAAGGAGCGGGACACCGTCGCGAAGATCGAGGAACTGGGCGCCGGGTATCCGGGGATCGTCACCGACCTGCGGGTCGTCCGGCAGCGGTCGGACGCCTGGCGGCAGTCGGTCGCCGAGCCGGTGATCAGCACCACCGGGCGCAGCGGCACGGCCGCCGGGCAGGCGCTGATCACCGACCAGGCCCGGCAGCAGTTCGACCAGGTCCGGGCGAGCGTGGGTGACCTCCAGGCGCAGATCCTGCGCGAGCGGGAGAAGAGCGCCCGGGACATCGAGCGGACCGGCAACCTGCTGGTCGTTCTGCTGATCATCGCGGCCGCGGTGGTGGTGGTGACCGGCGTGGCCCTGGTGCTGGCGCTGCAACGGATGGTGATCGGGCCGCTGACCGGGCTGGCGCTCCAGGTGCGGGAGGTCGCCGAGGGCGACTACCAGCACCACATCGACGGCAGCGGCCCGCCGGAGTTCCAACGGCTCGCGGTGGACGTGGACGCCATGCGGCAGAAGATCGCCCGGGACCTGGCCGAGGTACGCGAGGCCCGGGAGCGGATCGAGTGGGTCAACAGCCAGCTCCAGAAGCAGGCCGAGGAGCTCACCCGCTCCAACCGTGACCTGGAGCAGTTCGCGTACGTCGCCTCGCACGACCTCCAGGAGCCGCTGCGCAAGGTGGCCAGCTTCTGCCAGCTGTTGCAGCGCCGCTACGCGGGGCAGCTCGACGAGCGGGCCGACCAGTACATCGCCTTCGCGGTGGACGGCGCGCAGCGGATGCAGCGGCTGATCAACGACCTGCTGGCGTTCTCCCGGATCGGCCGGCTCACCACCGGCTTCACCGAGGTCGACCTGAACAAGGTGATGGGCGACGTGGCCGGCCAGACCGAGGCGGCCCGCCAGTACGCCGACGCCGAGCTGACCTGGGACGAGCTGCCGGTGATCCGCGGCGAGGAGCCGTTGCTGACCAACCTGCTGGCCAACCTGGTCAGCAACGCGGTGAAGTTCCGCCGCCCCGACGTCACGCCCCGGGTGCACGTCTCGGCCCGGCTGGTGGGTGACGAGTGGGAGATCACCTGCCGGGACAACGGCATCGGGATCGAGCCGGAGTTCGCCGACAAGATCTTCGTGATCTTCCAGCGGCTGCACTCCAAGGACGCGTACCCGGGCACCGGCATCGGCCTGGCGATCGTCAAGAAGATCGTGGAATACCACGGCGGCCGGGTCTGGGTGGACACCGACGTCGAGGAGGGCACCGCGATCCGGTTCACCCTCCCGGCGCTGCCGGAGGACGTCGAGGCGGCCGAGGCCGCCGAGCGGGCCGCCGCCGGGGACGGGACCGACGAGCCGCCGGCCGGGGAGGCCACCGCGGCCGAGGGGGACGAGGCGGCGACCGGTACGGCCCTGCCGGAGCAACCGGCCGGGACCCCGGACGGGGTGTCGGCCGCAGATGACCAGGGACCGACGCCGCGGGGCGGTACAACGGGTGGCATGAAGGAGACGGTGGGATGACCGCGCCGGCGGACGGTAGGAGCCCGATCGAGGTCCTGCTCGTGGAGGACGACCCGGGTGACGTGTTGATGACCCAGGAGGCGTTCGAGGAGCACAAGCTCCGCAACCGGCTGACCGTCGTCTCCGACGGCGCCGAGGCGCTGGCCTACCTGCGGCGGGAGGGCGCGTACGCGGACGCGGTGACGCCGGACCTGATCCTGCTCGACCTCAACCTGCCCCGGCGTGACGGCCGGGAGGTGCTGGAGGAGATCAAGGAGGACGAGCAGCTGCGCCGGATCCCGGTGGTGGTGCTGACCACCTCGCAGGCCGACGAGGACATCCTGCGCAGTTACCAGCTGCACGCGAACGCGTACGTCACCAAGCCGGTGGACTTCGAGCGGTTCATCTCGGTGGTCCGGCAGATCGACGAGTTCTTCGTCAGCGTGGTCAAGCTGCCGCCCCGTGGCTGACACCCTGCTCGACGACGTCGCCTGCCTGCTGCACGAGGCCGCCGACGGCGTCGTCGTGCCGATGTTCCGCAAGCTGGACGAGGCGGACATCTCCGAGAAGGCCCCCGGCGAGCTGGTCACCGTCGCCGACCAGCGGGCCGAGGAGCTGATCTCCGCCGGCCTGCGCCGGCTGCGCCCCGGCTCGGTGGTGGTCGGCGAGGAGGCGGTGGCCGACGACCCCGACCTGCTGCGGCACCTGCGCGGCGGCGGCGACGTCTGGCTGGTCGACCCGATCGACGGCACCAACAACTTCGCGGCCGGGAAGCGGCCGTTCGCGCTGATGGTGGCGCTGCTGAGCGAGGGTGAGCCGGCCGCCGCCTGGATCCTCGACCCGCTCGCCGGGACGCTGGCCACCGCCCGCGCCGGCGAGGGCGTCGAGGTGGACGGGCGGCCGGTGCGGACCACCGACGCGGTGCCGCCGGTGGGCGAGCTGCGCGGCACCGCGATGACCCGGTTCCTGCCGCCGGCGGCCCGCTCGGCGGCTGAGGCGGGCGGCGAGCGGATCGGCGAGCTGCTCCCCGGGCAGCACTGCGCCGGCCGGGAATACCTGGACCTGCTCACCGGCGAGCAGCAGTTCGTGCTCTTCTGGCGCACCCTGCCCTGGGACCACGCGCCGGGCACCCTGCTGGTCCGGGAGGCCGGTGGGGTGGCCCGCCGGTTCGACGGCGCCGACTACCACCCGGCCGACGAGAGCCGGGGCCTGCTGGTGGCCGCCAACGAGGAGATCTGGGCCGAGGCCCGGGCCGCCCTGGTCGCCGACTGACAGTGAGGATGTAGGTGGGGTCACCCGGTCCGGTCTGACTCACCGACTGACCGACGTTGCTGTCCTGTTGAGCGATTCGTCGATCGGTTCCGGGTGACCCCGTCCTGCACGTCACTGGCAGGGGCGTCGTGACCTGATAGGAGCCTGTGCAAGAGGCCCCGTCACTGTCCTGTCCGCCCGTCCCGGCGGGTGCGTGCCGACCCTGTCGGTGCAAGCGAAAGGGACGACGGTTCCAGGATGACAGCCAAGAAGCGCCAGGTCACGGGTGGGGTTGATACCCACGGGAAGACGCATCACGCCGCTGCG
>NZ_FMCX01000008.1 GCF_900091555.1 Micromonospora mirobrigensis
AGCCAGGTCGGTCTGGACCAGCACCAGGTCCGCCGTTGGGACTCCTGGCACCGGTTCACCACCCTGGCCCTGGCCGCCCTCGCCGTCCTGGCGATCTGCGCCGCCGACATTGCCGACCAGGACCACGCCGATAACGGCCTGATCAAGCTCACCGTCAACGAGATCCGCCGACTGATCAACGCCTGCATCATCCACCCGATCAGCGACCTCGCCCACCGTTTGCACTGGTCAGGCTGGCGACGCCGGCATCAAGCCCGAGCCCGCCGAGCCCACTACACACGCCGCCTCAACCTCGAACTCCAGCCATGATCCCGAACGGCGGCTGCCGTACTAGTCCCGCCCGACCGGCCCCGCCGGGTGGGCTCAGCGCGCCGCGGCGGCCGGCTCAGAGCACCGGGGTGGCGTCGGTGAGCAGCCGGTCGATCTCCACCAGCACCTCCGCCCGACCCGGGTGCACCGGGTCGATCAGCGGCTCGCCCCGCCGGTCCAGCGCGCCCCACCGGCCGCCGCCGTCGGCCACCAGGAACGCCACCGGGTGGATCAGCAGCGCCGGCCAGACCGGCTCCACCAGCACCCGGCCGGTCCGGTCGACCACGCCCCGGCGGCCGTCCGACTCGACCACGGCCAGCCCCTCCTCGGTGAAGCCGTCCACGGGCCGACCGTCGGCGAGCGCGGTGACGAACCCCTGGTGCCGGGTCGGCACGACCATCCGGCCGGCCCGGTCGACCGCGCCCCAGCCACCCCGCCGCACCGCCGCCACCCCACCGGAGAACGGGCGTACGTCGGAGAAGCCGGGCGGGATCTGCACGATGTTTGTCGGGTCCACGGCCATCCAGTTGCCGGTGCCGTCCATGGACACCCAGGCCAGCCCCTGGGAGAACGGACCGACCGCCCGGTAGCCGTTGTTCGACTCGATGCGTACCGCCCCGGTCTCGTCGATCAGCGCCCAGCGGGTGGCCTCCGGGCGACGTACCCAGGCCAGGCCCTCGTGGAAGGGCTGCGCCTCGGCGTACTCGCCGGCGATCACCAGCTCGCCGTCGGCGTCGGCGTACCCCCACCGCTCCCGCTGCCCGTCGAAGGCCGGCACCGGGTAGCGGGAGCTGCGCAGGATCTCGTCCCGGTCCCGCGGGAACGGCCCGAAGCCCTCTGCGGTGATCCGGTCGCGGACCGCGTCCAGCCCCACCCGGACCCGGGCGACCAGCTCCGGATCGGCGTCGTGACCGAGGTCGAGGGCCCGCTCGAAGTGGTCGCACGCCTCGATGAACCGTCCCTGGTCGTAGGCGCAGCGGGCGGCGTGCTCGTGCAGGGCGGCGCGCAGCCGACCGGGCAGCTCGGGCGAGTTCGCCTCGACGTACAGGCGGTCGGCCTCGGCGTACTCGCCCCGCCAGCGCAGCACCTGGGCCAGCCGCGCGCGGGCCAGCGCGGTCCGCCGCAACTCGCCGGTGATCTCCGCGTACGTGAGGGCCAGCCGGCCGTCGGCCAGCGCGTCGTCCAGGTTGCCGAGGATCCGCGACACCACCGCCCGAAGGCTGAGCAGCCGGGCCCGCGACGGGTTGTCCAGGGCGGCGCCCAGTTTGGCGGTGAGCCGGTCACGGACCGTACGCAGCAGCTCGGGGTCGCCGGGCTCCTCCCGCAGGGTCCGCGGGTCGAGGCGGAACCGGAGGCCGGCGAGCACCTGCTCGGGGTCCTGCTGCCGGACGTCGGGTCGAGGCTCGTCGGGTCGACGCGGTTCGGGGGCGGGGTGCGTACCGCCGGACGGGCGCCGCTCCACCGCCGGCGCCTCGTCGGCCACGGGCTGCGCCGCGGGGCGGGGATCGCCGGGCGAGCCGGTGCGGAGCGGGTCGGCCGCGGCGTCGTCCGGGTCCGTCGACGGGCGGTCGGCCACGGGCGTCGTATCCACCGACGGCACGATCTCCGGCGCCGGACCCGCGGTGGCCTCGGCCGGGTGGTCCTCGGGGTCCGTGGCGGGCGCGACCGGCGCGGGTCGGCCTGCCGTCGCGGACGGTACGTCGGCCGGCTCGGCGGCGCCTTCGGCGGTCCGTACGGCCGGCCGGGCGTCGCTGCTCGGAGTCGGGTCTGCGGCCGGGTCGGCGGCCGGGCCGTCCGTGCGCGGTACGGCCGGCCGGGGTTCGTCGCCGCCCGCCGGGGCGCTGTCGTCGCCGGGCCGGTCCGAGCCGGCCGGCTCTCCGCCGGTGCCGGTTCGAGGGTCGGCCGGGGGCCCGCCGACGGCCGGGGTGGCCTTGCCGGGCGCTGCGCCGGTTGCGTCGTCGGACGCTGTGGCGGTCGCGCCGTCGGTGCCGGCCGGGTCGGGCCTGGGCGCGTCGGCCGTGGTGGAGACCGGGGCGGCCTGCGGAGCGGAGTCCGCGACGGACGGCGCCGGAACCGGCGGGGTCGACGTCGGGGCGGTGGGCGTCGGGCGGCGTGGTCGGAACCAGGCCCCGGCGTCGTCGTCCTCGGCGGGCGTCGAGGGCCGGGCCGCCGGAGCCTCGGCCGCCGGTTGCGGCGTGGTCGTGGCGGTGTCCACGGCCACCGGGACCGGTCCTGGTGTCGTCGTGGCGGGTCCGGGTGTCGTCGTGGCGCTGCCGGCCGGTGCCGCGACGGGACCGGGTGTGCCGATGACGGGGGCTGCCGGGTCCGGGCCGGGTGCGGTGGGAGAGTCGGCCGGCTCGTCCGACGGCCCGGTACGAGGGGCGTCCTCCATGGTCGCGGCGGACGACGCCGGCTCGGTGAGGTCGCTCGCGGGCTGCGCAGGAGCCGGGGCACCGACACCGTCGGCGACCCGGGCGACGGCGGGAGCGTCGTGCCCCGCCGAGGAGAACGGCACGTCCGCCGGCTCCGACCCGGCCGTCGCCCGGTCGGCCGTGGACGGCCCGGTGACCGGCTGCGGATCCGCCGACGGCTCGACGGGTGAACCGGTCGATCGGTCGGGACGGGTCGCCGGTGGCGGCGTCGTCGGACGCTGCGACGGGTCGAGGCGTGGCGACACACCCGCGTACGGCGACGCTCCCGCGTACGGTGCCTGTCCCGGGTACGGCACGTCGTCCACGGCGGCCGCTGGTTCGAGCTGCGGTGACGGGTCGGGGGCGGCCGGTGGGCCGGAGACCGGTACGACCGGCGCGGCGGGGGACACCGGCGTCGGCGCGGCGGCCGGACCGGCCGGCGGAACCGGTGCCGCCGGCCGCGGCTCGTCGGGTGCGGACCCCTCTCGGGGAGCGGGCGCGGACGTCCTGTCGGCGCCGGCCGCTGCCGGCACGTCGGTCGGCACGGGCTCGACCGTCGGGTCGGAGGTGACCGTCGGGTCGGGGTCGGCCGGTGCCGGTGCCGGGGCGTCGGCCGGCGCGGGCGTGGCCGCTTCCGCCTCCGGGCCGGTCTGCGGAGCGGCCTGGTCGGATCGGTCGTCGTCGCGTGGTCCCGGACCGGGGGCAGGCAGGAACTCGACCCGCATTCGGGCCGCGGGCGGCCCCTGGTCCGCCGGCGGCGTCCCGCCCACCAGCGGCTGGGCGGAGGGGTCGCCGACCCGGCCGGCCGGCCGCTGCGGTGCGTCCCCCGCCGAGTTCGGCCTGCCCGAGACGGGCACACCGGGCCCGGGTCCGCCGGACACCGGAGCGCCGGAGACAGGGGCGCCGGACACCGGAACACCGGACACGGGCGCACCGGACACGGGCACGCCGGACACCGGGGCGCCGGACGTCGGGACACCCGACACCGGGGCGCCCGAGATGGGGAACGGGGGAGCGGAGGCGGGGCGCACCGGGGGAACGTCGGCACGGTGCTCGACCCGGGAGCGACCGTCTGCACCCTGGGGGCCAGGCACCGGCGGTTGCCCGCCCGGGTGGACCGGCCCACGTGGATCGACTCCGGTCCGCTGGTCGAGGCGAGGCTGACCGTCGAACCCGGGCCGTTCCACCCGTCGGTCCGGCTGGTGCGTCTCCGGCCGGACATCCTCGGTGCGCCGCAGCTCGGTCCGTCGCTCCTCGGCCCGACGCTCGTCGGGAAGCCGCTCCTCGATCCGACGCTCGTCGGGAAGCCGCTGTTCGGGCCGACGGTCGTCGGGATGCCGCTGCTCGACCCGACGCTCGTCGGGACGTCGCTGCTCCGGACGTCGCTCCTCGGCCCAGCGCTCGTCGGGGCGCCGCTCGTCCGACCGGGGGCGGCTCGGCCCCGCGACGGGGTGCTGCGCCGCCGGCGGGTAGCCGGCCGCGCGCTCGTCGGGCCGGGACCGGGGGTGCTCAGGTTCGGGGCGCGGCCGGGCGCCGGTCTGGTCGGTCCGGTACCGGCCGCGCTCGTCGGCGGGCCGGTCCACCGGCCGGGTGTCCGGGGCGTACCCCGGGCGGTCCACCGGTGGCCGGCCACCCGGCGTGAGCGGTGTCCGCCCGTCGGTGGGGCGCAGCTCCGGAGTGGGGCCGTGACGTTCGTCGACCCGCCGCCCGTCGGGCGTGCGGCGGGTGCCGTCCGGCGGGGCCTCGGGTCCGGTGCGGGCGTGCTGCCGCCCGGGGACCGGCCACTCGCCGGGCCGGCGCGGTCCGGGCGCGCCACGGTCCTCGGTGCGGGGCTGCCCCGCGCCGGGGCGCCCGCCGTCGTCGTAGGGGCGTCCAGGGCGGATCGGGCCCGGCTCGGG
Organism: Micromonospora mirobrigensis; assembly: GCF_900091555.1. Classification (GTDB taxonomy): domain Bacteria; phylum Actinomycetota; class Actinomycetes; order Mycobacteriales; family Micromonosporaceae; genus Micromonospora; species Micromonospora mirobrigensis. The sequence goes on from NZ_FMCX01000008.1 coordinate 4,619, forward strand.
CCAGCGCAGCCCACCGTCGCGGTCTGGGGCGGGACGGCCGTCGGCCGCCCGGTACGGCTCCGAGCGCCCACTCGCCGCCCGGGGCTGCGGCCGGTCCCACCCGTCGGCCCGGCCGTCCGGGCCGTACTCCGTCAGTGTCGGCCGCTGCGGCGCCCCGCCGGGACCGCGCCCGCCGGGCTCCCCGCCCGCCCGGCCGCGTCCCTCGACGTCTCGGTCGGGCCGACCGTCGGTCGGGCGCCGGTCGGGGGCCGGCTGGTCGTGGGTACGCGGGTGTCGGGCCGCCTCCTCCGGCTCGGGCAGCCAGCCCGGCTCGCCCCGGAGCGGCCCGGCGGCTGCCGGGTGGCCGGCGGCCTCGGGACGCGCCCAGCGCCCGGCGGCCGGCCGGTCCCGGCGGGGGTCGGGTTCCCGGTCGCCGTGCCAGCCGGCCGGCCGGTCCCGGTCGACCGTCCACTCCGGTCCGTGCTGCTCGGGCCGGGCGTGGTCGGCGCGCCGGCCGGTGGACTGGTCCGCCGGGTGCGGCGGTGCGGGGTGGGCGGCACGCCGGTCCGCCCAGCCGCGTCGCCCGTCCGGTTCGCCTCGCGGGTCGGTCCGGTCCCGTCGGCCGTCGAGGGTGGACCGGCCGTCCCCGGGTCCGCGGTGGTCCGCCGCCGGGTGTGGCGGCTCGACGGGACGCGCCGCCCGGCGTTCGTCCCAGCTGCGCCGCCCGTCCGGGGCGCCGCGACGGTCGTCGGTCACCGGCCCGCCGGGGTACGCGTCACCGGTCGCGGGGCTGACCGGCTGCACCTCGGCCCGGCCGACGACGGCGCGGGCCCGGGCGGTCGCCGGGGGCGTGGAGCGGGCGCCGATGTCGCCCGGGTAGCGCTGCCCGGGGAACTGCGGCTGCCACTCGTGGGTCGGCTCCTCCGCCCAGGACGGGCCGCCCAGGTCGCGCCAGCGGTCGTAGCCGTTCATCGGGAGACCTCGCCGACTGGTGTGGCGGTCGGTCCCGGTCGCCGGCTCACGACCGAACCCGTAGCCGGCTCGCGTCGCTTGCTCACGGCGGTGTCACCTCGTTGGAAATTGTCGCGCCCGGCGCCGGAACCGGCGGTAGAGTCGCACGTTCCGGCCGGGTCTGGCTGCGGATGGAGGGTAACGGCGTGGGTTCCTTCACCGCCACTGTGGCGCGACCCACGGGCACAAACGTTATCCTAAGGATTCGGACATTTAGCGCAATAGTCGGTTCGGGCTTTCGTCGGCACGCCACCTACCGGCAGGCGGCGGTCGCCGGAGTCGTCACCAACACGGTCTTCGGCTTCCTGCGCTGCTACGTCCTCCTCGCCGCCGTCGGCGCCGCCGGCACCGTCGCCGGGTACGACCGGGCCCAGCTGGCCACCTTCGTCTGGGTCGGTCAGGGCCTGCTGGCGGTGATCCTGCTCTGGGGTTGGACCGAGCTCGCCGACCGAATCCGTACCGGCGAGATCGCCGCCGACCTGCTCCGCCCGATCCACCCGGTGACCAGCTACCTTGCCACCGACCTGGGCCGGGCCGGCTGGGCGGCGTTCTCCCGGCTGCTGCCTCCGGTGCTGGTCGGACCGCTCTTCTTCGACGTCTACCTGCCGCAGCGGGCGGCCACCGGGCCGCTCTTCGTGTTCTCCGTGCTGGTCGCCGTGCTGCTCTGCTTCGGCTGCCGCTACCTGGTCAACGCCACCGCGTACTGGTTGTACGACGTGCGGGGCGCCATGATCCTCTGGACCCTCTGCTCCGGCGTGCTCGCCGGACTCTACTTCCCGCTGCGCTTCCTGCCCGACGGGCTGCTGCGTCCACTCTGGCTGATCACCCCGTTCCCCAGCCTGTTCCAGACCCCGCTGGACGTGCTGGTCGAGCGGGACCCGCCGGCCACCCAGCTCGAACTGGTCGGGTTGCAGGTCGGTTGGGCCGTGGCGATCCTGCTGCTCTGCCGGCTGGTGCAGCGGCGGGCCGAGCGCCGGATGGTCGTGCAGGGTGGCTGAGCCGCTGTCCGCCGCCCGGCCGGGCGTGCGGGGCGCGCTGGCCGCGTACCGGGCGCTGCTGAGGGCGCAGGCCCGGTCGCAGACGGCGTACCGGACCTCGTTCGTGGTGGACCTGGTGGGCAACGTGGGCGCCACGGTCTTCGACGTGGTCACCGTGCTGGTGATCTTCGGGGTCACCCGGGAGCTGGGCGGCTTCACCCTGCGGGAGACGCTGGTGATCGTCGGCCTGTCCTCCTCGGCGTTCGCCGTCGCCGACCTGCTGGTCGGCAACATCGAACGGCTGCCCCGCTACGTGCGCACCGGGCTGTTCGACGCGGTGCTGGTCCGCCCGCTGGGCGCGCTGCCCCAGCTGCTGCTGATGGATCTGCCGCTGCGCAAGGTGTCCCGGGCGCTCTTCGGGCTGGCGGTGCTGGTCTTCGCGGTCGGCACGGCCGGGATCGACTGGACGCCGGCCCGGCTGGCGCTGGTGGTGGCCGCCCCGCTGGCCGCGGTGGTGTTCTTCGGCTCGGTCTTCGTGGCCACCGCCACCGTCTCGTTCTACTGGATCGACTCGGGGGAGCTGGCCAGCTCGGTCACCTACGGCGGGCGCGACTTCACCTCGTACCCGGTCACCGTCTACGGCGGGTGGTTCCGCGCGATCTTCGCGTACGGGATGGGGTTCGCCTTCGTCAGTTACCACCCGGCGCTGGCCCTGCTCGGCCGGGCCGACCCGCTCGGCCTGCCGGCCTGGGCCGGCTGGGCCGCGCCCGGCGTGGCGCTGGTCGCCGCCGCCGGCGCGGCCGCGGCGTGGCGCGCCGGGATCCGTCACTACCGGAGTACGGGGTCATGAGCGTGATCGAGATGGCCGGACTGCGCAAGGAGTTCACGGTCCGGGTGAAGGCCGGCCGGCTGCGCCGGACGAAGCGGACCGTGACCGCCGTGGACGGGATCGACCTGCGGGTCCAGCGGGGCGAGATGCTCGGCTACATCGGCCCCAACGGCGCGGGCAAGTCCACCACCCTCAAGATGCTGACCGGGGTGCTCACCCCGTCGGCGGGGGAGGTACGCGTCTGCGGGCTGCGCCCGGTGCCGGACCGGACCCGGCTGGCGCTGCGGATCGGGGTGGTCTTCGGGCAGCGCTCGCAGCTCTGGTGGGACCTGCCGCTGCGGGACTCGTTCGACCTGCTCCGGCACGTCTACCGGGTGCCGGCGGCCGAGCACGCCGCCCGGCTGCGCCGCTGCCGCGACCTGCTCGACCTCGACGGCTTCCTGGACGTCCCGGTCCGGCAGCTCTCGCTCGGCCAGCGGATGCGCGGCGAGCTCACCGCCGCCCTGCTGCACGGTCCCGAGGTGCTCTTCCTCGACGAGCCGACCATCGGGTTGGACGTGGTCAGCAGGCAGGCCGTCCGGGACTTCCTCGCCGAGCTGGGCCGCGCCGGCGACACCACCCTGGTGCTCACCACCCACGACCTGGCCGACATCGAGCGGCTCTGCCACCGGCTGGTGGTGATCGACCACGGCCGGGTGGTGCACGACGGCACGATCGCCGAGCTGCACCGCCGGTACGGCTCCCGCCGGCTGGTCGTCGCCGAGCTGGACGCCGCCCTGGCCGAGGCGCCGGCGCCGCCCGGCGCGCCGCTGGTCGGCGTGGAGGCCGACGGTCGCCGCCTGGTGTACGCCCTGGAGTCCGCCGGGGTGGCCGAGGTGGTGTCGGCGCTGGCCGGCCTGGCCGCCCTGCGGGACATCTCGATCGAGGAGCCGCGGATCGAGGACGTGGTCACCCGGCTGTACCGAGCCCCGGTCCCCGAAGCCCGAGCCGGCGGCTGAGCGCCCGGGCTCGGCGGCTGAGCCGACACGGACCGGACCCGGCCCCCGCCCGCGGTGCGGGCAGGGGCCGGTGGAGCCGAACGAGTCAGATCTTGTCGCCGATGGCGACCTGCGGCGCGGGCGCGCGCATCCGGCGGAAGGTGATCGACCGCATGATCGCGTACAGGTAGAGCGAACCCATCCGCTCGCCGCTGCGCGGGAACCGCTCCCGGACCAGCCCGCCGATCTTGCGGCAGATCAGGATCGAGTCGACCACCAGGCCGAGCGCCAGCGCGCCCCAGACGATGTTGGAGACGAGCCGGACGATCGGCGGCATCGCCTGGTTGGAACCGACCAGCACGATCAGCGCGCCGCCGAAGAACCAGGTGCCCACCGTACGCCGGGAGTCGACGACGTCCCGAGCCAGCCGGCGCTCCGGGCCGCGGTCGCGCGGTCCGCCCTCGCGCCGGAACTCGGCGGCGGCCTCGGCGCGGGCCTTGCGGCGCTGCTCCCGGGCCTCCTCCTTGGTCAGCGGCCGGGCCGGGGCGGTCGGGCGCCGGCCGGCGCCCGGGCGCTTCGGCGTCTCCCGGCCCTTGGCGGGGGTGTAGCCCCGGGTACGGGCGGCGGACACCTCGTCGGTGGTCACCGGGGTGACGGGTTCCTCGACGAGGTCGGCTGACTTGCGGCGAAACAGCGACGGCACGCCGGCAAGGGTAGCCAACCAGCCGTGCCCGGTGCACATCGCGGGTGCACCGGCGACGGCTCCAGGTCGACGCGCGGCGTGAGACCGGCCCTCATTCGGGCCGGAGTGCCGCCTGGCGGCGCGGAGGCCGAATTATGGCCGCCAGCCGAGCTGGAGCCGTCGTAGCGCAGGAAAGACGCGGTGATGTTACGGACGCTCGACGTGCGCGCCGAGGTCGGCGAGCTTCTTCTCGAAGTCCTCGTAGCCCCGGTTGATCAGGTCGACGCCGTACACCCGGGAGGTGCCCTCGGCGGCCAGCGCGGCGATCAGGTGGCTGAAACCGGCCCGCAGGTCCGGGATGACCAGGTCGGCCGCGTGCAGCTTGCTCGGGCCGGCGATCACCGCGGAGTGCTTGAAGTCGCGGCGGCCGAACCGGCACGGGGTGCCGCCGAGGCAGTCCCGGTAGACCTGGATGTTGGCGCCCATCGTGTTCAGCGCCTCGGTGTAGCCCAGCCGCTGCTCGTAGACCGTCTCGTGGACGATGGACAGGCCGCGGGCCTGGGTCAGCGCCACCACCAGGGGCTGCTGCCAGTCGGTCATGAAACCGGGGTGCACGTCGGTCTCCAGCGCGACCGCGTTCAGCTCGCCGCCCGGGTGCCAGAACCGGATGCCGCCCTCCTGGCCCGGGTCGCCCAGCTTCGGCGCGCGGGCGTCGGTGACCTCGTACGCGCCGCCGATCGACCGGAAGATGTTCAGGAAGGTCATCATGTCGACCTGCTGCGCGCCGAGCACCTCGACGTGACCGCGGGTGGCCAGCGCGGCGGCCGCCCAGCTCGCCGCCTCGATCCGGTCCGGGATGGGCCGGTGGGTGTAGCCGCTGAGCCGGGGCACGCCCTGGATCTCGATGACCCGGTCGGTGTGCACGGTGATGATCGCGCCCATCTTCTGCAGGATGCAGATCAGGTCGATGATCTCCGGCTCGACGGCGGCGTTGCGCAGCTCGGTGACGCCCTTGGCCATCACGGCGGTCAGCAGCACCTGCTCGGTGGCGCCCACGCTCGGGTACGGCAGGGAGAACTTGGTGCCGTGCAGGCCGTTGGGCGCGGTCAGGTGCAGACCCTCGGGGGTCTTCTCGACGACCGCGCCGAACTCGCGCAGCGCCTGCATGTGGAAGTCGATCGGACGCGGGCCGATGTGGCAGCCGCCGAGGTCCGGGATGAACGCGTGGCCCAGGCGGTGCAGCAGCGGGCCGCAGAACAGGATCGGGATCCGGCTGGAACCCGCGTGCACGTTGATCTGGTCGGTGCTGGCGCTCTCGACGTTCGCCGGGTCGAAGACCAGCTCGCCGTCCTCGTCGCCGTCGGTCACCTTGACCCCGTGCAGGCCGAGCAGGCCCCGGACCACCTCGACGTCGCGGATGCTCGGTACGTCGAACAGCCGGCTGGGGCTGTCGCCCAGCAGGGCCGCCACCATCGCCTTGGAGACCAGGTTCTTCGCGCCGCGAACGCGGATCCGCCCTTCGAGCGGGGTACCTCCGTGTACGACAAGTACGTCGTCGGTCAACGCAACCTCCAGCGCGTCGGGTGGTGCCGGGTGAGGGGTGGGCCCGCGATCTGTATCGCTACCCGGAATGCGGCCAGGTGAAAACGGCCCGCGTGTGTCGTCGCCTGAGGCAGCATAGCCCTCGGTGACGAGAATGGACCCGGTCACATCACCCGGACGGCCTTAATTGGGGTGTCCGGTACGTTTCCGTGTCAGCTCGTCACCGAGGGTGATCAGCGTGCGGTGGGCGGCGGGGTGTCCGCGCCAGGCAGGGCGAGCATCTGGTCCAGGGCCACCCGGGCGTGGTGCGCGGTGTCCGGGTCCACCGTGATCTGGTTGACCACCCGGCCGGCGACCAGCTCCTCCAGCGCCCAGACCAGGTGCGGCAGGTCGATCCGGTTCATCGTCGAGCAGTAGCAGACGGCCTTGTCCAGGAACATGATCTGCTTGTCCGGGTGGGCCAGGGCCAGCCGGCGGACCAGGTTCAGTTCGGTGCCGACCGCCCAGGCCGAGCCGGCCGGGGCCGCCTCGATGGCCTTGATGATGTATTCGGTGGAGCCGACGAGGTCGGCGGCGGTGACCACCTCGTGCCGGCACTCCGGGTGGACCAGCACGTTCACCCCCGGCACCCGCTCCCGGACGTCGTTGACGCTGTCCAGGGTGAAGCGGCCGTGCACCGAGCAGTGCCCGCGCCACAGGATCATCTTGGCGTCGCGCAGCTGCTCCGCGGTGAGCCCACCGTTGGGCTTGTGCGGGTCCCAGAGCACGCAGTCGTCCAGCGAGAAGCCCATCTCCAGCACCGCCGTGTTGCGGCCCAGGTGCTGGTCGGGGAAGAAGAACACCTTGGAGCCCTGCTCGTACGCCCACTCCAGAGCCCGCCGGGCGTTCGACGAGGTGCAGACCACCCCGCCGTTGCGCCCCACGAAGCCCTTGATGTCGGCGGAGGAGTTCATGTACGTCACCGGCACGGTGTCGCCCGCGATGCCCAGCTCGGTCAGCACGTCCCAGGCGGTCTCGACCTGGGACAGCACCGCCATGTCGGCCATCGAGCAGCCGGCCGCCAGGTCCGGCAGGATCACCTTCTGCGCGTCGGAGGTGAGGATGTCGGCGCTCTCCGCCATGAAGTGCACGCCGCAGAAGACGATGTACTCCGCGTCCGGGCGGGCCGCCGCCTCCCGGGCCAGCTTGAACGAGTCGCCGGTCACGTCGGCGAACTGGATCACCTCGTCGCGCTGGTAGTGGTGACCCAGCACGAAGACCTTCGTGCCGAGCGCGGCCTTGGCCGCCGCAGCCCGGGCCACCAGGTCCGGATCGCTCGGCGCCGGCAGGTCACCCGGACACTCCACGCCACGCTCGGTGGCGGGATCGCTGCCACGGCCGAGGAGCAGCAGCGCGGTGGCGGTGTTGGAGGGCTCAACCCAGGTCGAAGTCACGCCCCCATGGTCCCACAGCGCCGCCGCCGCGCAGCCGTCCCCGGTGTGGGCTGCCACACTGCTCGGCATGCGCGTGCTGCTCTGCCCGGACAAGTTCGCCGGCACCCTGGACGCCCCGGCGGTGGCCACCGCGGTGGCCCGCGGGTGGCGGGAGGTGGCCCCCGCCGACGACCTGCTCGTCCGGCCGCTGGCCGACGGGGGACCGGGCTTCGTCGCCGTGCTCGCCGACGCCCTCGGTGGGCGCCGGCTGCCGGTGCCCACCGTCGACCCGCTCGGCCGGCCGGTCACCGGTGAGATCCTGGTCACCGACGACGGCACCGCCTACCTGGAGAGCGCCCAGGCCTGCGGCCTGCACCTGCTCACCGCCGCCGAACGCGACCCGAGGGCCACCACCTCGTACGGGCTGGGCGCCCTGGTCACCGCCGCGGTGGAGGCGGGCGCCCGGACGGTGGTGATCGGGCTGGGCGGCTCGGCCACCAACGACGGCGGCGCCGGCCTGTTCACCGCGCTCGGGGCCACCCCGCTCGACGCGGCCGGCACGGCCCTGCCGTACGGCGGGGCGGCGCTGGCCGCGGTCGCCGCGCTGGACGGCGCGCCCCGGCTGCGCGACGCCCGGCTGGTCGCCGCCACCGACGTCGACAACCCGCTGCTCGGCCTGCACGGCGCCAGCAACGTCTACGGCCCGCAGAAGGGCGCCGACCGGGCCGACGTGCTGCTGCTCGACGCCGCGCTGGAGCGCTGGGCCGCCGTCCTGGAACGCGACCTGCCGGGCTGCCCGCCGGGGCTGGGCGCGTTGCCCGGCGGCGGCGCCGCCGGCGGCCTCGGCGCGGCGATCCTCGCCCTCGGCGGCCGCTGCGAGTCGGGGATCGGCCTGGTCACCCGGGCCATCGGGCTGGAGGCCGCGCTGGACACCTGCGACCTGGTGGTCACCGGCGAGGGCTCCTTCGACCACCAGTCGCTGCGCGGCAAGGTGGTCGCCGGGGTGGCCGGGGCGGCCCGGGACCGGGGGGTGCCCTGCGTGGTGCTCGCCGGGCGGGTCAGCACCGGCCGGCGGGAGGCCGCCGCCGCCGGCGTGACCGACGCGTACAGCCTGGTGGAGCACTTCGGCGGGGAGGAGAACGGCGGGGTCGAGGCGGCGATGGGCCGCCCCGCCGAGGGGCTGCGCGCGCTCGGCGCCCGGCTGGCCCGGCAGTGGAGCCGCTGAGCGCCGCGACTGCACGCCACCGGAGGTGACCTCGGCCGGTGCGGCGTACGATCGGATCTGGACCACACCGGGAATCACCGGCCGACGCGCTACGTTGGCCGTGACGTCCGGACCCATACCGCGCAGGGAGATTTCCACGTGACCACGCCAGCGCAGACCGAGTCGACCGAGGCCCAGGCCCCTACGTCCATCGTCCTCACCGACGTCGCGGCGGAGAAGGTCAAGGCCCTGATCGAGCAGGAGGGCCGCGACGACCTGCGGCTCCGGGTCGCGGTGCAGCCGGGCGGCTGCTCCGGCCTGCGGTACCAGCTCTTCTTCGACGAGCGTTCGCTCGACGGTGACGTCGTCAGCGACTTCGGCGGCGTCGAGGTGGTCGTCGACCGGATGAGCGCGCCCTACCTGGCCGGCGCGACGATCGACTTCGCCGACCGGATCGACGCCCAGGGCTTCACCATCGACAACCCGAACGCCGGCAACTCCTGCGCCTGCGGCGACTCGTTCAGCTGAGTCCCGCCGGCCGGGCCCGGGCCGAGCGGTCCGGCGCGCCGAGCTGACCCGACGGCGGATCGCCCCACCAGGGGCGGTCCGCCGTTTGTCGTACCCGCGCGGGTGTCCGTACGGCGACGTCCGGATGTGCGTCCGGCGACCGGTTCTCCACCGACCGGTGACCGTCGTCCCGGTCCGACCGGTAGGCTGACCGCGCCGTGCTCCCGACCACGAGGGTTGACATGAAGATCGCCGTGACCGGCTCGATCGCGACCGACCACCTGATGAGCTTCCCCGGTCGCTTCGCCGACCAGCTCATCGCCGACCAGCTGGACAAGGTCTCGCTCTCCTTCCTGGTCGACGAACTGGTCCTCCGGCGCGGCGGCACCGCCGCCAACATCGCCTTCGGCATGGCCCAGCTGGGGCTGCGCCCGGTGCTGCTCGGCGCGGTCGGCGCGGACTTCGCCGACTACCGCTCCTGGCTGGAGCGGCACGGCGTCGACTGCGACTCGGTGCACGTCAGCGAGGTGGCGCACACCGCCCGCTTCGTCTGCACCACCGACACCGACATGTGCCAGATCGCCTCCTTCTACGCCGGCGCGATGAGCGAGGCCCGCAACATCGAGCTGGCCCCCGTCGCCCAGCGGCTGGGTGGGCTGGACCTGGTGCTGGTCAGCGCCAACGACCCGGCCGCGATGGTCCGGCACTCGGCCGAGTGCCGGGAGCGGGGCTACCCGTTCGTCGCCGACCCGTCGCAGCAGCTCGCCCGGATGGACGGCGCCGACGTGCTCGGCCTGGTCGACGGCGCGGAATACCTGATGACCAACGAGTACGAGAAGTCGCTGCTGCTGAGCAAGGCCGGACTCACCGACGAGCAGCTGCTCGACCGGGTGAAGGTGCGGGTCACCACGCTGGGCAAGCAGGGCGTGGAGATCGTCGGGCGGGAGATCGGCACCATCCACGTTCCGATCGCCCGGGAGATCCAGGCCGTCGACCCCACCGGCGTCGGCGACGGCTTCCGGGCCGGCTTCTTCGCCGCGCTCAACTGGGGCGTCGGCCTGGAGCGGGCCGCCCAGGTCGGCTGCCTGCTCGCCACCCTCGTGCTGGAGAACTTCGGCGGCCAGGAGTACGAGGTGCGCCCCGACCTGTTCGTCAAGCGCCTCGCCGAGTCGTACGGCGACGCCGCCGCCGAGGACGTGCGGCCGCACCTGCTGCCGTGACCGGGTCGCCGGCCGACGTGAGCGCCGCCCCCACCGGGGGCGGGCCGCTGCTGGTGGCCTTCGCCGGCCTGCCCGGCGTGGGCAAGAGCACCCTCGCCGCCCGGGTCGGCGCGGCGCTGTCCGCGCCGGTGCTGCCGGTGGACCCGGTCGAGCGGGCGATGGCCCGCTACGGCCTGGTCGGTGACGTGCCGGGGATGGCCGCGTACGGCGCCGTCGCCGGGCTGGCCGAGGTGCAGTTGGGGCTCGGGCTGAGCGTCGTGGTGGACGCGGTCAACCCGGTGGCCAGCGCCCGCGGGCTCTGGCACGACCTGGCCGAGCGGGCCGGGGTGCCGCTGCGGGTGGTCGAGGTGCACTGCGGCGACGAGACGGAGCACCGCCGCCGGGTCGAGGCCCGACAGCCGGACGAGCACTACCCGACCTGGGAGCAGACCCTGGTCCGCCGGGCCGGGTACGAGCCCTATGTCGGTCCGCGCCTGGTCGTGGACACCGCGGTCGACACCGACCCCCTCCCCGGCATCCTCGCCTACCTCCGCTGACCCCGTCCGCCGCGCTGCCGGCGACGGTGGGCGGCATCTTCCGGGAAAGTGCTGCCTCCGCGCGTCCGGTGACGGCACCTTCCCCGAACTTGCGCGGGCGGGGGAGGCGTCAGCTGGTGCGGCGGACGTCGTAGGCGTCCGGGTGCGCCGCCACGAACTCCTGGCCGCGCATCCGGCACCACGCCGGGATGTCCACCGCAGCGGCCGGGTCGTCGGCGAGCACCCGCACCACCGCGCCGACCGGCAGCTCCGGCAGCCGCCGGGCCAGGTTGATCACCGGCAGCGGGCAGCGCTGACCCCGGCAGTCGAGCACCTCGTCCGGCACCGGCCCGCCGGCGCGGTCCGCTCCGCTCACAGGCCCGTCACCCCCGCCTCGGCCCGCAGGTCGGCGACGATCCCCGGCAGCTCGGCCAGGAACCGCTCCACGTCCGCCTCGGTGGTCTCCCGGTGCAGCGACACCCGCACGTTGCCGTGCGAGAGGACCCCCATCGCCTCCAGCACGTGCGACGGGCGCAACGTCGACGAGGTGCACGACGAGCCGGAGGAGACCGCGAAGCCGCGCCGGTCCAACGCGTGCAGCAGCGCCTCCCCGTCGACGTACAGGCAGGAGAAGGTGACCAGGTGCGGCAGCCGGTCCACCGGGTCGCCGACCACCTCCACGTCCGGCACCTCGGCGGCCACCCGGGCCCGGATCCGGTCCACCAGCGGCGCCAGCCGGGCCGCCTCCGCCGCCGCGTCGGCCACCGCCGCGCGCAGGCTCGCCGCCGCCGCCACCGCCGCCGGCAGGTTCACCACCCCGGGGGTACGCCCCGACTCCCGCTCGTCGGCCGGCCACGGCGACTCCCACCGGGTGCCCTTGCGGACCACCAGCAACCCCACGCCGGGCGGCCCGCCCCACTTGTGCGCGCTGGCCGTCAGCACCGACCACCCCGCCGGCAGCGGCACCCGGCCGACCAGCTGCGCGGCGTCCACGTGCAGCGGCACGCCCGCGTCGGCGCAGGCGGCGGCCGCCGCCGGCACCGGTTGCACGGTGCCCACCTCGTGACTGGCGCCGATCAGCGTGGCGAACGCCACCCCGGGGGCGGCCACCGCAGCCGCCCAGGCGGCCAGGTCCAGCCCGCCCAGCCGGTCCACCGGCACCGACACCGCCGTGCCGCCGCGCGCCTCGTGCCACTGCGCGGCGTGCAGCACCGCCGAGTGCTCGATCGCCGAGTGCACCAGCGTGCCGCCGACCCGCCGCCGACCGGTCAACCCGCCGAGCACCGCCGAGTGCGCCGCCGCCGTACCGCTGGGGGTGAAGGAGAGCTCGTCCGCGCGTACGCCGATGGCCTGCGCGGCGGCCTCGCGCGCGGCGTCCAGGAGCTGGCGGGCCCGGCGGGCCTGGCCGTAGAGGCGGGCCGGGTCCGCCCAGCCGTCGTCGAGGGCGGCCAGCAGCGCCTGCCGGGCCACCGGATGCATCGGCGCGGCGGTGGCCGCGTCGAGGTAGACCGGGGAAGGGCTCACAGGTCCCCACGCTAGCCCGTCGTTATGCCCAAGATCCCACCGATGGGGGCGGACAGTGACCCCAAGGCGGTTGAGCCCGTCATGGTCGAGTAATCTGCGACCGTCGGTGACGCCTTTGCCGTGGTGTCGAGGGAAAGCCACCATCACGGCGCGCTAGGGAGGCAGGACCAGGTGGTCGCAAGGAGTTCGGAGGTACGGCCGTCGGCCGTACGGCACAGCGCGCGTCGGGGACGGGGTGCCGGTCGACTCGCCGGGCTCGGTCTCGGTGGTGCGGCGCTGCTGGTCCTGCTGACCGGCTGTGACGTCGGCAAGACGTTCGGTGGCTTCGGCTGGCCGCAGGGCGGCATCTCGCCCGAGTCGCACCGCATGTACGACCTGTGGATCGCCTCCTGCATCGCGGCGCTCGCCGTCGGCGTGTTCGTGTGGGGCCTGATCTTCTGGTGCGTGGTGCGCTACCGCAAGCGCGGCAACGAGCTGCCGGTGCAGACCCGGTACAACCTGCCGATGGAGTTCCTCTACACGATCGCCCCGATCCTGATCGTGTCGGTGCTCTTCTACTACACCGCCATCGTGCAGACGGACGTGGACAAGACCACGAAGAACCCGGACGTCACCGTCGAGGTCGTCGCGTTCAAGTGGAACTGGCAGTTCAACTACCGCGACGGGCAGGGCCGCGAGGCCAACACCGTGGCGTCGGTGCTCGGCACCAGCGAGGTCATCCCGATCCTGGTGCTGCCGACCGACCGGTCGATCCGGTTCGAGGAGCAGAGCCGCGACGTCATTCACTCGTTCTGGGTGCCGGAGCTGCTGTTCAAGCGGGACGTCATGCCGGGCAGCATCCGCAACGTCTTCGAGGTCTCCAAGCTCGACCAGGAGGGCGCGTACGTCGGCCGCTGCGCCGAGCTGTGCGGCAGCTACCACGCCTTCATGAACTTCGAGCTGCGGGTCGTCTCCCCGGAGAAGTACGACCAGTTCCTCGCCGCCAAGAAGTCGGGCAAGTCGACGCAGGAGGCCCTCGAGTCGATCGGCGAGAAGCCGTACGCCGAGACCACCAAGCCGTTCGACACGCGGCGCAACACGGCCAACTTCAACCCCGACTCGGCCTCGGCCGGCGCGAGCAAGTGAGGAGGCGGGCATGAAGACCGAGTGGCGTATCTTCCTGGTGATCGCGGGATTCCTGCTCTTCGCGACCGTCCTGTACGGCGCCTGGACCGCCGGTGAGTCCGGCCGCGTCGAGTGGGTCGGCACGGTCGCGCTCCTGCTGTCGTTCCTGCTCTGCTCGATGTGCGGCGGCTTCTTCTGGTTCGTCTCCCGCCGCATCGACCTGCGCCCCGAGGACCGGGCCGACGGCGAGATCGCCGACGGCGCGGGCGAGATCGGGTTCTTCAGCCCGGGCAGCTACTGGCCCTTCGGGCTGGCGCTGGCCGCCGCGATCGCCGGCCTCGGCCTGGTGTTCTGGCAGTTCTGGCTGCTGGGCCTCGGCCTGGTGGCGGTCGTGTTCGGCGCCTGCGGCCTGCTCTTCGAGTACTACACCGGCACCCGGCGCACCGCGGAGCACTGACTCCGCCGCAATCCGCGCGAAGGGCCCGCCTCCCTCGGGAGGCGGGCCCTTCGTCGTTCCCCACCCCCGGGATGCGACCTGTCGGGCGCGCGGTGCGACCTGTCGGGTCGGGCTGTGGGCCTGCCGCTGAAGGACGCCCGGTTGCGGCGGCTCGTGGTGTTCGCGGCCCGCTGTGGGGTGCGGTGCGCGACAGGTCGTGCTCCCGGGGTCTTGCCCGCGCTGTGCGGTGATCAAGGAGTTCGGGTCATGTTCGATCTCCACGCCGACGCGAACTCCCTGATCATGCACAGGGGCGGGAGTGGAGGCGGGGCGAGCGGCCTCTGCTGTGCGGGTTCGGGGCGAGCGTGGGGCTGGCCGCCCCGCTCGTCGGCGGCCGGGGGCCGTGATCCGCGCGATCCCGGATGCCGGCCTCCGGGGCGTGCGCGCCTGACGGGCACTCGATCCTGGTTGTAGTGGCCTCGCATCCGCCGGGACGCCACTACAACCAGGTTCCAGCACGATGTTGCGGGTGCGGGTGCGGGTGCGGCTTCCGTTCACCGGTGCGGCCGGGGACCGAACGGCCGGGTGGCGGTTCAGGCGGCCCGGCGGTGTGGGGCGGGCCGCCGTGCCGGGCGACGGTCGGCCAGGCGGGGCGCGGGGAAGGCGAACGTGGCGATCAGCACGGCGGTGCCGCAGCCGGTGCAGACCAGCTCGGGACAGTCGGCGCCGTGGCCGTCGACGCAGGGCGGCACCTCGAACGTCTGAACGCCCTCGCAGTTGTCGCAGTGCAGTTCGCGGTCCGACACGGGCGTCTCCTCTCGCTGGCGGTCCCGCCCGGAGCCGACCGGCCGATCGAGGACCGGCGGGGCGCCACCGCGTTCGCGGCCGGCGGGAACTACTCGCCTGTAGTTTGGCACGCGGGTCCGACACGATTCCCGACGCCGCCGGTCGGCCCGGCGTCCGCGCAGCTCAGGAGGGCTGGGAAGCCAGGCACCCGGCTCAGAGCGACCGGGCGACCTCGATCCAGCGCTCCAGCGCGGCGGCCGCCGCCCCCGAGTCGACGGACTCCGCCGCCCGCCCCATCCCGGCCCGCAGCGCCTCGGTCAGGTCGCCGTCCAGCGGGCCCTGGGTGGCCAGCGCGACGGCCGCGTTGACCAGCACGGCGTCGCGTACCGGGCCGGTCTCCCCGGCGAGCAGCCGGCGGGCCACGCCGGCGTTGTACGCGGCGTCCCCGCCGCGCAGGTCGGCCAGGGTGGCCCGGGGTACCCCCAGCTCGGTGGCGTCCAGCAGGGCCTCTCTCACGACCCCCTGCTGCGCCGCCCAGAGCCGGGTCGGCGCCGCGGTGCTGAACTCGTCGAGGCCGTCCTCGCCGCGCATCACCACCACGGAGTCGCCGCGGGCGGCGAAGACCGCCGCCATCACGGGCGCCATCCGCAGGTCGAAGCAGCCGACCGCGCCGGCCCGGGGGCGGGCCGGGTTGGTCAGCGGGCCGAGGAAGTTGAAGGCGGTGGGCACGCCGATCTCGCGGCGTACCGGGCCGGCGTGCCGCATGCCGGGGTGGAAACGGGCGGCGAAGCAGAAGCCGATCCCCGCCTCCGCCACGCACCGCGCCACCTGCTCCGGGCCGAGGTCCAGCGGAACGCCGAGGAACTCCAGCAGGTCGGCCGTGCCGCAGAGCGAGGAGGCCGCCCGGTTGCCGTGCTTGACCACGCGTACGCCGGCGCCGGCCACCACCAGCGCGGTCATGGTGGAGATGTTGACGGTGTGGGCGAGGTCACCGCCGGTGCCCACCACGTCCAACGCGGTCTGGCGCAGCTCCTCGGGCAGGCGTACCTCGACCGCGCGACCGAGCATCGCCTCGACCAGGCCGGCCAGTTCGGCCGGCGTCTCGCCCTTGGCCCGCAGCGCGACGGCGAAGGCGGAGACCTGCGCCGGGGTGGCGGCGCCGGTCATGATCTCGTCCATCGCCCAGGCGGTGTCCGCGGTGGAGAGCTCCTCGCCGCGCAGCAGCGCGTTGAGCAGGTGCGGCCAGGTTCGTTCGCCCATGGCGGGCCTCCCGAGCGGGCGTGGATGCGGGTGGGACACCGACGCCACCGGCGACGGTGCCGGTGGCGCGGTGGAGCGGGCGGCGGGCGCCCGCCGGAGCGGATCAGGCCGGCGCGTGCGCGCGCAGCAGACCGGCGACGGTGGTGCCGGTGGTCACCGGGTCGAGCGGGTGGACCAGGGTGGCGTCGACCTGCGCGTACGCGGCGAGCCATCGGTCGGCGGCCCGGGCGATCACCACGCAGGTGGGCGGGGAGTCGTCCCGGTCGTCCTTGATCTGGCGGGCGATCCCGATGCCGCCGCCCGGGCTGGCCTCGCCGTCGAGCAGCAGCAGGTCGATCTCGTAGTCGTCGACCAGTCGGACGCACTCGGCGTAGGCGGACGCCTCGACGAACTCGATCTGAAGCCCGGGCGCGGGCCGGGTGCCGACGGCCATCCGCATCCGGTCACGGACCTGCGGGTCGTCGCTGTAGAGCAGGACGGTGCAAAGACGATCGCTCATGACGGCACTCCGCTTCGCTCCGTGCCGTCCTGAGGCACCATCGCACTGAGCCTGATGATTCGTTCGCTGCGCTCACTCATTGGCTGGCTGGCTCCCACCTCGTAGCTGCCCGCTGATCGTAGCGGTCCGGTGTGACGAGGACGACGCCCGCCCGTCAGGCCGGCTCGGCGGCGCCCGCAGCGGCCGCGGCGGCCCGCTCGCGGGCCTCCTGCCGGTCCAGCTCGCGGTCGAGCCGGCGGGCCTCCCGCTCCGACTGCTTGATCCACTGGACCACCAGCACGGCGAGCATGGTCACACTGACGAACTCACCGCCGGCCCAGAGGACCCCGCCGGCCACCACCTGGTCGTCCCAGGGGTCGGACCAGGTCAGTCCGAGCGACGGGTACCAGTCGCCGCCGAAGAGCGTGGTGCTCTGCATGATCGTCAGCCCGAGCACCGTGTGGAACGGCACCGAGAGCAGCATCAGCAGGGCCCGGCCCGGGTACGGCCAGCGACCCGGCAGCGGGTCCAGGCCGAGCAGCGGCCAGAAGAAGACGCAGCCGGTCGCGATGAAGTGGGCGTGCACCAGCTCGTGCGCCCAGGCGTGCTCCAGGGTGAACCGGTAGAGGTCGGTGAAGTAGAGCACGAACGGGTTGGCCACGAAGATGGCGAACGCCACCAGCGGGAACGTGTAGATCCGGGCCACCCGGCTGTGCACGACCGCCAGCAGCCGCTTGCGCGGTCCGACCGGCAGGGTGCGCAGCGCCAGGGTGACCGGCGCGCCGAGGGCGAGGAAGATCGGCGCGACCATGGAGAGCACCATGTGCTGCACCATGTGCACCGACAGCAGCGTGGTGTCGTACGCGCCCAGCCCGGAGAGGGTGACCGCGGCGATGCCGCCGAGCCCCGGTCCGAGGAAGAACACCGTCCGGGCGACCGGCCAGCGGTCGCCGCGCAGCCGCAGCCGGTGCACCCCGTAGAGGTAGAGCCCGGCGGCCACCACCAGGCCCAGGGCGAGCCAGCTGTCCAGCTCCCACTCGGTGAAGATCCGGGCCACGGTGAACGGCGGCGGCGTGCCGGCGCCCCCGGCGGCGAGCGCGGAGGCCCCGGCCGGTGCCCCGGCCGAGGTGGCGGCGAAGATCGAATCGACGTGCAGCACGCTTTTCAGGCTAGGCCAGGCGAACCGGACCGCCACGATCGGGCCGGGTATCGCACGGGTTTGCCACCCCGCTGATCGCCCGCGCCGGTCAAGGGCAATAATGACGGCGTGACTGCGGCCCCAGCCATTGACAAGAGCCGGATCCACTCCCTGACGCGTCCCAACATGGTCAGCGTCGGGACGATCGTGTGGCTCTCCAGCGAACTCATGTTCTTCGCGGCGCTGTTCGCGATGTACTTCTCGATCCGCGCGGCGGCGCCGGAGCTGTGGGAGAAGCACACCGAGGTCCTCAACATCCCGTACGCGACCACCTTCACGGTGATCCTGGTGTTGTCCTCGGTGACCTGCCAGCTCGGTGTCTTCGCGGCCGAGAAGGGTGACGTCCACGCCCTGCGGCGGTGGTTCACGATCACCTTCGTGATGGGTCTGATCTTCGTGCTCGGCCAGGCGAACGAGTACCGGACGCTGGTGCACGAGGGCGTGAAGATCAACGGAGACGGTTACGGGTCGATGTTCTACCTGACCACCGGCTTCCACGGCCTGCACGTGACCGGCGGTCTCATCGCCTTCATCATCTTCATGGTCCGCACGACAATGGGCCGGTTCACCCCGGCCCAGGCGACCTCGGCGATCGTGGTGTCCTACTACTGGCACTTCGTCGACGTCGTGTGGATCGGGCTCTACGCCATGATCTACTGGCTTCAGTGATCTTGGCGCGTCACGAACCGCGCCGCTGCTCCGTCCCCTGAGACAAGGTCCAACCCGGTTAAGGACACAGGTCATGACTTCTGACAACGACCGCCGAGGCGGTCTGCTCGCGCGGCTGCGCGGGCGGCCCGCGGCGCGCAGCAGGGGCCGCCGCCGGCTGGGCGCCGCGGTCCGGCTGATCGCCGCGCTGACGCTGGCCGGCGGGGCCTACACCGTCTTCGCCCCCGGAGTGCAGGCGCAGGAGAACCCGCCGCTGACCGGCGCCGCGGCCGAGGGCAAGGCGCTGTTCGACGTGAGCTGCGTGACCTGCCACGGCCGTAACGCGCAGGGCGTCGAGGGTCGTGGCCCCAGCCTGGTCGGGGTCGGCTCCGCCTCGGTGGAGTTCCAGGTGGGCAGCGGGCGGATGCCGATGGCCCGCCAGGAGGCCCAGGCGATGCGCAAGCCGCCGGTCTTCACCGACGAGCAGGTGCGCCAGCTCGGCCAGTACATCCAGGAACTCGGCGGCGGCCCGCAGGTGCCGGCCGGTAACGACCTGCACCGCAACGCCGACATGGCCGCCGGTGGCGAGCTGTTCCGGATCAACTGCTCGCAGTGCCACGCCTTCGGCGGTGGCGGCGGCGCGCTCTCCTCCGGCAAGTACGCCCCGAGCCTCAAGCCGGCCAGCGACCGGCAGATCTACGCCGCCATGCTGAGCGGCCCGCAGAACATGCCGGTCTTCGGTGACAACCAGATCACTCCGGAGCAGAAGGCGGACATCATCGCCTACATCCAGGAGACGCTGAAGCACGACCAGGACCAGGGCGGGTTCAACCTGGGCCGGTACGGCCCCTCCACCGAGGGCCTGGCGATCTTCCTGATCGGCATCGTCGCGCTGGTCTTCGCGAGCCTGTGGATTGCGGGCAAGTCGTGACCGAGCAGATCCTGCGTACCATTGCCGTGGTGCCGTGCGCCGGCACCGCCCGTAACGAGGTGACGGCATGAGCATCCACACCGAGCACCAGACCCCGCAGGGTCGGGAGCCGCTCGACGTCAACGACCCTCGCGCGTCCCGCTTCGACATCGTCCAGGAGGGCGCGCGTCGGGACGACATCGAGATCGTCCACTACGAGGAGCAGGTCGTCCCGGGCAGCAAGGCGGAGCGTCGGCTGACCCGTACGGTCGCCCTGATGTTCCTGCTCACCGGCCTGGCCGCGACGGCCTTCCTGGTGATCTACATCTGGTGGCCGTGGAAGTGGGAGGCCGGCCGGGGCGGTGACAAGCTCTACACCCCGCTGCTCGGCCTCACCCTGGGCGTGGCCCTGCTCGGCATCGGCTTCGGCATCCTCACCTGGGGCAAGAAGCTGCTGCCCAAGGAGGTCTCGATCCAGGACCGGCACGACCAGCCAGGCCCCGCTGAGGACCGGAAGATCACCGGCGAGACCATGCTCTACCTGGCCGACGAGCTGGGTGTGAAGCGCCGGCCCCTGCTCGGTGTCTCGCTGGTCGCCGGCCTGCTGCCGGTGGGCGCGGTCGCCGCGGCCCCGCTGGTCGGTGGCCTGATCTCCAACCCGCACAAGAACAACCAGATGTTCACCACCGGCTTCGCGCCGGCCGAGGGCGGGAAGAAGATCCGGCTGGTCCGCGAGGACGGCCGACCGATCCGCCCGGCGGACGTCAGCGCCGGTGGCCAGCTCACCGTGTTCCCCGGCATCGAGCACGGCGTCAGCAACAAGCACGCCGACTCGCCGACCCTGCTCATCCACCTCCGTGAGGACGACGCGCAGAAGTCCCGGGAGGCGAACTCGCGGGCCGGCCACGGCGACTACATGTGGGGCAACTACGCGGCGTTCTCCAAGATCTGCACGCACGCCGGTTGCCCGGCCAGCCTGTACGAGCAGCAGACCAACCGGCTGCTCTGCCCGTGCCACCAGTCGCAGTTCCTCATCACCGACAACGCCCGGCCGATCTTCGGCCCGGCGAGCCGGCGGCTGCCCCAGCTGCCGATCGAGGTGGACGAGGAGGGCTTCTTCGTGGCGAAGTCCGACTACACCGAAACCATCGGGCCCGACTTCTGGGAGCGGCCATGAAGCGCCGAAAGTTCGATGCGGCCGCGCTGCCGGCCAAGACCGCCGGGGCGGTGGACGACCGCTTTCAGGTAGCCACCCCGCTGCGCAAGCTGCTCAACAAGGTCTTCCCCGACCACTGGTCCTTCCTGCTCGGCGAGATCGCGCTCTTCTCGTTCGTCGTGCTGCTGATGACCGGTGTCTTCCTGACCTTCTTCTACGAGCCGGCGATGACCGAGGTCGTCTACAACGGCAGCTACGCCCCGCTGCGGGGCACGCCGATGTCGGCCGCGTACGCCTCCAGCCTGGACCTGTCGTTCGACGTCCGGGGTGGTCTGATCATGCGGCAGATGCACCACTGGGCGGCGCTGCTGTTCATGGCCGCGATCGTGGTGCACATGATGCGGGTCTTCTTCACCGGCGCGTTCCGCAAGCCGCGTGAGACGAACTGGATCATCGGCTCGCTGCTGTTCTGGGTCGGCTTCCTCGCCGGCTTCACCGGCTACTCGCTTCCGGACGACGGCCTGTCCGGCACCGGTCTGCGGATCGCCTCCGGCATCATGCTGTCGATCCCGGTGATCGGCTCCTGGCTGACCTCGTCGATCTTCGGCGGCGAGTTCCCGGGCGAGATCATCATCAGCCGGTTCTTCATCGCCCACGTGCTGCTCATCCCGGGTCTGCTGGTCGCCCTGATCAGCGCCCACCTGGGCCTGGTCTTCAAGCAGAAGCACACCCAGTGGCCCGGCCCCGGCCGGACCAACGAGAACGTGGTCGGCGAGCGGATGTTCCCGCGCTACGCGCTCAAGCAGGGCGGCTTCTTCATGGTCGTCTTCGGCGTGATCGCCCTGATGGGCGGCCTGTTCCAGATCAACCCGATCTGGTACTTCGGCCCGTACGAGGCGTGGGTGGTCTCGGCGGCCAGCCAGCCCGACTGGTACGTCATGTTCCTCGACGGCTCGACCCGGCTCATGCCGGCCTGGCAGATCAACATCCCGATCGGCGACGGGTACGTCATCCCGCCGCTGTTCTGGCCGACGGTCGTGCTGCCCGGCATCCTGGTGGGCCTGTCGACGATGTACCCGTTCCTCGAGGCCCGCCAGCTCAAGGACTACAAGCACCACAACCTGCTCCAGCGGCCCCGGGACGTTCCGGCCCGGACCGCGGTGGGCGCCATGGCGGTCGCCTTCTACATCGTGCTGACCCTCTCCGGCGGCAACGACGTGATCGCCGACAAGTTCCACATCAGCCTGAACGCGATGACCTGGGCGGGCCGGATCGGTCTGCTGGTCGTCCCGCCGCTGGCGTACTACGTCGCGTACCGGCTCTGCCTCGGCCTCCAGCAGCACGACCGGGAGGTGCTGGCCCACGGCGTGGAGACCGGCATCATCAAGCGGCTGCCGGACGGCCGGTTCGTCGAGGTCCACCAGCCGCTGGCCGCGGCGGACCACGACGGCCACGGTGAGCTGGACTACGTCGGCTGGGTGGTGCCGAAGAAGATGAACCGGCTCGGTGCCCTCGGGCCCGCCATCCGGGGCTTCTTCTACCCGATCGAGCGGCCCGCCGAGGCGCCGGTCTCGCCGGGTCACCCGCCGGTCGAGCCCCGACCGGAGCGCGAGGAGATCACCAGCGGCGAGCGCCGCTGACGTACCCCCGCAAGGCCGCAGACGTGGCGCCCGCCGGATCCCGGCGGGCGCCACGTCCGTTTGCGTCCCCCTCGTCCCCGCCGCCCTCCGCCGGTCACGGGGCCGGCACGGACGGGTGAGATCGCAGGAATAACCCCGGTCAGCCGGGTATCCGTGCGGTCCAACGAAAAAGGGGGGGAAAGATGTTGGGTATCAAACGCCTCGGTCTGCTGGCCGCCCTGGTGGTGGTCGGGCTGGCGCCCGCAGCTGCGGCGCAGGCCGCGGCACAGCCGTCGACGCAGGACACCCAGTACCTGCAGGCGGTGCATCAGGTGAACCTCGCCGAGATCGCCGGTGGCGGCGTGGCGCAGCAGAAGGCCCAGAACCAGCAGGTCAAGGATCTGGCTGCCCAGTTCGTGACCGACCACACCCAGCTGGACCAGACGGTGCAGAGCACCGCGCAGCAGTTGAACGTCAAGCTGCCGGACAAGCCCACCGCCGACCAGCAAAAGGTGCTGGACAAGCTCAAGAACCTCAGCGGCGCCGAGTTCGACAAGGCGTGGGTGACCGCTGAGCTGGCCGGTCACGTGCAGGCCATCCAGGCCACCCAGACCGAGATCTCGCAGGGCTCCGAGCAGTCGGTGGTCCAGCTGGCCCAGGACGCGCTGCCGGTCCTTCAGGCGCACTACGACGCGCTGGTGGCCCTGGCCCAGCAGCTGGGCATCCCGGTCCCGCAGACCAGCGCCAGCGGCTCGCCCAGCCCGGGCGGCACCGCGACGCCGGGCGGCACCGAGTCCCCGGCCCCGGGCGGCACCAGCGAGTCGCCGGCCCCGGGTGGCACCACCACACAGACGCCGGCTCCGAGCAACAGCTGACGTCGTACGGCCGAGAAGGTGGCCGGTCCGCCCCGCGGGGGTGGGCCGGCCACCGTCGTCGTGTCCGCCTCAGTCCGCGCTGGCCAGCCCGATGGCGAAGGCCTCCTCCAGGTCGTGCTGCGAGTACGCCCGGAACGCGATGTGCGACTCGGTGTTCAGCACGCCGGGGACCTTGGAGATGCTGCCGGCGATGATCTCGGCGATCTGTTCGAACTCCCGGACGCGGACCATGGCGATGAGGTCGACGTGACCGGCCACCGAGTAGACCTCGCTGACCCCGGGCAGGTTGGCCAGGTTCTCGGCCACCTCGGGGATCGAGTCGGTGGCGCAGTCGATCAGCACGATCGCGGTGATCACTGGACATTTCTCCGTTCGTCGGCGTCGCCGCTCATGCTAGTTGTCCCCAGGTCGACCGCGGCGGTGCGGATCGTGTCGGTCAGCTCTTCGTGCCCGGCGACCCGGGCACCGGGCCAGAGCACGCTGCGGACGACCTCGCCGTGGACCACCGCGCCGGCGCCCACCACGGAGTGCTCCACCCGGCCGGTGACGGTCGCGGTCGGATCGACCAGGCTGCCGGCGCCGGCGGCGTGCAGGTTGGCCGCCAGGTAGTCGGCGGGGGTGCCGGTGTCGTAGAAGGTGCCGCGGTAGGGCACCACGGTCAGCTCGCCGTCCGCCTCCGCCGGGCGCCAGACCGTACGGACCAGGTCGGCGAAGGTGGCGGGCAGCTCGCGTACCCGGTGCCAGGGCAGCAGCGAGAAACCGACGAACTCGTGCCCGGCGAAGGTGCCGGGGGCCGCCGGGTCCGCCGCGGGCCGACCCAGCAGGCGTACGCTGTGCCCGTCCCAGCCGTCCACCAGCGCCGCGACGTCCGGGCCCGGCGGCGCCTGCGGATCGGCCAGGTAGGCGTCGGCGTTGCCGACCAACACGCCGCGGCCGGCGATCCACTCCCGCAGGTTGCCCAGGCCCCCGGCGGTGCCCAGCGGGTCGCCCGGCTCCACCGACAGGTGGGCGCGCGACCCGACGTGGTCGACCACCTGCCCACCCAGGTAGCAGGCGTTCACCGCGACCCGGTCCGGCCCGGTGAAGCCGAGCCCGGCCAGCCGGTGCAGGGCCCGGTCGAGCAGCGGCACGTTCCCGACCGGGCAGAGCGCCTTGGGCAGCCGCTCGGTCAACGGACGCAGCCGGGTGCCCTCGCCCGCGGCCAGCACCACCGCGCACACCGGCACCGCCGCCCGCCAGGTCATGCCGGCCGGCCGCCGGGCGGCAGCTGACCTGCCTGCGGGCCGATGCCGTAGACGCCGAGCAGCCGGGCGGTGGCCCGGCTGAGTCGGGGCAGGTCGTCCAGCGGATGCCAGGCGGCCTCGAACACCTCCGCGCCGTCGACCACCAGCTCGGTCGTGGCCGCCGGCACCTCCGCCTCGAAGACCACGTCCACCCAGCCCTTCGCGTGCACCACCGCGTTCGGGGTGGCCGGGCGTAGCCGCTCCGGGGGCAGCCGGATGCCGCTCTCCTCGAACAGCTCCCGGGCGGCGCCCACCACCGGGTCCTCACCCCGCTGGAGCAGGCCGGCGGGGAGCGTCCAGCTGTGGCCGGGCGGCTGGCGCAGCAGCAACAGCCGACCGACGCCGGTGGCCTCGGAGTCGCGGACCAGGGTCACCGCGCCGACGACGTACTTCGGCACGGCCAACCGCACCAGGCGGCGGCGGACCGGCACCGGCAGCCGGTAGAAGAGCTGGTACGCGACGGCCCGTCCGGTGGCGCGCGAGCGGGGGATCATGACACCAGGCTAGTGGCCGGGGCCGGCCCGCAGGCGTCCGCCCCGAGCACCGGTCACCGGCGGTTGTCCACCAGGTCGATGAGCTGGCGTACGACGGTGTCGGGCTCGGCCGTCCGGTCGAAGACCGCCACCAGCAGGGTCTCCAGGTCGGGGTAGCCCAGCTCCTCCGACAGCCGCAGCAGCGGCAGGTCGTTCGCCAGCCCCCGGTCGTGCTTGCGCAGCGCCAGGCCGATGGTGGCCCGGCCGAGGCGTACCTTGTCGGCGAGCGAGATGCCGGGCTCGGTGTGCTCGGCGAACCAGCGGTTGATCTGCATCTGGGCGTGCGGCGACTTGACGAAGCCCAGCCACTCCCGGCGGGGGCCGCGCGGCGCCACGTCCGCCTCGAAGCCGCTCTCCGCGTCGGTCTCGGTGTAGATCTCCACCACGTCACCCTCCTCCAGTTCGGAGGCGAGCGGCGCCAACCGCCCGTTGATCCGGGCGGCCAGGCAGTGGTCGCCCCGCTCGCTGCCCAGCTCGTACGCCAGGTCGACCGGGGTGGCGCCGGCCGGCAGCACCACCTGCCGGCCGTCGGCGACCACCTGGATCTGCGCCTCGGACAGGTCGCAGCGCAGCGACGCCATGAACTGGGTCGGGTCGACGGTGTCCTGCTCCCAGTCCAGCACCCGGCGCAGCCAGGCCAGCTCGTCGGCCCGGTCGGCGTCCCGCCAGCTCGTCCGGGGGAAGCGGTACTGGGCGGCGACGCCGTACTCGGCGGCGCGGTGCATCTCCTCGGTGCGGATCAGCACCTCGACGGTGCGGTCCTGGGGGCCGCAGACGCTGGTGTGCAACGACCGGTAGAGGTTGTTCTTCGGGGAGGCGATGAAGTCCTTGAACCGGCCGGGGATCGGCCGCCACACCCCGTGTACGGCACCCAGCGCGGCGTAGCAGTCGGTGGCCGGGCCGTCGACCACGATCACGATCCGGGGCAGGTCGTAGGGGGCGGTGTGGCCGCCGGCGACGGTGTCCTTCCAGATCGAGTAGAGGTGCCGGGGACGCGGGGCGACCTCGGCGTCGACCCGGCTGCGTCGCAACGCCACCCGGGTCTTGGCCACCACCGAGTCGAGGTACGCGTCCCAGCCCGGCCGGTCGTGCACGTGCCGGGCCAGCCGGGCGTGCTGGTCGGGCTCCAGGTGCAGCAGCACCACGTCGTCCAGCTCCCGCTTGAGGGTCTGGATGCCGAGCCGGTCGCAGAGCGGGACCAGCACCTCCTGGGTCTTGCGGGCGATCCGCTCCCGGGAGGCGGCCGAGCGGACCCCGAGCGTACGCATGTTGTGCAGCCGGTCCGCCAGCTTGATGATCAGCACCCGCACGTCCTTGCCGGCGGACACGATCATCTTGCGGATCGTCTCGGCCTCGGCGTTCTTGCCGTAGAACGCCTTGTCGAACTTGGTCACCCCGTCGACCAGGTGGGCGACCTCCCGGCCGAAGTCCTCCTGGAGGGCCTGGAGGGTGTAGCGGGTGTCCTCCACCGTGTCGTGCAGCAGCGCCGCCACCAGGGTGGTGGTGTCCATGCCCAGGTCGGCGCAGATCTCCGCGACGGCGAGCGGATGGGTGATGTACGGCTCGCCGCTCTTGCGGAACTGGCCGCGGTGCATGTTGTCGGCGATCGTGTAGGCCCGGCGCAGCACCGACGCGTCGGCGCTGGCGTGGATGCCCCGGTGGCTGCGGACCAGCGGACCCACCGGGTCGTTGTCGGTGGTCGGCCAGCTCAACAGGGAGCGCAACCGGCGGGTCAGGGGCAGCTCGCCCGGCTGGGTCGGGAGGGCGCCCCCCAGGGCGGCGCCGCGTCCGGCGTCGACGTCCACCTGGGACACCTCCTCACCCCTGGCTCCACGGCGGTCGGACCCGACAACCGGAAGCAGGCCCACGAATCGGGCAGGACTGCACTTCTCTAACAGAGTAGATGCATCGAGGTGGTCCGAATGGTCACTTGCTCATGAGCTTTCGGCCGAGAGTTGGGCGGACGAGCCGTTCTCGGCCTTACGCAACAGGTCGTGGAACCGCCCTGCGCCACCGACCGGTGAGGACCATCCGGAGGACATCTCCACCAGCCGGGTCTCCGGCCGCTCCAACCAGGACAGGATGCGCTCGGACTCCTCGGCCGAGGCCCGCGGCACCGGCCCGTGGCCGGGCAGCACCGTCTCGGCGGTGGCCCGGATCGCCTGGATCGTCGGCCGGGGATGCACCCCCGGCGGGGAGACCCCGGCGCCGGCCAGCCGGCCGTGGCGGACCAGCGCCAGCTCCCAGCCGCCGCGCGCGGCGGGCCGGGCCGCCGCCAGCTCGGCGATGCCGGTCAGCGCCGCCAGCCGCTGCATCCGCACCGTCGCCCGCAGCACCGCGGCCAGCCGGGCGCGGACCACCGCGGCCTCCTCGTAACGCTGGTCGGCCGAGAGCGCGCCGATCCGGGCCAGCAGGGCGTCCACCACCGGCTGCGGGTCGGTGACGGTGGCCGTCCGGAACGGGGCGGCGGCGCTGTCGTCGTACTCCTCGGGGGTGATCCGGTGCTCGCAGGGCGCCGGGCAGCGGCCCAGCTCGGCCAGCGCGCAGGCCGCGATGGTGGTGCGCCGGGAGAGCTTGTGGGTGCACTGGCGCAGCGGGACCGCGTCGTGGAACCCGGCGGCGGCCAGCTCGGCGGCCTGCTTGGACCGGAACGGCCCCAGGTAGGCGGTGTCGGTGGGGGAGAGGTTGCGCACCACCGACAGCCGCGGGTACGCCTCGTCGGTCAGCTTCAGCCAGACCATCCGCTCCGGGAACTTCGACCGCCGGTTGTACGGCGGGGCGTGCGCGGCGATCAGCCGCAGCTCGCGGACCTCGGCCTCCAGCGGGTGGGCGCACTCGACCGCCTCCACCCGCTCGGCCGCGGCCAGCATCTCCGACATCCGGGCCCGCTTCTCGGCGGCGGTGAAGTAGCTGCGCACCCGGGTGGCGATGTCGACGGACGTGCCGACGTAGAGCGGCCGGTCGTCGGCGGCCCGGAAGATGTAGACCCCGGGCACCTTGGGCAGCCCCTCGGCGAGGTGCCGCTTGCGGCGCTGGGTGGGGGTGACCGCCCGGGCGAACTCGATCGCCTCGCCGATGGTGTCCACCCGGTGCCCGCCGAGCCGGCCGATCAGCCCGTGCAGCACGTCGACGGTGGCCCTGGCGTCGTCCAGCGCCCGGTGGGTGGGCTGCACTGTGGTGCGGAAGTAGGCCGCCAGGGTGCCCAGCTTGCGGTTGGGCACCTCGTCGCGGGTCAACGCCCGGCGGGCCAGGGCGGCGGTGTCCAGCACCCGGGGGTTGGGCCAACGGTAACCGTGCTTCGCGCAGGCCGCCTTGAGGAAGCCCACGTCGTAGGGGGCGTTGTGGGCGACCAGCACCGCGTCGGAGAGGAACTCCAGGAAGCTCGGCAGCACCTGCTCGATCGGCGGGGCGGGCAGCAGCATCGCCTGGGTGATGCCGGTCAGCACGGTGATGAACGGCGGGATCGGCACCCCCGGGTTGACCAGGGTGGCGAGCACCCCCAGCTCCTCGCCGCCGCGCACCTTGACCGCGCCGATCTCGGTGATCCCGCCGCCGTCCGGCGCCCCGCCGGTGGTCTCCAGGTCGACCACGACGAAGGTGGTCGCGTGCAGCGGCAGCGCGGGATCCACCCCGCTCACCGTCGGGTCCAGGCCGGCCAGCGCCTCCTGGACGAACCCTCGTTCCGCCACGTGCGGCACGGTAACGCCCCGGTCCGACACTCCCGTCCCACGGGCCCCAGGGGTCGCCACCGGTCTAGGATGAGAGATCGGCTCACTCATCAGGCGGTGGGCCCGGTCGCGGTGGGAGACTTGCCACATGCCCCTCACCGACCCGTCCGACGATCAGCTCCCGCCGCAGGAGCCGGTCGTCGCCGCGCAGGGTGCCGGTGAGGACTCCGCGGCGACCCTCGACGGTGACCCGGGGCGGCCCGGATCCGCCGAGGGCACGGTTCCACCCGAGCCGGAGCCGGTCCTGCCCGAGCCGGTCCGGCAGCGGATCGTGGCCCTCACCGCCGCCGTGCTGCCCGGCCTGCCCCTCGACGAGGTGCCGGTGCCGCTGCGCCGGGTGGCCAAGTTCGCGCCCAACCGGCGCGCCCGGCTCGGCGCCCCGATGATCGCCGCCCAGCTCACCGCCGACCCGCTGTTCCGGCAGCGGGTCACCGCCCGGGTGATCACCGACGCCGGCGACCTCGGCGCCGCCGTGGTGGAGGGCACCGCGCCCGCCGCCGCCGACCCGGTCGAGGTGGCCGCGCTGGCCTACCTCGCCCGGCCGCGGGGCTGGCGGGAGCTGATCGAGGCCAGCGGCGCGGCGGTGCGCGCCGAGGCGGACAGCGCGGTGGTGGCGGAGCTGGTCCGCGAGGCCGAGCAGCGGGCCACCCGCGCCGAGCACGACCGGGCGGTGGCCCGGGTCGAGGCGGAGAAGCTCCGCGACGAGCTGGCCCGGGTCCGCGAGGAGCTCGGCCAGCTGCGCGAGGAGGCCCGGCAGCTCACCCGGACCCTGCGCGATACCCAGGCCCGTGAGCGCAGGGCGACCGAGCTGCTCGCCACCGAGCGGGGACGGACGGCCCGCGCCACCGCCGACACCGAGGCGGAGCTGCGCCGGGCCCGGGCCCGGCTGGCCGAGGCGGAGGCCGCGGCCGGGGTCGCCCGGGCCAGCGCCAAGGAGGCCCGCTCGGTCGACGACGCCCGGCTCTGGCTGCTGCTGGAGACCATCGGCCAGGCCGCGGTCGGCCTGCGCCGCGAGCTGGCCCTGGACCCGGTGGAGCGGCTGCCGGCCGACTTCGTGGCCGACGCGTTCGCCGACAACCCGGCCGGCGCGGCCGGCCCGGCCGCCCGGGCCCGGGACACCGACGACCCGGCCCGCCTCGACCAGCTGCTCGCGTTGCCCCGCGCCCACCTGGTGGTGGACGGGTACAACGTCACCAAGCGCGGCTTCGGCGAGATGTCCCTCGAGCAGCAGCGCAAACGCCTGATCGCCGGGCTCGGGGGGATCGCCGCGCAGACCGGCGACGAGGTCACCGTGGTCTTCGACGGCGCCGAGCGGATGCACGGCCTGCCCCCCGCGCCGCGCGGCGTGCGGGTGCTCTTCTCCCGCAAGGGCGAGACCGCCGACGAGCTGATCCGGCGCCTGGTCCGGGCCGAGCCGGCCGGGCGGCCGGTCGTCGTGGTCTCCTCGGACCGCGAGGTCGCCGACGGGGTACGCCGGCACGGCGCGTACCCGCTCGGGGCCGACTCCCTGCTCCGGCGACTGTCCCGCTCCTGACCCCGGGCCGGGTCCCGCCTGCCGTTGGCGCGGGGATGCGGCAGGTCGGTCCCATCCGAACGCCGCAGGGTCCAGTGGACTGGAGATCCGCAGAACTTCCCCGAAGATGCTGCCTCGCGACGCACCGAGGCGGCATCTTCCCCGAAGTTGCCGACCCGCTTGCCGTGCGGTGGCGCGGGTTGCCGCATGTCGCTGTTGATCACTGGTTGTCCGGTTGTGTCGTACCCCGGGGCTAGTGTCCGACCTGACCGACGGTGGTCGGGTGGTGACGAGGTTCGTTCCGCCCGCCGCCGCACAGCGTCAGGAGGCATGATGCTCATCGACTGCGACGGGTGCGGGATCCGCGGCCGGGGTTGTTCCGACTGCCTGGTGACCGCCCTGCTCGACGTGGACTCGCCGGCGGCCCGGCTCGGCTCGGCCGAGCGGCGGGCCGTCGAGACGTTCGCGCTCGCCGGGTTCGAGGTGGAGGTGCTGGAGACGGAGACCCGGCCGGCGGGTCGCCGGCGCGCCGACCGCGACCGCCGGGTCGCCTGAGTCGACCCCGCCGCAGCCGCCGAGCCCCCGGTCGAGCACCGAGACCGGGCCCGCCCGGCGCGGACCATAGGATGGGCGCTCACGGCGGGGGGAGCGGCGGCATGACCGGGGGTACGGCGACACGACCCCGCCACGGTGCGCGGCAACCGGCGCGGGTGGCGCGTCCCCAGCACCGTGGGCGAGGACGGCGTGCGGCCGGGCAGTCGAGCCCGTCCAACGGGCAGTTGAGCCCGTCTACCGGGCACGCGCGCCCGCTGGGAGCGGGCCGGCCCGGAGCCGGCCCGTTCGGAGCCGGCGCATGAGCCCGCGCGGGTGGGCGGTGCTCGCCTTCGCCGGTCTGGTCGTCGCGCTGCTGCTGGCCGCCGCCCTGCTGATTCCGTGGGCCCGCCCGCCGGCGCCCCGGGCCGACCAGCTCGCCGCGCTGCGGGAGCTCCCGGCCGACCAGGTCGCCCGGGGACGGGCCTTCCACGCCGCGCTGCGCCCCGGTGGCTACGGTGCGCTGGCCGTGGGCCTGCTGGTGGCGCTGGCACTGGGGTTGACCCCGCTGGGCTCCCGCCTGGTCGAGGCCGTCGGCCGGCCGTTCGGCGACCACTGGGTGGCCCAGGCGGTGCTCGGCGGGCTCGCCGTGTCCCTCCTCGCCGACCTGCTCACCCTGCCGTTCGCCGCCTGGCGGCAGAGCGTGCTCACCCGCTACGGCCTGAGCACGCACGGCTGGGGCGGCTGGGTGGGCGACCTGCTCAGGTCGTACGCGGTCAGCGCGGTGATCGCCGCGATCGCGCTGCTCGGCTTCTACTCGGTGACCCGGCTCGCCCCGCGCTGGTGGTGGGCGTTCGGCGCGGCCGGCGCGGCCGGGCTGGTGGTGCTCCTCTCCTTCGTGCTGCCGGTGCTGGTCGAGCCGGTGTTCAACCGGTTCACCCCGATGGAGCCCGGCCCGCTGCGCACCGAGCTGACCAGCATGGCGGCCCGGGACGGGGTGCCGGTGCGCGACGTGCTGGTGGCGGACGCGTCGCGACGTACCCGGGCGGTCAACGCGTACGTCTCGGGGCTCGGGCCGACCCGCCGGGTGGTCGTCTACGACACCCTGCTGCGGGAGGCCACCCCGGCCGAGGTGACAAGCGTGGTGGCGCACGAGCTCGGGCACGCGAAGGACCGGGACGTCTGGACCGGCACCCTGCTCGGCGCGCTGGGCGCCGCGGCGGCCGTGGTCGGGCTCCACCTGCTCGGCTCCTGGTCGGCGCTGCTGCGGCAGGCCGGGGTCGACTCGGTCGCCGAGCCGCGCGCGTTTCCGTTGCTGCTCGCCCTGGTCACCGTGGTCGGACTGGTCGCCGGGCCGGTGCAGGCCCTGGTGTCCCGTCGGATCGAGGCCCGGGCCGACGCGCACGCGCTCGCCCTGACCGGCGACCCGGTGACCTTCGAGGCGATGCAGCGCCGGCTGGCCGGGGTCAACCTGGCCGACCCCGACCCGCCCCGCTGGGAACACCTGTGGTCGGCGTCCCACCCGTCCACCGTGGAGCGGATGGCCGCTGCCCGCGCCTACGCCAGGGAGACCGGTCGATGACCCGGACGCTGCTGATCACCAACGACTTCCCGCCGCGGCCCGGTGGCATCCAGTCCTTCGTGCACAACCTCGCCGTGCGGCAGCCGTCCGGCTCGGTGGTGGTCTACGCGTCGAGCTGGCGCGGAGCCGAGAAGTTCGACGCCGACCAGCCCTTCGAGGTGGTCCGGGAACGCACCCGCGTGCTGCTGCCCACCCCGCTGGTCGCCCGGCGGGCGGCGGAACTGGCCCGGTCGTACGACTGCGACACGGTGTGGTTCGGGGCGGCGGCGCCGCTGGGGCTGCTCGGGGGCGGGCTGCGCCGGCGGGCCGGGATCCGGCGGGTGGTGGCGCTGACCCACGGGCACGAGGTGGGTTGGGCGGCGCTGCCGGGCGCCCGGGGGCTGCTGCGCCGGATCGGCCGGAGCACCGACGTGGTCACCTTCCTCGGCGAGTACACCCGGGTGCGGCTGGCCCGGGCGCTGCACGGGGTGACGGACCTGGAGCGGTTGGCGCCGGGTGTGGACACCGACACCTACCATCCGTCGGTGGACGGCGACCCGGTCCGGGTGCGGCTGGGGCTGGCCGACCGCCCGGTGGTGGTGTGCGTGTCCCGGCTGGTGCCCCGCAAGGGCCAGGACATGCTGATCCGGGCCATGCCGGAGATCCGGCGCCGGGTGCCGGACGCGGCGCTGCTGGTGGTCGGCGGCGGGCCGTACCGGGCGACGCTTGCGAAGCTGGCCCGGCAGGTGGGCGTGGAGCGGGACGTGGTGTTCACCGGTTCGGTGCCCACCGCGGAGCTGCCGGCGCACTACGCGGCCGGTGACGTCTACGCGATGCCGTGCCGTACCCGCAACCGCGGCCTCGACGTCGAGGGGCTCGGCATCGTCTACCTGGAGGCGTCGGCCACCGGGCTGCCGGTGGTGGCCGGGGACTCCGGCGGCGCGCCGGACGCGGTCCGCGAGGGGGAGACCGGGTACGTGGTGCGGGGCCGGGACGTGGCCCAGCTCGCCGACCGGGTGTCCACCCTGCTCGCCGACCGGGACCTGGCCCGCCAGTTCGGCGCGGCCGGGCGGGCCTGGGTCGAGCGGGAGTGGCGCTGGGAGACCCAGGCCCAGCGGATGGCCACCCTGCTCGCAGGCTGAACCGGTCCCACCTTCCGCATCCGGTCACCTCCTTGATGCGCGGTCCGAGCCCGTCCGGTCCGAGCCCGTCCGGTCCGAGCCCGCCCGGTCCGAGCCGCCCAGGGTGCCGCTCTCCGGCTCCTGTGGAGCTGATGTCGCAAACGATTCAGGGCCACCGGGCCGGCCGCCCGGCGCATCGGCTCACGACGGCTGAGTCGTTCACGACATCAGCTCCAAAGGCGGCGCGAGGACGTCCCACTTCCGTCACGTCGGCCCGTCACGTCGGCCCGTCACGCCGGCCCGTCGGGGCACGACCGGCGGCCAGGGCCGGTCACCGGCTGGTCGGGGCCGGTCACCGCTGGCTGAGGGCCGGCTCGGCCAGGGGCGGGGGCGTGGGACGGGGCAACCGGCGGGACAGCCGGCCCGGTCACCAGGTGCATGCCCCCAGGTCGGGGGTCAGCGCCGGGACCAGCAGGCTACGCACCAGCAGCGTGTCGAGCAGGATGCCGACGGCCACGATGACGCCCATCTGCACCGACGGCACCAGCGGCAGCACCAGCAGCGCGCCGAAGGCCGCCGCCAGCACCAAGCTGCGGATGCCGCCGTCCCTCCGAGGAGAACCGGCGGGTGCTGGCCGTGCTGGCGTACCTCGACGGCGACGACGGCCGTCAGGTCCCGACGCGGGCCTGACCGCGGGCGGGGTCGCTCGGTCAGCGGCGGTGCCAGACCGCCACCTCGAACTCCAGGCTCGAGGAGCGGCTCCGCTGGTCGCGGATCCGCATCAGCTTCAGCCAGGCGACACTTCCGTCCCCGGTCGACAGGCAGAAGGCCGCACCGGGGGCGAGATCGCCCTTACTCACCCCAGCTCCCAGTGACTCGGTCTGGGTGAATCGGAGGCAGTCCTCGGCACTGCCGGGCCGAGTGGCCGGCCCTGAGCCCAGCACCACCCCCCGTCCCCGCTCAAGGTCGAAGTACGTGTACACCAGGTCTGCCCCGGGCGTGCCGGAGTCGTCCACCCAGGCCCGCGGCGGGCGACTGTCCAGGTCGGCTCGGGCCGCCGGGTCGAGACCCAGATTCGTCCCCGGCAGTACGAAGCGGTCGAGGTTCTCGGGCGGAAGGAACGCGCCACCGCCCGGGGAGGGTGCCGGAGCCGGTGCGGTGGCCTTGCCCGTTGTGGGGCTGGTGCCGACCGGCGTCAGTGTCGGGGCGAGGCGGACTGGCTCCCGATCGGCGGCGAGCAGGCTGGCCCAGTCGGGAATCATGGCCACGCACGCCACCACGAGTCCGAGCACGGCCAGGATCACCACCAGCGCGGGCCCTGCCCCCGGTGACCGGGGACCTGGAGGTGCCGGAGCCGGCCGGCCGCCGTGTGGGTACGACATCGAAGCGATTTTATGTGCGGGGCGCCACCCGCGCCGGCCGCCCCGAACTCAGCGGGCCGGTGTGCCCGACAGCGCGGGGGAGCGGGTCAGGTGCCGCGCGGCCGGACCGGGCCGGCCGAAGTGCCAGCCCTGCGCGGCGTCACAGCCGATCGCCCGCAGCCGGTCGGCCTGCTCGGCGGTCTCCACGCCCTCCGCGGTGACCGTGAGGTCCAGCGCGTGGGCCAGCGACACCAGCGAGGCGAGGATCCGCTCGTCGGTGCGGCTCGCCGGTTCCGGGGCGCGCAGGCCGGTGACGAACTCGCCGGCCACCTTCAACTCGGTCACCGGCAGCCCCCGCAGGTACGCCAGGTTGCAGTAGCCGGTGCCGAAGTCGTCGATGGCGATCCGCACGCCCAGGTCGGCCAGGACCCGCAGCGCGCGGACCGGCTCCTCGGCGGTGCTCATCATGGTGCTCTCGGTCAGCTCCAGCTGGAGCCGCTCCGGCGGCAGGCCGGTGCGCCGCAGCAGCCCGCGCACCTCGTCCACCAGGCCCGGTCGGCGGACCTGCTGCACGGCCAGGTTCACGCTGACGAACGGCGCCGGCGCGGACCCGTCGCCCCAGCCGGCCGCCTCCCGGCAGGCCTCGGCCAGCACCCAGCCGCCGAGCGGCACGATCAGCCCGGTCTCCTCGGCCAGCCCGATGAAGGCGTCCGGGCGCAGCAGCCCGCGTTGGGGGTGCCGCCAACGGACCAGCGCCTCCATGCCCAGGACGGCGCCGTCGCGCAGCGAGGTCAGCGGCTGGTAGTCCAGCAGGAACTCGCCGCGCTCCAGCGCCGCCGGGATGGCGGCGGAGAGCGCGTACCGGGCCAGTTCGCGTTCGTTGCGGTCGGCGTCGAAGACCGACCAGCGGGCCCCGCCGGCGGCCTTCGCCCAGTGCAGGGTGCTGCCGGCGGCGCGCATCAGCTCGCCGGGGGTGGTGCCGTCGACCGGCTGCTCCACGATGCCGATGCTCGCCGAGACGGTGAGCTCGTGTCCGGCGACGACCGCCGGCCGGCGGACGGCGGCCAGCGCCGTCTCGGCCACCCGGACCACGTCGTCGGCGCCGCCGCTGCGTTCGACCAGGATGACGAACTCGTCGCCGCCGAGCCGCGCCACCAGGTGTTCACCGACGGCCTGTCGCAGCCGCTCACCGACCGCGACCAGGAGCAGGTCGCCGATCTGGTGGCCGAGCGAGTCGTTGATCACCTTGAACCGGTCCAGGTCCAGGAAGCAGACGCCGACCCGGTCGGCCCCCCGACCCGCGATGGCCGCGGTGAGCCGCTCGGTGAGCAGGGCCCGGTTGGGCAGGCCGGTGAGCGGGTCGTGGTTGGCCTGGTGCCGGAACCGGGCCTCGCTGTCCCGCAGCGCCCGCTCGGCCTGCGCCCGAGCCACCATGGCGGCCCGCCGGATGGACTCCTGCTCGTCGAGGGTGCGGTCGCGCAACGCGCGGGCGTACCCGGTGGCGACGGTGGCCAGCAGCCGCGCCATCCGGTCCTCACCGTCGTCGGCGACCAGCCCGAGGTCGCGCAGCAGCCGCAGCTGGATCACCTCGACGGTACGGCCCAGCCCCTCGGCGGAGGCGATGTGCGCGGCCACCAACTCCGCGCCGACCTGCTGGCCGATGCGCTGGTCGAACGGCTCGGAGCGCAGCGCCTCGGCCAGCCGCCCGGTGAGCCGGTGCAGCAGCGCCTCCAACTGGGCCTGGGTCATCGGCAGGTAGCTGGTGCCCGAGACGGCCTTGGCCCAGGCCCGGGCGAACGCCCCCGGGCAGGACCTGTCGCTCTCCGGCCCGTCGGTCACGACAGCCGCCCCACGCCGCCCATGAACACCGCCCGCTCGGCGTCCTCGACGCTCTCCGGCGACTCCGGCCGCCACTGCGGCACCCAGACCACCCCGGGCTCGACCAGGTCGAAGCCGTCGAAGAGGTCGACCAGATCGCGTCGGCCGCGGAACCAGAGCTGGCTGTCGGTGCGCCGGTAGACCCGCTCGGCCTCGGCCCGCTCGCCGGTGCCGTCCCGGCCGTCGTCGCTGGCCTGGGAGAGGACCAGGTGGCTGCCGGGGGCCAACGCGTCCCGCAGGGTACGCAGGACCTCCGCCGGCCGGTCCTCCGGCGCGACGAAGTGCAGCACCGCCACGATCATCACGGCGACCGGCTCGGAGAAGTCGAGCAGCCGGGTGACCTCCGGGTGGGCCAGGATCGCCGCCGGCCGGCGCAGGTCCTCCTGGATCACGGTGGCCCCGTCGTTGCCGGCGAGGATCTCCCGGCTGTGCGCCACCGCCACCGGGTCGACGTCGACGTAGACCACCCGGGAGTCCGGGGCGACCCGCTGGGCGATCTCGTGCACGTTGCCGACGGTGGGGATGCCCGAGCCGATGTCGAGGAACTGCCGGACTCCCGACTCGGCCAGGTACTGCACCACCCGGCGGAGGAACGCCCGGTTGGCCTGGGCCATCAGCGGGGCCTCCGGCACGGCCGCCATCATCGCCCGGGCGGCGGCCCGGTCCGGGGCGAAGTTGTGCGAGCCGCCGAGGTAGTAGTCGTACATGCGGGCCGCGCTGGGGCGTTCGATGTCGATGGTGTCGGGTGCCCAGTCCGGCCGCTGCATGCCTGACCCCTTTTGGTTGGACAACGCGGGAAATGGTCGGCCCTGCGGGCCACCGGCGTATTGTGCCCCTCCCGGCCCCGGCTGAGAAGAGCCGGGGCCGTCCCGCCCGGCCGACCAGGGGCGATCGACCCGCGTACGCGCGAGAGGCCCGCGCCCGCCCGGTCACCCGGGCGGAACGCGGACCTCTCGGTCGGCGCGGTGGATCAGAACTTCGGGGCGTCCGGCGCCTCGAGCAGACCGAGCCGCAGCGCGGTCATCAGGGCCTGGGCCCGGTTGGCGGCGCCGAGCTTCTCGTAGAGCTTCGAGATGTGCGTCTTCGCGGTGGACTCGCTGACGAAGAGCTGCTTGGCGATGCCGGCCACGCTCATGCCGTCGGCGAGCAGCCGCAGCACCTGGCCCTCGCGCGGGGAGAGCTGCGGGCCGGACGGGGCCAGCCGGCGCTTCATCGCCTCGGCCAGGTCGGCGGCGGTGAACGCGCTGGGGGAGGAGGCGGCGTGCCGGGCTGCGGCGACCACCTCGTCGGCCGGCGCGGTCTTCGGCACGAACGCGCTCGCCCCGGCCTCCAGGGCGCCGAAGAGCTGGTCGTCGCCGGCATACATGGTCAGCACCACGATGCCCATGGTGGCGCTGGACTTGCGCAGCGCGCGGGTGGCCTCCAGGCCGCTTCCGTCGGGCAGGCGCAGGTCCATGATCACCACGTCGGGCTGGAGCGCACCGGCCTGCCGTACGCCCTCCGCAGCGGTGGCCGCCTCGCCGACGACCTCGAACTGCCGGTCCCGCTCGAAGGCGTGCCGCAGCCCCTTGCGGATGAGGTCGTGATCGTCGACAAGGAGGACCTTGGTACGGGTCGCCGGTGTCGGGCTAGTGGTCATCCTCGGGTTACTCCCCTTCTGCTGCTGCCGCGCTGCCGCGCACCTTATCGCGCCGGGGCGAGGAGCCGACCACCACGGCCACCGTCGTGCCGCTGGGTTGCCGCGGCCTGATCTCCAACCGGCCCCGGATACGTTCCGCCCTCTCCGCCATGATCGCAAGACCATAGTGCCCGTCCGGGCGCTGGTCACCGATGCCGTGACCGTCATCCGACACTTCGATCTGCGCGTACGGGGGGTCCACCTCACAGGTGACCCAGAGGTTCGACGCGCCGGCGTGCTTGCGGGCGTTGGTCACCGCCTCCTGGGCGATGCGCAGCAGCTCCGCCTCCGTGGCGGCGGGCAGCCGCGCGGTCGACTCGTCCAGCGACAGGTGCACCCGCAGCCCGCCGGAGGCGCCGACGGTGCGCGCGTACTCGGCGATGGCGGCGGCCAGCCCGCCGTGCCGGTCCACCTCGCTGCGCAGCTCGAACAGGCTCAGCCGCAGTTCCTGGATCACCCGGGTGACCTCCTGGCGCAGCAGCCGCAGCGCCTCGGCGGTCTCCTTCGGGTCCTCGTCGACGTACGCCAGCGCGTTGTCGATGCCGTAGCCGACCATCACCAGCTCCTGGGCGACCCCGTCGTGGATCTCCCGGGCCAGCCGCTGCCGCTCCTCGTTGGTGGCCAGCGAGCGCACCTCGTCGAAGAGCAGCGCCGCCTCCAGCCGCAGCGCCGCCGGGCCGGTCAGCGCGGTCACCCGGGACATCACCGGCGCCGGGTACGCCTGCGCGGTGTCCGACTCCAGCACCACCAGGCCGACCGTCCGCACCCCGGCCACCAGCGGCACGATCAGCGCCGAGACGTCCCCACCGCGGTGCGAGCGGGCCTGCGAGCGGGCCGAGGTGTGCGGCTGCTGGCTGGCCCAGGCGTCGGCGATGGCCGAGTCGGCGTCCAGCGTGGTCTCCCAGTCGACCCGGTCGGCGCCGATCTGGGCGAGCACCACCAGCCGGCCGCCGCCGCTGGCCGACAGCACCGCGCCCCGGTCGGTGGGGGCGGCCAGCCGCAACTCCTCCAGCAGGTGCTCGGAGATGCCGCCCGGGTCCAGGGTGGCGCCGGGCAGCTGCCGGGCGACCGTGCGCAGCTGGGTCAGCAGCCGGGTCGCCTCGGCGTACGGCTGGGGCTTGCCCTCGCCACGGACCCGCATCACCTGGTGCAGGCTGGCCGCCGCGTAGAGGCCGAGGCCGGCCAGGACCAGCCACTGCGCGCAGACCGCCAGGTAGCCGGGCTGGGCCAGCTGACGGCCGCCGTCGACGCGGGTGAGCGCGCCGCTGACCAGCAGGGTCAGCGCGGTGACCGCGAGCAGGCCGGCGCCCTCCCGGAAGTGCCGGCGCAGGGCGGTGACCGTCACCGGCACGGCCAGGTAGGGCAGCACGGCGGAGGCGCCGAGCCCCTCGACCGGGCCGCCGATGTCGGCGACGGCGGCGACCTGGCTGGCGGCCAGCCCGAGGACCACCACCTCGGCGACCCGGCTGAGCGGGCCGAGCAGCCGGTGCTGGGGGGCCAGCAGGGCGGGCAGCCCGGCGACCGCGAGCAGGGCGATCCACCAGAGCTGGGCGGGGTCGCGGGTGGCGACGTAGGTCAGCAGGGCGACCAGGGCGAGCATCACCAGCCGCGAGACCGCGGCGAGGGGATGGGTCAGGGGTCGGCTGGGTGTCGAGGCGGGCACGTGACGGATCGTAGTCAGCCGCGGTAGATGTCGGCGATCTCCGCCGCGTACGTCTTGTGCACGACCTGCCGCTTGACCTTCAGCGACGGGGTCAGCTCGCCCGTGGCCTCGGTGAAGTCGTGCGGGAGGATCCGGAACACCTTGATCGCCTCGGCCTTGGACACCGACTGGTTGGCCTGGTCGACCGCGCCCTGGATCTCGGCCCGCAGCGCCTCGTCGTCGCGCAGCTCGGCCGCGGTGACGGTCTCCGGCCGGCCGTGCGCGGCCAGCCACTTCGGCAGCGCCTCCTCGTCGACGGTGACCAGCGCGGCGATGAACGGCTGCCGGTCGCCGACCACCAGGCACTGGCTGACCAGCGGGTGCGCCCGCACCTGGTCCTCCAGCACGGCCGGGGCGACGTTCTTGCCGCCGGCCGTCACGATGATCTCCTTCTTGCGCCCGGTGATGCTGAGGTAGCCGTCGTCGTCGAGCTGCCCCAGGTCGCCGGTGCGGAACCAGCCGGCGTCCAGCGCCTCGGCGGTGGCGGACTCGTTGTTCCAGTACCCCTCGAAGACCAGGTCGCCGGAGATCAGGATCTCGCCGTCGTCGGCGATCCGCACGGTCACCCCGGGCAGCGGCCGGCCGACCGTGCCGACCTTGGTGCCGGTGGGCAGGTTCGCCGCGGCGGCCGGGGAGGTCTCGGTCAGGCCGTACCCCTCGCAGATGGTCACGCCGATGCCGCGGAAGAAGTGCCCGAGCCGGGCGCCGAGCGGGGCGCCACCGGAGATCGCGTCCCGGCACCGGCCGCCGAGGGCGGCGCGCAGCTTGCGGTAGACCAGCTTGTCGAAGAGGGCGTGCTGGGCGCGCAGGCCCAGGCCCGGTCCGTCGGCGGTCTCCAGCGCCTCGCTGTACGCGATCGCCACCTTCTCGGCCCGGTCGAAGATCCGGCCCTTGCCGTCCGCCTCGGCCTTCTGCCGGGCGCCGTTGTAGACCTTCTCGAAGACCCGGGGCACGGAGAGCACGAAGGTCGGCTTGAACTCTTGGAGCTCGCCGACCAGGTCCTTGGTGTCCGCGCAGTGCCGCATGGTGGCCCGGGCCTGCACCACGCCGATCTGGATGAGCCGGGCGAAGGCGTGCGCCAGCGGCAGGAAGAGCAGCGTCGACGCGCCGGGGCTGAACAGGTTGGGCAGCACCGGCACCGCGTTGGCGATGTCGGCGTACATGTTGCGGTGGGTCAGCACGCAGCCCTTGGGCCGGCCGGTGGTGCCGCTGGTGTAGATGATCGTGGCGACGTCACCGGCCCGGACGCTGGTGCGGCGTACCTCGATGTCGGCCTGGTCGACCGAGCCGCCGGCGGCGACCAGCTCGTCCACGGCGCCCAGGTCGATCTGCCAGACGTGGCGCAGCTCGGGCAGCCGGTCGCGGACGCCGGCCACCAGCGTGGCGTGCGCGGTGGTCTCGACGGCCACGGCGGTGGCGCCGGAGTCGGCCAGGATCCAGGCGGCCTGCTCGGCGCTGGAGGTCTCGTAGATCGGCACGGTCACCGCGCCGGCCGCCCAGATGGCGTAGTCGAGCAGCGTCCACTCGTAGCGGGTGCGGCTCATCAGCGCGACCCGGTCACCGGCGCCGATGCCGGCGGCGACCAGCCCGCGGGCCACCGCCACCACCTCGTCGCGGAACTGCCGGCACGTCACGTCCACCCAGCCCGTGCCCGCCTCGCCGGTGCGGACCGGGCGGACGAACTGCACCGCGTCCGGCGCGGCCTCGGCGTTGTCCCAGACCGGGTCGGTCAGGTTTGCCGCGTCGCCGACGGTGACGATCGGCGGAACGGAGAACTCGCGCACCTGCACTCCCTCGTGCTCGCACTGGCCGGGCCGGCCGCTGGGTCGGCTCTGTCGAAACCTACCCGTCCGCTCCGGCGGCGCCGACAGCCAGGTTGCCCGCCCGACTGCTGGGACACACCCGCGTCCGGGGGTGGAGCGGGGCGGGCGCGCCCGGCGCCGGGTAGCCTCCCCCCATGGCGGACACCTCCACCCAGTCGATCGTCATCGGCGCGCCACCGGAGCGGGTGGCGGCGGTCATCTGCGACTTCCCGAGCTACCCCGAGTGGACCGAGGCGGTTCGCGGCACCGAGGTGGTCGAGGAGTACGAGGACGGCTATGCCAGCCAGGTCCGGTTCACCATCGACGCGGGCGTGATGGCCGACGAGTACGTCCTGGCCTACGAGTACGCCGAGGACCTGTCCCGCATCGAGTGGCACCTGGTCGCGCCGTCGAAGATGCAGCGCTCCCAGCGCGGGTCGTACGACCTGGTGGGCAACCCGGACGGCAGCACCACGGTGACCTACACCCTCGAGGTGGAGCTGGCCGTGGGGATGCTCGGGATGTTTCGGCGCAAGGCCGAGAAGATGATCATGGATACCGCGTTGAAGCAGCTCAAGCGCCGGGTAGAGACACCCGGTGCGGCACACTGACCCGACCACCGGCGGCCCGGTCGCCACGGTAGAGGAGCCGACGATGGCAGGTACGGAGCCGGGTTCGGCCCGGGAAGAGGCGGAGCGTCTGGTCGCCGCGCTGCTGGCCACCACGCGGCTGGCCGCCGCGGCGGGGCCGGCCGGGGGCGCCTGGGGTCCGCTCGGTGGGATCCTCTCGGGTGTGCTCGGTCACACCGGTGACCGGTTCTCCGCCGGGAGCGGCGCTCCGCGCCCCGGGCGCGAGGGTGGGGGTGGTTTCGCCACCGGCACCCCCGAATGCTGCATCTGCCCCGTCTGTCGCGGTATCGCCGCGTTGCGCGACCCTGATCCGGAATTCGCCGAGCGGCTCGCCACCGGCGCGGGTGATCTGGCCGCCGGGGTGGCCAGCCTGTTGCGCGCCTTCGCCCCGACGGGCGCCGAGCCGGGCACCACCCGTGCCGCCGCGCCCACCGCCGGTGACCACGCCGGGGCGGCCGGGTCGGACCCGACGCCCCGGGCGGGAGG
The DNA here is from genome assembly GCF_900091555.1 of Micromonospora mirobrigensis. Classification (GTDB taxonomy): domain Bacteria; phylum Actinomycetota; class Actinomycetes; order Mycobacteriales; family Micromonosporaceae; genus Micromonospora; species Micromonospora mirobrigensis. The sequence goes on from NZ_FMCX01000008.1 coordinate 47,274, forward strand.
CCCCGGCGGGGACCACGTGTGGCGCGAGGCCACCCGGACCGGGCATGATTCTCAGCCGGCACCCGAGCAGGACGTGTGGTCGGCCGCCACCCGGGGGGAGGGCGCGGCCGATCCGGGTGCCGAGGACGGCTCCGGGTCGCGGCGTGGCGTCAGCCCCGCCGAGCCGGAGTTGTCGCAGCCCGCCGATGGTGCCGGGCCGGACGCGCCGGGAACGATCCGGTCGCCGGCCGGCCGTCCCGTGGTGCCCGCGTCGCGGGCCTCCGGAGAGGTGGGCGGGGACGCAGCAGGCGACGGGGCCTGACCACCTGACATCCCGGGCATCGCACGGCCGGTTCGGCCGATGCCGGGCAGCACAGCAGAGGGGAGTGGCAGCGGTGACGCTGACCATCGGAGTCGACGTCGGTGGCACGAAGGTGGCCGGCGGTGTCGTTGACGACGCCGGCAAGGTTCTCGTGCAGGTCCGGCGGGACACCCCCGCGGATGACGTCGGAAAGACCCGCGACGTCATCATCGAGGTCGTCACCGAGCTGGCCGCCGGGCACACCGTCGACGCGGTCGGCATCGGCGCCGCCGGCTGGATCGACGCCGGCCGCTCCACCGTGCTGTTCGCGCCGAACCTGGCCTGGCGGGACGAGCCGCTGCGCGACTACGTCAGCGCCGCCGTCGGCAAGCCGGTGATCGTCGAGAACGACGGCAACGTGGCGGCCTGGGCCGAGTTCCGGCACGGCGCGGCCCGGGAGGCCGACGACTCGATGGTCATGTTCACCATCGGCACCGGCGTCGGCGGCGGGATCGTGCTCGGCGGCGAGCTGGTCCGCGGCGCCAACGGCATCGCCGCCGAGCTGGGACACATGCTCACCGTCCCGGACGGCCACCAGTGCGGCTGCGGCCGGCTCGGCTGCATCGAGCAGTACGCCAGCGGCAGCGCGCTGGTCCGGTTCGCCCGGGCCGCCGCCCGGCAGGAGCCGCACCGGGCCACCGCCCTGCTGGAACTGGCCGGCGGCGAGGCCGACGCGGTCACCGGGCCGATGGTGACCGCCGCAGCCCAGGGCGGCGATCCGGTCTCCGCCGAGGCGTTCGCCCAGGTCGGTCGCTGGCTCGGCACCAGCCTGGCCGACATGGCGCAGATCCTGGACCCGCAGGTGCTGGTCGTCGGCGGTGGCGTGGTCGAGGCCGGTGACCTGCTGATGGGCCCGACCCGCCGGTCGTACCGGGACGCGCTCGCCCAGCGCAGCCGGCTGCCGGTCGCCGAGATCCGCCCGGCCGAGCTGGGCAACAGCGCCGGCGTGATCGGCGCCGCCGACCTGGCCCGCCGGATCTGAGGCGGGCGGGGTGACGGCTGACCGGGGCGTGCCGCTGCGCGTCGTGTCGTACAACATCCACACGCAGCGCGACGACGCCGCCGCGCTGGCGGCCGTGGTCCGCGCGGCCGAACCGGACGTGGTGATCGTCCAGGAGGGCCCCCGCCGGTTCCGGTGGCGGCAGAAGTCCGCCACGCTGGCCGAGTCGTTCGGCATGGTGGTCGCCGCCGGCGGGCTGCCCGCGCTGGGCAACCTGCTGCTGACCAGCCTGCGGGTGCGGGTGACCGCGACCCGGTGCCAGCGCTTCCCGCTCACCCCGGGGCGGCACCTGCGCGGCGCGGCGTACGCCGAGTGCCGGGTCGGCGGCGCCCGGTTCCTGCTGGCCGGCTCGCACCTGTCCACCGACCCGGCGGAGCGGCCCGGGCAGGCGGCGGCGTTCAAGCGGGAGCTGTCGGCCGCCACCCTGCCGGTGGTGGCCGGGGCGGATCTCAACGAGGGGCCGGACGGCCCGGCCTGGCGCGGCGTGGCCGAGGGGCTGACCGACACCGCCGTGGCGATGGACCGGGCGGACCGGCACACCTACTCGTGCGCGGACCCGCGCCGCCGGATCGACGCGCTCTTCGTCGACCCGCGGATCACCGTGGTCGACTACGACGTGGTGGACACCCCGCAGACCCGCCGGGCCAGCGACCACTTCCCGATCCTGGTCGACCTGCTGCTGCCCGCCACCTGACCCTCCTCGGCGGTCGCCGATCGCCCATCGCCGATCGCTCATCGCCGGTCGGCGGAGGGCGGGCGGCAGTCCGCGGGTCGGCCCGGCGGCCGGGGCCGGCGGTGACCGTCGATGACGACCGACGACCAAGGTGACCGACGGTGACCTGCCGTGACCTGAGGCGTCCGGACGGCTCCGTCCCCGCCGGCCTTTGCTCTGCTGCCTCCGACGCATCAGTCGCGGAACGTCACCGGCGTGGCGGCGGTCGTGCCGCCGACCGGGTGACCGACCCCAGGTCATCGCGGTGGTGCGTCGGGGGCAGCAGAGCAAAGCGGCGGCCGGGACAATGCCGCGGCGGCGGGGCGGGCCTACGGAGAGCGACCGACCGGCCGGTCACCCAGCGCCACGGAGGCCGCACCCGCACCGCGCCGTCGCGTCGGGGTGGCTGGACAACGGCGGGCATTCTCGGCAGGATTTCGCACCGACCCGGCCCGCGTGCCGCACAAAGGAGATGTCCCCCGGTGCCCTCCTCCACCGACCCCGGCCGCCCCGATCCGGACCCGACGGTCGCCCCGACCCGGGACGGCCGCCCGGTCTCCGACCGCGGCGACACCGTCTGCGTGATCGGGGCCGGCGCGAGCGGCCTGACCGCGGTCAAGAACCTTCGCGAGCACGGTTTCGGCGTCGACTGCTACGAGCGGGAGACCGGCGTCGGCGGCGCGTGGAACTGGCGGCACGACCGCAGCCCGGTGTACGCCAGCACGCACCTGATCTCGTCCCGGCCGTTCACCCAGTTCCCCGACTTCCCGATGCCGGACTCCTGGCCGGACTACCCGCACCACAGCCAGCTGCTCTCCTACTTCGAGCGGTACGCCGACCACTTCGACCTGCGCCAGCACATCTGGTTCGGCACCGAGGTGGTCCGGGTCGAGCCGGTCGAGGGTGACCGCTGGGACGTCACCACCCGCAGCACCGGCGGGTACGGCCCGGAACGCACCTCTCGGTACGCCGCCGTGGTGGTCGCCAACGGGCACAACTGGTCGCCGAAGCTGCCCCGCTACGAGGGCATGGAGGGGTTCCGGGGCGAGGTCATGCACGCCTCGTCCTACAAGGACCCGGCCCAGCTGCGCGGCAAGCGGGTGCTGGTGGTCGGCGCCGGCAACACCGGCTGCGACATCGCCGTCGAGGCGGCGCAGCAGGCGTCGCACTGCTGGCACTCCACCCGGCGCGGCTACTGGTACGCCCCGAAGTACGTCCTCGGCCGCCCGGCCGACCAGGTCAACGACACCCTGCTGGCGCTGCGGGTGCCGTTGCGGGTACGCCAGTGGCTCTACCACTGGACGCTGCGGCTGACCGTCGGCGACCTGACCCGGTTCGGCCTGCCGAAGCCCGACCACCGGGTGTACGAGACCCACCCGATCGCCAACAGCCAGCTGGTCTACTACGTCGGCCACGGCGAGATCACCCCGGTGCCGGAGATCGCCCGGTTCCACGACCGGACGGTGGAGCTGGCCGACGGCCGCTCGATCGACCCGGAGCTGGTCGTCTTCGCCACCGGCTACCTGCCGCGCTTCGAGTTCCTCGACCCGGCGCTGCTCGGCGACGAGGGCGGTCAGGGGCGGCCCCGGCTCTGGCTCAACGCGTTCGCGCCCGGCCACCCGACCCTCGCGGTGGCCGGCCTGGTGCAGCCCGACTCGGGGATCTTCACTCTGTCGCACTGGCAGACGGTGCTCTTCGCCCGGCTGCTGCGCGCACGGGCGGCCCGCCCGGAGCGGGCCGCCGCCTTCGCCCAGCGGGTCACCGCCCGGGCCGGGGAGCGCTACTCGGGCGCGGTCAAGGACAGCAGCCGGCACTGGTTCGAGGTCGGTCACGCCGACTACCTGCGTGCCGTCGAGCGCGCCCTGCACGAGCTGGAGGGTGGTAAATGACGGATCGGGTGATGCGGGCGCGGGAGTGGGCCCGCCCCGTGCGGCCGGCCCGCCGGGAGGTGCTCGGCTCGGTCCCGCAGCTGGAGCAGGGCCGGCCGCCGCTGCTGTTCGTGCCGGGCTTCGGGCACGGCGCGTGGGCGTTCGCCGAACACTGGCTGGAGCACGCCGCCGGCCGGGGTTTCCCCGCGTACGCGCTGAGCCTGCGCGGCCACGGCGGCAGCGAGCCGGCGCCGGAGGCGACGCTGCGGGCGTACGCCCATGACGTGGTCCAGGTGGCGGCGGAGCTGCCGCGGCGGGCGGTGCTGGTGGGGCACGGCGCCGGCGCCCTGGTGGTGGGGCACGCGCTGGCGCGGTACCCGGCCCGGGCGGCGGTGCTGGTGGCGCCGGTCCTGGGCGGCTGGTCGACCCTCGGCGCGGCGCTGCGCCGCAACCCGGCCGGCACGCTGCCGGCGGCGTTCGGCGGTGGCCTGCGGTTGACGCCGCGGCAGCTGTTCAGTCGGGAACTGCCGGACGCCGACGCCCGGCGGTACGCCGACCGGCTGGGCCGGGCCGGCCGGCGGGCCCAGTGGGCGCTGCTGAACCCGGACCAGCCGGAGGCGGCGGTCGGCCGGCCGCCGGTGCTGGTGCTGGGCAGCCCGGACGACCAGGTGGTCCCGCTGTCGGCGCTGAACCGGGCGGCCCGCCGGTACGACTCGGCGCCGCTGCTCTTCCCCGGCATGGGCCACGACCTGATGCTGGACGCCCGGTGGCGGGAGCCGATCGACGCGCTGCTGGACTGGCTGGACAAGGAGCCGGCGACCCGCCCCGGCGCCTGACCGGGAGGGTCGCCGTACGATGCCGGACGCTCAGTCGGTGCGCAGCCGGGTGGTCAGCGATTCGCTCTCGTCCAGCGCGCTGAGGTAGGAGCGGGCCCAGGCGCGGATGTCGTGCTCGTGCAGGTGCTCGCGCATGCCGCGCATCCGCCGCGACAGGTCCGCCGGGTCGGCCTGCAACGCGGCCAGCAGCCCCTGCTTGAGCCCCTCGAGGTCGTGCGGGTTGACCTGGTACGCCTGGGACAGCTCGGCGGCGGCGCCGGCGAACTCGCTGAGCAGCAGCGCGCCGGTGTCGTCGACCCGGGCGGCCACGTACTCCTTGGCGACCAGGTTCATCCCGTCGCGCAGCGGGGTCACCGCCATCACGTCGGCCATCCGGTAGAGCGCGGCCAGCTCGGCCCGGTCGAAGGGCTGGGTGAGGTAGTGGATGGCCGGCTCACCGACCCGGCCGAACTCGCCGTTGATCCGCCCCACCTCGCGTTCGATCCGCTCGCGGAGGATCTGGTACTGCCCGACCCGTTCCCGGCTGGGCATCGCCACCTGCACGAGCACCGTGTCCCGGACCTTGACGTGGCCGCCAGCGATCAGCTCGCTGTACGCCTTGAGCCGCTGCTCGATGCCCTTGGTGTAGTCCATCCGGTCGACGCTGAGGATGACGTGCTCGGGCCCGCCGAGGTCCTGGCGCAGCCGGCGGGCCCGCTCGGCCACCTCGGGGCGGGCGGCCAGCGCCGCCATCTCGGCGGTGTCGATGGAGACCGGGAAGGCGCCGACCCGCACCTCCCGGTCGTCCACCGCGATCTGCCGGTCGGTGGCCGGCAGCTCCAGCACCTTGGCCACCAGCTGGGCGAAGTTGTGCGCCGCCTGGGCCCGCTGGAAGCCGATCAGGTCGGCGCCGAGCATCCCGCGCAGCAGCTCGGCCCGGCGGGGCAGCTGCATGAACAGCTCGGGCGGCGGGAACGGCACGTGCAGGAAGAAGCCGATCCGCAGGTCGGGGCGGAGCTCGCGGAGCAGGGCGGGCACCAGCTGGAGGTGGTAGTCCTGCACCCAGACCACGCCACCGGGCTCGGCCACCTCGGCGGCCACCTCGGCGAACCGCTGGTTGACCCGCTGGTACGCCTCCCACCAGCGGCGATGGTATTCCGGTTGCTCGACGGCGTCGTGGTAGAGCGGCCAGAGGGTCGCGTTGGCGAAGCCCTCGTAGTGGTCCCGGAAGTCCTCGGTGCTGAGCGGGACGCTCTGCATCCGGACCCCGTCCACGTCCGGCAGGGTCGGCGCCGGGCCGGTCCGGCCGGCCCAGCCGACCCAGGTGGCCGGGGTGTGCCGCAGCAGCGGGTGCAGCGCGCTGACCAGCCCACCGGGGCTGCGGCGCCACTCGCAGGCGCCGTCGGGCGCCACACTGTCGTCGATGGGGAGGCGGTTGGCCACCACCACGAGGGAACTCTGTCGCATCTCGGGCATTCCGATCAGCAGAGGGCTGACCACCACGAGCGAGGAACAACCGGGCAGTCAGTGGGGGAAGTGACGTACAGCCGTATTCCTACTGACCGTAAGTTACACCACTGTTACGCCTCGGTCGGGGTGCGGGGCCGTCCCGGAATGCGGGCCGGGCTCAGACCACCGCGCCGTCGTCCGGGTCGTGGTCGTCGTCACCGGGGCGCAGCCGCCAGACCAGGGTGACGAAACCGCCGACGATCCCGGCGAAGCCGAGCAGGGTCACCACCGAGCGGTCGGCCGGGAGCAGCCCCGGCCGGAGGAGGAGCACGAAGCCGACCAGGATGCAGAGCACGCCGGCCACCGCGTACTTCGACACCCGGGGCAGCGGGGGCGGCGGGGGAGGGGTGTAGCCCTCCTCCTCGTCACCCGGCAGGTCGGCGCCGAAGGTGTCCAGGCCGTCCAGGAGCGACGGCTCGTCGGTCCGGCCCCGGCTCACCGAGACCCCGGAGACGTCCGCCGCGTACGGCAGCCGGCGCACGTCGGTGGCGGTCGGACCGGCGCCCTCGTCACCGCTGCCGCGCCCGGTCGACCCGGCCGTCGGGCCGGTCGGCTCGGTCGGGTCGTCGTCGACGTCCTCCGCCGCCGGCCAGGGGTGCTCGCCGGCGCTCGGCGCGGCGTGGAAGCCGGCCACGATCCGGGCCCACTCGGCCTCGATGTCCGGCTCGTCGTCGCGGGCCGGCGGCTCCGCCTCGTCGGCGAGCTGGGTGAGGTAGTCCCGGGCGGTGGTCAGGTGTGAACGGTCGACGTAGAGCCGGTCGACCGGCCGGGCGGGGACGGTGGTGGTGCGGGTCACCGGGTTCAGGTCGGCCGAGGGTTGCAGGTACGCGGCGATGCCGCCGGCGGCCAGCACGTCGAGCAGGTGCTCACCGACGCGCGGATCCACGTCGCCCGCCACGGCGTACTCGCTCGCGTCGAGGCCGTTGTCCCGCCGTCCCCGGCGGGGCCCACCCGCTGACACCGGACACCCTCCTCATCGCACCTGGCGGTGCGTCCGCTCGCGCCCCGGCGCCCGTACGCCGTGCCCTGAATCGTGACACGTCGGAGGCCGGTTCCGGGAGTGCGTTGTGGCGTGCCGCTCCCGGTTCGTAGGCTCTCGGGGACAGTTCCGCTCGCCGACGGCGCCCCGGACGGGTCGCCGGGGGCGCCCGGCCGGCCCCACCGCCGACCCCGGCAGCGGTGCCGTCACGACCCCCGTCTGGAAGGACCCCGGTGCTGTACTGGCTGCTGAAGTACATCATCCTCGGCCCGGTGCTGAGGCTGATCTTCCGCCCGCAGGTCGAGGGGCTGGAGCACATCCCGGCCACCGGCCCGGTGATCCTGGCCAGCAACCACCTGTCGTTCTCGGACTCGATCTTCACGCCGCTGATCGTGAAGCGAAAAGTCACTTTCATCGCCAAAGCGGAATACTTCCTCGGTAAGGGCCTCAAGGGTTGGCTCACCAAGATGTTCTTCGTCGGCTCGGGGACCATCCCGGTGGACCGCTCCGGCGGGCGGGCCGCCCGGGCCGCCCTGGAGACCCAGCTGCGGGTGCTGCGCGCCGGCGGCGTCGCCGGCATCTACCCGGAGGGCACCCGCTCCCCGGACGGCCGGCTCTACCGGGGCAAGACCGGCGTGGCGCGGCTGGCGCTGGAGAGCGGCGCCCCGGTGGTCCCGATGGTCATGCTCAACTCCGACGAGATCCAACCGACCGGGCAGATCGTCCCCAACCTCGGCCGGATCCGGATCCGGTTCGGTCCGCCGCTGGACTTCTCCCGCTACGCCGGGATGGCCGGCGACCGGTTCGTCGAGCGCGCGGTCACCGACGAGATCATGTACGAGCTGATGGAACTCTCCGGCCGGGAGTACGTCGACGTCTACGCCCAGAAGGCGAAGAACCAGCCGCCGGTGCCCCGGCAGCCGGTCGCCGCCTGAGCGCCGCCGGCGCCCAGACCGCCGACCCGGGTCAGCAGGCCAGCGCCTCACCGGCCGGCGCGGCCGGCCGGCCGGCCAGGGTGAGCAGCCCGGGCGCCTCGTTGCGGAGCGCGAACGCCCGCACCTCCGCCAGCAGGCCACGGGCGGCCGGATCGCCGGCCCGCTCCAACCCGGCCACCGCCAGCGCCAGCGACAGCATCCGGCTGGTGACGTCCGGGATCCCCGCGTAGATCTCCGCGCCGGCCAGGTACAGCTCACCGGCCCGCCGGTGGTCGCCGTCCGCCGCGGCCAGCGCCCCGGTCACCGTCCGCAACGCCGCCTCCGACCACGGCGTCCGGTGGCCGGGCCGGTCCAGCATCGAGCGGACCACCACGGCGGCGTCCCGGCCGGCGAGCGCCGCCGCGTACGCCGCCGGGCCGACCCACTCGCCGCTGGCCAGCGCCGGCACGGCCAGCCAGGCCCCGGCCAGCTCGTCCACCAGAGCGGCCGCCTCGTCCCGCCGGCCCTGCAACGACCGGCACAGCGCGGCCATCCCCAGCATCGTCCAGTACGGCCGGTGGAAGCCGCTGCGCCGGGCCGCGTCCAGCGCCGCCGCCACGTCGTCGCGCCGGCCGGCGTCGACCGGCACCGGGTCGGTACGCGGCTCCTGACCCGCCGGCCGGTGCTCGGGCGGAACGGGCTGCCCGCGCAGCACCCGCAGCGCCGCCCGCAACCCGCGCACCTGCATGTCCCACCCGCCGGTGGGGGTGTCCACGAAGGCGTCGGCGGCGCTCAGCAGCCGCCCGAAGTCACCGTCGAAGTACGCCCGGACCGCCTCCCACGAGTAGCTGGTGGCCAGGGTCTGCCCGGCGCCACCCGCCCCCGACGAGTCCGACAGCAGCGCCTCCTGCCGCAACCAGTCGCCCTCCTCGCAGACCGCGAAGGCGAGGTTCCGCACCGCCCGGGGCAGGGCGAGCAACTGCTGGACGCGGCTCAGCTCCGCCAGCGCGTGCAACTCGTCCAGCCCGGCCCGGTCACCCGCCTGGTAGCGGGCCGTGGCGGCGGTGATCCGGGCGTTGACGTGGGTCTCGATCAGGCCCAGCCGGTCACCGATCTCGGCCGCCGCCTCCGCCGCGGCGACCGCCGCGTCCCGTTCGTAGTTGAGCATGTGCAGCCGGCCCAGCTCGGCGTAGGCGTCCGCCTTCTGGGCGCTGTCCGGCAACGGCTCGAACAGGGCCACCGCCCGGTCCAGGCAGGCCACCGCCGCGCCCCGGTCGGCCCGCAGCCAGGCGGCCTGGCCGAGCAGCGTCCAGGCCCGGGCCGCGCAGGCGTCGTCACCGTGGGCCAGCAGCCGGTCGGCCAGCGCGTGCAGCTGGTCCGGGCCGCCACCGGAGAGGAAGGCGTTGCCGTCGCGATAGAAGGAGATCTCCGTGGCCAGCAGCTCCAGCTGGAGCCGGTCCACCGGGTCGCTGTCGTCGACCAGGCCCAGCGCCCGACCGGCGTGCGCGGCCGCGGCGTCCAGCCCGTGCAGCGCGTACGCCCGGCGGGCCGCCCGGTGCAGCGCGCGGCGGGCCGGCGCGGCGTACCGGCCGGTGGGCATGCCGAGGGTACGGGCGATCTCGTGCGCCGCCCAGCGGTGGTGCGCGAGGACCTCGGCCAGGTCGGTGTCCCGGCTGGCGGACAGCGCGTCGAGCCAGTCCGCCGTCCGCTCGTGCCGGGCCACCCGCTCGGTGCGCGGCAGGCGCTGGTAGCAGACGTCGCGGACCAGCACGTGCCGGAACCGGTACTCGGGCTGACCGGCCATCGTGGAGGCCGCCTGCTCGTGCACGAAGTCCCGCTGCTCCAGCCGGCGCAGCGCCCGCTCCACCGACTCGACCGGCTGCCCGAGGGCGGCGGCCACCGCGCCGGGCCAGAACTGCACCCCGACCACGGCGGCGGCCAGCAGCACCGCCCGGTCCTTGGCGTCGAGCAGGTCGACCCGGTTGGCGATGACCGCGTGCACGCTCTCCGGCATCGGCAGCTCGAGGTGCTTCTCCAGCGACCAGCCCCGGCCGGACTGGCGCAGCGTGCCCTGCTCGATCAGCATCCGGACGTACTCGTGGGCGTAGAGCGGGTTGCCGCCGGCCACCTCGATCAGCGGGTTGAGCATGTCCGCCGAGAACGCCGCCTGGCCGAACATGTGCGCGTAGAGCGAGGCGATGCCGGTGTCCCGCAACGGCGGCAGGGTGATGGTGACCGACCCGGTGATCGTGCCGGCCCAGCTCGGGTCCCGGTCCACCAGCTCGGGACGGGCGGTGCAGAGCAGCATCAGCGGCACGTCCCGGGCGGCCGCGCCGAGCAGCTCGACGAAGCGCAGCATCGCCTCGTCGGCCCAGTGCAGGTCCTCGAAGACCAGCACGGTGGGGCGGCGGGCGGCCAGCGCCAGCAGGAACCGCCGCCACGCGGACTCGGTCTCCTCGGCCGGCAGCGCCGTGCCAGGGAGGCCGACCAGCGGACGCAGCGCGGCGACCACCCGGTCCCGCTCGGCGGGGCCGACCAGTTCGCCGACCGCCGCGGCGAGCCGCTGCGCGGCGGTGGACGCCGGGTCGGTGTCGAGGATCCCCGCCTCGGTCTTGACCACGTCGGCCAGCGCGGCGAACGTGACGTTCTCGCCGAACGGCGGGCAGCGGCCGGTACGCCAGGTCAGCGGCTCGTCGACCAGCCGCCCGGCGTGCTTGTACAGCTCGCGCACCAGCCGGCTCTTGCCGATGCCGGCCCGCCCGAAGACGGTCACCACCTGCGGGCGGCGGTCGCGCAGCGAGCGGTGCAGGGCGTTGACCAGCATGCCCAGCTCGTGTTCGCGGTCGATCAGCGGCGTGACGTCCGGTTCCCGGTCGGTGGGCTGGCGGCGTACCGGGGAGAGCGCCAGCCACACCTCGGTGGGGGTGGAGCGCCCGCGCAGGGTGACCGGCGGCTGCTCGGCGTACCGGATGGCGTCCTTGGTCAGCGCGTGGGTGGTGCCGCAGACCAGCACCCCGCCGGGTGGGGCCACCGACTGCATCCGGGAGGCGGTGTTGACCACGTCGCCGGCCACGATGGCCTGCCCGCCGTCGCGGGCGGCGGCCACGTCGACCAGCGCCTCGCCGGTCGCCACGCCGACCCGGAAGCGCAGCTCGTCGGCGCCGGTGGGGGCGAACCGGGTGAGCACCCGTTGCAGCTCCAACCCGGCCCGTACGCAGCGCAGCGCGTCGGTCTCGGTGGCCACCGGGGCGCCGAAGAGCGCCATCACCGCGTCGCCGATGTACTTCTCCACCACGCCGCCGTACTGGCCGACCACCCGGCGCGCGGCGGCGAAGAAGCCGGTCTGCATGCCGCGGACCTGCTCGGGATCGGTCCGCTCGACGTACGGCGTGAAGTCGATCAGGTCGACGAAGAGCACGCTGACCCGGCGGCGGTCCTCCTGCGGCGTCGGGGTGGCCTGCTTCGCGCCCGCCCGCGCCGTCCCGCACGAGGTGCAGAACGCGACGTCCGTGGCGAGCGGGCGCAGGCAGTGCGGGCAGACCGAGCCCAGCTCCGCGCCGCAGCCACCGCAGAAGCGGTCGCCCTCGGCGGCGGTGCGTCCACACCGGTCACACTGCGCGGCGATGACACCCCTCCCACCCGGTCGTCCGGCTCCGATCGGTGCGCCGCTGGTCGACGCCCACCGCGAGTATCGCCGTCCACGCTGCTGTCGGGTACCGGGCTGTTGGTTTGTGGACAGTCCTCCGACCGGTTGCGGGCGTTACATTCAGGCGGCCGAAACGCGATCACCGGACACGAGGGGACTGGCATGGTGTACGTCAAGCTGGAGAGCGACTGGACCGACGCCGACGGGGTGACGCACTCCGCGGGCGAGTCGGTGGACGTGGACGCCGCCACGCTCGCCGCGCTGCAGGCCGACGGGGTCGTCAGCGAGGGCAGGAGCGGCGGCAAGGACGGCACCGACTGGGTCGGGCCCACCGGGACCAACTGGGTCGGGCCGACCAGCACGACCCCCTGACCACGGGGGCCGGAACACGCCGCGACGCGGCCGGAGCGCACCCGCGCACCGGCCGCGTCCGTCGTTCAGCGGTCGTTCATCCCGGCGCGGCGGCGCAGCGCGGCCACGTCGGTGACCACGATCCGGCGGCCCTCGGTGCGCAGCCAACCCCGGCTGGCGAAGGAGCCGATCGCCTGGTTGACGCTCTGCCGGGAGCCGCCGGCCATCTCGGCCAGCTGGCTCTGGTTCAGCTCGATGGTGATCATCGGGGCCTGGCTCTCGCCGGCCAGCCGGACCAGCGTCTTGGCCACCCGGCCGGGCAGGTCGAGGAAGACGTGGTCGGCGTTCTGCTCGGTCAGCCGGCGGATCAGCCCGCCCAGCGAGCGCATCACCGCGTCCAGGATGCGCGGGTTGGAGTGCACCAGCTCCATGAAGGCGGGGCGGGACAGGGCCAGCGCGGCGCAGTCCTCGATCGCCTCGGCGGAGGCCGAGCGGGTCGAGGCGTCGAGCAGGGACACCTCGCCGAGCACGTCCGGCGGTCTGATCACCGACAGCACCGCCCGCTCGCCGGTGGGCGCGGTGCGGAACACCGCGACCGCGCCGCGCCGCAGCACGATCAGCGACTCGCCGGGGTCGTTCTCCACGAAGAGCAACTGCCCCTTGCGGTACGTGCGGGGCACGGCCGCCGCGATCACCCGCTGGCGTACCTCGGGCTCCAGGCCGGCGAACATCTCGACACCGGTGAGCGCGTCGCCCGGCTCCGGCAGGCGCATCTCCACGGCCCAACCCCTCCCCGGTAAAGGACCTCCACGCACCGGGTGAACCGAACAGTCCCCGGCACGAGGTCGACGGAACCGGTGCGGCGTCCGGTAGCGGTACACATCAGATCATGACGGTCCGGTCGCTTGCTGTACACCCCTCAAATCACTTCCGTGACCAGGCCGGGGCCGCACTGACACCGCGCTGACGTGCGGCTGCGCGGTCCGACGGCCGTCTGCGCCCCCGCCGTCCGCGGCGGTGCCGGGGTGGGCCAGGATGGTGCCGATGGTCTACCGCTATTTCTACGACTCCGAATTCATCGAGGACGGCCGCACCATCGACCTGGTGTCGATCGGCGTCGTCGACGAGTACGGCCGCGAGTTCTACGCGGTCTCCACCGAGTTCGACGACTCCCGGGCCGTGCCCTGGGTGCGCCGCAACGTGCTGGACCGGCTCCCGTCGCCGGCCGACCGGGCCTGGCGGTCGCGCGAACGGATCCGCGACGACCTGCACGAGTTCCTGCTCGAGCCGATCCGGGACCGCCCGGGCGAGCAGCTGGAGCTGTGGGCCTGGTACGCCGCGTACGACCACGTGGTGCTCGCCCAGCTCTGGGGGTCGATGACCGCGCTGCCCCGGGAGATCCCCCGGTTCACCAAGGAGCTGCGCCAGCTCTGGGACGACCGGGGCCGGCCGAAGCTGCCGGACGCGGCCGCGGAGCGGCACGACGCGCTGGTCGACGCCCGGCACAACCTGGCCCGGTGGCAGGCGATGACCCGGCGCTGACCGGCGTCGGGCAGATCGCAGGTTTGACCCGTTCCGTCCCGGGCACCGGTTCCGTCGAGCCGACGTGAAGGGACGTGCCATGACCGACGAGCCGACCACCGCAGCCGACGCCCGCCACCGGGTGACCGAGCTGATCCGGCAGGCCCGGATCTGCATGTTCACCACGACCGGGGTGGACGGCCGGATGGTCAGCCGTCCGATGGCCCTCCAGGAGGCCGAGTTCGACGGTGACCTGTGGTTCTTCGCGTACGCGGACTCGGCGAAGGTGCGCCAGCTCCGGGTCAACCCGGAGGTCAACGTCGCCTTCTCCGACCAGCGGCACAACGCCTGGGTGTCGTTGTCCGGCACGGCCCGCGAGGGCTTCGACCGGGCAAAGGCGGAGCAGCTGTGGAACCCGCTGCTCTCCACGTGGTTCCCGGAGGGGTTGGAGACCCCGCGGCTGACCCTGGTGCGGGTGCACGCCGGCTCGGCGGAGTACTGGGACTCGCCGGGCAGCACGGTGGTCAACCTGCTCGGGTTCGCCAAGGCGGCGGTGACCGGGAAGCCGCCGAAGGCGGGCGAGAACCACGAGGTCAGCTACTGACCGGTAGCCGGTCCGGCGGGTGGGACCGTCCGGGGCGCGGTGTCGGCGTACAGCTGCGCCGACTACAGTTCGCACGGACGGCCCGCCCCGGGCCGGCAACGGCGCCGATGGTCTGATCTGACGCATATCCTGGGGCAAATCGGGCTTCACCTGATGCTCCAGGAGGATGAGCAGATCATGCGTATCGGCGTGCTCACCGGCGGCGGCGACTGCCCGGGTCTCAACGCGGTAATCCGGGCGGTGGTCCGCAAGGGCGTCGCCACCTACGGTCACGAGTTCGTGGGCTTCCGGGACGGTTGGAAGGGCCCGCTGGAGGGCCTCTCCAAGCCCCTGGGCATCGCGGAGGTCCGGGGCATCCTGCCGCGCGGCGGCACCATCCTCGGCTCCTCCCGGACCAACCCGTTCAAGATCGAGAACGGCGTGGAGCGGATCAAGGAGAACCTCGCCGCGCAGGGCGTCGACGCCCTGATCGCGATCGGCGGCGAGGACACCCTCGGGGTCGCCACCAAGCTGCACGAGCTGGGCGTCAACGTGATCGGCGTCCCGAAGACGATCGACAACGACCTCGGCGCCACCGACTACACCTTCGGCTTCGACACCGCGGTCAACATCGCGATGGAGGCCATCGACCGGCTGCACACCACCGCGGAGAGCCACCACCGCACGCTGGTCGTCGAGGTGATGGGCCGGCACGCCGGCTGGATCGCCCTGCACGCCGGCCTGGCCGGTGGCGCCAACGTGATCCTGCTGCCGGAGCGGCAGTTCGACGTCGAGCAGGTCGCCGGCTACGTCGAGAAGCGCTTCCAGCACCAGTACGCCCCGATCGTGGTGGTCGCCGAGGGCGCCCAGCCGCTGGACGGCCAGATGGTGCTGCACAACCAGGAGCTGGACTCGTTCGGTCACGTCCGCCTCGGCGGCATCGGCCAGTGGCTCGCCGAGCAGCTGGAGGCGAAGACCGGCAAGGAGGCCCGCACCGTGGTGCTCGGCCACATCCAGCGCGGCGGCACCCCGACCGCGTTCGACCGGGTGCTCGCCACCCGGCTGGGCCTGCAGGCGATCGACGCGGCGCACGAGGGCGACTGGGGCAAGATGGTCGCGATGCAGAGCACGGACATCGTCCGCGTCCCGCTCGCCGACGCGACCGCCGAGCTGAAGACCGTCCCGATCGAGCGCTACGAAGAGGCCGAGGTCTTCTTCGGCAGCTGATCCTGACGGGCGGCGCGGCGGGCGACCGCCGCGCCGCCCCTGGTTCCCGGGCGACGGAAGGGGTACGACCGATGGGATCGGCCAGGCACACGGTCGCGGTGATCGGGGCGGGCAAGATCGGCGAGCTGATGCTCTCCGGGCTGCTGCGCTCGGGTTGGCCGGTGGAGCGGCTGCTCGCCACGGCCCGGCGCCCCGCCCGCGCCGAGGAGCTGACCGCCCGGTACGGCGTCCGGGTGGTGGACAACCTCACCGCCGTGGACGAGGCGGCGGTGCTCGCCGTCTCGGTGAAGCCGCAGGACGCGGCCACCCTGCTGGACGAGATCGGTCCCAAGGTGCCGGCCGACAAGCTGGTCATCTCGCTCTGCGCCGGCCTGCCCACCACCTTCTTCGCCCGCCGGCTGCCCGAGGGCACCCCGGTGGTCCGGGTGATGACCAACACCCCGGCCCTGGTGGACGAGGCGATGACCGCGATCTCGGCGGGGGCGCACGCCACCGGTGAGCACCTGGCGCTGGCCGAGGAGATGTTCAAGCCGCTGGGCTCCACGGTCCGGGTCCCCGAGTCCCAGCAGGACGCGGTGACCGCCCTCTCCGGCTCCGGCCCGGCGTACTTCTACCTGCTGGTCGAGGCGATGATCGACGCCGGCATCCTGCTCGGGCTGCCCCGGCAGGTGGCGCACGAGCTGATCGTGCAGACCGCGATCGGCTCGGCCGTCATGCTCCGTGACTCCGGCGAGCACCCGGTCAAGTTGCGTGAGGCGGTCACCTCGCCGGCCGGCACCACCATCTCGGCGATCCGGGAGCTGGAGAAGCACGGGGTGCGGGCGGCGCTGCTGGCCGCGCTGGAGGCGGCCCGGGACCGGGCCCGGGAGCTGGCCGCCCAGGCCGACTGAGCGGAGCGCCCCACCCCCCGACCGGGGCGCGGTCGGACCAGCGGTGGCCCGAGGCGCCCGCCCGACCCCGCCCGCGCCCGCCTTTGCTCTGCTGCCCGCCACGCATCAGTAGCGGTAGGTAACCGGGGTGGCCGTGGGCCGTGCGGCCGATCGGGTAACCGACGCCAGGTCATCGCGGTGGTGCGTCGGGGGCAGCAGAGCAAAGCGGTGGCCGGGAGGATGCCGCCCCGGCGCCCCACGGATACGGGCAGTGACCGATCGACCGGTCACCCAGCGCCTCGAACGCGACTCGCGCACCGCGCCGTCGTGCCGGCGGACCCGGGCCGCGGTCGCCTCGGGGAGTTCGTCGCCGGGTCCCGTGCCGCATACTGCTCGGGTGTTCACCCTCGCCCAGTCGCGACACCTGGTGGCGACGCTGCGCCCGCGGATCGACGAGCTGGTCCGGCTGCGCGCCGACCTGGCCGAGCTCCGGGCCGACCTGGCCGGCCACGGGATGAGCGTCCACGGTGGGCTGGCCGAGGTCAAGGCGCTGGAGGCCCGGCTGCACGGCATCGTGGACGAGCTCCACGAGCACGACATCCAGGTCAAGGGGATCGCCCCGGTGCTGCTGGACTTCCCCGGCGAGCGCGGGGGCCGGCCGGTGCTGTGGTGCTGGCTGGAGGGGGACGGCGACGTGCGCTGGTACCACCGGGTCGAGTGCGGCTTCGCGGGCCGCCGCCCGGTCTGAGCCGCCGCCGGTCCGCACGGCGAGAGAGCTGAGCGGCGAGAGACCTGAGCGGCGGAACAGCTCAGCCCAGGGTGGCCAGCGTCGCCGGGGCGACGTTGCCGCCGCTGAGCACCAGCACCGTCCGCCCGTGCGGCGAGGTCTCGACCAGCCCGGCGCGCAGCGCCGCCAGCCCGACCGCCGCCGAGGGTTCCACCAGCAGTTTCGTGGCGTCCAGCAGCTCCGCCCAGGCGGGCAGGATGGACTCCTCGGGAACCTCGACCACCGCGTCGACCAGCGCCCGGACGTGGGCCAGGGTGTGTTGGCCGGCGAAGGGCGCGGCCAGCCCGTCCGCCACCGACGACGGCCGCTGCGGCGGCACGCCACCGGCCGTGCGCAGGGCGTACGACACGACGTTCGCGCCGGCCGGTTCCACCCCGACGACCCGGGTCCGCGGCGACGTCGACCGCAGGGCCGCGGCGACGCCGCTGATCAGTCCACCCCCACCCACCGGCACCAGGACGAGGTCCGGCGGGGGCCCGTCGGCCAGGATCTCCCGGCCGACGGTGGCGGCGCCGGCGATGACGTCGGGGTGGTCGAAGGGTTCCAGCAGGTGCCAGCCGCGTTCGGCCGCGAGGGCCCGGGCGGTGGCGACCAGCTCGTCGGTCAGCAGCACCTCGGCGCCGTACCGGCGCACCGTCGCCACCTTGGTGGAGACCGCCCAGGTCGGCATGCAGACCACGGTGGGCAGCCCGAAGGCGTGCCCGGCGTACGCCACGGCGGCCGCGTGGTTGCCGGCGGAGAAGGCCACCAGCCCGGCCGGCGGGGCGTCCCGCTCGGCGAGGGCGAGCAGGGCGTTCAGCGCGCCCCGGGTCTTGAAGCTGCCGGTGTGCTGGAGGTTCTCCGCCTTGACCGCGAGCGGCAGGCCGAGGTCGTCGCCGAGCCGGGGACAGGGCAGCAGCGGGGTGTGCACCACCCGGCCGGCCAGTCGTCGTTGCGCCGCCGTGATCTCGTCCTCGGTGACCAGTCGCACGCCGCGCAGCCTAGCCGCGCCCCGGCCGGTCCGCCGCACCGCGAGGTCCGGTCAGCCGGCCGCGGAGTCGGGGAACAGCTCGCCGGCGGACTGCGCGACGGCGAAGACCACCAGGTTGTCCCGGTAGTGGCGGGAGCGCCGGTCGAAGTCCCCGGCGCAGGTGATCAGCCGCAGCTCCGGTCCGGGGGTGGGGCCGTAGACGGCGGCGGTGGGGAACCGGTCCTTGGGGGTGCGCAGCGAGCCGGTGACCCGGAAGGTCACCGGCCGGCCGCCACGCCACACCTCGACCGGGTCGCCGGGGCGCAGCTCGCCGAGGCGGGCGAAGACGGCCGGGCCGGTGGGGGAGTCGACGTGACCGGCGATCACCGCCGGGCCCGGGTCGCCGGGGGCCGGGCCGCCGCCGTACCAGCCGGCCTCGGCGAAGTCGGCCGGCGGCGCCAGCTCACCGGCCCGGTCCAGGCCGAGCACCGCCAGCCGGGAGTCGACGCCGATCCGCGCGACGCGTACCCGGGTGGGTGGACCCTGGGGACGGCGGGCCGCGGCGGTGGTCGGCGTGGCGGTGGCGGCTGTCGCGGTGGTGGGGCAGTCGTCGGCGCAGCCGGGCAGCCAGACGGCGGCCGGGCCGGGCGTGCGGGTGGTGGCGATGCCGACGCCGGTGCCGGCGGCCAGGCAGAGCGCGGCGCCGGCCGCGACCAGGGCGGCCCGGCTCCGGCGGCCCGCCCGGTGCCGCCGGATCGCCGCGCCGGTGGTCACCAGGTGGTGCGCCGCCGGCGCAGCAGCAGCGCACCCGCCACGGCGGCGCCCGCGAGCAGCCCGCCGGCCAGCATCGGGTACGCCCCGACGCCCGGCCGGGCCGTTCCGCCGGCGCCGGTCTGCACGCCGCCGGTGGGCACGACCGTGCCGCCCCGGGCGTCCTCGCGCAGCTCGGCGACGAGACCGCCGCGCTTGGCGTCCAGGACCAGCAGCGAGTAGACGGCGCCGCCGGCGAGGGTCACCTCGGCGGTGGCGCTCGGCCCGTTGCGCCCGTCCAGCCGCAGCCGCCACCGGCCGGGCTGCACCTCGCGATAGCCGGTGGTGGTGGCGAACCGGACCGCGTCGGCGATGGCCGGGCCGTCGGCGGCGGCCACGTCGAGCACCGGGGTACGCACCGACGCCTGCACGACGCGGACCTTCGCCCGACCCGGCGCGGGTGCGCCGAGGTCGTCGCGGAGCACCCGCAGCCCGAGATCGGCGTGCCGGCCCACTCCGGCCACCGTGTACGCCCCGCCGGCGGTCACCGCCACCTCGGTGGTGAGCACCGGCGGCTGGTCGGCCGGGGCGCCCGCCTCGCGCATCGCCACCGCGTACCGGCCGGCCGGCAGCGGCAGGTACGCCGACACCACCCCGTACGCGACGCCGGGGAAGCGGCGCGGTTCGGCGGCGCCCGGCGCGGTGAGGTAGACGTCCACCGCGGGAGTGTCGGGGGAGAGGTGGGCCAGCCGGACGTACCCGACGGTGTCCGCCGCCGTGGCGGCCCGGGCCGGCGTGGGTCCGCCGCTCAGCGCGGCGCCGAACAGGAGCGCGGCGGCGGCGGCGAACAGCCGGCGCGGCGCGGTACGGAGCTGGGGCATGTGGTCGTCTCCCGGTTCTCGGCTGGGACGACCACCAGAGTCTCGTAGGCGGGACTGCGGCGCAACCCGACCCGCCACGGCAGGGCGGTCCGGTACGCCGGCATTCCGGCTCCCGGTCCTTTGCAGGAAAATTTCAAGTCCCGGAAACAGGTTGGCAATGATTTGTGGCCAATGATCTTTATGGACGACTGTCGTCAATCTCCGAGCTACCGTCGCGTACGATCTTATTGATATCAATCTCCCACACACCACTTCCCACCCCCTGGAGTGCGACGTGCGGAGATCCCGTCTCGTGACCCTCGCCCTGAGCGCGGCGACATCCCTGGCTGCCGTGTTCGCCCTGGCCACCCCCGCCCTGGCCGCCCCCACCGACCAGTACGTCGCCCTCGGTGACTCGTACGCCTCCGGCGTCGGCGCCGGCAGCTACACCACCGAGAGCGGCTCGTGCCAGCGCAGCACCAACGCCTACCCGGCGCTCTACAACGCCTACGTCCAGCCGGCCTCCTACCGCTCGGTGGCCTGCTCCGGAGCGCGCACCACGGACGTGATCAACAGTCAGCTCGGCGCGCTCAGCTCGGCCACCACGCTGGTCAGTGTGACCGTCGGCGGCAACGACGTCGGCTTCTCGAACATCATGACCACCTGCGTGCTGTACAGCGAGTCGCAGTGCGTCGCCGCCGTGCAGGCCGCCGAGGACAAGGCCCGCGCCCAGCTCCCCGGCCTGCTGGCCAACGTCTACAACGGAATCCGCGGCCGGTCCCCGTCGGCCCGGGTGGTGGTGGTGGGCTACCCGGTCTTCTACCAGCTCGGCACCCTCTGCGTCGGGTTGAGCGCGACCTCCCGCGCGAAGATCAACGAGGGCATCAACCTGGTGGACGACATCACCCGCACGGCCGCCGGGAACGCGGGCTTCCGGTTCGCCGACGTCCGGTCGATCTTCGTCGGCCACCAGCTGTGCAGCTACGGCGACAAGTGGCTGCACGCCTTGAACTACACCAACATCGGGATCTCGTACCACCCCACCGCGGCCGGCCAGTCCGGCGGCTACTACCCGGTCTTCCGCAACACCGCCGGCTGAGCTCCGCGCCGCCCGCGCCGCCCGCGGAGGCTTCGGCCTCCCGGGCGGCGCGGGTTGACGGGCGACCGCGACCCGGCAATGCTGTGGAAGCGCTCCCATCGGCGAGCTTGATTCCTTCGGAAGGGAAGAAGCTCGTGCGTCCCACCACAGCACTGCTCCCGCTCACCCTGGCCGTCGCCCTCGGCGGCCTGGTACCGACCGGACCGGCCCAGGCCGCCACCGCCGGACCGGCCCTGGCCGTCGACGCCACCGCCGGCCGGCACCCGATCAGCCCGTACATCTACGGCATGAACTTCGCCGACGAGGCCCTGGCCCGCGACATCCGGCTGCCGGTGCACCGGTACGGCGGCAACGCCACCACCCGCTACAACTTCCGCGCCGACACCACCAACCGGGCGTCGGACTGGTACTTCGAGAACATCCCCAACGACAACGCCGACCCGGCGAGCCTGCCCCGGGGCTCCGAGGGCGACCGGTTCGTCGCCGGCAACAAGGCCACCGGCGCCGCCACCATCATGACCGTCCCACTGCTCGGCTGGGTGGCCAAGGACCGGGGCCGGGCCTGCGGCTTCAGCGTGGCGAAGTACGGCCCGCAGCAGTCCACCGACCCCTGGTCACCCGACTGCGGCAACGGGAGGAAGCCGGACGGCACCCCGATCACCGGCAACGACCCGACCGACACCAGCGTCGCGGCCGGACCGGAGTACGTCACCGACCTCGTGAACCACCTCAAGGGCGAGTTCGGGTCGGCGGCCGACGGGGGCGTCCAGTTCTACAACCTGGACAACGAGCCCGACCTCTGGCACGCCACCCACCGCGACGTGCGTCCCACCGGCCTCGGCTACGACGAGCTGCGCGACCGCACCTACCGGTACGCCGCCGCGATCAAGGCGGCCGACCCGCGGGCGTTGACCCTCGGCCCGGTCGGCTGGGGGCTGAACTCGATCTTCTACTCGGGACTGGACCAGGACACCTGCGGGCGTACCGGGTGCTGGTCGAACCCGCCGGACAGGGCCGCGCACGGGGGTCAGGACCTCGGCCCGTGGTACCTGGACCGGATGCGCGAGTACGAGCAGCAGTACGGCACCCGGATCCTCGACTACTTCGACATCCACCTCTACCCGCAGCAGTCCGGGGTGAGCGCCGAGGCGGCCGGCGACGCCGCCACCCAGGCGCTGCGGCTGCGCTCCACCCGCCAGCTCTGGGACCCGACGTACGTCGACGAGAGCTGGATCAACCAGCCGGTCCGCTTCGTCCCCCGGATGCGGGAGCTGGTCGACCAGCACTACCCGGGTACGAAGATCGCGATGACCGAGTACAGCTGGGGCGGCTTCGGCTCGCTCAACGGCGCGCTCGCCGAGGCCGACGTGCTCGGCATCCTCGGGCGCGAGGGGGTCGACCTGGCCAGCCTCTGGACCGCCCCCAAGGCGGACCAGCCGGTGGCGAACGCGTTCCGGATCTACCGCAACTACGACGGCGCCGGTGGCGCGTTCGGCGAGACCTCGCTGCGGGCCACCAGCGCCGACCAGGGGAAGCTGGCCGTGTACGCGGCCGAGCGCGGCGCCGACAAGGCGCTCACCCTGGTCGTGGTCAACAAGTCCGGTGACGATCTGACCAGCCCGGTGGCCCTCACCGGCGCGTCCGCCGGCACCGCACGGGTGTACCGCTACAGCGCGGCGAACCTCGCCGGCGTCGTCCGGGAGGCCGACCAGCAGGTGGGTCCGACCGGGTTCACCGCCACCTTCCCGGCCAACTCCATCACCCACCTGGTGCTGCCGCGCGGCGCCACGTCCGGCGACACCACGCCGCCGAGCGCCCCGGGCCGGCCCACCGCCGGCACGGTGACCGGTGACAGCGTCGCGTTGAGCTGGTCGCCGTCCACCGACGACACCGGCGTGACCGGGTACGACGTGCACCGGGTCGACGCCACCGGCCCGGTCAAGGTGGGCAGCGCCACGGGGACCTCGTACACCGTCAGCGGTCTGGCGGCGGACACGGCGTACACCTTCGTGGTGACCGCGCGGGACGCGGCCGGCAACGTCTCGGCGGCCTCGCCCGGGCTGACCGTGCGGACCGCGCCGGTGGGTACGCCGACCGGTGGCTGCACGGTGGGCTGGACGACGAGCAGCTGGCCGGGCGGGTTCACCGCCACCGTCACGATCACCAACACCGGCAGCACCGCGATCGACGGCTGGAAGCTGGCCTTCGACTTCCCGACCACCACCCAGAAGCTCGGCCAGGGCTGGTCGGCGACCTGGAAGCAGAGCGGCGCCACGGTGACCGCGCAGAACCTGAGCTGGAACGGCCGGCTCGCGCCGGGGGCGTCCACCGGCATCGGCTTCAACGGCACCTGGTCCGGGTCCAACCCGGCGCCGGCCGCGTTCACCCTCAACGGTCAACGCTGCGGCTGACCGGTGAGCCAGGTCGGGCCCGGGGCGTGACCGCCCCGGGCCCGTTCCGTGTCCGCCGACGGTCAGGCCGGCAGGACCTTCTCGATCGCGGCGCGCAGCTCGGCGGAGTCGGGCGTGACGGTGGGGGCGAACCGGGCGGCGACCGTGCCGTCCGGGGCGACCAGGAACTTCTCGAAGTTCCACCGCACGTCACCGGTGTGCCCCTCGGCGTCCGGGGTGCCGACCAACGCGGCGTAGAGCGGGTGCCGGTCGGGGCCGTTGACGTCGACCTTCTCCGTCAGCGGGAAGGTCACCCCGTAGTTGACCTCGCAGAACTCGGAGATCTCGGCGGCGGTGCCGGGCTCCTGACCGGCGAACTGGTTGCACGGCACGCCCAGCACGGTCAGCCCACGGTCGGCGTAGGAGTCGGCGAGGGCCTGGAGGCCGGCGTACTGGGGGGTGAGGCCGCAGCGCGAGGCGACGTTGACCACCAGCAGGGCCCGGCCGCGGTACTGCCCGAGGTCGGCGGGGCCACCGGCGAGGGCCCCGATCTCGATGTCGAAGACGGTCATGAGGCGAGGCTACGCGCCCGCCGCCCGGGGCCGGCGGTGACCGTCCCGACCCGGCTCGGCGAGGCCGAAGAAATCGATGCATGCACATCTTGACGAAGTCATGACGGCGTGAGTAGCGTCTCAGCAACCATTCTGGAAAGTTTCCTAACAGTTAGGGGAGGCGCCATGAAGAGATCGCTCCGCCGGGCCCTCTGGGCCGGTGGCGCCGCGGTCGCGATGGCGATCGCGGCGGTGCCGGTGGCCACCGCCTCGGCCGCCGGCACCGTGACCGCCACGTTCACCAAGGCGCAGGACTGGGGGACCGGCCACGAGGCCAGGGTGACGGTCGGCAACGGCACCAGCGCCGGTGTGGACAACTGGCGCATCGAGTTCGACCTGCCGGCCGGCACCACCATCAGCAGCTTCTGGGACGCCGACGTCACCAGCAGCGGCAACCACTACGTCGCGGTGAAGAAGAGCTGGGCCGGCCCGCTCGCCCCGGGCGCCAGCTTCAGCTGGGGCTACAACGGCACCGGCCCGTACAAGGCGCCGCTGAACTGCACCATCAACGGCGCGTCCTGCGCCGGCGGCGCCATCCCGTCGCCGACGGTCTCGCCGACCGTCTCCCCGACGCCCTCGCCGACCGTCTCCCCGACGCCCTCGCCGACCGTGTCCCCGACGGTGTCGCCGACGTCCACGCCGACCACGCCGCCGCCGAGCGGGGGCAAGAAGGTGGTCGGCTACTTCGCCGAGTGGGGCGTCTACGGCCGCAACTACCACGTCAAGAACATCCACACCAGCGGGTCGGCCGCCAAGCTGACCCACATCCTGTACGCCTTCGGCAACACCACCGGCGGCCGATGCAGCATCGGGGACAGCTACGCCGACTACGACAGGGCGTACACCGCGGCGGACAGCGTCGACGGCGTCGCCGACACCTGGGACCAGCCGTTGCGCGGCAGCTTCAACCAGCTCCGCAAGCTCAAGAAGATGTACCCCAACCTCAAGGTGATCTGGTCCTTCGGCGGCTGGACCTGGTCGGCCGGCTTCACCCAGGCCGCGCAGAACCCGGCGGCGTTCGCCGACTCCTGCTACGCGCTGGTCAAGGACCCGCGCTGGGCGGACGTCTTCGACGGTATCGACGTCGACTGGGAGTACCCGAACGCCTGCGGCCTCCAGTGCGACGGCAGCGGGCCGAACGCCTTCAAGAACGTCGTCGGCGCGCTGCGCGCCAGGTTCGGCGCCAACGCCCTGGTCACCGCGGCGATCACCGCCGACGGCAGCACCGGCGGCAAGATCGACGCCACCGACTACGCCGGAGCGGCGGCCAACCTCAACTGGCTGATGCCGATGACCTACGACTACTTCGGCGCGTTCAACGCCCAGGGGCCGACCGCCCCGCACTCGCCGCTCTACTCGTACCCCGGCATTCCGCAGCAGGGTTTCTGGTCCGACGCGGCGATCCAGAAGCTCAAGTCCAAGGGCGTGCCGTCCGACAAGCTGCTGCTCGGCATCGGCTTCTACGGTCGGGGCTGGACCGGCGTCACCCAGGACGCGCCCGGCGGCAGCGCCACCGGCGGTGCGCCGGGCACCTACGAGACCGGCATCGAGGACTACAAGGTCCTCAAGAACACCTGCCCGGCCACGAACACGGTCGGCGGCACGGCGTACGCGAGGTGCGGCAGCAACTGGTGGAGCTACGACACCCCCGCCACCATCACCGGCAAGATGACGTACGCGAAGAACCAGGGACTCGGTGGCGCGTTCTTCTGGGAGCTCTCCGGCGACACGGGCAACGGTGAGCTGATCGGCGCCATCCGGGGTGGCCTCGGCTGAGCCGAGCGCCGACGCACCATCCCACCCGACGGGGAGGGGCCGGCCGGCCCCTCCCCGTCCGCGTGCCCGGTCACCCCCGCACGGCCCGTTCGCGGTGCTCCCGCGGCGAGATCCCGTACGCCGTCCGGAAGGCCCGGCTGAAGTGGGCGGGGTCGCGCAGGCCCCAGCGCGCGCCGATCCGGTGCACCGGGAGATGGGCGAGTCGCGGGTCGGCCAGGTCGCGGTGGCAGTGTTCCAGCCGGCCGGTGCGGATCAGGGCGGCGACGGTCGTGCCGGTGCCCGCGAAGAGCCGGTGCAGGGACCGCACCGACAGGTGGTGGGCCGTCGCCACGGTGGTCGGGGTCAGCTCCGGATCGGCCAGGTGTCGCCGGACGAACGCCTCCACCCGGCTGCGCAGGCCGCTGATCCGGACCTCTGCCGGCAGCTCACCCTCGACGTCCAGCCGATCGGCCAGGGTACCGGCGATCAGGTCCAGTGCGATGCGGTCGAGCCGCGGGGCGTCGGAGGCGACGTACTGCTCGGGATGCTCGACGACCTGCCGCAGGAAGTGGGCCAGCAGCGCCGCCAACCCGGTGTCGGCCGGGATGGCGGCGGCCAGCAGCGCGTCCATCCGCCGCGCGGGCAGCGGCAGCGCGTCGTGCGGGACCAGCGCGGTGATCGTGTGCACCGGCGCCCGCTCGCCACCGTCGGGCCGGTGCGTGGAGCCGTGCGGCCGGACGGTGTCGATGAGGGCGAAGCCGGGGGGACCGAGTGGGCCGGCCCGGCGTTCCTGCGACACGACGCCGTGCCCGGACAGGGGCAGGGCGAGCTGGTACAGCTCCGGGTCGGAGCTGCGGATCATCCTCGGCGTACGCGCCAGGGTCAGGGACGGGTAGTGCCAGGCGCCCAGCCGGACCACCCCGAGGTCGACCGCGCGTGCCGAGGCCGCGAAGTCGTCGGCGTGCTCGCTGGTGATCCGGGCCGGCGCCGACTCGCGGGCGACCAGGTCCTGCCAGAAGTCGAACCGTTCGGCATGGGGAAGCCGCCCGGTGTCCACCGACGCCACGGCAAGGATGACCGGTCACCTCCCCGACGGGGGGCCGGATGCCCACCCTCGGGGGCAGAGTAGCCAGCCGCCGCCCCGCCGTCGCGACGGGTGCTTCCGCACCCAGGCATCCGACGGGGCGGAGCCGGACGGGTCAGCGGGCGAGCCAGAGGGCGGGGACGTTGGGGGGCTCCCAACCGGTCAGCGAGGTGTGCGCCTGGCGGCACTGCCAGGTGCGCCCGGCGTAGCTGACCAGGGCGCCCAGGGCGTACCCGGTGTTCGGCTGCCAGGCCGGCGCGCTCGGCGACGGGCCGGGCGTGGTGGGGGTCGGCGACGGGCCGGGGGGCGTGGGGGTCGGCGACGGCGTGCCGGTCGGGGTCGGGGTCGGGGACGGGCCGGGGGAGGTGGTGGTGGTCGGCGTCGGGGACGGGGAGCCGGTGGGTGTGCCGCCGAACGTCACGTCGGAGCAGGTGTAGAAGGCCTCCGGGCTGTCCGAGCGCTGCCAGATGGAGTAGATCAGGTGCCGGCCGGTGCGCTGCGGTAGCCGGGCCGTCATCCGGTACGCCCCGTCGGTCGGCGCCGGGTCGGTGGCGGTGTGGAACAGCTCCAGGTCGGCCCAGGCCAGCGGCCGGGTGGGGGAGTAGCCGTCCCGGGTGACGTACAGCTCGAAGGTGCCCCGGTGCGGCGCGGTGGCGCGGTAGGCGAAGGTCCAGGTCCCGCCCGAGGGGAGCGCGGTGGCCGGCCAGTCGGCGCGGGCCAGGTCGAAGCCGCGGTACTTGTCCCGGTTGGCACTGCACAGCCGGCCG
Organism: Micromonospora mirobrigensis; assembly: GCF_900091555.1. Lineage (GTDB taxonomy): Bacteria > Actinomycetota > Actinomycetes > Mycobacteriales > Micromonosporaceae > Micromonospora > Micromonospora mirobrigensis. The sequence continues at coordinate 74,660 of NZ_FMCX01000008.1, forward strand.
TCGGGGATGAGCTGCCGGTGCCGTCCGGCGGCATCGGCGATGTTGACCTCGTTCCAGTCGTAGAGCGCCTGGGTGCCGCCGGTCGCCACGGCGGCGCGGCAGGCGTCCGAGTCGGGCGACTCGGGGCCCTCCAGGAAGCAGGCGTACGTGCGGCTGACCGGGGACTGCATGGAACCGTGCGCCCCGGCCCGCCCGACCAGGGTGAGACTGAGCAGCGCGGGCGCCACGCCGACCACCGCGACGGCCGGTATCCAACGTCTGCGATCCATCGATCCCTCCTTACAGTTAACAAACTTTACTAAAGAGTGTCGGGTACGGAGCCGGTCCCGGCAAGAGGTCGCCGCGATCCGCTCCCAACTGCCGGAACCGTCCCCCTCGACGTCGGGTCACCCGGCCGGTCGCCGTACGCTTTCTCCCATGCGCCATGAGTGGCACCAGTTGAGTCACCCCGCGGTGGGCAGCCCGGGACTGCAGACCAGCCGACCGACCGTCGACTCCGCCGAGGACGCCGCCCTCGGGCTGGACCGGTGGCGGGAGCTGCCCCGCGAGCAGACCCCACCGTGGCCGGAGCCGGCCGCCGTCGCCGAGGTCTGCAAGGTGCTCGACACCGTCCCCTCGGTCGTCGCCCCCTACGAGGTGGACCAGCTGCGGCGGAAGCTCGCCATGGTCTGCGAGGGCAAGGCCTTCCTGCTCCAGGGCGGTGACTGCGCCGAGACGTTCGCCGACAACACCGAGAGCCACCTGCTGGCCAACGCCCGCACCCTGCTCCAGATGGCGATCGTGCTCACCTACGGCGCCTCGCTGCCGGTGGTCAAGGTCGCCCGGGTCGCCGGGCAGTACACCAAGCCCCGGTCGCTGCCGACCGACGCGCGCGGGCTGCCGGCGTACCGCGGCGACATGATCAACGGGCTCGAGGCCACGCCGCAGGCGCGGGCCGCCGACCCGCAGCGCATGATCCGGGCGTACGCGAACTCGGCCGCCGCGATGAACATGCTCCGGGCGTACCTGGGCGGTGGGCTGGCCGACCTGCACGCCGTGCACGACTGGAACAAGGGCTTCGTCAAGAACTCCCCGGCCGGCGAGCGCTACGAGGCGATCGCCCGGGAGATCGACCGGGCGCTGGCCTTCATCCGGGCCTGCGGGATGACCGAGGAGGAGGCGCTGCGCACGGTCACCCTCTACTGCTCGCACGAGGCGCTCGCCCTGGAGTACGACCGGGCGCTCACCCGGGTCTCCGACCGGCGGGCGTACGGCCTGTCCGGGCACTTCCTCTGGATCGGTGAGCGGACCCGGCAGATCGACGGCGCGCACATCGACTACATCTCCCGGATCGCCAACCCGATCGGCGTGAAGCTCGGCCCGACCACCAGCCCGGACGAGGCGATCGAGCTCTGCGAGAAGCTCAACCCGGAAAACGTCCCCGGCCGGCTCACCCTGATCAGCCGGATGGGCAACCACCGGGTACGCGACGCGCTGCCGCCGATCGTCGCCAAGGTCACCGCCGCCGGCGCCAAGGTCGTCTGGCAGTGCGACCCGATGCACGGCAACACCCACGAGTCCTCCAACGGCTACAAGACCCGGCACTTCGACCGGATCGTCGACGAGGTGCTCGGCTACTTCGAGGTGCACCGCGGCCTGGAGACCCACCCGGGTGGCCTGCATGTCGAGCTGACCGGTGAGGACGTCACCGAGTGCCTCGGCGGCGCCCAGGGCATCGAGGACCTCGACCTGCCCGACCGGTACGAGACCGCCTGCGACCCGCGGCTGAACACCCAGCAGTCGCTGGAGCTGGCCTTCCTCGTGGCGGAGATGCTCCGTGGCTGACGCGAGGAGTGAGGGGATGACAGTGACCGACCTGATCGACCTGCGTTCGGACACGGTGACCCGGCCCACGGCCGGCATGCGGGAGGCGATGGCCACCGCCGAGGTCGGTGACGACGTCTACGGGGAGGACCCCACCGTCGCCGCGCTGGAGGCCGAGGTCGCCGAGCTCTTCGGCCACGAGGCGGCGCTGTTCGCCCCGACCGGCTCGATGGCCAACCAGATCGCCCTCCAGCTGGTGGTGCCCGTCGGCGACGAACTGCTCTGCGACGCCGACGCGCACGTCGTCACGTACGAGGTGGGCGCCGCGGCCGCGTACGGTGGGATCTCCTCGCGGACCTGGCCGGCCGTCGGCGCGGAGATCGACCCGGACCTGGTGGCGGCGATGATTCGCCCGGACGGCTACTTCGCGGTGCCGACCCGGGCGATCGCGGTGGAGCAGACCCACAACCGCGGCGGCGGCGGGGTGATCCCGCTGCCCACCCTGCGCCGGCTGCGGGAGGTCGCCGACGAGCACGGCCTGGCCCTGCACTGCGACGGCGCCCGGATCTGGCACGCGCACGTCGCCGACGGGGTGCCGCTGCGCGAGTACGGCCGGCTCTTCGACACCCTGTCGGTCTGCCTCTCCAAGGGGCTCGGCGCCCCGGTCGGCTCCCTGGTGATCGGCAGCGCGGAGAAGATCGCCCGGGCCCGGTTCCTGCGCAAGCGGATGGGGGGCGGGATGCGGCAGGTCGGCGTGCTCGCCGCCGCCGGCCGGTACGCCCTGGCCCACCACGTGCAGCGGCTCGCCGAGGATCACGCCCGGGCGGCCCGGCTGGCCGAGGCGGTCGCCCCGTTCGGGGTGCTCGCCAATCCGGTCCGGACCAACATCGTCCCGCTGGACCTGACCAAGCACCCGCTCGACGCGAGGCAGTTCGCGGCGGCCGCCCGCGCCGAGGGCGTCCTGGTCTCGGTGCTCGGCCCGCGTACCGCCCGCCTGGTCACCCACCTGGACCTCACCGACGACGCGGTCACCCGCGCTACCGAATCCCTCACCCGCACCCTCCGCGCCTGACCCCCCGGGGCCCTGCCAGGCCCCCGCTCGATGCGTTGATCATGAAGTTGGCGGCGTGAATGATCTCTTTTCCGACGCCAACTTCATGATCAACCCGGTGGGTCCGCAGGGGCGGGTCCGGGGGTGGGGTGGTCAGGGGTGGAGGCGGTTGAGGGTGGCGATGTCGGTGCCGTGGCCCTCGTGCTTCTCGGTGGGGGTCTCCACCACGATCGGTACGCCTTCGGTGGCGGGGTGGCGCATCAGTTCCGCGAAGGCGGGCTCGCCGATGCTGCCCTTGCCGATGTTCTCGTGCCGGTCCCGGGTCGAGCCGCACAGGTCCTTCGAGTCGTTGGCGTGCACCAGCTTCAGCCGGCCCGGCCCGACCGTCGCCACCAGGGTGTCCAACGTCGCGGTCATCCCGCCCTCGGCGGCCAGGTCGTGCCCGGCGGCCCAGGCGTGGCAGGTGTCGAAGCAGACCCCGAGCATCGGGTGCCGGTCCACCGCGTCCAGGTAGGGGCCCAGCTGCTCCACCCGGGAGGCCAGCGACCGGCCCCCGCCGGCGCTCGGCTCCACCAGCAGCATCGGGCCGCCCGCCGCGTCGGCGGCGTCCAGCAGTGGCAGCAACGTCTCGCGTAGCTGCCGCATCGCCGCCTCGGCGTGCCCGGCGTCCACCGCGCTGCCGGCGTGGAAGACCACTCCGGCCGCGCCGATCGCGGCGCCCCGGCCCAGCGCGTGCGCCAGCGTCTCCGCCGACCGCCGCACGGTGTCGCCGGTGGGGGAGCCGAGGTTCACCAGCAGGGACGCGTGGATGTAGACCGGTACGCCACGCTCGCCGCAGCCGTCCCGGAACAGGACGTCCTGCGCCGGGTCGCCCGGCGGCAGCGCCCAGCCCCGCGAGTTCGACACGTACACCTGCACCACCCGGGAGCCGGCCGCGTCGAGGTACGGCAGGGCCGCCCGGGCCAGCCCGCCGGAGGTCGGCGTGTGCGAGCCGACCGCCCGGCGCGCGGCCGGTACGACCGGACCGGTCGTGGTCACAGACATCCGATGGTCACCTGGGTGCCCGGCGGGACCTGCGCGTTCTCGCCCGGGTTCTGGAACCGGACGATGCCGTTCGGGTTGAACTGCACGTTCACTCCGAAGCCGAGCCCCTGCAACTGCTGCTGCGCCTGCGGGCAGGGCAGGTCGACCACCCGGGGCACGACCACCGCGGCCGGGCCCTTGCTGACCTCCAGCTTGACCTGGGCGCCCTTCTCCACCCCGGCGCCGTCGGCCGGGCTCTGCCCGAGGATCTCGTCCTTGGGCTTGTCGGAGTCCTTGTACGTCTCGACCGGCACCAGGCCCAGCTGGGCCAGCGCCGCCCGCGCCTCGCCGACGTTCTTGCCCACGAGCTGCGGCACGGTGATCGGCGCGCGGCCCCGGCTCACCACCACGGTGATCCTGGTGCCCGGCTTGACCTGGGCGTTGGCCTTGGGGCTGGTGGCCACCACCACGCCCTTGGGCAGGTTGTCGTCGTACCGGGCGGGGCCCTTGACCACCGCCAGCTTCAGGTTCTTCAGGTCGCCCACGGCCAGCTCGTAGTCCTTGCCGACCACGTCCGGCAGGGGGAAGCGCTCCGGGCCGAGGGAGAGGACGAGGGTGATCGTGCCGCCCTTGACGATCCGGGCCGCGGAGGCCGGGCTCTGCCCGACGACCCGGTCCCGGGGGGCCTTCTCGTCGTACCGGGGCTCGCCGTAGTCGATGTTGAAGCCGGCCCGGGCGGCCTGCGCCTCCGCGTCGGCCTTGCTCAGGCTCACCAGCTCCGGGGCGACGGTGTAGCGGCCCACCCCGAACCACCAGCCGGCCAGCGCGGCGACCAGCCCGAACACCACCACGACGGCGGCGATGCCGAGCCGACCCTGCCCGCCGCCGAACCGGCCGCGCAGCGCGGTGAGGCCACCGGACGCCTCGGCCGGTGCCGCCGCCCGCCGCCGGTGCGGCTGGGCCGCGGTCTCGGGCAGCCTGGCCCACGACGGACGCTGCGCCGGCTGCACCGCGGCCACCACCATGGTCGGCTCGGCCACCGGCTGCGGCCCGTCGGTCACCCGCCGAAGGACCGTCGTGTGGGTGTTGTCCGGCTTGCCGAGGTCCTCCCGGACGACCTGCGCCTCGGCCAGCAGGGCGCCCGCGTCGGCCGGCCGGGCCCCCGGGTCGCGCCGGGTGGCCCGGGCCACCAGCTCGTCGAGCCCACGCGGCAGCCCCGGCACCAGCGTCGACGGCGCCGGCACGTCCTTGTCGACGTGCTGCCAGGCCACGTCCACCGGCCGGTCCCCGTCGTACGGCACCCGACCGGTGAGCATCTCGAACAGCACGATGCCGGCGGAGTAGACGTCGGTACGCGCGTCCGCCCGGCCCTCGGTGACCAGCTCCGGCGCCACGTAAGCGACGGTCGCCATCAGCTGGTTGCCGTTCTCCTCGCTGGCCTCCACGGCCCGGGCCAGCCCGAAGTCGGCGACCTTGACCACGCTGTCGACCAGGTTGGCCGGCCCGCCGGTGGGCGCCTCGGCGACCAGCACGTTCTCCGGCTTGACGTCGCGGTGGACCAGGCCGGCCCGGTGCGCGGCGGCCAGCGCGGAGAGCATCTGCTCGGTGATCGCCAGAGCCTCGTCCGGGTTGAGCCGGCGCCGCTCGGCCAGCACGTCGCGCAGGGTGCGGCCGCGGACGTACTCCATGACCAGGTACGGCAGCCCGCCGTGGGTGCCCTGGTCGTAGACGGCGACCACGTTCGGGTGGGTCAGCCGGGCGATCGTCTTGGCCTCGTCGGTGAACCGGGCCACGAAGCCGGCCAGCTGGGACCGCTGCTCCGGGGCCTGGGTCGGGTGAATGATCTTGACCGCCACGGTGCGCTCCAGGCGCTCGTCGGTGGCGGTGTACACGGTCGCCATGCCGCCACGCGCGACGCGACCGCGAATGCGGTAACGCCCGTCGATCAGCGAGCCCAGCAACGTGTCGGCGACCTGTGTGTCCATCGGCAGGCAGTCTATGTGTCCGGAGGGTGAAGGTTGAACAGGATGCTACAGCCGGGGGCCCGGTCGGCATGTCCCGGCGCGCTCACCGAGGCCACGGGGGTGCCGCTGCGCCCGGGCCGGCGGGACGTGGCAGGGTGTTCGGGTGACCGATTCCTTCGCCGACCAGGCTCCCGGCACCGACCTCGCCGGCCCGACCGACCCGGCCGACTGGCTCACCCTGCCCGACGTCGCCGAGCGCCTCGACGTGTCGATCAGCAAGGTGCACCAGATGATCCGCGACCGTGAGCTGCTTGCCGTCCGGCGCGACGGCGTGCGCCGGATCCCGGCCGACCTGGTGGCCAACAAGACGGTGCTCAAGCACCTGCCCGGCGTGCTGACCCTGCTCACCGACGCCGGCTACGACGACGAGGCGGCGCTGCGCTGGCTCTATCAGCCCGACGACACCCTCTCCGGTGGCACCGGCGCCGCGACCCTCGGCGGGGACCACGCCCGGGAGGTCAAGCGCCGCGCCCAGGCCCTCGGCTTCTAGAGCCAGCCGTGGAGTCGGGCCCGGTGCGCCGCCTCGATCCGGTTACGGGTGCCGGTCTTGCCGATCGCGGATGACAGGTAGTTGCGCACGGTGCTCTCGGACAGGCGCAGACGGGCGGCGATGTCCGCGACCGTCGCGCCGTCCCTACCGGCCGCGAGCACATCGCGCTCGCGGTCGGTGAGCGGGTTCGGGCCGGCCGACAGCGCGGCCGCCGCGAGGGCCGGGTCGATCACCCGATCACCGGCGAGGACGCGGCGGACGGCCACCGCCAGCTCCTCGACGGGGCCGTCCTTGACCAGGAAGCCGGCCGCTCCCGCCTCCATGGCCCGGCGCAGGTAGCCGGGCCGGCCGAACGTGGTGAGGATCAGCACGCGGCACCCGGGCAGTCGATTCCGCAGCTCGGCGGCGGTGTCGAGGCCGCTGCCGTCGGGCATCTCGATGTCGAGCAGGGCCACGTCGGGGCAGGTGCGCAGGGCGGCCGCGAGCGCCTCGGCGGTGGTGCCCGCCTCGGCCACCACCTCGATGTCGGGCTCCAGATCGAGCAGCAGGGCCAGGGCGCCGCGCATCATGCCCTGGTCCTCGGCGAGCAGCAGCCGAATCATGTCGGCACCGGTGCGGGAAGGCGTGCGGTGAGTTCGAGGCCGCCGCCCGGTGGTCGGCCGAACCCGATTGAGCCGCCGGCCCGTTCCAGCCGTTCGGCGAGACCGCGCAGGCCGTTGCCGGGTTCCGGGCGGCCTCCGACGCCGTTGTCGCGAACGGTCAGCACGGCTCCTGCCTCGTCACCGGCGACCGTGATCTCGCACCGGGTGGCACCGCTGTGGCGCAGCACGTTCGTCACCCCCTCGCGCAGCACCCAGCGGAAGGCCTCGTCGGCCTCGACGCTCAGCGGGTGCCCGCTGCCCCGCACCGTGACCGCTATCCCGACGGTGTCGAGGACGGTGCGGGCATTCGCCAGCTCCCGGCCGAAACCCTGCTCGCGATACCCGGTGACGGCCTCGCGCACCTCGCCGAGCGCGGTGCGGCCGATCCGTTCGATGTCGGCCGCCTCCGTCGCCGCCCGGGCCGGATCGGCCGGAGCGAGGCGGCGGACCACCTCCGCCTTGACCACGATCAGCGAGAGCGTGTGACCGAGCAGATCGTGCAGGTCCTGGGCGAAGCGCAGCCGCTCCCGTTCGACGACCGTCCGGGCCAGCTCCTGCTGGGTGCGGCGGAGCTCCTCGACGAGGCGCGCCAACCGGACGAAGCCGATGGTCGACGCGCCGGCGAGCGCGGTGATCAGGGCGGTGGGGACGACGTCGCCGGCTGGCGACCGGTGCACGGCCCCGATCACCAGCACGGCGGCGACGCTGCCGCCGGTCCACCCGAACGCCGCAGCGGGGCGGGTCAGCCCGACCGCACCGGCGGAGCACACGTACAGAAGAACGATCAGCCCACCGTCCGACACTCCGGTGAACGCCGCGGCGAGCGCTGTGCCGAGCAGGGCGTGCAGAGCCAGGCCCGCGTGGTGCAGCCTCGACGAGACCGGTAGGTCGACGACCGGCACCGCCACCAACAGCAGGTAGAGCAGCACGAAGACACCCAGCCCGGCCGCGGCCACCGGCTCCCGAGCGCCCGCCCGGGCGGCCGGCAGCAGCAGCCACAACCATGCGGTGTGCGCGGCCACGAGCACCAGGCCGCGCCGCCGCCTACTCCGGTCACCGGACACGATCGCCACCGTATCGGCCGTCAGCGCCCGGCGGTCGAGCGCCGGTACGCCCAGGTCGCGACGACCGCGAAGAGCGCGGTCCACGCCACCAGCACGGCCAGCCCCGACACGCTGGGCGGGTGCCCGGCGGCGGAGCGCCAGCCCAGTTCGGCGTACCGGTAGGTCGGCAGCGCGTGCGCCAGGTCGCGCAGCACGCCAGGGAAGTACGCGGTGGGCGCCAGCAGGCCGCCGAGCACCGACAGGACGAGGAACACCAGGAAGTTGACCGGCACCGCGACCTGTGGGGCCAGGCCGTAGCCGATGGCGAGACCCAGCAGGGTGAACGGCACGGTGCCGACCCACATCAGCAGCAGCAGGCCGATCCACCGGCCGGCCGGCAGCTGGACGTGGTGCTGGATCGACGCGGCGGCCCCGACGGCGATCACCGGCGGGATCGCGGTGAGACTGCCGGTCAGCGCCTTCACGGCGACCACTCCGCCGGGCGGCAGCGGGGTCACGCGGAGTTGGTGCAGCCAGCCGGCCGCGCGTTCCTGCGCCACCGCCGCGCCGACCATGAGGACACCGGCGACGGCGCCGTAACCGGCCAGGCCGATCATGACCGCGACCGGCGCGCCGAGGCCCTCCAGGCGGTCGCCGGCGGACCAGCCCGAGAAGATCACGTACGTGGTGACGGGTCCGATGATCGAGAAGAACGCCAGCCGAGGGTCGCGGACGAGCCGGCGCAGTTCGAATCGTAGGTAGGCGCGCATCAGTGATCCTTCTCGGTGGTCAGGGTGAGGAAGGCCTGGTCGAGGGAGCTCGCGTCCCGCACGCCGGCCTGAGCGCGGATCTGCGCGGGTGTGCCGTCGGCCACCACCCGGCCGGCGGCGAGCACCACGATCCGGTCGGCGTACTCGTCCGCCTCGTGCAGTTGGTGGGTGCTGAACAGGACCGTACGACCGCCGGCCGCGTACTCGCGGACCGCGGTCCAGAACGACCGCCGGGCGGCGACGTCCATCGCGGCGGCCGGCTCGTCGAGCACCAGCAGATCGGGGTCGCCGGCCAGGGCGAACGCGAACCGGGCCCGCTGCGCCTCGCCGCCGGAGAGCCGGTCGAGCCGCCGGCCGGCGAGGCCGGCGAGCCCTGCGACCGTGAGGACCCGGTCGGTGTCCAGCGGGTGCGGGTAGAGCGCCCGGGCCAGCTCGACCAGGTCACGGACGGTCGCACCGGGGACGAACGCGCCTTCCTGCAGCATCGCGCCGACCCGGCCGGCCCGTACCGCGTCGTCGGGGGTCCCGCCGAACAGCGTGACCGTACCGGTGTCGGGCGGTGCCAGACCGAGCATGAGCGAGATCGCAGTGGTCTTGCCGGCGCCGTTGGGGCCGAGCAGGGCCACCACGCTGCCCCGACCGATGGTCAGATCGAGATCGTCGACGGCCCGAACGGATCCGAATCGTCGGCCGACCCGGGTGAGACGAACAGCGCTGTCATCCATGCCGACGACGCTAGGAGCACGTCCAGACGACGGGCAGAGCCGCGAATACGGGATGCGCCGTGACAAATGTCCTCAGGGCGGGCCGGCGAGCAGCTCATCGGTGGGGCCGAGACGGATGAGGGGTCAGTCGGTGCGGCGGGTGGCGGCGATGGCCAGGTCGACCAGGGCCTGCCGGGCCTCGGTGTCCAGGTCCACCGTGCCGAGGGCCGCGAGGGCGGTCTCGGTCAGCGTGGCGATCCGCTGCTCGGTGCGGTCCAGCGCGCCCGTGGCAGTGATCAGCTCCCGCAGCCGGGCGATCCCGGCCTCGTCCAGCCCCGGATCGCCCAGCCCGCCGAGCAGCAGCTGCCGGCCCGCCTCGTCGGCCGCCTGTACGGCCGCCGCCACCAGGTACGTCCGCTTCCCCTCCCGCAGGTCGTCCCCGGCCGGCTTGCCGGTCTGCGCGGGATCCCCGAAGACCCCGAGCACGTCGTCGCGGAGCTGGAACGCCTCACCCAGCGGCAGCCCGTACGCCGAGTACGCGTCCCGCACCGCCGCCGGCGCGTCGGCCAGCGCGGCGCCCAGCAGCAGCGGCCGCTCGACGGTGTACTTCGCCGACTTGTAGCGGGCCACCTTGCCGGCCCGCTCCAGCGAGAAGTCCCCGGTCGCCTGGGTCAGCACGTCGAGGTACTGCCCGACGGTGACCTCGGTGCGCATCTCGTCGAAGACCGGCCGGGCCCGGGCCACCGTGCGCGGGTCCAACCCGGCGGAGTGCAGCAGCTCGTCCGACCAGACCAGACACAGGTCGCCCAGGAGGATCGCAGCGGCGTCGCCGAAGCCGTCCGCGTCACCGCCCCAGCCGGCGCCGCGGTGCCGGGACGCGAACCGCCGGTGCACCGCGGGCTCCCCCCGCCGGGTGTCCGAGCGGTCCATCAGGTCGTCGTGGATCAGCGCGCTGGCCTGCACGAACTCCAGCGCGGCCAGGGTGCTCACCACCTGGTCCGAATCCACCCCGCGGGCGCCCCGGTAACCCCAGTAGGCGAAGGCCGGGCGCAGCCGCTTGCCCCCGCCCAGCACGAACCGCTCGATCGCCTCCGCCACCGGGGCCAGGGCGTCGTCCACCCCGCTCATCCAGGAGCGCTGGTGCGCCAGGAACTCGGCCAGGGCCTTGTCGACCCGCTGTCGCAGGCCGGCGCGGTCGACGGGGGAGACGGGAGCAGCGTGGGTCACGCCCCGACGCTAGCCGGTCCCGGCCGGACCCGCCTCACCCGCCGGGTCGGCGCGTCGGCCGGCTCGGGCCGACCCGAGGACGACGCGGACCCGGCCGACCGGTCGGTCCGCCGCGGGGCAGCCACGGCCGGACCGCGGCGACGAGCGCGCCGTAGCGGCGTACCGCCGGGTGGTCGGGATGCTCGGCCAGCCGGCGGCGTACCTCGGTCAGCTGCCCGACGGCGCGGGGAGAACCGGCGCGGACCGCGTCGAGCAGCGCGGCCCCGGCCACCGCGCAGGCCTGCTCAACCTCACCGGCCTGGAGGTGGGCGCGGGCCAGCCAGGCGCCGTAGACCGCCGCGCTGCGGGGCCGCCCCGCCCGGTGGGCGGCGGCCCGCAACGGCGGCTCGGCGGGGCCGGGCCGGCCCAGCGCCACCAGCGTCCGCCCGGTCATCGCGGCCAGCTCCGCGCCGTCGAGCCAGTACAGCCAGGGCGGCTCCCGGCCCGGCTCGGGCGCGCCGGTGGCGCGGCCGGCCGCCGCCAGCGCGGCACCGGCCGCGCGGTGCCGGCCACCGAGCGCGGCGGCGAGCGCCACCCGGTGCAGCAGCAGGGCGCGCAGCCCCGGACTGGCCGCCCGCCGGGCCCCGGCGTACCCGAGCCGGGCCAGCAGCAGCGCCCCCTGCGGATCGCCAACCCCGGCCAGCAGGTGGCTGGCCGAGGCGAGCACGTGCCCACCGAGCGCCGGGTCGCCGGCCGCCGCGGCCGCCCGCAGGCCCAGCCGGTACGCGCCGAGCGCTCCGGCGGCATCGCCCGCGTCGGCCGCCAGCCAGCCGCACAGCTGCGCCGACTCGGCCAGCGTCGGGAGCAGCCGGCGACGGTCGACCGGCCCCGCCCCGGCCAACCGGCGCACCACCCGACCCAGCCGGTACGCCCCGGCCGGCGCCAGGTCCGCGCCGCCGACCAGGTCGTCCAGCCGGCGCAGCTCGGCCAGCGGGCCTACCCGGTCCGGCGTCCCACCGACCGGCAGCCCGGCCAGCGGGGCGGCGGTCGGGGCGGCGAGGAGCCCGTCCCGCGGGTCGGCCGCCCAGCGGTGCGCCACGGCGATCAGCGCCGCCCGCGGGCGGGAGCCGGTGGCCGGCCCGGGCGCGGCCGCACGGTGGTGGTCCCGGGCGGCGGCGTCGGTGAGCAGGCCGGCCGGCACCGCGAGGACGACCGCCAGCCAGCCCAGCCAGAAGTCACCGGGCAGCCGGAGCTGCCGCTCCCAGCGGGAGATCTCGTGCCGGGTGAGGGTGGACACGCCGGCGGCGGCGCAGAGCTCGGCGGCCAGCCGCTGCTGGCTCCAGCCGCGGTCGTGCCGCAGCCGGGCCAGCAGCGTGCCGAGCGGGGGCGGGGTCATCGGTCCTCCGGAAGGCGTCGGCGCGGCGGGCGACACCGGCCGTCCCGGGCGGGACGGCACACACGTCGCCTGATCGGTGCTGACCCCCGCGCGGGCCCCCGTGACGGTGGCCCTGCGACCATCGCCACCCGCGCTGGACCATTGATATCCCGGGGGTACGACGCTTCCGTGCCACGCGGGCGCTCCACGCGGTGGGAAGGTCGTCGGCGTGGCGGCCGTGGCCCGCTAGAGTCGTCACGTGGCGCTCGGTCTTCCCTCCGTCCTCCCCAATCCCCAGCCGGCGATCGGGGAGCTGATCCGCGCCGGTCGGCCGACCTTCTCCTTCGAGTTCTTCCCGCCCAAGACGGCGCAGGGCGAGCGGCTGCTCTGGCAGGCGATCCGCGAGCTGGAGTCGCTGCGGCCGTCGTTCGTGTCGATCACCTACGGCGCGGGCGGCTCGACCCGGGACACCACGGTCGCGGTCACCGAGCGGATCGCCACCGAGACCACCCTGCTGCCGATGGCCCACCTGACCGCGGTCAACCACTCCGTCGCCGAGCTGCGCAACGTGGTCGGCCGGCTGGCCGGGGTGGGCGTGCGCAACGTGCTCGCCGTGCGGGGCGACCCGCCGGGCGACCCGGGTGGCGAGTGGATCGCCCACCCGGAGGGCGTGCGCTACGCCGAGGACCTGGTCCGGTTGGTCCGCGACGCGGGGGACTTCAGCGTCGGGGTGGCCGCCTTCCCGTACAAGCACCCCCGCTCCGCCGACGTGGCCAGCGACACCGCGCACTTCGTCCGCAAGTGCCGGGCCGGCGCCGAGTTCGCGATCACCCAGATGTTCTTCGACGCCGACGACTACCTGCGGCTGCGGGACCGGGTCGCCGCAGCCGGCTGCGACACCCCGATCCTGGCCGGGGTGATGCCGGTGACCCAGATCGGCACCATCGAACGGTCGGTGCAACTCTCCGGGGCGCCGTTCCCGACCGCGCTGGCCGAGCGCTTCGCCGAGGTCGCCGACGACCCCGAGGCGGTCCACCGGCTCGGCGTCGAGCAGGCCGGCGAGATGTGCCGGCGACTGCTCGACGAGGGGGTGCCGGGCATCCACTTCATCACCCTCAACCGCTCCACCGCGACCCGCGAGGTGTGGCAGCACCTCCAGGTCGGCGCGCGGGTGTGACCCCGGCTGCGCGACACCTGGAGCCTGCTGCGACGGTTGACCGGTGGTGGGGACACAACTGAGCTGGGACGAGTACGCCACCGCCTGGGCCCGGTTGCACGGCGGTTTCGATCCGCGGGTGGCGGCGCCGGTGGTCCGCGCCTGGCTGCGCTTCGCGTACCACGTGGGCTTCATCCTGGGCCGGCTGCGGGTCACCCCGACCGCGGTGACGGCGGCCGGGGTGCTGCTCTGCTTCTGCGTGCCGCTGTTCGCCGTCCGACCGGTGAACGGGCCGATCCTGGGTGCGCTGTTCGTGCTGGCCGCCGCGGTGGCGGACAGTGTGGACGGTGCCGTCGCGGTGGCCACCGCCCGGACCACCCGGCTCGGCTACGTCTACGACTCGCTGGCCGACCGGCTCGGCGAGGTGGCCTGGCTGACCGCGTTCTGGCTGGTGGGTGCGCCGGGTGCGCTGGTCGTCGCGGCCGGCGCGCTGTCCTGGCTGCACGAGTACGTCCGCGCCCGGGCGGTCGCCGCCGGGATGCGGGAGCTGGGCGCGGTCACCGTGGGGGAGCGGCCCACCCGGGTCTGCGTGGCCCTGCTGGGGCTGCTGCTGGCCGGCGTGAGCGGCCTGATCGACCCGGACCTGACCGCCGGCACGATGACCATGGCGACCGCCGTCTGGGTGCTGCTGGCCGGCTTCGGGCTGGGCCAGCTCCTGTCGGCCGTCCGTCGGGCCCTGATCGACGCCGGCTGACCGGCTCCCCGGGTGTTAAGAGGGGGCCCTTCCTATACCGCAGGCGTTAAGAGGGGGCCCCTCCTTCAGTCCCAGGCGGGGCCGATCTCGTCGGCGACGATCTGGGCGGAGAGGGTGACCATCGGCAGCCCGCCGCCCGGGTGGCTGGAGCCGCCCACCAGCCACAGCCCGTGCGCCGGCCCCCGGTTGGCCGGGCGGAGCAGCCCGCCGGCGGTGCCGTAGATCGACCCGCCCGGGGCGGCGGTGGCGGTGGCCAGGTCCGCCGGGGTGCGCACCTCGCGGAACAGCAGCCGGTCCCGCACGTCCACACCCCGCTCGGCGAGCACGTCCAGGATCCGGTCGGCGTACGCGTCGGCCAACCCCGGCCGGCGCCAGTCCACCGCCCCGGCGGCGGTGCCGTGGCGGGCCGCGTTGACCAGCACGAACCACGCCTCGTGCCCGTCCGGGCGGACCATCGGGTCGTGGGCCACCGTGACGAAGACCGTCGGGTCCAGCGCCGGGCGGGCGCGTACCCCCCGGCCCGGGGCGCCGAAGACGGCGTCGAACTCCGCGTCGTAGTCGCCGGGGAAGAAGACATTGTGGTGGGCCAGCCCGGAGTCGCCGCGTACGCCGAGCAGCAGCACGAACCCGGCGAGGCTGCGGTCGGTCAGCCCGGCCAGCCGGCGCGGGTGCGGCAGCAGGTCACGGTAGAGGGTCAGCGCGTCGCAGTTGGCCACCACCACGTCGGCGGGGATCGGGGCGGCGGCCCCGGCGACGCGTACCCCGTGCACCCGGCCACCGGCGGCGTCGATCCGGGTGACCGTGGCGCCGGTGCGGACCACCACGCCCAGGTCCAGGCAGCGGGTGAGCAGCGCGTCGGCGAGCGTGCCCAGCCCGCCGCGCAGGTACCAGCCGCCGTACGCCAGCTCCGCGTAGGGGACGGCGACCAGCGCGGCCGGGGCGCGGCGCGGGTCGGCGCCGGTGTAGGTGGCGTACCGGTCGAGCAGCATCCGCAGCCGCGGGTCGGACAGGTGGCCGCGGCCCAGCCCGCGCAGCGTACGCCCGGGGGCGATGGCGGCCAGGTCACCCAGCCGCCAGGCCAGCGCGGCCAGGTCGCGCGGCGAGTCCACGGTGCGGCGCAGGATGTCCCGCTCGGAGGCCGCCCACACCCGGGCGGCCCGCCGCCACAGCCGCCGCCAGTCGGCGGCGGAGCGCTCGCCGAGCGCGGCGCCGATCCGGGCGGCGAACCCGTCCGGGTCGGCGCACGAGTCGAGGGTGACACCGTCGGGGAAGACGTGCCGCACGATCGGGTCCAGCGGCACCAGGTCCAGGTATTCGTCGAGCTTCGCGCCGGTCGCCTCGAACAGGTCGTGGAAGACCTGCGGCAGGGTGAGCAGGCTGGGCCCGGTGTCGAAGTGGAACGACCCCTCGGCGGTGTCGTGGGTGTACCGGCCGAGCTTGCCGCCGACGGTGTCGGCCCGCTCCAGGACGGTCACCTCGTGCCCGGTGGCGGCCAGCCGGGCGGCGGTGGCCAGGCCACCCACCCCGGCGCCGACGACCACGATCCGCGCCATGCCGCTCCTCCTAGGTGACGGGGCGGCCACGCCAGGACAGGCGGCGCCGCTTCCGCAGATGGTACGACCGCCCGGTCAGCCAACCGAGGACCACGACCGACACGGGGTGTGCCAGCGCGTCGGGCCACGCCCGGCAGCCGGTGGCCCGGGCGCAGACCATCCGCCCGGCGACCCCCAGCAGGTAGGCGGTCAGGGCGACCCCGGCCACCGCCGGCGCGCCGGCCAGCAGCGCCGCCACCGCCAGCAGCGGCGGAGCGGAGTAGAGCGCGAGCAGCAGCGTCACCACGACCGCCGCGGCCGCCGGGTGCCCGAACGAGGCCCAGAGCGACTTGGTGTAGCCGTCGCGCAGCTCGGGCCAGGTCTCGTACATCCGGCAGGCGGCCAGCCGGGAGCCGTCGGCCAGCGCGATCCGGCCGCCGGACCGCTTCACGGCCCGGGCCAGCTCGATGTCCTCCAGCACCTTGTCGGCGACCGCCGCGTGCCCGCCGGCCCGCAGGTAGCCGGCCCGGTCCACCACCAGGAACTGGCCGCCCGCGGCGGCCAGCGACGGCCGCGGCGAGCGTTCCATCGCCCGCAGCGGCAGGAAGGTCAGCCACAACCACTGCAACAGCGGCTGCACCAGCCGGTCGGCCACCGACCGCACCACGATCCGGGGGTACGCCGACAGCAGCGTCGCCTCCGCCGCGCGCAGCTCGGTCACCGCCGCCGCGACCGCGTACGGGGTGAGCACCACGTCGGCGTCGACGAAGGCGAGCGCGGTGACGGCCGGATCGGCGCGGCTGGCCAGCTGCCAGCAGGCGTGCGGCTTGCCCAGCCAGCCGGGCGGCGGGGCGACCCCGGTGAGCAGGGTGACCCGCGGGTCGTCGCCGGCCACCGACCGCACCACGTCGGCGGTGCCGTCGGTCGAGCCGTCGTCGAGCACCACGATCCGCAGCCCGGGCACGCCCCGCTGGGCGAGCAGCGACCGCAGGCACGGGGTGACCCGCTCCGCCTCGTCGCGCAGCGGCAGCAGCACCGCCACCGGCTCGGCGACCTCGACCGGCCGGTCGGTGGGGCGGCGCAGCCAGCGGGTGGCGTTGAGCCAGCTGTGCGCGGTCAGCGCGGCCACGGCGAGCAGCAGCGCGAGAGCGGCGGTCATCGGGTCGCGTCGACCCCGCCCGCCGGGGCGCCCGCGCGGTCCGGCGCGGCGTCCGCCGGGCTGTCCCCGGCGTTCGGGCGACGTCCCCGGCCGAGCACGACGGCCAGCGGCAGGGCGGTCACCGCCATGCCCAGCGCGCCCCAGACCGCCGACGCGGGCAGCCGGAGGAAGACCGCGTGGGCCATGATGCTGGAGAAGTACGTCCACAGGTAGAGCGCGAACATCGGCCGGTCCGCCGGCCCGGTCCGGTCCACGGTCGACCCGGCCAGCGGACGCAGCGCCGCCATCAGCAGCACCGCGAAGAGCAGCCAGCCGAGGTAGTTGCTGACCGGGATGCCGGGCAGCCCGGGCAGCGCCGGGGTGGCGTCCCGCCACCGCCAGTGCCCCTCGGCCACCATCTGCGGGTCGAGGAAGAGGTCCCAGGCGGCCAGCCCGACGGCGGCCAGCCCGATCCGGGCGGCCCGGGTGGTGGTGAGCCGGACGGCGGTGAGCCAGGCCGGCCAGGCCATCCACGTCCAGGCGAGCGGGATGATCAGCGGCACCCCGGCCAGCTTCGGGCCGAGCTGCCCGGAGTAGTCGTAGCTGCCGAACGGGAAGCCGGTGGCCACCCCGAGCGCCTCGATCGCGAAACCACCGCCGGTGGCCACGGCGACCAGGGCGACGGCCGTACGCGGGCCGCGGGTGAGCAGGGCGTGGCTCACCGAGAGCAGCCAGCCCAGCACGACCGTGGCGACGGTCAGCCGGTTACGGGCGCCGCCCCCGGTCAGCGGATAGCAGATCTGGGCGAGGATCAGGACGGCCAGCAGCGCCCAGCAGAACCGCCGGCGGATCACGGCGTGTCCGGGCGCGGCCGGCCGGCCGCCGACGGTTCCAGCGGCAGGTCCCGGCCGAGCACCCCGAAGGGACGCTCGTCGCCGGGGAAGTGGAAGTGGCGCAGCAGGTCGACGAAGCCGAACCGGCGGTACAGCCGCCAGGCCCGGGACTTCTGTTCGTCCGCCTCGGGGGTGGAGAGCAGGGTGGTGCTCCCCTCGGCCATGCCGAGCAGGGCGCGCAGCTGGCCGGCCCCCAGCCCGTGCCCCTGTGCCGCGGGCCGGACGTGCAGCTCGACGACCTCGAAGCAGTCGGTGAGCCAGCGCTGCCGGGCCGCCGGGTCCAGGGCGCGGTGGACCTGGTCGTGCCACCACTGGCCGGACGTGCCGAGGTAGCCGTAGCCGAAGCCGGCCAGGTGTCCCTCCGAGGAGAGGCTGGCCACCGCCCGGAAGCCGGGGCGGCGGACGTGGGTGGCGATGTAGCCGCGCCGGGCCTGCAGCAGGTCGGCGCGGTAGCCCATCGCCTCGCCGTAGACGGCCACCACGTCGTCCAGCCGCCGGACGAGATCCTCCGGTGTCCACCGGACCAGCCTCATGCGTGTTCCTTCCCCGTCACCTGGTCACCCTCGGCGACCCAGCCCAGCACCGTCCGGTCACCGACCACGTCACGCACCTCGAACCGGGCGAAGAGTTCCTCGGCGTACCACCCTTCGGTGGGGGTGCGGGTGATCGCGGCCCGGTGCTCGGGGTGACGGTACGCGAACGCCACCAGGTCCGCCGGGTCGCGCCACACGCTGACCGTGCCCTGCCAGCCCAGCGGGGCCTCGCCCACCCCGAACCGGGCCAACAGGCCGGGCGCGCCGTGCAGCGCGGCGGCCACCGGCGGGATCGCCCGCCAGAAGGTGGCCGCCCGCCGGGGCCGCAGCCGGGCCCGGGTCAGCGCCAGCACCGGCCCGGCCACCCGGCCACCCGGCGGGTCGCCGAAGGGTCGCCGGCCGGACCACTCGCCCCGGCTGGTCACCGGACGCAGGTCGACCCGTACCGAGGAACGGGCGATCCGGGCCCAGGAGCGGCCGACCGGGGAGTCGTCGAAGCGGTCCGCCGCCGCGGCGGTGTCCCAGACCACCAGGGCGGCCCAGCGGGTCAGGTCGGCGTCGCCCGGGCCGAAGCCGGTGCCCGTCCCGGTGCCGAGCAGCTTGGCGAACCGGACGCCGGGCAGCCGGCGCAGCCGCGGCGGGAGCGTCGCCATCCGGGCCAGCGCCCGGGGGACCGCCGCGCGGGGGATCCGCCACACGTGCAGGGTGACCAGGTCGGGGACCGCGGTGGCAGGGGGCTCGCTCACGCCACCCCGACCGCGGTGCCCGCGGTGATCCGCAGCAGCTCGGCGTACGTGGTGGGGAAGACCGCCCGCGGCACCCCGCCGGCCGCCCACGCCTCGTCGTACGCCTCCAGCGCGGTGTCGACCAGGGTGCGCAGCGGCGCCGGGTGGCCGACCGGGGCGACCCCGCCGATCGGCTGGCCGGTGTGCTCCCGGACGAACTCCGGGGTGGCCCGGCGCAGGTGGGTGAGGCCCAGGGAGGCGGCCAGGCCGGCGGTGTCCACCCGGTGCGCGCCGGAGGTCAGCACCAGCAGCGGAGCACCGTCGGCGTCGAAAATGAGCGAGTTGGCGATCTGGCCGACCTGGACGCCGAGCGCCTCGGCCGCCGCGGCGGCGGTGTGCACCGCGTCGGGCAGCAGGCGGACCTGGGCGGCGGCCCCGGAGCCGTCCCGCGCCCCCGCCTCGTCGAGCGCCCTCTGCACCGCCTGCACGTTCGGGTGTGGCTGCATGCCGACCATTCTTCCCGGTCCGCCGCCGCCCCGTACGGCCGGCCACGCCGCGCGCCGCCGCGAGCCGTCACGGCCCCCGTCGGCCTGTCGTCACGGCCCGCGCCGCCGCAGCCCCTCCACCCGGAGCGGCGAGCGGACGCCCCCGGGACGCTCACCCCCGCGCCGCCGGCGATCCCGACGGTCACCGACAGCGATCAGCCCTGCTGCCCCGCCCCCACCCCCGCCGCTCCCTTTGCTCTGCTGCCACCGGCGCAACAGGTACACCCGGTAACTGGTGCGTGGAGGGCAGCAGAGCAAAGGGGCGCGCAGAGCTGCGCCGGGGCGGGCGGAGTTCTGCGCGAATCCCCTGGTAGGCGGGTTGGAACCACTCGGAAGGGTTGGCCGGGTCCGTGTCGGTCGGGTAAAGGCAGCGACGGAGCGTCACCAATCCTTTGGCCTGGGGGCGTCACGCAGAGCCACGAACCCTGCGGGGTGGGCGGCCGTCAGGCGGCGCGGAGCATCCTGCCGCCGGGCCAGCCGGGGGTGGCGGCCACCCGGCCGGTGGCGTCGACCAACAGGGCCGCGTACCCGTCCAGGGTGGCCAGCCAGTCCAGGGCGTCGGCGCCCCGGGCGACCGCCGCGGTGGCGTACACGTCGGCCCAGAGCAGTTCGGGCCCGACCACGGTGACCGACCGGACGGCCTCGGCCGGTCGCCCGGAGCGGGGGTCGGTGATGTGCGCGCCGCGCCGCGCGGTGCCCGAGGTGGCGACCGCGCCGCGCTCCAGCTCCAGCACGTCGAGCAGCCGTTCGGGGTGATCCGGATCCTCCACGCCGACCCGCCACGACGGGCGCCCAGGGCCGGTACGCAGCAGCACGTCACCGCCGGCGTTCAGGCACCGGTCGTGCCCGTCCAGGTCGGCGAGCCAGCGGGCGGCCCGCTGCACCGCCCAGCCCTTGACCAGGCCGGACGGGTCGAAGCCGACGCCCCCACCGGGCAGCGGCAGGCGGCGGGTGTCGAACCACCCGCCGGTCCGGGCGCGAGCCTCCTCGCAGAGCGTCACCACCTCGCGCACCAGCGGGTCGGCGGTGGCGGTCGGGCCGGGCGGCGCGCCGCCGAGCCGGCCCAGCACGCTCTCCGGCCGGTACGTGCTGAACACCGCGTCCAGTTCGCGCAGCTCGGCGAAGACCCGCTCCACCCGTTCCGCCACCGCGTCGGTACGCACCTCGGGGCCGCGCAGGTGCACGCTGACCGGCAGCCCCATCACCTGCACCACCCAGGCGCGCCGGTCGATTTCCACGGTCAGGTTCATCGGGTCCTCACTTCAGGTGCGCCGCGTCGAGCGCCGACTGGAGGGACTCCCGGTAGCCCTCGCTGGTGACGGTGGCCCCGGAGACGGTGTCGATGTTCGCGCTCTGCGCCGAGATGGCCTCCTGCCGCAGCACCGGCACGGCGTAGTCGTTGATCTCCTGGTCCCGGTGGTTGCCGTCCGGCACCTGCACCGCCGTGACGTCGGTGATCTTCCCGCCGGAGACGGTGATCCGGACCTGTACCGGCCCCCACCGGGTCTGCGCCACCGACCCGGTGGCCGTGCCGGAAGCCCCGCCGGGCGAGCCGCCGGAGTCGGGCGAGCCGCCGGAGGAGTCGTTCGGCGAGCCGGCGGAGCCGGTGCCGCTGCCGTCGTCCGTGCCGCTCCAGGAGCTGCCGGTCGAGCCGTCCGAGCCGGCGGCGATCGCGCTGCTCTCCCCGCCCGGCCCCATCGTGCTGGTCTTGTAGCTGAACAGCAGCACCAGCGCGGCGACCGTGGACAGCAGCCAGAGGGTGATCCGTCGCATGGATTCGTCCTTCCCGCCTGTCACCAGGCGAAGCGTTCGTGATGGAGGTGCGCCTCGGGCACGCCGGCGGCCCGGGTCGCGGCGCGGACGGCGTCGACCCAGCCGTCCGGACCGCAGAGGTACACGTCGTGTCCGGCGATCTCCGGCGACAGCCGGCGCAGCGCCTCGACGTCGGAGAGCCCCTCGGCGTACGCCGGCAGCCAGGACGGTCGCCGCGCGCGCGGCCCGACCAGGTGGTGGACCACCACGCCGCGCTCCGCGGCGAGCCGGTCCAGCTCCGCGCGGAAGGCCAGCTCCTCTCCGGTACGCGCGCGGTAGAGCAGCACCGCGTGGCCCGGGGCGTACGGCAGCTCCCAGAGCAGCGCCAGCAGCGGGGTGATGCCGACGCCGCAGGCGAGCATGGTGACCCCGCCGCCGCGCCAGCGCTCCCCGGTCAGCCGCCCGTACGGCCCCTCCAGCAGCACCTTCGTGCCGGGGCGCAGGGTGGTCACCCGGGAGCTGTCGTCGCCGAGCTGCTTGACGGTGATCCGCATCAGGTCGCCCGACGGCGGCGCGGACAGCGAGTACGGGTGGGCGCGGGACCAGCCGGGGCCGTCCAGGAAGCGCCAGTTGAAGAACTGTCCGGCCCGGGCGGGCAGCCGGTGCAGGTGGCGCCCGCGCAGCCAGACCGAGGTGATGCCGGGCGCCTCGGGCACCACCGCGGCCACCTCGACCCGGTGCCGCAGCGTCCGCCAGGCCGGCAGCCCCAGCCGGAACAGCAGCACGCTGCCCAGCGCCAGCAGGTACACCGTCCACCAGTAGGCGCGGGCGGCCGCCGAGCCGACGAAGTCGGCGCCGGTCCAGAGCTGGTGCGGCAACGCCAGCGCGATGCCCAGGTACGCGTACAGGTGCAGCAGGTGCCAGGACTCGTAGCGCAGCCGGCGCCGGGCCGCCCGCACCGAGGTCACCACGACCAGGACCAGCAGCGCCAGCGCCGCCGTGGCCAGCAGCATCCCCGGGTACGTGACGACCAGGTCCCAGGTCTGCGCGAGCACGCCCTGCCGGGCGGTGCCGGCGTACCCGAGGATCGTCAGCGCCACGTGGGCGAGGAGCAGGTGGAAGGAGGTGAAGCCGGCCAGCCGGTGCCAGCGGGCGATCCGGTCCTGGCCGAAGCTGCGCTCGATCAGCGGCACCCGGGCCATCAGCACCACCTGGACGAGCATCAGGTCGGCGCTGAGCAGGCCGGCGAGCCGGCCGGCGGAGGTGAGGCCGGTGGCCGGGCCGGAGAGCAGCTCCTGCACCCCCCGGTCGGCGGTCCAGAGGGCGGTGACCACCAGCAGGCTGAGCCAGGCGGCGGCGCCCGCCACGTCCGCCCACCACCGGGGCGTGGCCGACGGCGCCCGCAGGGCGGTGCGCCGGTCCGCGACGGCGGCGGTCACCGGACGGTCGTTTCGGTACGACTCACGTTCATGACCTCACCCTGGTCCGGTGAACTCTGCGCCTGCTTTGCCGTCGCTGTGCGCCAGCTGGGAATCCGGACCGGGGATCCGCCCGGCCGGCGCGCCACACGTTGCATTTTCGTCGGAGGGGAGGTGTACTGTCAGCAGTAGTTAGAACGAGTGTTCGATTGAGTCGCACACCCGTTCCAACGGTCTCCGGGAGCGGTGTTTCGCGGCACCGCCTCCCGGGAGGCGCGGTTCCGCGGACCGCGCCGGGGCGCCGGGCAGTCGCGAGCCCGGTTCCCGTCAAGGCAGGACCGTCGTCCGCCGCCCACCGACCCCCGGGCGGCGGACGACGGACCCGCCGGTACGCCGGCCGGGTGTGGTGTGGGGAAGCTCCACACCCGGCCGGCCGCCACCAGGTGCGTCTTCCTCCGCACCACCGCCCCCGGGCGCACCACCGGCGGATTCCGGTCCGCCGCACGGCGCGTCCGTCCCGGTCACGTGGAGGAGACGTCCCATGCCGACCAGTCCGGCCCAGGCACCGACGGTGCCGGCGCACGTGCTGCCGCACCGCACCCCGGCCCAACTGCTCGCGGTGGCCCGTCGTGGCCTCGTCGAGGCCGCCCAGACCCGCCCCGACGGTCTCCGGTACGCCGCCGCCCACCTCTCCGCGCTGCGCGCCGCCGCCGCCCTGCTCGCCGCCCGGGCCCGTCCCGCGCCCACCCGACGCAACCGGATCACCAGCGTCTGGGTGCTGCTCAGCGCCGTCGCCCCCGAGCTGGACGAGTGGGCGCGCTACTTCGCCGCCGGCGCCGGCAAGCGGGCCGCCGCCGAGGCCGGCATCCCCCGGGTGGTGACCGCCCGGGAGGCCGACGACCTGCTCCGCGCCGCCGAGGAGTTCGTGACGGTGGTGGAGAACGCGCTCGGCGTGCCGCACCAGCCCGCCCTCGACGGGCTCGCCGCCTGAGGCCTGTGGCGTCCGGCCACCGGCGGGAGAACCGTGGCCGGACGCCACGCATCCAGATCCAGCAGACAGGCCGGGCTCCGGCCGGCCAATTCGGCAATGCACGACCGGGCTTCGCCCCGGGGTCACACGACGGGGGGTTGGTCCGATGGCGGGCCGCATGGTTGTCGGTTCCGCCGCACTGGCCGGTCTGGTGCGTCCGGCGAGCGCACCCGATCCGGCGGGCGGCCACCGGGTGCTGCCGGTCGCGCCCGAGCTGACCGGGCTGCTGCCCAACCGGGGACTGCGCCGGGGCAGCACCGTCGCGGTGGCCACCGGCCAGCCCCGGCGCAGCGGCGGCACCTCGCTGGTGCTGGCGCTGCTCGCCGAGGCATCCCGCGCCGGTTCGTGGTGCGCCGTGGTGGGGGTGCCGACCTTCGGCGCCGGGGCGGCCGCCGAGGCCGGCATCGCCCTGGACCGGCTCGCCCTGGTGCCCAACCCCGGCCCCGAATGGTCGACCGTGGTCGCCGCGCTGATCGACGGGGTGGACGTGGTGGTCACCGCCGTGCCGGCGAGCGTCTCCGCGTCGGTGGCCACCCGGCTGGCCGCCCGGGCCCGACAGCGGGGCAGCGTCCTCGTCCCGTACGGGCGGTGGGACGGCGCGGACGTCACCCTCCAGGTGGTCCGGGGGGTCTGGGAGGGGCTCGGAGCGGGCCGGGGGCGGCTGCGCCGCCGCGAGGTCACCGTGTCGGCCCGGGGCCGCGGCGCGGCCGCCCGGCCCAAGGAGATCAAGGTCTGGCTGCCCGGGGACACGCTGACCCGGGTCGTCCCCCGGTCCGCCGGCGCGCCCGCCCCGCCCCGGGCGGTCCCGTCCCGCCGGGGCGCGCTCACCCTGGTCGACTCCGCGTGACCACGCCGGTACGCACCCTGCTGCTCTGGTGCCCGGACTGGCCGGTCATCGCCGCCGAGATCGTCGACGGGGTGCCGGCCACCGGGCCGGTGGCCGTGCTGCACGCCAACCGGGTGGTGGCCTGCTCGGAACAGGCCCGCGCCGAGGGGGTGCGTCGAGGGCTGCGCCGACGGGAGGCGCAGGGGCGCTGCCCCCGGCTGACCGTGGTCGACCACGATCCCGGCCGGGACGCCCGGGCGTTCGAGCCGGTGGTCGCCGCGGTCGAGGAGGTGGCCGCCGGGGTCGAGGTGGTCCGCCCCGGCGCCTGCGCGCTGGCGGCCCGGGGCCCCGCCCGCTACCTCGGCGGCGAGGAGGCGGCCGCCGAACGGATCATCGAGCAGGTCGCCCAGGCGTGCGCGGTGGAGAGCCAGGTCGGGATCGCCGACGGGGTCTTCGCCGCCGGGCTGGCCGCGCGTACCGGGCGGGTGGTGCCGCCGGGCGGGTCGCCCGCGTTCCTGGCCGGCCTGCCGGTGGAGGCGCTCGGCCGGCCGGCCCTGACCGACCTGCTGCGCCGGCTCGGCGTACGCACCCTGGCCGACTTCGCGGCGTTGCCGGCGGGCGACGTGCTGGCCCGGTTCGGCTTCGACGGGGCCCTGGCCCACCGGCTCGCCGCGGGGCGGGACCACCGGCCGCTCGCGGTCCGGCAGCCCCCGGTCGACCTGGCGGTGACCGCCGACCACGACGAGCCGATCGACCGGGTCGACGCGGCGGCGTTCGCCGCCCGGGCGCTGGCCGAGCGGCTGCACGAGCGGCTGGCCGGGCACGGCCTGGCCTGCACCCGGCTCGGCATCGAGGCGGTCACCGCGCACGGCCAGGAACTGCACCGGGTCTGGCGGCACGACGGGCTGCTGACCGTCGCGGCGATCGCCGACCGGGTCCGCTGGCAGCTCGACGGCTGGCTCTCCGGCAGCAACGGCCGGGCCGGCGGCGCCCGTGCGGCCCGGCCGACGGCCGGGATCATCCGGCTGCGCCTGGTCCCCGACGGGGTGCTCGCCCAGGCCGGGTTGCAGGCCGGGCTCTGGGGGGAGGCCGGCGAGGAGCGGGAGCGGGCGCACCGGGCGTTGAGCCGGGTGCAGGGCATCCTCGGGCCGGAGGCGGTGGTCACCGCCGTGCTCGGCGGCGGCCGGTCCCCGGCCGACCAGACCCGGTTGGTCCCGTGGGGCGACGAACGGCTGCCCGCCCGACCCGGACAGCCGCCGTGGCCGGGCCGGATCCCGCCGCCCGCGCCGGCCGTGGTGCTGCCCAGCCCGCTGTCGGCCACCGTGCACGACGCCGCCGGCGAGCCGGTCGTGGTCACCGCCCGGCTGGCGGTGAGCGCCGCGCCCGCGCGGCTGACCGTCGACACCGGCCGGCCGGCCGAGATCGTCGGGTGGGCCGGCCCGTGGCCGGTGGACGAGCGCTGGTGGGCCCCGGCCGAGGCCCGCCGCCGGGCCCGGTTCCAGGTCAGCCTCGCCGACGGCACCGCCCTGCTGCTCGCCGTCGAGGGCGGCCGGTGGCTGGTGGAGGCGATCTATGACTGAGCACCGCTGGGGAGCGGCCGGGTGAGCTTCCACAACCCGAAGATGCCCTGGTCGGAGCTGGAACAGGTGCTCTCCGGCGGCGGGCCGGCGGGCCGGGGCGCGAAGGGGCGGGGCGAGCGGCACCTGCACGTGGTGGACCCGCTCGCGGTCGACGCCGACGGCGGCGACTCGCCGGCCTGGAGCCGCAAGCGGCAGCACTACGAGCCGCCCGAGCTGCCCCGAACCGACGCCGCCGTGCCCTACGCCGAGTTGCACGCGCACACCAACTTCAGCTTCCTCGACGGGGCCAGCCACCCGGAGGAACTGGCCGAGGAGGCCGCCCGGCTGGGGCTCACCGCGCTCGCCGTCACCGACCACGACGGCTTCTACGGGGTGGTCCGCTTCGCCGAGGCGGCCCGCGCGCTGCACCTGCCGACGGTCTTCGGCGCGGAGCTCTCCCTCGGGCTGCCCGGCCCGCAGAACGGCGAACCCGACCCGCACGGCGCGCACCTGCTGGTGCTCGCCCACGGCCACGAGGGGTACGCCCGGCTCGCCGCCACCATCTCCCGGGCCCAGCTGCGCGGTGGGGAGAAGGGCCGCCCGGTCTACGGGGAACTGGAGGAGGTCGCCGCCGAACTGCGCGACCACGTGCTGGTGCTCACCGGCTGCCGCAAGGGGCACGTGCCGGCAGCCCTGCTCACCGAGGGGGTCGACGCGGCGGCCCGCGAGCTGGACCGGCTCACCGCGCTCTTCGGCGCCGACACGGTGGCGGTGGAGCTGACCGACCACGGCAACCCGGTCGACGCCGACCGCAACGACGCCCTCGCCGAGCTGGCCGCCACCGCCGGGCTGCCCACCGTGGCCACCAACAACGTGCACTACGCCACCCCGGGCCGGCGCCGGCTGGCCACCACCGTGGCCGCGGTGCGGGCCCGCCGCAGCCTCGACGAGATCGACGGCTGGCTGCCCGCCGCCGCCACCGCCCACCTGCGCAGCGGCGCGGAGATGGCGGCCCGGTTCGCCGCGTACCCGGGGGCGGTGGCCCGGGCCGCCGAGTTCGGCGCGGGGCTCGCCTTCGACCTCCAGCTGGTCGCGCCGCAGCTGCCGGCGTACCCGGTGCCGGCCGGGCACACCGAGATGAGCTGGCTGCGCCACCTGACGATGGCCGGCGCCCACGAGCGGTACGGCCCGCCCGAGGCGCACCCGGAGGCGTACGCGCAGCTGGAGCACGAGCTGCGGATGATCGACGAGCTGGGTTTCCCCGGCTACTTCCTGGTGGTCTACGACCTGGTCAGCTTCTGCCGCGAGCAGGACATCTACTGCCAGGGGCGGGGCTCGGCGGCCAACTCGGCGGTCTGCTACGCGCTGCGGATCACCAACGTGGACGCGGTCCGGCACCGGCTGCTCTTCGAACGCTTCCTCGCCCCCGAGCGGGACGGGCCGCCCGACATCGACGTGGACATCGAGTCCGACCGTCGAGAGGAGGTGATCCAGCACGTCTACGCCCGCTACGGCCGGGAGCACACCGCCCAGGTGGCCAACGTCATCTCCTACCGGCCCCGGTCGGCGGTGCGGGACGTGGCGAAGGCGTTCGGCTTCTCACCCGGTCAGCAGGACGCCTGGAGCAAGCAGATCGACCGGTGGGGCTCGGTCGCCGCGGTCGACGTCGAGGACATCCCCGAGCAGGTGGTGGCGTACGCCAACGAGCTCCAGACGTTCCCCCGGCACCTGGGCATCCACTCCGGCGGCATGGTGATCTGCGACCGGCCGGTGATCGAGGTCTGCCCGGTGGAGTGGGGGCGGATGCCCGGCCGCAGCGTGCTCCAGTGGGACAAGGACGACTGCGCCGCCGTCGGGCTGGTCAAGTTCGACCTGCTCGGCCTCGGCATGCTCTCGGCCCTGCACTACGGCTACGACATGATCGGCGAGACCCTCGACCTGGGTGACATGACCCTGGACGACCCGGAGGTCTACGACATGCTCTGCCGGGCCGACTCGGTCGGGGTGTTCCAGGTGGAGAGCCGGGCCCAGATGGCCACCCTGCCCCGGCTCAAGCCCCGCGAGTTCTACGACCTGGTGGTGGAGGTGGCGCTGATCCGGCCCGGCCCGATCCAGGGCGGCTCGGTGCACCCGTTCATCCGGCGCAAGAACGGCCAGGAGCCGGTGACGTACGCGCACCCGCTGATGCGCAACGCGCTGGAGAAGACCCTCGGCGTGCCGCTGTTCCAGGAGCAGCTGATGCAGCTCGCCATCGACCTGGCCGGCTTCGACGCGGCCGGGGCCGACCAGCTGCGCCGGGCGATGGGGGCGAAGCGCTCGGTGGAGCGGATGGCGCAGATCGCCGACCGGCTCTACGCCGGGATGGCCGAGCGGGGCATCACCGGGGAGCTGGCCGACGACGTCTACCGCAAGCTCACCGCGTTCGCCAGCTACGGCTTCCCGGAGAGCCACGCGATGAGCTTCGCCTACCTGGTGTACGCCAGCTCCTGGCTCAAGCGCTACCACCCGGCCCCGTTCCTGGCCGCCCTGCTCAACGCCCAGCCAATGGGCTTCTACTCGCCGCAGACCCTGGTCGACGACGCCCGCCGGCACGGCGTCGAGGTACGCCGGCCGGACATCAACGCCAGCGGCGCGAAGGCGGTGCTGGAGTCGACCCCGCAGACCCGGTGGGGCAGCGGGCCCGGGGAGCCGCCGCACGCCTGGGGGCTGGGCGGTCCGGCGGTCCGATTGGGGCTGGGCGGCGTGCGTACCCTCGGCGACGACGTGGCCGAGCGGATCGAGGCGGAGCGGGCGGCCCACGGCCCGTACGCCGACCTGCCGGACCTGGCCCGGCGGGTCGGGCTGACCGCCGGGCAGCTGGAGGCGCTGGCCACCGCGGACGCCTTCGCCTGTTTCGGGCTGACCCGGCGGCAGGCGCTCTGGGCCGCCGGCGCCGCGGCCCAGGATCGGCCGGGCCGGTTACCGGGCACGGTGACCGGCGCGGCCGCGCCGACGCTGCCCGGCATGGAGGCGGTGGACCGGCTCCAGGCCGACGTGTGGGCCACCGGCCTGTCCCCGGAGAGCCATCCGGCCCGGTTCATCCGCGACCGCCTGGACACGCTGGGCGCGGTGCCGATCGCCCGGCTGGGCCGGGTGGAGCCGGGGCAGCGGATCCGGGTCGGCGGGATCGTCACCCACCGGCAGCGGCCGGCGACCGCGGGCGGGGTGACCTTCCTCAACCTGGAGGACGAGACGGGGATGCTCAACGTCACCTGCTCGCCGGGGTTGTGGCAGCGCTACCGGCGGGTGGCCCGGACCAGCGCGGCGCTGGTGGTACGCGGCCGGTTGCAGCGGCACGAGGGGGTGACCAGCCTGACCGCCGACCGGCTCGACGCGATCGACCCACCGGTCACCCCGGCCTCCCGGGACTTCCGCTGACCGCCGCACCAGGCGCCGGGAACGCGAATATCTCACTCGACGTTTGAAGAACCGGACAACCGGAGATGTGCAGGTCGCTCGGGCAGAGTTGCCCGGGCGTTCACGGGAGGTGCCATGTCACGGACACTGCGGGTGACCGCGCTCGCCGGGGTGCTCACCCTGGCGGTCAGCGGGTGCGGGGGAGTGGGCGGCGGCGGCGACAGCGCCGGCGGTGGGGGCACGGGCAAGGGCGCCCTGACCACCATGGGCTTCGGCCTCTCCGACGAGATCGCCACCACCCGGGTGGACGCCTTCAAGAAGGCCGACCCGGACGTCGACCTGAAGATCACCGAGGGTGCCTTCGACGAGCAGCAGTTCCTCTCGGCGGTCGCCTCGGGCAATCCGCCGGACCTGGTCTACATGGACCGCAAGCTGGTCGGCACGTACGCCAAGCGCGGCTCCATCCAGCCGATGACCGACTGCGTCAAGCAGCAGAACATCGACATGGGCCAGTACCGTCCGGCGGCGAAGGACCAGGTCACCCTGGACGGCACCGTGTACGCCATCCCCGAGTTCAGCAGCGTACGGGTCGTCTACCTGAACGAGGCGCTGCTCAGGCAGGCCAGGCTCACCGCCGACCAGGTGGACCTGTCGAACTGGGCGGCGCTGCCGGCGCTCAACGCCCGGCTGGCGAAGGTCACCGGCGGCCGGCTCTCCCGGATCGGCATCGACCCGAAGATCCCCGAGTTCCTGCCGATGTGGGCCAAGGCCAACGGCGCGGACATGATCTCCGCCGACGGCACGAAGGCCAACCTGGACGACCCCAAGGTGGTCGAGGCGCTGACCACCGGCGTCAAGCTCATCTCCGACCAGGGCGGCTTCGGAAAGTTCAAGTCCTTCCGGGACACCTTCGACTTCTTCGGCGCCAAGAACCCGCTGGCGACGAACCAGATCGTCGCCTGGCCGATGGAGGAGTGGTTCCTCAACCAGGCCGCCAAGAACAGCCCCAAGGCCGAGTTGGTGGTCAAGCCCTTCGTCGACCGGCAGGGCAAGCCGCTGACCATGTCCTCCGGGCAGGCCTGGGTGATCACCAAGGGGGCGAAGAACCCCGACGCGGCCTGCGCCTTCGTCAAGACGATGACCGCCACCGACACCTGGTTCGCCGCCGCGAAGGCGCGTGCCGAGGCCCGTAAGGCCGCCGGCCAGCCGTTCACCGGCGTCTACACCGGCAACGCCGAGGCGGACAAGAAGATCTTCGACGAGCTCTACCAGCCGACCGGCAACAAGCGCTTCGACGACGCGGTGGCCACCATCCGCTCCGTGCAGGAGGCCGGGTTCGCGATGCCGGCCTCGCCGGCCGGCGCCGAGTTCGACAAGGCGTGGTACGACGCGGTGAACCGGGTGTTGGCCGGGCAGGAACAGCCGGAGGCGGCGCTGCGCCGGGCCCAGCAGGAGGCGACCGCCGCGCTGGACAAGGCCGCGAAGTAGCAGCGGCCGTGGCCACCACCGTGAGCACCCCCGCACCGGGCCGGCGGCGTCGTACGCCGCTGGCCCGGCGGGAGGCGCGCTGGGCGTACCTCTTCCTGGCGCCGTGGATCGTCGGGTTCCTGGTCTTCTACGCCGGCCCGATGATCGCCAGCCTGTGGCTCAGCTTCACCGAGTACGACGTGATCAACGCGCCGCGCTTCACCGGGCTGGACAACTACCGGGAGCTGATGGCCGACCCGCAGGTGGCCCGCAGCCTCGGCAACACGGTCTACTACACGGCGCTGCACGTGCCGCTGGTGATGGCCATCTCGCTCGGCCTGGCCCTGCTGCTCAAGCGGGTCGGCCGCCTCCAGGGTTTCTTCCGGACGGTGTTCTACCTGCCGGTGATGACCCCGGCGGTGGCCGTCGGCATCCTGTTCCTGCTGCTGCTCAACACCCAGGACGGGCTGATCAACCGCGGGCTGGCGCTGTTCGGGATCGAGGGCCCAAGCTGGACCACCGATCCGACCTGGGTGATGCCCGGGATCGTCCTGATGAGCCTGTGGAGCCTCGGCTCGACGGTCATCATCTACCTCGCCGCGCTGCAGAACGTGCCCCGCGACCTCTACGAGGCCGCCGACCTCGACGGGGCCGGCGCGTGGGCCCGGTTCCGTCACGTCACCCTGCCGATGATCTCGGGATCGCTCTTCTTCACGCTGATCGTCAACACGATCGCGTCGCTGCAGATGTTCACCGAGGTCTACACCATGTATTTCGGCAACCGGGAGACGCAGAACCGGTTCAACAGCGACGCGGCGTCGTTCTACGTCATCCATCTGTTCCAGGAGGCGTTCCAGTTCCTGCACATGGGCTTCGCCTCGGCGATGGCCTGGGTGCTGTTCCTGATCATATTGTTGATCACGCTGGTGCAGGTGAAGCTCAGCAACAGGTTCGTGTACTACGAGGGGGAGGACCAGTGACGGGGATCTACGGCCACAACGGGGTGGCCAACTCGCGACGTACCCGGTTGGGCGCCGGCTGGCTGCCGACGCACCACACCGAGCCGCGGGAGCACGAGGTGACCGACGGGCCGGTGGCCAACGCCCGGCGGTCGCGGGCGGAGGACGAGGCGCCGGGCGGGGCCGAGTCGTGACCGCGGCGGTCGAGCGCGGCGTGGCCTCGCCGGTCTCCGCGCCGGAGCCGGCCTCCGCCCCGCCGCGCCGGCCGCCGGTGGAGGACGGGCGGCGGCCGCGCTGGCAGCGGGTGCTCTTCCTGGTGGCGCTGCTCGGCGCCGCGGTGGTCTTCCTGCTGCCGTTCGTCTGGCTGATCGCGGCGTCCCTGCGCCCCCGCGAGTACGTCTTCGCCCCGGGCTTCCTGCCGGTGCCGTTCTCCCCGGAGAACTACGCCCGGGCCTGGGACTCGGTGCCGCTGGTCACCTGGCTGCTGAACAGCGTGGTGGTCGGGGTGGCCGCCGCGGCGGCGGTGACCCTCTCCAGCGCCTGGGTGGCGTTCGGGTTCGCGTACTTCCGCTTCCCGGGGCGCAACCTGCTCTTCGGGCTGGTGCTGGCCACCATGATGCTGCCGTTCGCGGTCACCATGATCCCGACTTACCTCATCTGGTCGAAGCTCGGCCTGACCGACACCCAGGTGCCGCTCTGGGCGGGCAACCTGTTCGGTTCGGCGTTCTACATCTTCCTGCTCCGGCAGTTCCTGCTCTCGCTGCCCCGGGAGTACTTCGAGGCGGCCCGGGTGGACGGCGCGAGCTATCCGCAGCTGTTCTGGCGGATGGCCTTCCCGCTGATCCGCCCCGCCCTGCTGGTCGCCTTCGTCTTCGAGTTCAAGGCCAGCTGGACGGACCTGCTCAAGCCGCTGATCTACCTGCGCAACGAGCAGCTCTACACGCTGCCGCGCGGGCTGAAGGTGGTGCTGGACCGGTTCGGCTACGGCGGCGAGCAGCAGTGGGAGATCGTGCTGGCCGGCAGCGTGATCGCCACCGTACCCATGATCATCTTGTTCTTCCTCGCCCAGCGGCACTTCGTCGAGGGCATCGCCACCACCGGCCGCAAGGGCTGAGTGGCGCGGGTGACTAGGCTCGGCGGCGTGGAGCAGACCCGAACGCTGACCCCCCGTACCGCCGTCATCTGGGCGGTCCTGGCGGCCGAGCTGGACCGCCGGGCCGGCGAGCGGCTCACCGTGCTCGACGTGGGCGGCGGCACCGGCGGCTTCGCGGTGCCGCTGGCCGAGGCCGGCCACCAGGTCACGGTGGTCGACGCCAGCCCCGACGCGCTGGCCGCGCTGACCCGCCGGGCCGCCGAGGCCGGCGTCGCCGACCGGGTACGCGCGGTGCAGGGCGACGGTGACGCGCTCGGCGGCCTGGTCGAGCCGGCCGCCGTCGACCTGGTGCTCTGCCACTCCGTGCTGGAGGTGGTGGACGACCCGGCGCCGGTGGTGGCCGCGCTGGCCGCCGCCCTGCGCCCGGGCGGGGCGGCCAGCGTCCTGGTCGCCGGTCGGGCCGCCGCCGTGCTCGGCCGGGCGATGAACGGCCACCTGGACACCGCCGCCGCGCTGGCCGCCGACCCGGCCGGCGCCGCCGGGCCGCGGGACACCCTGCGCCGCCGCTACGACGCCGACGGCGCCACGGCGCTGCTCACCGCCGCCGGGCTCACCGTCGAGGAGATCCACGGGGTACGCGTCCTCGCCGACCTGCTGCCCGCCGCCGTCGCCGACGGCCAGCCGGCCGCCCTGGTGGAGCTGGAGCGGGCGCTGGCCGCCCGGCCGCCGTACCGGGACCTCGCCGCCCAGCTGCACCTGTTCGCCCGCCGCCCGGCATGACCGCCCCGCCGGTGGACCCGCTGGCCCGGGTGGCGCCCGCGTACGACGGCGGCAGCCTCGCCGACGTGCTGCCCAGCGCGCTCGCGGTGCTCGGTGTCCCCGGCGTCGCCGACCCGCTCGGCCTGGCGCCGCGTCTGGACGGCGTACGCCGGGTCGCGGTGCTGCTGGTCGACGGGCTCGGCTGGTACCAGATCCCCACCGCCGCCCGGTACGCCCCGACGCTGGCCGGCCTGGCCGCCACCGTCGGCCGGCCGCTGACCTCGGGGTTCCCGTCGACCACCCCGACCAGCCTGGTCACCCTCGGCACCGGCCGGGCGCCCGGCGTGCACGGGGTGCTCGGGTTCCGGGTGCGGGTGCCCGGCACGGACCAGGTGCTCAGCCACATCGAGTGGGCCGGCGACCCGGAGCCGCTGCGCTGGCAGCCGGTGGCCACCCGGTTCGAGCAGGCCCGGGCCGCCGGGGTGGCGGTGACCGTGGTCAGCCGCCCGGAGCACGCCGGCAGCGGGCTGACCCTCGCCGCCAACCGGGGCGGCGACTACCGCGGCGCCGCGGACGTCGACGAGCTGGCGACCCGGATGCTCACCGCGCTGGCCGCCGGGGCCGGACCCACCCTGGTCTCCGGCTACCACCCGGACCTGGACCGGCACGGGCACCTCAGCGGCGTCGACTCGGCGCCGTGGCGGCTGGCCGCGACAGAGGTGGACCGGCTGCTGGCCCGGCTGGTCGACGGCCTGCCGTCGGACGCGGCGCTGCTGGTCACCGCCGACCACGGGCAGCTGAACGTGCCCCGGGACGACCGCTTCGACCTGGACACCGACCCGCGGCTGCGGGCCGGGGTGCGGGTGGTCGCCGGCGAGCCCCGGGTCCGCTACCTGCATGCCGAGCCGGGCGCGGTGGACGACGTGGTGGCCGCCTGGGCGACGGTGCTGGGCGGGGCCGCGCGGGTGCTCACCCGCGACGAGGCGGTGGCCACCGGCTGGTTCGGGCCGGTGCCCGAGGAGCACCTGCGCCGCATCGGCGACGTGGTGGTCGTCTGCCAGGGGACCGCCGCCGTGGTGGCCAGCCGGTCGGAGAACCCGGTCGAGGCGCGGCTGGTGGCGTACCACGGCGCGGACACGGCGGCCGAGATGACCATTCCGCTGCTGGTCGTCCGCGGCTGACTCCCGGGGTGTCGGACCCGGGGGCTAGCCTGCGGGGATGGGTCGGAGCCAGTCGTTGCCGCGCGGTGGTGATCCGCGCTTCGGGCCGGACGCCGACGACTCGAGCAGCCCGATCCTGCACGTCGACATGGACGCCTTCTTCGCCTCGGTCGAGGTCCGTCGCCGGCCCGAGCTGCGCGGCCGGCCGGTGGTGGTGGGCGGCGTCGGGCCGCGCGGCGTGGTCAGCTCCGCCAGCTACGAGGCCCGGCGGTACGGCGTCCGCAGCGCCATGCCGACCGCGCGGGCCCGGTCGCTCTGCCCGCACGCGGTCTACCTGCCGCCCGACTTCTCGCAGTACACGGCCGCGTCCCGGGCGGTGATGCAGATCTTCCGGGACGTCACCCCGCTGGTCGAGCCGCTCTCCCTGGACGAGGCGTTCCTCGACGTGGCCGGCGCCCGGCGCCTCTTCGGTCCGCCCGCGCAGATCGCCCGGCTGATCCGTCGACGGGTCGCCGAGGAGCAGCGGATCACCTGCTCGGTCGGGGTGGCCCCGAGCAAGTTCGTCGCCAAGCTCGGCTCCACCCGGGCCAAGCCGGACGGTCTGCTGGTGGTCCCCGCCGACCGGGTGCTCGAGTTCCTGCACCCGCTGCCGGTCGACGCCCTGTGGGGGGTGGGTGAGCGGTCCGCCGAGTCGTTGCGCCGGCTGGGCCTGGCCACCATCGGCGACCTCGCCGAGGCGCCGTACGGCATGCTCCGCCGGGCGGTCGGCGACGCGGGCGCCGGTCACCTGCACGAGCTGGCGTGGGGCCGGGATCCCCGGGCGGTCACCCCGGAACACGTGGAGAAGTCGATCGGCGCCGAGGTCACCTTCGACGCCGACGTCGCCGACCCGGTGGAGATCCGCCGGTCCCTGCTGGCGCTCAGCGAGAAGGTGGGCGTACGCCTGCGCGGGGCCGGTCAGGTCGGCCGGACGGTCACCCTGAAGGTCCGGCTGACCGACTTCCGCACCGTCAACCGGTCCCGCACCGTCGGAACCCCGACAGACGTGGCCCGGGAGATCTTCGACACCGCGTGGGCGCTTTTCACCGCCCTCGACCCCGGCGAGCGGATCCGGCTCGTCGGCGTACGCGTCGAAGGGCTGACCGGGGTGGCCGAGACGCCCCGGCAGCTCACGCTGGGCGCACCCGAGCGCGGCTGGCGGGAGGCGGAGGCCGCCGCGGACGCCGCGGCTGCCCGATTCGGGCGATCCGTCATAGGACCGGCCAGTCTGTTGGGGCGCCGTGATCATCGACGAAATGAAAATCCACCCCGGCCATAGGTCGTCCCGCTTTCCGACGCGCGACCCCCCTCGTAGACTTGCGGGTAAGCAGCCGGTTGGCTGCCACGGTCTGTTGGCCCGTCCGGGCCGACCAAGCGTGACCGGGGAGGAGTGCCGTGCCGCTCTCGGAGCACGAGCAGCGGCTGTTCGAGCAGATCGAGCGGTCGCTTGCCGAGGACCCCAAATTCGCCTCGGCCGTGCGCGCCAGCGATCCGCGCTTCCACGCGCGGCGTCGCCTGCTCGTCGCTGCCGGTGTGGTGATCGTCGGCCTGGCCCTGTTGGTCTACGGCGCGGTGATCAAGACGCCGCCCCTGGCGGTGGCGGGCTTCGTCGTGATGTTGGCCGCGCTGGGTTACGCGGTGCAGTCGCAACGCCGGGCTCAGTCGCCCGACCTGCACGTGGTGGGCGGCACGACCAGCCGTCGGCGCCCGCGTGGCCGCAGCGGTCGGCGGTCGTCGTTCCTTGACCGGCTGGAGGACCGCTGGCGACAGCGCCCGGAGGGGCACCGCTGACCCGCCCAGGACCCAGGGGCTGAGCCGCCCCGGACCGTAGCCCGGCCGGAATCCCCAGGCCGGGCCCGTGCCTCGGCTGGTGGCCGGATCGGTCGGCCGGCGGACTGAGGCATCCCGGGTGCGCCCTGCACCGTGCCCGCCCGACCACCTGCGCCGAGGTGATCCCGCCGCGAGGTCCCGAACACGTCGATGCCCGGGAGATCCGCACAACTTCGGTGAAGATGCTGCCTCGGAACGCCGCGAGGCAGCATCTTCACCGATGTTGCCGCCGGCCCCAGCTCAGCCACGGCCCCAGCTCACCACGGACCCGGACTGCGAGGAACCCGGGTGACGGGAGGGTCAGCGGGCGGCCCGGTCGGCCAGCAGCCGGCGCGGGTTGAACCGACGGGCCAGCCGGTAACGGCCCAGGCTGACCGTCGACACCAGGCCGGACGACCGGTCGGTGAAGCGGGTCCGCCACCGCTGGAGCACCGACGGCGGTAGCACGGCGGCCATCAGCCGGGTACGCCGGTCGGCCCGCGATGCCAGTTCGCCACGGACGGCGCGCAGCGCCGGGTGCAGCTCCTCACCGGTGAGCGGCTGACGCGCGTACCGGGCCCGTTCCTCGGCGCGGCCGAGCAGACGTACCGCCCCGTCGGCCTGGGTGTCCCCGCCCAACTCGTCGCGGACCAGCCGGTCGGCGGTGGCCCGCGGGGTCTCCGTCCGGTCGACGAGGACCCGGTAGTCGACGAGGGTGTCCAGCAGCTCGTCCCAGGCGGCATGGGCGTCGGCCCGGGCCCGGTCCGGGTCCGCCTCGACCACCACCATCGGGCCGCTGCCGGGCGCCGCCGGACCGGCGGCGGTGGTGGTCACCACCGGACGGGCCGCCCGACCGCCACTACGCCGTCGACGCAGCGCCATCCGGCGCAGCGCCGGCAGGGCGAGCAGGGCCAGCAGGGCCAGGATGCCGGCGGTCCACCACGGCCAGACCGGCGCCTCCCGCGTCGGCCCGCCGGCGCTCCCGCTGAATCCGTTGTCGGTATCCGTGTCGCTGTTGTCTCGCCCCGCCGCGCCGGGCGAGGGGTCGGCGGGGCCCGGCGCCGCGCTGCTGCCGGCGGAGGGGGAGACCGGGTCCGGGGCGTCGGTGTCCGGCGCCCACGCCGACCGGGTCGAGCCCTGCACCGCGTACGCGGGGGTGGCGTCGAACGGGACCCAGCCGAACCCGTCGAAGTAGACCTCGGTCCAGGCGTGCAGGTTGCGGTTGGTCAGCACGTAGGTGCCGCCGGAGGAGTTGCTGCCGTTGGTGAAGCCGAACGCCACCCGGGCCGGGATGCCGGCGGCCCGCACCAGCCAGGCCATGGCGACGGCGTACTGCTGGCAGTAGCCCACCTTGTTGGTGAGGAAGTTGGTGATCTCGTCGCTGTTGCCGCCCTCGGTGGTCTTGGAGTAGCTGAAGCCGTTCTTCACCGAGAAGTAGTCGTAGATCCCGCGCACCTTGTCGTACTGGGTGTTCTTGTCCTCCACCAACCTGCGGACCAGCAGGTCGACCGCGCGTACGGCCGGGGCCTGGGTCTGCTGCTGCTTGATCGGGTTGTCGGCCGCCAGCGGTTGGGCCCGGCGCAGCGCCTCCTCGCTGTAGATCGAGCGGACGTAGTCGAAGGAGTACTTCTTGCCCCGGGAGTTGTCCCGGTTGGAGAAGAGGACCTGCTGCCCCCGGTCGTACAGCCAGGCGCCGCTGAGGTCCTCGATCCGGATCGGCTCGGCGTAGCTGGGCAGGAACGGCATGTTGAGGTTCTTGACCTCCACCGAGGCCCGGTACTTGCGCTGCTGCACCCCCTGGCCGGGCTCCGCGGTGGGGTCCGGCAGCCTCCGGTTGGCCGGCTGCCCGTTGGGCTGGCGGACCTGGAAACCGTTGGGCCGCAGATCGTCGGCGACCGCGTAGCGCAGGTAGAACGGCTCCGGCTCGTTGGTGGTCACCTTGACCATGTCGGTCGTCTCGGACTGGTTCAACTGCCCGCTGAGCGCCGCGAAGAGGTCGATCCGGCTCGGTGAGCCGCCCTGTCCGGGCCGGCCGGTGCCGGTGCCGTTGCCCGAGTTCAACGAGTTGAGCAGGCCGCCGCTCAACCCCGGTACCGCCAGCGGCAGGGCCACGGCCAGCGCGACACCCACCACCGCCAGGCGGCGGCCGGCGGCGGCCAGCGGGGAGGACTCCCACACGTCGATGTCGCGGCCCTCGCCGGTGAACCGGCGGCCGAACCGGCGGACCCGGTCGACGTTGTCGGTGAGCAGCAGCCACAGGTAGCCCGCAGCGCCGATCGCGAACGGCACGGCGGGGACGCTGTCCACGTAGACCGCCACCGGCACCGAGTAGATCGCCAGCATCGGCAGCCCGGCCAGCGCCGGGCGGCGCAGCCCGACCGCCAGCACGTCCACCACGATCGCCACGCCGCCGACCCCGAGCACGGTGACGAAGAGCAGCGGGTCGGTGTCCGGCACCTTGACGCCGTACGACCGCATGTCCTGCACCGACGCGGCCATCAGGTCACCGAAGTGGTCGATGGTGGCCGGGGTGGGCAGGAAGGCGAGCAGCTCCGTGCCGCCCGGGAAGATCCAGGTCAGCGCGAGCAGCAGGCCGGCCAGCATGCCGAGGATCTGCCCCCAGAGCGGCACCCGGAGCATCCGGGCCAGCGCGGCGACGCCGGCCACCACGGTGACCGCGACGGCTGCCTGGATCAGCCAGGTCCAGCGTTGGAAGATCGCCGACAGCGGGGCCGCCGCGAGCAGGGTCGCTGCCGCCGCCACGAATCCGAGGCTGCGTTGCCCGATCATGAACTCACTCCCGACGTCATCGCATCCCACCGGCTACCGTCTCGGCCATCGCCGCCCGCATCGCGAAACCCTGCGACCCGCGTCCCGCCTGCGGCCAGAGCACGGGCAGCCGGGCGCCGTGCTCGACGCTGATCACCCGCCAGCCGCTCTGCATCAGGGCCAGTGCCGCGCTGCCGTGCGCGTGCTCGGCCTCGGCCCGCGCCTTGGTCGGCAGGTTCAGCCAGGTCGAGCTGTCCAGCAGGAACGCGACACAGGTCGCGCCGTTGCCCCGCAGGCTCGCCAACAACTCGGCCTCGGCCGTGCTCAACGTGCCGAGCAGGGCGATGATCAGGCCACCGTCGGCGCGCTGGCGGACCTGCTGCACCAGGCTGCTCAACTCGCCCCGCTTGTCCAGCCGGACGTCGGCCAGGTGGTCCAGGATCAGTCCGTCACCGGCGCCCTCGCTGGCGTCCACGTCCGCGCCCGCCCCGGTCACCAGCCGCAGCTTGTAGCCGGCCTGACGCAGGTGCACCGCGACGCTCGCCGCGGCCGACACGGCCCACTCGAAGCTGGCCGTCGGCCCCTCGCCCCGGTGCCCGTACGCACGGGTGTCCAGCACGACCGTGGCCCGGCTCTCCCAGGGCTGCTCCTCCCGGCGCACCATCAGCTCGCCGGTGCGCGCGGTGGACTTCCAGTGCACCCGGCGCAGGTCGTCGCCCCGGCGGTACTCCCGGGTGGCCGCGTCGTCCTCGCCGTGCACCGCCACCGACCGGGCCCGGCTGTCGCCGCTGCCCGCGTACTCCCCGGGGAGCCGCACCGACGGCAGCGCGGCGACCTGCGGGATCACCGTCAGCCGGTCGATGCTGGGGAAGGCCCGGGACAGCTCGCAGAGCCCGAACGGGTCGGTCATCCGGACCACCAGCGGGCCCACCTCGTAGCGGCCGCGCACGTCCGCGCGGACCGTGTACGCCACCGAGCTCGCCTGGTGCGCGCCGAGCCGTTCCAGCACCACCCGGGGGCGGCTGCCCAGCGCGTAGGGCAGCCGGTCCTCCAGCAGCAGCGTCCCGGTGGGCAACCGGGACAGGTTCTGCAGGCGCAGCACGATCCGGGAGCTCGCGCCCACCGGCGCCCGGTGCGGCTCCAGGGACCGGTTGCAGGCAAGCTTGTAGCGGCTGCGCCCGACGTACGCCGCGGCCAGCAGCGGCAGCACCGCGAGCAGGACGGCCACCCGCAGCAGGTCCTTCTCGCCGAGGATGGCCGCGGAGATCGCGGCGGCGACCGCGGCGGCCAGGAACGACCGGCCGCGGGTGGTCAGGCCGCGCATCCCCTCCCGCACGTCACGGCCTCCGCGGCTCGTACGGCCCGCGGCCGTTGTTCGGCGCCGGTGGGCGGGTGTCGTACGGCGAGCGCTTGCGGTCGTGCGGCAACGGCAGCCGGTGCACCAGCTCCGAGACGATCGCGTCGGTGGTGCGCCGGGCCAGCTGCGCGTCGGCGGTCGGGATGATCCGGTGCGCCAGCACCGGCACCGCCAGCACCTGAAGGTCGTCGGGGAGCACGTAGTCGCGTCCCTCCAGGGCGGCCACCGCCCGGGCGGTGCGCAGCAGTTGCAGGGTGGCCCGTGGGGAGGCGCCCAACCGCAGGTCGGGGGCCTCCCGGGTGGCGGTGACCAGGTCGATGGCGTACTGCTTGACCGCGTCGGCGACGTGTACCTGCCGGACGTGGGCGATCAGCCGGCGGACGGTCGCCGCGTCGGAGACCGGTCGCAGCTCCTGCAACGGGTCGGTGGCGCCGTGCCCGTCCAACATGGCCAGCTCCGCCTCGGGACCCGGGTAGCCCATCGCGATCCGGGCGGTGAACCGGTCGCGCTGCGCCTCCGGGAGGGGGTACGTCCCCTCCATCTCGATCGGGTTCTGGGTGGCGATCACCATGAACGGGGTCTGGAGCTGGTAGGTCACGCCGTCGACGGTGACCTGCCGCTCCTCCATGCACTCCAGCAGCGCCGACTGGGTCTTCGGCGAGGCCCGGTTGATCTCGTCGC
This sequence comes from Micromonospora mirobrigensis, assembly GCF_900091555.1. GTDB lineage: Bacteria > Actinomycetota > Actinomycetes > Mycobacteriales > Micromonosporaceae > Micromonospora > Micromonospora mirobrigensis. The sequence continues at coordinate 116,140 of NZ_FMCX01000008.1, forward strand.
CGACGACCAGGTTGGCGAAGACCGCGCCGGGGCGGAACTCGAAGTCGTGGGTCTCCTGGTTGTAGACGCTGACGCCGGTGACGTCGCTGGGGAGCAGGTCGGGGGTGAACTGGATCCGCCGCACCGAGCAGTCGATCGAGCGGGCCAGCGCCTTGGCGAGCTTGGTCTTGCCGACCCCGGGCACGTCCTCGATGAGCAGGTGACCCTCGGCGAGCAGGACGGCCAGGGCGAGCCGCACGGTGGCGGTCTTGCCCTCGATGACCTGCTCGATGTTGTCGACGATCGCTTCACTGGCGGCGCGGAACTCGTCGTGCGGCAGCAGACCGCCCACCTCGTCCCAGGTCTGTTGTGTCACGGGCCTCCTCCTCGTCGCCGGACGGCAGCTCTGAATAGAGCACCTGGACCCGCCGTTGGGTTCGCGACGTGCGAGCCTCGTCTGCCGCAAAAATCTCACTGGCCTCTCAGGCTATCCATGTTTCTCGTCACCGCCGACCCCCGCAGGCGGTCGGTCGGTTACGCCCGGAATATTCGCCCGTCCGGGGATTCCCGGGAGCAACGGGACGATCACGTGGCGTTGCGGGGGCGTCCCGGGGCGTGGGCGCGCCCACCTGCTGTCGGGGCCGGCGCGCTACACTGCGGGTCATGGCCGGAGTCTTCCTGCTTCTTACCGAGCCGTGCTGATCCGCTGACGCGCGACAGCACGGCCGCCCCTCCTGCGCGAGGGGCTTTTTTGTGCCCGCAAGCAGAAACTCCCCATGTCCGACATGACCGCGCCGAGGAGACGCCATGAGTGAGGCAGCCGCACCGGCCACCGACATTCCCCCGTACCGGTACACCGCCGCGCTGGCCGGCGACATCGAGCAGCGCTGGCAGGACACCTGGCAGCGGGAGGGCACCTTCCACGCGCCCAACCCGACCGGCCCGCTGGCCGACCCGACCCACCCGCGCGCCGGCGCCGAGAAGCTGTACGTGCTGGACATGTTCCCGTACCCCTCCGGCGCGGGGCTGCACGTCGGCCACCCGCTGGGCTACATCGGCACCGACTGCTTCGCCCGTTACCAGCGGATGGCCGGTCGCAACGTGCTGCACGCGATGGGCTTCGACGCGTTCGGGCTGCCCGCCGAGCAGTACGCGGTGCAGACCGGCACCCACCCGCGGACCACCACCGAGGCGAACATCGAGCGGTACAAGGAGCAGCTGCGCCGGCTGGGCCTGGCCCACGACGAGCGGCGCTCCGTGTCGACCATCGACACCGACTTCTACCGCTGGACCCAGTGGATCTTCCTGCAGGTCTTCAACTCGTGGTACGACACCGACGCGAAGCGGGCCCGCCCGGTCGCCGAGCTGATCGCCGAGTTCGAGGGCGGACAGCGGGCCACCCCGGACGGCCGGCCGTGGGCCGAGCTGACCGTCGCCGAGCGGCGGGCCGTCGTCGACGACCACCGGCTGGCGTACGTCTCGCAGGCGCCGGTGAACTGGTGCCCGGGGCTGGGCACCGTGCTGGCCAACGAGGAGGTCACCGCCGACGGTCGCTCCGAGCGGGGCAACTTCCCGGTGTTCAAGCGGAACCTGAAGCAGTGGATGATGCGGATCACCGCCTACGGTGACCGGCTGCTGGAGGACCTGGACACCCTGGACTGGCCGGAGCCGATCAAGCTGCAGCAGCGCAACTGGATCGGCCGGTCGACCGGCGCGCACATCGACTTCGTCACCGGGCAGGGGCCGGTGCGGGTGTTCACGACCCGGCCGGACACCATCTTCGGCGCCACCTACCTGGTGCTGGCGCCCGAGCACGAGCTGGTCGACGCCCTGGTCCCGGCCGCCTGGCCCGAGGGGACGCGGGAGGTGTGGACCGGCGGGCACGCCAGCCCGCGGGCCGCCGTCGAGGCGTACCGCAAGGCCGCCGCGGCCAAGACCGACGTGGAGCGGCAGTCCGACACCAGGGAGAAGACCGGCGTCTTCACCGGCGGGTACGCCGAGCACCCGGTCACCGGCGCCCCGGTGCCGATCTTCGTGGCCGACTACGTGCTGGCCGGCTACGGCACCGGCGCCATCATGGCGGTGCCCGCCGAGGACGAGCGGGACCACGCCTTCGCCGAGGTCTTCGAGCTGCCGATCGTGCGTACCGTGCAGCCGTCCGAGGGTTTCGCCGGTGGGGCGTACACCGGGGACGGTCCGCGGATCAACAGCGCCGCGCCCGAGGTCGGCCTGGACCTGGACGGCCTGGGGCTGGCCGACGCGAAGGCCCGGGCCATCGCCTGGCTGGAGGCCAACGGCAGGGGCGCCGGTGCGGTGACCTGGCGGCTGCGCGACTGGCTGTTCTCCCGGCAGCGCTACTGGGGCGAGCCGTTCCCGATCGTCTACGACGAGACCGGCGCCGCCATCGCGCTGCCCGAGGAGATGCTGCCCGTCGAGCTGCCCGAGGTGGACGACTTCTCGCCGAAGACGTTCGACGCCGACGACGCCGCCAGCAACCCGGAGACCCCGCTGTCGCGCCGGCGCGACTGGGTGGAGGTCGAGCTGGACCTGGGTGACGGCCCGAAGCGGTACACCCGGGAGACCAACGTGATGCCGCAGTGGGCGGGCTCCTGCTGGTACGAGCTGCGCTACCTGGACCCGACAAACACGACCCGGTTCGCCGACCCGGAGAACGAGCGGTACTGGATGGGGCCGCGCGCCGCCGGTGACTGCGGTGGCACCGACCTGTACGTCGGCGGCGCCGAGCACGCCGTGCTGCACCTGCTGTACGCCCGGTTCTGGCACAAGGTGCTGTTCGACCTGGGGCACGTCTCGTCGTTCGAGCCGTTCCGCAAGCTGTTCAACCAGGGCATGATCCAGGCGTACGCGTTCCGCGACTCCCGGGGCGCCCCGGTGCCGGCGGAGGAGGTCGTCGAGGTCGACGGCCGGTGGTTCCACGGCGAGGCCGAGGTCGCCCGCGAGTACGGCAAGATGGGCAAGTCCCTGAAGAACGTGGTCACGCCGGACGAGATGTGCGCGGCGTACGGCGCCGACACCTTCCGGGTGTACGAGATGTCGATGGGTCCGCTGGAGGTGTCCCGCCCCTGGGACACCCGGGCGGTCGTCGGGTCGTACCGCTTCCTGCAGCGGGTCTGGCGGGCGGTCGTCGACGAGGAGACCGGTGAGCTGCGGGTCACCGACGAGCCGGCCGACGAGGCGACGAGGCGGCTGCTGCACAAGGTGATCGACGGGGTCCGTGGCGACATGGAGGGGATCCGGTTCAACACCGCGATCGCCAAGCTGATCGAGCTGACCAACGCCGTCACCCGGCTGCCGGCCACCCCGCGCGACGTGGCCGAGCCGCTGGTGCTGATGCTGGCCCCGTTCGCCCCGCACGTCGCCGAGGAGCTGTGGCGCAAGCTGGGTCACGCCGGCTCGCTGGCGTACGCGGACTTCCCGACCGCCGACCCGCGCCTGCTGGTGGCCGAGACCGTCACGTACCCGGTGCAGGTCAACGGCAAGGTACGCGGCCGGATCGAGGTCGCGGCCGACGCGGCCGAGGACGAGGTCCGGTCGGCGGCGCTGGAGGCGGTGGCCGGTTCGCTGGGCGGCAAGGAGCCGCGCAAGGTGATCGTGGTCAAGGGCCGGATGGTCTCGGTCGTCGCCTGACGACCGCGTCCCCGCCGCCCGTCCCGTCCGGCGAGGCCGGGGCGGCTCGACCCGCCGTGGAGGCCGCGACATCTCGCATGTCGCGGCCTCCGCGCGTCGGCCCGTGCCCGGGTTGCGGCATGTCATGGCTTCCGGCGGGCCGGTGGGCCCAACTGCGGCAACTGGCGAAACGTCGTGGCGGGACCGGCTTGCCGCAATCCGCCGCGGCGCGGTCCGGCCGGTTCTCGCGGTGGGCAGGTGGCTGCCCGGTCTGCGGTCGGCCGGAGGAGGTTTCCTGATTGAGCGTGATACCTGAGAGTCATCAATATTCCTCAGAGTCATCACGCTCGTCCGCGTTGCCGGATGCGGACTCGACTCGCCGTGGCCTGGCTGGCTCGTTGGTCCGCTCCCGGTGGCTCATGCGCCAGGCTCGGCCCGTCGGTCCGGCCCGCTCGCGCCGGCCCGCTCGCCGGCTCAGCCGAGCAGCGCCGCCGTCACCGCGTCCCGGTGGGCGAGCAGCCAGTGCTGCCAGGCGCGTACCCCGTCGACCGCGCCGGCGTCGCGTAGCCAGCGCATCCCCGGCCGGTCGAGGTCCGCGCCGGCGTCGATGCCCCGCCAGGTGTACTCGATCTGGTGCAGCATCACGTCCACCAGCTCGCCCCGGTCCAGCCGGCCGACGCCACCAGGACCCGTTGCGGCCACGACGGCGCCGGCCGCGGCGTCGTAGCCGGCGCAGAGCACCCCGGCCCGCCGGCCCAGCTCGCCCGGGTCGGCGTCGTCGCCCAGCTCGGCGAAGTGCCACGCCGCGAACGCCACGTCGTCGATCCGCCGGCCCGGCGCGGCCAGGTCCCAGTCGAGCAGCGCCACCGGCAGCGGCCCCTCGGGAGAGTCCCGGTAGACGGTGTTCTTGGGGGAGAGGTCCAGGTGGCAGACGGTCTGCGCGGCGCCGGCCAGCTCGGTGCCGGCGCAGGCGTCGTGCAGCCGGCGGATCAGCGCCGCCAACCCGGTCAGGGCCGCGTCGGCGCGGTAGCCGGGGTCCTCCCGCTCCCGCCAGGGGACCCGCCCGTCGACGTGACTGAGCACCTGCCGGCCCTGCTCGTCGTAGCCGAGGTGCCGGGGCGCCAGGCCCGGCGCGGCCCGCTCCAGGTGCCGCAGCAACGCCTCGACGAAGTCGGCGTTGGCCGGCCGGGTACGCCGCACCGTGTCGCCGATCCGCACCACCTCGGTGACGAAACCGCCGGGCAGCAGCTCCTCCCGGTCGGTCACGGCGTCACCCCCTCCGCCCGGCGCTGACGTTCGGCCCGCCACCAGCGGGCCACCAGCACCGCGCTGGCGATCAGGCCGAGGCTGGCCGGGGCGGCCGCGTACCAGTTGATCTGGCCCGGCGAGGTGGCGGCCGCGCCGATCGCGGCGTAGCCGAAGGCGGTCGGCGCGGAGGCGATGACGCTACCGGCGAGGAACGGCAGCAGCCGGGCGCCGGTGGTGCCGTAGCCGTAGCTGACCAGCCCGAACCCCGCGATCGGCAGCAGCCGGACGGTGACCACGCCGAAGACGCTCTGCCGGGCGAACCAGCCGTCGAGGCGGGCCAGCCGGCCGCGCACCCGTTCCGCCACGAACTCCCGGCCGAGCAGCCGGCCGACGGCGAAGCCGATCGCCGCGGCGAGCAGCGCCGCGCCGAGGGCGTACGCGGCACCCTGCACCGGCCCGAAGATCGCGCCGGTGGCGAGCGTGATGAAGGTCCGGGGGACCAGCGCCACCAGCAGCAGGGCCCCGCCGACGATCGCCACCACCGGGGCGAGCCCGCCGAGTTGGTCGGCCAGCTCGGGCAGCCGGTGCGGGTCGGGTCGGGGCAGCGTCGGCAGCAGCGCCGCGAATCCGGCCAGCAGGAGCAGCAGCAGGGCGAACCGTCGCGCCGACGGCTGCCGGAGCAGTCGCCGGGCGGCGGGGATCACGGCCGGGCGGCGGCGGCCACCGCGGCGCGGCGCTCGTTGCGCATCCGGTCCGCCCAGGTGTCGTCCAGCGGCGGGAGCTGGTGGATGCCGGTGGCCCAGCGCAGCAGCAGGTCGGCCAGGGCGGGGTTGCGGGCCAGGGCCGGCCCGTGCGAGTACGTGCCGAGCAGCTTGCCCCGCCACGCCCCCTCGGTGGCGCCGTCGTTGCCGACGCCGGCGGTGACCCGGGCCAGCGGCGCCACGCCCGGTCCGAGGTGGGTACGGCCGCCGTGGTTCTCGAAGCCGGAGAGCGGCGGCAGGCCGAGCCGCGGGTCCACCTCGCCGGCCAGCTCGCCGACCGCCCGGGTCGGGCCCCGGTCGGAGGAGATGTCGAGCAGCTCCAACCCGGCACAGCGGGTGCCCTTGGCGAAGAAGGAGGTGCCGAGCAGCTGGTAGCCGGCGCAGACGCCGAACACCACCGAGCCCTGGGCGACGGCGCGGTGCAGGCCGCCGTCGGCCAGCAACCGCTGGGCGCCGAGGGCCTGCGGCCCGTCCTCGCCGCCACCGATCAGGTAGATGTCGGCGGTGGCGGGCAGCCGCTGGTCGGAGCGGACCTCCAGCACCTCGACCGGCATGCCACGGCGCTGCGCCCGGCGGGCCAGGATCAGCGCGTTGCCCCGGTCGCCGTAGGTGGAGAGCAGGTCGGGGTAGATCCAGACGATGCGCAGGCTCTCAGTTGACACGGTCCAGCTCCGCTCGGATGTCCTGGAAGGCGGTGTAGTTGGCGATGACCTCGAGGCGACCCGGCGGCACCGCGCGGACCGCGTCGTCGAAGTCGCGGACGTGCTGGAAGGGCACGTCGTTGACGTCCAACCGGACGGCCAGGTCGTACGCCCGGTCGCCGGTGATCAGCACCTGCCGGCCGCGCAGCGGGGAGAAGTCGACGTCGAAGAGCCAGGAGGTGTCCAGGCCGTCGGGGTCCCGGGCGTTGATGGAGAGCAGGGTCGGCGCCACGTCGGCCATGTCGAACGCCTCCAGCCAGCTGGCCGGGTTCTTGGCCAGCAGCAGCCGGATGTTGCGCCCGTCCCGGTCGACCTGGGCGTAGCGGCCGGCCACCGAGGTGACCGAGCCGAGCCGGGAGACCGCGTCGACCGGGCGTACACCGAACTCGGCGGCGACCGCGAGGGCGGTCGCGGCGTTGCCGACGTTGACCTTGCCGGGCAGCTGGAGGGTGACCTTGTGCCAGGCGCCGGTCGGGTCGATCACCCCGTCGTCCTCGACGGTCCACTGCGGCTCGGGCCGGCGCAGCGGGCAGCCGCTGCACCACCACTGCTCGCCGGAGCGCTGGATGGTGGAGCCGCACTCCGGGCAGACCCAGGAGTCGTCGTGCCAGCGCTGCCCGGCGCTGAACCAGGTGACGTGCGGCGGGTGGACGCCGCGGGCCGGGTCGGCCGGCGGGGTGGCCGCCCAGACGACCATCGGGTCGTCGGCGTTGGCGACCACGCGCACCTGGGGGTGCCGGATCAGCGCGGCCCGCCAGAGCTGCGCCATCATGGCGACCTCCTTGGCCCGGTCGAGCTGGTCGCGGGAGAGGTTGAGCAGCGCCACCACGTGCGGCTCGGTGGCCTCCAGTACCTGCGCCAGGTAGTGCTCGTCGACCTCCAGCACCGCGTACGGGGTGCTGCCGGCCCGGGCCAGCGCCGAGGTGTGCCCGGTGGGCATGTTCGCGCCGAAGGAGTTGGTGGCCACCCGGCCGAGCACGCCGACCGCCGCGGCGCAGAGCCGGGTGGTGGTGGTCTTGCCGTTGGTGCCGGAGACCAGCGCGATGGCGCGGCCGTTGGAGAGGTGGGCGAGCAGGTCCGGGTCGATCTTCAGGCCGATCCAGCCACCGATCACCGAGCCGTCGCCCCGGCCGGCGGCCCGGGAGAGCGCCCCGGCCGTCCGGGACACGGAGCTGGCCACCTTCGCCCGCAGGGGCATCTTCGCGTCCGTCACCCGAGCGAGGTTACCGGACCGGCGGGGCCACCAGATCGCCGCCGACGGCTAACCGTTCGCACCGGACCCTCCGGGCGACCGGTCGGCCGGTGCTCGGCCGACCGGGGTGGACCGATGTCGGGAAGCGGACGCCGCCGGGGGCCGGCGGGGCCCTCCACTCCGCTCCACCCCCTCTGACGTGCGGTTTTGGCGACGCAAACGGCGCGCCACGCGGGCGATTCTGGTTGCGGGTGGAGGGAAGTGGAGTAGAGTGGGGCGCGATGGTGAGGCCGGGAGGGCCCACCGGCCCGGGGGGTGGGCGGCGCCGCGAACGCCGTCTGGAAGGGCGAGGGGGTTGGGCCGATGTTCCTCGGCACCCACACCCCACGCCTGGACGAAAAGGGCCGGCTGATCCTTCCGGCGAAGTTTCGGGATGAGCTGGCGGGGGGTGTCGTGATCACCAAAGGGCAGGAGCGCTGCCTCTACGTCTTCCCGATGCCCGAGTTCGAGCGCATCGCGGAGCAGTTGCGCGCGCAGCCGATGACGCACAAGGCGGCCCGGGCCTACAACCGGGTCTTCTTCGCCAGCGCGCACGACGAGGTCCCCGACAAGCAGGGCCGGGTCACCATCCCGGCCCACCTCCGGGAGTACGCCGCACTCGACCGCGACCTGGTGGTCATCGGGGCGAGCACCCGGGTGGAGATCTGGGACCGGACGGCCTGGGAGACCTACCTCGCGGAGAGCGAAGACGACTTCGCCGACATCGAGGAGGGGGTGCTGCCCGGCGGTCTGTAGGGCGTGGCGACGCCCGACGTACTGCGAGATCTCCAGCCGCTTTCGAGTTCCTGGCACCCCTTCCCCGGTGCCAGGCGCACGATCCGTAACGGAGGGCCGCGGCCTCCGGCGGGCGGGAGCGGATGGGGATCTGGCGGTACGACGGCAAGCGTCGCCCGACGAGCAGGACGCGGAAGGAACGGACGGTTCAACCAGTGGGGGTCGACATGGGGGAGCTTCGCGGCACGCACGTGCCCGTGCTGCTCGAGAGGTGTCTCGAGCTGCTGGCCCCCGCGCTGGGGCGCGACGGGCGGACGGTGCACGTCGACGCGACGTTGGGTCTGGCGGGGCACGCGGAAGCGGTCCTGGAGGCCCATCCGAACACGGTGTTGGTCGGTCTCGACCGGGACACCGAGGCCCTCGCCCACGCGCGGGTCCGGCTGGCCCGGTTCGCCGACCGCATCCATCTGGAGCACGCCGTCTACGACGAGCTGCCCGAGGTGCTCGACCGCCTGGGTTATCCGGAGATCGACGGGGTGCTGTTCGACCTCGGGGTCTCCTCGTTGCAGCTCGACGCGCCCGACCGGGGGTTCGCGTACGCACAGGACGCGCCCCTGGACATGCGGATGGACCAGACCCGGGGGGTGACCGCCGAGGAGGTGGTCAACAGCTACTCCCACCCGGACCTGGCCCGGGTGCTGCGGGTGTACGGCGAGGAGAAGTTCGCCGGGAAGATCGCCTCGGCGATCATCCGGGAGCGGGAGAAGGGCCGGATCACCTCGTCGGCCCGGCTCGCCGAGCTGGTCAGGGAGAGCATTCCGGCACCAGCCCGACGAACCGGGGGACACCCGGCCAAGAGAACGTTTCAGGCTTTACGGATCGAGGTAAACAGAGAACTGGCAGCGCTGGAGACGGCGCTGCCGGCCGCTCTGGACCAGCTCTCCGTGGGCGGCCGCATGGTGGTCCTGTCCTACCACTCGCTGGAGGACCGGCTCACCAAGCACGCGCTCGCCGATCGGGTCCGCAGCAAGGGCCCGATCGACCTCCCGGTCGAGCTGCCCGGGTCGGGTCCGACGTTCCGGCTACTCAGCCGGGGCGCCGAACTCCCCGGGGACGCGGAGGTCGCCGCCAACCCGCGGGCCGCCTCGGTGCGGCTGCGGGCGGCGGAACGGCTCGACCCGAACGCGGAACAGCAGGGGCGGACCGACCGCGAACGGTACCGCCGGCGGGTCAAGGCGATGCACCAACCGGGAACGGGCTCGACGACGGGAGCCGGGGCGGCTCCCGCGGCGACGCCGAGGGACGGCAGTGGGACGGACGAAGAGGGGGAGGGAACACATGAACGTTGACGAGCGCGACCGCCGGGACCGTACCGGCGTCGGGCCACGCGCACCGCGGTCGGGGGGCCGGATCGCGGCGCAGCGGGGCACGCGCGGTGAGGCGGGGGCGCCGACGGCGGACCCCACCGGCCGCCGGGGGGACACTCGCGCCCGGGGGGCGCGCGAGTTCCCGACCCAGGGCAGCGCCGCGCTGCGCCCGGCCGAGCGACCGGCCAAGCGGGAGACCGCCGCGGCGGGACCGCGGCTGCGGGTCGCCCCGCCGCCGCCGATCTCGGTGCCGCGGGCGCCGTTCGCCGCCCTGATCGTGCTGCTGGTGGTCGGCGGGGTGCTGGGCATCCTGCTGGTCAACACCAAGATCAATGAGAACGCCTTCCGGCTGGAGAAGCTGCACGAGCAGCAGGCGAAGCTCGACCTGGACCAGCAGCAGCTGGAGAAGGAGATCGCCGCGGCGGAGGCGCCGGGCAACCTGGCGGCCAACGCCCGCAAGCTGGGGCTGGTCGAGTCCAACGAGCCCGCGTACATCCGGCTGCCGGACGGTCGGGTGATCGGCGTGCCGCAGCCGGCCGCCGGCCAGCCGGCCATCACCAGCCCGCAGGGCGCGGGGGGATGAGTCGTGCCCCCGAGATCGTCGGAGGACCCGCGCCGGGATGCCACAGGCTCCCGGCGCGGTTCGTCGTCCCGGGGTGGCCGGGGCGCGGAGCCGCGCGCCGGTGAACCGGGGGTCGGCGGGATCTCCGGGGCCCGCGCGTACACCCCGCGGGGCCGCACCGTGCGGGAGAGCAACGAGGAGCGCGGCCGCGCGCCGCGCGAGGAGCACACCGCCGACCGGCCGGAGCGGACCACCCGGGCCGGGGGTGGCGGACAACGGCGTACGCCGCGCAGCAGCCGGGCCGCCGACCCGTTCCGCCCCGCGTTGCAGGTGCTCGACGGCGGTCGCACCGGCCAGGCGCGCGCCGCACGGCGGGACGCCCCGGCCGCCGGCCGCGGTGGCGTGGTCCGCACGGTGCGGGCCCGCCCGTTCGACGACGACCCGTTCGACGACGAGCTTGCGCCGCCGCGCCGCCGGCCCGGCCCGCGCTCCCCGCGTCGCCCGGAGCGGCCGGCGGCCCGGCGGCCGTCGCGCAAGCCCCGTCGACCGCCGAAGCTGGCCGACCCGAACCGCCGGCTGCGGCTGGGCACCCTGCTCACCCTGGCCCTGTTCGCCGTCATCGGCATCCGGCTGGTCTTCCTCCAGGCGACCGACAGCCCGGCGTTCGCCGGCGGCGGGGTGACCGACCGGCTGAGCCGGATCGACCTGCCCGCCCCGCGTGGGGCGATCTACGACCGGTCCGGGGCGCCGCTGGCGCACAGCGTCGAGGCCCGTTACGTCGCCGCCGACCCCACCCTCGTCAAGGACCCGGACGCCACCGCGAAGGCGCTCTCCCCGCTGCTCGGGGTGCCCGTGTCCGAGCTGGCCGAGAAGATGCGGCACCGGACCGGCTCCGGCTCCCGGTTCCAGTACCTCGCCCGCGGCGTGCCGATCGACAAGGCCAAGCAGGTCGCCGCCCTCAAGCTGTCCGGCATCGACCTGCGTCGCGACGAGCGCCGCGAGGTGCCCGGCGGTGACCTGGCGGCCAACCTGATCGGCTTCACCGGCGAGGACATGGTCGGCCTGGAGGGGCTCGAGGCCAAGTACGACGACGTGCTGCGCGGGGTCGACGGCCGGCGGCTCTTCGAGGCCGGTCAGGGCAACCTGTCGGCGCCGATCCCGGGCGGCTACAGCGAGACCACCCCGGCCAAGCCGGGCAGCTCGCTGGAGCTGAGCCTCGACGCCGACCTCCAGTACCAGACCCAGCGGATGCTCAAGGCCCAGGTGGACAAGGTCAAGGGCAGCGTCGGCGCCGCCGTGGTGATCGAGGTGCCCTCCGGCGAGGTGCTCGCCCAGGCCAGCCAGCCGACGTACGACGCCGCGGATCCCGGGCGCAGCCGGCCGAACGACCGGGAGGACGCCGCGACCAGCTTCGTGGTGGACCCCGGCTCGGTGCACAAGGCGATCACCTACGGCGCGGCGCTCCAGGAGGGGGTGATCACCCCGCAGACCACCCTGCCGCTCCAGGACAGCATCGTGAAGGGCGACGTCCGGTTCAAGGACAGCCACCCGGCCAACGGCCGCAGGATGAGCATCCCCGGGATGCTGGCCTATTCGTCCAACGTCGGCACCATCGAGATCGGCGACAAGCTCGGCGCGGAACGGCTGATCGACTACCAGAAGCGGTTCGGTCTGGGCCGACCCACCGGTGAGGGCATGCCGGGCGAGGCCTCGGGCCGGCTGCTGCCGGCCGACAAGTGGAGCGAGTCGTCGCGCGGGTCGGTGCCGATCGGGCACAGTGTGGACGCGACGCCGTTGCAGATGGCCGCGGCGTACGCGGCGATCGCCAACAACGGCACCTACGTGCAGCCGCACCTGATCCGGGCCACGATCAGCGGCGGTAAGCGGGTCCCGGCCGCGCCGCCGGCCACGCATCCGGTGCTCAGCCCGCAGAACGCGGCGGCGTTGCGCACCATGCTGGAGGCGGTCACCACGGTGGACCGGGCCACCGGGCTGGCCGCCGCGGTCCCCGGCTACCGGGTGGCGGGCAAGACCGGCACCGGGCTGCGCTACCTCGACGGCAAGCAGCAGCCCGGCGAGGTCGGCTCGTTCATCGGGATGGCCCCGGCGGAGCACCCGCGGTACGTGGTGGCCGTCTTCGTCTGGGGTCCCACCACCGGTGGGGGCGGCACCTCGGCCGCGCCGGCCTTCCGGGACATCATGGGATTCACCCTGCGCCACTACCGGGTGCCGCCGAGCAGTGAGCCGGCACCGAAGTTCGTGGTCTATCCACGCTGAGCGACCGGGGCGGGACATCATCGTTGGGTGGCGACGAACCACCGGGGCGGCTGTGCGGTCGGAACCGGACGACCGGGTAGGGTCTGACGCCGTGCCCGGCAATCCACGTCCCCAGACCGTGAATCCCGTCCGGCTCGGCGACCTCGTCGCCCGGCTGCGGGCCGGCGCCCCGGCGGCCGGTGACCAGCCGCTCGCGCTGCCGGCGGACGCCGCCGAGGTCGCGGTCACCGGGGCCACCCACGCCAGCCAGGAGGTCCGCCCCGGCGACCTGTACGCCGCGCTGCCCGGCGCCCGCCGGCACGGCGCGGAGTTCACCGCCCAGGCCGCGGCGGCCGGCGCGGTGGCCGTGCTGACCGACCCGGCGGGCGCGGCCGCGGCGGAGCAGGCCGGGCTGCCGGCTTTGGTGGTGCCCGACCCGCGGGCGGCGCTCGGCCTGGTGGCCGCCGCCGTCTACGGCGACCCCACCGACGGCCTGACGATGATCGGGATCACCGGCACCGCCGGCAAGACCTCCACCGCCTACCTGGTCGAGTCGGGGCTGCGCGCCGCCGGCCACACCACCGGGCTGATCGGCACCGTGGAGACCCGCCTGGGCGACCTGGTGGTGGACAGCGTCCGCACCACGCCCGAGGCGACCGACCTGCACGCCATGCTGGCCGCGGCCCGCGAGCGCGGGGTGACCGCGGTGGTGATGGAGGTGTCCAGCCACGCGCTGGTGATGGGCCGGGTCGGCGGGGTGCGCTTCGCCGTCGGCGGCTACACCAACTTCGGCTCCGACCACCTCGACTTCCACGCCGACTCGGCGGACTACTTCGCGGCCAAGGCCCGGCTCTTCGACGGCCGGTGCGCGGTCGAGGTGCTCAACCACGACGACCCGGCGCTGCGGCCGCTGTTCAAGCCGGCCACGGTCAGCTACTCGGCGACCGGTGACCCGACCGCCACCTGGTACGCCACCGGCGTCGGCGGCGAGGGCTACGCGCAACGGTTCACCGTGCACGGTCCGCACGGGGTGACCGTGGACACCGGCGTGGCGCTGCCCGGCCGGCACAACGTGGCCAACGCCCTGCTGGCCATCGCCATGCTGGTCGCCATCGGGGTGGACCCGGCCGCCGCGGCGGCCGGGGTGGCCGCCTGCGGCGGGGTCCCCGGGCGGCTGGAGCTGGTCAGCGGCGCGGCCCCGGTGCGCGGGGTGGTCGACTACGCGCACAAGGCGAACGCCATCGAGGCGGTGCTGGTCGCGCTGCGCGGCCTGACCACCGGCCGGCTGATCTGCGTGCTGGGCGCCGGCGGCGACCGGGACCGGGGCAAGCGGCCGGTGATGGGCGCCACCGCCGCCGAGGGCGCCGACGTGGTGCTGGTGACCGACGACAACCCGCGCACCGAGGACCCGGCGGCGATCCGGGCCGAGGTGCTGGCCGGGGCGTACGCGGCGACCACCCCGGCGCGGATCATCGAGGCGCCCGGCCGGCGGGACGCCATCGCCGAGGCGGTCCGGCTGGCCGAGCCGGGCGACGTGGTGGCGCTGCTGGGCAAGGGACAGGAACGCGGCCAGGAGGTGGGTGGCGAGGTGCTGCCGTTCGACGACCGGGTGGAGTTGGCGGCGGCGCTGCGCGCCCGCTTCGGTGACCTGGTGGGGCAGCGATGATCCCGCTGACCCTGGCCGAGGTCGCCGCGGCCGTGGACGGGCGGCTGGTGGCCGCCGACCCGGATGTCCGGGTGACCGGGACGGTCGAGTTCGACTCCCGCAAGGTGGCCGCCGGTGGGCTCTTCGTCGCCTTCCCCGGGGAGAAGGTGGACGGGCACGACTACGCCGCCCGCGCCGTCGAGGCGGGCGCGGTGGCGGTGCTGGGCACCCGGGAGGTGCCGGGCGTGCCGATGGTGCTGGTCGCCGACGCGCTCGACGCGATGGGCCGGCTGGCCCGCGCCGTCGTCGACCGGCTGCCCGGGCTCACCGTGATCGGGCTGACCGGCTCGTCCGGCAAGACCACCACCAAGGACCTGATCGCCCAGCTCACCGTCCGGCTCGGCCCGACCGTGGCGCCGCCCGGCTCGTTCAACAACGAGCTGGGCCACCCGTACACGGCCTTGCAGGCCACGCCGGAGACCCGATACCTGGTGATGGAGAAGGGCGCCCGCGGGGTGGGGCACGTCCGCTACCTGTGCGACGTGGTGCCGCCCCGGATCTCCGTGGTGCTCAACGTCGGCGTGGCGCACATCGGTGAGTTCGGCTCGGTGGAGGCGATCGCGCTGGCCAAGGGGGAGCTGGTCGAGGCGCTGCCCGCCGACGGGCTGGCCGTGCTCAACGCCGACGACCCGCTGGTGGACGCGATGGCGTCGCGTACGGCGGCCCGGGTGGTCCGGTACGGCGAGTCGGAGCGGGCCGACGTGCGCGCCGCGGACGTCACGCTGGACGAGCGGGGCCGGCCGGCGTACACGCTGGTGACGCCGGAGGGGACCGCGCCGGTGCGGCTCGGGCTGACCGGTCGGCACCAGGTCTCCAACTCGCTGGCCGCCGCGGCGGTCGCCCGCGAGCTGGGCATGCCGCCGGCCGAGGTGGCCGCGGCGCTGGGCGAGCTGGGCCTGGTCTCCACCCGCCGGATGGACGTCTTCGAGCGTTCCGACTCGGTGACGGTGATCGACGACTCGTACAACGCGAACCCGGCGTCGACCGGCGTGGCGCTGCGGGCGCTGGCCAGCATGCGCGGCGCGGGGCGTACGGTCGCCGTGCTCGGCTACATGGCCGAGCTGGGCGACTTCGAGGCCGAGGGGCACCGGCAGGTCGGCCGGCTCGCGGCCGAGTTGGGGGTGGACCGGCTGCTCGTGGTGGGTGAGCCGGCGGCGCCGATCCACGAAGGCGCGACATCCGTGAACGACTGGGGAGGAGAGTCGGTGCTGCTCACCGATCAGGCGGCGGCCGTCGAGGTGCTGCGGGGCGAACTGGGGCCGGGCGACGTCGTCCTGGTGAAGGGTTCCCGGTACCGGACCTGGGAGGTGGCCGACGCGCTGCGCGAGTCGGCCGCCGGGAACGTGGCGGTCACGACCGAGGGCGGCGCCGCATGAGGGCGGTCATCGTCGCCATCGGGGTGGCCTTCGTGGTCTCGCTGCTCTGCACCCCGATCGCGATCAAGGTGTTCACCCGGCTCAAGGCGGGCCAGCCGATCCGGGCCGAGGGCCCGGCGATGCACCAGGGCAAGAAGGGCACGCCGACGATGGGCGGCGTGGTGTTCATCCTGGCCACGGTCATCGCGTACGTCGCCGGTCACCTGGCCCTGACCACCCTGCCGGACCAGCAGATCGCCCAGGTCGAGCCGACCATCACGGCGCTGGTGCTGCTGGGTCTGATGGTCTTCTCCGGCGCGGTCGGCTTCCTCGACGACTTCCTCAAGGTCCGCAAGCGGCACAGCGGCGGCCTGAACAAGCGCGGCAAGCTGCTCGGCCAGATCCTGGTCGGCGCGGTCTTCGGCATCGTGGCGCTCTACTTCCCGTCCACGATGACCGACGCCGGGGGCAAGATCACCAACACCGAGACCGTGGCCAGCACCACGCTCAGCTTCATCCGGGACATCCCGGCGCTGGAGATCGGCAAGATCGGCTCGGTGATCGTCATCGTGATGGTGGTGATGGCGGCCACGAACGGCGTGAACCTCACCGACGGCCTGGACGGCCTGGCCACCGGCGCCTCGGTGATGGTGCTGGGCGCGTACGCGCTGATCGCCTTCTGGCAGTACCGGCACTGGTGCGCCGACCCGAACTACCCGGCCGGGGAGTACTGCTACACCGTCCGGGACCCGCTGGAGATCGCGTTGATCGCCGGGGCGGCGGCCGGGGCCTGCGTCGGCTTCCTCTGGTGGAACACGTCACCGGCGCGGATCTTCATGGGTGACACCGGGGCGCTCGGGCTGGGCGGGCTGATCGCCGGCATGGCGATGTCCACCCGGACCATCCTGCTGCTGCCGATCCTGGGCGGGCTCTTCGTGATCGTCACGATGTCCGTGGTGATCCAGATCATCTCGTTCCGGACCACCGGCAAACGGGTGTTCCGGATGTCCCCGTTGCAGCACCACTTCGAGTTGGCCGGCTGGAGCGAGGTCAACATCGTGGTCCGCTTCTGGATCATCGCCGGGATCGGCGTGGCGATCGCGCTGGGCCTGTTCTACAGCGAGTTCCTGGCCGCGGTCACCTGAGTCTCCTTCCACGTTCCGACACGCCGACCGGGCGGTTCGCCGGGAACGGACCCGCCGGACCCGCGATGATGGTCGGGTGGGGGAGGATCGAGGTACCGGCACGACGACGACGGACACGGCGGCACGGCGGGTGACGGGCGGTGGGCGTACGCCCGACCCGCCCGCCCCGCTGTCCGGGGCGACCGCAGCGGCCGGGCTGGCCGCGCTGCGCGGTCTGCTGGCCCGGCCGCTGGCCTCTTACTACCTGCTGCTCTCCAGCGGCGGCCTGCTGCTGGTGATCGGCCTGACCATGGTCTTCTCGGCGACCTCGGTGGTGGACTACGCCAAGGACGGCGACGCCTCCGCCTCGCTGGCCAAGCAGGCGATCTTCGCGCTGATCGGCGTGGTGGCCTTCTGGGCCTGCCAGCGGCTGCCCGCGCGCACCTACCGGGCGCTGGGCCGCCCCGCGCTGGCCACCGCGATCGCGCTGCTGCTGGTGCTCAACCTGCTGCTGGCCTACGCCCGCCTGACCGGCCAGGAGGACGGCGTCATCGGTCCGCTGCGGGCCCACCTGAACTGGCTCTACCTCGGCCCGGTCCAGCTCCAGCCCTCGGAGCTGGCGAAGTTCGCGCTGGTGCTCTGGGGCGCCCGGGTGATCGCCCGTAAGGGCGCCGCGCTGGGCTGGTGGAAGGAGCTGGCCACCCCGATGTTCCCGGTGATGGGCCTGCTCGCCGTGCTGGTCGGCTACAACGACCTGGGCACCATGCTCTGCCTGCTGGCCATCGTGGTCGGCCTGCTCTGGGCGGCCGGGGTGCGGACGCAGATCTTCGCGGTGCTCAGCGCGGTCGGCGTGGCCGGCGTCGGCCTGCTGATCGCCGCCGCCTCGCTCGGCGCCGGCTCCGGCGAGCGGGACGCCACCAACTACCGCTTCGCCCGGCTGACCTCCTTTTTGGAGGATCCGGCGAAGTGCAAGCTCACCAGCTGCTGGCAGGTCTACCAGGGGCGGCTGGCCATCGAGCACGGCGGCTGGTTCGGCGTCGGCCTGGGCAAGAGCAGCGCGAAGTGGGACTGGCTGCCCGAGGCGCACAACGACTTCATCTTCGCCATCATCGCCGAGGAGCTCGGCGTGGTCGGCTGCACGGTGGTGCTGGTGCTCTTCGCCGTTCTGGCGTACAGCGGGCTGCGGATCGCCCGCCGGGTCGAGGACCCCTTCCGCCGGCTGGCCGCCGCCGCGGTCACCACCTGGCTGGTCAGCCAGGCGGCGATCAACATCGGCGGGGTGGTCGGCCTGCTGCCGATCACCGGCCTGCCGCTGCCGTTCATCTCCGACGGCGGCAGCGCCCTGGTCGTGACCATGGCCGGGGTCGGGATGCTGGCCTCGTTCGCCCGCGCGGAGCCGGACGCGGCGCGAGCCCTGCATGCCCGTCCACCGGCCCGGTGGGTCCGACTAGTGTGGGCCCCGTTGCCGCCGCTTCCCGGCCGGCGTCGCCGAGCGACGCCGCCGCCGGCTGCCCGAGGGTCCGTGCCCCGGGCGCGAGCGCGGCGGTCCGACGACCAGGCCGCACCCCGCGCCGCCCGTACCGGCCGGGCGGGGACGGCGAGCGAGAGGAGACGCTGATGGGTCCGCTGCGTTCGGTGGTGCTCTGCGGAGGGGGCACGGGTGGGCACATCTACCCACTGCTGGCCTTCGCCGACTGCCTGCGCCGACACGACCCGGGCGTCCGGATCACCTGCCTCGGCACGCCGAAGGGCCTGGAGAACGAGCTGATCCCGCCGCACGGCTACGACCTGCGCCAGATCCCGGCCTACCAGCTGCCCCGCTCTGTCAACCTGAACCTGGTCCGCACCCCGGACCGGATGTGGAAGGCGGCGCGCGCGGCGGGCAAGGTGATCGAGGAGGTGCGCGCCGACGTGGTGGTCGGCTTCGGCGGGTACGTCTCGGTCCCCGGCTACCTGGCCGCCTGGCGGCGCGAGCTGCCCATCGTCATCCACGAGGTGAACGTGCCGCCGGGGGTGGCCAACCGGATGGGCATGAAGTTCACCAAGAACGTCGCGGTCGGCTTCCCGCACCAGCCGGCGCAGGCCGAGGCGCTGCGTGACGCCCGGGTGGTCGGGGTGCCGCTGCGCCGGGGCATCTCCGGGTTGGACCGGACCGCCATGCGCAGCGCCGCCCGCGCCCACTTCGGACTCCGCCCCGACCTGCCGGTGCTCTTCGTGGCCGGCGGCTCACAGGGTGCCCGCTCGATCAACCTGGCCGTCTCCGGGGCGGCCAAGGAGCTGGCCCGCAACGGCGTGCAGGTGCTGCACGTGATCGGCGCGCGCAACGAGCCGGTGCCGGTCCCGACCGACCTGCCGGTGCCGTACGTGACCCTGCCCTACCTGTCGGAGATGGAGCTCGGCTACGCCGCGGCCGACCTGATGCTGGCCCGGGGCGGGGCGATGACCTGCGCCGAGGTGGCCGCGATCGGCCTGCCCACGATCTACGTGCCGTACCCGCACAGCAACCAGGAGCAGAAGCGCAACGCGCTGCCCGTGGTGCAGGCCGGCGGGGGGCTGCTCGTCGACGACGCCGAGCTGACCCCGGACTGGCTGGAGCGTACGGTGATTCCGCTGGTGCGGGACCCGCAGCGGCTCGCGGCGATGAGCCACACCGCCGCCGCGTACGGCCGTCGCGACGGCGACGAGGCGCTGCTCAGGTTCGTCTACGAGGCGGTCAACCGGTGAGCGCGGGGAGTGAGCCGGGCTGGCGAGCCGCGCAGTCGCGAACGAACGGTGGACCGGTGATCCGGTCGACCGCGACGGGAAGGTACACCGCATGAACACCGCGCAGTTCACCCCGGCCGGCACCCGCACCGCGGAGGACCTGGGCCGGATCCACCTGATCGGCGTCGGCGGCGTCGGGATGGCCGGCCTGGCCCGGCTCTTCCTCACCCGGGGCCTGCCGGTCTCCGGCAGCGAGCTGCGGGAGTGGCCGTCGCTGGCCGGCCTGCGGGCGCTCGGCGGGACGATCCACATGACCCACGAGACGGCCAACCTGGACGGCGTGGACACGGTGGTCTATTCGACGGCCATCCCGCAGGACCACCTGGAGATGGTCGAGGCGCGCCGGCGCGGCCTACGGGTGCTGCACCGCTCCGAGGCGCTCGCCGCGGCGATGACCGGCCGGCGCACGGTAGCGGTGGCGGGCACCCACGGCAAGACCTCCACCACGTCGATGGTCACCATGGTGCTCCAGCAGGCCGGGGTGGATCCGTCCTTCGTCATCGGCGGCGAGATCTCCGAGGCGGCGTCCAGCGCCCACCACGGCACCGGCGAGTATTTCGTGGTGGAGGCGGACGAGAGCGACCGCTCCTTCCTGATCTACCGCCCGTACGTCTCGGTCATCACCAACGTCGAGGCGGACCACCTCAACACCTACGGCGACCTGGCCACCCTGGAGGCCGCCTTCGCCGAGTTCGCCCGGCTCACCGACCCGGAGGGCTTCATCGTCACCTGCGCCGACGACCCGGGTGGTCGGCGGCTGGCGGAGACGCTGCGCGCGCAGGGGCGCCGGGTCTGGACGTACGGCGAGGCGGCCGACGCGGACCTGCGGATGAGCGAGCTGGCCTCCTCGGCGCGCGGGGTCCGCTTCCTGGCCGAGATCGAGGGCCGGCCGCTGGGCGAGATCCGGCTGCCGATCCCGGGCCGGCACATGGGGCTCAACGCCGCGTCGGCGGTGCTCACCGCGTACCTGCTGGAGCTGCCGCTGACCGCGGCGGAGGCCGCGCTGGGCGCGTTCCCCGGCGTGCGGCGGCGGTTCGAGCGCAAGGGGGTCGCGGACGGTGTGCTGGTCTACGACGAGTACGCCTACCACCCGACCTCGATGACGCTGGCGTTGCAGACGCTGCGCGAGGTGGCCGGCGAGGGCCGGCTGATCGTGGTGTTCCAGCCCTACCGGCTCTACCGCACCCGGGACAACCAGGCCGAGATCGCCGCGGCCCTGGGCATCGCCGACGAGGTGGTGCTGCTGGAGGTCTTCGGCCCGGGTGAGCTGCGCGGTCCGGGGGAGGGTTCGGTGGCCCTGATCGCGGAGGTGCCGCTGCCGGCCGACCGGAAGGTCTTCGTCGACTCGTGGGAGGCGGCGCCGGTCGAGGTGGCCCGCCGGGCCCGGACCGGTGACGTGGTGGTGACGATGGGCGCGCCGCCGATCTCGCTGATGGGTGACGAGCTGCTGGACGCGCTGCTGGCCCGCACGGGCGACGCCGGCACTACCGCGATCGGCTCGGCCGTGGGTCCGGACGCGGCCACCGCGGCCGGATGAGCCCCGGGCCGGCGCGGGGTCGGACCTCCGGGGCGGACCCCGGTGGGACGCGTCGCGGGCCGGTCCGGCGCTGGCAGCTGGTCCGCGCCGGCACCGACGCGGTACCCCCGTCCACCCGCCGGTTCATGGCCCGGGCCCGGCGCCGCCGGATGCGGGCCGCGCTGCCCTGGGCGGTCGTCGCCGGGGTGCTCGCCCTGGCCGGGCTGGTCGCCTGGACGGTCCTCGGGACGGGGCTGTTCGGAGTCCGGGAGGTCCGGGTGGAGGGCGCGAAGCTGGTCACCCCGGTGCAGGTGCGGGACGCGGCGGCGGTGCCGGACGGGGTGCCGCTGGCCCGGGTCGACCTGGCCGGCGTCGCCCGCCGGATCGGCGCGCTGGCCCCGGTGGAGCACGCCTCGGTGCGCCGGGACTGGCCGGGGGCGCTGGTGGTCCGGGTGGTGGAGCGTCGGCCGGTGGCGGTGGTGCCGCAGGGCGACCGGTTCGCGGTGGTGGACCGGGCCGGGGTGGTGTTCCTGTCCCCGGCCGAGCAGCCGGCCGGCCTGCCGCTGCTGCGGGTGGCCCGGCCGGGACCGGAGGATCCGGACACCCGGGCGGGCCTGACCGTGCTGGCCGCGCTCACCCCGCCGCTGCGCGCCGCGCTGCGCGAGGTCGACGTGGACGGGCTGGCCCGGATCAGCCTTCGGCTGGCCGACGACCGGACGGTGGTCTGGGGAGACTCCAGTCGGGGTACGGACAAGGCGCGGGTGGCCGCGGCGCTGCTCGGTCGGGAAGCCGACACGATCGACGTCAGCGCGCCCGACGTGGTGACCTTCAAGTGATCCGGGGGGCGGCAGAGGTGAGACGTTCCGCTCCGGGCGGCGACACGCCGGGCAGGTCCTTGGCTCGCGGCGTGGGTGCGCCTACGTTGCCCGGAAGAGGATCAGTGGTTGACATAACCGTAAGCCTCTAGTAGAGGGTTAGGGTTCACCCCCGATCCTCCACTGGGGACCGTCGAGTCGGCCACCGTTCTGGCCAAGCCGTACCTGTCGGCCCACGCCAATCTCGAAGGGAAAGGGACCGGAGATGACACCTCCGCACAACTATCTGGCGGTCATCAAGGTCGTCGGCATCGGTGGCGGCGGCGTCAACGCCGTCAACCGCATGATCGAGGTTGGGCTCAAGGGCGTCGAGTTCATCGCGATCAACACCGACGCGCAGGCGCTGCTGATGAGTGACGCCGACGTCAAGCTCGACGTCGGCCGGGAGCTGACCCGGGGGCTCGGCGCCGGCGCCAACCCCGACGTCGGCAAGAACGCCGCCGAGGACCACCGCGACGAGATCGAGGAGGTGCTCAAGGGCGCCGACATGGTCTTCGTGACCTGCGGCGAGGGCGGCGGCACCGGCACCGGCGGCGCGCCGGTGGTGGCGAACATCGCCCGCAAGCTCGGCGCGCTGACCATCGGCGTGGTGACCCGGCCGTTCTCGTTCGAGGGCAAGCGCCGGCAGGTGCAGGCCGAGTCCGGCATCGACGAGCTGCGCAACCAGTGCGACACGCTCATCGTGATCCCCAACGACCGGCTGCTCGCGCTCGGTGACCGCAACATCAGCATGATGGACGCCTTCCGCACCGCGGACCAGGTCCTCCTCTCCGGTGTCCAGGGCATCACCGACCTGATCACCACCCCGGGTCTGATCAACCTGGACTTCGCCGACGTCAAGAGCGTGATGAGCGGCGCCGGCAGCGCCCTGATGGGCATCGGCAGCGCCCGCGGCGAGAACCGCGCCGTCGAGGCGGCCGAGGCGGCCATCTCCAGCCCGCTGCTGGAGCAGAGCATGGACGGCGCGCGGGGCGTGCTGCTCTCCATCGCCGGCGGCTCCGACCTGGGGCTGTTCGAGATCAACGACGCGGCCCAGCTGGTCACCGACGCCGCCCACCCGGACGCCAACATCATCTTCGGCGCGGTGATCGACGACGCGCTCGGCGACGAGGTTCGGGTGACCGTGATCGCAGCGGGCTTCGACGGGGGCACCCCGGCGTACAAGGCGGCCGAGACGGCGCGCAAGACCAACCAGAACCAGCCCGCGCAGCCGGCCACGCCGGCGACGCCGCCCGCGCCGATGCCCCCGCCGGCCCAGTCCCCGCGTCGGGTGCTCTTCGACGACGTGGACGTGCCGGACTTCCTCAAGAACGGGTCCTGAGCCGTACCGATGACAGAGCGGGACGCCACGGTGCGGCCGGACCGGCGGGCGGAGCTGGCCGCCGGCCTCGGTCGGGTCCGGGCCCGGATCGCCGACGCCTGCGCGGCGGCCGGCCGGGACCGGTCCGCGGTGACGATGATCGCGGTGACCAAGACCTACCCGGCCGGCGACGTCATCGCGCTGGCCGGGCTCGGGGTCACCGACGTGGGGGAGAACCGCGACCAGGAGGCGGCCGGCAAGGCCGCCGAGGTCGCCGCGGCCGGGCTGCGCCCGCGCTGGCACTTCATCGGCCAGTTGCAGCGCAACAAGTGCCGTTCGGTGGTCCGGTACGCCGACGTCGTCCACTCGGTGGACAGCGTGCGGCTGGCCGGGGCGCTGGCCACCGCGGCGGCGGCCCGGGACCGGCCGGTGGAAGCGTTGGCCCAGGTCAGCATCGACGGCGACCCGGCCCGGGGCGGGGCGCTGCCCGGCTCTGCCGACCCGGACCGGGGGCTCGGGCCGGTGACCGGGGCGCTGGCGGCGGCCGAGGGGCTACGCTTCGCCGGCCTGATGGCGGTCGCCCCGCTGGGCTGGGAGCCGGAGCGCGCCTTCGCCCGCCTCGCCGAGGTGGCCGCGGCGGTCCGGGCGGATCATCCGGCGGCCACGGCGCTCTCCGCGGGAATGAGTGGGGACCTGGAAATCGCGATCCGGTACGGCGCGACACATGTCCGCGTCGGCAGCGCGTTGCTCGGAATGCGTCCCACCCTGGGGTAGCCTGACCACGAGAGAAGCAAATTACATCAGTGTTGTTTGAGGAACGGCGTCCCCTTGTCGGGGGCAATGGCGGACGGAACGCGAACCGGACGTCAGGGGATTGCCGCTCCGATCCGGTGGGCATGGTCGTCCACTAGTGATCAAGCGACACGGCACGGGGGTGCGTGCCGCACGGCGGACGGAAGGGCGCGGGATGGGTGCACTGCGCAAGGCGGGGGTCTGGCTCGGTCTCGTCGAGGAGGACGACGAGCGGGCCTACGATGACGGCGGCTACGACAAGGGTGGCTACCGCGAGTCGCGGTACCGGTCGAGCAGCCGGTACGCCGAGGAGTTCGCCGACGACGAGGAGGACGACTCCGAGGAGCCACCGGCGCCACGGCCCCGGGTGGGTGACCGGGGTCGGCTCGGCGAACGCTCCACGGCCCGTGGCCTGGACGGCGAGCGCGCCGAGGTCGAGCGCCCGGAGCGGCCGGAACGGACGGAACGCTCCAGCGTCCGGTCGATCACCCGGTCCGGCGCGGGCGAGACCTCCGGGGCGCTGACCTACCACACCCGGGACAACCTGGCCCTCGCGCCGCAGGTCCAGCCGAGGGAGCGAGTCGTGCCGGTGGAGGACGAGCAGCGGTACCAGATCACCACGCTGCACCCGACCACCTACCGCGAGGCGCGCACGATCGGCGAGCACTTCCGGGACGGCGTTCCGGTGATCATCAACCTCACCGAGATGGACGAGGCCGACGCCCGTCGGCTGGTGGACTTCGCCGCCGGGCTGGCGTTCGGGCTGCGCGGTACGATCGAGCGCGTGACCAACCGGGTGTTCCTGCTCTCACCGGCCAACGTCCAGGTCACCGCGGAGGACAAGGCCAAGATCGCTGAGGGCGGCTTTTTCAGCCTGAGCTAATCCTCCGCTCGACCGAGGGACGTCGCCTGCCGTGTTGTCGATCCTGCTTCAGGTTCTCTACCTGATTCTGTACGTTTTTCTGCTTCTGCTGCTCGCCCGGTTTGTCCTGAGCGCGGTGCTCCAGTACGGTCGCCGCTGGCAGCCGGGACGGGGTGCGGCCGCGGGACTGGAATCCGTGTGGAGCGTCACTGATCCGCCTCTCAAGGCGTTGAGGCGTGTGATCCCTCCACTGCGAATTGGTACCGTGAGCATCGACCTGGCCTCCCTTGTGCTCCTGGTTATCCTGTTCGTGCTGATGGAGTTCGTGTTGAAGCGGCTGATCCTCGGGTGAACGACCCGCTGGAACAGCCCGCTACGCGGCCGCAACTGACCCGAGGAGTTTCGATGCCGCTGACCCCGGCCGACGTCCACAACGTCGCCTTCAAGAAACCGCCGATCGGTAAGCGGGGGTACGACGAGGAGGAGGTCGACGCCTTCCTGGACGAGGTCGAGCGCGAGCTCGCCCGTCTGATCGAGGAGAACAACGAGCTGCGTGCCCAGGTGGAGCGCGGTGGCCGTGGCGGTGCCCCCGCCGGCCCCGGCGGCGACGCCCGGCTCGCGGCCGAGCTCAACGACGTGAAGGCCCAGCTCGACCGGGTCCAGCGTGACAAGTCGGCCGCCGAGCAGGCGGCCCGTGCGATGCAGGCCGAGCTGGAGCAGGTCCGCGCGACCGGTGGCCCGGCCCCTGTCGGTGACGGCGAGCAGCAGGCGCTGCGGGTGCTGATGATGGCCCAGCGGACCGCCGACGACCACGTCTCCGACGCCCGTCGCGAGGCCGACCAGCTGCTCTCCGAGGCCCGTTCCAAGGCCGAGGAGGTCACCCGCGAGGCCCGCGCCAAGGCGGACGCCCTGGAGCGGGACGCCCGCCAGCGGCACCAGGAGGCCATGGGCGGCCTGGACGCCAAGCGCACCGCGCTGCAGAAGCACATCGAGGAACTCAAGCAGTTCGAGCGTGAGTACCGCACCCGGCTCAAGGCGTACCTGGAGAGCCAGCTGCGGGACCTCGACGGTCGGGGCCAGGGCCTGGAGGCCGAGATGACCCGCGTCGAGGGCAACCGGGCGGGGGCCGGCACCAACGGCCTCGCCGCGGCCGGCCTCGCGGGCTCGTACGGTGGGGGCCGCTCCGGCGGCGCCCTCGAGTCGGGTCGCTGACCCAACCGCCGGCGGCCGTCGCCCCGAGCGTCGTGCCCGCCGGCCCAGCCACACCGACCCGAGGCGGCGGGGGTGAGCCGTGATAGTCGCAAGCGTGCTGCTCATCCTCGTCGCTGTCGGGTCGCTGGTCCTCGGCCTGGCCAGTGGGTCCAGCCCGCTGCTGGTCGCCTCGATCGCGGCCAGCCTGCTGGCCGCGATCGCGTTGGTGGTGGGCGCCCGCCAGGCGGCCACCGCCCGAGCCGCGGCGGCTGCCCGGACCGGGGCCACCCCGGGCGGGACGTTCGCCGCCCCCGCGGTCGACATCCCCGGGCAGTACATCCCCACGACGGTCGACACCGACGACGCCGGGTGGCGGCAACCACCCGGCCCGTCGGCGACCGTCGACCCGTTCGCCGAGGCCGGTCCCTTCCCGGGCCGGCCGGCACCCGGCCACGACTCGGCCGGTGATCCGTTCGCCGCGACGACCGGCGATCCGTACGCCGCGACGACCGGAGACCCGTACGCCGCCGCGGCCGGACCGGACGACGCGCCCGGTTCCGACGTCGACGCCGACCGGTACGCCGGGGCGAACCCCTACGCCGGCCGGCCGCCGTTCGACCCGCTCGACGAGCGGTTCGTGACCCCGGAACCGGTGGTCACCTCCGTGTTCCTGCCGGACGAGCCGCCGGCCGAGCCGGTCACCCCCGCGCAGGCCGCCCTGGTGGCCCGGCTCGACGCCGAGGTGCGGGTGGTGGACGGCCGGCCCCGCTACCACCTCGCCGACTGTGTCCACCTGGTCGGCCGGGACGACGAGTCGCTGCCGGTCGCCGAGGCGGTCGAGCTGGGCTTCACCCCGTGCTCCCGCTGCACCCCGCACGCCGTGCTGCTCGCCGGGTCCGGTCCGAGCTGAGCCGCCCCGCCGTGACCGTGGACGACACCCTCACCGTGGCCGTACGGGTGAAGCCGGGCTCCGCCCGGGCCCGCGTCGGCGGCCGGTACGACGGTCCACACGGCCCCGCCCTGGTGATCGTGGTGAACGCGCCGGCCGTCGACGGGCGGGCCACCGAGGCGGCCCGCCGTGCCCTGGCCGACGCGCTCGGCCTGCGGCCGGCCGCGGTGTCGCTGCGGGCCGGGGCGGCCAGCCGGGACAAGCTCTTCGGTGTCCGGCTCGCGCCGGGCCTGCCGGAGGCGCTGCGCCGGCTGCGCGACGGATCGGCCGGGTGACGGCGCCGCCGGTCGGTGGCCCGTGACGCCCGGGCTCGACCTGGCCCTGCTGCTCGGCGCCGCCGTCCTGTTGGTGGCGGTCGGCGCGGTCCGCTTCTCCAGCCGCCTGGGCGTGCCCAGCCTCCTGGTCTATCTGGCGCTGGGCGTGGCGATCGGGGAGTCGGGTCTCGGGATCCGTTTCGACGACGCCGAGCTGACCCGGGTGCTGGGTTTCTGCGCGCTGATCGTGATCATCGCCGAGGGTGGGTTGAGCGCCCGGTGGAGCACGTTGCGGCCGGTGCTCGGCCTGGCGGCGACGCTGTCCACCCTCGGCGTGCTGGTCAGCATCGTGGTGGTCGGCGTGGTGGTGCACGTCGCGCTCGGCCTGGACTGGCGGCTGGCCCTGCTCTACGGCGCGGTGCTCTCCTCCACCGACGCGGCGGCGGTCTTCGCCACCCTGCGCCGGCTGCGGCTGCCGCCCCGGCTGGTGGCCACCCTGGAGGCCGAGTCCGGGATGAACGACGCCCCGGTGGTGCTGCTGGTGGTGCTGCTGTCCCGGGGTGGGCCGACCGGCCATCCCTGGTGGTTCGAGGTACTGCTGCTCGGCTACGAGCTGGGCGTCGGCGCGGTGGTCGGCCTGCTCGCCGGGCTCGCCGGCCGGTTCGCCCTGCGCCGGGCGGCGTTGCCGTCGGCGGGGCTCTATCCGATCGCGGTGGTGGGCTTCACCGTGCTGGCGTACGCGGCCGGGGCGGTGCTGCACGCCTCGGGTTTCCTCGCCGTCTACGTCGCCGGCGTGCTGCTGGGCAACGCCCGGCTGCCGCATCGGCAGGCCATCCTGGGCTTCGCCGACGGGTTGGCGTGGCTGGCCCAGATCGGCCTGTTCGTGCTGCTCGGCCTGCTGGCCACGCCGAGCCGGCTGGGCGCGGCGGTGTGGCCGGCGGTGGTCACCGGGCTGGCGCTGGTGCTGGCCGCCCGGCCGCTGTCGGTGCTGGTCTCGGCGCTGCCGTTCCGGTTCGGGCTGCGGGAGCAGGCGTTCCTGTCCTGGGCCGGGCTGCGTGGGGCGGTGCCGATCGTGCTGGCCACCATCCCGCTGTCGGAGCGGGTGCCGGGCGCGGACCGGCTCTTCGACGCGGTCTTCGTGCTGGTGGTGATCTTCACGCTGCTCCAGGCGGGCACGCTCGCGTCGGCGGCCCGCCGGCTCGGGGTGACCGCGCCGGCCGAGGCGACGGAGATCCGGGTGGAGACGGCGCCGCTGGAGCGGATGCGGGCCGACCTGCTCCAGCTGGAGGTGCCGACGGGTTCCCGGCTGGGCGGGGTGCACGTGGACGAGTTGCGGCTGCCGGTCGGGGCCGCGGTGACCCTGGTGCTGCGCGACGGCGTCGGTTTCGTGCCCGGCCCGGACACCCGGCTGAAGGTGGGCGACAGCCTGCTGATCGTGGCCACCGCGGGGGTGCGGGACGCCGCCGAGCGCCGGCTCCGGGCGGTCAGCCGGCGCGGTCGTCTGGCCAGGTGGTTTGGCGAGTACGGCGAAGATCACGACGACTGATCTGCTAGCGTTCCTTTTGCCCTGTTTAGGGGATGATCGAGGCGGAATCACGGTGCGACGGTGCGCCACGTTGTCGGACGCCTGTACGTTCCGTATTCTTGCCAACCTCCGGAGTGCGCGGCCGACGCTGCCGTGTGCCCGTTTCGTACGTACATGGGGGACGCCAGGCCGGCGAACCCTGTCCGGACCGCCGACCGCTGCGGGTCTTCCGTGGCCGAGGGAGCTGACGATGGCGAAGCCAGCCGACACCAGGACCGCCGGCCGTAAGCCGGTGGCGAAGGCCACCCGCAGCGCGGCGGAGACCGAGAAGATCCGGGCGGCCCTGGCGGCGCGGCGCGACGAGTTGCGCGCCGAGTACGATCAGACGCTGAGCGAGATCACCGAGCTGCAGCGCGACCGGCTGACCGACTCGGCCGGGGACGACCAGGCCGACACCGGGACCAAGACGTTCGAGCGGGAGCAGGAGATCTCTCTCGCCAACAGCATCCGGGAACGGATCACGCAGGTCGAACGCGCCCTGGAGCGGCTCGACGAGGGTGGCTACGGCTGGTGCGAGCGGTGCGGCGACCCGATTCCGGTGGAGCGGCTCGCCGCCTTCCCGTCGGCGACCCTCTGCGTGAAGTGCAAGCAGCTGGAGGAGCGGCGCTGAGGTCCGCTCCCCGGCGGCGATGAGCCGACGGTGAGGCATCACCGTCGATAGTGTCGATGGGGAGCAGATGACCGCAGCGCCACCCGCTGGATCCGGCACCGCCGAACCGGGCGGCGGCACCCGCCGCCGAAGGGCGGTCGGGGTGCTCGTCGGCCTCGCCGTCGCGGTCCTCGCGGCCGACCTGCTCACCAAGCAGTGGGCGCTCTCCGCGCTCACCGACCGCGCGCCGGTGCGGGTGCTCGGTGGGGCGGTCTACTTCAGCCTGACCCGCAACAGCGGCGCCGCGTGGAGCATCGGCTCCGACCACACCTGGGTCTTCCCGCTGATCACCCTCGGCGTCGTCGGCTGGATCTGCTGGATGGCGGTACGGCTGCGCTCGGTGCCCTGGGCGGTCTCGCTCGGCCTGGTGCTCGGCGGGGCGCTGGGCAACCTCGTCGACCGGATCTTCCGCGCCCCGGGTCACTTCGTCGGGCACGTGGTCGACATGGTCAGCCTCTTCGACCCGTACGGCCAGGTCTGGCCGGTGTTCAACCTGGCCGACAGCGCCCTGGTCTCCGGGGTGACGCTGGCGGTGCTGCTGGAGCTGACCGGACGCCAGCGCGACGGCGGCCGGGCCGGCGCCGACCGGCCGACCGCCGACGCCGACGCCACGGCGCAGCCCGCCGACGGGACCACCACCGAGCCCCGGGGGCGCTCGTGACCTCCGCCTTCTCCGCGGGCGGCGACCACCGCTCGCTGCCGGTCCCCGACGGCCTGGAGGGGATGCGCCTCGACCAGGCGGTGTCCCGGCTCTTCGGGCTCTCCCGCACCGCGGCCGCGGCGCTGGTCGACGCCGGTGACGCGCTGGTCGACGGCGCGGCGCGGGCCAACTCGTACAAGGTCAAGGCGGGCTCCTGGCTGGAGGTCACCCTCCCCGCGCCGGCCGCGCCGCCGACGGTGGTGCCGCAGGCCGTCCCCGGCCTGGACGTGGTCTACGCCGACGACGACATCGTGGTGGTGGACAAGCCGGTCGGGGTCGCCGCCCACCCCAGCCCCGGCTGGACCGGTCCGACCGTGATCGGCGGCCTCGCCGGCATCGGGCACCGGATCTCCACCAGCGGCGCCGCCGAGCGGCAGGGCGTGGTGCACCGGCTGGACGTCGGCACCACCGGGATCATGGTGGTGGCCAAGAGCGAGCAGGCGTACACCGCGTTGAAGCGGGCCTTCAAGTACCGCGAGGTGGAGAAGCGCTACCACGCCGTGGTGCAGGGCCACCCCGACCCGTCGCGGGGCACCATCGACGCCCCGATCGACCGGCACCCGCACCACGACTACCGCTGGGCGGTGGTCTCCGGCGGCAAGCCGAGCATCACCCACTACGACACCCTCGAGGCGTTCCCGGCGGCGAGCCTGCTGGACGTGCGGCTGGAGACCGGGCGTACCCACCAGATCCGGGTGCACTTCTCCAGCATGCGGCACCCCTGCGTCGGCGACCTCACCTACGGCGCGGACCCGACCCTGTCGGCCCGGCTCAAGCTGTCCCGGCAGTGGCTGCACGCCCGGTCGCTGAGCTTCACCCACCCGCGTACCGGCGAGGAGGTCACCTTCGTCAGCGAGTACCCGGCGGACCTGGCCCGGGCGCTGGAGCTCCTGCGGGACTGACGCGGTGCGAGCCATCCGATGAGCCGAGCGGGAGAGCCGGCGACGCCCCGGTGGCGGCCGGGACGGCTGACCGTCGCGGCGCTGGCCGGCGCGCTCGCCGTCGGGGCGGTCGCCGCGCGCGTCGCCGACCGGCCGGCGGCGGTGGACACCACTGTCGGCGAGGTGACCCGGGTCGGGGTGGCCGCCGGCGGCTCGGTCCCGGCCTACCTGCGCGCCTCGGCGGCCGAGCTGGCGGCCCTGCCGGCCGGCGGTGAGCCGTACGCGCTGGTCACCTTCGCCGGCTACCTGCCGCCGGGACGGTTGGCGCCGACGCTGGCCGGGGTGAGCGTCGCCGAGGTGGTCGCCCGGGTGCCGCTGCCACAGCGGCAGACCGAGATCGTCCGGATCCCGGCGCAGCTGGTGCCGGAGCACGTCCGCGCCGGGATGACCGAGGTGGCCGCGCGCAAGGACCGGGAGGCCGCCGACCAGCGGGGCCGCTCCGCGGCGCTGACCGACGCCACCGATCCCGGGGGCGAACTGCGCCGGGTGTACGACAGCGGCGCCCGGGTGGCGACCGCCGAGGCGGCGGCGTACCGGTCCGGCTGCGCCTGCGTGTACGCGGCCCTGGTCCGGGCCGAGCCGGCCGTGTTGCGCACGCTCGCCGGCCGGCCCGGGGTGCGCGCGGTCGATCCGGCGCC
Organism: Micromonospora mirobrigensis; assembly: GCF_900091555.1. Lineage (GTDB taxonomy): Bacteria > Actinomycetota > Actinomycetes > Mycobacteriales > Micromonosporaceae > Micromonospora > Micromonospora mirobrigensis. The sequence goes on from NZ_FMCX01000008.1 coordinate 147,806, forward strand.
CGAGCTGCGGCGGCTCGACCGCGCGGTGCTCACCCCACCGCTGCCGGAGCAGCGGGACCTGGCCCGACCGCCGGCCGACCGGGAGCCGGCCGCCGGCGGGTGATTCGTCGGAAGCGGCACCGGAGGTGATCGATTCGTCACCGGGCCCGGCCGCGCCGCCGATCGGTCGCCGTCCGGCGGCACGGCGCTGACCTCGCCGGACGTGCTCCGGCCCGGAGACGCCCGGCAGGCGGCGGCGAGCATGACCGACGGGGGATGTGCGCGCACAGGTGTGGTCCGAATAGGGTTTGTCTCCGTAGCCTGTCAGGCGGGAACCGATGGCGCTGGGAGGGCGAGCCTTGGACGGCACGGAGACCGGCTGGTCACGGCCTGTCGAACCAGCACCGCGGTGGCGGGCGCTGTTCGACCGGGCCCGGCTCGGCGGCCGTACCGCCGAGCAGGCCGACGCCGACCACCGCACCGAGGAGCCACCGCCGGCGGCCCGGGAGGGGCTGCCGCGACGCGCGTCCGGCAACGGGTACTCGGGGCGGGTGCCGGCGGTCGGGCGGGTGGCCGAGCCGGCGTACGACCCGCTGGCCGGCTACCGGGCCGACGACGGCTACCGGGCGGGGCCGGGCTACGGCGCCGACCCGGGCTACCGAGCGGAGCCGGGCTACGGCGCGGAGTCCTACCGCGAGCCGGGGTATCCGGAGCCGGGCCGTCCCGACGGGGCCTACCGGGAACCCGGTTACGGGGCCGAGCCCGGTTACCGGGCCGAGGGGACGTACCGGGTGGACCCGGCGTACCGGGCCGAGCCGGCGTGGCAGGCCGAGCCGGCGTACCAGCCCGAGCCGGCGTATCAGCCCGAGCCGGCGTACCAGCCCGAGCCGGCGTGGCAGGAGCCGGCGGTCGAGTCGCGGTACTCGGCGCTGGAGAACGGCTACCGGCACGAGCCGCCCCCGGTGGAGTCCCGGTACGCGCTGCTGGAGGGGCGGGGCTACCGGCCCGAGGAACACCGGTCGGAGGCGCGGCGGCAGTCGCTCGCCCCCGCGGTCGCCCCGCCGGAGCCGGCCCGCCCGGGCCCGCTCGACCCGGGCTACGTCGAGCCCGGGCACAGGGAACCGGGTTACCCGCCGACACCGGCGCACCCGGAGCCCACGCACCGGTCCGTGGCGGCGGTCGAGCCGGCGTACCGGGCCACCGCCGCCGTCGAGGCGGCCCCGCCCGTGGTCGCCTCCGCCGTGGTCGCCTCCGCCGTGGTCGCCTCCGCGGTGGTCACCGAGCGGCCGGAATGGCGGGCCCCGGCCCCGGAGAGCGAGTCCGAGCGGGCGGCCGGGGTGCTCCGCCGTGAGCTGGGCAGCCCGCGGGTGCTGGCCTTCGCCAACCCCAAGGGCGGCGTGCACAAGACCACCGCCACCGTGCTCGCCGCCGCCACCGTGGGCAGCGTGCGCGGCAAGGGCGTGCTCGCCTGGGACGACAACGAGCTGCGCGGCACGCTGGGCCTGCGCGCCGGCAGCGCCCGGCACGCCCGCACCATCCGGCACCTGATCCACGACCTCGCCCAGATCGAGATCCTGGAGGGCGCCACCCTGCTGGACCAGTTGGACGACTACCTGCGGCACGCCTCCGACGGCTCGTACGACGTGCTGGCCGGTGAGGAGAGCCCCCGGTTCGCCCAGCGGCTGGACCAGTTCACCGTCAAGCGGGTGCTGGAGCTGCTGCGCCGCACCCACGACGTGGTCTGCGTGGACACCGGCAACAACGTGGAGAGCGCCAACTGGCGGACGGTGATGCAGGCCGCCGACCAGCTCGTCGTCACCACCGTGCCGCGCGAGGACGCCGCGTTCAGCGCGGACTGGATGCTGGACCTGCTGCACGAGGTGGGGATGGGGGAGCTGGCCGACAACGCGGTCACCCTGATCTCCTGCCCCACGCCGGGCCGGTCGTCGTTGCAGACCGACCTGGAGCGGCACTTCGCCACCCGGACCCGAGCCGTGGCCGTGGTCCCGTACGACCCGGCGCTGGAGACCGGCTCGTCGATCGAGTACCACCAGCTCCAGCCGGAGACCCGCCGCGCCTGGCTGGAGGCCGCCGCCGTCATGCTCGAACCCTTCGCCCGCTGACCCCGCGCGGGCTGAGAGGATCACCGGGTGAGTCCGGACAGTTCCGATGCCGAGCGGGCCGAAGCCGGTCGCGCTGCCACCGATCCGCCCGCCGCGTCCACCGGGGCGGCGGAGGCGCCGCCGTGGTGGTGGCAACCGCCCGCCGCACCCGCCCCGGAGCCGGGCGCCCGTCGGCGGGCGGCCCTGGGCGGGCTGGCCGCGTTCGCGACGCTGACCGTGCTGGGCCTGCCGCTGGGGCTGCTCTGGGCGGCCCTGGCGCCGGACATCCCGGTGGTGAAGACCCCCGAGGGCGCGGTGTACGCCCAGCCCCAGCCGGAACAGCCGATCGCCGCCGACGGCTGGTTCAGCCTCCTCGGGCTGGGCTTCGGGGTGCTCGCCGGGGTGGCGCTCTGGATCGTGCTGCGCCGCCGCCGGGGACCCGGGCCGCTGCTGGGCGGGACGGCCGGCGCGCTGGGGGCGGCGCTGGTCGCCTGGCAGGTGGGGCGCCGGATCGGCCTGTCGACGTACCAGCGGCTGCTGGAGACGGCGCCGCCGGGCCGGGCCTTCACCAAGCCGGCCGACCTGCGGGCCGGGGGCGTCGACTGGTTCCACGGCGTGCTGCCCTACCCGCACGGCAACGTGCTGCTGCCCGCCTTCGGGGTGGCCGTCACGTACACCCTGCTGGCCGGCTGGTCGCGCTGGCCGTCGTTGCGTCCGGAGCCGGAGCCGTTCGCCGCGCCGCCGTTCGGTCCGACGCCGTCCGGTGCGGTGCCGCTCGGTGCGCAGGCGTCCGGGCCGGGGCTGGCGGGAACCGGTCCGGGACCGGTCAGTTCGGGGCCGGCGGCGGGCTGGCCAGCTCCGCCAGCGGCACCGGAACCGCCCGCACCTGGCGCAGCAGGGCCGTCTCGCGGTTGAGCAGCCGCAGCTCGGCGCGGAGCCGGGCGGCGGTGTCGTCGACGGCCAGCAGCCGCTGCCGGTCGTCCACGGTCAGTGCGGCGGTGGCGGCGACCAGGTGCGACAGCACCGTCGGATCCTCCGGCAGCTGCTCGGAGATCTCCTCCGGATCGGGCCGGATCAGGCCCAGGTACTGCCGGAACACCGAGATCACCCGGGCGGCCAGCAGGTCGGCGGCCTCGTCCGGGCCGGCCGGCTCGGGCAGCCAGTCCACCGCGGCGGTCAGGTACGGCGCGGAGTCCCGGTCGACGTCGCCGATCCGGAACCGGCGCCGCCCGACCGTGACGATGTCGAACCCGCCGTCGGCCAGCTCGGTGACCTGACGCAGCTCGGCGGTGCAGCCCACCTCGTGCAGGGTGACCTCCCCGCCGCCCGGGGCGACCTCCCAGCCGGCCCGGATGGCCACCACGCCGAACTCCCGGGGGGTGCCGTCGGGGAGCGCCATCAGGTGCCGCACCAGCGCCCGGTACCGCTCCTCGAATATGTGCAGCGGCAGCACCAGGCCGGGAAAGAGCACCGTTGCGAGCGGGAACACCGGCAGCCGCGCAGTCACGCGTCCGAGCGTAGCCCGCCGTGTCCCGGACGGCGTGTCCCGGCTCACCGTCCCGTGGTCCGGGCGGCGCGGGCCGCCCGCGGTGCCGCCGCCTAGACTCGCAAGGGTGTTGAATCGGATCGACCTGCGCGGCGGGGTCCGTGACCCGCGCCGCCTGCTGCCCCGTGCCCAGCTCGACGTCTCCGTGGCCGTCGAACGGATCCGCCCCCTCGTGGAGGCGGTCCGCGAGCATGGGTACCCGGCGATCCGGGAGGCCAGCGAGCGCTTCGACGGGATCTCCCCGGAGGTGCTGCGGGTGCCGACGGAGGCGATCCGCCAGGCCGAGGGGACGCTGGACCCGCAGGTCCGCGCCGCGCTGCTGGAGTCGATCACCCGGGCCCGCAGGGTCCACGCCGACCAGCGCCGCACCGACCACGTCACCGCGGTGGTGCCCGGGGGCACGGTGACCGAACGCTGGCTCCCCGTCGACCGGGTCGGCCTCTACGTCCCCGGCGGCCTGGCCATGTACCCGTCGACCGTGGTGATGAACGTGGTCCCCGCCCAGGCGGCCGGGGTCCGCTCGCTGGTGGTGGTCAGCCCGCCGCAGAAGGAGAACGGCGGCCTGCCCGACCAGCGGGTCCTCGCGGCCTGCGCGCTGCTCGGCGTCGACGAGGTGTACGCCGTCGGCGGCGCCCAGGCCGTCGCCATGCTGGCGTACGGGTCGACCGTCGACCCGGCCGGCGAGCAGCACTGCGACCCGGTCGACATGATCACCGGGCCGGGCAACATCTGGGTGACCGCCGCCAAGCGGCTGCTGCGCGGCGTGGTCGGCATCGACGCCGAGGCCGGCCCCACCGAGATCGCCATCCTGGCCGACGACACCGCCGACCCGGCGCACGTCGCCGCCGACCTGATCAGCCAGGCCGAGCACGACCCGCTCGCCGCGAGCGTCCTGGTCACGCCGTCGACGGCGCTGGCCGACGCGGTCGACGCCGAGCTGGCCCGGCAGGTGCCGGCGGCCAAGCACACCGAGCGGATCACCACCGCGCTGCGTGGCGAGCAGAGCGGCGTCGTGCTGGTCGACGACCTCGAGGCCGGCCTGCGGGTGGTCGACGCGTACGCGGCCGAGCACCTGGAGATCCAGACCGTGGACGCCCGCGAGTGGGCGCTGCGGGTCCGCAACGCCGGGGCGATCTTCGTCGGCGCCTGGTCGCCGGTCTCGCTGGGCGACTACTGCGCCGGCTCCAACCACGTGCTGCCCACCGGCGGCTGCGCCCGGCACTCCTCCGGGCTGTCCGTGCAGTCCTTCCTGCGCGGCGTGCACCTGGTGGAGTACACCCAGGAGGCGCTGCGGGACGTCGCCGGGCACGTGGTGACCCTGGCCACCGTGGAGGACCTGCCCGCGCACGGCCAGGCGGTCAGCGTCCGGTTCCCGGGGGAGACCCCGTGACGACGTTGGACGACCTGCCCATCCGGGACGACCTGCGGGGGCTGTCGCCGTACGGGGCGCCGCAGCTGGACGTGCCGGTACGGCTGAACACCAACGAGAACTCCTACCCGGTGCCCGAGCCGGTGGTGGACGCGATCGGCAAGGCCCTCGCGGCGGAGCTGCGCGACCTCAACCGCTACCCGGACCGGGACGCCGTGGCGCTCCGCGCCGACCTGGCCGCCTACCTGGGGCACGGGCTCACCGTCGAGCAGGTGTGGGCGGCCAACGGCTCCAACGAGATCCAGCAGCAGCTGCTCCAGGCGTTCGGTGGTCCGGGGCGCAGCGCGCTGGGCTTCGTGCCCGCGTACTCGATGCACCCGCTGCTGGCGCTCGGCACCGGCACCCGGTGGATCCCCGCCGCGCGCGGCGTCGACTTCGGGTTGACCGCCGACGAGGCGGTCGCCCAGGTCCGCGAGCACGCCCCCGACGTGGTCTTCCTCTGCTCGCCCAACAACCCCACCGGCACGGCGCTCGACCCGGCCGTGGTCGCCGCCGTGCTGGACGCGGCGCCCGGCATGGTGGTGGTCGACGAGGCGTACGCCGAGTTCGCCCGCCCCGGCACGGTCAGCGCGCTGGCGGTGCTACCCGGCCACCCGCGGCTGGTGGTGACCCGGACGATGAGCAAGGCGTTCGGCTTCGCCGGTGGCCGGCTCGGCTACCTGGCCGCCGACCCGGCGGTGGTGGCGGCGGTGCAGCTGGTCCGGCTGCCGTACCACCTCTCCGCCCTCACCCAGGCCGCCGCCCGCGCGGCGCTGGCCCACCGTGACGCCCTGCTCGGCACGGTCACCGCGATCATGGCGCAGCGCGACCGGATCGTCGCCGAGCTGCGCGCCCGGGGCCACCGGGTCGCCGACAGCGACGCCAACTTCGTCCTCTTCGCGGTCGACGGCGAGCAGACCGCCGCCTGGCGCGCCCTGCTGGAGCAGGGGGTACTGGTCCGCGACGTCGGGCTTCCCGGCTGGCTGCGGGTCACCGCCGGCACCCCCGCCGAGACCGACGCCTTCCTTTCAGCGATGGAGCGAATCTGATGAGCCGGACCGCCCGGGTGGAGCGGATCACCAAGGAGACCGAGGTCCTGGTCGAGATCGACCTCGACGGCACCGGCCAGGCCGAGATCAGCACCGGGGTCGGCTTCTACGACCACATGCTGAACCAGATCGCCCGGCACGGCGGCTTCGACCTGACCGTCCGCACGGTGGGTGACCTGGAGATCGACGCCCACCACACGATGGAGGACACCGCGCTCGCGCTGGGCGCCGCGTTCGACCAGGCGCTGGGGGACAAGGCCGGCATCCGGCGGTACGGCTCGGCCACCGTCCCGATGGACGAGGTGCTGGTCCGGGCGGCCGTCGACCTCTCCGGCCGGCCGTACGTGGTGCACGACGAGCCCGTCCTCGCGCCGTACATCGGGCCGGTCTACCCGACCAGCATGACCCGGCACATCTGGGAGTCCTTCGGCCAGTCGGCCCGGATCACCCTGCACGTCGACGTGCTGCGGGCGGCCCGCCCGGGCGGTCACCCGGACGCCCACCACGTGGTGGAGGCCCAGTTCAAGGCGGTCTCCCGGGCGTTGCGCGAGGCCACCGCGATCGACCCGCGCAACGCGGGAATCGTGCCCAGCACCAAGGGGGCACTCTGATGGGTGCGGTGCTGCCGACCCTGCTGCTGATCCTGGCCGGGCTGCTGGTCGGCGGGGCCTGGTCGCTCTACCGGCAGGGCGCGTCGCGCGGCGCGGTGCTGGTCACCGGGCTGCTCGCCGTGCTGGCCACCGCCGGCGGGCTGCTCTGGCTGCTGCCCGGGGAGGGCTGATGAGCGAGCTGACCACGGCGCCCGACGGCGTGGGCCGGCGGATCGTGGTGCTCGACTACGGGTCGGGCAACCTGCGCTCGGCCGAGCGGGCGCTGGAGCACGCCGGTGCGGACGTCACCGTCACCGACGACCTGGCCGCCGCGGCCGAGGCCGAGGGTCTGGTGGTGCCGGGCGTGGGCGCCTTCGCGGCCTGCATGGCCGGCATCGAGGCGCTCGGCGCCGGGCCGGTGATCGCCGAGCGGGTGGCGGCGGGCCGGCCGGTGCTCGGCATCTGCGTGGGCATGCAGGTGCTCTTCGAGCACGGTGACGAGCACGGCGTGGTGACCAAGGGGCTCGGGCTGCTGCCCGGCGGGGTGACGAAGCTGCCGGCGCGGCGGCTGCCGCACATGGGCTGGAACACCGTGCAGGCGCCGGCGGGTTCGGTGCTCTTCGCCGGCCTGCCGGCCGACGCCCGGTTCTACTTCGTGCACTCCTACGGGGTCACCGACACCGCCGCTCTGGCCGCCTCGGGGGCCCGGGTGACCACCGCCGAGCACGGCGCCGATTTCGTCGCGGCGGTGGAGCGGGGGTCGCTCTCGGCCGCCCAGTTCCACCCGGAGAAGTCCGCCGGCACCGGCGCCACCCTGCTGCGCAACTGGCTCGCCAGCCTGTGAGCGCGGTCCGGTGAGCAAGGAACGGGCCCGGCGTCGGGAGGCGCGCGAGGCCCAGCTGGAGCGGGACCGGGCGGTACGTCGTCGCCAGGTGGCCCGCCGGGCGCGCCGCCGGGCGGTGGTGCGCCGGCTGACCCCGCGGGTCCGGCTGGGCCGGTCCGGTCGGCTGGCCCGGCACACCCGGGCCGAGCGGGCCGCGATCGGGCTGCTGACCGCGGTGGCGTTGATCGCCATCTGGGCCCTGGTCGACGACCTGGCGCTGCGGGTGGCGCTGGTCGTGCTGTTGCTGCTGGTCCTGCCGGCGATCGTGGTGATCGCCCTGGACCGTCGTTGAATGAAGCGAGGAGATGGACCGTTGAGCCTCACCCTGTTGCCCGCCGTGGACGTCGCCGACGGCCAGGCCGTCCGGCTCGTGCAGGGCGCCGCCGGTAGCGAGACCGCGTACGGCGACCCGTTGGAGGCCGCCCTGGCGTGGCAGCGCGACGGCGCGGAGTGGATCCACCTGGTCGACCTGGACGCGGCGTTCGGCCGGGGTTCCAACGCGGAGCTGCTGGCCGAGGTGGTCGGGAAGCTGGACGTCAGGGTGGAGCTCTCCGGCGGCATCCGGGACGACGCCTCGCTGCGCGCCGCGCTGGGCACCGGGGCGGCCCGGGTGAACATCGGCACCGCGGCGCTGGAGGACCCGCAGTGGTGCGACCGGATCTGCGGCGAGTACGGCGACCGGGTGGCGATCGGGCTGGACGTGCGGGGTCGTACCCTCTCGGCGCGTGGCTGGACCCGTGACGGCGGTGACCTGTGGGAGGTGCTGGCGCGGCTGGACGCGGCCGGCGCGTCCCGGTACGTGGTGACCGACATCACCAAGGACGGCACGATGCGCGGGCCGAACCTGGACCTGCTCCGCGAGGTCTGCTCCCGGACGCAGGCGCCGGTGATCGCCTCCGGTGGCGTGTCGACCCTGGACGACCTGCGCGCCCTGGCCACCCTGGAGCCGGTGGGCGTGGAGGGTGTGATCGCCGGAAAGGCGCTCTACGCGGGCGCCTTCACCGTGGCCGAGGCGCTGGAGACCCTGCGGACCGCCGGGTGAGCGCGGCGGTCGCCGAGCCCGACCCGTCGGCCACCACGGTCACCCGGCTGGGCTCGGGTGGGCCGTGGGAGGCCGTGTACGGCTACTCCCGGGTGGTCCGGGCCGGCGACCGGGCGGTGACGGCCGGTTGCACGTCGACGGTCGACGGTCAGGTGGTGCACGTCGGTGACGCGGCGGCGCAGACCGCCCAGGCGATCCGGATCGGCCTGGCGGCGCTGGCCGAGGTGGGCGCGGAGCCGACCGACGTGGTCCGCACCCGGTTGTACGTGACGGACCGGCTCTACGCCGACGAGGTGGGTCGGGCGCACAACGCCGTCTTCGGTGCGGTCCGTCCCGCCGCGACCATGGTGGTGGTGGCCGGGCTGGTCGACCCGGAACTCCTGGTCGAGGTGGAGCTGGAGGCCTACCTCCCGGCCCGCTGACCAGCCGGCGACCGGTCCCGGACCGGGCGTGGCCCGCGTCGCGGGCGCGAATGTCATCACGAGCGCGATACCTCGGAGTCATGTTGATACCTCTGAGGTATCGCGCTCGTTCTCCTCGTCGCGCAGCCGGCGCGGGACCCGGGATGGAGCGGGTCACACCTTCCGGCAATTGAGTTGCGCGCAATCCAATTGCGGGCTACGGTTTCCCCCATGACCGATGATCTGGTGCTGCGGAGGCAGGTGTGCTTCGCGCTCTACGCCGCGTCGCGCGCCCTGACCGACGTGTACCGCCCGATCCTCGACGAGCACGGGCTCACCTACCCGCAGTACCTGGTCCTCCTCGCCCTCTGGGAGCGCGCCGAGCGCGCCGAGGGGAGCGCGGGGGCCCAGGGGAGCGAGCCGCCCAGCGTCTCCGAGCTCGGCGCGGCCCTGCGGCTGGACTCCGGCACGCTCTCCCCGCTGCTCAAGCGGCTGGAGACGGCGGGCCTGGTGGTCCGGTCCCGCTCCGCCCGCGACGAGCGGCGGGTGGAGGTCGGGCTCACCGGCGCCGGCCGCGCCCTGCGGGAGCGGATGGGCGACGTGCCGCTGCGGGTGGCCCGCGCCACCGGCCTCACCGAGACCGAACTGGTCGACCTGCGGGACACCCTCACCCGGGTCACCGACACGATCCACCGACAGAAGGAGCAGTGATCATCATGCAGGTGCTCTACACCGCGTCCGCGCAGGCCACCGGCGACGGCCGCGACGGCCACGTCCGCACCACCGACGGCACCGTCGACCTGGACCTGGCGATCCCCAAGGAGATGGGTGGCGCGGGCGGCGCGGCGAACCCCGAGCAGCTCTTCGCCGCCGGCTACGCGGCCTGCTTCCACTCGGCGCTGCGCCTGGTGGCCCGCAAGGCGAAGGCCGACGTCTCCGGCTCGGTCGTCGAGGCCGAGGTCGGGATCGGCCCGAACGGCAGCGGCGGCTTCGGTCTTGCCGTCACCCTGGTGGTGGACCTGCCGGCCGTCGAGCGCGCCGCCGCCGAGCAGCTGGTCGAGACCGCCCACCAGGTCTGCCCGTACTCGAACGCGACCCGGGGCAACATCGAGGTCGCGCTCACCGTCCGCGAGACCGCCGCGGCCTGACCGCCGCCCGGCCCGACGACGATCCGCGTACGAAAGGACGAGCCCATGAGCACCAACCGTGAGATCCACCTGGCCTCCCGCCCGCAGGGCTGGCCCACCGCCGAGAACTTCCGCCTCGTGGAGACCGAGGTGCCCACCCCGGGCGCCGGCCAGATCGTGGTCCGCAACCGGTTCATGTCGGTCGACCCGTACATGCGTGGCCGGATGAACGACGTCAAGTCGTACGTGCCGCCGTTCGCGCTGGACGCGCCGCTCGACGGTGGCGCGCTCGGCGAGGTGGTGGCGAGCGAGGCCGAGGGCTTCGAGCCCGGCGACACCGTGCTGCACGGCCTCGGCTGGCGCGAGTACGCGCTGCTGGACGCCAAGGCCGCCCGCAAGGTCGACCCGGATCTCGCCCCGGCCAGCGCCTACCTCAGCGTGCTGGGCATGACCGGGCTGACCGCGTACGCGGGTCTGCTCGACGTGGCCGAGATGAAGCCCGGCGAGACGGTCTTCGTCTCCGGCGCGGCCGGCGCGGTGGGCAGCATGGTCGGTCAGATCGCCAAGCTGCGCGGCGCGGCCCGGGTGGTCGGCTCCGCCGGCTCCCCGGCCAAGGTCGAGCGGCTCAAGGCGCTGGGCTTCGACGCCGCCTTCGACTACCACGACGGATCGGTGTACGAGCAGCTCAAGGCCGCCGCCCCGGACGGCGTCGACGTGTACTTCGACAACGTCGGCTCCGACCACCTGGAGGCCGCGATCGGCGCGATGAACCTGCACGGCCGGGCCGCGATCTGCGGCATGATCGCGCAGTACAACTCCACCGAGCCGCCGGCCGCCCCGCGCAACCTGGCCCTGGTGATCGGCAAGCGGCTCACCCTGCGCGGCTTCCTCGTCGGTGACCACGGTCACCTGCGCGAGCAGTTCGTGCAGGAGATGGCGGGCTGGCTGCGCGACGGCAGGATCTCCTACGACGAGACGGTCGTCGACGGCATCGAGAACGCCCCGCAGGCGTTCCTCGGCGTGCTGCGCGGCGAGAACCTCGGCAAGATGCTCGTCCGGGTGTGACCGTCCGGCGGCGGTGGTCGGCCTCACAGGTCGGCCGCCGCCGCCGGCTTCTTGGATAGGCTCGCGGCATGACGGTGGCGGTACGGGTGATCCCGTGTCTGGACGTGGACGCCGGTCGGGTGGTCAAGGGGGTCAACTTCCTCGACCTGCGCGACGCCGGTGACCCGGTGGAGCTGGCCGCGGCCTACGACCGGGCCGGCGCGGACGAGTTGACCTTCCTGGACGTCACCGCGTCCTCCAGCGACCGGGGCACCATGCTCGACGTGGTGCGGCGCACCGCCGAGTCGGTCTTCATCCCGCTCACCGTCGGCGGCGGCGTACGCCAGGTCGCCGACGTGGACACCCTGCTGCGCGCCGGCGCGGACAAGGTCGGCGTGAACACCGCCGCGATCGCCCGGCCGGAGCTGATCGCCGAGATCGCCGACCGGTTCGGCCGGCAGGTGCTGGTGCTCTCGCTGGACGTACGGCGGGCGCCGGCCGGCAGCACGCCCAGCGGCTTCGAGGTGACCACCCACGGCGGCCGCCGGGGCACCGGGCTCGACGCGGTCCAGTGGGCGGCCCGCGGCGCCGAGCTGGGCGCGGGGGAGATCCTGCTCAACTCGATGGACGCCGACGGCACCAAGGCCGGCTTCGACCTGACGCTGATCGAGGCCGTCCGCGCGGTGGTCGACGTGCCGGTGATCGCCAGCGGCGGCGCCGGGCAGGTGGCGCACTTCCCGCCGGCGATCGGCGCCGGCGCGGACGCGGTGCTGGCGGCCAGCGTCTTCCACTTCGGTGAGCTGACCGTCGGCGAGGTCAAGGACGCCCTGCGCGGGGCCGGTCACCCGGTCCGCTGACCCGGGGCGCGGGCCGGGCCGCTCAGTGCCGTTCGGAGTGCCCCTCGGGGGAGCGGCGCGGCGCCGGGATGGAGCGCACCAGGTATTCCTGCACGGCGGCGGCGTGGTCCTCCTCGGGCAGCCGCCACTCGGCGTCACCCGGGGTGTGCCGGCGGTCCAGCGCCCCCTGCACGGTGTCGACCGTGGTGGAGAGCCCGGCGTTCGGCCGGGTACGCCAGAGCCGCTCGCCGTCGGGGGTGATCCGGAACCAGCCGTCGGCGACGCTGACCAGGCCGGCGCCGGCGAGCCGCCGGACGGCCGACTCCACCTCGTGCCGCTCGGGGATGGCCCGGTTGAGGTGGTCCGCTGTGGAGAGCACGTCGGCCAGGCGTACGCCCTCCGGCCGGCGGGTCGACGCCGCGCGGCGGTGCCGTCCCGCGCCGCTGGCGATCACCAGGGACACGAAGATCCAGGCATCGGTACGGTGCCAACCGTTCTCCCCCATGCAGGAATGATGCCCGCTACCCTCGGCGAAGAAAACACCCAGTTCCGCTCACCGGGCGTCACCCCAGCTCACACCCTCCACATTGCCCCCTCCCGTGGGGGATGGGCGGCCGGCAACTCCGGTGCTGCCCTCGCCTCCCGAGCGGAGCGAGACGGCAACGTCACCGAAGTTGTGTTGATCTCGGCCGGACGGGCGGGGTGGGCGCGGGGCCCGAGGCGGGCGGGTCGGCGACGGTGAACGGCGGCAGGAAGAGCTGGGTCAGCGGCCCGATGCCCACCGCGTAGGCGACCGTGCCGAGCCCTACGGTGCCGCCGAGCAGCCAGCCCAGCGCCAGCACGGTGACCTCGATGACCGTGCGGACCAGCCGGATCGACCGGCCGGGGCGGCGGGCCACGTAACCGGTCATCAGGCCGTCGCGCGGGCCGGGGCCGAGTCGGGCGCCGATGTAGAGGCCGGTGGCGGCGCCGTTGGCGACGATCCCGCCGACCAGCAGGGCGATCCGGGCCGGCAGCGGCAGCCCGGCCGGCAGCAGGGCCGCGGTGGCGTCCACCACCAGCCCGATCACCAGCACGTTGCTGATCGTGCCCAGCCCGGGTCGTTGCCGCAGCGGGATCCAGAGCAGCAGCACCAGCGCGCCGACGGCGATGGTGACGGTGCCGAAGGAGAGGCCGGTACGCAGCGACAGCCCCTGGTGGAACACGTCCCAGGGGTCCAGCCCCAGGTCGGAGCGGATCATCATCGCCATGCTGACCCCGTACAGGACCAGGCCGGCGTAGAGCTGGGTCAGCCGGCGGACGGGCCGGTGCCGGAGATTGCCAATCGGAGCCATGCATGCCACCCTAGGGGCCAATTCCCGCATTGTTAGAGCCAATTAGGGAGGGGTGGCCATGACCAGTCAGGTACGTGGGGCGCAATTGGCCCGCCTGCTCGGTCAGTGGCACGCGCTTCCCGGCCGTCGGCGCAGCCCGGACTACGCCGCGCTCGCCGCCGCGGTCCGCGGCCTGCTCGCCGACGGCCGGCTCCCCCTGGGCGTACGCCTGCCGGCCGAGCGGGAGCTGGCCGAGGCGCTGCGGATCAGCCGGACCACGGTGACCGCCGCGTACCGGCAGCTGCGTGAGACCGGCCACCTGGCCAGCCGGCGCGGCGCGGGGAGCTGGACCATGCTCCCGGGCACCCACCGGGTGGCCAGCACCGGGCTGTGGACCCCGCAGGACGACCGGGACATGATCGACCTGGGGGTGGCCGCGCTGGCCGCCCCGGCGCAGCTGCTGCCCGCCGCCCGGGCCGCCACCGAGGACCTGCCCCGCTACCTGTGCGGCGCCGGCTACCACCCGACCGGCATCATCGAGCTGCGCGAGGCGATCGCCGGGGCGTACACCGGGCGGGGGTTGCCGACCAGCCCCGAGCAGATCATGGTGACCAGTGGCACGCAGCACGCGCTGGACCTGGTGCTGCGACTGGCCCTGGCACCCGGCGGCAGCGTGCTGGTCGAGTCCCCCACCTACCCCAACGCGCTGGCCGCCCTCGCCGCCCGCCGGGCCCGGATCACCACCCACGGCCTGGCCGCCGACGGCGGCGGCTGGGACGCCGACCTGCTCCTGGCCAGCCTGCGACAGTCCCGGCCCAAGGTGGCCTACCTGATCCCGGACTTCCAGAACCCCACCGGGCACCTGATGCCGGCCGAGCTGCGCGAGCGGGTGGTCGGCGCGGCGCACGCCGCCGGCACCGACCTGGTGATCGACGAGTCCTTCGTCGACCTGCCGCTGGACGGCACCCCGCTGCCGCCGCCGGTGGCCGCCTTCGACCGGCACAGCCGGGTGATCAGCATCGGCGGGATGAGCAAGCCGTACTGGGGTGGGCTGCGGATCGGCTGGGTGCGGGCCTCCGCGCCGCAGGTGCAGCGGCTGGCCGCCGCCCGGGTCGGGGTGGACATGGCCAGCCCGGTGCTGGACCAGCTGGTCGCGGTGCACCTGCTCGCCGACGCCGCGACCATCGTGGCCGACCGTCGGGCCCAGCTCGCCACCCAGCGCGACGCCCTGCTCGACGCCCTGGCCCAGCGGCTGCCCGACTGGCGGGTCACCGTCCCCCGGGGCGGCGTGACGCTCTGGGTGGAGCTGGACGGCCCGATCTCCAGCGCGCTCGCCCGGGCCGCCGAGGAGGTCGGCGTACGCCTGGCGCCCGGTCCCCGGTTCGGCCTGGACGGCACCCTGGAACGCTTCCTGCGGCTGCCCTTCACCCTGCCCGCCGACGACCTGGCGGAGGCGGTCGGCCGGCTCGCCGCGGTCCGCTACGACCTGGACCGGGCCGGCCGCCCGGCGTGGCGGGAGGCCACCGTCATCGCCTGACCGGCCGGCGCGGCGCGCAGGCCGGCCGGACCCCCGGCTGCCAGACCGTCTCCTGAGCCGGATCGGTCGTTCCGGTCGGCCGTCCCGGCCGGGGCTGCGAGACTGCGTTGATGGGCGCGATCACCCGGTCCCGGCTGGTCAGCTGGGGTGGCCCGGGAACCCGGGCCACCCGGCTGGAGCTCTTCTACGATCTGGTGTTCGTCTTCGCGTTCCTCAACGTCACCACCATCACCTCCGACGACCTGACCCCCCGGGCGCTGCTGGAGGCGCTGCTCGTGCTGATCCTGCTCTGGTGGTGCTGGACGGGCTTCGTCACGATCGGCAACGCCCTGCGGGCCGACGTCGGGGTGATGCCGGCGATCGGGTTCGCCGTGACGGCGGCGGTGTTCGTGCTGGCGCTGAGCAGCGGGGTGGCGTTCCGCGACGTGCCGGGCGGCCTGTACGGGCCGTGGCTGTTCGCCGTCGCCTACCTGGTGACCTGGGTGATGAAGGCGACCGCGCTCTGGAGCATCGCGCGGGAGGAGGGGGCGCCCCGACTGCGCTCGCTGATGCTCACCGGGCCCTCCATGACCGGTGCCCTCCTCATCCTGGTGGCGGCGACCGTGCCGCAGCGGGTGGTGCCGGCCGGGGCGGTGCTGAACACCCGGCTCGGCCTGTGGATCACCGCCCTGCTCGTGGAGTACTCGGGCGGGCTGCTGCTGACCCGGACCGGCTGGCGGTTGCGTTCGGTGGGGCACGCGGCCGAGCGACACGCGCTGATCGTGCTGGTCGCCCTCGGCGAGTCGGTGATCGCGCTCGGGATCGGCACCACCGCCCGGGCCGGCCGGCCGTTGGGTCTCTCGACGGTGGTCGCGGCGGTGCTCGGCATCGGCGTCATCGCCGTCCTGTGGTGGCTCTACTTCGACTGGATCGCCGCCGCCGTCGAGCAGCGGTTGCACGGCGTCCGAGGGGCCGAGCGCATCCCGCTGGCCCGGGACATCTACACCTACCTGCACCTGCCGCTGATCGTCGGGATCATCCTCTTCGCCCTCGGTCTCAAGCGGCTGCTGTCCGGCGTGCTCGACGCTCCGCACCCGGCGGCGGAGGAGGACCTGGACACCCTGGAGCTGCTCGTCCTGTACGGCGGAGTGATCCTCATCCTGCTGGCCCTGACCGCGATCCAGTTGCGCGCGCTGCGGCGCCTCGACCGGGTGCTGCTGACCGGGGCCGTGCTGCTCACCGCGCTGCTGCCGGTGGCCGCCGCGCTACCGGCGCTGCTGGCGCTGCTGCTGTTGAACGGTGCGGTCGTGGCGGTGGTGCTGATCCAGCTCCCGGCAACGCGGGACCTGCGCCAGGGTGTCCGCGCGACCGCGCTGGACGAGCAGGCCGCGCTGGAGGCGGAGGCGAACCAGTGGCGGGGCCGCCACCTCTGAGCGGCCCGTCCCCGCACCTCGGCGCTCCGATCGCCGGGCGGTCCGCGGATCCGCCGCTGCCGGACCGGCCGGCTGGGACACTGCCGAGGTGGGATCTTCCGATCGGAGCATCCGGTGGTCCCGGGGCGTCCGGCCGGGTGCACCCGGGACCCGGACCACCCGGCTGGAACTCTTCTACGACCTGGTGTTCGTCTTCGCGTTCCTCAGCGTGACCAGCCTGACCGCCACCGCGCCCACCCCGGTCAACCTCTACCGGTGCCTGCTGGTGCTGGCGTTGCTCTGGTGGTGCTGGACCGGGTTCGCCCGGCTGGGCAACGGGGTCCGGGCCGATCAGGGGGTGCTGCCGCTGGTCGGCTTCCTCACCATCGCCGCGACCTTCCTGCTCGTGGTGAGCATTCCGGGAGCCTTCGTCGACCGCCCCGGCGGGCTGCCCGGACCGCTGGTCTTCGCCGGGTGCTACTTCGTGATCCGGGGCGTCCAGCTCGCCGTCTTCGCCCGGGTGGACCGGGAGGATCCGGCCCGCCGCCGCTACCTGCTGGTGCGGCTGGCTCTGGTGCTGGCGGCCACGACACTGCTGGTCGTCGCGGGCACGGTGCCGCAACGGCTGGCCGACCGGCCGACGGCGACCGCGGTGCAGCTCGCGCTCTGGACGGTGGCGCTGCTGGTCGAGTACGTCGGCGGGGTCACCCTGGGCCGGTCGTGGTGGGTGGTGGTGTCGGCCGGGCACTGGGCCGAGCGGCACGCGCTGATGGTCCTCATCGCCCTGGGCGAGACGATCATCGCGCTCGGCCTGGGCGCGAAGTTCTTCACCGACCTGCCGTTGACCGGTCCGGTGGCGGCCGCCGCCGTGCTGGGCATCGCGATCGCGGCCATGCTCTGGTGGGCGTACTTCGACACCGTGGCGTTCGCCCTGGAGCAGGCCCTGCACCACGCCCGCGACCCGGTCGCCCGGTTCCGGCTGGCCCGCGACGGGTACACCTTCCTGCACCTGCCGATGATCGCCGGGGTCATCTTCTTCGCCCTGGGGCTCAAGGACCTGCTCGCCGAGGCGGCCGATCCGAGCAGCCCGTCCTGGGGCGTGCCGCTGGGCGGCTTCTGGATCACCGTCTTCTACGGCGGGGTGGGGCTCTACCTGCTCAGCGTCTGCGGCTGCGCGTACCTGGCGTTCCGGTCGGTGCGCTGGCCGCTGCTGCTGGGGGTGCTGGTGCTCGCCGGCGTCGCCCCGCTCGCCGCGCCGCTGCCGGAACTGGTGACGCTGGTCCTGCTGGCGGTCCTCGTCCTCGCCGTCGTCGCCGCGGAGACGCTGAGCGAGGACGGCCGACGGCGGCAGGTCCGGCAGCTCGCCCTGGCGGAGCAGTACGCCGCCGAGGAGGAGCAGAGCCGGTGGCGGCGCGACCATCTCTGAGCTGCGCGACGGCCGTGCCCCGGGACGGTGGGGCACGGCCGTCGTGTGGTGCCGGTCGGCTACAGCTCGGCGAGGGTGCCGGCGTACATCCTGTCGATCTCGGCCGCGAAGTTGCTCTCCACGCCCCGACGCTTGATCTTCAGCGACGGGGTGATCTCCCCGTGCTCGATGGTCAGGTCGCGGGGGAGGATCGCCACCTTCTTGATGGTCTCCCAGCGGTTGAGCTTGGCGTTGAGCTCCGCGACGTAGCCCTCGACCATCTCCCGGGCCTCGTCCGAGGCGACGACCTCGGCGTACGGTCGGCCCTCCAGCGGCCCCCCGGCCGCCCAGCCGGCGATCGCGTCCGGGTCGAGGGTGACCAGCATGGTGCAGTAGTTGCGGGCCTGACCGATGACGATCGCCTGCGAGGTGTACGGGCAGATCGCCTTGAACATGCCCTCGATGTGGCTGGGCGCGATGTACTTGCCGCCGGAGGTCTTGACCAGGTCCTTCTTCCGGTCGGTGATCCGCAGGTAGCCGTCGTCGTCGAGGCTGCCGATGTCGCCGGTGCGGAAGAAGCCGTCCTCGGTGAACGCGGCGGCGGTCTCCTCGGGCAGGTTGTGGTAGCCGCGCATCACCGGCCGGCCGCGGACCAGGATCTCGCCGTCGGTGTCGATCCGGCACTCCAGGTCGCCCATCGCCCGTCCGACGGTGCCGATCCGCAGCCCGTCTGGCGGGTTGACGAAGTTGCCGGCGCTGGTCTCGGTCAGGCCGTACCCCTCGGAGATGGGCAGGTTGGCCGCGGCGAAGAAGGTGGCGATCTCCTGGCTCAGCGGCGCGGCGCCGGAGACCAGCACCCGGATCCGCCCGCCCAGGCGCTGCTGGATCTTGCTGAACACCAGCTTCTCGGCCAGCGCGTAGCGCAGCCTGAGCCCGGCCGGCACCGGCTTGCCCGCCTGCTCCAGGCCGACCTTCTCCTTGCCGGTGCGGACCGCCCAGGCGAAGATCTTCGCCTTCGCGCCGCCGGCGTCCTGCGCCGTGGTGACCGACTTGTTGTAGACCTTCTCGAAGACCCGGGGCGCCCCGCACATCAGCGACGGCTTCACCACCGCGAGCATCTCGACAAGCTTGTCCACCCGGCCGTCGACGTAGGTGGGCAGGCCGACGTGGGTGGCGCCGCAGAGCAGGGTCTTGCCGAACGAGTGGGACAGCGGGAGCCACAGGTATTGCAGGTCGTCGTCGCGGAGCAGCCCCACCTGCTCCTGGGCCACGCCCTCCCAGCACCAGCCACCGTGCAGCAGTTCCACGCCCTTGGGTCGCCCGGTGGTGCCCGAGGTGTAGATCAGCGTGGCCAACTGGTCCGGGCCGATGCCGGCGACCAGCATGTCGATCAGGTCAGGCTCGGCGGCCAGCGCCTGCGCGCCGCGTTCCTCCAGCTCGGCGAGGGTGAGCTGCGGGACGGGGGCGTCCGGGTCGGCGGCGCCGTCGAAGAGCACCACGTGGGTCAGCCGGGGCAGCCGCGCGCCGGCGATCTTCGCGGCCTGGGCCGGGTTCTCGGCGAAGAGCACCCGGGAGCCCGAGTCGGCGACGATGTAGGTGGCGTCCTCGGGTTCGGTGGTGGGATAGACCGTGGTGGTGGCGCCGCCGGCGCACATGATGCCGAAGTCGGCGATCACCCACTCGATGCGGGTGTTCGCCAGGATGGCCACCGGGTCCTCCAGGCCGACACCGAGCCCGTGCAACCCGGCGGCGACCGCCCGGGCCCGCTGCCCGACCTGCGCCCAGGTCAACCAGACCGGCCCCGAGTCGTCGGGGGCCGGGTGGGCGAAGGCGGGCCGATCGGGGGACGCCGCGACGCGCTTGAGGAACATGTCGGGGATCGAGCGGTACGGTACATCGAGAGCCATCGCTGAAGCCGCCTTCAGGGGTGGAGGCGTGACGGGGGTCACGTCGTTTTGCGGTTACCGAAGGGTATTGCCTGCACCCGGCGATCGGCTAGTGCCGTCACCGGAGCGTGACCAGCCCGGTCGGTGCTGCGGTCCGGCCGGGACGGCGGGGTGGGCCGGCCGGTTCAGGCGTACCGGGTGGCCGCCAGGGACCAGTCGTAGGTGGCCCGGATCCAGTCCCGCCGCGTGGTCAGGAAGTCCCGGACCGCCTCGTTGCCGGCCGCCGAGAGCACCGCCTCCCGCGCGGCGTACGCGGCCAGCCCCGCGTTGTACCGGTCGGCCGCCGCCCGCAGCGCCGCCTCCTCGTCCAGCCCGTCCTCCCCGGCGATCGTGCTGACCAGGTTGTGCGCGTCGGGCGCGCTGCTGCGCTCCTTGCCGTAGGAGAACAGGTCGTTGCACCAGCAGACCAGGTCCGCGGCGAGGGCGTCGAGGGCGGCCAGGCCAGGGTCGGCCCGACCGACCGCGCCCGGCCACCGGTCCCGGGCCAGGTCGGTGAGGGTGAAGACCGGGCGGGCGCCACCGGTGTGCCGGCGCATCTGCACGTACTCGGCGGAGCCGGGGACCCGCCGGTGCTCCCGGTTGGCCGCCTCCCAGAGCAACGCCAACAGGTACTCCCGCAACTGGCTGATCAGGCGCAGCAGGGCGGCCGGCTGCCGGCGGTCGCGTACCCGCCGGCACACGTCGTCGAGCGCGACCCCGAGCGGGCCGGCCTCGGCGGGCGGGGCGACGCTGCCGTCCCCGTGCCGGTCCAGCACCTCCAGCAGCAGGGCGACCACGGGCGCCAGCTGGACCGGGCTGGCGCCCAGGCCGTCCTCGTCGCAGGCGTCGTCCATCACGAACAACCAGGTGATCAGGTCGGCCAGCAGGCGCAGCCGGTCGACGGGCGCCTCCGGGCAGGCCCGGGCGGCCAGGTCGGCCGGGTTGGCGGCGCGCAACCGGCGCAGCCCCGCCGGGCTGTGCACCAGGCCGAGGTCGCGCGCCCAGCCGGCGCTCTCCCCGGCGACCAGGCCGGCGGCGGCGTGCCGGCGGGGCACGAAGGGGGGTTCGCGCAGGACCGAGACCGCGAAGCTCCGCATGGCGCTCCCTGCCGCGCCACCGGAGGGGATCGGCGGCGCGACAGCAGCGTACGGCACCGGGCATCGGCATCCGTCACTGGCGGGAAAAGAAGTTCACATTTCCCGTGTCCGGTTTCGCACGCTCGGTCAGAGCCCGAGGTCGGCCGCCCGCAGCCGTTCGGCCGCCGCCGGGGGGCCGTCCACCTGCACCCGGGCCACCCGCTGCCGCCCGGACAGGAAGAGCACCAGCTCGCCCGGCGCGCCGACCAGCCGCACCCGGTCGCCGCCCCGGCCCAGCCGCGTCTCGCCGAAGCCGGGCGCCTGGACCAGCAGGTCCGCCGGGAACCGGCGCAGCCCCATCCGGGCCAGCAGCGCCGCCCGCTTCCACAGCACCGCCGACTCGCCGGCCGGCAGGTCCCGGGGCAGCCAGCCCGGGCGGGCCCGGCGCACGTCCTCGTGGTGGAGGAAGAACTCCATGGTGTTGACCAGCTCGTCGGTCAGCGGGTTGCTGACCGGGCTCCACACCGGCGGGCGGCGCACCCGCCGCACCAGCTCGGTCCAGGGGCCGGCGGCGGTGCGGCGGCGCACCCGCTCGGCGTACTCCCGCAGCGGCGGCAGCACGATGCCCCCGGCGGCGTCCGGTCGCCGCTCGCGGACGATCAGGTGGGCGGCCAGGTCCCGGGTCGTCCACCCCTGCGCGACGGTCGGCGCGTCCGGTCCCAGTTCCAGCATCAGGTCGGCGAGCGCCTCGCGCTCGGCTCGGGCGTACCGCGGCATGCCGCCGATCGTAGGCCCGCGACGGCCGATCGGCGCGCCGGCCGCGCGCGGCGTTCCCGCCGGGCGCCACGCCGGCGGCGGACGTGACGGTGGACATGCCCCTCCGGGTCGGCGGAGCGGCCCGCGAGCGGTAAGGATGAGGGAGATAATTGCGGCTTACGGCGGGGGAGAGTGTGGCGAGCGGGACGAGTCGGGACGTACTCGGCAGGGGAATGACGGTCCTCGGCCGGGCGATCCGGGAACAGCCGAGGATCTTCGCGGTGGCCGTGGCCGGCAGTGTGCTCTTCGGCTCCATGGTCATCGCCAGCGCGTACGTCGTCGGCGGGGTGGTCGGCGACGTGGTGGTGCCGGCGATCGCCCGCGGCTCGGTCGGGGTCGGCGCCCTGGCGCTGGCCGCCGCCGCGCTGTTCGGGATCAGCGTGCTGCGGGTGGTCGGCATCTTCGGCCGCCGGCTCGGCGCCGGCTACATGCAGTACCGGCTCCAGGCCGCCTACCGCCGCCGGGTCACCCGCCGCTACCTGGAACTGCCGCTGTCCTGGCACCACCGCAACTCCACCGGCACCCTGCTCTCCAACGCCAACTCCGACGTCGAGGCCGCCTGGTACCCGATCGCCCCGCTGCCGTTCGCCGTCGGCACCCTGGTGATGCTGATCGGCGCCGTGGTCTCGCTCTTCCTCACCGACTGGGCGCTGGCCCTGGTCGGCCTGGCGGTCTTCCCGGCGCTGTTCGCGCTCAACGTCGTCTACTCCCGCAGGATGGCCCCCCGCCAGGCCCGCGCGCAGCGGCTGCGCGCCGAGGTCAGCGGCATCGCCCACGAGAGCTTCGACGGCGCGCTGGTGGTCAAGACCATGGGCCGTGAGGCGCAGGAGACCGACCGGTTCGCCGCCCGCGCCCACGAGCTGCGCGACGCGCTGATCTCCGTCGGCCGGCTGCGCGGCGTCTTCGACCCGATGCTGGAGACCCTGCCCAGCCTCGGCACGCTGGCCGTGCTTGTGGTCGGCGCGTTCCGTTTCCGGGCCGGCGCGATCACCGTCACCGAGCTGGTCAGCGTGGCCTTCCTCTTCACCGTGCTGGCCTTCCCGGTCCGGGCCATCGGCTGGGTCCTGGCCGAGCTGCCGCGCAGCGTCGCCGGCTGGGACCGGGTGCGCCGGGTGTTGGACGCCACCGGCGAGATGCCGTACGGCGACCGCCGGCTCGACCCGGCCGAGCCGCGCCCGGCCACGCTCGCCTTCGACGACGTGCACTTCGGGTACGAGCCGGCCGAGGCGCACCTGCCCGGCACCCTGGTGCTCGGCGCGGTCGGCTTCACCGTGCCGGCCGGGAAGACGGTCGCCCTGGTCGGGCCGACCGGCGCCGGCAAGTCCACCGTCGCCTCCCTGGCCGTCCGGCTGGTCGACCCCGACTCCGGCACGGTCACCCTGGACGGGGTGGACCTGCGGGAGCTGACCGCCGAGTCGCTGGCCCGCACGGTCGCGCTGGTCGCCCAGGTGCCGTTCGTCTTCGACGACACCGTCCGGGCCAACATCAGCCTGGACCGCCCCGGCATCGGCGACGAGGACGTCTGGGCGGCGCTGCGGCTGGCCGAGGCGGACGGCTTCGTCGCCGCGCTCCCCGACGGGCTGGACACCATGGTCGGCGAGCGGGGCACCTCGCTCTCCGGCGGCCAGCGGCAGCGGCTGACCCTGGCCCGGGCGCTGGCCGGTCGGCCCCGGCTGCTGGTCCTCGACGACGCCACCAGCGCCGTCGACCCGCGGGTGGAGGCGGCGATCCTGGCCGGGCTGCGCGGCGGGGCCGGCGACGGGGCGGCCGCGTCGATCCTGGTGGTCGCCTACCGCCGGGCCACCATCGCCCTGGCCGACGAGGTGATCTACCTGGAGCAGGGCCGGGTGCTGGCCCGCGGCACCCACACCGAGCTGCTGGCCACCGTGCCCGGGTACGCCGACCTGGTCACCGCCTACGAGCAGGCCGAGCAGGAACGCGAGCAGGACCGGACATACGACGAGGTCGCGCCGCTGACCTCGGGCCTGGAGATCGAGGTGGACCGGTGAGCACTGCCCCTACCACCGAGGCCGAGCGGCCGGCGGACGAGCGGAGCGAGTCGACCTGGGGGACGCTGCGCCGCGGGCTGGCCCTGTCGCCGGAGCTGAAGGTCGGGCTGGCCGGCACGCTGGCGCTGGCCCTGGTCTACATGGTCGGCCGGGTGGCCGTGCCGGTGGCGGTGCAGCGCGGCATCGACCACGGCATCGTCGGCGGCCTCGACCTGGACGTGGTCTGGACGGTGGTGGTGATCACCGCCGCCGTGCTGGTGGTGACCACCACCTGCGGCTACCTGATGATGCGGCGGCTGTTCACGGTCAGCGAGACCGCGCTGGCCAACGTGCGGACCAGGGCGTTCCGGCACGTGCACGACCTGTCGATGCTGCACCAGCAGTCGGAGCGGCGCGGGTCGCTGGTCTCCCGGGTGACCAGCGACGTCGACCAGATCACCCAGTTCCTCCAGTGGGGCGGGGTGATCCTGCTGGTCAACCTGGGTCAGCTGGTGGTCACCACGGCGGTGATGCTGGCGTACTCCTGGCAGCTGACCCTGGTGGTGTACGCGGCCTTCGCGCCCGCCGTGCTGGTGATCCGGCTGTTGCAGCGCCGCCTCGCCGGCGCGTACGCGACGGTCCGGCAGCGGACCGGCGCGCTGCTCGGCACGATCGGGGAGAGCGTGGTCGGGGCGCCGGTGATCCGGGCCTACGGCATCGCGGGCCGGACCGAGCGGCGGCTGGACGGGGCGATCGAGCGGCAGCGCGAGGCGCAGCAGCGGGCCATCCGGATCAGCATCCTGGGCAGCTCGGTCGGCGAGCTGGCGGCCGGGCTGGCGCTGGCCGGGGTGGTGGTGGTCGGGGTCAGCCTCGGCGTGGACCGGACCCTGTCGATCGGCCAGCTCACCGCGTTCCTGTTCCTGGTGACGCTCTTCATCCAGCCGGTGCAGATCGCCACCGAGGTGCTCAACGAGGCGCAGAACGCGATCGCCGGCTGGCGGCGGGTGCTGGACGTGCTGGACGTCGCCCCGGACGTGGCCGACCCGGGCGAGCAGGGCCGCGAGCTGCCGCCGGGCCCGGTCGACGTCCGCTTCGCCAACGTGGGGTTCGCCTATCCGGGCGGCCCGCCGGTGCTGCACGACGTCACCCTGGACATCCCGGCGAAGAGCCGGGTGGCGGTGGTCGGCGAGACCGGCAGCGGCAAGACCACCTTCGCCAAGCTGCTCACCCGGCTGATGGATCCGACCACCGGGTCGGTGCTGCTCTCCGGGGTGCCGCTGGACCAGGTGCGGTTCGACTCGCTGCGCTCCCGGGTGGTCATGGTGCCGCAGGACGGGTTCCTGTTCGACGCCACGGTGGGGGAGAACGTCCGGTTCGCCCGGCCGGAGCTGACCGACGAGCAGCTCACGGCCGCCTTCACCGAGCTGGGCCTGGCCGACTGGCTGGACGGCCTGCCGTCCGGGTTGGCCACCCCGGTCGGCGAGCGCGGCGAGGCGCTGAGCGTGGGGGAGCGGCAGCTGGTCGCGCTGGCCCGGGCGTACGTCGCCGACCCTGACCTGCTGGTGCTCGACGAGGCCACCAGCGCGGTCGACCCGGCCACCGAGGTACGCCTGCAACGCACCCTGGACGCGGTGACCCGGGGGCGGACCACCCTGGCCATCGCGCACCGGCTCTCCACCGCCCAGTCCGCCGACGAGGTGATCGTGGTGGACCGCGGCCGGGTGGTCCAGCGCGGCCCCCACGAGGACCTGCTCAAGGACCCCGACTCCGTCTACGCCCTCCTCTACGCCTCCTGGCTCGAACAGACCCGCTGATCCCTGGCTCGAACAGACCCGCTGACCCGCGCCGGTCAGCCCTGGTCGGGCGGGGGGAGCGGGCCGGTGAGGTAGCGCTGGAGGGTGGGGCCGATGGTGGCGACGAGGGTGTCCTGCGGGGCGGAGGCGACCGGTTCCAGGCGGATGACGTAGCGCATCATGGCCAGGCCGGCCAGCTGGGTGGCCACCAGCGACCCCCGCAGCGGCACCTCGGCCGGGTCCAGGTCGAGCCGGTCGAGGACCCGGCGCAGCACCTGGGTGACCAGGAACTCGCGCAGCAGCCGGGCGGTCCACGGGTTGCTCACCGCCGAGCGGAGCAGCGCCACCGCCGCCGTGCCGGCGGGCGAGTCCCAGACGGTCAGGAAGGTGCGGACCAGCCGGGCGCCGACCTCGTCCCGGCCGCCGGCGAGCACCTCCGGCAGCAGCTCGGCCGGGTCGATCGGGATCGCCACGGTGGCCCGGAAGAGCTCCTCCTTGGTGCCGAAGTAGTGGTGCACCAGCGCCGGGTCGACACCGGCCGCCGTGGCGATGATCCGGATCGAGGCGGCGTCGAAGCCACGCTCGGCGAACGCGGTCCGGGCCGCGGCGAGGATCGCCTCCCGGGTGTCCGGGTTGCCGGGCCGCCGGCCGGTGCGCCGGGCCGTCACCCGCTGCGCCGGCGCAGCGTCGCGGCGGCCAGCACCAGCGCCACCACCGCCGCGCCGGCCACGATCGCCACGTCCCGCCACATCGTGCCGGTCGGGTCGGGGTGCGCGCCGACCTCCTGGAGGGCCTCGACCGCGTACGACAGGGGCAGGACGTCGCTGACCGCCTGGAGCCAGCCCGCCATCTCGCCCCGGGGCACGAAGAGCCCGCAGAGCAGCAGCTGGGGCGCCACCACCACCGGCATGAACTGCACGGCCTGGAACTCGGTGCGGGCGAAGGCGGAGCAGAACAGCCCCAGCGCCACCGCGAGCACGGCGTTGACCCCGGCGATCAGCACCACCAGCCAGGCGCTGCCGGCGGTGCTCAGCCCGAAGAGCCGGTACGCCACCACCGAGGCCACCGTGGACTGGAGGACCCCGGCCAGGCCGAAGGCGATGCCGTAGCCGAAGAGCAGGTCGAGCTTGCCCAGCGGGGTGGTGAGCAGCCGTTCCAGGGTGCCGGTGGTGCGCTCGCGGAGCATGGCGATGCTGGTCACCAGGAACATGATGATGAACGGGAAGAAGCCCAGCATGATCAGGGCCACCCGGTCGAAGACGCCCGGCGCCCCGGGCGGGGTGGGCTGGTCGACGTACATGAAGTAGACCAGGGTGAGCAGCACGGTGGGGACGACCAGCAGCAGCGCCACGGTGCGCCGGTCGTGCCGCAACTGGCGCAGGATGCGCCCGGTGGTGGCGGCCAGGATGCGCGGGTTCATGAGGCGTCCTTTCCGGCGGTGTCCGCCTCGCTCGCGCGGATCAGTCGCAGGAACGCCTCGTCGAGGTCGTCGACGCCGGCGGTGGCGCGTACCCCGGCGGGGGTGTCGTCGGCGATCAGCCGGCCCTCGCGGATCAGCAGCAGCCGGTCGCAGCGGGCGGCCTCGTCCATCACGTGGCTGGAGACCAGCAGGGTGGTCCCGGCGGCGGCCATGGCGTGGAACCGGGCCCACAGGTCGGCCCGCAGCACCGGGTCCTGCCCGACGGTGGGCTCGTCCAGGATGACCAGCTCCGGGTCGCCGACCAGGGCGCAGGCCAGCGACGCCCGGCTGCGCTGCCCGCCGGAGAGGGTGCCGACCAGCTGGCCGGCGGCGTCGGCCAGCCCGACGTCGGCGACGGCCCGGTCGGCCTCGGCGTGCCCGCGGCCGTGCAGGGCGGCGAAGTAGCGGGCGTTCTCCCGCACCGTCAGGTCGGCGTAGACGCTGGGCGCCTGGGTGAGGTAGCCGACCCGGGAACGCAGCTCCCGTGAGCCGGCCGGCCGGCCGAGCACGGTGACCGTGCCCGAGCCGACGGTCTGCACGCCGACGACCGCCCGCATCAGGGTGGTCTTGCCGCTGCCGCTGGGACCGAGCAACCCGGTCACCGTGCCGCGCGGCACGGCGCAGCTGACGCCGTGCAGCACCCGTCGCCCGCCGCGCTCCACGACCAGGTCGTGGACCGCCACCGCCTCGTCCATCGCCCGCCTCCGAAACTCATCACCTGTTGAACTCAACGCTAGATGAGTTGTGCCCCGCCCCGCAACGGTTGACTTCGAGCGTGCTCGAACTGGAAGGCTGGGGCCCGTGGACATCAGTACCCAGGAGATGGGCCTGTCGGTCGGCGAGGCGGCGACCCGGGTCGGCCTGACCACCTACACGCTGCGCTGGTACGAGCAGGAGGGGCTGGTCGCCCCGGTCGGGCGGGACTCCGCGGGCCGCCGGCGCTACACCGAGTCCGACGTCAACTGGCTGGTCCTGCTCACCCGGCTGCGCCGCACCGGCATGCCGGTGCGGGACATGCGCCGCTACGCCGAGCTGGCCCGCCAGGGGGACCGGACGCTCGGCGCCCGGCGGGCGCTGTTCGAGACGCACCGGGCCCGGGTGCTGGCCCGGATGGCCGAGCTCACCGAGGACCTGGAGATCCTCAACTACAAGATCGACGTGTACCGCAGGGCGGAGGAGGAGCAGGCATGATGCGACGACGGATGGGCGCGCACGGACCGGAGGTCTCGGCGGTCGGCCTCGGCTGCATGGGGATGAGCTTCGCGTACGGGCAGGGCGACGACGCCGAGTCGACCCGGACCCTGCACCGGGCCCTGGACCTCGGCGTCAACCACCTCGACACCGCCGACATGTACGGCTTCGGCGCCAACGAGCGGCTGCTCGGCCCGGTGGTGCGGGCCCGCCGCGACGAGGTCTTCCTGGCCACCAAGTTCGGCAACCGCAGCCGCGGCGACAGCTTCGGCGGCACCGGCACCCCCGGCGCGTACGTCGACAGCAGCGCCGCCTGGGCCCGGGAGGCCTGCGACGCCTCGCTGAGCCGGCTGGGCGTGGACACCATCGACCTGTACTACCTGCACCGGCGAAACCCGGCCACCCCGATCGAGGAGACCGTCGGCGCGCTCGCCGAGCTGGTCACCGCCGGCAAGATCCGGCTGGTCGGCCTCTCCGAGGTCAGCCCGGCCACCCTGCGCGCGGCCCACGCGATCCACCCGATCGCCGCCGTGCAGATGGAGTACTCCCTGTTCAGCCGGGACGTCGAGGCCGAGATGCTGGACACCTGCCGGGAGCTGGGCGTGGCGCTGGTCGCGTACTCGCCGGTGGGACGAGGGCTGCTCACCGGGGCGATCACCAGCCGGGAGCAGCTGGCCGCCGACGACTGGCGCGCCGGGGTGCCGCGCTTCGCCGAGGGGAACCTCGACGCCAACCTGAAGCTGGTCGAGGCGGTCCGCGAGGTGGCCGCCGAGATCGGCTGCACCCCGGCCCAGGCGGCGTTGGCCTGGCTGCTCGCCCAGGGTGAGGACATCCTGCCGATCCCCGGCACCAAGCGGGTCCGCTACCTGGAGGAGAACGCGGCGGCGGCCGACATCCGGCTCACCCCGGCCCAGCGGAACCGGCTGCGCGAGGCGGTGCCGGCCGACGCGGTGGCCGGCCAGCGGTACCCGGAGGCGGGGATGCGGACGGTCGGTCACTGACCGGCCTCCGGGACGCGGCGGCGGGGGCCGCGGCGCGTGCGGGACAATGGGTCACTGTGCCCGTACCTGACGCTCCCCTGACCGCCGGTCCCGACCGCTCCGACGCGACCGGCGGCCCGGCCCGCCCGTCCCGGCTCGACCCCGCCGTCGCCGCCCGGCTGAGCCGCACCCCCGACGGCCTGGTCGCCGCCGTGGTGCGCCAGCACGACACCGGCGAGGTGCTGATGCTCGCCTGGATGGACGACGAGGCCCTGCACCGCACGCTGACCACCGGCCGGGCCACCTACTGGTCGCGCAGCCGGCAGGAGTACTGGGTCAAGGGCGCCACCTCCGGCCACCACCAGTACGTCCGCTCGGTGGCGGTGGACTGCGACGGTGACGCGCTGCTGGTGAGCGTCGATCAGGTCGGCGCGGCCTGCCACACCGGGCACCGCTCGTGCTTCTTCGAGGAACTGCCGGTCACCCCTGGAGGCGATGCCGCATGACCGACGGGACGGTCGGCCCGGACCAGGCCACCTTCGCCGACCTGGCCGCGCGCTGGCGGGTCGTACCGGTCGTCCGGCGGCTGCTCGCCGACGCCGAGACCCCGGTCGGGGTCTACCGGAAGCTGGCCGGCGGCCCCGGCACCTTCCTGCTGGAGTCCGCCGAGCAGGGCGCCGGCCCGGCCGGTACGCCCTGGTCGCGCTACTCCTTCATCGGCGTACGCAGCCTGGCCACCCTCGGCGAGCGGGACGGCTCCGCCGTCTGGACCGGCCACCCGCCCGCCGGCCTGCCCACCGACGGCGACCCGGTACGCGCGCTGCGGGAGACCGTCGAGCAGCTCGCCGGTCCGGTCTTCGACCCGGCCAGCGGAATGCCGCCGCTGACCGGCGGGATGGTCGGCTACCTCGGCTACGACTTCGTCCGGCGGCTCGAGCGGCTGCCCGAGCTCACCGAGGACGACCTGCGCCTGCCCGAGCTGGGCATGATGCTTGCCACCGACCTGGTGGTGCTCGACCACCACGAGGGCTCGGCGATCCTGGTGGCCAACGCGGTGCTGCCGCCCACCGACGCCCCGGACCGGGCGCCGCTGGTGGCGGCGGCGTACCACCACGCGGTGGGACGGCTGGACGCGATGACCACCGCGCTGTCCCGACCGATTCCGCCCATGATCTCCACCGTCGAGCGGCCGGCGGTCGGCGACGTGGTCAGTCGCACCCCCGAGGGCGGCTACCCCAAGGCGGTCGAGGCGGCCAAGGAGGCCATCCGGGCCGGCGAGTGCTTCCAGATCGTGCTGGCCCAGCGCTTCGAGCGGGCCACCGAGGCCGACCCGCTGGACGTCTACCGGGTGCTGCGCACCACCAACCCCAGCCCGTACATGTACCTGCTGCGCTTCGACGGCTTCGACATCGTCGGCTCGTCCCCGGAGGCGCACCTCAAGGTCACCGGGGACGCCGACGGCCGGCGGCGCGCGATGCTGCACCCGATCGCCGGCACCCGCCCGCGCGGGGCCACCCCGGAGGCCGACGCCCGGTACGCCGCCGAGCTGCTCGCCGACCCGAAGGAGCGCGCCGAGCACGTGATGCTGGTCGACCTGGGCCGCAACGACCTGGGTCGGGTCTGCGAGCCGGGCACCGTCGAGGTCCCCGAGTTCGCCACCATCGAGCGGTACAGCCACGTCATGCACATCGTCTCCACGGTGACCGGCACCCTGCGCGCCGACCGGTCCGCCTTCGACGCCCTCGCGGCCACCTTCCCGGCGGGCACCCTCTCCGGGGCGCCCAAGGTGCGGGCCATGGAGATCATCGAGGAGCTGGAACCGGTGCGCCGGGGCCTCTACGGCGGCACCGTCGGCTACTTCGGCTTCGGCGGCGACCTGGACATGGCGATCGCGATCCGCACCGCGCTGCTGCGCGACGGGCGGGCGTACGTGCAGGCCGGCGCCGGCGTGGTGGCCGATTCCGATCCTTCGTCGGAGGATCAGGAGACCCGGAACAAGGCCGCCGCGGTGCTCGCCGCGATCGCCGCCGCCGAGACCCTGAAGGCGGCCCGGTGAGCGCGAGGAGTGCAGCGCAGCGGAGCCCCGCAGTCGCGAACGAAAGGCAGGTCCGGTGAGCGCGAGGAGTGCAGCGCAGCGGAGCCCCGCAGTCGCGAACGAAAAGCCGGCCCGGTGAGTGCCGTGACCGGGCCGGACCCGGAGCCGGCCGGGGAGCCGGCGCGGGCCGGGCGCCGCGAGCTGACGTACGCCGTCCTGCTCAGCCTGGCCGGGGCGGGTCTGGCGCTCTACGCGGCGACCCGGACCTGGACGGTGGAGCTGACCGACCGGCCGCCGCTGCCGCCGACCCGGACGGCCCGCACGGGCGCCGCCCTGCTGCCGTGGCTGCCCGCACTGGCCGTGGTCGGGTTGGCCGGCGGCGGCGCGCTGCTGGCCACCCGCGGCGCGGTCCGCCGGGCGCTTGGCGCCCTGCTCGGGCTGCTCGGCCTGGCGGTGGCGGCTGGTGGCGGCTACGGGCTCCTCGCCGGCTTCGACGGCGAGCTGAGCCGGCAGTGGCCGGCGCTCTGCCTGGTCGGTGGCGTGCTGGCCGCGGCCGGCGGTGGGCTGACCGCGCTGCGGGGGCGGCACTGGCCGGCGATGGGCGCCCGCTACGAGCGGCGCGCCCGCGGCGGCGGGGCCCCGACGGTGGACGGCGGTGGCCCGGTCTCCGGTCCGCGGACCCGGGAGGCGTGGGACGCGCTGGACCGGGGCGAGGACCCGACGGTCAGCTGACCGGCTGGCGGTCCCGGGCCGCGGCCCGGGCGGCGGCCAGCTCGGTGACCAGTCGGTCCAGCTCGGCGCGCTGGCCGGCGCGGGCCCGGTCGGCGCAGACCGCCTCCCAGGCGTTGCCCCGGGCGGTGCGCACCCGGGCCTCGCCGACCACGGCGCGTTCCAGGGTGTGCACCACGCCGACGGCGAGTGACGCGACGGTGCGCGAGATCGTGGTGAGGCCGATGGTGGACGGCGACTCGGGAGTGGTCATGGGTCACCTCGCACGAAGGATCGGTGGCGACGGTCGGGCGGACCGGTCGTCGATCGGGTGGACGCGTCGTCGAGTCTGCCCGAGTCGAATGCTGCCCGGTTCACGTTTCGCCGCGATGACGGGCGGAACAACTGTCGCGCGCTGCGAACCACCTGGGTAGGACCGTTCGGCCTTGAGCTTCGTCACACCCCGGCGGTCGCCGTCCCGCGCTGCGCGGTCGGCCGGACCATGGTCGAATAGGTCATGGGCATCGATCGATGCGATGCGTTCCAGCGGTGGCCGGCCGGTGACCGTGGTCGATCCCACCGGTGGCCCTGGGTGACATCCCGTTCACCGGAAGTCGGCCATTATGCCCCAGGCCATCTCGTGAGGAGCGCCATACCCCCGCCACCCGACACCAGGTGGCGCCACCTAGCATCGGCCCATGACACCCGGAGAGGGGAGTCCGTTGGTGACTGCTGAGCATGCGCACGCGGAGGGGGACGACGCCGGTAAGGCGAAGTTCGTAAGCGTGCTCGACGAGATCATTGCCGGTGTGCGCGAGGACGTGGCACAGCGCCAGGCGCAGGTGCCGCTGGAGCGGATCCGCCAGCTGGCGGCCGCCGCGCCGCCGCCGCTGGACGCGTACGCGGCCCTGCGCCGGCCCGGTGTGGCGGTGATCGCGGAGGTCAAGCGCTCCTCGCCGTCCAAGGGGCGGCTGGCCGAGATCGCCGACCCCGCCGACCTGGCGGGTGACTACGCCGCGGGCGGCGCCCGGGCGATCAGCGTGCTGACCGAGGGGCGCTGGTTCGGTGGGTCGCTGGACGACCTGGCCGCCGTGCGCGCCGCGGTGAAGGTGCCCGTGCTGCGCAAGGACTTCGTGGTCTCCAGCTACCAGGTCCACGAGGCCCGGGCGCACGGCGCCGACCTGGTGCTGCTGATCGTCGCGGCGCTGGAGCAGAACGCCCTGGTCGGCCTGCTGGAGCGGATCGAGTCGCTCGGCATGTGCGCGCTGGTCGAGGTGCACACCGAGGAGGAGGCCGACCGGGCCCTGGAGGCGGGGGCACAGGTGATCGGGGTCAACGCCCGTGACCTGCGTACCCTGGAGGTCGACCGGTCCGTCTTCGAGCGGATCGCGCCCGGCCTGCCGAGCAGCGTGGTCAAGATCGCCGAGTCCGGCGTCCGCGGCCCGCACGACCTCATCCGGTACGCCTCGGCCGGTGCCGACGCGGTCCTGGTCGGCGAGGGACTGGTCACCCAGAAGAGCCCCCGCGAGGCGGTGGCCGAACTGGTCAACGCCGGGAACCACCCGGCGACGCCCCGACCGGCGCGCTGAGCCGCGTCGGGGTCCGAAACCGCTGCGAGAGGAACCCGCGATGAGCGCCGACGCGCTGGCCGCCCCGTACCCCGACACCGCCGGCCACTTCGGCCGCTTCGGTGGCCGGTTCGTTCCCGAGGCCCTGGTGGCCGCGCTGGACGAGCTGGACGGGGCGTGGCGCACCGCGATGGCCGACGAGTCGTTCCGCGGGGAGTTCGCCGCCCTGCTGCGCGACTACGCGGGCACCCCGTCGCTGCTGTACCCGGCCGAGCGGCTCTCCGCCAAGCTCGGCGCCCGGGTGCTGCTCAAGCGGGAGGACCTGAACCACACCGGCGCGCACAAGGTGCGCAACGTGCTCGGTCAGGCCCTGCTCACCAAGCGGATGGGCAAGAGGCGGGTGATCGCGGAGACCGGCGCCGGCCAGCACGGCGTGGCCAGCGCCACCGCCGCCGCCCTGTTCGACCTGGAGTGCGTCGTCTACATGGGCGAGGTGGACACCGAGCGGCAGGCGCTGAACGTGGCCCGGATGCGGATGCTCGGCGCCACCGTGGTCCCGGTCACCACCGGCTCGCGCACCCTCAAGGACGCGATGAACGAGGCGATGCGGGACTGGGTCGCCAACGTCGACGAGACCCACTACCTGATCGGCACCGCCGCCGGGCCGCACCCCTTCCCGGCCATGGTGCGGGACTTCGTCCGCGGCATCGGCGACGAGGCCCGCCAGCAGTGCCTCGACCAGATCGGCCGGCTGCCCGACGCGGTCGCGGCCTGCGTCGGCGGCGGTTCCAACGCGCTGGGCATCTTCCACGCCTTCGTCGGCGACGCCGACGTGCGGCTGTACGGCTTCGAGGCCGGTGGCGACGGGGTGGAGACCGGCAAGCACGCGGCGAGCATCACCGGCGGGTCCACCGGGGTGCTGCACGGCACCCGGACGTACGTGCTCCAGGACGCCGACGGCCAGACCGTGGAGTCGCACTCGATCTCCGCCGGCCTGGACTACCCCGGCGTCGGGCCCGAGCACGCCTGGCTGCACGACAGCGGGCGGGCCACCTACACCCCGGTGACCGACACCGAGGCGATGGCCGCGTTCGAGCTGCTCTGCCGCACCGAGGGGATCATCCCGGCGATCGAGAGCGCGCACGCGCTGGCCGGGGCCGTGCAGATCGCCCCGAAGCTCGCCGCCGAGCTGGGCCGGGAGCCGGTCATCCTGATCAACCTCTCCGGCCGTGGCGACAAGGACGTGCACACCGCCGGCGAGTACTTCGGCATCCTCGACAAGGAGCAGTGAACGTGAGTCGGATCGGCGTCGCCTTCGACAAGGCCCGCGCCGACGGTCGGGCCGTACTGGTCGGCTGCATGCCGGCCGGCTTCCCGACCGTCGAGGGGAGCATCGCCGCGATGACCGCCATGGTCGAGGCGGGGGTGGACGTCATCGAGGTGGAGATCCCGTACTCCGACCCGGTGATGGACGGACCGGTGATCCAGAAGGCCAGTGACATCGCCCTGGCCGGCGGCGTACGCACCGCCGACGCGTTGCGGATCATCGAGGCGGTGGCGGCCACCGGCGCGCCGGTGGTCACCATGACCTACTGGAACCCGGTCGAGCGGTACGGCGTCGACGCGTTCGCCCGTGACCTGGCCGCCGCCGGCGGCACCGGCCTGATCACGCCGGACCTGATTCCCGACGAGGCGCAGGAGTGGCTGGCCGCCTCCGACGCGCACGGCCTGGACCGCACGTTCCTGGTCTCGCCCTCCTCCACCGACCAGCGGTTGGCCATGACGGTCCAGCACTGCCGGGGCTTCGTCTACGCCACCGCGGTGATGGGCGTGACCGGGGCCCGGGCGCGCACCTCGGACGCGGCGCCGATCCTGGTCTCCCGCACCCGCGAGGTCACCGACCTGCCGGTCGGCGTCGGGCTGGGCGTGGGCACCGGCGCGCAGGCCGCCACCGTCGCCGGGTACGCCGACGGCGTGATCGTGGGCAGCGCCCTGGTCCGCTGCGTCCTGGACGCGCCGGACCGGGCCGCCGGCCTGACCGCCCTGCGTACCCTCAGCGCCGAACTGGCCGACGGCGTCCGCAACCCCACCCGCTAACCCCCCCGGCTCCCCCTTCCCGCACCCACCCCCGCCCCGCGCGTTGATCATGAAGTTGGCGCCGCCAGATGCCATGGATCGACGCGCTAACTTCATGATCAACCGGGCCTAGCGGTGGGTCGTGCGGGCCGTCAGGTGGACAGGGTGTGGGGGGTGGGGGAGACCGAGCCGGGTTGGCCGGGCAGGGTGATCGGGGCTTCGTCGAGCGGGGCGCCGGTTGCCGGACGGTCGGGGCGCAGGTCCCGCAGCACGCCGGCGCGGCCGGCGAGGGCGTCGGTGACGGCGGCCCGGGTGACCGGGGTGAGCCGGGCGGGCAGGGCGTCGGGGTGGTGCCAGCCCAGCACGCACCCGTCGGCCGCCCCGCGCTCCGTG
The DNA here is from genome assembly GCF_900091555.1 of Micromonospora mirobrigensis. Classification (GTDB taxonomy): domain Bacteria; phylum Actinomycetota; class Actinomycetes; order Mycobacteriales; family Micromonosporaceae; genus Micromonospora; species Micromonospora mirobrigensis. The sequence goes on from NZ_FMCX01000008.1 coordinate 183,467, forward strand.
CCACCCGCCGCTACCGACCCGGCCCGGAAGACGTGCACCACCACGTCGGGTGGGGAGCCGGCCGGCGCCGGTCGCACCCCGTCGCCACACCCGCAGGGACCCTCGCTCAGGTGGTAGAGCCCCACCAGATCGACGGGCTCGACCCGGTGCCCCGTCTCCCGCAGGACCGCCTCGGTGACCGCCGCGGCCGGGCACCGCGGGGAGCGGAGCCGGCCGCCGGGCAGCGCCCAGCGCCGTTCGCCGTGACCCTGGCGGCAGAGCAGCACGCGACCGGTCCCGTCCAGGACGACGGCGGCCACCGCCCAGGTGAGCCCGCTCATGGACAAAGAGCCTACGGGCCCGCAAACCAGAAGTCATCGGTTGCGACAACCGCCGGGACCGGGGTGCCGCCGGGGCGGTCCGCAGCGGTAGCGTGTGCACCCGTGACCCTCGCCTCGACGATCCCCCAGGCGGCCCTGCCCAGCCCGAGCACCGCCGTGTGGCAGCTCGGGCCGGTGCCGATCCGGGCGTACGCGCTCTGCATCATCCTCGGCATCGTGGTCGCCTGCGTGGTGACGGAGTGGCGGCTGCGCCGGCGCGGGGTGGCCCCCGGCGCGGTGCTGGACATCGCCGTCTGGGCGGTGCCGACCGGCATCATCGGCGCCCGGATCTACCACGTGATCACCTCGCCGGACAAGTACTTCGGCGACGGCGGTCAGCCGCTCAAGGCGTTCGCCATCTGGGAGGGCGGCCTGGGCATCTGGGGCGCGGTCGCCGGTGGCGCGATCGGCGCCTGGATCGCCGCCCGGCAGCTCGGCATCCCGTTCGCCGTGGTCGCCGACGCGCTCGCCCCCGGGCTGCCGCTGGCGCAGGCGGTGGGGCGGTTCGGCAACTGGTTCAACAACGAGCTGTACGGCGGCCGCACCACCCTGCCCTGGGGCCTGGAGGTGCACCGGATGGACCCGGGCAACCCCGGCCACGCGGAGCTGGCCGACGGCAAGCCGGTCCTCGAACCCGGCCTCTACCACCCGACGTTCCTCTACGAGGCGCTGTGGAACATCGGGGTCGCCGCGCTGGTGCTGCTCGTCGACCGGCGGTTCAAGCTGGGTCGGGGCCGGGCCTTCGCGCTCTACGTGATGGGCTACACCGCCGGCCGGTTCTGGATCGAGCTGATGCGCAGCGACCCGGCGACCCACATCCTCGGGGTGCGGCTCAACGTCTGGACGGCCGCGCTGGTCTTCGTGGGCGCCCTGATCTACTTCCTGCGGGTGCGTGGCCCGCGCGAATACCTGATCCCGATCGGTGTCCAAGCGCCCGCCGTGCCGGCCGGTGGGGGTGACCTGTCCCAGGTCGACCTCGCGCAGCGGGAGACCGGGCCCGCCACGGTGGCCCCGGAGGGCTACCGGGTGGTCAGCGAGGAGCAGTTCCGGACGTACCAGGAGACCGGTGTCCCGCCGGAGGAGCCGACGCCGACCGACGCGGCCGGGGAAGCCGCGGCGGCCGGCGACGACGAGCCGGTGGACCGGGACGCCACCGATGACCGCCCGACCGGGCCGGACCCGCAGGACCGGGCCACGGCGGACCAGAATGACCGGGTCGCGGCGGACCAGGGTGACCGGGTCGCGGCGGACCAGGGTGACCGGGTCGCGGCGGACCAGGACGACCGGGCCGGTGCGGCCGGCGGTCGCCCCGCCGACCGGGACAGCTGAGCGGGGGAGCGGCGCCCATGCGTACCGCGGTGGTGGTCGGAGCCGGCCTGGGTGGACTGGCGACCGCCGGGGCGCTGGCCCGCTCCGGGTGGCGGGTCACCCTCCTCGAACGGGCCGACCGGGTACGCCCCGAGCCGACGGCCGTCGTGCTCTGGCCCAACGGGGTACGCGCGCTGCGCGCCCTCGGCCTCGGCTCGGGGTTGGAGGCGATCGCCACCCCGCTGCCCGACGGCGGGGTACGCCGCCCGGACGGCCAGTGGCTGGTGCAGCCCCGCCCGACGCCCGCCGACCGTACCCCCGTGGTGGTGCACCGCGAGGACCTGCACGACGCCCTGATCGCCGGCCTGGGCGACCAGGTGGAGCTGCGGACCGGGGTGGCCGTGCGGACGGTGACCGCGACGGCCGGGCAGCGGCCGGCGGTCGGTGACGGCCGGCAGACCTTCGAGGCGGACCTGCTGGTCGCCGCGGACGGCACGGACAGCGAAATCCGCCGGCAGCTGGCCCCGGAGTCCGGGGTGGTGAGTTCCGGCTGCGCCGCCTGGCGGGCGGTGGTCCCCTGGTACCGGGCCCCGAAGCTCCCGGCAGACCAGCCGGTGAACGGTGAGACGCTCGGCGCCGGCTACCGCTTCGTGGCGGCCTCGCTCGGCGAGCGGGGCGAGTCCGGCCGGGGCGGCATCTACTGGGTGGCCACCGCCGCGGGGGCGCCACGCCCGGAGCCGCCGGAGACCCAGCTGGCCCTGCTACGCCGCTGGTACGCGGGCTGGCCGGAGCCGATCGGGGCGCTGCTCGCCGCGACCGACCCGGCGGACCTGGTCCAGCAGGAGGTCCGCGAGCTGCGCCCGCTGCCCCGGGCGTACGGCTTCCCGGCCGGGCCGGGCGGGGTGGTGCTGCTCGGCGACGCCGCCCACGCCATGCCGCCGCATCTGGGCCAGGGCGCCTGCCTGGCCTTCGAGGACGCCGCCACGTTGCAGTCCCTGTTACGTGACGCCCGCCTGCCGGACGCGGTGCAGGCCTACGACCGGGCCCGTCGTCCGCGCGCGGCAACCGTGGTGCGGCAGACCCGGCGGATGTCGGCGGTCCTGCAGACCCGCGGCCGGCTCGCCCTGCGCGCCCGCGACGCCGCCCTCGGCAAGATCAGCCCCCGGCTGCGCAACAGCGCCGCCACCGCCGCCGCCCAGTGGACACCCCCCACCCCCTGAGATCAGGGTAGGACGGGGGCGGGTTCGGCGATGCAGGCGGTGCCGACGCGGCGGAAGCCGACGCGCAGGTACACCCGGGCGATCTCCTCGCTGCCGGCGCTCAGGAAGATCAGGTCGGTGCCGGCGGCGCGCAGCTCGTGGGCGAGGGCGGCGGTGACCGCCGCGCCGAGGCCCCGGCGGCGGGCCGACGGCAGGGTGGCCACCCCGGCGATCTCCGCCACGTCGCCGACCCGCATCGCCATGCCGCTGGCCAGCGCGCCCTCGGCCGGTGTGCCGGCGATCACCGAGAGGCGGCGGCCGTCGGCGATGCGTACCCGCTCCTCGTCGAGGGCGGCGACGTCCAGTTCGGTTACCGCGGCGTCCCGCTGCGCCGGTCCGGCGTCGCCCCGGGCGGTGCCGGCCGCGGCGAAGCCGACGGCGGCGACGGCCCGGCGGGCGGCGACGTCCACGGCGAAGTCGGCGTCGGTGGGGTCCAGCACCCGCACGGGTACGTCGGTGAGGCTCGCCGCCTCGGGCAGCGCGTCCGCCTCCAGCACCATCAACGGCGCCTCCAGCACGGCGAGCCCGGCGGAACGGGCCACGGCCAGCAGGCCCGGGGTGCGGTCGTGCACCCATTCGAAGGCCTCCGGCAGCCCCAGCTCCCGCTGCCGTTCCCGGACGGCCATGACGTCGGCCAGCGACGGGGTGTCGGTGGCGTCGAGGCGCGGCCGGGCGTAGAACGGCCAGCCCGCGCCGTCGCGGACGAAGAGCACCAGCGCACCGTGTTCTTCCGGACGGGCCGCGTCGCGGGGCACCGCGTCGTAGAAGGCTTCCAGTCGGTCGAAGAGGTCAGCCGGTACGAAATCCACCGCGCGAGACTACACGTCCCAGATGTTGGAAGTGTGATCAATCTGCACTGGTCTTGCTTTCCCCGACCTAACGTAGACTCAATAGACCCCCGAGGGCCGACGTCGTCCCCACCTTGATCCATCCTGAGCGACGACAGGAGGCCCGGTGGCCCTTCCGTACCCTCACAGCCCGCAGGCGGCCACGACCGCCGGACCGGGACGGTCCGCGTCCGGGCTCTACGACCCGGCGCAGGAGCACGACGCGTGCGGTGTGGCCTTCGTGGCGGACCTGCACGGACGACGCTCGCACGAGGTCGTGGCGAACGGCCTGGAGGCGCTGGTCCGGCTGGACCACCGCGGCGCCCGGGGCGCGGAGCAGAACACCGGTGACGGCGCCGGGATCATGATCCAGGTGCCGGACGCGTTCCTGCGCACCGTGGTCGACTTCCCGCTCCCGCCGGCCGGCCAGTACGCCACCGGCCTGGTCTTCCTCCCCGACGACGACGCCGCCGAGGCCCGCGCCCGCCGGGTGGTGGAGAAGTACGCCCTGGTCGAGGGCGCCGACGTGCTCGGCTGGCGGGACGTGCCGACCGACCCGTCCGGCCTGGGCGAGACGGCGCTCGCGGCGATGCCCCGGGTCCGGCAGCTCTTCCTGGCCGCGCACCGGCTCACCGACACCCCGGCCGGCCCGGCCGGTTCGCCGCTGTCCGGCCTCGACCTGGACCGGGTGGCGTTCTGCGTCCGCAAGCAGGCCGAGCGGGAGAGCGCCGAGCGGGGCGTGCCGGCGTACTTCCCGTCGCTGTCCGCGCGGACCATGGTCTGGAAGGGCATGCTCACCCCCGACCAGCTGCCGGCGTACTACCCGGAGCTGACCGACGAGCGGGTGGTCACCGCGATCGCGCTGGTGCACTCCCGGTTCTCCACCAACACCTTCCCGTCCTGGCCGCTGGCCCACCCGTACCGGTTCATCGCGCACAACGGCGAGATCAACACGATCCGCGGCAACCGGAACTGGATGCAGGCAAGAGAGTCGATGCTCAGCGGCGGTTCCTCAGCCGCCGGCGGAGCCGGCGGGCACATCCCCGGCAACATCCGGCGGATCTTCCCGGTCTGCACCCCGGCCGCCTCCGACTCGGCGAACTTCGACGAGGTCCTCGAACTGCTGCACCTGGCCGGGCGGAGCCTGCCGCACGCGGTGCTGATGATGATCCCCGAGGCCTGGGAGAACGACCCGGCCATGGACCACCGTCGGAGATCCTTCTACCGCTTCCACGCCAGCCTGATGGAGCCGTGGGACGGGCCGGCGTCGGTCGCGTTCACCGACGGCGAGATCGTCGGCGCGGTGCTGGACCGCAACGGGCTGCGCCCGGGCCGCTGGTGGCGTACCGCCGACGGGCTCGTCGTGCTGGGCAGCGAGGCGGGCGTGCTCGACCTCGACCCGGCCACCGTGGTCGCCAAGGGTCGGCTCCAGCCGGGCCGGATGTTCCTGGTCGACACGGTCAACGGCCGGATCGTCTCCGACGAGGAGATCAAGGCCGAGCTGGCCGCCGAGCGGCCCTACGACGAGTGGCTGCACGCCGGCCTGATCGAGCTGGACGACCTGCCCCCGCGCGAGCACGTGGTCTACACCCACGACTCGGTGCGCCGCCGGCAGCAGACCTTCGGCTACTCGCAGGAGGAGCTGAAGATCCTGCTCGCCCCGATGGCCCGGCTCGGCGCCGAGCCGATCGGGTCGATGGGCACCGACACCCCGATCTCCCCGCTGTCGACCCGGCCGCGGCTGCTCTACGACTACTTCCACCAGCTCTTCGCCCAGGTCACCAACCCGCCGCTGGACGCCATCCGCGAGGAGCTGGTGACCAGCCTGGCGTCGACCATCGGCCCGGAGGGGAACCTGCTCGATCCCGGCCCGGCGAGCTGCCGGCAGATCGTGCTGCCGTACCCGGTGATCGACAACGACGAGCTGGCCAAGATCCTGTCGGTGGACGAGGACGGTGACCTGCCCGGTTTCAAGGCGGTCCGGGTCTCCGGTCTCTACCGCATCCGCGACGGCGGGGCCGGCATCAAGGCCCGGCTGACCGAGATCTGCCGGCACGTCTCCGAGGCGATCGAGGACGGCGTCCGGATCCTGGTGCTGTCCGACCGGGACTCCAACGCCGACCTGGCCCCGATCCCGTCGCTGCTGCTGACGGCGGCGGTGCACCAGCACCTGGTCCGCGAGCAGACCCGCACCCAGGTGGCGCTGGTCGTGGAGTCCGGCGACTGTCGGGAGGTGCACCACGCGGCCGTGCTGATCGGGTACGGCGCGGCGGCGGTCAACCCGTACCTGGCCTTCGAGTCGGTCGAGGACATGATCTCCACCGGCGCGCTGGTCGGCGTGGAGGCGCGCAAGGCGGTCCGCAACTACGTCAAGGCGCTCGGCAAGGGCGTCCTGAAGATCATGTCCAAGATGGGCATCTCGACGGTGTCGTCGTACTGCGGGGCGCAGGTCTTCGAGGCGGTCGGCCTGGACACCCGGCTGGTCCAGCGGTACTTCCGGGGCACCCCGAGCAAGATCGGCGGGATCGGCCTGGACGAGATCCACGCCGAGGTCGCCGCCCGGCACTCGCTGGCCTGGCCGGCGCCGGGCGTGCCGGCCAGCGACCGGCTGGAGGTCGGCGGGGAGTACCAGTGGCGCCGCGAGGGTGAGCTGCACCTGTTCAACCCGGAGACGGTCTTCCTGCTCCAGCACGCCACCCGCAGCCGCCAGTACGACGTCTTCCGGCAGTACACCGCCAAGGTCGACGAGCTGGCCGCCCGGGCCGGGTCGCTGCGCGGGCTGTTCACCCTGCGTACCGGGCTGCGCCCCGCGGTGCCGATCGACGAGGTCGAGCCGGCCACCGAGATCGTCAGGCGGTTCGCCACCGGCGCCATGTCGTACGGCTCCATCTCGGCCGAGGCGCACGAGACCCTCGCGATCGCGATGAACCGGCTCGGCGGCAAGTCAAACACCGGCGAGGGCGGCGAGGACGTCGACCGGCTGCACGACCCGGCCCGCCGCTCCGCGGTCAAGCAGATCGCCAGCGGCCGCTTCGGGGTGACCAGCGAATACCTGGTCAACGCCGACGACCTCCAGATCAAGATGGCCCAGGGCGCCAAGCCCGGCGAGGGCGGGCAGCTGCCCGGCAACAAGGTCTGGCCGTGGATCGCCCGCACCCGGCACGCCACCCCCGGCGTCGGCCTGATCTCCCCGCCACCGCACCACGACATCTACTCCATCGAGGACCTCGCCCAGCTCGTGCACGACCTGAAGTGCGTCAACCCGGCCGCCCGGGTGCACGTCAAGCTGGTCAGCGAGGTCGGCGTGGGCACCGTGGCCGCCGGCGTGGCCAAGCTCAAGGCCGACGTCATCCTGATCTCCGGCCACGACGGCGGCACCGGCGCGTCCCCGCTCAACTCGCTCAAGCACGCCGGCACCCCGTGGGAGCTGGGCCTGGCCGAGGCGCAGCAGACGCTGCTGCTCAACAAGCTGCGCGACCGGGTCACCGTGCAGGTCGACGGCCAGCTCAAGACCGGGCGGGACGTGCTGATCGCGGCGCTGCTCGGCGCCGAGGAGTTCGGCTTCGCCACCGCCCCGCTGATCGTCGAGGGCTGCGTGATGATGCGGGTCTGCCACCTGGACACCTGTCCGGTCGGCATCGCCACCCAGAACCCGGTGCTGCGCGAGCGGTTCACCGGCAAGCCGGAGTTCGTGGAGAACTTCTTCCTCTTCCTCGCCGAGGAGGTCCGCGGCTACCTCGCCGAGCTGGGCTTCCGGTCGATCGAGGAGGCGATCGGGCAGACCGAGGTGCTGGACCTGACCCCGGCCATCGACCACTGGAAGGGCCACGGGCTGGACCTGGCCCCGGTGCTGCACCTGCCGGAGCTGCCGGCGGGCGCGGCCCGACGCGGCGTACGCGCCCAGGACCACGGCCTGGAGCTGGCGCTGGACAACGAACTGATCGCCCTGGCGCAGCCGGCGCTGCGCGACGGCACGCCGGTGCGTACCGAGGTGACGGTCCGCAACGAGCATCGCAGCGTCGGCGCGATGCTCGGCGGGGAGGTCACCCGCCGCTTCGGCGGCGCCGGCCTGCCCGCCGACACCATCGAGTTCCTGCTGCGCGGCACCGCCGGGCAGTCGTTCGGCGCGTTCCTGCCGCGCGGGGTGACCCTGCGGCTGCACGGCGACGCCAACGACTACGTCGGCAAGGGGCTCTCCGGCGGCCGGCTGGTCGTGCGCCCGGACGCCGCCGCGCCGTTCGTCGGCGAGGACGCCGCGGCCGGGCAGCGCGCCGAGGACCAGATCATCGCCGGCAACACCATCCTGTACGGGGCCACGGCCGGCGAGCTGTTCCTGCGCGGCCGGGTGGGGGAGCGGTTCGCGGTGCGCAACTCGGGCGCGGCGGCGGTCGTCGAAGGCGTGGGTGACCACGGCTGCGAGTACATGACCGGCGGCACGGTGGTGGTGCTCGGCGAGACCGGGCGCAACTTCGCCGCCGGCATGTCCGGTGGCTCCGCCTTCGTGCACCGGCTGGACCGCGCCCGGGTCAACACCGAGCTGGTCGACCTGGCGCCGTTGCGCGACGAGGAGCGGGCGCTGCTGCACGAGCTGGTCCAGCGGCACTTCGCCGAGACCGACTCGGCGGTGGCCGAGGGGCTGCTCAAGCGCTGGCCGGAGGCGGTGGAGGAGTTCACCGCGGTGGTACCCCGGGACTACCGCCGGGTGATGGAGATCATGCGGGCCGCCGAAGCCGCCGGCCACGACGTCGACGACGCGGTGATGAGCGCGCTCACCCCCGCCGTGTCGTCCGTGCCGGTGCCGCCCGCCCCGCGGGTGGTCGCCCAGGAGGTGGCTCGTGCCTGACCCGAACGGTTTCCTGCGCTACGACCGGCGGCTGCCGGCCCGCCGGCCCGTGCCGGTGCGGATCACCGACTGGCGGGAGGTGTACCCACCGGCCGGCGAGGAGCTGATCCGCGAGCAGGCCACCCGCTGCATGGACTGCGGCATCCCGTTCTGCCACGACGGCTGCCCGCTGGGCAACCGCATCCCGGACTGGAACGACCTGGTGCGTACCGGCGACTGGGACGCGGCGGTGGAGTCGCTGCACGCCACCAACAACTTCCCGGAGTTCACCGGCCGGCTCTGCCCGGCGCCCTGCGAGGCGGCCTGCGTGCTGGGCCTGGGCGGCCAGCAGCCGGTCACCATCAAGCAGGTCGAGGTGGAGATCGCCAACGCGGCGGTGGCCCGGGGCGGGCTGCGGCCCCGCCCGGCGCCGGCGCCGACCGGCCGGTCGGTCGCCGTCGTCGGCTCCGGCCCCGCCGGGCTCGCCGCCGCCCAGCAGCTGGCCCGCGCCGGTCACGCCGTCACCGTGTACGAGCGTGACGACGCGATCGGTGGCCTGCTCCGCTACGGCATCCCGGACTTCAAGCTGGAGAAGCAGCACGTCGACCTGCGGATCGCCCAGCTCGCCGCCGAGGGCGTCCGGTTCCGCACCGGCGTGGACGTGGGCGTCGACGTGACCGCCGAGCAGCTGCGCGCCGAGCACGACGCGGTGCTGCTGGCCTGTGGGGCGTTGCAGGGCCGGGACACCGGGGAGACGCCCGGCCGGGAGCTGCGCGGCGTACACCAGGCGATGTCGCACCTGGTTGCCGCGAATCGCGTGGTCGCCGCGGCGGGGGAGGGCCGGCCGGCGCTGGCCACCCTGCCCGACGGCACGCCGATCGACGCTGCCGGCAAGCACGTGGTGATCATCGGTGGTGGCGACACCGCCGCCGACTGCCTCGGCGTGGCGCACCGGCAGGGCGCGGCCGGCGTGCACCAGCTCGACCTCTATCCGGAGCCGCCGCAGGACCGGGACGCCGAGCGGGACCCGTGGCCGACCTGGCCGTGGGTGCTGCGCAACTATCCGGCGCACGAGGAGGGCGGCGAGCGGGTCTTCGCCGTGGCGGTGCAGGAGTTCGTCAACGACGGCACCGGCCAGGTGCGGGCGGTCCGGATCGCCGAGGTCACCGTGGAGAAGCGGGACGGCCGGCGGATCCTCACCGCGCTGCCCGGCTCGGAGCGGGAGCTCCCGGCCGACCTGGTGCTGCTGGCCATCGGCTTCGAGGGCACCGAGGAGCAGCCGCTGCTGGCGCAGTTCGGGGTGGCCCGCAACGCCCGCGGCGCAGTCGACGCCCGGTCGGACTGGCAGGCCGCCGACGGCGTGTTCGTGACCGGTGACATGCACCGGGGGGCGTCGCTGATCGTCTGGGCCATCGCCGAGGGGCGGGCCGCCGCGGCGGCGATCCACTCCTACCTCGGTGGGGTGGGGACGCTGCCGGCGCCGGTGGACCCGGCCCGGCAGCCGCTCGCCGCCCGCTGACCCGTACGCCCGGGTGTCCGGTCCGTCAGGCCGGACACCCGGACGTCCCGTTGCGCGGTCCACCCGGCGTCGTCCGGGTGGGCCTCGATGTGCGGTTGCGCTCGCTGCCGCCCGAGGTCGAGGCGCTCGCGTCGAGACCGGCGACCGCTATCCGTTCATGCTCTACGGCACCGACTGGCTGGCCTTCGCGCACCTCGTCCTCGCGGTGGCCTTCTGGGGGCCGCTGCGCGACCCGGTGCGCAACGTGTGGGTGGTCCAGCTGCGGCATCATCGCCGGCACATCCGGGCGATCGAGGCTGCCCCGGCACAGGCCGCCGCGCCGCCCGTGCCGGCCGCCGGCTGAACAGGGCCGCGCGACGCCGACGGCGGCACCGCGACCACCGGGGCCCGCTCCCAGGGGTGGTGAGCGGGCCCCGGTCGGGTCAGCGGGGCAGCAACTCGTGCGCGGCCCGGATCTTCGCCCACGACCTCGGCTGCGCCGGGGCGAGCGAGGCCCGCGCGGCGGCGGCCACCTCGGGACGCCCGGCGGTGAACAGCCAGGTGGTGAAGACCTGGTCCAGGTCCTGGCCGGAGATCTGCTCGGCGAGGGCCTGGAACTGGGCGATGGTGCCGTTGCCGTGGGCGTGCGCGGCGGTCCAGGCCGGCAGGATCCGGAAGAACGCGTCGTCGCCGACGGCCAGCCGGATCTGGTGCAGGGCCATCGCGCCCCGGTCGTAGACCGCGTCGTCGAAGACCCGGCTCGCGCCCGGGTCACCCGGGAGGACCTGCCAGTACTCCGAGTCGGCCGGGTAGCCGGCGTAGGTGAGGTCGAACAGCTCCTGGGCGGTGCCCTCGCCCTGCTCCTCCGACCAGAGCCACTCGGCGTACGAGGCGAAGCCCTCGTTCAGCCAGATCTGGCTCCAGTCCGCGACCGAGACCGAGTCCCCGAACCACTGGTGCGCGTTCTCGTGTACCACCACGTACGGGTTGCTCCCGCGCCGCCAGAAGCCCGGCCCGTACACCGGACGGGTCTGCGTCTCCAGGGCGAAGCCGATGCCGTCGATCGGGCCGGCCACGCCGCCCTGCGCCTCGAACGGGTACGGCCCGAACACCCCGCTCTCCCAGTCGACCACCTCGGCGGTGCGCTCGATGCTGGCCCGGGCGGCGGGCCCGCGTTCGCCCAGCGTGGTGCTGTACGCGTTGACCACCGGCTGCCCGTTCGGCGCGGTGTCGGTGACGATGTCGTACTGCCCGATCGCGATGAACGCCTGGTAGGTGGTCCCCGGCTGCACGCTGCGCCAGCTCCATCGGGTGCGGTTGCCGGCCTCGGCGAGCGGGGCGCGCGGCTGCACCCCGTTGCTGATCACCTCGACGCCGGTGGGCACCGAGACGGAGATGTCGAAGGTGGCCTTGTCGAGCGGGTGGTCGTTGCTGGGGAACCACCACCAGGCCGACTCGGGCTCGTTGGCCGCGAGCGCGCCGTCGGCGGTCCGGGTCCAGCCGGTGTAGCCGTAGACCTTGGTCCGGGACGGGATCCCGGCGTACCTCACCACGACGGTGAGCGACTGGCCCTTGACGATCGGCCGGGGCGCGGTGACCGCCAGCTCGTGGTCGCCCTCCCGGGCGAAGCCGGCCGGCCAGCCGTTGACCCGCACCGACTCGACGTCGAGGGCGAAGTCCAGGTTGAACCGGGACAGGTCCTGGGTGGCGGTGGCCAGGACTGTGGTGGTGCCGCTGAGCCGGTCGGTGGCCGGCTCGTAGCGCAGCCGGACGTCGTAGTGGTCGACGTCGTAGCCGCCGTTGCCGTAGTCGGGGAAGTAGCTGTCGCCGAGCCCGGGGCTGCCCGGGGTGGGGCTGGCCGTGACGGGCACCGGCCGGGCCCGACCCGGTAGGGCGGCCTGGCCGGGAGCGCCGGTGGTGACGGTGCCGGCGGTGGTGACGGTCAGGGCGGCAACGGCCGCCGCGAGAACACGTCGCACGAGGTGGACTCCCTCCATCGGGGTGTACGCCCGGCCCAACCTAATCGACGGTTGTGAACACGTCTGCCCGTGGAAAGCCCCTCCGCTCTTCAATTCGTGGAAATATTTCGATAGCATTACCGTCGGGTAACAAGCCATCCCATCCCTGGCCACGCGCGCGGTCCACGGACTCCACCACCACCTGCCTCGTGGAGGTCCCGTCATGCCCCGTCGCGTCCGCACCGCGCTGGTCGCCTTCCTCGCCACAGTCCTCGGCGTCGTGGCCGTCCCCGCCACCGCCGCCCAGGCGGCCGGCGAGAACTACGTCGCCCTCGGCGACTCCTACTCCTCCGGCGTCGGCGCCGGCTCGTACGACCTCTCGACCTGCCTGCGCAGCCAGAAGTCGTACGCGCCGCTCTGGGCCGCCGCCCACTCGGTGACCAGTTTCCGCTTCCCGGCCTGTGGCGGGGCGGTCACCGCCGACGTCCTGAACGACCAGGTCGGCGCGCTGAGCAGCAGCACCACCCTGGTGACCATCACCATCGGCGGCAACGACGCCGGCTTCGCCGACGTGATGAGCGGTTGCCGCTTCGGCAGCACCTCGTCCTGCGAGAGCGCGGTGGCCGGCGCCAAGGCGTTCGCCACCTCCACCCTGCCCGCCCGGCTCGACGCCACCTACGCGGCGATCCGCGGCCGGGCCCCCAACGCCCGGCTGGTGGTGCTGGGCTACCCGCGGCTGTTCGAGACCGGCTGGTGCGGCCTGCTGGCGATGAGCAGCTACAAGCGGACCATCCTCAACCAGGCCGCCGACGTGCTCGACGGCGTGATCGCCGACCGGGCCGCCGCGGCCGGGGGGACCTACGTGGACGCGCGGCCGTTCTTCGCCGGCCACGGCGTCTGCGCGGCCAGCCCCTGGATCCGCGACGTCACCGGAGTGATCGAGGCGTACCACCCGAACGCCGACGGCTACCGCTACGGCTACCTGGCCGCGCTCACCGCCGCCATCGGCTGACCCCGCCGCCCCCGGCGGCCGACGGTCCACCCCGGACCGCCGGCCGCCGGCCGGCTTGCGTACGACGGGCACACTGGCGCGTACCCGTGGTGACGTGGAGGTGGCGATGCATGAGCCCGCCGTGCGGCAGTACCCCCGGCCGGCCCGGGAACGGCTCACCGGGGGCGGCCTCGACCTGCTCACCCTGCTCGCCCGGCTGCTGCGCCGGCCCCGCCGGGGTGACCGGCAGCTGCCGCTGCTCTGGCTCACCCGCGCTCCGGGCAGCGCGGACGTCGCCGCCCTGCTGCGCCGCTTCCTCGGCCAGGGCGCCGACCGCCGGGTGCCGCACGCCGTGGTCGACCTGTCCGCCCGACCGGAGACCGACGACGTGCCGGCGGTGCTGCGTGAGCTGCACCGGCAGCTCTCCGGTACGCCCCCGACTCCGGTGAGCCGATCGCCAAGCGACTCGCGCTGCTCACCGTGGCCCGGGTGCCGGACGTGGTCGCCCCGCCGGTCGAGGTGTTCGGTTGCGGCGTGACCGACGGCGGCCGCGACCGGGGCTGCCGACCCAGCTGAAGCCCCGCCACCGCCGCACCTGACCGACGGCGACGGCCGGCGGCCCCCCAGGAGCCGCCGGCCGTCGCCGGTGTGGTTCAGGAGCGGTCGGCCGCCGGGTCGGCGTTGCTCGGCCGGCCCCACGGGCCGGTGATCGCGAAGACGTAGCCCGGGGACTGGATGTTGGCGAAGAGCACCTTGCCGTCCGCGCTGAACGTCGGGCCGGTGAACTCGCTGTCGTTGAGCTCGTTGCGGGCCAGCGGGTACGCCTTGCCCTGCTCGGTCACGCCGACCAGGTGCGACAGGCCCTCGCCGTCCTCGGCCAGGATCACCCCGCCGTACGGCGAGACGGTGATGTTGTCCGGGCCGTCGTAGCCGCCCTCGACGTCCGGGTTCTCGTTGACGCCGAAAATGGTCTTCAGGGTGACCGACTCGGTCCGCGGGTCGTAGAACCAGACCTGCCCGTCGTGCTCGTTGACGCTGCCGTCGGAGAGCCGGGCGAAGCTGGCCACGAAGTACGCGCCGCCATCGGCCCACCAGGCGCCCTCCAGCTTGCGGCTGCGGGTCACCTGCCCCTCGGCGAGCTGCTTGCGCACCGAGACGCTCTTCGCGTCCCGGTCCGGCACGTCGACCCACCGCACCTTGTAGCGGGTGCCCGGGCGGGTGGCGGTGGCCAGGTCGTCGATGTGGGTGTCGCCGAGCCAGCAGCTCATCGCCTGCAACTCCCCGGCGGTGTCCCCGTCCGGCCGGGTGGCCAGCGCCCGCAGCGCGCCCTTGCCGCCCCGGAAGCCCGCCGGCGGGGTCCACCGGAAGTAGAGCCCGTTCGGGCTGCCGGCGTCCTCGGTCAGGTAGATCGCGTGGGTGTACGGGTCGACCGCCACCGCCTCGTGGGCGTACCGGCCGAGGAACTTCAGCGGCACCGGGTCCAGGTTCTGCTCGGCGTCGTGCGGGTCCACCTCGAAGACGTACCCGTGGTCCCTGAGGTACTTCCCACCGGCCTTCTGCTCGGTCTCCTCACAGGTCAGCCAGGTGCCCCACGGCGTGATGCCGCCGGCGCAGTTGTTGTGCGTGCCGGCCACGCTGACGTACTCGCGCAGCCGCCGGCCCTGGCCGTCGACCTCGATGTTCGTGGTGCCGCCCCGGGCGCCCGGGTCGTAGGTGAGGCCCGGCAGCGGCGGCACGCCGTACGGCTCGCTGCCGCCGATCTCGTGGTTGTTGACCAGCACCGAGCCGGTCGGCGACCGGAAGCAGCCGGTGCCGTCGGCGTCGCTCGGCGTCGGCTGGCCACTGTCCAGCGTGGTCACCCCGGCCTGCGCCACGATCGTGTAGGAGAAGCCGGGCGGCAGCGCCAGCAGGCCGGCCGGGTCCGGGACGAGCTCGCCGTAGCCGACGGACGGCCGGACGGCGGCCCGGGCCGAGGCCGGACCGGCGATCGCTTCCAGGCTGCCGGCCACCACGATGCCGAGGCCGCCGGCCGCGCCACCGCGCAGCAGGTCACGGCGGGAGAAGGAGGAGGAGGTCACGTCGAAGCCTTCCTGTTCACGCATTCACTGATCCCGTGAGCAGGCAATCCGGACCGGCCGAACACCGCCGGCGTCCCGGGTGACGCCCAGGCGAACACTGCGGCAACGTCGGGTACCGGCCGCGTCGGGGCGGTGCGTCGTGCCGAGCCGGCGCGGGTCCGTTAGGGTTCGCCCAGATCGATCGGCCGGGCGTTGGGGGCGGGATTGGGCAGGCTGTCAACGGCGTACGGGCAGGCCGTCGCCGCCCACCGGCACGCCGCGTACCGGTTGGCGCAGGCCCGCCGGGCGCTCGCCGTCGCCGCCGCGTCGGCCGCACCGGACACCGCCGAGCTGGTCGCCGGCCTGGACCGGATCGCCGCCGCGCTGACCGCCCCGGCCGCCCCGCCGGCCACCGGCCCGCTGCCGGTCCGGATCGGCGCGGCCACCACCGTGGACGGTGGCTTCCCCGCCCTGGTCCCGCTCGGCGCCGGACACCACCTGGTGGTCGACCGCGACGCGCGCGACGCCCGGGTCGGCGCCCTGCTGCGTACGCTGGTGCTGCGGCTGCTCGCCGCCGCTCCCGCCGGCACGGTCCGGGTCGCCGGCATCGACCCGGCCACCCTGGGCGCCACCTTCCTGCCGCTGCGCCCGCTGGTCGACGCCGGGGTGCTCGCCCCGACCGCCACCAGCGAGACGGAGATCGCCGCGCTGCTCGACGAGGCGGAACGGCACGTCCGCGGCGCCGGGCAGGCCGGCGGCCCGGCAGGTGAGCTGCTGGTGCTGGTCGCCGCCTCGGCCCCCGGTCCCCGGGAGCTGGCCCGGCTCACCGCCCTGACCCACGCAGGCGACACCGCCGGGGTCTGCCTGCTGCTGGCCGGCGTCTCCCCGGGCGCCGAACGCACCGCCCCGCACGCCACCGTGCTGCGCCTCAACGAGCGGTACGCCCTGCTCGGCGACCCGCCCCGGCATCCGTTCAGCCCGGACGGCCGGGGGCTGGCCGCGCCGGTGCAGCTCGACGGCGACCCCCAGCCCGGTGCCGCCGCCGCCCTGGCCCGGCAGCTCGGCCCGGCGGTCCGCCGCGACGACCCGCCCACCTTCGCCGACCTGCTGCCCGCCCGTCGCTGGACGGAGTCCGCCGCGACCGGCCTGCGTACCGTGGTCGGCCGGGCCGGCCGGGAACCGGTCACCCTCGCCTTCGACGACGCCACCCCACACTGGCTGGTCGGCGGCCGGACCGGCGCCGGCAAGACGGTCTTCCTGCTCGACGTCCTCTACGGACTGGCCACCCGCTACCCGCCGGCCGAACTCCAGCTGCACCTGCTCGACTTCAAGGAGGGCGTCAGCTTCACCGAGTTCGTGCCGACCGACCGCGACCCGTCCTGGTTGCCGCACGCCCGCGCCGTCGGCATCGAGTCCGACCGGGAGTACGGCCTGGCGGTGCTGCGCGGGCTGCGCCGGGAGCTGGACCGCCGGGCCACGGTGTTCAAGCGGCACGGGGTCAGCCGGCTGGCCGACCTGCCCCCGGCGGCGGCGCTGCCCCGGGCGGTGGTCGTGGTCGACGAGTTCCACGTGCTGCTCGCCGGCACCGACGCGGTGGCCCGGGAGGCCGTCGACCTGCTGGAGGAACTGGCCCGCAAGGGCCGCTCGTACGGCCTGCACCTGGTGCTGGCCAGCCAGAGCGCCACCGGCATCGAGTCGCTCTACGGCCGGGCCGAAGCGATCTTCGGCCAGTTCCCGCTGCGGGTGGCGCTGCCCGGCGGCGGCGGGGTGCTCGACCCGGTCAACGACGCCGCCGGCCGGCTGACCGTCGGCTCGGCCGTGGTCAACACCGCCGCCGGGGTGACCGGCGCCGACACCGTCGTCCGATTCCCCAACGCGCACGCCGACCCCACCGGCCTGGCCCGGGTACGCCACGAGCTGTGGGCGGCCCGCCCGGACGGCTCGCCCCCACCGGCGGTCTTCCGTGGGTACGAACCGGCGCACCCGGCGGACACCCCGGCCTTCACCGCCCTGCACCCGGGCGCCGGCACCCCGGTGGCCCTGGTCGGCCGGGTGGTCGACGTGGACGGCACGGCCGCCGGGTTCACCCTGGACGCCGTGCCCGGCCGGCACCTGGCCGTGGTGGGCACCGACCCGACCGGCGCCGAGGTGCTCCACGCGGCGGTGACCGGCCTGGCCCGCCAGCACGCGCCCGGGCGGGCCCGCTTCCTGCTCGCCCCGCTGGTCTCCGAGGCGCAGGCGGTCGCCGCCGTCCTGACCGCCGTCCTGACCGCCGCGGGGCATCCGGTGGACCGGCTCGACGCGGTCGGCCTGCGCGACCGGCTCACCACCCTCGCCACCCCGACCGCTCAGACGGATACCCGGACCTACCTGGTGGTGTTCGGGATGGAGGCCGCCGCCGGGACGCTGGAGCGGCCCGACCCGGAGACCTTCCGCTCCGGACGGGAGGAGCTGCGCACCGTGCTGCGCGACGGGCCCGGACGCGGGGTGCACCTGCTCGGCTGGTGGCGCGGGCTGCGCCCGCTCGTCGACGACCTCGGCGGCGCGCACCAGCGCGACGACGTGGCCTGCCTGGTCGCGCTGAACGTGCCCGGCGCCGACCTGGGCCTGCACCTCGGCGCGCACGACCTCGCCTGGCGGCCCCGGCCGAACCGGGCGCTGCTGGTGGACCGGCACGACCAGCGGCTCCAGCTGATCGTGCCGTTCGTCCGCCCCGAACGCGAGGAGCGGTAGGTGGCCACCTTCGACGAGTACGCGGCCCTGGCCGCCCGCCTCTCCGGGCAGCTCCGCTCCGGCGAGCGGGCGGCCGTCGAGGAGACCCGGCGGCTGCGCGGGCTGGAGGCCGCCGCCGGGCAGCTCGACCAGCGGCTCGCCGCCCAGGGGCACCGCCTCGACCAGCTCGGCCGGGCCATCGGGGTGCCGATGTCCGACGCACCGTCGGGGACGGTACCGGCGGCTCCCGGTCCGCCCGTCCAGACCGGCGCAGGCTTGCCCGCGCCGTCCGGTCCCGGCCAGGCCGGCGCAGCCCCGGCCGGGCTGTCCGGTCCCGGCCAGGCCGGCGCAACCCCGGCCGGGCTGTCCGGCTCCGGCTCGCCCGTTCCGGTGCGCCCCGGTGCGGGGGCCGGAACCGGGGCGGGGGAGACCGGCGGCGTAGCCGCCGCGCCGGGGCGGTCGGGGGTCGGGGCGTACCCGATGGGGACGGCGGGTGGCGGTGGCCCGGCGGGGCCGGTGGCACCGGCCACGACGGGGGCCGTGGTGCCGGCCCAGCGGCCGGCGCCGGTCGACCCGGCCGCGGAGCTGGCCGCGGTCCGGCAGCTCGCCGACGAGGTGGACCGGCACGTGCAGGCCACCGAGGCGATCGGCCACCAGGCGGTGCTGCTGCCCGCCTGGTCGCCACCGGCCCGGGCGCTCGGCGTCTACGCCGCCTGCGCGCTCGCCGGGGCGACGCTGATGCTGGTCATGATGGTCGCCTCCGGCGTCGGCCTGGTCGGCGGCGTCACCCTGGGCGCCTTCGTCTGCGCGGGGCTGCCGGTGCTGTCGTTCCTCGCCGGCTACCTGGTGCTCGCCCGGTTCGGCCGGCCGCCGCTGGCCACCACGCCGCCACCCCGGTACGTGCCGATGGGCTTCGTGATCTGCGTGCTGCTGGTGCCGATGCTCTACTGCGCCTACCTGCTGCTGGTCCGCTTCCTGCGCTGACGCTTCGCTGCTCCATGCCCGCGCTGGTCCAAGATCCGCACTACTTCAGGGATGTAGTTGCCTCGCTCCGAGTTGGAGGGGACAACTTCGGTGAAGTAGTGCGGATCCTGCCTCGGCCGGCACCCGGTCAACGGGCGGCGCCGACAGGGATGAGCGCGGGCGGTCGTGCGTCGGTCGGGATGGGCGGTTGCGGTGAGCGGGGGCGGGACGGGACGGCGGCGGCCGCCGCGGTGGCGGCCGCCGCGAGGACGGTCACCACCACGAAGCCCAGGGTGAAGCCGGCCTCCCGGGGCAGGCCGCTCGCCTGCGGGTGCGCGGTGATCACCGCGCTCACCGCCGCGCCACCGATCGCGCCGCCGATGGTGCGGATGTTGGCGTTCATCCCGGTCGCCGCGCCGGTCTGGGCGGCCGGGACGGCCCGCACGATCAGGTTCGGCATCGCCGCGAACGACAGGCCGATGCCGAGGCCGAAGAGCCCGGCGGCCACCGCCACCTGCCAGGGCCGGTCGTGCAGCCCGGCCAGCGCCGCGCAGGCCAGGGCGCCGAGGGCGGCACCGGTGGTGAGCTGGACCTTCGCGCTGAACCGTGCCTCCAGCCGCCCGCCGACGATGCCGGCGAGGAACATGGCGACCAGCATCGGCAGCATCAGCAGCCCGGCCCCGGTGACCCCGGCGCCGAAGCCGTACCCGGCGCTGGCCGGGATCTGCACGAACTGCGGCACGAAGGCGTAGACGGCGAACATCGCGGCGCCGAAGAGGAGCGCGGCCAGGTTGGTGGTCCAGACCGCCGGCAGCCGCATCATCCGCATGTCGATAAGCGGGTTGGCCGAGCGCATCTCGGCAACCAGCCACCCGGCGAACAGCGCGACGGCGAGCGCCAGCAGCGCGACGACCCGGACCGAGCCCCAACCCCAGACCGTGGCCTGGCTGATCGGCAGCAGCAGGGCGACCAGCCAGCCGGAGAGCAGCGCGGTCGACGCCCAGTTGATCCGGCCCGGGGTGCGCACCGGGGAGGCCGGCACGAGCAGGTGGGCCGCCACGGCGGTGAGCCCGACCACCACCATCGGGATCCAGAACAGCCACCGGTAGTCCAGCGCGCCGACGATCGGGCCGGCGGCCACGATGCCCAGCCCGCTGCCGGCCGCGACGATGGCGGAGAGGGTGCCGACGGCCGAGGAGACCCGGGCCGCGGGGAACTCGTCGCGGATGATCCCGAAGGAGAGCGGGAAGACCGCCCCGCCGACGCCCTGCACGATCCGGGCGGCGATCAACAGGCCGATGCTGGGCGCCACCGCGGCCAGCAGGCAGCCCACGGCGAGCGTGGCGAGCGAGACGACGAGCATCCGCTCCTTGCCCCGGATGTCCCCGATCCGGCCGAGGATCGGCGTGCAGATCGAGGCGGAGAGCAGGTACGCGGTGAACACCCAGGTGACGGTGTTCCGGCTGGTGTGCAGGTCCTGCTGGATGGTCGGCAGCACCGGCGTGATGAGCGACTGGAGCATCGAGAAGACGCCCGCGCCGGCGGCGAGCACGGCGAGGGTCAGCCGGCGTGAGCCGTGCCGGACGGGTCGGATGGCGATGGCCACGTGGATCTCCCAGCTTCACTGGAGGTACGGGCGACGACCGGACACGGGCCGTCGCAGGGAACCGGCAGCGCGCGCTCTCCTCGGACACCGAGGGGGCCGGGTAGGCTTACCGGAGGCAGGCCTCCGACATTTTCGGAGGGGTGCCTCCGCAAAACTAACGGAGGGTTGCCTCCGCTTGCAACCCGGGAGGAGTGACGCGCGTCATGGCCGCCGCTGAACCGCTGCCCGAGGCCGTCGCCCGGCGCCCCCGGCGGGCCGACGCCCGGCGGAACTACGAGACCCTGGTGGCCGCGGCCCGCGAGGTCTTCGCCCAGCAGGGTGCGGGCGGCTCCCTGGAGGAGATCGCCCGCCGGGCCCAGGTGGGCATCGGCACCCTCTACCGGCACTTCCCGACCCGGCGTGACCTGCTCGAGGCCGTCTACGTCGACGAGGTGGACGCGCTCTGCCGGGCCGCCGGCGACCTGGCCGGGCTGCCCCCGTGGGACGCGCTGGTGGCCTGGCTGCACCGCTTCGTCGAGTACGTCGCCACCAAGCGGGCCCTGGCCGAGGGGCTGGCCGACTCGGCGGTCTTCGCCAACTGCCGCACGGCCATCTACGCCGAGGGCGAGCCGATGCTGCGCCGTGCCCAGGAGGCCGGGGCGGCCCGCCCCGAGGCCACCTTCGACGACGTGCTGCGGCTGCTCACCGGCATCACCGCCGCCTCGTTCACCGAGCCCGGGCAGCGGGAGAAGGTGCTCGGCTTCGCGTTGGACGGCCTGCGCGCCCCCCGCGACCACTGAGTCCTCGGGCGCGCCCGAGATCCGCACTACTTCCCGGTTGTAGTGGCCTCGTCCGGGGTGGGAGGCCACTGCAACCAGGAAGTTGTCGCCTCGCCTGACGCGGGCGCGACCCCGAGGGCGGGCGGGGCGGCGGATTTGCCGGTTTGTGCGTCCAGGGGGACAAGTGGTTACCGGCGCGTAACTTTTCATTGACGGGTGTGAAACACGCCACGCATCATCGTGTCCACGATCGATCGGATCCCCCACCCGTCCCCCGGCCACCCCGGGCACCTCCCTCATGGAGGCGCAGCCATGCTGCTCCGAACGATCCTGGCCGCGGCCACCGCCGCCACCGTCCTGCTCGTCCCCACCGCCGCCTCCGCAGCCACGGCGGAACCCGCCCCGGCGACCACCACCGCCGAGAGCGCCGCGACCGAAAACGCCCCCACCTCGCTCGCCGCCGCCAACGCCAATCCCGTCGTCGTGGTGGGCGGCCTGATCGGCGTCTCCATCGCGTACGAGCCGATCGCCGCCCGGCTGCGCGCCGACGGTTACCGGGTCTGGATCTACCAGCTGCCGAACCTCGGCTTCGGCGACATCCGGCAGTCCGCCCAGTCGCTGCGCGGCTTCGTCGACCAGGTCCGGGCCAGCACCGGAGCGGCCAAGGTGGACCTGGTCACCCACTCCGAGGGCGGCCTGGTCTCCCGCTGGTACGTGAAGTTCCTCGGCGGCGCCGACGTGGTGCAGCACTACGTCAGCCTGGGCACCCCGCAGCAGGGCACCTACGTCGCCAACATCATCAACTTCGTCGGCCTGGGCAGCTGCGCCGGCATCGTGGCCTGTCAGCAGATGTCCATCGGCTCGGACTTCCTCGGCACCCTCAACGGCGGCGACGACACCCCGGGGGCGGTCCGCTGGACCACCGTGCGCACCTGGCAGGACGAGCTGGTCCGACCGGTCGGCAACGCCGTCCTCGCCGACGGGGCGACCAACGTGTCCATCCAGGCCTGGTGCCCGCTGCGGGTGGTCGGCCACCTCGGCCTGGTCCTGGACGGCACGACGTACACGGTGGTGCGGCAGGCGCTCGCCGACGCGGCGATCCGCCCCAACTGCTTCGCGGTCTGAATCCGTCGACCCGGCCGGTCGTCCGCGAGGCGGGCGACCGGCCGGACGTGTCCGTGGGGAGCCACGGTCGAGAAAGCGCCTCGGATAAGCGCTCGCCGCGCCCCGGCGCCGCTGGCACCATCGCGGGGTGACCGATGTGCTCGCGCGGGCCCGCGCCGACCTGGCCGCCGGCCGTCCCTGGCAGGCCCGCGACCGGCTGCGCGGTGCGCTGGCGCACCGGCAGGACCACGAGCTGCTCGACCTGCTGGCCACGGTCCACCACGAGATGCGTGACCTGCCCGCCGCGGGCGCGCTCTGGTTCGTCACCGGCCGGGACGACCCGCAGGCGCGACGGGCGATCGAGGCCTGGTCGGCGCGGCACCGCAACGACCTCGCCCGCTGGCACAGCATCCCCGCCCCGGTCCGGCGCACCGTCGACAGTGGGCCCACGCAGGTGTTGCGGCGGGCGGTCGGCCCGCTGGACCGGCCCGACCGAACCGATCCGGACGGCCAGCCCGAATCGCCCTGGGAGCCGATCCTGTTCGGCGGATGCGCCGTCACCGTCGTCGTCTGGTTCGTGGCGATGGTCGGCATCGGCATGTGGACCGTCCTGCGGTGGATCTGGGGCTGACCCGCCCGGCCCGCCCGGCCCGCCCGGGCAGGTTGAGCGGTCGCGGGCTGGTTAACAGGGGGCCCCTGCTATACCGCAGGCGTTAACAGGGGGCCCCTGCTTTCAGGCGGCCTTGGCAAGCGCTTCGAACTCGTCGTCGGTGAGGTGGACCTCCGCGGCGGCGATGTTCTCCTCCAGGTGGGCCACGGAGGACGTACCCGGGATGGGGAGCATGACCGGCGAGCGGCGCAACAGCCAGGCGAGCGCCAGCTGGGCGGGCGTCGCCGAGTGGTCGGTGGCGATGGCGTCCAGCGGGCCACCCGGCTTGGCGAGGTTGCCGGTGGCGATCGGGAACCACGGGATGAACGCCAGGTCGTCGCGCTCGCAGTACGACAGGACGTCCTCGGCGCTGCGGTCCGCGAGGTTGTAGAGGTTCTGCACCGAGACGATCGGGGTGATCTTCCGGGCCGCCTCGATCTGCTCCACGGTCACCTCGGACAGGCCGATGTGCCGGATCTTGCCCTCCTGCTTGAGCAGGGCCAGCTCGCCCAGCTGGTCGGCCAGCGGCACCTGCTCGTCGATCCGGTGCAGCTGGTAGAGCGGGATCGACTCCAGGCCCAGGTGGCGCAGGCTCAGCTCGCACTGCTGGCGCAGGTACTCCGGGCGGCCCACCGGCCGCCAGTCGCCGGGGCCGGAGCGGGTCAGGCCGGCCTTGGTGGCGATCACCAGGTCCTCGGCGTACGGGTGCAGCGCCTCCTTGATCAGCATCTCGGAGACGAACGGGCCGTACGAGTCGGCGGTGTCGATGAAGGTCACCCCCAGCTCGTACGCCCGGCGCAGCACCCGCACCGCCTCGGCCGGGTCCTTGGGGTCGCCCCAGACGCCCGGGCCGGTGATCTGCATGGCGCCGTAGCCGAGCCGGTCGACCTGCAGGTCGCCGCCGATCCGGTAGGTGCCCGACGCCTTGGCGGGTTGTGCGCTGGTCATGGGCCGTCCTCAATTCTGTCGATCGTGGTCCGGTGTCCGGTCGTCTCCCGGGAGGGTTCCCGCGCAGCACCGTCTGCAACATCCGACACGCCGGGATCGTCCCAACCTACTGAGCCGCGCCCGCGTGCCGGATCACCACCAGCGCCTGGTCGTCCTCCGAACCGGTCAGGCCGGCCAGGAGCGCGTCCGCGATCTCCTCCACCGGGCGGGCCGCCACCGGCGCCAACACGCCGTGCAGCGCCGCCACCCCCGCGTCGTACGGCCGGCCGCGCCGCTCCACCAGGCCGTCGGTGTAGACCACCAGCAGGTCCCCGGGGGTGAAGTCCACCCGGGTCAGCGGCACCGGCTCCCGGACCAGCCCCAGCGGCAGCGAGCTGCCGGTGGCGACGGTCTCCGGCGCGCCGCCGGCCGGCACCCGCACCGGGTACGGATGTCCCACCCGCGCCACCGTAGCCGCCCCGGCTCCCGGGTCGACGATCATCGCCAGGCAGGTGCCGAGGAAGCGCGTACCGGCCAGCTCCGTCACCCGCGGGAAGACCTCGGCCAGCGACACCCCCGAGCGCAGCAGGGTGTTCACCACCGTCCGCAGCTGCGCCATGTCCGCCGCCGCCTCCACCCGGTGCCCCACCACGTCGCCGAGCACCACCGCCAGCCGGTCGCCGGGCAGCTCGATCAGGTCGTACCAGTCGCCGCCCAGGTGCAGCCCGCTCATCGCCGGCCGGTAGCGGGTGGCGACCTCCAGCGACTCCGGCAGCCTGATCGACGGCGACCGCAGCCGGCCCGCCAGCCGGGTCACCAGGTTGTGCTCCGCGGCGGCCAACCGGACCCGCTCCAGGGTCTGCTCGCACAGGTCCGCGACGGTGTCCAGCAACGCCAGGTCGCCGTCGCGCAGCGGATGCTCCCGGCACCAGCCGAAGGCCAACGCCGCCACCGGCCGCCGGGACGCGTCGAACAGCGGCACCGCCACGGTGGTGACGATGCCGTGGGCGCCGACCGGGTCCGGCAGCCCCGGAAAGGCCCGCGCGAACGCCGCCCGGTCGCGCAGCACGATCCGCTCCCCGGTACGCAGCGCCCGGGCGATCGGCCGGGGATCGTCCAGCCGCAGGTCGGTGAAGGTGGCCGACAGCGCGTCCGGGACGTCGTCGTACCAGAGCCGGACCCGGCCGTCGTCGAGCACGGCCAGGCCGGGCAGCGCCGCGCCCAGCGCGGCCGGCGCGGCGGAGAGGATCACCTCGACCGCCTCGGCCGTCGACCGGGTGACGCTCAGCCGGGCGGCGAAGGCGGCCACCGCCCGCGCCGACTCGCTCAGCTCCCCCCGGTGCAGGGCCTGCCCGCACAGCCCGGCGACCGCGTCCAACAGGCTGCGCCGGGCCTGGTCGTCGGTGACCGGCCGGTCCCAGCGCACCTCCAGCGCGCCGAACACCCCGCCGTCGCCGTGCGGCAACGGCAGGCACAGCACGACCCCCTCCGCAGACCCGGACACCACGCCGTCGCGCACCGTCCGGGCCAGTGGGACGTCCGCGTCGATCGCCAGCGCCGACGTGCCGGTCCGGTCGGTGACCTGCGCCGTCGCCGACCCCGGCGGCGCCACCGCCACCCGTACGGCGTCCGCCTCCACCACCTGCGGCACGGTCTCCACGATCACCCGCACGATCTGCGCCCGCTGCTCGGCCGAGCTGAGCGCGCCGGCCAACCCGGCCAGCCCCTGCGCCTGGCGCAGCGCCCGCTGGCGGTCGCTGACGTCCCGGGCCACCGTGGCGACGTACGCGGTGTCGTCGCCCGGGCCGGTGACCGTGAAGGTCTGGTGGTCGACGTCCAACAGCTCGCCGGTGTCCCGCCGGACCAGCCGGCTCTCCGCCCGGCGCTGACCCGGATGGTCCACCGGGCCCGACCCGGCCAGTCCGACGACCTGCCGGCCGGAGGGGTTCACGTACACCGTGCGGCCCCGCGGGTCGGCCACCGCGATGAAGTCCCCGGAGCGTTCCACCAGCGCCTGGAACAGCCGCAGCTCCGCCTGCGCGGCCCGCTCGGCGCTCAGGTCGGCCGCGTACGCCAGCCAGCGCAACGGGCGCCGGTTCAACGCCACCACGCCGATCTGCACCGGCACCCGGCGCCCGTCGGCGTGCAGGTACTCCTTGTCGTAGCTGCGCGCCCGGCCGGTGTCGCGCAGCTCGGCCAGCGCCCGCTCGTCCGCCTCCGCCCAGCCCGGCGGGGTGAGCTGCGGCCAGCGCAGCCGCCCCTGCGCGAGCTCCTGCGCGGAGTAGCCGAGCATGGTCAGGAACGCCTCGTTGGCCTCGGTGATCCGCTCCTCCTCGCCGCCGAAGACGGCCAGCACGTCGGTGGCGGCGAGCCGCTCGAAGCGGACCCGTTCCTCGCCGAGGGCGGCCAGCAGCCGGGTCCGCTCGGTGACCTCCACGACGGTGAAGCCCAGCCCGATCGCCTCGGGGGCGTCGTCGATGCGGACCGGGAAGTAACCGGCGACGAAGTGCCGCGGCCCCGCCGGATCCGCCTCGACGGCGAACTCCACCCCGAGCACCGGGCCGTCGCGCAGCGCCCGACGCATCAGCGTCTCGGCCTGCTCGCCGTACGCCGGCAGCACGTCGGCCGGGCGGCGGCCCAGGTGCTCCGCCGCGGGCACCCCGTTCATCTCGGCCAGCGCCGGGTTGACCATCAGGTAGCGCAGCTCGGCGTCGACCAGGCCCACCCCGATCGACGCGCCGTCCAGCAGCGCCCGGCTGATCGCGGCGGTGCGGCGGGCGGCGGCCTCGGCGCGTACCCGGTCGTGGGTGTCGGCGATGGTGCCGATCCACTCGGTGACCTGCCCGGACCCGTCGCGCAGGCTGGCCCCGCGCAGCGCGAAGTGCCGGTGCTCCCCGGTGGCGGCGTGCCACAGCCGGCCCTCGACCTCGAACAGCGGCCCGCCCTCGGCCAGCACGGCCCGCCAGGCCGTCACGATCCGCTCCCGGTCCTGCGGGTGCAGCGCCTCGACCCAGCCGTCGCCGGCGTACGCCGGCCACCGCTGCCCGGTGTACGCCTCCCAGGACGGCTGCGGCTCGGTGATCCGGCCGTCGGGGTCGGCCGTCCAGACCACCGCCGTGGACGCCTCCACCAGGGTGCGGAACCGCCGGTCGGCGCGCTGCCGGGCAGCGCGTGCGGTGGCCCCGGCCGGCGGGCGCCGTCGGAACTTGTCTGGTTCGGTCGTGCCGGGGGGAGGAACGGTCACGTCGAGCGCCTTCCGGGCGGCCCGGTGGACGCCCACCAGTCGGACCGTACCAGCGTGCGGTGACGGGGACACCACGCCGGCCCGGCCGGGGGAGGGGACGGCGCTCCCGTCGTGGGCGGAACCGGGCACGCGCGGGCGGCGGTTCCCCGGAGCCGCCGCTGCCGGCGGCGCCACCGTGCGACGCTGACCTGGTCCGGCGCGGGGCGGCGCCGGCAGCGCCGGAGGGGGAGCGCCATGACGGGTACGCCGAAGGTGGACTTCGCGCTCGACACGTACGAGTGCATCGTGCTCTATCCCGGTCCGGCCGGCCCGGCCCTGCCGAACGAGACGGTGCAGCGGCTCCAGTCCGAGCACTTCCAGCACATGCAGGCGCTGCAACGCCGGGGCATCGTGCTCGTCTCCGGCTCGGTCGACGGTCCGGCCCGGGAGCCCGCGCCGCCGATCGGCTTCGGGCTGGCCCGGACCGGCTCGGTGGACGACGTGCGCAGCGTGATGGAGGCCGACCCGGCCGTGCAGGCCGGCCTCTACCAGGTGGACGTGATGACCTTCCTCTGCCCGGCCGGCTCGATGGACTTCCCGCTGGCCAAGATGCAGAGCTGACCGGCGGCGGGCCGCGGCTGTCGGCAGGGTGACGGCGCCGCCGGACGCCCGGGTGTTCACTGGTGGCCCCGGCCGGGGCGGGCGCGCCGGGCGCAGCCGGGTCCGGGGGACGAGGAGACGCCGTGACCGCCACCGCCATCCCCGACCTGTCCCGCGCCACCGACCTGCTGCGCGACCTGCTGGGCGAGCGGCTCCTCGTCCCCGCGGACGCGGACTTCGCCACCGCCACCCGGCTGTGGAACGCCGCCGTGCGTCGGGAGCCGGTGCTGGTCGCCCGCTGCGCCGACGCCGCCGAGGTTGCCGACGTGGTCCGGATCGCCCACCGCTGCCGGCTGCCGCTCTCCGTGCGGGCCGGCGGTCACGACTGGGCCGGCCGGGCGCTGCGCGACGGCGGCGTGGTCGTCGACCTCACCGGCATGCGCCGGGTCGAGGTGGACCCGGACGCCGGCACCGTCACCGTGGCCGGCGGGGCCACCGCGGGCGACGCGGTCGCCGCCGGCCGGCCGCACGGCCTGGTCGTCGCCACCGGCACCGTGCGCACCGTCGGGCTCGCCGGTCTCACCCTCGCCGGCGGGTACGGCCCGCTCTGCGGTCGCTTCGGCCTGGCCCTGGACAACCTGCTCCGCGCCGATGTGGTGCTCGCCGACGGCCGGGAGGTGACCGCCGACCCGGCGCACGACGCCGAGCTGTACTGGGCGCTGCGCGGGGGCGGCGGCAACTTCGGGGTGGTGACCCGGCTGACCCTCCGGGCGCACCGGGTGCCCGCCGCGCTGGCCGGGATGGTCATGTTCGGACTCGACGAGGCGGTCGACGTGCTGCGCGGCTACCGGGACCTGATCGCCGAGGCGCCGGACGAGCTGACCGTGATGGCCGGTTTCCTGCCCGGGCCGCAGGGCGAGCCGCTGGTCTTCGTCTGCCCGGTGCACGCCGGCGCCGACCCGGGCGAGGGCGAGCGGTACGTCGACCGGATCCGCGCCTTCGGCCGCCCGCTGGTCGACCAGGTGGCCAGCCTGCCGTACGAGGACGTGCTGCGGATGTTCGACGGCGGCATGGTCGACGGCAACCACTACCTGCTGCGTACCCGCTGGCTGCCGGGGCTGCCCGACGGGGCCGTCGAGGCGCTGGTCGCCGCCGCCCGGCAGGTCAGCTCGCCGTACTCGGCGATCGCCCTGCACCACTTCCACGGCGCGGCCACCCGGGTGGGCGCCGCCGACACGGCGTTCGGGTTGCGGACGGCGCACTCGCTGGTGGAGGTGATCGCGGCGTGGGCGCCGGCTGACCCGGCCGGCCCGCACCGGGAGTGGGCGGACGCGACAAGCGTCGCGCTGGCCCCGTACGCGTTGCCGGGCGGCTATCCGAACCTGCTGGCGCCGGAGGAGACCGATCGGGTGCTGCTGGCCTACGGCGCCAACGTCGACCGGTTGCGCCGGGCCAAGCGCCGCTACGATCCGGAGGGGGTCTTCTCCGCCGTGCCGACCCTGCCGGAGGTGCGCGGCGCCGGGTGACCGGCGTCCCCCGGGCGGCCGGCCCGGGCGGGCGGTACGATTCCCGGCGCGCGGTCGCCGATGCCCGCCACTCACGTTGTCCCCGGTGCGGTCTTCGTCCCGCCGGCCACACGCCCCGGTCGCGTGTCGTTGGACAGATGTTCCGCAGTCCGTAGAGGGTCGGCCGGCAGGTCGATCCGGAGGAGAGACTAGCCTGATGGGCGTGACACGCCGCGCGAAGATCGTCTGCACTCTCGGCCCCGCCACCTCGTCCCCGGAGCGGATCCGCGGACTCGTCGAGGCGGGCATGAACGTGGCGAGGCTCAACTTCAGCCACGGCGCCCACGCCGACCACGAGTCGGTGTACCGGCTGGTCCGCGAGGCGGCCGACGCCGCCGGCCACCCGGTGGCGATCCTGGCCGACCTCCAGGGCCCGAAGATCCGGCTGGGGAAGTTCGCCGACGGCCCGCACGAGTGGCGTACCGGCGACTCGGTGGTGATCACCAGCGACGACATCCTGGGCACCAAGGAGCGGGTCTCCTGCACCTACCGGAAGCTGCCGCAGGAGGTGAAGCCGGGTGACCGGCTGCTGATCGACGACGGCCGGGTGGCCGTCGAGGTCAGCGACGTCACCGGCAACGACATCCGGGTGCTGGTCACCGAGGGTGGCCCGGTCTCCAACAACAAGGGCGTCTCGCTGCCGAACGTGGCGGTAAGCGTGCCGGCGATGTCGGAGAAGGACGCCGCGGACCTGCGCTTCGCCCTCGGCCTGGGCGTCGACCTGATCGCGCTCTCCTTCGTCCGCTCGGCGGACGACATCAAGCTCGTCCACGCGATCATGGACGAGGAGGGCGTCCGCCGCCCGGTGCTGGCCAAGGTCGAGAAGCCCGAGGCGGTCGACAACCTCGAGGCGATCGTGCTGGCCTTCGACGGGGTGATGGTGGCCCGCGGTGACCTGGGCGTCGAGCTGCCGCTGGACCAGGTCCCGCTGGTGCAGAAGCGCGCCGTGCAGCTGTGCCGGGAGAACGCCAAGCCGGTCATCGTGGCCACCCAGATGCTCGACTCCATGATCGAGAATTCCCGGCCGACCCGCGCCGAGGCCTCGGACGTGGCCAACGCGGTGCTCGACGGCGCCGACGCGGTGATGCTCTCCGGCGAGACCAGCGTGGGCAAGTACCCGGTGCTCACGGTCAGCACCATGGCCAAGATCATCACCACCACGGAGGCCGGCTCGATCGGCGTGCCGCGGTTGCAGCACGACCCGCGTACGCACGGCGGCGCGCTCACCATCGGTGCGTCCTCGATCGCCCGGGCCATCGGCGCCAAGGCGCTGGTCGCCTTCTCGCAGACCGGTGACACCGTCAAGCGGCTGGCCCGGCTGCACTGCGACCTGCCGCTGCTGGCCTTCACCCCGGTGCCGGAGGTGCGCAACCAGCTCGCCCTCTGCTGGGGCGTGGAGACCTTCCTGATGCCGTTCGTCGAGCACACCGACGACATGTTCCGCCAGGTCGACCAGGCGCTGCTCGGCCTGAACCGGGCCAACCCGGGCGACTACGTGGTGATCGTGGCGGGCAGCCCGCCCGGCACCCCGGGCTCCACCAACACCCTGCGGGTGCACCAGCTCGGCTCGCTCGTCGACGCGGCATCGGCCCGGGCTCTTCAGTGAGCGCGAGGAGTGAGCCGGGGTTGCGAGCCCCGCAGTCGCGAACAAGGGCTCTTCAGTGAGCGACGTTGCGGTCGGCCAGGCGGCCGTGGACCAGCTCCTCGAGGTGCTCGACCTGGAGCACACCGGGGAGATGACCTTCCGGGGGATGAGCCCGCCCGTCGGCCCGCAGCGGGTCTACGGCGGGCAGGTCGCCGGGCAGGCCCTGGTCGCGGCCGGCCGCACCGTCGACCCGGAGCGGTTCGTGCACTCGCTGCACGGCTACTTCGTCCGCCCCGGCGACCCCGCCGAGCCGATCGAGTACCAGGTGGAGAACGTCCGGGACGGCCGCTCCTTCTCGGTCCGCCGTTCGGTGGCGTTGCAGCACGACAAGCCGATCTTCTTCATGTCCGCGTCGTTCCAGCGCCAGGAGGAGGGGCTGGACCACCAGGCCCCGACCCCGGTCGACGTGCCGGGACCGGACGAGGTCCCGACCATGACCGAGCGGCTCTCCCGCTATCCGGAGCGGCTCGGCATCTGGGGCCAGATCCCGCGCCCGATCGACGTCCGCTACGTCGGCGAGCCCGGCTGGGTACGCCCCGGCGACCGGCCGGCCGAGCCGCGCCAGCGGGTCTGGATGCGCATCGACGGCAAGCTGCCCGACGATCCGCTGCTGCACGCCTGCGCCCTGGCGTACGCCTCGGATCTGACCCTGCTGGACTCGGTGCTCTCCGTGCACGGCGAGGTGTGGGGGCCCGGGGGAGTGGTCGGGGCGAGCCTGGACCACGCGCTCTGGTTCCACCGGCCGTTCCGGGCCGACGAGTGGTTCCTCTACGACTGCTGGAGCCCGTCGGCCTCCGGCGCCCGGGGCCTGGCCACCGGGCGGATGTTCACCACCGACGGCCGGCACATCGCCAGCGCCGTCCAGGAGGGCCTGCTGCGCCGGGTCGGCGGCTGACCGTACCCCCTCGGTCGGCCGGTCGGCGGAGGGTCGCCGGACCGGGCGGCCGATCCGCCGTCTAACCTTGCCGCATGCGTCTCTCCGCCCGGGTCGACTACGCCCTCCGCGCGGCCGCCGAGCTTGCGGCGGTCGCCGACGGCACGGCCACCGGCGGGCGCAGCCGGCCGGTCACCGCGGAGCAGATCGCCCGGGCCCAGGAGATCCCGCCGAAGTTCCTGGAGAGCATCCTGCTCCAGCTGCGCCGGGGCGGCATCGTGCACGCCCAGCGTGGCCCGGAGGGCGGCTACTGGCTGGCCCGCCCGGCGGCGGAGATCTCCCTGGCGGAGGTGATCAGGGTGATCGACGGGCCGTTGGCGCACGTGCGGGGCCAGCGCCCCGAGCAGCTCGGCTACCAGGGCGCCGCCCGGTCGTTGCAGGACGTCTGGATCGCCCTGCGGGCCAGCGAGCGGGAGATCCTGGAGCAGGTCAGCATCGCCGACGTGGCCGGCGGCACCCTGCCGGGCCGGGTCAGCGAGCTGGCCGCCGACCCGCGCGCCTGGAGCTGACCGCCCGCGTCCGACCCGGGCGCCCACGCGGTGGCCCGCGTCCCACCCACCGATCAGGGGCTTGACCGGTGGCCCACCATGCCGCATTGTCGACCAAGTCGATAGGAGATCCCTAGAAGTCGGGGAGTGCTCGTGCGCAAACTGCTGATCCTCGCCCTGGTCGGGCTGGCCGCCCAGCTGGTCGACGGCGCCCTCGGCATGGCGTACGGGTTGACCTCGTCGACGCTGCTGCTGCTCGCCGGGGTCGCCCCGGCCGCCGCCTCCGCCTCGGTGCACCTGGCCGAGATCGGCACCACCCTCGCCGCGGGCGTCGCCCACTGGCGGTTCGGCAACGTCGACTGGCGGGTGGTCCGCCGGATCGCCCTGCCCGGCGCCGCCGGCGCCTTCGCCGGGGCCACCTTCCTCAGCTCGATCTCCACCGAGGCTGCCGCCCCCTGGATGGCCGGCATCCTGTTCACCCTCGGCGCGTACCTCCTGGTCCGCTTCTCCCGGCCGCTGCGCACCGACCGCGCCGCGGGCCGGCTGCGGACCCGCTTCCTCGGCCCGCTCGGCCTGGTCGCCGGCTTCGTCGACGCCACCGGCGGCGGGGGTTGGGGGCCGGTGGCGACGCCCGCGCTGCTGGTCTCCGGCCGGCTGGAGCCGCGCAAGGTGATCGGCTCGGTCGACACCTCCGAGTTCCTGGTGGCCGGCGCCGCCAGTCTCGGCTTCCTGATCGGGCTCGGCTCCGACGGCTTCCTGCTGCCCACCACGGCCGCCCTGCTGGTCGGCGGCCTGATCGCCGCGCCGGTGGCCGCCTGGCTGGTCCGCATCGTCCCGGCCCAGCTGCTCGGCGCCACCGTGGGCGGCGTGATCGTGCTGACCAACGCCCGCACCCTGATGCGCGCCGCCGACCTGGGCGGCGCCGCCCGCCCCGCGGTCTACGCCCTGCTCGCCGCCGGCTGGCTGGTCGCCGTGCTGCTGGCCGTGCGCGCGCTGCGCCGCACCCGCCAGGCCCGGGCCGTCGCCGCCGCCGCGCTCGCGGCCCCTGCCCCCACCGACCACCCCGTCCCGCTCGCCGCGGGCCAGGCCGGGCCGTCGCCCACGCTGGCCGCCGCCGACCGCTGACCACCCCGGGGTACGCCACCTGAGTGTGCGCCCCCGGCCCGGTCGCTCGTCCGCGCCGCTCTGCGGTCCGCGCCCTTCTGCGGTCCGTGCCGCTGCCGGTCCACGCTCTGCGGTCCGCGCTGGCTGACGGCCTGTGCTGCTGGTCGTTGCCCCGTGCTGGTCGGCGGTCCGCGCTCGTCACCCGGCCCGCGCTGCTCCCCGGCCGACACCTTGCGGTCCACCGCCTACCGAGCCCGGACGGAACGAGGAGTCGATCACGCTCCGTAACCCGGTTACCGCCGACATCGCGAACGAGCGTGATACCTCAGAGTCATCAATATTCCTCTCAGGTATCACGCTCGCGGAGAAGTTTTCCGGGCCGACGGCGCGGGGGCGACGGGCCACAGGGCGACCCGCCTCAGGGCGGCGGCGGCCACGTCGGCGGCGGCCGTAGCGCGACCAGTGAACGGGGCGACTGTCCGTGGGGCACCGGACCTCCGGATGCCCGACGCTGGGGCGATCGAGCCCACGGAGTGACCGGGCCGGTGGCTGGGCCCGCAGGTCAGAGGCCTCGAACGGGCGGGTCGGGACGACTGGGCGCCCGGTCCTGACGGCGAGCCACGGGTCGGTGCGGCGAGCCCCGGGCCGGTGGGGCGAAGCCCGGGCCGGGTCAGGGCGCGAGCAGCTCGTCGGCCGCGCTGCTCAGCAGCTGCCACGCCTCGTCCACGTGCGCCTCGGTGGTCGACGGCGAGCCGACCGCCAGCCGCAGCGCGTACCGGCCGGCGACCCGGGTGTGCGTCAGGTGCACCCGTCCGGTGGCGTTGACCCGGCTCAGCAACTCGGCGCTCGCCTCGTCCCCGGCGACCAGCCGGAAGCAGACCAGCGAGAACGGATACGCCGCCGCCAGCTCGAAGCGCTCGTCGCCGGCCACCCGTGCGGCGAACCGGTCGGCCAGCGCCACCCCGGAGCGGATGTGCGCCCGCAGCCCCTCCGCGCCGTACCAGCGCAGCACGAACCACAGTTTCAAGGCGCGGAACCGGCGGCCCAGCGGGACCTGCCAGTCCCGGTAGTCGATCACCGCGCCGGATTCGCTCGCCGCGTTGCGCAGGTACTCCGGCATCACCGTCAGCGCCTCGACCAGCTCGGCGCGGTCGGCCACCCAGAAGGCGTCACAGTCGAAGCCGGTGAGCAGCCACTTGTGCGGGTCGAAGCAGTACGAGTCGGCGCGCTCCAGCCCGGCGTGCGCCCAGCGCAGCTCCGGGCAGACCGCCGCCGCCCCGGCGTACGCGGCGTCGACGTGCAGCCAGACCCCGTACTCGGCGCAGATCTCGCCGATCTCCGGCAGCGGGTCCACCGCCGTGGTGGAGGTGGTGCCCACCGTCGCCACCACGATCGCCGGCACGTCCCCGGCGGCCAGGTCGGCCTCGATCGCGGCCCGCAGCGCCGTCGGGTCCATCGCCTGGCTCGCCGGGTCCACCTCGACCACGCGTACCCCCTCGGCGCCCAGCCCGGCGACCCGGGCGGCCTTCTCGATGGAGGAGTGACCCTGGGTGGAGGTGTAGGCGCGGTAGCGCCGGTCCAGACCGTCGGCGCGCCACCGACCCTTGCTCGCCCGGTGCAGCGCGGCCAGCGTGGCCACCAGGGTCGCCGAGGACGCCGAGTCCTGGATGACCCCGCCGCCCGCGCCGGTGGAGCGGAACCGCCCCGGCAGGTCCATCAGCTCGGCCAGCCAGTCCAGCATCAC
Organism: Micromonospora mirobrigensis; assembly: GCF_900091555.1. Taxonomy (GTDB): domain Bacteria; phylum Actinomycetota; class Actinomycetes; order Mycobacteriales; family Micromonosporaceae; genus Micromonospora; species Micromonospora mirobrigensis. The sequence continues at coordinate 218,568 of NZ_FMCX01000008.1, forward strand.
CGTCTCCAGCTCGGTGCAGGCCGGCCCGGTGGCCCAGAGCATCCCCTGCACACCGAGGGCGGCGCTGACCATGTCGCCGAGCACGCTGGGGCCACTGGTGTTGGCCGGGAAGTAGCCGAAGAAGCCCGGGTGTTGCCAGTGGGTCAACCCGGGGGTGACCAGGGCGTCCAGGTCGGCCAGCACGGCGTCCACCGGCTCGCCCCGCTCCGGCGCTGTGGGCGGCAACGCGGCGGCCACCGTGCCGGGCGGATCCTGGGAGGTCACCGGCCGCTCGCCGAGCGTCGACCAGTAGTCGGCGATCCAGTCGACCACCGCGTACCCCGCGCGGCGGAACTCCTCCGGGGTCATGTGCGCAGCCATGCCACGAGTCGATCAGGTCGACCGGCCCGGAGCAAGAGCCCGGGAGTCGTTGTGCGGCCACCGGGCACTGCCCTAGCATCGGCGGTACGCGGAGCCGAACCACGGACGTCGATGCGTCCGTCCCCCGTCGTTCAGCGCGGCGCAGCCGCGGGCCCAGGGCAGGCCGGCGTCGCAGCACGCCCCGCGCGCACCTCCTCCGGAGGCCACTTCCGTGCACCCCACCACAGCACGCCGTCGTACCCTGCTGCTCGCCGTGGCCGCGACAGGCACCCTCGCCGCCGCCGGCCTGACCACCGTGACCGCCTCCGCGGCCGCCGCCGGTTGCCGGGTCGACTACCGGGTGACCAACCAGTGGGGCGGCGGCTTCGGCGCCGACCTCACCGCCACCAACCTCGGTGACCCGCTGACCGGCTGGAGCCTCACCGGCGCGACCAGCCCGTCCCCCACGCCGACCAGCCCGCCGGCCGGGGCCAAGCAGGTGGAGAAGCTGGACCGGGGACTGATCAGCGTCCGCTCGGGCACCGGCAACCTGGTCTCCTGGCGGCTGCTCGGCACCGAGACCTCCGGGGTCGCCTTCAACCTCTACCGGGGCGCCACGAAGGTCAACGGCACACCGATCACCGGGGCCACCAGCTGGCTCGACGCCGGCGCGCCGGCCGGTGCCGCGTACACGGTGCGGGCCGTGGTGGGCGGCGCCGAACAGCCGGCCTCCGCCGCCGCGCTGCAGTTTCCCGCGGGCTACCTCGACGTGCCGATCCAGGCGCCGCCCGGCGGGACCACCCCGACCGGTGAGACGTACACCTACTCCGCCAACGACGCCAGCGTCGGCGACCTCGACGGCGACGGCCGCTACGAGATCGTGCTCAAGTGGGACCCCTCGAACAGCAAGGACAACTCCCAGAGCGGCTACACCGGCAACGTCCAGGTCGACGCCTACAGCCTGACCGGCAGCCGGTTGTGGCGCATCGACCTGGGCCGCAACATCCGCGCCGGCGCCCACTACACCCAGTTCCAGGTGTACGACTACGACGGCGACGGGGACGCCGAGGTGGCCATGAAGACCGCCGACGGCACCCGCTCCGGCACCGGCCAGGTGATCGGCTCCGCGACCGCCGACCACCGCAACTCCAGCGGCTACGTGCTCGCCGGCCCGGAGTACCTCACCATGTTCGACGGCCGCACCGGCGCCGCCCTGTCCACCGTCGACCACGACCCGCCGCGCGGCACCGTCTCGTCCTGGGGCGACTCGTACGGCAACCGGGTCGACCGGTTCCTCGCCGGCACCGCCTACCTGGACGGGCAGCGCCCCTCGCTGATCATGGCGCGCGGCTACTACACCAGGGCGGTGATCGCCGCCTGGGACTTCCGCGACGGCACGCTGCGCAGACGGTGGACCTTCGACTCCAACGCCAGCGGCAACGGCGCCGCCGCCGGTCAGGGCAACCATCAGCTCTCCGTCGCCGACGTCGACAACGACGGACGGCAGGAGATCGTGTACGGCGCGGTCGCCATCGACGACACCGGCCGGCTGCTGTGGTCCACCGGCAACGGCCACGGCGACGCCCTGCACGTCGGCGACCTCGACCCGTCCCGTGCCGGCCTGGAGGTCTTCAAGGTCGACGAGGACGCCAGCAAGCCCAGCTCCTGGCTGGCCGACGCCCGTACCGGCCAGATCCTCTGGCAGACCGCGCCCAACGGGGACAACGGCCGGGGCGTCTCGGACGACGTCTGGGCCGGCAGTCCCGGCGCCGAATCCTGGTCGGCGGCGGTCGACGGGCTGCGCGACACGAGGGGTCAGAACATCGGCCGCAAGCCGTCGTCGCAGAACTTCCTCGTCTGGTGGGACGGCGACCCCGTGCGTGAGCTGCTCGACCGGACCTACGTCAACAAGTACGCCCCGGCCGGTGACGCCCGGCTGCTCACCGGCAGCGGCGTCGCCTCGATCAACGGCACCAAGGCCACCCCGTCGCTCTCGGCCGACCTGTTCGGCGACTGGCGGGAGGAGATCGTCTGGCCGACCACCGACTCGCGGGCGCTGCGCATCTACAGCACGCCCCTGCCGACCGGCCTGCGGCTACCCACGCTGATGCACGACCCGCAGTACCGGGTGTCGATCGCCTGGCAGAACACCGCCTACAACCAGCCGCCGCACACCGGGTTCTTCCTGGGCGACGGCATGTCCACCCCGCCCGCGCCGAACATCTACCTGCGCTGAACCGACCGGGACGTGCCGTCCCGGAAAGGCAGGCACCGGGCCGCCGGCCGCGGAATCCGCACAGCCGGCGGCCCGGTGCACCACACCGCGGCATCCCCGACCCGTCCCGACCGGGAATGCCGTACCACCACCGAGGACAAAGCTATTCGTCCCACGCGTCGCGGGGGTGACGGCGTTGTGAAGGCTGTGTTTCGCCCGCCCCCGAACGCCGTGAGCTGCGTCACCGGCGCAGCGAACCGCCCGCCACGTGCTCGGCGACCAGCTCGAAGGATCGGACCCGGTCGGCCACGTCGTACACCATCGTGGTGAGCATCAGCTCGTCCGCGCCGGTCCGCTCCACCAGCTCACCGAGCTGCCGGGCCACCGTCTGCGGCGAGCCCAACGCCTGACCGAACCGCCGGCCCTCGACGAACTCCCGCTCGATATCGGTGTACGGGTAGGCCGCCGCCTCCTCCGGCGAGGCCAGCGGCTCGGGCCGCCCCGAGCGCAGCTTCAGGAAGGACAGCCCGCTCGGGCCGGCCAACCACTCGGCCCGCTCGTCGGTCTCGGCGCAGACCACGTTGACCGCGACCATCGCGTACGGCCGGTCCAGCCACTGCGACGGCCGGAAGCTCTGCCGGTAGAGCTGCAACGCGGGCAGCGTGTTCTGCGCGCTGAAGTGGTGCGCGAACGAGAACGGCAACCCGAGCAGGCCGGCCAGTTGGGCGCTGAACCCGCTGGAGCCCAGCAGCCACACCGCGGGGGACTGGCCCAGCCCCGGCGTCGCGGTGATCGGGCCCGGCTGCTCGCCGCTGAAGTAGTTCATCAGGTCCGCCAGCTCGCGGGGGAAGCCCTCCGCCGACAGCCCCTCCATGGTCCGGCGCAGCGCCAGCGCGGTCACCTGGTCGGTGCCCGGCGCGCGGCCGATGCCCAGGTCGATCCGCCCCGGGTGCAGCGCCTCCAGGGTGCCGAACTGCTCGGCCACCACCAGCGGCGCGTGGTTGGGCAGCATCACCCCGCCCGACCCGAGCCGGATGGTGCTCGTGTTGGCGGCGAGGTGGGCGAGGAGCACCGCCGGCGCGGAGGACGCGATGGCCGGCATGTTGTGGTGCTCGGCCACCCAGAAACGGCGGTAGCCCAGCTCCTCGGTGCGTCGGGCCAGCTCGGTGGTGTGCCGCAGGGCCTCACCGGCGGAACCGGCGGCGGCGACCGGGGCAAGGTCGAGGACAGACATCGGTACGTCGATCACACGTCTGGCCAACGCCACCCACGTCCGAATTGTTCCGGCCGCCGCCCACATCACACTCCGGTGCCCCGGTCAGCCCATGCCGCGCGCCTGCTCGAAGATCAAACTCGTCTGGGTGTGCTGCACCACCGGATCCACCGCCAGGTGGTCCAGCACGAAGTCCCGCAGCGCGTCACCCGACGCGGCCCGCACGTGCAGCACGTAGTCCTCCGCACCGGCCACGTGGAACACCGACACCACCCCGGGCAGCCGCACCGACCGGGCCCGGAACGCGTCCACCGCCGCCCGCTCGTGCGCGGTCAAGCGCACCGAGACCAGCGCCTGCAACGGCAGACCCACGGCGGCCGGATCCACCTCGGCGTGGATGCCGCGGATCGCCCCGCACTCACGCAGCGCCCGGGTCCGGGTCAGGCAGGTCGACGGCGCCACCCCCACCCGCTCGGCGAGGGCGTTGTTCGGCAGGCGGCCGTCCACGGCCAGCTCGGTCAGGATCGCGCGGTCGACGTCGTCCAGGGCGGCAAACGGCCGCACATCGTTCGGTGCGAGGGGCATCCCGCCATCATTCTCCGAACATCCTTCCGCCGAAAGACACGGACGAGAATCTTCTACGGATATGTTGCCCTGCGTGCGGCGCATGTTCGACGCTTCCGGGCATGACGACCCTGGACACCCGAGCCGTGCACGCCGGACGCGACGACCTGTCCGCGCTCGGGGTCCACGTGCCGCCCATCGACCTCTCCACCACCAACCCACTGCCCTCCGTCGACGCCGGCGGCGACGCGTACGAACTGCTGGCCACCGGCGGCACCCTGCCCGCCGACGGCACCAGCGCCGTCTACCAGCGGCTCTGGAACCCCACCGTGGCCCGCTTCGAGACCGCGCTGGCCGAACTCGAAGGCACCACCGACGCCGTCGCCTTCGCCAGCGGCATGGCCGCCCTCACCGCCGCCCTGCTTGCCGCCACCCGCGACGGGAAGCGGCACGTCGTCGCCGTCCGGCCGCTCTACGGCGGCACCGACCACGTGCTCGCCACCGGCCTGCTCGGCACCGAGGTCAGCTGGGCACGGCCGGCCGAGGTCGCCGCCGCCGTCCGCCCCGACACCGCGCTGGTGATCGTCGAGACCCCGGCCAACCCCACCCTCGACCTGGTCGACCTCACCGCCCTCGCCGAGGCCGCCGGCGACGTCCCGCTGCTGGTCGACAACACCGTCGCCACCCCCGTCCTCCAGCAGCCCGCCCGGCACGGCGCCGCACTCGTGCTGCACAGCGCCACCAAGAGCATCGGCGGCCACGGCGACGTGCTCGCCGGGGTGATCGCCTGCGACGCCGGCTGGGCCGCCCGACTCCGCCAGGTCCGCGCCGTCACCGGCGCCGTCCTGCACCCGCTCGGGGCGTACCTGCTGCACCGCGGCCTGCAGACCCTGCCGCTGCGGGTCCGCGCCCAGTCCGCCGGCGCGGAGAAGCTCGCCGCCTGGCTCGCCGGCCACCAGGCCGTGCAGCGGGTGCACCACCCCAGCGTGGCGGACCCGGCCGGGCTGGTCGGCCGGCAGATGTCCGGCACCGGCAGCCTGCTCGCCTTCGAGGTACGCGGCGGCAGCTCCGCCGCGGCGACGGTCGCCAACAGCTGCTCGCTGATCACCCACGCGGTGTCGCTCGGCGGGGTCGACACGCTGATCCAGCACCCGGCGTCGCTGACCCACCGGCCGGTCGAGGGGGAGGCCAAACCGGGTGGGGGACTGCTGCGGATCTCCGTCGGGCTGGAGGACCCGGAGGACCTGCGGGCGGACCTGGCGCGGGCGCTCGCCGCGATCTGATCGGCTGGGCGGTGGGTGCCGGCCGACCCCGGTAGCTGCGGCACTCGCCGGGAGATCGTTTCTGTTCCGGCCCGGGTCAGGACTTGGGGCCGACATGGCGGTCGAGGGCGGCGACCGCCTCCCGGCGGGCCACCGACAGGGACCACGGTTGGTTCATCCGCCAGGAGATGCCCAGCAGGTCGAGAGCCCACTGACAGAGACCCATGATGTCCATGGACCGGTTGGAGAACATGTACCTGGGATAGACGTACTCCTTGCCCCGGGTGACCACCCGGTTGCTGACTCGGCAGCCGTCGGAGTGGAAGAGGCCACGGAGGAAGTGGCCGGGGTGCGCCGAGAGGATCTCGCGCTGCCAGTCGGTCAGCACGATCGGGCGGTGGTGCTTCATACCCGGTCCGTGCTGCGGGAGCAGGCAGGGCCAATGGGTTGCTGTGCTCTGCACCGCGACGCAGCCCTGCTTCTGGATCCGCTGGACCTTTTTCGCGAGGACGGCCCGCATCGCCTCGTCACAGGCATCCATCAGACTGGGCCACGCGTCGGCGCAGTAGATCCGTAGGACCGGCACCCGGTCGGTGGTGACCAGATGGCCGTCTCCCAGGTAGAGGCCGAGCAGGTACGCGTACGCCGCCGGGTCGGGCGGAGGCTCCTGCTCCGGCCGGCACCGGAAGCAGCGGACGGCGCTGCCGAACACTGCTGGCTCGGGTCGATCGACACACCAGTGCCAGACCGTGGTGTACGGCAGGGAGAGGGAGCGGGCCACCGAATGGATGTTGTGGCCCCGGGCGCGGAGGGCGCGGGCGCGAGCCCGCATCTCGGGTGGATGCACCCGGGCATCATCGAACAGGTGTGTGACAAAAGTGCCGGGAGCGGGACTCGAACCCGCAAGCCCTTTCGGGCAGAAGTGTTTGAGACTTCCGTGTATTCCGTTCCACCATCCCGGCGAGTTGCCGCAACTGTACCCGACTAGGCTCATGCGGGAGCATGGGTGGTAGCCGTGCCGGGATCGATGGTGGGAGTGGCTCGTGGCCGAGACGCAGACGGATGCCGAGCGCAGGCGGGTACTGATCGCCGAGGACGAGGCGCTGATCCGACTGGACCTGGCCGAGATGCTGGTCGAGGAGGGTTACGAGGTCGTCGGCGAGGCCGGTGACGGCGAGACCGCCGTGCGGCTGGCCGAGGAACTGAAGCCGGATCTGGTCATCCTCGACATCAAGATGCCGATCATGGACGGGCTGGCCGCCGCCGAGCGGATCGCCGGCGCCCGGATCGCTCCGGTGATCATCCTGACCGCGTTCAGCCAGCGTGACCTGGTCGAGCGGGCCCGGGCGGCCGGCGCGATGGCGTACCTCGTGAAGCCGTTCCAGAAGAGCGACCTGGTGCCGGCGGTGGAGATCGCGCTGTCCCGCTACTCGGAGATCGCCGCGCTGGAGGCGGAGGTCGCCGGCCTGACCGACCGCTTGGAGATCCGCAAGACCGTCGAGCGGGCCAAGGGCGCGCTGATGACGACGTACGGGATGACCGAGCCCGAGGCGTTCAAGTGGATCCAGCGCACCGCGATGGACCACCGGATGACCATGAAGGAGGTCGCCGAGCGGATCCTCGCCGAGACCGCCGGCGGCGAGGTGGCCCAGCCGACCGCCTGACCGGCGCAGGCGTACCCGTTCGCGGGGCGTCGCGCAGCGGCGCGCGTCGATAGCATCGGGGCGTGCCCGTCCGTCGTGTGCTCGTGGTGCTCGGCCTGCTCGCCGGGCTGGTGGCCGGCTGTGTGTCGGCCGGGCCGCGACCGGGCGGCCGGCCGTCGCCGTCAGCGCCGGGCGGCGCATCGCCACCGGGTGCCGGATCGGCGCCGGCGGCGCCGCTGGACTGGCGGCCGTCGACCCTTCCGCCGCCGCCCGGCCCGGCCGGGCGGGCGATGCCGCGCGACGCGGTGGTCTGCGCCGGCCGCTGGTACGTGGTGGGCGCCCTCGCCGACCCCTCCGGCGCGACCCGTCCGGCCGCCTGGAGCAGCCCGGACGCCTCGACGTGGACGCCGCTGCGGATGACCGCCCGGTCGCCGTACGGGGCGGAGAACGTGCTGTCGGCGGTGGGCTGCCGGGACGGCCGGATCGCGGCGGTCGGGGCGAAGAGCGGTGGCGTGCACGGCAATCCGCGGGTGAGCAGCTGGCGGCAGGTGGCCGACGGCTCGCTGGTGGAGGTGCCGGCGGAGTTCGAGCTGTTCGGCGGCCCGGACGCGGTGAACGTGGGCCGGATCGTCGGTGGCCGGCGGGGCTGGCTGATCGCGGGCAACCGGGCGTCCGGGGCGGCGGCCTGGCTGTCCCTGGACGCGACCGGTTTCGGCCTGGTCAGCGGCGTACCCGGATTGGCGGTCGACGGGGCGGGCCGGCCGTGGGCGGCGGACGCGGCGGCGGTGCCGGGGGGTTGGCTGCTGGTGGGTTCGGTGCTGCCGGCGGGCCGCGCGGACGTCGATCCGGCGGTCTGGGCCTCGGCGGACGGCCGGGTCTGGCGGCGGGAGGTGCTCTCCACCGACGGGGTCCCGGAGGACCTGCAGCGGGTGGTCCCGGCAGGGGAGCGGCTGGTGGCGGTCGGCCGGCGCGGCGCCGGTTTCGGCGCCTGGGTGGCCGGTGCGGACGGCTGGCGGGCGGCGGGTGGCTTCGGCCGGGCGGCCGGCGGGGCGCCGCCGCGGGTGCTCGGCTTGGCGGCGGTCTCCGGCGGGGTGCTGGTGGCCGGGTCGGACGGTGCGGCGGCGTCGCTCTGGTTCAGCACGGACGGTGACGGTTGGTCGGGTCGCCGGGCGCCGGTGGCGCTGCCGGCGGGTGCGGACGCGACGGTGGCGCTGGCCGGCTCCGGTGACCGGGTGCTGCTGCTGGTCGACGGCGGTGCGGGCGGGGGGGTCTGGACGGCGCGGTTGCCGGCCGGGTGAGGCGCCGGCGCCGGGCTTCGAGAAACCGAGAATTGTCGCTCTCCGTTGTTTCCGGCACGTGTCGGATCCCCGATTTTCCCGTTGCGTGAGAGCGCGTGTTACAGCATCGCCGTCGATGCGGCCACTCAACGTAACGGTTAGGTCAACCCCGGTTCGCAGGTATTCCGGCGTGCCCCGCCGGTGGGATAACGTCCCGGCCCAGACCGGGATCGCGGTCGGTCCGGCCTACCCCTCGCAAGGTCCAATCTGCGCTGGGTGGTCCGGGCCTTCGGACGGAGGAGGGTACGAGCCGTGAGGCAGAAGCTCGCACGGGTGCTCGGTGGTGTGGCCATCAGCGCGCTCGTTATCAGCGGCGCCGCCGCGTGTAAGGCCGACAGTGGTAACGAGGGTGGCGGCAGCTCGGCCGCCTGCGATCTGAAGATCGGTTTCTTCGGCCCGCTGACCGGTGACGCCGCGGGTCTCGGTATCCACATGCGCAACGGCACCAAGCTCGCGATCGACCAGTACAACAAGGACAACGCGGACTGCAAGGTCAACCTTCAGGAGTACGACTCGCAGGGTGACCCGGCCAAGGCGCCGGCGCTGGCCCAGCAGGCGGTCGGCGACAACAAGGTCGTGGGCATCATCGGGCCGGCGTTCTCCGGTGAGTCCGAGGTGGCCGACCCGATCTTCGACGAGGCCGGTCTGCCGATCATCACGCCGTCGGCGACCCGTCCGAGCCTGAGCACCAAGGGCTGGAAGATCTTCCACCGGGGCGTCGGTAACGACACCTCGCAGGGCCCGGCCGCCGGCCGTTACATCAAGAACGTGCTGAAGGCCGACAAGGTGTACGTCGTCGACGACCAGTCGGCGTACGGCGCGGGCCTGGTGGACGAGGTCAAGAAGGTCCTCGGCACCGTGGCGGGCGAGGACAAGATCCAGGTCAAGCAGACCAACTTCTCCGCGGTCGTGACCAAGATCGTCAGCAGTGGCGCGACCACGCTCTTCTTCGGTGGCTACTACACCGAGGCGGGCCTGCTGCTCAAGCAGCTGAAGGGTGCCGGCTGGAAGGGCACCATGGTCGCCGGTGACGGCGTGAACGACGCCAACTTCATCAAGGTCGCCGGCCAGCAGGTCGCCGAGGGCACCATCCTCACCTGCCCCTGCGCCCCGGCCACCGCCGCGAAGGGCTCCTTCGTCAGCGACTACAAGGCCGCGTTCGACAACGCCGAGCCGGGCACCTACGCCGACGTGTCGTACGACATCACGAAGATCTTCCTCGAGGGCATCAAGGACGGTAAGTCGACCCGCAGCGACCTGCTGAACTTCGTCAACGGCTACAACAAGGCCGGCGGCGCCACCGGCGTCACCTACAAGTTCGAGTCCAACGGTGAGCTGGACCCGGCGCAGGTGATCGTCTGGGCGTTCAAGGTGAACGCGGGCAAGGTCGTCCCGGACATCGAGATCCCGAAGGCCTGACCGGATAACCGGTCCCGGCAGGGATACCAGACGGCGCGGCCGGGAGTTCGCCTCCCGGCCGCACTGTTTGGCCGCACAGTTGGAGCCCCCACGTGAACTTCGATGAGCTGTTCGGGAACTTCCCGACGCTGACCATCACCGGGCTGGAACAGGGCGCGATCTACGCGCTCGTGGCCCTCGGTTACACCCTCGTCTACGGCGTCCTGCGCCTGATCAACTTTGCTCACTCCGAGGTCTTCATGGTCGGGACCTTCGCCACCCTGTGGACCTGGCAGTTCCTCGGCTACGACCAGAACTCCGCCGCTCCGGCCTTCGGGCCGCTGCTGGTGGCGATCATCGCTGGCCTGCTGGTGGCGGCGGCGGCCTCCGCGCTGACGGCGGTGACGGTCGAGCTGGTGGCGTACCGGCCGTTGCGCCGGCGCAACGCTCCGCCGCTGGCCTTCCTCATCACCGCGATCGGCGCGTCGTTCGTGCTGGCCGAGTCGTTCGGCATCGGTACCGAGCGGGCCCCGTTCGGTATGCCCACCCTGATCCCGCAGGAGACCCTCTTCACGGTCTTCGGCGCCGGGGTGACCAACCTCCAGATGTTGATCCTCGGCATCACCCTGGTGATGATGGTCGGGCTGGACCAGTTCGTGAACCGCAGCCGGCTGGGCCGGGGCATCCGGGCCGTGGCTCAGGACGCCGACACGGCGGCCCTGATGGGGGTCAACAAGAACCGGGTGATCCTGCTGGTCTTCGTCCTCGGTGGCATCATGGCCGGTGTGGGCGCCCTGCTCTGGGACGTCCGGTACGGCTTCACCAAGTTCAACATCGGCTTCCTGCTCGGGCTCAAGGCCTTCGCGGCCGCGGTGCTCGGCGGCATCGGCAACCTGCGCGGGGCGCTGCTCGGCGGCCTGCTGCTCGGCCTGGCGGAGAACTACGCCGCCGGCCTGTTCGGCGGCGAGTGGAAGGACTTCACCGGTTTCGTGCTGCTGATCGTGCTGCTGATGTTCCGCCCGACGGGTCTGCTCGGCGAATCTCTCGGGAGGGCGCGCGCATGACCGCCACCGTGAACGACAAGCGCTCCGCGGGGATCAGGACCCGCTGGGCGGCGATGCCCAAGCAGGTCCGCTGGGTCGCCGTCGCGGCGTTGATCGTCTTCCTGTACGTCCTGCCCAACAAGTGGTTCTACGAGTACCTGGGCTTCCCGATCGGCAGCAAGTACTTCGCGCTGTACACCACCAGCTCGGACTTCGCCGGTGTCCTCTTCGACACCTCGGTCTTCGTCCTGCTGGCGGTCGGCCTGAACGTGGTGGTCGGCTTCGCCGGCCTGCTCGACCTCGGCTACTTCGGCTTCTACGCGCTCGGCGCGTACACGGTGGCGTTGCTGACCTCGCCGGAGAGCCGGTTCGGCACGAACTGGCCGTGGCTGGCGGCGGTGCCGCTGGCGGTGATGGTCGCGATGATCTCGGGCGTCATCCTCGGCGGTCCGACGCTGCGGCTGCGCGGCGACTACCTGGCCATCGTGACGCTCGGCTTCGCCGAGATGATCCGGCTCTACGCCGCGCGGCAGGACGGTCTGCTCCAGGGCCAACGGGGCATCCCGGCGATCCCGCACCCGCCGGGCACCGGCTCGGACGGCAAGCCGCTGTTCGGGGTGGCCGACTCCAAGCCGTACTACTGGCTGATGCTCACGCTGATCCTGGTGGTGCTGGTGCTGATCCGGAACCTGGCCAACAGCCGGGTCGGCCGGGCCTGGGTGGCGATCCGGGAGGACGAGGACGCCGCCGAGATCATGGGCGTGCCGACCTTCAAGTACAAGCTGTGGGCGTTCGCGATCGGGGCGGCCGTGGCCGGTCTGACCGGCGCGATCTTCGCCGGCAAACAGACGTTCATCAACTCCGACCAGTTCGTGCTGGAGAGCTCCATCCTGGTGCTTGCCGCGGTCATCCTCGGTGGCGCCGGCAACATCAAGGGCGCCATCGTCGGCGGTGCCATCACCTGGTACCTACCGGAGTGGCTGCGCGGCGCCGGTGACCTGGTCGGGGTGGAGTTCAACGCGTCCGAGTACCGGATCCTGATCTTCGGTCTCGTGGTCATCGTCATGATGATCTTCCGCCCGCAGGGCATCGTGCCCAACCGGCGGCGCGCGGCCGAGATCGAGGATCGGCGTAAGGAAGCGGTTCCCCAGGAGACGGTGCCCAATGAGTGAGCCGCAGATGCACAGCGAGCGGGACGAGACCAGCCAGCGGGACATCGCCGACGACGGTCGCAGCACCGTCGGCACCCCGCCGGCCGCCGGCGCGGACAAGCCGGTCGAGCCCACCCCGGGCGAGACGGCGCCGGCCGGTCGGGAGCCGCTGCTGGAGGTCGACCACGTCACCCTCCGCTTCGGCGGTGTGGTGGCCCTCGACGACGTCGCCTTCACCCTCTACAAGGGCGAGATCCTCGGCCTGATCGGCCCGAACGGCGCCGGCAAGACCACCTGCTTCAACGCGATGACGGGTGTCTACCGGCCCACCGAGGGGGAGATCCGGTTCGCCGGGCAGCGGATCAACGGCAGGCGCCGGTCCTGGATCACCAAGTCCGGCATCGCCCGGACGTTCCAGAACATCCGGCTCTTCCCGGAGATGACGGCGCTGGAGAACGTGATGGTGGGCGCGGACGCCCACCACAAGACCAGCGTCATCGCCGCGATGCTGCGGCTGCCGCGGCACTGGCGGGAGGAGCGGGAGGGCCGGGAGAAGGCGTACGAGCTGCTGCGCTTCGTCGGCATCGAGCGCCGCGCCGGTGACCTGTCCCGCAACCTCTCCTACGGCGAGCAGCGCCGGCTGGAGATCGCCCGGGCGCTGGCCACCAACCCCACCCTGCTCTGCCTGGACGAGCCGGCCGCCGGCTTCACCCCGGCGGAGAAGGAGGAGTTGAACGTCCTGATCCGTAAGATCCGGGACAACGGCACCACGGTGCTGCTGATCGAGCACGACATGCGCCTGGTGATGGGCGTGACCGATCGGATCGTGGTGCTGGAGTTCGGCAAGAAGATCGCCGAGGGCCTGCCGGCCGAGGTCCGCGAGGACCCGAAGGTGATCGCCGCGTACCTGGGGGTGCCGACCGATGCTGCTTGAGATCAACGACCTGACCCTGCTCTACGGCCGGATCCAGGCGCTGCACGGGATCAGCCTCACCGTCAACGAGGGTGAGGTGGTGGCCCTGATCGGCGCGAACGGCGCCGGCAAGACCACCACCATGCGGGCCATCTCCGGGCTGCGCCCGGTGGCGTCCGGCTCGATCGTCTTCGACGGCACCGACGTCACCCGGATGCGGGCCGACCTGCGGGTGGTCCGGGGCATCGGGCAGGCGCCCGAGGGCCGGGGCGTCTTCCCCGGTATGTCGGTGGTGGAGAACCTGGAGATGGGGGCGTACACCCGCCGGGACAAGGGCGGCATCGCCGACGACCTGAAGATGGTCATGGACCTCTTCCCCCGGCTGGCCGAGCGGCGCAAGCAGGCCGGTGGCACGCTCTCCGGCGGCGAGCAGCAGATGCTGGCGGTGGGCCGGGCCCTGATGGCCCGTCCCCGGCTGCTGCTGCTCGACGAGCCGTCGATGGGGCTCGCCCCGAAGCTGATCCAGCAGATCTTCGAGATCATCACCCGGATCAACGAGCAGGGCACCACCATCCTGCTGGTCGAGCAGAACGCCCAGCAGGCGCTCTCCCGCGCCCACCGGGGCTACGTGCTGGAGACCGGCCGGATCGTCAAGGAGGGCACCGGCCGGGACCTGCTGCACGACCCGGCGGTCAAGGAGGCGTACCTCGGCGTGGCCTGAGGTCGTACCGTCGCGGCCGGCCACCCCTCGCGGGTGGCCGGCCGCCGGCGTTTTTCCGCCGGGTCCCCGGTGCCGCCACCCGGGGATGTCGGGCGTACGGGCTAGAGTCGCTGCCGTGACAGCCAAGACCCCGCGCCTGCTCCTCGTCGACGGACACTCGATGGCATACCGGGCGTTCCACGCCCTGCCGGTGGAGAACTTCGCCACCACGACGGGTCAGCCGACCAACGCGGTGTACGGCTTCACCTCGATGCTGATCAACGCGCTCCGCGACGAGCAGCCCAGCCACATCGTGGTCGCCTTCGACGTCTCCCGCCGCTCCTTCCGCACCGAGAAGTACGCCGAGTACAAGGCCGGCCGCAAGGAGACCCCCACCGACTTCAAGGGTCAGGTCAGCCTGATCAAGGAGGTCCTCGACGCGCTGCGCATCCCGGTGGTCGAGAAGGAGGGCTACGAGGCCGACGACGTCATCGCCACTCTCGCCTGCCAGGCCCGTGACGCCGGCATGGAGGTGCTGATCTCCAGCGGCGACCGGGACGCGTTGCAGCTCGTCGGCGATCGGGTGACCGTGCTCTACCCGCGCAAGGGCGTCTCCGACCTGGCCCGGATGGATCCGGCGGCGGTGCGGGAGAAATACGGTGTCGGCCCGGAGCGCTACCGCGACCTGGCCGCCCTGGTCGGCGAGACCAGCGACAACCTGCCCGGCATCCCCGGCGTCGGCCCGAAGACGGCCGCCAAGTGGATCAACATGTACGACGGGGTGGAGGGCGTGATCGCCCACGCCGACAAGATCAAGGGCAAGGCCGGCGACAGCCTCCGCGAGCGGCTCGCCGACGTGATCCGCAACTACGAGATCAACTGCCTGGTCAGCGACCTGGAGCTGCCGCTGCGCCCGGAGGACTCCCGGTGGGAGGGGTGGGACCGGGAGGCCGTGCACCAGGTCTTCGACACCCTGGAGTTCCGCATCCTGCGCGACCGGCTCTACCAGTACCTCGAGGCGGTGGAGCCGGAGGCGGAGGCCGGCTTCGACCTGTCGGGGCAGGTGCTCACCGAGCCCGGCGCGGTGGCCGGCTGGCTGGAGACGCACGCCCCGGCCGGCTCCCCGGTCGGCCTGGCGGTCAAGCTGGACACCGGTCCCAACCGGCGGCACACCGCCTCGGTCACCGGCATGGCCCTGGCCAGCGGCGCCGGCGCCGCGGCCTACTTCGACCCGGCCGGGCTGCAGGCCGCCGACGAGGCCGCCCTCGCCGGCTGGCTGGCCGACGCGCAGCGCCCCAAGGTGCTGCACGACAGCAAGCCGGCCGTGCTCGCCTTCGCCGCCCACGGCTGGGACCTGGCCGGGATCGCCCGGGACACCCAGATCGCCGCCTACCTGGCCCGTCCCGACCAGCGCTCCTACGACCTGACCGACCTGGCGCTGCGCTACCTGCACCGGGAGCTGCGGGTGGACGCGCCGGAGACCGGCCAGCTCACCCTCGACGGGTTGGGCGACGACGGCGCCGCCGAGGAGAACCTGATGCTCCAGGCCCGGGCCACCCTCGACCTGGCCGACGCGATCGACGCCGAGCTGTCCCGCGACGGCGAGCAGTCGGCGCGGCTGATGGCCGGGGTGGAACTGCCGCTGATGCGGGTGCTCGCCGGCATGGAGCGCACCGGCATCGCCGCCGACACGCACTACCTGTCCGAGTTGGAGGCGCACTTCGCCGCCGAGGTGAAGGCCGCCGCCCAGGGCGCGTACGCGGCGGTCGGGCGGGAGTTCAACCTCGGCTCGCCCAAGCAGCTCCAGGAGATCCTCTTCACCGAGCTGGGCCTGCCCAAGACCAAGAAGATCAAGACCGGTTACACCACCGACGCCGACGCGTTGCAGTGGCTCTACGCGCAGAACCCGCACCCGGTCCTGGAGCACCTGCTGCGCCACCGCGACGTGGCCAAGTTGAAGTCGACAGTCGACGGCCTGCTCAAGTCGGTCTCCGACGACGGCCGGATCCACACCACGTTCAACCAGACGGTCGCCGCCACCGGCCGGCTCTCCTCCACCGAGCCCAACCTGCAGAACATCCCGATCCGCACCGAGGAGGGGCGGCGGATCCGGCGGGCCTTCGTGGTCGGCGAGGGCTACGAGTGCCTGCTCACCGCCGACTACAGCCAGATCGAGATGCGGATCATGGCGCACCTGTCGTCGGACGACGCCCTGATCGAGGCGTTCAACTCCGGCCACGACTTCCACGCGGCCACCGCCTCCTCGGTCTTCGCGGTGCCCGTCGACCAGGTCACCGCCGACCAGCGGCGCAAGATCAAGGCGATGAACTACGGCCTGGCGTACGGGCTGAGCGCGTTCGGTCTGTCCCAGCAGCTCGGGATCGGCACCGAGGAGGCGCGCGGGCTGATGGAGAACTACTTCGCCGGCTTCGGTGGCGTTCGGGACTACCTGCACGAGGTGGTGGCGCGGGCCCGCCACGACGGCTACACCTCCACCATCCTGGGCCGCCGCCGCTACCTGCCCGACCTGGTCAGCGACAACCGCCAGCGCCGGGACATCGCCGAGCGGATGGCCCTCAACGCCCCCATCCAGGGCTCGGCCGCCGACATCATCAAGGTGGCGATGCTGCACGTCGACACCGCGCTGCGCGACGCCGGGCTGCGCTCCCGGATGCTGCTGCAGGTGCACGACGAGCTGGTCTTCGAGGTGGCCCCCGGCGAGCGGGAGGCCCTGGAGGCGCTGGTCCGCCGGGAGATGGGCGGGGCGTACCCGCTGTCGGTGCCGCTGGAGGTGTCGGTCGGCGAGGGGCGGGACTGGAACAGCGCGGATCACTGACCGACCCGGATGCCGGCCGGGGCGGGACTCGCGGCGGTCAAGTTCCCCGTCGAGGCAGGGCCGGAACGCCCGGGCGTCGTCCAGGGTGAGGCCGGCGTCGAGCAGGTGGCGGATGTCGCACCCGAGTCCAGCGCCTCGCCGACCACCCGCGCCGGCGCGTTCTCGGCGGTCACGTCGGCCACCACCGGCGTGATGAGGGGGTGCCCGGCGGCGGTCTCGGCCAGTGGCGCGGGGCGACGCCCCACCGCCAGCACCCGGTCGCCGCGCGCGGCGAACGCGCGGGCGGTGGCCCGGCCGATGCCGGTGCCCGCGCCGGTGACCACGATGATCCGGTTCTGTCGTTCCTCGTTCATGCCGACGATCGTCGGACCTGACGTCAGCGGCAGGGTCAAGCCTCCGGCTCGCGCGCCCGGTTCCGGGAGCTCAGCGGCCGGGACCGCGGCGCTCCCTGGGTGGGGTTCCGCGCCGGTCGAGGGCCTTGCGGGACGGGCCGCCGGGCGGCGGGAGCGGCTCCTTGACCGGGTCGTGACCCCAGTTCATCAGCGAGTACCGCCATCGGGTCTGCCGGACGTCGCCGCTGGGGCGTTGCGCCATGTGCCGGCGGACGTACCCGACGACCTTGCGCATGTGTCGGTAGTCGGCCTCGGAGAGCTGGTCGCGCTTGCGGCGCAGCAGCTCGATGATCCGACGGCCGGACTCGTGGCCGACGGTCTCGCCGCCCGCGGTGCCCTTCTTCCGCCAGCCGACGTGCTTGGACTCGTCGGTCTCCAGCCACTTCGACAGCTCACCCGGCTTCATGTTCACCGCCTCGGTGAACTCCCGATAGGTGTCCTGCCCCTGGTCACGGCCGCTCATGGCGCAGCACCTCCGGACGGTGGGCGACGTCGCGGCCCGAGTCGTCGTTGCGGATCCGGTACTGCGGCTCCGCCGGCGAGGCGTCCACCGCGTGCCCGCGCACGTGGGTCCGCTCGGTGATCTTCTCCCTGACCACGCCGTACGCCCGGCCGCTGTGGCTGGCCCAGGAGACGTGGTCGCCGGTGCGGAACTCGTTCTCGGCCATGCCGCCGGGTTACCCGGGGCGGCCGGAGGAAAACGACGCGCCGCCGGGCCCTACGGGGTGATCTCGCTGATCGGGAGCTTGATGTCGAACGGGTCGGTCAGCTCGATCAGCTCGGCGCTGTCGGCGACCAGCTCGTACTGCCGTTCGCCGCCCGGACTCGGCCGCTCGCTGAGGCGGTAGGCGTAGAGGTGCACGGGGTCCTGCTCGATGCGCCAGAAGAAGGGGATGCCGGCGGCCGCGTACTCAGCCGGCTTCGCGAACCGGTCGACCCGTCGGGTGCCCGGCGAGACGATCTCGACCGCGAGCACGACCGCTGCCGGCGCGACCTCCGACACGTTCGACGACAGGTCCGCGCGGCACAGCAGCACGTCCGGCCGGCGGCTCGTGTTGCGGGCCAGGGTGACTCCGACGTCCTGGGCCACCCGCAGGCGTCGCGGCGCCCGGGTGTGCAACCAGAGCCGCAGCAGGAAGGAGATGTCCTGGTGGCCCAGGGTGGGGGAGGGGGTCACCTGAATCACTCCGTCGACGAGTTCGACGCGGGGGGCGTCGTCCGGCAGGGTGAGCAGGTCTTCCAGCGTGTAGTCGGCACGCTGCTGCCGCATCGGGTCCGGACACCATGGGCCAGGTGGTGTCGGGATCGGCTCGGCGCTCACCGGCTCAGCGTAACCGCGCTCCGCGGCCGCGGAGCCGGTCATCCTGTCCGGTTGGCACGTCATCGCGGTTTCTCGGTGACGAAGATGGCGGTGCCGGGGAAGAGCCGCCCCCGCAGCGGGCTCCACTGCCCCCAGATCCCCTGGTGCCCGGCCGGCCACTCCGGCTCCACCAGGTCGACCAGGCGGAAGCCGGCCCCGACCAGCTCCCGGATCCGGTCGCCGAGGGTGCGGTGCTGCTCGACGTAGGTGGCCACCCCGTGCTCGTCCTGCTCGACGTACGGGGAGCGGTCGAAGTACGAGTGCACCGCGGTCAGCCCGCCCTCGCCCGGGTCGTCCAGGAAGATCCACCGCATCGGGTGGGTGACCGAGAAGACCCAGCGGCCGCCGGGGCGCAGCACCCGGAACACCTCACGCATCAGCGCGGCGGAGTCGTCGACGAACGGGATCGCCCCGAACGCGGTGCAGGTGACGTCGAACGAGGCGCCGGCGAAGGGCAGCGCCAGCGCGTCGGCCTGCACCAGCGGCACGCGTACGCCGGTGGTGTGGGCGGCGTGCGCGGCGTGCCGCAGCATGCCGGCGGACAGGTCGAAGGCGACCGGCCGGGCGCCCTCGGTGGCCAGCCAGCGGGAGCAGGCCGCGGCCCCGCAGCCCAGTTCGAGGACCCGGCGTCCGGTCACGTCGCCGAGCAGCCGGGCGTCGGCCTCGCGCAGCCCCTCCGGGCACCACACGAAGTCCACGTCGCCCAGGAAGGCGCCGTGCTCGGCCTGGTAGTCGTCGGCGTCGGCGTCCCACCAGCCCCGGTTGGCGCGGCGTGCCTCGGCGTCCTCGACCCGCCGGCGGGTCACCCTGTCGTCGTCCACGCGCCCACGCTAGGCCCCCGTCCGGGGCTCGCCCGCTCCGGCCACCGACGCCGCGCCGGTGCGTCTGGGGCCGCTGTGACCTGCGAGACACCCCGGGGCGTCCGGCGGGCGAAATCTCCGCTTTCGCAGCTGACGAGGTCGCGAGGACCCGGGAGGCCTTGCACGCTGTGGTAATACAGCGGGTAGGGTAGACGATGCGCTCGCGGATCGTGTGCCTCGGCAGGGAGCAGGTGCGCGGTCACCGGAGCCACTAATGATCTTCTCTTGGCGATCGTTCGGTGTGCCCGGCGGCGGGTCCGCTGGCGCGAACAGGTCACTGCGACACCAGCTTTGCTGTGACACACCATCCGACCGGAGCAACCGCCCACATGACGAGCAGCATCGAGGCCCCCTCGAGCGCCACCCGGGTCACCCACGACGATCTCGGTTCCGAGGAAGCTTTCCTCGCCGCGATCGACGAGACCATCAAGTACTTCAACGACGGCGACATTGTCGAAGGCACCGTCGTCAAGGTCGATCGGGACGAGGTCCTGCTCGACATCGGCTACAAGACCGAGGGTGTCATCCCCTCTCGTGAGTTGTCGATCAAGCACGACGTGGACCCGGCCGAGGTCGTTTCGGTTGGTGACCACATCGAGGCCCTGGTCCTCCAGAAGGAGGACAAGGAGGGTCGTCTGATCCTCTCCAAGAAGCGGGCGCAGTACGAGCGGGCCTGGGGCACGATCGAGAAGATCAAGGACGAGGACGGCGTCGTCCGCGGTTCGGTCATCGAGGTGGTCAAGGGCGGCCTCATCCTCGACATCGGGCTCCGCGGCTTCCTGCCGGCGTCCCTGGTCGAGATGCGGCGGGTGCGTGACCTGCAGCCGTACGTCGGGCGCGAGCTCGAAGCCAAGATCATCGAGCTGGACAAGAACCGCAACAACGTGGTCCTGTCCCGCCGGGCCTGGCTGGAGCAGACGCAGTCCGAGGTGCGCACCGAGTTCCTCAACAAGCTGCAGAAGGGCCAGGTCCGCAAGGGCGTCGTGTCCTCGATCGTCAACTTCGGCGCCTTCGTCGACCTGGGCGGCGTGGACGGCCTGGTGCACGTCTCCGAGCTCTCCTGGAAGCACATCGACCACCCGTCCGAGGTCGTCGAGGTCGGCCAGGAGGTCGAGGTCGAGGTCCTGGACGTCGACCTGGACCGCGAGCGGGTCTCGCTGTCGCTGAAGGCGACCCAGGAGGACCCGTGGCGTCAGTTCGCCCGCACCCACGCGATCCAGCAGATCGTGCCGGGTAAGGTCACCAAGCTGGTGCCGTTCGGCGCCTTCGTCCGGGTGGACGACGGCATCGAGGGCCTGGTCCACATCTCCGAGCTGGCCGAGCGCCACGTGGAGATCCCGGAGCAGGTCGTCCAGGTCGGCTCCGAGGTCATGGTCAAGGTCATCGACATCGACCTGGAGCGCCGCCGGATCTCGCTGTCGCTCAAGCAGGCCAACGAGGGCTTCGTCGAGGGCGAGGAGCACTTCGACCCCACCCTCTACGGCATGGCCGCGACGTACGACACCGAGGGCAACTACATCTACCCGGAGGGCTTCGACCCGGAGACGGGCGAGTGGCTCGAGGGGTACGACAAGCAGCGGGAGACCTGGGAGAACCAGTACGCCGAGGCGCGTCAGCGTTGGGAGGCCCACACCAAGCAGGTGCAGACCTCCCGGGCCGCCGACGCCGAGGCCGCTGCCAACCCGGCTCCGCCGGTGTCGACCGGTGGCACCACCACCTCCTCGACCAGCACGGCCCCGAGCCGGCAGGCCGAGGAGCCGGCGGGCACCCTGGCCACCGACGAGGCGCTCGCCGCTCTGCGGGAGAAGCTCGCCGGCGGCAAGTGACGCCGCGACGATTCCGACAGTTGCGCGCACCTGACGGTGCGCCGGAGGTCGGAGCCGTCTAGAACGACGACGAGCCCCGTCCTCGTGCATCCGGTACGCCGGATCGCCGAGGGCGGGGCTCTCGCATGCCCACCCCTGGACACCCGGGTCCCACGAGCGGCTGGCCGGTATGTCGGCCGGTCGCCCGACGGGTGGGGGCGCGGTTGGCAGCGGTCCGGCCATCGGGTTGACTGGTCCGGTGCTGAGAGTGGGGCTGACCGGCGGGATCGGGTCGGGCAAGAGCGCGGTGGCGGCCCGGCTGGCCGCCCTGGGCGCCGTGGTCGTCGACGCCGACCGGATCGCCCGTGAGGTGGTGGCGCCGGGCACCGAGGGGCTGGCCGAGATCGTCGCGGCCTTCTCGGAGCGGGTACTGGATCCGCACGGCGCGCTGGACCGTGCCGCGCTGGGTGCGCTGGTCTTCGCCGACGAGGCGGCCCGCCGCCGGCTGGAGGCGATCACGCACCCCCGGGTCCGCGCCCGCACCGCCGAGCTGGTCGCCGCGGCGGGACCGGACGCGGTGGTCGTCAACGACGTGCCGCTGCTGGTCGAGGTGGGACTCGCGCCGACGTACCACCTGGTGGTCGTGGTGCAGACGGCGGTGCAGACCCGGTTGGAGCGGTTGGCGCGCGACCGGGGGATGCCCCGGGCGGAGGCCGAGCGGCGGATCGCCGCGCAGGCCGACGACGAGCGGCGCCGCGCCTGGGCCGACGTGGTCCTGCACAACGACGGCGGCCTGGACGAGCTGCACGCGGTGGTGGACGCGCTCTGGCGGGACCGGCTGGTGCCCTACGAGGCGAACGTACGGGAGCGCCGGGTGGTCCGCCCGGAGCCGGTCGCGCTGGCCGGCCCGGACCCGACCTGGCCGCAGCAGTACGCCCGGCTGGCCGCCCGGATCCGGCACGCGGTCGCCCCCGCCGACCTGCGGGTGGACCACATCGGCTCGACGGCCGTGCCCGGGCTGGCCGCCAAGGACGTGATCGACGTCCAGCTCACCGTCGCGTCGCTGGACGAGGCGGACGGCCCGCTCGCCGAGCGGCTCACCGAGGCCGGCTTCCCCCGGGTGCCGGGGCAGTGGTGGGACAACCCCCGGCCTCCGGGTAGTGGCCGGTGGCCGAAGCGGCTGCACGGCAGCGCCGACCCGGCCCGGCCGGTCCACCTGCACGTGCGGGAGGCCGACTCGCCCGGCTGGCGGTACGCCCTGCTCATGCGCGACCACCTGCGCGCCGACCCGGACCAGCGTTCGGCGTACCTGCTGCTGAAGCGGGAGCTGGCCGCCGCCGCCCCGGACGGCGCGGTCTACAGCACCGCGAAGGATCCGTGGTTCGACGAGGAGCAGCTGCGCGCCGAGGAGTGGGCGGTCCGGACCGGTTGGCGCCCCTGACCGTGGTCGGCCCCGTGGGCCGGTCGGCAGGGGCGCTCGCGGCGGCCGGTCAGCGCCTCCAGCGCGACCACGAGAGGTGCGCACGCCGGTGATGTCCGGGTGCTGCGACCTCACGTGCCGGGGGCGGGAGCCCGACGAGGGCCCGGCCACCTGCCCGATCGGCCGCCGCGAGCGGCCTACGGACAACAGGCTAGCGCGCTGACAGGGGCCTCACAATGGGAATATCGAAGCCGATCACGGACCCTCGGTGGTCGGGCGGAAGTGTCGGACCCCCGGCGTACCGTTGTGGTCATGGCGCTCGACATTCCCCGGCTCGACGGCCGGTTCCAGGTCGTCTCCGAGTTCCAGCCGGCCGGCGACCAGCCCGCCGCGATCGACGAGCTGGAGCGTCGGGTCCGGCGCGGTGACCGCGACACCGTGCTGCTCGGCGCGACCGGCACGGGCAAGAGCGCGACCACCGCGTGGCTGGTGGAGCGGCTGCAACGCCCGACCCTGGTGCTCGCCCCCAACAAGACCCTCGCCGCCCAGCTGGCCAAGGAGTTCGGCGAGCTGCTCCCGCACAACTCGGTCGAATACTTCGTCTCCTACTACGACTACTACCAGCCCGAGGCCTACATCCCGCAGACCGACACCTACATCGAGAAGGACTCCTCGATCAACGAGGAGGTCGAGCGGCTGCGGCACAAGGCGACGATGTCCCTGCTCACCCGCCGGGACACCATCGTGGTGGCGACGGTCTCGGCGATCTACGGCCTGGGCACCCCGGAGGAATACCTCGACCGCGCGGTGCGGGTCGCCGTCGGGCAGGAGCTCGACCGCGACCAGCTGTTGCGCCGGCTGGTCGACATCCAGTACACGCGCAACGACATGGCGTTCCAGCGCGGCACCTTCCGGGTCCGCGGCGACACGCTGGAGATCATCCCGGCGTACGAGGAGCTGGCCGTCCGGATCGAGCTCTTCGGTGACGAGGTGGAGAAGCTCTACTACCTCAACCCGCTCACCGGTGACGTGGTCCGCGAGGTCGACCACCTGCTGATCTTCCCCGCCACGCACTACGCCGCCGGCCCGGAGCGGATGGAGCGGGCGATCCGCGACATCGAGGCCGAGCTGGGCGAGCGGCTGGCCGAGCTGGACCGGCAGGGCAAGCTGCTGGAGGCGCAGCGGCTGCGGATGCGCACGACCTACGACATCGAGATGATGCGGCAGGTCGGCTTCTGCTCCGGCATCGAGAACTACTCGATGCACATCGACGGCCGGCTGCCCGGCAGTCCGCCGCACTGCCTGCTCGACTACTTCCCGGACGACTTCCTCACGGTGGTCGACGAGTCGCACGTGACCATCCCGCAGATCGGCGGCATGTACGAGGGCGACGCGTCCCGCAAGCGGATGCTGATCGACCACGGCTTCCGGTTGCCCAGCGCCGCCGACAACCGGCCGTTGCGCTTCGACGAGTTCCTGGAGCGGGTCGGCCAGATGGTCTACCTCTCCGCCACCCCCGGGCCGTGGGAGCTGGAGAAGGCGCAGGGTGAGTTCGTCGAGCAGGTGATCCGCCCGACCGGTCTGATCGACCCGGAGGTGGTGATCAAGCCCACCAAGGGTCAGATCGACGACCTGATGCACGAGATCAAGCTGCGTACCGAGCGCGACGAGCGGGTGCTGGTCACCACGCTGACCAAGAAGATGGCCGAGGACCTGTCGGACTATCTCCTGGAGAACGGCATCCGGGTGCGCTACCTACACTCCGAGGTCGACACGCTGCGCCGGGTGGAGCTGCTGCGCGAGCTGCGCAAGGGCGAGTACGACGTGCTGGTCGGCATCAACCTGCTCCGCGAGGGTCTCGACCTGCCGGAGGTCTCCCTGGTGGCGATCCTGGACGCCGACAAGGAGGGTTTCCTGCGCAGCGGTCGGTCGCTGATCCAGACCATCGGCCGGGCCGCCCGTAACGTCTCCGGCCAGGTCCACATGTACGCCGACAAGATCACCCCGTCGATGGCGAGCGCGATCGACGAGACCAACCGGCGTCGGGACAAGCAGATCGCGCACAACGAGGCGCACGGGATCAGCCCCGAGCCGCTGCGGAAGAAGATCCACGACATCCTGGACGACATCTACCGGGAGGCCGAGGACACCGACAACCAGGTCGGTGGGGCCGCCCGGCAGCTCTCCCGCGGCAAGGCGCCGGTCAAGGAGACCCGCAGCCGGGGTCGGGGCGGCGCGGCCACGCCGTCGCGGGAGGGGATGGCCCGGGCCGACCTGGCCAACCTGATCCAGGAGCTCAACGACCAGATGCTCGCCGCGGCCCGGGAGTTGCAGTTCGAGCTGGCCGCCCGGATCCGCGACGAGGTCTCCGACCTGAAGAAGGAACTGCGGGGGATGGACGCCGCCGGCGTGAAGTGACGGCCCGGGGGAGTGGGATGACCGGCACCGAGTTCGTGGTCGGGCGCCCTGCGCCCCGGTTGCGTCCGTTCGTCGACCGTTACCTGGGCTACCGGGAGGCGGCGCCGGTGCCGCTGGTCCGTACCGAGGTGGCCGGCGCGTTCGTGGTGCTGGTGATCGGCTGGGGTGCGCCGCTGGACGTGGTCGACGGGCGGGCCGCTGACCGGGGCGCGTACGGGGTGGCCTCCTTCCTGGCCGGCCCGTTCGACGGCTACTGCACCACGTCGACGGTGGGCGTGGGCGCCGGCGTGCAGCTGCTGCTGGAGCCGTTGACGGCGCGTCGGCTGCTCGGCTTTCCCCTCGGGGAGGTGGCCAACCGGGCGGTGCCGCTGGAGCAGCTGCCCGACCGGTGGCTCGACCGGCTGCGGCAGCGGCTGGCCGAGGAACGGCGGTGGCCCGGGCGGTTCGCCCTGCTGGACGCCGCCCTGACCAGCCGGCTCGTGGAGACCGCCGGCACCGACCCGCGGCTGCGCCGGGCCTGGCAGCGGCTGGCGCACGGGGGCGCCGGGGTGGCCGTCGCCACGGTCGCCGACGAGCTGGGCTGGAGTCGCCGGCACCTGGCGGTGCGGTTCCACCGGGAGTTCGGCCTGCCGCCGAGGACCGTCGTCCGGCTGGCGCGCTTCCATCGGGCGTACGCGGTGCTGGCCGCGGGTCCGGCCGGCGGCTCGGGCCCCACCCCGGTCGTCCCGGCGACCGGCCCGGCCGGTGGCTGGGCGGATCTGGCGGCGCGCTTCGGGTACTACGACCAGTCCCATCTGATCCGGGAGTTCCGCGAGTTCGCCGGCGCCACTCCGGGGGCGCTGTTCCGGTCCGGATCACATTCGTCCAATACCGGCTGACCTGCCGGGCGGCATCCTGGTCCCATGCCAGACATCTACCCGGTCTTCCGGTACCCCGACGCCCGCGCCGCCGCCGACTGGCTCTGTGCCGCCTTCGGCCTGCGCGTCCACAAGATGTACGAGGGATCCGACGGATCCGTCACGCACGCCGTGCTGGCCCTCGACGATGCCATGATCATGATCGGTCCGGGACGGGACTCCCGGGGGCGTCCGGCGGACGACGACCACGTCGTCTACGTGGCGGTCGACGACCTCGACGCCCACCACGAGCGGGCCCGGGCCGCCGGGGCGGAGATCGTCCAAGCGCCCTTCGACACCGATTACGGGTCCCGTGACTACGCGGCCCGGGACCTGGCCGGCAACGTCTGGTCGTTCGGCACCTACCGGCCCTGAGCCGGTCGTCCTGCCGGTCGCGGCCACCGGCCGCGACCGGTAGCGGTGTGCGAGCAAGGTATTGCCGTGGGTGATCGTCCTGCGTACTCTCCGTACCTGGGGAGGCCAGGATGCCGTTGTCAACGAGTCCGGTGATTCGACGTGCCCGGCTCGGCGCAGAGCTGCGCCGGCTGCGCCGACGTGAGTCGCTCACCCTGGAGCAGGTGTGCGCCCGACTCGGCTGGGCGTCCACATCGAAGCTGTCCCGCATCGAGCTGGGGCAGAGCCGGCCCGACCTGGCCGACGTGCTGGACCTGCTGGACGTCTACGAGGTCGGCGACGAGCAGCGGGCCGCGTTGATCGTCATCGCCCGGGACGCGGCCACCAGCCGAGGCTGGTGGAAGTCGCTCGGTGAGATGGGGGAGCGGCAGCGGACGTACGCCGAGCTGGAGGCGGGGGCGGCGACCATCCTGGACTACCATCCCGCGCTCGTGCCGGGCCTGCTCCAGACCCCGGCGTACGCCCGGCTCCGGGTGACCGCGGGCCGGCTGCTGCATCCGGAGGTGGACGTGGAGGCCGACGTGCGGGCCCGGCTGGCCCGCCAGGACGTGCTCTGGGGTGCGGAACCTCCGGCGTACACAGCCCTGCTGGACGAGCGGGCCTGTGATCCGGCCGGTGCCCCGGACGAGGTGTGGCGCGAGCAGCTGCGTCACCTGGTGACCCTGGCCGGCCGGCCGAACGTGCGGCTGCGGGTGCTGCCCCGGGTCGCCGGCGCGCCCGGCGGCCTGCACCCGCTGACCCCGTTCACCTGCTACTCGTTCCCGGACCCGGCGGACCCGCGCACCGTGATGGTGGAGGCGCTCACCACGGACCTGCGGCTGGTCGCCGAGCACGACGTGAGTCGCTACGAGCGGGTCGCCGAGCTGCTGCTGGCGGCGGCGTTGTCGGCCGAGGAGAGCGTCGCCCTGTTGGCCGGGCGGGCGGAGGGCCCGGCGGTCGGCAACGGTGGCCGCCCGGTCGGCGCTGCCGACGCCGGTCGCTGACCGGCCGCGCGGTGCGCCCGGCACGGCCGGCGAGAGCCGGCGCCCCGCACGGCCGGCGAGAGCCGGCGCCCGGCACGGCCGGCGAGAGCCGGCGCCCCGCACGGCTGGCGAGAGCCGGCGCCCGGCATCGGGCACGCGCGGGCCACCGGACCCGGCGCCCCCGTTGACCGTCGGGGACGGTGGCCCGCGCGTGACGGGACGCTAACCGACGGGTACGACAGATCCGCGCGGGTCAGGCCGGCACGTCCACGAAGTGTTCGACCACGGGCGGGCCGGCGAAGTGCGGGCCGATCAGTGCCCGCCACCGGCCGAACGCCTCGGTCTGCCGGAAGTTGACGTCGTGCGCCTCCACCGAGTCCCACTCGATCAGCAGCACGAACCGGGTCGGGGTCTCCACCCCGCGGGTCATCCGCACCGAGCGGCAGCCCTCGGCGGCGGAGACGATCGCGTGCGCCTCCCGGTACGCGGCGGCGAAAGCGTCCTCGTGGCCGGGGAGCACGTCGATGAGCGCGACTTCAAGCACCATGTCCGAAGCCTCGCACGTCCGGTCGATCCCGGTGCGTCCCGGGGGGATTGTTCCCCCGCCGCGGGTGGATCTAGGGTGGGCGCGCGGATCACGGGGGAGGGACGGTCGTGCTGGACTGGTTGACCACGGAGGCGTTCGCCGTCGCCGGGGTGGCGACCACCTGGGCGGAGCTGCTGGGCTTCGCCACCGGTGTGCTCAACGTGTGGCTGGTCGCCCGCCAGCACATCGCGAACTGGGCCCTCGGCATCGCCAACGTGCTACTGCTGATGGTGCTCTTCTGGACCGCCGGCCTGTACGCCGACGCCGGCCTGCAACTGGTCTACGTGGCGCTGGGCGGCTACGGCTGGTACCACTGGATCTTCGGCGGCGAGCGGCGCGGCCGGCTGACGGTCAGCCGGACCGGGCGCGGCGGGTGGCTGGGCCTGGCGAGCGTCGGGGTGCTGCTCACCGCCGGTCTCTGGGCGCTGCTGGACCGGGCCACCGACTCCGCCGTGCCGCTGGCCGACGCGCTCACCACCGCACTGTCCCTGCTGGCCACCTACGGGCAGACCCGCAAGCTGGTGGAGAGCTGGTGGCTGTGGATCGCCGCCGACCTGATCTACATCCCGCTCTACGCGTACAAGGGGCTCTGGCTCACCGGCGGGCTCTACCTGGTCTTCCTCGGGCTCTGCGTGCTGGGCCTGCGCGCGTGGCGGGCGGATCTGCTTTCGGCCGACCGCGACCCCACCCCGGTGCCGCCCGGCCCGGCCCCGGCCGCGGCGTGACCGGTCGGCCCGCAGGACGCCGGCCGGAGTTCCGGCACGGCCTGGTGGTCGGCAAGTTCTATCCGCCGCACGCCGGTCACCACGCCCTGATCGAGGCCGCCGCCGCCCGCTGCGCGGCGGTCACCGTGGTGGTGGCGCCCTCCCGGCGGGAGTCGATCCCGCTGGCGCCGCGGGTGGACTGGTTGCGCGAGGCGCACGCGCACACCCCCTGGGTCCGGGTGGTGGGCCGGTACGACGACCACCCGGTCGACTACGCCGACCCGGCGGCGTGGGACGCGCATTGCGCGGTGTTCCGGGAGGCGGTGGGGCCGGACCCGGTGGACGCCGTCTTCTCCTCCGAGGCGTACGGGCCGGAGCTGGCCCGGCGCTTCGACGCCGTACCCGTGGCTGTGGATCCGGACCGGCGGACCGTGCCGGTCTCGGGCACCGCGGTGCGGGCGGACCCGGTGGCGCACTGGCGCCGGCTGAGCCCGCCGGTGCGGGCCTGGTTCGTCCGCCGGGTGGTGGTGGTCGGGGCGGAGTCGACCGGCACCACCACGATGGCCCGGGCGCTGGCGGCCCACTACCGGAGCACCTGGGTGCCGGAGTACGGCCGCGAGCTGACCGCCCGCAAGCTGGCGGAGCTGCGCGCGGACCGGCCGGCGGCGACCGTCTTCGACGTGACCTGGGACCGGGCCGACTTCCGGGAGGTGGTCCGGGCCCAGCAGGCCGCCGAGGACGCCGCCGCCCGCGCAGGCGGGCCGCTGCTGTTCTGCGACACCGACGCCCGGGCCACCGCGGTCTGGGAGGAGCGGTATCTCGGCTCCTCGTCCGCGCAGGTGCGGGCGGCCGCGCGGCGGCCGGACCTCTATCTGCTGACCGACCATGCCGGGGTGCCGTTCGACGACGACGGGTTGCGCGACGGCGAGCACCTGCGGGCCTGGATGACCGGGCGGTTCCGCGAGGAGTTGGCGGCGAGCGGGGTGCCGGTGGTGGAGTTGGCCGGGCCGCACCCGCGGCGGCTGGCCCGGGCGGTCGAGGCCTGCGACGCGCTGCTGGCCGCCGGCTGGTCGCTGGCGGACCCGCTGCTCCCGCCGGCCTGACGGCGCCCTCCGGCGCACGACCGGCACCTAGCCTCCTAGGATGCCCTACGCGGTGTGTGCCCGGACGTGACACTGACAGCAATCGAGGCACCTGGAGATGCGCCGGCAACCCGCGATGGTGAACAATGGCGGCCAAGGAGGGGAGTATTCCCCCGCGACGGAGTCGTCAGCACGGTCGACCGCCAACCCCGGCACCCGACCCGGCTCCGCCGGTCAGCGGCCCACCTCGGGCCGCTGGCGGAAGAGACCTCCGACAGTCACCAGAGTCAGCGTCGCCGCACGCCGTGCCGTCACTCGGCGTACCGTCGTGCCCGACGCCGCGTGTCTGCCGGAGGAATGGATTGAACGTGTCCGGAATGGTGTGGGCGGGAACCCTCGTCGCACTGACAGCGGTCCTGGTCGTCGACCTGTTGATCATCGGGCGCCGGCCCCACGAGCCGAGCGTGCGCGAGTCGAGCCTCTGGGTCGGCTTCTACGTCGGCCTGGCCCTGCTCTTCGGCGCCGGGCTGTGGCTCTTCTACGACGGTAGCGTCGCCGGCCAGTTCTACACCGGCTGGCTCACCGAGTACAGCCTCTCGGTGGACAACCTCTTCGTCTTCGTGATCATCATGGCCCGGTTCGCGGTGCCCCGGCAGTACCAGCAGAAGGTGCTGCTCATCGGCATCGTGCTGGCGCTGGTGATGCGCGGCGGCTTCATCGCCGCCGGCGCCGCCCTGATCTCGCAGTTCTCCTGGGTCTTCTACATCTTCGGCGCGTTCCTCATCTACACCGCGGTGAACCTGGCCCGGCAGGGCGAGCCGGACGAGGACGAGTTCACCGAGAACCTGCTGATCCGATGGAGCCGCAAGGCGCTGCCGCTGTCGAAGAGCTTCGACGGCGCGAAGCTGACCACGCACGAGGCGGGGAAGCGGCTCTTCACCCCGATGCTGATCGTCATGATCGCGATCGGCACCACCGACCTGATCTTCGCGCTCGACTCGATCCCGGCGATCTTCGGGATCACCCAGGAGCCGTACCTCGTCTTCACCGCGAACGTCTTCGCGTTGATGGGCCTGCGCCAGCTCTACTTCCTGCTCGGCGGGCTGCTCGACCGGCTGATCTACCTCAGCTATGGCCTCGCGGTGGTGCTCGGCTTCATCGGGGTGAAGCTGGTGCTGGAGGCGCTGGCCGACAACAACCTGCCGTTCATCAACGGCGGGGAGCACGTCGGCTGGGCGCCGCACATCCCGATCTGGCTCTCGCTGCTGATCATCCTCGGCACCCTGCTGATCGCCACCGTGGCCAGCCTGGCCAAGTCCGCCCGGGACCGCCGCCGGGAGCTGGCCGAGGCGCGCCGCTGACAGCGGCCCGGTAACCGTGCGAGGGCGTCCCGGCGTGGCCGGGGCGCCCTTTCGGGTACGCGCTGGACGGGGTCAGACCCGGGCGGCGCCGACCAGGGTGGCCAGCCGGTCGGCCGGGAGCGCCTCCTCCACCACCCGGCGCTGGCGGTAGCAGGCGTGCAGCATCCGCCGCTCGCCGGTGACGATGCCGACGTGGTGGATGCGCCGGCCCGGCCGGGCGAAGAAGTACAGGTCGCCGGGGCGCTCCTCGCCGAGGCGTACCGGGGTGGTGGCCTGCGCCTGGTCGTACGCGTCGCGGGGCAGGACGACACCGTGCCGGCGCCAGGCCAGGTGCACCAGGCCGGAGCAGTCGATGCCGTGCGGGGTGAGGCCGCCCCAGACGTACGGGACGTCGCGCAGCCGACGGGCGACCGTCAGCGGGTCGGACGGGTCCGGGTGCCCGTCGGGCAGCGGCACCACGTCGGCCTCGGCGGCCCAGAGGGGGTCGGCGTGGCCGGGGGTGTGCAGCGGCAGCCGGCCGGCCACGGGCGGCCCGGCCGGGAGCAGCCGGGTGCCCAGGGTGGTCCCGGCGAGGGCCACCGACCCGTGGGCGTCCTCAAGCAGGTCGGTGGCGAGCGCGGCGACGGTGCACCGGGGTGACCGGTCGGCCTGCTGCGGCGTCGCGGTGAGCTGGGTGGCGGGCAGCCAGCCCGGATAGCCCCGCCGGTCCTGCTCGGGGGCGGGCTGCTCGACGGCGACCACCCGGGCCCAGCCGTCGGGGCGCAGCTCGGTGACCAGCACCCGCTCGCCGAGGAGCAGCTGGCTGAGCACGCAGTCGCCGACGCGCTGCTCGGCGTCCATCCCGGCGATCCAGGCGGGGATGTCGGTGCGTGCCGCGAGGGCGGGACGGTCGATCGGGCGGACCGCCTCGGGTGCGGTCCACAGGGTGGCCGCCGCCACCCGGACGAGGGCCTCCCGGCCCGCTCGCAGCTCCACGCGCACCTCCCGCTCACGTCGTCCCCGTGGCGACCCTATGAAAGAAAGCGCCAGGCTTCAACCACGGCGTTGCAGCTTTGCTTCAATGATGCCGGTGACCCCGAGCCCCGGCGCGTCCGGCAGCAGGACCGT
Source organism: Micromonospora mirobrigensis (assembly GCF_900091555.1). Lineage (GTDB taxonomy): Bacteria > Actinomycetota > Actinomycetes > Mycobacteriales > Micromonosporaceae > Micromonospora > Micromonospora mirobrigensis. The sequence goes on from NZ_FMCX01000008.1 coordinate 250,549, forward strand.
GGCGCCGTCGTACCGGATGCCGCCGTGCACCGGCGACCAGGCCAGCCACCAGGCGGCGTCCAGGTCGGAGACGACCGTGGTGCCGTACGCGGCGACCAGGCTCGCCGCCGCCCCGACCCCGATCTGGCTCTCCATCATCGAACCGACCAGGGTGCCGATCCCGTGCGCCGCGGCCAGGTCGAGCAGGGTCCGGGCCGGGTGCAGCCCGCCGCACTTGGCCAGCTTCACGTTGACCAGGTCGGCGGCCCGGCGGCGGATCACCTCGACCAGGTCCCGCACCCCGAAGACCGACTCGTCGGCGAGGATCGGCACGGACACCCGGTCGCTGACCCACGCCAGCCCGTCCAGGTCCCAGCGGGCCACCGGCTGCTCGACCAGCTCGACGTCGAGCCCGGCGTCGGCGATGCCGTTGATCACCCGGACCGCCTCACGGGGCGTCCAGCCCTGGTTGGCGTCCAGCCGGATCCGCACCCCCGGGCCGACGGCGGTCCGCACGGCGCGGACCCGCTCCAGGTCGCCCGCGGCGTCCGTGCCCACCTTCAGCTTGAGCACCGAGAAACCCTCGGTGCGGCGTTGCCGGCCGGCCGCCGCCAGCTCCGCCGGGTCACCGGCGGCCAGGGTGACGTCCGTGGGCACCCGCATGGTGGTGCCACCCAGCAGCCGCACCAGGGGTACGCCGAGCCGCCGCGCGGCCAGGTCGTGCAGGGCGACGTCGACCGCCGCCTTGGCGGACTCGTTGCCGGCCACCGCCCGGGCCACCTCGGTGCAGCGGGAGACCAGGTCGTCGGCGTCCCGACCGGCGATCGACGGGCCGAGCACGTCCTGCACGCAGGCCTGGGCCCCGGTGACCGAGGAGCCGGTGACCTGCCACACCTGCGGCGCCTCCCCGAAGCCGGAGCGTCCCTCGTCGTCGGTCACCTCGACGACCAGGGTCTCCACGGTGGTGGCCCGGCGCAGCGCGGTGACGAACGGGGTGTGCAAGGGGGCGGAAAGCCGGTGGGTGCGTACCGCGGCGATCGTCATGTCGGGCACCCTATACGCAGGGCAGCCGGGACAGGAGAGCGTCGATGACCGTACGGGACTGGGAACTGGTGGGCGCGCCGAACGCGCGGGACCTCGGCGGCCTGGTGGGCGCCGGCGGGCGGCGGGTGCGGGCCGGCCGGTTGATCCGGACGCCCGCGCTGGGCCGGCTCACCGACGAGGACCTGCCGGTGCTGGGCAAGCTGGACGCGGCCTGCGTGGTGGACCTGCGGGACGCCTCCGAGATCGACGTCGCCCCGCCGGACCGGCTGGTCGGCGAGCCCCGGTTGGTGCACCTGCCGGTGCACGACCCGGCCCACCCGGTCTTCACGTACGTCTCGGCGGTGCTGCTCGGACACGACCTGGCCGCGTACGACGAGTTGGCCGCGCAGGGAACGCCGGCGGCGATGGCGGCGATCTACCGCTGGTTCGTCACCGGGACCTCGGCCCGGGCGGGTTTCGGGGCGGCGGTCCGGCTGGCGGCGGAGCCGGGGAACCTACCCCTGGTGTTCCACTGCTCGGCGGGCAAGGACCGCACCGGTTGGCTGGCCGTGGTGCTGCTGACCGCCCTCGGCGTGGACGAGGCGGTGGTGCGGGCGGACTACCTGCGCAACAACGAGTTGACGGCCAGCCTGCGGGAGGTGCTGCTGCAGGCGTTGGGGCGGCGGCACCCGGGGCTGGACCCGGAGACGGTGCGCCCGGTGCTGGAGGTGCGCCCGGAGTACCTGGACGCGGCGTACGACGAGGTGCGGCGGGTGCACGGCTCGTTCGAGGCGTACCTGCGTGACGGGTTGAGGGTGGACGCCGCGACGGTGGCGGCGCTGCGGGAGAACCTGCTGGACTGAACCGGTCGCGGGTCGCCCCGGGCCCGGACTCCGGGGCGACCCGACGGGCGGGCCGGCGGCGGTGTGCCGTCGCCGGCCCGCGGCCTCAGGCGACCGTGACGTTGTCGACGTAGACGGCGGAGCCGCCGCTACTGTCGGCGGGGGAGACCACCTGGACGCCGACCTCCCGGACGTCGCCGAGGTCGGCCAGGCCGGTCAGGTCCAGGGTCAGCGTCGACCCGGCGGTGGTGAGGGGCTGCGGGCCGCCGTCGTGCCAGGCCCACGACGGGCCGGTCTTGACGTACACCTTGACCTGGACGCCGCCGCCGGCGTTGCCCCAGGCGGCGAGCTTGGCCGACAGGCGCAGGCTGCCGCGGCCGGAGAGGTTCAGCGCGCCGGTGCGGGCCAGGTACGCCGTGCGCGCCCCGAGGGTCAGGTCGGCCTTGACGGACTGCCGGCCGGAGGTGGCCCAGTCGGTGACCGCCCACGGTCCACCGGCGACTCCGGTGCCGCTCCAACCGTCGACGCCGGACTCGAAGTCGTACAGGGTGGTGCCGATGGAGGTGCCCTCGCCGATCTTCAACGCGGCGGAGGCGGGCCCACCGACGCCGTCGGCGGTGTATCCGGTGACCTGGTACCAGGCGGCGGTGCCGGGTGCGGTGGTGTCGGTCCAGGGGGTGTCGTTGTCGGAGGCGCACCGGTCGCAGATGGTGGTCCATGGTCCGTCCGCCCCGGTGGTGGAGCGGCGGACGGTGTAACGGGCGGCGGTGGTGGAGCCGCGCCAGGCCAGCGCGACCCCGCCGCCGGTGCGCTGGGCGGTGGTCAGCCGGGGGGCGCCGGGCGCCGGCACGGGGGGTACGGCCCGGCCGCTCATCGCGTACTGGAAGCGGCGGATGGCGTCGGCGCGACCGCGCATCGTGGCGTCGTCGCCGGGATAGTGCAGGGTGTAGCCGTCGTTGTGCTGCACGTACCCGAAGTCGTCGCGGTGCGGGAAGATCTGCCAGAACAGCGCCCCGGTGACGTTGCCGTCGCCGGTGAGCGGGTCGAGCTTGGCGCTGGTGACGTCGGTGGAGCCGTACTCGCCGGCCAGGTAGACCTTGCCGTGCGAGGTGATGTCGCGGGCGTCGTTGCGGATCTGGTCGGCGGAGTTGAACGGGTAGTAGTGGGCGTCGACGATGTCGACCTCGTCCACGCCGTACTCCTGGCCGCTCCAGTGCGAGGCGACCAGGGTGCGGGGGGAGAGTTGCTTGAGGTGCGCGGAGATGGTCCGGATCCAGGTGGTGTTCACGCCGGTCAGTTCGTTGCCCAGCTCCCAGGCCAGGACGGCCGGTTCGTCCTTGAAGGCGGTGCCGGTGTACGGGTTGACGTGGTTGAGCAGGTGGTCGATGTAGGTCTCGAACGCGGCGATCGCCCGGGGGTCGGTGTAGAAGGCGTCCTCGGGCAGGCCGAGCCAGTCGGTGAAGTCGTGCCGTCCGCCGTGGTACCAGTGCCAGTTGTCGGTCAGCGGCACGACGAGGTGCAGGCCGCGGGAGCGGGCGGCGGCGACGGCGTGGTCGATGGTGGCGAAGGCCTGGTCGTTGAACTGGCCGAGCTTCGGCTCCAGGGTCAGCGGGTGGGCGGTGGAGATGCCCAGGGTGTGCGAGCGGACGACGGTGGCGCCCATCGCCTTGGCGGTGTCCAGGCCGTCGTCGATGCGGAAGGTGCTCGGGTAGGCGATGCCGCCGACGTTCTCGTCGAGGCCGAGCCAGCTGAGGTTGACCCCGCCGAAGCGGAACGGTGCGCCGTCGAGCAGGAGTCGGGTGCCCTGGCGGGTCACCCGGCCGATCCCGGGCGGGTCGGTGGGGGTGGGGTCGCCGGTCGGGGTCGGGGTCGGGCTGACGGTGGGGTCGACCGTCGGCGTGGGGGTGGGGCTGGCCGGCGGGGTGCTGGTGGTGGGGCCGGTGCAGGGCGCGCCGTTGAGGGTGAACGCGGTGGGTGCCGGGTTGCCGCCGCTGTAGGTGAGGCTGAAGCCGGTGCCGACCGAGGCGCCCTCGGCGACGGTGGCGTTCCAGTCGGCGTTGCGGACGGTGACCGCGGCGCCGGACTGCTGGTAGGTGCCGTTCCAGCCGGAGGTGACCTGCTGGTTGCCGGGGAAGGTCCAGCCGAGGGTCCAGCCGGTGAGGGTGGTGCCGTGGTTGGTGACGGTGACCTCGACGGTGGCGCCGCCGCCCCAGTCGTTGGTGGGTCGGTAGGTGACGGTGCAGCCGCCGGTGGCGGCGTGTGCGGCGGGGAGCGCGACGAGGGCGCCCGCCACCAGGGCGGTGGCGCAGGCGACGGCGAGTGGGCGGGACCGGGCGTGGAGTGGCATCGGGGGTTCTCCTCGCGGGTGCGCGGCGACGGAGCGCAGCGCTGAATCGGTTAAGGCGAGCTGGCCCGCGTGGCGGCGGTGCCGACGCGGGGCCGCGCTCGCCCGGCAGAGCCGAAAGACTCTCAGCTCTCTGGGGTGCGCGGAGCTGCCCGGGCGCCGCGCGGCCGTCGTCCACCGGCTCACGGCGCGACGGCGACACCGATGCTAGGTATGAACCGGTTAAGTAGTCAATCCCTGCACGGAACGTGAGGGCTCGGCGCGTTCAGCCCGGCAGGTCGTGCCGGGCCGCCCAGACCCGGGCCGAGACGTCCGCGATCAGCCGGCAGGCGTCGTCCTCCACCTCGTCACCGCTCGGGCCGCCGTCGGCCAGGTCGGTGGTGGTGCAGACGACGATGACGTAGGGCGGGGCGTCGTCCGGGAAGACCACGCCGGCGCCGTGCCGGACCCCGCGTACCCAACCGTTCTTGTGCGCGATCCGGGTGCCCTCGGGCAGCCCGGAGGCGATGTCCTCGCGGAACTCCTGGGCGCAGAGCACGTCGAGCATGGCCGCGCAGCCGGCCGGCGAGGCCAGCGGGCCGGGCCGATGCGCACCCAGCGCCACCGCGCCGAGCAGGGCGGCGAGGTCGGCGGCGGTGACCGGGTTGGTGATGCCGGCCTCCCGGGCGGCGAAGTCCTCGATGCCCCGGCCGGTGGCGCTGTGCCGGGCCCCGCCGAGCGTCCATGCCTGCGCCACCGCCGGCAGGCCGACCAGGCCCAGCACGATGTTGGTGGCGAGGTTGCTGGACCGGACGATCATGCGCTCGGCGAGCCAGCGCGGCGGGGCGGTGCCGCCGACCCGCTCCCAGACCGCCTCGTCGTTGTCGTAGTCGCGGTCGCAGCCGAAGCGGGGCGCGCCGGGCAGGGCCGAGTCGAACTCGTTGACCACCGGGATCGGGGTGTCCAGGTCCAGCCGGCCGGCCTCGGCGGCGCGGTGCAGGGCGACCAGCACGGCCACCTTCATGGTGCTGGCCGCGTAGTGGGTGGCGTCGGGCAGTCGGGTCCAGGCGGGCGGGGCGCCGGGACGACCCACGTACGCCGAGACGGTGCCGGGGACCTTGTCCAGGTGCGCGTCGAGTTCCGCCCAGATCATGTCCGGAACGGTAACCCACCCGCGGCCGGTACGACGGAGCCCGGGCCGCCGTGGAGGCGGTCCGGGCTCCGGTGGTACGCGGTGGGTCAGCCGGCGTGCTTGCGGCGGGCGGCGGCCCGGCCCCGCAGCTGCTGGTCCAGCACCACCTTGCGGATGCGCACCGCGGCCGGGGTGACCTCGACGCACTCGTCCTCGCGGCAGAACTCGAGGGCCTGCTCCAGCGACAACTTGCGCGGCGGGATCAGCTTCTCGGTCTCGTCGGAGGTCGACGCCCGCATGTTGGTGAGCTTCTTCTCCTTGGTGATGTTGACGTCCATGTCGTCGGAGCGGGAGTTCTCCCCGACGATCATGCCCTCGTACACCTCGGTGGTCGGCTCGACGAAGAGCTGGCCGCGCTCCTGAAGGTTGATCATGGCGAACGGGGTGACCACCCCGGACCGGTCGGCCACCAGGGAGCCGTTGTTGCGGGTGCGCAGCTCGCCGAACCACGGCTCGTACGACTCGAAGACGTGGTGCAGGATGCCGGTGCCCCGGGTGTCGGTGAGGAACTCGGTGCGGAAGCCGATCAGGCCGCGCGCCGGGACCAGCCACTCCATCCGGATCCAGCCGGTGCCGTGGTTGACCAGCTGCTCCATCCGGCCCTTGCGGGTGGCGAGCAGCTGGGTGATCGCGCCCAGGTATTCCTCCGGGGCGTCGATGGTCAGCCGCTCGACCGGCTCGCAGGTCTTGCCGTCGATCACCTTGGTGACGACCTGCGGCTTGCCGACGGTCAGCTCGTACGACTCGCGCCGCATCTGCTCGACCAGGATGGCCAGGGCCAGCTCGCCACGGCCCTGCACCTCCCAGGCGTCCGGCCGCTCGGTGGGCAGGACCCGCAGCGAGACGTTGCCGATCAGCTCCTTGTCGAGCCGGTCCTTGACCATCCGCGCGGTGACCTTGGCGCCCTTGACCCGGCCGACCAGCGGCGAGGTGTTGGTGCCGATGGTCATCGAGATGGCCGGCTCGTCGACGGTGATCAGCGGCAGCGGGACCGGGTTCTCCGCGTCGGCCAGCGTCTCACCGATCATGATCTCGGGGATGCCGGCGACGGCGATGATGTCGCCGGGGCCGGCGGAGTCGGCCGGCTTGCGCTCCAGGCCCTCGGTCATCAGCAGCTCCGAGATGCGGACCCGCTGGGTGCTGCCGTCGGTGCGGCACCAGGCCACCGTCTCGCCCTTGCGGATGGTGCCCTGCCGGACCCGGCACAGCGCCAGCCGGCCCAGGAACGGCGAGGCGTCGAGGTTGGTGACGTGCGCCTGCAGCGACGCGCCGTCCTCGTAGGCGGGGGCCGGGATGGTGTCCAGCAGGGTGCGGAACAGCGGCTCCAGGGAGGTGCTGTCGCTGGGCACCGAGCCGTCGGCCGGCTGGGTCAGCGAGGCGATGCCGTCGCGGGCGCAGGCGTAGACGATCGGGAAGTCGATCTGCTCCTCGTCGGCGTCCAGGTCGAGGAAGAGCTCGTAGGTGTCGTCCACGACCTCCTTGATCCGGGCGTCCGGGCGGTCCACCTTGTTGATCACCAGGATGATCGGCATCCGCGCCTTGAGGGCCTTGCGCAGCACGAAGCGGGTCTGCGGCAGCGGGCCCTCGCTGGCGTCGACGAGCAGCACGACGCCGTCGACCATGGTCAGGCCGCGCTCGACCTCACCGCCGAAGTCGGCGTGCCCGGGGGTGTCGATGATGTTGATGGTGACCGGGTCGGACCCGTCCGCCGGCAGGTACCGCACGCCGGTGTTCTTGGCCAGGATGGTGATGCCCTTTTCCCGCTCGAGGTCCATCGAGTCCATGACCCGCTCGGTGGTCTCACCACGGGCGCCGTAGGCGCCGGCCTGCCGCAACATGGCGTCGACCAGGGTCGTCTTGCCGTGGTCGACGTGGGCGATGATGGCGACGTTGCGGAGGTCGGTGCGTAGCTGCATACCCTCCATACTCCTGTCTGCGGTTGCCGGTGCGCGGGCCGGGGTCGTCCCCCGGACGCGTCCGGATCTGAGTCGAAGCTGCTGTTCCGACCGATTTCACGCCCAGGCCCCTGCCATCCCCGCCGCCCCACCGGCGGCGACTGTCGGTCGCGGTGGGACCTGCGTTGATCTCGGCTCGCGTACGCCGGGCGGGCGCGCCTGCTGCTGGTCGGCTTCCTAGCGTACGCGGCGGCTCCGCGGCCCGGGTCGGCGCTGCGGCCCCACCACCGGTGTGGTGACCGGTGACACACGTTCCGGCAGCTCACGGGTGGCCCCGATCGCCGGGGCCGGACCCTCCCGGCGTGCGCGGGGCCCCCCGCACGGCCATTGCACTGCTACGGTCCGTCGGGACGACGGGGGAGGAGTCGGCATGTTTCGACGCGCAGGTTGGGCCGCGGTGGTGACGCTTGTCGCGTTGACCGTCACGACGGTGGGCTGCGGGCAGCCGGAGCGGCCGGTGGGGGCCGCGGCCCCGGTGACCGCCGACGCCGCGCCCACCGGGCAGGAGTGGGTCGAGCCGGTGGCGGAGTCGACCCCGCCGCCTGCGCCCACGGCCTCGCCGTCCCCCCGGCGGTCCACCGCGCCCCGGCCGAAGCCGAGGCCGAGCCGCACGGCGACCCGGACCGCTACCCCGCCGCCGGAGACCGACGCGCCGAGCGTGGCCCGGGCGCCGGAACCGCCGAGCTGTCCGCTGACCCGCCGGGGCGTCCGGGTGAGCCAGGCGAAGGCGAAGGCCGCCCTGACCGACGCCGCCCGGCGCACCTACTGGCCGACCAGCGCCCCGGAGCTCAAGATCCCGCTGAGCCTGGTCAAGGCCACCGCCTGGCAGGAGAGCGGCTGGCAGTCCGACGTGGTGGCCTGCGACGGCGGCATCGGGCTGATGCAGCTCCAGCCGGAGACGGTGGCGTGGATGAACCAGCGCTTCGGCCAGGACTACGACGTGCACGACTACCGCGACAACGCCTACCTCGGCGGGACGTACCTCGCCTGGCTGACCAAGAAGATCGGCGACACCCACTTTCGCGGCAACTACCGGCTCGACCCGAAGCTGTGCACCGGTGGGATCGAGTCCTGCCTGTTGAACGCGGTGATCGCGGCGTACAACTTCGGCATCGCCGCGGTGCTCCCGCAGGACGACCAGGGTCCCCTGGTGATCCCCAACGCCCAGTACGTGGAGAACGTGCGGGAGTTGATGAGGACCTGCGTCTGCCTCGACTTCTGAGGCGTACGACGGCGGCGGGGCCGGGGCAGGTTCGCCCCGGCCCCGCCGCCGTCGGGGTGGATCGGTGGATCAGTGCGACAGGACCGCCGGCTCGGCGGTGTCGGCCGGCCCGGTGTCGGCGGCCGGCGCCTCGGCGCGGGGCGGCCGACCCGGCCACCAGAACCGGTCACCCAGCACGAAGGCCAGCGCCGGGACCAGCACGGTACGCACCAGCAGGGTGTCCAGCAGCACGCCGATGCAGACGATGATCCCGATCTGGGTGAGGGTGATCAGCGGCAGCACGCCGAGCACCGCGAAGACCGCGGCGAGCAGGATGCCGGCGCTGGTGATCACCCCACCGGTGACCCGCAGCGCGGAGAGCATCCCGTCCCGGGTGCCGGCCGTGCGGGCGTCCTCCCGGGCCCGGGTGACCAGGAAGATGTTGTAGTCCACCCCGAGCGCGACCAGGAACACGAAGGCCAGCAGCAGCACCCCGCTGTCCAGCGCGGGGAAGCCGAGCACGTGGTCGAAGAGCAGCCACGCCGCGCCCAGGCTGGCGAAGAACGACGCGATCACGGTCGCCACCAGCAGCAGCGGCGCCACCAGCCCGCGCAGCAGCAGCACCAGCACGGCGCCGACCAGGGCCAGGATGATCGGCAGGATCAGCCGCAGGTCCCGGTTGTTGGCCTCCTCGGTGTCCAGGGTCGCCGCCACCGAGCCGCCGACCAGCGCGCCGCGGGCGGCGTCCACGCCCTCGACGGCCGGGGGAGCCGAGTCGGGGACCGCGGCGACCGCGTCGCGCAGCGCCTCGATCGCCCGGTCGGAGGCGGCGGTGCCGGGCTCCGCCTCCAGCACCACGTCCACCTGGGCCACGGCGTCACCGGCGGTGCCGGGGCGGGCCGAGGCGACCCCGTCCACGGCGGCGGCGGCCCGGGTGACGGCCTCGGCCGCGGCCGGGTTGGTGAGCACGGCCACCGGTTGGGTGGTGCCGGCCGGGAAGGCCCGGGCCAGGGTCTCCGCCCCTGCGACCGCCTCCGGCTTCACCCGGAACTGCTCGGTCTCCGACAGGCCGGTACGAATGCCCAGGCCGCCGAGGGCCAGGCCGGCCAGGAGCAGGGTGGCCAGCACCGCGACCGGCGCCGGACGGCGTTCGACGGCGGCGCCGAGCCGGCCCCAGAGCTTGCCCTCCCGGGCCGGGCTGCCGACCCGGGGCACGAACGGCCAGAACAGGCCCCGCCCGAACAGCACCAGCGCCGCCGGGAGCACGAACAGGGCGGAGAGCATCGCGAACACGACGCCGGTGGCGCAGGCCACGGCGAGGGCGCGGTTGGTCTCCTGCTCCGACAGCAGCAGGGTGAGTACGCCGAGCACGACGGTGCCGCCGCTGGCCAGGATGGGTTCGGCGGTGCGGCGCAGGGCGTGCCGCATGGCGGCGAACCGGTCCTCCTCGCGGCGCAGCTCCTCCCGGTAGCGGGCGATGAGCAGCAGGGCGTAGTCGGTGGCGGCGCCGAAGACCAGCACGCTGGCGATGCCGGTGACCGCGCCCTCCTGGAGGTTGATGCCGACCGCCGGGACGATCGTGTCGACCGCCCGCAGGGTGAGCTGCTCGGTGGCGGCGACCACGACCAGCGGCACGATCCACAGGAACGGGCTGCGGTAGGTGATCAGCAGCAGCAGGGCCACCACCGCGGCGGTGACGGCGAGCAGGGTCACGTCGGCGCCCTCGAAGACCTTGGTGAGGTCGGCGGTGAAGGCGGGGCCGCCGGTCACCTGGACGGTGAGCGGGTCGGGCAGCGCGCCGAGGGCGTCGCGCAGCTGGGCGACGGTCTCGGCGACCTTTTCCTGGCCGCCGGCGGTGGAGAGCGGGACGGCGACCAGGGCCACCGTGCCGTCCGGCGAGGTCTGCGCCGGGAGGGTCCGGCCACCCACGGCGAACCGGCCGAGGTCGACCTGGCCGCCGGTGAGGGCGGCGCGGTCGGCGTCGGTGAGCCGGCCGCCGTCGGCGCGGCTGAGCACCACGATCGCCGGCTGTACGTCGCGGGAGGGCAGCTGCTCCTGGAGGCGCTCCACCTGGGTGGACTGCCACTGCGCCGACAGTCCGGTGGTGGAGACGGGTGCGGGGTTGTCGGGCCTGGGCAGTCCGAAGACGGCCCCGCCGAGCACGATCACCGCCGCCACGGTGAGCCAGGCGGCGAGCCGGCCACGGGCGACGCGGGTGAAGACGGACATCGGGTGCCTCACGGTCTCTCGGCGTGGGTTTGGAGCGGGAGCGGCGCGGAAACAGGGACGTCGGCGGTCCGCATAACGCTCGACCGCAGAGTATCTTGATGGACGAGATTATCTGTGGTTGCTCTATGCTGCAACCGCAGGGCGGCGGGAGGAAGCGGCGGGCGACGTGGCAGCGCACGGCATGTATCGGCGGCGGGAGACCCGACGCGGTCGCCTGATCGCCGACATCACCAACGACCTGCGGCGATACTCCGTCGACGCGCAGCACATCGGGCACGCCTTCGCCGGCCTGCACGGGCTGGGCGCCAGTGACCTGCACGCGCTGATCGCGGTGATGGACGCCGAGCTGGTCGGCGACCCGATCACCCCGGGCCGGCTGGGGGAGCTGCTCAACCTCTCCTCGGGAGCGGTCACCGCCCTGGTCGACCGGCTGGAGCGCGCCGGGCACATCCGGCGGGACCGCGACACCGCCGACCGTCGGAAGGTGTTCCTGCGCTACGCCGACGCGGGCGCGGAGCTGGCGATGGAGTTCTTCGGGCCGCTGGGCCGGCGTACCGACGAGGTGATGGCCGGCTTCGACGACGGCGAGCTGGAGATCGTGCACCGGTTCATGGCCGCGATGGTCACCTCGATGCGCCAGCACCGCGACGAGGTCCGCGCCGCGCGCGGCGAGCCCACGCGCCGCCCGCCGGCCTGAGCGGCCCATCCACGTCACGCTCCGCGAGGTGAAGCGCCCCGTTTCGGGGGCGCGCGCTCGCTCGCCCGGACGAACCGTTCCGACGGGTGCCGTAGGGTCCTTCCGCCGACCAAGACAGGTACTTTGACCTGCGAGAATTCCCAGTTTAATCGGTTACGGTTGCCCCAGCTGCCCGACGACGTGCATCAATTGGCCGGGCGGTGTCTCCGGTGCCGTCCATCACGGACGGTGATCATCGCTCCCCGGCCCCCACCCGCTCGAAAGGGGGTTGTCATGACGACGGCACCGGCGAACCTGCTCGCAGTGCGTCGCCTCCTGCTCACCTACCTCAACGTCGACAAGGACACCGTCCGTCCCGAGGATCTCGAGCCCGCGGAGGTGGGCATCGTCGGTGACGCCAGCCACCGGGGCGGCTACCACTGCGGCTCCGACCGGGTGCTGCCCGACGACTACTCCGTCGTCGAGTCCCCCCGGGACCGTGACGGCCTGACCCTGTACGCGTCCGCGTTGGACGTCGGCCCGTTCGAGGTGAAGGCGAACGGTCGTACCCACGACCTTCGCTCCTTCTCCAACTGGTGCGTCGCCCAGTGCGTCGCCGGCGCGCCGGACACCCGCGATCTGCGGGAGATCGTCTACTCGCCGGACGGGAAGACCGTCAGGCGGTGGGACCGGCTGGGCAAGCGTACGAGCGGTGACAGCAGTCACCTCTACCACACCCACTTCAGCTTCTTCCGCGACTCGACCAAGGCGAACCGGGACCAGACCCCGCTGTTCCGCCGCTACCTCACCAGCATCGGGCTGATCGCCCCCGTGACACCGGAGCCCACCATGGAGCAGACCGACAAGCTCATCAACGACACCGGATACCCGAACCGTACCGTCGGTGACGTCTTCGCCGACCTGCAGAACCTGCGCAACTGGCTGATCTCCCCGGTCGGCACCGCCGGCCTGATCAGCAGGCCGCCGGCGGCCTCGCCGCTGGGGCTGATGCTGACCGCCGCGCAGGGTTGGCCGGCGCTGGTCGCCCAGGTCACCGCGTTGTCCAAGAAGGACTTCACCGACGAGCAGGCGATCGTGGCCGGCATCCTGGCCACCCTCACCCCGCAGGCGATCGCCGCCGCCATCCCGCCCGACATCGCCGACAAGGTGGCCGACGAGCTGCACAGCCGGCTCGCCGCCTGACCACGGTCGGGCAGCGGTGGAGGAGTTGCGCAACTGGCCTTGCGCAACGCCTCTTGCCAATGACAGGGTGGGGCGGTGGCCGAGACCTCCGCGACACCCCGCACCGACCCCGCCGTACGCCGGATCACCGACTCACCGGTGCTCGCCGCGCTGGCCCACCCGCTGCGCCGCCGCCTGATGGACGTGCTCAAGGTGCACGACGCCGCCACCGTCGGCGTCCTCGCCGAGCAGACCGGCCAGGCGCCCGCCAACGTCAGCCACCACATGAAGGTCCTCGCCGCCGCCGACCTCGTCACCGAGGCCCCCGAGCTGGCCCGGGACCGGCGGGAACGCTGGTGGCGACTGGTCAACCGGGGCGTCCGCTGGTCCAGCGCCGACTTCGACGCCGATCCCGCCGGCCGGGCGGTCGCCGACGCCGCCACCTCGCTCAACCTCGACCGGCACGTCACGCTGGCCCGGGCCTGGCACGCGGCCGGTGACGAGGCCCACGAGCACTGGGGCGACGGCCCCTTCTCCACCGACCGCTGGCTGCGCCTGACCCCCGACGAGCTGGCCGAGCTGAGCCGGGAACTGAACGACGTGCTGGCCCGCTGGGGCGACCGCGGCACCCCGGACGACGGCCGCGAGCGGCAGCCGGTCTTCGTCTTCGCGTACGGCGTACCGGCCCGGCCGTGAGCGCCGCCCCGGCCCCGGCCGGCCCCCGCGCACCCACCACCGGCCGGCGCGACGACCGCCCCCGGGGCGGGCTGCTGCACCACCGCGACTTCCGGCTGCTCTGGGCGGGGCAGACCGCCAGCGCCCTGGGCAGCAACGTGACGACGGTGGCGCTGCCCCTGGTCGCGGTCACCGTGCTCGACGCCGGCACCCTCCAGGTGGCCGTCCTCACCGCCGCGGCGTGGCTGCCCTGGCTGCTCATCGGGCTGCCGGTGGGCGCCTGGGTGGACCGGCTGCCCCGCCGTCCGCTGATGATCGGCTGCGACCTGGTGTCGGCGCTGCTGTTCGCCAGCGTCCCGGTGACCGCCGCGCTCGGTGTGCTCACCGTCGGGCAGCTGCTCGCCGTGGCGCTCGGCGCCGGGGCGGCCCGGGTCTTCTTCGAGACCGCCGACCAGGTCTACCTGCCCACCCTGCTGCGCCCCGAGCAGCTGCCGGAGGGCAACGCCAAGCTCCAGGCCACCCAGACCACCAGCTACGTCCTCGGACCCGGGGTGGCCGGCGTGGTCGCGCAGCTCGCCGGGGCGGTCGTCGCCCTGCTGCTGGACGTGCTGAGCTTCCTGGTCTCGGCCGCCTGCCTGCTGCGCGTCCGGGCGGTCGAGCCGCCACCGGCGAGGGCGGCCGGAGCGCCGTCGCTGCGTCGACGGATCGCCGACGGCCTCACCTTCGTGGCACGCGACCCCTACCTGCGGGTGCTGACGGTGTTCGGCGCCGCCAGCAACATCGGCCTGGTCGGCTACCAGGCGCTCCTGGTGGTCTTCCTGGTCCGTGAGGTGGGGCTGCGGCCCGGGCTGGTCGGTGCCGTGGTCGGCGCGATGAGCCTGGGCGGGGTGCTCGGCGCGCTGGTCGCCACCACCGTCGGACGCCGACTGGGCAGCGCCCGGGCCATGCTGGTCGCCGCCGCCCTGACCGGGCCACCGTCGCTGCTCGTCCCGCTGGCCCGGCCGGGCGCGGGCCTGCTCTGGCCCGTGCTGGGTGGGCTGCTGGTCAGCCTCGGGGTGGCGGTCGGCAACGTCGTCAAGGGCGCGTTCCGGCAGGCGTACACCCCGCACCACCTGCTGGGCCGGGTCACCGTGAGCATGCACCTGCTCAACTACGGCGCGATCCCGCTCGCCGCGACGGTGGCCGGCGCGCTCGGCGCGGCCCTCGGACCCGGGCGGGCGATCTGGCTGCTCACCGGCTGGCTGGCCGCCAGCCCACTGATCCTGCTGGCCGGTCCGCTGCGTCGGCGGCGCGACCTACCGACCGCGCCGGCCTGACCGGCCGGCGCGGGTGGCGAAAAAGGACGCGGCGATCGTGGACGGCGCCACGATCGCCGCGGTGACGTCGACGCCCGGCCGCCTCGTGAGCGAGAGGACGGACGTGACGACCGCGCTGTGGCGGCGGCCCTGGGCCGCCGCCACCGGCACGGAACTAGATCGGACGGACGTTGTCCGCCTGCGGGCCCTTCTGCCCCTGGGTCACCTCGAACTCGACCTTCTGCGCCTCGTGCAGCTCTCGGTAGCCGCTGGAGGCGATGGCCGAGTAGTGGACGAAGACGTCCGGGCCTCCGCCGTCCTGCTCGATGAAGCCGAAGCCCTTTTCCGAGTTGAACCACTTGACCGTGCCGGTTGCCATGCATCTCTCCCTGTTCACAGCGGCGGACCATCGGCGACTGGCCGATGATCGCCCTTACCACCCCTGACAGTAACCGCCCGACAGCCGATCCGCTGCCGGAAGTGCCGGCGCGCCTCCGAAGATTCGCGCGGCGGAACGGGAAATCGACCCGTCGGCGGGCCGGTTGCGGCATGCTGGCCTGCGATGGTGATGGCCACAGCCGCAGCGCTGACCGAGTTGGAACAGGAAATTACCGCTCCCGGTGAAGGGCTCGACCGGCTCCGGCTGGTCGAGACGCCCTTCGTCCCCGAGGTGCGGCTGCACCTGGCCGAGGACGCCATCGTCTGGTGGGCCCGGATGGAGGCCGCGGCCGGCCGTCCGCTGGCGGCGCCGTACTGGGCCTCGGCCTGGGCGGGTGGGCAGGCCCTGGCCCGCTACCTGCTCGACCATCCCGGGCTGGTCCGCGACCGGCGGGTGCTCGACCTGGCCACCGGCTCCGGCCTGGTCGCGATCGCCGCCGCGCTCGCCGGGGCGCGGCAGGTCGTGGCCAACGACATCGACCCGTACGCGGTGGCCGCGGTCACCGTCAACGCCCGGGCCAACCGGGTCGACGTCACCGCGCAGGCGGGCGACCTGCTCGACGCCGACATCCAGGTCGACCTGCTGCTCGCCGGGGACGTGCTCTACGACGGCGAGATGGCCGCACGGGTGCTGCCGTTCCTGCGCCGCGCCGCGGCCGGCGGCGCGCAGGTGCTGCTCGGCGATCCGGGCCGTGGCCACCTCTCCGCCACCGGCTGGGAGACGGTCGTCAGCTACCCGGTGCCGACCACCGAGCCCAGCGTCGACCCGGCGCCCCGCCCGGTCCGGGTGCTCCGCCCGGCCTGAACCGCCGGCGCCCGCTCAGGGAACACCCGGAGACGGGTTCTCCGGGACGACCGGGGGACCGCGCCGGATGCCCCGGGCGGCTCGGCGGAAATAGCGTACGGGGCATGGCGCAATGGTTGTCCCAGCTGACCGAGCTCCCCACCACCCTGCTGGCCGGGGCGCTCGCGGTGGTCATGCTCCTGGACGCCGTACCCCTGCTCGGGGTGCTCGTCCCCGGCGACGTGGCGATCCTCGCGGCGATCGGGGTCGGGGCGCCCGCCACCACGGGCGCCAGCTTCGCCGCCGTGGTCGGTGGCTGCCTGGCCGGCTGGTCGCTGAGCTTCCTGGTCGGCCGCCGCTACGGCGACCGGTTGCGGCACAGCCGGGCCGGGGGCTGGATCGGCGAGTCCCGGTGGGCCGCGGCGGAGGGCGTCCTGCGTGCCGGCGGCGGGCGGATGGTGCTGGTGGCGCCCTTCCTGCCGGTGTTCAACGCGCTGCTGCCGCTGGCCGCGGGCGGGCTGCGGATGCCGTACCGGCGCTTCCTGGCCTGCGCGGCGGCCGGCGCGACCGCCTGGGCGGGTCTCTACGTGCTGCTCGGCACGGCGGCCCGGTCGCTGGCGGGGGTGCTGCCGGGATTCGGCGGGCCGTTGCCGGTCACCATCGCGGTCGGGCTGCTCCTCGCCGCCCTGGCGGTGGCCGGCACCCGCCGCCGGCTGCGGGCCGTGCTGGCCGACCAGGCGGCCTGAGCGCCGCTCACGGGGACGGCCGGTGCGGATCCGCGGATCCACACCGGCCGGGGCGGGTCACCAGCCCCGGGCTCGCCACTGCGGCAGGGCCGGGCGCTCCGCGCCGAGCGTGCTGTCCTTGCCGTGGCCCGGATAGAACCAGGTCTCGTCCGGCAGCCGGTCGAAGAGCTTGTGCTCGACGTCGTCGATCAGCGAGCCGAACCGCTGCGGGTCCTGCTCGGTGTTGCCGACCCCACCGGGGAAGAGCGAGTCGCCGGTGAACAGGTGCGGTACGCCGGACGGGTCCCGGTAGAGCAGCGCGATCGACCCGGGCGTGTGCCCCACCAGGTGGATCACCTCCAGTTCGCAGTCACCCACCCGCACGGTGTTGCCGTCGCGCAGCGGCTCCGCCGGGATCGGCAGTCCGTCGGCGTCGTCGGCGTGCACCAGCGCGCGGGCGCCGGTCTTGGCGACCACCTCCTCCAGCGCCACCCAGTGGTCCATGTGCCGGTGGGTGGTGACCACCGTGGCCAGCCCGCCGTCGGCGACCAGCTCCAGCAGCCGGGGCGCCTCGTTCGCCGCGTCGATCAGCAGCTGCTCGCCGGTGCCGTGGCAGCGCAGCAGGTAGGCGTTGTTGTCCATCGGGCCGACCGACACCTTGGTGACGGTGAGCCGGTCCAGTTCGCGTACCGCCGGCGCTCCGCCGGGGGTGACGTCTCCGTTGTAGGTCATCGGTTACCTAGATCCATTCCGGTGGGGTCGGTAGCGGGCCGTGCGGGGTCACGGTGAGCACCCGGCCGTCGGCGCGGCCGATCAGCCAGGCCGCCAGCTCCGGCGCCGGACCGGCGACCACGGGGGCGCCGGCCGGCTCACCGACGGTGAGTTCGTGCCGGCTGCCGTCGAAGCGCAGCACCAGCGCCGGCACGTCGGAGCGGCCGGCCAGGTCGGCGGCGACCTCGTGCAGCAGCCGGTGGCCGAACGCCGGCGGCCAGTCGGCCGGCCGGTATCCCGCGGCCAGGTCGACGTGGTGCACCTCGACCTCCCGCAGCCGGGCCCAGACCAGCCGGGCGGCCACCATCGGGCCACGGTGGGTCCGCACCGTCGCCGCCCAGGCCGGCACCGGCATGGCGGCGACCGCGTCGACGAACCGGGCGGCCGAGCGGCGCAGGTCGGCCAGGTGCTCGGCCGGCGGGCGCGCCGCGCCGGCCTCGATGTCGGCGGTACGGGCGGCGGGGTCGGCGTACATCGGGACGTCCTCGCCGGTGCGTGCCGCGGTGAGCAGGTTGCGCAGGCCGTCGGCGTTGCGGGCCAGGTGGGCCAGCACGTGCCCCCGGGTCCAGCCGGGCAGCAGCGAGGGCGCGGCGACCGCCGTGGCGTCGAGGGTCTCGGCGGTGGCCAGCAGCCGCGCGGTGGCGTCGTCCACCTCGCCGGTCAGCAGCAGCGGGTCGGTGGTCACGGGTCGACCCTAGCGGTCGCCTCTCACCGCGTCGCCGTGGAAATCGCTTTCGGCGCGTCGGCGGTGGTCCTACCGTCGTCGCAGAACGCGGCACCGGGGGTCGGGAGGCGAGGTGATGGTGACCATGCCCGTCGTACGCGTGTTCCGCCACGACCCGCTCCGACTTTCCTGAGGATGTGCCATGACCATCGACCTCACCGCCCTCGGCTGGGACGCCGACCGGGCGGCCTACGTACCCCGCCGGTCCGGGCGGCGTCCCGGCCGGGTGGCCCGGGTGGACCGCGGCGTCTGCACGGTGCTCACCGCCGACGGGCCGGTCCGCGCCACGCTGGGCGGCGCGGTCCTCGGCGACGCCGCCCGGGACCCGGCCACCCTGCCCTGTGCCGGTGACTGGGTGCTGCTGGCGAGCTGGCCGGACGGCCCGGTCACCGTCGAGGCGGTGCTGCCCCGGCGGACCGCGCTGGTCCGGCGGACTGCGGGCAAGGACGCCAGTGGCCAGGTGCTGGCCGCGAACCTGGACGCGGCGGCGGTCGTCGAGCCGGTGCACCCCGAGCCGGACGTCGGCCGGATCGAACGGCTGCTCTCCCTGGTCCACGAGTCGGGGGCGCGCCCGTTGGTGCTGCTGACCAAGGCCGACCTGGCCGCCGACGCGGACGCGCTGGCCCGGCAGCTCGCCGCGGTGGCCCCGGGGGTGCCGGTGCTGCCGGTCAGCGCCGAGCGGGGGGTGGGCCTGGCGCCGCTGCGTCCGCTGGTCGCGCCGGGGCGCACCCTCGGGCTGCTCGGGCCCTCCGGCGCGGGCAAGTCCAGCCTGGTCAACGCGCTGGCGGGGGCGACGGTGATGCCGACCCAGGCGATCCGCCGGGTGGACGGCAAGGGCCGGCACACCACCACCTGGCGGGCGCTGGTGCCGATCCCCGGCGGCGGCGCCGTGCTGGACACCCCGGGGGTACGCGCGGTCGGCCTGCTGGACGGCGCGGCCGGCCTGGACCGGGCGTTCACTGACATCGTCGCGCTCGCCACCGGCTGCCGGTACGCCGACTGCGCGCACGACGCCGAGCCGGCCTGCGCGGTCCGGGCGGCCCTGGAGTGCGGCGAGCTGCCACCCCGGCGGTACGAGAGCTGGCGCCGCCTTCAGCGGGAGGTGGCCCACGAGAGCCGGCGCCGGGAGGCCCGGGTGGCCGCCGAGCGGCGGGGTGGTTGGCGGTCGGCCCGGCGACGGACCGCGCGTCCGGCGTCTCCGCCGTCGGCGGGCGGATACTGACCGGCCGCCCGGGGGAGGTCCGGGGCGGCCCGACCGGGGTGAGCTGGGGGAATGTGCGGGCGCGGAAAGTTGTCGTACCTCGGGGCTAGAGTTGCCCAGGCGTCTTCTCCGCGCCCGCAAAACCGCTCAGACCCCGCTCCGAGCGGACAGAACCGCCTCACTTTCTTCTTCCGGGAGCACACGCACCGTGGCCGACCGACTGATCATCCGTGGCGCGCGCGAGCACAACCTGCGTGACGTCAGTCTCGACCTGCCCCGGGACGCCCTGATCGTCTTCACCGGGCTCTCCGGGTCGGGCAAGTCGAGCCTGGCCTTCGACACGATCTTCGCCGAGGGCCAGCGGCGCTACGTCGAGTCGCTCTCGTCGTACGCCCGGCAGTTCCTCGGCCAGATGGACAAGCCCGACGTCGACTTCATCGAGGGCCTCAGCCCGGCGGTCTCCATCGACCAGAAGTCCACCTCGCGCAACCCGCGCTCGACGGTGGGCACCATCACCGAGGTCTACGACTACCTCCGGCTGCTCTTCGCCCGCATCGGCGAACCGCACTGCCCGGTCTGCGGCGAGCGGATCTCCAAGCAGAGCCCGCAGCAGATCGTCGACCGGGTCCTCGCGATGGCCGAGGGCACCAAGTTCATGGTGCTCGCGCCGGTCGTGCGCGGCCGCAAGGGGGAGTACGTCGACCTCTTCGCCGAGCTCCAGGGCAAGGGCTACGCCCGGGCCCGGGTCGACGGCGTGGTGCACCAGCTGACCGAGCCGCCCAAGCTCAAGAAGCAGGAGAAGCACACCATCGAGGTGGTGATCGACCGGCTCACCGTCAAGGCCAGCGCCAAGCAGCGGCTGACCGACTCGGTCGAGGCCGCGCTCGGTCTCTCCGGCGGGCTGGTCCTGCTCGACTTCGTCGACCTGGCCGAGGACGACCCGAACCGGGAGCGTCGCTACTCCGAGCACCTGGCCTGCCCCAACGACCACCCCCTGGCGATCGAGGACCTGGAGCCCCGGGTCTTCTCCTTCAACGCGCCGTACGGCGCCTGCCCGGAGTGCACCGGCCTGGGCACCAAGAAGGAGGTCGACCCGGAGCTGATCATCCCGGACCCGGAGCGCAGTCTCCGCGAGGGCGCGATCCAGCCCTGGTCCACCGGGCACAACCTGGAATACTTCCTGCGCCTGCTGGAGGCGCTCGGCGAGAGCCAGCACTTCGACGTCGACACGCCGTGGCGGGCGCTGCCGTCGCGGGCGCAGAAGACGATCCTGCACGGCTCCGACGACCAGGTGCACGTGCGCTACCGCAACAAGTACGGTCGCGAGCGCTCCTACTACACCGGCTTCGAGGGCGTGGTGCAGTGGATCGAGCGCCGGCACTCCGACACCGAGTCCGAGTGGTCCCGCGACAAGTACGAGGGCTACATGCGGGACGTGCCCTGCGCGGCCTGCGGTGGCGCCCGGCTCAAGCCCGAGGTGCTCGCGGTGACGCTGGCCGGGCGGAGCATCGCCGAGGTCTGCAACCTGTCGGTGGGCGAGGCGGCCGACCTGCTGGCCGGTATCGAGCTGACCGACCGGCAGAAGATGATCGCCGAGCGGGTGCTCAAGGAGATCAACGCCCGGTTGAAGTTCCTGCTCGACGTCGGACTGGACTACCTCTCCCTGGACCGGGCGGCGGGCACCCTCTCCGGTGGTGAGGCGCAGCGCATCCGGCTGGCCACCCAGATCGGCTCCGGCCTGGTCGGCGTCCTCTACGTGCTCGACGAGCCGTCGATCGGGCTGCACCAGCGCGACAATCACCGGCTGATCGAGACGCTGATCCGGCTGCGTGGCCTGGGCAACACGCTGATCGTGGTGGAGCATGACGAGGACACCATCCGGATGGCCGACTGGATCGTCGACATCGGCCCCGGCGCGGGCGAGCACGGCGGCAGGATCGTGCACAGCGGCTCGGTTCCGGCGCTGCTGGACAACCCCGAGTCGGTCACCGGGGCGTACCTCTCCGGGCGGAAGGTGATCCCCACCCCGCAGCGGCGTCGGCCGCAGACTCCCGGCCGTGAGCTGGTGGTCCACGGCGCCCGCGAGCACAACCTGTACAACCTGACCGTCGGTTTCCCGCTGGGGCAGCTGATCGCGGTCACCGGGGTCAGCGGCTCGGGCAAGTCGACGCTGGTCAACGACATCCTGCACGCCGTGCTGGCCAACCAGATCAACGGCGCGCGACTGGTGCCCGGCCGGCACACCCGGGTCACCGGCCTGGAGCACGTGGACAAGGTCGTCGGGGTCGACCAGTCGCCGATCGGGCGTACGCCCCGGTCCAACCCGGCCACCTACACCGGCGTCTGGGACCACGTCCGCCGGCTCTTCGCCGAGACCACCGAGGCCAAGGTCCGGGGGTACGGTCCCGGCCGGTTCTCGTTCAACGTCAAGGGCGGCCGCTGCGAGGCGTGCTCCGGAGACGGCACGATCAAGATCGAGATGAACTTCCTCCCGGACGTCTACGTCCCGTGCGAGGTCTGCAAGGGCGCCCGCTACAACCGGGAGACCCTGGAGGTGCACTACAAGGGCAAGACGGTCTCCGACGTGCTGGAGATGCCGATCGAGGAGGCGGCCGAGTTCTTCTCCGCCATCCCGGCCATCCACCGGCACCTCAAGACGCTGGTCGACGTCGGTCTGGGTTACGTGCGGCTCGGCCAGCCCGCGCCGACCCTCTCCGGGGGTGAGGCGCAGCGCGTCAAGCTCGCCTCCGAGCTCCAGAAGCGCTCCACCGGCCGGACGGTCTACGTCCTCGACGAGCCGACCACCGGCCTGCACTTCGAGGACATCCGCAAGCTGCTGATGGTGCTCGAGGGCCTGGTCGACAAGGGCAACACGGTGATCACCATCGAGCACAACCTCGACGTGATCAAGACCGCCGACTGGATCATCGACATGGGCCCCGAGGGCGGTCACCGGGGCGGCACGGTGCTCGCCACCGGCACTCCGGAGGAGGTCGCCGAGGTGCCGGAGAGCCACACCGGCCAGTTCCTGCGCCCGCTGCTCAAGCTCGACGGCACGGCGAAGGGCGCCGCGGCGGCCACCAGCCGGGCGGCGAAGGCCAACGGCGCGACCCGGGCCCGGTCCACCCGCAAGGTGCCGGCCGGGGCGCGCTGACCCGGCGGCCGTCGGCCCGGCACGACCGGGTCGCACCGGCCGGCCGTCGGCGGCACCGGCGGGACACGAACGTGCACGGGCGGGCCCGCGATCGGGTCCGCCCGTCGCCGTTGCCAGGCCGTGCGGCGGCACGTTGAACCAGGCGACCCGGTGGTGCGTGTTCGAAGGGCAGGGCCGCCGGGATCGCCGACCGGGGTCCACCAACCGAGAGGGGCCGCAGATGAGTGACGAGCAGGCTTGCACCGGGCCGGGTACGCCGCCCCGCCGTACGCTGCTGGCCGGCGCCGGAGCGGTCGGGGCCGGAGTGCTCCTCTCCGCCTGCGGCAGCGACGAGGGCTCCGGTTCAGGCGCCACGCCGACCAGCGGCGGGCCGGGCGCGACGGGCGCCGGGGACGCCGAGGGCGGCGACCGGGACAGCGCCGGCCCGCTGGCCCGGACCACCGACGTCCCGGTCGGTGGGGGCGTGATCCTCGCCGACAAGGGCGTCGTCATCACCCAGCCGCAGGCCGGCCAGTTCAAGGGCTTCGACCCGATCTGCACCCACCAGGGCTGCCCGGTGTCGAAGATCGACGCCGGCTCGATCATCTGCACCTGCCACGGCAGCCGCTTCTCGACCAGCGACGGTTCGGTCCAGCAGGGTCCGGCCACCAAGCCGCTGCCGGCGAAGCAGCTCAAGGTCACCGGCGAGCAGATCACCCTGGCCTGAACCGGGTCAGACCGCCGCGCGGGTCGCCTCGTCGGCGGCCTCCCCGCCGGCCGGGCCGCCGGTCCCGGGCGGGTCGCGCAGGGCGTGTGGGGGCAGCACCCGCTCCAGCAGCAGCACGGCCCCGACGGTGCCGGCGTTGACCAGCGCCAGGACCAGCCACGGCGCGGCGCCGTCGACCTCGTGCAGGGTGGCGAAGAAGGCGGGGGCGAGCATCGAGGCGACCGTCCAGGAGTACTGGAACACCGCCAGGTAACGCCCCCGCGAACCGGCCGGCGCGACCGCCGCGGCGAGCGCCACCGAGGCCGGCGCGTGGGCCAGCTCCGCCACGGTGCAGAGCAGGGTCGCCGCCACCAGCAGCGTCGCCACCAGGGCCGGCGGGCCGGGTCCCAGGGTGGCCATCGCCACCCCCCAGACCGTCCAGAGGGTCGCCGCCAGGGCGATGGTGCGGCTGCGCCGGTAGCGGGGCAGCCGGGTGCCGACCGGCCCGGCGAGCGCGGCGATCAGAAAGGCGTTGCCGGCCAGCACCGCGGCGGTGAGCCAGGCCGGGGCGCGCAGGTCGGCCAGCACCACCGTGGGCAGCGCCAGACCGAGCATCATGCTGGTCAACGCGTGCGCCGTGTTGACCGTGACCAGGCCGAGGAAGGGCCGGTCGCGCAGCAGGGCCGGGTAGCCGTCGCGCCCGGTGGCGGTCGGGGTGGCGGCCGTGCGGGGTGCGCGTACCGCCGCCGCGATGGCGCCGGCCGCGAGGGTGAAGCAACCGGCCGCCACCCAGGCGGTCGCCCGGTAGGCGGCCGGTTGGCCGTTCGCCACGAGCAGGCCGGTGGCCAGCCCGCCGATCGCCAGCCCGGCCGACCGGGCTCCGTTGCTCACCGAGTACCAGGTGTCCGACGTCCACCCGCCGCCGCGGCCGTCGACGTAGTCGGCGACCAGCGTGAAGACCGTGGACCAGAAGAACCGCACCCCGAGGGCCACCAGCGCCGCCGCGGCGAAGACCCCGGCCGGGCCGGCGACCCGGGAGTACGCGAGGTAGCCGGCCGCCTGCACCAGCTGGGCGGCCACCACCACCGGCAGCGCGCCGAACCGGTCGGCCAGCGCCCCGGCCCACAACGGCACCGCGAGGGTGAGGGCGGTGGCCGCGCTGAGCAGCAGGCCGAGCTGCCCGAGTGGGACGTCGGTCAGCGCCAGGAAGTAGACCAGCGACAGGGGCATGAACAGGCCGTTGCCGATCGCGTCGACGGTCAGCGCCGCGACCAGGACGGCTCCGCCCCGGCTGCGGCGGACCGGCTCGGCCTGCATCCGCGCTCCTCGTTCGACCCGGTCCCCACCAGCGCGGGGCAGCCGGCGGGTGGGCCCGGACGGGCCCGGGCGGGAAGGCTACTGGCTGGCCACCGGGTCGGCATACCGGATTTCCCGGCCGGCCCGCGTCGTTTCCGGGCCGGCCCGCGTCGCGCGGGACTGTCGGGCCCTCGGACTACGCTTGTCGGGTGGCTGACCCCTCGACCTATCGACCCGCGCCCGGCACGATCCCCGAGTCCCCGGGGGTCTACCGGTTCCGCGACGGCACCGGTCGGGTGATCTACGTCGGCAAGGCCCGTAACCTGCGCAGCCGGCTCAACTCCTACTTCGCCGACCCGGTCAACCTGCACCAGCGGACCCGGCAGATGGTCTTCACCGCCGAGTCGGTGGACTGGATCACCGTCGCCACCGAGGTGGAGGCGCTCCAGCAGGAATACACCTGGATCAAGCAGTACGACCCCCGGTTCAACGTCCGCTACCGCGACGACAAGTCGTACCCGTACCTCGCGGTGACCCTCGACGAGGAATACCCGCGCCTTCAGGTGATGCGGGGCGCCAAGCGCAAGGGGGTGCGGTATTTCGGGCCGTACTCGCACGCCTGGGCGATCCGCGAGACCCTCGACCTGCTGCTGCGGGTCTTCCCGGCGCGGACCTGCTCCTCCGGGGTGTTCAAGCGGGCCGGCCAGGTCGGCCGCCCCTGCCTGCTGGGCTACATCGGCAAGTGCTCGGCGCCCTGCGTGGGCACCGTCTCCGCCGACCGGCACCGGGAGATCGTCGACGGCTTCTGCGACTTCATGGCCGGCCGCACCGACACGATGGTCCGCAGGCTCGAACGCGAGATGCTCCAGGCCAGCGAGGAGTTGGAGTTCGAGCGCGCAGCCCGGCTCCGCGACGACGTCGCGGCCCTGCGCCGGGCGATGGAGAAGCAGACCGTGGTGCTCGGCGACGGCACCGACGCCGACGTGGTGGCCTTCGCCGACGACCCGCTCGAGTCCGCCGTGCAGGTCTTCCACGTCCGCGACGGCCGGGTCCGCGGCCAGCGCGGCTGGGTGGTGGAGAAGACCGAGGAGCTCAGCACCGGGGACCTGGTGCACCACTTCTGCACCCAGGTGTACGGCGGTGAGCAGGGCGAGGCGGACGTGCCCCGCGAGCTGCTCGTCCCCGAGTTGCCCGCCGACGCCGACGCGCTCGCCGACTGGCTCTCCGGTCGCCGGGGGAGCCGGGTCTCGCTGCGGGTGCCGCAGCGCGGCGACAAGAAGGCCCTGCTGGAGACCGTCGAGCGCAACGCGAAGGACGCCCTGAACCGGCACAAGCTCAAGCGCGCCGGTGACCTGACCACTCGCAGCAAGGCGTTGGACGAGATCAGCGAAGCGCTCGCCATGCGCACGTCGCCACTGCGCATCGAGTGCTTCGACGTGTCCCAGATCCAGGGCACCGACGTGGTGGCCAGCATGGTGGTCTTCGAGGACGGCCTGCCCCGCAAGAGCGAGTACCGCCGCTTCATCGTCCGGGGCGCCACCGACGACCTCTCCGCCATGTCGGAGGTGCTGCGCCGCCGTTTCGCCCGCTACCTGGACGCCCGCGCCGAGACCGGCGAGCTGGGGGAGGAGACCGCCGCCGACCCGGACCGCCCCGGTATCGACCCCACCACCGGGCGGCCCCGCAGGTTCGCGTACCCGCCACAGCTGGTGGTGGTCGACGGCGGCGCCCCGCAGGTGGCGGCCGCCGCCCAGGCCCTCGCCGAGCTGGGCATCGACGACGTGGCGCTCTGCGGGCTGGCCAAGCGGCTGGAGGAGGTCTGGCTGCCCGACGACGACTTCCCGGTCATCCTGCCGCGTACGTCCGAGGGCCTCTACCTGTTGCAGCGGGTCCGGGACGAGGCGCACCGGTTCGCCATCACCTTCCACCGGCAGCGGCGCTCCAAGCGGATGACCGAATCGGCCCTGGACAACATCCCCGGCCTCGGCGAGGTACGCCGCAAGGCGCTGCTGCGGCACTTCGGCTCGCTGAAGCGGCTCTCGGCGGCGACCGTCGAGGAGATCACCGAGGTGCCGGGCGTGGGGAAGCGGACGGCGGAGGCGATCCTCGCCGCGCTGGACGAGGAGACCACCGTGACCCCGTCCACCCCCGCCTGACCCACCTCCTCCCGGCGCGGGCCGGTCGTTACCCGCCGTGCGGCCCTGGGGCCGGTGTGCGGCGTGTCGGTGTCCCGGTGTCCCGGGGGACGGCGGTTGGCGCGGAGGCCGCCGCCCCCTCGGTGGAACGTCATGGGCTGTCTCCGGGCCCGTTTGACATCCATGGCGTTCCACCCACGCATGTCGCCGCCGGCACGCCTGGGCGAAATGTCCGGCCGCGGTGTTCCGGGCGTCTGGTTTGCGAGCGGTGTCCCGTGGTCGTCGGTACCCGCGGCGCGGAATCGGCTGCGGGGCCCGGGCGTTGTACCTGCCATACCGCGGGCACTCCCCGCCCGGCGGCCCCCGGCAGGGCCCGGTGGAATGCCGGCGAGAGCCGCACCGTTACATCCCCCGGACCGCGGAGCCCCACAGCGGCCCCCGGCGAAGGTCCGGCGGAATGCCGGCCCGAGCCACACGGTTACACCCCCCGGACCGCGAAGCACCCGGCAGTGCCGGCGGGAATCGTCCCCGGCCACCGGTCGTTACATCCCCGGGTCACCCGAGCAGCCACCCCCGTGAGCGCCGGACCGACCCCCCTCCACACCCCCCACGCGGCGGTCGCCGTGTGTCTTCCCCCGATGCAGAGGAGTACGAGTCATGCGTACCGATCTGATTCGCAAGAGCGCCCTGACCGTTGCCGGTATCGCCGCCACCGCCGGCGGGATCGCCGGCCCGGCGATCGCCGCGCAGGCCAGCCCGGCGGAGAAGGCCGCCTCCAGTGTCACCACCAACCGTGGCCACGGCCATGGTGAGCGCGAGCTCAACGTCCGCTACGAGGCGCAGCCCAACTTCTACTACTGTGGCCCGGCCGCGACCCGTAACGCCCTGTCGGTGCAGGGCAAGGACATCGACGTGGACGCGATGGCCAGGGAGATGGGCACCACCGAGGACGGCACCAACAGCATCAACGACATCACCCCGGTGCTGAACAAGGAGACCGGTAAGGACGTCTACCGGTCGGTGGAGATCAAGGATCGTAAGGCCGACGACAAGCAGACCGACAAGCTGCGCGCGGACGTCGTGGAGACCGTCGACGGCGGTCGGGCCGTGGTGGCGAACATCGCCGGCACCGCGGTCGAC
>NZ_FMCX01000009.1 GCF_900091555.1 Micromonospora mirobrigensis
AGGAGAGCTTCCAGGCCGCCAAAAGCCAGGTCGGTCTGGACCAGCACCAGGTCCGCCGTTGGGACTCCTGGCACCGGTTCACCACCCTGGCCCTGGCCGCCCTCGCCGTCCTGGCGATCTGCGCCGCCGACATTGCCGACCAGGACCACGCCGATAACGGCCTGATCAAGCTCACCGTCAACGAGATCCGCCGACTGATCAACGCCTGCATCATCCACCCGATCAGCGACCTCGCCCACCGTTTGCACTGGTCAGGCTGGCGACGCCGGCATCAAGCCCGAGCCCGCCGAGCCCACTACACACGCCGCCTCAACCTCGAACTCCAGCCATGATCCCGAACGGCGGCTGCCGTACTAGAGCGTGTCCTGCCGATCATGCGGTGCTGCCGCGAGGCCTCGGGCGTGGCAGGATCTTGCGGTGGCAACCTATGACGTCGCACTCGTGCTGCTTGTCGATTCCTCAGGCGCAGTGCTCATGCAGCACCGCGATGCGGACGTGGCTGGCGGTCTCCTCTGCGCTGGTCCTGTCTCTGCACTTGGAGAGGCACTTGACATGTGCCGGCCGGTCATCGAAGCCAGATGACTGCGGCGATCAGGACCAGGCTGGCCCGGCATAGGGATGCACGTTTGGCGTAGCGGGCGGCCAGGTCGCGTCACTGCTTGAGTCGGTTGAGGCAGCATTCCACGACGTTGCGCTTGCGGTAGACCTGCTTGTCGAAGGCCGGTGACCGGTGCCAGCGTGCTTGATCCAGCAGGTGCCTGTGTCGTGGTCGGGCAGGTACCAGACGCGGCCGCCGGCAGTGACCTCGTACTGCCACTGCGGCAGTGACCTGCCGTTGTGCATCGCACTCGCCAGCGAGCCCTTGAGCGGGTGTTGGCGGCTGATGGGCGGGGACGGGCAGGGGTCCGATTCGATGGCGTCGAATGCGGCACGGGTGTTGGCCGCCGCCTGACGGCACAGCTCCTCCCACCCCTTGGCCGCGTCGTTGGTGGCGAAGCGCAGGGCGTAGCCGCCGGGGCGTGGTGGCGGCGCGGCCCGGTCGCCGCGCTTGGCGCTCACGCGCCGGCCGGGCGCGCTACCGGCCCGAAGTCGTCGTCGCTCGGCGCGGCCAGGATCCGGTGCAGGTTGGGGTCGGCGTGGATCTCGGCGGTGTGCCGCCACTCGGTGAGCAGTTGGGACACCGCCGCGGTGTTGCCCACCGCCGCGGCGGCCTCCGCCGTCGACACGAATTCATCGACCATCCGCTCCGCGTCACCGGGTGGCAGGAACCGCACCCACGGCAGCACGGTGGGCAGCGCCTCCCGGACCAGGACGGGATCCCGGCGTACCAGGCTGGCCAGCAGCCGTGCGGTCAGGTCGACCACCTCACCCTCGGCCGCCGCCCGGTCGGCGGACATCAGGACCAGATCGGCGGCGTCCCGACGGCGCAGGCGCACCGCGCGAGCGCGGGACAGCCGGTCGGCGGTCTCCGCAGGCCGGCGGAGCAGTTCCGAGAAGGGGACGGACTCCAACGGCATCGACATGACATCAACACTACTTCAGAACAGAGCGAGAGGGTGGTACCCAGCCGGACCCGATCGGGAAGGCTGGCGCTCGGGGCCGCCACCGGTCAGGATTCGCCGCATGGGTGGCAACCTCTCCGCCGTGGTCGGTGTCGTCTCGCTGGTCACCGCGCTGGCCGCCGCGCTCTGGGCGGTGCTGCGGCTGCGCGGGCGGCGGGGGATCGCCACCGCCACCCAACGGGCCACCTACGAGGTGCTGCACACCGCCGGCCTGGCCGCCGAGCCGCTGCGCACCGGGTTGAGCCCCACCGGCGCGGCGAAGGCCGTACGCCATCTGCGGGCGCTGGTGGGGGCGGCCGGGCTGGCCCTCACCGACCGGGACCAGCTGCTCGCCCTCGACGGCGACGGCGCGCACCACGGCGACCAGCTGGTCGCGGCGGCCCGGCGGGCGGTGGCCAGCGGGCGGTCCACCGTGCTGCGCGAGTCGGAGCTGGACTGCGACCTGGTCGACTGCCCGGTACGCGGCGCGGTGGTCGCGCCGCTGAGCGCGGAGGGCCGGGTGGTCGGGGCGCTGGTCGCGGTCGCCGACGAGCGGCCCGCGCCCGGGCTGGTGCAGGCCACCCTGGAGACCGCCCACTGGGCCGGTGACCAGCTCGCCCTGGCCGAGCTGGACTCGTCCCGGGAGCGGCTGGCCCGGGCCGAGGTACGCGCGCTGCGCGCCCAGATCAGCCCACACTTCATCTACAACGCGCTGACCGCGATCGGTTCGTTCGTCCGGACCGACCCGGACCGGGCCCGGGAGCTGATCCTGGAGTTCGCCGAGTTCACCCGGTACTCGTTCCGCTCGCACGGCGAGTTCACCACGCTGGCCGAGGAGCTGCGCTCGATCGACCGCTACCTCACCATCGAGCGGGCCCGGTTCGGCGACCGGTTGCAGGTGCGGTTGCAGATCGCCCCGGAGGTGCTGCCGGTGACCCTGCCCTTCCTCTGCCTGCAACCGCTGGTCGAGAACGCCGTCCGGCACGGGTTGTCCCGCAAGCCCGGCACCGGCATGGTGAGCATCGAGGCCCGGGACGCGGGCGCCGAATGCCACATCACGGTGGAGGACGACGGAGTGGGCATGGATCCGACCACGCTGACCGCCGGGATCGCCGAGCTGGCCGGCGCCGGCAGCGACCCGGCCGACGACCCGGGCCAGCACGTCGGCCTCTCCAACGTCGACGAGCGGCTCCGGTCGGCCTTCGGCGACCGGTTCGGCCTGGTCGTCGAGACCGGCCTCGGCTCGGGTACGAAGGTGAGCATGCGGGTGCCGAAGTTCCACCCGGGCGTACGGGCCGGCTCGTGACGACGGGTTTCCTCCGGGTGCTCGCCGTCGACGACGAGCCACCGGCGCTGGACGAGCTGGCGTACCACCTGCGGGCCGACCCGCGGGTGGCCCGGCTGCACACCGCCGGGGACGCCACCGAGGCGCTGCGGGTGCTCCGCGACGGCGACGTGGACGTGGTCTTCCTGGACATCCGGATGCCCGGGCTGGACGGGATGGAGCTGGCCCGGGTGCTGCGCCGGTTCGCCCGGCCACCCGCGATCGTCTTCGTCACCGCGTACGACGACGGGGCGGTGGACGCGTTCGACCTGGGCGCCACCGACTACGTCCGCAAGCCGGTACGCGCCGAACGCCTCGCCGAGTCGCTGCGCCGGGTGATCGGCTCCCGGGTGGTGCCGTCGCACCCGGCGGCCCTGGCCCGGGCGGAGGAGGACCCGACCATCCCGATCGAGCTGGCCGGCACCACCCGGATGCTGCCCCGCTCGGCGGTGCGCTGGGTGGAGGCGCAGGGTGACTACGCCCGGCTGCACACCGCCGACGGCTCGCACCTGGTCCGGGTCTCCCTGGCCACCCTCGCCGAACGCTGGGCGGACGCCGGTTTCGTCCGGATCCACCGGTCGTACCTGGTGCAGTTGAAGCTGATCGCGGAGCTGCGGCTGGCCAACTCCGGCTACGTGGTGGTGATCGACGGCACCGAGCTGCCGGTGAGCCGCCGGCACACCCGAGAGTTGAAGGACAAGCTGGTCCGGGCGGCCAAGCAGGACTGGAACCGCTGAACCGACGCCGGTCAGGCGACCGCGGTGGTCGCCACGCTGGCGTCGGCGGCGTGCAGCGGCACATAGTGGTCGAAGAAGAGGGTCCGGACCAGCTCCACCCGGCCGCCCACCCCGAAGGCCCGGAACAACGCCAGCATGCCCTGCTGCACGTCGTACGCGGAGATGCCCAGCTCCCGGGCGATCTGGCCGGTGTTGCGGCCGCGCACCACGGCGCCGAGCAGCCGCCACTGGGCGGCGGAGAGCCCCCGGGCCCGGGCGACGAACTCGCTGACCTGGTGCGGCCGGATCCGCTGCACGGTGACCGCCACGCCGGTGTCCCGTTCGGCGGCGTGGAACGCCAGCCACCGGCCGTCGTGCCGGGCCCCGGCGGCCGAGCCGACCAGGCCGGAGAGGCGTCCCCGCGCCACCGCCGCGCCGACCCGGTCCAGCTCCGCGGTGTCCAGCAGCGCCCG
This sequence comes from Micromonospora mirobrigensis, assembly GCF_900091555.1. Classification (GTDB taxonomy): domain Bacteria; phylum Actinomycetota; class Actinomycetes; order Mycobacteriales; family Micromonosporaceae; genus Micromonospora; species Micromonospora mirobrigensis. The sequence continues at coordinate 4,055 of NZ_FMCX01000009.1, forward strand.
GGCGTCGTCGCTCATGTCGAAGAGCCGGCCGTCCCGGGAGACGGTCAGCGAGCCGGCCACCGGCCGGCGGGTCGGGCCGGGCGGCGGCTCGGCCACGGTCGGGCGGGCGGCCCGGCCGAACCGGGGCCGCAGCAGCCGGCCGCCGCGCGGGGCCGGCGGGTCGGCGGGCACCTCGACGGGCCGCTCCGGCTCGGGTTCGCCGCGCAGCAGCGTCTGCCGCAGCGCCGACCCGAGCGGCCGGCCGGCGGGGGCGAGCTGGGCGACGTCGGCGTCGGTGAACCGGCCGCCGGCCCGGTAGAGCAGCAGCGTGCCCCAGGCGCCCTCGTTGTCGTAGCAGGTCAGCCGCAGCTCGTCGGAGAACCCGCGCGGGTGCAGCACGTGCCGGAAGCGGCGGCTGGCGGCCGGGTCCCCCTGGCTGACGGCGTGCAGGGTGCCGATCCGGGGCCCCTCGGCCAGCTCGGCGATCTTCAGCACGTCCTCCTGGCCGTACTCGTTGGCGAAGAGCTCCTGCTCGAAGCGCTCGTCGTCCGCGCCGCCGTCGACCACGCAGGACGCCCACATCAGCGTCACCGGGTCCAGCACCGCCCAGATCGCCAGGTCGAAGCCGACCGTGCCGCGCAGCAGCACGCTGGCCTGCCGGCGCAGGTCGACGTGGTCCAGCGTGAGGTCGAGGTGGCTGCCCAGCCGCGCCACGTACGGCTCACCGGACCTGACCGGCAGCCCCGCCAGCGGGTCGGTGCGGACCGCCGCCCGGCCCCGGTCCGGCCCGCCCCCGGCGTCCGGGCCGGTGTCGTCGACGTCGGCCAGCTCGTCGGCGAGCTCCAGGGGCACCCGGATGCCCGCCGCGTGGGCCAGGGTGACGGCCACCTCGGCGCTTGCCGGGCGCCTCGTCGGCTTCTTCGCCAGACAGCGGTGCACCAGGTCGATCACCACCGGCGGCACCCCGGGCAGTCGGGGCAGCGGCGCCGGCTCCAGGTAGACGTGCGCGGTGAGCATCCGGGTGGCGGTCTCGGCCGGCCAGGGGGCCCGGCCGGCGAGCAGCCGGTAGAGGATCAGGGCGAGGGCGTAGACGTCGCTCTCGGCGACCACCGGGTCGTCGGAGAGCCGCTCCGGGGCCAGGTACGCCGCGGTGCCGAGCAGCTGCCCGGTGGCCTCCTCGACCTGGCCGACCGCCGCGGCGAGTCCGAAGTCGACGACCCGGGCGCCGTTGGCGGTCAGCATCACGTTGGCCGGCTTCACGTCCCGGTGCACCAGCCCCTGGGCGTGGGCGGCGGCGAGCGCGGAGGCGATCTCGGCGCAGATCCGCAGCGCCGACTCCACCGAGACCGGGCCGCGTTTGAGCCGCTGGGCCAGCGTCCGGCCCGGCAACAGCTCCATCACCACGAACGGCACCGGGTCACCGGCGTCGGAGACCGACTCGCCGTAGTCGTAGACGCCGCCGACGTGCGGGTGGGAGAGCCGGGCCGCGGCACGCGCCTCGGCGAGCACCCGCTGTCGGGCGACCGGGTCCTCGGCGTACTGCCCGCTGAGGACCTTCACCGCCACCTCCCGGTCCAGCACCCGGTCGTGGGCCCGCCACACCACGCCCATGCCGCCGGACCCGAGCCGGTCGATCAGCCGGTACCGGTCGGCCAGGATCTCTTCTCCCCCCACCGGCACAGTCTGCCTGGTCGGCGGCACATCGGCCCGGCGACGGGCATCCCTCGCGGTGACCGATCCCCGACTCAGCGTGGAGATTTATGTTCGTCACCCCCTCCGGCGGGGGACACTCCCGGCGACCGCGGTCACCGGACCCCGGTGGTCGTCCAGCGAGGAAGAGGGTGCACCGGTGCCGAAGCTGTTCACCGTGCACGCCCGGACGCGTACCCACCTGCTGGTCCGGCAGGCCGTCGCCACCCTGCCCGAGGTGGAGCTGGTGGGCAGCAGCGGCACCGCCGGGGAGGCGCTGCGGGTGTTCGGCACGCTCGCCCCGGACGCGCTGACCGTCGACGTGCGGCTGCCCGACGGCGACGGGATCGACCTGGCCGTCCGGCTGCGCGACCTGCGGCCACAGCTGCGGGTGGTGCTCTTCGGGCCGGCCAGCGACACCCTGCTGCGCCGGGCGGTGGCGGCCGGGATGCCGGCGTACCTGCCGGTGCACCCCGAGGCGGGGCAGGTGGGCACCGCCCTGCGGGACTGCCTGGCCGGCCGGACCAGCTATCCGGCCCGGTTCCTGGCCGGGGCGCTGCGCCGGGACCCGCCGGCCCGGCTGAGCCCCCGGGAACGGGAGGTCGCCGCGCTGGTCGGCGACGGGGTGCCGGCCGTCGAGGTGGCGGTGCTGCTGGGGATCAGCGAGTCGGCGGTCCGGACGTACCTGGCCCGGGCCCGGGCCAAGACCGCCCACGAGGGCCGGCGCGGCTGACGTCCGGGGTTGCGGCCGGCTTCAGGGCGCCAGGGCGTCGAGCATCCGGAGCAGTCCCGGGCCGAGCACCACCACGAAGAGCGCCGGGAAGATGCAGAAGATCATCGGGAAGAGGATCTTCACCGGGATCTTCTGGGCCAGCTCCTCGGCCCGCTGCCGGCGTCGCAGCCGCATCTCGGCGGCCTGCTGGCGCAGCACCCCGGCCACCGGCACACCGAGGGTGGTGGCCTGCACGGTCGCCGACGCGAACGACTTCAGCTCGGCGACGCTGCTGCGGGCCGCCATCTCCCGCAGCGCGTCCACCCGCGACCGGCCGATCCGCATCTCGTGCAGCACCCGGGCGAACTCGCCGACCATCGGCCCCCGGCCGTTGCGGACCACCTGCGCCAGCGCCGCCTCGAAGCCCAGCCCGGCCTCCACGGTCACCACAAGCGTCTCCAGGATGCCCGGCAGGGTGCGCCGGATCTCCTCCTGACGCTCCTGGGCCAGGTGCGCCACCAACAGGTCGGGAGCGAAGAACCCGGCGGCCGCGCCGACCACCACCCAGACCACCACGCCGAACGGCCCGGCGAACAGCAGCGCCAGCAGCAGACCCACCGCGGCGCCCACGAACAACAGCACCGCCTTGTACGCCAGCAGCGCGTCCATGCCCAGCCAGCCCGGATTGCCGGCCCGGTCCAACCGGCGGCCGAGCCCGGCGAACATCCCGGCCGGGGTCAGCCGACCACCCAGCTCACCGGCGCGCCCGAGCAGTGCTCCCGGTCCGGGGGCGGGTGGCCCCTCCGGCGTCCCGGCGACCCGGTAGCCGCGGTCGGCGGCGGCCAGCGTCCGGGTCACCGCGCCGCGTTCCCGGGCGGCGAGGAGCCCGACCAGGGCGGCGACCAGGGCCAGGAACATCGCGCCCAGTCCCACCAGCAGCAACGGGTCCACGCCCTACACCTCGACCTTCACCCAGCGGGCCATCCAGAACGCCCCGACCAGCATCAGCACGACCGCCCCGACGAGCATGACCAGCCCGGCGGGGGTGGTCCAGAGCGGGCTGAGGTACTCCCGCCGGACCAGCAGCATCCAGCCGGCCAGCACGATCGGCAACGCCACCAGGATGTACGCCGACAGCCGACCCTCCGCCGACAGCGCCCGTACGTGCCGGCGCAGCCGGTCGCGCTCCCGCAGCGTCTCCACAGTGGTCTCCAGCACCTCGGCCAGGTTGCCGCCGGTCTCCCGCTGGATCCGGACCGCCATCACCACCCAGGCCAGGTCGTCGTTGCCCACCCGGGCCGCCGCCCGGCCCAGCGCGTCGTCCAGGTCGGAGCCGAGCCGGACCTCCGCCATCGCCCGGCCCAGCTCGACGGTGAGCGGGCCGGGCGGGGAGTCCCGGACCACCCCGTCGATCGACTGGGCGAGCGAGAAGCCGGAGCGCAGCGACCCGACCACCAGGTGCAGGGCGTCCGGGAGCTGGTCGGCGAAGGAGCGGCGGCGACGCTCCTCGCGCAGCCGGCGGTACGTCAGGGTGCCCAGCCAGCCCAGCAGCGCCCCGGCCAGCGCGCCGAGGAAGCCCGCGAGCAGGCCGAGGAGCACTGCGCCGAGGAACACGGCGGTCCCGCGTACGGCGGTCCACTCGGCGGGCCGGACGGTCATCCCGGCCCGGTCCAGCCGCTGGGCGATCCGTTCCTCCCGGCCGCCGCCGCGGACCACCCGCTCGGAGAGGCCGAGCACGGCGTGGGTGAGGCCGCTCTCCGGTCGGGCCGGCGGGTCCCCGCCGTCCGGGCGGGGACCCCGGTCGGGCAGCCGGAACCGCTCGACCTGCTCGATCCGGCCGCGCCGCACCGACCCGCCCGCCCCGGTGACGGTGAGCAGCACCGCCACCAGCAGGGCGACGAAGATCAGCACGGCGAGCAGGGTGGGTCGCGGCACCGGCAGGCCGGCCAGGGTCGGTGCGGTGGACGCGGTGGCCGGCGCGGCGGCGAAGCGTACCGGCACCTCGGTGCGGGTGCCGGCGGCGGTGACGGTCAACGCCGCCGTCGTACCGGCCAGTTCGGGGCCGACGGTGACCGTGACGACCATCCGCCGGGGGTAGCCGGTGGCCACGGCCCGCAGCGCCCCGGTCAGCCGGGCGGCCTCGTCGACCGTACGCACGGCGCCGCCCGACCCGCGGGCCACCCTGCCCAGCGGCGTACCGGTCGGGTCTCCGCCGAGGGCGACCAGGTCGACCGGCGAGCCGGCTGGTACGGCGACCGACCCGGCCGCCGCGACCTGCCGGCCGCCCGCCACCACCAGCAGCCGGCTGCCCGGCCCGCCCGGCCCGAGCGCCACCGCGGCCCGCAGCCCGGCGCCGAGCGCGTCCCGGCCGCCGGCGCGCAGGCCGGAGACGGCGGTCCGCAGCGCGGTCCGGTCCCGGGTCGGGCGCAACAGCACCGCCGGCTCGCCACCGGTGGTGACCAGCCCGACGGCCACGTCGGCCGGGGCGGCGTCGGCCAGGGCGAGCAGCCCGGACCGGATGGCCCGCATCGGCGTGCCCGCCATGCCGGCGGCGGTGTCGACCACCACGACCGTGGAGCGGTCGGCCGCCTCGGCGGGCGTGACGGTGACGGGCAGCAGCCAGCCGTCCCGGGTGACGGTGATCCGGTTCCCCACCGTCCCGGGCACGTCGGCGAGGAGGCTCACCTCGCCGGGCTTCACCTCGGCGACGGTCACCGGCAGCGCGTCGGCCCGGGCGGGGGCCGCCGGGAGGAGCAGCACGCCGAGCAGGACGGCCAGGGCCGCGAGGGCACGACGGGCCACCGGGATCCCGTCCGGACGGCGGACGGCCCGGATCCTGTCGGCGCGACAGGCGGCCGGGCGGCTCACCACGGTCGGCCGCCGAACAACCCGGGGGGCAGCGGCACGCCGGCGTCGGCGAGGGTGTCGAGCAGCCTCGGGCGCAGCCCGGTCCAGCGTTGCGTTCCCTGGTGCCGGCCGTTCTCGTCCTGCCCGGCCCGGTGGTCGAAGACGAAGAGGTCCTGCATGGTGACCACGTCGCCCTCCATGCCGAGCACCTCGGTCACGTGGGTGACCCGCCGGGTGCCGTCCCGCAGCCGGCTCTGGTGCACGATCACGTCGACGGCGGAGGCGACCTGTTCCCGGATCGCCCGGAGCGGCAACTCCAGGCCGGCCATCAGCGACATGGTCTCCAGCCGGGCGATCGAGTCGCGGGGGCTGTTGGCGTGCACGGTGGTGAGCGACCCGTTGTGGCCGGTGTTCATGGCCTGGAGCAGGTCCAGGGCGGCGCCGTCGCGTACCTCGCCGATGACGATCCGGTCCGGGCGCATCCGCAGTGCGTTGCGGACCAGGTCCCGTACGGTGATCTCGCCCCGGCCCTCGATGTTCGGCGGGCGGGACTCCAGCCGCAGCACGTGGTTCTGCCGCAGCTGGAGCTCCGCCGCGTCCTCGATGGTGACGATCCGCTCGTCCGGCGGCAGGAAGCTGGAGAGCACGTTCAACGTGGTGGTCTTGCCGGAGCCGGTGCCGCCGCTGATCAGCACGTCCAGCCGGCCGCGTACGCAGGCGTGCAGGAACTGCGCGATCTCCGGGGTGAAGGTGCCGAAGCCGATCAGGTCGTCGACGGTGAGCGCCTCGCGGGCGAACTTGCGGATGGTCAGCATCGACCCGTCCAGCGCGACCGGCGGCAGGACCACGTTGACCCGGCTGCCGTCGGGGAGCCGGGCGTCCACCATCGGGCTGGACTCGTCCACCCGGCGGCCCACCCGGGAGACGATCCGGTCGATCACCCGACGCAGGTGGTGCTCGTCCACGAAGGTCGCGTCGACCTGCTGGATCCGGCCGAAGCGTTCCACGAAGATCTGGTCCGGGCCGTTCACCATGATCTCGGTGACGTCCGGGTCGCGTAGCAGCGGCTCGACCGGTCCGTGGCCGAGGATCTCGTCGAGCAGTTCGGCGGCGATCCGGGCCGGGTCGGCGACGGCGAGCGGGGAGTCGTTGCGGGCCAGCACGTCGGCGATGGTGTCCCGCACCTTCTGTTCCAGGACGGCGTCGGCGGTGCGGTTGTCGTACAGCTGGGGGCCGAGGATGTCGAGCAGCTCGCGGTGCACGCGCAGCCGCAGCGCCGCGGCGCCGGAGCCCCCGGCGAGCGGGACGGTGAGCGCGCCGGAGGTCCGGCCGGGCCGGCCGGCGTCGCCGGAGTGCCGCTGCGCCAGCCGGTCGGAGAGGCTCATCGGTTGACCGCCCGGCCGAGCCGGTCGCGCAGTCCGCGCCCGCCGCGGGCGGGCCGGCCCGGGTCGGCGATCTGCTGCTGGGCCAGTTCCCGCACGGCCCGGCTCACCGGGTGGGTCGGTTTGTCCAGCACGATGGGCACTCCGCGGTTGATCGAGATCGGCACGTCACGGCTCGACGGGATGTGCGCGGCGGTCGGCGTACGCAGCACCCGGTCCACGTCGGCGGCGGTCAGCCCGACCCGGGCGTCGCTGCGGTTGAGCACCACCAGCCGGGCCTCCCGGCGCAGGCCGAGCAGGTCGAGCATGTCCATGGCGACCCGCAGGTTCTTCAGCGCGGGCACGTCGGGGGTGGCGACCAGCACCTGCACGTCGGAGACGTCGAGCGCGGCCAGCACCGCCTCGGAGAAGGCCGGGGGCGTGTCCACCACGACGTAGTCGAACATCGTCCGGACCGCGGCGAGCAGCCGGCCGGCCAGCTCCCGGCCGATCCGCTCGGCGTCGGTGGGGCTGACCGGCGCGAGCAGCGTCTGCACCCCCGCCTTGTAGGGGGTGAGCAGTGCCCGGACCAGCGTGTCGTCGACGTGTTCGGCGTTCAGCGCGTCGCCGATGCCGCGCTCCGGCACCAGCTGGAGCATGATCCCCACGTCGCCGAAGGCGAGGTCGAGGTCGACCAGGCAGACGTTGTGCCGGCCGCCGTCGGCCAGCGCCACCGCCAGGTTGGTGGCGAGGGTGGACTTGCCGCAGCCGCCCTTGGCGGAGAAGACCGTCACGACCCGGGCCGCCGGCTCGTCCGGCTGGTCTGCCGCCACCGCGCCGCGCAGGTGCCGGGACACCTCCCGGGATCGGGCGCAGGCGGCCCGCACGGCCGCGGTGTCCCGGGCGTCCACCACGTCGCGTACGCCGGCGCGCAGCGCCCGCCCGAGGGTGTCCACGTCCAGCCGCTCGCGCAGCAGCAGCACGCCCAGCGCCGGTCGGGTGAGCCGTTGCCGCTCGGCGAACTCCAGCGCGGTCCGGGCGTCGGTGCCGGGGCCGAAGAGCACCAGGGGCTCGACGTGCTGGTCGGCGAGGAGCCGCTCGGCGTCCTCCAGCCGGCTGACGGTGAGCACGCCGGGGCCGAGCTGGGCGGCGAGGTGGCCGCTCCAGCGGCGGTCGGGTTCGAAGAGGATGGTCATCGCGGCCTACCGGAACAGGGTCCGGTTGTCGACCCCGGCGTCGGCGTCGACGTCGGAGTTGGCGCCCAGCAGGCCGATGTTCAGCTCCCCGCCGAGGGCTACCGCGTGGGCCAGCCGCTCGGCGTCGACCTGGTTCAGCCCGAAGGTCACCGACAGCTCGTCGTTGGCGCCCGGGGCTGGCGCGCCGACCCCGCCGCCCGCGGTCTCCGTCGGGGCCGGACCCACCGAGATCACCTCGACGTCGGTCATCAGCAGCCGGGTGACGCTGTTGACCGTGCGTCCCTTCTCCAGCCCGGCCCCCGACACCACGTCCCGTTTGTCGGGGTCCACCGGCGTGTACGTGTAGAAGATGGCGACCCGTGTGCCGGCCTTCACCGACGCCGGGCCGAACACCGTGGACCGGACCCGGGCGGTGATGGCGAGCTGGCCGTCGGGGATGGCCAGCCCGGTGCCGTCGCCGACGGCCGTGCCGAACATGACCCGCAGCAGCAGCTGGCCGCGCTGCACGACGGCGGTGGTGACCAGGGTGTCCAGGTCGCCGCCGACCCGGTCGAGCACCCCGTCGGGGAGGGTCTCCACCGGCATCCGGACCTGCCGCAGGTAGCCCTTGTCGCGCAGCTGCCGGCCGGAGGTGCCGGCCGGGATCTGCTTGTCGGCGACGAGCACCGTGCGGGCCTGCTTGCCCTCGACGGCCCGGGCGTCGGCGGTCCGAAGGTAGAGCATGATCGCGCCGGTGCCCACGGCCGCCAGCACGATCGAGATCAGCACCGGGATGATGCGTCGGGTCATGGTGTGGTGCTCCCCTGCCGTTTCATGGTTGCTGGCTCAGCCGACGGGCGTGACGATCCGGGCGCCCAGGTCCGGGCCGCCGATCACCCCGCCGCCGGGCACGATGGTGCGGGTGAAGTAGCCGGAGACGCAGCTGGTGGCGGTGCCGGCGCAGGCCGGCCCGGTCTCGATCCCGGCCCCGGGCAGCCGCCAGCCGGTGACCACGAACGCCGCCACGCCGGACACGGTGTACTCGGCGTTGCCGCCGCTGCCGCTGACGGCGCCGAAGACCGGCACCAGGATGGGCCGGCCGGCCCGGGCCAGGTCGTCCAGGTCGGTGTTCCGGCACCCGGTGGGCGTGCGGTCGCCGGTGTCGACGGGGTAGTCGCGGCCCACCGTGACGGCAAGCCGGCAACCGGTGGCCGCGTCGGTCAGCCAGCGGAAGCCGCCCGGCCCGCCGCCGGTGCCGCCGCCCGGCGCGCAGGTCGTCGAGGCGGTCTCGTCGTACACCGGGAAGGAGCGTTCGACGCCGTCCGGGGTGCGGCCGTACCGGTTCCAGTCGCAGGCGGAGAAGGCGAGCGGCAGCACGGTCGCCGCCGCCGGGGCGCCCCAGGCCGTCCGGGCACAGGTGCTCACGCGTACGCCGTCGAACTCGTCCAGCACCGCCTGGGCGAAGACCGGCGGCAGCACGGTGGTGCCGTCCCGCTGCCGGGTGCCGGTGTGCACCTCGACGTACGGGCCGGTGGCCGGGGCGGGCCGGACGCAGTCGGTCAGCGAGCCGGTCGGCGCCGGGCAGTCGCCCAGCCCGACGCGCGGCCCACAGACGTCCGCCGCGGCGACCCCGTCGTTCGCGTTCCGCCCGGCGTACGCCTCGGCGAGGTCGTCGGCGGGCACCGAGGCGCAGCCGTCCGGGGCGACCGCGCAGCGCTGCGCGACCCGGACGGCGGCGGCGTCGGCCCCGCCCTGGAGCTGCGCCCGCTCGACGTAGAGGTTGCCCACGTCGACGACCAGCGCCGCGAGCCCGAGCAGGACGCCCGAGCCGAGCAGCAGCGCCACGATCACCGCGACCCCGCCACGGTCGGCTGCCCTTCGCGGTCGGCGGCCGGCGGGCCCGCTCACTGGCACGGCATGACTCCCCGGCCGGTGAGGGTCACCGCGCCGTCGAAGCCGCCGCCGAGCAGGCCCACCGGGGTGACGAAGGTGAACCGGTGGGTGACGGTCACCTCCGCGTCCCGGGTGAGGTCCGGGCCGGAGCAGCGCTGGTTCAGGGCGACCTGCACGTCGTCGCCGGCGACGAGCCGGGCGCGCGGGGCCGGGTCACCGCCGAAGGAGGCCACCCGCGCGCCTTCGCGGGCCGCCTCGGTGACGGTGATCTGCTGGTTGAGCAGCCGTCCGAAGTCGATGATCCCGAAGACGAGCAGGAGGAGCAGGGGCAGCACGAGCGCCATCTCGACGGCGGCTGCGCCTTGGTCGGCGCGACATCGGTCCCGCTCGGACACCGGCCCGGGCACGGGTCGGCCTCGGCTCACTAGCAGGCTGCCCGCTGGGTGATCTGACGGCAGGCCTGGCCGAGGCGGTCCTGGATGTTGCCGCCGATGGCGAAGTAGAGGGCGACCACGCCGCCGACGACCAAGGCGAGGATCAGGGCGTACTCGACGGCGCTGGCGCCACGGTCGCGCGTCTGGTGCCAGGCCATGACGCGGTGGATGAACTCAAGCATCGGGTAGCTCCAAGGGGGGATGCGCGTCGTCGTGACCGCGTGCAGGTTGTTGACGTGCAACAAGGAACGAGACGAGTTTTCCTGCAGGTGGGCAGGGGTGTCAATCCCATCGGTGGGACCGGCCGACCCCGGCCGATCGCCGACGACGACTACACCTAAACCCGCCGATCGCCTGAATTCGATTTCACCCGATCGACCTATCGCGCTCCGGTGACGACCACCGCGATCAGGGCCGCCGCCAGCATCGCCGGCCCGTACGGCACCAGCGTCTTCCGGCCGGCCCCGCGCAGCAGCACCAGGCCGATGACCAGGGGCAGGTTCAGCAGTGGGGCGAGCACCACCCCGGCCGCGGCCGGGAACCAACCGAGCCAGCCGAGGTACATCCCGAGCACGGCGCCGAGCTTGACGTCGCCGAAGCCGAGCTGGGAGCGGGGCAGCAGCGCGAGTGTCAGGTAGCCGACTGCGGAGCAGAGCGCGGCGATGCCGGCGTGCAGCAGGGGCGTCCCGTCGCGCTCCACCAGCGCCGCCAGGCCCAGCAGCGCCGCACCGCCGAGGAACGCCGCGCCGACCAGTGGATCGGGCAGTCGCAGCACCGCGAGGTCGACCAGGGCGAGCGGCACGGCGAGGGCGCCGAGCAGCAGAAAGGCCGGCAGGGCCGGGACCGGCCCGACCGCGATGGTGAGGAGCACCAGCACGGCCACGGTGAGCGGCACGGTGATCCACCATCCGGGGCGGGGTCGCCGGCCGCAGGCGGGGCAGGGTCCGGCGGCCCGCCACCAGTGCGGACGCATCGCGTCGCAGTCGGGGCAGGCGGTGCGCCAGGGCGGCTGCGGGGTGCCGTCGGGCCACTCGACGGCGTACCGCTCGACCAGGCCGGGCAGGAGCAGGCCCCAGCCCGCGCCGGCGAGCGCGACGGCGGCGAGGAGGGGGAGCGGCACCGCCGAATGGTAGACCGGCGGGAATATCCGAGGCTTCCCGTACACTGTACGGTAGAGGGTACGACCAAGGGAGGCCGCCGTGACCGCACCGTTCGGCGCCGGAACCGAGTTCGACCGTCAGGTCGCCACACTGATCGCCAAGGGCTACCCGGAGCTGGCCGGGCTGAGCACCGACGGGTTCACCGAGCTGGTCACGCCGCTGCGGGCGGTCGCGCTGGACCGGGCCGCCGCGCTGCCGGCGCCCACCCCGGACCGGGTGCCGTTCGTGCTGGTGGTGACCCGGGAGCTGATCGGGGTCGACGAGCGCCTGGCCCGCACCGCGCTGGCCGGCAAGCGCAACCCGAAGCCCGGCGTCCGGGACAGGAACTTCCCCGACAAGGACCTGCCGACCTTCGACCCGATCAAGGAGCTGGAGGTGCCGGCCGGGCCGGCGTACCTGCTCTTCGAGGTGGATCGCGGTGCCGACCTGGTCAACCTCGCGCCGGCCGCCGCGGTGGAGGCGCTGGCCGGGCGGGACCGGCTGCCGATCAGCATCGACGAGGGCATCGCCCTGGTCACCCAGCACCCCGCCGCGCTGGAGAAGAACAAGTGCTTCTCCCTGGTCGGGTCGCGCTGCGGTGACCGGCGGGTGCCCGCGCTCTGGATCAGCCAGAACGCGCCCAAGCTGGGCTGGTGCTGGTACGGCAACCCGCACACCTGGCTCGGTTCCGCCTCCGCCCACCCCGTCCGCGCCGGCCTCGGCTGACCCGAACACCTCCCGGGAAGTTGCTGCCTCGGCACCGATCCAGGCAGCAACTTCCCCGAAGTTGCCACCCCTGTCCACCGGGTTGTCCACAGGTGTGGCGGGTTCTCCACAGGTTGTTCACAACGTGCGCCACCGATCTCCACGGCCGCTGCCTACAGTTCCGACCCATGAGGGAACGCCGGGTACTGGTCGTCGAGGACGAGCGGACCATCGCCGAGTCGGTCGCCGCCCGCCTGCGCGCCGAGGGGTTCACGGTGGACATCGCCGGTGACGGCCCGTCGGCCGTCGAGCGGTTCCGCAGCGGTCGGCCCGACCTCGTCGTACTCGATGTGATGCTGCCGGGGTTCGACGGCCTGGAGGTGTGCCGGCGGATCCAGGCCGAGCGACCGGTGCCGGTGCTGATGCTGACCGCCCGGGACGACGAGACCGACCTGCTGGTGGGGCTGGCGGTGGGTGCCGACGACTACCTGACCAAGCCGTTCTCGATGCGGGAGCTGGCCGCCCGGGTGCACGTGCTGCTGCGCCGGATGGACCGGGCGGCCGGCGGTGAGCAGCCCGCGCTGCGGCTCGGCGACATCGAGATCAACGAGGCCGAGCGGCGGGTCCGCCGCGGCGGCGCCGAGGTGCACCTGACCCCCACCGAGTTCGACCTGCTGGTGCACCTGGCCCGGCGGCCGCGGACCGTGCTGCCCCGGGAACGCCTGCTCGCCGACGTGTGGGGCTGGGCCGACGGCTCGGGCACCCGCACGGTGGACAGCCACGTCAAGGCGTTGCGCCGCAAGCTCGGGCCGGATCTGATCCGCACCGTGCACGGCGTCGGGTACGCGCTGGAGGTGCCGGCGTGACCCGGGTGACCAGGGCCGTCGCGGTGACGGACTGGCTCGACCGGGTGCTGCCCCGGCCGCTGGACCCGGTCCGGTCGATCAAGGCGAAGCTCGGCTTCCTGCTGGTCGCCTCGGGCACCACCGGGCTGGCGTACTTCTGGTGGGTGATCGGCTGGGTGCCGCCGATGACCTCGGCGACGGCGATCGGCCTGGCGCTGTTCACCTCCCAGGTGCTGGCGCACGGGATGACCTCGCCGCTGCGGGAGATGACCGCCGCCGCCGGGGCGATGGCCCGGGGCGACTACACCCGGCGGGTCCGGGCCACCTCCCGGGACGAGGTGGGTGAGCTGGCGCTCGCGTTCAACAAGATGGCCGAGGACCTGGCCGCGGCCGACCAGCGGCGACGCGAGCTGATCGCGAACGTCTCGCACGAGTTGCGTACGCCGATCACCGCCCTCCAGGGCGTGCTGGAGAACATGGTCGACGGGGTGGCGGCCCCGGAGCCGGCGGCGCTGCGTACCGCGCTCGGGCAGACCGAACGGCTCGGGCACCTGGTGGCCGACCTGCTCGACCTGTCCCGGTTGGACGCCGGGGTGGTGCCGTTGCGCCGGACCCGGATCGACGTCGCGGACTTCCTCGACGAGGCGATCGGGCACGCGGCGGCGGCCGCCGCGGGGGCCGGCCGGGAGGTCCGGTTCCGGCTGGAGCCGCTGCCGGGTCCGCTGGCCGTCTCCGCCGACCCGGGCCGGTTGCACCAGGTCTTCGCCAACCTGCTGGACAACGCGGCCCGGCACAGCCCCCGGGGCGGCACCGTGCTGGTGACCGCCGAGGCGCGGGCCGGGCAGTTGCACTTCGAGGTGAGCGACGAGGGCGAGGGGATCCCGGTCGCCGACCGTCCCCGGGTCTTCGAACGGTTCACCCGCGGCGACCGCTCCGGCGGCGGCGGCACCGGCCTCGGCCTGGCCATCGCCCGCTGGGTCGTGGAGCTGCACGGCGGCACCATCCGGGTACGCGAACCCGCCGCGCCGGCCGGCGCCGGGCGCGGCGGCTGCCGGATCCAGGTGTCGCTCCCCCTCACCACCCTCGGAACGGGAGAAGCCGCATGACCACCCCGCCCCAGCCCGCCCCGGACGAGCCCGCGGCGCACCGACCCGTGCCGCAGCCGGCGACGAGCGGCGCCGCACCGGCGCCGCCGACCGCCGGGCCGGCCACCGCCCCGGCACCGGCGGGACCGCCCGTGCGGCCCGCGCCGGGCCCGCCAGGAGCCCCGGGTACGCCCACCGGTGGGCCGCCGCCCCTGCCCCGGCCGGTCCCGCTGCCGCCGTCGGAGTGGCAGCTGCGCTGGCCGGGCCCGACCGGTCCGGCCCGGCCGGTGGCGCTCGGCGCGGTGGGCGTCGCCGCCCTGGTGGCGGCGGTGGCGGTGCCCCTGGACCGGCCCGGGCTGGGCTGGCCGGTGGCCGGCCTCGCGGCGATCGCCGCGCTGGTCACCGCGGTTGTCCGTCCCGGCGCCACGGGGGCGCCGGGGCGGGCTGCCGCACCGGTCACCGGCCGGGTCGCCCGGGTGGCCTGGGCGGCAGCCGCCCTCGCGCTGCTCACGGTGGGGGCGGTCCGCGACGCTGGCTGGCTCGTCGTGCTCTGCCTGCTGGCCGCCGCGCCGGTCGCGGCGCTGGCGGTGGCCGGCGGGCGGACCGGGCGCGGCATGCTCACCGCCGTCCGGATGGCGGCGGTCGCCCCGGCCCGGTCGCTGCCCTGGGCCCGCCGGTCGATGTCGGCGGCGAACGCCGGGGGGACCCTGGGCCGCTCGCTGGTCAGCGTGGCGGTGTCGATCGCCCTGCTGGTGGTCTTCGGGCTGCTCTTCTCCTCCGCCGATGCCGTCTTCGCCGGCCTGGTCACCGACCTGGTGCCGGCGGGCTCCCCGCCCGACCTGCTGGGCTGGGGAGTCCGCCTGCTGGTGGCGGGGCCGCTGCTGCTCGGCGGGGCGTACCTGCTGGCCGCGCCGCCGCGCCTTGTCGACCTGCGGTTCGCGCCGGGCCGGCCGGTCCGGCGGCGGGAGTGGGTGCTGCCGTTGGCGCTGCTCGACGGGCTCTTCGCGGTGTTCGTGCTGGTGCAGCTGACCGTGCTGTTCGGCGGTTCCGGGCACGTGCTGCGCACGGGCGGGCTGACCTACGCCGAGTACGCCCGCGGCGGCTTCTGGCAGCTCCTCGTCGTCTCCGGGCTGACCCTGCTGGTGATCGGCGGTGCAGCGCGCTGGGCGCCCCGGGCCACCCGCGCCGACCGGCTCCTGATCCGCGTCCTGCTCGGCGCGCTGACCGCGCTCAGCCTGGTCGTGGTCGCCTCCGCGCTCTACCGGATGCGGGTCTACACCGACGCGTACGGGGCGACCCGGTTGCGGCTCTTCGTGGCGACGGTCGAGTGCTGCCTGGGCCTGCTCTTCGGCTACGTCGGGGTGGCCGTGCTGCGGCTGCGGGCCACCTGGCTGCCCGTCCTGGCGGTCGGCACGGCGGTGGCCGCCCTGCTCACCCTGGCCGTGCTGAACCCGGACCGGCTGATCGCCGAGCAGAACGTCGACCGGTACCTGCGTTCGGGCCGGCTGGACGTCGGCTATCTGGCCGGGCTCTCCGCCGACGCGGCGCCGGCCCTGGCCCGGCTGCCCGAGCCGCAGCGTTCCTGCGCGCTGGACGACATCCGGGACCGGCTGGTGACCGAGGACGACTGGCGGAGCGCGAACCTGGGCCGGGCTCGGGCGCGGCAGCTGCTCGACGCCCACCCGATCGTCCCCGCCGCCCTCACCTGCCCGTGGCCGCAGCGCTGGTGACCGGCCCACCCTTGACAATCCCGCCGATCGGGCGAGACTGCCGGGGTGGCGGTACCTGACGAACCGGTTGCGCCGGCGCGGGACGGGTCGACCTCGGCCGCGCCGGTGCCCGGGCCCCGGCCACCGGTCCCGCCGCCGGCCGGCCGGGCCCGGATCGTGCTCGCCGAGGTACGCCGGGACAGCCGCGCCGACCGGACCCGCAGCGAGCTGACCCAGCAGACCCGGATCGGGGAGACGCTGGTCAGCGGCCTGGTACGGGCGCAGCTGACGTTGGCGCTGCGGCTGTCGCTGCTGGTGTTGATCGCGCTGGGCGGACTGCCGTGGCTCTTCGCGATCGCGCCGGCGTTGGGGCGTACGACGGTGTTCGGGGTGAACCTGCCGTGGCTGCTGCTCGGGGTCTTCGCCTTCCCGTTCCTGATCGTGGTGGGCTGGGCGTACGTGCGGCTGGCCGAACGCAACGAGCAGGACTTCACCGACCTGGTCCAGCGGCCGGAGCGCTGAGGTGGGCAACGGGTACGTCGTCCCGGCCATCGTCGCGGTCACCCTGGTCACCCTGGGCATCGGCTTCTACGGGCTGCGGCTGGCCCGGACCACCTCCGACTTCCTGGTCGCCTCCCGCGCGGTCAGCCCGACCTGGAACGCGGCGGCGATCGGCGGGGAGTACCTGTCGGCGGCCAGCTTCCTCGGCGTGGCCGGGCTGATCCTCAAGTACGGCGTGGACGTGCTCTGGTACCCGGTCGGCTTCGCCGCCGGCTATCTGGCGTTGCTGCTCTTCGTGGCCGCGCCGCTGCGCCGCTCCGGGGCGTTCACCCTGCCGGACTTCTGCGAGCTGAGGCTGGGCTCGCGGCGGCTGCGGAAACTGGCCACCGTCTTCGTGATCTTCATCGGCTGGCTCTACCTGGTGCCGCAGCTCCAGGGGGCGGGGCTGACCCTGGCCACGGTGGCCGGCTCGCCGTACCCGGTGGGCGCCCTGCTGGTCGCCGTGGTGGTGACCGCGAACGTGGCGCTGGGCGGGATGCGGGCGATCACCTTCGTGCAGGCGTTCCAGTACTGGCTGAAGCTGACCGCGCTGGCCGTACCCGCGATCTTCCTGGCGTTGCAGTGGCAGGCCGACGCCCGCCCGGCGGTGGCCCCGCCCGACGGGCCGGCGTTCCGGACCGCGACCACCGTCGTGGTCGAGCACCGCGCGACCCTCACCCTTGCAGACGGCGACGTCCGGGAGGTACGCCCCGGCGACCGCCTCGACTTCGCCGCCGGTGACCCGGTGCCGGCGGTCTCCGGCACCGCCACCGCCGCCACCGACTGGCTGCTGCCGGACACCGCCGGGGACGACGACCGGGGGCTGTTCGGCACCTACTCGCTGATCCTGGCCACCTTCCTGGGCACCATGGGGTTGCCGCACGT
Organism: Micromonospora mirobrigensis; assembly: GCF_900091555.1. Lineage (GTDB taxonomy): Bacteria > Actinomycetota > Actinomycetes > Mycobacteriales > Micromonosporaceae > Micromonospora > Micromonospora mirobrigensis. The sequence goes on from NZ_FMCX01000009.1 coordinate 21,053, forward strand.
GCTGGTCCGCTTCTACACAAACCCGGACGGCGCGGCGGCCCGGCGCACCACCCTGGTGGTGCTGGCCCTGGTCGGCGTCTTCTATCTGCTGCCCACCATCTACGGCGTGCTGGGCCGGATCTACACCCCACAGCTGCTGGTCAGCGGGCAGACCGATGCGGTGGTGGTGCTGCTGCCCGGCGCGGCGCTGGGCGACGGGCCGGCCGGCCGGCTGCTCGCCGCGCTGGTCGCCGCCGGGGCGTTCGCCGCCTTCCTCTCCACCTCCTCCGGGCTGCTCACCAGCGTCGCCGGGGTGATCTCCACCGACGTGCTGGGCCGCGGCTCGGTACGCGGCTTCCGGCTGGCCACGGTGATCGCCGGCGGGGTGCCGACGATCCTCGCGCTGAACGTCTCCGGGCTGGACGTCTCACAGGTGGTCGGGCTGGCCTTCGCGGTGGCCGCGTCCAGCTTCTGCCCGCTGCTGGTGCTCGGCATCTGGTGGCGCGGCCTGACCGACCTGGGCGCGGCGGCCGGGGTGCTGGTGGGCGGCGGCGCGGCGATCACGTCGGTGCTGGTCACCGTGCTCGGGCCGCCGCTGGCCGGCTGGCCGGCCACGCTCACCGCCCAGCCGGCGGCCTGGACGGTGCCGCTGGCGTTCACGGTGATGGTGGCGGTGTCGGTGGCGTCACGCCGCCGGCTTCCTGCCGACGTGGGGGCGACGATGCTGCGGCTGCACGCACCGGACAGCCTCCGGCTGTAAGGAGGGGCCCCCTGTTAACGCATTCGGTATAGCAGGGGCCCCCTTTTAACAACACGCCCCGAGGAGGACGGTGGATCATCCCGGGGCGGGAGGGCGGCGTGGCGGCGGCCGGATACGGTCGGGGCCATGACCGATCAGCACCCCGCGCTCGTCCTGCGCGGCCTGGCCAAGCGGTTCGACCAGAAGGTCGCCGTCAACGGGGTCGACCTGGACGTTCCGGCCGGCTCCTTCTACGGGCTGCTCGGTCCGAACGGCGCGGGCAAGACCACCACCCTGTCCATGGCGGTCGGCCTGCTCCGGCCGGACCACGGGCAGGCCTGGGTGCTCGGTCAGGACGTCTGGGGCGACCCGGTGCGGGCCAAGGCATTGCTCGGGGTGATGCCGGACGGCGTACGCCTCTTCGACCGGCTCAGCGGCGCGGAGCTGCTGGCGTACCACGGTCTGCTGCGCGGCATGGACCCGGCGGTGGTGGACCGGCGGGCGGCGGAGCTGCTCGACGTGCTGGCCCTCACCGACGCCGGCCGGACCCTGGTGGTGGACTACTCCGCCGGCATGAAGAAGAAGATCGGCCTGGCCTGCGCGCTGCTGCACGGCCCCCGGCTGCTGGTGCTGGACGAGCCGTTCGAGGCGGTCGACCCGGTCTCCGCGGCGCTGATCCGCGACATCCTGCACCGGTACGTCGTCGGCGGCGGCACGGTGGTCTTCTCCAGTCACGTGATGGAGGTCGTGGAGCGGCTCTGCTCGCACGTGGCGATCCTGGCCGACGGGGTGATCAAGCGGGTCGGCACCCTCGACCAGGTACGCGGCGACCGCTCGCTGGAGCAGGTCTTCGTGGAGGTGGTCGGCGGGCGCACCGCCACCGGCGAGGAGCTGGCGTGGCTGTCGAACTGAGCCCGCCCCGGCGGGTGTCGACGTGGCACTTCGTCCGGCTGAAGCTGCGGGTGCTGGGCAACAACTTCCGTGGCCAGGGCCGGCGGATCGCGCTCTTCCTGGTCGGCGTGATGGTGGCGCTGTGGTTCGCCGCCGGTGGGTTCCTGCTGTTCGCGTCGCCGGGCATCGCCGACGAGATCGGCTACGCCGGCATGGCGGCCGCGTTCGGCGGCGGCCTGCTGGTGCTCGGCTGGCTGCTCGTGCCGCTGGTGTTCTTCGGGGTGGACGAGACCCTGGATCCGGCCCGGTTCGCGCTGCTGCCGCTGTCCCGCCGGACCCTGGTCACCGGCCTGTTCGCCGCCGCGCTGGTCAGCGTGCCGGTGGTCGCGACGGTGGTCGCGGTGGCCGGGCTGGTGCTGAGCGCCGCCCTGCTCGGCGGCCCGGTGGCCGCCGTGGTGGCGGTGGTCGGCGCGGTGGGCGGGGTGCTGCTCTGCGTGGCGGCCAGCCGCGCGGTCACCAGCGCGTTCGCGACCATGTTGCGCTCCCGTCGGGTACGCGACCTCGCCGCCGTGCTGCTCGCGGTGGTCGCCGCGTCGTTGGGGCCGTTGCAGATCGGCGTGACGGCGGCGCTGCGGGACGCGGACTGGGACCGGCTGCGCGGGGTGGCCGCGGTGGTCGGCTGGACGCCGCTGGGCGCACCCTGGACGGCCGCGTTCGACGTGGCCGACGGGCGGGCCTGGGCGGCGCCGGTGAAGCTGCTGATCACCGCCGCCGGGATCGGGCTGCTGCTGTGGTGGTGGTCGCGGTCGCTGGAGTCGGCGATGGTCGGCGCGGCCAGCGCCGGGTCGGCCCGGCCGGTGAAGGAGGTCACCGGGGGCGCGGTGACGCAGCTCTTCCCCCGGCTGCTGGGCCGGCTGCCGCGGAACCGGTTCGGCGCGCTGGTCGCCCGGGAGTGCCGCTACTGGTGGCGGGACGCCCGGCGGCGGGCCGGCCTGATCACCATCGCCGTGGTCGGCGTCTTCGTGCCGGTGATGGTCAACCTGACCGGCGGCGGCTTCTCGATGAGCCCCGAGGGGGACCTCAGCGGGGCCGGCGACTCGTCCCCGGCACTGGTCACCTCGTCGATGGTCTTCGTCGGGGTGCTCGCCTCGGTGACGCTGGCCAACCAGTTCGGCTACGACGGCAGCGCGTACGCGGCGAACGTCGTGGCCGGGGTGCGCGGCCGGCTGGAGCTGTACGCCCGGATGACCGCCTTCTCCCTGTACGTGGTGCCGCTGCTGGCCGTGGTGTCGGTGGTGATCGCCGTGGTGCTGGGCGAGCCGGGGTGGATCGGGCTGACCGCCGGCACCCTGCTGGCCACCTACGGCTGCGGGCTGGCGGTCAACACGATGATCTCGGTGCTCGGGGCGTACTCGTTGCCGGAGACGAGCAACCCGTTCGCGATGAACACCGGCGCCGGGATGACCCGCGGCCTGCTCGTGTTCCTGTCCATGGTGGTGGTGGCGATCGCCGGGGTGCCGATGGTGGTGGCCGCCGCGCTGCTCGGCGCCGGCTGGCTCTGGCTGGCGCTGCCGGTCGGGGTGGCGTACGGCCTGGGTGCGGCGCTGCTCGGCGCGTACCTGGCGGGGGATCTGCTGGACCGTCGCCAGCCGGAGCTGCTGACCGCGGTCACCCCGCGGCGCTGAACCGGGGCCCCGCCGACCGTCCACTGTGACGCGCAGCCGACAGTAGGGTGCTGCAACCGCCGCTCCGGATCCGGGGTGTGCGGCGCAGACACGCCCTGGCGCGCCACCTCCTGGACCGGGCGTCCACCCGGGCCGCCGCCACCTCCCGCTGAGCGATCCTCACAATCTTGGACAGTTCCCGTTCGCTGCGAACGGAGACTGTCCAAGATCCTCAAGTTCAGGCCCTACGCCGCATCGCCGCGTAGAGGTGGTGGCCCTCGCCGACGCTGGTCACGTTCACCAGCTCCCAGCCGTACTGGGACAGGTACTCCACCGCCGCCATGAGCGCCGGGAACCCGGGCCGCCGCCAGAGGTGCGGCGTGGTCACCATGAGGTGCCGGTGAGGGTACGCACGCAGGTCGACCCTGCCGCCGAGCAGCGCGTCGGCGGTGACGACCCGTTCCTCGGCGAGTTGCTGCGGAGAGACGAGAGACATGCCGGCAGCGTAGGACGCCCGGTCACGGATCGCCCGGTCACGGAACGCCCTGTCTCGTCGCGGGGGCGTCCGGGCTCGTTACCCCTCGGGGGCAGGTCAGCCGGGGCGGCGGGTGCCGGCGACGAACGTCCGCCAGGCGGTCGGGGTGAAGGAGAGCGTCGGGCCGGACCGGTCCTTGCTGTCCCGCACCAGCACCACCCCGGGCAGATTGCCCGCCACCTCGACGCAGGCACCACCGGTGTCGCCCGACCGGGTCGATGTGCGCCAGCGTGGGCCGGTGATCGTCATGCCGTCACCCTCAACTTTCGGATCAGATCCAGTGAGGCGCTGGTGGACAGGGCTTCGCCGAGCAGGCTATCCCACTTGCGATCGATCAGACGGATGACTTCCGGGTCGTCGATGACGTGTCCACGCGCCACGTCCTCGACGTAGGTGACCCGCTCGCCGTCGGGCAGCTCGGCCAGCAGAAACCCTCCCGTGAGCCCGACATGGGCACCCGAGTCGAGCGGCACGACGTGCAGCCGGACAGCCGGGAGTTGAGCGAGGTCCAGGAGACGACCGAGCTGGCCTTCCAACACCGGCGGGCCTCCCACCGGGCGCCGTAGCGCCACCTCATCGAGCACGAAGACGCACTGAGGTGGCTCGGTTCGCTGCCACAGCTGTTGGCGTTCCATCCGCACGGCGACCAACTCGTCCACCACAGCGGCCGGATTCAGCCCACCGGCCGAGATGACCGCACGCGCGTAGTCCTCGTTCTGCAGCAACCCCGGGATCAGCGAGGGCTCGAACTCGCAGAGCCGGGTGGCCTGCTCCTCGTACTGCCGCCACGGAACGAACCAGGTGGGAAGTCGCTGCCGGTCGGCCGCCCCGAGCAGGCCGGCGAGGAGGCCGCCGGTGCCCAGGGCCTCGTCGGCGGCCACGGCGAACTCCATGGTGGGGCGGCGGCGGCCGGTCTCGATGGCGGCGACCGTCGACGGGCTCCACCGGATCGAGGCGGCCAGTGCCTCCTGGGAGACGTCCGCGCCGGCCCGGGCGGCCTTCAACGCCCGGATCCACATCTCGACGTTCATCCGTACCTCGCGAGTAAGTATGCGACTTCGCTGCGTAGTAAGCCCTGGCATCCTCCCCTGCCGACGGCCCGCCGTCCAGGGTGGAGGCACGCGGACCGGACGGTGGAGGCGATGACCCGGCGGCCGGTCCCTGCGAAGGGTCGCCCCGGCCATTCCCCCGGCCGGGGCGACCCCCGAGCCCCGGGAGGTCCAGACGATGATCGAGTTCATCCGCCGGAGGAATGCGGCGCTGTGGTCGTACCGGAGGAGGAGGCCGGCGGTGCCGACCGGGCCGGAACGGCCGGTCACGCGGCCGAACCAGCCACCGGCGTGGGCCACCGCGCCGACGGTGGCCGAGCCGCGACCCGGCCGCGCGGGCTGGCTGACCCCGGCCCAGACCTGGCGGGCGAACGGCGGGCGCTGGTGACGGTCGCCGCGTCACGCTCGTTCGGGATCGGCGCTCCGGCGGATGACACGCCGGAGGGCCGTCGCCGCGACACAGGTGAGCCGGGCGGCGGGCGGTGAGACGCCGAGGCGGGTGACCAACTCGCCCAGCTCAACGGGCGCGCCCGCCCCGACGGGCTGCACGACCGCTTCCTGGGTTGGGCGCGGGCCCGGGGCGGCACAATGTTTCACGTGAATCATGAGCCGGGCGCCGAGATCCACCACACCGACCCGTTCGCCGTGCCGACCGGCCGACGCTCACCGGTCCGCCGGCTGCGCGGCCGGCTCGCGGCACCGGTGACCCTCTGGACCGCCCCCGGGCCGGCCGGGCTGACCGTCTCGTCCACCCTGGTCGCCGAGGGCGAGCCGGACCGGCTGCTCGGGTTGGTCGACGCCGAGTCGGACCTGTGGGCGGCGATCGAGGCGGCCGGCCGCTTCGCGGTGGCCCCGCTCGGCCCGCCGCACCGGCAGCTCGCCGACCGCTTCGCCGGCCTCTTCCCGTCGCCGGGCGGGCTCTTCGCCACCGGCGGCTGGACCGACACCGACTACGGCCCGGTCCCGACGGACGCGGGCGGCTGGGCCGGTTGCCGGCTGGACACCGCCCGGGAGTACGGCTGGGCGCTGCTGGTCGAGGCCACCATCGAGACCGTCGACCTGGCCGAGGAGACCGCTCCGCTGCTGCACTACCGGGGGCGCTACCACGAGCTCGGCTGAGCCGGCGCCGGCCGACCGGTGAACGGAGTGACCTGGGTCACTCGGCGCAGTGGAACGGCCGTTCGGCGCAGCGAGCTACCGACGTCGATCCGAGCCTTCCGGCGATGGGAGCGCGGTCTCTACCGTGCCCGAAACTTCCCACGCCTGTGAAGGTGGTGATCCACAGATGTCCACGGACACACCCGCGTCCGCCCCGGCCGAGTCGGCGGCGCAGCGATACCTGGCCGTACAACGGTCGGACGAGTTCGCCGGGTTGCGGCGCACGCTGCGCGGCTTCGTCTTCCCGATGACCGTCGCGTTCTTCCTGTGGTACGCGCTCTACGTGATCCTGTCCGCGTACGCGCGGGGCTTCATGGGCACGAAGCTGATCGGCAACATCAACGTGGCGCTGGTCTTCGGCCTGCTCCAGTTCGTCTCGACCTTCGTGATCGCCTGGCTCTACTCGCGGTTCGCCGACCGGCGGATCGACCCGGTCGCCGACCGGATCCGCGCCGAGATCGGGGAGGTGAACCATGAACACGGTCCTCGCGGCTGAGGCGGGCAGCACCACCGCCCGGAACCTCACCATCACGCTCTTCCTGATCTTCGTGGCGATCACGCTGGCCATCACCATCTGGGCCAGCCGGCAGACCAAGACCGCCACCGACTTCTACGCCGGTGGCCGCTCCTTCTCCGGCTTCCAGAACGGGATGGCGATCGGCGGCGACTACATGTCGGCGGCGTCGTTCCTCGGCATCGCCGGCATCATCGCCCTCTACGGCTACGACGGCTTCCTCTACTCGATCGGCTTCCTGGTCGCCTGGCTGGTGGCCCTGCTGCTGGTGGCGGAGCTGCTGCGCAACTCCGGTCGGTACACGATGGCCGACGTGCTGGCGTTCCGGATGCGCCAGCGGCCGGTGCGGACCGCCGCGGCGGTCTCCACCATCACCGTGTCGATCTTCTACCTGCTGGCCCAGATGGTCGGCGCGGGCGCCCTGGTGGCGCTGCTGCTCGGCATCAAGCCCGGCACCACCTTCCTCGGCATGAGCGCGGACACCGCCAAGATCGCGACGATCGTCATGGTGGGTGCCCTGATGATCATCTACGTCACCGTGGGCGGCATGAAGGGCACCACGTACGTCCAGATCGTCAAGGCGTTCCTGCTGATGACCGGCGCCGTCCTGATGACCGTGCTGGTGCTGGCCAAGTTCAACTTCAACCTGTCGGCGCTGCTCGGCCAGGCCGCCGAGTCCTCCGGCAAGGGCGGCGCGTTCCTCGAACCCGGCCTGCGCTACGGCAAGGAGGTCGCCGGCGACGCCACGCAGACCTTCTACAACAAGATGGACCTGCTCTCGCTCGGCATCGCCCTGGTGCTCGGCACCGCCGGCCTGCCGCACATCCTGATCCGCTTCTACACCGTCCCGACCGCCCGGGCGGCCCGCAAGAGCGTGCTCTGGGCGATCGGCATCATCGGCGCGTTCTACCTGCTCACCCTCGCCCTCGGCTTCGGCGCCGCGGCGCTGGTCGGCGGCAAGGCCATCACCGCGCAGGACAAGGCCGGCAACACCGCCGCGCCGCAGCTCGCCGAGGCGCTCGGCAAGGACTTCTTCGGCGGCAGCCTCGGCGGGGCCACCCTGCTGGCGATCATCGCGGCGGTCGCCTTCGCCACCATCCTGGCCGTGGTCGCCGGGCTCACCCTGGCCTCCTCGTCCAGCCTGGCGCACGACTTCTACGCCAACGTCATCCGCAACGGGCAGGCGTCGGAGCGCCAGGAGGTACGCGTCGCCCGGATCTCCGCCCTGGTCATCGGCGCGGTCTCGATCGCGTTGTCGATCTTCGCGCAGAGTCTCAACGTGGCGTTCCTGGTGGCCCTCGCCTTCGCGGTGGCCGCCTCCGGCAACCTGCCGGCGATCCTCTACAGCCTGTTCTGGCGGCGGTTCAACACCTCGGGAGCGGTCTGGGCCATCTACGGCGGCCTGGTCTCCGCCGTGGTGCTGGTCTTCTTCTCCCCGGTGGTCTCCGGCTCGGCCACCGCCATGTTCCCGGACCACGACTGGCACTGGTTCCCACTGTCCAACCCGGGCCTGATCTCCATCCCCTTCGGCTTCCTGTGCGGCTGGATCGGCACGGTCATCTCCAAGGAACGTGACGACGCCAAGTACGCGGAGCTGGAGGTCCGGTCGCTCACCGGCGCCGGCGCGCACTGAACCACCGTGGGGCCCGCCCGTTCCAGGCGGGCCCCACGGGCCGGCTCGGCCACGCCGTGAGGCGTGAGCCGGTGGCGCTGAGTAGGCTGACCGGCATGAAGGTTGCCCAGCGCTTCGGAACCGGTCACCGCGTCCTCGTCACCGGAGGAGCCGGCTTCGTGCCGTCGCACCTGGTCGACGCGCTCGTCTCCCGCGGTTGCACCGTCGTGGCGGTGGACAACTTCATCACCGGCTCCAAGGACAACGTCGCCCACCTGCTGGAGAAGCCGACCTTCACGCTGGTCGAGGCGGACGTCACCGAGGGCCTGCCGACCTACCACCCGGCGCTGGCGGAGCGGTTCGACGCGATCCTGCACATGGCCTCGCCGGCCAGCCCCACCGACTTCACCCAGATCCCGCTGGAGATCCTCCGGGTCGGCTCGGTGGGCACGCTCAACCTGCTCGAGCGGGCGGTCGCCGACGGCGCCCGGTTCCTGATGGCCTCCACCTCCGAGGCGTACGGGGACCCGCGGGAGCACCCGCAGCGGGAGACGTACTGGGGCAACGTCAACCCGATCGGCGTCCGCAGCGTCTACGACGAGGCGAAGCGCTTCTCCGAGGCGGCCACCATGGCCTACCACCGCTACCGGGGCCTGGACGCGGCGATCGTCCGGATCTTCAACACGTACGGGCCGCGGATGCGGCCGGACGACGGGCGGGCCATCCCCACCTTCATCTCCCAGGCGCTGCGCGACGAGCCGATCACCGTGCACGGCACCGGGCAGCAGACCCGCTCGATCTGCTACGTCGAGGACCTGGTCCGGGGCATCCTGCTGCTGCTCGACTCCACCGAGACCGGCCCGGTCAACTGCGGCACCGAACACGAGATGACCATGCGGCAACTCGCCGAGTTGATCGTGTCACTCTCCGAAAGCGCGTCACAGGTGACATACGTCACCCGCAGCGCGGACGACCCGGAGATGCGCCGCCCCGACCTGACCCTCGCCCGTGAACTGCTCGGATACGAGCCCACCGTGGCGCCCGAAGACGGCCTGCGACGCACGATCGAGTACTTCCGCGAGCGGCTAGGGTAACGCCCCTCCGCCGTGCCGGCCGCGCCTCACCGGCGGTGGTGGCCCGGGCTACGTACCCTCGGGGACATGTCAGCGAGCATGCCCGCCCTCCCGCTTCCCCGCCTGCACCGCAGCGCGGGTCGTGCCTCCGTGCCCCGTCCGGGCAGCGGGGACCGGCCGCGCGGCGCGGGCGCGCAGTGGTACCCCTCGCACGACGACGCGCCGCACACCGGCGGCCCGACCGGTCCCGGCGGCCCGGGTGGCCCCCCGGGGCCGGACGGACCGGGTGGGTCGGGCCGGCGCGGGCCGCGGCCGCGCTGGGGCCGGATCGGCCTGGTGGCGGGGGTGGCCCTGCTGGTGCTGGCGCTGATCGGCGCGGGTGGCGCGTGGTTCTACGCCCGCAACCTCAACGACGACCTGAACCGGATGGACCCGTTCGCGCAGATCACCGGCGGCCGGCCGGCCAAGGCGGTCAACGGGGCGCTGAACATCCTGCTGGTGGGCACGGACTCGCGGGACCCGGACGCGCCGGTCGACAGGGCCGGCAAGTGGCGCGCCGACACGATCATCGTCATGCACATCCCGGCCGACCACAAGTCCGCCTACCTGGTCTCCATCCCGCGTGACCTCTACGTACCCATCCCGGAGAACGCCGGCGCGCCGTGCGACTCGGGACGGCGGGCGAAGATCAACGCGGCCTTCGCGTTCGGCGGCGTGCCGCTGGCCGTCCGGACCATCGAGTGCTTCACCGACGTACGCATCGACCACGCCATGTCGATCGATTTCGCCGGGTTCAAGAAGGTGACCGACGCGCTCGGCGGGGTGGACCTGCCCGTGGAGCGGACCATCAAGTCCATCCACAAGCCCTACCGGACGTTCACCAAGGGCACCAACCACATGAACGGCGAGGAGGCGCTGGACTGGATCCGCCAGCGCAAGCAGTTCCCGCAGGGGGACTTCGCCCGGATGCGGCACCAGCAGGAGTTCCTGCGGGCGCTGATGGACAAGGCGGCGAGCACGGGCACGCTGGCCAACCCGGGCAAGCTGGACGACTTCCTCAAGGCGGTCACCGCCGCCACCACCGTGGACAAGGACTTCCAGATGATCGACATGGCGGTGCAGTTCCGCAACCTGCGCGGGCAGAACCTCACCTTCATCACCAGCCCGAACTCCGGCAGCAAGAACATCAACGGTGAGTCGGTGGTGGTCTCCGACCGGGAGAAGGCGCTGGGGATGTACAAGGCGATGACCCAGGACACGATGGCCGACTGGGTCGCCGCCAACCAGCAGCCGGCCGGCAACTGACGCGGGCCGGGCACGGCCGACAGGACACATCGACGTCGGCTCTTCGGTCAGAAGTCGCTCGCCATTCCCAGGAGAAACGGCATTTTGCGCCGCGAAGAGGTCGCGGGAACGGTAGGCGGTACGTACAGTGGTCCCGCCCCCCGTTCGTCCCGAGCTGGAGCACGCATGCCGGTTGAGACCAGCCGTCGCCCCACCTTCCCCGAACCCATGAGCGCCTCCGCCCGGGTCCCGGCCGGCCCCCCGGCCCAGCCGGGTGGCGGTCGCACCCGCACCGGCGGTGCGCCGCGCAAACGCGCCCGCGCCAAGGACCCGCTCTGGGCCCGACTCACCGTGATCATCGGCGCGGTGCTGATGATGACCAGCGGCGTGGCCATCGTCGGCAGCAAGGCCGTGATCGGCCAGGCCACCGGGGACATCGCGCAGCGCAACCTGCTCGGCGGCGCGGGCAAGTCGGAGGCCGAGGGCGGCGCCAGCCTGGACGGCCCGATCGACCTGCTCCTGCTCGGCGTCGACGCTCGCGAGCAGTGGGCCGCCGACAACGTCCGGTCGGACAGCATCATCGTGCTGCACATCCCGGCCTCGCACGACCAGGCGTACATGATCTCCATCCCGCGCGACACCGAGGCGCAGATCCCGCCGTTCAAGAAGAGCCGCTACCGGGGCGGGACCGACAAGATCAATGCGGCGTTCCAGGCCGGCGCCGCCAACGGCGGCGGTTGGGAGGGCGGCGCCCAGCTGATGGCCCAGACCATCAAGAACATGACCGGCGTCAGCTTCGACGGCGCCGCGATCATCAACTTCGGCGGCTTCAAGAAGGTCATCGACGCGCTCGGCTCGGTCCGGCTCTGCGTCAGCCAGGACGTCAAGTCGATCCACATGGGCCTGGTCAACGGCAAGCCGAAGTACATCGCCAACGCGAAACTCGACGGCGACAAGTGGGAGCCGCTGATCCACAAGAAGGGCTGCCGGGAGATGTCCGGCGCGCTCGCCCTCGACTTCGCCCGGCAGCGCTACGGCCTGAAGAACAGCGACTACGACCGCCAGCAGAACCAGCAGCAGCTGATCAAGGCGATGGCCCGCAAGGCCACCCAGAACGGCACCCTGACCAACCCGGTCAAGCTGCAGAAGCTCACCAAGGCGGCCGGCGAGTCGCTGGTGCTGGACACCGGCGGCGTGCCGGTCGCGGACTTCATCTTCACCATGCGCGGCGTCACCGCCAACGACCTGGTGATGCTGCGGACCAACGCGGGCACGTACAACACCACCGCGAGCCACCGCGAGGCGTTGAGCCAGACCACGCTGGACATGTTCAAGGCGGTCAAGGAGGACAAGCTCGCCGAGTTCGTCTTCGCGAACCCGAACGTCCTCTCCACCCGCAAGTGACAGCGATCTCGGGAAAGCCGTCCGGCGCGGAGAAGCCGCCCGTAGCCTGACGTGAGCGGGACTCATGTCAGGCCACGGGGGAGGCTGTCACGTCCAGGTCGCGGCGGGTGGACGACGGGTGGGGTGGGCACACCCCCGGCCGCCGCCGGCCCCGTTGGCCGAGGTTGCTGCTCCGCGTCGGGCTGGCCCTGGTCCTGCTGGCCGGCGTCGCCGTGGTGGGCATGAAGCTGCTCGCCGCCCGCTACGACCGCTCGGTGGCCCGCGAGGAGCTGCTGGACCCGGCCGCGCGACAGCGCCGCAGTGACCTCTCGAAGGACCTGAACTACCTGCTGGTCGGCTCGGACCAGCGCCCCGGGGCGAGCGGCGACGACCAGCGGTCCGACACCATCCTGATCGTGCACGTCCCGGCCGGGATGCGGCAGGCGTACCTGATCTCCGTGCCGCGGGACCTGCTGGTGACGATCCCGGCCACCGGCGGCTGGGGTGGTGGCCGGGACAAGATCAATGCGGCGTACGAGCACGGCGGCGGCGGGGAGGGAGGGGCCCGGCTGCTCTCGGCCACCCTCAGCCGGCTCACCGGGCTGCGCTTCGACGGCGCCGCCCTGGTGGACTTCGCCGGCTTCCGTACCGTCATCGACCTGCTCGGCGGGGTCCGGATGTGCGTCGACACGCCGGTCCGGTCGATCCACACCGGCGCCTCGTTCCAGCCCGGCTGCCAGCAGATGGACGGGGCCCAGGCGCTCGACTACGTCCGCCAGCGGTACGGCCTCCCCGGCGGCGACTACGACCGGCAGCGCCACCAGCAGCAGCTGCTGCGGGCGATGCTGGACCGGGCCGGCCAGACCAACCTGCGCGGCGATCCGGTGAAGCTGGACCGGGTGATCCGGGCGGCGGGCGCCTCGCTCACCGTGGACACCAACGGCGTACCCCTGGACGACCTGGTCCTCGCGCTGCGCGCGCTGCCGGCGGAGAGCCTGCGCGGCGTGCAGCTGCCGTCCTACCCGCAGACCATCGACGGCGTGTCGTACGTCCTGCTCGACGGCGCCGGGGACGGTCTCTTCGCCGCCGTCCGGGACGGGCGGGCGACGCAGTGGGCGGCGGCCAACCCGCGGTGGATCACCCGGCTGTGACCGACGCGCCCGCGCCCTCCCGCGCCGGTCCCCGGCGGTCGAGGATCTAGGCTTGGTAACCGTGTTCGGACCCCGGATCCCCAGCGTGCCCGCGTCGGCAGTGCCCGACGACACCTACCTGCTCGACGTCCGGGAGGACGACGAGTGGACCGCCGGCCACGCGCCCGGCGCCCACCACCTGCCGATGATGGAGCTGCCGGCCCGGATCGCGGAGGTGCCGACCGACCGGGACGTCGCGGTGATCTGCCGCTCGGGCGGGCGCTCGGCCCAGGTCGTCGCCTACCTGATGCGCAACGGCTGGGAGCAGGTGCGCAACGTCGACGGCGGGATGGGCGAGTGGGCCGCCGCCGGCCGTCCCGTGGTCACCGACGACGGGCAGCCGGGCCGGGTCGTCTGAGGGCACCGGCGTCATGACCGAACCGCTGGTCTTCGCCCACCGCGGCTCCTCGTACGACCTGCCGGAGCACACCCTCGCCGCGTACCTGCGGGCCCTCGACGAGGGCGCCGACGGGGTGGAGTGCGACGTCCGGCTGACCCGGGACGGGCACCTGGTGTGCGTGCACGACCGCCGGCTGGACCGGACCAGCAACGGCCACGGGCTGGTCAGCGCGCGTACCCTCGCCGAGCTGGAGGCGCTGGACTTCGGCTCGTGGCACCCGGGTGGCGTACCGGCCGACGGCGACGAGGTGCTGGACGACTCGCGTACCCGGCTGCTCACCCTGGACCGGTTGCTCGGCGCGGTCCGCGACGCCGGCCGTCCGGTGCGGGTGCTGATCGAGACGAAGCACCCGTCGAGGTACGGCGGTGACGTCGAGCGGCGGCTGGTCGCCCTGCTGCGCCGGCACGGGCTCGCCGAACCGGCCCGGAACGCCCCGGTCCAGGTCACCGTCATGTCCTTCTCCCCGCTGGCCGTACGCCGGATCCGGGAGCTGGCCCCGGCGCTGCCCACCGTCCTGCTGCTGGAGGTGGTCCCGCGCTGGCTGCCACCGGGCCGGCTGCCCTTCGGCGCCCAAATCGCCGGCCCGGGGATCGAGCTGGTCCGGGCCCGCCCACGGCTGCTGCCGGCGCTGCGGGCGGCCGGCAACCAGGTGTACGTCTGGACGGTGAACGAGCCGGCCGAGCTGGACCTGGTCCTGGCCGCCGGCGTGGACGGGATCATCACCGACCGGCCGGCGCGGGCACTGGCCCGGCTGGGGCGCTGACCGCGGGCGGTGGACCGGACCTCAGTTTCAGGGGTTGCGCCGAGGGTGGGGCATCACGGCCGGGCGGGGGGTGCCCCTGAACCGGTCCGCGGGGCACACTCTGGGCATGCCGGAGCACTCCGATCTCGCCGCCATGATCGCCGGTCACGGCCGGGTGATCGAAATGATCAATGCCGGTGAGGGTGGGGTCGCCGTCCTCACCCGGCTGCTCAGGGTCGTCCAGCCGGCGATCGGGGCGGCCAGCCTGGCGTTCGTCGAGTTCACCCCCACCGGGGGCCGGGTGATCGCCGCGACCGGCATCGCCGAGTGGGCGATCGGGCGGCCCGTCTCCGTCACCGACCCGGCCGTGGTCTGCCTGCTGCGCGGGCCACGGGTGCGGCAGGTCCGCAGCGACCACATCCCGGGGCCGTTCGCGGACGAGCTGGCCGACCACGGGCTGCGTCGGATGGTGGTGGCCCGCGCCGAGATCGCCGGCCGCACCGTCGGCAGCCTGCACGCCCTCTACCCCGACGACGACCGGCCGGCCGACGAGACGGAACGGGACGTGCTGGGCTACATCGCCTCCTGCGTCGCCCACATGTACGGCGACCAGAGCGGCCTGCCCGTGCACGGGGACGGGCCGGTGGTGGCGGCGCTCGCGGACGGCCTGGCGGTGGTCGACCGGGACGGCCAGGTCCGGCTCTGGAACCCGGCCGCCGCCCAGGTCACCGGGGTCGCCCCGATAGAGGCGATCGACCGTCCGCTGCCGTTTCCGATCCCCCCGTCCGGCCAGGTGCTCGACCACCGGCTCCCGGAGGGCCGCTGGTTGAAGATCACCTCAGGTGAGCTGCCCGGGCCGGGCGGCCTGCGCGTGGTCACCTTCCGCGACATCACCGTCCAGCAGCGCCGCGACCAGGACCGCGACCTCTTCGTCGCGGTCACCAGCCACGAGCTGCGCACCCCGGTCACGGTGATCAAGGGGTACGCGGACACCCTCACCGACCACTGGGAGTCGCTGACCGACACCGACCGGCGGCAGGCCGCCCGGGTCATCGGCCAGCGCGCCAACGAGCTGGCCCGCCTGGTGGACCGGCTGCTCACCTCCGCCACCGACGACCGGCCGGACGACGGCTCCCCGACCCCGTTCGACCTGGCCGAGACGCTGCGGGCGGCGGTCGCCGATCTGCCGTCGGAGCTGCGCCGCCGGGTCGTCCTGGACCTGCCGACCGGGCTGCCCAAGGCGCTCGGGGAGCGGCAGACCCTGGCCACCGTGCTGACCGAGCTGAGCACCAACGCCGGCAAGTACTCCCCGCCGGACTCCCCCATCGAGATCACCGCGACGTCGCGGGACCGGGTGGTCTCGTTCCGGGTCAGCGATCGGGGCATCGGCATCCGCCCCGAGCACGTCGAACGCGCCTTCGACCGGTTCTGGCAGGGCGAGTCGGGGGACCGGCGCGGCTACCCGGGCGCCGGGCTCGGCCTCTATCTGGTCCGCCGGATCGTTGAACAGCAGAATGGATGGGTATCCCTCCGACCAAGGGACGGCGGCGGTACGGTCGCAGAGGTGCGCCTGCCGTGCGGATGACCCGGGTGCGACGGGGGCTCGGCAGGCGGAAAGGGACGACGGGTGTCGACGGGTGCGGTCGAACGTTCGTGGTGCGTGGTGGTGCCTCACCACGGCACCGGGGCCCGGCTCGCCCGCCATCGGCTCGCCGACGAGCTGGCCGACCTCGTACCCCCGGCCCTGCTGGCCGACCTGGTGGCGGTCCTGGCCGAGCTGGTCGGTAACGCGGTCCGGCATGCCGAGCCACTGCCCGGCGGGGTCGTGCGGGTCGCCTGGCGGCTGCGGTCCGGCCCGACCGGTCCGGGTGTCCAGCTGCGGGTGACCGACGGCGGCGCGGGCGCCGGCCCCCGGATGCGAACGGCCAGCCCGGACGCGATCGACGGCCGTGGCCTGCACATCGTCTCCGGACTGGCCAGCCGGTGGGGGGTCGACCGGGACGGGCTGGGGCAGAGCGTCTGGGCCGAGTTCGACCCGACCGGCACCCCCCGGCCGGATCTCGTGGCCACCGGTTGACCAGGGCGGTAGGCGGGTCCTCCCCACCCGGCCCGACGCCGGCATCTAGGCTGTGACGCCGTGAGCAAGCGTCGAAAGAGCCAGCGCGCCGTCGAAGCCACCCCGAAGCGGGAGAAGGTCCGGGACATCTTCGTCCCCCGTCCCTTCGAGGGGCTGGCGGACGAGCCGGAATGGATCGCCCTGCGCGAGCTGGTGCCGGCCGCGTCGGCCCCGCTGCGGCTCGCCCCGCAGCTCGTCGAGGAGTACGGCGACCGCCCGGTCGTGCTGGCCACCGTGCTGCCGATGGCCGCTCCGGCGATGACCAAGGAGGACGGCCGGGTCTTCATCGGGTTGCAGCGCCACCAGCAGTCCGGCGACGTGTCCCGGGACCTGGCCGACGCGCTGATCAGCGCGCTGCGGGTCGAGCCGGGCCAGCCGGTGACCGTGCCTCCGTTGCCCGGCCCCGGTCCCCGCCTCCAGGACGTGCTGGTCGACGGCCCGCTGGAGATCAGCATGCACTCCGGCTTCGACTTCTGGCTCGACCCGGGCGCCGCCGACGACCCGAACGTCCAGGCATCCCTGGAGCGGGCCAACGCGGCGATCTACCCGACGGTGCGGCTCGGCGCGGCCAAGGCCGCCTACTGGTGCCAGGTGCCGGAGAAGGCCCACGTGCGTTGGGTGCTGCCGGAGGACGAGGACGCCGCGCTGGACGCCCTGTCCCGGCTGAGCGTGGCGGGCACGCTGACCCTCGGCGACGACACCCGCTTCGCCGGGATGTTCCGGGCGCACGGGCGACTCGTCCCGGTGTGGGACCTGCCGGAGGACGTCGCCGCGGCCGAGTGGGAGGGCCCGGTGGCGGAGTTCGCCAAGCGTTACGCCGAGGCGCTGGAGGAGTCGGAGCCGCTGGACGCGGCGGGCCGCCGGGCCCGGCACGGCCTGCTCGGTCGCCAGCTCACCCTGCGCTGACACCTCAGCCGCCGGGCCGGGTCGGACGGGTCAGCGGCGCAGTGGCTCGCGGGTCAGCGGGCAGGACATGCAGCGCGGCCCGCCCCGGCCCGAGCCCAGCTCCGAGCCGGCGATCGGGATCACCTCGATCCCGGCCCGTTCCAGCTGGGCGTTGGTCTCGACGTTGCGCTCGTAGCCGACGCAGAGGCGGGGGGCCAGGGCGAGGGTGTTGTTGCCGTCGTCCCACTGCTCCCGCTCGGCGGTGACCGGGTCCAGCCCGGTGTCGATGACCCGGAGCTGGTCGAGGTCCATCGCGTCGGCGGCGGCGCGCAGGAAGGGCGCGGGGCCGTCGACCCGCGGGTCCTCGCCGTCCGCGCCGGCGATCACGGTGTACGCGGAGAGCGTGCTGGCGATGTTCGGGTACATCAGCACGGCGTCGACGTCGACCATGGTGCAGACCGTGTCCAGGTGCATGGTGGCCCGTTCCTGGGCGATCGGCACCACCAGCACGGTGTGCGCCAGGCCGGCGGCGAAGACCTGCCGCGCCAGCCGTTCGGCCCCCGCCGGGGTGGTCCGCTCGCCGACGCCGACGGCGAGCACGCCGGGGGCGAGCAGCAGCACGTCGCCGCCCTCCAGGTGTTCCAGCTCCGGGTGGTAGACGAACTCGGTGCCGGCGAAGCGCGGGTGGTGCCGGTAGATCGCGTCGGTCAGCGTGGTCTCCCGGCGCCGGGCCGGCATGGCCAGGCTGGTCACCCCGACCCGGTCGCCGATCCACAGTGACGAGTCCCGGGTGAAGAGCAGGTTCGGCAGCGGGTCGATGACGAAGTCGTGCCGGTCCATCAGGGTGTAGACCAGGCCGCCGGGGCGTTCCCGGCTGATCCGGAGTTCCTCGTGGGCCAGGCCGGCGGTGAGCACGTCGGCCAGCGCCGCCGGGTCGAGGTAGGTGAGGTGGTCGGCCACCCGGCGGCGCAGCGAGTCACCCAGCCGGGGCGAGGAGAGCACCTGCGCGGTGAGTTCGGCGCGGGCGTCCGGGATGGCCAGCGTCTCGGCGAGCAGTGTGGAGAGATAGAGCACCTCCACCCCTCGGGAGCGCAGCTGCGCGGCGAAGGCGTCGTGCTCCTCCTGCGCGCGTCCCACCCATGGGATAGCGTCGAAGAGCAGAGAGTCGTTGTTGCGAGGGGTGAGCCGGGCGAGTTCGGGGCCGGGTCGGTGCAGCAGGACGGCGCCGAGCCGACCGACCTCGCTGTCCACGTAGTGGGTCACCCTCGCAGCGTAGGGCAGGCTTCCGCACCATCCGGCAAAAGAACTGGGGATGAATATGGCATTCATCCGCAGTCATTCCGGTGCTCCAACTTGCCGAGCCCCGGTGGTGACAACGTAGTGTAGTGGGGACATAACTTCGAGGGACCTTTTGCCGGAGGTCGCGATGACTGTCTTTCCCGCACGCCGAGCCGTGACGACCCCGCGGGCACTGCCGCCCGTGGCGCCGCCACACCGGGCCGAGTCGCCCACGGCGCTCGAACCCGTACGCCCGGGGCCGTTGCAGTGGGCGCGCCGCCGCCGTGCCGAGCGGGGCGCCCGCCGGCTCGAGGCGGCCGGAGCCCGCGCGGTGGGTCAACTCGACCACCTCGGTCCCGCGTGGCACGTCGTCGAGTGGCCACGGACCGACGTTCCGGACCTGGTGCTGGAGCACGGCCAGGAGGACCGGGCCGGCTTCCTGGCCATCGGCCCGAGCGGCCTCTTCGCGGTGACCATCGCCGACCACGGCCGGGCCCGCGTCCTGGTGGCGGGGGACGTCGTCCAGATCAACGGCAAGCGCCCGCCGTACGTGGCCGAGGCCCGGCGCGACGCCAAGCGGGCGAGCAAGGCGCTCTCCGACGCGGTCGGGCTGTCCATCCCGGTGACGCCGGTGCTGACCTTCGTCGGCTCCGGCGTCATCAGCGTGTACGGCCTGCCGAAGGACTGTCTGATGGCGACCCACCGGGAGCTCGACCGGCTCCTCGTCGCCGGGGGCAGCCGGATCAGCCCGGCCACCGCGGAGAAGCTCTCCCGGGTCGCCCAGTCCCCCACGACCTGGCTCAACGGCACCTACCGGCCGGCCGCCGACTACCGGTGGTACGACGAGGGCCGAACGGCCGCTGACAAGCCGGCCGCCCGCCGGTAACGTCTCCGGCGACGCCACGCGGCTCCCGTCCCGCTGGGCAGCGCCACCGAACCGCCGTCGTCGGCCCCGCACCGGGGCCGCCCGACCGGCGGTGTGCACCTGGCTTCGCCACGCGGACGGGCGGCCCTCGTGGCGACCGGCTAGCGTGGACGAACGCCCGGTGTACAGAGGAGGCTCGGTGGCCCACGTCGAACTCTCACTGTCGGAAGTGTTCGCGCCCGAGGCGCGGAGTTCCACAGGACGGGGTTCCGACAGCCTGGGCCGCTGGGCGGAGACGGTCAGCGAGGCGGCCGAGCCATGCCTGCTGATCGACGCCGGGACCCGCGTGGTGGCGGTCTCCGCGTCGGGCTGCGAGCTGCTCTGCCTCGGGGCGCCCGAGGACGTGGTCGGCTTCCCGCTGCTCGACGGCGGGTTACGGCTGCTCGACTTCACCGCCAACCGGGGCGAGCTGACCGAGCAGGAGACGGACAAGATCCCACCCCTGCTCGCCCTGCACTCCGGCCGGCTCGCCCGCGGCCTGCTGCGGGTCGAGGCGGCCGCGAAGGGCACACCCGATGCCACCGTCGACGCGATCTCCACCCCGGTCCTCGCCGACGACTCGGTGGCCGGTTCACTCACGTTCTTCTCCGAGGTCTGACTGCGACGTCTGTCGCGTACGCGGCACGCGGCGGAGCTGGGGAGGGCGCTCTCCGACCCCGTAAGGTGCCCTCATGCTCGATGTCGCGCTGCTGCCGGGGGAGTACGCGGTGTGCCGGCTGGCGGCCGGGTCACCCGTGCCGGCGACCCTCTGGGGTGAGCTGGGCGGCGCGGACGTCGTGACGGTCAGCTGGACCACGGACGGCATCTCGGTTATCTGCCCGGCCGCCCGGGTGCCCGTCGGGGCGACCGTCGAGACGGACTGGCGTTGCCTGCGGGTGGTCGGCCCGCTCGACCTCGCGGTCACCGGCACCCTCGCCGCGCTGGTCGACCCGCTCGCCGCCGCCCGGGTCAGCGTGGTGGCGTTCTCCACGTTCGACACCGACCACCTGCTGGTCCCCGCCGTGCGGCTCACCGAGGCGACCGGCGCGCTGGAGCGGGCCGGTCACCGCGTCCTGCGCTGATCCCCTCGACGAACCGGAGGATCACGCCGGGATCGCGCGTACCCGGGATCGGGCACCTTCACCGGACGGCCGGATCCTCCTACGATGGCTCTCGCGACAACGACACTCCCCGATGCCAAGGATCGGCTCATGCCGCCCACCCCCTCACCGCCGACCGCCCGCCGGCTGGCCGTCCGTGCGCTCGTCGCCGCCGTTGCGCTCGCCGCCGTGCCGCTCGCCGGTTGCGGTGCCCCACCGGACCTGCGGGACGCCGGCCGGTCCGCCCCGCCCGCCCCGGCCGACGGCACGCCCACGGCCTCCGCCTCCGGGCCCACCGCGCCGCCGGCCGGCACACCGCCGTCCCTCGGGCCGGGCGGCACACCGGCGACCCTCCCGCCGGACGGCACCCTCCCGACGCCTCCCCCGGACGGCACGCTCCCGACGCTTCCACCGGACGACCCGCTGCCGACGGGCCGCGCGCTGCCCACGGTTCCCGGCGTCCCGCCGACCACGCTTCCCGGTGCGCCCACCACCGCCGTACCCGTTGTCCCGGCCCCGCCGCCGGCGCCGGTGGTCACCCCCTGCCCGGGCCGGCCGTCCGCCGCCGCCGTGCTGACCCTGCTGCGCGGACCGGGCGGGGTGTTGTCCCGCAACGTCGCGGCGCGGGTCACCCTCGGTCCGCTCTGCGCCGAGAGCTGGCATTACACGGTGCTCGACGTGACCGGTCACGAGGAACTCCAGGCGGTCACCCGCTCGGGCTCCGACGGCCTGACCCTGGTCACCGCCGGCACCGACGTCTGCAGCACCCGGGTCGCCGTCGATGCGCCGCCCGGCATCCGGGCGCTGGCCTGCGACGCCGACACGGTGGCCGTCCCCGGTGCGTAGGCTGGTCGGCATGCCGGGAACACCGCCGACCCGTTTCGTCTACCTGGGCCCCGAGGGCACCTTCGCCGAGCAGGCGCTGCGCACCGTGTCCGCCGCCGACCGGGGCAGCCGTACGCCGGCCCGCAGCGTCGGTGAGGCGCTGGAGAGCGTACGGGCGGGGGAGGCCGACGCCGCCCTGGTGCCGCTGGAGAACTCGATCGGTGGCGCCGTCGGGGTGACCCTCGACGAGTTGGCCGAGGGCGAGCCGCTGGTGATCACCCGTGAGGTGATCCTGCCGGTGGAGTTCGTGCTCGGCGCCCGCCCCGGCACCACGCTCGGCTCGATCAGGACGGTCGCCGCGCACCCCCAGGCGTCCACCCAGTGCCGGGGCTGGCTACGGGACTGGCTGCCCGAGGCGGTGGTGGTGGACGTGCTCTCCAACGGCGCGGCGGCCTCCGGTGCCGCCACCGGCGAGTACGACGCCGCGATCTGCGCCCCGGTCGGCGCCGCCCGGCACCGGCTGGAGACGCTGGCCGACAAGATCGCCGACCACGCGGACGCGGTGACCCGGTTCGCGCTGGTGTCCCGCCCCGGGCCGCCGCCCCCGCCGACCGGTGACGACGTCACCTCGCTGGCCGTCTACATCGCCCACGATCGGGTGGGCGCGCTGCTGTCGGTGCTGATGGAGTTGGCCGTCCGAGGGGTCAACCTGACCCGGATCGAGTCGCGCCCGACGGGTGAGGCGCTCGGCCGGTACGTCTTCTTCCTGGACTGCACCGGGCACGTCGCGGACGTCCGGCTCGGTGAGGCGTTGCAGGGGCTGCGCCGGGTCTGCGCCGACGTACGCTTCCTCGGCTCGTACCCTCGGCACCGCTGGCTGGAGGGCGGCCCGGTCGATCGTCCGGTCCCGGCCCCCGCGGGCCTCTCCGACGTCGACTACGCCGACGCCGCCGCCTGGCTGGCCCGCCTCCGCGCCGGCGACCCCACCTGACCACCCACACCCCGCCCCGGCCACAACGGCGGCCGGGACGGAGCGGGGTGGCGCGGAGTCAGGAGAGCAGGCCGCCGAGCAGGCCGCCCTGCTGCTGCTGGGCGCCGCTGCCCTGGACCGGGGGCTCCTCGGAGGGCTGGACCACCACGAAGCCCTGGCCGGCGAAGCTCATCGTGAACGCCTCGCCGGTGCTCCGGCCGAGCAGGGTGCCCAGGCCGAGCTGCTCGGCGCGGTGGTAGCCGGTCTGCAGGTTCGCCGACCAGCAGACCGCCGCCTGCGGGTCCACGTACGTCGGCTGGTCGACGTTGAGCACGACCGGGGTGCCCTTGGTGGTGATGGCGATCCGTCCGTGGCCGCTGAACACGCAGTTGAACAGGCCGGACGAGGAGGCCATGCCGGCGCCGCCGACCATCCGGATGTCGTACTGGAGGGTGGAGTCGAACGCCAGCACGCTGGAGCCGTTGATGGAGAGGGCGTCACCCGGCTCCAGGTCGATGACGTGCACGTCCTTGCTCAGGTCGGCGAGGAAGACATCGCCCTGGCCGGAGATCTTCATCAGCGGCACGCCCTCGCCGGTGAGCCGCTGCTTGATGAATTTGCCGATGCCTCCCGAGCCGAGCGCCTGGAACTGCACCTGCCCCTGGTAGGCGACCATCGAGCCGACGCGGGCCATCGCCTCGCCGTTCAGCTCGATCTTGAGCATCTTGGAGTTCTGCAGCCGCAGGCCGGGCTGGGCGGACTCCTTCTCCAGGTTCTCCGCGGAGAACAGCGCGCTGCGCATGGGTTTCCTCCTGATTCGGGGTTTCACCCGGAGGGTAGGCGAGCGGCGCAACCGGCGGCATCGGTCGAGCGGGACGCGACCGGTCGGCCGGCCCGCGCGGCGTGGGTGGCCGGACGGTCAGTCCCAGCCCAGCTCGTGCAGGCGCTCGTCGTCGATGCCGAAGTGGTGGGCGATCTCGTGCACCACGGTGACCGCCACCTCGTCGACGACGTCCTCCTCGCTGTCGCAGATCCGCAGGATCGGGTGCCGGTAGAGGAAGATCCGGTCCGGCAGCACCAGCGAGTAGTCCCAGCCGCGATCGGTCAGCGCGTGCCCCTCGTAGAGGCCGAGCAGGTCGGGTTCGCCCGGGGGCGGGTCGTCCTCGACCAGGATGACCACGTTGCTCATCAGGGCGAGCAGTTCCTCGGGGACCTCGTCGAGGGCGTCACCGACCAGCTCCTCGAAGCGTTCCCGGCTCATCTCGACGGCCACCCGGCCATTCTCCCCGACCGGGCAGCCATGCGTCGCGCCAAGATCCGCCCTACTTCACCGAAAGAGTGGCCACCGACGCTCCGGATGGCCACTCTTTCCGTCAAGATGCGCCCTCACCGAACGCGAGCGCGACGCGAGCGGCGCGACGGGTGCGGGGTGCGGGGCTCAGGAGGCGAGGCGGGCGTTCAGGTTGATCGTGGCGCCCGGGGAGAGCAGCCGCGAGATCGGGCAGTTCTCCTTGGCGGACTCGGCCAGCTTGGTGAACTGCGCCTGGTCGATCCCCGGCACCTGGCCGACGGTCTCCAGGTCGATCGCGGTCACCGTCATCCCGGCGTCGGTCTTGTCGAAGTGCACCTTGGCGGTGGTCTCGACCGAGGTGGGGGTCGTGCCGGCGTCGGCCAGCGCCTTGGAGAAGGCCATCGAGTAGCAGGCGGCGTGCGCGGCGCCGATCAGCTCCTCGGGGTTGGTCCCCTCCCCCTCCTCGAACCGGGACTTGAAGGAGTAGTTCCCCTCCAGACCTCCCTTGCCGGTACGGAGGGTCCCGGAACCCTCGGTGAGGTTGCCCTGCCAACGTGCGGAAGCGGTACGGATAGGCATGCCACCGACGCTAACCGAAAGCCGGGCCCCCGGCGACCGAGCCGCCGACCAAGCCGGCCTGCCGCGTCGACGGGCCGGGACGCCGGACTTGCGGTCCCCCGTCACCCGGTGCCGGCTGTGTCATGATTCGACGCAGACCCGCGAGCGCGGAAGGTTGCCGATGTCCCAGGATCTCCCCATCCCCCGGCAGGACAACCGGTCCGACGGCACCGCCGTCGTCGAGTGGGGGCCGACCGGGTCCGACGCCCCCACCCGAACCGGCCGGCCGCTGGTCGCCCTCGCCCGCGACCGGCGGGTGCCGCTGATCCTCGCCGGCCTCGGCGCGGCGGCGGCCGTGGCCTCCCTGGTCGGGGAGTGGCTGGTGATGACCGTGCCGAACGGCGGCCCCGAGGGCGGCGAGATGGTCCGGGTGCCCGGCGGCGTCGCCGAGGTCGGCGGATTCGGGGTCGGCTACCTGGTCGGGCTGCTCGGGCTCGCCGCCGCGCTGGCGCTCGCCCTGGCCGGCACCCCGGGGGTACGCCGCAACGCCCGGGTGGCCGGGCTCGCCCTCGCCGGCACGGTGCTGGCCGTCCTCACGGCCGCCGCGCTCTCCCTCGACGACTCGGGAGAGCGCACCCTCTTCTACTCCTCCGAGGACGGCTTCCGGGTCGAGTACGGCCGAGGGCTGGTGATGGCCTTCCTCGCCACCGCACTGCTCGCCGGGGCTCTCCAGCTCACCGGGCTGGGCGCCGCCGGGCGCGGCCCGGTCGACGTCGGCCCGGAGGAGGCGGACGACGAGCCCGTCCCGGTCGCCGACCACGGCCGGTGGCAGCGGGTGTCGGCCCGCCCGGACCTGCCGTCCGCCCCGGCCGACCTGACGGTCGAGCCCGCGGCCCCCTTCGCCCGCCCCGACAACCCGGCCTGACCCGCCACCCGGGGCGTTCACCGAGACGTCCGGAACGGCCACTCTCCGTTGGTGCCCGATTCGCCGGGAAGTCATGGTTGCGGCCCGTTCCGCGAGGTACGGTTGCTGCCCGCCGTCGGTCGGTCGAGGCACCGACGACCAGAACGGCCGGTACGACGGCGGCGGGCGAAGGAGGAGCCATGACCCGCCCGGGACTGCCCAAACTGATCGCCACCGACCTCGACGGGACGCTCGTCCGCAGCGACGACACCGTGTCGGCGTACACGCACGGGGTGCTGGACCGGGTGCGGGCCGCGGGGATTCCGGTGGTGGGCGCGACCGGCCGCGGACCGCGCCTGGCGGAGCTGACCCGCAACGACATCCGGGCCGCGGACTTCCTGGTGATGGCCGGCGGCGGCTGCGTGGTGGACCAGAGCGACCCGGCCGGGCCCGTGGTGCTCCGCGACGAGCGGCTCTCAGGCGGGCTGCTGGCCCGGCTGCTCGCCGACCTGGAGGCCGAGGTGGGCCCGCTGACCGTGATGGTGGAGGCGTCCGACGAGCACGACGCGCCGCTCTGGGGCGACTACCACCCCAGCTGGCCCTACCAGGACCGGTTCGAGGAGCGCAGCCGCGCGGAGTGCCTCTCCTGCGACGTGATCAAGGCTTTCGTGCGGACCGCCGACCACCACGTGGACGAGCTGCTGGCGATCGCCCGCCGGGTCGTCCCGGCCGAGGTCGCCACGGTCACCCAGGCAGGCCTGGGCTTCGTCGAGATCTGCCCGCCGGGGGTGGACAAGGCCACCGGGCTCACCGTGGTGGCCCAGCGGCTCGGCGTCGACCCGGCGGACGTGCTGGTGTTCGGGGACATGCCGAACGACCTGCCGATGTTCGGCTGGGCCGGCTGGGCGCGGGTCGCGGTGGCCAACGCGCACCCGCAGGTCCGGGCCGCCGCCGACGAGATCACCCTGCGCAACGACGACGACGGGGTCGCGGTCTACCTGGACCGACTACTGTCCCGGTGATGGCGTCACCACCACCCCGGCTCGTCGCGACCGACATCGACGGCACCCTGCTCGGCGACGAGCGCACGATCAGCCCGCGTACCGCGGCGACCCTGGAGCGGATCACCGCGGCGGGCACGCCGGTCGTGCTGGTCACCGGCCGTCCCATCCGCTGGCTCCAACTCGTGTACGACCAGCTCACCGCCCCGCTGCCGGCGATCTGCGCGAACGGCGCCGTGGTCTACGACCCGGTGACCGACGAGGTGCTGCGCGCCGACCCGCTCGCCCCGGAGCTGCTGGCCGAGGTGGCCCGGCGGCTACGGGCCGAGGTGCCCGACGTCAGCTTCGCGGTGGAGATCGTGGACAGCCGCCAGATGCGGCACGAGGCGCACTACCCGCTGCGCTGGGACGCCGACACCGACGCCATCCGGGCGATCGAGTCACCGGAGGAGCTGGCGGCCGTGCCGGCGGTGAAGCTGCTGGCCCGGGCCGACGGTGAGCAGGACCCGGACGTGTTCGTCCGGACGGTGGCGGGGGCGCTGGCCGGTCTGGCCGAGGCGACCCACTCGTCGTACTCGGGGCTGGTGGAGATCTCGGCGGCCGGGGTGACCAAGGCGGCGGGCCTGGCGTGGTACTGCGCCCGGCACGGCATCGACGAGCGGGACGTGCTCGCCTTCGGCGACATGCCCAACGACGTGCCGATGCTGACCTGGGCCGGGCGGGCGGTGGCGGTGGCGAACGCGCACCCGGCGGTGCTGGAGATCGCCGACGAGGTGACCGCGGCGAACACCGAGGACGGCGTCGCCGCGTACCTGGAGAAGGTCTTTCCGTCGGTCTGACCGCCGCGGCGGGCGCCGCCCGGGCGCCCGCCGACGTGCAGGTCAGAGGTACTGGCCGGTGCTGTGCCCCTCGCCGCCCTGCGGCTGCCCCATCCCGGGCATGCCGGGCACCATCCCGGCCGGGCCGCTCGGCAGCGCGTGCCGGCCGTTGCGCATCTGCTCCAGCTGGACCCGGGCCGCCATCTGCTGGGCGACCAGGGCGGCCTGGATGCCGTGGAACAGCCCTTCCAGCCAACCGACCAGCTGGGCGTGGGCGATCCGCAGCTCACCCTCGCTGGGCGCCTGGTCCTCGGCGAAGGGCAGCGAGAGCCGCTCCAGCTCCTCGCGCAGCTCCGGGGCCAGGCCCTCCTTGAGCTCGACGATCGACCGCTCGTGGATCTCCCGCATCCGCTGCCGGCTGGCGTCGTCCAGCGGGGCGGACTTGACCTCCTCCAGCAGCTGCTTGATCATGCTGCCGATCCGCATCACCTTGGCGGGCTGCTCGACCAGGCGGGTGGGGTCCTCACCCGGCCCGTCGTCGGTCTGCACCGTGCCGACCGGCCGGCCGTCCGGCCCGACCACCACCACGGTGCCCGGGTGCCCGGTGTCGGCCCGGCCCGGCTCGTCGTTCTGTCCAGCTGAGCGCGCTTCGGTCATGGCACCCATCTTTACCCACCGCCGTGGCTCGCACGCGCCGGGACCGGCTACCGTCGCCGGCATGCCCGCCGACCCGCGCGCCGTGCTCACCCGCCCCGCCCCACCGCCGGACGCGACCGTGGCCTACGGGGACCATCCGGACCAGCTCGCCGACCTGCGCCGGCCCGCCGGGGCCGGGCCCGCCGGGCGGCTCGTCGTGGTGGTGCACGGCGGCTTCTGGCGACCGGAGTACGACCGCACGCACACCGGCCCGCTGGCGGCGGCGCTGGCCGCCCTCGGCCACCCGGTGGCGCAGCTGGAGTACCGCCGGACCGGTTGGCCGTACACCCTGACCGACGTGCTCGCCGGGGTGGCGGCGCTGCCCGCGCTGGCCGCGGCGGGGCTGGCCGGGCGGGTGACCGCGGACCCGCCGGTGCTGGTCGGTCACTCGGCGGGCGGTCAGCTCGCCCTGTACGCGGCCGCGCACGCGCCCGGATCGGTCGGCGGGGTGCTGGCGCTGGCCCCGGTGGCGGACCTGGCCGAGGCGTACCGGTTGGATCTGGACGGCGGGGCGGTGGCCGCGCTGCTGGGTGGCGGGCCGGCCGACGTCCCGGACCGGTACGCCGCCGCCGATCCACGTTCATTGGTGCCCAAGGGGACACGCACAGTAATCCTGCACGGTGTCGAGGATCGCCAGGTGCCCATCGCGATCAGTCGCCGGTACGCGGCCGCGGCGGCCGCCGCGGGTGCCGACACGGCCCTTGTTGAGCTGCCCGAATGCGAACACTTCGGGCTGATCGATCCGGAGTCCACGGCATGGCCGCACGTCACCGATGCGTTGCGGTCTCTCGTCGCATGATCATCAAGCATTGACGCAGCGTCGCCAACCAGGTAGAACGCCGAGGGGGCCGGTGACCTGCCCTGCAACGCTCCCGGAAGGAACTCGGTGTCGCAGATGAACCGCAGGCGGGCACTCCAACTGCTGGCAGCGCTCGGTACGACCGGCCTCACCGTCGGGTGCGGCACCGACGAGGACACCGGCACCACCGCCCCGGGCAGCCCGATCAAGATCGGACTCGTGGCACCGCAGAGCGGGGCGTACAAGGCGATCGGTGACGAGATCACCAACGGTTTCCAGCTCTTCCTCGCCCTCAACGACCAGCGGCTGGGGAACCATCCCGTCACGCTGCTCGCCGCCGACGAGGGTGACGGCGCGAAGACCGGCAAGGCCGCGGTGGACGGGCTGCTCAAGGAGGGCGTGCTGGCCCTCACCGGCGTGGTCAACTCGGCCGTCATGGTGGGCATCCGGGACACCGTCGAGCAGGCCCGGGTGCCCCTGATCGGCTCCAACGCCTCACCCGAGAGCCTGCAGAGCGTCGTCTACATCTGGCGCACCTCGTACGTGCTGGACGAGCCGGGTGAGGCCCTCGGCGAGTACCTCCGCCAACGGCTCCCGGCCGGCAGCCGGATCGCGATGATCGCACCCGAGGGGCTGGGCAGCCAGGACGTGATGGCCGGCTTCCGGGACGGCTTCGGGGCCAGCGACCGCCGGCTGGCCGGCGCGCCCATCTGGACCACCGACACGCTGGACCCCGGCCGCAACGCGTACGCCTACGACATCACCCAGATGCTGCGCCGCAAGCCGACAGTCGTCTTCTGCTTCTTCGCCGGCCCGGCCGCGATCCAGTTCGTCAAGCAGCTGTACGCGGCCGGCTACCGCGGTGAGATCTATGCGCCCGGCTTCCTCACCGAGGGCACCGTGCTCGACGAGGCGAAGCCGCAGGAGGTGGCGAAGGTCGCGACCGCGCTGAACTACTCCGCCGACCTGAACAACACGGCGAACCGGATCTTCGCCTCGGCGTACCGCAAGACGTACAACGTCTCACCGACCACCTACGCGATGGCGTCGTACGACGCGGCACAGGTGCTCGACAAGGCGATCCGGCTGGCCGGGACGGACCCGACCTCGCAGCAGGTCAACCTCGCGCTCGGCAAGATCGGCCAGATCGACAGCCCGCGCGGGGCGTGGCAGTTCAACCAGTCCCGTACGCCCCAGCAGAAGTGGTACCTGCGCCGGGTCGAGCGCGACGGCCAGCTGATCTCCAACGTGCTGGTCAACGAGCTCTCCACGCTCGGCTGACGGCCCGGCAGGACGGCGAAGGGCCGGTCCCCCCGGACGGGGAGACCGGCCCTGCGTGCAGGTCCGCCGGTGGGATCAGTGGCGCAGCTCGGCGATGCAGCACTTCACGCTGCCGCCGCCCTTCTTCAGCTCGCCCAGCTCCACCGGCACCGGGTGGTAGCCGGCCGCCTTGAGCTTGCCCGCCAGCCGGGTCGCCTCGGTGTTCAGCACCACGTTGAGGCCGTCGCTGACCAGGTTCAGCCCGAACGCCAGGGCGTCGGAGTCGTCCGCGATCACCGCGTCCGGGAAGAGCTGGGTGAGCACCCGCTGGCTGGCCGCCGAGAAGGCGCCCGGGTAGTAGACGACGTTCTCGTCGTCGATCGAGGCCAGCGCCACATCCAGGTGGTAGAAGCGCGGGTCGATCAGGTGCAGCGAGACCACCGGCCGACCCAGCGCCTCCTGCGCCTCGGCGTGCGCCGGCAGCTCCGTCCGGAAGCCGTGCCCGGCGAGGACCAGCCCGCCGTGCGCCTCCGGCAGGTACGCGAAGTCTCCCTCGCCCTCGTTGGTCTCGCTCGGGGCGATGAACGGCCAGCCCTGCGCCTCGTAGAAGGCCCGGTGCGCGGCGGCCTCGCCCGAGCGCTGCGGGTGCTTGAACCTCGCGCCATAGACGTGACCGTCGACCACGAAGGCGCCGTTGGCCGCGAAGACCATGTCCGGCAACCCCGCCTCCGGGGTGAGCAGGTGGACGTCGTGCCCGAGACCGACCAGGGTCTCCCGCAGCCGGTCCCACTGCTTGACCGCGAGCTGCGCGTCGACGGGCGTGGTGACGTCCATCCACGGGTTGATCGCGTACTCGACGGCGAAGTGCTCGGGTGAGCACATGAGATATGTCCGCTTTCGCGGGACTCGCTGCTGGTTCACGGTCACCAAGAGTAGGTAGCGTAGAACTTTGGTAACAGCCACAACCATTGCTTCCAAGAGGCGGAACATTGCAGATCGACGCGGTTGACCAACGAATCATTGCGTTGCTGGTCGCAGACGCCCGCGCGTCGTACGCCGACATCGGCACCCGCGTGTCACTCTCCGCCCCCGCCGTCAAGCGACGGGTGGACCGGCTACGCGCCACCGGGGTCATCCGGGGATTCACCGCGGTCGTCGACCCGGCCGCCGTCGGCTGGACCACCGAGGCGTTCGTGGAGCTCTTCTGCGCCGGCCGGACCACCCCCGCCCAGATCGGGGCGGCCGCCCGCCGGCACCCCGAGGTGGTCGGCGCGTACACCGTCTCCGGGGAGGCGGACGCCCTGGTGCACCTGCGTGCCGCCGACATCTCCCACCTGGAGGAGGCCCTGGAGCGGCTCCGCGCCGAGGGGTTCGTCACCTCCACCCGGAGCACCATCGTGCTCTCCCGGCTGGTCGAGTCGCCGGGCGTCGGCCCGTCCAGCTGACCCTGCGGGCGTACACCCGGCAGGCGCTGGCCGACGGCGCGGCCGGCCGGCTGCGGCCGCTGATCGGCCAGCCGTTCCCACTGGACCGGGCCGCGGAAGCGCACGCCGCGATCGAGGCCCGGGCCACGGTCGGCAAGACCCTGCTCGACGTGCGCCGACCGGACCGGTCAGAGGTACATGCCGGTGCGGTGCTCCCCCTCGGGCCGGGCCGGCTTGTCGCCCTCGCCGAAGAAGCGCTTGCCGCCGAACTCGCCGTGCAGCCGGTCGTCCAACTCGTCTGCCAACCCCGTCATCACCTGCACCGCGAGCATCAGGTGGGTGGCCTGGAAGTTGCGGCCGAAGACCGGGATGGAGGCCCACACCGTGTCGTCGGCGCAGTACAGCCGGCCGATCGGCATCCGGTTGGTCAGCTCGGAGAGCTTCACGTAGAGCCGCTCGGTCGGCTCCACCTCGGTCAGCACCGGGGAGAAGACGTCGACCAGCGGCGGATTGTCCCGGACCCGGACGAAGACCATCGCCGAGCCGGCCCGGATGTTGATGTCGCCGTCCGAGTCGACCTGGAGCTGGTCGGCGTCCGACTTCAACATGGTGGAGACGACGGTCCGCACCCGGTCCGCCAGCTCCAGCACGTCCTTCTCGCCCTCCTTGGACCCCGCGGCGGCCAGCGCCTCGTCCAGGTCGGCCTCCACGTCCCGGTCCGGCCCGAACTCGCTGCGCGCCGTGCCCAGCGGCGGCACCGGCAACGACTCACCCTGCCCGTCGTGCACCAGATAGACCAGGAAGGCCGGGTGCGGAGCCCCGTAGACGTCGCGCAGCGTACGGGTCAGCACCGGGGCCAGCTTGGCGGCCTCGGCGGTGGAGCCGTCCAGGCCGAAGTCCTCACCCGAACCCGCCACCACGCCCGGCGGCGACCAACCCAGGGCGATCATGTCGGCCACCGCGGCCCGGTCCAGCCGGTAGCCCTGCGGCAGGGTGGCGTTGCCGACCGCGCGGGCGGAGATCTTCCCCTCCTCGCCGACGTCGACGCTTGTCGAGTAGACGGCGTCACCGGTGCCGGAGGCGGTCGGGTCGAGGGTCAGCTCCAGGTGCGCCCCGGCGGGCAGCTCCCGCAGCCGCTCGGCCAGCGCCCGGGCGAGCTCCCGCCAGGCCTCGTTGACCTTCGCCCGCAGGTCGGCCGTGCTCGGCTCGTCCAGCAGGATCGACTCGTACTGCTCCGGCGGGGTGCCCGCCTGCGCTGCGGCCGGCTCCGAGGGGTGGTCTGCCGTCATGATCGCCTCCGTCCGTCACGATCACCCTACCCACGCGACGGGAGCCGCGACTCGGCGCGGACCGGCCGCCGTGGGCTCACCGCGCGGGGTCGCTCCCGGCAGGTCGGTCGGAGCCCAGCTCCACCGGCCAGGTCCCCGCCAGCTCGCTCAACCGGCCGGCCGTCGCCGCCGGATCCGCGCCCCGACCGACCGCGACCCCGAGCAGGTACGCGGTGACCGGCGCCCCCGGGCGCAGCACCTGATGGGCGACGTCCTTCGCGAGGTCGAGCACGGTGGGCACCGACACCTCGGCCGGATCGAGGCCCAGCTCGGCGCAGGCCGCCGTCACCCAGTCGTCCATCACCGTCATCGCGTCCACTCCTCAGCCCGTCGTACGTCGAGGTCAGTGTCGCAGTCGAACCAGGGCGGCGGCCCCGAGCCGACCCACGGCAAGCCCCGCACGGTGAGCCCGGCGAGCAGCTCCCGGATCGGGGCGCCGTCCGGCGTGCCGCCCCGCCGGGCGGTCAACCCGGCGAGCGCCGCCCGCAGTGGGGCCACCCGCCACACCCCGCACAAGGTCTGCCGCCGGCCCTCGTCGTCGACGTGGCAGACTCCGTCGACCGGGGACCCGACCAGCTCGCCCAGCAGCCCACCGACCGCCGCCCGGGTGAGCAGCGGCAGATCCGCCGCGAGCAGCGCGACCGTGGTCACGTCGGCGGGGAGCAGGGCCAGCCCGGCGGCCGTGGCGGCGACCGGGCCGCCACCGGACGGGTCCTCCCGGGTGACCAGGACGTCGGGCGGGACGGCGCCGGCCGGCCCGACCAGGATGCGGGGCACGGCGTCGGAGACGGCGTCCAGCACCCGGTCGCGCATCGGTCGACCGCCGACCGGCAGGCCGGGCTTGTCCACCCCACCCATCCGGCGCGCCGCCCCACCGGCCAGCACCACCGCCGCGTACGACTCCACCCCGTCACGCTAACGCCACCCACCGACGCCCGCTCCCCGCCGCCGAGCCAGCCCGCCCCCGACCTGACAGGCCGACACGCCGCGGCCATGCCCCGGCCGGACAGGCCGACATGCCGAAGGACGTGGTGATCACAGCGCCGGAAGACGGCCGTGAGGTGTGGCGGCGGGGCGGGGAGGGGAGGATGGCGGCATGGGACGGGCAACCGATCGACGTGGCGTACTCCGGATCGACCTCGACGCCGCGGCGCAGGGTCGCGCCCCGGTACGCCGGCCGGACAGCCTCTCGGTGGAGGAACCGCTGGAGATCCGGGTCGGTCCGGCCGGCCCGGGGCGGCGCAAGCCGCTGGCGATCACCATGCGCACCCCCGGCGACGACATCGACCTGGCGATCGGCTTCCTGCTCACCGAGGGGCTGATCCGCTCCGCCGAGGACGTGCAGACCGCCCAGCTCTGCGCCGGGGCGGAGACCCCGAACACCTACAACGTGGTGGACATCGTGCTGGCCCCGGGCGTGCCGGAACCGGCCACCGACCCGGCGCGCAACTTCTACACCACCAGCTCCTGCGGGGTGTGCGGCAAGGCGAGCATCGACGCGGTGCGTACCCGGTCCCTCTTTTCGGTCGCCGAGGACCCGCTCACCGTGCCGGCCGAACTGGTCGCCGAGCTGCCGGAGAAGCTGCGGGCCGCGCAGAAGGCCTTCGACCGGACCGGCGGCCTGCACGCGGCCGGCCTCTTCACCGCCGACGGTGGGCTGGCCGTGCTCCGTGAGGACGTCGGCCGGCACAACGCGGTGGACAAGGTGGTCGGCTGGGCGGTCCGCCAACAGCTCCTGCCGTTGGCCGGGCACCTGCTGCTGGTCTCCGGCCGGGCCAGCTTCGAGCTGACCCAGAAGGCGTGGATGGCCGGCGTACCGCTGCTCGCCGCGGTCTCCGCGCCCAGCACCCTCGCCGCCGACCTGGCCGCCGAGGCGGGAATGACCCTGGTCGGCTTCCTGCGCGGCCGGACCATGAACGTCTACACCGGCGCGCACCGGCTGACCGTCACCGCCTGAACCGGCGAGGTCGAAGCCGCACCCTCGGATCTGCTGGCGGTGCCCGTCGCCGACCGGGTGCCTCCTGGCCGGCCCGGGGGTCAACTGCGCCGCCGGGGCGGTCGGGGGCGGCGGGAGCGGCGCCGGACCACGCCGGGCGGCGCCACCGCCGGCCAGCCGTCGAGCTGTGCCGGGGGCACCCCCCGGCGGAGCAGGTCGTCGAGGAGCAGCGCCAGCGAGTAGCCCGGGTGTTCGGTCAGGGCCCGTTCCAGGGCGACCGCGGCCAGCGCCCCCTGCCCGGCACGCCACGCGGCGAAGGCCAACAGGCTGGCCGGGGCGGCGGCCAGCCCCGGTTGGGCCCGGCGCAGCACGTCGGTCCAGAGGGCGATGTCCTCGTCCCGCCCGTCGGTGCGTTCCCAGGCGTGGTCCCGGACGGTCAGCCGGGTCAGCAGGACGCTGAGCCAGGCCACCTCGTCGTCGGTCAGCCGCTCACCGCGCCGGTGCCGGCGGCGGGCGGCCCGCACCGCCGCCACCCCGGCGGCCCGTACCGCCCCGTCGTCCCCGACGCCGACCGGACCGCCCGCGGGACCTCCCGGGCCGGTGGCGGTGGGCACCGGGTCACCCGGCGGCAGTTCCGTCCCGGCCGGACGGCCGAGCAGCCGGGCCAGCCGCTGGCCGGCCCGCGCCGTGGCCCTGCGCATGGCCACCCGGACCGGGCCGTCCAGCGGGGCGACCAGGGCGGCCAGGGCCGCCCGGTCGGGCAGGGCGACCTGGCCGGCGAAGACGGCAGCCGCGCTGACCTCGCTGGCCCCCGGGTCGTACGGGGTGCCGTCGGGTGGGCAGCACCCGGCCTCGGTGCAGAGGTAGGACCAGTAGCGCCCGTCGGTCACCCGGAGGGCGTCCAGCACCACCAGCCCGACCCCGGCCAGCGCCCCACGGACCGCGTCGACGGCGGTGGTGACCCGCTCGGCCGGCCCGTACCCGACCACGGTGGCCGACTCGGCGCGCTGCCGGACGATCACCTCGGCCAGGTGCCGGGCGGGTGGAGCGGGGTCGGCGCCCCGGTCGGGCAGGTCTGCCCGGGCGGCGAAGATGATCCGCCGGCCGCGCAGGGCGACCACCACCACGCTGTCGCTGGGATGGAATCCGAGCAGGTAGGGCACGGCGGCGATCAGGTCGGCGGGTGAGCGGACGGCGAGGCGGGCCCGGTCGAGCTGCGTCATGCGAGGCAGCCTGCGCGGCTCCGGCACGCGCCGACAGGCCCTGTGGACGACACTCCGGTTATCCACAGTCACCCTCCGTATTTTCCCTGGTCGGCGGAGAACTGCACCGAGTACGGACGGAGCGGAGCGCGCACCGGCCCGCGCCCGGCCCGCGGAGGGGCTACCTTGCGCAGATGGACCTGGCCTACCTGCGGGCACATCCGGAACACCTGCCGACCTTCCTGACCCACCAGCGGATCCGGGAGACCCCGGTCAAGGGTGGCGACATCTGCGCCGCCTCCCGGCTGACCCTCGACGACGGTCACTCCGTCTTCGCCAAGAGCTGGCCGGAGACGACCTCCCGGCCGGTGCCGGAGGGCTTCTTCGCCACCGAGGCGGCCGGGCTGCGCTGGCTGCGCGACGCCGGCACGGTGGCCGTGCCCGAGGTGCTGGTGGCGGTGCCGGAGCTGCTGGTGCTCGACTGGGTGGAGACCGACGAGCCGACGCCGGAGGCGGCCGAACGCTTCGGTCGGGAGCTGGCCGGGATGCACCGGGCCGGCGCGCCGGCGTTCGGCGCGCAATGGCCGGGGTTCATCGGGGCGCTCCCGCAGGACAACACCCCGGACCCGGGCCCGTGGTCGGGGTGGTTCGCGCGGACCCGGCTGGCGCCGTACCTGGCGATGTCGGTGTCCAACGGGGCGCTGACCGCCGCCGAGACCGCCCCGGTGGAGGAGCTGGTCGAGCGGATCGGGGAGTTCGGCGGCGACGAGCCGCCGGCCCGGATCCACGGCGACCTGTGGCCGGGCAACCTGCTGTGGGGCGCGGGAGACCGGGTGTGGCTGGTCGACCCGGCGGCGCACGGCGGCCACCGGGAGACCGACCTGGCCCAGCTGGCCCTCTTCGGTGGCCCGCCGCACCTGGACCGCATCCTGGCCGGGTACGACGAGGAGTGGCCGTTGGCCGACGGCTGGCGCGAGCGGGTGCCGCTGCACCAGCTGCACCTGCTGCTGGTGCACACCGCGCTCTTCGGTGCGGCGTACCGGGAGGCGGTGGGCGCGGCGGCCCGTGCCGCGCTGCGGGGCGCCGGACGCGCTACGGTCGACAGGTGACCGCCGCACCGACGACCCCGGGCGTCCTCGCCGACCGGTACGGCCGGGTCGCGAAGGACCTGCGGGTATCGCTGACCGACAAGTGCAACCTGCGGTGCACGTACTGCATGCCGGCCGAGGGGCTGCCCTGGCTGGCCGGGCCGCAACTGCTCGGCGACGACGAGATCGTCCGGCTGATCCGGGTGGCCGTCGAGCGGCTCGGGGTGACCGAGGTGCGCTTCACCGGCGGCGAGCCGCTGATCCGCCCCGGCCTGCCGGGCATCGTGGCCGCGGTGGCCGACCTGCGGCCCCGGCCGAGGATCTCGCTGACCACCAACGGCATCGGGCTGGAGCGGCTGGCGCCCACGCTGCGCGCCGCCGGCCTGGACCGGGTGAACGTCTCGCTGGACACCCTGGACCGCGCCCGGTTCGCCACGCTGACCCGCCGGGACCGGCTGGCGGACGTGCTGGCCGGCCTGGCCGGCGCAGCGGCGGCCGGGTTGAGCCCGGTGAAGCTCAACTCGGTGCTGATGCGCGGCGTCAACGAGGACGAGGCGCCGGCGCTGCTGCGGTTCGCCCTGGAGCACGGCTACGAGCTGCGGATCATCGAGCAGATGCCGCTGGACGCCCAGCACGGCTGGGACCGGGCCACGATGGTCACGGCCGACGAGATCCTGGCCGCGCTCGGCAGCGAGTTCGACCTGACCCCCGATCCCGCCGAGCGGGGCGCGGCGCCCGCCGAGACCTGGCTGGTCGACGGGGGGCCGGCCCGCGTCGGGGTGATCGGAAGCGTGACCCGGCCGTTCTGCGGGGACTGCGACCGCACCCGACTCACCGCCGACGGCCAGGTGCGGGCGTGCCTGTTCGCCACGGAGGAGTCCGACCTGCGGGGCGCGCTGCGGGCCGGGGCGGACGACGAGGAGCTGGCCCGACGCTGGCGTACGGCGATGTGGGGCAAGCGGGCCGGGCACGGCATCGACGATCCGACGTTCCTCCAGCCGGCCCGGCCGATGTCGGCGATCGGTGGCTGAGCAGTGCTGACCGTCCGCTACTTCGCCGGGGCCCGGGCCGCCGCCGGCCGGTCCGCGGAGACCGTGCCCGCCGGCCGTTCGCTCGACGAGCTGACCGCCGAGCTGGCCCAGCGGCACGGCAACTCACTGGCCCGGGTGCTGACGGCGGCAAGTTTCCTGGTCGACGGCGTCGCCTGTCATGATCGTTCGACACCGCTGCCGGCCGGAGCGACGATCGACGTGCTGCCTCCGTTCGCCGGTGGCTGAGAGAGGTTGACGCGTGTTGCCGATCGTGGCGTTCGTCGGGGTGCAGGCCCTGCTCGCCGGGTTGATCCACTACTACCTGTGGCGCCGGCTGGTCCGGGACACCACGCACCGGGGACGGCTGCGTCGGATCGGCGCGATCGTCGCCCTGGCGTTCGCCCTGCTGGTGCCGGTCACCGTGCTCGGCACCCAGATGGGCCTGTACTGGCTCGCCTGGCCCGGTTACCTCTGGCTGGCGGTGATGTTCTACCTGCTGGTCGTACTCGTGCTGCTGGAGGTGCCGATGGCGGTGGCGCGGCTGGTGCTGCGCCGCCGGTCGGCGGTCGCCGAGCCGACCACGGCGGCGCCGGAGCCGGCGCTGGTGGGTGCGGCGGGGCCCGCCGACCCGCCGGCCGCCGCGGCGGTCGACCAGCCGGACCACGACCGGGACCGCCGGCTGCTGCTGGCCCGGGGGGCGGCCATCTTCGCCGGTCTCACCGCGGTCGGCGTCACCGGGTACGGCGTCCGTAACGCCCTCGGCCCGCCCCGGCTGGACCGGGTGCGGATCCCGCTGGCGAAGCTGCCGCGCCGGATGGACGGCCTGCGGATCGCCACCGTCTCGGACATCCACCTCGGTCCGCTGCGCGGCCGGGCGCACACCGAGCGGATCGTCTCGATGATCAACCGGCTGGACGCCGACCTGGTGGCGGTCGTCGGGGACCTGGTCGACGGCTCCGTCGCCGAGCTGGGCAGGGCGGCCGAGCCGCTGCGTGACCTGCGCTCGCGGTACGGCAGCTTCTTCGTCACCGGCAACCACGAGTACTACTCCGGGGTGGAGGAGTGGGTGCGGGAGGTGGACCGGCTGGGCCTGCGGGTGTTGCAGAACGTGCGCCAGGAGATCCGAACCCCCGGCGGGATCCTGGACCTGGCCGGGGTGAACGACGTCACCGCCGACGGGACGGGGCTGGCCGCGCCGGCGGACTACGCGGCGGCGCTCGGCGACCGGGACCCGAGCCGGCCGGTGGTGCTGCTGGCCCACCAGCCGGTGGCCGTGGAGGAGGCCGCGAAGTACGGCGTGGACCTGCAACTGTCCGGGCACACCCACGGCGGCCAGATGGTGCCGTTCAATCTCGCCGTCGGGCTCGCCCAGCCGGTCGTCTCCGGCCTCGGCGAGGTGGACGGCACCAAGGTGTACGTCACCAACGGCGCCGGGTTCTGGGGTCCACCGGTGCGGGTGGGCGCGGATCCGCAGATCAGCCTGGTCGAGCTGCGCAGCGCCTGACCGGCCGGCCACCGCTCCCGGCCATGATCATCGCAGGTCAGGCCGGGTTTGTGGCCCTTATACCCCGGGCGGGGCAGCCGGTCCAGCACCGGATTGCTCAGGTCACGCGTGAGCGTGGCGGGGGGCGGGTACCGCAGCGGCCGTGACAGGATGCGGCGTGCCCCCGTTCAGCGCCGTACCCCCCGGCGGCTCTCCGCCGCTCGTCGCGGACCTGCACATCCACTCGAAGTATTCGCGCGCGTGCAGCCGCGACCTCACCCTGCCCAACCTCGGCTGGTGGGCGCGGCGCAAGGGCATCGGCCTGCTCGGCACCGGAGACTTCACCCACCCCGCCTGGTACGACCACCTGCGGGAGACCCTGCACCCGGCGGAGCCCGGCCTCTACCGGCTCGGTCCGGAGGCGGAGCGGGACATCGCCCGCCGGTTGCCGCCCCGGCTGGCCAGCGAGGCGGAGACGGACCCGGTCCGGTTCATGCTGAGCGTGGAGATCTCCACGATCTACAAGCGGGACGACCGGACCCGCAAGGTGCACCACCTGATCTACCTGCCGGACCTGGACGCGGTGGGCCGGTTCAACGCGGCGTTGGGGAGGATCGGCAACCTCGGTTCCGACGGCCGGCCGATCCTCGGCCTGGACTCCCGGGACCTGCTGGAGATCACCCTGGAGGCCAGCCCGGACGGCTATCTCGTCCCGGCGCACATCTGGACGCCGTGGTTCTCGGCGCTCGGTTCGAAGTCCGGCTTCGACGCGATCGCCGACTGCTACGCCGACCTGGCGGAGCACATCTTCGCGGTGGAGACCGGCCTCTCCTCCGACCCGGAGATGAACTGGCGGGTCGGCAGCCTGGACGGCTACCAGCTGGTGTCGAACTCCGACGCGCACTCCCCGCCGGCGCTGGCCCGGGAGGCGACCGTGTTCCGCGCCCCGCTGGACTACTTCGCCGTCCGGGAGGCGCTGCGTACCGGCGACGGGCTCGCCGGGACCATCGAGTTCTTCCCCGAGGAGGGGAAGTACCACGCCGACGGGCACCGGCTCTGCGGGGTGAACTGGGCGCCGGAGCGCACCCGGGAGGCGGGCGGTCGCTGCCCGGAGTGCGGCAAGCCGCTGACCGTGGGGGTGCTGAGCCGGGTCGAGGAGCTGGCCGACCGGCCGGCGGGACACCGCCCGGCGCACGCCCGCGAGGTCACCCACCTGGTGCCGCTGGCCGAGATCCTCGGCGAGATCAACAAGGTGGGCGCCCGGTCGAAGAAGGTCGAGGGGAAGCTCAACGAGCTGGTCGCCGCGCTCGGCCCCGAGCTGGAGATCCTCACCCGGGCACCGCTGGACGAGATCGGTCGGGTCGGCGGTGAGCTGCTGGCCGAGGGGATCGGCCGGTTGCGGCGGGGCGACGTCCGCCGGGTGCCGGGCTACGACGGGGAGTACGGCGTGATCACCCTCTTCGACGCCGACGAACTGGGTTCGGCCACGGAGGGGACCGGGCAGGAGACCCTGTTCGACGTACCCGTGCCGGCGCAGCGACGGCCCGCGGAGCCGGCGCCGAGGCCGAGGGCCCGGCGTCCGGCGGCGGTGAAGGCCGAGCCGAAGCGGAAGCCGACCGCCCCACCCCCGCCGCCGATCGCGTCGGCGCCCTCCCCGCACGAGCCATTCGAGCCGATGCTCGCCGGCATGGAGGAGGTCGGAACCGGCCTGCTGGACCGGTTGGACGCCATGCAGCGGGTGGCCGCGTCGGCGCCCGGTGGGCCGCTGCTGATCGTGGCCGGCCCGGGCACCGGCAAGACCCGGACGTTGACCCACCGCATCGCGTACCTCTGCGCGGAGCTGAACGTCTTCCCCGACCAGTGCCTGGCGATCACCTTCACCCGGCGGGCGGCCGAGGAGCTGCGGCACCGCCTCGACGGGCTGCTCGGGCCGGTCGCCGAGGACGTCACGGTCGGCACGTTCCACTCGCTGGGCCTGACCATCCTGCGGGAGAACGCCGTGGCGGCGGGCCTGCCGGCGGACTTCCGGATCGCCGACGACGCGGACCGTGCGGCGGCCCGCGCCGAGGCCGGTGACGACGACGCCCGCTACGCGGCGCTGCTGCGCAAGCGGGACCTGGTGGACCTGGACGAGCTGCTCACCCTGCCGGTGGCGCTGTTCAAGGGCGACCGGAAGCTGGTCCGGGAGTACCGCGAGCGGTGGAAGTGGATCTTCGTCGACGAGTACCAGGACGTCGACGCGGTCCAGTACGACCTGCTGCGGCTGCTCTCCCCCGCCGACGGGAACCTCTGCGCGATCGGCGACCCCGACCAGGCGATCTACTCGTTCCGGGGCGCCGACGTCGGCTACTTCCTGCGCTTCTCGCAGGACTTCACCGACGCCCGCCTGGTCCGGCTGAACCGCAACTACCGCTCGTCGGCACCGATCCTGGCCGCCGCCGTGCAGGCGATCGCACCGTCGTCGCTGGTCCGGGGCCGGCGGCTGGACCCGGCCCGGTTGGACCCGGAGGCCCCGCTGGTCGGCCGGTACGCCGCGGCGTCCGTCGCCGACGAGGCCGACTTCGTGGTACGCACCGTCGACGAGCTGGTCGGCGGCCTCTCCCACCGTTCGCTGGACACCGGCCGGATCGACGGCCGGTCGACCACCCTGTCCTTCTCCGACATCGCGGTGCTCTACCGCACCGACGCGCAGGCCGGGCCGATCCTGGACGCCCTGTCCCGGGCGAACATCCCGGTGCAGAAGCGCTCGCACGACCGGCTGCGTGACCGGCCCGGGGTGCTGGCGATCGCCCGCGAGCTGCGCAACGCCGGCCTCGACGGTCCGCTGGCCGCCCGGGTCCGGCTGGCCGGGCAGGTGGTGGCCGAGCGCTTCGCCGTCCCCACCCTCGACGGCACCGGCGCGGTACGCCCCGAGGACGTCCGCGGCGCGGTGGACCTGCTCACCCCGCTGGCCCGGCGCTGCGGCGACGACCTCGAGCTGTTCCTGTCCCAGCTGGCCACCGGCGCGGAGGTGGACGCCCTGGACCCGCGCGCCGAGGCGGTCACCCTGCTCACCCTGCACGCCGCCAAGGGGCTGGAGTTCCCGGTGGTCTTCCTGGTCGGCGCGGAGGACGGACTGCTGCCGCTGCGCTGGCCGGGCAGCAGCCCCGACGACGACCAGGTGGCCGAGGAACGCCGGCTCTTCTTCGTCGGGCTGACCCGGGCGCAGGACCGGCTGTACGTCAGCCACGCCGCCCGGCGGGCCCGGCACGGCGCGGAGCGGGAGGTGGTCCCGTCGCCGTTCCTGGCCGACATCGACGCGGGACTGTTCGAACGGTTCGGTGACAGCGAACCGCGCCGGCCCCGGGACCGCCAGCTCCGGCTGATCTGAGCCGACGCCGGCTGACCCGGGCCGACGTCGGGCCGGCTCAGCCGGTGGGTTCGTCGGCGACGGCCGGGCGGCGGGGACGTTCGGTGGTCACCACCAGGGCCACCCCGGCCACGATGACCGCGCCACCGAGCAGCACCGGCGGGGTGACCGGCTCGGCCACGAGCAGCGCGCCGAGCGCCACCGCCACCGCCGGGTTGACGTAGGCGTACGTGGAGACCAGCGAGATCGGCGCGTGCTGGAGCAGCCAGACGTACGCGGTGAAGGCGACCAGCGAGCCGGCCACCGTCAGGTAGCCCAGCGCGAGCCACGACCGGGTGGTGATCGCCGCCGGGTCCAGGCCGGTCAGCTCGCCCCGGCCGGCGCCGAGCACCGCGAGCACGGCGGAACCGGCGATCATCTCGTAGACCGTGGCGACGAACGGGTCGGCCGGCATCGGCAACCTGCCGGCGAGGAACGAGCCGACCGACCAGCTGGTCGCCCCGGCGACCACGGTGAGCGCACCGGCCAACGGCACCGCCCCGGACCCGCCGGGGAGCACCAGCAGGACCAGCCCGACGAAGCCGAGCGTGACACCGACGAGGGCCCAGGCCCGGGGCGGGTCCCCGGTGACCGCGCGCAGCAGCACCACCAGCAGCGGGACCGTCGCCACCAGCAGCGCCGCGACGCCGGACGGCAGGGCCCTACCGGGCGGTCCGGACTCGGCGAGCACCACGAGACCGTTCCCGCCGGCCAGCAGCAGCGCCCCGACGAGCGCGGCGGAGCCGAGCTGACGCCGGTCGACGCGGAGCGCGCCCCGGCCGCCGCGCAGCCGCAGCGCCACGGCGAGCACCACCGCGGCCGCGGCGAACCGCAGCGCCGCAGAGAGCAGCGACGGCATCGACTCGACGGCCACCCGGATGCCCAGGTAGGTCGATCCCCACAGGACGTAGACGAGGCCGAGCGCGGTCCAGACCAGACCAGGGCCGGCCGGGTGGCGGGCGCCGGAGGGCCGCCCGGGGGTCGGACCGGGTTCGGCGGCCGCCGGGGTGACGAAGGACGCGGAGTGGGTGAGGTCATCGTTGGATCACGCTACGGTGACGACGGTGTCCGCGCCGCCCGAGGGTGGCCGGCCTCTCACCACTGGTACGCAGGAGGGCGTGCATGGCGAACTACGGCTCCCCGGGGGACGGCGACCCGGACCCGTGGGACGGGCGTCGACCGGACGACGGGTTC
Source organism: Micromonospora mirobrigensis (assembly GCF_900091555.1). Classification (GTDB taxonomy): domain Bacteria; phylum Actinomycetota; class Actinomycetes; order Mycobacteriales; family Micromonosporaceae; genus Micromonospora; species Micromonospora mirobrigensis. The sequence goes on from NZ_FMCX01000009.1 coordinate 64,745, forward strand.
GACGCCGGCTCCGCGCCCCGGACCGGGACCGGGTGGGGCGAGACGCTGCCCGGCCGACCCGACCGGTCGGCGTACCATCCCTCGCCGGGCTGGCCGGCGGCCGTGGAGGCGGCGGAGCCGCCCGCCGTCCCGCGCAGCCGCCCGATCGGCCCCGACGACTACCCGGACCCGGACGGCGCCGACCCCTACCGCCCGGGCGGCCCGGGCCCGGTGTCGTACGACGGGCAGCCGGTGCCCCGGCGCGGCAAGGGCCCCCTGATCGCCGTGCTGGCCGTCCTGTCGGTGGCCCTGCTGGCCGCCGCCGGCACCCTGGCCTGGCTGCTGTTCGGCGGCGGGGCGGAGCAGGTCACGCCGGCGCCCGATGCGGCGTCGGGCGCGCCCGCCGCACCGGCGAGCGCCGCCGCCTCGGCGGTCCCGACCGCTCCCGCCCCGCAGTCCACGGCCGACCCCCGGTTCGTCAAGGAGGGGCAGTGCGTCCGCAACGAGGGACCGGCCGGTGGCAAGCCGAAGTTGTTGATCAGCACCTGTGAGCCGAGCAGCTACGAGGTGGTCCGCCGTTTCGACGGCCCCACGAGTGGTGAGAAGGACGCGGAGGCGAAGTGCGCGAAGGTGCCCGGCTACACCAACTGGTTCTTCTTCGACAGTGAGCTGGACACCCTCGACTTCGTCCTCTGCCTGAAGCAGCGCTGAGCCGGACCGGCGCAGCGCTGAGCCGCCTCGACCCCGGGGGAAGCCGATGTCCCGTCCCGACGACGACCCGTACCCCCGCCCACCCGCAGGTCACGGCGACGACGAACCGTCGCCGTGGGCCCGCCCGCCGGGCGGCGGGGAGCCGCCGACGGCACCGCTGCCGGGCTGGGCCGGCCCGCCGGCCGGTCACGACGACTCGCCCACCATGCCGCTGGCCGGGGCGGAGCCACCGACCGCGCCGGTGCCCGGCCCGTACCCGCCCAGCGGTCCGTTCCCACCGCCGGCCGGGCCCTATTCGTCCGGCGACCCGACGGCCGCCTACCCGCCCGGCCCGTACCAGCCGGGGGAGCCGACGGCCGCGTACCCACCGGTGCCGTACCCGCCGGGGGAGCCGACGGCCGCGTACCCACCGGTGCCGTACCCGGCGGGTGGGGGTGGCGGTCAGTGGGGGGCGCCGCCCGGATATCCGGTGCCGCCGCCGCGGCGGTCGGGTCGCAAGGTCGCCCTGATCGTCGGGGCGGTGCTGGTCGCCCTGCTCTGCCCGTGCCTGGTCCTGGCCGGGTGGCTGGTCCTCCCTTCCGGCGACGACGACCGGTCGTCCGCGCCGTCGACGGCGGTCCCCGTCGACCCGACCGAGGAGCCGACCGACGAACCCACCGAGGAGCCGACCGGGGAGCCTCCCGCGCCCGGCGGGCAGGACTTCGCCAAGGGCGACTGCGTGGTCAACGACGGTACGAGCCAGGCGGCCGCGCTGCGCAAGGTGCCGTGTGGGCCGGGCGCCTTCGAGGTGCTGCTGCGGATCCCCGGCACCGCCGAGGGGGACCGGTGCGCCCGGTTGGCACCGCAGGCCACGGCGAACTACGTCTCCGACGGCCCACTGGCCGAGCAGGACTTCGTGCTCTGCCTGCGCCGGGCCCGCTGACCCCGACCATCCCCGATAGACAAAACTAGGGCTGTCTAGCATCAACGCTAGACAGCCCTAGTTTCGCCTCGAAGCAACACGCCGGTAGCCCCGTCTATCCATCTCTAGCTCCGCGGCTAGAGGGGCCGATACTCTGCGATGCGTGGATCCGGTCCGCAATCCGTACGCCCCGGGCGCGGGGCAGCGCCCACCCGAGCTCGCCGGACGGGGGCGGGAGCTGGACGTCTTCGACGTGGTCCTGGAACGGATCGCCCGGGGCCGCCCCGAACGCAGCCTGATGCTCACCGGCCTGCGCGGCGTCGGCAAGACGGTGCTGCTCAACACCCTCCGCTCGCAGGCCATCACCCACCTCTGGGGCACCGGCAAGATCGAGGCCCGACCGGACCAGTCGCTGCGCCGCCCGGTGGCCGCCGCCCTGCACATGGCGGTCCGCGAACTGGCCCCCCGACACCGGGCGCCGGACCGGATCGACGGCTTCCTCGGTGTGCTGAAGGCGTTCGCCCAGCGCTCGACGCCGCCCGGGCGCGGCGGCGTCGCCCCAAAACTGCGGGACCGCTGGCAGCCCGGCATCGACGTACCGGCCAGCAGCGGGCGGGCGGACTCCGGTGACATCGAGATCGACCTGGTCGAGCTGCTCACCGACGCGGCGGCCGTGGCGACCGACGTGGGCACCGGCATCGCGATCTTCATCGACGAGATGCAGGACCTCGGCGCGGAGGACGTCTCCGCGCTCTGCGCCGCCTGCCACGAGCTGTCCCAGCTCGGCGCCCCGCTGATCGTGGTCGGCGCCGGGCTGCCGCACCTGCCGGCCGTGCTCAGCGCGGCCAAGTCGTACTCCGAACGGCTCTTCCGCTACCAACGGATCGACCGGCTCGACCGGATCGCCGCCGACCAGGCGCTCTGCGCGCCGGCCGAGCGGGAGGAGGTCGAGTACGAGGCCAAGGCGCTCGACCTGCTCTACGAGAAGTCCGGCGGCTACCCGTACTTCGTCCAGGCGTACGGGAAGGCGACCTGGGACCACGCGCCGCGCTCGCCGATCACCGCGGCGGACGTCCGGGTGGCCGCGCCCGAGGCGGAGGCCGAACTGGCGGTTGGCTTCTTCGGCTCCCGATTCGAGCGGGCCACCCCGGCGGAGCGGGAGTACATGCGGGCAATGGCGACCCTCTCCCTGGTGGAGGGGGAGGAGGGCGGCGGGCGCGACGACATGGACGCCGCGGTGCCGACCGCCGAGATCGCCCGCTCGCTCGGCCGGAAACCGGCCAGCCTCTCCCCGGCCCGGGACGCCCTGATCAAGAAGGGGCTGATCTATTCCGGCGAGCGCGGCACGGTCGCCTTCACCGTCCCGCACTTCGGTCGCTACCTGCGTACCCAACCGGCCTGACCGGCGGGCGGCCCGGCCGTCAGACCCGCGACCAGGGCGGCGGGAAGACCACCTCGCCGCGGGGCAGCGGGCCCTCGCCACTGACCGTCGGGGGCAACGCCAACGCCTGCCACGGCTCGCCCAGCCCGGACCACGGGCTGGTCAACCCCATCCGGTCGGCCCGGTCGAAGCCGAACCGCCGGTAGTACGCCGGGTTGCCGAGCACCACCACCAGCCGCTCGCCCAACTCGGTGGCCGCCTCCAGGGCGGCCTGCACCACGGCGGCGCCGTGCCCCACCCGCTGCCGGTGCGGCGCCACCGCCACCGGCCCCAGGGCCAACGCCGGCGCGACCCCGGCGTCGCCCCGGACCCGCACCCGGGTGAGCAGGGCGTAGCCGACCACCTCGCCGCCGTACTCGGTGACCATCGCCAGCTCAGGGATCCAGGCGTCGCTGTCCCGCAGCTCGTCGACCAACCCCACCTCCGGCGGGGAGGCCACGTCCGGGCGGGCGAAGGCGGCGGCGAGCACCCGCCGCACCGGCCCGGCGTCCGCCGGCCCCTCGGGTCGCAGCCGCAGGGTCGTCACCCGCGCGACGTTACCCTCCGTCGCCCGTCCATCAGCGACGGTCGCTCGGATCGGCGTGGCGCGGCGCCCGCCACGGCCGGTCGGGATCCGGCCGTTGCAGGGGTAGCGATCCGTTTCAAGGGGTATGACTGATCCATGAAACCCGTGCGCTCCCTCGCCCGAATCATGTTGAGCGGCATCTTCGTGGTCAGCGGTGCCCGCAACTTTCAGAACCCCGGCCGCCTGGTCACCGCGGCGAAGCCGGTGACCGACCGGATCACGCCCCTGATCGAGAAGAACGCCCCCCAGGTCCCCACGGACACCGAGTCGCTGATCCGGATCAACGCGGCCACCCAGGTCGCCGCCGGGCTGATGCTGGCCACCGGGAAACTGGCCCGCCCGGCCGCCCTGGTGCTCGCCGGCACGCTGGTGCCGACCACGCTGGCCGGGCATCCCTTCTGGAACAACGACGACCCGGCCGCCCGGAACAACAACCAGATCCACTTCCTGAAGAACCTCGGCCTGTTCGGCGGGCTCCTGCTCGCCGCCGCCGACACCGAGGGCAAGCCGGGCCTGCGCTGGCGGGCCGGTCACCGGATCGGCCACTCCAGGCGCTCCGTGCAGCGCTCCGGGCGTTCGGTGCAGCGGGCGGTCCGGACCGCCAAGCGGGAGGCCCGGATCGCCGTGCGCTCGGCCGCCACCGCCCGGCGACTGCCCGGCTGACCCGTCCCGTCCCGTCCCGTCCCCTCCACCGGCCACCTCCACCCCCGGCCGCGAATCACCTGACCGCTCCGGCAGGCGTTAACGCGGTGTGCATGTCGAGAACCATCCGGGATCAGTGGAACCGCATTCGGTCGCAGGAGGGGGAGGGGGCGAGGTGAGGCGCCGCTACCGGCCCGACGGGGAGCCGCCCCTCCCCGCCCGCCCGCGGATCAGCGATCGGGACCGGCTCCTGCTGGTCCGGGTAGGTGTCATCGCCGCCGCCGGGTACGCCGCCTGGTTGGCCATCGGCGCGTTCGGCCGGCCGTACGCCTTCTTCGACATGCGGATCTACCACGGCGCGGTGGTGTGGTGGGCGAGCGGCCACGAGCTGTACGACTTCATCGCCCCCGCGACCACCCTGGGTTTCACCTACCCGCCGTTCGCGGCGCTGGCCATGCTGCCGATGGCCCGGGTGCCGGTGGTGGTGGCCGGCTGGCTGAACGCGGCGGCCAGCGTCGCCGCGCTCACCGTCGCCATGATCGCCCTGCTGCGCCCGCTCGTCGACCGGCTCGGCCGGCCGCTCTGGTTCAGCGTCGGCGTGGCGGTGCCGATGGCGGTGGCCATCGAACCGGTCCGGGAGACCCTCGGCTACGGCCAGGTGAACCTGTTCCTCTTCGCGCTGGTCATCGCCGACCTGGTCGGTCTGCGCCGGCGGTCCCGGCGCGGCACCCGTCCGGCGGCGACCGGCCGGCTGGCCCGCCTGGTGGGGACCGGACCGCTGGCCCGCTTCGCGTTCGGCGGCGCCTGGGCGGGCGTCGGCATCGGCCTGGCCACCGCGATCAAGCTGACCCCCGCGCTCTTCATCGGCTACCTGCTGGTCACCCGGCAGTGGCGGGCGGCGGCCACCGCCATCGGCACCACCGTCGCGGTGACCGCGGGGACGTTCCTGATCGTCGGCGAGGAGTCCCGGGCCTACTTCGGCACCGTGCTCTGGCAGACGCAGCGGGTAGGGGCGGCCGACATGACGGCCAACCAGTCCCTGGCCGGCCTGCTGGCCCGGCTCTACGACGCCATCGAGGCGCCCGGCCTGCTCTGGGTGACCTTCTCCATGCTGGTCCTGGCGCTCGGGCTGTCCCGGGCCGCCGCCGCCCACGCCGACGGCGACGAGCTGACCGCGTTCACCCTGGTCGGGCTCACCGCCAACGTGATCAGCCCGATCTCCTGGTCGCACCACCTGGTCTGGGTCATCCCGGCGATCCTGGTCCTCGCCGACGCCGCCGTCCGTCGGCGGGAGGCCAGCCGGGGACCGGCGGCACGCACCGGGACACATCCGGCGTACGGGGGGCCGCCCGCGGTGACCGGGCTGCGCCCGCCGATCTGGTACCCCACCCTGACCGGGATGCGCCACGGCGTGGCCGCCGTCGGGCTCTACCTGCTCTTCCTGGTCTCCCCGATCTGGCCGTACGAGCACCAACTGCCGGAGGTGTCGCACTACCAGGACGGGCTGTTCGGTGCGCTGATGGAGAACTCGCTGGCCATCGCCCTGATCGCGCTGGTCGCCGCACTGCCCTGGCGGCCCGGCGCCGAACCGGCGTTCTACAACCAGCGACCGGCCCGGACCAACCAGTTCGCCGCCCGCCGCTGAGCCGCCGCCCGCCGGGCCGGTCGGGTCAGGGGCAGTTCACCCACTCCTCGGTGCCGTCGGCGAAGACCTGCCGCTTCCAGATCGGCAGCCGGGCCTTGACCTCGTCGACCAGGCGGGCGCAGGCGGCGAACGCGGCGGCCCGGTGGGCGGTGCTCACCGCCGCCACCAGGGCCGCGTCACCGATCTCCAGCGGGCCGATCCGGTGCGAGACCGCCACCGCGTACACGTCGGGGTCGGCGGCGACCTCGGCGGCGACCTCCTTCAGGACCGCCTCGGCGCTCGGATGGCCCTCGTATTCCAGGGTGGTGACCGAGCGACCGTGGTCGTGATCGCGGACCACGCCCTGGAAGGAGACCACCGCGCCGGCCCGGCGGTCGGCGACCGCCGCCTCGTGCGCGGCCAGGTCCAGGGGCCGGTCGGTGACGGTGCCGAAGCTGACCGGCGCGGTCGTGGACGCGGACATCGGGCCCTCCTCGCGGGTGTCGGCCGGCGTGGTCACCAGGACCGTTCCCCGGGCAGCAGCGGCAGCGGCACGATCGGCACCCGGTCGCCCACCGCACCCGTGGTACCCGGCCGGACGACCGCGAACCCGTCGGCGCCGGCCAGGCCGCGCAGCATCGCCGAGCCGACGTGCCGCACCGGGTGGGCGGTGCCGGCGGCCCGGTCCAGCCGGACCAGGGCCAGGTGGGTGTAGTCGCCCCGGCCGGCGATCGGCTCGGCCAGCGTGGCGTGCGGCAGCACCGGCATCGGGCGGCCCTGCAACCCGGCGAGCAGGGGCGCCACCAGCGACACCAGGGCCACGATCGCGGACTGCGGGTTGCCGGGCAGGCCGGCGACGAACCGGACCCGGCCGTCGTCGGAGACCAACCGGGCGAGCAGCATCGGGAAGCCGGGCCGGACCGCCACGGTGTTCACCACGTAGTCCGCGCCGAGCGCCGCCAGCGTCGGATGCAGGTGGTCCACCGGGCCGTGCATCGTGCCACCGGTGGTGCAGACCAGGTCCGCGCCGGCCAGCGCCGACCGGACGGCGGCCACGTGCGCGGGCAGCGTGTCCGCCACCGGACCCACGACGTCGGAGGGGCGCACCTGGCAGCCGTACCGGCGTAGCCAGGCCGGCACCGCCGGGCCGAGCGCGTCGCGGACCCGGCCGGCCGCCGGCGGGCCCTTGGTCAGCAGCTCGTCACCGAAGACCAGCAGCGCCGCGCGGGGCGCCCGCCGGACCCGCAGGGTGTCGTGTCCGCAGGAGGCGGCCAGCCCGATCAGCGCCGGGTCGACCGGGGTGCCGGCCGGGAGCAGTTCCTCACCCGAGTACGCCTCCTCGCCCGGTTCCCGCCACTCCGGGGTCGGCCGGGGCGTGCCGTCGACCCGGCCGTCGCCGGTCCGCGTCGACTCCTCCACCCGCAGGATCGCCGTGGTGCCCTCCGGGACCATCGCCCCGGTGGCGATCTCGACCGTGCTGCCCTCCTCGGTCAGCGGCGCCGGCCGGTTGCCGGCGAGCACCCGGCCGACCACCCGCCAGGGGCCCTCGCCGCGCACCGCCCAGCCGTCCACGCTGGAGGTGGGGAACGCCGGCAGGTCCGTACGCGTGGTCAACGGCTCGGCCAGGGTGTGCCCGTCGAGGTCGGCGAGCGACCGGCTGACCGCGGGCAGGGCGGCGGAGAGCCCGACCGCGTACACCCGGGCGCGCGCCTCCTCCCAACCGGCCGGCGGCGGCGCGGTCGCCCGATCCTCCGCCTGGGCGGCGGTTTCCGTGCTCATCCGGCGAGCCTATCGCCGGCCCGGTCGGCCCGCCCGGTCACTGGTCACCACCGGTCGCCGGGTCTGCCTCCGTGGCCTCCGCCCCGGCCTCCGCGGTCACCGGCCCGGCCTCCGTCGTCGGTGGCGGCGAGGGCTGGTGGTCGCCGCCGCGGAGCTGGTCGACGGCGTGGGCGAGGATCGGCCCGAGCACCGCGAGACCGTCCCTGGCGCCGCCCCGGGAACCGGGCAGGTTGACCACCAGCATCCGGCCGACCACCCCGGCCAGCCCCCGGGACAGCGCCGAGGTCGGCACCCGCTCCCGGCTGTGGGCCCGGATCGCCTCGGCGATGCCCGGAACCTCGTGGTCGAGCAGCGCGCGGGTCACCTCGGGCGTCCGGTCGGTCGGGTTGATGCCGGTGCCGCCACTGGTCAGCACCACGTCGACCCCGTCGGCCAGGGCGGCCCGCAGCGCCGCGCCGACGGGCTCGCCGTCGGGCACCACCACCGGCTCGTCCACCTGACAGCCCAGCTCCCGCAGGCCGGCGACGAGCAACGGGCCGCTGGTGTCCTCGTAGACCCCGGCGGAGGCCCGGTTGGAGGCGACGACCACCCGGGCGCGGATCACGGCCGGTCCTCCGGGCGGACCCACTCGCCGGTCTTGCCGCCCTCCTTGCGGAGCACCCGCACCGCGTCCACCGAGGCCGCCGGGTCGACCGCCTTGACCATGTCGACCAGGGCCAGCCCGGCCACCGCCACCGCGGTCAGGGCCTCCATCTCGACGCCCGTCCGGTCGGCGGTACGCGCCGTCGCGGTGATCTCCACCGTGTCGGCGGTGAGGCGCAGGTCGACGGTGACCCCGTGCAGGGCGATCGGGTGGCAGAGCGGAATGAGGTCGGGGGTGCGCTTGGCGCCCATGATGCCGGCCAGCCGGCCCACCGCGAGCGCATCGCCCTTGGGCAGCCCGTCCCGGCGGAGCAGCTCCACCACCTCGGAAGTGGTGCGGAGCCGGCCGGCGGCGACCGCCAGCCGGCCGGAGACCGGCTTGGCGGAGACGTCGACCATGCGGGCCGCGCCTGCGGTGTCGACGTGGGTGAGCTGCACGGGATCGGTCACGGCCGCGAGCCTATCCCTCGGGTACGACCAGCCGCGGTGCCCGCCGTGACGGTTGCGCCCATGTCGTGTCATCCCGGAAGGCCGACGTGGGAGGGAGGAGCGCCGCGGGGTGCTGAGCGGCGCCCCTCCCTCTGTCACCCGCTGCCGATCGCTGGGGAAACCAGCGGCGGGCGTCTCGTCGGCCCGGTCCACCCCCGGACCAGGACCTCCCCCGTTGACCGATCGTGGGAACGGTACCGAGCGGCGCGATAAGAAATCGATAAGACTGTTCATGCAGCTCAGCGACGTGTGGGGAACTGGTCGAGGCGGCGCTGGACCTCGAAGCGCTCCGGGACGCCCATCCGTTCGAAGATCGCCAGCGACCGCAGCCAGTGCCGGCGCGCCTCATCGGAGTGTGTGGCTGCGACAAGTTCGGCGATTCCCGCCAAGGCTCGCCCCTGCTCGAACCGATGATCGATCCGAGTTGCCAACTTCAGCGCCTGCTGGTGGGCGCGCAGCGCCGACTCCGCCCCACCTTCAGCCTCGAGGGTGCGGCCCAACTCGTTCAGTGCCACACACTCCGCGTGGCGCTCACCGTAGTCTCTCGCCAACTCCAGGGCCGTTTCGTGCTCATGGCGCGCTTCTCGCAGTTGGCCGAGCCCTCTGAGGGCAGCACCAAGATCCGCTCGAACCTCTGGCTCGCCATATCGATGACCGGTCCTGCGCCGCAGGTTCAGGGAGGCCCTCAGCAGACGTACCGCGGACTCGAACTGCCCTAGACGGATCTTGACCGTCCCTAGGTGGGCAAGGGCGTTCAACCGGTGAAAATCGTCTGCTCTGACTCGGGAGAGCCAGAGATGGAGGCGATGAACTTCGAGCGACTCCTGGTACCGGCCAGCTACGCACAGTGCGATGCCGAGATTGGGCAGTATGAGGGTCAGGTCCAGCGCCGGCTCACGCTTCTCCTCCTCGACGAGGGCTCTACTCAGTCGGATCGCCGCCCCGATCTCGCCGGTCAGCCAGTAGATCGCCGAAAGGTTTCCTCGGAAACGAGCAAGATTCTGCGCATCACCGAGCGCGGTGTAAGCCGCGATGGCGGACTCGACCAGCCGTTGTGCCATCGGGTAGTTGCTGGTCCGCACATAAGCTGATGCCAGGTAGTTCTGCATCAGGGCGACCGCGGCTCGATCGCCGGACCGCTCGGCAGCAGCTAGGCCGAATTGATGCGTGGTAAGTATGTCGTCGAAGTAACTGCGCATGTAACAAAAGCGCCAGATGGCCCTGGCCAGTCGCCACGCGTACTCATCCCTGCCGGCGCTCTCGGCGAACCGAACCATCATCGTCAGGTTCAGCCTCTCTCGCTCGAGCCACTCCACCCCCAGGGGTCCAAGTTCCTCGATCAGGTCTGGGCGTGGGGGTAGGCCGGGCAACAGCTGGAGTGACGCCGGGCGGGGCTCCAGTGTTTCAGCGACGACCAGCGCCGCCCGTACGCAGAGATCGAGAAGGCGATCAGCCGCCTCGGTTCGCACCGACGGCGGATCTACCTGCTGAGATAGCTCCGACGCGTACCGCCGCATCAGATCGTGTAGGCGGAACCGCCCGTCGCCAACTTCCTCCAACAGGTGCCGGTCGAGTAGTTCATCCAGTGAGTCAGATGTCTCATCGAGCGGGAGATCCGCGAGCGCCGCTGCCATCGGCAAACTGAAATCGCTGCCGGGATGGAGGGCGATCATTCGGAAGGTGCATTTGGTCTTCCTGCTCAACGGCTGATAAGAGGCAGCGAAGGCACCTGCCACCGTCCGGTCCTCCACCGCCAGATGGTCGATCGCTCCCCTGCCGGAAGAGAGCTGCCGCGCCAGATCCGCCACCCGCCAGGCTCCCCTGTGCGCCAATCGGGCCCCCGCCAGACGGATCGCCAGTGGCAGGTGACCACAGAACCGGACCACCTCGGCAGCTGCTGCTGGTTCTGCGGCCACCCTTTCACGGCCCGCCGTCACGGCAAGCAACTCCACCGCCTCGGCAGGCGTGAGCACGGCCAGCGATTCCGGCGGCCCGGCCTCGGGCATGAAGAGCTTCCGTCGGGTGGTCACGAGTACGACCGAGCCGACCTCGGTCGGCATCAGCGGAATGATCTGCTGACTATCAGCTGCGTTGTCCAAGATGATGATCACTCGGCCGCGGCTCAGCTCGCGCCGCCACAGCTCGATACGACCTTCGAGATCGGTCGGGATCCGACCTGCGGGCACACCTAGCTGCCGAAGCAGGGTCAGAAGTGCTACGGCAGGGGACAGCGGAGTGGCACCGCCGTGCCCCCGCAAATCGATGAAGAGCTGGGCGTCCGGGTACTGCGGGAGCAGCAGGCGCGCGAGATGTACGGCGAGGGTGGTCTTACCGCAGCCCGCCATGCCGTCGATTACTCGGACCACCGGTGCACTCGACCGTGACCGGTCGATGTCCCTGAGGAGAGCGCCAATCACCCCCGTGCGTCCGACGAAGTCGGTGATGGACCGGGGCAGCCAGGCGGCGGCGCCCGCGGTCCTTCCTCCGGCAGCAGGCGCCGCGAGCAGACCATCGCGGCTCAGAGCGAGCGGCGACTGGGCCCGTCGACCTTCCATGATCGAGCGGTAAAGCTGCTCAAGCTCCGCTCCGGGAGTCACGCCCAATTGGTCTTCGAGAGCCCGGCGCGTCTCGTCGTAGACGGCGCGAGCGCCGGCAAGGTCGTCGGTTTCGACCAGAGCCCGCATGAGAAGTGCCTGTAATCGCTCGCGGACCGGCTGCTCCCCAGCCTCAGGCCGGAGCAGCAGCAGAGCCAGGTCGGACCGACCGGACTTGATGTGCAACTCAGTGAGCAGCTCAATCGCCGCTAGCCGCTCCTGCGCGACCGCCTCTCGCCGTGCCGACAGAAGCGGTCCCACCCGCACACCGGCGAGGAGAGGGTGGTGCCATGACCGTAGGGCGCGGGTCAGCACCTCGACGGCCTTCTCCGGGCGCCCCGCGCGAATCAACTCCCGGGCTTCGGCGTGCCCCTGCACTACTCGAACCACATCGACGGAGACCTTGTCGATGGAGAGGCGATAACCGTCGCCCTCCCTGACGAGAGACCCTTCGGCTGCCCCTGCCGATCTGAAGGTACGCCGGAGACTCGCGGCATAGGTGCGCAGGTTCGCCACTGCGGACCGGGGTGGGTCATCGGGCCACAACTCGTCCACCAACTGGGGCGTGGTGATCAGTCTCCCCGCATGGACCGCCAGCATGCCAAGCACAGCCTGCTGCTTGGGCGTACCGAGACGGAGAGTGATGCCATTCGTCCGCGCCGCAAGGCCCCCGAGAACCTGTATCTCCATGACGGCAGCAACTCCGGAGGGTCGGGGCCAGGTGACTACCAGTGAAGTCTAGCGATCACCGGATGGATCCGTCAGCGACGCCTACACACCACCCACCACCGGATAGCAGGTCCACTTTTCAGCCGTGCTTCCCGCTAACCCCGCGCGGAGCTTCGACTGAAGAAGGGATGAGGCCATCGTCGAACAGCCGCGAGACTGATGGAGCGCCTCGAGTAATCAGAGATCGCAGCGATCTGCAGTGAGACGGGCACGGAAAGTGGGGACTTGAATGCCCTGCGCACTGTCGCGTCAACGGAAAGTGACCGACAGCTAATCTATTCGCTAATGTTGAATATTGTAACATATATCCTCACCAACTAGTCTGACTCTAGCCTAAGCTCGCATTCACTGACGAAGCGGTGCATGTCGCGCGAACGACAGGCATCCGGGGGCGGAGGAGGCAGGGATATGCGCGGCAATGACTGGGGCTGAAATCCGGCATAGGACCTGCAGCTTTTACACGCTAGGCTGCGGTCAGGCGACTTAGCTGACCGGGAGTGCTGTGACTCTTACCGGGCGACGCGAAAATGAGACCGACCAGCGGCTTCGGCTGCTCGTCGGTCTCGTCGTCGTTCTCGCCTCCTGCCTTGCGGTCGCGGCGCTCTGGACTGTTCGCAGGGATCTTGTACACCCTTCCCTGGACTCGGCCACGATGATCCTGGGGCTCGTCCTTCTGATCTCACTGGGAACGTTCGTCAAGGCCCGCATCCGCATCCGCTCCGCCGTCCACCTGATCAGCTGGAACGAGACAGCGATCGTGGTAGGAGCGGCCCTCGCGCCCACGCCCTGGGTGCTTCTGTGCACCGGTGTCGGCGTCGCCCTGGCCTCGCTCCGCCTTGCACCGGTCAAGATCGCCTTCGGCGTAAGCAAGAACATCATCGTGGCGTTCGGTGCTGGAACGACGCTTGCGGCTCTGCACTGGACACAAAGCGCGGACATTCCCCGGACCATCGGTGTTCTGGGCGTCGCTTATCTGGTCGCAACCGTGCTCGATGAGGTACTGGCCATTCCGGTCATCGCGTTGGCGTCGGGCGGCAGAATCTCGCAACAATTCCGAAGCAACCTGGACCTCCGGCTCGCCGGTTTCGCGGTGCGATTCATCGTGGCCGCCAGTTCCTTGATACTGCTACGGTCTGACCCCCGCCTGCTCCTCGCCGTCCCCCCGCTGGTGCTCAGCCTGCACCTCGCCTACTCCACCCGGATCCGCACCCGCACCGAGCAGCAGGCGTGGCAGCGCCTGGCCCGTACCACCGACGCCCTCAACGTGGTCGACCTGGACAAGGTCCTGACCACGGCCGTCACCCAGGCCGCGGCGCTCTTCTCCGCCGACGAGGTGGAGATCGAGCTGCGCGACGGCGGCCGGGTGGTCCGCGGCACCGCCGACGCCCTCGGCTACGACGGCTCCGGCGAGGAGGCCAGCGAGGTCACCGGGATGGTCATCCCGGCCGCCCTGGAGGGGCACGACGGCAGCGCGGACGTGGGCGTCCTGCGGCTGCGGTTCCGCGGGCCGGTCGAGCTCTCCGAACGGGAGCAGTACACCCTGCGGACGTTCGCCTCCGCGCTCTGCACGGCCGTCCGCAACGCGCAGGCGTACGCTGAGCTGGCCCGGGTGGCCGAGGCCCACGCGCACGCCGCCACCCACGACGCGTTGACCGGCCTGTCGAACCGCCGGCACCTGCTGGAGCAGGGCACCGAACAGCTCGGCAACCGGCACGCCGAGGGGGTGACCGCCCTGGTGCTGATCGACCTCAACCACTTCAAGGAGGTCAACGACACCCTCGGGCACTCGGCCGGTGACCAGGTGCTGATCCAGGTCGCCGAGCGGTTGCGCGCCGCCACCCGCCCCGAGGACCTGGTGGCCCGGCTGGGTGGCGACGAGTTCGCCGTACTCCTGCGGGTTCTGCCGGCCCCCGCGGTGGCCGCGCACCGGGCCGAGACGCTGCTGGCGGCCCTGCACGAGCCGTTCGACCTGGACGGCATGCGGATCAGCGTGGAGGCCAGCGGCGGCATCGCCGCCGCGCCGGCCAGCGGCGGCATGCCGGAGCTGCTGCGCCGCGCGGACGTCGCGATGTACCAGGCCAAGCGGGCCGGGCAGCGGATCGCCACGTACGCCCCGACCCGGGACACCGCCGACCTGGGCCGGCTCACCCTGGGCGGCGAGTTGCCGCGGGCGGTGGCCGACCACGAGTTCACCGTCAACTTCCAGCCGATCGTCGACCTGGGCAGCGGCGAGGTGACCGGCGCGGAGGCGCTGGCCCGCTGGCACCACCCCACGCACGGGCTGATCGACCCGCTGCGGTTCCTGGAGGCGGTGGAACGCTCCGGGTTGTTGCCGGCGTTCGCGGAGGCGATCCTCGACCAGGCGCTGACCGCCGCCCGCAGCTGGCGGGACGCCGGGTTCGACCTGCCGGTGTCGGTGAACGTGTCGCCGCGCAGCCTGCTCGACGCCCGGTTCCCGGGCGCGGTGCTGGCCCGGCTGCGGGCCCACGACCTGCCCCCCGACCGGCTGGTGCTGGAGTTGACCGAGACGCTGACGCTCAGCCAGCTGGACGTGGTCGACCGGGTGCTCAGCCGGTTGCGGGACGCCGGGGTGCGGCTCGCCCTCGACGACTTCGGCACCGGCTACTCCTCCCTGTCGCTGCTCTCCCGCATCCCGGTGCACGAACTCAAGATCGACCGCAGCTTCGTGGACGCGATGGCGACCTCCACCGAGGCGGCCGCCGTGATTCGCTCGACCCTCGACCTCGGCCGCAGCCTGCACCTGGACGTGGTCGCCGAGGGGGTGGAGAACGAACCGCAGCGGCACGCGCTCTGGGAGCTGGGTTGCGTCGCCGGACAGGGACATCTCTTCGCCCGGCCGCTGCCCGCCGGCGCGCTGCTCGCCGCGCTGCGCCGCGGCTCCGGCGGTCGGCCGGGCCTGCTGGCCCGGCCACTGCACGACGCCGGCGCGGTGATCCGCCTGCCCGGGCGGCGGCCCGGCGGTCCCCGGAACCGGGCGGCCGGCACCCCGAACCTCCCCGCCTGAACCGGGCTCGTCCACCAGATTCCCCGGTTGCCGCGGATCGGGCTGATCATGGACGGTGGCGTCGGGGCCGTCTGCCAGACTTGCCCGCGTGACCGTCGCCCCCACCCAACCCGTCGCCGGCCCGGACCGTTGGCGGCGGCTCGATTCCGCTGGCGGCGGTCTCGCCCTCGACCTCACTCTCTACGCGGTCTCCGCCGCCTTCGCCGCGGTCACCGCCGCGACCTCCACGCTCCCGCCGCACCGGGCCTGGGGCGCCGTCGCCACCGCCGGCTACCTGGTCGTGGCGCTGGTCGCCGCCGGTCAACTGCTGCTCCACCGGCGCCACCCCGGGTCGCCACCGGTCGGCGGCCGGGCCCGTTGGGCGGTCACCGCAGTCGCCTGGGCGGCCACCGCCCTGCTGCCCCTGGTCGTGCAGAGCGTCCAACGGGCCGCCGGGCGCACCGACCGCGCACAGGAGGAGGTGCTGGTCGTCGAGCACGCCGGCGACCGGCTCACCACGCACGGCACTCCCTACCTCGGGCACGACGCCATCGCCGCGCTCCCCGCCGACGAACGGCTCCTCGGCTACACGCCCTACCAGCCGGGCATGGCCCTGTTCGGGCTGCCCCGGGCCGCCGTCGACGCCTGGTGGACCGACTCGCGGGTCTGGTTCGCACTGGTCACGGCCGTGGTCCTCGCCCTGGCGGTGGTCATCCTGAGACACACCGGCCGACCGGTGGACCGGCCCGGCGGCGACCTGCTGCTGCGCGGGGTGCAGGCCGCAACCGTCCTGCCGATCTGCGCGCTCACCCTTGCCACCGGCGGCGACGACCTGCCCGTCCTCGCGCTCTGCCTGCTGGCCCTGGCCTACGCCGCCACCGGCCGGCCCGGCGCGGCCGGCGTGGCCGTCGGTGTGGCCGGCGCCCTGAAGCTCTTCGCCTGGCCGGTCGCCGTGGTCCTGCTCTGCTGGGCCGCCACCCGCCGATCCGCCGGCCGGTTCACCGTCGGCGCCCTCGGCCTGCCGCTGATCGCCCTGGTCCCGCCCCTGCTCGTCGACCGCGACGCCCTGGTGGAGAACGTGCTCCGCTTCCCCCTCGGCCACGGTCTGGTGACCAGCCCCGCCGCCTCCCCCTTCCCCGGCCACCTGATCGCCAGCGCGCTGCCCGCCGGCCGGGTCGTCGCCGCGGTGCTGCTGGTCGCCGCCGGAGCGGCCATCGCCGTCCGGCTCGTCCGCCGCCCGCCCCGCACGGCCACGGCCGCCGCCCTCATCTGCGGGTACGGTCTGCTCGCCGCGATCCTGCTGATGCCCTCCACGCGATTCGGCTACCTGCTCTATCCGCTCGCCCTGCTGGCCTGGGCACCCGCCCTGGCCCGCGAGCCGGCCGCCGGTTCCCCCGACTCGGAGGCACGCAGCGGCCACAGGGCGTAGACCTGGAGACATGAGCACCTACCGCGATCGTGAGGACGCCGGCAACCAGCTCGCCGACCGGCTCACCGCCCTCACCGGGCAGTCCGACGTCATCGTGCTCGGCCTGGTCCGCGGCGGCGTACCCGTCGCCCGGGTGGTGGCCGAGCGGCTCGGTGCCCCGCTCGACATCCTCGTCGTCCGCAAACTGGGCATGCCCTGGGCGCCCGAGGTGGCCTTCGGCGCACTCGGCCCCGGTGGCGTACGCGTCCTCAACGACCTGGTCGCCGCCCGGCTCGACGCCGACACCATCGCCGACGTGCAGCGCCGCGAGCAGGCCGAGCTGGACCGCCGTGAGGCGCGCTACCGGGCCGGCCGCCCACCCCTCGACCTCACCGGCCGCACCGCCGTCATCGTCGACGACGGGCTCGCCACCGGCGCCACCGCCCGCGCTGCCGTCGAGGTGGCCCGGCAACTCGGCGCCCACCGGGTCATCGTCGCCGTGCCGGTCGGCGCCCAGGAGGCGTACGAGATGCTCGCCGCCGAGGCCGACCAGGTCGTCTGCGCCCAAAAGCCCCCCGAGTTCGGCGCGGTCAGCGCCTACTACGACGACTTCCACGAGGTCTCCGACGACGAGGTGACCGACGCGCTGGCGGCAGTCGGGTGACCCGGCCGGGTACCTTCGGATAATGCAGCTCACCTGTCCCAAGTGTCACGGAGACATGCGCCAGTACGAGCGCAGCGGAGTCGTCATCGACCAGTGCACCGAGTGCCGGGGGATCTTCCTCGACCGCGGTGAACTCGAGAAGCTGTTCGAGGCCGAGGCCAACTGGAACCAGCAGCAGCCCGGCCAGCCGCCCGCGCAGCCCGCACCCGGCCAGCACACCCACACCCAGGGCGGGTACGCGCCGCCACCGCCGCCGGCACACCAGCCGGGCTACGGGGCGGTGCCGCCCCCGCCCCCGCCGCCGCCCGGTCACGGCTACCCGCCGCAGCCGGCGTACGGCGGCCACGGGCAGCAGCAGCACTACGGCTACCACGGCCACTACAAGCGCAAGAAGCACAAGAGCTTCCTCGACGAGATGTTCGGCTGACCACTCCCGCGCGGGTCGGGCTCCACGCCCGGCCCGCGCCCGGCTTGCCGACTCGTGTCCTGATGGTTGGCGGGCCGACGGCCTCCGCTCGGATCGTCGGCGTGCCGGCCGGGCTCCGCCGTGCGACGCTGCTGCGCATGACGCCGCAGGGGCAGCACATCAGGCTGGCACAGGCCTACGACGGGATCATCCGGGTGGTCGCCGACCTCGACGACGCCGACCTGCAACGACCGACCCGCTGTCGGGGCTGGGTCGTCGCCGACCTGCTGTTCCACCTGCTGTGTGACGCGCAGCGGGCCCTGGTCACCCTGGCCAGCCCCGCCGACGGGCCACCCGACGTCGACGACGTCAGCTACTGGCGGTCCTTTCCACCCCGCAGCGACGACGGTGCCCGGCACGCCTGGTGGGTCCGCCGGTCGGCCGCCGCCTTCGACCGGCCGAGCGGAATCGTCCGGCTCTGGACCGACACCGCCCCGGCCGCCGTACGCGCCGCCGCTGCGATCGTGCACGGCCCCGACCCGACGGGCTGCGTCACCACCCAGGGGCACGTGCTGCGAGTGCCGGACTTCCTGGCCACGCTGACCACCGAGGCGGTCGTGCACCATCTCGACCTGGTGCTCGACCTGCCGGACGCGCCCATGCCCGGGCAGCTGGCCACCGCGGTGGCCGTGGCCACCATGGACGGGCTGCTCAGCGACGACGCGGTCCGACCCTGCGGGTGGGACGACGTGGAGTATCTGCTCAAGGCCACTGGGCGGGAACCGCTCGGCGAGCGGGACCGGGTGGAGTTGGGCGAGGCGGCCGGCTGGTTCCCCCTGCTCGGCTGAGCAGGTCAGACGATCGCCATGTCAACGAACCGGGACAAGTGCAGCTGAGCCGCAACCGTAATGCTATCGGTCGGACCATTTCTGTGCTTAGCAACAATGAAGTCCGCTTCGCCCGCTCTGGGGGATTCCTTGTCGTAGTAGTCGTCCCGGTGCAGCAGAATCACCACGTCGGCGTCCTGCTCGATCGAGTTGTGGGTGGCGATCCCGTTGGCGATGAAGTTGTGCTTGCCGAGCACCGTCGCGTCGAAGACGTCCCGCTCGCCCAGGGACTCGATCGAGACGACCTCATCCCAGAAGATGTCGTTCGTGGCGTGCAGGTCAAGGTCAGCTGCATCGAGTACAGCGGCGATCCGCGCCAAGCGGGACCGGCTGGGCGCGTGCTTCCACAGGGTGCCACCACAGAACTGAGTCCCGATCGCCTTCGCGAACTCACGATGGCTCATGCCCTGCTCGACGAGAATCTCGCGGACGCGGGTCCACACATCGGTGGGAACGGTATCCACGTTGGTGTTGCTCTCCATCGACTCCAAGGACGCGAGAAGTGTGGTGCAGTTGCTCCCGCGCTCGCCGTGGACGCCGATCTCCCGCAGGAACCGCAGCTGATCGTCCCGCCCGGAGATGTCGAGGGTGTACTGCGGCCGGTGACGCTCGACCGGCACGACCTTGAGTCGAGCGGTGATCCCGTATCGGAGCAGGAGTCGGGAGATGTCCTCCAGCATCCGTCGACTGGTCGACGAGAAGTACACCCGACCGCCCCGACCCGACTTGTTCACACAGACTGAACCGTCCGTGGCCCAGAGATGCCGAAGGAAGATCGTCACCTGCTCCTTTGGCAAGCTGAAGATGGATTGGGGGAGGAACTTCTCGTGCGACCGCAGGCCAAACAGCCCCAGCCCGTCGAGCCATTCGGCGATCGGATTACGTCGTCCACGAGCCAGCCGGTAGGGGGCAGGGAGTCGCAGCGTTGTCACGCGGGCGGCCGCATAGTCATCGCGAATGGGGGTGATCCCCCAGTGCTTCGCGGCCTCGGTGACGGCCCGCAGGTTCTCCTCGTCGCAACTGGCGTAGCGGATGGGTTGCCGTCGGACGAACGACCCGTCGCCGAGCAGGTGCGCGAGCATCACCACCTCCGGCTCTGCCCAGGGGCGAACCATCATGGGTGGCGGAATGTGTCTCGGGGTGGCCAGTCGGGCACCTGGCGCCAGCTCCCCGAGCGGAACCCAGCCCCCGAAGGTCAGGAACGGGTGATTGGCCGTCGCGTCGATCTGCTTGCCGGACGCAAGTGTCATCCGGAAGGTTTCCTTGGTTCCACTGGGGAAGACATGGGTCATGGTTCGCGGGGCGTAACGAAGATTCTCGTCGAGCGCCCAGACCGGAATCTCCTTGGCCCCGGTCGCGAGCAGTTCCCCGAGCGTGATCTCCGAGTTGTTGTCCGCCCGGATCAGCCTCGTCTCCGCAGTAAGGCAGCCAGACTCCCGCAGGTCGGACAGCTGGGGTCGCTTGTCGGTGCGCTGCTCCGGGCCACGGTTCAGCTGGCTGACCGCGATCACCGGGCACTCGACCTCCTTGGCCAGCAGCTTCAGGCCACGAGACAGGTCGGCGACCTCCTGCTGTCGGCTCTCGGTGCGCTTCGGCGAGGTCATCAGCTGGAGATAATCGACCACGATCATCTTGAGGTCGTGCTTCTGCTTGAGCCGGCGCGCCTTGGCCCGGATCTCCATCAGGTTCATGCTCGGCGTGTCGTCGACGAAGAGCGGCGCTTCGCTGATCTCGCCCATGCATCGGGCCAGCTTGGTCCAGTCGTCGTCGGAGAGCTGACCACTGCGCAGCACGTGCAGCGGCACCCGCGCCTCGGCCGAGAGGAGTCGCATGACGATCTCGACCTTGCTCATTTCCAGCGAGAAGATCGCCGCCGCCTGGTTGGCTCTGATAGCCGCATTTCGGGCAAAGTCCATACTTGCCGTACTTTTGCCCAAACCAGGCCGGCCCGCCACGATGATCAACTGACCCGGGTGCAGGCCGTTGAGCAGCCGGTCCAGGTCGGTGAAGCCGGTCGGCACGCCGGTCATCACCCCACCCTGCGCACCGACCGCCTCGATCTCGTCCAGGGTCGGCTGGAGCATGTCCGCCAGGACGGCGAAGTCCTCGCTGACCCGCTTCTCGGTGATCTCGTAGACCGCCTGCTGGGCCAGGTCGACGACGTCGTCGACGTCCCGACTGCCACCGGCCGCGGTGCCGTAGCCGAGCTGGACGATCCGGGTGCCGGCCTCGACCAGCCGGCGCAGCACGGCGCGCTCGGCGACGATCCGGGCGTAGTAGGAGGCGTTCGCCGCGGTCGGCACGGCGGACATGCAGGTGTGCAGGTAGGGCGCGCCGCCGATCCGGGCGAGGTCGCCGGAGTCGGCCAGGGCCGCCGCCACGGTGATCGCGTCGGCCGGCTCGCCCCGACCGTAGATGTCGAGGATCTTGTCGAAGATGGTGGCGTGCGCCGGCCGGTAGAAGTCGGTGGTCTTCAGGATCTCGACGACGTCGGCGATGGCGTCCTTGGAGAGCAGCATGCCGCCGAGCACGCACTGCTCGGCGGCGACGTCCTGCGGCGGGGTCTTCTCGAACTGACCTTCACGTGGCTCGAACTGGCCGTCGCGGGGTGCGGGGGCGGCCGACTGTCCGCCACCCCGGGGCTCCGCCCGCATGTCGTCGGTGACCGACACGGATCCCCCTCCACTGCAACGTCGACTACCAGCTCTACCGCTCGGGTGCGACAACTTCCGATCCGGACCGGTCCGGTCGATCGGGGGCCATCGCGCGACCGGTCGGTGCCCCACGATACGGAACCCGAGGTCAGAGCCCAACCACACCGGTGGACGAGCCTCGGGACAACCTGTGGATGCCGGTGCACAAGCATGTGCGCAGGATGTGCACAGCTTGTGGAAAACCTTGGGGGAATTCTGTCCACATCGCCTTTGAGCTGGGAAAACTTGATCCCCACCCTGTGGATGAGGATTTTCTGGTGAAGCTGCCCGGCAGGTTTTCCCGTACTATCTCCTACGATCGGTTACACCTGGACAGCGGATTGCGCTTTCGGTTGAGAAGGGTCACGCTCCGGCCGTGAGTTACCGGGACTGGGAGCGCGGGGAGGGCAGCCCGCGCGCGCGTCAGCCGATCGCCGGCTGGGACGACCCCCGCGAGACGCTCCCGGCCGACCCGTACTCCGTCGACCCGGATGTTCGCCGCGCTCCGGCCCGACGGCGGGCCCTCGACCGCGGCCCCCGGGAGGCGGTCGATTCCTACCTGCCCCGCTGGGCCGTGGAGTCGGGCATCGCCCATCCGGACGGCCGCGGGCGGCACGCCGCGCCGGACGACGAGGGTGAGGGCGACGACCGCCCGGCCTCGGGGTCGGGCTGGCACGGCGGATACGACCGCCGCGCGGAGCCGACCCTGGGAGGGCTGCGGGCGATCGGCGCCGGGCCCGAGTCGGAGCACACCAGCGAGTGGACCTTCGACCGCCCGCAGGAGCAGGGGTACGTCGGCAGTCGTCGCGCCGAACCGGCCGACGAGCCGGTCTCCGGGGCGGTGCCGACGGCTCGGCCGCGCCGCTCGGCCTCCCGACGTCCACAGGTGACCTGGTCGGGGGGCGAGGAACCGGACGATCCGGAGCCGGAGCGCCGGACGCGACGGGCCCGGCGCGCCGCGGCGGAGTCCCTGCCGGCCGTCGACCCGTGGAGTCGTACCGCCGAGGTGGAGCCGGAGCAGACGGCCGCGGTGGACCCGTGGGACGCGTCGGGCGTACACGCCTGGCAGGGGTCCGACCCGTCCGGCGCGGCCATGCGCTGGGACCAGGGCGAGCACACCGGTCAGTGGGCGGGCTACGCCGACGCCGGCGAGTCGACCGACGGCTGGGAGTGGGACCGAGCCGGTCGTGGCGTACGGGCCGACGTTCGGGACCGGGCCGGCCCCGGCCCGGGTGACTGGACGGGCGACGATGCCGGTTCGGGTCGATCGGAAGGGCCGAGGGCGAGCCGTCGGAGTCAGGCCGGGGAGGAGAGCCGGTCCCTGGAGGCCCGGCGGGACCGCTCGGAGGCGGAGCGGTGGCACCGGACGGACCCGGCGCGGGCGGCGGAGCCGACCACCGGTGAGGGCTGGACCTGGCCCGAGCAGCCGGAGGAGTTCTGGACCGGCACCCGGTTGGCCGGTGACGATCCCCGGTGGATGGACCCGCCGTCGTCGGCGCCCCGGTCGCCGGTGGTGGCGTACACGGCGCCCCGACCGAGGGCCGGTGCGCGACCGACGGCACAGGTCGGTCGGGCCGTCGGGTCGGCGGAGCCCTGGTCGTTGCGGCAGCGGACGGATCCGGTGGCCGGCGGGGGTTGGGGACGCCGCCTGGAGGACGACCTGTTGGATCCGGATCCCGGTGGTCCGCTGCGTCCGCTGGTCTACACGGTGGCCTGTTACCTGGTGCCGGCGGTACTGGTCTTCCTCTGGCTGTTGACCCTGGACGGGCAGGCGCCTGCGGGTTGCGTGACCGACATCAGTGGTGGCGGCTGCGACTCGCCGCAGGCGCATGCCCTCGGGTCGCTGCTGGCGGGCGCGCCGCGCTTCGGGCTGGCGCTGGTGAGCAGCCTGGTCGTGGCGGTCGTGCTGCGTCGGGTGGGTACGACGTGGCGGTCGGCGACGGTGGCGTTGGCCGCGGCGGTGGTCGGTGGGGGTCTCTCCACGGTGATGATCAGCGCGGTGACCGGTCAACCGATCGGCTGACCGGCCGGTCGCGGCGGGGCGTCGGACCGGCGGGCGAGCGTCCGGGTGCGTCGCCAGCCTGGGTCGGGGCCTCCGACCCGGAGCCGGAGATCAGCGCGAAGACGCGGAAAGGCCCGCACCGGATCACCGGTGCGGGCCTTTCCGTCGTGCGGTGTGGGTCAGCCCTGGACGACGTTGAGGTCGAACTTGGCGGACACCTCGGGGTGCAGCTTGACGCTGACCGGGTAGGTGCCGGTCGACTTGATGTGACCGGGCACCTCCAGCCGGCGGCGGTCGAGGACCGGGCCACCGGCGGTCTTGACGGCGTCGACGATCTCGGCCGGGGTGACCGAGCCGAAGAGCCGACCACCGTCGCCGGCGCGCACCTTCAGGCTGACCTTGAGGCCCTCGAGCTGGGCCTTGACCTCGTTGGCGTGGTCCAGGTCGCGGATCTCGCGGGCCCCACGGGCCCGCTTGATCAGGGTGACCTGCTTCTCCGCGCCCTTGGTCCAGGCGATGGCGAAGCCCTGCGGCAGCAGGTAGTTACGGCCGTAGCCGTTCTTCACCTCGACGATGTCGCCCGGGGTGCCGAGGCCGGACACCTCCTGAGTCAGGATGATCTTCATGTCGGTGCCCCCTCTCAGCGAGCCGTGGCGGTGTACGGCAGGAGCGCCATCTCACGGGCGTTCTTGACCGCACGGGCGATCTGCCGCTGCTGCTGCGAGGTGACGCCGGTCACCCGCCGAGCGCGGATCTTGCCGCGGTCGGAGATGAACTTGCGCAGCAGCGCGGTGTCCTTGTAATCGATATAGGTGATCCCGTCCTTGTCGAGCGGGTTCACCTTCTTCTTTGGCTTGCGAAGGGCCGCAGCCTTGGCCATTGACCTTGCTCCTGGTTTGCGATCGCGGGCGCTCGGCGCCATTAGAACGGAGGCTCCTCGTCGAAGTTGCCGCCCGAACCGGAGCGGGAGGGACTGGGTGCGGCCGAGGCCCAGGGGTCGTCGAAGTTGCCTCCGCCGCCACCCTGGTTGCCACCACCACCGGAGCCGAAGCCGCCGCCACCACCGCCGGAGCGAGACATCTTCTGCACCTTCGCCGTGGCGTAGCGCAGAGACGGGCCGATCTCGTCGACCTCGAGCTCGATGACGGTGCGCTTCTCACCCTCGCGGGTCTCGTAGGACCGCTGACGCAGCCGACCCGAGACGATCACGCGGGCGCCCCGCTGCAGCGACTCGGCGACGTGCTCCGCCGCCTGCCGCCACACCGTGCACGCCAGGAAGAGTGGCTCGCCGTCCTTCCACTCGCCGGAGGCCTTGTCCATGAACCGGGGCGTGGAAGCGACCCGGAACTTGGCGACCGCCGCGCCGGACGGGGTGAACCGCAACTCGGGGTCATCGGTCAGATTGCCGATGACCGTGATGGTGGTGTCTCCTGCCATGACCAACTCCTCGCGCACTCATCAGTTCCGTCCCAGGCTCTCAGAGCCGTACGACAGTGCCGATGAGGCTGATCCGGGCGAACCGGGGTTGAATGCTTAGCGCATCTCCGGCCGGATGACCTTGGTACGCAGCACGGACTCGTTCAGCCGCAGCTGGCGGTCGAGTTCGGCCACCGCCTCCGGCGTCGCCTGAAGGTCAACGACGGCGTAGATGCCCTCGGCCTTCTTGTTGATCTCGTACGCGAGGCGCCGGCGGCCCCACACGTCGGTCTTCTCCACCGAGCCACCCGCGGTCCGGATCACGTTCAGGTACGTGTCGAGCGACGGGGCGACGGTGCGCTCCTCGAGGCTGGGGTCGAGGATCACCATTACTTCGTAATGACGCAAGACGTGCTCACCTCCTGTGGGCTATGCGGCCACGGTCCTTCCGTGGCAGGAGGTCTGCGTCGTGGCCCGCTCGCACCGGGGGGACCCGGCCGGACGCGGACAACCGGACCAGAATACCCGGTCCCGACGATCATGCCCGGGCAGGTCGGGGCGACCGTCCGGACACGGTGACGGGGGCCCGGCCCGGCGTCGAAGCGCCGGAACCGGACCCCCGTCCACGAGGCCGCGGGGCGTCCCGTCCGCATTCCTTGGGTGGGACCTGGGGAGGAACGACCACACCGATGAGGTTGGACCGGAGACGCCCCGCGGAGCTTTATCGTGTTGTTATGTGACGCTACAGCGGCTTCGGTCACTTCTCGGGGCTTTTGGGAAATTCACCCCGGTCCTTACCGGATCGCCGCCCACTTCCGCGTCCGGTGCGCCCGTTCCCCCACCTGATTGGGCCCGGCGCATCCATCCCGGTCAACGACCCGACGTCGGCCGGGTGACGCCGACCGCACCGGAACCCGGCCGCCTCCGGCTCGCCGACCCGCCCGCAGGCGTGCGCACCGGGCGTCAGGGGTGGGACGTAGGCTCGCCTTCATGCGTATCGGAGCTCACGTCGACTCGACCGACCCGTTGGCGGAGGCAGCCGCCCGCAGCGCCGACACCATCCAGTTCTTCCTCTCCGACCCGCAGGGGTGGAAGACGCCGAAACCCCGGGAGGACGCGGAGCGGCTCAGCTCCGCCGCCGTCGACCTCTACGTGCACGCGCCGTACGTCATCAACGTCGCCACCCTGAACAACCGGATCCGGATCCCCAGCCGCAAGCTGCTGCTGGGACACGCGGACGCGGCGGCGGCGATCGGCGCGAAGGGCCTGATCGTGCACGGTGGGCACGTCAACGCCGGCGACGACCTGGCGGTCGGCTTCGACAACTGGCGCAAGACCTTCGCGTACGCCGCGGATTCGGGCGGCTTCAAGCTTCCCGTCCTGATCGAGAACACCGCCGGCGGCGACAACGCCTGCGCCCGCCGGCTCGACGCGCTGGCCCGGCTCTGGGACGCCGTCGGCGGCTACGACGTGGGGTTCTGCCTCGACACCTGCCACGCCCACGCCGGGGGTGAGGAGCTGCTCGGCCTGGTCGACCGGGTCAAGGCGATCACCGGCCGGATCGACCTGGTGCACGCCAACAACTCCAAGGGCGCGTTCAACTCCGGCCAGGACCGGCACGACAACCTCGGCGGCGGGACCATCGACCCGGACCTGGTGGTCGCGGTCATCCGCGCGGCCGGTGCCCCGGTGATCGTCGAGACGCCCGGTGGGGCGACCGGCCAGGGCGCCGACATCGCCTTCCTGCGCGACCAGCTCGGTCCGGAGGGCCGGGCGGCATGACGACCGACCAGTCCGACGCGCCGGGCGGGACCGGCCCGGCCGGCGACGACCGGACGACCGCCGAGGGCGGCGCGGCCGACAGCACGGGCACCGGCGCGCCCGTCACGGGCCGCACGGACCCCGAGCAGTCGGGGCCGGGTGAGCCGGAGCGGGCCGGAGCGACTGCCACCGGGTCGCCGCCCGCCGACGCCGCGGCCGGGAAGCCGGCCGGCACCACGACCGGTGAGCCGGTCACCGCGACAGCGAAGCCCACCGCCGCCACGACCGGCGGTCCGGCCGCGTCCCCGGACGGTGAACCCGCCGGGAGTACGCCCACCAGGCCCGACCCGGACCGGTGGGAGGCCTTCGGCCCGGTGCCCGAGCGGCAGCCCACCCGGCTGGACCGGGTCCGGCGGCGGCTCGGCCGGTTCGCGGGGCACGAGTGGACGTTGGCGGCCCTCGGGTCGCTCGCCCTGGCCGTGCTGCTGACCTGGCCGACGTTGCGCTATCCGCTCTACACCCTGCCGCAGGACTACTGGGACCCGAGCCTCCAGTCCTGGCAGATGGCCTGGTCCGGGCACGCCCTGCTGACCGACCCGGCCGGGCTGTTCCAGTCCAACACGTTCTTCCCCGAGCCCTGGAGCTTCGCCTTCTCCGACATGCTGCTCGGCTACGCGCCGGCCGGCCTGATCGGCACCGGGCCCGAGGCGGCCGTCCTGCGCTACAACATCGTCTTCGTGCTGGCCCACGCGCTGGCCACCTTCGGGGCGTACGCGCTGGCCCGGCAGCTGGGGTCGGGGCGGGTCGGCGCGGCGGTGGCCGGCGTCAGCTACACGTACGCCCCGTGGCTGCTGGCCCAGGCGGGTCACCTGCACATCGTCTCCAACGGCGGCATCCCACTGGCGTTGGCCATGCTGGCCCGGGGGCACGGCTGGTCGTTGCGGCACGGCTACCGTCCCGAGCGTCGCCGCACCGGCTGGGCGTACGCCGGCTGGCTGGTCGCCGCCTGGCAGCTCAGCCTCGGCTTCGGCATCGGCCTGCCGTTCGCGTACCTGATGGCGGGGGTCGTGCTGGTCGCGGCCGTGCTGTGGGTCGCGCGCCGGCCGGTGTTCGGCGCCCGGCTGCTCCTCGCGGACCTGATCGGCGGGGCGGTCTTCGCCGCGGTCGGCGCGCTGCTCTCCATCCCGTACTTCAAGGTGGCGGAGCTGCACCCGAACGCGCAGCGGACCATCGGCGACATCGCCATCTACTCACCGCCGGTGAGCGGCTTCTTCACCGCGCCGGGTGAGTCCCGGATCTGGGGCAGCCTGCACGAGGGTGCCCGGGCGGCTCTGCCCTGGCCACCGGAGATGACCCTGCTGCCGGGCTTCGTGCTCTACGCCCTGGCCCTCGGCGGCCTCTTCTTCTCGGTGTGGCGGCTGCGCCACCGGCTGCTGCTGCTGGCCGGGGTGGTGGTGACCATGGCGCTGGCGATGGGCACCCGGCTCTTCGACGGCACCTTCACCTACGTGCCGCTCTTCGACCACCTGCCCGGCTGGAACGGCCTGCGGACGCCGGGGCGGATGATGCTCTGGGCGACGCTGCTGCTGGGCCTGCTGGCGGCGGGCGCGGTCAGCGCCTTCGGCGAGCGGGTACGCGAGATCGCCGCCGAACGGCCGCCGTACCGTCCGGGACCGTGGCTGCGGCTGGCAACGCTGGTCCCGCTGCTGCTGGTGGCGGTCGAGGGCCTGAACTCCACCCCGCATCCGGTGGTGCCGGCCCAACCGGCGGCGCTGCGTTCGGTGGAGGGGCCGCTGCTGGTGCTGCCGAGCAGCCAGAACCTGGACCAGCCGGTGATGCTCTGGACGACCACGAAGTTCCAGCAGGTGGTCAACGGGGGCAGTGGCTTCACCCCTGACCAGCTCGACCGGGTCCGGGGGCTGACGCTCAACTTCCCGGACGCGGCGAGCGTCCAGCAGCTGCGCGACCTCGGCGTACGCAACGTGGTGCTGCTTCGCGACCAGCTCGCCGGGACTCCCTGGGAGCGGGTTGTGGACACGCCTGTCCACCAGCTCGGCATCGCCCGCGAGGAGGCCGCCGGTGTGGTGGTGTTCCGTCTCTGATCCCCTGCTGGGAGTCGGATACCGGCTTCCGCCGGGCTCGCGGCCGATTTCAGTTGCCAATCTCTACTTATCGATTTCTTATCGTCGCGTTTGGTAACTTCTCGGCAACGGTACGGGGCACCGGCCCGCCTGGCGGGCCGGTCGATGCGGGAGCCCACTGTCGGCCCAGTGGGGCCAGCGGTGGTCTCCACGGTGAGAGGCGATTGTGGAGTTTCGGTTTCTAGGTCCGCTGACGATGCGATCAGATGAGGCCCCCATCCCTTTGTCCGGCAAGCGCAACCGCAGGCTGATAGCGGGCCTAGTCGTGGAGGCGAACCAGAGCGTCCCGGTCGATCGACTCATCGACATCGTCTGGGACGAGTACCCTCCGGCGACTGCCCGCCAGCAGATCCAGAACCGGTTGGGCAGGCTGCGGTCGCTGCTCCTGCGTGGCACGTCGTCCCTGCGGCTCGTCCGGCAGGGCAACTGTTACGTGCTGGAGGCGACCGACGAGCACATCGACGGCCTGCGGTTCCGGCGGCTCTGCGCGGAAGCGGAGATCGCCCGGCAGCAGGGCCGGTCGGACCTGGCCACCGGACTGCTTCGCGACAGCCTGGCGCTGTGGCGCGGGAACGCCATGCAGGACGTCGACTCACCCGCCCTGTACGCCGACGTGGCCCACTGGGAGGAGTCCCGGCTGCGAGTGATCGAGAGCCTGGTCGACCTGGAGTTCGCGCAGGGCAACACTGCCGCCACCATCGCCGAGTTGCAGCCCTGGGTGGCCCGACATCCGTACCACGAGGGCTTGCACTGCCGCCTGTCGGAGGCTCTGCACGCGGCCGGCAGGACGGCGGAGGCACTGGCCGTCATCCGTCGCCTGCGTCATCAACTCGACCAGGAGCTGGCAGTCGCCCCCGGACCGGAGGTCGCCGAACTGGAGCGGCGGATCCTCGTCGGCAAGGAGGAGGCGCCCGCCGGTGCCGTGCAGATGGACCGCCGGGCGGCCGAGGCGCTGCACCAGGCGCTCACCGAGACCACCCGCGCACTCGGCATCCTCACCGAGGCCCTTGCTCGGGTGTAGGGCTGGCCGGCTCTCGAGATCTCCCATCCTCCCCGCCCGTCCGCATCGATTGCGGCTCGACGAACGCCGCAGCGCTCTCCATCGCGCGGCCACGATCACGCGCCGCGAGAGTGCCGGTGCGATGACCACAGGGTGGCACCGACAGGCAGGGTGGAGCCGTCCACACGCGAGGGGAGAACAATGCGGAAAGTGCTCAGCGTCGTGGGAGCGGTCCTTGCTCTCACGCTTTCCATGGCCATCGAACCCGCTTCGGCGTCCGCGGCGGCCCGGCAACCAGCGGCGCCAGCGGTCGCCGGCGAGCTCACGATGCATCAAATGTCCACCGAGAACAGCACCTACCTCTCGGAGACCACACTGGTGACCACCGGCTGCGGAAGCGCCTGCGACTACAAGGACCCCGCCTCCTACAAGATCTACTACAGCGGCTGCTCGACGTGCTACCACTACTGCGCCGACGACGCGATCACCCCGACCCCGACGACGAGCTACGACATCCGCAACTCGGGCGCGTCGATCCAGCTGCGGTACAGCCCGCGCTGCCGGACTGCCTGGGCGCGCACCACCTACTACGACTATGCGTACATCAAGGTGGAGAGCCGCTACTCCAACGGCACCACCCGGGCGGTCGCCGGCGTCGACAAGTGGCAAGGCGCTTCGCCCTGGACGGCGATGCTCAACGACGCCGGTCTTCAGGCCCGGGCCTGCATGGCCAACCAGGGTCCGATGAGCGGCTACACCTGCACCTCCTGGTACTGAGGATGCGCGGCGTCCTGCGAGGTTGACCGGCGTGCCAAACGGTCGGCGGCGGTGGGATCTCCGACCGCCGTCGGCCTCAGGCTGCGGCCCGGACAGGAGTCGGTTCGGGCGTGGGCTCGCGGTGACGCCAGCGGCGGTGCCACGGTGCATCGGGCGCACCGTCGAGGACGCCCCCGTCGGGATCATCGGGATAGGTGCGGCGGACCGCGTCGAGCTCCGGGTGCAGGATCTCCCGGATCACGAGCACGCAGAGCAGTACCACGGTGCACAGCCGCAATGTCGAGGCCAGCACGAACACACCCTCGGGAAAGACCGGCTGACCCTTGGCGGCACCGAGCAGTTCGCCGTAGAACGCGGCGAAGTAGCAGACCTCGGCGACCTGCCAGGCCAGGAAGGCACCCCAGCGGGGCCGGGCCAGCACCACCAGCGGCAGCAGCCAGAGCACGAACTGCTGCGACCACACCTTGCTGAAGATCAGGAACGCGGCCACCACGAGGAACGCGAGCTGGGCCACCCGGGGCCGGCGGGGCGCCAGCAACGCCAGCGCGGCCACGCCGGCACACGCCAGTGCGAAGAGGGCATACGATACCCAGTTCAGGGTGGGGATGTTGGCGTTGAGCCACTGGAACGGCCCTCCCGTGGATGAGCCGATCCGGCCGTCCAGGTAGCGACCGACGTACCAGAGGGTGCCCCAGTCGATCGGCCGGTCGTTGTTCAACTCGAAGAACCGGTTCCAGCTCTCCCGGTAGGGAATCGCGACTGGGAGGTTCACCAGCGTCACGGTGAACACGGCCGCCGCGACGGACAGGAGGGCAGCCCGCGTACGGCCGGCACGCAGCGCCAGCACCAGGAGCGGCCCGAGCAGGAACAGCGGCCACATCTTCGCCGCACCGCCGAGCCCGATCAGCGCCCCTGCCAGAATGACCATCGGCACGCCCCGCCGACTCGTACCGGCGCGCGCCCAGGCCAGCAGCCCGAACGCGGCCAGCCCGATGGCGAGCAGGTCCCAGTTGACGGTGGCAGTGAGCAGCAGCGCGGGGGACAGCGCGAAGAGCGCGGCATCCCAGGGTCGGCGGCGGCGCAGGGCGAGGATCACGGCCATTGTGGCCACCGCCAGCACGCTGAGCACCAGCGCGTTCAGGTTGTAGAACCACTGTCCCTGGTTGATTCCCGGGTTGTCGACGCCGATCGCGTGCACCGGCAGGCCGAGCGCGCCCATGAAGTAGCCGGTGAGCACCGGGTATTCGACGGGGTGGTCGGCGTAGGGCACCTTGCCCTCGTTGAGCCCTTCGGCGTAGTAGAGCGCCAGCACGTCGGTGTAGCACAGCCGGGTGTACTGGACGTTGTTCTGCCAGGCTCCGTCCTGGCAGGGCGACTTCTGCACCCAGTGCAGGGCGAGGGTGAGGCAGGCGAGCGCCAACACGATCCGGGCCGCTGTCCAGAACCGTCCGTGGCCCGCCGCAGGCCTGTCCAGAGGCGCGGCGTGGTCGCCGAGCGGGCCGCCGATCAGCTCGCTGCCACCCCGGACGAAGCCGTCAGAGCGGGACGGTTGGTCGCTGGGCCCGACCCCGTGCGGGGCGCGCGTCGACTCGGTGCTCATGGGGGTCATCCTGCCGTACGCCGGGCGTTTGCGTCTCGCCGGCGACCCGACGGTCCCAGCATGCGTCGCCGACCGTCCGCCGGCTCGGCACGCCGCCGGTCCTGCACTTCCTTCGGTGGCGATGGCGCAACGGTGCGCGATCGATGACGCGGCCGACGAACCTGCAGGCCATCGGGTCGCGTCGTAGACCGCTTCTGCTGTCTCACGACGGGGCTGTCGTCGAGAACGGAGATCGGGTTGAAGGGTTCGAGGAGACGCCGCAGCTGGTTGCTCGCCGCCGGCCTCACCACAGCCGCGCTCGCGCTGCAGCCGTTGGCTGCCGGAGCGGCGGGCAGCACCAAGGCGAAGCCGGAGCCCGCGCCCGCGGCCCCGGCCGCCACCGACAGAGCGGGTGCCGCCGACGGCCACAGCGCCACCCCGGCGCAACGGGCCCGGATGGCGGCCGAGGCGCCGCTGGCGAAGGTCGCGGCCCGCATCCGTACGGCGGCCGTGGCGAAACCCTCGGGCTTCGCCGGGGTGGAGCTGCGCGACGGTGCCGTCACGGTGTACTGGAAGGGCGACGTGCCCACCGACATGCAGCGGATGCTGGACGACGAGGGCCGCAAGGTGCCGGTCACGGTACGGCAGGCCGCCTGGTCCGCCAGCGAGATGTCCGGTGCCGCCACGGCCCTCGCCGGCCGCGTGCGGGCGGACAAGGCCCGGGCCGGCACCCTGCGCTCGGTGACCTCGCTGCGGTGGAGTATCCGGGGCGACGGCCTCACCGCCACAGTGGCGGACGGCGGGAAGACGCCGGCCGCCCTGCCGGACGTGGGCGTCCCGGTCACGGTGGTCGAGGAAACGGACCCGGCCGGCGCGTCGGGTCGCGGCGGATCCCCGGCGAGGAAGCCGGCAGCTGCAGCGGCGACGGGCACGGACAGCGCGTCGGCGACCGGCACCCTCGCGGGGGTCACCTGGCCGGACCCGAGCCGGCAGGACGACACGACACCGGCTTGGGGCGGGGCCCACCTGATCAATACCAACGCGACCGGTGGCAACCACGGCTGGCTGGTACGGCTGGCCGACGGCAATATCGCCGACGCGGACACCAAGTGGCACTGCACCTCCGGCTTCCCAGTGCTCGACAGCACGACGAACACCGAGCTGATGGTAGGTGCGGCGACCTGCGGGACGCCCGGCAACACCTACGTCGACCCGAGCGGTGACGTCGTCAACGAGACGGCCGGGGTGAGCTCGGCCTGGTACCAACCGGGCCGCGGAGTGATTCTGACCAGACCCAAGGGCGGCGCGGAGCCGTTCATCTATGACGGAGGAAGCTGGGGTCAGGACGGCTGGCAGATCGCCGGTTGGGAGGCGCCCATTACCGGTCAGCAGGTGTGTATCGCGGGTGCGGAGACCGGCACCTACTGCGAGGTGACGGTCAGCGAATTCGTCGGCAACCAGACCGCTTGGCTCGCCAATGCACAGGGTGGGTCAGACCAGGTCAGCGGCATGACGATGCTCTACTCCCACCCGACCGGCAGTCCCATCGACCCCAACAAACGGGTGTGGACGCTCAAGGACGGTAGCCCCTGCAACGGGTACGAGTTCTTCTCCGATATTGACTCCACCCAGTGTCCGAATCTGACGTTCCTTCCCGGTGACATGGGCGCAGCGGTCTACGTTCTGCCTGGCCAGGGCCCGCAGACCGGCGTGATCATCAAGGGCATGATCGCCCGGGTCCACAACGACAACCCCAACGACAGTTTCTGGCATCTGAGCATGGTCGGCACCAACGAGATCCAGACCGCCTTCCCGAGCGTGGTCCCGCTCACCGCCGCGAACGACCGGAAGTGAGGGGATGAAGATGACTGCGCTCAACGTTTCCAGACGCCGCCTCGCCCTGCTGACCACCGGCGCGGTGACTGTCAGCCTGCTTCAGGGCCCGATGGCCCAGGCCCGGCCGGAGCCGCAACCGACGCAGCAGCCCCGGGTGGGCACGGTGGCCGCCGCCGACCGGGACCGGGTGCTCGGCCGGAGCTGGCGCGGCTCCACCGACCGGGCCTGGACCACCGCCGGCGATGCCGACGGCTTCCACGTGCTGGTCGCCGACGCGGCCGACGGGTACGCCTGGCGTACGGCGGCGACGCTGCGCGAGGCCGGATTCGACACCGACCGGTGGATCGGCAACGCCTGCGTCACCTCGTCCGGCCGCCGGGCCGTCGTCGTGTACGCCCCACGCACCTTCACCAACAAGGCGGAGCTGAGCGCCCGGGGTGGCTTCACCGCCGTGGTCGACCTGTCCACCGGCGCGGTCACCAAGCTGCCCGTCACCACCAGCCTCGCCTACTTCAACCCGGGTTGCGGGGCTGGCGAGTCGGTGGCGCTGACCCAGGAGGGTGACGAGGAGCAGCCCGGCACCCGGCTGTTGCGCCTGGACGCCGAACGGGCTGAGGTGGGCCGCAAGGTGCAACTGAAGGGCCAGTTCACCTCGGCCGTGCCGAGCGGGGACGGCTTCGTCGGCGCGCTCGGCGACCGGTTGGCTTCGGTCGATGCGAAGGGCGGCGTACGCAATCTGGCGGCCAGCCGGGGCGTCCCGTTCGCGATCCGCCCCGACCGCGACGGCGGGGTGAACTTCCTGGAGTCGGCGGGCGGCACGATGCGGGCTCGTCGACTGACGAAGTCGAAGGTCACCACCCTGGCGGAGGGAAAGATGGGCGCCTTCGACCTGGAGCGCGGCGCGGCCGGGCGGGTGTTCCTGACCGGCCGACCCGCTGCCGTCAAGCGGCTGCCGGCCCCGGTCACCCGGTTGGCGGTGTCGGCCTCGGCCGAGGTCTCCACGACCGGCGGGTTGGCCTTCCAGCGGAAGATGACGGCGCAGGAGACCCTTCCCGGTGCCGCCACCCCGGCCGACGCGAAGGCGCCGGTCCAGTTGGACGCCCAGGTTCCGGCCACGGGGGACACGGTTGCCTTCCAGGTCACGCCGACGGCCACCACGCCAGCGGCGGCCACCCCCGCGCTCGGCGTCTCCCGTCCCGCCACGGCCGCCGGGCCGCAGTCCCGGACGGCGACGGCGGAGGCCACCACCGGCGACCTGTTTGAGCCGTACACGCCGCAGGACCCCGATCCTTGGTGTGCGGTGCCGCGCAACGACATGGCGACGCAGGCCTACCACCCGCGCCCCCGGCAAATCGAGTGGGCGGTGGACTACGCCATCTTCGGCGCCCTCGCCCAGACCCGCCCGGCCAACTTCCGGGGCTTCGGTCTGCCGGCGTACTCCCCGCAGGGGATGTTCCCGCCGCGGACGCTGGCCGGCGGCAAGCACGTGGCCGCGCAGATCATGCTGGGCATCTTGGCGCAAGAGTCGAACCTGTGGCAGGCGTCGCAGACCCAGTCCGGCGAGTACGGCAACCCGCTGATCGGCAACTACTACGGGCGGCACTACTACGACGCGGACACCAGCGACGACTGGCGGATCCACTGGGACGAGGCGGACTGCGGCTACGGCGTCGGGCAGGTCACCGACGGCATGCGCAAGGCCGGCAAGGAGAAGCCTGGCGAGACGGCGCGGCCGGCGGACCACCAGCGGGCCATCGCCTTGGACTACGCGGCGAACATCGCGGCGGCATTGCAGATCCTCCAGGACAAGTGGAACCAGACCTACAACGCCAACCTGCGGATCAACAACGCCGACCCGACCCGAATCGAGAACTGGTACTTCGCGGCGTGGGCGTACAACAGCGGCTTCTACCCGGACAAGGGTGACGGCTCGCCGTGGGGCGTGGGCTGGGGCAATAACCCCATCAACCCCCGGTACGACCCGGCGCGGCACCCGTTCCTGGACGTCGCGGACCCGTACAACGTGAACGACAACGTGCCGGTGTTCAGCGACGCCGCCCACCCGCAGGACTGGCCGTACCAGGAGAAGGTCATCGGCTGGGCGGCCCAGTCCATCGACACCGGCGACGACGGGGTCGGGTTCCGGACCGCGTGGTGGCTCGGCGATCCCCTGCAGGCCCGGCTGCGCCGGACCGCGCAGACCCCACCCTTCCTCAAGTTCTGCAACTTCACCAACACCTGTGACCCGATGCAGTCGGTCCAGCCGAACGCGCCGGGCATGGAGACCGAGAAGCCCGGCCCGTGCCTGCACAAGAACAGTGCCGGCCAGTACGACCTGAAGTGCTGGTTCCACCTGCCGGTCATCTGGAAGGACGACTGCATCGACAGTTGCGGCTTCGAGGGCATTCGGTACGACGTGCCGATGAACTACTCGGAGCCGACGGACGGCACCCACAACCCGCCGAAGTGCACGGCGAGCCAACTGCCCAGCAACGCGATCGTCGTGGACTTCATCCGGGCCGGGGCGAGCACGCCACGCTGTCCGGGCGTCACACCGAGAAATGACGGGACGGCGCAGTTGGAGTTCAAGGCCGGCTGGCCGGGCGAGTACACCTCGAAGATCGACTTCCATCAGCTCGACAACGGCATGGGGGGGCACCACTGGTTCACCCGGGCCCGGGCGTCGTACAAGAACCAGGTGATCGCCACGTGGAGCCCGCCGGTGGCGTACGCCGGGTGGACTGGGATCTACGCGTACATCCCGCAGACCGGGGCTCGCGCGCCGGACGTGGTGTACGACATTAAGACGGGGGACGGCCGGATCCGGCACGTGACGGTGGATCAGGAGTTCCACCGCAATTCCTGGGTGTTCCTCGGTAACTACCAGCTCCGCTCCGGGTCGAGCGTCACGCTCGACTCGTTCAAGCCGGCGCCGTCGGAGAAGACGATCGGCTTCGACGCGATTGGGTTCGTGCCGGGGGGAGGGTCCTAGGCGGAAAACCGGGACGGGCCGCCGGATCACTCCGGCGGCCCGTCGTCCGCGTTCAGTCCGAGCACCAGCCCGTCTCGCCCAGGTGACCGGCGAGGGTCTCCTCGCACATGAGCGTGGTGGGCATGCTCCGACGACCCAACGGTCGGCCGTACCGAGGCGCCCCATTGTCGGTCGATGATCGATCGATGGAACATCGATGGCCGTCCCCGCGAGACTTGCCCGGCGAACAAGCCCGGCACCGGTCGGCCGCACCTCACGTTCTCCCCACCGGCCCAACCTGGCCTGCGTGGCGTCCACGCGCACGAGGAGGTAGAGAGTGCACAGTCATCGATGGCGTACGGCTGCGGGGGTTTCCCTCGCAGCGGCGCTGCTGGCGACGTCGGGGACGGCGGTGGCGCAAGCCGCACCGCACCCCGACCGTCCGGCACAACCGCCCCGACCACCCGCACCGGCGGCGGTGCCGGAGGCCGAGCGGACCGCCGTGCTCGGTGCCGACTGGAAGTCGTCGCCGGACCGGGCCTGGTTCACCAGCGGTGACTCGACCGGCTTCCACATCCTGATCGCCGATGCCGCGGGCGGCTACCGCTGGCGGACCCTGGCCACCCTGGCGGAGCCGGGGTTCGAGGCCGACCGGTGGATCGGCAACGCCTGCCTCACCGGTTCGGGCCGTACCCTCGTAGTGGTCTACGCCCCGAGGACGTTCACCAACAAGACCGACCTGTTCGACCGGGGTGGTTTCACGGCCACGGTCGACATGCGCAGCGGCGCCGTGACGAAACTGCCGATCCAGACCTCGCTGGCCTACTTCAACCCCGGTTGTGGCGCGGGTGAGCAGGCCCTCCTGGCGCAGTTCGACGAGAGACGGGGGCGCACACGGCTCATCCGCGTGGACGCGGCGGCCCGCAAGCTGAAGGAGCGCGTCGTCGTACCCGGTCAGCTCGGTGCGGCGGTGCCGACGGCCGGCGGGATCGTCGCCGCCGACAATGGCGCGCTGGTCCGGGTGGCGGCCGACGGCACCCGCCAGGTGATCGCCCCGGCGCGCGGGGTGCCGTTCAAGCTCGCCGCGGACGCTGACGGCGGTGTCGTCTTCCTGGAGCAGGTGGGCCGAGACCGGGTGGCAGTCCGCCGGACCACGGTGCCCGCCGCGATCCGGGCCGGGTCGGGGCAGCGCGCGGGGTCTTCCCTCGGCACGGTGAGCACGCTGGCCACCGGCGGTCTGGCCGAGTTCGACGTGACCTCCGGCCGGGGCGGCCGGGTGTACGTGACCGGCGCCGCCCAGGCCGGGGCCACCCAGGCCCGGGGTACGGGCGTCGGCAGCGTGTTGATGCTCGCCGTGGCGAAGGGCAGCCGGGTCTCCACCCACGGTCGGCTGGCCGTGTCCTCGATCGGTGCGCCCGCCCGCCCGGATCCGGCGCAACCGGATCAGCCGGTCGCCGCCGAGCAGCCGTTGACCATCTCGGCCGAGGCCGTCGGCAACGGAAAGGCGCTCACCTTCTCCGCCGGGTCGGGCGACACGGCCCAGGACGACCAGGGGCCTGCCTCGGGTCGGACCGTCAGCCCCGCGCTCGGTGCCGGCGCGGCGAAGGCGGGGGCGCGGACCCTCGGCGACCCGGGCAGCCCGGCCGACTTCGCCGACCGCTACTGCTCGGTGCCCCGCAACGACCCCCGCAACCAGGCGATGCAGCCCAAGCCACGACAGGTGGAGTGGGCGGTCGACCAGGCCGTGCGGGGGGTGCTCACCGTGAGCCGGCCGGCGAACTGGAAAAACCTGGGCATGCCGGCCTACACCCCGCAGGGGCTCTTCCCCTCGCGCACCCTGTCCGCCGGGGGCTACGTGCCGGCACAGGTGATGCTCGGCATCACGGCGCAGGAGTCGAACCTCTGGCAGGCGGCCCGGTTCGCGGTGCCCGGAGTGACGGCGAACCCGTTGATCGGCAACTACTACGGGATCAACGTGTACAACAGCACGACCGCCGACGACTGGACCATCCGGTGGTCGGACGCGGACTGCGGTTACGGCGTCACCCAGTTGACCGACGGCATGCGGCTGGCCGGCCGGACCAAGCCCGGTGAGACGGCCCTCCCGTACGACACGCAGCGGGCGGTGGCGCTGGACTTCGCCGCGAACGTGGCCGGTGGCCTGCGGGTCCTCCAGGACAAATGGAACCAGACCCGCAGTGCCGGTCTCATCGTCAACAACGGCGACGCCTCCAAGATCGAGAACTGGTTCTTCGCGGTCTGGGCGTACAACTCGGGTTTCTACCCCCAGGCGGAGGCCGGCGCGAACGGCGGAGCGTGGGGCGTCGGCTGGGCCAACAATCCCGTCAACCCCAAGTACCCGGCGAATCGCACCGCCTTCCTGGACGTCAGCTATGAGGACGCGGCCCATCCGCAGGACTGGCCCTACCCGGAGAAGGTGATGGGCTGGGCGGGACACCCGGTCGAGATCCTGGAGAGCCCGGGCACCCTGGTGGCCGGATACCGGGCGGCGTGGTGGAACGGTGACGGGACGGTCGGGTTGCAGAACCGGTCCCGGGTCAAGCCTCCGGTGACGCAGTTCTGCGACACCACCAACAACTGCGTGCCGGGCGGCAAGTACGTCCCGAACGACCCGTCGGTCGCCGGCGAGCCGGCCGGCCCCTGCGCCCACAAGAACAGCCTCGGCAACTATGACCTCAAGTGTTGGTACAACCAGCCGAGCACGTGGAAGCCGGACTGCAGCTTCAGCTGCGGCAACGAGGTGCTGCGGTTCGACCCCGGCTACGCCTACCAGGACGACGGGACCGCGTACCCGCCCCGCTGCACGCTGGACGGCCTGCCGAGCAACGCCCAGATCGTGGACGACGTTCCGGACGGCACACCGTCGGTCCGGCCCAACTGCGGTCGACCGTGGACCAACGCGGGCACCTTTGCGTTCACCTACAAGCCCGACGGGTCGGGCCAGTACCCGGGCAAGATCGACACCCATCAGATCGGCGGTGGATTCGGCGGACACTTCTGGTTCACCCACACCAGGACGGCCGCCGACGAGGGTGGAAAGCTCGAGGTCAAGGCGACCTGGAAGCTCGACACGACCCGCAATGGTCCAATGGTGATCTATGCAGCCCTACCGGATCACGGCGCACACGTCCAGTCCGCCAGGTATGTCGTCAAGACGGCGGCCGGCGACCGGACGCGCGTCATCAAACAGCCGGGCCAGGGGAACCGCTGGGTGTCGCTCGGCGCCTTCATGTTCAACGGTGTCCCCGAGGTCAGCCTCAGCTCGGTGACGCCGAACGGCGACGGGACGCAGGACCTCGCCTTCGACGCGATGGCCTTCGTGCCGACGACCGGCACCTTCCGCGAGGAGGCGCTCGAGGCGGTAGCGGTCTTCGACGAGAACGAGAACATCGACACCTCTTGGCCCTCCTCGTGGCTCGCCGGTCCGCTCAGCAGCCGGCAGGACCTGTACGACTGGGCCCTCGCCAGGGCGGACGCGATCACCCAGCTCCCGGACTGCCCGTCATCGCTCGGGTGCGCGCCGGCACCTCTGCGTACGTGGGCGGGGACCTGGAAGAACGAGGTCCTCCTGGCCGGCACCGACCCGGTCGACCATCCGCTCGGCAACAGCATGGGTCGCTGGATCGGCTTCGCCCAGCCGTACACCGACCGACCGACCAGCAGTACCCGGCCGGCGCACTTCGACGACGACGATCGGACCAAGGGCCGCACCAAGGCCACTGTCTCGTTCCTCGTCGACGGTGCCGGGAAGATCGTCGCGGGCAGCGAATACGCGGAGTACGAGCACCGCACCGGGAACACCCACCTACCGAGGTTCGTCCTCGATCTCTTCGACGCGGTCGCGGCGAGCTACGGCATCGCGAAGCCCGACCTGGAGTACCGGATCCGCGACCTGAACGCCCATGACGGGTTGTACACGAGCGTCAGCCCGACGATGAACGGAGGGATCCTGCCCGGCCGGGAGTACGCCCATGTCGGAAGGGCACCGGTCGCGGTGGATGCCAGTGGCAACCCGTCGACGACCGACGCGACCTGCGTGGCGTCGCTCGTCACCGCCGGTGGATCGATCGGCTACCGGCCGATGCTGAGCGCGGACGGCCCGGACGCGGGGATGTCGGCCTGGGAAGACAAGCTGGCCGACAAGCCGTACCCGCTACGGGCTGTCGTGGAGGACATCCGGGAGATGTTCTTCAACAGCGGCATCCTGCCCGGCCTGGATGCGAGCCCGATGAAGGTCGCCCCACCGATCTGGCAGGAGCTACACTTCAAAGCCTGTGCGGACGGTTCGATCCAGCAGAACAACGGACTGCCCATCCTGCGGTCCAGCTGGATGCCGGACCAGTACCTCTACCACAACGGTCAGGCGATGACCATGACCGGTGCCAGCACCACCAGCAACCAACCGGCCCTGCAGGGCGACTTCCAGAAGTTCAGCAACTCGCCCGACCCGAGCAACAACTTCCCGGCTTGGCCGAACCCGTTCGGTCCGTGCGATGTGGCGACCGAACGCTCCGCCAATCCGTGGAACATGTCGGCTGCGGACCCACGCCAGGGGGCGGGGTACAACCCGGACAGTGGGCACTTCTGCCTGGACAAGAACCTGCCGGGCGACCCCTCGCACAGCAACTGACCTAAGGTCTATCGGTGATCGTACTCTTCCTGCTCCTCGGGTTGATCGCCGTCGTGTCGACCGTGGTGGCAGCACTGCCACTGCGGTCGGCACGGCTGCGTTGCGCCCTGCTCACGGTCCACGTCGCGGTCTCGGTGGCGGTGATGGCGGAGCTGAACGGTCCGTGGCAATTGGAGGCCATGGTCTTCGGCCCGGGCCTGCTGGTGGCTGTGGTCCGGCTGCTCATTATGGCGTACCGGGCCCTTGGACTGCCTGTCCCCCGCCCCAGCGGGGATTGACCAACACATCTGTGATGGGGTTCTGCTCCCCGCTTGCCTGTTTCTCCTGCCCGCACAGGCTCACCGAAAGATCCTCAAGACGTCCGCGTGCGCCGGGAGCCGTCACAGTGTGGCCAGCAACTCAGCGACGGCGGCCGGATCTCCGGCCGCCGTCGGCGGTGCTGAGGCGATCAGTACGGGCTGGAGCGGGGTGGTGTGGTCGGCAAAATGCCGCCACCACCGCCACCCCCGTTGCCGTTGCCGTTGCCGCCGCCCGGCCCGCCCGGGAAGCCCGGGAAGGTCGGCTGCTGCGGCTGTTGGGGCTGCTGCGGGCAGAACGGGTTCAGCGGGTCGGCGGCGCAGGGGTTCGGCGGCGGGGCGGGCTTCGCCGGCTCCACACCGTTGCCGGTCTTGTCGTTGCCCATGCCGGTGACGTCCGGCAGCTTGTCCTTGGGCTGACCCTGGAGCGCCTCGTCCATGTAGCGCTTCCAGATCTTGGCGGGCAGGCCGCTACCGCCGATGTTCTCCTTGTCCTTGTCGATCAGCTCGGGCCGCTTCGGGTCCCGGCTGCCGATCCAGACCGCGGTGGCGATCTCCGGGGTGTAGCCGACCATCCAGGCGTGCCCGTTGGCCCTGCTGCCGTCGCGCGCCTCCCAGGTGCCGGTCTTGCCGGCGGCCTCCCGGCCGTCATCCAAGGCGGCGTGGTTGGGCCCGGGGATCTGCTTGAGCACGCCGGTCACCTCGTCGGTCACCTGCGGGTTCAGCAGCTGCTTCGGGTCGCGCTTCTCCCCGGTGCCGGGAACATTCTGCCAGAGGCCGGTTTCCCGGTTCTGCTGCTGGATCCGCAGGACGAAGTGGGCCTTGTTGTAGACGCCTCGGTTGGCCAGCGTGGCCAGGCCGTTGGCGTGGTCGAGCACGGTAACCGGGTACTTGCCGAACGCCGTCCAACCGTCGAGCCCGGCGGCGGCCGCCTTCTCCGGCGTCTCCTTCCGGAGGTCGTGCATCTTGTTGTCGGCGACGGTCCACATCATCGTGATGCCGGCCCTACGGGCGATGTCCAGCACCTTGGGGACGCCGATGCCGACCTCCTTGTCGGCGGCGACGTGGTAGAAGGGCACGTTGTACGACTTGATCGTCGACTGTTCCAGCGTGCACCACTTGCCACAGACGCCGGCGCCGCGGCGGGCGTTGCCGATCTCGTTCTTGCCGTCCGGCTTGAACGGGGTGGCGTCCCAGTGCGAGTTCACCGAGACGCCCGCGTCGATCGCGGCGGCCAGGGTGTAGATCTTGAAAGACGAGCCCGGCGGGTGCCCACCGGTGGGGTCGCCGTTCTTGTCGGTGTTCAGGCCGGCGTAGTCGAAGTCGGCGCCGCTGTCGCCGCCGTAGTAGGCGAGCACCCGACCGTTGCGCGGATCGATCGAGACCAGCGCGGACATCAGGTTCGAGGGCTGGCCGTAGAGCTCCGAGCCCTTCAGGCCCGGCCGCGCGGCCTCCTCGGCGTACCGCTGGAGCTTCGGGTCGAGGGTGGTGGTGATCCGGTAGCCGCCGTCGCGGAGCGCGTCGACGCAGCTGGTCTTGCCCGCCGCGCCGGAGTTGGTGCAGATGCCCCACTGCTCCATCTCCTTGCGGACATAGTTGATCACGTTGCCCTTGGGGGTCTTCACACCGAACGACGCCGAGCCGGCCTTGCTCGGCGGGAGCACCTTCGGATACACCTTCGGCCGGGTGGCCTCGGTCAGCCAGTTCTCGGTGACCATGCCGTCCAGGACGTAGGTCCAGCGCTGCTGGGCGTCGGGCAGGTTGACCGCCGGGTCGTAGCCCTTGTGGGTCTTGCTCGCGACCGGCTGCTTGATCAGCGCCGCGAGCACCGCGCCCTGGGCCACGGTGAGCTTCTTCGCCGGCACGCCGAAGTAGGTCTGCGCCGCCGCCTCGATGCCGTACGCCCCACGACCGAAGTAGATCGTGTTGAGGTAGTGCTCCATGATTTCCGACTTCGAGTACCTGTCGTTCAGCTTGGAGGCGAGGATCGCCTCCTTGACCTTCCGGGCGTAGGAGTCGTCCTTGAGGTTCTCGTAGGCGTTGCGGGCGTACTGCTGGGTGATCGTCGAGGCGCCCTGCTTGTCGCCGCCGGTGAAGTTGTTCCAGGCGGCCCGGGCGATGCCCTTGTAGTCGACGCCGGAGTGCCGGTAGAAGTTCCGGTCCTCGGCGGCGGCGACGGCGTGCTGGACGTGCTCCGGAATCTGGTTGATCTTGATGAGCTGGCGGTTCTCGTTGCCGAGCTTGGCCGCCACCTTCTTGCCGTCGCTCATGTAGATCGTGGTGGAGAGCGGCAGCGGGATGGCGCTGGGCAGCACCACGGTGGTCGAGTAGTAGGTGAAGCCCACGACACCGACACCGGCCAGCATGATGAAGACGGCGAAGGCGGCGATCAGCAGGTTGATCCGGCGCCGCTTCTTCGCCCGGGCCACCGCGTCCGGGTTGCCGCCGTGGCCGCGACCCGGGCCACTGCCACCGGGACCGTCCGGCCCGCCAGGTCCGCCGGGACTGCCACCGAGCGGGGAGACCCCGGCCCGACCGACGGTCGCCCGACCTGCGGGGCCACCCACCGCCGCCGAACCGACGCTCGCCCGGCCCGCCGAGCCGACACCGACCGAGGCGCGACCGGCGGAGCCGACGCCGACCGAGGCCCGGCCCGCGGGCGCCGGCGAGACCGGCACGGAGGCCCGGCCGCCGGGCTGCGCGGGGACCGAGGCGCGCCCACCGGGGGCCGGCGAGACCGGCACCGAGGCTCGGCCCGGGGTCGCACCGGGCGCCGGGGAGACCGGAACGGTCGCCCGGCCACCGCCGGCACGGCCGGCGGCACCGCCGACGGAGGCACGTGCTCCCACCGAGGCACGGCCGCTGGGTCCCGCGCCCTCCGGTCCGGAGGACCAGCCGCCGCCGGACCGCTGGTCACCGTTGGCAGCGGGAACCTGCGCCCGCCCACGCTGCGAACTGGGATCGCCGTACGAACTCATTCCTCACACCCTGCCGGTCGCGGTGGGAC
This sequence comes from Micromonospora mirobrigensis, assembly GCF_900091555.1. GTDB lineage: Bacteria > Actinomycetota > Actinomycetes > Mycobacteriales > Micromonosporaceae > Micromonospora > Micromonospora mirobrigensis. The sequence continues at coordinate 109,340 of NZ_FMCX01000009.1, forward strand.
GCGGGCGCGCCACCACCGGTTTGCCGTGAGTTGAAACACCGGAAGCCCTGGTCGGTGACCACCCGACCCGGGACGTCCTGTCTGAACTAATCGGACCAATCAGGCACCGGACCCGTCGATCTCCCCGCCCGACATGCACGGTACCGGGATCGACCGGATCAGCGGGGGTCACCGTTGCGCCTCTCGCCTCCGTCGATGGGTCGCACCGGCGACCGCGTCAGCCTGCTCGGCATGGTCCTCCGCGCCGCCGGCCAGCCCGTCCCGGCCGAGCAGGAACTGCTCGACGAGATGGTTCCAGTCACAACCGGGGCACACCTCCACCACGAAGACCTGGAACTCACGCAGCGTCATCGCCAGCACCGACAGCTCGGCCCGGCTGCGGGCCTGGCCGGCGGACTGCTTAAGTTCGTCGCCGTAAATGTAGTGGACGTGGATCAGGTTCTCGCTGCGGCAGATCGGGCACCGCTGATCGGTCGGCTCGCCGTGGAAGCGGGCGGCGTTCTTCAGGTACGGCGAGGCGTCGCAGACGTCGTACGTGCCCACCCGGGAGGCGAGCAGCTCACGCAGCACTGCTCGCTTCTGGAGCGAGTAGTCGACGACCTGGCGAGACGTACGCATGCGGGAAAGGGTACGCGGTCGCGGCGCGCGAGGCGACCATGGTCACAATGCGTTACCCCGGTGTCGCGTAAAGAGGGTTTGCCCTGATCATAGGAGAGGCACTAAGTTGCGATGTATCGGTCCGATACATCGCGGCGGTTACCACTCCGCGCCGGAGGGTAAAGAAGGGGTGGCCCGTGCTCGAGCTCGCCATCCTGGGCCTCCTGCAGGAGTCTCCGATGCACGGCTATGAGCTGCGCAAGGAGCTGACCGCCAAACTCGGTGCCATCCGGGCGGCGATCAGCTACGGCTCGCTCTACCCGACCCTGCGCAGGTTGCAGGCGGCGGGCTGGATCACCGAAGCGGCCGAGACGCCCGCGACCGCCGAGGAGGTTCCCGCGCTGACCAGTCGGCGAGGTCGGGTGGTCTACAAGATCACAGCGGAGGGCAAGGAACGCTTCGCCCAACTGATCGCGCAGGCCGGTCCCGAGACGTACGACGACACGGGATTCGGCGTGCACTTCGCGTTCTTTTCCCGCACGGACCAGGCGACCCGCCTCCGCATTCTGGAGGGGCGTCGCCGCACGATCGAGGAACGTCGCGAAGGGCTACGCGACGTGCTGGGCCGAGCTGCCGAGCGCCTCGACGCGTACACCCTGGAACTGCAACGCCACGGGCTCGACGCCTGTGAGCGCGAGGTCCGCTGGCTGGAGGAGCTCATCGCCAACGAGCGCTCCGGCCGGGCCCCGACGGTCCCGCAACTAGGGACGGCCGGCGGCCGACGAGATGACAACAGCCCGCCCCCGCCTGGAGAGTCCAGGACAGAGCGGCCGTGATGAAGAAGAAGGAGGCAGACGCTATGGGCTCCGTCCGCGTCGCCATCGTCGGTGTGGGTAACTGCGCCTCGTCCCTCGTGCAGGGCGTTGAGTACTACCGCAACGCCGACCCGAACGACCGCGTCCCGGGTCTCATGCACGTCACCTTCGGCGACTACCACGTCAACTCCGTGGAGTTCGTCGCGGCGTTCGACGTGGACGCCAAGAAGGTGGGCATGGACCTCGCGGAGGCGATCGTCGCCAGCGAGAACAACACCATCAAGCTCTGCGACGTGCCGCCGACCGGCGTCACCGTGCAGCGCGGCCCGACCTTCGACGGTCTGGGCCAGTACTACCGTGAGATCGTCGAGGAGTCGGACGCCGAGGCCGTCGACGTGGCGCAGGCGCTGCGCGACGCGCAGGTCGACGTGGTCGTCTGCTACCTGCCGGTCGGCTCCGAGCAGGCCGCCAAGTACTACGCCCAGGCCGCGATCGACGCCGGTTGCGCGTTCGTGAACGCCCTGCCGGTCTTCATCGCCTCCGACCCGGAGTGGGCCAAGAAGTTCGAGGACGCGGGCCTGCCGATCGTCGGTGACGACATCAAGAGCCAGGTCGGCGCCACCATCGTGCACCGCGCCCTGGCGAAGCTCTTCGAGGACCGCGGTGTCGAGCTGCTGCGCACGTACCAGCTCAACTTCGGCGGCAACATGGACTTCATGAACATGCTGGAGCGCACCCGCCTGGTCTCGAAGAAGATCTCGAAGACCCAGTCGGTCACCTCGCAGATCCCGCACGAGATGAGCAAGAGCGACGTGCACATCGGCCCGTCGGACCACGTGCCGTGGCTCGACGACCGCAAGTGGGCGTACATCCGCCTGGAGGGCCGCTCCTTCGGTGACACCCCGCTCAACGCCGAGCTCAAGCTCGAGGTGTGGGACTCGCCGAACTCGGCCGGTGTGATCATCGACGCCGTCCGGGCCGCGAAGATCGCGCTGGACCGCAAGATCGGTGGCCCGATCCTCTCGGCCTCCTCGTACTTCATGAAGTCCCCGCCGAAGCAGTACGCCGACCACGACGCGCACGCCGCCGTCGAGGCCTTCATCGCCGGCGAGGTCGAGCGCTGACGCGCTGAACACCCGCACCACCGGCGAGGGCCGGGTCCGCACGGACCCGGCCCTCGCCATCGATTCAGGCCGACATCTCCAGGTACGGCGACAGCCGCAGCGCCAACTCCTCCACGGAGTCCACCTCGCCGCTGGTCAACGCCTCGGTCAGCGCCATCCGCTCCTTCGCCGGCATCGACAGGCGCAGGCCGTGACGGCTCAGGAAGACCTGCGTCGCGGCCCAGGCGAGCCCGGCGTTCCACAGGTCGAGGGGCCGCCAGATCATCAGCCCGTGCAGCAGCGCCGCGGCCTTGTCCAACGCGGTCGGGTAGGCGGCCCGACCGATCAACCGCGCGTGCGGCCGGCCTGCCGCCGCCACCAGGATGCCGGCGTCCCGCACCTGGCTTCGCGGCCCGGTGTGCTCGGCCAGGAGGGTGAGCAGGTCTTCGGCGTCCGGCCAGGGATGCGTCACCGATCACCCAACATCTCGAAGAACTCCGCGTCCTCCGCGAAGACCCGCCGGGCGGCCTCGCGGGTCCACTCGTCCCGCTCGTGCCGGTCCAGGTACGCCTGAACCGCCACCTCGACCGTCTTGTGCATCGACCGGTGCTCCGCCTCGGCAAGCTCCTTGAGTCGCTGCTCGACCTCGGGCTTCAGGTTCAGGGTGAAGGCCATACCAGATTTGTATAACTCGTCCGTGGGCACGTCAACCACGCTGTGCGGTGGCGGCTCAGGAGAGCCAGGCGCGGCGCAACGCGACCGCGGCCTCCAACTCCAGCAGGGTCACCTTGCGCGGCAGCCCGCCGCCGAAGCCGACCAGCCTGCCGCCCGCGCCGACGATCCGGTGACAGGGCACGAGCACCGGGACGGGGTTGCGGTTGCAGGCCACCCCGACCGCCCGGGCCGCACCGGGATCGCCGACCGCCCGGGCCACCTCGCCGTAGGTGAGCGTCTCGCCGTACGGGATGCGGCTCATCTCCCGCCACACCGCGCGCTCGAACTCCGACCCGCGCGGCGCCGTCACCGGCACGGTGAACCCGGTCAGCTCGCCGGCGAAGTACGCCCGCAGCTCGGTCACCGCCCGGGCCGAGAGGGCGTCGCCGGGCTCCTCGACCGCCGACTCCACCCGGCCGAAGTGCGCGCCGCGGACCGCCGCGCCGTCGGTGGCCACGGAGAACTCGCCGATCGGCGTGTCGAGCACGGTCCAGCGCATCCGCTCATTCTGCCCCGCCGGTCGGACATCGAGATTCCTCCCGCCGCCGGGCAAGATTTCCGCGACGCCCCGCGTCTTGCCCCACGGAGGTGGACGGTGACAGAGGTCGTCGACGGGGAGTTCACCGCGTTCGTCCAGGAGCGGGGCGACGTGCTGCTGCGGATCGCGTACGCGCTCGCCGGCAGCCAGCACGGTGCCGAGGACCTGCTGCAGAACGCGCTGGCCAAGGCGTACGCGCGCTGGCCCCGGATCCGCGGTGACGCGGAACCGTACGTGAAGCGGATCCTCTACCACGACCAGGTCTCCCGCTGGCGGCGGCGGTCGTACCGGGCCGAGGTGCCGGTGGCCGTGCTGCCCGAGCGGGCCGCGGAACGCGACTCGGGGCAAGACACCGACCTGCGGCTGGTGCTGCGCGCCGCGCTGCTCCGGCTCCCCCCTCGGCAGCGGGCCGTGCTGGTCCTGCGCTACCTGGAGGACATGAGCCTGGAGGAGACGGCGGCAGCGCTCGGTTGCCGGACCGGAACGGTCGCCAGCCAGGCGTCCCGGGCCCTGACGAAGCTGCGGGAGCTGGTCCCGGCCCTCGACGACATGACGGATCTGAAGGAGGCGCGGCGATGAACCGGCGGACCGAGGAGTCGCTGCGGGCGGCCGTACGCGACCTGGCGGGCGAGGCCCGGACCGCACCGGAACTGGCAGGTGCGGCCCTGCGCCGGGGTCGACGGCTGCGCCGCCGCCGTCGGGCGACCGCCGCCGGCGCCGCCCTCGCCGCCGTGGCCGTGCTCACCGCGCCGTTCCTCCTGCTCCGCCCCGACCCGCAGGCCGGTACGGCCGGTTGGGTGGCACCGTCCGGCGTCGCCACCACCGCCCCGGCTCCCACCCCGACCCGTCGGCCCGGTGCGGTGACGGACCCGACGGACTGGACGCGGGCACCCGTGGCGCTGCCGGGCGGCTGGGTGCTCACCGGCGCCACCTCGACCGGCACACCGGCCGAGCCGGGCTACGCCCTGGACCGGCAGAGCGGGCGCTACGTCCCCGGCCGGTACGAGGAGACCTGGGCTGCCCCGCGCGGTCGGGTGGCCGCCGTCGTCGACTACGAGCGCCGCGGCGAACTGGGCCTGCTGGACCTGCCCACCGGGAAGGTGCGCTGGGCGAGGGTCGACCAGTGGATCATGACCCCGCACTGGTCGCCGGAGGGCAGCCGGCTCGCCCTGACGATCATGGACAAGGAGGGCGGGTTCGCACTCGGGGTGCTGACCGTCGCCACCGGTGACTACCGGACGTACCCGATGGAACTCACCCGTCACCTCTGCACCGACCAGTGCTTCTTCACCTGGAGTCGGGACGGGCGCGAGGTGGCGTTGCAGCAGACCGACCCGGACGCCCCCCGGTCGGAGGCGAGCCCGCACCTGCGCCGCGGGGTGCAGTTCTTCTCCGCCGACGACGGGAGACCCACCCGCTTCGTGCCCGTACCCGGTGATCCGGCCGGCCCCTGGTCCTGGTCCCCGGACGGCCGGCGGGTGGTGCTGAAGGGACCGGACGGCCCGGTCCTCGCCGAGGTGGCGACCGGCCGGGTGCTGCGGACCTTCCCGGACGCCGACGCCGCCTGGGTGGACGACGGCCGGCTGCTCCGCCGCGATCCGTCGACGAACGACATGGTGCTGACCGACCCCGCCGGCCGGGAGCTCGGCCGTCGGGCACTGCCCGCCACGCTGGGCCTGAACATGGCCCTCACCCTCGGACCGCGCTGAACCGGCGCCCGTCTCGACGGGCCCGGCGCCGCACAGCCGGCGGCCGGGCCCGTCGAGGGGCAGCGGAGATCAGGACATTTCGGTGAGCGGCACGGCGAACACGATCCGCTTGTCGATGACGTTGCCGCTGCCGTCCACGTAGTGCTCGGTGGTCGTCCAGATCTTGCCGGCCGAGATGGTGGAACCCTCCCCGCTGTGCTCGTGGTAAAGATCCTCACCGCCGATCGTCCAGCTCCAGGTGGACATCGCGGCGTCCCGGGGACCGCTGTACATGAAACTGTGCTTCTCCGCGGAGGAGCGGCCCAGGTAGTAGGAGCCGTTCCAGGTCTGCGCCCCCTGCACGTTGGTCTTCGGGATCGTCACGGCGTCCGTCGGGACCGACCTGCCGTTGGTCAGGGCGAGCTGCCGGGTGGACCCGTCGACCGGATAGCGGACCACCCGGCCACCGACGATGCTCGGGTCGGCCGACGCCGGGCTGGGCCGGTACTCCCCGACCACCAGGGTGTCCGGGCTGGTGCTGCGGTCCAGGGTGAGCGACGAGAAGCAGAGTGAGTCGGCCTTCGGCGAGCAGGCGAGGAACGCCTGCGGCTTCGGCTGCCGGTAGAAGCCCACCTGCGGCAGCACGTACGAGTAGCCGTGGCCCTTGTACACGCCGTTGACCAGCCCCACCTGGTCTCCGTTGGCGGCGTCCACCCAGAGGAACTTGGTCATGTCGAAGACCCGGAGCCCGTCTTCGGTGTCCGTCACGTACAGGTAGTTGCCAGCCCAGGCGATCCCCCCCGCGTGGATCGGGATGGCCTTGTAGTTCGGTGTGCTGGTCTTCGTCGGCTCCACCAACAGCACCTGCCGATACTTCCCGGTGACCCGGTCGACCATCGAGATCCGCGCGCCCTTGTCGTACGACGTCCCCGCGGTGCTGGCCATGTAGTGCCAGGAGACCACCATGACGTCGTTGGCGCCCCAGAGGTGGTCGTCGTCCGCGTCCGACGAGCCGGTGATGCCCTGCGGGGCCCAGTGCAGCACGGTGCTGTCCTCGGCGTTCCAGCAGAACCGGTCCGAGGAGTGGATCAGCTGCTCCGGCCGGAGCGGGATGTCGGTCCGGTCGTAGTTCTCCGGCCGCGCGGACAGCTGGCTGGTGTTGCAGGAGGTGGTCTGCCGGTTGGCGGTGCTCAGCACGGTGGCCACGCCGTCCGCGCCGATCCGGTTGGCCAGCGCGTCCGCGTACGGCTTCAGGCTCCAGTCCGGGGTGAGGGCGAAGGCGCTGCCGTCGCGTTGGGTGATCTGCGTGTCGCTGAGTCCCTCGGCGTGCGCCGGGAGGGCCGGACCGAGTGGGAGGGCGACCGCCGCGACCAACGCGGCGGTCATCATGGTCGATCTGAATCGCAGTCGCATGCGGGGGATTATCCATCCACGGTGGACACCAGGCGTGCTCGTACGCTCACCCGGCGACGTTGACCTGGGTGGCTACCGTACGGATCGTGGCCACGGGAACACTGATCTTCCTCGTCATCGGCGGCGCCGGCGTCGCCGTACTGGCCCTCGGACTGCTCGGCACCGGGCTGCTGCACCTCGGCAGTCCCGACGTCGACGGTCCGGTGTCGCTGGAGACGGTCGCGGGCTTCGTCGGGGCGTTCGGCTTCGGCGCGGCGATCGTCAACGAGCTGCTCGGTGGGCGTACCCCCGGGATGCTGGCGGTCGCGGTGGCCGGCGGCGCGTTCGCCGCGGTGCCCACCGCCTGGCTGGCGTCCCGGCTCAGCCGGGCGGCCCGGGACATGCGCACCGACCCCACCCCCACCCGCGACCACCTGGTCGGCGCGACCGGCCTGGTGGTCACCCCCGTCCCCACCGGCGGCTACGGCGAGGTGCGGGTCCGCCTCGCCGGGCAGCCGGTGAAGCTCAACGCCCGTGCCGACCGGCCGATCCCGGTCGGTGCCCGGATCTTCGTGGTCGAAGCGCTCAGCGAGACCAGCGTCCAGGTCGAAACCTACTGAACGGACAACCCCCATGTTCCTGCTCGTCGCCATCGGCGGCGCGGTCCTCCTCGCCGTCGTCCTCATCCTCTTCGTGCTCTCCCGGATCAAGGTGGCCGGCCCCAACGAGGCCTTCATCGTCACCGGCCGCAAGGGCCGGACCACCCAGACCGCCGACGGCGGCCGGCAGACCGACATGTCCGGGCAGAAGGTCGTGCTGGGCGCCTCGGTCTTCGTCCTGCCGGTGGTGCAGAAGCTCCAGTCGCTCGACCTGTCCAGCCGCCGGATCGACGTCGGCATCCGGGGCGCGGTCAGCAAGCAGGGCATCCGCGCCGACCTGCACGGCGTGGCCATCGTCAAGGTGGGCGGGACCGAGGACGCGATCCGGGCCGCCGCCCAGCGGTTCCTGCACCAGCAGGCCGAGATCGACAACTTCACCCGGGAGGTGCTGGCCGGCGCGCTGCGGTCGATCGTCGGGCGGCTCACCGTCGAGGAGGTGATCCGGGACCGGGCGGCGTTCGCCAGCGCAGTGGCCGAGGAGGCCGAGCACTCGATGACCAACCAGGGTCTCGTGCTGGACGCCTTCCAGCTCCAGGACATCATCACCGAGGGGTCCTACCTCGCCGACCTGGGCCGGCCGGAGGCCGCCCGGGTGCTCAAGGACGCGGCCATCGCCGAGGCCCGGGCCCGGCAGCAGGCCGAGCAGGAGCGGCTGCTCGCCGAGGAGGCGATCGCCGAGGCGAACCGGAACCTGTCCCTCAAGCAGGCCGCCATCCAGGCCGAGATCGACGCGGCGAAGGCGAGGTCCGCAGCGGCCGGGCCGCTCGCCCAGGCCGAGCGGGACCAGGCGATCCTCACCGAGCAGCAGAAGGTCGCCGAGCGCAACGCCGAGTTGAAGCAGCGCCAGCTCGACACCGAGGTCCGCAAGCCGGCCGACGCGGCCCGGTACAAGGTCGAGCAGGAGGCGGAGGCGGCCCGCAACGCGGCGGTGCTGAACGCCGACGCCCGGCGGCAGGCCACCATCGCCGCCGCGCAGGCCGAGGCCGAGCAGGCCCGGCTCACCGGTGAGGGCGAGCGGGCCCGCCGGGCCGCGCTGGCCGAGGCGAACGCGATCGAGGGTGCCAAGGAGGGTGAGGCCGAGCAGCGGCGGCGGTCCGCGATCGCCGAGGCGGTCGAGCGGGAGGGTCAGGCCGAGGCCGCGGCCATCCAGGCGCGCGGGCAGGCCGAGGCGGAGGCGATGGCCCGCAAGGCCGAGGCGTTCGCCGCGTACGGCGAGGCCGCTGTGCTGGACCTGCTGGTCAAGGTGCTGCCGCAGGTGGTCGAGGCGGCCAGCGCGCCGATCGGGGCGATCGACAAGATGACGGTGATCTCCACCGACGGGGCGTCCTCGCTGACGAAGTCGGTGGCCGGGAACGTGGCGCAGGGCCTCCAGCTCGGCTCCGACCTCACCGGCATCGACCTGCCGGGGTTGCTCGCCAGGCTGGGCAGCGCACACAGCAACGGCACCGCCAAGGCCGCCGTCGACGGCTGAGGTGTAAGGAGGGGCCCCCTGTACAACGCCTGGCGTTGTACAGGGGGCCCCTTTTAACACTCGGGGGCCGGCGTCAGGAGGTGATGCCCTGGTCCCGGGCCCAGCGCAGCAGCTCGGCCTCGGCCTCGTCGCGGTCCAGCGGGCCGCGCTCCAGGCGCAGCTCCTTGAGGTGCTTCCAGGCCTGGCCGACCACCGGCCCCGGCGGTACGCCGAGCAGCTCCATGATCGCGTTGCCGTCGAGGTCGGGGCGGACCCGGGCCAGGTCCTCCTCGGCCGCGATCCGGGCGATCCGCTCCTCCAGCGCGTCGTAGTCGGCGGAGAGCGCCGCCGCCTTGCGCCGGTTGCGGGTGGTGCAGTCGGAGCGGGTCAGCTTGTGCAGCCGGGTCAGCAGGTCACCGGCGTCGGTGACGTACCGGCGCACCGCCGAGTCGGTCCACTCGCCCCGGCCGTACCCGTAGAAGCGCAGGTGCAGGCCGACCAGCTTGGTCACCTGGGTGGTGACGTCCTTGGAATAGCGCATGGCCTTCATCCGAGCCTTGGTCAGCCGGGCGCCGACCACCTCGTGGTGGTGGAAGCTGACCCGCCCGTCCGGCCCGACGGCCTTGGTGGCCGGCTTGCCCACGTCGTGCATCAGCGCAGCCATCCGCAGCACGAAGTCGCAGCCGTCGGACTCCAGCGCCATCGCGTTGCTGACCACGGTGAGGGTGTGCTCGTAGACGTCCTTGTGCTGGGCGTGCTCGTCGATGGTCAGCTTCAGCCCGGTCAGCTCGGGCAGGAAGCGGTCGGCCAGGCCGGTGTCGACCAGCAGCCGCAGCCCGGTGATCGGGTCGGCGCCGCAGAGCAGCTTGGTGAACTCGTCGCGGATCCGCTCGGCGGTGATCCGATCCAGGTCCGCGGCCATCTCACCCATCGCCGCCCGGACGTCCGGGTGGACGGCGAAGCGCAGCTGGGCGGCGAACCGGGCGGCCCGCAGCATCCGCAGCGGGTCGTCGCCGAACGACTCCCGGGGGGTGCCCGGGGTACGGATCACCTTCGCGGCCAGGTCGTCCAGGCCGCCGTACGGGTCGGTGAACCGGTGCTCGGGAAGGCTGACCGCCATCGCGTTGACGGTGAAGTCGCGACGGCGCAGGTCGTCGGTGAGGTTGGTGCCGTATTCCACGATCGGGTTGCGGCTGACCTTGTCGTACGCCTCGGCGCGGTAGGTGGTGATCTCCAGCAGCAGCCCGTCGCGCTGGCAGCCGATGGTGCCGAACTCGCGGCCGGTCTCCCAGATCGCCTCGGCCCAGCCCTTGACGATCCGCAGGGTCTCGTCGGGGTGGGCGTCGGTGCAGAAGTCGAGGTCGTTGCCGAGCCGGCCGAGCAGGGCGTCGCGGACCGAACCGCCCACCAGGTGCAGTTCGTGACCGGCGGCGGCGAACCGGCGCCCCAGCTCGTCGGCGACCGGGCTGACGCGGAGCAGTTCGGCGACGGCGTTGCGCTGCGCTGCGGTCAGCTCACGACGGTCGGCGGCGTGGGATGCGGAGGCTTCGGACATGGGATCGCCAGCCTATCGGGCCGGGGCAGGAACTGATCCGCCGGGCGCGGGTATGAAGTGGGCGTTGACTAAGGTCTGGGGCGTGCGGGCCGGTGGTCCGGATCCGACGTCACCCCTTGGAGGCTGGAGATGAGCGGCGGGCTGTACCGCAGCGCCAACGCCACGCCGGACGGCGCGGTCCCGCCGACGGACGAGGCGACCTTCATCTCGGCCGAGCCGCTGAACCAGCCGGCGGTGGAGGCGACCGCCCCGCCGACCGAGCAGGTGGCGGAGACCAGCGCCGCGGCGAACAGCGCGGTGATGGCCGCCGGCAGCCTGGTCAGCCGGGGTACGGGCTTCCTGCGCAACCTGATGATCGGTGCGGCGCTCGGCGGCGGCCTGGTCGGCAACGCGTACACGACCGCGCAGTTCCTGCCGAGCCAGGTGTACGAGTTCCTGCTCGGCGGGGTGCTCACCAGCGTGCTGATCCCGGTGCTGGTCCGGCGGCGTCGGGCAGACGCCGACGGCGGCGACGCGTACGCGCAGCGGCTGCTCACCCTGGCGGTGATCGCGTTGGGCATCGCCGCGCTGCTCACGGTGGCGGGCGCGGAGTTGATCACCGCGTTGTACGCCAGCGGCCAGAGCGCGGGCTACACCGACCTGGTCAACAAGCTGTCGTACCTGATGCTGCCGATGCTGTTCTTCACCGGCGTGAGCGCGTTGATCGCCGCGGTGCTGAACACCCGGGGGCACTTCGCGGCGCCGATGTGGGCGCCGATCCTGAACAACCTGGTGGTGATCGGCACCTGTGCGATCTACATCGCCACCTTCGGCACCGACCTGCTGAAGCCCGAGGAGATGGGCATGGCCCGGATCCTGGTGATCGGCGGTGGCACCCTGCTCGGTGTGGCGGTGCAGGCCGTCGGCCTGCTGCCGGCGCTGCGCAAGGTGGGCTTCCGGTGGAAGTGGCGGTTCGACTTCCGGGAGCTGGGGCTGCGCGAACTGGCGAAGCTCGGGGCCTGGATGTTCTGCTACGTCGCGGCCAACCAGCTCGGCCTCTTCGTGATCGTCAACCTGTTGACCCGGGCGGCCGGCGACGACAAGGCCGGCATCATGATCTACAACAACGTCTTCCTGCTGATCATGATGGCGCACGGCATCGTCGCGGTCTCGATCATCACGGCGCTGATGCCGCGGATGAGCGCCGCCGCCGCGGACGGCCGGTTCGGCGACATCACCGCCGACCTGTCCCGGGGCATCCGGACGGTCAGCGCGGTCCTCGCCCCGATCGCAGTGGTCTACGCGGTGCTCTCCGGCCCGCTGTCGGTGATGGTCTTCCGGTACGGCGCGTTCACCAGCGAGAGCGCCCAGCTCACCTCCACGGTGCTGCTGGTCGGCGCGCTGGGGCTGGTCCCGTTCGCGATCAGCCAGCTGCTCACCTTCGGCTTCTACGCCCTCCAGGACACCCGTACCCCGGCACTGGTGATCATCGGGGTGGTGGCCCTGCGGACGCTGCTCCAGTTCGTCTTCTACCTGGTCTTCCCGGCGAGCTTCGCGGCGGCCGGGATGATGCTCGGCAACGCGATCTCCTACCTGGTGGCGGTGGCCGCCTCGGCGATGCTGATCCGCCGCCGGGTCGGCCGGCTCGGGCTGGGCCGGATCAGCCGGACCGTCGGCCGGGTGGCGCTCGCCGCGCTGGGCGCCGCGCTGGTCGGTCTGGTGCTGGTCCGGCTGCTGCCCGGCGACCCGGCCGAGCTGAGCAAGCCGGCGGCGCTGCTCCAGCTGGTGATCGGCGGCGCCGCGATCGGCCTGACCTACCTCGGACTGGCCGCGGTGCTGAAGATCGGCGAGATCACCGAGGTGATCGGCATGGTCCGCCGCCGACTGGGCCGCTGACCGGCACTCACCACGCACCGTGACCGGGGATCACCAGGCTGGGGACACACCTGTGGATAACTCAGCGATTCGCCGGTCAGCCGCCGGTTCGGCCTGTGGACAACCAACCGGAAGGATGAGGGTGGGGGGCTGATCGGAGGGGAATCCCCGATCGGCGCCGCGCGGTCGCCACACCGGCCGCAACCCCTGCTACGACTACTTGCGGTCAACCTCTAGATTGGCTAGTACACGTGCCGGCATCGTGGCCGACAACGGTCACAACCGGACGGCCCGACGACCGCTGGCACCTCGCAGGCGACGGCGGGAAGATGACATGTCGAGGGAACGGGCAACCCGGGTAAGGTCGCTCTCGACGGGTACGGCAGGCGCCGGTGCTCCGGCGACTCCGGCCGGGCCGGTTCCTTCGACGGCGGAGCGGGAAGCCACCATGCCCAGCAGCACGGGTCCATCGATCGACACGATCACCGAGGGAGGACGGGTGACCCAGGTCGGCGAGGGTCAGGAGGCGGAGGAAAGCGCTCCGCCGGTCATGACCTTCGGTGCTCCCACGGCCGGTGAGATCCTCGCCGAGCGGTACGAGCTGGTCGAGCACATCAACAACGACAGCGCGGGCCGGTTGGTCTGGCGCGGGGTCGACGTCGTGCTGCGCCGGCCCGTGGCGGTCGTTCTGCGCTACCCCGGCGGCGACTCCGCCACCGAGATGCTCCAGGCCGCCGTCGCGGCCAGCCGCGTCATCCACCCCAACCTGGTCGGCGTCTACGACGCCATCGACGAGGACGACCGGGCGTACGTGGTCCGCGAGTGGGTGGACGGCCAGTCGCTGCGCGAACAGGTGGCGGCCGAGGGTCCGCTGGACCCGGCCCGGGCAACCGCGGTGGGCAACGCCGTGGCGAGCGCCCTCGCCGCCGTGCACGCCACCGGCATGGTGCACGGCAACGTGCACCCGGGCACCGCCATGATCAGCGACGAGGGTCGGGTGGTGCTGGCCGACGCGCGCACCGACGGCGCCGACAGCCAGGAGAACGACGTCCGGGCGGTCGGCGGGATCCTCTACTTCGCGCTCACCGGGCACTGGCCGCACCACGAGGCCCCGCTGCACGGCGCCACCGCCGGTCACGGCCGCGCCGCCATCCCCGACGCCGTACGCGACGGCAGCGGTGCGATCGCGGCGCCCCGACAGGTCCGGGCCGGCGTCCCGGCTTACCTGGACGACCTGACGATGGACCTGCTCGACCCGGAGATCGCGCCGCCCTCCTCGGACGTGCTCGCCGCCGAGCTGGCCCGGCTGGACATCCCCGCCGACGACCACTTCCTGGAGAGCGCCGGCACCCTGCGCTTCACCGCCGAGCCGGAGGACGACCGCTCGCCGTTGGCCGCCGCCGGTGGCCGCAAGGTGGCCATCGGCATCGCCGGCCTGCTGGCGGTGGCCCTGGTCGGTCTGCTGATCGGGATCAGCATCTTCGGCGGCGACGACAAGGACCCGGCACGGAAGCCGGTGGCCCAGCCCTCCCCGACCGCGCCCGCCGTGGAGGACACCACGCCCGCCGCGGCCGCCGTCCGCAAGCTCGACATCACCGACGTGAAGATCATCGACCCGGACAGCCGGGTGCGGGACGAGCTCGACGACGCCGACAAGGTGACCGACGGCAGCCTCGACGAGGGCTGGGACACCCAGAGCTACAACAGCGCCAAGTTCGGCAACTTCAAGAAGGGCATGGGCGTCTGGATCGACCTGGGCGCCCCGCACACCGTCAAGTCGGTGCAGGCCGTCGTCTCGGCCGGCGGTGCGACCGCCCAGCTCTTCGCCGGCCAGGGCAACTTCCCGCACACCTCCTCGGGCGACAAGCAGCTGGTCAAGAACTACCAGCCGGTCGGCGACGCGCTGGAGCAGTACGACGGCACCACGATGACCTTCAGCAACGGCTTCAACGCCGACCAGAAGTACCGCTACCTGATGCTCTGGATCACCGAGCTGCCGCAGAAGGAGGACGGCAGCGGCAAGTACAAGATCGGGGTCCAGGAGATCACCGTCCAGGGCTCGTGAACGGCTCGCCGCGTAGCCGTCACCACACCGGTGGGTCGTGGTGACGGACGCGAGCGACCTCGACCTGATCCGCGCCCACGTGGCCGGTGACCGGGACGCCTTCACCGAGCTCTTCCACCGGCACCGCGACCGGCTCTGGGCGGTCGCCCTGCGTACCCTCGGCGACCGCGAGGAGGCCGCCGACGCGTTGCAGGACGCCCTGCTCTCCGCGCACCGGGCCGCGGCCCGCTTCCGCGGCGACTCGGCGGTCACCACCTGGCTGCACCGGATCGTGGTGAACGCCTGTCTGGACCGGATCCGTCGCCGGCAGGCGCATCCGACCGTCCCGCTGCCCGACGGCAGCCGTACCGACGCAGACGGCCGGCCGACGGGGGTGGAGCCGGCCGCCCCGGTCCGGGACCACGACACCGCGCTGGTGGTCCGGCAGGCGCTCGCGGCGCTCCCCGTGGAGCAGCGGGCGGCGCTGGTCCTGGTCGACGTGCAGGGCTACCCGGTCGCCGAGGTGGCCCGGATCCTCGGCGTGGCCGAGGGCACGGTGAAGAGCCGCTGCGCCCGCGGCCGGGCCCGGCTCGCGACGCTCCTGGGTCATCTGCGTACCGGCTCCGACGAGGTCGCCCCGGCTTCCGGCGTACCCGAGGCCACCGCCGGGAACCGCCGGCCCCCGCAGGACGTCCGATCGGGGTCGGGACGGTCCCGGCACGGCACCGTCGAGGAGGAGACGTGACGTCCGGGGACCTCAGCCAGGTCGACCACGACCTGCTCGCCGACTACGTCGGGGGGGCGCTGGAGGGTACGCCCGAGCAGGCGACCGTCGCGCGCCTGGTCGACGAGGACCCGACCTGGTCGGCGGCGTACGCCCGGCTGGTCACCGCCCTGCCGCAGGTGCACGACGACCTGGCCCGGTGGGCCGCCGGCCCCGCCCCGGAGATGCCGCTGGCGGTGGCGGAACGGATCGCCGCCGCGCTGGTCGGCGCCGGACCGGCCCCGGTCGCGGCGGCCGGTTTTCCGCGCCAGCCCGGACCGCAGACCCGGCTCCCGGCGGCCGACGACCCGGCGGGTGACCCGGACCAGGCCCAGTCGGACCGCACCCACCCCATCGACGACCCGCACGGCCCACGCCCCGACGAGCCGGTCGGCCGGCCGGCCGGCGAGCGCGGCGGGCACCCGGAGCGGGCCGGCCGCGACCGGTCCCGGCCGGCGGGGGGCAGCGGACCCGGACGGCGACGTCGGCGCTGGGCCCGGCTCGCCGGTCCGGTGGCGCTCGCCGCGGCCGCCATGGTCGGCGTCGGCCTCGGCGTCAACCAGCTGGTCCGCACCGAGGGCGGCGCGGACAGCGGCGCATCGGCCCCGGGCCAGGAGCGGACCGCCCTGGCCAGCCCGTTCGGCGCGGCGGGCCGCCGCACCACGCACAGCGGCACCGACTGGACCCCGGCGGCGCTGTCCGGCGGCGGGCCCCTCGTGGACGGGCCGCCCGCCGGCAAGCGGCCGGCGGCCAAGCAGCCCGGCGGCCAGCCCGATTCCAGCGACGACCACGGCCGGCTGGCGGGCCCCGGCACGCTGGACCGGCTCGCCGACCCGGTGGCGCTCGACACCTGCCTGGACGAGATCACCGCCGAGCACGGCGCCGGCCCGCTGACCGTCGACGTGGTCGACTACGCGGCCTTCCAGGGGACGCCGGCGCTGGTCGTGGACTTCGTCGACGCGGCCGGTGCCCGATGGGCCTGGGTCAGTGGTCCGGAGTGCGGCGTACCCGGTTCCGGCGCGGACACCCGGTACCGCTCCCGGGTAGGGTGAGGACGCGACCGGACGTCCGCTTTCGCACGTGACGTGACCCACCGGACAGCCGGCTCGGGAATCCCCGCTTCGTACGATGACGTTCTGCAAGTCAGTCGCCGGGGCCCTCGGGCGCCGGCACTCGAACCGGCATCGTCCCGGCGTACGTCAGCCGGAACGGATGGCGACCACACACATCGGGAGACGGCAGTGGACGAGGTCCGCAACCTGATCATCATCGGCTCCGGGCCGGCCGGTTACACGGCGGCGGTCTATGCCGCGCGCGCCAACCTGAAGCCGCTCGTCATCGAGGGCGTGCAGTCCGGCGGTGCCCTGATGACCACCACCGAGGTGGAGAACTTCCCCGGCTTCGCCGACGGCATCCTCGGCCCCGAGCTGATGGACAACATGCGCAAGCAGGCCGAGCGGTTCGGCGCCGAGTTCCTCACCGACGACGTGACCCGGGTCGAGCTCAAGGACACCGGCATGGTCGGCTCGGACGACGTGAGCACCGTGTGGGTGGGTCAGACCGCGTACAGGGCGAAGGCGGTCATCCTCTCCACCGGCTCGGCGTGGCGACCGCTGGGCGTGCCCGGCGAGCAGGAATACCTGGGCCACGGTGTGTCGTCCTGTGCCACCTGTGACGGCTTCTTCTTCCGCAACCAGCACATCGTGGTGGTCGGCGGCGGTGACTCCGCGATGGAGGAGGCGAGCTTCCTGACCCGCTTCGCCGAGTCGGTCACCATCATCCACCGGCGCGACTCGTTCCGGGCCAGCAAGATCATGGCCGAGCGGGCGCTGGGCAACGACAAGATCAAGGTCGAGTGGAACAGCACCGTCGAGGAGGTCCTCGGCGACGACGGCAAGGTCACCGGCGTCCGGGTGCGCAACGTGCACACCGGGGAGTCCAAGGTCCTCGACGTCACCGGCGTCTTCGTGGCGATCGGCCACGACCCGCGCAGCGAGCTCTTCCGCGACCAGGTCGAGCTGGACGACGAAGGGTACGTGAAGGTGCAGGCGCCGAGCACCCGGACCAGCATCCCCGGCGTGTTCGCCGCCGGTGACGTGGTCGACCACACCTACCGGCAGGCGATCACCGCGGCCGGCACCGGCTGCGCCGCCGCCCTGGACGCCGAACGCTTCATCGCCACGCTGAGCTGAGCAGGCGAAAACAACAGAAAACGCAAGCCTGAGGAGGAGGGTCATAGTGGGAGCAACAAAGGTCGTCACCGACGCGAGCTTCACCGCCGACGTGCTGAAGTCCGACAAGCCGGTCCTGGTGGACTTCTGGGCGGAGTGGTGCGGCCCGTGCCGCAAGGTGTCGCCGCTGCTGGAGGAGATCGCCGGCGAGATGGGTGACCAGGTCACCATCGTCAAGCTCAACATCGACGAGAACCCGGAGACCGCCCGGGCGTACCGGGTGATGTCCGTGCCGACCCTCACCGTGTTCAAGAACGGCGAGCCGGTGCAGTCCATCGCCGGCGCCAAGCCCAAGGGCGAGTTGGTCCGGCTGATCGAGTCGGCGCTCTGACCCGACCCGACCCGTACCGCTTCCGGAACCCCGCACCCGACAAGGGTGCGGGGTTCCGGCTTTTTCCCGCCTGACCTGCGCCGACCCGGCACCCTCGGTGCCCGGCAGCGCTTAGCCTCAACCCGGGGCGACCGAGCGACGGCCCGCCCCCGGAGGCGTCCGGGCGGCGGAGCGCCATCGGCGTCGGCGTCCGGCCCGCGACCCGCGGGCCCGGCCGGCACCCGCGCAGCAGAGGGGGTCGAGCGTGCGTCCCATCCGACCCGGTGACCGTGGACCGGCCGTGACGGAGATCCGTACCGTGCTGACCGGCCTCGACCTGCTCGCCCCGGCCACCGGCGGGGACTGCGACGAGTTCGACCCGGCCATCGAACGGGCCGTGCGCGCCTTCCAGCAGTCGCGCGGCCTCAGCGTCGACGGGCGGGTCGGCGCGGAGACCTGGCGGGCGCTCGACCAGGCCCGCTGGCGGCTCGGCGCCCGCACCCTCTTCCACGCGGTGCCCGAGCCGCTCACCGGCGAGGACGTCCGGTCACTCCAGGAGCGACTGCTGGAGATGGGGTACGACGTGGGCCGCGCCGACGCCGTCTACGGCGTCCGAACCTCCCGGGCGGTGGCCCAGTTCCAGCGGGAGGTGGGGCTGAAACCGGACGGTTCGTGCGGGCCGTACACGATGGGGGCGCTGCGCCGGCTCGGCCGCAAGGTGGTCGGCGGCCGGCCGCAGTGGCTGCGCGAGTCCGACGCCATCCGGCAGTCCGGTCCCACCCTGGTCGGCCGGACCGTGGTGATCGACCCGGGCCACGGCGGCACCGACCCCGGCCAGGTGGTCCCCGACGGGCCGCTGCGCTGGACCGAGGCCGACCTGATGCACGACCTGGCCAGCCGGCTGGAGGGGCGGCTGGCGGCCTCCGGGGTACGCGTGCAGCTCACCCGCGGACCGGCGCCCCCGACCTGCCTGCCGGACGCCGACCGGGCGGAGCTGGCCAACTCGCTCGGCGCCGACGTGTTCATCTCGCTGCACACCGACGGGCACGCCAACCCGGCCGCCGAGGGGGTGGCCACCTACCACTACGGGACGACCGACAACGGGGTCACCTCGGCCACCGGTGAGCGGCTCGCCGGCCTGGTGCAGCGGGAGATCGTCGCCCGCACCGGGCTGCGGGACTGCCGTACCCACGCCAAGACCTGGGACCTGCTGCGGCTGACCCGGATGCCCGCGGTCCGCGTCGAGGTCGGCTACCTGACCTCGCCCGCCGACCGGGCCCGCCTGGTCGACCCCCGGTTCCGGGACCGGGTGGCCGAGGCGATCGTCGCCGCCGTGCAGCGGATGTACCTGCCGGACGAGCGGGACGTGCCGACCGGCTCGATCGACGTGAGTGAGCTGCGCGCGGTGGTCACCGCCGGCACGGTGGTCGACTGACTCGCCCGCTGGGTGCCCGCCGGGCACCTGAGCGGGGCCCGGTCAGCCGGTGGTGGAGCGGGTGGCCGGGGCCGGGCGTACCGGGCGGAGCAGGCTCTCCGGGCTCATCGAGCCGAGCAGCTTCTCCAGCGCGTACTCGACGTCGGACTTCCAGGACAGCGCGGTACGCAGCTCCAGCCGCAACCGGGGGTGTCGGGGGTGCGGGCGGACCGTCTTGAAGCCCACCGACAGGAAGAAGTCGGCCGGGGCGACACAGCCGCCGCTCACCAGGTCGTCCGCGTCGCCGAACTTCGCGTCGCCGAACGCCTCGATCGCCTTGATGCCGCGCTTGGTGAGATCCCGGGCGACGCCCTGGACCAGCATCCGGCCCAGCCCACCGCCGGCGAACGCGGGGACCACGTGCGCCGTCATCAGCAGTGCCGCGTCGGCGGAGACCGGTGAGGTGGGGAACGCCATCGAGCGGGGGACGTAGGCCGGTGGGGCGTACATGACGAAACCGGCGGGCATGCCGTCGACGTACGCCAGCTTGCCGCAGGAACCCCACTCCAGCAGCGTCTGGGAGACCCAGGCCTCCTTCTCCAGCCCCGGGTCACCGGCCGCGCAGGCCCGCTCCGCGGAAACCGGATCAAGCTCCCAGAAGACGCAGCGCCGGCACGGACGAGGCAGGTCCTCCAGCGTGTCGAGGGTCAGGCTGACCAGACGTCGCGACATTGGCGCATCCCCACAATAGGCTCGGAGGTGAAGACCACCGCGGTACGACCGCCGTCGCCTTCCTGCCCCCGACGAGCGATCGTACGCCGTCACCCGACCGTACGGGAGGGGACGCGCGAACGCCCACCGGAACGGGGCCGACCACTCCGGTTCGGCGCGTCTGGCGCCGCGCCGCGACCCGGAGCAGTCGTCCGGGATGTGGACGACCACCACGTCACCGGGCTGATGGCCGGCCGGCGCGACTAGGATCGACAGACCGGCGCCCGCGCCGCCATGGTCGCCGGCGCCCCGGGTACCACCCCCGGGTGGGGAGCCACCCGACACGCGATCGAGGTGATGTCATGACCGGCACGACGCTCGACGACTACACCGACCGGTACGCCCGGCGGGTCCGCGGGATGACCGCCTCGGAGATCCGGGCGCTCTTCGCCGTGGCCAGCCGGCCGGAGGTCGTCTCGCTCGCCGGTGGCGCCCCCTACATCGCCGCGCTGCCGCTGGACGCGGTCGGCGAGATGCTCGGCCGGCTCGGCGCCGAGCACGGCGCCACCACCCTCCAGTACGGCATCGGCCAGGGCACCCTGGAGCTGCGCGAGCGGATCTGCGAGGTGATGGCGCTCTCCGGCATCGACGCGTCCTGCGGCGCCTCGCCGGACGACGTGGTGGTCACCGTCGGCGGCCAGCAGGCGCTCGACCTGGTGGCCCGGCTCTTCCTCGACCCGGGCGACGTGGTGCTCGCCGAGGGGCCGACCTACGTCGGCGCGCTCGGGGTGTTCCAGGCCGCCCAGGCACAGGTGGCGCACGTGCCGATGGACGACCAGGGGCTGATCCCGGAGGCGCTGGAGGTGGCCATCGCCGACCTGGCCCGCGCCGGCCGGCGGGTCAAGTTCCTCTACACCATCCCCACCTACCAGAACCCCGCCGGCGTCACGCTGAGCGAGGAGCGCCGGGAGCGGGTGCTGGACATCTGCGAGCGCGCCGGGCTGCTCGTGGTGGAGGACGACCCGTACGGTCAGCTCGGCTTCGAGACCGAGGCCCCCCGGCCGCTGCGGGCCCGCCGCCGCGAGGGGGTGTTCTATCTGAGCACCTTCTCCAAGACCTTCGCCCCCGGCCTGCGGGTCGGCTGGATCCTCGCCCCGCACGCCGTCCGCGACAAGCTGGTCATCGCCAGCGAGGCGCAGATCCTCTGCCCCAGCGCGTACGCCCAGGCGGCCGTCACCACATACCTCGCCACCATGCCCTGGCGGGAGCAGCTCAAGACCTACCGTGAGGTCTACCGGGAGCGCCGGGACGCCATGCTCGACGCGCTGGACGACATGATGCCGGCCGGGACGACGTGGACCAGACCCGGCGGCGGCCTCTTCGTCTGGGCCACCCTGCCCGACGGCCTGGACGCCAAGGCGATGATGCCCCGGGCCATCGCCGCCCGGGTCGCGTACGTGCCGGGCACCGGCTTCTACGCCGACGGCTCGGGCAGCGGCAACATCCGTCTGAACTTCTCCTTCCCGTCGCCGGAGCGGATCCGGGAGGGGGTCCGTCGGCTGGCCGGCGTGATGGAGCAGGACATCGCCATGCGCCGGGTCTTCGGCCAGGTGGACCGTCCCGGAGTACGGCGCGGCCGTCCCGGCGCGGACACTCCCGGACCCGACTTGGCATGATTCCGGCATGGCTGCCACCTCCGCTTCGCCGTCGCCGGTGACCGACCCCGCGAGCACGACCGACCTGCGCGTCCTGGTGCTCGCCGGTGGGCTCTCCTACGAACGGGACGTGTCCCTGCGCTCCGGACGCCGGGTCCTCGACGCGCTGCGCGGCGCCGGCGTGGAGGCCGAGCTGCGCGACGCCGACGTCGCCCTGCTGCCCGCGCTGGCCGCCGACCCGCCGGACGCCGTGGTGATCGCCCTGCACGGGGCCACCGGTGAGGACGGCTCGCTGCGCGGCGTCCTCGACCTCTGCGACGTGCCCTACGTCGGCTGCGACGCCCGCGCCTCCCGGCTCGCCTGGGACAAGCCGTCCGCCAAGGCGGTGCTCCGCGAGGCCGGCATCCCCACCCCCGACTGGGTGGCGTTGCCGCACGACCGCTTCTCCGAGCTGGGCGCGGTCGCGGTACTGGACCGGATCGTCGACCGGCTGGGGCTGCCGCTGATGGTGAAGCCGGCCCAGGGTGGTTCGGGACTCGGCGCCGCCGTGGTCCGGGACGTCGCCGCGCTGCCCGCCGCGATGGTCGGCTGTTTCGCGTACGACTCGACTGCGTTGGTGGAGCGGTACGTGCCCGGCATGGACGTGGCCGTGTCGGTGCTGGACCTGGGCGACGGGCCGCAGGCCCTGCCCGCCGTGGAGATCGTCCCCCGCAATGGCGTGTACGACTACGCGGCCCGCTACACCGCCGGCCGTACCACCTGGCACGCCCCGGCGCGGCTGGAGCCGCAGGTGGCCGCCGCGGTGGCCGAGGTCGCGCTCGCCGCCCACCGGGCGCTCGGGCTGCGGGACCTCTCCCGGGTCGACCTGATCGTCGACACGGACGGCCGGCCGCACGTGCTGGAGGTCAACGTGTCACCCGGCATGACGGAGACCTCGCTCCTGCCGCTCGCCGTCCAGGCCGGAAGCCTGGACTTCGGCAAGGTGCTGGGAGCCCTGGTGACCCGGGCCGCCGCCCGCCGCCGGTAGACCGCCGCGGGTCAGTCCACAGCCCCGGCGTCCACGCCCCCCACCTTCCGCTCCGGCTCTTCACCGGCCGGAGTTTCCTCGACCGGGTCGGGGCCGGCCTCGTCGGTCTCGTCGGCGGCCTCGATGACCGATGTGGGCTCGTCGTCCATGACATCGGCCGGAGCCGCCCCGGAGCCGGAGAAGCTCGACGGTGCCTGCCACTGGATACGCGGTGGTTCGGCCAACGGACGGCCACCGAACTCGGCCAGCCAGGCCGCCACCATGGCGAGGTTCTCCCGCCACTGCGACTCGGGAATGGCCGGCAGGATCGAGTCCCAGAGCGGAAGGAAGGTGCCCCGGAGCTGGAGCTGCCCGTACGGCCGGGCCAGGAACCACATGTGCAGGTGCGCGGAGCCGTCGCCCCAGCGGTTGACGTGCACCCGGGCCACCCCGTCGAGGGACCGGATGGCGCGCTCCAGGCGTACCGTCATGACGCCGAGCTCGGCGGCCAGCAGGTTCGGCAGGTCCCCGAGGTCCAGGTGCGACCGCGACTCCAGGATCAGCACCATCGGCAGGCCGGTCGGCCGGTCCATCGCGCGGACCCGCCAACGCTCACCCACCCAGATGTACGCCTCGTCCGGCGCGTTGCAGGCGGTGCACTCGCGGTGCCCCTCGCCCTTGCGGGGCGGCTCGGCCTCGACCGGCTCGTCGAGCTGCTTGACGCGGATGTCGCCTTCGAAGGGGAACGAGGGCCACTGGGTGAAGTCCGGAACTTCGGCAGGGGTGTCGGGCACGAGGGTGACCCTAACCGAGCCGGCGACCGCTGTCCCCACCAGAAATCTGCCGACGTGCCGGATCGCTGCGGGCACCCGGAAACGGGGACGTCGGGCCCGCTGTTTCCGCTCAAAGTTATCCACAGGGGTTTTCCACAGGCACCGCTGTTTCACGTGAAACCCCGCGTAAAACGGGGTTCCAGCCTGTGGATGAAGGGGTGTGGGGTGGCTCTCCACGGCTTGTGGACGAGACGGCGCCCGTGCTTCACCGGTGCGGCCGGGACACCCCGTGCGGGCCTTGCGGACCGGCGCGGATGTGTCCCTCCCTGCTAACGAGTGAGCCACCAATCGGTGGCCGGTGCCGGCCCCTGTGTGCCGACCGGCGCTTCGGTCGGCCAGCCGGAGGTCGTCGCGGTGGGACGCCGTCGGTGCCGCTTCGCGGGCCGTCGACGACGGCTGCGTGGGCCGAGACGGGTCGCTTCGACCGGGGGCATCGGACCCGCGAGGTGGTCGTCGAGCCGGCCCGGTGGTTGATCGGATGTGTGGCAAGCCGTACGGCAGCGGTTCGCTTGCCCCGTTTCCGGCTGGCGCGGCGGCCGGTGAACCGCTCGGCTCGGAGCTGTGGGCCGGGTCGGTGTCCGTCGGTGGTTCGAGTTCTGCCTCAGGGGGCAACCGCCGGTTTCACGTGAAACGCGGCGGCCGGGCTCGATGTCTCGTGGCAGGACACCCGGCCCTGCGTGGAGCGGGACCGGGCCGGACCGGGGCTCACCGAGCTAGACCGCCATTCCCGCTACGTCCATCACAGGTTCCTGCAGGGCCACTTCGACGACCAACTCCGGCTGACGCCATCCGGTCCTCCATGGTCGCCGTACACAAGGTCTCCGTGTTCATGCGACCAGCAAGGCAGCCCACGAAGGTGGAGGGACCTCTTCGCCCGCCGGCCTCCTGATCAATTTTCTCGCGAGCGCTCGGGATGTCGACCCACGCCTCTGGCCGGGACCGGCTGTGCACCGCGCCGGGGCACCGTTTCACGTGAAACCGCTGCGGATCATCGGCCAGCCGTAGCGGGCACCGAGTCGCTCTCGCGCCCGCGAGCCGCCAGGAAGCCGCAGGCGGCCCCCGGCCCACGGCCGCACCGCCACGCCGGCGCACGGCCGCACCGCCACGCTGGCGCACGGCCGGCGCGCCACGGGTAGCGCGGGCCGAGGGCTCGGCTCACGGACCACAGGCGCGGCCAAGGGCGGGGCCACATACATCGGGCACGGGCCACGAACCACGGGCACCAGCCACGAACCGGCCGGAGGGCGATGCAGCTGGCAAAGCTCAGCCATCGGCCCGGAGGGCTGTACCTCAACGAGAAGAGTCCCGCGCCACGGCCCGGCACCGTCGCGCGCGGGGCGTGGCCTCGGCGTACCGGGCGGCGCCCCGCCCGCCCCTTCCCAGACCCACAGTTCATGGCCGCCGAACGGGCCACACCTGGACGGACGCTCATGCCCGCCTTGGTCCCCGGAAAGCCGAACGCTTTCGCCGCCCCGGCCCTCGTTTCACGTGAAACACGGGACCAGCGGCACGGGCCAGCACGGGTAGCCGGCACCAGGGGAACGGTGCGGATGGCGAGCCAACCGAACGACCGCCGTACCCGGGCAGCCGCCCGGAGCGCCCGGGCCGGTCCACCGACGGCGTCCGAGAACGGCACTGGCCGCATCCGATTGCTCGGGTGCGGCCGGTGCCGGCGTTCTGCTTCAGTCCTCGGGCTGCTCGCCCTTTTCCATGCCGATGATGCTCACGATCCGCTCCAAGTCGTCCACGGTCGCGAACTCGATGGTGATCTTGCCCTTGCTCCGGCCGATGTCCACCTTCACGCGGGTGTCGAAGCGGTCCGAGAGCCGGTCCGCCAGATCGGTCAGCGCCGGGGCGTGCGCCTTCGGTCGGCGCTTGGCCGCCGGCGTCTTGGCGGGGCCGTCGGCGAGGGCGAGGGCCACCACTTCCTCGGTCGCCCGCACCGAGAGCCCTTCGGCCACGATCCGGAGCGCCAACTGCTCCTGCGCCTCGGGCTCGTCGAGGCTGAGCAGCGCCCGGGCGTGGCCGGCCGAGAGGATGCCCGCGGCCACCCGCCGCTGCACCTGCGGCGGCAGGTTCAGCAGGCGGATGGTGTTGGAGATCTGGGGACGGCTCCGGCCGATCCGACGGGCCAGTTCCTCGTGGGTGGCGCCGAACTCGTCGAGGAGCTGCTGATAGGCGGCGGCCTCTTCCAGCGGGTTGAGGTTCGCTCGGTGGATGTTCTCCAGCAGGGCGTCCCGCAGCATGGCGTCGTCCTTGGTGTCCCGGACGATGGCGGGGATGTTCTCCCGCCCCACCGCCTGGGCGGCCCGCCAGCGCCGCTCACCCATGACCAGCTCGTACTTCTCGCTGTCGAGCTGGCGTACGACGATGGGCTGGAGGAAGCCGACCTCCTGGATGGAGGTCTTCAGCTCCTCCAGGGCCTCTTCGTCGAAGACGTGCCGGGGCTGCTTCGGGTTCGGCACGATCGCGTCGACCGGGATCTCGGCGAAGCGGGCGCCGGGGACCGGGCTCAGTGCGGGCCCGGGCTGCGCGGCCGGGACCGGTTCGTCGGACCAGTCGGGTTCGACGTCCGGGGCGGCGGCTGCGGTGGTGGGGATCGCCGCGTCGGCCCGAGGCGCGTCGTCGGTGGCGACGGAGGTCGGGGCGGGGCCGGTCGGAATGAGCGCACCCAACCCCTTGCCGAGGCCACCACGGGGCCGGTTCTTCATGCGACGCCTCCCAGCGGCTCGTCCGTACTACGCATGCCGGCTCACCGGCTCCTTGGCACCACGCTCGGCGATCTCCTGAGCGGCCTCGAAGTAGCTGGTGGCACCCCGGGATCCAGGATCGTAGGTCATCACCGACTGGCCGTAGCTGGGCGCCTCGGAGACTCGGACGTTGCGGGGGATCACCGCCTGGAGCACCTTGTCCCCGAAGTGGTTCCGCACGTCCTGCTCGACGGCGTCGGCCAGCCGGGTACGCCGGTCGTACATGGTCAGCAGGATCGTGGAGACCTCCAGCGCCGGGTTGAGGTGCTGCCGGACCAGGTTGATGTTGTTGATCAGCTGGTTGAGGCCCTCCAGCGCGTAGTACTCGCACTGAATGGGGATCAGCACCTCCTGCGCGGCGACCAACGCGTTGACGGTCAGCAGGCCGAGCGACGGCGGGCAGTCGATGAAGACGTAGTCGAAGGTGCCCGGGTAGGCCGCGATCGCCCGGGCGAGCCGGGACTCCCGGGCCACCACCGAGACCAGCTCGATCTCCGCGCCGGCCAGGTCGATGGTGGCCGGTACGCACCAGAGGTTGGGGATGCCCTCCACCGTCTGGGCCACCTCGGCGAGCGGCACGCTGTTGATCAGGCAGTCGTAGACGTCCGGGATGCCGGTGTGGTGCGGCACGTCCAGGCCCGTGGAGGCGTTGCCCTGCGGGTCGAGGTCGATCACCAGCACCCGGTTGCCGTGCAGGGCGAGCGCCACCGCCAGGTTGACCGCGGTGGTGGTCTTACCCACCCCGCCCTTCTGGTTCGCGACGCACATGATCCGCGTCCGCTCCGGCCGAGGCATGGTCACCTCGCCACTCGGATTCAGGACCTGCACGGCACGCCTCGCCTCCATAGCCAACGGTGGGTCATCCTCTTCGCGGGTCGGGGTTTCACGTGAAACGTATGCGGGATCGTCCGGTTGAGCGTACGGGGCGACGGCGGCGGGAGCGTTCCCCACAACGGTCGCGTCGGGTACGGATCCGACGGTTGGCTGCGCCGGCACGACCACGGTGGCCGTGGCGGGCTCGAATCGGGCCGAGGCTGCCGCGTTACGGCGCGGCTGGACCGGGCGCACCTCGGGAGCGTTCACCGGCCGGAGGGGCGCCTCACCCCGGCCACCGGCCTGCTCCGCGGGCTCAGCACCAGTCCCGCTGCCCGTCGGCCCCTGACCGGTGACGGCCGTAGGTCCCTGGCCGGAGATGGCCGTAGCCCTCTGGTCGGTGTCGCCCGTAGGGGAAGCCGCTCCACCGACGATCGGAACGTCCCGCCGAACGACCGGGGCGCAGTCCGACGCGGAAGCAACCGGATCACCCGGGTGGTCGGTTTCACGTGAAACGGAGTCTGTTGTGGAGGCTCCGTCCGGCCCGGTCACCCGTGGTTCGTCGTACCTGCCGTCGTCATGCACCTGTCATCCCTGCCCGCTCCGGATGTCGGTCCGCACCTCGTCAACTCGCCGCGCGCCCACTCCGTGGAGCGGTCGGCCCACCGGGAGCGGCCGGGACCACAGCCCTCAGGCACCGTCCGCTCCACACTATCGACGCGCGCCAGCCTACGGCGGACGGGCGCAGCCGGTCCATGTCGGGTGCTCATCCCGTTACGTATCCAACGACGGAAAGCCGGCCCGGAAGCCGGCGGCTGAGGAAGCGGAACGGGAGCGCGCCGAGCGACCTCCGGCGCCACCCCGCATCAACGGTCCGGGAGGAGCAGCGGGGGCGGGATCGCATCCCGCCCCCGCCCACTACTCACCGGCCGCGGCCACCGCCGCGCCGCGCGGGCCGGGCCCGTCGGGTCGCCGCCTTCACCGCCGGCGGGACCACCATCCGCTCCCGGACGATCTCCACCACCGTGGCGGGCGGGTCGATGACTCCGACGCCGCACCGGTGCACCGTCGGCCCGCCACCGCCGGCCCGGGCCACCGCGTCGGCGTGCTGGTCGATCTCCTCCTGTGCCGAGGCGCCCTTGAGGGCGATCAGCCGGCCACCACGGACGGCGAGCGGGAGGCACCAGCCGGCGAGCCGGTCCAGCGGGGCCACCGCGCGGGCGGTCACCACGTCGCCGCTGAACGGGCCGACGCCGGTGGAACCGGAGGCGGCCTCGTCGGCGCGGCCCCGGAAGACACGGACCGAACGGGCCAGTCCGAGTTGCTGCACCGCCTCGACGAGGAAGGAGGTCCGGCGGGCGAGCGGCTCGATCAGGGTGACCGTGAGGTCGGGCCGGGCGATGGCCAGCACCAGGCCGGGCAGCCCGGCGCCGGAGCCGACGTCGAGGACGGTGGCGCCCTCGGGGATCCGCTCGGCCATCGCGGCGCAGTTCAGCAGGTGCCGGTCCCACATCCGGGGTGCCTCGCGCGGACCGATCAGGCCGCGGACCACCCCGTCGGTGGCCAGCAGCTCCGCGTACGCGGCAGCCAGGTCGAGCCGGTCGCCGAAGAGGGTACGGGCGGCGTCCGCCAGCTCGGCGGGGAGCACCACCTCCGACGGTGCCGGAACGTCAGCCACCTCCGGTCCGTCGACAACGTCCGACGGCGGCGCGGAGAGGTCCGACGGCGGGCCGGCAACCTCCTCCGAGGTGGACGAGGCCGGGACAGCAGAGGGGGGCGGGACGGCCGCCGAGGACGGGACAGCGGACGGCCCGGGCGGCGTACCACCCGGGCCGGTCAGGTTCTCGTGGGTCACCCGGTCAGTCCGCCGGCCGTACGACGATGCGCCGGCTGGGCTCGACGCCCTCCGACTCGCTCTGCACGCCGCTCATCGCGTTGACGACGTCGTGCACGCACTTGCGCTCGAACGCGGACATCGGCTCCAGCCGCACCGGCTCGCCGTACTCCTTGACCTTCTCGACGGCGTTCTTGGCGACCGCGGCGAGTTCCTTGCGACGGTTGGCGCGGTAGCCGCCCACGTCGAGCAGGAGCCGGCTGGGGGTGCCGGTCTGACGGAACACGGCGAGCCGGGCCAGTTCCTGGAGCGCCTCGAGGGTGGCGCCGCGCTGGCCGACCAGGTTCTGGAGGCCGTCGCCGACGACCTCGACCATCGGGCGGCCGCCGGAGACCAGCTCGTCGATGTCGCCGTCGTAGTCGAGGATGTCGAGCAGCCCCTCGACGTAGTCGGCCGCGATCTCGCTCTGCCGGAACAGCTCGCTCTCGGCCGGGGCCTTCTTCTCCCGGGTGCCGCCCTCGGTCTCCTCGACCTCGTCCCGCCCCTCGGCGGTCGCGGTCTCGTCGTCCAGCTCGGGCTCGGCGCTGGGAATGCTGGTGTCGGTCACGGTCTCATCTCCGTACTCGCTCGGCCGGACCGTCGGGTCCGCTGGTTTCCCGGGGCCGGCGGGAGGTCGCCGGTGCCCACGGGCACGTCTGGTACGGGCAGTCTCGCCCGCGACCGCGCCACGCGCGGTGGGTTCCGCCTCCGGCGCCTGCGCTGGTGCGCGGCGGCTCGGTCGACGGAACCGGCCGCCGCCGGGTTGCCCCGGCGGCGGCCGCAGTCCTCAGCCCTGGCGCTTGGCCGGGCGGCTCTTCTTCGGGTTGACCGGGCGGGCGCCCGGCTTCGGGCCGGCGACCTTCGGCGCGACCGGCTCCGCCGGCACTTGGGCGGCGGGTTTGCGGCCGAACAGGCCACCACCGGCCTTCGCCGGCTGCACCGGGCCACGGGCGCCGGCCTTGGTGGCGGTCGCCTTGGTGTTGGCGGTCACCAGCGGCGGGAACTTCCGCAGCACCCACTGCTGCTGGCCGAGGGTGAAGAGGTTGTTGGTGACCCAGTAGATGATCACGCCGATCGGGAAGATCGAGCCGGAGACCAGGAGCGAGAGCGGGATGCCGTAGAGCATCAACCGCTGCACCATCCGCTGCTGCGGGTCCTCGGCCCAACCGGTCTTGAGGATCATCTGACGGCTGGTCAGGTAGGTGGTGCCCATCATGACCAGGACCAGAATGCCGGCGATCACCTTGACGGTGGTGCCGTTGGCGTTCAGCGCGGCAAGCTCGTCGGCGGTGGAGCCGAACTTGCCGGCGATCGGGGCGGTGAAGAGCTTCGCGCTGGAGGCGCTGTTGAACTGCTCGACCGCCCAGCCGTAGAGCGTCTTGTTGTTCTCGCTCTTGCCCGGGTCGAGGCGGCGCAGCACGTGGAAGAGGCCGAGGAAGACCGGGATCTGGAGGAACATCGGAAGGCAGCCCATGAGCGGGTTGGCCTTTTCCTTCCGGTAGAGCTCCATCATCTCCTTCTGGAGCGTCTCCCGGTCACCCTTGTGCTTCTCCTGGAGCTCCTTGACCTTGGGCTGGAGCGCCTGCATGGCCCGCTGCGACTTGATCTGCTTCACGAAGACCGGGAAGAGGATCACCCGGACCGTGACCACCAGGAAGACGATGGAGAGGATCCAGGCCCAGTTGGTACCGAGCACCGCGCCGACCGGCACCCCGATGGCGTCCCAGGCCGAGTGCCAGGTCAGCAGGATCCACGAGATCGCGTAGTAGATCCAGTCGAGACTCAATTCTCAGACTCCAGTCGCATCGGCACGGCGGCGGCCGCCCGGCTCCGGCACCGGGTCATGTCCACCGGGGTGGAAAGGGTGGCAGCGCGACAACCGCCGGACCGTCAGGCCGGCTCCCCGGAGCGCGCCGTGCCGGGTCACCGCCTCCAGGGCGTACGCACTGCACGACGGGTAGAACCGACAGCGGGCCGGCAGCGCCGGGCTTATCCACCGACGGTACGCGACGATGGGCGCGATCAGCACCCGGGCACCGGCGGTCGGCGGTGTGGAATCGGGTCCGCGGGTCATCGCGACCGCCGTCCCCGGGAGGCCCGCGCGGCGGCGATCGCCGCGTCGAGATCGGTGCCGAGCCGGGCGTACGACGTGTCGGCCGCCGAGGGCTGGGCGCGTACGACCAGGGTGGTGCCGGCGGGCAGCCCGGTCAGCCGCTCGCGGACCAGGTGCCGCAGTCGACGGCGGACCTTGTTGCGGACCACCGCCGACCCGACGGCCTTGGACACGACGAAGCCGGCGCGGGTCGGTGCGGAGTTCTCCTCCGCGACCCGCGCCGGCTCCGGCGAGAGTGCTGCGTCGCCGTCCGGCTCGGCGGGCAGGGTCAGGTGGACCACGACGGCGCCTCGCCCGGCGCGTCGGCCACCGCGGACCGCTGCGGCGAAGTCGTTACTGCGCCGCAGTCGCTGTGCGGCTGCCAGCACGACTGACCACGCCCCCGGTACCGGACCTGTTCGGCGTCAGGCCGACAGGCGGGTGCGGCCCTTGGCGCGACGGGTCGACAGGATGGCGCGGCCGGCACGGGTGCGCATGCGCAGCCGGAAGCCGTGGGTCTTCGCGCGCCGGCGGTTGTTCGGCTGGAAGGTGCGCTTGCTCACGTCAGGCTCTCCGTTTTCGTACGCGTCCCAGGCGCGGGATCGCCGGGGTCGTGTGGTGGTCCAGGCCACCTCGGCGGGTGGCCTCCGATCGGTGCTGCCCGGGGGAGCGGGACCTCGGCGATGCGGGGGAGCCACCGCGGACAGCAAGCACCCATCACCCTAGCAGAGGGCGAGAGAGCAGCCGCTCCAGCCTACGCAGGGGGGCAATGACCGTCAAACATCACACCGCCGGGCACCGGACAGCCGCGACCGAAGGGGCGGTTTTCGCTGATGCCGCAAGGGGCGGCGGTGCGTCGCCGGTTGATGCCGTGCCACCCGCGCTGTTAGCGTGCGCGTTTGCGGTCGGCGGCGGTGCGGAAGTGTCGCCGAGCGGCAAGACCGGACAAGGTCGTGAATCGTTCGGCACGGTGAACCCGCTTCAGCCCCCGCCCAGACCTGGGGGGCAGGTCCGACCCGCGTCCGGCGGGCGGCCACAATCGGTCGGTACACACAGGCTGTGGATAACTTGTGGATGACGACCGGTCAGCCGTCCGGGTGGGTGCTCACACCCCCGCTCGACGCGATGGCGGGCCCGGTACGGCCAGCTGGCTAACAGCGGCGACCGGGAGCAGAGGCGAGGGGGGTGGCACGACGGTGGCCGGTTCGACCGACCTTGCCGCGGTGTGGACGGCGACCACGGATGAGCTCGCCGACGAGATCATCTCCGCCCAGCAGCGGGCGTACCTGCGCCTCACCCGGCTGCGTGCGATCGTCGAGGACACCGCCCTGCTCTCCGTCCCGGACGCGTTCACCCGGGACGTGATCGAGTCCCGGCTGCGGCCGGCCATCACCGAGGCGCTCACCCGCCGGCTGGGCCGGCCGATCCAGGTCGCGGTCACCGTGCGGGTCCCCGAGGATCCGGCGGCCCGGCCCGCCGGCACCGTGTACCGCAGCGCCCCCGAGCCCGCCCCCGGCTACGAGCCGGCGGCCGAGCTGCGCCCGGACGGTTCCGGTGCGGCGGTCGGCCGCCCGGCCGGCTACCCGGCGCCCGACTACCCGGACCACGGCTACGACCACTCCACCGGTTACGACCAGGCCCCCGGCTACGACCAGACGCCCGGTTACGACCAGCCCCCCGGCTACGACCGCGCGCCGAGCTACGACCAGCCCGCGGCGGGCCGCCCCGGGACCACCGGTCCCGCCGAGCCGGCCGGCCGGGGCGGGTCCGGCGAGGAGACCACCGATCCCGGTCGTTCCGAGCAGCGCCCCGAGCCGGAGCGGCTCGACCGGCGGCCGGAGCAGGAGCACCAGGGCACGCGGCGGGACACCGGCCGCCAGGGCGGCGAGGGTCGGCGACCGCTGATCCCGGCCAGCCGGGACGCCCAGGAGACCCTCTTCGGCACGTTCGACGAGCCGACCGCCGCGCCGGCCCGCTCCGGCCCGCCCCGGCGTGGCTTCGACGACCGGGCGCGCGGTGAGCAGTCCGACGGCCGTGGCTTCGAGCCCCGCTACCGGGAGGAGGCCCGCGCACCGCGCGACCCGCAGCCCCCGAGCGGACACTCGGGTGGGACCGACAGCGGCCCGGGCCGGGGTGGTGCGGATCACCGTCCCGGCGGTCGGGACGACCGGCGGCCCGGCGCGGACGGCGGCGGCAACCGGCTCAACCCGAAGTACATGTTCGAGACGTTCGTCATCGGCTCGTCGAACCGGTTCGCCCACGCGGCGAGCGTGGCGGTGGCCGAGTCCCCGGCGAAGGCGTACAACCCGCTGTTCATCTACGGCAGCTCCGGGCTGGGCAAGACCCACCTGCTGCACGCCATCGGGCACTACGCCACGACGCTGGGCAACGCCCGCTCGGTCCGGTACGTCTCGACCGAGGAGTTCACCAACGACTTCATCAACTCGCTGCGGGACGACAAGACCAGCGCGTTCCAGCGGCGCTACCGGGACGTGGACATCCTCCTGATCGACGACATCCAGTTCCTGGAGAACCGGGAGCGGACGCAGGAGGAGTTCTTCCACACCTTCAACACCCTGCACAACGCGAACAAGCAGATCGTGATCACCTCCGACCGGTCGCCGAAGCAGCTGGCGACGCTGGAGGACCGGCTGCGGACCCGCTTCGAGTGGGGCCTGCTGGCCGACATCCAGCCGCCGGACCTGGAGACGCGGATCGCGATCCTCCAGAAGAAGGCGGCCCAGGAGCGGCTGTACGCGCCCCCGGACGTGCTGGAGTTCATCGCCTCCCGGGTGTCGAACTCGATCCGGGAGCTGGAGGGCGCGCTGATCCGGGTCACCGCCTTCGCCAGCCTCACCCGCTCGACGGTGGAGCTGTCGCTGGCCGAGGAGGTGCTGCGGGACTTCATCCCGGACGGCGCCGGCCCGGAGATCACCGCCGACCAGATCATGGTCTCGACCTCGGAGTACTTCGGGGTGAGCCTTGAGGACCTGCGCGGGCACTCCCGCTCCCGGGTGCTGGTGAACGCCCGCCAGGTGGCCATGTACCTGTGCCGGGAGCTGACCGACCTGTCGCTGCCCCGGATCGGGCAGGCGTTCGGCGGCCGGGACCACACCACGGTGATGCACGCCGACCGCAAGATCCGCCAGCAGATGGCCGAGCGGCGCTCGCTCTACAACCAGATCGCCGAGCTGACCAACCGGATCAAGCAGAACACCTGAGGTCCACCCGTACCCTCGCTCCACCCGTGACGCCCGGCCGTTCTCCGGCCGGGCGTCTTCGCGTACGCACGAGAGAAAGGCCGCCGGAGGACGGCCGTGACTTGACTCTCCACAGGGTGTAGGTCACAGGCTCGGTCCCGTGTCCGTTCTCGTCCCGTCTCGTTGTCCACACCCGGTTTTCCACCGCCGGTGGATAACTACCGAACGTTCGCCGCCGGTTACCCACAGACTGTGGACAAACCCTGGGGACGACGCTGTGGACGCCTGGGGACAACCGTGACGTTGTCCCCAGGTTCGGCGCCGCCTGTGCACGGCCTGTTGAAGGTTCTGGGGATTACGTCGGTACGGGCCCGTTCCGTTGTCCACAGCACTGGGGGTAAACCCGGTGGATTACCGGTGGACAACCTGTGGCCAACCGTGGACAACTCGGTGGACGAGGGAGCCTGTGGACCACGAGCCGGGTTTACCCCCCGGTTCTCCACAGCCAAACCACCGGTGGATAACCTGTCTGACCTGCGCAGACTCGAGTTCTCCACAGTTTGCACAGGTGCGATGAAGACGATGAGTTATCTCTTCTAAAACAACAAAAACCAATCATCACCGTTGGACTTCCTGTGGATCGGGCCGGACGCTGCCGTCGGCAGTCGCCCGGGCACCTGGATCCACGGGGTCGGGCGCACAGCCGATGCCCACGCGCCCTAAGGTGCGATGGGTACCCGCACGGTCGGGCGGGACGGCAGGCAGCGGTCGGCATGAGAGAGTTGTCGCTGACGTCGACGCGGAGGCATTGATGAAGTTCCGAGTAGAGCGCGACGCGCTCGCCGAAGCGGTGGCGTGGACCGCGAAGAGCCTGCCCAACCGGCCGTCCGTACCGGTGCTCGCCGGGGTGATGCTGCGGGTCACCGACGGCAACCTCCAGGTCTCCGGCTTCGACTACGAGGTCTCCAGCCAGGTCACCGTCGAGGTGCAGGGAGACGCCGACGGCGCGGCCCTGGTCTCCGGCCGGCTGCTCGCCGAGATCACCAAGGCGCTCCCGGCCAAGCCGGTGGACATCGCCGCGGTCGGCTCCCACCTGGAGCTGGTCTGCGGCAGTGCCCGGTTCACCCTGCCGACCATGCCGGTCGAGGACTACCCCACCCTGCCGGAGATGCCGGAGAACGCCGGGACGGTCGACGCGGCCGCCTTCGCCGCCGCCGTCTCCCAGGTCGCCGTGGCCGCCGGCCGGGACGAGACGCTGCCGATGATGACC
The DNA here is from genome assembly GCF_900091555.1 of Micromonospora mirobrigensis. Classification (GTDB taxonomy): domain Bacteria; phylum Actinomycetota; class Actinomycetes; order Mycobacteriales; family Micromonosporaceae; genus Micromonospora; species Micromonospora mirobrigensis. Next base: position 144,670 of record NZ_FMCX01000009.1, read on the forward strand.
GGTGTACGCCTGGAGCTCTCCGGCGGCACCCTGGCCATGCTCGCCACCGACCGATACCGGCTCGCCCTGCGCGAGATGGAGTGGAACCCGGACGACCCGGAGACCAGCGTCAACGCCCTGGTGCCGGCCCGGACCCTGAACGACACCGCCAAGGCCCTCGGCCCGCTGGGCGGCCAGGTCAACCTGGCGCTGTCCCAGGGCTCCGCCGGTGAGGGGATGATCGGCTTCGCCGGCGGCACCCGGCGCACCACCAGCCGGCTGCTCGACGGCGCCAACTACCCGCCGGTGCGCTCGCTCTTCCCGGCCACCCACAACGCCCAGGCGCAGGTGGCGGTCAGCACCCTGATCGAGGTGGTCAAGCGGGTCGCCCTGGTGGCCGAGCGGACCACCCCGGTGCTGCTGAGCTTCAGCTCCGACGGCCTGGTCGTCGAGGCCGGCGGCACCGAGGAGGCGCGGGCCAGCGAGGCGATGGAGGCCACCTTCACCGGTGACCCGCTGACCATCGGTTTCAACCCGCAGTACCTGATCGACGGCCTGAGCAACCTGGGTGCCCAGTTCGCCCTGCTGAACTTCGTCGACGCGTTCAAGCCGGCGGTGATTTCGCCCGCCGGCGAGGATGGCGAGGCCATCCCTGGGTACCGCTACCTCATCATGCCGATCCGGGTCTCCCGCTGATCGCGCAGCCCCTTGATCCAGACGCAGCGGAGGTAGGAAGAAGATGCAGCTCGGCCTGGTAGGACTCGGCCGCATGGGCGGCAACATGCGCGAGCGGTTGCGCGCCGCCGGGCACGAGGTGGTCGGCTTCGACCGGAACGCGGAGCTGAGCGACGTCGCGAGCCTGGCCGAGCTCGCCGAGAAGCTGGAGTCGCCCCGCGCGGTCTGGGTGATGGTCCCCGCCGGCGTCACCGACGCCACCATCGACGAGCTCGCCGGGGTGCTCGGCGAGGGCGACATCATCATCGACGGCGGCAACTCGCGGTTCAGCGACGACGCCCCCCGCGCCGAGCGCCTGGGCGAGCAGGGCATCGGTTACCTGGACGTCGGGGTCTCCGGCGGCGTCTGGGGCAACAAGAACGGGTACGGCCTGATGGTCGGCGGCGCCCAGGAGCACGTCGACCGGCTGATGCCGGTCTTCGACGCGCTCAAGCCGGCCGGTGAGTTCGGCTTCGTGCACGCCGGCCCGGTCGGCGCCGGCCACTACGCCAAGATGGTGCACAACGGCATCGAGTACGGCCTGATGCACGCCTACGCCGAGGGCTACGAGCTGCTGTCGAAGTCCGAGGTCGTCACCAACGTGCCGGGCGTCTTCAAGTCCTGGCGCGAGGGCACCGTGGTCCGTTCCTGGCTGCTCGACCTGCTCGACCGCGCGCTGGACGAGGACCCGGAGCTGGCCGAGCTGAGCGGCTACACCGAGGACACCGGCGAGGGCCGCTGGACGGTCGACGAGGCGGTCCGGCTCGCCGTCCCGCTGAACGTCATCACCGCCTCGCTCTTCGCCCGGTTCGCCTCCCGCCAGGACGACTCGCCGGCCATGAAGGCCGTCGCCGCGCTGCGTCAGCAGTTCGGCGGGCACGCCGTCCACAAGCGCTGACCGGTATCCACAACCTGTGTACGTCCGCCGGCTGGAACTGGTCGACTTCCGCTCGTACGAGCAGGTCGGCGTCGACCTGGAGCCGGGGCCGAACGTCCTGATCGGCGCCAACGGCGTCGGCAAGACGAACCTGGTCGAGGCGTTGGGCTACGTGGCGACCCTGGACTCGCACCGGGTCGCCACGGACGCCCCGCTGGTCCGGATGGGCGCCACCTCGGCGGTGATCCGCTGCGCGGTGGTGCACGACGGCCGGGAGCTCCTGGTCGAGCTGGAGATCGTCCCGGGCAAGGCCAACCGGGCCCGGCTGGGCCGGTCACCGGCCCGTCGCGCCCGGGACGTGCTCGGCGCGTTGCGGCTGGTGCTCTTCGCCCCGGAGGACCTGGAACTCGTCCGCGGCGACCCCGCCGAGCGCCGCCGCTACCTCGACGATCTGCTGGTCCTGCGCCAGCCCCGGTACGCCGGGGTGCGCGCCGACTACGAGCGGGTGGTCAAGCAGCGCAACGCCCTGCTCCGCACCGCGTACCTGGCCCGCAAGACCGGCGGGACGCGGGGCGGGGACCTCTCCACCCTCGCCGTCTGGGACGCCCACCTGGCCCAGCACGGGGCCGAGCTGCTGGCCGGCCGGCTGGAGCTGGTCGCCGCGCTCACCCCGCACGTCGCGAAGGCGTACGACGCGGTGGCGGCCGGCCGGGGCGCGGCGGGGATCGCGTACCGGCCGTCGGTGGAGCTGCCCGACCCGACCGTGGACCGGGCGGCGCTCGCCGAGGCGCTGACCGCCGCGCTGGCCGAGCAGCGGTCGGCGGAGATCGAACGGGGCACCACCCTGGTCGGCCCGCACCGCGACGACCTGAGCCTCACCCTCGGCCCGCTGCCCGCCAAGGGCTACGCCAGCCACGGCGAGTCCTGGTCGTACGCGTTGGCGCTGCGGCTGGCCGGCTACGACCTGTTGCGGACCGACGGCATCGAACCGGTGCTGGTCCTCGACGACGTGTTCGCGGAGCTGGACGCGGGCCGGCGGGAGCGGCTTGCCGCCCTGGTCGGCGGGGCGAGCCAGCTGCTGGTGACCTGTGCGGTGGACGACGACGTGCCGGCCGCCCTGCGCGGCACCCGGTACGCCGTCGGTGAGGGGACGGTACGACGTGTCTGACGAACCACTGTTGCCCCCGGCCCGGCTCGGCCCGGGGCGGGACGCTTCGAGGCGTACCTCCGCTGCCGGCGACGGCGCCGGGCGCGGTCGGGCCGGTGCCCGCGACGGCGCCGCGGCGGCGCGCTCCGGCGACGACGGCGCCGGCGGCGGCGCGGCCGGGGACGCGGCGGGCGGCGGCGCGGCCGGTCCGGAGCTGGCGCGGGCGGTGCTGGACGCGGCCAAGGCCCGTCGTGACGCGGCCGCCAAGACCCGGCGGCGCAGCGTCGTCGGCGGCGACGGTGGCGAGCGGCGGATGCGGGGCTACTCCGGCCCCGGTCCGGACCCGCGCGACCCGCAGCCGCTGGGTGTGGTGCTGGAACGGCTGATGAAGGCGCGTGGCTGGCAGCAGCCGGCGGCCGAGGCGACGGTCTTCGGGGCGTGGGAGAAGGTCGTCGGGGCGGAGGTCGCCCAGCACAGCCGGCCGGTCAAGCTGGAGGACGGCGAGCTGACCGTGGAGGCGCGGTCCACCGCGTGGGCCACCCAGCTGCGGCTGCTCGCCGGTTCGCTGCTCAGGCAGATCGCCCAGGAGGTCGGCCACAACGTGGTGCGCAAGCTGCACATCCACGGACCGGCCGCGCCGTCCTGGTCGCGTGGGCCGCGTCGGGTCCGCGGTCGCGGCCCCCGCGACACCTACGGCTGACCGCTATCCGAGGCCGCCCTTGCGCTCGGCGCGGCGGGCCTCACGCTCGGCGCGCTTGCGCTCGCGCTGCTCACGGCTCCACTGCTTGCGCCGTTCCAGGTCCTGCTTCCACCCGTCGCGGGCGCCCTGCGAGCCGCCCTGCACCGCGCCCTGGACCTCCGGGGGGCCGGCCCAGTTCCGGAACGACCAGGCCATCAGCCGGCCGCCCTCGCCGGAGGTCGCCCGCTGCTCGTCGCTCATCCGCTGGTCCCTTCGCCGCCCAACCGTTGGTGTACAAACATTTAGTACACCAAGCATTGGTACGATCGCAACGACGAGGAGGAGGCGCCGGTGCCCGACCAGCCCGCGGAGGACCCGCTCGCGCTGGAGCAGCAGGTCTGCTTCGCGCTCTCGGTGGCCGCGCGCAGCGTCGTGGCGGTCTACCGGCCGCTGCTGGAGCCGATGGGGCTGACCCACCCGCAGTACCTGGTCATGCTCGCGCTCTGGCAGCACGCGCCGCTGTCCGTACGCGAGCTGAGCGGGCTGCTCCAGCTGGATCCGGGCACCCTGTCACCGCTGCTCAAGCGACTGGAGGCGGCCGGCTACGTCCGGCGGGACCGGGGCGCCACCGACGAGCGCACCCTCGCCGTGCGGCTCACCCCGGCCGGGCAGGCCCTGCGGGAGCGCGCCGAGCAGATCCCGCCGGCCATCGTGGCGCGGCTCGGGCTGCCCCTGGCGGAGCTGCGCCAGCTGCACACCGCGCTGACCCAGGTGATCGTCGCGGCGAACCGGCCGCCGCAGGCCGACCCGGACCCTCAGGCGTCGGCGTAGACGGCGAAGCCCCGGTCGGCGCAGCGGCGGTAGAAGGCCGCCAGCACGGCCAGCTCGGCGCAGGTGAAGGTCCACTGCGGCGGGTCGCCGGCCTCGTCGCGCAGCGCGTCGAGGCGGGTGCCCAGCCAGCGGAGCTGCTGCTCGGCGAGGCGCCCGTCGGCGAGCAGGCCGCGCAGCACGTCGCTGACCGAGTCGAAGGTGACCTCCTCGCCGTGCGGCCGGTGCGCGGCGACGAACCGCTCGATCCCACCGGCGATCCACGAGCAGCCGTCGGGGTCGATCACCGGGTCCTCGTCCTCGGCGGCGGCGTCAGTGGCGTACAGCACATTTTCCAGCCCGAGCAGGAGGTCCACCAGCTCGGTGTACGCGGTCGCCCGGACGGTGCCGGTCTTGGCGATCAGCTCGGCGAGCGCCGCCGTGGGCGCGGAGATCCGCGGCAGCTCGACGATCTCGCCGAAGTCGACGAACTCGGCCGGCGCGACCGGGTCGTAGAAGCGGCCGGTCCGCGGCCAGTGCACCGCGACGTTGTCCAGCCCCATCTGGCGTCACCTCTTCAGCACGAGTGGGAGCGATCAGGTCGATCGTCCCGGTTCCGACCGGAGAAGATCAAGACCGGCCCCGGGGTGGCGTGGCAAAGCTACGGTACGGCCGCCGGCCGCCGCCCGCCCGCCCCGGCGTCGGCGGGGCGATTCGACGGCGACGGCGACCGTGACCGGGGGGCTGGCGTGTAGGGGGAGTCGCGGACAGCGAAGTTCGGGCCGCTACGGACTTCTCAGCCGCCTCTCCAGGGGTGCCGAGTGGCGGTTCTGTCGTCTGCGCACAGTAAGATTGACGCTGAGACGACGATCGGACGTGAAACGACGACACGGGCCCACCGGGCCCTTGGTCGTTGTTGCGGGTCCGGTCCAGCCGATCGCGATCCGCGGGCAACCGCGGCGACCGGCGTACACGATCCGTGACCTGGGCATCCGGGGCCGGTCCGTGCGCGCCGACGTCGCGTCCTGTCCGCCGAACCCGCGCCCCGCGCCCTGGCGTGGTCGGTGCGAGAAAGTGGCCGAGCGTGGCAGCGGAGGACAAGCAGGAGTACGGCGCCGAGTCGATCACCGTCCTGGAGGGGCTGGAGGCGGTTCGCAAGCGACCCGGTATGTACATCGGGTCGACCGGAGAACGCGGCCTGCACCACCTCGTGCAGGAGGTCGTGGACAACGCCGTGGACGAGGCGATGGCCGGCTACTGCGACACGATCGACGTGGTGCTGCTCGCCGACGGGGGCGTCCGGGTCACCGACAACGGCCGTGGTTTCCCGGTCGACCTGCACCCCAAGCTGAAGAAGCCGGGTGTCGAGGTCGCGCTGACCGTGCTGCACGCCGGCGGCAAGTTCGACGGCAAGGCGTACGCGGTCTCCGGCGGTCTGCACGGCGTCGGCGTCTCGGTGGTGAACGCCCTGTCCACCAGGATGGCGGTGGAGATCCACAAGGCCGGCTTCGTCTGGCGCCAGAAGTACGCCAACTCCAAGCCCGATCCGCTGGAGAAGGGTGAGACCACCGACCGCACCGGCTCGGCGGTCTCCTTCTGGCCGGATCCGGAGATCTTCGAGACCGTCGACTTCGACTTCCAGACCATCTACCGGCGCCTGCAGGAGATGGCCTTCCTCAACCGCGGCCTGCGGATCCACCTGCTCGACGAGCGGGTCGCCGAAGGCGAGGAGGGCAAGGTGCGCGAGGTGACCTTCCTCTACGAGGACGGCATCGCCGACTTTGTCCGGCACCTCAACGCCTCGAAGAACCCGATCCACAAGACGGTGGTCCAGTTCGACGCCGAGGAGGCGGAGGAGGGCATGGCGGTCGAGATCGCCATGCAGTGGAACGAGTCGTACGGCGAGTCGGTCTACACCTTCGCCAACACGATCAACACCCACGAGGGCGGCACCCACGAGGAGGGCTTCCGCAGCGCGCTGACCAGCGTCGTCAACCGCTACGGCGCCGAGAAGAAGCTGCTCAAGGGCGACGAGAAGCTCTCCGGCGAGGACATCCGCGAGGGGCTGGCCGCGATCATCTCGGTCAAGCTGACCAACCCGCAGTTCGAGGGCCAGACCAAGACCAAGCTGGGCAACACCCCGGTGAAGAGCTTCGTGCAGCGGGTCTGCAACGACCGGCTGGTCGACTGGTTCGACCGGAACCCGGCCGAGGCCAAGATGATCATCACCAAGGCGTCCCAGGCGGCCCGGGCCCGGATCGCCGCCCAGCAGGCGCGCAAGCTGGCCCGACGCAAGTCGCTGCTGGAGTCCGGCTCGATGCCGGGCAAGTTGGCCGACTGCCAGTCCACCGACCCGCGCGAGTCCGAGGTCTTCATCGTCGAGGGCGACTCGGCCGGCGGTTCGGCCAAGCAGGGCCGCGACCCGCGTACCCAGGCGATCCTGCCGATCCGCGGCAAGATCCTCAACGTGGAGAAGGCCCGGATCGACCGGGTGCTCAAGAACAACGAGGTCCAGGCGCTGATCACCGCGCTGGGCACCGGCATCCACGACGACTTCGACATCGAGAAGCTGCGCTACCACAAGATCGTGCTGATGGCGGACGCCGACGTCGACGGCCAGCACATCCAGACGCTCCTGCTCACCCTGCTGTTCCGCTTCATGCGGCCGCTGGTCGAGCTGGGCCACGTCTACCTGGCCGCCCCGCCGCTCTACAAGATCAAGTGGAACAAGAAGGGCGACGACGCCCAGTACGCGTACTCCGACCGGGAGCGGGACGGGCTCATCGCGCTGCGCCAGCAGAAGAAGGCCAACGCGCGGCCGGACGACATCCAGCGGTTCAAGGGTCTCGGCGAGATGAACTACCCCGAGCTGTGGGAGACCACGATGAACCCGGCCACCCGTACGCTGCGCCAGGTGACCCTGGACGACGCGGCAACCGCCGACGAGCTGTTCAGCGTGTTGATGGGTGAGGACGTCGAGGCGCGCCGGTCCTTCATCCAGCGCAACGCCAAGGACGTGCGGTTCCTCGACATCTGACCGGCCGGTGGGCCGACCGTGATCCACCGGTCGGCCCACCGATCCACAGAGTTATCCACAACTTGGCCGGTTTCCACAGCGGTTATCCACAGCACGAAACCGACTCTGAGTCTGATAAGGGTTAACAAGTGACGGATCTTCCCGAGCCCACCCCGAACGAGCCGGAGACCCCGGAGACACCGGCCGCGGTCGTCGTCCAGCACGACCGGATCGAGCCGGTCGGCCTCGAGGTGGAGATGCAGCGCTCCTACCTCGACTACGCGATGAGCGTCATCGTCGGGCGGGCGCTGCCGGACGTCCGGGACGGGCTCAAGCCGGTCCACCGCAAGATCCTGTACGCCATGTTCGACTCGGGTTACCGGCCGGACCGCGGCTACGTGAAGTGCTCCCGGGTCGTCGGTGACGTGATGGGTCAGTTCCACCCGCACGGCGACTCGGCCATCTACGACGCGCTGGTCCGGATGGCCCAGCCGTGGTCGCTGCGGTATCCGCTGGTGGACGGCAACGGCAACTTCGGTTCGCCCGGAAATGACCCGGCTGCGGCGATGCGTTACTGTCTGACCCAAGATGTCCGTATTCGTACCGCCGAGGGCAGCGTGCGGATCGGCGACGTCGTGCCGGGCGCCGCGCCGAGCAGCGAGACCGACGTCGAGCTCAAGGTCCGCGACCGCAACGGCGACCTGGTCCGCGCCTCGAAGTTCTTCCACTCCGGCGAGCACCCCACGCTGCGGCTGCGCACCCGTGAGGGGTACGAGCTGACCGGCACCCACAACCACCCGGTGCTCTGCCTGGTGGACGTGGCCGGCGTGCCGACCCTGCTGTGGAAGCTGCTCGCCGAGATCTCCCCCGGTGACCGGGTGGTGCTCCAGCGCACCGTGCCGGACGAGATCGGCTACCCGATGCTCGAGCACGTCGAGGCAGCCGTCCTCGCGGGTGCGTTCGTCTCCGAGGGCTGGGTGTCTGAGGGGCGGGCCGGTTTCAACAACGTCGACCGGGAGTTCTTCGTCCGGGTCTTGGCGGCCTACGATCTCGCCGTCGGTGGTCCCCGGTACGTCAGCGAGCGGGTCATCGCCTCCGGGAGCACCCTGCCCGAACTCGACGTCCAGGACCTCTCCGCGCTGCGGAAGAGCTTCCTGGGCGAGCTGGTCGGGGCGCGCAGCGCCGCCAAGTTCGTACCCGAGTTCGTCTGGCAGGGGCCGGCCGCGGTCAGGCGGGCCTTCCTCCAGGCGCTCTTCGAGGGCGACGGCTCGTCCTCGCTGTTGCCCCGCAACACCATCCAGGTGTCGTACTCGACCCGCAGCGCGCGGCTGGCCCGCGAGGTGCAGCAGCTCCTGCTGGAGTTCGGCGTGGTCAGCAAGCAGTGCCGGTACGACGACGGCGAGATCAAGGTCGTGATCACCAACCGGCGTGACGCGCGGATCTTCGCCGCCCACGTCGGCTTCCTCGGCCGCAAGCAGGCCAAGCTGGAGTCGGAGCTGGCGCAGGTGCCGGCGACCAGCCGGGCGCTCGCCGGGGACTTCGTGCCGTTCGTCGGGGACTTCATCCGCGAGCACGGCGCAACGCGCTGGACCGAGCGGGACTGGCTGCGCCGGCACAACGTGGACCGGATCGAGCGCTGGGAGCGGGACCGCGACGAGATCGCGGCCCGGGTCACCGAGCCGGGGATCCTCGACGTGGTGGAGCCGCTGGTCGACGGTCGCTTCTACTACGCCGAGGTCGCCGAGCTGGTCGACGCGGGGGTGCAGCCGGTCTACAGCATCCGGGTGGACACCGACGACCACTCGTTCGTCTCCGACGGGTTCGTCAGCCACAACACGGAGTGCAAGCTCGACCCGCTGGCGATGGAGATGCTGCGGGACATCGACGAGGACACCGTCGACCTCCAGGACAACTACGACGGCCGGGCCAAGGAGCCCACCATCCTGCCGTCCCGGATCCCCAACCTGCTGATCAACGGCTCCGAGGGCATCGCGGTCGGCATGGCCACCAAGATCCCGCCGCACAACCTGCGCGAGATCGGCGCGGCGGTGCAGTGGTGCCTGGAGAACCCGGAGGCCGACGAGGCCACCACGCTCGAGGCGCTGCTGGAGATCGTCAAGGGCCCGGACTTCCCCACCTACGGCCTGATCGTCGGCCAGCAGGCCATCCAGGACGCGTACCGCACCGGGCGGGGCTCGATCCGGATGCGTGCGGTGGTCGAGGTCGAGGAGGACAAGCGGGGCCGGCCGGCGCTGGTGGTCAGCGAGCTGCCGTACCAGGTCAACCCGGACAACCTCGCCGAGCGGATCGCCGAGCTGATCAAGGAGGGGAAGCTCGCCGGGATCGCCGACATCCGGGACGAGTCCTCCGGCCGTACCGGCATGCGGATCGTGCTCGTCCTCAAGCGGGACGCGGTCGCCAAGGTGGTGCTGAACAACCTCTACAAGCACACCCAGCTCCAGGAGACCTTCGGCGCCAACATGCTGGCGCTGGTCGACGGGGTGCCGCGGACGCTGAACCTGGCCCAGTTCCTCCGCTACTACGTCGAGCACCAGATCGAGGTGATCCGGCGGCGGACGGCGTTCCGGCTGCGCAAGGCCGAGGAGCGGGCGCACATCCTGCGCGGTCTGTCCAAGGCGTTGGACGCCCTCGACGAGGTGATCGCGCTGATCCGGCGCTCGCCCACCGTCGAGGACGCCCGGCAGGGCCTGGTCCGGCTGCTGGAGATCGACGAGATCCAGGCGACCGCGATCCTGGACATGCAGCTGCGCCGGCTGGCGGCCCTGGAGCGGCAGCGCATCCTGGACGACCTCGCCAAGCTCGAGATCGAGATCGCCGACCTCAAGGACATCCTGGCCAAGCCGGAGCGGCAGCGGCAGATCGTCTCGGAGGAGCTCGGGGAGATCGTCGCGAAGTGGGGCGACGAGCGGCGTACGAAGATCATCCCGTTCGACGGCGAGGTCTCCATGGAGGACCTGATCGCCCGCGAGGACGTGGTGGTCACGATCACCCGCACCGGGTACGCCAAGCGGACCAAGGTGGATCTCTACCGCTCGCAGCGGCGCGGTGGCAAGGGCGTCAGCGGGGCGACGCTGCGGCAGGACGACATCGTCAGCCACTTCTTCGTATGCTCCACCCACGACTGGATCCTGTTCTTCACGAACAAGGGGAGGGTCTACCGGGCCAAGGCGTACGAGCTTCCCGAAGCCAGTAGGGTGGCCAAGGGCCAGCACGTGGCCAACCTGCTCGCTTTCCAGCCGGACGAGCAGATCGCCCAGATCATCGAAATCCCCAACTACCAGGTGGCGCCCTACCTGGTACTCGCCACGAAGAACGGCCTGGTGAAGAAGACGCGGCTCGAGGAGTTCGACTCCAACCGGTCCGGCGGCGTCATCGCGATCAACCTGCGCGATGAGGACGAGCTGGTCGGTGCTGTCCTGGTGGGCCCGGAGCAGGACCTGCTGCTGGTCTCCAAGAACGCGCAGGCGATCCGGTTCAACGCCACCGACGAGGCGCTGCGGCCGATGGGTCGGGCCACGTCGGGGGTGATCGGCATGCGGTTCAGCGAGGAGGACGAGCTGCTCGCGGTCGAGGTCGTGCGGGAGGGCCTGGACGTCCTGGTGGCGACGAACGGCGGGTACGCGAAACGTACTCCGATCGAGGAATACCCGGTCCAGGGCCGGGGAGGTAAGGGCGTGCTGACTGCGAAGATCACCGAGCGGCGGGGTGGTCTGGTCGGTGCGGTGGTGATCGACCCGGACGACGAGCTCTTCGCGATCACCAGCAACGGTGGTGTCATCCGGACTCCGGTGAAGCCTGTACGCCGTACGCGTGACCGGAACACAATGGGGGTCAAGCTGATGGACCTCCCGGACGGCGTGACTATCGTGGCGATTGCTCGCAATGCCGACGAGCCTGACGAACAGGACTAGTTGATGACGGAGACACAGGCGAAGTCGGGGAACAAGGGGACCTCGGCCAACGCGGTCGACGAGGAGTCCGCCAACGGCGGCACATCGGCGACCGGTCGGGCGGCCGTCGGCCGTGCCACCGTCCCCGGCGACGCGCCTGCCCCGAAGTTCACCCGCGCCCCGGGCATGGCGCCGCCGCCGGACAAGCCCGGGGAGGGTTCGGGGTCCAGCGAGGAGACCGAGGTCGCGCCGGCGGTCGAGGCGACCTCCGCCGCGAACCCACCGGCCGCCGCCGACCGCACCCCCAGCGCCACCCAGCCGATCAAGGTCGGCGCCGGGCAGGCCGCCGCCAAGTCGACCACCGCCACCGGCACCCAGCCGAGGGTGGGGACGACCGGCACCCAGGCCCGGGTCTCGTCGGCCAAGCCGCAGCAGGACACCGCCCGGCCCGCCGCCGGCCGCCCCGCCAGCGGCGGGGGGCTCCCGCCGGGCGTGGGGGCCAGCGCCGTCGGGGCCGCCCGGGTCGGTGACGCGGTACGCGCCGCGCGTACCTCGGTCACCTCGGCCGCCTCCCGCGGGCCGCGCCGGGCCCGGCTGAACCTCAAGCGGATCGACCCGTGGTCGGTGATGAAGTTCGCCTTCGCCGTCTCCGTGGTGCTCTTCATCGTGGTGGTCGTCGCCACCTCGGTGCTCTACCTCGCGCTGGACGCGATGGGCGTGTTCAAGAGCGTCAACGACAGCCTGACCGACCTGGTCAACGCCGGCGGCGGGGAGAGCACCAGCGGGTTCCGGATCACCGCGAAGGGCGTCATCCTCAGCTCGGCCCTGATCGGCCTGGTCAACGTGGTGCTCTTCACCGCGCTGGCCACCCTCGGGGCCTTCGTCTACAACGTCTGCGCCGACCTGGTCGGTGGCATCGAGCTGACGCTCGCCGAGCGCGACTGACGATCGGACCGGGAACGCCGGGACACCGCCGACGCGGTGTCCCGGCGTTCTTTCGTTCCCGGGTCCTGGAGGCTCCGGGATGCGGCGGCTGGGCCTTTCCCGGGCTCCGGATGGCCCGGGATGACCGCAAACCGCGCCGCGTGGAGCGGCGGGGTCGGAAAGGGGTCGCTCCCGGCGCCGGGCGGCGGGTACGGTCGGGAGAGCGCGCGGGCGCCACGGCGGACCCCGATTTGGGGGCGGCTGCGGCGATGGGTTAACCTTGCTCGTCGCTACGCGGGGCTATAGCTCAGTCGGTTAGAGCGCAGAGCTGATAACTCTGAGGTCGCTGGTTCGATTCCAGCTAGCCCCACCGCACGTCCTTCCCGACGGCAGTCGAGCGCGAGGGGTCGCCCCATGTTCAAGAAGCTTCTGTTCCTGGTCGGCATCGTCGGCGCGGCTGCCGTGGTGGCCCGGAAGGTCAAGGCTTCCAACGACGAGCGCGCTCTCTGGCACGAGGCGACCACCGCGCCCGACCTGCGCTGACGGTCCGCTCGTCCACTGCCAGCACGCGCGGCACCTGCCGTACGCGGGGCCCTAGCTCAACTGGCAGAGCACTGCCTTTGCAAGGCAGGGGTTAGGGGTTCGAGTCCCCTGGGCTCCACCAGCACTTTCCCCGGTGAACCTCGGGTCGGAGTACAGCCAAGCGGTCACGCCGTTCCCGCGCGGATCCCCGCTCACCTCCAATTTGGCTGGCTGGCCCGGAGATTGCCGCGTTCACTGGGCACCGTGAGCCCCGAACAATCAGCCGGCCTGGTCGTCCGCCTCGTCACCGACACGACGCCCCGCCCTCTCGTGATCGCCGTGGACGGGCCCAGCGGCGCAGGAACCAGTACCCTCGCCGAAGTACTCGCCACGCGACTGGATGCCAGCGTGGTCCACGTCGATGACTTCTACCGAGACATGCCCCACGAACGACGCTGGGCATTGAGCCCCGAGGAGGGGCTTCAGCAGTACTTCGACTGGCAGCGCCTCCGCCGGGAGGCACTCGAACCCCTGAAGTCGGGCCAGCCAGCCCACTATCGGCCGTACAGCTGGCTACCGACCGGAGGGCTGGCACCGCGATCCATCGCGCTGGCCGCTCGACCGGTCATCATCGTCGAAGGGGTCTACGCCGCTCGCCCCGAGGTAAAAGATCTCATCGACCTGGCCGTCCTTGTCGAGACCCCCCGAGCGGAGAGGTTCCGACGTCTCACCGCCCGGGGTCACGGCAACCAGCACTGGTGGTCGCGCTGGGACGCAGCCGAGACGCTCTACTTCACCCGGGTGCGCCCCACCGACACCTTCGACCTTGTCGTGCCGGGTCATTGATCGGCGCCGACCGTCCGGTCCGACCTGCCGCCGGCCGGTGTCAGGTCCAGATCCGCAGCAACTCCCGAACGAGCTCCACGGCGAAGGCGACCAGTGTGGCGCCGGCGACGGCGCGCATGACCGCGCGGGCCACCCGGCTGCCGCCGGTGCCCTCGGCAAGGCGGCCCATCATCTCCGTCCGCGCGTCCAGCGAGTACGGATTGGTGCTCGTATCGACGAAGTCGCGCCTCAACCAGGCGCGGTCGGGGTGCGGTTGCTGGAACGTGCCCATGCGGCGAGTGTGCGCCCGCACGGCAAGGATCACCAGCGCCGGACCGACAACCGGGTAGTTGTCGGGCTGTCGGTGCAACCCCTCCGGGTGTGCCTGCCGTCGTGCGGGTGGAGGCAACGGGAGGGAGCAGCGTGAAGAGGTCCGAGGAGGACGACTTCCGGGCGTTCGTCGGTGCTCGGATGAACCGCTGGCGGCGGGCGGCGTACCTGCTGTGCCACGACTGGCACGCGGCGGACGACCTGGTGTCCATCGTCGTGGGCAAGCTCTACCGGCACTGGCGCAAGGTGAGCGCGACCGACAACCCGGACGCGTACGCGCAGCGGATGTTGACCAGGTCGTGGCTCGACGAGCGCCGCCGGCCGTGGCGGCGGGAGCAGCCGGTGGTGGCACCGCCGGAGAGCGGCTGGACGTCTCCGGACCGGGTCGGTGACCGGGACCAGTTGACCATGCTGCTGGCCGGACTGGCGCCACGGCAGCGGGCGGTCGTGGTGCTGCGCTTCTATCTCGACCACTCGGTCGAGGAGACCGCGGAGCTGCTGGGCATCTCCGCGGGCACGGTCAAGAGTCAGTCGGCGCGAGGGCTGGAGACGCTGCGCGCCCTCGCCTACTCAACGGGGAGCATTCCGTGAATCAGCAGGTCTTCGACGAGTTCATCGGCACCCCACCGCCGTCGACGGTCGACGTGGACCGGATCATCGAGCGCCAGCGGCGGGGAAGTCTGCTGCGTCGGGCGGCGGGAGCGGGTTCGGCGCTGGCGGTTGCCGGGGTCGCGGTCTCCGTCGGCGTCGCCCTGGGCGGGGGCGCCGGGCCTCGGCCCGCACCGCCGGCGGCGGCTCCGACGGTTCCGGTGTCGGCCGTTCCGTCGGCGTCCGCGTCGGCTGCGGGTCTGCGGCTCGATCCGAGCAGTCCGCAGGCGATCCAGCGGACCCTCGACGGGCTGCGGGTGGCGCTCGAGGAGGCCGTGGCCGGGGCGGCGCCGGACGTGCGATGGATCTACATGCCGGACGTCCCGGGCGAGAAGCGGCTGCCGGACGGTCACCCGGCCATGCGCGCCGAGCGGGATCCGGTCGGGTTCGTCGCCCGCTCCGGGCTGGCCCGCCGCGGCGGGAAGGCCGGCCTGTACATGTGGGTCCGGCCGTCCGGCTGTGGCTCGCCGGGTGCCACCGGCTCCACCTCCTGCTCACCGCCGATCGAGTGCGACGACAGCATGGAGCCCGGTTCGTGCCACGCGTCCACGACCCCCGACGGCCTGGAGGTGGTGGAGACGACCGAGACCACCCCGGCCAGGGCGGGCGGGAAGTACCGCTTCTATCAGGTGCAGGTGAAGCTGCCGCAGGGCTATCACCTGCGGCTGCTGGCGGTGAACTACTTCGGCGGCGACGGCAGCGCGGTCAGCACCGCGACGCCGTTGCTGACCCGGGCCGAACTGCGGAGCGCCGCGACCGCCGTGGCCTCCCGGGTCGCCCGCTGACCCCGTCCCCACTGGGCCCGGGAGGTCGCCTGCGGGACTTCCCGGGCCCGACCGGGGTGTCCGGCCCGTACCGGCCGGCGGGGTGTCCGGCGCGGGCGGGACTGGACGGCGGGCGCTACGGTGCCAACCGTGGGAGCGATCAAGCCGTGGCACCTGTCGGTCATGTTCCTCTGCCTGCTGCTGCCGCTGCTGGCGGCGGCCGGCGGCGTCTGGGTCGCCCGGCGCCGGTCCCGCGACCGCCGCTGACCGTCGCCGCAGTGCAGGGCGTCAGTTCAGTTCGGCGGCGACCCGGTTGATGTCCTTGGTCAGCTGCGCGTAGCCGGCGTCGGTCAACTTGCCGCCCTTGTTCAGCTCGGTGAGCTTGTCGCGGAACTTCTTGATGTCGTCCTTCGCCCGCTGCGGGTCGTCTGAGGCGCGGTCCTTGGCGATGGCGTCCACCTTCGCGTACAGGTCCCTGGCGGCGTCCGGGCTGAGCTGACCGGTGTCCACCTGCTTCTTGATGGAGAGTCGGATGGCCACGATCGGGTCGCTCGGCGGGGGCGGCGAGGGCGAGGGGCTGACCGTGCGTGGCGGCTTGCTGGCCGGAGCGCTGGTGGGCGCGGCGCTGCGGGTGGCCGGCGCGGCGGAGGTGGTGCGGGTCGACGGTGCGGGCGTACTCGGTGGGGCCTCGGTGGTTGCCGGCGCGGCGGTGACGGTGACGACCGGGCTCGGCGCGGCCTGGGTGACGACCGCGGCGGTCGGCGCCGCGACCGGCGGCGGTGTCACCGGGTCGTCGTCCTCGCCGGTGAGCTGACTCGCGACGACCACGGCGAGGAGCGCGACCACGGCGAGCACGCCCAGCACCGCGGCGAGGCCGTGCCGTTGCCGGCGCCGGTCCGTCGGCGGGTCCGCCCGGTCGACCGCGGGTCGGGCGTCCGGGCGGGGAAACGGGACACCTCCGGCGACCGGCCACGGCCCGGCCGGGTGCGCCGGGCCGGCGGCGGCGGCCGCCGCCGCCGGGGCCAGCGGCACGGATGCGGCGTGCGCACCGGGCAGCTCGGCCCGGATCGCGGCCAACCGGTCCCGGACCTGGGCGGCGTCCGCCGGCCGGTCGGCCGGTTCCTTGGCGAGCAGTTCCGCGACCAGGGCGTCCAGTGCCGTCGGTACGTCGGCGCGGCGGCTGCTCGGTGCCGCCGCCGGGTCGTGCAGGTGCTGGTGCAGCACGTGCAGCGGGTCACCGGTGAACGGTGGGATGCCGGTGAGCATGGCGTAGAGGGTGCAGCCCAGCCCGTACAGGTCGGTGCGGGAGTCGACGGCCCCGCCGACGGCCTGCTCCGGGGACATGTAGGAGCTGGTGCCGAGCCGGGTGGCCGCGTTGGTGAGGGTGTTCTCCCCGTCGTGGGCGAGCCGGGCGATGCCGAAGTCGCAGATCTTCACGATGCCGGTCGGGGTGACGATCAGGTTGCCGGGCTTGATGTCCCGGTGCACCACGCCCGCCTCGTGGGCGGCGACCAGCCCGTCACAGGTCTGCTCGGCGATGGCGACCGCCTGCGCCACGGGCATCGGCCCGCGGCCGATCAGCGCGGAGACGGTCGCCCCCTCGACCAGCTCCATCACGAGGTACGGGTCGCCGTCGTCGGTGCCGAAGTCGTAGACGGCGACGATGTGCGGGTGGGTCAGCCGGGCCACCGCCCGGGCCTCCCGGTCGAACCGGTCCAGGGCGGTCGGGTCGTCGAGCCCGGCACCGGTGAGCACCTTCACCGCGACGGGGCGGTCCAGTCGCAGGTCCCTGCCCCGCCAGACGGCGGCCATGCCACCGCTGCCTAGCAGCTCCTCGGTCCGGTAACGCCCACCCAACAGTCTCGACACCGCCTCCATGTTTCCATCCGCGCCCCTCGCTACACCGCCCGCGCTCGGCCGGTGGGCGGAATCGGACAGCATGCGCCCGCCAGCCCGGGGTACGAGACAGGAGACCACGATCCCTGAAAGTGAGGTGTGACGCCGATGCCGACCGCACGCGACATCATGACCAGCGACGTGACCTGCGTCCGTGAGCAGGACGACCTCCGGGTGGCCGCCCGCCGGATGGCCGAGCTGGGTGTCGGGGCGCTGCCGATCTGCGGCGACGACAACCGGCTCAAGGGCATGCTGACCGACCGCGACATCGTGGTGAAGGTGCTCGCCGAGGGGCGGGACCCGGGCAACGTGACCGCGGGCGAGCTGGCCCAGGGCGAGGCGGTGACCATCGGCGCCGACGACGATGCCATCGAGATTCTGCGCACCATGGGCAAGCACCAGGTACGCCGGCTGCCGGTGATCGACGGGCACGAGCTCGTCGGCATCGTGGCGGTCGCCGACGTGGCGCGCTCGCTGCCGGAGCGCCCGGTGGGTGACCTGATCGAGGCGATCTCCGAGCGGGGCTGACCCGCCGACGTCCAGCTGTCGCCGCCGTCCCGGGTTCCGGGGCGGCGGCGATCGGCGTCTCCGGCGGCGGGTCGAGCGGGCCCGCCGGGAGCCGGCGGGTCAGGCGGGTGGGGTCAGTGGGACGGTCTCGCCGCGGGCGACGGTCCGTACGGCGGAGACCAGGCCCCGCCGGCGGGCCTCGTCGACGAAGTGCCGCAGCGGCGACCGGAAGACCGGGTAGTCGTCGTAGTGGATCGGCACGGTGAGCTTCGGCCGGACCAGCTCGACCAGGTCGGCGCCCTGCCGGGCGTCCATGGTGAGCAGCACCCCGGCGATCCGGGTGCCGCCGAGGTGGATCAGCATCGCGTCGATGTCCGGGAAGCGTTCCGGGATCTCGGCGAGCATGGGTCGGTGCAGGGTGTCCCCGGTGACGTAGAGGCGGAACTGCCGCTCGCCGTCACGTTCCAGGTCGATCAGGCTGCCCATCACGTCGGGCAGCAGCCGGTCCAGCGCGCCCGGTCCGTGCCGGCCGGGCAGGGCGGTGACCCGCAGCGTCGAGCCGTCCCGGTGCAGCTCGTGGGAGCTCCAGGTGGGCAGCCCTTCGGCCGCCCGGAAACCCCACCGGCGCAGCTTCCGCCGGGCCTCGGGCGTGGTCAGGACGGGCAGTTCCCGGGCCAGGCCGTGGCGGGCCACCCGGTCGAAGTGGTCACCGTGCAGGTGGGAGAGGACCACCGCGTCCAGCTGCGGCAGCTCGGCGATGCCCAGCGCCGGGTCGGTACGGCGTTTCGACCACATCCCGTACCCCAGGTAGGCCCGCTGCCCACGGTGCAGGAAGTTGGGGTCGGTGAGCAGGGTGAACCCGCCCATCCGCAGCACCGTCGTCGCGGTGCCGATGAACGTCACGTCCGGTTGCGGGGTCACCATGCCGTCGCGGTACCCCCGATCCAGGCCGCCAACCGGCGTGCGGGCGGTCAGCCTCAACCGGTCGGCGTCTCCGCGTCGTCCGGCCCGTCGGAGGCGTCGTCGGGTTCGTCTGGGGCGTCGTCGGGTTCGTCGTCGGGCGTGGAGCGGCCGTCGGGCGAGGTGGCCGGGAAGCGTTCCACCAGGCGGGTCAGGGCGCCGTTGGCGAAGGTGGCGCCGAGCGCCGAGCCGGCGGCGATGCTCCAGCCGACCGGGCCGAGCGGGGTGCAGCCGAAGAACTGGCTCACCCCCGGCGTCTGCACCACCGCGACCAGGACGCCGATCGACGCCGCGGTGGACGCCAGCACCGTCGGGCTGGTGCCCCCCGCCAGCACGGTCTGGCCGAGCTGGGTGCCGATCAGCGAGGCGAGCGCCACGGTGCCGGCCCGACGCCGGGTGCCGGTGTAGCGGGCCACCGTCCAACCGGCGGTCGCGCCCAGCGTGGTCGCCGCCGCGCGCAGCCCGATCTCGCGGGTCATGGTGCCGCCAAGGGACCGGTCCGGCCCCTCCCGGAGCAGGTTGTCGGCGTGGTCGCCGCCGGGTGGCCGGACCGCGATGGCCAGTGCCGGCGCGAGGTCGGTGAGCAGGTTGACCAGGAGCAGCTGCCGGCCGTTGAGCGCGGACCGGCCGGTGGTGGCGGCGCTGAGTACGCTGAACGCGATCTCGCCGAGGTTGCCGCCGACCAGGATGCTCAGCGCGTGGCGTACCGAGGACCACATCGCCCGGCCCTCGACCAGGGTGGCGATGATGGTCTCCAGCCGGTCGTCGGTGACCACCAGGTCGGCCGCCGCCCGGGCCGCCGGGGTGCCCCGCTGGCCGAGGGCGATGCCCACGTCGGCCAGCCGGATGGCCGGGGCGTCGTTGGCGCCGTCGCCGGTCATCGCCACGGTCCGGCCGGCCTTCTGGAGCGCCTGGATGATCCGTACCTTGTGGGCGGGGGTGCACCGGGCGACCACGTCGACGTGGGCCAGCCGCTCGCCGAGGGCGTCGTCGTCGAGCTGGTCGAGTTCGGTGCCGGTGGCGACCCGCTGCGGTTCGTGGTCCGGGCTGATGATCGAGGCGATCGCCTCGGCGGTGGCCGGGTGGTCACCGGTGATCATGATGGTGTGCACGCCGGCCGCCCGGATCCGGCGGACCGCGGGGGCGGCGCTCTCGCGTACCCCGTCGGCGAGCGCCAGGAAGCCGACGAAGACCAGGTCACGGACGTCGGAGTCGGTGATGTCGGCGGTGCCGGCCCGGCACTCGGCGACGGCCAGCACCCGGTGTCCCGCCCCCGCGCTGTCGGCGAGCGTGGCGCCCAGCCGGTCCCGGCCCTCCTCGTCCAGCGGCTCGTCGCGGCCACCCGGGGACCGCCACGCCGTGCACCGGGGCAGCACGGTCTCCGGCGCTCCCTTCACGCTGAGCAGCAGCTGGCCCCCGGTGCGCCCGACGGTGGCGTGGTAGCCGCGGGACGGCTCGAACGGCAGCCCGCCCAGCGCGGTCCAACCGTCCGCCCCGGTGTCGGTGCCCACCCCGGCGCCCCGGGCGCCGCGTAGCACCGCCCGGTCGGTGTGCTGGGGCAGCTCGTCCGGGTCGTCGGCGGCCGGGGTGGCCCGCAGCCCGGCGGCGAGGGCCCGGCGCAGCCCGTCGTCCAGTCGGTCGATCGGGGCGTACCGGCCGTCCTCGCCGACCCCGGCCAGCAGCAGTTGCCCCTCGGTGAGGGTGCCGGTCTTGTCGAAGCAGAGCACGTCCACCCGGCCCAGCGCCTCGATCGTGCGCGGGTTGCGGACCAGGGCGCCGTGCTCGGCCAGCCGCCGGGCCGCCGCCAGCTGCGCGGCACTGACCAGGAACGGCAGCCCCTCCGGCACCGACGCCACGGCCAGGTTCGCGGCGGTCGCGGCCGTCTCGGCCAGGGGTACGCCCCGAAGCAGTCCCGCCCCGGCCACCGCCACCGCGGAACTCACCGCCAGCGGCACCGCCGTGCTGGTCAGCCGCCCGAGGCGGGCCTCCACGCCGCCGGCGGGCGGGGTGCGGCCGGCCAGCGCCATGCTCCGCCCGGCCTCGGTCTCGGTGCCGGTCGCCACCACCACGGCGGTGCCCCGCCCGGTGGCGATGGTGGTGCCCTCGTAGAGCATGGACCGGCGGTCGGCGACGGCCGCCGCCACCACCGCCTCCTCGGTCTTGCCCACCGGCAGCGACTCCCCGGTCAGCGACGACTCGTCGGCCTCCAGACCGACCGCGGTGAGCACCCGGCAGTCGGCGGGCACCGCGTCCCCCGGGCCCAGCACGACCACATCCCCGGCGACGAGCTCCTCCGCCGACACCACCTGCTCGTCGCCGTCGCGGCGGACCCGGGCGGTCACCGCCGTGCGGGACAGCAGCTCGGCCAGGGAGCGTTCGGTGTTGCGCCGGTGCACCGCCCCGACCAGGGCCGACCCGCCGACCACGCCGCCGACCAGACCGGCGTCCACCAGGGAGCCGAACGACGCGGAGAGCACCGCACCGGCCACCAGGACCGGGGTGAGCGGGTTGGCCAGCTCGTCGACGAACGCCCGGAGCAGGCCGCCCGGCCCGGGACCGCCGTCCCCGGCCCCGCCGTGCCGCTGCTCGGCCTCGGCGGCGGTCAGCCCCTCGGGGTGGGAGTCGAGCTGACGCAGCACCGTGTCGGTCGGCATCAGGTGCCAGGCGGTGGTGACCGGAACCGGCTCCCGGGCCGGGTCGGGCAGCCGGCGGGCCCGCCACACGCCGTGCGCGAAGGCCAAGGCGGCGGCGCCGTTCACCGACGACAAGGTCCGCCCGGGCAGCAGCGCCGGGTCGGCGGTGAACGCGCCCAGCGCACCGAGGCCCGTCCCGGCCAGGGCGAGCCGGATGTTCTGGCCGGTCATCCGGCGGGCCACCCCGGCCGCCTCGATCAGCAGCGCCGGGATCCGCAGGTCGTCGCCGACCAGCAGGTGCGCGCCCCAGGGCGGCGGGTCCTCCGGGTCGGCCAGCCCCAGCCCGCAGTCGGCGGCGCCCAACGCCGTCGGGTCGCCGGAGACCAGCATCACCACGGCGCCGTCGCGTTGCAGGGCACGGACCGACTCGGTGAGCCGGGACCCTCCGGGGCGGACGTCGTCGGCGAAGGCGTACCTGTCGGGTTCGTCGCCGGCCACCACCAGCCGCAGCCCGGCCGCCCGGGCCGCCGCCGGCAGCGCGGCCACCCCGGGCGCCGGCTCCTCCTCCACCCGCAGCACCGCCACCAGCCGACCGTCGTGGGCCAGCCCGAGCAGCCGGCCGTCGCCGTCGCGCAGCCGCCGGCTGTCCGGGGTGTCGTCGGGTTCGTCGGCGTCCAGCCGGTCCAGCGGCCCGAGCCGCCAACCGTCGGCGTGCTGGAGCCGGTCGGGGGCGTCCGGGTCGAAGAGCGCGAACGCGCGGCCGGCCACCTCGCCGGTGTCCGCGCCGGCCAGCGGGGCCAGGTCGGCCAGCACGCCCCGGCCCGAGCCGAGGACGGCCGCGTCGAGCACCACCGTGTCGACCCGGTCCAGCTCGCGAAGAACCTCGCGGTCCATCGCGATCACGCCGCGCCGGGCGAGGATCCGGCCGAGCTGCGCGGCGTACCCCTCCCGACCGCTCCCCGGGGCCTTGGGCAGGGCGGAGAGCGCCAGCGCGGCGGCCCGCTTGCGGCCCGCCACGGGCAGGGCGGCGGCGCCGACGGCGGCGCCCGCGGCCAGCATCCGGCCGGCGTAGCGCTCGACCGGGCCGTCCGGCTTCGGCACCGGCCGGTCCAGCCGGGGTACGCGGGCCACCGCCCGGTCCGGGTCACCGGTCAACCGGGGCTCGGCCTTCTCCCAGGTGACGAACTGGGCGTGCGCCTCCCCCCACTGCACGATGCGCTGGGCGCCGTCGAGCACGATCCCGGCCCAGCCGCCGGTGAGCCCCTGCACCACCGCCTCAGCGAGCGGGAAGAGGACCTCGGCGCGGGGGTCGGCGCGCAGTCCCCGGCCGGCCAGGGCGTGCAGCTTGGGGTGCAGGTCGACGTAGCCCAGCAGGCCGGCCACCTCCCCCGGCACCGGGGTGAACGGCAGGATCCGGGTGGCCGCGGAGATGGTCAGGCCCAGCGCGTCGGAGACCAGGGCGCCCAGGGTGCGCGGGGTACGCGGGCCCTCCTCCGGCGGGTGCGGGGGCGGGATCTCCGGGTCCGGTTCGTGGTCGCAGCGCTGCTCGGCGCGGGCCACGGTGGCGATCAGGTCACGCAGCCGTGGCTCGGGCTGCGCGACGGCCACCACGACCCGGCCGGAGGGGGCGTTGACCCGGGCCCAGGACACCCCCGGCAGTCGTTCCAGGGCCGCCTCGACCTGCCGGGCCAGCTTGTCGCCGCCGTCCTGGCAGACGCCGTGCACCTCGATGTGGTGGCGGCCGTGCCCGGACCAGACCCGGCGACGGGACAGCCCGGCGGTGCGGGCCAGCCTGGCCGCGGCGGAACCGACGGTCCGGGTGGCCTCACCCAGCACGTCCGGTACGGGGATCGGGGGCACCAGCCGGCCGGCGACCCGGCCCAGCGACGTCATCGAGCGGTACGGCCGGGCTGCCGGCCCCGCTTCCCGGTACCGCCACCGCGATCCCAGCCGTACGCCATGTCGCCTCCCGGTCTCGTCCCGGCGCCCTGGCTTCCCGGCCGGCCGTCCGTTATGCCCGGCAAGCGGGCGGAGTTTCCGGCGGTGGCACGGGCATGGACCGGCCGGTCGGTGGAATCCGGGGTGGACGTGTCCGCCGAGACGGTCGGTGGGCGTGTCCGGCAGGACGGCGTCCGGGGGAGGACGGGATGAGCACACTGACGCGACAGCTCAGCGGGGGCCACGAGATGGTCCGCGCGTACAGCCGGCGGGTGGCGGTTCCGGTGCTCGGTGAGGTGGCGGTGCCGCCACCGGACAAGATCGCCTACTACGCCGGGTTGGGCGTGCTCGCCGCCCTCCAGGTGATCGAGTGGCCGATGGCGCTGGTGATCAGCGCCGGGCACATCCTCGCCGACCAGCACCTGTCCGGGCTGGTGAAGGGGATGGGTGAGGCGTTGGAGACGGCCTGAGGCCTGGGTCACGGGCGGTTGACCTGAATCCAGGTTGAGGTCGCAGGCTGGGGGCATGCCAGCCGTACCGCACCGACCCGTCCCGCTGTCGCGGCGGCGGGGGACGCTGCCCGCGTACCCGATGACCGTCCGCCGCCCGGTGGCCCGGCGGTGACCGCGACGGCCTCGCCGGTCGCGGCCGGCGGACGGCTCTACGAACCGCGGCTGCGTGCGATGACGGCGGGCATCGTGGCGCTGGTGTCGCTGCTGGCGTTCGAGGCGCTGGCCGTCGGCACCGCGATGCCCACCGTGGCGCGCAGCCTGGACGGCCTCGGCGGGTACGCGCTGGCGTTCGGTGGCCCGTTCGCCTCCGGGGTGGTCGGCATGGTCGCCTCCGGGCTCTGGTGTGACGCCCGGGGACCACGGGCCGCGATGTGGTCCGGGCTGGCCTGCTTCGTGGCCGGGCTGCTGCTCGCCGGCGCCGCGACGACGATGGGGACGCCCGGACCGGCGGGGTACGCGGCGACCCTGGCGGTGGCCGCCGGGTGTGCGCTGGTCGGTGTGCTGCTCGCCGGCCGGGTGGTGCCGGCCTGACCCTCCTCCTCGCGGCTGGGTCGGGCGTGGGGTCGTTCGGCCCGGAGACCGGGCGGCGCCCGGGTCGTCGCCGAGCGGTTCGGGCCGGTGGGTGCGAGGATCGCTCCCGTGATGGGGACGCTGAAGACCGAACCGGCCCGGACCCGACTGGACCTGCTCGCACCGCCGGTCGCTGCCGCGATCGAGCAGTGGCCGGCCGAGGCGCCGGTGGACGTGGACGACGTGCTGGTCGCGCCGATCGACGCCGAGCTCGCCGACACCGCCGCCTTCTGCGCCGCGTACGAGGTGGAGTTGGCGGAGTCGGCGAACTGCGTGGTGGTGGCCGGCAGGCGCGGCGGCGAGATCCGCTACGCGGCCTGCATGGTGCTCGCCACCACCCGGGTCGACGTCAACGGCGTGGTACGCCGGCTGCTGGACGCCCGCAAGGCCAGCTTCGCCCCGATGGACGAGGCGGTCGAGCTGACCGGGATGGAGTACGGCGGGATCACCCCGATCGGGCTGCCGGAGTCCTGGCCGATCCTGGTGGACGCGCGGGTGATCGCCACGCCGCACGTCGTGATCGGGTCGGGCGTACGGCACAGCAAGATCGCCCTGCCGGGGCCGGCCCTCGGCGCGCTGCCCGGCGCGCAGGTGGTCGAGGAGCTGGCCAAGCCGGCCTGAGATTCACGCGCCTCGATGTTGTTGCACGTGAAACATCAAGATCATCAATCCGGTGGTCGGCGCTTCCGGTGCGGTGTCAGGCGTCAGGCGGTGCCGGACTCGCGTCGGCGCACCTCGTCGAGGGCGGCCAGCAGCGTCTCCGGCTCCTGGGCGCCGGTGACGGCGTACTTCCCGGCCAGCACGAAGGTCGGCACGCTGCTCACCCCGAGCTGATGCGCGGCGGCCAGGTCGGCGGCGACCTCGCGGCGACCCAGGTTGGACTCTAGGTGCTCGCGCGCCTCGGTCTCGTCCAGCCCCACGTCGGCGGCGAGCTTCACCAGCGCGTCCCCTGAGCCCACGTCCACGCCGTCGGAGAAGTGCGCCCGGTAGAGAGCCTCGACCAGTTCGGCGCCACGACCCCGCTCGGTGGCGAAGCGGACCAGCCGGTGCGCCTCGAAGGTGTTCGCCGCCACCGCGCGGTCGAACCGCATGTCCAGTCCGACCGAGGCGCCCACCTGGGTGACCTGCGTGGCCATCTGCTGGGCGCGGTCGGAGCCACCGAACTTGTCGCCGAGCGCCTCGAGCAGCGGCTTCGGCTCGGTCACCGGCGTCGGGTCGAGCTGGAACGGCCGGTACCGGACCGTCACCTCACCGTCGTACGACTCCAGGGCCTGCTCCAGCCGGCGTTTGCCGATCCAGCACCAGGGGCAGACGACGTCGGCGTAGATCTCGATCTCCATGGAACGGGTCAACCCGCCGCTGCGCTGATCTGTTCCCGGACCTGGCGCTTGAGCCGGGCCAGGATGGCGGTGCCGCCGCGTACCCGCAGTGGACTGATCACCTGGGCCAGTCCCATCCGCTGGTAGAGGTCGTCCGGCACGGCCAGCACCTGCTCGGCGTTCGCGCCGGCCAGCCCCTCGGCGAGGATGCCGGCGAACGCCCGGGTGGTGGGCGCCTCGGGCGGGCAGTCGAACCAGGTGATGACGGTGCCGTCCGGCTGCACCTGCGCGTGCAGGAAGAACGCCGTCTGGCACTCCGGTACCTGCTCCATGCCCTCCCGGGACATCTCGGCGGGCAGCGGCGGGATGACGTCGGCGTACTCCAGCAGCAGTTCCAGCACCAGTTCGTGGGGAGCGCCGGCGAACTCGTCGACGATCTCGGCCAGCTTGGTCGGCATCTCGGGCATCCCGCCAGGCTACTGCGGGCCGAGGTGTCAAGGAGGGGCCCCTGCCATACCGGAGGCGTCAGGAAGGGGCCCCTTCCTTCATGCGTTGGGGGCGGCCTCGCTGATGTCGGCCAGGGCCGAGCTCGGGTCGAGCTGCATGGCCAGGTCCCCCAGGGAGACGATGCCGACCAGCTTCCGGTCGGTGTCGCAGACCAGCACCCGCCGGATGTTGCGCTCCCGCATCAGGGCCGCCGCCTCGTTGGCGGTGGAGTGCTGCTCGATCATCACCACCTCACGGGTGATGATCGAACCGATGGTGGTGGTCGCCGGATCGGCCCGGTCGGCAACCGCCCGGACCACGATGTCCCGGTCGGTGAGCAGCCCGGCCAGGGTCGCGCCGTCGGTCACCACCACGTCGCCGATGTCGGACTCGCGCATCACGCGGGCCGCCTCGTCCAGGGTGGTGTCCGCCGACAGGTAGATGACCTGTCTGGTCATCACGTCACTGACCCGGTATGTCATGAGAGCCTCCAGCACACAAGCGAAGTAGATCCCCGACCGGTACCCAACAGCCCGATCGTTACACCCGTTCCCGGTGCGCCCCGGCGAGCCGTTCCCACACGTCGGCCACCGGCACCTCGGTCCGCTCGCCGGTCGCCCGGTCGCGCAGCTCGACGTACCCCTCGGCGAGCCGGCGGCCGACCACGACGGCCCGGGGAATGCCGATCAGCTCGGCGTCGGTGAACTTCACCCCCGCCGAGACGTGTGTGCGGTCGTCGACCAGCACCCGCAGGCCGGCTTCGGCGAGGCGTTCGCCGAGGTCGAGGGCCGCGTCGAGCTGCGGCCCCTTCCCGGCGGCGATCAGGTGTACGTCGCAGGGCGCGACCGCCGCCGGCCAGACCAGCCCCCGGTCGTCGTGGTGCTGCTCGGCGATCGCCGCGACCGCCCGGGACACCCCGATGCCGTAGCAACCCATGGTGGGTCGGACCGGCTTGCCCTGCGGGCCGAGCACGTCGACGGCGAACGCGTCGGTGAACCGGCGGCCGAGCTGGAAGATGTGCCCCACCTCGATCCCCCGCCGCATGGTCAGCTCGCCGTCGCCGCAGGCCGGGCAGGGATCGCCGGGACGCACCTCGGCGGCCTCGATGGACCCGTCCGGCGTGAAGTCGCGCCCGCAGACCACGTCGGTGGCATGCCGCCCGGGCTCGTTGGCGCCGGTCAGCCAGGACGTGCCGGTGACCACCCGGGCGTCGGCCAGGTAGCAGATGCCGTGCTTGGCGAGCAGCTGCGGCCCGAGATAGCCGCGGACCAGCTCGGGGTGGGCGGGCCAGTCGTCGAAGACCGCCACGGTGGCCGGGTGCAGGGCCGCCTCGACCCGCTTCAGGTCGACGTCGCGGTCGCCGGGGAGGCCGATCACCAGCGGTTCGGCCTGCTCGGCGCCGGGCCGGCGGACGGTCAGCACCACGTTCTTCAGGGTGTCGGCAGCGGTCCAGTCGGTCCGGCCCGCCAGCCCGCGGGCGTTCGCCAGCTCGACCAGGGACGCGATGGTGGGCGTCTCCGGGGTGTCGTGCACCTCGGTGGCCCGGTGCGCGTGCGGGTCGCCGGCGGCCGGGGCGCGGGTGGTCACCGCCTCGGTGTTCGCCGCGTAGGCGCAGCTCGTGCAGCCGACGAAGGTGTCCTCGCCGACCGGCGTGGCCGCCAGGAACTCCTCCGACGCCGATCCGCCCATCGCGCCGGAGGCGGCGTGCACGGTGGTGAAGTCCAGCCCGAGGGCGGTGAAGATCCGCGCGTACGCCGCCCGGTGCCGGTCGTACGCGGCCCGCAGGCCCGCCTCGTCCAGGTCGAAGGAGTACGCGTCCTTCATCAGGAACTCCCGCCCGCGCAGCACACCGGCCCGAGGCCGGGCCTCGTCGCGGAACTTCGTCTGGATCTGGAACAACGTCACCGGGAAGTCCCGGTACGAGGTGAACAGGTCCTTCACCAGCAGCGCGGCCATCTCCTCGTGGGTCGGGGCGAGCAGGTGCTCGGCGCCCTTCCGGTCGGTGAGGGTGAAGATGTCGTCGCCGTACTCCGTCCACCGCCCGCTGGCCCGGTACGGCTCGGCCGGCAGCAGCGCCGGGAAGTGCACCTCCTGGTCGCCGATCGAGGTCATCTCCGTACGGATGATCTCGGTGACCCGGTCCAGCACCAGCTTGCCCAGCGGCAGCCAGGTGTAGCCGCCCGGTGCGGCGCGGCGGACGTAGCCCGCGCGGAGCAGCAGCCGGTGGCTCGGCACCTCCGCATCGGCCGGGTCCTCGCGCAGGGTCCGGAGCAGCAGGGTCGACATGCGCAGCAGCATTGCCGCAGCGTACGACCGCAGCGGGGCGGCATGCGAACCCTTTCGCCGGGGTCGACGGGCCCACGTTGACCACCGCCGTCCTATATGGTCGGCCGTGCTCCTGCCCGCTCCAGAGTTCGGGACCGGATGAAACCCACC
Source organism: Micromonospora mirobrigensis (assembly GCF_900091555.1). GTDB lineage: Bacteria > Actinomycetota > Actinomycetes > Mycobacteriales > Micromonosporaceae > Micromonospora > Micromonospora mirobrigensis. Next base: position 173,070 of record NZ_FMCX01000009.1, read on the forward strand.
CAGCTTCCGGCTGGAGCGGGATGCAGCCGCTGATCCAGGCGACCGCCCACCTTCGCCCCGTCCGGTTCGCCGGGCAGGGTGGAGGTCGTGCATAGCACGCCAATAATCCGGATCGCTCGATATGTCAGAAGAGTGACAGACGTCAACCGGTCAACTCGCCTAGTCTCGCCGAATGACGGGGGTAAGTTTTCACGAATTCCGCATCACCGATTCCCAGCGGCTCGACTTCCATTACGAAATCGACAGCGAAACCGAGAAGAAGACCGGGGAAATCCACTTCCAGTCCAACATCCCGATCCCGTTCGACCCGGATTCGGTGGCGCTCGCACTGTCCACCATGTGCGGCTCCGCCTACCGCCGGGTGCGGATGGATCTGCGGGTGTCGCCGCGGGCCAGGAAGGTCGTAGAGTCGTTCCTGCGCTGCGAACTCTCCGCGCCGGCCCGAGGTGGGGTGACGCCCGAGCGGCGACGCAGGGGAAACGTGCTCAGCTTCAGCGGCGGCTTCGACTCGCTGGCGGCACTGCGACTCATGCCCGACGACACCAATCTCGTGTCGATGGACTTCGGGGGCCGTTTCTCGACGGAGAAGCCGTTCTTCGACAAATTTCGTCCGACGGTCATCTCGACGAACATCGTCGGCACCGACTTCCAGCGCAACTCCTGGTCGTTCATGGGGATCGGCGCGATCCTGACGGCACCGATCCACGCGGCGAAGTACATGACCTTCGGCAGCATCCTGGAGGCCGGCGTCGACAACCTGCGCCGGCTCCCGCTCACCAGCCGCGGCCAGACGTTCCCCCCGTTCGCCGGGGCCGGCTACCGCAACGCGCCGTACGTCGCGGGCATCACCGAGATCGGCACGGCGATGATCCTGGTGACCTACTGCCCCGAGGTCGTCAACGACTCGCTCGCCTCGCTGGCCCTGCCCGGCGAGGAGAAGCTCTACCGGAAGTACGTCCTGGCCAGCATCGCGGCCGAGCGGGCCGGGCTGACGGTCGACCTGAAGGAGCCGCCACCGCCCGCCACCAGGCGGCCGTTCGGCCGGAACTTCACCGCCGACTTCCTCTCCCTCTACATCCGCAGGTTCGGCGGGGCGCAGGTCCGCGACGCCTTCCTCACCGACGTGCCGGCGGAGATCGACGCGCTGTCGGAGCGGCTTGCGCTGACCTTCTACGAGCGGATCAACACGACCATCATGCAGAAGTTCCCCGTCGAGCTGGCCGGAGGGCTGTACGAGCGGGCGGCGGTCGCCGGGCTCGTCCCGTACACCGAGGACGACTGGCGGGAGTACATGATCGTCCGGGACGCGCTGGCGCCGTACCACCCGACGGTGGCGCGCTGAGCCGACTATTCCCCCTCTCCGTCGGGCCGGGCCGGACGCTCCTCCACCGCGAAAGGGTTGCCGTCGGGGACGAGATCGAGGTGTCGGATGGTGGCTGCGGGAGCCGGCAACCGCCCCGGAGAAACGCGCGTCTTGGCTGGTGTCAGATCGACCCCCACCGGTCAGGAGCCATCCGATGAACCTCGTCACCCCCCCTAGCCTCCGGGCCGCCGTCCGCCGCTCGCGGGTCCTGTTGGGCGCCACGGCCCTGCTGCTGGCCCTCGCCGCCGCCGGTTGCACCGCCGCAACCGGCGCCGCCCAGACCGCCACCACCCCCTCGGTGGCCGGCACCGCGCCTTCGGTGGACGTCACCCCGTCGCCGACGCCGTCGGTCGACCCCCCCGCCTCGGCGGCCGCGACCCCGACGGCCGCCACGGCCGCGCCGAGGACTCCGACCCGATCCGCGAGCGCCCGCCCGTCCGTTGGTTCCCGGCTGGTGTTCGACCCGGATGGGCTGGGTGAGTTGAAACTGGGCATGACGAAGAAGCAGGCCCTGGCCACGGGGATGATCAAGAGTTTCCAGGAGAAGCCGGCTGGTTCGAGTTGTCCTTCGATCGCGGAGTTGAAGGGCACCGGGGGTTCGGTGTGGTGGTCGACCAAGCTCGGCGTGGTGGTGATCTCGCCGGCGTCGGGGGTCGAGACGGTGCAGGGGTTGCACGTGGGTTCGTCTCGGGATGACGTGGTGAGGGTCTACCCCGAGTGGGCGGTCAGTGGGGACGACAACGGGCGGCTGAACGTTGCGGTGCCGGGCAACCCGGACGCGCGGTTCCGGATCGAGATGGCGAACCAGAAGGTGACCTCCATCGCCCTCCAGGATGCCAAGCAGGACTGCTACGAGTAGGCCGGGCAGACCACCCGAGACCCGAAGGGGCGGCACCGACCACACATCGGAGCCGCCCCTTCGGCG
>NZ_FMCX01000017.1 GCF_900091555.1 Micromonospora mirobrigensis
TCCGGCTCGGTGAAGTCCGGTTCCGGCTCGGGGGCGGTGGTGGCCGGGCCGGGGCCGGCCGGTTCCGGCTCGGTGAACTCGTCGTCGTCCGGTGCGGGCACCGGCGCGGTGAGGTCGCCCCAGGTCGGCTCCTCGGCGGGCTCCCCCCCGCCGAGCGACGGGTGCACGGGCAGCGCGGCGGCCAACGCCAGCACCGAGCGCAGCAGCGGCAGCGCGGCCAGCGCGTTGGCCCCCTCGCCCAGGTCGAGCCGCAGGTCGAGCAGGGGCTCCAGGCCGAGCACGTCGGCGGCCAGCCGGACGGCGGGGTGCCCGCCGTGGTCGGCGAGCAGGCACCAGTGCCGGGCCTGGCCGGCCAGGTCGCGGCTGACGATGCCGGCGGCCACGCCGACCGGGCCGTCCAGCAGCACCGGGATCCGCCGGGCGGACGCGCCGAGCAGCACGCCGGTGGCCACCGCGATGTCGCCGCCGCCCAGCTCGGCCAGCACGTCCTTCGCCCCGCGCGGCGAGCGCCGGGTGCGCTGCAACGCGTCGCGGACCGCCGCGCAGCGCCGCATCCAGGCCGCGTCGTCGTACTCGCCGGACTCGGTGACCACCCGGCCCAGCACGGTGGGCGCCTCGGCACCGGCCGTCGCGGCCAGCACCGCCGCCGCGGCGGCCTCGGTGCCGGCGCCGCAGGCCCCCAGCACCAGCAGGCGTACGCCGGTGTCGGCGGCCTCCTCGGCGAGCTGCCAGCCCTGCCGCAGGGCCGCGTCGACCTCGTCCGGCCGCAGCGCCGGGCCGTCCTCCATCGGCGCGGCGTCGGGCGTGCGGACCACCTGCACGTCGGCGCGGGACTCGGCGGCGAGCCGGGCCAGCGCCCCCCGGCCGGCCCGGGCCTGGCCCGCGCGGCGGTCGGACTCGCCGGGCACGGTGCCGGCGGCGGCGCCGCCCGCGTGGTCGCCGTGCAGCAGCAGCACCCGGACCCGGTCCCAGGCGGTCGGGGTGGGGGTGCCCTGGGTGGCGCCGGCGAAGCCGACCAGCCGGTCCAGCGCTCCGAGCCCGGCGCCCGGCACGTCCAGGGTGGCCAGCCGGTCGACCGCCTGCGGCCCGGCGTACTCGTCGGGCATGGGCAGGTCCATGCCGGGCTGGATGACCAGGCCGGTGGCGACCATCGGCAGCGTCATGGTGGGCGCCGCCCAGGCCACCGGGTGCTCCCCGACCGGCGGGGCCGGCTGCGGGGCGACCACGCCGTTCACGGCGGGTCCGGTGGCGGCCGGCGCGGGGACGGCGGAGGTGGGCGCGACGCCGGTCGGCGCCGGGACGCCGCTGGTGGGCAGGGCGGCGCCGCTCGCGGGGTGCGGCGCGGTCGTCGTGGGCGCGACCGCGGCGGGCTTCAACCAGCAGGCCTGGCCGGCCACGACCAGGACGACCGCGTCGCAGGCGTCCGCGACGGCCCGGTTCGCCGCGCCCAGCGCGTCGGTGAAGGCCCGTCCCAGCGGGGTGGTGGGCACCAGCGAGAGCCCCACCTCGGGGCTGACCAGCACCACCCGGGCCGGCGTCTCCCGCAGCGCGGTGGCCAGCTCGGCGATGGTGGCCACGTCGTCGGCCGGCTGGTGCGCCGGGTCCAGCAGCACGGTGACCCAACCGCCGAGGTCGTCGACGAGCAGCGTCTCGTTGGGCTCGGCGGAGGCGATCACGTCGGCCAGCCGGCGCGGGTCCCCGGCGGTCTCCTCGGTGGTCCAGCTCCCCGGCCGGCGGTCCCGGTGCGCGGCCAGCCGGGCCGCCCACTCCTGGTCCTCCGGATCGGCGTCGGCGGCGGTCGCCACGTACCGGACGGTGGGGGCGTCGGCCACCAGGGACTCGGCGAATTCGGACTTGCCGGACCGGATACCGCCGAGCACCAGGACCGTGTTCCACCCGTCAACGGACATGCCCGTACCTTAAAGCCGCCCGGCGGGGTGCCGCCCGCCGGCCCGGACCCGGGCCGGCGTGACCGCGGGCGGCGGTGGACGGTCAGGCTCCGCCTGACCCGGCGCTCAGCCGCAGTGCTCGAAGGGGCTGTCGTAGCCGACGTCGCCGATCGAACCGCCCCAGCGCACGCACTCCCCGGCGGCGTCGGCCCGCACCGGCCCGGCGTAGTACGCGAACGCGCCCCGGTCCGTGCTGCGGCTGCCACCCCGCACCTCCAGCCAGGCCGCCGCGGCGGTGGCGGTGCCGACGTCCGAGGACTTCAGGGTGACCGTGCAGTTCGTGCCGCTGCCGGCGGCGTACAGCAGGTAGACGGTGCCCTGCCGGGCGCCCGCCGCGACCAGGTCCGCCGAGTCGATCACCTGGTAGCCCGCGCCGCACGCCTGCTCCGCCGTGTACGGGTTGGGCCGGTCACCGGTGCCGGCGCTCGGGCTGGCGGGGCCGGTGGTCGGCCCGGTCGCCGGGGCGCTCGTCGCCGGCGCGGCGGTCGGGGCGGCGGTGGTCGGGGTGGCCCCGGTCGAGCGGGCCGGCGCGCCGGGCGTGGTGGGTGCCCCCGTGGCCGGGCGGCCCGGCCGGGCGCTCGCCGAGGCGCCCGGCCGGCCGGCGCGGTTCGAGGTCGGTCGCGCCTTCGTCGGTTCGCCGCCGGGGCGGGTCGGGGCGGCGGTCAGTGACCCGCCGGTCAGGGCGGCCGCCCGGTCAGCCGGGTCGTCCGGTCCGTCCGGGCGCAGCACGGCCACCAGCGCCACCAGGGCGATCAGCGCGACCCCCGCCGCGCCGGCCAGCGCCAGCCGGCGGGCCCGGTCGGGCCGGTGCTGCTCCACCGTCGGGCCGGTGGTCGGCGGCGGGACCTGGGCGGGCCGGACCGGGTGGCCGACGGGCCGCCCCGGCGGGACTCCCGGCGCGGCGGGATGGTCGGCGGTGGCCCGGCCGGGCACCGCCCACGGCGGGCGGGGCGGCACCGGCAGCACGGCGAGGGTGGCGTCCCGGGCGTCCTGCGCCGCGTCGGCCAGCGCCGCGGCGGAGGAGTGCCGGTCCGCGGGGCGCTTCGCCAGCGCCCGCCGCACCACCTCCACCACCGCCGGCGGGGTGTCGCCGGGCAGCGGCGGCGGCTCGTCCTGGGCGTGCCGCATCGCCACCGCCAGCGGGTTGTCCCCCTCGAAGGGTGGCCGGCCGGCCAGGCAGTAGTACGCCACGGCGCCGAGGGCGTAGACGTCGGTGACCGGGGAGACGGGACGGCCGTCGGCCTGCTCCGGGGACATGTAGGAGGCGGTGCCGAGGACCATGTGGGCTGCGGTGAGCCCGGCCATGGCGGTGGACCGGGCGATGCCGAAGTCGACCAGCACCACGCTGCCGTCCCGCTTCACCAGCAGGTTGCCCGGCTTGACGTCGCGGTGCACGATCCCCGCCGCGTGCGCGGCGTGCAGCGCCCGCGCCGCCTGGGCCACCACCGACATGGTCGACGCCGGATCGAGCCGGCCGGCCCGGCGTACCCAGGTGGTCAGCGGCTCGCCGTCGACGTACTCCATCACCAGGTAGCTGACCCGGCTGCCGTCGGCGAGCGTCGCCGAACCGAAGTCGTGCACCGCCACGATGCCGGGGTGCCGCAACGCGGCCAGCATCCGCGCCTCGGCGTGGAACCGGGCGGTGAACTCCGGATCCGCAACCAGCGACGGCAGCAGCACCTTCACCGCCACCTCGCGGCCCAGCAGCGTGTCGGTGCACCGCCAGACCGCGCCCATCCCGCCGGTGGCGATGCGTTCGCCGAGCAGGTAACGGTCGCCGAGCACCACGCCGCGAGTCAGCACCGGGCCACCGTACCGGCGTTGATCCACCTCCGGACGTGGTGGGCCGGGCCGTTCGGCGAGCGGCCGACTACGCTTGCGGAGGTTTCGTCCCACGGGACGACGGCGGCGAGGGGAGACGCGGCATGGCGTGGAGCTGGCGGTACGAGGGCGCGAACGGCGAGTCGGTGGACGGGCCGGCGGAGACGTTCAGCAGCCAGGCGGACGCCGAGTCATGGATCGGCCAGGCCTGGCGCGAGCTCGCGGCGTCCGGCGTCACCTCGGTCGCGCTCGTCGAGGACGACCGGGTCGACTACCGGATGAGCCTGCTGCCCACGGCGGAGTGATGGCGTACGACCGTCCGGGCGAGCCGTTGGTGCTCGGCGTGCCCCGGGCGGCGTTCCGGCCCAGCCCGGTCTTCCTCGCCCTGGTGGCGCTCCTGGTCACCAGCGGCGTCATGGCGTGGCACCGCTTCGGCAACGTACGCCTCGACGTCTTCCTCTTCGTGGTCTCCGGCTGGCTGGTGTCGCTCTGCCTGCACGAGTACGCCCACGCGGTGGTCGCCTACCGGGCGGGGGACCGGGACATCGCCCACCGGGGCTACCTGACGCTCAACCCGTTCAAGTACACCCACCCGCTGCTGTCCATCGCGCTGCCGGTGCTGGTGGTGCTGCTCGGCGGGATCGGGCTGCCCGGCGGTGCGGTGTGGGTGGACCGGCACGCCATCCCGGGGCGGCTGCGACACACCCTGGTCAGCCTGGCCGGCCCGGCCACCAACGTGCTGTTCACCCTGCTGCTGGTGGCGGCGCTGCGGCTCGGCCTCGCCGGCGGCGGCGGGTCGGGGGAGTTCTGGGCCGGGCTGGCCCTGCTGGCCTTCCTCCAGCTCACCGCGAGCGTGCTCAACCTGCTGCCGGTGCCCGGCCTGGACGGCGGCAACATGATCCAACCGTGGCTCAACCCGCAGTGGCGCCGGATGTACGACCTCTTCGCGCCGTACGGCTTCATCGTGCTCTTCGCGCTGCTGTGGAACCCGCGCATCGGCGGCGCCTTCTTCGGCGCGATCTTCGCCATCGCGGACGCGCTCGGGCTGCCGCCCGACCTCTACGCCGCCGGTCTGGACCTCATCCGCTTCTGGCAGGGGTGATTGAAAGGAGGGGCCCCTTCTTAACAGACGTCTGTTAAGAAGGGGCCCCTGCTAACCAGCGGGCGGCCGGGTCACGGACGCTCGGCCGGGGACTCCGTCTTCGCCGCGTCGCGCTCGGTGACCGGCTCGACGATCTCGTCGATCTTCTTGAGCAGGTCGGCGTCCAGCTTCACGCCGGCGGCCTTGACGTTGTCGTGCACCTGCTCCGGGCGGGACGCGCCGACGATCGCCGAGGAGACGTTCGGGTTCTGGAGCACCCAGGCGATGGCCAGCTGCGCCATGGTCAGCCCGGCCTGCTCGGCGAGCGGCTTGAGCCGCTGCACCCGGGTCAGCACGTCGTCGTTCAGCCACTGGGCGATGAAGCCGGCCCCCGACTTCTCGTCGGTGGCCCGGGAACCGGCCGGCGGCGGCTGGCCCGGAAGGTACTTGCCGGAGAGCACGCCCTGCGCCATCGGCGACCAGACGATCTGGCCGATGCCCAGCTCCTCGCTGGCCGGCACCACCTCGGTCTCGATCACCCGCCACAGCATCGAGTACTGCGGCTGGTTCGACACCAGCGGGATGCGCAGCTCACGGGCGAGCGCGTGGGCCTCGCGGATCTGCGACGCCTTCCACTCCGAGACGCCGATGTAGTGCGCCTTGCCGGAGTGCACGACGTCGGCGAACGCCTCCATCGTCTCCTCCAGCGGCGTGCTGTAGTCGTACCGGTGGGCCTGGTAGAGGTCCACGTGGTCGGTACGCAGCCGGCGCAGCGAGCCGTCGATCGACTCCATGATGTGCTTGCGGGACAGGCCGCGGTCGTTGCGGCCCGGGCCGGTCGGCCAGTAGACCTTCGTGAAGATCTCGATGCCCTCGCGCCGCTCGCCCTCAAGGGCCCGGCCGAGGACGTCCTCGGCGCGGGTGCCGGCGTACACGTCGGCGGTGTCGAAGGTGGTGATCCCGGCGTCCAGCGCGGCCCGGACGCAGGCGAACGCCGCGTCCTCCTCGACCTGCGACCCGTGGGTGATCCAGTTGCCGTACGAGATCTCGCTGACCATCAGGCCCGAACGGCCCAGGTGACGGAATTCCATGCCCCGACCCTAGTACGGCAGCCGCCGTTTGAGATCTTGCTGGTGAACCGGGGTGGACGCGAGGCGGCCACCGCGTGATCGTCTGTGCGTTGTGGACACATCATCAGATCTGGCGGTGGCCGCGTGCCACAGCGTAGCTGTTGGTCGGTGGGAGCGGGTGTTGGCCGAGGTGCTGGGCTGCTTCGCGGGCCGGTTTGGTCGCGTGGAGCCGCGTCGGGCGGCGGGACAGTTCGTGACCGGGCTGCTGTCCGAGCTTGAGGTGAAGACGTGCTGGCAGTTGGCCGAGCAGGCCGGACATGCCCGGCCGGACGCGATGCAGCGCCTGTTGTATCGGGCGGTGTGGGACGCCGACGCTGTCCGTGACGACCTGCGGCAGCTGATCGTCGGCCGGTTCGGTGCCGCGGACGCGGTCCTGGCCGTCGACGAGACCGGCGACCTGAAGAAGGGCATCCACACGGTCGGGGTGCAACGCCAGTACACCGGCACGGCGGGGCGGATCGAGAACAGCCAGGTCGGAGTGTTCTTGGGCTACGCCGGCGCCGATGGGCACACGCTGATCGACCGGCGGGTGTATCTGCCGGCGTCGTGGACCGACGACCGGGACCGCTGCCAAGCCGCTGGCGTGCCCGACGACATCGAGTTCGCCACCAAGCCGGAGTTGGCCGCCGAGATGATCACCGCGGCCTTGAAGGCGGGGGTGCCAGCGGGGTGGGTGGCCGCGGACGAGGCCTACGGAAACAGCGCCACCTTCCGCGCTGGCCTGCGCGAACAGGAGATCGGCTACGTCCTGGCGGTGTCCCGCAGCCACCTGGTTCCCCTCGACGGTGGCAAGACCCGCATCCGCGCCGACCGGGTCGCCGCTGACCTGCCCGCCTCGGCGTGGCAGCGCCGTAGCGCTGGCGCCGGATCGAAGGGGCCGCGTTTCTACGACTGGGCCTGGCTTGATGACGTGTGCACCGACGCCGACCCCGACGACGGCGGCCGGCACAGCCTGTTGATCAGAAAGAACACCACCACCGGTGAGCTGGCCTTCTACCGCTGCTGGACCCCACGCCCAGCGACCCTCGCCCAAATCGTCCGCGTCGCCGGGATCCGCTGGAGCATCGAGGAGAGCTTCCAGGCCGCCAAAAGCCAGGTCGGTCTGGACCAGCACCAGGTCCGCCGTTGGGACTCCTGGCACCGGTTCACCACCCTGGCCCTGGCCGCCCTCGCCGTCCTGGCGATCTGCGCCGCCGACATTGCCGACCAGGACCACGCCGATAACGGCCTGATCAAGCTCACCGTCAACGAGATCCGCCGACTGATCAACGCCTGCATCATCCACCCGATCAGCGACCTCGCCCACCGTTTGCACTGGTCAGGCTGGCGACGCCGGCATCAAGCCCGAGCCCGCCGAGCCCACTACACACGCCGCCTCAACCTCGAACTCCAGCCATGATCCCGAACGGCGGCTGCCGTACTAGGGGAGTCGGCTCGCCCTCAGCCGCGACGCGCCTGCAGAACCATCGCCGGGTACGGCCCGGCGGGCAGCTCGGCCGTCGCCTCACCCGTCGGTACGACATTGTCCATTCGCATCTGGAACGTCTCGGCTTCGGTGGTGTCGAACACGATGCGCCATACCCAGCCGTCGCCGTAGCCACCGTCGAGCGCGATGATGCCGTCGGCGCCGCGGCCTCCGGCCAGCGACATCGGAGCCGGCTTCTGGTGCCACGAGTCGCTCCACACCCCCGCGAGCGAACCGTCATCGGCGGTCCAAGCAATGGTCAGCCCGTCCTGCGGCCCGTCGTCGGGATGCTCCCAGCGGGAGCCGATCGAGGTCAGATGGCCGGAGGCGGCGGCGGTCACCGTAGCGGTGGCGGGGGACTCGGACAGCGGATCGGCGGGCATCGGACGGAACCCGTTCGTCCCGGTCCAGTTGCCCACGAAATCGGGAAGGATCATTGCGCGACCCTAGTGAAGGGGTGCGACGCTCAGCCGGGACGTTTCACGTCTTGCACGGCGACGAGACCGTGTAGCCCTTGAAAGTCGTCTGGATTGGTGGTGTAGAGGGGAAGTCCGTTCGCATGGGCAACGGACGCAATCATCAGATCGGCTATCCGGCGTCGGGTTTGTCCGCCGGTCGCAAGGACAGCGGCTGAGATCAGCCCGAAAGCCCGAGCTGCTTCGGCGTCGAACGGCAGCGGGTCGAACGTCGCCTCCACATGCTGAAGGACGCTCATGCGTCGGGCGCGCTCGGCAGCATCATCAGTGTGGTGCGGCCCTGCTGAAAGCTCTGCCAGGGTCACGGAGCTAATGACCATCTCGTCCGGCAGTTCCGTCGGGTTGAGCCGCGAAAGATGGATCACGATGTTGGTATCGACCAGCCCGCGGGTCGGGAGTTCACCACTCACGATCGGAGAATGTGGGGTCGATCGCGCCGTCGATGTCGTTGCGGAACCGGTCGGCGTCGAGTATCGGCGAGGTGGCGAAGGCCGCCATGACCTCAGCCTTCGGCACGAAAGTCCGTCGGCGGATCGGAATCAGTCGCCCGATTGGAGTGCCGTTGCGAGTGATCGTGAACGACTCGCCCTGCTCCACGCTTCGCATGATTGCGCCGGAGTCGTTGCGCAGTTCGCGCTGGCTTATCTCCCTAGAAGCATGCTCTGCCACACCGCTACGGTACCGCAGGTGTGCTACGAGGTGCTACAGCCGCTTCGTCCATGGGGTGTTCAGGCGCTGACCGAGCCCGATGGTCCGCTTGCTCTTGACGCTATGTGCGCTTTTTTCGATTAGCGGTACGTTGGGTCTCATGAGCGGTGCCCTTCGTGAGCGGACCCTTCTTCCTCCCGAGGACCCCGCCGACCTTGCCCGGTTCGTTCAGGAGTTGCGCAGCGCCGCTGGTCGAGGGCGAGCGCGGCTGGTGGGCCCCGACGGGTCCGAGATCGAAATTCCGGACGAGCTTTACGGGGTGCTGCGGGACGTGGCGACGGCTCTTTCCGAGGGGCTGGCGATCTCCATCGCGCCGCACAACACTCTCCTGACGACGCAGCAGGCGGCGGACCTACTCGACATCTCGCGCCCGACGCTGGTCCGGCTGCTCTCCGACGGGGAGATTCCGCACACGATGCGAGGACGCCACCGGCGGGTGACGCTGCGGGACATCCTCGACTACCAGGAGCGCACCCGCCAGGAACGGCGACGGACCTTGGACCGGATGACGGAGGAAGCCGAGGACGACGGGTTGTACGACATCACCTCTACTCCGCGCCGTTAGCTGGTGAAGGCGGTCGGTGACGGTGTAGGCCAAGGGCGACGAACGGACACGAGTGGTGAACGCGCCGGTTCTGGTCGTCCTCAGTGGTCCGCCGGGCGCCGGCAAGACCGTGCTGGCTCATCGGCTCGCCCGGGCGATCGGCGCTCCGGCGATCTGCCGGGACGAGATCAAGGAGGGCATGGTCCACGCGGCCGGGGACTTCACCGCCGCGCCGGGTGACGAGCTGAGCGTGCGTACCCTGTCGACCTTCTTCCAGGTGCTGGAACTGCTGCTGTCGGCGGGGGTCACCACGGTGGCCGAGGCGGCCTTCCAGGACCGGCTCTGGCGCCCGCACCTGCTGCCCCTGGCCGGCCTCGCCGACATCCGGGTGGTCCACTGCCGGGTTCCGGCCGGCGTCGCCCGCGACCGCATCCGGCGGCGGTGGCACGAGAGCCCGACCCGCGGCGCGCACGCCGACACCCACCTGGACGAGGAGCACATCCACGCCGCCCGGCACGACACTTTCGACCGCGTCCGGCTCGACGTGCCCGAGATCGAGGTGGACACCAGCGACGGCTACCGGCCCGGGATCGAGGACATCGTCGCCTTCGTGGCCGCGCGACGCTGACCCGGCCGGCGGCTGTCAGCCGAGGGTGAGGTTGAGCAGTTCCAGGCCGGTGACGGGCCGGAAGCCGAGGCCGGCGTAGAGGGTCAGGGCGGGGACGTTGTCGGTCTCGGTCTGCAGCGAGACGCGCAGCGCGCCGGCGGCCCGGGCCTCTCCGATGACGTGCCGGAGCAGGGCGTTGGCGACGCCGCCACGGCGATGCCGCGGGGGCACGAAGAGGTCGCGGATCGACCATACGGTGCCCAGCCGCAGCGACGCCGGCATGACCGTGACGGTGACGAAGCCGCAGACCTCGTCGGCCCGGAGCGCGGCGACGGCGGAGAGCCGGCCGGCCGTGATCTGGTCGTGCAGCCACGAGCGGGTGACGTCGAGGCTCGGCGGTTGCCCGTAGTGCACCCGGTATTCGTCGAAGAGCGCGCCCACCCGGTCGAACGCCGGGTGGGCGGGGGAGACCGGCGCGATCGTCGTTGTCACTCCAGTGAGTGTGCCGCACCGGGTGCGCCGCCGGCTGCCCCCGACCGGCGGCGCACCCGGTGCGGCGCGCGCGTCAGGCGTCGACCGGGGCGCCGCGCAGGTCGGCCAGGAGCCGCTCCACCTCGGCGAACGCGTCGGCGGGCAGCGGACCGTACGCCAGGGTGCCGAAGTTCTCCTCGGCCTGCGCGACCGTGCGGCAGCCGGGGATCGGCAGCGTCCGCGGGCTGCGGGCCAGCAGCCAGCCCAGCGCGCCCTGGGCGAGGGTACGACCGTCGGCGGTCAGCGCCGACCGGATGAGCTCCAGCCGGGCCGACCACTCGGGCGTGGGCCGGCCGTCGCGGAACCAGACCAGCCACTCCGGCGCCCGACCGCGTACGTCGTCCGCGCCGACCGCCCGGGTGGAGCCGGTGAGCAGACCCATCGCCAGCGGGCCGCGGTTGAGGCTGGCCAGGTCCAGCGCGTCGCAGACCGCGAACATCGCCGGGTTGTCCCTGAACACCGACTGGTCGTGCTGCACGGCGGCACAGTGCGGGCCCGCCTCGGCGAACGCCCGCGCCGACGCCGGGTTGTCGGTGCTCCAGCCGTACGCCCGGATCTTGCCCTGGGTGACCAGGCCCTCCAGGGTGTCGACCAGGTCGAGCGCGGCGGACGCCGGCAGGTCGTTGAGGTGCAGCTGGTACAGGTCGACGTGGTCGGTGCCGAGCCGGCGCAGCGACTCCTCCAGGCTGCTCACCGCGAACGCCGCGGTGGCGTCGGTGCCGATCCACCGGCGGGTGGCCTCCTCGGAGACGTTGCCGAACTTGGTGGCGACCACCACCTGGTCCCGCCGGCCGGCCAGCGCCCGGCCCAGGATCCGTTCGCTGTGCCCGGCCCCGTAGTTGCTGGCCGTGTCGAAGAGGGTGACGCCCAGGTCCAGGGCGCGGTGGATGGTGCGGATCGACTCGTCGTCGTCCACCTCACCCCACCCGAACGGCTGCCCACCGTCACCCCAGAGCGGCCCACCGATCGCCCAGCAGCCCAGGCCCAGCGCGCTGACCTCGATGCCGCTGCGGCCCAGAGTTCGTGTCGTCGTCATGGCACCCAGCTTTCAACCTGGAGCGCGCTCCAGGTCAAGAACTAGGATCGCGGGCATGAGCGGCTACTCACCCTCGGAGGCCGCCACCCGCAGCGGGTTCAGCCTCGACACCCTCCGCTACTACGAGAAGATCGGCCTGCTCAGCGACATCGGGCGGACCTCCGGCGGGCGGCGGGTCTTCACCGACGACGACCTGGGCTGGCTGGTGCTGTTCCGCTGCCTGCGCGACACCGGCATGCCGATCGCCGAGATGTGCCGCTACGCCGAACTGGCCCGGGCGGGCGAGCACACCGCCGGCGAGCGGCACGCCCTGCTGCGCCGGCACGCCGAGCGGGTCGAGGAGCAGATGCGCCTGCTCCAGCGGCAGTACGACCACCTGCGCGAGAAGATCCGCTTCTACGAGGGGTCGGGCTGACCGCTCACTCGCCGGTGCGGCCGTCGATCGCCTCGCGCAGGATGTCGGCGTGCCCCAGGTGCCGGGCGTACTCGTCGATCATGTGGGTGAACACCCAGCGCAGCGAGCGTTCGCTGCCGGTGCCGGGGGTGCGACCGACCGCGTCGAGGGGGCGCTCGGCGGTGACCCGGCGGGCGGCCGCCACCTCCGCCCGCCACTGCGCGAAGGTCTCCGCGCCGGTGGCGTCGGCGACGTCGTTGAACGGCGCGTCGAAGTCGTCGGTCAGGTCGTACAGGTCGCCGGGGGAGTCGCCGGCGATCACCGCCCGGAAGTACCACCGCTCGACGGTGGCCAGGTGCCGCACCAGCCCCAGCAGGGACAGGGTGGACGACGGCACCGGCCGGGCCCGTAGCTGCCCGTCGGTCAGGCCGGCGCACTTGCGGACCAACGCCTCCCGCTGGAAGTCGAGGAAGGACTCCAGCGTCGTGCGTTCGTCCACCGTGGGCGGCAGGGCCATCCGGGTGTCGTCCATCGACGCATCGTACGCCTGTTCCAAGCGGTTGGCCGCCCCCGGAAAAGGGGTGGACGGGCCGCCGCGCCGGCTCGTAGGTTGCCGATGACCGTGTCACGGCCCGAGGAGGTGAGACCCATGAACGCTGTATCGACGTGGGTGCTCCCCCTGCCGGTCACGGTCGGGCGACCGACTTAGGGTCTCGCCGGGAGCGCCACCAGGCACTCCCGAAGGGCAACACCCGTGCACTCTGCCTCGCCGGCCTCCGGCACCGAACGCACCCCCGTCCACCACGACGTGATCATCGCCGGCTGCGGGCCCACCGGCGCCATGCTCGCCGCCGAACTGCGGCTGCACGGCGTAGGGGTCCTCGTCCTCGAACGGGACACCGCGCCCGCGTCGTACGTCCGCATCGTCGGCCTGCACATCCGCAGCATCGAGATCATGGCCATGCGCGGGCTGCTGGACCGCATCCGGGAACACGCCCGGCAGCGCCCGGCCGCCGGCTTCTTCGCCGCCATCCCCAAGCCGGTGCCCGAGGGGTTGGACTCCGCGTACGCCTACCTGCTGGGCATCCCGCAGCCGGTCATCGTCCGGCTGCTGGAGGAGCACGCGGTCGCCCTGGGCGCCGAGGTGCGGCACGGGTGTGCGGTGACCGGTCTCGCGCAGGACGCCGAGGGGGTGACCGTCCAGCTCGCCGACGGGCAACGGCTGCGTACGCGTCACCTGGTCGGCTGCGACGGTGCGCGCAGCACGGTGCGCAAGCTGCTCGGCGTCGGCTTCCCCGGCGAGCCGTCGCGGGCCGAGACGCTGATGGGGGAGATGCGGGTCGGCGTGCCCCCGGAGGAGGTCGCCGCCCGGGTGGCCGAGGTCCGGCGGACCGACCAGCGGCTCATCGTCGGGCCCGCGGGCCCCGGCCTGTACCGGGTGGTGGTGCCCGCCGCGGGGGTCAGCGGTCGCGCGGAGGCGCCCACCCTGGCGGACTTCAGCCGGCAGCTGCGCGCCGTCGCCGGGACCGACTTCGGCGTGCACTCCCCGCGCTGGCTCTCCCGCTTCGGTGACGCCACCCGGCTCGCCGACCGGTACCGGGTCGGCCGGGTGCTGCTGGCCGGCGACGCCGCGCACATCCACCCACCCCTCGGCGGACAGGGCCTCAACCTGGGCGTCCAGGACGCGGTCAACCTGGGCTGGAAACTCGCCGCGCAGGTCCGCGGCCGGGCGCCGGAGACGCTGCTCGACACCTACCACGCCGAACGCCACCCGGTCGCCGAGGACGTGCTGGACAACACCCGGGCCCAGATGGAACTGGTGTCCCCCGAACCGGGCCCACGGGCCGTACGCCGGCTGCTCACCGAACTGATGGACATCAACGAGGTGAACCGCCACCTGATCGAGAAGATCACCGCGGTCGGCGTCCGGTACGACTTCGGGCCGGGCCCCGACCTGCTCGGCCGCCGCCTGCCCGACGTCGACGTGGCGCAGGGCCGGCTCTACGATCTGCTGCACCGCGGCCGTGGCCTGCTGCTGGACCGCACCGGCCGGCTGACCGTCGGCGGCTGGTCCGACCGGGTCGACCACCTCGACGACCCCACCGCGGCGCTGGACGTGCCGGGCGTCCTGCTGCGCCCCGACGGTCACGTCGCCTGGATCGGCGACGACCAGCGGGGCCTGGACGCCCAGCTCGCCCGCTGGTTCGGCCACCCAGCCGCCTGACCCGGGGACGGGACGGGCCGGCCCGCCGCGGGTCGACCCGTCCCGGTCAGCCGATGACGACCGGACGGGCGCCCAGGCACTGCGGGGCGAAGTGCGCCACCACGTAGTCCCAGGTCGCCTTCGCCTCGTCGAAGGTGAAGCTCGGCTCCCCGTCCAGGTAGACGGTGAGGATCAACCGGGGGATCAGGTACCACTTCTGCCACGCGGTGTGCTGCTTCGGCGAGAACATGACCCGGTCGACCCCGTCGGTGTGGCACAGCCCGAACGTGTGGCCCAGCTCGTGGATCGGCACGTACTTCCAGATCCGGTCCGGGACGTTGTCCACGAAGGTGGCCCCGGTGGTGTCCCTGCCGGTCAGGCCGCAGCCGCTGTCGAACAGGTTGTTGGCCAGCCCGCGTAGGGTGTCGGTGTAGCGGAAGACCCCGACCACCACCGGGTGGCAGAGGTCACCGACCGCCCCGTCCGGGTCGGTGCGCTTGTCGTGCCGCCCGATCACGCCGGTCAGGAAGCTGGTCAGCTTCGGGTGGGTGTCCGCCCGGTCGTACCCGTGGTGGACGATGTGGTCCGGGTCGGTCACCCCCCGGCGGTCGGTGTCGAAGTCGAGCATCAGGGCCAGCTCACGGCCCTTCTCCCGGGCCGTTGCGACCTTGGTGTCCAGCGCGCCGTCGCGCATCGGCAGCACGATGAACGTCGGCCCCCGCGCGCCCCGCGAGTCGAGGTACGTGTCGAGCTCGTCGGCGGAGATCGGGTTGTCGAACTCGCCGCCCCCGCCACCACCCACGACGGTCCCCTTCTTCAGGGTCTTGTAGCGCTTACGGTTCCAGAAGCCCTCGTCGAACTCGAAGCCGCAGAGCGCCCGCAGGTTGATCGCGCCCTGCTCGTGCAGCCCCACCAGGTTCGGCACTCCCGGTTCCCGGGGCGACGGGGCCTGCGAGTCCAGCACCGTCCGGTACGCGGTGCCGTGCAGCCGCAGCCCGAACGCCCCGTGGTCCAGGCGGATCGCCGCCTTGATGTCGGCCAGGGTGTCGCCCGAGTACTTCGCCTCCAGCAGCCCGCGCACGTGGTCGCGCAGCCGCCACCGGTTGACCTCCTCCACGATGTACTGGAACGTGTCGCCGAGGAAGACGATCCGGCCCAGCCCGATCGCGCCCAGCAGCACGGCCAGGCCGATCCCGATCAGGCCGTCCAGGATCCGCCGCCAGTCCAGGGTGAAGATGCCGGCGACCACGTCCCAGAGCCCGACGGCGACGTCGACCACCAGGTCGACCACCACCCCGACCAGCTTGCACACCGTGCGGGCCACCCACTTGCCGACCTTGACGAGCACCCAGCGGACGACCTTCACGAAATATGTGACGAACCAGCAGACCCAGCCCCGCGGGTCGTACCACGGGTAGTCCTTGCACTTCTTCTCCTGCCGTTCCTCCCACTCCTCGACCGGCCGGGAGACCTCCTCCTCGACCCATTCGGTGATTTCGGTGCAGACGAGTGCCATCGGAGATCCCCCCTCCGGGGTCAGTGGGCCGCGCGCAGGGCACGCAGGCGGACGAGCAGCCGCCGACGACTCCGGGCCAGCCCGAGGAACTTGCCGGCCACCGCCGCGCCGAGGCAGCCGAGCGCGGCCGTGGCGATCGCCCGGCCGCCGTGCGGCCCGACCAGCAGCGCCACGGCCACCGCCACGACCATGGCCAGGGCGCCGGCGCCGCAGCCGCAGTCGTTGAACAGGCGGCGGAGGAGCTCCGCCGTGTGTCGACGCTCCGTCGCGTCGAGGCCGGACAGGGTGACGGTGACCCGGTCGAGGTGGGGGCGATGGAGCAACGAGACCAACGCGGCCACCCGATCGAGATCCGCGCGGTCAGCGATCTCGACGTCCATGACGGTGTCACCTTTCCTGTGACCCCGACTGTGCGCGCGACGAAACCGCAGGTCAACGATCTTTCGGCTACCCGACTGCGGCCTCGGCGCGCAGCCGTTCCAGCACCGGCGCCAGCGGTTCCACGGCGTCGGCGCGGACCACGAAGCGGGTGACTCCCCACCGACGCCGGTGCTCCCGGACCGCCGCGGCGATCTCGTCGGCGGTGCCGATCAGCACGAACGGGGTGGCCAGCAGCTCCGGCCCGGTCAGCCCGGCGTCGACGCCCCGCTCGGCGGCCACCGCCCCGGCGTCGTCGGTGACCACCACCGTCTGCACCAGGGCCTCCAGCACCGGCGGCGCGGCCCGCCCGGCCGCGCCGGCCGCCACGCAGGCGAGCTGCGCCTCGATCTGGTCGGCGCGCCACCGGGCCTCGTGCCGGTGGCCGTCGGCGAGGGTACGCCCGAAGCCGGCCAGCCCCACCACGTCGGCGTGCGCGCCCGCCCAGCGCAGCAGCGCCGAGTTGGAGGTGCCCAGGGTGAACGGGATCCGGTCCCGCACCGGTCGCGGTGTGGTGAGCCGGGCCGCGTGGACGGTCAGGTCGGGGCTGTCCACGGTGACCTCCTCGCCGGCCAGCAGCGCGCGTACCGCCTCGGCCACGGCGACGCAGCGGCGGACCCGGCCGGCCACGTCGGGGCGTTCCCGGCCGACCGCCCGCCACTCCGCCGGGGTGTGGCCGGCGCCCAGACCGAGCCGGGCCCGGCCGCCGGAGACCACGTCCAGGGTCGCCACGTCGGTGGCGAGCAGCATCGGCTCCCGGACGCCGGCGTTGGAGACGTACGACCCGAGACCGATCCTCGACGTCACCGCCGCCGCGGCGGCCAGGGCCACGAACGGCGATGCGCCCGAGCCGGGGTGGTCGGCGGCGGACAGCGCGTCGAAACCGGCGGCCTCGACCCGGCGGGCCAGAGCCAGCCAGCTCGCCGCGTCGGTGGGCCGGGCCTGTACGGAGAACGTCGTCATCGACCCAGCATCGGCGCGGCGGCTGCCGCTCGGCCACCCCGTTCTGCCGAGGGGCGAAGATGTTGAGAAGGGCCCCTGCTCTACCGGATGCGTCAACAGGGGGGCGCGTGCTCTCACTCGCCCTCGTCGCGTTCGTGCCAGCGGGCCCGCCACCCCGCCTCGTGCGCCTCGTGCGACGTCTTCTCCTCGAAGATCAACTTGTGCAGGGCCCGGCGGGAGTCGGCGAAGACCACCACCTCGGCCACCACCAGCCCGACGCAGATCGCGGTCAGCAGGGCCAGGGCGGCCAGCGCGGGCACCGCCGCGGCCATCGGTATCGCCGCCACCAGGACCAGCACGGTGGCCACCCGCGTCCAGCTGACCGTCCGCAGGGTGCGCAGCTGGAACAGCATGTTCGCACAGAAATAACAGATCACCCCGCCGAAGAGCAGCGGCACGTGGGGGTGCTTCGCCGCGAGGCTGACGGGCACGTGCGGGTCGGCGATCTGGTGCACGATCCCCTCGGCGCCCAGAGCGAACAGGATGATCCCCGCGATCATCGGCAGGTAGAGATAGGCGTACGCGTCGCGGGCCATCGCCACCCGGGGGCCGTCCTTCGCCGCGTGCAGGGCGATCCGGGCGGCCGGGCCGACCATGTCGTAGTGCGCCCACCACAGGGCGGCGGTGAAGAAGATGCCGAGCACCGCGGCGGTGACCGCCGGCCAGGTCGGCGGTTGGCCGATCAGGTTGCTGCCCACGCCGACGGAGATCACCGACTCGCCGAGGGCGATGATCAGGATCAGGTCGTACCGCTCGGTCCAGTGCTCGGCCGAGGTGACGCCCCAGCCCCACGTCCCGGCGATCATGCCGGTGCTGTACTGCACCAGCACCACCGCGGTCCAGAGCAGGTCCCGGACCAGCGCGGCCGTGCCGGCGTCGGCGATCCGCGCCGGGACCAGGGCGGCGGCGAGGAACATCAGCGTGCTGGCGATCAGCTCCGGGCCGAAGTGCCACAACTGCCGTCGCTCGTTCGGGCTGTCCCGAACGGCGTGCAGGTAGAGCGCCAGGTGCACCAGGCGGATGACGATGTAGCTCACCGCCGCCACCATCGGCCCGGCCGCGTTGTGCCGGGGATCCTGGAAGGCCTGCGGCAGCGCGAGGGCGAAGGTGAACAGCGCCGCCATCCCGACGGTCATCAGCACCGGGACGAAGCCCTCGCCGAGCCGGATCCGGGTGGCCACCACGCTGTGCACCACCCAGGCCCACCAGAGCACGGCGAGCACCAGCAGGGCGTGCAGCAGCGACGCGCCGCTGACGTTCAGCGCGGTCGCGCGGGTGATGATGAAGAACGAGAAGACGAAGACCAGGTCGAAGAAGATCTCGAACCGGTCGACCCGGGCGCCCGGGGCCACCGCCACCGCCGGCCCCAGGCGTCTCCTCCTCCCGCCGACGCCCACCGATCGAGTCTTTCAGCAGGTGATCGGCTCCGGGCCGGAATCACCCGGGTACGACGGAGGGGGCGCCCGGCGGATGCCGCGCGCCCCCTCCGGTGGCTACGTCAGAGGCCCAGCTCGGCCTGGAAGTTGCCGCCCTCCAGCCGCTCCTTGACCGCGACCAGGAAACGGGCCGCGTCGGCGCCGTCGATCAGCCGGTGGTCGTAGGAGAGCGCCAGGTAGACCATCGAGCGGACCGCGACGACCTCGCCCAGCTCCGGGTCGTTGACCACGACCGGACGCTTGACCACGGCACCCGTGCCGAGCATCGCCGACTGCGGCGACGGCACGATCGGGGTGTCGAACAGGGCGCCCCGGCTGCCGGTGTTGGTCAGCGTGAAGGTCGCCCCGGCGATCTCGTCCGGGCTGATCTTGTTGGTCCGGGTCCGCTCGGCCAGGTCGGCGATCCGCTTGGCGATGCCGCCCAGGTTGAGGTCACCGGCGTTGTGGATGACCGGCACCATCAGGCCCCGCTCGGTGTCCACCGCGATGCCCAGGTGCTCGGCGGCCGGGTAGGTGATCGTCCCGCCGTCGAGGTCCATGCTGGCGTTGACGATCGGGTACGCCTGGAGCGCCTCGATCGCGGCCAGGGCGAAGAACGGCAGGAAGGAGAGCTTCACGCCGTGCTTGGCCTGGAACGAGTCCTTGGCCTGCGCCCGCAGCTTGGCGATCCTGGTGACGTCCACCTCGATCACGGTGGTGAGCTGCGCCATCTCGTGCAGCGACTGCTGCATCCGGTTGGCGATGGCCTTGCGGATCCGCGGCAGCTTCTCCGTGGTGCCCCGCTTGCCGCTCGGCTGCGGCTTCGCGGCCGGCTTGGCCGGGGCGCCCGCCTCGGCGGCCGGCTGCGCGGCCGGAGTCGGCGCGGCCTTGGCCGCCTTGGCCTTCTCCGCCGCCTCCAGCACGTCCTGCTTGCGGATCCGCCCACCGACGCCGGTGCCGTTGAGCGACGACAGGTCGACGCCGTGCTCGGCGGCCAGCTTGCGGACCAGCGGGGTCACGTAACCGGCGGCCTCCTCGCCGCCACCCTGCACCGGAGCGGTCGGCCGCTGCGGCGTCGGGGTGGGAGCGGACGGCTGCGCCGCCGCCTCGGCCTTCGCCGGCTGCTGCGCGACCTCGGCCTCCGCGGAGGGCTCGTTGTACGACATGCCCGGGGTCGGCTCCTCGACCTTGGGCTCCGGCTTCGGCTCGGCCTTCGGGGCCGGCTTGGCCTCGGCCTTCGGCTCCGGCTGGGCCTGCGGCTTCGGCTCGGGCTTCGGCTCCGGCTTGGCCTCGGCCGGGGCGGCGCCCGCGGCGCCGATGATCGCCAGGTCGGCGCCGACGTCGGCGGTCTCGTCCTCGGCGACCTTGATCTCCAGCAGCGTGCCGGCGACCGGCGACGGGATCTCCGTGTCGACCTTGTCGGTGGAGACCTCCAGCAGCGGCTCGTCCACCTCGACGGTCTCGCCGACCTGCTTGAGCCAGCGGGTGACCGTACCCTCGGTGACGCTCTCACCCAGGGCCGGCATCTTCACCGGGGTGCCCTCGCCCGACGACGCGGCGGGCTGGGCCGGCTCCTGCGGGGCCGGCTGCTCGGCCTGCGCCTGCGGCTTCTCCTGCTCCGGCTCCGGGCCGGTGCCCGCCGCGGCGGCCGTCGGCTCGGTGGCCGGCTCGGCCTGCTCGGTCGCGGCGGCCTGGCCACCGCCGGCCTCCTCGCCCTCACCGGCGATGACGGCAAGCTCGCTGCCGACCTCGGCGGTCTCGTCCTCGCCGACCACGATCCGGCTCAGCACGCCCGCCGCCGGGGACGGGATCTCGGTGTCGACCTTGTCGGTCGAGACCTCGAGCAGGGGCTCGTCGACCTCGACGGTGTCGCCCTCCTGCTTGAGCCAGCGCGTGACGGTGCCCTCGGTGACGCTCTCACCGAGCCGGGGCATGGTGACCGATACCGGCATGTTCTCCAGACTCCTTCATTCCCCTGGGGGGTTCATCGCCCGTCGCCGGACGCCGCGGTTGTCGTGGTCAGTTGTGCGCGTGCAGCGGCTTGCCGGCCAGGGCCAGGTGCGCCTCGCCCAGGGCCTCGTTCTGCGTCGGGTGGGCGTGCACCAGCTGCGCCACCTCGGCCGGGTACGCCTCCCAGTTGAAGATCAGCTGCGCCTCGCCGACCAGCTCGCCGACCCGGGCCCCCACCATGTGCACGCCGACGACCGGGCCGTCCTCCACCCGGACCAGCTTGATGTGGCCGGTGGTCTTCAGGATCTGGCTCTTGCCGTTGCCACCCAGCGGGTAGTTGTACGTCTTGACCTTGTCGGCCCCGTACTGCTCCTTGGCCTTCGTCTCGGTCAGGCCCACCGATGCCAGCTCCGGGTCGGAGTAGGTGACCCGGGGGATGCCCGCCTCGTCGATCACGGCCGGGTTCTGGCCGGCGATCTCCTCGGCCACGAAGATGCCCTGCTGGAAGCCGCGGTGGGCGAGCTGGAGGCCGGGCACGATGTCGCCGACGGCGTAGACGTTCGGCACGCTGGTGCGCAGCCGCTCGTCGGTCAGCACGTAGCCGCGGTCCATCTTCACGCCCTGCTCCTCGTAGCCGAGGTTGGCGGTGTTCGGGCCCCGGCCCACGGCCACCAGCAGCAGCTCCGCCTCGACGACGTCCCCGCCCTGGATGGTCAGCCTGACGCCGTTCTCGGTCTTCTCGACCTTCTCGAACGGCTTGCCAACCTTGAAGTTGATCTTCCGCTTGCGGAACGCCCGCTCCAGCGCCTTCGACGACTCCTCGTCCTCGGCGGCGACCAGCCGGGGCAGCGCCTCGACGATGGTCACGTCCACCCCGAAGGACTTCCAGACGCTGGCGAACTCCACGCCGATCACGCCGCCGCCCAGCACGATCACCGACGACGGGACCCGGTCCAGGGTCAGCGCGTGGTCGCTGGTGATGATCCGCTCGCCGTCGACCTCCAGGCCCGGCAGGCTCTTCGCGTACGAGCCGGAGGCCAGGATCACGTTGCGGCCGGTGTAGCGCTTGCCGTCCACCTCGACGACGTTCTTGCCGACCAGCTTGCCTGCGCCCGCCACGAAGGTGATGTTCTTGGAGCTGCCGACCAGGCCCTGGAGGCCCTTGTACAGCCGGGAGATCACGCCGTCCTTGTACGAGTTCACCCCGGCCATGTCGATCCCGACCAGCTCGGCCTTGACGCCGAACTGCTCCGACTCACGGGTCTGGTCGGCGATCTCCGCCGCGTGCAGCAGCGCCTTGGTCGGGATGCAGCCGTTGTGCAGGCAGGTCCCGCCGAGCTTGCCCTTCTCGATCAGCGCGACGGAGAGGTCCAGCTGGGCGGCACGCAGCGCCGCCGCGTAGCCGCCGCTGCCACCTCCGAGAATCACGATGTCGAAGGTTGCGTCGTTCGGCTCGCTCACGTCCAACTCCCAGGTCGCGTCGCTGCATCGGGGGTCACGGCGGGGCCGCATGGGCACACCCCACCTCGGTCATCTTGTCACCACCGTGACCGAAGCGCGTAGTGAGGTGCCCAACGACACGTGATCGACACGTACGCTTGGCACGGTCTTCGATGACGGAGGGTGGGGGGAGACGTCGGTGGGGTTGTTCCGACGCCGCAAGCAGGCGCGCACGGTCAGGGGTGAACGACCCGCCGAGCGGGCCGATCTCGAACACCTCGAGAACTTCGTCCGGACCCGGCGCGGGGTGGAGGCCTTCATCGAGCCGCGCACCACGGTCACCGGGACCACGGTCATCCTGATCGCCGACGACGGGGAGTGGACCCGCCGGCGCATCGACGGCCCGGACGGCGCCCGCCGGTTCGCCCACCGTCTGGCGATCCCGATCTACGACGTACGCCTGATGGGCTACCCCCAGCGCATGCGCGACTACAACGAACGCCGCAAGCGCCGCCCCCACCTCTACTGATCCCGAAGACGCCGACGGGGCGCTCCCCGGGGCGGGGGAGCGCCCCGTCGGGGCGTACGCGGGAGGGGTCAGCCGTTGGCGGCGACGTCCTCGACCAGCTGGACCAGCGTGCGGACCGGGACGCCGGTGCCGCCCTTGGTCCAGTAGCCGGTCGCCTCGCCCGAGTGGTAGCTCGGGCCGGCGATGTCGATGTGCGCCCAGTCGACGCCCTCGGCGACGAACTCACGCAGGAACACCCCGCCCTGGAGCATGT
This sequence comes from Micromonospora mirobrigensis, assembly GCF_900091555.1. GTDB lineage: Bacteria > Actinomycetota > Actinomycetes > Mycobacteriales > Micromonosporaceae > Micromonospora > Micromonospora mirobrigensis. The sequence goes on from NZ_FMCX01000017.1 coordinate 22,468, forward strand.
GGCCGGCCCGGTCCATCACCGCGTTGACCTGGGAGATGTCGGCGACGTCGGAGTCCATGCCCTTGCGCACGTCGTCCGGCAGCGGCATCGGCCACGCCGGCTCGCCGACGGACTCGCCGACGACCTTGACCCGCTCGCACAGCTCGGGGGTGCCCATCACGCCGGCGATCCGCTTGCCCAGCGCGATGACCTGACCGCCGGTGAGGGTGGAGGTCTCGAAGAGGTAGTCGGTGCCGTCCTCGCAGGCCCGCGCGATGCCGTCGGCCAGCACCATCCGGCCCTCGGCGTCGGTGTTGAGCACCTCGACCTTCTTGCCGCTGTACATGGTGATCACGTCACCCGGCCGGTACGCGGTGCCCGACGGCATGTTCTCGGCCATCGGCAGGTAGCCGGTCACCGCGACGGACGGCTTGAGCGCGGCGATCGCCAGCATCGCGGCGCCCACCGCGGCGGCGCCACCCATGTCGGACTTCATCTCCCACATGCCCTGCGCCGGCTTGATCGAGACGCCGCCGGTGTCGAAGGTGATGCCCTTGCCGACCAGCGCGACCCGCTTGCCGTTGCCGCCGGCCTCGGGGGTGTAGGTGAGCTTGACCAGTCGCGGCGGGGCCTCGGAGCCTTGGCCGACGGCGATGATGCCGCCGTAGCCGCCGGCCCGCAGCGCCTCCTCGTCGAGCACCTCGACGCCGAGCCCGGCGTCGCGGGCCGCCGCCGCCACCGCGTCGGCGAAGGACGGCGGGCGCAGTTCGTTCGGGGCGGTGTTCACCCAGTCCCGGCAGAGCCGGACCGCGCCGGCCACCGCCTGCGCCCGGGTGATCTCCGCGCCCGCGGTCGCGTCGGCGGCGTCCGGCACGGCGACCAGCACCTCGGCCACCGGCTCCCGCCGGGTGGGCTGCGGCTTGGTCTTGTAACCGGCGAACCGGTAGCCGCCGAGCAGCGCGCCCTCGGCCACCGCCCGCAGCGCGGCCGGGGCGTCGGCGTCGTCCGGCAGCGGCAGGGTCAGCGCCACCCGCGGGGCGCCGGCCAGCGCGCGTACGGCGGCGCCGGCCGCCCGGCGCAGCGTCTCCGGGGCGGGGGCGGCACCGGTCGGCTCCGGGCCCAGGCCGACCGCGGCGACGATCGGCGCGGTGATCGTGCCCAGGGTGGCCAGCTTGATCACCTCGCCCGGCCCGCCGGTGGCGCCGAGCAGCGCGAGCGTCTCGGTGAGCTTGCCGTCGAAGGCGGCGGCGATGCTCTCCGCGCCGCTGGCCAGCAGCAGGCTGCCGGCGAAGCCGCTGGTCGCGGCCTGGTCTCCGGTCTGGCTGTGCACACCGATGACGATCGCGTCGACGGCGAGCTCGGCGGGGTCGGTGTCGACCAGGCTGAGGGTGGTGCTGGGCGATGTCACTGAAGCTACTCCGGGCGGGCCGGGCCGGTCGCGGGGTCGCGTACCGGCGATGAAGGTCTCCGGCGGCAACCTACCCGCCGGACGTCGGGTGCGTCCCGCCGATGTTCACGACGGGTCCCGCCGATGCTAACCAGCGGTCCTGCTGCCGGTAAGTTCCCACCCATGACGGACGTGACCCCCGACGCCGCCGCGACCCGGCTGCGCCGTTCCCCCCTGCACGAGCGGCACACCGCGGCAGGCGCGAAGTTCGCTCCCTTCGGTGGCTGGGAGATGCCCCTGGAGTACGCCGGCGGCGGCGTGCTCAAGGAGCACACGGCCGTCCGCGAGGGGGTGGGCGTGTTCGACGTGTCGCACCTGGGCAAGGCGCGGATCACCGGCCCCGGCGCGGCCGACTTCGTCAACTCCTGCCTCAGCAACGACCTGGGCCGGATCGGGCCGGGTCGGGCGCAGTACACGCTGGCCTGCGACGACGCCACCGGCGGGGTGATCGACGACATCATCGCGTACCTGCACGCCGAGGACGACGTCTTCCTGATCCCGAACGCGGCGAACACCGCCGAGGTGGTCCGCCGGCTGCGCGCCGCCGCGCCGGCCGGGGTGACCGTCGACGACGAGCACGAGGCGTACGCGGTGCTGGCCGTGCAGGGCCCGCGCTCGGCCGAGCTGCTGGGCGCGCTGGGCCTGCCGGTGGAGCACGACTACATGAGCTTCTCCACCGCCACCCTCGACGGGGTGCGGCTGACCGTGTGCCGCACCGGCTACACCGGCGAGCTGGGCTACGAGCTGGTGGTCCCGGCCGGCGACGCGGTCGCGGTCTGGGACGCGCTCTTCGCCGCCGGCGAGCCCCTCGGCCTGCGGGCCTGCGGGCTGGCCGCCCGGGACACCCTGCGCACCGAGATGGGCTACCCGCTGCACGGGCAGGACCTCTCCCCGGAGATCAGCCCGGTGCAGGGCCGCTCCGGCTGGGCGGTGGGCTGGGACAAGCCGGCCTTCTGGGGCCGCGACGCGCTGCTCGCCGAGAAGGCCGCCGGTCCGGCGCGTACGCTGCGCGGCCTGGCGGCCGTCGACCGGGCCATCCCGCGCCCCGGCATGACCGTGCACGTCGGCGACGCCGCGGTCGGCGTGGTGACCAGCGGCACCTTCAGCCCGACCCGGAAGCAGGGCATCGCCCTGGCCCTGCTCGCCACCGACCCGAAGATCGCCGACGGCGACGAGGTCGAGGTGGAGATCCGGGGCCGCCGGGCCCGGATGCGGGTGACCCGACCGCCGTTCGTCCAACCCTCCGTCAAGGGCTGAGCCGGGGTCAGTGCGAGGGGTTCGGGCGTTCGCCAGCGTCCAGGACGGCCTGGGTCCAGCCGCCCTCGATGACGCCGGTGCCGTCCAGCACCGCCCAGTCGACGACGTCGGTGGCCTCCACCACGACCGGTGAGCCGATCCGCACGGTCGGGTCGGTGTTGGCGTCGCTGGCGCTGGCGCCGCTGATCCGCTCCGGCGCCTCCCAGGAGGTCACCGCGGCCCAGACGTACTCGGGGCCCTCGTCGCCCGGCAGGCCGTACTTCACCACCAGCTGGGACTCCGCCGGCAGCGCGCCGGCCAGGAACCGGGCCCGCACGTCGCCGAGCCCGGCCCGGGCGGTGGTGATCGCCTCCGACATCGCGTCGCCGGTGCGGGCGTAGCGCACGTCGGGCTGGATGCCGGTGAAGAGGGTGGCGCAGGCGGTGGCGAAGTACCGGCCGGCCGGCCCCGGGTGACCGGGCGGGGGCCGCAGGCTGAGGAACGAGTCGGCCTCCGGGTCGGTGGCCGGGTCCAGCTCCAGGGCGAGCAGCACCGGCGCCGTCGCCCCGTGCTGCTCCGGATTGCCGTACGCCACCGCGATGTCGTGCCCGGTCACCGTGGCCAGCACCGGCAGCTGCACGAACGCCGGCACCTCCTCGCCGGCCAGCCCGTCGGTCCAGGTGCGCAGCAGCCGGCGGGCCGCCCCGGTCATCACCGCGCCCCACGCCCGGGTCAGGTGGTCGGGCACCCCCTGGGCCTGCAACTCCAGCAGGCCGAAGCGGCGCAGCCCCTTGGTGGTGAACCAGAGCCCCTCGGCGTCCGACGAGTACGGCACCAGCACCCAGTCGACCAGCCGGATCCGGCCCTCGGCGTCGGGCAGCGAGCGCAGCGCGGTGGCCGGGTCGAGGAACTGGAGGGCGAAGACGTCGACCACGTCCCCGTCCACGGTCTCGGCGACCGCGGCGGCCACCGCCCGGGCCGCCCACTCGTGCGCCGGGGGCCAGCCGGGCCGGTACTCCGCCTGCACCACCACCAGGTGGGTGGCCTCGGCGAGCCGGGTCAGCTGCTCCTCGGTGGCTCCGAACGCGGTGAGCAGGTCCGGCGGCAGCGCCGGGAACTCGGCGATCGGGCGGGTGTCCACCGTCATCAGCGGGCTGTCCAGCATCTGCTTGGCCAGCCCGAACACCGGCTCGGCCAGCCGTCCGGCCAGCGCCTGCACGGCCGTGCGCGGGCTCATCCGGGGCAGCCCGGTCATCGGCACCAGGTAGGTCGCGCTGAGCGACTCCGGCACCGGTACGGGCAGGAAGTCGTCCGTGATGAGCATGGTCGTCCCCCATGTCGTGCGGTGCCGTCGTCGCAAGACGCTACCCGGCGTCGCGTACCCGGCTCAGCCGGACAGCACCAGTCCCAGGTAGGTGAGCGTGGTGACCACCTCCACGACCGCGCCGAGCACGTCGCCGGTGATGCCGCCGAAACGGCGTACCAGGTGGCGCAGCAGCCCCACCGCGACGGCGAGCGACACCAGCACGGCGAGCGGCCCCTGCCACGGGCGGTCCGGCACCGCGCCGGCTGCCAGCGCCGCCACGGCGACCGCGCCCACGACGGGCGCGACCGGGCCCACCGTGCCGGCGACCAGCGCGCCCAGCCCGTCCGGCCGGGCCGCCGGCACCCCGCGCCGGCAGGCCAGGGTGACCCCGAGCCGGCCGGCCGCGGTCGCCGCGACCACCGCCGCGAGCACCGCCGGCCAGGACCGTCCGGCCAGCTCCGCGAGCGTTGCGGCCTGCACCAGGAGTACGACCACCAGCGCGGCCACCCCGAACGGGCCCACGTCCGGCTTCTTCATGATCTCCAGCGCCGCCGCCCCCCGCCGGTACGACCCGAGCGCGTCCACGGTGTCGGCGAGCCCGTCCAGGTGCAGCCCGCGGGTGAGCAGGGCGGCGCAGCCGAGCGTCACGCCGGCGGCTACCAGCGGCGGGGCGAGCGCCGCCGAGGCCAGCAGCACCCCGCCCAGCACCGCGCCGAGCAGCGCCCCGACGGCCGGGGCGAGGGCCATCGCCCGGCCCGCCGCCGTCCGGTCGATCCGGCCGGCGGGTACCGGGGCGATGGTGAACGTGGTGACCGCGAGCCGCAGCCCGTCGCCGGGGCGGGACTCAGCCGGCACGCCGGCCGGACGGGTCCGGCTCCTGCTCGGTCCGCACCGAGGCCCGGTCCGAACCGTCGGTGCCGGCGGGCCCGGGGCCGGCCGGCTCCGGCTCGGTGAAGTCCGGTTCCGGCTCGGGGGCGGTGGTGGCCGGGCCGGGGCCGGCCGGTTCCGGCTCGGTGAA
>NZ_FMCX01000012.1 GCF_900091555.1 Micromonospora mirobrigensis
GTCATCGCACCGCAGCTCGACCCGTACGAGGCGGTGATGCTGCTGCGGATCCGCGTACTGCGCGGCTCCCTGGATGCGGTCACCAAGGCACTCGCCGAGCGAGACGACATACCGTTCATCGACTTGACCGCCGGCGGAGACGAGATCCTGGCGGTGCTCGCCAGCGGCAAGGACCCGCGGAACAGACTGATCTTCCGGCAACTACCCGCCACCCGTGCCGTGACCTCGGTCGAGGCGCAGACCGCGATGCACGTGTACGCGGACGCCTCCGCGTGGAGACTGGATGCGCTCAGCGCCGCCGAGCGCCGAGAGTTGACGGCACCCGTACGGTCCCACGCTCCTGACGGCCTGGACCGGGAAATTCTGGCCACGTTGGCCCCGGACGCGCGGCAGTCCGCCGCGGCCCTGGCAGCGAAGCTCGGCCGGCCGGAGTCAACCGTGCGGCGCAGGCTGACGGCGCTGCCACCGGTCACGCAGACCTACGTCGATCCGCACCGGCTCGGACTGCTGGTCGACGCGAACCTCTACCTGCGGCTGCCTCCGGCGGAACTGCACCGGGTCGGTGCAGCCCTGGCCGCCCACCCAGCCGTGCACGGGGTCCTGAGCACCACTGGCCGCGCCAACCTGCACGTGGCGGTCTGGCTGCCGAACCTCGAAGGGCTCCACCGGTTCATCACCGGGGAACTCGCGGCCCTCGGCGTGACCGACGTCGAGACCGTGTTGGTCGGACGAGCGATCAAACGCCCTGGCCAACCGATTGGCAGCGTGATCCCACGCTCGGCGCGTGCACCCGTTGGGTGAGGAGGGGACACCGGGCATCCGAGCCGACGCGGTGCGTGACCACCCTGGGGCCCGGCGTCGCCGCGCGAGAAGCGCCAGCGGCCTCAGGTGCGCGCGCGACCGTGTCGTCGGTGCCGAGCAGGCGCTTGCTCGCCCGGTAGCCGATGCGCGGGTCAGTCCGCTGAGTCGGCGCCGACGTCCGGAATGCTGGGCGGGGGCGGGGGCGGGGGCGGGGTCGGGGTCCGGGTCGGCCGGCGGAAGGCGCCGTACCACCAGGTCGCCGCCAGTTCCCGTGCCGCGGCCGCGTCGGAGACGGGGTCGGACGGGCCGAGGCTGACGTGGTGGGCGAGGAACCGGTCACCACCGAGGACGACCAGTCGGCTCGCGGGGTCCGGGTCGACGTCGGCCGGGATGCGACCGGCGTCCCGTTCGGCCCGGATCAGACCTGCGGTGTGTACGACGAACGCGTCGAGCGCGGACGCCCAGAATTCCCGCACCACCTCGTCGTACGCCGCGACCTCGCTGATCGCCGCGAGTACGGGTGCGTAGGCCCGGTAGGTCCCGATCACGTCGGTGAACGCCTGGGTGAGGCCGTCGAGGCCGTCCGCCACGGGGTCCCACCCCTGGACCCGGTCGAGCGAGGTCTCCTGCATGGTTCCGGCGAGGCGTACGAGCAGTTCGGTCTTGTCGCGGAAGTGCACGTAGAAGGTCGAGCGGGCGACCCCCGCCTCTGCGGCGATCCGTTGCACGCCCAGGTCGGTGAACCGGTGCCCCTCTTGAAGCAGGCGCGTGGTGGCGGCGAGCACCTGAGATTCCACCGCGGAACGCCGGTCGGGGTCGTGAGGTCGTCGCCGGGTGACAGAGGGCATGGTCGGATCCTAGGAGGGGCGCCGGAATGTCGCCTGGTAGGCGCAGAGATCCGGGGTCGTATTCCGCCCCGTGTCGGTTTCCGGGCGAGGAGCGCCTTACGGCGGGCGCCTTCACCTGCGCCGACGGCTCTGGACACCGAGATCCCCCGTGTACTCTAGGCGAGCCGGACACACTGTCCGACACTATGTCCGAACCATCGGTGTGGCACCGGATCCGCCCGGTTGAAGTGGAGATCTGACCTTGACCAGTACGAAGCGACCGACGCTCCTGTTCGTGCACGGCGCCTGGCACGGCTCGTGGACCTGGGGGAAGCTGGAGCGGGAACTCACCGCACGAGGATGGGCTACCCGGACGGTCGATCTGCCCAGCGCGCTGACGCCGGACGCCCCGACCGAGCCGACCCCCGGCATGTACGACGACGCCCGGGTGATCCGCGCGGCACTGGACAGCATCGACGGTCCGGTCGTGGTGGTCGCGCACTCCTACGGCGGCGTACCTGTCACCCAGGCAACCGGCGGCGCCGGCAACGTCGCGCACATCGTCTACCTGGCGGCCTACCAGCTCGACGTCGGGGAGGCGTTGCTGCCGTACCACGGCGTTCCCGTTCCGGAGTCGGTGGAAGGCGTCCTGCCCGTCGTCGATCCCTCCATCGGCCGCATCCCGCTCCCCTACTTCTACGGTGGAGTGGAAGCGGCCGAGGCCGAGGAGGCCGCGGCCCGACTCGTGCCGCAGAGCCTGCGCTCGTTCCACGAGGTGGTCACCGAGGCGGGTTGGCGATCCATCCCGTCCAGCTACATCGTCACCGAGCGGGACCAGGCGCTTCCCGCCGCGGTGCAGGAGCAGTTGGCCACGCGGGCACAGGCGGTCCACCGCCTTGACAGCCACCACTCACCCATGCTCTCGATGGCCGGTGAGCTCGCCAGCCTGCTCGTGACGATCGCGCAGGACGCCCGCACCGCCACAGCCGGTTCGCGGGAGCCCACCCCGATCACCGCCGGGGCCGTCGCCGAACTCGCCGCGGTCGCCACCGGGCCGGTCCTGCGCCCCGCGGACGAGGGGTACGCCGCCGAGTGTGCCGGTTACAACCTCGCCGTACCGCACCGGCCGGCTCTGGTGGTCGGCGCCACAAACCCCGCGGACGTTCAGGCGGCGGTCCGCTTCGCGGCGGCCCACGACCTGCCGGTGGCGGTACTCGCCACCGGCCACTCCGCGCTTCCTTCGGCCGGAGCGGTGCTGATCACCACGCGCCGGATGAACGCGGTGAGCATCGACGCCGAACGGCGTACCGCCCGGATCGGGGCCGGTGTGCGCTGGCAGCAGGTCATCGACGAAGCGGCGAAGCACGGCCTGGCGCCGTTGAACGGGTCGGCGCCCACCGTCGGCGCGGTCAGCTACACCCTCGGCGGCGGACTGAGCCCGATCGGTCGTACCTTCGGCTACGCCGCCGACCACGTACGCGCGATCGAACTGGTGACCGCGGACGGCGAGCTGCGTCGGGTGACCGCGGAGAGCGAGCCGGAGCTGTTCTGGGCGCTGCGCGGGGGCAAGGGAAACTTCGGCGTCGTCACCGCGTTGGAGTTCGGTCTGTTCCCGGTCGCCCGGATCTACGGCGGCGGTCTCTTCTTCCCGGGGGAGTTCACCGCCGAGGTGCTCCGCACGTGGAGCTCCTGGACCGTCGGCCTCCCAGACGAGATGACCTCGTCGGTGGCGTTGCTGCAACTGCCGCCCGCCCCGGACGTCCCGGAGCCGCTGCGTGGCCGGTTCGTGGTGCACGTCCGGATGGCGTACGTAGGATCGGCCCAGGAGGGTGCCCGACTGGTCGAGCCGCTGCGGGCGATCGGGCCGGCGCTGATCGACTCGGTGACCGAGATGCCCTACGCCGCCATCGGCTCGGTCCACAACGACCCGCCGATGCCGATCCCGTTCTCCGACCGCTCTACCCTGCTGCGGGAGTTCACGCCGGCCCTGGCCGACACGATCATTGAGCTTGCCGGACCGGCCTCGCAGAGTCCGCTCGCCATGCTCGAGATCCGGCACCTCGGTGGCGCGCTGGACCGCCGGCCCGAGCCGGCGAACGCCGTCGACACCCGGGGCTCCGCCTACCTCCTCTACGGGGTCGCGATCGGCGGTCCGGACCAGGCCGAGGCGGCAGGTGAGTACCTGACCCGGCTGATCGCCGACCTCGGACCGTGGAGCACCGGACGGCGGTTCGTCAACTTCTTCTCTGCGGTGGACGCCGCTCCGGAGGGCGTGCGGACGGGATACCGGCCGGAGTCCTACGAGCGGCTGGTCGCGGTCAAGCGGAGGTTCGACCCGCGCAACCTCTTCCGGGTGAACCACAACATCCCGCCAGCCTGACAGCGGCGCGGTCCGGGGTCCGGGGTCAGGGGTCCGACCGCATCTTCATCCAAACGGATTCAAACGGAAGGCCGCTAGACCACTGGCGGGGGCTCAACGAGAACCTCACGAGTGGATTCCACCCCGTGAGCGATCGTCCAATCCTCTTCGCTCGGGTCACCGGCAGGGTCTGCCGTCGGCCGCTCGGTCCTCCTGTCCTTCTCCGGGATGCCTGACGCGCCGGGGCCCGCTGCGTTACCAGATTCGAGCCGGATGTGAGTATCTCGGCATCTTGTCCTCCTCGGGGGACGAAGTCACAGATTCCTGGACCGGCGGCGGTATGGTCTACCGACTGCGCGGTGCCCGGACGTGCGTGGTCGCTTCGGTGATGTCGTCCACCGAGGCGGCTCGGCGCCGTCGCAACAGCACTGTGCCGTCCCCGGATCCCGGGTCGAGTTTCGCGCTCGGGTCCCGCCCTGGAAGGTCTCGACATGACGGCTCTCCGTGCCGACTCCACCGGCCACGCCGGTGCCCACTGGAATGTCGACGCCCGGCAGTGGCTGGTGGAGCGGTATCTGCCCACGATCTACGGCTACGTCCGGGGCGCGCTGCCTGCGGACGAGGTGGACGACGTGGTGCAGGAGGTGTTTCTGCGCTGTCTGCGTGGCCTACCCAGCCTGCGTGACCCCCAGCGGGTCGAGCCCTGGCTGATCGGCATCGCGGTCAATCTGGTGCGTGATCGCCTGCGCCGGCCACCTCCGGTCGACCCGGGCGGGCTGCGGCTGCCGCGGCAGGGCCAGCCGACCGACGAGCAGGCGATCGCCCGCGCGGACGCCGACCAGCAGGGCAGGGACCTGGTGGGCGCGGTGGCCTGGCTGGACCTGCGGCACCGCGAGCTGCTGCCGCTGTGGGGCCTGGAGCTGACCGGCCTGATGCAACGGGCCGACGTGGTGCGCGCCGCCGGCGGCACCCCGAGCGCGGTACGGGTCGATATTCTGCGGATGCGCCGGCAGCTGGACCTGGCTCGTGAGGTCGTGCGTATGCTGCGTCGACAGTCGGAATACTGTTCGCGACTCCGGTCGCTGCGGCGCGGCTGGGATGGCAGGCCGAGCCCCGCCGCCCGCAAGCGGTTCGGCCGGCACCTGCGCGACTGTAAGGTCTGCGCACCCGTTGCCGGTGATCTCCTACCAACCGAGTTGCTGCTGGTGCGAGCCTCGTCGGCAACGGTGCCGGCCGCCCTGGTCTGGGCGGTGACCCGACTGGTCGGGTCGTCCGGCAGCGCCGCGACGGCCGCCGGCACGTGGTCAGCGGCCAGCGCACCCGCCGGAGCCGCGTCCTGGGCTGATCGCATCACCGCCTGGACATGGCCGGTGAAGGCTGCCACAGCAACGGCGTCGGTCGGGATTATCGCCGCCGCCGCCGTCCTGGTCGGCACCCGCGGCTCGGGCACCCCGGCGGCTGCACCCGCGCCCCCGGCTGCGATCGCGCCGACCGCGTCCGTCGCGCCGCCAACCGCTTCGCCCTCGCCGCGCGGGACCGCCGCGCCGTCCCCGACCGTTCGGGCGGAGACCGGCCTGACTGTCGCTCAGGTGGTCGACGACATGACGCGTCGACAGGACGCTGCCCCACACGGCGTGCCGACCGCGTGGGACTGGGCGCGGGGGGCCGTCTGGGGCAACGGCAACCCGGACCGCTTCCAGGCGGTGCAGGCGGAAGCAATGGTGTACGAATGCGCCAGCGGCAGCGCCGCGCGCAACGTACGGGTGCAGGTCCGGGGGGTCCGCACCTGGGTTCGCAGCGCCCGGACCGGACGGTGGCGGATCGCCCAACGCACCGACAGCCCTTCGGGTAGCTCGTATCCGGAGGACTTCTCCGGCGGCGGGACCGGCGAACGGATCCGCACCGAGCCGGGCGGCACCCGATCGGTGCGCCCCGGCGACGGCCGCAACGTGATGATCTGGCCGCCACGGCGAGCACCTATCGATCCCGGCGACGAGGCCGGAGTGGTGACGACGGTGCAGGCCCGCCTGATCCTCGACGACCCGCGGGGGCCCGATGAGCGCGACCGGGCCTGCCTCCTGCTCAGCATGGGCGGCAGCTACTGGCGGGACGCCGACACCGTCATCAGTGACGGTGCGCTGCGCGCCCTCGGGCACGGGCGGTTCAAGCGGGTCACCAGCGGGTGGAGCAACTTCAGCATGTCCACCCTGCGACCCGATGCCCTGCGCGCAGCCCGTCCGCCGTTCTCCTGAGGTGAGGGCGAACCCCTGACGCGCGGGCGGGCATCCCGTTACCGATTTTGACGGCGATGTGAGTCAGCCATCGGTCCAGGGTGCATGACCGCCGACGTCCGTAGCATCGGTCTCGCTTCAGGAGGGAAGAGAATGACGATCACTGCGCGCGCGTACGCCGCCTGCTTGGCCGGGCTCACTCTGGTGGCGGTCACCGCCTGCGGAGAATCGCCGCAGACACCACCCGGCGGGTACGCCGACGGCCCGGCAGGTCCGGCCGTCTCGACGCCGCGAGTGCCGACCGCGAGGCCGCCGGCCACTTCCGGCCGCGGGCCGTCACGCGCCCCCGCTGGTACGAGTGGCTTGGGCGCGGCTCCCACGACGAGCGCGAGCCCCACCGGCGCGACGCCCGCAGCCCGGGCGGCCTACCCGCCCGTGCCCGCCAGCCGCTCGAAGCTGCGCTGGCCCTTCGCCCGCGACAGCATCTGGAACACGCCCCTGGGCTCCGGCGCCCGCTACGTGCCGGTGCGGATCGGCTCCAAGGGGCTCGGCACCGACGAGGACTGGTTCGTGGCCACCTCGGCCCGCGATCCCGAGGTGCCCACCTACATGTACGCCTCGTTCTTCAAGGGGCGTTGCAGCAAGAACATTCCGCAACAGCAGGCACAGTGGCACCCGGAGCTGGGCCGACCCGTCCACGTACCGAAGAGCCTGGTCATCCCGGACGCCACGACCACCCCGTACTCGACCCCGAACAACGCCTCGGCGTTCCTCGACCCCGACGGGCGCACCCTGCACCAGTTCAGCATCACCGCCCGCTGCCGTCCCGCCGACCCGCTCTACGGCTACCGGGTGGCCGAGCAGGACATCTACGGCGACGGCATCAACGGTGGCCACCTCGGCTCCGGGCTCTCCAGCATCGGCGGCAGCGTCCGCGAGGGCGAGCTGACCGGCGCCGCCCCGATCCGGCACGCCCTGAAGGTCGACCTCTGGGGCAACTGGCTCTTCCACGACGCGGCGACCGGTGGCTTCCGCTGGCCGGCCAGCCTCGCCGACTCGGTGGCCGCCACCGACTACAAGGGACGCGACAAGGCTCTGCGGATGGGGTCCCTGCTGGCCATCAAACCGGACGTCACCCCCGAACAGCTGAAGATCACCGACCCGGTGGCCTTGAAGATCTTCCACGCCCTGCAGGACTACGGCGCCTACGTCGCCGACACCACCGGCTGGGACTACAACACCCTCTGCGTCGAGATGTCCGCCAAGACGGAGTTCCGGCGCCACTACGGCCGGGACATCTCCCAGTACCGGCCGATACAGGACGCCTTCAACCAGATGCTCAGGGTCATCCAGGTGGTCGACAACAACTCACCGCGCACCGTCGGCGGTGGTGGCATCCGGCGCGCACCCGCCGCACCCCCCATCCGCGACTGATCCAGGGGCCGCGAATCTGGCGTCGCTAGCCGTGACCGCAGTGTCGAGAGGGCGGTCAGTGGAATCGGTGCTGTCGCCGTACCGGGGGTGGGATGGTCCGGCCCGAGACGAATTGAGGCGTCGCCGACCATGACGCCCACGCCGCCGGATGGTTCCTCGTGCCGACTCCTGGGTCACCCACGGCGGTAGAATCGCCGACGCGGATGAACTACTGGACCCGTGCCCTCCGACAGGCTGTGCGAGGCCGAAATGAAACATCGCTTCATCGGCCAGGTGGATACTCTGCCGTGGGGCCGTAATCGTTACCGCGTCATCCGGGTGCCCGACGCGCTGGCCGACAACGCACGTCAGGAACACACCCGACGGGTGGCCGGCACCATCGACGGTGTACCGGTCAACCTGGCGCTCAATCGCGCGCCGGTCATCGACGGATGGTTCCTGTGGGCTGGTGAATCACTGCTGCGGCAGCTGGGGGCCGAGCCCGGAGAACATCTCGAGTGTGTCCTCGGACCAACGGATCCCGATGTCGTTGATCTCCCCGAAGACCTCGAGACCACCCTGGCCGATGCCGGCGTGACGGAGCGCTGGGAGAGTCTCTCCCCACCTGCCCGGCGGCGGTGGTTGTCCACCGTGAACCAGGCCAGGAGGGCAGAAACCCGAGCGCGACGGATCACGGAGATCATTTCCGCCCTGAATCGGCAGTCCGGCTGAGCAACCAGGGGCGAATCCCGGAGATCAGACTGCCCGCTGTGGTGACCTGGGCACCTCCGGGTCCAGCAGCGGAAACGTCTCTCGACGTCTCGCACCGCTCCCCCGCCGTCCGCCGGCGCGGCAGCGACGTCCACCTAATGATCAGCGCTGTCCTCCAGGTGGGCATGCCGGCACGCTCAAGATGCAGAGATCAGGGCTTCGACGCCTGTTCGCGGCTGCCGGCCGTTGGCGGACGGGCCTCCGCGGCGGCGCCGAAGCTGTCGGCGATCTCGTCCAGGAAGGCCAGATCGGCCTCTGACCGACGCATCCCGAACAGGGCGGTGAGCAGTCGCGGGTCGGCGGGCACCGGTACCTGCCGCCCATCGGGGCAGACACCCTTGGCGAGCAGGATCTGCCGGCAGTTCTCCCGCACCTGCTCCGCCTGCCGGCGCCAGCCGGCCAGTAGCCGCTGGGTGTGCGCGGCCGGTGCGTGAGCGGCGAAGAAGAGCAGAAGTTGCTGTGGGTGCCGGGGCCGCTCGGCCAGCTCGACGCCGGTGAGCCAGTCGACGAATGCGGCTCGTCCTGCGTCGGTGACCTCATAGATGCGCTTGTCCGGGTAGTTCCGCTGGGGCACCTCGGCCGAGCTGGCGAGACCGCGCTGCTCCAGCCGAGGAAGCTCGGCGTACAGCGCGGATCTGGTCACCGGCCAGAAGTGCGCCACCGACCGCTCCGCGCGGTGCCACAGGTCGTACCCGCTGGCGGGTCCGTCCAGAAGTAGACCGAGGGCGAGCCAACCCACGATGCCTCGTTCTGACGATGCCACCCGTTCACCTCGTCTCGCTTGCTGCACGGCCGCTGCTCACCGTACTATCCACCTCGACACTAGTCCTGGCAGGACTAGTATTAGGAGGTATAGCGATGATCGGTGGACAACCGGGCCGGCGAGCGACGCTCCTGATCACTGGATCGGCGTTCTTCATGGTGCTGCTCGACACCACGATCGTGACGGTCACGCTGCCGTCGGTGCAGCGCGACATCGGTGCGGGGCTCGGCGCGCTGGGCTGGGTCGTGACCGGGTACGCGCTCCCCTTCGCGGCCATGCTGCTACCGGCGGGCACGCTCGGCGACCGCTACGGCCGACGTCAGGTGTTCCTCGTCGGGCTCGCCGTGTTCACGCTGGGCTCCGCGCTCTGTGCACTTGCCAACGGACTGCCCCTGCTGGTGACCGGTAGAGCGGTGCAGGGAGTGGGCGGGGCGGCCCTCGGCCCGGCCAGCCTCGCCCTGGTGGCGGCCGCGTATCCGAACGAGCGCCAGCGGGTGCGGGCGTTGGGCGTGTGGTCGGCCTTCACCGGGGCCGCGCTGCCCGCCGGTCCGGTGATCGGCGGCCTACTGCTCACCGCCACGTCGAACTGGCGAGTCGTCTTCGCCGTCAACGTGCCGATCGGCGTCATCACCCTGATCATCGGCGCCCGGGCTCTGCGTGACGGTCCAGCCCGTACTGCCGCCCGACTCGACATCGCCGGCCTGATCCTGAGTGTGGGCGCACTGGCGCCGCTGGTGTTCGGGCTGAGCTACGCCGGCAGCCGCGGATGGAGCGACCTGCGTGTTCTCGGCTGTCTGACCGCCGGGATCGTGCTGCTGCCGGCCTTCCTGATCCGCCAGTCCCGCGCGCGGTACCCGATGCTGCCGTTGCGGCTGTTCCGTGACCGGCTCTTCGACACCGCCACCGCTGCCGCCTTCACGGTCGGATTCGTGCTCACCAGCCATACCTTCTTCCTGGCCCAGTTCTTCCAGGACGTGCAGGGTCTCGACCCGCTGGCCAGTGGGCTGCGAACGCTGCCCACCACGGTGGCGATGGCCGTGACAGCCCCCGTCGCCGGCCGCCTCGCGGCTCGTTTCGGCTACCGCATGCCCGTTGCGCTGGGGTGCGCGATCGGTGGCGCGGCCCTGCTGACGTTGCTCCGGCTGCAACCGGACACCGCGTACTCGAGGCTCTGGTGGGACCTCGCACTCCTGGGGGCCGGCTTCGGCCTCACCCTCAGTCCTCTCATCGGCGCGGTACTCGCGGCGGCACCCCCGGAACTGAGCGGCGCCGCGAGCGCCGTCAACAACGTCGCCCGGCAGCTTGGCGGCACGATAGGCATCGCAGCCCTGACCACCGCGGTCACCGCTCGGACTGCCACTGGACTGCGCGCCACGATGAGCCCCGAGAATGCCGGCCGCCTCGCCCATGCCGGTGCCACGGCGGCCCGCGCCACCGGGCCGCAGGGCATAGCCGTCGGCCATGCGTTCACCGCCGCGATCCACGTCACCTTCATCGTCAACGCCGCCCTGCTGCTGCTGACCGCCACCGCCAGCGCAGCCCTGCTGACGCGACGGCGGCATCCCATACCCGACGCGAGCCCCGCTCACGCGATCGCGTGACCAGCCCCTTCCCCATCTTCAGGAGGACCAGATGACCCCGTACACCACAGACCAACTCTTGACCGCCCTCGACGAGGCGCTGACCGCCGCCGACCAGCGTGGCGGCACCTTCAGCATCTGTTTCGTCGACGACGGAGGACACGTCCTGCTGCACGTGCGGCAGCCCGGCGCCACTGTCGGCGCGGCCGACAGCGCCCTGAGCAAGGCACGAACCGCCGTCTGGCTCGGAGGCGACACCGGAGCACTCCCGCCCACCGCACCCGTGATCCCCGCCCTCGCCGCTGGCGTTCCCTGGCCGCTCGCGGTCTTCCCCGGCGGGCTGCTCCTACGCCACCACGGCACCATCGCCGGCGCCATCGGCGTAGGCGGCAGCGTCGATCCGGCCAATGACGCAGCCGTTGCGACCGCTGCGCACACCCGGCTGGCGGCCACATAGACGAGTCGGAGAACCAAGCGGTCTCGGCCGGCGCCTCGGCGGCACCGGCCGAGGCCGCCTGGTCATGAACCGCCGGCCGGGGTGGTCGTGTCGCCCACCGGACCGGGAGCCGGGCTGTCACCGGCCGCGCCGGCAGCCAGTCCATGACTTGATCTTCAGCTTCTGGGCCTGGGTCAGCCCCGAGGCTGAAGACCGATTCAGGTGTGGAGCCGCGCCGGTGGCTCACCGACGCGGCTCCGTACGGCACAGCAGTCAGGCCAACCCCTACAGCCGGCAACGTCGATCGAGAGGTACGACGTTTCTCCCTCGACGTGGGCGCCCCCGGGGTTCCGGAGCATCGTCCCTCAGGTTCTGTTCCGCTCCAACCGCATGGGCAGGGACGATGAGCCATCGACGGACAGGTTCTGGTGACAGCACCGATGTCCGAGCGGGCTCCACGTGGTCCTTCAGGCCACGGTCATCGCGAAGATGTGCAGTCCACCACCGGCCAACGGGCTGCCGCTCGGCAGCGTCACCGACGCCACCGTCTTCGCCGAGTTCAGCGGCACGGCGGCGTACCAGAGGTTGACGTCCGCCTCGTCCCGACCCGTGCTCGGGTTGTTGTACGTGGACGGCGGCTTGTGGTGGTACGTCATCGCCGCAGCCAGGGACGTCCCGGGGGCCGCGGAGGTCGAGAGCCAGTCGGCGAACGTCAGGGTGAAGTTCGCTGAGGTGCCGTCGGTGTACCTGACGGTGCCGGTGCCGCTCTGGGTGCCGTACGTACCCGAGCCGATGAAGGCCAGCCTGCTACCGGAGCGGCTGACCGAGATGGTCTGCCCGGCCGCCTTCACGTTGTCCGGGAAGCCGTAGTAACGCTGCGGCCACCCGAAGCTGGTTCCGTTGCTGTTGACAGTGCCGTATCGGAACCCGGCAAGTTCCAACGCCTCTCCCGAGTAGCTACGCCCCGACAGCGTATAGCCGCCCAGTCGGGGGTTGTCGTCCCTGCTGATCCCGACGTTGTTGAATGCCTCGCCGAGCGAGGAGAAGGTCTTCGGCGGGACACCGGACCCGTTGTCGGCGCCGATGTTGACATTGCCAGCGGCGTTCGGGACCGGGGTACCGAAGTAGTCCCTGGCGCCAAGGCCCGACAGCACGTTGCCGGCACCCAGGGCCGGCGAGCCGGTGGACAGCCGGTAGCCGTTGGCGGAGTTGAAGCCCGTCGAGGTGCCTCCGGGGAAGCTGAGCTTCGGGTCTCCCTGCACGGCGCCGGTCTCCCCGGCAGGTGGGGTGACCCCGCCCCAGTACAGGTTCTTCTGGTACGTCAGGTTGGTGCCCGTCGGCAGTGAGCCCTGTGCCGCGACGAATATGTTGTTGGCGACCTTGGTGTTGGCACTGGTCCCGGTCGGGAGTTTCAGGTCCAGCGGTCGGCTCATGCAGTAGAAGGTGTTGTTGTAGATCTCGGTCGGCGACGAATTCTCCAGGTTCGCCGCGATCCGGCAGTCGTCCTGGGAGATGTTGAACCGGATGATCTGCTTGGCCGCGTAATTCGGGTAGCTGGTGCAACCCTGACAGCCGAGGAAGAAGCCACCGCCGTTGTTGTGCGAGAAGTTGTACTGGTAGGTGCAGGTGCCGACGATCCCGCCATCGCAGTCCCACGCGGTCGAGTCGAAGTTGGACGGGTACTGTCGGGTCACCTCGTTGAACTGGAACAACGGATCGCGGGAGTTGATCGCCCACATCCCCGCGAAGTTCCCCGCCACGAACGGGTAGGCGCCGCCACCGCCGTTGTCGAACCGGTTCCGCTCCACGAGCGGCGCGTCCGAGCCGTGCACGACGATGCCGTCCCCGCCGACGCTGATGATCGAGTTCCCCGCGATCAACACGCCGGTGTGGTACTGGCTGGGCTTGTTGGAGATCTTGATCCCGCCCCCACCGGTGTCGTGCACATAGTTGTTCGTGATCTTCAGTCCGCTGATCGGGCCGGCTGTCGACGCCGAATACACCATGATGCCGGAGGACAGGATGAACCAGCCGGCGTTCGTGCCGGTCTTGTCGCCCCAGCCGGCGACGTTGTCGACCTCCAGCCCGGTGATCTCGATGCCCGCCTTCGCCGCCGTGGACGAGGACTCGACCTTTACGCCGTTGCGCTGCGCACGGGTGCTGCTCGGGTTGGTCACCCGCAGATCAGTCACCTTCCAGTAACTGACGTCCTTGAGGTAGACAGCGGTGTCTGCGCCATTGCCGTTGATCACCGGACGTTGTGTGCCGGCACCGTAGGCACCCAGGACGATCGGGGCCACGGCGTTGCCCGATCCCTTGGCTACCAGTACGCCGACGCAGGTCACGCCGCGTTTGAAGTACACGGCGTCGCCGGGTCCGAAGGTCCGGGCGTTGACCTGGGATAGCGAGTTCCACGGGCTTGTCGACGAGCCGTCGCCCGCGGCGGGCGCGGCGCAGTCGACGTAGTAGTCCGGTCCGGCCGCCTGTGCCGGGCCGGCTACAGCGACCGCGCCGGCGATCCCGGTGAGTGCCGCGACGATGATGCCGGTGAGTCGCCGGTGTCTGATCCGAGCAGTCATCACTGCTCCTTTCCGAGGGGGTGAGGGGCGGGTAATTCCGGAGAAAAGACCTTTGACACGTTGCCGAGGAGCTCAATGGCCCGCACGGTTATCTCGTCGTCGGCCCCCGTGGTCAGCGCACCGCCGACCCCCACCGCTACCGCGCCGGCCGCCAACCAGTCCGCCACGTTCTGAGAATTCACTCCGCCGGTCGGCACAAAGCCGACCTGCGGCAGGGCGGCGCGCACCGCCTTGAGGTAGCCCGGGCCGAGGTGGCCGGCCGGGAACAGCTTCACCAGTGCGGCGCCTGCCTCGACCGCTGCCATCGCTTCGGTCGGGCTCTGCGCCCCCGCCAGGGTCGGTACTCCATAGCGTCGGCCGGTGGCGATCACCTCGGGCACGACTGTCGGCGACACCAGGAACCGGGCTCCGGCCAGTATCGACAGCCGTGCGCTGGCCGCGTCGATGACGGTGCCGGCTCCAACCGTGGCGCCGGCGCGGGTCGCCAGCTCACGTACCGCGTCCAACCCGCCCGGGGTGGTCAGGGACACCTCGACCACGGACAGGCCGCCGCAGACCAGCGCGTCGGCGACACGCACCGCCTCGGCGGCCGAGTCGGTGCGGATGATCCCGACCACCCGTCGCCGCACGATCTCGGCCACGGTCTGCCATTCGTACGGCATCAGCGGTCCACCTCGATTTCTTTGTTGAGCATGGCCTGCAGATCGTCCGGGTACGGCAGGCCGTCCAGGTCACCGAGCGCCTGCACGTTGAGCGCTCCGGCAGCGGCGCCTCGAGCCAGGCACTGCGGCACTGGCAGGTCAGACAGCCAGCCGGAGAGAAAGCCGGCGTCGAAAGCGTCCCCGGCCCCGACCGGGTCGAGCACCGAGGCGTCGAAGGCCGGCACCGCCCATTCGGTACGCCCGTCCGTGGCATGGGCGCCGACAGCACCGTCCTTGATCACCACAAGCCGGCTGCCGTGCTCGAGGAACCAGGCGGCCGCATCCTCGCGTCCGGCGATCAGGCGGGCCTCTTCCCTGCTGGCAAGCACGATGTCGACCCCGGCAAGCAGCTCTCGCAGGATGGGAACGGCCCGCTGCGCGGGCCAGAGCCGGAGCCGGATGTTCGGATCGAAGGACACGGTGAGGCCACCGTCTCGCGCGATCCGCAGCGCCTCGCGCACGGCCTCCAGACAGGACTCGGAGAGCGCCGGGGTGATGCCGGTCAGGTGCAGCAGCCGAGCGCTGCGAAGGTAGCCGGGGTCGAGGTGCTGTGGGCCGGTACGACTGGCAGCGCTGCCCGCCCGGTGGTAGGAGACGGTGATTCGCCGGTGTGGGTGGGCGTCCCGGACCAGCAGCCCGGTCGGCGCCCCGGGGTCGACTCCGGCGCGGCTGACATCCACGCCTTCGCCGCGCAGCGTGTCCATGACGGCAAGGCCGAACGCGTCCTCGCCGACTCGACCGCACCAGCCGGTCCGGTGTCCGAGCCGGGCCAGCCCGACCGCAACCGTCGCCTCGGCCCCCGCGATCTGACGGCGGAAGTCGTTCGCGTGCCGCAGGGGCTGCCCGGGGTACGCCACCAGCAGTCCCATGACCTCGCCGAACGTCACCACATCGAGCATCGGCTCAACCTCTGTAACGGTGGACGGGCCGACCCGCGACGCCGGCGGCCACGGCGAACAGCGCGCCGGACAGCGGGTCGTCGGTGCCGATGGCAGCGGAGGTCACGTACAGCGTCGTCAGGTCCGGACCGCCGAAGGCCGGGCAGGTCGGCCGGGGCACCGGAAACGTCACCACCCGGTCCAGTACGCCGTTCGGGGCGTACCGGTGGACCGCACCGCCGTCCCACAGGGCAACCCACAAGCAGCCCTCCGCGTCGAGGGTCAGCCCGTCCGGCACCCCCATCACGTCGGTGAGATCCACCGCGGTGCGCCGGTTCCTCAGCTCACCGGCGACCACGTCGAAGGCGTCGATCCGGCGGGTCGGGGTGTCGATGTAATACATGGTCGCGCCGTCCGCGGTGAACTCGATCCCGTTCGAGACGGTCACGCCGGTCAGCGCAGGGGTCACCGTCGCACCGGGGTCGAGTCGGTAGAGTGTTCCCGCTCCTGGAGACTGGTCGAGCGCGACCGTGCCCGCCCAGAACCGGCCCGACGGGTCGCACACGCCGTCGTTGAACCGGACGTCCCGCCCGGTGGGCTGCACCGTGGCGAGCCGACCAACCTCGCCGGTGGTGTCGTCGAGCGTGACGAAGCCGTCGGCGACCGCCGCGACCAGTCCCCCAGACTGCCGCGGTACGACCGCGCCGACCTGGGCACCCATCGGCAGCAGCCGGTCCGGTTCGCCGGACGGATCATGCACGTGAACCGACTGCCCGAGGATGTCCACCCAGTAGAGGACTCCCGCGCGGTCGTCCCAGACCGGCCCCTCACCCAACGCCGCGCGGGCGTCGACCACCAGTTCGGGATGCATCCTCACCAACTTCCGAGAGCGCCGTCGGCGTGGTACCACACCGGGTTGCGCCAGCGGTGCGGGCTCTCGGCCGCGCGACGTACCGCCGATTCGTCCACCTCAATGCCGAGCCCGGGTCCGGTGAGCCGCGGGATCGAGCCGTCGACCGAGTGGAAGGGGCTGTCGTCGACCAGGTAGCGGAGCTTCTCCGAGTCCGGGTGGTAGCCGAGGCCGAGGCTCTGTTCCTGGATCAGGAAGTTCGGTACGGCCAGGTCCAGTTGCAGCGACGCGGCGAACGCGATCGGCCCGAGCGGACAGTGCGGCGCGACCAGGACGTCGTGGGTCTCGGCGGCGGCGGCGATTCGCCGGCATTCGGACACCCCGCCGGCATGCGACAGGTCCGGCTGCGCCACGGCGATTCCACTGCGCAGCACGGGATCGAAGTCCCAGCGCGAGTAGAGCCGCTCCCCCGTCGCGATCGGAATCGTGGTGGAGTCCACCACCCGACGCAGGTTGCCGCTGTACTCCGGCAGCACCGGTTCTTCCGCGAAGAGTGGTCGCAGCGGCTCCAGCAGGGGCAGGATCCGGACCGCCGCGGCGGTGGTGAAGCGGCCGTGGAAGTCCAGCGCCAGGTCGATGTCAGGGCCGACCGCCTCACGGACGGCGGCGACCCGCGCCACGATCCGGTCGACCGCCGCCGGGGTGGGCAGCGGATCGACCAAGGCCCAGGGGTTCATCTTGACCGCCGTCAGTCCTGCTCCTGCCTGGGCATGGGCGGAGTCGACCAGCTCGGCCGTCGTCTCGCCCCGCAGCCACCCGTAGACGCGCACCTTGTCCCGCACCGGTCCGCCGAGCAGCTCGTGCACCGGAACGCCGTACGCCTTGCCCTTGATGTCCCAGAGCGCCTGGTCGATGCCCGCCATCGCGCTGGACAGCACCGCACCGCCGCGGTAGAAGCCCGCCTTGGCGAGGGTCTGCCAGTGGTGTTCGGTGCGCAGCGGATCGGCGCCGTCGAGCAGGTCGAAAAGCTCCGTCACCGCCGCGCTGACGGTCTCGGCGCGGCCTTCCACGATCGGTTCACCCCAGCCGGAGATCCCCTCGTCGGTGTCGATCCGCAGGAAGAGCCAGCGGGGCGCGACCAGGAACAGTTCATGACCGGTGATCTTCATTCAGAGCCCCTTCGCATGCCAGCCACCGTCGACCGGCAGCGCGGCACCAGTGATGTACGAGGCGTCGGAGGACGCCAGGAAGGCCACTGCCGACGCCACCTCCTCCGCCTCGCCGAGTCGGCCGGCAACGGTCCGGGCGACGTGCCGCACCGCCTTGTCCGGGTCCGCCCAGGCTGGTGTGCGGATCGGCCCGGGCAGAACGGCGTTGACCCGTACACCGGGGCCGTACTCGACGGCGAGCTGGCGGACCAGGGCCACCAGAGCTCCCTTGGCGGCGGCGTACGCCGGCGCTCCAGGCAGCCCGAGCAGCGCGTGAATCGAGGAGGTGACCACGACCGCCCCGGACGTCGCCTGCAGCAGCGGTAGGCAGGTCCGGACTCCCAGGTAGGCACTGCGCAGCGACAATTCCATGATCGCGTCGAACTCGTCGGGGACCAGTTCGTGCAACGGCGCGGGCCGGTGCTGCCCTACGTTGCAGTGCAGTACGTCGAGGCGGTCGACCGTCGCCACCGCGGTGTTCCAGTCGGCCTCGGAGCGGCCGTCCAGCGGCAGCGCCCGGCCGCCGACCTCCTCGGCGACCGCCTTCGCGGCACCGGGGTCGATGTCGCTGACCAGCACTGAGGCACCTTCGTCGGCGAGCCGCCGGGCGGTCGCGGCACCGATCCCGGAGCCGCCGCCGGTGACCAGCGCGATGCGTCCGGCAAATCGGCGGCAGGCGGTCGGGCCGGGCCGGGCCGACCCGGCACCATCGACGGTGGGGAAACTGGTCATTTGCCGATTCCGGCCGTGATGCCCTGCGTGATCCGGTTGCCGAGCCAGACGTACACCATGATGATCGGGAGGATTGTGATGAGAACTCCGGCAAACAACGCGCCGTAGTCCGCGCCGTTGTACTGCTGGCTCTGGATGAAACCGATCAGGGCCAGCGGCAGAGTGTTGTTCTGCCTGCTCTGGACGAACATCAGCGCGAGCAGTGTCTCGTTCCACATGCCGATGACGTTGAGCAGCAGTGCGGTGGTCAGACCCCCGCGGGCCAGCGGAAACATGATCTGCCAGAACGTCCGCCCGGGGGATAGCCCGTCCAGGGCCGCCGCCTCGACCAGTTCCGTCGGTAACGTGGCGAAGAAGCCGGTCAGCAGGAAGACGGTGAACGGCAGCGCGGTGGCGACATACACCAGGAAAAGACCCTGCATGGTGTCGATCAGTTGCAGCTTCGCCATCAGGGAGTACAACGGGAGCACGATCACCTGTACCGGGATGCCGAGGCCGAGGGCGAAGTACATGGTCAGTCCCGCGGCGGTGCGGCTCACGCCGCGGGACAGCACGTACGCGGCGGGGGCGGCGACCGCCACTGCGGTCAGTGACGCAGTGGACACCAGTAGAACGGAGTTGATCGCCGCCGTTCCGAAGCCGCCCTGCTCCCAGGCGTTGGCCCAGTTCTCCCATCGCATCGAGGTCGGCAGCGCCCAGGGCGAAGCGAGGATCTCCCGGTTGCTCTTGAAGGCGCTGAGCACCATGAACCCGAACGCGAAGAGGCAGAATCCGGTGAAGAGCCAGATCAGGCCGGTGCCCACCATTCGCATGGGAGCGACGGGGCGCCGGCGGTGGTGCCGGACCTGAATGTAGGTCGCCATCACGATCTCCTAGAACTCGATCGTCTCGCGCCGCATCAGACGGCGAAGCGCGACCACGAAGAACACCACCAGCAGCAACATCACTATCGCGGAGGCGCACGCGTACCCGAACCGGTACGGCGGCGGGTTGTTGCCGACGGTCTGCGCGTAGACGAAAACGGCGGCGGTCCACTCGTACGCCGGTGGCGGGTAGCCGCCAGCGGCACCGAACGCATAGTTGAACTCGAATATCTTGACCGAACTGATGGTCCACAGCACTGCGGCGACACCGACGATGTCCCAGGACAGTGGCAGCGTGACGTGCCGCAGCTTCTGCCAGGCGTTGGCGCCGGCGAGCATGGCGTCCTCGTAGTAGTACGCCGGGATGCGGTCGACGCCGGCCATCAGAATCATCACGTAGTACCCGATGTTGATCCACACCAGGCCGACCATGATCGCGGGGAACGCGGATTTCGGCCCGATCCACTTCACGGGTTCCACGCCGACAGTGCCGAGGGCGTTGTTGACGAGCCCGTCGTACCGCAGCAGGTAACCCCAGAAGATCGCCAGCACGATGGTGGAGACCACGTGCGGCAGGAAGATCACGCTACGGACGAACCTGTTGCCCCGCATCTCGCGGAGCACCAGCAGGAAGCCGAAGCTGAGAGCGAAGATCGTGCCGCCCACCACGAAGAGCACCAGCAGGGTGTTCGTGAAGGTGGTGCGAAACACCGGGTCGTTCAGCAGCGCCTTGAAGTTGTCCAGCCCGTTCCCTTGCGGGGCGTTGATGCCGTCCCACTCGGTGAAGCTCGCATATGCCGAGTAGAGCGCCGGAAGAATGAAGAAGAGCGTGTAGAGCAGCAGCGCGGCCGAGACAAATGGCAGGAAGAGGCGACGTTGCCCACGGGCCAGGGCGGATGCGTCACGGCGCTGCCGCCGACGGTGCGGGTCACTGGCGGAGGCCGACGGCCGCGGGGCGGGCCGCCCGGTTGAGCGGCCCACCCCCTGGCGCGGGGTGGCGAGGCCGGTGGGGGCCAGGTCAGCCATGAGACTTCCAGTAATCGGCCTGCTTGGACTTGACGTCGACGAGGAACTGCGCCCCGGTGCTCTCGCCCTGCATCAGCGACTGGTAAGCCGGCCGCCAGACGTTGCTCAGCAGGTCCCCGGCTACCAGCGGCACTCCGGCGCTGGTCGCGAAGACGTCCTTTGTTTCGAAGGACTTCTTCAGGGTGGCGAGCTCCTTGGGCGCCTCAATGTCAGCCCGCGGCGTGATGTTGGCCGCCTGGGTAGCGATCGGGGTGAGCCGGGACTTGTTCAGGAAGTATGCGATGAACTTCTGCGCCGGCGCGGCGTGCTTGGCCGACTTGGGGATGGCGAAGCCGAAGAAGTTCACCGGAACCGCGTCCGAGCCGCCGTCGAAGGTCGGGAAGTCGAACGAGTCGAACCGGAAGCCGGGGGCAACCGTCCCCTTGGTCTCGCTGGGGACCCAGGAACCCTGCAGCAGCAGCGCGGCCTTGCCCTGCGCCCAGGCGTTCTGCTGCGCGGGGTACTGGCTGGCGTCGTACCCCTTGACGAAGTAGCCACCCTTGACGAGTTTCTCGAGCTCGTCGACGGCCTGCTTGACCTTCGGGTCGTCCCACTTCGCGCCGGTCTTGTCGGTGGCCAGGTCGCGGTAGCCGTCGGGGCCGAGCGCCCGGATCAGCAGGCTCTGCGGCCAGTACGCCGCCGCGCCCGGATTGTCGGCGTCCAGCGCCAGGGGCGCGATCCCGGACTTCTTCAGGTCGTCGAGCACCTGGACGAACTGTTCCCAGGTGGCCGGCGGCTTTTCGGCGAGCTTCGGGTACTTCGCGGCGTCGAACCAGATCGCCTCGCTGGCGACCTCGTAGGGCACCATGAACGGCTTGCCGTCCCCGCCGGTGAGGTATCGCCGGTACTTCTCGGGGATCACGTCGGAGACCTTGACGTCCTCGCCATCGACCTTCTGCTCGTAGGCCGGGCTGAGGTCGGCGTACTGGTTGGGGAGCACCAGGTTGGCACCGATCGCGTTCAGGGACTGGTCGACCAGGTCGGCCTTGGCACCAGTACGCAATGTCGGCACCAGCTTGGTGAGTACCTCCCGCCCCTGCCACTCGACATTGACCTTGATGTTCGTGTCCTTGGTGAATCCGTCGATGGCGCCCTGGAGCACCTTGGCCTGCGGCTCGGTCTGCTGCCACATGGACCAGTAGGTGAACTCCTCCCCGTCTGTGCCCGAGGAACCGGACCCGCATCCGGCAAGAGCGATCGTGGCGGTGAGGCCCACGGCGGCCAGCGCCGACAGGCGCCGCAACGCTGCGGAGGTGCTGTTGATCATGACTAACACCTATCTGCATGGGGTTGGAGGTGACTGCCGCTGCCGGTCCCGAGGTACGGGGTGGCTGCACGGCGGGTGGGGGAAGTGGACCGCCGGGCGACAGCGGCCAGGTCGGCGAGCCTGTGGGACTGCGGACCGGACACCAGCCCGAGGTGATACAGGTGCAGCTCGTCCATCCCTGCCGCCAGGTAGCGTCGGACGAGGTCGGAAAGCTGCATGGGCTCGACCGGCAGAGTGTCCGGTCGAAAATAGCCACCGAGGCCGATGTCGGGCCTCGTGGCAGTGCGCAGGGCAGCGAGCGCCGGTTCGGCGTCCGGCCACCAACAGTTGGCCACGACGGTGTCGGGGAGGGCTGCGCCATGACCCGCCACGGTGGCGAAGGCGCCGCTGGCGAACGGGTCGGCGGAGGCGTGCACCGTCGCCCGCACCCGGGCACTGCGAAGAATGCCGACCAGCCGGTCCCGCAACTCAGCGGCCAGCGTGGTGCGAACCTCGGCCACCGGTGCGGCCAGACCGCCGAGCGCATCCGACACGCTCGCCGCGCTCGGAAGTCGCCGGACCCGGGCACGCAGCTCCTCCGGGTCGACTCCGGCCGACCGGTAGCGGGGCAGGCAGCCGGTGCAGAAGCAGAGTGAGAGCAGGGCTCGCTGCACCGACGTCCAGTCGGCGAACTCCACCTTGTCGTGGTGCCCGGCGTGGTCGATGCCGAGCGGACCGCACGCCTCCAGCACCACGCCGTCCGGCTCGCCGAGCTCGACCACCTCGGACACCAGCGTGGCGCAGTAGTCACGGACCACCTCGTGCGAGGGGCAGAGCCCGTAGGTGTAGGGCTCGCCGTAGGCATTACGGACCACGAGGTCCCCGTGCCGCGAACCGAGCTGGCTGTTGTGGGTGAGCACCGTCCAGGCGTGCACCGCGAGCCCGCGGGCGCGGACCGCACTGCTGGCCGCGGTGAACGAGCCCGGCCAGGTCGGGGCGGCGGGCACCAGCGGAGAGCCTCGCCAGACGGCGGGCCGGATCGGCAGGTAGAAGGCGGCGTGGCGGGCGGTGACGGTACGTCTGGTCGGGTGCATCGGGGTTGCCGCCCGGGTGGTGTGGTACGCCGCCGCGACCGCGATCCCGTCCACCCCCAGATCGACGGCACGGGCCGCGGCTGCCGGGTCGCCGTCGAAGTCCCACGGGTAGGCGTACCCGATGGCGGTCACCATCGCGGACTCCGGCGCTCGTACTCGGGCCGGAGGCGGCGCATGTATGCCGTGTCGTCACGCTGACGGATACCACAGCCGAGGTACTGCTCGTGCAGCCTGGCAAGCGCGTCCTCGTCGAGGGTCACGCCGAGACCGGGGGTGGTCGGCACCGCGACGCTTCCGTCGCGGAACTCCAAGGCGCCCGGCACGATCAGGTCCTCGGTCTTCCACGGCCAGTGGGTGTCACAGGCGTAGCTCAGGTTCGGAGTGGCGGCGGCCAGGTGCACCATCGCGGCCAGGCTGATCCCCAGGTGCGAGTTGGAGTGCATGGACAGGCCCATGCCGAAGGTGCCGCAGATCCCGGCCAGCAGCCGGGACCGGTGCAGGCCACCCCAGTAGTGGTGGTCGGAGAGCACCACGCCCACCGCACCGGCGGCGACCGCCGGCGCGAGGTGGGGGAAGTCGACGACGCACATGTTCGTCGCCAGCGGCATCGGTGCCTCGCGGGCGACCTCCGCCATCCCGTCGATGCCGGGGGTGGGGTCCTCCAGGTACTCGAGAGTCCCCTCGAGCGCGCGGGCCACCCGCACGGAGGTGGCCGGAGTCCATGCGGCGTTGGGGTCCAGACGTAGCGGCAGGGTGGGGAACTCGTCGCGCAACGCCCTGATGGCTTCGATCTCCTGGTCGGGTGGAAACACCCCGCCCTTGAGTTTGATCGCGGTGAAGCCGTAGCGGTCCACCATTGCGCGGGCCTGAGCGACGATGCCGGCGGGGTCGAGTGCCTCCCCCCATTCGTCCGGCTCACCGGCGGCCCGGTCGCCGTCGGGGTCAGCGGGGTGGTGGGCCCACTTGTAGAACAGATACGCGCTGAAGGGCACCCGGTCCCGCACCGCACCGCCGAGAAGGTCGGCCACTGGCCGCCCCAGCGCCTGACCCTGGATGTCGAGGAAGGCGACCTCGAACGGAGAGAACACCCGTTCCACCGTGCCGCTCTCAGTGATCAGGCCGGTCAGGCCGTGCGCGTCGCCGCCGGTGTCTCCGGCGAGCGCCACGGTGACCGCCGTGAAGGCGGTGTTCAGCGCGAACACGTCGTGCCCGGCCAGCGCGGCGGCGGCCCTGCGCAGCTTGCCCAGGTGCACCTCGTCGGCGTAGGTCTCCCCCAGGCCGGTGATACCGGAGTCGGTCCGCACCTCGACGACGGCGCGTAGGGCGTACGGCTCGTGCACCCCCACCGCGTTGAGCAGCGGCGGGTCGGCGAACGCCACCGGGGTGATCCTGATGCCGGTGACAGTCAGAGCGCTCATCGCCCCGCCACCGACTTCGCGAGGGCGAGCCCGCCGTCGATGATCTGCGCCAACCGTGCCATGTGCTCCGGGGCGGGGTCGACCAGTGGCGGACGGACCCCGCCGACGTCCAGGCCGCGCAGCCGGACCGCCGCCTTGATCAGTGACACGGCGTAACCCGGCACGGTTTCGCGCAGCTCCACCAGGGGGTGGAAGAAGTCGGTCAGAAACGCTTCGACCACTTTCTCGTCGCCCGCGCTGACGGCATCGTAGAAGGCGAGCGAGATTTCGGGGGCGAAGCAGAACACGGCTGAGGAGTACAGGCGTACGCCCAGGCTGCGGTACGCGGTGACGGTGGCCTCGGCGGTGGGCATCCCGTTGAAGAACTGGAACGCCTTGCCGGTGCCGTCGAGGGCGCCCCGTACGGCCAGCACGATTCGGGCCAGCAGGTCCAGGTCTCCGATGCCGTCCTTGAAGCCTGCCACGGTGGCGATCCTCGAAACTTCGGCGGCGGCCGCGGCGTCGAACCGTGCACCACCGCGGTTGTACACGATCAGCGGCAGCGCGGACGCGTCGGCCACCTGCTGCGTGTACCGCACCAGGCCCTCGGTCGGGCCGCTGACGAGGTAGGGCGGAAGCAGCAGCAGTCCGTCCGCGCCGACCGATTCGGCGATCGCGGCGCACCGACGGGCGACTGGCAGGGCGGATCCGGTGCCGGCGTAGACCGGCACCCGCCGGTCGGTGACCGCGACGGTGGTCGCGACCACCTCGCGGTATTCCTCGACGTCCAGCGCGTGAAACTCGCCGGTGCCGCAGGCGACGAAGACCGCGCCGGGTCCGGCGGCCACTCCCTGGGAGACGTGTTCGGCGAGCGCGGCGAGGTCGACCGACCCCTGACCGTCGAACGGCGTCACCGGGAAGAAAAGCACCCCATCAAGTTCCGGCACTCGACACATCCTCCAGCTCCAACTGTTCACACTTGTGAACACTGATCGCCCTTGCGAACTAGGATGCGGACGGTAATACTCGTCACTTGGGACTGTCAATACTTGGTAACCACGACGTTTCGCGACGATGTCCACGCGGGACGCCCGGACATCGGGGAGCCATGACCACGATGCACACGAGCGGCCCTGTGGCCGCCGCCACCACCACCGCCGCCAGCGAAAGTGCGGTGCAAGCCGCAGACGTTCAGCCAGCCGGGGTCAGCCGCCGGCCGGAGTCGGTCAAGTCAGCGGACCGAACCGTCGACGTCCTGGAGACGCTCGCCGCCAACGACGGCCGGCTGACGTTCAGCGAGCTGCAGCGCAGACTCGACGTACCGAAGTCGAGCCTGCACGCCATCCTGCGCACACTCGTCGCCAGAGGATGGGTCGACACGGACGAACGCGCCAGCGCGTACGGCATCGGCTTGCGGGCGCTGCGGGCAGGCGCATCCTTCCTCGACCGTGACCCGGTGGTGCAGGCGGCGGGAACGGTACTCACCCGGCTTCGCCACCATCTTGACGAGACAGTCCATCTCGCTCGGCTGGACGGCTGCGACGTCGTGTACCTGGCCAGCCGTGAGTCACAGCACCACCTCCGGGTCGCGTCCCGGATCGGCCGCCGGCTGCCGGCCCATGCCACGGCCCTCGGCAAGGCGCTGCTGGCCGCCCGCACCTGGGAGGAGGTGGACCGGGTGTTGCCGCACCGGCTCATCGCGTTGACCGACCACACCGTCACGGACCGGCAGACGCTCCGCGAGGAACTCTCGGACACCCGCGTACGCGGATGGGCGTACGAGGCTGAGCAGAACACCCCTGGCCTGGCCTGCGTCGCCGTCGCGCTGCCCAGCAGCTCTTCACTGGATGCCGTGAGCTGCTCGATCCCCTTGGCACGAGCCACCGACGCGCACCTCGCGGAGGCGGTCAAGGCCATCACCGCCGCAGCCAGCGAGATCAGCGCCATGGCACGCGTCCGGTACTGACGTCGACCGTCGGGCCGGTCGGCGGCGGTGTGCCGACGACCGGCCCGCGCGGGCCCTGCCGCAGCCGCGAGGTGAAGCGGCTGCGGCAGGGCCCGTCACCCGGTGGGGACGACCTCGTCCACCAGCTCCGGCGGGAGTCCCTGCAACGCCACGGTCCGCAGGAAGCGTTGTATGGCCGCGCTGCCGACACTGGTCGCCCAGGGCGCGGAGGTGGCCGGCCATGGGCCGCCGTGGTGCATGGCGTCGCAGACGGCCACCCCGGTCGGCACCCCGTTCCAGACGACCCTGCCGGCTCGGGCCACCAACCCGGGTAGCAGCGCGGCTGCCGCCGGCTGGTCGTTGCTGTTGGCGATGACGGTCGCGGTGAGGGTCCCCTCCAGCGTCTCGACGATGTGCGGGTACGCCTCGACCGGGGCGCAGCACACCACCACCGCCGGCCCGAAGTGCTCCTCCAGGAACGGCCCGTGCAACGCCTCGGGTGGCAACTGCACGGTGAAGGGCCGCGGATTGCCGTCTCCCGCGACGACCTGCACACCGCCCACCACACTGGCCTGCTCAAACCACCGTTCGTGCGCCTGCGCCATTGCCGGGGTCAGCATCCGATGCGTCGGCGCCGCCGCGACCTCCGCGGCCAGCGCCCGGGCGAATGTCTCATCGGGCACCACCACCAGCCCTGGTTTGGTGCACAGCTGTCCCGAAGAGCCGGTCACCGCTGCCGCGAGGGCGGTCACCCAGGACCGGTCGGTAGCGGCCTCCGGGAAGACGAAAACGGGATTGAGGGAGCCCATCTCGGCATACACCGGGATCGGGTCGGGGCGCGCCGCGGCGGCCGCCATCAATGCCCGACCGCCGAAGAGCGAGCCCGTGAAGCCGACCGCCCGGACCACGGGATTCTGCACCAGGGCAACCGAGACCTCGGGGCCGCCCTCGACAAGGCCGAACACGCCCTGCGGAAGCACCGCGGCGAGGCGACCCGTGACAAGTCGGGATGTCGCCGGTTGCGCCGGGTGGGCCTTCACCACCACTGGGCAGCCCGCCGCCAGCGCGGAGGCGGTGTCGCCACCAGCGACACCGAACGCGAGCGGAAAGTTGGACGCCGCGAAGACCGCCACCGGCCCGATCGGCACCGACAGGGCGAACACGTCAGCACCGCCCGCTGCGACGCCCGGCGACAAGCGAGCCGGTTGGTGTCGGCCGGCGGCCACGAAGTCACCGAGCAGCCGCAACTGGCCGACCGTTCGCTCCAGTTCAGCGGAGAGCCTCGTCTCCGTCAGCCCCGTCTCGTCCCGGGCAGTCGCGACAATCTGGGCTCCGGCAGCCGACAGCGAGTCGGCGCACGCGTACAGCAGGTCCCGTCGGCGGGCAGCGGACCAGGTGGCCATCTCCGGTCCGACGGCAGCCGCCGCAGCGATCACGTCATGCATGTACTGCCTCCACAGGGTGCGGACGTCGTAAGCGACGCAGGGCCAGTACCGGACGATCCCGCAACGGCGGAGTGCGCCGTACGATCCGTCCTCGTATATGCCTGCCGTCCACATATATAGACACTATGCAGACTCACAGTAGTGGGCCGTTAGGATGGTGGTCAACAGCCACGAAGGGACCAGGTAGACCGCATGGCGCAGCAGCGATCCGAGGCGTCACCCGTCAAGTCCGCCGAACGCACCGTGCGGATCCTGGAGACGCTCGCCGCCGCGCCCGTTCGCCTCACGATCAGCGAGCTCCAGGAGCGACTGGGCTACCCGCGTTCCAGCCTGCACGCTCTGGTTCGCACCCTGCGCGAACTGCGCTGGGTGGAGGCGGACGAGACGCAGACCCGCTTCGGCGTCGGGCCCAACGCCCTGCTGTCCGGCACCGCCTACCTCGACCGGGACCCGGCGCTGCCGTATGTGTACCGGGCACTGGAGGACCTGCGGACCGAGGTCGGCTACACCATGCATTTTGCCCGCCGCGACGGCGGCCACGTGCTCTACCTCGCCAGCCGAGAGTCCCGCGACTCGGTCCGCCTCGTCCCGCGGGTGGGCCGCCGCCTCCCCGTACACCTGACGGCCCTGGGTCAGGCGTTGCTCGCGCAGCTCACCCCGGCCGAGGTGGATGCGCTGGTGCCGAAAGACCTGGAGGCTTGCACACCGCACACCATCACCCGGCGGGACAGGCTGCACACCGTGCTCGACGAGACGCGACATCGCGGCTGGGCCTACGAGATCGAACAGGGCACGGAAGGTATCGCCTGTGTCGCCGCCACCGTTGACTACCGGATCCCCGCCACCGACGCGATCAGCTGCTCCATGCCCGCCCACCTCGTGGACGAGGCCGAGTTGGCCAGGGTCGCGAAGCTCGTCCTGGAGCACAGCCAGCAACTCGCCGCCACCCTCCGCCTACGCGGCATCCGGTAATGCGGCATCCGACGTTCACTGGGTGGAAATGGACGGCGGCTCCGCCCCTGCCCTGGGCGGCCCTCCGCCCCTGATCGTTAGGACATCCGCACCCCGAGCGGGATCTCGCACCACTGGCCACCGATCCTGCTGAGCAGCGGGTCGTGCGTGAAATCGGGTTCGCCGTGCTCGGCGATCAGCTTGTCGGCGTAGACCTCAGCGTCGTCCTGCGGGTGGTAGCCGATTGCCTCGCCCTCGGCCAAGGAGCACCAGCGACGAGTGTTGCGACTGATCCCCCACACGATCCGGTAGCCCGGGGAGGGTGCGGTGAGGCATGCCTCGACCAACCGGGCGCCGTCGTCCGGCGACAGCCACAGCGCCAATGCGCGAAGGGTGCTCGGAGTCTCGAAGCAGAACCCGATCCGCAGGCAGATCACATCCATGCCGAAGCGGTCATGGTAGAGCCGACCGACCGCCTCGGCGGCGACCTTGCTCCAGCCGTACAGGGTGTCAGGGCGGGGTGGAGCGTCCGCGGGCACCGGTTCCGCGCCCCGCTGATGAAAACCGGCCGCGTGGTTGGACGAAGCGATGATCACCCGGCTGACGCCCACGCGACGTGCGGCCTCCAACACGGAGTACGTGCCGAGCATGTTGAGCTCGAGCACCTGCTCGACCGGGGCTTCCACACTCTGCCCACCGAGATGCAGCACCGCGTCGACCCCCGCGCACGCGGCAGTCATCGCCTCCACGTCGGTGATCGAAGCGAGTATCAGCTCCTCCCCCGCACCGAGCGGCTCGGCGGGGGGCCGGACATCGAGCAGGCGCAGTCGCCAGCCCAGCCGTAGGAGTCGAGGTCGCAGCAGCGATCCCACTCCTCCTGCGGCCCCGGTGACCAATAGGACGTTCCTCACTGGACGCAGCTCCTCTTCGATGCCTTGGCAGGGCCCCTCACAACATAGTCCATGTCTCGACTCTTGGACAGCGTATACATATGTGGACACGGTCCGACTCTGATGGGCTGTGACGCGGACCGATCGCCTTCGACGGACGCCTCTCCGCAGGCCGCAAGGTGCCGCCCAGGTCGCGGTGGTCCTGCGCTGTCGCCGGTCCACCAGCTTGACGAACTTGTGCAGAGCGGGAGCGAGCTACGGCTGAACCCACAAACGGGACTTCACCAACACCAGGGAGACCCCCGGGCCCGGGCAAGTCGACACAGTTGCGCAGGAGCGGGTCGGCGAGCAGGACCGCGAGCCCGGCCGCCCCGCCTCGCCACCGGCGACAGGCAGTGGCCCCGGATCGCGATCGCGACCGGGTTCGAACGGACCCACCACCGGCGCAGACGACAGGGGTCACTGTCCCGGTTGCCCCCGTCGAGTTCGAGAGCACCATGCACCCACCGGCCAGTCAGGCCGCGTGACCACACCTGTCACCTGCCGGTGCAGCAGACCCGGTCGGGCACGAGTTGGCTTTCGTGTTCGATTGCCAGCTGGCTAGATCAAGCCCTCAACAAGCGGGAAACGGCACCGCCTTCTGCGGCGCCGAGCACGATCGGCGGCAGAAAGACGCACCCTGCCGCCACCGAAGTTCGGTGCATGCCGACCTGCTATCGCTTGTCACCCGGCGGCATCTGCAACCACAGACGCACGCCCAGCAGGGCGCAGGCCACGCCCACGACGACGATAGCCGCTTCGACCAGGCCTGGGATGTGATCCAAAAATCCAAAGGTTCGCCTGGCGGACAACGCGAGAAAGGCGACCGGAAGAAGGACGATAGCGCCGATGCGCTGGCGACTCATGGGCGTAACTGTATCAAGCGCGCCGATCGATACCGCGCCGGCCGCGGAGCGTCCTATCGTGGGCATGAGCACGCGTTTGCGGCCACCTGCCCTGACGAGCGGCATTTCCACATCCGATCCCGCACGAACAGCCGAGAATACGTCGCCGCCGCACTCGGCACGCCTCACTCAGTTGTCGGGCCGACACGCGGACACGAGTAGCGCCAACCGGCGGCACAGCCACCGTCGTCCCGCCCCATCGACGCCCGCCGCGCCGCCACTCCGAAAGGGTCGACTCTGCGTTCTACGCCCACATCTACACCGCCGGCCAGTCAACGAGCCGGAACCGTCGCACAAGACAGGAGAGTTGTCGACCTCAAGAGCGTCGGCGAAGCCTTGCTCGCGGCGACCGACGCCGGGCCTGGTGGACACCCCGCCGGGTCATGCGCACCTGGTCAGGAAAGAGACCGCACCTGACCTACCCTTCCACCGGCGGTGATTCAGGCCGGTGCGCCGCCTTCAGTTGCCGCCCGAGCCGCGGCGAACTCCGCTCGACCCAGCGCCACCCCGGCGACACCCCAACCGCCCTCCGCGGCTTCCGTCAGCGTGACCCAGGTACGCCCCACCACCGCAGGATCGCCCACCGCCTCCGCGATCATCCGGGTCACCTCAGCGACCAGGTTCCTCTGACTCTCACGGGACAGCGCACCCGGCGGAGTCATGACCTGAACGCGAACCACGCCGGGTGCGGGCCCAGCCGCGGTAGCCACCGCACCGACCGGAGTCTCGTGCACATATACGGCGGCATTCTCGAGGTACGGCGACCGCAGTGGGCTCCCCTCGTGCCGCAGGACAGCCAAGGCCACGTCCTGCGCCAGAGCAGCGGAGCCGTCACGGGCCAGCAGCCCGTCCGGGATATAGATGCCGACCATGGGCATAGCAGTCACCTCGATCTGGTGAAGGGATCTCGACCGCATCCAGTCAACGACTTCGAGTCGACTGGCGGTCAAGGTAATGTTCACGCGTGCTCACGATCGGGCAGTTGGCCCAGCGATCCGGCATCCCGGCGACGACGTTGCGGTACTACGACTCGATCGGGCTCCTCGAGCCTCGCCGCCTCCCCAACGGTCACCGCCGCTTCCCGGAGGAGACCCTTGAGCGGCTGCGGCTGGTACGGCTCTGCCGGCGGCTCGGGCTGCGCCTGGACGAAATCGCCGCCGTCCTGACAGGTGACGGGAGACAGCGTCGCGAGGTCGCAGCCCGCCGGCTCCGCGAGGTCGACCAGCGGATGCACGAGCTCGCCGGCGTCCGCGCCGTCCTGGCGCATCTGGCCGAATGCACCCACGGACCCGGCGAGAGCGCCGCCTGTGAGGCGAGCGTCCTGGCCGCCCTTCCCGACGAACTGGCCGCAGGTCCTGTCGCCATCGGCTCCAGTCGTTGAGGCCCATCAGGTAATCGGCGCAGTGCGGCCGTGACCGCCACAGCGAACGGCGCGGCGCGCAAAGGCGCCCGCCCGGGAACCGTCGTTCCTGGGCGGGCGGCGCGATGCGCGATCGGTGGTGGCCCTACTACTTGGTGAGCGGCCCGAGCTTCGGGTCGTTCGCGTAGGCCTCGGCGGCGTTGGCCTTGGTCACGGCCACCGGGGGGAGCAGGTAGGTGTCGACGACCTTGCTGCCGTTGTTGTACGACTTGGTGTCGTTGATCTCCGGCTTGTCGCCCTTCTGCAACGCCTGGATCATCGCGATGGTCTGCTTGACGAGGTTCCGGGTGTCCTTGTTGATGGTCATGTACTGCTCGCCAGCCATGATCGACTTGACCGACTCGACCTCGGAGTCCTGGCCGGTGACGACCGGGATCGGCTTGCCGGCGCCCTTGATCGAGGTGATGATCGCGCGGGCGAGGGTGTCGTTGGGGGACAGGACGCCGTCGAGGGCCTTGTTGCCGCCGTAGGTGGAGGTCAGCAGCTGGTCCATGCGGGCCTGCGCACCCTCGGCCTTCCAGCCCTGGATGGCGGTCTGCTTGACGTCGGTCTGCTTGGAGGCGACGACCACGTTGCCCTTGTCGATCTCCGGCTTGAGTACGCTCATCGCGCCGTTGAAGAAGACACCGGCGTTGTTGTCGTCCGGGGAGCCGGAGAAGAGCTCGATGTTGTAGGGGCCGTTGGGCTTCTTGGCCTTCATGCCGTCGAGCAGGGCCTGGCCCTGGAGCTGGCCGACCTTGAAGTTGTCGAACGCGACGTAGTAGTCCAGGTCCGGGGTGCCGGTGATCAGCCGGTCGTAGGCGATGACCTTCGCGCCGGCGGCGTGCGCCGCGGCGACCTGGGTGGAGAGTTGGGCTGCGTCGGTGGCGCCGATGACGATGACCTTGGCGCCCTTGGTCACCATGGCGGTGATCTGCGCCTGCTGGTCGGCGACGGTGGTCGACGCGCCGGCGTACTGCACGTCGCTCTTGAAGCCGGCCTCCTTGAGGCCGTTGGTGAACAGGTCACCGGCGAGGACCCAGTTCTCCGAGGTCTTCGACGGCAGGGCGACACCGATCAGGGAGTCGGCCGCGAAGCCCTTGGCCGAGCCGGCCGAACCGCTGTCGGAGTCGCCGTCGCGGCCGGAGCCGCAGCCGGTGAGGGCCAGCGTCGCGATGGCGCCGATGGCCACCGTCTTGGCGAGGAAGTTGCGCATGAGGAGGTAGTGCCCTTCTACAGAGGTGATGAGGGTGGAAGGTCGGTGGCCGTCAGCCGGACACCGTCGTCCTGGCGGGTTCGCGGCCCGCGTCGGACGAGGACGGAGGTGCGCCGCTCGGCGTGTCCCGGCGGAGGCCGCGGGTGAGGCTGCCGATGATGGAGAAGCGGCCCTGGCGCTTGTTGTAGACGTCGAGTGCGACGGCCAGGAGCAGGACCAGGCCCTTGATGATCTGGACCTTGTCGGTGCCGACGCCCTGGAGTTGCAGGCCGTTGTTGAGTACGGCCATGACCAGGCCACCGACGATGGAGCCGCTGATGGTGCCGATGCCGCCGGAGACGGCCGCGCCACCGATGAAGACCGCGGCGATGGCGTCGAGTTCCCAGCCGTTGCCGTCCTGCGGGCCGGAGGCCGCCGATCGGGCCACGAAGATCATGCCGGCCAGCGCGGCCAGGATTGACATGTTCATCATGACGAAGAAGTTGACCCGCTTGAGCTTCACGCCGGAGAGCTCCGCGGCCCGCGAGTT
The DNA here is from genome assembly GCF_900091555.1 of Micromonospora mirobrigensis. GTDB lineage: Bacteria > Actinomycetota > Actinomycetes > Mycobacteriales > Micromonosporaceae > Micromonospora > Micromonospora mirobrigensis. The sequence goes on from NZ_FMCX01000012.1 coordinate 33,114, forward strand.
GCCGCCGACGGCGTAGATGTGCCGGCCGCCGGCGGTGTTGCGGGTGTAGAAGGAGTACGCCAGGACGAGCGCCACCAGGATGATCCCGGAGATCGGGAAGCTGGTGCCGACCCGGCCGCTGGCGAACCGCAGGCTGGCGAAGACGATCACGCCGACCATCACGGCCATCCGCAGGATCGAGATCCACATCGGCGCCGGGTCGGCGTCCATCTCGCGGCGGGTCTTGCGGGACTGCAACTCGCGCCAGATGACGGCCAGGCAGGCCGCGAGGCCGAGCAGCAGGGTGAGGTTGTTGTAGCCGGTGCTGGGGCCGACCTCGGGCAGGAACCCGGAGCCGATCTTCCTAAAGCCCTCGGGCACCGGGATGGTGTTCGCGTTGCCGATGTACTGGTTACCGCCGCGGAACAGCAGCATGCCGGCCAGCGTGACGATGAACGCGGGCACCCCGATGTAGGCCACCCAGAAGCCCTGCCAGGCGCCGATCGCGGCACCGATGACCAGGCCGAACACGATGGCCGCCGGCCAGGGCAGGTCCCACTCGGCCATCGACTTGGCGACCAGGATGCCGGTGAACGCCGCGACCGAGCCGACCGACAGGTCGATGTGCCCGGCGACGATCACCATCAGCATGCCGATGGCCAGGATCAGGATGTACGAGTTCTGGTTGAACAGCGCGATCAGGTTGTCCGATCGCAGCGTCAGCCCGTTCGTCCAGATCTGGAAGATCAGCACGATCCCCACCAGCGTGGCGATCATCCCGAACTGCCGGGCGTTGGAGGTCGTCCCTCCGAAGAGGTTCTTCTGCAGGTCCTTGAATCGGCTCATCGTGTCTGCATCTTCTTCGTCGAGGTCATCTGCTTCATGAGGGTCTCCGGGTCAGCGTCCGCCCGGGCGAGCTCGCCGGTGATGGCGCCTTCGAACACGGTGTAGATGCGGTCGCAGAGCCCGATCAGCTCGGGCAGCTCCGAGGAGATGACGATGACGCCCTTGCCCTGGTCGGCGAGCCGCTGGATGATGCCGTAGATCTCGTACTTGGCGCCCACGTCGATGCCCCGGGTCGGCTCGTCGAGGATCAGCAGGTCCGGGTCGGTGAACATCCACTTGGCCAGGACGACCTTCTGCTGGTTGCCGCCGGAGAGCTTGGCGACGCCCTCGTCGACCGTCGGCGCCTTCGTGCGCAGGTCCCGGCGGTACGACTCGGCCGCCTGGTACTCCCGCACCTCGTCCAGGACACCGTGCCGGGAGATCTTGGACAGCTTCGCGGCCACCGTCGAGGCCTTGATGTCATCGAGCAGGTTCAGCCCGAGCGCCTTGCGGTCCTCGCTGACGTACGCCAGGCCGTGGGCGATCGCGTCCGCCACCGACTTGAGCACGATCTCCTTGCCGTCCTTGACGATCGTGCCGGACTCGAACACCCCGTACGAACGCCCGAAGACGCTCATCGCCAGCTCGGTACGACCCGCGCCCATCAGCCCGGCGAAGCCCACGATCTCGCCCCGCCGTACGACGAAGCTCTCGTTCTTGCAGACCTGGCGCTCGGCCGAGATCGGGTGCCGCACGTTCCAGTCCCGCACCTCGAAGAACACCTCACCGATCTTCGGGGTGTGGTCCGGGAAGCGGCTGCTCAGCTCGCGCCCGACCATGCCCCGCACGATCCGGTCCTCATCCACGCCGTCCTGGATGTTCAGCGTCTCGACCGTCCGACCGTCCCGCAGGATCGTGATCTGATCCGCGATCGCCTCGATCTCGTTGAGCTTGTGCGAGATCATGATCGAGGTGATGCCCCGCGAGCGGAAACCCCGCAGCAGGTCCAGCAGGTGCCGCGAGTCGGCCTCGTTCAGCGCCGCGGTCGGCTCGTCCAGAATCAGCAGCTTGACGTCCTTGGCGAACGCCTTGGCGATCTCCACCAGCTGCTGCTTGCCGACCCCGATGTCCTTGATCAGGGTGTCCGGGTCCTCCTGCAGACCGACCCGGGCCATCAGGTCCAGCGCCATCCGGTTCGCGGCCTTCCAGTCGATCGCCCCCCGCTTGCGGGGCTCGTTGCCGAGGAAGATGTTCTCGGCGATCGACATGTCCGGGATGAGCGCGAGCTCCTGGTGGATGATCACGATGCCCGCGTGCTCGCTGGCCCGGATGTCGGAGAAGCGGGTCTCCGCGCCCTGGTAGACGATCTGGCCGTCGTAGGTGCCGTACGGGTAGACGCCGCTGAGCACCTTCATCAGCGTCGACTTGCCCGCGCCGTTCTCACCGCAGATGGCGTGGATCTCGCCGGCGCGCACCACCAGGTTGACGTCGGCAAGGGCCTTGACTCCTGGGAACTCCTTGGTGATGGAGCGCATCTCCAGGAGGATCGGTGCTGCCGCGTTCACGCTCCCACCACCTCGCAACGGCCCTGAGCGGTCGCGCTGGGCCGTACGGGTGAAAGCGCACCTTGCGTGCGGAAAATCGCCCGACCCGCACCGGGCATCGAGTGTGCGCGGGCGACGGGTATTGGCAGAGCCACGGTTCGCCTCCGATGTGTCCCGTTCATCCGCTGATCACTGCTGTGGAAGTGCGCACCGACGTTCCCTCTGTCCGAGCGTGAGTGTTGGTCATGGTTTTGGCGCCGTTCTGTCCAAGGGGATTGAGCGGAGGCGTCAGGCCTTCTCCGCAATCGCCGCCACCGGCCGGTCGGTGGGAGCCGCCCCGTCCAGTTCGCTTCGGAATGGTGGGTCGGCGCCGGTCCGCCCGCACGTCACCGCGGCCGCTCGTGCGGCGAACCGACCGATCTCGGCCAGTTGCTGCGGATCCAGCGAGGCGATCGCGTCATGGCGGTCACCACCGAGCAGGTTCCGGGCATCGAGTGCGCACAGCAGTGCCGCCATGAAGGTGTCACCCGCGCCGACCGTATCGACCACCCGAACCGGTGACGCCGCCACCTCGGCATGCCCGGCCCGGTTGAGCAGCACGGCCCCCGTACCGCCCAGCGTGACCACCACGAGCAGCCGGCCGGACGAGAGCCAGCCGGCAGCGACCCGTTCGGCAGGGACATCGGGGTAAAGGTGCGCGAGGTCCTCCTCGCTGACCTTGACGATGTGCGTGTGGGGCAACAGTTCCTCGGTGCGGCGAACCAGCCCGGCACGCGATCCGCCGACCGAGGGGCGGATGTTCGGGTCGAAGCTGATGCTCACCGCTCCCCCGGCGTGCTCGCGCCGGACGAACCGGGCCACCACGTCCGCGCCCGGCTCCCGGTAGGCGGCGAGCGACCCGACGTGCAGCGCCTGAGCGGTGACCCGTTCAGGCAGCTCGCTGTCAGCCCACTGCCAGTCGGCTGTTCCCTCGACCCAGAAGGTGTACTCGGTCGCACCGTCCGCGCCGGGCACCGCGACTGCCAACGACGACGGTTGTCCCGCGTCGACCAGGAGACCGTCGAGCACCGACGCGCCACCGAGTCGACCCCGGACGCGACTGCCGAAGGCGTCGTCGGCCACGCGGGCGATCATCGTCGTCGCCATGCCGAGCCGGCTGGCGGCGACGGCCACGTTGGCCGGACTGCCGCCGGGCAACGCCCGATAGCTGTCGGATTCGGGGTCGGGAACCAGGTCGATGACGTTCTCGCCGAGCACCGCTAGCGTGGTGTCCGGGCGCGGGTCGGCAGTGCGTTCGCGCAGGGCGACCGCCAGAGAGCGCGACAGGGGCAGGTGTGGCAGCAGGGTCGCCTGCACGGCGTGGTACAGGTCGGGCTTACCGGCCCACACTCCGGCCGTCGGACGGTTGTTGGCGTCCAGTTCGTGATGCCAGCTGCCGTCGACAGCATCGCGAAAGGACTCCCCGATGTGCTGCCACCAGCGGCGGTACCACATTTCGTAGGCCGGTTCGCCGGTGCGGCGGAACAGGGCCGCCGCGGCGGCGACCGCCTCGGCCGCGACCCAGTGCATCCGAGCCGTTACCACCGGCCGGCCCTGCCAGTCGACCGTGTAGACGAACCCGGGCTTGCCGTCCACGGCCCAACCGTGCTGAACGGCGGCGCCGAACAGCGCCTGCGCGTCCGCCAGGAGCCAGGTCGGCGGATCGTCCAGCGCCGCGTCGAGGTGCAGCAGCAGGCGCGCCCACTCCATCCAGTGCCCGACCGTGCCCCCGTACGGCCGGAACGGGTGATCGGGTTGCCTGATGTGGTATTCGGGCAACACGCGCCAGTCGGCGTCGAAGTGCTCGGGCATCAGCCAGCCGTTCTGCCGGGCGGCCCCGTGCACCAGGTGCGTGGCGATCGTCAGGGCACGGTCCCGCCAACGCTGCTCACCAGTCACGTCGGCGACGGCCAGGAACGCCTCGACGGCGTGCATGTTGCTGTTCGCTCCGCGGTACGCCTCGCAGACGTTCCACCGCCGGTCCCACTGTTCCACGCAGCGCTGCTCGCCATCGTCCCAGAAGCGTTCGTCGACGATCCGGGTCACGTCGGCCAGCAGTCGAGGTGCGAGAGGATCGCCCGCTACGACCGCACTGGCGGCGGCGAGCATGACGAAGGCGTGGGTGTACATCGACTTCTCGGTGTCGAGCGGTTCGCCGGTGGGATGCAGGCTCTCGAACCACCCGCCGTGCTCGCTGTCGCGCAGCGGGCCGGCCAGGGCGCGTACGCCGTGTGCCACCCGGCGGCGACCGTCCTGGTCGCCGCGGAGCACGGCGATGGCGGCGACGTGCGTCATCCGGGCGGTCAGCCAGGTCTGCACGGGTCGTCCGGTGACCACCCGGCCGCGCCGGTCAAGCCAACCGAATCCGGTCGGGGTGGCTCCCTCCGCGCCGAAGGCCAGCAGCCGGTCGGTCTCCGCAGCCAGCCAGGCCCGGTGTGCGGGTGAATCGATCCACGGCTCATCCATGGTGCTGCTCCTTCTCCCTTGCCTCATCGGGCGGAGGCCGGGCCGGGCCCGCCCGTGCCGGCGTCTGCGCGGGCGGGCACGGCGCTCAGTACGCCTGGTCGCTGATGGAGAAGGCGTTCTGGTACTTGATCCAGCGGGCCAGGTAGGCCCACCCGGCGTGGTGCGAGACCCACTCCTCACGCCCCGGGTAGGTGTCCTCCGAGCCGACGTCGTTGTAGGCACCGAGGTAGGTACGGCGGTCGGTGAACCGGTTCTGCATGTCGAGCACCTTCTGGGCGTGGTACTGCTCCCAGTACGCGCCCTTCTGGCTGGCCAGGGCGTCGATGCCGAACGCGTCGGCGAAGACGTCCATGGTGGCGAACTGCATCCGTCGTTGCGTACCCCAGTCGTTGCCGTTGGGGTAGTAGATGTCGCTCGATCCGTCGCGGTAGATCGTGCCGCCGGGCGCCGCGTTCGTCCGGGTGAGCCTCGGGTCGGCGGCGTACGGGTTCTGCCCGACGACGAAGTTGAGGTCCACCAGCGCGTCGTAGACGACACCCGCGTTGAACAGCGCCGCGCGTGGTGTGCCCTTTCCGGCCAGGGAGGAGGTCAGCCCGGCGTGGAGGTTGAGGGAGATCGCCTCCATGTAGTCCGGGTGCACCCGGTCGTGGTTGGTCATCGTCCCATCGGCGTTGGTGTTGGAGCCGTCCAGCCAGTCAGCCAACGTCCGCCCGTTGACGACCGTGGTGCTGGTGACGTCCGACGGTCGCGCGGTGGCGGAGATCATCAGCTCGGCGCTCTTGCGCATCCAGGTGCCGTAGTTGGGGTGAGTCGGCATCATCGCGGTCGCCACCTGCAACACCTGGGCGTTCCAGGCGTTCTCCTCGGCCTTGGTATCGCCGGGAGTCAGGAACGCGCCGGTCGCGCTGCGGTAGTACGGCACGGTGTAGCTGTTGAACCGGTTGGCCTCGTACTCGACCATTTTGCGCACGTACTCGCGATCGGTGGTCGAGAGATCGTCCCACATCAGCCAGCCGGCGAAGCCGGCGAACGCTGCCCAGTGCGCGCTCTGCCAGGCGTTGCCCCAGCCGCCGCTGGTGTTCACCAGGTGGCGGTAGGCCAGCGAACTGATCAGGCGGACCGTCTTTGTCTTGGCCTCGGTGGCGGATGGCGATGGGTTGCTGTTGTTGCCGGTCTGGTAGACGCCCAATTTCAACGACACGGCCAGACCGAACGCCTGGGCGGCCGGGGGCCGGATGTTGTCCTCGGCGGTGCCACCGAAGGTGAGGTAGGCGCCGATCTGGGCGTCGTAGTTCTTGGTCTCGTTGTACCAGGTGGTCAGCGCGAACTGATTCGTGTTGCGCAGGATCGCCCGGAGCCGTACCGAACCGGCGTCGTTCGGGTGGGTGCTGCTGAAGTTGCTCATCACGATCGGCACGACGGCGCTGCCGGCCGCCGCGGCCGGCGTGGCCGGAGCAGTCAGCGTCGCGAGCAGCGTGACGCCGGCGGTGGCGACCAGAGCGAGGGAACGTCGTAGACGCATGGGGATACCTCCTCGACGGGTGGGGGTGTCGCGGTGCAGACAGGCATCGAACGGGTGCTAGCGGGCCGGCCGGCGCCAGGTGGGCGGAACTCCGCCAGAGGCGGACGCGGACGTGCGGGGGATCAGGGGAGTTACGAGGTGATGAACACTAAATCCAATTGTTTTTCAAAGTCAATGCCCCAGGTGCGGGCAACTTGCGGGCCTGCCCGCCCCTACCCTCGACCGGGACGGCCGGTCGGACCAGCGAAGGAGCAGGCATTGCGGCAAGTGGGGACGAATCTACCGAAGATCGGCACGTACAACCGGGCCGTGGTCCTCGACGTGATCCAGCTCAACGACGGCATCAGCCGGGTGGAGATCGCTGAACGTACCGGCCTGACCCCGCAGTCCGTCTCCGGCATAACCCGGCGCCTGATCGACGAGGGCATCGTGTGGGAGGACGGCCTGAGCCGGGTACTGACCACCGGCAAACCACGCACCGTCCTGCGCGTCAACCCGGACGCCGGCTACGCGGTCGGCCTGCACTTCGACCCGGTCGAGCTGGTCAGCGTCGTCGTCGACATGCTGGGTCGGCCCGTGGCCATGCAGCGTCGTGCGGTTCCCGCGGACGTCACCCCTGCCCAGGTGGTCGGGCTGATGGGCGATCTCACCAGCGAGGTGCTCCGGTTGGCCGCCGTGCCCCGCGAACGGGTGCGCGGCGTGGGTCTGGCCGCCCCCGGGCCGATCGACCAGGATCTCGGCATGGTGGTCTCCCCGCCGCAGCTCTCGACGTGGCGACGGGTGCCGATCGAACGGATGCTCCAAGAGGCCGTCGACCTCCCCGTCACGGTGGACAACGACGCCACGGCGGCGGCCATCGGCGAACGCTGGTCGGGAGTCGGACGTGGCGTGGCCAACTTCGCCTACTTCTTCTTCGGCACCGGCATCGGCGGCGGTCTGTTCCTCAGCCACCAGGTCCATCGTGGTGGCTCCGGTAACGCCGGCGAGTTCGGGCACCTCACCGTCGTACCTGACGGCCCCGACTGCTACTGCGGCAACCGCGGCTGTCTGGAACGGCTGATCAGCCCGTCGGCGATCGTCGCCGAGGCACACCGTCGGCTCGCCGGCGGCGGGCAGCTCGGGGGTGTGCTGGCCGACGCCTACGCCGACGAGCCGGCCCGGGTCGACTACGCCCTCGTCGGCAAGGCGGCCACGGCCGGCGACCCACTGGCCACCGAACTGATCACCAGGGCGGCCGAGTGGCTGTCCTGCGCGGTGGTCAATGTGGTCAACACCGTCGACGTGGACCTCGTGGTCCTTGGTGGACACACGCTGACACACGTCGGCGAGTGGTACCGCGCCGCTCTGGCCGAGGCACTCGCCAACCGGCCTATCGCGCGACGGATCCGGGTCGTCGACGTGGCGCTCTCCTCGCTGGGAGCCGATGCGGCCGTGCTCGGTGCTGCCTCACTGGTGCTGCACGCCGCCTACTCTCCCCGGGTCACCGCGCTGCTCACCCAGTAGACGCCACGGCACGGCTCGCTCCACCCGAGTTGCGAGAGCGGTTCTGGGGCGTAATCGCCGGCGCGGTGCTGCGGTGTGCCTCGGGGCAGGCGCTCGACCTGCTCCAACGGTACGCGCCCGAAGAGCCCGGTTCGCCACCTACGGTCGCCGCGACCGACGCTTACGCCCAAGGTGCTCTGCGCACCGCCCGGAATGCCGTGCGGGAAGTTTTCACCCGGCCGCATCCAGAAGCGAGGACCGCCGCGAAGTATGGGTGAACGGCATTGCAGCCGCCACACAGTACTCCGAGAAGAGGCACGTAGATGAGGATCACCGGACTCGGCAAGCGGGCCGCCGCTGTGGCCACCGCCGCCGTCGTCGCGTCCGCCATTGCCGCCGCGCCGGCCGCCGCCCACGGCAAGACCAAGCCGCTGGGCACCAAGTCCCTCGCGTCGGTGCTGACCGCGGACAAGAAGGGCTTCGACCACAACGGCCACGATTACGACATCCTCACCGCCGCCGTCCAGGCGGTCCTCAAGGCCAAGCCGTCCAGCCCGGTGAAGGTCCTCGCCGACGGCAAGACCGCCCTGACCGCCTTCCTCCCCAACGACCGCGCGTTCGAGCTGCTCGTCGCCGACCTGCAGAAGACCAAGCGGCTGCCCAGCGAGAAGAAGGCCTTCACCGCCGTCGCGGGTCTCGGCATCAACACCGTCGAGTCGATCCTGCTCTACCACGTCGTGCCCGGTGCGACGATCGACCGCAAGGCCGCGCTCAAGGCCGACGGTGCCAAGCTCACGACCGCCGCCGGGTCCACCATCAAGGTCGATGTGTACGGCCCGCGCTGGCACAAGCGTATCGCCCTCATCGACGCCGACCGCAGCGACCGCAACCCGCGCGTCAACCGGTTCGACATCAACAAGGGCAACAAGCAGATCGCCCACGGCATCGACCGGGTCCTGCGCCCGATCGACCTGCCCTGAACCTGACACACCGCACGGGCGCGGTCCATGACGGACCGCGCCCGTGCGGCGTCGGCGTCGCGCGTCGCGCGCGACGTGATCCTCGTGGCGTTGCTCGGTGAGCACGTCATCGGCACGAAGTCGGATGCCGGCCATGACCGAGTTCCTTCCAGCCTGATCTCGCAGAACAGGGCGGTTGCGGCAGGCCCGGTGATCGAAGGGTGTGCGGCTCCGGGTGGGACAGCCGTCGACCAGGACGCGGAGCCTCGACCGGAAATCTCACCATGCAGTCCTGACCCGCCACGATCCCGTTGTTGTCCGCCCGGAACCACCTCCCCGAACGCATCCGCGGCCGCCGTGGGCAGCGCCGATACCGGTGGCGGCGCTTCAGCCCGGCCGGTAGGCGCTGCTCGCTCTCTCCCTCTGCGCAACGGCGACACCTGCGCCGGACTCGCGGCCGGCTTCGAGATCGGCGTCGCCACCGACTGGCGGCACCTGCGGGACGCGATAGCTCTGCACGCGACGGCCGCCGATGACCTGGCCACCGCCGTGGCACGGATCCGCGGCTGCCGTACGCGATCCTGGACGGCGCCCTGGTCCCGATCGGCCGGGTCGCCGGCCAGCGGCCGTACTACCCGGTTCGCTCCAGGTTGTGAACCGGACTGGGAGCAACACCGAGCGGAGCTTCACGCCGGTTCGGGGGCCCGACATCGTCACGACGACCCCTCACCAGGGCGAGCCGTGGGCCTGGCCAACCGACCTGTCCGAAGCCCAACGGCACGTCCGCCGGCGGAACCACACCTTCCCGGCAGGTGCACGAAACTTTCATTGACACTTGTTACATCGCAGTGCAACATGGGCAGCAACCTCTGACGACGTTGCCTTACACGCGATTCGCGTTGTCGTCGAGCATTGGCAAGTGGGATCGCCCGCTAGGAGAACCAATGTTTCTTTCAACTCGTGATCGAGTCGGCCCACCGCGCCGATTGGCTTTTGCGGCAATCGCTCTCGCCACCCTATTAAGCGCCTTGGTCACCATGCATGCCACTAAGGCGGCCGCAGCGACCGGAGACAGCACCTTTTCCTCCGGTAAACCTGATTACGACGCCGCCTACGTAAAGGCGTTGGCCGACATCCACGCCGACGTCGTCAACGGCAAGTTCATCGCTGGAACCAACTGGGCGGAAATCTGGACACGTGACTCGGCATATTCCGCCGACCTCGGTGCAGGTTTCGTCGAACCGACGGTCACGGTCGCCACCATGCGCGGACTGACGGAGAAGGATGCCCAACTGGGCGATGTCTGGATCCAGGACGTGTGCGGTCACTTCGGCGGTTGGCCGAACCTCAGCGACGCCATCGTGGGAGCCGTGGGCGCCTGGGCCGCCTACCTGAACTCCGGTGACCAGGATTTCTTGCGGTGGAGCTACGGCGTCACCAAGAACAGCCTGGCCCGCGCCGAACGTGACGAGTTCGATGCCGGCTCGGGTCTGTTCCGCGGCGTCGCCTCGTTCATGGAGTCGAACAGCGCCTATCCGTCCACGTTCGCCAACAACGGTGCGGCGGCAGGCAGGACCAAGTCCCTGGCCACCAATCTACTGCATTACCGTGCGTATGTGATAGCCGCCCGTATGGGCCAGCTTCTCGGTGAGAACGTCAGTACGCTGGAGGCCGGCGCCGCCAACCTCAAAAAGGCGATCAACGACCGCCTGTGGCTCGCCGGTAAGGGCTACTACGCCTACTACGAGGACGCGAACGGCATACGATCGGACCGCATGGAGGGCCTCGGCGAGGCGCTGGCCGTACTGTGGGGGGTGGCTGACCCTGCGCGCGCCGCGAGCGTGCTGAGAAACACACCGACCACCGCCCAGGGATTGCCGTCGTTGTCGCCGCAGTACGCGGAGTGGAAGAACTACTCAGGCATCGACTCCAGCTACTACCACAATGGGATGGTGTGGCCTTTCGTGCAGGCGTACTGGGGCTGGGCGGCGGCGTCGCAGAGTGATGTTACGACGTTCGACACTGAATTCGCCAAGTTGGTCGCATTGTCCAAGCGGGATACGTCTTTCCGCGAGTTCTATCGTCCGGAGGACGGCACGCCCGATGGGTCGCCGCGCCAACTGTGGAGCGCTGCTGGTTACCTGTCGATGGTTTACCACGGCCTCTTCGGCATGAACCTGGCGAGCGACGGCATCACCTTTCGTCCGACTGTTCCGGCTTCGTTCAGCAACCTCAGGCTCGACGGCTTCCGTTACCGCGGCGCGTCGTTCAACCTGACGCTCACCGGGTCCGGCACCCGGATCTCCTCCTTCAAGCTCGACAGCACCGAGCGCACCGACCGCCGGATCCCCAACAATCTGACCGGCTCCCACACCGTCACGATCATCATGGGTGACAGCGCCAAGGCCCAGATCAGATCCGGCATCTCGGGTAAGTGCCTGGCAGTCGCCGGTGGCCTCACCTCCGACGGCACCGCGGTGCAGTCGACCACCTGCAGCACCACCGGCGACGCAGCCCAACAGTGGATTGTCGGCACCGAGGGAAGCTTGCGGGCGCTGGGCAAATGCCTCGACGCCGATCACAGCGGGGTGGTCGATGGGACCAGGGTTCAGCTGTGGACCTGCAACGGCAGCGCTGCCCAACGGTGGATCGCCGGCGCCTCCGGCTCGCTGCGCAACGTCCACGCCGGACGCTGCCTCGATGTGCCGGGCTCGAGTACGACGAATGGCCTGCAGGTGCAGCTGTACACCTGCAACGGCGGCCCGGGGCAGCAGTGGACGCTACCGTCCTGAATCGGAAGACTGAGTGTCGATGCCCCGGAGGCGCGTCAGCTGACCGCTCCGGGGCATCGAACGCTCGCAAGTCGTCACCTGGCGCCACGGCGCTGGAGCGGCGGCCGGGGAGCGCGAACGGCTCCCGGGCGCGGCGCGGCCCCGCCGGCGGCGCGGCATACCGCTGACCGGAGGACCAGGCGCTGGAGGTATCCGGCCAGTTCGCCGGATCTCCGTGACGGACTCACCGCCGAACCTCTCCGTCACCGCCTCGCCCAGGACCAGCGCCTCCATCGCCTCGGTCGGCACCGCGACGGCCGGCAGCGGGCAGACGTCCGAGTGCAGGCCCGGGTGGAGGCGCGCATACCGCGACAGGAGTGGCTCCGCGGCGGCCGGTCGGGCCGCCGCTGACCTGATCATGCGGGCCCGCGACGAGCCACCGACGCCGGAGCGGCGCTGCTACGGAGAGCCGGTCGCCTGGTCGAGGCGGTCCAGGGGCGAACCGCCGACGGCTCGGCGAACGGGACCAGCACACGAGCGGCCCGGCTGCTGACGGTCCTCAAGGAGCACATCGGCGACGGCTGAGGCCGTCCGGACGCGCGAGTGACGGTCGATCGACCGGTCCCGGGGAGACACCGGGCGACGGCCGGACGACCGCCTGGCTCGTCGAGGAAAACGCTTACCCCCACCTATTGACGCTCGTAACCGGCTGTCGCTAGGTTGATGCGAGCCGGCGAGAAAGCGCTTTCCAATCCCCGCCTGATTCGTCTGATCGAACAGGGAGCGCCCACATGAACCGACACCGCCTCCGCACGCTCGGCCTGATCCTGCTGGCCGCGGTTACCGTTCTGGCCACCGCGCCGACCCCCGCCCACGCCGCGCCCCGCTTCCGCGTCCTGGTCTTCTCCAAGGTCACGAACTTCTACCACTCGTCGATCCCGGCCGGGAAGACCGCGATTCAGCAGCTCGGCACCGCGCACAACTTCGAGGTCGTCGTCACCGACGACGCCGCCGCCTTCACCGACGCCAACCTCGCCGGTTTCGACGCCCTGGTGTTCAACAACACCAACTCGCTGCCCACCTCCGGCGACCTGCTCAACGCCAGCCAGCGGGCCGCGTTTCAGAAGTTCATCCGTAACGGCGGCGGCTGGGTCGGCCTGCACGCCGCCTCGGCCAGTGAGCGCGACTGGCCCTGGTACGAGGGACTCGTCGGCACCATCTTCGACAACCACCCGAACTTCGACTCCACCGGCGGCACCTACCCGGGGCGGATCAAGGTCGTGGATCGGGCGCACCCGTCCACGAAGAACCTTCCGGAACTCTGGGAACGCAGCGAGGAGTGGTACAACTGGCGGACCAACCCCACCGGCAGCGTGCACACCCTCGCCCAGATCAAGGTCCGGGACGGCATCAACGGGCTCAACGAGGGCGTCGACCACCCGTACTCCTGGTGCCAACGCTACGACGGCGGCCGGTCCTGGTACACCGCTGGTGGGCACGCCAGTTCCGCGTTCAGCGAGCCGGCGTTCCTGGAACACCTGCGCTACGGCATCGAGTGGGCCGCCGGCGCGGTGGCCGGTGACTGCGGCGCCACCGAGACCAGCAACTTCGAGCGCGTCGGGCTGGTCACCGAGAACCTCGCCGACCCGTTCGAGCTGGCCGTCGCCCCGGACCGCAAGGTGTACTGGATCCAGCGCACCGGTGCGCTGAAAGTGGTCGACCAGGACACCCTGCAGACCACCACGCTGCTCGACCTCGCATACAGCTCCGCGATGACCGACCAGTCCGACGGGCTGATCGGCATGACGCTGGACCGCAACTTCGCCAGCAACGGCTGGATCTACCTGCTCTGGTCTGACAAGACCCTCAAACAGCTCAACCTGTCCCGTTTCACGGTGGCCGACAATGCCGTGGCGATGTCGTCGGAGAAGCGACTGCTGACCATCCCGACCTTCCGCGGTGAGGGCCGGGCCAACTCGCACATGGGCGGCTCACTGGCGATGGACCCGGCCGGGCGACTGTACGCGGCGATCGGCGACAACACCGACCCGTTCCAGTCCAGTGGCTACACACCGATCGACGAGCGGTCCGGTCGGGCCGCCTACGACGCGCAGGGCACCGCCGGCAACACCAACGACCTGCGCGGCAAGATCCTGCGGATCACCCCGCAGGCCGACGGCACCTACACGATCCCCAGCGGCAACCTGTTCGCGCCCGGCACGGCCAAGACCCGGCCGGAGATCTACACCATGGGCATGCGCAACCCGTTCAGGATCACCGTCGACCCGCTGACCAACGCGGTCCTGGTCGCCGACTTCGGGCCGGACGCCCGCGCCGCCGACCCCAATCGCGGCCCGGAGGGGACCGTGGAGTTCGACCGGATCACCGCCGCCGGGAACTACGGCTGGCCGTACTGCGTCGGCAACAACATCCCTTTCAACGACTACGACTTCGCCACGAACACCTCCGGGGCGAAGTTCAACTGCGCGGCGCCGGTCAACAACTCCCCCCACAACACCGGCCTGACCAACCTGCCGGCGTCGAAGTCCGCGCTGGTCTGGTACGCGTACTCCGCCTCCAGTCAGTTCCCGGAGGTGGGCACCGGCGGCGGTGGTGCGATGAGCGGCCCGGTCTACGACTACGACCCGGCCAACACCCGCGCCACGAAGTTCCCGGAGTACTACGAGGGCAAGTGGATCGTCTACGAACTCACCCGCGGGTGGTTCAAGACGCTGTCGGTGCACCGGACCGCGCAGACCTTCACCGACGCGCGTTTCGGCGCCACCGCCGTCGGCGACCTCCAGTCGATCAACGGGATCTTCGGGAACATGGCGTGGATCCAACCCCTCGAGGCGGAGTTCGGGCCCGACGGCTCGCTCTACGTCATCGACTTCGGTGAGGGCACCGGCAGCGGCCGGGGCGGCAGCAACAACGGCGCCGGCATCTACCGGATCGACTACGTGGCCAACGGGCGTCCCCCGACGGCGAAGGTCGCGGCCAGCAGGGACAGCGGCCCGGCGCCGCTGGCGGTGACCTTCTCCTCGGCCGGGTCGGCCGCCGGGGACGGCTCGACACTCAGCTACGCCTGGGACTTCACCAACAACGGCAGCACCGACTCCACCGCGGCCAACCCGAGCTTCACCTACAACACGCCGGGTAGGTACACCGCCCGGCTGACCGTCCGCGACAGCGGCAACGGGCTGACCGCCACGGCGGTGACCGACGTCGTGGTCGGCAACACCCGGCCCACCGTCACCATCAACGTCCCCGACGGCGGGTTCTTCGACTTCGGCGACAAGATCCCTTACACCGTGACGGTCACCGACCCCGAGGACACCACCATCGACTGCACCAGGGTCGTCGTGCAGACCCAACTAGGCCACGACGCGCACGCCCACCCGCTGGACAACTACACCGGCTGCTCGGGGGTGCTTAACACCGAGGCCGACGCCGGGGACGGCCACGGCCCCGGGCAGAACCTCTACACCGTAATCACCGCCCAGTACACCGACGGTGGCGGTTCTGGCGGCGCCGGCCCGGCTCTGGTCGGGTCCACCCGCCTGCAGTTGCAGGCCAAGAGCAAGGAGGCCGAGCACCTCAGCTCCGCCGCCGGAGTGACTGTGCTCGACCGGCCCGCGGCCCGGGCCGGCAGGCGGGTCGGCGAGATCGACCACAACGACTGGGTGGCGTACGGGCCGGTCAACCTGCGCAACATCGGCTCGGTGACGGTCGGGGCCTCCTCCGGCGGCACCGGTGGTGACGTCGAGCTGCGGGTCGGCTCGCCCACCGGCACCCTGCTCGGCAAGGCCACCATCAGCCCGACCGGCAGCTTCGACAGCGTGGTCTCCCCCACCGTCACGCTGGCCAACGTACCGACCGGCACCTTCACCCTCTACCTGAGGTTCGTCAACGCCGCCCAGCCCACCGGCGGCACACCGGACCTGCTGTCGCTGGACTGGCTGCGGTTCAACGGCTCGGGCGTCAAGCAGGATCCCGGGGGCACGCTGTCCGTCTCGGCGAGCCCCGCCACCGGCACCGCGCCGCTGTCGGTCAACCTGAGCGCCACCGCCACCGCCGGGTCGGGTCGGATGATCACCGACTACGCGTGGGACTTCGGCGACAACAGCGCCGTCGTGCACGGCGCCACGCTGGCCTCGACGTCCCACTCGTACCCCCGCAAGGGGCCCTTCACCGCGCGGGTGACCGTCACCTACAGCACCGGTGAGACCAGGTCGAGCAACCTGGCCATAACCGTCGGCTGACCGGGGCGACGGCGGGCGGGGCGACGTCCCGCCCGCCGTCGCCGCGCCGGCCGGCGGGTGCCGCGCTCACGTGGCCGACGTGGACTCGGCGCCACGCCGGCATCGGGCGCGGCGCCCGGCCCCGGCGGCGAGCCGCCGCCTCGACAGCCATGGGCGCCACCAGCGCGGGCAGCGCGGCGGCCAACAGCGCCAGCTACGGCAGCAGGTGCCGGTCGAAGCGGGCAACCGCCATGGGTAATGTTCAGCGCGGCGGCGAACACGCCCACCACGACGACGAGGTTGGCGTAGTCGGCCGGGCCGGGACCGGCAGCCAGCGCGGTGACCACGTCGGCGGCCGAGCCGGTCCGCGGCCACAGGGCCGCCCCCACCAGCACACCGAGCAGCGTCGGCCCCACCGGCAGGCCGACGCAGCAGGCGAGGTCCGGCGCCGGGCCGGTCCCAACCTGAAGTCCGGGGCGCGGACTGCGAACACGGCGACGTGCCCGACCAGGGCGGCGGTGTCCGCCGCCGCCGGCGCGTACCGGTGCCGTGGGCGGTGCAGGGCGGCCACGCACCGGGACACCACTGCGGTCGCGGCGACCGTGGTGACCACCGCGACCCGGTTCCCGCCCCGGGCCGGTGCTCGGGAGACCAGCAGGACGAGAGTTCCGAGCAGGGCCCCGACCTGAGGGGGCAGCCCGCCCCACCCGAAGGAGTGGCTCCGATCGATGCGGGCCGACGCCCGCGGCCGGGCGGACCAGCTCCGCCCGCCCGAACCGGCGGGGTCGGGCCGCGGCTCAGACGACGTGGCGCAGATAGCCCTCGATCGAGTCGTCGAGGACGTCCAGGCCCGGCCGCGCCCATACCTGCGCGGAGAACACCTCCACCTCCACCGGCCCGGTGTAGCCGGCGGCGTCCACCGCCTCCCGCAATCGGCGCAGCTCGATGCAGCCCTCGCCGGGCAGCGCCCGGCCGAGCAGCACCCCCTCCGGCAGCGGGGTCACCCAGTCGCACACCTGAAAGGCGGCGATCCGGGCACCGGCGCGGGCGATCTGCGCGTACGCGGTGTCGTCCCACCAGACGTGGTAGGCGTCCACCACCACCCCGACCAGGCCCGGGTCGAACCGTTCGGCGATGTCGAGCGCCTGGCCGAGGGTGGCGACCACGCACCGGTCGGCGCAGAACATCGGGTGCAGCGGCTCGATGGCCAGGGTCACCCCGGCCGCGGCGGCGTGCGGCGCCAACTCGGCGATCGCGTCGGTCACCCGCCGGCGGGCCCCGTCGATGTCGCGGCTGCCGGGCGGCAGGCCGCCGCAGACCAGCACCAGCACACCCGTGCCGAGGGTCGCGGCCTCCTCGATCGCCCGCAGGTTCTCCTCGCGCCAACCGTCGGCGGTGAAGAACCCGCCCCGGCACAGCGAGGTCACCGCGAGGCCGGCGTCGCGGACCAGCCGCGCGGCGCGGGCCAGTCCGTACTCGGCCACCGGCTCGCGCCACAGCCCTATCCCGGGCACCCCGGCCGCGACGCATCCTGCCACCGCGTCGGCCAGCGGCCAGTGCTTGGCGGTGGCCTGGTTGAAGGAGAACCGCTGAAGTGACCGGGGGGCTCGCAACCCCGGCTCACTCCTCGCGCTCACTGGGCCGCCTTCCGTTCGCGACTGCGGGGCTCGCAACCCCGGCTCACTCCTCGCGCTCACTGGGCCGCCTTCCGTTCGCGACTGCGGGGCTCGCAACCCCGGCTCACTCCTCGCGCTCACTGGGCCGCCTTCCGTTCGCGACTGCGGGGCTCGCAACCCCGGCTCACTCCTCGCGCTCACTGGGGCACCCCCGCGACGGTGAGGAACGCCCGGGCCCGGGACGCGGCCAGCTCGGCGTCCGGGAGCAGGCCGGCGGCGTCGGCGAGTTCCAGCAGCCGGGCCAGGTGCACCGGCGACCGTCCGGCCTGCTGGCCGCCCACCATGGTGAAATGGCCCTGGTGCCCGGCCAGCCAGGCGAGGAACACGATGCCGGTCTTGTAGTGCCAGGTCGGGGCGGCGAACAGGTGCTGGGCCAGCGGCACCGTGGGCGCGAACACGGCGTCGTACGTCGCCGGGTCGCCCCGGTCGAGGGCGGCCAGGGCGGTGGCCGCCGCCGGAGCGATCGCGGCGAACACCCCGAGCAGCGCGTCGGAGTGGCTGGTCGCGTCGCCCCGGATCAGCTCCGGGTAGTGGAAGTCGTCGCCGGTGTAGAGGCGTACGCCCGGCGGCAACCGGCGGCGCAGGGCCACCTCGCGGTCGGCGTCCAGCAGTGACATCTTGATCCCGTCCACCTTGGCGTCGTGCGCCTTGATCAGCTCCACGACGGTGTCGGCGGCCACGTCCAGGTCGTCGGCGCCCCAGTAGCCGGTCAGCGCCGGGTCGAACATCGGGCCGAGCCAGTGCAGCACCACCGGTTGGTCCGCGGCTGCCAGCAGCTCGTCGTACACCCGCAGGTAGTCCTCGGGGCCGCGGGCCGCGGCGGCCAGATGGCGGCTGCACATCAGCACCGCCCGGGCACCGGCGGCGGTGACCTCGCCGAGCTGTTCGAGGTAGGCGCGGGTGACCTCGGCCAGGGTCGCCGGGCCCGGCGGAAGCTGGTCGGTGTTGACGCCGGCGACGATCCGGCCGCCGGCCGCGCGTGCCTCGGCGGCGCTGCGTCGGACCAGCTCCCGGGTGGCGGGGTGGTCCAGGCCCATGCCGCGCTGCGCGGTGTCCATCGCCTCGGCGACCCCCAGGCCGTACGACCAGAGGTGGCGTCGGAAGGCGAGGGTGCGCTCCCAGTCCAGCGCGGCCGGCGCGCCCGGGGTGTTCTCGGCGGTCGGGTCGGCGACCACGTGCGCCGCGGCGTACGCGATGCGGCTGGTCGGCGGCCCGGCCGGGCGCGGGAAGCCGGCGCCGCCGCTCAGCCGGAGCCGCCGTCCGCCCGGCAGGATGACCTGCGGCCCGCTCAACGGGCTGTCCCCCACCGCGCCACTCGCCACACCAGCGCCCTGCTCGCGCTCACAGCGACAGCTCCGGGACGTCGAGGCGGCGGCCCTCACGGGCCGAGCGCAGGCCCAGCTCGGCGAGCTGCACGCCGCGCGCACCGGCCAGAAAGTCCCACCGGAACGGCTCCCCGGTCACCACGTGCCGCAGGAACGCCTCCCACTGCACCTTGAAGCCGTTGTCGAACTCGTCGTTGTCGGGCACTTCCGTCCACTGTGCCCGGAAGTCCTCGGCAACCGGCAGGTCCGGGTTCCACACCGGCTTCGGGGTGACCCCCCGGTGCTGTACCCGGCAGCGGCGCAACCCGGCCACCGCGCTGCCCTCGGTGCCGTCGACCTGGAACTCGACGAGTTCGTCGCGGAACACCCGCACGCACCAGGACGAGTTGAGCTGCGCCACCGTCCCACCGTCGAGTTCGAAAATGCCGTACGCGGCGTCGTCGGCGGTCGCCGGATACGGCCGTCCGGCCTCGTCGACCCGTTGCGGTACGTGCGTGGCGGTGACGCAGGAGACCGCCCGCACCCGGCCGAAGAGCTCCTCCAGGACGTACTGCCAGTGCGGGAACATGTCCACGACGATGCCTCCGCCGTCCTCGGCCCGGTAGTTCCAGGACGGGCGTTGGGCCGGCTGCCAGTCGCCCTCGAACACCCAGTAGCCGAACTCCCCGCGCACCGACAGGATCCGGCCGAAGAAGCCGCCGTCGACGAGCCGCTTGAGCTTGCGCAGCCCGGGCAGGAAGAGCTTGTCCTGCACCACACCGGTGCACACCCCCGCCGCCCGGGCGGACCGGGCCAGGTCGAGGGCACCAGCGGTGTCCTCGGCCAGCGGCTTCTCGGTGTAGACGTGCTTGCCGGCCTCCAACGCCAGCCGGATCGCCTTCTCCCGCTGCTGGGTGACCTGGGCGTCGAAGTAGATTTCGACGTCGTCGCGGGCCAGGGCGCCGGTCAGGTCGGTGGTCCAGTCGTCCAGCCCGTGCCGCTCGGCGATCTCGCGGAGCTTGGTCTCGTCCCGGCCGACCAGGACCGGATGCGGCCAGATGGTCGTGCCGTCGGCGAGGGCCACCCCGCCGGACTCCCGGATGGCGAGCAGGGAGCGCACCAGGTGCTGGCGGTAGCCCATCCGGCCGGTGACGCCGTTGACGATGATGCCGATCGACCTGCGAGTCATGGTGTTCCTTCCGTCGTACGGCGGTTGTCGCCTGCTCAGTGGTTCGCGGCGGCGCTGCCGAGCAACCCGCGCAGGTCGGTGGCGAGGCGGTCGAAGCGCGGATCCGACATGACCTGTGCGTAGTCGCGGTGCGCCGGCAGGTCGACGTCGAAGGTGCGCAGGATGCGGCCGGGGCGCGGGCTCATCACCACGACCCGGGTGCCCAGGAAGACCGCCTCGGCGATCGAGTGGGTCACCAGCACCACGGTGGTGCCGGTCTCCCGCCAGATCCGGTTGAGTTCGGCGTTCATCTGCTCCCGGGTCAACGCGTCCAGGGCGCCGAAGGGTTCGTCCATCAGCAGCACCGGCGGGGCGTGCAGCAGCGCCCGGCACAGCGCCACCCGCTGCTGCATGCCGCCGGAGAGCTCGTGCGGCAGGGCCTTCTCGAAGCCGGTCAGGCCGGTCATCTCGATCAGGGCGTCGGCGCGTTCGGCCGCCGCCCGCCGGTTCATCCCGCGCATCTCGGCCTGCAGCAGGATGTTTGCCCGGGCACCCCGCCACTCCAGTAGGGCGGCCCGCTGGAAGACGAACCCGATCTGCTTCTGCGGTCCGGCGACGGGGCTACCCAGCAGCGACACCACGCCGTCGGTCGACCGGACCAGCCCCGCCACGATCTTGAGCAGGGTGGACTTGCCGCAGCCGGACGGGCCGACGATGCTGACGAACTCACCCGGGGCGACGGGCAGGGAGACGTCGTCCAGGGCCGTGGTCCGGGACCGCCTGGAGGTGAAGCGGACACTGACCCGGGAGATGTCGATGGCGGTGCCGGTGCGTACCGGGGCGGTGGTCGTCATCGGATCAGCCCTGCGCGGCGTAGGAGGCGTCCCAGTACGCGTCCGGCGCGCCCGGGTTCTTCAGTGCGGCGTAGCGGGACATCAGGTCGACGGTCTCGCGCCACTGCGCGTCGGTGTTCACGCCCGGCGCGCCGTCCGTGCCGATCAGCGGCAGGGCCAGGGTGAGCTGCTCGGTGAGCACCTCGGCCGGCGGCTCGTTCTCGGCCAGCTCGCTCATCGCGGCGACCGCCCCGGCCTTGTCCTTCGCCGCCTCGGTCCACGACTTCTGGGTGGCGCGGACGAACCTGCGGGCCAGGTCCGGGTCGTCCTTCAGCACCTGGGTGTTGGCGACCAGACCGGTACCGAGCAGGTTCATCCCGTAGTCGGCGAAGAGCAGCACGTCGACCTTTTTGCCGGTCCTGTTCTCGATGGTCGGCGCCTGGTCGTGGAAGAAGCCCATGATCGCGTCGACCTTCCCCTCGGCCAACGCGGCGATCTTGCCGGCGGCGTCGACGTTGACCACCTTGACGTCGCCCTGCTTCAGGCCGTTCTTCTCCAACCAGGCGGGAAAAGTGGCGTACAGGGCGTCGCCAGGGGTGCCGCCGACGGTCTTGCCCTTGAGGTCGGCCGGCGTCCTGATCTTCTTGTCGGCGAAGAACTCGACCGAGGCCGGCCCCTTCTCCAGATAGGAGCCGAGGCTGCGGACGGGCATGCCGCTGGCGACCGACTTGAGCAGCACGGGGCTGTCGGCCCACCCGAAAGTGGTCTGCTTCTGGGCGACCTGCTTGATGGTGTTGCCGGAGCCGTTGCCCGGAAGGATCTTGAGGTTGATGCCCTCGGCGGCGTAGAAGCCCTTCTGCACGCCGTAGTAGAAGGGGGCATGTTCGCCGTAGGGGACCCAGTTGAGGGTCAGGGTGGCCCGCTTGTCCCCGCCGGCGCCGGCGGTGTCGTCGTCGCCGCAGCCGGTGGCCGCGAGCAGTAGAGCGGTGGTCAGGACGAGGGCGGTGGCGGTGCGCTTCATCGGTGCCTCCGTGCGGTGGGATGCGGGAGGTGGTGCGAGGTGGTGGGCGGCGCGGTTCAGGAGGTGGTCAGCGGCACGCCGGCGCGGCGGCTGGCGTGCCACGGGATGAGCAGCGCCTCGGCGATCTCGACCAGGACGAACAGGACGATGCCGATGGTGGACATGAGGATCAGGTCGGCGAAGAGCAGCGGTGCGTCGAGGTTGCCGTTGGCCAGCAGCAGGACGTAGCCGAGGCCCTCGCTGGCGCCGACGAACTCGCCGACGACGGCCCCGACGACCGCGAGGGTGACCGCGACCTTGAGCCCGGCCATCAGCTGCGGCAGCGCGTTCGGGAACCGGATCTTGCGGAAGGTGCGCCATGGTCCGGCGCCCATGGTGGCGGAGAGGTCGAGCAGTTCCGGGTCGGTGGAGCGCAGCCCGGCCACGCCGGAGATGACCACCGGGAAGAACGCGATGAGCACCGCCAAGATGATCTTCGGGGCGAGGCCGAGGCCGAACCAGACGACCAGCAGCGGCGCGATCGCAATCTTCGGGATGACCTGCGCGAACAGCACGATCGGGTAGAGCGCCTTGTCGAGGGTGCGGGAGTAGGCGATGGCGACCGCGGTGGCCAGGCCCAGCACGGCGGCCAGGACGAATCCCAGCACCGTCTCGTAGAGCGTGACCGCCGTGTGCCGGACCAGTTCGGGCCACTGGCCGGTCATGGTGGCCCACACCTGGCCCGGCGTGGGGACGAGGTAGTTCGGCACGTACTCGCGGGCAGCCACGAACCACCAGGCGGCGAAGACGGCCGCGAGCACGAGGGTCGGTCGCCACATGGCGTCGGCGAGGCCGGCGAGGCGGCGGCCTCGCCCGGGGCCCGCGGGCCGGTCGCCGCCGTCGCCCGGGACGGCGACGACCGGGGCGGTGCGCTCGGGTGCCTCGTTGCGGTCCGGCGCCTCGGCGGGTTCGGGTGCCCCGGTGACCGTCGGGGCGGGCCCACGCCCCCCGGTGTCCAACGCGTTGTCGGTCACGCGGATCCTCCTTCGGGTCCGGCACGAACCACCGGGGTGCCGGACCGGTCGGCGTATCAGGCAAACGCTTTCCTGGGAGCGTAGGGGGCCGTTTCGCCTGAGGCAAGGGCTTTCCTCGATCTGTCGCCGGACCCGGCGCCGGGCCGCTCCCGGCCCGGCGATCAGCGGGCGGCGGGATAGGTGTCCAGCAGGCCGCACATGCCGAGCCGGCCCCGCTCGACCGGCTCCGGGGCGGCGTGCAGCCGCGCCCGGGTCAGGTGGGTGATGTCGCCCCGGGCGAGCGCGTCGAGCTGCTCACCCGTCGCGGCGGCGGCCGAGGCGGCGCCGTCGCGCCACCGCCGCCGCCATTCGTCCAGCAGGGGCCGGCGCAGCCGCAGCGCCGCCGCGTAGAAACGCTCCAACGCCGGCGCGCCGCCGGCCCGCAGCGCCGTGAACCCGGCCACCGCCAGGTCGCGGCGGCGGTGCGCGGCGGCCACGTCAGCGGGCGGACCGGCCGCCAGGGCGTACGCGGCCGGGTCCGCGAGGTGCTCGGGTGGCAGGGTGAGCACCGCGTCGCCGGCCTCGGGCAGGCCGCCGTTCTGCATGAGAACGACGATGCGCAGATCGCCCCCGTTCACCAGGCGGTGCACGGTGCCCGGGGCGAACCACACCACCGTCCCGGCGCGCAGCGCGGTCTCCCGGATGCCGTCGACGGTCAGCGTCTGCACCGCTCCCGCTCCCCCCGTCACCGCGTACGCCTCGGTGCAGCACAGGTGCACGTGTGGGGTGCCGCCCACCAGCCCGTCCGGACCGGTGCTGTCGTAGACACACAGCCGGGACAGCCCGATCCCGCCGGGCAGCGGGAGCGGCGTGTCAGGCATCGAAGTCCTCGTCGGTGTCGTCGGCGGCCGGCAGCGACACCAGCAGCACCGTGAGGTCGCCGATGGCCCGGTGCCGGCAGCCCGGCTTGATCAGGAACGCCGACATCGGGCGGGCCGGGTGGCGGACGCCGTCGAGTTCGACCTCGCCCTCCCCCGCCAGCACGACGTAGTACTCGGTGGCGATCCGGTGGTGGTGGGTGACGGCGTCCTCGACCTGGAGCAGGTGGATGCTCGCCTGTCCCTCGCTCTCGGCGACGAAGGCGCGTCGGGTGGCGCCGCACGAGCAGCGCCTGGTCGGGATCTCGTCGAGCTGAACTACCGCGTACCGATCAGACATGACGGGGCCTCCCTGCGGGAAAGGGCTTTCTTCGCGGTACGGTGACGCTAGCCGGCACGGCGAAAGGCCGTCAACAAGCGATTCGAGGAGGCGGCTATGGCGACCCTGTCCGATGTGGCACGGCGGGCGGGAGTCTCACCCGCGACGGCGTCCCGGGTGATCAACGGCAGCAGCAAACCGGTCAACGACGAGCTGCGCGAGCGGGTGCTGCAGGCCGTCGCCGAGCTGCAGTACGTGCCGAACGCGCACGCCCAACTGCTCGCCCGCTCGCACCGCACGGCGGTCGGGGTGATCGTGCACGACGTCTCCGACCCGTACTTCGCCGAGATCACCCGGGGGTTGCAGCGGGTCGCAACCGACCAGGGCAGGCTGCTGATGATCTGCAACAGCTACCGAGATCCGGACCGCGAACTGGAGTACGTCGAGCTGCTGCGCGGCCACCAGGTCGCGGCCATCATCCTGGCCGGCTCCGGCTACCACAACCCCGACTTCACCCGGCTGGTCAACGAGAAGCTCGCCGCCTACGAGGCTACCGGCGGGCGGGTGACGGTGATCGGCCGCCACGAGCTCTCCGGTGACGCGGTGATGCCGGACAACCGCACCGGGGGTTGGCTGGCCGGCCGGGAGCTGTGCGAACTCGGCCACCGGGCGGTCGGGGTGATCGCCGGGCCCCGGGTGCTCACCACCACCACCGACCGGCTGGCCGGGCTCCGCGACTCCCTCGCCGAGCACGGTGCCGGCCTGCCCGAGCACCGCATCCGTTACGCCGAGTTCGACCGCGACGGCGGGGCCGCCGCGATGGCCGCCCTGCTCGACGCCGACCCGGATCTGACCGCCGTCGTGGCCCTCAACGACTCGATGGCCATCGGCGCGCTGGCGCTGCTGCGCTCCCGGTCGGTGCCCGTACCGCAGCGGGTGTCGGTGGTGGGCTTCGACGACATGCCGATCTCCCGGGACGTCACCCCGGCGCTGACCACCGTTCGGCTGCCGCTGGTGGAGATGGGGGCGCGGGCGATGGCGCTGGCCCTCGACGAGGGCGCCCCGGCGCCCCGGGTCGAGGTGCTCGCCGCCGAGCTGGTGCGCCGCGACAGCGCCGGACCGGCGCCCGAACTCACCCCGGCGCGCGTCCGCACGGCCGCAACCGGCGCGCCAACCGCCGCCCGGCCACGACGAGCCAGTGATCGCAGCCGGTCATCGCGGCCGACCGCCCATCCGCCAGCATCGTGAGGTCCACCGCCTCCACCACCGGCGAGGGGAGCGCGGCGGCGAGGCGCCCGGCCACCAGGCGCACCGGGGCACCCGCGTCCCGGGCCGCATCGAGGACGTGGCCGACGACCTTCCCCCGGGTGGGCTGGTCGTCGAACCGGCTCTCGCCGGTGACTACCAGGTCGGCGCGGACCAGCGCCGCTGGCAGGCCGGCGACCTCGGCGACGGTCCGCGCCCCCGGCAGCTGGATGGCTCCCCAGGCGGCGGCCAACTCGTAGCCGGTTCCCCCGGCGGCGCAGGCGCCCGGCCACCTGGATCGCCCGCCGAGCAGCTCCGCCCGCCGGCCCAGTCCCCGCTCCCACCACGCCACCTCCTCGGCGGTCGCGCCCGTCTGCGGCGCGAGCCGGGCCGCCACGCCGGCCGGCCCGAGCAGCGGCGCGGTCACGTCCACCAGGCAGGCCACCCCGCCGGGCGGGGGCGGCGACAGCCCGGCGAGGTCCACTAGCCAGCCGGGGCAGGACGCCGCCGGGCGGCAGGTCGCGCCCTGCGGCGTCACGCAGTCGTACGCCGAAAGCCCGCAACGCTCCGGCGCCCCCCGTCGGTGCTGGCCGATCCGCCGAGGGCGACCAGCAGCCGGCGGGTACTCCGGCAGCCGTTGCAGCAGCTCCGACTCCAGCTCGAGAGCGGAGGCGCGCCGCTCGCGGCCGCGGCGGCGCTTCAGCACCGGCCGACCCTCGTCGATGACCAGGTCCGGCAGGGAAGCGCCCTGCCCTGCGCCTCTGGCTGCCGACCCCGCCGCCTTGTCGCCGAGGGCGGACGTGACGCCGCCGGGGCGTCGAGCGGAAACGTCCCCGCTACGCCGCGAGCACCATCACTCGCTCCTGGGTCAGGTCCTCCATCGCCGAACGCACACCTCTCGGCCGACGCCGGACTGCTTCACGCCGCCGACCTCAAGCTCGGCCTGCGCCCGCAAGGCGACGCGAACATCGTGGGTGAAGATGCCCGCCCAGCGCCCGTACCGGAGCCATTGATCGCGGCGAACCCGGCGCCGATCCCACCGATGGTCGGGACGGGGAGCACCCAGCCGAACACCTCCTCATTGAAGACCTTGACATGCGGCGGCACATCCATGAGCACCGTCGGAGCGTAGGCGGTGTCGTCGCACACGCCACCTGTCAGCACCGTAGCGAGAGCCGCCACCGTCTCCCCCACCCACGCCTCGATCCGCTCGGCGGCGGCGAGATCGATCAGCGGGCCGACGTCGGTGGTCTCGTTCCACGGGTCGCCGACCTCGAGTGCCTGCACGGCGGAGACGAGCCGCCCGACGAAGTGGTCGGCCAGCGTGTCTTCCGGTCAGGGGCGTTCGGCATCGCGCAGCGCCAGGACCATCGTGGGCAGGGTGATGAACAGCGCGGTGGTCACGTAGAACAGTGCGTTGACGTGGCTGTCGGTCAGCGTGACGACGTTCGAGCCGGGGTCCTTGTCCATCACAATGTAAGCGACGATCCCCGAGCCGGTGGCCAGCATCGCAGCGATCCCCAGTACGAAGTAGGCGTGTCCGCCGAGGGCATCAGGCGCAGCGACAGCTCGCGACCTGTGGCGCGAATCGGCACACCCCTGGCGCCCGACGCCGACCGTTAGCCGCAGCGCGGACTGCGACGGCCGCAAATCTCTCACCCCGCCGGCAGCCTAATCGCTCCTCGCAGTTGGCTCCGCCGCGAGGAGTTTCTCCAGTGCGCCGACGGCATCGGTGTGGTTGTCGGCACCCAGCAACCTTCGTAGTGCGGCCCCGAAGACCACCGTGTTGGCGAGAGCGGCCAACTGGCGTGGCGAAACCGCTGCGGTATCGGGGGCGAGGGTGGCCAGCCGCGTCTCGTACGACTCCATTGCCGTGCGCATTCTTTTCCTGAGGGCCGGGGTGCGGGTTCCGACAACCCAGAAGTCCAGTAGTACGGCCGTGTGGTCGGGATCAGCGTGGGACACTTCTTCGCGTAGCACGTCGGTCAGTCGCCGCGCGGTGGGTGCCGCCGGACGGATCAGCCAGTCCAGGACGGCATCGAGTAGTGCCTCCAACAACAGGTCCTTGCTGCCGTAGTGAAACAGCAGTGACCCGTGGGACAGGCCGGCCTCGGCTGCGACCTTTCGCAGGGTGAGCCGGGCGAGGCCGTCACGGGCTGCGACCCGGAGTGCCGCCGCGATGATCTGCTCCCGGCGCTGGTCCTCCGGCCGCTTGTGCCAGGACATGTCCGCCTCCTCGATGGTGATCCTCACATCCTCCGACACTTTGACCAGATGGTCAAAGTGAGTACTCTGACCGTACGGTCAGAGTGAGAGGAGCTTGGGTTTCATGACGATCTGGTTCATGCTTGCTGCGGCTATCGCTGCCGAGGTCACCGCTGCGGTGGCTCTCCGTTACGCCGCCGGGCTTACTCGTCCTGGACCGACCGCGTTGGTGATCATTGGCTACGGAATCGCGTTCTGGCTGCTGAGCCGGGTCGTCCAGCACCTACCGACAAGCGTCACGTACGCCGTCTGGGCCGGCGCCGGCACCGCATTGGTCGCAGTCGTCGGCACCCTGGCTCTGGGAGAGTCGATGAGCTGGGTCAAGGCGGCCAGTCTGGCCCTGATCATCGCAGGGGTCGTCGGGCTGAACCTGTCCGGCGACGGACGCGATGCCACAGGGGCCGCTACCGACGTGCCGGCCTCCACGGTGGCCGCGCCGGCCGAGGTGTCGCGATGACGGCGATGTCACCCCTCGATTCGGCGAGTGAACTGGCCGCAGCCATCCGCGCCGGCGACCTCTCCGCCACCGATGTCGTGCGCGCCTACCTCGACCGCATCGATCGGCTCAATCCCACGATCAACGCCCTGGTGACCGTTGACGTCGATGGCGCTCTGTCCCGAGCGCGGCAGGCCGACGCCGCACTGGCCGCCGGGGATCTGTGGGGGCCTCTCCACGGTGTCCCGTTCACCGTCAAGGACTCGTTCGAGACCGCTGGCATCCGAACCACCAGCAGTTATCGCCCGTTGGCCGACCACATCCCCGACCGCGACGCGACCGCTGTGGAGCGCCTACGCCAGGCCGGCGCGATCGTGCTGGGCAAGACCAACATGCCGGAACTCGAACGAGACGTACAGTCGATGAGTCCCCTCTTCGGCACGGCGAGGAATCCGTGGGACCTTGCCCGTACCCCGGGCGGCAGCACCGGTGGTGGAGCCGCTGCCGTGTCCGCCGGCCTGACCGCCTTGGAACTGGGCAGTGACACGGCTGGCTCGGTGCGTATCCCTGCCCACTACACGGGGGTCTACGCGCTGAAGCCCACCGAACATCGGGTTTCGCTCGCCGGCAAGATCCCACCCCGAACCGATCGTCCGCGCGGCATGCGACACCTGAGCGTGGCCGGGGTCATAGCCCGTTCAGTCGATGACCTGGTGCTGTGGCTGACCATCACCGAAGGCCTCGATCCGCGCGACCCCGACACCGCACCGCCGGCACCGCCGAACCCACGGTCTCGGCCCGCGGTATCGCGTCTGGCGCTCATCGAGTCGTTTCCCGGCGTTCCGGTCGACGTCGCGACCCGGGCCGCCCTGGCCGCTCTCGCCGATCGGTTGTCGAGCAGCGGCGTGACCGTTGAACGAGTCGCGCCGGACATCGACTGGACCGAAGCCCTCGTCACGTACGCGGAGATGTGGGGCGCCGAGTGCGGTCTGGGGCTACCAGGCGCGGTCCGCACGCTCGCACCGGTAGCCGCGTTGGTCACCCCGAGGCGAGAGATCGTCGCCCGGGCGATTGTCCGAGGAATGCGGTTCGACATGTCCGGTTACGCTGCGGCGTTGACCCGGCGGGACACGCTCATCCGAACCTTCGACGCCTTTCTCTCCCGGTACGACGCACTACTGCTCCCGGTCACCTCCGGTCCCGCCTTCACTCACCGTAGGCCCGGCCTCCTACGACAGCCGGACCCGATCGAGGTCGACGGACAGTCCGTCCCCTACGACCTGGCCACCCTGGGTTACACCGCGCCGCTGAACGCCCTCGGTAACCCGGTCGTCGTCATGCCGCTGCCCCGGCCCGCCGGCTCGTTGCCGATCGGCGTCCAGGTGGTCGGCCGGCGCTGGGACGACCATCACCTCCTCGCGGTCGCGTCGGCCCTCAGCGCCACCACGGGTCCCTTCGTCCCGCCGGCAATGGCCCGCGCCTGACCACCACCACGCCGGGTGCGGGGTACGGATCTCGTGCCCCGCACCCGGTCGCAGCCGCGCTCTCGACTCATGCTGAGGGTTCGTCGAGCACCGAGACGAGTTGATCGACGGTATCGGCGCCCGGCACGTGCCGCAGGAGTCCCCCCAGAAGCAGCTCCGGCTCGACCGCGACCTCGGGCGGGTGTACGCCGACGCGCGGCGACCGGATGACCAGTTCGGCCGTCACGACGGCCGGAAGAGCAGTGATCGGGCCCATCCCCCGGTCGCGTAACGCCCGCAACATCGCGACGCTCGATGCGGGACGGCCATCGCGTACTCCCTCCGCCAGCGCCAGTAACGTCATGACCGCCGGCTCTGGACCGCGGTCCAGAGCCGGCGCCATGAATGAGGCCCGCAGCAGAGCGGCACCCTCCTCCTCACTTGCCCCGCGAGCGACGGCATCGGCCACCTCGTGCAGGATCGAGACGTCGCCGGGCCGCATCAGCATGCAGTTCGTGCTGTCGAGGAGCTCCGGGAAGGCGCGCTGCATGGTCACGGCCTCCGGGTGGCCGACGAGCGAGCCCTGGACGAGTCCCACTCCGGGAATCGCCAACGGAACCGGTGTGAGAGGTGCGACCGACACGATCGTTCCTCCCCGCAGCGCGGGGACGGGATGCGCGAACTGGTGGACCCAGTGGACTGTGGCCGCCGAGCTGGCCGGGCCGAGTGCCGCGATGTCCTCGACCGGGTCCTCGGGCCAGGCGGTGACGATGCGGTGGACGGTGTCCAGGCGGCGGGCCGCGAGGACGGCGAGGATGTTCGACAGGCCGGGCGAGGCGCCGGCCCCGACCACCGCGGCGATCCCGGCTGCGGCTGCCCTGTCGTGCAGGGCCAGGAGTTCGAGTGTGGGCATCGGGTCGTCGGCCACGTCGACGTAGTGGGTGCGCGACTGGATGGCGGCTTCGAGAACCGTGGTGCCGAAACGGTAGAAGGGGCCGACGGTGGAGATGACGATGTCCACCGGTTCGAGCGCACCTGTGAGGGCGTCGGTGTCGGTGACGTCGAGGCGGAGTGCGGACACGGGGTGCGTGCCGGTGATGCGTTCGAGCGAGGCGCCATCCCGGTCGGCGACCGTCACCCGGTCGTGGCCGCGCGAGACGAGCCCGTCCACCACCGCGGAGCCGACCGTGCCCGCACCGAGTACGAGGACCTTCATCCTGCCTCCTGTTCCAGTAGTCGCCTGGCTGCCCCGCGGTCGACCTTGCCGACGGGCAGCCGGGGCAGGCTCGCAACGACCGTCATGTGGCGAGGCACCTTGTAAGGCGCGAGCACAGCGCGAAGCGCGTGGCGTAGCTGATCGGTGTCCATGTCGGCAGGGCCCGAGATGACGGCGGCGGGCACGTGTCCTCGCGCGTCGTCAGCCATGGGAACGACGACTGCCTCGGCCACTCCGGGGATCCGTTGCAGCTCTTGCTCGATCTCCTGCGGGTTGACGAAGTAGCCTCCGGTCTTGAACAGGTGATCCGCGCGACCCTGGTACCTGGCCAGGCCGCGGCCGTCGATCACGCCGAGGTCGCCGGTGGTCAGCCAGGAGCCCTGTGGATCATCCCGCTCGGACCTCGGCGCGTCGCCGAGGTATCCGGTGTAGCCGAACGGGGTGCGTACCTCGATCCGACCGGCCTGCCCGACGAGGGCATCGCCGGAGTCTCCGACGACGCGCATCGCAAAAGGGCCGAAGGCGCTGCCGAGCATCGCGGCGAGGTCCCTCGGATGCGCGACGTCCCCCGAGTCGGCGCTGGCGATGTTGCCCACGGTCTCGGTGCTCCCGTAGACAGTCGTCAATGGCGCGTCGGTCAGGGCTCGGACGGCGTCGATGACCTGTGGAGGCATTGCCGCACCGCCCCACAGGACGCGGCGGACGGCCCGAAAGGCCGCCGGCGTGGCCCCGGTTTCGGCTGCCACGGCGGCGAACATGGCGGGCACCCCGGTCCACGCGGTCAGCCGGTGGCTGCGGGCCAGCTCGACAGTCCTCGCGGGATCGAAACGCGGTTCCAGGATGATTCGCGCGCCGGCCCAGAGGGCCGTTCCGACGATGTCACCGATGAAACCGACATGGTTCACCGGCAGATCACAGAGCACCACATCGAGGCATTCTCGCCACCTCGTCGCGGCGATCCGGCAGTTCGCGGCGAGTGCCGCAGCGCTGATGATCACCCCCTTCGGGGCCCCGGTCGAGCCAGACGTGAACACCACCGACGCGGTGCCTGCCGGGACCTCGATCGGTTCGCGCCCTGCCCGAGCGGTGCCCTGTGCGCTGATCTTGCCGGTGGTGGGGTCGACCGCCAACCACGGGACACTCGTCTCGAGCGCCAGATCACCGAAGTCGGCGCCGACCCGGCCCACCGAGACCAGTACGGCCGGCGCCGACCGCCGGACGATGAGCTCCTGTTCGCGGCGGGAGTAGCGCGGGTTGAGGCCGATCCAGTGGCCGCCCACGCGCATGACGGCCAGCATCATGACCACCGCGGCGACGGTCGGATCGGTCATCACCGCGACGCCGCGACCGTTCCGTACGCCGTGGTTACGCAACTGGCGGGCGGTGTCCTCGACAGCCGCGTCCAGCTCTCGGTAGGTCATCGCCAGATGTCGATCGCGGATGGCCGGTCGAGCGGGCTCAGTGACGGCCCACGCGCTCACCCTGTGGCTCAACAGCATGCTGCGCTGCGATGACACCGTCATCGTTCCTGCCTCCCTACCAGGGTGCCCAGCTGTCCGCTTCGCTCGGCGCGACGGCGTCGCAGGGTGTACGCACCGAGAATCACCAGGAACGCCACCCCGGTGAGGACGACCTGGGGCAGAAAGTCGGGCAGCAGGATCATCGCGATCGTGATCGCCACCATGACCGCGATCAACAGATAGGTGCCGTACGGGAAGAACCACATCCGGATCGTCAACCGCTCCGGCTCGGTGCGCTCGGCCTGCCGACGGATACGCAACTCGGCGCAGGCGAGCAGGAGGTAGAGAGGAATAAGGACAGCGGAGGCCGCTCCGAGCAGCACCAGGAAGGCGGTGTCGGGTGAGGCCACCGCGATGGCCAGAGCGACCGCCGCCGCGGCGGCGCTGATCAGCAGACCCGCCTGGGGCACCCCCCGCCGGTTCACCCGCATCAGCCGCGGCGTGGCGTCACCGGCCTGTGCGAGCCCGTACAGCATCCTCGAGCACACGTAGAGAGCGGAGTTCATCGCGGAGCAGAGCGCGACGACGATGACCACGTCCATGATCGTCGCCGCCGACGGCACGCCGAGCCGGTCGAGGACGGCCGAGAACGGGCTGGTGGTCGTCGGGGTCTCCGCCGTCGGAAGCAGCAGCACGATCGCCACCACCGAGCCGATGTAGAAGAGTAAGATGCGGCCGACGACGGAGCGGGTGGCTCGCCGCAGCGTGTTGGCCGGATCCTCGCTTTCGGCCGCCGCGATGGCGACCACCTCGGTCCCGGCGTAGCTGAAGAGCACGACGAGCAGCCCGGTGAGCACCGCCAACCAGCCACCGGGAGCGAGCTCCTGCGCAGCGACGTCAACTGCCGCGGGAGCGTCGGGCAGCAGGCCGGTGAGCGCCGCGAGGGCGAGCACGAGGAAGGCGACCACGGCGAGGACCTTCGTCAGGACGAACTAGTACTCCATCTCGCCGAATGCCCGTACATGCGTCAGGTTCGCCAGCAGGATGCCGAGCAGGAGCACCGGTGCGACGAATCCGCTGGGGACGTCGATCCAGGTGGCCACGATCTCACCGGCGGCCACCGCCTCGAAGGCGATGACCACGATCCACGAATACCAGTAGAGCCAGCCGGTGGTGAAGCCTGCCCATCCGCCGAGGGCTCGGCGGGGCCAGTCGGCGATGCCGCCGGGGGTGGGCTGGAGGACCGCCATTTCGCCGATCATGCGCATGGCCAGGATGACGATGACACCGCCGGCGACGTAGGACAGGATCGCGGCCGGCCCGGCGCTGGCGATCACTGGCCCGGAGCCCACGAACAGGCCCGCGCCGATGGTGCCGCCGATAGCGATCATGGTCAGGTGGCGGGCCTGTAGCGCCCGGCGTAGGGGTGTCTCGGACATGTCTTCTCCTCGCGCGTCAGTAGGGGAGGGTGAGGCCCTTCCACCGGACGACGGCCACGACGGCGTCGGTGTGCTCGAACGTCACGTCGACGGTGCTGAGCACCCCTCGGTCGCCCCGGTCCTCGACACCGACCAACCGGAACCGCGCGCGGACCCGCCTCCCCGTCGGCAGCGGTGCGGTGAAGCGCACTCGGTCGAATCCGTAGTTCAGCCGGATGTGGCCGGCAGGGTCAGCCGGGAGGGCGCGGGCCAGGCGGACCAGCTGCGCCAGGATGAGGGAGCCCTGGACGATCGTCGTCCCGGCGAACAGCCCTTCGGCTCTGACCCTCTCGGGGTCGGTATGCACCCAGTCGTCGTCCCCGGTGAGCTGGGCGTGTGCGTCGACGTCTGCCTGGGTGATGGCGAACCAGTCGGTGACGGCGATCTCGTCGCCGGGCTGCAGGCCCGCGACCGCCGCCGTGATCTCGCCGCTCATCGACGGACCCCCCCTACCTGCGCGAGGCGGCGCACGTCCCAGGTGCGCGCCACCGAGTCGTAGAGGTCGGACCCGAGGACGCGTGCGGCGGACGGGCTCTTCGACCGCCGCGCGTCGACCGCCCGCAGCGCCACGTCCACGTACTGCTGGGCGAAGTCGTCGGCGGTGGTGACGCCATCCGCGTCGAACCATCGGGAAATACCTGTCGCCATGTCGAGCAGCGCCAGCGCCGTCATCGGGGCGGGGACCGTCGTCCGAAACACCCCGGCCTTCATGCCCTCGCTGATCACCGAGCGCCACAACTGCTCGATCCGATCGCGCAGCTCGACGATCTCTGAACGGTGCTCCGAGCGTAGGGCGCGGATCTCCTGGTCCACGACCCGGCAACTCTCCGCCGCCAGGGCGTGGGCGATCACATGGACGTGCACCAGAGCCGCGAGCCGGGCAGCGGGCTTCCGCTGTGACGCCACGGCCTGCTGTTCCATCTCGAGAAGCTCGACGAGTCCGACGCGCATGATGTCGAGGAGCAGGTCGTCCTTCGACCCGAAGTGGTGGTAGAGCGTCGCGGAGTTGATGCCCGCCTCGTTCGCCAGGTCCCGGATGCCGACGGCGGCGAAGCCCCACCGCGCGAACAGCCGGACGGCGGCCGTCCGGATCCGGGTGGGTGTCTCATCTGTTGCCAAAGCCTTGACCATGTAGGCACACTATCGACCAATCGATTGATTGGGAAGTGGTCATTGAGGTTCAGAACCACAGCTCAAGCCGACGATGCCTACGACCGACTGATGTCGTTCATGACCCAACACGTCCTGCCGGCCGAGGACGTCTACGCCCCGGTGGTCGGCGACAGCGGCCCGCCATTCTTGCCGCCACTCTTCAGCAGCTTCTTGTAGAGGTCGTGAATGACCCGCTTGTCGAGGGCGTAGAGCTGCCGGCCGCCGATGTGCGGCACCAGATAGCAGCGGATGACGTCCCGGTAGTTGCTGAGCGTGGTCTCTTGGACGTCCAGCTCGCGCTCGTTGAGCCAGCTCTCCAACTCCGCGGCGACGCTGCCGTCGGCGCCGAGGTCCGCTCCCCCGTAGGCGGCTCGCGCCTGCTCTTCCGCCTTCAGGGCGGCAGCCTGGTTGGGGAACCCCTGCCGCTTGTGCTGACGACGACGCCCGTTGGCATCGGGCGGGAGGTCGATGATGAAGTACCAGCGGGTCTGGCCGTTGGCGAGGCGGTAGCTGTAGACAGCCATCGGGCTGCACCTCCGCAGTAACGGGATCGGGGAGCACAGCCCACGCTAAGCGATCTCCGTTACTGCCAGCGTTACCGCAAGATCACACATGATCTTCTATATCCGCTGGTGAATACCAGTCGGGACGGCCGGATTCGAACCGACGACCCCTTGACCCCCAGTCAAGTGCGCTACCAAGCTGCGCCACGTCCCGATGCCCCCGCGCGGTTTCCCCCGCGACAGCCGGTACAGCTTAGCGCAGGATCTTCGCACCGTGCGCACAGGCCCCGCCCGGCACGTCGTCCCGCCGCCGACGCGGTGCCCTACGCCTCGCGGAGGGTCTGGGCGGCGTGGTACCTGCGGTCCACCACCAGCATCACCACGACCACGATGACCAGCGCGGCGAGGTGCAGTGCGCCGTTCGTGGCCAGCCCGACGGGCACCGTGCCCAGGACGGCGACGGCGGTGATCACCCTGCTCCGCACCGGCGCGATCCGCAGTGACCGCCGGATCGCGATGGTCGCCGCCAGGTAGAGCGTCGTGCCGCCGGAGAGCGCCGTCGCGGACTGCCAGGACGTCGGGTCGCCGGGGTGGGCGACCGCGGCGTGAACTCCCGCGGCGGCGACCACGATGCCCAGCAGCAGCGGGATGTGCGCGAAGAGCAGCCGGAGCGCCTGCCCGACCCGCCGGTCGGGGCCGACGGCGACCAGGGCGGCTTCGACCGCCGGCGTGTCGGTGAAGTAGGTCCACCAGAGGGCTGCCGGCAGTGCCAGCGCAAGGCCGATGACGGCTACGGTGCCGGCGGTGAGGTGCTCGACGTCGACCCCCATTCCGATGGCCACGACCGACTCGCCCAAGGCGATGATCACCAGCAGTCCGTGCCGCTCGATGAGGTGCGACGGCTGGATGCGGAACAGGGACTGCACGCGCACCCACGAGAAGCGGGGCACCAGGTACGGCACGACCGACTGGACCGCGAACGCCACCAGCCACAGCGCGTACCGGGTGGCGCCCGCGGTGAGCCCGCCGGCCACGACCAGCAGGGCGGATCCGAGGTTGTACGCCGCCAGCCACCACAGCGCCCGACCGATGTCGGCCTGGGTGAACAGCAGCAGGTGGACGCAGATGACCACGAGATAGCCGACGCCGAACACCAGGCCGGTATCGGTGTAGGCCCGCGGGATCCCGACCGCGGCGATCAGGAAGCCTCCCATCCCGAGGAACAGCAGCAGCTTCTGTGCGGGTGACCGCGGTGGCACGTGGTTGGCCAGCCCCACGTACCCGTCGAACATCCACCACAGGATCCCGAAGAGCAGCACCACCCGGCCGAAGCCGGCCGGGGTCAGGTCCGCCTCCAGGACCCGGGTGAGCTGGGTCAGGGTGAACACGAAGACGACGTCGAAGAAGACCTCGACCGGGGTCACCCGGTCGGCCGGGGCGCGGCTCGGGTCGTGCCGGTGGGGCGCCCTCATGGTCCGGGCTGGGTGCGGCGCAGCCGGTCGGCCAACTCCCGGACCGCCTCGGTGAACCGCTCGTCGGACTCACAGGGCCAGTGCCCCTGGATGGCCGGTGGCACGCTGTCCCCCGGCGGCGCCACCACGTCCCGCGGGTCCCGCAGCCGCCGGTCCACGGCGCCGGCCGGCCCGGCGACGGGTGGGTCGCCCGGCCGGTTGGCGGCGAAGATCCAGCCGCCGATCGGGTCGGTGTCGCGCCACAGGTTGAGCCAGCGCCAGCCGATCCGGTCGCCGATGTCGTACAGCACGTCGCGACCCAGGTACGCGGGGAAGAGCCGGGCGTACAGGCGGTCCAGCGGGGAGCCGTAGGTCAGCAGCGCCACCCGCCGGCGTACCCGGGGCGGCAGTTGCAGCACGGTGGCGGCGAGCAGGACGGAGCCGTGACTGTGTCCGGTGAGCAGGACGCCGGCGTGCCGGTCGGCCAGGTAGCAGATCCGCTTGGCCAGCTCCGGCACGGCGCGCTCGGCGTAGCAGGGCGGCGCGAAGGGGTGCGCCGCCCGGGGCCAGAACGTCCCCAGGTCCCAGAGCACGCCGACGTACCGGCGGAACTCCGCCGTCCGGTAGGCCAGCAGACCACCCACCAGCAGCGCCACCACCACCCCGGCGATCAGGTAGCTGCCCAGGGTGAGCACGAAGTTGACGAAGTCGCCGGGCACGCCGAGGAGGCTCTCCGCGAGGGGGCTGGGTTGCAGACCGAGCAGCCCGAGCGCGCTCGCCGCCAGCCCCAGCGCCGTCAGGGAGGCGTACGCCATCGCCAGCGGGCCGAGCCGTTCGGTGAACCGGGCCCGGGCGATGGTTCTCTCGACCCGCTGCTTTCGGGCCGCGGCGCTCGACGGGCTGGCCCGGAAGTCGGCGGCGACGATCGCCGCGGCGGCCCGACGACGGTCGCGCCGGGACAGCAGGGTCATGCCGGCGACCAGCAGCACCGCGGCGATGGTCGTGAAGAAGAAGTTGAAGATCGCCCACTTGTAGGCCGGCGGTGGGGCGGCCAGGTCGTCCGGGCGGGCGGTGATCGCGCGGCGGTTCAGGAAGTACGCCATCCGGTAGATCATCTCGGCGGAGAGGGCGCCCGCCAGGCCCACCGCCACCGCCGCGAGGACCGGCGCTCCGAAGCCGCGTAGCAGCGCCGGCCGCGAGTCGTGGCCGGCCCGCCGCCAGAGCGCCAGCACGGCCAGCGCGACCAGCTGCCCCATCTGGGCGAGCAGCACCCAGCCGACGATGCGGCCGTAGCCGGGCAGTCCCGTCGATGGGGGCCACCGGTCCCGGTTCAGCGCCACGACGGCGACGGCGACCACGGCCAGCCCGCAGGCGGTGGCGCGCAGCACCGCGGTGAGCCCGTCCGGTGTGCGGGCGGCGGCGGGCCGTTCCAGCAGGGTGGGCGCGCAGAGCAGCGCCGCACAGCTCGCCAGCACCAGCAGCGCCAGCGCGGCCAGGACGGTCGGCACCGGGGACGGGTCGGCGGCGGCGCTCGCCGCGAGCAGGACGAGGGCCAGCGCCGCGAACGCGGCGGCGATGTGGATGGCCCGCAGCCGGCCCACCATCGGCGCGCCGTCCCACTGGCCGACCGCGGTCAGCCGGTCCCCGCCGGGTTCACCGCCGGGGGTCCGGAACGCGTCGTACGAGCGGCCGGGCCGGGCGCCGAGCAGCCAGACCAGCACGATGGCCGAGACGGGCAGCAGGGTCAGCACCGCCAGTCGCAGCCCCGGGGGGCGGTCACCGAGCCAGGACAGCCAGGTGCGGCTGGTCAGGCACCGTGCGGAGCCCATGCACTTCCAGGCGATCAGGTCGAGGGCGACCCCGGCGGCGGCGAGCACGTAGAGCAGGGTGAGGTTGAGCGCGACGAGCCGGCACAGCACCCTGACGCCGGCGCCCGATCCCCGCCCGGCCGGCCGCATCCAGATCGCCACGTTGCTCAGCATGAACGGCAGCAGGAAGACAAGGGAGAGCGTCCGCACGGCGGTGCCCGACGGCAGGTCGCTCCACCGGTACGCCTCCAGCACCACCCCGCCGGGTCCGGTGGAGTCCGGGTAGCCGGGCCGGGGGCGGTAGAAGCCGCCGCTGCGGTCGCCGGCCACCTGGTACACGTGCGGGCGGTCGAGGATCTGCTCGGCCTCCGCGCCCGACACGCCGTGCACCCGCAGCTCCACCACGACCCGGGCCGCCTCCTGGCGCCGGGACGGCGACCTCTCCGACATCGGCCCGTTGACCCCCGCGGCATGGCCGGCGACCCGGTACGGGCCGCGCACCGACGACGGGTACCCGACGCCGGCTGGCCCGGGTGACTACCCCGACCGCGCTTCGTCATTCGCGGGCCCGGTGCCCGAGGTGTGACGCGACACTCCCCCAAAGCGTCCTAGGAGGGTGGGTCGACGGCGGGTACGCGGACGCCGGGTGACCTGAGGCGGTCACCCGGCGTCGGGGCGTACCAGGGTCAGCCGTGCGCCTTGCCGCGGCCGCCGGGGCCGAGCTTCTTGCGCGGGCGTACCGAGATCTCCACCGGGCTGCCCTCGAAGCCGAACTCCTCGCGCAGCTTGCGCTCGACGAAGCGCTGGTAGCCGGCGTCCAGCGGCGCGGTGGTAAAGAGCACGAAGCGCGGCGGAGCGACGCCGGCCTGGGTGGCGAAGAGGATCTTCGGGGCCCGACCGCCGCGCACCGGGTGCGGGGTGGCCTGCACCAGCGCGGTCAGCCACTGGTTGAGCTGCGCGGTGGGAACCCGGGTCTCCCAGCTGGCCAGGGCCTTGCGCAGCGCCGGGGCGAGCTTGTCGACCGCCCGGCCGGTCTGCGCGGACAGGTTCAACCGGATCGCCCACGGGATACGGCGCAGCTCCCGGTCGATCTCCTTGTCCAGGTAGTACCGGCGGTCGGCGTCGACCAGGTCCCACTTGTTGAAGGCGATGACCAGGGCCCGGCCGGCCTCGACGACCATGGTGAGGATCCGCTGGTCCTGCTCGCTGATCACCTCGCTGGAGTCCAGCAGCACCACCGCCACCTCGGCCGCCTCGATCGCCGCGGCGGTCCGCAGGCTGGCGTAGTACTCGGTGCCGCTGGCCTGGCCGACCCGCTTGCGCAGGCCCGCGGTGTCCACCAGCTGCCAGGTCTCGCCGCCGATCTGCACCAGGC
Organism: Micromonospora mirobrigensis; assembly: GCF_900091555.1. Taxonomy (GTDB): domain Bacteria; phylum Actinomycetota; class Actinomycetes; order Mycobacteriales; family Micromonosporaceae; genus Micromonospora; species Micromonospora mirobrigensis. The sequence continues at coordinate 72,985 of NZ_FMCX01000012.1, forward strand.
TGTCCACCGGGTCGACGGTGGTGCCGGCGACCGAGTCGACGACCGCCCGCTCCTCACCGGAGAAGCGGTTGAGCAGGCTGGACTTGCCGACGTTGGGGCGGCCGACCAGGGCCACCCGACGCGGGCCGCGCGGGCGGTTCTCCACGATCTTCGGCGCCTCGGGCATCGCGTCCAGGATCGCGTCGAGCAGCTCGCCGGAACCCCGGCCGTGCAGCGCCGAGACCGGGTACGGCTCACCGAGGCCCAGCGACCACAGCGAGGTGGCCTCCAGCTCGATGGCGGTGTTGTCGGTCTTGTTGGCGACCAGGATCACCGGCTTGGCGCTGCGCCGCAGCATCTTCACCGCGGCCTCGTCCACGTCGGTCGAGCCGACCATGGCGTCCACCACGAAGATCACCACGTCGGCGGTGGCCACCGCGATCTCGGCCTGCGCGGCGATCGCCGCGGCCCGGTCCTTCGCGTCCGGCTCCCAGCCGCCGGTGTCCACGACGGTGAATTCCCGGCCGTTCCACTGCGCGTCGTACGGCACCCGGTCCCGGGTCACCCCGGGAACATCCTCGACGACCGCCTGCCGGCGGCCGATGATCCGGTTGACCAGCGTCGACTTGCCCACGTTGGGGCGGCCGACGACGGCCACCACCGGCCGCGGACCGGTCGGCTCCTCGGTGTCGAGGTCCGGCTCCCGCAGCTCCACCCAACCGTTGTCGTCGATCATGCCGAGCCACCCTTCGTTCGCGACTGCGGGGCTAGCAACACCGGCTCACTCCTCGCGCTCACCGGGCACCCCGCTCGGTGAGCAGATCGCGCAGCCGGGCGACGACCTCGTCGATGCCCAGCTCGGTGGTGTCCAGCACGACCGCGTCGTCGGCCTGCCGCAGCGGGTCGGCCGTGCGGGTCGAGTCCAGCCGGTCCCGGCGGGCCAGGTCGGCGGCGGTGGCCGCGACGTCGGCGGCGTCCTCGGTGCTGCGCCGCTTCGCGCGAGCCGACTCGGAGGCGGTCAGGTAGACCTTCAGGTCGGCGTCGGGAGCCACCACCGAACCGATGTCGCGGCCCTCGACCACGATCCGGCCGGCGTTGGCGATCATCTCCCGCTGCCGCTGCACCAGCAGGGCGCGTACGGCCGGCACCGCGGAGACGGCGGAGACTGCACCGGTCACCTCCGGGCCACGGATGTCCTTGTCGACGGCGGTGCCGTCGACGGTCACGCCGTACCCCTGCGGGTCGGTGCCGATGCGCAGCTCGACCTCGCCGGCGACCTTGGCCACCGACTCGGCGTCGGCCGGGTCGACCCCGGAACGCAGCACCGCCCAGGTGATCGCCCGGTACATCGCCCCGGTGTCCAGGTAGCGGGCGTCGATGCCGCTCGCCAGCCGCCGGGAGACGGTGGACTTGCCCGAACCGGATGGTCCGTCGACGGCGACCACACACCGCCCGGTTCGTATGTTCTGCCCCACCGTGTTCCTCCTCGGCCCGTGTCTCGCGGGCACCCTGCTGTGCCGTTGAGCGGATGTGTTCGGTGTCAATGATGCCCGCGGCCCCGACCGGGCCCGCACGCGCCGCCCCCGGAGGCGACCCACGCCACCGGCCGGCGCCCGGCCGCGACGAAGCCTACCGGCAGCCGTACCCGTAACGACGCGGGTCAGTCCCCGACGGCCTTGAACAGGGCGGCGACCTCCGCGTTGGTCAACCGGCGCAGCCGCCCGGTCCGCAGGTCACCCAGCTTGATCGGCCCGATCGAGGTACGGATCAGCCGGGACACCGGGTGCCCGACCTCGGCCATCAGGCGCCGGACGATGTGCTTGCGCCCCTCGTGCAGGGTCAGCTCCACCTGGGCGCTCTTGCCCAGGGTGTCCACCAGCTTGAACGAGTCGAGCTTGACCGGCCCGTCCTCCAGCTCCACACCGGCCAGCAGCCGCTTGCTCAGGTTGCGCGGGATCGGCCCGGCCACCTCGGCCAGATAGGTCTTGAGCACCTCGTACGACGGGTGCATCAGCTTGTGCGCGAGGGTGCCGTCGTTGGTGAGCAGCAGCAGGCCCTCGCTGTCGGCGTCGAGCCGCCCGACGTGGTAGACCCGCTGCTCCAGCCGCGCGCCGATGAAGTCGGCCAGCTCGGTGCGGCCCTTCTCGTCGGCCATGGTGGTCACCACCCCGCGCGGCTTGTTCATCGCCACGTAGACCAGACGGACGTCGGCCTGCAACCGCTCCCCGTCGACGACGATGACGTCGCGGGTCGGGTCGGCCTTGTCGCCGAGCTGCGCCACCCGCCCGTTGACGGTCACCCGGCGCCGGAAGATCAGGTCCTCACAGGCACGCCGGGAGCCGACGCCGGCGGCGGCGAGCACCTTCTGGAGGCGCTCGGCGCTCTCGTACACGGGGGCGTCGGGCTTCGGGGAACGGTCATCGCGTGGCATCGGCAAGCTCTTCTACGTCGTCGGGCAGGAAAGGGGCGAGCGGCGGCAGGTCGGCCACCGAGTCCAGGCCCAGCTTCTCCAGGAACAGGGTGGTGGTCCGGTAGAGGAACGCCCCGCTGTCCGCTTCGGTGCCGCACTCCTCGACCAGGCCACGGGAGACCAGGGTACGGATGACCCCGTCGCAGTTCACACCCCGGATGGCCGAGATGCGCGACCGGGTCACCGGCTGCTTGTAGGCGATCACCGCGAGGGTCTCCAGGGCGGCCTGCGTCAACCGTACCGACTGCCCGTCCAGCACGAACCGCTCGACGTGGTCGGCGTATTCCGGCCGGGTGTACAACCGCCAGCCACCGGCGGCCCGGCGCAGCTCGAAGCCGTGCCCGGCGGCCGTGTAACCGGCGGCGATGTCGTCGAGCACCGGCCCGATCCGCTCCGGGGACTGGTCGAGGACCTGGGCCAGGGTGAGTTCGCTCACCGGCTCGTCCACCACCAGCAGGATGGCCTCCAGGGCGCCGCGCAGCTCCGCGTCGTCCATGACCGGCTTGGGCTCCGGCGGTGGCGTCGCCCGCCGCCGCCCCGCAGCCCTCCCCCGGGGTACGCCCGCAGCCGGCTCCCCCGCCGTCGGCGGCTGCGCGGGCGTGGCGTCCCGGTCGTCGCGGCCGGCCCGCTCGCGCGGCTCGGGCTCCAGTCGGCCGGTCTCCGGATCCGCGGGCTCCCCCGGCCCATCGGCCGGCTCCCCGGGCCCCGCGCCCGGCTCCCCCGCTCCGGTCGGAGCCGGGGGGCGGTCCCACGGGGGGATCCAGGCCGCGGCCTGCTCGGCCAGGGAGTCGCGCCGCTGTTCGTCGCTCATCGGGTCACTCCTGCGTCTGCGCGGTCTCGTCCACCACACCGGCCGGCGGGACAGGCTCGACGGGGGTCGGGGCGGGTTCGGCGGGGGCGCCGGCGTACTCGTCGACGTCCAGTTCGGTGTCGGCGTCGGCCGGGCCGGTCCAGCGTACGGTCAGCTCCTCCAGCGCCTGCTCCTGCACGAACGCCACCAGCCCCTGCCGGTACAACTCCAGCAGCGCCAGGAAGCGGGCCACCACCTCCAGGGTCATCTCGCAGTCGGCGCAGAGCGCGCTGAAGGTGGCCGTGCCGGCCCGGCGCAGCCGCCCGGAGATGATCTCGGCGTGCTCCCGGACGCTGACCCGGACCATGTGCACGTGGGCGATGGAGACCTCGGGCACCGGCTTCGGGGTCATCGCCCGCACGGCGAGCTTGAGCAGGCGCTGCGGGCCGACGCCGAGCACCAGGTCGGGCAGCGCCTCGGCGTACCGGGGCTCCAGGGTGACCGCCCGCGGGTACCGCCGGCCCCCCACCGACTCCAGCTCGGCGATGTGCGCCGCCGCCTCCTTGTACGCCTTGTACTGCAACAGCCGGGCGAAGAGCAGGTCCCGGGCCTCCAGCAGGGCCAGGTCCTCCTCGTCCTCCACCTCGGCCGAGGGCAGCAGCCGGGCCGCCTTGAGGTCCAGCAGGGTCGCCGCGATCAGCAGGAACTCGCTGGTCTCGTCCAGGTCCCACCGGTCGCCCATCGCCCGGATGTACGCGATGAACTCGTCGGTGACCTTGTGCAGCGCCACCTCGGTGACGTCCAGCTTGTGCTTGCTGATCAGCTGGAGCAGCAGGTCGAAGGGGCCGGTGAAGTTCGCCAGCCGGACGGTGAAGCCGGCGCTCTCCTGCGCCGCGGGCACGCCGTCGCCGTCGGTGGGCACCTCGGCGGCGACCTCGGCCGCCACCACGGGCGGCTGCTCCGGGGTCGTCGGCGGGTCCAGCAGGGGCGCGGTCACCGGAAGACCGTAGTCCACGTCGGGGCCACCCGGGCTGCCGGCTACCGCTCGGCCTGGGCGGCGATCACCTCACGGGCGAGCTGGCGGTAGTTGCGGGCGCCCGAGGAGGCCGGGTCGAGGGTGGTGATCGGCGCACCGGCCACCGTGGACTCGGGGAACTTCACCGTCTTGGTGATGACCGTCTGGTAGACCTTGTCGCCGAACGCCTCGACCACCCGCTGGAGCACCTGTCGGCAGTGGGTGGTGCGGGAGTCGTACATGGTGGCGAGGATGCCCTCGAGCTCCAGGTCGAAGTTGAGCCGCTCGCGCACCTTGTCGATGGTGTCCAGCAGCAGCGCCACCCCGCGCAGGCTGAAGAACTCGCACTCCAGCGGAATGAGCACGCCGTGCGCGACGGTCAACGCGTTGATCGCCAGCAGGCCCAGCGAGGGCTGGCAGTCGATCAGGATGTAGTCGTACTCCTTGCGCACGTTGCGCAGCACCCGGGCCAGGGCCATCTCCCGGGCCACCTCGTTGACGAGCTGGATCTCGGCCGCGGAGAGGTCGATGTTGGCCGGCAGGATGTGCAGCCCGGCCACGTCGGTCTTGATCAGCACGTCCTCGGCGGTGACGTCGTCCTGCATGAGCAGGTTGTAGACCGACAGGTCGAGGTTGTGCGGGTTGACGCCCAGGCCCACCGAGAGCGCGCCCTGCGGGTCGAAGTCGACCAGCAGCACCTTGCGGCCGTACTCGGCCAGCGCCGCGCCCAGGTTGATGGTGGTGGTCGTCTTGCCGACGCCACCCTTCTGGTTGGCCATCGCGATGATCCGCGCCGGACCGTGCCGGTCGGTCGGCATCGGCTCGGGGATGGGCTTGCGCATCGTGTACGCCGCCGGATCCGCCGGCCCGAGGTCCGCGCCGAGCGACGCCTGCTGCTCGCGGAGCTCCGACGTCCAGGCGTCGGCACGATCACCGTTGCCAGCCATGTCCTCGTTGCCCCCTCCCGACGACCACCCGGCGTCGGAGCCGTCCGACGTCCTTCGCGGCGCCGCTGCGCACCCCGGTCGTGTCGCCCCAGGAGGTCCGCGCCGAAGCCGACTGTACGCCACCGGCGAGCAGGGCGTTCGCTACCGGTCCGGCGTGTCGGCCGGTGACGACGTCGCGACGCGCCGGGGCCGGTCAGTCCCGGGCGCGGGGGTGCGCGGTGGCGTACACCTCGCGCAGCCGCTCCACGGTGACCAACGTGTACACCTGGGTGGTGGTCACCGACGCGTGCCCGAGCAACTCCTGGACCACCCGCACGTCCGCGCCGCCGTCGAGCAGGTGGGTGGCGTAGGAGTGGCGCAGGGTGTGCGGGGAGACCGCGTTCGCCCCGTCGGTGGGCAGCCCGGCGCGCTCGGCGGCGCGACGCAGGATCGTCCAGGCGCCCTGCCGGGTCAGCGGGCCACCGCGGGCGTTGAGGAAGACCGCCGGGGTGCCCCGGCCGGCGGCGGCCAGCTGCGGGCGGGCCCGCACCAGCCAGGCGCGCAGCGCCTCCACGGCGTACCCGCCGATCGGGACCAGCCGGGTCCGGCCGCCCTTGCCGCGCAGCAGCACCGCCCCGTCGGCGGTGTCCAGGTCGTCCACGGCCAGGCCGACCGCCTCGGAGATCCGCGCCCCGGTGCCGTACAGGAACTCCAGCAGCGCCCGGTCGCGCAGCGCCAGGGCCGCGCCCGCACCGGTGGCGGTGGCCGGCCCGGCGGTCTCCAGCAGCCGGATCACGTCCTCGACGGGCAGCGCCCGGGGCAGCCGGCGGGCCGGCGTCGGCGGGCGCACGTCGCGGCTGGGGTCGGCGCCGGCCAGCCCCTCGCGGACGGCGAAGCGGTGCAGGCCGCGCACGGCGCTGGCCGCCCGGGCGGCGGACGCGACCGCCAGCGGCGGGTGCTCGTCGTCTCCGGCGCGCAGCCGGGCCAGGTGAGCCTCGACGGTGCCGGCGTCGACCGAGGCCAGGTCGACGACCCCGGCGGCGGCGAGGGTCGCCAGGTAGCGGTCCAGGTCCCGGCGGTACGAGGCGAGCGTGTTCGCCGACAGTCCCCGCTCGACGGTCAGGTGGTCGAGGTAGCCGCGCACGGCACGACGCAGGGCCGGCCCGGGCTGCGTGCCCGGGCCGGCCCTGCGCGCAGCAGTGGTCAGGCTGTTCCCCTTCGGGCTGTCGTTCCTCAGCCCAGGACCTCGTCCAGCGGCAGGGTCGGCATGCCGTGCGCCTCGGCCACCGGGCCGTAGACGACCTGCCCGTCGTGGGTGTTGAGGCCCAGCGCCAGGGCCGGGTCGCGGCGCAGCGCCTCGCGCCAGCCCTGGTTGGCCAGCTCCAGGGCGTACGGCAGGGTGACGTTGGTCAGCGCGTAGGTGCTGGTGTTCGGCACCGCGCCCGGCATGTTCGCCACGCAGTAGAAGATCGAGTCGTGCACCTTGTACGTCGGCTCGGCGTGCGTGGTGGGACGCGAGTCCTCGAAGCAGCCGCCCTGGTCGATGGCGATGTCCACGAGCACGCTGCCCGGCTTCATCCGGGAGACCAGCTCGTTGGAGATGAGCTTCGGGGCCTTCGCGCCGGGCACCAGCACCGCGCCGATGACCAGGTCCGCGTCGAGGACGGCCCGCTCGATCTCGTACGCGTTGGAGGCGACGGTCTGCAGGTGACCGCGGTAGATCGCGTCGGCGGAGCGCAGCCGGGCGACGTTCTTGTCCAGCAGCAGCACCTCGGACTGCAGGCCCAGCGCGATGGCGGCGGCGTTCAGGCCGGAGACGCCGGCGCCGATCACCACGGTCTTCGCCGCGTACACGCCGGAGACGCCACCGGGCAGCACACCCCGGCCGCCGCCGGTACGCATCATGTAGAAGGCGCCCACCTGCGGGGCGAGCCGGCCGGCGACCTCCGACATCGGGGCGAGCAGCGGCAGTGACCGGTCGGGCAGCTCGACGGTCTCGTAGGCGATGCCGGTGACCTTCCGGTCGACCAGCGCGTCGGTGCACTCCCTCGATGCGGCCAGGTGCAGGTAGGTGAAGAGCACCTGCCCCTCGCGCATCCGGTGGTACTCCTCGGCGACCGGCTCCTTGACCTTGAGCACCAGCTCGGCGGTCTCCCACACCTCGTCGGCGGTGCCCAGGATCTTGGCGCCGGCGGCGGCGAACTCGTCGTCGGTGATGCTGGAGCCGACCCCGGCGCCGGACTCGACGAAGACCTCGTGCCCGTTGCGGGTGAACTCGTTGACGCCCGCCGGCGTGATCGCCACGCGGTACTCGTGGTTCTTGACCTCGCGTGGGATTCCGACCTTCACGATGCAGACACCTTCCTCCGGGGCTGCTTCGTCCCCGACTGCTCGGTGCCGCGACGGCCCCATTGCCGACGCGGTCCACCGGTACCGCCGGCGGCAGTCTAGGGCCGAGGTCACCCTCCCGGAGCCAGCACAGTGACATCCGGTCTCCGGTCCGCCTGACGATGTGTCAGGAGTGCCGGGCGAGCCGCCGCGCCGCGACCTCGCGCCCCCATCGTCGCACCGCGTGACGGTTCCCGCCGGCCGGACGCGACGCGTGCGGCGGGCACGGACTTCCCGCCTCCGACGCGGACGGGGCCGCCCGGTGGTCACCGGACGGCCCCGTCGGGGCGTACACGAAGGGTCAGCCGGGCAGCGGGGCGTCGGCCCGGCGCAGCACCGACCAGCCGGCGTCGCGGGCCCGGGCGGCGGCCAGCAGGCCGGCCACGCACGGACCGTTGGTGATCTCCCCGGCCAGCACCATGCCGACCGCCTCGTCCAGGTCCAGGCGGACCACCTGGAGGTCGGCCTCCTCGTCGGTCCGCTCGTGCCGCTGCCCCTGCGGCACCTCGCCCAGGTCCCGGGCCAGGAAGATCCGGACCAGCTCGTTGGAGAAGCCCGGCGAGGTGTGCAGGTCGACCAGCAGGTCGATCCGCCCGGCGGTCAGGTCCGCCTCCTCGGCCAGCTCCCGGGCCGCCGCCGTGGGCAGTTCCTCGCCGTCGACGTCCATCAGCCCGGCCGGCAGCTCCCACAGGTGCCGCCCGACCGGGTGCCGGTACTGCCGCAGCAGCACCACCTGGCCGGCGTCGTCGAGCGCCACCACGGCGACCGCCCCCACGTGCCGGACGTGGTCCCGGGTGGCGGTGCCGCCGCCGGGCATGGTGACCTGGTCGCTGAGCACGGTGAAGATCGGCCCGGCGTAGCGTTCCGTCCGGTCGGTCACCTCGTAGTGGTGCTCGACGGCGCTCATGAGGTGGCGGCCGCCTTGGCCGCCGGGGCGCCGCCGTTGCGGCCGGCCTTCTTCGCCGCCGACGGGGCCGCCGCGGCGTCCAGGTCGACCGGGAGCCGGTCGGCCTCGGAGTACGCGATGGCCGCCTTGACGAAGCCGGCGAACAGCGGGTGCGGCCGGGTCGGGCGGCTCTTCAGCTCCGGGTGCGCCTGGGTGGCCACGAAGAACGGGTGCAGCTCCCGGTCCAGCTCGATGAACTCGACCAGCCGGCCGTCGGGCGAGGTGCCCGAGATGTGCAGCCCGGCCTTCTCCAGCTGGTCGCGGTAGGCGTTGTTCACCTCGTAGCGGTGCCGGTGCCGCTCGCTGACCTCGGTGCTGCCGTACGCCTGCGCGACGATCGACCCCTCGGTCAGCTTCGCCGGGTACGCCCCGAGCCGCATGGTGCCGCCCAGGTCACCCCGGCCGGCCACGATGTCCTCCTGGTCGGCCATGGTGGCGATGACCGGGTGCTTGGCCTCCTCGTCGAACTCCAGCGAGTTCGCCCCGTCCAGGCCGGCCAGGTGGCGGGCCACCTCGATGGTCATGCACTGCAGGCCGAGGCAGAGGCCGAGCAGCGGGATGCCGTTCTCCCGGGCGTACCGGGCGGTGCCGATCTTGCCCTCGATGCCGCGGACACCGAACCCGCCGGGGATGACGATGCCGTCCACGCCCGCCAGGGCGGCGGCCGCGCCGGCCGGGGTGACGCAGTCGTCGCTGGGCACCCACCTGAGCTGCACCCGGGCCCGGTGGCCGAAGCCGGCCGCCCGGATCGCCTCGCTGACCGACAGGTACGCGTCGGGCAGGTCGACGTACTTGCCGACCAGCGCGACGGTGACCGTGTGGTGCGGCTGGTGCACCCGGTCCAGCAGGTCGTCCCAGCTGGTCCAGTCCACGTCCCGGAACGACAGCCCGAGCCGGCGCACCACGTACGCGTCGAGGCCCTCGCGGTGCAGCACCTTCGGGATGTCGTAGATGCTCGGCGCGTCCGGGGCGGCGACGACGGCCTCGCGGTCCACGTCGCAGTAGAGGGAGAGCTTCTCCTTCAGCTTCTCCGGGATCTCCCGGTCGCAGCGCAGCACGATGGCGTCGGGCTGGATGCCGATGTTGCGCAGCTGCGCCACCGAGTGCTGGGTCGGCTTGGTCTTCAGCTCACCCGACGGGGCGAGGTACGGCACCAGCGAGACGTGCAGGTAGAAGCAGTTGTCCCGGCCCAGGTCGTGGCGGACCTGGCGGATCGCCTCCAGGAACGGCAGCGACTCGATGTCACCGACCGTGCCGCCGACCTCGGTGATCACCACGTCCGGCACCTGGCCGTCGGCGTCCGGGTCGGCCATGCCGACGATCCGCGCCTTGATCTCGTTGGTGATGTGCGGGATGACCTGGACGGTGTCGCCCAGGTACTCCCCGCGCCGCTCCTTGGCGATCACGTCGGAGTAGATCTGACCCGTGGTGACGTTCGCCTTGCCGGAGAGCGCCCGGTCGAGGAACCGCTCGTAGTGCCCGACGTCGAGGTCGGTCTCGGCGCCGTCGTCGGTGACGAAGACCTCGCCGTGCTGGAACGGGTTCATCGTCCCCGGGTCCACGTTGAGGTACGGGTCGAGCTTCTGCATCACCACGCGCAACCCGCGGGCGGTCAGCAGATTGCCGAGGCTGGAGGCGGTGAGGCCCTTACCCAGCGAGGAGGCGACTCCCCCGGTGACGAAAATGTGCCTGGTCGTCCGTGCTGAAGGGGCCAAGGCCTGCTCCCGTGTCGTCCGTCGCGGTCGTGCGAACCGCCGTGCCGATCAGCGAAGTGATCACGCAGTCCACGGGATTCCACGGTAACACCTTCCCGACCGGCAGCCCTGGCCGCACCCGGCCTCACAACCCCGGCGGGCCGCACCGGCTCAACGGACCGTGGCCCCGGTCGATGCCCGCCTGGCCTGCGGCGGCACCGGTGCGGCGGCGTCGTCGTCCGGTCCGTCACCGATGTCCGGTGCACCCGCCGCACCACCCGCAGGGACGTCCGGCGGATCCCCGGCCGGCAGGTCGCCCGCCGCGTCGTCCCACGGCCGCCCGGCGACCGGCTGGGTGCGGTCGGTGGAGTGGTCCAGCACCCGCAGCGCCGCCAGCGCCGCCATCGGCACCACCAGCGCCCCCGCCGCCCCGGCCACGTCCAGGGCCACCCCGCCCAGCAGACCGCCGATGCCGGCCGCCACGGCCGTACCCGCCATCGCCGCCCGGATCGCCGGGTAGATGCCGAACAGCCGCATCAGGCCGCCCCACGGCTGGAGCAGGGCCAGGAAGACCAGCGCCGCCCCGGCCAGGGCGATCACCGTCAGCGGGCTGTTGACCAACGTCTCGAAGTTCGCGCTGCTGGACCGGTGCACGGTCAGCCCGCCGGTGCCGTCGCCCAGGGCGGCCAGGAAGCGACCCAGGCTGCCCCGCTCGTACTCCGGCCGGCGCAGGTCCACCACGGCGAAACCGATGGTCACCGCAAGCCCGGCCATGGTCGCCCAGACCAACCGGCTCACCGTCAACCAGCCACCGGTGCTGATCGCCGCGGCCACGCTCACCCCGGCGGTCAGGGCGATCGCGCCGATCGAGTCGGCGCCCAGGTACGGGCTGCCGACCACCACCACCGCCACGCCGCCCACCAGCACCATCACCGCCGGGCGCCAGCCCCGCCGGACCCGCTGCGCCAGCCAGCCCGCGCTGAGCAGCGCGCCGGCCAGGAAGATCCCCAACCCCACCGTGCCCAACCCGGCGTACCGGCCGCCCTGCAGCGCCGAGTAGCCCACCACGCCGTTGAGCTGCAACCGGGCGCCGGTGAACACGTCCGCGCCGACCACCAGGGTGGCCAGCCCGGCGACCGCGCCGAGCGGCCCCAGCGTCCGGGCGTACCCGGGGGTGAACCGCACCGCGGCGGTCGCGCCCACCGTCAGCAGCGCCGTGACCACCGCGAAGTACAACCCCGCGTGGTCACCGCGCCACCAGGGCACCGCGTCGGCGAGCAGCGCCGCCGGCACGGCCAGGGCCGCGGCGATCAGCAGCAGCTCCACCACCCGCACCACGCGCGGGGAGACCGGGACGGGCCCGTGCGGGCCGGCGAGCCGGCGGGCCCGGCGCAGCAGCGGCAGCACCGCCACGGCCAGCGCCACCTGGGCTGCGGCCAGCAGCGCGAAGAACCAGCCGGCCACCCGCCGCTGGGCACCCGCCTCCCGGTCCGCGTCGGCGGGCGCGGCGATCGCCGCGGGCAGGTCGTCCGGACGGCCCGGCACCGACTGGGCGGGCCGGCCCAGGAAGAGCCGCTCCGGCATCGGACGGCCCAGCGCCGCCAGCGCCGTGGGCGCCAGGTCCGCCAGTTGCAGATAACCCTCCCGGCCGGTGCTGGCGGAGGTCAGCCAGCCCCGCTCCCAACCCGGCCCGTCGGCCACGGCCACGTGCAACCGCGACGTCTCGTCGGTGTCGGAGATCCCGGCGACCAGCACCAGCGAGCGGGGCGGCCGGGCCGCCAGCACCCGGGCCAGCTGCTCGTCGGCACGCCGGGCCGCCTCCTGCCGCGCCGCCGGATCCGCACCGGTCACCGTGCCGAGATCCACGATGCTCAGCACGCAGGAACCCAGCAGGGCCCGCGGATCCCTGGGCAGCGCCGAGGCGTACCGGTCGACCCGGCCGAACGGCCGGGCCGCGGCGACCGCCGCCCCCGGGCCGACCGCCACCGAGCAGCGCACCGACTCCGACAGCGAGCCGGGCACCGCGCCCCACGGCAGCCGGTCCTGGTTGTAGCCGACCACGCTCTGCTGCTGGGGCAGGTTCGCGCCGATCCCGTCCGGCTGCTCGACGGTGACCGCCGTGGTCGGGCAGCCACCCGCGTGCCGGACGCCGTTCCAGGCGGCGAAGTTACCCGCCCCGAGGGTCAACCAGCCGTCCACCGGGCAGGTCGGGCGGTGCGCCGAGCGCACCGACAGCGACCCGATCGAGCCTTCCTCGGCCATCCGCCACAGGGTCGGCGTGCGCTGCGGGTCGACGTCCTCCCAGCGCAGGCCGGCGACCCCGGCGAGCACCACGAAGTCGGCCGAGCGGCGCGGCCCGTCCCGTTCCGGCCGGGCCGCCAGCGCGGTGATGCCGAGCACCACCACGAGCAGGGTGAGCAGGACCGGGGTCAGTCGACGCAGCATCAGCGCTGCCCCGCCGACTCGGCGCCGCTGTCCGGCGCGGCCGGACCGGCCCCGACCGGCGCCAGCTCGGCGTAGAGCCCGGCCAGCGCCGCCACGGTGTCCGCCTCGGTGGGCCAGGCCGCCGCCCGGCGGACACCCCGCCGGCCCAGCTCGGCGCGGCGTTCGGCGTCGTCGAGCAGCCCGCGTACCGCCGCGTCCACCGCGTCCACGTCGCCGGGCGGCACCAGCAGGGCGGCGTCGCCGACCAGCTCCGGCAGGCCGCCCGTGTCGGTCGCCACCAGGGGTACGCCGGCCCGCAGCGCCTCCTGGGCGAAGAGCTGGCGGGCCTCCCAGTCGCTGGTGACCACCGCCAGGTCGGCGCCGGCCAGCAGGTCGGCGACGTCGGTACGGTGCCCGAGCAGGGTCACCGGCGCCCGGGTGGCGGAGATCCGGGCGGCCAGCGGCAGGTACGCCGGACCGCTGCCGGCGATCACCACCACCGGCGCCGGTCGGCGGGTACGCCAACGGGCGGCGGCATCGACCAGGATGTCGTACCGCTTCTGCGGGTGCAGGCGGCCCACCGAGAGGATCAGGGGCTGGTCGGCGGCGACGGTGAACTCGGCGCGTACGGCCGCCCGGCGGCGACGCGGCGCGGGCAGCGTGGGCGCCGCGACCGGGGCGAGGCGGGCGTCGGTCGCGCCCAGCGCCGCGGCCCGGTCCACCAGGTCGGCGGAGGCCCCCAGGGCCACCCGCGCGGACCGGGCCACCACCCGCTCGACCAGGCGGGAGACCCGGCCGCGCAGCCCGCCGGCGAGCACCGCGTTGTGCCAGGTGACCACCACCGGAGCGGCCGGCCGGGCGAGGACCGCGACCAGGCCGGCGCGCAGCCCGTGCGCGTGGACCACGTCCACCGGCGTGGCGGCGAGCGCCCGGCGCAGCGCCGTGACCGCCCGGGCGTCGGCCGGGGTGGGGCTGGCCGGGATCTCGACGGCGGCGAAGCGGGCGCCGACGCCGGTGAAGTCGAACTGTTCCTCGGTCGCGGCCGGCCCGCAGACCAGGACCGACGCGCCGCCCGCGGCCAGGCCCCGGGCCACCGACCGGACGTGCTGACCCACCCCGCCGGTGCTGGAGGCGAGGAGCAGGACCACGGAGCCGTGCCACCGGGATGCCGACGTCGTCTCCGTCATGGGCTCTGCTCTCCTTCCGTTCGCGACTGCGGGGCTCGCAAGACCGGCTCACTCCTCGCGCTCACCGGTCCCCTTCCGTTCGCGACTGCGGGGCTCGCAACACCGGCTCACTCCTCGCGCTCACCGGTCCCCTTCCGTTCGCGACCGTGCGGCCGGCACCACGTCCTCGGCCGGCCCGGGGGCGGCCGGGGTGCGGCGGCGGCCCAGCCGACGGGTGACCGCGGCCAGCAGCGGCGCCACGTCCCGCCGGTCCACCAGCCAGGCGACGGCGAGGAACACGACCGCGACCACGACCCCGGACAGCATGCCCTGAAGCAGGGCCCCGCCGGTCGTCGGGGGGCCGCCGCCGGCCACCAGGCGGGCGACGCCGACCCCGGCCAGCGCGGCCGGCACGCCCGCCGCCAGGCCGGCCATACCCGCCCGACCGACGCCGGCCAGCGCGCCCGCCCCGGCCGAGCTGCGCACCGCGACCAGCAGCAGGGCGCCCAGCACCAGCATGCCGCCGGAGGTCGCCAGGGTCACCGCGGGCACCCGGTCCTCGATCGGCAGGAGCTGGCCGAGGAGCACGACCAGCAGCGGCACCGTGAGCCAACCCAAGGCCGTGGCGACGGTCGCCGCCCGGGTGGCGCCCCGGGCGTACAGGGCACGGGTCAGCACCGCGAACAGGCCGTAGCCGACCAGCCCGGGCGCGAACCCGGCGATGGCCGCGGCGGCCGTGCCGGCGGCGGCCGGCGGGAAGAAGAAGTGCCCGACCGGGCCGGCCGTACCGACCAGCGCGGCGGCGCCCAGCAGGCTGAACAGGACCACCCCGCGGACCGCGGGGGCCAGGGTCTCCCGGTAGGCCCGCTCGTCGCCGGCCGCGCGGGCGGCGGCCAGCGTCGGGTACGCGGCCACGGCCAACGGCACCGCCAGCACCGCCCAGGGCAGGAAGTAGACGGTCTGCGCCAGGTTGTAGACGCCGGGGTTCGACCTCGGCCCGTAGCTGACCTGGTTGAGGCTGACCATGAGGGCGACCTGCTGGGCGGCGACCGTGACCACCCCGGCCACGGCCAGCCCACCCACCCGGGCCCGGGCCTGCGCGGGGAACCCGTAGCCGGGGCGCAGCCGCAGGCCGAGCCGGCGCAGCGGGATCAGCAGGGACAGCGTCAGCACCACCACGCCGACGGTGGTGCCGGCGGCGAGCAGGGTCTCCCCGGTCCGGCTCACCGCGCCGACGGTGGCCAGCCGTCCCTCGGCGGCGGTGAACGCCAGGTAGACCACGACGACCGTGAGACTGGACAGCAGCGGCGCGATCACCGGCCAGGCGAACCGGCGGTGCGCCTGGAGCACCCCGGTGAGCACGATCCCGATCCCGTACAGCGGCAGCTGCGGAGCGAACCACCAGAGCATGCGTACGCCCGCCGCGTGCTGCTCGTCGGTGAGGCCGCCGCCCTGCAACGAGATCAGCGGCCCGGCGAGCAGCGCCACCAGCACGGCCAGCGGGACCAGCAGGCTGAGCGTCCAGGTCAGCAGCGCGCCGGTGGTGGCGGCGACCGACCGGCGGTCGCCGGCCTCCACCGCCCCGGCCAGCAGGGGTACGACGAGGCTCGCCAACGCCCCGCCGGCGACGATCTCGAAGATGAAGTTCGGCAGGTTGTTGGCGATGACGTAGGTGCCGCCGAGGTCCGACGGGCCCAGCGTCCAGGTGAACGCGATGGTCCGGCCGAAGCCGGCGAGCCGGCTGAGCACGGTGAGCGCGGCGATGAGGGCGGCCGCTCCGGCGACCCGGCCGGCGCCGGCGAGGGGGGCCGGTTTCGTCACGTCAGTCGCGGCGACGGCCCAGCGCGTCGAGCTCCCGCAGCACCGGGGTCCGCTGGATCACCTGGGTGAAGCTGACCTTCTCGCTGGCGGCGGTGAGCCCGGCCAGCACGGCGAGCGCACCGGCGCGGCCGAGCGGCCCGGTGCGGGCGGCCAGCGCGACGCCGAGCAGCGCGCCGAGCGCGTTGGCCCCGCTGTCGCCGAGCATCACCGTCTCGTCGAGGTCGTCGCCGAGCAGGCCGGCGGCGGCGCCGGCGGCACCGGCGGCGATCCCGCCGTACGGGCCGGTGGCGAGCGGGGCGGCCAGCAGCAGGCCCGACTTCGCCGCCCGGCCGGGCCGCAGGTCGAGCAGGTTGAGCAGGTTCGCGGTGCCGGCCACCACGCCGGCGCCGAGCAGCACGTCGACGACGCGGCCGGGGCCGGTCTGCGTCCGCCGGCGGGGGTGTGCGGCGACCCGGGGATCCGCGGCGAGCAGCGCCGCCGCGCCCAGGCCGGCGACCCCCACCCCGACGATCTTGACCAGCCCCGCGGTGACCCGGCCCTCACGCAGCGCCGCCAGGTGACCGGCGAAGCCCTTGGCGGCCTTCTGCTCGGGCCGGGCGCCCACCACGTCGTCGTAGAGCCCGACCGCGCCCGAGCCCACCCCGGCGACCAGCGCCGCGAACCCGGCCGGCCCGCTGCCCGCGGCGAGCGCACCGGCGGTGGCGGCGCCGGCGGCCAGCGCCGGCCCGGCCGCCAGGGTGACCGTCCGGCCGCGGAAGTTCGTCCGCTCCAGGGCGGGCGCCACCGGGGCGGTACGCACCTCACGCAGGACGTAGCGGGCGGCCAGCGCCCCGGCTCCGGCGGCCAGCAGCCGACCCCACCTGCTCACGCGAGCCCTCCGATCCGCCACCGGACGCACGCCGCGGCGCGGCGCGGACCGGACAGTCGTTCGTTCACTGGGGCAGTTTAGGCAACAGCGACGCCGCGTTTCCGCCCACGCCGTACTGGCCGGCCTTCTTCTCGTCGATCTGCTGCACCAGGGCGAGGGTGGTGACCAGTTGGCCCTGGATGGTGTTGGCGTTGTCGACGGTGGAGATGGTCTGGGCGAGCACCGGGTCACCGCGGACCACGGAGACCACGTTGCCCCCCTCGGAGCCGTTGCCGCCGATCACGATCGCGCCGGTCCGGTCGAACTGCTCGGCGACCTTCACCACCGACTCGTCCTTCTTGACCGAGTCCTTGTCGGTGTACGGCTGCCCGGTGATCAGCACGACCGCCTCGGCGGAGCGGTTGATCCGCTCCTCGGTGCTCAGGTAGCCGGCGTTGGAGTAGGAGGCGAGCACCGCCCGCCGGTCGGCGTCGCTGACCGGGGCGGCGCCCTGGGCCCGGTCGAGCAGGACGCTGGCCAGCAGGGCGCTGGACGTCTCCACGCCGTGCCCGTTGCCGGGCAGCCCGGAGGCGGGGGCGGTCGGCCGGGCGGCGGTGACCGCCAGCTCCATCAGGTTGCTGTTGCTGTCCGGGTTGATGAACTTGTCCTGAAGGTCGACCCGGCCGGTCACGTCGGCGCCCGCCAGGTCCAGCATCTTCAGCACGCCCTCGGTGTAGTCCCGCCCGCTGGGCAGGTCCAGCACCAGCACCCGCTTGCCGGCCAGCTTGCCGGGCAGGACGGTCTGGGCGATCTCGGCCGCGAAGTCCTCCTCCATGTCCAGTTCCTTCTGGAGGCTGTTGACCGACTGGCGCATCTGCTGGTTGTCCTTGCGCAGCGCGCTGACGTTCTCCTTGAGCGAGTCGGCGACCGGGCCGTTGAGGGCGGCGGTGCCGACCACCAGGCCGATGGCCAACGCCAGGAAGACCGCGGTCAGGGACACCACGTGGTACCGGAAGTTGATCACGCTTGCAGCCTCTTGATCGGTGGGGGAGCTAGAAGAGCTGGCCGAGCTGGAACACGAAATTGTCCCACCACTCCGACACCACGCCCAAATACGCCTTGCCGACGGTGGAGACCGCCACCGCGGAGGCCATCGCGGCGATCGCGGAGAGGACCAGCAGCAGCAGTGACGAGCCGGAGATGCTCTGCCGGTAGAGCCGGCTGACGCCCTTGGCGTCGACGAGCTTGCCGCCCACCTTGAGCCGGGTGAGGAACGTCGAGGCCATGCCGCCGCGCCCCTTGTCGAGGAACTCGACCAGGGTGGCGTGGGTGCCGACCGCGACCAGCAGCGAGGCGCCCTTCTCGTCGGCCAGCAGCATCGCCAGGTCCTCGCTGGTGGCCGCCGCCGGGAAGGTGAGCGCCGGCACGCCGAGCCCGTTGACCCGGGCCAGCCCGGGCGCCCGGCCGTCCGGGTACGCGTGCACGATCACCTCGGCGCCGCAGCGCAGCACGTCGTCGGTGACCGAGTCCATGTCACCGATGATCATGTCGGGGGTGTAGCCCGCCTCGACCAGCGCGTCGGCGCCGCCGTCCACCCCGATCAGCACCGGCTTGAACTCGCGGATGTACGGCCGCAGCACGTCCAGGTCGGCCTTGTAGTCGTAGCCGCGGACCACGATCAGGCAGTGCCGACCCTGCATCCGGGTCTGGATGTCCGGTACGCCCACCCCGTCGAGCAGCAGGTCACGTTCCTGCTTGAGGTAGTCCATGGTGTTGGCGGCGAACGCCTCCAACTGCACCGAGAGCCCCTCCCGGGCGTCGGCCATCGCCTTGGCGACCGTCTCGGCGTCCTGGAGGGCGCCGTGCGCCACCGGCTCGTCGCCGACGTACACGGTGTTGCCCTCGATCCGCACCTGGTCGCCCTCGCGGACCTGCTCGAAGACCCCCTCGCCGAGGTCGTCCAGGAGCGGGATGCCGGCGGCGACCAGCACCTCCGGGCCGAGGTTCGGGTAGCGGCCGGAGACCGACGGCTTGGCGTTGAGCACCGCGGCGACCCCGACGGCGACCAGCGAGTCGGCCGCCACCCGGTCCAGGTCGACGTGGTCGATCACCGCGATGTCACCGGGTCTGAGCCGCCCGACCAGGCGTTTGGTCCGACGGTCGAGGCGTGCGGTGCCGACGACCCGGCCCGCTTCCGCGTTTCGGGTTCGGCGCAACGTGGGTAGACGCATCGTGACCATCCTGGCATGTGAGGCAGGCATCATCTGTCGCGACATGCCTGAGCAGGGCCGCCTACCCAGGGAAGCACACTCGGACACGGGCCCGGTGTGCTTGCGCTCACAAAGCGGGCCTCACGGTCGCCTTTCCTTCGCCGCCACGGCCAGCAACTCCTCCGCATGCGCGATACCCAGATCGGAGTCCGGCAAACCCGCCAGCATCCGGGCCAGCTCCCGGGCCCGCTCGGTGTCCTCCACCACCCGCACCCCGCTGGTGGTCACCGCTCCCCCGGTGTCCTTCGCAACCACCAGGTGCCGGTCGGCGAAGGCGGCCACCTGCGGCAGGTGCGTCACCACCAGCACCTGGTGGCTGCGGGCCAACCGGGCCAGCCGGCGGCCGATCTCCACCGCCGCCTGCCCGCCGACCCCGGCGTCGACCTCGTCGAAGACCAGCGTGGGCGGGCCGCCGGAGCCGGCGAAGACCACCTCGATGGCGAGCATCACCCGGGACAGCTCACCGCCGGAGGCGCCCCGCTGCAACGGCAGCGACGGCGCGCCCGGGTGGGCCAGCAGGCGCAGCTCCACCTCGTCGCCGCCGTCCGGCCCGACGCCCACCTCGACGCCGTTGACCGGCAGGCTCGGCTCGGCCTTCCCCGCCGAGCGGGGCAGCACCGCCACCTCGATCCGGGCGTGCGGCATGGCCAGCCCGGCCAGCTCCACGGTGACCTGGTCGGCGAAGCGGACCGCGGCCTCCTGCCGGGACGTCGACACCCGGCCGGCCAGGTCGGTCACCTCGGCGGCCAGCCGCCGACCCTCCCGGTCCAGCTCGTCGAGCAGGTCGTCGGAGGTGTCCAGGTCCGACAGGCGCTCGCGGGCCCGGTCGGCCCAGGCGATCACCCCGTCGACGTCGTCGGCGTACTTGCGGGTCAGCGCGCGCAACGCGGCCCGGCGCTCGTAGACCGTCTGCAACCGGGCCGGGTCGGCGTCCAGCGCCGCCAGGTAGCTCGACAGCTCGGCGGAGACGTCGGCGACCAGCGTGGCGGCCTCCTCCAGCCGGCCGGCCAGGTCACCCAGGGCCGGGTCGGTGCCGGCCTGCGCCTCCAGGGTGCGCCGCGCGGTGCCCAGCAGCACGGTGGCGTCCGGGGTGTCGTCGGTCGCCTCCACCCCGCCGGCCACGCACTGCTGGGCCAGCTGTGCGGCGGTGCGCAGCCCCTCGGCGTGCTCCAGGCGCTGCGCCTCGGTCTTGAGCTCGTCGTCCTCGCCGGGCTGCGGGTCGACCCGGGTGATCTCGTCCAGCCCGAGGCGCAGCAGGTCGGCCTCCTGGTTGCGCGCCCGGGCGTTGCTCCGCCGGTCGGCCAGGTCGTCGACCACCGCCCGCCAGCGGGTGTACGCCTCGCGCAGCGCGTCGAGCAGCTTCTCGTGCTCCGGCCCCGCGAAGCGGTCCAGTGCGGCCCGCTGCTCGGCCGGCCGCAGCAGCCGCAGCTGGTCGGACTGGCCGTGCACCGCCACCACCTGCTCGCCGACCTCACCGAGCATGGCCACCGGCATCGACCGGCCGCCCAGGTGCGCCCGGGACCGACCCTCCACGGTGACCGTGCGGCTCAGCAGGACCGAACCGTCCTCGTCCGGCTCGCCACCGGCGTCGACGATCCGGGCGTGCACGGTCGCGGCGACCCGCCCGGCCAGCCGCAGCCGCCCCTCGACCACCGCCCGCCCCGGCTGCGCGCGGACCCTCCCCGCGTCGGCGCGGCCTCCGAAGAGCAGGCCCAGGCCGGTGACCACCATGGTCTTGCCCGCGCCCGTCTCGCCGGTGATGACGTTCATCCCGCCGGCCAGCGGGAGGGTGGTGTCCTCGATGACGCCCAGTCCGGTGATGCGCAGCTCTTCCAGCACAGCAACCGACAGTAGACGCGCCGTGTGACAGTTGACCAGCCGGCGCGGGCGGCGCGGCGGCCCCACGTAGCATCACCGGCCGTGGACGCGACCGGCGATGGGCGGCAGGTGCTGGGGATTCTGGGCCTCGACGAGGACGAGGAGCAGGTCTACCGGGTGTTGCTGCGGCTGTCCACCGCACGGCCCGCCGAGCTCACCGCGCGGCTGCCGCTGGACGCCGACCGGCTGGGGCGGGCGCTGAGCGGGCTGCGGGAGCGGGGCCTGGTCGCGCCGAACGGCACGGCCCCGGACGCCCCGCTGCGCCCGCTGCCCCCGGACGTCGCCCTCGGCGACGAGCTGCTGCGCCACCAGCGGTCGCTGGAGTCGGCCCGGCGCCGGGTCGCGCAACTCACCGAGGAGTACCGGGCGGGCGTACGACGGCACGACGCCGACCACCTGGTGGAGATCATCACCGGGGCGGACGCCCTGCGGGCGCGGCTGCGCCGGATGCAGGACGAGGCCCGCGTCGAGGTGCTCTGGTTCTGCCGCGCCAACCCGCTGGCCATGTCCGGCCCGGAGAACCTCGAGGAGTTCCCCGCCCTGGCCCGCGGGGTCAGCTACCGGGCGATCTACGAGCGGGACCTGCTGGCCGAGCCGGCGGCGCTGGCCGACGTGGAGAAGGCGGTCCGCAGCGGCGAGCAGGCCCGGGTCACCGACCTGCTGCCGGTACGGCTCGCGGTGGCCGACCGGGCAACCGCGATCTGCCCGCTGGTGCCGGACCGGGCCAGCGGCGAGCCGACCGCCGCGGTGATCGGCCGCAGCCAGCTCCTCGACGCCCTGCTCGCCCTCTTCGACAGCCACTGGAACGCCGCCACCCCGCTGCTGCCCGGCGTCGGACCCACCGTCGACGGCGGTCCCAGCGCCGACGAGCGGCGGCTGCTGTCGCTCTTCGTGGCCGGGGTGCCGGACAAGTCCATCGCCTCGCAGCTCGGCGTGAGCCGCCGCACCATCCAACGGCGGCTCGCCGACCTGATGACCCTGGCCGGGGTGGACACCCGGCCGGGGCTGGCCTACCAGGCCGCCCGCCGCGGCTGGCTGTAGGCCCGGCCCGGTGCCGCCCACCCGAAGGGCGCACCGGGCCGGGTGAGCCGCCGCGGCCCCCACCACCCCCTGGCGGGAACCGCGGCGACCCGACCGGACGCCCGCGCGGAGGGGGGGTTCCGCGCTGGCGCCGGCTCAGCGCAGCCCGTACGCCCCGATCACGGACTGCTCGACGGTGCTGCCGGCGCCGTCGGTGGCCCGCACCCGCAGCGAGACGCCGCCGGTCCCGGCCGGCACGGTCGCCGTCCAGGCGGCGCCGGAACCGGTGACCGGGGCGGCCCGCCAGTGCGCGCCGTCGTCGAAGGAGACCTCGACGTCGACCCGGGCGCCGGTGGGCGCCGGCAGGCCGGCCTGGTGGCGCAGGGTCAGCCCCACCCGGTGCGGCCGACCACCGTCGACCGTGCCGGACAGGTCGGTCGGCACCCGGTAGTCCAGCTGGAGCAGGGGCAGCGGCGCCGGGTCGGTCCCGACCGGCCGGGCCGAGGTGAACTCCCAGGCGGTGTGGGTCCGCGCGGCCCACCGCCACTCCTCGGCGCCGCGGGTGGTGTCCAGCTCCAGTCGGTAGCGCGCCCGGTCGGCGACGGTGACCACCGGCTCACCGGTGGACAGGTCGGCGACCTGCCGGCCGTCGCGCCACAGCACCGCCCGGACCGTGTCCATGCTCTCCCCGTCGGCGCCGGACCAGTGCCCGTCGGCGTCCACGAAGGGGGCGATCCGCAGGTCGAGCAGGTCACCGCTGCGGCTGGCCGTCGAAGGCCCGGCCAGGGCCGGCCGGACCACCGGCGCGAACCAGCTGCGGGTGGCGCTGCTGCCCCCGGTGTAGCGGCGCAGCGGCTCGGTGGCCCCGCCGAGCAGCTGGCCGTCGCTCCACACGTAGAGGCGGCTGGCCCGCTGCCGCCACAGCGAGTCCCCGGCGCTCACCCACTCCTCGCGGGCGGTGCCGGTACGCACGATCCGCTGCGTCTCCAGCGCGAACTGCTGCCAGGGCCGCCAGCCGAACCGCTGCTCCTTGGCCCAGGCGAAGCCGCCGGTGTCGACGTACCGGGTGGTCAGCCGCGCCGAGTTGGCGGCGGTCACCCGGTGCACCACGGTGGCCGGCACCTGCTGGCGGGAGACCTGGAACACGTCGTACAGGTAGGGGCTGGACACGGTGACGGCGAGCTGGACGCGGGCCCCGCGCGCGGCGGCGGCCAGCACCCGCTGCCCGTCGTCGTAGGGCAGCGCCATCGCCGGCACGGCGAACCGGTCGCCCTGCGGGCTCCACGACGTCCACGCGCTGCGGTCGGCGGGGCGGACCACCAGCACCACGGCGGCGCCGGCGGCGGCCGCCGCCGCGACCTGCTCCTCCTCGGAGCGGTCCGGGCTGGCCGAGACCAGCGCCGCGGCGCCCCGCACCCCGCCCAGCTCGTCCGGCGCACCCGTGCCGGCGTCCACCAGCGGCAGGTCGCGGTGCAGGTCGGCGTCGGGCGACTGGTACATCAGGTTGACGTCCAGCGGCCCCCTCACCCCGGTCACCCTGGCCCGCACCATCGGGGCGACCAGCTGCCACCGGGAGGCGAACTCGAACTCGCCGTCGGTGACCCGGGCCGTCGGGGTGACGTTGAGCCGGCCGATCGTGCTGAACTGCATGACGCCGTGGTCGATCTGCCGGCCGTTGCCGAAGACCCGGTGCACGTAGTACGCCAGGGTGGTCTGCTGCTCGGCGGGCTTCGGCGTCTCGATCCGTACCGGGGTGGCCCGCCGGGCGTCCAGGACGACGGTCACGTCACCGGTGACCGACAGCTGCGGGTCGACCAGCAGGGTGGACTGCTCGTCCAGCGGGACGCCGTCCTCGATGACGGCGTGCATCAGGTAGGTCCCCTCCTCGACGGTGAAGGTCACCTCGCCGCCCTCGGGGATCCAGCCCAGGCTGTCCGACTCGGGCTGCTCACCGAAGAGGGTCACCACCGGCACGCTGGTGGACCGGCCGGACCGGTCCACCCCGCGCAGGGTGACGGTGTGCCGGGGGCCGCTGAGCGTGGCGGCCAGCGCGGTGCGGGTCTGCACGCCGTCCGCGCCGGTGGCGACCAGCCAGCCGCCGTGCCGGCCCCGGTCCAGCTTCGCCGGGTCGGCGGTGACCGACACCGGCACGGTCGCCCCGGCCGGGACGGTCACCTCGTCACCGCCGAGGGCGAAACCGTCCGGCTCGTCGGCGTTGCGGTCGACGTTGCGGACCTCCAGCCGCAGCCGCAGGGTCTGCGTCACGCCGGTGAGATTCGTGTACGCGACCTCGCGGCGCAGCCCGTCGCCGGGTGTGGCGGGGTCGATGCGCCGGAAGTCGGCGACCGCCGAGGCGTACACCCGCTGGCCGAGGGCGCGGGCCACGTCGACCCGGCCGCCGCCCTGGGCGAACACGCTCTGCCCGGCGGCGCCGCGAGCGGTGCTGACCAGGGCGTCCTTGAGCCGGTCGGCCCGCCAGTCCGGGTGGTCCTGGGCCAGGATGGCGGCGGCGCCGGCGACGTGCGGGGTGGCCATCGAGGTGCCCGACGCGGCGGTGTACCGGTCGTCCACCGGCTCGCCCATCGTCGTGCCCGCGGCCCGGGCGGCGACGATGCCGACGCCGGGCGCGGTGATCTCCGGCTTGACCGCGTTGTCGCCGACCCGGGGGCCGCGGCTGGAGAACGGCGCCAGGGCGTCGTCCCGGTCGACCGCGCCCACGGTGAGCGCGGCGTCGGCCGCGCCGGGGGCGTTGACCGCGTAGTCGGCGCCGGAGTTGCCGGCGGCGACCACGAACAGCGTCCCGGTCTCGGCGGTCAGGTCGTTCACGGCCTGGCTCATCGGGTCGGTGCCGTCGGTCGGGGACCCGCCGAGGCTCATGCTGACCACCCGGGCGCCGGAGCGGGCGGCCCACTCCATGCCCTCGATGATCCACGAGTCGTAGCCGGAGCCGGAGTCGTCCAGCACCTTGCCGACGACCAGCCGGGCGCCCGGCGCGACACCCTTGCGGGTGCCCCCGGCGGCCGCCCCGCTGCCGGCGATGATCGACGCGACGTGGGTGCCGTGGCCGTGACCGTCGGCGACCCCGCCGGCGCCGGTGAAGTCCCGGCTGTCGGCGATCCGGTCGGCCAGGTCCGGGTGCCCGGCGTCGATCCCGGTGTCGAGCACCGCGACCTTCACCCCGGCGCCGTCCCGCCCGGCCGCCCAGGCCGCCGGCGCGCCGATCTGCGCCACGCTGCGGTCCAGCACCGGGTGGACCCGGCCGTCCAACCAGACCCGCTCCACGCCGGCGCCGAGCCGGCCGCTCGCGGTGGCCGCCGCGACCCCGGCCCCCTGGGCCCGCAGCGCCGACCAGAGGCCGCCCAGCTCGCCCTTGCCGACGGCGAGGGCGGCCCCGTCGATGCTGGGCAGCGGACGTACGTCGGTGGCGGTGGCGGCGAACGCGCCGGCCCGCCGGTTCGCGCCGTCGCGGTAGCGGACGATCAGCGGCAGCCGACCGGTGTCCGCGTCGCCGTAGCCCTGCGCGACGAGCTCCTCCACGTCGAACAGGTCCGGGTCGAGCACTCCGCTGGCCAGGTACGGCACCACGTCGCTGGGGAGCACCCGCAGCTGCCCGTCGACCGTGACGGTGTGGAAGGTGACCCGCTCGCGTCCGGCGGCGGGCCGGACGGTGACGGTGGCCCGGCCCGGCGCGACCCGGTCCAGCTCGACCACGTCACCGGTGATCAACGTGACCCGGGCCGGTGCCGGTGCGGCGGCGCCCGCGGCCGGTGGGGTGGCCGGCGGGGGCGGGCCGGGCGGCTCGGCGGACGCCGGTGCGGCGACGCCGGCCACCAGCACGGCGGTCGCGCCGAGGGCGAACCATCGCGGGGGCCAGTTCATGGGTGCTCCTTCGCTGAACGACTCGGCCGCCCGCGAAGGGCGACCCGTCGGAGTCTGCGATGGAGATCAACCCCGGGTCACTACCCCCGGCCCGCCGCACCGGCGACATGTCGCCAGGTGGACACGACCGGGGGCGGTCACCGGCACGCCCGGTGACCCGGGCGACGCGCAGCGCTCAGCGGCGGCTGCCCCGCCAGCCGTGCACCGGGAGGCCGAACTTGGCCACCAGCCGGTCGGTGAACGGGCGCGCCCGCAGCCGCACGATCCGCACCGGCAACCCACCGCGGCGCACCGTCACCCGGGCGCCCGGCGGCAGGTCGTAGACCCGGCGGCCGTCGCAGGCGAGCACCGCGAGGGTGGTGAACGGGTCGACGGTGATGACGAAGGTCGACGTGGGCGCGGTGACCAGCGGCCGGCTGAACAGCGCGTGCGCGCTGATCGGCACCAGCAGCAACGCCTCCACCTCCGGCCAGACCACCGGCCCGCCGCCGGAGAACGCGTACGCAGTGGAACCGGTGGGCGTCGCGCAGACCACGCCGTCGCAGCCGTACCGCGACAGCGGCCGACCGTCCACGTCGACCAGCAGCTCCAGCATCTGGGCGCGTTCGCCCTTCTCGACGCTGATCTCGTTCAACGCCCACGACTCGATCGTCGGACCGCCCTCGAACTCGGCGGTGACGTCCAGCGTGAGCCGCTCGTCCACGGTGTAGTTGCGCGCCACCACGTCCCGCACGGCCACGTCGAGGTCGTCGATCTCGGCCTCCGCCAGGAAACCCACCTTGCCCAGGTTGATCCCGAGCAGCGGGGCCTTCGCCGGCCGGGCCAGCTCGGCCGCGCGCAGGAACGTGCCGTCCCCGCCGAGCGCGAAGACGATCTCGGCGCCCTCGGCCGCCTCGGCGCCGGTCACCGGCACCACGCCGGGCAGGTCCAGGTCGTCGGCCTCCTCGGCCATCACCCGCACCTCGAACCCGGCCGTGATCAGGTCCGCGGCCACCGCCCGGGCGTGCTCGGTGCTCCGCCGCCGGCCGGTGTGGGTGACCAGCAGGGCCGTCCGGTCCGCACTCATGGGGCCGCCTCCTCCGTCTGCGTCGGGTCCGGCTCGTCGCCGGACGTCGCCAGGCCCTGCGGGCCGGCCGCGACCACCGCCCGGACCCGCCGCGGGTCGGCCGGCGGCGCGTCCCGGCGTAACCATACGAAGAACTCGACGTTGCCGCTCGGCCCGGGCAGGGGGCTGGCCGTCACGTCGGCCAGTCCCAGTCCCAGTCCGGCGGCCGTCCCGGCCACGTCCAGCACCGCCTCGGCTCGCAGCGCCGGGTCGCGGACCACCCCACCGGCGCCGACCCGCTCCTTGCCCACCTCGAACTGCGGCTTGACCATCAGCGCCAGGTCACCGTCGGCACGGGTGCAGGCGGCCAGGGCCGGCAGCACCAACCGCAGCGAGATGAACGACAGGTCGGCGACGGTCAGGTCCACCTGGCCGCCGATGGCCTCCGGTGTCAGCGTACGCACGTTGGTGCGCTCGAAGACCCGGACCCGGTCGTCGGTGCGCAGCGGCCAGGCCAACTGGCCGTAGCCGACGTCCACCGCCACCACCTCGGCCGCGTCGGCCCGCAGCAGCACGTCGGTGAAGCCGCCGGTCGAGGCGCCCGCGTCGAGGCAGCGCCGGCCGGCGACGGCCAGCCCACCGGGGGTGAAGGCGGCCAACGCGCCGGCCAGCTTGTGGCCGCCGCGCGAGACGTACTCGGTGCCGGGGTCCTCGCCGGTGACCAGCAGCGGATCGGCGGGGTCGACCATCGCGGCGGGCTTGCCGGCGACCACCCCGCGGAGCTGGACCCGGCCGGCGCTGACCAACGCGGCGGCCTGCTCACGGGAGCGGGCCAGGCCGCGACGGACGAGTTCGGCGTCGAGCCGGTTGCGACGTGCCATGGGTGGTGCTTCTCCGCCTCGGTCAGGCCTGGTCGATGCCGGCCAGGGTCTCGCGCAACGTGTCGTACGCCGCTTCGTACTGGGGGATCTGGTCGGCCGGGGAGAGCGCCGCGGCGTTCTCCATCGCCTGCACGGCGGCGTCCACCGCCGGGTGCCGGACGTCGTCGACGTCCTCGACCGGAAGCGGGGCCACCGGCCGCTCGCCCGCGGGCTGGCCGGGCCGCGCCGCGGGCGGCGGACCGGGCCGGGGGCCGGGCATCGGTCCCGGCCGGAACGGCCCGCTCACGAGCGGGTCCCGACGCCGGTGTGCCGGGTCACCGGTCGTCGTCCGCGGGCCGGCGGGCCGGCGCGGCCTTCTTCGCTACCGTCGGCGCCGGCTGGTCGTCGGTACGGGCAACCGTGGTCGGCGCCTTCTTCGCCACGGCCTTCTTGGCCACCTTCTTCACCACCGCCTTGCGGGCCACCGGGGCGGCGACGGGCGCGGCCGGGGAATCCTGGGCCGGCGCGGCGGTGGGCGCGGATGCAGCCGGGGCGGGCGAGGTCGGGCCCGGGACCCGGTCGGACGTGGGGGCGGTGGGGCCGGACCGGGGCGCGACCGGCGACGGTCCGGTCACCGGCGCCACCTGGCCGCCCTTGGCCTCCCGCAGCCGGCTCTCCAGGTCGTGCACCCGGCGGGTCAGCTCGGCCACCTCGTCGGCGGTGGCCAGCCCGACCGCGCCCAGCGCCCGGTCGACCTCGAACCGGACCAGCTTGGTCAGCGACTCCCGGTTCGCCACGCCGGTGGAGACCAGTTCCTCGCCCAGCGCCTGGAGCTGCGCCGCGGTGGCGCCGCCGGAGCCGACCAGTCGACTGACGACGTCCTGAACCCTCTTCCGGGGCGCCTCCGTCAGGCCCATGGCCAGCTCGAGGTAGGCGCGCCACGCGTCCTGCATGCCCTGAGTCCTTCCGCGGGGTGGGGTGTGCAGGTGTCACGCTACCGGGCCCTGGGAAACACCCGGTGCGGTACCGTGCCGGGGGAACGGCGTGGCGTGCGGTGAGGAGACGATGTGGCCAGCGTGGACGAGTGCCGACAGGCGTTGCAGGAGCTGGCGGCCCGACTGGACCGGCACGCCGACATGCAGGAGCGGATCGACCTGGACCGCACGCTGGCCTGCCGGGTCACCGACCTCGACACCGCGTTCCACGGGCGGCTCACCGGTGGCCGGCTGGTCGACCTGACCGACGGCGACGACCCGAAGGCGAAGATCGCGCTGAGCACCACCAGCGACGACCTGGTCGCCCTGCTCCGCGGCGAACTGGACGTGACCAAGGCGGTGGCGGCGCGGCGGGTCTCGATCAAGGCCAACCCGTTCGACCTGATGAAGCTCCGCAAGCTGCTCTGAACTCCGCCGGCCCTCAGGCCAGGCCGAGCGCCTCGAGGGCCGCTTCCGCGTCCGGTGACGCCGGCCGGACCAGCGGTTCGACGCCGGCCGACCAGGCGGCGGCGCAGAGCGCCGCCAACGCGTCCAGGGGCCGGCCGGCGCCGTCGAGCTCCAGGTCGCGCCCGGTCACCCGGACCGACCAGTCTGCTGCGGGCGAGGTGGCGGGCACCCGGACCAGGGCCGCCGGGTCGAAGAGCCCGGCGAGGTCCCGGGAGACGTACGTCGGTCGTCGCTCCGGCGGGGCCGCCAGCAGCTCCGGTACGTCGCTGACCCCGGTGAGCACCAGCAGGCTGTCCAGCCCGGCGCGGCGGGCGCCCTCGATGTCGGTGTCCAGCCGGTCACCGACGACCAGGGTCCGCCCGGTGCCCGCCCGGCGGGCCGCCGTGGCGAACAGCGCCGGTTCCGGCTTGCCCACCACCACGTCCGGATCCCGTCGCAGCGCGGTACGCAGCGCCGCCACCAGGGAACCGTTGCCCGGCAACGGGCCGCGCCCACTGGGCAGCGTGCGGTCGGTGTTGGTGGCGATCCACAGCGCCCCGGCCCGGATCGCCACCGACGCCTCGGCCAGGTCGACCCAGCCGACCTGCGGGCCGTAGCCCTGCACGACCGCCGCGGGCTCGTCCTCGGCCTGCTCCACCGGGCGCAGCCCGGCGGCGCGGACCTCCGCGCGCAGCGCCTCCGCGCCGACCACCAGCACGGGCGCGCCGGCGGGCAGCCGGTCGCGGAGCAGCGCGGCGGAGGCGGCGGCCGAGGTCAGCACCTCCTCCGGCCGGGCCGGTACGCCCATGCCGGTGAGCAGGTCGGCGACCTCGCTGGATCGGCGGGACGCGTTGTTCGTGGCGTACGCGACGGCCCGGCCCTCGGCGTGCAGCCGGCCGACCGCCTCCACGGCACCGGGGATCGGCCGGTCGATCAGGTAGATGACGCCGTCCAGGTCGAACACGACCAGGGCGTACCCGTCGACCAGCCGTTCCCCGGCGCTCGTGGTCATCGCTGCGCCGACTCCGGTTCGTCCCCGGTGCGTCCGGTGACCTCACCGGTGGCGACCGGACCGGTGGGCTCGGCCGCGCCGGCCTGCGGGCCGGTCAGGTCCGCCCCCTCGACGGGCTCGCCGTCGGTCCGCTCGTCCGCGGCGCGCTCGTCGGTGGTCGGTGCGTCGGCGTCGAGGTCGTCCTCGTCCTCGTCGTCGTAGTCGTCGTCGTCGTAGTCGTCGTCGCGGTCGTCGTCCTCGTCCTCGAGGTCGTCGTCCTCGTCCTCGAGGTCGTCGGCGTCGGCGTCGGCGTCGGCGGTCAGGTCACCGGCGGCGGCGGTCAGGTCGGCGTCCGGACGGGCCGCGACCGCGCCCGGCGTCCCCGGGCCGGCGGCGATCTCCTCGCCCGACTCCTCGTCCTCGTCGTCGCCCTCGATGACCACGCCGTCGAGCTCCAGCAGCCGCTCGGCGGCGTCGGTCTCACCCTCGGCGTCCACGTCGGAGGCCCGGGAGAACCACTCGCGGGCCTCCTCGCGGCGGCCCACCGCCAGCAGCGCGTCGGCGTACGCGTAGCGCAGCCGGGCCGTCCACGGCTCCGGCGTCTCGGTGGTGAGCTCCCGCACCTGCAGCATGGCCACGGCCGCGTCCTTCTGGCCGAGGTCACCCCGGGCGCCGGCGGCCACGATCAGCAGTTCGATCGCCACGGCCTTGTCGAGCTTCTCCTGGTCGGCGCCGCGGAACAGGTCGATCGCCCGCTCCGGGCGGCCCAGCGCCCGCTCGCAGTCGGCCAGCACCGCGAGGTGGCTCTGCAACCCGGTCATCCGGTGGTACGTCCGTAGCTCGGCGATCGCCGTCTGCCACTCCCCCGTGTGGTACGCGGCCAGCCCGACCGCCTCCCGCACGGCGGAGATCCGGGACGCGAGCCGCCGGGCCGCCAGGGCGTGCGCCAGCGCCTCGGCCGGGTCCTCGTCGATCAGCTGGCCGGTCGCGACCAGGTGCCGGGCGACGGTCTCCGCCACCGGCTTGTTCAGCGAGAGCAGCTCCGCGCGGACGGCGGTGTCGAGGTCGCTCGCGACGATCTCGTCCGGCAGGGCGGGCGCCGACGAACGGCCACTCTCGCCGTCCTCGGACCGGTCCCGCCGGTCGTCGTCACGGTCGCGCGGCGCGCTGGCGCCGTAGCCGCCCTCGCGACGCCGATCGTCGAAGCCACGGCGCTCGCCGTCCCGCTCGGTACGCGCCCGGTCGCCGCCGCGGAACCCGCCCTCACGGTTGTCACCGCCGCGGAAGCCACCCTCGCGGCGGTCGCCGCCGCGGAAGCCGCCCTCACGCGGCGCGTCGCCGTCGCGGCGGAAGCCACCCTCACGTGGACCCGAGGACCGGAAGCCACCCTCACGACGGTCCCCACCACGGAAACCACCCTCGCGGCTGTCACCACCGCGGAAGCCGCCTTCCCGGCGCTCACCGCCGCGGAAGCCACCCTCACGGTTGTCACCGCCCCGGAAGCCACCCTCGCGCGGCCCGGACCGGAACCCGCCCTCACGGTTGTCTCCACCGCGGTTGTCTCCACCGCGGAAGCCGCCCTCACGGCGCTCGCCGCCGCGGAAACCACCCTCACGGTTGTCACCGCCCCGGAAGCCACCCGCGCGGGCGCCACCCTCACGGCGGTCGCCGCCGCGGAAGCCGCCCTCACGCGGCGCGTCGCCGTCGCGGCGGAAGCCACCCTCACGCGGACCCGAGGACCGGAAACCACCCTCACGCGGACCCGAGGACCGGAAGCCACCCTCACGGCGGTCCCCACCACGGAAACCGCCCTCGCGGCTGTCACCACCGCGGAAGCCGCCCTCACGGCGCTCGCCACCCCGGAAACCACCCTCACGGCTGTCACCACCGCGGAAGCCGCCTTCCCGGCGCTCACCGCCGCGGAAGCCACCCTCACGGCTGTCACCGCCCCGGAAGCCACCCTCGCGACGGTCCCCGCCGCGGAAGCCGCCCTCACGCGGCGCGTCGCCGTCGCGGCGGAAGCCACCCTCACGCGGACCCGAGGACCGGAAGCCGCCCTCACGACGGTCCCCACCACGGAAGCCACCCTCGCGGCTGTCGCCACCGCGGAAGCCACCCTCACGACGCTCGCCGCCCCGGAAGCCACCCTCACGGTTGTCACCGCCGCGGAAGCCACCCTCCCGACGGTCGCCGCCGCGGAAGCCACCCTCGCGGCTGTCGCCACCGCGGAAGCCGCCCTCACGGCGCTCGCCACCCCGGAAGCCACCCTCGCGAGCGCCACCCTCACGGCGATCGCCGCCGCGGAACCCGCCCTCGCGGTTGTCGCCACCGCGGAAGCCGCCCTCACGCGGACCCGAGGACCGGAAGCCACCCTCGCGGCTATCCCCACCACGGAAGCCACCCTCACGACGGTCGCCGCCACGGAAGCCACCCTCGCGGGCGCCACCCTCGCGCGGACCGGAGCGGAAGCCGCCCTCGCGACGGTCGCCGCCACGGAAGCCACCCTCGCGGGCGCCACCCTCGCGCGGACCGGAGCGGAAGCCACCCTCGCGACGGTCGCCACCAGCGCCACCGCGGAAACCACCCTCGCGGTTGTCGCCACCGCGGAAGCCACCCTCACGGGGACCCGAGCGGAAGCCGCCTTCGCGACGCTCACCACCGCGGGAACCGCCGTCACGGTCGCCGCCCCGGAAACCGCCCTCACGGCGGTCGCCCCCGGCGCCACCGCGGAAACCACCCTCGCGGTTGTCGTCACGGCGGAAACCACCCTCACGGCGGTCACCCCCGGCGCCACTCCGCTGGCCGCCGGCGCGGTCGTCGCGGCTCCCGCGGTACGGGGGACGGTCGTCACGACGGGCGTCGCCGCGCCCCTGCTGACGGTCGGTACGGTCCTCGTAACGACGGGGGCGATCGCCGCCCTGCGGTCCTGAACTCACGGGTACATCCTTCC
Source organism: Micromonospora mirobrigensis (assembly GCF_900091555.1). Lineage (GTDB taxonomy): Bacteria > Actinomycetota > Actinomycetes > Mycobacteriales > Micromonosporaceae > Micromonospora > Micromonospora mirobrigensis. The sequence continues at coordinate 105,765 of NZ_FMCX01000012.1, forward strand.
TCATGCGTCTCCGAGGACGCTAACGCAGTCAAGGGCCGACCCTCACTGGGGCGGCCCTCGACTGGAATGTTTGTCCGGCGGCGTCCTACTCTCCCACACCCTCCCGAGTGCAGTACCATCGGCGCTGGAGGGCTTAGCTTCCGGGTTCGGAATGTGACCGGGCGTTTCCCCTCCGCCATGACCGCCGTAACTCTATGAACATGTCAAACACACCGGTAAACCGTCACGGGTGTTCGCTTGTTCAGAGTTGCACAGTGGACGCGTAGCAGCTTCGTAGTCAAGTCCTCGGCCTATTAGTACCGGTCACCTGAACCCGTTACCGGGCTTACAGTTCCGGCCTATCAACCCAGTCGTCTAGCTGGGGGCCTTACCCCACC
>NZ_FMCX01000010.1 GCF_900091555.1 Micromonospora mirobrigensis
TCCTGATCACCGAGCACCCGACCCGCGTGGTCGACCGCAGCGGCGTGATGCGTCTTCCCGTGGGTATCAACCCCACCCGTGACCTGGCGCTTCTTGGCTGTCATCCTGGAACCGTCGTCCCTTTCGCTTGCACCGACAGGGTCGGCACGCACCCGCCGGGACGGGCGGACAGGACAGTGACGGGGCCTCTTGCACAGGCTCCTATCAGGTCACGACGCCCCTGCCAGTGACGTGCAGGACGGGGTCACCCGGAACCGATCGACGAATCGCTCAACAGGACAGCAACGTCGGTCAGTCGGTGAGTCAGACCGGACCGGGTGACCCCACCTACATCCTCACTGTCAGTCGGTCAGCGGCAGCGCGGTGGAGTGCAGCAGTCGACCGTCGTCGGTGACCACGGCGTGGGTGTGGTCGGCCAGCCGGTCCAGCCAGGCGACGCCGGCCGGGCCCATGGCGACGGCCGCGGTGGCGTACGCGTCGGCCACGCCCAGGTCCGCGCCGACCACCGTGACCGAGCGCAGCCCCCGGGCCGGCTCGCCGCGCCGCGGGTCGAGCACGTGGTGCCCCCGCTCGTAGACGCCGGAGGTGGCCACCGCCAGGTCGGTGCCGGTGAGCACCAGGCAGGTGGCTCCCGCGTCCCACGGGTGCCGCACCCCGATCCGCCACGGCCGGCCGGCCGCCGAGCGGCCCCGCACCCGGATGTCGCCGCCGGCGTTCAGGCAGTGGTTGGCCGCCCCGGCCGCGAGCAGCCGGTCCGAGGCGACCTGCGCCGACCAGCCCTTGACGTAGCCGGACGGGTCCAGCCCGCCGGTGGCGTACGCGTCGAAGAAGCCGTCGGTGTCGCGCCACAGCTCGGCGCAGCGCTCCAGCACGCCCCGCAGGTCGGCGGAGGCCCCGGCGAACGACAGCTCCCCCCGGCCGAAGCGGGACACCTCGCTCTCCGGCCGGTACGTGCTGAACCGGGCGTCCACCTCGCGCAGCCAGTCGAACGCCTCGTCGGCCAGCGCGTGCAGGGTGGCCGTGGGCAGGTCGTCGGCGAGGTCCAGGCTGATCGCGGTCCCCATCACCTGCTCCACCCGGCGCAGCCCGGGCCGGGCCGCGGTGGTCATCTCAGCGCGCCTGGTCGATCGCGGCCTGCAACGACTGCTTGTACGAGTTGCTGGTGTAGGTGGCCCCCGAGACGGTGTCCAGGCTGGCGCTCTGCCGCTGCACCACCTGCCCGGAGGTCCCGCTGTAGGCGGCGTCGACCTTGTCGCTGCGCAGGTCCGACTGGCCGCCCTGCGGCAGCTCCAGGGCCACGCAGTCGGTGATCCGGCTGCCGGAGAGGGTGATCTGCACCTGCACGTTGCCGTACTCGTTGGAGATCACCGGCCCGGTCACCTTGCGGTTGGTCGGCGCGGCGGTGGTGGTCCTCGGCGCGGCCGTGGTGGTGCGCGGGGCGGCCGTGGTGGTCCGCGGCGCCGACGTCCGGGTCCGGGTGCTCGTCGCGCCGTCCGGGGTGCGGCTCGGCCGGGCGGTGGCCGACCGGCTCGGCCGGGGCGACGGCGACGGGGTGACCTTCGGTCGCGGCGGCGTCGCCGACGCCCGAGGGGCGGTGGTCGCGCCGGGCACGGCGGGGGCCTGGTCGGCCGGGAGATCCTGGGCGGTCGGCTGGCCGGCGCCCGGGGAGCCCTTGAGCGCCACCAGCGCGGTGGTGCTGGCGGCGAGGCCGGTGATGGCGAGCAGGGCGCGGCGCATGGAGTGGAATGCCTCTCTACAGCTCGAAGGTGGCCAGGTGGATCTGCCGGCGGGGCACCCCGGCCTCCCGCAGCACCCGCACCGACTGGTCGACCAGGCCGGGCGGCCCGCACAGGTAGACGTCCCGGCGCAGCAGGTCGGGCACCAGCCGGAGCAGCCCCGCCGGGGTCATCACCTGGCGCGGGCCGGTGTCGTCACGGGAGCCGATGACGTACCAGACCGAGGTCTGCCGGGCCTGGGCGATCCAGTCCAGCTCCCGGTGCAGCAGCACGTCGGCCGGGGTGCGGGCGCGGTAGATCAGCGCGGCGCCGGCCGGCAGCTCCTCCAGGATGGCCCGCAGCGGGGCGATGCCGCTGCCGCCGGCGATCAGCAACGCCCGCTCCCGGGTGCGGTGCGCGGCGGTGAACGTCCCCGACGGGCCCTCCGCCCAGACCCGGGTGCCCGGCTCCAGGTCGCGCAGGTCCGCGGTGTGCGTGCCGACCACCTTGACGGTCAGCCGCAGCCAGCGGCCGTTGCCCGCGGCCGACAGCGAGAACGGGTGCGACTGCCACCAGCAGCCCGGGTTGAGGAACCGCCACCGGAAGTACTGGCCGCCGAGCAGGTCGATCTGGTTGAGCCGACGCCCGGTCAGGTAGATCGAGATGGTGTCCGGGGACTCCGCGACCACGTCGGCGACCTGGATGCGGTGCCGCAGGTTGAACCGCAGCGGGGCGACCAGTCGACCCCAGACCACCCCCGCCCCGACCAGCAGGTACGCGACGATCCAGCCGGTGCGGACCGGCCCGGCGGGGAAGAGCTGGGCGCCGTTGCTGAACTGGTGGCCGAAGCCGAGCAGCAGCACCGCGTAGCTGGCCAGGTGCAGGTGGTACCAGAGCTCGTAGGGCAGTACCCGGCGGACCGCCCGGACGCTGCTCACCCCGACCGCCACCAGCAGGCCGGCGGCGACGAACGCCGAGACCATGTCCTCGTAGCCGGTCAGCAGCGCGCCGACCTCGCCGAACAGGGAGTTCCCCTCGATCTCGGCGTAGGCGACCACCAGCAGCGACAGGTGGGCCAGGACGGCGACGAACAGGGTGGCGCCCAGGTCCCGGTGCAGCCGGGAGACCCGCTCGCCGCCCAGCCCGCGTTCCAGCACCCCGAGGCGGCTCATCATCAGCACCTGCACGAGCAGCAGATAGCCGGCGACCAGGCCGGTGATCCGCCCGGCGGCGGTGAGCACGTCGGCGGTGCCGGCCAGCGAGTCGGCCGGGGTCTGCACCCACCAGGGCAGCACCGCCGCCACCAGGCCCAGCCAGAAGGCCACGGCCAGGGCCCGCCGGGCGCCGGGCCCGCGCCGGGGAAGCGCGAGCGGCGAGGGTACGGAGGCAGCCGAACGGCCGCCGTACGGGGACGGGGTCCCGGTACGACGGCCGGCGGCGTCGGTGTGCTGGGACGTCACGCGTACAACTTCATGGGCTTGAACTTCTGCCTCGGGAAGATCGTGTCCACCTGCCCGTTCGTCAGGCCGAACCTGCCCTGCGCGACCGAGCCGTAGACGTTGAACATGTTGTTGTACTCGGGTACGTCGCCGCTGTCCAGATCGTTCAACCCGTTCCAGGTGCCGAGCAGCGAGCCGGCGAGCCGGCGCCCGGACAGGATGCTGACCACCCCGCCGTGACCGTGGTCGGTGCCGCCGCTGTTCGAGGCGACCCGGCGGCCGAACTCGCTGGACACCATCACCGTCACGTCGGCGGCCCGGTCGCCGAGGTCGGTGAAGAAGGCCGCCATCGCCTTGGCCAGCTCGTTGAGCTTGTTCCAGAGCTGCCCGCCGTCCTGGGTGCCCTGGTTCTCGTGGGTGTCGTAGCCACCCATGCCGACCGTGGCGACCCGGACGTTCGCACCGCCCTTGATCAGCTGGGCGAGCTGCTGGAAGGCGTAGCCGACGCCCTCGTAGGTGACCCCCGCCGCCGGCTCGTACGGCTTGGCCGCCAGCCGCTGCGCGGTGGCCAGCGCGCCCATGCCGTCGCGGACCGCCTCCTCCACCGGGTGGTTGATGTTGGTGAACAGGCCCTTGATCGCCTTCTCGGTGGCCTCCCGGTACTTGTCGTCACCGTTGAGGCGCAGCGAGCCGACGCTGTTCAGCGACAGCGCGCCGTTGGTGCCGACCAGCGAGCGGGGCAGCGTACTGCCGACGCCGACGCTGCGGAACGCGGTGCCCTTGCCGAGCTGGTCGACCAGGCTGTCCAGCCAGCCCCGGCCGCCGGTCTCGCTGGGCAGGCCACCGAGGTTGCAGGCGTCGGCTGCCTGGAAGTGGCTGCGGGACAGCCGCTCGTCGGAGACCGCCGGCACGAAGCCGAGCTGGCCGGCGGAGAGCCACTTCTCCAGCGGCTTGAACGCGCTGGTCAGCTTGAAGCCCCGGCCGAGGGCCAGCGAGTCGTTGCTGAGCAGCAGGTCCGGCCGGGCCTTGCCGAGCACCGGGTCGTCCGCCGGGGCGACCAGGCTCAGCCCGTCCAGCCCGCCGTAGAGGAAGACGTGGATCAGGGTGCCGGTCTTCGTCGCGGCGAAGGACGCCGAGGTGGTGACGAACTGGGCGGTGGCCAGCGCGGTGGCGGTGGCCGCGGCGCCGGCGACGAAGGTCCGCCGGGTCACCCCCCGGCCGTCCTGCTGGGCCTCCTCCAGCTCCTCCAGCCGGCGGTAGCGGTCCCGCTCGGCGGCGTTCTCGGCCGCCACGGCGGCGGCCTCGGCGCGCAGCACCGCCTCGGCCGGGTTGTCGGCCAGCCGGCGCAGGTCGGGGCAGTCGGGGTGCAGGGGGTACGGGTTCACGGTCTTCTCCATCGGGTGCCTCACCGGAGGTGGTGCTGGGGGGACGCGAGGATCGCCCGCGCGACGGCGGTGACGGCCCCGTTGAACGTCGGGTCGACCTTGGTGCTCGCCTCGACCCCGGCGACGCCGAGGATCAGGGCCCGCTCCCGGGCGGTCGGCTTCTGGTGCACCAGCCGCTTGAACAGCGCGTCCACGTACGCCCCGGCGGTGGCCGGCGGATCCGCCAGCAGCTTCTCCGGCTTGCTGAAGGTGAAGTGGGTGCGCCAGCCGGCGGCCAGGTCACCGGCCTCGTTCCAGCCGTTGACCATGGTGCCGGCGGAGGTCCAGGCGACGTAGACGTCGGGGTAGCCGTCGGGGGTGGGCTGACCCATCGGGTACTGGCCCAGCTCCCGCAGCTTGTCCTGGATCTGCCGCAGCCCCTCCGCGTACGGGGTCCGCTGGTTGTCGCCCGGCTTGTGCTCGGGCGAGGCGTCCGGCCGCACGCCCAGCGTGCGGTACGTGGCCACCAGGTACTCCATCGGCCGGCGTACCTTCTGGCCGATCGCCGCCCAGAACTCCGAGGCGCTGAACAGCGACATCAGCACCGGCTTGATCATGCCGTGGTTGGCCGTGTAGACCTTCTCCAGCCGGTCCACGATGGACTTCGGCGGGGTGTCGGAGACGAACCGGGTGGCCAGGCTGCGGGCGACGTACCGGGCGGTCGACGGATGCAGCGCGATGTAGGTGATGTACGAGTCGATGACCTTGTCGGCCTGCTTCGGGTCGTCGAAGTTGTTCGCGTGGCTGAAGCCGAGGACCTTGACCTTGCCCTTGTAGTGGCGCTCGGCGCGGAAGACGTACTCGTCGTCGTTCACGCCCCGGCCGGTCTGGAGCATGGCCGCCTGCCGGACGTCCTTCTCGGTGTAGCCGCCGTCCACGCCGACCGAGTACAGCTCCAGGTTCTCCCGGGCCAGGTTCTCGTTGATCGCGTCGGCCCGGGAGTCGTTCTGGTTCAGGTAGAGCAGCAGCGCCGGGTGCCGGTTCGCGGCGACCAGCATCTCCGGGTAGCTGCCCAGGGCGTGCTTGCGGATGACGTCCCGGTCGAAGGAGTTGCGGTGCAGCTCGCCGCCGTCGAAGTCCGCCGACACGTGCAGGAAGTCGTTCCAGAAGTCGACCATCACCTCGTAGAGCTGCCGGTCGGACCAGATCTGCCGGGCGATGGTGGCGTCGACCATCTCCTTCTCCGGCTGGGCGCCCCGCTGGTTGAGCTGGTCGCGCTGCTCCCGCAGCTGCTTGGCGCCCATCGTCAGGGTGCTCAGCTCGGCGAGCTTCAGCTCCCCCTTGGTCGGGGCGATCTTCTCCGGGTCGAGCTGCCAGCGGACCCAGGCGTCGACCCCCATCCGGCGGATGTCGGCGAGCACCTTGGGGGTCGCCCCGAAGGTGGCCCGGCTGGCCAGGTGCCGGACCGGGTCCTTGGCGAGCACGGTGCGGACAGTCGGCGTCGTCTCCTTCGCGGCGGCCGCCGGCCCGGAGAAGGTCCGGCCGCCGGTCGGCGAGTTCTTCTTCAGCGCCGCACCGGCCCGGGAGCCCATGTAGCTCTCGTTCTGCTCGGTGTAGGTGCGCACGGTGACCGGCTTCTGGCCGCTGGGGCGGGCGGCGGTGCCGTCGGTCACCCTGGTGCCGGTGGCGTCACCGGCCACCCCCGGCACCTCGGCCGGCTCGTCGGTGAACAGGCCCCGCACCGCGGGGGACATGGCCAACGCGGCGCCGCCGGCGATGACGGCCGCACCGCCGAACGCCACCAGGGCGCGGCGCCGCCCGGCGCCACCCCGGGGTCCGTCGTCGTCCAGGTTGGGCAGTCCGGCGCCGGCCGGCTGGGCGAAGCTCTGCCGGCTCAGCCCCTCGGGGCCGACCCACTGCGGGGTGGGGGCCACCGTGGGATTCGGGTACGCCGGCGCCGGCCGGTACGGGTCGCCGGCGGTGGGGACGCCGTACGCGTCCGGGTCGGGGTGCTGTCGTCCGTCCCACCCGCGGTCGTCCCGCGGACGGCGTGGTGGCACATTCTGGTCGGCCATGTACCAATCCCGTTTTCTTGAATCGCGCCGCAGCACCGCGTTGCCGGGGGAGCTGAAGGTGGCGGCGACTGCTGCCTGAGGAGTTGCTACGGGACGGTAGTGAAGGGCCCGGAGGCCATCAAGGCGGCCGATGCCGGCCCGGGAGGGCACTTAAGACACCGCTCAACGCCCCGCCGGCGGAGCGTCGAGCTGCCCGGTCTCGGCGCCACCGTCCCGAACAGGGCCGACCCGGCTGAGGCACGCCCGGATGTAACGTTCCGTCCCCCGGCGGCGCTGTCGTCGCCGTTCAACGGCACAGGGAAACTTAAGGTGCCGGTAAGCCGGAGCTGAGGTGCCGGCCGGACCCGCCCGGCCGCGCTCGACGGCTGGAGCCAAAGTAGCAGGAGCACGGCGGGCGTGACTCCCCGTCGCAGCGGGTATGCCGCCGAACCGCTGAAGCCGTGAGGGGAAGGCACCGCCATGCTCAGCAAAGAGGATCAGCGCAGGTTCGAACAGATCACCCGTCAGCTGCGGGAAAGCGACCCGCAGTTCTTCGCCCGCCTCGACCAGCGGGCCCGGGCCCGACGTGGCCGGTACCTGATGCTGTTGACCATCGTGCTCTGGGCCTCGCTGCCGGCGCTGACCGTGCTCGCCGGACGGCTGGCCGGCGCGGTCTGCGCCGTGGTGCTGATGGCCAACGCCGGTCTCATGTGGCGGTTCCGCCGCCGCTGGCTGTGACCGGCGCGGGCGGTGACTCGCGCGGGGACGGCCGGTCCCGACGCCGGGACGGTCCGGCAACCCCGGGCGATCAGGCCCCGCCGAGTGCCCGGTAGGCCCGGCGCAGCCGCTCCAGCAGGCCGGGCCCGCCGATCGTCGGGGCCGGCGCGCCGAGTTGGCGTAGCAGCAGCTCCGGCTCGGTGACCAGGCTCGGCGGCCGGTCCGGCAACGGCACCGGCGCCGCCCAGAACGCCGTCACCGCCTCGTCGAGGGGGGTGTCGGGCAGGCTGGCCAGCACCCGCGCCGCACCGGTGGCCGGCAGCTCCGGCCCGTTGGTGGGCAGCTCCGGAGCACCGGTGGACCGCCCTGGTCCGCCGCCCGCCGCTACCGCTGGCTCCGGCGTGGACCCACCGGGCCGATCGGGCGCCGCCGGACCGGTGCCCCGCAACCGCCGGAGCCGGTCGAGCAGCTCGGCGCGGCCGCGTCCCCGCCAGTGCAGCAGCTCGAACGGGTCGGCGTCGAACGCCTCGGCGAGCAGGTAGAAGGTGGCCGCCAGGTGCTTGCAGGGCACCGCGAAGTCCGGGCAGCTACACCGCTGGGCCAGCTCCCCCACCGACCGGGGGAAGAGCGGGGCGCCGGCGGCGGCGAACACCTCCTCCAGCTCGGCCGGCAGGTCACCGGCGAGCAGCCGGGCGCTGAAGAACGCCTGCGCGGCCAACTCCCGCTCGATCCGGTCCCAGAGCGCCGCCGGGAACGGCGCCAGCGCGATGGAGACCTGGTACGGCTGCGGGCGGGAACCCTGCACGTCGGCGGTGACCCGGCCCGGCGCGACCGTCAGGCGCAGCACCTGGCCCCGGCGGGCGTAGGCCCGGCCTCGGGTGAGCCGGGTGCCCAACGCGAACGACTCCAGCACCTCCAGGAAGCGCCGGGACCACCAGGAGACCCCGATCGCGCCCCGGGTGCTGCGCGCCTTCAGCCCGCCGTCGACCCGTACCGGCCGGCCGTAGTCGGCGAACCGGCCGCCGCCGTTCGGCTCGCTCACTCCACCACCGCCCCGGCCTCCAGGGCGAACAGGTCGCGCAGCGCGCCGGTGGAGAGCTCGGTCACCCACTGCTCGCCGCTGCCGACCACGCTGCGGGCCAGACTGCGCTTGTCGGCGATCACCGCGGCGACCTTCTCCTCCACCGTGCCCGCGCAGACGAACTTGCGGACCTGCACCCGGCGGCGCTGACCGATCCGGAACGCCCGGTCGGTGGCCTGGTCCTCCACCGCCGGGTTCCACCACCGGTCGACGTGCACCACGTGGTTGGCGGCGGTCAGGGTCAGCCCGGTGCCGCCGGCCTTGAGCGACAGCACGAACAGCGGCGGCCCGTCCGCGGACTGGAACCGGGTCACCATGGCGTCCCGGTCGGCCTTGCCCACGCCGCCGTGCAGGAAGATCACCTCGCGGCCGGTCCGGGCGGAGAGGTGCCCGCGCAGCATGCCGCCGAACTCGGCGTACTGGGTGAACAGCAGGGCCTTCTCGCCGGCGGCGAGGACCTCGTCGACGATCTCCTCCAGCCGTTCCAGCTTGCCGGAGCGGCCGGCCAGCGGCGAGCCGTCGCGCAGCAGCTGGGCCGGATGATTGCAGACCTGCTTGAGCCGGGTCATGGTGGCCAGCACCAGCCCGCGCCGCTCGATGCCGTCGCTCGCCTCGATCTTCGCCAGCATCTCGTCGACCACCGCGCGATAGAGCGCCGCCTGCTCGGCGGTGAGGTTGCAGAGCACCTCCATCTCCAGCTTCTCGGGCAGGTCGGAGATGATCGACCGGTCGGTCTTGAGCCGGCGCAGCACGAACGGGCCGGTGATCCGGCGCAGCCGCTCGGCCACCTCGGCGTCGCCGTGCCGCTCGATCGGCTCGGCGAACCGCTTGCGGAAGGTGGCGGCCGGGCCGAGCAGCCCCGGATTGGCGAACTGCATGATCGACCAGAGGTCGGCGAGGCGGTTCTCCACAGGCGTACCGCTGACCGCGACCCGGTGCCGCGCGGGCAGCGAGCGGACCGCCTCGGCCTGCCGGGTCGAGGCGTTCTTGATCGCCTGGGCCTCGTCCACCACCACCCGGTGCCAGTCGATCCCGGCCAGGTCCGGCGCGTCCCGGGCGGCGACCGAGTAGGTGGTCACCACCAGGTCCGCGGCGTGCACGGCCGCGGTGAAGCTCTCGCCACGGGCCCGCTCGGCCCCGTGGTGCACGTGTACGCGCAGCTTCGGGGTGAACTTCGCGGCCTCCCGCTGCCAGTTGCCGACCAGCGACATCGGGCAGACCAGCAGGGTCGGCCCGGCCTCCGGCGGGTCCCCGGCGAGCAGGGCGAGCAGCTGCACCGTCTTGCCCAGCCCCATGTCGTCGGCGAGCACGCCACCCAGCCCGAGGGACTGGAGGAACGCCAGCCAGGCCAGCCCGCGCCGCTGGTACGGCCGCAGGGTGCCGTGGAAGCCCGGCGGCGGCTCGGCCGGGGTGAGCCGGCGCTCCACCTGCCCGGCCAGCAGGTCGCCCAGGGCGCCGTCGGCGGTCACCTCCAGCACCGGCAGCTCGTCCGGGCGGTCCGCCCCAGCCAGCCCCATCCGCAGCAGGTCCGCCACGGTCAACTCGCCGCTGGAGCGCAGCAGCCGCAGCCCGGCGGCGAGCCGCTTCGGGTCCAGCTCCACCCACCGGCCGCGCAGCCGCAGCAGCGGGGTCTTGGCGGTGGCCAGCGCCGCCAGCTCCTCGGCGGTCAGCGGCTGGTCGCCGAGCGCCACCTCCCACCGGTAGTCCACCAGGGCGTCCAGCCCCAGGCCACCGCCGGTGGTGGCGACGGTGCCCGGCGCGGTCCGGCCGCGGGCCCGCAGCCGGGCGCCCAGCCGGGAGGAGGGGCGTCGCCACCACGACGGCAGCAGCACCCCGAAGCCGGCCGCGTGCAGCACCGGCGCGCCGTCGCGCAGGAACCGGTGCGCGCCCTCGACGTCCAGCTCCAGCCCCTGCGGGGTTGCGGTGCGCAGCGCGTCCGCCAGCTCGGGCCAGAGCCGGCTGGCCCGGCCCAGCTCGGCCAGCAGGGTCTCCTGCGGGTCACCACCGCGCCCGGCCAGGGCGACGACGCTCGCCGGCTCCCGCCACACCTGCCCGGCCTCGACGTGCAGGCCCGGCTCGTCGGCCGCCTGGAGGCCGAACTCCACCCGCCACGGGCCGACCGGCCCGACGACCGTCGCCGGGTCGGCCGCCGGGACCACCACCAGCGGCTCGGCGACCTCGTCGGGGTCGGGCTCGACCAGCCGGAAGCTGGCCCGTACCGCCCCGCCGGCCGCGTCCCGCTGCCAGGCGGCCAGCTCCCCGGCGAGGGTGCGCAGCGCGTCCGGGTCGCCGCCGACCAGCGGATCGGGGCCGGCCAGGGCGCGCAGCCAGCCGGCCACCACGCCGTCGCGCCGGCCGCCACGGACCAGGTCGACGCCGGCGAGCGCCGCCCGGGCGGCGGCGTCGGTCAACGCGTCCAGCGCGTCGGTGACCACGGCGGCGGCTCCGGGGGAATCGGCGCCGCCGGCCGGGCGGGCAGTCACCGGCCCCGGGCCGCCCAGGTCGGGACCGGAACCGGCCAGGTCGACCGCCGAAGCGGCGCGGGCGGCCGGGGGCAGGGCGAGAGCCAGTGACCGGGCCCAGCCGGCGTCGGTGCCGGTGAGCAGCGGCCGCCACACCGCCCGGGCCGCCCCCGCGCCGCTGCCGGCTGGAGGGTCGAGGCCGTCCGGCTCGCCGACGCGGGCCGGCTCGGCGGCGCCGTCGGGCAGGTCGGCGAGGGCGGGAAGGAGGCGGCCGCGGGTGACCAGGTCCCGGGCGAACTCGGCAACCTGGGCGAGGTGGCGCAGGTCGGCGCCGGGGACGGCGGCGCCGTCGAGGTCGTCGAGCGCGGTCAGTAGGCCGAGCGCCGCGTCCGGGGCGTACACCAGGGCGGGGGCCCGCCACCCGGCGAGGGTGACCGGGCCGCGGACCGGTCCGGCGACGGTGGCCCGGACCAGCTCCGGCGAGTCCAGCGGGGCGCCGGCCCGGGTGGGCAGGCGCAGCAGCACCGAAGCCCACCGGCCGGGCCGGTCGGCGAGGACGGCGGCGAGCTCTCCGGGGTCGACGGCGAAGGGGTGGGGCCGCTCGCGGGGCGCCCGGCCCGGGCGGCGCGGCGCGGCGCTCGGGCGGCTGCTCTCCTCGGCCCAGACGGCGAGGCCGACACCGACCAGCCACACCCCGTGGATGACCAGCAAGCTTCCTCCTCGTCGACGCCCGGGGTCAGCTTAGGCGGCACGGTTCGGCTACCGTCGCCGCCATGGTGGACCTGGTGGTGATCGGCGGGTTGGGCGTGGACCTTCGGGTACGGGTGCCGGGGATCCCGCTGCCGGCGGCCGACTCGATGGTCGTGCCGCCGATCGAGGCGCGGATCGGCAACACCGGCTCCGGGGTGGCCCTGGCGGCGCACGCCCTCGGGCTGCGGGTGCGGCTGGTGGACGTGCTCGGCGCCGACCCGGCGGGCGCGGTGGTCCGCGCGGCGCTGGGCCGTACCTCCGTGGCCACCACGCTGGTGCAGAGCCCCGGCGGCACCCGGCAGTCGGTGAACCTGGTCGACCCGGCCGGGCGGCGGATGTCGCTGTACGACCCGAGCCCGTGGTCCGGGCCGGCGCCGTTCGGCGACGAGGAGCTGGCCGGGCTGCTCCGGGACGCCGCCCACGTGCACGTCTCGATCGTGGACTGGGCCCGGGACGCGCTGCCCGTGCTGCGCGAGGCGCTGCCCGACGGGGTGACCCTCTCCACCGACCTGCACGACTGGGACGGCCAGAACGACTACCACCGGCCGTTCGCGGAGGCCGCCGACCTGGTCTTCGTCAGCGGCGTACGGCTGGGCGACCGGGCGGGCGCGGTCGCCGCCGCGCTGGCCCCGCGCACCGTGCTGGTGACCCGGGGCGCCGACGGCGCGGACCTGCACGACGGTGAGGGCCCGGCGACGCACGTACCGGCCACGGTCCCGCCGGCCGACGTGGTGGACACCAACGGGGCCGGGGACGCCTTCGCGGCCGGCCTGATCGCGGCCCGGCTGCGCGGCGACGCGCTGCCGCAGGCGGCGGGGTACGCGGCCCGGGTGGCCGCCGCGGCCTGCACCCACGACGGCATGGAGTATCCGCCCGGGCTGCTGCCCCGCGCCTGACCGGCCCGCCGCCGGCGCAAATCCTGCGCGCCGGCGACCCGCGGGGCAGGATGGGCGCATGGCATCAACGGTAGAGATCCCCCTGGTGGGTGGCGCGGCCGACGGACAGACCGTCACCGTCGAGCTGGACCCGAACGGCCGCCCGCCCCTGACCCACCACCACCTCGGCCCGCAGGGGCTCGCCGAGGCGGAGATCTACGAGCTGGAGTCCGGCGACGGCGACCGGCAGTGGGTCTACACCTCGCGGGGGCCGGCGGTCTGACGGCCCGGCCGCTCAGGTCACCCCGGTGCGGGTCAGCGCCTGCGAGCGCAGGCTCTCCAGCACCCCCCGGGTGACCTGGGAGGTGCCGCGGGCCTGCTCGCAGACCTCGGCCACCCGCCGCGCGGTGGCCGCCGCCCGGGACTCCCGCTCGTCCCAGAGCCGGTCCACCTCGGCCAGCAGCGGGCCCTCCACCTCCCGTTCCACCCCGCGCAGCGCCGGGACCCCGAGCCGCTGGGCCAGGTCGAAGACCTTCCCGGCGTACGGCAGGGGCAGGAAGGGGGTGCCGACCATGGCGGCGAAGATCAGGAAGTGCAGTCGCATGCCGACCGCGATGTCGAAGTGCCGCATCAACCCGAGGACCTGCTGCGGCGAGTAGTCGTTGTGCAGGATCCGGCCCCGGTCCGCCGCCGTCATGTGGGTCATCACCCCGTGCGAGTGCCGGATGTCGTCGCGTTCCATCGGGACGAAGAGCACGTGCGCGTCGATCCGGTGGACCAGGAAGTCCGCGATCTGCGCGAGCAGCCGGTGGTAGCCGTCCACGTCGAGGCGTTCCGCGGCGCGGCCCGGCTCCCGCACGCTCATCCCGACCAGCCGCTTGCCCTCCGGCACGCCCTCCGCCCGCAGGTAGTCGCGGGGGAAGTCGGCGGGCTCCAGCAGGAACGCCGGGTCGGCGGTGACGGTGATCGGGTTGATCAGGCCCGCCTCCTCCAGCACCATCCGGGACTCCTGGTCGCGGACGGTCACCTCGGCCGCCCCGGCCAGGGTCTCCCGGACCATGCCGGTGTCCACGCTCTCGCTGAGCGGCCCCACCCCGACCGCGTACGTCAGCAGCGGCAGGCCGCGTTCCTGGGCCACCCGGACCACCCGCAGGTAGCGGCGGGCCTCCCGGTCGTAGAGGATCCCGCCGCCGCCGAGGATGAGCAGGTCGAGCTGGGCCAGCATCAGCGACGAATCGGCCCGGCTGACCCCCTCCCAGGGCACCGCCTCGACGTCCGGGTGGGTCAGGGCGGTATGCGTCGGGTTACGCGAGAAGACGATGATCCGGGCGTTCGGCTCCTGGTTGCGCAGATCCGCCAGCAGGCCGCTGAGGATCGCCTCGTCGCCCAGATTGCGGCCACCGTACGAGCCGAGCACACCGATGCACAGGCCCTGGGTCATTCGTCGCTCCTTCCCGCCGGGGTCGGTCCAGCGGCCGGTTTCCCGGTGCGCCGGTGGACATACCTCAGCCGGCCGCGGGGGCCGTGTCCGCCCGGCCGACCAGGCGGGACACCAGGGCGGAGACCACCCGGTCGACGTCGTAGCCGGCGTCGATGGAGGTGGTCAGGAGGTCGAGGAGCAGGCCGTCGACGGCGTGGTGCAGCAGGGCGACCTCGAACGCTCCCCCGGGCAGCCCGGCCGCCACGTGGAAGGCGACGTCGTCGGCGTACCCGCGGCGCAGCACCTCGCCGAGCGCGGCGCGCAGCTCCGGGCGGCGGGAGGCCTCCAGCCGGAGCTCGAACAGCGCCCGGGTCAGCTCCGGCTCGCGGGTGGTGCGCTCGACGATGTGGCGCAGGTAGTCGGTGACCAGCGCCAGCGAGGGCTCGCGCCGGCTGAGCGCGGCCAGCACCTCCGGGTCGGGCGCCATCCGGTCGAAGATCCGTTCGGCCAGGCCGGCCAGGAGCGCCGCCCGGGACGGGAAGTAGTTGGAGGCGGTGCCGACCGGCACACCGGCCTCGGCGTCCACCGCCCGGTGGGTCAGGCCGCGGGCCCCGCCGACGGCGAGCACCCGCAGCCCGGCGTCGGCCAGCAGGATGCGGCGCTCGGGGTTACGGGGCATGCGGAACACCCTAGCAACAACCACGACAGGTGTTGTACATTCGCTCCCGACCACGACATCCGTCGTGGTCGACCCGGACATCGGAGTCGGTTTGCGCAAGCTCGTCTACTACGTCGCCAGTTCCCTCGACGGCTTCATCGCCGCCCCCGACGGGTCCTACGACTTCTTCACCCTGGAGCCCGACGTGGCGGCCCACCTCACCGCCGAATGGCCCCAGACCTTCCCCACCTTCACCCACGCCCAGCTCGGCATCGCCTCGCCGCCGGCCGGCCGCTTCGACGCGGTGCTGATGGGCCGGGCCACCTACGAGCCGGCCCTGACGGCCGGCGTGACCAGCCCCTACGCCCACCTCCGGCAGTACGTCTTCAGCCGTTCCCTGGCGCCGTCCGACTACCCGGAGGTGCGGATCGTGGCCGGCGACCCGGCGACCTTCGTCCGCGACCTCAAGGAGGAACCGGGCGGCGACATCTGGCTCTGCGGCGGCGGGCGGCTCGCCGGTCAGCTCCTGGACGAGGTCGACGAGCTGGTGGTCAAGCTCAACCCCGTGGTGACCGGCAGCGGTATCCCGCTGGCCGACCGGGGCTTCGCGCCCAGCCGGTTCACCCTGGCCGGGACCAGGACGTTCGACAGTGGAGTGGTCATGCTGCGCTACCGGCGACCGGCCACGGGCGCGACGCACGCCGGATGACCCGACGGTGCGCGTCGGCGCGGCCGGACGGAGCGGCGGGGCGCCGCCAATTCGCTTGCCCGGCCCGCCGCACCGCGCCGACCCTGGACGGATGAGCGGCACGACGCGGATCGGCTGGACCGACCTGCCCGCCGAGGTGCGGGCCGGGGTCGAGGAGGTGCTGGGCGACCGGGTGGTCGAGGCGGTCTCCCAGCCGGGCGGCTTCTCCCCCGGCACCGCCGACCGGGTACGCACGGCCGGCGGCGGTCGGGCGTTCGTCAAGGCCGCCGCCACCCACCGCAACGCCCGTACCGTCCAGATGCACCGGGTCGAGGCGGACGTCACGGCGGCGCTGCCCGGGCACGCCCCCACCCCCCGGCTGCTCGGCCGGTACGACGACGGCGAGTGGGTGGCGCTGGTCCTCACCGACGTCGACGGCCGGCACCCGGCGACCCCGTGGCGGACCGACGAGCTGACCGTCGTGCTCGACACGCTGGACCGGATGGCCGGCACGCTGACCCCCAACCCGGTGCCGCACGCCCCGACCGCCGTCGAACGGCTCACGCCCGACTTCACCGGCTGGGAGCGGATCGCCGCGGACCCGCCGGCCGACCTGGACCCGTGGGCGGCGGCCCACCTGGACGAGCTGCGGGAGGTCGCGGCGTACGGGCTGACCGGGCTGGTCGGGGACACCCTGTGCCACATCGACATCCGGGCGGACAACCTGCTGATCGACCCGGCCGGCGCGGTCACCGTGGTGGACTGGCCGCACGCCTGCGCCGGTCCGCCCTGGTTGGACACCGCGCTGCTGCTGGTCAACGTGCTGCTGCACGGCGGGCACGACGTGGACGGCCTGCTGCGCCGGTCGCCGGTGACCGCCGACGTCGACCCGGACCTGCTCACCGGGGTGCACGCCGGACTGGCCGGCTACTTCCTCGACCACGCCCGGCAGCCGCCCCCGCCCGGCATCCCCACCGTGCGCGCGTTCCAGCGACTCCAGGGCGACGCCCTGCTGCCCTGGGTACGCCAGCGGCTGCGGTGACACGGCCCGCCTCAACCATTCCCCGCCCGACCGGCGTTCTGATCAGTGGAGGGGGTGGCCGTGTCCGAGACGTTCCACGAGTTCGTGGTGCAGCGCTCGCCCGCGCTGTCCCGCACCGCCTACCTGCTGACCGGTGACCACCAGCTCGCCGAGGACCTGTTGCAGAGCGCGCTGGCCCGCACCTACCGGCACTGGCGGCGGGTCCGGGACGGCGACCCGGAGGCGTACGTGCGCCGGGCCATGTACCACCAGCACGTCTCCTGGTGGCGGCGACGCCGGGTCACCGAGCGGCTGGAGGCCGCGCCGGTCGGGCCGGCCGGCGGCGACCACAGTGACGCCACCGCCCTGCGACTGAGCCTGGACGCCGCGCTGCGTCGGCTCACCCCGCGGCAACGCACGGTGCTGGTGCTGCGCTACTACGAGGACCTGACCGAGGCCCAGGTGGCCGAGGCGCTGGGCTGCTCGGTCGGCACCGTGAAACGGCACGGCCACGACGCGGTACGCCGGCTGCGGGCGATCGCCCCGGAACTGGTGGACCGGCCTTCGGAGAGGAGCACCCGATGACCGACCGGCTGCGTACCGCGCTGCGGGAGGCCGCGGCCGACGTGCCCGCGTACGACGTGCACGGGCGGGCGGTCGCGGCGGCGCGGCGGACCCGGCGCCGGTCGGTGTCCGCCGCCCTGGCCGTGGTGGCGCTGGTCGCGCTGGTGCCGATGGGGCTGCGCGCCGGCGACCCGACCCCGACCGTCGCCGCCGGCACCCAGGGCGCGTTGCCCGACCGGGTGGCCGCGCCGGTGCTCGGCGCGCTGCACGCGACCGACCGGCCCCGGCTCGGTCCCGCGTCGGTCGTCTTCAGCGGTCAGGCGCCCCGGATGGTCTGGCACGAGGAGGGCAGCCGGGTGGTGGCCGTGGGCGCCGACTCCGACCGCTACCGGACCTTCACCGTCGGGTACGAGGCGCGCACCGGCGAGGACGTCGTCCTCTCCCCCGACGGACGACTCGTGGCGCACGGCTCCGGCGGCCCGGACCGGCCCCAGATCGCGGTGATCGACCTGGTCCGGGGGCGGAGCCGGCAGCTCGCCACCGGCGTACCCGACAGCGTCGCCAGCATCCCCGTGGCCTGGTCTCCGGACGGCAGCCGACTGGTGGTCCGGGACACCGTGCCGATCGACGAGCAGGTCACCGGCCACCGCTCGGTGCTGAGCCTGCTCCCGGTCGCCGGCGGCCCCCGGGTCGAGTTGACGGTCGGCCAGCGCCCCGACGACTTCGCCCGGGCGGTCGCGTTCAGCCCCGACGGCCGGCGCCTCGCCTACCAGGTCGGCGACCCGGCACCGCTGTCCCCCGCCACCGACCCCGAACCGGGCGGAGGAAAGTTGCAGGTGTCCGACCTCGACGGCGAGGTGGTCGCCTCCTTCCCGCTTCCCTCGTCGACCTGGCTGGCCGGCAAGGGCGCCTGGACGCCGGACGGCCGGTGGCTGACGGTGGTGGTGCGGCAGGGCGGCAGCTGGCGGCTGCGGCTCGTCGACCCGGTGAACGGGCGGGAGGTCCACCAGCTCGACGCGGCGAGCGGACGGGAGACCGGCCCCGCCCGCCTGCCGGCCGTGTCCGGGGTGACCGCGATCCGGCTGCTCGGCTGGACCGACGGCGGCGCGGCGATGGTGGTCGGGTACCGGCCGCACCCGTCGGCCCTGGCGGCGTTCGACGGGCCGCTGGACATGGACCAGCGCACGTCCTACGGCAACGTCGGCACCGTCCGGGTGCTGGCGCTGGAACCGGGGTCAACGGCGCCGCGGACCCTGATGACCGCCCCCGACGAGGTGGTCGCCGTGGACGTCGCCGACGACGTGGTGCACACCGGCCGGGTACGGCGGGCCAGCCCGCCGACCGGCACGGGGCCCCGGTTCTGGATGTGGACCGGGGTGGCAGGACTGGCCGTGGTGGCGCTGCTGGGCGTGGCGGGCCGGCGCTGGCGGCGACACCGGCAGGGCTGGTGACGCCGCCGGGTCACCCGGGCGGGCGCAGGCCGTGGGTGAGGAACGGCAGCGCCACCGCGGGCAGCGCCGGTGCGCCGACGATGTCGTGGTGGGTCAGGCCGGGCAGCACGGCCAGCCGGGACAGCGGGCGGTCGCCACCGTCCCCGCCCGCGTCGCGCCGGCCGCCGCCGAGCAGCCCGAAGAACTCGGCCGCGTGCCGGATCGGGATCTCGTCGGCGTCGGCGAAGACCAGCAGCACCGGCAGCGCCAGGGCGGCCACCTCGACCGACCAGTCGTACTCGCGGCGCAGCAGCTCCGCCGTCTTCGCCCAGAGGGTCGGCCAGTCCCACGGGCGTGGCGCCACCCGGGCGTACAGCTCGTGCGGCGGGGAGCCGCGCATCCGTTCCGCGGTCCGCTCGTCCTGGGCGACCATCGCGGCCAGCACCTCCGGGTACCAGCCGCCCCGGCGGCACGGCGCCGACACCACCACCAGCCGGCGCACCAGGCCGGGATGCTGGATCGCGGTACGCAGCGCCACCGCCCCACCCAGCGAATAGCCCATCACGTCCGGCCCGACCAGCCCGAGGTGGCGGATCAGGGCGGCGACGTCGTCGGCCATCGACTCGTATCGCAGCGGCCGGTCCACGTCGGCGGTACGCCCGTGGCCCTGGAGGTCGACGGCGACCACCCGACGGCGGGCGGCGAGGGCGGGCAGGATCGGCGCGAACGACTCGACCGCGCCGAAGCCGCCGTGCAGCAGCACCAGCGGACGGCCGTCGCCGTGCGTCTCGTACCACAGCCGCACCCCGTTGACCTCCGCGTAGCCCACCTCGGCATCCTCCGTCACCGGCGGCTCGGCCGGTCGGAAAACGCCGCGCCCCCGCTGCCGGGGCCAACGGCGGCGGGGGCGCGACGGATCCGGTCAGCTGACGCCGGTGACGGCCTTGACCAGGTTGATGCCGAAGTACAGGACGAACGCGATCGCCACACCCCAGAGCAGCGGGTGGATGCTGCGGGCCCTGCCCTGGGCGACCCGGATGGCCACCCAGCTCACGAAGCCCGCGCCGATGCCGTTGGTGATCGAGTAGGTGAACGGCATCAGGGTCATGGTCAGGAACGCCGGGACGGCGACCCCCAGGTCGGTGAAGTCGATCTCCTTGATCTGGCGGATCATCAGCGCGCCCACGATCACCAGCGCCGGGCCGGCGGCCTCGCTGGGCACCAACGACACCAGCGGGGTGAGCAGCAGCGCGCCGAGGAAGAGCAGGCCGGTGGCCACGCTGGTCAGGCCGGTCCGGCCGCCGTCGGCGATGCCCGAGGAGGACTCGACGTACGTGGTGGCCGAGGAGGCGCTGCCGGCGCCACCGGCGACCGCGGCCACGCCGTCGACGAGCAGGACCTTGTCGAGGCGGGGCATGTCGGTGCCGTCGGCGTTGGTCAGGCCGGCCTGCTTGGCCAGGCCCACTGTGGTGCCCATCACGTCGAAGAAGTCGGCGAGCACCAGGGTGAAGACCAGCAACAGTGCGGTCATCACGCCGACGTGCGCGAAGGCGCCGAACGACACGTTGCCGACCAGGTGCAGGTCGGGGGCGGAGACCAGCGGGTCGGGCAGGGTCGGCACGTTGAGCTGCCAGCCGGTCGGGTTCGGCTTGCCGTCGACGAACGCCGGCCCGGGCTTGGCCCACGCGTTGACGATCACCGCGACGACGGTGGTGACCACGATGCCGATCAGCACGCCGGCCTTGACCTTGCGGGCCACCAGGATGCCGGTGACCAGCAGGCCGACCAGGAAGACGACGGTGGGCCAGCCGCGCAGCGTGCCGTCGCCGCCGAGCTGCACCGGGACGGTGGTGCCGGCGGCGTCCGGCATCCGCCGGACCAGACCACCGTCGACGAGGCCGATGAAGGCGATGAACAGGCCGATGCCGGCGGCGATGGCCGCCTTCAGCTCCGCCGGGATGGCCCGGAAGACCGCCTTGCGGAAGCCGGTCAGCACGAGCACGGTGATGATCAGACCCTCGATCACCACCAGGCCCATCGCCTCGGCCCAGGTCATCTGGGAGGCGACCGCGTACGCGACGAAGGCGTTCAGGCCCAGGCCGGTGGCGACCGCGAACGGCACCCGGCCGACCACGCCCATCAGGATGGTCATCACCGCGGCGACCAGGGCGGTGACCCCGGCGACCGGCGCGATGCCGAGCAGGTTGCCGTCGGCGTCCGGCGCGGTGCCGATGATCAGGGGGTTGAGCACCACGATGTACGCCATCGTGGCGAAGGTGGTGATGCCGGCGAGCACCTCGCGGCGGACGGTCGAGCCCCGCCGGGTGATCTCGAAGAAGCGGTCGAGGCGGCCGTGCTCGACGGGTTCCGTCGGCTCGACCGGGGCAGCAGGATCCTGCGTGGTCACGCTCATGGCGTGGCTTGCTCCGTTCCGGGTTGGCCCGCCGGATGCGCCGGCATGGGCTGTAGGGGTGCAGTCGTCCCGTTTCGGTTGGCCCGGAGAACGTCGGAACGGCTGGGCTCCACGGTTCCCGTGAAGCACTACGAAGCCGCACCCCGGTCCGGGGAACGACTTCGCCCGTCCACCCTATCCACCGCACACCCGCCGCCGACCTGCCGCTATGGCCAACCTCACCCCTGAAGGAGCAAGCACGGGCCCCCTGTTAACGCCTGCGGTAGAGCAGGGGCCCCCTCTTAACGCCGGCCAGCCGGCCAGCGCCAGCGGGCGACGGCCGCCCGCCGCCCGCCGCCGCCGGCAGGCGGGCGCGGGGCAGCGCGGAGCGCACCGCCGCCGGTAGCGTCGGGCGGGTGGCCCTCCTGGACATGGTGGCGGCGGAACGCCGCCGCTTCGCCGACCTGATCGACCCGCTCACCCCGGAGCAGCTCGACACCCCCAGCCTCTGCGGCGAATGGACCGTCCGGGAGGTGCTCGGGCACGTGGTCTCCCCGTTCGCCGCCCGGCGTTCCTGGTTCCTGCCGCTGCTGCTGCGCAGCCGGTTCAGCCTGCACCGCGCGAACGCCGAGCTGGCCCGGATGGTGGCCCGACGGCCGGTCGCCGAGCTGACCGCCGAGCTGCGGCGCAACGCCCGCAACCCGTTCGCCCCGCCCGTGGTCGGGCAGCTCGGCCAGCTCACCGACCTGCAGGTGCACGCCCAGGACGTCCGCCGCCCGCTCGGCCTGGCGTACGCGGTCGAGCCCGAGCACGTTCGGACGTCGCTGGACTTCCTGGTCAGCCGCCGGTCGGTGGCCTTCGGCGGCGGTCGGCGCCGGGGCTTGCGGTTCGCGGCCACCGACCTGGACTGGGCGTGGGGCGACGGCCCTGAGGTACGCGGGACCGCGGAGGCGATCATGATGGCCCTCACCGGTCGGACGGTGGTGCTGCCCGAGCTGACCGGCGACGGCGCGGCGGTGCTGCGGAAGCGGTCGGCGCGGTGACCGGGGCCCGACCGGTGGTCACCGACGCGCTGGCCCGGCACGTGGTCGGCGTCTGGGGCGGCGACGGCGAGCGGTGGCTGGCCGAGCTGCCGACCGTCCTGGCCGACCTGGCCCGCGACTGGGGGCTCGACCTCGGTGAGCCGTACGAGCTGTCCTACCACTACGTCACCGCCGCGACCCTGGCCGACGGGACGCCGGCCGTACTCAAGCTGGGGGTGCCGACCGGGACGTCGCTGGCCGAGGAGGCGCCCGCGCTCGCGGCGTTCACCGGCCGGGGTGCGGTCCGGCTGCTCCGCGCGGACCTCGACCGGGGGGCGTTGCTGCTGGAGCGGGCCGTCCCCGGCGGGCGGCTGCGCGACCTGGTGCCCGACCGCGACGCCGAGGCCACCTCGGCGCTGGCCGGCGTGATCCGCCGGCTGCACGTGCCGCCACCGCCCGACTGCCGACTGCCGGAGGCGTCGGCGCAGGCCCGGGCCTTCGACCGATACCTGGCCCGGCACGGTACGGCCGGGCCGCTGCCGCACGACCTGGTGGCGCGGGCCGGCGGCCTGATGCGCGAGCTCTGCGCGTCCGCGCCCGCCCGGGTCGTGCTGCACGGCGACCTGCACCACGACAACGTCCTGCGGGCCACCCGGGAGCCCTGGCTCGCCATCGACCCGCACGGCCTGGTCGGCGACCCCGGGTACGAGGTCGGGGCGCTGCTCTACAACCCCACTCCCGAGGACCGGAGCGCGGCGCTGACCGGGTTGGTGCCGGCCCGGGTCGAGCAGCTCGCCGACGAGCTGCCGATGCCGGTCGAGCGGGTGGTGGCCTGGGGGTTCGTCAAGGCGGTGCTGTCGGACGTGTGGTCGGCCGAGGAGTGGAGCCCGGCGCAGGGTCGGTCGCCGGTGAGCCGGGCCCTCGACGTGGCCCGGCTGCTGCTGCCCCGCCTGTCCTGACCGTGGGCTGTCGTACCCGGCGGCGATGATGGGTCGACGACCGCAGGCCACGAACGGAGCAACCGATGAGCCGCCACGTCCAGGTCACCTTCGACGCCCACGACCCGCGCGCGCTGTCGTCCTTCTGGCGCGACGTGCTCGGCTACGTCCATCCCGGACCGCCCGGGGTGGAGCTGCCCGAGGGCGCCGACCCGCTGGCCGCCTGGGACGACTTCCTCGAGGGGATGGGGGTGCCGCAGGAGCAGCGCAACAGCCGGTCGGCCATCGAGGACCCGGACGGCCCCGGCCCACGGCTGTTCTTCCAGCAGGTGCCGGAGGACAAGGCCGGCAAGAACCGGGTCCACCTCGACGTCCGGGCCGCCCCCGGGCTGCGCGGCGAGGAGCGGATGGCGGCGCTGGAGGCCGAGTGCGCGCGGCTGGTCGCACTCGGGGCGACCCGGGTACGCCGGGAGGAGCCCGCACCGCCGATGAGCGCCGGCCACATCGTGCTGACCGACCCGGAGGGCAACGAGTTCTGCCTGGACTGAACCGTCGCCGCGCCCATCCGGTCCGGCCGGTCAGGTACGGGCCGCCACGGGCTGCGGGGCGGCGTCCAGCGGCAGGTCCCGCAGCCGACGGATCGGGCTCGACAGGTAGATCACCGGCGAGAGCACGGTCAGCCCCGCGAAGATCAGCAGGGTGGTGCGGGCGCTGAGCGGTCCGGCCAGCGCGCCAGCGAGCAGGCCGCCGAGCGGGATGGCGCCCCAGGAGACGAACTTGACGGTGGCGATGACCCGCGACAGGAGGTCCGGCGGGCTGGCCAGCATCCGGTAGGTCCGGGTGGTCACGCTGAGCACCACCGAGGAGACGGCGAGGACGATGGAGCCAACTGCGAAGGCGACGTATGCGGCGACGCCGGTGCCGAGCGGGATGACCAGCGCGCCGGCCACGCCGACGACGGACGCGATGACCAGGCCACGGGCGGTGCCGACCCGGTCGGTGAACCGGGTGGTCACCGCGGCGCCGACGAGCGCGCCGAGGCCGTCGGTGGCGATCAGCAGCCCGACCAGCAACGGCGACGCGTGCAGCTCGCGCACCAGGTAGTACGGGGTGAGGGCGATCATCGCGCCGGCGACGAAGTTGGTCACGGTGGCGTCCCACATGGCCGGTCCGATGATCGGGTGGCGGAGCACGAAGTGCCAGCCCTCGCGGATCATCGTGACCATCGGTGTCCGCTGCGCCGGTCGTTGCACCCGGCGGGCCGGCAGCGTCCGCAGCAGCGCGGCGGAGACGACATAGCTGGCGGCGTCCACGAAGAGCGTCGGGACGGCGCCCAGCACCTGCACCGCGAGTCCGCCCAGCGAGGGCCCGCCCAGCTGGGTGGCGGCGTGCGTGCCGGAGTTGAGGCTGTTGCGGGCCTGGAGCTGAGCGGCCGGCACGATCTCCGGCAGGAAGGTCTGGTTCGCCACGTCGAACAGCACGTTGGCGAAGCTCACCACCAGGGCGACCCCGACCAGCTGGGCCACCGTCAGGGCGTCGTACCACCAGGCCACCGGCACGGACGCGACCGCCAGGGCCCGGATCAGGTCCAGGGCGACCTGCATGCCGCGCAGCGGCACCCGCTGCACGATCACCCCGGCGGGCAGGCTGATCAGCAGGTACGCGAGGTAGCCGGCCGCCGTGATGAGACCCATCTCGAAGGCCGAAGCATGCAGCACGTTCAGTGCGGTCAACGGCAGGGCCAGCGCGCCGGCCGCGGAACCGAGCTGACTGGTCGTGCCGGCGGTCCACCAGCGCCAGAAGGCAGTAAGTTCCATAATGGAACGCACTATAGTGGAGGGCGTGAGAAGAGTCGACCTCGCTGACGCCGACTGCGGCATCGCCCAGACCCTCGGCGTGCTGTCCGACTGGTGGACGTTCCTGCTCATCCGCGACATCGCCGGCGGCGTGACCCGCTTCGACGGTCTGCAACGCGGGCTCGGCATGAGCCGCCGCGCCCTGACCGAGCGCCTCGCCGCCCTCGTCGAGCACGGCGTGCTGCGCCGCCGGCCGTACACCGATCGCCCACCGCGCCACGACTACCTGCTCACAGCGAAGGGCGAGGGGCTGTTGCCGGTCCTGGTCGCGCTGCAGGAGTGGGGCGACCGGCACCTGCTCGGCGACGGGTCGCTCACCGCCACGGCGGCGGCCGGGTCGGCCGAGGCCCGCCGCCTGCACGCCCTGGTCGGGCGCCAACTTCCCGAGGTGACCCTGGTACGCCACGACGGCGCACCGGTGCCGCCCGCCGATCCGGACGCCTGGACAGTGCTCTACTGCTTCCCCGGCGCGTACGCGCCGGGCGTGCAGGGCCTCCCGCCCTACTGGAGTGACATCCCCGGTGCCGCCGGCTGCACGCTGGAGTCCACCACCTACGCGTCACGGGCCGCCGACTTCGCCGCGCTGGGCGCCCGTGTCCACGGCGTCAGCACCCAACGTCCGGACCAACTGGCCGCCTTCGCCGCGCACGCCGAGCTGCCGTTCCCGCTGCTCTCCGACGCCGACGGCCGGCTCGCCGCCGCGCTGCTGCTGCCCACCTTCCGGGCCGCCGGCGCCGACCGGCTGAAGCGGGCCACACTGCTGGTCGACCCGGCCGCGACGGTACGCGCCGTCCAGTTCCCGGTCACCGATCCGGCCGGCTCGGTCGACGAGATGCTGCGCCTGGTCCGCGATCACCTGCCCGACCCAGATCATGAGCCCGCGAAGGCGCAACGCCAGCCCGGGACTCGGGCGATGGAACGGACCGACCGCGCCAGCCGGGTGATCGCGGCTCCTCCGGCCGCCGTCTACGACGCGCTGCTCAACCCGGAGGCACTCGAGGCGTGGCTCCCGCCGGACGGGATGCGCGGCCGGGTCGAGCGGTGGGATCCCCGGCCCGGCGGCGGGTTCCGGATGGTCCTCACCTACCTCGACGCCACCGACGCTCCGGGTAAGACGTCGGATGCGACGGACGCCGTGGAGGTCGGGTTCGCCGAGCTGACCCCGCCGCAACGGGTGGTGCAGCGGGCGGTCTTCGAGGCCGACGACCCGGCGTACGCGGGGGTCATGACGATGAGCTGGCAGCTCGTTCAGGTCGGCGCGGGGACCGAGGTGACGGTCACGGCCGCCGACGTGCCGGCCGGCATCGACCAGACCGACCACCAGACCGCGATGGCGTCGTCGCTTTCCAACCTGGCGTCGTACGTGGAAGGGGCTGACCGCACCGGTACGTGACTTGCTGCGGATTCCGCGCGAGCCGTGCCGGCCGAAAACGGAAAAGGCAAGGAGGAGAACTCCTTGCCACTGTCAACATATACCGCACCCCCGGCCTTGCGGCAAGACCCCGGTCGTGGCGCAGAATCGTCGGCCGAGCGCAGGAATCGGCACACCACGGGGGAATTCATGTTCGATGTGATCATCGTCGGCGGCGGGCCGACCGGCATGATGCTGGCGAGTGAACTGCGCCTGCACGGCGTCGACGTGCTCGTACTGGAGAAGGAGGTCGAGCCGCCGGCATTCGTGCGGTCGCTCGGGCTGCACGCACGCAGTATCGAGATCATGGATCAGCGGGGACTGCTGGAGCGGTTTCTCGAGAACGGCAGCCGATACCCGCTCGGCGGATACTTCGCGGGCATCGAGAAGCCCGCTCCCACCGGACTCGACACCACCCACGGATACGTTCTCGGTATTCCACAGACCCTGACCGACGGACTGCTCGCCGAGTACGCCGCCGAAGTCGGAGCCGAGATCCGGCTCGGTCACGGAGTGGTCGGGCTGGAGCAGGACGACGACGGTGTCGGCGTCCGCCTGGAGAACGGAACGCGGCTTCGGGCGCGGTACGCCATCGGCTGCGACGGTGGCCGCAGCAGGGTCCGGAAACTGCTCGGGGTCGGATTCCCCGGTGAGCCGTCGACGATCGACACGCTGCTGGGCGAGATGGAGGTGACCGCGTCCCCCGAAGACATCACCTCGGTGATGACCGAGGTGCGCAGGACCGAGAAGCGGTTCGGGGTGGGACCGTCGGGACGGCCGGGGGTCTTCCGGGTGGTCGTGCCGGCGCAAGGCGTGGCCGAGGACCGCGCGGTGCCGCCGACGCTCGACGAGTTCCGGCAGCAGCTGATCAGGTACGCCGGTACCGACTTCGGCGTGCACTCCCCCCGCTGGCTGTCGCGCTTCGGCGACGCCACCCGGCAGGCCGAGCGCTACCGGGTCGGACGGGTGTTCCTGGCCGGGGACGCCGCACACGTCCACCCACCGATGGGCGGACAGGGGCTCAATCTCGGGATCCAGGACTCGTTCAACCTGGGCTGGAAGCTGGCGGCGGCCGTCGACGGCTGGGCACCGGAGGACCTGCTGGACAGCTACGAATCCGAGCGGCACCCGGTGGCGGCCGACGTGCTGAGCAACACCCGGGCACAGATGCAGCTGACAACCAACGAGCCGGGACCGCAGGCGGTGCGGCGGTTGCTGGCGCAGCTGATGGACTTCGACGACGTCAACCGGTTCCTGATCGAGAAGATCACGGCGATCAGCGTCCGCTACGACCTCGGTACGGGCCACGATCTGCTCGGGCGGCGGCTGCGCGACGTCCGGCTGAAGCACGGGCGCCTGTTCGAGCTGATGCGCACCGGCAGGGGCCTGGTGCTGGACCAGACCGGACGGCTCTCGGTGCACGGCTGGGCCGACCGGGTCGACCATGCCGTCGACATCAGCGACGAGCTGGACGTGCCGGCGGTACTGCTGCGGCCGGACGGGCACGTCGCCTGGGTCGGCGAGGAACAGGAGACGCTCGAGGTCGCGCTGGCCAGGTGGTTCGGCGTCGCCGTCAGCCGTAGTACTCGACCAGGCAGAACTCGTGGTCCTCAGGGTCGGCCATGACGACGACCACACCCTGCTCGTAGTCGTGCCGCTCACCGGTGAACCGGCCACCCAGATCGACGACCGCCGCCATGGCCTCGTCGATGTCGTCGACGGAGATGTCGAGGTGGATCCGCACCTTGCCCGTTCTGGGCTCGGACACCGGCTGGAACACCAGCCGCGGCTGCGGCTCACCTCGCTCGCCGAGGTAGACCCAACCCTGCTGCGACGGGCCGAACTCGCGACCGAGCAGGGAGCTCCAGAATCGGGCCACCCGCTCGGGGTCGAGGCAGTCGATCGTGACACCGGACCAGACGTACGCCATGCGCCGATCCTGACAGAGCACGTCGGTGGTGAAGGGTGGGCGCGGCAGGTTTCGAACCTGCGACCCCTCGCTTGTAAGGCGAGTGCTCTCCCACTGAGCTACGCGCCCGGAACGCCCGTTCGGCGGGCCGGAGGCTGGCCAGCTTACCTGCCCGCCTCCGGCCCGGTCGAACGAGTACCGGTCGAACGGGTCAGGCCGCGACCGCGTCGGCGAGCGCCTTGCGCCAGCCCTGCTGGTCGCGGGCCTCACCCGGCATGTTCATCTCGGCGAAGCGGACCACGCCGGCCTTGTCGATGACGAAGGTGCCCCGGTTGGCGATGCCGGCGACGTCGTTGAAGACGCCGTACGCCTGGGCGACCGCCCCGTGCGGCCAGAAGTCGGCCAGCAGCGGGAACTGGTAGCCCTCCTTCTCGGCCCAGATCTTGTGCGAGTAGACGGAGTCCACGCTGACGGTGAGGACCTGGACGTCGTCGTTGACGTACTCGTTGAGGTTGTCCCGCACCTCGCAGAGCTCGCCGGAGCAGATGCCGGTGAAGGCCAGCGGGTAGAAGACCAGCAGCACGGTGCGCTCGCCGCGGAAGTCCGACAGCCGGACCTCCTGGTTGTTCTGGTCCTTGAGCACGAAGTCCGGCGCCTCGGCGCCAACCTCGATCGGCATGCGAACTCCTCGGTTCGGGTCAGGGGTGGGATCAGCCTGCCACACCCGACGGCCGGGGCCGCCGGGAGCGCACGCGGGTGGTTACTTCTTGTTCTTGGAGCCGCGGCGCAGCACGAGGCGGGCGCCGCTCCAGTCCCGGCCGGCGTTGATCGTGGAGGTCTGCTGGAGGCCGGCGGTCTGCGCGGACTCCGCGACCTCGCTCGGCTCGACGTGCCCGTCCCGCCCGGCCTTGGGCGTCAGGAGCCACACCACACCGGCGTCGGCCAGCGGGCCGAGGGCGTCGACGAGCAGCTCGAACAGATCACCGTCGCCGTCCCTGTACCACACCAGCACGGCGTCGACCACCTCGTCGGTGTCCTCGTCGACAAGTTCTCCACAGCGGTCGGTCAGGGCGTCCCGGAGATCCTGGTCGACGTCTTCGTCGTACCCCATCTCCATGACGACCATCCCCGGCTCGATCCCGAACCGGTCCGCCAGGCTGCGTACCCCGTCGGCGGCCTGACCAGCGGTCGCGCTCACTGTCGCGTGCCTCCTCATCTCATCCCTGCTCGCGGCGTCGTTGCGACACCGTCAGGCAAAGTCCACACACCAATCCCGCCGGATGCAAGTGGCGCACCGGGTGGAACGGAATTTACCGTGCCAGCAGCGTACGGGCACCCTGGGTAATGGCTTCCTCGGAGACCAGAACCTGACGCGCCGCCGGACCTAATGGTACAAACGAGTCGACTCCGGCTACCCTCCGCACGGCCCCGACGAAGCCGCCGTCGACCAGCGCGGCGATGATCCCCTCACCCACCCCACCGGAGCGGCGGGTCTCGTCGACGACCAGCACCCGCCCGGTCGCCGTGGCCTCCCGGACCACGTCCGCCACCGGCAACGGGGCCAGCCAGCGCAGATCCACCACGCGGGAGCCGATCCCCTCGTCGGCGAGGGTCGCCGCCGCCCGCAACGACATCCGTACCCCGTTGCCGAAGGTGACGATCGTGACGTCCTCGGCCGAGCCCACCCCGTACACCCGGGCCCGGCCGACCGGCACGTGCCCGGCGGACCAGGCGCCCGGCTCGGCGTAGCCGGCGAGCCACTCCTCGTCACCGTCCGTGTACAGGTCGCGGGTGTGGTAGAGCGCGATCGGCTCCAGGAAGACGCAGACCGTGCCGTCCACCGCCGCGCTGGCCAGGCAGGTCCGCAGCAGCGGCGCGGCGTCGTCCGGCCGCGCCGGCACCGCGACCACCAGACCCGGGACGTCCCGGAGTACGGCCACCGAGTTGTCGTTGTGGAAGTGCCCGCCGAACCCCTCCTGGTAC
This sequence comes from Micromonospora mirobrigensis, assembly GCF_900091555.1. Taxonomy (GTDB): domain Bacteria; phylum Actinomycetota; class Actinomycetes; order Mycobacteriales; family Micromonosporaceae; genus Micromonospora; species Micromonospora mirobrigensis. Next base: position 29,750 of record NZ_FMCX01000010.1, read on the forward strand.
GCCAGCCCGGCGACCCGCACCACCATCGGGTTGCGGAACGCGCCCCGGGAGAAGAACTGCATCGTCGCCGCCTCGCCGCGCAGCTGGTCCTCGGCGTTGTGCAGGTACGCCAGGTACTGGATCTCCGGCACCGGCAGCATCCCGGCCAGCCCGGCGCCCAGCCCGAGCCCCAGGATCGAGGTCTCGTCGAGCAGCGTGTCGAAGACCCGGGCCGCGCCGAACCTGTCCCGCAGCCCCTTGGTCACCCCGTACACCCCGCCCTTGGCGGCGACGTCCTCGCCGAAGAGGGCGAGCTGCGGATGGTCCAGCATGGCGTCGGCGAGCGCGGCGTTGATGCTCTGCGCGAGGGTCAGCGGGCCGGCCAGCTCCGGCGGCTTGCCGCCGAACGCCTCGGTGCGTGCCCCCGCCCCCGGACCGGCGGCCCGGGCCGCCGCGTCGGCCACCGCCCGGGACACCCGGACCGGCCGTCGGGGCGCCAGCGGGGCGACCACGTCCGCCGCGGCGGTCAGCTTCGGCTCGGCGAGCACCTCCTCGGCGACCCGGCGGACCTGCCAGCCCCGCTCGTCGTAGCGGGTCAGCAGCTCGGTAGGGGTGGCCGTCCCGGCCGAGACCAGCAGCCGGGCGGTGGCGAGCAGCGGATCGCCGGCCAGGTCGGCGGCGATCTCCTCGACCCCCCGGTACGCGGACTCCACGTCGGCCCCGGCGTGCCCCATCAGCCGTACCGTGCCCAGGTGCAGCACCGCCGGGCGGCGGTGCCGGCGTACCCAGGCCGCCGCCTCGGCCGCCACCGCGTACGTGCCGACCGGGTCGGTGCCGTCGGCGGCGAAGTAGCGGATGCCGGGCTTGGACCGGAGCGCCGTCGCCACCCAGCCCTCCGGCGAGCGGACGCTGATGCCCAGGCCGTTGTCCTCGCAGACGAAGAGCACCGGGATCCGCAGCCCGGTGTGGTCGTACCAGCCGGCGGTGTTCAGCGCGGCGGTGGCGCTGGCATGGTTGACGGAGGCATCGCCGAACGAGCAGACCACGATCGCGTCGGGCGGCCACGGCGAGCGCGCCGCCACGGGCTCCCCGGCCACCCCGCCGCGCCGCCCCGCCCCGTCGAGGCGGCGCAGCCGTTCCAGGGCGAGGCCCATCCCGACCGCGCGCGGCAGATGCGAGGCGATGGTGGAGGTGGTCGGCACGACGGCCAGGTCGGCCCGGCCGAAGACCTTGTGCCGCCCACCGGCGATCGGCTCCTGCGCGGAGGCCACCATGCCCCGCAGCACGTCCCGGGCCGCCTCCGTGTACGCGTCCTCGGCCCCCTCGGCCGGCGCGGGGGTGGGGGCGACGACCGCCTCGCCGGCCGCGTCGACGGCGATCGGGACGCCGGGCGGCGCCACCCGCGCCCGGTCCCCGTCCCGCGCCGGTCCCGCCGCGCCGTCCGCCTCCGCCGGCCCGCCGTCGTGGACGGTGCCGGCATCGTGGGCGGTTCCGGTGTCTCGGGTGGTTCCGGGCGGCCGGGTGGAGGGCTCCAGGGTTCCGGCCGACGGCCCGGAGGTGTCGGTGGGCTCGGCGCCCCCGCTGGGCTCGGTGTCCCCGCTGTGGTCGGCGGCCGCCTGGGCGGCGCGGAGGCAGTAGAAGGCGCCGGAGCGGTAGTGCAGCAGGGCGGGATCGGTGGGGCGCAGGGCTGCGGCCACCGCCGCGTTGCTCTCGTGGCCGGCCGAGCCGATGGTGTAGAAGCCCTCACCGAAGCTGCGCAGCCAGCGCCCGGCCAGGTCGAGCTGGCGGCTGGTGACCTGGGCGTCGAAGATCTCCAGCAGCTGCTGCCCGGTCAGCGCGGCGCCGTCGGCGACCGGCTCGCCCCGGTCCCGTGGCTGCGGCGCGGCGGCGAGGGCGGCCAGGGTCTCCCGGAACCGGTCGTCGAGATCTTGCGGCGTGGTCACGTCGGACAGCATTACCGAATCGGGGCCCGGTCGCCCAGTTGGACACGAACCGGGCCGGTCCGGATCAGCGCGGACCGCACTCCTGCGGGCAGCCGCCGTCGGAAACCTTCCACACCAGCTCACGCAGGGTGGCCAGCTCGTCCGGGGTGAGCCCGGCGAGCAGTCGGGAGTCGGACATCACCCGGCGTACCCGGTCCCGCATCGCCCGGCCCGCCTCGGTGACCACCAGGGTCTTCTGCCGGCGGTCGGCCCGGTCGACCCGGCGTTCCACCAGGCCGGCGCGTTCGAGCTTGTCCACCAGGGCGGTGACGTTGGACCGGTCGCAGCGCAGCTGCTCGGCGAGGTCCCGGGCCGGCAGCGGGCGGTCCGGGTCCAGTTCGTCGAGGGCGCGGGCGACGGCCGGGGTCAGGCCCAGGGCGGCGATCTCCTCGTCCTGGTAGTGCCGCATCGCCGACGCGACGTGCATGATCCGGCGCACGGTGTCCCCGGCCAGCCCGGCACGGCCGGTCGCGGCGGCTCCGGCGGAGGGGAGGGTCATGCCTCGATCCTACGTCCGGGTCCACCGGTCGACGATCTACACCGCTGCGGGCCGACGCGGCGGAAAGCTCCGGCAACCGTCGTCTCGCCGTCACCTGCCGGCCGTCCACCAGACCTACGACCGCCGACGGCCTGACCCGGTCCCGGGCCGGGGCGCCGCCCCGGCCCGGGCTCAGCCGGGCAGGAAGGAGAAGCGGACCTGGCGGGACGGGTTGTCGCCGTTGGGGTCGACCAGGCAGACCGACTGCCAGGTGCCGAGCTGGAGCCGGCCGCCGAGCACCGGCAGGGTGGCGTACGGCGGGACGAAGGCGGGCAGCACGTGGTCGCGCCCGTGCCCGGGTGAGCCGTGCCGGTGCCGCCAGCGGTCGTCGGTGGGGAGCAGGTCGTCGATCGCCCGCAGCAGGTCGTCGTCGGAGCCGGCGCCGGTCTCGATGACGGCGAGGCCGGCGGTGGCGTGCGGCACGAAGACGTGCAGCAGCCCGTCGCCCTGCCCGGAGACGAACCGCTCGGCCTCGGCCGTGATGTCCAGGACGGTCGGCCGGGAGCCGGTCCGGACGGTGATCACCTCACTGCGCATACGGCGCATTCTGCCGCAACCGCTCAGGAACCGCCGCCGGTCGGACCCGCGCACCGGTCGCCCCCGGGCCCGTCCGTCCAGCCACCCTCCGGCCAGCCGGGCCCGGCCAGGCCGGGCCGGCCCGGGGAGAGCAGGCCGTTCAGGCCGACCGCGAGCAGCACCAGCCCGGGCAGCCCGACCGGCGCCGGGGCGAGGTACCCCCGGAAGAGCCCGACGAGGGAGACCACCAGCGCCGTCGTGCCGAGCAGCAGGGCGCCGGCGGCCAGGGCACGGCGCGCGGTCATGGCCCGACCCTAGAGGGCGGGCGCAACCCGCACGACGGGCGCGCGCGGAGCAGTGCAAAGTTACCCACGGGTACCTGTGTTGAGCGTCGCGTTGCGGGGAGCCAGAGGTGACGACGGGTGCCACCAGGGGGCAGGATGGCGCTAGAGACCTATCCCACACACAACCGAGGGAACGCCTGTGGCTACGGAACGCAAGCGCCCGGTGATCACCGCTGGTCTGCCGAGCCAGCTTCCGGACATCGACCCTGAAGAGACCAGCGAATGGGTCGAGTCACTCGACGGTGTCATCGACGAACGCGGAACCAAACGCGCTCGATACGTCATGCTGCGCCTGCTCGAGCGGGCGCGCGAGCGCCAGGTCGGGGTGCCGTCCCTGACCACCACCGACTACATCAACACGATCGCCCCGGAGCAGGAGCCCTGGTTCCCGGGTGACGAGCACATCGAGCGGCGGCTGCGCGCCTACATCCGGTGGAACGCCGCCATGCTGGTGCACCGGGCGCAGCGCCCGGAGATCGGCGTCGGCGGGCACATCTCCACCTTCGCCAGCTCCGCCTCGCTCTACGAGGTGGGCTTCAACCACTTCTTCCGCGGCAAGGACCACCCGGGCGGCGGCGACCACATCTACTACCAGGGTCACGCCTCCCCCGGCATGTACGCGCGGGCGTTCCTGGAGGGGCGGCTCAGCGCCGACCAGCTCGACGGCTTCCGGCAGGAACTCTCCCACCCGGGCGGCGGGCTGCCGTCGTACCCGCACCCGCGGCTGATGCCGGACTTCTGGGAGTTCCCCACCGTCTCCATGGGCCTCGGCCCGCTGAACGCGATCTACCAGGCCCGGTTCAACCGGTACCTGCACCACCGCGGCATCAAGGACACCTCCCAGCAGCACGTCTGGGCGTTCCTCGGCGACGGCGAGATGGACGAGGTCGAGTCGCTCGGCGCGATCGGCGTGGCCGCCCGCGAGGAGCTGGACAACCTCACCTTCGTGATCAACTGCAACCTCCAGCGGCTGGACGGGCCGGTCCGCGGCAACGGCAAGGTCATGCAGGAGCTGGAGGCGTTCTTCCGGGGCGCCGGCTGGAACGTCATCAAGGTGGTCTGGGGCCGCGAGTGGGACCCGCTGCTCGCCGCGGACACCGACGGCGCGCTGGTCAACCTGATGAACACCACGCCCGACGGTGACTACCAGACCTACAAGGCTGAGTCCGGGGCGTACGTCCGGGAGCACTTCTTCGGCCGTGACCAGCGGACCCGCAAGATGGTCGAGGGGCTCACCGACGACGAGATCTGGAACCTCAAGCGGGGTGGCCACGACTACCGCAAGCTCTACGCGGCCTACAAGGCGGCCACGGAGCACACCGGCCAGCCGACCGTCATCCTGGCGAAGACCATCAAGGGTTGGACGCTGGGCTCGCACTTCGAGGGCCGCAACGCCACCCACCAGATGAAGAAGCTGACGCTGGAGGACCTCAAGCTCTTCCGCGACCGGCTCTACCTGGACATCCCGGACAAGGCTCTGGAGGAGAACCCGTACCTCCCGCCGTACTACACCCCGGGCGAGAAGTCCGAGGAGATCGCCTACCTCAAGGAGCGGCGCGCGCAGCTGGGCGGCTACCTGCCCTCGCGTAACACCGCCCGCAAGACCCTGGCGATCCCGGGCAAGGAGCGGTTCGCCGACGTCAAGCGCGGCTCGGGCAAGCAGAAGGTGGCCACCACGATGGCCTTCGTCCGCCTGCTCAAGGACGTGATGAAGGACAAGGAGTTCGGCAGGCGCTGGGTGCCGATCATCCCGGACGAGGCCCGCACCTTCGGCATGGACTCGCTCTTCCCGACCCAGAAGATCTACTCGCCGCACGGCCAGCGGTACACCTCCGTCGACCGGGAGCTGTTCCTGTCGTACAAGGAGTCGACCACCGGCCAGATCCTGCACGAGGGGATCAACGAGGCCGGCTCGGTGGCGTCGTTCACCGCCGCCGGCACGTCGTACGCCACCCACGGCGAGCCGATGATCCCGCTGTACATCTTCTACTCGATGTTCGGCTTCCAGCGCACCGGCGACGGGTTCTGGGCGGCGGCCGACCAGATGGCGCGGGGCTTCGTGCTCGGCGCGACCGCCGGTCGCACCACCCTCAACGGTGAGGGCCTCCAGCACGAGGACGGCCACTCGCTGCTGCTCGCCGCCACCAACCCGGCGGTGGTCGCGTACGACGCGGCGTTCGCCTTCGAGCTGGCCCACATCATGGAGGCCGGCCTGCACCGGATGTACGGCGAGGAGCAGGAGAACATCTTCTACTACCTCACCGTCTACAACGAGCCGATCCACCAGCCGGCCGAGCCGGACGGTGTGGACGTCGAGGGGCTGCTCAAGGGCATCTACCGCTACTCCCCCGCCCCGGCGGTGGACGGCGACGCGCCGCGGGCCAACATCCTGGCCTCCGGCACCGGCATGCAGTGGGCCCTCAAGGCCCAGCAGCTGCTGGCCCAGGACTGGGGGGTGGCCGCCGACGTCTGGTCGGTGACCTCCTGGACCGAGCTGCGCCGCGACGCGGTCGAGTGCGAGGAGTACAACCTCCTCAACCCGGGCAGCGAGCCGCGGGTGCCGTACGTCGCGCAGAAGCTGGCCGACGCGGACGGCCCGAAGGTCGCGGTCAGCGACTGGATGCGCGCGGTGCCGGACCTGGTCGCCCGCTGGGTCCCCGGTGACTACACCTCGCTGGGCACGGACGGTTTCGGCATGTCCGACACCCGGCACGCGCTGCGCCGGCACTTCCACGTCGACGCCGAGTCGGTGGTGGTGGCGACGCTGCGGCAGCTCGCCGTGCGCAAGGCGGTGCCGGCGAACGTGCCGGCCGAGGCCGCCAAGAAGTACGCGTTGGACGACGTGAACGCCGCCCCGGTCGGCGAGACCGGCGGCGACAGCTAGGTCGTAGGGAAGGGCCCCTTCTCAACGCCTCAGGCAGAGGCGGGGCCCCCGGTCAACACAGCGACGGCGGTCCGGTGCCCCTGGCGGGGACGCCGGACCGCCGTCGTCGCGGGTGACGCCGCAGGACGTGCCTCGCTCAGCCGACGGCGGCCAGGTCGGTGAGCCGGGCCAGCGAGTCCTCCAGGTCGGCGCCGACCCGACGCAGGCCGAGCCGCAGCAACGCGGCCTTGACCGGGCCGGCCGGCCAGCGTACGACGATGAGGCGGACGATCGTCCCGCCCTCCTCCTCGTCTCCGGTGAGTTGGACGTAGATCTCGGTGCGCGCCTCGGCCCGGGCGCCGGCGCCCTTGGCCCGCTCCCGCCAGCCGATCAGGGTCGGCTCCTGGTAGGCGATCACCTCGGCCTCGTGTGCCGCGCCCCGCCCGGCCTGGACGCGTTGTCGCCGGCCGAAGCCCTCCCCGGAGAGCACCTCCGCCGCGCGGACCCCGGCGAGCCAGGCGGGCAACTGCTCCGCCCGCTGCACGACGTCCCAGACCACTTCGATCGGCGCCACCACGTGCGCACTGCGTTCCACGAGGATCATTTCTTTCTTTCCCCCACTTAAAACACATCCGCGATATTCGGCACTGTATGCGCTAAATCGGACTTACCGGGACGGGTTCGGAAAAGACACGCCGAAAACCCTTGCGCGCCGGATGCCCGGCGGCCTATGGCGAAACGGCGTCCCGCGCCCTAGAGTCCCGAGCACGATTCGCGTTCTCCGGGAGGGTGGATGACCACACCGATGCCCGAGTTCCCCGCCGGTTTCCGGTGGGGCGTCTCCACCTCCGCCCACCAGATCGAGGGCGCGGCGCGGGAGGACGGCCGGGGGCCGTCCATCTGGGACACCTTCGCGCACTCCCCCGGCCGGATCGTCGACGGCAGCACCGGCGACGTCGCCTGCGACCACTACCACCGGTACGCCCACGACGTCGCGCTCCTGGCCGACCTCGGGGTGTCGGCGTACCGGTTCTCAATCGCCTGGCCGCGGGTGCAGCCCACCGGCGCCGGCGCGGCCAACCCCGCCGGTGTGGCCTTCTACGACCGGCTGGTCGACGCGCTGCTGGAGCGGGACGTCGACCCGGTGGCCACCCTCTTCCACTGGGACCTACCGCAGGCCCTGGAGGACGCCGGCGGCTGGCTCAACCGGGACACCGCCGCCCGCTTCGCCGAGTACGCCGACCTGGTCGCCGCCCGGCTCGGCGACCGGGTGAAGCTCTGGATCACCCTCAACGAACCGTTCGTCCACATGAGCCTCGGGCACGGCATGGGCGTGCACGCCCCCGGCCGGATGCTGCTCTTCGACGCCTTCCCGGTCGCCCACCACCAGCTGCTCGGCCACGGGCTCGCGGTCTCCGCGCTGCGCGCCCGCACTAGCAGCCCGGTCGCCATCGCCAACAACTATTCACCGGTGCGGGTGCTCGGCGACACCGACGCCGACCGGGTGGCCGGCGCGGCGTACGACGCGCTGCACAACCGGCTCTTCACCGACCCGCTGCTGCGGCTCGGCTACCCGCAGGGGCAGGACTTCGACCCGGGCGTGGTGCGCGACGGCGACCTCGACGTGATCGCCGCCCCGATCGACGTGCTCGGGGTGAACTACTACAACCCCACCGGCGTACGGGCCGCCGAGGAGGGCTCGCCGCTGCCCTTCGAGATCGTGCCGCTGGACGGCTACCCGCGGACCGCCTTCGACTGGCCGGTGGCCCCGGACGGGCTGCGCGAGCTGCTGGTCGGGCTCCGGGACCGCTACGGCGACCGGCTGCCGCCGATCCAGGTCACCGAGAGCGGCTGCGCCTACGACGACGTGCCCGACGCCGACGGGCGGGTGCACGACCCGGAGCGGATCGCGTACCTGGACGGGCACCTGCGGGCGGTCCGCGAGGCGATCGACGCCGGGGTGGACGTCACCGGGTACTTCGTCTGGTCGCTGCTGGACAACTGGGAGTGGGCCGAGGGGTTCACCAAACGCTTCGGGCTGGTGCACGTCGACTACCCGACGCAGCGGCGTACGCCCAAGTCGTCGTACGCCTGGTTGCGGGACCTGATCCGGCCATGACCACGGTGGACCCGACGCCGGCGTCGCTGCCGGCGGCGCTCGCCGAACCCACCGTGCCGGTCCGGCGGAGCTGGATCGCGTTGATCTTCGCGGCCAACCTGGGCGTCTGGATGGCGTTCTTCACCCCGATCCAGGTGCTGCTGCCGCAGCAGGTCGAACGGATCGCGCCGGGCGACAAGGAGGCGATGCTCGCCGTCGTCACCGGCCTCGGCGCGCTCGCCGCCGTGCTGGCCAACCCGCTCGCCGGCGCGCTCTCCGACCGTACGGCGATCCGGCTGGCCGGCCGGCACCTCGGCCGGCGGCACGTCTGGACCGCCTCCGGCGCGGTGCTCGGGGCGCTGGCCCTGGTGCTGCTCGCCCGGCAGGAGAGCATCGCCGGGGTGGCGCTGGGCTGGGTCGCCGCGCAGGTCTGCTTCAACGCCATGCTGGCCAGCCTCACCGCCGCCATCCCCGACCGGGTGCCGGTCGTGCAGCGCGGCGGGGTCTCCGGCTGGGTGGGCATCCCGCAGGCGCTCGGGCTGGTGCTCGGCGCGGTGCTGGTCACCGCCGTGGTCACCGGCAACGCCGCCGGGTACACGGCGATCGCCGGCGCGATGCTGCTGCTGTCGCTGCCGTTCGCCCTGCTCACCGCGGACGACCCGCTGCCCCGCGAGCACCGCCCGGCGCTGCGCTGGCGGGCGCTGGTCGCGTCGATGTGGATCGACCCACGCCGGCACCCCGACTTCGCCTGGGCCTGGATCACCCGGTTCCTGGTGCAGCTCGGCAACGCCCTGGGCACCCTCTACCTGCTCTACTTCCTCACCGACGGGGTCCGGGTCGCCGACCCCGAGGGTGGGCTGCTGGTGCTGATCCTGCTCTACACGCTCGGGATGATCCTCACCGCCGTGGTCGCCGGCCGGCTCTCCGACCGGTCCGGGCGGCGGAAGGTCTTCGTGATCACCTCCGGCGCGATCATGGCGGTGGCCGCGCTGCTGCTGGCCGTCGCGCCGGTCTGGCCGATGGCGGTCGCCGCCGCGCTGCTGCTCGGCGCCGGCTACGGCGTCTACCTGGCCGTGGACGCGGCGCTCATCACCCAGGTGCTGCCGGCGGCCACCGACCGGGCCAAGGACCTCGGGGTGATCAACATCGCGAACTCCGCGCCGCAGGTCCTCGGCCCCGCGCTCTCCGCGCCGATCGTGGTGCACCTGGGCGGATACCCGACCCTGTACGCGGCCACCGCGGCGGTCACCGTGCTCGGCAGCGCCCTGGTGCTGAAGATCAGATCCGTGCCCTGACCGGCCCCCTCGCGGAAACGGCTGGCCGCCGCCCGTAGGCTGGAGGACGTGACGGTACGTGTGCGCTTCGCCCCCTCCCCGACCGGTATGTTCCACGTCGGCGGGGCCCGCTCGGCCCTGCAGAACTGGATCTACGCCAAGCAGCAGGGCGGGGTGTTCGTGCTCCGCATCGAGGACACCGACGCGGCCCGCAACAGGCCCGAGTGGACCGAGGGCATCCTCTCCGCGCTCGACTGGATCGGCATCGAGCGGGGCGGCTACGAGGGCCCGTACTTCCAGTCGCAGAACGCCGGCGAGCACCGCGCCGCCGCCCAGCGCCTCCACGAGGCCGGCCGGGCCTACTACTGCGACTGCACCCGCGAGGACGTGCAGGCGCGGACCGGCTCCCAGTACCAGGGCTACGACGGCTACCACCGTGACAGGGGCCTCGGCCCGGGCGAGGGGCGGGCGCTGCGCTTCCGTACGCCCGACGAGGGCGTGACCGTGGTCGTCGACCTGGTCCGCGGCGAGCCGACCTTCGAGAACAAGCTGATCGAGGACTTCGTCATCGCCCGCGGCGACGGGTCGCCGGTCTTCCTGCTCGCCAACGTGGTCGACGACATGACCATGGGAATCACCCACGTGATCCGGGCCGAGGAGCACCTGCCCAACACCCCGAAGCAGCAGCTGCTCTGGGACGCCCTCGGGGTGAAGCCGCCGATCTGGGCGCACGTGCCGGTGGTGGTCAACGAGAAGCGGCAGAAGCTGTCCAAGCGGCGGGACAAGGTCGCCCTGGAGGCGTACAAGGACGAGGGCTACCTCGCCGGCGCGATGCGCAACTACCTGATGCTGCTCGGCTGGGCGCCGTCGGGCGACCGGGAGATCGTGCCCTGGTCGGTCATCGAGGACGAGTTCCGGCTCGACGAGGTCAACCCCTCGCCGGCCTTCTTCGACGAGAAGAAGCTGCGCGCCTTCAACGGCGAGTACATTCGCGCCCTGGGCGTCGACGAGTTCGTCGCCGCCTGCCAGCCGTGGCTGACCGGCACCGACACCATCGCCCCGCCGCCGTGGCAGCCGGAGGAGTTCGACGCCGAGGCGTTCGCCGCCGTCGCGCCGCTGGCCCAGACCCGGATCGCGGTGCTCAGCGAGATCGTGCCGAACGTCGACTTCCTCTTCCTGGCCTCGCCGCTGATCGACGAGGCGGCCTGGGCCAAGGCGATGAAGGAGGGCGCGGCCGACCTGCTGGACGCCGCCATCGCGGCGTTCGAGGCGCTGGCGACCTGGGACGCCGAGTCGCTGAAGTCGACGCTGGAGGCGGTCGGCGCCGAGCGGGGGCTCAAGCTGGGCAAGGCGCAGGCCCCGGTCCGGGTGGCGGTCACCGGCCGCACGGTCGGGCTGCCGCTCTTCGAGTCCCTCGAGGTGCTCGGCCGCGAGCGGACCCTCACCCGGCTGCGCGCCGCCCGCGTCCGCCTGCCCTGACCACTGTCGGCCGGGTCCGACTGCCCGGGTCCCCGGTCGGGCCAGGTCGGGGTGCGACATGCCGCACCCCGGCCCGTCCGGGGCAGCTGAAGGCCCGACCTGCCGCGGGTCGGGCCGGTCCTCGACTCGTGGGCGGGTCAGCGGCGGCGACGTAGCGCCAGGAACACGGCGGCCAGGACGACCAACAGGACCACCGGGGCCAGCAGCCACGGCCAGGCCGCGCCGTCGTCGGAGGACGTGCCCGCGGCCGGGCTCCGGGTACCGGCGGAGGGCGGGGCACCGGCCACCGAGGACGGACCGGCGGCCGACGGCGAGGACGGAACCGCATCCGACGACGGTGCGGACGGCGCCGCCGAGGGGGAGGCGGCCGCGGTGGCCGACGACGAGGGCGGCTGGGCGGGCGTACCCGTGGTCAGGGTGAAACGGATCTCACCGCTGACCGGATGGCCGTCGGCCGACCCCACCCGGTAGCCGACGATGTAGAGCCCGGCCGCGCCGGCCTTGAACGGCACGGCGACCCGGCTGCCGGAGAAGGTGGGCGGACCACCGGCCGCCGGCACGTTGTCCGGCCCGGTCACGGTGATCTCCGTGTTGCCCGGGTCCACCTTCGACAGGAACCGCAGCTCGATCCGGGCCGGCGCGGTGGCCGCCCGGGCGCCGTTGGCCGGGACGCTGCCGGTGAACGAGTTGTGAGCGGCGGCCGGCGTGGCGGGCGACACCAGGAACACTCCGAGCGCCACGCCCAATACGACTAGCCAGGCACGCCCCGCGCGTGCAACCCTGCCCCCCATGAATCCCTCCGCAACGGTACGATCCGCCCGCCGGTCGGCGTGCTGATCCATTAGTCGGACCGGGATCGCAGATAGTTCCAAAAACTGTTCCAACATCTGCAACCGCGTGGCGTTCTGCTAAGTCTTTGAGGTGGGACCGGTCGTTTCGGGCCGGGCGGCCGCCGTCGACGAGACCCACACGTGACCGGCAGCAGGCCATCCATCGAACGGGGCGAGGAGGCGGCGATGGTCCGACGGATGAGGCGTCTGGCGGCGGTACTGGTCAGCGGGGTCGTTGCCGGGGCGCTCTCCCTGGGCCTGGCCGGTCCGGTGCGGGCCGATCCGGCCCACCCGGTGTCGCGGCCCGGCCCGGCGGCCGGCGTGGAGATCACCGGCGACGGGATGGACGAGCCGCTGCGGCTGCGCTCCCCCGACCAGCGCCCGCAGGTCCTCGCGATCATCGACCAGGTGGACTGGATCGACCGGGTCGCCCGACTCAAGGCGCCCGGCAAGTCCGGCCTGGGCCGTAAGTTCACCGTGGTGGTGCTCGTCGGCGAGAAGCGGGTCCGGACCTTCGACCTCTACCCGTTCGCCGACGGCGGGCCGCGGATCTTCCGCCCGGCCAAGCAGCCCGGCGCGCGGGTGGTCAACGCCGGGTGGTTCCTCGGCCGGCTCACCATGTCCGAGACGCTGCGCAGCGTCGGCGTGCCGGTCGAGCGGCAGTTCGACACCCTCTCCGGCGGCGTCGGCGGCGGCGAGCGGGTCATCCCGGAGGCCTTCGACCCCGCCCAGGACATCGACGACGCCCTCGGTGAGCTGCGCCGCCTGCTGCTGCTCAACGTCTCGGTGGTGGTGCTGATCACCTTCGGCATCGCCGGGATCGCGCTGCTGATCCGCCGCCGCACCCGCTGACCCGGGTCGGCCGCACCGCTCAGACCTCCAGGACCACCTTGCCGCGGACGTGTCCCGCCTCCACCAGGCGGTGCGCGTCCGCGGCGTCGTCCAGCGGGAAGGTCCGCTCCACGTGCACCGTCAACCGACCGGCGTCGACCAGCCCGGCGAGCAGGCTCAGGTCGGCCGTGGACGGCTTGCAGAAGACGTAGCTGCCGCCCAGGCGGGTGACGTGCTCCGGGTCGGCGGTCGAGACCAGCCGCGCCGGCCGGGACAGCAGCTCGGCCGAGACGTCGAGCGCCTCCCCGCCGAAGAGGTCCAGCGCCACGTCCACCCCGTCGGGCGCGACCGTGCGGACCCGGTCCAGCAGGCCCGGGCCGTACGTCACCGGCTCGGCCCCCAGGGAGCGGACGAAGTCGTGGTTGGCCTCGCTCGCCGTGCCGATCACCCGGGCCGCGCCGAGCGCCCGGGCGACCTGCACCGCCAGGTGCCCCACCCCGCCCGCCGCGCCGTGCACCAGCACGGTGTCCCCCGCGCCGGTACGCGCCAGCTGCAACGCCTGGTACGCGGTCAGCCCCGCCAGCGGCAGCCCGGCCGCCTGGGCCCAGGACGCCTGCACCGGCTTGTCGGCCAGTGACCGTTCCGGGGCGGGCACCAGCTCGGCGTACGTGCCGTGCTGGATGTCGTCGCGTCGGGCGTACCCGATCACCTCGTCCCCGACGGCGAACCCGGCGACCGCCGGTCCGGCCGCCTCGACGACGCCGGCCAGGTCCCAGCCGGGCACCAGCGGGAAGTGACCGGGGATCGCCGCGGCGAGGTGCCCCTCGCGGACCTTCCAGTCCACCGGGTTGACCCCGGCGGCGCGCACCCGCACCAGCACGGTGTCCGGGCCGACCGGTGGGTCGGGCAGCTGTCTCGGGAGGAGCTGCTCGGCCGGACCGTACCCGTCGATCGCGATCGCCTTCACCCTGCCCACGCTAGTGGGCGGAGGGCCACCGTGTGGTCAGCACCAGCGGCGCGGCGGCCGTTCCCGGCGGTTGCCGCGCTGGCGGGGGCGGACCGGGCCGTGCCGGTGCGCGCCGGCCCAGCCGGCCAGCTCGTTGCGGCAGCCCGCGGCGGCGGGCTCGGGCTCGGCGGCGGGCGGTTCGGCGCCACGCGGCCGGGGCACCGACGGCTCGTCCTCGGCCCGCCCGACGGTGGGCTCGGCCGGGAACGACGGTCCGGCCGGGCGGCGGTGGTGCTTGCCGCCGTTGGCGTGCTCGTGGTGGCCCGGGCGGCAGGACTCGCCCTGGGTGCAGCCGTGTTCGGCCTCCCCGTGCGCCATGCCGGCCTCCTCGCCTTCTCGCCGTTCACCCGCCGGGCGGTCGCCCCGACGTGCCCTGACACCGTACTGGCCGGCACCGACAGGCCGTACGCCGCGTACCCGGATCGGCGTCCACCCCGTGCCGGGAGATCAACGGGCTCAGGCGGTCAGGTCGGCGCGGGCGAACAGGGCGTGCAGCCGGACGCCCCGCTCGGCCAGGGCCTCGGCGCCGCCCTCGGAGCGGTCGATCACGCAGAGCGCGTCGGTGATCTCGGCGCCCAGCTCGCGGAGCTGCCCGGTGGAGATCACCACCTGGCCGCCGGAGGTGACCACGTCCTCCACCACCAGCACCCGGCGGCCGGCCACCTCGGCGCCCTCGGCGAGCCGGGCGGTGCCGTACGCCTTGGCGGTCTTGCGGACGAAGGCGCAGGGCAGCCCGACGTGCCGGGCCAGGGCGGTGACCACCGGGATGCCGCCCAGCTCCAGCCCGGCCAGCACCTCGGTGCCCGGCGGCACCAGCCCGGCCAGCCCGGCGGCGACCCGGTCCAACAGCGCCGGGTCGGCCTCGAAGCGGTACTTGTCGAAGTACTCGTCGGCCACCCGGCCGGAACGGAGCGTGAAGCGGCCGGTGAGGCGGCAGGTGGCGGCGATCTGGCGGGCGAGGTCGGTGTCGGTCACGGGTGATCATCCTGGCAGCCCGTCGCGGGCGGGTCGAGCGCCGGCCGGCCGGGGTGGGGCCCGGACCGGGGACGTGTCAGGCTGGAGCGGTGAGCGAGCCGGGCGGTAGTGAGCTGACGGCCACCCTGCGCCGGATCGAGCGGGCGGCGGGGGCGCTGGCCACCGCGAGCGTCTCCCGGATGGACGAGACGCTGCCCTGGTTCCGGGAGCTCCCCGCCGACCAGCGCTCCTGGGTCATGCTGGTGGCCCAGGCCGGCGTCCGGTCGCTGGTGCAGTGGCTGCGCGAGGGTGGCGGCACGGCGGACAGCACCCAGGAGGTCTCCGACGAGGTCTTCGCCACCGCGCCGCAGGCGTTGGCCCGCTCGATCAGCCTCCAGCAGACCGTGGCGCTGATCAAGGTCACCATCGACGTGGTCGAGGAGCAGGTGTCGCTGCTGGCGGCGCCGGGCGAGGAGCAGCAGCTGCGCGACGCCGTGCTGCGCTTCTCCCGGGAGATCGCCTTCGCCGCCGCCCGGGTGTACGCCCGCGCCGCCGAGTCCCGCGGCTCCTGGGACGCCCGCCTCCAGGCCCTGCTGGTGGACGCGCTGCTGCGCGGCGACTCCCCGGACGTGCTGGCCAGCCGGGCGGCGGCGCTGGGCTGGTCGGACGCGCCGCCGGTGGCGGTGGCGGTGGGCCGCTCCCCGGGCGGTGAGGTGGCCGCCGTGCTGCACACCGTCTACCGGCACGCCCGGCGGATCGGGGTGGAGGTGATCGGCGGCGTGCACGGCGACCGGCTGGTGATCGTGCTGGGCGGGGCGGCGGACCCGGGCGCGGCCACCGAGAAGCTGCTGCCCGCGTTCGGCGAGGGACCGGTGGTGGTCGGGCCGGCGGTGCCGAGCCTGGACGAGGCGACCGACTCGGCGCGCTCCGCGCTGGCCGGCTACCGGGCCGCCCCGGCCTGGCCGACGGCGCCCCGGCCGGTGGCCGCGGCGGACCTGCTGCCCGAGCGCTCCCTGGCCGGCGACGCGGAGGCCCGTCGGCGGCTGCGCCGGGACGTGTACGCCCCGCTGGTCCGCGCCGGGGGCGAGCTGCTGGAGACGTTGGACGCCTTCTTCGCCGCCGGCGGGACGCTGGAGAGCGCCGCCCGGGCGCTGTACGTCCACCCGAACACGGTGCGTTACCGGCTGCGCCGGATCGCCGAGGTGACCGGGTTCTCCCCGCTGACGCCGCGGGACGCGTTCGCCCTCCAGGTGGCGCTCACGGTGGGCAGACTGGACCCGGTGGTCCCGGTGGCCCCGACCCAGACATGACGCCCAGCCGTCGGCAAACCAGTACAGACATGCGACGACCACCGTTGATCTTTGTAGGAACCCGACAAAGGTTCTAGTGCGGTTTGGTGCCAGCCGGCACAGCGCGACCCGTGGGTATCCGTCAGAGTCATAGACGTGCTCGCCGTACTCTCACCCGGCCAGGGTTCCCAGAAACCCGGCTTCCTGACCCCCTGGCTCGACCTGACCGGCGCCGAGTCCCGGCTGCGCTGGTGGTCCGCGCTGGCCGGGGTCGACCTGGTGCACCTCGGCACCGCGGCCGACGCGGAGGAGATCAAGGACACCGCCCGCACCCAGCCCCTGCTGGTCGCCGCGGCGCTGCTCGCCGCCGACCAGCTCCCCCTCTACGACGTCGCCGTCACCGTCGGCCACAGCGTCGGCGAGCTGGGCGCCGCGGCCGTCGCCGGGGTGCTGACCCCGGAGACGGCGATCACCCTGGCCGGCGTCCGCGGCCGGGAGATGGCCGCCGCCTGCGCCCTGGAGCCCACCGGCATGGCCGCCGTCCTCGGCGGCGACCCCGACGAGGTGCTCGCCGCGATCGAGGCCCACGGGCTGCACCCGGCCAACCGCAACGGCGCCGGCCAGATCGTCGCCGCCGGTTCGATCGAGGCGCTGGACAAGTTCTCCGCCGAGCCGCCGGCGCGGACCCGGGTGATCCGGCTCCAGGTGGCCGGCGCCTTCCACACCCCGTACATGGCCCCGGCCGAGACCGCGCTGGCCCAGGTCGCCGCCGGCATCACCCCCGCCGACCCGGCCCGGATCCTGCTGTCCAACCTCGACGGCTCGGCGGTCAGCCACGGCCGCGAGATGGTGCAGCGGCTGGTCCGCCAGGTCACCGCGCCGGTCCGCTGGGACCTGTGCATGCGCACCCTGGCCGACCTCGGCGTCACCGGGGTGATCGAGCTGCCGCCGGCCGGCACCCTCGCCGGCCTGGTCAAGCGCGAACTCAAGGCCACCGGCGCGCCCGAGATCGTCACCCTGAACACCCCCGACGACCTGCCCGCCGCGCGTGACCTGATCGCCCGGCACAGCGGACTGCGCGGCCACGAGCCGGTGATCCAGTTCCGGGTGGTCGTCTCCCCCGCAGCAGGCACCTTCGCCCCCGCCGAGGGGCTCGCCGAGGGCGCCGACCTGCGGACCGGCCAGGTGATCGGCCACGTCGCCACCCGACAGGGCCCGGTCGAGGTCACCGCGCACGACAGCGGGCTGCTCACCGAGTGGCTCGCCCACCACGACGATCCGGTGGCGCCGGGCCAGCCGCTGGCCCGCATCGGCGGCCCCGCGTGAGCGGGCCCGCGCGCACCGCGGTCGCGACCACGAGAGGAACGCATCGGTGAGCGCGAGGAACGAGCCGGGTCTGCGAGTCCCGCAGTCGCGAACGAACGGAGGCCTCCGATGACCGGCAGCCGGATCGTCGCGCTCGGGCACTACCAGCCGTCCCGGGTGGTGACCAACGACGACATCGCCCAGCTCGTCGACACCAACGACGAGTGGATCCGCGACCGGGTCGGCATCGTCACCCGGCGGATCGCCGGTGACGAGACGGTGGCCGACATGGCCGCCGCCGCGGCCGGCAAGGCGCTGGCCAACTCCGGGCTGACCGCCGCCGACATCGACCTGGTGGTCGTCGCCACCTGCACCTCGGTCGACCGAAGCCCGAACGTCGCCTGCCGGGTCGCCGCCAAGCTCGGCATCACCGCGCCGGCCGCGTACGACGTCAACACCGCCTGCTCCGGCTTCGCGTACGCGCTGGGCACCGTGGACCACGCGATCCGCGCCGGCGCCGCCCGCAACGCCATCGTGGTGGGCGCCGAGAAGCTCTCCGACTTCACCGACTGGACCGACCGGTCGACCTGCATCATCTTCGGCGACGGGGCGGGGGCCGCGGTGGTCACCGCGACCGCCGACGGTGAGCCGGCCGGCGTCGGCCCGGTGGTGTGGGGCTCGGTGCCGGAGAAGAGCGACGCGGTACGCATCGAGGGCTGGCGGCCGTACATCGCGCAGGAGGGGCAGGCGGTCTTCCGCTGGGCCACCACCGCGCTGGCCCCGCTGGCGCTCCAGGCCTGCGAGAAGGCCGGGGTCGCCCCGTCCGAGCTGGCCGCGTTCGTGCCGCACCAGGCCAACGCCCGGATCATCGACGGCATCGTCAAGCGGCTGAACATCCCGAACGCGGTGATCGCCAAGGACATCGTCGAGTCCGGCAACACGTCGGCCGCGAGCGTGCCGCTGGCCCTGTCCAAGCTCGTCGAGCGGCGCGAGGTGCCGGCCGGCGCCCCGGTGCTGCTCTTCGGCTTCGGCGGCGGCCTGACCTACGCCGGTCAGGTCGTCCGCTGCCCCTGAATCCCACCCCGGCGCCCGCGCGCCGGGGGAGACGGCCGGCGGCAGGTCCGCCGGCCGAGTGAAAACCGATGGAGAGGAAGCAACACCAATGACCCGTGACGAGATCACCGCCGGCCTCGCCGAGATCCTCGAAGAGGTTGCCGGGGTGAACCCGGACGACGTGGCCGAGGGCAAGTCCTTCACCGACGACCTGGACGTCGACTCGCTCTCCATGGTGGAGGTCGTGGTGGCCGCCGAGGAGAAGTTCGGGGTGAAGATCCCGGACAACGAGGTGCAGAACCTCAAGACCGTCGGCGACGCCGTCAGCTACATCGCGGCGCAGTCCTGATCATGGCTCGCACCGACGTCGTCGTCACCGGGCTCGGCGCGACCACCCCGCTGGGCGGGGACGTCGCGTCGACCTGGGACGCCATGCTCACCGGCCGCTCCGGGGTGAGTGCGCTCACCCAGGAGTGGGCCGGGCAGCTGCCGGTCCGGATCGCCGCCCAGCTCGCCGTCGACCCGTCCGAGGTGCTGGACCGGGTCCGGCTGCGCCGGCTGGACCGCTCCGAGGCGATCGCGCTCATCGCGGCGCAGCAGGCCTGGGCGGACGCCGGCCTGGCCGACTCCGGGCTCGACCCGGAGCGGCTGGCGGTCAGCGTCGGCTCCGGCATCGGCGGCGCCACCACGATGCTCGCCCAGGACGACATCCTGGAGGCCTCCGGCCCGCGGCGGGTCTCCCCGCACACGGTGCCGATGCTGATGCCGAACGGTCCGGCCGCCTGGGTCGGGCTGGAGGTGGGCGCCAAGGCCGGCGTGCACTCGGTGGCCAGCGCCTGCGCCACCGGCGCCGAGGCCATCGCGCTGGGCCTGGACATCATCCGCGCCGGCCGGGCCGACGTGGTGGTGGCCGGCGGCACCGAGGCGGTCATCCACCCCCTGCCGATCGCCGGTTTCGCCTCGATGCGGGCCATGTCGACCCGCAACGACGAGCCGGAGAAGGCCTCCCGTCCGTGGGACAAGGGCCGGGACGGGTTCGTGCTCGGCGAGGGCTCGGGCGTGGTGGTGCTGGAGAGCGCCGAACACGCCGCCGCCCGCGGCGCCCGGGTGTACGCCCGGCTCGCCGGCGCCGGCATCACCTCCGACGCGTACGACATCGTGCAGCCGCACGCCGAGGGCGAGGGCGCCATCCGGGCGATCCGCCGGGCGCTCGCCGACGCGGACCTCGCCGGGACGGACATCGCGCACGTCAACGCGCACGCCACCTCCACCCCGGTCGGCGACATGCTGGAGATCGGCGCGCTGCACAAGGCCGTCGGCGACCACGTGGTGCTGTCGGCGACCAAGTCGATGACCGGGCACCTGCTCGGCGCGGCGGGCGCGCTGGAGTCGATCGCCACCATCCTGGCCATCCGCGACGGTGTCGTACCGCCGACCATCAACCTCGACGACCCGGACGACGGCCTCACCCTGGAGGTGGCCGCCCACAAGGCGCGCCACATGGAGATCCCCGCCGCGCTGAACAACGCTTTCGGCTTCGGCGGACACAACGTGGCTCTCGTCTTCACGCGGGCCTGAGACCACAGCCTTGGAGGCTCATGTGACCACGACCGCCGTCAGCGCGGACTCGTCCACCGTGGACTACCGGGATCCCGAGGTCCGGCTCCGCGCCCTGTTCGACGCCGGCTCGCTGCGCCTGATGTCGCCCCGGGACACCTCCGGGGTGCTCTGGGCGCGGGGTGAGATCGAGGGTACGCCCGCGATCGCGTACGCCACCGACGCCACGAAGATGGGTGGCGCGATGGGCACCGACGGGTGCCGGCACGTCGTCGACGCCATCGACACCGCGGTGCGGGAGCGGGTGCCGGTGCTCGGGCTCTGGCACTCCGGCGGGGCCCGGCTGGCCGAGGGCGTGGTCGCGCTCGACGCCGTCGGGCAGGTCTTCGCCGCGATGGTCCGGGCCTCCGGCCGGGTGCCGCAGATCTCCGTGGTGCTCGGCCCGGCCGCCGGTGGCGCGGCGTACGGGCCGGCGCTGACCGACATCGTCGTGATGAGCGGCGCCGGCCGGATCTTCGTCACCGGTCCCGAGGTGGTCCGCAGCGTCACCGGCGAGCAGGTCGACATGGAGCGGCTCGGCGGCCCCGAGCCGCACGGCCGGCGCTCCGGCGTGGTCCACGTGACCTGCGCCGACGACGAGGCGGCGATGGTCGAGTCGCGCAAGCTGGCCGCCCTGCTGGGGCACCAGGGTCGGCTCTCCCCCGACGACGTGCCGGCCGACGCGGTCGAGGGCCACGACCTGGTCGCGAAGATGCCGGCCGAGACCAACCGGGCGTACGACGTGAAGCCGGTGGTCAAGGCGCTGCTCGACGCCCCCGGGGTGGAGCTGCACGCCAAGTGGGCGCCGAACGTGGTGACCACCCTGGGCCGGTTCGCCGGCCGGACGGTCGGGGTCATCGCGAACAACCCGCTGCGGCTGGGCGGCTGCCTCGACGCGTCCAGCGCCGAGAAGGCGGCCCGCTTCGTGCGGATGTGCGACTCGCTCGGGGTGCCGCTGATCGTGCTGGTGGACGTCCCCGGCTACCTGCCCGGCCTGGGTCAGGAGTGGGACGGCGTGGTCCGGCGCGGGGCGAAGCTGCTGCACGCCTTCGCCGAGGCGGTGGTGCCGCGGGTGACCCTGGTGACCCGCAAGGCGTACGGCGGGGCGTACATCGCGATGAACTCCCGCTCGCTCGGCGCCACCGCGGTCTTCGCCTGGCCGAACGCGGAGGTCGCGGTGATGGGCGCCAGCGCGGCGGTCAACATCCTGCACCGCAAGAAGCTCGCCGCGGCGCCGGCCGAGGAGCGGGAGGCGCTGCGCGCCCGGCTGATCGAGGAGCAGACCCGGGTCGCCGGCGGGGTGAACCGGGCGCTGGAGATCGGCGTGGTCGACGACGTGATCAAGCCGGAGCAGACCCGGCGGCGGATCGCCGAGGCGCTGGCCGCGGCGCCGGCCGCCCGGGGCGCGCACGGCAACATCCCGCTGTAGCACCGGTCCCACCCGTCGGGGCCCGCATCCGAGGCGGATGCGGGCCCCGACGCGTCCGCCCGGCGGCGGGCTGTGCGACGGCTGTGCGGCCGATATGGTGAGGGCCGCCAGTCCCCCGCCGAGGAGTCCACCGTGGAAGCCACCGAGATCCGCAAGCTCGCCGCGCTCGAGGACACCCACTGGTGGTACCGCGAGCGCCGGGCCCTGCTGGCCCGCGCGTTGCGCCGGCTGGCCGCCGCGGGGACGAGCCCCGAGCGGGCGCTGGACGTCGGCGCGGCCGGCGGCGGCAACACCCGGGTGCTGCGGGCGCACGGCTGGCGTCCGCTGGCCCTGGAATACAGCGCGGAGGGTGCCGGGGTGGCCCGGGAGCGCGGCCTGTACGTGATCCGCGCGGACGCCCGGCACCTGCCGGTCCCGTCGGCCTCGCTGGGCCTGGTGGTCGCCTTCGACATCCTCGAACACTTCGAGGAGGATCATCTCGCCGCGGCCGAGTTCCGGCGCGTCCTGCGCCCCGGCGGCACGGCGTTGATCGCCGTGCCGTGCGACATGCGGCTCTGGTCGGCGCACGACGAGGCCGTGGGGCACGTCCGCCGCTACGACCGGGAGTCGTTGCGGGCGGTGGTGGAGAAGGCCGGCCTGGTCGTCGACGAGCTGTGGAGCTGGAACGTGGTGCTGCGGCCGGTGGCCGCCTGGCGGCGCCGCAGCTCCACCGGCAGCGACCTGGACGACCTGCACCCGGTGGTCAACCTGGGGCTGCGGACCATCATCACCGCCGAGCGCTACCTGCCGGTGCGGTCGCTGCCCGGGGTGTCGCTGATGCTCCGCGCCCACCGGCCCGGCTGACCGCCGGACGGGCCGTCAGCGCAGCCGGTAGACGGCCACCCGGCCGTTGTCGAAGCGCAGCTCGGCCAGCTCGCCCAGCGTCGGCGACTCCCGGCCGGTCGACCGGTCGGCGACGAGCCAGCGCACCCGGCGCCGGTCACGCAGGTCGGCCAGGCCGGCGGCGGTGGGCGCGGTGAAGGCGGCGTCGTTGGCGGCCAGCAGGTCCTGGTCCCAGAACGGCGCCGCCACCCCGGCCGGCTCGCCCACCATCCGGGGCGCGAACCCCCAGCCCTCCACCAGCACGGACCGCTGGGCGTACGCGCTGAGCCAGAACGACCGCGCGTCGCAGGCGCCGCTGCGCAGCACCTGGCGGCAGTGCGCGTTGGTGGCGACCACGTCGTCGGGTTCGCTGTGCGCGCGGACCCAGCGGGCCGCCTCGACCCGGGAGGCGGGCATCGACACCAGCCCGTACGCGCCGCCGTTGGGGTTCTCCCGGGCGGCGGCGCCGTCCATGACCAGCCCCGGCGCGCCGGCCACCAGGATCCCGGTGAGCAGCACGACGCCGCCCCGGCCGGCCAGCGCGGTGAAGCGGCGGCCCAGCAGCCACCAGAGCAGCCCGAGCAGCAGTGCGAGCAGGGCCAGGGCGCCCGCCCAGCGCAGCAGGGGCAGCAGCCGGTCGAAGCGCGGCCCGACCGTGGGTGCGACCCGCCAGGCGAACTGCGCCGCGGTGAGGGCGACGGCGAGACCGGCGGCGGCCAGCCCGAGCAGGACCTTTCCCCGGCGGGTCAGCGCGGCCCGGTCCAGCAGTTCGGCGTAACCCCAGGCGGAGAGGAGCACCCCGAAGGCGAAGCCGGTCCGGGTGAAGTACTGGTTGCTGCCCCCGGGGTGCTTGAGCAGCAGGTGCAGGGTGGGGCCGGCCAGCGCCCCACCGAGCAGGAAGAGCTGGCCCGCTTCCAGCCGGAACCGGCGCAGCCGCAGCAGCGCCACCACCCCGGCGAGCCGCAGCTGGAGGTTGAGCAGGAAGGCGACCAGCACCGCCGCCCAGATCAGCACGTGGACTCCGGTGGTGCGGCCGTCGGCCGGACCGACGTAGACCCGCACCACGTAGAACGGGTCGACGGTCACCCCGTGGCTCTCGAAGGCGAAGAGCACCGCGGTGGCGAAGAGCTGCGCGGCCAGGGCGAGACCGGTCAGGGCCAGCACGGGCAGGTCCAGCCGGCGTCGGGTGAGCAGCCCCAGCACGGCCGTGCAGGCGAGCGCGGCCAGCAACACCGGCAGCGAGCTGGCCTTGGCCCCGGTCGAGGCGAGCAGGAACAGCACCGCCAGCACCCACGCGCCGCGGCCGAGCGGGGGGACGGCGCTGTCGGACGTCCGGCCGATCCGGTCGGCGGCGACCGCGATCAGCGGCAACAGCAACACCCAGCTGTACGTCATCGACGGGCTGCCCCAGACGATGAACGTGGCCTGGGTGCCGAAGAGCTGCCGCACCCCGTTCTCGAAGCCGAACTCCCCGACGGTGAACATCAGCGCGGACGCGGCCACGCCCACCCAGGCCCGGCCGCTGACCCGCCAGCCGACCACCGCGACCAGCACGGCGGCCAGGGCGCACCACGCCGGCACCGCGAGCCGGAAGAAGACCGTCGGGAGGTCCACCCCACTGATCAGGCTGCTCGCCGCCATCTGGGCGAACCCGAACCAGTGGTAGTGCAGCGGCTCCCCGGCCACCTGCGGCACGTCCAACGGCACCTGATGGGTCGCCGCCCCGGCGATCGACAGTTGGAAGGCCAGGTCGATGTACTGCTGCTGCCCCTCGGAGGTGGGCAGGACCGGGTTCGTGGACAGGAACGACGCCGCCAGGTAGCCGGTGAAGCCGACCACCACCGCGGTCAGCGTCCACGCCCAGCCCAGCGGCGCGAAGGCCGGGTAGCGGACCGACCAGTGCCGGCGCAGCCGGGGCAGCACCGCGTACGGCACCAGCACGGCCAGCGGCCAGCACCACAGCCAGCTCCCCGCGTCCAACGCCAGGAACGCGGCCCAGGCGGCGAGCTCCAGCACCAGCCCGACCGCGGCGCCCATCGCCAGGTCCTCGACCAGGGTGTGCGGACGCGAGCGCAGCGACCGGTAGACCAGCGTGCCGGGCAGCATCACCCAGACCGCCGCGTACCCGGTCCAGGCGATCAGGTCGATCGGGGGTGTGCCGGTGAGCAGCAGGATCGTCGCCACCGCGGCGTAGCCGACCAGCGGCGGCAGGAACCCGGCCAGCCGCTGCCCGCCGGGCGGGTCGCTCACCGGCAGCTCGGCGTCGGCGACGGCGAGGACGGTCACCGGCGGGCGTCGGTGAGCACCGTCGCGGCGCCCGGTACGGACGCCGGTTCGTCGTCGGTGTCGGCGACCACCTCGACCGGCACCGGGCCGGCGGCCGGGTGGCGCTCGTCGGCGGTGTCGGCGGCGACGAAGTACGCCGGGCGGCCCTGCACCGCGGTGTAGATCCGGGCGACGTACTCGCCGAGCAGGCCGAGGCAGAGCAGCTGCACCGCGCCGAGGAAGAGGACCGCCACGTAGAGGGAGGGCCAGCCGCTGACCGTGGCGCCGCCCAGCCAGGCGGCCACGGCGAGCAGCACCAGCACCCCGCAGAGCACCACCCCGGCCAGGCCCAGCCAGGTGGCGAAGCGCAGCGGCGCGGCGGAGAAGCTGGTCACGCTCTCCGCGGCCAGCCCCACCATCCGGGAGATCGGGTACTTGGTCCGGCCGGCCGGCCGCTCCTGGCGCCGGTAGCTCACCGCACCGCTGGGAAAGCCCAGCCACGGCACCACCAGCCGCAGCACCGGGCTGCGTTCGGGCAGCTCCCGCAGCGCCTCCACGGCGGCCCGGCTGAGCAGCCGGAAGTCACCCGCCTGGGCGGGCACCTGCTTGCCGACGAGGCGCCGCATCAGCCGGTAGTACGCGCCGGCGGTCCAGCGCTTGAACGGGCTGTCGGTGCTGCGGTCGTCGCGGACGCCGTACACGATGTCGAGGTCGTCGGCGCGGGCCCGGCGCAGCATCTCCGCGATCGTCTCGGGCGGGTCCTGGAGGTCGGCGTCGATGCTGACCACGTAGCGGCCGTGCGCCCGGAGCACCCCGGCGACCAGGGCCGCCTGGTGGCCGCTGTTGCGGCGCAACCGGACCACCCGCAGCCCGGGCCAGCCCATTCGCAGGGCGGCCAGCCCGGCCGGCGTGCCGTCGGTGCTGCCGTCGTCGACCGCCACCACCTCGTACGTCTCGCCGAGCCCGTCGAGGACGGCGCGCAGCCGCCGCGCGAACAGCGGCAGCACGGCCTCCTCGTTGAACATCGGCACGACGACCGAGAGGACCGGATCCGGACGCGTGGGTGCCACCTCGACCTCCGTCACCTGGATCGGGCGAATGCGACGGACGCTACCAGCCGAAACTGTGCCGCGTTGCCCCCTGCGATCCGCGCCCCGGCCGGCTCAGCGCAGTCGGTAGACGGCCGTGGTGTCGTTGTGGAACCGCAGGTCGGCCAGGCGGGCCAGGTCGGGTGACTCGACCTCGACGGACCGGTCGACGACCAGCCAGCGCACCCGCCAGTGGTCGCGCAGCTCGGCCAGGCCGGCGGCGGTGGGCGCGGTGAAGGCGGCGTCGTTGGCGCGCAGCCGCCCCTGGTCCCAGAAGGGCGCGTACGGGCCACCGGGGAGCCCCACCACCCGGGGTGCGAACGCCCAGCCCTCGACCAGCACCGAACGTTCGGCGTAGGCGCTGAGCCAGAACGACCGCGCGTCGCACCAGCCGTCCACCACCTGTCGGCAGTGCGCGTTGGTGGCGACCACGTCGGCCGGGTCGCTGTGCGCACGCACCCAGCGGGCCGCCTCGACCCGCGCGGCGGGCATCGGCACCACCGCGTACGCCCCGCCGTTGGGGTAGTGCCGGCCGGCCGCCGCGTCGGTCACCAGCCCGGGCGCGCCGACCACCAGCACGGCGGTGATCAGCAGCAGCTCGCCCCGGCCGGCGAGCCCCGGCCACCGGCCGACCAGCGCGGGCCAGCAGAGCGCCACCAGCAGGATCGCCACCAGCAGCGCGCCGGCCCACCAGAGCAGCGGCAGCACCGGCTCGTACGCGGGCCGGCCGGTGGCGGTGGCGGGGTGGCGGAGCTGGACGGCGGTGAGCGCGGCGGCGAGACCGGCGGCGCCCAGCCCGAGCAGCACCGCGCCCCGGCGGGTCAGGGCGGCCCGGTCGAGCAGTTCGGCATAGCCCCAGGCGGACAGCAGCACCCCGAAGGCGAACCCGGTCCGGGTGAAGTACTGGTTGCTGCTGCCCGGATGGCCGACCAGCAGGTAGATGGCCGGGCCGGCGAGCGCGCCGCCGAGCAGGAGCAGCGGGACCGGTTCCAGCCGGAACCGGCGCCGCCGCAGCAGCGCCACCGCGCCGGCCAGCCGGAGCTGGAGGCTGAGCAGGAAGCCGACCAGCACCGCCGTCCAGATCACCACGGTGGCCAGCGGCGACCGGTCCGGGGCGGCGCCGACGTAGGGCCGCAGCCCGGAGAACGGGTCGACGGTCACCCCGTGGCTCTCGAAGGCGAAGAGCACCGCGGTGGCGAAGAGCTGCGCGGCCAGGGTGGCCGCCGCGGCCGGCAGCAGCGCCCGGGGCAGCCGCCGCCGGAACACCAGGAGCACGGCGGCGGTGAACACCAGCGCGGCCAGCAGCACCGGCAGCGAGCTGGCCTTGGCCCCGGTCGAGGCGGCGAGGAAGAGCGTCACGAGCACCCAGGCGCCGCGGCCCAGCGGCGGCACGCCGCCGGCCCCGGGCCGGCCGAGGACCGAGGCGACGGCCGCGATCAGCGGCAACAGCAACACCCAGCTGTACGTCATCGACGGGCTGCCCCAGACGATGAACGTGGCCTGGGTGCCGAAGAGCTGCCGCACCCCGTTCTCGAAGCCGAACTCCCCGACGGTGAACATCAGTCCGGCCGCCACCACCCCGGCCACCGGCCGGCCGGAGATCCGCCAGCCGACCACCGCCACCAGCACGGCGGCCAGCGCACACCACGCCGGCACCACCAACCGGAAGAAGACCGTCGGCAGGTCCACCCCACTGACCAGACTCGACGCCGCCATCTGGGCGAACCCGAACCAGTGGTAGTGCAGCGGCTCCCCGGCCACCTGCGGCACGTCCAACGGCACCTGGTGCGTCGCCGCCCCGGCCAGCGACAGTTGGAAGGCCAGGTCGATGTACTGCGCCTGCCCCTGCGAGGTGGGCAGGACCGGGTTGAGCCGGAGGAACGACTCGCTGAGATAGCAGGTGAAGCCGGCGATCACCGCGGCCAGCGCCCACGCCCAGCCGGTCGGCACCGGGGTCGGGTAGCTGACCCGCCAGTGCCGGCGCAGCCGGGGCGCCACCGCGTACGGCACCAGCACGGCCAGCGGCCAGCACCACAGCCAGCTCCCCGCGTCCAACGCCAGGAACGCGGCCCAGGCCCCCAACTCCAGCACCAGCCCGACCGCGGCGCCCATCGCCAGGTCCTCGACCAGGGTGTGCGGACGCGAGCGCAGCGACCGGTAGACCAGCGTGCCGGGGAGTACCACGGCCAGCGCCGCGTAGAGCGTGTACCGGAGCAGGTCGACGGCGGGGGTGCCGGTGGCGAGCAGGATCGCGGCGACGACGGCGTAGCAGGCCCACGCCGGGGCGAGGCGGAGCGCGGCGGCACGGCGTGCGGTGGTGGCCGGTGCCACCTCGTCCCCGGTGGCGAGCGTCGTCACGGGGCCGGACGCTACCAGCCGGGCCGCGGCGTCGGCGGGCACCGACCGGCGTCGGTCAGCCGGCGCAGGTGGTGGCGGGCAGGCCACTCACCGGCACCGGGGACCGGCCGGTGGGACGGGCCTTCCCGGCCAGCACGGCGGCGAGCCCGTCCATCGACGCCCGGCTGGACGAGTAGGTGGCGAGCAGCGTCGGCGACGTCGCCCCGGCCAGCAGGTACGGGGTGTCCATCGCCACCGTGACCTTCGCGTCGGCGCGCAGGTCACCGGCGCCGTCGCCGTACCCGACCAGGTGCACGACCGTGCCCCCGCTCGGCACCACCTTCACCCCGGCGGCGGTCAGCGCGCGGGTGAGCAGGGCCCGGGTGTGGTCCCGCCCGCCGGAGGAGGTGACGGTGACCGGCCCGGCGACCTTCGCCCCGCAGGTCCCTCGCAGCTGGGTGACCGCGGCGGCGGCCAGCGCGTCCGCCGCCTGCTGGTGGGCCGGCGACGCCAGCGTGCCCAGCGCCGGGGCGGGCTTGTCGGCCAGCCGGAACTTCATGGTCAGCACCCGGGTGGCCGCCTCCACCAGGCGGGCCCGGGGCAGCGAGCCGTCGCGCAGCGCGGCGAGCAGCCCGTCGTACGCCTGGGTGAGGTTCGGGGTCATCAGGATCAGGTCGTTGCCGGCCTTCAGGGCGCGGACCGCGGCCTCGCCGGGCGACCAGCGCTTCGCCGGCGCCATGTTCATCCCGTCGGTGATCACCACGCCCTTGAATCCGAGCTGGCCGCGGAGCACGTCGGTGAGCAGCTTGTGGGAGAAGGTCGCCGGGGTGCCGGGGTCGACCGCCTTGACGTCGAGGTGGGCCGACATCACCGCCATCGCCCCGGCGTCGACGCCCGCGCGGAACGGCGGGAACGCGATGCGGTCCAGCTCGGCGCGGGACTGCGGGACCACCGGGAGGTCCTTGTGCGAGTCGGCGGCGGTCAGCCCGTGCCCGGGGAAGTGCTTGACGCTGGCCGCCACGCCCGCGGACTGGAGGCCGCGGACCGCGCCGGCGACCTGGGCGCCCGAGCGCTGCGGGTCGGCGCCGAAGGAACGGGAGCCGATCACCGTGCTGCGGGTGGCCAGCACGTCGGCGACCGGCGCGAAGTCGAGGTTGATCCCCATCGCGGCCAGTTCGGAGCCGGCGGCCCGCCAGGCCGCCTCGGTCAGCTCCGGCCGGCCGGCCGCTCCGGCGGCGAGCGGGCTGGGCAGGGCGGTGACGCCGTCGGTGATCCGGGTGACCACGCCGTACTCCTGGTCGGTGCCGACCAGGAAGGGGGCGGCGCCGGCCGGCAGCCTGCCCGCGGCCGCGCGCAGCCCGGTGGTGAGCGCGTGGACCTGCCGCGGGTTGTCGACGTTGGTGGTCTCCTGGTTGCCGGAGGTCGGGTCGTCGGCGCTGAAGCCGACCAGGATCACCCCGCCCAGGCGGTACTTCGCCACCATCTCGGCGGGGGTGTCCACCCCGGCCATCGCCTGGTTGCCGGCGGCCGAGCCGGGCGAGACCTCGGTGGCCGAGCTGCCGTACGCGTAGGGCATCAGCACCTGGCCGACCAGGTCCTCGTCGGCGAGCCGGCCGACCAGCGCGGTCGCCCGCGCGGCCGGGTCGCCGGGCGACGTCGGGATCGGCGTGGGGCTGGCCGGCGCCGCGGTCGAGGGCGCCACGGTCGAGGGTGTGGCGGTCGGCTCGGCCGACCGGGGTCGCTCGGCGCCGGTGCAGCCGGAGGCGAGCAGGGCGGTCAGTGCGGCGAGCGCGACGCCGACGCGTCGCGGGGTGGTCGACACGCGGCTCATCCCACCAGCCTTCCGCGTACCGGGGCAACTCGGCCACTCCGGTGACCGCCGGAGCACCTGACTTCAGCCGACCCGGGTGAGCAAGGTCACCGGGGCACCGTCGCCGGCGTAGCGGTACGGCTCCAGTTCGGCGTCCCATGCGGTGCCGAGCGCCTTGTCCAGTGCGTGCGCCAGCGCCTCTGGGGCGCGGGCGGCGGCCATGATCGCCCGCAGCCGGTCCTCGCCGAGCTGGATGTCCCCGCCCGCCCCGACGGCGGCCCGGAACAGGCCGCGCCCCGGCACGTACATGTAGCGCTCGCCGTCGGCGCCCGGGCTGGGTTCCTCGGTCACCTCGAAACGGATCATGGGCCACTGCCGGAGGGCAGCAGCCAGCTCGGCGCCCGTCCCCGGGCGACCGGTCCACCCGCACTCGGCCCGGCGGGCGCCGGGGTCGACGGGCTGTGCCGTCCACTGCAGGTTGACCGGCGCGGCGAGGACGCGCGCGATCGCCCACTCGACGTGCGAGCACACGGCGAGCGGGGTCGAGTGGACGTATACGACGCCACGCGTTGGCACGGTGACCTCCCGGAGAGCGAGGTGCGTCTTCCCCTACGACCTCGTCACCGCGGTGGTATCCGCAACACATGATGACTCCTGTGACGGATGGTGCGCCAGAGAATCGGAAAATTCGCCGGGTGGAATGCCGGGACGGTTCACCCGGTTGAGCTGTCCGGACGGGCACGATGACCAGCCGGGTGTCGTGGTCGTGTACAGTTCAGTCGGCGGGTTGTGCCGCCGCACATCTTCGCGGGCCGAGGCTCTCGCCGGAGCGTCGCCCGCACAGCCCCCGGACGTTTCTGCGTCCTCCCGTACGTCTGCAAGGAGTACCTCCGTGGCGAGCAACACCTCTAAGACCGCGCGCGCGTCAGTCCGGGCCGGCCAGGCTGGCCAGGGTGGCGCCCTCAGCGTGCTGGGCGAGTTCAAGTACCTCATCCCGCTCAACGGCGGCAAGCACGCCTACGTGCGGAACCTGACCAACGGCAAGACCGCGCACCTGCGCACCGACTCCGAGGCCTTCGTCGAGGAGATCCGGGTGCTGGCCGCGGCCGGCCACGCGACCAAGATCCGCGCCGAGATCAACAACCTCAACGCCGCCCACCCGGGCGACGGCTGGGACGCCACCGAGAAGCGCCTCGTCGAGGCCGGCGTCTTCGAGGGCTGAGCCCTCCCCCGCGACACCACGCACCGCCCGTCGGGTCTCCCCGGCGGGCGGTGCTGGCTTTTGCGGCCCCCGCAGCCACCAGACCCACCGAAACTCTGGTCGCCTCCCGCCCTCCCCGAAGGCCGCGATGTGACGTGCACAAGGTGCACAGCACCCGAGAACCGACAGCTTGGCCGCGACGGAGCATGTCGGCCGCTGGCTTGGTCATCGGTGCTCGGCCCGGCCCGGCGCGGCTGGGGAAGAGCCGGCGACCCGCTCGGGCGGTCTGGGGCCGGTTGTCCGGATCGCAGACCTTGGACACTTACCGTTCACCACGAACAGAAACTGTCCAAGATCCGAAACGGCCCACG
Organism: Micromonospora mirobrigensis; assembly: GCF_900091555.1. Taxonomy (GTDB): domain Bacteria; phylum Actinomycetota; class Actinomycetes; order Mycobacteriales; family Micromonosporaceae; genus Micromonospora; species Micromonospora mirobrigensis. The sequence continues at coordinate 61,049 of NZ_FMCX01000010.1, forward strand.
CGGGCGTACCCGAAAGATGCGCGACTGACGGCCGGCAGCCCAACCACGACGGGCTCGGGGGCGAGCCCCCGAACCCCCGAGCCCCCGAACGCCCGAACCTCCGCCGAAGCAGGTCAGTCGGCCAGGAGGGTGACCTCACCGCTGGCCAGGTCGTAGCGGGCGCCGACCACGGCCACCGTCCCGGCCGCCACCGGGGCCGCCAGCAGGGCGTCGCGGCGCAGCGCCTCGACCGTCCGCCGGACGTGCCGGCGGATCGCCATCGGGTGCACCTGCGGGTCGTCCACGCCGACCTCGAGCACCGCCGGGGTGATCTCGTCCACCAGGTGGGCCAGCGAGCCACCGGGGCGCCGGCCGGTGCGCAGAGCGTCGACCGCCGAGGCGACCGCGCCGCACCGCTCGTGCCCGAGCACCATCACCAGCGGCACCCCGAGCTGCCCGACGACGTACTCGATCGAGCCGCAGACCGCCCGGTCCAGCACGTGACCACCGGTGCGGATCACGCAGATCGACCCGAACGTCTGGTCGAAGATCGCCTCCAGCGGCACCCGCGAGTCGATGCAGCCGAGGACCACCGCGTACGGCTGCTGGTCGCCGGAGGCGCTGGCCGCGGCGGCGGTGACGTCGTGGCCGTGCACCGGCTGGCCGCTGACGAAGCGCCGGTTGCCGCTGAGCAGCTCGGCCAGCGCGGCGCGGGGCCTACCACCGGCCGCCGGTCCGGGTGGGGTCGGCATGGGTCAAGCGTGGTCAGCGATCCGATCCGACGCGGTACGAACGCGAATCTTCTCACCGGCACGGTTGGCGTGCTCTCATGACGGGTAGCCGGTGTTACCGCCGGGTATCCCGGTGGTGACGTTTCCGGGCGGCCCTGGGGAGGTGGCGATGCCGGAACAGGTGGAGGTCCGCCTCCCGGACGACGTACGGCTGCACGTCGAGACGTCCGGCCCGGCGGACGCCGAACTCACGGTGCTGCTGCTGCACGGCTGGACGCTGGACGGGCGGGCCTGGCACCGGCAGCTCGCCGAGCTGCGCGAACGGTACGGCGACCGGGTGCGGGTGGTGACCTACGACGCCCGGGGACACGGGCGGTCCAGTTGCATGGCGCTGCGTACGGCGACCGTGGAGCAGCTCGGCGACGACCTGGCGGCGGTGCTGGACGCGGTCGCGACCGACCGGGTGGTGCTGGTCGGGCACTCGCTCGGCGGCATGACGATCATGGAGTACGCGCACCGGCACCGCGAGCACTTCGCCGCCCGGGTCGCCGGGCTGGTCTTCGTCTCGACCACCGCCGAGGGGCACACGCACACCGCGTACGGGCTGTCGCCGCGGATCACCCGGTTGATCCGGCTGGCCGAGACCACCGGGGCCGGGGTGCTGGCGCGCTGCGGCGCGTGGCGGCCACCCCGGGCCCTGCTGCGGGCGATCCGGCCGAGCATCCGCTGGGTGCTCTTCGGTGACCGCTGCGAGCCGACCGACATCCGGCTGGTCACCTCGGCGGTGGCCCGGGCCTCGCTGCGCTCGATCGGCGGGTTCCGTGCCTCGGTGGGCACCCAGCACCGGCTGGACACGCTCGCCGAGCTGGGCCGGCTGCCGGCCGCGGCGCTGGTCGGCGACCGGGACCGGCTCACCCCGCCGCCGTGCGCCCGGTCGATCGCGGCGGCGCTGCCGACCACCGAGCTGACGGTCTGCCCGGGCGCCGGGCACATGCTGATGATGGAACGGCCCGACGAGGTCAACTCGGCCCTGCTCGGGGTGCTCGGCCAGGTGCTGGCCGCCGGGCGCTCCCGGGCCCGGCGGGCCGGAGCCCGCCGCCGTCGTGCCGGGCATGCCGTACCCTCACCCGGTTGACCTGGCGCGCGGCCCCGCGCCGCCCGCGGCCGTCCGGAGGAGCAGGTACGTTGACCGACCAGACCACCCTGGAGCAGGAGATCGCCGTCGAGCAGCGGCATCTCGACCGGGTGTACGCCCGCCTGGCCGAACTGCGGCGCTCCGCCGTCAGGGCCGAGCGGGACGGCTACCGGCTGGCCCGGGTGGGCAACTTCGGCGCGCTGGTCGAGCGGGACGCGATGGTCTTCCACGCCGCTCAGCGCCGGCACGTGCTGGACGCCGAGCACGAGGGGCTGGTCTTCGGCCGGCTGGACCTGCACGACCGGCGGGTGCTGCACGTCGGGCGGTTGGGCATCCGCGGTGAGGACGCCGAGACGCTGGTGGTGGACTGGCGGGCGCCGGCCGCCGCCGCGTTCTACCAGGCCACGCCGGCCGATCCGCGCGGCGTGGTGCGGCGGCGCACCATCCAGTCCTCGGGCGAGAAGGTGACCCGGATCGAGGACGACCTGCTCGACCCGGCCGCCGCCCCGCCGGAGATGGCGGTGGTGGGCGACGGCGCGCTGCTGGCCACCCTCTCCCGGGCGACCGGCCACGGGATGCGGGACATCGTGGCGACCATCCAGCGGGAGCAGGACGAGGCGATCCGCTCCCCCGGCTCGGACGTGACGATCGTCTCGGGCGGCCCGGGCACCGGCAAGACGGCGGTGGCCCTGCACCGGGCCGCGTACCTGCTCTATTCCGACCGCAGCCGGTACGCCGGCGGCGGCATCCTGGTGGTCGGCCCGTCCACGGTCTTCGTGGAGTACATCGCCTCGGTGCTGCCCTCGCTGGGTGAGGAGACCGCCACCCTGCACTCGCTCGGCACCCTCTTTCCCGGGATGAGCGCGACCCGTACCGACCCGCCGCAGGTGGCGGCGGTGAAGGGCTCGCTGCGGATGCGGCGGGTGCTGGAGCGGGCGGCCCGGGACGCGGTGCCGGACGGCCCCGGCGAGCTGCGGCTGCTCTACCAGGGGCAGTTGCTGCGGTTGGAGCGCCGGGAGCTGGACGGCATCCGGGACCGGACGTTGTCCCGGGGGGCGCGCCGCAACGAGGTGCGCCGGGCCGCCTTCGACGCGGTGCTGGCCGCGCTCTTCGCCCAGGCCCGCCGGCTGGGCGTGCCGCGCCTGCCGGAGCAGCCCACCTTCGAGGACGAGATCATCGAGCGGCCGGAGTTCCGGGAGTTCCTCAAGGCGTGGTGGCCGCGGCTGCACCCTCGGCACGTGCTGGGCTGGCTGGCCCGCCCGGACCGGCTGCGCCGGTACGCCGGTGGCGTGCTGTCCCGGTCGGAGACGGAGCTGCTGGTCGGGGCGTACCGGACGCTGGACGCCGAGGGGCTCACGGTGGCCGACGTGGCGCTGCTGGACGAGCTGGACGCGCTGCTCGGCAGGCCGGTGCGCCGGAAGCGGCCGAAGCGGGACCCGTACCAGCTGGCCGGTGGGGTGCGCGAGCTGAGCACCCACGCCGACCGGCAGCGGGCCGCCCGGGAGGCGGCCCGGGAGCGGCCGGAGGACTACCGCGACTTCGCGCACGTGGTGGTCGACGAGTCGCAGGACGTCTCGCCGATGCAGTGGCGGATGGTGGGCCGGCGGGGCCGGCTGGCGTCCTGGACGGTGGTCGGCGACCCGGCGCAGACGGCCTGGGCGGGTGACCCGGAGGAGCTGGACCGGGCCCGGGACCAGGCGTTGGGGCGGCGGCGCCGGCACCGGTTCACGCTGACCACCAACTACCGCAACTCGGCGGAAATCTTCGCGGTGGCGGCGGCGGAGATCCGCCGGCTGCACCCGGACCTGGCGCTGCCCACCGCGGTGCGCTCCACCGGCGTGGATCCGGTGCAGCGTTCGGTGCCGACGGCGGAGCTGCCGGCGGCGACGGTCGAGGCGGTCACCGCGCTGCTGGGCGAGGTGGAGGGGACGGTGGGCGTGATCGCGCCGGTGCCGCGCCGCGACGAGGTGGCCGGCTGGCTGGCCGGGGTGTCCGATCCGCGGTTGCAGGTGGTGAACAGCCTCCAGTCCAAGGGCATGGAGTACGACGGGGTGGTGGTGGTCGCGCCGGGCGAGATCCGGGCCGAGCCGTCCGGGGTACGCACGCTCTACGTGGCGCTGTCCCGGGCCACCCAGCGGCTGACCGTGCTCGACGCGTCCTGATCAGGCGGGCTCCGGTGCCGGTCGGGGAGCCGACCCGTCAGTTGCACATATTGCGATGTGAACATAGATTGGGCCGCGTCCGCGACGGGGACGGAGGGTGTGGGCGTGGGCGCAGGTCATGACCACCAGGGCGCGGTCAGCAACGCCGCGCACCGCCACCGTGGCCGACTCTGGGCCGCCTTCGGCCTGCTCACCGCGCTGATGGTGGTCGAGGCGGTGGCCGCCTTCGCGACCGGCTCGCTGGCGCTGCTCTCCGACGCCGGGCACATGTTCACCGACGTCCTCGGCATCGGCATGGCCCTGGCGGCGATCACCGCGACCCGCCGCGCCGCCGCCGACCCGCAGCGCACCTTCGGCCTCTACCGGCTGGAGGTGCTGGCCGCGCTGGCCAACGCCGTGCTGCTCTGCGGGGTCGCGCTCTACGTCCTGGTCGAGGCGGTCCGGCGCTTCGGCGACGCACCGCAGGTGCTGGCCGGGCCGATGCTGGTGGTGGCGGTGGCCGGCCTGCTCGCCAACCTGGTCGCCTTCGCCCTGCTGCGCCCCGGGGCCCAGGAGAGCATCAACCTGCGCGGGGCCTACCTGGAGGTGCTCGGGGACCTGCTCGGGTCGCTCGGCGTGATCGCCGCGGCGCTGCTGATCGCGCTGACCGGCTGGTGGTGGGCCGACCCGGTGGTGGCGATCGCGATCGGGGTGTTCATCCTGCCCCGCACCTGGCGGCTGGGCCGGGCCGCCGTGCGGATCCTGGTCCAGGCCGCCCCGGACCACCTCCAGGTGACCGCCGTGCACGACCGGCTGGCCGCGGTGCCCGGGGTCGCGGAGGTGCACGACCTGCACGTCTGGACGCTCACCTCGGGTATGGAGGTGGCGTCGGCACACCTGACCATGGCGCCCGGCGCCGAGGTGGGGACGGTGCTGCGGGCCGCCCGGGTGGCGCTGCACGAGGACTTCCGGATCGACCACGCGACGTTGCAGGTCGAACCCGGAGCGTCAGAGGGCGCCTGCGGTTCGATCGAGTGGTGATTAGCGCAGGCTTAATTCTTCCCGGCTATCGTGGCCTTATGCCCCATTTGCAACTCTTGCCCCGCGCGTCGCGGGGAGCCGCGCCGAGTGCGGCCGTCGGCACGCCGGTAGGCTCGGCCACGGCCTCCGCCGGGCGGCGCCCTCCGGCGCCTGCGGCGGCCGCCGCCTAATCGCCCGCCATGGCGAGCCGGGGAACCACGTCCGTGGGGTGCATCCGCGTCAGCGGTAGGGATCTTCCGTCCCGAACCCGTCAGCTAACCCGGTCGGCGGCTGACGGAAGGACATGTGCATGCCAGTAGTGGGCCCCGTACGACGTACCGCCGCCCGGGTGGCGGCCCTGATGGTGGCGACGCTCGCCCTCGGCGCCGGCGTCGACCCGGTCACCCCCGCCCTCGCCGCCCCCGCCGTCGGCCCGCTCGCCGCCGCTGCCGCCGCCAAGGCGCCCAACGGCGACGACGAGGGCGGCACCGAGAAGCTGCGCGAGCAACTCGACGCCGCCAGCAAGGGCTGGATCGACGCCCGGACCGCGCTGGCCCGCTCCACCAAACGGCAGAAGGACCTCGGCGTCCAGCTCAAGGCCATCGAGGGTGAGCTGGGCGTCCGCGACGCCAAGGTCGGCGAGATCGCCGGGGTGGCGTACCGGACCGGTCGGCTCGGCACCGCCGCGGTGCTGCTCGACAGCGGCAGCCCCGACGCGTTCATGGAACGCGCCGCCACGCTCGACCAGGTGGCCGCCAACGAGGACCGGGCGCTGCGCGGACTGCTCGACACCCGGGACCGGGCCAACCGCACCAAGATCGCCCTGGACACCGAGATCATCGAGCAGCGCAAGCAGGTGCTGGTGATGGCCAAGCGCAAGCAGCAGGCCGAGCAGGCCCTGGAGGTGGCCGCCGCCGAGGCCAAGCGGGAGGCCGCCCAGCGCAGCACCTCCTCCGGCGGGAACGGCACCCGCGGCACCTCCACCGCCAACGCCGACCCCGCCCCGCGCAACTCCGACGGCTCCTGGCCGTCCGAGTCGTGCAGCGTCGACGACCCCACCCCGGCCGACGGCTGCATCACCCCGCGCACCCTGCACGCCCTGGAACAGGCCAAGGCCGCCGGCTTCACCCGGTACGTCTCCTGCCACCGCCCCAGCGGCTCCGGCGAGCACCCCAAGGGCCGGGCCTGCGACTTCGCCGCCGAGAAGGGCGGCTTCGGCGGGGACGCCACTGGCGGGGACAAGACGTACGGCAACAACCTGGCCGCCTACTTCATCCGCAACGCCGACCGGCTCGCCGTGCTCTACGTGATCTGGTACCGGCAGATCTGGCTGCCCAGCAGCGGGTGGAAGTCGTACAGCGGGGCCGGTGGGGACCCGTCCAGCGACCACACCAACCACGTGCACCTGTCGGTCTACTGACCGATCCGGCCGCCGCGTACCCGCCTCCACGGGTGCGCGGCGGTCCTACGCTCCGGGACGTACGCCGGGTGTCGCCGCCCGGACCACGACGTCACGGCACCGGCCGGCGAGCATCGGGCACATGAGCCGACTCTCCCCCGCCGGGCGCAAGGCCCTGCTCACCCTGCACCTGGTCACCTCGTTGGGCTGGCTCGGCGCGGACCTGGCGCTGCTCACCCTCGGCCTCGCCGGCTGGCGCGGCGCCGAGCCGACCGTGGTCTATCCGGCGGCCGGGCTGCTGGTGACGTACCTCTTCGCCCCGCTGAGCGTGCTGGTCTGGCTGGTCGGCGTGGCCAGCGCCGTGCTCACCCCGTGGGGGCTGCTGCGCTGGCGGTGGGTGCTGGTCAAGCTGGTGCTCACCACGGTCATGCTGGGGCTGGTCCTGCTGCTGCTCACCCCGCGGCTGCGGGCCGTCGGCGCGGCGGCGCCGCACCTCGACACCCACGACCGGGTCGACCTGATCGTCCCGCCGGCGATCTCCACCGGCCTGCTGCTGGTCGCCACGGTCGTCTCCACCCACAAGCCGTGGGGCCGGCTGCGGCCGGCGGTCCGGCGACGGGCCTGACCGTCGCCGGTCAGCCGGCGGCCGGGGCGGCGTCCTCCCCCAGCGCCGCGCCGAGCCGGGTGGCCAGCGCCAGGTGCGCCGACCGGGCCTGGCGGAAGGCGTACGCGAAGAGCGGCGCGGGCGCCGAGAGGGTGATCTCGACGTCGATCCGCAGCAGACCGCCGGGCTCCGGGCGCAGCCGGGTGTGGTTGCGTACCGTCGTCGCCGGTTGCTGCCGGGCCACGGTGACGATCTCGTCCTCGGTGGCGACCAGCACGTCGGCCTGGTAGGTGACCGGGAAGTGCAACGGCCCGACCGCCAGCCGATCGGTGATCGCGTAGCTGGCCCGGGCGCCGGGGCGGGGCGGCAGCCGGCGGACCCGGACGATCAGGGGATGCAGCTCCCCCTGCCGGGTCAGGTCGCTCAGCAGCGCCAGCGCGTCCGCCGCCGTGCACCGCGCCTGGACGGTGTAGCCGAACGTGTCCCGCGTGAGCACGGAGTCTCCCCCACTGGTAGGTGGCCCGATCCTCGCCCACCCACCCGCGTCCTGGCAACGGCCGTCCGGCCCGGCACGGGTGCGGGGACTCAGGCCCCGGGGAGCACCTCGGGTCGCGCGCTCTCGGCGAAGTACGGCTCGGGGGCGCCGAAGAGACCGAGCAGCCCGGTGACCCAGAGCTGCCGGTGCACGAACCGGCTGGGCTGGGTGACGACCAGCTTCACGCCGCTCACCCCGGCCGTCTGGAAGCCGGCGACCATGGCGCTGATGCCGACGGAGTCGATGAAGGTGACGAGCCGCATGTTCAGCTCGATGCGGGTGGGACGGCTCTTCGCCAGCACCTCGGCGATCGCCTCGCGCACCTCGTACGCGGTGTCGACGTCGACCTCGCCACGCGGGGCGATCTCGACGACACCACCCGACAGAACCGACTTCACGATCGACAGGCTCACGCGAGCACCTCCACCCGCCCTCTCGGGGCGCCTCATCAGTACGCGGGCCGCGACCGAGAGTATTCCTCCGACGGCCTCGGTCGCCACCCCCAGGGGATGAGCAAATTCGCGGACCGGGCACACCGGGTGCGCTCCGGAACGACGAACGTCCGTCCACGGGACCAACGACCCGACCGGGCCGCTCGATCCGCCGCACCAGGGTAACGGTGCCGTCCCGGGGGTTCGCGCCACCCAGTCTCACCGGCGCGTCCCGCCTGCGCATCCGGGTTTTCCCCGGGGATCCGGCCGGTCGCGTGGCCGACCCGGGACCGGCCGCGCGTCGAAGCGTCGCCGGATCGGGTTTGCGTGCCACCATCGGTGGGCACAGGCGCAGGAAGCGAAGCGTGACGCGCCGGAAAGAGGTCGTGGTCCGAAGTGGCCGGCCGGCTTCGGCACCCCCGAGGAGGTAACCCCATGTTCGGAACGACCCTGCTGGACCGCCGCAACAAGCCCGAGCGGATCGCCGACCAGGCGTGGCAGCACCTCACGTCGGCCGTCACCTCGGCCGGCGACAGCGTCCGGGACACCGCCCGGTCCGCCCGCCGCAACGGGTTCGACCTGGCCGACGGGGCCGGTGACCTGGTCGGCTCCGCGGCCGAGGAGGCCCGCCGCCGGGCCCTGCTGGCGTTCGACGCGCTCGCCGGCCGCCGGCCGGCCCTGCCGTGGACGCTGCTGATCAGCGCCGCGCTGGTCGGCGCCGCCATCGGCTGGGCCGCCGGGACCGCCGCGCGCGCCGCCGGCAGCCAGGGCGACCGGCACGTCGACGAGATCGAGTTCGTCGACGTCGACCGGCCGAACTCCCCCGTGGGCACCGACGGCTGATCCGACCGGACGCGAGGCCCGACACGGGTGCGGGGCCCGGGCGGTTCGCCCGGGCCCCGCTCGGCGTCGCCTATCGGGCGACGACGGCCGTGCAGGTCAGCGCGGGCACCGGGTTGGCGCCGCTCCAACTGCCCAGGAAGCCGAACGTGGTGCTGGCCCCGGCGCCCAGGGCGCCGTTCCAGCCGGCGTCGCGCACCACCACCTGGCCACCGGTCTGGGTGTACGTGCCGTTCCAGAGCTGGGTGAGCTTCTGGCCGTTGGCGTAGTTCCAGGTCACCGACCAGGAGCTGGCCGGCGAGCCGCCGTTGCGCACGGTCACCTCGCCCTGGAAGCCGCCGGCCCACGAGTTCGTCACCTGGTACGTCGCCGTGCAGCCACCGGCCGGCACCGGGGTGGTCGGCGTGCCGGTGGGCGAGGGCGAGGTCGTCGGCGAAGGTGAGGTCGTCGGCGAGGGCGAGGTGGTCGGAGACGTGGTCGGCGAGGGCGACGTGGTCGGGGACGGTGTGCCGCCGAGCGGGTCGGCCACCAGGATGCCCCGCCCGTTGGTGCCCAGGTAGACCCGGCCGTAGACCCGGGGGTCGCCGGTCAGCGCGTCGCCGGCGTTGCCGTACTGGTGCTGGTCGTCGTTGATCCGCACCCAGGTCGCCCCGGAGTCGTCGGACCGGTGGACGCCGGGCCGGCCGTCGACGGTGCCGATCACGAAGACCGTCGGGTGGGTCCGCCCCGGTGCGGCCTTGCCGAAGCCGACGTTGCCGGCGGCGCTCACGGCGGCCAGTTTGGTGAAGGTGGCGCCGCCGTCGGTGGAGCGCCACAGCCCGCCGGAGCCGGTCAGCCAGAGCTCGCCCTGCTGACCGGGTACGGCCTTGAACCGCCCTCCCGAGGGCAGGCCGGTGGCCGCCGACGCGGTGAAGCTCGCCCCGCCGTCGGTGCTGGCGTAGACCTTCCCGCCGCTGAAGCCGTAGAACCGCTTCGGGTTCACCCGGTCGGCGGCGATCTGCGCGTTCGCCGGGATGCCGGTGGCGGCGGTCCAGGAGGTGCCGAAGCCGGCGGAGATGAGGACCGCCGCGCCGGCGTCACCGGGGGCCCAGAGGAACCGGCTGCCGTCCGCCGCCGCGGCGACCGTGCCGCCGTTGCTGAGTCCGGCCGGCTCGGTGCCCTGGAACCAGGTGGTGCCGCCGTCGGTGGAGAAGGCGACGTGGCTGTCGCCGGGCCGGTCGGCGTCGGCGAAGCTGCCGGCGCGGACGATCACGTTCGGCTTCGTCTCGGCGTAGTCCAGGTCGTGCGGCCCCCAGCCGGGGTTGGTGTACGTCCAGCCGGGCACCTCGTCGAGGTCGTCGTGCCGGAAGCCGGCGATGTCACCGAGGGCGCTGAGCAGCGGCGCGCCGGAGGGCGGGCTGATCAGGTCGAGGACGGCGGTCTCCTCCAGCCCCTTGACCATCGGCCGGATGGTGAACTGACCACCGGTGTCCCACCTGGTGAGGTCGGTGGTGCCGTAGACGGTGGCGCCGGTGCCGTACATCATCCGGTTGGAGTCGAACGGGTCGATCTCGATCGACTCGTTCATCCAGCCCAGCTTCGGCGAGGTGTCCGGCGGGGCGGGGTTGGCGTTGCCGAAGTTCAGCCAGGGCACCGAGGAGGCGTCCATCTTGTAGCGGAAGCTGCGGTTGGGATAGCCGGCCCAGTCCCAGATGCGGGTCCAGGTGGCGCCGCCGTCGGTGCTGCGCCAGAAGACCGCGTCCGGCCACCAGGAGACCTGGGTGCCCACCATGAGCGTGTTCGGGTGCTGCCGGTCGATGGTCAGGCCGGAGTAGCCGAAGGTGTCGTCGGTGCTGGTGGAGGGGACCGGGCTGATCCTGGTCCAGCCGCCGGTGGCCCGGTTGAACTTCCAGACGTCGCCCTTGCCGCCGTCGTACGGGCCGCCGGTGTCGCTGGTGGCGAGGTAGAGGTAGCCGCCGACCGGGTCCACCACCCCCTTGTGCGGGATGAACCCGGTGGGCGCGCCGGGCAGCGGCTGCCAGGTGACGCCCGCGTCGGTGGAGCGGTAGACCGGGTTGGCCTTGTCGGCGACGCCGGCGTAGATGGTCTTCGTGGCGGTGCCGGCCGTACCCGTGCTCCTGTCGAAGCTGACCCAGACGACGCCCTGGTTGTCGGCGCCGGTGGACGGGTAGTTGCCGGCGTTGGGGAAGCTGGTCACCCTGGCCCAGGTGACGCCGGAGTCGGTGCTGCGCCACAGCCCGTTGCCGCTGGGGGCGCCGAGGTAGAGCACGCTGTTGCGGTTGGGGTCGACGACCAGCCGCTCGCCCATCCCCCGGCCCGGCATGTTGCCGCCCAGGTGGAACGGCAGTTCGCTGGCCTGCCAGGTGGCGCCCTTGTCGGCGGAGCGCAGGACCGCGCCGTTGTTCGGGTCCCAGCCGTTGGTGTACATGCCGGCCGCGACGTACACCCGGTTGGTCTGCACCGGGTCGGTGGCCAGGCTGACCACGCCGTTCCAGCCCCACCTGTCGCCGCCGACCCAGTCGAGCAGCGGGGTCCACGACTGGCTGGCCTGCTCCCAGCGGTAGGCGCCGCCGATGTCGGTGCGGGCGTAGATCAGGTTCTTCTCGGTGGGGTTGAAGACGATGCCGGGGACGAAACCGCCGCCGTCGATCCGGACGTTGCGCCAGGAGTACGGCTCGGCGGCCGCCGCGGCGGCCGGTGCGGTGGGGGCGGCGGTGAACTGGACGGCGACGACTGCCGCCGCCACGGCCAGCGCGGACGTGACCGCGCCGGCGAGACCTCTGCGCATCTGCGCTTCCTCTCGGTTGAACCCGTGTGGTGGGGACGGGAGGCGACGACGACCGTGCCCGGGTGGTGTCGTCGCGCGGGGAGCTGCCCAGGGCTCCCGGTCGGCGTGCTGGCTCCCGCAGCCGAGGGGCATTCACCCTAACCGTTCTCCGGCCCGTTATGGAAGCGCTCCCACCGAGCGGGTTCACCCGCTCCGGGCGAGGGCGGCTCACCCAGGGCGGCGGCACGATCGGCGCCGGACCGACCCGGAAGGAGCCACCATGGCCACCTCGATCGTCACCCGCACCGACCAGGACATCCAGAACGACGTCCTCGACGAGCTGACCTGGGAGCCCCGGGTGTCCCCGCACGAGATCGGGGTGACCGTGGCCGAGGGCGTCGTGACGCTCACCGGCTGGGTGGACAGCTACGCCAGGAAGTGGGCCGCCGAGCGGGCCGCGCATCGGGTGGCCCGGGTGCGGGCGGTCGCCAACGACCTCACCGTCCGGCTGCACCCGGCGGCCGAACGCACCGACGCCGACCTCGCCCTCGCCGTCGAACGCACCCTGGAGTGGGACGCCTTCGTGCCGGTCGAGCGGATCGAGGTGACCGTCGCCGCCGGCTGGGTCACCCTGCGCGGCGACGTGGACTGGGAGTACCAGCGCCGGGCCGCCGAACGGACCGTCGGCCGGCTGACCGGCGTACGCGGGGTGAGCAACGGCATCGCGGTGCGCCCCGCCGCCCGTGCCGACCGGACCGGCGCCGCCGAGCTGCCGGACCGGATCGTCGACGCGCTGCTGCGCAGCGGGGCCACCGAGGCCGACCGGGTGACCGTCCGGGTGCACGGCGACACCGCGGTGCTGGCCGGGCTGGTCCGCTCGGTGCCCGAGCGCGACGAGGTGGAGCGGATCGTCTGGTCCGCCCCCGGCATCCGCGAGGTGCACAACCACCTCGCCGTCGGCGACTGAGCCGAAACCACCCCGCCGGGGTGAGCCGCCCTCACCCGGCCGGGCGGCAGGGTGGGAGGCATGACCGAACTACACGGCCTGATCCCCGCCGGGTCCGCCGCGCCGGACTTCACCCTGCCGGCCACCCCGGAGGGGCACCGGACGGGTCCCGGGCGGTACGCCGGCCGACCGGTGGTCCTCGCCTTCTATCCCGCCGACTGGAGCCCGGTCTGCTCCGACCAGATGTCGCTGTACCAGGCGGCGCTGCCGGAGTTCGAGCGGTACGACGCGGCGCTGCTCGGCGTCTCGGTCGACGGCATCTGGTCGCACCGGGCGTTCGCCCAGCAGCGGGGCATCACCTTCCCGCTGCTGGCCGACTTCGAGCCCAAGGGTGAGGTGTCCCGCCGGTACGGCGCGTACACCGGGCAGGGCGTGTCGGCCCGGGCGCTGGTGGTGCTCGACCCGGCCGGCACGGTGGCCTGGAGCCAACTGTCACCCGACGACGTCAACCCGGGCGCGGACGGGATCCTCGACGCGCTGGAGCGGCTCGGCGCCGATCGGCGGGTGACGGCCCGATGACCACGCCGTTGCAGATGACCGCGAAGCTGCGTACCCCGGTCGGCGGGCGGGACCACGTGCGCGGTCCCGTCGACGCGCCGGTCACCCTCGTGCAGTACGGCGACTTCCAGTGCCGGTTCTGCGGGGCCGCGTACCCGAACCTCGTGGAGCTGGGCCGCCAGCGCGCGGACGTGGTGCGGTTGGTCTACCGGCACTTCCCGATCGCCAACGTCCACCCGTACGCGGAGAGCGCCGCCGAGATGGCCGAGGCGGCCGCCCGCCGGGACCGGTTCTGGGAGATGCACGACTGGCTCTACGAGCACCAGGACCAGTTGGACCCGGTGCACCTGTCGCTGGGCGTGGCGCAGCTCGGCCTGCCCGCCGACGAGCTCGCCGCCGAGGTGGGCCGGCAGGAGTACGGCGACCGGGTGCGCCAGGACTTCGTCAGCGGGATCCGCAGCGGGGTGAACGGCACGCCGACGCTCTTCGTCGACGACGTCCGCCACGACGGCGGGTACGACCTGGCCGAGCTGCTCGCCGTGGTCGACGCCGCCGCGAACGCCTGAGCGCCGCCGCCGGGCCCGGATCAGATCAGCCGCAGCTCACGGGCCCGGCGGACCGCGTCCCGACGACGGGTGGCGGAGAGCTTCCGATAGATGTTGCGCACGTGGGTCTTCACCGTGTTGACCGACAGCGACAACTCGGCGGCGATCTCCACGTTGGACAGGATGCTCTGCAGGTAGCGCAGGATGGTCAGCTCCCGCTCGGTGAGCGGCTCGTCCAGCACCGGCCCGCCGGCACCGGCGGATCGTTCACCGACGGACCGGTCAGGGACGTCTCCGCTGTGCTCGTCGGCGCTGCGGACCAGGTCGCTCACCGTCGACCAGTGCGCCGTGCCGGTGTCCAGGTGGGCGGCGAGCAGGTCGCGCACCTCCTCGTCGGCGCGGGTGAAGAGCCGGCGGAACCCCTCCGGTCCGGCCAGCGCGAGCACCCGCTCCAGGATCCCGCCGGCCCGCCGGCCGTCGCCGCCCCGGTGGGCCAGCACCGCCTCCAGCAGCCCGGCGTCCAGGCGTACCGGCAGCGGCCAGTCACCGGCCGGTGGGGCGTCCCAGGCCGGCAGCACGTACCCGGCCGCCCGCGGGTCCCCGGCGCGCAGCTCCGCGCGGGCCAGCGCCACGCCGAGCGCCGGGTCCGGCGGGTCGGTGCCACGGTCGGCGAGCAGGGCGCGGGCGCCGGCCGGGTCGCCCCGGGCGCTGTCCAGGTCCGCCTCGGCGGCGAGCAGCCAGTGCCCCAGCTGCCCGGCCGCCGGCCGGTCACCGAGCCGGTCCCGGGCGGCCACCAGCAGCCGGTGCGCGGCGGCCGGGTCACCGGCGTCGCGGCGCAGCCGGGCCCGGCAGAGCGCGGCCAGCGCAGCGACGGTCGGTCCGCCCTCCGCCGGGCCGACCACGGCGAGCCGCGCGGCGGCCTCCTCCGGCTCGTCCCGGTGCACGGCCACCAGGGCCAGCGCCAGGTGGGCGTGGGCGCAGTCGGCGCGGCAGGACCAGCCCCGGCAGGGCGGCATGGCCAGCGCCTCCCGCGCGGTCCGCTCGGCCGCGCGCAGCTCACCCCGGACGGCGGCCAGCAGCGCCTGCCGGCTGGCGCAGACCAGCTCGGTGCGCTGCCGCCCGGCGGTCCGGGCCGCCGCCAGCGCGTCGTCGAAGGCCGCTGCCGCGGCCGGCAGGTCCCCCTCGTCCAGCGCGACCAGGCCGAGCGCGGTACGGGCCACCGCGCGGACGTCGGCGTCCTCGGCCGCCCCGGCCCGCGGGTCGTCGACCGGTCCCGGCTCGATCCGGGTGGCGAGCAGCCGGTCGGCCGCCCGGCGTACCTCCGCCGGGTCGCCGGCCGACCGGACCAGGGTGAGCTCCAGCGCGGTGGCGAGTCGGCGGAACCGGTCCCGGCGGGGCGCGGCCAGCGTCGCCGCCGCGGCCACCGCGTCGCGCAACCGGTCCGCGGCGGTCGTCGGGTCGCCCGCGTACGCCCGCTCGGCCGCCGCGGCCAACGCCAGTTCCGGGTCCCGGCGCACCGCCTCGGCCGGCGGGGCGGCGGGCGGCGACCCGGCGGCGTCCTCCCGGTCGTACGGGACCAGGTCCGGCCAGCGGGCGATGAACAGCTCGGTGGCGTCGTTCCACCGACCGGCGGCCAGCAGGTGCCGCAGCGCCTGCGCCGGCCGGCCGTTCCCGGCGTACCAACCCGCGGCCCGCCCGTGCAGGTCACGCAGCTCGTCGGCGTCCAGCCGGCCCAGCTCGGCGCGGAACAGGTCGGCCAGCAGCGGGTGGCAGCGGTACCAGGGCGGGTTGCTGTCGTCGCGGTGCAGAAAACCGCCGTCGCGGGCCAGGCCGGCCAGCACGGTGGCGGAGTCACCCCGGCCGGTGAGCGCGTCGGCCAGGTCCGCGCAGACCGCGTCGGCCACGGCGGTACGCGCCAGCAGCTCCCGGTCCCCGTCGACCCACCCGGCCAGCACCTCCTGGCGCAGGTAGCCGGCCACCTCCGGCTGGTCCCCGCCGAACCGCTCCACCCAGCCGCCCGGGTCCGGCCGGTCGCGCAGCGCCAGCGCGGCCAGCCGCAGCCCGGCCGGCCACCCGCCGGTACGCTCCCGCAGCCGGCGTACCGAGGCGGCGGGCACCGCCACCCCGTGCGCGGTCAGCAGGTCGGCCACCTCGTCGTCGGTGAAGGCCAGCGCGGCCGGCCCGAGCTCGGTCAGCTCACCGGCGAGCCGGAACCGGTGCAGGGGCAGCGGCAGGTCGCTGCGCGCCCCGACCACCAGGCGCAGCCGCTGCTCGGCGTGGCGGAGCAGGAACTCCAGCCCGGTCAGCGCCGCCGGGTCGGTGATCCGGTGCAGGTCGTCCAGGACCAGCAGCACCGGTCGCTCCCGGGCGGCCAGCGCGGCGGCGAGCAGTTCCAGCTGGTCGGGGCGGGGTGGCCGGTCCGGGACCGGGGCGTCCTGGTCCCCCGCGTCGGACACCGCGCCCCGCAGCGCCGCCGCCAGGTATGCCCAGAACCGCTCCCCGGTGTCCCCCACCTCCACCGACACCCAGGCCGGCGCCCGGTCCTCGGCGGCGGCCCGGGCCCACGAGGCGAGCAGGGTGGTCTTGCCCCAGCCGGCCGGGCCGGTCACCACCGTCACCGGCCCGGCCGTCCCGGCGTCGAGGCCGGCCAGCAGGCGGGGTCGGAGCAGCACCGGTTCGGGCGGCGCCGCCGGCGCCAACCGGGAGGCCAGCAGGGGTGGCGCGGCCCGCACCGGCTCCCGCGCCACCCCGACCCGGCTCCGTTCCACCGGCATCCGGCCTCCCCACCCGACGCTGCGCCCCCCGGTCCCCGTGCGGCGAGCGGTTACCCGGCCCGGCCCGGTTCACCCCTTCGGGGGGAGCCCGCTTCACCCGGGCCCGGCCGAGGATGGGGACGTACGCGGGCGACGGCCGCGCGTGACCGGCCGCCCGCGGTGTCTCCGGGACCGCCCCGGACGACGCGCGGAGGGACAGGTGGTACGCATGGGACGGCTGGCCCACGGCGGGACGGTGCTCGCCACCGCGGCCGCCGGCGCGGTCCGGGCGTTGGTCGTACCCCGGCGGCGGCGGCCCACCACCGGGCCGGACCGGCGGCCGGCGCGCTGGCAGGTGGTGACCGTGGACCGCCCACCCGAGCAGGTGCTGCCCGGCGGCCGGTGGCCGGAGCCGCTGCGCCCGCTGGACGGCGCGGTGGAGCTGTACCTGCGTCCGGCGCCCGGCGGGCGCGGCACCGAGCTGTCGGCCCGACCGCTCGGTGGCCGGCCGGAGCTGCCCGGGATGGCCGCCCACCTGGTCGGCGACGACCCCGGCCTGCTGATCCGGGAGACGCTGCGCCGGGCGAAGCAGTACGTGGAGACCGGCGAGGTGCTGCGCGCCGACCGGTCCCGGCTGGACCGCCCGGTGGTGCGCCGGTGAGGGCGCTGTGCTGGGAGGGCGCCGGGGCGCTGGCGGTACGCGAGGTGCCCGACCCGGAGCTGCGCAACGCGGCCGACATGATCGTCCGGGTGCGGCGCAGCGCCACCTGCGGCGCGGACCTGCCCCTGCTGGCCGGCCGGACCCCGTTCCTCGCCGCCGGTGACGTGCTCGGGCACGAGTTCCTCGGCGAGGTGGTCGAGGTCGGCCCGGAGGTACGCGAGCACCGCCCCGGCGACCGGGTGGTGGTCTGCGCGGCGGTCTCCTGCGGCTCCTGCTGGTACTGCCGGCAGGGCCTCTACGCCAGCTGCGACAACGGCAGCACCATGCCGGCCCGGGCGGAGGCGGCGTGGGGACAGCCCACCGGCGGCTGCTACGGCCATCCGAGCGCCCTGGGCGGCTTCGCCGGCAGCCACGCCGAGTACGCCCGGGTGCCGTACGCCGACGTGGGCGCGTTCACCGTGCCCGAGCCGCTGGACGACCACCGGGCGGTCTTCGCCTCCGACGCGGCGCCCACCGGCTGGATGGGCGCCGAGCTGGGCGGGGTACGCCCCGGCGACGTGGTGGCCGTCTGGGGCGCCGGAGCGGTCGGCCAGTTGACCGCCCAGGCGGCCCGGCTGCGTGGCGCGGCCCGGGTGATCGTGATCGACCGGCACCCGGAGCGGCTGCTGATGGCCGAGCTGCACGCCGGCGCGGAGACGCTGCACTTCGAGCGCACCGACGTCCCCGCCGAGCTACGCGAGCGCAGCGGCGGCCGGGGCCCGGACGTCTGCGTGGAGGCGGTCGGCACCGAGCCCGACGGCGCGGCGACCCGCTCGCTGGCCGACCGGCTGGGCGACGTGGGCCGGGCGGAACGACCGCTGGCCGTCCGGGAGGCGGTGCACTCCTGCCGCAAGGGCGGCACGGTGGTGGTGCTCGGCACCTTCTCCGGGTTCGTCGACACCTTCCCGCTGGGCTCGGTGATGCAGAAAGGGTTGACCCTGCACGGCGCCCGGCAGCACGGGCAGCGCTACATCCCGATGCTGCTGCGGCTGATGGCCCGCGACCAGTTGACCACGGAACACCTGGCCACCCACCGGCTGCCGCTGGAGCAGGGTCCGGCCGGGTACGAGCTGTTCCGGGACCGGGCCGACGGCTGTGTCCGTACGGTGTTCGCGCCGTGAGCCGGGGTTGACACGACTGACGGCCGAGGTGGGACGGGCGTGCGGCGGTGCCGCTGCGGTCGGGTCGATCGCAGCGGCACCGCCGGGTTGTCAGCGGGTTGTCAGGTGACGATGTTGATGGAGTTCTTGGTGACGGGGAGGTCGGCGCAGCCGCCGTAGCGGTAGGCGTCGTCGGTTACTCCGCCGAGGCGGAAGTTGTAGAGGTTCCAGGTGGACCCGCTGGTGCAGTCCTGGCGGTAGGTGCCGAGGTCGGCGTATCCGTCGGCGTTGAAGTCGGCGGTGACGGGGATGTCGTGGCAGCCACCCCAGCGCACGTCGGTGCGGATGGTGCCCTGGTATCGCACGTTGTAGGTCTGCCACGTGGATCCGGTGGTGCAGTCCTGCCGGTACAGGACCAGGTCGTCGTGTCCGTCGCCGTTGACGTCGCCGGTGCTGGGGATGTCCTTGCAACCGCCCCAGCGCAGGTCGGTCTGGATGGCGCCCTTGAGCCGCACGTTGTACATCTGCCACGTCGACCCGGCGGTGCAGTCCTGCCGATAGAGCACCAGGTCGTCGTATCCATCACCGTTGACGTCACCGGTCAGGGGCAGGTCCTTGCAACCGCCCCAGCGCAGATCGGTCTGGATCGTGCCCTTGAGCCGAACGTTGTACATCTGCCAGGTCGACCCGGTGGTGCAGTCCTGCCGGTACAGGACCAGGTCGTCGTATCCATCACCGTTGACGTCACCGATGCTCGGGATGTCATTGCAGCCACCCCAACGCATGTCACCGGTGGTCTGGACACCGCTGGCGCCGTTCTTGATCCACCACGTCGACCCGACGGCGCAGTCCCGGCGGTAGATCGCCATGTCCGCCACACCGTCGTTGTCGAAGTCACCGGTCAGCGGGATGTCGGACGACTTCCCACCCCACTTCTCATCGGTGTAGATGTTCACCCCTCTCTTCCAAGAGCGGATGTTCCACAACGACCCGTTCACCGGATCCGGCCGGTACAACGCCAGATCACTCGACCCATCACCATCGAAGTCAGCCGTCGCTCGGTTGCGCCACTGTTCGACCGTTTCGCCGCGAAGGACGCTCAGTAGTGCCACCTTGTTGTCCATGCTGGTGGTCTTGTCCCGGTCCTCGCTGAGGTGGATGTGCCACAGGTGCGAGGGATCGGAACTCACGTCGCGGTCGTAGCGGAAGTCGTAGCCCTCGACGCCGCTGTCGGTGTCGGCCTGCCCGTAGAATTCGCGCCACCCGTCCATGCGCGGGTCGTTGGGATTTCTGCCCGAGGCCAGCAGTCGCTGGGAATAGCGGGAGATGGCGCTGTAGTCGGCCGCCGTGGCGGCGAACCGCTGCACCGGCTGCGCGTCGAGGGTTGGGCTGCTGGCCGGGGCGAAGCCCTGGGCATCGGGGAACGTCCAGTCGTATGCGGCGGCCTTGTCCGACGGCCCGCCCTGGTCCTCCTGGTCGCGGACGGAGTAGTCGTTCGTGGCGTTTCCGGCGCGGGTGTTGTGGTAGCCGGGCTTGTTGGCGTAGATGCCACCGTTTTGGCTGCCGCTCTCCAGGCTCAGCAGCTGACCCATCAACCAGTCTGATGCGTCGGTCGTGAAGCCGGTACCCGCTTGGGCGGGTGGATTGGAAACCAGCAGAACGCCGGCGAACAGAACCATCGAGGCCGCTACTCGCAGACCGCGATGCACTACGGATCCATACATGCGTGACCCATCTTTGCTGGAATGGAGGCGGGGCCCCCGGTGAATTGACACGACGCGCTGCTGGTCGGCCGTGGCCGCCCCTAAAGTAGGCGCCACTGACGCAGTTCGGTCGTCGACGAGAGAGTGAGATTGATGAGCCGGCGCAGGATCTCGTCGGACTCGATCTGATTCGTGGCGAGAATGAACGCACCGATCCTGAGGTATCCCTGGCCGGGTACGACGCGGAGGTGTTCGACTCGGAAGATCGTCGAGCGGCAGCGCCACAGCAGCCGGTACATCAACTCCGAGTCGAATTCCGCCCGTCCGTCCAGCGGTGCGACGCGAGCGGTGGAGAGGTGCATCAAATGGCCAGAACGCTTTCCTCCGATCCGCCGCCGAAGTCGTTCGGGGGGACACCCCAGCCAAAACCGGCCAGGCTTTCGGTCAGATCCGTCGACGCCGAGATCATGATTATCTGAACGACCGCCAAGGCCACTGCAACGACAAGGAATACTCGGGGGGCGTGCACGCCGAGATCGATTATCCACCGGTTCGACATCGCTTCTCCAAGCTGTTTCGGGAGTTCAATCGGGTAGCGCTGTCAGCCACTCAAGGATCTCGGACTGCTCAACCGAAGTCAGTAGCCGGGACGTGGCGCGATACCGCCTGGCGTGATTGCGCCGTGCTGTGGCGCGGGGTAGCGGACCGATCCCTCAGCGTTGGAGGATGAGCCCGGGTTTACACGGGGAGGAATACGGATGTTGGCCAATCTCGGACTGTCTAAATGGGACGAATCGGTGTATCTCGCGATGCTCCACCTGCGCCAGGCCGGTGTGGCGGCCCTTGCCGAGCACCTGTCGGCGGACGAGTCCACCGTCCGCAGCTCACTGGACCGGCTCATCGACCTGGCGCTCGTCCGCACCCACGCCGACGGGCTGCGCGTCGTACGGCCACAGGCTGGACTGATGTCGCTGCTGGCCCAGGCCGAGGCGGAGATCGCGGTGCGGCAACACCAGATCGAGGCGACCCGGACGACGATCGCCAGCATCGCCAACGAGTTCTCCGCGCAAGGACGCGGCGAACCGGTCGTCCGGCTGGAGGGCATCGAGGCCGTCCGCGACCGGCTTGCCGAACTCGCGTCCGAGGTGGAGCGGGAATGCCTCTCCTTCAACAGCGGTGGCGCGCAGGCTCCGGACACGATCAGCGCGGAGCAGCCCCTCAACCAGGCCACGCTGGAGCGAGGGGTACTGATCCGGGACGTGTATCAGGAAAGCTTCCGCAACGATCCCGGCACCCTGGCCCACGCGCGGTGGATGGCGCGGCTGGGGGGACAGTGCCGGACGGTGCCGACGCTGCCGATGCGCCTGGTGATCGTCGACCGCCGCACGGCCCTGGTGCCGATCGACCCGGCTGATCCACGGGCTGGCGCGTTGGAGATCCAGACGCCGGGGGCGGTGGCTGGTCTTGCCGCCCTCTTCGACCAGGTGTGGGATTCCGGCCGGCCACTGGGCGAGGCGCCCCCGCGGGACCAGGATGGCCTGAACGGGCAGGAGCGGCAGTTGCTGAGACTGCTCGCGGAAGGGCACACCGACGAGTCGGCGGCCCGGAAGTTGGCGGTGTCGACCCGCAGCGTGCAGCGGATCATGACGGCGCTGACCGAACGGCTCGGCGCGGTCAGCCGCTTCCAGGCCGGCGTCGAAGCCGCTCGTCGCGGTTGGGTCGGCTGAGCGGCCCGGGGAAGCCAGCGGCGGTCCGCCCTCCACCGGTACGGGTTCGTGGGCGAGGCAGTTTCCGGGAGCCGGTGGTGGCACACTCGGCGGATGGCTGACGACCGCGCGTACGACCTCGTCCTGTTCGGCGCGACCGGGTTCACCGGTGGGCTCACCGCGGAATACCTGGCCCGGCACGCCCCGGCGGGTCTGCGCTGGGCGCTGGCCGGGCGCAACCCGGCGAAGCTGGCCGCGGTCCGGGACCGGCTGGCCGCGATCGACCCGACCTGCGCCGACCTGCCGCTGCTCACCGCCGACGTGACCGACCCGGCCTCGCTGCGGGCGGTGGCCGAGGCGGCCCGGGTGGTGGCCTCCACGGTCGGCCCGTACGTGCACCACGGGGAGCCGCTGGTCGCCGCGTGCGCCGCCGCGGGCACCGACTACCTGGACATCACCGGCGAGCCGGAGTTCGTCGACGCGATGTACGTCCGGCACCACGCCGAGGCGGTCCGCACCGGCGCGCGGCTGGTGCACACCTGCGGCTTCGACTCGATCCCGCACGACCTCGGGGTGTGGTTCACCGTCAAGCAGCTGCCGGCCGACGGGCCGATCAGCGTCGACGGGTACGTCCGGGCCGGCGGGAAGTTCTCCGCCGGCACGTACCACTCGGCGCTGACCGCGTTCTCCCGGATGAAGGAGACCTCCCGGGTGGCGAAGGAACGCCGGGCCGTCGAGCCCCGGCCGGAGGGCCGCCGGGTCCGGGCGGTGCCCGGCAAGGTCGGCCGGTCGGCGGACGTCGGCCGGTGGGCGGTGCCGCTGCCGACCATCGACCCGCAGGTGGTCCGCCGGTCGGCGGCGGCCCGCCCGGAGTACGGCCCGGACTTCCGCTACCGGCACTTCGCGGCGGTGAAGCGGCTGCCCACGGTGATCGCGGCCGGGGTGGGCATGGGTGGCCTGCTCGGGCTGGTGAAGGTGCCGCCGGCCCGCCGCTGGCTGCTCGGCCGGCTCGCCTCCGGCCAGGGGCCCAGCGCCGAGCAGCGGGCGAAGTCCTGGTTCAAGGTCCGGTTCGTCGGCACCGGCGGCGGCCGTCGGGTGGTCACCGAGGTGGCCGGCGGCGACCCGGGCTACGACGAGACGGCCAAGATGCTGGCCGAGTCGGCGCTCTGCCTGGCGTGCGACGACCTGCCCGCCACGTCGGGCCAGGTCACCCCGGTGACCGCGATGGGTGACGCGCTGCTGCACCGGCTCACCAACGCCGGCCTCACCTTCCGCACCCTGGAGGCGCGGCCGGCTTGACCCTCGAGCAGGTTGAGAGCCCAGGATCAGGGTCGTGGAGAGCGAACTGCGCAGCATCGGCGAGCTGGCCCGGGCCAGTGGGCTGACGGTCAGCGCGCTGCGGTTCTACGACCGCAGCGGGGTGCTGGCCCCGGCGCTGGTCGACCCGGTGACCGGCTACCGCTGGTACGCCGAGGACCAGGTGGCCCCGGCCCGGCTGGTGGCCGGCCTGCGTCGGGTCGGCATGCCGCTGGCCGGGATCGTCGAGGCGTTGCGGCACCGGCACGAGCCGGCGGTGGTGGGCGCCCTGCTCGACGCGCACCTGCGCCGGCTGGAGGACGGCCTGGCCGACGCGCGTCGGGAGCTCTTCCGGATCCGTACGCTCATCGATCCCGAGGAGGAACCGATGACCACCCACCTCGTGCTGTCCCGCGCCGACCTCGCCGCCGCCGTTGACGCGGTCCGCTTCGCCGTCGGCGCCGACCCGGAGCTGCCGGCGATGGCCGGCGTGCTCCTCGACGTCGAGCCGGACGGGGTGCGGCTGGCCGCCACCGACCGGCACCGGCTGGCCATCGCCCGGGTCGGCGCCGAGGTGACCGGGCCGCCGGTGCGGTTCCTGGTTCCGGTGGCCGCCGTGGACGAGTTGCGCGCCCTGCTCGACGTCGAAGGCCCACGGGCGCGGCTCACCGTGACCCCGGACGGGCTGACCGCCGAGGTGGCGGGCTGCGAGGTGCGGGCCGTCCCGCTGCCGTACGACTTCCCCGACCTGCACCGGCTGCTGCGGGAGGTGGTCTCGGCGGTGCCGGCGCACCGGGTGCCGCTGGACGTGGCCGCCCTGCGGGCCGCGCTGACCGCCCCCGACGTGCCGGTCCAGGTCCGCGAGCACGAGGGCAACCCGTACGAGGTGACCGTGCTGGGGCTGGCCGATGGCGGCCTGCGGGTGCTGGCCGGCGACGATCCGGACCCGGGCGTGCTCCGGGTCGGGGTGAACCGGCACTACCTGCTGGACGCGCTGGACGCGGGCGGGCCGGGGCAGCTGGTGCTGGAGCTGGACGGCCCGATCGCCCCGCTGGCGGTCCGCCGCCCCGGCGACGGGGACGCCTTCTCGATCCTGATGCCGATCCGGCTCTGACCGAGCAGGGGAGCCGGCTCTGACGGCCCGCTGACGGCGATCTCGGCGGCAGGGGCGGCGACGGTAGCATCTGGGGGTCTGAGAACGAGTCCCCGGACGGAGGCGTACGGAGCGCATGCTCGACATGGAGTTGATCCGGAAGGATCGCGAGGCGGTGGCGACCGCGCTGGCCAAGCGTTTGGATCCGGCCGAGGTCAGCCGGGCCCTGGACGAGATCCAGCGGCTGGACCAGGAGCGACGCGCCCTGATCACGGGGATCGACGCCGAGCGGCAGCGCCGCAAGGCCGAGGCCCGGGCGTACGCCGAGGCGAAGCGGGCCGGCCGGGAGCCGGAGCAGGCCGCCCCGGACGGTGAGCGCAAGCAGCTGGCCGAGCTGGAGTCCCAGCTGGACGAGGTGCAGGCCCGGCTGCGGGACCGGATGGCCGAGCTGCCGAACCTGCCCGCCGAGGACGTGGTGCCCGGCGGCAAGGAGGCCAACCGGGTGGTGCGCACCTTCGGCGAGCCGCCGGCGATCGAGAAGGTACGCGACCACGTCGAGCTGAGCCGGATGCTGGGTCTGGTGGACCACGAGCGCGGGGTGAAGCTCGGCGGTTCCGGGTTCTGGATGTACACCGGCATGGGCGCGCGGTTGGAGTGGGCGCTGCTCAACTGGCTGGTCGAGCGGAACATCGAGGCGGGCTACGAGTTCCTGCTCCCGCCGCACCTGCTGCTGGACACCGCGGGCTTCGCCGCCGGCCAGTTCCCGAAGTTCTACGACGACGTCTACCACCTGGACCGGGAGTCGGCGCCGCGCGGCCAGTTCCTGCTGCCCACCTCGGAGACGGCGATCCTCGGGGCGTACCAGGACGAGATCCTGGAGACGGCGAAGCTGCCGCTGAAGGCGTTCGCGTACACGCCGTGCTACCGGCGGGAGGCGGCCGGCTCGCACTCCGACGAGCGGGGCACGGTCCGTGGCCACCAGTTCAACAAGGTGGAGATCTTCCAGTTCACCCTGCCGGAGCAGGCGGACGCCGCGCTGACCGCGATGGTCGCGCACGTGGAGGGCCTGGTCGAGCAGCTCGGCCTGCACCACCAGACCAGCCTGCTGGCGGCCGGCGACGCCAGCGCCTCGATGAAGAAGACCCTGGACATCGAGGTCTGGATGCCGAGCACCGGCAAGTACAAGGAGGTGTCGTCGGTCTCCTGGGCCGGTGACTACCAGGCCCGCCGGGCCGCGATCCGTTACCGGGAGCCGGGCGGCAAGCAGACCCGTTTCGTGCACACCCTCAACGGGTCGGCGCTGGCCACCAGCCGGCTCTTCCCGGCCATCCTGGAGCAGTTCCAGCAGGCCGACGGTTCCGTGGTGGTGCCCGAGGTGCTCCGGCCCAAGCTGGGCACCGACCTGCTCACCCCCCGCTGACCCGCCGCGACGTGCGGGGCCCGGTCCGCCGGCCCCGCACGTCGTCGCCGTCCGTCGGGGTGCGGCGCCTCAGCGCGGCGACGAGCAGCAGCCCGGCCAGGGCCACCGCCAGCACCGCCGGCCCGGCCGCGGCGAGGACGGCGGTCAGCGACCGTTGCAGCCGGGCCGCCCCGGCCACCACCGGGTCGCCGAGGACGTCGTGCCGGCCCAGGGCCAGCCGCACCTCGTACCAGCCGTACCAGGCGACGTAGCCGCCGGCGACCAGCAGCACCAGGCCGCCGAGCCGGGGCACCAGGGCGCCGACGCGGCGCAGCCGGGCCACCACAGAGCCGCGGACCAGGGCCACGCCGAGGGCGGCCACGCCGACCACCAACCCCATCCCGATCGCGTACGCCCCGAACAGCGCCAGCCCGCGCAGCGTCGACCCGGCCCGCAGGCTGGTCACCACGATCGCCAGGAACGGGCCGATCGTGCAGCTCAGCGAGGCCAGCGCGTACGCCGCGCCGAAGAGCGCCATCGACGCCCAGGAGCGGGTGAGCCGGGGCGCCCGCACTCCGGCCCCCGGACCCGGCAGCTTCCGGCCGGCGAGCAGCCAGCAGCCGAGCGCCAGCAGCAGCACCCCCAGCCAGACGGTGAGCCAGGGCAGCCGGGGCCGCAGCCAGCCGGCCAGTGGCGCCAGTGCCAGTCCGAAGGCGCCGAAGACCACGACGTACCCGGTGGTCAGCCCGGCGGTGGCGACCAGCGCGCGGCGGACCGCGCCGGCCCGTTCGGCGGGCCCGGCGACCAGCAGCGACAGGTACGCCGGCAGCATGGCGAAGCCGCACGGGTTGACCGCGCCGAGCATGCCGGCGGTGAGCGCCAGCAGCAGCGGGGTGCCCACCGGCGGTCAGCCGGCCAGCTCGGCGACCCGCCGGGTCAGCGCCTCGCCGTCGAGGAAGCCCCGGTGGACGACCCGCCCGTCGCGGTCGAGGACGACGAAGGTGCTCTGCTCGACCACCTCGAACCGGCGCCACAGCTCCCCGGCGTGGTCGTCGAGCTGGGTGGTGCCGGCCAGCTCGAACTCGGTGACGAAGTCCTTCATGGCCGGTCGCTCGCCGAGCCCGGCCACGCCGATGATCGGCACGGTGTCCCGGTACTTCGGGGCGATCTCGGCGACCGTCCAGGCCTGGGAGGCGCAGGTGGCGCACCAGGGCGCCCAGAACCAGAGCACCACCGGCCGGCCGGCGAGGCCGGCGGCGGAGAAGGCGCCACCGTCCAGGGTGGTGCCGGTGAACCGCAGCGTCGCCGGCGCGGCGGCGGTCAGGGCCGGCGCGGCGGTCGGGGCCGGCGTGATACCCACCGGGCCGGTCGGGGCGGTCGGGGCCTCGCCGACCGCGCAGGAGGTCACCCAGACAAGCGCGGCGACCAGCCCGGCGGTGGCCCGGAGGGCCGAACCGCGCAGGGCCGAATGCCGGCGCGGCGCCGGCCGGGTGGGAGGGTGGGGACGATGTGCAGAGCGGGCGGATAACCCGGTCGGAGCCTGTCGAGCTGATGTCGTGAACGACTCAGGCCTCCGGTCGGCGGTGCCGGCGGGGCATTCCGCCCCGGGGTCGCTGGCCGGATGGTGAGTCGTCTGCGACATCAGCTCGACAGGACGTTCGGTGGAAGACCTCCCGTCGGCTGAGCGGCCCACCGGTGTGGCACGGGCGGCGGCGGGGCCGGCTGGGCGGACCACAGGTGTGGTCCGGGCGGCAGGCCGGGGCGTGGGCATCCGGGGCTCCTCTGCGGGTTCGTGCTATTCGGCCTTGGCCAGCCGGAGCGCCAGCTCGGGGCAGACCTTGACCGCCTTGAGGGCGCCCTCGCGCAGCCAGGTCGGGACCGGGGTGGGCGGGAAGGCGGGATATCCGTTGCCGTCGAGCCGGATGAAGTCCGGCACCACGTGCGCGCAGAGCCCGTGCCCGTCGCACCGGGACCAGTCGAGGGTGAGCCGCTGCGGGTCGGCGTCCGGGGCGCCGGGCAGCCCCATCACACCCTTGACCCGCCGGCCGCAGCCGTCGCCGGTGGTGTGCAGCCGCAGGTCCTCGGCGAAGACCTCGACCGCGGAGAGCGCGAATCGGGCCGTACCGTCGGGGTGGCTGCACGCGCCGCGGCCCCGCACGTCGGTGGCGGCCGCGCGGACGATCTCCACCGGCGCGCTGCCGGCGACCGCCAGGTCGACGGCGCGGGCCAGGTCCGGCAGGCCCATCTTGCACGGTCCGCACTGTCCGGCGGACTCGCCGGCCAGGTAGCGGACCACCTGCGCGCTCTCGCCGAGCGGGCAGGTGTCCCGGCCCAGCGGGACGATGATGCCGGCGCCGAGAGTGCCACCGACCGCGGTCAGCCCGGCGCGGGAGACCTCGGCCCGGTCGGCGGCCTCCGGGGTGATCCACTTGCCGTGGTAGCCGCCGGTCAGGATGCCCGGGCCGTCGGGCACCTGGCAGAGTTCGAGGATCTCGCGCAGCGGCGTCCCCGCCGCGCACTCGACCACGGCGGGCCGGCCGGCGGCGCCGGTCACCGTGAGCAGCACCGTGCCGGGTTCCGCGTCGGTGCCGAGCGCCGCGTACTCGTACGGCCCGAGCCGGGCGGCGACGGCGAGCTGGGCGTACGTCTCGGCGTTGGAGAGCAGGGTGGGCAGACCGCCCACACCGGAGTCGCTGGACCGCTTCTTGGTGCCGGGCGGGATGTGCGGCAGCCCGTTGATCCCGTTGACCAGCGCGCCGCCCTCCCCGGAGATGAACCGGTGCGGGACGGTGACGATGCTGGTCGGCACCGGCATCCGCCGTTCCTCCAGCGCCTCGGTCAGCGACGGCCGGGCCACGTCGTCGTCGGAGACCCCGATGACGATCTCCTCGGCGTCCAGCGCGTACGCGGCCAGCGCGGCGCCGTCCAGCACGAGGTGCGGCGCGCGGGTGAGCAGCACCTTGTCCTTCCAGCTGGCCGGCTCCCCCTCGGTGGCGTTGACCACCACCACCGCCGGGGCGTCCTGCCGCTGGCAGGACTCCAGCACCGCGCGCAGTTTGCGGGCGAACGGGAAACCGGCCCCGCCCTTGCCCTTGAGCTGGACGCCGTCGACCAGCCGGAGCAGGTTCGCCGGCTCGATCGGGCCGATCGGGCCGTGCACCTCCTCGTGGGCGGCCAGGTCGAGCCGGCCGAAGTCGGCGAACCCGGCGGTGAGCCGGGCCTCCCCGACGCAGGCCACCGGCGGCACGGTCGTCCGCATCACTTCGCCTCCCCGCGCAGCCCGGCCCAGTACGCCCCGTCGACCGCCTCGGCGCTGGCCCGGCGACGGCGGCTGGACCGGCCGTCCCCGGCGGCCCGCCGCGCCCGGCGCGAGGCCAGGTCGACAAGCGTGGGGGTGTCGTCGACGGGCAGCTCGTCCGGCAGGTAGCGGGCCGGCGGGCGCCAGTAGTCCGGCTCCTCGGGCACGTCGTCGTCGAGGCTGTGCCGGCCGGCGGAGACCGGCTCGACCGACAGCGGCGCCGAGGCCTCCCAGCGGCGCGGGCTGTCCCACGGCTCCTCCGGCCCGGTCCGGCGGGACCGGCGGGCACCGGAGGTCGGGGCCAGGTCGCCCTCGTCGGGCGGGACCGGGTCGTCGGCGTACCGGGTGCGTCGGCCCGGGGAGACCGGCGCGCTCTCCTCGGCCCGTCGGGCACGACGCCCGGTGGAGACCGGCACCAGTTCCTCGTCCCGGCCCGGTCGCTCGGCGGCGCGAGCGGCCCGGACCGGCTGGCGCAGGCTGCCCGGCTCGGGGACCACCGGGACCGTGAACCGCTCCGGGTCGCGGCGGCGGGCCGGGGCGCCGGCGCCGGCCCACGAGGTGGCGGTGGTCTCCGCCCAGCCGCCCCGGGCGCCCTTCTCCTGGCGGGTGTCGGCGTCGGCCCGGCCCCGGCCCAGCCGGGTGAGCAGGCCCCGGGCGCCGGCCTCCTCGGCGGGGCGGGCGGCCATGGCCCGGTTGCGGGCGGCGGCCTGCTGCTGCTCCCGACTGCGCCGGCCGACGTGGACGGAGAGCCGGACCAGCAGGGCCACCACCACCAGCAGCCCGCAGGCCAGGTAGCTGAGCACCACCCAGGACTTGGCGGCCCGGCCGGCGTTCAGGCCGTGGAGCAGGGCGAAGGGCCAGGAGAGGTACGCCATCGAGTGCAGCGACCGCCACACCCACTTCGGGCCGACGCCGGCGAAGCGGGCCCGGATGACGCCGGTCCAGAGCACGCTGACCATGAGGAAGGCGGCCACCGTGCCGAGCCCGACGTAGAGGCCGCGCCCGCCGAGGAAGGGCAGCACGGCGTCGGTGGGGCCGGCCCGCCCGATGGCGATCTTGGTGATCACGTGGAAGACCAGGCCGGCGACGCCCAGGACACCGGTGGCCCGGTGCGCCGACTGGAGCAGCACCCGGTGCCGGATCTGGAGCACCAGCCGGTCGGTGGCGAGCAGGCCCATCATCACCGTCAGGCTCAACGAGACCAGGGCGACGACACCGGCGAAGAACTCGGTGAAGAAGAAGCCGTACGCGTACATGGTGGCGCCCTCGCCGGTGAGCTCGACGCCCGCCCAGAGCAGGGCGAGAGCGGAGCCGACCAGCAGCGCGAGCGCCGGCCGGGACAGGGTACGCACGCCCCGGCTGGTGCTGGTGGTCCGGACGGTCACCGCCTTCTGGTTCTGCTGTCCCCGGCCCATCTGCTCCTCGATCGTCAACTCGCGGCGGCGCCCCACCGGCCGACCCTGCTCCGTCCAGCAGTACGCACGCCGACCGTGAACGGATCAGCGTCGGTGGGAATTTCTCGGCCGGATCGTCGAACCGCCCGGTCGCGGCGCGCGTGTAGCACCCCGCGCAACGACGGATGTCCATCCGTTGACAGCCCTTGCAACGCGCTTGTAACCTTGCCGAAAATTTTCAGTCCGGTCTGCAAGAAGCCGGCACTGAAGAACCCTCCCCCGCGCACGCACCACCACCCCGTCCCCCGCACCCCCAGGAGTACCGATGCATCAACGTCGATGCCGCTCGGCGATCCTCGCCCTCGGCGCGATCGCCAGCCTGCTCGTACCCACAGCCGTGGCGGCACCCCCGGCCGTCGCGGCGACCCCGGGCACAAAGAAGGTCATCGTCCAGCTCTTCGAGTGGAACTGGACCTCGGTGGCCAGCGAGTGCACAGGAGTGCTGGGCCCGAAGGGCTACGGCTGGGTGCAGGTCTCCCCGCCGCAGGAGCACGTCAATGCCGCGCCGTGGTGGGTCTCCTACCAGCCGGTCAGCTACCGGATCGAGTCCCGCAAGGGCACCCGGGCGCAGTTCCAGTCCATGGTCAACACCTGCCACAACGCGGGCGTGAAGGTCATCGTGGACACCGTGGTCAACCACATGTCCGGCCAGGAGAACGGCGGCACCGGCTGGGCCGGCACCAGCTACGGCCACTACAACTACCCGGGCACCTACGGCTCGCAGGACTTCCACTACTGCGGGCGCAACGGCAACAACGACATCGTCAACTACAGCGACCGGTACGAGGTGCAGAACTGCGAGCTGGTCAACCTCGCGGACC
The DNA here is from genome assembly GCF_900091555.1 of Micromonospora mirobrigensis. Classification (GTDB taxonomy): domain Bacteria; phylum Actinomycetota; class Actinomycetes; order Mycobacteriales; family Micromonosporaceae; genus Micromonospora; species Micromonospora mirobrigensis. The sequence continues at coordinate 92,003 of NZ_FMCX01000010.1, forward strand.
TGAAGACGGAGTCGGACTACGTCCGCACCCGGCTCGCCGCGTACATGAACGACCTGCTCTCCCTCGGCGTCGACGGCTTCCGGATGGACGGCAGCAAGCACATGCCGGCCGCCGACATCGCCGCCATCAAGAGCAAGCTCTCCCGCTCGGCGTACCTGGTACAGGAGGTCATCTACGGCGCCGGTGAGCCGGTGCAGCCGACCGAGTACACCGGCAACGGCGACGTGCACGAGTTCCGGTACGGCAAGGACCTGGCCCGGATGTTCAACAGCGAGCGGCTGGCGTACCTGAAGAACTTCGGCGAGGCGTGGGGCTACCTGCCCAGCAGCCAGGCGGTGGCCTTCGTGGACAACCACGACACCCAGCGCGAGGGCGGGGTGCTGACATACAAGAACGGCGGCGCGTACGCCCTGGCGAACGCGTTCATGCTGGCCTGGCCGTACGGCACCCCGGCGGTGATGTCCAGCTTCTCGTTCAGCAACAAGGACCAGGCGCCGCCCTCGGACGCCAGCAACCGGATCACCAACACCACCTGCTACGCGGGCTGGGAGTGCGAGCACCGCTGGCGGGTGATCGCCAACATGGTCGGCTTCAACAACGCCACCCAGGGCGCCGGCGTCAGCAACTGGTACGACAACGGCTACCAGCACATCGCCTTCAGCCGTACCGGCAAGGGCTTCCTGACCATCAACGACGAGGACTCCGCGATCACCGGCCGCTCGTACTACACCGGCCTGCCCGCCGGCCGGTACTGCGACGTCGTCCACGGCGACTTCAGCAACGGCTCGTGCAGCGGACCGGTGATCACCGTGGACTCCAGCGGCTGGTTCGCCGCGACCATCAACGCCCACGACGCGGTCGCCATCCACGTCGGCGCCCGGCTGCCCTGACCCGGCTGGTCGACCCGATCCGGCCGACCGTCCGACCCGGAGCCCCCGTACCGCCCCCGCGGCGCGGGGGCTCCGCCGTGCCGGTTGTCGGCTCGGGAGGGCGTACGCTCGCTTAGAGTGGTTTCGTGCTCTTTGCCCGGTTGACCTCGCGCTGGACGCTCGGCTGGCTGCTCGCCGCCCTCGGCGTACCCCTGGTGCTCGCCGCGGTGCTGTTCGCCGGCCGGCCGTCGCCCCCCCGGACACCCGACGGCCCGGCCCACGCCGCCACCCACCGCGGCCCCGGCCACCCCGAGCCCGACCGGGTCGGAGTCGGTGCCGGCCGCGGCGCCCGCGCCGCCCGGCCTGCCGGTGATCGACTACGCCGCCGCGCCCGCCGGTTTCCCGGCCGACCCGCACCCCGGCGACACCCGGCCGCTCACCCAGGGGCTCGCCCCCACCCGGAAGATCCCGGTGTACGACGCGCCGGGCGGCCGGCCGCTGGCCTTCCTCGCCCCCACCATCAGCGACGTCCCGCTGACCGTGCCGATCGCCCAGCGGCGCACCGGCTGGACCGCGGTGCTGCTCCCCTCGGCCAACCGCCGGCTGGCCTGGGTCCCGCCCACCGGCGGCTGGACCACCGTCGCCCTGCCCGACCAGATCGTGGTGGAACGCCGCCCGCACCGACTCACCTGGTTCCACTCCGGTCGCGCCGTGCGGTCCTGGCCGGTCAGCCTCGGCATGCCCGGCCAGGAGACCCCGCTGGGCCGCACCTTCGTCCTGGGCCGCACTCCCCCGCCGGAGGAGGTCTACGGCGGGGTGGACATCTTCGCCCTCGGCGCGGTCCCCGACGACCCGGACGCCGTCCCCACCGGCCTGAAGGGAGCGCACATCGGCCTGCACAGCTGGCACGACGACGACACCCTCGGGCGCAACGTCACCAACGGCTGCATCCGGCTGACCCGCGGCGCCCAGCGGCTGCTGCTCGACCGGGTGCCGCCCGGCACCGGCCTGCTCGTGGTCGACCAGCTCCACACCCCGCCGGCCACCGCCTGAGCGGCCGGCTCACCGGCCGAGCAGCCAGCCGTTCTCCTCGGCGATCCGCACCGCGTCGGCCCGGTTGCGGGCCCCGGTCTTGCCGATCGCCGCCGACAGGTGGTTGCGCACCGTGCCCTCGGAGAGGTGCAGCGTGCGGGCCAGCTCGGCGACCGTCCCCCCGCCCCGGGCGGTACGCAGCACCTCGGTCTCCCGTTCGGTCAGCGGGCTCGTCCCGGCGGCGAGGGTCTCCGCGGCCAGGGTCGGGTCGACCACCCGCAGCCCGGCGCGCACCCGGCGGACCGCGTCGGCGAGCTGCCGGGCCGGGGTGTCCTTGACCACGAAGCCGTCCGCGCCGGCCTCCATCGCCCGGCGCAGGTAGCCGGGGCGGCCGAAGGTGGTCACCACCAGCACCCGGCAGCCGGGCACCGCGGCCCGCAGCGCGGCCGTCGCGGCGATCCCGTCCAGGCCGGGCATCTCCACGTCGAGCAACGCCACGTCGGGCGAGGTGCGTCGGGCCTCGGGGACCACCTCGTCGCCGCGCCCCACCTCGGCCACCACCGTCAGGTCCGGCTCCAGCGACAGCAGCGCGGCCAGCGCTCCCCGGACCAGCGCCTGGTCGTCGGCGAGCAGCAGCCGGATCGGCGCGTCCATCTCAACCCTCCCCGTCGGGCACGGCCACCCGCAGCAGGAAACCAGGGCCGTCCGGCCGGCGGCCGACGGTGACGGTGGCGTCCCACCGGCGGGCCCGCTCGCGCAGCCCCACCAGGCCGTGCCCGGCGCCGTCGGATCCGGGGGCCGGGCCGCGGCCGTCGTCGCGTACCTCCACCGCCGTCGCGGTCACCCGGATCTCGCAGCGCCGCGCGCCGCTGTGCCGCACCACGTTGGTCACCCCCTCCCGGACCGCCCAGCCGAACAGCTCGTCGCGCTCCGCGGGCAGCTCCGGCAGGCCTTCCGGCAGCTCCGCGCGGATGCCCGCGGCGGTCAGCGCCGAGCGGGCGCCGGCCAGCTCGGTGCCGAGACCGACCCCGCGGTACGCCCCGACGGTGCCCCGCACGTCCGCGAGGGCCTCCCGGGCCAGCCGCTCCACGTCGGCGATCTCGGTGGCCGCCCGGGCCGGGTCGAGCTCCAGCAGCCGCCCGGCCAGCTCCGCCTTCACCGCCACCACGGTCAGCGAGTGGCCGAGGATGTCGTGCAGGTCGCGGGCGGTGCGGGCGCGCTCCTCGGCGACGGCGAGCCGGCGGATCTCGGCCTGCGCGGCATGGAGCTCGGCGTTGCGTTGGGCCAGCCGGCTCACCCCGAACATGGCGAGCGCGGCGAGCAGCACGGCGAAGAGGATCGTGCGCTCCGCGCCCCAGCCGGGCACCAGGAGGCCCAGCAGCATCGGAGTGACCGCGGCCAGCAGCACCACCACGACGGCCGGCCGGGTCGGCAGCAGGAAGATCGCGGCGGCGGCCACGAAGACCAGGGTGGACATCCACTCGCCCCCGGTGCCAGGGATGCCGGCCAGGCCGAGGGCGAGCAGCCCACCGAGGATCGCCCAGGCCCGGCCCGGCGGGATGGGCCGGGCGGACCGGCGCATCAGCCGGCCCCACTCGAAGGCGAGGACGTAGCCCAGCCCGAAGGCGACCAGGGTGGCCACCCCCAGCACCCGCCGCCACACCTGCTCCTGGTGCAGCGCGGCGTCCAGGGCGGTGTTGAGGAAGATCAGCCAGACCGCCGCCAGCAGCCATCCGGTGAACCGCCAGCGGTGGCTCACCGGATAGGGGTCGTCGGGCATGAGCTTCACGGCGCCCACGCTAACCCGGGCCGGCCCGCTCAGACCCGGGTGGTGTCCCGGCGGAACAGCCGGGCCGCGCCGAGGGTGAAGAACGCCGTCCAGCCGGCCAGGTTGCCCAGCGCCGCCCAGTCCATCCCGTTCCCGGTCAGCGGGGCCCGGGCCAACTGGCCGACGCCGTACACCGGGGTGAACTTCGCGATCTGCTGCATGACGTGCGGGAGCAGCTCCAGCGGCAGGAACAGGCCGCCGAGCATGGCCAGGATGGCCAGCGCCGGGCCCATGAACTGCATGACGTTCTCGGCCGGGGCGAGGTAGCCGACGAAGAGACCCAGCGCGGCGAAGACCAGCGAGCCGAGCCACGCGACGAGACCGGACGTCACCCAGATGTAAGCGGGCAGCCGCACCCCGGAGGCGGCGCCGACGGCGAACTCCACGACCACGCCCAGCAGGCCCAGGACCATCGCGGTGACCACCTTCGTCCCCACGTACGCGGCCGGCCGTAGCGGGGTGAGCCGGAGCTGGCGGCTCCAGCCCAGCGCCCGTTCCGTCGCGACGGCGGCGCCGGCGCTGGTGGTGGCCACCATGGCCGCGTAGACGGCGAGGCTGATCATGATCCAGCCGGTCACCGGCAGCCCGTTGTCGAGCCGGTCCCCGCGCGAGGGGAGACCGAAGAGCAGGAAGAAGACCGCCGGCATGACGAGGATGAAGATCAGCGTGCGGCGGTTGCGCAGCACCCGGCGGATCTCGATACCGAGCACGGCGGCGGAGAACCCGCCCAGGGCGGGCGGACGCCGGTCCGCGCGGGAGGTCGGGGTCGGCACGGTGGTGGCGGGCGAGGCGGCAGAGGTCATCTCAGGCTCCCGTGGTCAGCGCGGCGGTCGGGGCGTCGGTGGTGAGGGCGAGGAAGGCGTCCTCGAGGTTCCGGGAGGTGATCTCCAGGTCCCGGGCGGCGGTCCGGGTGAGCAGGTACCGGGCGACGGCGTCCGAATCGTCGGTGCTCACCAGCACCGCGTCACCGCGTACCTCGACGGAACGGACGGCGGGGAGAGCGGCCAGCGCGGCCTGGTCGGCCCCCGGGAGGGTGGCGCGCACGACCCGCCCGGCCGCCAGGTTCTTGATCTCGGCGGTGGTCCCGTCGGCCACCACCCGGCCCGAGCGGACGAGCACGATCCGGTCCGCGTACGCGTCCGCCTCGTCCAGATAGTGGGTGGCGAAGAGGATCGTCCGACCGGAGCGGGCGTCGGCGCGGATCGCCCGCCAGAAGTCCCGGCGGCCCTCCACGTCCATGCCGGTGGTCGGCTCGTCGAGCACCATGAGATCGGGGTCGGGCAGCAGGGCCAGGGCGAAGCGCAGCCGTTGCTGCTGGCCGCCGGAGCACTTCCCCACCTGGCGGTCGGCGAGGTCCGCGATGCCGGCCCGGTCGAGCACCTCCCCCACCGGGCGGGTGTGGCCGTAGAACTGGGCGGTCATGCGTACCGTCTCGGCGACGGTGAGGTCCTTGAGCAGGCCACCGGTCTGCATCACGGCGGCGACCCGGCCGAGCCGGACGGCGTCGGCCGGGGTGCCGCCGAAGAGCCGCACGGTGCCGGCGTCGGGGCGGGCCAGGCCGAGCAGCATGTCGACCGTGGTGGTCTTGCCGGCGCCGTTCGGGCCGAGGAAGGCCACCACCTCACCCGGGGTGATGCGCAGGTCGAGCCCGTCGACGGCGGTGACCGGTCCGAAGGTCTTGGTGAGTCCGGCCAGCTCGACGGCCGGTGCGCTGTCTGTCATGTCAACCATGCTGCGGGCGGGCGCGGGCCGGTCCCCGGAGCGCGCATCACCTTCCGACCGTGACGTTTGTCAGGGGTGCCGTCCGGCGGGAGTGACCCCGCCCGGGCCGGGTAAGCGACTCCCCCACCGCACACCGGGAGGCCGGCAATGAGCGCACCCACGGCGCGGGTCGACACGATCGTGCTGATCCACGGACTCTGGATGACCTCGCGCAGCTGGGAGAGGTGGGTCGACCGGTACGCGGCGCAGGGTTTCCGGGTGCTCACCCCCGCCTGGCCGGGGATGGACCGGGAGGTCGAGGAGCTGCGGGCCGACCCCACCCCGATCGCCGCGCAGCGGATCACCACCATCGTCGACCACCACGCGGCGATCATCGGGGAGCTGCCCCGGCCGCCGATCGTCATGGGCCACTCGTTCGGTGGGCTGATCACCCAACTGCTCCTGGACCGCAAGCTCGGCGCGGCCGGCGTCGCCGTCCACCCCGCCCAGATCAAGGGGGTGCTGAAGCTGCCGCTGGCCACGCTGCGCTCCTCGTACCCGATCCTGCACAGCCCGGCGAACCGGGACCGCGCGGTGCCGGTCACCCGGGAGGAGTTCCGCTACTCCTTCGGCAACACGGTCAGCCAGGAGGAGTCCGACGCCGCCTGGGAGCGGTACGCCGTCCCCGGCGCCGGTCACGTCCTGTTCGAGGCGGCGTTCGCCAACCTCAACCCGCACGCGGCCACGGCGGTGGACACCAAGCGGGCCGATCGGGCCCCGCTGCTGCTGACCGCCGGCGGCGAGGACCACGTGGTGCCGCCGTCGGTGGTGTCCGCCAACGCCAACCTCTACCGGGGCTCGACGGCGATCACCGGCTACCGGGAGTACCCGGGCCGGTCGCACTTCGTCGGCGGCGAGCCGGGCTGGGAGGAGGAGGCGGACTTCGCGCTGGAGTGGGCGGTGGAGGCGGCGAACCAGTACTCGCCGACCGTGGTCAGCGAGATGCCCGACCGCCGTCGCTGACGCCGTGGAGACCACTCAGAGAGCGACGAATCGTGCCGGCTCGCGAAGCACGGTGGCCGCACGGTCCAGATCCGCGAGCCGCGCAGCCAGTGTCGCTATGGCCAGGCGGGACGGCAGCGCCGCATTGAACTTCAAACCCGTCAGTGCCTTCTCGTCAATCTCGGGCAGGCACAGCCGGTCCGCCGCGTCTGCGGTCAGCAACCTCCAGTCCTGCGGGGTGAGGTTCTCCCGCAGCCTGATGCTGCTGTCGTCGAATCTCTCCACCGGATCGACGACCTCGCCGAGAGTCGCCGTCAGGGTGGCGTTTGCGCGGAATCCGGCCCAGGTCCACCACCTCAGGTCACCGTGCTTGTCCCGCACGATCACCGTCCCACCCGGATGCACCAGGTGTGACCTTTCCGCCCGGTCATCCGCCAACCGGTTTTGGGCGCGTCGGGTGATCGATACCGACGGGTCCACGCCGAGCAGGACTTCCCGCATGGCGCGGTTCAATTCGAAGCTCAGGTACGCCCAGCCGCTGCCGCGCCATCGGGCTCGTCCGCCACCGTCGGCCGGCTCCACGAAGCACCGCCGCCTGCGCCAGTCGACGTAGGTGACGCGCCAGCTGCGACCGCCGAGCAGCAGCCGACGTTCGCCCCGCACCTGCTCGGTGAGGAGGCTCGGGTCGATCCGGCCGAGTTCGTTGCGCCCGGTGAGCACGGTGAACTCGGGGGGCCCGGTGAAGACGGCGGTCAGGTCCATAAAGTGCCGGCGGCCGAAGCGCTGCTCCGCGGCCGGGCCGATGAACAGCATCCCTCCGTCCTGGTCGAGGTAGCCGTGCTCGACGAGATGGCGAACGATCGGACCGGCGCTTTCCCCGAAGGGGCCGAGGCCGTTCCAGGCCTGCATCCAGAGTTGGTCGCCGACCTGGTGTTCCTGCAGGCAGAAGGCCAGCACCTGCTGGGCGACGACGTGTCGTGGCTCGGGCGGCGCGCTGACCGGCTCCACCCAGCCCCTAGACCAGAGCAGCAGCAACGCCGCCGCCTCGGTCAGCGCGTCGCCGCCGAGGGTCAGGAAGAGGCAGTTGCGGCTGCTGCCGGGCCGACGGCCGGTGCGGCCGAGTCGTTGGAGGAACGACGCGACCGTGGCCGGAGCGTCGATCTGGATGACGCGGTCCAGGTCGCCGACGTCGATGCCCAGTTCCAGGGTGCTGGTGGAGACGATGACGCAGTCCCGTGCCTCGCTGAACGCCTGCTCGGCGCGGCGCCGCTCGTCGAGGGAGAGCGATGCGTGTGAGAGGAACGTGGTGACGCCCTTCTCCCTCAGCAGTTGGCCCAGTTCCTCCACGGTCTGTCGGGACTCGCAGAAGACCAGACGCTTCTCTCCCCGGTGCAGGCCAGCGATCACCGTCGCGGCATTGGTGAGGGAACCGACGTAGTCCAGCTCGATGTCACCGGGCGGCGGACGATCGGTGACCTGAACGGGTGCCAGGTCCGGCGCCACCACCTCGGCCGGCCGGTGTCCCGCTCCAGACCCCTGCAGCCAGGTGAGCAGCTGTTCGGGGTTGCCGACGGTGGCGGACAGCCCGATCCGCTGCAAGGGGCGACCGGCCACTCGGCTCAGCCTTTCGAGCACGGCCAGCAGATGCCACCCCCGGTCGTCGCCGGCGAAGGCATGCACCTCGTCGACGACGACGGCGCGCAGGTCGGCGAAGAAGAGCCGGTGGTCGACCTTCGTGCTGACCAGCATGGACTCCAGCGACTCCGGCGTGGTGAGCAGGATGTCGGGACGTTCGTAAAGCACCGTCCGGCGGCGGGAGGAGCTGACGTCGCCGTGCCAGAGGGCGGCACGCCGGCCGAGCCAGCCCGCGTACCGCTCGATGCGGGGCTGGAGGTTGTTGAGCAACGCCTTCAGCGGGGCGAGATACAGCACCGAGGTTCCTGTCCACTGTTGCTCCGCCATTCGGGTCAACAGCGGAAAGAGGGCCGCCTCCGTCTTGCCGCCAGCGGTGGGAGCAAGAAGCACGGCGTCGACGCCGTCCCTAACCGGGGTGACGGCGGCATGCTGCATGGGGCGCAGGTCACGCCAGCCGAGCGTGTTGACCAGGTGGTGCAGCACGACCGGGTGAAGGTCCGGCGGCATGTCAGATCGGCAATTCGATGTCGTCGGCGGAAGCGGCGTTGCGTTCAACCGCCGTCAGCTCGTCGGCCCGCAGGGTCAGCTCGTAGTGCTGCCGGGGGTCCCAGTCCGCGAACTGGTCGACCCGGTCGAACACGTCGGCTACGAGTTTCTTGAGGTAGATGCGGGGTGCCACGCCGACCTGCCCGGCGAGCGCCCCGGTGACGGCCCTCGCCAGCAGCCGCAGGTAGTCGTCGTCCACCCGGGCCCCGACCTGGGCGCTGCCGTAGATGTCCCGGACTCTGCCACCAAGTTCCACGAGAGCATCGACGGTGAAGCCGGGCAGGCGCAACTGGGCGGCCCGAGGATTGTCCCAGCGAGCTTCCGGGCCGAAGTGGGTGGCGAGCCGCTGGGCGAGCGGCGCTAGGCGCTGGACCCCCTGCGGGCCGTCGAAGAAGGCCGGCGTTCCGGTGATCACCAGCATGAGCCCCGGAAACCGGTCCGCGTGCACCTCGTCGATGAGCTGCCGAAGCGAGTTGAGCGCCTTGTCACGGGCGTCGGAGCGCACCCGCTGCAGGGTTTCCACCTCGTCGAGCACCAGCAACAGACCCGGATGCCCGCTGTCGCGCAGAACGGTGAGCAGGCCCCGCACGAAGCTCAGCGCCGCGAAGTGGTCGAGGTCTCCCTTCACGCCGGCGGCCCGACGGGCCGACGCGGCGACGTGCGGCTGACCACCAAGCCAGGCGGCGAGGCCATCCGCCGTGCCGTGGTCGCCGGCGGCGATCGCGCTCCGGTACCCGCGCAGGGCGGCTGCGAAGCCCGGAGTGCTGCGCGAGATGTCCCCGAGCCGACGTTCCAGCAGCTCAGCTACCGCCCGGTCGAGGGCCTCCGCGTCGTCCTCGGCGATCGCACCGTCGGCGAGCGCATCCTCTTCGAGCGCATAGATCCAACCATCGAGCACGGGCCGGAAGGCGCTCGGCGTGAACTGCTCGGTGCTCAGGTGCTCGACCAACCGGCGGTAGACGGTCTCCATCCGGTGCAGGGGCGTCTCCAGTTCGGAGATCTGCACCTCGGCAGCGGCCAAGCCGCGCCGCTTGGCGCGCTCCGCCAACCAACGGGTGAAGAACGTCTTCCCCGCGCCATACTCGCCGCGAACCGCCTTGAAGACACTGCCGCCGCCGACGACCCGGTCGAGGTCGTCGTCCAGCGCGGCGATGAAGCGGTCCAGGCCGACTGCGAGGGCGTCGAGCCCGTTGCTCGGGACGACGCCGCGCCGCAGCGCATCGACGATGTCTCGTCGACGGCGGGCGGAGATCTCGACCGTCACCGCGACTCCAGCTCGAACTGCTCGACCAGCAGATCCCGATTGAGGTGCACCGTACGACCGTCCGGGTCGAGAGTGATCACGGGGTAGCCCTCGACCTGTAGCAGCCGGCGCAGCGCCGTGACGGTGCCGTTGATGCGGTGGGCCGGCACCCCGGCTCGGGCGGCCAGGGTGTCGACCGTGGCCCGGCCGCCGCCGTCAATCAGGGTGCCCAGCAGGGCGGCGACCCGCTCGTCGGCCAGTGGCGTCCGGGGGTCGCGTCGCTGGGCGTACCGTTCGCTGGAGAGCAGGGCCGTCACCAGCTCCGGCACTGCTTGTTCGGGCGGCGGCGCCGAGGCGACCACCGGCGCGGCGGTGACCGGTACGAGGTCGAAGAGGCCCTCGGGCTGCGGCTCGGCGGGACGCCTGGCACGACGGCGGCCGGCCGTCGCGCTGCCCGACGACGGCTGCGCGGTTTCGGTCACCGGTTCCCGCCACCAGTCCGGGCTGGCCACCGGAGCGCCGGCCCAACCGGGCACGGCGAGGTCGTCACCGGCGGTCAGCACGAGCAGCGGGATCACGGCCTCCGCCGGTGCGGCGCCACCGTGGTAGCCGGCCTTGCGCGGGCCGTAGCGCACCTCCTCACGCCACGGCAGGACGACGCTGCCGCCACCCAGCAGCACCCGGCTGCCGGTTACCGCGACCTCGGCGTCACCGGCGGGGCTGCTTGCCGGACGCCACCGGTTCTCGTTGCCGGCGCTGGGCAGGACGACCGACTCCGGCCCCCGGTCGACGACGTGGCCATGGTCGGAGACGATGACGACGATCCGGTCGGCGGCGGAGGCGAGCAGATCGTCCACGGCGGTGATGGTGTCCTGCCCCCAGACGGCGGTGCCCGGGTCGCTGCGATCCAAGGCGTCATCGATGGCGTTGATCACCGCCGCGACCACCGGGGTCGCCGGGTCGCCGAGCGCGGTCAGAACCTCCGGGTCGAGGGCGGCGCCGGCTCCGGCGCGCAGCGCCTTCTTGTGCAGCAGTCGCCCGGTGGGGAACCGCTCCTTGAACGCCTTCTGCTCGGCCTGCTGGCCGCCAACCGCGAGCCGGCCACTGAACAGGCTGCACCGGCTGGCCTCGGTGAGGGTGGGAAGCGCCGCCAGCACCCCGGTGCGGGGGCCACCGGCGGGGGTGAGTTCCACCCAGGTGCCGCTGCGAGTGATCGACTCGGCCAGTTCGGTGGCCGCGGCGACCCCCATGCCGTCCAGCACGAGCAGCAAGACCCGGCGGCCCTCGTCGATGATGGGCTGCACCACCCGATCGAGCACGTCCTCCACCCGCAGCAGAGCCCCCGGCTCGGCCTCGGCCTTGGTGGCGGCGGCGAGCAGGACGGCGAACTGCTGGTCGTGCCGAGCACGCCGGGCGTCCACGGCCTGGTGAAGCAGTCGGTACGCCTCGGCGACCTGCGGATCGGGGTCGCCGGCGAAGACGTCCAGTCGGGCCCGGTCCACCCATCCGTCCTGCCGGACCTGCCGGTGCAGCGCGTCGAGCAGGGTGGCCGGTGCCGGTGCATCGGCGGTGTGCAGCCAGCGCAGCAGCCGTACGGCCATCCGGGCGGTCTCCAGCCGGCGGTACTCGGCGGCCCGGTGCGCCTCCACGGCGGCGAGGGCCGTCTGCGCCCGGGCAACCATGCCCGGGACGGGTGATCCACCGGCGGGGACGGCGAGTCGTACGGCGTCGGCGAAGGCGCGCAGCCGCTGGGTGAATCCGCTGGGCAGCACCGTGGAGGCGCCGAGCAGCCCGGTGACGCCGATCTCACGGGCGATGGCCTCGGCCCGTCGCAGCAGCCGTACCGCCTCGTCCCGGCCGTCGTCCCCGGAGTCGAACGTCCGGTAGATCCACGCCTCGGCGGCCCGGTGTAGCGCGTCCGCCTGCTGCGGGCTGAGCCGCAGGCCGCCGAACCAGGGCTCCAGCCGGGTCCGGCCGACCGCCGCCTCCACCTCACTGGTTCCGGCCCTCTCGGCGGGCCAGAGCAGCCCGGCCAGCAGGCCGAGTGGGATGACGTCCACCCCGTGCCCGGCTCGCACGGCGGCCATGACGGGCCCGGCGAGCCGACCGGCGGTGCCGGTCAGATACGTGGTGACCCCGTCGGCGACGGTGTCGGGCAGGGTGGTGAACCGCAGTTGCCGGCGGGCGTCGGTGCTCCACTGCACCAGGCCGCTGTCGTCGAGCTCGGTGGGAGGCAGGTCGAGCAGTTCCGAGGCGAGGCTGCGCAGCGCGTGGTCGCGGGTGAGGAACGCGCCGGGCGGGGCGGGCCAGCCGTCCGGCGGGGCGTGGTCGGTGAGCGCGTCGGCGACCCATCGGCCGACCCGTACCAGGGTGGGATCGAGGTGCCGGACGCCGCCGAAGATCTGCCGGACCACGTCCCACGGATCGATCTTGCGGACGGTCTGCTTGCTGAGGTGCGCGAGGACGCCGTCACCCAGCTCGCTGTCGGTCAGCTCGGTCAGTAGCACAAGCCGTTCTCCGTCGGCGCGGTCGTGCAGTGCGGCACGGGCGGCCAGCGGCGTCGGGCAGGGCACCACCCGGACCCGCGTACCGCCGACGGTGAGCACCGGGTCGGGCAACGGCTCGGGGCGGGCCGTCAGCGCGATGGCGTCAGCCTGGTCCGCCTCCGCCAGCCACGCCTCGACCTTGCGGCGGACCGCGTCCGGCTGGGTGGCGCCGACCGGCGTGCTCACCGGCCCACCTCGCCGGCCACGGCGTCCGGACGGGTGCGGGCGGAGCAGCTCACCGGACCTCCCAGGTCACGATCACCCGTCGGCCGGCGGCCACCTCGGCCGCGATCTCCGCGGAGACCTTCTGCCATGTCTCGGCGTCGACGACCTCGTAGCGACGGGCGACGAGGGTATCCCCGTCCACCGGCACGATGGCCGTTCCGCCCACCGGCCGGGTGTCGCCAGTGTCGGTCGGGTTGTCGGCGGGACGCTCGTCGCCCGGCCGCCTGACCGGGGGCACGACCGAGGGGCCCGGCCCGGGAGGCTGATCGCCGGGCGGCGTGACGACGGGCGGCTTCGGCTTCGGCTGTTCGGCGGCGAGCAGTGCCGCCGACGCGTCGACGGCCGTACCGAGGGCGGTGATCAGGTCCTGCCCGTGCTGCTCGCGCCGGGCGACCTCGCGAAGCCGCTCGATGATGCCCCGTGCCTGGTCGTCCTGCGCCGCCCGGGAGGAGATGGCCTGCAACAGCGGCCACTGATGGGCCTGCGCCAGCGCCCGAGCGATCGCACCGGCCTGGGTTAGCACCTCGCCGACGGCCTGGTCGTCGACGTCGCCGAGGTCGGCGCGCGCCACGGTCTCGACCAACACGACGTCGTCGCGTTCGCTGGCCACGTCGGTCACGAACCGGGCGCCCCGCCGCGCGGTGGCGAGCCGCCCTGTCGGCGCGTCGACGTCCAAGCCGAGCACCGTGGCGTGGGCGGTCAACGCCTCCACGAGCGCGGTGGCCGGCGTCTTCCGCGCGTCGGCTGCCTCGCGTAGGGCCTTCGCCAGCACGCCGAGGTTGGCCGGCGTACGCCAGACGGGCAGCACCCCGCCGAAGATGGCCGCCCCGCGGCTCACCGCGTCCGTCCACGCCTTCTCGTCGGGCATCGGCGGGTGCCGCAGCTCCAAGTCGTCCCGTACCCCGGCGAGATGGGACACATCGATCTTGACGCCATGCTGATACCAGGCGAGCTGCTGGTCCAGCGCGAAGACCATGATGATCAGGTTCTGCAGGTCGCGGTCGAAGCCGAAGGCGGCGGGCTCGTCGATGAGCCGGCGCAGCACGTGCACCGGGAAGTGCTCGGTGTAGTTCTCGTTGGCGGCGGCCTGGAGCAGGTGCTGACTCCACCGGCAGGTGGAGGTGGTGAGCACGTACCGGCCGTCGATCAGCTCACCGAGGCGCAGGTTGTTGCAGACGCGGCGGAGGGTGCGCTGGTCGGTCGGGTTCGGCACGCTGACGCCCCGCGCCGGGTCGGCGGCGGCCTGCTTGGCGTACTCCAGAATCTTGTTCAGCTCGCCGCGGGTGACGGGCTTCTCGTCGTCCGGCATGGCGGGGCGGCCGGGGTAGGACCAGGCGAGGAGTTCGCCGGTGAGGTTGGTGAAGGCGTCGGCGAGGGTGCCGCCGCGCGGATCACCGACGTGCAGGCCTTCGGCGAGGGTGTGGAACACGCCGATGCTGTCGTCCTGGACGTCGGAGCCCTTGGAGGTGGCCGACCCGTACGCCTGCATGAGCGCGCTGAGCAGGGTGCTGCGCAGCTGCGACTGCCGCTGCTGGAGGTAGACCCGGCCCTGCTGCCGGTCGGCGATCGACCAGTCCGCGGCGAGGGAGTTGAGCCGGTCCCCGGCGCCGTTGCCGAGCAGATAGTTGATCTTCGCGAGCTGGCCGACCTTGCCCATCACGTCATCGGTCAGATAGAAGGGCAGCCAGAAGACGGTCCGGGAGCCGCGTTCCAGCCGTTCGATCCGAGCCCGGTCGGCGCTGCGCTCGTAGCCCTGGGGGTCGAACGGATAGTCGATCACCACCCGCCACGCCTCGCCGGTGGCGATGAGGGCCGAGACCGGCATGGTGTCGGGGTCGCGGACGTTGCCGAACTTCACCTGGACGGTGTGCGCGCGACCGCGCCAGGGGCGGGAGTAGAGCAGCTCGCCGAGCTGGCCCTCCGCCCCGGTGATATTCAGTTCCGCGGTGACGAGTTCCCGGATGAGCTGCTGCCGGACGCCGGTGGTGGTGGCCTCGTCCTCGGGGACCAGGTCGAGCAGCTTGTCGAAGTCGACGGTGTGCAGCTTGAGGCTGACCACCGGGTCGGGGGTCTTGGTGAGGTGCAGCTCGCCGGCGGCGTCGGCGACCCGGTTGAGCCGGTTGAGCACGATGGTGCGCTCGTAGCCGGGGATCGGCGAGGTGATCGAGCCGAAGTTCAGCGCGTGCAGCTTGCCGGCGGTGAGGTTGTGCAGGGCTGGCACGTCGGGCACCAGCGCGCCGAGCAGCACCGTCTTGATCAGCTTGTCGTCGAGCTGGAACTGCTGGTGCCCGGCGGCCTGGTCCTCGCCGATGCCGTTGAGGTTGAGCAGGATCGGCCGCAGCTTCTGCGTGTAGAGGGTGCGAGCGGACTGGAAGAGCTGCTTGAGCTTGGGCCGGTCGGGCAGTTCGCCGTGCAGGACGAGGGGGTCGAAAAGCGCGGCCACCCCGATCAGGTCGTTGACTCGCAGCGTGTCCCGGCGGGCGACCAGCAGCTCGGTCATCACCTTCAGCGCGGTGCGTTCCCGCTGCAACGCCTGCGACAGCGCGACAAGGGTGGCGACCAGGGCCGGGGAGAACGGGTAGAGCTTGCGGAAGGCGGCGGCGTCGGAGCCGATGCCGGCGTCGCCGTACTGCGCGCCGAGCAGCAGCGCGTCCCACACCTCCCGGTTGCCCTTGACCGCGTTGAAGGCGTTGTCGATGATCGTCCGGCCGGCTTCGTCGGTCTTGAGGAGCCGCCGCTCGGTGATCTCGGGCAGGTTGGTGTCCTCGAGGACGATCTCGCCGAACCGGCCCTGGACGCTGCGCATGACGTGCGCGAGCGCCTCCCGCTCGGTGCCGCCGACCTGGGGGCCGAGGAAGTCCTCCAGGTTGCGCTGCCGGGCGACGAACGAGATCAGCGGCAGCGGCCGGCTGGCGTCGGCCGACTCGACGAGCTTGTTGAGCTTGGCGCCCTCGGTGTTGACGAAGACGTGGTCGCTGATCTTCGTGGAGAGCCAGAGGATCAGCTCGTCGAGGAAGAGCACCAGCCCGTCGTACCCGAGCGATTTGGCGTGCCGGGTGATCACGGCGAGACCGGCGTCCAGGTCGAGGTATTCCCCGCTGCGGACCGCGCCGGTGTAGAACGTGCTGGTCAGCGCGCTGACCAGGCGGTCCCGCTGCTCGGTGCCGGGCGGCGCGGCGGCGGCGGCGGCGTACATCTCGGGGGTCCAGCCGGCGGCCTGGGCACGCAGCGCGGCGAGGGAGAGACCCCCGCCAGCCGCGGGCGTGCCGCCGCCATCGCGCAGCGCGGCGAAGAAGGCGTCGTCACCCATCCGCTCGCGCAGCCGCGCGGCGTCGTCGAGCAGCGCGTCCGACCGGTGTACGGCGGGGACGGGCGCCTCCGGGTGCAGCCGGGTGATCTGGTTGAGGTAGCCCTCCAGGATCGCCTGCTCGACGGAGCGCGCGTCGAGCATGTGGAAGGTGAGGGTGAGCAGCTTGCGGCCCCGCAGCCAGGGGTCGGCGGCGAGGACCGGCTCGGCCAGGCCGCGCACCTCCCGCGCCTCCGGGTTGTGCTGGAGGATCTCCCGCAGCACCGCCATGAAGTGCGACTTGCCGGAGCCGAACGAGCCGTGCAGGAAGACCGCCTGCGACCGGCTGGTGGTGACGGCGTGCCCGATCCGGCGCAGCGCGTCGGCGAAGTTCTCCCGGAGCTGGTCGGTGACGACGTACCGGCGCAGATCGGCGCCCTCGGCGGCGCGGACCACGAAGTCCCCGTCGCCGACCGACGTCGGGATCTCGATCACGTCCCGCAGCAGGGTCATCTCGCTCCTCACGCCACCGCTCCCCGTGACACCGGCGTCACCGGCGACCCGCCGATCGTAAGGTTTGTAAGGTTCAGGTCCTAGTCCACCCCGTTGCCGGGTGGTGCGTCGTCCCCGCTCAGCGCCGCCTCGGCCGCCGGGAGCACGCGCCGTCGTGGTCGGGCCAGAGCCGACACCGCCGGCCATCCGGCATGTTCCGGTCACAGAAGACCCAGTGACGGGAGTTCTGGTCGTCCTCCGCCGAGACGGTGGTGCCGCCGGGGTCGACCTGCGGCAGGATCTGCGTCCAGTGCGCCACCACCCGGGCCAGCCGCTGCGCGGAGAGCAGATCGTTGGTGACCACCGGCAGGTGGATCATCCAGCGCTCGGTCACCGGTCGTACCCCCGCTCGTTGCGCTCCCGGGCCTGCTCCGACTGCCAGCGGCGCAGCGCGTTCTTGATCCGGTCGGTCTCCCCGCGGCTCTGCGCCAGCGCGTCGTAGACGGCGGCCAGGTCGCCGGCGACCCGGTCGAGGAACTCCCTCACCTCCCGCGGGTCGAGCCCGCGCCGGCCGAGCCGGGTCGACAGGATCTGCCGGTCAAGCACCTGCCAGGGGCGCAGCGGATGGTAGGCGGCCGAGCGGTAGCAGGCCGATCCGAGGACCGACCGCTGGCGACGCCGGATACGCCGGAGGAAGACGCGCATGACAGGACCTGCCTCTCACCGTCGAGATCGAACCGTGGAAGGGGCGGGCCCCCCGGCCCGCCCCGCACCGACGGACCCACCCCGGCACCTGCCACCGCAGCCTTCGATCAGCAGTACGACAGCAGGGCAGCTCCGTCGGCCGGCTCTGCGGAGTGAACGGGCTCGCACCGAATGCCCCCGTCCCTCCGGCGATGGGCACTCGCACCTTCTGGTATAAGCCATGGACATCGACCGACTTGGGTAGCATGCTCGCTACGTTGTGCTCCGGGCACCCGTGAGCTGTGGGCCCACATCACAGCCCACGCTGAGAGGGCGAGATGAACGATTTCGGAGACATACTCAGGCAGCACCGCACAACAGCCGGCTGGTCGCTGCGGAAGTTCGCCGAGCTGACGAGATACGACTTCGGCTACCTGGGGCAGATCGAGCGGGGCATCCGCCCCGCCAGTTCCGAGGTAGTCGCCGCCTACGACCGGGTTTTGGGCGCTCATGGCGCACTTGAGACCGCGTACGCGAGCAGGCAGGCAGGCGATAAGGACATGCGGAGACGGTCAGTACTTCAGGCGATGGGTGCGCTCGCCGCAGTACCCGCCGTGGATCGATTGGTCGGCTGGGAAGCTCTGCGGCAAGGGCTCAGCGCCGCTGTCGACGTCGACTTCGACGAGTGGATGGATATCGTCGCCAGCTACGGGCGCGGCTACTATCTCCAGCCGCACGACCAGTTGATGGCCCAGCTCGGTCGGGATCTGATCGTGTTGCAGCATCAGCTCGCCGCCGACAACGGGCAGCGTCGACCGATGCTACTGCGAGCAGCCGGTCACCTTTCGGTGATCGTCGCGCTCAGCCTGGTCGCACAGGGACACGCAATGCTGGCGAAACGGTGGTGGACCAGCGCGCAGCGGGCCGCAGACGAGTCCGGTGACGCGGAGACGCGGGTGCTCACCCGCGCCTGGAACGTCGTCAACGGCTGCTACGACGGACGCTCACCGACCGCCGTCGTAGCGCTGTCCGAAGAGGTGCTGCCGCTCGTGGACGCGACCCCGTCAGCGGCTACTTGTGGGCTACTTGCCGGGCACGCCCAGGCGCTGTCTCTCGCTGGTCGACACGACGATGCGGTTGTCGCCGTGCGACGCCTGGCCGAGCATGTGGACGCACTACCCGCCGCAGTAACCGCCGAGGTGGAGTCGCTGTGGGGGTGGCCCGAGCATCGACTGCGGCACACGGAGTCCTGGGTGTACACCCACGCCGGTGACCAGCGGGCAGCCATAGCGGCGCAGGAACGGGCGCTGAAGCTGTACCCGGCGTCGCAGGCGCGGCTGCGCACCCAGGTACAGCTACACCAGGCGGCGGCACTGATCCGGGACGGGCACATCCCTGACGGGCTACGCATGGCTGCCGACTTGCTCGACCAGCTTCCCCGCGAGCAGCAGAACGAACTCGTGCGGGCAGTGGCCCGTCAGGTGGTTGCCGCCGTGCCCGAGGGCGAGCGGCGGCGGCCGGTGTATGGGGAGCTCGTGGAACGGGTGCGGACGTAGCTCCACCGGTCCACCCTGTTGAAGGTGTGCGCCGCGACGTAAACATCCGTTGGGCATTAGCTGCGTAGCATCCGGAATATGCTCGCCTACACCACCCACCGTCCTGACTCGGCGACGCGCATCTTCGCAGCCCTCGGCGACCTGTACGCGGTCGTCTACGCCGAACCGCCGTACAGGGAAGGGGCCGAGGAGATCAACCGTTTCCGCACATGCCTGCCGGACCAGGCCGCCCGGCCCGGCTTCACCCTCATCACAGCCGAGGACGACGGAGACCTGGTCGGGGCGACGTACGGGTGGACCATGCCAGCCGGCACCTGGTGGTCCCGCGCCGACACTGACCCGCCAGCCGAGGTACACGACGCCGACAAGATCGCCGTCCTGGAGTGGATCGTCCACCCACAGCGCCGCGGTCAGGGAATCGGTGCCGCGCTGATGAGCAGGCTCCTGCGAGAACGATCCGAGCCATACGCCACCCTCGCGTCCGACCCGCGGTCCCGGGCCCGCGCAATCTACGCCCGCAACGGATGGCGACAGGTAGCGCGTTCTACTCTCCCCTGGGGGCCTCCGATGGATCTGCTAGTTCTCGACCTCCGCCGTCCGACGGTCCGAAACTCCGCGAACTGCTCACCTTTTTGAACCGGTTCGGCCAACAGGCGGTCCCGTCCTCCCCTTCCGCCGAAGCCGTGGTCGCTCTTCGTCGGGAGCGTCAAGTAGGGGACGCTCGACCATCATGTCTGACGCATTGCTGACTTAGCCAGCCTGCTGACGTGCTCGGGTGACAGCATTCGCGGATGGCCTTCTCATCCTTTGTGGCCGGTCAGCCGCCAGCGCTCTCCACAGCCGGGACGTACGAGATCGAGTCGAGTTGGAAGCTGGCCGACCTGGTGGGCGAGGAGTTTTTCCACAAGACGCAGCGCGTGGTCGACATCCATCCAGTGCCGGAGCTGGAGGCGGGTGTGACACAGCGCTCCGTCAGCCCCATGGAGCTACTGCTCGGCCTGGGTAAGACGACGAGCGCTCTACCGGGCCTGCATGTGGCAGGTGCAGCCGGTGTGCCTGGGCTCGCCGCGCTCCGCACCGCCAGTCGATGGGCCATCATCCGATACCTGTGGGCCTTCGCGGAGGCTCGCCCTGCTCTTCGGCTTTCGGCACTGACAAGTCAGGTCCGTAGCCACCAGCGCTCGCTCTTCTCCGAGCATTTCGGGATCGCCGTCGCCACCGACCTGGTGGAGCAGTTGATCCTCACCGAGCCCGCCCATGTGGTCGACGCGGACGCCGTGAGCTACGACGCGATCCTCGGGCCGGCGATGGGTGGCCTGGGATCTCACAAGCCGGACTACTTCTGGTACAACATGCGCGGCAGGGACTTGACCGACGTTGTGGTGCTGGAAGCCAAGGGCAACAGTTCAGGGCGACGGCTGAGCATCCTGCAAATGGCCCGTGGCGTTGAACAGGTACTCGTACCGAAGGCCGTCCCGGGCGCTCGCATGCGGCGGATCGTGATCGGTGCCTGCCTGGCAGGCAAACGGATCAAAGGCTTTGCCCTAGAGGTCGGCGAGCCTGACGACGAAACCCGCGAAGACATTGCGATAGCGCTCGCGATGGAGGAGGCGGGGGTCAGGCCCCGCTCCCGGGATCACGAGCGTTCAGGCTGGATCTCGGCCGACTCGGTCGCAGCCCCCGTCGACCGAGATGAGGTCGTACGTGAAGCAGAAGATCTTGATCAAGCGCGTCTCTTCGCATTCGCTGGGTTGACCTCAGAGCCAGTAGGGCCGCTGCTACACGCAGACCGTCAGGCTGCTGGCTCGTTGGATGTCGTCGACGTCGACGACACCTCATTCCGGTGTGAAACTTCTTTGATCAACCTCGGTGGTCGTTACCTGAGCGTGCGGACAGGTGTGGCCGAAGACGTGCTCTCCGCGCCCGGTGACACCGAGGCCGATCTTGAGCAACGCCGCGCTCGTTATGCGGAGCGCCGGCCGGGCAGGAATTCCTACGCGTTCAGGACCGGCCGGTCCTGGAGCCGCCCCCAGGAAGATCTGACCGTAGTGACGTCGGCGGACGGGTGCATGCTGTCGCTCTCCCTGCTCGAATAGGCAGGAGTTGCCCCTACGGCGATTACGCGGCGTCGCGATGACTGACCCGCGTCAACCTGTCCAATGCTTGCTGGGCCGTGTCGAGCCCACGCCTCAGCTCAGTCACCGGGTCGGGAGCTTGACCCGCTGCCGAGACAGCCGCGGCAACCCACTCCCTGATCAAGGCCGACATGGGTACACCTCGGGCTTCCGCCAGCGCCTTGACCATCGCATCAAGTTCGTAGGGCAGCCGTACCGGTCTCACGACGGAGACAGGCGCGTCGGCCGGCGGCAGGGGAGGCGCCTCGACCGGCTCCGGCAAGCCTGCGAGGTCGGTCGACTCCAGCCACCTACCGACGTCCTCGACGTAGTCGTCCGCTGACGGCAGACGGTCTTCTCGGCTCATCGCCCTGCCTCCCATCGGTCGTACCCCTGCGCCTCGCCCTGGCTCATCTCGCGCGCCCCGACGATCCACCAGTCAAGGTCTTGTACGTGCCGGATCACAACGATCAAGCGACGGCCTGCGCCTGTTCGACCCCACACGGTGAGCACGTCAATGCCTCCCGGACCCCTCGCCGGACGCGGCCACCGGACCCCACCGTTGAGGATCTGCATGACCTCGTGCGGCTCGATGCCCTTAAGGGCAGCCAGCGCCGCTGCTAGCCACTCGTAACCCACCCCGCCATCGTATACGCGCTGTATACGGCGGCGAAGGCTAACAGCGATTCCGTGACGACGAATTCGGCTACGGGAGCTCCGGCACACCTCGCAGCAGTGCCAGGGCCGAGCGGTCGGAGCTGAGCTGCGCCAACTCGCCGTCGATGAAGGTGGTGAAGAAGGCGGCGGGTGAACCCATGTAGGCCGCCTGCTCGTCGCTGTGCCACTGGTGCACCCACGGCTCGATCTCCACCAGGCCCGCGAGCAGCGGCAGCAGTTGCTCCGCCGGCCACGCCTCCTGCGTCTTGCGGTCGAGGTACACGCTGGCGAGCGCCTGCGCCTGGGCGAGATGGTCCCACCCGGCCCAGCCGAGCAGTTCGCTCCCGTCGCTGTCCCGCCCCGCTTGCGGGTACGAGATGAATCGCTCCTTGGGCACGTCCAGCTTCCCGCGCGCCCGCCAGTACGACGGCCGCGTGAAGTCCGCCGAGGTGTACTTCGGCGGCACCGGAATCTCGACCTTCTCCCCCGCGTCCTCCCGGCGCTGCAGCGCCCACGTCCGCTCCCACTGCGCCCGCTTACGCAACCCGGCCGGCTTGTACCGCTGCGCCGGCAGATACGGCACATGCTCGTCGGCGATGAGCAGGCCGAGCGTTTTCGTCAGGTTGTAGTTGTCGTGCCCGACCCACAGGTCCAGCACCGCCCGGAAGTCGTGGTCACCACCGACCCGGTCGGCGAGCTGCGCCACCGACAACGGCATCGGCTGCCCGCCCCACAGCTCCGGCGCCTCCAACCGGTCGAGCAGCCAGGCCCGCAACGCGACCGACTGCATCTTCTCCCACCCGCCCGTGGACCAGCGCCGCTTGCACTCCGGCCGCTCGATCAACCCGATGTGCCGATTCTCGGCAATGGTGGCGATACGCCGCTCCACCAGCGACCGGTACTCCGCCGGCCAGTGCGGCTGCGGCCGGTCGATCGGCTTCGAGCCGTGCCGGTTGAACCACTCGGTTTGCGCCCCACTGGTGTGCAGCACGATCTCGAAGGCCCGCTCCCCCAACGCCAGCTCCGGTGGGTTGGCGCAGGTCAAGTCCTCGTCGATCAGCCCGTAGAGCCGGTAGACCTCCCAGTCCAACTCCTCCTGAAGCGCGATCATCCGCGCCCGCACCGAGTGGTACTCCGCCTCGGCCTCCGCGAGCCGCTGCCGGGTCGGCACCCCCGAGGCGGCAACCGCCGCCGGGGTCAAGCTCGCCAGCCGCTGCGCCAGCCCATCCAACTCCCGCGCCCTCTCCAACGGGTACGTCTGCGGCAGCGGAACCCGTTGGACGTTTGATGCATTGAAGGCGAACCGATCATGCCACCGTTCAGCACTGACCCGCGCTCCCTCTTTACCAATCGGATCCCCACCTTTTGGATAACACGTCTGCTTCAGCCAAAAGCATACGGTTGAGCTGTTCAAGACGCCAAGCAACTTTAGGTGGTCATCTACGGATGCACCCGCCGGCAGTTTCATGACAGGCGCGGTACGGTTGAAAACCCTCCCTCCATGGTCCAGCACGAAATGGTTATGTGTCGCCACCTCGCCCATACCAATTCCGAGGGAAACGCGAAAACGTTCGGGGTGCCAGCGGCTCCACTCGAACCAGGTAAGACCTATCTCTTCATGCGTTCCTCCGGGCTCGCGCCGCTGTGCAAGCAGAGCAGCAGTGAGCCAGAGAATCCGCCGAACTGGCTCACTGCGCAACGACGCGCGAAGTTCAGCATCGTAAGGAAACAAGGCTTCCGTTTCAGGCACGATGAGCCAATCCCGAACGGTCTCACCTGCGACGAGGGAAACCGTCGACGAATGATCAACGCCGAAACGCTTCCAAGTCCCAATCGGCGCGAAGTAACTATCATCCATGCCGGTATGCGTTACTCGCCCAATCACCGTGACAACGTCATCAACCATTGCGTGGGCATCGCGTGCAATTTGCTCCAAAAGATCCGCAGCGCCGCCGCCGCTCAAGCTCCACGGGTGGGCGGTGAACTGAACGCGCGGAAGATCGGTAACGCTAACCCAGTCCGACTCCGAACCTGGATACTGGATCTGCTTAATGATTGCCTGCCATACCGATCCACGAGCAGGACTGCGCGGAACAGACGCTTCCCCTCTAATACCGAGGACCGCACGCAGCTTGTGCGATCGTCGGCGCTTATTGGCGCGACCGACCAAGATTACTGTAGGCGTGCCATGTCCGGGTATGTATGCGCCTGAGGTATCGATCACTTCAGTCAACTCGACCTCGTGACTAAAATACCTCTCGATTAGATGTTTGCCGAACTCTCGCTTCATAAAGGCATTGCCGGTAATCTGGCCGACGTGACCAGCGGCCTCGCCGTACTCGTCAGACCATTTGGCGAGGTCAAAAAAGCGCTTGGCGAAAGGCACCGTCAACTGATACTGCCGGTGACACACGGTCGGATAAATGCTGCGGTAGAGCCGACTACGAGCAGGGTCTGACACGGTGATGTAGGGCGGGTTGCCGACCACCACCGTGTACTGATTCTCGGCCAGGTAGTCCTTGAGCAGGTCGGCGTCTTCGCTCTCGTACGCGAAGACTTCCTTGCCCTCAATGGCGGCGAGCAGGTCGCCTTGGGCGCGCGAGCGGAACCGGTCCCACGGCAGCAGCGAGTCGCCGGTTGCCACCCGGATCGGCCACTCCGGCGTGCGTTCCAGCTTGGACAGTCCGCACACCTTCATGGCGGCGATCAGCAGCCGGAAGCGGGCGATCGCCACCGCGAACGGGTTGATGTCGACGCCGGTCACCTGGCCGAGCGCCCGCTCCGCCAGGACCCGCACGTCGGTCCCCGGCTCCCGGTCCTGCCACTTGCGGACCAGCCGGTGGAACGCGCCGAGCAGGAAGTGACCGGAGCCGCAGGTCGGGTCGATGACGCTGGTCGCCGCCAGGCCGAACTCCTTGACCGCAGGCTCGAAGGTCCGGTCGAGGATGAACTCTTCCACGAACTCCGGCGTCTGCAACAGCGCGTACGTCCTCTTCGCGTGCGTTGACAGGTCCTGGTAGAGGTCGCCCAGGAAGCGGGTGTTCAGGTCGTCGCGGCGCAGCGACTCCTTGCCGGCGCCCCGGCGGAAGAAGTCGCTCAGCTCCTCGGCGGCCGGGCCGGAGATGTCGAACCGCCAGACCGGGTTGTGCCGGTCGAAGATCTTGCCGGTGGCCTTCAGCTCGGCCAGGTAGCCGAACGCCTCCCGCAGCCAGTGCCGGTCGTTGTGCCGGGGGTGGGCGATCAGGTACGCCTGCCGGTGCTGCACCGCCCGCTCGGCCGGCGCGGCCGGGTCGGCGCCGCCGATCCACAGCTTGTCGACCAGCTCGTTGTCCTCGCAGAACCGGACGAACACGCAGCCCAGCAACCAGGCCACCGCCGCCTGGTCGAGCACGTCCTCCAGCCACGTCTCGAAGCTCGCCCCGACCCGCTCGGCTGCCTTCGCCTGGGCGTGCTCCTGGCGCAGCTCGGCACGCAGGCCCGGCGCCTCCGCGACCTGGCCGCGCAGATCTTCCACCAGCGTCTTGACCTGCGCCTGAAGCGCCTTCAGCTCGATCACCGCCAGATTCTACGGCTAAGTGCTTCGGTCACTGCTACTCCGCGTCGTCGTCAGTCAAGCCTTCAAGGTTGTCGCCCAGCGACACTCCGATGCCCTCCGCGAACGTTCGCAGCCGCTCCGTCAGGTAGTCGTGTCGGTCAGCAACGAAGAGTTCCTTGTTGCCGTCGCAGAGCCGACGCCACGCCTTTGTGGGGATGCCGTGACTACGCAGCACTTGCTCAGTGGGCGATGGGGGGGCTTCGGTCAGGATCCCCAGCTCTTCTAGCACTGGCCCCCAAGGGTCCGGCTCAGACTCGTTGAACTGGATTCGTCCCACTGACAGATCCAGATTTTTCAAGGCGTCGAGGAGGCGAACATCGGGCCGGGTCGGCATCACGAGCCGGTTGGCGGGGCGCTTGTCGCCCAGTACCACTCGGCGGTAGCTCTGCGCCTCCCCAGAGGCCAGCACCTTGACCACGTCGAACGGCTGACCCATGACATCGAGCCGGCGGGGAAAGGTCAACAACTCCCAGATCACGTACGCCCTGGTCCTGGCGCTGTTCAGATTGAAGTCATCCGGCATCGGCTGCACCAGGCCGGGGCCGATCGGCAGCACCCCGGCCCCCAGGGCATAGGCCCGCATGTCCTGCAGGACCCGCCTCAACTGGGTGGAGGTGGCCCCTCCGAACGCACTGGTCCAGGATGTCACCCAGAACCAGGTACGCAGCGTGTCGACCTGCGCCGCAGTGGGTTCTGGCCGATGGTGGAAGAACATCGCCAACAGTACGAGTTGATGCGAGTAGGGCAGCAGCCTGGCCAGCGGCACGCCGACCTGCTCTTGAAGGAACCGTACTGAGAGCTTCACCGCGCGTGCGGTGTCCGGAAGGGCGTTGTGCAGTTTGTTCTGCACGTCGCGCGCCACTACCTCCCAGCGGGGCGACAGGATGTCCGTCTCACCAGCCATCGCCAGCATCGTCCGGAAGACCGCCAGCCGAGGAAGCTCCCCGAAGCCGGTCTCGGCAATCGACGTGACGATCTCGTCGATACGCTCGGCCACTGACGCTCGCTCACGCCGGTAGGTCAACGCGGAAACCATCTGATCCGGGTCCATGCGGGTACCCGTCCGGTTCAGTCGGGCATAGACGTTGACCGCCTGACTGAGACTGGCCCCCTGAAGGCGGACCATTGTCAGCTTGTATCCCTTGATCCGCTGGGTGACCGCCTCAGCCTCCCGGATCAGCGAATCCACCTGACGAGTGTCCTTGACCTCCACCTCCACCCGTTGGAAGTGCCGGAGAAAGTCCCGGGTCCGCATCACCGCGGCCAGCGGCAGCAGGTGCGGCGTGAACTTGCCCGACCGCTGGTGGCGGTAGCGGTCCGAGCCGAGGGGATCGGGGCGCAGGTCCCGATAGATCTGCCAGATCCACTCGCTCTCCTCGGGCGGTCCCTGGCGCAGCGAATGGTTGAGCACACCGAACAGCGTCGAGACCCGCTGGTGCCCATCGAGCAGGTAGGAAGCCTGGCGATGTTCGGGCGGTGGCGGAACCGGCAGGCCACCGATGCGATCCAGTGAGGGCACGCGTTCGTCCGTCGGCCAGAGCAACAGGCTGCCGATCGGGTAGCCGCGCTCGATGCTGTCGAACAGCTCCAGCATCTGGTTGGGTCGCCAGACGAACGGACGCTGGAATGCCGGCACCCTGATCTCGCCCCGCGCGATATCGACCAGGAGATCGTCGACCAGCGCGATGGTCGGGTCGGGGCGGATCTCGGCCTCGTCGCTGCGCATGACGCCAGTCTCCTACAGGATCCGGTGGATCATCGCGAGCAACTCCCGCAGCTCCGCGACGGCCTCCGGCCCCAACTCGGCGAAATCCTTCTCGGTCAGGCAGGTGTGCTCCGCGATCAGCGGCTTCGGCATGTCGCCGAAGTGCCTCTTGACGTCGAGGTAGCGCCGCTCTTCGATGCTCTTGCTCCGCAGGCCGTCCACCTTCGGCATCCGCGTCGGCAGGCTCTCCTCCCAGGCCCGGCAGGGGATGTAGTTCTCCATCTCCCGGCACTTCCACAGGTGCAGCTCGACCCCGTCGATCGCGCGGATCTTCTCGGCGTACGTGTCGTTGCGGGTCCGTTGCCCGGCGTACTTGCGGTCGCTGTCCATCAACGCCGCCAGGCGGACCAGAACGACGAACGAACGCCGACGGCGCTCGACGAACTGCTGCATGCGGTCCTTGCCGCCAGCATGCCCGATGGTCAGCCAGCCGGCCCGGACGGCGTCCACGATGCGCTGCTCGCCGAACGCCTCGGCGAGCGCGAGCAGGAAGCACTCTTCGGAGATCTCGTCTTCGACGACCAGCACGGCCGGCCGGCTCAGGTCCGCCACCAGGTCCTTCAGCTCAGCGGCGGTGATCCGGGCACGCCGCCCGGACGGTGCGGCAACGGTGTTCGCGGCCTCGGTGAAGGCCGCCTCGACGAACACCTTCACCCCGTCGATCGGAAGGGTGTCGGCGAAGCGAGCCGCACTCGCCGCTGTCTGGCTGTCCGGTCGCCACTCGTGCCGCTCCTGCATTAGCAACGCGAGGAGGTTGACCACCGCCATCTTGTCGCCCTGGACGAACACCTCGGGCCTGATGTCAAGATGCATAACCACTCCGGCTCAACTGCGCGGTGGCCAGCGCCCGGGCCTCCTGGTAGTCCTGCGAGAAGTAGCCGTCCGGCCAGCCGGCGCCGAGGTTGCCCAGCTCGTCGATCGCCACCCGCTGCGCGGTCGATACCCCGTCCTGCTGGTCCACCACGTACACCGCCACGGCGCCGGGCTCGCAGGTCCCCTCGGCGATGCGGCGTCGCAACCGCAGCAACAGCGTCTCGCTGTGACTCTCGATGAGGAAGTGGGTGCCGGTCGCGCGGACGGTGTCCAGGTAGAGGTCCGCCAGCGCGGCGTGGGCGGCGGGATGCAGATGCATCTCCGGCTCCTCGATGATCTGCAATGGCTTGAGGTCGTCCCCACGTAGCTCGTCGAGGACGCACTGCACCAGAATCGGCAGCACCTGCGCCAGCCCCGTGCCGGCGTCGGCCAGGTTGACCCGGACCGAGCTGCCTCGACGGGTGAGCACCGTCGACCACAAGGGACCGGCCTGGATCTCCTCGATCCGCCAGTCGGGCACGATGCCGCTGAGCAGCTCGTTGACCCGCTGGATCAGCTCACCGCTCCGTCGGGCCTCGTCGTCGGCGAGGATGCCGTACACCCCCTGGCCCTGCTCTCCTACCTCGCGCGGGGTGCCGAACGGCAGGCGGTGCTGCCGCTCGGGACGATCGCGGTACGCGCTGAGGAAGCGGATCGGCCCCAGCGACGGTCGCCAGAGGTATCTGCCAGGCGTGGCGCGCCGAGCATCGAAGAAAGCGGGCAGCAGGCCCCGGAAGACGACCGGCTCGGTGCTCTGTTCCGCCCCCCGGCGAATGTCGTAGATCGGTCCCGCCTCGGTGACCTCGATGGTCGGCTGCAACCGGTACTCGACGGACTCCCCCTCCGAGGCGAGGCGAAGGTGGGAGACGTAGGCGGCCCGGTCCTCGTCGACGTATCGGATGCCCGCCTCCATAGCGAAGGCGTCTCGACCATCGACCTCGACTCCCAGCGTGAAGCGACCGTGAGTGCTCTGCTCGAAGATCAGGTCTGGAAAGCCGTCCACCGGCAGCGGATGCAACCGGTCCAGTTCGAGCGGTGCGGTGCTGCTGGTGCCGAAGCCGGTCGCGATGACCAGCGGGGCGCGGGTGAGCACGCTCTTGCCGGAGTTGTTCTTGCCGAGCACTACCGTCACCGGCGCCAGCTCAATCTCTTGGCGGTCCCGGAAGCAGCGGTAGTTCTCAAGCACGATCTTGCGCAGGGGCATTCACACGTTTCTACCAGGACACCCGGGCAGGAATCACCCCCGGAGGTGTCCGCAAAACGACAGTCAGCGCGTGGTCGCTCCACTGAGGTCGCCGGTGATCCAGTCACCGGCGAGCCACAACGACTGACTCGCCGGCGAGGTGAGCGGCAATTGAACTCCGTCCAGCACCGCCGGGTCCGGCCGGCGCGCCGGCACCAGCAGCAGCCGCGCCGCCGGCCGGGGCCGGGTCGGGTCGGCCAGCTCCTGGAGCAACCCGAGCTGCCCGTACCGAGCCAGCGGCGCCGCCTCGGTGAGCAGCACCGGCCCGTCGACGGCGGCGACGGCTTCGCCGACCGCCGGCACCACCTGGTGCCGGACCAGGTCCACCAGGCTGCGGAAGTCGGCGTCCTGCGGGTTGCCGTTGTCGGCGGCGACGATCGCCTCCCACGGGAAGCCGAGCGCGCGCAGCCGGTCGAGCAGGATCGCCGTGACGTCCACCTCGGTCAGCGGCAGCCGGGCCAGCAGCGCCCGCCGGGCCGGGCCGACCCGGCGCCACGGCGCCAGCACCGCGAGGAAGGCCCGCCGCTCGATCGCCGCGGCGAGCCGGTCGCCCACCTCGTCGGCGGCGGTGAGCCCCAGCAGCGGCGTGTGGGTGGTGGCCATCCGGGTGCCGGTCACCGCCGTGTTGATCGTCGGAGGCGCGTACACCTGCTCGTGGGAGTGCCAGGTCAGCGGCACCTCCGCCGCGGCCAGCAGGTCGGTCAGCGCCGGCCGGTCCGGCACCCGCTCCGCCCGGGGGAAGCGGCTGTGCACCCGGTCGCGGATCTGCCGGGGGCCGAGCCGCTGACCGATCAGGGTGCCCACCGACAGTCGCAGCGCACGCTCCGCCGGCATGCCCACCGGATAGAGCTGGCCCTGGGCGTTGACGTCGACCCGGTCGTTGCTGCCGATTGCGGCGAGCTGCAACAGGCGCAGGTCGGCCACGGCCGGCAGCCCGGCCGGCACCGCCACTCGGCGCAGCTCGTCCACCGCCCGTTGCCGAGTCGGCAGCGGGTCCGCGTCCGCCAGCTCGGCCGCCCGGCCGCCCAGCTCCACCACGTACGCGAGGAAGTCGGCGGCCGTGACGTCGGACGCGGGGTCGTCCGGCTCCCGGCCGACCAGGACGACGCCGGAGCTGCGGAAGCGGTACGTGTCGACCCGGGCGTCGCCGCCGGTGCTCAGCTCGGCCTCGACGGCGGCGCGGACCAGGCCCATCGCCTGCGGCAGCCGCTTCGGCTCCGACGTGTAGGAGCCACGGGCGGCGATCAGCGCCTGCGCCAACTCCTCGGCGGACATCACCGCGCCACGGGCGTCGAGCAGCGCCACGATCTCGTTGCGCACCGCCTCCAGCGCCGGATCGGCCAGCCACACCTTGGCCTGGCCGGCGAGCAGCTTGGAGATCTGCGGCTGGCTGCGCTCGGTGACCCGGGCCGCCTCGCTCTGCGCCGGCCAACGCAGGAAGACGCCGCCGTCGGTGGGCGCCTGCCCGAGCAGCACCGCCAGCACCCGGTGGTTGCGGGACGACTTCGCCGGCAGCAGGCTCACGCAGAGCGCCTCCACGCCCTGCGCGACCGGCCGGTCGTCGGCCACGGCCGGTTCGTCGCCGCCGGGCAGCACCGCCCGCAGCGCCCGCCCCTGGGCCAGGATCTCCTTACGCGTGGCGTCCGGCACGCCCTTCGCGCGGGTCAGCGCCGACGGCTCGGCGTCGAGCAGCTCACCGACGGTGTGCATGCCGAGCCGCTCCAGCGCCGAGCGGGCCCGGGCGGTCAGTTCCGTGGCCGCCAACGGGGACTCGCGGGTCAGCCCGACCACCGCCGGCAGCGGGCCGACCGGCGTCACCGCCGGCTGCGGGACCTGCTGGAAGATGGCCCGCCAGGCGTCGGTCATCTCGTCGACCGTGTCGAAGCGGGCCGCCGCCTCGCGGGCCAGTGCCCGGCGGAAGAACTCCACCAGCCGGTCGGCGACCGCCGGGTCGAACGCGGCCGGGTCCAGGGTCACCTCGTCGCTCACCACGGCCGGGTTCGCGTTGTCGCCCCACCGGGGCAGCGTGCCGGTGGCCATCTCGTAGAGCACCACGGCCGCCGCAAAGCGCTCGGCCGCCGCGTCGTACCGCAGCCGGCGTGGCGGACCGAGGAACGGGTCGAGGTAGCCGACGGTGCCCGCGCCCAGCTGGCCGGCGGGCGTCGACGACAGCGAGAAGTCGAAGACGCACAGGTGTGGCTGCTTGTCCTTGGGCCGCGGGCGGGCGGCCAGGTTCGCCGGCTTCAGGTCGCGGTGCCAGACGGCCTGCCCGTCGAGGTAGTTGACGATGTCCAGCAGGTCCCGCCCGTACCGCTCCAGCAGGTCCAGGGCGAGCCGGCCACCGCGCAGCTCCTCGGCGAGGGTCTGCTGCCCGGCACTCTCCATCAGCAGGGCGGTCCGGCCGCCGACCCGTACCGGGCCCTCGACCAGCGCGGCGACCTGATGGTGGTTCAGCTTCCCGAGGGTCTGCGCCTCCGCGGTCAGCCGTTCCTCGTGCTGCTCGTCGCGGGCCACCTTCAGGACCAGGTCACGGGACTCCCCCGCCCGCCTGACCAGCAGCGCTACGGCGGTGGCTCCCGAACCGAGCCGGTCCTTCACCTCCAACCCGCCGTCGAGGAGGTCTCCCCGGTGGGCGGAGAGCGGGTCGGTCACCGGCTCGGGCTCCGGCGCGGTCAGCTCGTCCCAGACCTTCTCCAGGTCGCTGCGGAACCGCGACACGCTGGGCAGCCGCTGCCCCGGGTCGCCGCGAGTCGCGTCGTAGACCAGCTGGACCAGCTCGGACGGCATCCCGTCGACCACGGCGTCCAGGTGCAGCCCGCCGTCGCGCACCGCGCTGGCCAGGTCCTCGGCGGTGGCGGCGGGCGCGGCCCCCGCGAAGATCCGGTAGGCCAGCGCACCGAGCGAGAACACATCGAGCCGATGGCCCGGCATCCCGGCCGCCCGGTCCGCCTCCGGCGCTTGATAACGGCGGACCTCGTCGTCGAAGAACAACTCCAGGCTGGCCGGATCGCTCGACGGCCCGAGCCGGGTGAGTTGCGTCGTGCCCGCGAGCCGGCCACCGGTCTGCCAGTCGGTCACCACCAGCGTCGGGCGTGGGCCGTCGGCGTCACCGACGTAGACCGCGCGGGGCGAGAGCGCCCGGTGGGCCAGCCGTCGGGAGTGGGCGTAGTCAATGATCTCGGCGAGATCCTGCACCAGCTGCAAGCGCTGGGCGAGGGTGAGGGCGTCTCCCCGGCGCAGCAGCCACTGGTCGAGGCGTACCCAGTCCTGCTGGTGGTCGAAGACGACCGCGGGGCCCCACGCGTGCTCGACCAGGTCGTGCGCTCGCGCCACGCCCGGGTGGTGGATGCCCTGGAGGAGCCGGAACTCCCGCTCCGCCGCCTTGCGGATCGTCGGCACCTCGTGCTCGGCGGCCCGACTGGTCAGATAGAACCGGACCCGGCGCACCAGCGACGTGTCGAGCGTGTGCCCGGCCAAGAAGTCCTGCCAGCCCAGTCCCTCGGCGAACGGCTTCGGGTGCAGCAGCAGCTGGCCGACCTTGCGGTCCGCCACCGACGGCCGGATCTTGGCACCGCGGACCAGCTCGACGATCTGCCGGGCCCTCGCCTCGTCGACAAGGTGGCCCGGGTTGCGTGGCAGGGCCAGCAGGAACGTCTTCAGGCTCGCCAGGTTGGCCTCGGGATGCCCGTCCAACCCATAGACGTGCTGGCTGCCGATCGCGTCGAGGTCCGCCCGCATCGCTCTGGCGTGCAGGAACACCCCAGCCCCGATGTACGGCGTGTCGTGCTGCCGTCCCTGCTGCTTGGCGTAGTGGCGGATCAGGCTGGCCAGCCGCTTCGCCTTACGGTTGGCCAAGATGTACGGGTTGTCCTCCGGGATGAGGCGGGAGTTGGGTGCACGGCGCACCCACTGCGTCCCGTCGCCCCGGATCTCGCCCTGCCAATGCTTCAACTCGAGCACGTAGAGACCACTGGGGGTGAGCACCAGAGCGTCGACCTCGTTGATCGAGCCGTCGGCGCCGACGAACTCGACGTTGGCCCAGACGTGGTAGGGCTCTGCATCCGGCAGGTAACTGGCCAGCTCACGCAGGCCATCCTGTTCCCAGGCGTAGGAGCTCGCGTTGATCTGCTCCCAGCGCGGGGAATCGTCCCGCATGCGCCGCCCCCTTCACCCCGGCCGTCGCCGTCCCGACCTCAGCCTTCGCACCCTACCGGGCGGACGTCCGCGCAATGGAGCACCACTGCTGCCGCACCAGGCTGAATACTTTCCGCACTTGTGTCGCCACTTTCCGCATCAATAGACTCCAATCAAGGCACTTTCCCGCCCCTCCGGGAGGTCACCTTGGGCACCTCGACGCGTCTACTCGGCCCCAAGAACGCCGGGTGGACGAGCGCCAAGCGCCAATTGAGTGAGTGGGTGCCCGACCATGACGGCACGCCGGGCTCACTCGGCGAGGACGACCAGCGTGCCGCCGAGGAAGTGGCGACACAGTTTCGCCGCGCACTACGTGACGCACTGCGTGACGACCCCACGCGGTTCGGACTCCGCGACACGGCCCTCGACGTCGGGCAGCGGCTCGTCACCGTTCTGGACGACCTTCGGCAGCCCGACCCAGCGATCCTTCGTGACCTCCCGCAACAGGACACGCCGGCCGCCACCGACGAGTTCGTCCGACGATTCGTCACCGAGGTCGGCGGGGACGGCCGCCTCATCGTTGACGCCATCGCTCGACGGGCGGCACGCGGCGCCGCCGAACGTCTCGTCGCGCCGGCCGGCCCGTTGGCCGATCCGGCTCGTCCGCAACGAATCACCGGTGAACTGTTCTGCGCGATCTACCGGCTGTTCTTCGGCGAACTGATCGGCGAGTTCGTGCATGTCCTGATCGCGGAGAACATCAAGCTCGCGGTGCCGGCGCTGGTGGTGCTCGACCCGACGGACACGGTGGCCGGCTTCGTCGCGGGCCAGGTCGTCAGGCTGCTTCCCGACCCATGTGATGCGGCCACGGCACGTGAACCGGAAAGACCACGGCTGGCCGAGGTCGCCCGGGAACTGCTCACCGACACCGTCACCGAGGCGCTCGGCCTCGGTGAGACCGGGCTGGACCTGGCGGCATGACAGCGGCCGGGCACGCCTACCACTACACCACTTACGGCCGACCGTCCTTCGAGCGCCACCGGAGGTCTATCGACCGGAAGCTGCTGGCGCAGGCAGATGTGCAGCTCCAACGGCTGGCCGAGGTGCCCCAAGATCGGCCGATCTGGGCACAGGACCTCTTGCAGGTCGCCCGTGCGGTATTCCTGGCTGACAAGCTGTCGCTGCGCAGTGGCAGCGCCGACAGGTGGACACGGCGGATCGATCTCTCCGTGCAGGTGGCGGAGTTCGACAGATGGACGGACCGAGCGCTTCGTCTGCTGACGGAGCTGACAGAAGCCCTTACCTCGGATAAGTGGCACATCCGGGTACACCCCGGCGCCACCGCCTGGCCCCACCAGAACCGAATCCACAGCCCACAGGCAGCCGAAGAAGTGGCCCTCTTCTCCGGCGGTCTCGACTCGTCCGCTTACGCCGCTGAGCGGGCGAGGGCTTCAGGTGGCGAACTTCTGCTGGTTTCCTACTACGAGCCGCAGTGGGCGAGCCAGCAGGAGGCCGTTCTCGCCGCGATCCATGAGCTGTCCAGCCGGGCCGTCCGCCAGTCCAGGTCGCCCCAGCAGATCAAGGCTCGGCAGGAACTTGAACCCTCGGCACGCAGCCGAGGGCTGCTCTACACGGCGACGGCCGTCTACCTCGCGGCCGCGCACGGCGTGGCACAGGTCGCCGTGCCGGAAAACGGGCAACTGGCGCTGAACCCGGCGCTGACGCCAGCCCGTGTCGCCGCCTGTTCCACCCGATCCGTGCATCCGTACACCTTGAGCCTGCTCAACGCGCTGATCCACGAGGTCGGTGGGTCGGTCACCGTGGTCAACCCGTACCTGCACCTGACCAAGGGCGAAGTCTGCGAGCGAGCGCTGGCGGCGGGACTGACACCTACGACGTTGACCCACGCCACCATGAGTTGCGGTCGCCCACCGCGGAACCAGCCCGAGCTGCAATGCGGGCACTGCTATCCGTGCCTGGTCCGCCGATCCGGTCTCCTCGCCGCCTTGGGCAGCGACGGGACGCCGTACGCGAAGAATGTCTGGGCGGTGGCAGACCGTTCGGATGCGGCGGCGGACCGACGGGCTCTGCATCGCTGGTTGACCCATCCTTTCGGTGTCCGTGACCTGTTCACGGACATGCCGTTGCCGGAGGGGACGAACCTGGGTCCACTCGTCGGTGTCGTTCAGCGCGGACGCGAGGAGATGGCGAGGATGTTCGCTGACGCCGGGGTTACCACTGCCCCAGCCGCAGCAGTGGCTTTCTGGCCTGGCATGGGTGCGGGCTGCCGGGGTATGCCGGAGCCATGAGGGCGAGCTTCCGGCTTGGCCGGATCGCGGGTGTTCCCGTCGGCGTCAACTGGAGCGTCCTGGTCATCTTCCTGCTGATCGCCTGGGGGCTGTCGGCGAGTCAGTTCCCGCGCGCCTACCCGGATCGGCCGGTGATCGCGTACTGGCTGGCCGGGCTGGCCGCGGCGGTGGTCTTCTTCCTCGGCCTACTGGCCCACGAGGTGTCCCACTCGGTGGTGGCGAAACGCAACGGCATCGAGGTCGAGGGGATCACCCTCTGGCTCTTCGGCGGGGTGTCCGAGCTCAAGGGCGAGGCCCGCGACCCGGGTGCCGAGCTGCGGATCGCCGGGGTCGGGCCGCTGGTCAGCCTGCTCATCGGGCTCTTCTTCGGCGCCATCGCGGTGCTGCTCACCCTGGCCGGGGTGCACGGCCTGCTGCTCGGGGCGCTGGCCTGGCTGGCCGGCATCAACATCCTGCTGGCGATCTTCAACGTGCTGCCGGCGGCGCCGCTGGACGGCGGCCGGTTGCTGCGCGCCGCCGTCTGGAAGGCCACCGGTGACCGGACGAGGGCCTCCGTGGTGGCCGCCCGGGCCGGCTGGGTGCTCGGCGCGGTGCTGATCGGGCTGGGGCTGTGGCAGTTCCTGGTCGGCGCCGGGGTCGGCGGGCTCTGGCTGGCGCTGATCGGCTGGTTCCTGATCGGGGCCGCCGGCATGGAGGAACGCCAGGCCCGGATGGGCAGCGCGTTGCGTGGCATCCGGGTCGCCGACGTGATGACCCCGCAGCCGCAGACCGCCGCCGGGACGATGACCGTCGCCGACTTCGTCGACCACTACCTCTTCGCGTACCGGCACTCGGCGCTGCCGCTGACCGAGGAGGGCCGCCCGGTCGGCCTGGTGACGCTGGACCGGGTACGCCACATCCCGGCCGACCGGCGGGCCTCGACGACGCTGGCCGAGGTGGCCTGCCGGGCCGACGAGCTGGTGCTGGCCCGGCCGGACGAGGAGCTCACCGACCTGCTCCCCCGGCTCAGCGAGTGCGCGGACGGCCGGGCGCTGGTCGTCACCGACCAGGGGCTGGTCGGGATCGTCTCGCCCAGCGACATCAGCCGGGCGGTGCAGCGGGGCAGCCTCCGCGAGCAGCCGACCGGCGCTCAGTCCCGGGGGAAGTAGCGGTCCAGCTGCGCGGTGCGGAACGTGCCGGCCGGGTCCAGGTCGCGGAGCAGGGTCAGGAAGTCGCCGTGCCGGGGATGGACGGCGGCCACCTCGGTCGGGTCGAGGGTGAAGACCTTGCCCCAGTGCGGGCGCGGCGCGAACGGCGCCAGCCGCCGCTCCACCTCGGCCAGCACCGGCGCCACCGCCGCCTCGTCGGCGATCCAGGTGAAGTGCACCGCCACGGTGTCCCGGTCGTGGTTCGGGCTGAGCCACAGCTCGTCGGCGGCGACCGTACGCAGCTCGCAGACC
The DNA here is from genome assembly GCF_900091555.1 of Micromonospora mirobrigensis. Taxonomy (GTDB): domain Bacteria; phylum Actinomycetota; class Actinomycetes; order Mycobacteriales; family Micromonosporaceae; genus Micromonospora; species Micromonospora mirobrigensis. The sequence goes on from NZ_FMCX01000010.1 coordinate 128,756, forward strand.
TGGGTCACCGGGGCGAGCCGGTCCCGGATGTCGGCCAGGGTGGCGAACGCGTCGGCCAGGGCGGCCCGGGGCAGGTGGTACTCCGACTGGAGCTCGTCGCCGGCGCTCGGGGTGAAGCCGAGCCGGAAGTGGGGCAGCCGCTCGTGCCAGGGGCCGGGCTCGCCGAGCTGCGCGGTGGCGTGTTCCGCCGGCATGCCGCGTACCGGGTGGACCGGCTCGCGCGCCGCGGTGGCGCCGAGCCAGTCGGCGGGCGGGGGAGCCTGGTCCGCGCGCTGCTTGCGCCAGAGCAGGTCGATCCGGTCCGAACGCCACCAGGTGAAGGCGCTGACGCTGTACGCCGAGCCGAACGCCTCGTCCAGCGCCGCCGCCGGCAGCTCGCGGTGCACGTACTGCCGGATGTCGAAGGCCGGTACGACGTCCAGGGTGACCCGGGTGACCGCGCCGAGCGCGCCCAGCGCCACCACCATGCCGGCGAACCGGTCGTCGGCGCGGTCGACGGTCAGCAGGTCACCGTCGGCGGTGACCAGCTCCAGCCCGGCGACCGCGGCGGCGAGGTTGCGGTTGCCGTCGCCGCTGCCGTGGGTGCCGGTGGCCACCGCGCCGGCGACCGAGATGTGTGGCAGTGACGCCAGGTTGGCCAGGGCCAGCCCCTGCGCGTGCAGCCGGGTGGCCAGGTCTCCGTAGCGGATGGCCCCGGAGACGGTGACCGCGCCCCGGTCCCGGTCGATCTCGACGGTGTCCGGCAGCCCGACCAGCGAGACCAGGTCGCCGGTGGTGTCGCCGAACCGGTTGAACGAGTGGCCGGTGCCGACCACCCGCAGCCGGTCGCTGGCGGCGACCAGGCGGCGCAGCTCGTCGACCGAGGACGGCCGGTGCCGGCGGGCCGCCGCGTACGTGATGTTGCCGGCCCAGTTGCGGGTCGCCACCGTCACCGCGCACCTCCCCCACCCGGACGGCCGGCCCGGTCGGGCGCGGTTGTCACCGCCGCTGTCGGGGAACCATACGCCGATGAGCAGCTACCGCGACCCGAGCCTCCGCGGCGACGTGTACCCGTCGGAGGAGGAGATCGACCCGACCGGCGTCGGCCCGGACCCGACCTACCCGCTGTCGACCGCTCCGGTGCCCGACCCCACCCCGGAGCCGGAGCCCGCGCCGCCGCCGGGCCCCGGACCGGCGCCGCGTACGCCCTGACCGGCCGACCGCCGCACGCGACGCCGCGGCCGCCCGTGCGCGTCGACGGGTGACCGCGGCGGTCCCGGCTCAGCTGCGCCGGGTCATCACCTTCATCGTGACCGCCAGACCGAAGGCGCACCAGGCCGCCAGCACCAGGAAGGGCGTGGCGCTGAGCCCGCCCGGCGGCACCACCAGGGTCTGCCGGATCGCCTCCGCCATGTACTGGATGGGCAGCACCTGGTGCACCGCCTGCAACCACCCGGGCAGCCGGTCGGCCGGGAAGTTGACCGGCGAGAACATCAGGGCGAAGAAGACGATCACCTGGGAGACGAGGCTCGCCAGGGCTGGCGGCGCCGCGTACGCGATCGCGTAGCCGATCGCGGTGGCGGTGACCGCCACCAGCAGCACCGCCGGTACGACCAGCGCGCTCACCCGGAGCGTGAGGTCGAACCGCAGCGCGGCCACGATGAGCGAGAGCACCAGGCCGGGCAGCGAGGTGAGCAGCCAGATGCTCAGGTCGGCGGCGAGGATGGCGCTGCGCGGCACCGGCATCGTCCGGTTGTACTCGAAGGTGCCGCTGGTCTTGGTCTCGGCGACCATCTGGGGCGCGAGCACCATGCCGACGACGATCAGGCCGAGCGCCGGTGCCCCGGTGGAGAGGTAGAGCGCGGTCTGCTGGTCGATCCCGGGCAACAGGAACGCGAAGCCGACGACGATCCCCACCGCGAGCAGGGTCTGCACGATCAGCATCAGCGGCAGGACGAACTTCAACCGCACGGCGCTCCACCGCACCAGCAGTCCGTAGCTACGCAGCCACGTCATGGCGCTCCTCCTTCTGCTCGGCGGTGAGCTGGATGTAGACGTCCTCGAGGGTCACCGGGCTGAGGGCGAACTCGTCCACCAGACCCTCGGTGCGCAGCTGCGCGGCCCAGCCGACCGCCTCCTGGGTGTACTCCGCCGGGACCGGGATGCTCGTCCGGTTGCCGTTGGTGGCCTGCGGACCGGCCCAGGCGGGCGCCACCAGGGCGGGAGCCTGGGGGTTCACGGTCAGCTCCAGGCGCAGCTCGCCGGGGACGGCCCGGCGCAGCTCGGTGGGGGTGCCGAGGGCGACGACCCGGCCCTCGTCGAGCACCACCACCCGGTCGACGCCGCGCTCGGCCTCGCCCAGGCTGTGCGTGACGACGATGACGGCCCGGCCGTCGTCGGCCAGGCGGCGCACCTCCGCCCAGAGCAGCCGCCTGCGGACCGGGTCGACGTCGTTGGTCGGCTCGTCGAGCAGGACCAGGCTGCCCGGCTCGACGGCCGCCATGCAGAAGCTGGTCAACCGCCGGATGCCGCCGGAGAGACGCTGGCCCGGCAGGTCCGCCGAATCGGTCATCTCCAGCGCGGCGAACAGCTCCTCGGTGCGCCGCCGCACCTGGTCCCGGCGGCCGCCGCGGATGCGGCCCAGCATCTCCACCGCCTGCCGGGGCGTCACGCCGTTGAGCGGGGCGTGCGCCTGCGGCTGGATGGAGCAGGCGGAGCGGGCGAAGGCGGGCTCGCGCACCGGATCGCGGCCGGCCAGCGAGATGCTGCCACTGGTCGGCCGGACGAGCCCGGCCACCTGGTTTACCAGCGTGGTCTTGCCGGCGCCGTTGTGGCCGAGCAGGCCGAGCACCTCGCCCGCCGCGACCTCGAAGGAGATGTCGTCGTTGGCCTTCCTGCCCTTGAGATATTCCTTGGTCAATGACTCCACGCGTAGCACCACGGCGGCCTCACATACCGATCGGTCTTTGGATACCAAACCGTATTCAGATACCGATTGGTACGTCAAGCCCGACGCGCATGGCAGAATGGGCCTCATGGCCGTCCGACTCACCCGCGCCCAGAAGCAGCAGCAGACCCGTGAGCAACTCCTGGCGGCAGCCGAGGCGCTCTTCGCCGAGCGGGGGATCCACCGGACCAGCCTCGACGACGTCGCGGCCGAGGCGGGCCTGTCCAAGGGCGCGGTCTACGCCAACTTCGACAGCAAGTCCGGCCTGCTGCTGGCGTTGTTGCAGCGGCTCAACGACGCCGGCGACCAGTGCGAGGACGGCCAGCGGGCGACCGACCCGCAGGCCTGGCAGCGCCGCCTGGGTGAGAGCTTCGAGGCGAACGTGGCCACGGCCGAGAGCCGGCGGTTCACCATGGCGTTCGCCGAGTTCTGGCTCTACGGCATGCGCAACGCCGAGGCCGGCAGGGTGCTCAGTGACGCGTTGGAGGCGGGCCGCCGGGCGAACGCCGCCGAGGCGAGCGCCAAGGCCAACCGCGACGTGCCGACGGACCGGCTGGCCGCGCTGGTCATGGCCCTGGACATCGGCATCGGGCTCCAGCACCTGATCGACCCGGAGCGGGTGCCCGCGGAGCTGTTCACCGCCGGGCTGGAGATGCTGCTGCGGGGCGCGGCCGAGACCACGCCCCGCTGAGCCCGGCCGACCGGGCGCCGCCCGCTCAGAGCTGCGGCAGCACCTCGGCGGCGACCAGTTCGAGGTGGTCCAGGTCGGCCAGGTCGAGCAGCTGGAGATAGATCCGCTCGCTGCCGATCTCGGCGAACCGGCCGATCCGGTCGACCACCTCGGCCGGGGTGCCGGCCAGCCCGTTCTCCCGCAGTTCGGCCGGCTCCCGGCCGATGGCGGCGGCCCGGCGGGCGATCTCGGCCTCGTCCCGCCCGCAGCAGAGCACCAGGGCGTTGGACCAGCGCATGGTGGCCGGGTCGCGGCCGACGGCGGGGCACGCCTCGCGGACCCGGCCGAACTGCGCGGCCGAGTCCTCGACCGAGGCGAACGGCAGGTTGAACTCGTCGGCGTACCGGGCGGCGAGCCGGGGCGTACGCCTCGGACCCATCCCGCCGAGCAGGATCGGGGGACGGGGCTGCTGCACCGGCTTGGGCAGGGCCGGCGAGTCGCTGACCGGGTAGTACGTGCCGGCGAAGTCGAACGTCTTGCCCACCGGCGTCTCCCACAGGCCGGTGACGACGGCGAGCTGCTCCTCCAGCCGGTCGAAGCGCTCCCCCAGCGCCGGGAACGGGATGCCGTACGCGGTGTGCTCCTCGGCGTACCAGCCGGTGCCGATGCCCAGCTCGACCCGGCCACCACTCATCTGGTCGACCTGGGCGACGGTGATCGCCAGCGGACCGGGCAGCCGGAAGGTGGCCGCGGTCATCAGGGTGCCCAGCCGGATCCGGGAGGTGTCCCGGGCCAGGCCGGCCAGGGTGGTCCAGGCGTCGGTCGGTCCGGGGTCGCCGCTGACCGAGCCCATCTTCAGGTAGTGGTCGGAGCGGAAGAAGGCGCCGTAGCCGGCGTCCTCCGCGGCGCGGGCCACGGCGAGCAGCTGGTCGTAGCTGGCCCCCTGCTGGGGTTCGGTGAAGATCCGCAGTTCCATCACCCGAGCATAGGGACCGGGCGGGTCCGCCGCGGCCTGCCGTACCCCCCGCGACCCCCGTCGCGCTGACCGCCCCCTGGCGCTGAAGCGCAAGCAGGGGCCCCCTGTTAACGCCTGAGGTATAGCAGGGGGCCCCTGTTAACACCCAACCAGCATGCATTCCTTGACAGGCATATGACCAGTGGAGCATATTCGGATGGTGTCCGTCGACGCCTTCGCCGTACTCGCCGAGCCGACCCGACGCCGCATCCTCGACACGCTGCGCGGCGCCGAGGAGCAGAGCGTCGGTGAGCTCGTCGACCTGCTCGGGCTCAGCCAGCCCACCGTCTCCAAGCACCTGCGGGTGCTCCGCGAGGCCGGCTTCGTCACCTGCCGTACGGCGGCCCAGCAGCGTATCTACCGCATCGACGTACGCCCGTTCCAGGCCGTCGACGGCTGGCTCGCGCCCTACCGGCGGATGTGGACGGACCACCTGGACGCGCTGGAACGCCATCTCGACCGTCAGGAGTAAGTGACATGGACAGGAAAGACTTCCGCCCCGGTCCGCTCGCCGAGGTGACCCGGATCCCCGCCGACGACCGGTGGGACCTGGTCCTCACCCGCGACCTGCGCCACCCACCCGAGAAGGTCTGGTCGGCGCTGACCGAGCCGGGCCAGCTCGCCCAGTGGGCGCCCTTCCTGGCCAGCCGTGACCTCGGCAGCCCCGGCGAGGCCACGCTCGGCACCGTGGACGGCGACCGGACCGTCGACGCGCCGGCCACCGTCCGGCGCGCCGACCGGCCCAGCCTGCTGGAGTACACCTGGGGTGACAGCCTGCTCCGCTGGGAGCTGGCGCCGGCCGGCACCGGCACCCGGCTGACCCTGCGGCAGCGGATCGACCGGCCCGAGCAGGCGGCGATGGTGGCCGCCGGCTGGCACCTCTGCCTGGACGTCGCCGGGCACCTGCTCGACGGCGACCCGGTCGGCCCGATCCGCGGCGCCGAGGCGAAGGACTTCGGTTGGGCGGAGCTGCGCGACGCGTACGCCGAACGGCTGGACTGAGCGCGGACCGGGCCGGGGCCGCGCAGCCGGCCCGGCCCCGGCCCGGCCCCTCGGTTCGACGCGCGAAGGCGCGGCAACCGGCTCGGAGACGACGTTCCGGCGGGCCCGACGGTCAGAGCTGGCCGAGACCGGCTTGGCGGGCGCGTTGGATGGCCTGGCTCCGGTCGGCCACCTGGAGCTTGGACAACACGTTTGACAGGTGATTGCGCACGGTCTTCGGGCTCAGCGTCAGCCGGCGGGCGATGACCAGGTTGCTCAGCCCCTGCGCGACCAGGTCGAGCACCTCCCGTTCCCGGTCGGTCAGCTCGGGGAAGGGCGCGGCCCCGCCGGCCCTGGCACCGGACAGGAAGCTCACCGCCCGGCTCGCGACCACCGGGCCGAGCAGCACCTCGCCGTTGGCGACGGCGCGTACCGCGCGCTCCACCTCGGCGGGTGCCGCCCCCTTGAGCAGATAGCCCCGGGCCCCCGCGCGCAGCGCGGCGAAGACCCAGTCGTCGTCGTCCAACATGGTCACCACCAGCACGCCGATGCCCGGGTGCCGGGCGACGATCTCCCGGGTGGCCTCCACTCCGGACCGGCCCCCGAGATGCAGATCCATGATGATCACGTCGGGTGTGCGGAGTTCGGCGACCCGCAACGCCCCGTCGGCGTCGGGGGCCTCGCCGACCACCTCCAGCCCGACGGTCGACGCCAGCAGGGCGGTCATGCCGAGCCGGAACACCGGGTGGTCGTCCACCACCGCGACGCGGATCACCTGACCGGTCACGGCCCCACCACCGCCGGCTGCGCCGCCGAGGCGGCCGGGTCGACAGCGGCCAGGACGGCCGGCGGCGGCGCCTGCCCGGGTACGACCGGCGCACCGGCCCGGGCCGGTAACCGCTCCGCCGGCAGCCGCACCGTGACGGCGGTGCCGCCGTCCCGACCGGGCCCGACCACGCACACCCCGCCGATCCCCTCGGCCCGTTCGCGCATCGACCGCATCCCCACCCCGGCCGGCGCGTCCGGCGGCACGCCCCGACCGGCGTCAGTGACCCGGACGGTCAACCCGTCCGCGCCGCGCACGAGGCTCACCGCGCAGGTCGCCGCGCCGGAGTGCCGGTGCACGTTGCGGACCGCCTCGGCGACGATGCCGTAGATGGCGGTGGCCACCGGCTCGGGCAGGGGCAGTGGCACCGCCTCCACCCGCACGGTCAGCCCGGACGGTTCGTACCGCTGGGCCAGCTCGTGCAGGGCCGGGACCAGGCCGCGCTCACCCAGCACCGGCGGCAGCAGGGCGCGGGCGATGTCCCGGATCTGCTCGACCCGCTGGTCGGCCTCCGCACGCAACAGGTCCAGCAGCCGCCCCGCGGCCGGTGGGTCGACGGTCAGCAGGTTACGGGCCGCCTGGAGGCCGAGCGCCACCCCGGCCAACGCCGGACCGAGCCCGTCGTGCAGGTCGCGGCGCAACGCCCGCCGCTCCTCCTCGCGGGCCTCGGCCAGCCGGGACCGGGAGCCGGCGAGGGCCCGGCTGGTGGCGGCGAGACTGGCCGCCGAGGAGACCAGCGGCACGAGATCCAGCAGCGCGGCCCGGGTCCGCCCGTCCAACCGCTCCCCCGCCCGGGCCCAGGCCACCAGCCGGCCGATCTCGGTGTCCGCCCGGCGCAGCGGCAGCACCAGCGGCTCCCCGCGCGGGCCGGCCGCGTCCCACCGGCCGGCGCAGGACTCCGGACCGTCCACCTCGATCCCGCACCCGCCGAGCCGGAGCAGGTCGGTGAGGCTCTGCGCCACTGCGGTGAGCACCTCCACCGGGTCGTCGGAGGCGCTGATCCGGTCTCCGACGCCGCGTACCACGCCGAGCGGCTCGACCGCCTCGCCGTGGATCAGCCGGTCGACGCCGCGCTGCACCCGGGAGCGGGCCGGGTGCACGCCCGCCGCGACCAGCGCGGTGACCAGCACGCCAGGCACGGCGGACGAGGTGGGCAGCGCCGCGTCCAGGACGGTCACCCCGGAGACGTACGCGGCGACCAGCAGGAAGGTCAGCAGGAACCAGACCAGCGTGCGGCGGACCGCCATCTCGATCCCCCACAGCCGCTGCCGGAGCACCACGGCCAGCACGGCGGCCGGAAAGAACGCCTGGGAGGCGAGCATCGCGGCCGGTGCCAGCCACTCCGGGATCCGCCGGGACGCGTCCGGGCCGAAGCCGACCGGCGCGAAGCTCAACGCGAGCAGCACGGTGCCGACCGCCAGCCAGCCCAGCCCGACCCGCTCCCTCGGCACCCCGGTACGCCACCGGCGGCCCACCCCGGCCGCGGCCACCAGCCCGAGCAGCGGCACCGTGGCGAAGAGCAGCGGCTCGGCCCGTTCGATCAGCTCGGCCCAGGTCGCGCTGGGGATCGGCAGCGGCGCTCCCGAGGGCTGGCCGGGCCGGCCGGGCCAGGTCAGCTGGCACACCTCGATCGTGGCGACCACCAGGGCACCCACGGCCACCGCGAGCCGGGCCGGCACCGGCAACCGGCCCTCGCGGACCAGCCAGGGCAGCACGACGATCAGCGAGAGCATGCCGGGCGCCCAGGCCCAGTGTCGGGCCGAGGTGAGCCAGACCGGATCGGGCAGCGCCGGGTGTACCCGGAGCAGGGCGACCCACTGCGCGCCGAACGCGGACAGGCCGCCGCCCACTCCGGTCGCGGCGAGCAGCCAGGCGACCGGGTGGCCGCGGCGCCACAGGACCAGCGCGGCCACCATGCCGTAGACGGCGCAGTCGGTGAAGTCGACCAGGAAGTAGAGCTCGGACAGGCCCCACGGCCGGCGGGCGAGCAGCCAGCAGCAGGTCGTACCGACCAGGAGCAGGGCGCAGGCGACCGCCACCGACCCGGCGGCGACCGGCCGGCGATGGTCGTCCCCGGCCGCCGGCGGTCGGTCCGCGACGGGGAGCAGGTCGGCAGGCATGACCCGATCCTGACAGTCGCCGGTTCAGTTGCCGAGACCCCGGCGCTCCACGGCGAATGTCAGTCCGGCGACAGTGGCCCAGAGCGCGGCCGGGGCCAGCGCCAGGTACTGCAACGGCACCGCCTGGGTCACCGCGACCAGCGCGGCCATCAGCAGGCTGAACACCGCCAGCCAGCGGCTCACCGAGCGGCGGCGCAGGCCGGCGACGGCGACCGCGCCGGCGCTGAGCCCGGCGCCCGCCCAGACCCACGGGAAGGTGTCGTAGCCGGCGGCCAGGGCGGCCACCGTGTCGGCGTCGGTCTCGCCCAGGTGACCGAGGTCCCAGTACAGCTCGGTGGAGACCCCGCCGCCGACCAGCAGCATCGCCGCGACCAGCAGCAGCCCACCGGCCGCGACGTCCGGCAGGAGGCCGCCGGCGGGCTCCCGGGCCGCGAGCCGGCGCCGCAGCCCGGCGGCGAACACCGCGAGGCAGCCGGCGCCGAGCGCGGTGAGCACCTGGAAGACCCAGACGTACGCCTCCCGGCCCGCCATCGCCGCGCTGAGCCGCCCGTTGTCGGCGAACAGCGCCCGGTCGACGTCGGTCAGCCGCGGGCCGATCTGGAACAGGGCGATGCCGGTGGCCCCGGCGAGGACCCCGGCCACGGCCCAGCCGCGTCGCGTCGGTGCGGTCGGGGTGCTCGGGGTGGCGGCGTCGAGGGCGGCGCTCATCGGGACGGACATGGTTCCTCCTGCGGGACCTCACGGGCGACCCGGCGGATCGCCGCGGATCGCAGCCTGCCCGTCCCGCCGTCCCGGGCGCACGGGTGCGGCGTCCCGCCCGGCCGGGCGGTTCCGTCGGGCGGCTCGGCGGGCGTCCCGTCCGGTCGGTGCCGGTGTCCCTGGCGGCCGGGACGGTGGGCCGGCCACGGTGGACCGGCCCGATAGGACCGAGCTGGGAGGCCCCTCGATGCCCGAGCAACACGCCGACGACCTGATCCGTGCCGTCCAGGACCTCACCCCGGAGCTCACCGCGCGGGCCGGCGAGATCGAGCGGGAGCGGGAGATCCCGGCCGACCTGCTCGACCGGTTGCGCGCCGCCGGCTGCTTCCGCATGTTCGTGCCGCGCAGCCACGGCGGGTACGAGGTGGACCTGCGCACCGGCATGGCGGTACTGGAGACTCTGGCCCGGGCCGACGGCTCCACCGGTTGGACGGTGATGATCGGCGCGGAGAGCCCGCACCTGCTGGCGATGCTGCCCCGCGAGCGGTTCGACAAGCTCTACGCGGCCGGCCCGGACGTGGTGGTGGCGGGCGGCTTCGCGCCCCAGGGACGGGCGGAGCTGGCCGACGGCGGCTACCAGGTCGCCGGCCGGTGGCCCTTCGCCAGCGGCTGCCGGCACGCCGACTGGATCTTCGGCAACTGCCTGCTCACCTGGGAGGGAAAGTCGCTGCCCGGGCCGGCCGGCCAGCCGCCGGAGACCCGCTCGATGCTCTTCCCGGCCGACCGGGTCACGGTGGTCGACACCTGGCACGTGCTGGGCCTGCGCGGCACCGGCAGCCACGACGTGCAGGTCGACCCCGTCTTCTGCCCGGCGGAGGAGACCTTCGACCTGTTCACCGGCACGCCCTGCGTGCCCGGCCCGGGGTTCGTCGCGCCGCTGGTGCACTTCGTGCTGCACCTCGGCGCGGTGGCGGTCGGCATCGCCCAGGGTGCGCTGGACGACCTGACGGCGCTGCTCGGAGACGGCCGGCAGCGCCTCTACGCCCGGCAGCCGCTGGCCGACTCGCCCGCCTTCCGGATCCAGCTCGGCCGGGCCGAGCTGCAGGTACGCGCGGCTCGGGCGCTGCTGCACAGCCTCGCCGACGAGCTGTGGACGGCCTGCGCCGAGAACCCGGCGGCAGTCGCCGAGCTGCACCCGACGATCTCGGCCAGCCTGCCCTGGGTGACCGAGCTGACCACCGCCGCGGTGGACACCTGCTACCGGGCGGCGGGCGGCGAGGCGACCCGGGACTCGTCGCCGATCCAGCGCCGGTTCCGCGACATCCACACCTTCGGCCAGCACGCGGCGGCGGCCGAGGGCTGGCTGGGCAACAACGGCGCCCGGCTGCTGGGCCGCCCGGTGCAACTGGCGTACTGAGCCGGCCGCCGGCCGGCCGGGGGGGGTCCGGCCGGCGGCCCCGCCGGGGCATCAGGCTGTCCGGGTCAGCCCAGTTGCGGGGCCACCTCGCGGGCGAACAGCCGCATCGAGTCCGGGTCGGTGGGCTCGTGGAAGTAGAGCATGAAGTACTGGATGCCGGCGTCGACCAGCCGGCCGAAGACCTCGACGAGCTCGGCGGGCGTGCCGACGGCGCTGCCGGTCGCCGTCTCCGCCCGGTCCCGTCCGGCCAGCCGGGCGGTCACCTCGGCGTCGGTGGCGCCGGTGAACACCGACAGCGCCGCCGTACGCAGGATGCCGTCGTAGTCCCGCCCGACCTCGGCGCAGTGCCGGGCGAGGACGTCCAGCTTGTGCCGGTAGAAGGCCGGGTCGGTGTGGTCGGTGAGGTTGCAGGCGTCGGCGTACCTGGCGACCGTGCGCAGGGTGCGCTTCTCGCCGCTGCCACCGATCATCAGCGGGATGTGCGGGCGCTGCACCCCGGTCGGCACGTTCTGCGCCCCGGTCACCCGGTGGAAGCGGCCGTCGACGGTGGCCACCGGCTCCCGCATCGCGGTGATCACCCGGGCGGCCTCGTCCAGCCGGGTCAGCCGCTCGCCGGTCGACGGGTACGGCTGGTCGAACCCGTACGCGTCGTACTCCCGCTGGTCCCAGCCGCCGCCGAGGCCGAGGAAGGCCCGGCCGCCGCTGGCCACGTCGAGGGTGGCCGCCATCTTGGCCACCAGGGCGGGGTTGCGGAAGCTGTTGCAGGTGACGATCTGCCCGAGCCGCACCCGGCGGGTCTCCCGGGCGATGGCCGACAGGCTGGTCCAGCACTCGAAGGTGGTCTCCGGCTCGCCGCTGAACGCCTGCACGTGGTCGTAGAGCCAGACCGAGTCGTAGCCCAGGTCGTCGGCCTCCCGGGCCACCCCGACCATCGCCTCGAACTGCGCGACCGGGTCGGCCAGGTGGGTGAGGTCGGACCGCCAGCCCTGCGGCAGCACCACCCCGAACCGGATCCCGCTCATTGCCCGCCCCTCGTCGTCGACAGCGCGGGTCAGGGTACGCGGGGCGGGGGCCGCGGCCCGGGGACCGACCCCCGGGTGGGTGGCGTCGCGCACAACCCGCCCGGTGGCCTCCCTCGGAGGATCAGACGTACGGCGGGACCGCGTACGCGGCGCGCAGCGCGGCCAGCCCGGTCGCCTTCGGGGTGAGGGTCCCCCAGCCGGAGTTGAAGTAGTTCGTCCGGGCGATCCGGGGCCGGACCTCGGCGTTGAGCGTGGCGATGGCCGGTGGCACGGTGGCGATCCAGCCGGCCTGGTTCGGGATCTCGGCGACCCGGACCCCCCATTCACCGATCAGCACCGGCCGGGACAGCGCGATCGGGCCGAGGTCGGCCACCGCCCAGTCCTTGGTGCGGCGGAACCGGGCCAGCGCGGTGTCGGTCGGGCTGGTGGCGTAGACGTTCCAGTGCAGGAAGTCCAGCTTGGCCATCAGCGACTCGGGGTGGGTGCGCTGGTAGGAGGCCCGGTCCCAGCCGCCGACGCCGACCGAGAAGGTGGTGCCGCCGGGCAGGCTGCGGGCCTTGAACCAGTTGACGATGTAGGTCACCGCCTGCACCGCCCGGGCGTCGGACTGGGCCCAGGTGTAGGCGACCCCGGCCTCGGTGGTGCCGAACTCGTGGTCGGTGTCGAGCTCGGAGGCGAGTTGGATGTTCACGCCGAACCCCATCGTGCGGTACTGGGACAGGGCGCGGGCGAACAGGCCGTCGCACTGCCCGGCGAGCACCTGGCCGTAGCCGTACGCCTTGGGCCAGGTCGTGCCGGGTCGCTGCTGGATGGTCATCGCGGGTGCCGGGACGGTGTAGGTGACCCCGTCCACGGTGAAGGTCTGCGCTCCGGTGCTGGAGCTGCCGTAGTGCTTCAGCTCCAGCACCATGTTGATCTTGATGCCGGACTGGCCGAGCGTGATCAGCCACGGCCGGTTGTAGCCGGGAAAGATGTACGCGTCGGCGAAGCTGCGGTACTGGGTCAACGAGCGGAAGTTCCCGCCCGCCATGTCGGCCGTCGGGTCGGCGCCACCGGAGAGGTAGTAGCCGCCGAGGACCGGCGCGGCGAGCGCGTAGTCGACGCTGGTGGTCGCGGCATTGCCGCTTCGATCACGCACGGTGACAGTCACCCTGGGCATCACGCCACCGCCCGGAAGACGGCGACCGAACCGGTGTCCGACACCCGGGCCCAGGTGCGGCCGGAGTCGTCCGAGACGGTGACGGTCAGCGGATCGATGACCGCGTTGACCTTGACCGGGTTGCTGCTGTTGCCCTTCGAGTCGGTGACCACGACAGTCACGGTCACCTGCTGGGTGTCGGGGTCACTGTAGGTGACGGTGAGGAGCATCTGCTCCCCCGGCGAGAAGGTGGTCGCGTTCAGGGAGGCGGACGCGCTGGGAGCGGCCATGACGGGCCTTCTTTCGGGCTCGGGCGCCGAGCCCGGCTCGGCGCTGGCTCAGCGGGAGGGGATGGTCCCGCTGTCCGAGGGGTGGGACGTGGCCCGCCGTCCTGCGCCTCTGATCTGCCTCAACACTGCTCCCACCAGGGGCTTCGCGTCCTGTCCGGTATCCGATGGCGATACCGCCGTCCGGCTGACTGCGCCGGACACCGGCAAAGCGGATAATTTTGGGGTTGGCCCTCGGCCGGCGCGCCGCCGGGCGCTCGTCGGCCGGGCGGCGAAGACCGCCCCGTCACCTCCCGTGGCGACCACGGGCGACCGTCCACCGCCGTCCGGAACGCCCGCCGCTCGACGACGGGCGCGATCACCCGGCCGCCGAGCGCGCTGCCCAGCAGCACGTACCGCCCGCCCACGGCCGCCGCGAGACCGGCGAATCGGGGCACGGCCACCCCGGGCCCGTCACCGACCGCCACCGGCGGCACGCCCAGCAGCGCCAGGTCCGCGCGGAGCAGGTCGGCCGCCGCGCCCAGGCGCGGATCCAGACCCAACCCGTCCCAGCCGTACGCCGAGCCGAGCCGCTCGGGCCTGCTTTTCCGCTGGCCCGGATCCGCCGGATGCACTAGGAAGACAGTCATGATCGACGCTGACGTGACGACCGCCGACGAGGTGCACAGCGTGCTGGACGCCCTGGCCGCGGTCGGCTGCGCCGCCTGGATCAGCGGTGGCTGGGGGGTCGACGCGTTGGCGGGTACGCAGACCCGCCCGCACCGCGACCTGGACCTGGCCATCCCAGCCGAGCACGAGGCCGCGGCGCTGGCCGCCCTCGGCCGGCTCGGTTACGTGGTCGAGACCGACTGGCGTCCGGTCCGCGTCGAGGTCGTCGCCGCCGGGCGCGGCCGGGTGGACCTGCACCCGCTGGCCTTCGACGAGGACGGTCACGGCCACCAGGCCGGCCTCGACGGGTCGACCTTCCGCTGGCCGCGGGAGTGCTTCACCACCGGCGCCGTCGCCGGCCGCCCGGTCGGCTGCATCTCGATCGCGCAGCAGCAGCTGTTCCACAGCGGGTACGACCCGCGCGACGTCGACCGCGCCGACCTGGCCGTGCTGCACGACCTGGCCTCCCGGGCCGGGTGACCGGCGGTGCCGGCCACGCTCTTCCTGACGTGCGGCCTCCAGGGCAGCGGCAAGACCACCCTGGCCCGCCGCCTCGCGGAGGAACACGCCGCCCTGCGCTCACCGCCGACGAGTGGCTGCCCGGATCACCGACGAGCAGTTCGACCGGGCCTGGGAACTCTTCCAGCGGGAGCGTCCCACCCCGGACGAGCTGCGCCTCTTCGACCCGATGCCCTGACCGGGGTCGCTTCCGGCGCGGCCGGTCGCCAGGATGGACGGATGGACCCGGACGCCGCCCCGCTGGAACGACCGACGATGCTCCTCGTGCACAGCCCGCTCCTCACGCCGGCGAGCTGGGACGCGCTGTTGCCGTACCTGACAGCGGCGGGGTGGCGGGTGGTCGTACCCGATCTGCGTCCGCTGGTGGAGGCGCCGTCCTTCCACGCGGCCGTCCGCGCGGCGGCCGTCGCCGGCGTCGCGCCCGGCGCACCCACCGTGGTCGTCGGCCACAGCCGGGCGGGCGCCTACCTGCCCGGCATCGTCGACGCGGTCGGTGGCCGGGACGTGGTCTTCCTGGACGCCCGGCTGCCGCATCCGGGCGCCAGCTGGCTCGGGTCGTCGCCGCCCGAGCGGGCCGCGTGGTTGCGGGAGCGGTCGACGTCGGGTCGGCTCCCGAGGTGGGACACCTGGTTCCCGGCCGACTCCATGGCGGAACTCCTGCCCGACCCCGGGCAGCGGCGCCACGTGCTGGCCGACCTGCCGGAGCTGCCGTGGCAGGTCGTCGCCGAGATACTGCCGCCGGCCGGGGCGGGGTGGGAGTCGGCCCGACGCGGCTACCTGCGGCTGAGCCGCGGATACGAGCCCACGGCAGCCGAGGCGGAAGGATCCGGCTACCGGGTGCGGCGGGTGGAGACCGACCACCTGGCGATGGTGAGCCGACCCGAGCTGGTCGCGGAGCTCATCCTCTCGACCGTCGGGGCCGGTGCCCGGTGACCGGCGAGGTCCCGCTGAGCCCGGACGACCTGCGGGAGGTCGCCCGCTATGCCGCGCAGTGCGCCCAGGAGGTGCTGTCGATCTTCGAGGCGACCCACCCCGGCGATCGGCGGCCCCGGGCCGCCGTCGAGGCCGCCTGGACCTTCGCCCACGGCGCGAGGCGGACGAACCTCCAGCGTACGACCGCCTGGGCCGCCCACCGGGCCGCGCAGGAGGCGGCCACCGAGGCGGCCCGGGAGGCGGCCCGCGCGGCCGGTCACGCCGCCGGCGCGGCCTACCTGCACCCGCTGGCGAAGGCCACCCAGGTCGGACACATCCTCGGCGCCGGCGCGTACGCGGCGCGCGCGGCGGAGCTGGCCGCCAGCGGGGACCGGACCGTCGGCGAACGGTGGATCGAGCAGGCCCGCCGACGGGCGACGCCGGCGCTGGTGGCCGTGCTCGGCCGCTACCCCGCCGCTCCGGTGGGCGGGGGTCGGGTGGCCGAGCTGATGAGCGCGCTGGACGCCTCGCTACGGCCGAGCTGAGCCCTCGCCGGAGTGCCGGCCGTCGGAACCGCGGCGGCGCCGGTAGGTAGCAGCCCGCGTTCGTCACCCGCCGAGTGCCCACCCGACGGCGGCGACGGCCGTGCGATCGGCGATGCTGGGCGGATGACCGGTCCTGTCATCGCCGCCGGACGTCGACACTCGTTGGGGCTACGGGCCGACGGCACCGTGGTCGCGGCCGGCACGGGGACGGCCGGCGAGTGCCGGGTCGAGGGCTGGACCGAGGTGGTCGCCGTGGCGGCGGGCAACGTGCACACCGCGTCGAACACCGGGCGGTCCCACAGCGTCGGGCTGCGAGTGGACGGCACCGTGACGGCGACCGGCTGGAACGGCGACGGCCAGTGCGCGGTGACGTCCTGGCACGGCGTCACTCTCGTCGCCGCCGGCTGGCGCCGCACCCTCGGGCTGCTCGGTGACGGCACCGTGCTGGCCACGGGCCGGCGCCGTGAGGGCGCGTGCGACGTGGAACGGTGGCGGGACATGGTCGGGCTGGCGTGCGGCGACTGGCATTCGGTGGGCCTGCGGGCCGACGGGACCGTCGTCGCCGTGGGGAACGACCGCCGCGGGCAGTGCGCCGTCGACGCCTGGCGCGACGTCGTGGCCGTGGCCGCCGGCCACCTCCACACGGTCGGCCGCACCACCGGCGGGCGCGTCCTCGCGGTCGGGGATCGGTCGACGGGCGCCTGCGACGTCGGCGACTGGCGGGACGTCGTGGCGGTGACGGCCGGCAGCTACCACACCGTCGGGGTCACCGCGGCCGGTCGGGTCCTGGCCGTGGGCGGGAACGACTTCGGGCAGTGCGACGTGGCCGGCTGGCGCCGGATCGTCGCGGTGGCGGCCGGATCCACCCACACCCTGGGGGTACGCGCGGACGGGACGGTCGTCACCGCCGGCAACAACGAGAGCCACCAGTGCGATGTCACCGGCTGGGACGCGATCCGCCCGCCCGGCTAGGCGCCGTCGTCCGTCGGTCCGCGCGCCCCTACCGACGGCCGGCCCTACCTCTCTGCCGGCAGGTCGTGGTGGCCAGGGCGACACCGATGAGAACCATGGCCAGACCCATGACGATGGCCGCCACGAAGCGCCACACCGACATCCGACCTCCCTGACGGGTCGCCGATCATCCGCGGGCCTGTCTCGCGGGTCCGATCCATTGTCGACCGGTGCCGGTCCGTCCCGTTGCCCCGTCGGCGGACCCGCAGGCGTGGGAGGGTCGGCCCGGCTATACGAATGTTCGTGCATGCCTCGCGGTTACGATGCCCCGGTGGCGACGGACAAGTGGGCGCAGTGGCTCCTGACCCGCCGGGACGGCGACAGCGAGGACCTGCGCGCCCGCTACGCCCTGGATCTGGCAGCGTTCCGTGACGGCGTCCTCGACGGAGCCGGCCTGGCGGCCGACGACGTGCTCCTCGACGTGGGCTGCGGGACGGGACTGATCGGGTTCGGCGCGCTGGAACGACTCGGCCCGGACGGTCGGGTCATCTTCAGCGACGTCTCACGGGATGTGCTCGACGAGTGCCGGCGCACCGCCGGTGGCGACGGGCGGTGCAGCTTCGTGGTCGCGTCGGCCGATGATCTCGCCGGAATCGCCGACGCCTCCGTCGACGTGGTGACCACCCGGTCGGTGCTCATCTACTCCGATCGCAAGGCCGCCGCCTTCGCGGAGTTCATCCGGGTCCTGCGGCCGGGCGGACGGATCTCCCTGTTCGAGCCGATCAACCGCTTCGCGGAGCAGCTCCGCCCCGATGACCTGTTCGGCATCGGCGACTCGCCCGTGGACGACCTGATCGCCAAGGTCCGCGAGGCCTACCGGGGCGCCACCGAGCAAGCCATGCGACCGATGATGGACTTCGACGAGCGTGACCTCGTCGGCTGGGCGGTGACCGCCGGCTTCGAGGCGGTGGAGCTGGACTACCGCGCCCAGGTCGACGTGCCCGCCGACCCGGTCGGGGACTGGGAAACACTCAAGCGCGTGGCGCCCAACCCCCTGGTCCCCACGTACGGCGAAGCGATCGCCGCCGCCCTGACCGACGAGGAATCCAAGCGTCTCGACACGTACATGACCGCCCTGGCCGCCACCGGCACGCCGACGCGGCGCACGATGGCCTCGGCGTTCCTCCGCGCGCGGCGTCCGCACCGGAACCGCTGAGGACGTAGCGCGCCACCCCGCACCCACCGACGCACCGTCGGCCGCGGCTGTCAGGGGAACCGCCTCCAGTGCCCTTCGGAGACGACCTCGACGGCGCCGTCGGCCACCTTGATGGCCGTCTCGTCGTCGATCGCGTACGCCGGGCCCGCGATCTCGGCCGCCCACCTCTCGGCACCGGCCATGGTGTTGTCCGGCTCGAGCCCCAGGTGCGGGAAGATCGAGAAGTCGACGACCCCCAGCGTGCGGTCGTCGGGCGCGGACTGCCCCTCGACGAAGTCCGCACCGATCCGGGGAGTCAGCACCATGCTCCCCGCACTCAACCCCACCCATACGGTGTCCCGCAGCGACGGCAGGAGGTCCGCGAGCCCGGACTGCCGCATCCAGTGGCACAGGTACGTCGTGTCGCCGCCGGCCACGAGCAGGACGTCAGCTTCCCGGACCCAGGGGACCCACCGCTGCGCGCCGATGCTGGGCAGCGCTGTCAGCTCGAGGACGCCCAGGGACTTCCAGCCCAGACCGCACATGGGCAGCGGCGACCGACCGGTGATGAAGCGCCAGGCCGAGGCCGGCCCGCCCATGGGGTGGACCGCCGTAGAGATGCAGAGGGCACTGGATTCGGCGATCGGCCTGCCCAGCAGGTCGACCAACGCATCGCGGATGCTCGGGTTCGCGACGCCCGCGGACGTGAGAAGAAGCTTCACGCCTGCCTCCGGTACGCAGCACTCACGACGCCCTCCTCGAGAGTCGGAAGAATCGGGTGTACGGGAACACAGACTGGACACCGCGCGGAAACTCATCGCCGTTGCGACCCCTCGAGCCGTCCGCACCACATCGGCGGCACGAGGGCCGGCACCGGCGTGACCGGGCAGGAAAACGGTTGGTGGGGCGGAGGTATCACCATGCGAACCGCGCCGCCACGATCGCAGGCGATCCGCTGGCCCTGAAGTTGCCCGGCTGGCCTGGAGTTCGTCGACCTCACTGATCGGCGAACAGGCAGCCCGGATCACGCCAAGAGCTAGAAATGTAGAACATCTAGTTCTACACTCGTGGCCATGGAACGCATCGGTGTCCGGGAGCTGAACCAGAACACGAGCCAGGTGTTGGCTCGGGTGAGTGGCGGCGAGACCGTCGAGATCACCGATCGCGGGCACCCGATTGCCCGACTTGTTCCGGTAGGCGACGACAGATCGGTGCTGGCCAAGTTGGTAGCGGCAGGGCGAGCCGTCGCCCCCACCGGCGGCGGCTCTGTGCCACTTCCACCGAAGCTCGGTGACGAAAATGTGGACGTGGCCGCCTCGCTCGCCGCGATGCGCGACGAGGAGCGCTGGTGATCTATCTCGATTCAGCTGCCGTCGTCAAGCTGGTTCGGCAGGAGATGTGCAGCGCCGACCTTGTCTCCTGGCTCAACAAGCATGACGACGTGCCGCTGGTCTCCTCCGCTCTCGTCGAGGTGGAAGTGCCCAGAGCGCTGCGCCGATCAGCTCCGCAGGCGTTGATCGGAGTGCCGGCCGCCGTCGGGCGGCTGTTCCGACTGGAGATCGACAGCACGATCCGTGCGACCGCAGCCGCGTTCGCCGAGCCGACGCTGCGCAGCCTCGACGCCATCCACCTGGCCACCGCCCAAGTGCTGACCAACGAGTCCGGCACGGCACTGACCGCCTTCGTCACCTACGACCGGCGGCTACTCGAATGCGCGAAAGAAGCAGGACTACCCGTAGCAAGCCCTGGCCAGAACTGACCCACGGATCCACCACCTGGTGCAAGGTCCGGCCGCCGCCCGGCAGTGCGGCCGCGGCATCGGCCGTGGCCCGCGTTTCTGCCACCTGCACCCGTCCGTTTGGGTATCCGTTTCGGTGGGCCAGAGGTACCACCATGCGAACCACTGCGCCACGATCGCCGGCGATCCGCTGCCAGTCGGTTTGCCCAGTTCACGGTTGCCGAACGGTGCTCTATGACCTCGGCTTGACCGACCGGCGACGCGGTTCGCGGAAACGACTGGCCCCGTCGTCCACGATGTCGCTACTCGCGGGGGTCAGGCGATCTGCCGGAGGTCGCTGCCGTAGTCGAAGATGATCCGCATCCGGGCGCCCAGTGCTCGCGCGTACCTGCTGAGGGTCGCCACCTCGTTGGCGTCCAGGTCGCCGTTCTCGATCTGGCTCACCCTGCCGGGCGTGACTCCCATCAGCTCGGCCACCTGCCGTTGGGTGAGACCGAGTCTCTTGCGCTCCTCGGCGAGGTGGAACGCGCCGATCCACGCCTCGGTGCGGGCACGTTCCGTATCGAGCGCGTTGTCGTCCCCATCGTGCAACTCGGCGCGGATGTCTTCCCAGTCATGGAAGTCGACCATCAACCTTCCCTCCGTTTTCTCTCGAAGGCGAGCCAACCCTCGTAGGCGACCTCGGCGATCGGGATCGCGTTCTCGTACCACCGCGTCCAGTCTCCGGCCTTGTTGCCAGCGACCAACAGCACCGCCGGCGACCAGGGGTCGAAGACGAACAAAAGCCGGATAGCGACGTCGCGGCCAGATCTCGGCCGCAACTCCTTGAGGTTGCTGATGCTCGAACCCCGGAGAGTGTCGACCAGCGGACGTCCCAGACCCGACCGGTCTCGGCGAGCATGTCGATCGCCACGTTCACGGACCGGTACGTCGCGGGATCGGTCTGACGCAGGGCGCGCAACCAGTCGCGCACATCGCCTGTCGTCCTGATCGCCCAGCGATGGGCTGGCCATTGGTCACGGGACAACTATAGCCCAAGCTATACATCGCCGATCTCAGTGACGTGACGACCGATTCAGCAAAGCGGCCGAAACTCGCACTTGCCAGCCTGCGCTTCGGCCATGCGAACCACGGAAGCGCAGGTCAGCAACGAGATCACGGCATGTGGTGGGCCGGAGGTACCACCATGCGAACCGAACGGCGACCATTGCCGGTGCCCCGTTACCCCTGTCGCGAACGGGAACGCTGGCAGGTAGGGCTGCGTCGTGACGAACTATCGGGTGCGGCGCGTCGGAGGACGCCGCTCAGGCCGTCCGCCCGCAACACTTCTTGTACTTGGCTGTCGATCCGCACCAGCATGGGGAGTTCCGCGGTGGCGGCCAGGCGATGGTGTGCTCCTCGGGAAGAGTCTCGCTGTAGCGGACCTTGAGCGCTGGGTCAAGAGGCGATTCGCCGGTCCGGTCTGCGAACTCACAGAGATCGGCGACAGTTGCCGGCACCACCCGGATGGCTGGCACACCGCCGTTCGCCAACTCACGCCACCGGCGCTCGGCAGCCTGATAGTGCTCGTCGTCGGTCATGTCGTGTTCCTGGGGCCACCGCCGTCGCGCCTCGGCCCGCTCCTGGCGTTGAAAGATCAGCGTCCGCACCTGTCGTGGAACTCGTCCAGAGGCCACGGCGTCCCGCACACCATCCGCGTCGACAAGCCGCTGCCGCTGTGGCGGCGCGGCCGGAGCCAGCTCATCGGTGACATCCGGCGCCAGGCCCAACTCGCGACGGACCTCCCGACGGCCGCGAATCATCACCGAGGACATCTGCATCCAACCATCCGCGCCGCCAAGCGCCTGCAACTCCTCAGCCGACAGGCAGGCCACCGCCCGGTCGTACCAGCGCAACGCACCATGCAGATCGCCTCGCTCGGCGAGCAGCTCGGCGACCAACGTGCAGTGACCGTCATCCATCGCTGCGTCGTGAGCCAGGCCATCCAGCACGACATACGCCTCATCGACGTCGCCCTGCTCGAATCGCACCTCAGCGAGCTGCACCATCGCGTAGCAGCCGTCCCCACCGCCGTCAGCGATCAGCCCGGTCAGCAGGTCGGCTGCTCGGTCGAACCGCCCCGCCCGGCGCCATGCGTCGGCAGCCTCGAGCAGGATCTCACCCCGCTCGTCCGGATACTGCTCCACCTCAGCCTCAAGGGCCGCAGCCTCGTCAGCCACACTCATCGACACGGCACCCACCGTACTGAATGCCTTGACGCCATCGGGCACGGAGAGCCAGGGGCGTCACGAGCGGTACACATCCCTTCGATGATCAACGTCCACAACAGTCACGATGCGGTTGTCGTCGTCGATGCGGTAGATGATCCGGTAGGTGCCTCGCCGGGCGCTGAACCGATCCGACAACGGCGGCAACAAACGCTTCCCTACCCGGTAGGGCTCTCGCACCAATGGCCCAGTCATGAACTCGTACGCGGCTACAGCGACGGCCTCCGGCAACCGTTCGGCGAGCGCTCGACGGACGGTCGGCGTGGTGCGCAGCGTGTACGGATCTTCCGGTAGCCGGGGGCTCACGCGGCCGAGGCGCGACGGGCGCGAATGGTCTCCGCAAGCTGGTCGGCAGACACCTCTTCACCTCGGGCCAGTTCCGCGTCGGAGTCGGCCAGCCGCCGCAGGGTGCCCGCATCCCCGAGAACCGCCACGGTTTCCTCCAGACGCTCCAAGTCCTCCACCGACACCAGCACGGCGGACGGCCGACCATGCACGGTTACGGTCACCCGTTCGTGGTGGTCGTGCACCCGCCCCACCAGCTCAGAGAGCCGAGTCTTCACTTCCCCCAACGGCAGCGTCGTCATGGTCACAAGTATGACCAAAATTCGCTGGGGCGTCCACCGTTCCTCCGAACACCACGCCGATGGTTCGCATGGTGAACACGCGCCGCCAGGAAACGACAGGTCAGAAAACTGCGTGGGCCGGAGGTACCACTATGCGAACCGCACCGCCACGATCGCCGGCAATCCGCTCCACTGAGTTTGCCCAGCCCGAGGGCATCGGGCAGGGCCAGATGAGCCGGGCTCGACCGACCGCCGGCACGTTCCGCCGACGCGGAGGAGATCAACCCGTTTCAGGTGGCGCCGGGCCATTGCCGCGACACATGGTCGGGCGATCGGCGGATCAAGCGATCGCGGGTTCCTTCCCGGCGTCGACGAGGCCGACGGCGACGGCCTGCAAGAGGCGGGTCAGGCGTGGTTCGAAGTCGACGGCGAGCCCGCACCAGCGGGGGTTCTCGACGTAGAGCTCGCGCAGGGTCTCGGTGGGGTTGGCGAGTTGCCAGAAATAGGACGCCAGCGCCGAGGCCGCGACGATCAGGTCGTTGACCTGGGCGGCGGTCATCGTGCCGCTGGTGGTGAGCGCCTCTACGATGACGTCGAAGGCGGCGAATGCGTTCGTCTTGTACTCCCGGGCGCGGTCGATGCCAGCTTCTCCCTCCAGGCTGAGCGGCACGTGCGTGAGCAGGTCGCAGAACAGCGGCTGGGCCGCGAGGGTGCGGGCCACGATGGCAGCGGTCTGCGCCGGGGCGAGCCCGTGCGCGCCTGCGGTTTCGCCGAGGACCGCCTCACGCCATTGGCTGTAGCCGCGTTCGGCCAGTCCGAGCAGCAGGTCTTCCTTACTGTCGAAGTATCGGCGCACGGCCGAGGGGTGGAGGCCCGCAGCCTCGGTGACGGCCGCGAGCGTGACATGGCGGACTCCGCCGAGCGCGAGTGCCAGGTCACTGGCGGCCTGGAGCAGGTCTTCGGTGCGGCGGAGTTTTGCCTCCGGGGAGTAGGCGCGGCGATTCATCCCCTCAGCATAACGCAATGAACGTGCGTTGCTCCCGTGATCCGCGCCGCAACGCAATCGGGTTGCGTTGCGGGCGGAGCGGCTCCTAGAGTGGCCGTAACGCAATTGGGTTGCGTTATATGGATCGGGTAGAGCACCCGACCATGGAGAGGAGAAGGCGATGTATGCCGCAGTCGTCACCCGTTTCGGAGGCCCTGAGGTCCTCCAACTGCAGGAACTGCCGGACCCGACGCCCGGCCCCGGCCAGGTCGCGATCGACGTCAGCCACGCCGCAGTCGGCTTGATCGACGCCTACATCCGGCAGGGCCGGTTCGAGAACCAGCCCGGCATGCCGACCCCACCCTTCGTGCCGGGCCTGGAAGTAGCCGGCACCGTCCGTGCCCTCGGCGAAGGCGTCAGCGGGCTGCGCGTCGGCGAGCCGGTCGTCACGCTGACCGGCGCGGGCGGCGGCCAGGACGGCTACGCCTCGATCGCCGTGGTCGACGCGGCGCTGGCCGTGAGCCTGGACGGGCTCGGGGTGGACCCGGCGGCCGCGGTGGCGGCCCTGCCCAACGCCGCGAGCGCGTGGGCGTCGCTCACCCAGTTGGCGCACATCAAGGAAGGCGATCGTCTGCTGGTGCACGGCGCGCTCGGTGGGCTGGCCTCGGCGTTCCCCGGTGTGGCCAAGAGCCTGGGGGCCGGGCGCGTGGTCGGCACCGCCCGCCGATCCTCGCTGGAGGGGGCCCGCGCCTCCGCCCTGCCCTACGACGAGGTCGTCGCGGGCGAAGAGCTGATCGAGGCGGTCGGCGAGACGCGCTTCGAGATTGTGGTCGACCCGGTCGGCGGCCAGGTCCGCACCGACTCACTGCAGGTGATGGCACCGTTCGGCCGGATGCTGCTGGTGGGCAACGCCGCCGGCGACTGGGAGCACAGCGTGCGCACGAACGACCTGTGGCTGAGGAACCTCGCGCTGTACGGCTTCTCGGGCGGCGTCTACTTCCCGACCCACCCGGAGCAGGTCCGTCCCGCTGCGCAGGGCGCCATCGCGGCCATCACGCAGGGCCTGGTCGACATCCGCACCGAGTCCATCCCGGCGGCGGAGGCCGCCGAAGCCCACCGCCGGGTCGAGAAGGGCGGCATCGGCGGCCGCATCGTCCTGACCTTCTAACCCCCGCCAGTTCCGCCGTTCCCATCCTGCGCGCCGGATCACCAACGCACGAACCGGCAGACCCGCGAACCAGCACATCCTCCGGGAGATAACCCGTCATGAACGCCATCACCACCGTCAACCAGCACTTCATCAACGGACAGTTCGTCGACTCGCACGGCCAGGAGGCCATCGACGTCTACAGTCCGGTCACCGGGGAGCTGATCGGCCACACGCTGCTCGGCGACGAGGTCGATGCCGAGCGCGCCATCGTCGCGGCCCACGAGGCCTTCCCCGCGTGGTCGAAGACCTCGCTCGCCGAACGCGGGCAGTACCTGCAGAAGATCGCGGACGCGCTCGAGGAGCGCATGGACGAGTTGATCTCGGTCACTGTCGCCGAGTACGGCGCGCTCCGCACGTTCTCGACCATGTTCAACGAGCAGGCGCGCCAGTTCTTCCTGCTGGCCAAGGACCTGCTGCGGCCCGAGAACTTCGTCGAGCGCAACGGCGACGCCACCGTCACCAAGGTCCCGGTCGGCGTTGCCGGGCTGCTCACTCCGTGGAACGGCAGCCCCTGGTTCATCGCCGGCAAGGCTGCCTCGGCGCTCGCGGCCGGAGCCACCGTGGTGATCAAGCCCAGCCAGAACAGCACGCTGCAGAGCAGGGTCCTGATGGAAGCCTTCGCCGCTGCCGAGTTGCCGCCCGGCGTGGTGAACATCGTCAACGGCAGCGGCACGGCCGTGGGCAACACCATCACCCGCAGCCCGCTGGTGCAGAAGATCTCCTTCACCGGATCCACCCGGATCGGCAAGCAGATCGGCCGCGACGCGATCGAGACGATGAAGCGCGTCACCCTCGAGCTCGGCGGGAAGTCCCCGACGGTCATCCTGGACGACGCCGACATGGGCAAGGCCGTCCAGTTCGCCCTGACCGCCGGCCTCCTGAACACCGGTCAGGCGTGTATCGCCGGAACCCGCATCCTCGTTCCCGAGCACCGGCTCGAGGAGGCCAAGGCCGCGCTCAAGGCCGGCGTCGAGGCCCTGCCGATCGGCGACCCGAACGACCCGACCACCCTGATCCAGCCCATGGTTTCGGCGAGCCACTACGAGCGGGTGCAAGGCTTCATCCGCAAGGGCATCGAGGAGGGCGCCGAGGTGCTCGTCGGCGGCGAAGGCAAGCCCGAGGGCTTCGAGGCGGGCAACTACGTCAAGCCGACCATCTTCGTCGGAGTCACCAACGACATGACGATCGCCCAGGAGGAGATCTTCGGCCCGGTCCTGTCGGTGATCACCTACCGCGACGAGGAGGAGGCCGTCGCGATCGCCAACGACGTCGAATACGGTCTGCACGGCTACGTCTACGGCAACGACGTCGAGCGCGCCCACGCCGTCGCCGACCGGATCCAGGCGGGCCGGGTCATGGTCAACCAGTTCTTCGACGACCCGGTCAACCCGTTCGGCGGATTCAAGATGTCCGGCTACGGGCGCGAGTTCGGCATCTACGGCATGAACGCCTACCTTGAGACCAAGACCGTCCTCGCCGCGTAGGCACTATCCGCACCGGCCGGGCCGCACCGGCCGGGCCGCACCCGACGGCCCGGCCGGTGCGCCCACCGGCACCGGTCTTTCCGGCCAGGGCGCGAACGCGTTGGGCGTGCGCACGGACACCCAACACCGGCCGCACCCGAGCCGACTGAACCAGCCGCATCCGGCCGCCGGTTGTCCTCGCCCGGCGGCCCCACGCCGGGGAGAAACGACATGCGCCGCAGCCATACGAGAAGCCTCTCGCCGCGGCGTAACCAGCAGATCAGGGGCCGCTCGTGACGGTTGCGCCCGGTGGGTCGTCGGGTGCCCTGCGGATCGACGGCACTTGCTGGCGTTCACCGGCACCCATGCCCGCGAGCATCGCGTGGCCGCCGCACTTGCTGACCGGATCAGGCCAGCGGCAGTTCCTCCAGCGTCTGGCGCACCCACGCCTCGCACTGGTCGTAGTCCCATCCGTGCTCGGTGACGAGCTGCACGTATGCGTCGATGGAACTGATCACCGACGGCGACCTGTTCGAGGGCGACCTGGACTAGGGCCTGTTTCAGAAGTACGGGACTGGGGTTCAGCCTGGTTGGTTGGGGTACTGGCGGTCGGCCAGCCAGATGGTGAGGTCCTTGGCGATGTGGCCGCGGTCGGTCTCGGTGGTGAGGTCGTGGATGCGCTGGTGAGCGTCACGGCGTTCGACTTCGTAGGTGTCGTCGTCGAGCAGTGAGATCGAGGCGTACCAGGCTGGGTCGTCGTCGGCGGGGTTGATCGTGACGAAGGTGTTGTCGTTGTGGTTCAGCTCGTCGATCAGCATGAGCAGGGCGTCTTCGGAGGGGTCGTCGACGTGGTCGCCGTTCTCCGCGTCGGCGTAGTAGTAGTCGGCGGCCATTCGATGTCTCCCTGCTCTGCTGGTCGGCCGGCTCAGCTTCGCATGAGGTGATGCCTGGCTGGTCAGAGCCATTCGTTGATCGCAGCGACGAGCACGGCAGCCTCGAAGCGGACGGCGAGTTTGTCGTAGCGGGTGGCCACGGCCCGATGGCGTTTGAGTCGGTTGATGCCGCACTCCACGGCGTGGCGGGCCTTGTAGTCCTCGACGTCGAACAGCGGTGGCCTGCCGCCGGCTGCGCCGCGCCTCTTACGATTCTGGGCCTGGTCAGCGGGCTCGGCGATGGTGGCCTTGATGCCGCGGTGGCGCAGGTAGTCCCGGTTGGCCCGCGACGAATACGCCTTGTCCCCACGCACCCGATCCGGCCGTTGGCGTGGTCGGCCTGGTCCGAGCCGGGGCACCCGGATGCCCCGCAGGACCGGCACGAACTGCGGCGAATCCCCGCGCTGGCCGGCGGTGACCAGAATCGACAGCGGCTTTTGGCCCTGCTCACAGGCCAGGTGGATCTTCGTCGTCAGGCCACCCCGGGACCGGCCGAGCCCGTGATCGGCCGGCTCAGACACCGCCCCACCGGCCGGCTCCCGCTGGGCGTCGCCGTCGTGTCGGGCGCCGGCGGCATGCTGATGAGCCCGGCAGATCGTCGAGTCGACGTTGACCTCCCAGCGGATCAAGCCGGCCGCGTCCGCCCTGGCCTGCAACGCGGTGAGGATCTGCAACCACACACCCGAGCGCTGCCACCGGCGGAACAGCCCATACACCGTCTGCCACGGCCCGTACTCCGGCGGCAGATCACGCCACGGGCACCCAGTCCGCACCCGCCACCTGATCCCATTGATCAGCAGCCGACGCGACCACACCGCTGGCCGACCACGCCCCACCGACGCGGGGAGCAGCGGCTCCAACACCGCCCACTGCTCATCGGTCAGATCACCACGACCCACCACAAGATCATTGATGGAACCGGGGCCGTGGATCAACTTCTGAAACAGGCCCTAGTCAGACTCTCCGGCTCGGAGGGCGGCGAGCATAGGCGGGTGCAGCTTTGGCCCGGCCACCAAGATGCTCGTCGCTCCCAGGCGCCACGGCGCTCCGGCGGCATCGGTGACCGT